>NZ_CBCSFP010000031.1:0-327 GCF_965138755.1 Bordetella tumulicola | reverse complement strand
ACGGCGGTGGCCGACAATGCCGAGCAACCGATCGGATCGATCGATCTGCTCAGTGCCCAAGAGCGGCACCAGATATTGCACGACTGGAACGATACCGCTCGCGAGGTGACCGCCGCCACGCTGCCCGCGTTGTTCGAAGCACAGGTGCGCCGCGATCCCCAGGCAACCGCAGTAGTGTACGAGGACGAGCAGTTGAGCTACGCCGAACTCAACGCCCGCGCCAACCGCCTGGCGCACGGCCTGATCAGCCGCGGCATAGGCCCCGAGAGCGTGGTGGGCCTGTGCCTGGAACGGTCGCTCGATATGGTGGTGGCGCTGCTGGGCATC
>NZ_CBCSFP010000030.1:0-786 GCF_965138755.1 Bordetella tumulicola | reverse complement strand
GGGGTCCACCTCGCGAGCGGTATCGTTCCAGTCGTGCAATATCTGGTGCCGCTCTTGGGCACTGAGCAGATCGATCGATCCGATCGGTTGCTCGGCATTGTCGGCCACCGCCGTCAGCAGTCGGGTCAGTTGCGCAGCGATCCGCTCTACCGTTTGCTGGTCGAAGAGATCCGACGCATATTCGATCATGCCGGACAGGCCCTGAGCGGTTCCGTCCGCATCGCGTTTTTCCAGGAAACTCAACAGCAAATCAAATCTGGCTACCTTCAGCGTAGTTTCCTCGAACGCCACCGACAGGTCAGGCAAATCAAACGCCGACTTATTGTGATTGTGCAGCGCCAGAGACACTTGGAACAGGGGATGGCGCGCCATCGAGCGTTGGGGGTTCAGGATCTCGACCAGCCGTTCGAATGGCAGGTCCTGGTGCGCGTAGGCTTCCAAATCCACTTCTCGCACCCGCGCTACCAGTTCCCTAAAACTCGGGTTCCCTGAAGTGTCCGCACGCAATACCAGTGTGTTGACGAAGAACCCTACCAACTCGTCCAGCGCGTCGTCGGTTCGGCCCGCAATCGAGCTGCCTAGCGGAATGTCGGTGCCCGCGCCCAGGCGCGTCAACAATGCCGACACGCCTGCCTGCAGCACCATGAACAGACTTGCCTTGCTGTGCTGCGCTAGATCCAGTAGCTTGCGATGCAAGTCTGCGTCCAGCGATAACGCCAGCGTTTCTCCCCGGTGGCTCGCCACGGCGGGCCGCGCCCGGTCATAGGGTAAGTCCAGTTGGTCGGG
>NZ_CBCSFP010000029.1:0-939 GCF_965138755.1 Bordetella tumulicola | reverse complement strand
CGCTGGGATACCAAGCGCAGCGGCAATACGCTGTCGATCACACCGACGGCGGATTTCACACCTGCCGGTGTGGCGCTGAACCAAAGCCAGCAATCGCTGGCGGGGTACTTCGACCGGTCGTGGAACAACGCCGACCCGGGCATGGCGCAGCACTTTGCAGCGCTGTCGCGTGCGTCCAGCGGCAGCGGCTACAGCGATATGCTGAATTCCTTGTCCAGCCGCGCCACGCATGCGCAATCCATCGCGTTGGTCAACTCGGCCGGCACGATCCTGGGATCGTCGATGAGCTGCCCGGCGTTTGAAGGCCAGAGCACCTTGTTGCGCGAGGGTAACTGCGTATGGGGCCAGGTAGGCGGACGCTGGAGCGATCAGGATAGTTCCGGCGAAACGATCGGTTATGACGTGTCCAACACCAGTTACCGCGTTGGTGTCCAACACCAGATCGCGCCGAATTGGTATCTGGGCGGCTCGGCCGCCATTGGGCAAAGTTGGGCGCATATCCGAGGCGGGTCGAGCGGCGATGGCGACATTTACGACGGTTCGATCACGCTCAAGCATATCAAGGGTCCATGGCAGGTGGCGGGTTCGCTGGCGTTGGCCAGCGGCTCGTTCGACAACCATCGGCAGGTGAGCATTCCCGGGGTCAACGAAAGGCTGGACAGCGATTCGGATACGTTCCTGGCGGGCGCCCGCCTGCGGGTGGGTTATGAATTTGCGCACGACACTTGGTATGTNCGTCCGTATGGCGATGTGGACCTGATCTACACCGACCTGAAGGGCTTCCAGGAATCGGGCGATTCGCCTTACGCGCTGGACGTGCGTGGCAGCCACAAGACCACGGTGGCCTTGTCGCCGATGGTGGAGTTCGGGCGGCGCATGGACCTGGATGACAAGACCACGTTGCGGGCCTATGCGGCCTTCGGGCTGCGTTATACGCCG
>NZ_CBCSFP010000028.1:0-1347 GCF_965138755.1 Bordetella tumulicola | reverse complement strand
TCCTCCGACAACCGACCACGCCCCACCGCCGTCCCCGCCTTACCGTCATCGCCGACCTCCGCATAAGACAAATACACCAAACGGTCAGACCCAAAATCCGGCGACAACACCACATCCAACAACCCGCCCTGCCCATTCGCCCACACCTTTGGCACACCCGCCAACGGCTCAGACAACTTGCCCTGCCCATCCAACCGACGCAACCGCCCCGGCCGCTCCGTAATCAACATCCCCCCATCCGGCAAAAACGCCACCGACCAGGGATGCTCCAGCCCCGTCGCGACCTCCGTCACCTCAACCTCACCCTTCGTCGGCGCCGGCGCCTCAATAGAAACCTCAGCCTGAGACAGCCCAGTTCCCATCGCCACCAACACCGCACCCACTCGGCCCAAAGCCATCACCACAGACCGTCGCGCAACACCCGCAAATATTTCAGACATGTAAATCCCCACTGAGCCAAACCAACAGCGCCGAAGACAGGAAGAAAAGGAGGAAAGAACGGACGCCAAAAAAGCAACCAGACAGGCGTACCATAACAAGTACAAATGGCAATATAGACATGCGCCATCGTAATAACGCACACCCACAGCGACCAACCGGAGACTCATCACCATGAAACTCTACTACATGCCCGGCGCCTGCTCGATCGCCGCCCACATCACCCTGGAATGGATGGGCGAACCCTACGAAGCCCAGCTTGTCGCCCGCGACGCGCTCAAACAGCCCGCCTACCTGGACATCAACCCCATGGGGGCAGTACCCGCGCTACAAGACGGTGACATGACCCTCACCCAAAACGTCGCCATCCTCGAATACCTGGCCGAACGCGCCCCGCAACTCCAGCTACTCGGCGACGACACCCCACAATCCCGCGCCCAAGTCCGCCGCTGGCTCGCCTTCATCAACGCAGACGTACACCGCACCTTCTCCCTCATCTTCGGCGCGGCCCGCTACACCGCCGACGAAGCCGCCCAAGCCGAAATCCGCACCAACGCCGCAGCCGCCCTGCGCAACATGTTCACCATCCTCAACACCCAACTCGACGGCAAACAATACCTAACCGGCGACAAACCCACCATCGCCGACCCATACCTGTATGTCGTCCTGCGCTGGGCCCACGCAAAAGAAATCGACCTCTCAGGCCTAGACAACCTGAGCACCTTCTTCGCCCGTATGCAATCCGACAAAGGCGTCCAGAGCGCCCTCAAAGCCGAAGGGTTGTAAGCAGTAGTTTGCTTGGGTGGGGGTGTTGGTTCTTTCGACGCCAGGGGTCAGCGTATTGGGCCCCGCCGGCCCATCNNCTCGGCTCGGGCGCATGCNGGCGCCCTCGGTCCCNCTGCGCGGGAC
>NZ_CBCSFP010000027.1:0-1468 GCF_965138755.1 Bordetella tumulicola | reverse complement strand
GAAGTACCCCGCCAGCGATTGCTGGCTTTGGTTCAGCGCCACACCGGCAGGTGTGAAATCCGCCGTCGGTGTGATCGACAGCGTATTGCCGCTGCGCTTGGTATCCCAGCGATACACCAACGAATCCTGCGCATCGGGCATGCCGTCCAGGCTGGCCGCAGTCAGCACCGGCACCTCGCCCGGCAGCAACGTTACTGACGTCGGCACAATCACGCCATCCAACTGCGCCGACCCGTTGATTTTCACGTGGCTAGCCGTGTTGTTCAGCGAATCCACCGTCACGCCCAGCACACCTTGTGACGTCTGTTCATAGTCGCCGGTCAGCGTGGTGACCATGGCCGCACCCCATCCCGGCACGCCGATGTTCATCGTGCCGGCGTTGACCACTTTGCCCGCCTGGGTCTGCGCACCGGTGTTATGCACGCCAGTCGACTGAATATTCAGCAAGCCGTCGCGTAGTAGCGTCTGACCGGTGAGCATGCCTTGCAACTGCACGGTGGTCTCGCCGCTAAGCGATTGAACCGCATTGCCGTAGATGCCATTGCGGCTGTGGGCGATAACCTGGCCGCCGGACTTGATGTTGAGCGTGCTCGTCGATCCGGGGGCATCCATCTGGATCAGTGCCGTCATATCGGGGGCAGTATTGGCCGCAGCCGATTGCGGGCCCGGTTCATTGTTGATGGTCTGCCCGACAACGGTCCCAGTTACGGAAATGCTGGCGGTGCCCGGATTGGCGCCCGCGGTTTGGGCAAACACCCCGATACCATTTTTGCCGATGGCGCTGACGGTACCGTCAATCGTGACTGTCACATCGCCACCCTGGCCGCAGTGCGAGCACGACTGCCCTTGCGTAGGCGCACCGGCGAACATACCTCCCTCATTGGCGATCAGCCCGCCGCCGCCCGTGACGCTTTGCGCGAAGACGCCGATAGCCCCCGCGCCGCTGACCGCAACACTGCTGGTGCCGTCTACCACCACGTTGACATTTCCGCCTGCGCCGGGCGCAGGCGTCGTCTGGCTAGTGCTGTTGCTGGCACCGGTATAAAGCACCGGCAAGTTGGCCGGGTCACCCACAACGCGAATGACGCCACCGCCTCCGCCAATCGATTGCGCGGCAATCCCAAAGGCGCCCACGCCGGTAGTGGTAATGGAACTGTTGTTGGCCAGGTTGACGTAGACATCTCCCCCATTGCTGCCGCCAACGGTCGCCGTCCCGCCCAGCAGCGTCTGCAGGTCGCTGGAAGCCTGCGTAGACGTAATCACGCCACCGCCGCCGCCGATGCTCTGCGCCAGAACGCCGAAAGAGTTATAGCCGGTCGTTGATATCTGGATAGGGCCGTTGCTGGAATCAAAACTGGCGTAACCGCCCGTACCGTTAGCGTTGTCGCCGCCACCAAGCGTCAGCTTCAAGCTTTGCGAGGTGGCCCACGCACTTTGGAACAGAGAAGAGCCCGCCCCGCCTATGCCG
>NZ_CBCSFP010000026.1:0-2536 GCF_965138755.1 Bordetella tumulicola | reverse complement strand
GCCTTTTGANGATCGGGCAGTCCCGCGCAGCGGGACCGAGGGCGCCTGCATGCGCCCGAGCCNAGCNGATTNGGCCNGCGNGGNGTTTAGACTCGGCTCCCATGCGCCAAAAGAACCAACTACCCCCGCAAGAACTCAACCCTAACGCGAAAGGATGCTCTTCCGACGACGAGGTTTGTCCGTCAAGGAGGGCACGTCACGTCAGACGTTATATCCCTCTATGATAAGGGATGGTCCCCCAAAAACATGACGCAATCATAGGCGTCATTTTCTCTTTCACCATTAATCCGCCTCCAAGGGAAATTTACCGATGAGAGTGATGAAAGCCCCCCAACGGCTGCTAGTTGCCTTGGCCACAATCCTGTTTCTGTGGTCTCCCATGACACATGCAGCGAGCACTGCTCAATGCGAAGTCAGCACACCGGTTCGCTTCAGTGGTCTGAATTGGGAATCCAACTTACTACTGGCAGGTATCGAACGCTTCATCGTCGAACATGGCTACGGCTGCAAGACCTCGGTGGAAATTGGCGAAACGCTGGCCATGCTGGCGGCGCTGCAGCGCGGCGATGTCGACGTCACACCAGAAGTCTGGCCCAGCCAGATCGGCGAGGCCTGGGAAAAGGCGCAGAAAGCCGGCAAGGTCTTGGCGGTTGGCCACGTCTTTGATGCGACCGAGGGTTGGTATATTCCCCGCTATACCGCCGAGCGCTATCCCGACCTGAAAAGCGCGACGGATCTGGCGCGCTACGCCAAGGCGTTCGCGGATCCCGAGGACCCTGAAAAGGGCCGAGTCCTCGGCTGCCCAGCAGGCTGGACCTGCGGCACACTGAATACCAACATGCTTAAAGCATTGAAACTCGAAGATCAGTACACGATGTTCGCTCCAGGCTCAGGCGCCGCACAAAAGGCCGCGATCGTATCGGCCTACAAACGAAAGCGCGACATCGTGTTCTATTACTGGACTCCCACGCCGTTGGTAGGATCGCTGGATCTGGTCAAGCTGCAGCTACCGCCGTTCGATCAGGCGGCCTACACTTGCATTACCGATCCTAAATGCGCGAATCCTGTCCCGACCGAGTTCAAACCGAGCAAGGCAGTGACCGGACTAAACGCTCAATTCGCCAAGCAGGCTCCGCAGTTGCATGCCTTCTTCGAAAAACTTCACCTTCCTAGCGCGGTCATCGACGACACGTTAGGTTGGCTGGAGAACGAAGGGGCCGAACCGGAAGAGGCGGCGCTGTACTTCTTGCGCACGTACCCAAAGGTATGGCACACGTGGGTACCCGCGGATGTGGCCGAGCGCGTACAGGCCAAGCTATAAATCAGCCCGCGGCAGTACGCCGCGTGTAGTCAAGCTAAGGAATAACAACATGGATGCAATCTTCTGGCACGATGACCAATGGGTCACGGAAAACCCTAAACTACTTGGCCCGGCCGACCACGCCTTCTGGATGGCCAGCATGGTGTTCGACGGCGCCCGTGCCTTCGACGGCCTGACGCCCGACCTGGACCTGCACTGTCAACGTGTGATCCGGTCTGCCGAAAAAATGCTGATGAAGCCCCAGCTATCCTGGCAGGACATCCGCGACCTATGCTTGCAGGCCGTCGCAAAGTTTCCCGAGGGCGAGGCCCTCTACATCAAGCCCATGTTTTTTTGCGCCGATGGCTTTCTGCTGCCCGACGCCGCGAAGACCCAGTTCGTGCTGCACGTGTTCAAAGTCCCTATGCCGGGCGAACAAGGCTTTTCTGTGTGCTTCTCCAGCTTTGTGCGCGCCTGGCCCAGTATGGCCCCGACCGATGCCAAGGCCTCCTGCCTCTATCCCAACAGTCAACGCGCCATCCGCGAAGCCAACGACAAAGGCTTCGATAACGCCATCATGCTGGACGGCGATGGCCACGCCGCCGAGTTCGCCACAGCCAATCTGTGGATCGCCAAGAACGGTGTTGTCTCTACCCCCGCCGACAATGGCACCTTCCTTAATGGCATCACCCGCCAACGCGTCCTGGGCTTGTTGCGCGCCGATGGCATAGATGTCCAGGAACGCGCCATAACCCGTGCCGATGTCGAACACGCAGACGAAGTTTTTTCCACCGGCAACTACGGAAAAGTCGTCCACGTCAATCGCGTCGAAGGCCGTGAGCTTTCTTACGGACCGGTTGCCCGTCGGGCGCGCCAGTTGTACATGGAGTATGCGCGCAAGGGTGTTTCCTCGCGTTAGGGTTGAGTTCTTGCGGGGGTAGTTGGTTCTTTTGGCGCATGGGCATTGTGTTTAAACCCCCCGCCGGCCAAATCGGCTTGGCTCCCATGCTCGCAATAGATCAATACCGCCGTCGCTTTGATGCGATCAGCATCTACACAAGAGATGTCGTCGACGACTGCTCGATCGTAGATCACGAGCGTTCATGTAAAACGAGATCGTTGCAAGCCCAACATCCAAGGTGACACCCTATCGCGAGTTCGGGGANCGTGCCAGGGCGTGGGGNGAAGGCTTGGAGTTCGCCGACGATACCTCTACGGAAGGCCAGGACGCAGATG
>NZ_CBCSFP010000025.1:0-3598 GCF_965138755.1 Bordetella tumulicola | reverse complement strand
GGCGCACGGCCTGATCAGCCGCGGCATAGGCCCCGAGAGCGTGGTGGGCCTGTGCCTGGAACGGTCGCTCGATATGGTGGTGGCGCTGCTGGGCATCGTCAAGTCCGGGGCGGCGTACTTGCCGCTGGATCCGACCTATCCACGGGATCGCCTGCGGTTCATGCTGGCAGACGCCCGTCCGGTGTGCACGATCACGACCGCGACGCTGGCCGGCAGCCTGCCACCAGACACCGAACTGCTGCGGCTGGACGACCCGGCCGTGATCGCGCAGTGCGCGGTCCAATCCGCCGCAGACCTCACCGATGCACAGCGCATCGCACCGCTTCATCTGCTGCATGCCGCCTACGTCATCTACACCTCCGGCTCGACCGGAATCCCTAAGGGCGTCGTCGTCTCGCATGCCGGGCTCTCCAACTTGGCCAACGGCCAGATCGAACGACTCGGCCTAAGCGCGGACAGCCGCGTCCTGCAGTTCGCGTCGCTTAGCTTCGATGCAACGCTGTGGGAGCTGCTTATGGCACTCGGCGTGGGGGCCTCTTTGATCCTGCCTAAACCGGGCGCTTTGTTGGGCACGGCGCTTGTTCAGAAAATAAGATCCCACCATATCAGCCATGCCCTGATTCCTCCCTCGGTCCTAGCCAGCACAGAGCACGAAGAGGTGGGTACTGACGCGCTGCCCACCTTGCTCGTTGTCGGCGAGGCGTGTTCGGGGGAATTGGTGAACCGATGGTCCGCAGGCCGCCGGATGCTCAATGCGTACGGGCCGACCGAGGGCACGGTATGTGCGACGATTAGTGATCCCTTATCGGGGGGCGAGCGGCCACCGATCGGTCGCCCGATCTCGAATACGCAGGTCTACGTGTTGGACGAAGGATTGCAGCTGGTGCCGCCGGGCGTGGCTGGCGAGCTATACATCTGCGGCGCAGGTCTGGCGCGAGGCTATCTGGGTCGAAGAGGTCTGACCTCGGAACGGTTTGTGGCGAACCCGTTTGGCCCGCCGGGCAGCCGGATGTATCGCACAGGCGACGTGGTCAAGTGGCGCCCGGACGGCGTGTTGGATTTTGTAGGCCGCGCGGACGAGCAGGTAAAGGTCCGCGGGTATCGCATCGAGCCGGGCGAGATCGAAAGCGTACTGCTGAGCCACCCTTCGGTGAACCAAGCCGCGGTGATGATGCGCGAAGATCGACCGGGCGAGAGACAGCTGGTCGGCTATGTAGTGGCAAGCGATGAAGCGCTACCCGACACGGACAACGCCCAGGTCGAGCAGCAAGTAGAAGAATGGCGGCAGATCTACGAAGGGTCCTACGATCAACGGGAAAATGAGATTTTCGAGGAGGATTTCGGCGGCTGGAACAGCAGCTACGACGGCGAGCCGATCCCATTGGACGAAATGCGGGACTGGAGAGACAAGACGGTCAAGAGGATCCTATCTCTGAATCCACGACGGGTGTTGGAGATCGGCGTCGGGAATGGCCTGTTGTTGTCTTGCGTAGCCCCACAATGTTCCGAGTATTGGGGCGCGGACTTTTCCGCGATTGCGATCGAGAAGCTACGCGCCCGCGTCGAACGGTCTGAGCAGCTTGCCAAGAAGGTGCATCTGGATGTGCGCGCGGCGCACGTTCTCGATGATCTTCCGGAGAATTTTTTCGACACGATCGTTCTCAACTCGGTGGTGCAGTACTTCCCGACGGCCGACTACCTGACTGAGGTTTTGCAAGGCGCGTTGCGCTTGGTAAAACCTGGCGGCCAGGTGTTCGTCGGAGACGTTCGCCACCGCGGCTTGCTGCGGGTCTTCTCCACGGCAGTGGAGTTATGTCGAACGAACGGCTCGCGCGACGTGGCCGACCTGCAGAGGGCGATAGGGCGCAGACTGTTGACGGAAAAAGAGCTGGTGATTGACCCAGAATTCTTTCCCGCTTTGCAGGCAAAGGCGCCCTTTCCTATTGGAATCGATGTCCAACTGAAGCGGGATATTGCCCATAATGAACTAAGCCGTTATCGCTACGACGTGGTTCTGCACAGGGAACCTGCTCAACGCTACTCCTTGGCTACAGCGCCAACGCTATCGTGGGGCCAAGATATAAATTCTCTGGAGGATCTTTCCAGAAGACTCACCACACAACGCCCTTCCTGTTTGCGCATCCGGGAAGTGCCCAACGCCCGGGTAGCTGCGGAAGTGAACGCGGCGAAAGCGTTGCGAGAAGGTCAGTCAGCCGACGGTGAGCTTCGAGACGCAGGCGCACGCACCCGAGAGGTGGATCCGACTGAGTTTCAAGCGCTTGCCCGCTTGGGTTATTGGGTAGCAACGACCTGGAGCCCTGGATCATCGGAGGGCAGCTTTGATGTGCTGTTGGTGGATGAGGAATCCATCGGTACGCAGGTCTTGACCGATCTGTATCGTCCGGAAGGCGTGGTATCAGAGCCCTCTACCTATACGAATCGTCCTGCCCAGTTCCGAGACCTGAGCAAGCTGGCGTCGGAATTGAGGAGCTACGTAGGTTCCCGCTTGCCGGAGTACATGGTGCCGGCGGCGGTGATGCTACTGGAGGCATTGCCACTGACGCCGAACGGGAAGCTGAACCGCCAGGCGCTACCGGCGCCGGCGTTCGTGGCCGGCCTGGGCCGAGAGCCACGCACGCCACAAGAAGAGATCCTGGCCAGGCTGTTTGCCGAGGTGCTGGGCCTGGACCGAGTCGGGATCGACGATGACTTCTTCGACCTGGGCGGCCATTCGCTGCTAGCCACACGGCTGATCAGCCGCGTGCGCTCGATATTGGGTGTCGAGGTGGCGATCCGCACACTGTTCGAGTCATCCACGGTGGCGAGCCTGGCGCAGCAACTGGACGAAGCGCGCACCGTGCGCCCGGCGCTGCGACCACAGCAACGGCCGGCGGAACTGCCGCTGTCGTACGCACAAAAGCGCTTGTGGCTGCTGGACCAGATCGACGGCCCGAGCGCAACCTACAACACGCCGTTGACCTTGCATCTGGAAGGAAAGCTGGATCGCGAGGCCCTGCATCACGCGATCCTGGATGTACTGCAACGCCACGAAAGCCTGCGCACGGTGTTTCCCGAAGTCGATGGGACCGCAGTGCAGCGCATCATTCCGATGCACGAGGTGCAGCTGGTTTTCAAGAAAGTGGAAACCAACGAGACAGCGTTACCCGAGCCATTGTCGGAAGCTGCGGCGCACTGCTTTGACCTGGAAAAAGATATCCCGCTGAAAGTATGGCTGTTCCGGGTGGCCGAACAGAAGCACGTGCTGTTATTGCTGTTGCACCATATCGCCAATGACGGTTGGTCGATCACGCCATTGTCGCGAGACTTGGTCAGCGCGTACGACGCGCGGCGGCGAGGCCAGGCGCCGCAGTGGCGCGCGCTGCCGGTGCAGTACGCGGACTATACCTTGTGGCAGCACCAGGTCCTGGGCGACGAGGACGATCCGCAGAGCGTGATCGCCAGCCAAGTGGGCTATTGGAAGGACCGGCTATCGGGGTTACCCGACCAACTGGACTTACCCTATGACCGGGCGCGGCCCGCCGTGGCGAGCCACCGGGGAGAAACGCTGGCGTTATCGCTGGACGCAGACTTGCATCGC
>NZ_CBCSFP010000024.1:0-6080 GCF_965138755.1 Bordetella tumulicola | reverse complement strand
GCGCCACAGGGTGTGGGCGTTGGAGACCTCAGGCCACGAGACGGTGAGCACGGCGACTGCGTCCTGGCAACGGGCGGGGGTCGCGTGGGCCGGTAGGATCGTGCACGAGGCGGTGTGCGCAGGTTGCCGTGCCGAGGGCCGTGGGTGGTGAGTGCTGTCGTCGGGTGTGCTTTCTGTTTGCGCAAAGACAAACCCCCACCGGAGGGTATCCGATGGGGGTTTGAGGCATAAGAGCCTGACGATGACCTACTTTCACAAACGAATGTTCACTATCATCGGCGCGAAGGCGTTTCACGGTCCTGTTCGGGATGGGAAGGAGTGGGGCCACCTTGCTATGGTCGTCAGGCGTAACTGGCTGGGTCCGCAGACGGTGAGTCTACGGTCCCGAATTGGAAGAAGCACATCGACCGAGCGCGCAGTGTAGGGGCGCTCAGGTTGTGAAGAATGACGAATTAATTATATAAACGGCACTTGTCGCTACGCTCATATCAGGTCTTAAAAACCCGTAGAGTTATAGGATCAAGCCGCACGGGCAATTAGTATCGGTTAGCTCAACGCATTACTGCGCTTCCACACCCGACCTATCAACGTTCTGGTCTCGAACGACCCTTCAGGGGGATCTAGTCCCCGGGATACCTAATCTTCAGACGAGTTTCCCGCTTAGATGCCTTCAGCGGTTATCTCTTCCGTACTTAGCTACCCGGCAATGCCATTGGCATGACAACCGGTACACCAGAGGTACGTCCACTCCGGTCCTCTCGTACTAGGAGCAGGCTCCGTCAAGTATCCAACGCCCACGGCAGATAGGGACCAAACTGTCTCACGACGTTTTAAACCCAGCTCACGTACCTCTTTAAATGGCGAACAGCCATACCCTTGGGACCGGCTACAGCCCCAGGATGAGATGAGCCGACATCGAGGTGCCAAACACCGCCGTCGATATGAACTCTTGGGCGGTATCAGCCTGTTATCCCCAGAGTACCTTTTATCCGTTGAGCGATGGCCCTTCCATTCAGAACCACCGGATCACTATGTCCTGCTTTCGCACCTGTTCGACTTGTCAGTCTCACAGTCAAGCACGCTTATGCCATTGCACTATCAGCACGATTTCCGACCGTACCTAGCGTACCTTCGAACTCCTCCGTTACGCTTTGGGAGGAGACCGCCCCAGTCAAACTGCCTACCATGCACTGTCCCCGATCCGGGTAACGGACCAAGGTTAGAACCGCAAACAAACCAGGGTGGTATTTCAAGGTTGGCTCCACCGAATCTAGCGACTCAGTTTCAGCGCCTCCCACCTATCCTACACAGGCCGGTTCACAGTCCAATGCAAAGCTACAGTAAAGGTTCATGGGGTCTTTCCGTCTAGCCGCGGGTAGATTGCATCATCACAAACACTTCAACTTCGCTGAGTCTCAGGAGGAGACAGTGTGGCCATCGTTACGCCATTCGTGCAGGTCGGAACTTACCCGACAAGGAATTTCGCTACCTTAGGACCGTTATAGTTACGGCCGCCGTTTACCGGGGCTTCGATCAAGAGCTTGCACCCCATCACTTAACCTTCCGGCACCGGGCAGGCGTCACACCCTATACGTCGACTTTCGTCTTAGCAGAGTGCTGTGTTTTTAATAAACAGTCGCAGCCACCGATTCTCTGCGGCCCCTTCAGACTTTGCGCGCAAGCGCATCACCCTACCAGGGCATACCTTCTCCCGAAGTTACGGTATTAATTTGCCGAGTTCCTTCTCCTGAGTTCTCTCAAGCGCCTTGGAATATTCATCCCGTCCACCTGTGTCGGTTTGCGGTACGGTCTCGTACAGCTGAAGCTTAGAGGCTTTTCTTGGAACCACTTCCAATCACTTCGGTCCACTTGGGACCTCGTGCCACACCCTTGAATTACGCGCCCGGATTTGCCTAAAGCGCCTTCTCCAATGCAGCAACAGGGACTTCCAACACCCTGATGACCTTCCGCGATCCGTCCCCCCATCGCACTGTACGACGGTGCGGGAATATTAACCCGCTTCCCATCAGCTACGCATCTCTGCCTCGCCTTAGGGGCCGACTCACCCTGCGCCGATGAACGTTGCGCAGGAAACCTTGGACTTACGGCGAGGGGGCTTTTCACCCCCTTTATCGCTACTCATGTCAGCATTCGCACTTCTGATACCTCCAGCAGCCTTTACAAGCCACCTTCGCAGGCTTACAGAACGCTCTCCTACCGCGTGTACTAAAAGTACACACCCGCAGCTTCGGTTTATTGCTTGAGCCCCGTTACATCTTCCGCGCAGGACGACTCGATCAGTGAGCTATTACGCTTTCTTTAAAGGATGGCTGCTTCTAAGCCAACCTCCTGACTGTCTATGCCTTCCCACTTCGTTTCCCACTTAGCAATAATTCGGGACCTTAGCTGGCGGTCTGGGTTGTTTCCCTCTTGAGTCCGGACGTTAGCACCCGGTGCTCTGTCTCCCAAGCTGGACTTGCGGGTATTCGGAGTTTGCCATAGGTTGGTAAGTCGCCATGACCCCCTAGCTATAACAGTGCTCTACCCCCCGCAGTCATACTTGAGGCACTACCTAAATAGTTTTCGGAGAGAACCAGCTATTTCCAGATTTGTTTAGCCTTTCACCCCTATCCACAGCTCATCCCCTAATTTTTCAACATTAGTGGGTTCGGTCCTCCAGCACGTGTTACCGTGCCTTCAACCTGGCCATGGGTAGATCATCTGGTTTCGGGTCTACACCCAGCGACTAAATCGCCCTATTCGGACTCGCTTTCGCTACGGCTTCCCTATTCGGTTAACCTTGCCACTGAATGTAAGTCGCTGACCCATTATACAAAAGGTACGCAGTCACCCCACAAGGAGGCTCCTACTGTTTGTATGCACACGGTTTCAGGATCTATTTCACTCCCCTTCCGGGGTTCTTTTCGCCTTTCCCTCACGGTACTGGTTCACTATCGGTCGATTACGAGTATTTAGCCTTGGAGGATGGTCCCCCCATCTTCAGACAGGATTTCACGTGTCCCGCCCTACTTCTCTTACGCCTAGTTCCACAAGCCAGATTTCATCTACAGGGCTATCACCTGCTACGGCCGGACTTTCCATTCCGTTCGATTATCTGAAATGCTAAATCGTAAAGGCTTCTCCGATTTCGCTCGCCGCTACTTTCGGAATCTCGGTTGATGTCTTTTCCTCGAGTTACTGAGATGTTTCAGTTCACCCGGTTCGCCTTCGCTGGCCTATGTATTCAGCCAGGAATACTGCATCGCTGCAGTGGGTTGCCCCATTCGGACATCTGCGGATCAAAGCTTGTTTGCCAGCTCCCCGCAGCTTTTCGCAGGCTACCACGTCCTTCTTCGCCTGTAATCGCCAAGGCATCCACCATGTGCACTTAGTCGCTTGATCCTATAACACTACCGTCTTATAGGACGCTGATATGTCTCGCGTTTGTGCCGTTCATCACTCTCAAAACAAGCAGGTCTTGCAACCCACTCTTGAGAACTTGAACTAAATCTAATGCAATCACAACCCGTGTTCACCTTCGCTGGCTCACGCCAACTACCGTATGAACACATTTTCGTTGTGCTTCTTCCAAATTGTTAAAGAACAAATGTATAACTCGTTAGGCAAAACCCAACAGATAACGCCAAATCACGTCAGCTAACCTTCTCGCCAACCCGCGCGACACTATCTGTTGAACTCTACAATTGCACACCACTACCCCAAGGCAAACCCTCAGATCTATGGTGGAGGTGAACGGGATCGAACCGATGACATCCTGCTTGCAAAGCAGGCGCTCTCCCAGCTGAGCTACACCCCCATCTTCCCTCGCCACTACCCGACGCAACGTATCTCTACCTCGCCCCAGCTCGCGCACTCAGAAAAAACCTGGTGGGTCTGGTTGGATTCGAACCAACGACCCCCGCCTTATCAAGACGGTGCTCTAACCGACTGAGCTACAGACCCAAATAAACTCTTCGGATCCGCACCCAGAATCATAGGCCCTCAGGGAAGAGTCTCCCCTTACTCCCAAGATTCCAAATCGATCCCAGCTATACATTTAACAAACAACCGATAAGCGTGGACGCTTAGCAAAGCAGCTTTCGCTCTTAAAGGAGGTGATCCAGCCGCACCTTCCGATACGGCTACCTTGTTACGACTTCACCCCAGTCATGAATCCTACCGTGGTAATCGCCCCCCTTGCGGTTAGGCTAACTACTTCTGGTAAAACCCACTCCCATGGTGTGACGGGCGGTGTGTACAAGACCCGGGAACGTATTCACCGCGACATGCTGATCCGCGATTACTAGCGATTCCGACTTCACGCAGTCGAGTTGCAGACTGCGATCCGGACTACGATCGGGTTTCTGGGATTGGCTCCCCCTCGCGGGTTGGCGACCCTCTGTCCCGACCATTGTATGACGTGTGAAGCCCTACCCATAAGGGCCATGAGGACTTGACGTCATCCCCACCTTCCTCCGGTTTGTCACCGGCAGTCTCATTAGAGTGCCCTTTCGTAGCAACTAATGACAAGGGTTGCGCTCGTTGCGGGACTTAACCCAACATCTCACGACACGAGCTGACGACAGCCATGCAGCACCTGTGTTCCAGTTCTCTTGCGAGCACTGCCAAATCTCTTCGGCATTCCAGACATGTCAAGGGTAGGTAAGGTTTTTCGCGTTGCATCGAATTAATCCACATCATCCACCGCTTGTGCGGGTCCCCGTCAATTCCTTTGAGTTTTAATCTTGCGACCGTACTCCCCAGGCGGTCAACTTCACGCGTTAGCTGCGCTACCAAGGCCCGAAGGCCCCAACAGCTAGTTGACATCGTTTAGGGCGTGGACTACCAGGGTATCTAATCCTGTTTGCTCCCCACGCTTTCGTGCATGAGCGTCAGTGTTATCCCAGGAGGCTGCCTTCGCCATCGGTGTTCCTCCGCATATCTACGCATTTCACTGCTACACGCGGAATTCCACCTCCCTCTGACACACTCTAGCCCGGTAGTTAAAAATGCAGTTCCAAAGTTAAGCTCTGGGATTTCACATCTTTCTTTCCGAACCGCCTGCGCACGCTTTACGCCCAGTAATTCCGATTAACGCTTGCACCCTACGTATTACCGCGGCTGCTGGCACGTAGTTAGCCGGTGCTTATTCTGCAGGTACCGTCAGTTGCCCCAGGTATTATCCGGAGCCGTTTCTTTCCTGCCAAAAGTGCTTTACAACCCGAAGGCCTTCATCGCACACGCGGGATGGCTGGATCAGGGTTGCCCCCATTGTCCAAAATTCCCCACTGCTGCCTCCCGTAGGAGTCTGGGCCGTGTCTCAGTCCCAGTGTGGCTGGTCGTCCTCTCAAACCAGCTACGGATCGTCGCCTTGGTGAGCCTTTACCCCACCAACTAGCTAATCCGATATCGGCCGCTCCAATAGTGCGAGGCCCGAAGGTCCCCCGCTTTCCCCATAAGGGCGTATGCGGTATTAGCCACGCTTTCGCGTAGTTATCCCCCGCTACTGGGCACGTTCCGATACATTACTCACCCGTTCGCCACTCGCCGCCAGACCGAAGTCCGCGCTGCCGTTCGACTTGCATGTGTAAAGCATCCCGCTAGCGTTCAATCTGAGCCAGGATCAAACTCTTCAGTTTAATCTCTGTTTAATTCGCGCACCATCACCCCGAAAGGCCATGGCACTTCACTCAAAGGAAATGAGGTTCCATGAATATCATTGACATCCAAGGTACTTCACTTCAAATGTGTGCGCTTGATTTGTTTAGCTTGTGCAGCCATCCCCCAACGAATCGGAGAACCGCTGCGCCACCCTACCAAGCGCCCACACTTATCGGTTGTTTAGTTGTTAAAGAGCAAGTACTGCTTGAGCAGCACAGAAACGAGATTATGAAGGCTTTTTTGCAAGCTGTCAAATCGAAGAACCTGCCCATCGACCTGACTTCACATCCACTTCCACACCACCCCCGACCATCTGGATACCAGGGTTTACCCTGACCTCACCGACTGCCGAGCCCGAAATATTAACACACTTTTTATCGCCTGCGCAGTGAGATCCTAACAATCATCACCGCCGGTCT
>NZ_CBCSFP010000023.1:0-6719 GCF_965138755.1 Bordetella tumulicola | reverse complement strand
CAGCGATTGCTGGCTTTGGTTCAGCGCCACACCGGCAGGTGTGAAATCCGCCGTCGGTGTGATCGACAGCGTATTGCCGCTGCGCTTGGTATCCCAGCGGTAGATCAGCGAATCCTGCGCATCGGGCATGCCGTCCAGACTGCCCGCAGTCAGCACCGGCACCTCGCCCGGCAGCAACGTTACCGCGGTGGGCACGATCGCCCCATCCAACTTGGCGCTGCCTTCCACCTGGAACAAGCTGGCCTTGCCATTGACCGAATCGATCAGCGGGCTGAGCCGGCCTTTCGCCGTCTGAATGAAATGGCCATTCACTCGCGTAGCCATCGTGGCATCGTCGTAGCGGATATTGCCTTCGTTCACGATGTCCGCCACCGCCAGCTTGCCGGCGGTCCAGATGCCCTGGTTGCGCATGACACCGCGGTCGCTGTCGTAGCCGCCATTGCTGTTCACCGGGCCGGCGTTGAAGCTTCCGCTACCGCTCTGCACACTCTCGGGACCGAGGGCGAGCGTGCCCGTGATGCTGCCCAGGTTAGTCAGTGTGACGCTGCCGCCTCCGGTTACTTTGACCGCCGTGCCGCTGGAACCCGCCGCAGTCGTGATGACGCCATCCAGTTGCGCCTTGATGTAGGCCTGGCTAAGTCCGGACGGGCCGTTGGGGCGATCAATCCAGATGGCAGCGCCGTTGCCCGTGCCCCCGGTCACCGTCGTGGTGTGGCCGTTAGAGTCATCTCCACTGCCTACGATCACATTGGGCGTGCCGCTGGCTATCAGGCCGTATCCCGCGGCCTGGGCGAAGATCCCGACGCCATTCTCGCCCGTGGCGGAAACGGAATTACTCAGCAGCGTCACGGTGAAGTTGTCGCTGCCGCTGGTGGAGCTGCCGCAATCGCTGGCCCCGCAGATGATCCCTTGCTGCAGGGGCGCCCCGGCATAAAGCGTGGAGCCATTCAAAATCAAGCCGCCGCCGCCGCCCACACTCTGCGCGAAAATGCCGATGCCCCCGGGCCCATTGGCGCTGATCGTTGCATACGAGCTCACCGTCACGCTGCCGCCGTCGGCCGGGCCAGGAGAGGTCTGGTTGGCGAACGTGGCGTTATAGCCGGTGGTAAGCCCAGGCGTGGTGTTGGTGCCGTCGTTGATGCGAATGATGCCCCCCCCACTGCCTACGGATTGCGCCACGACGCCGATACCCGCGATGCCGCTGGCGGTGATCACGGACGGCGATGTCAAATTGACCTGTACCGCGCCGCCCGACGCTTGCGCATCGTTACCCACGCCCCCTAATTGAATCGTCGGCGTGCCCGAGCCCGCTTGGTTGGCGATGATGTTGCCGCCACCTCCGCCGATACTCTGGGCCAGCACGCCATAGGCGCCGTAACCCGATACGTTCACTAAAAGCGGGTTGTTGGCGAAGTCCGGGTTGATTTGCACGCTGCCGCCCCCACCGCTGGACGACGTACCGCCACCCGCCGTGAAAGTCATGCCGGCCTTGGCATGCGCGCCCGGCACGCCGTACGAACCCCACACGCTGGAGCCCGCGCCAGCAATACCGCCTCCACCGCCGACAGACTGGGCGTTGATGCCGTCGGCGAATATGCCTTGCGTCTGAATGGTGCTGCCCAGGTTGCCATACTCATTGATGACGACGGATCCCCCGGCCCCGCCTGCGCCGCCGTCGCGTCCTTTCGTCATACCCACAGACAGATTACCGCCGAGCGCGTCGGATCCGTCCGCGCCCATGCCGCCTCCGCCGCCAATGCTCTGCGCCACAATACCCGTGGCGCCATAACCGACGGTCTGGATAACGCCGTTGTTCTGCAGATTGACCGTGACGGTACCGCCGGCGCCGCCGCTGCCGCCGGTGCCGCCCACAGCAAAGTTATATGAGCTGTTGACCTCCGCCCAGTCGCCTCCATTGGCGGTTGCCCATGCGGTCCCACCTTTCCCCCCTCCGCCTCCTATGGATTGCGCCACGATGCCGTGCGCCCAGTCGCCTGTGCTGGCCTGCTGATTGCCCTGGTCCTTGACGGGATTGCCCAGGGTGGAAATACCGGACGCCAGCCAAACTGTGACGTCGCCTCCCGCCCCACCCGTGCCCCCGGTTCCGCCTATCGACACATTCAGCGTGGTGTCATCCTGAGCGCCCGACGTGGGATCATTCAACCAATTGACCACGTCGCTGACGAACTCCCGGCCTTGCAAGGCCTGCACCACGGGGTTATCGCCGGAGCCATCCGACCCCGACGTTCCACCCACCCCGCCGCCGCCGCCGATCGANTGGGCAAGGACCCCGGTAGAGTCATTGCCGCGCGTGACGATGGGCGCCTGCACCGATACCGATACCGTGCCACCCGTGCCCCCCTTCTCGCTTGTCTGGTTGCCCAGGTTGACATTGGCGCCGGGCTTCTGGGACCCCCCTGCCAAGGATTGCGCCAGGCTGAAGGATCCGCCTTGTGACGTACCACCTCCGCCGCCGATGGATTGCGCAATCACACCCGCCGCAGATGACCCAAAAGTCTGGATGCCCTTACCCGGGTATAGGTAAACGGCCACTGGACCTCCATCGCCCCCGGGTGAGCCGGCGCGCCCCACATTGAAAGTCAGCGAGCTGGTGGTCTTGGTGCCGAAGTCCTGGGTATTGCTCGATCCCACCCCAGCATTGCCGCCACCGCCGCCGATGGATTGGGCCTTGACGCCCACTGCGTAATCACCGTAGGTGACGATCGACGTGGGGCTGCTACCACTGTCGTCGGGCACATAACCGCCATCAGAATTAATGGTGCCGCCCATTACCACGTCCACCTGGCCGCCGCTTCCAGCGCCTCCGCCAGTGCCCGCGACCGTGGACGTCAACTCCACGCCATAGACCTTGCCAGTGGGCGACGCGCCGGACGTGTAGCCCATCGCGGCGGCCATGGCTGATGAGTCGCCACCGTCGCCGCCGCCTCCGCCGATACTCTGCACCAGCACGCCCGTGGCGCCGTTACCCAGGGTCGTGATGTCCGCACCGCTAGACATGGCAAAGAGCGCCCTGCCGCCATCGCCACCGGATCCACCGTTGCCCCCGACGCTGACGGCGGCGCTGACGGCCGCCTGCGTTCCGCCGGGCGTCACGGGCGCGGCATCCGCGATCGAGTGCGCAAGCGAATTGCCGCCTTGTCCGCCACCGCCGCCAATGCTCTGGACGACGACGCCATGCCCGTCCACGGGCTGCACATTACAGGTTCGGAGCGAAGATGAAGACCTTGCGCAGATCTGCGGCACATCCGAGGAGCCATGTTGCAGGCTCTTGCTCTGTCCAGTGGCGATCGATCCGCCGACCAAAGTCACTTCGGCCTGCCCCCCGCCATTGGCGGCGCTGCCGCCCTGCCCCCCTACCGACACCGAGACATCGAAGAGCGCTCCCAGCGACGTACCCACGGCATTACCGCCCGTGCCGCCGCCACCACCGACCGACTGAGCGATCAGCCCGGCCGACTTGATGCCCGTCGTGCTGATGAAGGCATTATTGGCCTGAACAGTGACAGCGCCCCCGCCGCCAGCGGAACCGCCACTGCCCCCCACGTTCACCGTCACTTGAACGCCCGTTCCCGTGGCATCGCCACCGTTGCCGCCGCCGCCCCCGATCGACTGGAACACGGCGCCATGCGCGTTGTCGCCGGTAGTATGGATCTTGGAGCCGCTGTTGAAATTGCCCGTTATCGTGCCGCCTGTGGTCGAAGAGCTGCCGCCAGTGCCGCCGACGTTTACCGTGATGCCCGCCGCGCCGCCGCCATCTCCTCCATTGCCGCCGATAGACTGGGCTAATACCCCGATGCCGCCGGACCCGGACGTGGAAATCGAACCCGAGTTGGTGAAACTGATATCGCCACCCGCGCTGGCATTGCCACCGCCGCCGCCCACGTTGGCAATGATGCCGGAAGCGCTTCCGCCGGCGCCGCCCTGGCCGCCGATGGATTGCAAGAGCACGCCTTGCGAGGTGTCGCCCGCGGTAGTGATAGCGCCACTATTGGTGACAGTGATAGCGCCAGACGCACCCGCCGCGCCGCCAGTGCCGGCGTTGGAATGAAAGATGGACCAGCTAGAACCCCCGGCGCCGCCGCTGCCCGCCATGGCCTGCGCAAGAATTCCTCGAGACGTCGAACCAGCGGTACTGATGGTGCCGGCGTTCGTGACAGTGACGGTGCCGACACTGCCACCGACTCCGGTCGTGCCGGGACCTCCGCTGCAACACGAATTCGTGCCGCCCGAGTCATTACCATCGGCGCTGATGCTTTGGGCCAGAATGCCCATGGCATCGGAACCGTAGGTCGTGGTGATCGAGGACGCGCTGTCCAGGGAGACCTGGACGTTACCAGAGCTACCTCCATTGCCCCCATCTCCGCCCTGGGCCGAGCCCGTCCCTGCATTAGCGTACCCGCCCGCGCCACCGGTCCCCCCCTGCGAGCGTGCGACGATTCCTGGGGCATTGGAATGGTTCGTCGTAATCTGGGCCGAAGATACCGTAACGGTAATGTCTCCGCCCGCGCCGCCTGTGCCTCCGTCTCCTCCTTCCGCCTGGCCGCCGATCGATGTTAATGCTTGACCGGCATCGTTTCCGGCGCCCCCTACGCTGGAAGCATAGACACCAGGCGAACTGGGCGAGTCTGTGATCACAGTGACGACATTCGAATTTTGGCCTGTCACGCTGATCGACACGGCTCCCGCGTTACCTCCAGACCCGCCATCGCCGCCGTGTGACGTGGAAAATCCGGTGTCTTGACTAAAGCCGCCGTATCCCCCATCGCCCCCCACTTGGATACCGGCAATAGCAGGCGACTGGCCAGGACCATCGGACCCAATGTAAATTGTCATGTTGCGATTCTGTGCGGAGACAGAGACGCTGGCTCCCTCCGTACTGCCGCCATACCCACCATTTTGCGAAGGGTTCCCGCCAGCGCCAGCAGAGTTCGGGGTGCCTCCGTTGCCACCGTCGCCACCTGCACCGTAGGCCACCAAGCCGGGTAGGTAGTCGCCCGTCGCGGTGATGTAGGCATCGGCGTGGCTTATGGACACCTGTTGGGCGCCACCGCCGAAGGCACCGGAGTTGCCGTTGCCTTGGCTGGCCGACCCGCCGTCGCCACCCAGACTCATCGCCGCGACCACGGCGGCGGGTACGTCGGGGCTGTTCTGCGGGGCCGTTCCACTCACCGTGACAGCGACATCGCCATACTCGTGCAGCGTGACACTGGCGCTGCGCCCCTGGCCGCCGGTACCTCCACCGCCGGAAGAGCTGCTCGTGTTCGTGCTGACGCCATCGGCGCCCTGCGAAAGCGCCTGGACACCATAGACACCCGAACTGGTGCTGGCAGCGTTTTGCCAGGTCCAATTTACAGCTACAGCCCCGTTTGAGATGACGGACGCCGATCCGGCATTACCGCCCCCGCCGTTACCGTTGCTATATCCCCCGAGGGATAGAGCCTGCATTCCGGCGAAGCCGGTTGTTCCGGTCGCGGTTAAATTCAATTGCCCCGTATTCGTAATGCTCGAAGCAAAAGTCGACCCGCCGGCCGCCCCAGAACCCTGTCCGGCACCACCATACTCCCTCGCCAGGATGCCCCCGCCCTGCGTAGTTCCGCTACCCATGTTGATCGTGATTGACCCCGAATTAGCTACCGCAATTCCGCCCGAGATTTGCGAGCTAGTCCAGACGCTGCTGGACCCGCCAGGGTTGCCGCTACCCCCGCCCAGCACGGCCTGCAGGCCGTACGGGCTCAAGTTCGAACCCGAGCCATAATTCAATGTGATGGAGCCGGTATTGTTGAATTGCAGGCCATAGACATTGCCGCCGGATCCATCGGCGCCGTAAGAGCCGAAGTTCAAGCCGCTACCCTGTCCTGGCTGCACCGACATCACCACATCGCCCGATGTGTTCACCTGCATAGGAAGCGCATCCGGGGAACCGGTCTGCGAGTCGTAGGCGGTAGACGTGCCAGAATAATTGCAGACATAGACGCCGCTTTGCATACCGCAAGACTGCGCCAACGCCGCCGTGGGCAGCATCATCCACACCGTAGTCCCTAACAGCCCGGCAATGACGCTGGCCCGAACGGGCCTTAGTGCGCCCGGTTTGTCTACGGTATCCCCTGGTTTACCGGGTTCGTGCGCCCACAGCCCGACGCTGACAACCGAATGTTGCTCATTCATGGTTTAAAGCCCTTTGACGCTAATTCAGATGCCTCAGTCCAGAGGCGCGAAACTGCCACGCGATTGCAGTACCGACATCAGCGCGGGGACTCATGCGCGAATGACGCGATTAATGTATTGATATTTTTGAGATATAGACAGATCCAATTTGTAAAATTTAGAAGCTAGATTGTGACGATTCCGGACTCTTACCCCGCCTGCCCTAGCCAGGCAACCGCCAGATCGTGCAGCGGCTTGTCCACCAGTTTGCCGTCCACGGTCTACCCGTCAGGTGCCTGACACCTCTGCTACCCAAGGCCCCCCTTCTTCCGCCCTCTCAGAAGTAATAGCCCAGTCGGATGTTCGCCGACTGACTCAGGAACGAGCTACTGAAGTCAGCGCTATAGCCCGCCTTGATCTCCAACCCGCCCGCGCGGAACATCTGCAAGCCCAGATCCACCTTGCCCAGCAGCTCCGGCGAACGCACCCGGTCGGTGAACGTGCCGTTATCCGCCGTCGCATTCGCAAAACTGGCGTCAATGCGATGCGTGTTG
>NZ_CBCSFP010000022.1:0-12795 GCF_965138755.1 Bordetella tumulicola | reverse complement strand
CCCCTACGGGGACTGCCCGNTTTTGATTAGGCCCGCCGCCTCGGCTTGCCTCGATGCCACGACGCGTTTAGAACCCAGCCCGTCGCAAAACGCCCTCCGCGACAACAGCAAACGCTGCCACAACAAACGCTCAAGACCGAGCCGACTTACGCAACCACGGAAAACTGAGCAAGCGCGCCAGTTCAACCAAAAGCATCCCCACCACAATGCCGTCCAATCGATCGATGCCTCTTTCCACATTAATGTGGGCGTACGAATCGGGCACCATCAGTACCAGATACACCAGAGAGAACTGCGTGCCGACATACGCAAAACTGCGCCCACTGTTTTCGATATGCCTGCCGAACAAAACGCCTAGCGACATTCCCAACGTGAACGTGATCCAACTGGGTCCAAACACCAGCACCATGATCCCGGCGACCATAGCGCCCGCAAGGCAACCCAGAAAACGGTGAATATTTTTCGTGCGTACGGTTTTGCCGAGTGGCATGGGCGAACTCAGCGGCACCATCATCACGACAATGATCGTAATCGCCGCCTGGCTGAAAGACTGCACATCCATCCAACGCCCCAGAAAAGGCGTCAACGCCAAAGCTAAACCCGCCTGCGCCGCATGAGATATCGCGTTCTGCGAGGGCAGTGGTTGCAGAGTAGGGTCAACCTTTGGCGGTTCGGAAGACACACGAGATGCGGGCACAGCGGAAGGCGTCGCTGCCGCTGCCGCCAAACGAGAGCGTACGGTCAGCGTAGACAACATGCTGACAATCACGCTCGCACACGTCCCCGCCGTTACCTCCAGAATGCGCGTCGTCGCAAAAACAAAAACATCCACCGCAGGATGCTGTAGCGCATCAAGCGCCACCATGGCAAACGTCAGACTCGCCAGCAGCCACGCATAACTATAGACGCGTGTCATCGCACAATAAAGCGTAGCCGTTCCGACCAATGCTATCGACAAACTCACCCACAGATCAGAGTTCTCGACCACGCCGGCCAAAAGACAAGCGGCACCCGCTCCGACCAGCGTACCCAAGACGCGCAAAGCCCCACGGGTCAATGTCGCCCGTAGCTGTGATCGCATCACCAGATAGCCACTGAATGCCGCCCAGCCCGCATTATGCGCACCAAGCAGATGCGCAAAGGCAATAGCCAGACACACGGAAGCCAGCATCTCAATCTCGTCCAAAAACCGCGGCAACGATCGCGACGGTCTCAAGAAATCATGAGTAAGCTCGCCAAGCAGTGTCCTGAAACGAAGAAAAAAATCGGCAACAAACCTCACAGTCGGCGCACCCCACTTGGAAAAGCGGATCATCACAGACGGCAAACACCGCAACGAAAAAACCAACTCTGCCACTAAAGAACCGCCAACCCACGCAAGAACCGCGCTAAATCCGACGCCCCGTTTCAACGTCGAACCAATGCAGATCATGCTTGCCATCGCTGCCGAACTGAAGCCTATCGCCAGGATTCACCGGAGTACCCGCCAAGAGATTCGTCGGACAGCGGACAACCATCGGGGCCTGACCGCAGCGCGCATGCAAGAGTTGCTCCGAGCCCAGTGTTTCCAGCATCTCCACTTCAACAGGAAACCCCGCCGTATTCAGCGTGATGTGCTCCGGGCGGATGCCCAGAATCACTGACGTACCACGAACGGAGGCGGGCACCTGATCGCCCGCGATTTGTAATAAGACGCCATCTTGCGTCTGGATCGTGCCCTCGGCCGAAATATTGACCGTCAATAGATTCATCGGCGGCGAACCAATAAAGCTCGCCACAAACGTCGACGCCGGCTTTTCGAAAACCTCCATCGGCGTGCCGATTTGCTCTGGGATGCCCTGGTTCATCACAATCATTCGGTGCGCCAGCGTCATCGCCTCCACCTGATCGTGCGTCACATACAGGCTCGTCGTGCCCAGACGGCGGTGCAGCTTCATGATCTCCAGGCGCATCGCCACACGTAGCTTCGCATCCAGATTCGACAACGGCTCGTCGAACAAAAATACCTTCGGCTCGCGCACAATCGCGCGGCCCATCGCCACGCGTTGGCGTTGGCCACCCGACAATTGGCGCGGGCGGCGATCCAGCAAATGCTCCAATTCCAGAATGCGGGCCGCGGCCTGCACGCGCTGGCGGATATCCTCCTTCGACAGCCTGCGGATCTTTAGCCCGTACGCCATGTTGTCGAACACACTCATGTGTGGATACAGCGCATAGTTCTGGAACACCATCGCGATATCGCGTTCCGCCGGCTCCAGGTGATTCACCACCTGGCCATCGATCAGGATCTCGCCGCTCGTCACCGTCTCCAGGCCTGCGACCATGCGCATCAGCGTTGACTTGCCGCAGCCCGACGGGCCGACGATCACAATAAACTCGCCGTCCTCGACATCCACATCGACGCCGTGGATCACCGCCACATTGCCGGCGTAGGTCTTCTTGATATTGCGAAAGCTCAGGGTTGCCATGGATGTTCTTTGCGTAAGCGGTTGCCAGAGAGGGCAGCACGGTTATTTTTCGGTATCGACCAAGCCTTTGACGAACCATTTTTGCATCAGGATGACCACCAGCACCGGCGGAATCATCGCCAACAGCGCCGTCGCCATCGTGATATTCCACTCCGTCACACTGTCGCCACCCGCGATCATGCGTTTAATGCCGATCACCACCGGGTACATATCTTCTTTTGTCGTGATCAACAGCGGCCAGAGATACTGATTCCAGCCATAAATAAACTGAATCACAAACAGCGCCGCGATACTCGTGCGCGACAGCGGAAGCAGCACATCGCGGAAAAACCGCATCGGCCCCGCGCCATCAATCCGGGCCGCCTCCACCAATTCGTCCGGGATCGTCAGAAAAAACTGTCGGAACAAAAACGTTGCCGTCGCCGACGCGATCAGCGGTAGGGTCAGGCCCGCATAGCTATTGAGCAGACCCAAGTCCGCCACGACCTTGTATGTGGGGGCAATACGCACCTCGACCGGCAGCATCAGCGTGACGAAAATCATCCAGAAGAAAAACATGCGGCCGGGAAAGCGAAAGTACACCACCGCAAACGCCGAGAGCAGCGAGATCGCGATCTTGCCGATCGCAATCGCCAGCGCCATGATCAAACTGACCATCAGCATTTTGCCTACGCCTTCGCCCATCAGCGCGCGCGTATAGTTGTCCACGAGATGCGGTCCGGGCAACAGTGACATCGGCGCCGACGCGACCTCTTGGGCCGTCTGCGTCGACGCCACAAACGTCACGTACAGCGGAAAGGCGACGATCGCGACACCGCACAGCAGGATGAGGTGGGCCAGGATGTCCAGCCAGGGACGGCGTTCAACCATAATGCTCTACCTTTTCAGTACTGGACCTTGCGGTCGATATAGCGGAACTGCATGACCGTCAGCGCGACGACGATGAACATCAGGATGACCGACTGCGCGGCCGACGAACCCAGGTCCAGGCCGTTAAATGCATCGCTATAGACCTTGTAGACCAGGATGGAGGTCGACGTGCCGGGGCCGCCTTGCGTGGTTGTGTCGATCACGGCAAAGGTGTCAAAGAACGCGTAAATCACGTTGACGACCAGCAAGAAGAACGTCGTGGGCGATAGCAGCGGAAAGACAATTGTCCAGAATCGTCGGGCGGGCGACGCGCCGTCAATAGCGGCGGCCTCGATCAGCGAGCGCGGGATCGACTGCAGGCCAGCCAGGAAAAACAGGAAGTTATATGAGATCTGTTTCCAGACGGCGGCAATCAGTACCAGGATCATGGCCTGATCGCCGTCCAGGCGCGGATTCCAGTGGATGCTGAGTTGCCCGAGCGCGACCGCCAGGATGCCAACCGACGGCGAAAACAGAAACAACCACAGCACGCCGACCACGGCCGGCGCCACGGCGTACGGCCAGATCAGCATCGTCTTGTACAGACCGGCGGCGCGGATGACGCGGTTGGCCATGACGGCCAGCACGAGCGAGACGGCCAGCCCGACAAACGCCACCAGCGCGGAAAACATCGCGGTGACGCGGAACGAGTCGAGATACGCGTCTTGATTGAACAGATCAATAAAGTTGTCCAGGCCAACGAACTCGGTGGATAAGCCGAAGACGTCTTGGAGTTGGGTCGATTGCCACAGGGCCTGGCCCGCGGGCCAAAAGAAAAATATCAGCGTGATCGCGATTTGAGGCGCTAGCAGCAGATAGGGTAGGGTCTTGTGCCGAAAGACAACGCGTTTTTCCATGGGGCAAGACCCTGATCAATTGATAACGAGGCGTGGCAATAAAAACGGCGGTCTTTGGTGAAAAAGACCGCCGTTCAACGAGATTACTTCACGCTTTTTTCGAACTTTTCGAGCAACTCGTTGCCGCGTGTGACCATGGTCTTGATGCCGTCTTGGGCACTGGTCTTGCCGGCCATGATGCGTTCGATTTCTTGATCTTCGATTTCACGGATTTGCGGCAAAAAGCCCAGGCGCACGCCGCGCGATTGCGCGGTGGTGGCGACGTTCAGCTGTTGCACGCCGATTTCGGTGCCGGGGTTTTTGTCGTAAAAGCCGGATTTCTTGGTCTGCTCGTAGGCGGCCACGGTGACGGGCACGTAGCCGGTTTGCTGGTGCCAGCGAGCGGCGATTTCCGGGCTGGCCAGGAAATGGAAGAACTTGGTCACGCCCTTGTAGACCTCGGGCGATTTCTTGGCGAACACCCATAGCGACGCGCCGCCGATGATGGTGTTTTGCGGTGCGCCCTTGACGTCCGCGTAGTAGGGCAGGGTCGAGGTGCCGAATTCGAACTTGGCGTTCTTGGCGATGTTGGCGCGCATGCCGCTTGATCCCGTGATCATTGCGCATTTGCCGCTGATGAACAGCGAGTTGGGCTGATCGCCGCGTCCACCATACGTAAAGATGCCTTCCTTGGCGAGCTTGGCCAGGTTATCCAGGTGTCTGACGTGCAGTGGGGTGTCGATGGCCAGACGCGCGTCCACACCGCCAAAGCCGTTGTCTTTGGTGGCATAGGGCACGTTATGCCAGGCGGAGAAGGTTTCCAACTGTGCCCAGGACGGCCAGGACGTGGTGTAGCCGCACTCTTGGCCGGCGGCCTTGAGTTTCTGGCCTACGTCGGCGAGCTCTTCCCAGGTCTTGGGGGCTTTTTCGGGATCCAGGCCGGCTTTTTTGAAGGCGTCTTTGTTGTAGTAGAAGACGACGGTCGAGCTGTTGAACGGCATGGAGATCAGCTTGCCCTCTTGGGACGAGTAGTAGCCCGCGACCGCGCCGATGAAGGCTTTGGGGTCGAGCGGCTTGCCGGCTTCTTCGGACATCTCCTGGACCGGCTTGATCGCGCCCTTGGCGTACATCATGGTGGCGGTGCCGACCTCGAAGACCTGCAGCACGTCCGGCGCATTGCCGGCGCGAAAGGCGGCGATACCGGCGTTCATCGATTCGCCGTAGGTCCCCTTGTAGACCGCGTTGACGTTGTAGTCGGGGTTCTTTTCGTTGAATTCTTTGACGAGCTCGTTGACGCGCTCACCCAGAGCGCCTTCCATGGAGTGCCAGAACTGGATGTCGGTGGCGGCATAGACCGATGAGGTGGCCAGGGCCGTCAGGACGGCGGCAAAAGTGAGGGCTAGGTGTTGCGGTCTCATGGATAATTCTCCGGTTTGCGTGTAGATGTGGCCGAGGATTGTGGCCGCAAGAAACACGACACCTTATGTAGAGGACATGACAGAAGCGTGACTTTTACATCACGAACTGGCACTGTCAAATACACGTCGCATTTCGTGAGGCAATGTCAGGTCTTGTTGCGGCTGAGCGACAAGGGGGGACTTCATTTCACCCAGGTGGATTTTGTCTCGGGTTTTAGGTTTTATATCGGGCGCTGTATCGGGCCATGTTGCGATCATGGCCGGTTCGGGTCAATCCGGCCTGATCTGTCAGGTGATGGTCAGTCGGGATTTAGCCGACCCGGGCGTCGTCAACCCCGATCGAAGACATATTACGCGCGTTGGTTGACAGAAGGCGTATCGAGGGGCTCGGGGCGCGCCAGATTCCACATCAATGCACGAAATGGGGCCAGCATCGTCAAATTGACGGCCAGCTTGATAGCGAGGTCGCCGAGCATCCAGGTGACCCAGGGCGTGCCGGTGGCCGCAAAGGCCACGCTAAAGAATATGGCGGTGTCGAGCAGTGCGCCCACGGTACCGGACAACATGGGCGCGACCCACCAGCGCTGGTCGCGCAGGCGATCAAAGACCTGGATATCGGCCAACTGGGCGCAGATATAGGCCAGACCCGAGGCCATGGCGATACGCGGCGAGGCAACCCAGATGGAGACAATCAGGGCGAGCGCGAAGCCCACCCAGGCGACGCGGCGCGCGGCGCCTGGCCCAAAGCGGCGATTAAGAACATCGGTGACGAGGAACGCGATGGGATACGACAGGCCGCCCCAGGTCAGCCAGTCGTTGAGCGGAACCTGGACGAGGATGTTGGATCCCACCACGATCAGGCCCATGCAAAAAACGGCCATGGCGAATTGGCCGGGCGTCATGGCCTGGAAGGCGCGGAATTTTTGGTGGCCTGGCTCAATCGGGTGAGTGGGCGTGGGAGGGGACTGGGGATTGCTGGCGTTCATGGCGGAGGTTGCGGGTTTGTCTACTGGCCGAATTCGTCGGCGAGCTCGCGCGAGCGTTGCGCGGCGGCTTGCATGGCCTGCTGTACGGTGTCGCGCAGGTTGGCCTGCTCGAAGACTTGCAAGGCGGCGTACGTGGTGCCGCCTTTGGAGGTGACGCGTTCGCGCAGCACCGAGGGGGGCTCGGCGGCTTGCTCGGCGAGCTTGGTGGCGCCGGCCAGGGTGCCCAGGGCCAACTGGCGAGCCTGGTCGGGAGTCAGGCCGACGGCGACGCCGCCCGCGATGAGGGATTCGATAAATAGGAAGACATAGGCGGGGCCACTGCCCGAGAGGGCGGTGACGGCATCCAGGCCGGCATCGTCGGCGACCCAGACGACTTGGCCGACGGAGGCAAGCAGGCTTTCTGCAAGCGCGCGACCAGCCGCATCGACGCCGGGCAGCGCGATCAGGCCCGAGACGCCCGCGCCGACGAGGGCAGGGGTGTTGGGCATGCAGCGCACCAGGTTTTGCCAGGGCGCGCCGGGCTCGCCCAGCCAGTCGGCCAGGGTGCCGGCGCGGATGCCGGCGGCGACGCTGATGATCAGGGTGTCGGGTTGCAGCCAAGACCGAGTAGCGGCGACGACCTCGCGCATTTGCTGGGGCTTGACAGCGTAAAGCCAGATCTTGCAGGCCCTTAGGGCGGCATCGGGCGCGGCGGCGGCGGTAGCGCCGCGCTGGCGCCAGGCGTCCTGGACTGCAGCGTTCGGATCAACGACGTGCAGGTTACCCGCCGGGCAGATGTTGTCGGCGAGACCGGTGGCCAGGGCGGTGGCCATATTGCCGCCGCCAATGAAAGCAATAGAGAGGTCGGGATTCATAGCGTGATTGTAGCCGTCGGCGCCGGTATTAGCCGGACGGGCCTGCGCGTTTTCCCTTGTTTGACGGGGTTTGACAGCTTCGCGTAAGTAACCGGGCAGATACTTGCGCGCCACTTTGTCCTTTGTGATGTGTCCCTGGATAGGATGCTTTGCATCATATTGGGGAATACTCGAAGTGACAGGGTCTGGGGCAGCTTTCAGAATACCGCCCACGCAGTACTTTTGCCCAAGAAGCCGGCAATGTGCGTCCAGGTTCCCCGGGTATCCCCCACAGGGGCTTGTGCCGTACAAAGCTGTCCATCCCTATCGCCGGAGAATATCGAATGAAGCTTCTGCACCGTGTGAACCCCATCGCCCTGGCGATTGGCTCGTTGTTGTTGGTGGGAGCTGCCCATGCGGCCGACACCATCAAGATCGGCATGCCTCAGCCCATGACTGGGCCAAATACCCAATATGGCACCCAGATCCAGGCCGGCGCCTTGACCGCGATTGAGACGATCAACGCGAAAGGCGGCGTCAAAGGCAAGAAACTCGAAGCCATTCTGATTGATGATGGCTGCGAGCCCAAGCAGGCCGTTCCGGCGGCCAACCGTGTGGTCAACTCTGGCGCCAAGTTCGCCGTCGCCCACGCGTGCTCGGGTGTGACCGTGCCTGCCGTGAACGTCTACGAACAAGAAGGCATCGTGGCCATCACCCCGGGTGCTACGTCGCCACTGGTGACGGACACGACCAAGCCGCATTTCTTCTTTCGCACGATTGGTCGCGATGATCAGCAGGGCCCGTACGCGGCGAACTACATCGCCAAGACGCTCAAGCCCAAGAAGGTCGCCGTGCTGCACGACAAGCAGACTTACGGTTCGGGCGTGGCCACGCAGGTCAAGAGCAGCCTTGAAAAAGAGGGCGTGAACGTCGCCCTGTTCGAAGGCATCAACGTGGGCGACAGCGACTATTCGGCCGTGATCACCAAGCTCAAGTCCTCGGGCGTGGACCTGGTGTATTTCGGTGGCTATCACCCCGAACTGGGTTTGCTGTTGCGTCAGTCGCGCGAACAGGGCCTGGACGTTCAGTTTATGGGCCCCGAGGGCACGGCCAACCAGGATCTGGTGGCGATTGCCGGTCCGGCCATCGAGGGTTTGCTGGTCACGTTGCCGGCTGACTTTACCAAGATGCCCGGCAATGAAGGCATTGTGAAGGCCTTCAAGGACGCCAAGCGCGATCCGGACGGCGCATTCCAGATGCCGGCTTATGCGGCGGTGCAGATCTTGGCCCAGAGCATCGAGGCCGTGGGCGAGGATCCCGAAAAGGTCGCTGACTATATGCACAGCAACACGTTCAACACCGGTATCGGCAAGGTCGAATACGACGAAAAGGGTGACTTGAAGGACTTTGAGTTTGCCGTCTACAAGTGGGACAAAGACGGTAAGAAAACCCAGCTGTAAACACGCGATGCCCCGGCTATCCGCCGGGGCTTTATCGTACGCCCAGGTTTCCGGCTCCGGGTTCATTCAACCGGGGCCGGAACTATTTGGAGCATAGGTAATATCCATGTCAGACTTTATCCCCCAACTTACCCAGCAGATCTTTAACGGTCTGTCTCTGGGCGCGATCTACGCGTTGATCGCCATCGGCTACACAATGGTCTACGGCATCATCGGTATGATCAACTTTGCTCACGGCGAGATCTATATGATCGGCGCGTATGTGGGCCTGGTCACCCTGACCGCGATTGGCACCGGTAGCGGTTTGCCTTTGCCGTTCATGGTGGCTGCCATGTTGCTGGTGGCGATTGCGGTGACCGGCGTCTATGGTTTCAGTGTCGAACGCGTGGCCTACCGGCCGGTACGCGGCAGCCAACGGCTGGTGGCGCTGATTTCCGCTATTGGTATGTCGATTTTTCTGCAGAACTGGGTGGCCCTAGGGCAGGGCGCGCGCGATATGGCCGTGCCCTCGCTGATATCCGGGTCCGTGCAGTTTCATATGGGCTCGGCTTTTGACGTCACGCTGCCGTATTCCCGGATCATGATTATCGTGGTGACGGTGTTGTTGATGGTGGCGCTGGCGCTGTTTATCAAACACTCGCGCATGGGTCGTGCGTCGCGGGCATGCTCGCAAGACATGCACATGGCCAATCTGCTGGGTATTGATACGAACCGCGTGATTTCGTTTACCTTCATTCTGGGTGCGATGCTGGCGGCGGTGGGCGGTGTGTTGATCGCGATCACGATCGGCAAGCTCAATCCGTTTATCGGTTTTCTGGCCGGGATCAAGGCGTTTACGGCGGCGGTGCTGGGCGGCATTGGCAGCATCCCCGGCGCGATGTTGGGCGGTGTGCTGCTGGGCTTGGCGGAGACGCTGGCAGCGGCCTATATCTCGTCTCAGTACAAGGACATCGTGGCCTTTGGGCTGCTGGTCTTGATTCTGCTGTTCCGCCCGTCGGGACTGCTCGGCAAACCTGAAGTGGAAAAAGTCTGATGGCCAAGCACACCCTTAAAAATGCGGTGATGGCGGCCTTGATGACGGCCGTAATCATGATGCCTGTGTTTGGGCTGAAACTGGTACGCCAGGGCGCTCAAACCCATATTGACCCCCGCTGGGATCTGGTGGCCTGGGCTGCCGCGGCGGTTTTTGTTTTTCAATTGCTTCGCCCGTGGCTGGCGATTCCGTTCCGGCGCTTGAAGACCAGTATTCCGGTGTTGCCGGCCGCGCCGACCAAGGGACGTAAATGGCTGATCGTGCTGCTGATCGCGGTGGCGGTGATCTGGCCGTTTTTCAGCGGCCGCAGCTCGGTGGATATCGCGACGCTGGTGCTGATCTATGTGATGCTGGGCCTGGGGCTGAACATCGTGGTGGGCTTTGCGGGCCTGCTGGATTTGGGCTTTGTGGGTTTTTACGCGGTGGGCGCCTATACCTATGCGTTGCTCTATCACTGGGCGGGCTGGGGTTTCTGGGAGGCGCTGCCTTTCTCCGGCCTGGTGGCGGCGCTGTTCGGCTTTGTGCTGGGCTTCCCGGTGTTGCGTTTGCGCGGGGATTATCTGGCGATTGTGACGCTGGGCTTTGGTGAAATTATCCGCTTGTTGTTGATCAACCTGAATTTCCTGACGGGTGGTCCGGACGGGATTTCGGGTATTCCCAAGCCAACGGTGTTCGGTTTCGAAATGACGCGCCGTCCGAGCGAGGAGGGCACGCAGACGTTTCACCAGTTGATGGGCTGGACGTTTGATAACCAGCACATGGTCAACTATCTGTATTTGATGGCGCTGGCGTTGGCGTTGGTGACGTTGTTTGTGTCGACGCGCCTGATTCGGATGCCGGTGGGTCGCGCGTGGGAGGCGTTGCGCGAGGATGAGATTGCGTGCCGTTCGCTGGGGCTGAATCCGACGCGCATCAAGCTGTCGGCATTTACGCTGGGGGCGATGTTCGCGGGCTTTGGTGGCGCATTTTTTGCGGCGCGCCAGGGGATGGTGAACCCGGAGTCGTTTACGTTTATCGAGTCGGCGCTGATTCTGGCGATTGTGGTGCTGGGCGGTATGGGTTCGCAGGTCGGGGTGATTCTGGCGGCGATTGTGCTGACGGTGTTGCCTGAGGTGGCGCGCGAGTTTGCCGAGTACCGGATGCTGTTGTTCGGCTTGGTGATGGTGTTGATGATGATGTGGCGTCCGCAAGGGTTGTTGCCGATGAAACGTCCCCATGTGGAGTTGACCAAATGAGTGAAGCCTTGTTGAAAGTTTCGGGCCTCACGATGCGGTTCGGCGGTTTGCTGGCCGTCGATAGTGTGGGTTTCGATGTCCATCGCGATGAGGTGTTTGCGATTATTGGACCGAATGGTGCGGGCAAGACGACGGTGTTTAACTGCGTGGGCGGCTTTTATAAGCCGACGGGCGGCGACATCATGATGGATGGCAAGTCGATCAACGGTTTGCCGAGCCACAAGGTGGCGCGCCACGGTTTGGTGCGCACTTTTCAGAATGTGCGTTTGTTCAAGCAGTTGACGGTGCTGGAAAATTTGCTGGTGGCTCAGCATACGCAGGTGGAGTCGCGNTTGTTGCCGGGCCTGTTAAAGCTGGGGTCGTATCGACGATCTGAGGCCGAGGCGCTGGATCGCGCGGCGCAATGGCTGGATTTTATGGGCCTGCGCCAGTATGCGAACCGGGAGGCGGGCAATCTGGCGTATGGTCACCAGCGTCGTCTGGAGATCGCGCGCTGCATGATTACGAAGCCGCGTTTGTTGATGCTGGATGAGCCGGCGGCGGGCCTGAATCCCCATGAGAAGCGCGATCTGCAGCAGTTGATTGATCAGTTGCGTCGGGAGTTTGGCGTGGCGGTCTTGTTGATCGAGCACGATATGAGTTTGATTATGGGCATTTCCGACCGGATCCTGGTGATGGAACACGGCAAGCCGATCACGACGGGTACGCCGGAGCAGGTACGTAGTGATGAGCGCGTGATTAAAGCGTACCTGGGGGAAGAGTGATGCTGAAGCTGGAGAATATTCATACTTTTTACGGTGCGATTCAGGCGCTCAATGGTGTGTCTGTGGAGGTGAATCAGGGCGAGATCGTGACGCTGATTGGCGCGAATGGCGCGGGCAAGACGACGCTGCTGATGACGGCTTGCGGGAATCCGCGGGCCAAGGAGGGCACGATTACATTCGAGGGCGAGGATATTACTCACAAGGATACGCATCACATTATGCGTAGTGGGATTGCGATTTCGCCTGAGGGTCGTCGTGTGTTCAAGGATTTGACGGTTGCGGAAAATCTGATGATGGGCGGCTTTTTTTTGAGCCGCCAGGAGATCGAGGCGGGCCTGGATCATGTGTATACGCTGTTCCCTCGATTGAAGGAACGGGCGTCGCAACGTGCGGGGACGATGTCGGGCGGAGAGCAACAGATGCTGGCGATTGGCCGGGCGTTGATGACGCAGCCGAAGCTGTTGTTGCTGGATGAGCCGACGCTGGGTTTGGCGCCGCTGATCATTGCGCAGATTTTCGACATTATCCGCACGATCCGCGAGCAGGGAGTGACGGTGTTTCTGGTGGAGCAGAACGCGAATAAGGCGCTGCAGGTGGCGGATCGCGGTTATGTGCTGGAGAACGGTCGCGTGGTGCTTCAGGATACGGGGGCCAACTTGCTGGTTAACGATGACGTGCGTAAGGCTTATCTGGGGGCTTAGGTAGGTGGGTTTTTGCGTGGCGTTGTGGGTTCTTTCGTTGCGGCGTTTGCTGTTGTCGCGGGACTGCGTTTTGCGACGGGCTGGGTTCTAAACGCGTCGTGGCATCGAGGCAAGCCGAGGCGGCGGGCCTAATCAAAACGGCTCGGCCCAAC
>NZ_CBCSFP010000021.1:0-38109 GCF_965138755.1 Bordetella tumulicola | reverse complement strand
GGGCAGCCCCGCGCAGCGGGGCCGAGGCCCCTGGTTGGGCCGAGCCGTTTCGATTAGGCCGGCGCCGCCACTGCGCACACGCCTGGAACGCGTCAATAGAGACACCCTGCGCCAGCAACAACACCGCTAGCTACTGAACTACGGTACTTAACCGAAGAACCAATAGCACACCGCAATGGCGGCAAGAACACCTGCGAGGTCTGCGATCAATGCGCAACTGATGGCGTGGCGGGTGCGCAGGATGCCTACGGAGCCGAAGTAGACGGCGAGTACGTAGAAGGTGGTTTCCGTGCTGCCTTGCATGACGGCGGCGAGGAGGGCGGGGAAGCTGTCTACGCCAAAGTGCGTCATGGTTTCCAGCATCATGGCGCGGGCGGCGCTGCCGGAAAAGGGTTTGACGAGCGCGGTGGGGAGGGCATCGACAAAGCGGGTGTCCCAGTTGGCGGCGTGTGCCAGCCATCGGATGCCGTCCAGGACGAGGTCGAGAGCGCCCGAGGCGCGCAGGACGCCTACGGCGCATAGCATGGCGACCAAGTAGGGCAGCAGGCTTTTGGCGACGTCGAACCCTTCTTTGGCGCCGGTGATAAAGGTCTCGTATACCGGGACGCGTTTGTACGCGCCGACGATCAGGAATGCCAACAGGATGCCGAATAGCGTCAGGTTGCCCATGAGTGACGAGAGGCTGGCAATGGCGGCGGTGGACATGCTGGCGAGCAGTGCCATGAAAGCGCCTAGCAGCAGAGCGATGCCGCCTAGCCAGGCGAGAGCGACGGGATCATGGAGCTTGAGGCGTTGGCAGGCGGCGACGGCGAGCAAGCCGGCTAGTGTGGAAGCGCTGGTGGCCAGCAGAATGGGCAGAAAAACGAGCGTGGGGTCGGGGGCGCCTTGCTGGGCGCGAAACATGAATAGCGTGACGGGCAGCAGCGTCAGCGACGAGGCGTTGAGGACGAGGAACAGGATTTGCGCATTGGTCGCCGTGTCGGGTTTGGTGTTGAGGCTCTGCAGCTCGCGCATGGCACGCAGGCCGATGGGGGTGGCGGCGTTGTCCAGGCCCAGGCCATTGGCGGCCATGTTCAGTGTGATGAGGCCGATGGCGGGGTGATTGCGGGGGACCTCAGGCATCAGGCGCGCAAACAGGGGGCCCAGCAGGCTGGCCAGTTTTTCAACCAGGCCGGCGGCTTCGGCGATGCGCAGAAAGCCCAGCCACAGGGTGAGCGTGCCGAACAGCAGCACCATGACTTCGACCGATATGCGCGCCATATCGAACAGGCTGGCGACGACTTGGCGGAATACGTCGGGGTCGCCGATGAATAGCCAGCGGTACGAGGCGGCCGCGGCAGCGGCAAGAAAGAAACCCAACCAGAGTTTATTGAGCATGGCAGAAAGCAAAGACAGCGAGAAAAGGCCAGTCGCGGCGAGGCCCATTGTCGCAGACTTGGCATCATCAGGGATGTGCGGGGCGAGGCAATTCTGTTAACTTGGTTCTGTACGCGCACTTCATTCATACAAGGCTGCATATGGATTTCAATGCTTGGCGTCGTCGCCGTATCTCTGACCCCGCCTTTCGGTGGGCCCGCAAGGCTATGCCCGGTCTGTCCGATACCGAGCGCGAGGCGATCGAGGCCGGCGACGTCTGGTGGGACGCGGATCTGTTTACGGGAAATCCCGACTGGAACAAGTTGCTTGCGGTGCCGCAGGCTACGCTAACGCCTGCCGAGCAGCAGTTCCTGGATGGCCCAGTGGCGCAGCTGTGTGCCATGCTCGACGAGTGGGATATCACCTGGAATCGCGGTGATCTGCCCGAGCAGGTGTGGCAGTTCATGCGCGACCAACGTTTCTTCGGCATGATCATCCCGACTTCGTACGGGGGGCTGGGGTTCTCGCCGTACGCTCATTCCGAGGTGGTGCGACGGATTTCGGCCTATTCCGGGACGGCCGGGGTCACGGTGATGGTGCCTAATTCTCTGGGGCCCGGCGAGTTGCTGATGCAATTCGGTACGCCAGAGCAGCGCGATTATTGGTTGCCGCGCCTGGCCGATGGCACGGAGGTGCCGTGCTTTGGGTTGACCAGTCCCGAGGCGGGTTCGGATGCGGCATCGATGACCGACTCCGGCGTGGTCTGCCGGCAAGAGGTCGATGGACAAGAGGTGATCGGCATACGCTTGAACTGGCACAAGCGTTACATCACGCTGGGGCCGGTGGCGACGGTGCTGGGCCTGGCGTTCAAGCTGCAAGATCCGGAGGGGTTGCTGGGTGGTCCGGTCGATGTCGGTATTTCGGTGGCGCTGGTGCCGACGAATACACCGGGCGTCACGATCGGGCGTCGTCATCTGCCAGCCATGCAGGTGTTCCAGAATGGTCCGAATCAGGGCAAGGATGTTTTTCTTCCCCTGGATGCCTTGATTGGCGGGCCGGCCAAGGCAGGGCACGGTTGGCAGATGCTGATGAGCGCCCTGGCCGCGGGTCGGGGTATTTCTTTGCCTTCGTTGTCGGCCGCGGCGGCGGTGTACTGCGCACATGTGACGGGTATGTATGCCCGTGTGCGTCAGCAATTCGGGATCGCGGTGGGGCGCTTTGAGGGCGTCCAGGAAAAGCTGGGGCGTTTGGCGGGTAATGCCTATCTGGTCGAGGCGGCGCGTCGATTGACGTGCGCGGCATTGAACCAGGGGCACAAGCCCGCTGTGGTGTCGGCGATCATGAAATACCATGCGACAGAACGCATGCGCGTCGCGGTCGATGATGCGATGGATGTGCATGGGGGCAAGGCCGTGATTGACGGGCCGTCGAATTACTTGAGCCCGCTGTATCGGTCCGTGCCGATTGCGATCACCGTCGAGGGCGCCAATATCCTGACGCGTTGCCTGATCATCTTTGGCCAGGGGGCGATTCGTGCACACCCTTTTATGATGAAAGAGGTGTTGGCGGTAGGCGACGAGGACGAAGATCGTGGCGCGCAGGCGTTCCATGAGGTGTTCTGGAAGCACATCGCGCATAGCGCCAAGAACGGTTTGCGCGCCTGGGGACGGGCCTGGACGGGTGGACTGCTGGCGCGTTCGCCATCCCGTGGGCCTATTGCTCGCCAGTATCGTCGGCTGAGTCGCTATGCCTCGGCGTTTGCGTTGGTGGCGGATGCCGCCTTGGGCACGTTGGGTGGGGCCCTGAAACGTCGCGAGATGTTGTCGGCCCGCTTGGGCGATATTCTGTCCGAGCTCTATTTGCTGTCCGCTGTCCTGAAGCGCTGGGAAGACGAAGGGCGGTGTCAGGCAGATCTGCCGTTGGTGCAGTGGTGCATGGACGACGGCTGCGCCCAACTCGAAACACGTTTTGATCAGGTGCTGGCGAATCTGCCGTCACGGCCGGTGGCGTGGGTGTTGCGGGCCCTGGTGTTGCCTGTGCGCCTGAATCGCGGCCCTAGTGATGCCCTGACCCGAGAGTGCGCCGATTTGCTGTTGTCGCCGTCTGCGACACGTGACCGGTTGACCGCTGATTTACAGCGTGGCGAGGGTGATGATGGGGTGGCTCAGTTGGAGCGGGCATTTAGCCTGGTCCATGCGGTGCAGCCCCTGCACGATCGCTTGCGTCGCGAAGGTGTGCGTGATTGGCGCGAGGCGCAGCGAGGCGGCGCGATCACGGACGAGCAAGCCCGTCAGCTCGAGGCGGCGGAGGTCGCTGTTCAGCACGTCGTGGCGGTCGATGATTTCGCGCCCGGGGCGTTTGCGCGTCAGTCCGCTTAGCGCGTTGTGCTTGCCTGCGCCTCAGGTGCAGACGTGATGGACATTCGGGTATTTGGCGTCGGCTTCCGGCTCTGTGATTTTGCGCAGCAAGTAGAGCAGCGCGACCCGCTCGGCATCATTGAGCGGGCCAAATGTTTCTTCGGTAATGATCCGGGCAAAAGGCTGCATTTCGGTGACGAGTTGGTCACCCGTTTCGGTCAGTGTCACCATGACCTTGCGTCGATCCGTTGAGTCGGCGCGTAGCGTGATGAGATCGCGGTTCTTGAGGCGGTCGACGACGCCGCGGATGGTGGCCTGATCGATTACCGTTGCCTTGACCAGGTTGGCGATCGAGGCGGGGCCGTCATCTTTGAGCGCGCACATGACTACGAATTGCGCGACCGTCAGTTTGGAATCCGGAATGAACTGCTGAAAAAGCGCGGTGTGTCGTTGATAGGCGCGGCGCAGCAGGTGCCCGACCTGCGAAGAAAACAGGTAAGACGACGTGTCTTCTTTGGCGGGGTTATCCGGTGATGGCTGTCGTTGGGGCGAGGGCATTTTCATGGGTACGAGGGGGCTGATGCAAGGCTAGGCGCAGTGTCTCGGGAGTATACGGGGGAGCGCACAAGCGTCGTCCCGTCGCGTCGAATAAGGCATTGGCCACCGCGGGCGCACAGGGCAGCGACGCCGACTCACCGACTCCGAGTGGCGGCTCTTCTTGGCGCGGCATCAGCAGTACGTCAACCTTGGGTAGATCACGGAAAGTCAGGATGGGGTAGGTGCCCCATTCGCGACTGGTCACCCCTTGCGGTCCAAATGAGACATGCTCGAGCAGCGTGCGGCTTAGCGCCTGAATGATATTGCCGTGAACCTGGTGTCGAACGCCTTGCGGGTTGATCATCATGCCGGCATCGTGGCCGACCACCACGCGCGTGACGCGCAGACGCCCGCTTAAGGGGTCGACCTGCACGTCGACGATCCATGTTGCCCACGAGGCGCCGAAGCCCGGGAACTTGCTGTGCACGTAGCGTGCGTACGCGACGCCGCGGCCATGCAATAAGCCGTCTTGTCCGGGAATGCCTCGACTGCCGGTGGCGTTAGTCTGCCAGCGTGCACGCGCTGCGGTGGCAACCAGTAAATCGCGGGCGCGCGTATCGTCCAGATGACGCAGGCGATAGTCGATGGGATCTGCGCCCGCGTGGTGGGCGAGCTCGTCGATCATGCATTCGTGCGCATAGGCATTCGGCAATGCCGATACGCCGCGCAGCCACGATGCGCGCATCAAGGGTGCCATGTCGTGGCAGACGATATTCAGGCTCGGATACCGGTAGGGCGGCATCGCGGTGCGATCACCCATTTGCAAGGTACGGGGGTGATTGGAGATGCTGCCGGTCAACAGCAATGCGAGTAGCGGCGCGTCGTTGGAGGGATAGCGCACCCCGAAATCGTAGGCCAGCAGATTGCCTTGCGGATCAATCGCCGCCTGCACGTCGATCAGTTGCGCCGTACCCTTGGGCTCCCATTGGTGTTCTTGCTCGCGCGTGAGTTGTACGCGGACCGGGGCGCCCACGGCCATTGCCAGTAGCGCCGCATCACCACAGACATCGTCGGCGCAATTCCGGCCATAACAGCCAGCCGCCTCGAGACGCACGATTTCAATATTGCCTTCACCCAGATTGAGCAGGCGATCAATATCGGTGCGCAGCATGTGCGGGTTTTGGGTGCCGGACCAGAGGGTGAGCCGGTGCTCGGTGTAGTCTGCCACCGCACAGGACGGACCAATGGAACCATGCATCTGATAGGGCCAGACGTAGGTTCGCCGGACGCTGCGGCCAGCGTTGGCGTGTGCGGCTTGCGTCAGCGCGTGGCCGGGTTGCCCCTGACTGTGCAGGGGGCGGGGCTCAGAGGGGTGGGCGCGTATCGCTGCCTCCAGATCACTCAGATCTGGCGCGGGCGGGATGTCCTTCCAACGGACCTTCAGGGCTCGCATCGCGGCAATCGCTTGTTCTTCGCGGTCGGCCACCACGCCCACGAAATCCCCTCGCACGACAACCTGTACCCGGCCCGGCAGATGGGCAATAGAGGACTCGTCGACGGCCACCAGGCTGTTGCCCACAAAGTCGCCGCCATCGCGACCGGGGTAGGGCGGGCGGATAACGCGGCCATGCCGCATGCCGGGCACGCGCACATCGTGGACGTATGTGAGGGTGCCGGTCGCTTTGGCGGGAATGTCGACGCGGGCCTGTGGCTGGCCCACGAGCTGATATTCGGAGGCCGGCTTGAGGGGGGCGTTTTCGGACAGGGGCAGATGATCGTGTCTGCCTCGGAGGAGTTCCCCATAGTGCAGGCTGCGAGCATCTGCGGGGTTTTTGAAGACGATGGCACCTGCGCGTGCCTGTAATACATCAACGGGAACGCGCCAGGTTTGCGCTGCCAGGCGACGTAGATGCTCGCGTGCCTGGGCGGCGGCGCGACGCAGCGGTACGGCCGAAATCTGGATGGATGCGCTGGCAATGGTGGGGCCTTGATTGGGCGATGCCTCGGTGTGGCCCAGCACCATGTCGAGTTGCCCGAAAGGGATCTCAAGCTCCTCGGCCACGATTTGCGCCAGCGCGGTGCGTATCCCCGTGCCGAGATCGACGTGCCCGTTAAACGCCATCGCGCGCCAGCCGCTGGCGATCTCGGGGGCGTCCTGGATCGCGATAAAGATTTCCGGCGTGGCCGGGACGTAGTCGGTCGGCGCACCGGGTTGACCCGGGGCGGGCTTGGGAGGCGCGACCGGATGGCGAATGATCAGCAGCACACCGCTCTGATTGAGTAACCCGTCGTGCAGAGATTTCGGCTGGGGCAGGCTCATCCGAATTAGCTTAGCCCGACAGGGCCTCGATGTCGATCAGGGCCTGGCTCAGCGGCATGACCGCTGCGTATTTCTGTGCCATGTCGAACAGATTGGCGTCATGCGGGCCGAGTGCCCGATCGCCCACGCAGTCCGAGACCACCAGGGGGCGGAAGCCGGCCTGCATGGCATCAACCACGCTGGCGCGAACACAGCCGCTGGTGACACACCCCGCGATCACCAGGGTCTGTACACCGCGCTGGCTCAACCACGGTGCCAGCATCGTGCCATAGAAGGCCGAGGGCGTGCTTTTGCGCACCACGTACTCCCCGGAGGCCGGTGCGAGTTCGGGCACGATGGCGCTGGCCGCGCTGTCCTCTTTGAGCGTGAGCATGCCGGGGACTTTCAGGCAAAAAATATTCTGGTCGGCATCATCGTCCGCGAACACGATGCGGCTGTGTGCGATCGGCCAACCTTGCTGGCGTGCATGAGCAAGCAGATGCGTCGTCTGGTCGATTGCTTGCGGGATGTTGCCCCCGCCGAAGACCGCTGGATCCGCGAATCCGTTAACGAAATCAATGATCAGCAGGCCAAATGGCGCCTTCAGGGGCAATGGTGTGCCAAAGCCCTGCCGTGCGTAGGCCGAGACGTCGCCCTGGACGCCGTCCGTGGAAATGTGTTGGGCGGAGAGTGTGCTCAATTGACGATTCCTGCGAGTTGGCTCAGTCGCTCGGCGCGGGCGAGCCCTTCTTTGTCTTGCACGATGCCATCGATGACAGTCGGCGTGCCGTCAAGCGTGACGGTGCATCGGCGCATCGGAATGTCGATGTGGCACGCCGTGGTGCGGTTGCCGCCGGCCTCGTTGTTGGGTCCCATGGACCAGAGGAAGTTGCCCTCGAATGCGCGTGCGTCCATGCCGATATGCGACTCTTTGTCGTAGTGGGCCAGCATCGACCAATGCGCGCGGGGCTGCAGACCCCAACCCACATGCGATACGGCGTAAGCCTCGGGGTCTTCGTAAGAGGCCATGTACTCGCGCAGGATGTCCGCCTGCAGGCCGCCTTCGATCGCGGTAACGAAGCCGTTGCGGATCGTGAGCTGGATGGGATCGTTGACGTATTCTTTGAGCGGCAACAGGATATCGCCGCGATCCAGCACGACAACGCCCTGGCTCTGGCCTTCGTCGGGCCAGGTCAGTACGAAACCGCTGGGCCAATGATCCCATCGGCCAGGCTGGTCGACAAAGCCGTATTCGCAGATGACGGGGAACTCGCCCAGCTTGCAACGCAGGTCGGTGCCCGCCTTGGATGAAATATGGATTTCGCGGGCGGCCTCAATGAGTCTGGAGGCGTTGATGACCCGTGTGCGATCGGCCTCGGTGGGGACGAGGCGGCACAGCACTTCAGGGGGCTCGACCGCCAGCAGGATTTTCGTACCGGCGCTCAGGATGTCGTGTTGCTCGGGCGAGAACAACAAGGTCATGAGATCCAGCACCAAGTCGCTGGCCTTGAGCGCCGCGATGGCGGCGGGGTTGCCCGTCAGCGGAGTGGTACCGAGATAGGCCAGCGAGTCGCGCGAGAGCGATTTCTCGGCGTTGATCGGCGGCAGGTCCAGGCGATTGACCCGCGCACCGAGGTCGCTGGCCGCGGCGATCGCGCAGCGCAAGGTTTGCGGATGGGTGTCGGCGCCGGTCAGTACGGTGACTGTCTGGCCGGCTTCGAGCCTGGACAGGGTGAGGACCTGTTTCCAGGCTTGAATCAGATCAATATCGCTCACGGACATGGCGAACTCCGGTTGGCTAGAGGGACAAGAGACCAAGGTGCCGGCGTGGCACCCGGTGGGCGTCAGGTCAGGGGGTGCCCCAGAAAATCGCCAAAGGCGGCGTAGAAGCCGTCCTCGTTGTCCCAGGGAATCATGTGCCCCGCGCCGGGCACGCGCACAGATTGCGTTTGCGGTGCGAGGGTTTGCCATTCGGCGACATCGCCATCGTTGACGACATCGCCGCGCTCGGCCGTTATCAGCAGCAGCGGGATCTTGATTTGAGGCAAGTCGGCATGGATATCATCGCGGCCAAAATCCTCGAAGCTCTGCACGATGGCAGGTTCGTAGCAGGTGTGCAGCCATTGGGCGCGCAGCCGCAATTGATCATCGGTCCAGGTGGGGCAAAACGCGCGCATGGCCTCGGCGTCCATACCCTGCGTGGCCTGGCGGATGGAGTCGACGTACCACGGCAGTTTGGCGGGATAGGCGCGGCGGCCGGGCCCGGAGACGGGGGGATCCACGGCAACCACTCGCACGAGCCCCGCGGGCTGAGAGCGCGCGGCGCGGACCGCGATGCGTGCACCCATCGAGTGGCCGATCAGTGCGTAGCGCTGCAGTCCTAGCGCCTCCGCAAAGGCGGTGACGTCGGCAGCCTGGGCATCAAGACCGTAATCCAGACCGGGGCCCGATTCGGACAAACCGCGGCCACGAACGTCGAGCACATAGGTATCGAAATGGATGCCGAGTCGTTCGGCGACAAAGCCCCAGGTCACCGCCGGGCTGGTGATACCGGGAATGAGCACGATGGCAGGGCGTTGCGCGCGTGCGCCGTCGTTGCCGCCATAGCGCAGATAGTGTTGGCGGATACCGTTAGCGTGGACATGCGCGCCGTAGAGATAGGTCGATGGCATGAGGCTTTTTCTCGCAGAATGTTTTGAAAAAATACAGCGTAGACACTCAATATATAGAAATAAAACGCGCCCCGCAATGCTCGATATTCATAGGTGAAAAATGAGAAAAATCTAGGGAAAATACCTAGATAGATTCGGTTTTATTTCCTTGTCAGTAGTCTTTCTTGTCTGTAAATTTTAAAAAAAGAAGCGTATACGCTTTAAATTCACGACTCGGAACGACCTGCCGATCTTGCGATTGGTAGCGAGAAATTTTGATTGCCAGGAGAGTTTTCTGTATGTCCGCACAACCTCGAATTGCCGTGATCGGTGCCGGTCTTGGAGGAGCGGCCGCGGCCTCGCTGCTCGCTAAAGAAGGGTTCAATGTTCGTGTCTATGACCAGTCTCCCGTTTTTTCGCGCCTGGGGGCAGGGATCCACGTCGGCCCCAACGTCATGAAGATCCTGCGTCGCATTGGCGTCGAGGATGCACTTAACGAACAAGGTTCGCATCCGGAGTACTGGCACAGCCGTCATTGGCAAACGGGCGATGTGCTGGCACAGATTCCCCTGGGTGACTACGCCGTCAAGGAATACGGCGCCAGCTACCTGACAGTGCATCGGGGTGACTTCCATGCGCTGCTGATCGATGCGTTGCCCGACGGCATACTGACCTTTGACAAGCATCTCACGCAGGTCGAAGACCTGGGCCACGTGGTGCGCATGCATTTTGCCGATGGCACCGTCGAGGAAGCCGATCTGGTGATTGGCGCCGACGGTGTCAATTCGCGCATCCGCGAAGAACTGCTGGGTGTCGAGCCGCCGAAATACGCGGGTTATCTGGCGCATCGCGCCGTGTTTCCGACACCCGACGTCAAGGCCGGTATGTTGCCCTTCGATCCCTGCGTGAAGTGGTGGAGCGACGATCGTCACATGATGACGTATTTCGTGACCAGCAAGCAGGATGAACTGTATTACGTGACCGGCGTGCCCGTCGAGCAATGGAATCTCGAAGACCGATGGCTGCCGAGCAGCAAGGAAGAAATGCGAGAGGCATTCGACGGTTGGCATCCCACGGTACAAGCGTTGATCGATTCCACCGTCGAGGTCACCAAGTGGTCCTTGCTGGAGCGTGATCCACTGCCGCTCTGGAGCCGCGGCCGTCTGGTGTTGTTGGGTGATGCGTGTCACCCCATGAAACCGCACATGGCGCAGGGGGCGGCCATGGCCATCGAAGACGCCGCGATGTTGACGCGCTGTTTCAAGGAGGTGGGTGCGAGCAATTATCAGTTGGCCTTTGATTTGTATGAGGCCAACCGCGCAGAGCGCGCGAGCAAGGTTCAGCGTATTTCGCACGATAATACGTGGTTGCGCACCAACGAAGATCCTTCCTGGTGCTTTGGCTATGACGTATTCAATGTGCCGCTGGTTGATCCGTTGCCCACAGCGCAAAAAACGTAAGGCCATTGGCACTCACTGAGCGGCGACCCTCATGCACAGCAGCGTTTCCACGACGCCTCATCCCGTCAGTTCGTCTGTCTTTCGTTTGTCCGTTAACGGATGCGAGCGAGAGCTACACGCGGACCCGGGGACGCCGTTGCTGCTCGTGCTGCGCAATGATCTCGCCTTGAACGGCCCCAAGTATGGTTGCGGGTTGGGTGAGTGCGGGGCGTGCACCGTGCTGATTGATGGAGTCGCTGCGCGGTCTTGCGTGATCCCGGCGCGTGGCGCTGTGGGTCGCGAGATCACGACCCTCGAAGGTCTTGGCGATATTCATTGCCCAGGCCCCACTCAACAGGCATTCATCGACTGTCAGGCGGCGCAATGTGGATACTGTCTCAACGGAATGATTATGACTGTCGAGGCACTGTTGCGACGTCAGCCGTATCCGTCTGAGGCCACGCTGCGAGAAGAGTTGAGTCACAACTTGTGCCGTTGTGGCACGCACCTCGAAATCCTGCAGGCGGCACACCAGGCGGTGGCATTGCGTGCGGCCGCGACCGCGCAAAGCCCGACTGAAGGTGGGGAGCCGTGAGCGGCCCCGCATTGCCTGATGTTCTCGCCTCGCAGCGGTTCGCCCAGCCGCCGACCATTCCTGGCGGCGTATTGCATGGCGCCGTGTTGCGCCCGCCCTGCATGCTTTGGGACGGACGGCGCTATGGTGGTGCGCGTCTGCAAACAGTCGATATGGCGCGTGCGCAGGCGTTGCCTGGCGTCGTTCAGGTGGTGACTCAAGTGCATTTTGTCGGGGTGGTGGCGGTATCGGCCATCCTGGCACGACAGGCGCTGGACGGGCTGGGCGCGTGTTGGCAGTCGCCGCCGTCGTCGGCACAGTATGCTGCGGCCGCAGAAGATGCGTCTGCCGTCGAGACGGCGCTGGATGGGGCCGCATCGGATGACACTGCACCGACTGAGGCAGCACCTTATGTTTGGCACGTGGCCGAGCATTCGGTGACTGAAGGGCTCGGCGTGACTGTCTGGTGCACAAGCAGTCATGCGACAGTTTGGGCACCTTGTCCCGCATCGTACCGGTCGGTTTTGCAAGAAGACCTCGGACGTTTGCTGTCGCTGCCCGGACATCGAATCACACTCGTGGATATCGATCCGGGCCGATCGCTGGACCTCCATATCCTGGACGTATTGGATGCCGTTGCGGACGCGGTACTGCTCTCGCGTGCGGCAGCACAGCCTGTGCACGTCGCCATTCAGCGGGACCCGGTGCCTGGCGATATTGTCCTGAGTCCTGACGCGCCTGTGGCGTACGAGATCGAGGGCGATGCGACAGCACCCCCGCGGTTGCTGTCGAGCCAGCCATGGGGATTACGGCCCAGTAGGGCGCGACTGCTCAGCCAGCCCACGCAGGCAGATCCCGTCGCGGCACCCCGGGTGCAGGGTATCAACCCAATTCGACAGGTTGCTGCGGATGCCGCGTCGCCGCTGACGCAGGCGTGCATCGCCGAATTCGAGGCGATGCACGTGTTTGCGCAGGAGAGTCTGCTGGACGAACAAGCCGCTCGCCTGGGCATCGATCCGTTGGCGCACCGACTGGCGCAATTGCCGGCCGGGCCGGGGCGTGCGTTAACAGAAAGAATGGTCGAACAGGCGAGTTGGCAGGCATTGCCACCGCAAGAGCAAGCACAACGAGCCGTGGCCCGGCGAGACCATGGCGCCGAGACGGGGCTGCGCGGTCGAGGTTATGCGGCCGCGCATGTGCGCGACGAGCACGCGGATGGCAGTACGACCGATACTTGGAGTGCCTGGGTCGTCGAGGTCGAAGTCATGCCGGCAACGGGCACTGTGGACGTGACGCGCCTGGTGGTGGGGCACGACAGTCAGTCCTTGCAACAGGCGCGGCAGGCCGCTATTCATGATCAACATCCTCAGCTACTGGACGCCGCCCGTCGATTGCTGGCAGCGCCCTCACAGTTCGATGACTGGGGTGCGACGGCTGCGCAGAGGACGTCATCGTCGGGCAGCCAGGCGGCATCGCATGATCTGATGCCTGTGCAGGGTGCCGATCAGAACACGGGGTTGACCAGGCGGGTCGAACAGGGGCAATTGGCGCTGGACGGCGTCGTCACCCTGCCGGCCGCCGCGGCCATTGCGAATGCCATTTTTGATGCAACGGGCGTGCGTCTGCGCCAGGTGCCTTTCAACACCGAGCACCTGCGCGACGCGTTGGCGGCGCCGGGCGCACCGTCGTCGCCCGCTCGCCGTTGGTGGCGACGCGGCGGCCTGTGGTTGGCGGCGGGCGCAAGCACCGTGGCCGGGTTGATGACGATGGCTTGGCCCGTTAAACCGGCCATCGCGCCGACCACCGGACCGGATGTGTCGCTGTATTCTGCTGCGGCCATCGAGCGAGGGCGTCTGGTCGCCGCCGCGGGGGACTGCGTGGTGTGCCATACCGCGCCGGGCGGCAAGGAGAACGCGGGTGGATTGGGGTTGGACACGCCTTTTGGCACGATCTACACGACCAACATCACCCCCGACAACGAGACCGGGATCGGTCAGTGGTCGTACCGCGCCTTTGAGCGCGCCATGCGCGAGGGTGTGCATCGCGACGGCCGTCAACTCTATCCCGCATTTCCCTATACCGCTTTTGCCAAGATCACGGATGCGGATATGCAGGCGTTGTATGCCTATATGATGGTACAGCCGCCCGTACGCAGCGAGCCGCCCAAGACGGCGTTGGCATTTCCGTATAACGTGCGGCCCGCCATGGCGGGCTGGAACCTGCTGTTTCACGACAATCGCGTATACGAACCCGACCCCACACAAACGCTGGCGTGGAATCGTGGCGCTTATCTGGTGCAAGGGGTGGGACACTGCGCGGCGTGCCATTCGCCACGCAACGCGCTGGGGGCAGAGAAGACCGGTGTCCAGAATTATTTGGCGGGCGGCGAGGCCGAAGGCTGGGCGGCCCCGGCCCTCGATCAATTGGCGACCGGCAAAGTCCCCTGGACGTCTGACGAATTGTTCCAGTACCTGCGTACCGGCTACTCGGCCAATCACGGCGTAGCGGCGGGGCCGATGGCGCCTGTTATTCACGGATTGGCCGAGCTGCCCGAGAGTGACGTGCGCGCCATCGGTACGTATCTGTTGAACCTGCCTGGTAGTCCGGTCGCGCGCACCTCATCGGGGGAGGGGAATGCCCCTGCGCCTGCCATCAACGCATTGACGTCTGATCTGACGCCTGCGAGAACGCCTGAATCAACGCCCAAATTAACGTCTGAATCAACGCCAGCGTCGGCGTTAAGCCTTGCGGCGTTGACGCCAGCCGTATCCTCGACGCAACGTCTGTTCGAAGGGCATGCCCAGGGCGAGCGCATTTATCAGAATGCCTGTGCGGTTTGTCACGAAGCGGCGGCCGGTCCGACCTTATTTGGCGTAAAACCTTTATTGGCGACGAATACGAATTTGCACGCTGCGACGCCAGACAATTTAGTGCAAGTCATCCTGCATGGCATTCAGACTCCGGCCAACGATGATCTGGGTTATATGCCAGGATTCAAGGATAGCCTGGACGATCAGCAGGTGCAGAATTTAGTGGGTTATCTGCGGGCGCGCTTTGCGCCACAAGAGTCTGAATGGGCCGATAGTATGGCGGTGATCGGTCGGATACGGAGTCAATCCCAATGAATCGGCGATTCGTCGACGCACGCGATTGATTTTTAGTTGCGCGAAAGCGCATAAAAAGCAACGGCAAACCTCGTAGGAGTAGCCATGGCAGCATCAACAATAACGATTGAACAAGGGTTGAATACAGTCGGCGTCGGGAAATTCCAGTACAGGCTCTTCGTGATATTCGGGCTCGTCTGGATGGCCGACGCCATGCAAGTGTTGTCGATCGGATTCAGTGCACCGTCGATCGCAAAGACCTTTGGCATCACCATCCCTCAAGCCTTGCAAACAGGCACTCTGTTTTTTATCGGCATGATGATTGGCGCTTTTGCTTTCGGCCGTTTAGCTGATCGCATTGGCCGGCGCCCCGTCTTGATGATGGCCGTGATCCTGGATGCGCTGGCAGGGGTTGCATCGGCCTTCTCGCCTGATATGACATGGCTGCTGATTTTGCGGTTCCTGGCCGGTGTCGGTGTGGGCGGTACGCTGCCCGTGGATTACACGATGATGGCCGAGTTCCTGCCGCCGCAGCGTCGTGGCCGTTGGCTCGTGTGGCTGGAATCATTCTGGGCAGTAGGCACGATCTTGCTGGCCATCCTGGCGTTGTATGCCAGCGCGTACGGTGACGATGCATGGCGAATTATCTTCTTCGTCACCGGGATTCCGGCGATCATCGGTGTGGTGTTGCGCTTCTATGTGCCTGAATCGCCGCTGTATCTCAACAAGAGCGGCAAATCGGACCAGGCGCGGCAGGTCCTGGAGCGGGTGGCCAAGACGAACGGCAACAATGTTCAGCTCGCCGCGATCGAGCCTCAAGTCATGGAGCGCAAGTCGGTGTTGGCCCTGTTTGGCTCGGGTCTGGCACGACGCAGTATTGCGCTGCTTGCCGCATGGATGCTGATCTCGATCGCGTACTACGGGGTCTTTGTCTATCTGCCGGTGAAGCTGTCCGGGCAGGGCCTGGGCTTCATGCGAGGTCAGGAGTTCCTGATCGTGCTGGCCCTGGCTCAATTGCCCGGATTCGCCCTGTCGGCTTATGCCGTGGAGCGCTACGGCCGCAAACCCACGCTGATCGGCTTCTTGTTGCTCAGCGCCGTGGGTTGCCTGCTATATAGCCTGGGGACCTCGGTTCCCCTGATTGTGGGCTCGACGTTGCTGATGAGCTTCGCTCTGCTGGGTACTTGGGGCGCGTTGTACGCCTTTACGCCTGAGGTGTATCCCACGAATTTGCGCGCCAGCGGGATGGGGTTGGCAGGTGCCGTTGCCCGTCTTGGCGGGCTGTTTGCGCCCGCGCTGATTGCGCCGATCATGGCAACGCAGTTCACCGCGTCATTGTTCGTGCTCTCGGGGATGCTGGTTGCCGGCGCCGTGGCGATCAAGCTGGTCGATGTCGAGTCCAGGAATCGCGCGCTGGATTAAGCACGTCTGAAGCAAGAAGCGCCAGGCATTGTGGTCGATGCCCGGCGCTTCTTTTTCGAGTCTACCTTCAGTGGGCGATAACATTCGAGCCGCGCGGCAAAGAATCCTTAAGCGAAATCGCCGTTTTCTTCAGCGCAGCGACAAACAATTGTGCATGCCGGGATAAAGGGGTGTTGTTAGGTAATAGCAATTGCGCTTTGACCGACATGCGTGGCTCAAACCGGATAGTGACCACCCCCTGGTTGCGACCTGTCAGTAGATAAAACGGATCGATGATGGCGACCCCAGCGCCGGATCGAGCCAGCGAGTAGGCGACTGCAGTCAGGGTGACCCCCAACGCAATTTTGCGTTTGACACCGGCGATTCGATAGCTTTCTTCGATCAATGCCCCTAGCGGCAGGTTCTTGTCGAAGGATATCAGCGGATAGGGTTCCAGATCATGAGGCGTGACGACCGATAGCTTTGCCAGTGGGCAATTTTCGGGAACGACGCAGACGAGCTCTGCTTCGCATAGGTCAGTCAGGCGGCCTTCGATCATGCGTCCGTCCTGGCTTAAGGGCGAGAGCACAATGCCAAAATCCACCCGTTCCTGAAAAACGCAGTCAGATACGCTGACATTGTCGGTAGCAATGACTGACACCTGAATCTGTGGCCACTCTTGGCGAAACCTGAAGCTGGTAGGCGCCAATAGATTCTCTGCAACGGTCGGCACGGTAGAAATCTGCACCGACCCTTCGGTCAACTCGCGCATGTCCTCTACCCGGCGATTGACTCGAGCAATACTGTCGAACGCGCGATTCAATTCGCTCATGATTTCCAGCGTTTCGCGCGTGGCGTGCAGACGTCCCCGTTTGCGCACGAAGAAGGGAAAACCCGCGTGCAATGCGCATTCGCGCAGCATCAAACTGATGGCCGGCTGAGAGATGCCCAGCGCGGAAGCGGCTTCGCCCACACTGCCGTAACGATGCACGGCACGTATGACCTCCATTTGGCGTACGGTCAAATGCATGGTGTCCCCTTTGGTGGACTTTGTTCTATTTCCGCAGGTTTCGTACAGTGCTTTCGCTTTGCGGATACTGATTTGGTACATCAGTGCAGCGTTGATTGAACATAAGTCTAGCTTATCTTTGAATTAGTCCACTTCCATTGTTTTTGCGCCCGACGGCTTTTACAGTCGTTGCCTGGGACAGGTGTTGACGACAACGATAGAAACAACGCTCAGCACTGGATCCACTGCAAGATGACATAAGGAGCAAACGCATGAAAATTGTGGCAGTCGAGTCTTCGGTGGTTTCCGTGCCGTTCGACATGGGAGGTCCTCATTGTCGTTTCGCGGGGAAGTTATGGGACAAGCTGGAAATCTTGCTTGTTCGCGTCGAAACCGACGACGGCCTGGTGGGGTGGGGGGAGGCGTTCGGCCATGCTGCGATCCCGGCGACACGCGCCGCGCTGGACACTATCGTGGCGCCGCTGGTGATCGGAAAAAATGCCGGAGACATTTCGGCGTTGACACGAGAAGTACTGCATTCCACGCATTTACTGGGTCGCAATAGCAGCTTTGTCTATGCATGGTCGGGAATCGAAATTGCCCTGTGGGATTTGCTGGGCAAGCGTGCCGGTTTACCGATATATCAGTTATTGGGTAACAGCAGCCGTACCACATTGGAGAGCTACTCCAGCCTGCTGGCTTATGGTGATGCGACGATCGCTGCCCGTAATACGCGTGCAGCGGCCGACGCAGGGTTTCGTTATGTCAAACTGCATGAAACCACTCGTGAAGCCCTGCTGCATGCTCAGTCGGCCGTCGCGGGCATGGACGTTCAGATCATGCTGGATGTCAATTGTCCGTGGGATGTGCCCGACGCTTTGGATAAAGCGCGCAGTATGCGCGATGACGGAATGTATTGGCTTGAAGAGCCTGTATGGCCGCCGGAGGACGCCCGTGGTCTTGCTCGAGTACGTGAATGCGGGATCCCCATTGCAGCGGGCGAAAATGTGGCGGGCCTGCAGGGCTTTCGTACGTTGTTAGAGGCAGGTGCGATTGACATCGCCCAACCCAGCGTGACGAAAATCGGCGGCATTGGCGAGGTGATGCGCATCGCGGCTTTATGTGCCGCGCATGGGGTTCGTGTGATTCCTCACTCTCCCTACTTCGGGCCGGGTTTCATTGCGACGCTACATATTGGCGCGGCCCTGCCTCAGTCGCCCTTGATCGAAGTGCTATGGATGGATATGGAGGCGAATCCCTTTGCCCCTTATGTTCACGCAGTTAACGGCATGCTGAGCGTTCCACAGGGGCCGGGGCTGGGGTGTGACCCGAACGAGGAAATCATGACACGTTATCGCATCGGATCCGTGCATCGCATTACGACGGCGGAGGCTTACGCATGAAGGTCGTCAAACTGGAAACGCGCCCAATCGTCGTGGCACTGAAAGATCCGATCATTAGCGCGCTGGGACCGATTTCAAGCTGCGGCGTCGTGCTCATCAGGCTGCATACGAGTGATGGCGTGGTGGGCGAGAATTTGGTGTTTACGCTGAATAATCGACGTACACGCGTACTGCACAGCATGGTCGACGAACTGGCCGATCTGGTTGTTGGCCAGGATGCGGGCCACATCGCCGGGTTTTGGGCGCGGGCCTGGAAGGACATGAATTTCTTCGGGCAGAAAGGTATCCCGGTGATGGGCATATCTGCCATCGATGGCGCATTATGGGACGCGGCCGCCAAGTCGGCGGGCCTGCCTTTATATCGGATGCTGGGTGGGGCACAGGATCGAGTCCCCGTCTATCACAGCGGCGGTTTGTGGTTACATCGCAGTGTCGATCAACTCGCGCATGATGCACAGGAAATGGTGCAGCAGGGGTTTAACGCGGTGAAGATGCGGTTAGGGTCTCCAGATCCTGCCGTGGACGTGCAGCGAGTACGCGCGGTGCGCGAGGCTATCGGTCCGCATGTGAAGCTCATGGCGGACGCGAATCAGGGATTGACCGAGACGCAGGCGATACGACTGGGGCGGATGCTCGAAGAGTATCAGTTAGCGTGGTTCGAGGAGCCCTTGCCCGCCTGGGATCTTGAAGGGCTGGCCCGTGTATCGGCGGCACTGGATACCCCCATCGCCAGTGGCGAGACGGAATACGCGCGATATGGATTTCGTCGCATGATCGAGCTTCGTAGTGCTGATGTATTGATGCCGGATTTGCAGCGATCGGGCGGGGTGTCGGAGTTTATGCGTGTTAGCCAGATGGCCGCAGCCTACGATATCCCGGTTTCAAGTCATTTGTTTCCCGAAATGAGCATTCAGGTATTGGGGGCGCTGAGCAATGCGCTATTCCTGGAATACATGCCGTGGTTCTCTGACCTTTATCAGGAACGATTGGAGTTTGACGCGGGGTTCGCGATCGTGCCGGAACGCCCGGGATGGGGGTTTACCTTTGATCTAGATCGGATTGCCCATCTAGAAGAAAAAACCCAGTAGTGTCGGCCGAGGAGGGTAGACAGGGATACCCGCACCGTCCTCGGATCACAATATCTAGGAGACAAAAATGTCAGTTTCTCGCCGTGATTTTGTATTGGGTGCCGCAGGTGCATTGGGCGCCTCCGCATTAGGGATGCCAGCATTGTCCCTGGCCGCGACGGAAGACATCAAAATAGGCTGGCTAGCGGCCCTGACAGGGCCGAGTTCGGCACCTGGTGTGGGTTTCAACCGTGGCGTGGAGTTTGCCGCCCAGGCGATTAATGCCGCGGGCGGGGTAAAAGGGCGCAAACTCGTGATCGTCACACGCGATACCCAGGGTGATCCAACGAAAGCCGTGAACGCCGTGCAGGAGATGATCAATTCGCAGAAGGTACACGCGATTTGGGGGCCGACGAACTCGGGAGAATCGCTGGCCGTTACGCCTATTATGGCGCGAGCCAAAATGCCGAATATTCATCCTTGCGTTATTGATCGTCTGATTAATACGGATAAGTACCCCAATGCCTTTCGACTCGCGCCGTCAAATTCGCAATGGGACGATGCTTGCCGGGATTATTGCCTGAAGGTACAAAAATTCTCAAAAATCGCAGTGATTGGCGACACCACAGGTTATGGCGTTAGCGCAACCAAGGCGTGCGTGGCGAATTTCAAGAAGGACGGGGCGGAAGTCGTGTATTCGACAAATATCGACGCGACACAAACCGACATGTCGCCCGATATGACGCGCGCTCGTGACGCAGGGGCCGAAGTGATTGTGGTTTGGAGTGTATCCACGGGTATGGAGGCGCGATTATTCAATACCCGCGCGAATATGGGTTGGGATGTGGCATTTGTCGGCCATCCCTCAATGGCATCGGGAGAGCTGCGCACGTTGATCGAAAAGCCGGAAAACTGGGACAAGGTCTATGCGATTGGCTATAAGAGCGCCAGTTACGATGCCGATGGAAAGCTACCCACCCATTCGCAAGAGTTCGTGGACATGGTCAAAGGCAAGGTCACGCTGGAGGACACCTTGTATTGGTGGGTGTCAGCGGGCTATGACGCTATTGCGTTGGTGGCCAAAGCGGTAGAGACAACCGGGTCGTCGCAAGCCAAGGACATTATCGAATATTGGAACAGCCTGAAGGCTTACCCCGGATATTTCGGAAACTATACGTACTCGTCCACGCAGCATGATGGCTATCCCACACAGGAAGTCGTCATGTCCGAGGCCAAATCTGCGCGTGACGGCACGTTTGCACTGGCGCCGGGATACCAATAACGATAGGGAGGAGCAATCATGCTGGCTTCTATCATCAGCTCTGGCCTGGCCGTTGGCGCGGTTTACGCGCTGATCGGTATCACGTACAACACGATGTATTCTACTTCCCGAGTGATGAGTTTCACCGCAGGGCAATTGGGAATGCTGGGTGGTGTTTTTGGCTCCTTGTTCATGCTGCGTCTGGGCTTGCCCGGACCGGTGGCATTTGTACTCACTCTGGCAGTGTGTGCCTTGGTCGGAGTGATTACCGAGTTTGTCGCCGTCAGGCCTGTATTGAAAAGCCTGGACCAGCACTTATACGTGTTGTCTACGTTGGCGTTGGCGTTGATGATCCAGCAGGTAACTGCGATTAAGTGGGGAACAGAGCCTCAACCGTTTCCAAAGTTGCTTGCCTGGGGCTCGGGCCCCCTGGACCAGCGATTTTGGTTGCCGGTTGTTGCATGCGTGGTGGTAGTGCTCGCATTGGAGTATTTGTATCGGCGCACACTGGTCGGCTTGGCATTTCTGGCCGTGGCGGAGAATAACTTTGCGGCGCGATCTATCGGACTGCCTGAACGGCGGCTACGTGTCATTAGCTATGCGCTGGCAGGCGTGATTGGCGGCGTGGCCGGTTTCGCGTCGGGGCAATTGCTGCTGGCGTTTTTTGCTAATGGACCGTTATTGAATTTCTACGGGTTCGTGCCTGTGGCATTGGGGGGGCTGGGAAATAATCGTGGCGCCTTGGTGGGGGGATTGGCCCTGGGCCTATTCCAGCAGACCGCGAACTTTACCGTGGGCGGCGTGTTCGCATCGATAGCGGTATTCGTGCTGTTCATTGTGGTGTTGATGTTAGTGCCGCAGGGTATTTTTGGCTCCAATACCGCTCGGAGGGTTTGATGACTGCTCAAGCAAATATATCCGCTGCCATGGCGTTACGCTCGCCTGCGAGTTCGTCCTTCTGGGTTCGAGTTCTTCCCTTTGCCTTGTTGTTGGTGGCGGCGCTCGCATTGCCGACTCTTGGTGATACGTATTGGACGGTCATTGCGACGCGCGCCGCGGTTTATTGGGTACTGGTGTCCGGCCTGAATTTGATCGTGGGGTACGCAGGCCAATTGGCGATCGGCTATGTTGCCTTGCTGACGATAGGCGCGTATACCACTAGTGTGCTCGTCGAAGGTAATGTCTCTGAACCGTGGGGGCCCTTCTCTGCGCTGATCGCCGCGGGCGCTATCGGGGGTTTTTTTGGTTTGGTCGTAGGCTTGCCGGCGTTGCGGCTGCGCACATTTTATTTTGCGATGGCCACGCTGGGGTTTGCCACTATCGTTACGCAGATTGCTTTGGCTTGGGAGTCTGTCACGGGCGGTGGAATAGGGGTTCCCGGGCCGATGATGCCCGCGCCGTTCAACTCTGACACTGGCCTTTATTACTTGTGCATTGGGGTCGCCACGGTAGCCACGATATTGACGGCAAATGTTGCTCACAGTCGTTTTGGCCGGGGCTTGATTGCAATTCGCGATGCGGAAGTCGCGGCTGAGGCTTACGGCATATCCAAACCCAAGTTGCTGGCGATGGTGTTCGTGCTGGCCGGCGCACTGGCAGGTGTGGCGGGAGGTTTGTTTAGTTCGCTGCAAACTTACATTACGCCAGAAGCGTTTACGTTCGAGCTGTCGGTACTATTTTTTATCTCCATTTTGATAGGCGGGCGCAGTTCTATTTTGGGCCCATTGTTGGGGACCTTGATCTTGACCGTTCTGCCAGAGATTGCGGCGCCATTAGCGGCGTGGTCCAATTTCCTGTATGCGCTGTTGCTGCTGGTGATTGTGCTGGCAATCCCGGGTGGTATTGCGTCACTGCTGGATTTTGGCGGGCGTAGTCCGTTGCCGGCCGATCGTCGTATCCGGCCAGAGTTGGATGCGGTGCATCAGATTTTGGCCGAGGTGCCACAAGGCGGGGGCATCTCCTTGAAAGATCTGCATCTGTCGTTTGGTGGCGTGAAAGCGATTAATGGTGTTGATTTGCAGATCAAGGCCGGGCAGGTACATGGATTGATTGGACCCAACGGCAGTGGAAAAACGACCATGTTGAATGTGATCTCCGGGTACTACCGCCCACAAGCGGGTAGCCTGATGGAAGACGGCACAGAGTTGCCAGTCGGCAAACCGTTGCAGCGTGCCAAACGGGCGTTTGCGCGTACGTTTCAGACACCACGCATGGTGGGTGATACGTCGGTGCTAAAGAACGTCATGGCGGGCGGTTACACCCGTGCAAATGGCACGTTCCTGGAGGCCATGTTTCTGTCCGGCAGGCATCGCAAGGACGAACGTAGATTGCGCACGATGGCGGAGCTGGCGCTGCGGGCAGTCGGCTTGTCCCATATGGCGCATGTCCGCGCGGACCGCCTGCAGCACAGTGAATTGCGTTTTGTAGAGATTGCCCGTGCCCTGATGCTGCAGCCCCGCTACTTGTTGTTGGATGAGCCGGCGGCAGGTTTGACGGGAGACGAGATCAAGCGGCTCGGGGCAATCATTAAAGAAATCAGCCATTGTGGAACGGCCGTGTTGCTGGTTGAGCATCATGCGGATCTGATTTTTGATATCTGTGATCATGTGACAGTATTGAATCTGGGAACCGTGTTGGCCAGTGGTACACCACAAGAAATTCGATCGCACAAGGAGGTGGTGAGTGCATACCTCGGCGCATGAAGATTTACTGCAAGTGCAACGGCTGAATGCCGGTTACGGAAAAATCCAGATATTGCATGATGTGGATATGGCCATGAGGCCTGGAGAAATCGTCGCTTTGCTGGGTCCGAATGGGGCAGGGAAAAGCACGTTGATGCGCGCTATTTCGGGCTTGTTGCCTTGGATGTCGGGCGATGTGCGGTTTGACGGCAAAAGTCTTCATCGCGCTTCGCCGCGAGATGCCGCCAAATTGGGGTTGGTGCATGTGATCGAGGGCCATCATGTGTTCACTCAACTGTCTGTACAGGACAATCTGGCGCTGGCTGGATACGACATTGCTCGTGCTGAGCGACAGCAACGGATCCAGGATGCACTGGCTTTTTTCCCGGAGATAGCGCAAAAGCGCCATGACCGAGCCGGCGCACTCAGTGGTGGCCAGCAACAGATGCTGGTGGTGGCGCAAGGCCTGGTAAAGCGGCCTCGGCTATTGATTCTGGATGAACCGTCAGCGGGCTTGTCGCCCGTGTTGGTTGACCGGGTGTTCGAGGTGGCAGCCCGGTTACGAGACGAGGGGACATCGGTGCTGCTGGTCGAGCAGCTCGTGGAAAAATCTCTCGCGTTGGCGGATCGCGTTTACGCCATGGCCCACGGGGAGATTGTGTTGCAGGCGGACACGAACGAATCTAATCTGCAAGGCCGTCTGGAAGAGGCCTATTTTGGCCAGCATGCTTGAGACAAAACCATGAACTCAATACGCAACGCCCTCGCGCCAGATTCGTTGTGGCGCGTCAGTTCCCGCTATCCTGATCCGCGCGTGCAGTCACTGGATGCCCGTTTTGATCGATATCGATTGTTTCATGCCGCGGTGGAAATGTTGGCATCGGGTTCACGCTGGGCGGAAGGCCCGGTGTGGTTTGGCGATGGTCGGTATTTGCTGTACAGCGACATTCCGAATAATCGCATGCTTCGTTATGACGATACGTCGGGATGCGTTACCGTATTTCGGGAACCTTGCGGCAATGCGAACGGGAATACGCGTGACCGTCAGGGGCGGTTGATTACCTGCGAGCACGCCACTCGCCGTGTGACGCGTACTGCCTATGACGGAACGATCGAGGTGCTTGCCGACCGCTACGAAGGCAAGCGTCTGAATTCGCCAAATGACGTGGTGGTGAAGTCAGATGGATCCATTTGGTTTACGGATCCCCCCTTTGGCTTGAGTAGCGATTATGAGGGTTACTGCGCGAAGCAAGAGCTTCCGGAGCGTGTATATCGTATCGATCCTGAGGGCCATATCACGGTAGTGGCTGACGATATTTCGGGACCGAATGGTTTGTGCTTTAGCCCTGATGAAAGTCTGCTATATGTCGTGGCGTCGCGGGCAAGGCCCAATCGCACGATTCGAGTGTACCGGGTGTCGGGCGCAACGTTGTCAGACGGGCGTGATTTCATTGACTGCGGTCCCGGCACGGCCGATGGTTTGCGCTGTGACGTCGATGGAAATCTGTGGTGCGGCTGGGGAATGGGGACGGAGGCGTTGGACGGTGTGCGCGTGTTCGCTTCTGACGCCACACCGATAGGCCATATTCACTTGCCGGAGCGCTGCGCGAATGTGTGCTTTGGCGGAGAGAAGGGGAATCGCTTGTTTATGGCGGCAGGCAAAGGCCTGTACAGCCTGTATGTCAACACGCGAGGCGCCGTTTGAGGGTAGTGGCGCCGATCCTCCGGCCCAAAGGACAGAGGAGATTCATTACGTCGGCGGCCAGGACGTGAATAACGGCGCCCCCGCCGCTGTCGAAATTCAGTCGACGCGATTTTTGTCTTGAATGAACTCGATTTTGTAGCCGTCGGGATCTTCGACAAAGGCGATGACCGTGGTGCCGTGTTTCATGGGGCCGGCCTCGCGAGTGACCTTGCCGCCTTTTTGTTTGACCTTTTCACAGGCCTCGTAGGCGTTGTCGACCTCCAGCGCGATGTGGCCATAGCCGTTGCCCAGGTCATAGTGGTCGGTGTCCCAGTTGTGGGTCAACTCGATGACGGCGCCTTCGCTTTCGTCTTGGTAGCCAACGAATGCCAGGGTGAATTTGCCTTCGGGGTAATCTTTACGGCGCAGCACCCGCATACCCAGGACATGGGTGTAGAAATCGATGGATTTGTCCAGGTTGCCGACGCGCAGCATGGTGTGCAGGAGACGCATGGGGAATTCCTTATGCTAGATGAAGTCAGGCGAGTAGCCAGACTGATATCGTAGCAAACCCATGCGCTCCTTGCCGGTCAGTTCGCGATCGCGCCAGCGGCGTCGATGGTCTTGGTCCAATTTGCGCCGCCTTTTTTCAAGGAGCGCCTCCTCCGTGAACGGTGCGATTAATCAGATCCCAGCTTCAATCCATCGGGTTGTCTTTTTTCGATAGACGATTTCAGCAGGGCCGCACAGCGATAGATACCGTGTGCGAATTTTCCGTACGGCAGGGTAAGGAACAGGGCCATGACCACGCCCAGGTGGATCGCCAGCAGCAAGCCCATGGCGGATGTATCGCGTAACGCCAGCAGCAGCAGCCCTGTCAGGCTGATCAGGAACAGCAGGACGATAAACCCGCGGTCCATGGGGCGTTGTGCGGCATCGCCCTGGAGCGGATGGCGCTTGATATTCAGCCACAACAAGCCCGCGGGGCCGATCAGCAGCCCGATACCGCCGACGGTTCCCAATATGACGGGCAGGCTGAAATAGGGGTAGGGGGCTTCCCAGCCGAATGCATAGTGGTATAGCGTGGCGACGCTGGTGGCGGCGAAGCACAGCATGAACCCATAAAAGGTCAGGTGATGGAAACGACGTCGTGCCAGGGTGAATGCATCATCAGCATCGTTGCAGCCTTTCCCGTGGCCACCATCCAGGTATTTCAGGCGCAGCGCGTCGTGGGTGGCTTCGGCGACGGCAGCCCCGCTCGCGGTGCCGGGCGAGACGTCACGCCAGAAGCGCCTCACGCCCATTCCCAATGCGAAGACGGCAAAGCCGAATACTAGGCCGAACATCAACGCCAACGTGTTGTGCGGAAAAATCGCGTAGAAGTTGCCGGCCAGCGGTTCGTGCAAGAGTCCGCCGGTGATGGCGATTGTTAGCACCAGGAACAGCGCGAGCGCGGCGGCACTGGCCAATGACAGCGTCAGTCCGTTGCGCTTGTACAGTTGACCCAGGGCGGCAGGCCAGGCGTAGTCGGTATAGGTCTGAAGACGTACTTTGGCCAAGGCTTTCGGCACATTGACGCCGAACTCATGCGGGGGGGCGTATTGACAGGCGTGCAGACAGGCGCCGCAGTTGTGGCACAGGTTGGCCAGATAGTTGACGTCGGCCTTGCCGAATTCCAGGCGACGGGTCATGGCCGGGAAGACCGCGCAGAAACCTTCGCAGTAGCGGCAGGCATTACAAATCTGCATCACCCGGGCGACTTCGGTTTCATCGTCGGTCAGCGGGGCTGGCGTCGGACGGGCGCCCTTGGCGTGCCATTGTATGGATTGCTCTGTTGCTGCGGCTGCCCTCGCTGGCGATGCGGCGTCGCGCGCCTGACGGGTCAGTTCTTCAAGCTGCTTCACGTTTTGCTCCTGTTGCCCGTTGGGCGAGCGCCGAGGCCGCGGCGCGTGTGCCGGCAATGCGGCCAAAGGCCGTGCCGATCGACATGCCGACGCCGGCGGTATAGCCCTTGCCCAGCACGTTGCCGGCCATCATTTCGCCGGCGACGAAAAGGTTGTCGCTGGGTTGGTCGTTGAATCGGACTGCGGCGGTGTCATCCACCTTCAATCCCAGGTAGGTAAAAGTGATGCCGGGCCGCACGGCATAACCGTAGAAGGGCGCCGTGTCGATTGGGCGAGCCCAATGCGTCTTGGCCGGTTGCACGCCTTCGGTATGGCAGTCGTCCAGTTGGGTATGGTCGAAGGTGCCGACGCGGCAGGCAGCGTTGTAGCCCGAGAGCGTGCGCATGAACTGGGTTTCGTCCAGTTCAAGTTTGCGCGCCAGCTCGGGCAAGGTATCGGCTTGCACGCCGGGAAACACCGGCGGCATGAATCGGCCAATCGCCTTGCTGTCAATGATCGAGTAGGCAATCTGGCCGGGCTGCATGGCTGTGAGCCGGCCCCAGATGGCATAGCGTTTGGGCCAGAAGTCTTCGCCTTCGTCATAGAAGCGCTCGGCGTCGCGATTGACGACGACGCCCAGGGAGACACAGTCAATGCGCGTACAGATGCCACCGTCGTACAGAGGCGCGCGCGCGTCGATCGCGACGCAGTGCGATTGCGAGGGGTCGCCGATACTGTCCGCGCCCGCGTCAATCATGAACTTCAGCAGCACGCCCATGTTGAAGCGCGTGCCGCGAATCAGGAAGTTGTCGGCGGGCCATTCACCACGTTCGTTCTGGCCCCAGGCTTCGCGCATCCATTCGCGATTGGACTCGAAGCCACCCGCGGCCAGCACACAGCTGCGTGCCGTAATGCGTTCGTCGCCGATGCGGGCGGCGACGAAGCGGCCATTGTCCAGCTCCAGCGAGTCAACGGGGGCGTCGTAGCGGATCTGCACGCCGAGCGCTTCGGCGCTGCGGTAATACGCGTTGACCAGCGCTTTGCCGCCCCCCATGAAAAACGCATTGGTGCGCGCGACGTGCAGCGCGCCGGATAGCGGCGGTTGAAAATTCACGCCGTGCTTACGCATCCAGTCCCGACAGGTCGAGGACGCGCGGATGACGAGACGGGCCAGGTGTTCGTTCGTCAGGCCGCCAGTGACTTTCAACAGATCTTGCCAGAATTCTTCTTCTGGATAAGCGTCAATCAAAACGTCTTGCGGCTCATCGTGCATGCAGCGCAGGTTGCGGGTGTGCTGGGAGTTGCCGCCACGCCATTCTTTAGGGGCGGATTCCAGCAGCAGCACGCTGGCGCCGGCTTCGCGCGCCATGAGCGCTGCGCACAGGGCGGCATTGCCGCCACCGATAACCAGTACATCGATCATGATAAAAGGCCTGTAAAGTCAGGCCTGAACTATAGGGCGGCACCATAGGGTATGCCAGCCTATGATCGTCAACGGCTGTTCACGATTTGTGAAGAGTCGCGCCGGGCCAGATGCCGGCGCGAACCAGATTTTCGACTGTCTGCGCCAGCAAAACGCGCGCCGCCAGCGCGGCGGGCGAGAGTTCGTCATCCGAGACGCTGGCCAGCAGGTTGCTGCGCCGCAGATGGCGATCCGTGATCTGGCGTACGGCCAGGGGCTCGCCACGTAGCCGCACGATCGCTGCGCCCGGCTGGATAGTGGCCCCAAAACCATTGCGCACCAGATCCATCAGGACGTCCAGACCGTCGATTTCGGCCGCCAGGTTGGGCTCTATGCGCAACCGCGCACAGGACGCGTCGACTTGCTGACGCAGGCCGTGGCTGGCACTGGGCAGCAACAACGGCAGCTTGGCAATGTCGCGCAGACGTACGGTGCCCTCGGGTGGCAGGCCGGGCAGATCGGGCGGGGCGATCAGGAACAAGCGTTCATCCAGCAGGGGGAGCGTGCTCCAGCGCCGGGCGCTTTCTGTGCGAAAGACGACAGCCAGATCGAGTTGGCGGGCGTTTAGCATGGCGCTCAAGTAGCCCGACAGGCTTTCGACCAGATGGATGCGCACGTCGGGATAGCGCTCACGCATGGCCTGCAAAAAGGGGACGGCCAGGACAGACGCGGTGGTGGCGGGCAAGCCCACGCTGACCTCGCCGATCAGGCGCGCGTCCTTGGCGGCGCGCGCGGCGCCGTCCGCGTGGCGTATGGCCAATTGCGCTTGACGCAAAAAGGCGACGCCGGCGTCGGTCGGCACGACGCCGATGGATGTGCGTGTCAGCAATCGGGTGGACAGCTCGCTTTCGAGGCGGCTGATCTGCTGGCTGAGTGCCGAGGTGACCACCCCCAGCTCGGCGGCAGCGCGCCCCATGCTGCCGAACTCGGCGACTTTGACGAAATAGCGCAGTTGGCGGAGCTCCATGAGGCCTCTCAGAACCGTGGCAGACTGGCCGGATCGTGCCGCCGCAGCACTTGTTTTGCTTCTTCGAAGTTCGGCAGAATCTGGCCGACCTCTGCCCAGAAGTCCTGGCTGTGGTTCATTTCGCGTAGGTGTGCGAGCTCGTGCGCAATGACGTAATCGATGATGGCGGGCGCGAAATGGATCAGGCGCCAGTTCAGCATGATGTTGCCGTCGCTGGTGCACGAGCCCCAGCGCGTGGCGGCCGAAGACAATCGCCAGCGGCGGATTTTCAGACCGCTGATTTCCAGGAAATGCGCCAAACGCGTTGCGAACAGGGTGCTGGCACGCTGTTGCAGCCAAGCCTGGGCGGTGTCGCGAATGCGCGACGCATCGGCCTGGACGGGCAAGGGCAACGACAGGATATCGCCATCGCTGGGCGCATTCATATCCCCTGAGAAGTGGGCCTGCCTGTTTTCCGGATTCAGGTCGAGAATGACACGTTTACCCAAATAGGGGAGATCACCACCCGCTTGCCAGCGGGTTTGCGACAACGCGAGTTGCTCCTTACGGGCCTGCCAGTCGCGTAGCTTGGCCAAAATCCATCGGGATTTTTCGCGGACGGCATCGTCGATCTGCCCCAGGGTGACCCAGTTGGGCGCGGTGACGCGCAGGCCGTCGTCGGTGACGACAAAGCCGATGCTGCGTCGGCGGGATCGCTGCAGGACAAAACCGATGGTTTGCTGTTCGGTGGCGACTTCGCGCCAGCGCGCGCCCGGCGGTAGAGGCTCTGGGCAGGGGGTGGAAATAACGGTGACGCCCGACGAGTTATTTGCGGGGGGGCGCAGCGCGGCGTCTACCACGTCCGTGGCCGGTGAACGAGGTCCCGGACGATTATTGGTGTCGACAGCGTTGGCTGCATCAGCACCGAAAGCCTGCAGGGGCTCGGTGCCGGCGTTGGCGGACACGGAGGCTGCAGGCTGGGCGAACAAGAGTTCAAGCTGACCGTTGTGGGGGGGCATACCTTTCGGGATTGAGTTGGCGCATTTCCCCTTCGATCCAGGCCTGTACTTTGGCGTTGAGCTCTTCGGGGGTGAGACCCTGAGATTCTATCGTGGGACCAATCGAGACGGTGATCAGGCCGGGACGCTTGATAAAGGCATTGCGGCGCCAGCACTCGCCCGCGTTGTGCGCGACGGGGATGACCGCCGCACCCGTACGCGAGGCCAGCAGCGCCCCGCCCATTTTGAATCGGGCGGTTTTCCCGGGCGGCACACGGGTGCCTTCGGGAAAGAGCAAGGGCCAGCGGCCTTCGTCCATGCGCATCTGGCCTTGTTTGATGACCTGCTCAAAGGCATCACGGCCCTTGGACCGGTCAATCGGGATCATGCGCAGCAGCGCCAGGCCCCAGCCAAAAAATGGCACCATGTGCAGCTCTTTCTTGTAGACAAAGCAGACCTCGCGCGGCATGTGCGATGGAAAAAACAGGGTTTCCCAGGCCGATTGGTGCTTGGAGAGCAGCACGGCCGGGCCATCGGGGAAGTTTTCAGCCCCTTTGATCTGCCAGCGGATACCGCAAAAAACCCGGGCGCCCCAGATGGCCAGACCGGGCCAGCCCACGGTCAGCTTGTAGCGCCAATGCTGGGGCAGCGGGGCCCATAGCAGACAGGCAAAGGCATACGGGATGACCGTGACGGAGAGAAACACCATATACAGCAGTGAACGTAGCCAGGCCATGGGTCAGGCTTCCTGCAGCAGGGCGTCGACCACCGCCGAAAGGTCGGTGGCCACGCGTGTGCCCGGGGGTAATTCACCTTGTTGCGCCTTGGCGCCATTGCCGGTCAGGACCAGCCAAGGCGCACAGCCTGCCGTTGCCGCGGCTTGCAGGTCACGCAGAGAGTCACCCACCGCAGGGACGCCATTCAGGTTGACGTCGTAGCGCCGGGCGATGTCGTAGTACATGCCAGGCAGCGGTTTGCGGCAGGTACAGCCGGCTTTCGGGCCATGGGGGCACAGGAAAATCGCGCTCACCGCGCCGCCTGCCTGCGCGACCTCGCGGTGCAGTTTGGCGTGGATGGCATTGAGCGTGGCGGTGTCAAACAAGCCTCGCGCCAGTCCGGATTGATTAGTCGCCACCGCAACGGTGTAGCCGGCCTGAGTCAGGCGGGCAATGGCGGTCAGGCTGCCTGGCAGGGCCACCCATTCGTCGGGGCTTTTGACGAAGGCGTCGCTGTCCTGATTGATGACGCCATCGCGGTCGAGGATGATGAGTTTCACTGTGCCAACCTGGAAATGTCAGCAACCTGGTTCATCAGCCCGTGCAATTGGGCCAGTAGCGCCAGACGGTTGGCACGTACGCCAGGATCCTCGGCCATCACCATCACGTCGGCAAAGAACGCATCGACCGGCTGACGCGCTTGTGCCAAGGTGCTGAGGCTGCCCGCGAAGTCGCCCGCTTGCAATTGAGCTTCGGCTCGGGGGCGCAGTTCGGCCACGGCGGCGGCGAGGGCTTGCTCGGCGGGCTCGGTGAGACGCGCCGCGTCGATATTCCCGATTTCACCGTCGGCCTTTTTGAGAAGATTGCCGATACGCTTGTTGGCGGCAGCCAGGCTGGCGGCTTCAGGCAACAGGCCAAAGGCCGTGACAGCACGGACGCGAGCCGCGACCTGATGCAGCGGCGGCGCCAGGGCGATGACGGCGTCCACGGCATTGCGGTCGAATTCCCCAATGAGCTGGTTGCGATAGCGTTCGTAGATGAATGTGCGGACATCGTTGCACGTATCGGCGGGGATCTTGTCCGCGGGAAAGGTTTTCGCGGCCAATGACAACAATCCATGCAGCGACAACGGACCATCGGCGCTGGCTGCCAGCCAACCGCCGGCGGCCAGTTGCTCGAACGCGCTGATGAGGCCCAGCGCGGCGCGGCGCAGGCCAAAGGGATCGCGCTCGCCCGTGGGAGCCAAGCCGATTCCCCAAATACCGATCAGGGTCTCGGCCCGTTCGGCGATGAAGAGCGTCGCCGCGGTGAGTGCCTCGGCACTGACGGGAGCATCCAGCCGGATGCGGTATTGTTCGCGCAAGGCGTGTACAACGGCCTCGGGCTCGCCATCACCGGCGGCATAGTAGGCCCCCATGATGCCTTGCAGCTCGGGGAATTCGCCCACCATGTTCGAGCCCAGGTCGGCCTTGGCCAGCAAGGCGGCACGATCCGCGGCAGCGACATCGCTGCCAAGCTGTTCGGCGATGGTGCGGGCAATCGCGCGCACGCGTTCCACGCGTTCGAGCTGCGTGCCCAGTTTGTTGTGATAAACGATGGTGCCCAACTGCTCCACGCGAGCCGCCAGCGGGGTCTTGCGATCGGTATCAAAGAAGAACTGCGCATCCGCCAAACGTGGGCGCACCACGCGCTGATTGCCTTCGACGATGTTGACCGGATTGTCCGTCTGCATATTGCTGACGATCAGGAAATGGTGGGTCAGCTTGCCAGTGGTCGGGTCAAACAACGGGAAGTATTTTTGATTCAGCCGCATCGTCAGAATCAGGCATTCCTGCGGAACCTGCAGGAACTGCTCGTCAAACTGCCCCTCGTACACAGTGGGATGTTCGACCAGTGCGGTGACTTCGTCCAGCAGCGCGACGACCTCGGGGTCATCGCCCAGCGTGGCACTCAGACGGCTGGCGTGCGCTTGCAATTGACGATCGATATCGGCGCGCCTTGCTTCGAACGAGGCGATGACGCGACCTTGTTCGGCCAGCGTGGTCTCGTAGGTGTTCGCGTCGGCGATTTCCACGGGACCGGTGCACATGAAGCGATGCCCCAGGGTGCTGCGCCCCGCGCTCAGGCCCAGTATCGATACCGGGATGACGTCCGCGCCATGCAGCGCGATCAGGCTGTGCGCAGGCCGGACGAACTTCACGCTCGTGACGCCGTCGGCCAACTGATAACGCATGACCTTAGGGATGGGCAGGCCGTCGATGGCCGCTTGCAGGCCCTCCTGGAGACCATCGGCGAGCTTGGCGCCCGGCGCGGTGCCACGCGCGATCAGATAGTCTTGTTTGCCGTCGGACTCGCGAGCCAGCGTGGCCGGGTCGAGGTTTTCCAGGCCTTTGGCGGCCAGTTTCTTGATCAAGGCGGGCGTGGGCTTGCCATCGGCATCCAGGCCGACTTTGACGGGCATCAGCTTTTCAGTGTAATCCTGATCGGGCGCCTGGTCGCGCACGGCCGACAGGCGTACCGCCAGACGGCGAGGGGTCGCAAACACAGCGGCCTGGCTGTCATCGGCGAGCAGGCCATGCTTGGCCAGCGTGCCGCGAATGCCTTCGGCGAAAGCCTGGCCGAGCTTTTGCAAGGCCTTGGGCGGGAGTTCTTCGGTCAGCAGTTCGACCAGCAGGGGGCGGGTATCGGTTGTCATTCAGGCAGCCTCCTCGGTGCGGCGGCCAGCCAGCATGGGGAAGCCCAGTCGTTCACGGGAATCGTAATAAGCCTGTGCGACGGCACGCGACAGGTTGCGGATACGGCCGATATAGGCGGCGCGTTCGGTCACACTGATGGCGCCACGCGCATCGAGCATGTTGAAAGTGTGTGCGGCTTTCAGCGCCGCCTCGTAGGCCGGCAGGGCCAGGGGAACGTCCATGAGGCGCTTGGCTTCGGCTTCGTAGTCATTGAAATGCGAGAACAGCATGTCCGCCGAGGCATATTCGAAGTTATACGTGGACTGCTCGACCTCGTTTTGGTGGAACACGTCGCGGTACAGCACCCGATTGCCGTTGACACCTTCGGTCCAGACCAGGTCGTAAACGCTTTCTACGTCTTGCAGGTACATGGCCAGGCGTTCCAGGCCGTAGGTGATCTCGCCGGTTGTCGGGGTGCAATCCAAGCCGCCCACTTGCTGGAAGTAGGTGAACTGGGTGACTTCCATGCCGTTGAGCCAGACCTCCCAGCCCAGGCCCCAGGCGCCCAGCGTGGGGTTTTCCCAGTCGTCCTCGACGAAGCGGATATCGTGCTGCGTGGGATCGATACCCAGTGCTTTCAGCGAGCCGATGTACAAATCCAGGATCTCGGGCGGCGCGGGCTTGAGCACCACCTGATATTGGTAATAGTGCTGCAGACGGTTCGGGTTTTCGCCGTAGCGGCCATCCTTGGGGCGGCGCGAGGGCTGCACATAGGCGGCACGCCAGGGTTCCGGCCCGATCGCGCGCAGGAAGGTGGCCGTATGCGAGGTACCGGCGCCCACTTCCATGTCGTACGGTTGGAGCAGGGCGCAGCCCTGCTTGTCCCAGTAGTCCTGGAGCGTGAGAATGATTTGCTGAAAGGTGAGCATAAGATTCTTGGAATTCGGATCGCCGGGCAGGCCGGCCAGTGGATGCTGCAGCCCGGCCTTTGGGCGGGAAAGTCGGCCATTTTAACTGGCCTGCGGCCAGGACGCTGCCACCGGCTCTGGCGGTAGCGGTTAATGGCGCAGCTTACCCGGATTTCTCTCCTCAGCTTTGACCAGGGTTTTTCCAAGTCTCGAGGGCGTGACGCCTTCGCACCCGATGTGCGAGCGCGTCGTCGTCGGGCAGATCCGCGATCAGATTTAGCACGCTATCGCCTGCATCATTCCAGATCAAAGTGCTGGCTAGGAAGATACACAGCAAATCGACAGAGGGCTCATGGCCATTGAACACTGCGTGTATGAGCGCCGTGTTTCCATCCCGATCCTGTGCGTCGATAATGGCACGGAAATCAGCCCTCGCTAATGTGTGCTGCGTTTGTGGGGAATGCGGCAAAAAATGATTGTATTGCGCTGCAGTTCTATTACACAGCGTCCAAACGCACTTACGGAGCATCGCTGTTTGCTCGGCACGCACCGTCAGTATCGGCAGTGTCTGGCCGGTGTCGCCGGTGCACATTGTGAGTACGTTGAGCGGCAGCTTGTCGACTAGCACCTCGAACGCCTGGACGCTGCCTTGTTCTATAGCGTTATGCAAAAGTGAATACGCAAACGTCATCTCGTCAGGATCGGTCCATTCCTCTGCGTGATTATCGATGAGCAACGCGCCGATGGCCTCATGGTTGTTGTTGGCAACGTGTTGCAACAGTGCTTGTTCAAGCTGCGTCCCTTGTTCTGCCGCAGTAGGGGCCGCGTAGAAAAAGGAAGAACAATATTGTCCGAACGATACGAGATAATTGTTTAACATTTTGGTCCTTGGGATTGGGCGCGTCATTACGCACCGCGAGGTTGCGAGCGAAAACGTCGTATTTGCCGGATCGCCGCACTCCTAGGTGTCCCATTGACGGTTCCAGTTCCGTTTCCTTTCGCTAATGTCGATGGACAGGACAGAGGTATTACTAATTGTAAATTTATCTGGACGCCGTTGATCGTATGATTCGGTATCTCTGCAAGTCTTATAGATAACTGCGGGCCGAGCGCCCGCCCTGGGAGCTTTGCATGTCCGAATTGATCAAGGTCGAGGTATCTGACGGTATTCAGATCATCACCGTGAACCGTCCCGAAGCAAAAAATGCCATCAACCTGGAAGCCGCGCAGGCCATGGCCGCCGCGCTGGAGGATCTGGATAGCCGCGACGACGTGCGCATTGGCATCCTGACCGGCGCCGGTGGCACATTCTCGTCGGGAATGGACCTGAAGGCGTTTGCGCAAAGCGGCCAACGCCCGCTGGTCGCCGACCGTGGCTTTGCCGGCCTGAACGAAAAGCCACCGCGCAAACCGTTAATCGCCGCCGTCGAGGGCTATGCCCTGGCGGGCGGATGCGAAATGGCCCTGGCCTCCGATCTGATCGTCGCGGCCAATAATGCCAAATTTGGTTTACCTGAAGTCAAGCGCGGACTGGTCGCCAGCTCGGGCGGGATGTTGCGCCTGCCGCGCCGGTTGCCCTATCACATCGCCATGGAAATCATCCTGACCGGCGACATGCTGACCGCCGAGCGTGCCCACGCCTTTGGACTGGTCAACCGCCTGACCGAGCCGGGCAAGGCCCTGGAGGGCGCGCTGGAATTGGCCCGCACCATCGTCGCAAACGGCCCCCTGGCCGTGCAGACCGCCAAGAGCATCGTGTCGCAGGCGACAGACTGGGATCAGGACGGGATGTTTGACCGTCAGCGCCCATTGGTCGCGCACATTTTCACGTCCGCCGACGCCAAAGAGGGCGCCACGGCCTTCGCCGAAAAACGCAAGCCAGTCTGGCAAGGAAAATAAGCCCCGTCAGTCATAAAATAGTATGTTGATCGCGCGCGACCCGGCCATCGGGCCGCGTATTCCCTTATCTATTGCTTTTGCTTATCCCGCCATGTCCACTCTGATCAAAGAAGACGACCTCATACAGTCTATTGCCGATGGTATCCAGTTCATCAGCTACTACCATCCCGTCGACTACATCCGTCATCTGGCCCGTGCCTACGACCGCGAGGAAAGCCCGGCCGCACGCGACGCGATGGCGCAGATCCTGACCAACTCGCGCATGTGCGCCGAAGGCAAGCGTCCCTTGTGCCAAGACACCGGCATCGTGAACGTCTTCCTGAAAATCGGCATGGACGTGCGTTTCGACACAAAGCGTTCGCTGCAAGAACTCTGTGACGAGGGTGTGCGCCGCGGCTACACCAACCCCGACAATCCGTTGCGTGCCTCCGTGCTGGACGATCCGCTCTTCGCCCGCAAAAACACGCGCGACAACACGCCCTGTATCCTGCACGTCGAGCTTGTCCAAGGTGATAAGGTCGACGTGCAAATCGCTTCCAAGGGCGGTGGTTCGGAAAACAAGTCCAAGTTCGTTATGCTCAACCCCAGCGATTCGCTGGTCGACTGGGTGCTCAAGACCGTCCCCACGATGGGCGCAGGCTGGTGCCCGCCCGGCATGCTGGGGATCGGCGTCGGCGGTACCGCCGAAAAAGCCATGTTGATGGCCAAGCAGTCCCTGATGGAAGACATCGATATGTACGAGCTGCTGGCCCGCGGCCCGCAAAACAAGCTCGAAGAATTACGCATCGAACTCTACGAAAAGGTCAACGCGCTGGGTATTGGCGCCCAGGGCCTGGGTGGCCTGACCACGGTGCTCGATGTCAAGATCAATACCTTCCCGACGCACGCCGCCTCCAAGCCCGTCGCGATGATCCCCAATTGCGCGGCGACCCGTCATGCGCACTTTGAGCTCGACGGCTCCGGTCCGGCCCGCCTGGATCCCCCGGCATTGTCGGAATGGCCCGAAGTGCACTGGGCGCCCGACTACAACAAGTCCAAGCAGGTCAATCTGGACACACTCACGCCCGCCGAGGTCGCCAGCTGGAAACCCGGCCAGACCTTGCTGCTGTCCGGCAAAATGCTGACCGGCCGCGATGCCGCCCACAAGCGCATCCAGGACATGCTGGCCAAAGGCGAACCTTTGCCCGTCGACTTCACCAACCGCGTCATCTACTACGTCGGCCCGGTTGACCCGGTCGGCGATGAAGTGGTCGGCCCCGCAGGCCCCACGACGGCGACCCGCATGGACAAGTTCACCGACATGATGCTGGCCCAGACCGGCCTGATCTCCATGATCGGCAAATCCGAGCGCGGCCCCGTTGCCATCGAAGCCATCCGCAAGCATAAGTCCGCCTACTTGATGGCCGTCGGCGGTGCGGCCTACCTGGTGTCCAAAGCCATCCGCGAAGCCCGTGTCCTGGCCTTCGAAGACCTGGGCATGGAAGCCATCTACGAGTTCAACGTAAAGGACATGCCGGTAACGGTGGCGGTCGATTCCGAAGGGATTTCGGTGCATAACACCGGACCTAAGGAATGGCAGGCGCGCATTGGGAAGATTCCGGTCGCGGTTGCTTAATTGCTCTTGGCACTCTTGTCGTTGAAGGCGGGAGTCCTGGGGGGGACCGGTCGTTCCCTATCTGTCGGTCGTGCAGGTCCAGAGCCGGGCTAATGGGCCGCGGCGGCCTGGTCGCTCGGCTCAGGCGCAAACCATGCGCCTGATGTCCCCTGCGGGGACTTCCCTNCCTCCAACAGGCCGGTGG
>NZ_CBCSFP010000020.1:24868-46257 GCF_965138755.1 Bordetella tumulicola | reverse complement strand
GCGATGCAAGTCTGCGTCCAGCGATAACGCCAGCGTTTCTCCCCGGTGGCTCGCCACGGCGGGCCGCGCCCGGTCATAGGGTAAGTCCAGTTGGTCGGGCAACCCCGATAGCCGGTCCTTCCAATAGCCCACTTGGCTGGCGATCACGCTCTGCGGATCGTCTTCGTCGCCCAAGATCTGGTGCTGCCACAACGGATCATTCGCCATAGACGCATCCTCGCTGAGACCCCTGAGATCCTTGCCGAAGCGCCGGCCAGCATCCATCGGAGGAACTGCCATGTAACAGAAAATGGATTCTTTCCGTTTACGGAAGCATGAGCGTACATCACTTCGGGTGTATCTCCCAGCAATCGAAGCCGCCGCATCCTCTAGATGGGCCTCACGAGAGATAGCGACGCCTGGGCTTGCTTTCTTTTTTTGTCTTACCCTGGTGTCCGAGCAGGCTGGGATATTGAACTGGTCTCGAGTTCCTGGATGCGCTTGGTGTTCGCCGATTGGGTGGTGTTGAGCCGCTCGGCCGCATTGGCAAAGCCTCCCAGTTGCACCACCCAATCGAGGGCTGCGATTTGCTTGACAGTCAGCACCATGACCGGGGCCTTGCGTTGCGTATCTGCCGCGTGGTCAACGCTTAGTCGACCGAGGCGCCAGACCGTTTCACGGCCTTGCCCCATTTTTCGATTTCGTTGTCGACAAAAACACTGCCGTCTTGCGGTGCGTAGACAAGCGGCTGGGCTCCGCGGTCGGCTAAAGCCTTGGCCATGGCCGGTGACCGCAAAATCGCGTTGATCTTCTGATTGAGATAGGCAACCACGTCATCGGGTGTTTTTGCCGGCGCGAAAATCATCGCCCAGCCTACCGCCTCGAAACCGGGCAGGCCTGATTCGGCCACGGTGGGCACGTCCGGCAATTGCGGCACGCGCTCACGCGTGGTCACCGCCAGCGGCACGGCCGCCTTCGATGCCACATGGGGCAGGGCGGCCGTGACCGAGTCCACCATCAGGGGCACATGGTTTCCCAGGAAGTCTGCCTGTGCCGGGCCGCTGCCCTTGTAGGGGATGTGGCGCAGCTCCACCTGCGCATCGGCCTTGAACATCTCGGCTGACAGGTGCTGCGTGCCGCCGATGCCGGCGCTGGCGTAGGCCAGTTCATTGGGCTTGGCCTTGGCCTGCTTGATCAACTGGGGCAGTGAGCTGATACCGCTTTGCGGCGTGGCCAGGAAGATCAGCGGCACGGTAAAGATGCCGCCCACAGGTTTGAAATCGTTCTTCAGTGAATAGCCCGGGTTGCTGTAGAGCGTCTGGTTGACCGCCGCGGCGCTGCCGCCCACTACCAGGGTGTAGCCGTCGGGGGTGGCGCGGCTGACGAACTGCATGCCAATATTGCTGCCGGCGCCGGCCTTGTTCTCGACCACGACGGGTTGGCCTATTTCCTTGGCCAACTGTTCGGCCACCATGCGCGCAAAAATATCGGTCGCCTGGCCAGGCGGGAAGGGCACGACCAGATTGACGGGCCGTTCGGGATAAGCGGCGTGGGCAACCCCCGCGGCACTGAGAAAGAGACTGGCTACCAGGCCGGTCAGGCCCTTGAGTCGCTGCGACATAAAACACCTTTCTTCGAAACTTTTGATGAAATGCTCTGGTATGCATCAGAACGATGCCGCAACGCTGGGTATGGCCGGGCCTGGTCCAGGGTCTGCCGCCCGCTCGTGGGCAAGTTCGGCAGACCAGCAGATATAGGTAATGCGGCAGCGGGGTCACCTTGCCAGCATTGAGGGATTGTAGCCAGTGCGGAGGGGCAGATGCTCTGCCAGGCAGGATATTGGACAGGCCCTTGCTGAGTTGATGAAATGCAGAGAGGGTCCTACGAGAGAGATCGGTACATAAGTCCGTGCAAACCGACGTCGCCTCTTTGCCGCCGGGTCATGGGTTCCGTCTGGCGAGGCGGCTTACAACAATAAGATGACGCCGCGCGCCAGAAGTGCTCCGCCAGTACCTAGCAAAACGAGATAGAGAGCGCGCAGAAAACGCGGCCGATCCAGTTTGTGCGCGATCTTGTTGCCGATGAAGACACCCAGCACCATTGCGGGCAGCAGGACCAGCGAAAGCCCGACCACCTGCCAGTCGGAATACTTTCCCGCCACGGCAAAGAGCGCGACCCGGATGACCGCACTGATGGCGATGAGGCAGGTCTGGCTTGCCCGTATCACAGTCGGATCGTCGATCCTGCGCGTTAGATAGATGGCATACAGCCATGCGCCCGCGCCAAACATTGCGCTTAACGCGCCGCCCGAAAAACCGTACCACCACGCCCATCCGGCACGTAGCGGTCGCCGCCGGGGCCGCGTCAGCATGCCGCGCAAGGCATAGAGGACGACAAATGCGCCAAGCAGCACCATCAGCGCCGTCAAGGGCACGACGATGAGCAGGTAGGCCCCCGCAATCAGGCCTAGCATCAGTGCCGGCAGCAGGCGCAAGACTTCCGATTTCTCCACCTTTGAGCCTAGTTTCAAACCGTTGCCGGTCGAGGCGGCGAGATCGAGGAGGGCTTGGGCGGGAATCAACGTGGGCAGCGGCACCACTTGCGCCACGATGGGAGCCGAGATGAGCGTCGTCCCGAATCCGACCATGGCGAAGACCGTGTACGCGGCGATGAATGTTGGCGCTGCGACGAGGATCGTTTCGAGATCAGGCATCCGGTGGCTAAGGTAATCGGGGCAAGCGCGAAGTGTACTGCTTCGTCTTGAGCTGCCGTGGCGATGAAATCAGTGGCAACCGGATCAGCAGATCGTCACAACGATGCGGCATGCGCGGCGATAAATTCCCTGAACCATAGTTGGGCAGGATGAGCGTCGCCGCGTCTATGCCAGATCAGGTCGAATATGACTTCGGGTAATGCGATAGGCGGCGGGAATAGCACCAGCTTGCGACCGACTGGCGAGTGCAATGCAACCCGCTTCATCACCGTGGCCGTCATGCTTGTTCGAGCTACGACGGCCGGCACGGCGAACATATGCGGCAGCGTCAGCGCGAGCTTGCGCTTCTTGCCTTGTTGCGCGAGGGCCTGATCCACGAGCCCGTACATCTCTCCTTCCGGAGACACGAGAACGTGGGGCAACGCCAGGAAGGTCTTCATGCTCATCCCGCGCCTGGCCGCTTGGTGGTCGCTGGCGATGATCGTGACGAACTCGTCCCGAAGCACGGGGCGTGTCAGTATCCGGCCATCGGCATGCGTGGGTGGCACGCCGATGGCCGCATCGATCGTGCCAGCATCTAGCAGATCGACCGCATGATCCCGGTTGTTGAATGCATGCACGTTCACCGACACGCCCGGCGCCTTCTTTCCAAGCGCCTGCAGCAGCGAAGGCAGCAGCACGAAGGCCGGGTAGTCAGAAAGCCCCAGCTTGAATGTCAACGACGCCTTACCCGGCACGAATTCGGGTTTCTTTACCAGCGTGGTTTCGATCTGCCGCAACGCTTGCGAAATCGGCTCGGCCAGGTCCCGTGCGCGCGGCGTGGGCAGCAGGCCGTCGGCGCTGCGCAGAAACAGCGGGTCGCCGAAGAGTTTGCGCAACCGCGACAGGGCCGCGCTCATGGCCGGCTGGCTGACCCCGACCTGAGTGGCGGCGCGGGTCACGTTGCGCTCGTTCATCAGGGCGTCGAAGGCCACGAGCAGATTCAAGTCGATACCGTGAAAATCCATAGAACGAATAAATCTATATATGGGTTATTTGTTGGACGGATTGTAATGCCGCGAGCAGAATCTGTGCCATCACCAATCACCCATCCACGGTCAAGACTATGAGTACATCCGACACAGGCCTCTCCGATCGGCTTCGCGCAGAGCGCTTGGCGGTGGAAACGTTCTATCGCGCCTTCAGTGACCGGAACCCCGATTTAGTAGACGAAGTCCTCGCGCCTACGTGGGATGACATTCCGCTGGCGCCTGGGCAAGGCCCTGGGCCGGAAGGCGTCAAGTCCATCATCCGCAGCGTCGTGCAGGCATTCCCGGACGTTCGCGTCACCGTCCACGACATGGTCCAGGAGCCCGGCAAGATTGGCGTTCGCGCCGAGATCAGTGGCACCCATCGGGGAGAACTCTTCGGCATCGCTCCCACGGGCAAGAAGGTGAGCTTCCGCCTGCACGAGTTCCACATGCTCGACGGCAAGCGTGTGACCACGACGTGGCACATGGAGGATTGGTTTGGTCTGTTCCTCCAACTCGGGCAGTTCCCGCCGCCAGCCAAAAAAGAATGAGGTCCTTGTGTTGAAACCGATTTTTCCAGTGCTGCTTGCTGTGGCGCTTGTGGCCGATCCTGTCGGCGCCTTGGCGCAGGAGAATGCAGCAGCGACTGCACTGTTTTAGCGGATTTTGTTGGCAGCCATAGTTTTTCGCCATCGTCAACAACCCATTCGCGTTCACAAACACCCAGGAATCGCATCCATGAAAACTGTTCTTATCAATGCTTTCGGCAGCCCCGATGTTGTCACGATCGGCGAAGCCAGCCTGCGTAATCCACAACCCCACGATGCCGTCGTTCGCGTCGAAGTGGCCGGTATCAACCCGCTGGACCTGAAGATCATCGCTGGCTATATGCAGCACGTCTTCCCGGTCGAGTTTCCCTATGCACCGGGCACGGACTTCAGCGGCGTGGTCGAGGCGACCGGCGCGCAGGTGACAGGCCTGAAGCCGGGCGATCGCGTGGTGGGACGTGCCGCGCCCAACACGGGTGGTGCGTTCGGAACGAGTCTGGTGATAACCGCCGCGGATTTGTGCCTGATTCCGGCGGAGATGAGCTTCGAGCAGGCGGCAGCCATGCCGACCGCGTTCGGTACTGCCCGGCAAGGCCTCTTCGATGTTGGCCATCTGCAACGCGGAGAACGGGCTCTGATTCATGCGGCGGCGGGTGGTGTCGGCAGCATGGCCGTCCAGCAGGCCCATCATGCGGGCGCCTATGTCGTCGCCACGGCGTCTGCCGGGAACATCGAACTGGTGAAGAGCCTGGGTGCGGACGAGGTCATCGACTACCGTACCCAGGACTTCGCCCAGATGCGCGACATTGATCTGGTGCTCGACACCATTGGCGGCGAGACGCTGGAAAAGTCGTGGTCGGTGCTTCGCGCTGGTGGGCGCATTGCTAGTTTGGTGGAGTTCGGCATTCAGCCCAAGGACGGGCACAAGGGCGAGTTCGTGTTCTTCGCGAGCGCGACCCCCTTCCTGCCGGAAGCGATCCGACAGTTCCAGGACGGCCAACTCCAGATCATCACCGACTCGATCTTCCCGCTGGACGAAGCGCGTTCGGCGTTGGAGAAACTAGCCACCGGACATGCACGCGGCAAAGTCCTTATCCGCTTGAGCAACTGATGCTCGGAGCCTCGGCGTGACACAAGACAAGCATCAACGTCAGTCCTCGGCATGGAAGGTCCTGGTGGCTTCGCGGGTCTCGCAAACATCATTGAGGTTTGTCATCGTTGATCTTTTTCCGGAAGGGGCACGATAAAATACATTAAACCAATTGGTTGATAATAGCGTCATGGCACTTTATACTAAACCACATGGTTGAAAAACGGCTCGATATGACGTTCACGGCGCTTGCCGATCCGACCCGGCGCGCAATGCTGGCGGATCTGATGCTGGGCGAAAAGTCGATTGGTGAACTTGCCGCGCCTCACAGAATGAGCTTCGCGGGCGCCGCCAAACACGTTGCCGTGCTCGCACGTGCGGGCCTGATTGAACGGCGCAAGGTAGGGCGGCAGCAATTGTGCAGATTCAACGCCAGCCAGCTGAAGGACGCCAGCGATTGGCTCAGGCAATGGGAACGATTCTGGACCGCTCGCCTCGACGCGCTGGAGGCCGTATTGAAGGAAGACCCCGAATAATCGCCACACGACATCTGATGTCAGGCGCCAACCCATATCGAGGTATCTGATGACGATAGGTCAGCGGTTCGGCTGGTTGAATGATCGGTTCGGCGTATCTTGGCAATTGAATCTTGTCGATGAAGGGAGAGCCTAAATGGCAGACATCATTACCCCTGACACTTTGCGTTTCGAGCGCTTGCTCGATGCTTCGGTGGAAAAAGTCTGGCGATATCTGATCGATCCCGAGCTACGTGCGCGGTGGTTCATGGCCGGGCCGTCCGAGCTGAAAGTGGGCGGCAGTTTCGGCCTGACGATGGATCACGACAATCTGTCTGACGAGGATGTGGCCACACCGGAAAAATACCGACCCTACCTCGGCAAGAGCTGGGCAGAACACATCACACGGTATGAACCGCCGCATCTCCTTGCCATTACCTGGGAGGGCGGCGATGGCGGTGAGGTCACTTTTGCATTGACCGCCGAAGGCAGCAAAACCCTACTGGTGTTGACTCACACAGGTTTGCGGGGCCGCGACGATGCTGTCAATTTCGGCGGTGGATGGCATTCGCATCTTGCTGTACTCGAGAGGCGTATCAGGGGGGAGGCCGTCACCAACTTTTGGGCACTCCATGCACAGGCCGAGGAGGTGGTCGAGAAAACGCTGAGGCAGACCCACACGTGATGAATGGTCTGTCGCTATCGCACTCGACCGGCTGCACGTGAGTGAGGGAGCCATTTCCGTAGGGTCACCTCTGCGGGATGACCGGAGCCCGCGAAATGACGAAACACCTTAACGCCAATGCAGGTTGGACAATACTCAGTCGATCCGCAACGATCCAGCCAGCAGATTCAGCATGGTATCGACCTTCGGCAGCAACTGCTTGGCTAGCGGCCACACCAGATTTAGCGGCAGGCCATCGGTGGTTAATTTCGGCAGGATTTCCACTAGCTCGCCGCGTTGCAGTTCATCCCGCACGAGCCACGTTGCCAGCTGCGCGACGCCGCAGCCAGCCGTGACTGCGCTGACCTGAGCTTCGCCGCTGCCGACGATGATGCGGCCTGCTTCCACCGTCCGGCGTTCGGCTGGCCCCGCATCCTGGGCGATGAGCCACGGGCTGGTGCTGCCATCAGCTTTGCCGTACAGAATGGCATCGTGGCGGAGCAGATCGGTGACGGACGCGGGCGTGCCGTAACGTACCAGGTAGCTGGGCGCGGCGCAGAAAATCAGCCGTTCGCTGCCCAGGTAACGATGTCCTAACGTGGCCGGCCAATGATCGGGGCCGCCGATGCGCACGGCCACGTCGATGCCTTCGTCGATCAGATCGACGAAGCGGTCCGTGAACGATACATGGGGACGTAAGTGGGGATGCTGCCCGACGTATTGCAGCAGTAGCGGCCAGACTTGCAGGCGTCCGAATGCGGCAGGCGCGTCCAGCCGCAGCCGACCCACCGGCTCGGACCGATGGGTGGCCAGCACGGCTTCGGCTTCCTCCAGCTCAGCCAATACTCTCACGCAGGTGCGATAGAACGCCGCTCCGGCGTCGGTAATCGACAGGGTGCGCGTCGTGCGCTCGAACAGCCGAGTGCCCAGGCGGGCTTCCAGGCGAGCCACGCTCTTGCTGACGGCGGAGTTCGTCAGGTGCAGCCGTTCGGCGGCGGCGGTGAAGCTGCCTGCATCTGCCGTGGCCACGAAGGCTTCGATACCTTTAAGACGTTCAGAAGGAATCATGGGTTCTCGCAATTATAGAATTTAATTCAATAGTAATAGGAATAAATGCCAAAAATAAGATTATTAATCTCTAATAAGCTGGAGGCCTTCCGTTGAATTGCGCTGGAGCTTCCTCTCATGACTTCTGTCGATGCGACGTTATCCGTCGTACCCCCTGTTGCTGCCCGTGGGCGCGGGTCAATAGCTATCCTGGCCGTGGCGGCGTTCGTCATCGTCACCACCGAGTACCTGATCGTCGGCTTGCTGCCAGGCCTGGCGCGAGACATGAACCTCTCGATTTCCGCCGCCGGGCAGCTGGTCACGCTGTTCGCTTTCACCGTGATGCTGTTTGGGCCGGTGCTGACCGTGCTGCTCTCGCATTTCGAGCGCAAGCGCTTGTTCGTCATCATTTTGCTGATCTTCACGGCGGCCAATGCCCTGGCGGCCGTGGCGCCGAACATTTGGGTGCTGGCCATTGCCCGGTTCATTCCGGCGCTGGTGCTGCCGGTATTCTGGGGTACCGCCAGCGAAACGGCCGGGCAACTGGTGGGGCCGCAGCGCGCCGGGCGTGCTGTGTCCCAGGTCTATCTGGGGATATCGGCCGCGCTGTTGTTCGGCATTCCGCTGGGGACGCTGGCCGCGGATGCTATTGGCTGGCGCGGCACATTCTGGATCTTGTCGGGCTTGTCGTTTTTGATGGCGGTGCTGACACTGGCGTTCATGCCCACCGTGGCCCGCCCACAGCGGCTGCGCATCGCCGAGCAGACCCGCATCCTCAAGGACCCGCGCTTTGTGGCCAATGTGGCGCTGTCGGTAGTCGTGTTCACGGCGATGTTCACGGCCTACACCTATCTGGCCGACATGCTGGAGCGTATCGCCGGTGTGGCGCCTGCGCAGGTGGGTTGGTGGCTGATGGGGTTTGGTGCCATCGGTCTGGTGGGCAATTGGCTAGGCGGGCGTTTGGTGGATCGCAGTCCGCTGGGAGCGACGGTAGCCTTCACCGTGTTGCTCGGCGTCGGTATGGCGGCCAGCGTACCGTTGGCAGGTTCCTACGGCTGGCTTGGTCTGTCACTGGCGTTGTGGGGCATCGCCTATACGGCCTTGTTTCCGATTTGCCAGGTACGGGTAATGAAGGCGGCGACTCACGCGCAGGCGCTGGCTGGCACCTTGAACGTGTCGGCTGCCAATGCAGGCACCGGCTTGGGGGCGATCATCGGCGGCCTGGCGATCTCGCAATGGGGCCTGGGAAGCATTGGCTATGTGGCTACTGGCATTGCGGTGGCGGCTGTGCTCATGGTGGCGTGGATCGCGCGGCTCAAGTCGCACTGAAGTCGGCGAACATTAGACTCACGATGCCGCTCAGACTGCGATTGGCGTTGAGCAACTCGTTCGGCATGGGGGCAATAACGCGGTGCTGGTCTTGCGGTGGGTGGCGTAAACGGGTAGTAGCTTGCCGAGGGGGGCTTGCGCTAGTATGAGCGTCGTCTACACCTAGTTTTTTAGCCTAAGGAGCCCCCATGGCCAGTTTGACGATCAACGGCAAGCCCCAAGACGTAGATGCCCCCGATGACATGCCCCTGCTGTGGGTCATTCGGGACCGCCTGGGGATGACAGGAACCAAATTCGGCTGCGGCATGGCCATGTGCGGTGCCTGTACGGTGCACCTGGATGGCCAGCCCATCCGTTCCTGTATTACGCCCATTTCGGCGGCGACTGGCAAGCAGATCATCACGATCGAGGCCGTGGGCGAAGATGAAGTGGGCCGCGCCGTACAGCAGGCATGGACCGAGATCGGTGTGCCGCAATGCGGATACTGCCAATCGGGCCAGATCATGTCCGCAACGGCCCTTATCAAAAGCAATCCCGCACCGACCGACGCGGATATCGACGCGGCCATGAGCGGCAATATCTGCCGCTGCGGCACCTATCCGCGCATACGCGCCGCCATCAAACAGGTTGCCGTCTCCCAGGGAGCCACCAAATGAGCGGATTTTCCCGGATGTTCCCACAAGTTCCCGCCGCCCAAGCGTCCGGGTTTGTTGGCGAGTTGCCTGTTTCGCCGGCCCGCCGCGATTGGCTGAAGGCCGCTGGCGCGCTGACCGGACTGGTCCTTTCCGTAGGTGCCGCCGGTATCGTGCGCGCGGCCGACACGGCCGGCAAGGCCGAGAAGAAATACGGTGCCGACGGCATGCCGCATGGCACGGTGGACGATCCGCACGTATTCGTGTCGATTGGCACCGATGGCATCGTGACCATCATCGCGCATCGCGCCGAAATGGGCACGGGCGTCCGCACTGGTCTGCCCATGGTGGTCGCCGATGAACTCGAGGCCGACTGGAGCAAGGTGCGCGTCATCCAGGCGCCGGGTGATGAGCCCCGCTATGGCAACCAGGACACTGACGGTTCGCGCAGCACCCGTCATTTTTTCCTGCCTATGCGCCGCGTGGGTGCCGCCGCGCGCAGCATGCTTGAGGCGGCCGCTGCCAAGCAATGGGGCGTGCCGGCCGACGAAGTCGTGACGCGTAATCATGAAGTCATGCACGAGAAAACCGGGCGCAAGCTGGGTTTTGGCGAACTGGCCGAGGCCGCCGCGGCGCTGCCGGTGCCGGCTGTCGACACGTTGCGGCTGAAGACGCCCGAGCAGTTCCGCTATATAGGCAAGCAGAGCACGCGCAACGTCGATATCCAGGATATCGTCACGGGCAAGACGCATTTCGGTATCGATACGCGCCTGGACGATATGCTGTATGCCTCGGTGGCACGGCCAGCGGTGCTGGGCGGCAAGGTCAAGCACTACAACGCCGATGCCGCCATGAAAGTACCGGGCGTCGTCAAGGTGGTTGAGATCCCGGCCGGGCCCACGCCGCCGGTGTTCGCGCCGCTGGGCGGTGTGGCCGTGATTGCCAAGGATACCTGGGCCGCGTTGAAGGGCCGTCAGGCGCTCGAGATCGAATGGGACGACGGCCCCAACGCCAGCTACGATTCCGACGTCTTCCACAAGACCATGAGTGAGGCCGCAAGCAAGCCTGCCAAGGCGGTGCGCAACGACGGCGATGCCATGAAGGCGCTGGCTGACGCGGCCCAGCGTATTCAGGCCGAATACTACTTGCCGCACCTGGCGCATGCTTCTATGGAGCCGCCGGCGGCTTGCGCCCGCGTGGCCGATGGCAAGTGCGAAGTCTGGGCCTGTGTGCAGTCGCCCTACGGCACGCGCGAGAACGTGGCCACGCAGCTGGGCATGGACATCGCGGCCGTTACCGTGCACCAGACCTTGCTGGGCGGTGCCTTCGGCCGCAAGTCGAAGTCGGACTTCGTCGTCGAGGCCGCCTTGCTGTCGCGCGCCATGGACGGCAAACCGGTAAAAGTGACCTGGTCACGAGAAGACGACATTACCAACGATTATTTCCATACCGTGTCGGTCGAGCGGCTGGAGGCCGGCGTCGATGCACAGGGCAAGGCCGTGGCGTGGCTGCATCGCACCGCGGCGCCTACCATCGGTTCTACCTTTGTTGCCAATGCGCAGGGCCAGCAGCCTTTCGAACTGGGCATGTCGGCGGTGAACATTCCGTTCGCCATTGCCAATTTCCGCGTCGAGTCGGTGCCGGTGCCGGCGCATACGCGCATAGGTTGGTTTCGTTCCGTGTCGAACATTCCGCATGTCTTCGCGGTGCAAAGCTTCGTGGCCGAAATGGCCCACACGCTCAAGCGGGATCCGCGTGATTATCTGCTGGAACTGATCGGGCCGCCACGCAAGATCTCGCCCGCGGATATGTCCGATGACTGGAATTACGGCGAATCACCCGTGGTCTATCCGCTGGATACAGGGCGCATGCGGCATGTTATCGAGGTGGCGACCCGCGAGGCAGGCTGGGGACGCAAGCTCGAACCGGGCCGTGGGCTGGGGCTGGCGGTGAGCTATAGCTTCGTGACCTACATCGCCACGGTGGTGGAAGTCGAAGTCGGCAAGGACGGCGGCCTGGTGGTGCACCAAGTGCATGTGGCTGTGGATTGCGGACCGCAGGTGCATCCCGACCGCGTGCGGGCACAGACCGAGGGCGCCTGCATCATGGGCCTGAGTCTGGCCACGCGCAGCGAGATCTCGTTCTCCAAGGGGCGTACCAACCAGACCAACTTCCACCAGTATGAAGTCACGCGGATGTCCGAATCGCCGCGCGACATCAAGGTGCATGTGGTCGAGCACGGTTTCGATGTGCCGCTGGGCGGGGTGGGCGAACCTGCGGTTCCGCCTTTTGCGCCGGCATTGTGCAATGCAATTTTTGCCGCCACCGGCAAGCGCATCCGCAGTCTGCCTATCCGCGACCAGCTCAAGGCCTGATGGCCGCCACCAACTGGTGGAAAACTTTCCTGACGTTCGCTCTTTGGCGAACGTCAGGAAAGCGGCTTACTGCATGAACCAGCCGTGACTGACGACCAGCGACTGACCCGTCAGGGCGTTGTTCTTGGCGCCGGCAAAGAACAGCACGGCGTCGGCCACATCATCGATAGTCGTGAATTGACCGTCGACGGTGTCCTTGAGCATGACGTTTTTAATGACTTCATCTTCGGTGATGCCGAGCGCTTCTGCCTGCTCGGGAATCTGCTTGTCCACCAGCGGCGTACGCACGAAGCCCGGGCATACGACATTGGCGGTGACGTTATGCTCCGCGCCTTCTTTGGCCAATACTTTAGCCAGGCCAATTAGGCCATGCTTGGCCGTAACGTAGGGCGCCTTGAGCTTGGAGGCCTCTTTGGAATGCACTGATCCCATGTAGACCACGCGGCCATAGTTGGCCGCGTACATGTGCTTGAGGCAAGCGCGGGTGGTGAGAAAAGCGCCGTCAAGGTGGATGGAGAGGAGTTTCTTCCAATCGGCAAAGGGAAAGTCGACTAATGGTTTGACGATCTGGATGCCCGCATTACTGACGAGTATGTCGATCTTGCCATATTTGGCGATGACGTCATCAGTACCTTTCTCTACCTGTGCCTCGTCGGTCACGTTCATTGCCACTGCAAAGGCATCGGCACCCGTTGCCCGGATTTCCTCGGCGGTTGCGGTGGCGGTCTCCAGGTTGAGATCGGCAATGATCGGGATACCGCCTTCGGCGGCAAAGCGGATTGCGATTTCTTTGCCGATACCACTAGCGGCGCCGGTGATGAGGCCAACTTTTCCGTCAAAACGACTCATGATGCAGTTTCCTTTCAAGTATGGGAAATTTCGTCGGCCAGGTAGTCGTGCACCACCTCGCCGAGGCCGAGCGTCAAGTCGGCAATGTAATGGGTGGCGGAGACGATCTCGCGCACCGGCAGACGAGCGACGTCGCACATGGCGTGCTCGAACAACTGCAAGGCACCCGGTCCTTCCCAGGCCCCCTTGAGCGTGACGTCTTCCGTGTAATAGCGTACCAGTTCACAAATGCGCGGTGTGCAGTCGACATGCGGGATGATCTTGATCATGAAGGCAGGCTTGCCCATCGCCTTGGCAATGGGTGCCAAATCAAGCTCGCGATGCTTATAGCCCATGGTGGCGGTGACACAAAGCACCGAGCCGTAATGCAGAGTGCCCACCAGGGTTTCTTGCTCGTGCCGCAGCTTGGGGGTGGCCAGCTTCTTGGGAAAACCCCAGATCTCGCGGCCACCGGCGATCGGCGAGTTATCGTCCAGATACATGGCGTGCACGTAGCCGCCTTCCTGCACCTCGCCGGACGGTGTCGTGAAACGTACCGGAATCACCTGTCCTGTTTCCGTATAGTCGCCAAACCCAGTGGAATCCGGCATGCGGATGAACTCGTAAGACACGGTATCGCCCGCGACCTCTAAGGGTTCGGGGACCACCTCCCGAAGGCGTTCAGGGTCAGTTCGGTAATTGACGACAAAGAACTCGCGGTTATAAAACTTATAAGGCGGTTTCGGATATGCGGGATCGTTCAACGGCATGGCAAAAGCTTTGGCGCGCACGTCAGCAAGTTTCACGATAATTTTTCCTGTCGATGGACGAGTGGTCAGTTTTAAACAAGCATGAGCGGCATCAACGCGTCTTCGTAACCCGAGGCCCGGTGTTCTTCCAGGGCGGCCCGCGAGAACTCGTTGTCTTTGTTGTCGCCTCCGTCGCCCTTGGCGCGATACATCAGGTGGGCGATGTTGTAGACCTTATCGCCGGCTGCGATGCTACGCACTCAAAGGGGTGTTTGTCGTCACAGGGTGCTCCAAGCTAAGGGAACCCAAATGTAACTTTTTTATAGCAAACTAGTATCTCTTTTTTGTGACGGTGCTTTTAATAGGTGGATTTTGCAGTCTCGGCTTTGCCGTGACGATAACCCCTATCTCGTTTAATTTGGGATTTGGCGTTAGACGATAGCACTGACCGATCGGTATGTCGCTATTTTCTTGACAGTCGCTGTCAGCCTTGCATAATCGTTGCTGTCATTAGCTCTTGTTGATCCACCTATCATGACTTTTGCTCTGCGCTCGCTCGGTCGTTCGTCGCTTGAGGTATCGCCGCTGTGCTTTGGCGGCAATGTTTTCGGCTGGACAGTGGACGAACCCACTAGCTTTTCTCTACTGGATGCCTGGATCGACGCAGGTATGAATTTTGTCGACACCGCGGACGTGTACTCGCGCTGGGCCCCTGGCCACCAGGGCGGCGAATCTGAAACTGTGATCGGCAAATGGCTGCGTCAGTCCGGCAAGCGTGACCAACTCGTGCTCGCCACCAAGGTGGGCAAAGAGATGGGCGAAGGCAAGGTCGGCCTGCGTCCCGAATACATCCGCGAGGCCGTCGATGCATCGTTGCGTCGCCTGCAGACGGACTATATCGATCTCTACCAGTCGCACGATGACGATACGGACGTGCCACTCGAAGACGTGCTGGGTACCTTTGGCGATTTGATCCAGCAAGGCAAGGTACGCGCCATCGGTGCCAGTAACTACAGCGCACCGCGCTTGGCCGAGGCATTGCAGACCAGCCAGAAACATGGTCTGGTACGTTACGAAAGCCTGCAGCCGCTCTACAACCTGTACGACCGTGCGGTGTTCGAAAAGGAACTGCAGCCGCTGTGTGTCGAGCAACAGGTCGGCGTCATCAACTTCTATGCCCTGGCCGCGGGTTTCCTGACCGGAAAATATCGTACGCTGGCCGATGCCGACAAGAGCGCACGCGGCGCCAAGACCACCAGTGTGTACCTGAATGAGCGTGGCCTGCGCATTCTCGACGCGCTGGACACGGTGGCGCAGCATGTGGGTGCGCAGCCTAGCGAAGTGGCTATCGCCTGGGTGATGCGCCAGTCCGCTATCGCCGCGCCGATTGCCAGCGCCACCAGCCTAGCCCAACTGCAATCGCTTATCCGTGCGGCACAGCTGCAACTGGACGATACAGCCATGGCCACGCTCAACCAGGCCAGCGCTGAAAGCTGATCGGTAATAGCGGGCAATTCAGTTCAGTTCGCAAAGTCCGCTCTACGGGTATGCAGGCCGGGGACACCTCAGCAGCGAGTAGACTAGCCGCTTCTCTTTACGTTTCGAGTCCATATCCATGCTTGTCAAAGCCCTACGTGTCGGTCTAGGTCAATTGATTGTATTTGGCGACGCACTGACGCGTCCGCGCCCACAGCAGCGTTCAGCACAAGGCCAGGCTGCGGTAAACAAGGAAGCGGCTGCGCTCTCGCTCTATCAATTTCAGGCTTGCCCGTTTTGCGTCAAAACGCGACGCGCCATCCATCGCCTGAACGTGCCAGTGTCACTGCACGATGCCAAGCACGATCAGCAGGCACGCGAACAACTGCTGGCAGGAGGAGGCAAAATAAAGGTGCCTTGTCTGCGTATCGAGGAAGCGGGCGGTACGCGCTGGCTATACGAGTCCAACGATATCATTGCCTACCTTGAACAGCGCTTCGCTAGCGTGGCCTGACCGGGGATCGTCGACTTGACGCGGCTGATTCGGCGACTGGCAATGACGCTATGCACGGTGAGCGTACTGTCGGGATGTGACACCTCGCTTCCTCCGCCACCTGCTGGATCGAGGTTCACCGCCGAGACAATCGCGACGCGCGGAACACCCTCGGAACAACAGTTTAAAGGTACGCTGGCGGGTAAACCTATTCACTTACTCGTCAATGATTGCAAAGTCTATAAAGTGGACGCTGCCGAGGGCGAAAATGTGAGATGGACATTGGTATTAGAGGGGGGGTTTTATCCGCTACCAACCTCCTGCATTCGCCAATCGCTCGCTGCCGGGAAAGGCTTTGTGACGGCTGTTATTGGGCGCCAGGCGTTCGGCGCAGGTGGTTGTTGCACCGGCCGCCCTGAGTATCGTTCGACCGACGGGCTGACGTGGGAGCCGCACTGACCGCCAATCGCGCTATCCCACCAGACGAGGGTCCGATTCAGGATTCAGGGAGCGCAACAGACAGTGCGCCATGGCCCGGGATCTGATCAACAATCGTTGCTTTGCCGGTGGCGATGTGACGCATCGAAATGAGGCGATCGATGCATGGAACGGCGTGGCTAGATGCGAAGCCAGGATGACACCATGAACGACGAACAGGCAGAATGCTGGTATAGAGCAAGAAGACTTGGACCTGCCGCATTCGATCCAGAGTCTGGGCGAAGACCAACACCGGGCCATTGCCGCAACCCTGAGGTATATCAGTGATAATTTCGAGAGCGGCTTCGGCCCGCTCGATAAAGCCAAATATGCCTTGGACCTGTATGGGTCCCGTTATCTGGACTGACTTAAAAAGGCGGGGCAGATGCCATCCATGACAACACCGATAGCGACACTGGTGGTCAAGGTGGGTGGACCCACGGCCTAGGTGTAATGACGATTGCACGCCTTTTCGGTGTTCGTCGTGGCACATTTCCATGCTACGGTCGGTATGTGCACATCGTGCGAACGACATCACGGACATTGATGGGAAAAATCGTGGCAAAAGGACGAATGCGCGGATTGAGGGTTTTTCTCTGCATGTGTTTGCTGGGACTGGCAAGCCTGCCGGCCATGGCGCAGCAGACCCCATGCAACGCCGGGCATCCTGTCAAGCTGGCCGACCAAACCTGGGAAAGCGCGACATTTACGATGCATGTCGTCAAGGCCCTGCTCGAGACCGCCTACGGCTGCAAAACGGAAGTCGTACCCGGCACGCCGGCGGCCACCGAGTCCGCGCTCGCACAAAACGACCTGCAAATCATCGCCGAGATATGGTCTGGACGCTCGCCCATCATCGAAAAGGCAGCCAAGGCGGGTGATGTCAGGGTCGTGGGCGACACACTGCAGGGCGGGGCGCAGCAGGGTTGGTACGTGCCGGACTATGTGGTGCATGGCGACAGTACGCGTGGCATCGAGGCGGTTGCCCCGGAGCTGAAGTCCTGGCGCGACCTGCCGCGCTACAAACAGCTTTTTCGTGATCCGGAAGACCCATCCAAAGGTCGTTTTCTGAATTGCCCGTCGGGCTGGGTTTGTGAGCAAACCAACAGCCGCCTGCTAGAAATTCATGAGCTGAACGACGATTACACCAATTTTCGCGCCGGTACCGGCGCTGCGCTGGACTCGGCTATCAGCGCGGCTTATGACCGTGGGGTACCGATTCTCTTCTATTACTGGCAGCCAGCGGGCCTGATGGCGAAATACAAATTTGCCAAGGTGGAGCAGGATGCGTTCAACCAGGAGTGCTGGGACACGATCGTGAGCGGTCAGGGCACGCTGTGCTCGTCCGATTTTTTGACGGCCAAATTGGGGATAGGGGTATCAACGCCATTTGCGCAGGCAAATCCTGAGATCGTCGCCTTTCTGGAGCGGTTGAGTTTCCAGGCGCCTCTGCTCAACAAAATGGTGCTGGACATGACTGAGTCGCGTGCTGAAGGGCGAGATATCGCGACCCGCTTTCTGCGAGACAACCCCGATATCTGGCACGCCTGGCTACCCGCCGATGCAGCGGCCCGAGCCGACGCCGCGCTGGATCTGACGCAACCGACGGCCGCTGGGCGGGGCATTTTCCCTGACTGGTCCGTGGCGGAGTTCGTGAACCAGCGCTTGGTCGCGATCGTCAAGCACTACGGCGAGAGTTTGCGTAAAGTGAGTGAAGTCATCCTCACGAAGGTACTGTTGCCTGTGGAACGCCTGATGCAGGCCATTCCCGCTTGGCTCTTTCTTGCCTTTGTGGCCGTGCTTTCGTGGCATGGCACGCGTAAGACGTTGCCCACGATCCTATATGTCATCTGCTTGTATGCCATAGGCGCGGTGGGCCTGTGGGACAAACTGATGCAGACGTTCTCGCTGGTGCTCGTGTCGACCGTGTTTTCCATCATTGTCGGGATTCCGATAGGTATCCTGGCCGCAGGCAGCAAGGTGCTGCGCCGGGTGCTGACACCCGTACTCGATGTGATGCAGACGCTTCCCAGTTTTGTGTACCTGATACCCGTGCTGATGCTGTTCGGGCTGGGCAAGGTGCCGGCCTTGTTTGCGACCATTATCTATGCCATTCCACCCCTGATACGCCTGACAATACTGGGGCTGCATCAGGTTGACCGCAATGTGATGGAAGCGGCACAGTCGTTTGGCGTGACGCGCTGGCAGATGCTGCTCAGAGTGACATTGCCGCTAGCCCGTCCGAGCATTATGGCTGGCATTAACCAGACCACCATGATGGCACTGGCCATGGTCGTGGTCGCGTCCATGATCGGGGCGCGCGGGCTCGGCGAGGACGTGCTGGCGGGCATACAGACACTCGATGTCGGGCGTGGCCTGCAGGCCGGCGTGGCCATCGTGATATTGGCTATTATCATTGATCGCATTACCCAGGCATATGGGCGCCCGCGCCGGCGGCGCCAAGCCATGCGGCAACAGGAGGGCAAGTGACCAGCGACACATCCACCACCTCGTATGCCACGCAAGCCCGGCCGCCGGAGTTTGCCTCTGATGCGGTCAAGATCCAGATCAATAGCGTCTACAAGGTCTTCGGGCGCAACGAGGCGCGGGCGCTGGAGATGCTCAGGCAGGGGGCCGACAAAACCACCGTGCAGTCTGAAACCGGTGCCAATGTTGGTTTGGCCGGTGTGGATGCACAGATCCCTACTGGCCAGATCACCTGCATCATGGGCCTGTCGGGATCGGGAAAATCCACGCTGGTGCGGCATCTGAACCGGCTCATTGATCCTTCGGCCGGTGAGATATTGGTGGACGGTGAGAACATCCTTTCCCTGAGCATGCCCGCACTGCGTGAGTTGAGGCGCCACAAGATCAGCATGGTCTTTCAGAGCTTTGGGTTGCTGCCTCATATCAATGTGCTGGATAACGTCGCCTTTGGCCTCAGCGTCCGTGGCGAGTCTCGGACGCGGGCCCGTGATACGGCGCGGCAATGGTTGGCGCGCGTGGGCCTGGAGGAATACGAGAAAAATTACCCCGATGAACTTTCAGGCGGCATGCGCCAGCGGGTGGGCTTGGCGCGAGCGCTGGCAATCGATGCTGAGGTGCTGTTAATGGATGAGGCCTTCTCGGCGCTCGATCCCCTCATTCGCTATGACATGCAGGACCAATTGCTGGCGCTGCAGCAACGCCTGCGCAAGACGATTGTATTCATCACGCACGACATTGAAGAGGCCCTGCGCCTGGGCCAACACATCATCATTCTGCGGGACGGGAAAGTGGAGCAGATAGGCTCGCCTGAAGACATCCGCAACTGCCCCATCAACGAATACGTCGAACGCTTCGTGATCAGGCGAGCGGACTCAGCGGCAGACTGAGCCGCACCGACCATCAGTCCGGCAGGGCATAGGCCACCAGATAGTCTCCCATCTTCGTACCGAACGAGCCATGACCGCCGGCCATGACAACCACAAATTGCTTGCCGTCGACGGCGTAGGTCATCGGCGTGGCTTGGCCGCCCGCGGGCAGACGTCCTTCCCAAAGAAGCGTGCCATTGCTGACGTCGAAAGCGCGCAGGTAGTTATCCTGTGTGGCAGCGACGAACATCAGATTGCCGGCAGTGGAGATGGGACCGCCCAGGCCTGGCACGCCGATCTTTAACGGCGGCAACTGGAACAAGTGCGGCAGGCTGTCGCGAATGGTGCCGATACGTTTTTTCCACACGATCTGGTGGCTCTGCAGATCCACGCCAGCGACGTAACCCCAAGCGGGCGCCTTGCACGGTAGACCCAGCGGCGACAGGAACGGATTCAGCTCTACACCGTACGGCGTACCGTACATCGGCTGCACACCGCTTTCCGTGCCTGCTCCTTTTTCCTTATGAGGCCGGTTCGCGTCTTCAGGTATGAGTTTGGAGACGAAGGGCAGGCCGATCGGGTTCATCAGCGCCACCTGGCGATCCCGGTTTACCGACATGCCGCCCCACTCGAACACGCCCAGGTTGCCTGGAAACACCAACGTGCCGTTCTCGGAGGGCGGCGTGTAGATCCCGTCGTAGTTCAGGCGCTTGAATATCACACGGCACATGAGCTGGTCGAGCATGGTGGCGCCCCACATGTCCTTGTCGGTGAGCTTTTCTTGCGGCGCGAGGTTCAGGTCCGAGAACGGTTGCTTGGGTGCGTAATGCTCATCCCGGGTTTGCGGGCCGCGTGCCACGCTTTGCGGCACGGCTTTTTCCGTCACCGGTACGACGGGCTGGCCAGTGCGGCGATCAAGCACGAACACGTTGCCGGTTTTGGTGAGGACATAGATCGCCGGCACGGTCTGGCCGTTTGCCAGCGTGACGTCCATGAGCGAGGGTTGTGCCGGCACGTCCATGTCCCACAGGTCGTGGTGTGTCGTCTGAAAGTGCCAGATGAGGCGGCCGGTGGTGGCGTCGAGCGCCAGCATGGCGTTGGCATAACGCTCCTTCAGTGGGTCGCGGTCACCCCCCCAGATGTCAGGGGTGCCCACGCCGGTCGGAACGTAGACGACGTCGGACTGCGCATCGTAGGCCAGCGGTGCCCAGGCGTTGGGTGAATTGTGCACGAAGGTCGTCGATTCGCCCGGCATGGCGTTCGGGTCTTGCGCACCGGTGTCGAACACCCATTTCAGCGCCCCAGTGCGTACGTCGTAGCCACGAATCACGCCAGACGGTTCTTTGTCGGAGAGGTTGTCCGTCACCGAGCCGCCTATGATGATCGTCGTCGAGGTCACCACCGGCGGCGAGGTCGGGTTGTAGCCCCCGGGATAGGCGTGGGGCATGCTCTTTTGCAGATCGATTTCTCCGTCGTCGCCAAAGTCACTGCATTTCTGGCCGTCGTCGGCGTTCACCGCGATCAGGCGGCCGTCGTTGACGGGCAACAGCAACTTGCGGGGGCAGACGGTGGACGCGTTGCTATCGGCCTTGGCCAGGCTGCCCGGGAAACGGTCGGTGTTGCCCGCATCGTGGTAGGACACGCCGCGGCAGGTCAGATGCTGGAAGGTCTTGTCTGATTTCAGCTTCGGGTCGTAGCGCCATAGGCGCTTGCCGGTGGCAGCGTCGAGCGCGTCGAGAAACTGATGAGGTGTGCACAGGAATAGCTTGTCGCCGATCTTGATGGGCGTGACTTCGTTGGTGGTTTCGCCAGAGTCGTTCTCGGTGCGAAAGTCGCCCGTGCGATAGGTCCATGCCACTTGTAGAGCTTTGGCGTTCTTGTCGTTGATCTGCGCGAGCGGGGAATAGCGTACGCCGCCTTCAGTGCGCCCGTAGGACGGCCAGTCCTCATCGGCCACACCGGGCACGGGCTGTGCTTGGGCCGGCTGCGCGCGGCTCAGCGTGCCATTGATTTCCTGCGGGTCGTTGAATATGCCGTAGCCCAGCACCGCCAGCATGCCCGCCATGATCGCACCGATGGCGGCTTTGGCGGGTCGCGGGGGCGGGGCGCCC
>NZ_CBCSFP010000020.1:0-24858 GCF_965138755.1 Bordetella tumulicola | reverse complement strand
CGGCGAAGCCGCGCGTAGCCGGGGGCAGCAACAGCCACAGGCCAAGCAGAAAAAGAAGGCCATAGCGCGGCGCCAGTGCCCAGAAATCGGCGCCGGCCTCCCACACCCCCCAGACCAGCGTGGCCGCCAGGATTAGCGCGTAAAGCCACAGTCCTGTCTCACGGTTGCGCCACAGAAATCCCGCGCTCGTCAGCAGCACGATGCCCAGCACGGCGTAATACCACGAGCCGCCCAGCGTTGCCAACCAGACGCCGCCCAGCAGCGAATAGAGCGCAATAAGCAGCAAGATCGCCCCGCCGATGGTTTGGAGCACGCTTCTGTGTTGACCGTTGGTGTTCATGGCAGTGATCCTTTTGAGGAGAGAGATCATCAACAAGCCCCAATGGGGATGACGGACAATTTGGCGTCTTAGCACGCACTGACTGGATGGAGCTACCTATTGCACGATTGCCCGCAGAGCAATCGATAGTATCGATCATGGTAATGGGAATTCATCATTTGTTGTGACAAAGTCCCGCATCTACTCTATCTCTCATCAAAATGAGGAGACTAGATATGAATCGACGCCAATCGCTGGCGGTCATCGCCGCACTCGCCGGTGCCTGGGCCGCTCCTTGCGCGTTCGCGCAGGGCTACCCCAGCAAGCCGATCCGTCTCATCTCGCCCTACGGACCGGGCGGCGGCAATGACACGATCGCACGGTTGCTTGCCACGGGGCTTGGGAAAACCTTAAAACAGACCGTTATCGTGGAGAACAAACCGGGTGCCAATACCATCATCGGCAACCAGTTTGTAGCGACGTCGCCGCCAGACGGCTACACGCTGATTCTCAACGGCAATGGCTTTGCCACCAATCCGAGTTTCTATGCCAAGATGCCCTATGACACGGTGAAGGACTTCGCGCCGATTGCCTTCGTGGCGTTCACCGAACTGGTGCTGGTAGCCAACCCGTCGGTGCAGGCGAAGAATGTGCCCGAACTGGTGGCGCTGGCCAAATCGAAGGATGGGCTGAAGTTCGGCAATACGGGGCAGGGCGGGCCGGAACACCTGGCCAGCGTGATGTTCGGTCAGATGGCTGGCGCTGAGGTAACCGCGATTCCCTACAAGGGTGCCGCGCCCGCCATTACTGATCTGATCGGTGGCCAGATACAAGTGATGATTACGGCACGGGCCGCGGTCCAGCCTTACATCCGCAGCGGGAAGCTCAAGCTCATCGCAATCGCCAACAACGCGCGCTCGTCTCAGTATCCCGACGTCCCGACGATCGCGGAGTCCGGCATGCCGGGCTTCGACACGTCGCTGTGGTACGGCATGATGGCGCCGGCCGGCACGCCACAGTCGATCGTTCTCCAGTTGAACCAGGCGATCAACAAGGTCCTGCGAGAGAAGCAGGTGCTGGATACCTTCGCGTCGCGCGGGCTGTTCTTGGGAGACGAGGCGAAGGTCGGTACACCGGAGTTGTTCGGCGCTTTCATCAAATCCGAGATCGCCAATACCGCGCGTATCGCGCGCGAGGCTGGCATCGAACCGGCGTAATCATGCAGATGTCGACTTCGCGGGACCTGCTCGAACAACTGAGGCAACAGGCGGGATTGCCCGCCGAGGCGGCGTCGGACGTGCACATCGATGGTGGGGACCCCGTGCTGAGCACGCCCATCAAGACTGCGGAAACCGGCGCAGCGGCCATCGCCGCAGCGGGTATGGCTGCCGCATGGCTGTGGTGGCAAAAGAGCGGGTCGATACAGGAAGTGCGCGTGGACGGCGCCGCGGCCGTGGCTGCTATGCAGAGCTACAAGTTCATGAAGGTGGATGGCCGGCCGCCCGGTGCGGTGATGGACGTGCTGACCAATGCCTACCAGCTCAGGGACGGCCGCTGGATCTATCTGCATTGCAACTTTCCGAATCTGGCCGAGAAGAACTGCCTTGCGCTCGGCGCGCGGATGGTGCCCGAGTCCATTCGCGAGCATGTGGCGCAGTGGGATGGGGAACGGCTCGAGGAGGCGTTATTCGCGACCGGCGGTTGCGGCGCGCTGGTCCGCAGCGAGAAGGAATGGCAAGCGCTGCCGCAAGGTATCGCAGCGGCTGCGGAGCCGGTGCTGGAGATCGTGCGGATCGCAGACGCGCCTGCACAGCCGCTGCCGAAAGGCGACAGACCCTTGTCCGGCGTGCGCGTTCTGGATCTTACCCGCGTCCTGGCTGGGCCGACTTGCGCGAAAAATCTGGCCGAACACGGGGCCGACGTGTTGCGCATTTCGCGTCCTGGCCTGGCCGATTCGGGTGTGCTGGATTTCGATACCGGGGTTGGCAAGCTGTCGGCCTATGTGGACATGCGCGATACCGCGCAGATGGCGCAGATGCGAGAACTGGTGCGTGGGTGTGACGTGTTTTCGCAAGCCTATCGTCCTGGCACGCTCGATGCACGAGGGTTGTCGCCGTTGGAACTGGCTAAACTGCGGCCCGGGATTGTTTGCGTCACGCTCAATGCTTGGGGGTTTCGTGGGCCGTGGAAGGATAGGCGCGGATACGACACCGTGGTGCAGGCGGCGAATGGGCTGGCCTGGAATGGGATGAATGCGCCGCCTGTGTTTACGCCGGTTGCACAGCAGGATTATGTGGCTGGGTATCTGATGGCATATGGCGCCATGGTTGCGCTCGCCCGGCGGGTGAGTGAAGGTGGGTCGTGGTTGGTACGGGTGTCGTTGGCCGGGTGCGGCGAGTGGATCCGCAGGCCAGGGCTGGTCGCACCAGAAGATTATGGACGGTGTCCGACGCAGGTGAGGGATGACGTGGTAGCGCCGTTGTTGCAGGCGTCCGCCTCGCCGGCTGGCGTTGTCTCGCATTTGGGGCCGGTCACGCGCATGTCGTTGACGCCGCCGCGTTGGGACAGGGGAATCGCCGCGACGGGATCTTCGCCGCGGGAGTGGCCGAGCCGGTAACGCCATGACGGCGTTGCGGGGCGGGCTCGGCCACCCGCCGCACCGGTGTTAAAGGCCTTGCACGGACACGCCGCGCTCGTGCAGCTCGGCCGGCAGGCACTATTCGCCGAACTTGATGCCCTGGGCGAGCGGAAGCTCACGCGTATAGTTGATCGTGTTGGTGGCGCGGCGCATGTAATTGCGCCATGCATCCGAACCTGATTCTCGACCGCCGCCGGTTTCCTTTTCACCGCCGAAAGCGCCACCGATTTCGGCGCCCGAGGTGCCGATGTTCACATTGGCGATACCGCAGTCGGAGCCCGACGCTGACAAGAAGGTTTCGGCTTCGCGCAGGTCATTGGTGAAGATGGCCGACGACAGACCCTGCGGCACGCCGTTGTGCAGCGCCAGCGCCGCGTTGAAATCGGTGTAGCGCATCACGTAGAGGATGGGCGCGAAAGTTTCGTGGCACACCACGTCGGTCTGGCCGGGCATTTCGGCGATGGCTGGGCGCACGTACCAGGCATCGGGGTATTCGTCGGCCAGCACGCGTTCGCCGCCGGTCACCTTGCCACCCTGTTCGCGCGCTGCTGTCAGCGCCGCCTGCATGGCGTCGAACGACGCGCGGTCGATCAGCGGGCCGACCAGCTTGGTAGCGTCCAGCGGATTGCCGATGGGCGCGCTGGCGTAGGCTTTGTGCAGGCGCTGTAGCAGGTCGTCGGCCACGCTTTCGTGCACGATCAGGCGGCGCGTGCTGGTGCAGCGCTGGCCTGCCGTGCCGATGGCGCCGAACACGATGCCGCGCGCGGCCATGTCCAGATCGGCCGTTGGGCCGACGATAATGGCATTGTTGCCGCCCAACTCCAGCAGCACGCGGCCGAAACGCTGGGCCACACGCGGGCCCACCTGACGGCCCATGCGGGTCGATCCGGTGGCCGACACCAGCGCCACTTTAGGCGAATCCACCAGCGCTTCGCCGATGTCGCGGCCGCCGATCAGCACTTCCACCAAGCCGGCGGGCACATCGCCGAAGCGTTGCGCGGCCTGGGCGAAGAGTGCCTTGCAGGCCAGCGCGGTCAGCGGCGTTTTCTCTGACGGTTTCCACACCACGGCATTGCCGCAGACCAGTGCCAGCGCCGTGTTCCAGGACCAGACGGCGACCGGAAAATTAAAGGCGCTGATCACGCCGACCACGCCCAACGGATGCCAGGTTTCCATCATGCGATGGCCGGGGCGTTCGGATGCGATGGTCAGGCCGTACAACTGGCGTGACAGGCCTACGGCGAAATCGCAGATGTCGATCATTTCCTGCACTTCGCCTTCGCCTTCCGCGATGATTTTGCCGGCTTCCAGGCTGACCAGGCGGCCCAGTTCGCGTTTGTGCTGGCGCAGGATCTCGCCGAACAGGCGCACCAGTTCGCCTCGGCGCGGCGCCGGGACGTCGCNCCACGCCAGGCTGGCCTGATGCGCACGCGTGATGGCGGCATGGGCCTGCGCGACGCTGTGTTCGTGGACCTGGGCGAGTTCGACGCCGTCGATCGGGCTGCGCGCGCTCAGCGTTCCACCACTCAGCGAATCCGCATTCAGGCCGAGCGCTCGCAAGATTTCTTGGGGGGTATCCATGCCAATTCCTTCGCTTTTAAGGGTTATGCCTAAGTGGCGATTCTGGAAATAAATTTACTATACGAAACTCTAGCGTGAAATGCGAAACTTTTTCTGCAGGGGAGTTCGTGACGGATCCGTTGTTAGTTGTTCAGGCAGTCACCAAGACCTATCAGCGCGATGGGCAGACCCCGCATCGCGCGCTGGACGCCGTCGATTGCCACCTTGGCCGGGGTGAGGTCATGGCCGTGGTCGGACCGTCGGGCTCTGGCAAGAGCACTTTGCTGCGCACCTTGAACGGATTGGAGAGCATTGACAGCGGCACGATCCGCGTGGATGGTGTGTCGCTCACGGATCCGGCCACCGACGTCAATCTGTGGCGCACGGAGGTGGGCATGGTGTTCCAACATTTCAACCTGTTCCAGCACCGTACTGCGTTGGACAATGTCGCGCTTCCCCAGCGCGTGGTGCGAGGGCGCAGCCGCGCCGAAGCCGAGCGCTACGCCCGCGAACTGCTGGGCCGCGTCGGTATGGCCGATTTTGGTGAGCGCTACCCGAGCCAGTTGTCCGGCGGCCAGCAACAGCGCGTCGCTATCGCCCGCGCGCTGGCCATGGATCCCAAGCTGATGCTGTTCGACGAGGCGACCTCGGCGCTCGATCCGGAAACGGTGGGCGGCATCCTGGAACTGATGCGCACTTTGGCGCGCGAGGGCATGACCATGGCGGTTGTCACCCATGAAATGGGCTTTGCTCGCGACGTGGCAGACCGCGCCCTCTTTATGGACGCCGGCCGCATCGTCGAAATGGGCACACCCGAGGAAGTTTTCTGCCATCCCCAGGAGGCGCGCACTCGCGCTTTCCTGGAGAAGATTCTGTAGTCGCAGTAGGAAAGAAGCAAGCGGGCCGCGTGGCGCGGTACGCGGAGTAATCAGGCCGATTTGGCCGGCCCGGGCACTACTGGTGCGATGTGCTTTGCCCGGAATGATATGGATCCATTCACCACAAGGGGTTAGACATGCTGAAAATCAAACAATGGCTAGGCGTGGCGGGTTTCGCCCTAGCCGCCGTAACGGTCGCTGCGCCGACCCAGGCCGACGTGCTGGCGGACATCCTCAAGCGCGGCGAGTTCCGAGTGGCGGTGCAGACCTCGGGGCCGCTGATGAGCTTCATGGACAAGACCGGCAAGCGCACCGGGCTGGCAGTGGAAGTGGCCAAGCGCATGGCCGACGACTTGGGCGTAGAGCTGGTGCTGCAGGACTATGAGTGGAAGGGCCTGATTCCCGCGCTGCTGTCAGGCAAGGCCGACATGGTTGCCGCCGACATGACGCCTACGCCGCAGCGCGCGGCGCAGGTGCTGTTCTCGATGCCCATGTTCTACGCCGACACCGTGGCGATCGTGCCCAAGGACTCACCCTATAAGTCTTATGGCGAACTCGACAAGGAGGGCGTGACTGTCGGCGTGTTGGGGGCCAGCACCTATGCAGAGGCGGGCAAGAAGATGTTGCCCAAGGCCACCATGAAAGAGTTTTCGGGTGGCAGTGCGCCGGTGGGGCAGGCCTTGTCCAGCGGACGGCTGGACGCCGGCATCATGTCGTTATCTACCGCCAACCAGTTTCTGGCCGACTTCGGCAACCTGCGGGTGCTGGACGGTGTCATGGTGCGTGAGCCCCTGGCTTTTGCTGTCGGTCCCGACGCCGTGCGCCTGAAGTTCTGGCTGGACAACTGGCAGACCCTGAAGACTGCCGATAATTCGCTGCCCGAACTGGTGAAGTATTGGTATTCCACCGACTGGAAGAAAAACCACTGATCTCATGGACTGGCTGATCGATTTCTATAACTGGCGCATCGTCAGCCAGTACGCGGGCGAGTTCGCCACCGGCCTGGGCAACACGCTCATCGCGGCCGGCGCGAGCCTCGTGTTGTCGGTGTTGGCGGGCATTCCGATCGCGCTTGCCCATATGTCGCCGCGGGGCGCTGTCTGGCGTCCCGTGGCGGCCTATGTGCAATTCATCCGCTCTACGCCGCTCCTAGTGCAAATCTACCTGGTCTACTATGCCGTGCCCTACCTGGTGCCAGGGGCCAAGGGCTGGAGCGAGATGCTGCTGGGCATCATCGCAATGACCCTGCACCACGCCGCCTACATGAGTGAGATCATCCGCGTGGGAATCGAATCCGTGCCGCAGGGTCAGGTCGAAGGTGCGAAGGCCTGCGGCATGAACTATCGCCAGCGCCTGCGCTATGTCGTGCTGCCGCAGGCCTTCGTTAATACGCTGCCGCCCCTGCTGGGCCAGACTGCCGTGCTGATCAAGGATACGTCGTTGTTGTCGTTGATCACAGTATTCGAACTGGTTGCCGCTGGCGTGCAGATGAACAGCGACCGTATCGTGCCCAGCGAGAGTTTCCTGACCATCGCGGCGGGCTATCTGTTGATCTACGGCTGCATGCTGCTGTTGTCCAGGGGCGTGAGCCTCTGGCTGGCGGGTCCTGCCTGGAACGCGAGGTGAGCATGCTGGACTCCTATCTTTCCACCGCGGGCGTCGTGCTGCCCTTCCTGCTGAAGGGCTTCTGGGAAACCCTGAAAGTTTCTTTCGTGGCGATCATCGCCGGCTCGCTGCTGGGTTTCGTCATCGGCGTGATCCGCAGCTACCGCATCCGCGGCGTGCACCAACTGCTGGGGTTGTACATCCACCTTCTGCGCGGTACGCCGTTCCTGGTGCAGCTTTATATTTTCTATTTCGTGCTGCCCAGTACCGGCATCGAGATGCTGCATTGGGATTCCGCCACGGCGGCGTTCGTGTCGCTCTCGGTCTACACGTCCTGCTACGTAGCGGAGATCGTCAGGGGGGCCATTGAAGCGGTGCCGCGCGGCCAAACCGAGGGTGCGATGACACTCGGCTTGAAACCCTTTCAGATTTTGCGGCTGGTCATCCTGCCGCAGGCCATGCGCTTGATCGTACAGCCCATGAGCGGCGTCTACGTCATGTTGATCAAGAGCACAGCCATCTTGTCGGTGGTAGGCATCACCGAGCTGACGCGGCAGGGCGAGGTGTTCATCATCACCTTCCCGTCTAAATCGCTCTTTATCTACGGCATGATCGCTGCCATTTATTTCATCTACTGCTATCCGCTGCTGCGCCTGGCCAACTGGCTCGAAAAGCGGTTGACCGGCGGCCTGCAGGGCGCAAGCCTGCACTGATACGGGGCATCATGGCATCCGAGTACGTTGATACCTATTACCGGCGTACGCTCGCCGACACCAGTACCTACTATCCACCGCTGACGGGTGCGAGCAGCACCGATGTCTGCGTGGTAGGGGGAGGGTTGGCTGGCCTGTCCACCGCGCTGGAACTGGCGCGGCGCGGGCGCGACGTTACCTTGCTGGAAGGGCGGCGCATCGCCTGGGGCGCGTCGGGTCGCAACGGCGGCTCGGTGTCACCGGCCTTTGCCGCGGGCGCGGACACCATTCGGCGGCACGTGGACGAAGACCACTACCGCCAGCTTTACCGGCTTTCCATGGAGGGCGTGGAAATCATCCGCGCCAATATCCGCGATCTGGCGATCGAGGACGCGCACCAGGTGGATGGCCGCTTACGCGTCGTGCGCTATGAAGCGACCGATGCGCTAAGGCAATGGTGCGACGGCCAGCAGCGCGACTTCGGTCGCGACGTCCGCTTCCTGACCCGCGGCGAGGTCCGCGAGCGGCTGCTGTCCGACGCCTATCACCAAGGGATCGAGGATCCCTCGTCGTTTCATTTTCATCCGTTGAACTACGCTCGCGCGCTGGCTCGAGAATGCATGCGACTAGGCGTGCGGATCCACGAGGATACCGCCGTCACGCATGTGGATCTGGACGACGCGGTCAAGCGCCTGAGGACCGGACAGGGCCAGGTCGACGCCCGCTCCGTGGTACTGGCCACCGGCGGCTATACGGACAGCATCGTACCCACGTTGCGCCGGGCCATGCAGCCGATCGTTACCTACATCATGCTGACGGAGCCGCTAGGTGATCGGGTCCTGGACGCTATCCGCAGCAACGCCGCCATTGGCGATGACCGTCGCGCTGGCAACTACTATCGGGTGCTTGATGGCGGCCGTATCGGCTGGGGCAGTAGAATCACCACCCGTGTGGATGACCCTCCGGATCTGGCGGAGTCGCTGCGTCGCGAATTGCTCTCCGTTTATCCCCAACTGGCGGGGGTGAAGGTGGAGACGGCGTGGTCGGGACGCATGGCTTACGCGCGGCACCTGATGCCCCAGATCGGCCAGTTGGCGCCGGACGTCTGGTACTGCACGGCGTTCGGCGGGCACGGCATGAATACCACCTCGATCGGTGGCCGGGTCGTCGCCGAAGGGATCACGGGCGAAACCCAGCGCTATAAGCTGTTCGCCCCCTTTGGACTTGCATGGGCCGGTGGCGGTTTTGGCAGGACGGCGGTTCAACTGACTTATTGGTCGTACCAGGCCCGCGACTGGTGGCGGGAGATACGGTCGCGGGCATGACAGGATGTATAGATGGAAGACGACAAACAGAGCGTGTTGGCACAACGGCTGAGAGCCTTGCGTCGAGCGCGGACTTGGACCCTGAAGCAGGCGGCGGCGGCCACCGGTGTGTCCACGTCCACATTGTCCAAGATCGAGAACGGTCTGCTATCGCCCACCTATGACAACCTGATCAAGATCGCTACGGGCTTGGATCTGGATGTGGCCGAATTGTTCACGGCGTCCGACGCCCATATGGGCACCGGACGCTGCAGCCTCAGCCTGGCGGGAGAGGGGCGTCCGTACGAAACGCCGTACTACGACCACCGTCTACTTTGCACCGCGCTGTCCCACAAGCGCATGATGCCGTTCCATACCCGAGTCAAGGCCCGCGCATTCGAAGAGTTCCACGATTGGAGCCGCCATCAGGGGGAGGAGTTCGTCTACGTCCTCGAAGGCGAAGTCCGGCTCTACACTGAGTTCTACGAGCCTGCCCGCCTGCGAGCCGGCGAGAGCTTCTACATCGACAGTCGCATGGGCCATCGGGTGATCAGCCTGAGCAAGAAAGACGCGCTCGTACTGTGGATATCCACGCACGCGGACATCGGCGAAGAGTAGTCTTTTAGATCATGCCGCTTGGTCGTGACGTCTGGACTTGAGCCGCTCGACCTATGACTGAAAACTTCAGGGACAAAGAGATCATCGAAATGGACATTAGTGAAATCATCGAAACGCTTGGCATGCGGCGTCACCCGGAAGGCGGCTGGTATGTTGAAACTTTTCGCGATGTTCGGGGCGAGACACGCGCTCATTCAACGGCAATCTATTATTTGCTTGAAGCCGGTGACAGCTCTCATTGGCACCGCGTTCGTGATGCGGCGGAAGTCTGGCACTTCTATGCCGGCGATCCATTGCTTCTCAGGCTTTTCGATGGCAATAAGCTCGAGGAGACTACGCTCGGTACCGATTTCGCGAATGGCGAGCGGCCGCAAGCCGTGGTGCCGGTTGATGTCTGGCAGGCTGCACGACCGCTTGGGCGTTTCACGTTGGTGGGTTGTACTGTCGCGCCCGGGTTCGAGTTTGGCAGCTTCGAGTTAGCGCCCGTCGATTGGGAGCCTCGGGTCCGTTAGTTTCGTGCCGGGCAGACGTTGGCGTGCGTCGAATTGCGTGAGGTGATAAGTGCCCGGCTCGCCATGAACTTCAACAGCACACCACACGAGTAGCGTCCCGCCCATTGCTCCAGAAAGTCCGTGAAATGATCCTTTGCGTTCTGATTGGCGTGATCTGAAATCACTCGCATAACAGCATAGGGAACACCAAACTCGTAGCACACCTGGGCCATGGCGGCGCCTTCCATCTCGACACAAAGCACCTCGGGTAAGCGCTCTTGTATCTCGCCACCGACAGCCGAGTCACTCACGAAAAGATCGCCTGTCGCAATGAGACCATGGTGCGCTCGAGGGCGTCGGATACCAACGGTTCGCGCCGACGGCGCTTGACCATTCTCAGTGGACAGCTCGTTCAAATACGCTTCCGAATGGTTGATGAGCGCCAGGCTGAGTGTCGGGTTGGGGTCGAATTGTGCACGACCCAGCATCGGCACCTGGTATCGATCAAACAAAGGGCGGGCGTCCAGATCATGCTGCATCAAGCTGCTTGCCACAACGATGTCTCCGATCTGAACCGAACGGTGAAGGCCACCAGCCAAGCCGACGAAAACAATCTCCGTCACATTAAATGTTTCTATCAGGATCGTCGTTGTCGCCGCCGCTGCAACTTTTCCGATACGACTCAATACAACCACACAGGGCTGGCCCGCAATCTCTCCGAGGTAGAAGTCGCGCATGGCTACTCTCTGTACCGATATCGACGAGCCCATGGCCAAAACGAGGCCGTCCAACTCTTTGGGCATGGCGGCCATGATTGCCAGTCTTTTCATGGATGCTTTTTGTTCCAGGCGATTATCCAAGGACGTCAAGTATTCACCATACGTTAAGGGACTATCGAGAAAATCGATGCCGATACCGCCACGCCATGTAACTGAAGCCGATTGCGTGCGATACCTTCAAAATGCGCACCATAGTTGCGTGCAATCGCCTCGCTTGCTGTGTTGCCTGTGGCAATCACTATCTCAACACGTTGCATACCCAGCACGTGGAATGCATGTGGGACCAGAGCCCGTACTGCGCGCAGTGCTACACCCTTCCGTTGGGCCGACTGTTTTACCCAATATCCTAAATTGCAGAAGAGATTCTGATGATGTATCGCGTTGAGCGCGACCCCCCCGAGGAATTCTCCTGTTTGCTGTGAAAACACGCCTAATTCGTATCCTGTCTCGGAGCGCGCACTTGCACGACATTGCTTGAACCACGCTAGCGCATCTTGCTTGGAGAAGGAGGGGGTACACCACGGCATCCACCGCCCCACGGTGTCAACGGATTCACGAGCCGCGTTTGCAAAGGCTGTTGCGTCGTTGTTCTGAAAACGACGGAGTATTAATCCTTCAAAGGTAATGGGCGACATGGCGGGCTGAGTAGTGTCGGGGTCAGCGCAGTTCGTCAACATTCAATGCTCTTGCGCCACACGCCTGCACCAGTTCGTAATCATGGCTGGCAAACAGCACGACACGATCCTGGGACCAGATCCGGAATTGTTCGGCCAGCACGGCGCGTGCTTGGGTATCCAGCCCATTGCTGGGACCATCCGCGATGATGACGGCCGGTTCGCCCAAGGCGGCCGCCGTCAGAAAGACCTTACGGCGCGTACCGGTCGACATTTGTTCAAAGCGCTTGTCCAGGTGAGGTTCCAGCCCTAGCCGATATGCCAGATCGAGCACGGTATCGTCTATGGCTGAATTTTTTTCCGAAGCGACCTGTTCGAGCAACCCTCGCCCCGTCTGCGCCGGAAATGCCAGGCAATTGTCGGGTACATAGGCCAGGCGGGATTTGGCTTGTACTGGCGAATGGATCATCGAATGCCCGTCTATCCAGACGTCTCCTTCATCCGGAGCGATGACACCCGCAATAATGCGCAGCATGCTGGATTTGCCAGTGCTATCTTCTTCGCATAGCGCCACACATCCAGGAGGAAACGCCTGGGTCAGCCCCTGAAATACGAGATGGTTGCCGTAGCGTTTGCTGAGGTTGTCAATGCGTAGCATGTCGGATGTGTGCGCAGGCGCCCTAGTTGGAGGACTCGTCACCCTCTCGGCGACCCTTTCGTGCTGCCAAGCCTACCGCGAGAGTACTCCTCGCGGTGGTTCTCTTTTTACGCCAGGCGCATCATCCACCCGTGATGGTCAGGCGAGCGTCCATACTGAATATTAGTCAGTTCTTCACGCAACGCCATGGTCAGTTTGCCTGCGGGTGCGTTATCGTCACCCACGGTAAAACCTGCTCCCTTGAGCACCGAGATTGGCGTAACCACCGCTGCGGTTCCGCAAGCGAAAGCCTCTACCACCTGCCCCGACGCAAAGCCGTCTCGCCATTCCTGTACCGAGACCTTGCGCTCCTGAACGTCATGTCCGCGATCGCGAGCCAATTGAATAATGCTGGCGCGAGTCACGCCCTCAAGAATGCTGCCGGACAATTCAGGCGTGACCACCGTTCCGTCCTTGAGCACCAGGAACACATTCATGCCACCCAGTTCTTCGAGGTACTTACCTTCAAGCGGATCCAGGAACAGGACCTGCGCGCAGCCGTTTTCGTGGGCTTCCTGTTGGGGCAGCAGCGAGGCCGCGTAGTTGCCGCCGCACTTGGCAGCACCCGTCCCACCCTTGGCCGCACGCGCGTAGTCCGTAGACAACCAGATCGACACCGGCTTGACCCCACCGGCAAAATACGAGCCCGCCGGGCTGGCGATAACATAGTAGGCCGCGCGGTGCGCCGCGCGAACGCCCAGGAAACTCTCATTGGCGATCATGAACGGGCGCAGGTAGAGGCTGGTTTCCGGCGCGGAGGGCACCCAGGGGGCGTCGACCGCCAACAATTGCTTGAGCGATTCGATGAAGAGCTCGGCGGGCAGCTCTGGCAGCGCCAGTCGGCGCGCCGAGCGCTGCATGCGTTCGGCATTGGCTTGCGGGCGGAACGTCCAGACCGAGCCGTCTGCATGACGGTAGACCTTCAGGCCTTCGAAGATTTCCTGCGCGTAATGCAACACCGAGGCTGCCGGATCCAATTGCAACGGACCATAAGGCCGTACTTCGGCATCGTGCCAACCCTTTTCTTTGGTCCAATCGATCGAGACCATGTGATCCGTGAAATATTTCCCGAACCCGGGATCGGCCAGGATGGCATCGCGTTCGGCGACCGCCCGTGCGGTCGAAGAACGCATCGTATTGAAAGAAAGAGGCGAAGAGACGGTGTTGGACATGGGGGTATCCGCTAGTTCACTGGAATAATGGCTTGAATGTAAAAGGCAACGTCGCGAGTCGGCGCCTCGTGCCCGTTGCGGATAGTGTAATCCTTCAAGCCATTGGCTACGAACGGCTGGATTGCCTGTGCCGTCAATGCCAGACCGTGCAGGCTTAGCGGCTATGAATCGAGAATGCGTCGAGCGCCGCCCTGGTCAGCCGGTCGAGCAAAGACATGAGCTCGTCCGAGGCCTTGACGGCGTCGTCCGGGGCGTTTTCGACGATACCGTCAAGCACGCTGGCATGCAGTTTTGCCGCATCCAGAAAGGCATTGGCTTCCTCTATTGTCTGATACCAGAAACGGCGAGATTGCGCGTGGATCGGCAGCATCGTACTGGTCAGCATTGAGTTGTGCGCCGCGAGAACCTGCGCCTGGTGAATCGTGCGGTTGACATCGAAATAGTCTTCCACATTTTTCTTCCTGGCTGCGTCGACGAGTCGCCTTGCCAGTCTTTTGAGCTCCGTGCGCTCGTCCGTACTGGCGCGGGCACAAGCGCACCGGACGACCAGTGCTTCAAGCGGACGACGCACTTCGAGAAGCTCGAGTTGCTGGCGTACATCCACGCTGCAGATCGAGGTTCCGCGGCGCGGACGCATTTCGACAAATCCCAATTGGCGCAGACGTTGAAGCGCCTCGCGAACGGGCGTGCGACCCATGTGGAGTTGATCGGCCAATTGCACTTCGGAGACGACTTCGCCGGGAGGCAGTTGGCGAGTGACGATCATCTGCTCGATACGCGAGAACGCAATATCAGTTTGGAACTGCTCTTTGGCAGCATCATCTTCCTGAACGGAAGGCGTATTTCGTTTCAACGTCGAATCTCCTGGGCACACCGCAGCGCCTAGTATATTAAGGAAATCTCAAGTGGATTTCAGATTGGTCTGCCGCGAAGTCTGCGTCCGTTGCTGCGAGCACCAGCGAGTGGGGAGGTTTTTCAAAGCGACTCCAACTCGGCGTGCAGGTCTGTCTTTCCGGCGGGGGCGGGCAGGCGATTTACCAAGAGTAGGACGGTTCCGATAGCCAGCACGCCAACCATCGCGAGCAGACCGGATTGCATGGTTCCGGTGAGCGTCTTGACGTAGCCAATAAGGGTAGGGCTCACGAATCCTCCGAATGCCCCGATCGTGTTGACGAGGGCGATGCCACCGGCTGCAGAGTCTCCTTTCATGTAATCCGACGGCATTGCCCAAAATACGGTATAGGCCGCCCATAGGGCCGCAGTGGCGATGGTGATGCTGACGAGTGTAATAACGAGACTGGACCCGTTCAATGCGGCGACCAAGAGAGTAACGGCGGCTAACGCCAGCATCGAAGCGCTGTGCCAACGTCGTTCTCCCAGTCGGTCGGAGCGGCGTCCCCACCAAATCATGGTGAATATCGCCGCAACATAGGGAATTGCCGCGTAGAAACCAATGTGCATGGTGCTCGTCACCCCCGTACTTTTCAGAATCGTTGGCAACCAGAAGCTGACGGCATAGTGCCCGCAGATAATGCAGAAGTACGCTATGCTCAGCAAAAGAACGCGCGGATCGCTGATAACCTGCTTGAAGGAATGGTGCTTGCGAGATTCGGGATTGCCGCTGCGTTGCAGTTGCGCTGCAAGATAGGTTTTTTCGTCCTGACTCAGCCATTTGGCATCCGAGGGGCGATCTACGATCAAGCGCAGGGAGATGAGGCCGAGAATGACGCAAGGAAGTCCTTCGACAAGAAACATCCATTGCCATCCTGAGAGACCACCGACGTTATCGAGCATGGTCATCAAGCCCGTGGACAGCGGTGCACCAACAATGCCGCCAATCGGGCCGCACAACATGATGACCGTGAGTGCCCGAGCCATCCGGTTTTCCGGGTACCAATAGGTTAGGTAGAAAATAAGTCCCGGTGCGAAGCCGGCTTCGAATACACCCAGCAGGAAGCGCAACGCATAAAACTGGTTCGCGTTGGTGACGAAGAGCATCGCTGCCGAAGTCAGCCCCCAGAGGATCATGATCCGGCTGAAGGTACGGCGCGCGCCCAGCCGAGGGAAAAGCAGGTTGCTGGGAACTTCGAAAAGCATGTAGCTGAGAAAGAATATCCCCGCACCCAGACCGTAGGCGGCATCGCTCAGGCCAATGTCCGCCTGCATCTGGATCTTGGCGAATCCGATATTTATTCTGTCCAGGTAGGCAAAGACATAGCACAGTGTAAGGAATGGGAGCAGCCGCCAACTGATCTTCTTGAAGAGGGCCTGCTGGCCGGATTGCGAAAGCAATACATTGTTCATGAGGGGGCACCGTAGGGAGTTTTCAGCCTCGCCAAGTGGCGCGGCCTGTTCGTTAAAAAGGCTTGCATCGACAGCAACTCGGCGTGTCTGCTCGAGCGGCAACTACCGGGATGATTTTTATCGTTCGCGGTGTGTATTCAAATCGACAATCGGGCGGCGGTCATGGCGCCAACAGTGCCCAATTTTTATTGACATTCGTCTGATATGTCAGATGGATGGTAAATATCCGAGATTGCTGATTTTTGGTCAATACGGGTTTCCCCTTGTTTTATTCTTTCCTTGTCGGCGTTGACTTTTCCTACGCACGAATCTAGTATGTCGACAACTGATATATCAGTGGCATGTCCTGGTTGAAATCTCACTGACAGGCATCGTGCCTGGCCACTCTAGTACCGCCTCGACAATCCCAATATGAAAATCCTGCTTGCTGGTTTCCAACATGAAACGAACACGTTTGTCGCGCTCCATGCGGCCTATGAGAATTTCGTCAATGGGGAGACCTTTCCCGCCCTGAAGCGTGGAAGCGAAATGTTCGCCTTGCGGGATGTGAATATCCCCGTCGGCGGTTTCATCAAGGAGATCGAACGCGATGGCCACCAACTGGTGCCGGTCGTCTGGGCGGGTGCCGGGCCTTCGGCGGAGGTACAGCACGATGCGTTCGAGCGCATCGTCGGCGAGATCGTCGACGCAGCCCGCGCGGAACGGGCTGACGCTATCTATCTCGATTTGCACGGAGCGATGGTTGCCGAGCAGGCCGAGGATGGCGAGGGTGAGCTACTAGAGAGATTGAGACGAGCCGTAGGAGAAGACGTGGCTATCGTCGCGTCGGTGGACCTTCACGCGAATGTCACTGAGCGGATGTTGCGACTTGCCGACGCGATCGTGGGCTATCGTACCTACCCGCATGTAGACATGGCGATTGCCGGACAGCGTGCCGCAAAGCTTATGCGCGAGCGACTCAACGGCCCTCGTTGGCATTGCGCGTGGCGCAAACTGCCTTTTTTGATTCCGCTAAATTCCATGTGTACGCTGGTAGAGCCGGCGCTTGGAACCTATCGTCGACTTGAAGAGATTGAGCGTGCCGGGCTGGCGTCACTTTCCTTGGCATTGGGGTTTCCCGCTGCGGACTTTCCCGAGTGTGGGCCGGCAGTTTGGGGCTACGGTCTTGACGCGCGAAAGGTCGAAGATGCCGTAGCAACCCTGGCTGATGAAATCGTGGCCTCCGAGGCCGCCTGGCAGGTGCATTTCTTGTTGCCAGAAGCCGCGGTCGAGGAGGCCATGCACTTATCGACGGGCGCTTCGAAACCTGTTGTTATCGCCGACACGCAAGATAATCCCGGGGCGGGCGGAGAGTCGAATACGACCGGTATGCTGCGCGCACTGATATCCAAGAATGCCCAGGACGCCGCTTTGGGTGTCGTGTACGACCCCGAGGCTGCACGACGCGCGCATCAGAGCGGCGTGGGTGCTTTGATTGACATCCCTCTTGGAGGCGAAGCCGGCCTTCCTAATGGAGAGCGCTTTCGAGGCATATTCGAGGTCGTTACCCTGTCTGATGGGGTGTGTCGCTTCGATGGACCGATGCTCAACGGTATGGAAGTGAAGTTAGGACCGGCTGCGCTGTTGAAGATTGGCGGGGTGTCGGTGGTGGTGAGCTCGGAGCACCCTCCTCAGATGATGGATCGGAATCTATACCGAGTCGTGGGTCTCGATCCCGAAAAAATGAAGATACTGGTGAATAAAAGTTCTGTTCATTTTCGGGCAGACTTTGATCCCATCGCACAGGCGACTCTCGTCGCGAAGGCACCGGGCGCTGTCGTGGCTGACCCGGCTGACCTTCCGTGGCGGCGTCTCAGGAGCGGGTTGCGCGTTGGCCCGCTCGGGCCATTTTTCGAGAGGGAGTGATCAGGAAGATACCCGGCCCGGGCGCGCGCTCAATTCTTTTCGTAATAGTCGTTGATGTATGTCATGGGTATCCAGCGGTAGCCGTCTCCGTCGACTTGCACATGCCCCACGCCCGGAAATGAGACGTGATCTCCGGCTATCCAATAGCGTCCCTTCACAGCGTCAGCGATCACCTGCTTGCGGGTAGCCGCGGCAGCTTCAGGATCCACGTCAAAGATAATCGTGACATCCGGTCGCGGTAGCTGTACCTCTGCAATGTGAAGGAGATCTCCCCAGAACACGAGCTTCTCTCCCTTGCTCTCAAGGGCATAGAGGGTATGGCCCGGTGTGTGGCCAGGTGCCGGGATTGATCGGATTCCTGGGAACAACACCGTTTCTCCACTGAATGTTTTCACTTTCCCTGCATTCAGGTAGGGCTGGACCTTGGCGGATGCTTCGTCGAAGTACTTCCTCGTCGATTCAGGCGCCTGCATGCGGCGTTCCGGATTCAACCAGTAGTCGACTTCCTTTCGCTCGATGTGCACGGTGGCGTTCGGGAAGACCATGCGTTGGCCGTCCATTAGGCCTCCGGTGTGGTCTGTGTGAATGTGGGTGATCAAGATGTCGGTGATTTGCTCTGGCAGGTAGCCCGCAGCCTTGAGGCTTGCGCTCAATTTGTTCAAGGTGGGGCCGTAGAGTTCGCCGGTGCCCGCGTCCACCATGATCAGCCGGTCGCCGGCTTTGATCAGGTACGCATTGATAGACGCCTCGACATCCGTGCTCTGGTATGTCTGTGCGAGGCGCGATGCCACCTCGCCAGCTCGAACATTGGTCAGCAGCTTGTTCGCGGGAATCGGCAGCGTGCCATCCGACAGTGCGACGACTTCGACGTCGCCGATTTTGAAATGGTAGTAGCCTGCCTGGAATTGACTGATCTTGGTCGAAGGCGTATTTACGCCTTCGGCCAAAGCGGGACCGGCGACCGGCGCGAGGGCCGCGGCAATGGCTAGGGAAATGGTGAGAATGGATCGATGCATGATGAGTTTCTTTTCAAGTAGAGGCAATGCGATATCGCACTGGATGCAATCAGTCAAAGCGTAAAGGGGATATCGAAGTGGCTGTTAATCGCTAGATTCGATGGGAGGTATCGGAATGTTCGATATGAAAAGATCGGAGTTGTACTTGCTGATCTCGTTGGACACATTGCTGGACGAACTGAACGTGACGCGCGCGGCGCGGCGCTTGCACATCGGTCAGCCGACCCTGTCGGGCCACCTGTCTCGTCTGCGCGAGCTGTTCCAGGACCCGCTGCTTGTGCCTTCCGAAACGGGCCGCGGCATGGTGCCGACCGAACGAGCGCTTGCGTTGCGTTCGAGTTTGTCGGATGCACTTGTCAGGCTCCGCGACGCTGTGGCGCAACCGCACGAATTTGATCCTGGAACTTCGGCGAGAACTTTTGTCGTCGCAACAAATGACAGCGTGTTCACGATCGTGGCACTGGACGTGATGGCGAAGGTGATGAGTTACGGCAACCCCGCATTGCGGATGGCCGTCGTGCCTGCCGACGATGCCGGGTTGGTCGAGCGCATGGCGCGCCGCGAGGTCGACCTGTTTCTCGGGGATATCGATCGCGTGCCGGATACTCTGAAGGCCCGATTTCTGCTCAGCGACGATTTTGTATTGGCGCAACGTTGTGGTCATCCCCGAGGGACCGGCACCCCCGATCTGGCAGAGTATTGCGCTCTTCACCATATCGTTGTGTCATCCCGTGCAGGCTTTTCCACTCCCGTAGATACGGTTTTGGAAAAATTGGGCGTCGAGAGACACGTCGTCGCTACCGTGCCCAGCTATAACCAAGTGGCGCTCGTTCTATCCCAGACCGATGGCGTGGCCAGTCTTCCACGAAAATTGCTCCAGCGCTATGCGACGTTTGTGGATTTGATTTCTCTTCCATTTCAGATTCCGTCATTTCGCTTGGCGATGGCATGGCATCCGCGGGCACAGAGTGATCCCGCCGGCATATGGCTCAGAGATCGTTTTCTGGAAATCGGCGAACGAGCGAAATCTACGAAGACGGACTTGGACTAGCTTTGGATTCACTTCGTGGCAAGGCGGTGTCGATAACTTACAACATTAGACGCATTGATTTTACAAATTGACACCGCTCAAATCAAAAAGTGTCAATACAGTAATCGCTCATTCGCGCCCAGGCTAGCCCCGCGCTGATGTTGATTCTGCATGCTTGGCAGTGAAGCGCCTCACTCGATCGAGGCAGTTACATCAGCGCTAAAGGGCTTTGACAATGGACGAACGGAATTCCGGTTCGGGGGACGCGTTGGGCTCGCTGAATCGAGCTCAGGAAGGTCTTGGCGCCAGCGGGCCAGTGACGGGCACTTTTTGTGCCGACTGGGCATCCCGTCTCGCCTGGCGATTCGGAACCCCTGTTGTGCTGCGTGCTCCGGCGTCCACCGCTGCGCAACGTGGCGCCATGCAGGGCAAGGCAGCCCGCATCGACGCCGGCAGTTTCACCCTCTTCGCTCTGTATCACGACAAGTCTGACATCTTATCGATGGCGCCAGATGAGGCCGGCATGCGTACGGTCACCTCTCGTGGCCAAGCTATCGATCGCAGCCGCAATGATGTGCAAGGCGATGCTCTCCAGTCGTTGAACGGCGGCGCCGTGCCATGGCAGTGCAGGCTCGCGGCGCACCGATTTCAGCGGACCGCTTCTGAACCAGTCGGCGACTGCCCGGCTGGAAACTCCTTCCCAAGCCATTTCTAAGAACTGCGGAACGACAGACACCATGAATAACAAGCGATTCGTTGATCGGTCTAGTAAACGCGGGCAAATTCTCCTGAAGAAAAAAGCGCGCGCCGAAGCAGGGGGCAGCGCAACCCGATCGGGATTACGCGAGATCGCCCTACGTCCGGGTGATCCGGCAATGGCGCGCGCCGCGACTTCCAAAGTGGGGCTCGCCGCGGGGTTGTTGGGCGCCGCGGCGTGGATGTTATTGCCCGCGCATTTGGTGGCGCAGTCATGCGGCGCACAAAACGGTATCTACACCTGCAACTATTCGGGTACGTCCACCGCCCACAACCTTTACACCGGGTCGCCGGATGCGTTGCCGATGGTGGTGAACACCTCTGGCAACGTGGTGATGTCCGTGCAACCCGGGCAAGGTACGGGCCTGAATTTTGGCGCGTTCGGAGAGAACGGTTCGGGCGGCAATGTTTATGGCTTGCAGTTCAACAATACCGGTTCGATCACGCTGAATTATGGATCGGGATGGAACTTAAGCCCGTACGGCATACAGGCTTCGCTTGGCGGGGGGAGCGGTAATCCCGGAGGCCTGAGTGAAAGCGGTTCCTCGCCCTCTGGTATCCATCTGGTTAATTCCGGAGCGATTGCGTTGAACATGGGTGGCACTCTGTCAGGCCAGGGCGCAGGGATATGGGCCAATGAGTTTGGCGGTGCTGGTGAGAACGGCGGAACTGGTGGCTGGACATCCGGCGTGTGGGTCACTAATTTTGCGCCGATCACGGTTGATATCAGCTCCGAGGGCCGCATAGGCGGCATTCTGGCCATGACTACCGGCGGGGACGGCAGCTCCGACGCTAGCACCAATACAAATGGCCAGGGCGGGCCGGTCGGGCCGGCTTCGGTAGAAAGTTATGCACCGGTACTGGTTAATTTCACGTGGCCCTCCGATGCAACGACGAATGGAGGTCAGTTCGGCATACTCGCCGCGATCCAGGGGGGCGCCGGCGGGGGCGGTAATGCGCAGGCGAATGGGAATTGGGGCGGATATGCAGGAGCAACGCCATCGATCACGCTGGCCGCAGGTGCCGATGTCACGCTCAACGCATCCGGCACCGGGCCATCATTGCCTACCCCCCCCGTCAGCGGCGGTGTAGTCGCCCTGGCCACGGGCGGGGCGGGCGGCCTGGGAGGCAACAATGTATATGGTTACAACGGCGGATCAGGGGGTGGCGCTTTCGGTGGTGTCATTAACGTGACGGATGCCAAGGTCACTACTACCGGAGGCTATTTACCGGGCTTGCTGGTGGTGGCCCAGGGTGGCGTAGGCGGCGATGGCGGCGCTTATAACAGCAACCATGAAGAGGCCAAAGCCGGATTTGGCGGCGCCGGAGGAAACATCAACGCGGGAGCCACCGTCAACCTGAACGCGTCATCCGCGGGGTCCGCGGCAGTGTCGACGTCGGGCGATGATTCCCCGGCGATTTATGTGACGCTGATCGGTGGCGACGGTGGCCAGGGCGGCTATCTCAGCGATGGACTGGATGAGGGTACCGCTGGCTATGGTGGCGATGGGGGTTCTGCATCGCCGAACGATCTTAACGGCAACTCCATCGACATCACCGTGAGCGGGGGCGCGCTTTCGACGCAAGGAGATAGTGCGCCCGGCATCCTGGCGATAACTCAGGGCGGCAACGGCCAGGACGGCCAGACTGGCACAGACTTCACGGCGGTTTACGGTGGCAACGGGGGTAATGGCGGCGGCGCCGGCAACGTGCAGGTTAGCGTCTATGGCGGCTCGTCGATCACGACTCAGGGCGACGATGCGCATGGCATTGTCGTGCAGAGCGTGGGCGGCAACGCCGGTGCCGGTGGGGCAGGGGGTGGCGCTGCCGGTCATGGCGGAGTGGGGGGGACAGGAGGCGACACCGGGTCCGCCCAGGTGAACAATGGGGGCTCGATCAGCACGTCGGGTCAGACGGCGCGGGGCATTATTGCCCAGTCGCTGGCGGGCAGCGGCGGCGGCGGCGGCAGCAACTGGAGCTTGTTCCCGGGGTATGGGGGCAAGGGTCTGGCGGGCGGTGCCGCAGGTAGCGCCAACGTGTCGCATGATGGCTGGATCAGCACCCAGGGGTCGAACGCACAGGGCGTGTTGCTGCAGTCTATTGCCGGCGGCGGCGGCGCCGGCGGTGACGCCAGTGGCTTTATGTCCAGCGTGGGTGGCTCGGGCGCGCTGGGCGGTAATGGCAATTCCATTTATTTTCAGTCTACCGGCGGTATCAGCACCACCGGTGTATCGGCGCATGGGGTGCTGGGCCAATCAGTTGGTGGAGGCGGTGGCGACGGCGGGGGTGGATCAAATTCGAAGGTGACCATCGGCGGCACGGGCGGGGGCGGTGGCGCAGGTGGGGCTGTCGTGGCGGATCTGAATGCAGGCACGCAGATTACGACGGCGGGAATGGGTGCGACGGGCGTTCTCATGCAAGCGATAGGTGGCGGTGGAGGTAACGCCGGCAATGCCACATCGGTGGGCCTGTTCGAATCGATTTCCATCGGTGGCCAGGGAGGTAATGGCGGCAATGGCGGACAAGTGCAGGTCACCGCAACGGGCGCCAACATCTTGACCCAGGGTGGCACTTCGCCAGGTATCGTGGCGCAGTCTATCGGCGGCGGCGGTGGGTCGGGTGGTCAGGCGATTTCCGGATCTTTTAGCGTCGGTTTTTCGGCCGGCTTTGCGATGGGGGGTAGCGGTGCCACCGGCGGCACTGGCGGGCCGGCCACCGTCAACGTCATTGGCGGCTCTATCACTACCGGGCTGGACCCATTGTTGCAGGCAAATCCCAGTGGCCCGGGTGCGTGCCCGTCGCTACCTTGCAATCTGCTGCCCGCCGACAGTTATGGCGTACTGGTTCAAAGCGTCGGTGGCGGCGGTGGGTTGGGCGGTTCGGCGTTGGCAGAGTCGGCAGCCGTGGGTGTACCTGTGGACGGCGGCTCTGTCTCGGGCACGCTCGACATTTCATTAGGCGGCACAGGCGGTTCTGGCCAGGATGCCGGCCCGGTGTTTTTCGGGTTGTCGAACGGAGGGCAGATTTTCACCAGCGGCAGCGGATCGCATGGCGTGCTGGCGCAGGCCATTGGTGGTGGCGGCGGAGCGGGTGGCGATTCGACCTCGATGGGCGCCGCAGTGGGATATGGTGGCGGAACGGCCGATGACGACAGCGTCAACTACGGCGTGACGCTGACGTTCAGTATGGGCGGTGACGGGGGGACCGGCGGCCACGGCGGCAATGTACTGGTGGCTATGGGTGGCACGGTGCCGGGGTTCAATAACAATCCGGATTACAACAGCCAATCCAGTACGCCTGATGCCCCAGGAAGCGCGCCGACTTCCATCGTGACGTATGGCGATTATTCCACTGCCATCGTGGCCCAATCGGTGGGCGGCGGAGGCGGCAATTCCGGTATGGGCGGCGGTAATACGCAAGGCTTTGGCGAGGCGACCAGCACCAACATCGGATTGAACCTGGGATCCCAGGGCGGCGCGGCCGGTGGCGGAGGATACGTCGCCGCCAATCTCTATTCAGGGTCGATCTTGACGTGGGGCGCGGGTTCGATGGGGCTGATTGCCCAATCCATCGCTGGCGGCGGTGGTACGTCGCAAGGGCTCTCGGTGAACGTGGCGCAAAGCGGCAAGTCAGGCAACACGACGATAAAGCCGGGTATCAACTTCGCTCTCGGCGGCAAAGGCGTGCCGGGCCAAAGCGGTGGTGCTGTAGATGTCTACGTCGGGGCAAACATCATGACCAAGGGCGGCGATGCCCCAGGCGTCTTGGCCCAGTCTATCGCCGGTGGTGGGGGCGTAGGCGGGTCGGCTGCGGCGGACGGGTCCAACGACAATCCCATCCTGCCTCAGAAAGCAACCGATGCCACGATCTCGGCACTGAAGGCCCGCGAAGCGTCCAGCAATCTGCATAGCCTGCTCAATGACGGTACGCCACCGACCATTGACCTGACTTTTGGTGTCACAACGGGGGGGACGGGCGGGACGGGCGGGGATGGTGGTGCAGTCAGCATCGCGCTGACCAGCTCTATCAATACGGCGGGCGACTGGTCCAAGGGCCTGGTCGCTCAGTCAATTGGCGGCGGTGGCGGCAAAGGTGGCTCATCGGCTGCATCCGGCACCGGCGGCTTGCCCGAAATAACCCTTAATTTGAATCACGCGATCGGCGGCAGCGGCGGCGCATCGGGTAACGGCGCTAACGTATCGATCAGCCTGGAGGGCACGCCAAGTATTGTGACCGCCGGCTTTGGCGCCGCGGGTGCGGTGGGCCAGAGTATTGGTGGCGGTGGTGGTATTGGCGTGGACGGTTCCGACCAAGCGACCGGCTTGATTTCTGTGGGTGCCGGGACGCAGACGGGCAAGAGCGGTGCCGGGGGCTATGGCGCTTCGGTAATGTTCACCACGTCAGGTAGTTATCCGTCCACCATCGCGACAACGGGCGGTGGCGCAGATGGTGTCTTGCTGCAGTCCATCGGGGGTGGGGG
>NZ_CBCSFP010000019.1:0-50979 GCF_965138755.1 Bordetella tumulicola | reverse complement strand
CCCCTGAAGCCCCCGACACGAACGCCTAAACAGCCAACCCTCTCAGCAAGAAAAAATCACCGCTGCAACAGCACTCACCCGTCAACAGCAGCCAAGATCTTCCCAAATAACGCATCCGCATGCGCCGAATCCAACCAGCGCACAATCACCACCATACGACGCTCAGGTTCCACCCACGTAAACGAGCTCCCTGCCCCCACGCCAAAGAAACTCGACGCCGGCACGCTGGGAAACATACGCTGGCCATCATTCAGCCAAATCAGATAACCGTAGTAAGCCGCCAACTCACTAGGCGTGCGCATTGCCTTTAGCCATTCCTTCGAAATCACCTGCCGACCATCCGCTGCCTGTCCGTTATTCAGCAGCATTTGACCCACCAGCGCCTGATCCTCGCTGCTGATCGACATACCTCCGCCCCAATGCGAACCGCCCGGCACCGACGGCATCAACTCGCCATCGATCTCGACCCAAGCATTGTCATAAGACACCCAATTCCACGAGTCGCTAGCACCAAGCGGACCCATGATCGCCTCGCGAAAAATCTCCGGCAGCGGCTTGCGAAACAGATGCAGCAACGCGTACGACAACTGATTAATCCGTACGTCGTTATATTCCCAATACGTCCCCGGCTTTTGCAGCGGTCGCGCATCGCCCTTCTTGCCCCCCGGGGGCGCACCGAACGTCACCGCGCGATAGCGATCCACCTGGTCCGGCACGCCAAAGCGCTCGCCCTCCCATTCACTCGTTTGCTGCAGCAGATGACGCCACGTAATCTGCGCGTTATTGCCCTCATCAAAACCAATACCCGGCACCCGCGCGCGCACGGGCTCATCGACATCCGGCAACAGGCCGCGGTCATGCGCCACACCTGCCACCAGCGCCAGATACATCTTGGCCACACTAAACGTCAGATCCGCACGCTGCGGCTCCCCCCACGACGCCACCGTCTTGCCATCGACCACCACCAGACCCGTATTCGGACCGCGATCGTGCACTGGCCCAAGCAGACGATTCCATGGCGGGGGGTCCCCCTGATGCACGCCCCATACACCATCGACCGAGCGGTCCCAGTTGCTCTCGTGTTCTTGTGCAAACTGGATGGCTTGCTGCATCAATGCGTCTTGCATGGAACCCCTCTTTGTAAAGGCGGGCGACCGGCGTGCTCGCCCATCGCGATTGGTATACCAAAATAGCGTTTCAACTAAATCATACGCAACACACTATAGACCGGCAACGGCTACGCAGATTTTCCCTATCATCGATAACCCGTAACGTTCCGGGCTAACAAGGCTTCTTTTGGGTATTCCCTCATAAAAAAAACCCAGCTCATTGCCTTATAGTGATCGCATAATCAAATACCATTTGGTATACCAACCAATGTAGAGCAGCGCTTTCCCCTTCGCCTAATGGCACGTATTTCGACGCCGGATCACCCCCGACGCCGGGCGTCTGGCAATCGTCTCAGCAATACCCGCAGTTTTCCGCTTAACCGATACGCTCACAGGAGCTCATCATGGCTGAACGTCGCGTTAGTTTCGCTGCACCGCTGGATTTTGTCTGTTCATCGTCCACTCGTCCCGGGTTGCCGCGCCTCAAGACATTGGCCACCGCCCTCTTGCTGGCTGGCTCCGTACTGGGCCTGCAGCCCGCCATCGCCGGCAAACAAGATGACACGCTGCGCATGGCCTACGACCAGGCCCCCGAGAGCGTCGACCCCTATTACAACAACGTACGTATCGGCGTCATCATCGCCGCCAACGTCTGGGACACGCTGCTGTATCGCGACCCATTGACCAACGAATACAAGGGTCAACTCGCCAAGAGCTGGAAACAGGTCGACGACAAGACCCTGGAATTCGAACTGCGCGAGGGCGTGAAATTTCATAACGGCGAAGAGTTTGACGCCGACTCGGTGGTCTACACCCTGAACTTCGTGTCCGACCCGAAAAACAAAGCCACCACCCAACAAAACGTCCGTTGGATCGACAAGGTCGAAAAACTGGGCAAGTACAAAGTACGGATCACCACCAAAGAGCCTTTTCCCGGCGCCAAGGAATACCTGTCCACGACCGTGGCCATCCACCCCGCCAAGTACTACGCCGAAGTCGGCCCGCAAGGTATGAACGCCAAGCCGGTCGGCACCGGCCCCTACAAAGTCGTGGAATACATCCCCGGCAAATCCATCACGCTGGAAGCCAACAAAGACTATTTCAAAGACTCGCCCAAGGCCCAGCCCAAGATCGGTAAAGTCGAGATCCGTTTTATCCCCGATCGCCAGACCCAGATGGCCGAGGTGATCTCGGGCGGCGAAGACTTCATCATGCATGTGCCCAAAGATCAAGCCGAGCAACTGAAGTCCATGCCGCAATTGCAGGTCAAGAGCGGGAACACGATGCGTATCGTGTTCATCAATATCAACAGCCTCGACAACACGCCGACCCCGCAACTCAAGGACGAACGCGTACGCAAAGCCATTGGACACGCTATCGACCGCGAAGCCATCGTCAAAAACATCGTGGGCGAAGGCGCCGAAGTCCTGAACACCATCTGCACGCCGTCCCAAGTCGGCTGCACCGACGAGGGCGCCCCGGTCTACAAATACGACCCCGCGTTATCAAAGAAGCTGCTGGCTGAAGCCGGCTATCCGGATGGGTTTGAAACAAGCATCGTCGCCTATCGCGAACGCAACCAGACCGAAGCCATCATCAACTACCTGCAGGCCGTCGGCATACGCGCCAAGCTGAACTACTTGCAATACGCCGCCATGCGCGACCTGATCCGCGAGGGCAAAGCCTCGTTGACCCACCAGACCTGGGGATCGAACCTGGTCAATGACGTCTCGGCCTCGACGCCGGTGTACTTCTCGTTCGGCCACGACGATATCACCCGCGATCCCAAGGTACGCGAACTCCTGGACAAGGGCGACACCACCATCGACAGCAAGGCACGCAACGCGGCCTACAAGGAAGCGCTGACAATGATCGCCGAGCACGCGTACGCGGTCCCCCTCTGGTCGCTGCCGGTGTATTACGTCGCCAGCAAGGACGTGGAGTTCAAGGCCTATCCCGATGAACTGGTTCGTTTTTGGGAAATGAGCTGGAAGTAAACCCAACCGCCCATTCGGCCACGCGGCAGCACACGGAGCGTCACTATGCTTGCATTCATGATCCGGCGGTTAGGACTCGCGGTATTGGTCGCCCTGACCGTTTCCGTCCTGGCCTTTATGCTGCTGCATCTGTCGGGAGATCCGGCGGTAGCCCTGGCGGGCGAAGGCGCCCGCCAGGCCGACATCGACATGGTGCGCCAAACCTACGGGCTGGATCGCCCTGTCGTCGTCCAATATGCCGACTGGCTCTGGCACATCGTCAACGGCGAGTTCGGTAACTCGGTTTATTTCAAGACCGCGGCGGGGCCGCTGATCCTGTCCAAGCTGAAAACCACACTGATGCTGGGGCTCGGTGCCCTGGGCGTGGCCTTGCTCATCTCCATCCCGCTTGGCGTGATTGCCGCGCTCTACAAGGGCAGCATTGCGGATCGCATCTGTTTGGCTGTGGCCGTCCTGGGCCAGGCATTGCCGAACTTTTTCTTTGCCCTGATGCTGATCATGCTCTTTTCGATCTCGCTGCGGATCTTGCCCGTATCGGGCAGCGGCACGTGGCAGCACTTTGTAATGCCGGCTATTGCACTGGGCTACTACGTCGCGCCCGCGTTCATGCGACTGATCCGCGCCGGCATGATCGAAGTGCTGGCGGCGGATTACATTCGTACGGCGCGCGCCAAAGGATTGCCCGCGGGCAAGGTCATTTTCAAGCACGCCCTGCGTAACGCCATCGTTCCCGTCGTCGCGCTGGCCGCGGTGCAACTGGGCTACTTGCTGGGTGGCTCGGTGGTGATCGAGACGGTCTTCGCCCTGGATGGTCTGGGCTATCTCGCTTATCAAAGCATCACCTTCAAGGACTTTCCCGTCATGCAATTGATTGTGCTGTTGCTGTCCGTGCTGTACGTCTTGCTGACCCTCGTGTCCGACATCGCCAACGCGTGGCTGGACCCACGCATCCGGGTGTCGTAAATCATGGCGCTCTCACCCTCGACCCTCATCGCGGAAGCTCCTCCGGTCACCGTGACCGCCTCGGCCTTGAAATGGCGCCGGGCGCGTAAGAACAAGGCCTTGATGGTCGGCGGCGGCATCTTGCTGCTGATCGTACTGATCGCCCTCCTGGCGCCCTGGATCTCGCCGCACGACCCTTATTTTCAGGATCTGGCCTATCGCACCGCTCCGCCTGTGTGGTACGAGAAAGGCACGTGGTTGCATCCCCTGGGCACCGACCAGTTGGGTCGCGACTACATGTCACGACTGTTTTACGGCGCGCGGATATCACTATTGATCGGCATCAGCGTCGCCGTGATCTCGGGCTTGATCGGCACCGCGATCGGCATGGCCGCCGGCTATTTTGGCGGACGCGTCGACATGGTCGTGTCCTTTCTCGTCACGACGCGCCTGTCCATGCCGGTGATCCTCGTCGCGCTGGCCACCGTCGCTATCGTCGGCGGATCGCTCTGGGTCGTGGTCCTGGTACTGGGGTTATTGAAATGGGATCGCTTCGCCGTCGTCATGCGTAGCGCCACGCAGCAGGTTCGCTCGCTGGAATATGTCTCGGCCGCACAAGCGGCCGGCGCCTCGACCTGGCGCATCGTGCGTGGCGAGGTTCTGCCCAATGTCGTGCCGCACCTGATCGTGATCGCCACCCTCGAGGCCGCCAGCGCCATTCTGCTGGAGGCCTCCCTGTCTTTTCTGGGTCTAGGCGTGCAGCCGCCATTGCCCTCGTGGGGCCTGATGATCTCCGAGGCCAAGGCCTATATGTTCTTTTCGTTCTGGCTGATCGCCATTCCGGGCAGTGCCCTGGCGCTGCTGATTTTCGCCATCAACCTGGCCGGCGATGGCCTGCATCAATGGCTGACGCCCGAGGACAAAGCCTGACATGAGCGACTCCGATATTGTGCTGGACGTACAAGACCTGCGTGTCGACATCGACACGCCCCGCGGCGCACTGCATGCCGTGCGCGGTATCTCGTTCCAGGTGCGGCGCGGTGAAACCCTGTGCCTGGTCGGCGAATCCGGTTGCGGCAAATCCATGACCTCGCTGGCGATCATGGGCCTGCTGCCTCGTACCGCCAAGCGCAGTACCTCGCGTCTGGCCGTCCTGGGCGAAGACCTCTCGCGCGCCAGTCGTGGACGCATCAACACGCTGCGCGGCAACAAAATGGCCATGATCTTTCAAGAACCCATGACCGCGCTGAACCCCGCCTACACCATCGGTGATCAACTTACCGAACACTATCGCCACCATCGCCACGCCAGTGCCGCTCAGGCCCGCGACCGGGCCATCGAGCTATTGGAAAAAGTCGGCATCGCGTCGGCCGGACAACGCCTGGGTCAATACCCCCATCAGTTGTCTGGCGGCCTGCGTCAGCGCGTCATGATTGCCATGGCGCTCATGTGCGGCCCCGAGCTCCTGATCGCAGATGAACCCAGCACCGCGCTGGACGTCACCATCCAGGCGCAGATCTTGCGCCTGTTGGCCGACCTGCAGGCTGAACTCGGCATTGCCATGGTGTTGATCACTCACGATCTGGGCGTGGTAGCGCGCACCGCCCGTCAAGTCGCCGTGATGTATGCCGGCCAGATCGTCGAGCAAGGTCCCGTCGCCGATCTTTTCGCGGCGCCGCGCCATCCCTATACCGAAGGCCTGCTGGCCTGTATTCCCGTACCCGGACGCACGCCGCCCGGTACGCCATTGGGCACTATCCCTGGCGTGGTACCCAGTCTGGTGGGCGACCTGCAGGGCTGTTCGTTCCACGACCGCTGCCCTCATGCCGAGCCCGACTGTCTGCAAACCATTCCCCTGCATCAGTCGCCCCATCGCCAATGGCGTTGTATTCGTACGGAGGCCCATTGATGCCACCCTTGCTTCAGGCACAAGACGTCAGCCGCAGCTTCACCGTCAAAACCGGCATGTTCCAGCCGCGCCGCACCCTGCACGCCGTCAACAGCGTGGATCTCGATGTGGAACGCGGCGGCGTGCTGGGCATCGTGGGCGAATCCGGTTGCGGTAAATCCACCCTGGCACGCGTCCTGCTGGGACTAATACCCGCCACCCAAGGCAGCGTCACCATCGAGGGCCAGGACATTCACGCCCTGACCCGGCGCGAACTCGCCCGTCGCGTGCAGCCTGTCTTTCAAGACCCCTACTCCTCGCTGAACCCCCGGCGCACCATCGCCTCGATCGTGTCGCTACCCCTCGAAGTCCAGGGCATCGCCAACCCGCGCCAACACAAAGCCATCGACATGCTCGAGCGGGTAGGCCTGCCCGCCCGGTTCGCCGATAACACACCGGGTCAGCTTTCCGGTGGCCAGCGCCAACGCGTCGCCATTGCGCGGGCGCTGGTCATGAATCCCGAGATCGTCATCTGTGACGAGCCGACCTCCGCGCTGGATGTATCCGTGCAGGCGCAGATCATGAATCTGTTGATGGCGCTACAAAAAGAGTTCAACCTGACGTACGTGTTCATCAGCCACAACCTGGCTGTCGTCGAGCACATCGCAACGCATGTCTCCGTGATGTATCTCGGTCGCGTCGTCGAGTCCGCGCCCGCCGCCGAACTTTTTCATCAACCGCGCCATCCCTACACCCAGGCCCTGCTCGCCTCAGTGCTCACGCCCGAACCCGGCCTGGGTATCCCCGATATGGGTCTGGGGTTATCCTTTCCCGATCCGATCAATCCCCCGTCGGGCTGTCCGTTTCACCCACGCTGCAAGCACGCTATGCCGCAGTGCCAGCAACAGCGACCCGTCCTGCAAGTCCAAGGCCGGGCGCAAGTCGCTTGCCATCTTTACCCGTCGTCGAACATCGAAGGAACACCGACACCATGAGCCGCACACAAGCCATTGCCAACGCCGAGCACTGTTTTGATTCAGGCGCCTTTCGTTCCGTGATCGCCCGCCGCGTGGCGATCCCCACCGAAAGCCAGAATCCCGAGCGCGCCGACATGCTGGCCCGCTACTTGGCCGCCGAAATGCAGCCCGCCTTCGAGGCCATGGGCTTTACCTGTGAAACGCTCACCCACGACAAAGCGCGCGCGCCGTTTCTCTATGCCGAGCGCATCGAAGACCCCGCCTTGCCCACGGTGTTGGGCTATGGTCACGGCGATGTGATCCGCGGACTCGAACCGGAATGGCACGAAGGCCTCTCGCCCTGGGAGCTTACCGAGCGGGACGGTCGCTGGTATGGGCGCGGCATTGCCGACAACAAGGGGCAGCACAGCATCAACATGGAAGCCCTGCGCCTCGTACTCGAAACACGCGGCAAGCTCGGCTTTAACGTCAAATACCTGATCGAAATGGGTGAGGAAACCGGCTCGCCCGGCCTGCGCGAACTATGCGAACAGCACAAAGACCGTTTTCGCGCCGACCTGCTCATTGCCTCGGACGGCCCTCGACTCAGTCCCCAGCGCCCCACCGTCTTTCTCGGTGCACGTGGCAGCCTGAATGTGGATCTCACCATCGAGGCACGCGACGGTGGCCATCACTCCGGCAACTGGGGCGGCCTGATCTCGAATCCCGGCATTCAATTGGCGCACGCCATCGCCTCGATCTCGTCGTCCTCGGGCCAGATACGCATCCCCGAATGGGTGCCGGCCGAGCTACCCGCCTCCGTGCGTCGTGCCCTGGCCGACTGCGAAGTCGACGGCGGCGCCGACGGCCCCACTATCGAACCCGACTGGGGCGAGCCCGGCCTGTCTCCTGCCGAGCGTGTCTTTGGCTGGTGCTCCTTCGAGGTCCTCGCCTACAAGACCGGCAATCCCGACACGCCCGTCAACGCCATCCCGCCGCGTGCCTGGGCGCGTTGCCAGTTGCGCTTTGTCGTGGGCGTCGATCCCGACGGCCTCCTGCCCGCCCTGCGCCGTCACCTGGATCGCCAGGGCTTTCCGATGGTCAAGATCCAGACCACGCGCGAAACCATGTTCAAGGCCACGCGTATCGACCCCGAAGACCCCTGGGTCAAATGGGCTGTCGCGTCGCTCGGACAAACCAGTGGCAAAAAAATCGCCATCCTGCCGAACCTGGGCGGCTCCCTGCCCAACGACATTTTTACCGATGTCCTGGGCCTGAAGACCGTCTGGGTTCCTCACTCGTACCCCGGCTGCTCGCAGCACGCGCCCAACGAGCATTTACCGCCCGAACTGCTGCGTGAAGCACTCACGCTGATGACCGGGCTGTACTGGGATCTGGGAGACGGCGGCACGCCTGCCCGCCAATCAACCTAAGCCGGCTTCGGCCCCGAATCCCCGGGGGCCTTGGGATCCACGCCGTCGGTCGATGCGCCCTCGGCGTCCGGGTCCTCGACCACCCGGTCCAGTTCATTACCCAGCACGTCTTCCGATCCCTCGCCCTGCTCTTTCGACAACTGGCGCCGCGTGTGACCCGCCGCGCGCGCATTGTGCGTCGCGGGGCGTTCAGTCTGCATGAATACATTGGCCGGCGGCGCATAGCCGTTCTTGTCTTGGCCAAAGTACATCACGGTGTGCGGGTACGGGATCTCGATGCCGGCGGCATTGAAGTGTTTCTTGACCAGGCGGTTGTAGCCGCGCTGTATCGCCCACTGCATCCCCGGCGTCGTCTTGATCAGCACACGGATCGTCGCGCCCTTTTCGTTCAGCGCCGTCACGCCCGGGATACTGATATCCTCCAGCACCTCGGCGGCCAGCAGCTCGTCTTGCATCATCTCGTCAAACGCATGACGCAAGTGCTGTACGGCATCGTCCACGCTCTCTCGATGCGAGATCGTGTATTCGCCCAAGTGATACGAAAAATCGCGCATGTGGTTCGACACCACATCCACCGACGAAAACGGAATCAGGTGATAACCGCCATCCAGCGTACGGATACCCACCGAGCGGATCGTGATCTTTTCCACCGTGCCAAAAATCCCGGCGACCTGAACCACGTCATTCTGGTTCATGCCATTTTCGAGCTGGATAAAAATCCCGGTAATGATGTCCTGCACCAGTTTCTGCGACCCGAAACCAATCGCCAGGCCTACCACCCCGGCGCCCGCGATCAACGGGGCGATATCCACGCCGATCTGCGACAGCACCACCATCACCGTCATGGTAAGGATCAAAATCAGCGCCGCATTGCGAAACAGCGCCAGCAATGTGCGCTCGCGCGCCGTCGGCACCGCAGTGCCCTCTTGCATACTGAGCCGGTGTTCAATGATGCTGGCGATCACCGTCCAGGCAATCGCGGCGACCACGAGCACAATCGCCACATTGACCACCACCCGCACCGCCGCCGTTCCCGCCGGCGACACGATCCAGTTCGACAGATCAAACACCCGCCACGCATCCAGCACAAACAGCACGACCACGATACGCACTAATATCCCGAAACCCCGCAGGGTCGCCGGCACATAAGCATTCACCCGCGCCTCGAGCATAGGCAACTTGCGGCGCAGGTCTTCGGGCAAACGGATAGGACGCGACAACAGGCCGGCCAACACCAGGATGATCGAGGTCCCCACCCCGATCGCGATCGCCGACTGCACCGTGGCCTTGACCATGAACGGCAGGGCCTCATCGGTATCGACCTGACTGACCACCAGCAGCACCGTGAAATAGCCTATCGCCAGCAAATGCCAGGTGCGCGCCAAGAGGCGCAACCCCGTCCCGAACGAGCCGATCGACATGCGCTGCGCACGCTGCCTCAGATGATCCCGCAAAACAAAGCGGTTGCGCCAGATAATGTGTACGGCATAGACATAGGCCGTCACCATGATAATCAGCCCCATCAGCTTGCCGAGTGCCGGCGACAGCAGAGACTGCGCCAGCGGCTCTACCACCAACAAGCCATAGCCAATAACGGCCGCGATATTACCCAGCCGCGCGTTCCAATAGCTGGCCACATCGTCGGCCATCGTAAACAGACGCAACGTTGGGTAACGCGTCGAAAACACGCCGCGGATCAAGGCCCGCGTGACCCCCACCGCCACAAACGCATTCACAAATAGCGACTGGGCGGTCGTGATCCCGCCACGCGGCTCGGCCACCGTCATCGCCATCCCATACCCTGCCAGACCGGCGAGCAGCACAATGACCAGATCAATCAGCAACGCGCCGAACATCGCGCCAGCACGGCGAACCACCACGATCCCGGCCTTTGCGCGCAACGGCCCCTGAATCGGCGGCGGCGGCGGTTGCGCCGCCCAACGGTCAATCCGGGCATAGGCATAGGACGCGATCGCGCGCAGCACACCAAACACCACCACGCTCGTCGCCGCAACAATGGCCAGGCCCAATAGCGTTGATATCAGCCGCTCGCGTCTCCCGGGGTCCATCCCCTGGCCCCCCAGCACGCCTCGTAGCTCATCCACCGCGGTCTGGGCATTCGTGCTCATGTCCGCGACAAAGTCCTGCGTACCCTGGGCGATACGCGTTGGCAGCGACGGCTGCGCCGCCGCCTCCTGTTCAGCATTGGCGGACGCCGCCGGGGCAGCCTGCGTCCGTAATTGTTCAATCAGCTTGTCGCGAGTCGCCGGATCGGCCAGCATATCCGCCAGGGCGGCGGGGGTCAGCTCCGTCGCAGGCGTCGCCTTGGCCGGACTCTCGGCCGCCGGTTTCGCCGCCGACAGCCCCGGGAGCGTCACCGCCTGCGCGGCATTGCCCAGGCCCACGATCCACAACAAACCCACGGCGCAGCATAGCTGCACCAACCAGGGTATGACCCACCGTGCGCGCGATAGCGCCGGATTATTGTTCATATCCAGGAATGGGGTGGTGCGGACGTGCGAACCCACGTGGCGGTCTCCTTAATGAGACGGTGTGCGGCCACTGACGCGCCGGCCGCAACAACGCAACGCCCCAATGACTGGGGCGTTTCCCGCATGATATAGGTCATTGCAACAGGTAGACAACCACACATGCGTGCGGCATCACTACACCCAGGACTGCTTCATTGGCCTGCCTTACAGTTTGGCGACCGATACCTCGGTGGCTTTGACGAACGCCAGTACCTCGGTGCCGACTTGTAGATCCAGCTCCTTGACCGAGCGCGTGGTAATCACTGACGTCACGATACCCGCCGGGGTCTCCACGTCGACCTCGGACACGACCGGTCCGAGAATGATCTCCTTGATACGGCCGCGGAATTGATTGCGGGCGTTGATCGATTGAATGCTCATTGTCCTGCTCCTTGTTTATCAGTACGTAACCCGTACGTGTTCAGTTAGCGAGCCGTTGCCGCGCCCGGACAGCAGCGTCGACGCCCCACCTACACCGCCAGCCGCAAATGGCCAATGGAAATCACGGGCGCCAGCGGCCGGTTGCCCTGCGGCTCCTGTTCTTTATCCAGCACCGCGTTCAGCACGCGTGCCTCCAGGGCCGCAAACGCCGGACTCGTGCGTTGCCGCGGTCGCGCCAGATCAATCCGCTGATCGAGGATCACGCGGCCCTCTTCGATCACAATGACGCGGTCCGCCAGGGCGATGGCCTCATTCACATCGTGCGTCACCAAGACGGCGGTAAACCCATCGCGCTGCCACAGGTCTTCGATCAACTGTTGCATCTCTAGCCGCGTCAACGCATCCAGTGCACCCAACGGCTCGTCCAGCAACAACAAACCGGGTCGATGCAACAGCGCACGCGCCAGCGCCACCCGTTGCTTCTGGCCACCGGACAACGCGGCGGGCCATTCTTGCCCCCGCTCGCCCAGCCCGACCTGCCGCAACACCGATGCGGCCTCGCCGCGCTGACTTGCCGGTGTACCGATAGCGACGTTGCTCAAAATCGACTTCCACGGCAACAGTCGTGGATCCTGAAACATCATGCGGACACGGTCATCCGCGCCATCCTGTACCTGATCATCAAGACGGATCGCGCCGCTCGCGCGCCGATGACCGTCGGCGGCTGTCGCGCTTTCCAGCCCCGCCAGCAAGCGCAGCAACGTACTTTTTCCACAACCGCTACGCCCGACGATCGCGACAAACTCGCCCGGCGCGAACGCCAAATTGAGTCCCCTCAGGACATGCCGCTCGCCGTAATGCTTGTTCAAGTCCTTGAGCGTGACGCGCACCGGTGGCTGCGCCGCCGCGACCGTATCCTCGCCTTCGCGTTCCCGCTCGGCCTCATTGATCCGAGACGTCATATACGCCTCGGGCGACTCCCACTCATACGTATTCAAAAACATCCTCGGCTCCCAAAGACATGGTTGACATCAGGCGGGGCGATACGCCGGATTCCAGCGCAGCAGACGCGACTCGAGCCCACGGGCACAAACATCCGCCACCTTGCCCAATGCCGCGTACAGCAGAATGCCCAGCAACACGATGTCCGTCTGCAAAAACTCACGCGCATTCATCGTCATATAGCCAATACCCGATTGCGCCGAAATCGTTTCCGTCACGATCAAGATCACCCACACCAGACCCAACGCAAAACGCAGGCCCACCAGGATCGACGGCAGCGCGCCCGGAAAAATCACATCGCGATACAGCGCCCAGCCCGACAACCCGTACGAGCGCCCCATCTCGATCAACGCCGGATCCACCGAACGAATACCGTGAAAGGTGTTCAGGTAAACGGGAAAAAACACGCCCAGCGACAACAACGACAGCTTTGCCACCTCTTCGATTCCAAACCACAGAATCACCAGTGGAATCAGCGCCAGCACCGGAATATTGCGGATCATCTGCAACGTCGTATCCAGCAGCGTTTCGGCCAGACGCGACGCGCCATTCAACAAACCCAACGCCAGCCCCAATCCACCGCCCAGCAGCAAGCCCCACCAGGCGCGCAAAGCGCTAATACGCAGGTGCTCCCACAACTCTCCCGTAGCCGCGAGCGTCCAACCCGCCTTGGCCACGGCCCACGGCGCCGGCAAAATTCGGGACGACAGCCATCCCAGCTCCGACGAGACCTGCCATACGACTAAAATCAACAACGGCACCAACCAGGGCAATAAGCGGCGCGCGACGTTTACCGCCGTTGTTGTTACCGCCCTTGTCGTTGCCGCTCTCGCCGTTTGTGTCGTCGACGCCGTTGTCCTCGCTGCTGCTGTCGTTGCGGCCGCCGCTGTCGTCGTTGCTGCCGTCCTCACCGCTGCCGTCCTTGCTGCCGCTGTTGTCGCCGCTATCCCAGTCGTCGCGCTCATACCGGCTCCGCCACTGTTGCGGCGCGGGTTGGCGCCAACTCCGTCGCCATCACCTCGCCAAATGGTCCACTCAACAAGCCACCCGTCTGTTGTTTCCGCCCCTTGCCCGGCAACAAGGGAAATACCAACTCTGCAAAGCGATACGACTCTTCAAGATGCGGATACCCCGAGAAAATAAAGGTCTCGATGCCCAACTCGGCATACTCACGCATGCGCTCAGCCACCGTCTCGGCGCTGCCCACCAGCGCGGTGCCCGCTCCGCCTCGGACCAGGCCTACACCGGCCCAGAGATTCGGCGAAATCTCCAAATGCGAGCGGCCTCCCTGGTCATCGCGCAACTGCCCGCCGTGCAACGCCGCCATCCGTCGCTGCCCCTCCGAATCCATGCGCTGAAACGCCGCCTGAGCCGCAGCCACCGTGCCCTCGTCCAAATGCTGAATCAGTGCATCCGCCGCGGCCCAAGCTTCGTCATCCGTCTCTCGTACGATCACATGCAAACGAATCCCGAATTTCAGCGTACGCCCTTGCTGCGCGGCGCGGCGACGCATATCGGCGATCTTGGCCGCCACTGCCTGAGGCGGCTCACCCCAGGTGAGATACACATCGACCTGATCGGCCGCCAGCGCATGCGCGGCCTCTGACGAGCCACCAAAAAACAAAGGCGGGTACGGTTGCTGCACCGGTGGGTAAATCACCTTGCCGCCCTCGGATACCAACTGTGGACCCTTGTAATGAAAGCCCTGCCCCTCATGGCTTGCCTGCAAAATGCCGCGCCAGATTTTCACAAAATCATCCGTGATGGCATAGCGTTCGTCATGACTGACAAACACGCCATCGCCTGCTAGCTCGGACGGATCACCGCCCGTCACCACATTCACCAGCAAGCGCCCACCCGACATCCGATCAAATGTCGCCGCCATCCGCGCGGCGAACTGCGGCGAACTCACGCCCGGCCGGATCGCCACCAGAAACTTCAGCCGGCGCGTCGCGTCAATCAGGCTCGACGCCACCACCCAGGCATCCTCGCAAGATCGGCCCGTCGGCAACAACACCCCGTCATAACCCAGCGTGTCCGCCGCCACGGCAATCTGCCGAAAATAATCATGACTCGCCGCCCGGGCGCCCTGCGTCGTCCCCAGATAACGAGAATCCCCATGCGTAGGAATAAACCAAAATACGTTCATGGCACCACCGCGTTTAGAAAACGATCTAGCAAACAATCGAACAAACGATCCCACGAGCCACTCGATCAACGACCTATCGAAGATCAGGCGGCGCGGCCTCATTCACATCCAGCTTTTTCGGAATCAGCTTCAGCGCATAAAACGCATCCGCGATCTCCTGCTGGTGTTGCAACACCTCGCGTGTCACCGGCGTCACCCCGTACGCCAGGCGTTCCGCGGCCAACTCGACCACCGGTCGCTCCAGTCCCAACACCGGTTGCAAGAGATCCACCGACTCCTTGGGATGATCCTTCGCCCACAGATCACCCTTGCGGATCTCCTCCAACACCGTCTTGATCACGTCGGGATGCGCCGCCAGATAATCCTTCGACGCCAGGAAGAACTGATAGTTATTGACCACACCCACACCATCGGCCAGCACCCGCGCGCCCAACTGCTTTTCCGCCGCCGCCTGGAACGGATCCCAGATGACCCATGCATCCACCGCGCCGCGCTCAAACGCCGCCCGCGCATCCGCTGGCGTCAGATAAGACACCTTGACGTCCTGGTACGGAACACCCGCCTTTTCCAGCAGCTTGACCAGCAAGTAATGCACGTTCGAGCCTTTGTTCAAGGCGACCTTCTTTCCCTTGAGGTCCGCCACCGATTGAATCGGCGAATCCTTGGGCACCAAAATCGCCTCGCTCGTCGGCGCTGGCGGCTCATTGCCTACATACACCAACGGCGCACTCGCGGCCTGCGCAAAAATCGGAGGCGACTCGCCCACCGTCCCAAAATCAATCGAGCCTACGTTCAGACCTTCCAGCAGCTGCGGCCCCGCCGGAAACTCCACCCACTTGATCGTGATGTCCTGCTCGCCCAACGCCTTGTCCAATGACCCCAGCGCCTTCAGGATCGTCAACGTGCCGTACTTCTGAAAACCAATACGCAAGGTCTTCGCATCCTGCGCCGCCGCCGGTGCGCACGCCCATGCGACCGCGCACAACACCACAACCCCCGTCACCGCGATACGCAGTGAACGCGACAAGCCCACCAAACGTGAATGCAAACCTCGCATAGAGATGCTCCTGATCCATCATGGTTGTGTGAAAAAATTGTGCGAGCCATGACACCTGCACATCGCGGTGTCACACGCAGGTTCAATTACTGAATGTCATCGCACCGTCAGATACTGAATCGCGCATTCAGCGCCAAATACCCTAGGTCATAGCCCTGTGACAGCGGCGCCGTCGCCACATGCCGAGCCAACCGATCGACCGCACTATCCAGTCGCTCGCGCACATCGTCATCGATCGTGACGTGCCCCTGATGCAGGACCACCTGCCGATCCGTCGCATACACGCCCGCCAAAATATGACGGGCGCCCAGCGCCGACAGCACCGGCTTCAGACTGTATTCCAACGCCAGCAAATGCGCCGCGCTGCCACCTGTTGCAATAGGCAGCACAATCTTGTCCGCCAACGATTTCTCATCCAGCAAATCCAGAATCGCCTTCAGCCCGCCCGAAAACGAAGCCTTGTATACAGGTGTCGCGATCAACAGCGCCTGCGCGTCGCTCACGCGTTTACGCAATGCCCCCGCCGCCGCACCATTGAAATTGCCCTCAATCAAATCCACGGCCGGCACATCGCGCAGACCCAACTCATTGCCCGACAAACCACGCGCCGCTAATCGCTGCGCGGCATAACGTAATAAGGCCGTTGAACGCGAGTGCTGCGAAGGACTGCCGGCCAACATCAGAATCGTCATAATCGGGACTACTGCTCCATCTCATACCACCAGGGATGCAGTCATTCTGGGGCTCTCATTCCGATCTGAAAAATACTTAGTCGATATGTCGTTATGCGGTTTCGTGCGCGATGCGTCGTCGTGCCACGCGCGACGATCGGCACCATCACCCGCGTATCAACGCCAAACAAAAGGGCCTGAGCTCGGTGTGATACCGAACTCAGGCCCTGATGAACCTACAACAATAGCCGGATGAATAAAGCCTGCTGGCGGCTAATCTCCGATGTCGAACAACCCGAGAAGTGAAGCCGCCTAGCAGCTACTCGGCGTCGAACGACGCGATGAATCAAGCCTCCTGGCGGCTGACCTCCGAGGTCGATGCCGTGGACTTTTTACGCGCCGCGAAAAAGCGACCCAAGCCCACCACCAACAGCGCGCCGATGACTTCGGCAGCGATCTTGACCGCGCCCGAAACCTCGCCGAAACGCTCAACCACTACCACATCGGTCACCAGCATGCCGCCCGCGATCCAGCCCAACAAGGCCGCGCCAAACGTCACCACCAACGGATAACGATCGATCAACTTCAGCACCAGCGTGCTACCCCAGATGATGATGGGCACACTGACCACCAGGCCGAAGATCACCAAACCAATTTGATGCGCCGGGTCCGCCATTTGCGCGGCGCCGGCAATCGCGATGACGTTATCCAGGCTCATCACAAAGTCCGCCACGATGATCGTCTTGACCGCCGCCCATATCGACGCACTACCCTTGATATTTCCATGCGCGTCCTCCTCCGGGATCAGCAGCTTGACACCCACCCACAACAACAGCAGTGCACCAACCACCTTCAGATAAGGAATCGTCAACAACGTCAGGGCAAAGGCAATCAACACCACGCGCAGGAAAATGGCGCCCGCGGTTCCCCACAGAATGCCCTGCATGCGCTGTTTGCGTTCCAGATTGCGGCAGGCCAGCGCAATCACCACCGCGTTATCACCACCCAGAAGGATGTCGATAAGAATTATCTGAAACACTGCGGCCCAGCTAAGGGTCTGCAAAAACTCGAGCATGCAATCTCCGTAAGAAAAATCGGCAAAGCGCTGTTTTACCATTTCTTACAGCAACCTGAATACCACCTGACGGCAATTCTTACAAAAAACTGAATTTTTGGTAACTTGTAAGATAACCACATCCGGCAACCCCGACCCTGTAAACGCGGATTGCTCTGTCACCATTTTTTTGCGAAACCACTTCATGAATATCGGGAAAGACTCCATTGGCATGATCGGCGTGGGCCTCATGGGCCACGGCATTGCCAGCAATATCGTCAAACATGGCTACCCCCTGGTGCTGCTGGATCACCCCGGCAACCAGCCCGTTGACCAGCTCTTGGCTGCCGGCGCCGCCAAGGTCGCCAGCCCCGCCCAGGTCGCCCGACAATCCAATATCGTGATCCTGTGCGTCACGGGCACCCCGCAAGTGGAAGACGTCTTGTTCAGCCCCGACGGACTGCTGCAGGGGCTGCGCCCAGGCACCGTCGTCATCGACTGCTCGACTGCCATTCCCTCCTCGACCGTGCGCATCGCCCAGGCCGTCACCGAGGCCGGAGGCCAGTTCCTGGATGCCCCGATGACCCGCACCCCCAAAGAAGCCGCCGAGGGCCGCCTGAACCTGCTGGTCGGCGGCGACCGCGCCCTCTTCGAACGCTGCCAGCCGCTGTTGCGGTGCTATGCCGAAAACATCAGCCACGTCGGCCCCATCGGCGCCGGCCACCGAATGAAGCTGATCCACAACTATGTCTCGCTAGGCTGCGCCGCCGTCATCGCCGAAGCCGCCGCCTGCGCCGAACGCGCCGGCATCGAAGCCAGCGTCCTGACCGACATCCTGGCCAAAGGCGGCGGCGCTGGCGTCGCCCTCGAGCGCCTGCGTCCCTTTATCGAATCCGGCGACGACTCCGGCCTTCGCTTTTCTCTATCCAACGCACAAAAGGACCTGGGCTACTACACCACCATGGCCGACGAAACCGGCGCCGCACACGGTGCCGCCGACGCCATCGAGCAGTTGTTCAAACACGGCGCGCAAAACACCCCGCCACAGACGACGTTGCCGCATTTGGTTTCGTTGCTCGCGGGGGGGACGAAGTCACAGCAGTAGAGTTCTAAAAACGTCCCCGTCGGTGATCAAGGCAATGCGGTAGGTCATTAATATCGAAGCGACAGCCTCCACAGGCTCGGTGCCCAAGTCGATGACAGGGGCATAGGCACGATACCGATTGACCTGGGGCACAATGGCGCTTTGCTGATTGCTGCCCTGGTGGCCTACCCGCGATGAACCGTTTTCTGAAATTTCCGCTGGCCGGTGTGCTGGGCCTCATGATGCTGGCCGGCGCTGCCTACTCCGCATCTGAAAAACCGTTGCGCATTGGTGTCATTCCCAGCGTTGCCAATCAAGCCACCGAAATCGCCATCGCCGAAGCCGCCAAACAAGGCCTGCAGGTCCAGCTCGTTGAATTCAGTGATTGGGTCATGCCCAATACTGGTGTCGCCGAAGGCGCATTGGACGCGAATTTCTTTCAGCATGAACCCTTCATGCTGCTGTTCAACCAAAGCCGCGGCACCCAGCTCGCCCCCATCGCGTACGGCTACTCGACCACCATTGGCCTGTTCTCCAAGAAGCTCAAGCCAGGCGATGCCATCCCCCAACGCGCCAAAATCGCGATTCCCAACGACCCCGTCAACACAGGCCGGGCCTTGCTTTTCCTGCAGTCCATCGGCCTGCTCACACTACGCCCCGGCGCCACCCACGAAGCGTCGCTTCAGGATATCGTCGACAACCCCAAGCAGATCGAGCTCATCCAGATCGAAGGCTCGCAATCCGCCCGCGCGTTCGACGACGTCACCGCATCCGTCACCTACACCACGTTCGCCAAACACGCCGGCATCGACGAAAAGGACGGGTTGGCCTTCGACAACACCGATCCCGAGAACGTCCGCCGCTATGCGATCCGCTGGGTCACCACTCCCGACCACGCCCACGATCCGCGGCTGCTCAAGTTCATCGATATCTATCAAAAATCCCCTGAGGTCAGAGCCAAACTACGCGACCTATACGGCGACCTGATCGAATTCCCCTGGTAACTTGGGCCCGATCGCAGGGCAATTCAAAACCGAAGTCCCCGTCGTTGGTCAAGGCAATGCGGCNGGCCTAATCNAAACGGCTCGGCCCAACCAGGGGCCTCGGTCCCGCTGCGCGGGACTGCCCGTTTTTCAAAAGGCCCGCCGAATTGCCTTGACCAACGACGGGAACGTCTTTAGAACTCAGACTCGTCGCGAGCAACCGCAATCTCAGGCAGGCAACGCCAACAACTCACCCATACGCACCGGCCCCCGCACTGACGACCTATCCGTCCAGCGAACGCGATCTCGGCCAAACAGCACAATCACTGTCGAGCCCAGCAAAAAGCGCCCCATCTCAGCGCCCTTGTCCAGTTGAACCGGTCCACGCGACGCCGCGTCATACGGTACCGAACGCACCTTGCGTTTGTGCGGCGTCACCAGCCCCGCCCACACCGTCTCGATCGACGCCACAATCATCGCGCCCACCAACACCAGCGCCATCGGACCGTATTCCGTATCAAAAATACAGACTACCCGCTCATTGCGAGCGAATAGCTCCGGCACATGTCCCGCCGTCAACGGATTCACCGAAAACAACCGGCCCGGCACATGCACCATCTCGCGCAGCGTCCCCGCACACGGCATATGCACCCGGTGATAATCGCGCGGCGACAAATAAATCGTCGCAAACTCACCGCCGACAAACGGCTCGGCACGCACCATATCGCCGCCCAGCAGCGACGTCAGCCCATACGAATGGCCCTTCGCCTGAAAAATGCGGCCATGCTCAATACTGCCCAATTGACTGATCGCACCATCGGCCGGGCACACAATACCTTGCGGCGTTGCATCCAGCGGCCGTGCATCCGGCTTCAGCCCACGCGTAAAAAACTGATTAAACGTCTCATACGCCAATGGGTCTTCCTGCAGCGCCTGCGTCATATCCACGCCATAGCGACGCACAAAACGCGAGATCATCCAGTTCTTCACCGACGGATGGCGGCAATCAGAAGCCACCCCCATCAAGCGCGACACCAAATGATGGGGAGACGCGTACTGGCTCGCGAGGAAAATCTTATCTTTAACTTGCATGGAAGTCGGTTACAACAACAGGGCGTCGCCGCAGGAACGGCACAGGGCACGGATGTTACTTGTTATAGACGGGTAGCGCTACCCATCGGCCCCCTTGCGCCGTCCGCCCACATCGATAAACATGCTCTCATCGCCCCCAGATTCTGCGCCCCTCGCCGGCAGGGTCTGGCCTTCTCACCCCCAGGGAATCGCACCGTGCTTATCTCCGATCCATTGCCCGCCAATCGCATGTTGACCCTCATCGGTGCCCCCACCGACATCGGCGCCGGCTCTCGCGGCGCCTCGATGGGCCCCGAAGCCCTGCGCGTCGCAGGGCTCGGCCCTGCCCTGCAGGCCCTGGGATATGACGTCCACGACGCCGGCAATCTGACTGGCCCCGCCAACCCCGACCTGCCTCCCGACCAAGGCTATCGCCACCTGGACGGCGTCATCGCCTGGAACCAGGTCCTGCACGACGCCGTCTACGCCGAACTACAACGCGAGCGCGTCCCAGTCACCCTCGGCGGCGACCATTGCCTGGGCATCGGTTCGATCAGCGCTGTCGCCCGTCACTGTCATCACACCGGCAAACCCCTGCGCATCCTGTGGCTAGACGCCCATACCGACTTCAACACCCAGGACCTCACGCCCTCCGGCAACCTGCACGGCATGCCCGTCGCCTGCCTCTGCGGCCAGGGGCCCGACGCCTTGACCACCCTGGCCGGTGAAGTCCCCGCCGTGCATCCCGACTGGATACGCCAAATCGGCATCCGTAGTGTCGACGACGGCGAAAAACGCCTCATCGCCGCCGCCGGCATCGAAGTCTATGACATGCGCACCATCGACGAAATCGGCATGCGATCCGTCATGGAAGCCGCCCTCGCGGACCTGACACCGAACACCCACCTGCACGTCAGCTTCGACGTCGACTTTCTCGATCCTGAAATCGCTCCCGCCGTCGCCACCAGCATCCCCGGCGGCCCCACCTACCGGGAGGCACAGCTCTGCATGGAGATGATCGCCGACACCGGCCGGCTCGCCTCGCTCGACATCGTCGAACTCAATCCCGCGCTGGACATCCGCAATAAAACCGCCATGCTCGCCACCGAGCTTGTGCAAAGCCTGTTCGGCAAATCCACGTTGATTCGGCGGCCGTCCCGATCACGGGGATGATCACTCCGGTACAGAGGCCTCTTCGATACTCGCCATGTAGACAGAGACGGCCCGATATGAGGCGAGTAATAGCACCTTGGCGGCACGTTCGGCCTCGTCGGCATTCCCATCGGCCACCGCTTGCGCCAATCGCGTCCAATCCTCAGCAGACTCCCGGCGCCTTTTCTGTGTGCGAAAGCTGATCGAGTTTCCACGAATGGCATAACGCCATAGCGCCTGCTCGCTGAGTGCTTCGTAGATGGCACGCAACCGTTTACCCTGACACGCGCCAATCAACATATGCTGCGTATCAATAGACAAGTTGGCATACTCGGCCGGCGTCGTATCCTCCGCGTCCGCCAAAGCACGCAACTGCACCGAACGCGCAAGCAAAAGCTGAGCAAAATTCACTGAGGTGGGCTTTTCCACGGCCTGTCGGGCAGCCAGTCCGAGCAACTGAGCCCGTATGTTGAATATTTCTTCGATTTCCTCTGCATTGAACGCAATCACGCGTACGCCATAACGGGGAATGCGCTCGACCACACCGCGCCTCTCGAGCAACGCCATGGCCTCACGCACAGTACTGCGGCTTACAGCAAACAGCTCAGCATAGGTTTCTTCTTTCAGGCGCTCGCCAGGAGAAATAGCGCCATCATGGATAGCCGTCAGCAGAGACTCCGCCACTTGTTCGGGTAACGACTTGGCCAGGCGGCCAATCTGTGTCGATTCTTTATTGAAATAGGCGGACGCGCCGGTCATGGCTCTCAGATACTGGAAAGATTACGGTCAGTATACCGTTCGACTCCCCCGGGAATAGGCGTCAATACGGTGGCTCATCGCAAAATAATATTTTGTCGACAAACGACAATCGACTTAATATACTCGCTTTTGAGAGCGGCGGTTTGCCGCCCGCATCAAGGAGATTTCTCATGACTTCTATCACCGTCACTGCGCAGGCCTACGCGGCTGGGGCGCGTGTCACAGGGTTGGATCTACGAAAACCGCTGACACCCGAACAAATTGCGACTGTGCAGGCCGCCTGGCACGACCATTTGGTGCTGGCATTCCCCGATCAGGATCTCACCGCGCCACAACTCATTGCCTTCACTGCGCAAATGGGGGAAGTCGAGCGCAACGACAACGTGCCCTACTACCGTGACCCCGACTACCCCGAAGTCCTGCTGGTGTCGAACAAGCCTCGAAACGGTAAACCTTCGGAAACTCGCAATACCGGCCGAAACTGGCACGCCGACCTCACCTACACCGACCGTCCGGCCAAGGGCTCGGTACTAATGTGCAAAGAAAAGCCACCAATCGGTGGCGACACCATGTTTGCCAATATGTATATGGCGTACGAAACGCTCAGTCCCGTGTTGCGCGACTTCATCGAAACACTGGATGCTGTCCACGACATCACGCTGATCAAGGGGTTTGAGCGCCGCGACCCGGCCCAAATTGCCGACATGAAACGCGCCAACCCGCCTATCGCCCATCCGGTCGTACGCACGCACCCGGAAACGGGACGAAAGCTATTGTTCATCAGCGAGCGGATTCGAAACTTTGTTGGCATGACCGAAGAAGAAAGCCGTCCGCTACTGCGATTCCTGAATGATCACGCCACTGCGCCGGAGTTCGTATACCGGCATCAATGGGCATTGAACGACGTGGTCATGTGGGACAACCGTTGCACCTTGCATATCGCGCTAAAGGACTTCGATCAGAGCCAACCCAGACATATGATGCGTTGCTCCATGCGCGGCGAGAAATCGGGCTACGTCATTCAACCAGAAAGCAAAGACGACGCATCGCTCAAGAGCGCGCTGGCCGCTGTGTCCTGACACGCGCGCCCACCTGCTCAAAAAAACAACTCAGTCGCATTTCCCTGGAGGAGACCTGATATGCCCATCCATTTTTTTCGTCGAGCACGTACGCTCGCCCTGCTTGTTTGCCTGAATACCGCTTGTATGTCCGCGTACGCTGCACCGCCCATCCGACTTGAAGTCGGATTTCCACCCGGCGGCACCACAGACGTCATGGCGAGGTTGGTCGCCAAAGCGCTCTCCGCACAAATCGGCCGCGATATCGTGGTGGAGAATCGCCCAGGCGCCAGTGGCAACATTGCCGCGTCTGCTGTGGCCCAGGCGAAACCAGACGGCAACACCCTGCTGTTCGTGCCCAGCAGCCACGCAGTGAATGCGTCCCTCTACACCAACCTGCCCTTTGATCCCGTGCGCGATCTCACCGCAGTTGGCTTCGTCGCCACGACGCCTTATGTGTTAGTAGTCAATCCCAAACTACCAAGCACGTCAGTTGCCGAACTCGTTCCTTATCTGAAACAACACCCAGGGGAAGTCGCCTTCGCGTCGGCCAGTCCGGGGACCGGCCAACACCTGGCCGGTGAAGTGTTCAAGAAAGCCGCGCAAGTCGACATCTTGCATGTGCCCTACAAGGGCAGCTCAGCAGCATTGCCCGATCTGGTGGCAGGACGCACAGGCATGATGTTCGACAACGTCGCGGTCATGCTGCCCCACATAAAAAGCGACAAAGTCAGGGCACTCGCGGTCACCACCGCCCAACGATCATCGCTACTGCCCGATCAGCCAACCATCGCGGAAAGTGGCTATCCAGGCTTCGATATCGTTGGCTGGTTTTTATTGTTAGCCCCCGCGGACACACCAGACGCAATCCTGAACGAACTCAATCAAGAGTTGAACACGGTCCTGAAGGGAAAAGACCTAGCTAGCAGGCTAGCCGAACTGGGCGCAGAAGTGAAAACCAGCACGCCCCAAGAAGCCAACAGTTTTGTGCAAGGCGAAATCAGCCGTTGGGCCAAAGTCGTGCAAGAGGTCGGCATCAAGCCTAACTAAAAATCCGGAGTCAATGCTGCCGAGGAATCGCGTCCATCTTGTTCGTGAAGACGATCAAGGATGGGCGCGCGAGGCCGCTACTCTGTCATGGGCGTACGGCTTTCAGTCTCAGGCGATTCGCGGTCAGCTCTTGGGAATCGCTCCCCATGCGAACGTCCGCCAAGCTTTCGGCAGTCAGCGCTCGGCGTAGCGTTTTTCCAACTCGTCGTATAGGGGCTTATCGACCAGGCGCTGGCGCTCGTTAAACGGCGCCAGCAAGGTGGGGTCTTCGTCCAGTTTGCCGTCGCGCTTGAGCGTGGACAGGGCCGTTTGCATGCCTAGCACCGCGCCCTGAAGTGCAGCGTTTGCATACAGCACCAGGCTATAGCCCATGCCGCCCAGTTCCTGCGCCGTCAGCGTGGGGGTTTTGCCGCCTACCACGATGTTGATCAACAACGGCTGCTTCAGTAACTGAGGAATCTTGCGGATTTCTTCCAGGCTGGTCATGGCCTCGACGAACAAGATATCGGCGCCTGCCTCGGCGAATTTCTGCGCCCGTTCGATCGCCCCTTCGAAACCCTCCACCGCTCGGGCGTCTGTGCGTGCGATGATCTGGAAATCGGGATCTTTGCGCGCGTCAGTGGCCGCACGGATTTTGTCGAGCATTTCCTGCAGCGGCGCCACTGCCTTGCCGGCGAAGTGGCCGCACCGTTTCGGAAAGACTTGGTCCTCGATCTGGACGGCGTCGGCGCCGGCGCGCTCAAGCGCGCGCACCGTATGCCAGGCATTGACTGCGTTGCCAAACCCTGTGTCGATGTCGACGATCAGTGGCAGGTGCTCTACCGCCTCGCGGATGCGCGAGGCGGCATCGGCCACGTCGCGCAGGCCGATGATGCCCAGGTCGGGCGCGCCGTAGTGCATATTGGTCAGCCCGGCGCCCGTCAGATAGACGGCCTCGAAGCCCTGGTCCGCGACGATCTTGGCGCTCATCGCGTTGAAAGCGCCGGCCACAATCAGGCCGTCGCGACGGGCCACTTTTTCACGCAGGACTTGTTTCGTCGATTTTTCCATTAGGGGTCTCCCACATCGTGTATGAAAATGGCGTCATTCGAGCCGGATCTTGGCCGCCGTGATCAGCTTATCCCAGCGAGCGGCTTCACTCATCAGGAATTCGCCGGCCTGTCGAGGGTCGCCATTGATCGTCGTGACACCGATATTCTGAAGCTTTTCGCGCAAGTCTGGTTGGCGCAAGGCTTGGTCGAATTTTTCGGCCAATGTGTCAACCACCTCCTGGGGCACTTTAGCCGGCGCGGCCAGCATGTACCAGGTCGTAGAGGCATAGCCTTTCACGCCACCTTCCTCGATGGTGGGAATGTCCGGCGCGATGGGCGAGCGCACTCGGCCCGTCTGACCCATGGCTTGCAGCCGCTTGTCGCGGATGAATGGCAGGCTTTCGGCAATCGGCAGCACGGTGATGTCGGTCTGGCCGCCCACCACGTCGGTCATGGCAGCGCCGCCGCCCTTGTAGGGCACATGCAAGTATTGCAGGCCGGTCATGGAACGCAGCACTTCGGCGGCCAGATGCGAGGAACTGCCGTTTCCCGAGCTGCCAAAGCGAATGGCGTCCGGAGCCTTCTTGCTCATCGTTACCAAGTCATCAATCGATTTCACACCCAGCGAAGGACGCGCCATGAGCATCAGGGGCGCCTCGCCAACCAGCGAGATTGCCTTGAAATCCGTGAGCTTGTACGGAACCTTGGCGTACAAGCTGGGATTGATGGCGATACCCGGTGTGGCAAAAACCACCGTGTAGCCATCGGCGGGCGCGGTGGCCACGGCATCCAGGGCCAGGTTGCCGCCCGCGCCGGGGCGATTCTCAACCACGAAGTTAAAGCCCGACATTTCGCCAACCTTCTGCGTGACCAGGCGGCTGACAATATCGGCGCTGCCCCCAGCCGGGAACATGACCACCACACGTATCGGCCGGCTGGGATACTTGTCGGCAGCCTGGGCGGCCGGCGCCAGCGCGGCAGCGGCCAGCAGGCTGGCGCACAGCGACTTGAACGTCTTCTTCATGAGTTTGTCTCCTTTTGTATGAATGGACTGCGGCGGATGCCTTGCCCATCGTGATGGGTGATGCGATCCATCAACAGCCCCGTCATCCAGCCGTCGCGGATGGCGGCCAGAAAGTCGCCCGGCGCATTGCAGTCGCCGATGCGTGTATAGGGAACGCCACTAGCCTCAACCGCATCCAGGACGTCCAGCTCGGGCCTGGGACCGGTGGCAAAGACCAGCCAGCTGCCGATAGGCAGGCTTTCGGTGGACTTGTCGCCCTGTTGGATCTCGATCTGGTCACCCTGTACACCCAGGATGCGGCAGTGAGTGACCATGGAGACTCCGTGGGCCTCCAGGCGCTCGACCAGCTCGAATCGGTTGTTGCGCGCCATGCCCGTGGCGATGATGGGTAAACGGTCCAAGATCGTGATCTGCGCCTCCCGTACCCGCAGCGCGTCGGCCACTTCCGCACCCACCATGCCACCGCCCACGATGGTGACTCGCAATCCGGGCTGGACAGCATCCAGGTCGGCCAGCACGTCCCAGGCGTGCAACACGCGCACGCTGGCGTTCAGCGCCGACAAGTCCAGCGGCGGCTTTGCCGGGCGCGAGCCCGTGGCGNCGATAATGTGGTCTGGCGCGNNCGCGCCGATGCGCCCGGCATCGGCCTGCACGCCAAGGCGTATCGGCACACCCAACGTCTGCACGGTTTTCCAGCGGCAGGTCCAGACGGGCTCGACCTCGGTCTTGTCGGGCGAGGCCATCGCCAGCGGCATCTGGCCGCCAGGCTGGGCGCGCTTTTCCCAGATCTCGACGTCATGGCCGCGGCCCTTGAGCACACGCGCGGCCTCCACGCCCGCCACGCCGGCGCCCAGCACCAGCACACGCAGACGCCCTTTCGTCGGGGCGGGGAACAACTGTGGCTCGGCATATTCCAAGGTTTCGAATTCGGTGCCGATCATCGGATTTTGCACACAGGAAACGTCCTTTTCCAGCGTCAGGCGCTCGAAGCAGACGTTGCATGCGATGCACGTTCGGATGGGCGCCTGGATCTTGCCAAACGCCTTGTCGCACCAGTGCGGGTCAGCGTATAGCGCGCGGCCGATAGATACGAAATCGGCGCTGCCCGACGACAGCATGTTCTCAGCGTCCCGGGGCTCGACCATGCGGCCGGCTGCAAACACCGGAATCTTCACCTGTTGCTTGATCGGCTTCGCATGCGGCGCCAGGCAGCCGCGCGGGAACGACGGCGGCTGAATGCAGAACTTCGACAGCTGCGGGCTTTCGTTGCTGCCGCCGGAAAGGTCAATAGCATCCACCCCCGCATGCTCCACCGCCTGGGCCAGCGCAATGATGTCTTCGCGGGTGTAGCCGCCTTCGGCGAACTCGCTGGCCGACAGCCGTACCACCAGGCACAGGTCAGGCAGCGCGTCGCGCATGCGCACGATGGTCTCCAGCAGCAGCCGCGTGCGGTTCTCCAGCGATCCGCCATAGGCGTCCGTGCGCTGATTCACGCGCGGGCTGAAGAATTGCTGGAACAGGTAGCCGTTAGCGGCATGGATCTCGACACCATCGTAGCCCGCTAGCCACAGCCGGCGCGCACTGGCCACGAACAGCTTCTGGATATCAATGATCTCGTCCACCGCCAGGGGCCGCACCTTATCACCCGTGTTCGGGTTGACCCACGCAGACGGTCCGACCGGCTCCATGTTCAGCACGGCGCGGCGCAGCAGTCCACCTCGATGATTCAGTTGGCCAAAAACGTGGCAGTCGTGCTTCTTGATCGCCTCGACAATGCTGGCCAGGCCGGGGATGAACCGGTCGTGATAACAACACAGCGAATTGTGGTGCGGACGGGCATGCTCGGTCACAACCATGGCCTCGGTCATGATCATGCCCACCCCACCCTTGGCGCGCTCTTCGTAGTAACGCTTGTCGCGCTCTGTCGATAGGCCATCCGTCGTGCTGTAGTTGGTGCCCATGGGCGCCATCACGACGCGATTTTTCAGCCGCAGGTTACCCACCCGCCCCGGTTGTGCCAGCAACATGTCGGACACCCTGGAATCAACCATTCGACTTGACGCCGGCATCCTTGATCAGCTTGCTCCAGCGCTCACCCTCTTGCTTCAGGAAGGCATCGAATGCTGCGGGGGATTCCTGCGTAAAGGGCCCGATACCCAGTTTTTCCAGTTTGCTCTTGGTGTCCGGATCGTTCACTGTCTTGACCAGCGCATCATGCAGTCGCTGGCGGATGTCCATGGGCATGCCCTGGGGGCCCATTACCGCGAACCAATTAAATGCAAGCACCGACGGCAGGCCACTCTCGACCGTGGTTGGTACGTCGGGCATGACGGACGCGCGCTTGGTGTCGGTCACCGCGATTGCACGCAGCCGGCCGTCCATCACGAGCTTGTGCAGGGCCGGCAGGTCGACAATAATGCCCGCGACGTGGCCACCCACTGCGTCCACCATGCCCGGGCCTGCGCCCTTGTACGGTACGTGCACGATGCGCCCTTTCGATTCCGCCTTGAGCAGTTCGATTGCCAGGTGCGGCAGGCCGCCGTTGCCGGCCGACGCCAGCGTAACGTCCTGCTTCTTCGACAACGCGATCAGTTCGGCCAAATTCTTAGCCGGTACGTTCGGGTTGATCGCCAGCAATTCCGGCGTGGACGCTACCGTCGTGATGCCCGACAGATCCTTGTAGGGATCGTAGGGCAAGTTGGGATAGACGTAATAGCTGAGCAAGAGCGGGCTCACGCTGCCCAGGGTGATCGTATAGCCGTCAGGCTTGGCACGCGCCACGTACTCGGTGCCTATCGTGGCGTTGGCACCGGGCTTGTTCTCCACCACCACCGACACGCCCAGGATTTCCCCGAGCTTGGGTGCGATGATGCGGGCCACGATGTCGTTCGACCCGCCCGGCGGAAAGCCCACCACCATGGCGATGGGCTTGGAGGGATAGTTGTCGGCCGCAAGGGCCGGTATCGCGGTAACCGCAAGTGCGCCAGCAATGAAGACCTTCAACAGGCCACGGCGAGCGATTTCAGAATTCTTGATGAACATGGTTTGTCTATATGACCATCTCGGATTGCAAGGCCTGCCCGTGCAACGTGTCGATGATCCGCCTCCGTTGTGTAATAGTTGATTTTCATCACATCAAGCCTCGGACTTTCAGACCGGGACTGATGTGTCCTGACTGACATGCCGAGCCATGAACGCCATCGCCCAAAACCGTGCATGTCTTTCTTCTGGCCAAGCCTGTCGCCCCGTCATGAACCGGAACGGATGGCGCAAGACGTGGTGTTCGGGATCGCGATCGCAGGCCCGTACGCAGACACCGCTTTTTTTGCCAGGTGGCGGCACATGGGCTCGCCCATCACACCGACGCCGATGCATCCTAATGTTTGATTCATGGCACTAGACCCCCAAGTAGGCTTTCCGCACAAACGGATCGTTCAATAGTTCCTGCCCTGCGCCCGAGCGGATAATTTCCCCTTGCTCGAACACGTAGGCGCGCCTGGCCAGGCGCAGGGCCAAAGCGGCATTTTGTTCAACCAGCAAAACCGAAATCCCGGTTTCGCGATTGAGACGCTCGATGGCGGCCCGTATTTCCGACACGATCTTGGGCGCAATACCCAGCGAGGGTTCGTCCAGCATCAGGATCTTTGGGCAGGCCATCAGTGCACGGCCGATGGCAACCATTTGCTGTTCTCCGCCGGACAGCGATCCCGCCTGTTGGTGCTGGCGTTGCGCAACGATGGGAAACAGCGAGCAGACCAAGTCCTGCGCGTTGCGCTTGCGTGCGCCATCGCCCACCGTATGAGCGCCTATCTGCAGGTTCTCCCATACGGTCATGCGCGGAAACAGCCGCCGACCCTCGGGCGACAAGGCGATTCCCATGCGTACGCGTTGTGCCGCGCCGCTGCCCGAAATCCGCTGGCCGTCCAGCGTCAGCTCGCCCGATGTCAGGCGCATCAATCCCATCAGCGATTTCAGGGTCGTGCTCTTGCCTGCGCCATTCGATCCAATCAGCGCGACGATTTCTCCGTCTCCGATACTGAACGACGCGTGGCGCACGGCCTCCAACGGCCCATAGCGCACCACGATTTCCTTTGCTTCAAGCACCGGCATGTTCGGTTTCTCCCAGGTAGGCCTCGATTACCGCTGGATTGGCCTGTATTTCGGCTGGCGTGCCATCGGCGATCTTCTGCCCCTGCACCAGAACGACGATGCGTTCGCAGGTACCCATGACCAGTGCCATATGGTGCTCGACGAACAAGAGCGTCAGACGATAGTGGGAGCGCACACGCTGCAGGAACCTGCTGAATTCCGCGCATTCCTCGGCGTTCAGGCCTGCGGCCGGCTCATCCAGCAAGAGCAGACGCGGCTTGGTGGCCAACCCGATCGCGACGCCGAGCCGTTTCTGATATCCATACGCCAGGCCGCCCGCCAATTGATCCCGGACGGAATTCAAGCTCGCGATATCCAGGATCTCGTCGATCTCCGTATCGAGCTCCCGCAATTTTTCAAGATAGGCTTGCGTGCCGAACAGCTGATGGAAGAAAGGCACGCCTAACTTGGATATCGCGCCACGAAAGACGTTCTCGCGTACGGTCGCGTTGCCATAGACCGAGGCCGATTGAAAGGTTCGCGCCAGACCTTGCTGAACCACCTGGCTGGGCGTCATGCCCAGTATCTCCTTGCCGTTGAAGCACACGCTTCCCGACGTGGCTGGCTGCGTGCCGGTGATGAGATTGAACGCCGTGCTCTTGCCGGCGCCGTTCGGGCCTATCAAGCCGACGATCTCGCCCTCGTTGATATCAAAGCTGAGATCGCGCACGGCCTTCAGACCGCCGAATGTCTTGGAGAGATTCGTTACCCGCAAAAACACCGTCATAGCCGTTCTCCCGTCAAGCGTCGCAACAGGCCCAAGCTAGCGATTCCCTTGGGCAGAAACCGCAGGATAAGAATCAGGCTCATCCCGTAGAAGATGTTCTGAGACTGCACAGCGCCGCGGAACAATTCGGGCAGGGGCGTCATGATGAGCGCGCCGATGATCGGTCCGGCGACCGACACTCGGCCACCGACGACCAGCATGATGATGGCGGCGATCGAAACCTGAGCGGAAAAGGACTCGGGCGAGATATACCCCACATAGCGCGATAGCAGCACACCGCCTAGTCCGGCCATGCCGCTGCCCACGGTGAATGCAAATAGTTGGGCTTTACGTACACTGATACCGGACGATTCCGCCAGACCGGGCTGTTCCCCCACGGCGTCCAGAGCATGCCCTTTGGGCGTCCTGAAGAACGCGACAAGGAATATGATCGAAGTAGCGGCCAAGGGCGCGACCAGACAATAAAATGCCTTGCGGGTATCAAGCGCAAAGCCCAGCAAATCTACCGCCGGTATCTTCGCGATGCCATTCGCCCCGCCTGTCACCGAGGCGGCATCCAGCATGAAGAGACGAAACAATTCGCCGAACGCGAACGTGATCAGCACGAAATACACGCCACGCAATCGCAGTATCGCAGAGCCCAGCAGGTACGCCACTAGCGATGCCGCCATCGTTCCCAGGGCGGCTGCCACCAAGAAAGGCAGCCCCAACCGCATTTCTGCCAGAACGGAGACATAGGCGCCAATACCGACGAATGCCGCATGGCACAACGACAACTGCCCTGTACGGGTCAACAACGCCAAGCCGCTGACAATGAAGGTGTTCAGGCATATCAGGACCGCCAGATGCACATAGAACGCACTACTGAATCCCAGCGGCACGATCATCAGCGCAGCAAGCAGCATCCACGCCAGCACGGGATAGCTCGAGGACTTGCGTTTCTGCTTATCGAGCGAGGGATTCGCGAAGGAAGAAATGGAGTCGCGCGTCATTTATCAATGCTCCGCACGCCCGAGCAAGCCGGTTGGTCTGATGACCAGAACCAGAATCACCAGAGCGAATATCAACATGTCGGCCGTACTTCCATCGAAGAACGTGCCCCCCAGGCTTTCCGATATACCCAACAGCAGACTGGCAAGCACGGCCCCGCCGATACTGCCCAGGCCGCCCAGGACAACCACGATGAAAGCCTTGAATAGCGGCGTGGCCCCAATGAAAGGTGAAACGGAGAACACCGGTGCCATCAATGCGCCCGCGATCGCCGCCAACGCAATGCCCAGTGCAAAGCCCAACGGGTAAGCCGCACCCGAACGGATTCCATAGGACGAAGCGATTTCCATGTCCTGGACGACGGCTCGCAACGCACGCCCTGCCTTGCTGTGCATCAGGAATACATACAGTGCCACCAGCACCACCGCCGAAAACGCCACCACGTACAAGCGGGAAAGCGGCATGACGATTTTCCCCAGCGAGACGACCCCTTCAGCCGCCGGCGGCATGGATTGCGGATCAGGTCCAAAGGCCATAAGGGCCACATTCTGTATGACCATACCCAACCCGAGCGTCGCGATAAGTCCATTCAATTCGTCGCCCCGAAAGGGTTTCAGCACGACGATTTCCAGAATCCATCCGAGCACAAGCGTCAGGACAAACGCAATCAGCACCGACAACATATACGGCAGCCCTAATTGCGTCACGCAGATGAACGCAATGAAGGCCCCCAGCATGTAGAACTCGCCATGCGCGAAATTGGCGATACGCATCACGCCGAAGACCAGCGTAAAGCCGATGGCCATCAGTAAATAAAGCAATCCAATAATGAGCCCGTTCATCAGCGCCTGGCCCAGCAGAAAGAAGATATCCACGACGCCTCCTTTACTTGCAACCGGCCATCGTGCAGCGCGCACGGATGACTTCCTGACCTGCGATGACCTCGGAAAGATAGAACGGCGTATCGACCTGATGATTGATCCCGTACGTCTGCTGTCCGCTCCAGTTAGTAGTGCCCAATATGCCCGGATAATCCTTGAGGGATTCGAGTGCCGCGCGGACCTTGTCGGTGTCGGTCACGGTTCCCGCATCTGCCATGGCCTGGAACAACATATGCGTTCCGTCGTAGAAAGACGGACTGAAACCGTTCATGGGCTTGTGATACTTATCGCTATAGCGCTTGGAATAGGCCTTGACTTTGGGATCGTTCGGATCGAACTGGGTATAGACGATCATGCCCTCGACCGCCTTGGCACCCGCGACATTGAGGATTTCCGCAGTAGCCGGACCACCACTGCGAATAAACCTGCCCTTGAAGCCGAGCTCACGCGCCTGTTTGGCGATCAGGCCGGCCGTGGTGGGCGATATCCCATTCAGTTCAATTGCCTCCACGCCCTTGGCCATCAACCGCGTGATCAGCGGCATCATGTCGAGACGGTCCCGATCGAAGAACTCGCTGGCGACCAGCGGAATGCCCGCTCCGCTATAGGCTTTGGTGAGCCATTCATGCTGCTGCTGCCCGGATTCGTCGCTGACGAACAACCCGCCTACTTTCTTGATACCGAGAACCTGAGAGATCCATGCGACCTGGGGGCCAGCCGTTTCCACCGTGGTAAGCACGGGGCGGAAAGTGTAAGGCTTGTCGGCTCCCATGGCCTTCGCGGTAAAGGCCAGGGTCATGATGATGACCTTGTTCTTTTCCGTCACCGGCTGTATGGCCAATGCCGGCGCGGACCCCGTCGGGCCGATGACATACTGCACTTTGTCCTCGAAGATCAGGCGATTCACCGCCGTCACTGCCTCGTTGGCCTGGTACTTATCGTCATAAGCGACGATTTCCACCTTGTACTTCTTGCCGCCTACCTCGAGTCCGCCCTTGGCGTTGACGTCGTCTGCCGCGAATTGTGCGGCGTACTGCATACCCTGTCCCCAGGCAGCGCCGGGGCCGGACAAAGCCAGAACCGCGCCGATCTTCAGCGTCTCCTGCGCATGGGCCATTCCCGTCATCGCCAGCAAACCAGCCAACATCAATGATCTCTTCAACATGGTTGTCTCCCTTTATGCTTTTAATTATTCGCAGCCTGCGAGCGTGCAGTTCGCGACTATGACTTCCTTGCCTGAGTGAACTTCCGCCACATAGAAAGGCATGGCTACCTGCCTGTCGATACCGTAGGCCTGCTTGCCGGTCCAATTAAGCGTGCCGAGGATGCCCTGGTAATCGCGCATGGCGGCCAGGGCGTCTGCCACCTTTTTCGTGTCGGTAATGGTGCCGGCTGCGGAAATGGCCTGGAACACCATGTTGGCGCTGTCGTAGTACGAGGGGCTGAACCCATTCATGGGTTTGTTGTGGGCCTTGAGGTAGCGTTGTGCGTAATCGGCAACCGCCTTGTTCGACGGATCGATCGGTGCATAGACCACCATGCCTTCGGTGGCCTGCGTCCCTGCGACCTTGACAATTTCGGGTGTGGCCGGACCGCCGCTGCGGATGATCAACCCTTTGAATCCGAGCTCGCGGGCTTGCTTGACAATCAGGCCGGCCGTCGCGGGTGCGTTGCCGTCCAGATCGATGGCATCTACGCCTTGGGCCATCAGACGGGTCAGAAGCGGAACCATATCCAGCCGGTCGCGCTCGAACATTTCCTTGGCCGCCAATGGCACGCCAGCCTTGGCATAGGCTTGCTCCAGGTCGACAACGATCTTTTGGCCCGTCTCGTCATTCGGGAACAGGCCGCCGACTTTCTTCAGGCCGTATTTCTTGACGGCCCAGGCCACCTGCACACCGGCCGTTTCGGATGTCGTGAGAACCGGCCGGAACGTCAGCGGCTTGTCGGGACCCAGCGCCAGCGGCGTGAAAGCCATGGTGGTCGTCAACACCCCATGCTTCTCGACGGTGGGCCCGATCGCCAAGGCGGTGGCGCCACCCATGGGCCCCATGATGAACTTGACCTTGTCCTCGAAGATCAGCCGGTTGGCGGCGGTAACAGCCTCGCTGGCCTGATATTTGTCGTCGTATGCAACGATCTCGATCTTGTAGGACTTGTCGCCCACCTTCAGGCCGCCCTTGGCATTGACATCGTCCGCGGCGAATTGCGTGCCATATAGAATGGCCTGCCCCCAAGGCGCGCCAGGGCCCGAAAGGCTCGCGAGCACACCAATTTTCAAGGTGTCTTGCGCATTGGCACAAAACGCGGCCGCACCAGCCAGAATCGTGAATATCAATTTTTTCATCGTTTTCTCCTCCTTCCGTCATTTTTATTTTGATAAAACCGCTGCGACCGAACCTCCGTCTATGGGAATGATCGTGCCCGTCATATAGCGCGAATCATCACCAAGCAAGAAGCGAATCACCGACGTGACATCGGATGGCTGCGCGACCCTACCCAAGGGCGAAACGCCCGAAACCTGATAGCCGCTAGTCGCGGCATCGGCCACCAATTGATGCACGAGCGGGGTATCCACGGTCGCCGGCGCCACGGCATTCACCAGAATCGACTGATTCGCCAACTCCACCGCGAGCACCCGCGTGATGTAGGTCAATGCGACTTTCGACGCGGCATAGGCGCCGCCTCCCGTCTTGGGCCGAAACGCCGCGGCGGATGCCACGAATACCACTCGGGCTGGCGCATCCGGAGTCGCCGCGCGCCTGAGCAAAGGATGGGCGGCCTTCGCCGTCAGCCAACATCCCTTGGTGTTGATGTCGAACAAGGCGTCGTAATCCGATTCCGAAAGTTCCATCAACGCGCCGGTTCGGAATACACCGGCCGAGCACACCAGTACATCCACCGCACTCGTCGCGGCACGGATGTGTTCAAAGGCCTGCGCCACGGACGCGCTGCTCGAGGTGTCGCAGACAATAGGAATGAATTTCCCCGACGTACCTTTTGCCGTTTCCTCCACCTGGTTCAGTTTCTGCTCGTCCCTATCCAGCCCAAAGACCGTATAACCGCGCTCGAACAAATCCCGGCAGCAATCCGCCCCGATGCCCGACGCCGCGCCTGTAACCACCGCATGCTTGCCCATTGCTTTCATCTCCTGGTCGTCTTGTTCATTTCCCGGCTTGCTGTCCAATTCTGTTTCGGTACATGGCAAGCAGTGCCACTGCGTCCTTTTCTCCGTACCCTTCTTCCAACGCCTGGCCAAACATATCCCGCGCCAAAGTGGCTGTCGGAACTTGCACTCCCAAATCCTTGGCCATCGACAAGCCCAGTGCCAAATCTTTTTCCGCCAACGCCAACTTGAAACGCGGTTCGAAATCTCCCTTCAGTGCGAGTGGAAACCGCTTGGTGAATGTCATCGAGCGGCCACCGCTTTCCGACAGGACATCAAACAAGGTTGCCGAATCCACGCCCAAGGCCTCACCCAGCGAAAAGGCCTCGCAGGCGACCAACAGATTTCCCATTGCCATGGTGTTATTGATCAGCTTGACTACCTTGGCCGACCCCACATCTCCTGTGTGCCGGATCGTCGGACCCAAGGCTTCCAACAAGGGCAACGCTTGCTCCATCACCGTGGTCTCGCCACCCACCATCACGATGAGCTTTCCCGCGCGTGCCTCGACCGGACCACCGCTGACCGGACAATCCAAGACCTTCAACCCACGGCCCTTGGCGCCGTTGGCGACCTCTCGCATCGCAGACGGCTCCACCGTGCTCAGGTCGATAAGGGTTGCGCCCGCATCAGCCAGTTCGACCAATCCCGCCTTGCCCAACCAGCTTTCCCTGACGACGGCGCCGTTCGGCAAGCTGCTCAGCACATAGGTACGTCCCTTCAACGCGTCTGACAGCGTTTCTTCGACCTGCATGCCTTGCGATGCAACGCGCTTGCGCACAGCCGGCACAATGTCCCAGCCGATAACGTCAAATCCTTTATCTTTCAGATTGAGCGCCACGGCCGAGCCCATCTGGCCCATGCCAACCACCGCCACGGTCAGCTTGTCCATCATCCGTTCCTCTTGGCAGCATCCCGTTGTTCGCACCAAGCCACCAGACGGCGAATGCCCTCTTCAAGCAACACCTCGGGCTTCCAACCCAGCAGGCGCTCGATTTTTTCTCGGCTGAACGCCAGGTGCGTACCCACCGAAGCGCGTACCCCTTGCGTCGGCGTACGGTATTCAGGCCTCAGGTCGGACTTCATGACCTTGAGCAGCGTGTTCACCACGTCATTCAAGGTCGTGGCGACCCCGGTGCACACGTTCATGCTTTCACCCGAAACATCGGACCCCATGGCCAGAACATTGGCGCGGGCCACATCCGCAACATGAATGTAGTCATGGACTTCTTTTCCGTCGTCGGGAATGATGGGACGCTCTCCTCGCTTGATCCTGTCGTAGTTCTCCACGATGTACAGGGCGTTGACGCCACGGTAGTGCTGGCGTTCGCCGTACACCGTGGCATAACGCAGTGAGATCGTCTGCAGCCCCTGTTTCTGGTGGTAATACCTGTTCAGATGCTCGCCGATGAGCTTGGATGCCGAATACAACGCCGCCGCGGGTTGGAAAGGCGCCAGATTGGACGCCGTGGTTTCGTCCATGACCCCTTGGATCGGCTCGCCGTATACCGCCGTGGACGATGAGAAGACCATCTTCTTCACGCCCTGGTAACGACACGCCTCGAGGACGTTGTTCTGTCCTTGCACATTCACGGCCAGACCGAGCGCGGGATTGTTCGACAACGGCAAAGTCAAGAAAGCCGCGACAGAAAACACCCCTTGCACGCCCTCGAAGGCGTCATAGAGTTCGCCGATACGAAGGATGTCTCCCCGCACGACCCTGACTCGGGGGTTCTTGAGCAAATCACCGACTGTTTCCGGCGTGCTCAGGGAATAATTGTCGAACAGAATGATTTGTTCCGCACCGCGCGACAACAACGCTTCAGTGATGTGCGAGCCAATCAGACTGACCCCACCGGTAATGGCGAACCGACCTCCAGAAATTTCCATGGCCTTTGTCCCTGTCTACGTGATGTTTGAAAATGGTCTCAACCCTGAGGCGTAATTCCGGCTTTACGGATCAAGTCGCCCCAATTGCTGATTTCGCTCTTTAGAAATTTTCCGAACTCGTCCGGCGTGGACAGCTTTACCGCCAAGCCATGGTTCGCATACTTGCCTTGGAGCTTTTTGCTGGACAGCGCCTGCTTCAGTGATTCCGAAAGACGATCGACCACCGGTTTCGGCATGTTCGCGGGCCCGCCCAGGGCGAACCAGACGACTAGCTCATACCCTGGCGCACCAGACTCATTGATGGCCGGAATGTCAGGCACTATCGAGAACCGCGACGCTGTCGTGACCCCCAGGGCCTTCAGTTTCCCGCCTTGAATCTGAGGGATGGCCAAGGACAGATCGACGAACATGAAATCCACCTGCCTGGACATCACGTCCGTCAGCGCTTGCGGCGACCCCTTGTACGCCACGCCGACCGTCTCGATCCCTCCCATGTCGACCAGCTTCGCGGCCGCGATCTGCGCGCTGCCCGACCCATAGGCATAGGTCAGCTTGCCTGGCTCTTTGCGTCCAAGCTCGAACAACTCTTTCGTACTGTCCGGCCCGAATTGAGGGGCCGCCACCAGCACGATAGGCGACTCCGCGATCATGCCAATGGGAGTCAGGTCACGCATCGGGTCATAGGGCAATTTCTTGAACAGCGTGACGTTGCTGGCCCCGGTCGTCACGCCCAGCATGACCAAGGTATAACCATCCGGTGGCGAATCCACAGCCGCATTCACGCCGATGATGCCCTGCGCGCCTGGTTTGTTGTCCACCACGATCGGCTGACGCAGATCCTTCGCCATTTCTTCGGCCAATTCCCTTGCCACCGTATCTGTGCCGCTGCCCGCAGGGAACGGGACAATGAGCTTGATAGGCCGATCGGGATAATCCGCCTGGGCGGCCAAAGGTAAAGCCAACGCCAATGCCCAGCAAAACACCAAAGCCAACTTTTTCATCGCATGTCTCCTGATTTTTTTATGGTTGATTGCCGGCCGAATCCAGTGGCTACTGTTTTATCGGCGGCACGTCCAGCCTCGCTACGATCCCGGCTAGTTCCTGGCTTGCGGGCGGATACTTCTCCATCACCAGCGGGTCATGGCCGGGAATGATGTGGTCGGGTGACTGCGCCAGCGCCTCGATACGCGCGTAGCCCTGGAACAGATCGCCCATGTGGAACACCAACGTGAAGCTGCGGCGCTGCTGGATATGCTCATAGAAATGGCTGGCGTCGGACGCCAGCACGACCCAGCCCCGCGCCGTATGCACTCGCACCACCTGCAACCCTGCCGTGTGGCCGCCCACGCGGTGCACGCTGATGCCGGGGGCGATGTCGTCGTCGCCGTCGTGAAACGCGACGCGATCGCCGTAGACCAGCCGGACCAAACCCGCTACGTGGTCAGGCTCGTAGGCTCGTTTGTGCACCTCGCACGCCATGTGTCGGCCCGTCGCATAATCCATCTCGGCGTCCTGCAAATGGAAGCGCGCACTGGGCCAGGCGTCGAACGTGCCAACGTGGTCGTTGTGCATATGGGTGATGACGATGTCACGCACATCGGCCGCTTTGATACCGATCAGTTCCAGCGCCTGGGTCGGCGTGCGCAACAGGGTGCGATGGCGTTTGTCGGCCATGTCCTGGAAAAAGCCGGTGTCCACCAAGACCAGGCGCTCGCGATTGCGCACGACCCAGACGTAGTAATCCAGCGGCATGGGCGCGTCGTGGGGATCTCCCCCAACGAAATTCGCGCAACGCCGAGCCGCCCGTGTCGCGTACTTCAGCGCGTACACCTCGTACAAGGGCAGTTCCCCGGCCGTCCGAACCTGGCTCATGTCAGTTTCCCGCCGGCGCCAGCAGGCGCATCAACAGGCCGATATCCTTGCACTGTTCGATATTCGCCACCATATCGGCCGCCTCGGCCGAGCGCGACGCGCCGATCACCGGGATCGTCAGGCTGTCGAACTTGATTCGTAGTTCGTCGTCGGACATGGAATTCTGGATCGAGCCCTTGGGATAGTCGACCTGCGACACGTACTTGGCGCCATCTTCCATTTCCACTGTCAGCTTGCACGACACGCCGCGCGGCAGCGTGTCGTCCACAGTGATCTTGAGCATTTCGGAAAGCCTGATCAGCATGGGCTCTTTCAAGCGCGCGTTGTTGTACTGCGGGAACAGTGCTTGACCATCGGTGAAAGCAACCGCCACCGAGTACGGCAGGCTTACCTGCGCCTCATGATAAGTCTGAGGCTGGGTATTCTGGTGGTACAGCGCCCAGTCGGAATGACGCGCCATGGTCATGCTCTTGATGCGGTTCAGGTCGGGCGCATGCTTCTTGCGGATATCGAGCGCGCAGTCGATGGCGTTATGGATCGGACGCGCGCACGAGTAGGGCTTGAACTCGATGTCCAACTGGTAAGGCTTGTCCAGGTCGAGTGTCAGTTGTGCAGCGTCGCTCGTATCGGTAAAGGCCGCCAGCCAGCCGCGCTCACCTTCAAAAATGGTGGCCGCGCCGGTAAAACCCAGATTGGCCATGGCGGCAGCGGTCACGCCACTGCGCGAGGCTGGGCCGGGGTTAAATCGTTTCTGCATCGAAGGGCCGTACATTTCCATCAGGCCACCCGATTGCGCGCCCGCCAGGCCTAGCGACGACACGATCTGTTCTTCCCTATTGTCCAGCAACAGGCCGGAAGCAATCGTGGCACCGAAGATTCCGCAAGTGGGCGTGGTGTGGTAGGCGCGATTGCGCAGAGAATTGTTGGCCGCCTTGCTCAGGCGTTCCATCATTTCGCAGCCGGCCGCTAACGCAGTCACCAGGGCGCGGCCGTCCTTGCCCTTCTGCTCGGCCGTGGCCAGCGCCGCCGAATACACGGGGGGGCTGAAATGAAACAGCGCCAGGACGTCAATGTCGTCCAGTTCGACGCTGTGAGAGGAAATCGCATTGGCCAGCGCGGCCTGCATGGCCGGTACGCGGCGGCCGTCGCCGATCAGGGTGGCCTGTTCGAACCCGCCGGTAGACGTAGCGAACTCGCGCGCAACCTTGCCACTACCGGTCTGGCTGCCCGCCACACCCACTCCCAGGTAGTCCAGCAACAGGCGCTTGACCGCTGTACGGGTCGCCGGCGTCAGGGCGTCGTAGTTGAATTTGAAGAAATGTGAGGCGAGTTGTTCAGCGATCGTTTTTGGCATGGTGGTTTTGTGATGTGTTGAAGGGCAGTAATAGAAGAAAAAGTCAGGCGCGGGGCGCGCTCACGATGGAAATCAAATCGTCCAGGTTGGACAGCGTGTCCAGCCGCCTGGCCAACTCCACCAGGCGATCGATTTTGTCCGCCGACAGACAGGAACGGACGACATTGCGAAACTTGTATTCCACGTCGTCGGCAGAGATCGGGTTCTCGGGGCTGCCGCGCCGGTTCAAGATGCGGTGGGTCAACTCGCGACCGTCGCGCGTCTTTACCGTGACCGTGGCGGCATGACGAAACGCCGGACCCATGGCCTCGATCTCCGCGTCTTCGTAGGCCTGGATGCGCGCAACCAGGTCCAGCAGCACTGGATCGGAGAGGCGCTTCTCGTCGTACTGATCGACGAAGGCCACGCCATCGTGCGCGATCACGGCCAGACCGTAGTACAGGTTCATCTGCGCGGCCGTCACGCCTTGCGCCTTGTATTCCCAGGCGCAGTGCACATAGGTCATGTGACTGACCCCGACTCGGATCGAGGCCAAGTCAGCCGCCTTCAAGTCGTTGGACCGCATGATATGCGTCAGTGCGTCCAGCGCGGCGTGGATACTGGTCACACTGGCGTGCGGCTTATAGCCCACTTTTGCGGTTTCCCAGACGTCGCCCAGGCCATCGGTCAGGCGCGCGGCGTTAGGCTTGTCGGAATACGAGCTGAGGTAGCCGCCATAGCTGGCCTCCAGGACATCGACGATGCCGGTGAAGTCGCGATTGGCAAGTTCCGCCGAATACACGCCGCTCTGCGCGGCGCGCCCGGCGTGGAAACGTTTGACCATGGCGCCTTCCTGCGCGGCCATCAGGCCGCCGGCCTGCGAGCCCGCAATGCCAAGGGCATGCTGCATGGGGTCCGCGTCGAGCTTGAGCGCCTTGCCCGCTGATGCCGCCGCCACAAACACGCCGGAGGTGCCTTGCGGATGAAAGCCGCGGTAGAACAGACTCATGGTGGCGGCATTGCCTACACGCGTGCCGATTTCGTAGCCGGCCACCAGGGAAACAATAAGGTCGCGCCCGTTCCAGTTGCCGTCGCGCTCGGCATAGGCCAAGGCCACCGGCACGGCGATCGAGCCCGCGTGCACGATCGATTCCTTATGGATGTCGTCCAGCTCGAAAGCATGCCCCGCTGTGCCATTGACCAGTACTGCGTTGGCAATCGACGTCTTGCGGCCGCTGCCCCACAGGCTGGCCACGGGCGCTGCTTGTTCGGCCTCGGCCATGGCCTGCACACGCTGGGTCCACGGCAGAGTCGCCCCGTACAGGCAGCAGCCGATGCTGTCGAGCAGACTGGTCTTCATGCGGTCCACGGCCTCGGTGGGAATATCCTCGTAGCGCAGCTGCGCGGCGAAACGAGCCAGGTCGCGAGTGGCGTTTGTTAGAAGCGGAGGTTGCGAACTACTCATCGGAATGCCTTTGCTAATTGAACAAGTTTGCGGATCGGGGAATACATCAGTAAGTAGGCTCTTCATCGAGGCGGACGGCGATACCGGCCAGCTTGTCGGAGGCTGCGGGATAGCGCTGCATGACCAGAGGATCATGGCCGGGCACGATGTGCTTCGGGCTGTCGGCCAACATGTCGAGCTTGTTGTATCCGTCGATCACTTCACCCACATGGAACACGGTGGTGAAGGCGCGCTTCTTTTCGAAATGCTCGTAGTAGTGGCTGCAGTCCGACGCCAGCACGATCCAGCCGCGCTTGGTGTGCACGCGCACGCATTGCAGGCCATGCGTGTGGCCGCCGATGCGGTGAATGCTGAGCCCCGGAGCCAGGTCGGCGCTTCCCTTGTGAAAGCACACTCGGTCTTTGTAGACCAGACGCACCATGCCAATTACCTCGTCCGCCTCATAACCGTGATTGAACTGCCGATAGCGCATATGACGGCCGGTGGCGTAGTACATTTCGTCGTCTTGCAAATGAAAACGCGCGGCCGGGAAACTGTCGAACGTACCCACGTGGTCATAATGCAGATGCGTGATGATCACGTCCTCGACCGTGTCCACGTCCACATCCAGCAGGGCCAGGCCTTCGGCCGGATGGCGCAACAGCGTGCGGCCGCGCTTTTTCGCGACCTCGGCGCCGAAGCCCGTATCGACCACGAACTCCCGGCCGTCGCCGCGCACCAGCCACAGGTAATAGTCCATGGGCATCGGCGCATCGTGCGGATCGCCGCCAATAAAGTTATTGGTTCGCTTGGCATCGCGCGTGCCGTAGCGAATGGCATAAACCTCGTAGTCGGGCAATGTCGTATGGCTCATCTGTGTCTTCATCAGGTAGGGTTGGCTTGCAACAGGTCGTTCAGTGCCTTGACGTCCTGCAGCGACGGCAGTGACATCGCGAGCGCCTTGATCCGGTCCGCGGATGCGCCGTACAGCGTGCCCGCAGTCAGGTCGAACTTGCGTTCAACGTCATCGTTCGCATAGGGCTGCTCCGGCTCGCCCAGCGCACGGTCCAGCGCGTATTCCAGTTGGTTTCCAGTGGTAGTGCACACACGGATCACCGCGCCGCGCCTGTCAGGAAACCCGGCATCCAGAGCGGTGTCGGCGCTCACCCGGATGCGTGCCATCAACGCGCGCACCTGGGGGTCTTGCAGCGTGGCATCGGTGTAGCGCGCGGGCATGGCGTCGCCCTTGAGCAGCCTCACCGCGATGGAAAACGCGATAGAAAACCTGGCCTGGTCGGCGTTGGCCGGCGCGGCTACCTCGGCAGCCAACGTGACGGTATCCACCCGCACATCCATGGACACGATGTCCCGTGGCACCACGCCGTACTCACGCGTCAAGGCCACCGCCGTATCCACCGGCGCGTGGTTGCCGCGGCAGCCGCCATGCATCTTCAGGTAGGTCTGTCCGATGCCCCATTCCAGACCCAACTCATGGGTTACGAGGTCAGCTCGCGCGTTGGCCGCGTAGGCCTTGAAGAAGCCTTGCTCGATCACCTCGGGGACGCCGTCGGCTCCCTGCGCGGCGTACAAAGCCGACAGCAAGCCGCCTTCGCTGCTGCGGCCGACTTGCAGAGGTTGGCTGCCCGCATTCTTCAATGCCATCTTCAGGCCCGCGCCGTGGCTGCAAGCGATGGCGATGGCATGCGCGGCCCGGTCAGCGGGCAGGCGCAGCAACACGGCGGCAGCCGCCGCCGTCGCGGGCGCCGCCAGAATTGCCGTGCTCTGGAAGCCGCGCTCGACCGTAGACGGATAGATGGCACGCCCCAGGCGCAGGAAGACCTCGTATCCCGCGACGATGGCAGCGACGAGCTCTGCGCCACACACCCCGCGCTCACAGGCCAGCGCGAACGCCGCCGGGATCAGCGCCGATGAGGGATGCCCGCCGGTGTAACGGCAACCATCCTCGAAATAGGTGGAATGCGACACCGCGCTATTGATGATGACGGCATCGCGCAGGCTGCGTCCGACTGCGGTACCCCAGATAGGACTCGGGCCATCGCCAGGCAGTAGTGCCAACAGCCCCAGATGAGTGCCCTGTTGCACACCGCTGGCGGCTGCCGCCAATGTGTCCAGCACGCGCAAAGATGCAGCCCGCGTCACATCCGAAGGCAGGTGTTCGGCCCGCACATCGGCGACGAAACGTCCCAGGACCACGGTCAGTGGAGATGTGTCTGCTTTGCGGGAAACTGTGGATAAAGCCTGCACGATCAATCCACCTGAAGGCCGATGGCATTGATGACATCGCGCCACTTGATCACGTCGTCGCTCACCCGTGCGGAAGCCGACTCGGGGCTATCGCCCACCACCTCAGCGCCCTGCTCGGCGAAAAGCGTCTTGATGTCAGGCGAATTCAATGCTCGGGCTACGTCGGCGTTGATTTTTGCAACGATGGCGTGTGGCGTGCCGGCCGGCGCGAATAGGCCATACCATGTGTCAGCCTCATAGCCCTTCAGGCCACTTTCGTCCAGTGTGGGTAGATCGCCGACCGAAGACGGTCGCTTCGCGCTGGTGGTGGCCAGTCCGCGCAATTGGCCGGATTTCATATACGGCAGTGCCACCGGGGCGTTGACCATCATCGCCTGAACCCGTCCGGCGATCAGATCGGTGACGGCGGGACCGGTACCCTTATAAGGCACGTGTGTGATCTTGACGTTGGCCATGCGCTTGAGTATCTCCATGGCCAGGTGGGGTGGCGTACCGTTGCCCGGCGAAGCGAAGTTCAACTCATCGGGATGGGCACGGGCATAGTCCAGCAATTCCTTCACGGTTTTGATCGGCAGAGACGACGGCACTGCCAGGATATTCGGGGTGCTGACCAACATCGTGACGGCGGTGAAATCGCGCACGGCGTCGTACCCAGCCGATTTGTACAGGCTCTGGTTGGCGGCGAGCGTGATGACCGGGGTGAACAGCAAGGTGTAGCCGTCCGATGCGGACCGTGCCGCAGTCGCGGCACCTACGTTGCCCCCTGCTCCGCCGCGGTTTTCGATCACCATCGACTGACCCCAGTATTCGCCCAACCGCTGCGCCAGGGGCCGCGCCAAAATGTCGGTACCGCCGCCCGGCGGAAACGGCACAATCAGCGTCACGGGACGAGCCGGAAAGGATCCTGCCGACTCTGCCGCCGCCTGCGCGGCGCCGCCGCACAGGAATAGCGCCAATGCGGCGATGAGGGCTCGCCCCGCCCACATCAAGGAGGCCGTGCTCTTGGTTCCGGATCCACACACCACTTTTGTCTCCCGATTAACACGTGCCTGCAGTGCTTGCGCGTTTAAGTATTTATTGATGTCTGCAGTCTAATTACGCTATAAAAACAGATCAATTACTAAAAATTCAAAATACTAGTGAATCAAATTCACTAAACTAGTTCACCAGAAAACCAGGAGACAACCGCGTGGAAAACCTGAACGCTTTGCGCGTCTTTGTGCGAGTCGCCGAAACTCGAAGCTTTACCGAGGCCGCCAAACGGCTCGGCCTGACGTCATCCGCGGTCAGCAAAGCAATCACGCGGTTAGAGCAAGAACTCAACGTACGGCTGCTTCACCGCACGACACGCTCGGTGGGCTTGACCAACGATGGCGCCAGCTTCTTCGAGCATTGCTTGCAGGTATTGGCGCAGATCGAAGATGCCGAAAACGTGTTGAATCGCGCCACATCCAGCCCACACGGCCGGCTACGCGTGCATATGCCTGTGGGCTTCGGCCGGCGCGTCATCGTGCCCGCGCTCAGTCAATTCATCGAACAGCATCCCGCCCTGGTGTTGGACGCCGAACTCAGCGACCGGACGGTCGATCTCGCCTACGAAGGCATCGACGCAGCTGTACACATCGGCGAGCCGGCCGACGCCCGCCTCATCGCACGCAGACTGTGCAACCTGCGTTTCGTCGCCTGCGCCTCGCCCGAATACCTCGCGCGTCACGGCGCACCCCTCACGCCGGACGAACTCGACCGGCACCATTGCCTCGCCTACGTCCTGATGCATACGGGACGCTATCGCGAATGGCAATTCGTCCACGACGGAAAACCCTTCAGCAAAACCGTGTCCGGCCGCCTCAACTTCAACAATGCGGAATCCCTGCTCGAAGCCGCCACATCCGGCCTGGGCATCGCCATGATCAGCAACTTCATCGCCGCCGAGGCGATTCGTGAAGGCAAACTACAGTGCGTCCTGACCGACTACGCTGGCATCGGCCCACCTGTCTCGGTCGTCTACTTGCCCGGACGAAATCTATCGCCAAAGGTTCGCGCCTTTGTCGACTTTCTGCGCGACCTGATTCCCAGCGATCCCGACTGGGACAAAATCACATTACAGTGAATGGAGTCATTGTCGGATCACGCCGCAATAGACGTATCCGTTACAGGATCACGCAGCAACGAACGATTCCGTACTTGGCGTCACCGACGCTTGCGCCAGCAGCTTTGCCAACGGATTCACCGACGCCGCGTCAAAGAGCGTATTGGCCAGCGCCAAAATATCGGCGGCGGCATCAGCCCCAATCGCCGCCGTTGCCAACGACAAATACTTGCTCTCGATCTCCGCGTGCGACATCGGATTCTCCGGCATGCCCCGCGAATAATCGACCTGGCGCACCAGCGTCTGACCCTGACGCGTCACAAGCGTCACCTTGCCCCCGTAGATCTCGGGATAGGCCTGATCAATGGCGGGATCGATCTCAATCTCGACCCGACTCGCCAGCGCGACAACCTGTTTCTCGACAATACGTTCGGGCGTAAATTGCTCCAGATAAGCCTGGCCATCACACAATGCCACGGCGATGTTGTACTGCAGACTCATCTGCGCATTCAGTACCGAATCGGCTCTATAAACAAAACCCGTCTGCGTGTTCACCACCCTCGCGACACCCGCCACGATGCGATCGATATCGGCTAAATCGAGCTTATGCTCTCGCATCAGCGCCAGTGCCGCATCGACGCAGGCGTGGTTGCTACCGCAACACGCATGTGGCTTGAAGCAGGTTTCGTCGGTATGCCAGCGGGTACCCAGCCCCTCAGTCAATAAAGCCGGCCGTGGTGTATCGGACATGCCAAACAGCAGCCCCCCATCTTCCGCCTCCAGGATGTAGCGAGGCCCCTCGAAGCCACGCTGCGCCAACAGTGCCGCCATGACACCCGCCTGGGCCGATCTACCCGGATGCATGCGCTTGCTCATACCCCCATCAGCGGTAAATGCCCACGTACCTGCGGACTGAGTGCCCGCCAAGCCCAGCGCACTCGCCGTTGTGGTCGCGTCCAGTCCAAGAATGACACTCGCGGTCGCCGCGGCGGCGAGCGTGCCGGTGGTTCCGGTAAGATGCCAGCCACGCATGCGTGTCCGGCTCGGATTGGCTGCTTGGCTAACGCGATTCATCGTCTCATAACCCGCGGCCATGGCCGCCAGAATCACGTTCCCGGTCACCCGTTCGCGCTCACCCAGGGCCAACGCCACCGGCACGACCAGTGCGCCTGGATGAATCTTCGCACGGCTATGATCATCAAAGTCGAAACTGTGTATTGCCGTGCCGCCGGACAATACGCTGTTACCCACACTGACCCGTACGCCGCCGCCCCACAACGCCGCCTCGGCGGGCCCTTGCTGCTCGCGCGCGAAATCGGCCATGATTCGGCCCCACGGCGTAGTCAACCCATACAGACCACAGCCCAATGCGTCGATCAAGGCCTTCGACAACACGTCGCGACTTTGCGACGTTACGTCCGACGCTTGGAGCCCTGCGATAAAAGCGGCAAGTTCCTGAGTAATGCCGCGATGTTCGCGTGCAAGCACCTTCCACGAGTCCAAATCGTCCACACCAGATACTCCAGCTGCGGGCCCCATGCTGTGACCCTGATTAGATTCCATAGCGCATTCGATCGCATTGACAGGGCCACGTAGACATAAGCGTCGAACACGGGTAGCCGCCATGCGAGCGAGACTCGCTATTGCAGGAATACTAAAGGGAGGACATATCCACGATCTACGGTCGACGCGTCACAATAGAGATGATCTCAGTTCAGCAATGAGTTGATCGTGCAGCTACGTCGACAAGACCGGCACATGGGGTCCGAACGGGTACGCCATAGCCTGACGATGACATCCAAGCCCGCCTAGCGACGGGCGCAATCTCGACTCAGGAAAACACATCCTCGAGACGTTCAGCTTGCAGAATACGCAGTGCCCACTGGTTCAACGTGACTTCATCGGCCTCGACGATGCGAGCGCGCGCCCAATCTGGCAGCATGCCAAATTTACTGGTGATTTGCATTGTCAGCAGCCCAGAAGCGCCTTTAATTTGGCCTTCTTCCCGGCCTTTTTCCAAGCCCTCAGCGCGTTCGCGCTTGAGCCGCACGCGCTCGATACTGGTCACGTAAGTCATCTGGTGTTCCTCTTCGATTTGAATGACAGCGGCTTCGAATACGGGTTCTAGGTCATCTGGCAGATACAGCATGGCATCGATGACCCGAAATAGCGTACGCCTATTATCGCGCGTGAATCCCCATTTGGGCATGCGTATCCGGACGAAGCATCTGCATGAATTCGGGGAAATACGCAGACAAGGCGTCTTTCCAGACACTATCGTAGTCCGGGCGTTGGGCCATAAAGCATTTCGTGAGGGCGGTTAAGCGAGCCCTCTACGATACGCCCTGAACCCGTAGTACCTCGGGCGATGAATCCTTCTGATGAAACAGTAAATACAGGCTTCAAGTGCTGTCGACAGACTTTATTTTCCCTTATCACCGATAATCGCTTATCAGCGACCGACAATCAGCCATCGGTCACCAACAACCGGTTCCACTTCGGCATCATCATCTCGACATCACTAAGGACGCCCCCATGACCGACCGCCAGCTCATCATCCTGGCCGCCCTCAACATGATCGCCGCCGTCGGCGCGGGCGCCTTTGGCGCGCACGGCCTCAAACAAATGATCAGCGCCGACCTGCTCGCCGTCTGGCAAACCGGCGTGCTCTATCACCTGATCCACGCCCTCGGCCTATTCATCGTCGCCCTACTCGCCGCCCGCTACGGCGCAAGCCTCTTTACTACTGCGGGCCTCATCATGTTCGTCGGCATCGTTCTCTTCAGCGGCAGCCTGTACATCCTGGCCCTCACCGGCACGCGCTGGCTAGGCATCGTCACCCCGATTGGCGGCGTCGCCTTCCTTGTGTCCTGGGCATTAGTCGCCTGGGCCGCCTGGCGCGCGGCGTAAATTGCACCTTCCTGACGCCTAGGCGGCGATTGCAATCGCCGCCTCAGCCCTCGCTACGCCAACAATCACAGCACTGACAACCGCAGTACCGATCATCTCGATCCTAACAGCGCGCAGCAGCCTACTTCACCTCCGCCGGGGCCAGCCGCAACAGCTTGCCGTCATCCTCATCCGTCAACACATACACATAGCCATCCGGCCCCTGACGGACATCGCGAATCCGCGCATCCTCATCCTGCAGCAAACGCTCCTCGCCCACCACCTTCCCATCCTTTAGCTGCAGCCGAATCAACGTTTCGTCCGCCAGCGCCCCAATAAACAGCGACCCCTGCCACGCCGCAAAACGGTCCGCATCATAAAACGCCATCCCGCTAATTGCCGGCGACTTCTTCCACCAATACAACGGCCCCTGCCCACCACTCAACGTCTTGCCCTTCGCCTCCGGAATGGGCAAACCCGAATAATTAATCCCATACGTCGCCAACGGCCAACCGTAATTCTTCCCCGGCGCAATGACGTTCACCTCATCCCCGCCGCGCGGCCCGTGCTCACTCTCCCAAAGCTCACCCGTCCACGGATTCAGCGCCATCCCTTGAGGATTACGCATCCCGTACGTCCAGATCTCGGGCAACACATCAGCACGCCCCACAAACGGATTGTCCTTCGGCACCGACCCATCCGCCCCAATCCGCACAATCTTGCCTTGGTGCTTATCCAAATCCTGCGCCGTCGGCCGTTGATTGTTTTCTCCCAAAGCCACAAACAACAACCCATCACGACCAAACACCATCCGGCCACCAAAATGATTCCCCGTCGACAACTTCGGTTGTTGCCGGAAAATCACCCCAAAATCCTCCAGCCCCCGCCCATCCTCCGACAAC
>NZ_CBCSFP010000018.1:0-59073 GCF_965138755.1 Bordetella tumulicola | reverse complement strand
GTCGGTCCCGCCCGGCCTGTTTGAGAAATGGGCAGTCCCCGCAGGGGACCGAGGGCGCCTCCTGGCGCGCCCGAGCCATTTCGATCAGGCTGGGCGGGACCGACCCGCGACGCTCGCCCTGCAACGGCGCCTCAAGAACTCAACCACCCGCCACCGAACAGCTAGCCCTCAATCCCCGCGAATTTTCTTCACGAGCGACGTAGTGGAACGTTCGAACTCGAATGGAATCGCCAATGCCCTGCCGCCCCAGGTTTTGACCAGGGCAGTTTCGGGGAGCTTTTCCATATCGTAGTCACCGCCCTTGACGATGAGATCGGGGCGCAGCTCGCCGATGATTTCGACAGGTGTGTCTTCGTCAAAGGTGGTGACGATGCTTACGCACGCCAGGGCGGCTAGCAGGGCGGCGCGGTCTTCTTGGCGGTTCAGGGGGCGATCGCTGCCTTTGCCCAGGCGACGTACGGAATCGTCGGTGTTGATCGCTACGATCAGCGTGGCGCCTAGTTGGGCGGCCTGGTCCAGGTACGTGGCGTGGCCTCGATGCAGGATGTCGAAGACACCATTGGTAAAGACCAACGGCCGGGGTAACTTGCCCAATGCGAGTGCGGCGGCGCAGGCCTCGCGGGACAGGACTTTGGATTCGAAACGGGCGGCAGACATACGAAGATTGTACGCTGCCGCCTCAGGGACGACGAGAGAGGCCCGATGGTGCTCGGCCCTTGTGATCAGGCGCCAACGGGCAGGATCAGGTCTGATTTTGCATTGGCCGAGATCATGTTGGAGACCTCTTTGCGGTAGCGGCTCAGGTCTTTCACCGAATCGAAAGTGCGGTCCATCAGCTTGGACAGGATGTGGAGGATGCGCGAGGCGACTTTGTCCTCCCAGACGCCATCGAAACGGATCTGCGTATCCAGCCAGTTTTCCAGCCAGCCTGGCTCCGGCAGACGCGACTGGATCGTGTCATTGGGAAACAGGCCCTTGTTCACGTGCAAATTGGTTGGGTGCATAGCCTGCGACGTGCGGCCGGCCGAGGCCATCAGCACACCGATCTTCGAAAACGCCAAACGTGCCTGCGCGCTGGTTTGCTCGCCACGGTCGTGCAGGGCACGACGCATGTATTGCAAATAGGCACCAGCATGGCGGGCCTCGTCGCGCGAAATGGTGCGGTAGATTTCCCTGATGACGGGTTCAGTGTGCCATTCCGCGGCACGCCGATACCAGTGATTCAGGCGAATTTCGCCGCAGAAGTGCAACATCAGCGTATCGAGCTCCGGTGCCGGATCAAACTCGAAACGGATCTTGTGCAGTTCTTCCTCGGTGGGTACCAGCTCCGGGTAGAAACGGCGCAGATACTCCATCAACACCAGCGAATGCTTTTGCTCTTCGAAAAACCAGACCGACATAAACGCGCAAAAATCGCTGTCGCCGCGGTTATCGCGCAAAAACATTTCCGTTGCAGGTAACGCCGCCCATTCCGTGATGGCGTTCATTTTGATGGTATAGGCTTGTTCGTCCGACAGCTTGCTGCGGTCGAACTGATCCCAGGGAATATCGCTCGCCATGTTCCAGCGCACGGCTTCCATGGTCTTGAAAAGTTCAGGATAAAGCATGATTTGGCCCTTATTGATCCCGCGTGGGACGCTAGCAGTTCAGTAGTCCCGTGCAATCACGGAGCGAACACTCGCATTTCATGACGCAAGTGTATTTATCGCCTTTGGATGCGAATCTATCATGACAGAAATATGACAGATTCATGACATCCAAGTACGGCTAATCAGCGAGTCAGCGCCCACAAGGCAACCCCCACTGCGACCGCCAGCACTGCCGTCAAGGCAATGAGTAGGCGATTACCCTGCTCTTGCGCATAACGCAGGCGGGTCATTTCTTCTAGTAACTGTGGCGCCGTATCCGGGCGATTCAGTCTCTCGTACATCAAGCGCGGCAAGGATGGCAGCGTCTGCGACCATTGCGTAGCTTCTTTTTCCAGCGACTGGCGCAGACCTTGCAGGCCCATGCGTCGTCGCATCCAGTTTTCCAGGTAGGGCTTGGCAGTCTTCCAGAGATCGAGGTTCGGATCCAGTTGACGACCGAGCCCTTCGACATTCAGCAAGGTTTTTTGCAACAACACCAATTGTGGCTGAATTTCGACATTAAAGCGTCGAGACGTCTGAAATAAGCGGAGCAGGACTTGCCCCAGCGAGATCTCAGACAACGGCCGGTCGAAGTACGGCTCGCAGACGGCACGCACGGCGCCTTCGAGCTCCTCTTCGCGTGTGTCGGCAGGCACCCAGCCAGACTCAATGTGCAATTGTGCCACGCGACGATAATCGCGGTGAAAAAATGCCAGAAAGTTCTGCGCGAGGTAGTTCTTGTCAAACTCCGACAGCGATCCGACGATACCGAAATCCAGGGCGATATAGCGTCCCAGAGATTCGGGCTGATCAGAGACGTAGATGTTACCCGGGTGCATGTCGGCATGGAAAAAACCGTCGGAAAACACCTGGGTAAAGAAAATATCCACACCACTGCGCGCCAGCTTGGCGATGTCGATGCCAGCCGCACGCAAACGATCGATCTGTCCCACCGGTATGCCATACATCCGCTGCATGGTGAACACCGTCGCGGTCGTGAACTCCCAGATCACCTCGGGGACGATCAGCAAATCACCGCGCCCGGATTGCGCATCGAAATTGCGGCGCAACTGGCTGCAATTAGAAGCCTCGCGCACGAGATCGAGCTCATCGTGCAGGTAATTGTCAAACTCCGCCACGACTTCGCGTGGCTTGAGGCGGCGGCCATCGGCGCCGGCGCGCTCGACAATGCGCGCCACAATATGCAGCAAGGACAAATCGCGCTCGATCGCTTTGCGCATTCCGGGACGCAGGACTTTCACGGCGACCTCGCGGCCGTCGTGCAGCACGGCGAAGTGGACTTGGGCAATCGACGCAGAGGCCACCGGATCGACATCGAACTGTGCGAACAACTGCGAGGGCGGCGCCCCAAGCGCGGTCTCAATGCACGCCGCCGCCTGCGCCGACGGAAATGGTGCGACGCGGTCCTGCAAATGCGCGAGCTCGTCAGCAATATCGGCTGGAATCAGGTCGCGGCGCGTCGATAGCACCTGGCCGAACTTCACAAAAATCGGACCCAGGGACTCGAGGGCGCGTCGCAAACGCAAGCCGCGCGGCGCTTTGGGCTGCCCCCCCAATCTCAGCAACCACCGCAACGCGCTCGCCAACGGGTGATTCAGACTGGACAACACCAAGTCATCGAGACCGAAACGAAACGCCACGCACAGGATACGAAGCACGCGAAAGATGCTGGGCATGGATCAGACGCCTCGCTTTGCGGCCAGACGGGCCAAACGTGCTTCCAGTGCCGCTGCCCCGCGGGCGATCTCGTCGCGACGTTGGGTCATGTCAGCCAGATCCTGACGCCATTGGGCCAACAAGGGCGCGCCGACGAGCACACCCCGCTCTTCGGCCAGGTACTCTGACACATTTCGGGTCAGATTGGATGCAGCGGTGCGCGCGCCCTGGCTGGCAGCCCGGGCCCCGGCCATCAGGCGCGCGGCGGGAATATCGCCCACGAACCGAGACAGGTCGTCCTCCGGATCCCAGCGCAGGTTTTCTGCCAGATCGGACACGACACGCGCCAGGGCGGCATCGCCCTCGATATGGGTCGCCTCGGCCATATCCGGCCGCGTCTGGCCGGGCAGCAGGCCCAGCGGGTTGAACTTGGCGGGGTCCACGGTCAGGGTCACATCCGGCACCACGGCGGCGTCGGCCTGATCGGCGTAGCCCTCGCTATTGATCGCCAGGCCCGTCACGAAACCGCCCACGGCAAAACGTACGGTTTTACCCGCATGACGCGCCAAGCGTTCGCGCGCCCAGTCCTCACGCGACAGCAAGGCGTTGAGCGCACGGACAGCCAACCGCGACGGCGTGGGCAGTAAGGAAAAAGGCAGCATTGATGCGAGACGAGCCTGCACTAGCAGCCCCCGTCAAAAAAACGAAGATATCCGGAGTTTACCGGTTCAGGGCATGAGCCCCTGAAAACGCGCCGTGTCGGCCCGCAGAAATGAAAAGCCCCGCATGCTGCGCCTTTGGCTTGCTGCCCCCCAAGGGGGGTTTTGCCTTGGGGCGGCCCGGCGGCAAAAAAAGGCCCCCAACGCTGCGCCTTTGGCTTGCTGCCCCCCAAGGGGGGTTTTGCCTTGGGGCGGCCCGGCGGCAAAAAAAGGGCGCCTCACTGACGACGCCCTCTTTGGATTGGGGGGAATCCGACGGGATCCGTGCTTCAGATCCCATGGCCCACCGTGATCAGCTGGCGTATTCGACAGGAATCTGCTGAATACCGGCCAACAGCCACCCGCCTTGCTGAGGCTTGTAGAGGTTCCAGACTTCTTCGAAGCGGAAGGCTTCAGTACCCGGGGCCTCACGCAGCATGCCGGAAAAGCGCACGCTGGCCAGGTGACCGTCGGACACCGTCTCGATGCCCAGCATTTCGGCGTTGAGCAAAACGACCTCGGTTTTGTTCGGCGCCGCGCCACGCTCGGTCAATTGCTGCTTGAGCTCGGCGATCAGATCGTCGGTCAGGTATTCGCGCAGACGATCCGTCTCGCCACTATCCCAGATGCCCTGGATAGCCACAAACTGGGCCTTGGCGTTTTTCAGGAACGCGGTGGTATCGAAATCACCTGGGATATACCAGTTATCGTTATCGCCCGCGGCAGGCGATTCAGCCGATGCCGAGGCCGGGGCCGAAGGTGCCACCGCGGCGGCGGGCACGGCTGCCGGCGACTGCGACTGCGATTCGCGCCACATGGGTTGCTGGCTCTGGCCGGCATGGTCCTGGCGGGCGGCATTGTTGCCGCCAAAAGCGCCTTGCATGGCCGGACGCGCGCCCGCACCGCGCAGGCGGCGGACGATAAACAAGATGGCGAAGACAACCAGCCCGATCAGCAGCATGCTGGACAGGAACTCGGCAAACGCGCCCGACAAGCCCAGGTGAGACAGCAGAGCGGCAATACCCAGACCCGCTGCGATACCGGCGATCGGACCCAGCCAGCGGGACATGCCGCTCTTGGCCGCGGTGCCCGCCGCCGCTGTACCCGCCGCGGCAGCCGTCGGTGCGGCACTGCGGTTGGTCGTGGTCGACGTGGTCGACGGCGTCGTGGCCTGGCGCTGCTGCGTGATGTTGGTGGATTGACGGCCAAAGCTGCTGCCGCCGCCCATGCGACGCGCCTCGGCGTCAAACGACACCGCAAGCATCGCGGTACCCGCGACGGCGATCAGCGCTGCAGCGAAAAACCGGGTAATTCCGGATCGGGACATATCGTGTGACTCCTGACATATGGCGGTGCCCTGGAAGACGCCGCTACCAGCCCCCCGCTAGGTTGCTGGCTTTTTGTTAAAAGCTTTCTTACGGAAAGCTGAATACCCAAAGAATAATAGACAAGCCCGGGAACGGCAAGTTCCTCGCGCGACGCCCTGGGGGATCAGGCCGATGCCTCGTGAGGCGAGCAATCCCCATCGGGGCCTTCATTGTGCGGGGCAGGCCGGCAATGGTACCAAGGCGCGCCCTGCCGACGTTCAAGCCAGACGCACACCTTCGTGCAGTGCCGCCACGCCGGCCGTCAGATTGAAGTACTGCACCCGCTCGAGGCCCGCCTTGCGCATCATGTCGGCCAGGGTGTCCTGGTCGGGATGCATGCGGATGGATTCGGCCAGGTAACGGTAACTGGCTTCGTCGCTGGCGACTTTTTTGCCCAGCCAGGGCAGCACATTAAAGGAATACCAGTCGTACACCGGCGCCAGTGGGCGCGCCACGCGTGAGAACTCGAGCACCAGCAATTTGCCACCTGGCTTGAGCACCCGCGTCATTTCCGCCAACGCCTGGTCTTTGTGCGTCATGTTGCGTAGACCAAACGCCACGCTCACCCGGTCAAAATAACCGGAAGGAAACGGTAATTTTTCAGCGTCGCACACCGCCGTGGGCAACAACAGGCCCGCATCGGTCAGACGATCGCGCCCGACCCGCAACATCGAGTCGTTGATATCAGTCAGCCAGACCTCGCCCGTCGGACCGGCGCGACGTGCAAAGGCGCGGGCCAGATCACCAGTGCCACCCGCGATATCCAGCACTTTCATGCCGGGGCGAATGGCCGCACGGCCAATGGTAAAAGCCTTCCAGATGCGATGCAGGCCGCCCGACATCAGATCGTTCATGACGTCATAGCGCGAGGCCACGGAATGGAAGACTTCGGCGACCTTGCGCGCTTTTTCGCTTTCGGGAACCGATTGAAAGCCGAAATGGGTGCTGGCCGAATCAGAAGAAGAATCAGGGTTTTGTTGCATAGTGAGGGCCCGGTGTATGACGCAATGGTAGCCGATCGGGGCTCAGAACCGTTGCGAAAGTCCTGGCAAAAAAGGCATTGGTCACATACCTGTAATAATTTGGCCATAGTATCGCAATGTTCGCGCCTACTATGCGCTCATCAGCCTTCCTGATTACTGCCCATGTCCAGCACTATTCTTGTCGTCGAAGACGAACCCGCCATTCAAGAACTGATTGCCGTCAACCTCTCGTTTGCCGGCCATAAGGTCTTGCGCGCGTTCGACGCGGATCAGGCGCAAACCCTGATCCGCGCTGAGCTCCCCGATCTGATTCTGCTGGACTGGATGCTGCCCGGCACATCCGGCCTGGCCCTGGCGCGCAAGCTACGCGATAGCGAACGCACTCGTGCCGTCCCCGTCATCATGCTGACGGCCAAGGGGGCTGAGCAGGACAAGGTCGACGGACTGGAAGCCGGCGCCGACGACTACATCACCAAGCCGTTCTCGCCCAAAGAGTTGATGGCGCGCATCAAGGCGGTCTTGCGCCGCCGTGCGCCCCAACTGACGGACGACATCATCGATGTCAGCGGCCTGAAACTCGACCCGGTAACGCACCGCCTGTCCGGAAATGAGCAATCGTTATCGATCGGCCCCACCGAGTTCCGCCTGCTGCATTTCTTCATGACCCACCCGGAACGTGTGTTCTCGCGCTCGCAATTGCTGGATCAAGTATGGGGCGATCATGTCTTCGTCGAGGAACGGACGGTGGATGTGCACATCCGGCGTCTGCGCAAGGCCCTGGAGCCCTCGGGCCATGACTCCCACGTGGAAACGGTGCGTGGCAGCGGATATCGCTTTACGGCACAGATTCCGGCACGGTAAAACTGTGCCACGATGATTTGGCTGCGCACTTTCTTTCTCGTCGCCCTCTGGGCGATCCTGGCGTTGCTCGTGCAATGGATAATTGGCGATCCGGCAGGCTGGATCGTATTTTGCACCGCCGTGACATTCATGCTGTTTTGGCGCAGCTGGCGACTGCGCCTGGTATCCCACTGGGCCAATCATCCAGACACCTCGCCCCCCGCCGCGGTTGGCCCCTGGGATGACATCCTGGCGCCGCTGTATCGCTACACGCGCGCCCGGGCCCGCGATCTGGCCGAGGCGCGTGCCGCCATGCAAAGCATGCTGTCGGCCGCTCAAGCCCTGCCTGATGGTGTCGTCACACTGAACGAAGACTTTCAGATTGAATGGTGCAATCGCGTCGCGCGCCATCACCTGTCGCTGAATTTACCCGCTGATCGCGGCCAAAATCTACTGAACCTGCTACGAGCACCAGAGTTTGTCGCGTACGCCCATCTGGACGACTGGCCCGATCCTATTTTGGTGCGCCTGGCGCATGGCGGCCAAGAGCGCGTCATGATGATGCATTTGGCCGCCTACGCCAGCAACCGCCGGCTGCTGATCACGCGCGATGTCACGCAAATCGAAAAACTCGAAACCACGCGACGCGATTTTGTGGCCAACGTCTCGCACGAGCTACGCACGCCGTTGACGGTGCTGACGGGCTTTCTGGAAACACTGCGCGATATGCCCGTGGATGCGCTGGATGATGCGCAGCGTGCCCAATACCAGGCCATGATGTTCGAACAGGCGCAACGCATGCAGGCGATCGTCGAAGACTTGCTGGCGCTCTCTACACTGGAGTCCTCTCCCGGATCCGATCCCCGCGCCGTCAACGTCCCTGCGCTGCTGCAAACGGCACGCCAGCAGATCGAGGCGCTGTCGGCTGGCCGGCATACCTTCTCGTGGGACATCGACGAAACCCTTGACATCCTGGGCGCCGAAACCGAGCTGGCATCGGCCATGTCGAACCTGTTAACGAACGCCGTGCGCTATACACCCGACGGCGGCAAGATTACGGTACGCTGGTATAGCGAGTCCGATGGCGGGGCCCGCTATAGCGTGCAGGACACCGGCATAGGCATCTCCGCGCTGCATATCCCCCGCCTGACCGAGCGCTTTTACCGAGTAGATCGGGGTCGTTCGCGTGCAGCGGGCGGTACGGGACTGGGGCTGGCCATCACCAAGCACATCGCGATCCGCCACGATGCCGAGTTGCTGATCACCAGCGAACCCAGCCGCGGCAGCACGTTCGCCCTGCATTTCTCCGCCGAGCGCGTGGTGGCCGCCTGAGCTCGCGGCGCGTCCTTGCATTGCGCCCTATCGCCTTACCGATCTAATGGGCTCTCGCACCTGAAACGGGAAACTAGGTCACAATCAATGAACGCTTTTCATTGATTCCTTCCGCATTTTCCCACTGCCGCATCCATGACCAAGATCGTCCTGTTCGAGAATATCCATCCTAGCGCCCGCGAAGTCTTTGCCGCGGCGGGCTACACCGACATTGTCACGCATGCGACGGCGCTGCCGCCAGCCGAGTTGCGTGAGGCGCTGCGCGGTGTGCACGTCGCGGGTATTCGTTCCCGCAGTCACATCGATGAGCAGGCCCTGGCCGCAGCCACCGACCTGCGGCTGGTGGGCTGCTTTTGCATCGGCACCAATCAGGTCGATCTGAATCACGCCATGCAACGGGGCATTCCGGTCTTTAATGCGCCATTTTCCAATACCCGCTCGGTGGCCGAATTGGTATTGGGCGAAGCGATCCTCTTGCTGCGCCGCATTCCCGAAAAAAATGCCAGGGTCCATCTCGGGCATTGGGATAAATCAGCCAATGGCGCATTCGAAGCCCGTGGCAAGACGCTGGGCATCATCGGCTACGGCAATATCGGGTCGCAGATCAGCACATTGGCCGAAGGCCTGGGTATGCGCGTGGTCTTTCATGATGTAGAAGGCAAGCTGCCGCTGGGCAATGCACGCGCGGCGAATTCGCTCGCCGACCTGCTCAAGCAAGCCGACGTGGTAACGCTGCATGTGCCGGGCGGCAAGAGCACGGAAAACTTGATAAATGCCGATACGCTGGCCCAGATGAAGCCCGGCGCGATCCTGATCAACGCGTCGCGCGGCACAGTGGTCGACATCGACGCGCTGCACACGGCATTGACGTCGGGCCATTTGGCGGGGGCGGCACTCGATGTTTTCCCGACGGAGCCCAAGGGGCCGAACGAACCGCTGGCAAGCCCACTGATCGGCCTGCCGAATGTTTTGCTGACCCCGCACATCGGAGGCAGTACGCAGGAGTCACAGGAAAACATCGGCCGCGAGGTGGCGGAGAAGCTCGTGCGCTTCTTGCAAGCGGGCACGACGAAGGGCGCGGTGAATTTTCCCGAATTGCCCTACCAGGAGCCGACGGGCGAGACGCGCATCCTGCACGTTCACCGCAATGCGCCGGGCGCGTTAGGCGCGCTGGATAATCTGCTGGCGGAACAGGGCCTGAATATTCTCAGCCAAAGTCTGCAGACGCGTGGCCAAGTGGGCTACGTGATTACCGATGTGGATGGGGAAGTCAATGATCTCGTACTAGAGAAGTTGCGCAATCATCCCATTACGGTGCGGTGCGATCTAGTGTAGCGGCGCAAAGCCAGGCAGTGGCTTAGCTGAGCCGCAAGCGAGTTGGGGTCTTGAGCGGCCGGGGCAACGACACCCACCTCCCGGTTGAAGGCAGCAGGCCCCAGGTCCTGGAGGTGCAGGCCTTGTGAGTCGAGGTGGCGAGTGCGAGGCAGCAGCGCCACACCCAGACCGCGGCGGACGAGGTTGGCGATCGCGTCCATTTCGTCGAGTTCTATGGCCTCGCGTACGGTGATACGGTGTTTTTTCAGGAACATATCGACGAGGCGGCCGCCGAACGAGGAGCGGTCGTAACGGATGAATGGTTGCCTGGTGAGATGATCACGCCAGGATTGCGCGGGCAGATCTGCGGGTGCCGCCAAGACGAGGGGCTCTTGCAGAATGAGACGCCAGGTCAGTTCGGGGGGCAAGGCAAAGGGCGGACGCAGCATGACGGCCATGTCTATTTCGCCGGCGTCGACTTGGCCCAATAGCGACAGAGAAACGCCGGGAATGACGCGCACCCGCACGTCAGGAAACGTTTCCCGAAAATCCTTGAGGGCATCGACGAGCAGATGCTGCTGGACCGACGCGATGGCTCCCACTCGCAGTAGACCGCTGATGTGTCCGGCACCCGCGGAGGTAGCCATGCGCTCTGCCATGGCCACCAGTTCTTCGGCCTGAGGCAGCATGTCGCGGCCTGCGGCGTTCAGCACGGCCGATTTGCCTGTGCGCTCGAACAAGGTCACACCCAGATAGTCTTCGAGCCGGCGCATTTGCGCGCTGACGGCGGATTGGGTCAGGCCCAGTTGGCGGCCAGCGCCGGTAAAGGTGCCATCGCGTGCGACGGCAATAAAGGTTTTGAACTCTCGGATCATGATGACCCCATACTATCGATTTTTTTGATGCTCAGGACAAATAAATATCGTTTTTCGATCAAAAAAACAATTGCTAAACTATCTCTCATTGTGTCGCTATCGACATAGCCGTTTGTTCCGGCATCAGGATGTCGACACCTTCCCCTACTTTTTTTACGCTTATTGACTTGGAGTTCTGTATGAGCACACCCGCCATTCTGCCGCCCTTTCACTTGGCATTCCCCGTGCGCGATATCGCCGAAGCCCGCGCGTTTTATGGTGAATTATTGGGCTGTCCCGAGGGCCGTAGTTCGGACGAATGGGTAGACTTTAACTTCTATGGCCACCAAATCGTTGCGCACCTGTCGCCCGACGAGTGCGGCCACAAGTCGACCAGCTCGGTGGATTCGCACGATGTGCCAGTGCGCCACTATGGCGCCGTGCTGCCCATGCAAGACTGGGAAACGCTGTCCAAGAAGCTGATCGCTGCCGGCACCAAATTTGTCATTGAGCCCTATGTGCGCTTCAAGGGCGAGGTTGGCGAGCAAGCCACCATGTTCTTCCTGGATCCGTCGGGCAATGCTCTAGAATTCAAATCGTTCAAGAACCTGGATTCGCTGTTTGCGAAATAATCCCGTCTGGAGGCGGTTGCCCTGGTGAACGAGTCCTCGCTGATACCCAGTTCAACCGCCTGGCGCATCGTGCCGCAAGGCGATCGCTGCCTGATGATTTATTTTGGCGACCAGATCGACGCCGCGACGGGTCGATTATGCCTGGCCGCAGCCAGCCTGCTGAGCCAGGCCAGGTTGCCCGGGGTCACGGATCTGGTGCCGTCGTTCATCGCGCTAGCCGTGCATTATCAGCCCAACGGTCGGCACGGCCCACGCTACACAGCGTTGGTCAACCAGATCGAGGGAATTTTGTCGCAAGGCATCGCGCCCGATGCGCAAACCGGGCGGGACGTCGATATCCCCGTTTGCTATGGCGGCGAGTATGGCCCGGATCTGGACGAAGTCGCCCGTCACGCCGACACGTCCACCGATGAGATCATTGCACTGCACACGCGCCCCGGCAGTCTGGTGTTCATGCTGGGATTCGCACCGGGCGCCCCTTATATCGGAGTCCACGACGAACGATTGAATATTCCCCGGCGAGCCTCGCCACGTACTGCCGTCCCGGCGGGATCCGTTGCCGTCGCCAATCGCCAAAGCGTACTGTATCCCAGTCGCTCACCCGGCGGCTGGAACATCATCGGTGCCACGCCCTTGTCGTTGTTTGATCCTGCGCGTACGCCCTCCACACTGTTGCAACCCGGTGATCGCGTGCATTTTGTGCCGATCGACCGCGCCGAGTTCCTCCGACTGCGGGAGGCCAAAGCATGAGCCTGACCGTCCTGAAGCCCGGCCTGCTTTCTACCTTTCAGGATATGGGTCGCGCCGGCCATCAGCATTTAGGTGTGCCCGTCTGCGGTGCCATGGACATGTGCTCGCATCGTCTGGCCAACCTGCTGGCGGGCAATGACACCGATCACGCCACGCTGGAAATGACCCTGGTCGGCCCGACGCTGCGGTTTGAGGCACCGGCCTGTTTCGCGATTGCGGGGGCCGACTTGCAACCGACGATCAATGACGCCCCCGTTTCCGCTTATCGTCCGCTGATCGCCCGTGCGGGCGACGTACTGGCCTTTGGATCGGCTGCACCCGATACCGGCGTGCGTACCTACCTGGCCGTCCACGGTGGCTACGCGCTCACCCCCGTGCTGCAAAGCACCAGCACTTATGTCCGCGGCGCCTTTGGTGGACATGCCGGCCGAGCGCTCGCCAAGGGCGATACCATCGGCCTGCACACGACGCTGACGGCGGCCTCCGACACCTTGACGGATCTGGCCCAGGCCTTGTGGCAGATCCGCGTCTACCTGCCCAGCGCAGTCGTGGCCCGGGCACGCAGTCATCTGCGTCTATTGCCCGGCGTTCATTGGGACGAATTCACCGCAGCATCCCACCACGATCTGCTGAGCAGCGCATTCCGCATCAGCGTCCAATCAGACCGCATGGGCTACCGTCTCGAGGGCCCTGCCCTGTCGATGACGACGCCGCGTCAGATTCTGTCCGAGGCGGCCAGCTATGGGACCATCCAGGTGCCATCTGGCGGCGAGGCCATCATCCTGATGGCCGATCGCCAAAGCACCGGCGGATATCCCAAAATCGCGCAAGTCATTACCGTAGACCTGCCCTGGCTGGCACAACGTGGGCCCGGAGCGACAGTACGCTTTGAACTTACCGAGCTCGATGACGCCCAGCGGCTCGACGGCGAGCGCGAAGCCGCTTTTCTACAATTACAGGACGCGCTCGCCTCGCTGCGAACCGCGCTACAGGCCTGACGCCACTCTCATCTGCATCCTCACAGGAACGCCATCATGACCACCACGCCCCATCTTGTCATTGACCTGAACTGCGACATGGGCGAAAGCTATGGCGCCTGGCACATGGGCAACGACGACGCCATCTTGCAATTTGTCAGCTCGGCGAACGTGGCCTGTGGGTTTCATGGCGGTGATCCCTCGACCATGCGCAAAACGGTCGCCGCGGCCATCTCGAACAACGTCGCGATCGGCGCGCACCCCAGTCTGCCCGATCTGGTGGGCTTTGGGCGGCGCGTGATGCAGATCACGCCCCAGGAAGCCTACGACATGGTGGTCTATCAAGTCGGCGCGCTCGCTGCCGTCGCCGCCACGCAAGGCACGCGATTGCATCACGTCAAGGCCCACGGTGCCCTCTATAACATGGCCGCCAAAGACGCCGCCTTGTCACAAGCCATTTGCCGCGCAGTCCGGGATGTCGATGCCAATCTCGTGCTCTATGGCCTGGCGGGCAGCCACCTCATCCAGGCCGCCCAGGATCTGGGCCTGAAGGCGGCTAGCGAGGTGTTTGCCGATCGCTCTTATCAGGACGACGGCTCGCTCACTCCCCGCAGCCAGCCAGGCGCCATGATCGAAGGTGTGGACACGGCGGTCGCCCAGGTCCTGCGCATGGTTCAGGAACGCCTCGTGCGTTCGGTCAACGGCCGCGACGTACCCGTTCAGGCCGACACGCTCTGCATTCATGGCGATCAGCCCGGCGCCCTAGTTTTTGCGCAAACATTGCGCGATGCACTCGGCCAGGCAGGGATCGACGTACGGACAATGTCGTGATGAGCGCAGTCACGGGCTTTTAAGCGCCGCGCGCTCAAAAGCCCTCTCCCATTAGGTGTAACGCGTAAACGCGTTACACCAGCACCCGCTCAATCCCGCCCGCATTCGCGCGCTGCACGTATTCTTGCATCCATTGCTCGCCCAGGATATGGCGCGCCATCTCGACCACGATGTAATCCGCCTGCATCGCCGTATCGCCCTCATAGCGTGACAATCCCTGCAAGCAGGACGGGCACGACGTCAGCACTTTGATGTCGTCGGTATTGCCATCCTTGCGTAGTGCCTCCTGGCCCTTGAGCAGTTCCTCTTGCTTGCGGAATCGCACTTGGGTCGACACATCGGGCCGGCTCACCGCCAACGTCCCCGACTCGCCACAGCAGCGATCCGTTTTCACCGTACTGTCGCCCACGAGCGAACGCACCGTCTTCATCGGATCCTGCAGCTTCATGGGCGTATGGCAGGGGTCGTGGTACATGTAGCGCACGCCCTTGGCTCCGTCCAGCTTGATGCCTTTTTCCAGCAGATATTCGTGAATATCGATCAGGCGGCAGCCCGGGAAAATTTTGTCGAATTCGTACCCGGCAAGCTGGTCGTAACAAGTCCCACAACTAACCACGACGGTCTTGATATCCAGATAGTTCAACGTGTTGGCGACACGATGGAACAGCACGCGGTTATCCGTGATGATCTGCTCGGCCTTGTCATTCATGCCATTGCCGCGTTGCGGATATCCGCAGCACAGATAACCTGGCGGCAAGACGGTTTGTACACCCGCGTGCCATAGCATCGCCTGCGTCGCGAGGCCGACCTGCGAGAACAGGCGTTCGGATCCGCAGCCCGGGAAATAAAACACGGCTTCGGTATCCGCCGACGTGTGCTTGGGATCACGAATGATCGGCACGTAATTGGCGTCTTCGATATCCAGCAGTTTGCGCGCGCTTTGCTTGGGCAGCCCACCGGGCATCTTTTTATTGATGAAGTGCACGACCTGCTCGCGCAGCGGCGGCTTGCCCACCGTGGCGGGCGGCTGTGCGGTTTGCTTGCGAGCAAAGGACGACAAGACATCATGGGCCAGGCGCTGGGCTTTGTAGCCCACGCCCACCATCGCCTTGCGCGTGGCGTTGATGGTGGCCGGGTCTTTAGCGTTCAAGAAAAACATGGCCGCCGAAGTACCGGGGTTAAATGACTTGCGACCCATGCGGCGCAACAGCGCACGCATGTTCATCGATACGTCGCCGAAGTCGATATCCACCGGACAGGGGTTGTAGCACTTGTGGCACACCGTACAGTGGTCGGCCACGTCTTCGAACTCTTCCCAGTGCTTGAGACTGACGCCGCGGCGAGTCTGCTCTTCGTAGAGGAAGGCCTCGACCAGCAACGACGTCGCCAGGATCTTGTTACGCGGCGAATACAGCAAATTGGCGCGCGGCACATGCGTGGCACACACGGGCTTGCACTTGCCGCAACGCAGACAATCTTTCACCGAATCGGCGATCGCGCCGATGTCGCTTTGCTGCATGATCAGCGATTCGTGCCCCATCAGGCCAAAGCTGGGCGTCCAGGCATGGCGCAAATCCGCACCCGGCATCAGCTTGCCTGCGTTGAAATGGCCACGCGGATCGACACGCCGCTTGTAGTCCTGGAACGGCGCGAGTTCGGCTTCGCTCAAAAACTCGTACTTGGTCAGGCCGATGCCGTGTTCCCCCGAAATCACCCCATCCAGATCCCGCGCGATCTGCATGATGCGGGCCACTGCCTGGTGCGCCTCGGTCAACATCTCGTAGTCGTCGGAGTTAACCGGGATATTGGTGTGCACGTTGCCATCGCCGGCGTGCATATGCAGGGCGATAAACACTCGGCCCTTGAGCACACGCGCGTGAATGGCCTTGAGTTCGTCAACGATGTGCGTACCCGTGGCCCCTGAAAAAATGGTGCTCAGCGGCGCCAGCACCTCGGTGCGCCAGGACACCCGCACCGTGTGATCCTGCACCACATCAAAGATACGTGCCTCGGGTTGCGTCGCTACGCGATCGGACAACACACCCTGCAATGGGGTCATACCCAATCCGGACAAATCAGGCAGGGCCTGCCGCAGCGGCAGGTCGAGATGATCAAGCAGCCATTGCCAGCGTTGACGCACCGCCGCCAACACCTTGACCGCCTGCAACGTGCGCTCGGCCAGCGTTTCGGCGCGGGTCAGCTCGTCTTCCTCGTCTTCGGCCTTGCCCACGGGCAAGGGCTCGGACAGGTACTTGTCCAGCGCGTCGAGCAGCTTCAGCTTGTTGCGCGTCGAAAGCTCGATGTTGAGACGTTCGATGTGATCGGTGTACTCGCCCATGCGCGGCAGCGGAATCACGACGTCTTCGTTGATCTTGAAGGCGTTGGTGTGTCGTGCAATCGCCGCGGTACGAGAACGATCCAGCCAGAATTTTTTACGCGCCTCGGCACTGACCGCGACAAAGCCCTCGCCATGGCGCGTGTTGGCCAGGCGTACGACCTCGCTGGCGGCAATCGCCACAGCGTTCTCGTCGTCACCGACGATGTCGCCGATCAGCACCATCTTGGGCAGCGTGCCGCGCTTGCTCTTGGTGGCGTAGCCCACCGCACGCAGATACCGCTCGTCCAGATGCTCCAGGCCAGCCAAAATTGCCCCAAGCGCACGACCCTCGCCATCGAGATAGCCTTTGACTTCGACAATGGACGGAATCGCATCTCGCGCCTGGCCGAAGAATTCCATACAGACCGTACGCGTATGACGCGGCATACGGTGCAGCACCCAGCGGGCCGACGTAATCAGGCCATCACAGCCTTCTTTTTGGACGCCAGGCAGACCCGCCAGGAACTTGTCGGTGACGTCTTTGCCCAGGCCCGTCTTGCGGAACACGCCGCCGGCGATATCGAGCTGCTCCGTCTTGAGCAGCTTTTCACCGGGCTTGCCGGTACCGTCGAACCACTTGAGCTCAAAGCGCGCGACGGGGACGTCATGGATCTTGCCCAGGTTGTGTTCCAGACGGGTGACCTCAAGCCAGTTGCCGTCGGGATCCACCATGCGCCACCACGCCAGGTTGTCCAGTGCGGTACCCCATAGCACGGCTTTCTTGCCGCCTGCGTTCATGGCGATATTGCCGCCCACACAAGAGGCCTCGGCCGAGGTCGGATCGACGGCAAACACAAAGCCCGCCTGCTCGGCGGCCTCGGACACGCGCTTGGTAACCACCCCTGCACCGGCATCGATCACCGCGCACGGCTCGGTACGGCCCGGCAACATACAGGACTCGACCGCCCCCAGGGTGTCGAATTTCTCGGTATTGATAACGGCGGACTTCCAGGTCAGCGGGATTGCGCCGCCGGTATAACCCGTGCCACCCCCGCGCGGCACAATAGTCAGTCCCAGTTCGATGCACGCACGCACCATGGCGGCGATTTCGGATTCACTATCCGGCGTCAACACCACAAAGGGATAATCCACCCGCCAGTCCGTCGCGTCCGTCACATGAGACACACGCGACAGGCCATCGAACTTGATGTTGTCGCGGGCCGTGATGCGGCCCAGGACTTTCTGGGCCTGCTTACGCATGTGCTGCGTTTGATCGAACTCGCTTTCGAATGCCGCCACCGCCGAGCGCGCCCGCGCCAACAAGTCGACGACCTTGGTGTCGCGCAGCGGATCATGGCCCGCCTCGGGGGGCGAGCCCGGTTCGCGACGCTTGTCGATCTCGCCCAGGCGGTGATGCAGGGCCTCGATCAACTGCTTGCGTCGTTTGGGGTTATCGAGCAGATCGTCTTGCAGATAAGGGTTGCGACGCACCACCCAGATATCGCCCAGCACCTCGTACAACATGCGCGCGGACCGGCCGGTACGCCGCTCACCGCGCAGGTCGCTCAACCATTGCCAGGCGTCTTCGCCCAGCAAACGACCGACAATCTCACGATCGGAGAATGACGTGTAGTTGTACGGAATTTCGCGCAAACGCGAAGTTGCTGCCGGCGGGATCGCCGCAGATAAGATTTGGCTAGCGAGGGGGGCGTTCATGAAAAGACGGGGATAGGCCCTTAAAGAGTCATTTTATGACATTGCGCGAAAAATGCCTTTCGGTCTTGTCGTTCGCCTACGGCGTCTGGGGGAAAAACCACAGCAACCCGGCCGTCATGACCGCATAACGGGCAAATTTGCCAATGGCCATGTACAGCACGCTGGGCCAAAAGGCCAAGCGCAGCCAGCCCGCCACGGCGCACAACGGGTCGCCTACGGCAGGCAGCCACGACAGCAGCAAAGCGGGAGGCCCCATACGGTACAGCCAATCGTGCGCATATCGGTGCCAACGGCCGCTCATGCTGCCTTCCTTGGCCAGCGCGTCGCGCGGCGATTCGGCATGGGGATGTTTTTCACGCCAATCCTCCACGGCCCGGTGAGCGCCTCGCCCCATGGCGTAGCTGATCGCGCCTCCGACGGTATTGCCCGCCGTGGCCACCAGGACCGCGGGCCAGAACATATCCGGCGCCAGCTTCACAAAGCCAAATACCGCCGGCTCGGACCCCAGGGGCAGCAGCGTCGCAGAGATCAGGCTGATCAGGAAAATCGCCGGCAGGCCGATCTTAGGCAGCGCCAGTACGGCCAGCAACCAGTGCACGGCACTCAGAAGACTTTGTTCCATGATTCCACGAACAAGCAGGATGGCGGGCAGTGTAGCCCGGCTTGCCCGATGGTGGCAGAAGGCTGTGGTAATCTGGCCCGTGCTTTTTTTCCCTCCCGGCCTGTTACGCCTCCATGTCTGACGATTATCTCAAACGCATCCTGACCTCCAAGGTCTACGACGTCGCTGTCGAATCCCCGCTAGAACCTGCCACCCAGTTATCCCAGCGAATTTCGAACACGATTTTGCTCAAGCGTGAAGATACTCAAGCCGTATTCAGTTTCAAGCTGCGCGGCGCGTACAACAAGATGGCCAACCTGCAGCCCGCCGCCCGCAATCGCGGTGTGATCGCAGCATCGGCGGGCAATCATGCCCAGGGGGTCGCACTAGCGGCACGCCGACTCGGCTGCCGGGCTGTCATTGTCATGCCCACCACCAGCCCGCAGGTCAAGATCGACGCAGTACGCAGCCTGGGCGGCGAGGTCGTGCTGGCGGGCGAAAGCTTTTCAGATGCCTACACGCACGCAGTAGCGCTGGAAAAGAAAGAAAAACTGACCTTCGTCCATCCCTTTGACGATCCTGATGTCATCGCCGGCCAGGGAACCGTCGGCATGGAGATCTTGCGCCAGCATCCCGGCCCGATCGACGCCATCTTCGTGGCCATTGGCGGCGGCGGGCTGGTGTCGGGCATCGCGGCCTATGTCAAGGAACTGCGCCCCGAGATCAAAATCATCGGCGTACAAACCGAAGACTCCGACGCCATGTTGCGCAGCGTGCGCGCCGGGCGGCGCGTCCAACTGAACGACGTCGGCCTGTTCTCCGACGGCACCGCCGTCAAAATGGTGGGCGCCGAGACCTTCCGCCTCACGCGCAAGTATGTGGACGATTTCGTGGTGGTCGATACCGACGCGATCTGCGCGGCTATCAAAGATGTGTTCCAGGACACGCGTAGCGTACTGGAACCCGCCGGCGCCATGGCCGTGGCGGGAGCCAAGCAATACGCGGCCCAGCACAAGCTAAAAGACAAGACGCTCGTCGCCATCGCCTGTGGCGCCAATATGAATTTCGACCGCCTGCGTTTCGTGGCCGAGCGGGCCGAGGTCGGTGAAATGCGTGAGGCCGTCTTCGCCGTCACCATGCCCGAGCAGCGCGGCAGTTTCCGCCGCTTCTGCGAGCTATTGGGGCACCGCAACGTCACCGAGTTCAACTACCGCATTTCCGACGCCCAGCGCGCCCATGTTTTCGTCGGCGTACAAATCAGCTCGCCGGCCGAGTCCGACAAGATCGCGGCCAATTTCCGACGCCATGGTTTCGACACGCTAGACTTGACGCATGATGAAATGGCCAAAACCCACTTGCGCCACATGGTGGGTGGCCGTTCGACCTTGGCCCAAAACGAACTGCTGTACCGCTTTGAGTTCCCCGAGCGCCCGGGCGCCCTGATGCGCTTTCTGAATGCCATGAATCCCGACTGGAACATCAGCCTGTTCCACTATCGCAACCAGGGCGCCGACTACGGTCGCATCCTGATCGGCATCCAGGTGCCACCGTCGGATAAAAAACAGTTCAAGACCTTTGTGGCAGAACTAGGCTATCCGAACTGGAACGAAACCGACAATCCCGCGTACAAGCTGTTCCTGTAGACCGCCCCACTGAAACTGCTGTCCTCATTCCCATTACCGTCGGCTTGAATGGTCAGTTAAAAAGCGGATTCTCTCGCAGTCGTGGCACCGCCAAGTCCACAAAGGCTCTCACTTTCGCGGGAGCCTGCCGGCCCTCTGGATACAGCACGTGCACAGGTAACGGGGGCTCTTCAAAGTCGCTAAGCACAATCTGCAGTGTGCCATCATGCAAGGCGGGCCCGACCTGATAGTGCAGCACTCTGGTCAGGCCCCAGCCCGCTTTGGCGGTGGCAATCGCAGCTTCGTTGGTATTGCATTGCAGGACGGGATCGATAATGACGCGTTGCCCATGTGCAAAATGCCATTCCGGAGATATCCAGGCACTATGGGAAGCCACAATGCGGTGATGCTTGAGATCCGCAGGCGTGGTGGGTATGCCACGGGTTTTCAAGTATTCTGGCGACGCGCAGATAACGCGGCGAATGGAGCCGACCTGGATAGCAGTAAAACCCGAATCCGGCAGATGACCTATTCGGATGGCAAGGTCCATGCCTTCTTCCACGATGTTAACGAGGCGGTCGACAAAGAAAGTCCTCGCGTACATGCCCGGGTATGCATCAAGATATTCCGTCACGATGGGCAGTACGTACATCTGGCCAAACAAAGCAGAGGCCGTGAGAGTCAGCGTTCCAGATGGCTCGGCGTAGTGGCCGGCCGCGGCCGACTCCGCCTGCGCAATGTCATTCAGGATCCGGCGACAATCATCCAAATAGCGACCGCCCGCTTCGGTGGTCTTGACTGACCGGGTGGTGCGCACGAATAGACGCGCTCCAATCAGTTCCTCCAGCGCGGCCACCGTCCGTGTAACCGCGGGCGCACTCATGTGCATCTGGCGAGCAGCTTTAGCGAAGCTCTCGGTCTCGGCGACCTTCACAAAAATTCGCATCGCCTGCCAACGATCCATTTCTTTGTCCTTGCTCTTGCACTAATGGATTTGCATGAGAGTCTCCGGCGCCATTCTCGGATGGACTGTCGGCGTGTGTCGACATAGTAATCGGGACAGCGGCGACTTGCCTTCTGCGAGCCGGCGAAGCGGCGCGCGCGCCGTCCCGAACCCGTATCAAGCATCAAAGCGGGTGGCGGTTCGGTAAATAGGGTGTCAGTCTCTTAGAAGCCGAAATCGCTCAGACCGGGAGATCGTCTGGTCGACGTCCGAGCGGCCAGCGGAACTGACGCTCGGTCTCGGCGATCGGGTGTTCGTTAATGCTGGCGTGGCGCACCCGCATCAGGCCATCTTCGGCGAACTCCCAATTCTCGTTGCCATAGGCGCGAAACCATTGACCGCTATCGTTGTGATATTCATAGGCGTAGCGGACGGCGATGCGATTGTCCTTGAACGCCCAGAGCTCTTTGATCAGACGATAGTCCAGCTCCTGGCTCCATTTACGGGTGAGGAAGGCTTCGGCTTGAACACGGTTCGTGACGAACTCCACTCGGTTTCGCCAATGGGTATCCACGGTATAGGCCAGCGCGACCTTGGCAGGGTCGCGACTGTTCCAGCCGTCTTCGGCAAGGCGCACTTTCTCTACGGCCGTCTGTTCAGTGAACGGAGGGAGCGGGGGACGGGACATTGGAAAACTCCTTGAGTATGAAAGGACACGGAGGGATGGCGACGAGCAGCAACCTCCCTAGTCGCATCATGTGTCAAATACGTAAACGGAAGTCTGTCAAAGTGCGAGCTGGATTCGATCCTCATCGTCCTTTTCCTGTTGTGCCGGTACGGCACAGCAAATGAGAACCTCATCCTTACCAACGCTGGCAACGGGCTCCTTAATATAGGTCACTGTACCCTTGATGAGCTGCGTGCGACAGGTCCCGCAACTCCCTTCGCGACAACTGAATTCGGGTTCAAGGCCACGGGCTTCAGCTAGCTCCAGGAGCGTGCCGGAATCGGGCATCCAGCGCGCCTCCTTCAGCGAGTTCATGAATGCAACCGACACAGGCTTGATCGATGGCGACAATCGGGCAGGAGGCGTTGCAACGTGGTCACGTGTGCGCGTTAACGACGCCGGTCCAAACGCTTCGGCATGGACTCTTTCGTCGGCGATGCCGTAGCTCCGCAGTCCGTCGTAGATCGCCTGCGTAAATGGCGGTGGGCCGCATAGGTAGAACTCGTAGTCGCCGAAGGCCAGGAAACGGCCAAGGAGCGGCATATCAATGCGACCGGAGGCATCATAATCAACGCCATCCTGGGCACCACGGGTGTCGCTAAGCACCCGGACCAGTTTTACTGCGCCTTGCCCGGCAGCGATGAGCTCTGCCAGCTCCTGGTCAAAGGCACGCTCCTGCTTTGATCGCGAGGCATAAACGAGCGTGGTGGGCCGGGTGCGCTGCTTACGTAGCCCCTCGTAGACAATATGGCGCAGCATCGCAAGCAGGGGCGTTATACCGACACCGCCGGCTATCAGCACCACGGGACGCATCGCCAGCGTATCCAGCGTGAAATTTCCGGCCGGTACGCGCGCTTCGATCATATCGCCTTCACGTAACTGATCATGGAGGTATTGGGACACCAGGCCATCACGCTTGACACTGATCCGGTAGCGGCCATCAGAGGGGGCGACCGACAGCGTATAGGTACGAATGATGGACTTATCTGCACCAGGCAGCCGAACCCGGATGGGCAAGTGTTGACCTGCGGCATGTGGCAACAGCCCCGCGCCATCGTTCGGTTCCAGATGAAAAGATCGGATGGACTCGCTTTCTTGGACGATCCGGGATATCGTCAGCGCCCGCCAACGCGTTGCCAACTCGGCGGCACGCAACCGGTCGTCCGCCTGCAGCCAGTCGCCCGTCATGAGCGAACTATCAGACCAACCGCCATCCTGGAACGCCCAGCGCAGGGCCAGGCCGCCGAGTCTGCGAACCATCTTGCGCGCTCGAAATGTCCAGAGCCGCTCGGCGCCTTGAAACACCGCGATTTCGGGCGAATCAAAGACAACTTCAGCGTCGCCCGTCATCTGCAGCATGTCGCCGGTCTCGAAATCGACAAAGAGAAGCCCTGCTTGACCATTCAGAAAAATGTTGCCAAGCGTGGAGAAGAACAGATTACCGTCGAAATCCGGAATCGTGAGCGTACCGTCGCCGGCCACGCGAACAAAGCCCGCTTTTCCGCCGCGGTGGGAGACGTCGACTTGGCGGCGATCTTCACGATCGGCGTAGGAGGCAACGAAAAATGCGTCGGCGCGCTCGATCAACTCGCGAGCCGCTGGATCCATCGCCGCGAGTGCCTCGACCTGCCCTGCAAAGGAGCCGTTCGGATCTCGATCGAAACTGAAATCACGCAGCTGTATGTACCGAGGGCAGTTGCCAAAGCTTTGATCGACCTCGACCCGCAACCCTAGGTCAATATTCGAGAGAACACCATTCATGCGGTTGCGTCGACGCGTGTGCATCTCGATGCCCAGTAGGCCAACTGAGGCTCCTTCGATCATCCCACGCCCCGCGGGGTCCGCAGGACTCGGACGCGCGGCAATGTCGAGCGTCGTTGGCGTGGATGAAGACATAAAACCCGGCCTGCCTTCAAGAAACGTTGCCCAAGCATTCCCCTCAGAATCAACGCTGCCCAGCACGATGAACGGAAGTTGCGCGTAGAAGGCACGATGCTGGTCGGGCATGAAGTCCCGCACAACACGTTGGCCGACCGCTTCCATTCGTTCGGCCACACCGACCTTTTCCTGGATGAATTTCTCGCCCTCATGCCAGATGGGAAACTGCTTCTGTTTCACGGTCATTTCCGTCCCTTTGTGGCTCACATCGCTGCCGGTGTACGCACACGCCCTTTGGCCGCTATCACGCGTTAGCCGCGAGCCCTGCCGGGGTTTGGACGAAAGGGACAAAGCCGGGCAATGCTTCAACGCGGCCAAGAAAGCGCTTGACGGCGGTGTACGCGGACAGATCAACATTTCCCTCGGGCGCGCGAGCGACGTAGCTATAGATCGCAGCGTCAGCGATGGTTGGATGATCGGCGGCTAACCAATCGCGGGTTGTCAGATGGTGTTCCAGTTTATTGAGCAGGATATGCGCGCGCCCAATGACTTCTTCGGCGTTATAGGCGGCGCCAAACACGGTGATCAACCGAGCGGCTGCCGGGCCATACGCGAGCTCGCCGGCGGCCACGGACAGCCAGCGCTGGACGGTAGCCGCGCCGCGCGCGTCGTCCGGTAGCCACTCGCTTCGCCCCGTCCTCTTGGCGAGGTAAACAAGGATGGCGTTTGAATCCACGATGACAACACCGTCGTCGTCCAGCACCGGCACTTGGCCAAAGGGATTCAGGGCAAGAAACTCGGGCTTTTTGTGTGCGCCCGCCTTGAGGTCGACTTCAATCAGGTCGCTCTGCAGGCCAAGCAGCGATGCGAAAAGGACCACTCGATGAGAATGACCCGACAAAGGATGGTGATAAATCTTCATTGCCCGGTTCCTGGTTGGGGTTATCGGGCCGGGTTAATTCCCGATCCGTGTCACCAGTGTGAAACCGAATGTCCTCCAGAGGAATGATCTCTCTGGACATTTCTTTATTGCGCCAAGTGAAATAATTGACGCATTGTCAGGCTAGCGCCACCAAGACGGCGATCGCGTCATCGTCGCCGGGCGCGACAACAGGACAGCATCAATCAGGTGTTTGCCACCAAGCGATACCGCACAAAAGCGGAGGGGCCTCCGAAGAGGCCCCTCCTATCTAGGGCACGTGCACGCCCGGCGCAAAACCTTCGCGGGGTTAGTTGTCACTCGATGGAACGGAGAGAACCATGCATTCGTCAACCCACGCCGGAACGTGCGACGGCCTTAGAACCGGTGACGCAAGCCGACAGCCACAGCGGTGCTGCGCTGGTCTTCTTGGAATGCCCAGTTGTCGCCGTACGAACCCATCGCGTACAGGTTGGTACGCTTGCTCAGGTCATAGGTGTAACCCAGGCTGAACGTGTTGCTCGTGGCGTCGTCGCCCGTCAGACGGCTGTTGTTGACGTCAGCGCGCTGCCAGGAGGCCCAGATGTTGCTGGCACCGCCGATCGGAGCGCTGATACCCAACAGGTACGAGTTAACGCGCGAGCCGTCAGCCAACTGCCAGCTGCCCGTACCCGTGCCACCGACGTCGCTCAAGCCATCAATGCTCGTGCCAACGAACCAGCCGTCAAACGTTTGACCGAAAGCGGCCGAGATTTTGACGACTTCGAAGTCGTAAGCAGCACCAAGGATGTACGCTTGGACGTTGTCGGTATCGTATTGACCTTTGGTACGGCTGCTGTCCGGACGGAAGTTGTCGTACGACAGGGCCACATCCAGCGGGCCATTCTGATAGCGACCACCAACGGTCAGCACACGGTTGTTTTCGTTGGTACGGAAGCCGCCGCCGGGGTTATCGACGCTGCTGGAATTATCATCAGCATTGAACGAATAACCAACGCCGAACTTGAAACCCGAGAACGAGGGGGTTTGGTACAAGACCAAGTTGTCCAGACGGACCGTGTTGGCCGAGCTGAACGACGTACCCATAGTGGCTTGGTCGTAGCTGATGCCCGAGGGATCGATGCCGGAGAAATATTTCGAAGCCAAGTTGGTTTGACGACCGAAATCGAGTTGACCCCAGCTGTCGCTTTGCAAACCGACCGTAGCTTGACGACCAAACAGACGGCCACTTTGCGAAGAGTTACCGTTGTTGGGCGAAAAACCGCCTTCCAACGTGAACACAGCCTTCAGGCCATCACCCAGGTCTTCCGAGCCGCGCAGACCGAAACGCGAACCGCTATTCACGCCGTCCACAGCGCCGATACGGCTGGCTTTGTCGCCATTAGCACCCTTGACTTGGTTGTAACCAAGACCTGCATCAATCAGGCCATACAGCGTGACCGAGGTTTCGGCTTGGGCCACGCCTGCGAAGCCGGCAGCTAGCGCAACGGCTAGTAGCGTTTTTTTCATCATGATTTCCTAAAGCGATGTGACAGGAAAGGGCATGCGCGACCCGTCTATGCCGTAAGCGGTGCCGGACGACGCATGTACAAACGAAGTATCTTTCCTGAGGCAATAGGGATTAACCACGAATTTGGCGATCTGTCTTCCAAAAACAGGGGTAAGCGATATAGAGACACCCCGAAATCGCCGGTACCACCAATGAGGACGCCGTTTGTATCGGTTCAGAACGGCCTCGAGCACACCGTTGCATGATGCAAATTTATTAACAGAATACGTTGCACTAGCGCAACATTTATAGCAACAGCCCGCTCGCTATCGACGCTCTGGAGGATAGTCCTGTTCGCCGTACGTCACTTCCCCAGCCGCTTTAGCGGCCTGTAGTTCGGCCCGCACTTGCTCGCGTGTTTTATGGGTTGTGGCACGAAGTGGCGGCGGATAGTCCAGATCACCTGAGCTCACGTCGCCAGCAGCACGGGCTTGCTCAAGTTCGGCGCGAACTTGCTCGCGCGTCTGGACTGTCGTCGCCGACTGAACAGGCGGATAGTCCTGTTCGCCGTCAGTCACCTCGCCTGCGGCCTTGGCAGCAGCAAGCTCCGCACGGACCTGAGCGCGGGATTTTCCTTTTTTTGAATGCTTTTCCATCATCCGCACCAAACTAAATGTCTTCACCATTCATGCCGCCTCTGCGCATGACCGACACGAGCGTTTGTTCGGCCCACTGGAACAGTCTTTCCCATTTTTCACGCAGACGCGCACCATTACATTGGGATATCGTATGTATTCGGCACATTACTCGCAGAAAGATCATGGATATCCAGCTAAACGACATCGCCCTGTTTGTCGAAGTCGCCAAGCGCAAGAATTTCAGTCATGCCGCCGAAGCACTCAATATGCCCGCCTCGACCCTATCACGGCGAGTTAGCGACCTTGAGCACAACATCGGCATGAAACTGCTTAACCGCAGCACTCGACGCATCGATCTGACCGAAGCCGGTCAGATATATTTTGAACGTTGCCGCCCTATTATTGAAGAAGCCAGCGTCGCGCACGACCAATTAGTGGACATGGCCGCCCAGCCCAAAGGACGCCTGCGTGTCTCGATGCCTTCCAGCTTGGCGCAGATATTTTTACCCGCGATCATCCGCGACTTTCGCACACAGTATCCCGATATCGAGTGCGATTTTGACCTGAACATACATCCAGTCGACCCGATCAGCAATCCGTATGATCTCGTATTGCGATTCGGTCAGCAACCCGATTCAAGTCTGGTCGCACGCCAGGTCGTGCTCATGGAACACCGTTTATACGCGTCATCGCAATACCTGAAGCTGCACGGCACCCCACGCATACCGAGCGACCTGGAACACCACGAGTGCCTGCGTCCCGCCATGAGCGATGCGTTCTCGCACTGGACGCTGCATTCGGGCGACAAGACCGAGCGCATTGCCGTATCTGGGCGAGTGGCGGCCAACAACGTAGGCATGCTGTCGAGCTTGGCCAATCAGGGCATGGGTATCGCGCCCTTGCTGCACTTTGAGCCCATTGGCCACCCGATTGCCAACAAAGATTTGGTGCTCGTGCTGCCCGAGTGGCGCCTGACGCCTGTCCCATTGTTCGCGCTGCTGCCTTCGCGCATGATTCCTGCGAAAACACGGGCATTTCTGGACTTTATTCAGCCACGATTGATTAACCCGACCTCATGGCTGCAGCCGGACGCGGATATCGCCACAAGGCATGACCAATTGAACGCCGCCTAATCCGCCGAGCCGTAGCTACACACAGTAAACAGCGGTGTACCCGTTGCGGCAATCTTGCCCGACCCACCCAAGTCGGGCAGATCCACAATCGCGGCGGCCTCGACGACATTAGCCCCGAGTCGCTGCAGTAGCTTGATCGCGGCCAACATCGTGCCACCCGTGGCAATCAGGTCATCCACCAACAGCACGCGCTGGCCCGTACGCACCGCGTCGGCGTGCATTTCCACGGACGAGTTGCCGTATTCCAGTGTGTATTCTTCGGCGACCGTACGAAATGGCAGCTTGCCGCTCTTGCGCACCGGTACAAAGCCCAGATTCAACTCGTACGCCAGGACGCTGCCAATGATGAAGCCACGCGCGTCGACGCCCGCGACCAAATCTAAACGCTGGCGCATATAGCGGTACACAAACAGGTCGATCAGGACACGAAAAGTGCGAGGATCTTGCAATAATGGCGTGATATCACGAAACATCACGCCCGGGCGTGGCCAGTCGGGTATGCTGCGGATGGTGCGCCGAATCAGTTCGACGTTGTCGGTCTGCATAAGCATGCCCCGGGGATAAATTAATGCAAGGCGAACTATAACCGCGCCCGTGCGGTTAGGCTAGAACAGAAACTTCCAGACATCCGCCACGCAAGCGCAGCGTGCGGTCCACCGCGCCCGGCGGCAAACGCGCATGCGTTACCAACACGACCGTGCGGCCCGCCGCAGCACGTGCCAGATCGGTAAAAAAAGCCTCCTGTGCGTCTTCCGCCAGCCCGGCGGTGGGCTCATCCAGGGCCAGGACCGGACAGGGCGTCAACAAGGCCCGCGCCAGACACAAGCGACGTGCTTGCCCCATCGATAGACTCGCCCCCGTCTCTCCGACCCAGGTATCCAGTCCATCCGGCAAGCTCCGCGCAAAGTCTCCCAACCGTGCCCCATCCAACGCCGCCCACAGCGACGCCTCATCGGCCTGCGCATCACCGATCAACAAGTTGGTTCGCAGCGTGCCCAGAAACGCCGGCGCGTCCTGCGCCAACCACGCTACTTTGCTGTGCAATTCCGCTAACGACGCCTGACGCAAATCCACACCGCCAAAACGCACGCATCCAGACTGGGGATCCTCGAGTCGCACCAACAGTTGCAACAATGTGGACTTGCCTGCTCCGCTGGGGCCGGTGATGGCGACGTGCTCACCCGGCTCGATACGCAAATTGATCGATTTCAACACCGGCGCCGTCAGCGCCTCCTCCGCACTCGGGTAAGCAAAAGACACGTCATCAAACTCAATCGCTCCCTGCGCGGGCAAGGACCGGGGGTGCGCCGGGTCACGTTGATCAGGTATCTGTTCAACCAGAGCGCGAATACGCTGCGCGGCCGCGACTGCGCCCCCCAATCTTGCGGCGCCTCGCATCAATGGACCCGTGACCTCAAAAATACCGATGACCGCCAACAGCAGTCCCGCCAACAACGGTCCGCTCAACCGTCCCTGGCGCAACCCTTCCAGACCGAACCACAAAACGCCCAGCACACAAACGCCGGCCAGGACCTGCAGCAGCCACACGCCATTGGCCGCCACGTGCATTTGCGTTTCATGGGCGCGCGCCGCGCGCCGGCAGTCCACGGCAAATCCGGATCTGACCTGATCCACGGCAGACAAGGCCATCAGGTCAGCGTGACTTTCCACCACCTCGAGTGTGGTCGCTCGCAACGCCGCCAGATTTTCTTGAAGTTCAACCCCAGGCACACGCGCAGCACGCGCCTGCCAGACGGGAATCACCAGACAGGCCACCCCCATCGCACCAGCCAACACCCACCCCGCCGCGGGCACCCAGACGCCCAGCACGACAGCCAGCACGACCGCCGCAATGCCGGACGTAAGCATGGGGGTCAGTACGTGTAGAAACACGGTATCCAGGGCATCGACGTCCCCTGTCAAACGCGCCACCAAGTCGCCATCGCGATAGCGCCCCAACTGGCGAGGCGTCAACGCCACCAGCGCCGTGAACACGCGGCTGCGCAAATCCGTCAACAAGCGCAGCGTGGCGGCATGCCCTACCAATCGCTCCGCATAACGCGACGCGATGCGCACAAAAGACAACATCCGCACCAGCGCCGACGGCGCGAACAGGTTAAAAAAGGCCCCCGCTCCCGCCAAGGCGGCCGCACTCAAAAACCAGCCCGATACGCCGAGCAATCCCACGCCGGCGGCGATCGTCAATAGCGCCAGCAACAGCGATCCTGCCAAACTCACCCAGCGGCGGCGATATAAAGATGGCAACAACCGCAGGAGGGATTTCATGCGGGCTCCAGCTTGCTATGCACCACCTGAATCGTTCGCGACAAGCGCTGCGCCACGGCCGAAGCATGGGTCGCCAGCAGCAGCGTGCGCCCCTGTGCAAACGCCAGTATTTCGTCCAGGACTTGCATTTGCATCGCCCCGTCCAGATGCGCGGTCGGCTCGTCCAGCAGGATCAGCCCGGGGTCTCGCAGAAACAGTCGCGCCAGCGCGACCCGCTGCGCCTGACCGCCAGACAGTCCGCGTCCCCGCGTGCCCAGTTCAGTATCCAGACCTGCGGGCAGGGGCGACGCAAACTCCCACACATACGCGCGACGCGCGGCCTCATGCACCTGCGCATCGGTCGCATCGGGTCGGCCCAATCGAATGTTGTCCGCGATGCTGCCCGCAAACAAAAAGGGCTTTTGTCCGATGAGGGCGACATGCGTACGCAACGCGCTCTCGTCCCAATCTGCCAGCGGTATGCCGCCGAGCTCGATCGCACCTTGGCCAGGACGCAAGCGACAAAGTGTTTCCAGCAAGGTGGTCTTGCCACTCCCGCTGGGGCCCATCAACGCCACCTGCTCGCCCGCCGCCAGACGGATCGACGCCGCGTCGAGCACAGGCGCGGACCGGCCCGGCGCGTGTACCGTCAAACCGGGCGCGGACACACTCATTGCGACACCCGCAAGAGGCCGTGTCGAAGATCCTGTGCGTTCGGGAAGACGCGCATCGTCCGCCGCATCGGCAGGCGTCATCACGGGCTCGGCCTCGGACCGCAACGTTTCAGGCAGTCCCTCGAACGCCGTCGCGATTTGCGCGGTTGCCGCGCGCGCGGCCGCCCTATCGTGATAATGCGCGGCAAACTGACGCAACGGCGCATACGCCTCAGGCGCCATTAGCAAGCAGAAAAGCCCGACCTGCAACGTCAGCCCAGTCGCGCGCAAATCCAGAAAACCCAGATACGTCAGACCAAAATACACGGCCATGCCGGCGACACCCAGCGCAGCGAAAAACTCCAGGACGGCGGAGGACAGAAAGGCGATACGTAACACCGACATCGTGCGCTGACGTACGGCCTCGCTGGCCGTCGCCACCGACGTCGCCTCGGCCTGGGCACGACCATACAGTTTCAGCGTCGACAATCCGCGCAAGCGATCTGCAAAAAAACCCGACAACCGCGCAAAGGCCCGCAAATGCCGGCGACTCGCCGCCTCGGCCCCCCACCCGACCAACGCCATGAACAGGGGAATCAGCGGTGCGGTCACGAGCAGCAGCAGGCCCGCAATCCAATCAAACGGCAGCAACACCACCGCAAAGGTGATGGGCAGCAGCGCGGCAGAGACAGCGGCGGGCAAATACCGAGAGAAAAAGCTATCAAGGGCCTCGACCTGATCGACGATGCCGCTGGCCAGCTCACCGGACACGCGCGCCCGCGACCATACGGGGCCGCGACTCACCAGCCGATCAAACAACGCCAAGCGAATACGCTGCTTAATGTCCTCGGCCGCGCGCGCGCCTGCCCGCTCGCTGACCCACGCCAGCCCCGCGCGCACTACCATCAGCACGATAATCACCGAGATCTTGCCCACCAGCGCCGTACGCGGCACCTGATGGGCAATCGCAGCATCTAGCACCTGCGCCAACAACCAGGCCTGCACTAACAGCAGCACCCCACCCAAGAGAGGCGCCGCAATGGCCAATGCCAGCGGTACCCGCGGGATGCGGGCCTGGGCACTTAGCCAACGGACGTGCTCGCGCGGCAGCTTGTCGGCCCCCAACGTCGAGGCAGATGTCGCCCCCGAAGGCCCCTGCTGCACGCGGGTCACACGCGGCCAGACGTCTTGGCCGGATCGTGCTCTGCGCCTTCACGCAGTTCGAACCACATGGCGTTCAAAATGCCGAACGCACAGGCTAGGCTCAAGCCCAAAATCCACGAGAAATACCACATGATTTAACGCTCCTCGCAATACGCAATAACGTATTAGGCTCAATAAGAATTAGGCGTTTCCGAAATCGACTCGGTCGTGACTTTACCGCGCATTACACGGTAGACCCAGGCGGTGTAGAGCGTGATGATCGGCAGAAAAAATGCGACCGCCAACACCATGATCCACAACGTCAGCTTGCTCGACGATGCATCCCATATGGTCAACCCGAAATTCGGATTCGTCGACGACGGCATCAAGAAGGGAAACAGCGCAAACCCGACCGTCAGGATGACACCCGCGATGGCCAGCGACGAGACGATGAACGCCAGCCAGTGCGCCCGTACCGTCAGCAGCAAAGCCACCACCAACGCGCCGCCGACGCCCAGCGCGGGTGCAATCCAGGCCAGGGGCCATTTTTCAAAGTTGAGCATCCAACTGCCCGCCTGGACGGCGACCTCTTTGAGGGTGGGATTCGAAGGCGCCATCGTATTCACGGCACTGGTAATGACATGACCATCGATCGCTCCCGCGATCCAGAATCCTCCGGCGGCAAATAGCACGGCTGTCAGCACGGCAGCGATGCGCCCGGCATGACGCGCCCGTGCCGCTACCGCGCCTTCGGTTCGCCACGCCAGCACCACCGCGCCGTGCATCACCACCATGAGTACGCTCACGATACCGGCCAACAACGCGAAAGGACTGAACAACTGATAAAAGTGCCCGTGGTACTCGGGTCGCAAAGAAGCGCTATCAAAACCAAACGGCACGCCCACGATCAGATTGCCCATGGCCACCCCGAACACCAGCGCGGCCACCACGCCCGTCCCGCAGAGCACGCCATCCCAGGTTTTACGCCAACGGCTGCCTTCCATTTTGCTGCGATATTTGAAAGCCACCGGTCGCAAGATGAGCGCGAGCAGCGCCAGCATCATCGCCAGATAAAACCCGGAAAATGACGCCGCATAGAGCAGCGGCCAGGCCGCAAAAATAGCGCCTCCGCCCGTAATCAACCAGACCTGGTTGCCCTCCCAGACAGGTGCCACGACGTTAATGACCACCCGCCGCTCGGCATCGGTGTGCGCCACAACAGGCAGCAACGCCGCGACGCCCAAGTCAAAACCGTCCATGACGGCAAATCCGATCAATAGCAGGCCCAACAGCGCCCACCAGATCACGCGCAATGTCGCGTAGTCAAAAGGAATCAGCGTTTCCATGTGTGATCTCCGGGCTTAGTAGGCATCAACAGCGGCGGCCACCGGGTCGGCCGGCGTCGGACGCGCAACGGCCAAGTCCGATTTGGGCCCTGCCTTGATCGCATGCAGCATCACCTTCACGCCGACAACCAATAGTGCGGTATACAACACCAGGAATATCGTCAAACTGATCACCAGATCGGTAACGGTCAGGCCGGACGCCGCATAGTACGTCGGCAGCACCCCTTCGATCACCCAGGGTTGACGCCCATACTCTGCGACAAACCATCCCGCCTCGATCGCCACCCATGGCAACGGCAGGCTCCATAACGCGATCTTCAGGAGTGCGGGTCGCTTCTCCAGGTGCCCACGCGAAGCCAACCAAAACGCCACCGCGAAGAACAGGATCAGATACATCCCCACGGCCACCATGATGCGAAACGCCCAGAATAGCGGCGCCACGGTCGGAATCGTGTCTATCGCCGCCTGTTGAATCTCGGCGTCGGTGACTTTGCTCAGATCGGGTTGATAGCGCTTGACCAACAAGGCGTATCCCAGATCGGGCCACCCTTTGTCCAGGATCATACGGGCCTCGACATCGTCTGGATTGGCCCGTATGCGTTCCATGGCCTGGTACGCGACGATCCCCTCACGAATACGAAACTCGGCGCGCCTGACCAGATCGTCGATCCCCAACAACGGCGTCGTCAGCGAACGCGTACCGATGATGCCCATCACATAGGGGATCTCGATCGCGAAATCATTCTTGCGCTCGGCCTGATTGGGAATAGCAAACAGATTAAAGCTGGCCGGTGCGGGCTCGGTATGCCACATCGCCTCAATGGCCGCAATCTTCATTTTCTGATGTTCCGTGGTCAGGTAACCGCTTTCGTCACCCAGCACCACGACCGACAGGGACGCGGCCAGACCAAAACTGGCCGCTACCGTCATGGAGCGTTTAGCCAGGTCCACGTGACGACGGCGCAGTAGATACCAGGCACTGATCGACATCACAAACATCGCACCCGCTACGTAACCGGCGCTGACCGTATGTACGAACTTAGCCTGTGCCACCGGGTTGAAAATAACGGCGGCAAAATCCGTCATCTCCATACGCATGGTGTCGGGGTTGAACACCGCCCCTACCGGGTTCTGCATCCAGCCATTGGCGATCAAAATCCACAGCGCAGAAAAATTGGTGCCAAACGCCACCAGCCAGGTCACGGTTAAGTGCCCAACCTTCGAGAGACGATTCCAGCCAAAGAAGAACAGCCCGACAAAGGTCGCCTCGAGGAAGAACGCCATCAGGCCCTCGAGCGCCAACGGCGCGCCAAACACATCGCCCACGTAGTGGCTGTAGTAGGACCAGTTCATGCCGAACTGGAACTCCATCACGACGCCCGTGGCCACGCCCAACGCGAAATTGATGCCGAACAATGTGCCCCAGAACATCGTCATGCGGCGCCAGATGTCGCGCCCCGTCATGACGTACACACTCTCCATGATGGCGAGAATGAATGACAAGCCCAAGGTCAGCGGCACAAAAATGAAGTGATACATGACTGTCGCGGCAAACTGAAACCGCGACAAATTCACGACGTCTAAATCAATCATGGACAGCCCCCGAACAGACAGCACACCACGACGGCATTTGCACGCCGCGACCGACGCAACAGGTATCCCATAATAGGGACATACAGGGCAACTTCATAGGGGCTCTCATTGTGCGCTGCGATGTCAATCCCGGCCCCGCAGCTTGCCGGCAAAATCCAGAACCTTTTGAACCTTGGTGCCCATCCGCATCAGCCGTTGCAGCGTTTCTGGGGGTAGGCTATGCACCTCATCGAACCAACCGGTGGTGAGCTCGATGAGTTTGAGCATTTCGTCCATACGTTCATGCGCATAAGCCTCGGCCTCGCCCATAGGCGCCTCCAACAGCGTGTCACGCAGCATCGTCAACGTCGGATCGATTTCGCGCTTACGCTTTTCTTCCATCAAAATGCGGAAGATTTCCCAGACGTCTTTGGGGGTTTCAAAGTAATCGCGCCGATCTCCAATCTGGTGAATCAGCTTGACCAGCCGCCAGGACTGCAGCTCTTTGAGTCCCATGCTGACGTTCGAGCGCGAAAATCCCAGCGCCTCGGCAATGTCATCCGCATGCAACGGCTGCGGAGACAGGAACAGCAATGCATACATCTGCCCAACCGTCCGGTTAACTCCCCAGCGGCTGCCCATCTCGCCAAAATGCAGGACGAAACGTTCGGTTTGAGGGCTGAGTGGCATTATTTTATTACGTTGATTTCAGAAATTCCTGAAATTATCGAACAAACAGAATACGAAGGCAAATCCTGTGATGTAGCGCAGCCACACTCACGGCAACTCGGAAAAAAGATCAAAGACGTCATATCGCGGCATGATACGGCCGCAAAAATGACTTTGTATTAAGGACCGCGCGGATAAACTGCCTAACCCTGATAAAGATCAAACCCTTGGCATTTTTCGCCGTGGCACCTGCCCGATCAGACTCAGGCCTTGACGGTCACCGTCGACGAAACGCGTTTGGCCTTTTCGCGAGCGGCCTCGACATTGTCGGCAACCGCCAACGCCACGCCCATGCGACGCTTTACAAAAGATTCGGGCTTGCCGAATAGCCGCAGATCGGTGCCGGATTCGGCCAGCGCCTGTGCGACGTCGTGAAACGACACTCCACGCGTGTCGAGCCCCCCGTAAATCACGCTGCTGGCGCCGGCCTGACGCAGCGCCGTATCGACAGGCAGACCCAGCAACGCACGAGCATGCAATTCGAACTCGCTTTGTACCTGGGAAATCATGGTCACCATGCCCGTATCGTGCGGCCGCGGACTGACTTCGGAAAACCAGACCTGATCCCCGGCCACGAACAGTTCGACCCCAAAGACCCCCATTCCGCCCAGATCGCTCGTAATGGCACGGGCAATCTCGCGCGAGCGCTCCAGCGCGATCGGCGACATGGGATGCGGCTGCCAGCTTTCGACATAGTCGCCGTCGACCTGGCGGTGACCGATCGGGTCGCAGAAAAACGTCTCGATGTCACCATTCGCACCGCGTGCTCGCACGGTCAGCAGAGTGATTTCGTAATCAAAGCGGATAAAGCCTTCGACAATGATGCGACCGGCGCCCACGCGGCCGCCTTCTTGGGAATATTGCCAGGCAGCCTCAATATCGTCAGGCCCATGAATGACGGATTGCCCTTTGCCCGACGAGGACATCACGGGCTTGACCACGCAGGGATAGCCAATGCCACTATCAATCGCCTGGCGCAACTCGGTCTCGGTATCGACGAAACGATAGGGCGAGACCGGGAGATTCAGGGTTTCTGCGGCCAAACGCCGAATCCCCTCGCGATTCATTGTCAATTGTGCAGCCCGCGCGGTCGGCGTCACCCGCACGGCGCCGGCGGCCTCTAGCGCCACCAGCACATCCGTGGCAATCGCCTCGATCTCGGGCACCACGACATCGGGACGTTCTTGTTCGATCACGCGCCGCAAGGCCTCGGGATCAGTCATGGGGATGACGTGCGCACGGTGCGCGACCTGATGACCTGGTGCATCCGCATAGCGATCCACGGCGATAACCTCGATACCCAACCGTTGCAGGGCAATGATGACTTCTTTACCTAGCTCGCCAGAACCCAGCAACATGACACGGGTGGCCGTTGGGGACAAAGGCGTGCCTAGCACGGGCGCGGGAAACGAGGACATGATAGGAACCTGACTAAGAATGGATGCGAAAGGAAACGCAAATTTGCCGCGCCAGCATGCCATACCCCCCGACCATCAGCAACTGGCCATAGTGCGATTAAAATCCGTCCATGATCGATCATCCCACCCCCTCGTCCGCGACGGCGCTCAGTTCGGCGCGCCGCACCCTGCAAATCGAAGCACAGGCCCTCACCGACCTGGCGGCACGGCTGGACGACGACTTTAGACACGTCGTCGACCTGCTGCTGGCGTGTCGTGGGCGCGTCGTGGTCAGCGGTATAGGCAAAACGGGCCATATTGCCCGCAAAGTCGCCGCCACCTTTGCCTCGACCGGCACCCCGGCGTTTTTCGTCCATGCGGCCGAGGCCATCCATGGCGACCTGGGCATGATTACGCGTGACGACGTCCTGATCGCGATTTCACACTCCGGATCCGGTCAGGAATTGCTCACCATTTTGCCCGTTGCCCGTCGTATGGGAACCACCCTGGTCGCCATCACCGGCAACCCGGACTCCGAATTGGCGCGATTGGCCGACTGGCACCTGGACACCAGCGTGGCCCAAGAGGCCTGCCCGCTGAATCTGGCCCCGACCGCCAGCACGACGGCCGCCCTGGCTCTCGGCGACGCGCTCGCCGTGGCTTGCCTGGAGGCCCGCGGCTTCGGTCCCGAGGACTTTGCCCGCTCGCATCCCGGCGGCACGCTAGGTCGCCGGCTGTTGACCCACGTCCGCGATGTCATGCGCGACGGCGCCGCGCTCCCCCTGGTCACCGAAGACGCCAGCCTCTTTCCGGTGCTCGAAGTCATGTCCGCCAAAGGCATGGGCATGACCATCGTGGTAGATTCAGAAGGCAAGCCGGTCGGCATTTTCACTGACGGCGATTTACGTCGCCTGATTGAACGCCATGGTGACATTCGCAATCTAACGGTCGCCCAGGGCATGACCCGCCTGCCGCGCAGCATCGGCCCCGATGCGCTGGCCGTCGATGCCGCCCGGGAAATGGACGAACAACGGCTGAACCAGATGCTCGTGGTCGATGCCGACGGCGCCCTGTTGGGCGCCCTACACATGCATGACCTGATGGCCGCGAAGGTAGTATGACCATGACGATTTCTCCTCTTCCCCACCCCGCCGAAGCCCTGGTGCTCGCCCGCATTGCTCCCGCCATACGCCAGCGCGCCGCGGCCGTACGCCTGATGGTTTTTGACGTCGACGGCGTCCTGACCGATGGCAGCCTGTACTACGGCGAGAGCGGCGAATTATTCAAACGCTTTAATTCCCTGGACGGCCACGGCTTGCGCTTGCTCACAGAAGGCGGCCTCAAGGTCGCACTGATTACCGGTCGCTCGGGCCCCATCGTCAGTCGTCGCGCCGCCGAACTCGGCATCGCCGATGTCATGCAAGGCATACGAGACAAGGCCGCCGCACTGACCGAACTGGCGCAACGGCACGGCATGGAACTCTCCCAGATCGGTTATATGGGTGACGACATCATCGATTTGCCCGCCATGCAGCGGGTCGGTTTCGCTGCCAGCGTCCCCAACGCCCCCGGCTACATCACCCAGACCGCGCACTGGGTGGCATCGGTTCCCGGCGGCAGCGGCGCCGTACGCGAATGCTGCGACCTGCTGCTGGCCGCCCAAGGCCGGCTCGGCGCCTTCATGAACGCGCCCGGCCTGCTCGGTCCGGGCGCGATTCAGTAACGCAAGGGCGTCGCATGAAAGAACGACTTCCCGCGCTGATCGCCCTGCTGCTGCTGATTGCACTAGTGGTCGGCACCTGGTGGGCGGCGGGTTACGCGCAGCGTGCCATTCCCATCGACCCGCCTCGTCGCCTGACCCACGAGATGGATTCTTGGGCGCGCGACTTCGTCATGTTGCGCACGGACGCCAGCGGCAAACCCGTCAATCGTATGGAAGGCGCATACGCCGAACACTTTCCGGACGATGACTCCTACCATGTCACCGACCCGCGGGCCGTTGGCCAACAAGAAGCCAACCCTATCACTGTCGCCACCGCCAACAGCGCCATCATGGAAAAAGGCGGTGATCGCATCATCATGAATGGTTCGGCGCATGTCCATCGCCAACCAGACGCAAAGAACGACGCGCTTGACGTACGTAGCGAACAGCTCATCATCTTGCCTGACGAGGACGTCATTTACACCGACCTGCCTGCGATCGTCCTCAAGGGCAACTCACGCATGAGCGGCACTGGCATGCGCTACAACAACAAAACCCGGCAATTGCAGGTCTCGGCGTCCACCGACGTCGAGATTGCCGGATCCGAAACACGCAGCCGCACTCGAGACGGCTCCAACCAGAATCCACCATGACCGACTTACGGACTTTCTTTAGCCCACGGCCACGCCGCCACGCGATCACGTTCCTGCTCGCCACCGTGCTGCTGGGCATGGGTGCCGGCGTGCACGCGCAAGACCAGAACGCGCCCGCCGAAGATCCCAGCACGATGATTTTGTCGGACACGCTGCACTACGATGACATCAAGCGTCAAAGCGTTTTCACTGGTAACGTTGTGCTGACGCGCGGACTCATGAAATTGACCGCCGATGAACTCGAGGTCACTGAAGACGACGCGGGCAACCAGCACGGCACGGCCCGGGCCAACAAAGGTAAAGTCGTCACCATCCGCCAAGAGCGGCCCGCCACCTACGAGGTGATCGAGGGCAAAGGCCTGCGCGCCGAATATGACAGCAACAAAAGTCAGTTCGACCTGATCGGGCAAGCCGTCATCATCCGCTACGTCTGTGGCAAACCCTTCGACACCATCCGTGGCGAGCGGGTACGCTACAACGAAAAAACCGGGGTATACCAAGCCCAGGGGGGAGCCAACTCCTCGGCGCCCGGCGGCCGCGTACGCTCGATTGTCGAGCCGCGTGCCAAAGCCGATGCCGCAGCCGCGGAATGCCGTGGCGGAAAAGGCCCCAAAGACGCCAAACAAAATGGCTAATTCATCCTCGCCGTCCGCTCATACCGTTGCAATGACCCAGACTTCCACGCCGTCTTCCTCGTCGTCCGCCCCCAGGGTCAAACAAGGTAGCCTGCGTGCCACCGGCCTACGCAAAATCTACAACGGTCGCACCGTCGTGCAAGATGTCTCACTGTCGGTCGTCAGCGGCGAGGTCGTGGGCCTGCTGGGCCCCAACGGCGCCGGCAAGACCACCAGTTTCTACATGATCGTCGGACTGGTGCCCGCCGACGCCGGCCGGATAGAAATCGACGGCACCACCATCACGTCCATGCCGATTCACAAACGAGCGAGGATGGGGCTGTCCTATCTGCCACAGGATGCGTCCGTGTTTCGACGTCTGACCGTTGAGCAAAACATCCGGGCCGTGCTGGAATTGCAACTCAATGCGCAGGGCAAGGCCTTGTCCCAGGCCGAAATTAAAGAGCAGCTTGAAGCCCTGCTCGACGACCTGCAGATCGGTCATATCCGGGATAATGCCGCGATCTCGCTGTCCGGTGGCGAGCGCCGCCGCGTCGAGATCGCCCGCGCCCTGGCCACACGTCCGCGTTTCATCCTGCTCGATGAGCCCTTTGCCGGCGTCGATCCGATCGCCGTCATCGAAATTCAACGCATCGTGCGCTTTCTCAAGGGTCGCGGCATCGGTGTGCTCATCACCGATCACAACGTCAGGGAAACACTGGGGATCTGCGACCGCGCGTACATCATCAGCGAGGGCAAGGTTCTGACGGACGGTCAGCCCGACGAGATCGTCGGCGACCCCGCCGTGCGGCGCGTTTATCTAGGCGAACATTTTCGGATGTAACCCCGGCGACCGGGCCCCTTGTTTTACCGGGCAGAGTCTATACACTAGTACTGAGTCAGTTCTATTTCTATTTTTCTACAGGAGGTCCTTTTTACTCATTTTCCCGCGCAATACGCGCACTTATTTCTCTTTGATATGGAAGGAGAGCACACTATGAACCTGAGCATCTGCGGTCGTCATCTCGACGTCACCCCGGCCATCCGGGAATATGTCATGAACAAACTGGCGCGAGTGCTACGGCATTTCGATCATGTGATCGATACCCAGGTCATGCTCTCAGTAGAGCCCCTGCGGCATAAAGCCGAAATCACCATGAGACTGCGCGGCAAGGATATCCATTGCGAAGCCGTGGATGAAAACCTCTATGCAGCCATCGATCTATTGGTCGACAAAATCGACCGTCAGGTCTTGAAACACAAAGACAAGATGCAGAGCCACACGGCAGAGTCCGTCAAGCGGTTGCCCGATATCAGCGCACCGCCCAGCCCATAAGGCAGGCACAGCATTACTTGTTCGCGCCACGCTACGGCCGGACTGAACCTTAAGATCCTCACGGATCGCCCTGACACCGGTGTCCCGCTGGATGGTTTCGATCCCGCCGGGGCATCGGCAAGTTACCCCCTCCCATTCCCGCCCGGAACCGACTATGCTTGTGGATTCCAACAGGCGAGCGAACGCAGTGTTTGTTGCACTGCGGGATAACACCTATAATGATCCGCATGAATCATTTGTCGCGCATCCTACCCGCCGGCAACATCATGCTCGACATGGCCGTTACCAGCAAGAAACGGGCATTCGAGCAGGCCGGGCTACTCTTTGAAAACCATCATGGCTTGGCCCGAACCATCGTGTTCGACAGCCTGTTTGCCCGCGAGCGCCTGGGATCCACTGCCCTGGGCCAAGGCGTGGCAGTCCCGCATGGTCGCGTAAAAGGTCTGGAAACCCCCCTGGCCGCATTTGTGCGGCTGGCGCAGCCGGTGCCGTTTGATGCGCCCGATGGTGAGCCGGTCATCATGCTGATGTGTCTGCTTGTGCCCGAGACGGCCACTCAGCAACACTTGGACATCCTGGCCGAACTGGCGCAATTGATGTCCAACAAAGCGTTGCGCGAAGCCCTGGTCACCGAGACGGATCCGACCGAAGTCCATCGCATGCTGACCACGGGCCAACGCTGACGTTCGCGGAACTACTGCCATGCTGACGGTCCAGGAACTGATCGACGATAACGTCGGCGATATCCCCTTCAACTGGGTCGCCGGCCAACCTGCGGCCCAACGCTCCGTCCCCGATAATGGCATGGCGGCCGCCGACCTGGTGGGTCACCTGAATCTCATCCATCCCTCGCGCGTCCAGGTTTTTGGCGTAGAAGAGCTCGCCTACTACGAGCGGATGGATCGGCGCCGCCGCACCCATCTGATGGATGAGCTCTTGCTCGGCGGCGTACCGGCGATCCTGCTGGGCGATGGACTGACACCCCTACAAGAACTGATCGATCAGTGCGAGCAACACCAGGTGCCGCTGCTGTCCACGCCCGTCGCAGCGGCCCAGCTCATCGATTTGTTACGTATCTATCTCAGCAAAAAACTGGCGCCCACCACGACCGTACACGGCGTTTTCATGGACGTGCTGGGCCTGGGCGTGCTGATCACAGGCGAATCCGGCCTGGGCAAAAGCGAACTCGCGCTGGAGCTGATCTCGCGCGGACACGGCCTGGTGGCCGACGACGCGGTGGAGTTTTCCCGCATCGCGCCCAGCATGATCGAGGGTCACTGCCCGCAGCTCTTGCAAAACATGCTTGAGGTTCGCGGCCTGGGCCTGCTGGACATTCGCACCATCTTTGGCGAAACCTCGGTCCGCCGCAAAATGCGCCTGAAACTGATCGTGCACCTCGTGCGCGCCACGGCGCAAGACAAATTCGAGCGCCTGCCCCTACAGGACATCACCCAGGACATGCTCGGCCTGCCTGTGCGCAAAGTCATGCTGCAAGTGGCCGCCGGTCGCAACCTGGCCGTGCTGGTCGAGGCCGCCGTGCGCAACACCATCCTGAAACTGCGCGGCATCGACACGCTGGGCGAGTTCATGGAACGCCAGGCCATGGCGATTCTGCAAAGCAGTAAATAAACCCCATCACATCAATGGGCCGGCGCCACCCCATCGCGCCGTGCCCCCCTTGCAAACTCAGTTCAACGTTGACGCGTCTCGCACGCGCTTGACGTCAAATCCCGTGACAGCGCTCGCCCGGTTATCCCAACTGAACCGGATATACGAGACCAGCGCCGCAATATCGTTGTCCCCCAGCACCTGCCCAAACGGCGGCATGCCGTGCGGCCGCGGGTTCGCGGCGGTCGCGGGCGCGTAGGCACCATCGAGCACCAGTCGGATCGCGTTGACGGGTGACGGCGCCGTCACCGTGGGATTACCGGCTAACGCTGGCCAGGCCACCCCGCTGCCCTGTCCTTGGTCCTGATGGCACTGGGCACAGTGCTGCGCGTACAGCTTGCCCCCGTGGTTCAGCAACGCCGTCGAGGGTTGGGTGACCGTGTTCTCGCTATCCGTTGACGATGCTGGCAAGGATTTCAGATACTGGCCCATCGCCAGCGCGTCGGTCTCGGTCAGGTATTGGGAACTCCCCAGCACCACTTCCGCCATCGGCCCGCTGGCCGTGGAGTGCGTCGCCACCCCAGTACGCAATAGGGTCGCGATATCTTGCGCGCTCCATTTGCCCAGCCCCCTCACGGGGTCATTGGCCAGAGAAGGGGCATACCACCCCAGCCCCGCAATCATTCCTCCGGCCAGGCCGTCCGCGGCACGCGTGGCCCCGTGGCTATTACGCGGCGCGTGACAAGCAGCACAATGACCCAGCCCTTCGACCAGATAGCGGCCACGATTCCATTGCGTCGATTGCCCGGCCTCCGGCTGCAGCACCCCTGGCTCAAAATACAGGGCCCGCCAAAACGCCAGCAACTCCCTTTGATCATAGGGAAACTTCAACTCATGCGCGCGACTGGGCTGACTGGATGGCGGCACCGTACGCAGAAAAGCAAATAACGCATCCGAATCAGCACGCGATACACGCGTGTATTCGGTATAAGGAAAAGCGGGGTACAGCAAACTCCCATCTTTCGATTTACCGTTATGCAGGGCATGCCAAAAATCGTCGGCGTCCCAGTCGCCTATGCCGGCTTGTACGTCGGACGTGATGTTGGGGCCGTACAAGGTGCCAAATGGCGTAGGGATCGGCGTTCCTCCCGCATAGGCTTGACCGCCTTGCGCTGTGTGGCATCCCATGCAATTGCCCAGACGAGCCAGATAACGGCCTTGTTCGATCAGACCTTCAGTCTGCACTGCGCCGCTCACCTGGACAGGGTTCCCCGCGGCGGCCGGGACCGCCTCATCGCGAGTCCCCAGCCAGTACACGACGCCAAGCGCCACCACACACGCGACGACCAGGGCCAGCAGAACATACAAAATGACGCGTTTCATGCCGCCCCCTTAGCGCTGCTGGGCTTGGCTGCCGCATTCGGCAGGCAAGGTCGTTGAACCGGCGGGATCTGGCACATAAGGCTCCACGATCGTACGCGAGGACAACCAGGCCGACAGGGCTCCGATATCCTCTGGCGTGAGTTTCTGCACAATATCGGCCATGCAATCTGGCTCCGCCGCTCGACGCAAACCGTTTTTCCAACCCCCGATTTGCGAGCCGATGTAGTCTCGCGGCAAGCCCAACAGGCCCGGAATCGCGGGCGCCAGTCCGCTGAATGACGTGCCATGGCAGGCCACGCAGGCGGGAATGCCGCGAGCGGTGTCTCCTCGGGTCGCCAACACGCGACCGTGCTCCAACGTACTCGCGGACACCGCAGGCCGCGATGCCGGCGGATACGGCACATGCTGATCGGCAAAGTAAGTGGCAATTTCCAGCAGGTAGTCGTCAGGCAGACCTGTTAGCAAATGTGTCATTGGTCGATATTGACGCAAACCGTCGCGAAAATTCAGCAACTGATGGTAAAGATAGTCACGAGGTTTGCCGGCTAAGCGAGGATAGTAGCCATCCGTCCCCGCTTTGCCCTGTGCGCCATGGCAGGCGGTACAGGCGGCCACGCGTGCCTGCATCGTGTCCGGACGCAGGGTCGGGCCCTGCGCTGCGGGTTGCCCCATGGCAGTCCCGCCGGACAGCACGGCCCATATCAGGATGAGTAGCAGGCACAAGGGCCCTCTCGTGCGGCTCACACAGGGAAATGCTGACATGGGAGATGCTGACATTGATTGCTGCGAAGAAAAATGGGGACGAGGCACTGCCGGGCGTGCTTGACCACTCGCCAGGGTAGTACGGGTGCCTCATCTTACGCTGTCACATCAATTTGATACAACAAAACTCCTTCTTCTTGATGCCTACTGATCCTATCATCGGGCATCCAGTGCGTGTCAGGTAAGCAAAATCATGCAACAATCGAGGTCATGCTAAGAGTTGTCCTTATTACTGGAATTTCCGGCTCAGGGAAATCCGTGGCGCTGCGCATGCTCGAAGACGCCGGCTACACGTGTATCGACAATCTGCCGGTTCGATTCCTGAGCGAGTTCATCGCCAACGCGCGCGATGAGCAGCTCGAACGCGTAGCGGTCGCGATCGACGTGCGTTCCCCAGGCGAGCTCGCCGACTTGCCAGATACCATCACAGCGTTACGTGCCATGGGTACCTCGTTGCGCGTGATATTCCTCGACGCCAACACCCAAACGTTGGCGCAACGCTATTCCGAGTCCCGCCGCCGCCACCCCCTCACTGACCGGCTGTCGCGCGGCGGGCAAGCCCCCTCGCTCCTGGATGCCATTTCGCTGGAACGCGATCTGCTGGCTCCGTTGCGTGAACAAGAACACGTCATTGACACCTCGGGCCTCACCCCGGGCCAGCTCCGCTCCTGGATCGCAGACCTGATCCAGGACGACCGGCCCCCACTGGTGCTGACGTTTCAATCTTTTGCCTACAAGCGCGGCGTCCCCAACGATGCCGACTTGGTTTTTGACGTGCGCTGTCTGCCTAATCCCTACTATGACCGCAACTTGCGCCCCCTGACAGGCCGCGACGAGCCCGTCGCGACGTGGCTGGCCAGTTTTGAGATTGTCGGCCAGATGATCGACGACATTACGGGCTTTTTGCAGCGCTGGTTACCTCAATACACGCAAGATACGCGCAGCTATCTGACGATCGCGGTCGGATGTACGGGCGGCCAACATCGGTCTGTCTATGTCGTCGAGCAATTAGCCAAGCGCTTTGCCGACCATGACCCATTGTTAGTGCGGCATCGCGCACAATTACCGGACGAATCCTCTTGAAGAACACCCGCCAGATCCTGACCCCGCTATTGGTCGGCTTGGCTGTGGTAATTGCAGGTTGCACTTCCACAGCGCCGTCGCACACGGGCAGCCAATCCCCTACCCATTCCCCCAGCAGCAGTTCCAGCACGAGCAAGGGGGGAGGCTATTACAAAGATGACGGCCCCGAGCGTGACGTGCCGGCAGGCATTGAAAAGACCGCGGACGCTATCCCGCAGCTTGAGCCATTGTCCCGTGGTGGTAATAGCCCGTACAAGGTGTTCGGCAAACGCTATGTGCCCATCACCGACGAGAACAAAGCCTACAAGGTAAGCGGCAAAGCGTCGTGGTACGGTAAAAAATTCCATGGCAGGCGCACGTCTAACGGCGAGACCTATGACATGTACGCCATGACGGCTGCCCATCCGACGTTGCCGATACCCAGTTATGCGCGGGTCACCAGCAGTGTCAATGGCCGCACGGTGATTGTGCGTATCAATGATCGCGGGCCGTTTCACCGCGGTCGCATCGTGGATTTGTCTTATACCGCGGCAAAGAAGTTGGGACTCATCAAGGTGGGTAGCGCCAAGGTGACGGTGGAGCGCATTTTGCCTGAGGAAATCCGCCTGGCGCAGGCCGAAGGCACTAACATTACGGGGACGCCGGCGCCAGACAAGATAGCGCAGGCGCCAAAGGCGAAACCGACGCCAGCGCCGGTCGGAAAACTGACCATGAAGGTGATCGAACCCGAAGCGCAACCGACGCCGTCGCCCACCGCAAAGTTGGCCGCGAAAGAGACCAAAGCCGAATCGAAGCCAACGCCCTCACCCATCGGAACGTTGACCACCAAGGAAGTGGCGCCTGCGCCGGCTTCCAACGTAACCCGTGTCGCGAGCCGTTCGAGCGGGCCGTCGATGTTGTCGCGATCGGATGGTATCTATCTGCAGATGGGTGCGTTTAGTCAGCCCACCAACGCGCAGGCGCTCGTACAGCGGGTCAATAGCCAGCTTGATAATTCGTCAGGCGATACGGCCGTGGTGCAACAGAATGCCGGTCTATACCGGGTCCGGTTGGGTCCTTATGTTGACCGTGCAGCGGCGCTTGATGTGGCGCGCCAGGTGGCAAGTCAGACAGGGATTTTGCCGCAACTGGCTGCGCAGTAATCCATTCACTGCCAAGGCAGTGCCAATTGGCTGTTGTCGATACGGCGCACGCGGGCGTGATGGCCCGGATAGCGATGGCCTTCATGCTGGAGCAGCGCTTGCTTGCGAGGCAGGCCGCCGCCGAATCCTGTGAGCGAGCTGTCGCGGCCGACCACTCGATGACAAGGAATGAAGATTGAGATCGGATTGCGGCCGATGGCTTGGGCGGCAGCTCGGAACGATTTGGGTTTGCCGATCGCGCTCGCCAGATCGCTATAGCTGCAGGTAGTGCCAAAAGACAAATCGAGCAGAGCCTGCCACACGGCTTGCTGGAAAAGCGTTCCCTGCGGCGCCAGGGCAACGTCGAATTCGCGGCGTTGACCGGCGAACCATTCGGTGAGTTCGGTTTGAGCCTGGCGCAAGATGGGGTGTTGCGTGTCTTGCTGCCAGGCGTCCGAGGGCGCGGGCAAGTCGGATTGATCCAGAAACCAGGCGCCACTCAAAGCGACAACGGTGTCATCACTGTCAGGATCCCGCGCGGTAGGACGATTGGCCAATTGGCGAGTCGGGCCGGACACCTCGTTTGCGGCGCAGGCGCGAGCCGCTAGCCGCATGAGCCCCAACGGGGTTTCTGTATCAAGATAAATTACGTGGTCTGTGGCCGAGGGGATTTTCATGTGCCCTCCTTGCGGGCCAGCGCCAGCGCGTAAAGAACATCGCGGGGTTGGCCTGTGACTTTGGCAGCGACTTTAGCGGTGTCGCGCACGGACAGAGTATCGAGCAAGGCATCGAGCAGGACGATCGTCGCGGGGTCATCCGGGCCGACATCGTCGTCGCCCGAGGAAGCGGCAGCGTGGACGATCAGAACGAATTCACCCTGCGCGCGATGAGGATCTTCGGCGAGCCAGTCGGCGGCACGAGATAGCGGCAGCGTGGCGATTTGCTCGAAACGTTTAGTCAGTTCGCGGGCGATCGTGAGCTCGCGCTGTCCGCCGCAAACCTCGAGCAAATCGTTCAGCGTCGCGGTCAGGCGATGCGGGGATTCGAACATGACGACGGGCGCGGGCAAGGCACACCATGACCGCAGCCAACGCTGCCGTGCGACGGCTTTGGGGGGAGCGAAGCCTGCAAAGGCATAGGCGGGATTTTCGTCGGAGGTGACACCACTGCCCATGAGGGCCGTGATGACGGCACTGGGGCCCGGTACGGGCACCACGATATAGCCGGCGGCCCGCACGGCCCTTACGACACGCGCACCCGGGTCGCTGACGGCGGGTGCGCCGGCATCGGAGACGAGGGCGACGCGCTGCCCCTGCTCGAGGCGCTGGCAGATATCTTGGGCGGCGGTCGCCTCGTTATGACGATGCGCGGCGATCAATGGTGTGCTGATGCCCCATGCATCCAGCAGGCTGCGACTGGAGCGTGTGTCTTCGGCAGCGATCACATCCGCCTGGGCGAGGGCCTGCCAGGCACGCAACCCCAAGTCCCCCAGATTGCCGATGGGGGTGGCCACGACGTATAAGGTGGCCGTAGGCCAATGCTGGCCGGCCACACGTTCAGCCATGCGGCTCCATACATCGCCAGCGTGCGCAAGCGGGACATTTTGATTCATGGGGCAATAGCAACCTGACAGCAAAGTATGTCAGTGTAGCCGCCCGACACGAGCAGGGCATCTCACGACATGCACGATCCTTTTCTGGATATTGCCTATGAACGCGCCCGTCTGGCACAGCAACGCCAATTGAAACGGCGCCGCGTCGCCATGCGTAAGGCGGCGCTAGCGCGGACAACGACCGATGTGCGCCGGTCCGAGCCCAAGGTTTCACCCACACAGCGCGTGGGCGCCACCCACGAAGATCGGGCCTTGCGACGACTGACAGACGCGGGGCTGATCCCGCTGGCTCGCAATGTGCACTGCCGCACCGGAGAAATCGATTTGATCATGCGCGATGGCGACACCCTGGTGTTTGTCGAGGTACGAGCGCGGGCCAGCAGTCGTTATGGCGGGGCGGCCGCCAGCGTAGGTCACATGAAGCGCGCCCGCGTTGCCCGCAGTGCGGCGTTGCTGCTGCCCGGCCTGGCTCGCCAGCATTGGCAGGGTCGCACGCCGCCTGTGCGGTTTGATGTCGTGGCCTTTGATGCGGATGAGATCGAATGGCTAACGGCGGCCTTTACACTTTGACGCAGAGAGTTCTCGTGACACTTGTATCCTTATCCTTAGAGGCGACCTCTTCCCCGTCCGCCCTTGCGCCCGCCACCGTGAGATAATGGCGGCCATGGATATGACCTCTAGGATGACGTCACACTTTCGTGACGCCATGGCAGTCTGCGAAGCAAGCATGCACGCGCTATCGGCCCCGCTGGCCGGCGCGGTCGACCTGCTGTTCGCGGCGCTGGCCAATAACGGCAAGATTCTGGCCTGCGGCAATGGCGGCTCGGCCGCTGACGCGCAGCATTTCATTGCCGAGCTGGTCGGCCGCTTCGAGCGCGAACGACTGCCGTTGGCGGGAATCGCTCTGAATACCGACACAGCGATCATGACCGCTGTGGGCAACGACTATGGTTTCGAAGAAATCTACGAACGCCAAGTCAGCGCCCTGGGCCAACCCGGCGACGTGCTGGTTGCAATTTCCACCAGCGGCAATTCCCCCAACGTGATCCGCGCCATGGAGGCCGCTCACGAACGCGAGATGACCATCATCACCCTGACCGGCAAAGGCGGGGGGGTCATGAGTGAACTATTGACCGAGCACGACGTCAATTTATGTGTGCCTCATGACCGCACCATGCGCATCCAGGAAGTTCACACCCTGATCTTGCATGCGCTGTGTGACGGTATAGACGCCTTACTTCTCGGAGACACTGAATGATCCACGATACCAAGAAGATCGCCCGCCCCCTGCTGTTGGCAGCTCTGATCGCCACTGCGGCAGGTTCCCTGTCGGCGTGTGCGCCCCTGCTCGTGGGCGGTGCCGCGGCTACGACCGCCGTGGTGGTCACCGACCGGCGTACCTCGGGCGCTCAACTCGAAGACCAGAATATCGAGTTCAAAGCCGAGCGGGATATCAGCGCCAAGCTCGGCGACGCGGCGCGCGTGAACGCCATGTCTTATAACAACGTGGTCCTGCTGACCGGTGACGTCCCCAACGCCGAGGCCAAAAATCAGGCCACCGCCCTGGCGCAAAACGTTCAGCACGTCAAAAAGGTCGTCAACCAGCTCAATATCGGACCGGCCGCCTCGTTCGGCACCCGCTCGAGCGACACCTGGCTGACCTCCAAGGTCAAAACCAAACTACTCAATACCGAATACGTGCCTTCGGCAACGATTGATGTCACCACCGATCATGCCGTGGTCTACCTGATGGGTCTGGTCACCGAAGCCGAAGGCAATAACGCGGCCACCGCCGCGTCAGGCGTCAGCGGCGTGGCCAAGGTCGTGAAAATCTTCGAATTCATCAGCCGCGAAGAAGCCCTTCGCCTGTCAGGAACCTCGTCCTCCAAACCCAAGGACTCGTCATCGTCGGGCACGCAGACCAACGCCCCCATCGAGTCGGGCGGCAGCAGCAGCTCGGGTGGCGTAGAAGTCATGCCCATCCAATAACTGAAAAAGCAAGCCATGAAAAAAATTGTTCTTGCCCTGGCCGTTCTGGTGGCAGCGGGTATCGGGGCCTGGTTTGTATGGCGGCCAGCTCCCACCGCCCCGGATGTGGCTTTCACCACCATCGAAGGCAAGACCTTCAGCATGCAGGATCTGCGTGGCAAGGTCGTGATGGTGAAGTTCTGGGCGACCAGTTGTGTCACGTGCGTCAAACAGATGCCCGGCGCGATTGAGACCTACAACGAATACGCGCCCAAGGGCTACGAGACCGTCGCCGTCGCGATGAGCTATGACCCGCCCAACTATGTGCTCAACTACGCCGAAACACGCAAACTGCCGTTTCCGGTGACCCTGGACACTAAAGGCGAGCTCGCGCGCGCCTTTGGCGACGTCAAGCTCACGCCCACCGCATTTCTGATCGATAAACAAGGGCATATCATCAAGCGCTATCTCGGCGACTACGATGTCGCCGAGTTTCACGCCACCCTCAAAAAAGCCCTGGCCGCAGGCTGATCAGCCTGACGAGCCTAGAACGCCGGAACCACGGCGCCCTTGTACTTTTCCTCAATGAACTTCTTGACTGCGGGGGTATGCAGGGCGTCAACCAGTTTCTTGATCGCGGGTGCATCCTTGTTGTCTTCGCGCGCGACCACGATATTGGCGTAGGGTGACTCTGCGCCCTCGATGAACAACGCATCTTTGGTTGGAACCAAACCGGCCTCCAGGGCGTAATTGGTGTTGATCAGCGCCAAGTCAACATCCTCCAGGGCGCGCGGCAGAATCGCGGCCTCAAGTTCGCGGAACTTCAATTTCTTGGGATTTTCCGCGATGTCGAGTGGCGTTGCCGCGATGTTGGTCGGATCTTTCAGCTTGATCAGACCTTGTTTTTGCAGCAACAACAAGGCTCGACCGCTATTGGACGGATCGTTCGGAATCGCAATGGTTGCGCCCTCGGGTAGCTTGTCCAGAGACTTGAGCTTGCGCGAGTAGCCGCCAAAGGGCTCGACATGCACGAGACCGACCGACACCAGCTTCGCACCTCGATCCTTGTTAAAAGTGTCCAGATACGGTTGATGCTGGAAGAAGTTCGCATCCAGTTCTTTATCAGCCAGTTGCAAATTAGGCTGCACGTAATCGCTGAACACCTTGATATCCAGCTCGACACCCTCTTTGGCCAGCTCGGGCTTGACGACTTCCAGGATCTCGGCGTGCGGCACCTGGGTCGCACCCACGATCAACTTGTCCGCATGCGCGGTGCCGACCAGAAAAAACGCGGAGGCCAAGAGGGCCGTCCGGGCAAATGAGAAGCGCATAAATCACCCCGTGAAGTAGAAAAGCCCGGCCTACCGGGCCGGGGCCGTTGCAAAAACGCCCCCAATTTACCTGAATAGCGGTTATTTGTCGGGCATAACAACATAGGTTTTGGCTATATGACATAGGCGGGGTCTACAATCTGCCGTATGCTTGCCCTGGCAGCGCCGATGTCCGCGCCGGCGCAGGCATTTTACTTTTCTACTAACTCCTTCTTTAGCTGAGTTTTTGTTGCCATGACCGACACCCCCGACCCTGCCCCCGTTTCGTCGCCTGCCATCAAGGCGGCCGTTCTTTCCGAAGCGCTGCCGTATATACGACGATTCCACGGCAAGACCATCGTGGTGAAGTACGGCGGCAACGCCATGACTGAAGAGCGCCTGCAACGCAGCTTCGCGCACGACGTGGTCCTGCTCAAGCTGGTGGGATTGAACCCGGTGGTCGTCCATGGCGGCGGGCCGCAGATCGACGATGCGCTACGCCGCATCGGCAAACAAGGCACGTTCGTACAAGGCATGCGCGTCACCGACGCCGAGACCATGGAGGTCGTCGAGTGGGTACTCGGCGGCCAGGTCCAGCAGGACATCGTCATGATGATCAACGAGGCAGGCGGTAAAGCCGTCGGCCTGACCGGCAAAGACGGCATGTTGATCCAGGCCCAGAAAAAGCTCATGGCCAACAAGGAAAATCCCGCTGAACCACTGGATATCGGTTTCGTGGGTGACATCACCTTGGTCGAGCCCGCCGTCGTCAAAGCGCTGCAAGACGACCAGTTCATCCCGGTGATTTCGCCAATCGGCTATGGCGAGGACGGCACGGCCTACAACATCAACGCAGACGTGGTCGCCGGCAAAATGGCCGAAGTGCTGGGCGCGGAAAAACTGCTGATGATGACCAATACGCCGGGCGTACTGGACAAGGCCGGCAATCTGCTGACCAAGCTGTCCGCGCAGACCATCGACGAGTTGTTCGCCGACGGCACCATCTCTGGCGGCATGCTGCCCAAGATCTCGTCGTCGCTGGATGCCGCCAAAAATGGCGTGAACTCCGTACACATTGTCGATGGCCGCGTCCCCCACTGCCTGCTGCTGGAGATCCTGACCAACGAAGGCGTTGGCACCATGATCAGCTCGCATTGATGCTCGCGCATCGCTACTTGCTGCGACCCGCGGCGCGCCTGCGTCGCTCGCGCCGCATTGCCGCGGGCGTTTCCGAACGCCTGTGGCTGTTCGATCTGGATAACACGCTGCACGACTGCTCGCACGCGATCTTCCCGTGCATCGATCGCGGCATGACCGCCGCCGTCTCCGAGTCGCTCAATGTCGATATCGAGACCGCCAATGCGCTACGCGCAAAGTACTGGCTGCGCTACGGCGCGACGGCCATCGGCATGGAACGTCACCACGGCATCAATATGCGTGATTTCCTGCATCGCAGCCATGACTTCGACGTGCGCCCCCTGATACGCGCCGAAACCGGCCTGTCAGCCAAGCTGCGACAGTTGCCCGGCCGCAAGGTGCTGCTGACCAACGCACCGTTTCATTACGCGCGCAGCGTGCTGCGGCATCTGGGTATCCTGCAACAGTTCGACAGTCTATGGGCCATCGAGCATATGCGTTTGCACGGCGAATTCCGCCCCAAGCCCTCACCGGCGCTGCTCCGTTACGTGTTGGCTCGCGAAGGCGTCCCCGCGGCACGCGCCGTGCTCGTGGAGGACACGCTGCCTAACCTGCGCAGCGCTCGCCAGGTCGGTCTGCGCACCGTGCACGTGTATCACTCGGGTACACCTTTTGCTCGTCGCAACAACCAGCGACCGAGCTATGTCGACTTGCGGGTAAACTCGGTCAGTGATTTATTGCTGCGCCGCCGTCCAGTGCGTGCGGTGTAGCATACACGCCCTTTCCCTTTTTGTCGGACCCATCCGTTGTCAGCCATGGCGAGCAAACCCGGCGAGCGCAAGAACCAGATCCTGCAAACCCTGGCAGAAATGCTAGAGCAGCCACACGCGGCCCGTATCACGACGGCCGCCCTGGCAGCACGGATGCAAGTGTCCGAAGCCGCGCTGTACCGACATTTCGCCAGCAAGGCCCAAATGTTCGAGGGCCTCATTGAATTCATCGAAGTCAGCCTGTTTACGCTAGTCAACCAGATCGCGACGGCAGAGCCCCATGGCGTGGGCCAAGCCCGCAAGACGGTGTCGATGCTGCTGGCGTTTTCCGAGCGCAATAAAGGCATGACTCGCGTGCTGACCGGCGATGCGCTGGTCACGGAAGACAACCGACTGCAAGAACGCATCAACCACATCAACGACCGCATCGAGGCCTCGATCAAGCAGTCCTTGCGTGTTGCGGTCACCGATGGCGACTTGCCCCCCGACACCGACATCAGCGCACGGGCCAGCCTGCTGACCCATTTGGTGCTGGGTCGCTGGTTGCGCTACGCCCAAAGCGGCTGGCGGGTTACTCCGACCGGGCACTTGGATGAGCACCTGCGGGTTGTGCTTTAAGCGGGGGGTGTTGTTCTTCTGGACGTCGAGGCGGGCCGGAGCGACCCCCAGGCACTCGGCAGGGACGCCAACATAGAGACATCCCACAACGCCAGCACGCGCACACAATCACTCAGCCAACGCCCGCATCTCCGCATACAAGTCGGCCTTGCCTTCGAAGCCGATGCCAGGCAGTTCCGGCAAGGTCACGATGCTGTCTTTGACTTGTACGCCGTCAGGGAAACCGCCATAGGGTTGGAACAGATCGGGGTAGGACTCATTGCCGCCTAGTCCGAGCCCGGCCGCGATGGCCAGCGACATTTGATGGCCGCCGTGAGGGATGCAGCGCGATGCGGACCAGCCGTTTTCTTTCAGCATGTCCAGCGTGCGCAAATACTCCACTAGCCCATAACTCAACGCACAATCGAACTGCAGCCAATCCCGATCGGAGCGCATACCGCCATAACGAATCAGATTGCGCGCATCCTGCATAGAAAACAGATTTTCCCCCGTTGCCATCGATCCCGCGTAGTGATTCGCCAGCTCCGCCTGCAAGGCGTAATCCAGCGGATCGCCCGCCTCTTCGTACCAGAACAAATCATACTGAGACAAGGCCTTGGCATACTCCACCGCCGTCTTCAAATCAAACCGGCCATTCGCATCGACCGCCAAACGCTGCCCCGGTCCGAGCAGTTTCAAGACGGCCTCGATACGCGCGCAATCTTCGGCTAGCGAGGCGCCGCCGATTTTCTTTTTCACGACCGAATAACCACGGTCCAGATAACTTTGCATTTCGCGGCGCAGACCTTCCAGCCCCTGCCCCGGCCAGTAATACCCACCCGCGGCGTACACGAACACGTCGCGATTCGCCTTGCCATTTCCATAGCGCTCAGCCAATAGTTGGTACAGGGGTTTTTCCTCGATTTTGGCGACGGCGTCCCAGACAGCCATGTCGATCGTCCCGACAGCAACCGAGCGCTCACCGTGCCCCCCCGGTTTCTCATTCGTCATCAACGTCGCCCAGATTTTGTGAGGATCCAGGTTGTTACGCGTATCGTCGAGCAGACTATCGGCTTCGGCTTGCAAAACGCGTGGCGCAAAACGCTCCCGAATCAAACCACCCTGCCCATAGCGGCCATTGGAGTTAAATCCGTAGCCGATGACCGGTTTGCCATCACGGATCACATCCGTCACGACCGCCACAAGGCTGAGTGTCATTTTCGAGAAATCGATATACGCGTTGCGAATATTCGACTTAATCGGGCGCGTAGATTCGCGGATGTCGACAATCTTCATGAACAGGGTCTCCGGTCGTTCGAGGAATCAGGGCTGTACCGAGGTGTCGGTCAACGATGCAGCGTATTATCAAGGCTTGGCATGAGGTTTGCCCAATGCCATTTTTTTCTGCTTTCATGCTTTCTAGGCATTGCCATGAATTTGTCCTGGCTAGAAGACTTTCAGGCCTTGGCCACCAGCGGTAATTTCTCGCGCGCGGCGCAAGACCGGCACATGACTCAACCGGCTTTCAGTCGTCGCATCCGCGCGCTCGAAGAATGGCTTGGCGTCGAATTATTTGACCGCAGCACGCATCCGATCACTTTGACCGAGACCGGCGCCTGGTTTCGCGAGACGGCGCAAGAAATCCTTGGACGTGTCGCACGCGTGCCCGACGAAGCCCGTGCCGTCGCGGCAGCCGGCTCCGCCACCCTGCGCTTTGCGGCCACCCACGCCTTATCGCTGACCTTCCTGCCGCAATGGCTGCGCGGCCTGGAGTCGCGCACCCCTATCGGTCCGATTCAACTCGTCTCAGACATGCTGCAACAATGCGAAGCCTGGATGCAGCAAGGTCGCGTGCAGTTTCTACTGTGCCACACCCATGCCCAAGCCCCCAGCCGCCTGGACACGCCGGCTTATCAAGCCCTGACTATCGGCAGCGACACGCTGGTCCCCGTATGTTCGCCTGATCGTGCCGGCCGGCCTCGCCATACCTTGTCGGAACACGCGAATCACACCGTCCCGATGCTGACCTACAGCATCGAATCCGGCCTGGGCCGCCTGATCCACGCCCGACTGGGGGCTGCACTACAGCAGGCGCGCGTAGAACCGGTTTTCACCGCCCACCTGGCGACTGTCCTGAAAAACATGGCGCTGGATGGTCGCGGGATCACATGGTTACCACACAGTCTCATCGAGACCGAGATACAGGATGGCCGACTCGTCGAGGCAGGATCTGCCGATTGGCGGGTCAGCACCGACATTTGCTTGTACCGCCCCACCACCACGCTCACACCCGCGGCCGAAGCCTTCTGGCAAGCCGCTATCGCCGCACACGCGACGAGTACCTGACAAGCCTGTGATTGCCCCAGGGAACTATTTATCAATCTCCCCTCTAATTTTAAAAGGGCACCCACGTTGTATCGCGTCATCCACGCGTCCCGGGAGCCGGGCTAACTAGCGGGGCAAACCCGCCCATAACAAATCACCCGCAAGGTACACCGCTCCCTATGGATCTGAATTGGCATCAGCAATTAAGCAGCAGCCTGCTTTGGCTGCTGTACAGTTTTCTTATTGCCGGCAGTGTTTCGGCAGTACTGATTTACATCCTGGCGCGCACGACTCAGTGGGGTCGTCAGTTCTGGCGGCTGACGTGGCCGTACCTGGACCCGCGCCGTAGCTGGGGGCCGCTACTCAGCTTGGCGCTGCAGCTATTGCTTGCTTTGGCCGCGGTACGCATGACGGTCCTGTTTTCGTACTGGTACCAAGGGTTCTACAACGCGTTGCAGGCCCTGAACGCCGGGGCGTTCAGGATCATGCTGGGCGTATTCGGTATCTTGGCCACCATCCACGTCGCGCGCTCGCTGATCGATTACTACATCGGCCAGGCCTTTGAAATTCACTGGCGCGTCTGGCTCAATGAACGCCTGACAGAAGATTGGCTGGCGGGCAGCGCTTACTACCGCGGTCAATTTCTCGATGACCCCATCGACAACCCCGACCAACGCATTGAACTGGACATCACGGCATTTGTGGCGGGCTCGCGTGCCCTGGCGTTCGGTGCGATCAGCGCCCTCGTGTCGCTCGTGGCGTTCACACAGATTCTGTGGATCCAATCCGGCCCGCTGACCCTGGGCAGCATCGAAGTGCCTCGCGCCATGGTCATGCTGGTGTATGCCTACGTCATTGTGGCCACGCTCCTCGCCTTTAAAGTCGGGCATCCGTTAATTCGACTGAATTTCCTCGCCGAGCAACTCACAGCAAACTTCCGCTATGCACTGGTGCGACTGCGCGAAAACGCCGAGAACGTCGCCTTTTATCAAGGAGCGGCCGTCGAACGACAGACCTTGGCCACACGCTTTGCCGCATTCATCGCCAACCAATGGGCGCTCATCCGCCGCATGGTGAAGTTCGACGGATTGAACCTCACCATCAGCCAGATCGCGGTCATATTCCCGTTCATGCTGCAGGCCCAACGTTTTTTCAGTGGCGCCATCAAGCTAGGCGACGTCATGCAAACCGCCCAGGCCTTTGGCCAGGTCCAGGACTCACTATCGTTCTTTCGGACCTCGTACGACACCTTCGCCCAGTACCGTGCCACCCTGACGCGACTAGACGGCTTTCAGGATGCCAACCAACAAGCACGCGCCCTGCCGCACGTGCAAACCCGATCACAGCCCGATGCCCTGCACATCGACGGCGTAAACGTCTATCGCCCCGACGATCAAGAGCACCCTCTGCTACGCGACCTGCACCTGCGCCTGACACCCAGCCAAGCCTTGTTGATCAAAGGCCCCTCCGGCAGCGGCAAGACAACCCTGCTACGCGCCCTGGCAGGCCTATGGCCGCATGCCGATGGCCTGGTGCAACGTCCCACACAGGCACAAGCGCTATTCTTATCGCAACGCCCCTACTTGCCATTGGGCGACCTGCGCACCGCGTTGGCCTACCCCGCTCACGCCACGCCTGCAGACGATCCCCGTCTGATCGAGGCACTGCACCAGACGCAACTCGGACACCTGACCAAAGCCCTGGACCAACCTAACGATTGGTCACGCGTCCTCTCCCTCGGCGAGCAACAACGCCTGGCTTTTGCTCGCGTTCTGTTCAACCGACCGGCCATCGTTTTTCTCGACGAAGCGACCTCCGCCACCGACGAAGGACTGGAACATGCGCTCTATACGTTGCTGCGCGAAACACTACCGAACAGCATGCTCGTCAGCGTGGGACATCGCAGCACACTGGACGCATTTCATGGTCACGTGCTGCGTCTGGATGGGCACGGGGGATGGCAAATTGCGGCGCTTTAGGGCGGCTTAATGCGTCGGTCTTGGCTCGGGCATGCGTCGGTGGTGCGATTGGCGCCCCGGTGTGGGATGCGAAGCGGCGCCGGGCCNNTNANCGACGGGCAGTCCCGCGCAGCGGGACCGAGGCCCCTGGTCATGGGCCGAG
>NZ_CBCSFP010000017.1:0-60366 GCF_965138755.1 Bordetella tumulicola | reverse complement strand
GGGGCGGACTGGGTGAGGGAGGCGGGTTGCATGAGCGAAAGCCGGCCGGCATGGGATAGGGGAAGCGCAAGATTGTAGCTAGGCTGGGACCAATCTGTCTGGCTCGATCCCTGGCCCGACTTGAAACGGGCGGGATGAGCCCCATATATTTGAGGTTTCTGGGATTCCGCCCGGGTAAATGCACGGTTTTGCGGGATTCGCCGATTTCCATTTTGTTTTCTGACTTTTACGTAGACCTATGAGCCAAACCGCCACGTCTTCCACATCTGAAACTCTGGGCTTTCAGGCCGAGGTGAAGCAACTGCTGCACCTGATGATTCATTCGCTGTACAGCAACAAGGAGATTTTCCTGCGCGAGCTGGTGTCGAACGCGTCGGACGCTTGCGACAAGCTGCGTTTCGAGGCGATTGATCAGCCGACGCTGCTGGACGGCGATAGCGAGCTGGCGATCCGGGTGGATTATGACAAGGCGGCGCGCACGATTACGATTTCGGATAACGGTATCGGGCTGTCGCGCGATGAGGCGATTGCCAATCTGGGCACGATTGCGCGCTCGGGCACGCGCGAGTTTTTCTCGCAGCTGACGGGCGACAAGCAGAAAGATGCGCAGTTGATCGGTCAGTTTGGGGTAGGTTTTTATTCGTCGTTCATTGTGGCGGACAAGGTCACGGTGGTGAGCCGCCGCGCGGGCGCTGCCGAGGGCGAGGCGATTCGCTGGGAGTCGGACGGCCAGGGCGAGTTCAATATCGCCGCGGCGGAAAAGGCCTCGCGCGGCACGGATGTGACGCTGCATTTGCGTGAGGACGAAGACGAACTGCTGAATGGCTGGAAGCTGCGTGAGATCCTGCGTCGCTATTCGGATCATATTTCGTTGCCGATCCGCATGGCAAAAGAAGACTGGGACGCGGAGAAGAGCGAGCAGGTCAAGACGGACGAGCTGGAAACGGTGAACCAGGCGAATGCGCTGTGGACGCGTAGCAAGGGCGACGTGACCGAGGAGCAGTATCGCGAGTTCTACAAGACGGTGTCGCATGATTATGATGATCCGTTGGCGTGGACGCACAATCGTGTCGAGGGTCGTAGCGAGTACACGCAGCTGTTGTATGTGCCCAAGCATGCGCCGTTTGATCTGTGGGATCGCGATGGTCGCCGTGGGGTCAAGCTGTACGTCAAGCGTGTGTTCATCATGGACGATGCGGAGCAACTGCTGCCGTCGTATCTGCGCTTCGTGCGCGGGGTGATTGATTCGGCGGATCTGCCGCTGAACGTGTCGCGCGAGATTTTGCAAGAAAGCCGCGATGTGCGGGCGATCCGCGAGGGGTCGGCAAAACGGGTGTTGTCGTTGCTGGAGGACATGGCCGAGAACAAGGCCGAGGATTACGCGACGTTCTGGACGGAGTTCGGTCAGGTGCTGAAGGAAGGCGCGGGCGAGGACGCGGGCAATATCGAGCGTATTGCCAAGCTGCTGCGCTTTGCGTCGACGCAGTCGGGCGATGCGGTGCAGAACGTGTCGTTTACGGATTATGTGTCGCGCATGAAGGAAGGCCAGGACAAGATTTACTACGTCACGGCGGATACGTTTGCGGCGGCGAACACCAGCCCGCACCTGGAGATTTTCCGCAAGAAGGGGATCGAGGTCCTGTTGTTGTCGGATCGCGTGGACGAGTGGATGTTGTCGTACTTGCGCGAGTTTGATGGCAAGTCGCTGGTGTCGGTGGCCAAGGGCGGCCTGGATCTGGCCGAGTTGGCGGACGAGGAAGAAAAGCAGCGCCAGACCGAGGTCGAGGAAAATTTCAAGCCGCTGGTCGAGCGTCTGCAAAAGACGCTGGAAGACCAGGTGAAAGAGGTGCGCGTGACGCTGCGTCTGGTGGATTCGCCGGCGTGCGTGGTGGTGGGGCAGAACGAGCTCAGCCCGCATTTGCTGCGCATGCTCAAGGCGGCGGGCCAAGAGGCGCCGGACGTCAAACCTGTGCTGGAGATCAACCCCGAGCACGCGTTGATTGCGCGGGTGCGTGACGCTGACGAGGGTGAGTTCGAGCAGTGGGCGCGCTTGTTGCTGGATCAGGCGTTGTTGGCCGAGGGGGCGCAGATCGCGGATCCGGCGGCGTTTGTGAAGCGTCTGAACGCGTTGCTGTTGAAGGCGTGATCTGACTGCGCCTTGACGCGTGTTGGTTCAAGGTGTGATTTGATTACGTTTCAATGCGTTGTTGCTAAAGGCGTGATCTGATTGCGCAGGCCCCTTGCGTCGAGGCAGGGGCGGTTTCAAAGGCAGTAGGTGAGTGACCCCTGTGTAGAGGCAGGGGCCACGTCACGGTAACACCCCGAGTGGTTGGATTTTGGTCCAGCGGCTCGGGGTGTTTTGCGTTTTGGGCCTGGGCAGGGACTTGTCCACGAGATCAACCGATAGGCAGCGGCGGCATGGGCAGCAGGTGCTGTGAGATGTCGATCAATGAAGTTTCGAGCTGCGCAATGAAGGCCTGCGCCGCGGGTGAGAGGGAGCGGTCGCGCCGATGCAGCACGCCGATATAGCGGCGTGCGGACGCATCCCCCAAGGGGGTGCAGCAGAGTCCGGTGAGGTTGAGCTCGGGCAGCGCCATGCGGGGCAGGACGCTGACGCCGAGTCCCTGGCGCACCATGCCGGCGGCGGTGCCCATGTTGGTGACGTCGTAGCGCAGGGCGGTGATGGGGGCGCCGACTTCGTCACGCACGGCGCGGTCGAATTGTTGGCGCGCGTTGGATCCCTGGGATAGCAGGATCAGGTCGTAGCGCAGGACGTCACGCCAATGCAGGGTGTCGGGTTCGTCCCCCAGGGGGTGGCCGGCGGGGTAGACGGCGCAAAAGCAGTCTTCGGCCAGCGGGACAAAGGTGAGGTCGGGGGCGGGCTCTGCTTGCGCGGCGACGGCGAATTCGATCTGGTTGGTGCGCAGCATGGCGAGCAGTTCGTCGTTGTGGGCTTCGACGACGCGGACTTTCAGGGCGGGGTGGACGCGGCGCAGCGAGCCGGCGGCCATGGGCAGCAAGGTCAATGCGGTCGAGGGCAGGGCGCCCAGGGCCACGGTGCCGCGCCGGACGGCGGCGAGGTCGGCGAGGCTGCGATAGGCTTCCTCCAGGTCGGCGATGGGGCGCTGTACGCGGGCGTAGAAGTCCTGGCCGGCAGAGGTCAGGCTGATGCTGCGCGTGGTGCGCTCGAACAGGCGCAGTCCCAGGACGTCTTCCAGGTCCTGGATGAGGGCGGTGAACGAGGGCTGCGTGACCCCAAGCTGGCTGGCCGCATGGGTGAATGAGCCGGTGTGGATCGCGAGCAGAAAGGCCTTGAGCGGGCGGTATTTGATATTAATAGCCATGGACTAATAATATTGTAAAAATATCTATTTGTGTCTATTAATCAATCATCCGATGATGACGTTACCGAAGAACTCTCGGATTCAAAGACGTTATGGATGTATCAAGCCACAAGCCTTTTCGGCTGGGCGCGCAATGGCGCCGCAGTCAGGACGGCGACGCCGTCATTACCTCGATTAATCCCGCTGATGGCAGTGTTGCCGGCATCGTGACGCGCGCTTTGCCGCAGGATGTCGACGCTGCGGTGGATATTGCGCGGGACGCTTTTTTGCATAAGCCCTGGCGCAAGCTGCGGCCGGATCAGCGTGCGATCACGCTGTATGAGATCGGTCGGCGCTTGGCGGCCGAGCGCGAGCCGTTGGCGCGTTTGCAGATGTTGGACAGTGGCAAGCCCTGGAAAGAGTGCTTGAACATGGTGGATAGCGCGGCGGGGCATTTTCGTTATTACGCCGCGGTGTGCGAGACGTGGCAGAACGAGATGACCTCGCCGCGCGGCGAGTATTTTTCGATGGCGCTGGCCGAGCCCTTTGGGGTGGTGGCGGCGATTACGCCCTGGAATTCGCCGATCATGAACGAGGCGCAGAAGGTCGCGCCGGCGCTCGCGGCGGGCAATGCGGTGTTGATAAAGCCCTCTGAGGAAACGCCGCAATTGGCGTTGGAGTTGGTCCGGATTTGTGGTGAAGCGGGCTTGCCCGAGGGTCTGGTGACGGCGTTGCCCGGGTACGGCGAGGATGTGGGGGCCGCGTTGGTCAAGCATCCCGGTGTGCGCATGGTGTCGTTTACGGGGGGGACGGAGACGGGCCGCGCGATCGGCGCGATTGCGGGCCGGCGTCTGATCCCAGTCGGGTTGGAGCTGGGTGGCAAGTCGCCGCATATTGTGTTTGAGGATGCGGATCTGGATCGCGCCGTGGCCGGCGTGATCTCGGGCATTTTTGGGTCCGCGGGGCAGAGTTGTGTGGCGGGGTCGCGCTTGTTTGTGCAGAAGTCCGTCTACAAGCAATTTATGGAAACGTTGGTGGCGCGCACGGCGCAAGTACGTGTCGGCCTGCCGGATGATCCGCAGACGCAGATGGGGCCGCTGGTGTCGCGCGCGCATCGCGACAAGGTGGCGGGCTATGTCGATATCGGGCGCGCCGAGGGTGGGCGCGTGTTGGTGGGCGGTGCGGTGCCGGATCGTGCCGAGCTGGCCAATGGCTGGTTTTATTTGCCGACCGTGATCGATGGTCTGGGCAATCAGGCGCGGGTGTGCCAGGAGGAAATCTTTGGTCCCGTGCTGGTGGCGTTGCCGTTTGAGGACGAGGCCGATGTGATCCAGCAGGCCAACGATACGCCCTTTGGGTTGGGGGCGGGAATGTGGACCGGCGACTATGCACGCGCATGGCGCGTGGCGCGCGAGATTGAGGCCGGATCGGTCTGGATCAATACGTACAAGCAATCACATATCGCGACGCCGTTTGGCGGATTCAAGGACAGCGGCATCGGGCGCGAGAAGGGCCTGCATGGTCTGCGCTTGTATAGCCAGGTCAAGAGCTTGTATTGGGGCATGCACGAAAAACCGATGGGACTGGGATAACTATGACGACAGAAAAGAAAGGCGCCGCGTTGTCGCTGGCGGATTCTCGTATTTTGATTGCGGGCGCGGCGAGCCTGGTGGGGTCGCACACGGCCGACGCGCTGCTGGAGGCAGGCGTCAAGGAAGTGATCTTGCTCGACAATTTTGCGTTCGGGACGCCGGAGGCGATTGCGCATCTTCAGGACAATCCACGTGTGAAGTTGGTGCGCGGGGATTTGATGCGCTTGCCGGATTTGTTGGCGGCGACCGAGGGCGTGGATGGCGTGCTGCATTTGGCGGCCTATATGACGCTGGGTTTTTCGCAAACGCCTTGGCAGGCGGTCGATGTGAACGTGCGCGGCGCGCAGAATATGCTGGAGGCCTGCCGCGCGAATAAAGTCAAAAAGGTGGTCTTCGCGTCGTCGAACGCCGTCTATGGTTATGGAACGGGCATCGTGGGGGCGCTGGAAGAAACGGGCCCGTTCCATTCTGTGGGGGCGCCTCCGGCGGCGATTTTGTACGGCGCGTCCAAGATCATGGGCGAGCAACTGTGCCGTCAGTATTATCAGAAGTTCGGACAGAACTATGTGGTGCTGCGCTATTCCACGGTCTATGGCGAACGACAGCACTATCGCGCGGCGAATTCGCTCTACATCATGGAAACCTATGATCGCGTGCGCAAGGGCGAGCGTCCGGTATTGCCGGGCGATGGCACGGATACCAAGCATTTTGTTCACGTGTCCGATGTGGCACGCGCCAACGTCGCGGCGTTTCAGAGTACGGCGACGGATGTCGCGGTGAATGTGTCAGGCCCCGAGCCAATCACGACGGGCGAGTTGGTGCGGCTGGTGCTGGATTATTGCAAGAGCGATCTGCAACCGGAGATCAAGCCCGATCCTCCCGGCACCGTGCGCCTAACCTCGGGCGGCGCGTTCCATATTCCGCATGATCTGGCGGGCCAGCATATTGGATGGCAGCCCAAGGTCAAAATGGCCGAAGGCGTGGCGCGGCTGTTAGCCTGGCGTGAAGCACAAGAGAAAAATTAAGTCATGAGGCGTGGCGGGCCTTACGTCGATGAGGTCCGCTACGCTGCGCTGGAAAGGCCGATCCAAGAGTGGTCGTGCGAAATAAAGCAAGGTCGCAACAAAGCGATCCGAGGCGTACACGAGGAGACAGAGGGATGAGAATCGCGCAGTGGTTGGTGTTGGGTGGTTTGTCATTGGGTATCGCGGCGTCGGTGAATGCCGCGGATGACTATCCGGCCAGGCCCGTGCATTTGGTGGTGCCGTTCCCGGCGGGCAGCACGACGGATGCCATGGCCCGATTTTTGGGCGAGCGGGTAGCCAAGACGTTGGGGCAAAGTGTCGTCGTAGAGAACAAGGCCGGCGCGCAGGGCAGCATTGCGGCCTCGGAAGTGAGCCGCGCGAAAGCCGATGGCTATACGTTGCTGGTGGGCACGAATTCGACGCAATCCGCGAACGTTCATCTGTTTAAAAAGCTGCCTTATGATCCGGCGCGCGATTTTGCGGCGATCACGCAGTTCACGATGAATCCGTTGGTACTGGTGGTTCGACCAGATCTGCCGGCGAAGAATGTCGAGGAGTTTCTTGCGTACGCGAAGGCGAATCCCGGCAAATTGAATTACGGCACGGGCAATACCGGTAGTTTGGCGGCCGCGCAGATGCTCAAGAGTATGGCGGGCATTCAGGCTATGGACGTCCCGTATGCGGGCACGCCTCAGGCGATCACGGATGTATTGGCGGGACGGCTGGATTTCATGATCACGGATATCTCGGTGACGCGGCCGTATGTCGAGGCCGGAAAGTTGCGTGCCCTGGCCGTGACGCCCAAAGAACGCGTCGCGTCCTTTCCTGATGTGCCGACGTTTGCCGAGGCGGGTCTGCCCGATTATGAGTTTGTGGCCTGGGGCGGATTGTTTGCCCCGGCCGGCACGCCTGCGCCCGTGATCGAGCGATTGAATCAGGCCTTTGTGCAGGCCTTAAAGAGCGATGAGGCGGCGGCGTTCTTTGCCAGACAGGGACAGCAGGCGGCACCACGCACACCACAGGCATTTACGGATTACGTCGTTGCACAGACGGACTTGTGGGGTGAGTTGTTGACTGCGGCGGGTCAGACAAAGAAATAAACAGACCTGCTAACCACAACATGAGGATGGAGCGAATGAACATAATCAATGTGGATGCGCAACGCGTACGGCGTCAGATCCTGGGCATTCTGGATGCTTGGGGGATGGCGCAGGATCTGGCCGAGGTGGCAGCAGACATCATGGTCGAGACTGATTTGCTTGGCGTGGATTCGCATGGCGTGTCGATGCTGATGATGTATGAGGACATGCGCAATGCGGGCATGTTGTCGCTGCAGGCGCGGCCGACGGTCGTGCGTGATCGCGGGTGTACGGCGTTACTGGATGGGGGAGCGAGCTTGGGGCACCCGGTGTCGTCGATGGCGATGCAGTTGGCGATCGACAAGGCGTTGGAGCATGGTGTCGGCGTGGTGGGCGTGCGCAATTCGCATCATTTCGGCGCGGCGGGTCTGTATGCGCGGATGGCGAGTTCGCGGGGTGTCGTGGGGTTGGTGACCACGGCGACGCGCGGGATATCGCTGGTGCCGCCGCGCGCCGCGGAACCCGTATTGGGGACGAACCCGTTGGCGTTTGCGGCGCCGGCGGGGCGTAATCGGCCTTTTGTGCTGGATATGTCGACGACGACGGTGGCGGCCAATAAGGTCAAGGTCTATCACCTGAACGACAAGACAATGCCGTCGGGATGGGTGGTGGATGCCGAGGGGCAGTCGGTGCGTGATCCGCATGTCGGCATGGACTATGTCTTTAAGCGACCCGATGGCGGATTGACGCCGCTGGGCGGGGCGTTGGAGTTGGGTAGCCACAAGGGCTATGGCCTGGCCATGATGGTGCACATCCTGGCGGGTACGTTGATGGGCGGCTCGTTTTCGCCGATCCGCAATCGGACGCAGAAGCCCGGCGATCCCGACAACATCGGCCATTTCTTTATGGCGATTGATCCGGACGCGTTTCGTGATGAGGACGCGTTTGAAAACGATCTGGATGCGGCCATCGACGCGCTGCATGCCACGACGGCTGCCAACCCTGATGAGCCGGTGCTGGTGGCCGGCGACCCGGAGGCGGTCACCCACGAACAGCGTCTACGCGAGGGCATTCCGATTCCTCAGACGCTGGATGCCCACATCCGCGAGATCTGCAGTCGTTGCGGCGCGGCGTACGTCCTTCAGTAGTCACGAAAACAACTTAGCCAGGAGACAGATGATGAAGATGCACAAGCGGTTTGTCGGATTGATGGTGGGCCTGAGTATGGCCCTGGGAACGAGTGCGGGGCTGGCGGCCGGCTATCCGGATAAGCCCGTCACGCTGGTCGTGCCGTATCCGGCAGGGGGCGCGACGGATGTGATCGCCCGCATGATTGCGGAGAAACTGCCGGACACATGGGGGCAGCCCGTTGTGGTCAACAATCGTCCGGGTGCCGGCACGACAGTGGCCGCCGAGGCGGTGGCGCGTGCGCCGGGTGATGGTTATACGCTGTATATGACGACGGCCGCCCACACGATCAGCGCCAGCCTGTACAAGAAGCTCAACTACGATCCGCTGAAAGATTTTGCGCCGATCACGCTGACCGCGACGATCCCCCTGGTGTTAGTCACCACGCCTTCGTTGAAGGTCAAGACGCTGGACGAACTGATTGCGTATGGCAAGAAGGCGCCCGACGGGATGACGATGGCATCCACGGGCAATGGCACGCCGCAGCATTTGACGGGCGAGATTTTCAAGTCGAAGACGGGCCTGAATCTGATTCATGTGCCCTACAAGGGTGACGCGCCGATGTTGACCGATCTGCTCGGCGGTCAGGTGCAGATGGCCTTTGTGACGCTGTCGGCTGCGTTGCCGCATATTCAGGCGGGCAAGCTTAACGCGGTCGCCCTGGCGCATTCGCGTCGTGTCGATGCGATCAAGGATGTGCCGACCATGGACGAGAGTGGGATGAAGGGCTTTGAGGCGGCGACGTGGTTTGGGCTGTTTGCGCCTGCCTCGATGCCGGCGGATCAGCGCGAGAAAATCTATCAGGACGTGTCCAAGATCGTCGGCACGCCCGAGATGACCAAGAAGCTGCAAGCCATGGGGGGCGACGTGAACAATAGTTCGCCCAAGGAATTCCAGGACTTTATCAATGCCGAAGCGGCACGCTGGGCCGAGGGCGTGAAGCTGTCGGGCGCGCAAGTCGATTAACGCGCGGCATTGATCATTTTCGACAGGAAATAGACATCATGAGTCAATCGGATCAGGAATTGTTGGCGCGCTGCGCCGAGATCGGAACCAGTACGTGGGCGGATGCCATGGACACGCTGGGAATCGTCGGCGTGACGCAGGGAATCACACGTCGGGCGGGGCAGGGACGTGTCGTCGGCTTTGCGGTGACGGCGCGCCATGTCTGGGGCGAGTTGGGCGATTTTGAAAAGTCGGATTTTGCGGTGGGTCGGCTGGTAGCGGCGACAGGGCCAGGGCGCGTGCTGATGGTCGATGCCGGGGGCGCATGCATTTCGACGTTCGGCGGTATCGCGTCGATGGCGGCCTCGAAACGGGACGCGACCGCCGTCGTGATCGATGGGGCATGCCGGGATGTCGATGAGATCCAGGAGACGGGACTCTGGCTGGCCAGCCGTCATGTGACGCCGCTGACGGGCAAGACGCGGCTGCGATTGCAGTCCATGGGCGAGGCCGTCACGATAGGCGGTGTTGCCGTCGCCGAGGGGGATCTGGTGGTTGGCGATGATACCGGCCTGATCGTGGTGCCACGCGGGCGTCTGGAAGAGGTCCTGGTGGCTGCGCAGCAGGCCCTGGAGGTCGATGGCCGTGTCGAGCAGGGAATCCGTGACGGTATGAGTTTTGCCGAGGCGGCCGCCGCGGCGAACTATATTCCTGCCAGCACCGGAGGCCGTGGGTGACGCTTTACGATGTGGTGCAGGTGGCATCGTTAGGCCAGGGCTTCGATGAGCGGCTGGCGGCACGCTATCGCGTCCTGCAAACCTGGCAGTCCCCGCGGGGACTGGCGGGGTTTGGTGATGAGCTGAAAAGTGTGCGGGTGGCGGTGACGTCGGTGCGACATGGTTTTACGCAAGCGATGTTTGAGGCCATGCCCGCGTTGCAAGCGGTCTGCAGCTGGGGTGTTGGCCACGATACCCTGGATCTGGCGGCCGCGGCGGATCGCGGCGTCGCCGTGAGCACGACCCCGGGTGTGCTCGATGATTGTGTGGCCGATTTGGCCTGGGCGTTGTTGCTGTCGACCGCGCGGCGTACAGCCGAGGGCGATCGCTATGTCAAAACGGGGCAGTGGCGGGCGCTGGGGCAATTTCCATTGACGACCAAGGTGTCGGGCAAGCGACTGGGCATCCTGGGGCTGGGCCGTATTGGGGAAGCCATCGCCCGACGCGGGACGGGTTTCGATATGGCGGTTCGCTATCACAGCCGTACGCCTCGGCAGGGCGTCCCCTATGGCTACGAGGCGTCGTTGGTGGCGCTGGCGGGGTGGTCGGATTTTCTGGTGGTGGCTTGCGTGGGCGGTGCGGCCACGCGACATCTGGTGAATGCGCCAGTGCTTCGTGCGCTGGGGCCGCGAGGGATTCTGATTAACATCGCACGCGGCAGCGTGGTCGATCAGGCGGCGCTGTTAAGTGCGTTGCGTTCGGGCGAGCTCGGCGGGGCGGGGCTGGATGTACTGGAGCAAGAGCCTGCGCCGGCAACGGAGTTTGCGGCGTTGGATCAGGTGTCGTTGATGCCGCATGTGGGCAGTGCGACTCGCGAGACGCGCGAGGCGATGTCCGAGCTGGTGCTGGATAACGTGATCGCGTTCATGCAGTCCGGCAAACTCTTGACGCCTATCGCATTGCGGGAGTCGTCGTAATGGCGCAGGCGAGATTGTTGGCCGATCTGAGGGCCTGTGTCGGGCCGGAGCATGTGCTGACCGGCGATGATGCTGTGCCGTATCTGACCGACTGGCGAAAGACCGTGACGGGGCGTGCGGTGGCGGTGGTGCGGCCCGCGAATCGTGATGAGGTGGCTCAGGTGGTGCGCCTGTGCGCGGCGGCCGGTGCGCCCGTGGTGCCGCAGGGAGGCAATACGGGTCAGGTGGCCGCGGCCACGCCGGATGCCAGTGCTTCGGCTGTGGTGCTGTCGTTGCTGCGGTTGAATCGAGTCCGTGCCATTGATCCGGATAACGACACGGTGACGGTCGAGGCGGGTTGCGTCTTGCAGACCGTGCAAGAGGCGGCACGAGAGGCCGGCAGGTTGTTTCCCCTGTCGCTGGGGGCAGAGGGCAGTTGCACGATCGGCGGGAACCTGGCGACCAATGCCGGGGGGACGCAGGTCCTGCGCTATGGCAACGCACGAGAGTTGGCGTTGGGGCTGGAGGTGGTCACGCCCGAGGGCGAAATCTGGGACGGGCTGCGTGGCCTGCGCAAGGACAATACCGGCTATGACCTGCGTGATTTGTATATCGGCAGTGAAGGCACGCTGGGCGTCATTACCGCCGCCGTTTTGAAGCTCTTTCCGTTGCCGCGCGCGCAACGTACCGCGCTGATCGCGACGCCGGGGTTGTCGCAAGCCCTGCTGCTATTGCAACGTGCCCGCGCGGGTTTTGGCGCGGAGCTCACGGCGTTTGAGGTGATGGCCACGCCCTGTTTGCGCGATGTGACGCGTGCCTTTGCGCAGCAGCGATTGCCGTTTACCGAGATTGACGACGACATGTGGTGCGTGCTGTTGGAAGTCTCCGATAACGAGGGCGAACAGCACGCGCAAGATCGGCTCGAGGTCGTGTTGTCGGGGGCATTGGAGGCCGGCGAGGTGTCGGATGTAGTTGTCTCGGTGTCCGAGTCGCAGAGTGCGGCGTTCTGGCATTTGCGCGAGAGCATTACGTTGGCGCTCGCGCAGGCCGACGTTTGCGTCAAACACGATATTTCATTGCCGGCGTCGAAGATCCCTGACTTTGTACGAGAGACGGATCGGGCGTTGGCGACGGCGTTTCCCGGTGTTCGTATGCGCGTGTTTGGGCATTTGGGTGATGGCAATCTGCACTACAACCTGTTGCCGCCGCGTGGTGCGTCCAAGGCGGATATTCAACGCCTGGTCCATGACCGCGTGCACGCGGCGGGGGGTTCGATCAGCGCGGAACAGGGCATCGGCCAACACCGTGTCGAGGATCTGGAACGCTACAAGAGCGACGTGGAGTTGGCGCTGATGCGGCGGATCAAAACGGCGCTCGATCCGCGGGGTGTGATGAATCCGGGCAAGGTGCTGCCTATGGAATCGAAAGGCGATTGTCCGTAGGCCGCGATGCGAAAGTGGCGTGTATCCGGTGTCTGTTCTGGTGCCTGTATTCGGTGCGTAGATTTGGTGTGTATATCTTCTACGGACCTTCATTTTTATTGATCTGAGGAGACAAAATGATGTTTGGTTTTCGCAAGCGCTTTGCGCGTGCCGCGCTTTCCGTGGCGGCACTGTGCGCCACCATGCCGGCCTGGGCATGGCCCGATCAACCTATCGAGTTGATTGTGGGTTTTGCACCGGGTGGAGGTACGGATATCACCGCCCGTTCGTTGGCCGTGTTTCTGGAAAAGGAACTGGGGACGACGGTCGTGGTACAGAATAAGCCGGGTGCATCGAGCGCCATTGCGCTGTCGTATGTGGCGCGCGCCAAGCCCGATGGCTATACGTTGGCAATGACGAATATGCCGGGGCTCGTGTCATTGCCTATTGAACGCGATGCGGGATTTGCGACGACGGATTTCACCTATTTGGCGAATCTGGTGCGCGATCCGAGTGCATTCAGCGTGGCGAGCAACAGCCCGTATCAATCGTTGGAGGCGTTGATTGCCGATGCTCGTGCCAAACCAGGCACGATCAGCTATGGCTCCACCGGTGTGGGCACGGACGACCATTTGGCGTTGGTGCTATTCCAGAGTTTGACGGGCACAAAGTTGAATCACGTGCCGTATAACGGCGCGGGGCCGCTGCGCACGGCGGTGTTGGGTGGGCATACGGTGATTGGGGGTTTGAACCTCGGTGAAGTCATGCCCTATCACGGAAAGAATATGCGTGTGCTGGCGCAGGCGAGTGAAAAGCGGTCGCCGTTAGGGCCGGACGTGCCGACGTTCAAGGAATTGGGTGTCGATCTGGTCTTCGCGTCCGAGCGCGGTATCGTGGCGCCCAAAGGTTTGCCTGACGAGGTATCGGAGAAACTGCGCCAGGCCTTGGGCAAGGTCGCTGCCAATCCTGAATTTCAGGCCAAAATGAAGCAACAGTTCACCGAAATGGATTATCTCGATGGACCTCAATGGCAAGAGCGTCTAAAGGGTGATGATGTGCGCCTGCGTGAAATCTGGGCAAACACTCCCTGGGTGGAATAAATCGGCGGGGGCAAGGTGCAGGCCCTGTGAAAATCCCCTTTGTCTTAAGTAGGGAATGACGTTAACAGGGCCTTTACAGTGACACCCCGAAGAGCTGCTTTAACGCGCTGCGCCCGGAGGGGGTGACCGCGACAGCGCGTGTGCTATCGAGTCGCCGGACCCAACCCTGTTGTAGGTAATGTTGCAGCAGGGCGGCGCCGAGTGTGCCTGCGATATGGTGGCGTCGTTCGCTCCAGTCCAGACAGGGGCGGCAGAAAATGCGGCCGGATTTTCGATGTGTGGGATGCGTCGTCGCGAGGTCGATGTTGATCCCGAGTTCATGGAGCAGCGATGCGCCTTTGGGTGTGAGCGCACCGGCCTCCGAGGTCATCTCGATGTGCCCCGTATCGATCATGCGGTCGGTGATGGCGACGGCGATCTCGCCCGCCAGGTGGTCATAGCAGGTGCGCGCGTAACGCAGGGCCTTGTCGCGGGGGCCGGTGACGACGGTGGGGCCGCGCTTTGCCGTGCCTTGTTCACGTTCGATCGACACCGACATGAGGTGTTCCAGCATGCTTGCCACGGCGGGCGTGGCGAGTCGATGATACTGATGGCGCCCTTGCTTTTCTCGGGTCAATAGACCGGCCCCGCTCAGCTTTGACAAGTGCCCGCTGGCGGTTTGCGGGGAGATCCCCGCGACGTGTGCGAGCTCAGTGGCGGTCAGTGCGCGTCCATCCATCAGGGCGGCGAGCATGTTGGCGCGCGCCAGGTCGCCGATGAGTGCGGCGGTTTCAGCCAGTGCTGCGGTGCTAACCATGGTCGCTCCTGTGGTGAGGCCCAGGGCATTTCGGTGAAATGGCGGTGGGATTTCAGGCAAGCTTAGCAACTTTTCAGCCAGCGATGCTACGGCCTGGACCGTAGCATCGCGTGGTCGGCGCGTGGCAAAGTGTGCGGACTGAATTCTGGAATTTTCCGCTATGTCTACCGCATCGGTGTTGCCGCAATCTGGTTTTTTCGGCGTATGGGTGGTCAGGGCCGCCTTTGTGCTGGCCATGTTTGGCTGGGGGGTAGGGTTCTACGGGCCCGCGATTTATCTGGCGCAGGTGATTACGCGCACGGGGTGGTCGCTGGAGATGGTCTCGGTGGCGGTGACGGTGCATTTTCTGTTTGGCGCGATCGTGGTGGCAAACTTGCCGCGTTTACACGCGTGGATGGGACTCGCGCCGAGCATCGCCCTGGGCGCAGTGTGTACGGCGATAGGGGTGTTGGGATGGGCGGTGGTGTGGCAACCTTGGCAGCTCTTTGTGGTGGCGCTGGTGGGCGGTGCGGGGTGGGTGATGATGGGTGCTGTTGCCGTCACTGCACTGGTTTCGCGATGGTACGCCGCCGGTCGGCCTGTCGCGCTGGGCAAGGCCTATAACGGCGCCAGTATCGGCGGGGCGGTTTTTGCGCCGTTGTGGGTGGCGTTGATTCAGGGACTGGGGTTTCCGGGAGCGGCGGCGTTGGTCGGGGTCGTCATGGTGGTCGTGGTCGCGGGGCTGAGCGTGACGGTTTTTTCTCAGACGCCCGAGCGGCAGGGGCAATCGGTCGATGGCTATGCGGGGGCGGTGGTGAACGTCACGCCCGCCGCATCGGCGGGCAAGACAGATGCGGCCAGGCCTGCGGCATTACCCGGTAAGGCGCTATGGCGCGATCGCGCGTTTTTGACCTTGGCCATCGGAATGGCAATCGGCTTGTTTGCGCAGATTGGTTTGCTGGCGCATTTGTTCAAACTGTTGGTGCCTACGCTGGGTGCGCAGAACGCCGGGTTGTTGATGGGCGGCGGCACGGCGTGCGCGATTGTCGGCCGGGCGGTGGCCGCGCGAGCGATCACGTATGTCGGGGATCGACGCGTGATTGCCGCGGCCAGCTATGGCATGCAGGCCGTGGGGTCCGCGGTACTGCTGTTCGCGTCGCCTGATGGAGTTTGGCCTATTGTGTTGGGCGTTGCGCTGGTGGGGGCAGGGATCGGTAACGCGACGTCGTTGCCACCGTTGATTGCGCAGACGGATTTTGCGACGCGGGATGTGCCACGCGTGGTCGCGTTGATTGTGGCAATGAGCCAGGGGACTTATGCGTTTGGGCCGGCCGTGTTTGGCTTGCTGCAGCATTCGTCGGCGGTGGATGGACCGATGACGATCGGGCCGGATTCCCGTTTGCTGTTTGCGACGGCGCTGGTGATTCAGGTGATGGCGGCAGCTGTGTATTTGGCTGGCCGGCGTCGTGGTTCGGTGGACGCAAAGCGGCTGTGATGCGTTGCGTCCGACCTGTTATCAATTCGCCTTGAAGCCGGTGGCTTTGACGACGGCGGTCCAGCGTTCGGCCTCGGTCTGCAGCAGGCGTTGCAGGTCCTGGCGCGTGGACCCGACGATGGTGAACCCCGCATCGCCCAGCGTGCGTGTTGCCTCGGGAGTGCGCAGCGCGGCGGCGCTTTCGGTCTGCAGGCGATCCAGGATGGCGTCGGGGGTGCCGGCCGGCGCAAACAGGGCGAACCAGGCCCCGAAGTCGACTTTGCCATAGCCGGCTTGGCCAAAGGTGGGCACGCCGGGCAAGGTGGCTGAGGGCTGGGCGCCGGTGATGGCGAGGGCGCGCATTTTGCCGCCCTTGACTTGGGGGGCCGCGAGCGCGGTGGTGACAAAGGCCGCCTGGACACCGCCCGAGATCAGCGCCGAGACCGCGTCGCCGGTGGAGCGGTAGTGGACGGGTTCGATCTGCATGCCGACTTCGCGGGCAAAGAGTTCGGCGCCAAAGTGACCGGGAGTGCCCGCGCCAAAAGTGCCAAAGTTCACGCGGTCTTTGGTGTCTTTGCCGGCGTTGACAAAGTCTGCCAGATCTTTGTAGGGGGAGGTGGCGGGGACGACCAGCACAAAATCAGCGCGGACGACTTCGGAGATCGGGGCGAAGTCTTTGGCGGGGTTGTAGTTCAGGTTGTTATAGGTGGCGGGCGAGATGCTGATGGAGCCAACTTCACCCAACAGCAGGGTGTAGCCGTCGGCGGGACTGCGCGCGACGGCTTGGGCGGCGATTTGGCCGCCAGCGCCGGCGCGGTTTTCCACAACGACGCTTTGTTTCAGGCGCTCGCCGAGTTGCTGGGAAAGGGTGCGAGCGACGATGTCCGGCCCGGTGCCCGGCGGGAAGCCGACGTTCAGGCGAATGGGGGCGTCAGGATATTGGGCAAAGACGGCGGCGGGCAGGCACAGCAGCGCGGTGAGGATCAGTCGACGCAGGGGGAATTGCATGGGTTGTCTCCTTGATTTGGCGATAGGGGCTATGGGTGCGTTGCCGATAGCGATATGTGAGGGCGTGCGTGGTGTCGTGGGGTCAAGCGTGAATGAATGCGGCGAGTGAGTGAGCGCGAGTCGGTGTCGTCGGTATGGTCCACGTGGTTGTGTGTTGGGTGATCAAACAACCGTTCAGCAGACTCGGTAAAAGCAGAGTTCGACGTGATCCGGAAAACGTGCGCCGGTGCCGATGAAAATCTGGTCGTGCAACCAGGCGAGCTCGGGGGCGGCGGTTTCAAATCGCGGGTAGCTGCGAAAGTAAATGCGCGACGGGTCGACGCGTTCGCCACGCGCGAGCTTGGCGATGTCCTCGGCACTGCCGGTACGGATGCCGGTGTTTTCGACATAGACACGGTGGCCTTCGGCGGTTTCGATGACGTAGCGCGCGTGGATGTCTGTATATGTCGCCGTACGTATCGATTGAAAATCGGCGCCGCCGGGCAGGATGATGCCGTTGAGCACGGGGCCCGCGACGATGCCGCCCGTGATCGGAATGACACGGCGACGGCCCTGCGGGGTGTCGCCGACCTCTTGGGGCGGGCCGACCTGTACGTGCAGGGTGGCGATGTGCTCGAGTGGCGGGGGCGTCGGGGATGTCGAGGGCGTGGTCATTTCTTTTCTCAGGATTGACGGCGCAGGGCGGCGGGATCGAAGCCGGCCAATTGCTTGTAGCGCAGTGAGATGGTTTGCAATTCGTCTTCGGGAATGATGTCGGCGATGTGGTTGAAACCTTGCGGTGCGCGCTCTTCGGCCATTTGCATGACTTGTTCGGGGCCATTGAGGCGGTTGCGCAGTACGATCCCGGCGGTGCGCGGTAGGCGTTCGGCTTCGTATTCGAGCAGGGCGGTTTCCAGGACGCGCAGTTTGCCTTGGCGGGCCTGTGCCAGGCTGTCTGCCAGGCAGCGCGCGTCCAGGATGGCTTGTGCCGAGCCGTTCGAGCCGATGGGGTACATCGGGTGTGCGGCGTCGCCCAGCAGGGTCAGGCGACCCTTGGTCCAGCGTGGCAAGGGATCCCGATCGACGAGCGGAAATTCGTAGATGGCCTGGGCGCCGTCGATGATGGACGGGATATCGATCCAGTCCCAGCGCCAGTCGGCAAAGCGGTCGGCAAAGATCGATTTGTCGACGCGGCGATTCCAATCGGTGGCGGGCAGGGTGGCGGCGGGAATGGCGAGTTCAGCGATCCAGTTGATCAGTGATCGACCCTCGCGATGCAAGGCAGCCGAGATCGGATAGCAGACGAATTTCTGGTCTTGGTGGCCCGCCATGAACATGGTGCGGCCGTCGAGATAGGGCGGCGCTTCGGTGACGGCGCGCCACAGCATACGGCCCGAGAAACGGGGTTCGTCACCAGTGGGATAAAACTGGCGGCGCAATGCCGAGTGAATGCCATCGGCACCGATGACGGCGTCGCCCTCGACGGTATGAAGCGACCCGTCGGCGCGGCTGCGAAAATGCGCGCGCGCGTGTTGGGCGTCATGATCGGCGGACTCGAGCACCATGCCTGTCACGATGGCGTCATCACCGAGTCGCGCGCGCACGGCGGCGGCCAGCAGCATTTGAAACTCGCCCCGATGAATCGAAAATTGAGGCAAGGCATAACCTGCCTGCAGGCCACGCGGCTCGCGCCAGATGGGTTGGCCGAGCTTGTTGTAGTAGTGCAGGGCTGACGTCGGGATGGCGTGTTCGGCCAGGGTGTCCAGCAGGCCCAGTGGCTCGAGCTCGTTGACCGCATGAGGCAGCAGGTTGATGCCGACCCCCAGGGGGCGCAGTTCCTGACTGCTTTCGTAGACGCGGCACGAGATGCCCCGCTGATGCAGCATGAGGGCCAGCGTCAGTCCGCCGATCCCGCCGCCGGCGATCACGATATGCATAGCCATTTGTCTCCTGATTGTGGTGGGTTTTTCTGGATTTTATATTGTTATGTACCATAACAAAATAGGCGAATCGGCCACACTGGGGCTAACCCCGAATGCGTTTGGGTGCGTTAGGGACGGGATCAGGCTTGGGCCAGCCGCGCGATGTGGCATATGGGTAGCGTGGCTAGTCGGTCTGGAGTAGTGTGTAGTTCCTTTTGATCGTACGGATTGCCATGGTTTCAGCTTCTGCGTCACGACCCCGCCGGCCTGCTGCGCGCGGTGAACATTTCGAGCCTCATGTTGCCGGGGTGTCGTACGGCGCCCTGGATTCGCTGGTGGGCTATGCCATTCGCCGAGCACAAATTCTGATTTACGAGGATTTTCTGGCGGCACTGGCGCCGTGGGACATTACGCCCCAGCGGTTTTCGGCGCTGACGCTAATTGCGTCGAATGCCGATCTGAAGCTGACGGACGTGGCGCGTATTTTGGGGATCGCGCGGTCGGGGGCGGTGCAGTTGGTCGATCAGTTGCAGGCGATGGGCTATGTCACGCGTCGCGATGCGGCGGGGGATAAACGGGCCTATGCGTTGACGCTGACATCGGCGGGGCGACGGGCGCACACGAGCATCACGCGCGCGGTACGCGCNCACGATCAGCGTATTAGCGCGCAGCTAAGTGACGTGGAGCGCGAACAGTTGATCGGGCTGTTGGGACGGCTGGGATAGGTCAATTTCCGTACCGCGCAGGCCAAGCGCGATACTGCTACGCCTTTGCATGAGCTCGTGTCGCCAGGCTGGCGCCCCATGGCATACGCGGCCGGGATTGACTGTTTTCGGCTCAAGCGTCCAGCACGGGAACAAAGCCGCCGAAGATCATGCGCTTGCCGTCGAATGGCATGGATTCACCCATGTTCTGCATGCGGGGATCCGTCATCATTTTTTCGTTGGCGGCGTCGCGGACTTCTTTCGAGGGATATTCGAACCACGAGAACACGACGACTTCGTCGTCCTTGGCCTTGACCGCGCCGCGGAAGTCGGTGACCTTGCCGTCGGGGATGTCGTCGCCCCAGCATTCGACCACACGAGTCGCGCCGAATTCTTTGAAGATGGGGGCGGCGGCCGCGGCGTGCTTAATGTAGGCCTCTTTGTTGGCGGCCGGTACCGCGGCCACGAAACCTTCTACGTACTTCATCATCATCGGTCTCCTTGATTAAGCAGGGCGAGCCGCCTGCCATATTGGGTGAGGCTCAGATCTGACGAAACTGGATATCAATATAACGACTACCTCGTGTCAAAGAAAGTCCCGGTTACGGCGTGCACGGGACTGCCTGTCGGGGCTGGCCTAACGGCCAGTCCCGACGTTCAACGCGTTACGACAAGGGCAGGACGAGCACGCCTTGTGTGGCGGGGCGCATCATCAGGCGTCGATACCAGGCGGACATCGTCGGCGTGGCGGGCCGTTCGATGGGCATGGAGAGCCAGCGGTGGGCGACGCAGCCCAGCACAATGTCGGCCATGGAGAATTGGCTACCTGCGATGTATTCGTGTTTTTGCAGGGCGTTTTCGAGGATCAGGGCCAGGGCGTTGCCTTGACGTGTCGAGGCTTCGATGGCGGCCAGGTCGCGCTGGTCTTCGGGGGTGCGGATCAGCCCCCGAAACGCGGGCACGATGGCGAGTTGCCATTCGGTGGCGGTCCAGTCCATCCACTGGTCGGCCAGGGCGCGTTGGGCGACGTCTGTGGGCCAGAGGGCGCCTTCGCTGTAGCGAGCGGCCAGGTAGCGCACGATGGCGTTGGATTCCCACAGAATCAGGCCGCCGTCGTCAATGACGGGGACCTTGCGGTTGGGGTTCATGGCGCCGTACTCGGGCGTGTCCAGACCGCCAAATGCGCCGCCGACTTGTTCGGTGGTGTGGGGCAGCGCGAGCTCGCGCACCGCCCACAAGACTTTTTGTACGTTGACCGAGCTTGAGCGGCCCCAGATTTTGATCATGGTGATTCCTTAGGATTGCGGAGCGAGGTGGCGCCGCATGAAGCCTGTTTTGCGGCCAAAGCGGGACCAGTTGAAGGCGGGGCCGGGATCGGTTTTACGGCCCGGCGCAATGTGTTCGTGGCCCCAGACGGCTCGCAGCGGGTAGCGGGCGCGCAGTACGCGGCTGAGTTTGGCGAGCGTGGTGTACTGGGCGTCGGTGTAGGGCAAGGTGTCGGTGCCTTCCAGTTCGACGCCTAGCGAAAAATCATTGCAGCGCTCGCGCTTGCCAAAGCGCGAGGCGCCGGCGTGCCAGGCGCGCTTGCAGGTCGGGACGAATTGCACGAGGCTGCCGTCACGCCGGATGAAAAAATGCGCGGATACGCGCAGGCCGCGCAGTCGTTCGAACCAGGGATGAGCCGTGTAGTCCAGGCGGTTTTGGAAAAGCCTGGCCACGTGCGGGCCGCCGAATTGGTTCGGCGGCAGGCTGATGTTGTGGACGACCAGTAATGAAACCGTGGTGCCCGCTGGGCGGGTGTCGCAGTTGGGCGAGGGCAGCAGGCGCACGGCGGGTGTGGGCCTCAGCCACCCGTGTCGGTCAAGCTGTAGAAACATAGTCAGGACTCGTTAACGGGATGCGTAAACCCCATTATGCCTGCCTTGCTTGATCGATCAACCGGGATCGGCTTGGGGGGCTAGCGTTTGCCCAGTTTGGCGTGCTCGTGGCCGCACCAGGTGTTGCCCTCCAGGAGCAAGGCCTCGGAGCGTGGCAGGTGAATCCCGCAGTGGGCGCAGCGCACCATGGATTCGGCGGGTTGTTTGTCGCCGGGTTTGCGCGCGGCCGGCGCGGCCGGCGCAGGGGGCGTCTGGGAAGCCTGGCGCCTGGCGCTGTTGCGCGCGGACACAATCCGCATGATGACCATGACCGCCAGGATGACGACGACCCAAATTAAGACCTTGCCCACATCAACTCCGATGAAGAATGACTTCCAGCACAAACCGGCTGCCCGTGTAGGCGAGGATTAGAAACGCAAATCCGGTCAACGTCCAGCGCAATGCGACGCGACCGCGCCAGCCGCGGATGTGGCGGCCGAGCAGCAAGACGCCAAAGGTCAACCACGACAGCAGCGTGAAAACGGTTTTGTGATCAAACGGCAGGATGTTGCCTGTCAGGGACAGGGAGGCCATCGAGCCGCTGATGACCGCCGCCGTCAGCACGGCAAAGCCGATCCAGATGACCCGGAACAGGAGGTTTTCCTGGACGAGCAACGGCGGCTGCGCATCGAGGACGCGGCCGATGATGCTGCGCTCGGCGGGCGCCTCGAGCGGGCGGTGCAGGTGGCGGTCGAGCAGGGCCATCAGCAGGGCATGCAGGGCGGCTACGGTGATCAGCGCATAGGCCGCCAGCGCGATCAGCAGGTGCACGCGCAGCGAGCCGTAATCGGTATGGGGTACGACTTGCCCCTGGGGGAACAGCGCTGCCAGCACGCAGACCGCGGTAGCGGCCGGCACGAGCAGCAATTGCAGGCCGTCGATGCGTACAAGCAGGCTTTCGAGCCAGAAGATCACCATGCCCAGCCAGACGGCGGCCGACATGGCGATGGCCCAGCCAAGAAACAGGTGTGAGTTGCCCAGCATGGCCTGATAGAGACCGATGCCGTGCAATACCAGGGCGCCCAGGAGGGCCACCCGGGCGAGTTTGCCCGCTTTTTCGACGCTGCCTGCGCCCTGGAGGCGCCACCAGAGGCCCCCCGCGAGCACGGCATAGGCCAGGGCAGCCGCTGCGTGAAATACAATGCCTAATGACATAAAAACCGTTGTCTGGATGGGGCCGCTTAGGCGCTAGTCGCCGACAGGGGTAAAACCTGTCTGCCCGGGCCACCGTTCAATCAACTAGTGTAAGCGGAAACGCATCTCATGCTCGATAACCTGACACAACGTTTGTCGCGCGTCGTCAAGACGCTGCGCGGCGAAGCCCGCCTGACCGAGGCTAACACGCAGGAAATGCTGCGCGAAGTACGCATGGCCTTGCTCGAGGCCGACGTGGCCTTGCCTGTCGTGCGCGATTTTGTCGCGCGCGTGAAAGAAAAAGCCCTGGGCGAGGAAGTCGTGGGCAGCCTCAGCCCGGGCCAAGCCCTCGTTGGCGTGGTCAGCAAAGAGCTGACGTCGCTGATGGGCGGTGATCTGGGTGCCGGTGCGGGCGACCTGTCGCTGGCGGTGCAGCCGCCGGCCATTATCCTGATGGCTGGCCTGCAGGGGGCCGGTAAGACGACCACCACCGGTAAGCTCGGTCGTTGGTTGGCCGAGGGCAACCACGTCCAGAATGGCCGCAATACCGGCAAGAAAAAGGTCCTGACGGTCAGTGCCGACGTTTACCGCCCAGCTGCTATCGATCAGCTCAAGGCCGTGGCCGCCCAGGCGGGGATTGATTTCCTGCCGTCGGATCCCAGCCAAAAACCCGAAGACATTGCGCGTAACGCCGTCGACCACGCGCGTCGCCATCATTACGATGTGCTGATTCTGGATACCGCGGGTCGCCTGGGTATCGACGAAGCCATGATGCACGAGATCCGCGCGTTGTATGACCTGGTCAAGCCGATCGAGACGCTGTTCGTGGTGGATGCCATGCAGGGGCAGGATGCCGTGAATACGGCCAAGGCCTTTGCAGATGCGCTGCCACTGACCGGTGTGGTCCTGACCAAGCTGGACGGGGACGCGCGCGGTGGCGCGGCGCTGTCGGTGCGTCACGTGACGGGCAAGCCCCTGAAATTCGTCGGGGTGTCAGAAAAGCTCGATGGCCTGGAGCCATTTTATCCAGACCGGATGGCGCAACGCGTGCTGGGCATGGGCGACATTGTGTCGCTGGTCGAGCAGGCCCAAAAGAACATCGACATCGCCGAGGCGCAAAAGCTGGCGACCAAGCTCAAATCGGGCACCAAGTTCGATTTGAACGATTTCCGCGAGCAATTGGGCCAGGTGAAAAAGCTGGGCGATATGGGTTCCTTGCTGGAAAAGCTGCCCTCGCAGTTCCAACAGGCGGCTGGCCAATTGCAGGGGGGGCAGGCTGAAAAGCAGCTGCGCCGTACCGAAGGCATTTTGAATTCGATGACGGCGGCCGAGCGCGCGAAACCCGAATTGATCAAGGCGTCGCGCAAGCGCCGTATCGCAGCCGGCTCGGGCGTGCCTGTGCAAGAGGTCAATCGTCTGCTGGCCCAATTTGAGCAGATGCAGGGCATGATGAAGCAAATGAAAAAAGGTGGCATGGCCAAGATGATGCGCTCCATGGGCGGCATGAAGGGCATGGGACGCTTTGGCGGGATGCGTTAAAGGGCTACAGGCAAAAAAAGCCCCCACGCGGCGCCTTCGGCTTGCTGCCCCCCAAGGGGGCGCTTTTTTGCCTTGGGGCGGCCCGGCGGCAAAAAAACCCCGCGCGGCCTCCAGTGATGCGTGTGCCGGTACGGTAGCGCGGGGATGGAGGTGCGCGGTTGCGCCGAGGCGCGAGCGGCCGACAAGAACATCGCCACGCTGGGACGGCTGGAGAAGACCAAGGAAATAATCGAGCCATACTAATAGACGACCGGTCTAATGGGTGGTATATTCACCTCATGGATACTTTGCGCACCATTGAAACGAACGACGTTCGCCAGAGCATCCTTGCTAACGGCCAACGCATCATGGCCGGCAAGGGTTTCTCTGCCGTGGGCATCAACGAGATTCTGACCGCCGCGGGCGTTCCGAAGGGTTCGTTTTATCACTACTTCGGCTCGAAGGACGCCTTCGGCGAAGCCCTTCTCGAAAATTACTTCGAAGCGTATCTTGCCGAACTCGACGCCACCTTGGGGGCAGCGGGTCTGACCATGGCGCAGCGGCTGATGAACTACTGGACGTACTGGCAGGACAACCAACTGTTCTATGAATGCCAAGGCAAGTGCTTGGCGGTGAAGCTGGGCGCGGAGGTGGCCGACCTGTCCGAGGCCATGCGCCTCGCGCTTCAGCGCGGGACCACCGGCATCATCGACCGTTTGGCGGGCGCAATCCAGGCCGGCGTGAAGGAAGGTTCGCTGTCCGTAGAGGGTACGCCACAGGATGCCGCTCAAAGCCTTTATCAACTCTGGCTGGGCGCGAGCGTGATGGTGAAAATCGTTCGCAACCCACAACCTTTTGAGACGGCCATGACGGCCACTCGCCAAATGTTGCGTCTTTCCAGCTGACCGGAAGGGAAGATGTAGCTGCACTTCTGTAGAAGTGCTTTTTTTATATTGTCATAAAAGACGACCGGTCTAATTGTTTCCTTTCAATCTGGAGCAACAACATGAAAGTTCTGATGGTTCTGACTTCGCACGATCAACTCGGGAGCACGGGCCGCAAGACCGGCTTTTGGCTCGAGGAACTCGCCGCTCCCTATTACGTGTTCAAGGAGGCCGGCTACGAGATCGTGCTCGCGTCGCCGAAGGGCGGCCAGCCGCCACTCGATCCCAAAAGTAACGAGCCCGGTTTCCAGACCGACGCGACCCGCCGCTTCGAAGCGGACGTCGAGGCGAACAAGGCACTGACGAACACCGTGCAACTGGCCGACGTTTCTGCGGATGACTTCGATACTGTTTTCTATCCGGGCGGCCATGGCCCGCTTTGGGATCTCGCTGACAGCAAGGACTCGTCCGATCTGCTTGAGCGTTTCATCGCCGCCAACAAGCCCATCGCATTGGTTTGCCACGCGCCGGGCGTGCTGCGTCACGTGAAGAATGCCGAGGGACGCCCGCTGGTAGAGGGCAGGAAGGTGACGGGTTTCGCCAATACCGAGGAGGCTGCCGTCGGTCTGACCGAGATCGTCCCTTTCCTGGTGGAGGACGAATTGAAGGCCAAGGGCGGCATTTACTCGAGCGGTCCAGACTGGGGTTCGTATGTTGTGCAGGACGGCCTGTTGATCACCGGCCAAAACCCGGGCTCGTCGACCGCTGCCGCCCAGCGCCTGGTCGACGTACTCAAGGCATCGGCATAACCGCCTATGTGGTTTTCGTCTGCGAAGCGGTGAACGATAACCAGGCGATCGTTATCTGTGGGTCGCCGTGGCTGCACGTCATTGACAAAGGCGTAAGTCGAGACCGTGGTGACCCATATCGTTACGGACGTTTTTGGTGAATGCCGTTACTTTTGTCGAAAGAGCACCATGCCGCCGTGATGCAGTTCGTCTTGACTGACGAAGGTGCCATCGGCGGTAAACCCGGTATCGTCCCAGTAATTGATTTGGTTGCCACGGATCTCGTAGCGACCCTGATAATCACTTTCACGATTGCCTCGCGCTTCGTCGTAGCGGCCATTGGGCAAAAGCTCATGGCGAATGTATGCATCCGCCGTGACCCACATGCCGACATAGGTGTGTTGCTGCATAGCGTTGTCCTTTTCGTTGTCCTTTTGATGGGTGGCCGTGGATGCGTTGGCCGGCGGGCGTGTCGCCTCGTTGCCGACCGTTGGCTGAGCCGCTACGGACGCTGCCAGAACGGCAACTATGCCGACCGAGATCCACGTAATGATATTCACGGGTGTTCTCCGTTGGTCGTGGGCGCGGGGACGCGCCGCAGCACATCGTCATAGGGCGTAAGGTCGAGGAACGCGATGACTTCCACTGCGTTTCCGTCGCGCATGCGCAGTATCCATGCGTAGCTGTTGCGATAGGGGACGCCATCGCGCGCCATGCCTTCGCCATCCCAGTTGACAATGACATGGTCGCCGTCCGCCCAGACGCGCTTGTCTACTGGGCGTATCGGGGTCGAAAGGCGAGACACGAATGGACGCACGGCTTGATCGACGAAGACGTCGCGTCCCTGAAAGGTGCCCGCGCTGGGGCCGGACCCTTTGATTGTCCAGACGACATCGGGCGCGAGGAGCTCGTCGAAGAAGCCGGTCCCGCCGCTTTCCCAGCGATCGAAGGCTTCGGTGACGATCTGCTTGTTGCGGGACTCGGCGCTCGTGGCTTGAGAGGCGTACGTCGACTGCGGTAGCAAGGCGAAGCTGGCAACGACGCCGAGGGCGACGAGGCCTGCGCGGAATCGGAGAGAGGTCAGCAATGGCATGTATTCGATCCTTTCATTGGTCAGTGGTTGGACTGGGAGGTGATCGCGTCGAGTGCTTCCTGGGACGCGCGTTGGGTGGCGATGTGTGCTTGAACAGTCTCGTGACGCACCCTTAGTGCAGAGGCTCGCTAACCGACATGTCGACCATCAAACGTCGCTCGCGGTTTGCCGTCATGGCTTGCGGTCGATGACGGTTGCGCCGCCAAACATCAGTTGCTGTGCCATGGGACGGCCCATGAACCGTTCGGGAAAGATCGGGTCCGGTGCGCTGGCTTGGTCGAGGCGGTCGAGTTGCGCTTGAGTGAAGGCCACGGCCAAGGCGCCGAAGTTGTCCTCGGCCTGCGCGAGCGTGCGTGCGCCCACGATCGGCGAGACGACGGCCGGATTGCGCAGCGTCCAGGCTAGCGCCACCTGCGAGCGCGAGACACCGAGTTCCCCGGCAATGTCGCCCACCACGTCGGCGATCGTCAGCGCGTGTTCGTTCAGGTGCCCAGTGGATGCGATGATGCCCTTGCGCGTGGGCGAGACGTCGGCGGCATTCTCGTCGGAAAGATCGGCACGGCTGTACTTGCCGGTGAGGATGCCGCCGCCGAGTGGAGACCAGGGCAACACGCCTAGACCCAGCGCCTGCGCCATCGGAATCAGTTCATGTTCGACGGACCGCTCGACCAGGCTGTACTCGATCTGCAGTGCGACGAACGGCGACCAGCCGCGCAGGTCGGCGATCGTCTGCATTTGTGCGACACGCCAGGCCGGCGTATTGCAGATCGCGACGTACAGGATTTTTCCTGCCCGCACCAGATCGTCGAGCGCCCGCATTACCTCTTCGGGGGTCGTGGTGAAGTCCCACGCATGGACATGGAGGAGGTCGATCCGATCCGTATCCAGTTGGCGCAGACTGGTCTCGACGGAACGCACGAGGTTCAAGCGGTGATTGCCGCCTGAGTTCGGATTGCCCTGTTCGCGCGCCATCGTGAATTTGGTGGAAAGCACGATGCGCTCTCGCTTGTCCTTGATGAGGCCACCCAGGATTCGTTCAGCGCTACCGTTGGTGTAGTTGACGGCGGTGTCGATGAAATTACCGCCGCGATCGACGTACGCATCGAAAATGCGCTTTGCCTCGGCGTCGTCGGTACCCCAACCCCAATCGGCGCCGAAGGTCATGGTGCCGAGTGCCAAGGGTGAGACGCGAAGGCCGGAGCGTCCGAGCAAACGGTACTGGTCGAGAGAGTTTGATGTCGTCATGGGTCGCAATCCTGTCGCGCATCTGCGTCGTGTGGTGATTTGCAGAATCGCGTCGTGTGGTTGATTGACAGAATCTTCGTTCAACCCCTGCTGATGCGGGTAGCCTGCTTGTCCGATTTGCTTGCACGATCGTCCTACGCCGGGTGTTTTTGTCTTTTGGTTTTTTTATTGCCCGCGTAACATGGCCGCCATGAACACACTCGATACGCTCGTCGATCTCATCGGCCGGCATGCGCCCGTCGATGGCACGCACGAGACCCCGATTCCGGGGGTGAAGTTGATTCGCGCCTCTTCCCCGACCCTGCCGATGCCGGTGATCTACGCGCCGACGCTCTGCTTGGTTGCCCAGGGCACCAAGCGGGCCGCCCTCGGCACGACGACCTATCGCTACGACCCGGCGCATTTCCTGGTCGCCTCCGTTGAGCTACCGGTGATGGGGGCGGTGATCAAGGCAAGCGCGAGTCATCCCTACCTATGCCTGCAGCTTGATCTGGATTCGGCGGAGCTCTCGGATATTGCGATCCGCTACCCGGCATCGGAGAAGGACGCGGTCGCCATCCCCGCTGGATTGACGCTGAACAAGACTACCCCGCCCTTGCTCGATGCGGCGATTCGCCTGGTTGGATTGCTCGATACTCCGCATGACATCGATGCGCTCGCGCCGCTCACGCTGCGCGAAATTCTCTATCGCCTCTTGACCGGCGCCGGTAGTGGCGTCATCCGGCACATGGCCCAGAGAGACAGCCGTCTGAACCAGATCGCCCGCGCGATCGTCTGGATCAGGGGGCAGTTTCGTGGCCCGTGCCGCATTGAAGACGCGGCCGAGGTCGCAGGAATGAGCCGCTCGACGTTTCACCTTCACTTCAAGGCGGTCACGACCATGAGCCCCATCGAGTTCCGTACGCAGTTGCGAATGCAGGAAGCGCGTCGGCTGATGGTGAGCGATGCGATGGACGCGGCCAGTGCGGGCTTTCAGGTCGGCTATGAAAGCCCATCTCAGTTCAGCCGCGACTATGGTCGGATATTCGGCATGCCTCCGGCCAGGCACGCCAGCCAGACGAGACAGCAAATAGAAAGTCCCCACGCTGCGCCGTAGGCGCGCGGTCCCCGGCAGCAAAAAAAACGGCCAGACAGGCGTCTGGCCGAGTTGACCAAAGCGAACGGGGATTAGTCCGCTCTGGTGCAAACTGGCAAACGCTACGGGGCTTGCCAGTTTGTGCTGTGGTGTTTAGTTCAGCGGCGGGATGCGCAGAACTTGGCCCGGGTAGATCTTGTCCGGATGGCTCAACATTGGCTTGTTGGCCTCGAAAATGACAGTGTGCTTGGCACCCTGGCCAGCGCCGTATTGAGCTTCGGCGATTTTCCAGAGGTTGTCACCCTTTTGTACGGTGTACATCTTGGCGTCCGGCGAGGCTTGCTTGGCGGACAGTTGGTTGTCGACCTGGGCCACACCTACGGTGTTACCCAGCGCCAGGGCGATTTTCTCGGCGTCTTCGGTCGAGGCGGCTTCGCCCGAGACGGTGACTTTGTCGCCGTTGACTTGGATGTCCAGGCCTTCGGCATTCAGGCCGTGCTTGTCCAGTTCTTTCTTCAGTTCGTCGACCGTCGCCGCTTGGGCTTCGCTGGCGCCAAAGAGTTTTTCACCGACATCTTTAATAAAGCTTAGCAGACCCATAGTGTTTCCTTTTTGACTGTTAAGAAACGTTAAGTGCTTAATGGCAGAAGATGGCAGAATTTGGCTTGATTTCGCCACCTACTGGAGATTGATTATGGGCCGAATCGATGAGCGATGTGCTGATGCTCGACTGAAAATGTGTAACTAAATATTGTCAAACAGGGGCGTGAAGGGATCCGGCAGCCGACCGTCGGGTGAGCTTCCACACATGTGCGGGAGGCATGTTGGCCAAGACGGTTTCGACGCGGCGCGCTCGCAGCCCCAGACGATCGAGGACGCGTTGGCGCACCGGGCAACGGGGGCCATAGGTAAATAGGACCATTGAACCCCCGGGCTTGAGGTGTGCAAAGGTGCTGCGTAGGATGCCGATCTGCTGTTTGACGGGCATATTCAGCAAGGGCAAGCCACAGACGGCCGCCCCGGCGAGCCCATCGGCGAACAAGGGCAGGCCGGCGAGCTTGCCGGCATCGCCTTGGTATACGTACGCTTCGGGGAAATCGTGCCGCAATTGCTTCGCGAATTGCGGGTCCATTTCGATGAGCGTCAATTGGGCGGAGGATAGGCCGCGTGCGACGAGCGCACGGGTAAAGGCGCCTGTCCCGGCGCCGAGTTCCAGACACGGGCCCGAGGTCGGGCCAATGTCGCGCGTCATGGCGGCGGCCAAGCGTGCGCTAGAGGGCCAGATGGCGCCAATGCCTTTGGGGTTGGCACGCCAGGCGCGTACAAAGCGCACGCGCTCGGCGATCCAGGAGTGGCGACCGATGCGACCCGCGACATGGCCGGTCGCGCGGCCCGCAACACCTGCAATACGAAACAACCGCGAGCCGATGGGCAGACCGGATGGATCCTCGGTCAGGAACTTCAGCAGCATGTAGAACTCCTGTGGGCGGAGCGAATTTGTTGGGGTGCAACATGACAGGCCCCGCGCTAGCTAGCGTCAAGCACAGGCGCAAGAGTACTACGTGGCTGACCTGACGCAAGCCATATAAGCGCTGTATGCGTCATCGGCTATCGCACGGTTCACAATTCTCACAATATGTGGCGAATAACCCGGGGATTGACACAGATGGTCACGTTCGCCGGGTTCGGTTTTTGACGTCACCCGCCTCCGACAGCGGCGACGATTTCGATTTGATCGCCGTCTTTCAGGATGGTGGAGTCATGCTGGCTTTTGGGCACGATTTCACCGTTGCGTTCGACGGCCACGCGTTTGCCGGCGTAGCCCAAAATTTGCAGGACCTCGATGACCGTGGTGTCGAGCGGAAATTCGCGCGCGTCGCCGTTCAGTGTGATGTGCATGATGGCTTCCTTACTGTGCTGCATAGCTATCGGTGGCTTCGATGAGCTTGGCCAACGTGCCGGGTTCGTCGAAAGCATGGCCGGCGTCCGGGATCAGATGAAACTGGGCCTGCGGCCAAGCACGGTGCAGTTCCCAGGCCGTGCGCGCGGGGGTGCAGATGTCATAGCGCCCTTGGACAATCGTACCGGGAATGCCGTGTAATTTGTACGCATCGCGGATCAGTTGGCCTTCTTCCATAAAGCCGCCATTAACAAAGTAATGGTTTTCGATGCGGGCAAACGCCAGCGCCGCGCGGTCGGCCGCATGGCTTTGCTGGTGGCGGGGGCTGGGCATGAGAGTGATGGTGCTGTCTTCCCAACGGCTCCAGGTTTTGGCGGCCCGCAATTGCTCGACGGGGTCCGAGCTCGTCAATCGCTTGTGGTAGGCAGCGATCATGTCGTCGCGTTCGTCGAGGGGGATGGGGGCGATGTAGGCTTCCCAGTGATCGGGAAACAGCCAGGAGGCCCCCTCTTGGTAGAACCACTGCAGTTCAGCCCGGCGCAGTCCGAATATCCCGCGCACGATGATTTCGCTGACGTGTTCGGGATGTTGTTGTGCATAGGCCAATGCTAGCGTGGAGCCCCACGAGCCACCGAATACCAGCCAGCGTTCCACGCCCATGACGTCGGTCCGCAGGCGCTCCATATCCGACACCAGATGCCAGGTGGTGTTGTTGGCCAGGCTGGCGTGCGGTTCCGAGCGACCGCAGCCGCGTTGGTCCAGCAGCAGCACGTTGTAGCGTTGGGGGTCAAATAATTGGCGGTGCACGGGCGCGCATCCGCTACCTGGGCCGCCATGCAAGAACACGGCGGGTTTGCCCTGCGGATTGCCGCAGAGCTCCCAATAAATCTGATGTCCGTCGCCAGTGTCCAGCATGCCATGGCGGTAGGGCTCGATAGCGGGATACAACATCGTTAAGCGATCCTTTGGAAAATCAAGTCCCAAACGCCGTGGCCCAGGCGCAGACCACGCGTTTCGAATTTGGTTTGCGGACGGTAATCAGGCCGCGGCGCGTAGTCGGCAACGGTGTTGCGCAACAGGGGTTCGCCGCTCAGGACTTCCAGCATTTGCACGGCGTAATCCTGCCAGTCGGTGGCGCAGTGAAGGTAGCCACCCGGGGCAATGCGGCTGGCCAGCAGAGAGACAAACGGCGGCTGCAGCAGGCGGCGTTTGTGGTGGCGCTTTTTAGGCCAGGGGTCCGGGAAATACACATGCACGCCGGCCAGGCTATCGGGGGCGATCATGTCGCGGACGACTTCGACGGCGTCATGTTGGATGATGCGCAGGTTTTGCAACTGGGCGTCTTCGATACGGCGCAACAGGGCGCCTACGCCCGCGTTGAAGACCTCGACGCCGAGAAAGTTGTCGTCCGAGCGGGTCTGGGCGATTTTCTGGGTGGTTTCGCCCATGCCAAAGCCGATCTCAAGCACGGTGGGTGCGGTGCGCCCAAAGGCGGCGGCGAGATCCAGGCGCGTAGGGCGATAGGGGATAGACCATTTGTCGAGCAGTTGCTCCAGGGCGTCGCGCTGGCCCTGGGTAATATGGCCGCGACGATGGACAAAACTGCGGATGTGCGGGACGCCGGGACTGGGCGGGGCTTGCGTGGCCGGCTCCAGGGCGGCACGGGCTGCGTCCGACAGGGGGGACGCGTCCTGGGGGGCGGGGGTGTTCGTGTTCATACGCTGAATTGTAGTAGGCCCGGGCGGTGGACCAATTGGGGTAGCATTTGCGGAATGAATGTTGCCCGTTTTGATTTGACTACGCTTGCCTTGTTTGCCGCCGTTGCGCGCGCCGGCAGTATTTCCGCGGGCGCGCGTTTGTCGCATCTGGCGGTGGGGGCGGCGAGTAAACGGATTTCCGATTTAGAGGCCGCGCTGGGTACGCCGTTGTTGTATCGCAATACGGCGGGGGTAGAGCTGACCGACGCCGGGCAGGCCTGTCTGACACATGTGTTGCGGGTCCTGCAAGAGGTCGAGCAGATGGCGGGGAGTTTGTCCGACTTTGCGCAAGGGGTGAAGGGACAGGTGAGGATCGCGGCGAATACGTCGTCGCTGACGCAGTTTTTGCCGGAGGATCTGGCGTCTTTCATGGACGAGCACCCGGCGGTGCGTATTGATCTCGAGGAGCAGAACAGCACCGATATCGTGACGGCGGTGCTGGAAAACCGGGCGGATATCGGGGTCTTTGCGGACCGGACGCCGGCATCGGGATTGTGGACGGTGCCCTATCGGCCGGATGAACTGGTGCTGATCGCGCCACAGCGTCATCCTTTGGCGAGCCTGCCGCGTGTCGCGTTTGCCGAGACACTGGACTATGAATATGTCAGTTTGCCGCAGATGACTTCGCTGGCGTTGCGCCTGAATGAGGAGAGTGTGCGCCTGGGCCAGACCATGCGTTTGCGCATTCAGGTGCGCAGTTTTGATGCGATGTGCCGGATGGTGGTGGCGACCGGAGGCGTGGGCGTGCTGCCGCGAATGGCCGCGGAGCCGCATGCGCGATCGATGTCGATTCGGTTGATTCCGCTGACCGATGAGTGGGCGCGTCGCTGGCTGCTGCTGGGGGTGCGCGATGCAGATACGCTGACGGTAGCGGCGCGATTGTTGCTAGCGCATTTGCGCAAGGATAGTGGCGGGGAGCGGGCCTAACGCACGTGGATTCAGGGAAAGCGGATCTAGGGACGTTGGAGCTGGAGAAGTTAGATCTAGGGGAAGCGGATCCCCTCTGTGCCGGACTGCCAGGCCGGGTATTTCTCCATAATCCGTTGAAAGCGCTCGCTCGCCAGAAAGGCGTTTAGCCAGCATGCCAAGGCATGCCAGGCTTGGCCTTCGAACCACATCGTATCGACATGCGCGAACTGGCGCACAAAGGGTGCGATGGCCATGTCGGCCAGGCAAGGTCGAGTGCCGAATAGATACTCGTTGCTTTGCAGGCGACGATCCAGATCCATTAAATATTCTGCCCCGGCTGTCCGGTGTGCGATGGCATCGACATCCTCGTAGCGATCGGGGTATTTATAGCGATCCAGGTTGGTTTTAAACGGGCCGTCGCATTGCTGGATCAGGGGGAGTATCTCCACCGTCGAGTTCTTGTCCGGCGTCAGCCAGTGTTCTGGATCGTGTTGGGCCAGCGCCCAATGCATGATGTCCAGGCTCTGGTCTATCACGCGATCTGGCAACACTAATACGGGCACCGTGCCCTTGGGCGAGGCCGACAGTAATTCCGCCGGTTTCGCACGCAATACCACCTCGCGCAATTCGCACGGTTGGCCGCTTGCGGCCAGCGCCAGCCGCGCGCGCATCGCATAGGGACAGCGCCTGAATGAATACAGAATGGGTAAAGGGTGCGAGGGCATCGTGTGGTGAGATGAGTCAATAGGCGGTTGCCGGAAAATCCATAGAGGCGTGTCCGCGTTCGTCGATATCCCATCATTATGCCCACGCGTCGGGTTAGTACATACCCTTATCGGGTCCTGGGGTTTTGCCTTTTCCCATAGAGGCTTCCGCGTTTGGGAAACCCCATTTCTCGTAAAAACGATTCCCGCGCGAGAGGTTGTCGCGCACACTCGCCGCCATTGCATTCATCAAGACAATGGGGAGCAGGCATGGCAGGGCAGATTCTCGCCGGCATACGCGTGTTGGAGTTGGGACAACTGATCGCAGGGCCATTCGCCGCTAAGACCTTGGCAGATTTTGGGGCGCAGGTCGTCAAGATCGAGCCGCCGGGCCTGGGCGACCCGCTACGTAAATGGCGTTTGCTGCACGAGGGCACTTCGGTCTGGTGGGAAGCCCAGTCCCGCAACAAGCAATCCGTTTGCGTCGACCTGCGCCAAGAAGACGGGCAGGAAATCGTCCGCATGCTGGCCTCGCAAGCCGATGTCCTGATCGAAAATTTCCGCCCCGGCACCATGGAAAAATGGGGCTTGTCGTGGGAAGCCCTGCATGAGTTGAACCCGCGCTTGATCATGCTGCGCGTGTCGGGCTATGGGCAGACGGGCCCGAAAGCCCGTGAGCCGGGCTTCGCGGCGATCGGCGAAGCCATGGCTGGCCTGCGCTATCTGAACGGCGAGCCCGGTCGCGCGCCGGTCCGTGCCGGCTTGTCGCTGGGCGACACCATCGCCGGCTTGCATGGCGCGCTAGGCGTGTTGCTGGCGCTGTATCAACGCGACGCGCGCGGTGGGCAAGGTCAAGTCATCGACGCCGCGCTTTACGAGAGCTTGTTCAACCTGACCGAAAGCCTGCTGCCCGAGTACGCCGCATTTGGCGCGGTGCGCGAGCCGGCCGGTGCCTCGTTGCCGGGCATCGCGCCGTCGAATGCCTATCCCTGCAAAGACGGCTATGTCCTCATTGCGGGTAACGGTGACGCGATTTATACCCGACTGATGGCGCGCATCGGCCGTGATGATTTGGGGCGTGATCCCGATTTGGCGCACAACGACGGTCGCGCCGCTCGCGTGCATGAGATCGATGGCGCGATTGGTACCTGGACGGCGCAACGCGAGATTGATGAGGTCTTGCAAGCCATGCTCGAGGCGGGCGTGCCCAGCGGCCGGATTTATTCCATCGCCGACATTGCGCGCGATCCGCATTATCGTGCCCGCAACGCCATCGCCGAGATCGAGGGCGCCAGCGGCATCCGCGTCGAAATGCCGGCGGTGTTTCCCTTGCTGTCCGATAACCCCGGCGCCATTCATGACCGTGCGCCCACTCTGGGTGAACACACCGACACCGTTCTGGCCGACGCCGGCCTGAGCGGAGATCAACGCGCCGCATTGCGCGCTCGCGGAGTCATCGCATGAACACGGGTACCCCTCGCATCGAAATCAACGAAGTCGGCCCGCGCGACGGCCTGCAAATCGAAAAAACCTTTGTCGCGACCGACGATAAAGTCGCTCTCGTGGACGCGCTATCCGATTGTGGTTTTGCACGCATCGAAGTCACCAGCTTTACCTCGCCCAAAGCCATCCCCGCGCTGGCCGACGCGCAAGAGGTCATGCGCCGCATTCGTCGTCGCCCCGGCGTGGTCTACACCGCGCTCGTGCCCAATATCCGTGGCCTGGAGCGAGCCTTGGAGGTCGGCACCGACGAGATGAATCTGGTGATGTCCAGCAGCGAGACACACAATCGCGCCAACCTGCGCATGACCCGCGATCAATCGCAGGCCGAGCTGACCGCCATCTTGCAAGCCGCCAAGGGATCCCACGTCCCGTGCAACGTCTCGTTGTCGACCGTCTTTGGTTGCCCTTTTGATGGTGACGTCCCCGTGGGTGAGGTCCTGCGCCTGGCCACTCAATTGGTCGAGGCCGGCGCGACCGGTATCACGCTGTGCGACACCACCGGCATGGCCTATCCCACTCAAGTCGCCGCCCTTTGCGAGGCCGTGTCCCGCGCGCTGCCCGGCTTGCCCATCACCATTCATCTGCACAACACGCGTGGCATGGCCCTGGCCAACGCCATTGCCGCCTGGCAAACGGGCGTGACGCGGTTCGACGCGGCGGCGGGCGGGTTGGGCGGCTGTCCCTTTGCGCCGGGCGCCAGCGGCAACGTCAACACCGAAGAGCTCGTGCATATGTTCGAGTGCATGGGCGTGCGGACGGGGGTGTCGTTGCAACCGCTGTTGGACATCGTGCAAGGTTTGCCGCAACTCGTGCAGCGCGAGTTTTCCACGCCGTTGCTGGCCGCCGGCCCCAGGCTGGCGACACATCAGCCGCCGGCGTGGTTGGCAGAAAAATTCGGGCCGACGCAAACGCCAGCCTAATCAGCAATCCGTACTGACTTGTCAGGCGACACCTCGTCGCATCCAAGCGTTTGAACCGCCTCAGGCGGTCGAACGGCACCACTCATAACAAATGACCAGGAGACTATGTCCATGAAGGTTTCTTTTCTATCCAGCCCCTTGCGCGCCGCGCTAGCCGCCGCGACGTTCGCCGTCGTCGCCAGTCCCGCTATTGCGTTGGCCGACTATCCCGATCGCCCGATTACTTTACTGGTGCCGGCGGCGCCTGGCGGCACGACAGATCTGTCCGCTCGCCTAATCGCGCAACCCCTGGGCGAAGCCCTGGGCCAAAGCGTTGTCGTAGAAAACAAGCCCGGCGCGTCCGGCAGCATCGCCTCGCAGGCCGTCGCCAGCGCGAAACCCGATGGCTATACGTTGCTGTTGCAGTATTCCGGCTACAACGCCATTTCCCCGCACGTCCAACCCGTGAGCTGGGATCCCATCAAAGATTTTGCGCCTATCGCCAATATCTTGTCCGCCCCGCAAGTCATCGTGGTCCGTCCCAGCCTGCCGGTGAAGACCTTGAAAGAGTTGGTCGAGTATGCCAAGGCCAACCCAGACAAGCTCAACTATGCCTCGTCCGGCAACGGCGCGCTGCAGCACGTCGCGACCGAGTTGTTGAAGCAGATGGCGGATATCAAGATCGCGCATATTCCGTACAAGGGCACGGGCCCGGCTTTGAATGATCTGCTGGGTGGCGCGGTGGATATGACCGTCACGACGCCGCCGCCGTTGCTGGGGCATATCAAGGCAGGCAAGTTGCGCGCGCTGGCCGTCACGGGCCCGAAGCGCCTGGAATCACTGCCTGACGTACCGACGGCGGCCGAGGCCGGTTACCCGGATCTGCTGGTGTCGTCGTGGTTTGCGATGTATGCGCCGGCCGGTACGCCCCAGGCTGTCATCGATAAATTGGCCGGCACTATTGAAGGCATCATGAAGACCGAGGATTTCCGTAAAAAAGCGGCAGAGCAGGGCGCCGAAGCGGAATTCATGGGCCCCGCCAAACTGGCGGAATACACCCAAGAGGAATACGACCGCTGGGGCAAAGTGGTCAAAGCCGCCGGAATCAAGGGCAATTAAACACGCGGCAAAACCCGCGCTATAATCCACACCCTCTGNCGCGCCTACAGGCGCGGCACGACACCGAAGCGGGTGTAGTTCAATGGTAGAACGGCGGCTTCCCAAGCCTCAAGCGTGGGTTCGATTCCCATCACCCGCTCCAATTCAAGGCTCGCACTTATCTCGTCACTTTGGGAGCAAAATCCAAGTGATTGAATGTCAGTGATGTTTTTTTCCTAATAACGCTGGGATCGGGAAAATCTGCCTTTAGCACCCCCAATCAGGTACTTTTTTCGGGCCATCAATGCGGTGGGCTGGCATGCATTGTTGCTGTCCGCAATTTGGCGCCGAGGCGGCCATGGCTGCTATTCCGTCTAATTTGGGATTTAGAGTGTGACGGTCGCGCTGACTGACGGACATATTTGAAATGCCAAGTAACGGGGAAGGCTTATATGAGCGTCTGTTATCGACCAGAGGCGGCATCCGTAGGTGTGTGCCTTATCCTTTATGCTTTATTGGCCGAGAACGCCCCTGCAGTCAAATCAATATCCGCACCGCTAATGTGCATCCGGCGAGCAGCGTCCTGCCAATGATCGACAACCATGACTACCTCATCCACTATTTGCCGAGCTTGCACATCGTCCAGGCCGTAAAAAGCGGCCGTGCTGAGAACAGTCTCTAGGCTAGGTCGATTGTCGACGTCGTCGATATTCAAGACATGTTCTGCCTTGTCGATGTTCGGATTGACGTCAAATGCGGGTGCAAGCCTCCATCCTGTCTTGCCAAGCACGAATCCGTGATTGCGAAGGTGGTCGTCGCGGTTGCCAACCGCGACGTTGAACGTCACGCGCCGGAATAGTTGCTCCAAGTCTGCATCCGCATGCTCGGCATCCCCCTGAGCTCGAATGAACTGCGCCAATTCCAGATAGCTCGTACCTTCACTTTGAGTCTTGCGAAGCAATGTCATCGCCGAGGCATAGAAGCGTCGCGAACTGTTGGCGCGATCGAACCTTTGGACGCAGAAGGTATGGAAGTCGTTGTTTAGCTTGATGAGCTTCGCAGGCGGTACGTCTATCCCCGCTTTTTGCGCGAGTTGGTGAACGACATACTCCCAAGCTCCGACGTCCCGATCGTCATCCCTGGCGGGGAACTTGCCGATCCAGAGTGAACCATCGGCTTCGGTAAAGTTGGCCTTTGGTCTTGCTCCGCCCAGAGACGCGCCAGGTGCGACGAGCACGGCGAGCCATTTTCGTAGCGCATCTAGATCGTCGATACGCCGGTTGCTGAGTTGGTAGGCCACGGCTTCCAACTCTCGTAGCGTCGTCACCGGCGGAGCTGCCATTTTCTCGTCGCCAAGAAACGCTTCCGTACCTGGCCAGCGAAAGCGCAGCGCGCCTTGGCGAGTGAGGTCTTGCACGCCGATCAGGAAGTCCCAGGCGTACAGCGTACGGGGAGAGCGTTGCTCGTCCTTTGCCTGTAGGGCCTCGCGCCGCTTCATCAGTGTTTGTCCCCAGCGGTCTGGTGACGAATCCAGGAAGATGCCGAAGTTGCCTAGCTCAGGCTTGGGAAAGAAGGGGTGTTCGTCGAGAGAGAGATCGGGGTCCAGCGCGAAGGCGCGAGGGTCTTGTAGCCAATCACGTTCGTAATGGAAGCGGATTTGGCCGCGGTCATGGGCGAGTGTGCCGACTTGGCGTGCAGGGCCGAGGTCATCATTCAACCAGACTTCCAGGGTGTTGTCCTGCGTGCTCATGTCGATTCCTCGCTGTTTGAGGACGAGGGCTGGATCGCTTTGGCACGGGTGGCCGTGCGGCGCTTGGGAGTTGGTTCAAGCTCCAGGTCCTGCAGTTTCCGACCAACTTTGTCGTCGGCCCCAAGCTGATTGAGGTCGCCCTCAAGGCCAAGCACGGCCAGAACTCGAACATAGGACCCCAGCGTAGCCCCAGGATCACCCGCCTCAACCTTGTACAAGGTGGTCCTTGAAATTCCTGCTCGTTGCGCTACGACGGCATTGCTTAGCTTGCGTCGCTTGCGGGCAAGACGCAGCCGCTCTCCCAGTGAGGAAAGGAGACGCTGCTCTTGTGGGAAGACGATAGGTGGTTTGCGTGGCATGTTCGCTATTATGGACTATATAATTCTAATTTGTCCATAATAGCGAAAAATAACGATATCTGTTGAGATTCCTGAGATTCCAGGAGTCGACTTCAAGGCGTGGCGGCCCCGGTATGAGGGGCGTAGGAGAGGCTGGACGCCGCCGATCTTACACGCGCGAAGACCCAGGAGCAGGGTCAGCGCCGCCACTAGGCGGGCTGAAGGATGCTGGTGGCGAACTGCCCCCGGAACTTAACCCGAGTGCGCGCGCTTGCCGGCATTTTTCTTGTGGTGGGTATGCGAGCCACGCTCCAGGCTCACACGTTGGCCGCGGCCTTGTGTCGTAAAGGTCACGCCCTTGGGAGCGGCGGGAGGGGGAGTGCGCTTGCGGTCGGCTTCAGTAACGATTTTGTTGCCCATGGAAATCTCTCTAGTTTGGTTAAGCTGGCTATTGTTCCACATTCGCTCGGTTTATTCTTGGCAGCAGGAAACAGGCAGAGTATATGCCCGGCAAAGCCTTAAGCCGGCGCGCGACCGCCGTGACAGCATCCATCCCATACCCCAACCGCTCGTTAAGCAGGGTGACGAGTCGAGAATCTACGCGCCGCTATCAGGACGGGCAGTAGTTGCCTGCCCATTTCTGACAATTGATATTGGACCCGCAGAGGTTTCTCACAGAAGTCGACTCTGTCGACCAGGCCATCGTCCGCTAGCTCGCGAAGATGTTGGGTCAGCATTTTTTGCGAGATGCCTGGCAAGTCTCGCTTCAACTGCAAGGTTCGCATCGAGGGGTCGGCGTAGAGCCTGAAGAGGATTGGCAGCTTCCACCGACCGTGGATCATCCGTATCACCCTGGTCACGTGCGCAACAGATCCGTCGGGTCCGAGACAGACTTCCCGTGCCTCCAACGGGGTGGGTACATAAAGGTGCGTACTTGTTTCGTCCATCATCTCTCCCTACTCTGAAAGATCTCTGCAACTTGAAAAATGGGTTACGTGCGATGGACTTGCAATTGTATGGGAAGAAGGCGCTGATCACCGGGAGCAGCAAAGGCATTGGCGAAGCCATTGCCAGGAAACTTGCGCTGGAGAGGGCAATCGTCATCGTTCACGGCCGCGATAAAGCTCAGGCAGAGAAAGTAGCCAATGACATCACCGCGCAGGGCGGCCACGCCTATGTGGTGGTTGGCGATCTAACGCACGACGATGATGTGCAGCGATTGGGCGAGGATGCGGTAAAGCTCGCAGGCCCTATCGATATTCTGATCAACAACGCCGGCGGGTCGGGTGGCTCAAAAGAGAGCTGGGCAAACACACAGCCGGCCTCATGGGCGTGCGCCTATGATCGCAATGTCCTGGCTGCCCTTCGTGTCACGAAGCTGCTGCTGCCCGGCATGCAGCAAGCCGGATGGGGACGCGTGATCAACATTTCGAGCCTGGCTGCGACGATGCCACCGCCGACTGCACCCGACTATTCGGCGTGCAAGGCCGCGATAAACGCCATGACCGCGTCGATGGCAAAGGCGGTGGCGGCAAACGGGGTCACGGTCAACGCTGTCTCTCCTGGCACGATACACAGTTCCGCCCTTGATAGCCGATTCCGTCAAGTCGCTGCCGAGCGCGGCGTGGCGGATAAGGACGCGCCATGGCAGGTTATAGAGCGTGCAGTCCTGCCGATGTTTGCTCAGGTTCCTGTTGGCCGGGTTGGGCGAGTAGACGAAGTTGCGGACGCTATCGCCTTCCTCGCCAGTCCACTTGCCGGATACATTACCGGCGTGAATCTGCGAATCGATGGCGGCCTATCGTCCAGTCTATAGGCTTCTGTCGACCAGATTGGGGGCAGCCTTTCCTGATCTTGCCTGACGCACCAGCGCTACGCGATCCATATAGGGGAGAACTGTCGATACCAGTTCGAAAGTAACAAAGCGGTCTTTGGGCTCGCGGCGATGAAAGCCGGTTGGTCAACAGATCAAATTCGTCATGCGACTCGCGGGGATCTTCGGCAGCAGTCGAAAGTACTCGTCAACCGCCTTCTCTCTGAAGGAGTGCAGGATGCCGTCGAAATCAAGAAAGACCACGGGAGCGCAAGAGCGCGCGGGGTCGATCATTCGACGATCAGAGCGGAAATCGATCGCCCCTGGCGAGGGCGTTCAGGCGCTCAGAAAGCGAGTGACTTCGGCCCAATCGTTAGTCGACAGGGCGACGTCCTCGAAGTCGCCAGCTTCCTCGTCGTAGCGCGAAACGCAGAAGCGTTGGCTCCTGCCGGATTCGCGGTCGGCATAGTTGGCGTAGTCGACATACACTTTCAAACCGCGCTCCGTGTTCTCGAATGAAGGCGCTGCATCGATGTAGCTCGACGCGTCGAAATACCCTTCGGGTATGGTCGGCAGGGTTGTTATGTCGAAGTCGGGAAATTCGCGACGCAGTCGTTCAAGGTTCATAAGGCAAGCATGTGGAGGCTGGAGGCCTGACATTTTACGTTGCTCAGTGTCGTCAGTCGCCACGATGTCCCCCGAAATAGCAAATATGAACGAAATTCAAGTATAAATGTTCATATATGATGCTTTACGTTGAGGCGTTTGATTACTATCCAACCCCCCTTTAATCATCTCGCCTAGTCCGACAACGGACAATGCGCGGATCCACCACGCCGGCACTGTACTGACGAGCGCTGGCTCGCGCGGCTGCGGCACCCCCCCATCAGCCTCGGGGCTCCGGGTGCCTTGGCTGCGGGCGAATTCTGCTGGTACTGAGTGAGTCTACGCAGCGATCGAACGGATCAGTCGAGCTTGATGTTCGCAAGCTGGATGACGGCCCGCCACTTCCGGGACTCCGCCTCCAGGAAATGTTGCAACGCCTTGGGGGGCGATCCCACCGCCTCCAAACCCTTTGCGGCCACGCTCTTCTTGAACGAATCTTCGGCGAGTATCGAATTGACTCTTTCGCTGAGCTTGTTCAGGTTCTCGGAATTCATGCCTTTCGGTGCAAACAACGCAATCCAGGTCATGGCCTCATAGCCCGGGAAGCCGGCTTCCGCCACAGTCGGTACGCCGGCCATCGCGGTGCCGAGGAACACGACCATGATCGCGCCGAGGAATTCGCCAAGCCGGACATCCACCAGCAGCATGCCGTATGCTACGCAGGTAGTCCAAAACAAGGTTAGATACGATCCGGGTTACGACCACGTCGAGGAAAAACCATGGACAGTGATCTTCAAGGAATGTCGCGCGAGCAGTTGGTGGCTGAAATCATCAAGCTGCGTCAAGGCATTCGCAGCCACCGTGACAGCAGTGGCCACGAATTATGTTGGCATCACCCAGACCTCTGGGCATTGTTGCCGGAGCGAACCGATCCGCAACCAGTCGTGCCCGAGTGGCCTCAATTCATGCGTGGCTGCATCCGGTATCGGCAGTCACTTGACGAGCAACTGCCCAATGCACCTCGCACAGCCAATCCATATGACAAGTAGCATCGCGCCTGGCAATTCCTTCAAGCCGAACCCGATGACGGCAACGGGTCGGAGCAGTCGTTCGCCTGATTATTCGGTGATCGCCTCGAGCCAGCATTTTCCTGAGCATGCGGTAAGCTCGGCCCAACCGCTTTTAGCCTACCTCCGTGCCAGTCACAAGTATGCAAGACGATCTTTTCGGCGATGCGCTTCTCCAGCCTTCGAGCAACTCCTCGAACTCTGCGGCCTCTCGTGCGAATCCGGAGGTTTCCACCCTCCGGGACATGGCCAAGGTGCTTCCCGCTCCTGCGGCGCAGGAGTGGAGCGCGCTCGCGCGGCAGCTTCCGGCGCAGTTGCGCTTTGGCGTCTCTACCTGGTCATACCCGGGCTGGGAAGGGCTGGTCTGGGATGACGAATACGATTCGAGCACGCTGTCCAAGCATGGTCTTGGCGCCTACCACCAGCATCCGCTTTTGCGCACGGTTTGTGTGGACCGCACGTTCTGGCGCCCGTTGACGGCGAGCCAGTATGCCGCTTATGCGGGGCAGGTCGATGACGACTTCCGTTTCGTCGTCAAATGTCCGGCCAGCATTACCGACGCCCAGGTGCGTGGCGAAGAAGGCAGGACGCGCGAGGTCAACCCGGTTTTCCTCGATCCGTCGCTGGCCATCCAGGAATTCGTGCGGCCGGCGCTCGAAGGTCTGGGCGTCAAGCTCGGCGTTCTGGTGTTTCAGCTGAGTCCTCTGCCTTGGGGGTGGCTGAGTCACTCCGCAACGCTGTTTGAGAAGCTGGGCTGCATGCTGGCGACTGTCCGGGAGACTTTGTCCGAGCATGGCGCTGTGATCGTTGCGGTGGAAGTGCGGGACCCAGAACTGCTGGGGCAGGCGCTAGTTGATACGCTCAAGGCGCATGGGGCCACTTTCTGCCTGGGTCTGCATGGCAAGATGCCGCCGATCGAAGAGCAACTGCCGATGCTGCGCGCGCTATGGCCGGGGCCGCTGGTCTGCCGGTGGAACCTGAACCGCATTTTCGGCGCGTATGGTTATGCCGACGCGCAGAAAAAGCACGATCCGTTCAATGCCATTCTTAGCGAGGATCTCCCTACCCGCATGGTGCTGGCGCGTACGATCCGCGGGATCACGGGCGCGGGCCAGCCGGCCTACGTGACGGTCAGTAATGATGCCGAGGGCTGCGCGCCGTTGTCCATCCAGAAGCTGGCCCAGGCCATTGCGGTGTAGGGCCTGTCTGCTCGAGCTTCTCAGGAGGTTTTCTTTCGCGCGCTGGAGGACACTGCGCCAGACTCGTGGGGCGAACGTGTGATTCGGCGGGCGCATGCGAGGTTACGGCAGCAAGACCGCGAGACGCCTGCGCTGGATCCTGTCGATTTCTTGATGTGGGTACAAGCCGTGCTCAGCCGCCGATGAATACGGTCTCTGAGCCTTCCGCGATCTCGCCGCCGCATGAAATCGGATCGCCTATCCTGCCGGCAGGCTTGCCGTTGATGAACACCGAGCTCGAGCCTGCCGCCAGGCTGCGCGTATGGTCGGACTCGTCCGGGCGGGCGTGCGACGCGAAGGGGTCTCCTTCACGTACGGCGGCGCGGCCGTCGATGCTGACATCGGCCGAGGCACCGGTACACGGTGTCGGCGGCGCACCGTCATGGTCAGAGGCCTGATCGTTGAGTCTGGCTGCGGCTGGCATGGTCGTGTCTATATCCCGAAACAGGGTGGGTCATACGGATAGGCGCGGCGTTCAGCGCCTGGCGTCCGTCTGGGCGAGCTTGATTTCTCGATGGGACAGGAACTGCTGAAAGTCCTTGGGCAGGGCATGCAGCGCCGCCGGCGAGCAATCCAACGACACCTGCTCGCAACGTGCTGCCAGCGATACACACACCTTCATCTTGTCCGCCAACAGATGGGGCACGAAAGACGACAGGGTCTGGTCTTCGAACAGGAACGCGGGGTTCATCGACCCGGCTGCGATAAAGAAGGCATCCCCGGGGGACGCCACCGATGGCGTGGCCTCGGTCCACGCCTGCCATACCTGTGCCTCGCTGGCACCGTCGCACCAGGACAGCGATGCTGCACCGACATGCGTCCAGCCGGCCGCCGCGCACAGGCTTAACCAGGAAGCTGCGGGAATGGATTGCAATTCCCGACGGATGGCGCGCTCTCCTTCGCCAATCATCGCCGAGATGCTTGCCGCTCGTTGAGGCTGCCCCGTTTTGACAAAGCGGAGGAACACGTTGGCGTTCGAGTGTTGAATGCGCCACAGATCCGGCAAGCTCTGGCCACCTTTGGACAGTATGGCGCCAGCCAATGCCGGCTTGCTGGATTCGATTGCGCTTTGCGTATTCATTGGGTTACGGGATCCGTTGCTGCATGAGCCGGGCAGGATTGAAGTTGGTTTCTGCGATTGAGCAGCCTGCCGGAGGCAGGCCCTGCAGATACGGATGAAGGTTGCGAATCTGCCGATAGGGCTGGTCGTAGCTCGGTGCGCTGTTTTCCACGACACAGCGCGCGCGTGCGCGCGCTGCCAGCTCCCAATAGAGATTGCGGGGGCCTTCGACGCTCCAGATGCCCGCGGATATTCCCACGCCACCTGATACTAATCCGGTCCCAGCGTTGGCGATCGTGGCCCGGAAGAAAAAATCGCTCGTCAAACCTCCCGTTATACCGTCGTAGCCTTCGATTCGGTATATGGCCGCGGCACCGCCAGCCTCGATCTCGGCGCCGGCGATGCCGCCTAGCATGCCCGCGAGGTCGTTGAACGAAAAGGGCTTGCTCGCGTAGATCAATTGAGGGATCCCCTTCTGCATGCGCTCGTACAGCGCTATGCCGCTGTTGGCTTCGCTTTGTTCCCGCTCCATGTTGATGGCATCGTCGACTTTCTTGGCGTTCCCGACGAGATCGTTGGCTTTCTCGAAAGCCAAGGCCTCCCTGACGGAGCTGGTTCCGGCTTTGAGTAACTTGCCGACGGGGACGCTCAGGGTGAAGCCGCAGTTCAGGATGTTCACCACGCTGATGGCCATGCTGTCCAGGCCAAGAAAAATGAAGCTGTGGTAGCCGCATACGACGGCCAGGCTGCCCTCATAGGAAATGAGCCAACGCGTGGATTTCGCGCCCATGGTGCCCACCCAATCGTCGGGTTTCATCAGGTCATTGCCAAATGGAAATTCTGTGTCGCTCATGTCACTGATCCGAGGGCGTCAGGAAGCAGTACTGTTTTTCTCTGAATTGCATTGCCAGATATCGACAACCACTCCAATTCTCGGTCAAGCAGGCCTGCTCGGGCTCCGCCATCTCGTTCATGGTGCATTTTTCGTTTTGACATACCTTTGTATACACCTTCCCCGTTTTCAGGTGACCAGCGGAAATGATGGTCTTGTCCGTTGGCAGGGTGAGTGCCCCGAAAGCGTCGACCATGGCTTGCTGCTGCTGGCGTGTACCCGACGGCGGCTGCCTGCCGATAGTCATTTCTCCGGCCAGCACCATGTTCTTGTTGTATTCGGCATACTGCTCGCTGCCACAAGAAAGTTGTCCTTGTGTCGAGGCCAGTGGCGGTTGGCCTTTCTCACCAAAAAAATGCGATGCAATTAATACACCGGCGATCACGAGCAACAATGTCACGCCCGAGATAAAAAACTGTCGCTTGTTGTGAATCATGATGATTGATGTGCCTGATGCGATTGAGTGAATCCTGATATGAGGGCGATCAATTCAGATTGATTTTCTTGGAAGAAAGCGCAATCTCGTTCGTGGCTTGCATTTCGATGCCGTTCTCGAAATTCAGAAAGAGCGTGTCTCCGCTCAAACGAATGAACCCATCGGCAGTCAAGCGCAGCTCCGATTTTCCGACCTGAACATGGAACTCGCCATTCGAGGTCATGGAAACCGTGTTCGCAGCGTCCACCGAGATGTGGGAACCCGACGTCAGCTGTATCGAATGACCGGCGCTTTCGACGATCGTGCCGCCCACTGTCACGGTCTTGGTCAGGCCCACGAACTGGGTCTTGACGCCGGCGGTGGCCTCGTTGATGGCCTGGTCCGCGAACAGGGAATAAACGCCGCGCCCCAGCTGGTTGATGCCTGGGATCGGCAACGCCTTGGCCACGTCAGCAATACCCGCCACCAACTTGCGGAACGAATCGGACAACACGCGTCCCACGCCGCTGGGACCCACGTGCAGCATCATGTTGCCGTGCACCGACTCACTGTGATTGCCATCGACCTCGATGGCCTTGTGGTTCCCCACGGACTGCACCCAGTTATTGTCGATCCGCTCGGTATGGTTGTTCTTGGTCTTCTCGTTGCGGTCCTTCTGAGCTAGAACGTAGATTTCTTCCTGGCCGGTCTTGTCCTCGAATCTCAGGGCATTGGCCGTGTGATAGTTGCCGCCAGGGCTAGAGCGCGTATAGATGCCCATCTGAGTTTCGTTGTCAGGCAGCTTCCAGGGCGGCATCTTCGCCGCGTTGTACACCCGTCCCGTGATGATCGGGTAATCCGGATCTCCGTTAAGAAAATCCACGATTACCTCGTCGCCAATACGTGGCACCTGGATCGCGCCGAAATTGCCGCTGGCCCAACTGGTGGATACACGGATCCAGCAGGAGCTGTTCTCGTCGCGCTTGTCGTAGCGGTCCCAGTGGAAATGCACCTTGACCCGGCCGTACTCGTCGGTCCAGATCTCCTTGCCCTGCGGCCCCACTACCACCGCGGTTTGCGGGCCCCTGGAACGCGGCTTTTCGGTGATGCGGGGCGGCCGGAACGGCAGCTTCGTATCCTGCACCGTCAGGTTGAACAGGCACCTGTGGCCCTGCGAGGCATCGTTGCCCACGGAGCTGTAGTTGTTTTCCTTCAGGTCGTAGCGCGTGGCCAGCACTAGATACTCGCGGTTCTCTTCCGTGCGCGGGCAGCCGGTCAGATTGAACAGCGATCCGGTGGCCACGCCCCGGGCCGTGCTGCGCAATGTACGGGTGTTGCGTACGTGATGTTGTTCCTCCATGCGCTGGCGTGCGTAGCGCTCGCCCAGTGGCGTGTCGCCGTAGTTACCGGGCCAGTCGTATACCTCGGCCTGGCTGTGCTCATGGGGTAGCTGGATTTGCTGGCGGGCCTTCAGGTCGGCATTGGGTGTGACGAAGTTGTAGTCGTTGGTCGTGTACCGGCCGGGCCGCAGGCCCTCATACACCGCCATCCGGGTCATGTAGTCCTGTTGCGGCAGCGTCAGCTTGTCTTCGGGGAAATACCGGACCTGTTCATAGCCAGCCACGGTCTTGTGGCTCTGCACCTCGTCGCTCATCACCAGGGTGTGCTTGTCCTGGGCGTGTCGAAAGTAGTAATGGATGCCTTCGGCTTCCAGCAGCCGGCTGACGAACTGGAAATCGCTTTCGTCGTACTGCACGCAATAGACGCGCGGCTCGTAGTTTTCGGCCAGCTCGAATTCGAACGCGTAACCGTAAGGCGCCAGCACCTGCTTGATAGTGTCCGGCACGGTCTGGTTCTGATAGATGCGGAATTCCCGCTTGTGCGTGGCTAGCCACAGCCAGGGTACCGCCACGGCCTCGTAGGCGAAATAGCGATCCGTGTCGTCGGCCTGGCCCAGCAGTGCAAAGCTGGCGATCACGCCGCCGAGATACCTAGGCGTGGCCGTGGCTTCTATCGTCAGGGTAAGGGGTTGCCCCAGCAGGCTTCCGACGTCGACCTGCATCGAACGGTGCAGCAGGCGCACCCGGTATTCGGACAAGGTAGACAGGCCGTCCGTGCCTTGCATGGTGTCGAACAGAAATCCGGAGGGCTCGGCACCGACCGAAACCCGGATCATTCGGTCCGTATTCAGCATGTTTGATAGGTCTGCAATCGAGGGCATCTCACCCCGCGTGGATGAGCGATACACCATTCTGAACTGTGTAGTCATGAAGCGTTAGCGACCTGGCATACTAAAGGAACCGCGGCAGGCGCATTCCCTAAATTTGTTTTCAAATGGACATATATAATTCTATATGTAACCACAAGAAAAAAATAAACGAACCGCTGAGCTGGATAGGACAAAATCGGATGGTGCGCGCGAACTGATCCTCATCTGTCAACGAGGGAGCGTGCAGGACCGTCGGGAAAGTGGTGGTAACAATATTTTGTTTCAATAAGAGATCGACGATTGGTGGCAAATTGCCATGCGGCCAGTGGGTCAGATTTGCGTGCAAATCAACACCGACAGCAGTTATCGCTGCTCACTGGCACGCTCACGTGCTAACCCCGAGGCACGTCCGTTTCGATACGATTACCCCGGTCCACCGATAAGGGGAAACCTGGATAGGCGAGCCGGGATTTTTTGGGCAAATTCGCATCTTTGATTTTTGATCAAAGATCTGAATGTCTACTCACCCTGACCTGGCACCCCTGGTTCACACGTCGGTCAACGAAGCGGTGTATCGCCGGTTGCGCGACCACCTGATGCGCGGCGACTATGCCGCCGGCGAGGTGCTGGGCATACAGGAGTTGGCCGACGCGTTTGGCACCAGTGCCATGCCGGTACGCGAGGCCTTGCGCCGGCTGGCCGCGCAGCGCGCCCTGGAACCCATGAAAAGCCGTTCCATGCGCGTGCCGGTTATTTCGCGCACCCGACTGGAAGACATCCGACGCGCCCGCTTGCTGATCGAAGGCTCGGTCACGGCCTGGGCGGTTGAACACATCACCAGCGAGGAACTTCAAGCGCTGCGCGACCTAGCGGCGCATATCGGCCAGTCACTGACCGACCGCAGCTCGGTGGCCGACGGTCTGGAAAACAACCAGCTTTTTCATTTCACGATTTACCGTGCGGCGCGTTCGGACTCGATGATGGCCACCATTGAAAGCCTTTGGCTGCAATCGGGCCCCTATCTGCGCGCCACCCGTGAACTGATGCATTCTGATGAACGGCCAAGCGCCGAATTCCATGCCGCCATCGTGCGAGCGATTGCCCAACGCGACGCCAACAAAGCCAGGGCAGCGATGGAACGCGATATCTGCTGGGCTTTCGATAAATTGACGGCACACCGCAGCATGCTGGCCGGCGCCTGACGCCTGCCCACGCTTTAACAGGATCTGACATGTCTTTGCACAAACATCGTTCCCGCATGGTCACCGATGGCTTGACCCGGGCACCGCATCGCGCTTTCTTGCGCGCCACTGGTTTCGACGATGACGCCCTGAAAAAATCGGTAGTCGGCATCGTCAGCACCCAGGGCGAGAACACCCCCTGTTCGATGGGCCTGGCGCCCCAGGCCGACCGGGCTCGCCTGGGAGTAGCCGCCGGCGGCGGCGTGCCGGTGAGTTTCTCGACCATCTCGGTATCGGACGGTACCTCGATGAATCATGCTGGCATGCGCATGAGCTTGCTGTCGCGCGAAACCATTGCCGACAGCGTCGAACTGGTCGTGCGCGGCCACGCCTATGACGGGTTGGTTGCGTTCGCCGGCTGCGACAAAACCTTGCCGGCCATGATGATGGCCATGGTGCGGCTGAATGTGCCGGGCGTGTTTCTGTATGGCGGCGCCACGCTGCCGGGCCATGCCCTGGGCGGCCAGGCCACCATCCTAGATACCATTGAAGCCGTGGGTCGCGTCCAGCACGGCACGATGACGGCCGTCGAACTGAAAGCCATGGAACGCACGTGCACGCCGTCCGCGGGTTCGTGTCCGGGCCAGTTCACCGCCAACACGATGGCCATGGTGGGCGAAGCTTTAGGCCTGTCGCCGCTGGGTTCCGCGATGATGCCGGCGGTTTACAGCGAACGCCTGGCCATTGCTCAGCAGGCGGGTCAGCGGGTCATGCGCATACTGGCCGATGGCGGCCCACTGCCGCGTGACCTCGTCACCCGCGCCAGCCTTGACAACGCCTGTGCCGCCGTCGCCGCAACGGGCGGGTCCACCAACGCCGCGCTGCATATTCCCGCTATCGCGCACGAAGCCGGCATACGCTACACGCTGGACGACGTGGCCGACGTATTCCGCCGCACGCCCTTGATTGCCGACCTGCAGCCCGGCGGGCGCTTTCTGGCCCGCGATCTGCACGAAGTCGGCGGCGTGCCGGCCGTGCTAAAGGCATTGCTGGCGAGCGGCTACCTGGATGGCAATGTGCTTACCCTGGACGGCCGCAGCCTGGAACAGGCGCTGGCCGATGCCCCGGAACCGGACGGCCAGGTTGTGCGGCCCTGCACACAAGCCATTCATCCTTCGGGAGGTGTTGCGGTGCTCAAGGGTAATCTCAGCCCCCAAGGGGCGCTGCTGAAAATTGCCGGCCTGAAGTCGCTGCAATTTTCCGGCCCGGCGCGGGTGTTCGAGAATGAAGAAGACTGCATGCGCGCGGTGTCGCAGCGCACCTATCGGCAGGGCGAAGTGCTGGTCATACGCAACGAAGGCCCCAAGGGCGGGCCGGGCATGCGGGAAATGCTTAGCGTAACGGCGGCGTTATATGGGCAAGGTATGGGCGAAAAAGTGGCGCTGCTGACCGATGGCCGTTTTTCGGGCGCCACGCGCGGTCTGTGCATCGGCTATGCCGGGCCCGAAGCTGCGTCAGGCGGACCCATAGGACTGATACGCGATGGCGACATGATTCATATCGATGCCCGGGCCAACACGCTGAATGTGGATCTGAGCGATACCGAACTGGCAGCCCGACGTGCCGACTACATGCCGCCCGTACGGCCGCAATTAGCCGGCGCGCTCGAGAAGTATGCCTTGCTGGTACGGCCGGCGCACGAAGGCGCGGTAACCCATTCCGGCAATGTGCAATGGCCTTATGAAACTCCGGAGACAGAATGAGCATCACCCTGGCTTTTTGCGGTATCGGACTGATGGGTGCGCCCATGGTGCGCCGCCTGCTTGCGGCGGGACATCGCGTACGGGTATGGAACCGCAGCCCCGCAAAGGCCCAGGCCCTGGTGGCCGACGGCGCCGAACTGGCGGCAACACCGGCCGAAGCGGCGCATGGCTGCGACGGCGTGTTCCTGTGCCTGACCGACGAACGTGCCGTGTACGACACGGTATTTGGTGCACAAGGCGTACATCACGCCGGCGGTGCTTGGCTGGTGGATCATTCCAGCATCGCTCCGGATGCCGCACGCCGCTATGCCGCGGAACTGCGGCAAATCAGTAGCCGCGTCTGGGTGGATGCACCGGTTTCAGGGGGCGTGGCTGGCGCCGAGGCCGGCACCCTGTCCATCATGGCAGGCGGGCCGGCCGACACCATCGACACGGCGTCGCGATACATGCGTGCCTACGCCGGCCGTATCACGCGCATGGGTGCGGTGGGGGCGGGCCAAGTCACCAAACTGTGCAACCAGACTATCGTCGCCAGCACTGTGAACGCGGTCGCCGAGGCGGTCGCGCTGGCCCAGCGCAGCGGCATCGACGCGGCTGCGTTAAATACCGCGTTGGCAGGCGGCTGGGCCGACTCCACCCTGTTGCAGACTTTCGTACCGCGCATGACCGGCCCTATCGACCAGCCGCTGGGCTCGGTGGCCACCATGCTGAAAGACGTCGAAAACGTGGCAGCCTTGGCGCGCGTCACCGACACCGAATTGGCGGGCCTGAACGGCGTGCTGGCTAGCTATCGGGCGGCCGCCGCGCAAGGCCTGGGCAACGCCGACCTGTCCGACATCGTGCGGGTTGCCTGGCCCGAACGCCCCGCCTCTCACGAGAAACCACGATGAAACTGGCTGCCAATCTTTCGCTGCTGTACCCGGGGCTGCCGTTGGCGCAACGCATGGCTGCGGCGGCGCGCGACGGCTTTGCCGGTGCGGAAATATTGTTTCCCTACGACCTCGCCCCCCGTGAGTTGGCCACGATGCTGCGCGACCATCGCCTGGAACTGGTGCTGGTCAACACGCCGGTGGGCTCGGCGGGTGAAAAGGGGCTGGCTTGCTTGCCAGGCCGGGAAGACGATTTCAGCCATGCATTGCAGCGCGCCCTGCAGGTGTGCGAGGCCACTGAATGCCGGATGATTCACGTCATGGCGGGCGTGCCGCCTGCCGGTGCCGTGCCTAGCGCCTGCCGCGCCACGTTGATCAGCAACCTGCGCAAAGCTGCCAAGCGGGCGCAACAAGCAGGCGTGACACTGACGCTGGAGGCGCTGAACCGCACTGACTTGCCGGGCTATTTTTACTACCGGCCGGATCAAGTCGCCGACATTATCAACACCGTGGGGCACGATGCAGTCGGCCTGCAGTTCGATCTTTACCATACCCAGCGTGAAGGTCTGGACCTGGGCACGACGCTTGACGACGTGCTGCCCCTGGTGCGCCACGTACAGTTTGCCAACCCGCAGGGACGCCACGAGCCCGACCCCGCCTCTCCTGCCGTAGCGGGTGCACTGCGCAAGCTGGCAAACCATGGTTACGCCGGCTGGGTCGGCTGCGAATACATCCCGAAAGGCGACACCTCGGCCAACCTGGTATGGCGGCACGCCTACCACGCCATACTGGACAATCAAGACACGCCATGAACATTCTCGTTACCGGTGCCGGCGGATACATCGGCCATGCTTTGGTCGAGCGATTGTGTGCGCTGACCGACCTGCCCGGCTATGGGGTGCCGGCCCGGATTACCCTGTGCGATGTGAAACTGGGCGAGCTGCCGCCTGACCCTCGCGTGCGCGGCATTGAAGGCAGCTTTGCCGACTCGGCGGTGTTGGCGGCGATAACAGAGCCTGCGCCCGACTTAGTGTTTCACTTGGCTTGTGTGGCCAGCGGGCGTGCCGAAGAGCAATTCGATTTGGGCCTGCAGGTCAACCTGACCGGCTCGCTGCAATTGCTGGAGCGGTTGCGCCAGCAAGGCAAATCGCCCGGGTTTGTGTTCACCAGCAGCATCGCCGTGTTCGGCGCACCGCTACCCGATCACGTCGATGAGCAAACCCCTGCCGCGCCGGCCTTGAGCTACGGCGCGCACAAACTGGCCATGGAGATTCTGCTGGCGGACTACACACGCCGCGGTTTTCTGCGAGCGCGTACGGTGCGCCTGCCCGGCATCGTGCCGCGCCCGCCCGCGCCTAATGGCGCCTGGTCAGCATTTTCCAGCACGCTGATCCGCTCGCTAGCTGCCGGCCAATCGTGCACCATGCCGGTCGGCCCCGACGCAACGCTGTGGCTCATGTCTCGCACGTGCTGCATCGACAATCTGTTGAACGCAGCCTGGTTAGCCACTCAGGCACCTGGCGAAAAAACAGCCTGGACCCTGCCCGCGCTGCATGTATCGGTGCGGGAGATCGTTGCGGCCTTCGATGCACGAGGCGATGGCACGGCCAGCGCGCGCGTGTGCTATGCCCCCGAGCCGGCTATTGAAGCGCAGTTCGGCAGTCAACCGCCGCTATCCACGCCCGCCGCCTGCGCTGCGGGATTTCGCCACGACGGCAATCTACAGACCTTGCTGGATCACGCGGCCCAGACCCTCTAGGGCCTGCTCACGCTTGCGCCCGCCTATCGTTGCCCATCAAAACACAAAGACCACACGAGGAGACACAATGATCAAAACCCTGGCAAACATCGCAATCACCGGTGCAGCACTTGCCGCGACCTTGCCTGCGCACGCCCAGAAAGTCCAACTGACGGTGTCGAGCTGGCTGCCACCCACGCATGCCGTGGTGGCGGACTTCATCATGCCTTGGGCCAAGGAAATCGAACAGGCCACCGACGGGCGAGTCACGCTGCGCCTGCTGCCCAAGCCGGTTACCAACCCCGCTGGCCACTTTGATGCGGTGCGCGACGGCTTGGTGGACATCTCGTTCGTATCGCATGCCTACTACCCGGGCCGCTTCCAGCTGACCAAGTTCGCCGTGATGCCGTTCTCGGGCAATACGGCGGTGTCGCGTTCGGTTGCCGCGTGGGATACCTACGAAAAGTACTTGCTCAAGGCAGACGAGCACAAAGGCGTGCAATTGCTTGGCATTTATGCACATGGCCCCGGCATTGTGTTCACCACCAGCAAGCCCGTTGCCGACATCGACGACTTTCAGGGGTTGAAAGTGCGCGTGGGCGGCGGCATGGCCGCCGATGTCGCCAAGGCGGTGGGTGCCACCCCGATCGCCAAGCCGGCCCCCGAGTCGTATGAACTGCTAAGCACGGGTGTGGTCGACGGCGTGTTCTTCCCGGCCGAATCGTTAGTGTCGTTCAAGCTGGACGGCCTCATCAAGCATGCGACCGTGTTCCCCGGCGGGCTGTACTCCGATACCCATGCCGTGATCATGAACCGCGACGCTTTCGCGCGCTTGTCCAAGCAGGACCAGGACATCGTGCTGAAACTGTCGGGCCGGCATCTGGCGGAGATCGCCGGCAAAGCCTGGGATAAGCACGATGCCGAGGCCCACAAAGTGCTGGACAGTGGGCGCATACAGGTCGTGAAGGCGGACGACGCCTTGGTGGCGGCGGTGCGCGAGCGCACGCAAGGCTTCGAGCAGGTCTGGCTGGACGCCGCCGCGGCCCAGGGCATCGACGGTCCCGCCGCCCTGGCGTCGTTCCGCTCCGAGATCAAGCAGCTCGACAGCCAATAAACGCGCCCCGGACGCGACGTATCGCCCGGGATTGCCCGGGTGCCCGCTACTGCGAGAACAGCTTGAAATACTTGAACTACGTGATTGAGGCCGCGCTCAGGGCCGTGGCGGTGATCAGCCTGTGCGGCATGAGCCTGCTGACTGTCATCGATGCCACCGGCCGCTATTTGTTCAACCGCCCCATCCTCGGCTCGGTGGAACTGGTCGAACTGATGATGATCGCGGTCATTTTCTCTGGCATTCCTCTAATGACCCGTGCGCGCGGCCACATTACTGTAGATGGCTTCAGCCACCTGTTCTCGGCGCGCGCCGTACGCCTGCAAGACCGTTTCGGTGCCTTGCTCGCCGGCGTGGTCAGCGGCTTTCTGGCCTGGGTTACCTGGAGCAAGGCAGACAGCACCGCCGACTACGGCGACATCACCGCCATGCTGGGTATTCCGCTCGCGCCATTCGTCTACGCCATGGCGGTACTGCTGGCGCTGGACGCCATTTACCAACTATCCAATATGTGCCGGCCCCTATCGGCCCCAGAGGAAACGACACCATGACCGAAGCCTTGATCGCCCTGGGCACCATGCTGGCGCTGGTGTTCGTGCGCGTGCCGGTGGCTTTCGCCATGGCGCTGGTAGGGTTCATCGGCCTGGGACTACTGCGCAACTGGAATGCCGCCTACGCCATGGCGGGATCCGTTATCTACGAAAGCGGTTTCCAGTATTTGTTGTCGGTGCTGCCGCTTTTCATTTTGATGGGCAACTTCGTGACAGAGTCGCGCATGTCGCGCGAGCTGTACGCGGCCGCCCATGCTGTACTTGGGCACCGGCGCGGTGGGCTGGCCATGTCCACCATCGTGGCGTGCGGCGGCTTTGGTGCCATTTGCGGCTCCAGTCTGGCCACGGCAGCCACCATGGCAAAGGTGGCCTATCCTGAAATGCGCCGTATCGGCTATAGCGAGAAGCTGGCAGCCGGGTCGATTGCGGCAGGCGGCACGCTGGGGATCCTGATTCCGCCGTCCATCATCATGGTCGTGTACTGTCTGCTGACGGAACAGAGCATCGGCAAAATGTTTGCCGCCGGGGTACTGCCGGGCATTCTGGCTATAGGCTGCTACATGCTCGCGGTCAGCTGGGTGGTATATCGCGACCCCGCCGCTGGCCCCAAGGGGGAACGCAGCACCTGGCCGCAAATCCGTCAGGCGCTGGGCAAAGTGTGGGCGATTCTTGCCATGATCGCCATACTGATGGGCGGTATCTATGCCGGCGTGTTCACGCCTGCCGAAGCCGCCGGCGTCGGCGCGTTCCTGGGGTTCGTATTCGCCTGCTGCCGCAAGGCCATGACCTGGCGCAAGTTCGTGGAAGTGGTGGTGGAATCGGTCAAAACCACCGGCATGATCTTCGTGGTGATGATAGGCGCGCTGATGCTGGCCAATTTCATCAACTTCACGTCGCTGCCCAGCGACCTGCTGGACCTAGTGGAACGCTACCAATTGAGCCCGTTGGTCGTGATCTTTGCCATCTGCGGCATCTATCTTGTTTTGGGCTGCGTGCTGGAAAGCATGTCGATGATCCTGCTGACCGTGCCGGTGTTCTACCCACTGGTGCAGAGCATGGGTTTCGACTTGATCTGGTTCGGCATCATCGTGGTAGTGGTCACCGAGATCAGTTTCATCACCCCGCCGTTCGGCATGAATGTCTTTGTGCTGCGGGGCTTGCTGCCGGGCGTGTCATCGCAGACGATCTTCCGCGGGGTGACGCCGTTCGTCATCAGTGACATCGGCCGCTTGGCGATCCTGGTCCTGTTCCCGGCGATTTCGCTGTACTTGCCGCGTTTCGTCAGCTAGCACGTGGGCGCTGGTGAGTGCTTCCGTGTCCAGACCGACGTCACTGGGCGGTCGCTTTAGCAAGAGATTCCGGCCGCATATCCGTCCAGTGCTTTTCCACATATTCGAGACAGGATTTTCTGCTCTCCGGGCCAAACGATCGGCTCCAGCCGGCAGGCACAGCAATCAACTCAGGCCATAGGGAATGCTGGCCTTCGTCATTGATTAATACAATATACCGTTCTTGGTCGTTTTCAAATGGGCCGGCCATGAGTGTCATCCTTAGGTTTGTCTGTCTGCGATTTTTGCTTCAGTACGGCAGAAATCATATGTCCTATCGCCGTGAGATTCTCCGGAAGCGCTAGCTCCATGTGCGAACACTCAATCTCATGCGCCATCGAAGAGCCCGTAATATATTTCTGCCACGCCGAAGGATCTTCAGCGCCGTGACTATGCATGGCTTGAAAGAATACCCAATCTACATTTGCTGCAGACGGTCGATGTTCTTCCAATATTGAAGAATTGTTTATCAGTACCTTCTTCAATCTTCCAAAAATCGGAGAAGGAATTTGATCAGCGGGAATCCCGTACTGCGCGAAGATATCCTCCAGCGCTTCGGAGCTTTCCTCGAGCGGGGCGGGCGGTCTTGTCGTGTCGGAAAAAGCGTCGGGATAGCAGTTGAGAAGAACGAGAATAGATCCATCATCGCGAGCGCAGATCCGGGATGCTATTTCTTGCGCGACAAATCCGCCAAACGACCATCCCAGCAAGTAGTATGGTCCGTTCGGAGAAATTTCCCGAATCTGCTCTATGTATTGATCCGCCATTTCAGTAATTGAAATGGGCAAAGCACGCTCTTGCAGTAGCCCTGTGGCCTGTATTCCGTATATTGGATAATTGCGCTCTATCGGGGCCATCAAGCTGGAGTAGCACCAACTCAAACCCGTAATGGGATGCACGCAGAATAAGGGTGGAAATTCGCCTTTGCTTCTAAGGGGAAGAAGCCCCGAAAAGGAATGCAGTGTATCGTTCTGTTGATACAGCCTTTGCGCCAGGCTCGCGACCGTTGGCGATTCGAAAATCGCATGAACAGCGAGTTCAACCTTTAGCGTCGACCGTATCCGGCTGAGCAATCGTACTGCCAGCAACGAGTGCCCTCCAAGGTCGAAGAAGTTGTCTTCGATCCCGACCCGATCCAGGCCAAGTACCTCGGCAAACAGTCTGGCCAGAATCTCTTCTTGCGGCGTGCGCGGCTCCTGGCCCAGGCTGGCCACGAACGACGGCGCTGGCAGTGCCTGACGGTCCAGTTTCCCGTTCGGTGTCAGCGGCAATGCGTCCAGCACCATCACCGCCGCCGGCACCATGTATTCCGGCAACCGAGCGGCGACATGTCGCCGTAGCTCGGCAGGGTCCGGCTCACTACCATCGGTCGCCACCACATAGCCAACCAGTTGTCTCTCGCCTGGGCGATCCTCGCGTACCACCACGGCGACCTGGTTCACCGAAGGGTGGCTCAGCAGTACGCTCTCGATCTCGCCCGGCTCGATGCGATACCCGCGGATTTTCACCTGCCCATCGGCGCGGCCCACAAAATCCAACACGCCGTCCGGGCGCCACTTCACCACGTCGCCTGTGCGATACATCCGGCTGCCCGGCGGGCCAAATGGGTTTGCCACGAACCGTTCCGAGGTCAGGCCTGGTCTGCCCAGATACCCGCGGGCCAGGCCCGCGCCACTGATGTATAGCTCGCCGGCCGCGCCCGTTGGCACGGGTTGCAGGGCGCCGTCCAGTACGTACACTTGCGTGTTCCAGATCGGACGGCCGATCGGTGGACGCTCGGCTCCGGACAGGGGGCTGCTCATCGTGGTGTAGACGGTGGTCTCCGTGGGGCCATAGGCGTTGATCATGCGACGCCCGCCAGACCATTGCCGCGCAAGCTGTTGCGTGCATGGCTCGCCGGCACAAACCAGTTCAATGCTGCCCGGCAGGGATCTGGATGGGATGGTGCCCAGAAGAGAAGGGGACGCCGAAATATGCGTGACCGCATATCGCTCGCATATCGCAACCAGCGCATCTCCCAACAAGTCCTCGCGCCGCGCGGCAATTAAGCAGCCTCCCGACAGGATGCTTACGCAGAAATCTGCAACCGACACATCGAAGCTGGCTGAAGTCGCTTGCAGAACTCGGGTCTCGGTTCCCAAAGGAAGTTGATCGCTCAGGCTTGCCAACAGGCTGGCAAGTCCCTGGTGCGAGACGACGACGCCCTTTGGGATTCCGGTCGAGCCGGAGGTGTAGATGACGTAGGCGGCATGCAGCAGATGAAGCGGTGCGGTGCGCTGCGCATCGGTGGGGTCTTCGGAGGATTGGACCGCGCACTGCGCGATCACGGCCGGGTCGTCCAGCCGCAGCAGTTCGGTGTTTGGTGGCAGGCTGCCGGCCAGCGTTGCGGTCGTGATCGTGCACACCGGGCGGGCGTCTGCCAGCATGAACCGCAGGCGATCCCGTGGATAGGTCGGATCCAGCGGCAAGTACGCCGCGCCGGACTTGACGATGCCCAGCAGCGCCACCACCATATCGAGCGACCGTTCCAGGCACAGGCCCACCACGCTCTCGGGGCCTATGCCGCGGCTGATCAGGCCGTGCGCCAGTCGGTTGGCACGCGCGTTGAGCTCGGCGTAGCTCAACTGCTCGTCCTCGTACACCACTGCGGTTGCCTGGGGATCGCGGCGCACCTGTGCTTCGAACAACGCGGGCAGCGTGGCGGGGTCCACCTCGCGAGCGGTATCGTTCCAGTCGTGCAATATCTGGTGCCGCTCTTGGGCACTGAGCAGATCGATCGATCCGATCGGTTGCTCGGCATTGTCGGC
>NZ_CBCSFP010000016.1:0-72883 GCF_965138755.1 Bordetella tumulicola | reverse complement strand
CCGCTGCGCGAGGCTGCCCTACGCTCAAAAGGCCGGCACCGCCACTCAGCAGACGACAGGGACTCACAGCAGGTGCACGCTCCCGATGCTGAGTTGCCTTGACCTGCGTTCGCACGATGCCATGCCGACAACCCAACGATTGTGGAGCGGCGCAAAAGAGACAGTGGACATAGGGAGACATTGCGAGCCAAGGTCCGGCGTGTGTAGGCCAGGCCGGCCTTTTGAGANNCGGGCAGCCCCGCGCAGCGGGGCCGAGGCCCCTGGTTGGGCCGAGCCGTTTCGATTAGGCCGGCNTGGCCTACACACGCCGGACCTTGGCGCGTAAAGAACCCGAACACGTCACGCAATAGCATCGCCATCACGCTAAGCCACCGTCTGCAGCCAGCGTTCAAAGACTTTCAGCGCTTCGGAACGCTCGTCGCGTTGTGAGTAGCCGAAGTAGTAGCCTTGGCTGACGGTCAGGACCTGAGGAACCGGCCGTACGAGAACGCCGGCCTCTAGCGCGGCATAGGCGAGAAAAGCGGGTACCAGGCCTACGCCCAGGCCAGCCTCGGCGGCGGCGAGCATCATGGTGAAGAGTTCGTAGCGAGGGCCGCCTGCGGCTTGGGGACCGTAGGGTTGATCGTTGGCGGCATACCATTGGCGCCAGGCGTCCGGGCGAGAACTGAGGTGCAAATGGGTGAGGCCTGCCAGGCCGTCTTCTTCGCGACGCGGTAAATGCGGGGCGCATACAGGCACGAGTTCTTTCTCGGGAAAGAGCAACGCCCCCTGGGTGCCCGGCCAAAGGCTGCTGGCGTGGTACAGCGCACCATCAAAGGGCTGGTCCTTGAATTGAAAGGGCAACGTGCGTACGGACAGGCTGACGGTGATGTCGGGATGTTGATGTTGAAATCCCGGCAGGCGTGGAATCAGCCAGGTGGTGGCCAGAGTGGGGACCACCGCGATGTGGATACTGCGGCCCATGCCGGTGCGGCTGACCAGGCCAAACGTGTCTTTCTCGATCTGATCCAGATGATGGCGGATCCGGCCCGCGTACTCGGCGCCGTGCTCGGTCAAGACAATGCGCCGGCGCACGCGCGTAAATAGCTGTACGCCCAGGCGCGACTCGAGGCTGGCGACCTGGCGATAGACGGCGCTATGCGTGAGCGCGAGCTCTTCGGCGGCACGGGAAAAGCTGCCTAGCCGGGCCGAAGCCTCGAAAGCCTGCAAGGCGCTAAGGTTTGGGATGCCATTACGCATATAAATCCGCTCATTAACCGCTATGCTCACAGTGAACTAACGGGCCTGTCGTATGTTGCGACGCAGCATTGCGTACAACGTGCTGGCAGGTCACTATATTGTGCAATTTTATCAATTGCGTTGTGCGAGCCAGGAACATTATGCTCAAAGGCTTGCTTTCTGGTTGTTTTTGCCTGTTTGCTTATCGGATGACCGCCTAATTATGACTATCGAGACACCCTCTTCCCATGCCCGTCTGGGCGGACACATTCTGGTCGACCAACTGGTCGCCCAAGGTGTCAAGCACGTATTCTGCGTACCTGGCGAAAGCTATCTGGCGGTGCTGGACGGGCTGCATGACGGCCAGATTGATGTCACGGTTTGCCGCCAGGAAGGTGGCGCGTCCATGATGGCTGACGCCTATGGCAAGCTGACGGGCGAACCCGGCATCTGCATGGTCACGCGTGGCCCAGGCGCCGCCAACGCCATGGCAGGTGTCCATATCGCCAAGCAGGATTCGAGCCCGATGATTTTGTTCGTCGGCCAGATCGAGCGTGGCATGCGCGAACGCGAGGCCTTTCAGGAAATGGATTACCGTGCCGTGTTCGGCACGCAGGCCAAGTGGGTGACCGAGATCGATCAGGTCGAGCGTATCCCCGAGATCATCTCTCGCGCCTTTCATATTGCTACGTCGGGTCGCCCAGGCCCTGTCGTGATCGCACTGCCCGAAGACATGCTGACGGAAACCGCCAGCGTCCCCGATGCGCCCCATTACGAAGTCATCGATAGCGCGCCCACGGCCGATCAGTTAAGCAACCTGGAACAATTGCTGGCCCAGGCCCGTTCGCCGATTGCCATTCTGGGCGGCACGCGTTGGGATGCCGACGCCGTCGCACAATTTGCGGCCTTTGCAGAGCGCCTGTCGCTGCCCACCGCCGTCTCGTTCCGCCGCCAAATGCTGTTCCCGGCGGATCACCCCTGCTTCGTCGGCGACGTCGGACTGGGTATCAATCCGGCACTGCTCAAGCGCGTCACTGAGGCGGACTTGATCCTGCTGGTGGGTGGCCGCATGTCGGAAAGCCCCAGCCAGGCCTATACCCTGCTGAACATCCCGGTGCCGAAGCAAAAGCTCGTACACGTGCATCCCGACAGCGCGGAACTGGGTCGCGTCTACCGCGCCACGTTGTCCATCAACACCTCACCCATCTCGTTTGCCCAATCGCTGGCTGGCGTACAAGTCCCCGCGCAACCCGTCTGGGCCGCCGATACCGCAGCCGCACGCGACTCGTACCTGGCCTGGAGCGACCCCGCCCCGATACGCACGCCGGGTGAATTGCAGTTGGGCGAAGTCATGGCCTATCTGGAAAAAACCTTGCCCGCCGATGCCATCATGACCAACGGCGCCGGCAACTACGCCACCTGGCTGCATCGCTTCCACCGCTTTACCCGCTATGGCACGCAGCTGGCCCCGACGTCGGGCTCGATGGGCTACGGCCTACCTGCCGCCGTCGGCGCGAAACGTGTCGAGCCCGAAAAAACCGTCGTGTGCTTTGCAGGCGACGGGTGCTTCATGATGCATGGTCAGGAGTTTGCGACCGCCGTTCAGTATGACTTGCCCATCATCGTGCTGCTGATCGACAACGGCATGTACGGCACCATTCGCATGCACCAGGAAAAACACTATCCGGGCCGCGTCTCTGCCACCCAATTGAAGAATCCGGATTTCGCCGCCTATGCCGAAGCTTTCGGCGGCTATGGCGAACGCGTCGAAACCGCCGAGCAATTTGGACCGGCATTCGAACGCGCACTGGCCAGCGGCAAGCCGGCCATCCTGCACTGCCTGATCGATCCGCAAACCATCAGCCCATCGACTACGCTGGACAAGATCCGCGACGCGTCGCTGAAAGCACAACAATAAACCGCCCACCCCGGCGTCACGACGCCGGGGCGACTTAACGCCGTCGAGCGTCCGCGTCTTGCGCATTGGCAATTCGACGCGCTCGCCCCGCTTACGCATTAACCAGATTTACGAATTTCCGTATCTCGCTTCACACCGGAGACCCTAATGTCCTCGAACCCCTCATTTCACTGGCAAGATCCGCTGTTGCTCGACCAGCAACTGACCGACGAAGAGCGCATGATCCGCGACGCAGCGGCTGCTTATGCCCAAGACAAGCTGGCCCCGCGCGTACTCGACGCGTTTCGCAACGAACAAACCGACCCGAAGATCTTCGCTGAAATGGGCGAACTGGGCCTGCTGGGCGCCACCATCCCCGTGGAATACGGTGGCGCTGGCCTGAACTACGTCAGCTACGGCCTGATCGCCCGTGAAGTCGAACGCGTCGACTCTGGCTACCGTTCGATGATGAGCGTGCAATCCTCGCTGGTGATGGTGCCCATCAATGAATTCGGCAGCGAAGCCCAAAAGAAAAAATACCTGCCTAAGCTCGCCGCTGGCGAATGGATCGGCTGCTTTGGCTTGACCGAACCCAACCACGGCTCGGACCCCAACGGCATGGAAACCCGCGCCGTTCTGACCGACGGCGGCTACAAGGTGTCCGGCAGCAAAATGTGGATCACCAACTCCCCGATCGCTGATGTGTTCGTGGTGTGGGCCAAGTGCGTGGGCGGTGAGTTTGATGGCAAGATCCGCGGTTTCATCCTGGAAAAAGGCATGAAGGGCCTGTCGGCCCCTGCCATCCACGGCAAAGTCGGCCTACGCGCCTCGATCACCGGCGAAATCGTGATGGACGAAGTCGAAATATCGGCCGAACAAATGATGCCCGGCGTCTCGGGCCTGCGCGGCCCGTTCACCTGCCTGAACTCGGCCCGTTTCGGTATCGCCTGGGGTGCCCTGGGCGCCGCGGAAGACTGCTGGCACAGGGCCCGCCAGTACACCCTGGATCGTAAACAGTTCGGTCGTCCCCTCGCCGCCAACCAACTGATCCAAAAGAAACTTGCCGACATGCAAACCGAAATCACGCTGGGCCTGCAAGGCTGCCTGCGTTTGGGTCGCATGAAAGACGAAGGCACCGCCGCAGTCGAAATCACCTCGATCATGAAGCGCAACTCGTGCGGCAAGGCACTGGACATCGCCCGCCTGGCCCGCGACATGCTGGGCGGCAACGGCATCTCTGACGAATTCGGCGTCGCTCGCCACCTCGTCAACCTCGAAGTCGTCAACACCTACGAAGGCACCCACGACGTACACGCCCTGATCCTGGGTCGTGCGCAAACGGGCATCCAGGCGTTTAGCTGATCGTAGAGACTGTCTTGCTCTTGGGCACCGTGGCTTTTTCAGTATTGATGCGGTGTTTGGGAGTGTGATGGGGTTGTTCTTTTGACGCGGGCGATCCCCGCATAAGTCCCCCGCCGGCCCATCGCCGCGGCTCGGCCCAACCAGGGGCCTCGGCCNCGCTGCGCGAGGCTTCCCTTGCTCAAAGGGCCGGCGGGGGACTTATGCGGGGATCGCCCGCTTGCAATAGTTGAAAGCCCTTACGCTGCTCTCGCGCATCGAATGTATTGCTCAGGGTTGTCATGACTAGATGTGNGTCCGGTCAGCGTGGCGGGGATTGCCGCACCGGCCCNTTGAGGCGAGGGTAGCCCGCGCGCAGCGCGGGCCGAGGCCCCTGGTTGGGCCGAGCCGAGGCGAACAGGGCCGGTGCGGCAATCCCCGCCACGCTGACCGGACGCCTACATAGCGACAACCCTCATCAGCAAAAACAACGCTGAAAAGAACCAGCAACTAAGCTGTTTCGGCAAGATCAAACAGGCTGGTCGCATCAAGCTCCAGCACGGCTTCGTTGTGCTGATTCAGGATGGTCCAACTCCAGGTGATGATACCCAGATCTGCGCGCGAGGTAGAACGTCGGACGGCCTGGACGCGTGCGTCTAAGCGCAAGGTGTCACCCGGCCTGACAGGGACTTTCCAACGGACTTCACCTAACCCAGGAGAACCGAATGATTCGGAATCATGGAGTGCGGCATCGACGGCCATCCGCATGGCGAGTGCGCACGTGTGCCAGCCGCTCGCGATGAGGCCACCCCAACGGCCCTGTTTCGCACGCTCGACATCGGCATGAAACCATTGGGGGTCGTACTGACGGGCAAATGCCAGGATCTCGGGCTCTGTGACCGTTACGGGCCCACCCTGGATCTGCATGCCTTCTTTGAACTCTGCAAATTTCATTAATACGTCTCGAAATGCAGCCGCCCCTCGCGGCGCAAAATGTCATGCAGGATAGTCCAATCTTGGCCGCCTTGCACAACTACGTCACGCAGGGCATCGAGGACGCCGGTTTCCATGCCCTTGAGACCACAAACGTAAATACAAGTGTTGGTATCGTGCAATAGCGTCAGTACGTCAGAGGCGCGCTCTCGTATCAGGTCTTGCACGTATCGGCGGGGCTGCTCGGTATCGCGCGAGAGTGCCAGGTTGATATCGATAAAGTCGCGCGGCAATTTCATCAAGGGACCGAAGTACGGAAGTTCGCGCTGGGTGCGTGCGCCGAAGAACAGCATCAGGCGACCATTGGTGCCGCGCGCAATACGGCGACGGTAGCGTTCGGTCATGGCGCGCATGGGCGCGGATCCGGTGCCTGTGCAGATCATCATCAGGTTGGCGCCCGCGTGATTCGGCATCAGGAAGGTATTGCCAAAGGGGCCTATGACTTGCACCGTGTCGTTTTTGGCCAAGTCACAGAGGTAGTTGGAGCACACGCCTTTTGCGGGCTGACCCTGATGGTCTTCGGTCACGCGTTTCACGGTCAGCGACAGATTGTTGTAGCCGGGACGCTCGCCGTCGCGCGGACTGGCCAACGAGTATTGGCGTGCGTGGTGCGGCCGGCCGTTTGCATCTGTGCCTGGCGCTAGTATGCCGATGGACTGTCCTTCCAGTACGGGAAAGGGTGCGTTGCCGAAGTCCAGCACGATGTGATGAATATCGCTGTCGGTATCGTCATCGGTCACGCGATAGTTGCCGACCACCGTCGCGGTCACGGGGGTTTTGTGGGCGTATAGATTGACGTACGGATGCGCGGCCGACCACGGGGGAATGGTGGCGCCTGCCACAGAAATCGCTGGCGCTATCGGGGTGCCGGTATCAATCTCGACGGCTGTGCTCGTATCGACACCCGCCTCATCGGCGGACGGCGGAATCACATCACCTGCGACTTCGGTGGAGGCGCTGTCGGGCAACGCCTTTTCGCCCGGCAACTCATCCCATCCGAATTGTTCATCCAAGGTATAGGGCTCGGCTTTGAGCACTAGCCGCCAATTATCGATCGACCCCGTGGGGCACGGCGGCACGCATGCCATGCAACCATTGCAAATGGCGGGATCGACCACATAGTTGGTGCCGTCATGAGTGATGGCATCAACGGGGCAGGTTTCCTCGCAGGTGTTGCAGCGAATACAGATCTCGGGATCGATCAAGTGCTGCTTTAACACCTCGGGCGGCAAAGGTGCGTTCATTGCCAGCTCCTCCTAGTTGAAGCGGACGTACTCAAAGTTCACGGGTTGACGATTCACGCCCATGACGGGCGGTGCAATCCAGTTGGCGAACTTGCCGGTCTCGACCACGCGACCCATCAGCGATGCGACAAAAGCACGGTCTTCGGGTGTGGGCAGCCACTTGTGCTGATTGGCCTGCCATTGTGCTTCGCTGAGCACTTCGCCATCGGGCGCCAGACGGATACCCGCCAGGGTACCGATCTGACGATTAAAGGCCTTGTGCGGTACGGATAGACGGAAGGGCAATCCGTTTTTCTCGATCACTTTGTTCCAGCGCCCCACCCCAGCCATGGAGTCGCGAATGAAGTCGTCGCGCAAGACTTCATTCAACGCGTTCAACATGGGGACTTCGATTTCGCGCAGTTTGCCGCCGTCGACCGTCAGTACGCGATAGGTATCATTTTTAAGTTGATGATCATCCGTGCGCTTGCCCTCTTCGTAGCGGCCCTTCAAGCCCGCGCTGTAAAAAATGGCGGCGTTGGACGATTGATCGGCGCCGAACAAATCGATCGTGACGCTGTAGTGGAAATTCAGATAACGCTGAATGGTCGGCAGATCAATGACACCCGCGGCGCGGATCGTCGCGGGATCGTCGGTTTTCAGTTCGCGCATGACTTCGCAGGTACGCTGGATGATCCGCGAGACACCGGACTCGCCCACGAACATGTGATGCGCTTCTTCGGTCAGCATGAATTTGGTAGTGCGGGCCAACGGATCGAAACCCGACTCGGCCAAGGCACATAACTGGAATTTTCCGTCACGGTCGGTGAAGTACGTGAACATATAAAACGCCAGCCAGTCGGGGGTTTTTTCGTTGAACGCGCCGAGAATGCGAGGGTTGTCTTCGTCGCCCGAACTACGCTGCAACAAGGCATCGGCCTCTTCGCGGCCATCGCGCCCGAAATAGCGATGCAGCAGATAGACCATGGCCCACAGATGACGGCCTTCTTCGACGTTGATCTGGAACAGATTGCGCAGGTCGTACTGCGACGGCGCGGTCATGCCCAGATGGCGTTGCTGCTCGATCGAGGCCGGTTCGGTATCGCCTTGCGTCACGATGATGCGGCGCAGGTTGGCGCGGTGTTCGCCCGGCACGTCTTGCCAGACATCGCGTCCCATGTTTTCGCCAAAATGCATTTTTCGTTGACCGTCCTGCGGCGCCAGAAAAATACCCCAGCGATAGTCGGGCATCTTCACGTGATCGAAATTCGCCCAGCCATCGGGCTCAACGCTGACCGCCGTACGCAAGTACACGTCGAAACCGTGCGAGCCGTCAGGGCCCATGTCTTGCCACCACTGCAGATAATTCGGCTGCCAATGCTCCAGCGCCCTCTGCAACGCGCGGTCGCCAGACAGGTTGACGTTGTTGGGAATCTTTTCGTTGTAGTTGATGCCTGACATGTCTGCTCTCCAGAACCGACCGCTCGGGGCGACCGGATAGTTTTATGAGGTTTGCGTTTCGGCCCGAATCCACCAGGCCTTGAATCTGCCGAAGCACCGGGCCGCCCTGAGACAGACGTGCCCCGATGCATCACACTCGCTACACGCGATTCCAATCAAACGACGTTTGTTCGCCTTTGCCATAGAGTTTCAGTGCGCCCTTTTCACCCGACGCATTGGGACGATTGAAGATCCAGTTTTGCCACGCCGTCAGTCGGCCAAAGATGCGGGTTTCCATCGTTTCGCGGCCACCAAAGCGCAAATTTGCTTCCAGTCCGGTCAAGGCGTCGGGCGACAAGGCGCGGCGCTCTTCAAGTGCCATACGCACCTCATCGTCCCAATCGATGCTGTCAGGCGCAAAAGTCACCAAGCCCAACTCCAGTGCACGTGTCGCGGACAACAGTTGACCTCCCGCGGCGCGCACGGCTTCCAGGGGCAAGGTTTCTTCGTAAAAGCGGCGTTGCAAGCGGCTTTGTCCGTTCACCAGCGGATAGGCGCCAAAGTTACGCTCGCCCACGATGATTTGCGCAGGCGCGTCGGCATCCTCGTCGTCGAGCATATAAATACGATCGGCGGCCAGGGCCAGTTCGAACAGCGTGCCCACAAAGCAAGAGCCCGGCTCAATCAACGCAAAGATCGAACGCGACGTCACATCCAGACGTGCCAGCGTACGGCGCAGCATCCCCGCCGTCTCGCGCACGAACCAATGGTCGGCGTGCTGTTGCAACGCCGCGTCGGCAACCAGTACCGATTGAATATCGCCTTCGGTCTTGAACACCCACGTCCCCAGATCCGGTTCGTTGGTGCGCAGATTGAGAATCGCGTCGTCCAGCTCGCGTGCCATCTGCAAAGGCCACCACGCCGCGCCGGCGGCCATGATGGCATCGATCTCTTGCTCGACCTCGGCCTGCGGGCCACGGATGGTCCAGGTGGCCAGGCGCTTTTCGCGATCGTAGGCGACGTCCACGTACTGATACGACAAACGATCGCGGGTCTCCGTGCGAGACAGGGACACCAGCTTGATACCCTGCGCCTGCGCCGGGCGATCGCTATCGGCCGCCAGTTCAGCGGCGCGCGCCTGCACGGCGTTCTGGAACTGGGCCGGCTTGACCACCTCATCGACCAGACGCCAGTCTTTAGCGCGCTGCCCGCGCACGCCTTCGACCAGCGTGCAGAAAATGTCAGCGTAATCGTGCCGCACGCGGCGCTTGTCGGTCACACGGGTCAGTCCGCCGGTGCCGGGCAGCACGCCTAGCAAAGGCACCTCGGGCAAGGACACCGCCGAGGAACGATCGTCCACCAGGAAAATCTCGTCACACGCCAGCGCGAGCTCATAGCCGCCGCCGGCGCACGCGCCGTTTAGCGCGGCAATGAATTTCAAACCGCTATATCGACTGGCGTCCTCGATACCGTTGCGGGTCTCGTTCGTGAACTTGCAGAAGTTCACTTTCCAGGCATGCGAGGACAATCCCAGCATAAAGATGTTGGCGCCCGAACAGAAGATACGGTCCTTCATGCTCGTGACGACGACCGTACGCACCTCCGGGTGCTCGAAGCGTATGCGTTGCAAGGCATCATGCAGCTCGATGTCGACGCCCAGATCGTAGGAATTGAGCTTGAGCTTGTAGCCCGGGCGCAAACCACCATCCTCCGCGACATCCATGGCCAGGGTGGCCGTCGCGCCCTCAAAACTCAGTTTCCAGTGGCGGTACTGGGACGGATCTGTTTGAAAATCCACACGGGATTCGGAGCTGCTCATGGTTCTGTCTCCTGATCGGTCTTGATATGAACAATACTGCAGTTAATGAATTAAAGTGCAGATTAATGCTCAATATTCTCCCAGTCAAGCGGAAGATGCATAAAAATGCAGTTTTACAGAGGCAGGCCGCACGCTTTGCGTACCTGGGCACGCAAACCGCCAAAGCTTTCCTGCAAACTCAAGCCACTGGTCATCCAGGTCAGATCGGCCTTGGCATAAAAAGCCTCGCGCCCAGCCAGGATGCGTTTCAGATCGGCCATGGCCTCGTTGTTACCCGACATCGGACGGAAATCGCCCTGCGCCATGACACGCTCCATGTGCTCGTCAGGCGTTGCGCGCAGCCAGACGGTATAGCAATGCGCCAGCAAGAGATTCAGGGTGGCGGGCTCGGACACCAGGCCACCGGGGGTCGCCAGCACCATTTCCGGATAAAGCTGTACGGCTTCTTCCAGGGCCCGGCGCTCATAGCGGCGGTAGGCATTGGGACCATACAGGTTATGGATTTCCAAAATGCCGCAGCCCGCCACCCGCTCGATTTCGCGATTGAGCTCGACAAAGGGATAACCCAGATCGTCCGCCAGCATGGGCCCCAGCGTAGATTTTCCCGCGCCGCGCAAGCCGATCAGGGCGACACGCTGAAAACGGTTGGGACGCTGCGCCCCGCCCCCTATCCCGAACAACTGCGTCAAGGCCTCGCGGGCACGCTGTAGATCGGATTCCGTACGGCCACTGAGTAATTCCCGGATCAGCAGCCAGTCGGGCGACTCGGTCGTAACGTCACCCACCAACTCGGCCAGGGCGCAGTTAAAGGCCTTGGCAATCTGCAGCAGCACCAGGATGGATGCATTACCAACGCCATGCTCCAGATTCGCCAGGTGCCGCTCGGACACGCCCGTGCTCTGCGACAGGCTTTTCCGTGTCATGCCCCGTATCGCGCGCAAGCGCCGCACCCGCTCCCCAAGGGCGATTAGAAATGGCTCCCGGCGTGATTCCAAAGAGTCCTTGTCTAACGGTTGGATCATAGTGATGTGCGCTCCGAGAAAACCCTGATATCCATATTTTTATGCACTATAGTGCTTGACTTGCCTTGTGTGAAGCACTATTTTTCCATTAACTCGACTCGCGATGCAACGATCACGCCACTCCAAAGCGCAATCCATTGCCTATGTGCAGCCGAGGCACCGCAGTGTAAAGGACGAGACAACGAGTCCGTCCCCTTTTTCACCCTGGCATACCCAGGGTTATCGGAGCCTCTGATGAGCAGTACGCCAGCCGCCTTCCACGATTTGATGCGTCGCATCACCGCCCCCATCGCCGGTCAGCCCCTGGACGATACCCTGCAAGCCCGTTTGAATCAGGAAGCCGGGCCGGACAGCGTGCTCTATCAGGACGTCTTTGCCGCCTGTAGACAGGGTGTGGCCGACGGCTGGATGTGCAATCGCGAGGGTGCCGGCATCCGTTATGGCCGCGTCATCAAGCCCGATAGCGGCCTGGACGGATTCTCGGTCGATGTCGTGGACATGACCAGCTTGGCCGGCCCGCACCATGCCCACCCTCAGGGCGAGATTGACCTGATCATGCCCCTGGATGACACCGCGCAGTTTGATGGCCATGGCGCCGGCTGGCTGGTCTATGGTCCCGGCAGCGCCCATCGCCCCACTGTGACAGGAGGGCAAGCGCTCGTGCTGTACCTCTTACCTAATGGCGCGATTGAATTCACCGCCGCCTGATTCCCGCGCGTCGAGATCCAGGGATCGTTTCTCCGGCGACAGGCGCTGACCCGCCCCCAAGAGGCTGACCGGCAGCACCGTCATCGAGCTTATAAAAAATTGGAGACAAACCATGACCCCTTGCCCCACTGAGCTGAATTTCGCCAGCCACTTGGCCGCGCTCAATGCGCCGCGTGCCGCCAAACTGGCCTATATCGACGACACGCGGCGCATGACGTATGGAGAGCTTGCCGAGCGCGTCGCCCGATGCGCCGGTGCATTACGCCGATTGGGGATACGCCGCGAAGAGCGCGTATTGCTCCTGATGCAGGACAATGTGGACTGGCCTGTCGCATTTCTGGGCGCCTTGCATGCGGGTGTTGTACCCGTGGCCGTCAACACCTTGTTGACGCCCGACGACTATGCCTACATTGCCGGTCACTGTCGCGCGCGGGCAGCATTTGTGTCGGGCGGGCTGATCGAGACTCTGCAGACGGCGTTGCGCAAAAGCGTGCACGAGATTGAACACTTCATTGTGTCCGAGCCTACCGCCGTCCTGCCCGATCGAGGTCATGCATTCAGTCAATGGCTGACCGATGCGCCCGTGGTGCCCGCGGTGCGCACGCTGGCTGACGAAATCGCCTTCTGGTTGTATTCCTCCGGCTCCACCGGCAAGCCCAAGGGTGTCGTGCATACCCACGGCAACCTCTGGAACACGGTCGAGCTCTATGCCAAGCCCGTGCTGGGCATCCGTGAAGACGATGTTGTTTTTTCCGCCGCCAAATTGTTCTTTGCCTATGGCCTGGGCAATGGCCTGACGTTTCCCCTGTCGGTCGGCGCAACGGTCGTCGTCATGAGCGAGCGCCCCACGCCGCAGGCGGTGTTCAAACGGCTGACCGAGTACCACCCCACGGTGTTCTACGGCGTGCCCACGCTATACGCCACTATGCTGGCCAGTCCCGATCTGCCCTCGCGCGAAGACGTCGCCATGCGCATCTGTACGTCGGCCGGCGAAGCTCTGCCGCGCGATATCGGCGAGCGTTTCACGCGCCATTTTGGTTGCGAAATTCTGGACGGTATCGGTTCGACCGAAATGCTGCACATCTTTTTGTCCAACCAACTGGGCAGCCTGCGCTATGGCACGACCGGTAAACCGGTACCGGGCTATGAGGTTGAACTCCGCGACGACGACGGCAATGTCGTGCCACCGGACGTGATCGGCGATCTATACATTAAAGGCCCCAGTACCGCGCTGATGTACTGGAACAATCGCGACAAGACGCGCCAGTGTTTTCAGGGGGAATGGCTCAAAAGCGGCGATAAATACATCTGCGATGCCGATGGCTATTACACGTACGCCGGCCGCAGCGACGACATGATCAAGGTCAGCGGCCAATATGTCTCGCCGATCGAAGTCGAAAACGTGCTGATCCAGCACGAGGCCGTACTTGAAGCCGCGGTCATCGGTGTACCCGATCACGACGGCCTGACCAAAACCAAGGCCTACGTCGTGTTGCGCCCTGGCTATCAACCCAACGCGGACACCGGCGCCCTCCTGCAGAACTATGTCAAGGAACACCTGGCGCCGTTCAAGTATCCGCGTCAGATCAACTTTACCGACGACCTCCCCAAAACAGCGACCGGCAAAATTCAGCGTTTCCGGTTGCGACAACTGGAAGACGGTTCGCTATAAGATGACCGCATTAGGCCGTCGCTGATTTTATCGGCGGCCTGAATAAGCCTGATTGAGCCAATAGGCCAGTCAATAATAACTAGGAGACAAACCATGATGCATCACGCCCTGAATCGGGTTCTGCTGGCCGGCGCCCTTGCGCTCGTGGCCGGCCACGCAACGGCCGCCGACAAGATCAAAGTCGGATTCATGCTGCCCTACAGCGGCACCTATGCCGCGCTCGGCACAGCCATTGAAAATGGCTTCAAACTCTATGTCGCCGAACAAGGCGGCAAACTCGGCGGACGCGAGCTGGAATATTTCAAGGTCGATGATGAATCCAATCCGGCCAAGGCATCGGAAAACGCCAACCGCCTGATCAAACGCGATCAAGTGGATATCCTGATTGGCACGGTGCACTCGGGCGTCGCCATGGCGCTGGCCAAGGCCGCCAAGGGCAGCGACACCACGCTCATTGTCACCAACGCGGGCGCGGATGCGATCACGGGCCCCATGTGCGGCCCCGGCATTTTCCGTACCTCGTTCTCGAACTGGCAGCCCGGCTACGCCATGGGTCCGGTCGCGGCCGCCAAGGGGCACAAGACCGCCGTGACCATTACCTGGAAATACGCGGCGGGCGCAGAGCAAATGGAGGGCTTTCGCGAAGGCTTTGAAAAGAACGGCGGCAAGATCGTCAAAGACCTCACCTTGCCCTTTCCCAATGTGGAATTTCAATCGCTCTTGACCGAGATCGCATCGATCAAGCCTGACATGGTATTCGCGTTCTTTGCAGGCGGCGGCGCGGTGAAATTCGTTCAGGACTATCACGCCTCGGGCCTGCAAAAAACCATCCCGCTCTACGGCACCGGCTTTCTCACCGATGGTACCCTGCCCGCTCAGGGCGCCTCGGCGCAGGGTATTCTGACCACGCTGCACTACGCAGACGGTCTCAATACCCCACGCGACAATGACTTCCGGGCCCACTATGCCAAGACCTACAACAACGTACAGCCCGACGTCTATGCCGTGCAAGGCTACGATGCCGCACAGCTCATGCAAAGCGGTCTAGCCGCCGTACAGGGCAATATCGACGACAAGGCCAAGTTCCGCGATGCCATGCGCGGTGCCACCATCGATAGCCCACGCGGCAAATTTACCCTGTCCGCCGCCGGCAACCCGGTGCAGGATTTTTATCTGCGTAAGGTCGATGGCCAGAAGAACAACGTGGTCGAGGTCGCGGTCAAGCAATTGGCCGACCCGGCACGCGGCTGCAAACTCTAAAGCGCTCACGCGAACGCAGATATGGATATCAGCACTTTTCTCATTCAGTGCCTGAATGCGCTGCAACATGGTCTGCTGCTCTTTCTGGTCGCCAGCGGGTTGACCCTGATCTTCGGCATCATGGGCATCATCAATCTGGCGCATGGCAGCTTTTACATGATCGGTGCCTATATGGCGTTCGCGTTGAACCCGCTGGTAGAGCGCTGGCTGGGGGGTGGTTTCGTCACCACCCTCTTGCTGTGCGTGCTGTTGGCCACCGCGTTGGGATACCTGCTTGAGGCGGCGTTTTTCAGCTACTTGTATCGACGCAATCACTTGCAGCAAGTGTTGATGACCTATGGCCTGATCCTGGTGTTCGAAGAAATCCGCAGCCTGTTGCTGGGCAACGATGTCCATGGCGTGCCGGTACCGGCGTGGCTTTCGGGCACCGTGCCATTGGGTGATGTCATGACCTATCCGGTCTATCGATTATTCATCTCGGCGATCGGTATCGGTGTCGCGCTGTTGCTGTATTGGGTCTTGACCCGTACCCGCCTGGGCATGATGGTGCGCGCAGGAGCCAGTAATCGGGAAATGATTGGTTCATTAGGCATCGACATTAATCGCCTGTACCGCATTGTGTTTGCGGCAGGGGTCGCCCTGGCCGCGCTCGCGGGCACTATTGCCGCGCCCGTGTCATCGGTCTATCCAGGCATGGGCAACAGTGTGCTGATCATGTGCTTTGTCGTGGTGGTGATCGGTGGCATCGGATCGATCCGTGGCGCCTTTCTGGCGGCCATGCTGGTGGGGACGGTCGAGACTTTTGGCCAGGTATTGTTTCCCTCGGTCGCCGGGGTCTTGGTGTACGTCCTGATGGCCATCATTCTCCTGTGCAAGCCCGAAGGGCTATTCAAGCAGGGTTAGCACGGGAAGCATATGAATCACCTCAGCAAACTCCTCCCCGTTGTCGTTCTCATCGCGCTGGCGGCCTTTCCCCTGGTCGGTGACGCCTACTACATCGGGTTGGCGATCAAGGTCATGATCTACGCGATGTTTGCGCTCAGCCTGCAATTACTGGTGGGCGGTGCAGGCTTGATCAGCCTGGGACATGCAGCGTTCTTTGGCATCGGCGCCTATGCCGCGGCATTGCTGTCGCCAGAGTCCGAAGCGGGCGGGCTGATCTGGCTGCTGGCGGCGGCCCTGGCGTTCGCCGCCCTCTATGCCCTGATCACGGGTGCCCTGGCGTTACGAACACGCGGCGTGTATTTCATCATGGTGACGCTGGCGTTTTCACAAATGGCCTATTACGTCTTTCACGATACCGACATCGGTGGCGGCAGTGACGGGATTTACCTGTATTTCCGTCCTCAGGTTTCGCTTGCCGGCTGGATGCCCTTTGATCTCGATGAGCCTGGCACCTACTACATGTTTGTGGTGATTTGCCTGGCTTTGACGTGGGGATTTCTGGCCCTGCTCGCACGCTCGCCATTCGGCGCGGCCCTGACAGGCATCCGTCTGAACGAACAACGTATGCGGGCCGCCGGCTACTCCACCTTTCCCTACAAGCTCACCGCCTACGTCATCGGGGCCACGCTGGCGGGACTGGCCGGCTTTCTCTATGCCTTGAAAGACGGCTTCGTCACCCCCGAACTGCTGACATGGGAACAATCGGGGCTTGTCTTGCTCATGGTGATCCTGGGCGGCATGCACAGTCTGGGAGGTGCCGTACTCGGCACGGTCACCCTCATCCTCCTGCAAGAACTATTCCAGTCGCAAGCCCTGTTTGGCGACTACGCCAAGCACTGGCACCTGCCACTGGGGTTGGCGATCATCGCGTTGGTGGCCCTGCTGCCCAATGGTTTGGCGGGAATCCCCGCGCAATGGCGAGCCAGGCGCGCGGCACGAGATCCTGCCACAACATCCGAGGCCCTGGACACCGAAGAGGCATCGGACGACCGCGCGGCCACGATTTCTGCCGGATCTCCGGACCCGGTTGCCCGACATACATCTATTCCCCAACCCGGAGGCCCCCATGTCTGAAGCCATGCTGGCCGCGCGCGGCATTACGCGTCGATTTGGCGGACTTGTCGCCGTCAATGACGTCTCGCTGGATTTGCATCGCGGCACGGTACATGCCGTCATTGGCACCAATGGCGCGGGAAAATCCACGCTCATTAATATCCTGTCCGGGGAATTGCTGGCCAGCGAAGGCCAAGTCTTAATGGAAGGCCAGGACATCACCGCCTGGCCGCAACCCCAGCGCGCCCGCCACGGCCTGGGCCGCAGCTATCAACGTTCGACCATTTTTCCCGAGCTCAGCGTCTTCGAGAACTGCCGACTCGCGGCACAGGCCGACAACCCAAGATTCTGGCATTGGTGGCGGCATGCCAACGAATGCACGCCCAGTCGTGACCGGGCCTACCATGCACTGGAACGCACCGGCCTGGAGGGTCGCGCGAGTACGCCGGCCGGCCTGCTGCCACACGGTCACAAGCGTCAACTGGAAATCGCCATGTGCCTTGCTGGACACCCGCAGGTTCTCCTGCTGGACGAGCCCCTGGCAGGGATGGGCGCCGAGGAAACGGAGCGCATACTCACGCTGCTGCAGGACCTGAAAGCCGAGCACGCCATCTTGCTGGTCGAGCACGATATGGATGCCGTGTTCGGCAATGCCGACATCATCACCGTGATGGTCAATGGCAGCGTTATTGCTTGCGGCAACCCCGTGGATATTCGTGCCAACCCACAAGTACAAAGCGCCTATCTCGGGGACGGCACATGCACGCATTAATCGACGCCACCGGTTTGCACAGCTATTACGGCGCCAGTCATGTCCTGCGCGGCGTCGATCTACGCATCACGCCGGGCGAGTCTGTCGGCTTGGTCGGCCGCAACGGCATGGGCAAGACCACACTCATCCGCACGCTGATGGGACATGTGCGCAGCCGCCAGGGCAAGCTCTCGGTCGTCGGCCAGGACTGCACACGCGCACAACCCCATACCATCGCCCGTCTGGGCGTTGCCTATGTTCCCGAAGGCCGCGGCGTTTTTCCTAATCTGAGTGTGCGCGAAAATCTGCTCGTCGCCGCGCGTACCGGTACCCGTGGCCAAACGGATTGGACCTATGACCGTGTCCTCGCAACCTTCCCCCGTCTGGCCGAACGGCTCGACCACGGCGGCCAGCAGCTGTCAGGCGGCGAACAGCAGATGCTGGCCATCGGCCGCGCTCTGACCACCAATCCCGATCTGCTCATTCTGGACGAAGCCACCGAGGGCCTGGCTCCGCTCATCGTGGCAGAAATCTGGAAAATCGTCGCCACCATTCGTTCCAGCGGGATATCGACGCTCATCGTCGACCGCAACTACCGGGCTGTGCTTTCCCATACCGACCGCTGCCTCGTCATGGAAAAAGGACGCATCGTTCACGAAGGCGCCAGCCCAGCATTAGCGGCACAACCCGAGCAATTGGCTCGATACCTGGGAGTTTAAAAGCTTAAAAGAAGCAATAAGACCAACCCGCAGATCCAGGGGCATTGGACAGCGCAGCGTCGTGCGTTCTGGTTTCTGTCCACCAAGTGGAGACAAGGTATGACATTCCCTCTTTCCGGCGTCCGCGTCCAACTATCCCGCCGGTCTACGCTGATCGCCCTATTGTCGGCGACCCTGGCAGGTGGCGCCCTATCAGGCGCCCTGGCTCACGCCGCCGAGGACTGGCCCTCCAAGGCCATCAAGGTCATCGTGCCCTATACCCCGGGTGGCGCGACCGACACCGTAACGCGCACCGTGATGGACAAGTTGTCGACCCGACTGGGTCAAAACATCATCATCGAGAACAAGCCGGGGGCCAACAGCACACTGGGCGCGGCGCAGGCGGCCAAGGCCGACCCCGATGGCTATACCTTCCTGGCCATGCTGCCCGCCTACGTGATTAACACCCATCTGTACAAACTGGCGTATTCGCCCTCGCAACTGGTGCCGGTCGTACACATGGCCGACCTGCCGCTGTTCCTGTTCGTGGCCAAAGACCTACCCGTGAACTCTATGAAGGAACTGGTGGAGTACGGACGCAAGAATCCCGACAAACTGACGTATGCATCCAGTGGCACGGGCTCCAGTGCGCACCTGACTGGTGCCGACTTCGCACTGCAGGCCAAGCTCAAGATGACACACGTCGCCTACAAGGGCAGCGCCCCCATCCTGACCGACTTGCTGTCCGGACGCGTGTCCATGGTGTTCGACCCGGTGCTGGTCCCCATGCAATACGTCAAACAGGACAAATTGAAAGTCGTGGCCTTCACAGGCAAGAAACGCTGGCCCGACGACCCCGATGTCCCCACCATGGAGGAAGTCGGCTTTCCGGGTTTCGTCACCGGTTCGTGGGCGGGTCTGCTGGCACCCGCCGGTACGCCCAAGCCCATCATCGATCGCATGGCCAAGGAAATCAGTGAAATCGTGCACGAGCCCGATGTCACCAAGAAATTCACCGACGCGGGTTTCTTACCCGCCGGCGGCACGCCCGCGGAATTCGCCGAACTGATGCGTTCCGACTCTGAGCGCTACGCCAAGATCATCAAAGAAGCCCAAATCACTGTGAACTGATCCTGCGTGCTCGCGTGCGAGCGATGCTAAATCACCGCATGCTGGAAGGGCGGCAGTGGTGCGCTGGCGCGCCGCTGCGCACCGCCCCATACACAGCATCGCCACTACCACCGCGATTACGCGTTGGAGAATCCGGTCGTATCCAATGCGAAGGCTGCCGCAGCGCGGCCGATACGATCGTTGACCGCTCGCCATGCCGCATCGCTTGGCGGCGCTTGGACCAGAATGCGGGCATATCCTCCGTCATCGAGCTCGCGCAGCATCGCATACAAGACTTGCGCGTAACGATCGGGATCGGCCTCGACCTGCCGCCAGACAATCTCTGGGGCCAGATCGGCAGGCGCCTTGGCAAACGCCACCACGACGACGCGCCCATTCTGCGCATTCTGCCCGCGCGCGACCTCTATCAGGCGCTGGGCCGACACGAGCTCCAGCGGCGTGTGCGGCGCATAGTGTGCTTTCAGCGTGCCTGATGCACGCGGCGCGGCGGCATCGGGCATGCTGACCGGTTGGCCCAATATCGCCTCGATCTGCGCTGGCGTCACGTGGCCCGGGCGCAGTAGCACCGGTCCGACCCCCTGCCTCAAGCGCGACAAATCCAGGATGGTGGACTCGATGCCGACCTCGGACGGCCCCCCATCAAGTACCGGCATGCCCTGCGCGACCTCATCGGGAAATTCGTAGCGCACATGATCCGCATGAGTCGGAGAGACTTGACCAAATTTATTGGCCGACGGTGCCGCCACGCCCCCCTGTCCGCCGGGCTTGCCCGCCGCAAAGGCGCGCAGCAACGCTTGCGCAACAGGATGCGAAGGACAGCGCACGCCGATGCTGTCTTGTCCACCGCTGACCATCTCTCCGCGAGGCAAGGCGCGCGGCAAAATCAGCGTAAGCGGCCCCGGCCAGAACGCCTCGATCAAGCGTTGTGCCTCTGGCGGGATCTCACGGACCCAATAGCCCAGGTCCGCACCGGGCGCGACGTGCACGATCACGGGATGATTGGAGGGCCGACCTTTGGCGGCATAAATGCGCGCCACCGCCTCGGGATTGTCGGCATCGGCGCCGAGCCCATAGACCGTTTCCGTAGGAAACGCCACCACCTCGCCCGCCAGCAGCCGGGCGGCGGCAGCAGCGATCATGGCGCTGTCAATAGTGTGCCCGGCGTCGGTATCGATAAGGGCAGGCGGGACCACAGGTGAAGATGGCATGATGCTTAGTCGGGTGCGGCCATGCCCAGGGCCGCGGCCACCTGGGCAGCGTCCATGCGTGCCTGATCCAGGGTCGCGGCGACGATCGTCACATGGCCCATCTTGCGGCCACGGCGTGCCTCGTGCTTGGCATACAAATGCAGTTTGGCAGAGGGCACCGCCAGCGCGGTCGACCAGTCCGGTTCGCGTGGCGCGCTCGCGCCGGGCTCGAACCAAATATCACCCAGGATATTCAACATAATGGCCGGCGCGAGCAAGGCGGTGCTGCCCAGTGGCAAGCCGGCCATGACACGCGCTTGCTGTTCAAACTGGCTGCTGACGCAGGCGTCGATCGTGTAGTGGCCGCTGTTGTGCGGACGCGGGGCGATCTCGTTGACAACCAGACTGCCGTCGGTCAACACAAAGAACTCGACGCACAGCACACCGTGGTAGTCCAACCCCCGGGCAATGGCGCGCGCGGCCTCGGTCGCCTGGTTCTGCCGCTGTACATGTCCAGGGTCGCTATCGACCGCGGCGACCGTCGACACGGCCAGAATCCCGTCGAGGTGCAAATTACGCGCCACAGGGAACACAACATCACTGCCATCGAAACCCCGCGCCAATACCACCGAAATCTCATAATCCAACGGCATGAGGGCTTCGAGTACGCAAGGCACACCGTCAAACTCGGCGAAGGCGGCTTGTGCGGCCTCGCGCGTGGTGACTCGCGCCTGGCCTTTACCGTCGTAGCCCAATCGGGCCACCTTCAGAATACCGGGAAACAGCGTGTCGGGAGCGTCGAGCAGATCTTGCGGCGTTCGGATCGCGACGTACGGCGCCACGGAGATGCCTTGCGAAGCGATGAACATCTTTTCGGCAATGCGATCCTGCACGATCGCAACGGCATCGCCAGCAGGGCTGACGCGGCATTGCGCGGCCAACGCACGCAGGCTATCGGCCGGAACGTTTTCGAACTCGGTGGTCACGGCTCGGCAGGTCCGGGCGAGCTCGGCCAACCCTGCCGCATCGTCATACGCCGCCTGGATATGGTGATCCGCCACCACCGCCGCAGGCCCATCAGCGTCCGGATCCAGTACCGCGACGCGATAGCCCAGGCTCTGCGCAGCGTGGCAGAACATGCGGCCCAGTTGGCCACCGCCCAGCATTCCGAGCCAGTCGCCCGGCGCAATTGTGAAAGAGTCAGTCGAGGAAGTCATACACATAGCGCACCCGGCACGCGGGCACGTCGCAAAGTCAGGGCTGCGGGGGAACGATCATGTTGCGTGCCGCGTCGGTCTGACGGGCACGGAATGCCAACAATTGGCGGTGTAAATCGTCGTCGGTCGTGGCCAGAGTGGCAATAACATGCAACGCCGCATTCGCGGCGCCCGCCTCGCCAATGGCAAAGGTGGCGACCGGCACCCCCTTGGGCATTTGCACAATAGACAACAGAGAGTCCTCGCCACGCAGATAGCGCGAGGGGACGGGTACGCCGAACACGGGGACCTCGGTCAGCGCGGCCATCATGCCGGGTAAATGCGCGGCGCCCCCGGCTCCGGCGATAATGCCACGCAAGCCACGCGAGCGCGCCGCGGCGCCATAGTCTGCCATGTCTTGCGGCATGCGATGGGCGGAGATGACACGGGCCTCGTAGGGCACGCCGAATGCTTCCAGCATGTCTACGGCGTTTTTCATGACATCCCAGTCGCTGGAAGAACCCATGATGATGCCCACCACGGGGGTGGCCGGCGTCGCGGCGGAAGAAGTCGTCGTCGTCATCTCACGCCACCAAACGGTCCAGCGCCTCGCGGTACTTGGCTGCAGTTTTTTCCAGGACCTCTTGTGGCAGGCGGGGAGCCGGCGGGGTCTTGTCCCAGGTCTGGGTTTCGAGCCAGTCGCGCACGAATTGCTTGTCGAACGACGGCGGGCTGATGCCTTCGCGATAGCCATCAGCGGGCCAGAAACGCGAGGAATCGGGCGTCAGGACTTCATCCATCAGGTACAGGGTGCCATCGTCATCCAGGCCAAATTCGAACTTGGTATCGGCAATGATGATGCCCTTGGTAGCCGCGAACTGGGCCGCCTCGGCATACAACCGCAGGGTCACGTCGCGAATGCGCTCGGCCATGTCCTGACCGACTTCGTTGACCACGTGAGCAAAGTCGACGTTTTCATCATGCATGCCGAACTCGGCCTTGGCCGCGGGCGTAAAAATGGGTTCGGGCAACTTGCTGGCCTGCTGCAGGCCGGCCGGCAACGCAATGCCGCACAGCGAGCCGGTCGCCTGGTAGTCTTTCCAGCCCGATCCAATCAGATAGCCGCGCGCCACAGCCTCGACCAGAATGGGCTTCAGACGCTTGACCACCACCGCACGGCCCCTCACCTGATCCAGCTCGTCAGACGCCACGACGTCTTCCGGCTTTACGCCGGTCGAGTGGTTCGGCAGGATGTGTGCGAGCTTGCCCAGCCAAAAATCGGTCAACTCGGTCAACACCTGGCCTTTGCCGGGGATGGGATCATCGAGAATAACGTCAAAAGCGGAAATACGATCCGACGCAACGATCAAGAGCTTGTCGTCGCCCACGGCGTACATGTCGCGTACTTTGCCGCGACCCAAAAGCGGCAAGGATTTGATGGTGGATTGGTGCAGAGCGGAAGTCACGGATCGACCTATGGCGAAAGAAGCATAGATTACTGCAAAAGCAGACGCCGCCCCTGTGGGCGGCGCCTGAAACGAACAACGGCAGGCTTATTGCACGACTTGCGTGAGCTTGCCCGTCGCGTACCGCTGTGCCATTTCGGTCAAGGGAATCGCCTTGATCTTGCTGGCGTTACCGGCGGTGCCGAACTCGGTATAGCGCTGGACACAAATTCCCTTGGCGGCGGCGCGGGCCGGCTTCAAGTATTCGCGCGGATCGAATTTGCCGGGGTTTTCAGCAAAGAAACGGCGGATCGCACCGGTCATCGCCAGGCGGATGTCGGTATCGATGTTGATCTTGCGTACGCCGTACTTGATGGCTTCCTGGATTTCTTCGACAGGCACGCCGTAGGTTTCTTTCATGTCGCCGCCGAATTCGCGGATCTCGGCCAGCAGTTCTTGGGGCACGCTGGAGCTACCGTGCATCACCAAGTGGGTGTTCGGCAGGCGAGCGTGGATTTCCTTGATACGCGAGATCGACAGAATGTCGCCCGTGGGCTTGCGGCTGAACTTGTAAGCGCCGTGGCTGGTGCCGATGGCGATGGCCAGGGCATCCAGTTGGGTCTTGCGCACAAAGTCGGCGGCTTGCTCAGGGTCGGTGAGCAATTGCTCGCGCGTCATCGTGCCCTCGGCGCCGTGACCGTCTTCCTTGTCGCCCATCATGGTTTCGAGCGAACCCAGGCAGCCCAGCTCGCCTTCGACGGTGACGCCCAGCTTGTGCGCGGTATCCACGACGGTCTTGGTAACGTCGACGTTGTAGTCGTAGTCAGCAATGGACTTGCCGTCTTCTTTCAGAGATCCGTCCATCATGACACTGGAGAAGCCGAGATCGATCGCGCCCTGGCAAATCTTGGGCGATTGACCGTGATCCTGGTGCATCACCACGGGAATATGGGGGTAGGACTCGACGGCAGCCTGAATCAGGTATTTCAGGAAGCCTTCGCCTGCGTACTTACGCGCCCCGGCCGAAGCCTGCATGATCACCGGGCTGTCGGTTTCGGCAGCGGCTTCCATGATGGCCTGGACTTGTTCCAGGTTGTTAACGTTGAACGCGGGAATGCCGTAACCGTGCTCAGCAGCATGATCAAGCAACTGGCGCATGGAGACTAGGGCCATGGGATGGTCCTCCTGAGTGATGAATGATAGGGTGGAGCCTTGCTGAATAGGGGGATTTTAGCTGGGATTAAGGCAATCGCCGCGCCAAGCGTGTCACGGGAGGTGTCAGAGCCTTGAAATTGTCGTTATTACCGGCTCTGATGACCCCATATTCCCCACAAATTTTGCAATTTGTTGCCGATATTGCCCTCCCCCTTCCCCAGGACTCAGGCTGCCACGGCCTCCGGCACACGCTTGGCCGCGGTACGGTAATGCGACGAAAACACGAGCCGCCCTGCTGACCAGGCATGACTGACCAATGGCAACTCGCCCAGCAGCGTCACTGCCACCAGATCCGCGCGCAACCCCTTCTTCAAGCGGCCGCGATCATTCAGTTTGCACGCATCGGCCGGGTTGGCCGTCACCAGCGCCACTGCCTGGGACAAGGTCAAATCGGTATGTGCCGCGACGACAAACGCGGCGGCAATCAGCGTAGACGGTTGATAATCCGAACACAGGCACCCCGCCACGCCCGCGCGCACCGCATCGATCGCACGCATGGATCCACTTTGGCTTTGGCCGCGCAGGATGTTGGGCGCTCCCAGGATGGTAGGCAGGCCGCACGAGACCGCTGCCGTGGCCGTATCCAGATTGATGGGAAACTCGCTCATCGACACCCCCAGATTCCGCATGGTGGCAATACGCTGCACCGAGTCGTCATCATGGCTAGCCGTCGGCACGCCCAGACGGTGAGCGTCGGCCAGCAAGGCTTCCACGCGCTGCACAGCGCCATCCCGGGCCCGCAGTTTGGCGCTCGCGGCCAGCTCGGCCTCGTCGCGGCTCATGGCGTGGTTGCCCATCATGTACTGCAGATAGGCCTCCAGTGTCTTGAACTGCCCCTGTCCGGGCGAATGGTCCATGACAGAAAGGAGGTCCACGACGCCCTCGGCCATCAGCGCCTGCAACACCGGCATCGCCGCGGCGTCAGTTACCTCGTAGCGGCAGTGCACCCGGTTGTCCACCAGACTATGTTCACGAAAGGCATGCAAGGCACGCGCAATCTGCGCCGCGGTCTCGTTATTACGCACGCCCCACTCATTGTTCGCAAACGACAGCGCATGAAACGGTGTCGTGATCCCCGCGGCGGCATTGCGTCGATCCACCTGGGCCACCGCAAAGTCCAACGGAAACAGCACGCGCGAGCGCGGCTCTGCCTCTTTCTCAATCGCATCGCAATGCACGTCGATCAAACCGGGCAGCAAGGTTTGGCCTTGCAGATCGATGATCTCGGCATCGGGTATGCCTTCGGGTTCGATGGCCGCGATGAGATCGTCTTCAATCAAAATCGCGCTATCGGTTAATACCGTGTCCGGCAACACGATATTGGCATGTGTCAGATACAAGGCAGACATGGCTACTCCAGTGCACCGGCCGTGACGGCCGGTTCAATAGGCAGAATGCGCGTCGCGACTTCGTCGCGTACGGCTTCATCGTGAAAAATACCAATCAGGCAACGTCCTTCTGCGACCGCTTCGCGGATCAACGCGATCACGACCGCGCGGTTGTCCGCGTCCAGCGAGGCCGTGGGTTCATCCAGTAACAGCACAGGGTGGCCGCCAATGAATCCGCGCGCGATATTGACGCGCTGCTGTTCCCCACCGGAAAACGTGGCGGGCGGCAGGCCCCACAAACGTTGTGGCACATTCAGACGATGCAATAATCCGGCCGCCCGCTCACGCGCCGCCTCGGCCTCCATGCCACCCGCGCGCAAGGGTTCTGCGACCACATCGAGTGTGCTGACGCGGGGAATGACACGCAAAAACTGACTGACATACCCAATAACATTCCGGCGCAGTCGCAGAATCGTCTGCTCAGAGGCACCAGTCAACTCCACCCAGCCCTGCGTGTCCCGTATGCGAATACTGCCTTCGGTCGCCAGGTAATTGCCATAGAGACAACGCAGCAAGGTACTTTTTCCTGTTCCCGACGGGCCCGAGAGGACTAGGCAATCACCACGGCCGGCCTCGAACGTCACATCTTGCAGCACAGGCAAGCGAATGCCGCCCTGGTTATGCAAGGTAAACATCTTGCCTAGACCGCTGACCTGAACCAACGTCTGGGCCCGGCTATCCATGGCGGATAACGTCGCCGCCGCTGTCGAAACTAAAGAGTGTGATGCGTTCATGGGTCAGCTCTGCAAAATAGAAGACACCAGCAACTGCGTGTACGGATGCTGAGGATCGTCCAGGATCTGGTCGGTAAGACCACTTTCGACCACGCGACCGCCACGCATGACCAAGGTGCGATGCGCGAGCAATCGGGCCACTGCCAGATCGTGGGTCACCACAATGGCCGCCAGCCTCAGGTCCGCCACCAGTTGACGCAACAGATCCAGCAAGCGCGCCTGCACCGATACGTCCAGCGACGCCGTAGGTTCGTCCATGAACACCATGCGCGGATACGTCACCAAGTTGCGGGCAATCTGCAAGCGCTGCTGCATACCGCCCGAAAACGCCGACGGTGTGTCATCCAGCCGGCTCGCATCGATTTCCATTTTTTCCAGCCAGGAACTCGCCGTGCTGCGCAGATCACCATAGTGACGCTGGCCCACAGCCATCAGGCGTTCGGCAATATTGGCGCCTGCGCTGACCTGCATACGCAAGCCATCACGTGTGTTCTGACGCACAAAGCCCCAGTCAGTGCGCGCCAGCAAGCGCAACTGTGCCGCCGACAGCGCGGCCAGATCCACGAAACCGCGATCACGCGTGTCGTAACAGACACTCCCCGAATCGGGTTGCATCTGCCACGATACCGCCTGCAGCAACGTGCTCTTGCCTGAGCCCGACTCACCCACGACGCACAGCACCTCGCCGGGATGCAAATCAAAATTAATATCGCGGCAGCCGTGCACACCATCCCAAGTGCAGGTCATATCACGCACGGAAAGCAGAGCCTGGTTATTCATGCCGAAGCCTCCGCATCCGTCGTCGCCGCCGCACTGGTATGGCCATTGGCCTGGCGCTCTGAACAATATTCGGTATCCGAGCACACAAAGCGGCGCGTGCCTTGATCATCCAGAATGATTTCATCGAGATAACTGTGCGTCGAACCGCACAGATCGCAACACTGATCCCATTGCTCGACGCGGAACGGATGATCCTTGAAATCCAGGCTCTTGACACGCGTATAGGGCGGGACCGCATACACGCGCTTTTCTCGACCCGCGCCAAACAGCATCAGGGCCGGGCTGGCATCGAGTTTCGGATTATCAAATTTGGGAATAGGCGAAGGACGCATCATGTAGCGGCCATTCACGATCACGGGATAATCGTAGGTCGTCGCAATATGACCATGCTGTGCAATATCTTCGTACAGCTTGACGTGCATGCCGCCATATTCGGCCAGGGCATGCATCGTGCGTGTCTCGGTTTCACTGGGCTCGAGCCAGCGCAGCGGCTCGGGGATCGGCACCTGATACACCATGATCTGGCCTTCGCGCAGCGGCGTTTCCGGGATACGGTGACGCGTCTGCACAATCGTCGCCTCACGCGTGGACTCAGTCGTCTGCACACCCGTCACGCGGCCAAAAAAGCGGCGGATATTGATTGCATTGGTCGTATCGTCAGAACCCTGATCGATCACTTTCAACACGTCCTCGGTGCCGATAATGGCTGCCGTCACCTGAATGCCACCCGTGCCCCAGCCATACGGCAACGGCATCTCGCGACTGCCGAACGGCACCTGATATCCCGGAATCGCCACCGCCTTTAACAACGCACGACGCAGCATGCGCTTGGTAGATTCGTCCAGGTACGCGAAGTTGTAATGGTCATCGCGCTCGACCGTCGTATTCACAGCATTCATGTGGACAGTGCCTCATCAGCGAAAACAGGAGATGCCCCAGCGGGTGCAGCAGGTGTGGGAGTCGTGGCAGGCGCCGACCCCTGCGCAGACGACGCTTGCGCGTGTTCAGCCTGTGCCGAGACCGCAGCCTCTCGCCATGCGGTCCGATCCTGGCGCATATGACGCAACAGTTCCAGATTGGCCTGGAAATCGACGTAATGCGGCAACTTCAAGTGCTGGACAAAGCCCGATGCTTCGACGTTATCGCTGTGATACAGCACAAACTCATGATCGTTCGCGGGTGCCGTCGCCGCCTCGCCCAACTCTTCGGCCTTGAGCGCGCGATCCACCAATGCCATCGACATGGCCTTGCGTTCGCCGTAGCCAAATACCAATCCATAGCCTCGCGTGAACTTGGGAGCCTCCTTGGCATTACCACTGAACTGGCTGACCATTTGGCACTCCGTCAGCTCAATCTCGCCCACCGTGACTGCAAAGCCCAGCTCTTCGAGGAACATTTCCACTTCCAGCGATCCATAGCGAATCTCGGCCGCAAACGGGTGCGTATTGCCATAGCCGCGTTGCGTGGAATACCCCATCGACAGCAGGAACCCTTCGTCCGCGCGGGCCAGATTCTGCAAACGCGCATCGCGCCCGGCGGGAAAACCCAAGGGCTGGCGCGTCAAATCAAACGGCGCCGGATCGCCCGGGGGAATCGGCTCTTGATCGATCAGATCGTCATGCTGAAGCAGATCGGTCACCCGCGGCATGGAGGCCGCCACCGGCTGTGCGGCTGGCGCCAACGGCTCGGCGCGTGCATCGTCACCGTCAGCCTCAAGCGTAAAGTCCAGCAGGCGCTGGGTATAGTCATACGTCGGCCCCAGGATCTGTCCACCCGGCACGTCTTTGAACGTCGAGGAAATGCGGCGCGACAAGCGCATCTTGGCCGTGTCGGCCGGCTGCGTATAACCAAAACGCGGCAAGGTCGTGCGATAGGCCCGCAGCAAAAACACCGCTTCGAGGACATCGCCCGCGGCCTGTTTCATCGCCAATGCCGCCAAGTGCGGATCATAAAGTGCCCCCTCGGCCATGACGCGCGAGACGGCCAACGGCATCTGCTCGCGAATCTGCGCCAGGCTCAACTCGGGCACGCTCGTATCGCCACGCCGATAGGCATCAAGCATGCGATAGGAATTCAGGATGGCGCGTTCGCCCCCTTTGACCGCTACATACATATCAACCCTCCACCATCACGGTACGAGGCAGCCCGCACACGCGGTTACCTTGAATCAAAAACACATCGACACCCAACGGGAAAAGCTGCTGGTTGGCACGCCACTGCGTCCAGAAATCCGTCCGCAACCCGCTCACGGAGAGCACGCGCTGACTGGCGATACCGGGCCCAGACAACACCACCGACGCCCCGCCGTCCGCGTTATCCAGAGACTCAACCTCCAGCAATAAGGTCGTCGACGTATCGGGATACGCGGGATCACCGGGATGGCATTGCGTCAGATCGGGCGCGGCATACCCTGCAGGCACGACCGCAAAGCGCGCCTGCGCCGGCTCACTCACCAACGGACACCCGCAATGAAATCGCAGGTAATGATGCACACGCTCATCGACGTCGGCCGGCAACCATACCGGCGCGTCCACGTCGGCCAGCGCCAGCAGGATCGCGGTCATCCCCACGGACAGACCTGGCGGTACGCCGCATGCCACGTCAAGCTCGTAAATACTGCCGGGATGGGCCAAGGCCTCTAACGCACGGCGGAAGGTCTGCTGTGATTGCATCACCGCATCGCCAAACCCCGCGGCCGGTGGCGCGCTGAACGCAGAAATCGTTGCTGCCGTCATCTCAGTCCTCTCCTCGCACCATCGTGAAAAATTCCACCTGCGTCTGCGCGGCGACGTGCGCCTGACGCCGCGCACGCTCGCTATGCGCTTGCGCCAACGGCGTGATTACCGTCGCCTGAATGCGATCGTGCCAATCATCCTGCTGCAACAGCGCATCCAGCACCGCGGCCTGCTCGGCATGGCGGCGTCCGCGTCCCTGGACATACGCCACGCCCATGGCGCCGCCATCGAGCGTGACCGCGCAGCGCGTCACGCTCATTTCACCCAGGTTGAATTGCGCACCGGTGCCGCCACTGCGCGCGCGCACCATGGCCATGCCACTTTCTGGTGCACGTAACGGGTGATGGGCCGGCAAAGGACCCAACGCCTTGACGGCCTGTTCTAGCGCCGCGGGCTCGGCCAGTGCCAACACGCGCATCCACGCCGCGCGACGGGCCCCCGTGTCAGCGGGAGGAGAAGTTGTGGACGGTCTGCTCAAAGGGGACATAGGAGTGGGATGCCAAATCGAGTAAGAGTTGAATTTTATCTATACGTCTAGACGACCGTATGAAGTATGATGCCAAACAGACGCCAATACAATACTCAACGCGTGAACTTTTCATGACACGCCATCGCCACGCCGTCATTGCATCCGGGCGTAACTGATGCACAATCATGGCCGTCCCAAATGAAGCTGTTATTACCGAAAACGGATTATCACCATGGTTGAACGAGGCTCAGGTGTCGCGGTATGGCGACAAATCGGCGAACAACTGGCGGAAGACATCCGCAACAAACTCTATGCGCCCGGCGAGCGCCTGCCGACCGAGCCTGAACTGGCGGCCAAGTTCACCGTCAATCGCCACACCATTCGGCGCGCCATGAGCGAGTTGGAGCAACTCGGCCTGGTCCGTATCGAACAAGGCCGCGGCACGTTCGTCCAAGAGCATGCGATCGACTACGCCATCGGCCGGCGCACCCGCTTTTCCGAAAACTTGCTTAATCAGGGCGTGCTCGGCTATATCGAGGTCGTTGCCTGCCAGAGTCTGCGCGCCGGCGACATCGCCGCCCATCTGGGGCTCGCGCGGACGGCGTCACTGTTGCGCGTACAGGCACAGGGCAAAGCAGAGGACCGCTGCATTGACGTCTCTGAGCACTATTTCGACGAAGCACGTTTTCCCGACTTTGCCGAGCAGGTCCGCGAACGGCGCTCGATCTCGCGCGCGTTCGCCCACTATGGGGTGACGGACTACACACGCCAATGGTCGCGCATTACCGCGGCATTGCCGACCCCTGAGGTCGCCCGCCTGCTCGGACAACCGAAAACCCGCCCCATCCTGCAAGTAGAGTCACTCAATGTGGATGGAAATGGCACTCCCCTGCAGTACAGCCTGACTCGCTTCGGCGGTGACCTGGTACAGCTGGTGGTCGCGAGCGACACTCCCTGAGCATGACTGACCCACTCTGTATCGGATGAGTATTCACCAATAATTCATCTAGACATCCGGTTGTAATAGAACGCCGATAAGGTAGCGTGCATGAACTCCCAACCCCCCTCTTGCGCCACGCTGGCAGGTATTTCCGGACAGCGTCTTCTGACCCCCACTGGGCTGACCAGCGGCCAACTGACCTTTCATGACGGACGTGTCGCAGAGGTGGACGCCCCGTCGCCCACAGCGGGCGCGACCTGGTTGAACGCCGATCATCTGCTCGTGCTGCCTGGCATTATCGATTTGCATGGCGATGCCTTCGAGCGCGCCATCATGCCGCGCCCGGGAGTGACCTTTCCCTACGACGCGGCGCTCCATGATGTAGACCGGCAATTACTGGCCAATGGCATCACGACCGAGTTTCACGGCGTCACGGTGTCGTGGGAAGGTGGCCTGCGCGGCGAGCCTTATGCCGAACGCATGTTCGAGTCGCTGGAGCGCATGCAAGCACGCGAAGCGCTCGGCGCACGCCACCACGTGCATCTGCGTTTTGAGACGCATCACATTAACGGTGTCGAAATTGCGCAGCAATGGATACGCGCCGGCCGTGTGCAGTTTTTAGCGCTCAACGATCACCTGCCCAGCATGGCCCGCCGCTTGGGCGATGACCGAAAGCTATTGCAATATGCTGATCGCGCCGAATGCGATCTGGATACCTTTCAGGCCCGTATTCGCCTGGCGCTGTCATCCGCGGACGATGTCGCCGACGCGATGCGAGAGCTCACGCTCTGCGCCCGCGCAGCGGGTCTGAGTGTCGCATCGCATGATGACCCCGACGCGGCGACCCGCCGGTACTATCACCAACTGGGTTGCCGTATCGCCGAATTTCCGTTGACGTCCGACGTGGCGCGCCTCGCGCATGATCTGGGCGATGTCACGGTATTCGGCGCGCCCAACGTCGTGCGTGGCGGCAGCCACACTAACGCCCCCAATGCGACCGACATGGTCCGCTCGCGCCTGTGCGACATTCTGACCTCTGACTACTATTACCCCGCCCCGTTGGCGGCCGCCCTGCGCTTGGCCGAACAAGGCATTCTGCCGCTGGAACAAGCCTGGCGCCTGGTGTCGGCCAACCCTGCTCGCGCCGCCGGCCTGAGCGACCGAGGCAGTTTGGCGGCGGGACAGGCTGCCGATGCCATCATCGTCGATGACAGCGTGCCAGGCCTGCCACGCGTCTGCGCCGCGATTGTGGGTGGCGTGCTGCGCTATGCCACCCGCAACTTCGACACGCATCAAGCCCAGAGCCTGGCCGCCTGAGGACGGAGGCCACTATGCCGCAAGCGCATCGTTATGCCGTCTATCTGGCGCCAGTCGGTCCCTGGCGTGATCTCGGGAGTCAGTGGTTGGGACGCTGCGCAGACACCGGCGCCCCAATGCCCCCATCGACCGACGTCGATCCCCGTCAGCGCGCCTGGACACAGGCCCCTCGCCGCTATGGTCTGCATGCCACCCTGAAGCCCCCTTTTCGGTTGCGCGACGACACCACCGCCGACGCCCTGGATCACGCCATGCGTGCCCTGGCCACGCAGCAGCAGCCGTTTGCCGTGCCGCTCCAGTGCCAGTCGCTGCGCGGATTTCTGGCTTGGTGCATCACAGATCCCGACGCTCTGTCTCAGATGAACAGGCTGGCTGGGGTCGCCGTCAGCGATCTGGACGCGTTTCGCGCACCACCCGATCCGGCCGAGTTGGCACGCCGCCAACCGGAACGCCTCAGTCCCGCCCAGCGCCAGATGCTCGACCGCTGGGGGTATCCGTACGTGTTTGACACCTTCACGTTTCACATCACGTTGACGGGACAACTAGATCCGCTGGAGCTCTGTGCGGCACAAAGCCGGCTTGATGCGCTCAACGCCTGTCTGCCGCCCGCATCGATGCCGGTGAACGCAATCAGTCTTTATGTCGAACCCGAGCCCGGCGCCAATTTCGTCGTGGCCCGCCATTATGGATTCGATGGCACCACGCGCGATGGCGCGGGTGCACGCTTTCTGCAGAGTCACACGTGAATAGCCCTCACGCCACCCATTGCGATCAAACACCGCCATCCATCCCGAACATCGCGGCGACGCAGACACTGTCGGCGACGCCCGCAATGCCAGTCACGCGTGCAACAAATACCGGACGCCGCCTGCTTTACTTGATGGGCCCGTCCGGCAGCGGCAAAGACACCTTGCTGCGCCACCTCCGTGCGATGTTGCAATCCGACGAACCCGTGCTGATTGCCCATCGCTACATCACTCGTCCCAGCGGCGCGGACGAAGCGTCGATATGCCTCACTGACGCGGAGTTTCAACGCCGCATCGATCTCGGGTGTTTTGCGCTGCACTGGCACAGTCACGGCTTGCATTACGGCATCGGGGTCGAAATCGATGCCTGGCTGGCGGGCAATGCCGTCGTCATCATCAACGGCTCTCGCGCCCACCTGGCCCGCGCCCATGCGCGCTACCCTGACCTGATGGCCATCGAGGTCACGGCCGACCCGAACGTCCTGGCCGCACGGCTTGCCCAGCGCGGCCGCGAAACCGCCGAACAGATCCGCGCCCGCCTGCAACAGGCCGTGCAACGCTACCCTGTACCCACTGACTGCGTGATCCAGTCACTACCCAACAACACCGCGCCCGAAGATGCCGCCCACCGGTTGCTCGCCATGGCGCGCCATCGCTTGTCTGCCTGAAAGCAAAAAATCCCGTTTACTGTTTACACAGGCAAACGGGATTTCTGATGGCTCGCCGTGATCGGCGCGCCCGCCTCACGTTAGATCAGTGTCTTGCGAATCTGCGCGGAAAACAGGTCGATCACCACCACGAAAATCACGATGATGATCATCACCGCACACGTCTCGGCATACTGAAAACTGCGGATGATTTCCCACAGCACCGTGCCGATCCCCCCCGCGCCGACAATCCCCACGACCGACGCGGAACGGACATTCGACTCAAAGCGATACAGCGCAAACGACGTCCACAGCGGCAACACTTGCGGTATCACGCCATAGACAATTTCCTCGACCGCATTCGCGCCAGTGGCCCTTACCCCTTCGACAGGACGGGGATCAATCGCCTCGACCGCCTCGGAAAACAGCTTGGCCAAGACGCCGGTCGTATGCACCCACAACGCCAACACACCCGCGAAAGGTCCCAGCCCCACGGCAACGATGAACAACATGGCGAACACCATTTCGTTAATCGCGCGGCAGGCATCCATCAAGCGGCGTACCGGCTGATACACCCAGGCCGGAACAATGTTGGCCGAACACAGCAAGCCCAGGGGCACCGCAACCACGATGGCCAGAAAAGTGCCCCACAGCGCAATCTGTACCGTGATCAGCATCTCGCTCAGGTACATACGCCAATCGCGGAAATTCGGCGGGAAAAAGTCCGCCGCGTACGTCAGCATATTGCCGGATTGAGTCACCAAATCCATCGGACGCATGTCTGCGCCGCGCCATGACAGCATCAACAGCGCCAACAACACCGCCCACATCATCAGCCGGGGCAAAGAGGACCGCATCCCGACAGGGTGCCGGGCGGGGGAAAAAACAGCGCTCATAAACGAAGAGTCCGGTGAAAAAATCCGTGCATGGAAAGCATGCAAAAGACAAAAATAACCGCGGCGCTACACAGCCGCTTAACACCACTACAGCACCACTGCAGCACTAAGGCGCTACAGCGCACCTACGCTGTAGCGCCATGCACCGGCTTCTCGCGAACACAAGCCGACGCACGTCAAATGGTTATTCCGACTTGGCCGCCAGCTTGTCCAGCTCAGCCAGTTGGCGATCCATTTCGGCCAGCTTGGCCTTTTTATCGGCTTCGCTCAGGGTCGTATCACGCTCGACGCTGAGCTTGTCCTTGGCCAGCGCCATCTGACGAATCGGAATCAACTGGGCATTGGACGAATCGCGAAAGCCTTTGTAAGTCAGCTTGGCCAGCACTTTCAGCTGACGCTCGGCATCCGGACCCGTGCCGTAGTTCACAAAAAATTCTTTAATGCGTTTTTTGGTCTCGGCCGGCAAATCACTGCGCATCACCATAGGATCGGCGGGGATCAGCGGCGACTTCCACAGAATACGCACGGACTCCGTCGCGTCCTTGCCGGTGTTGCGCTCGTAACGCGCCAACATTTCGGTGTTGTTGATCGCCACATCCACCTGCTTGTTGATAACCGACAGCAGGTTGGCTTCGTGATTGGCGGCACGCACCGACTTGAAGAACGTCTTGGGTTGGATGCCCTTGGCGCCCCACAGGAAATAACCCGGCACCAAGGTGCCCGAGGTCGAGTTGGGGTCACCCGCGCCGTAGCTCAGTTCCTTGCCGTTTTTCAGCACATCTTCCAGCGTCTGCAACTTGCTGTCTTTGTTGACCAGCAGGATGGACCAGTAGCCCGGATTGCCGTCCTTGTCGATGACCGAGGCAAAAACCTCGCCCTTCGCGCGATCGACGGCTTCCATGGCCGATTTGTTACCGAACCAGCCCAACTGCACTTTGTCAAAGCGCATCCCTTCGATAATGCCCGCGTAGTCCGACGCGAAGAACGGCTTGACGGGTACGCCCAACTCCTTGCTCAGGTCATCGATCAGGGGCTGCCAGGCCTCCTTCAAATTGGTGGAAGACTCGGTAGAAATAAAACCGATGTTCAATGGCTTGGCGTCCTGCGCCGAAGCAGCGGACGACATCGCGGCAACCGCGGCCAAGGCAAGAAAAGTTCTGCGTAACATGCGTGAAAACTCCGTGAGGAAATGGGGGTACTGCTCAGGCTGCGGCGGCCAACGGCCGTGGTTCAATCAAAGTGGGGGGGAGCTCAACGACTGGCTCACCTGCCTGGGGAAGCAATTCGGCGACATCGGCGCCGTACAACTTGTGCAACATGCCATCCGTCAGGGCGGCAGACGGGCCGTCGTAGACCACGGCGCCTTGACGCAGCGCCACCACGCGCGCGCAATATCGCAGCGCCACATCGACCTGATGCAACGACACCAGCACGGTCACTTTCCGGCTGCGGTTGATCTGCGCCAATGTATCCATCACCCGACGCGACGACTCGGGGTCCAACGAGGCAATCGGCTCGTCGGCCAAAATCACGCCGGCGTTTTGCACAAGCGTGCGAGCAATGGCCGCACGCTGCTGCTGCCCGCCCGACAGGGTCGAGGCACGCTGAAAGGCATAGTCGTCTATACCAACTTGGGCTAAAGCATCCAGCCCGACTTGCACTTCATCCTGGCGAAAATAGCGCAACAGGCTGCGCCACAAGGGCACACGTGGCAACATCCCGGTCAATACATTGGTGACCACTGGCAAACGTCCCACCAAATTAAATTGCTGAAAAACAAAACCAATACCGGCGCGCACACTGCGCACCTGCGCATTGATACGGCCATTACGCTGTACCTCACGGCCATTGACCATGACCGAGCTGTCACCGCGATCAGCCGCCACGAAGCCCGCCAGATGACGCAGCAACGTCGACTTGCCTGACCCGGATGCGCCTAACAAGGCCACCATTTCACCGGGGGCAACCGTCAAACTGACATTGTCCAGGGCCTTGATGCCGTCGCGGAAGGATTTGCTCAGGCCGCGAACTTCAATCGCATCGTTCATATCGAATCCCTTTATCGAACCAATGCCGGCATTTTGTGCAGCGGCAGTGACAGCGTGATGACTGGAAAACGTCAGGTCACATCAAGAAATCGGTCGGGGAAGACGTCTTGCAATGAAATAGTCATATTGCGGCGAGACGCTCTCGGCGCCCCGGTATATATTTGAGCTGTCATCTAATGCTAGGGCGCACCATGCTCAAAGGTTCTTGCTTGTGTAGTCGCGTGGCCTACGAAATCTCCGGGCCGCTCACTCAGGCCGTCCATTGCCACTGCCTCATGTGCCGCAAAGCGCACGGTGCGGCGTTCCGTACCCGGGCCACGGTCCAAGCCAAAGACTTCACCTGGACACGCGGGGAAAACGACGTCACTTGGTACAGCTCGTCACCGGGCAGCTACCGGGGTTTTTGTGGCGCTTGCGGCACCCCTCTGCTGTCACGTTTTGACCAAATACCTGACATTTATGGCCTGCCATTGGGGGCGCTGGACGACGATCCGGGCATCAAGGCCGAAAGCCACGTTCATGTGGCCAGCAAGGCCTCCTGGTACGACATTACGGACGATTTACCGCAGTATCCCGAGGCAGGTCCGGTCGGCACAGGGCTTTAAAGTCCAATAAATACAACAAATAAGGGAAAACCCTGTTCAAATAAACAGGATCGGGGTATGATGTTTCGTTGTTCTGTGCATAAACTCCGTGCAAGGCATGGCACTATAAGTACAGCACACACTATTTCTGCTTCTTCCGGTGCCGCGCACGTTGTGCGACATCGCGACCAAGCCGCGCCTTGCGCGCATTTCGCCCCTGTGGCGTGAGTACCCGCCCCGGCCCCTACCAGGGAGCCCGGTTCGTACCCAAACCTGCCGGAACATGTGTTTATGTTCCACCGCGGCCCAAGCCCGCTTGGGCTCCCGCGTTTACCGCCTTCGGGCGGAGCGTAAGCCACAAAAACCGGCGCGCGCGCATCGACCAAGGAGAGTCAATATATGGCGAAAGAAGAACTGATCGAACTCGACGGCATTGTGGACGAAGTGCTGCCTGACAGCCGCTATCGTGTCACCCTGGACAACGGCATCGAAGTCGGCGCCTACGCGTCCGGCCGCATCCGCAAACACCGCATCCGCATTCTGGCGGGTGATCGTGTCACGCTGGAAATGTCCCCCTACGACCTGACCAAGGGTCGCATCAATTTCCGTCACAAAGACGAGCGCGCCCCGAGCACGCCGCGCCCCCCGTACCGCAATCACCGCTAAAGCCGCAGTGCTGCTGAGCGCGGGCCCGCAGGCGCTTTAGCGCCCGGCCCTGGCACGACTCAGCGCGTCGCTGTCCCGATGAAAATCGCGGGGTCTACCCGCGCATCGTTCAAGCTGACGTTCCAATGCAGGTGCGGCCCGGTCGCACGACCCGTCGAGCCCACTTTGCCGACGACTGCGCCACGCTCAACATCGTCGCCTACTTTCACATCGATCGCCGACAAGTGGCAGAACATGCTGATAAAGCCCTGCCCATGGTCGACGAACACGGTGTTGCCATTAAAAAAATAATTGCCTACCAGAACGACGCGCCCGGCGGCTGGCGCTTTGATAGGCGTGCCCGCGGGCACGGCAAAATCCAGGCCAGAGTGCGGATTGCGCTCCTCGCCATTGAAAAAACGCCGTAAGCCAAAGGGGCTGGACAAGCGCCCATTTACCGGGCGATCCAGCATCACATTGCTGGGTGTAATGCCTGCTCGGTAGGTACGATACGCCGCAATTTGTTCGTCAAGCTCGCGCTCGATGCGCTTGAGGTCATCGGGATTGGGAGAGACCTGGCGCTTGTTTTTCAGCTTGATATGCTGCGCCTTGTACTCTTTAGTACCAACGTCGAATCCGGCGGTCTCTCCGCCCTGTACCTGCAACGCCTGGCGACCAGGCTTAGTGCTCAGCGGGATCCCCACCACTGCGATCCACTGCTGATCACTATCGCGAATGACCATGACGCGGTGGCCATTAAAGCGGGCTTGCGGGGCCTGCTCGGCCACCCCTAGCGGCACCACCGCCACGCCGCCCGGTACCGGGTGATCAAGCGTGCGGCTGATATAACCCTGGGCCTGCGCCACCGTAGCACCGCAAACCGCTGCCCATAACATCACGTGGCCCATCAGGCGCGCCAGCCGCTGCCGTGTCGAACGACGTTGCATCACATCTACAGGCACAGATTCGCCGCCTCGGACAACGCCGTGCTATAGCGTGCGATACGACTCGTCAGGCGAGCATCGGTTTTGCCTTTCCACGTCGTGGCAGTCAAGACGGCCTCGACACCCATCGTGCCCCCAACGACCAACTCATAGCCGTTATGTACCTCGTGGCGCTGCGCCACGGTACCCTGCCCTTTCCAGGCCGAGTCGACACACTGCACATATTCCGCGGCAGTACGCGTCGTAGAACCAAAAAATATCGGCTCACGCTCGCGGATATCTTTGGCCGAGGCACAACCGGCCAGCACGCCGACGCAGGCCAACAACGCAGCAAACTTTACATTCATCAGACAGACTTCCAAAAAAATGGGAAAAAACCCGTAAGACTATAGCGCAACCCACCTCAGGCGGTCGGCTTGCGCAGCGCCGATTTCGGCCGGAACGCCTTGACCACTGACTCGTGGGTTTCCGCATAGGGACCGCCGATCAAATCAATGCAATAAGGAACGGCGGCAAACACACCCTGCACCACCACAGCGCCCGACGCATCACGCAGCCCCTCCAGGGTTTCGCTGATCGCTTTGGGCTGTCCGGGCAAATTGATAATCAGGGCGGCACGATCGGCGGTTTCGCGAATCACAGCGACTTGCCGCGACAAAATCGCGGTAGCTACGAATTTCAAGCTGACCTGACGCATTTGTTCGCCAAAGCCCGGCATCTCTTTGGTGGCCACCGCCAGCGTGGCCTCGGGCGTCACATCGCGGCGTGCCGGCCCGGTCCCTCCTGTCGTCAGCACCAAATCGCACCCCGCGACATCCACCAATTCGATCAGGGCAGCAGAGATCGCCTCGGCCTCGTCGGGAACCAGACGCTCGACGGCCTGCCAGGACGATGACAGGGCCTTGCCCAGCCACGTCTGTAGCGCGGGCAACCCCTGATCCTGGTAAGCCCCGGACGAGGCGCGATCAGAAATGGAAACCAGCCCCACGATCAGATCGTCGGGATGGCGGCGGGCGAGAGGCGACACAGTGGATGACATGACAATGATCACAGAGGAAAACGTCGATGCTATCGCATTCAAGAGCGCTTGGCTGCCTGATCCGTGAGTCGTCATAAATCTGTAATAATTGCACCTGCGCTCACCGACTCTCCCCTCCCCCATGCTTCATCTCTTTTCAGGTCTGGACTTCTGGATCGGCCTCAGCTTGGTCTTGGCACTCACCTTCGTCCTGGCCTTCGAATTCATCAATGGCTTTCATGACACAGCAAATGCCGTCGCCACCGTCATTTACACCAAGGCGATGCCGCCTCACCTGGCAGTGATGCTATCGGGGATATTTAACTTCCTCGGCGTATTGCTGGGCGGTGTAGGCGTGGCCTATGCCATCGTTCATTTGCTGCCCGTCGAACTCCTGATCAACGTCGATACCGGCCGTGGGCTCGCGATGGTCTTTGCGATGCTGGCGGCCGCCATCACGTGGAATCTGGGCACCTGGTACTTCGGGATTCCCGCCTCCAGCTCCCACACCCTGATCGGATCGATTCTGGGCGTAGGTCTAGCCAACGCCTTGCTCACCGATCTGCCACTGGCCGACGGCGTCAACTGGAACAAAGCGATCGATATCGGCCTGTCGCTCGTCGTGTCGCCGCTTGCGGGCTGCCTGGTGGCCGGTTGTCTGCTCCTGCTGTTCAAACGCTGGTGGCCGGCCTCCAAGATGCACACAACGCCGGAGCAACGCCGCGAAATCAATGCCAAAAAGCACCCGCCGTTCTGGAATCGGCTGGTGCTGGTGCTCTCGGCCATGGGCGTCAGTTTTGTCCACGGTTCGAACGATGGCCAAAAAGGCATCGGCCTCATCATGCTGGTTCTGATCGGCATTGTGCCTGCGCAATTTGTGCTCAACGAAAACAGCACGACCTATGAAATCGACCGTACTCGCGATGCGGCCACGCACCTGCGCACGTTCTACATACGCCACCAAGCCACGCTGGATGACTTCCTGGCGCTGTCAAAGAACCGTCACGACAGCAGTGACCTACCCAAGCAATTCACCTGCCATCCCGAACTCACGCTCGCCACCATTGACGCCCTGCAAGAAGACCTGCTGGGCGTGACGCGGTACCAGGACCTGTCGCCGGCCAAACGGATCAGCGTTCGTCGCTATCTGCTGTGCCTGGACGATACCGCCAAGAAAGTCGCCGCGATAGACGGCCTGGAGGACAGCGATCGCAAAGACCTGAGCCAACTGCGGGCCGACCTGACCGCCACCACGGAATACGCCCCATTCTGGGTCATTGTGGCCGTCGCACTGGCTCTCGGTATCGGTACCATGGTCGGCTGGCGACGCGTGGTGCAAACCGTCGGCGAGAAAATCGGCAAACAAGGCATGACCTATGCTCAGGGTATGTCGGCACAACTGACGGCCGTCGCCGCCATTGGCATGGCTAATGTCTTTAGCCTGCCAGTCTCGACCACGCATGTCTTGTCCTCGGGCGTGGCCGGTACCATGATTGCCAACAAGAGCGGACTGCAAAGCAGCACCATCCGGACGATCTTGCTGGCATGGGTACTGACCCTGCCCGCTTCGATGACACTGGCGGCCGGGCTGTTCTGGATTGGCGTGATGATCGCCGGCTAGGCGATCAGAGGCGGTTCAGCGACGCGGTTTGCGTGGCGCATTGTGCGCCGCGCGATCGTAAACCCAGTTCGGCAACCCCCGCATCAAGCGCGCGACGATCCCCATTTGCCACGGGATCACGGTATAAGACACGCCTCGCTCAATGGCCACCTGGGCGCGCGCCGCAAAATCGTCTGCCTCCATCAAGAATGGCATCGAATACGGGTTTTTCTCGGTCATGGCCGTTTTGATGTAGCCCGGCGCAATGGTGACGACCTTGACACCCGCACTTGCGAGCTCCAGCCGCAAGCTTTCACAGTAGCTGATGACTGCGGCTTTAGAAGAGCTATAGGCGCCCGCCCCCGGTAATCCTCGCATACCCGCAACACTCGCAATCCCGACCAGTCGACCCGCGCCGGCTTGCCGCATGGGTTGGATGAACGGCTCGAAAGTGGCCACGGTGGCCAGCAGATTAGTGTCGACGATGGCCTTGAATACCTCGAAATCCTCGGCATGCTCGGTCAACGTGCCGACACTGATGCCCGCACTGGCAATGACCACATCCACCCTGCCCTGATTCGCCGCCAGAAAATCGCGTGCGGCGGCATGTAAGGCATCACGGTCACGCACATCCAGGGCATAACAAAGAGGTTCACCGGGCAACGCGTCGGCCAGCTCGCGCAAGGCATCGCCGCGACGCGCGACGAGCCCCAGCCGGGCACCCGCGCGCGCATAACGCCACGCCAACGCCCGACCCAGACCACTCGAAGCGCCCGTAATAAAAACCGTCGTCATGACCCCTCACATCGTGACCCGGCAGAGAGGCCGGGATAACCATCATCATATCGCCTGGATCCTGCTGTGTTCAGGCGAAAAAAAGCCTGAGTTCGGCGCAATACCGAGCTCAGGCCTTCAGGCCCTGGCGTCTGACCATCTCTCGTCTGAGGGTCAGTTCACCAGGCTCACTTTTCCGACGCAGTGGCGTGCTTACTGTTTCGGCAAGCTGGCGTGCAGCTCTTGCAACGAATACACCTGCAGGCCCAGGCCCTGACGCAGGTATTGCATCCCTTCGACAGCAGCGCGGGCGCCCGCGATGGTAGTAAAGAACGTCACACGTCCGGCCAGAGACTGGGTACGGATCGTACGCGAATCGGCAATCGCATTACGACGCTCTTCGACGGTGTTGATCACCAAGGAGATCTCGCCGTTCTTGACCATGTCCACAATGTGCGGGCGGCCTTCGGTGACCTTGTTCACGGTCTGCACCGGGATGCCCGCGCCCGAAATCTGCGCGGCCGTGCCGCGTGTTGCCACCAGCTTGAACCCCAGGTTATGCAAACCTCGCGCCACCTCGACGGCACGGAACTTATCCTGGTCTTTCACACTGATAAAGACGGTGCCGTCTTCGGGCAAACGCACGCTGGCAGCCAACTGCGATTTGACGAAAGCCTCGCCAAAACTCATGCCCACGCCCATGACCTCGCCCGTCGACTTCATTTCAGGGCCGAGGATGGTGTCCACGCCCGGGAACTTCACGAACGGGAACACGGCCTCTTTCACCGAGAAGTACGGCGGCACCACTTCGTGCGTGATCCCTTGATCCGCCAGCGTGCGACCCGCCATGGCACGCGCAGCGATCTTGGCTAACTGCAAGCCCGTCGCCTTGGAGACATACGGCACCGTGCGCGAGGCACGCGGGTTGACCTCCAGCACGTAGACGTCGCCGCCTTGAATCGCGAACTGCACGTTCATCAGGCCACTGACGTTCAGCGCACGCGCCATCATCGAGGTCTGGCGCTTGATTTCGGCAATGACCTCGGCCGACAACGAATACGGCGGCAGGCTGCACGCCGAGTCGCCCGAATGCACGCCGGCCTGTTCGATGTGTTCCATCACACCGCCGATGAAAACGGTCTCGCCATCGGCGAGGCAATCCACGTCGACTTCGGTGGCATCGTTCAAGAAGCGGTCCAGCAGCACCGGCGAGTCGTTGCTGACCTTGACCGCCTCACGCATGTAGCGCTCGAGGTCTTGTTGCTCGTGCACGATTTCCATGGCGCGGCCGCCCAGCACGTAGCTGGGACGCACTACCAACGGATAACCAATGTCGGCGGCATGAGCCAGGGCCTCGCCTTCGGTGCGCGCGGTGCGATTGGGCGGCTGACGCAAGCCCAGCTTGTTCAGCAGTTTTTGGAAACGCTCGCGGTCTTCGGCAATGTCGATCGACTCGGGGCTGGTGCCAATGATGGGCACCCCGTTCGCCTCCAGCGCACGCGCGAGCTTGAGCGGCGTCTGACCGCCGTATTGCACAATCATGCCCACGGGATTTTCTTTGTGGACGATTTCCAGCACGTCTTCGAGCGTCAACGGCTCGAAATACAAACGATCAGACGTGTCGTAGTCGGTCGAGACGGTCTCGGGATTGCAGTTGACCATGATGGTTTCATAACCATCCTCACGCAACGCCAGCGCGGCATGCACGCAGCAATAGTCGAACTCGATCCCTTGTCCGATGCGGTTCGGGCCACCGCCCAGCACGATGATTTTTTTGCGATCGGTGGGCTGCGCCTCGCACTCGTCCTCGTACGTGGAGTACATGTAAGCGGTGTGAGTGGAAAACTCCGCCGCGCAAGTGTCCACGCGCTTGTAGACCGGACGCACATTCAGCTGATGACGCAGCTTGCGAATCTCGGACTCCGACGAATCCAGCAAAAATGCCAGGCGACGATCCGAGAACCCCATGCGCTTGAGTTGCCACAGCGTTGCGTAGTCCAGATCGGCCAGCGTCTTTTGTTCGAGCGCCAGCTCGATATCGACGATTTCCTTGATCTGGGACAGGAACCAGGGATCAATGCTCGTGAGCTGATGAACCTCGTCCAGGCTGAATCCCTGCGCAAACGCATCCCCCACGTACCAAATACGTTCGGGACCGGGCTCGCCCAACTCGATCTGCAATTTCTCGCGATCGGTCGTTTTCTGGTTCAGGCCATCGACACCGACCTCAAGGCCACGCAGCGCCTTTTGGAAAGACTCTTTAAAGGTGCGGCCGATCGCCATGACTTCGCCCACCGACTTCATCTGCGTCGTCAAACGGGAATCGGCTTGCGGGAATTTTTCGAACGCAAAACGCGGCACCTTGGTGACCACGTAATCGATGGAGGGCTCGAACGATGCCGGCGTTTCACCTCCGGTGATTTCGTTGCGCAACTCGTCCAGCGTGTAGCCCACCGCCAAGCGCGCGGCGACCTTGGCGATCGGAAAGCCGGTGGCCTTGGACGCCAGCGCCGACGAACGCGACACGCGCGGGTTCATCTCGATAACGATCATGCGACCGTCATTGGGGTTGACGGCGAACTGCACGTTCGAGCCACCGGTGTCCACACCGATTTCGCGCAGCACCGCAATGGATGCGTTGCGCATGATCTGATATTCCTTGTCGGTCAGCGTCTGGGCAGGCGCCACCGTGATGGAGTCACCTGTGTGCACTCCCATGGGATCCAGGTTTTCGATCGAACAAATGATGATGCAGTTGTCGGCCTTGTCGCGCACGACCTCCATCTCGAACTCTTTCCAGCCCAAGAGGGATTCCTCGATGAGCAGTTCGTTCGTCGGCGATGCCTCGAGGCCGCGACGGCAGATGGTTTCGAACTCTTCGGCGTTGTAGGCAATACCGCCACCCGAGCCGCCCATCGTAAAGCTGGGGCGGATGACGGCCGGAAAACCCGACGTACCGGTGTCGCCGGCGATACGGCGCTGGACTTCCCAGGCCTCGTCCATGCTGTGGGCAACGCCCGACTTGGCCGACTCCAGGCCAATATCGGTCATGGCTTGCTTGAATTTCTGGCGGTCTTCCGCCTTTTCGATAGCGTGCTCGTTGGCGCCGATCAGCTCGACGTTGTGCTTTTTCAGCACGCCGTGATGGGCGAGGTCCAACGCGCAATTCAGCGCGGTCTGGCCGCCCATGGTGGGCAACAACGCATCGGGCTTTTCGCGCTCGATGATTTTTTCCACCGCCTGCCAGGTAATGGGCTCGATGTAGGTCACATCGGCCGTTTCCGGATCGGTCATGATGGTGGCGGGGTTACTGTTGACCAGGATGGTACGGTAGCCCTCGGCCTTGAGCGCCTTGCACGCCTGGGCGCCGGAGTAATCGAATTCGCATGCCTGCCCGATGATGATGGGGCCGGCACCGATGATGAGAATGCTTTTTAGGTCTGTACGCTTGGGCATAATGCGATAGTTATTTTTGGCCGGCCATCAGGCTGATGAATTTGTCGAACAGCACGATGATGTCGTGCGGGCCCGGGCTGGCCTCGGGATGGCCCTGGAAGCAGAAAGCGGGACGGTCGGTCAGCTCGAAACCCTGCAGGGTGCCGTCAAACAGCGACACGTGCGTCGTGCGCGTATTGGCCGGCAACGTGGCCGCATCCACGCCAAACCCGTGGTTCTGGCTGGTGATGAAGACCCGCTTGGATTCGAGATCCTGCACAGGATGGTTCGCGCCATGGTGGCCGGTTTTCATCTTGACCGTCTTGGCGCCAACGGCCAACCCCATGATCTGGTGACCCAGGCAAATACCGAAGGTCGGGAGCTTGCGCTCCAGGTACACCTTGGTGGCGGCGATGGCATAGTCGCAAGGCTCTGGGTCGCCCGGGCCGTTGGCCAGGAACACCCCATCAGGATTGAGCTTGAGCACGTCGTCGGCCGACGTTTCAGCTGGTACCAGGGTGATGCGGCAGCCACGATCAGCCAGCAAGCGCAGAATGTTGTACTTGACGCCAAAATCGTACGCCACGACATGGAAACGGTCCTGGGCCGGCGAGGAAAAGCTCTCGCCCAGTTGCCAAGTACCTTGTGTCCAGTCTTGCGGGGACTTGATGGAAACGACCTTGGCGAGGTCCTGTCCCACCATGCCGGGAAAGCCACGCGCCAATTCGACGGCACGCTCGGCGTCGTCGCCCACCAAAATACATGCGCCCTGGGCGCCACTGTCACGCAAGATACGGGTGAGCTTGCGGGTGTCTACGCCCGAGATCGCGACCACGCCTTGGTCAGCGAGATATTCGGGTAATGAATGGGTCGCGCGAAAATTCGACACTCGCGACGGGCAGTCACGCACCACCAGGCCCGAAGCCAGGATGCGCGACGTTTCGACGTCTTCGGCGTTGACGCCCGTATTGCCGATGTGCGGATAAGTCAGCGTGACGATCTGGCCGTTGTAGCTGGGATCGGTCAGGATTTCCTGATAGCCGGTCATCGATGTGTTAAACACGACCTCGGCGACAGTATGTCCTGGCGCGCCTATAGACACGCCCCGGAAAATGGTACCGTCCGCCAAAGCCAGAATTGCAGGAGGGAAGCGATCAGCGCCCTCGGGAAAAAGTTGCGGCAGCACAGTAAACCCCGGTTTCAGAATCGATAATCAAACCTTCGAATTATACCTCGAAAGGCCATTCCCCCCCGAGAACCGCGCCAACTCAGGTCGAATGCGGTGTTTTTTGACGCCGGGCCGCCCCAAGGCAAAAACGCCCTCTCGGGGGGCAGCAAGCCGAAGGCGCGGCGTGGGGGCTTTCTTTTGTGTCAAAACCCTGTCGCGCATAGTGATAACCTAGGCCTTTATCGTGAACCTTAGCCTACGTTGATCCGTCCCTATGTCCAGCCAGCTTGAAGCTCTGCGTCACCATACCACCGTTGTTGCCGATACCGGTGATTTCGAAGCCATGCGGGCGTTACGCCCGACCGACGCAACGACCAATCCGTCGCTCATCCTGAAGGCCGTCCAAAAAGACGCCTATCGGCCGCTGCTGCAGCAGGTCGTGCACGACCATCGCGGCGCGTCGCCCGCCGAGCAGACCGATCGCCTGCTGGTCGCCTTTGGCCGCGAAATCCTGAATATCGTGCCGGGCCGGGTCTCGACCGAAGTCGACGCCCGCCTGTCGTTTGACACTCGCGCCACCGTGGAACGCGGCAAAGGCCTGATCGCGCTCTACGAGGCCGCCGGCATCGCGCGCGACCGCGTGCTGATCAAAATCGCCTCTACCTGGGAAGGCATCCAGGCCGCCCGTGTCCTGCAGGCCGATGGCATTCGTTGCAACCTGACCTTGCTGTTCTCCCTGCCGCAGGCCATGGCGTGCGCCGACGCGGATGTGCAGTTGATTTCGCCATTCGTTGGCCGTATCTACGACTGGCACAAAAAGGCCGCCGGCGCCGACTGGGTCGAAGCCGATCGCACTGGCGTCAATGACCCCGGCGTGCAATCAGTCACCGAGATCTACCGCTACTACAAGCATCACGGCATCACAACCGAGATCATGGGCGCCAGCTTCCGTAATGCCGGCCAGATCCGGGCCCTTGCGGGTTGCGATCTGCTCACTATCAGCCCCGAGCTCCTGGCGGAACTGGACCAGGCCTCTGGCGATGTCCCGGCACAACTCAGCCCGGCCACCATCGGCGATGATGTGCCCGCACATCGCACGGCAGACGAGATCTGGTTCCGCACCGAGCTCAATGCCAATGCGATGGCGACGGAAAAACTCGCCGAGGGTATCCGCCTGTTCTCGGCGGATGCGGTCAAGCTTGACACCTTGCTCGCCGCTGCCGCAGGCTAGGTCGCCCGCCAAGACGAAAAAAAAGCTCAACAGATCACTCCGTTGAGCTTTTTTAATCAGGCTGTATTGCCCCCGATGGCTCAGCGATCGTCGTGCGAATGCACCTGCAGCGCCTCGAGGAAACGAGACACCATGTTGTAGGCGGCCACTGTCGCCGTCAACTCGACCATCAATTTGTCCGTGCCCATGGCCTGACGGGCCGCTTCGAAAACGGGTTGTGGGACCTGGACGTGACGCGTCATTGTGTCGGTGTAGGCCAACACGGCACGCTCGGCCTGCGAAAACAGATCTGAGGACTCCCACTCATCCAGCGCATCGAGCTGAGCCTGGCTGATGCCCTCTTTCAGGGCGATCGGCGCGTGTTGATCGGCCTCGTACGGTGCGCCGTTGATCACGGCAACGCGCATGATGACCAATTCGCGCAGGTCGCCCGGCAAGGTGCTGAGCTGGCGTATAGACGTCAGGTAATTCAGCCATCCGCTCGCCACGGCCGGGCTGTGCAACAGCATTTGGTACAAATGCAGTACACCGCCACGTTCGGCAACGATGCGATCGACCAACGGTTTGGCTTCGGGGTGCGAGAGATCAGCGTAAGAAAGACGTGCCATGATGGAATTTCCTAAAAAACGCTTCGGCCTGCTACAGCCGGAGCAGATCGATAGTTAGAGCTTCTCGGTTTCGCCCGTCTTGGGCTGCCACTTCATCAAACGTTTTTCGCCCAATCCCACGATGTAGTCGAGCAACAAGGCAAAGGCGGTCAGCACCACAATCCCGGCGAACACGGTATTGACGTCAAACGTGCCTTCGGCCTGCAGGATCAGATAGCCAACGCCGCTGGCCGAACCCAGATATTCGCCCACGACTGCGCCCACGAACGCCAGGCCCACCGAGGTATGCAAACTCGAAAACACCCAACTGGTCGCCGAGGGCAAATACACGTGACGTAGCAATTGACGGCGTCCTGCCCCGAGCATGCGGGCGTTATCCAGCAACGTCGGGCTGACTTCGCGCACGCCTTGATAGACGTTAAAGAAGACAATAAAGAACACCAGCGTCACGGCCAGCGCCACCTTGGACCAGATGCCCAAGCCAAACCACATGCCGAAAATAGGCGCCAGAATCACGCGCGGCATCGAGTTTGCGGCCTTGATATACGGGTCGAGAATCGCACTGGCGGTATTGGACAGGCCCAGCCACAACCCAAAACCCAGGCCTGATATCGTACCAATGAAAAACGCCAGGACGGTCTCGGACAACGTCACCCACAAGTGCCGATAGATATCCCGGTTCGCGATGAACCAATCCCAAATCCGGCCCCATACCTCGAGAGGTTGGCCAAAGAAGAACGCCACTTTAGGATCCTTCGATGCGACGTACCAGACCACCAGGATGATCACCAGCAACAACAGTTGCCAAAACCGCAAGCCGAATGACGAACCCGGCTTAAATAATTTCAACATATCAGGCTCGCTTTTGCTGGGCATAGCCCTTGAGGACTTCGTCGCGCAACACGCCCCAAATGGCTGCATGCAATTCAACAAAACGCGGATGGGTGCGCACTTCGGCCACGTCGCGAGGACGCGGCAGATCGATGGCAAACTCGCCGATGGGGTGCGTGCCCGGTCCGGCCGACAGCACCACCACCCGGTCGCTCATGGCAATGGCCTCGTCCAGATCATGCGTAATGAACAACACAGCCTTGCGCTTGGCCATCCACAACTCAAGCACCTCGTTTTCCATCAGCTGACGCGTCTGGATATCGAGTGCCGAGAACGGCTCGTCCATCAGGATGATGTCGGGATCGCGGATAAGCGTCTGCGCCAGCATGGCGCGCTTGCGCATGCCGCCAGACATCTGATGGGGATAGCGATCTTCGAAACCGCCCAGGCCGACCCGACGCATCCAGTCACGACCCTGCTCGAGCGCCTCGGCGCGCGCCACGCCGGCAAACTCCAGCCCGGCGATGACGTTTTCCAGGGCGCTGCGCCACGGCAGCAACGCCTCGCCCTGAAACATATACCCCGCGCGGGTGTTGATACCCTGCAAGGGTTGACCAAAAACCTTCACCTGCCCCGACGACGGCCCCAGCAGGCCGGCCCCCACATTGAGCAATGTGGACTTGCCACAGCCCGTAGGCCCGACTACCGAGACAAACTCTCCCGGCGCGATAGCAAGTGTCGTGTCCTGAACGGCGGTGTAGCGTTTGCCCCCGCCATCGCGGGACACGAAAGTGCAGGTGATATGGTCAAGTAAAAGTGCTGCGTCAGACATTGATTACTTCTCGTTGGCGCGGCGCGTATATTCATTGGTCCAGCTTTTCGCCGGATCGATCTTTGCCGCATCGAAACCCTTGACGTAAGCAGCCAATGCCTTGATGGCCGTGGCCGCACCGTCTTCGGGAATCATGCCATCGGGAGACAGGCCATCCATGCTCTTTGTCAGAGCGGCCTTGTAAACCTCGGGTTCGCCCAGCAAGTATTGCGTTGGCACCGTCTTGGCGATTTCTTCGATGCTGACCTCGTGAATCCATTTGTCGGCACGCACGATCGCATTGGTCAGTGCCTGCACCGTGTTGGGATTGGCATCAATGAACTCCTGCGGCGCGTACAGGCAGCCCGCAGGCATATTGCCGCCAAAAATTTCCAGCGTGTCTTTCAACGTGCGGGTATCGACGATAATGTCCATATCGCCAGACTCCGTCAGCATCGATACCACGGGGTCCGTATTGGACAGGGCGTCGATCTGGCCGCTGCGCAACGCCGACACGGCGCCCGCGCCCGCGCCCACGCCGATGAAAGAAACATCGCTGTCTTTCAGGCCATGCTTGGACAAGAAAAAGCTGACCACCATATTGGTCGACGAGCCAGGCGCCGTCACACCGATTTTCTTGCCTTTCAAGTCTGCCGGGGTCTTGTAGTTGGGCATCGTCTTTTTCGAGACGCCGACGCCGATCATGGGCGCACGGCCCTGCTGCACAAAGGCGCGATAGAACTGCCCCTTGGACTGCATGTGCAGCGTATGTTCGAATGCGCCGGACACCACATCGGCGCTGCCCCCCACCACGGCCTGCAGGGCCTTGGAGCCACCCGCGAAGTCCGCAATGCGAAGATCCAACCCTTCGTCCTTGAAGAAACCTTTTTGCTCGGCGATGGTCAGCGGCAGGTAATAGATCAGCGCCTTGCCACCTACTGCGATCTGCACATCGGCTTTTTCAAGCTTTTGTGCCCGCACAATGGCTGGCGCCAGGCTCATCACACCGGTTGCACCGGCCAGTTTCAGCAATTCACGACGAGTGATTGACATGGAGCGTCTCCTTTGCCGCCAAGCGGCCTGTGTGTCTGTTGTGCGGCCTGATTGGCCGTCGTCTAGTCCTTGGGCGAGCCTGAACCAAACGGCCAGGCAACGCGAGGGATCATACTCCAGTGATTTCACGACACGCTAGGCTGATTTGCGCTCCATCAATGCCCAGGCAATCGTCCCCGCATCCACGTACTCCAGCTCGCTACCGGCCGGCACACCACGCGCCAGGCGCGTCACGTTCAGCCCCTTGTCGGCCAGGGCCTCTCCCAGAAAATGCGCCGTCGTTTCCCCTTCGGCCGTGAAATTCGTCGCCAGGATGACTTCCTGTACCACGCCATCGGAAACGCGTGCCAGCAGCCGCTCGAAATCGAGCTCGCGCGGGCCGATCCCCTCGAGCGGCGCCACACGGCCCATCAGCACGTAATACAAGCCACGGTAGCCGTGGCTGGCCTCGATCATATTTTGATCGGCTGGCGTTTCGACAATGCACAGCAACGACGGATCACGCTTGGGATTGGCACACGTCGCGCAGATCTCGTTTTCGGTAAAGCTGTTGCAGCGCGAGCAATGACGCAAATTTTGCACCGCCCCCGCCAGCGCCCGGCCCAGCATATCGGCCCCCTGCAGATCATGCTGCATCAGGTGATACGCCATGCGCCGAGCCGAGCGCACGCCCACCCCGGGTAAGCGGCGCAAGGCCTCGATCAACGAGATCAGAGGCTCGGGTTCAGGCAGTTGAGAATCCATCTCGATAACGAAAACAACAGAAAGAAACGACTAAAAGCAGCGGACCGACACGGCGGCCCACCGCGCGCACTCAAAAGGGCAGCGTCATACCCGGCGGCAACGGCATACCGGCGGTCACACCAGCCATTTTCTCTTGTGCCGTGGACTCTGCCTTGCGCAGGGCATCGTTAAAGGCTGCCGCGACCAGATCTTCGATCATGTCTTTGTCGTCCGTCAGCAGGCTGGGATCGATGGAAACACGCTTGACGTCATGGCGGCAGGTCATGGAGACCTTGACCAAGCCCCCGCCCGAAGCGCCTTCGACGACGATATCGGCCAGCGCATCCTGGGCCTTTTTCATGTTTTCCTGCATCTGCTGCGCTTGCCGCATCAAACCGGCCAATTGTCCTTTCATCATGATGGGAACGTCCTTGAATGAGGGTAAAAATTCAACAAAAAATGGGTTCAAAAAGCGATCGCAGACACATTTCGTCGCTCATGCGGAGGGATCAACCGCACGCACTAGGCGGACCTGCCCGCCAAAATCGTTTTTCAACGCCAGCACAAAGGGATCAACTGCCGCTGCCTCTTCTGCGGCCTGTTGTCGAGCGGCCTTTTCAATCTGCGCCACCGCGTGGGCTGTGCCATCGCCCGTGGCGCCGACCTCGATTTCCAGTCGCAGCCCCTGTCCAAAATGCTCGCACAATACCGTTTGCAGGCGCACACGGCTTTCGCTCTCGGCCAGGGTTTTGACCGCAACGCGCAACACGACCGCATCGCCCTGCACGCCACTCCATTCACTTTGACGCGCCAACTCGGCAGCCAGCCCCGTGACCGGCAACTGCGCGGCCAAGGCCGGCCACTGCGCCGCCGACATATTCTTGAGGCTCGCGCCAGACCGACGTGCACGGCGCGAAGGCGCAGGCTGATTACGCGGAGCAGGCACCGGTGCAATCGCGGGCTCAGATGTCGCCAGCGTCTCAAACTCATCATCCGGATCGGTGGTGAACTGCGCCGTGGGAAAGTAACCGCCCTCAACCTCGTCCGGGATATCCTCATCCACCCACGCCGGCGGTTCGTCCGCGTGGACGGCAGACGCTGACTTCGTTGACGTATGAGTGGACGCGGGCGTGACAGCCAGCGCGGCCGCAGGCGGCGTTTTCCCCTCGGATCGCGAGGCGGAATCCGACGCCGCCCCGGGGGGAATATCCTCCCAAGGCGGAATATCATGCGCTGCGGAAGCAGACTGATCATGCGCCGTCGAGGCGGGTTCGACCTGCGCGGCGCCGGGGGACTGCGACGCTACGGAACCCGACTGGGCAGGCCCGACGCCGGCAGCCGGCGAACGATCTGCAGCATGGCTCCCTTCGGCCACGCTTGCCTCAACGGCAGTCGTATTCGCCGCAGGATGCCCTTCGGCCGCCCCGGACGCCGACGCTTTGGGAGCAGATACGCTGGAGCCCGTTGCCGTTACAGGCGTCGACGCCGCGGCAGCCAACGCCGGCTCGCTCTGCACCGCAGCGCCAGCCGGCCCACCCGAAATCGGAGCCGCATCCATTGTTGCGCTCGCAGCGGCACCAGACGCCACGGACGGAGTCACGCCTCCTGCCTGAGTCGCCACCTCCGCTTGAGCCGGCGGCACCGCCACCGGCGTTTGCAAGGCCGTCTGCGGCCCCGCCTGGCCGTTCAGCGCCAGCATGCGCAAACAAGCCATGACAAAACCCGCATACTCATCGGGCGCCAGAGACAATTCACTGCGGCTATGTACCGCCACCGAGTAAAACAACTGCACCGCATCCGGATGCAGCACCGTCGCCAAGCGCGCAGTATCCGCCGCAAGCGGATCCTCGGCCAACGTCGCACCCGGCACGCGCTGCTCAATCGCCACGCGCGACAACAACACCGCCAAATCCGCCAACGCCCCCGCGTACGACAAACCACGGGTCGATAACTCGTCCGCCACTGCCAACACGCCAGCCGCCTCACCCGCCGCCAGCGACTCGAGCAAACGCACCAGATGCCGTTGGTCAATCGTGCCCAACATGCCGCGTACCGCGTCTTCGGTGAGATTACCGGCGCTATAAGCGATCGCCTGATCCGCCAGGGACAACGCATCGCGCATCGACCCGCCCGCTGCCTGCGCAATCAAACGCAACGCGGGCAACTCATTCGCAACGGACTCGTCGGCCAACACCGTCTGCAAATGACCAACAATGGCATCCGGCGGCATTTGCTTGAGATTGAACTGCAGACAACGCGACAACACCGTCACCGGAATCTTCTGGGGATCCGTTGTTGCCAAAATAAACTTCACATGCGGCGGCGGCTCCTCCAGCGTTTTCAGCATCGCATTAAACGCATGCCCCGTCAGCATGTGGACTTCGTCGATCATGTAGACCTTGTAGCGACCCGAGCCGGGCGCATACACGGCCTGCTCCAGCAACTGTGTCATATCCTCGACACCCCGGTTTGAGGCAGCATCGAGTTCAAGGTAATCAACAAAGCGACCCGCATCAATCTCGGTACACGCGCGGCACTCACCGCAGGGCCGAGACGTAATGCCCGTCTCACAATTCAACGATTTGGCCAAAATGCGCGACAGCGTCGTCTTGCCCACACCGCGCGTGCCCGTAAACAGCCAGGCGTGGTGAAGGCGCTGAGAATCAAGCGCATGCGTCAGCGCACGCACAACGTGATCCTGGCCTACCAGGGTATCAAACGAACGCGGACGCCACTTTCGGGCCAGTACCAGATAAGTCATGGGCGGATTGTAGAGCCAGTTAGACGGGCCGGCGCGCCGGAAATACAAAGGGGCGCCGCAACCAGGGCGCGAACCGCCAAAATACTGACAATTCGTCCGATTACGGCGCCCCATTGGGGAAACCGGATGACGAGCCTTACTCCGGCACTGATCCTAAACGACTGTGGCTGCTTCGTTCCCGACCTGACCAGGTTCACCGCCGAACCATGCGAAGGGGCCCGTCAAATGAGATTCTAGCAGAGCGGCCGGGAGGCCGCTTGCTTGACTCTCATTTGGCGAGCCCCAGGGGGCCTGCATGCGCCCAAGCCGAGCCGATTAGGCCCACGCGACCACTGCCCCTGACGGCGACATCAGAAGAACACCGATTCCTGACAGCAAAACAACCTCAACTAAGCAGCAAAAACTACAAATCCATCCAAAGCTGCGCCCGCGGAAAGTACAAAGCGGCCCGCGCCGGGCGGGTATCCAAGGCCGTGACCTGAGTGCAGTAGCGCAGCAGTTGATCCGCATGGCGCTGGCGCATGCGGGTGGCGAAATGTTCCGTGGACTCGCCGGAGTGTGGACGGGTAGTTTTGTAGTCGACGATCAGCCAGCCGTCTTCGGTGCTGAGCGCTAGATCAATGACGGAAACGCGGCCGGTGGCATCGATGAGAGGCCACTCGCGGCGAGCGGAGGATTGGGAGAGCAGCCAGCGGCCGCGATCATGATCCAGCGTGGCCAGCAGCGTGTCCAGCACGGATTGAGCGGCATCGGGCGCCTGGCCGGCAGGCAGGCCGGCGCGGGTCAACTGCTTTTGCATGACCGGGAGATAACGGCGTAACGTATCGGTGGGCCACGCCGCTAGGCCGTCCTGGCCAATACGGGCCAACCACGCGTGTGCGAGCGTTCCGATAGCAGCGTCGTAGCCTGTTTCCAATTGCCAGGCGGGATGCTCCGCCCCCTGCCCCACCGCTGCACTCTGGCCGCCGACAGCAAAGCCCGGCCCGCTCATGCGGGGCTGCCGGGTGCGCAAAATCTCGATGGCCTCATTGGCCAAACGATGTAACGGCTCGCCGCCCTGCTGACCCGCCAGACCCTCGTCCGCCAACGCAGTCTCTTGCCAGTCTGCGGGCGGCATCCTCTGATCGGCGGGTAGCCATTCCCACAACCGACCCAGCAGACTATTGGCCGCCGGCGGCTTGGCCTGCCCAGTAGCGGGATCTATCGCCACATTGCCCACGAGGCACAGACGATGGCGCGCACGCGTGGCGGCCACATACAACAAGCGATCGGTCTCATAGTCCGCGCGACGTCCTTCGCGCAAACTCAAATAGCGCGAAATCGGATCGGCCTCCTTGTCCGCGCGCGGCTTGACCGGGCCAAACAACACGCGCTCGCCGCTTTGCTCAAAGCTCACCAATGGCGCGCGATCGGCCCGAGACGACTTGTGCAGACCATACAAAATGACCGTATCAAACTGCAAACCCTTGGACTTGTGCATGGTCATAATCTCCACCACACCCTCGCCATCGGCGCCGCCGTCCGGAGCCGCATAGAGTCGTCCCAGCGCCGTATCCAGTTGTGCAGGATCGAGTCCGCCGTGGGGCGCCAGGCGTTCAATCAAGACAAACAGACTTTCCGCGTCCTCGGCCGCGCTAGCGCTCGCGTACAACGCCTCGCCGCCCAGGCGATGCCAGAGTGACTCCAGCCAGGCTGCCAACGGCATCGCGCCACTGGCATTGCGGGCATCGCGCAAAATCGGCGCAACCTGACTCAAGCGGGCGTACTCATCGGCGGGCAAAATTTGCTGTGCCAGGCACGGCGCCGCGGACACTGGCTCATCCCAGAGGGACAAGCTTTGGCCCGCAGGTTGCCCGGCTACCTCCTGCACCTCACCTTCGGACACCCGCAACGCCGCATCCAGCAACGTGGGAATAGGCGTGGTCAAGTCGTGACCAAACAAGGCATGCAATGTCGTCAGTGTCAGTCCGCACCACGGCGCGCGCAACACAGACAGCCACGCCAGACGATCAGCCGGATGCGCCAAGGCACGTAATAGCTGCACCAGATCCGACACGACCTGACGCTGCCCCAGCGGCACCAAGTCCACAGCACGACACGCGATACCCGCTTGCGTTAAACGACGCACCAATTGCCCTAAATGCCCCCGTGCACGCACCAAAATCGCCACGGGATGCCGGCTGGCAGGATCACGATCGTGCAACGCCTGACGAACCAGATCGACCGTCAGCACCTCGGCAGCCGCATTGGCCGCAGCGGCCCCATCCGCACTAAAAGCCCCATAAAAACGCACCGGATCACCCGGCAACGACGGATTAAACGCCGCCGAATCGGTATAAGCAATGGCCCCGGCAGCGGCATCATTGCGCGCGGGCAACAACCCACGGAACGTCGCATTCACCCATTCGACCACGCCCGCTTGTGAGCGGAAGTTGTCCGTCAGTTGCAGGAAACCCGGCGTGATTTCGCCTACGCCATGCTCGGCTGCTTGCAAGAACAACCCCACCTCGGCCTTGCGAAAGCGATAAATCGACTGCATGGGATCGCCCACTAAAAACAGCGTCCGCCCATCACCCGACTGCCAGCCCGAAGTCAGCGTATTCAACAAATGGATTTGCGTCAGGCTGGTGTCCTGAAACTCATCGATCAACAAATGCCGGATCGAGGCGTCAAGTTTCAGTAGCAACTCACCCGGATCATCGGCCGATCCCAACGCGAACGAGGCACGTTGCGCGATCTCGATGAAATCCACTTCGCGCGTTTCGGCAAAACGCAAATGCAATTGGGCCACCGCCAACTTCAGCGTGGTCAACTGTGCGCTTAGCACCCGCCACTGCGCCTCGCTGAATTCGGCCGGAGGCACTTTATCGATCGCGTCCAGCATCCACACCCAGGCCGCATTGGGATCCGCATCGCCCAGCCACTGTGCAAACCCCTCTTTGTGCTCGCACTTAGCCGGAAAGCCAAGATTTTTATTCACACCGCGCGGGCTACGCAATCCCCCTGTCGAGGTCAACAACAGGTGGCGCACGGCTTTCCACTGATCCAGATGGGCAGCATCAGGCTCCAGGGGCTCATCCCAGTCACGCAACGCGGCCAACGGATGGTCCGTGCCCGCCTCATCCAATACCGCCACCGCCATACGGGCCGGCCAACACAGCGCTTCGTCCCACCCCATCGGCATGGCGTTCGTCAAGGCATCCAGATCTTCGCCAATGGCCTCGGCCAACGCATCCTGCAAGGACTCGCGATCGCTTGCGCTGGCCAGCAGAGGCAACCATTGATCGCGCTGACCCAGCATGGCAGAGATCGCCTCGACCGCCGCCTGCGTATCGACATCCAGGTGTTTGAGCAAAACACGCACATCCTCAAACTCATCCGCCATTGCCAATGTCGCACGTGCGGCCGCTTGGTAATGGACCTGTGCATCGTCGGCAATGTCGGGCATACCGCCCAACTCCGACAACCACGGCATGCCGCGCACCAGGCCAGCGCAAAACGAGTCGATCGTCCGGATCGCCAAGCGGGCGGGATGCTGCAGCACCTTCCAGCCCAATGCTGCATCGCGTGCCAACGCTTCACGTGCCAAATGCCAACTGCGCTGGCCGTGCTCGGTCTCGGGCATCGGCCCATTGCCGTCGCGCAATTTGCTGAGCACCCGTGCGTGCATTTCCGAGGCCGCTTTGCGGGTAAACGTAATTGCGACGATTTCTTCCGGTCGATTGACCGTCGCCAGCAACGCCAAAATACGATCCGTCAGCAACTCCGTCTTGCCCGACCCCGCGGGGGCCTGTACCAAAAACGACGCGGCAGGATCCAGCGCTTGTGCACGCGCCACATAATCAGAAGGTTGGCGGCTCGATCCACTCATGCTGCGTCGTCCTCGTCTTCTAGATGCAACCGCAGAAATGGCATGGCATCACAATACTTCAGATCATCCTGGCGATAGACCACATTGGCGGCATAACCCGACGCATACTCATCGGCCAGACTCTCGACGGCGCCTCGCCAACGCAGCAAAATGTCGCGCCACGCCTGCCCGTCAAACGCCTTGCTCTTGTCCGCCGCCGTTACCCCCGTGATACCCAAGTCCGTATCGGTCAATCCGGTCGCAGTGACTTGGCGTGCATGCACCTGAGCCAACACCAATGCAGCTACATCCGCGTCCGGCGTATCGCCAGACAACACCGCGGCATAAAACGGCAACTGTAAATTCACAGGACGCACGCGCGCCCAATCCGACTCGGGATTGCCCGGCGCCATGCCCGTCTTGTAATCAACAATCACCGCCCTGCCATCGGGCAGCCGATCCAGGCGATCCAAACGCACCGTCAGAGCCAATGGCCCGCGCGACCAGTGATGCGACTCTTCGACCTGAGCCACCTCAAACGGCAAACGTTGCGCCTCCAGATCAAACCAATCCGCCAGCACTTTTCGTGCGCGTTCGCATTCCAGATCGCGCAATGCCGTGGGATACGTTTTCAGCTCGGTGCTTGCGGCTTCGTCAACGGCCTGATCAATCAGGGCCGACAATTTTCCTTGTTCTATCGCCGTGTGCAAGGCTTCCTGGCAAGAGAACATACGCCACACCAACTCCAACGCACGATGCAAAAATTGTCCGCGTACATTCTGGCTGGCCATCTGCGCATAATCAGCAAGCGCTCTGCCCCCCAACCGGTGACGGACAAACGCCCAAAGCGGATTGCGCGCCTGCGTATCCAGCACATCCAGGCCGCCCGTCGCACCCGCCGCACCGGCCAACGGCAATGCGGGACCGCTATCGTCCACCAATATTTGTTGCGGCAAAATCTCTGGCACCCCTGCAGCAGGCATTTGCCAATCCATCAATGGCACCTGCGCGATCAACGGCGACGGCCTGAGTTCGCGCTCACCCTCCAGATGTGCATGACTCACCACCACCTCGGGTGCACAGCGACACAGCGCCGTATACATGGATTCCGCCCACTGCCGCTCGCGCTCAGGCGTCGCGCGAGGCGCCCCTGCCTGACGCAGCACCACCAACGGCAATAGCGGGTTGGGTTGGGGCGTCGCGGGCAAGACATCATCGGTCAACCCCAAAATCCACACACCATCCCAGTGCCCCCCCTCGGCCTCCAGCAAGCCCAGCACATCCAGACGTGCCGACGGGTCGCGCTGCGGCTGAAATGACGACGATGCGGCGGCACGCTCCAACAACCGCACCGCGCTGCGGCCACTCAACCGCCCGGCAGCCGGTGCTAGCGCCGCGTAGCGACCCAGCAACTCGCCCAACGCGCCCATCACCTGATAGCCCACACTATCCAGTGGTCGCTCGCCCGGGAAACCCAGAGTCACCAATGCTGCGCGTATCGCGGGCATCCACTCGTCACAGGTGGCGCGCTCACCGACGTGCCGCCAGCCCGCCAATGCAGCGGTCCATGCGGCCGAGAGGGCGAGCTCTCGCCCCCCTTCATTGACCAATTCCCGTCGCCAACGTCCCGCGTCAATGCGGCTAAGCTCTTTACGACGCCATCGCGCGTCAATCGCGGCGAACATCGCGCCATCACCGCGGTCGCCCGCGCAATGGCCGGCCAACAACGCTGCGCCCAGTACCGCGGTATCCACGGCCTCGACCTCGGCCATTGTGGCCAAAGCATGCAGCCAGGCCAGTGCCGCGCGTACCGCCGGCCATTCCGTCAGCGGCCGCCCCACGGCAACGTTAAAAGCATGTTCACCCGGCGCCAGCGCCTGGCCCACCACCCGGCGCGCAAATGGCGACTCCGCCTGCAATTGCGCCGACACAATGGCATAGCGCCCTGACGGGTACGCGTCCAGCCGCTGTGCCGCCCAGGCCGCCGCCGCTCGCCATTCACCGCCGCCATCGTCGGCGCAATAGCGGGTCGGTAAAGCCACATCCGCCTCGACATCGCGCAGCCACGCCAATTCCGATCCGCCCTCCTGAAACGCATTCAGTAGCGCGGCGAAACGCGGCGAAACATCGGTAAATCCCGCCAGCACCAGATACCGCGGCGCGGCCACGTCGCTTTGCTGCAACGCCGCCAGCACGCGCGCATAGCCCTGATTCGCGTCTTCGGCATCAATCGACCGCAACCGTTCGCGATAAGACTGCCGCCAACGCGCAAAACCTCGATACTCGTCCGTATCCGCGCCGCTCGGCACCTGCAATGCCCACTCATCCATCAACGTGTCGGCGTCCATCGCCAGGGCGGCCGCCTGGGCGGTATCCAGCAACACCCGATCGCCCTCTTCGGCGCTGATCGCATCCACCCAGACCATTTGCGCGGCAAATGTATCCAAACGATGCGCGGGTAAATCGACATCCGCCACAAACGCCAAATCTGCCGCGGCCTCGACCAGCCAAGCGGCCAACGGCAACACTCGTGGTAACTCGCTGACCTGCCGCTCGCGGCGCAACTGGCCCGCCAGATCCAGCGTCAATCGACGGGCCAACCGGTTGTTGACGGTCAGGAGCAACGTCTGCGCCGCCGGTAACTGTCCAGCCTGCTCCAGCGTAATCAGACTGCGGGATTCTGCGTCGTAGTTCATGCCAAGCGGGTTAACCGAGAATTTTGGGTGTTAAAAGCCGCTAGGATACCCGCATCATTTGGTGACTTGTGTGCCATTTTCGCTGGAGTTGACTTCCCGTCAGGTGCAACAGCCTACACTGTGTCACACTGGACGACGGACGACAGCCAGTGAAGTAAACCCAAGCACGGGCTCCGGTGCAATCACAGAGGTAACTATATGAGCCTGGACATTAAATCAATCATGGAGCGCCTACCCCATCGCTACCCCATGCTCTTGATCGATCGCGTGACTGAGGTCATTCCTCAGAACAAGATCATCGCCATCAAAAACGTTTCCGCCAACGACCCGTTCATGTCCGCCGGCCACTACATGCCAGCCCCCCTGATCGTAGAGGCCATGGCGCAGGCCGCCGCATTGTTTTCCTTTGCAGACGAAGGCACGCAAAGCCGGCCCGAACAAGGCAAGGCGGTTTATTATTTTCTAGGTATTGATGACGCGACCTTCATCAAACCCGTCGTCCCAGGCGATCAACTGCGCATCGAGGTCCAGGCCGTGCGACTCAGTCGCGCGATTTGCAAGTATCGAGGCCAGGCATTTGTCCAGGACGAACTCGTCGCCGAAGCCACCATTCTGTGCGCTGTACGGAATTCGCCAGAATCCCCGATATAACCGTCGCTAGCGCGCGAGGGCACTCAGCCCTGCCATCCCCACCGTCATCTTGAAAGTGAGACGACTCAGGCCGCAAGTGCGGATTCGGTCTCATCACTCGATTGCGCTGCTCTCAAGAGGATTCGCTGCCTGATAGAAGCGACCACGCCGACACGCGCCGAACCTGGCTACCAACCAGTTTGTGCCTTGTTAAGGCGCGCCGCCTCTTCTTCGGCGTACTCTTCTTCGTCAGGCTCATACGAACCTTCGTAAAGGCATTCCTCACGATCCCACGTGCACGAGTTAAACAGGCGGCTGGTCGTTCTGGAACTCAGTGTGGAGCATCCCGCCGTCAGCGCAACCAGACATAGCACGACGCCGCAACGGCTCAACGTGTGAATAGACATTTCCTCGGGTCCTACAGAGAGTGTTATCGCTTGGTCGTAATCAGCCGACAAATGATACCCCTACGTCCATCTCGCGCTGTATAGACCAAGAGAAAACGAGCGCCGATATGACGCATGCTGTCTTTGCTGCAGGCTCAATATCTCAATGTCCCATCGCACCTGAGGACATTTATTGATTCGTCGCTTTGTACTAATTACGCTTCAAATTACCAAGGGATTACCCTTATTAAAAGGGAACAAAAAATGAGTTCTACTCTTTTTTGTATTTTTTTTGTATTTTTATCCCTAAGTGCGGAGCCAGAATGAAAATCGCGTTAATCGGTTGTGGTGAGGTCGGAAGCTGCTATGCGCAAGCGTGGCGAACCGCCGGACATACTGTCTTCGCCGTATGTGAACTACGCCAAGATGCCGAGATACAGGCTCAGGTACAAAGCTATGGCGCCACGCTGCATGCGACGCCCGGCGCTTGGTTGGCCCAAGCCGATCTGGTGGTATCGGCCGTCTTTGGCTATGCGGCAGAACAGGTCGCCGCCCAGGCATTGCCGCATCTGCGCCCCGACGCGCTGTATGCTGACTTCACGACCGCCAGCGCGGCCGACATGCGTGCCGCCGCCGCTATCGCGGCCAGCCACGGCGTCCCCTTTGCGGACGTCGCCATCATGGGTGCCATTGCCCTGCTGGGCGCACGCACATCACTGCTCACGGCCGGGTCCGGCGCGATGGCCGTTGTCGAATTTGCACAAACCTGTGACATCCCCGCCCAAGCCATCGAAGGTCAGGCGGGCGATGCCGTACAACTAAAGCTCTTGCGCAGCATCATGACCAAGGGCATGGAAAGTCTTTCCGTGGAATGCCTGGTCGCTGCGGAAAAACTGGGGTTGCGCAATGCGCTGTACGACGTACTGAGCGACATTGATCAGACACCGTTGACGACGTTCATCGATTCCTTTGTCCGCTCGCACGTGCTGCATGCACCGCGCCGTTTGGCCGAAGTCCGCGAAGCGCGAGACCAATTGACGCAAGCGGGTCTGGAACCCCTGGTGCTCGATGGCGTCGAGCGCCTGTTTGCACGCACGGCCCAAGGCATCGCCGCGGCCCGCGAGGCACAGAATGGCGCGCCCCTGGATCTGCCCAATACCGTTGAAGCACGTTTGGCCTGGCTGACGCCACTGGCCCAGAACACTTGATTTTTATCCCCGCGCATTGAAGTAGCATACGCGGCAATGTGTATGACACCATCGTGCCGAATCCGGCCAAGGTGACCATATAAAAATGATGAGGAAGACGATGCAACTCGTAAAAAAAATGATGGCAGCCACGCTGCTGATGTCCTGCTCAGTGGCTATCGCGGCCACCAATATGGCTAGCGCGCCGATCACGTTCATTTCCCCGTTCCCGCCAGGCGGCGGTACGGATACCCTGACACGCATGATGGCGACCGCCATTGGCACAGAGCAGGGCTGGAACATCGTCGTCGAGAACAAGCCGGGCGCCGGCGGAAACCTGGCACTGGACGCGACCGCGCGCGCAAAACCCGATGGCCATACGCTGGTCATGGCCCAGACCGACAACATCGTGCTCAACCCATGGCTTTACAAAAAGCTGACCTATGACACTTTCAAGGACTTCAAGCCAGTTGGCTTGGTCGCCTCGTCTCCCAGCGTATTTGTGGTGGTGCCGGACTCTCCCTATAAAACTCTGGACGATGTCGTCAAAGCCGCTAAAGCCAAACCCGGCGAAGTCTCCCTCGGCATTCCCGGCATCGGGGGCAGTGGCGATTTGATTGGTTATTTGTGGCGCGAAGCGGCAGACATTGAGCTGATGCACGTGCCCTATCGCGGCTGGTCGCAAGCGTTCCCTGATCTGATGAGCGGTCGCATCGCCCTGTACACCGGTTCGGTAGCGTCGCTGTTGCCGCAGATCAGCAGCGGCAAGGTTCGCGCGCTGGCCGTCGTGGCCGATGAACGCTCGCCCGCATTGCCCGACGTGCCGACATTTGTCGAAAGCGGCTTCAAGACCATTAACCAAACCATCTGGTGGGGCCTGATGGCGCCGGGTAAAACCCCTGACGACGTCATCGCGACGCTCAATGGTGCACTGAACCAGGCACTCGAGAACCCCGAAGTTGCACAAAAACTCCAAAAGGCCGGCTATAACGTCATGAAGGGCACGCCCGACGATCTCGCCAAACGCCATCGCGCGGATCACGATGTGTTCGGCAAGGTCGTACAACAAGTCGGGATTCCTCAACAATAACCTTCTCCCCCTACACCCGGAGCGCTTTTATGATTGGTTTTGAAATTCTTTCTCGCAAACGTGCCATCAGTGCCGAGATGGTCGAGAAATTCCGCAAGTTGCCTGTAGCCAATATCAGTGATTGCATGTCGCGCATGACGGCCGGTGGCGCCCGCCTGCGCCCCATGCACGACGGTACCCTGTTGGCCGGGCCGGCGCTGACCGTCAGCACGCGTCCCGGTGACAACCTGATGGTGCACAAGGCGCTGAACCTGGCCCAACCCGGCGACGTCATCGTGGTAGATGCCGGCGGTGATCTGACCAATGCGATCATCGGCGAAATCATGACCTCGTATGCTGAGTCGCGCGGTATCGCCGGCATTATCATCAACGGTGCCATTCGTGATTCCGGTACCATTCGCCGCAGCGCATTTCCCGTCTACGCCGCGGGCGTCACGCATCGTGGCCCGTACAAGGACGGCCCGGGCGTCATCAACGGCACGATCGCACTGGACGGCATGACCATCGAACCGGGCGACCTGATCCTCGGCGACGAAGACGGCTTGCTGTGCATTCCGTTCGATCAAGCCGAAGCCATCTACGAGCAAGCATCCGCCAAGCACGCAGCCGAGGAAGTCACCCTGGCAAATATCGCCGCGGGCAAACTCGATACGTCGTGGATTGATGCACGCCTGAAGGCCTTGGGCTGCACGGTGCCCACTCAGGGATAAGCAACATGCCGGCCTCGAATCACAACGCATTGCGCGTGGCGCGCCTGGATCTATGGGTCAATCCCGTCTTCGACCAGGTCATTACGGCAAACGCCGGCCTGGCGCTCTGCGTGCTGTCACGAGAGGCCGGCCGCCCAGACACCTGGGCGGCACTATCTCAAGCGCATGCCTATCACGTGTCGCCCGCCAAAGACGAGCTACCGTCATGCTGGTGGGTCAACAATGCGCTGCTGGCCCGCTGCCCGGACCTATTGTGTGTCTCGGCGGGCGGCGCGGGCTACGATACCGTGGACGTCGACGCATGCACACGCGCAGGCGTTGCGGTCGTCAACCAGGCGGGCGCCAATGCCGCGTCAGTTGCCGAGATGACCTTTGCGTTGCTGCTGGCTCTGGTCAAGCGACTCAACGCATCCGACGCGATGCTGAGATCCGGCACCGCCGTGAGCCGCGAGGCCCTGATGGGCAACGAGATCGAGGGGCGTGTATTCGGTCTGGTCGGAATCGGCGCCATTGGACTCAGGGCGGCACGCATCGCCGCAGGCTTTGGGATGCGCCCGATCGCGTATGACCCTTTGCTGAGCAACGACGAGATTCGCGCACGAGGCGCGGAACCGGTCTCGTTTGCGGACCTGCTACGACAAGCCGATGTCGTGAGCTTGCATTGCCCGTTAGACACCAGCACGCGTGGCATGATGAACGCGCAGGCCTATGCCGCAATGAAGCCCGGCGCCTTGTTTCTAACGACCGCCCGCGGAGGTATTCACGACGAGACCGCCTTGCAACAAGCCCTGGAAAGCGGCCATCTGGGCGGCGCAGGACTGGACGTTTGGCAAGTCGAACCTCCGCCGTCTGCACACCCTCTATTGCAACGCGACGATGTGGTCGCCACCTTTCATACGGCGGGCGTGACTCACGAGGGCCGCCGCAAAGTCGCTCAAGGCTCAGCGTCCCAGATCGTCACCATGCTGTCGGGGGAACGTCCTGCACAACTGCTGAACCCGGCGGTTTGGCCACGCTTTCAAGAGCGCCTGGCTCAAACAAAGCGTATCGAATTGGTCTGACGGTCTTTTGCGCTTTCGTCGCACTATCTATCGTTCAGGCCTTGCACCTTGCAACGGCCGTCTTTCAGGCAGATCGCTCCTTCTCCGCAGGGGAGCGCTGATTGCGGAACAAGCGGTGCGTCGCGGTCAAGTGCAACCGCATCGCGCTTTCTGCGTAATCGGGATCGCGGGCACGCAGCGCGGCAATGATCTGCTTATGCTGTTCGACGCTGCTCAGCATGTCGTCACGGCTATAAAAATAGAACGAGCCAATAATAATCGGCATATCCAGCAAACTATCCACCAGCGAACGTACACGCGCTGACTGAGCCGCCGCCAGCAACGCGTGATGAAAGCGGTTGTTGTAGTGCTGCACCTGCGCGACATGGTCCTCGTCATCCGAGAGCACCGCACGCAACATACTGGCGTTGATCTCCGCGAGTGCTTCGATTTGTGCTTCGCTAGCGCGGTTGGCGGCCACACGCGCGGCATAGGGCTCAAGCAAGAGGCGCAACTCAAAGGCCTCGTTGATGTCGCGATCCAGCCAACCCAGCACCACGGCGCCACGCCGCTCTTCGCGCGAGACCAAGCCATCGTCGATCAGTCGCTCGATCGCGCTACGGACCGGTGTGCGGCTCACGGCGAGCTCGGCGGCGATATGTTCTTCGCGCAAGCGCTCGCCAGGCAAAAATGCCCCAGACATCAATCGGCGACGCAGTTCCGCATAAACCAGATCCCGTGCGCTAGACATGCAGCCCCACCTCTTTGCTCATCGAACCTGAATTATCGCCTGATATGGGCTGGCGAGATAGCATTCCGATGCGGCGATAGTTATTCGTTGTGAGTGCGAAATCTTCGCAGCTATCGCAAGTCATTGCCAGCATGAGGAACCACGTGCGATGCCACTGCCTACACTTCGCCAAGGTTCATCAATCGCCGAATCTCGTCGCGCTTCGCACGCAAGTCATGGACGAGTTCGCTTTCTATCTGCTCCCGGGAATAATCGTCGTCATTGACGGAAAGCCCGAGCGCCAGACTGCGCACCGGTCCCGAAAACAGCGAGATGCCAATCGTGGTGACATTACGCCGAGGATACAGCGCAATCGACCACTGATCCTCTGGCAGATCGAGAGCCGAATACAAGGCGCTGTTTGAGTCCATGGAATTGCCCACTCGCAGATTCACGACCAGAATCTTGCGGCGCTCGGTTTCCGACGTGGCGCGCGCGATGATGATGACCTCATCTTTGCCCTTCTCGCCGATATTCACCGCACCTGAACAGCGATCGGCCAGCGCCTGCAGCGACGCCTGTATCAGGTCGTTCACACCCGTATTGGCCAACGCGGCGAATCCAATCTCAAGTAATTGCGGTGTCAACGACCAAAGCGTGCCTTCTTGACGCACATAGCCTTCGCCCTGCAGCGTCTTGAGCAGGCGCAACACCGTCGAGTGCGGCAAATCGACGGCCTTGGACAAGGCCGTTAGGGATTGCCCAGGGCCACTGCGAAAACTGCGCAGAATCGCTAGACACCTTTGGACCGACCTATTATCATTCATTTGACCACTACATGAAATATTTGTTCATCTAGTGAACATATTAGCTGGCTTCGGGCAAGTCTGCAAGCCTGTCTCGAATTCGTCGGCACAGATTTGGGAGCACTCATGGGGTACAGAGTTGGTGTCGATATCGGTGGGTCATTTACCGATTTCGCTGTGTTTGATGAAGATAGCGGCGAAATCAAAAGTCTGAAGGTATTCTCCCGCCCAGACCAACCGGGCGAAGAAGTCATCGCCGGCCTGCGCATGCTGGGCGAACGCTACGGCATCCAGCCTGGCCAAATCAACTACTTCACGCACGGCACCACGGTAGGGATCAACACCGTCATCCAGCGCAAGGGTTTGAAGCTAGCCCTCTTTGCCACCGAGAACTTCTGCGACGTGCTCGAGCTTGCGCGTCTCAAAACGCCCGACATGTACCATTTGTTGTCGCGCCGCCCCGAACCCTTGATCAAACGCAGCATGGTTTTCGGCATCGCCGAGCGTATGGGGCCCGATGGAACCGTGCGCTCTCCACTCGACGAGGACAGCGTCAAGCGCGCCGTCCAACAAGCACGCGACGCCGGCGCCGAAGGCGTCGTCATTTCCTTGCTGCATGCCTATCGCAATCCCGCCCACGAACTGCGAGTGAAAGAAATCGTGGAGTCGATAGCCCCGGAGTTGCCGGTGACCTGCTCCAGTGAAACGTGGCCCATCATCCGCGAATACGAACGCACTGTCACGGCAGTCATCGGTGGCTACGTGCAACCTCGTGTCGCGCATTACCTGGGCTCGCTGCAAAGCGCCTTGAAGAATGCGGGCGTCCGGCCTGAACCTCGCCTGACCAAATCGAATGGTGGTGTCATGACCGCCGAGCAAGGCAAACGCGATTGCGTACAGATGATTTTGTCTGGCACGGCGGCCGGCGTCATCGGTGCCAGTCACGTTGCCGCGACGGCAGGCGTATCACGTTGTCTTAGCCTGGACATTGGCGGCACCAGCGCCGATATCGCAGTAATCGTCGACGGCAAGCCACAATATGGCGTGGGTGAGTTAATCGGCGATTTCCAGATTCATATCCCGTCGGTCTCGGTGTCGTCAGTGGGCGAAGGCGGAGGCTCCATCGCCTGGGTCGACCCGCTGGGTGTCCTGAAGGTCGGCCCTGAAAGTGCGGGATCCAGACCCGGACCAGCGTGCTATCGGCGCGGTGGCACACGCGCCACCATTACTGACGCATTCGTATGCTGCGGCCTGGTCGGGCATTCCGACCTGGGCTACCGGGCCGTCGAGGTCGATATCGACGCATCGCGACAGGTGGTCGGCGAGCTTGCCGATAAACTAGGACGCAGCATTGAAGAAACCGCCGAAGCCATCATCCAGATCGCTGTGTCCGGCATGTATACGGAAGTCAGCGGACTCATTTCCCGCTACGGGATCGATCCGCGTGAATATGCAGTACTGGCCTTTGGCGGCGCAGGTCCCATGTTGGGCTGCTTTCTTGCACGAGAGATCAAAGTCAAGGAAATCATCGTCCCGCCCTCGCCCGGGACACTCAGTGCACTTGGCGGCCTGATCGCCGATTTAAAGAGCGACTTTCTGAAGACTGTCTACACAGACCTGAATCCGACCAACCTGCAGACAGTACGTGAGGAATTCGCCGTGCTGCGCGAACGTGCAGAGCAATGGTTAATACAAGAACAGGGCCACATCGACCAAGCCGAATTGGTGTATTCCGCCGAAATGCGTTATCGCGGACAGTCGTATGAAATCGACACCGCGCTAGATCCGGCGCACATAGCGTCCGGTAACGTCAAGGCCATTGCAGAGGCGTTTCACGACACGCATCAACGCCTATATGGACATGCGGATCCGCAAGCCCCCGTGCAACTGGTGAGCCTTCGTGTGGTGATCTCGGGAAATAGCGACAAACCCCGCTTTCCGCGCCACGAGCTATGTCCCGGTACGCCTGACGCCGAGCGCTCCCTGCGCGTGTGGCTAGATGGCGGGTTCCGCGACGTAGAGCTGTTCAGCCGCGTGGCACTGGTCGCAGGCCAGCGCCTGTCGGGGCCGGCCATCGTCACGCAAGACGACTGCACCACGGTCATTCCCAGTGGCTACGTTTGCGACGTCGACGAATTCACCAATCTGCGCATCACTTCCGAAGGAGCCGCGTCGTGACCAAGACCATCGACAATTTCCGTCTACAAGTGCTTGCCAATCATTGCACGGCCGCCGCGGAGGCCATGGGCTACACGCTGATGCGCACGGCCTATTCCACCTTTGTCAAAGAAACCGAGGATTTTTCCGCCCAGTTATTGACCCCATCGGGCAAGACCTTCGCGTCGCCCAAAACCTTCGGCGCCACCTGGTACACGGGACTGGACTACGGCCGGGTTATCGCCATGTTCGATGACTATCGCGAAGGCGATATCTACCTGACCAACGATCCCTACAGCGGGCACGTGGCCACACATACCCCCGACATGCACGTGTGGAAACCCGTTTTCCGAGACGGCACGCTGGTATGCTTCGTGGGCTCGCACATTCACAATACCGACATGGGCGGCGCCGTACCCGCCTCCTTGTCTCGTACGCTGACCGAAGTTCATCAGGAAGGACTGCGGATCCCTCCGATGCTCTTGATGCGCGACGGTGTCATCGACGAAAAACTACTGCGCATCATGCAGGTCAACGTGCGCATGCCGGACCAGAACCATGGCGACCTCAATGCCCAGATCGCCGCCCTGAACGTCGGCGAACGCAAAGTGCACGAAATCATCGACCGCTTCGGTGTAGAGGAATTCATGCAAGGCGCAGAGGCGATTCTGGATTACGCCGAGCAGCAAACACGCGCCCTGATACGTGATATTCCGGACGGAGAGTACGAGTTCTCAGAGTATGCCGACGAAGACTCAGTCGGCGGATACCCCTGCCGCATCCACATCACACTACGAATCCGCGGGGATGAACTAGAGCTCGACTTCACGGGCAGTGATCCCCAGGTGGCATCCTCGCTGAACGTTCCCACCGGTGGCGACGGACACCACTCCGTGATCACCGTAGGCCTCGTCTATGTGATGCACACGCTGGCACCGCGTAATGTTCTGAATGCGGGTTCAGTACGCCCAATGCATGCCGTCTTGCCCGAGGGCTCCGTGGTGAATCCGCAGGCTCCGGCAGCGGTAGGCATGCGCAGCCTGATGGCCGCGGTGATTCAGGCATGCACCTTCGGCGTGTTCAGCCAGGCCCTACCTGATCGCCTACCCGCCTGCCCGGCCGGCGGTTCCACGCTGCTCAATGTCAAGACAGCTACGCGTGAAGGCCGCCAGGTGCTCTCATCCATCGGCCCTTGCGGCGGTGGCGCTGGCGGTGGTCCGGCGTTCGACGGCGTGGAAGGTTGCGGTGCGAATAATGCTTTCCTGAAGAACACGCCGGTTGAAATCAACGAAGCGGAAGTACCCATTGAAATCATCCGCTACGGCCTGGTTCCCGATACCGGAGGCGCAGGTCGATTCCGCGGTGGCAATGCGGCAACCATGGAATTCAAGCTGCTCGCCCCGAACGGCGTGGTGACCGCACGCAATCGTAATCGATCAGAACTGGCGGCGTGGGGCGTCGTGGGCGGCAAGGCAGGCGCCAACTCGCGCTTCATCAAAAATCCCGACACCGAGCAATCTGAAGAACTACGCAATACCGATCTGGTCAATTGCGCACCCGGCGACATCATTCGCCTTCAAGGCCCGGCCGGCGGCGGCTACGGTCATCCGTACGAACGCCCGATCGAGGACGTTCTGGAGGACGTGCGCTGCGGATTTGTCTCGAGACAGCGGGCCCGCGAAGCATACGGCGTCGTGGTGCGCGATGATCTGACAATTGACGAAGCCGCCACTGGCGATCTACGCCGAGGCGAGTCCGGCAACCCGGACCATTTTGATTACGGTCCGGGTCGGGCCCACTTTGAAAGTATCTGGACCAAGGGGCGCTATGACGCCATGACTCGGATTATGGCGGCACTTCCTATTAGCTGGCGGCATTTCATCAAACATCAGATGTTTGCCGCACTGGCCGGCACGACGCCCCCTGAGGATGATGGCGCAGCGGACATTAACCGGCTCTATGAGCAATTGAGCCAACGTTACGCTGATCTGCCATCGCTTTCAGAAATACGCGGTTCTTGTTTGCAATAGGCAATTGGTACCAAACGCGAGACGCCTACGATCATTGGAGGACGCGCTGACGCTTTGCGCCGTCCAATGCTGACTCTGGCCGAGCGCCACAGTCGCTATCAAAAAAGGGCCTGACATGATTCTTTATACATTTATACATACAGGGGAAAATCTTGACTGCTCCCTTCCCTAAAGGGAAAGGGATTCCCACTTCACAGAACCGAGCCATTGCGCATCAACACTCATGCACTTAGGTCTTACCGTTTCTCCATGGGCTAACACCGCCAGCCCGGCGGATAATACGTTATGGGCTGCGTTGATATCGCGCTCGTGGTCTGTGCTGCATGCAGGACAGGACCACTGCCGCACGCTCAACGGCAGCTTTGGTGACACATATCCGCAAGCGTGGCAGCGCTTGCTGGAGGGGTACCAGCGATCCACCCGCACGACGTCTCGTCCGACCCAACGCGCTTTGTATTCAAGCTGTCTCACGAA
>NZ_CBCSFP010000015.1:61743-132686 GCF_965138755.1 Bordetella tumulicola | reverse complement strand
GTCCCGCTGCGCGGGACTGCCCGGGCTTCAAAATGCCGGCGCGACGCTCAAGCGCGTGACAGGCACTGGTAATGGGGCATGCCTCGGGGGCTGATTGCCATGGTTTTGCCATGGTTGTGGGGCATACTTGTTGTTTGTGTTTGTTGGGCGTTTGCGCTTTTGGGGCACTCGCGCTTATGCGAGCACACCCAGGATTACGTTGTTGGCATCGAAGATCGCGATGACTTGGATGCCGGGAGCGAGTTGCAGGGCGTTGGCGCTTTCTTGGGTGATGACGGCGATGATGCTGGTGCCGTTGGCGATGTCTACGACGATTTCGTTGTTGACGGCGCCGGGATGAATGGCGGCGATGGTGCCGGCGAGTTGGTTGCGGGCGGATAGGCGCAGGTTGTCGCTGGGCAGGGCGATCATGACCGAGGGGGCTTTGATCAGCGCGATGGCTTCGCTGCCGGGAGCCAGGTCGAGGTCGGCGGTGCTTTCGCGGGTGATGGTGGCGATGATGTCGTGGCCGCTGGCCAGGCGCAGGGTGATTTCGTCGTTGACGGCGCCGGTGCGGATAGCGGTGACGGTACCGAGGAGTTTGTTGCGCGCGCTGGTTTTCAGCATGATCCGTCTCATGAGGTTGAGGTCGCTGGGGGCATCGAGGTTGGTTTGGGCCAGGTGCGCCATGACGCGACGGTGTTCGGCTTCTAGCGTTTCGAATGTGGCGATGAGTTGCCGGGCGCGGGGGGTGAGTTGGGCGCCGCCGCCGCCTTTGCCGCCGGTGGCGCGCAGGACGAGGGCTTCGCCGGCAAGGTTGTTCATCGCGTCGATGGCATCCCAGGCGCCTTTGTAGCTCATGCCGACGGCACGGGCGGCGGCGCTGATGGAGCCGGTGCGTCCGACTTGGGTGAGCAGGTCTATGCGGTTTTTGCCGCCCCAGGGCTGGGTCCCGACCCGTAGCCAGAGGGATCCGTCGAGTTCCAGGGGATGAGTGGTCATGGTGGGGAGGTCGATGATGGTACGGGTAGCGGGACCTTGGCCTTAACGAGAATGAGATTCCATTGCAAATTTATAGGCTTCAAGGCATGATGTTTGCGCACTTATTGCGGAGAATTTCGTTATGAAACGCGTTGCGCTTTTCCCTGTGCTGGCTGTCGCGGGCCTGTTGTCGGCCTGCTCGGCTCCCACGATTCGCAGTGATTATGATCACAGCGCCAATTTTGCTCAGTATCGCAGTTTTGGTTTTATGTCGCCTTTGGGTACGGATACGTCGGGCTATAGCACGCTGTTGACGGCGCGGCTAAAGACGGCAACGCGTGGGCAGATGGAGATGCGGGGGTATGTTTATTCCGAGCAGTCTCCTGATCTGCTGGTGAATTTCAATGCCAAGCTGCAGGATAAGACGCAGGTGACGCCGGCGCCGATGATTCCGTATTATGGCTACCGTACGGGCTTTTATGGTGGCTGGCCGGGTTATGGCTGGGGCGGTAATGATGTGTATCAGTACACCGAAGGCACGCTGAATGTGGACCTGATCGACGCGCGGCGCAAGCAGTTGGTCTGGGAGGGCGTTAGCCAGGGGATTATTGATGATCAGGCGACGGCAGCGTCGTCGGAAAAAGTCGAGGCGACCGTGGCGCAGATATTTCAGCGTTATCCGTTCCGCGCCGGTAGTGCGGCGCCCCAAACCCCTCAGGCAGGTAAGACTCGATGAGCAAGCCAACTGACCCGCGCGGGACGCACTCGTCGCAGGCTGACGCTTACGAGACGGTGGCGTTGGTCCTGCAGGGTGGCGGTGCGCTGGGCTCGTATCAGGCGGGGGTCTATCAGGGGTTGCACGAGGCCGGTATTTCCCCGAACTGGATTGCCGGGATTTCGATTGGCTCAATCAACGCGGCGATTATCGCGGGCTCTCCAATGGATGAGCGCATCGAGCGTCTGCGCGGTTTCTGGGAAGATATTTGTCGTCCGACAGGATTTTCGGCTTTGCCTTGGGGCGATGCGTGGGCGCAGGCGTTTCAGGGGATACCCTTTGGATTTGGGTCACCGATGATGAATAGCCAGTTGGCTGCGTACCGGGCGTTGACCGAGGGGCAGCCTGGATTTTTTTCGCCACGCTATCCGCCGCCGTACCTGCTGCGGGGCGGCCCCGAGGCCACCAGTTTCTACGATACGTCGCCATTGGCCGCGACCCTGCACAAGTATGTCGATTTTGATCTGCTCAATCGAGGCGCAGTGCGGGCCAGTTTTGGCGCGGTGAACGTGCGTACCGGTAATTTCGCGTATTTCGATAATAAGCAGATGCCGTTGCGGGCAGAGCATATTATGGCGTCGGGCGCGCTGCCGCCCGGGTTTCCGGCGATCGAGATCGACGGGGAGCACTATTGGGATGGTGGCGTAGTGTCGAATACGCCGCTGGCCCATGTGCTGGCGGCCTTGCCGATCAAGGACACCTTGGCTTTTCAGGTGGATCTTTGGCCTGCAAGGGGGGCGTTGCCGACCAATCTCGAAGAGGTGGCCGAGCGTCAAAAGGACATCCAGTATTCCAGTCGTACCCGTACGGTGACCAATATTCACCAGCGCCTGATGAAGTTGCGCCGCGGGTTGCAGCGCGTGCTCGAGCATTTGCCCGAGGATGAACGCAATAGCCCGGACTTGGCGGACATCCGCGAGCTTGCCTGTACGCCCGCGGTGAACGTGGTCAATTTGATTTTCGAGGCCAAGCACTATGAGCGTAATTCGAAAGATTACGAGTTTGGCACCGAGGCGATGCGCGAGCATTGGCAAAGCGGATTGACGGATATTCGGCACACGCTGGCGCAGCCCAGAGTTTTGGATCGCCCGCATGCCAATCAAAGTTTTGTTTCGCACGACATCCATCGTACGAAGCCGCAGTGACGCGACAAGATCGATATCGTCGAATTTCAGATGGTGCCGCGATATTGTGGTTAATTTGATGTCAAATGCGGTGGTTTTACGACAAAAATGAGGTTACAGTAACGGCCTTGGCGGGCGTGACTACCCCGTTTCAGCGCCGTGCGCGAGTTTGCGCGCCTCGGCTCTACTCCGTGAGGAATCCATGCGTTTTCCGCATCATCGTGTCTCGGGATTCGGTGTCGCTGTGTTGGTTGCTTTAGCACTGGCAGGCTGCAATGAAAGACCCCAAATGAACCCCGGTATGCCGCAAGTTAGCGTCATTACGGTACAACCCAAACCTGCTTCCATTGTGTCCGATTTGCCGGGCCGTGTTGATGCCGTGCGCGACGCCGAGATCCGCGCGCGTGTGACAGGTATCGTGCAAAAAATCGAGTTTGAACAAGGCAGCGAGGTTAAAGCGGGCCAACTGTTGTTCAAGATCGATCCTTCCCAGTATCGGGCGACGCGTGATCAGGCCGCTGCCCAGCTCAAGCAATCGCAGGCCGATCTGTACAGCACCAAGGCACTGGCGGATCGCTATGCGCCGCTGGTCAAGGCCAATGCGGTCAGCAAGCAGGAATACGACAACGCCGTGGCCGGCTACCGACAGGCCCAGGCCGCAGTGGCGGCTGCCAAGGCCAATCTTGACTCCGCTGAGATCAACCTGGGGTACACCGATGTCACGTCGCCGATCGACGGGCGTATCGGCAAGGCACTCGTCACCGAAGGCGCGTTGGTCGAAGGAACGTCGGCCACGCAAATGGCCTTGGTACAGCAGTTAGACCCTATTTATGTCGATTTCACGCAGAGCACGACCGACTTGGCCAGGCTGCGGCAGGCGTTTGCCAGCGGACAGATCGAGCGTATGGGGGCAAATGCCGCCCGTGTGAAGGTGATCCAGGAAGACGGTACCGAGTACGCCCATCCGGGCAAGCTGCTGTTTACCGGTATTACGGTCGATCCGACCACGGGACAGGTTAATTTGCGCGCCGAGGTGCCCAATCCCGATCACGTCTTGTTGCCTGGCATGTATGTGCGCGTGCGCCTGGAGCAGGGGACGAATCAGCAAGCGCTGATGGTGCCTCAACAATCTCTGCAACGCACGGCCGATGGCTTGCAAAGCCTGATGTTGGTCAAGGACAAAAAGGTCGAGCAGGTCGCTGTGACGACGGGTGGCGCGATTGGTACCGAGTGGCTGGTGACCAGCGGCCTCAAGGCAGGAGATGTCGTGGTCGTCGAGGGCTTCCAGAAAATTCGTCCGGGTGCACCGGTAGAGACGTCTGCCTGGACGCCGGGGGCCGAGGGCAAGGCTGCGGCACCTGCAGGGGGCAAGCCGGCCGATGGCAAACCCGCGCAAGACAAACCCGCCGAAGGTAAACCAACTGAAGCCAAGCCCGCTGACGGCGCACCTGCCGAAGGCAAGCCAACAGAAGGCAAGCCCGCGGAGGGCACCGCGCCACCTGCACAGCCCGATTCCGGGCACAAATCCTAAACGGCACGCGGCGCGATGCGCCGCGTGCCTGTTTTCGTGAGCACTTTCCGGGTTAGCCCACATGCCGCAATTTTTTATTGATCGACCAATCTTCGCCTGGGTAGTCGCCCTGTTCATTCTGTTGGCAGGCTTGTTGGCTATTCCCAATATGCCGATCTCGCAGTATCCCGACGTGGCACCACCGGCCATTACGATTACGGCGACTTATCCGGGGGCCTCGGCCGGCGAGGTCGCCGAATCGGTGACCAGTATCATCGAAGACCAACTCAATGGCGCCAAGGGGCTGCTGTATTACGAGTCTGTCAGTGACTCGAATGGTCAGTCGACGATCACCGCGACGTTTACGCCCGGCACCGATCCGGACTTGGCGCAGGTAGACGTACAGAACCGAGTGTCGAACGTCACCGCCCAGTTGCCGACGGCCGTCGCGCAACAAGGGATCCAGTACGAGCAGACCAGCACGGGCTTTCTGATGATCGTGACGCTGTCGTCGACCGACGGCTCACTGAGCGAGACGGCGCTGGCGGATTACATCACTCGCAACGTCCAGAACCCCGTCTCGCGGGTGCCTGGCGTGGGGCAGTTCCAATTGTTTGCGGCCCAGCGCGCGATGCGCATCTGGATCGATCCCGACAAACTTGTGGGCTATAACCTGAGCGCGTCCGACGTCAATACGGCCATCAGTCAACAAAACGTGTTGATCTCGGCGGGTAGCATGGGTGCGCCGCCCAACCCTGACAGCCAGCGTATTACCGCCACGGTGGTGGCTAACGGACAGCTGTCTACGGTAGAGGGGTTTGGCAATATCGTGCTGCGCGCCAATACCGATGGTTCTTCGGTGCGTCTGCGTGACGTGGCCCGTGTCGAGGTGGGTGCTGATAATTATCAGTTTGGTGCCCGACTGAACGGCAAGCCCACGGCGGCCTTTGCGGTGGTGCTGTCACCCGAGGCCAACGCGTTGGCCACGGCGCAGGGCGTACGCGACCAGATGGAATCGTTGTCCCAGTATTTCCCGGGCAACATCAAGTTCGACATTCCGTACGACACTGCGCCGTACGTGAAAATATCCATCGAACAGGTTCTGCACACTTTGGCTGAGGCCATGGTGCTGGTGTTCCTGGTGATGTTCCTGTTCCTGCAGAACGTGCGCTATACCCTGATTCCGGCCCTGGTGGTGCCGGTTGCGATGCTAGGGGCGTTTGCGGTGATGCTGGCGCTGGGCTTCTCGATCAACGTGCTGACTATGTTTGCCATGGTGCTGGCCATCGGGATTTTGGTCGATGACGCTATCGTGGTGGTCGAGAACGTCGAACGCATTATGGCGTCCGAGGGGTTGTCACCCAAGGAAGCCACCAAAAAAGCCATGCCGCAGATCAGCGGCGCTATCGTGGGTATTACGCTGGTGCTGGTCACAGTGTTCCTGCCGCTGGCATTCATGAGCGGCTCGGTCGGGGTGATTTACCGTCAGTTCTCGGTGGCAATGGCGGTGTCCATTTTCTTCTCGGCATTCCTGGCACTGAGCTTTACCCCCGCCTTGTGCGCTACGCTGCTCAAGCCGATTCCCAAGGGGCATCACGAAACCAAGAAAGGCTTTTTCGGATGGTTCAACCGCAGATTTGACGCGACCACGCATAGCTACCAAAACTGGGTGGCCCGCATCCTGCACCGGGGCGGTCGCATGATGTTGGTGTTCCTGGTGCTGGTGTTGCTGCTGGGCTGGTTGTATCTGCGTCTGCCGTCGTCGTTTCTGCCCGAAGAAGATCAGGGCTATGTGGTCAGCAACATCGAGTTGCCGACGGGCGCCAGTGCCAACCGCACGGTCGAAGTGATCGAGCAGGTTGAGGAATACTTCATGAACCAGCCCGCCGTCGAAAATATCATTGCCGTTCAGGGCTATAGCTTTAACGGTAATGGTCTGAACGCGGCGATTGCCTTTACCACGCTGAAAGACTTTTCAGAACGGACGAGTCGCGAGGATTCGGCAGGCGCGATTGCATTCAAAGCCTTTCAAAAGCAGTTGATGGGCATTCATGACGCCACGGTGTTCACGCTGGTGCCGCCGGCGATTTCGTCGCTAGGTAACGCGACCGGCTTTGACTTGCGTCTACAAGACCGCGGGAATGCCGGGGGTGCGGCATTGGCGCAGGCGACGGCGCAGTTGATGAAAATGGCGAGCGAAAGCCCGGTGCTGTCGCAGGTGCGTATTACCGGGCTGCAACCCGGACCGCAGTTGTCATTGGACATCGATCGTGACAAAGCGGCGGCGCTGGGCGTGGACTTCAACGCCGCGGCCACGTTGATCGCGACGTCACTCGGGTCGGCCTACATCGACAAGTTCCCCAATATGGGGCGCATGCAGAATATCTGGGTGCAGGCAGAGGCACGTCATCGTATGCAGGTGGACGAAATCCTCAGGATGAACGTCGCCAATGCCAGCGGTCAGATGGTGCCCCTGTCGAGTTTCGTGTCGTCTAATTGGACGCAAGGTCCCATTCAGGTGGTGCGCTACAACAGCTACAACTCCATGCGGATCGGTGGCGATGCGGCGCCGGGTTACTCCACCGGTGAGGCGATGGCCGAAATGGAGCGCCTGGTCGCACAGCTACCCTCGGGCTTTGGCTACGAGTGGAACGGCTTGTCGTACCAGGAGCGTCAGGCCGGTAACCAGGCGCCTATCTTGATGGGACTGGCGTTGCTGGTGGTCTTCCTGGTGCTGGCGGCCCTATACGAAAGTTGGGCGATTCCCCTGTCGGTGATGCTGGTGGTGCCGTTGGGGATGCTGGGGGCGGTCGGTCTGGTCTCTCTCCTGGGCATGTCCAATGACGTGTATTTCCAGGTGGGGATGGTGACGGTGATCGGGTTGGCGGCCAAGAACGCCATTCTGATTGTTGAGTTTGCCAAGGACCAGTACGCCCGTGGCATGGGCCTGCACGAGGCCACTGTCGAAGCAGCGCGCTTGCGGTTCCGCCCTATTTTGATGACTTCAATGGCCTTTATCCTGGGTGTGGTGCCGTTGGCCATGGCCACGGGGGCCGGCGCAGCCAGCCAAAGGGCCGTGGGCATTGGCGTGCTGGGCGGCATGTTGGCGGCCACGCCGTTTGCGGTGATTTTCGTGCCGACCTTCTTCGTCGTGATGCTCGGTCTCTTTAAAACCAAACCGCGTTTGCTGGGCAATGAGCTCAAGGAGTTCGAGGCCGAGCAGGCTGCAAAACGCGCCCGCGAGGCCGCGGAGTCTAATCAATCTGGTAACGAACCCAAGCCTGATTCGGCTACCGGCCAGGAGGGCAAGGAATGACAGCCCTGATGTACAAACGAACCGCGTTATCGGTATGTGTGGCGGCCATCATCAGTGGCTGCTCGCTGGCACCTGACTATCATCGTCCCGAGTCGCCCGTGCCGGGCGNCTGGCCGACGCAGCCCAAGGTGCAAATCGGCTCGACGAGCGGCCGCGCCTCGGTGTCTGAACAGCCCGCCGCGGCTGTCGCTCCAGAAGGGACCGTGCCGGCGGCAGATCTCGGCTGGCGCGAGTTTTTCCGTGACCCGCGACTGCAGGCGTTGATCGAATTGGCGCTGATAAACAACCGCGACCTGCGCGTGGCGGTACAAAGCGTCGAAGAAGCGCGCGCCCAGTATGGCGTGCAGCGGGGGGCGCAATGGCCCAGCATCGGGGCGGGTATCGAGGGCTCGCGTCAGCGCATGCCGCCGAATATGCGCGTCGGTGGCGAAGACGCGCCTTCGGTTTCCAGCAGCTATCAGGCCGGCGTCGGCATGACCGCTTTCGAGATCGATTTGTTTGGCCGCTTGCGTAGCCTGTCCGATGCTGCATATCAAGCCTATCTGGCTACAGAGCAAGCGCAGCGCAGCGTGCACATCACGCTGGTGGGGGCGGTCGCCCAGGCGTATTTCAATATGCGTGCAGCCGAGGTTCAGCTCGAGCTGACCCAAAAGACCCTGGCGGCGCGGCAAGAGTCCTACAACTTGGTCAAACGCCGTTTCGATGGTGGCGTTGCCTCGGAAATGGACCTGAACCAGTCCCGGAGTCTGCTGGATTCGGCGTCCGCCGATCTGGCGCAATTGGCGCGTTTGCGTGCGCAATCAATCAATGCGCTGACCGTATTGGTCGGCGTGTCTTTGCCGGATGGTCTTCCGCCCCCGGCGGAGTTTGGCCGCGATCAGTTGCTGGCAACCGTGCCGGCGGGCTTGCCGTCTGACATGCTCGAGCGCCGGCCCGATATCATGGCCGCCGAAAATACCCTGAAATCTTCCAATGCCAATATTGGCGCGGCGCGCGCGGCATTTTTCCCGACCATTTCCCTGACGGGCATGCTCGGCGTGGCCAGCGATTCGCTGGGAACACTGTTTCGTGGCGGCCAGGGAGCCTGGAGTTTTGCCCCGTCGATTACCACGCCGATCTTTTCGGGCGGCAGTATCCGCGAGGGCCTGAACCTGGCCGAGGCGCGCAACAATATCGCGGTCGCGCAGTACGAACAGACGATCCAGCAGGCATTCCAGGAGGTCTCCGACGCGTTGGCGGGCGAGGCTACCTACGGGGCGCAAGTCGATGCGTTGCGTTCGCTGCAGACCTCTACCGCGCGCACCCTTGAATTGTCTAACATGCGTTACGTCAATGGCATCGACAGCTATTTGCAGGTTCAAACGGCGCAGGTCGATTTTTTCAGCGCCCAATTGAGCTTGGTGCAGGCGGGATTGGCCGCACTGAACAACCGCGTCGCCCTGTACAAGGCATTGGGCGGAGGATGGTCCGAGGTGACGCCGCTGGCGTCCGGCGACACGACAACACCGACGTCCAGTGCGCCGGCGGGCAATCCGTCGACGACAACGCGCACCTCGGTGCCGCAGCCGAGTGTCGCGCCCGCATCGGGTTCTTGATCTGGGGCTACACTTGAGGGGGCATCTGGCCTGTTATGGCTAGATCCTCCTCCTCCGTTTCACCCACGAAAGCACCATGATAGAACTAGGCGTCAACATTGATCACGTGGCGACGCTGCGCCAGCAGCGCCACACGACTTATCCCGACCCTGTACAGGCCGCCCTGCGTGCCGAAGACGCCGGGGCCGACCTGATTACCCTGCATCTGCGCGAAGACCGTCGCCATATTCAGGATGCGGATGTCCATGCTATTCGGCCGTTGCTGCGCACCCGCATGAACCTGGAGTGCGCGATCACGCCGGAAATGCTCGAGATCGCTTGCCAGGTGCGGCCCAACGATGTGTGTCTAGTGCCTGAAAAACGTACAGAACTGACCACCGAAGGCGGGCTGGATGTGGCTGGGGCATTGTCTGCCGTCAGCAGCGCCGTGGCGCGCTTGCATGAGGCCGGTATTCGCGTTTCGCTATTCATCGATCCCGACCCTCATCAGATCCAGGCGGCCGCCGAGGCCGGCGCGACGGTGATCGAGCTGCACACGGGCTCCTATGCCGAGGCGAGCGGCGATCAGGTTCAACACGAACTCGACCGCGTGAGCCTTGGTCTGGCCGAGGGCTTGCGTCATGGCCTGCGGGTGAACGCCGGGCATGGACTGCACTACGGCAATGTGGCGCCGATTGCCGCGCTGGACGGGATTACCGAACTCAACATCGGGCATGCCATCGTGGCGCAGGCGGTATTTGACGGCTGGGACAAGGCGGTGCGCGACATGAAAGCGATCATGGTGCAGGCGCGCTTGCTGGCTGTACGCGGTCGCTGAATCCGATCCGTGTCTTATCGCGAACCCGATGTCTCAAGCCCCCGCTCATTCGCCCCCGACGCCGCCTGGCAGCATTGCCGGCATCGGGATGGATTTGCTGCGCATAGATCGTATCGAGCGCGCCTTGGCACGCCATGGCGATCGCTTTGCCGAAAAGATTCTGGGGCCGGACGAACTGCAGAAATTCCACGCCCGTCGCGCTCGCGATGCCGCGCGCGGCGTGCGTTTCCTCGCGACGCGGTTTGCCGCCAAGGAGGCCTTTTCCAAGGCCATTGGCTTGGGGATGCGCATGCCCATGACCTGGACACGGGTACAAACGTTGAACGCGCCGGGCGGTCGACCGATCCTGGTGATCGCCCCGAGTCTGCTTCAGTGGTATACACCGCGCTTCGGGGCCGCGCATGTCTCTATTACCGATGAGTCTGATCTCGCGGCCGCTTACGTCATCGTCGAGCGCAAGGGCTAAGCCCGGCGGCTTCCTCTTTCTCGAATAGCAAAGGACAAACCCATATGGCCAAGAAACAGAAAAGCGTGCTGCCTCCGGGTCCCGTCGTGGTCGATGTGGCGGGCACGACGCTGACCAAGGAAGAAAAAGCCCGCTTGCGCCATCCACTGGTGGGCGGCGTGATTTTGTTTGCGCGCAACTTCCAAAGCCGCGAGCAGTTATGCGAACTGACTCGAAAAATCCACCGCGCACGCGGCGAGCCTTTGATGATCGCAGTCGATCACGAAGGCGGCCGGGTACAGCGTTTTCGTGAAGACGGTTTTACGCCATTACCCGCCATGCGCGACCTGGGGACCATCTGGGATCGTGACCCGCTGACGGCCATGCGATTGGCGACCGAAACCGGCTATGTCTTGGCCGCCGAGCTGCGCGCATGTGGCGTCGATCTCAGCTTTACGCCAGTGCTGGACCTGGACTACGGTGTCAGCAAGGTCATTGGCACCCGGGCCTTTCATCGGGATCCACGAGTGGTGGCCATGTTGGCCCGCGCCGTGTCCCAAGGTTTGGCACAAGCGGGGATGTCGGCTTGTGGCAAGCATTTCCCCGGGCACGGTTTTGTGGGGGGCGACTCTCATCATGAAATTCCTGTTGATTCACGCTCGCTCGAGCGTATCCTGAAAGAAGATGCGGCACCCTATGCCTGGCTGGGTGATGCGGTGCTGCCGGCGGTCATGCCCGCGCACGTGATTTATCCCAAGGTGGACAAGCATCCCGCGGGATTTTCGCGCCGCTGGGTGCAAGACATTTTGCGCAAGCAACTTAACTACGGCGGCGTCGTGTTTTCCGATGACCTCACCATGGAAGGCGCGACGGTCGCGGGCGACATCCTGGCCCGTGCCCAAGCCGCGCTGGGCGCGGGATGCGATATGGTACTGGTCTGCAATCGTCCCGATCTGGCTGACGATTTGTTGTCTCGCCTGGACGTGACCCCCGCGCCGGAATCGGTCGAGCGTATCCGCCGGCTGATGCCCCGTTTTGCCGCCCCCAACTGGAAGGCTCTGCAGGCCGAAACTCGCTATCAGAATGCCCGACGACTTCAATCTCAAATCGTTCCTGGCTGATCTGCCACACCTGCCCGGCGTCTATCGACATATAGACGCCGAGGGTGTCGTGATGTACGTAGGCAAGGCACGCGATCTGAAAAAGCGTGTCTCATCGTATTTTCAGAAGAATCTGGCCAGCCCGCGCATCGCCCAGATGGTGGCGAAGGTCGCGCGCGTCGAGGTCACGGTCACGCGCTCCGAGGCCGAGGCTCTGCTGCTGGAAAACAACCTCATCAAGAGCCTGCGGCCGCGATACAACATCCTGTTTCGTGATGACAAGTCGTACCCGTACTTGTGGATCACCGGGCATGAGTGGCCACGGATCGCCTACTATCGTGGCGCGACCAACAAGCGTGGGCAGTATTTCGGCCCCTTTCCGAATGCCTGGGCCGTACGCGAGACCATACAGATCCTGCAAAAAGTGTTTCGCCTGCGTACTTGCGAGGACACGGTCTTCGCCAATCGCTCGCGTCCCTGTCTGCTGCATCAGATCGGTCGTTGTTCCGCGCCCTGCGTCCAGGCGATTTCGGCCGACGACTACGCCAGCGACGTCAACCGCGCCATGCGCTTTCTGAATGGTGAAGCGCGCGAGGTGATGGGTGAAATCGAGCAACGCATGCAATTGGCTGCGGATGAACTGCGTTTCGAAGAGGCGGCCGCTTTACGCGATCAAATGGGATCGCTGGCGCGTGTCTTGCACCAGCAAACCATGGAAGAAGCCGGTGGCGAGGACACGGATGTGATCGTGGTGGCCTCGGCGGGGGGCAAAGTCTGCGTGAACCTGGCCATGGTGCGCGCGGGACGGCACTTGGGCGACAAGCCCTTTTTCCCCGTGCATGTTGATGGCCAGGAAGCGCCTCAGATCCTCGAGGCGTTCATTGCGCAGCACTACACCGAGAATCCGTTGCCGCCAGTGCTGGTTTGTTCCCATGCCCTGCCCGACAAGGGGCTGATCGAATTGCTGGCCGAGCAGGCACAAGTCCGGCCCGCACGCGTGCTGACTCGACCGCAGGGGGTGCGGCGTGCCTGGCTGGAGCAGGCCGTCAAAAATGCAGAAATGGCCTTGGCCCGTGCGCTGACCGAATCGGGCGCCCGCGCCGCACGGACATTAGCGTTGGCCGAGGCGCTGGACCTGGATACGGACGAGACCGCGCTGGACGCTCTGCGCATTGAGTGTTTTGACATTAGTCATACGGCCGGTGAGGCCACGCAGGCTTCTTGCGTCGTGTTTTTACACCACGATATGCAGCCCTCCCAGTATCGTCGCTACAACATTGCGGGCATTACACCGGGCGACGATTATGCGGCGATGCGCCAAGTGCTGACGCGTCGCTTTGGGCGAGTGGCCGATGGCGACGCACCCATGCCAGGCCTGGTGCTCATTGACGGGGGCAAGGGACAAATCGAGGTCGCTCGCCAAGTCTTCGCCGAATTGGGACTGGATATCCAGACGCTGGTGGGCGTGGCCAAGGGGGAAGGGCGCAAGGTGGGCCTGGAAACCCTGGTGTTTGCCGACGGCCGTCCCCCCGTCGCGCTAGGGGGCGAGTCGGCCGCGCTGATGCTGATTGCCCAAGTGCGCGACGAAGCCCATCGTTTTGCCATCACCGGCATGCGGGCTCGCCGTGCCAAAGCGCGCAACGTCTCGCGCCTCGAGGAAATCGAGGGTGTCGGCGCGCGCCGGCGTCAACGGTTGCTGGCGCGGTTCGGCGGGTTTTCAGGAGTGGCGAGCGCCAGTATCGAGGACTTGGCTTCGGTGGACGGGATTTCGCACGATCTGGCCGAGCGCATCTATGAGACGCTGCATGGCTAAACCCTTGGCCCTGAAACAGAAATACCAAACCGACACGTCGTGCCAACAGTTTTCACGCGGGTGATGTAGGATACAAACATTATGCCAATCAATGTGCCCATTTTTCTTACATGGCTGCGTATCGCCATGATCCCGCTGGTGGTGGGGCTGTTTTATCTGCCCAACACGTGGATAGCCGAGCCTGCCCGCGACACCCTGGCCGCCTGGGCGTTCATTATTGCGGCACTGACTGATTGGTTTGATGGGTGGCTGGCACGCCGCTGGAACCAGACCTCGGCGTTCGGCGCGTTCCTGGATCCGGTGGCCGACAAGCTCATGGTTTGTGCCGCCTTGATCGTATTGCTGGATCTGGGCCGGGTTGATGCCTTTATCTCGTTGATTATCATCGGCCGCGAAATCACGATATCGGCTCTGCGCGAATGGATGGCCAAGATCGGCGCCAGTGCCAGTGTCGCGGTGCATCGCCTGGGTAAATTCAAAACTGCCTCCCAGATGGTGGCCATACCGTGCCTGCTGTACAACCAGCCGATTTTTGGCATGTCCAGCCGTATCCTGGGGGCGGTATTGATCGTCATTGCCGCAGTCCTCACCGTCTGGTCCATGCTGTATTACCTCCAACGCGCCTGGCCGGCTATTCGCGAAAAATCTCAGTAATGCGTCCCGCTGTAGAGACTGTCACACCCGAGTCGGCGGCCCTGCGTCGCCGCGACTGGCTGACGATTTTGTTGATTGGCGTCGTGCACGCGTCGTCGCACTTCTTCCAACTGGTGCTGCCCTCGCTGTATGTCTCGCTGGGCAGTACCTTCGATCTGGACTTTGCCCGGCTGGGCCTGCTGGTATCGGCGTTTTACGTCGTATCGGGTATCGGCCAGGCATCTTCGGGCTTTGTGGTGGATCGCATCGGCGCACGGCCGGTGCTGTGGTTTGGCCTGTCTTGTTTCGTGCTGTCGGGGGTGTTGATCGGTTCGGCCAATGGCTACGCCATGTTGATGGTGGCGGCCGTGATCGGCGGTGTGGGCAACTCGGTCTTTCACCCGGCCGACTATTCCATCATTAATCATCGCATCAGCCCGGCACGCTTGGGCCATGCCTTTAGTACGCACGGGTTGACCGGCAATCTAGGCTGGGCGTTGACGCCGGTCTTTATGACTTCGATTACGCTCTTGGCAGATTGGCGTGTGGCAGCCTTTAGTGCCGCGGGTCTGGTCGCGGTAATACTGTTATTAGCCGTACTCGGCCGGGATTTGTTGGGCGGCGCCGTGCCGGCGACGGCCGATAGCGTTCAGGGCAAGGCCGCCGCCTCGATGGCTCAGGCGCCACAAGAGTCCGTGATCACCACGCTGATGACGTTGCTTTCCAAGCCGGCGTTATGGGGCGCTTTCCTGTTCTTTGCGTGCACGTCCATTGCACTGTCTTCCGTACAAAACTACACGATTCCCTTGTTGGGCGAGCTCTACGACCTGTCCAAGGTGGTTGCGAGTTCGGCCCTGTCGGGCTACATGGTGGCGTCGGCGATAGGCATGGCCGCGGGGGGCTTCTTGGTCTCGGCAAATCCGCGAACCGAACTGACCGTCACGGTGGCATTGCTCTTGGCGGGTCTGACCCTGGTGGTGCTGGCGCTGGGGCTCGTTCCACCGGGCTGGGCCGCGTTGGTCGTGGGGCTGGCCGGCTTTTGCTCAGGTGTTGCCGCGCCGTCGCGCGATATGTTGATCCGGCGCGTTACCCCTAAAGGCTCAACGGGGTCGGTGTATGGCCTGGTCTATTCGGGCATGGATGTGGGGTCGGCGTTGGGGCCGCTGGGGTTCGGTTTGCTGCTGGACGCCGGGATGAACCATGGCCCCTGGATTGGCGCTGGCGTGGCATTTGCGTTGGCGGCGGTCCTCGCACAATGGATCGCCATTCAGGCGCGCAAGGTCAGCTCGCCAGCCATGTCAGTCGCACGTTGACACGGTGCCGGGGCGCGAATTATTGACGCGCCATTCGCACGTCGCTCGGCACAGGTTCGTCCGTATTGCTGCGCCAGGGGTTGATATCCAGACCCCCGCGCCGTGTATAGCGAGCATAAACTGTTAATTGCTCGGGCTGGCACGCCGTCATGATGTCGGTAAAAATGCGCTCCACGCAGTGCTCGTGGAACTCCGCATGATTGCGAAACGACACAATGTAGCGCAGCAGCGCGGCGCGATCGATCGACTGGCCGCGATAGCGAATCTGCAGGCTGGCCCAATCAGGTTGGCCGGTGACGGGGCAGTTTGACTTCAACAGGCGCGACGCCAGCGTTTCCGACACGATGGGGCCCGCCGCTCGCTGCAATAGCGAGGCATCGGGCGTATAGACACCGACGTCGATATCCAGATCGTCCAGATATTCCCCCTCGAGCTCACCGAGTCTCAATTGCGCAAAGCGCGCGGGCAAGATCAGATCCACGCCAACCGTGCTGCCCGCAGCAGAAGATAAATCGCATGCCAAGTGATCGCTTAATTGCTGGGCGCTATCCAACCGCGTCTGGTTGAACGAATTCAAATAGAGCTTGAACGACTTGGATTCGATGATATTTGGGCTTTCGGCCGGAACACTGAACGTCGCCATGGCAACCTGGGGCTTGCCCTTGGCGTCGAGCCACGACAACTCGTAGGCGTTCCAGATATCGACGCCCATGAAGGGCAGGGAGGTCGAGAGATTCAATCCCGCGCGATTGTGCGAGCGTGCGATGGGAAACAGCAGGCCGGGGTCATACTGCGACGGGTAATCAACAGGCTGGCCCAGTGGGGCATTAGATAAAGACATGAGCGGGCAGTGTAGGGCTGCGTTGAGGCGATGTTCGGAATTGCTATTTTAGGCCGTGTAGGGTTTGGTGTTTTTCGTATTGTGAAATGATATCTGCGTCATATGAAAGCCGCTGTTGCAGAGCAGCGTGACAGCATTTCATAGCGGGTAATTTTGTTCCGTAATATGAAATTAAAATTATAACTATATGATTTAAAGGAAAAATATTTTTAGTCTTGTAGAGGATCAAAGCGCACATTGCTTTGCAGCATAGGCATAGACTTTTATCGAACGAGGCAAAAAAAATTTCCTCACATTGCACCTTCGGATCGGCGCCAAAAGCCTCCCGCTACCGAATCAGGATTCTTCCCCGGTATTCCTTTTTTCTTCTCTCGTAGTGTCTTTTGTCTTTCTGGAGTATGTCATGAGCAATCGCGAAACCGAAATCCGTAATCTGCAAAAAGACTGGGCCGAAAACGCTCGGTGGCAAGGTATCAAGCGCGGCTATGGCGCCGAAGAAGTCGTGCGTCTGCGTGGCTCAGTGCCGGTGGAGCACACGCTGGCACGCCGCGGGGCGACCCGTTTGTGGGACCTGATGCACAGCGAGCCCTTTGTGAACTCGCTCGGCGCCCTGACGGGCAACCAGGCCATGCAGCAGGTCAAGGCCGGCCTGAAGGCCATTTACCTGTCGGGCTGGCAAGTGGCGGGCGACGCGAACCTGGCCGGCGAGATGTATCCGGACCAATCGCTGTACCCCGTCAATTCCGTTCCGCAAGTGGTTCGCCGCATCAACAATGCCCTGTCGCGTTGCGACCAGATCCAGTGGATGGAAGGAAAAAATCCGGGCGATGAGGGCTATATCGATTATTACGCTCCGATCGTGGCGGATGCAGAGGCCGGATTCGGTGGCGTGCTCAACGCGTTTGAGTTGATGAAGGCCATGATCGAAGCGGGCGCGTCGGGCGTGCACTTTGAGGATCAACTGGCGTCTGTGAAAAAGTGCGGCCACATGGGGGGCAAGGTGCTGGTGCCCACGCGGGAAGCCATCTCCAAACTGGTGTCGGCACGTTTGGCGGCCGATGTCATGGGCACGCCGACGGTGTTGCTGGCCCGTACCGATGCCGATGCCGCGGACTTGGTGACCAGCGACGTGGACGAGAACGATCGCCAGTTCATCACGGGCGAGCGTACGGTGGAAGGGTTCTTCCGTACCCGGGCTGGCATTGATCAAGCCATTTCGCGCGGCCTGGCCTATGCCCCTTATGCCGACCTGATCTGGTGCGAGACCTCGACCCCCAATCTGGAATACGCCCGCAAGTTCGCCGAGGCCGTTCATCATCAATTCCCGGGCAAGATGCTGGCCTACAACTGCTCGCCGTCGTTTAACTGGAAAAAGAATCTGGACGATGACACGGTGGCGAAGTTCCAGCGTGAATTGGGCGCCATGGGATACAAGTTTCAGTTCATCACGCTGGCGGGCTTTCATGCCCTGAACTACGGCATGTTCGAGTTGGCGCACGGCTATGCCCGTCGTCAGATGAGCGCGTTTGTTGAATTGCAGCAGAAGGAATTCGCCGCGGCCGATCTGGGTTTTACCGCCGTCAAGCACCAACGCGAAGTGGGCACCGGTTACTTCGATGCCGTGACACAGGCCATCGAGGGGGGCAAGTCCTCCACCACGGCGCTGACCGGATCGACGGAAGAAGCGCAGTTCCATCACGAGGAGCCCGCGGCCGTGCGTGCCGCTTAATGCGGCGTCACAGGTGCAGCACGCCTGTTGTGTTTGGCGAGCCTGAGTTTTTGAAGGGTTGTTTGCTGTAGTAGTAGGGTGGTTAAAGGGATGCCCACGGGCATCCCTCTTTTTATCTGGCCTGATTAGACTCGGATAATGGAATAATGTTGATGCATAGATTGAATGGTGCGCAGGAGTCGAACAAGTAGAATGAGCGGGTCAATAGCTATGCAGAGGTTCGCGTGCAACCCGTTATTTCCGTGCAGGGCCTGTCCAAGACCTATGCGTCGGGGCATCAGGCGCTGAAAAACATCAACCTGGATATCCAGCGTGGCGAGATCTTTGCCTTGCTGGGCCCCAATGGCGCGGGCAAGACGACGCTGATCAGCATCCTGTGCGGCATTGTCACGCCAGGGCAGGGACGTGTCTTGGCCGATGGCCACGACATCGTGACTGACTATCGGGCGGCGCGTTCGAGTATCGGACTCGTACCACAGGAAATTTCCACGGACGCTTTCGAAAACGTCTGGAATACGGTGAATTTCAGTCGCGGCCTCTTTGGCAAGCCCGCCAATCCCGTCTATATCGAAAAAATCTTGCGTGCCTTATCCCTATGGGACAAGAAGGATACGCGTATCATGGCGCTGTCGGGCGGGATGAAGCGTCGCGTCATGATCGCCAAGGCGCTATCGCACGAGCCCGATATCTTGTTTCTGGATGAGCCGACAGCCGGGGTGGACGTAGAGTTGCGCCGGGGCATGTGGGACATGGTGCGGCGTTTGCGCGAGAACGGGGTCACCATCATTCTGACCACGCACTATATCGAGGAAGCCCAGGAGATGGCCGATCGAATCGGGGTGATTCGCAAGGGCGAGATTATCCTGGTCGAAGAGACACAAGCCTTGATGAAAAAGCTGGGCAAACGGCAATTGACCCTGACGCTCAAGACGGCGTTGGACGCGATGCCTGCCGCGCTGACCGAATACGGTCTGGATCTCTCGGACGACGGCTATCAGCTTGTCTATACCTATGACAATCAAGAAGGCGGCGGCGAGATCGCCCGTCTGCTGCGTCAATTGGATGAGTCAGGGATCGAGTTCACGGATCTGCGTTCTTCCGAAAGTTCGCTAGAAGACATTTTTGTCAGTTTGGTGAGTGCCTGACTATGAATTTTTACGCTATTCGCGCCATTTATCTTTTTGAAATGGCGCGCGCGCGCCGCACGCTGATGCAGAGTGTGGCCTCGCCTGTGATATCGACGGCGCTGTATTTCGTGGTGTTCGGCTCGGCGATCGGCTCTCATATGGTTGAGATCGAGGGCGTCAGCTATGGGGCGTTTATTGTCCCCGGCATGATTATGTTGTCACTGTTGACGCAGAGTGTCGCGAATGCTTCTTTTGGCATTTATATGCCGCGTTTTTCAGGCACGATCTACGAGATCCATTCCGCGCCCATTTCATATATCGAGATTGTGGCGGGCTATGTGGGGGCGGCGACGAGCAAGTCCGTGATCCTGGGACTGATCACGCTTGGGGTAGCTCGCCTGTTTGTGGAGTTCGATATTCAGCATCCTTTTGTGATGCTGGGCTTTTTGATTTTGACGTCAGTGACGTTCAGCCTGTTTGGATTCATTATCGGGGTCTGGGCCGATGGCTTTGAAAAGCTGCAGATCATCCCGCTGATGATTATTACGCCCCTGACTTTTCTGGGCGGTACGTTTTATTCGATCAATATGCTGCCCCCGTTTTGGCAGGCTGTGACGCTATTTAATCCGGTGGTGTACCTGGTCAGTGGATTTCGCTGGAGCTTCTATAGTGTGTCGGATGTCAGTGTGTCGATTAGCCTGGGTATGACGTTGGCGTTCTTGATCGTCTGTTTGATCACGGTGCGTTGGATATTCAAGACGGGGTATCGGTTAAAGACCTGAGCCTTCGGTGCTGGCAATAACCCGCGCTCCACACTACACCCCTCATGCGCCCAGCACCCCGCCCGCCTCCTGGCCCAGATATTCATAAGCCGCTGTATTGACCCGGGAAACCCGCCACTCCACCGGTTGCTTGTTATACGAATAAGCCACCCGCCGGATTTCCAGCAATGCCGTGCCCTGCGTCACTCCCAGCCATTGGGCATGAGTGGCATCGGCCAGGCCAACCCGCAGCCACTCGTCGGTCGCAATGACGTTTACCCCAAACACGTCCTGGTACAGAGCGTATAAGGTGCTGGGCCGTTCGCGCAGATGATATTCCGCCATGCCCGGAAACCGTGACTCGGGCAGGCTGATGTCATCCACCATCACCACATCGCCATTGAGCGACAGCACATTCGAGAATTCGAACACATACGCCCCTGCCGGCAGCGCCAGGCGTTCACGCACCGCGGCCGTGGCCCGCACGCGGCGAAAGCGCAGCAGCTGCGTCGCGGGATAGGACTTGTGGCCGTCCTGGCGGACGATGCGGAAGAACTTGAAGAAATGATGGTTGCGCGTATGCACTGCCACATACGTGCCACGTCCCTGGTGTCGCACCAAGATGTTCTCCGCCGCCAGTTCATCGATGGCCTTGCGCAGCGTCCCAATCGAGACACCGAACCGTTCGGCCAGGGTTTTCTCGGGGGGCACCGCCTCGCCTTGTTTCCATTCTCCGCGTGCCAGCGCCGCAAGCACCTCCTGCTTGACCTGGGTGTACAGGGGGCTGCCTAGGGGAACAGTCGTGGTCGAAGTGTTTCTCATGGTGATACCGGCGATGAAAGAGGGCGAATTATAGCGGCGCACGTTATCGCAACTTAAATCATACAACTCATACATATGATTTAGTTGACTATGATTTTAGTCGCGCCTAAGATGTGATGAACCCGGCCGGACCGAGCGGCCCCGGACGGCTATTACTCCAGAGAGGAAAACTATGATTCACGCCGTATTGCACGATGCGAAGGACACGGTGGCGGTCGCCGTCGTGGAAGGCCTGACAGCAGGCACTGAACTGAATGCCTGGATCATGGATGAAGACAAAATCGTCCATTTGAAGGCGCTGCAAGACATTCCTATCGGCCACAAGGTGGCCCTGAAAGACATGGCGGTAGGCGACACCGTGTTCAAGTACGGCACCGATATCGGCAAGGTGGTCGCGCCCATCCAGGTCGGTCAACACGCCCACGTTCACAACATCAAGACCAAACGCTGGTAAGCGGCTGCGTCCCCATCACAGATTACCTACATAGGAAACCGCTATGGCCATCATCAATGCCTCGACCACGTTCCAGGGATACCGTCGCGATAACGGACGTGTCGGCGTGCGCAACCACGTCATCGTCCTGCCCGTGGACGATATCTCGAATGCAGCCGCCGAAGCCGTCGCCAACAATATCAAGGGCACCATGGCTCTGCCTCACCCCTACGGTCGCCTGCAGTTCGGTGAAGACCTGGAGCTGCACTTTCGCACGCTGATAGGCACCGGCAGCAACCCCAACGTCGCCGCCGTGATTGTCATCGGCATCGAAGAAGGCTGGACTAAGCGCGTGGTCGACGGTATCGCCGCTACCGGCAAGCCCGTGGCGGGCTTCAGCATCGAACTGCACGGCGACCACGACACCATCATGCGGGCCTCGCGTCAAGCCAAAGACTTTGTGCACTACGCGACTGCGCTGCAGCGTACCGAATGCCCCATATCCGACTTGTGGGTGTCCACCAAGTGCGGCGAGTCGGACACTACCTCGGGCTGTGGTGCCAACCCCACCGTGGGCAATGCCTTCGACAAGCTATACGAGCTAGGCAGCACGCTAGTGTTCGGCGAAACCACCGAACTCACGGGCGGCGAACACATCGTGGCCGAGCGCTGCGCCAACGACGCGGTACGCGAGCGCTTCATGTTCATGTTCAACCGCTACCAAGAAGTGATCGATCGTTGGAAGACCAGCGACCTGTCCGAATCGCAGCCCACCAAGGGCAACATCGCCGGCGGCTTGACCACCATTGAAGAAAAGGCGTTGGGCAATATCCAGAAAATCGGCAAGAAATGCCGCGTCGACGGCGTGCTGGATAAGGCCGAGACGCCTACTGACAAAGGCCTGTGGTTCATGGATTCCTCGTCGGCGGCGGCCGAGATGGTGACGCTGTGTGCGGCCTCGGGCTATGCGGTGCACTTCTTCCCCACGGGCCAAGGCAACGTCATAGGCAACCCCATCCTGCCCGTCATCAAGATTTGCGCCAACCCGCGTACGGTGCGCACTATGGGCGAACACGTGGACGTGGATACCTCGGCGCTGCTGCAACGCGACATCGACCTGGACCAGGCGGGCGACCAGTTGCTGGAATGCATGCTGGCCACCGCTAACGGCCGCTGGACGGCCGCAGAAGCCCTGGGCCATCGCGAATTCGTACTGACGCGCTTGTACGAAAGCGCCTGATCGCGACGCGGCACACCATCCGCAGGAGGGGAATGCAGCAATGACTGGCCGCGCAGTCGGCGGCGACCTGAACCAAAGGAGAAGAGCAATGCGCAATGATCGTCACGCCTGTCCTGATGTCCAGCGCCGCAACGCGCTGGGGCTGTTGGGGGCAGGTGCCCTGGCCTTGGCCCCCTGGTCACGGGGGCTGGCCGCATCAAAAGACTGGCCACAGCGGCCCATCAGCTACATCGTCCCGTTTCCGCCGGGTGGCCTGACCGACGTGGCCGCCCGTCAGGTCGGTCAGGCTGTGTCTACAGGCGAAGGTTGGAACGTGGTGGTCGAGAACAGGCCCGGCGGCAGCGGCAATATCGGCGCTACGTTGGTGGCGCGCGCCGACCCCGATGGCTACAGCTGGCTGGCCATTACCATGACGCACGCGGCCAACGTCACGTTGTTTGCCGGCAGGGCCGGCTATGACCTGAAAAAAGACCTGGTGCCGCTGGCGGGCCTCGCGTCGTCGCCGATGATGGTGGTGGTCAACGCCAAGAGCCCCATCCGCACCCTGGACGAGCTGACCCGTGCGGCCAAGGCCAAGGCCCAGTCGCTATCGGCCGGGTCCAGCGGCAACGGCACGCCGCCCCACCTGACGCTGGCGCTGTACCAGAAACTGACCGGCGCGTCGTTGCTGCACGTCCCCTACAAGGGGGGCACGCCGTCGCTCACCGACCTGCTCGGCGGCCAGTTGGATGTGATTTTCTCCAACTATCCGGAGTCGCTGCCGCATGTCAAGAGCGGCGCCCTGCGTGCCCTGGCCCTGACCACCCACGAGCGCAGCCCCGACTTGCCTGATGTGCCCACTGTGGCCGAGGCCGGCATCCCGGACCTTATCGTCGAGAACTTCACTGGCGTGCTGGCTCCGGCCGGCATGCCCGACGCGTTGGTGCAGCGCATTGGCGGCGCCATCGAGAAACAGATGTCGCAGCCCGATATGCAGCAGGCTTTTCGACGCCTGGGTTTTGTGCCGCAACCGCGCGGCCCGGCGGCCTTCAAGCAATATCTGGACAGCGAAGTCGACCGTTGGGGCAAAATCATTCGTGAAGCGAATATCCAGGTCGGTTAGCCGACTCTTTTCCACTCGGGCCGGTATCGATCGGCCCGGCCCCATTTCCATTGAAGAAGCCCGATGCACATTCTCATTTCCGAGTTCATGGACGAAGCGGCCATTGCCGCGCTGCGCGCCGATTTCGACGTGCGTTACGAACCTGATCTGGTTGACCGGCGCGACGCGCTGCTGGCCGCGTTGCCCAGCGCCGATGCGCTGATCGTGCGCAACCGCACCCGGGTCGATGCCGCCCTGTTGGCGGTCGGCCCGAAGCTCAAGGCGGTAGGCCGCCTGGGTGTAGGCCTGGACAACATCGATGTGCCGGCCTGCCAGGCGCGCGACATTGCCGTGCTGCCCGCCACCGGCGCCAATGCACGTGCCGTCGCCGAGTATGTGATCGCAGCGGCGCTGCTGCTGCTGCGTGGCGCGTATCATCACAGTACCCAGGTGGCGGCCGGCGCCTGGCCGCGCACCGACTTGTCCAACGGGCTGGAGGCCGAAACTCGCACGCTGGGTATCGTGGGTTTCGGCGGCATCGGCCGCCTGACGGCGCGCCTGGCGCAAGGGCTGGACATGCGGGTTGCGGCCCATGATCCTTTGCTGCGCGACGATGACCCGGCTTGGCGCGAGGCGGACGTCGAGCCCTTGGCGCTGGACACCCTGCTGGCCCGCGCCGATGTGCTGACCCTGCATATTCCACTGACCGACGCCACGCGCAACCTGATGAATGCCGATCGACTGGCCGCGATGAAGCGCGGCGCGGTGCTGATCAATACCGCGCGCGGTGGCATCGTCGACGAGGCAGCGCTGGCCCGGGCGCTACGTAGTGGTCACCTGCGTGGCGCGGCCATCGACGTGTTCCAGGACGAGCCCTTGCCCGCCGACGGCCCGCTGGCCGATGCCCCCAATCTGGTGCTGACGCCGCACATCGCTGGCCTGACTCAGGAAGCCAATACGCGTGTCTCCAGCATGGTGGCGCAACGCGTCGCGCAAGCCCTGCAAGGCCGCTGAGCCTGTTTCTTTCCTTGTGAGTCTTCCATGGCAACCGTAGATCTGAAGTCCTTGCATGATCTGGCCGGCGCCGCGCTGCGTGGCGCTGGCGCCCACCCTGACATGGCCGACAGCACGGCGCGCGCGTTGGTCTATGCCGACGCGCAGGGCTTGGCCTCGCACGGTGTGTCGCGCGTGCCGTCGTATGCGGCACATGTGCGCAATGGCCGCGCCGTGGGCGATGCCGTCCCCCACATTGCGCAACAGCGCGGCGGCGCGGTGCTGATTGATGCCGGCGCGGGATTGGCTTTCCCCGCCTGCGCCCTGGCGGTACACGAAGCCGTGTCGCGCGCGCAGACGCATGGGGTGGCGTTCGCGGGTGTCACCAATAGCCATCATTTTGGTGTGGCTGCCTATCATTTGGACGCGCTGGCGCGGCAAGGGCTGGTCGGCCTGGCGCTGGGCAACTCGCCCGCAGCCATGCCGGCCTGGGGCGGCAAGCGTGCGCTGTTCGGCACCAACCCCATTGCCGCGGCCTTCCCGCGCCGCGACGCCGATCCGCTGATCATCGACCTATCTCTGTCCGAAGTGGCGCGCGGCAAGCTGATGGTGGCCGCGCGCGAGGGCCNCGAGATTCCGTTGGGCTGGGCGCTGGACGCCCAAGGCAACCCTACCACTGATCCCAAGGCCGGCCTGGCGGGCAGCATGTTGCCCATGGGCGGCGTCAAAGGGGCCATGCTGGCGCTTATCGTCGAACTGCTGGCTTGTGCGCTGACGGGTGCGCATTTCGGTTTCGAGGCGGATTCGTTTTTTTCGGAGCAAGGCAATCAGGCGCGCATCGGCCAGGCGTTCCTGGTCATCGACCCGGGGGCGCTGGCCGGGCGCGACGTGTATCTGGAGCGCGTGGAAACGCTAGTAGCCGCCATGTTGGCTGACAGCGACGTACGTTTGCCGGGTGCGCGCCGTGCTGGCTTGCAGAAGCAGGCCGGCGAACAGGGCGTCGAGATTCCGGATACCTTGTTGGCGCAGTTGCGCGAGTTGGCGACGGGGCAGGCTTAGTCTGCCACGCCTCCGATTACTTCTAGAAAGACGTGCACTAAACAGCGCGCATTCCCGCTATCGTCAGCGTCACACCGGGCGCCGCGCGTCAGCCTTGCCGCACCACCGGGGCGGGCAGGCCGGCTAGCGCCACGTTGACACAGGTGGGCAGCCTGGCTTGTGCCGCGGTCTGCAAGGCGGGCGCCAGCGCGGCCGCTTCCGTCACCCACGCGCCATGGGCGCCGAAGCCTTCGGCTACGCGATCGTAGCGAGTCGGCAGCAATTCGCAGCCCACCAGGCGTTCGGCGCCGTAGCTATTCAGTTGGATCTGGTATTCGGCGTTCCAGCGCGCGTCGTTGCCTACCACGCAGATGAACGGCAGGCCGTAGCGCACCGCTGTATCCAGCTCGGCACAATGAAAGCCAAACGTGCCGTCGCCCATCATGGCCACCACCGGTGCGTCGCGATGCGCCAACCGGCCGGCCAGCGCCATGGGCAAGGCACTGCCGATGGCACCGGCCGCGCCGTTGATGACACGGTGCGGCGCGCGCAGGCAGGCTTGGGCCCATTGGCCGAACTCGCCGCCATCACAGATCAGCACCGAATCATCGTGCGAATCCAGCACCTGTTGCACCGCACGGCACAGCTCGGCCGGATGCAGGCCAGCGCCATTGCCGACGGCTTCGCGCCAGGCGGGCGGGCGGTAAGCAAGCGCGGTTTCTACCTGCGCCAACCAGTCCGGCGTGCCGCGCAAGGACCGTTGCGCCAGGCTTTCCAGGGCGGTGACGCTGTCGGCCAGCAGGGTTTCCTGTAGTCGTTCGCTCACAGCGCGACGTGTGCGCGTCCATTCATGCGCATCGGCGTCGATTTGTATAAATTCGCAGGCCACATCGAAGGCCTTGCCGAACTGCAAGGTGAAGTCCAGGCGCTTGCCCAGCAGCAGCACGCAGTCGGCACGCGCCAGTATCGGCGCAAAGGCCCCCAACGCCGGGTCGTTGGCGCCGCGCGGGCTTTCCGTGGCGACGACGGGTATGCCCCAAGCCTGTTGCAGCGCCGCTACGCGAGCGCGCCCGGCATCGGTCAGGCCGGTCGGTCCCACCAGTACCAGGGGCCGCTGGGCCTTGCTTAGCCGCGTTACCAGGGCGGTCGTTTGCCCGGCATCCAACGGCATCAGTATCGGCGCGTAGTCGCGCGCGTCAGGCAGCGCTTCGTCGGCGGGATGCTCCAGGGCATCAGTGGGCAGGCTCAGATGCACCGGCCCGGGCCGGCCGCTGCGCGCGACGCGACACGCTCGCGCAAAATCGGTCGCCATGGCTGCCGCGGATCCTACCGCCCACGACGCCTTGGTCACAGGCGCCGCCATGGCGGCCTGGTCTATTTCCTGAAACGCGCCCCAACCGGCCTGTCCATTGGGCGCATGACCCGACAACAGCACCACGGGCGATTCGGACATCTGCGCGGTGTATAGCGCGGACACCGCATTGGCATGGCCCGGGCCGCCCGTCACCAGTGCCACGCCGGGCTCGCCGGTCAGGCGTGCCCATGCGTCGGCCATATGCACGGCCGCGGCTTCGTGGCGTACGTGCACCAGTTCGATGCCGGCCGACAGCGCCGCATCGAAGACGGGCATGATGTGATTGCCCGATAGCGTGAACAGACGGCTGATGCCTGCCGCCTTGATAGAGCGCGCCAGCGCATCGGCGCCGCGAGAAGAAACCGTCATCGAAAAACTCCTGGTCTATCAACCTGAGTATGACACTGGTGTTCCTGGCCGTGATCCTTGATCACCGTGCGGTGGATATTCAAGACAGGGTATCGCCTGAAGACCCGATTATCCTATGATCTTCCGATGCGGCGTATTTATCGATTTTGATTGAATGGAGGCAGGCATCATGGCATGGGACAAGGTTCAGGCGTTGGTCTTCGATGTATTCGGTACGGTCGTCGATTGGCGCAGCGGCGTGGCTCGCGACGCCGCGCCATTTTTGGCACAGTATGGACAGGGACGCGTAGAGCCTTTGGCGTTGGCTGATGCGTGGCGCCGGCAATATGGGCCATCCATGGAGCCGGTGCGCAACGGGTCGCGTCCCTTTGTGCGGCTGGATGTGCTGCATCGCGAAAACTTGGAAAAAGCACTTCGCGAATTGGGCATTGATCCAAATGAGATACCGCCGACGGCGTTGGACGGGTTGAACCTCGCCTGGCACAAGTTAGACCCTTGGCCGGATGCCGTGGCGGGTCTCACTCGCCTGAAAACACGCTACATCATTGCGCCGTTATCTAATGGCAATATCCGACTGATGCTGGATATGGCAAAGCGAGCAGGCCTGCCCTGGGATGCTATTTTAGGAGCGGAAGTCGCCCAAGCGTACAAACCCACGCCGCAAGCCTATCTGCGCACCGCCGAAGTACTGGGTTTGGCGCCTGACGAAATCTGCATGGTAGCGGCCCACAACAACGATTTGGCTGCCGCTCGTCAGTGCGGCTTGAAGACCGCTTTTGTGCGCCGCGCGACCGAGCATGGGCCACAGCAAACCACCGATTTGGAAGCTCAGCAGGATTGGGACGCGGTCGTCGAGGATTTTGCCGCGTTGGCGGATCAGTTGTTAGGCTGACCCTCAGCCGCGGGGCGACACTCCATGCACCTTGAGGATGACTGAGCGTCGCCCGATAACCTTAAGGTGCAGGGTTAGGGTGCTGTGCGTGAATCGCGTCGATCGCTTTGAGTATCTCGTCGGACAAGGTCACGTCGACGCTGTCGATGTTTTCCTTGAGTTGCTCCAACGTCGTGGCGCCGATCAGGTTGCTGACCACGGAGGGCTGTTGGTTAACCCAGGCCAGGGCCAGATGCGTCGGTGATAAACCATGATCGCGTGCCAATTTCACGTATTGCTCTGTGGCCGCTTCGCTTTGCTCGTTGCTATAGCGCGTGAAACGCGTAAATAGCGTCATTCGCGCGCCTTCGGGGCGAGCGCCATTCAGGTATTTGCCCGAGAGCACGCCCATTGCCAGGGGGGAGTAGGCGAGCAAACTGACTTGTTCCAGGTGGCTGAATTCGGACAGGCCGGTTTCGTAGGTGCGGTTGAGTAGGCTGTACGGGTTTTGGATGGTGGCGATGCGCGGTAGATTCTGGTTTTCCGCGTGCTTGAGAAACTGTGCGACACCCCAGGGAGTTTCGTTTGATACGCCAATGTGACGGACTTTGCCGGCGCGCACGAAATCCTGCAGGACTTCGAGCGTTTCCTGGACGGGTACCGTGTATTCGTCGGTGAACCAGGGGTAGCCGCGGCCAAAGGTGGCTGTGCTGCGGTCGGGCCAGTGCAACTGGTACAGGTCCAGGTAGTCGGTCTGCAAACGTTTGAGGCTCGTGTGGAGGGCCTCGGTGAGATTCTTGCGATCCAGAAAGGTCTTGCCGTCACGGATGTGGCCCGGACGCTTGGCGTCGCGAACGGGGCCGGCGGCTTTGCTGGCCAGCACGATGTCCTGGCGACGTTTTGTTTTAGCGAGCCAGGTGCCGATATAGGTTTCGGTACGGCCCTGCGTTTCGGCTTTCGGTGGCACGGGATACATTTCCGCCGTGTCGACCAGCGTGATGCCGCGCTCTAGGGCGTAGTCCAGTTGCTGGTGGGCTTCGGCTTCGGTATTTTGTTCGCCCCAGGTCATGGTGCCCAGGCCGATCAGGCTGACTTCGGTGTCGGTGCGGCCAAGTTTTCGGTATTTCAAGGAAAAGCTCCGAGTAGAGAAGAAAACGGATCGATCTTACTCCTGCGTGTGTCAGAGTGATTTAATAGGTGATGTTTCTTCGGCGTTGTCGAACGCTGGTCATTGATGGTCCTTGCCGGGCAAGTTTCTGCATTTGCGAAGGCCTGGCGCAGGGATTGTCGTTTGCACACTATGGAGCCAGAATGAAACCTCGCGTCAGTTTTATCACTTTGGGTGTGGATGATCTGGACCGTGCCATGCGGTTTTATCGGGATGGCTTGGGCTTATCGACGGCCGGTATTGTCGGTACCGAGTTCGAGCATGGCGCGGTTGCATTCTTTGAAATGCAACCCGGGTTGATATTGGCGCTCTGGCCACGCGCGAGTCTGGCGCATGAAGTCGGTCTGGAATTAGGGCCCCGCAGTGCGACGGAGTTTTCGCTCGCCCACAATGTGAGCGACAAAGCCGAGGTCGATCTGGTGATGCAGCAGGCGGGCGCGGCTGGCGGCCGGATTCTCAAAGCCGCTGCAGACACGTTTTGGGGTGGCTATGCAGGGCATTTTCAGGATCCGGATGGACACTTATGGGAGGTTGCCTGGAACCCGCAGGCATTGCCGCAGGAATGATGGCGGGCCCTTTTTTGCCGCCGGGCCGCCCCAAGGCAAAAACGCCGAAGGCGCGGCGTGGGGGCCTTTAGGGCCTTGGTCGCAGATTAGTATTCCTTATAAATAATACGAACGACTTCGCAGGAGCATGCTATGTGCCGCTGGATGGCGTATTCCGGTAATCCCTTGCAGTTGGATATGGTGATGTTCAAGGCCCAGCATTCGCTGATCGATCAGAGTCTGCACTCGCGCTTGGGGGCCACGACGACGAATGGAGACGGTTTTGGCGTGGGATGGTATGGCCGTGATCCGAATGAAATGCCATTTCGTTATCGCAGTATTCATCCCGCGTGGAATGATCGCAATCTACGAGAGGCCGCTCGCGCCATCAAGTCGCCGCTGTTCGTGGCGCACATCCGCGCGGCCACGGATACCCCCGCTCAGGAAACGAACTGTCATCCGTTTCGCCATAATCGCTGGTTATTCGTCCACAATGGCTCGATTCGGAACTACCCCCTCCTGCGGCGTGACTTGCTGATGCAGGTGGACCCCCAATATTTTCTTTCACTGGAGGGTTCCACCGATTCCGAAGTGATGTTCCTGCTGGCCTTGAGCTTTGGTTTGGAAAAGGATCCGCTGCCGGCACTGGAGCGCATGGCAGCTGCAGTCGAAGAGGTCGGGCATCGCTACGCGGTCGAATCTCCCCTGAACATGACGGTGTGCATTCTCGATGGTGAACGGCTGATCGCGGTGCGCTATTCGAGCGAAGCCAATTCGCGAACCTTATTCCACAACACCGATGTGCGGCATCTGAAGCACCTATATCCCGACGAGCCACGCATTGCCGCATTGGGGGACGATACGTACATGTTGCTATCCGAACCGCTGACCGAATTGCCGGGCGTCTGGCAAGAGGTGCCCGAGGCCACCGCAATCATCGCGCACAAAGGGGAGGTCAACTATTTCCCCTTTGTGCCAGGCGGGTTGTAAGCGTCAGGACGTCCACGCGCCACGCCCCCCATACCGCGAGACTGATGGGGGGATGTCGGATCAGGCAGGCGCCTGGCCGCCTTCGTTCGGGGCGAAGCAGGCCTTCATGCCTTCCTGAATCTGTTCGGGCGTCAGATCTTGCGTGTGCGTCGCGATTGACCAGCGATGGCCCACGGGATCGGTCAACTGCCCGTAACGATCTCCCCAAAACATGTCCATCGGCGCCATGGTTACTTTGCCGCCCGCGGCTTCCGCCTGGGCCATCGCCGCGTCGACATCCTCGACATAGAGATGCAGATACACCGGCGAGTCCTGCAGCCCTTTGGGGCTCATGGCGCCGCATTCGGTAAACGCGTCGGCCAGCATGACCTTGGAGTCTCCGATTTGCACCATCGCGTGCATGATCCTGCCGTCCGGGCCCGGCAAACGGGCCAGCTCTACCGCGTTAAAGGCCCTGACATAAAAATCAATCGCCTCGGCCGCTCCGTCGCAAATCAGGTGGGGCGTCAGCGTATACATACCATCGGGAATCGGTTTTACGGTGGCCATGAGGGGCTCCTGAAAAGTGCGCCCGCCACAATGGCAGGGCGCTCTATTCTCACGACGGTTGAGGCTGACCCAAATCGACAAGTGCGATGGATATTTTTTGTCGGACCGGTACTTTTAAGGGCTGCGGCACAAAAAAATCGGCCGCGCCCTTGCTCCTGCTTAGTCGACGCTAGCTCCGGATTTCTCGACGACCTCAGCCCAGCGCGGGATTTCGGTGGCCATCAGGTCGCGCAGGGCTTCGGGACTGCTGCCTACCAGTTGCATGCCCATGGTTTTGCCCAGTTTTTCCTGGACGTCGGGTTCTTGCAGGACGGCGGCGATCTCTTGCGAGAGGCGGTCAACGATGGCCTTGGGCGTGCCTTTGGGGGCGTACACCGCTTGCCAGGAGGCCATCTTGAAGTCTTTTACGCCGGATTCTTCCATCGTGGGGGTATCCGGCGCCAGCGCAATGCGCTCCGGTGTGGTGACGGCCAGCAACTTGAGTTTGCCGCTTTGGAGCAAGGGCAGGGCGGCTGTCATCTGGTCGAACATAAAGGTCACGGCGCCCGAGGATACGTCCACCATGGCGGGCGGCGTGCCCTTGTAGGGAATATGGGTGAGGGGGATATCGATCTTGTCGGCGAATAGCTCACCGGCCAAGTGGGTCGACGTACCGGGTCCCGATGAGGCGAAGGTACGCTTGGCGGGATCGCGCTTGAGCACCTCAATCAGTTCGGCGACAGAGTTCACGCCCAGATTGGGATCCACCAGCAACACGTTTGGCAGCGTGGCGACCAGCGAGACGGGCTCGAAATCCTTGACCGGGTCATAACGCAGGTTCTTGTATAGGCTGGCGTTGATGGCATGCGTGCTGATCGTGCCGCCAAACAGGGTGTAGCCATCGGGCGCGGCTTTGGCCACATAGGTGGCGCCGATCGCACCGGCGGCGCCGGGTTTGTTTTCCACGATGACGTTTTGTTTGAGGCGTTCGCCCAGTTTTTGTGCCAACAGGCGACCGACTACGTCAGTCGAGCCGCCTACCGTGAAGGGCACAACATAGGAAATGGGCTTGTCGGCGGGCCAGTCTGCGGCATGGGCGGGCAAGCCGCAGGCCGCCAGGGTGGCTGCGGCCAAGGTCAATGCCAGATGGCGGCGTCGGATCGGATTCATGGCGTTGTCTCTGTAAAGATTGTTATTGATGCGTTCGAGGGTTTGCTGTTGCCCCGATGGGGCCTACTCGAGTAAAAAAAAGCGTGGGTTGCTCATCGCAAGGCCACGCCGTTTTCACCGTAAAAAAATCTTCCGGACCTTTAACGCCCGTTTTTTGTCCGCCACGCTGTGAACTGCTCGCGGGTTTGCGGGTCGGTGGGCGGATACAGGCCCAGGATGCTGCGCCCGCCCTGGACCTCGCTGGTAACGAAGTCTTCGAAGGCGGTCATTTCGTGGGCTTCGTCGGCGATCTCTTCGACGATGTCCGCGGGAATGATCACCACGCCTTCGCCATCACCCACCACGATGTCGCCGGGAAAAACGGCCACGTCGCCGCAGCCGATAGGGGCATTGATGTCCAGGGCCTGATGCAGTGTCAGGTTGGTCGGTGCCGACGGACGGTTGTGATAGGCCGGGATGTCCAGGTTGGCGATCTCGGGCGAATCGCGAAAGCCCCCATCCGTGACGACACCGGCCACGCCGCGCTTCATCAGGCGGGTGACCAGGATGGAGCCGGCCGACGCGGCACGCGCATCCTTGCGGCTGTCGATCACCATCACCGCGCCTTCGGGGCAGGTTTCTACGGCCACGCGCTGGGGGTGGCCGCGGTCTTCAAATACCTTGATCGTGTTCAGGTCTTCGCGAGCGGGGATATAGCGCAACGTGAAAGCCGGGCCCACCATGTTGGGCAGGCTGGGATTCAACGGATGCACGTCCTGGATGAATTGATTGCGCAGGCCGCGCTTGAACAAGGCAGTGCACAGTGTGGCGGTGCTGACGGCCGACAGGCGGGCGCGGGCGGTATCGGATAAGGTGCTCATGAATGTCTCGAATCAGGTTGGATGCAATGGCGAGGGAACAGACGGGACGCGTTAGAAAATGCTGGGTTCAGACACTGGCGCGCCGAAGCCTGTTTCCAGGAAATCAAAATCGCAGCCCTCATTGGCCTGCAAGATGTGTTGGGAGTACATCCAGCCGTAACCACGCTCATAGCGTTTGGGCGGAGGCGTCCACGCCGCGCGGCGTGCCGCCATTTCCTCGTCGCTGATATTCAGATGAATACTGCGAGCGGGGACATCCACCGTGATGAGATCGCCCGTGCGTACCAACGCCAACGGGCCGCCGATGTATGACTCGGGAGCGGCGTGCAGAATGCAGGCGCCGTAGCTGGTGCCGCTCATCCGGGAGTCAGACAAACGCAGCATGTCGCGCACGCCTTGTTTGACCAGCTTGGTCGGGATGGGCAGCATGCCCCATTCCGGCATACCAGGGCCGCCCTGCGGGCCGGCATTGCGCAGAATCATAATGTGGTCGGCGGTGACGTCGAGGTTCTCGTCGTCGACCGCGGCCTTCATGCTGGGATAGTCGTCGAACACCAGGGCCGGACCCGTGTGTTGCAGAAATTGCGGAGCGCAGGCGCTGGGTTTGATCACGCAGCCATCAGGCGCCAAATTGCCTTTCAGGACGGCCAGCGCGCCTTCGTCATAGATGGCGTTGTCCAGCGGGCGAATCACGTCGTCGTTGTACACGTCGGCACCCTCGATGTTCTCGCCCAATGTGCGGCCGGAAACCGTCATGGCCGACAGGTCGAGGTGATCTTTCGCCAGGCGCGACATCAGGCCTGGCAGGCCGCCCGCGTAGTAGAAGTCTTCCATCAGGTATTTGTCGCCGCTGGGACGGATGTTGGCAATCACCGGCACCTTGCGGCTTGCTTCGTCGAAATCCGCCAGATCCACGGCACAGCCCGCGCGGCGCGACATGGCGACCAAGTGCACGATCGCATTTGTCGAGCAGCCCATGGCCATGGCGACATTGATGGCATTCTTGAACGAAGCGACCGACAGGATTTTTTGCGGCGTCTGGTCTTCCCAGACCATTTCGACCACACGGCGGCCGCATTCGGCGGACATACGCATGTGGCTCACATCGGCCGCAGGGATGGACGATGCGCCGGGCAGCGTCATCCCGATGGACTCGGCAATCGCCGTCATCGTGCTGGCTGTGCCCATCGTCATACACGTGCCGTAGCTACGCGCAATGCCGCCTTCGACCTCGGTCCAGTCCGCTTTGGTGATGTTGCCGGCACGGCGTTCGTCCCAGAGCTTCCAGGCATCGGAGCCCGAGCCCAGGGTTTTGCCTTTCCAGTTGCCGCGCAGCATCGGGCCGGCCGGCAGGTAGACACAGGGCAGGTTGGCGCTAAAGGCGCCCATCAGCAATCCAGGCGTGCTCTTGTCACAGCCGCCCATCAACACGGCACCGTCCACCGGATGGCTGCGCAGCAGTTCTTCGGTCTCCATCGCCAGAAAGTTGCGGTAGAGCATGGTGGTGGGTTTGACGAACGATTCCGACACGGAAATCGCAGGGAGCTCCACCGGAAAGCCGCCCGCCTGCAGAATGCCGCGCTTGACGTCATCGACGCGGTGCTTGAAGTGGCTGTGACAGGGGTTGAGATCCGACCAGGTGTTGATGATGGCGATGATCGGACGGTCGGCCCAGTCTTGCGGGCCATAACCCATTTGCATCATGCGCGAGCGGTGGCCAAACGAGCGCAGGTCGTCGTGTGCCATCCAGCGCGCACTGCGCAAGTCTTTATAAGAGCGGGTCATGCAAGTCTCCGGTGGTGTTTTGATGATTAAAACACTAATATATTAGTACGTCAATGAACCTCATGACCGGTACAATCCGGCCTATTCACGTTATTAATCCGCCTATGATTCAGCTGTCAACGCTGCCTGCCGACCTGCGATTGGACCGCTCCCGTCATGCGGCGCCGCAGGTATTTGAAAAGCTGCGCGACCTGATCGTGTCGATGGAGCTACAGCCCGGCGCGCCGCTGGCGCGTGCCGAGTTGGCCGAGGCTTTTGGCTTGAGCCAAACGCCGATTCGGGATGCGCTGAGCCAATTGCGCGACGAAGGGCTCGTCGACATTTATCCACAGCACACGACAGCGGTCAGCCGTATCGATATTGCCGCAGCTCGCCAGGCGCATTTTCTGCGCCGATCCCTAGAGCTGGAAATCGTGCGCATGCTCGCCGAGCGTGACGATCCGGCATTGATCGACAGGCTGCAAGCACACATCGATGTGCAGCAAGCCAATCGTGGCGCAGAGCACCATCCCGCTTTTATGGCCGCCGATCAGGCTTTTCATCAAGAGATGCATCTGGCCGCTGGCGTGGGAGCGTTGTGGGAGCTAGAGCAACGCTATAGCGGCCACGTCGATCGACTGCGTCGTTTGCATCTGCCCGAGGCCGGTAAAGTCGATCGCATCCTGCGCGATCATCAGCGCATCGTCGACGCCATCGCTCAGCAAGACGTGGCCGGCGCCCAGGCTGCACTGCGTGAGCATTTGTCGGGGACCTTGAGCCAGATCACAGAAATCTGCGAGCGCTATCCGGATTACGTACGGGTAGAGTAGGGTGCTTTGCGATCTGGGCATGCGCGATGCTGTTACGGTGCAAATTCAGGACGCCTGTATCTATCGCAGTGCAATCGTTCCCAATATATTGATCCGTTGTTCCAATCCAGCGAGACAACCGCATGCACTACCGCTACGTTACTGCCGATGTATTCACCAGCCAAGCCTATGGCGGCAATCCCCTGGCCGTGGTATTGGATGCTCAGGGCTTGAGCACCGAACAGATGCAGGCGATTGCTCGGGAGTTCAATTATTCCGAGACCAGTTTTGTCTTGCCACCTAAGGACCCCGAACACACGGCATGGGTTCGAATTTTTACGCCAGACCGCGAAGTACCGTTCGCAGGTCATCCGAATGTGGGCACGGCGGTGGTGCTAGCGCGCGAGTTGGCGTTGGCGGGCCAGACGGTACCCGATCAGTTTGTATTTGAAGAGGCCGCGGGATTAGTGCGGCTGTCGCTCGTGACGAGTGCGAAGGGTGTTGAAGGGGCTGAGTTGTTGGCGCCGGAGCCGCTATCTCGCGGTAGTGAGGCATCGGCTGAGGCGGTGGCGCATGCGCTGAGGCTGGATGTGTCGGATATCGACGTCTCTGAGCACGCTCCTCAAGTGGTTTCCGTAGGTCTCGCGTTTTTGGTGGTTCAGCTCGCGAGTCGCGATGCGCTGCGACGTGCCGCTCCGGATGCCAGTGGCTATGCGGCCTTGTTTCCGCTGGATGGCGCGAAGTCAATTTACGCTTACACCACAGACACGAGTTCAGACACCACGGACAGTCCGACGGATATACAGGCCCGGATGTTCACCGGTCGAATGACCGAGGATCCCGCCACGGGTAGCGCGACGGCTGCGGCCACTGCGCTGCGCGCGGCATTACGCGACGATGGCATATTGCGCCTACGGGTCGGGCAGGGTGTAGATATGGGGCGTGCGAGTTTGCTTCTGGCGCATGCCGAGCCGCGTTCTGATGGTGTATGGGCAGGTGTTGCCGGCGGGGCAGTGATAGTGATGGAAGGTGTCCTCTTGGCGGTAGAACCGCGGCAGGTACCGATGCAACACTAAGCCCCAGGCGCTCGCGCTGCACGTCAGGTCGATGAACGGCTACAGCGTATCGAGCGCCACGTGGACCACGTCCAGCAAGCACTGGCGGCGTTGCTGTGAGGGACTGCCTTTGCTTAACACCCGCAGCCCCTGCATGGTGTTGACGAAGAACCGGGCTAACGCTCGCGGGCTCTTGCCGGCGGCGAGTTCACCCGATTGCTGTCCCCGCTGGATCAGTTTCTCCAACGCTTTTTGCAACCGCTGGAAGTTATACGCCACCAGCTCGGCAACCGCATCGTCCTGGCCTGCCAGCTCCAGTGTGGCATTGGCGACCAAGCAGCCGCGCCGCTGCGGGTCGTCCAACTCGTCCTCGACGATACGCATCAGCAATTGTCTGATCAGATCCTTGGGAGCGCCCGGGCTAGACACCAATGCCACATTAGCGGTGGTCATGGCCAGATAACGGTGAAGCGCTTGCTGATAAAGCCCCTGCTTGTTCTCGAATGTGTTGTAAAGGCTGCTGCGCGACAGGCCGGTGCCCTCGACGAGATGCTGAATCGAGGTCGCGGCATAGCCACGCTGCCAGAAGATCTTCATGGCGGCATCAGCAATCTCGTCAGGCTCGAACGCTTTGGTACGCATGGCAATCCCGCCTAATTGGAATGATCGTTCCAAATAATGTACGATGCAGCTTCTGGAGCGTCAAGAACAATCAGATCGTTCATCGTCTCGCTGTAGAAGACGCTGGTGCCAGGTGCACCCATGCCTCGCATTGAGGCGGACAAACACCGTATTGCCAGTTTGCGGTCTCTTGGGCACAAGGCATGACGACGATGGGAACGCTTTTCTTCGACATACCACTGGATGCGCTCGCCGTAAGAATGCTCACCACGGCATTTGTCGTGATGGCTGTTTCTTGGGCGGTGGGCGCCTTTGGTCCGGTGGTTGGTGGCGCATTGGCGGGGCTTCCGATTATTCTCGGGCCAGGGTTCTATTTCCTGGCAGCACAGACCCCAACGGCGTTCGTCGCGCAGGCTGCGTCGTATGCCTTGCTTTCGTTGTGTGCCACGCAGTTCTTCGTGCTGGCCTACATTGCGATGGCAGGAAAACAACCGCCGTGGGTGTGCTTGGCATACGCCGTGGGGGCTTGGCTGGTGGCCGCGCTCGTACTCCAGTTTCTGCCAGCACAACCAATCGTTGGCGTCTTCATGTTCATCGTGGCAACCGGGGTTTGTCGGCGTATAGGCCGGCGGTTCATTGTGCCTGAGGCTTCGACAAGGGTAAGCGCAGGACTTGGCCTACTCATCGTGCGAGGCATTCTTGCCGGCATACTGGTTGCCGTTGTGACGAGCGCACATCATCTACTCGGATCGACAGGGGCCGGACTACTACTCGCGTTCCCCATCGGCTATACCGTCGTCGCGGTAACCATCCACCAGAAGATGGGCGCCGCGAGCGTTGTCGCCATGCTGCATTCAGCGCTACTTGGAACGATCAGTCTTGCCGGATTCTGCGCGGTGCTGGCAAATGCCATCGAGCACCTGACAGCACATACGGCATTGGGGGTTGCACTGGTGGCTTCGATGTCGATTACGGTGGTAATCATCTTTGGGAAAAGAATTTCACGCCGCTAGCATCGCATCGCAGGCCGGCCATTGCCAAGGGCTATTTTTTGATCCGAATAACCGCTTTTCGGCTGGCGTCCGTCTGCGGCATGGAGGCCATTTCCCCCAGGGTCAGTGGCTTAGTGGGATAACGCAGACGGTAGTAACCGACCTCGGCAACAGGGACCTCTCGTACCTCGGCAATGAGTTCGCTGACGGTCAACCCACAGAACCGCCCTTGACAAGGGCCCATGCCGCAACGCAAGAAGGCTTTCATTTGGTTTGGGCCAGTTGCACCTAACTGGGCTGTTTCGCGCACTTGTGCGGCAGTGACTTCCTCGCATCGACAGACAATCGTGTCGCCCTGGGGGCGACGCATCGCTTTCGTAGGTTGATACAGCGTATCCAGAAAGCGGCGACCGCGGTAGGCGCGGTACAGGGCTGCGCGTGCCTGTTTGGCGGCGTCATCGCGTTGTGCTTGACTGATACGGCCTAATTGCCGCGCGGCGCCCAGGGCTGATAACCGACCTCGGTGTTCAGCCGCCAGTGCGCCGGCGATACCTACAGCATCGCCCGCGACAAACACGCCTTCCGACGACGATGCACCCCATTCATCCACACGCGTGTGCCAGCAAAGCTGCTCCGCGTCGTAATCGTGAGCCAGACCCAGGGCGCGACTTAAATTGGGGTTCGGCACCACGCCCTGATGCAGCAATAAATAGCGGGTCGGCAAGTCGATCATGTCGGCGCTACCTGCGACGCGATAACGCACGGTTGCCAGCCTGCCTTCTTGGCCTATCGCTTCTAGCGCCTCTATGTTGCGCACGATGGGGATTTGTGCACGCACCTTACGCATTAACTGTAGGCCTTTGCGTAGGTATGGCGATCTTAAAAAGTCCCAAGCATGCGGCAGTGCTTGCTTTAATCGGCCGCTGGGTACGGTCTCGAGCAGCGCATCGATCCGTGCGCCGGCGTTCAGGTATTGCCAGGCCAGCAAGTACAGGAGTGGGCCGCCTCCGGCCAGCACCAGCCCGCCCTCAGGAATAGCACCCGCTTGTTTTAGCAGGATCTGTGCGGCGCCGGCTCCCATCACGCCGGGCAAGGTCCAACCAGGCACCGGGAAAGGACGCTCTTGTGCACCCGTGGCTAACAATACGCTGCGAGCGTTGATTTTCTGTGCATTTCCGCCAATCGAATAGCCGATTTCGTAGCCGGCGTTATCCTCTAAGGGAACCATGGCCCAGACCGTGGCATTGGGCTGATAGCGAGCCCCGCAGCGCTGGAAGGTCTCTACGAGTGTCGTGCCGTGCCAATAGTCGGCGCCTAGCACTTCGGGCTTGGACAGGGGGGTGTAAGTAATGGCTCTGTAGATCTGGCCGCCTAGCGTGGGCTGTTCATCTAACAGCAACACATCAATACCCAGTTCGGCAGCTTGTGCTGCCGCAGCGAGGCCCGCGGGGCCAGCGCCCACAATCAGTAGTTCGCAATCCGGGGATTTTGTCGAGACAGTGTTCACGCTTGAACCTCACGAGCACCCTGTTGACGTGTGATTCGCATCCCTTCACAGACGCGGGTCATGCAAGCCTGTTGATTGGGGCGGCCATCAATCGTGACGAGACAGTCGTAGCACACGCCCATCATGCAAAATGGGCCACGTGGCACGTTGCCGGCGGGGGTGTCACGACAGGCGTCGACACCGTGTAGAAAAAGTGCCGCGGCAACGCTGATTTCAGGTGCAGCCTGTAGCGGTGTACCGTCGAAGGTGAACGTGACAGGTGTTGACGCGACGGGGCGCGATGCCTCTGGCGATGGTTTAAACATCGAATCTCCGGGGGGAAAAGTCAGCGAGTGTGTTGTCGATGTGGCCACGGGCGATCATGGGCGCCAGTTGCAGCGCGTGGGCGGCGGCTAGCGTTACGCCACTGTGGCAGGTGGCGGCAAAGGCACCAGGGTGAGACGCCGACTGCGTGTACACGGGAAAGCCATCCCGAGAAAGCACACGCAATGCGGCCCAGGAGCGCACCATGCGCACGTCACGTAATGCGGGAAGCGTACGTATTGCGCGTTCGGCCAACGTGGCCATCACCGGCAAGCTGGTCATTCGGTCGTCAACGCCCATTTCTTCTTGCGAATCCCCTACTAGCCACGTGCCTTCGTCCATTTGTCGCAAACTGACCAAGGGTAGGTCCAGCAACCGGCGAGTACGTTCCAGCACGAGTATCTGCCCCCTTTGTGGGCGTACGGGAATATTGATACCGACTTGTTCCCCCAAAATTTGATTGCCCAGGCCACAGGCGAGTACGATTTTGCGCGCGCGCAATGTGCCTTGTGGAGTCTCTAACCTGAAATCATTGTCCGACGCGGTGATGCGGGATACGGGGTGTAATGGCCGATAGTCGATAGCTAAGCGATCGAATGCAATATGCAGTGCACGCAGGAGTTTAAGGGGATTGACAATGCCGTCTACGGGGGTCCAGCTTGCGCCACGCACATCCGGGCCAATACCAGGCATCAGCGCTGCCGTTTCATGTCGGTCCAATATGCGATAGGGATAGTGGGGCATGCCGGACTGCGCATGCAGTTTCTGCATGAATGCGCTGCGGGCCTGTACTTCCTCCTCGCTCAGGAGAATGTTGAGGCCGCCGCGCTGCTCGAGATGCAGGTCTAGACCCGTCAGTGTCTGCAGTTTTTCAGCCAGTTCCGGCCAACGTTGCTGCGAGGCTATCGTCCAGCGGGCGTAAGCAGGAAACCCCATGCCTTTGCTCTGCACCCAAACCAAGCCGAAATTGCCGCGCGAGGCTCGAAACGCGGTGTCGTCCTCGTCCAATACCGCCATCGTGCCGACATGTGCTCGTAGGCCGTAGGCAATCGCTGCGCCCACTAGGCCGCCACCTACGACGATGACGTCGTAAATGGCTGGCATTTTTTTCTGTTGTTGCTGCATTTTTCTTCCGGTCAATCGATCTTGCGGTCCGCAGACGACGTCACTTACTGAGGCTTGACTCCCGCCTTCTGGGCGATGTCGCGCCACTTCTCAGTGTCCTGGCGCACTGTCTCGGCCAGGGCTGCGGGACCCGTGCCTGTGGCTGTGATGCCTTGACGCAGCAGGAGTTCTTTCATCTGCGGCTCTTGAATGGTTTCATCGAAGGCTTGTGCGATACGTGTTTGTAACGCTGGGTCCATGTTGGCGGGAGCGAATAGGGCGAACCAGATGATGGCTTCAAATCCCGCGATACCGGATTCTTGTACCGTCGGTACATCGGGTAGCAACGCAGAGCGTTCTTTCGACGTCACGGCCAAGGCTTTCAGGCGGCCCGCTTTGACGGGTTCAAGCGACGTCATGACCACGTCGAGCATCATGTCTACATGCCCGCCCAGCACATCGATCAGTGCGGGGCCCGATCCGCGATAAGAAATGTGATTCAGTTTCAACCCCGCTTCTGCCGCGAAGTAAGCCCCACCCAGATGACTAGAGGAGCCCGTTCCCGCCGACGCATACGAAATCTCTTCCGGGCGTGACTGGGCCAGCTTAATGAACTCGCTTAAATTGCTTACCCCTAAATTGGGGTTGACCACAATCAGATCGGGAATGGTGCCGATCGTGGTGATCGGCGTGAAATCCTTGACGATGTCATACGGGAGATTCGCGGTGACGCTGGGGGCGATGGCGTGGCTGGTGACCGTACCTAACAACAGCGTGTAGCCGTCAGCAGGTTGACGGTGCACGTATGACGAGCCGATCATGCCCGAGGCGCCAGCGCGGTTTTCTACGATCACATGTCCGCCGGTTTTCTTGCTGACGGCGTCAGCCAGTTGCCGTGCGACAAGATCGGTCGATCCACCATTTGCATAGGGCACAATCAGTTGTATGGGTTTGCTGCCCGGCCAGCTCTCTGCGGCTTGTGCGATAGGGGCGACACAAAGTGTCGGGATTGCCAAAGCCAAGAGGCAAGCGAGGCGTTCGTTGATGCGTAACATGTATTCCCCTGAATTTTTTGTCTCCCGCCTACGTTTGGGGGAGTGTGCTTAAATAGTAGGGACGATGCCTGAGAGCGTCGACAGGGTGAAACTTATAAGCCTATAAAGCGCACGCTATGAAATCCGCCGATTTGAACCTGCTGGTGCATTTCGATGCGCTGATGACCTGCAACAGTGTGTCTCAAGCGGGGGAGTTGCTTGGGATCAGCCAACCCGCGATGAGCTCGGCGCTGAGTCGTTTGCGCTACCTGTTCAGTGATCCGTTGCTACAGCGGCAAGGCAATCGCTGGATGCCCACGCCTCGGGCACTTGAGTTGCATCGCAGCTTCCAGCCCCTGCTGCAAACATGGCGCCGTAGCACCTCGCGTGATACGGAGTTTGATCCCGCGACCACACAAAGAGTCTTTACTATCTGTGCCAGTGATTACTTGCAATTAGCGGTTTTCCCTAGGGTCTTGTCGGCTGTGCAGGCTCAGGGACCCGGAATCGGTCTGAGGTGTTTACCTCCTAAGTTGGGCGGTGCGCTGGAGATGTTGGCAGAAAATTACGTCGAACTCTACATCGGTCACTATCCCAATCCGCCGGACAACCTACGGGCGCGTTTTCTGTTTGAAGAGGCTTGTACATGTCTGGTGCGTAAGGGGCATCCCGCTTTGGCCCGCGCCTGGAATCTGGATACGTATCTTCAGTACGGGCATATCAACGCTTCGGGTTACGCCAACTACTTTAATGCTCAGGTCGATGCCGCCTTGCGTGCACAGGGGTTGCAACGCAATGTCGCGGTATTGTTAAGTAGCTATATGGCGACGCCATTTGTGGTGGCTCAGACCGACATGATCGCTACCCTGCCACTAAGTGTTGCCAGTCAATTGCAGAGCGCAGCAGACATTGAATTGTTGCCGGCACCATTACCTTTGCCACCGCTGAGCGTGTCGCTGTATTGGCATGAGCGCTATCAGAGCGACGACGCTCATGCCTGGTTGCGCCAACGGATGGGTCAAGCTTTCGACGCTAGCGCTCGTTCAACGAGATCACCGTAGGCTTGGCGGGCAACAGTGGGCGAAACGCGTTCGTCGCGCAGATCGTCGGCCAACGCGGTCAAGGCACGTGCCTGAGGTTCGCCGAAACCGCCGGCGCCCGATGTTTCAAGACACACACTCTCACCGTACGACAGACGTAAGCTGGAGGTTTTCGAAGATAAAATTTCTTCGCTACCATCCGCACGTTTGTAGACCAGTTTGGCTTGTCGCCCGTCGCCGCCTCCTAGCACCCCAGTGGCGCGGCCAGCGACATGGTTATCCGAACGTGCCGAGAAAATGATGCCATCGGCCAGTGCGCGTACCTCGCGCACGACTGCCATGCCCCCGCGCTGACGGCCTACGCCACCAGAGTCGGGTATCAAGGCGTAGCGTTCGACGCGTAAGGGGTATTCGTTTTCCAGGGCTTCCACAGGTAGGTTCGAGGAATTTGTCATGTGTACATGGACGCCGTCCATGCCGTCCATGTCGTCGCGAGCGCCAGATCCACCCGCGACCGTCTCCAGGTAGACAAAGTCCCCGGGCCGATTGGGCAATCGACCGGAGAACACGATCGCGGGGCAGACGTCGTTGCCCGACGCCATGATGCGTGCTTGCGGCAGGGCTTGGCGAAAGGCGCCGAAGATGGCGCCAGCGACTTTCTGCGCTGTCAGCGAGCGCGCACCCACTGCGGCCGGTGCGACGGGACTCACGATCGAGCCTGGTGGTGCGACAATCTCCAGCGGGGCAAACAAGCCGGAGTTTGCCGCTAGTTCGGGATCGAGCAGGGCTTTCACGGCGTAGTAAACGCATGCCTTTAGGGCACTTTCAGGCAAATTCATCGCGCCACGTGCTTGAGCGCCTGACCCCGAGAAATCGAAACGCAGGCGTGCGTCCAGAACGGTGACCGCGACTTGCAACGGGACGGGTTCGCCACCGCCCATGCCATCGTCGTCCATCATGTGCATGAAGGAGTACGTGCCAGGGTTAAGTTCGGAGATTCGACGTTCCAGGCGTGCACGGGTGTACTGAATTAAGTCTTCCACTGCGGTTAGCGCGCGTTCCAGGCCCATTTGTGCGAGCAAGCCCTGAACTGCCACGGTACCGCGTTCATTGGTGGCAACTTGCACCTTCAGGTCCAGCCAACGTTCCTCCGGGTCGCGCGTATTGCTGCAGATGAGTCGCAGCAGGTCTTCCTGAATTTCGCCTCGTTGGGCAATTCGAACGACAGGAATCCGTATGCCTTCCTCAAAGACGCTGCGCAGGCTGCCTGCGATAGAGCCTGGTACCGATCCCCCCACATCCGCGTGATGACCTACGTTGGCAGTGAAAAATGCGAGCTTGTCCTCATGGAAAACGGGCGTCACGATGTTGATATCAGGCAGATGGCTGCCACCCGCCAGATACGGATCGTTGCTGATGAAGGCGTCACCCGGTTCAATCTGTGCGGCGGGGTATTGATCAAGTACCGCCTGCATAGCGCCATTGAGTGAGCCTAAGTGCAAGGGAATCTGCGTCCCTTGAGCAACGAGTCTGCCAGTGGCATCAAACAGCGCAACCGAGCAGTCTTTACGCTCCTTGATATTGGTCGAGAACGAAGAACGCACGAGCGTGTTGTTCATGTCCTCGGTGATCGAAAGTAGGCGATTGACGAAGACCTCCATTTCAATGGGGTCACGCAGGGCAGGGGTGAGAATCGTCATGAAATTGTCCTAGGAAGCAGCGGTGGGGCTCAAACCCGCACCACGATATTGCCGAATTCGTCTACACGTGCCGATTGGCCGGGGGCGATGACGGTTGTCGAACTCATCTCCTCGAATACCGCTGGGCCTTCAAAACTAGCGCCAGCACCCAATTGATCACGGTCGTATACGCTGGTTTCGCACCAGCCGATTGCCTGGCCGAAATGGATGAGACGATGTGAAATAGGTTCGGGGATGGCCTGCTCGGCTAAGCGACGTAACGGTGCTTTGGTGACTCGGCCGATGGCTTTGGTTCGGCAATTGATGATCTCAATGGCGCGATCGGGAACCTCATAGCCATATTCGCGCATGTGCGCTTTAGCAAAGCCGAGATGGAAGGCTTCAAACGTGGCCGTCTCGTGCGCGGGCAATGCGACCTGAACTTCAAAATTCTGCCCGACATAGCGTGCATCGATCACGACTTCGTAATCGCGGTTAGCCGTATCTACACCCTCTTGCTCGAGCCAGTTGTTGGCTTCGATGCGCAGTCGGTCCAGGCGAGCGAGCACGCGTGACCATCTATCAGGCTCGATGATGGCGATTTCACTTTCGACAAAATCGAAAGAAACGTCCGTCAACAGGATGCCACGTGCACATAATGTGCCGGGCTCTTGAGGGATGATGACAGTGGGTACACCACACTCACGTGCGACATCTAGCGCATGCAGGGGGCCCGCGCCGCCGAACGCGCAGAGGGCAAACTTCGAGAGTTCGTGACCGCGCTCCGTGGATACCGAGCGAATGGCACGAGCCATGTTGGCATTGGCGATGCGGATGATGCCTTCGGCTGCCGCCTCTACGCTCAGTTCCAATGGCTCGGCGATACGGCGGGCGATGACCTCGCGCGCGGCAGCCGCGTCGACTTTCATGCGCCCCTTAAGCAGGGTGAGCGGGTTCAGGCGTTGTAGCGTGAGCATCGCGTCAGTAATGGTGGGCTCGGTACCGCCACGCGCGTAGCCAACCGGTCCGGGTGCGGCGCCTGCGCTATGGGGACCTACTTTCAGGGAGCCGGCCTCGTCGATCCAGGCAATGCTGCCACCCCCCGCACCAATCACATGGATGTCCACCATCGGCGTTTTCACGGGGTAGCCCGCCACGGAACGGCTGGATGTGAATGCCGGGCGTCCTCCCACAATCAGGGAAACGTCGGTGCTGGTGCCGCCCACATCAAAGGTGACCACATTGGGAAAGCCCACGGTGCGGCCCAGCACCGCCGTGCCTACCACGCCAGCCGCGGGGCCGGACAGACAGGTGCGTACGGGAAACTGGCGTACCGTTTGCACCGACATGAGACCGCCATTGGAATGGATCGTATGGGGCTCGTGACGGATGCCAATGTCGGCGACGCGCTCCAAAAATCGTTGCAGATAACGCTCCATCCGAGGTCCCACTGCGGCATTGAGCGTCGTGGTGGACAGACGCTCGTACTCCCGGAATTCGGGCAGTACATCGCTGGACAGACTGATATAGACATCAGGCAGTATCTCGCGCACGATGTCACGGGCGCGGCGCTCGTGATCGGGATTGCGGTACGCGTGCAGAAAGCAGATCGCGACCGCTTGTACGCCGGCGGTACGCAGGACCTCAGCGGCGGTACGTACGGCGGTTTCGTCCAAGGGCTCAAGGATTTCGCCTTGCGGCGAGATGCGCTCAGGAACCTCCTGACGTAAGGCGCGACGCACGAGCGGCGTGGGGCGCGTCACACTATAGTCGTAAAGATGGGGGCGAATTTGTCTAGCGATTTCGAGTACGTCGCGAAAGCCACGAGTGGTAATCAGCCCGCAAGATGCGACTTTTCGTTCAATGATGAGATTGGTCGCCACCGTCGTACCATGGCCGATATGCTCGATCTGGTCCGACTCTAGGCTATGTTTATCCATGAGACCCGCGATGCCTTGATGAATGGCTTCCGATGGATCGTGCGGTGTCGACGGGACCTTGAAGAAGGCGACCTCGCCGGTTTGGCTATTCACCAGCGTGAAGTCGGTGAACGTGCCTCCGACGTCTATACCGATTCTATACATGCTTTGAGTCCTTACTACGACAACTAAAGAGGACTTGATGGTAGAAGTCGAGGGGAGCCAAGAGAATAGGGTGCGGCTTATGACGTCATATGCAAGGCTTATGCTGGATCTGTGCGCGTACAAAAGCTTTTGTGTACTTGTCCTCTGAGGCGGGACGGGTTATTACGCCCATGCTACGCATAGGCGTAATAACCCGTATCTGTCTTACTGACTCGGCAGGTTTCTGGTGAGCCGCATGGTTATCGCCCTACGGCATACGCCTGCATTAACCGGGCTGTCGCCGCGGCATGCAACAAACCATCCTCATCGCGCGACGCGGCAGTCAACCGTCCGGTTGACCATTCAGGTTCTTCCTCGATGACGTGGCCACGTTCTCGCAGCGCTGCGATGACATCCGCGCCGAACGAAGTCTCCACGGCCAGATGCCCCGGTTTACGATCACGCGGATAGAACGATGACGGAAAGTGCATCGTGTGCGACATGGGCTGATCAATGGCTTCTTGCAAGTTCAAGTCATGATGGACATGACGCAGGAACATCAAGAGTTGCCACTGTTCTTGTTGATCTCCCCCTGGCGTGCCGAACACCATATAGGGTTTGCCGTCTCGCAAGGCCAGCGACGGCGTCAATGTCGTGCGGGGGCGTTTGCCCGGGGCCAGCGTGCCGGGCAAATCCGGCTCCAGCCAAAACATTTGCGCGCGCGTGTTCAGTGGGAATCCCAGCTCCGGAATGACTGGCGATGATTGGAACCAGCCACCCGATGGCGTGGCCGACACCATGTTTCCCCAACGATCAATCACATCGACATGCGTCGTGTCGCCGCGTTTGACCGAGGCTTGCATGTCAGCCAGTGTGGGTTCACTGCTTGGCGAGCCCACGGGGGTGATCTTGGACAGGCGGGACAAGACCGCCATGACCCGATTCACCTGTGCGTCGAAGCCGGGAACATGTCCTGGCCGCAGTTCGTGCGAGGCCATTTTCCCGATCAACATGCGACGTTCATCGTTATAAGCATCCGACAGCAGGTGCCCTAGTGGGACATCTACAAAAGACGGGTCGCCGTAATAGGCCTCGCGATCCGCAAAGGCCAGTTTCATGGCTTCGGTCACGAGATGAACGAACTCGGTGCTATTCGGGCCGGTTTGCCGCAGGTCGAGTCCTTTGAGCAGCGCCAGAGTCTGCAAAAATACCGGCCCCTGACTCCAGGCGCCCGCCTTGGCAACGGTATAGCCGTGATAGTCATAGGTCGCCGGCGCGTCGTAGCTGGCCGACCAGCTCGCCATGTCCTGCGCGGTCAGGACGCCACGATGCGGCGTGCCGCTTTCGTCCATGACGTCATGGTTGCGCGTGTACTGGTCGATCGCCTCCGCGACAAAGCCGCGATAAAACGCATTGCGTGCCGCATCAATCTGGCGTTCTCGGTCATTGCCCGCGGCCTCGGCTTCGCGCAATATGCGTCGCCAGGTTTCTGCCAAACGAGGATTGCGAAAGCCCTTGCGCGCTTGAGGCACGACGCCGCCAGGCAGGTACACCTCTGCCGTCGTGGGCCAGTGCGTGGTGAAAAAATCCTTCAAGCGCGTGATCGTATTGGCGATGCGTGGCATGAGGGGATGCCCCTGGTCGGCATAGTAAATCGCCGGCTCCAGCACATCGCGCACGCTCAGCGTGCCGTGGTCGCGCAGCATCAGCATCCAGGCATCGAAAGCACCGGGAATGACCGCGGGTAGCAGGCCATTGCCGGGAATCAGGCTCAGGCCTAGCGACTGATAATGCGCGAGCGTCGCGCCTGCCGGTGTCGGACCTTGGCCGCACAGTACCTCGGTACGTCCCGTGCGAACTGAATGAAAAATCACAGGGACTTCGCCGGCGGGTCCGACCAGATGGGGCTCGACGACTTGCAGGACAAAGCCTGCGGCGACGGCGGCATCAAACGCGTTGCCCCCGCGTTCCAGTAATGACATCCCGGCGCTGCTGGCGAGCCAGTGCGTCGACGTCACCACCCCAAATGATCCCATGATCTCGGGGCGGGTGGTGAACATGCGGTAGCCAGAATCGATGCTCATTTGGTTGCGATCTTCACGTTTTTCAGACGGATCAGACCGTCAGGGTAGGGGATGAAGCCTTGTACCTTGGCTTGCGTACCAAAGATCCAGGGCAGGTAGAACAGATAAATACGGGGATCGTCTTCCTGCATCTTTTGCATGGCCTGCGCATACAACTCGCGGCGTTTGGCTTCGTCGGCCACGCTGCGCGCGTCGTCCATCAGTTTGTCCATTTGTGCGTCGCAGTACTTGCCATCGTTCAAGCTGCCTTTGCAGGTGATGTACTGGTAGATGTTGCCACTGGGATCGACGCGACCGGACCAGCCCGTTTGTCCAACCTCGAAGTCGCCTTGTGGCAATGCGGATTGCAGTGAGGCAAATTCCAGGGGCTTGAGCGAGATGTCAAAGCCAGCCTCGGCCCCCATGGCTTGCACCAGCTCAAAAACTTGCTGCATGGTGGTGTTGTTGCCAAAGGTCAATTCAAATTTGACGCGGTCGTACCCGGCTTGGTTTAGTAACTCTTGTGCTTTCTTTGGGTCGCGGCCGGTACGCTCTATGCTCTTGTCGTAGGCAAAGCTGGCGGGCGGAAACGGCTGATAAGCCGGTTGAAACATGCCTTCGCCGACGACCTGGTTGATGACGTCGCGATCAATGGCCAGATCCAGCGCCTGCCGCACCCGTTTGTCTTTGGCTAACGGATTGTTGGCGCGCGCACCGTTGGCAATATTGATCGAGATGGCCTGATAACCCAGGCCTGTTACCGGCGCCAGTCGCAAGTTCGTATCTGATTTCACTGCTTGAGTATCGCTGGGTGCGATACGTTCGACGATATCCAGCCCCCCCGAGCGCAGATTATTCAGGCGTACGGTGGTGTCAGGCATCGGCGTGAAGACGACCTGATCAAAATGATAATTGTCTTTGTCCCAGTACTTGTCGAAGCGATCGAGCACGATTCGGTCGTTCTGGACACGCTCCTTGAACCTGTAGGGCCCCGAGCAAACGGGATTGCGGCCGGGTTCTTTATCAAACGTCGCCGGCGACAACATCATGCCCGCGCGATCAGAGAGCTGCGATAGCAGCGAGGCATCGCGTTGTTTCAGGCGCAGCACGACTGTACGCGCGTCGGGCGCCTCTACGCTGGCGACCGAGACGAGTTCGCTCTTGCGGTTGCTGTCGGGCAGTGTCATGGCGCGATCCAGATTCGCCTTGACCGATGCGGCATCGATGGGCGTGCCGTCATGATAGAAAGCACCGTTGCGCAGCGTAAACGTCAGCGTCAAACCATCATCGCTGGTTTTCCATGACTCGGCCAATTGCGGCACGATTTTCAGATCGGGGGAAATATCGACGAGTTTGTCGCACAGGGACGCAAACACAATACGACCGACAAATGTACGGGCGCGGACCGGGTCCAGTACGTCGGGATCATCTTGGAGCCCAATGCGCATCGTGGTTTGAGCGGTGGCGGCAGTGCTGGCAAACAAGCCGGCGGCGACCAGGGCGAGACAGAGGCTACGCATGGAAAGTCCTTTATTGAGTGATACCAACAGGACGCCGAATCGAGTGAGTCTGTACCCAGTCGTGGCGATGTCGTGAATGAGAAGATTCTACTTCTGACGGGGGGGGCAAGCGGCCATTGTGCGATACCGTCTCCCCATGCTCTGCAATCAACTCGGTCATCGATTATTTCTTTATTCGGTAATAAATGGCCTTACGGCTGCGGGCGACGGTATTGTTTTCTAATTGGGAAATTATTGACATTTGATCGTTTTTGCTCTAAAAATTTCCTTATTCGGAAATTTTCCCAAAAGAAACTATGGCACGTTCGCTGTCGGTACCCGGAGCTCGGCCTAGCCCGCAAGTCAATGACTTGCGGGCGCTTGGCACACTCATTCGCCACCGTCGGCTAACGCTGGCTCTGCGGATTGACGATGCGGCGCACGCGTGTGGTGTTGCGCCCAGTGTGCTGTCACGCTTGGAAAATGGTGGCGCTGTCGGTACGGATCGCCTGCTTCGCATTCTGGCTGGGTTGGGGTTGACGATGGCAGTGGCCACGAACGATGAAACGGTACTCCTGCCGCCCGACGGTCGAGCGGAAAGTTTCCAATCGTGGTCTGACGCGGTGAGTTATTTCAAATCGTACCCGTCCCCTATCCGGGGGGGTAAACCATGACGCAGCACATCCTCCACGTCTGTACACAGGACAGCCCGGTAGGGCAACTCACGTTCGACCCACTCGAGAACCGCTACGGTTTTCGCTATTATCCATCTTGGATGGCATCTCGAGATAGGTTCTACTTGTCTCCTGCTATTGCGCTAGATCGTGAGCCGGACAACCCAGGGTCTGTGCAACGCTTCCTCGGGAATCTTCTACCCGAAGGTCGCGTTTTAGACATCATCTCAGCTACCGAGCAGATTTCTAAGAGCAATATTTTTGGGCTGATTCGGGCATTGGGCAAAGAACCCGTAGGCGCCTTTAGTTTCATGGCACTCGATGCTGACGAGGAACAATTGACGCGCGAAATCCGGGCGCAGCAGCAAGAGGCAGTACGTCGTCCTGTCTGCGATGACGAGTTGAGTGATCGTATAAGAAAACGTGATCTGATGCCATTTCCTATTTGGGACGGCAAGGTCAGGCTATCCCTGGCAGGCTATCAGGACAAACTGCAGGTGTTGGTCGAAGGTGACAGTCTCTCGCTGGTAGATGGCTCGCTGAACTCATCTCATCTTCTCAAGCCGGAGTCACTAAATCCCAATACTCCTCATCTAGTGGCCAATGAGCATTTCTGCATGACACTGGCGCGGCTGATGACGCTGCCCGTCGCACCAGTCAGTATTCGGCGCATCCCGGACCCTATCTTGCTCATAGAGCGATTCGACCGGAAAATCGTGTGGAACGAGGACAGGCCGAATACGGCGAAAGCAGTCTTGCGGCAGCATGTTATCGATGGATGTCAGGCAGTCGATCTGCCCGTCGACTACAAATATGAACGCAACTTCGGCAGCAATCGGGATGTGCGGAATATCCGGGAGGGCGTCAGCTTTGCTCGCCTATTCGCTTTACTGGACAAAACCACTGCCGATAGCAAGATGGTGGTGAGTGCTGGCGCCGAGGCACGCCAGTTTATGCTGCGCTGGGCTGTGCTGAACTTGTTGCTCGGCAATAGCGACGCGCACGGAAAGAATCTTTCATTTTTTGTCCGGCCCTCCGGCCTCGCGCCTGCACCGCTTTACGATCTGGTCTCTGTCTGCACGTATGATGAGAAATCCATCTCTCATGAGTTAGCGATGGCCTATGGGGACGATTTTCGGATCGAGGACATCATGCCTTTTTCCCTGGCAGATTTTGCTTATAGGACCAATACGCCTGCCTTGCAGCTGGTGCGCGAGATTCGGCGTCTCGCGTCTTCTGCAATGCGCTTGGCACCGCAGCTTGCCAAGTCTGACGTCTATGTTGGCGAGGAATGTGATTTGGTGCAAAGAATTTCCGAGTTCATCGTAAATCAAGCGAAGCGTCTGATGGCCATAGCGCAGGAAATTCCGAAGGTCAATACGGCGTTGTTGCGTGAGTGACCAGCCCATGCGAGTCCAGGTATTTTCAGCTCCATTTGGATGCTTGAGTTCCGTACCCGCACACGGCGTCCCGCAAGGGGCGCCGTTTTTGGGTGACCAGGCGCTCGCGCTGTAGTGAAAAAAGACTGAGCTCAGCCTGGGCGATCAGATCACAACATATTCAACGGCAGTTTCAGGTAACGAACGCCATTGTCTTCCGGTGGGGGTAATCGCCCGCCTTGCATGTTGACCTGAATGGACGGAATCAGTAGTTTGGGCATAGACAGTGTGGCGTCGCGTTTTTCACGCATCGCTACGAATGTCTGTTCGTCGATGCCCTCATGGGCGTGGATGTTTGCGCCGCGCTGCGCCGCTATGGTGGTTTCCCAGACGTACTCGTCCCGTCCCGGCGCTTTGTAGTCGTGGCAGACAAAGACGCGGGTGGCATCGGGTAGCGCGAGAAGGCGTTGGATCGATCGATAAAGCGTCGTGGCGTCTCCGCCGGGGAAATCACAACGCGCAGTCCCGTAGTCCGGCATGAACAGGGTGTCGCCGGTGAAGACGGCATCGCCGATCACATAGGCCATGCATGCGGGTGTATGGCCGGGGACGTGCAAAGCGATGCCTTGCAGGCCACCAATTTCGAACGTGCCTCCGTCCTCGAATAACAGGTCAAACTGCCGGCCATCGCGAGCGAACTCGGACCCCGCGTTGAAGATTTTGCCGAACACATTTTGTACCGTGATGATGTGTTTCCCGATGGCCAGTCGACCTCCCAGCTGTTCGACAAGCAGGGGTGCGGCGGAGAGATGGTCCGCGTGGGCATGCGTCTCTAGCACCCACTGCGTTTGCAGAGCGTGCGCCGTGACATAGTCGGCGATTCGCGTGGCAGACGTCTCGGTCGTGCGACCGCTGGCATAGTCGAAGTCGAGCACACTGTCGATGATCGCGCAGGCATTGCCGCCTGGGTCGCGCACAATGTGGCTGGCGGTGTAGGTATCGGGATCAAAAAAAGAATGGATCTCCGGGCGCGGTATCTCACCACGCAGCGTACGCTGTACGATCGCAGTTGCGATATCCAGCGCGTCATCCAGGATTCGGGTCGTCATTTTTCTGCCCCCGCGAGTTGACGGATAGCCATTATTGCCTGATTTTGCCACCCTAACACCGAGATGTCCTCATGCAGTTCCCCCGCAGCGCCTCAACTAACGCAACGCCACTGGCCGGTATCGCCTGCGTGTCCGTGGGTATTCTGTTTTTGACCTGCAGTGATGCGCTGGCCAAGTGGGTCGGACAGTATTACAGCCCGGTACAGCTCCTGTTTCTACGCGCGGCGATCGCTTTTCCGGTGGTTTTCGTACTGGTCGTGGCGTTGGGCGGACGACGTGCGCTGCGGTCGCGTCATCTGGGACTGCATCTGGTGCGTGGCGCGATCAATATTATTTCGGCGTCGTTTTTCTATCTGAGTTTGCAATCGCTGCCTTTGGCCGAGGCAATCGCGATCGCATTTTCCGCGCCATTATTTGTCACGGCACTATCAGTGCTGGTATTAAAGGAGCGTGTGGACGGAGCTCGTTGGTTGGCGGTCGCGGCGGGTTTTGCCGGGGTGTTGGTGATTGTTCGCCCCGGTGCGGCCAGCTTTCAGGTGGCGGCGCTGCTGCCACTGGCGACGGCGGCGTTGTATGCCGTCATGATGTTGACCTCTCGAGCGATTGGGGCAGCCGAAAGCATGCTCACGACTACGTTGTATATCGTGGTCGGTCAACTGGTCTGCAGCGCGGTTGTGGTGCCCGCGTTCTGGACGCCGCCGCAGTGGTCTGATTGGCCGTACTTTGCGGGAATCGCGCTATTTAGCACGCTCGGCCTTACCTTTATTACGCAAGGTTTTCGCATCGGGCCGGCATCGGTGGTCGCCCCATTTGATTACACCGGATTGTTGTGGGCATCTTTGCTGGGTTGGATGGTGTGGCAAGATACCCCCGATGTCCACGACAGCCTCGGGGCGGCGTTCATCGTCGGCAGCGGGTTGTATATCGCGTGGCGTGAAACCCGGCCAATCAACAAGCGAAACGCTTAAATTGCTTCCTGCTGTTTTGCGTGTTCATCGGCTCTCAAAAAAGGTGCAGTATGGGTGTTCAGTCGTACTGTCGGTCAGTAAGCGCATAGTTTCCGCCAGCATGGTTTACTCACGCGCAGGGTCTCTGATCACTTTTGCCGTGCCTTGGGTTTGAATGTGCGCATATCTGTCGAGCTCTCGTTCCACGTCGACAGAAAAGGGAACCAGCTTGTCCTTCACTGCGCGGGCATTATCTTTAAGCGTGGCCGGATCGGGTAACGCTTCGCGGGTAGCCACGATAACGCGATTGCCTTGCCGCAGGTTGAAGAACGGCCCGAATACGTGAGCGTAGGTTGCCGACTCTTGTTCGTATAGGTCGCTGTTTGTGAACGTGTTCGCGACGACGACGCCATCGATTTTTAGAATGGCCTTGACATGCTCCAGAAACTCGACCGTCATCAAGTGCCGTGGAACGTAGTCGACATCAAAGGCATCCAGCAGAACCATGTCGTATTGTTGTCCTGTCCGATGGGCGTTTTCGATAAAAAGGCGCCCATCCTCCAGGAATAGCCGTTGCTTGGGGCCGGGACGATAGTCAAAGTACTCCTTGGCCACGCGTGCGACGCCAGGGTCGATTTCCGCGGTGTCGATGGTGGCTTCGGGCAGGAGCTTGGCTAATGTTTTTTGCAGGCTGGCGCCACCCAAACCGACGATGAGGATGTGCTGGGGCCTGGGATGGACGAACAACGCGCTGATCATCATGCGCGTGTAGGAAAATACCAAGGCATCAGGGTGCCGTATATCCATGCAGGTTTGTCGGCCCAGGTCGGTGACGGAATTGAAATTCAGGCAGCGTTCGCCATTGTCTTCGAAGACCAGGATTTTGCCGAAAGGCGATGGCTCGCTATGCAATAACCGGGGTTCGGCGTACACCGCTAGCGAGAGCAGCAGCGCAGCGAACCCGGTTATGAGGCGTGAGACGAGGAGGGGACAAGCGCTTGGCATGATAGGGTGTGACCAGGGGAATTCGTCTCATCATAAGACGCTTTGGGCGGTTGGCGATCCATCTCCTCATGCCGCGTGGCGAGATAGGCTCCTCGTGATGCCTATGCCGCTTTAGAACTGGTGGCGAATGCCGACACCTGCGGCCGTGCTCTTCAGACCGTCGATGAAGGCATAGTCTTTACCGTACGAACCATAGGCATACAGGTTGGTGCGCTTGGACAGATCGTAGGTGTAACCCACGCTCCATACGTTCATGGTGGAGTCACCTCCGGTCAGGCGATCATTGGACGGGTCCACCCGTTGCCACGAAGCAAACACGTTGCTGGCGCCGCCAATGGGCACGGTCGCGCCAACCATGTACGAATTGGCTTTGAAGCCGTCTACGAAGCGGTTCGAGCCCAACTCATTGCTGAACGGCGTGCCGGAGTCCAAGTCCTGCCCGGTGAACCAGCCGTCGGTGGTGCGGCCGTAGGCGGCTGCCAGTTTCAGGACTTCGAAATCGTACGTGATGCCGGCCGCATACTGGCGAGGTGTCGCGTCATTGTCGATGCTAGAACTGCTGTTGCTGCCGTTGAGTTGATCGTAAGTCAGGGTGACGTTCAGCGGACCATTCAGATAGCGCAGGCCAGCGGTGATGCCGCGGGTATTGTCGGCGGTACGAAAGCCGGTCTGGTCGCTGTTGTTGTCGTCAACGTTGAACGAATAGCCCACGCCCAGTTCAAACCCGCTCATCGATGGGGTGCGGTACATCACCATGTTGTCCCAACGTGTGGTGTTGGCAGCACTAAAGCCCAGGCCCAGGTTGGATTGGGTGTAGCTGGTATAGAAAGGATCGATGTCAGCCAGGTACTTGGAGGACATGTTGGTCTGACGGCCGAATTCCAGGCTGCCCCAGCTGTCGTTGGCCAAGCCGATGGTAGCCTGGCGGCCGAACAGTCGACCATTTTGTGCGCTGTTGCCGTCGCTTGAATCAAAGCCGCTTTCCACTTGGAAGATGGCTCGCAGACCATCACCCAGGTCTTCGGAGCCACGCAAACCCCAGCGCGAACCAGCCTGGATGCCGTTGATCATGCCGATGCGACTGCCGCTATAACCCGGTCCCTTGATCTTGTTGTAGCCGATACCGGTGTCGATGACACCATAGAGAGTGACCGACGTCTCTGCCTGGGCGGCGCCTGCGAAAGCTGCCAGCAGGGCCGTGGCGAGTAGCGTCTTTTTCTTCATAAGGGGATTCTCCGTTGAATTAGAAAACAGAGATGACGACGCAGAGCGGTCGGGCTGCTTTGCGAGTGATCTCTGGTGCGCCCATGGTAAAGCAAGGGGACTTACCGATTCTTTAAACAGCGGATTTTGCAGCTAAAAGTAGTCATCCCTCACGAATTGGAACGTGACGGCCGATGTTCAAGGGCAGACTCGACGGGTGCGCTGGGGACACGTCGGGTATCGCGGCGCGTCAGGCGCTGCACGATGAGATCGAGCACCAACATCACCAGCAGCGAGGCGCCTACCAGCGGAAAAATAACCCCGCCAATAATCATCAAGACCATCACACCGCGCAGTGCGCCGCGCGCGGCCGGCATGGGCGGAATGCCAAGACTGCCCGTCGGTCGCCGTTTCCACCACATCGCCGCCGCCGCGATGCTCATCAACACCATGGCGAGGCAAGCGGCAACCAGGATCAGTTGGTTGGCCAGGCCAAACTCTTGCCCCATGTGTACGTTGATGCCCCATTCCAGCGCCTTGCCCAAAGGGCCATAGTCGGCATAGCTCATGTCCAGCAGGGGTTGGCCGCTGTATTGATCCAGATGCACGACACGTTGACGGACGAGGTCGTTGGGATAGACCGACGCGGTGTAAACGCCTGTGGGGCTCTGCGGTACGTTGATGGCGTAGCCGGGCGCCAAGTCCAACCGGTTAAACGCACGGACCGCGGCATCTAGCCCGATAGGCTCGCCCATGGCGTGTGAGGGGGCAGATTCGGGCATGCGAGCTTGTTCTAGCGACCAGGAGGTCTGGCCCATGTGCGCGAGGTGCTCGTCGGACATGGGAAGGGCCACGCGCACGCCTGCGGGATAACCGAAGTTGTTACCGTTGGCCCATTGGTTGACCTTGGCGCCCCAGACCAGTGACCAGGGCATGCCGGTGACCGCCAGAAATAGAATAAAGAAGCCCGCGACCGCGCCGGTGACGGCGTGCGTATCGCGCCAGAACACGCGTTTGGCCGGTGTGCCGCGTATGCTGATCACGCCCTGTTTGCGTCCGCGTGGCCACCAGAGGTACAGGCCGGTCAGGACCAGTAGAACACTCCAGCCGGCGGCGATCTCGATGGCTCCATTGGCGATGGGGCCAAAGTAATCCAGGCTGTGCAGCCGGCGTATGGTCCACATGAGGGTACCGCGCTCGGGGAGCGCGCCCAGGACATGGCCATCGTAGGGGTTGACATAGACGCTCAGGCTGTCGCCCGTGTCGGGCTTGATGACCACCTGTGCGGCTTTATCGGGGGCGGCGGGTGGCAGGTATTTGGCCAGCGTGCCGGGGTAGGCTCGCTGGGCCGACTGCGTCAGGGCTGAAGGCGCTAACGTCGGCGTGGTGGCGACCTGCACTTGTTTCAGGTCGCGATACCAGGCGTTTTCGATTTCTTGGTGAAAAAGGTATAGCCCCCCGGTGATAGCTAGCAAAATCAGAAAGGGCAGTACCAGGAGGCCGGCATAGAAATGCCAACGCCAGACGGCGCGATAGGCGTCGACATGACGGATCGTGTCGGGAAGGGAGGGCATGGGAACTCTCGGCAGAAAGGGCTGGGCCATCGCCAGGAGCGATGGGGTGTCAAGCACTAACTGAGGTAGAGCGGCGGGGCGCGTGCACCGAGCGGTGCACTAAGGGCAGAAGCGGTGGCAAATGGGGGCGGGGCACGCGCGACGGCACGTCGCGTGACGGTGCTCGTGGGAATCAAGCCCTGCGGGGAGGATAGCAGAGGCAGCGCAGCCAGAGCGGCGCCCACCGCGCAGACGGCGGATTGCTCCGCGTGCTGAGCGTCTTGGTGCGGCGGGTGATGATCGTGGCCGGAGACGGACGGATCTGCTATCCAGATCGGGCCGGCTGCCGAACAGAGTTGGATGAGCGTCGTACTGGGATCGGATCCCGGCATGAATCCTTGCGGAACCAGTGCCTTTAACGCGAATACGCACAACGCCAACCAGATGGCGGCGCGGTAGCGTATCGATGTGAGGGCACGGTTGGCGGGACGCATAATGTTGTAATGTTACTCGTTACCCGTCTGTTGCGTGAATGCGCGCACCAGGTGCGCGATCTGGTCCAGTTCGTCTTGCGCGCCCGCTGTCCAGGGCGGCTGATCGAATGGGCTGTCGGTCGGGGCATTGTCGGTGGCGGCCCTGAAGTCGGCCAGGATTTCCAGGGCCAGTTCCGTCGCCTGCGGATTGCTGCGCGTCGAGAGTGCCAGGGCCAGTGCAACCGTCTGGCGCAGAGCAAGCAAGCGGCCGTCGAGTTCAGTTTCCATGGGATGCCTTTCGGAAAGTAAAAAAAGGGGTAAGGTGAAGGATCCGTCTATTTTACGGATGTGCAATGTTCTTGTAGTAGGGTAGAACGGTTGTGAGCGTAGTGGGCGATCGCGGTGCAGACGGTGTGCACGGTCGGCGATGCCCGATGCGCAGTGGGTTGATGAAATCCGTGTTTTTCTTATCTTTGATTCCTGAAAGGAGACCTGTCATGTCTATTGAAAAAATCGTTTACCGTGCTCATGCCAAAGCAACGGGTGGCCGCGATGGCCGCGCCGTGTCGTCGGACAATATTCTGGATGTCAAACTGGCCGTGCCGCGTGAAATGGGTGGCGCGGGCGGGGGCACGAATCCCGAGCAGCTCTTTGCCGCAGGCTATTCCGCTTGCTTTCTGGGGGCCATGAAGTTCGTGGCTAACCGCGACAAGATCGAGATCCCGTCGGACGTGTCGATTGACGGTACAGTCGGCATCGGCCAGATCCCAGACGGGTTCGGCATCGAGGTGGAACTCAAGATTTCCTTGCCCGGCATGGCCCGCGAGCAGGCCGAAGACCTGGTGCAACGGGCCCATATCGTGTGCCCGTACTCCAATGCCACCCGCAACAACATTGATGTCACGCTGACGGTGGTGTAAATAGTGGCCGTCGATGATCCCGTATTGCCGACGGCGCCCGTTGACGACCCGGAGCCGATCCCTCCCATCGCTCCGGAACCCTACGAGTGTTGTCAAAGCGGTTGTGATCCGTGCATTTACGATTTGTACAACGACGAAATGGACAAGTACCGCGAACAACTGCGCGCCTGGCGCGCGCGGCACTCGGCGGCTTGACGGTACGATAGACGTTTGCGGAGGCTTATGCGGGCACCCGCAGGAAAACCGATAAGGATGACATCATGATGAAAACGATGGCGGCGTCTGGTTTGACGGCTTTGGCATGCCTGATGGGGGCAATGGGGATGGCGCAAGCGCAGACTCAGGCTCAGACTCAGGAATACAGTTTCCCCTCGCACGAAAGCAGTTCTTCGCCGCCTTCCACTCTGCGCATTACCGAGCAGCCCGCTGCCGGCGCCGCGTCGTCGGGGGCGGTCCGTGATACGCCCGAAAGCCTGGATCAGTACAAGCGATGCCGCAGCAAGGCTGACCGCGAGGCGATCAGCAATGTGCAACTGCAGACCGAGGTTGCAGCCTGCTTGCGCGAGCTTGAGACGCGTCGTCAACAGTAACCCTTCGAATGCTAAGCTCCGGGACGCGACGCGATCCGTTTTCCCTTTGTTTACTTTTTGCCGCCCATGAATGCTTCTGATGATGTGCACCTGACCGAAACGCTGGTCGATAGTCAGTCTCTGTGTGAGGGGAGTTTTCTCAAGGCGCGTCGGGATACGGTACGCCTGCCTGACGGTGGTACGTCGACACGCGAGTACATCGTGCACCCGGGCGCCGTCGTGATTATTCCGCTGCTCGATGATGGCCGTGTCTTGATGGAGCGGCAGTTTCGTTATCCGGTGGGGCAGGTCATGACCGAGTTCCCGGCGGGTAAGCTCGATCCAGGTGAAGACCCGCTAGCTTGCGCGCAACGCGAGTTGCTCGAAGAAACCGGCTATACGGCCAGACAGTGGGCTCGTGCTGGCGTCATTCATTTGGCGATCGCTTATTCCACCGAGATTCTCCATATCTATTTTGCGCGAGACTTGGTGGCAGGGCCTGCTCAACTGGACCAGGACGAGTTCTTGGAGGTGTGCACCGCAACGCCTGACGAGCTGCTCGAGGCTTGCCGAGCGGGCGGCGTCACGGACGCCAAGACGCTGACATGTACGCTGTGGTTGCAAAATGTGCTGGCCGGACAATGGCCGCTGGATTGGCAGCATAATGTTGAACGCGCAAGACCTTGAGCGTCTGGTCACGCTGGAGATGCCATTCGGCAAATACAAGGGTCGGCTGATTGCCGATCTGCCGGGGCCGTATTTGGCGTGGTTTGCCCGCAAGGGGTTTCCGCCAGGTCAGATGGGCCGTTTACTGGCCTTGATGCACGAGTTGGATCACAACGGCCTGACAGGGTTGCTGCAGCCTTTGCGGCAACAGGCCGCGGGCGGCAAACCCCGTGTGCCGCTCAAGGCAACGGCGTGATGGTTTCGCAGGTGGCGGCGCGATCCGCCGCTTGGGCATCATCACCCAATAAAGCGCGCGTGCCGCACTCTGAACGGAACATACCCGCCGCGTCGTGCCCTACTTTCATGACGTGTTGTTGAACATGCATCAGTTTGATGGGCTGATTGCCGCGGTTGGCTAGCAGGTGGTCGTAGCGCAGATAGTCCTGCCCGCGCGACAACCGGGTTGCCCCCTGGGCCATGGCGCCGCAATGCTTGTCCAGCCCGCGCCCTTCGGGATTGTTATCAGCGCTGCCCAGCAAGTAGACCACGTCGCGGGCGGCGTAGCGTACGTAGAGGCTGGCCGAAGCGGGATCCTGTGCGTAGGGCGGGAGCTGCTGAGGCCCGTACGGATACTGGTTATAGGTGGGGCAGATGCCGCGCTCATAGGGCGCGTAGCCCGCGCGATTACGGCGCGGCCGTTCGTCGGTGAGATACAGATAGGAAGGCGCGTTGGCCACGACGTAACGCAGCCCGGATCCGTGGCGGCGCACCATGCCGTCCAGGTCATTTAACACGGCATAGCGTTGCAGCAATTGCGCGCCGCTGCCGTGCGCCGCCAGTACGATGTCGGTTAGCGCGGGCAGTTCTTGGCGGTCGGTGAGTCGCAGAACGATATCGTCCAGCACTTGAAAGGCGCTCATCGGTGCGGGCCGGTCCGCGGACTGCACACTTTCCCCGCCTGTTTCCCAACTGGCTTTGCGCCAGGCCGGAAACCCCGTAAAGGAAGCATCGATCGACGTCGGGAATTCCAGCGCCAGGATCAGCGTGTCGGCCTTGCGATCCGGGTCGCGGGTGACCAGGGGGGCGATATCTTGGTAGTGTTGTCCGGCCTTGCGCCGGGCGCTGGGCAACACCACGATGACGCGCCGGATGTCTTTCAGGCCGTCGGCCAGGTTGCGGTTGGCGTAGACCGGCATTCGGTAGCTTTGCCGGGTCGAGCCCAATATCAGCGCTTGCCAGTCGGGCAGGGGGCTGGGGGGTTTGGGCAGCGGCTCGTCGTAGTTATACGGCGGCGGCAGCGGTGTCTGGGCAACGACGTTAGCGGTGGGCAAGGACAGGGCCAGCGCCAGGCTGCCCGCGGCAACCTTCGGCAGGCGAGAGCCACCGACAAGGCGGCGTGAAGGGCGCGCCAGGCTCAGCAACTTTTTTGCCCCGCTATCTGATTCAGGGCGGGGATATCCAACAGGCGGACTTCCCGCTGGTGGGTACTGATCAGGTTTTCACGCGAAAGCCTCGAAAATACGCGACTGGTGGTTTCGAGGGTCAGGCCCAGATAGTTGCCGATTTCTTCGCGGCTCATGCGCAGCACGAATTCCGTCGACGAATAGCCCAGTGTGGCATAGCGCTCGGATAGGTTGAGCAAAAAGGCCGCGAGCCGTTGCTCGGAACGCATGCTGCCCAGTGAGGCCAGTACCTGGTATGACCGGCCGAGTTCACGGCTCATCAAGCGGCGCATCTGATGCTGTAATGAGGGCAAGTGGCTGGCGATGTGGTCGATTTGCGCGAGGCGGATGACGCAGACTTCGGAGTCTTCCATAGCCAGGGCGCTCGAGACATGTTGGCCTTCCATCATGCCGTCCAGGCCGATCATTTCCCCCGGCAGGTTAAAGCCGGTAATCTGTATACGACCGGCGGCGTCTTCGGTTTGGGTTTTGACGCTGCCGTAGCGCACGCTGTAGATGGCATCAAGCGGCTCTGTCGGGGAATACAGCGACGCGCCTTTGGGCAGGCGCAGGCGCTCCTCGACGAGGTCATCCAGTTGTTTGACATCGGCGGCCGCCATTCCGATGGGAACGCAAACATGACCGAGCACGCATGTCGAGCAGTTGGGTGATTCTGGCGACACAAGGACACGTTTTTGCATAAGGGTCAGGCTGGCCAGCGGCCAGATACGGTGAAACGATGACGGTGCACAACGACTGCTGGACTTGGTATTGTAGGCTTCGCGAACGAAGCGCTGATTTCCGGCCGGCTGCAATGGTCTGTACGGGATTATTCACGATGATTGTTACATACTGTACTGTCTCATCTTGAAAAAACCTCCTGGCGTCAGCATATGTAGGTCATCGAGCCCGCCGCGCATCTGTTTCGGTCAGGCTCCCCTCTAAGCCTAAATGACGACTGTTATGCGATTCGACAAACTTACTACGAAATTCCAGCAGGCATTGGCCGACGCGCAAAGCCTGGCCGCCCGCAATGATCATCCCTATATCGAGCCGGTACACGTGCTCTCGGCGCTGTTATCCGATACGGACAGCGGTGCGGGTAGCCTGCTGGCGCGCGCCGGCGTGGCGGTCAACCGTGTGACGGCCGCCCTGGAGGGCGCGCTGAAGTCGTTGCCGCAGGTGCAGGGCAATGACAACGTGCAAATCAGCCGCGATCTCCAAGCCGTGCTTACGCGTACGGACAAGGAAGCCGCTCGCCGTGGTGATACGTATATTGCCAGCGAGCTGTTTTTGTTGGCGCTGGCCGACGACAAAGGTCAGACGGGCACGATTCTGCGCGATGCGGGCCTGCAGAAAAAGGCCCTTGAGGCCGCCGTCGACGCCGTGCGCGGCGGCGAGAACGTGTCTGGCGCCGAAGGCGAGTCCAACCGTGAGGCCCTGGCCAAGTACACGATGGATCTGACCGAGCGTGCCCGAGAGGGCAAGCTGGATCCCGTAATCGGCCGCGACGATGAAATCCGCCGTACTATTCAGATCCTGCAGCGCCGCACCAAAAATAACCCCGTCTTGATTGGCGAGCCCGGTGTGGGCAAGACCGCCATCGTCGAGGGGTTGGCCCAACGTATTGTGAATGACGAGGTTCCCGAGACCCTGCGGGGCAAGCGGGTGCTGTCGCTGGATTTGGCGGCGCTGTTGGCCGGGGCCAAGTTCCGTGGCGAGTTCGAAGAGCGTCTGAAAGCCGTACTGAAAGAGCTTTCGCTCGACGATGGTCAAAACATCGTCTTTATCGATGAGCTACACACCATGGTGGGCGCGGGCAAGGCCGAAGGCGCCATGGATGCCGGCAATATGCTCAAGCCGGCCTTGGCGCGTGGCGAGCTGCATTGCATTGGCGCGACGACACTGGACGAATACCGCAAATACATCGAGAAAGATGCCGCGCTGGAGCGTCGTTTTCAAAAGGTGCTGGTCAACGAACCGGATGTCGAGTCGACCATCGCTATTTTGCGCGGTCTGCAAGAGCGCTACGAGATTCACCATGGCGTCGAGATTACCGACCCGGCCATCGTCGCGGCGGCCGAGTTGTCGCATCGCTACATCACGGACCGCTTTTTGCCCGACAAGGCCATCGACTTGATCGATGAGGCCGGTGCGCGCATCCGCATGGAGATCGACTCCAAGCCCGAGGTGATGGATCGCCTGGATCGCCGCATTATTCAGCTGAAAATCGAACGCGAAGCTGTGCGCAAGGAAACCGATGATGGTTCCAAGCGCCGTCTGGCCGCCATCGAAGAAGAGCTGGAAAAATTGCAACGCGAGTACAACGACTACGAGGAAATCTGGAAAGCGGAAAAGGCAGCCGTACAAGGCACGCAGGCAATCAAGGAAGAAATCGATCATGTGCGCGCCGAGATGGCAGAGCTGCAACGTAAGGGGCAGTTCGACAAGTTGGCTGAGCTGCAGTACGGCAAACTACCTGAGCTTGAGGCGCGTTTGAGCGCAGCGAACACGGCCGAGCAACAAGGCGAGCCATCGGATGCCAGTAAACCGCGTTTGTTACGCACGCAAGTGGGCGCCGAGGAAATCGCCGAGGTGGTGTCACGTGCAACGGGTATTCCTGTCGCCAAGATGATGCAGGGCGAACGTGAAAAGCTGCTGCAAATGGAAGACTATTTGCACAAGCGCGTGGTGGGCCAGGACGAGGCGGTACGGTTGGTGTCCGATGCGATCCGCCGTTCACGCGCCGGTCTGGCTGATCCCTCACGTCCCTATGGTTCATTCTTGTTCCTGGGCCCCACGGGCGTGGGCAAGACCGAGCTCACGCGTGCGTTGGCGGATTTCCTGTTCGACTCCGAAGAGCACCTGATTCGTATCGACATGAGTGAGTTCATGGAAAAGCACTCGGTCGCTCGCTTGATTGGTGCCCCCCCCGGATATGTGGGCTACGAAGAAGGTGGATATTTGACGGAAGCTGTCCGTCGCAAACCGTATAGCGTCATCTTGCTGGACGAGGTCGAAAAGGCGCATCCTGATGTGTTCAACGTGTTGTTGCAAGTGTTGGACGATGGCCGTTTGACCGATGGCCAGGGGCGTACCGTGGACTTTCGCAACACGGTGATCGTGATGACGTCCAACCTGGGTTCGCAACACATTCAGAGCATGGCTGGTCAGCCTTACGAGGTGATCAAGGAAGTGGTCTGGGACGAGTTGAAGCAGTCGTTCCGCCCCGAGTTTCTGAACCGTATCGACGAGGTCGTGGTGTTCCACGGGCTGGAGGCTCAGCATATTGAGTCGATCGCACGGATTCAGCTCAAACGCTTGGCGGATCGCCTGGAGCGTCAGGAAATGCGCCTGGAAGTCACCGACGCCGCGTTGACCGAGTTGGCTCGTGCCGGGTTTGATCCCGTGTTCGGTGCTAGACCCTTGAAGCGCGCGATCCAGCAACAGATCGAAAACCCGGTCGCCAAGCTGATTCTCGAAGGTGAGTTCGGGCCACGCGATGTGGTGCCAGTGGATTGGCAAGACGGCAAGTTCGTGTTTACACGGACGCTGCAATGATTGTTTAAATCGTTGTAGTGAAAAAGGGCAACGTGGTTTCGCGTTGCCCTTTTTTATTTCTTGCCGACTCCGCCACTGAGTTCGGCTGGTCTATGCTGAAGTCCGTCACAACCAAAATCAAACTGACCAAGTCCGCAGGTAGAAATGCGGCACATTCCCAGGTGCCCCTCGTAGTTGGTATTTATCGGTTAGTTATTTTGTTATGAAACCTCGAGTTCTGTCTGCAATCGCATTTTCCACTTTTGACATTGCGCTGGGATGTGGCGAACGCAGTATCAATATGCCGAGATGAAGATTGCCAATACCTACATCGATTTCTTTGAGTCCATATAATTTTATTTGATCGAGAAAACGCTTTGGCATCAGCCCGAGTCCGAGCCCTTGGCGTATAAGTCCCATTTGTAGTCCTGCATGCTCGATTTCGGCTGCAATGATCAGTGATTGTTTATTTTGAGCTAATTTACCAGTGAGGCAGCGCCGAGCATCACAAGGTTCTGGACTTAATATCCAGCCGAGTTGCGCATTTTCTTCTGCACCGGTAGCGAGATCGCTTGATCCCACCACAATCAATTCTTCTTCTCCTATCTGCTCAGCGTCATGGAAGCACGCCGTATCGGATAGGACAATGGCGGCATCAAGGCGTCCCCGTTTGTGTTGCTCGGCAAGTTCATCACTCCATCCGGATTTCAGACGAAGTGAGACGCGAGGAAATTGCGAAATGACCGCGGCGAAACTTTCTGCCAATCCTTCATGTGCGAGGCCATTGGCGAGGCCAAGCCGAAATACACCCTCAGGTTCGGGGGGCGCAGCAATGGCCTTCAGTTTTTCGAAAGACTCCAGTACCTCCTTGCCTCGGCTCAGAACCTCCTTCCCCATCGGCGTGAGTGTCGATGGCTTCTGCCGTCTATCTAATAGCTGAATTCCAAGCGTTTGCTCCAGCCTCTGGATCTGACGACTGACTGCGGGCTGCGTCAGTGGGATCCTTTGTGCCACCCTCTGGATGGAGCCTTCTTCAGCAAATAGGATGAATGTCCGTAATTCGTCAAACATGCATAACTCGCATAATTATGTATTTAATTATGCATTAGGATATTTTTTAGGGCAAGGCGATACTTTGGGTATCGAACTCACTGAGAGGTCTTGATGAAAGCGATCGTGCTTCAGAATAGCCCTGGTCTTAACAATCTCACGCTCGTGGAGCGGCCGATACCCACCCCGCGTCGACAGGAAATCCTTGTTCGCGTTGGCGCTACAGCGCTGAACTATCGTGATGTCGAGATTGCCAACGGAACCTATCACACTGCATTTAACTTGCCGCTTGTCCCTCTGTCGGATGGTGTCGGTGAGGTGGTAGCGGTTGGCGACGATGTCACGCGCTTTAAGGTTGGAGATCGGGTCTGCAGTACGTTCTGGCAACGTTGGGTGGGTGGCTCTTTCCGCATGGCGGAGGCGTCTTACCAGCGTGGCGGTCCGGTCGATGGGTTACTTGCCGAATATGCAGTGCTTGATGAGCAGGCAGCGGTTTTTACACCTAAGAATCTTACGGACGTGGAGGCCGCGACTTTGCCTTGTGCAGCCGTTACTGCGTGGCATGCTCTCGTGACGGAAGGGGCGATCAAGGCGGGTGATACGGTCTTAGTGCAAGGAACGGGGGGAGTTTCGCTCTTTGCGCTGCAGTTTGCTCATGCGAGCGGTGCTCGGGTCATTGTCACATCTAGCAGTGATGAAAAATTGACGCGTGCTGCAGCACTTGGCGCCTTTGTGGGAATAAATTACCGGAAAAGCCCTGAGTGGAGCGAGGCCGTTCTTGAGGTGACTGAAGGTCGTGGTGTTGACCACGTAATTGAAGTCGGCGGGCCACGCAGCTTTCAGCAATCACTGAAGGCATGTGCAAGACGTGGTCAAATCAACGTTATTGGTTATCTTGGCGGGAAAGAAGGAAGCATCAATCCACTTGACATTTTTACAAGGCAGATTGTGGTTAGAGGCATTCCGGTTGGTTCACGTGAATCATTTGAGGCGATGAATCGCGCGATTGAAGCAAATGACCTACATCCGGTGATCGATCGTACTTTCCCTTGGACTGATGTTGCAGGAGCAATTCGTTATTTAGAAGCCGGGGCTCATTTTGGGAAAATCGGTTTGATTCACAACTAAGTCAACTACGTGTGACATCGATAAGTGCTCGTAGCATCGCGGCGGTGCCTGTCAGTGGTCTTAGTACACGTCGCGTCGGTATCGGTTGTCGTGACGTAACGTGGCTAATCCTTGTACACCGATGATATCGGTCAACGCTTCATCGACGCCCTGGGCCATGCCTTGCAGGCTGCCGCACACGTAGATGCTGGCGCCGGCTTGAACCCAATCCCGTACAGCACCGCTTGCCTCGAGCAAGTGGTGCTGTACGTACTTTCGGGACGGGGTATCGCGTGAAAAGATCGCGTCCAGGTGTTGGAGTTTGCCGGCGTTCGACCAGCCTTCGATTTCCTCGCGGTGAAACCAGTCATGCGCCGCGTTCCGTTCTCCAAAGATCAGCCAATTGCGATGATGGCCGGCGGCGATGCGAGCCTTGAGCAGGGCGCGCAACCCGGCCAGGCCAGTGCCATTGCCGATCAGCAGCAAGGGACGGTCATCGGCGGGCAGATGAAAATTGCTATTGGTACGCAGTCGCAGATCGATGACATCGCCCGGTTGCGCGAGGTATGTGAGCCAGCCGCTGCCCAGGCCCAGGCGGCCATCGTCATGGTGCATTTGCCGCACCAGCAGATGAACGGCGCCATCGGTGGGTACAGAAGAGATGGAGTATTCGCGGTGAGGCAGCAGCGTGCCGCCGCGTGCGTCCCGTGGGCCGATCTCGGCAATATCGCCGGCCTGCCACAGCGCATCGGTGCCGTCGGGCGGGGTCAGGATCAGGTGAAAGCACGGGTCGCCCTGACTACCTGGGTTGAGCAAGGTGCGCTGCGTGAGCCGCCACGGGCGATAGCTGGGCGTTTCCCAGTCGGGCAGGTTACTGCGGCCAGTGAGCAGACCGAGATGGTGTTGCCAGTGCCGCAGGGCCGCCGAGTCGGCGTTGTCGGCCTCGACCCGGTCAAAGAGCGGCGTGGCGCCACAATCGCGCAGCCAAGTGTCGAGTTCGCGGCCAAAACCGCAGAAATGCGGGTATTCGCTGTCGCCCAGCGCGAGTACCGCGTAATTCAGGCCTTCAAGCGCGTCTGCCCCACGGGTTGTCATGAGCGTGTCCACGAAAGCGGCCGCGCTGTCAGGTGGGTCTCCCTCGCCGTAGGTGCTGGCAACGATCAGCAGGCTGGGATAGGTGCGTAACAGGGGCAAGTTCAACTGTCCCAGGGCAGCGATGCGTGTTGGCAGGCCGCCCTGGCGCAGGGCCTCGGCGGTCTGATGGGCCAGTGCCTCGGCCTGTCCGGTTTGGCTGGCGTGGGCGACCAGGATGGTTCGGTTTGTGATCGGCGCTGCCAGATCGCGGACCGCCTGATTTTGTTGCGCGTGACGTTGGCGGGTCTGGCGCCATGCCCATAGGCACAGCAGTAGCCAGGCGGCAATGAGGCAGCAGGCACACAGCAGGCGATGGGTGGGGGAAAGGGACATGACGATAGGGACCGCTGCGCTATTGGTTGGCCGATGCCGCAAACGCGGCAAAGGCTTCGCTGGCGGCCAGGCGCAGGTGCTGCCCATCGCGCAAGATGAACAGCACCGCCAAGCCGTGGCGGCGCGCATAGTCCAGGCCATCGCGTTCGCCCAATACCGTCAGGGCCGTTGCCAGCGCGTCGGCTTGCATGCAGTGTGCGTGAATGACGGTTACCGACGCCACGCCATTGATGATGGGGCGTCCCGTGCGCGGATCCAGTGTGTGCGCGTATCGGCGTGTGTCACTGTCGCGATAGCGTCGATAGTCTCCCGATGTGGCGATACTGCGATCCGACAGGATCAATGACAGGGCGTGATCGTCGGTGCCGTCGGGGACCTCGATCGCGACGCGCCAGGGATGTCCGTCCGGGCGTTGGCCACGGGCACGAAGTTCTCCCCCGACTTCCATGAGGTAGTCCTCGATACCTAGCGCGTTCAGGGCCTGGGCGGCCAGATCCACCCCGTAGCCCTTGGCGATGGCGGACAAATCCAGATAGGCGCCGCCAGGTTGCCAGGCGCGTCCGGTTGCGTTGTCCAGCCGGATACGCTCCCAGCCGCAGCGTTGCTGCAACGTCCGGATGGTGTCCTCGGAGGGAGGCTCGCTGGCGTAGGGCGGTGGTCCGAATCCCCAGGCGTTGACGAGTGGGCCGATGGTCGGGTCATAGGCGCCCCGCGTGTCGGCGGCCAGTTGCAAGGCGTGCCGCAGAACATAGAGACACTCCTCAGGTAACGAGACCCAACCCGATGATGTCGATCGGTTGTAGCGCGACAGGTCAGATGTTTCGTCCCAGGTACTCATTTGCGCGACGACTTTGTCCAGGGCCTGCTGGATGGCGTCGCGGGCAGCGTCCGCTGTCATCTGAGCGGGCAGCGCCAACCGCACCGACCACGTGGTCCCCATCGTGGCGCCCGCCAGCGCCNCGGGGGTCGTGAGGCAGGCNGCCGC
>NZ_CBCSFP010000015.1:0-61733 GCF_965138755.1 Bordetella tumulicola | reverse complement strand
CACGTTCTCCGGCGGGATAGCCGGAGAACGTGACTCGATAGCCTGGGGGCGCGACGGGCGTAAGGGCCCGCTTGGCTGCCATGAGATCTACCGCTAGGCCATCTGCACCGGCTTACTGTGCCAGAACTTCCAGCGTGGCGACGTAGGTGAGGCGACGCTTGGTGGCTTTTTCGACGGTGGTCTTGTCGTCGGTGATGCTGGCTTCCAGCCAGTACAGGCCCGGTTTTTCCCATTTGACGGAAAACTTGCCGTCCTTGTCGGTCTTTAGTTCGATTTCACCGATCTTGTCGCGATAACGGCTGCCGCCTGGAACAATGGTGACTTCCAGGCTGGAAGCAGGCTTGCCATCAACCATCATCTGAAAAGTCGCGGTTTCGCCAGCGTACAGGTCATTGGGGTGAGTGACGCCCACCAATTCCAGGCCCTTGCCTACGGGCGGTAGCGTGCTGGGCTTGCCTGCCGTGGCAAACGTTTCAATACGGCCAACGGATTGCGAAATTTCCAAGTCTTGCGCCTGCGCGGGCACGGCTTCGGCCAGGCCTTCGGGTTTGCCAAAATAGCGCTTGCCCTTGCCGTTTTCTTTCCAGCGCGCAAAGACGCCGTCGTTGACGACGGCGATGCGATAGGTGCCAGCCTGGTTCAGTTGCAGGTCAAAGGTGCTGCGCAATTTACCGCGGTTGGCGTTTTCGGGCTGAACCGTCTTGCCGTCCGGTGCGATGATGACCAGGTTGTCCAGACGCAGCGGTGCATGGTTGAAGTAAAACTTGTCGTTTCCCACGGCGCCATCAACGGTGATCCAGCTTTCCGTACCCGAGATCACGGTGGACGAGGGCTTGAGCCACGCGTCGTGCGCTTGAGCGATCACGGGAAGGCTCAGGGCCAGCGCGGCAGCAATTCGAATGGCAGTTTTCATACGTCTTCCAGAAATAGGGTTGTAATGGTCAGGGTTTGAGGTCGACGGCAATGGCGCCCAGTTCGTGCTCGCCCTTGGCGGATAGGCTTTCGGCTTTGGTGGGCGGCCAATCGAACGGCACGCGTACCAGTTCGCGCCCGCCGACTTCGCGAGAGGCCTCGATCACCACGGCATAGCGTCCCGGCTTGAGGTCGGCCAGCGGCTTTTGCGTGCTGGCAAACGCCAGTTCATGCTTGCCGGCCGGACGCGTGGCGCCGCTGACGCCGTCCACGGGGAATTGCTGGTTGCGGCCGCTACGACGCCACCATTGGCGGATGTCCTTCAGCCATTCGGTGCCCTCGTTGTTTTTCTTAGCCACGTCGTACCAGACAGCAAGGTCGCCAACGGCGCTCTGATCGGTATTTTCGAGCCAGATGGCGACGTAAGGGCGATGGTATTCAGCGACATCCAGCCGCGGAATCTCAATGTTCAGACCGAGATCGGCGGCCTGGGCCGTTCGGACGATCAGGCCGGCGAGCAGGGCCGACAACAGCAGCTTGCGCATAGATTCTCCAGACTTGCGGTATTCAATGAATGAAAAGCAGGGCCAAGACAACGGGGATCACCACGCCCAACCCGACCATCGGCCAGGTCCCGGCGCGCTGGCGGCCGTGCAATTGCAGCAGCACCAGCCCTGTCAGCGAAAACACCAGACAGGCAATGGCGAAAATATCCAGAAACCAGCTCCAGGCCGTACCGGTATGGCGGCCTTTGTGCAGATCGTTCAGATAGGAAATCCAGCCCCGGTCAGTCTGTTCGTATTCCACTAGGCCATCGTTCAAGTCGATCGACAGCCACGCGTCGCCACCCGGGCGAGGCAGAGAGATATAGAGTTCGTCAGGCGACCATTCAGGGTTGCGGCCGTTCACGTGGGCCTGAAGTTCGGTATCCAACCAGTGCGCGATCGGCGCGGGAACGGATGCGTGCTTGTCTTTCGTATTGACGGATTTGAGCTGAGTCAGCAGCGCGGCAGGCAGTTGTGCATCGCGCGTCGTGACGGCGGGCTTGACGCTGATCAACGAGGCATTGTTCAGCGTCAAGCCGGTAATCGCGAACAACAGCATACCGAGCAGGCATAATGCGGAACTGATCCAATGCCATTGATGCAATGTCTTAAGCCAGTAGGCCCGTCGTCGGGAAGGGGGTTGACTGTCCATGGCGCACGTAGAGATGAGGCTGCGGATTCTATCATTTAAATGAGAATGAGTATCAAACTACTGCCATGCAAGCACTGATTCCACTCCATGTGCTGGCGGTCGCGATAGGGGCTGCCGTGGGCGCGTGCGCGCGCTGGTTGCTCGGGGTCTGGCTGAACTCGTCCGGTTGGCCCTGGGGGACGTTGATCGTCAATCTGGTCGGCGGGTACCTGATTGGCGTGGCGTTAGCGGTGTTGCTGGCCCATCCGGAATGGCCACAGTGGATACGTCTGGCCGCGGTGACGGGTTTCTTGGGCGGGCTGACTACGTTTTCGACGTTTTCGGCGGAGACGGTGGCGATGCTGGAGCGCGGCGCGTTTGGCACTGCGTTCGGTTATGCCGCGATCAGTTTGCTGGGCTCACTTGCGTTGACGGCGCTGGGCTTGGCGACCGTTCACGTGCTGCGTTGAGCAAACGCGCTAGCGGTTGAGCAATATTTGTGCGGCCCGCTGGCCGCTGCGTACCGCGCCCTCCAGGACGCCCGGATAGCCGGTGTCGGTCCAGTCGCCAGCTAGCGTCAGCGTTGGCCAGGGGGTCGTGTTCAGGGGGCGGACCAGACCCGGTACGGCCGCAAAGGTCGCACGTTTTTCGATGAACAACTCGGTGGCCTCGACGGCGGGCATAGGTGCCAACCGGGCGGGATGGCGTGCCGCCTGTTCGGCAATCTGGGTGGTCAAGTTGCCGATGACGGTCTCGCGGTCTGCATCAGCCAAGTCGCGGGCGGCACTGGCCACGAGGGCCAGTTCGGCGCCGGGCGCGCGGCCAGTCAGGCGCGAGCGATCAAAAATCCATTGCCCCATATGACCGCGTGCTTTGTCTTCGCGCAGCAGCATCATGGGTTCCGGCAGCGGCCAGGGTGACGCCAGTCGCAGGTTCAGGGTGGCGATAGGCAAATAATCAAACGCCTGCAGCGCATTCAGGAGCCCGGGGCATTGGGCCTGCAGCAGGGCGTCTTCGAGCAGGCGCGCGGCGACCGCGGGCGGCACCGCGAGTACCGCAGCATCAAAACGTTCGCGGTTGACGTCAATACCGTTTGCCAGCGGCATCAGTTGTCGCACCGTCGCGCCATAGCGCATCGTGGCGCGCAGCGCTACGGCATCCGGCCAGAGTGCGGACAGATCCACACAGGGCAGCAACAGATCACTGTTGTGGCGGTGACCGGTCAGGCTGTCTTGCAGAATGCGGGCGTACAGGGTAGCGCTGGCCTCGGCGGGCGGGGTGTTCAGGGCTGCGAGGCAGAGGGGTTCCCAAATCGATGCGACGAGCGCGTCGGGTTGCTGGAAGTGTGTCAGTAACTGAGCGACGGTCCAATGGCGTGGCGGATGCCAGGCCATTTTTTTTAGACCATGCATGAAGCGCAATGCGGCAATACGACTGCGCCAAGACAGACCGCGCGCTCCGAGTAGCGCCGCCGCGGCATGGAGGGGGGCGGGTAACGCCGGCGCCGTGAGGCGAAACTGCCCGTCCAGGCTCGCTAACCGTAATGATCGGCGCATGAGCAGCATGTCAGGGTTACGACCCAGCCGGCGCATGAGCGCCAGCGTCTGGTCGTAGGCTCCCAGCAGAATATGTTGGCCGTTGTCTAACTGGCCACCAAAGTCCGGATGCACGACACGTCGTGCACGTCCACCCGGGGTACGGCCCGCCTCGAACACCGTGACATTTGCGTCTGCATCTCTCAAGACGGCACAAGCCGCCAGGCCCGCCCAGCCGGCACCGATAACCGCGACCTTCATCGTTTCGCCAAGCGGCGCACCAGACCGCGACCACCGCTGACCCAGGTCTTCCAGGCGAGCCAAAATTTACGCAACGGGGTCAGCGAAATCCGCTGATGGAGTACCTGCCAGTTATCCCGTTCGATTTCGTCGAGCAGCGCGTGATAGATCGCTGCCATCATCAGGCCAGGCCGCTGTGCACGGCGGTCCGCCTCGGGCAGGCTCTGAGCGGCTTCCTGGTAGAGTTGCCGGGCGCGCTCGGTCTGAAATTTCATCAGCGCGGTGAAGCGGTCCGAATAGGCCCCGTTCAGGATCTCTGCCGCTTTGACGTCGAATTGCTGCAATTCGTTAACGGGGATATAGATGCGACCGCGTCGGGCGTCGTCGCCGACGTCACGGATGATATTGGTGAGTTGAAATGCCAGTCCCAGCTTGCCGGCGTACTCCATCGTGCGGGGATCGGTATACCCAAAGACGCCCGCGGAGAGTTCGCCCACGACACCGGCGGCATGCCAGCAGTATTTGCGCAGGCCGGGCCAGTCCAGATAGCGGGTCTGGTCCAGATCCATTTCCATGCCGTCGATCACGGCCAGCATCCGTTCGCGCGTGATGTCACAGGATGCCAAATGGGGCAGCAACGCTTGGGCGACCGGGTGCTCGGCCTGTCCCGCGAATAATTGATCGACTTGCGTGCGCCACCACGCCAGTTTGATTCGGGCGACCGACGCGTCGGAGCATTCGTCGACCACGTCATCCACCTCGCGGCAAAACGCATACAGTGCCGTGATGGCACGGCGTCGTTCGGGCGGCAGGAACAGGAACGAATAGTAAAAGCTCGAACCGCTTTTGGCGGCCTTTTCCTGGCAGTACTCGTCAGGCGTCATAGGTTTGGTGAGTATCCCATCAGTTTGTCAGCACGAGCCGGGCGGACCTATCGGCAGCGCCACAGCATGACGGCCCAGTCTTTCGGGCCCAGTTCGGGCCGATTCATGAATACGTCATAGCCGCAGCGTTCGATTCGCTCGAGAATGCGCAATCCGCCTTGCACGACCAGACGCAGCTCCAGGCCGATACGGCCAGGCAGGCGACGGGCCAGCGGAGCGCCTGAGTGTAGCAGTGCTCGCGTTCGCGCCATTTGAAAGGCCATCAGGTTGCGCCACGCGGGCGTCAACCGGCAGGCGGCGAGGTCCTCGTCGCTGACGCCATATCGAAGCAGGTCTTCGCGCGGCAGATAAATGCGTTGCTTGCGCCAGTCTACCCGCACATCTTGCCAGAAGTTGACCAATTGCAGCCCCGTGCAAATCTCATCGGCCCGCACCAGATTGTCCGGCGTTGCGGCATCATACAAGTGCAGCATCAGCCGTCCGACGGGATTGGCGGAGCGGGTGCAATAGTCCAGCAACGCCGCGTAATCCTCATAGCGCTTGACGGTCACGTCCTGTTCAAAGGCTGACAGCAGATCGAGAAACGGCGTGATGGGCAGTTGGTGTTGCGCGATCGTCCGCGCCAACGGAGCAAAAACAGGGGCGAGCGTGGGTGACGCCGTCGGTGCGCCACCCGGCTCGGCGCCGATGCGATGCAGTTCGGCACGAAACTCGGCCAGCCTGGACAGGCGCTGCCCATCGCTGGCGTCGCCTTCGTCGGCGATATCGTCAGCGGCCCGCGCGTACCGGTAAATGTTTGTCACTGGCTCGCGCAGACGACGAGGCAGCAGCAGTGACGCAACCGGGAAGTTTTCATAGTGATCGACAGCCATAGATTGCCATTTTAGTCGGGCATTGCATTTCCCATCGGCTTACGCGCATCCTGCCCATCCCGGATGCATCGGGGCAGTGAGATCAGTTAGACTAGGCGCCACAGGAATTCACCTATGCCACGCCCGATACACGCCTCTATTTCCGTTTCCGCACTCAGTCACAATCTGGCTGTTGTGCGACGTCGTCTCGACCAAGCCGCACAGGCGGCAGCGGGCACTGCGCCGTCCATATGGGCGGTGATCAAGGCCAATGGTTATGGTCATGGTATCGAGACCGCGGTGGCCGGATTTTCGGCCGCGCAAGGGCTGGCGATGCTGGATCTTGACGAGGCCGTGCGCTGTCGTGAGGCCGGGTGGGGTGGACCGATTTTGCTGCTCGAGGGGTTTTTCCAGCCGGTCGATCTCGAGTTGGTCGATCGCTATCATCTCACCGTGACGGTTCATACACGAGAGCAACTGGACATGCTGTCGCAGGCGCGCTTGTCGCGTCGGGTCGATATCATGCTTAAACTGAATAGCGGCATGAATCGTCTCGGGTTTTCGCCTGGCGCCTACGGCAGCGCGCACGGGCGTGCCATGCAACTGCGCGAACAAGGGGTGGTGGGCAGTATCGGCAAAATGATGCATTTTTCGTGTGCCGATGGCCCGCAAGGTGTCTCCGGCCCTTTGCAGGTCTTTCGGTCCATTACTGACGAATTGGCCAATGGCCCCATCAGCGTTTGCAACTCGGCAGCAACATTGCGTTATCCCGAGATCGCGGTGGGGCAGGACGACGAAGCGCACTGGGTGCGCCCCGGCGTTTGTCTCTATGGCGCGTCGCCGTTCGATGACACGAGCGCGGCCGCGCTGGATTTACAGCCCGCCATGTCGTTGCGCTCAGAAATCATTGGTATACAGGACCTGTCCGCGGGCGACGAGGTCGGCTACGGCGCGACGTTTCGCGCCGAGCATCCGATGCGTATCGGTGTCGTGGCCTGCGGCTATGCCGACGGCTATCCCCGCCATGCCGGGACAGGCACGCCGATCGTCGTGGGCGGCGTGCGTACGCGCCTCCTGGGGCGCGTGTCCATGGACATGCTGGTGGCCGATCTCAGCAACGTCCCGGCCGTTGGCGTCGGTACCGCGGTATCGCTGTGGGGGCAGGATGGCCCGGCAGTCGACGAGGTGGCGCAGGCCGCCGGCACCATCGGGTACGAATTATTGTGTGCGGTAGCGCCACGCGTTCCTGTCAAGCGTATACCCTGATTATTCATTTAGCGAGGATTCCATGAAGGATAAATGCGTGCTGATAACCGGTGCCACCAAAGGCATCGGCTGGGCGCTGACGCAACGGTTGGCTGATCAGGGATGTCATGTCGTGGGTATCGCTCGCAATACCGATCACATCGATTTCCCTGGTTATTTGTATGGCTGTGACCTGGCGGATGCGGGGCGCACCGAAGAGGTCTTGCGCGAGATTCGCGAAAAATTCCCGGTCGACGCCATCGTCAACAATGTGGGTGTCGTTTTGCCCCAACCGCTGGGTGGCGTGGATCTGGCCTCGCTGTACAACGTGATGGATCTGAATGTGCGCGTGGCAGTGCAGGTGACACAGGCGTTTGTCGACTCGATGAAGGTCCGTCGTACGGGGCGTATCGTCAACGTGACGAGCCGGTCCATCCATGGCGCGCTGGATCGTACCAGTTATTCCGCCGCCAAAAGCGCGCTGATCGGATGCACGCGTACGTGGGCCCTCGAGCTGGCCGAGTACGGGGTGACCGTCAACGCGGTAGCGCCCGGCCCCGTCGAGACGGAGTTGTTTCGCGTCGCGCAACCTGCGGGTAGCGAGGGGGAGCGTCGGGCATTGGCGTCCATTCCGATGAAGCGACTGGGTACCCCCGCCGAGGTTGCGGCAGCCATCGCCTTCTTGCTGTCGGACGATGCCGGGTTTATTACCGGTCAAGTTCTGGGGGTGGATGGCGGCGGCAGTCTGGCGGGACGCTGAGGCCCTGCGTCGCCAGATCGCTCGCGCTTCGCGGCGAAATCAAACGTATCCGTGGCGATATTGCGCGGCGACCTGACGAATGACGCGGAGTTGCCGGGTAAACTGACGTCATGGCCAAGCCTCGAACCGTATACGTCTGTGCCGAATGTGGCGGCACCAGCCCCAAATGGCAGGGAAAATGCCCGCATTGCTCTGCCTGGAATACCCTCGAAGAAACCGTTGAGGCCTCGGGTCCGGCGGCGGCCACGCATCGCTATGCGCCGCTCGCCTCGGCCAGCCCTGTGCGTAGCCTGGCGGATATCGAGGCCCGCGAGACCCCGCGCCAACCCACTGGTCTGGATGAGTTTGATCGCGTTCTAGGCGGCGGCCTGGTCGCTGGCGCGGTGGTATTGATCGGGGGGGATCCCGGCATCGGCAAGTCAACCTTGCTGCTGCAGGCCTTGGCCAGCTTGTCGACGCAGACGAGTGTGCTCTATGTCACCGGCGAGGAGTCCGCCGAACAAGTGGCGCTGCGTGCCCGCCGTCTGGGCTTGCAGACCGGCAATGTGAACCTCTTGGCCGAGATTCGGCTAGAGTCCATTCAGGCGGCTGTGTCCGATCAAAAACCCACGGTAGCCGTCATTGATTCGATTCAGACGCTATATAGCAGCGAACTGACCGCCGCGCCGGGTTCAGTGTCGCAGGTCCGTGAATGCGCGGCCCAGTTAACGCGCCTGGCCAAGCAAACGGGCATTGCCATCGTCATGATCGGCCACGTCACCAAAGACGGCTCCCTGGCCGGGCCACGCGTGCTGGAGCACATTGTCGATACCGTGCTGTATTTCGAGGGCGACACGCATTCATCGTTCCGTTTGGTTCGGGCGTTCAAAAACCGGTTTGGCGCGGTCAACGAGTTGGGCGTGTTTGCCATGACGGACCGCGGCCTGCGCGGCGTTGCCAATCCTTCCGCCCTGTTTTTATCCCAGCACGAGCAGCAGGTCTCGGGCTCTTGCGTGATGGCTACCCAAGAGGGGACTCGTCCTTTGCTTGTCGAAATCCAGGCCCTGGTCGATAGTTCTCATGCACCGAATCCCAAGCGTCTGACGGTCGGGCTGGAAGGTAATCGCCTGGCGATGTTGCTCGCGGTGCTGCATCGCCACGCGGGCGTCTCGACGTTTGACCAGGATGTATTCGTCAATGCGGTGGGCGGGGTGCGCATTACCGAGCCGGCTGCCGATTTGCCGGTGTTGTTGGCCATCATGTCGTCGCTGCGCGACCGACCCTTGCCACCCGGCATGATTGCATTCGGAGAGGTTGGTCTGGCCGGTGAAATCCGTCCGGCGCCGCGTGGGCAGGAGCGGCTACGCGAAGCGGCCAAATTGGGCTTCAGTGTGGCGTTGATCCCCAAGGCGAATGCGCCGCGCCAGCCCATCGAGGGACTCGAGGTCTGGGCAGTCGATCGTCTGGATGCCGCGCTGGACAAGCTACGCTGAACGAATAATCCATCCACTTTTTCCATCCAGCATCGATGATAGTCATGACGAGGATCAGGGCATGAGCCTATGGATAGTGGGCATCTGCCTCATATGCGGCGGGTTGATTGGGTTTTTGGGCGGTGTATTGGGCATCGGCGGCGGCATGGTTGCTATCCCGGCGCTGGTATTGCTGATGGACATGACTCAGCAACTCGCCCAAGGGACCGCGCTGATCATGGTGTTACCCACCATCGTGATGGCTGTACGCAAATACAACCAGAATGTTCGTATCGATCGTCGGGTCGCGGGGGCGGGGGCGGTGGGCGCTGTGCTATTCACGTGGGTTGGCGCTCAACTGGCGCTGGGCATTCCATCCAGTACCCTGCGGATCAGCTTTGCGATTTTTCTATTTTTTGTCGCCACGTTCTACGTCTATCGAATCATCAAACGGCCGGGTGCCGTCACGGTAGGCGCAAGCCCGGAGGGCCGTCCGGCTCCCGTGTTGACGTCCGGGTGGGCGGTGATGCTGGGGGTGGTTTGCGGCACCTTGGGCGGGTTTTTTGGCGTGGGCGGCGTAGTGCTGGCCGTGCCTATCCTGACGAGCGTATTTCGTCTATCCCAGACCTCCGCACAAGCGTTGGCGCTGTCGATGATTATCCCGGGCTCTACGATCGCCCTGATTACCTACACGTGGGCAGGCCAAGCCAACTGGTGGCTGGGTGTGCCGCTCGCCGCAGGCAGTTTGCTGTTTGTACCCGTGGGTGTGCGGGTGGCCTATCGTTTGCCCGAGCGCAAACTGCGCAGTTGCTTTGCGGCGATGCTGTTTCTGACCGTTGCGCTGTTGATCTTCGAGGGTTGATTTTTTTTTACAATGAACTAACGGCTTCTTGGCGCCTCTAACGAACATCGAGCTGTCGGCTCGGTTTGTTTTAGGAGTACCTGTATGACGACACCCACTCGTATCGCCAATTTTTTGTTTCAATCCGCCCTGTGCCTTGGGTTGGTTGCCGGTCCGGTCTATGCGGGCCAGAAAAATCTCGAGGGCGAGCCAGACTCTCACACGCTGACGCGCGACCGAGATAGATCAGAGCGTGTTGCAGACGCGGCGCGCACCACCCAAGAAGAGGGTGCCACCACGAGCGTGTCTCAGGCCGCGCCAGGCACAGAAACGACGCGATAGCTGCGTACGATTTTCCAATACCAAACATGAAGCAGAGTCGCTGACAGCGCCAGGCCGATCATGGCCATCAGCCACATCGTGCCGGCGCCAGTCGGAGAGCCGGGCAGCAGCAGGGTACGTAGCCAGTCCAATCCACCACGTCCCGGCCCGAATCCCAACCACCATCCCCCTAGCAGGCCGACACCGGCCAGCGCGATCACTTGCAACAATAGCGGCACGATCGCGACTTTGTAGGCGCGCAACACATACGAATTGACGCACTGCATCGAGTCGCACAAGTGAAAGAGCGGAATAAGCGTCAGCAAGGTGCCGGCGACGGCTGCCACATTCGCATCATCCGTATAGGCCGCCAAAATCAGTGGCCGCCCCGCCAACAGCACGGTCGAGGTCAGTAGTGCGCCCAGCAGTCCTAGTGCCATGCCGGCCAGGCCACTGCGTCGGGCGAGAGCCAAGTCTCCCGCCCCGATTGCTTGCGCCGTCACGGCGGCGGTGGCCACCCCCAAGGCCATGGGCATCATGTAGCACAGGGCGGCCAGGTTGGACATGATCTGATGGCCGCCGCTGACATACGTGCCCTCGCGCGCGACCAACAAGGCCATAAAGGTAAAGGCCGAGACTTCGACCAGATACGAGCCGCCCATTGGCAACCCCAGACGCAGCAACTCTTTCTGCGCCGACCATGAAGGGCGTCCCAGCGTAAGCGAAAAACGGCGAAAGTAGCGATCGTGCGTGATGACCCATAGGCCGACCAGCAGGCTTAACCAGGACACGATCGCCGTCGCCAGGCCCGCGCCGGTGGCGCCCATGGCTGGCAGGCCAAAATGGCCATAGATCAGTATCCAGTTGAGTAAGGCTTTTATGCCGACGGCCGACAGGTTGATCACCATGACGACTTTGGGGCGCGACACGGCCGTGCCCAAGGCATAGATGGTCCGAAAGATCAGTGCTGCCGGCAGGGCGAGTGCCAGGGCGCGCAAGTAATTCGTGACGCGCTCGCGAACCTCGGGGGCGACGTCGCCGGACAACGACAACCAGGTATCCGGGAACATCATCAACGTGCAGCCCACGAAAGCCAGGCCCAGTGCCAGCCATACCCCTTGACCCCAGCTACGGCCTACCTCGGCGTAACGGCCCGCGCCGAAATGCTGTGCCTGAATGGGGATCAAGGCGTGCACGACGCCCATCAAGCCGACGAAGACAGTGATATACACCGAGATCGACAATGACATCGCCGCCAGATCGGCCGCGCTGGCATGGCCGGTCATTGCCGTGTCCAGCACGCCAAAGGCGATGCCCGCCCATTGACTGACCAGGACGGGCCAGGCCTGTCGGGTAATACGCAACATGGCGGCACGCAGGCCGCCAGCGGTTGAAGTAGCAGCGATCATTGTGAATGGTTAACGCGCAGCAGACGGAATATCTCGTGACGGTCGGCGCGACGTCCCCCACGCCACAGTTCGGTGGCGCCATCACTGTAGGCGGCATTGCCGTCCTTCAGGCGTTCGCGCGAGGTTTGCTGCAGCACCAGGGGGCACTTCGAGTCGTAGCTCAGGGTGAGATTGTCGAAAATCAGCAACGAGGCGCGTTGGCCACTACCGACACTGAGGCCGCGGACACATTCGCCGGGTTTACGGTGCTGCTCCAGGACGGTGCGGAGCTCGGACGACATGTCGCGATAACTGCGCGCATAGTCCACGGCCGGTTGCCATAGCAGGACCAGCAAAATCCAGGTAGCGGTCAGTCCACCCGCGGACAGTACCGTGCCACGCCACAGCACGGCGGGGTGCGAGCGCAGGCGCCACAGAACCAGCAGGGCCCAGGCGACGGTCACGGCCAGTGCGATGGAGAACGCGACCCACGAAATCACAGGTTCGTAGCCGGCCGTCTGGCGAGCAATATTGCGAGAAATTTGCGCCGGCCAACCGAAATGCAGGGCAATCCAACCCAGCCACGAGGTCGCCACGGTGAGTGAAAAGCACATCACTGCGAACCAGTCGAGCGTGTTGACGACGCCGCGACGCAGGGTGGGCAATGAGAACGCTCCCAAGATGGCGCACGGCACGGCCAGCATGATGAATTCCGCGTCGGTGGGTGCTGCGAGGAAAATCAGCTCGACGGCAGCAAATGCCGCAAGCGCCAACGCCAGCCAGATATGGGGCGCATAGAGCCACCCGCGCCAACGCCAAACTGCCAGTAGCGCCAGCGGCCAGGTGGGCCACAAGTACCAGGGCAAATCGCGCAGCGTGCGGCCGACGGCTGACAGGTCGGGCCACGAAAACGAGTTGATATTCCAGGTTTTCCAGTTGCTGATCCAGTAGTCGCTGCCCTGTGAGGCCGGGATCCACCAGGCCAGAATCAACGCCACCGAGACGCCAATGGCCAAGCTCAGCCATCGGCGCTGTGGCCAGAGTGCGCTGCGCGGATAAAACGCTACCAGGGCACCCAACATGACGGGCAGTGCGCCGACCCAGCCCCTGGTGAGAAAACTGGCCGCCAGGGCAAAGCCCAGGGTGACGGCGCCAGAGGCAGGGCGATCCAGCATACGTGCCATGCCATAAAACGACAGTGCCTGCCAAGCCATATTGGCGGGCACCACCGACGTTTCATGCGTGCGTTGCAGGATACCTACCGTCGCCAGCAGCAAGAGCAGGGCTGCATCGGCCAGCATCCGGCCATAATCGCGTGCCGCAGGCTCACCGCCAAAGGGCAGGGCCAGGGGTTGCGCCTCGGTACGACGGCCGACCAAATAGGTGCCGTACCAAACGCTGCTGGTCGCGATGGTGAACCAGAGCAAGTTCGGTAGCCTGCCGGCCGTGATGTCGCCGAGCCATGGGCCAAACAGATACATGCTGATGGCCCCCGCCCAGGTGATCAGGGGGCCTTCTTCGGCATAGGCCAGTTGGCCGACCTGGGGCCAGAGCCACGAGGCCCCCCCTTCGCGCAGTGCGGTGATCATCGTGGCCAGGCCGACCGCGTCATCCGTCTTCCAGGGATCGCGCATGAACAGGCCGGCCAGGATGTAGGCCACCGCCAGCCCCAACAGCACGAGCCGGGGGAGTTTGGTCGTGGCCGAGGCGGTCAGTCGGGCCGGAGTAGAGTGCGTTATCGGAGACACGGAGCTAATGTAACTGAGCAGTCCGGGCCTGTGGCCCTGAAAAGGGGATCGATTGGATCAATATGGAAAAAAAAGCAGCCCGAAGGCTGCTTTTTTGAGCATCTTGGGAGACGCCAGTTTACGACGCGGACTTGACCGTGCCAGCCGTACGGGCGAAGCGGGCGCGGAATTTTTCAACGCGGCCGGTTTCGACGAGACGGGTTTGTGCACCCGTGTAAAAGGGGTGGGACTCGGACGTAACGTCGCACTTGAAGAGCGGGTAGCTCGTGCCGTCGATTTCGATGGTTTCGCGGGAGTGCAGCGTGGAACGGGAGATAAACTTGTTGCCCGTTTGCTGGTCCAGGAACACCACTTCGCGGTATTCGGGGTGGATGCTTTCTTTCATGATTAATTCCGGTTCTTCCGGTCTGGCCGGGGGTTAGCGGGTCGCCAGCCTAGCAGGGTCTCTCACCCAGCCTGAGCGACAAGTTATTGACAAGTCGTCCGGCAGAGTCAGCATCCGAAGGCCACGTATCCAGGAAGCAACTGTGTATTCTAACACTAATTTCGGTGATTTGCGCGGATTCAGAGGCTTGTGCGTAGTGTCCAGATCTCCGGAAATAGCACCACATCCAGCATTTTCCGCAAAAAACCCACGCCAGAGGTACCGCCCGTGCCGCGCTTAAAGCCGATCACGCGCTCGACAGTCGTTACGTGTCGAAAACGCCACTGCCGGAAAGCGTCTTCCAGGTCGGTGAGCTTTTCGCCGAGTTGATACAGGTCCCAGTACTGGTCGGGCTCGCGATAAACAGTCAGCCACGCGGCCTCGACGACGGGGTCGGCCTGGTAGGGCTGGGTCCAGTCGCGTTGCAGGTGGCTGGTGGGGATCGTCAGTCCGTTGCGCGCCAACAAACGCAGCGACTCATCGTAAAGCGACGGGGCACGATAAGCCGCCTCGACCAGCGCCAGCAGATCGGGCCGGTGTGTATGCGGCTTGAGCATCGCGGCATTCTTGTTTCCGAGGAAAAATTCGATTTGCCGGTACTGATAGCTTTGAAAACCACTCGAGCGTGCCAGATACGGACGCAATGCCGAGTATTCCGGGGGAGTCATGGTGGCAAGTACGTCCCAGGCGTGGACTAACTGCTCCAGGATTTTGCTGACCCGGGCAAGCATCTTGAAGGCCGGCGGTAATTTGTCCTGCGCGACGTGGGCGATCGCGGCCTGTAGCTCGTGCAGCATGAGCTTCATCCATAGTTCGCTCGTTTGATGTTGCACGATAAACAACATCTCGTTGTGCTCGGGGGACAACGGATGCTGAGCGCCCAGGAGCTCGTCCAGATGCAGATAGTCGCTATAGGACATGTCCCTGGAAAAATCGAGTTGGGCTTTTTCCTGGTGAACGATGTGCTCGGGAGTTTCGGAAGCGTTCATAGATAGATGGTCTTGCCAGACAATAGGATTGCCGCGAAAGAGAGGGGCAACCTCAGGAGAGGATCAGCCCAGTTCGCGCAAAATGGCGCGCACCGGGCTGGCATCGGCCTGGATCAGTGCCAGCGGCAGGGCGATGAGCTCGTAATCGCCTTCGGTCACCTCATCGAGCAGCAGGTTTTCCAATACGCGGATATCGCGCCGCAGGATGACGTGATGGCTGTCCAGGGTCTTGCTGGATGCCGGGTCGATGCTGGGAGTATCCAGACCGATCAGCATGACGCCGTGATTGGCCAGCCATTCAATGGTGTGTGGCGCATAGGCCGCAAAGTCGTCCGTCCACCAGTCCAACGCCGCGTGGCGGGCCGTGCGTACCAAGACACGCGGGGGGAGGTCGGTGGTTGCGTGTTCCAGGTGTTCGGGCAGGATCAGGGGCCCGCAATCCAGTGCATGGATGACCCGGCAAGGGCCTAAGAAGGGCGCTAGCGGCACCTGGCCGATGGAGGGCTCGTCATTGCCGTAGTGCAGTGGTGCATCGGCGTGGGCGCCGATGTGGGGTGACAGGGTGATTTCGCTGACATTCACCGGGCAATCCGGCGTCAGTGTCCATTTCCATTGCTGGCGATACGGCGTATCGCCCGGGAATACGGGCGAGCGGGCCGATACCGGCGGAGAAATATCCCAAATACGCTTCATGAATGGAGAGTGGGGAGAGCGTTACAGGTGAAAAGCCCGTATGGCCAGGGGGGGCGTACAGGTCTGGGTTCAGGATAGTCAGGGCGACCGTCAATAGCAATAGGGACAACTACAACAGGCCAAGCTCCGCCATGGACACAACATCATTGCCGGCAATGATCAGGTGATCGACTAATCGGATGTCCACCAATGCCAGGGCTTGTTTGAGGTGCTGGTTGAATTTGTGGTCCGATTCGCTCGGTCGTGCGACACCCGACGGATGGTTGTGCGCCAGGATTATGGCGGCCGCGTGGTGTCGCAGGGCTTCGCGTACCACCTCGCGTGGGTAGACCGATGCCTGGGTCAGGGTGCCGCGGGCCAGCTCACCGGTGGCAATCAGGTTGAGCTGATTGTCCAGGTACAGGGCCAGGCAGTGTTCGATCGTGCGGTGCATGAGCGCCGTCTGAAAATACTGCTTGACGCTGGCGGGTTGGGACAACACGTGTTTGTGAGCAAGTCGCTCCTCGGCCACGCGCCGTGCCAGCTCCAGGACAGCGGCCAACGAACCGGCCTTGGCGGCGCCCAGCCCGGGCAGGGACATCAGTTCCTGAGGGGAGGCGGCAAACAGGCCGCGCAATCCGCCATAGTGCCGCATCAGCTGACTCCCCATGTCGATGGCGGTACTGCTACGCGTGCCAGTACGTAGCGCCAGCGCCAGTAGTTCGGCGTCGCGTAATGCGCCGGCCCCGTGGCGCAGCAGGCGCTCACGGGGGCGTTCGTGTTCTGGCAGGTCGTGGGGCAAGCTCATTGAATTGCTCCTTTCAAGCTCCGACCTTTGGGCCGATGTCGTTGGCGGCACCAGGAAAAAGTCGACAGATGATCAGAATGCCAGAGGAGCAAATGAGAGGCGTGTGAGTGATCGTTTTTATCCAGTCGCAGAAGTACGCCAGCGTCTTGTAGCACCCTGTGTCTGCCGATTCAGCCAAGACGTTCTAAAATCAGGTCTTATCGTTACTATTTCTTGGTGAACCATTTTGAGCGCCACCTCCGCCGATCAGGCGACCCTTCTCGTCCGCCCCGATTCCTATCTCACGCTGCACTATCGCATCGTGCTGGCTTCCGGGCCTGCGGAGGGGTCGGTATTTACCGACACTTTTGACGGTCGCCCGGCGACGCTGCAGATGGGCGGTGGCCAATGGGCGCCGGGTCTTGAGGCCGCCTTGCTGGGTCACGCCGAGGGCGAGCGCTTTAGCGTTACGCTGGAGCCCGCCCAGGCCTACGGCGATCGCAATCCCGATTTGATTCAAAAAATCACGCGCGCCATGTTGACGGAGCACGCTGGCGCCGACGCCACCTTCGAGCCCGGTGACCTCGTCGAGTTCGCCGCGCCCAACGGCGGGCGCTATTCGGGCGTGCTCAAGCAGCTTGAGCCCGACTGGGCATTGTTCGACTTCAATCATCCCTTGGCGGGCACGGCATTGCGGGTCGAGGTCGAAATTTTAGGGGTGATGTGATGACGTCTCCGGTTACCGGCACTAACGCCGAGGTCGTGCTGGCTCAGCCGCGTGGCTTCTGTGCGGGCGTCGATCGGGCTATTGATATTGTCGAGCGCGCGCTTGAGTTGCATGGCGCGCCTATCTATGTGCGCCACGAGATCGTGCACAATCGTTATGTCGTCCAGGATCTACGCGAAAAGGGCGCCATCTTTATTGATGAGCTCGATCAGGCGCCAGCCGGCGCGATTGTGGTGTTTTCCGCGCATGGGGTGTCCAAGGCCGTGCGCCGAGAGGCCGAGACCCGGGGGTTGCAGGTGTTCGATGCAACCTGCCCGCTGGTGACCAAAGTGCACATCGAGGTCTCTCGTATGCGCGCAGCCGGTCGGGAAATCATCATGATCGGCCACAAGGGCCACCCCGAGGTCGAGGGTACGTTGGGGCAGGCTCAGGGGGGCATGTACCTGGTCGAGACCGCTGACGATGTCGCCAATCTGCAGGTGACGAATCCCTCCAATCTTGCTTTTGTGACGCAGACGACTTTGTCGGTCGACGATGCCGCCGCTGTGTCCTCGGCATTGCGCGCGCGTTTTCCGGATATCGTCGAGCCCAAGAAAAGCGACATCTGCTACGCCACCCAAAACCGTCAGGACGCCATCAAGGTATTGGCTCCCAACTGTGACTTGATGCTGGTCGTGGGCAGCCCTAACAGCTCCAACTCCAATCGCCTACGCGAGGTCGCCGAACGCATCGGCATTGACGCTTATCTCGTCGACGGAGCGGCATCTATCGATCCTGCGTGGCTGGTAGGTCGCCAGCGTATCGGTATTTCGGCGGGAGCCTCGGCGCCCGAGGTGTTGGTGCAGCAGGTGATCCAGCGCTTGAAAGAGCTGGGTGCGGTATCGGTACGCACGATGCCGGGCCTGGAAGAAAACGTCGCCTTTCCGTTGCCCAAGGGCTTGTCACGCAAGGCCGCGCCAGCGTCCGACGCAACCGCGGCGGAATAGTCTTTTTACTTGCCAGGAGATCTCATGCAGTTGTACAGCTATTTTCGCAGTTCGGCCGCCTATCGTGTGCGCATTGCGCTCAATCTGAAAGGCCTGTCTTACGAATACCTGGGTGTGCATTTGCTGAAAAACGGTGGCGAACATCTGTCCGATTCGTACCGTGATCTCAACCCCTCCGCGCTGGTCCCGACGCTCGTTGATGGCGACGTGTCGATTGGTCAGTCCATGGCGATCATCGAGTACCTGGACGAAACCCATCCGCAGCCTGCGCTATTGCCTGCAGATCCGGCCGGCCGAGCGCGCGTGCGCAGCATCGCGCAAATCATCTCCTGCGATACGCATCCCCTGAATAACCTGCGGGTGCTCAAGTACCTGAAACACGAACTGCAGGCCAGCGATGATGCAAGAAACGCTTGGTATCGGCATTGGGTCACGTTAGGTATGGGCGCTGTCGAATCGATGTTGGCCGGCTCGTCGGCCACTGGCAAGTTTTGCCACGGAGATACGCCGAGTCTGGCTGATTTGTGCCTGGTGCCTCAGGTGTTCAACGCTCGCCGTCTGGATTGTGATCTTTCCGCCATGCCCACAGTGGTGCGTATCGATGCAGCCTGCCGCGAAATCCAGGCCTTCGATCTCGCTGTGCCAGAAAAGCAGCCCGACGCAGAATAGGGCTGCTGCGCAGCACGCCCGCAACAACAAAAAGGCCATCCCGAGGGATGGCCTTTTTGTTTGGAATCTGGTGCCGGCAAGAGGAGTCGAACCCCCGACCTTCGCATTACGAATGCGCTGCTCTACCAACTGAGCTATGCCGGCGTGCATCAGCGTTGTGCCTTTGCCAGTATTGCGCCCATGGCGCAGCACCAAAGACCGAAATCATATCAGAGATTTTTGTCTGGTGCAGATGGCATGCCCCAAAATTTTTTGTTCAGATTCAAATTCATCGTCGTCAAGAAAACAGGATAGGGCGTTTTGGGGCGACTTGCATACTTCAAATAACTAGTTCATAATCTCATTTCTGTAGTTGATCCCCGATAGCTCAGTCGGTAGAGCGACGGACTGTTAATCCGCAGGTCGCAGGTTCGAGCCCTGCTCGGGGAGCCAAAAAACTAAAGAAATCAAAAAGATAAACCGCCTTAGCCGGCGGTTTTTCGCTTTTGTCTCGCCTTTCTGGCTAGATCTCGATTTCTAACGCCCTCCTGCGGTATTTCACTCCGCCAATGGGGTACCATCCTGATATGAACGCGGCTAGTCGATTCCCCTTCGCTATCGTTGGCACCTGTTGCGCCGGTTTTCGGCGCGTGGTTGGCGCGCGCCCGTTCAATACGGTTCACGACGCCGGCTCAGACTCCTAAGCCCGGCGACAATCTAAGGCTCCTTCCTCGGGAGTTTGCTGCCGGGCCAAGTCAGATACACCGATTTCTTTTTCTATCTGCCAGGAGTCCCGTATGTCCGCTGCACTCAATACCGACCGCATTTTTTCCGAACTCGATCGTGTTCGCATCGAGCGTCTTGCCGCGCGCTTTTCTGCGCACGATGGCTTGCCCCACACGCTGTTAGAGGGTTTCGATGAGGGCGATTTTTTGATGCCCAGTGATATTCCCGGCGACGTCGTGACGGTGAATTCCCGGCTGAGCGTGCGCGACCAGGACGGCGACGTTCGTCAGATCACCATTTGCTATCCGGGCGAGGCTGACGCCGCCAAGGGATTCTTGTCCGTGCTCTCTTTGGTTGGTGGGCAACTATTAGGGCGTCGTGTGGGTGAGACCGTGTCCTGGGCGGATGTGGGCGGCACAACCTCGACACTGCATATCGAGTCGCTGTTGTTTCAGCCTGAGGCCAGCGGGGAGCTGGCGCTCTGATCCTTCGCGTTCACGACGCCGTGCTTTCTTGGTTGTCAAAGGATGCGTGGGCCCAGTGGCCGCTGCGCAAGCTCTCGGGACGGCGGCACGCGTGGACTCTCGCGCTGCTTTCCCATGCATGTTCGGGCACTTGCAGGCCTGCGTAAACGCCGTAGCCGTCACCTGCGCAAACCTCGCCTTCGGTATATAGGCTTTCCCCCGCGCTGATGGTGCCAGCGGCCGTGATCTGTTCCAGCGCCTTGATGCCCCAGCCCGCATAGAGGTGTCCGCCGCAGGTGATTGCACCGCCACACTCTATGCCTTGGCGCGTCATCAGGTCTGCATCGCTGATGACGTCTCCGCCCACGCGAATCCCTTTGTCGCAATGTAGCGAGGTGACTTGCAATTGCTGGCCCACTTGCACTGCGCCACGTACTCGTGCCGGGCCAACAGAGATGAAGTCCCAGCCGGCGCGGATGTCTTCGCACTCGGTCTCCCCTTGCACGAGAACGTTCCATGCCGCGTGTACGCGGCCATTGACGTGCAGCGCGTCGCCGCACAGCAATGCGCCACCGCAGTGCACGTCGTCTCCCGCTTGCAGGTGGCCGTCCACACGCATCCCGCCCCCTACGCGAATGCCGCGTCCGGTGCGTAGCGTGCCAGTGACTTCCAGGGTGCCGCGTACGGTCACCGCGCCGGCAAAGACAAAATCTTGTGCGTCCAGGTGATCGAGTTCCAGTACGGCATCTGTCGGGCCGAATTGATCCAAGAGCCAGTGCGCGTCTTTGCTGCGGCCATCCGCGACGAGCGCGTCGAGTAGTTGCTGATAGGTGCCGTGCGGCGGCGCGTGCCGCAGATACCAGCGAAAGCCATCCGCGCAGGGCTGTTTGAGTTTGATGAAATCCTTGGTGATGTCCATGCGAGTCCTGGGTCGGCCCGCTCGATGTGAGGCGGGCCATGTGGGTGTGCCGGGCCCGAGAAAGGCGAGCGGACACCGATTCGCGCGGGAGGGGCCCGACGACCTAGGCGTTGCGCAAGAAAAAAAGTGGGGGGTCGCCGGGCTTAGTCAAGTGCGGCGAAAGCCGCAGCCGGGCCGGCGTTTGTGGACCGAGATCGTGGCGCACGCCAGATGGCCCACCGTGTGGTGGACATTACACGCAGCGGGGTGCGTGAATAGGGCTGACGACTGTGCATAACGCCGATTGTAGGCCCAGGTCAACGAGTTTGTACACCGCCGAGCGTCTCAGCCTGCTTCTGCGGGCCGAGCAGCCGCTCGACCCGCAGGGCATTCTGATGGGGACGCTGGGTCTGGCGGCGTCTTTAGTTCGTCGACGATAGATCAATGCGGTAGACCGCCCGACCTTCGCCTGACCCGTCATCAGCGCTTACCAGCGAGATTTCCGTCAGGCGTGCGGCTTGCGCGACGCTAAGCGAGTCTTTGCCCGATTTGAACAGCACGGCGCCAGCGGTATTGACGGGTGTAAAGCGCCAACTGCGGGCGGCACCATTTGCCATGCGGGTGATCTGTGGGTTTTCTTTGATGTAGTTGATCACTACGTCGCGGTTTGTATCGGGCGAGGCATAGACGATATCAAACTCATTGCCGTCGCCCAGTATGTAGCGAGCGCTGCTCTCGGCGCGATAATTGTTGGTGGCGACGATGAAATCTTTGCCATCAACGGGCACGTTGCGATAGGTCAGGTTTTTAATGCGGTTCCCTGAAGGTTGGGTGATATCGATTTCGTACTGCAGATCCGGCGTCGTGAACATATCAAAGTTATAACCAGCGAAAGCAGATTCCCCAGCCGGGACCTGGCCTGTTTTGGTGTCTTTGATCAGCCACTGATCCTGTGTTGAGGCGGGATTGATCTGATTAAAGCGCAGTGCCGCGTTTTCCAGCCAAAGCTTGAGTTCTGCGCCAGTGACCTTCACGGCATACACGGTGTTGGGATAGAGGTACAGGTCTGCCGCATGGTAGATGGCCAGTGCGCCCGAGGCCACGTCGGTGTAGTCGCCACCACCCTGGAACCCTGCCTTGAACGGTGCGCTGATCGACAGCACGGGCACGTTGGCATATTGCGGCAAATTGGCTGCAACATAGTCGCTCACGTAAGCCTGTTGGGCCTGGTTCACCAATTGAATGGCGCCCGGATCGCCAACATCGGCAAACAGCGTGCTCATGCGAAAGTCAGAGGAACCGATAGGCGTCTTGACGTACTCGACGGCGGCCTCGTGTTGTGTCTGCACCGATGCCGCCACGACCGAGTCGGCCGCGACGAATTGCGACGCGCCATTGGCGTCCGTGCTTTGGATAGTGCGCACTTCGGCAGTGGTCTTGGGGGTGTCGATCTGCCACGCTTTACCGTCCCAGTTCAGCGAGTAGTCAATGACGCCCAGTCCCTTGCCCCACGAGCTGGCCATGACGGTGGGTACGCCGTGTACGGTGCCTGCCACGTTGTCTACGCCGGTGTAGGTATAGGCCGGGCTATTGCCGCGATCGGGAAACGTATTGTGCTGGTGCCCCATGATCAGCCCGTCGACGCCGGGGATCTGTGCGATATACAAACCGGGGTTTTCCATATCCGCGGAGTAATCTGCGTCACTCATACCGCCATGCAGCAGTACGAAAACCAGATCGGCGCCTTCTGCGCGAGCCTCGGCGACCTGGGCTTGCGCGGCGGCACGTCCGTCGTTAATAGTGACTTTGCCATCCAGGTAGCGCTTGTCCCAGTTCATGATGCCGGGTGTGGTCAGGCCGATCACGCCGATCTTGATCGGCAGGGTCACTTCGTCGCCGTCTTCTTGGGTGGCCGTGATTTCACGTTCCAGGATGATATGGGGCGGCAGTAGCTCTTCGCCGCTCGCCACGCTTTCCACGTTGGCCAACGTCATCGGAAAGCCGGGGCCCGAGCATTCCAGCTCGGCATCTACGCCTTCGACCTTCAGGCCGCCGCCCAGCACTTGGTTCAGGAAGGGCAGGCCGTAATTGAATTCGTGGTTACCCAGTGTGCCAGCATCGTATTGCAATACGCCCATGGCTCTATACATGGACAATTGCTGGCTGCAGGTAATGGGAGAGACCTGGGCCTCATAGTCGGCCAGTGCCGTACCCTGAATGGTATCGCCGTTATCGACCAGTACGGTGTTTGGGAACTCTTCGCGCGCGGCGCGAATTAGCGTGGCGGTGCGTTCAAAACCGTAGGTGGGGTCTTCGGCTAACTTAAAGTAGTCGTAGCTGCGGGCATTGAAATGCAGGTCGGTGGTCGCGAGCAAGGTCAGGTTCGCCGTTGCCTTTTCCTGGTGTGCTGACGGCGGTGCGTCATCGTCGTCGTCGGAGTCATCGCTGTTGCTGCAAGCAGAGAGAGAGCCTGCTAATACTAGCGCAAGCATTACCCGCGGTAACCCTTTACGAGCGTTGAAGAACGGCACGCGTACAGACATCGGAAGCTCCTGATGTAGTGATCAATGAGAGTTTCCGAGTATTGGGGACAATGCTGACTGCGGTGTGACGGAGGGATGTACGCTAGATGACAGTACGTCGACCACGCCAAAGGCGAGGCGCCCAGGTGCGTCACGTGTCGTTTTTTCGCAGCATAATGCCGGTTATGCAAACTTCTGTTCAGTCTCGATTCGATGGTGCCGCGGATTACCGTATCGGCGTGACGGTGTTGACCGGCTTTCTAGGCAGCGGCAAGACCACGCTCCTGAATCGTCTGGTTCAGGACCGCGCTTATTCGGACGCCGCGGTGATCGTCAACGAGTTTGGCGAAATTGGTGTTGACCATCATTTGTTGCGCCATACGGATGGCCGCATTGCGGTGATAGAAGGGGGATGTATCTGCTGTACGGTGAATGGTGGCCTGGTTAATACCTTGCGAGATCTGTTCATGCTGGCGCTGCGACGGCAGGTTCCGCGATTTCATCGCGTGTTGATTGAAACCACGGGCCTGGCTACGCCGGCCGCGATTTTGTTCACGTTGCGGCATGAACACTTCCTGGCCGAACGTTATGCTCATCGTGGCACGATAGTCGTGGCTGACGCCAAGCATATCCAGGCTCAACTCGCCGAGCAGCCTGAGGCCTCGCAGCAGATTGCCTTGGCGGATCTCGTGATATGCAGCAAGCCCGATTTGGTCAGGGCGCCTATGTTGGCAGATGCTGTGGATGCCGTTCGACAGATCAATCCCGGGGTGCCGATAGGTGTGCAGTGGCCCGATACGCCGTTGGACGAGCGCTTGTTGGCGCCGTCTCTGACGCGTTCGCACGACAGTCAAGGTGATCTGCGGGGTTGGCTGGCGAGGTTTTCCCCTTTGGGTGGCCGCCATTCGCAGGTGCGTCATGCTGTGTTTGAGTTGTCCGAGCCGGTCAGTCGGGCGGTGTTCTTGACCGGGATGGCGCGTGTTCAAGAGGCGCATCATCGCAGCCTGTTACGTATCAAGGGGATAGTGGGTTTCGAGGGCGAATCCTTGCCTTGCGCTATCCATGGCGTGCATCGTGATCTTTATCCGCCCGAGCCATTGGCAGTCTGGCCGGAGGATGCTCATCGATCCTGGCTGGTCTTTATTGTGCGTGAGTTGGATCCGGGGGCGCTTGTGCAGGCGTTGCGGGCGTCGTTGCTTCAACCCGGCCCCGAAAGCCCGGTCCCGGCGTGACCGTCGTGATATTTATTGTGCAGTGCTTTGTCCGCAGGGGCATTAGGGGTATAATCCAAGTACTGTCTTCGTGTAGACCAACGTCACCTCGCTCGGGCTAGCCTCATTCGGCAGCTATTGTGCTAGCGGTATAAAACCGCATTGCCAAGGGCAGAAGGTGCAGACAAAACCGCAGCGAGTATTTCCGTGGCGGGTATCCCGACAGCCGGTACCGTTACAGCGGTTCCAGCGTTGATCGTGGGGTTGTCGAATGAGTTGGCAGGCCGCATGCGCTGCCGATCATGAGGGCAGATGGTCGTCCCATACGTCTAAAAATCGTCGGTCATCGTCGCTACAAGACGGGTTCCGCTCGTGTTTGACGCGAGTCGTAGTCCGTTGGTGTGCTTGTCGCTCCGAAGAAAGGGGTGCCCTGTATTTCCGTCCTGCGCTTTGGGGCCAGGCGATCCAGGTTCATTTTTTCAGCTAATGCCGTTTGCGGCGCTGTGCACTGATACGCGTAGCACCGATGCAAGCCTAACGCGCTCTTGGCGCGAGGCGGCATGGTGCGACGTCTACAGGAATCTCGTGAACATTACGCAAGTCCATGCCTTATGGGTTTTTCAGCTACAGAAGCTTTGGTGCTCCCTTTGGTGCGCCTCTAAGCAGCTGCGCGGGCAGATGATGTACCGACAGTTGCGTGGACAACAGACGTTCCGTCGCCACAAACAAAAAGGCCCGGCGGTAAGCCAGGCCTTTAAGAATCTTGGTTGCGGGGGCAGGATTTGAACCTACGACCTTCGGGTTATGAGCCCGACGAGCTGCCAGACTGCTCCACCCCGCGTCTGAGAGGACAGAATCATAGCGTTTTTCGAAAATTGGCGCAAGTTCGCCCCTTTTTAATAAATTAGACATAAGCTCAATGAACGATAGCGAGGCAACATGTGTGCTGGAAACTGCGCTGTTATGCGCTAGTCAGCCCATGCCGTTGGCCGAAATGCGCAAGCTGTTCGGCGAAGATCCGGATTTTGATAATGACAGGCTGCGAACATTGCTCCAGGGCTTGCAAGAGCACTGGGCGGATCGCGGCATGGATTTGGTACAGTTGGCCACGGGTTGGCGTTTTCAGAGCCGTCCGCAAATGCAGCGCTACCTGGAGCGCCTCAATCCCGAACGTCCGCCCAAGTATTCTCGCGCGGTGATGGAAACGCTGGCCATTGTTGCCTGGCGTCAGCCGGTCACTCGCGGTGATATCGAGGATATTCGTGGTGTGACCGTGTCATCCCCGATCGTGAAAACGCTTGAGGATCGTGGCTGGATTGAGGTCATTGGTCACCGGGATGCGCCGGGCAGGCCGGCCTTGTTTGGCACTACGCGGCAGTTTCTGGATGATCTGGGCCTGCGGGCACTGGACGAATTGCCGCCACTGGACAGTGCCCAAGCCGCGGCGGCATTGCAGGGACTGGACCTCGGTGGTTCAGAGGTCACGCTGCAAGTCAGCGACCCAGAGGAGCCGAGTACGGTGCAGGCTGAGGCGGACGTTGATGCCGAGGTTGTTGCGGATGCCGAAACCGCTGCGGAAGCTGAGGTTGTTACGAATATCGAGGCTGCTGCGCATGCCGAGGCTGCTACGGATATCGAAACCGCTGCGGATGCCGAGGCTGCTACGGATATCGAAGTCGCTGCAGACGCCGAGGCTGCTAAGGATACCGAGATTTCTGCAGATTCTGCGGACGAGATCGACGTCTTGCCCGTAGAGGTGGCTCCCGATGCCACCGCCGAACTAAAAACTGAAGTCGAACCGCAAGTTCCCGAGCTCGAAACCGAGGTTTCTGAGCAGGACGGTTCGCCATCCTCTGATGATGACAGCCGATCCGCCGAGAGCGGATTGGCTAAAGCTTAAAGAATTTTGGAGCTGTCTCCGTGACAACCGATATTACGCGTACACAAATGCAAGACGATTCCTCTGTTCCTGACTCGACGAATGATGCTGCCCCTGCCGCTGCGAAGCCCAGGGCGCGCAAAACGGCTGCCACCAAATCTGCTGCGACGACGTCGACGGCGGTGAAATCTTCTGCGACGAAGTCGGCGACGGCGAAGTCACCAGCGAAAAAGTCGGCGACAGCGACAGCGACGGCGAAAAAAGCGGTCTCGGGCAAGTCGACGCCGACAAAGTCCGCGACGAAGGTCGCTGCTACCAAGACCACTGCTGCTAAGACGGCTGTTACCAAGACGGCAGCGACGAAATCGGCTGCGAAGAAGTCTGCAACCAAAGCCGCTGCCACGAAATCGGCAAAAGCTAAGGCGGTTGCCAGTGAGCCTACCGTAGCCGATGTCCAGTCTGTGGTTGCCGCTGCACCTGCCGCGGCTGCTCAGTCTGGGGCCGTGGCGGCGGTAACGCCTGCGTCGTATACACCGCCTGCGCCGCCCGCGATATCTGCGCCGTCCGTTGTTGTGCCTGATGTCGTCACCGTGCGGGCTGTTGCCCCAGCACCGGCTGCCGTTTCTGCTCCTGTGTCGCCTGTGGCCTCGGCGGTCGCCTCGGGGACCTCGCCGGCCAAACAAGGCCCTTCGTCAACGGATGCCGGGTCTTCTGTCGACGCGCCGTCCGCAAAACAGGTTGAACCCGCCGTGTCGACCGAGTCGTCGGTGGTTGCGTCGACCGAGGCCTCTGCCTCTGTCGGGTCTTCTGCGCCGACAGGTCGTCCGCGTCGTCAGCGCGGCGAGCGCGCGAATGCCTCGGCGCATTCGAGTGCCGCAGCGGAGCCTGGCGTCATGTCACACGAATCTCCAGAATCCGCCCAAACGCTGGCTGCCGGGCAGTCGGCAGAGGGAGATCTGGGGGCGGGTCGCAATCGTGGCCGCAAGCTGCGTACCCCGTTCCGTCGCCGGCGTGGCGATGCAACGGGTGTCGCGGGTGCCCCAGGTGCAGTCGACGGCGCGCCCGTTGCTCCCTCGGCCGAGGTCGAGGGGCGCGGTGCTGAGCGCGAGGCCGAGCAGGCCCTCTCTTATCTAGAGCACTCTGATCGCAGCGAGCAGCGCCTGAGCAAGTATCTGAATAGCGATGTCGTGATGCCCAAGCTGCACAAGGTGCTGGCAGATGCGGGTATCGGATCGCGTCGCGAAATGGAAGAGCTGATTACGGCCGGTCGCGTGTCAGTCAATGGTGAGCCGGCGCATATTGGTCAACGAGTGGCGGCCAATGATCTCGTGCGGGTCAACGGCAAGCCGATTGTCCGCCCGAATGCCAAAAAGCCGCCTCGCGTCATTCTGTACCACAAGCCGGCCGGCGAAATTGTCAGCCATGACGATCCGGGTGGCCGCGCCAATGTGTTTGCCCGACTCCCCAAACTGCGTACCGGAAAGTGGTTGTCGGTCGGGCGTCTGGACTTGAATACCGAAGGCCTGTTGATCTTCACGACCTCGGGCGACATGGCCAATCGGATCATGCACCCTCGTTATGGCACTGAGCGCGAATATGCCGTGCGTGTGTTGGGGGAAATGGACGATGCGACCCGCAAGTCGCTGGTCGAAGGCATTCAGCTCGACGATGGTCAGGCGGCGTTCGGTTCGTTGGACTACCTGGGTGGCGACGGCAGCAATCGCTGGTACCGCGTCACCTTGCAAGAAGGCCGCAATCGCGAAGTGCGTCGCATGTTCGAGGCAGTCGGCGTGACGGTCAGCCGGTTGATCCGGACCCGATTCGGCGACCTCGTGCTGCCGCGCAATCTGCGACGGGGCCGTTGGGACGAGTTGGATTCCCAGTTGGTGACGGCGCTGATGGTTCAGTTGGGCCTGTTGCGCGATGACGACGATACCGGAAACGGACGTCCTCCTCCACAGCCTCGTTCGCATGACAGCGCGTTGCCGCCGGGATTCGGTACCATGGATCGCAACGGAATGAATGGTGCGCGGATTGGTCGCCGGGGCAAATTGCAGGGCGGCCGACCGGGCAGCGCAGGTCAAGTGGCCTCGTCTCCGTCGGATCCCTTCGGGACTGGCCTGATGTTTACGGGCGGCTATGCTAACGGACATCCGCTAGGCAAGGATGGTGGGCAGGGTGCGAAGGGTGGCCGGCCTGGTGGTCGGCCTAGCGGCAAGCCAGGTGGCAAGCCGGGCGGCCCCCGGCGCGACGGCGGCAAGGGGCCCAGTGCCCAGTTCGGCGGTCGCAGCGGTGGCGGTAATACGCAGGGTGGTCCCAAAAATAGCGAGGGTAATCCCGCCAAGCATGGCAAGCCGCGTCGTCCCTACAAGGGCCCGGCCGGCGAGGCGCCCGCTTCCGACGCGGGGATGCCCGGGATGGCAGGGGCGCCGCGTAAAGGCCCGAATCGTCCTGGCGGCAAGCCGGGCGGACAGGGTAAGCCGGGTGGACAGGGTGCACAGGGTGGGCCGCGTGGCAATCAAGCTGCCCGTAATGGTGGCAAGCCCCAGGGCGGCGGCGGTGGTAAAGGTCGACCGCAGCGTAGCGGTCCGAAAGGCGACGATTGGCAACCCAAAAGTGCCTCGGCACACGAGTCACGCCTGGGATTTCTCGGTGGTGGCCGGGGGCGCGGCGACCGTTAAGTCTTGCGGCGGGTACGTCACGAATGCCGATTGCGCGTCTGTGACGTAAACCCGCGACATAGCAGACAATTTTTGCAGTAATCTGGTAAAATCATTGGTTTTCATGGCGCGCATGCCCCTGCGGATGCGTCTTTGCCGTGTGCCGCTGTATGTTGTGCTGCGGTATGTTTGTGCTGCAGTACGTGGCCACACTATGTTGTGTCGCAGTATACGCAGCCCGCCCGGGTGGGTTTCCTGGTGTGCTTTCTTTGGGCTTGGGTTCGGTGTTGGGTTTCGATGGGGTATCTCGTCGGGATGTGATCCGGGGGCCAGGCGATACAGTGGGCTGGGTTTGCAGCCCATTTTTTTTGAGTGTATGGCAGATATTTACGCATTGACCCAACAGGCATTGGCCGGCATGGACGTCGAATTAGTCGACGTCGAGCGTGCTGCGCTAGGCCTTTTGCGCGTCACCATCGATAGGGTCGGGGGCGTGCGCATCGAAGACTGCGAGCAGGTCTCGCGTCAGTTGTCGCGCGTCTTTGAGGTCGAAAATATCGACTACAAGCGACTCGAAGTCGGCTCGCCGGGCACTGATCGCCCGCTGCGTACCGAGGCCGAGTTGCGCCGTTTCGTGGGCGAACGTATCGAGATCAAGCTGCGCGAGCCACTGGATGGCCGCAAAGTGTTTTCCGGCACCCTATCGCTGCCCGAGGCAGAGCAGGGCGCTGCAGGCGACGCGTCGGCCGCTACACAGCCGACTGTGTTCGGTCTCGAATTTGAGGCAAAAAAGAACGATATTCAGGTATTGAGTTTCACGCTCGGCGACGTCGAGCGTGCCAAACTGGATCCCGTTCTGGATTTCAAGGGCAAAAAGCGATGAGTCGCGAAATTCTTCTGTTGGTCGATGCCTTGGCGCGTGAGAAAAACGTCACGCGCGAAGTCGTATTCGGAGCGCTCGAAAGCGCGCTGGCTTCGGCCATGAAAAAGCGTTTCAAGGACGACGCCGAAATCCGCGTCTCCATCGATCGTGAAACCGGCAGCCACGAAGGGTTCCGCCGGTGGTTGGTGGTGCCCGACGAGGCCGGTCTACAAGAACCGGACAAGCAGGAAATGTTGTCCGATGCGACCGAGATCGTGCCCAATATCACCGTGGGCGAGTACATCGAAGAGGCTCTCGAACCCATCGAGTTCGGCCGGATCGGTGCGCAAGCCGCCAAGCAGGCGATTCTGCAAAAGATCCGCGACGCAGAGCGCGAGCAAATTCTGAGCGACTTCCTTGATCGCGGCGAGACCATCGTCTCGGGTACGATCAAGCGTATGGACAAGGGCGACATCATTGTCGAAACCGGCAAAATCGAAGCCCGCCTGCCTCGCTCCGAAATGATCCCGAAAGAAAACTTCCGGGTCGGTGATCGAGTGCGCGCTTTTGTGCTCAAAATTGATCACGCAGCGCGTGGCCAACAAGTCATTCTGTCGCGTACGTCGCCCGATTTCATCCGCCAGTTGTTCGACAACGAAGTCCCCGAAATCGAACAGGGCCTGCTCGAAATCAAAGCCGCAGCGCGTGACCCTGGCGTGCGTGCCAAGATCGCCGTCGTCGCTTACGACAAGCGCATCGATCCCATTGGTACGTGTGTGGGCATGCGCGGTTCGCGCGTCACCGCCGTGCGGAACGAGTTGGGTGGCGAGCAAGTCGACATCGTGTTGTGGTCCGAAGACCCCGCGCAATTCGTCATCGGCGCACTGGCGCCGGCCAACGTCGAATCGATTGTGGTCGACGAAGACAAGCACGCGATGGACGTGGTGGTTGACGAAGAAAACCTGCCCAAGGCCATTGGTTCTCGCGGGCAAAACGTGCGGCTGGCTTCCGAGCTGACGGGCTGGCAGATCAACATCATGACGCCCGAAGAAAGCCTGAACCGGCAGGAAACCGAGCGTGCGGGCCTGCGTACGACATTCATGAACAAGCTGGACGTCGACGAAGAAGTCGCCGACATCCTGATTGATGAAGGGTTTACCGGTATCGAGGAAATCGCTTACGTGCCCATGCCTGAGTTGCTGGAAATCGAGGCTTTTGACGAAGACACCATTAACGAGCTGCGTGCCCGCGCCCGCAATGCTCTCTTGACCGAGGCGATTGCCCAGGAAGAGCGCCTTGAAACGGCCCAGGACCTGCTCGAGCTCGAAGGCATTACGCCCGAGCTGGCCGCCAAGCTAGCCGAGCACCAAGTGCTGACGCGTGATGATCTGGCCGAGTTGGCTACCGACGAGCTGGCTGAAATTGCCGGGCTCGACGAACAAGCGGCCAGCGACTTGATCATGCGTGCCCGGGCTCATTGGTTTGACGAGGAATAATCGCCGGGACGCCCAGCCAATTCCGTTGTTGATCCAAAAACCACTCATCGTTGTTGTAATTGCTGCATATAGAGGGAAGATAGCCTAATGTCGAGTAATACTGTCGCCCAGTTCGCTACCGAGCTGAAAATGCCAGCCAACGTGCTGCTCGAGCAGCTGCGTTCGGCTGGTGTTGTCCTCAACTCGGTGGACGATGCGGTCACAGACAGCGACAAGGCGAAGCTGCTCGACTCTCTGCGCCGCGCTCATGGCGCGACCGAGGGCAAGAAGATCACCTTGACGCGTCGCCAGACCTCCGAGATCCGCCAGGCAGATGCCACCGGCCGCTCGCGTACCATTCAGGTCGAAGTCCGCAAGAAGCGCGTGTTCGTCAAGCGTGATCCGTCCGAGATCGCCCAGGAGCAAGCCGAAGCCACCGAAGCAACCACAGCCGCAACGACCATGCCGGAATCTGCGCCTGCCGCTGACGATGTGGTTGCAGCGCCCGTCACTTCTGTGGTTGAACCCATTGTTGGTGAGCAAGCACCCACCCCTGCAGAAGCTCCTGCCAGCAAAGAGGCAGGAGCCTCGGCGGAGCCCGCGCAAGTCGAGGCTAGCGAATCGCCGGATTCAGTTGCTGCCGAACCTCAGGCCGAGACGCCTGAGTCGACGCCGCCCGCCGCCGAATCCGTGCCCGAGCCCGAGACCCCGCCCGTTTCCGAGCGGACTTCGCCCGAGGCGGCATCCGAGCCCTCATCTGCTCCCCCCGCGACGCAGGCCGAGCCTGAGTCCCAACCCGAACCGGCTACCGCGTCGGCAGAGCAGCCGGACTCCCCGGCTGAATCCGCCGCTGAACAAGCCGCTCCCGTGCGCGAGGCCTCTGCGGCCCCGTCGGAACCTGTTGTGCAAGCTGAAATCGAAACTATTTCCAAATCTACCGCTCATTCGCCCAAACCGCCGCAGCCCGCGGCTGCGCCCAAGGCCTCCGCTGGTGCGCCTCGTCTGACGCGCGCCGAGCGTCGTGCTCCGCCGCCGCTGGCCCAAAGCTCTGGCTCCGCTGGCGATGGCGCGTCGCGCGAAGACGCTCGCCGCAAAGCCGAGGCTGAGGCCGCCGCGCTGCGTGATATGTTGAATCGTCCGCGCAAGGTATTGCGTGCACCCGAGCCCGAGGCCCCCGCGCCCCTGTCAGGCACGTTGCACAAGCCTAGCGGCAAGACGGCTGCACCTGGTGCCAAAAAAGACGCCAAGCCGGCGGCTGGTCCCGGTTCCAAGAAAACCATCAAGACGGCAGAGGTCTCCTCTTCCTGGTCTGATGATGCGTCGCGCAAGAAACCCGCCGATGCCAAACCTGCAGCCCCCAGCCGTGATGGCTGGCGTGCGGGAGGCAAGGGGGGCGGCAAAGGCGGTCGCAACAATCGCAACCAGCAATCGGATCATCGCCGTCAAGAGCCGGCCCAACAAGAATTCATCGCACGCGAAGTCCACGTGCCTGAGACCATCAGCGTGGCCGATCTGGCACACAAAATGTCGGTCAAGGCGGCCGAGGTGATCAAGCACCTGATGAAATTGGGCCAAATGGTCTCTATCAATCAAGTGTTGGATCAAGAAACCGCCATGATTGTGGTCGAGGAACTCGGGCACGTCGCGATCGCGGCCAAGCTCGACGATCCGGAAGCCTTCCTGGACGACGCGCCCGTCGCTGTTGATGCCGAGGTGCTGCCTCGTGCGCCGGTGGTGACCGTCATGGGTCACGTCGACCACGGCAAGACCTCGCTGCTGGATCACATTCGCCGTGCCAAGGTCGCCTCGGGCGAGGCCGGCGGGATTACCCAGCACATCGGCGCATATCACGTTCGCACCGAGCGCGGCATGGTGACCTTTCTGGACACCCCGGGCCACGAGGCGTTTACCGCCATGCGTGCACGTGGCGCCAAGGCCACGGATATCGTTATTTTGGTGGTGGCGGCCGACGACGGCGTTATGCCGCAAACCCGTGAAGCGATTCACCACGCCAAGGCCGCCGGCGTGCCGTTGGTTGTGGCGGTGAACAAGATCGACAAACCCGAGGCCAATCCCGAGCGCGTCAAGCAGGAGCTCGTGGCCGAAGAGGTCGTTCCGGAAGAGTACGGCGGCGACGTGCCGTTCGTATCTGTGTCGGCCAAGACCGGCGCGGGTATCGACGACTTGCTCGAAAACGTATTATTGCAGGCCGAAATCCTTGAACTGACCGCACCCATCGAGGCACCAGCCAAGGGGCTGGTCATCGAAGCGCGTCTCGATAAGGGACGCGGTCCGGTTGCCACCATCCTGGTGCAGAGCGGTACGCTCAAGCGCGGTGATGTGATCCTGGCCGGCGCCAGCTTCGGTCGCGTGCGTGCCATGCTGGACGAAAATGGCAAGCAGATCCAAGAGGCAGGTCCGTCCATCCCCGTGGAAATCCAAGGTCTGACGGACGTGCCAGCTGCTGGTGACGAACTCATGGCATTGGCCGACGAGCGCAAGGCGCGCGAAATTGCCTTGTTCCGTCAAGGCAAGTTCCGCGACGTCAAGCTGGCTCGTCAACAGGCCGCCAAGCTCGAGTCCATGTTCGATAACATCGGCGAAGGCAGACAGACGCTGGCATTGATCGTCAAGACCGATGTCCAAGGCTCTCAAGAGGCGTTGGTTTCTTCGCTGACCAAGCTTTCTACCGACGAAGTCCGAGTGCAGGTTGTGCACGCGGCGGTGGGTGGTGTTTCCGAGAGCGACGTCAACCTGGCGATTGCTTCGAACGCTGTCGTCATCGGCTTTAACGTCCGCGCCGAGCAAAGCGCCAAGAAACTGGCCGAGTCCAATGGCATCGACCTGCGCTACTACAACATCATCTACGACGCTGTGGATGAAGTAAAAGCCGCCATGTCGGGCATGCTTGCTCCTGAAAAGAAAGAAGAGATCATCGGTCTGGTCGAAATCCGCGAGGTTTACACTATTTCGCGTATCGGCGGCATTGCGGGTTGTATGGTGCTCGACGGTATCGTTCGCCGAGACTCGCAAGTCCGTTTGTTGCGCAACAACGTGGTCCACTGGTCTGGCTACCTCGACTCGTTGCGTCGTTTCAAGGACGACGTCAAGGAAGTCAAGTCCGGCTTTGATTGTGGTCTGACCTTGCGCGGCAACAACGATATCCAGGTGGGCGACCAACTGGAAATCTTCGAAATCAAGGAAATCGCGCGTACGCTGTAAAAAGCGGCCGCGACTTTCATACGTACTACATGAGCCGTCACAAGTCTAAATCCATCCCCGGTCGCAATTTGCGACTGGCCGACCAGATCCAAAAGGATCTGGCTGGCCTTATCCAGCGCGAGATCGATGTATCTCGCGCCGGATTAATCACGCTGTCCGGAGTGGAGCTGTCGGCTGACTACGCACACGCCAAAGTCTATTTCACCGTGATGGGCGCCGAGCCCGAAACGGCGACGGCGGCGCTCACCGAGAAAGCCGGTTGGCTGCATTCCTTGCTGTACAAGATGCTGCACATCCATACGGTACCCCGATTGCATTTTGTGCACGACGTACAAATCGCACGCGGTATTGAAATGTCGGCGTTGATTGACCGTGCAAACCGGCCTGGCCCGGTCGCGGATGAGCCTGACGAACCCGAAGACCCGCGCTGACCGGCTGTCGTCACTGCTGCTTTTTTCCCGGAATTGACGATGGCTAAAAGACGAGGGCTTGCGCTCGATGGTGTCCTGTTGCTCGACAAACCTGTAGGTTTGTCCAGTAATCACGCCCTGCAGCGCGCCCGACGCAGTATGGATGCTGCCAAGGCAGGGCATACGGGTACACTGGATCCGTTTGCCACTGGCTTGCTGGTGTGCTGTATGGGGCGCGCAACCAAGATTTCCGGTGCGATGCTCAATGCCGATAAGTCTTATCATGCGACGCTGCAGTTTGGCGAAGAAACTGATTCAGGCGATTTGACTGGTATTGTCACGACGCGTGCGGCGGATGGCTTCAGCGTGACCGAGTCGGCTTTGCTCGATGTATTGTCACGTTTTCAGGGCATGATCGAGCAGGTGCCGCCGATGTATTCGGCCCTCAAGCGCGATGGCAAGCCCTTGTACGAATACGCGCGTCAGGGCATTGAACTCGAACGCCCCGCGCGTCAAATCAATATTTACCGCATCGACCTGTTGTCACTAGAAGGCAGCCGGGCCGAGATCGATGTGGCGTGCAGCAAGGGTACGTATATACGCACCCTGGCTCAAGATATCGGCCGGGCACTAGGTTGTTATGCCCACCTGGCGGCGCTGCGGCGCACGCACGTCGGGCCGTTTTCGCTGGATCGCGCCATTACGCTCGAGGCCCTGCAAGCCATGAGTGACCCCAAGCAGGCTTTGCTTGCATTGAATGAATTGCCGGCGGGCCTGCTGCCCGCCACTCCGACCTTAAAGGACCCGCTATGACTCGCGCCTTGCGCAACGTCGCCATTATTGCCCACGTCGACCACGGTAAAACCACCCTGGTCGACCAGTTGCTGCGCCAATCCGGCACCTTCCGAGAGAATCAGTCGGTTACGGAGCGGGTCATGGACTCGAACGACCTCGAAAAAGAACGCGGCATTACGATTCTGGCCAAGAACTGTGCCGTCGAATACGAAGGCACGCACATCAACATCATCGATACCCCGGGACACGCGGACTTCGGTGGCGAGGTCGAGCGCGTGCTGTCCATGGTCGACGGCGTGTTATTGCTGGTTGATGCGGTCGAAGGTCCGATGCCGCAGACCATTTTCGTCACCCGCAAGGCACTGGCGCTGGGTCTCAAGCCCATCGTCGTGGTCAACAAGGTTGACCGCCCGGGTGCGCGTCCCGACTTTGTGATCAACGCGACCTTCGATTTGTTCGACAAGCTGGGTGCTACCGAAGAACAATTGGATTTCCCCGTCGTGTATGCGTCGGGTCTGTCCGGTTATGCCGGGCTGGCCCCCGATGTGCGCGAGGGCGATATGCGTCCGCTGTTCGACGCCGTCCTGCAGCACGTTCCGCAACGCGACGATGATCCCAATGGCCCGCTGCAGATGCAGATCATCTCGTTGGACTACAACAACTACGTAGGCAAGATCGGCGTTGGCCGTATCAACCGCGGGCGTATCCGTTCCGGCATGGAAGTCGCATTCCAGTTTGGCCCCGAGAGTTCGGTTGCCAAAGGCCGTATCAATCAGGTGATGAAATTCAAGGGCCTGGAGCGCGAATTGGTCGATGAAGCTGAAGCAGGCGACATCGTTCTGATCAACGGCATCGAAGACATCGGTATCGGTTGCACCTTGATGGATCCGGCTAATCTGGAACCGTTCCCCATGTTGCGCATCGACGAGCCGACGTTGACCATGAACTTCATGGTGAACACCTCGCCGCTGGCGGGCCGCGAAGGCAAGTTCGTGACCAGCCGTCAGTTGCGCGACCGTCTGGAACGCGAACTCAAGTCCAACGTTGCGCTGCGTGTGCGTGACACGGGCGACGATACTGTGTTCGAAGTCTCCGGCCGAGGTGAATTGCATCTGACCATTTTGCTGGAAACCATGCGGCGCGAAGGCTACGAGTTGGCCGTGTCGCGTCCTCGCGTGGTGTTCAAGGAAATCGATGGCGTCAAGTGCGAGCCTTTCGAGGCGCTGACGATTGACGTCGAAGATCCGCACCAAGGCGGCGTGATGGAAGAGCTTGGCCGTCGCAAGGGCGATCTGCAAGACATGCAGCCCGATGGTCGTGGCCGTACCCGCCTGGAATACCTGATCCCGGCCCGTGGCCTGATCGGCTTCCAGAACGAGTTCCTGACGCTGACCCGTGGCACGGGCTTGATGAGCCACATTTTCCACGAATACGCAGCGATGCGCGAAGGCAATATCGGCGAGCGTCGCAACGGCGTGCTGATCAGCCAGGACAACGGTGATGCCGTCGCCTACGCCTTGTGGAAGCTCCAGGACCGTGGCCGTATGTTCGTCAGCCCCGGCGAGGCCCTGTACGAGGGTATGATCATCGGTATCCACAGTCGCGACAACGACCTGGTCGTCAACCCGATCAAGGGCAAACAGCTGACCAACGTCCGTGCCTCGGGTACTGACGAAGCCGTGCGCCTGGTGCCGCCGATTCAGATGTCGCTGGAATACGCAGTCGAGTTCATCGATGATGACGAATTGGTCGAAATCACGCCCAAGTCGATCCGCCTGCGCAAGCGCTACCTGCAAGAGCACGAACGTCGCAAGGCTTCACGCGAAAACAACGCCTAAGTCCGCGTTGATCCCGTGCGCTTGAAAATGGCTGGTAATGCTCGCAAAGCTTACCAGCCATTTTTTTACCGCCGGGCCGCCCCAAGGTAAAAACACCCCCTCGGGGGGCAGCAAGCCGAAGGCGCAGCGTGGGGGTCCTTTTACCGCCGGGCCGCTCCAAGGTAAAAACACCCCCTTTGAGACCCTTTTTATTCAGCCCGGCAGCGATGGCGCGTATTGCTGGTCGTCTTGTTGCGTCGCATGAAAATCCAACACGCGTTGTACGACTTTGTGGGGATCGTCTTCGATGATGAAGAGCTCTGTGTCGTGTGCGCTGATCATGCCATTGCCCAACATTTGATCGTTCAACCATCCGACCAAACCTTGCCAGTACTCCCGGCCCACCAGAATGACCGGCGCGGGCGGGACTTTGCCGGTCTGAATCAGCGTGAGGGCCTCAAACAGCTCGTCCATCGTGCCAAAACCACCCGGCAACGCCACATAGGCAAAGCTGTGCATGAAAAAAGTGGCTTTGCGCGAATAGAAATATTCAAACGACAGGCTGATCGTCTGGTATTTGTTGTTGTGCTTTTCATGCGGTAGGCTGATGTTCAGCCCGACGCTGGTACCTCCCGCCTCAAATGCCCCTTTGTTGGCGGCTTCCATGATTCCCGGGCCGCCCCCGGCGATGACGGCAAAGCCCGCGTCGGCCAGTGCACCGGCAATGACTTCGCTAGTTTCATAATAGGGCGAGCCGCGACTGACGCGGGCACTGCCGAACAGGCTGACAGCAGGGCCTAAATTGGCCAGTTGCTCTGCCGCTGTGCGTATCTCTGACATAATCACCGGTATTTGCTTGCCGGCGGGCGTTTCTAATTCTGCGTTTGTAACCATGAAAAAAACCTTATTGCTGGTAGACGGTTCGAGTTATTTGTACCGCGCTTTTCACGCTATGCCCGATTTGCGCAATGCGCAAGGCGAACCCACGGGCGCACTCTATGGTGTCGTGAATATGTTGCGAAAGCTCGTGTCTGATCATAAGGCAGACTACGCCGCTTGTATTTTTGATGCGCGCGGCAAGACTTTCCGTGACGATCTCTACCCTGAATATAAATCTCATCGGCCTTCGATGCCCGAAGATCTTGCCGCTCAGATCGAGCCCATACATCAGGCCGTCAAGGCGTTGGGTTGGCCGGTTTTGGCCATCCAGGGCGTCGAGGCCGACGACGTTATCGGCACCCTGGCCTGCCAGGCCACTCGCGAGAACATACACACCATTGTATCGACTGGCGATAAAGATCTGGCGCAATTGGTCGACTCGCACGTGACGCTGGTCAATACGATGAGTGGCGAGGTGCTCGACGAGCCAGGCGTACAAAACAAGTTTGGCGTGTCGCCCGAGCGCATCGTGGATTATTTGATGTTGATCGGCGATACCGTGGACAACATTCCGGGCGTGACGAAAGTCGGCCCGAAAACCGCGGTGAAGTGGTTAAGCGAATTCGGCACCATCGATGCGCTGGTCGAGCAGGCTGACGCTATCAAGGGCGTGGCGGGTAACAATCTGCGCGAGGCGATCGCTCAGTTTCCGCTGACCCGCGAATTATTGACCGTGAAATGCGACTGCGATTTGACCGGGCATATCGCGAGTATTGATGATCTTGCGCCGCGCCCGCCCGATACGCAGACCCTGCAGGCACTATACGAAAAGTATGGTTTTCGTACCTGGCTCCGAGAGGTCACGGGCGATGCCGCGCGCGTACCCGAGGGCGATGCGCGCGTGATCGCGCAGGCGCCTGCGGCGCCCATCGAATTGCGTTATGAAATTGTTTCCGCCTGGCCCGCGTTCGACAAGTGGATGGACCAGATTGCCGAGGCGCCGCTTGTGGCGCTAGACACAGAGACGACCTCGCTGGACGGTATGCAAGCCCGCTTGGTCGGGCTATCCCTTTCCACCGAACCGGGGGTAGCCTGTTACATCCCCGTGGCTCATCGGGGGCCGGATAACCCGGAGCAACTGCCCAAGGACGAAGTCCTGGAGCGCCTGCGTACCTGGCTGCAAGACCCGGCGCGGCCCAAGCTGCTGCATCATGCTAAATACGATACTCATGTGTTTGCCAACGAAGGCATTGCGCTGGCCGGTATTCAGGAAGACACCATGCTGCAAGCCTATGTGCTGGAGTCGCATCGTGGCGTTGGCCTGAGCGACTTGTCGCAGCGTTATCTGGGACGCGGCGGTATTACTTACGAAGATCTGTGCGGCAAGGGAGCCAAGCAAATTCGCTTCGATGAGGTTGCGGTCGACAAGGCGGGTCACTATGCTTGCGAAGATGCCGATTTCACGCTGCAATTGCATCAGGCGTTGCGCCCGCTCGTCGCGGCCGACACCGGGTTGGAGCGCATTTATCAGCTGGAAATCCAGACGTCCCGCGTGCTGACCGTGATCGAGCGCAATGGCGTGAAAGTCGATGCGGCCGAGCTGGGTCGACAAAGTCATCGCTTGGGTCAAGAGATGCTCACGCTAGAGCAGCGCGCCTACGAGTTGGCGGGCCAGCCATTCAATTTGAATTCACCCAAACAGCTTGGCGAAATCCTGTTCGGTCGTATGCAGTTGCCCGTCGTACGTAAGACGGCCAGCGGAGCGCCCTCCACGGATGAAGAAGTCCTGACCAAGCTGGCGCAGGATTACCCCCTGCCGCAGGTGTTGCTGGAATATCGTGGGTTGTCCAAGCTGAAGTCGACCTATACCGACAAACTGCCGCGCATGATCAATACGCAGACGGGCAGGGTGCATACGCATTACTCTCAGGCGGCAGTCATCACGGGCCGCCTGGCTTCGTCCGACCCGAATTTGCAGAATATTCCCGTCCGAACCGAAGCGGGGCGACGCGTGCGCGAGGCCTTCATCGCCGAACGCGGCGTGCTGGTCTCCGCGGACTATTCGCAGATTGAACTGCGCATCATGGCGCATGTGTCCGACGATGCCAATTTGCAGAAGGCCTTTGAGGCGGGCGAAGACATTCATCGTGCCACGGCCTCCGAAATTTTTGGCGTATCACTCGCCGACGTGTCCAGTGAGCAACGGCGCGCCGCCAAGGCGATCAACTTTGGCTTGATCTACGGCATGGGCGTGTTCGGTCTGGCCTCCAACCTGGGCATCACGCGTGATGCCGCGCAGGCCTATATCGATCGTTACTTCGCGCGCTATCCCGGTGTTGCGCAGTACATGGAAACCACCCGGCAACTGGCCCGCCAGCAAGGCTATGTCGAGACGGTTTTTGGCCGTCGCCTGCAGTTGCCCGATATCCGCGGCGGCTCCGGACCTCGCCGCCAGGGCGCCGAGCGTGCGGCCATCAATGCGCCCATGCAGGGTACGGCAGCCGACTTGATCAAGATGGCCATGGTTGCCGTACAAGGCTGGCTGGATACCGAACGACTGGCCAGCCGCATGATCATGCAAGTCCACGACGAACTGGTATTGGAAGTCCCCGACGACGAACTGGAAACGGTGCGTCAACGTCTGCCCGAGCTGATGTGTCAGGTCGCCACGTTACGGGTGCCACTCTTAGCTGAGGTCGGTGTTGGGGCGAACTGGGAGCAAGCCCACTAAACCGCCCCCCTCACCAGGTTTGCCTGCGTCGGGGCGGAATAGGGTAATAAGTGAAATGATATAATGTAACTTATCCTTCCTTCCTGCCCCGCTTCCCATGTTGCTTTTTTCGATCTTGCTGGCCACCGTCGCAGGTGGCCTGATTGCTGTGCTCGTTGCCAGTTGGTTGGCCTATCGCGTGTTCAGCAAATATCTGCATCATATGGTCAGTTTATCGGTGGGCGTGCTGTTATCGGTCGCACTATTGCACTTGCTTCCCGAGGCATTCGAGAGCGCTCAGGCCGATATTCATACGCTCTTTGCCGTTATGCTGGCGGGGTTGCTGGGCTTTTTTGTCCTCGAAAAAATCGCGTTGCTGCGCCATAGCCATCACCACGAGGGAGATGGGCATCATCATCACAAAGGCCACGACCGACACGAAGCCGGCCGCGGCGGCGTGATGATTCTGATCGGCAGCTCCTTGCATAATTTATGCGATGGGGTGTTGGTCGCCGCTGCCTTTTTGACGGACCCGGTACTGGGTGTCCTGACCGCGTCGTCCATCATCGTGCACGAAGTGCCCCACAAATTGGGCGATTTCGTCGTTCTGCTCAATGCGGGCTTGGCGCGACGTCGCGCATTCATGTTGATCCTGTTCACCAGCCTGTGCACGGCGCTGGGCGGGCTGGCCGGTTATTTCGTTTTACAACAGGCCCAGGAGATCGTGCCCTATGTTCTAGTGATCGCCGCCAGCAGTTTTCTGTATATCTCGGTGGCCGATCTCATCCCGCAAATGCACGAACGCGTGTCGTTGGCCGACGCGATTCCGCAGTTGCTCCTGGTGGGTGTTGGGGTAATCCTTATTTATGGTGTAACGTCGTTCATGCACCATGGTCATGAACACGACCGTCACGATGCCGAACGCCAGCACGAGCAGCATGAGGCCGTTCATTCGCATTGACGATCGCGATGCTTGTCCCATTTCGAGCATCTGGGTCACCATGAGCAATGGTGAAAACTGATAGTGCTGTCTCACGCACGTCGCGACGAAATCCTGCCGTCTTCGGCAGGGCATTGGCATAAGGAGTTCTGTCATGAGTTTTGCCCCCGCAGCTGGCCAGCCAACGGTGACGACTATCCATACGGATGCCGAAGGGCTGGAGCAGGGTGATATTGATTTGCCTGTGCCAGACGGCACAATTGCCGCGTATTACGCGGCGCCACTCGGAAAACAAGACCTACCGGTGATCCTGGTGGTACAAGAAATTTTTGGTGTGCATGAGCACATTAAAGATATTTGCCGTCGTCTAGCCAAGGCCGGTTATCTCGCCATCGCCGCCGAGCTTTATCAACGACAGGGCGATGCCTCGCAATACACCGATGTCCCCACGTTGATTTCCGAGATCGTCGCCAAAGTCCCGGACGAACAGGTCTACGCGGATCTGGACGCGTGCGTGGCCTGGGCGGCGCAGCATGGTGGCGATACTTCGCGCGTTGGCGTGACCGGCTTTTGCTGGGGAGGGCGCTTGACCTGGATGTACGCTGCGCATAATCCCGTCGTGAAAGCCGCGGTTGCCTGGTATGGAAAAATCACGACAGGGCATGGCCCCTTGATCAAGACCATGGTGCAGGATGTAGCGGCCAACACGCATGCGCCGGTGCTGGGTTTGTATGCTGGTCAAGACGCCAGCATCCCGCTTGAGGGCGTCGAGGCGTTGCGTACCATCCTCGCTCAGGGCAACGATGCCGCGCAGGCGTCGGAAATCGTGGTCTACCCAGAGGCCAGTCACGGCTTCTTGGCGGATTACCGCCCGATGTATCGTGAAGCGGACGCGCGTGACGGCTGGCAACGCATGCTGGCCTGGTTCCAGCGCTATCTTTAATGTGATCCACGGCATCCACGGCTAAGGCCGATGGGTGCCGTACGGTTTAATTTCCAGACTCTCGCTCGCGCACACGGCTGGGCAGCAATTCGCCATGTCGAGCCAGCAAGGGATAGGCCGCGGCGCCGACCAGATGCGAGTTGATGCTTTTCATATCCCGCAGAATATCCAGGTAGAGCGCGCCAATTTCGGCGGCATCGGTCTGTCCGGATTTTATTTTCTCCAAAAGCGCTTCGGACTCCTGCGCTTCGAGTTTTCTGAACCGCGACTTTTCCCCTGCCAGTTCACGCGCCTGAGTGACGTCATCGTTGACGAACAGCGCAGCGGCTTCTCTCTGATTCGATATCAGGCGCGCTATCGTGTCGTCCAGTACCTGCCGTTGTTCGAGCGACAGGACCCAACCTAGTTTGCGCAGGCGGGCAATGTGACTGAGCACACCATGGTGGGTGACATCGGCGGCATGGCCGACGTTGCTGGCAAAGGCCAGAATATCGTCCAGCCGCCGGGTGTCCGTACGGGTCATGTCTTCGCGGTCGAGCATGGCCAGATAGGTCGTAATCGCCGCTTCTATTTTGTCGGTGGCATCGTCCAATTGACGTGCTTGCACGAGACGGTGGCGGTTATCGCGCTTGAAACCGGCGCGGGCATAGAGCAAGAGCGTTTGCAGCATGTCAGCCATGCGTAGCGCTTCGCGCGTGGCGTTTCCCAGGGCGACAGCGGGTACATCGTGCGCCGACTCATCAAGATACTTTGGGCGGGCCGGGTCATTCGGATCGACGCGCTTGGGTAGCCAGCGTGTCAATAGCGCCGCATACGGCGTCAGCAAGGGCAGGAAAACCAGCGCAATGGCGACATTGAATACCGTATGAAAATTGGCGACCATGCGCCCGTTGTCGCTCTCTATCATGCTCATCCAGTCGGGCAGCCAGGGCAGCAGCAGCAGGCCCAGTACGGCACCAACCACGCGAGTCAGTAAATTGCCTAGAGGCAATCGGCGTACAGCCGGGTCATCGCCGGTGACGCCTTCGAGCATGGGGTTGATCGATGTGCCCAGATTGGCGCCCAGTACCAGCGCGAGCGCCAGGGGCGGTGTGACTAACTCATGGTCTGCCAGCGACATGATCAGGATGATGATGGCAACGCTGGAGTGCGACGCCCAGGTCAGCGCCGCAGACAACAAGACGGCCGCTACAGGCTGGGTCGCCAAGGCATTTAATATCTGGCCGAGCAACGGAGCATGCTGGAGGGGGGCAAACAGTTCCATCAGTTGATGTAACGAGAGCAGCAACAACCCCAGCCCGATGAATACCCGGCCCAAGTCGCGCGTACGGCCGGGCGGATAGCGACGAAACATCCACACGCCCACCAGGATGAGCGCGGGCGCCAATGCCGTCAGATTGAACGACAGCACCTGGACAATCAGGGTCGTTCCGACGTTGGCGCCCAACATGGCCGCCAAAGCCGGAATCAGACCCACCAGGCCACCACCTGCAAAACCCGTGATCATCAGGCCCGTGGCCGTGCTGCTTTGCAGCGCGGCTGTGATACCCAGGCCCGTTGAAAAAGCTCGTAGCCGAGTACCGAGCGCACGTCCTAGTGCTGCGCCCAAAGCCGCACCGAACGCACGTTGCACGCCCGTTTGCACCATGTGCACTCCCCACAACAACAGGGCCACATAGCCTGCAAAATCGAGTAAGGGGATTAGTCCTGACATGGCGGATAGGGCGAGATCAACGGGCAATTCCTGTTCTAGGCTGGAAGCAAACGTGTCATATTTAATGATCGCACGGTAACGCCTCAAGGGGAAATCGCTACGGGAGGTTTCCCCCGTTTGGACCTCACCCGCGTATTATGTCTTTGAACGTCGCTGTAACTACTATTATTGAGGTGAACCGTGGCTGTTTCTGCTTTTGATCTTTTTAAAATCGGCATCGGGCCGTCCAGTTCCCATACGGTTGGTCCAATGCGGGCCGCCCTGTTGTTTGCGCAGGGCCTGGAACGAGATCAATTGCTGCCTCAGGTCGCGTCGGTGCGGGTTGAGTTATATGGGTCATTGGGGGCGACGGGCAAAGGCCACGGCACAGACAAGGGCGTCATGCTGGGTCTGATGGGCTACGCACCCGACGCCGTAGATCCGTCGGCCATCGCCGGGCTATTACAGGCCGTGCGCACTGGCAAATCGCTGGCGTTGCTGGGCCATTTTCCGGTGCCCTTTACCGAGCGCGAACACATCCTGTTTTATCGCCGCGAGGCCATGGCCGAGCACCCTAACGGGATGAAGTTTCACGCATTCGACGCGGAGGGAGAATCCTTGCGCGAATCGCGTTATCTCTCGGTAGGTGGTGGGTTTGTCGTGACCGCCGGGGCGTCCAATAGCCAGATCATTGCCGCGCACGATCAACTGCCCTTTGCCTTTCGTACCAGCCGCGAGCTGATGGCGATGTGTCAGGCGCAGTCTTGTACGGTGGCGCAACTCATGATGCACAACGAACGATTCTGGCGCAGTGAGGCAGACGTCAACGCCGCGCTTGATCGCATTTGGCAGGTCATGCAGGATTGCGTGAGCCGGGGCTGCGGGATCGACTACCCCGAGGCCGATGGGGACTTGCCGGGCCCGCTGAAAGTACGTCGCCGCGCGCCGGAGCTATACCGCAGCCTCACGCAGCGGGCCGAGCGTAGCCTGTCTGATCCCTTGTCCGTCATGGACTGGGTCAATTTGTACGCCATGGCGGTTAACGAAGAAAATGCAGCGGGCGGCCGTGTCGTAACGGCACCGACCAACGGAGCGGCGGGCATTATCCCGGCCGTATTGCATTACTACGATCGTTTCGTTCCGGGCGCCACTGCGCAGGGGGTACGCGATTTTCTACTGACGGCGGCGGCGATTGGTTTGCTCTACAAATACAACGCCTCGCTTTCTGGTGCCGAGGTCGGCTGTCAGGGCGAGGTCGGCGTTGCGTGTTCAATGGCCGCCGGGGCGTTGGCCGCCGTATTGGGCGGCTCCGTTGGGCAGGTCGAAAATGCTGCCGAGATTGGCATGGAGCACAATCTCGGGTTAACTTGCGACCCTGTGGGCGGCCTGGTGCAAATCCCCTGTATCGAGCGCAATGCCATGGCATCCGTCAAGGCCGTCAACGCCGCACGCATGGCCTTGCGCGGTAATGGGCAACATTACGTGTCGCTGGATTCGGTCATCAAGACCATGCGAGAGACCGGCGCGGATATGAAAACCAAATATAAAGAAACCGCTCGTGGCGGCTTGGCGGTAAATATCGTCGAATGCTAGGGGCGGGATCGGCAGCGTCGTAGTGGAACTGAAAAGCGGGGCACGGTTACTTACCGTGCGCTGTCAGAGTGATCTGGCGTCACCCCATCTTTTTCGTCTGTTTTCAATTCCATACGGAGCTTCATCATCATGATGCCGGCAGTTTCCTCTCGACCCCCCATTTTTTTCAACGAGATCACGCCGGGTGGCGACCTCGCCCACTCCACGAACTGGAAACCGGTGACGGCAGATGCGTTGCACGACGCCCTGTTCAAGGAAGACAAGGCGACACTTCGAGGTTGGATCACTCAAGGTCGAATTGACGAGGCCGCATTGACGGCACCGCATTCCCATAGCAAACAGCCGCTGTTGAGCTATCTCGCGAAGTACATCAAACCGGGAATCACTGAGGAAATCATCGAACTGATCAAAATGACGCCTGCAGCCATCATCGATGCGCGGGACGAAGACGGCAATACCGCTTTGCTTGTGGCCGTGAAGCAGTCCCAGAGCGAGCGCATTGTCGAGGCCCTGCTAGAGGCGGGCGCTGATGTCAATGCTGTCGATAGCAAAGGACGTTCGGTACTCGCGCATTGCGTTCGCACGGTTAATGCGTCGGAAAAGGTAGTGCTGCTGTGCAACAAAGGTGTGCACCTGAATGCGCAGGATAACAAAGGAATGACGGCGATGCATCATGCCGTCAAATATGAGAATTGCTGTGTCGTGGTGTCATTGATCGCGGCAGGTGCGAACAAGGATATTCAAGATAACCAGCATCGTACGCCGTTGGATATCGCCGAATCGCAATGTATGGACCCACACGACAAGGATCAGGACCTGATGATGATTGAGCTGCGAAAAAGCCAGGGATTTGCGTTGTCGCAGCTTGGCAATATGCTGGGTTCCTATGTGCCCGGTTATTTGTCGAACGCGTCGACCGCCATTTGGGGGAGCGTAGCGAATTCGATGTCGTACGCGCTGGCTATTTTCGAGACGCCGAGCGCGCCTGTCATGTCGGGTGCCGAAACCACGACGACTACAGTATCAGAAATCCAATAATCACCAGCGTAATCAGCGCGGCTTTGGTGAGCTTGTATACGGTGCGATTCCACGCCTTGAATTGTTTGCGTTTTTGGTCGATGACCCAATGGGCGTGGGTCAGTTTGTTGATCGCACCGGTTTTGTCGCCACCGTCATTCGGCGAGCTGGCGGCCGACATCACGACGCGCCCGAACCAGCGATTGAAGGCCTCGGCCCAGCGCCATTTCAAGGGGCGCTCGACGTCGCAAAACAAAATGATGCGGTTGGCGTCAGTCTTGTTATGGGCCTCGTGTACGTAGGTTTCATCAAACACCACGCTTTCGCCATCACGCCAACTGTAGGTTTCACCGTCCACGATGATGTGGCAGCCGTCATCATTGGGGGTGGCTAGGCCAAGGTGATAGCGCAGCGAGCCAGAAAACGGATCGCGGTGGCGGTTTAATTTGCTGCCAGGAGGCAGCTCGGCAAACATGGCCGCCTTGATGGTGGGCAGCCCTTTCAGAATACCGACCGTGCGCGGGCAGAGTTCCTCTGCCGACGGATGGCGAGCGTCATACCATTTCAGATAGAAACGCTTCCAGCCATTTTTGAAAAACGAATTAAAGCCGATGTCATCGTGCCGCTCGGCCGCCTTGATGCGGCGCAATTCGGCCATTTTTAGGGCCTCGTCGCGAATGACCTCCCAGTTGTCGTCCAATACCTGCAGCGCCGCAATTTCACGCGAGGGCAGGTAGGGCGTTGTCGGGACACGAGAGCACAACACCATAAAGGCATTGATCGGCGCCAGCAGTACAGAATGATCGAGCAGTTGGCGCGACAGGGACAGGCGCACACGGCCTCTGAAGTGTGCAAACAATATCGACGCCAGCCATATACCAAGAATCAGCCACTTCATAACGCAAACCCGGCCCCGGAGTGAGCCGTATCAGGAAAGGCCCTATTTTCTCATATCTGGTTGAAATAGGAGGGCGACCAAAATGCGCGCGCCGCGCCGGCAGCTGACTAGGTACAATTCCGAGCATGTCTGAAGCCGTTCTCTCCAAGCCTGCCTTTGTCCATTTGCGTGTCCATTCCGAGTTTTCGGTGGTGGACGGCATCGTACGTATTCCTGATCTGATCAAACGCGTCGCCAAGCTGGGTCAACCTGCTGTGGCGCTGACAGATTTGTCCAATATTTTTGGCCTGATCAAGTTTTACAAGGGCGCGCGAGCGGCCGGGGTCAAGCCTATCGCCGGCTGCGATGTCTGGCTGACCAACGACGAAGATCCCGACAAGCCGTTTCGCTTGTTGTTGTTGGTGCGCAACCAAAAAGGCTACCTCAACCTGTGCGAGTTGCTGACCCAGTCGTTCCTGACGAATCAGGGTAAGGGCCGCCCGGAAGTTCGACGCGAATGGTTACATAATCGCGAAGGGCTGATCGTGCTCTCGGGGGGGCGTAGCGGGGATATCGGCCATGCGCTGGATGCCGGCAATGCCGTGAATGCGCTGTCATTGGCGCGTCAGTGGGCGCAATTGTTTCCGGGCGCGTTCTATGTCGAATTGCAGCGCAGCGGCGCCGACGGCGACGAGGCTTATACGCAGGCAGCCATGCGCCTAGCCGCGGAACTGGGGTTGCCGGTGGTGGCGACGCACCCGGTGCAGTTCCTGGATGCCGCCGAGTTTCAGGCCCACGAGGCACGGGTATGCATTTCCCAAGGCGAAATCCTGGCGGATCCGCGCAGGGTGCGCCGTTTTACCCAGGATCAATACCTGCTCAGCACCGAGGAAATGGCCCGACGTTTTGCCGACGTGCCATCGGCGCTGGCCAATACTGTCGAGATCGCCAAGCGGTGCAACCTGACACTGGTGCTGGGTAAACCACGACTACCTATTTTCCCCACACCAGACGGCGTGTCGCTGGACGACTATCTCGTCCAGCTATCCGAAGAAGGGCTGGAAAAACGCCTGGCATTCCTGTTTCCCGAGCAGGCCGTCCGTGACGCCAAGCGCGATCAGTATTACGAGCGCCTGCGTTGGGAATGCAACACCATCATTCAGATGGGTTTCCCCGGTTACTTTTTGATCGTTCAGGACTTTATTAACTGGGGCAAGCAAAACGGCGTTCCCGTCGGTCCGGGCCGGGGTTCGGGGGCGGGCTCGCTGGTGGCCTATGCCCTGGGTATTACCGATCTCGACCCGATCCGTTACGACTTGTTGTTCGAGCGTTTCCTGAATCCCGAGCGGGTTTCCATGCCCGACTTCGATATCGATTTTTGCCAGGACAACCGCGAACGCGTCATCGATTACGTCAAGATGAAGTACGGTCGCGATGCCGTCAGCCAGATTGCCACGTTCGGCACACTGGGTGCGAAGGCCGTGGTGCGCGATGCGGGCCGGGTGCTGGACATGCCCTACCTGTTCTGCGATGGTCTGTCTAAACTGATCCCGTTTAATCCGGCCGACCCGTGGTCGCTTGATCGCACCTTGAAAGACGAGCCTGCTTTCAAAGAGCGCTACGAACAAGAGGAAGACGTTCGCGGGTTGGTCGACCTGGCACGTCCTCTCGAAGGGCTGACGCGCAACATCGGGATGCACGCCGGCGGCGTGCTGATCGCGCCGGGCAAGCTCACGGATTTTTGCCCGCTGTACTGCCAGCCGGGTCAGGAAAACAGCGCCGTATCACAGTTCGATAAAGACGACGTCGAGGCCGCCGGGCTGGTCAAGTTCGACTTTCTGGGGCTACGCAACCTGACGATTCTGGACTGGGCTGTGCGCTATGTGCGCCAGTTCAATGAGTCTCAACGCGACTTCGACATCATGGCCCTGGAGCTCGACGACCTGGCTGCCTACAAGGTGCTGTGCGACGCCAACACGACCGCCGTGTTCCAGCTGGAATCGCGGGGTATGAAAGAGCTGTTGAAAAAGCTCAAACCCAGCAACTTCGAAGACATCATCGCTATGTTGGCCCTGTACCGGCCGGGCCCGCTAGAGTCCGGCATGGTGGATGACTTCGTCAACCGCAAGCACGGGCGCGCCTCGGTCGATTACTTCCATCCTGATCTCGAGGGTACGCTCAAGAGCACCTACGGCGTCATCGTCTACCAAGAACAGGTGATGTTGATCTCGCAGATCATCGGTGGCTATTCGCTGGGCGGTGCAGACTTGCTGCGCCGGGCCATGGGTAAGAAAAAGCCCGAAGAAATGGCCAAGCACCGCGAGTTGTTTGAAAAGGGTGCCAAGGAAAAAGGCCACGATCCCGATCTGGCGGTCAAGCTTTTCGACTTGATGGAAAAATTCGCGGGCTATGGCTTTAACAAGTCGCACTCGGCCGCGTATGCGCTGATTGCCTATCAGACGGCTTGGCTCAAGGCCTACCATCCGACCGAATTCTTGGCGGCGACGATGTCGGCGGATATGGATGATACTGACAAGGTTCAGATCTTCTGCCGCGATGCACAAGACAATGGTGTCGTGGTGTTGCCCCCCGATGTGAATGCGTCGGGCTATCGTTTTGCGCCCGTCGAGGACGAGTACACCCGACAAGGCAAGCCGCCGCGCACGATGCGCTACGGCCTGGGGGCCGTCAAGGGTACCGGTCAGGGCGCGGTCGAAGAGATCCTGCGTGTTCGTCAGGCAGACGGGCCTTTCGCGAATCTGTTCGATTTTTGCCGGCGCGTGAACAAGCACTCGGTCAATCGCCGTACGATTGAGGCCCTGATCCGGGCGGGCGCTTTTGACACCATCGAGCCCAACCGAGCCGCGATGCTGGCATCGGTCAGCACCGCGATGGAGGCCGCCGAACAAGCCGCCCGCAGCGCGAACCAGTCCTCGTTGTTTGGCGACGACAGTAGCGAGGTCGTTGCGGGCGAGCTCAGCAAAGTCGCTCCCTGGAACTTGCACGCCAAGCTCACCCAGGAAAAAGCAGCGTTAGGCTATTACTTCAGTGGCCACTTGTTTGATTACTGGCGCGACGAAGTTCGTCGTATCGTGCCGACGCAGCTCGCACGCATCGAGCCGCAGCGCGACCTGCAATGGATGTGTGGCGTATTGGCTGGTGTACGCACCATGATGACGCGCCGCGGAAAAATGGTTTTTGCGGTGCTGGACGATGGCACCGCGCAACTGGAAATTTCCGTTTTCAGCGAGCTATATGAAAAGCATCGATCCCGCCTGCGCGAAGACCAACTGATCATTGTTCAGGGCAAGGTCAGCAACGACGAATACTCGGGCGGTATGCGTATCGTGGCCGAAGAGCTTTACGATTTGCAGCTGGCCCGCGAGGCACGCGCCAAATCGTTGCGCATCAAGCTCAATGGTCAGGCTGATGCCAAACGTCTGCATCAGATGCTGAATCCGTTTCGTGCCGAACCTGAAAACGGCGTTCCTGGCGTGCCGGTCGATATTGTCTATGAACGCGATAATTTCCTATGCACAGTACGGTTGGGCGAAGGCTGGCGAGTGCGCATGGCCGATACGCTACTCGATAACCTGACTGCCTGGGCCAATCCTGATGGTGTCGAGGTGACTTACTAATGCAGCCGCTACGCATACTCCATTCCGAGGCCGCCGTTGCGTTCGGTGGCCAAGAGCACCGCATCTACAAAGAGATGCATGCTATGCGTGCGCGTGGTCATCACATCGAGGCCGTTTGCCAACCGCAGGCCCAGCTAGTACCGCGCTTGCGCGAGGCGGGCTTTACTGTACACACAGTTCCGATGGGGGGCTTGCCCAAATATCTCAAAGGGGTCGTCGCCGTTCGTCGTATCCTGCGCGAGGGCAATTACGATGTGGTCAATACCCACAGCCGCATTGATACCCTGATCGCCGGCACCGCCGGCAGGTTAGCGGGTACGCCGCTGATTGTGCGCACGCGCCATCTGGCGAGTAAAGTCGGCTCAATGCTGTCGTATACGTGGTTGCCGCATCGCGTGACTACGGTCAGCGATTACGTGCGCCGTTATCTGATCAGCCGCGGCGTGCCGGCCGAGCATACGGCGACACTGTATTCCCCCGTGGTTCTACCGTCGCCCGTCGAGCACTCCACACTGCGTGCCGAGTTGGGGCTGGCCGATGACGATATCGTGGTGGGTTGTGTGGCAGTGATGCGCGCCGCCAAAGGCCACAAGAATCTCGTTGATGCCATTCGCCCTCTGATGCAGACACGTCCCAATCTGCACATGGTATTCGTGGGCTCGGGCTCTCCCACCTTCGAAAATACCCAGGCCTATATCCAGGAGGTCGGTCTGCAAGACCGCATTCACCTGATGGGGACGCGGCGCGATGTTCCGAATTTGCTGGCCGGGTTTGATCTCTTTGCACTGGCCACCGAGCAAGAGGCTTCCGGCACGGTGTTTGTCGAGGCCGAGGCTGCCGGCTTGCCCGTGATCGGCACTGACGTGGGGGGCGTGTCCGAGATGATGCGCGATGGCGTCACCGGCATTTTGGTGCCCGTGCATGATCAACCTGCTTTACAGGCCGCGCTGGAGCGCCTGATCGACGATCCGGCATTACGCCAAAAAATGGGTGAGGCCGGTCGCAGTATGGTGTGGGACGAGGGTGTATTTTCCCCCGCCCGTCTGGCGGAAAATACCGAGGCGGTGTACCGCAAATGGTTGGCCGAACGCCGCGCATCATGAACGCACCTGCGAGCCAAGATTCCATGTCCAACGCGCCCAATATTCCGGTTTTGATGTACCACCATGTGACTCCGGGAGGCGGCATGATCGCCGTGACGCCCGAGGTCTTCGAGCAGCAAATTGCTGGCCTGGCCCGTGCGGGATATACCTCGCTGGGGACTGAACAGTTCGCTCATTATCTGGCTGGTGGTGACGTTCCAGAAAAGTCCGTATTGATCACTTTCGACGATGGTTACCTGAACAACTGGACCTACGCGCATCCCGTGCTGCAGCGCTATGGGATGAAAGCCGTGCTGTTTCTGATTACCGGGTGGGTCGGACAGGGGGACGTACGCCCGCACGTGGGGCAGGGGCAACCCGTGCCCGCATCACCCGATCATCATGAAAGCAAGCGTTTGGTGGCGGCAGGGCGCACGGATGACGTCATCCTGCGATGGAGTGAGGTACAGGCAATGTTGGCGGCAGGTACCTTTGAGGTGCATTCCCACACGCATACGCATACCCGCTGGGACAAGGAATGCGGCCCCGATGTGGCGGCCAAGCGTGAGCATATCGCCCGCGAGCTGGCAGACTCTCGCGCCGCCCTCGTACGCGAGCTGGGAAGCGTGAGTGACCATCTGTGCTGGCCCCAAGGGTATTTTGACGCCGAATACGTACAAGCTGCACGCGATGCCGGCTTTCGGCACCTGTACACGACCGACGCGCTCGGACAAAACCTGCCCGATACCGACCCTGAGCATATCTATCGCTTTGCCGTGCGAAATTTGGGTGGTTCCTGGCTGAATCGTCGCATTTGGATGTCGCGTCATCCGGTGATCGGGCCGCGCTATCACGCCTGGAAAGCCTGGAAAAGGCGATTAAGGAATCGCGCATGACACTGTCGGTCATCATTATCACCAAGAACGAATCCGCGCATATCGTCGACTGCCTGAAGTCCGTGGCGTTTGCGGACGAGTTCATCGTGGTGGATTCCGGCAGCACCGATAACACCGTAGCGTTGGCACGCGAATTTGGTGCCAAGGTGGAGATCACCCCCGATTGGCCGGGCTTTGGACCTCAGAAAAATCGTGCTCTGGATCTGGCGACGGGCGACTGGGTATTGTCGATCGACGCTGACGAGCGCATCACGCCCGAGCTGGCCCAGGAAATCCAGGCGGTGCTCACAGCACCCAAAGCGGATGCTTACGAAATCGCGCGCCTCTCTGAATTTTGTGGCCGCTTTATTCGCCACAGCGGTTGGTGGCCAGATTACGTCTTGCGTTTGTTCAAACGAGGCACTGCGCGCTTTAACGATGTCGCGGTCCATGAACGCGTCGTGCCGCAGAGCCCAACGTTACGCCTGACGGGATATTTCGAGCATTACCCCTACGCCAATCTGGATGCCCTGATCAACAAAATCAATCGCTATTCCTCCGATGCCGCTGCGATGATGTATGCGCGAGGCAAACGGGCGACGGTCTTTAGCGCGTTGGGTCATGGGTGCTGGACCTTTGTGCGTATTTATTTGATCCGCCGGGGTTTTCTGGATGGACGCCATGGCTTGGTGCTGGCCGTGACGGCTGCCGCGGGTAGTTTCTTTCGCTATGCCAAACTCAGTTTCATGTCTAGTGCGCGCAAGTGAATATGCTTAAGTGAAGATCCTCTACACCAACTTTCATCCACGCAACGGCGGCGGCCACACCACTTACATCACGAGCCTGGTCAGGGCGCTGGCGAGCGAGCATCAGATCACCGTTGCTACGCCTGATACGAGCCGGCTGTTTCGCTACGCGGGTGCGATTCCGCGTGTACGTATAGTGGGCATGCATTTTTCGACCCGGCCATCATCGTGGTTTGGCGAGCGCGCGGCCCTGCGTCGTCTGGTCGTGCAAGAACGCTACGACATCATTCACGTTAATGGTTCGGCAGATCACAAACAGGTCATGCTCGCGTTGATCGGCCTGCGCATCCGCCCGAAGGTGGTGCTTACCAAGCACAATGATCATCCACTGGATACGTTCGGCCATCGGTTGCGGGCCTCGCTGGCGACCAACCAAGTGATTGCCGTCAGCGATTTTGTACGGGATATGCTGATGGCGTCATCCTACCGGCGTTTGCCCGTCACGACGATCCGGCATGGGATTGATACGGATTATTTTGCACCCGTGCCGGCACCGACACTCGACGCGTTGCGCGACCGCTATTTCGGTTCGGGTTGGCGTGGCTGTGTACTGTTGGGCAGTGCAGGAGGCACCGATTACGACAAAGGTTGGCTGGATCTCGTCGATGCGGCCGGCAGCTTGCCGGCGGAGCTGCGAAAACGTATTTTAATCCTGGTGGCGGGCGATCCTCCCAGTGCCGAGAAATTGGCGCGTGTTCGGGCCGCTGGAATGCAGGACCAGGTCATGTTTCCCGGACTGCTGGACGACGTGCGCGATGCCCTGGCCTGTTGCCACGTCGGGTTCGTATTGTCCTATCGAGAGGCCCTGTCCTATGCCTGTCGCGAAGTCATGGCCTTGGGATTGCCCGCGCTGGTCAGCAACGCGGGCGGGCTGCCCGAGAACGTGCGCGACGGTCACGACGGCTGGATTGTGCCGGTGCGCGATGTGGGCGCCATGGCGCAGGTACTGCGCACGATCCTGCAGGATCCCGATCGCGTGTCCGCGATGGGGGCGGCAGCCCGTCGCAGTGCCATCGATCATTTTAGATTGACAGAATTTGCCCGGGCGACGGTGGATGTTTACCGACAAGCCCTGGCGGCCTGAATTCTCGCCGGGGCAGGCATCCAGCCGATAACAGGCCCATCTCAGATCCACCTCGGATCTCTCTGCGCCCTGCCTCAGGCAGTAGGGGCAGTTGCAATTTCCAATTCGGTTAACCAGACAATCGCCTGGTGACGATCCTGTCCGCACATGTCGATTTGTGGTTGCAGGCCCCCGCAAAAATCAGGCCGTGACCGTTGTCCAAAAATCGCACAACGCATATCCGGCATCAATTGCACACAAGGAATGCCCGCGGGTTTGCCGTGCGGCATTCCCGGGATCGGACGGGTGATTGACGGGGCAATGCAACACGCCCCGCATCCCGGACGGCATGCCAAGGCAGCGGGCTCAGACATCGTGGCGCATCCTCTGGCTACACCCAACCGCGCAGCCAATACAGCAGCAGGCCCGCATATTCTTTAATGATGGACCGGCTGGCCTCCAGCGTCCGCAGGTGAGGCAGCCAGGCGGCCACAGATCCATCTGGCGGCAGGAAGATTTGCGGCGGCGTCGAGGCGGGAATAGCCGAGACCCCTTGTTTTGAAAATGCTGCCATAGCGCGCGGCATGTGTAGAGCCGATGTGACCAGCAACACTTGTTTGAACCCCTGTTTTTTCAGGGCTTCTTCCGTTTCGGTAGCGTTCTCGTAGGTGGTGCGACTGGAGTTTTCCAGTAGCAACGCCTCTTCGGGGACGCCGTGTTGTTTCATCACGTGTGCCATGCCTCGGGCTTCGCTGACATCACCCTCCAGGGCGCCGCCCGACAGCACCACCTTGGGGGCACGCCCGGCTTGGTACAGATTGATGGCGGTATCAACACGTACGATCGCTGTTTCCTTATCGTAGGGCAGGAACCAGTTCGCCCTGCCATTGGCCGTGTTGCCCCCTAGCACCACAATCGCATCCGCCATGGGGACCTGCGCGGGCGGCAGGTGGGGGTAGCGTGCCTCGAGCGAGCCGCCTAACCATAACGACGTGATCGGTAGCGACCAGGCTAGCAACCAGGCCAACCCAAAGGCAGCCACGGCTGTGCCTGTGCGGCGCAGACGAATTAGCCCCAGCACCAACCCCAGTACGACCAGGGTCAGGCAGAGATTTTGCGGAATGACCAAGTTGGCCAGGTAGCTCGTAAAAGTCATGTAAACAATCCGATCATACTGAGGGCAGCAGGCTGCAGGCTTTGCGTTCGACTACGTTGGCAGCAGGCCAGTTCCCGTCCGAGCCAACACAAACGGCATGGGCCGACCACGGTCCCGTGCGGTTGGGGTCCGTGACCCCGAACAGCGTCAGTTGCCTCGCATTGGCCGCCGCTGCGACGTGTGATACCCCGGAATCATTGCATACCACCAGCGCGGCGCGGGCCGTCAGTGCGGCGAATGCGCCCAAAGAAACCGCCGGCAATAGCCGGGCTGTCGGGGCATTACGCCGGGCTTCGTCGATTTCAGCAGGAGGAGGGCACATTACCACGGTATAGCCGCGTGATTGTAATGAGCGGGTCAACACATCAAAACCTGGCCAGACCTTGACTTTTCCCTTGTGCAGGCCCGTTGCCGTCGGGGCAATCAGTACAAAAACCTGATTGGCCAAGCCTGACTCCCGCAGCAGATTATCTGCCGCGGCGTAGTGAGCCGGCGTCATCGGCAGATTCAGGGCTGGGCCGGGTTGTTCGGGGTCGGCTGGCAAACCCCAGCGTTGCAGGGCGCTACGCGTCAGGTAGTACCATGACTGCACGGCATGCAGTCTTTCGGCAGGCTTGGCAATGGGCCAGCGCAGCAGCAGACTGCGGCCATCGTCGCGATAACCCGCACTGGGCACGCCCGCCAGTCGAAAGACCGCGGCGCTGGACAGCGAGTCGGGCAAGGCCAGTCCCCGCACGTGGGCGGCGTTCATGCCCCAGGTCCGCCGATGCTCGCGCACCGTCCGGCGGTCGTCCTGCACGCGACCTCGCATGGGAATGAAATCGTGCTTGGCGACCCCCTCCAGCAGGTCGCGCGCCCAGGGGCGCGCACAAACCACCAGGGGAAAACCGGTGCTTCCCAGCAATGACAGGCTAGGCAGGCTCATGCAAACGTCGCCCACCCAATTGGGCAGGCGGACATATAGACAGGAAATCTCGGATGAGGGCAAACTGCAGTTCCTTGGACAGTCGAACGGTACAATCCCGGGCACAATTGTATTAAAGCGAGTCTCCCCTTGAATTCTGACGCACGTCACGCACCTGCGGGCTCCCACCCGGTCAAGACCGAGCTCTGGAAACGCGTATATAGCCGCGTGGGTTCCTATTGGAAAGGCCTGTTGCTGGCTATCCTGCTCATGGCAGGTGCTGCTGCGACGCAACCGACACTTGCCCTTATTATGAAGCCGTTGCTGGACGACGGTTTCAACGGCACTAAACCTTACTACGTATGGGCGATCCCGCTTGCCGTTATCGGGCTGATCCTGATGCGCGGGATATTCAACTTTTTTAGTGAGTATTTGTTGGCCTGGGTGGCCAACAATGTTCTGCTTGGCATCCGCCGGGACATGTTCGAACGCTTGCTCGGACTACCCGACGCGGATTTCAAGCGCGGCGATACGGGCCGCTTGCTGAACCGTTTCACCATCGACGCGGGGCATGTAACAGGTTACGCGACCGACGTCATCACGGTACTTGTGCGCGAAACACTGGTAGTCATCGCGCTGATCGGCGTGTTGCTGTACATGTCCTGGATGTTGACGCTGATCATCCTGGTCATGCTGCCCATATCAACCTTGATTGCCCGCGTGTTCATTCGACGCCTGCGCAGCATCAACCGTGAAACGGTCAACATGAATGCCGAGCTGACCCGTGTGGCCAGCGAGGGCATCAACGGCCAACGTGTCATCAAATTGTTCGATGGCTACGAGGCCGAGCGAGGTCGTTTTTCCTTCGTCAACGCCCGCTTGCGGCGTTTCGCCATGCGCACTGCCACGGCGGATGCCGCTATGACGCCGCTAACCCAGTTCTGCATTGCGGTCTCGGTGGGGTGCATCATTGCGGTAGCACTTGGCCAAGCCAACAATGGCACACTTACTGTTGGTAGCTTCGCGTCCTTTATGGCCGCGTTGGCCCAGATTTTTGACCCCATCAAGCGCCTGACCAATCTGGCCGGCAAAATGCAGAAAATGCTGGTGGCGGCCGAAAGCGTCTTTACCCTGATTGACCAGGAACCTGAAATCGACGCGGGCACGCGGACGCTGCCCGAGCCCGTGCGGGGCAAAGTAGAGTTCCGCCAGGTTTCGCATCGTTTCCCGGACGCGGATAGCGACACACTCAGCAATGTTTCGTTCATGATTGAACCGGGCCAGACCATCGCCCTCGTGGGGCGTTCCGGCAGTGGCAAGACGACGTTGGCAAACATGTTGCCGCGCTTTGTCCTGCCTGGTGACGGCAGCATTTTGCTTGATGACGTGCCGATTAACGAGCTGACCCTGCGTAGCCTGCGTTCGCACCTCTCGTTGGTCAGCCAGGACGTCGTGCTGTTTGACGACACTATCGCGGCGAACGTTGGCTATGGCTCGCTGGGCCAGGCTAGTGAGGAACAGATCCGGGAGGCCCTGGCGTCGGCCAACCTGCTCGAATTCGTGGACGGCCTGCCACAGGGCATGTATAGCCAGGTGGGCGAAAATGCCGCCCGTCTGTCTGGTGGGCAGCGTCAACGCTTGGCCATTGCGCGCGCACTGATCAAAAACGCGCCCGTCCTGATCCTGGACGAAGCCACCTCCGCGCTCGACAACGAGTCCGAGCGTCAGGTGCAAGCGTCGCTCGAGCGCCTGATGCGTGGCCGTACCACGATGGTCATCGCCCATCGCCTGTCGACCGTGCAGAACGCGGATCGCATTGTGGTGCTTGATGCCGGCCAGATCGTCGAGCAGGGCGCCCACGCGGAGTTGCTGGCGGCCCAAGGGCTTTACGCGTCGCTATACAACATGCAATTCCGCAACGACTGATTTTCGGGCATGGCCGGCAGTGGGGCTGGGGTGTCCCTGCACGTGGATAGGCGTCGCGGCGATTCCCTCCCTGCTGCGCCTGCAGGGGAGGCCCCTCGCTCGCGGGTAGGCGTGTTATTGGATACGAAGACGCAGTGAGAAGCCAGGCGATCCCCCCGTCCGAGGGTAGGCGACCAAAGTCCTCAAGTCAGAATAATGTCGTATTGCTCTTGAGAATAAGCCGTTTCCACTTCCAGCGAGACGGGCTTGCCTACAAAATCCCCTAGCATGGCCAGATGCTGGCTTTCTTCTTCCAGGAATAGATCGACGACGTCCTGCGAGGCCAAAATGCGGAATTCCCGCGGATTGAATTGACGGGCCTCGCGCAAAATCTCGCGCAGGATCTCATAGCAGACAGTACGTGCCGTGCGAACGTTACCTCGCGATTCGCACATAGGGCAGGGCTCGCAGAGCTGATGCGCTAACGAGTCTCGCGTACGCTTGCGGGTCATTTCGACCAATCCTAACTGTGTGAACCCATTGACCGTCATGCGCGTGCGATCACGCGCAAGCGCCTTTTTCAGCTCGGCCAGCACCGTGTCGCGGTGTTCCAGGTCCTCCATATCGATAAAGTCCAGGATCACAATGCCGCCCAAATTACGCAGCCGTAGCTGCCGCGCAATGGCCTGAGCGGCTTCCAGGTTGGTTTTGAAAATGGTGTCGTCAAAATTTCGGCCACCTACGAACCCGCCGGTGTTGACGTCGACCGTCGTCAACGCCTCCGTCTGGTCGATAATCAGGTAACCCCCGGACTTCAGATCGACCCGACGTGACAGGGCGCGTGCAATCTCCTCGTCCACGTTCGCGGTATCGAATAGCGGCCGATCGCCGCTATAGTGCTGAATACGATCAGCGACGGATGGCGTATAGATTCGCGCCCACTCAGTGAGCGTCGTGGTGGTGGTGCGCGAATCCACCTGTATGACGCCGGTGTTGGGGCTCACCATATCGCGCAGCACACGTTGTTCCAGCGTCAGGTCATGATGCAGCAGCGTCGGGGCAGGTTGACTACGCGCAGCGGTCTGTACGCTGCTCCAGAGCTTGCGCAGATACTCCATATCCGCGGTCAACTCTTCGTCACTGGCGCCTTCCGCCTGCGTTCGCACAATCAGGCCGCCTTTTTCTTCCGCCGGAATCAGCGCCTGCAGGCGCTCCCGCAACTGAATGCGCTCGGATTCGGAGTCGATTTTTTGCGAGATTCCGATATGGGGATCATGCGGCAAATACACGAGCATGCGCCCGGCGATACTGATCTGTGTCGACAGACGAGCGCCTTTCGTCCCTAAAGGGTCTTTGATGACCTGCACCATCAGGGTCTGACCCTCAAATAACAGCTTTTCGATAGGCGTCGGGGTCAGCCCCTGACTACGCTCGCTGCGATTCTCGCGCAGATCCGCAATATGGATAAAGGCCGCGCGTTCCAGGCCCACGTCGATAAAAGCACTCTGCATACCTGGCAATACGCGTACCACGCGGCCCAGATAAATGTTTCCCACGTGGCCGCGCTGAATGCTGCGCTCGACGTGTAGCTCCTGTACTGCGCCCTGTTCCACCAAGGCGACCCGCGTTTCAAAAGGGGTGATATTGATCAGGATATCTTCGCTCATAGCTCAGCAGTGACGTTTCATGGATTCAACTTGCATAGTAAACGGTGACGGACGGCTTTCGAGCGAATCTCTAATAGCGCAAACCCCATATAGAAGGGGGCCGTGGCCACCACCTGCGCTAGGCCCCGCGCAATGGCGGGTTACGTATAGCGAGCAGAGGGCCGCGAAGAAAGGACCTCGAAAACAAGGGGAAGAAAAGGAGGAAATAGTGAAAACAGATCCAAAATCTGATGCGTCTCCAGTTTATTTTCAAGATTTGCGGGCCGATTTGCCACCGCCCCAAAAAATCGGGTATAGTCTCGCTCCTTCGCTGCTGGAACACGAGTGTTCAGGCGGCGGGGCCGGAGTAGGGGATGCACAAGACCGGCGGTGATGATTGTTAGGATCTCACTGCGCAGGCGATAAAAAGTGTGTTAATATTTCGGGCTCGGCAGTCGGTGAGGTCAGGGTAAACCCTGG
>NZ_CBCSFP010000014.1:140841-147260 GCF_965138755.1 Bordetella tumulicola | reverse complement strand
CCTACGGGCGCGCCCAATCATCGCTATCGGGATCTGCAATGGGTAGCTTGGGTACCTGTGTGCAGGGGAGGATCTGCTTGGCTAGGCTGTCCGAAAATTGCAATGACGTTAATGAATGATGAACTTGCAATGGCGTTAACCAGTGGTGATAAACAAGCCGTGTTCCCATAACGGCAAACTACTCTCACGGCCAGCCCCTAATGAGAGTCCCTGTCGCGTGGCTGTGCGTGGCGCCAGCCTTTTGANNNNCGGGCAGNCCCGCGCAGCGGGNCCGAGGCCCCTGGTTGGGCCGAGCCGAGGTGATTAGGCTGGCNCCACGCACAGCCACGCGACAGGGACGGCTTCAATAGCGACACCGTACGCCAGCAAACGCTCTCAAGCGCCACGCAAGAACCTACCCCTTGGCAAGCAAAACCACAACGGTAGCAGCGATGCCTTCTTTGCGGCCGAGATAGCCGAGGTGTTCGTTGGTTTTGGCTTTGATGTTAACGACGTCTGCAGTGATGCCAACATCGGCGGCGATGTTGGTCACCATGGCGGGCGCGTGGGGGCCGATTTTGGGGGCCTGGGCATGGATGGTGGCGTCGATGTTGACAGGAGTCCAGCCGGCCTCGCGGACTTTAGCTACGGCATCGCGAAGCAAGACACGGCTGTCGGCGCCCTTGTAGGTGGGATCGGTGTCGGGGAAATGACGTCCGATATCGCCCAAGCCGGCAGCGCCCAGCAACGCGTCGGTGATGGCGTGCAGGAGGACATCGGCGTCGGAGTGTCCCTGTAGGCCGTGGGTGTGTGGGATGGTGACACCGCCGATAATCAAGGGACGACCGGTGACCAAGGCGTGGACATCAAAACCTTGCCCGACACGGAAAGGAAAACTCATCAGATGCTCCTGGCTGTTAGAGCCATTTTTCCATTAATTCGAAATCTTCGGGCCAGGTTACTTTGAAATTGAGTAAAGAACCGGACACCAACAAGGGCTTGTGACCTGCAGCCTCGACCGCTGACGCTTCGTCAGTGACGGCTACGCCGCTGGACTGTGCACTGGCAAGCGCAGCGCGTAGCAGGCCCGCACGGAACATCTGGGGCGTCTGGGCCAGCCACAGGCCATCGCGATCCAGTGTGGCACGTACACGAGGCCTCTCTGAGGATTCGGCGGGCACCACCGTGTCACCGGCGGCATCGGACGCATCTGGCTCCCTGTCTGCTCGTTCAGACTTGACCGTATCGGCGACCCGCAAGGCCAGCAGGCCGCCCACCGCGTCGGTCAGGCAGACATCAATCAGACGAGCCAACGCGTCGGCAGGCAAGCCGGGACGGGCCGCATCGTGGACGAGTATCCAGTCATCGTCCGATGCGCCGCTATCGGCCAATGCGGCGGCGACTGTGTCGGCGCGGGTGGGGCCACCACAGGGGCGGCATTGCACGCGTGGCAGGCCTGTCAGGGCCACTGCGGCCCACGTATCGTCGGCCGACACCGCAACGCGCACCTGGGCAATGCGAGGATCGGCCAGCAACGCCAGCACCGCGTGACGAAGCATAGGTTGCCCCGCCAATTGGCGATATTGCTTAGGCAAGGGACACGCTTCGCCCGCTCGGGAAGCGCGTTGGCCGACACCGGCGGCAGGTACGATTGCAATTAGGGAATCAGTCATGGCCGAGAGATTTTATAATCTTTGGCCTAATGCCTGATTCCTCTCTCACTCAAGCGGCCTCGCGGACCCCCGCCACTGCCGCCACACTGTCCGCCCTCAAACCCGGCGCCCGCTATGCGCAGCCACGTCCGCCGGGTTCGGCCGACGCCTGGTTACTCGCGGATCTGGCCCGACAAAGCGCGCGGCCGTTAATCGTTCTCACGGCCGCTCCGCTCGAAGCGCAGCGGCTCGCCGACGAAATTCCACCATTCGCGCCCGAACTCCGTGTACGGCAACTCCCCGACTGGGAAACACTGCCCTACGACGCGTTCTCGCCACACCAGGACCTCGTATCGGAACGCCTGCATACCTTGCACGCGCTGATGCAAGAGGCCGTAGACATCTTGCTCGTCCCCGTGACGACAGCCCTCTATCGCCTGGCGCCGCCGGCATTCCTGGCCGCCTATACGTTTTCCTTCAAACAAAAAGACAAGCTCGACGAAGCCGCCTTGCGCGCTCAATTGACGCTGGCCAACTACAGCCACGTCACACAGGTCACGGCGCCGGGCGAGTTTTGCATACGAGGCGGGTTGATCGACTTGTTTCCCATGGGGTCCGCGGTACCTTATCGCCTGGACCTATTTGACGACGAAATCGAATCCATCCGCGCCTTTGACGTCGACACACAACGCAGCCTGTATCCAGTACGCGACGTACAACTGCTGCCCGGCCGCGAATTCCCCATGGACGAGGAAGCCAGAAATCGCTTTCGGGCACGCTTTCGCGAGGAATTCGAAGGCGACCCGTCGCGCGCCCTGCCCTATAAAGACATCGGCAACGGTATCGCCTTTGCCGGCATCGAGTATTACCTGCCGCTGTTCTTTGACGAGACCGCGACACTATTCGACTATGTCTCGCCCGATGCCATCACTGTCACGTTGGGCGACATCGAAGACGCGATCCAGCACTTCAACCAGGACACCCAGAGCCGCTATACCTTTCTGAAAAGCGATCGCGAACGCCCGGTATTGCCTCCCGCCGCGCTATTTCTGGATAGCGAAGGCCTGCACGCGCGATTCAAGACATTTCCTCGCCTGGTCCTGACAGATGGCGCACCGCATCCCGACTTTTCCATTGCGCCCGATGTCAGCGTCAGCCGACGCGCCGAAGACCCGATCGCCCGCCTGCGGGCATTGTTAGCGCGCGGCGAATCACGCGTATTGCTGTGTGCGGACTCGGCGGGCCGCCGCGAAACTTTGGCGCAAATGCTGACGGAATTCGGACTGCCCCCCGACGCGCAACCCGATTCTGTCCAAGAGTTTCTCGCCAACCAGGCCACGTTCTCGCTCACCGCCGCCCCACTGTCGTCGGGCTTCGGAATCCCCTCGGCCGAACTGCTCTTCCTGACCGAAAGCGATCTGTATCCCGGCAATGCGGGAATCAGCCGACGCGGCCGGCGCAATCAGGAACGCGCCAGCAACGTCGAAGCCATGGTACGCGACCTGTCCGAGCTGCGCGCCGGCGATCCCGTCGTGCATGCACAGCATGGCATTGGGCGTTATCACGGTCTCATCAACATGAACATGGGCGACGGCGAGATGGAGTTCCTGCATCTCGAGTACGCCAATGGCAGCACCCTGTACGTGCCCGTGTCTCAATTGCACGTCATTGCTCGCTACAGTGGCGCCGACCCCGAAGCCGCGCCGCTGCATCAGTTGGGATCCGGCCAATGGGACAAGGCACGCCGCAAGGCCGCCCGCCAAGTGCGCGACACCGCCGCCGAATTGCTGGCGTTGTATGCCCAGCGGGCCGCACGCGAAGGCTATACCTTCAATCTGCCCCTCAACGACTACGAGGCCTTTACCGAAGGCTTTGGCTTTGAAGAAACGGCGGACCAAGCCGCTGCGATTCAGGCCGTCATCAGCGACATGACCTCCGGCCGCCCCATGGATCGCCTGGTGTGTGGCGATGTCGGCTTCGGCAAAACCGAAGTCGCCCTGCGTGCCGCCTTTTTGGCCGTGGCCAATGGCAAACAAGTGGCGCTGCTCTGCCCCACCACGCTGCTGGCCGAACAACACGCTCATACCTTTTCGGATCGTTTTGCCGACTGGCCCGTGCGCGTCGTGGAGCTCTCGCGGTTTCGCTCCTCCAAAGAGGTCACTGAGGCCGTCCAAGGCATTAACGATGGCCGCGTCGATATCGTGATCGGCACGCACAAAATTCTCTCGAAAGACGTGAATTTCAAGCGTCTGGGTCTGGTCATCATTGATGAAGAGCACCGCTTTGGCGTGCGCCAAAAAGAAGCCCTCAAAGCCCTGCGCGCCGAAGTCGACGTGTTGACGCTGACGGCCACGCCGATCCCCCGTACGCTGGGCATGTCCTTGGAAGGCATCCGCGACTTCTCCGTCATCGCCACCGCCCCGCAAAAGCGGTTGGCCATCAAGACCTTTGTCCGGCGCGAAGACGGCAGCACCATCCGTGAAGCCTTGCTGCGCGAACTCAAACGCGGTGGCCAAGCTTATTTTCTGCATAACGAGGTCGAGACCATCCACAATCGCCGTGCGCGCCTGGAAGAGCTCGTCCCCGAGGCACGCATCGCGGTCGCGCACGGTCAAATGCCCGAGCGCGAACTCGAACAGGTCATGAAAGGCTTTTATCAGCAGCGCTTTAATGTGCTGCTGTGCACCACCATCATCGAGACCGGCATCGATGTGCCCACGGCCAACACCATCGTCATCCATCGTGCCGATCGTTTTGGGCTGGCCCAATTGCACCAGCTACGCGGCCGTGTCGGTCGCTCTCACCACCAAGCCTACGCCTACCTGCTGACGCCCGGCGAGGACGCCATCACCTCCAATGCCAAAAAGCGGCTGGAAGCCATTCAGGCTATGGAAGAACTCGGCTCCGGGTTTTATCTGGCCATGCATGACCTGGAAATTCGCGGCACCGGTGAAGTCCTGGGTGAATCCCAGTCCGGCAACATCCACGAAATCGGCTTCTCGATGTACAACGAGATGCTCAACGAAGCCGTACGCGCCCTCAAAGCCGGCGAAGAACCCGATCTGGATGCCCCCTTCAACCTCGCCTGCGAAGTCAATCTGCACGCTCCGGCCCTACTGCCGTCCGACTACTGCCCGGACGTACACGCGCGCCTGGCGATCTACAAACGCCTGTCCCACGCCGAGGACGAGGATGATCTCATCCGCATCCAGGAGGAACTCATCGACCGTTTTGGCAAGCTGCCGGAGGCCGCACAGGTACTCCTGACCACGCATCGGCTGCGACTGGCGGCACAACCGCTTGGCGTCATCAAGATCGATGCCAGCGAAAATCAGGCCTTGCTGCAATTTGGGCCCAAAACCACGGTTGATCCCGCGCGTATCATCGAGCTGGTACAAAAGCAGCGTCACATTAAATTGGCAGGCCAGGACAAACTACGTATCGAGTTCACTGTCGTCAAAATTTCCACCCGCGCCGACGCAGTGCGGGCCGTGCTTCGCTCACTGAAATAGTCAACATCGCCCCCCTCTCTGCCATGTCCACCACTCATCTCGTCATTCAATCCCCGGCGCTCAGCGCCGCCCAGGTCGAACAGCTAGCCGCCCTGGCACAAGCCCAAGGCGTTGTGCACCTGAGCGCCACGGCCTCTCGCTTGCTCAACGTCGTCCAAGACGCAGACACTCACGCGCAAGTCACTGCCTGGGGCGAACAACACGGCGTCGACACCGCCTTTGTCCCCGCAGGCGTGCGCCTGTCGCAATGCAAGGTACTGGCCATGGACATGGACTCCACCTTGATCAACATCGAATGCATCGACGAAATCGCAGGCGTGGCCGGCGTCAAACCCAAGGTCGCCGAAATCACCGAAGCCGCCATGCGGGGCGAGATCAAAGATTTCTCGGAAAGCCTGCGCCGCCGCGTCGCCCTCCTGCAGGGCACTCCCGCCTCGGCCCTGGAACAAGTCTACGCAGACAAACTACGCCTGAATCCCGGCGCAGAACAGTTAATCTCCACCGCCCAAGCCGCAGGCATCAAAGTCCTGCTCGTCTCCGGCGGCTTCACCTTCTTTACCGAACGCCTGGGCCAACGCCTCAACCTCGACAGCGCTCACGCCAACACGCTTGAAATCCAGGACGGCAAACTCACGGGCAAAGTCCTCGGCAACATCCTCGACGCCGATGCCAAGCTCATGCACCTACGCGCCTTCGCCCAAACCCACGGCGCCACCCCCGACCAAATCATTGCCCTGGGCGACGGTGCCAACGACCTCAAAATGCTGGGCTTCGCCCGCTACGCCGTGGCGTATCGCGCCAAACCCATCGTCCGCGAGCAAACGCCATACGCACTCAACGTCGCAGGCCTGGACGCCGTCCTCAACTGGTTCGAAGGCTGATTTCTGCTGTCGTAGTTTTTTTGCTGCGAAAGATCTTTTTCTGCAGCAGTCGTCATACTTGCTGACCCAGGCAATCGCCACGCTGACGACCGAAGGTCGTTTGCTGGCGTAGGTCATCGCAATTGACGCGTCCCTGCAGCGTGCCTGTGCGTGGGGCCAGCCTAATCACCTCGGCTCGGCCCAACCAGGGGCCTCGGTCCCGCTGCGCGGGACTGCCCGAGGTTCAAAAGGCTGGCCCCACGCACAGGCACGCCGCAGGGACTCACAATGGTGAAATGTCTTGGATCCAGGCGCGCGATAAATGCATTCACGACATGCAGACAACGCGAACTGGGGGTNTNNGTGTAANGGCCACGCCGGCCTTTTGAGANACGGGNAGCNCCGCGCAGCGGAGC
>NZ_CBCSFP010000014.1:78632-140836 GCF_965138755.1 Bordetella tumulicola | reverse complement strand
CCCCTGGTTGGGCCGAGCCGTTTNGATTAGGCCGGCGTGGCCATTACACACAGACCCTCAGCGCCTTAGTACTCATGACCCCCGCAATGCAGGATGCCGCTTAAACAGATACCGGTAGACGAATCCTGGGTAGGCCAGGACGAGGTACAGACTAAAGGTAATAGCGTAAAACTCCCAACCTTGGACAAACGGATTACCCAAGGCGGCTTCGAAGGCGAAGCCCAGTGCGATAACCAAGGCGTAGTACAGCAGGAGTTCTACGAGGCGCAGCCAGAACGGCTTTGCAACGCTGCCCCGTTTCCAGGGCACGACCGTCAGCACACGTTCGGTCAGGAAAGGGAGATTCGCGCTGACCAGTGCCAGAGCGATTAACAGCCAAACGGCCAAGGTTTGGTTCATGACCTGGCCCCGACTGTGTTTGACTGTATCACTACGCGATTCCGTGTGCTGATGGGACGTAGGTCTTAGAGACCTAGCGACGTTTGAATAGCATGCACGCACAGCGCCATCAGGCCACCCGGCAAGATGCCCAGGACCAAGATGAGTGCGCCATTGACCGACAACACGCCGTGGTGGCTGCTGGGTGCCGTGATCTTGCCTGCGTCGGCGGCGGGTTCGTCGAAGTAGACGACTTTGACGACGCGCAGGTAGTAGAAGGCACCAATCAGCGAGAACATCACGGCGACGACGGCCAGCCATACGTAGCCGGCCTCGATCAGGACTTGCAGCACGGCGAGCTTGGCATAGAAACCGACCATCGGCGGAATGCCGGTGAGCGAGAACATCAACAGCAACAGCAGTGCGGCGTGCCATGGACTGCGGCGGTTCAGACCCTTGAGATCATCGATCTGTTCGCACTCGAAACCCTGGCGCGACAGCAGCAGGACCATGCCAAAGGTGCCCAGCGTCGTCAGCACGTAGATCAGCATGTAGAACAACGATGCGCCGTAGGCATTGACCGAGGCGTCCGGGTTGCCGGCGACGGCGCCGGACATCAGGCCCAGCAGGACGAAGCCCACGTGCGAGATCGTGGAGTACGCCAGCATGCGTTTGAAGTTGGTCTGGGCGATGGCGGTCAGGTTGCCGATGGCCAAGGACAGGATCGCCAGGATCATCAACATGGGCTGCCAGTCGGCGGCCAACGCGTGCAGGCCTTCGACAAGCAGGCGCAGCGTGATCGCAAAGGCGGCCAGTTTCGGCGCAGCGCCCAGGATCAGGGTCACGGCGGTGGGCGAGCCTTGATAGACATCGGGCACCCACATATGGAACGGCACGGCGCCCAGCTTGAATGCCAGGCCGGCGACCAGGAACACAATGCCGAACACCAGCGCCATGTTTTCGTGCTGACCCGCCGCGATGACCTTGGAAATCTCGACGATGTCCAACTGACCGGTGGCGCCGTACACCATGGACATGCCATACAGCAGGAAGCCGGAGGCCAACGCGCCGAGCACGAAGTACTTCATGGCGGCCTCGGTGGCGACGACGTCATCGCGACGCAGGGCGATCAGGGCATAGAGGGCCAGGGACATGAGTTCCAGGCCCAGGTATACGCTGATCAGATTGCCGGCGGAGATCATGACCATTTGGCCCAACAAGGCCATCAGCGTCAGAACGTAGAGCTCGCCGCCGCGCAGCATGTCACGCTCTTGCGCGTAGATACGGCCGTAGATCAGCGTCACGGCGACGGCGATATAGGACGCGACCTTGAGCAGGTGCGAGAGGTTGTCGGCGACGTACAAGCCGTTGAACGTGCGGCCTACGGTGCCGCTATTCCATTGCAGCAGCGATACGACGGTCACCACACCCAAGGCCAGCAGCGCGAGCACAAACGTGGGCTTGCGCGAGGGATGTGTGCTGACGGCATCGATCAGCAAGATTGCCAGACCGAATACCAGCAACAGAATCTCGGGCGTAGCCAGTGCGAAATCAATGTGAGATTGCATCATGAGTCAGTCTTACAGTTTCGAGATGGCAACGTGTTGCAGCAGGGCCTCGACCGAAGCATGCATAACGTCGGTGAAGGGCTTGGGATAGATCCCCATGTACAGCACGGCGATTGCCATCACGCCAAGAATCAGGAACTCGCGGCGGTTGATATCAGTGAGTTCGCGCACGTGGTTATTGGTGATTTCACCGAAGGCCACGCGCTTGACCATCCACAGCGAGTACGAAGCGCCCAGGATCAGTGCTGTCGCGGCGAGCAGGCCGATCCAGAAGCTGTGTTCGACCGCACCCATGATGACCATGAATTCGCCCACGAAACCACTGGTGGCGGGCAAGCCGCTGTTGGCCATGGAGAACAGAACGAAGAAGGTCACAAAGCGCGGCATGACGTTGATGACGCCACCGTAGTCGGCAATACGTCGCGAGTGCATGCGATCGTACAAGACGCCGATACACATGAACATGGCGCCCGACACGAAACCGTGCGAGATCATTTGCACGATGGCGCCTTCGACGCCGGCCGTGTTGAAGATGAAAAAGCCCAGCGTCACGAAGCCCATGTGGGCCACCGATGAATAGGCGACCAGCTTTTTCATGTCGTCTTGCACGATGGCGACGAGGCCGATGTAGATCACGGCAATCAGCGACAACGCGATCATCATGCCCGCCAGGCTATGCGAGGCATCCGGGGCGATCGGCAGCGAAAAACGCAGGAAGCCGTAAGCACCGAGCTTGAGCATGATGGCCGCCAGCACGATCGAACCACCCGTGGGCGCCTCGACGTGGGCATCCGGCAGCCAGGTATGCACCGGCCACATCGGCACCTTGACCGCGAAGGCCGCCAGCAAGGCCACGAAAATCAGGATCTGCGGCGTTTGGCCCAGCTTGACTTGGTGCCAGGTCAGGATGTCGAACGAACCGCCCGAGGCATTCCACAGATAGACGAACGCCACCAGTGTCAACAGCGATCCCATCAGGGTGTACAAGAAGAACTTGAACGCGGCGTAGACCCGGTTGGGTCCGCCCCACACCCCGACGATGATGTACATCGGGATCAGCGTGGCCTCGAAGAACACATAGAACAGCATGCCATCGAGCGCGACGAACACGCCGACCATCAACCCGGAGAGGATGAGGAAGGCGGCCATGTACTGCGCCACGCGACTGGTGATGACCTCCCAGCCCGCCAGCACCACGATGATGGTGATGAAAGCGGTCAGCAGGACGAACCACAACGAGATACCGTCGATACCCAGGTGGTAGTTGACGTTGAAGGCTTCGATCCAGGAGGCTTTTTCGACGAACTGCATGGCAGCGGTCGAAGAGTCAAACCCGGTGTACAGCGGAATCGTGACCAGAAAGCCGGCGATCGCGCCGACCAGCGACAAGCCGCGTGTCAGTCCGAGGCGGTCGTCGCGGCCCACGGCCAGCACCAGCAAGCCGAATACGATCGGTACGAAAATCGCAAGCGTTAGCCAGGGAAAAGTGTTGGTTGCCATGTCGCTTGCCGTCATTGGGGAATCAGCACAAAGAAAGTAATCAGCGCCATGATGCCGATGATCATCGCGAACGCGTAGTGATAGATGTAGCCGGACTGCAGGTGACGACTGATCGTGGCCACCCAGCCCACCAGGCGAGCGCTACCGTTGACGAGCACACCATCGATCAGGCCGCGGTCACCGCGTTGCCACAAGCCGTGGCCCAGGCAGCGCGCGCCGCGTGCAATGATCTGCTCGTTGACCCAGTCGACGAAGTACTTGTTCTCGAGCACTTTGTTGACGCCCGACAGGCTGGATTTGATGGCGGCAGGCACCTTGGGATTGATCAGGTAGCAGTACCAGGAGATGACGGCGCCGGCCACGACCAGCCAGAACGGCACGGTCTGGAAGGCATGCAGGCCGAAAGCCACCCAACCATGCCATTCTTCTTTCAATTCGTGCATGGCCGGATGTTGCGGCAGGACCTTGATCACGCCATCGAAGAAGCTGCCGAACAGCATCGGATCGACGACCCAGGCACCGATCACGACCGACGGGATGGCCAGCAGCACCAGGGGCAGCGTCACGACCCACGGCGACTCGTGCGGCTTGCCGCCATGGTGGCCATGGTCGTCGTGGCCGTGAGCGTCATGTGCATGGTCATCATGACCATGGCCGTGGCCATCGCTGGTATCGAAGCGTTCTTTGCCATGGAAGACCAGGAAATACACGCGGAACGAATATAGCGAAGTCACGAACACGCCGATCAACGTCGCATAGTAGCCAAACGAAGCACCCCATACACCGGCGGCGCCAGCCGCTTCGATGATGTGTTCTTTGGAGTAGAAGCCCGAGAAAAACGGCGTGCCGACCAGGGCCAGCGTGCCCAGCAGGAACGTGATCCAGGTAATGGGCATGTACTTGCGCAGACCACCCATGTTGCGGATGTCCTGGTCGTGATGCATGCCGATAATGACGGAACCCGCCCCGAGGAACAACAGCGCCTTGAAAAACGCGTGCGTCATCAGGTGGAAGATCGCGACCGAGTAGGCCGATGCGCCCAGCGCCACCGTCATGTAGCCCAGCTGCGACAGCGTGGAATATGCCACTACGCGCTTGATATCGTTCTGAATGATGCCAAGGATGCCCAGAAACAACGCGCCGATGGCGCCAATGATGATGATGAACGACAACGCGGTGTCTGACAGTTCAAACAGCGGCGAGAAACGCGCCACCATGAAGATACCGGCCGTCACCATGGTCGCCGCGTGGATCAACGCCGAGATCGGGGTGGGACCTTCCATGGAATCGGGCAGCCAGGCATGCAGCGGCACCTGGGCTGATTTACCCATCGCACCGATAAACAGGCAGATACATGCCACCGTCAGCAGCATCCAGTCCGTACCCGGCAGGGTTTCGCCGGCCAGCCGATCGGCTTGGGCAAAGACGTCGCCGTAGTGCATGGAGCCGACATAGGCAAACAGCAGACCGATACCCAGCACAAAACCGAAGTCACCGACCCGGTTGATCAGAAAGGCCTTCATGTTGGCAAAAATCGCCGTGGGACGGGTGTACCAGAAACCAATCAGCAGGTACGACACCAACCCCACTGCTTCCCAGCCGAAGAACAGCTGAACCATGTTGTTGGACATGACCAGCATCAGCATCGAGAACGTGAACAGCGAGATGTACGCAAAGAAACGTTGATAGCCGGGGTCATCCGCCATGTAGCCGATGGTGTAGATGTGCACCATCAGCGACACCGACGTGACCACGACCATCATCATGGCCGACAGCGAATCGATCAGGAAGCCGATCTCGAGTTTGGTGTCGCCGATCAGGCTCCAGGTATAAACCGAGCCATCGTAGGTGTGGCCATTGAGCACATCGAGCAAAACGATGACCGACCCGACCGTGGAGATCAGAACCCCCAGGATGGTAATGACGTGGGAGGCCCGGCGACCGATCGGCCGACCGAGGAACCCGGTGCCGAACAGCCCGGCAAGGATCGCGCCGGCCAGCGGAGCCAGCGCGATCAGCAAGTACAGATTGGGTGAGCTAGACATTTTTTTCCAATACCCCGTCAGCCCTTCAGGCGATCGAGTTCGTCAACGTTGATCGTGTTCAGGTTGCGGAACAGCAGCACCAAAATCGCCAGTCCGATGGCGGCCTCAGCAGCGGCTACCGTCAGGATGAAGAACACGAACACCTGGCCGGCGGTATCGCCAAACCAGCTGGAAAACGCCACGAAGTTCATGTTGACCGCCAGGAGCACCAGCTCGATGGACATCAACAAAATGATCAAATTGCGGCGGTTCAGAAAAATGCCGAAGATACCGATGGCGAACAGGATCGCCCCGAGCACCAGGTAATGAGCCAGCGTCAACGTCATTGTTTTTCTCCTTGGGCGTCGCCGTTCGGCGCGGCAATGCCGCCTTGAGCGCGAGTGCTTTGTGACGGCATGCTGACCAAGCGGACACGGTCTTTGGCGCGCACGCGAACGGCGGCAGCGGGATCGTTGTACTTGGCATCGCGACGGCTGCGCAGCGTCAGGGCGATGGCAGCGACCATACCGACCAGCAGCAACGCGGCACCGACTTCTACGGCATACACGTATTCGGTGTACATGGCTTCACCCAGCGCGCGGGCGTTGTTGAAGTCACCGGCGACCGGGGCTTGCGGGCCCGCGCCGTGCCACGTAGTGGCCAGCACAAAGGACATTTCGAGCACCAGCACGAGGCCGATGATCAGGCCCAGCGGCAGATAGGTCTTGAGCCCGCGGCGCATGGAGTCGATACGGATATCGAGCATCATGACGACAAACAGGAACAACACCATTACGGCGCCGACATACACGAGCACCAGCAAGAGCGCCAGGAATTCGGCGCCAAGCAACATCCAAAGCATGGCGGCATTTGCGAACGCCAGAATCAAGTGCAGGACGGCCGTAACCGGGCTACGGGCCGTAATGACCCGGAACGCCGCGATCACGAGGACCGTGGCCAGTATGTAGAACAGTACAGTAGTAAAAGTCATGAGTCAGACCTTGGGCGTCAACGGTATGGCGCGTCTTCGGCCCGGCGGCGGGCGATTTCGGCTTCGTAGCGGTCGCCGACGGCGAGCAGCATGTCTTTGGTGAAGTAAAGGTCGCCGCGCTTTTCACCGTGGTATTCGTGGATATGGGTTTCCACGATAGAGTCCACGGGGCAGCTTTCTTCACAGAAACCGCAGAAAATGCACTTGGTCAGATCGATGTCGTAACGCGTCGTACGGCGGGTGCCGTCTTCGCGCAGATCCGATTCGATCGTGATGGCCAGGGCGGGACATACGGCTTCGCATAGTTTGCAAGCGATGCAGCGCTCTTCCCCATTGGGATAGCGACGCAACGCGTGCAACCCTCGGAAACGCGCCGACGTCGGCGTCTTTTCCATCGGGTAGCGCAAGGTGACTTTGCGTTTGAAAAAATACTTGCCCGTCAGGCGCATGCCCTTGAGCAACTCGGTCAGCATCAAACTGCCGAAAAAATCTTTGATCGCTTCCATTTCCTGCCTCAGCTTGACGTACTAGCGCCAAATGTTCCAGGGCGTCTGCATCCAGATCGCCACCACCACCAGCCAAACGCCGGTCAGCGGAATGAAAATTTTCCAGCCCAATCGCATGATCTGGTCGTAGCGGTAGCGCGGGAACGACGCCCGGAACCACACAAACAGCGACACCACGCAGAAGGTCTTGATACCCAGCCAAACCCACCCCGGAATCCAGGTCAGCGGCGCGATATCGATCGGCGACGTCCACCCTCCCAGGAACATGATCGCCGCCAAGCATGACAACAGAATCATGTTGGCGTATTCGCCCAGGAAGAACAGCGCGAACGCCATCCCCGAGTACTCGACCATGTGACCAGCGACGATTTCGGATTCGCCTTCGACCACGTCAAAAGGGTGACGGTTGGTTTCCGCGACAGCCGAAATCACGTAGATCACGAACAACGGCAACAACGGTAGCCAGTTCCAGGACAGGAACGTCAATCCCTTGTCGGCAAACCAGCCTCGCGTCTGCACCAGCACGATCTCGGACATATTCAGACTGCCCGAGACGAGCAGGACCGTGACCAGCACGAAACCGATCGCCAACTCGTACGACAGCATTTGGGCCGATGCACGCAAGGCACCCAGGAAGGCGTACTTGGAGTTTGAGGCCCAACCCGCCACGATCACGCCATAGACGCCGACGGAGGTGATCGCCATAACGTAGAGCAGGCCCGCGTTGACATTGGCAAGCACCACATCCGGGCCAAAAGGTATTACGGCCCAGGCAGCCAGTGCCGGCATCAGCGTGACGACGGGCGCCACCACGAACAGGATCTTGTTGGCCTGCGTGGGCACCACGACTTCTTTGGTGAGCAACTTGAAGACGTCGGCAAAAGGTTGCAGCAGCCCCCTGAAACCGACGCGGGTCGGTCCCAGACGCGCGTGCATCGCCCCAATCATCTTGCGTTCCCAGTACGTGAGGTAAGCCACGCACAAAATAATGGGGACTGCGATGATGACGATTTTGATGATGGTCCAGACAACCAACCAGACCGTCGGACCCAGCAAAGCCTGCCCGTGGCTTTCAAGAACATTGAGCCATTCCATGTCAGGCACGCTCCACACTGATTTCACCGAATGCGCCGCCCAGGGCAGCGGTTTGTTCGAAGGCCGCCGAAATGCGGACCGAGCGATCGGCCACCGCGTCATCCTGCACGGTTTCGAGTTCGACCGAACCGGTCGCGCCCGCCACCCGGACCTTGACGCCCGCGGCCAAATTCAGCCCGGCCAGCGTCGCACCATTCATCCGTGCCGTGGGTGCCTGTGACGCCGGCGTGTCTTGCAGGGGCCACGAGCGACGCACGATGGCATCAGTACGATAAATGGGCACGTCAGTGACGCGCTCCAGCGTCGTACCGGCTTGGCCCAAGCCACGTGAGGCCTTGATTTCGTTGGACAAACGGCTTTCGATCCCGCCGGCCAGCGCGGTATCGCGCACGGATTCGGAGGTCTCGTCGTCGAACCCTTGCAGTTGGAGGACATTGCCCAGCACGCGCAAGACTTTCCAGGCGGGACGGGTCTGACCCAACGGGGTAACCGTGCCCTTGAAGCTCTGCGGTAAACCTTGCGCATTGACAAAGGTGCCGGAGGTTTCAGTGAACGGCGACACCGGCAACATCACGTCGGCCCAATCTTGAGCCGCCGAGGCATACGGCGTCAGCGCAACGGCGAACTCGGCGCCACGCAGTGCCGCCACGGCCTGCGGACCGTTGTCGGCGTCCAGCGACGGCTCGGCGTGCAGCACGATGTAGGCCTTGAGCGGCTCGGCCAGCATGGCAGCAGCGGTTTTGCCACCCTGCCCCGGCACGGCGCCAGCCAGATAGCCGCCTACCGTATTGCCACCAGCCGTGAGGAAACCAAAACGCGCACCGGTCAGATCGGCCACACCGCGCGCATTCGCGGCCAGCAAGGAAGCTTGCGGCGAGGCGACGGCCATGTTGCCCATCAGCACGGCGGCGTTGCTGCCCGACGCCAGGCTGGCGGCGATAAGCTTGGCGTTTTCGTCCGGCGTCACATTCGCGAACTCGGCCGGAACGGCTTGCTCTTTGGCCTGGGCCAGCGCCACGGCGACTTGGGCCAGAGCCAACGGCAAGCCGGACGGCGCGACCGTCATGCGCGCGGTCACGGGCATCAACGGATCGTCGGCAGCGCTGTCGACCAGCAGAATCTGCGTGCCGCGCTTGGCCGCCTGACGCAGGCGTTGTGCCATCAGCGGGTGATCTTTACGCAGGAACGAACCCACCACCAGCACGCGATCCAGCGTGTCGAGGTCTGCCACCGGCATGCCCAACCACGGTGCGCCGGACAATGCGGCGTCAAAGCCCGCATCCGTTTGACGCAGACGGAAATCGATATTCTCGGAACCCAGGGCACGCGCCAGGCGGCCCAGCAGCGCAAATTCTTCGGTGGTGGCGTACTCGGCAGCCAAGGCGCCGATCTGGCCCGCGCCGTGGCTCTCGCGTACACGGGACAAGCCCTGCGCCACGGCCTGCAACGCGTCGGCCCAGGAGACCTCTTGCCATTGGCCGTCGGCACCCTTGACCATCGGTGCGGTCAAACGATCCTGGCTGTTGAGGCCCTCGTAGGAAAAGCGATCGCGATCGCTAATCCAGCATTCGTTGATCGCTTCGTCTTCGAAGGGCACGACGCGCATGGCGCGTTCGCCCTTGACCTGCACGACGAGATTGGCGCCCAGGCTGTCATGCGGGCTGACCGTGCGACGACGCGCCAATTCCCAAGTCCGGGCGGTATAGCGGAACGGCTTGGAGGTCAACGCCCCGACGGGACAGAGATCGATCATGTTGCCCGACAGTTCGGACTCGACCGAGCGACCCACAAAGGTCGTGATCTCGGAGTGCTCGCCACGACCGAGCATGCCGAGCTCCATGACGCCGGCGATTTCCTGGCCGAAACGCACGCAACGCGTGCAGTGAATGCACCGCGCCATTTCTTCGGCCGACACCAGCGGGCCGAGATCCTTGTGAAAGACCACACGCTTTTCTTCGCGATAGCGCGAGGCCGAGCCACCATAGCCCACGGCCAGATCTTGCAGCTGACATTCGCCGCCCTGATCGCAAATCGGGCAATCAAGCGGGTGATTGATCAGCAGGAATTCCATGACCGACTGCTGGGCGGCCTTGGCTTTTTCCGAGCAAGTATGCACCACCATGCCATTGGTCGCCGGAGTGGCGCAGGCGGGCAGCGCTTTGGGCGCTTTTTCCACTTCAACCAGGCACATGCGGCAATTAGCCGCGATGGACAGTTTCTTGTGGTAGCAGAAATGGGGCACATACAAGCCAATCTTTTGGGCAGCGTGCATCACCATGCTGCCCTCGGGGACTTCGACCTGATTGCCGTCGACGGTTAATTCAACCATTGCTGTTCCTGAAACCTACAGATAGTGCGGGACCACACACGACTTGTGCTCGATGTGGTGCGCGAATTCGTCGCGATAATGCTTAATAAAACCGCGGACCGGCATAGCAGCGGCATCACCCAGGGCACAAATCGTGCGACCCATGATGTTGCCGGCCACGTTGTCGAGCAGATCGAGGTCCTCCTGGCGACCCTGGCCGTGCTCGATACGGTGGACCATGCGATACAGCCAGCCCGTGCCTTCCCGGCACGGCGTGCACTGGCCGCAGCTTTCTTCGAAGTAGAAATACGACAACCGCAGCAGCGACTTGACCATGCAGCGAGTTTCGTCCATGACGATCACCGCCCCGGATCCCAACATCGATCCCGCCTTGGCGATCGAATCGTAATCCATGGTTGTGTCCATCATGATGTCGGCAGGCAGCACCGGAGCGCTGGAACCCCCCGGGATGACGGCCTTGAGTTTTTTGCCACCGCGCATGCCGCCCGCCAGCTCCAGGAGCTTGGAGAACGGCGTACCCATCGGAATCTCGTAGTTGCCCGGACGCTCAACGTCGCCCGAGATGGAGAACAGTTTGGTGCCGCCGTTATTGGGCTTGCCAACCTCGAGGTACGCCTGGCCGCCGTTGCGGATGATCCAGGGCACCGCCGCAAAAGTCTCGGTGTTGTTGATCGTGGTGGGCTTGCCGTACAAGCCAAAGCTGGCCGGGAACGGCGGTTTGAAGCGCGGCTGGCCCTTTTTGCCTTCGAGGGACTCGAGCAACGCGGTTTCTTCACCGCAGATGTAAGCGCCGTAGCCGTGGAAGGCGTGCAACTGGAAGCTGAAATCGGAGCCCAGGAGCTTGTCGCCCAGGAAACCGGCGGCACGTGCTTCTTCGAGGGCCTCTTCGAAGCGTTGGTACACCTCGAAAATTTCGCCGTGGATATAGTTGTACCCCACGCTGATACCCATGGCATAGGCCGCGATCGCCATGCCCTCGATCACGATATGCGGGTTAAAGCGCAGAATATCGCGATCTTTAAAGGTGCCCGGCTCGCCCTCGTCGGAGTTGCAGACCAGGTACTTTTGGCCTGGGAACGCGCGCGGCATGAAGCTCCACTTCAGGCCGGTCGGAAAGCCCGCACCGCCACGGCCACGCAGGCCCGAGGTCTTGACTTCGGCAATGACGTCTTCGGGCTTCATGCCCGTAGACAGGATCTTGCGCAGGGCCTCGTAGCCACCACGCTTGACATAGTCTTGCAGATGCCAGTTGTCGCCGTCGACGTCAGCCATGATTTGCGGCGCGATGTGCCGACCATGCAGACACATGGAGTTCGACAAATCATTCACAGGGTTGGGATCCAACCCCTGGGCCAGATGTTGGTATAGGTCGGGCGCGTTCATGCCGGTTCTCCTTGTGCCCCTTGCGCTTTCAGGCCCTGAAGCAGCGCGTCCAGCTTTTCTTCGGTCATGCGCACACACATATGCTTGTTGTTGACCAACAGCACGGGCGAGTCGCCGCAAGCCCCCATGCATTCGCCTTCGACCAGGGTGAACTGACCGTCGGGCGTGGTTTCGCGGTAATCGATCCGTAGCTTACGCTTGAGGAAATCGCCCGCTTTTTCACCGTCGCGCAAGGCACAGGGCAAGTTGGTGCACACCGAAATCTTGTGCTTGCCTACGGGGCGAGTGTCGAACATGTTGTAGAACGTGGCGACCTCTTGTACTGCGATGGGAGGCACGCCGATGTAATTGGCCACATCTTCGAGCACCTCGGGAGGCAGCCAGCCTTTTTCTTCTTGCGCAATAGCAAGTGAAGCCATGATGGCCGACTGGCGCTGGTCGGCCGGGAACTTGGCGAGTTCCCGATCGATTTTCTGATAGGCCTGTGCGGAAAGCAGCATAGTTTGAATCCGGGTTATGCGGGGCGTTCGGGCTGAGGGTTCAGCGGTCGATTTCGCCGAAAACGATATCCTGCGTGCCGATGATGGTGACGGCGTCGGCAATCATGTGGCCGCGCGCCATTTCATCGAGCGATTGCAAATGAGCAAATCCTGGCGCCCGAATCTTCAGGCGATAAGGCTTGTTGGCGCCATCGGACATAAGGTAAATGCCAAATTCGCCCTTGGGGTGTTCTATCGCGGCGTAGGCTTCGCCAGGCGGGACGTGAAAACCTTCGGTAAAGAGCTTGAAGTGATGGATCAGCTCTTCCATGTTGGTTTTCATGTTGGTACGGCTAGGCGGCGCAACCTTGTGGTTCTCGACCATGACGGGACCGGGATTGTTGCGCAGCCACTCGACGCACTGGCGAATGATGCGATTGCTCTCGCGCATCTCGGCCACGCGCACCAGATAGCGGTCGTAGCAGTCGCCGTTGACACCCACCGGCACATCGAACTCGACCAGGTCATAGACCTCGTAGGGCTGCATCTTGCGCAAATCCCACTCCACGCCCGAGCCTCGCAGCATCGGACCCGTAAAGCCCAGTGCCTTGGCGCGATCGGGATCCACGACGCCGATGCCCACCAGACGCTGCTTCCAGATGCGATTGTCGGTCAGCAGGGTTTCGTATTCGTCGACGCAGCCCGGGAAACGGTTGGTGAAGTCCTCGATGAAATCGAGCAGCGAGCCGGAACGCGCGTCGTTCATGACGCGCATGTCTTTTTCGCCACGGTATTTGCTGCTCTCGCCGTATTGCGGCATCACGTCCGGCAGGTCGCGATACACGCCACCGGGCCGGTAGTATGCCGCGTGCATGCGGGCACCCGAGACCGCCTCGTAGCAGTCCATCAGGTCTTCGCGCTCGCGAAAGGCATACAAAAACACGGCCATGGCACCCACGTCGAGCGCATGCGAGCCCAGCGACATCAGGTGATTGAGCAGGCGCGTGATCTCGTCGAACATGACGCGGATGTACTGCGCGCGCAGCGGCGGTTCGACCCCCAGGAGCTTTTCGATGGCCATGACGTAGGCGTGCTCGTTGCACATCATGGACACGTAGTCCAGGCGATCCATGTAGGGCAGCGCCTGGATATAGGTCTTGTGTTCGGCCAGTTTTTCGGTGGCGCGATGCAGCAGGCCGATGTGCGGGTCGGCACGCTGGATGACCTCGCCATCGAGCTCGAGCACCAGACGCAGCACACCGTGCGCAGCCGGGTGCTGAGGGCCGAAGTTCAGGGTGTAGTTTTTGATTTCTGCCATGATTTAACGCCCCACGCCGTAGGAGTCTTCGCGTACGACACGCGGGTTGATTTCACGCGGCACGATGGTCACCGGCTGGTAAACCACGCGTCGTTGCTCGGGGTCGTAACGCATTTCGACATTGCCCGACAAGGGGAAGTCTTTGCGGAAAGGATGGCCGATAAAACCATAGTCCGTGAGGATGCGGCGCAAGTCGGGATGGCCTTCGAAGACGATGCCATACAGGTCGAACGCCTCGCGTTCGAACCAATTGACGCCCGGCCAGCACTCGAGCAGCGAAGGCACGATGGGAAATTCGTTGTCGGACGCGAACATACGCACACGCAGACGCCAGTTGTGAGCGATCGAAAGCAGGTGCACCACCACGGCAAAGCGCAAAGGCTGCGCGCCGCTGGCGCTTGCTTCGGCCTGACGGCTGCCATTACCCCAGGTCAGGTAATCGACACCGCACAGGTCGATACAGGATTCGAAGCTCAGACCGGCATCGGTACGCAGCTTGTTGCAGACCGTGATCCATTGATCGGCCGGTACTTCAAGCGTGAGCTCGCCGTATGCTTCGGTGAGCGCGATATCTGCGCCCAACGCGGCCTGCAGGTTGTGTTTCAGGGTTTCGAGCCTGGTCATCGTCATGGTCACTTAGGTAAACCGATAGGCTGACGGGCACCGCCGACGCAACGCATCGCGCGGCGGCGTGCGTCAACGGGCAATAGTATTGGTAAGGCGGATCTTGTTCTGCATTTGCAGCAGCCCATAGACCAACGCCTCGGCCGTGGGCGGACAGCCCGGCACATAAACATCGACCGGCACAATACGATCGCAACCGCGCACCACCGAGTAGGAGTAGTGGTAGTACCCCCCTCCGTTCGCACACGACCCCATGGAAACCACCCAACGCGGTTCGGGCATCTGGTCGTAGACCTTGCGCAGTGCGGGCGCCATTTTATTACATAGCGTGCCGGCCACAATCATCAGGTCGGATTGACGGGGACTGGGGCGGAAGATGATGCCGAATTGGTCCAGATCGTAGCGCGCCGCGCCGGCGTGCATCATTTCCACCGCACAACAGGCCAGACCAAAGGTCATGGGCCACATCGAGCCCGTTTTTGCCCAGTTGAGGAACTTGTCGGCACTGGTGGTGATAAAGCCTTGCTTGAGGATGCCGTCTATAGCCATATTCGTCTCTGATAGCGTGCAAAAAGACTTGGGTTATTCCCAGTCTAGCGCGCCCTTTTTCCATTCGTAAATGAAGCCAACTGTCAGAACCGCCAGGAACACCATGACGGTCCAAAAGCCGACGAGGCCAACCGTGCCCTGAGCGATGGCCCACGGAAACAGGAAAGCGATTTCGAGGTCAAACAGGATGAAGAGAATGGCTACCAGGTAGTAACGCACGTCGAACTTCATACGTGAATCACCGAAGGCCTCGAAACCACACTCATATGCTGAAAGCTTCTCGGCATAAGGACGCCGAGGCCCCAAGAGCGAACCCGCCGTCAGCAGTGCAAACCCGATCAGGGTCGCAACCACGATAAACATCAGGACAGGGAAATACTGTTGCAAATTCATTTTGGCGTCCGTCAAATGCGCAAACCTTCAGATTGTAGCATTCGCAAAGTGACTATCTGCTGAACCCACTCCACCAAAAACAGGAAACCAGGGACAAATTTCAGAACCCGCACGCCCATGAAAAAAGCCACCCCGAAGGGTGGCTTTCTGTAAGCCGGCCGAAGCCGGCTTACACGCTGAAAATCGAAGCGAGGCTTGCACCCCGCAGCCGATTAGAAGCGGTGACGGATACCGACACCAACAGCGGTGCTCTTAACGCCGTCCAGGAACGCGTAGTCCTGAGCGTACGAACCGTAAGCGTACAGGTTGGTGCGCTTGGACAGGTCGTAGGTGTAACCCAGGCTCCAGACGTTCATCGTTTCGTCGCCGCCGGTCAACTTGTCGTTGCTGGGGTCAACCATTTGCCATGAACCGAAGAGCTTCGAGGCGCCACCGATGGGGGCGCTCAGGCCGACCATGTAGGAGTTAGCCTTGAAGCCGTCGCGGAAGTGGTTCGAGGTCAAGCCATTTTCGCCAATGTCGTAATCAACACCGTTGATACCCTGACCACCAAACCAGCCATCAGTGGTACGAGCGTAGGCCAAGGACAACTTCAGAACTTCGAAGTCGTACGCACCGGCGATGCCATATTGACGCGGGGTGGCGTCAACTTCTTCTTGGAATTGGTTGTTGCTGGCGTTCAATTGATCGAACGTCAGGGCAACATTCAGAGGACCATTGTTGTAACGCAGACCGGTGGTGATACCACGGACATTGTCAGCGGTGCGGAAGCCGACACGGTCAGCATCAGCATTGTCATCCACGCTGAACGAGTAGCCAACGCCGAATTGGAAGCCGCTGAAGGACGGGGTTTGGTACATGACCATGTTGTCCCAGCGAACGGTGTTAGCCGCGCTGATGCCCATACCGATGTTGGCTTGGCCGAAACCAGCGCCAAACGGATCGATCGAACCGAAGTACTTCGACGTGATGTTGGTTTGACGACCGAAGTCCAGACGGCCCCAGCTGTCGCTTTGCAGACCGATGGTGGCTTGACGACCAAACAGGCGATCACCTTGGCTGGAAGTGCCGTTGGCGGAGCTGAAGCCACTTTCCAGTTGGAACACAGCTTGCAGGCCATCACCCAGGTCTTCAGTACCACGCAGACCCCAACGCGAGCCGTTTTGCACGCCATTGATCATGCCGATGCGGCTTGCGCTGAAACCGTCGCCCTTCACCTTGTTGTAGCCGATACCGGTATCGATGATGCCGTACAGCGTCACCGAGGTTTCTGCCTGGGCTACGCCGGCGAAGCCAGCGAGCAGGGCGGCAGCGAGCAGAGTCTTTTTCATTTAAGAAATCTCCGTTGATTTGAGTGACAAGGGCAGATGGTTATACAAAACCTGTGCCCCCCTAACTCCGCGAAGGGAAGTTGACGCTATTGCATCAAAAATCCCACCTACTGGCTATGGTTACCCCCAGAAAAGTGAAGGATCGGCGTCGAGGCTGTTGGTATCTCACAACAGTTCATCGATCCAGACGGAATTGACTACGCGTTTACCCTATATCACTAAAAGGGGGCCAATATTCGCGCTACTGTCCGCCAATCTCCCCTGCTTTGTCACCACTGGCGTGAGTGTTTTTTGGTAACGTCGATAAATAATCGATACAGCTCTGCATAGACTCGATACATTGCCCACCCAGGGCACCACCGCCTTTCCAAGCGATATCGCCATGACCTCTCTGCCTGACGCAACGCCTGCCCCGCAACCCCGCATCAGCGTGGTCGACTTTCACCGCCTGCTGGCGGAGCAGCACCCCTTTGCGGAAATATTGGGAATAGAAATCACCGACATCGGTTACGGGACTGCGCGCGCGGTGTTGCCGCCACGCGATAGCCACCAGCGCCTCGGCGGTATCGTGGCGGGCCCCATGTTGATGGGACTGGCGGACCTGGTGCTCTATGCGGCCATCGTGGGTGCGACGGGCCAGGCCAATGCGGTCACGGCCAGCCTGACGATCAACTTTTTACGCAAGAGCCCGGCGGGCACCATCGTGGCCGACGCCCGTTTTCTGAAGATCGGCCGTCTCTCGGCAGGCGAAGTCATCCTGCACGGCGAGCATTCGCCCGAGCCCGTGGCACATATTGTCAGCACCTGGTCGGTGCCGGCCTCCTGACCCGCCATTCACGGCGACCCGCCGCCTAGGCGCGTCGCACGCCCATGCGCTGATGCTCCAGGATCGCGACACACAGCGACAACCAGACCAGACTCAACGCAAAACCGGCCACCACATCACTCAGGTAGTGCACCTGTAGCAGTACGCGGCTGACACCAATCGCGGCGATCAACGCCGCGGTGCCAGCCAGGCAGGCCCCTCGCCACGGGGCCCGCAACATCCGCAAGACCAGATAACAGGCGAAACCATACACGGCGAACGAGGCCGAGGCGTGCCCGCTGGCGAAACTCCAGCCCGTTTCACTCACGTAGCCATGCACATGCTCGGGCCGGACACGCTGAAACGCCTGTTTTACGATCTGGCTCAATATGCCGGCGCCCCCCGTCGCAATGGCACATGCCAGCGCAAGCCTCCACTCGCGCCGCCACAATAGCCAAACAGTCATCCCAACGGCAACGACTGTCAGCCAGTCACGGTCACCCAGGCGGGTAAACCATGACAGCACCCATAATAGAGAGGATGGCATTGACAAGCCGAGCGCCGCAGCCAGGCGCGTATCAATAACCACCACGCCACGATCCAGACTGACCGCCAGCGCCAACAACAGGAAAACCGCGCCCGCCGCAGCCGCCATGCCCAGGCAACGTCGAACCCGAGCCCGGGCGGGTTGTGCCTCGTAATAACGCCCCAGCCACACTGCACCCCCACCTGCCGCAGCGGACATCGCCAGCCATACGAATAGTGGATAAGTCGCCACCCAGTGCGCGAAAACTTCCATTGGGACGGTCGCTCAGCGCAACGGCGGGCGGCGATGCCAATCCAGCGTCTGCACGCTGGCACGGCGAAACGCCTGGACATCGGCCAGGTAATCCCAGCGCTGGACAGAACAGTGGTGCTGGGCATCACCGGCCGAGTGCTCAATCACATTGATCGAGTTTGATATCCCTCCTCGCACCCGGTGCGACACGGCCGTCCCGGCCTGGACGGCCCAGGCCTGGCGGGCGGCGGCCTGCGCCTCCCCCTGAACCGGCAACACATAGGGCAAATGGATGTGTCCGCCCAGGACAAGATCGACCCCGGCGTCGATCCACGCCGGCACGGCCTGTTCGCGCCCTATCAGTAAATTGCGCTGATCGCTGTCGACGAGCGCCCGTACCGGATGGTGCAGCAACACCAGCCGCAACGCGTCGGGGTCGGCCTTGCGCAGGCGCTGCGCCACCCGCGAGATCTGCGCGGCATCTACCTGACCGTTCTTGTGCCGGCCCGGTCGGGTTGAATTCACGCCGATCGCCAGCAGGCCGGGTATCTCGACCACGGGTTCGAGCACGGCGCCCATCGCCCGACGATAGGCGCCATAGGGGTTCACGAGCCGCGCCAACACGTTAAACAACGGAATGTCGTGGTTGCCCGGCACCGCCAGCACAGGCCGCTGCAGCGACTGGACAAATCGGCGGGCCGCTGCAAACTGACTACGCCGCGCGCGCTGAGTGATGTCGCCCCCCAGCAGAACCAGATCGGGCTGCAATTCACCCACCAAACTCAACACTGCTTGTACGACTGGCTCCCGCTCTGTACCAAAATGCGTATCGGAAAGATGGACAATTCTGGTCATACGCGTTCCGAGCGGTGAGATGCAGGCGGCACCAGCAACTGCAGCGGTTGCTCAGACACCCGAAACTCCAACGGCGTGTCGAGCCATTGAATCTCGCCGTCGAGAGCGACCTTGATACGTCGCCGGCTGCGCTTGACGTGCACGGTCAGATGCTCGAAATCAAAGCTGAAGACATGATCCGCATCGCCCAGGCGACTCAACCAGCCGCGCAACAGCAGCCCGTACATCGCCCAAGTCCCGATAGGTCTCGCCCCCATGGCAACCAGCCGCCCCTGCTCTAGTGCAGACGCCTGGACGATGCCGATTTGCTCCAATTGCAACGCGTTGTTGCCCACCACGATCGTCGGCGTACGTAAGATACGGGACTGCCCCTCATGCTCTAGCTGCACCGTCAACTGCCGATGCGCACGCCCCATCGTCACCAACGCGGACCACAGCGCCACATACCGGCTACGACCGTAACGCGACTTGTACGCCTCGCGGTCCTCAAGCAACTGCGGATACAGTCCAAGACTGGCATTAATCAGAAATAATCGGTCATTGACCAGCCCCACCTGCACGGGCTGCGGTTGCGCCGCCAGCAGGCACTGAGTGGACAGCTCGGTATCCTGGGCGATGCCGTAGGTACGGCCAAAATAGTTAAAGGTGCCCTGCGGCAAAATGCCAAACGGCAGGCCGCTGCCCAATACGACCTGCGCCACGGCACTCAGTGTGCCGTCGCCTCCCGCCGCTACCACAATGCCGCCCTGCTGGCGCGCTTGGTCGACGGCGGCCTGGGCCGTCGCGGGCAGTTTTTGCCCATCATCGACCGGCATCACTGTGTAGCGGCGCCCGGCCTGATCGAGCACGCGCTGAATCGTCGCCTGCACCTCGCCTGCATCACCACGCCCGGAACCGGTGTTCAGAACAATGAAAAATGGCTCTTGGTCAGTCAGTGATAGAGGCGTCATGCTGCAAATTGTAGGGGCGTCATGCTGCAAAGATAGCGTGTCACACTACCGGCAAGCAAGCGGCAAAAGACTAAACTAGCGCCTCACCCGACTTCTTTGCCTCATCGTGCAGACCCCCGACGCACCGTTCAGCTTCAAAAAAATCGCCGTTCCCGCATTTGGCCCCTCAGTGCTATACGGTGTCAGCAACGGTGCGATTCTTCCAGTGGTGGCCCTGAGCGCACGCAACCTGGATGCCTCGGTCGCCACATCCGGACTCATCGTGGCGTTGATCGGCATCGGCTCACTGGTCAGCAACATTCCTGCCGCGCTGATGACCTCGCGCTTTGGCGAACGACAAGCCATGGTCGCTGCGGCCATCCTGAGCATTTTGGCGCTATTGCTCTGCATTACAGCCAGTCACGCCTGGATGCTGGCGATCGGCGTCTTTTTCATCGGCATGGCGTCTTCGGTGTTCATGCTGGCCCGGCAGTCCTACATGATCGATGCCGTGCCCGTCTATATGCGAGCGCGCGCGTTATCCACCTTGGCAGGCACCATGCGGATCGGCGCGTTCGCCGGCCCTTTTTTAGGAGCAGGCCTGATTCATTTCATGGGACTACAGGGTGCGTATTGGGTAGCGGCCATTGCCATGCTTGGGGCGGGGCTGATTGCCTATCGGGCTCCCGATATGGCTCCCCCCGATCGACGTCCCGGGCAACCGACCCACGCCAAACCCCGCATCCTGGACATTGCACGCTCACACAGCCGGACACTGCTGACCCTGGGCCTGGGTATCTTGCTAGTCAGTGCGGTACGTGCCTCCCGACAAGTGGTCATCCCTCTCTGGGCAGACCATCTGGGGATCAATCCCAGCACCACGTCCCTGATCTACGGCCTGATCGCCGCCATCGACATGTCCGTGTTTTATCCCGCCGGCACGCTGATGGATCGGCGCGGACGCCTTTGGGTCGCAGTACCTTCGACGCTTTTGATGGGTATTGCCCTGATCGGCACGTCGCTCACGACCGGCATTCTCAGTTTTATCCTGGTATCCATGTTGTTGGGCCTGGGCAATGGCATTGGCTCGGGTATCGTCATGACACTGGGCGCAGATGCCGCCCCCACCAAAGGACGTACCGAGTTTCTCGGGATTTGGCGGCTAGTCGCGGATATGGGCTCCAGCGTGGGGCCCGTCGTGCTATCGGCGATAACGGCACTGGCGTCCCTGGCCGTCGGCGTCGGCGTCATGGGGATATTCGGGCTGAGTGCGGCGGCGGTCTTCTGGCGCTGGTTGCCTCGCGACAATCCGTCGGCAAAGGCCCAATAAGTCCGCTGTCCAAAAACCAACACGCCGGTGCTGGGCTTTCATGCCCAACACCGGCGTGCGTAGAACGTCCTGAAAATTCTATTTCTGAGTATGGTGGGCGTGATCCGCCTCATGCATGGCCAGGCGCAATAGCAAGAGCACACAAGCCAACATACCGATTCCGGCTATTACCCAGCCATGGGGCTCGCCAATAAGAGGCACCGCCAACAAAGGCGCGGCCAATCCCGCCAGAGGAGCCAGGATGAGGATCATCCAGAAAATCGCTCCGCCTTGACGGACGTGAGGGGGTGCTGCCCGCACGCTGCTCTGGGCAGTCGCGCGTTGATAGGCCTTTGCCCGCTGCGTTTTGGCGCGATGGGTCTGAACAGTGCGAACCGCCCTGCTTCGATCACGTGCAAAATCCGCATATACCACTGCCATAAGCCCCTCCTAGCTTTTACTTCCGTGAAGGCGAATCACCTGCACGGATACTGGCCCGATGCTTCAGCAGGCTGGACTATGCTGTCCCGGTCTCGCTGAAACATCAGTGTGTTGTGTCACGAACTGCTGTTACCCATAGAGATACTCCTATCTCGCACGAATCGCAATAGGAATTTGCATAGAAAATACTAAAAATTGCAATGCGACCGATTGACGCACATCTTTTGTCCCTTATTTGACCGTTCCTTTGCCTTTTTAGTAGGAGGTTCGCGGCAAAAACACGGCCTGTCAGCAGAAACTTTTAGAAAACAATATTGAGGCGCTCGCTCGTGCACAGGCACGTATCCGGGGACATACTTTCATCCGGAGCAGAAATACTTAGAGGAGTAGTTAAATGTCGACACAAGATAGCCCAGAACACACGCCATTGAAACGGGTGATGGGCCCCAAGCTGCTTTTATTGTTCATCATCGGAGACATTCTGGGTACAGGGGTTTACGCGCTGACCGGGCAAGTTGCCGCGGAAGTCGGTGGCGCGGCATGGGCGCCCTTTCTGGTGGCGTTCCTGGTGGCATTGCTGACGGCCTTCTCTTATCTGGAACTTGTGACGAAATACCCCCGGGCCGCTGGGGCCGCACTCTATGTCCATAAAGCCTTCGGCGTCCATTTTCTGACGTTTATCATTTGCTTTACGGTCATGTGCTCGGGGCTGACCTCCGCCGCGACGGCCTCACGCGCCTTTTCTGCCAACTTATTTGTGGCACTCGGCATTGAGGGCGATCCCATGATGATCACCCTCGGCGCACTCGGGTTCATGCTGCTGGTGATGGTGGTGAACTTCCGCGGGGCCTCGGAAAGCGTCAAGGCGAACGTGGTACTGACCCTGGTCGAGTTGAGTGGCCTGCTGCTAGTGATTATTTTGGGGTTTTATGGCATCAGCAACGGGCAAGCGGATTTTTCTCGCGTCGTAGCCTTTGAAACGCCAGAGAACAAAAGCGTATTCCTGGCCATTACATCGGCCACCGCTTTGGCGTTCTTTGCCATGGTGGGCTTTGAGGACTCGGTGAACATGGCCGAAGAAACCCATGCCCCCCATCGTATTTTTCCCAAGGTCATGCTGACGGGCCTGGGAATCACTGCCGTGATTTATGTGCTGGTCTCCATTTGCGCGGTCGCCCTGATTCCGGTCGGGGAGCTGGCAGCCAGCTCTACGCCTTTGGTATTGGTCGTTCAGCGTGCTGCGCCGAACTTGCCGATGGATACCATCATGCCAATCATCTCGATGTTTGCCGTCGCGAACTCGGCGCTGATCAACATGATGATGGCCAGCCGACTGCTCTACGGCATGTCGCGCCAGGGCGTATTGCCGAAGTTTCTCGCCAAGGTCCATCCGCGCACCCAAACGCCCTGGTCGGCCATTCTGTTCACTACCTTTCTCGCACTTGGACTGATCGTGCTGGTATCGACCAGCAACTCCAAGGCCATCAGCGCCCTCGGCGGCACCACCGCATTGCTGCTGCTGGCCGTCTTTGCCTTCGTCAACATCGCCGTCCTGGTGCTGCGCCGCGACCGTGTCGAACACGAGCATTTCCGGACGTACACACCAGTGGCGTGCCTGGGCGCGATCGCATGCATATTCCTCGTGACGCCGATGACCGGCCGTGATCCGATTCAATATCAGGTCGCCGGATGGCTACTGGTGTTGGGCGTGGTCATGTGGGGCATCACGGTGCTGGTGAATCGCAATGAACCGCATCGTCTGGATCCGGAACGCCTGGACGCGGAGCTCCTGAAAGAGGAGTAACAAAGGAGCCGGGTGGTATGAACAGCCCCTGAAAGTTGGAGATTGATCCAATTTTTGGGGGGATTTGTCGTGACGACGTACGCCGAGCCGTTAAAGCGGGAGACGGCCTGGCGGCATGAAACACGGAAGCCTAGGGACGCGCCGCTAAAACCCGCACATCGCGGCCAGCGTCTCCCAGTTCAGGCGGATTTCGGGCAAGGTATATCCCAGGAACCCTAGCGCCAGCACCGCCACCAGGGCGATACCCCCCAGGATGCGCCAGACGATACGGCGCGTCTCCATCTCAGGCCGCCGCTTGCGGCATCGGCCGCGGTTCCAGCGACTGTTCGCGCACAGGCAGGCACAGCAACGCCGCGATGATGGCCAGGGCGATCCCTATCCACCACATCATGTCGTAGTTGCCGGTGGTCGCGTACACGTAGCCACCCAGCCAGACGCCGATAAAGCTGCCCACTTGGTGCCCCAGAAAAGCAATACCCGACAACGTGGCGGCATAGCGCAACCCGTAAATCTGCCCAATCAATCCCTGAGTCAGCGGGACGGTGCCCAACCAGAACAATCCCATCCAGGCGGCAAAGGCATAGAGCACCCACGGCGATAGCGGCAGGATCAGCAACAACATCATGCCAAATGCGCGCAGTCCATATACCCCCGCGAGCAGCATTTTTTTGCTATGCCGCCCCCCGAGTTTGCCGGAATAGTACGACCCCACCACATTAAATAAGCCGATCAGCGCAATGGCGATGGCGCCGTGCCCGCCCGTCAGACCCGAATCGATGACATAGGCGGGTAAATGCAGCGTGATAAACGCCGTATGAAACCCGCACACAAAATAGCTGGCCGCCAGAAAATGAAACGACGGATGCCGCAACGCCTGTTGTATGGCGGACAACATCGACTGCCCACCGGCGTGCGTCGCGGGCTTGCCACGCAAGAAATAAGCCAGCGGCATACCGGCCGCCACAAATAGAGACATCGCCCACAGCGCACCCGTCCAGTCCAACCCGGTGATCAGGAGCTGCCCCGTAGGCACAACCAAAAACTGCCCCATGGAGCCGCCCGCACTGGCAATTCCCATCGCCGTACTGCGAAACTCAGGCGGCACCGAGCGCGCGACGATGGGCAAAATGACCGGGAAAGTCGTACCCGCCTGTCCTAGTCCGACCAACACACCGGCCGTCATATAGAGGCTGAACTCATCCGTCGCCAGGCGCGTACCGATCATGCCCGCGGCGTAGAGCAAGGCCCCCAGCGCCACCGTACGGCCAGAGCCGAACCGATCGGCCAGCATGCCCATGAAAATACAGGACACCCCCCATACCAGGTTTTGCAACGCAAAGGCCATCGAAAATACGTCGCGCCCCCAACCCTGGGCTAGCCCCATAGGCTGCATGAACAGGCCAAACGTCGCACGCACGCCCATGGCAAGCAAGACGACCAGCGTACCTATCCACAGCGTACGAGACAAAGGAGAGAGCGAATTGGACATCGAATCGGCCCGGGCCAGGAGTTAGGTTTCACGGGTGTCGCCCAGCCACGCAGGCGCCCCGTCAGACATGCATAAACGGTGATAGGCGCAATCATATACAACGCGCACCGCGAAGTGGCGTTAGCCCCTGATTCGGGCTCGGGTATCCCCATCGCGCGAGTTCATCACGGCGCATTGAACGGGGGAAGTCAAGACCTGCCAGCGCAAACGCTGAACGTATTTGTCAGGCGCACTGGGGACGCACCTGGGACGGACTAAGGCTGTACTTATTCGGGTGATAGAATTCCGCTCTTGCAAAGTGCTGGCCCTGCCGACGATACGCTTTGTTATCAGGGGCTTGCACGTTCCCCCTGCCTCGCCGTAGTTAAATGGATATAACAGACCCCTCCTAAGGGTCAGTTGGTGGTTCGATTCCACCCGGCGAGGCCATCACAAGAAATTCACGATTTCCGCCCCCGATTGGGCTCAAACTGTGTTTCTTGCGCGCTGTTGCAATCTTACGCTTGCCCCACAGTTAAAAAAACTGTTTAAATTCGGCACGTAAGCCTATAATTCGTCTGACTTTTCCCGACTCCGCTCCAGTCGATTTCCTGACCAATCCGGTCGCGTACCCTTTTTTGCTTGGCTAGTCTTATGGTGTCTTTTTGGAAACGCGCCGTTGCAATCACCTTGGTGCCCATGGCTGTGGCACTGATCGGCTTGCTGCCTGGCACTTCGTACGCGGCGAAAGCCGATCCGTGCAAGACCAACGCCAAATCCTCGGCGTGCAAGGCAGTCAAATCCAAGACCGCCGGCAAGACATCCACCGCAAAAGCGTCGACCAAAACCTCCAGCAGCGCCAAGTCGACCTCAAAAAAGACCAGCGCCACAAAGCAGACCGCCAGGACATCCACGAAGTCGGCTGCCAAGAAAAGCACCCAAAAGACCTCGAAATCGCGTAGCGCGTCGCGCAAAAAGAGCAAAATCATCTCTCGTCAGCGCACGGCGCCCGCCGCTGTGGCCAGCGCGGCGGCCCTGCCGGCCGCTGAAGCCTCGATCCGCGACGAGATCCGGGCACTGCGCTCCAGCACCGCCTACGCCCAGGACCTGGAAACGTCTACCGTCCTGTTTGCCAAGAACGAAGACGTGGTACGCCCGATCGCCTCGATATCCAAGCTGATGACCGCATTGGTCGTCGTAGACGCCAATCAGCCCATGGATCAAATGCTGGAAATCACCGAAGACGACGTGGACAAGCTCAAGCACACCACCTCTCGCCTGCGCGTGGGCACCCAGCTGACCCGCGGCGATATGCTGCACTTGGCGCTGATGTCATCCGAAAATCGGGCGGCCCACGCCCTCGGGCGCAACTACCCGGGCGGTATCCTGGCGTTTGTCCGTGCCATGAACGAAAAAGCCCGCGGCCTGGGTATGACCAGCACATACTTCATCGAGCCCACCGGACTGTCCAGCCAGAATGTATCGTCGCCACGCGATCTGGCTCGCCTTCTGCGGGCCGCCGCACAGCGCCCACTGATCCATCGCTATTCCACCGATGACGAATACGAAGTCGACGTGGCCAACCGCACGCAGGTTTTCCGCAACACCAACCTTCTCGTGCGCAAACCCGATTGGGATATCAAAGTCTCGAAAACCGGTTTCATCAACGAAGCCGGTGAATGCCTGGTCATGATGACCCGCATCAATGGTCGCGACGTGGCGATTGTGCTGCTGGACTCCCAGGGCAAATACTCCCGCATCGGCGATGCCGTACGGCTGCGACGCATCCTGCAAAATGACGTCGCCATGATTGAGCGAATGGCCCAGCTGTAATCACGCAACAGCGCGCTGCAACGGCGCGCCATCGTTCAGCGCCCCCGGCAAGCCCGCCAATACGGCCCGTGCATCCAATGACCGAATCGGCACGTCGAGATCCGCCGGAATACGGCCGTCGACTTGCAACAACTCATAGCGCAGGCAGCACACACGTAAAAACGACGTGAAATTCGCCGCCTCGCCGCGATATTCGATCAGTTCATCGTACAGTCGCTCGATTAGTTGCGTCACACGCATGTCGTCACGTGCGGCGATTTCCTCTAGCACCGACCAAAACAGGCGTTCGAGCCGAACGCTCGTGGCGACGCCATGCAGCCGCAACGAGCGGCTTTCGGGCGCATAGGAATCAGGATGGGCACGGATAAATATTTCGCACATGACGGGGCTCCGGATAAGCTAGCCTCACTGTACGATTGCAGTGAGCACACGGCAAGCGCGCCCGGTCGCGCGGACAACGCGACGCAGGCGCATCAATGCGTAATTTTGGTGCCCAACACCGCCAAAAACTGTGCCAGCCACGCTGGATGGGCCGGCCAGGCGGGGGCCGTCACCAGATTGCCATCCGTATGCGCCTGATCGATAGCGATTTCCGCGTACGTCCCGCCAGCCAGACGGACCTCCGGTGCGCAGGCCGGATACGCCGAGCAAGTACGCCCTTTTAAAATGCCCGCCGCCGCCAACAACTGTGCACCATGGCAAACTGCGGCAATGGGTTTGCCCGCATGATCGAACTGCTGAATGATCTCAAGGACACGCTCGTTCAAACGTAAATACTCCGGAGCGCGTCCACCGGGAATCACCAGTCCATCATAAGACGCCACATCGACCTGCTCGAAGTCGTGATTCAGCGCAAAATTATGGCCCCGTTTTTCGCTATAGGTTTGCGCACCCTCAAAATCGTGAATCGCCGTCGCAACGCTGTCGCCAGATTTTTTGCCCGGGCACACGGCGTGCACCGTATGCCCTACCGCCAGCAGCGTTTGAAACGGCACCATGGTTTCATAGTCTTCCGCGTAATCACCCACCAGCATCAGCAGTTTTTTGCCCATTGTCGTCTCCGGATATCCTTGGTTGTCATTCCACATCCCAGCCCCGACGCGCGCTACGAATCGACACTTTCCAGGCTGATACAGAACATTGTGCGACAGGAGACTTCGTCGCAGGTAGTAATGGAATACCGCCAGACGAGGGAATGCTGCCACATGGCAAAACACGCAGACCAGCGAGCCTTAATCCAGATCACGGGCCACAACCGCACAGACTTCGGGCAATAGGCGACGCAGACCACAGCAACGGCCGACGCAGCCGAACAGCGAGCAGACCTATTCCAACGCCACCGACACAGGCTTGGCGCCCAACAAAGTCACCAGCACATTGGGATCAATCCCAATCAAGTACCCGCGCCGCCCACCGTTGATATACACGACCGGATACGTCAAAACCTGCTCCTCGACCCAGACGGGCATGCGCTTACGTGTACCAAACGGCGATGTCCCACCCACCTGATACCCGGAATGGCGCTGTGCGACCTCGGGATGGCAGGGCGCGACCTTTTTCAGCCCCGCCTGGCGAGCGAGGTTCTTCGTCGACACCTCGCGATCGCCATGCATCACCACCACCAATGGCCGCGCCGCCTCATCCTCCATGATCAACGTCTTGACCACCGCATGAGGATCCAGCGCCAACTGACGCGCAGCCTCGCCCGCGCCACCATGGTCGACATAATCGTAAGTATGCTCGGTGTAGGCCACCTTATGCTGTTTCAGCCATTGCGTGGCAGGCGTTTCGGAAACATGACGAGTTTTAGCCATAGCACCAGACCAACCGCGACGCGGTAATCAGACAAATTCGTAGTGTAGAACGGCCCTGCTGTAAAACGCCCCCAATAAGGCGCCCGCACGCCCGCCCTATTCCCTCAAGCGCGAGGATGATGCGTCGCATGCAACGCCTTGAGTCGCTCACGCGCGACATGCGTATAAATTTGCGTCGTCGAAATATCGGCGTGCCCCAGCAGCATCTGCACCACCCGCAAATCCGCGCCGTGATTCAGCAGATGCGTTGCAAACGCATGCCGCAACACATGCGGCGACAACGGCGCCCGCACCCCCGCAATCAGCGCATATTTCTTGATCAACTGCCAGAATGCCTGCCGGGACATAGGCTGTGCCCGCGCTGTCAAAAACAACGCATCACTCACCCGAGCCCCCGTCAATTCCGGGCGTGCAGATTGCATATATCGCTCAATCCAGTGAGCCGCCTCCGCCCCCAAAGGCACCAGGCGATCCTTGCCCCCCTTGCCCATCACCACCCGCACCACGCCCTCATTCAAACTCACTTCCAGTACCTTGACGCCCACCAACTCAGACACCCGCAATCCCGTCGCATACAGGGTCTCCAGCATCGCCCGATCACGCACCCCACGCGTCGTATTCAAATCCGGCGCCGCCAGCAACGCCTCCACTTGCGCCTCGGACAACGTCTTCGGCAATCGCGGCGGTTGCTTCGCCGCGCGGAGCGTCAAACAAGGATCCCGCTGCGCCCGATGCTCACGCAGCGCCCAGGCATAAAACCGCCGCAAAGTCGCCAACCGCCGATTCGCCGTCGTCGCCCGGCTCTCCTCATGCCGCGCCGCAAACCAGGCCTCAATGTCCCCCGCCGCCACCTCTCGCAACTGCCCCGCCATCGCCGCCCCACCATGCTCCGCGGGATTCTCCAGCCACTGCGCAAACGCCGTCAGATCACGTCGATACGCAGCCAACGTATTCTTCGCCAGCCCATCTTCCAGCCATACGGCGTCGATGAATGCGTCGATATCTGCTTGGGACGTTAAGGGTAGTTTGCTCATTGACGTTGATCTCTATTGAGACGTCCCTGTCGTCTGCTGAGTGGCGGTGCCGGCCAAATCGCTTCGGCTCGGGCGCGCCAGGAGGCGCCCTCGGCCTCGCTGCGCGAGGCTGCCCGTGGCTCAAACTGGCCAGCGGGGGCTATGAACGGGAAGCACGGGCTGCATCGTACTTGACCTCGGTGCGTTGCTCGTTTTCTCGCTTCGCGCTGCTTGCTGTGTATAGGCGGTTGTTGAGTCACTGTTCTTTACCGGATCATCGCTTTCGGCGGTAGAGGAGGGAGATTTTGGCGAAGGCGATTTGTAGTTCGCGGGTGCCGCCCTGGAAGACGACGGGGCGGCCGCGTTGGGTGAAAACGACGAGGCGTTTGGAAAAGAGCAGAGGGATGAACTTGGCGAAGTGGATGTCTTGCCAGGCGACTTCGCGTCGTGTGATCCAGGTTTGACGCAGGCCGGTTTCGTCGATGGTGGTGACGGATTTTTGCATGTGCCAGGAGACGAGCAGCAATCCGAGAAAGCACAGGATGACGATGAAGGCGAGGACGTTGCTGACGTGGTCGGGTGGCAGGCGGATGGCGGAGAGGAGGATTTGTACGCCAATGATGGCGAGGATGATCCAGGCGAGGATGCGTACCCAATCGGGCCAGGCTTGGCCTGAGAGCGGGAGAGGGCCGATTTCGCGCAGGAGGGCTTCGCGTTCGTCGAGGGAGGGGGGATCGAGCAGGGCCATGAGGGGTCAGGCGGCGCGTTTGGCGGCGACGGCGTTGCCGGCCCGACTGCCGCTTTTGCGACTGAGGTTGGCGGACATCCATTGGCCGATGTCGACGACGGCGTCGAAGTCTGTGCCGGTGTCGATGTCGAGGCCGCGCAGCATGTAGAGAACGTCTTCGGTGGCGACGTTGCCAGTGGCGCCTTTGGCGTAGGGGCAGCCACCGAGGCCCGCGACGGAGGTGTGGAAGATACTGATGCCGGCCTCTAGGGAGGCAAGGATGTTGGCCAGGGCTTGTCCGTAGGTATCATGGAAGTGGCCGGCGATGCGGGCGGGGTCGACGACCTGGGTGACGGCGTTCATGACGGCGCGCACGCGTTGCGGGGTGCCGACGCCGATGGTGTCGGCGACATCGATTTCGTCGCAGCCGAGTGCGAGGTAGCGACGGGCGACGTCGACGACGGCGTCGACGGGGACTTCGCCTTGGTAGGGGCAGCCGAGAGCGCAACTGATGCTGCCGCGGATGCGGATGCCTGCGGCGCGGGCGGCTTGGGCGACAGGTTCAAAGCGGGCGATGGATTCGGCGATGGAGCAGTTGATGTTTTTTTGGGAAAAGGCTTCGCTGGCGGCGCCAAAGATGACGATCTCGTCGGCTTTGGCGGCGATGGCGCCCTCGAGGCCTTTCATGTTGGGGGTCAGTACGGAGTAGATGACGCCGGGTTTGCGTTGGATGCGTGACATGACGTCGGCGGCGTCGGCCATTTGTGGCACCCATTTGGGTGAGACGAATGAGGTGGCTTCGATATTGGGAAAGCCGGCGGCAGTCAGGCGATCGATGAGTTCGACTTTGATGTCGGTGCTGATCTGCTCTTTTTCGTTTTGCAGGCCATCGCGAGGAGAAACTTCGACGATTTTGGCGCGAGAGGGCAGTGTCATGATGGTTCCTGTGAGAGGCGGGCGCACGGGGGTGACGCCATGCCTGCGATCAATGCTTGTAGTTAATCATAATCGTACTTGGTTACGCATTGCGGCGACGTGTTTGATTCCTGAGGGATACGAGTCGTGGCCCGTCAGGATTTCAGGCGCTGAAAACGTCCGCCATCGAGTCGGGTGATGTGGCCGGCCAGTTCGAGATCAAGCAGTTGGGCGGTCAAGGTGGGGATGTCCAGCCCGGTGCGTGCCTGGAGGAGGTCCGGGTGCACGGGGTCGTAGCCGAGAGCTTGCAATAGCGGGGTATCGGGCGGGCTCAGGCGCGTTTCGCCTGGCGCGGTGCTGGATTTTGCGGCGTTTGCGGTGGCTGGCTTGGACGCCGCCCGCGAGGTGACTGGGTGTATTTCGCCGAGTTCGTCGGTGATGTCCTGGGCGGTTTCGACGAGCTTGGCGCCCTGGCGGATGAGGGCGTGGCAACCGCGCGAGAGGGGGGAGTGAATGGAGCCCGGGATGGCGAAGACTTCGCGGCCGTTTTCGCCGGCGAGCCGGGCGGTGATGAGTGAGCCGCTTTGGCGGGCGGCTTCGACGACGAGTACGCCACGCGCTAAACCGGCAACGAGGCGGTTGCGGCGGGGGAAATGAAAGGGCTTGGCACCTGTGCCCAGCGGCAGTTCGGAGACAAGGGCGCCGTGTTCGGCGATGCGGTGAGCCAGCTCACGATGGCTGGCGGGGTAGACGCGGTCGATGCCCGTGCCCATGATGGCGACGGTGCCGGCGCCGTCGGGACCGGCGAGCAGGGCGCCTTCGTGGGCTGCGGCGTCGATGCCATGGGCGAGGCCGCTGATGACGCACCAGCCGTGGCTGGCCAGATATTGAGAAAAGGCCTTGGCGTTTTCACACCCGCCGGGCGTGGCGCTCCGTGAGCCGACCATAGCCAGTGCGGGATGTCCTAACCGCGCAGCGTCACCGTTGATATAGAGCAGCAAAGGCGGATCGGCGATAGTAAGCAAGCTTTGAGGATAGTCAGCGTCGGCCAGAGTCACGATGTGCCTGCCCGGTTCTGAGACCCATTCCAGGGTGCGGTCGATTTGGGTCTGAATCTCTGCAGAGGCGCCGGTTGCCAGCTGGATAGCCAACTGTTGCGGTACATAGCGTGCCAGGGCCGCAGCGCTCAAGGCATAGATTTGTTCGGGTAGCCCAACCGCCGACAGCAGCGGGTAGTGTGTAGAGGGAGTGAGGCCGGGCTCTAGCGACAAGCGCAGCCAGGCGGAGAGTTCAGCGGCGGAATGGGTGAGCGGCATGGCTAGTAAATAAGGCCGCCAACGGGCGGTAGTGCGTTAGTGTCGCATGGCCCAGACCGGACATTGCTGCACGGAGAGACGAAAATGGCTCGCTATACCCATTTCGTCCCCCGTTACGCGTTACGCATCCGTTACGGCACAGCGTGGGGATCAGCAAGACGGGCGACCTGCTTCAGGTATGCCGTCCAGGCAAAGCCATTGAGGCCGGCGCTCAGGCCAGTGAAGCATCTGCGGTGGCGGGAAGCCCGGGTCTTCAAGGCAGCCTACGGACAGGGAAATCGCATCCTTGAGCGCCTCGGCAGTCATGAAGACGACTGACCCGCAATCAGCGCAAAAATGCTGTTCCAGCCATCCTCCGGATGGCCCGATTCTGCGCCAGGATTTCGTCTCTCCCGTTTGGCTGGAGACCGCTGCCTGCGGGTAAATCGCGCGGTACGAGAAAGCTGTTCCGGTGCAACGCTGGCATTCGATGCAAGAGCAAGCATAGACTCGCCGGGGCTCACCGGTACAGACGAGTTTTACTTTTCGGCAGGAGCACGTAGCCGTGCGTATTGAACTATGCATTCGTCTTCTCCACGATGCGTCCTGCGCCGAGGACGTAAACTTTTTGTTTCATTAAGTCCCTCCACGGCCGGTAGCCGCTTGAAATTTTCTATTTGGGCGCGCGGTACGAAGATATAAGATCACCCGGAGTTACGGAAGTACATACCTCGGGGTAAGCGTCCAAAACTGTCAGGGGGCCGATATATGAGAAGCAAGGAGCCAGATGATTGCGGGTTTGCTACGGCACTGCAGGCGATCGGCGGAAAATGGAAAACATCGCTGCTGTGGACCCTGCATCTGCGTGAGCATCGCTTTGCCGAATTACGCCGTTTGTTGCCTGGCATCAGCGAGAAAGTTCTCGCTCAGCAGTTGCGGCAGATGGAGGCCGACGGCTTGGTCCATCGACATGATTATGACGAAGTGCCCCCACGGGTCGAATACTCGATCACACCCCTCGGGCTAAGCCTGAACGATGCCGTAACGGCAATGTCGGCATGGGGAAAACAGCACGAAAGCCGGAAAGCGAGCCAGGAGGCTCCGGTTTAACCAGTTTGCCGAGACTCAGCGTGCTGCCTCAATATGCGGTGTATGTCCGCTGTGGCGCGTTATAGCACTATTAGTCGAAAACTATTAGAAATCAAATGTCTAATGAATTATTATTAATGAGTTGCTGACTAATCAGCCCAATTATCCTTGTTTGCCATGGCTTTACTTCCTATTCTTCATTACCCCGATCCGCGCTTGCACAAAAAGGCCAAGCCGGTTGCGGTGGTGGACGACCGCATCCGGAAGTTAGTGCGGGATATGGCCGATACCATGTATGACGCGCCAGGCGTCGGGTTGGCGGCAACGCAGGTCGATGTGCACGAGCGTGTCGTCGTTATAGACGTCTCAGAGGAAGGCAACGCGCTGCGCGTGCTGATCAACCCCGAAATTACCTGGAAAAGCGACGAGCGCCAGACCTACGAAGAAGGCTGTTTGTCGGTGCCCGGCATTTACGACGAAGTCGAGCGTGCCGCGCGCATTCGCTATCGGGCGCTGGATATCGACGGCAATTCCTACGAGGCCGAAGCCGAAGGGCTCTTGGCGGTGTGCGTGCAGCACGAGCTGGATCACTTGGACGGCAAGGTGTTCGTAGAATATTTGTCCAATCTGAAGCAAACTCGTATCAAGACCAAGCTGAAAAAAGCCGAGCGCGAAGCGCTGCGTGCTTGATCTTCCTCTCTGATTCTTGCCTGGTGCGTGCTCGCGTGCCTCACTGACCCTATGCGCCTGGTTTTTGCTGGTACTCCGGAATTTGCTCGCGTCGCACTGGACGCTTTGTTGGCCGCCGGGCACGAGATCCCGTTGGTGATGACGCAACCTGACCGGCCGGCTGGCCGCGGGTTGAAGTTGACGCCCAGCCCAGTCAAACAGGCGGCCCTGTCCGCCGGCATTCCCGTGGCCCAGCCGCGCAGTCTGCGCCTGGATGGTCGATATCCCGATGAGGCCGCGCAGGCGCGCGCGCAACTGGAGCAGGCGGCTCCCGAGGTCATGGTGGTCGCTGCCTACGGCCTGATTTTGCCGGCTTGGACGCTGGCGTTGCCCACGCGCGGGTGTCTGAATATCCACGCCAGCCTTTTGCCGCGCTGGCGCGGTGCGGCGCCGATTCAGCGGGCCATCGAGGCCGGTGATACGGAGACGGGTGTCACCATCATGCAGATGGATGAGGGATTGGACACGGGCGATATGTTGCTTGAGCGCCGTGTGCCGATCGGCGATGCCGATAGTGCCGCGCAGTTGCATGATGCGTTGGCCATTGCGGGCAGCGAGGCCATTGTGCAGTCGCTGCAAGCATTACAGGCGGGTGGTCTGACCGCGCAGCCGCAGCCCGCCGAGGGCGTGACATACGCCGCCAAGCTGGACAAGGCCGAGGCCGCCCTGGATTGCACCCAGCCGGCCGTCTTGTTGGCCCGACGCGTGCGCGCATTTAATCCCGTGCCGGGGGCGACATTGCGTTTGCCGGGGTTGGACGGGCCGGTGAAAGTGTGGCGCGCGCAGGCGTTGGAGATGTCTACAGAACAGGCGCCAGGCACGCTTTTGGGTGTCACCGCCGAGGGGATCGATATCGCGACCGGTGCGGGTGTGCTGCGCTTGCTGGAGCTACAAAAAGCCGGCGGCAAACGTCAGCCCGTGGATGTGTTTGTGCGTGGCTGGCAGCCTGCGGCGTGAGCGAACTGCCGTTCAATACAGCGTCTTGTGTATCCGTTGCGGCAACTCTCGATCATAAGTCGTCCCGTCAAAGGTCCCCGCACTAAGATCGGCCAGGATGCGGCCCGCCGTCGGCAGATCCGCGCGATCAACCTGGCTGGCGGGATCCCAGAGCGCGGATCGTAAAATGGCCCGAGAGCATTGAAAGAATACGGTCTCGACGTGTACGACCAGCACCGACCGGGGGGGCTTGTCGTTCATCGGGAAACGCGCCAACAGGTTCGGGTCCGTACTGAGACTGGCACGGCCATTGACCCTGAGGGTCTCGCCCACACCCGGCACCAGAAACAACAAGCCCACGCGAGGGTCGGCGAGTATGTTGCGCAGACTGTCGATGCGGTTGTTGCCTCGTCGATCGGGGATCAGCAGGGTTTTGTCGTCGGCCACCGTGACAAAACCGCCAGGATCACCGCGCGGTGACGCATCCAGTCCATCGGGGCCAACGGTGGCCAGGATGACAAAGGACGACGCTTCGATAAAGGCGCGGTAGTGCGGATGTACGTAATCCACTTCTTTGATGATCGACGCATCGCTGGGTTGGCCATACAAGGCCTGCAGAGCGTCCGGATCGGTAATGCGGTAGGCGTCGTTAAGGTCCATGGTCAGTCTTGAGTCAGTGTGGTGGGCAGGTCAGCGACGGTCAGGATGAGATGGTCGGGTTTGTGCTCGCGCAGGGCATCGGCATGGTTATATCCCCAGGCGACGGTGGCGACATGTACGCCGGCCTTGCGGGCCGCATCAATGTCGCGCATTTCGTCGCCGATCAATATACAGCGCTGCGGCGCGACCGAGTGTCGTGCCAACAGGCGCTTGAGCTTGGCGGATTTGCCAAACATGTCGGTGCCGCATTCAAAATCATCAAACCATTGTTCGGCCTGCGGTCCCAGCACCCGTTGTACGTTGGCTTTCGAATTGGAGCTCAGGACGGTCATGCGCAGGTTTTTGCCCCGCAACTGTGTCAGGGCCCGGGCGATGCCGTCGAATAGCTGCACATTGGGGGCACCGTCGTGCATCATCCGGCGCACGTGTGTCATGATGGCGGGAAGCTTCCAGAGAGGTACGCCCAGAAATTTCAGGATCTCGGGGGCGTTGCGGTAACGCAGTTCGGCCCGCTCGGCGGCACTGGTTTTACGAAATCCGTACTTATCGGCGACTTCGTTCAGAACGGATTCAAACCAGGGATAGGTATTGGCCAGGGTACCGTCGAAATCAAAAGCCAGGAGATCGTATTTCAAGCCGTGCCACCCGTTGGATGCACCGGATCGGCACGGCGGATCCAGTGGATCACCGGTGCCAGGGCCTCGATGGGGGGCGCAGCCTGAACCACATGTTGCGGATCCGTCCAGGGGTAGGGCAGTGCCGTCAGCCAGGCAAAGACTGAGGGGGCCGCATCGGCCGGCAGGGTCAACATGGTTTCAATGGTGATGGTCAGGCGGTTGGCCAAATGAGGCTCGGCCTGGAACGCCCAATCGTACCGACCGCAGCCCACGCGCACGTGTCCCGTGGCTTTCTCCGTCATGCCTACAAACCAATCGCAGGCGTATTCATCCAGGGCGACGTCGTCGCCAGGATGCGCCAGGTAAAACGTAAATACGTTCTCGTAAGTCTGCCCAAACGTACGCACCAGGGCCTCGGTAATCGCTTCTACGCCATGCGCTTCGGGTGGGAACGCGATCGCCTGGGTGCGCAGCGTCATCTTCAGCGTCGCGTCGGTGGTGAACGCCCGTGCCATATACAGGGGGCGGTTCTCGTCCTTGGCGTGGAGGTAGTTTCGCATCAAGGATGCGGTGCTGACGGGATGAGCGGATGAGGTCGGCATGGCGAGTACGCAGTGAGCAGATGAGTTCGATATCAATGCTCGCCCGGGCTTATCCATTTGGACACGGTGGGCGGCGTGTAGGCAGCATAGCGATCCAGCAAAGCGGCCGGCTCGTTTTCGACGATGAGCATGGCGCGGTGTTCGGCGCGGATGAATGATGCTTGCGTCGCGTGGTCTAGAAAACCCGCCAGTTGGTCGTAGTAACCGGCAATGTTGAGCAAGCCGCAGGGCTTTTGATGCATGCCCAGTTGCGCCCACGTCCAGGTTTCGAAGATTTCTTCGAGGGTGCCGGCACCGCCTGGCAGGGCGATGAAGCCGTCTGAACGTTCGGCCATGAGCGTCTTGCGCTCGTGCATGGATGACACCACGTGCAGTTCGGTCAATGCGTGGTGGCCGATTTCTTTGAGCATCAGGTGTTCGGGGATGATACCGACGACGCGCCCGCCCGCCGAAAGTACGGCATCGGCGATGGCACCCATGATGCCCACGCTGGCGCCACCGTAGACCAGCCCGATATCGCGGTTGACCAGCTCACGCGCTAATTCGCGCGCCCCCTCAATGTAATCGGGGCTGTTGCCGGTGTTGGAGCCGCAGTAAACGCAAAGATTTTTGATAGTCATAATCACCAAAAAGCGGGCACCCCTGATGAGGGGCATCAGGGGAATAGTTTACGCAAGTTGGCGATTTACGCTTGGCGGGCCCTCGGTGGGTGTCGGACCTTAGATAAGATCGCCGTGCAAGTCGTATTCGTCGGCATCCGTCACGCGCACGCGCACCATGTCGCCGACGCGGATTTTTCGGTCGGCGCTGACATAGACGTTGCCGTCGATTTCGGGGGCATCGGCGCTGGATCGCCCAATCGCGCCGTCCTCGGCGAGTTCGTCGATCAGCACGTCAATCTCGCGCCCGATACGGGTTTGCAGTCGCGCGGCCGAGATGGCCTGCTGATGTGCCATGAAGCGATCCCAGCGGTCTTGTTTTATCTCGTCAGCAACGGGATTGGGCAATGCGTTGGCAGGCGCGCCGTCAACAGGGGAATATTGGAAACAGCCGACGCGATCGAGCTGGGCTTCGCTCATCCAGTCGAGCAAATATTGGAAGTCTTCTTCGGTTTCGCCCGGGAAACCCACGATGAACGTGGAGCGCAGCGTCAGGTCGGGACATTCCTCGCGCCAGCGCTTGATCCGAGCCAGCGTCTTGTCTTCGAACGCAGGGCGCTTCATGGCCTTGAGTACACGCGGACTGGCGTGCTGGAACGGGATATCCAGGTACGGCAGAACCTTGCCTTGCGTCATGAGCGGGATGATTTCGTCGACGTGTGGATAAGGATAGACATAGTGCAAGCGCGTCCAGATACCCAGGTCGGACAACGCCGTACAGAGCTCGGTCATGCGGGTTTTGACGGGGCGGCCGTTCCAGAATCCACTGCGGTATTTGATATCCACGCCGTAGGCACTGGTGTCTTGAGAGATGACCAGCAGTTCTTTTACGCCGGCTTTGACCAGGCGCTCGGCCTCGTTCAGCACATCGCCCACGGGGCGGCTGACCAGATCGCCGCGCATAGAGGGGATGATGCAGAAGCTGCAGCGGTGATTACAGCCCTCGGAAATCTTGAGGTAGGCGTAGTGGCGCGGCGTGAGCTTGATCCCTTGGGGCGGGACCAGATCGAGGTAAGGGTTGTGGTTGGTGTTGGGAGGCGCGGCCTGATGGACGGCGCGCACGACCTCTTCGTATTGCTGCGGGCCGGTCACGGCCAGGACGCTGGGATGCACGTCACGGATGACGGATTCCTCGACGCCCATACAGCCCGTGACAATCACTTTGCCGTTTTCGGCGATGGCTTCGCCGATGGCCTCCAATGACTCGGCCTTGGCACTGTCGATGAACCCACAGGTGTTGACGACGACGACATCTGCATCCTGGTATTCGGGCGTGACTTGGTAGCCCTCGGTACGTAGTTGAGTCAGGATGCGTTCCGAATCGACCAGGGCTTTCGGACAGCCCAGGCTGACAAAACCCACACGCGGGACGTGGTCTTTAGTGTCGGGTGAATTCAAAGGGGTATTCATGCGGGATTCCGTGTGGGGCGCGGGCCGGGGAAGAGGTGGGAGCGCCCAAAGGGGTAAAGCCAATCGCTAATTTTACCGTGTCGCCCGTTTTTTGCGCCCTGTAACGCTGCCGGGTGGTGTAACGCCGTCGTAGCGGGGCGCTGCTTATGTTGCCGTGCGGGGCCGTATAGGCAAGGATTTGCCGCGGAGCACCTCTTCTTTTCGTCCGAAAAACATCTCAATGTTGTCATCATTGGGGGTTTGTCGTTGCGTCAAGCATTCAATCGGCTTGTGCTGCAGGAGTCAGTCTGTGCAGCGCATTTCTTATGGATAGGAGAGCGGCAAAATGCAAGGAATGAATTTGAGTCAGTTGGTCATGGAGAAGGTTTCCCAGATCAAGGGGCAAGTCAGCAACGACGGTATCCAGTTTCCGGGCAGTACTTCCATAGGGCGCGGGTTTCCCGATGGGTCGTGGTGCCCCGGTCATCGCAACCGGCCACTTCGCATGGTCGCTTACGACGACATGGTGCCTGCCGACTGACTGCTGGCTGGCCTACACGGCGCGCATCCTTGGGTGCGCTGTTTTTCGGTCTGGCCGGGGAGCACTACGGAAATGATTTCTCAGGCACCGCTCGATATTCAGATAGAGAATGTGCTGGCCTTGATTCACAAGGCAGGCCTTGAGATAGGAGCAATACAGAATGCTCAGGCGCTATCGAATTACTACCGCAAGGCATTAGAGGGATTACAAGGCAGAAAAAGCAAAGGCGCGTTTCAGAGGGCAAACATGGTGTTTGGCCATGACGATGCGATGGCGTTCAGTCGCCTGCTGTCCGATGATGCCTTGACGTCACTGGATGATAAAGGTCAGGCCGATGTCATCTGTCGGGAACAAGATCCTCTCGCGCAACAGAAGGCCGCTCTCCTGAGAGCGGCGGTGGCGTGCTTGGGCGCTCTGTCGCCAGAGCACAAGAGCCTCTTCGATTTTCTGATCACCGATATATTTCTGATGCCATCCAGGCAGGCCAGTGGTGGCAGTACGTCCTGCGCCATTGGTGTGATCTGGGCGAATCCCAAGCTTACCTATCGGATACCGGATGTGGTGGAGTTTCTGGTGCACGAGCTCACGCATCACGCGATGTTCATTGATGAGCACCGACACGGTCACTATGACTACAGCGTCATATTGCGCCCCGAGACTTGGGCCCAATCCGCTCTCTTGAGAGCGCCCCGTCCCCTGGATAAAGTGATTCACAGCATCGTCGTCGCTGTCGAGATCGTGATGTTTCGTGAAAAGTACCTGGGGCATCCGGCGACGCCCCTCGTCCATCCTCCGACATCGCGCATTCTGCCGCAGATTGCGGCCTCGCTCGCCGCTGCCAGCCAGGTCATTGATGCGCTGGAGAGAAACGGTGAAACCCCGATCTCGCCGCGAGTGAACGCGTTGCTGCGCGGCGCTCGTGACGTCGTGGAGTCAGACAGCTTCGCCGAGTATCGAGCCGCTCCAAAGGATTGTCGATGAGAGGCCTATCCGTTCGTTTCTTACCGTGGGTGTTTGCGAGTCCCGCGGCCGTTGTTACGTTGGCGTTGGTGATCGTGCATCAATCCATCATCGCGTCATCGGCGTATTTTCTGACACAAACGATCAGCAGCTACCAGGCGGGACGAGAGATCGCGGGCTATCTTGTTTTGTATTTTCTGTCGATGACGATCCCGTTTATTCCGGGGTGTTTGTCGTTTGTGACGACGCGCCAATGGATCAATGCCGTGCATCGAAAGTTCGCGTTGGCCATGACGTCGACGGTTTACGGCAATATCGACGAATACCGGTCGGCAGAGCGCAAATCGGCCTTTGAGTCCGCGATCTCAAGAAATTCATTCGACGTGATTGCGTCTTACGTCATGTTGTCTCATGACTTTGTCAGTCTGGCGCTCAATAGCGTACTGAGTCTGGTTGTGATCGGCTTTATCTTGCCAACCGAGATCGTATGGGGTTATGGGGTCAGCCTGATGCTCAGCGCGGCAATGGTGTGGGCGTTGTCCAAAGCGGTGAAAAAGCTGTCTGTCGAGACGGAAACACAATATTCCCATTACGGAAATACCCTGGGAAAGGCCTGGGACAATGCGGTGCTCGGAAACGCCTATAACTATCGTTTGTGGCTGGAGGAGTTCGGTGGCAATGGGGGCGCCTATTATTCGTCGTCCCTGAGGCTGACGGCATACAAGCAGTTTGGCAACATTGCGATAGCCATGGCGTCGCTGATTCCGACGGCATATTTGGTGTATCGCCTGCTCGTTCAGGCACAGATCGAGGCCGCGATCATTGCGGCGATCATCGTCAATCTGACGCGGATATTTCATATTCTGAATTCGATGAGTGCGTTGGTGTACGAGCTCGTTGAATGGGCCTCGGCCTCTGCCCGGCTGCAGTATCTTTCCGCCTTTGTAAAGCCTGCGGTGGCAGGCGCGTTGCCGCAAACACCATCGGGCAAAGTGACCGTCAACGGAGACCCGGTCACTGACTATCAAGCGTTGCAGGATGTGCTGCAGCATCGCCGTGCCGGCAGGATGACGATACGGGGTGAGAACGGCTCGGGCAAATCCACGCTTTTGTTGTCGATCAAGCAGGCTTTTCCCGATCAGGCGCATCTACTGCCGGCTGGCAACCCTCAACTTTGTTGGCGTAGCGGGCAGGGCAATGTGTCAACGGGGCAGCGCGCTTGTGCAATCATTGACGAAATCCTGCAACAAGGCACGAATATTCGGTATCTGTTGCTGGATGAGTGGGACGCGAACCTGGATCGGGACAATCGGACACGGATTGATGGGGTGCTGGATGGGCTGAGCAAAGAAAAGGTCGTGATTGAGGTCAGACATTAAGGCGTGGGGGGCCCGTCAGCGGCTACCATAGCGCAATTGCATTGTTGTTGATGATTCCATGGTTTCCCGTCCTGCCCCTATAGATAGTCCCGAGTCGCAGCCAGCCCGGCCGGCTTTGTCGGCCGTGATGTTGGCCGCCGCCGGCGCGGTACGCGCCGTGATGGAGGGGCGTTCGCTGACTGACGCCCTGGCCGCCGTGCCCCCTGCGCTGCGGCCGGCCACGCAGGCGGTATCGTTTCACGCCATGCGTCAGTTGGGGTGGGCCAGCGCAATAGGAAGCGGGCTGGTACAGCGGTCGCCCGGCACTGAATTCGATGCGTTGTTGAACGTGGCGCTGTCGCTCCTGAAGGCGCCATTGCCGGACAGCGCGTCCGAGGCAGCGCCCGTGGCGTTGCCCGGCATGCCGGTATATGCCCCGCATACGGTGGTTAATCAGGCGGTCACGGCGGCGGCGGGCCAGCGTAGTTTGATGACATACAAGGGGCTGTTGAACGCGTGTTTGCGTCGCTTTTTACGTGAACGCGATGCGATCGAGGCCGCGGTCGCCGACTTGGCCGAGGCACGCTGGAATCACCCCCGTTGGTGGGTGAGTCAGTTGCGCGAGGCGTATCCGAACGATTGGCAGGATATTTTGCGATCGGCGAATATTCCGGCGCCGCTGACGTTGCGCGTGAATGCGCGGCGCGCGAGCCGGGATCAGGTGCGCGACGCTTTGCAAGCAGTGGGCATCGCCGCCGAGCCGGTCGGTGAGGTGGGTCTGGTCCTGGCAGAGGCCCGGCCTGTCACACAGTTACCCGGGTTTGCCGAGGGTTGGTGGTCGGTACAAGACGCCGCCGCGCAACAAGCGGCGGCCCTGCTCGCGGTGCGCGACGGTGAGCGGGTGCTCGATGCGTGTGCGGCACCGGGCGGTAAAACGGCGCATCTGCTGGAAATGGCAGACGTTGAGTTGCTGGCACTGGACTCGGATAACAAGCGCCTGGCGCGCGTCGGCCAGAATCTGGATCGCTTGGGGTTGAATTCGGCGCGCGTGGCGCTCAAAGCAGCGGATGCGACGGATCTCGACGCCTGGTGGGATGGCAGGCCCTTTGATGCGGTGTTGGCCGATGTGCCGTGTACGGCCTCGGGCATTGTCCGCCGCCATCCGGACATCCGCTGGCTGCGTCGGGCGCCAGACGTGGCGCGTACGGCCGCGCTGCAGGCCCGTATCGCCGATGCACTGTGGCGTACCGTCGCACCCGGCGGGCGCTTACTGTACGTTACATGTTCGGTGTTTCCTGCCGAGGGCGCGCAGCAGGCGCAGTCTTTTGCCCAGCGTCACGCCGATGCCCAGCGCCTGGAGGCACCGGGTCAAATGCTGCCTGTTGCGGTCAATGCAACACTGCAGGCCCAGCACGACGGCTTTTTCTATGCGTTGTTTGCCAAGAGGTTCTGAATCGCCAAGAATAGTCAAGGATGCGATCAGGTTACGAATGTCGATGATTTCTCGCTTATTTTGTGCGTTCTTGCTGTTATTCCTGTTGGTGCCTCTGGGCATCGGGCAGGCATACGCCGGTGATCCCCACGTCACGCGTATTGATCCCGTCATTCGCGACGGGAAACTCGAAATCGATGCGGAAATTGATGTCCAGCTGAATGATCAGTTGCGTGATGCCGCCGAGCGTGGATTGCCGCTGTATTTCACGGCTGACCTGGTGATCAGTCGTGCTCGCTGGTGGTGGTTTGACGAAACGGTGGTCGACACCAGCCGCACTTGGCGTGTGATCTATAACGCTTTGACGCGTCAATGGCGGGTCGGAACAGATGCGTTGAATCTGCCGGTGTCGTCGCTGGACGAGGCCATGGATATGGTCCGTCATATCCGGAATTGGCCCTTGATCGCCGTTTCCGAGCTGGATGCAGAGGTGCCGTACCGCGGTCAACTGCGTTTGCGGTTGGATACCTCCCAGTTGGCAAGACCATTTCAGGTCAACGCGCTCAATAGCAGTTCGTGGTCATTGGGTACACCTTGGACTGACTTCTCGTTCTCGGTGGCTGAACCGCAGGATCCTTCATGAGAATGCTGTTGCGCGTGGCGTTGATCATCGGCGCTATCAGCGGACTGGCGCTACTGGGTTTATTGGCCTGGTCCACGGGCAATGCTTCACGGCTTGCCCGCTATTACGACACGTTGCTGTTGCTCAACGGCATTTTTGCGTTGGCCCTGTTTGTCTGGGTGGTGGCGCTGACCACGCGTCTGGTGCGCCAGATTCGCCGGCGTCAGTTCGGCGCACGGCTGACGGCCCGGTTCGCGCTGGCGTTTGCGTTGATTGGCGTGGTGCCGGGCGCATTGATCTATATCGTCTCCGTGCAGTTCATGTCGCGGTCCATCGAATCGTGGTTCAACGTGCGGGTCGACAGTGCCTTGGAGTCGGGCCTGAATCTTGGCCGCGCCGCGCTGGATTCTCAACTGACGGATCTGGATGCCAAGGCGCGATCGATGGCGTCCGAACTCAACAATACGCAAGACCGCGATATCCCGCTGGCATTGACACGCTTGCGCGAGTCCAGCGGGGTCAAGGATGTGATGGTCTTTACGGGTGGCGGCCGTCTGGTGGCTTTTTCGACAGAGCAGTACGGCCAATTGTTGCCGGAAATGCCGCCGGTCTCGGTACTGAATCAGTTGCGGCTGGGGCGCGGTTACTCCGCGGCCGAGGCCGACGATACCGGGGTGGCGGCCGGCAAGGACCGTTTGGTCTTGCGAGTGGTAATTCCGCTGGCGGCCCCGCAGCGCTTTGATTCCTTGATGTCTCCGCCTTCGGAGCCCCGTTGGCTACAACTGTTGCAGCCCGTACCGGAGCAAATCGCGGATAACGCGAATCGGGTACAGGAGGGGTTCCGCGATTACCAGGAGCTCGCCCTGTCTCGATTGGGGCTGCGCAAGCTCTACGGCATTACCTTGACGCTGGCGTTGCTGCTGGCGGTGTTTGCCGCGATTGCCGTGGCCTTGTCGCTGTCCAAACGTCTTGTGCGGCCGCTGTTGCGGCTGGCGGCCGGTACTCAGGCGGTCGGGGTAGGCGATTATCGTCCGTTGCCAGAACCCCCCGAGCGCGACGAGGTGGGACAGTTGACGCGCTCTTTCAATGCGATGACGCGCCAGTTGGACGAGGCGCGCCGTATGGTGGAGAGCAATCGTCGCCAACTGGAGCGCTCCAACGTTTATCTGGAAAGTGTGCTGTCCAATTTGTCGTCAGGTGTGCTGGTCTTTGACGAAAACTTTCGTGTGACGACAGTAAACCAGGGTGCGCAGTCGATTTTGCAGGCGGATTTGCGTTCAGTGATCGGGCGGCCCCTGGAGACCGTCGATGGCATGCTGGCGTTCATCCAGATCGTGCGCCAGGCCTTTTCGCAGCACGCCGCGGTGGGCTCGGAGCGCCTGCACTGGCAGCAACAGTTCGAGATTTCGCCGGCGTCGGTGGCGGATTCCGTCGAGTCGTCGCAAACCCTGACCTTGTTGGCGCGGGGCACCCATTTGCGGGTGGATGGGCGCGGCAATGGCTATTTGGTGGTGTTCGATGACATCTCCGAGGTGATTTCAGCGAACCGTACCGTGGCCTGGGGCGAGGTCGCGCGTCGTCTGGCGCACGAAATCAAGAACCCGTTGACGCCGATTCAGCTGTCGGCCGAACGCTTGGCCATGAAGCTCGCCGATCGCCTGGAGCCTGCCGATCGGCAGATGCTCGAGCGGTCTACCAATACCATCGTGAATCAGGTGGGGTCGCTCAAGCAGATGGTGGATGATTTCCGCGAATATGCTCGCACGCCACCCGCCGTGATGCAAACCATCGATTTCAATGCGCTGGTGGCCGATGTGCTGGCGTTGTACGGGTGGGAGCCGGGCGAAAAGCACGCCATGCCGGGGCTGATGTCGACGCAGGCTTTAAACCTGGACGTCGAGCTTGAGGCGGGCTTGCCACCTATCGAGGGTGATCCGACGCAACTGCGGCAAGTCCTTCATAATCTACTGTCAAATGCGCGTGACGCGGTGGCAGAACAAGGCGCGCAAGGGCGTGTCCGGGTCACGACGCAGTTAATGAGCGGCCCGGACGGCGCGGCACAACCCGCAGTTCGTTTGACGGTCTCCGATACAGGCCAGGGTTTTTCGCCTAAAGTAATGCAGCGGGCCTTTGAGCCTTATGTCACGACTAAGTCACACGGGACTGGGTTAGGATTGGCAATTGTGCACAAGATCGTGCAGGAGCATGGTGGGAAGATCGATCTTGGCAACCGCAAGGAAGGGGGGGCTCGGGTTTCAATATTGCTGACCCGGGTAGCGGCAAGGGCTGCGACTATGGACGCGGCCTCGCAAGAACAGGATAATGCGGCTACGCAATAGGTGGATGGTTTATGGCCAGAATTCTGGTGGTGGACGACGAAGTTGGCATTCGTGAACTTTTGTCCGAGATTCTTTACGACGAAGGTCACACGGTCGAATTAGCCGAAAATGCAGCGCAAGCGCGGGCGGCGCGCTTGCGTATGCGTCCGGATCTCGTGCTGCTGGATATCTGGATGCCAGACACCGATGGGGTGAGCCTGCTCAAAGAGTGGGCATCCCAAGGGCTGTTGGACATGCCTGTCATCATGATGAGTGGCCACGCCACCGTCGATACAGCCGTCGAGGCGACGCGTATTGGCGCGATGGATTTCCTCGAAAAACCCATCACGTTGCAGCGTTTGCTCAAGACCATCGCGGCTGGGTTGGCACGGGGTCGTACTCAGCATGCGGCGTCGACGGTAACGCCTTTGGCCGCGGCGTCGCCGATGGTGCGCCTCGAAGACGAACTCGATCCGCCTCCCGCACAAGGCGCCGTGGCCAGTGTGCCGGCGCCTGTCGAGACGACGCCGGCTGCCAGCGGCAAGCTCGGTAGCATCCCGCTGGACCAGCCCTTGCGCGAGGCCCGGGACGAGTTCGAGCGTATTTACTTTGAATACCACCTGGCGCGAGAAAATAACAGCATGACGCGTGTCTCGGAGCGCACCGGGCTGGAGCGCACCCATCTGTATCGCAAGCTCAAGCAATTGGGCATCGAGTCCGCACGTAAACGCGCCACATGAAAATCCTCATTATGGGGGCGGGCCGCGTGGGCACCAGCGTGGCCGAGAACCTGGTGTCGGAGCAGAACGACATCACGGTGATGGACACCAATGCAGAGCAGTTGCGCTACCTGCAAGACCGTTTTGATCTGCGCGTCGTGCACGGCGATGGCACCCAGGTGTCGGTACTGGAGGGGGCAGGCGCCGCGGACGCCGACCTGTTTATCGCCTGTTCCGCCTCTGACGCGGCCAATATGGTCGGCTGCAAGATCACGCGCCAGTTGTTCAACGTACCACGCCGCATTGCCCGTATCCGCATGCCGGATTTTGCCGAGCATCCCGAGTTGATGGGCGAAGAAGGCTTTTGCATCGATGCCTTGATCAGCCCCGAGCGCAGCGTCGCCACCTATTTGCATAGTTTGATCGAGTTTCCTGAGGCCCTTCAGGTGGTCGAGTTTGCCGATGGCCGTATCAGCGTGGTGACGGTGAGGGTGGGGCATGGCAGCCCCATGGCGCATCACCCGGTGGCACAACTGCGCGAGGTATGGCCCGATGTGGCCGCCCGCGTCGTCGATGTGGTGCGCGACGGCCGGCCATTGCAAGCCGATCGAGGCACGGTGATTGCGCCAGGCGATGAGGTCGTGCTGGTGGTGGACACCCGTCATGCTCGCCGTGCCATACGACAACTGCGCGATGCGGAAAAATCTGTGCGTCGCGTGATGATCGCCGGTGGCGGCAATATCGGTCTGCGTTTGGCGCGACAGTTGGCTGAGGAGAACTACAGCGTGCGCATCATCGAGCGCAACGAACAACGCTGTGAGTATCTGGTGGCCGAGTTACCTAGTAACGTCTTAGTGCTGCACGGCAGCGGGACGGACGAAGAACTCCTTGAACGCGAAAACATCGAGGATATGGACACCTGGCTGGCACTGACCAGTGACGACGAGGACAATATCATGTCGTCGCTCTTGGCCAAGCGACTGGGGGCGCGCAAGGTGATCGCGCTGATTAACCGCCAGGCCTATGGCGAGTTGATGCAGGGCAGTCACATCGACATCGCGGTGTCGCCCGCACAGGCCACAATGAGTGAGTTATTACGCCATGTGCGCCGCGGCGATATTGCGGCGGTGCACCGGCTGCGCCAGGGCGTAGCAGAGGCGATCGAGGCCGTGGCGCATGGCGATCGCAGCACCTCCAAAGTCGTCGGGCGCCCGGTAGGCGCGATTCGTTTACCCAAGGGGGCCAGTATTGGCGCCTTGGCGCGCGGCGACGAGATCTTGATGCCGGATGACGAGACTGTCATCGAGACGGACGATCATGTCATTGTGTTTGTGCCGTCGCGTCAGATGATGCCGCGTGTGGAAAAACTCTTTCAGGTTTCGGCGTCTTTCTTCTGAGCTTTGATACGGGTCTATTCATGCGCCTTACGGCCATTCACGCTAGCACCGCTTTCACCGCATGAAACGTTTACTCGCCACGTTCTATGTTGCGGGCCTGACCATGGTCGTGTTTTCGCTGACCATGCTCTTGCCGTTGCTGGTTGCTTACCTGGGTGACGATGAGGGTTTGACAGCGTTTCTGGAAGGCTTTCTGCTGGCCTTCGGAGGGGGGGGCGCCGTCTGGTTGGCCACGCGACGGGGTCGCAGCGAATTGCATGCGCGCGATGGATTTTTGCTGGTGTCGGTGGTGTGGCTCAGCCTGCCGCTGTTGGCTGCAATTCCGTTGCTGATCTACTTTGATGGTGTCGGCGTGCCGTTGTCATTTACCGATGCCTATTTTGAGGCGATGTCGGGGTTGACGACCACCGGTGCCACGGTGTTGACCGGACTGGATTATCTGCCCGCGTCGATCAATTTGTGGCGCAGCACGCTGGTCTGGATTGGTGGATTGGGCATCCTGGTGCTGGCCGTAGCCATTTTGCCGTTGCTTGGCGTGGGGGGGCATCAGGTGGTGCGGGCCGAAACGCCCGGTCCCATGAAGGACGAGCGCTTGACGCCACGCATTGCCAGTACGGCCAAGGCCTTGTATGCGGTGTATTTTGGGCTCTCGGTGCTTTGCCTGGTGGCCTATCGCGGCGTCGGGTTGTCCTGGTTTGATGCNTGGTGTCATACGGCGACGACGATGGGGTTGGGGGGATTTTCCACGCGGGACGCGGGCTTCGCCTACTTTGACTCAGTGCCGGTCGAGATCGTGTCCATGATCTTCATGACCCTGGCGGGCATCAGCTTTGCGACGCATTTCAACGCCTTGCGGCAGGGTAGTCTGCGCGCGTACCGGATCTGTCCGCAAACCATCCCGTATCTGACCATCATGCTGGGAGCGGGATTGGCGATTTCCGCTTTTTTGTACGTTCGCGGTGTCTATGATGATCCTGTCCAGGCGCTGCGCTATGGCATGTTCAACACGATTTCAGTGGCTACCACCACAGGCTTTGCCAACGTGGATTACGCCGCGTGGCCCTTGGTGGCACCTCTGACCATGTTGCTGCTGTCGGGTTTTGTGACCTCGGCGGGTTCGACAGGTGGCGGAATCAAGATGGTGCGTGCCCTATTGTTGGTCAAACAGGTCCGTAACGAGTTGGTCGTCATGCTGCATCCCAGTGCGGTCAGCCCGATCCGTATGGCTGGTCGCCTGGTTTCTCAGCGGGTGATGGCGTCGGTGCTGGCTTTCATGGTGGTGTATGTCCTGTCGATCGGTTTGCTGGCCAGCCTGATGCTGGTGTCGGGGCTTGAGCCCATCGCGGCGTTTTCGGCAGTGCTGGCCAGTATCAATAACACCGGGCCGGGTTTGGGGTCGGTGGGCCCCATGGGCAATTTCGGAGTGCTGACCGACTTTCAGACCTGGGTGTGTACGTTTGCCATGCTGATCGGCCGGCTGGAATTGCTGACTGTCATGGTGCTGTTCACGCCCATGTTCTGGCGCAAGTAACCGGCACGTCGGGCTCACGCTACGCAAGGGCGACACGATACCGCGCCAGCGCGGCCAGATTCGGCTCGACACTCATACCGGGTGTGTCCGGCAGGTGAAACCAGCCGTCTTTCAAGTTGTTCAGCGGGTATACCTGCTCGCGCAGTGGATTCGGGTTCGCATCGACTTCGACCATTCCCGCCGGGCCCAACGCGGCGCGCAGATGCATTGAGGCCGCCAATCCGATGCCGCCGCCCAGCCAGTGCGGGCAGAACGTCAGCCCCGCGTGCTCGGCGCGGCGGGCGACTGCCAGACAACCCGAAATACCGCCCCATTTGGCCACGTCGGGTTGCACGAAACGTAGGTGTCCATTCCGGATGGCGGCTTCGAAGTCGGCGTGGCCGCGGATGTTCTCCCCGGCGGCCAGCGGGACTGGCGTGCTGTCGGCTAGCCGGCGCCATACGTCCAGCGGTTCGTCGGCCGCGAGCGGCTCTTCGATCCAGAACGGCTCGTAGCGTGCCAGCGCGGCGATCCGCCGTGCCGCCGTGTCTGGTTCCCAGGCCTGGTTGGCGTCGATCATGATCTGCGCCTCTGGGCCCAATGCGGCGCGCATGGCCTCGAAATCCGCGATGTCCTTGTCGGGTTCGAAACCCACCTTGAATTTGAACGCGGTATAGCCCTGGGCCTGTTTGGCCAGTGCGAATTCGGCGGGCTGTTCGGGGCCCAGGCCGCTGGCGTACAGGCGCACGCGGTTGCTGGCCTGTGGCGTATCGGCCAGCAGGCGCCACAGGGGCAGGCCAGCGCGGCGGGCCTGCATATCCCATAGGGCCTGATCGATGGCGGCGATGGCTTGTGCCAGCGGGCCGGGCTCGCCGGCTTGCAGCGCCATGCGGCGCAGGCGCTGTGTCAAATGCCGCCAGGTGTCGGCGGGTTGGTCGCTGGATGTGCCCAGGAGCAGCGGGGCGACGATCTCGCGCACGATGCGGGCGCGGTGCTCGGCGCCTACGGTCGGAAAGTTGCAGAACACCTCGCCCCAGCCCCAGGCGCCATCGGCCGCACTGATACGCACGAACACGGCGGGGCGATTGGTCATGCTGCCCACGGCTGCGGTCACGGGGCGTTCAATCGGGGCGCGAAATACCCAGCATTCGATGTTGGCAATGGTCATCGGGTGTGTCGCTCATTGCACCGAGATGCCGATGTCGGTGGCGACTTTACGCCATTTGGTCAGCTCATCGCCGATGTACTGGCGAAACGCCTGAGGTGTGCCCGCATCGGTGGAGAGCCCGGCTGCGGCCAGGCGCGCCTTGATGGCTGGGTCAGCCTGGATCTGGTTGATGGCCTGGTTCAACTGGTCGACGATGGAGGCGGGCAGCCTCGCGGGGCCGGCCAGGCCCTGCCACGCCACGGCCTCGAAGCCGGGCAGATCGGCGGCCTCGGCTATCGTCGGAATATCCGGGTATTCGGGCCTGCGCGTCAGCCCGCATACCCCTAGCACCCTCAGTTTGCCGGCATTGACCTGCTGCATCATCGATCCCTCATCGGCGAAAATCATGTCCACGTGCCCTGCGACCAGGTCTCCCACCAGCGCGCCGGTGCCCTTGTATGGTACGTGCAGCAACTTGGTGCCGGTGCGTGACTGGAACAGCTCGGCAGCCATTTGTTGCATGCTGCCGGTACCGGACGATCCGTAGGTCAGTTTTCCCGGGTTGGTTTTGGCGTAGGCGATGAGTTCGGCCGCGGTGCGCGCCGGCACCTGGGGGTTCAGCACCAGCACATAGTTGACATTCACGGTCTTGGCGATGGGTGTCAGGTCGGCCAGCGGGGCGATGGGGTTGTTTTTGTAAACGACCGGGTTGATGCCCAGGATGGCGATGTTGCCCACCAACAGCGTATGGCCGTCGGCCGGCGCGCGCTTGACCATCTCGGCGCCGATGTTGCCGCTGGCGCCAGGACGGTTTTCCACGATCACGGTCTGGCCCAAGATGCGGGATAGTTCAGGCGAGATGATGCGCGAATAGATATCCACCGCGCCGCCGGGCGAGAAAGGCGCGATCAGCCGGACAGGCTGGCTGGGGTAGGCGGGCTGGGCGGCGGCCCGGCTGCTTGTGGCATAAGCCACGGTGGCCAGCATGGCGCCGCGCAGGAATTGCCGCCGTGCGAGGGGAAATGGGGGGCGCATGTCGTCTCCTTGATGTGGGCCGCCTGTGGGGGCGTGTGTCGAGCGGCGGCTCTTGCAAGGATTATCGACAGTGTGGTGTTAAGCATCAATTATTAATATCTCATTAACCCATATACTTTTCATATGAGCACGCTACCGCTATCTCAGTCAGATGGACAGCCGTTGTCGCGCGCCGCGGCGTATCGGCTCGATCGTTTGCGTCTGCGCCACCTGCGGTTATTGGAAGTCATCGACCGCGAAGGCTCGCTGGGCGCGGCCGCGCGCGAGTTGGGTATCAGCCAGCCGGCGGTCACACTGTTGTTGCGCGAGGTCGAAGGCGTTTTCGGCATGCAGTTGGTCGAACGCGATGCGCGCGGTGGCCGCTTGACCGTCGCGGGCCGTCATGCACGTGAACGGCTGGTCATTGCGATGGCTTCGGTGAATTTCGCCATCGGCGCGGCACGGCAAAGCGGGCGCGATCCGACGCTTCGGGTAGGCTGTGTGCAACTGGTGGGCTTTAGCATGCTGCCCGAGGCGTTGACGCGTCTGTTGGAACAAGACACGCTGCCGCATATGCACATCGAAGAAGCCGAGGCCGTGACACTGGTTGCCGCGCTGGCCGCCGGCGAGCTCGATTGCGTCATCGGCTGGCTGGACGAGACTATCGCTTCGACGGTGAATCTGGATCTGCTGCATGTCGAGCCGCTGTGGGCGGGTCGTATGCAGGTGTTTGCCGCGACCGGGCATCGATTGGCCCGGCGCAAGCAGGTGCGCATGGCTGAACTGGCCGAGTTTCCCTGGGTGGTGCCGCACCGTGGGTCGCGCACCTATGCGGCGTTCCAGCGTTTGTTCCTGAATAGCGGTCTGGCCGCACCGCGTCCGCGGGTAGTGTGCACGTCCATTCATTCCGGCATGCATATGGTGGCAGGGGGACGGTTCGTCAGCGTCGGCCCGGACCGCCTGATCGCGCAATACCGCGACAGACTGGGTATCCAGCCGCTGCGCGGTCGCGAGCTCGATACCGGGCGCACCCAGTTGTCGTTCTTTACCCTGAAGGAAGCGGCTGATTTCGAGCCGGCGCAACGATTCAGGCACGCCTTGCTGGCCACCCAGTTCGAGGGCGCCGATTGACGGCACCCGTCGCTACCGCAAGCCTGTTACCAGGGGCGCTCGCAGCGGAATCGAGAACGCAGACTTCTGTCACAGTCTGGTCAGGGAAACCCTGCAAAATACTAGGAATAACCCGATATAGGGTTAACCCGCCCATCTCTGGCAGCCGCATTTTTAGCGAGAAAACACAGCCGATACCGCTGTCACCCGCGCCATTCCTAGTCTGTGAGTAGTCACTTACATTGTTGTCACAGACAAATACGCCTGGATTCTTGAAGTTGCGCGTAATTGTCACGATTTTGAATCTTCTTGGCACAAAGTTGCGGCTATCATGCAGGCATAAGACACCGTCAAGTGCCCCCCGGGAGGTCGCCGGGCTTCAAGGCCGAATGGTGCGCCCCCACCAACGTACATTAAGGAGTCAGAGATGGAACAGATCCCGTTCGTCTCGTCCGCCCCCAACACGCTCGGCATAGAGCTTGAGCTGCAACTGATTAATCCACGTAGTTTTGACTTGACTGCGGCGGCGGACGAGTTGCTGGTTCAGATGGCCAATCATCCGATTGCGGATCGGGTCAAGCCCGAAATCACCCGCTCTATGATTGAGCTGAATTCCTCGGTACACGAACACCCCATGGGCCTCTTGGCCGAAATGCGCGAAATGCGTGATGCCTTGTGCGAAGCCGCAGACGCGGTGGGGGTGTCAGTCGCTGGCGGAGGGGCCCACCCCTTCATGCGTTGGCAAGAGCGCGCCATTTCCGATTCTCCCCGGTTTCAGTATCTGGCTGAAATGTACGGTTATCTGGCGCGTCAATTTACCGTGTTCGGTCAGCATATTCATTTGGGCGTGCCCTCGGGTGATGCGGCGGTGCGTATGGTGCGCGGGCTGTCCCCGTATGTGCCGCATTTCATTGCGTTGTCGGCGTCGTCGCCCTATTACGAAGGGGTGGATACGTTGTTTTCGTGCTGCCGCCTCAATGCTGTCAACAGTTTCCCCTTGTCGGGGCATCTGCCGGCGGATGTGACCGACTGGTATCAGTTCGAGGCCCATATGGCCCAGTTGCGTCGCAGTGGCTTGGCCGAGAGCATCAAGGACCTGTATTGGGATATTCGTCCCAAACCCGAGTTCGGTACGGTAGAGATACGCGTATGCGATACCCCGTTGACCGTTGAGCGGGCGTGCCAGCTGGCCGCCTTTGCCCAGGCACTGGCCGTGCTAGTGACGCGCGAGCCCCAGCCCGCGCCTACGGCATGGCTAGCCTATCGCAGCAATCATTTTCAGGCGTGCCGCTTTGGCCTCCAGGGCAGTTATGTGACCCCGGATGGGCAGCGTTTGCGCTTGATCGATCATCTGCGTTCGCTATTCCTGCGTCTGATGCCGATCGCGGAAGAGCTCGGCACCCGGGATATGCTGGCCACATTGCAGGACGAGGCGATCCGTAATGGTAATGATGCCCGCTGGCTGCGCGGTCAGTTCCATCGCGTGCGCGACTTGCCCTCTGTCGTCGAGTCTATGACCCGGGTCTGGCGAGGCGAGCGCGAAACGAGCGCGATTGCCGTCGAGGTGCAGCGTCGCCGCATTCGTGCGACCTCCGAGCCCGTGCACGGCAGTGTGCAAGCCTTGGCGACGCCCGACCCGGGGCTTGCCTCGGGATGGGGATCCGATCGATTGCATTAACTGCCGGCGCGACGCCCGCCGATGGCGCTGATCGAGAGATGAGTTTCGCCCGCTGCGCTGCGGCGGGCTGCTGCGCGCCAAGCGTGGCCATAGGACACTTCGATCGTCAGCGCAATGACGCCGTCTGTATTGCGCTGGGCCTCTAGGGCGGCATGCAGTCGATTGAGCCAACTTCGGCCGNCCAGGCCTCGACGGCGGTCGCTGGCGGGGTTGCCGCCCAGCGCCCGTACGTCTTCGAGCAGGCGTTCCGGGCTGCGGTAGGTGAGCGTCAGGGTTTCTTGATCCATGACCGGGTCAGAAAATCCGTTTTCCACCAACAGGTCGCCGAAGTCGTGCATATCGACAAAAGCAGGCGTGGCGGTGCGCAGGCCGGCGTCGTCCAGTGCCTGGCGTAGTTCGCGCAGCGTGGCCGGCCCCAGACAGGAAAACATTGCCAGTCCGCCGACTTTCAGCACACGTCGCCATTCGGCCAGCACGGCATGCGGGGCGGGGTGCCAGTGCATGGCCAGATTGGACCAGACCAGATCGAGCGATTCGGGAGGCAGGCCGGTATCGGCGAGATCGGCACGGATAAAGCGCGGGGTGTTATGGCCGAGTCCGACCAGTTTGCCCAGCCACTGGGTGACGCCGCCGGAGGCATGGCGCTGACGGGCGTGCGCTAGCACGGCCTCGTTGATATCCAGGCCGTGGTAGGCCGCATCGGGATAGCGTTCCCGTAGCAGGGGCAGGTTGTCTGCGGCGCCACAGCCCGCATCCAGCAGGGCTGTGGGTTGCAAGCGTATGTACTGCAGCCGCCCCAACATGCGTCGGGCGACTTCGCCGTACAGAAATTGGGCGTCGGAGAGATCGCCGCGGCGCGAAAATTGTTGTACGACATGCGCGGGGTTGAGCGGCAATGTCGGAGGAGTAGCGGGCGAGGGTTGTGACATGAATGTCGCGCTACCCGACGGCAGCGCAGGAAAAGCGTGGTGTGATAACGGCCCGAGCAAAATGCATGAGCCTGAATGTCGTCCATTATTGCCTATTCGCGTTTTCTCTTCCCGTTACGCACCGCCACGCAGCGGGTCTTTGCCCTGATCGCGACGGATTGTCCGTTGTGCGCGGGCGCGGCAACCGGCGGGCGCCTCTGCGTCGGATGTATCCAGGATGTTGCGGCCACCATGCGCGACGGCTGCCAGCGCTGTGCACGTTGTGCCCAGCGTATGCGTGCCACGGGACGCGAGTGCCCCTCTTGTGCGGACATGAATCCCGTCTTTACGCGCACCATCGCCGCGTTTGACTATGAACCGCCTTTCGATAGCCTGATCGGTCGTTACAAGGCCGAACGTCGCTATGGGTTGAGTACAGCGTTGGCGCAACTGCTGGCCGATGCCGTCGTTCGCGCCGGCGGCGTGACGTCCTCGGCATTGTCGCCGTCACCTCCTCAGACCGCACTGGTTGCGCAAAACGGAACCTATGCTCTGCGGGTGGGGACGATCCTGGTCCCGATTCCGTCGAGTCGCCAATCGCTGCGGCAGCGTGGCTTTAATCCTGCGGCTGAGTTGGCGGCCAGTTTGGGCGTATGCTTGCACCTGCCCGTCCGACGCGGTGTGTTGCGGCGCTTGCGTGAAGGTCCCCGGCAGGCCTTCAGTTCTCGTCAGGCGCGTCGTGCTGGCGCGGAGGGCCTCTTTGAGTGTGTCCGGCCGTTGCCCGGCTGTCCGGTAGGGCTGGTCGATGATGTCATGACCACCGGCAGCACCGTGAATGCCGCGGCCCAGGCGTTGTTGAGCGCTGGCGCGTCAGAGGTGACGGTGTTGGTGGCGGCCCGTACCCCGGTGGGTGGCGAATTTAATTAGATTAGATAGAGTGATGCGCAGCGTGAGCGTTGGCCAGGATTGAATGTATGTTTCATGTCGTACTTGTTTGCCCCGAAATCCCGCCCAATACCGGCAATGTGATCCGCTTGTGCGCCAATGCCGGGGCGCAGCTGCATTTGGTGCGGCCATTGGGTTTTGATCTGGATGACACGCGCTTGCGTCGCGCCGGCCTGGATTATCACGAGTGGCAACCCGTGCAAGTGCATGACACGTTGGCACAGGCGTTGGCGGCGACGGGCGCGCGGCCCGATCACTGCTATGCCATGACCACCCGTGCGTCGCACAACGTGTCAGAGGTTGCCTTTGTGCCCGGTGATGTGTTTGTGTTCGGTCGCGAGACGGCTGGCTTGTCCGCCGAGCACATGGCCATGTTTGCGCCCGCTCAGCAGATACGCTTGCCCATGTGCGAGGGCCAACGCAGCCTGAATTTGTCCAATGCGGTGGCGATTACCGTGTTTGAGGCGTGGCGTCAGAATGGTTATGCAGGTGGAGCGTAGTAGGCCTGCTTTCTTAAGGCGTCCCCGCCGCTGGCTGGCGTAGGCTCCACCGGCGTAATCGCTGCGGCTCGGCCCAACCAGGGGCCTCGGTCCCGCTGCGCGGGACTGCCCGACAGCTCAAAACGCCGGTGGAGCCTACGCCAGCCAGCGGCGGGGACNCGCGTTAGGGAATGCGGGGGGGCTACTTAGGGTAACGGCGTACGTATGGGGTATGTCAGTTTTCTGGGTGCCGACTCTGATTAATCTAGCGATAGGTTCAATTGGTTGATGACGGTGTTCCAGCGGGCCTGGTCTTTTTTGATGCGGTCGGTAAGGCCTTGCGGGGTGGAGGGGGCGGCGGTGAAGTATTGCTGTGCCAATTGCTTGCGGACGGTGTCGCTGTTGATGATTTGGGAGAGTTCTTTGTTCAGTCTCTCTACGATCGGGGCGGGGGTGCCGGCGGGGGCCAGGATGGCGTTCCAGGAGATGGCTTCGAAACCGGGATAGCCCTGGGTGGCCATGGTGGGGATGCCCGCCAGGGATTCACTGGGTTCCAGGCTGGTGATGGCCAGTGCTTTAGCTTTGCCGCTTTTGACTTGCGGCATGGCAATGGCGGGGACCATAAAGCCGGCTTGTACGTCGCCGGCGATGATGGCGCTGATGACTTGTGGGAAACCCGAGTAGGGAATCTGTACCAAGTCGATACCGGCCTCGTTTTTGAACATTTCCATTGCCAAGTGAGCGGAACTGCCGGGGCCGACGGAACCGTAGTTCAGTTCGCCCTTGCGTTCGCGCGCCAGTTTGATGAAGTCGGCGACGTTATTGACGGAGAGGGTCGCGGGGACGGTCAGCACGTTCGGGCTGGTGGCCACCAGCGTGATGGGCTGGAGGTCTTTGAGCGGGTCGTAGCCCAGTGTCTTTTTGTAGAGTTCGGGTGCGGTGACGAGCGGGCCGTTGATGGTGTAGACCAGGGTGTAGCCGTCGGGTTTGCCTTTGGCGACCATGCGGGTCCCGATGTTGCCGCCGGCGCCTGGTTTGTTGTCGATCACGACGGGCTGGCCCAGTGCTTGGGACAGTGGCTCGGAAATCGTTCGCGCCAAGAGATCAGGGGACGAGCCTGGTGGGAATGGCACCACCATGTGGATGGGGCGTTCGGGCCAGTCGGCCGAGGCGGTGGTCGGCAGTGCGGCGGCGATCAGGATCAAGGGCAGGCAGCGCAAGAGCGCAATCGCGCGAAAAGGGCGGGTCAGGGACATGGTGCGTTCTTTTGTTTGTCTCGAGGTTGGTCTTGTCCGTGGATTTTATGGTACGGATCGGGCTGTGCGGCGATAGGGGAAAGTACGGCATGGCGGGCGGGATCGCTGATGCGGATATCGCATGGACCGCTTGCGGCTCAGGTTTCCAGGCGTGCTTCCCGGGCGAGCAGGGCGGAGACGGCGGTCACCGGGGCGACGCCCTCAAATAGCACGTCGCAGACGGCTTCGGTAATGGGCAACTCTACGCCCAGCGTGCGGGCGCGTTGTAGCGCGGCTCGCGCGCAACGTACGCCTTCGGCCGTAATACCGCTGGCCAGGATATCGGCCAACGGCCGTCCGGCACCGATTTCGAGGCCGACGCGGCGGTTGCGAGACAGCTCGCCAGTGGCGGTCAGGACGAGATCGCCCAGGCCCGTCAGGCCGGCAAAGGTTTCGGCCTGGGCGCCCAGCGCCACGCCGAAGCGGCTCATTTCGGCCAGGCCCCGGGTGATCAGTGCCGCGCGGGCATTGGTGCCCAGGGCGAGGCCATCGGAAATACCGCAGGCTACGGCGATGACATTTTTCAGGGCGCCGCCGACCTCGACGCCCGTGACATCGGTGCTGGCGTAGACGCGCACCGCGCCGCCATGCAAGGCGGCGGTTGTGTGCTGGCGCACGGTGTCGTGGTCGCTGGCGATGGTGAGCGCGACGGGCAAGCCCCGTGCGACTTCGCGGGCGAAGGACGGGCCAGACAGTACGCCACCGGGAAAATCGGCGATGCCGTGGAGGGCTTCTGCGACGATTTCATGGGGCAGGCGGGCGGTGTCGGCCTCGAATCCCTTGCAAGTCCAGACCACGGGGGTGTGCGACAAGCCAAGGACGGGCAAGCGTGNCGCGAGCTCGCGACAGATGGGATCCAGGCCGGCGACGGGCACGCCCAGGATAATCAGTGCGCGTGACGGCGCTGCCGCTAATGGCGCCAGGGCCGCCGTCAGATCGCTGGTGATGGCCAGCGTTGTGGGCAGCGCGATGTCAGGCAGGTAACGCGTGTTTTGGTGCGATTGAGCCATCGCATCGGCCTGTGTGGCATCACGTGCCCACAGAATGGTGCGGTGACGGCGGCTGGCCGCGGCGGCCAGCGCCGTGCCCCAGCTACCCGCGCCTAAAACGGCAATGCTCAGTGGGGCGGGTGACGGGGTCATCGGCGTGCGGCAGCAAAAGGCTTATTGGCGGGTAGCGCCCGGCGGCAAGATGATGCCGGAGTCTGCCCCGTTAGGGTTACCTTCTTGCTGTTGTTGCTGGGCCAACTCGGCGATGCGCTGTTCGTACAGTGCCTGGAAGTTGACTTCGGCCAAGTGCAGGGCCGGCATCGAGGTGCGCGTGATCGCGTCGGCCACGTTGGCGCGCAAGTAGGGATACAGCATGGTGGGGCATACGATGCCCAGCAGCGGATCCATTTGTTCGGCAGGAATGTTGGCTAGCTCGAAAATGCCAGCCTGGGTGCCTTCGATCAGGTACAGTACCTTGTCGTTGACACGGGTGGTCACGGTCGCCGTCACGGTCGATTCGAAGATCGACTCGGCCAGGCGCTGGCCACCCACGTTGATGCTGACTTCGACTTGCGGCTGCTCTTGTTCCAGGAACACGTGAGGCGCATTGGGCATTTCCAGCGACAGGTCTTTCAGGTAGACGCGCTGCATGTTGAATGCAGGGGCAACGCCTTCCTGCTGCTGGGTGTTTTGATCCTGTTCAGCCATGAGAATTTCCGGGTTGTAGGTGAGCAAAAATAAAAAGCGGGCGGTAGTTAGCCGTCAGCCGTTAAGCAGGGGCAGCAAGCCGGCTGAGCGATCCAGCGCAACCAGATCGTCGCACCCGCCGACGTGTTTGTCACCGATGAAGATTTGCGGGACGGTACGGCGGCCGGTGCGTTCGATCATGACATCGCGCTGGGCCGGGTCTTGATCGATACGGATGATTTCCAGATCGGTCACGCCACGCTCGGTCAGCAGCGTCTTGGCGCGCGAGCAATAAGGACAATAATCCTTGGAGTACATGACAACTTTACTCATGCCGGGCTCCTGGTCAGGGTTTCTGGGTTAAGGGCAGGCCCGCCGATGACCAGGCACGGATCCCGCCTTCAAGCACGGAGACTTCGGTAAAGCCTTGGGTACGCAGGCGGGCAGCGATACGACCGGAGTCACGGCCCGTTTCGCAAACCACCAGTAGAGGCTTGTTTTTGGGCAGCGAACTGGCTTTTTGCTCGATCTCGCTGGCCGGTACGCTACGCGCCTGGGCAATGTGGCCGGCACGGAATTGTTCACTTGGGCGCACGTCTACCCATATTCCCTGGTTTTTGTTGACCAGTTGGATGGCTTCGGCCGTGCTGAGGCCCGAGCCGCTACGGCCCTTGCGCAGTGAGGGGATTGCCAGCATGACGCCAGCTACCACTGCCACGATGACGATGAATATGTTGTTTTTATCAACCAAGAATTGCAGAAGATCCACAGAGGTTCCTGAAAGGGGGACGAGCTTGCAACAATGCGGCTTGCAATAATACGTCGCGCTCGTCTGAAAAATGGCGGCCTGATTCGGACCCGCATCATACCGGGTTGGCGCGGGTAGCCGGGCGTAAACGCCTGCGGCTTACCGTAACAAACCCCGCGTTACCGGGAAAAACCAGGAACAAAACCAGTCAATTATAAAATGAGCGCATTCGTCAACTCTACGCCGGCCTTTCGGCGGCCAAAAACCATGTACAAACTCGTTCTGATGCGTCACGGCGAAAGCCAATGGAATCTGGAAAACCGCTTTACGGGTTGGACCGATGTCGACCTGACTGATACCGGTCGGGAGCAGGCGCGCAAGGCCGGCGAGCTGCTCAAGAAAGAAGGCTTCGAATTTGATCTGGCCTACACCTCTGTGCTCAAGCGCGCCATCCGCACGCTATGGATTGCGCTGGATGCCATGGATGCAATGTACACGCCCGTGGGCATCAACTGGCGCCTGAACGAACGCCACTATGGCAACCTGCAAGGCTTGAACAAGGCCGAGACGGCCGCGAAGTATGGCGACGAGCAAGTCCTGATCTGGCGCCGTGCCTACGCGATTGCGCCCGATCCCCTGGCGCTGGACGATGAACGCCATCCCCGTTTTGATGATCGTTACGCCAAGATCCCGGCCGACCAACTGCCCGCGACCGAGTGCCTGCAGGACACCGTGGCCCGCGTCTTGCCGTTCTGGAACGAGTCTATCGCGCCCGCCATCCGTGCGGGTCGTCGCGTGCTGGTCGCCGCACATGGTAATAGCCTGCGCGCCCTGATCAAGCATTTGGACAATATCTCGGACGACGATATCGTTGGCGTGAATATTCCGACGGGCCAGCCGCTGGTCTACGAGCTGGATGAAGCACTGCGCCCGATCCGCCATTACTATTTGGGCGATGCAGCGGAAATCGAGGCTGCCATGGCAGCGGTTGCCGCCCAAGGCAAGGCGAAAAAGGACTGATTCATGCGGTTTATGGCGGGTTTGCTGTTGACGATGGCTGCGGCGATGACGCCGTGGCCCGGCGTTGCGGCGTCGTCGGATCTGGCGGGTCGCCAGACCGATGCCGAACAACAGCAAGCCGCGCTGCGTGAACGTATCGATGCGTTACAGCAGTCTCTCGAAGACCGGGAGGCCGAGCGTAGCGAGGCCGGG
>NZ_CBCSFP010000014.1:57664-78621 GCF_965138755.1 Bordetella tumulicola | reverse complement strand
CNCCGACGCCCTCAAGGCGTCGGAGACGGCCATTTCTCGCATCAACAGCCGCTTGCGCGACCTGGCTGCCGACAATGAGCGGGCCGAGGCCGACCTGGCGGGGCTGGAAAAGCAGATCGGGGTGCAACAGCAAACGCTGAAACGGCGGCGCACCGAGTTGGCTGACCAATTACGCACGCAATACGCCAGCGGCCTATCGCCCTGGACTGCCCTGTTGTCGGGCGACGACCCACAGCAGTTGGGTCGCAATCTCGGCTATCTGGGGTATGTTTCTCGCGCTCGCGCCGCCTCGGTAACGGCTTTGCGACAAGATCTGGATCGTTTGGCCGATTTGCAAGGCCAGGCGGATGCACGTCGGGCCGATATCCAGCGTATGGTCACGGAAACGTCCGAGCAAAAAACCGAGTTGGTGGCCCAGCAATCCGAGCGCGCGACCCTGTTGGCCCAGTTGGAAGGGAAAATTGCGGCGCAGCGCGCCGAGGCGCGCAAGCTGGGGCGCGATGACAGTCGCCTGTCGACCTTGATCGTCGACCTCGAAAAAGCCATTGCCGAGCAGGCCGAGGCGGCGCGGCGTGCCGAAGAGGCCCGTCAACGTGCCGAGGCGGTACGCCTTGCCCAGGAAGCCCGTTTGGCCGAAGAGGCCCGGGTCAAGGCCGAGGCGCAGCGCAAGGCCGACGCCGCCCGTGCGGCAGAGGCCGCGAAAGCCGAGGCGGCCCGCGTCGAACAAGCCGCCAAGGCCGCCAGCCAGGCCAGCCGTGACCAGGCGGCTCGCGATGTGGCCCAGGCACGTGAGCAGGTCGAAGCCGCCCGCGCGCGCGAGCGAAGCGCCGTGGCCTTGGGTGATTGGGATTCCTTGCGTCCGATTGATCAAGGTGGCGTGCGTGTCGCGCCGGCGCCGCCCGCGCGTCCTGTCGACCCCCCGGCGCGGACGACGCCGGCCACGCCGCCTCCCGCGGCGAGTCAGGTGAGCAACGATGACGATGAGGCATCTACACAACAACAGGCCACCCGCCGAGCGCCCGCGCCCGCGCCCAGCCAGGGGAATGGCCTGCGCCACGGACTGACTGCACCGGTCCGTGGTACGGTACAGGGACGTTTCGGGGTAGATCGGCCCGATGGCGGCGTCTGGCGCGGGATTGTCTTGCGCGCAAACGCGGGCACGCCGGTCAAAGTCGTGGCGCCGGGCACGGTTGTTTACGCCAGCTGGTTACGTGGTTTTGGCAACTTGATCATCGTCGATCATGGCAAGCAGTACATGACCGTATATGCCTACAACCAGAGCTTGCTCAAGCAGGTCGGGGACGCTGTCGCCGCGGGAGATTCCATCGCGACGGTAGGCTCGACCGGCGGGCAGGTGGAATCGGGCCTATACTTTGAAATTCGCTATCGTGGCACCCCGGTGGATCCGGCCCAATGGTTGGCCTTATAACCCGGCTACAAATCAGGAAGTGTGCATGGGCACTCGCAAGTATCGTGGTTTCGGTTTAATCGCTACCGGTCTGGTGGCGGGCGTTTTGCTCAGCGTAGGTGTGTCAGCACTGGCGCAGCGCGGCAGTCCTCTGCCGCTGGACGAGCTCAGGCAACTGAGCAACGTCTTCGCCGCTATTAAGAACAACTACGTCGAGGCGGTCGATGACAAGACCCTGATCAACAATGCCATTTCGGGCATGGTGTCCAATCTGGACCCGCACTCCGCCTATCTGGATGCCGATGCATTTCGTGAAATGCAAAGCACCACGCAAGGCGAGTTTGGGGGCCTGGGCATCGAGGTCGGCGCCGAGGATGGTTTCGTCAAGGTCATTTCTCCCATCGAAGACACCCCGGCGGCGCGTGCCGGCGTGATGGCGGGTGACCTGATCATCAAGATCGACGATACGCCCACCAAGGGCATGGCGTTGAACGAAGCCGTCAAGCTGATGCGTGGCGCGCCGAAGACCCCGATCAAACTGACCCTGATCCGCGCGGACAATCCGAAACCTATCGTCGTGAACATCATTCGCGACATCATCAAGGTGCGCAGCGTGCGCAGCAAGATGCTGGACGATGGCGTTGCCTATGTTCGTATTTCCCAGTTCCAGGAAAAAACCGGCTCGGATTTGGCGCGCCACCTGAAAGAGCTGGGTGCCAAGGCGGCTCCCAAGGGTTTGGTGCTGGACCTGCGTAACGACCCAGGTGGTTTGCTGACCAGTGCGATTGGCGTGTCGGCAGCGTTCCTTCCGCCCGATGTGCTGGTCGTGTCTACCGACGGCCGTACGCCAGACTCCAAGCACAAATATCTGGCCACCCCGGCCGAGTATGCGCGCGGCGAAGGCAACTATCTGTCCGATCTTCCGGCGTGGGTCAAGACTGTGCCCATGGTTGTGCTCGTCAACGTCGGCTCGGCGTCCGCCTCGGAAATCGTGGCCGGCGCGTTGCAAGACTACAAGCGCGCCAAGGTCCTGGGTAACCGTACATTCGGCAAAGGTTCGGTGCAGATCATTCTGCCGCTGAGCCAGGATACGGGCGTCAAGCTCACGACGTCGCGCTATTTCACGCCCAAGGGCCGCTCCATCCAGGCAACGGGTATCGAGCCCGATCACGTGGTGGCAGATACGGCGGATGGCGATCTGTTCCGTCTGCCTCGCGAGGCCGATTTGCAGCGCCACTTGGCGAACAATCAGAGCGATGAGTTCAAGTCGTCCGCCCCGGATGCGGACGAGGATACGCCGCCGCCATCCAAGGTGTTCGAGTTCGGCAGCAGCGATGACTTCCAACTGCAACAGGCGCTGAATCTGTTGGCCGGCAAGCCAGTCAAAAAGGGTAGTGTCCGGGCTCAGGCCAAGGCGAATGCCAAGCCTACGGTCGGTGGCGAAACCGAACGCATGACGATCACGCCGTCCGGAGTTCAGCCCGCCAAGAACAAATGAACGACCAGCAGTTACTGCGTTACGCCCGGCATATTCTGCTTGATGAGCTGGGAATCGAGGGTCAGGAGCAATTCCTGGCGGCTCGGGTGCTGGTGGTAGGCGCGGGGGGGCTAGGGTCGCCCGCCGCGCTGTACTTGGCGACGGCCGGTGTGGGTAGCATCACGCTGGCTGACGATGACAACGTTGAGCTGAGTAATTTGCAGCGACAGATTCTGCACGTTGAGGCCAGCGTTGGCCGGCCCAAGGCCGAATCGGGCCGCGATACGCTGGCTGCCTATAACCCCGAAACGCAGGTCAATGCACGCGTTGAGCGCCTGGAGGGTGTGGTGCTGGGAGAGGCCGTTGCCGCGGCCGATGTGATTCTGGACTGCACGGATAATTTTGCGACTCGACACGCGATCAATCGCGCCTGCGTACAGCATCGCAAACCGCTGGTATCCGGCGCGGCGATTCGGTTCGATGGTCAGATCAGTGTCTATGATCTGCGCCACGACGACGCGCCCTGTTATCACTGCTTGTTCCCCGAGGCCGACGATGTCGAGGAAGTGAACTGCGCCACGACCGGGGTGTTTGCCCCCTTGGTGGGCATCATTGGGGCCATGCAGGCCGCCGAAGCCCTGAAACTGTTGGCAGGCGTCGGTGAAAGCCTGTCTGGCCGACTGCTGTGGCTGGACGTGCGCACCATGCAATGGCGCAGCGTGAACGTCAGCCGCGATCCCGAATGCGCGGTGTGCGGACATCGCGAGCATTCGGTCGCGGCGGCTTGATTCCCTGATTCAGGTTGATTTTTTCAACCAATCGTCACGGTTAAAGTTTTCATATAACCTGATAAATAATCTACAATCGTCGTATGTTGACCAAGTCGCTTACCCTCACTGAACAGGTCGCCAGCCAGTTGGTGTCCGACATTGCCGCGGGCGTATACCCAGTAGGAGGCAAGCTACCCACGGGGAAAACGCTGGCGCTGCTGTACGGGGTCAGTGCTGCGGTCATTCGCGAGGCAACCGAACGCCTGCGCGCACAAGGGCTTGTCGAGAGTCGCCAGGGCGCGGGCTGTACCGTGATTTCGCGCACGGCGAGCCGGGGGTTCCAGGTGCCCGCCCGCGCGACGCTCAGCCGGGCCGAGTTGGCCAATGTGTACGAACTGCGTATGGAGCTCGAGGGTGGCGCTGCTGCCTTGGCCGCCGTGCGTCGCAGTGACGCGGATCTGACCGAAATGGGGCGTTGTCTGGCCAGTCTGGAAAGCCATTTGCATCATCCGGAACAGGGTGTCGAGCAAGATATCGGTTTTCATGCGGCGATTGCCGCCGCGACCCACAACACCTATTACCAGCAACTACTGCAATATTTGAATCTGCAAGTGCGCGCTGCCGTGCGGATTGCGCGCGACAACACCCTCCAATATCAGTCCGAGCGTGTCGGCGATGTACATCAAGAGCACGTCGACTTATATGAGGCTATTGCCGCGTGTGACGCGCCACGCGCCCGACGCGCGGCTGTGCTGCATTTGCAACAGGCCGCATCGCGTTTGCAACTGGATTTTTTACCTTTCGAAAGCGAACCCTCTCGATGAATACTCCTGACTTTTCGCAGCGTCTGGTGCAGGCGCTCGGCCCTGATACTGTCCTGACCGCGCCCGACGATATTGCACCGTGGCTGTCAGATTGGCGTGGCCTGTATACCGGCCAGGCGCAAGCCGTCGTACGTCCGCGTCGCACGCAAGAGGTGGCGCAATGTCTCGCCCTGTGTCAGCAGGCCGGCGTGCCGGTCGTGCCGCGCGGCGGTAATACGGGCCTGTGCGGGGGCGCGACCCCCGATCAGGGACCCGCCAATGTGGTGTTGTCCCTGGATCGCATGACGGCAGTGCGCGCGGTCGATACCATCGCCAATACCATGGTGGCCGAAGCAGGCTGCATCCTGGGCAATCTGCGTCGCGCGGCCGAAGAGGTGAATCGCATGCTGCCGCTCAGCCTGGCGGCCGAGGACTCCTGCCAGATCGGTGGCAATGTCTCGACTAACGCAGGCGGCGTGAACGTCGTGCGTTATGGCATGACGCGCGAGTTGGTGCTGGGCCTGGAGGCCGTCTTGCCAACCGGCGAGATTTTTCATGGCCTGCGAACGCTACGCAAAGACAATACAGGCTACGACCTTAAGCAGTTGCTGATCGGCGCCGAGGGCACACTAGGGGTCATCACTGCGGTGGCATTGCGGCTGTTTCCCCGCACGACGGTACGTTCGGTGGTGTTGGCGGCGGTGCAGTCACCCGAGCAGGCGCTGCAATTGGCCGAGTTAGTCAACGAGCAATGCGGCCCGCGTCTGCAAGCCTATGAGTTTTTCACGGGCGATTGCGTGGACTTGGTGTTGACACACGCGCAAGGGGTGCAAGAGCCCTTTGCGCAGCGCTATCCCGGCTACGTATTGATGGAGTTGGCCGATACGGCCGACGAGGCCGCGCTGAATGCGTTGCTGGAAAACGTGATGGGCGCCGCGCTCGAGCGCGAGCTCTGCCTCGATGCCGCCGTGTCGACCTCGATGGCCCAGTTGCAAGCGCTGTGGAAACTGCGCGAAGAGATCTCCGAGGCGCAGCGCGCCGATGGGCCCCACCTCAAGCACGACGTGTCGTTGCCCATCGAACAAATCCCGGCGTTCATGCAATCCGCTGAGCAACGCCTACGGGCCACCTATCCCGACGTCCGCCCCTTCATCTTCGGGCACTTCGGTGACGGCAACCTGCACTACAACCTGTCGCGCCCGGCGGGCGCTCCACGCGAGTGGGCAGCCCAACAAGGGGATGCCGTAACCGACATCGTGCTGGACGAGGTCAATCGCTACGGTGGCAGCATCAGTGCCGAACACGGCATCGGGCAACTCAAACGCGACCATTTCCTGCACAGCAAAGACCCCCTCGAACTGCGTCTGATGCGTGATATCAAGCGTATCTTTGATCCCGCAGGAATTCTGAATCCAGGCAAGCTGCTGTAAAAACAACCGACCGTTTCCAGCATCCAAGGCCAGCCGCTGCGGTGAGTCCGTGTCGTGATCCAGAGCGTCCTGCCGGGCCTATCGCACGGACTCGGCCCATGACCAGGGGCCTCGGTCCGCTACGCGGACTAAATCCGTGCTCAACGGCCCGGCAGGACGCTCTGGATCACGACACGGACCCACCGCAGAGCCGCTCTATGCAGAGCCGCCCGATGCAATCACAAACGATCAAGTCGACGGATAAATCTCAGCCCCTTTGCGCACAAACTCAACCGCCTTTTCCCGCATCCCCTGTTGCAACGCCTCGTTCGCACTGATCCCTAGCGACGCAGCATAATCACGCACGTCTTGCGTAATCTTCATGCTGCAGAAATGCGGCCCGCACATGGAGCAGAAATGAGCGGATTTCATGGAGTCTTTGGGAAGCGTTTCATCGTGGAACGCTCGGGCCGTATCGGGGTCCAGGGATAGGTTGAATTGATCATCCCATCGGAACTCAAAGCGTGCCTTGGAGAGTGCGTTGTCACGGATCGCCGCGCCGGGGTGGCCCTTGGCCAGATCAGCGGCGTGGGCAGCGATTTTGTAGGTGATGATGCCGTCCTTGACGTCCTGCTTGTTGGGCAGCCCCAGGTGTTCTTTCGGTGTGACATAGCAGAGCATGGCGGTGCCATACCAGCCGATGAGTGCGGCGCCGATGCCAGAGGTAATGTGGTCGTAGCCGGGGGCAATGTCAGTGGTCAGCGGGCCTAGCGTGTAGAAGGGGGCTTCGTGGCAATGTTCGAGCTGCATCTCCATGTTTTCTTTGATCAAGTGCATCGGCACGTGGCCAGGGCCTTCGATCATGACTTGTACGTCGTGCTTCCAGGCGATCTGGGTCAGTTCGCCCAGTGTTTTCAGTTCCGCAAATTGGGCTTCATCGTTTGCGTCGTAGCCTGAGCCGGGTCGCAGGCCATCACCCAGCGAAAAGCTGACGTCATAAGCTTTCATGATGTCGCAGATGTCTTCGAAGCGTTCGTAGAGAAAACTTTCCTTGTGATGCGCAAGGCACCACTTTGCCATGATGGAACCCCCGCGCGAGACGATGCCTGTCATGCGGTCGGCCGTCAGGTGAATGAAGGGTAGACGTACGCCTGCGTGAATCGTGAAATAGTCGACCCCTTGCTCTGCTTGCTCGATGAGGGTGTCGCGAAAGATCTCCCAAGTCAGGGCCTCGGCTTTGCCGTCGACTTTTTCCAGGGCCTGATACAGAGGGACCGTGCCGATCGGGACGGGCGAATTGCGGATGATCCATTCACGGGTCTCGTGGATATGTTTGCCTGTGGATAGATCCATCACCGTATCGCCGCCCCAGCGGATGGCCCAGGTCATTTTCTCGACTTCTTCGCCGATGCCCGAGCTGACGGCGGAGTTGCCGATATTGGCGTTGATTTTGACCAGGAAGTTGCGCCCGATGGCCATGGGTTCGACTTCGGGATGGTTGATGTTGGCGGGAAGAATGGCACGCCCTTGGGCGATTTCGTTGCGCACGAATTCGGGTGTGATGAGCTCGGGAATCGCAGCGCCGAAGGATTGGCCGGGATGTTGACGTATCAGGCGTCGGGCCCATTTTTCGCCATCGGGGCCACTGGCTCGCAGGCTTTCCAGATACTGCTCGCGATGCAGATTTTCCCGGATCGCCACGAATTCCATTTCCGGGGTGATGATGCCGCGACGCGCATAGTGCATTTGCGACACGTTGGCGCCTGGCTTGGCACGGCGCCCAGGGCGCTGCAGATCAAATCGCAACGAGCTCAAGACGGGGTCAGCCAAGCGCGACTTGCCGTAATCGCTGGTTGGGCCGCTTAGCACGTCGGTGTCGTTGCGGGCGTCGATCCAGGGTTTGCGCAGGGCGGGCAGACCGCGACGGATGTCGATCTGAACATTCGGGTCGCTATAGGGGCCACTTGTGTCATACACGATCAGCGGCGGATTGGGGGTCTCGCCGGACGCGCTGGCCGTGGCATCCTGCGAGATCTCGCGAAACGGGACGCGGATATCTGGCCGTGAGCCGATTTCGTAGATTTTGCGGGATTTTGGCAGCGGTGCTACCGTAGCAGCGTCGACCTCGGCCGTGGCTGCCAGAAACTTCGGATTGGTGTTCATGAAAAGCTCCAATAAAATTTTTTGGAGCCGAAGGGGATGAATCCCGTGCCAGACGGTATGAAACCCGGTATGAAACCGGCCCTGCATGACAGGCCCTGGCGACGGAATACGCTCCCAGCATCGGCATTATCCGTACTGGTACGAAGGGACTCTCTCAACACGTCGCCTTGTGTGGCGACGAGTACCCCTGCGTGAATCCTAAGTATAGGTGGTATTGTGGTTGTAGTGCGGCTTTACATCTGTATACGGCTGGGGCTATCGAGACTGGCGGTGTCCCTGTAAACTTTTTGTAAGTCGGACTGCTTTTGATCGTTCGACATGCTAGTCCCCTTAGTCAATGAAGAAGGAATACACCATCATGCAACTCAATTTGCGCAAACTGGCCCCAGCGCTTGCTGTCATGACGCTCGCGCTCGCAGGCTGCAAAACCGCGCCTCAGAAAACCGCAGATGAGACTGGCGGCACGACAGCGCCTTCGACTCAGACTCAGCCGGCTACGGCCTCCTCGGTCGAGTTCTTTGTGGCTCAGTCCGCGACGGCGCCTGGCCTGACGGAAGTCAAGATTCCTGATGGCTCCTTGTTTCTTCAGCGTCAGCCCGTCTTGACTCGCAGTGATTTGAGCGAAGCCGCGGCATTGGTGGATCGCCAAGGACAGAATTTCGTGGGCCTGCGCTTTACCGAAGAGGGTGCTCGCAAGCTGAACGATATCAGCAGCCAGAACGTTGGCAATATGTTGGCCTTGGTGATCAATCGTGAGTTGGTGGCCGCCCCTCGCATCGCCGAGCCGCTCAATCGCGGCGTGCTGGCGTTTGGTGTGCCGTCGGCCCAGGCTGCTTCGGACATCGCTGCCAAGATCCGTGGCGATCAAGGCCAACCGGCTAATGGTGGTGCAACGTCGCCCGCGGCTCCCGCAGCACCGGCTAATGGTGGCGCAACGTCGCCCACGGCTCCGACAGCACCGGCAACGCCGGCTCCTGTCAAGGCGCCTTGATCGTTCAATGTCCTGGCTGCGGTGTTAGCTAGGAGTAAGACGAATTAGGTTGCCAATAAAAATCCCGGGATGGTTTTTGAACCATTCCGGGATTTTTTACTGCGCGTCGCAGCAGACTGTGACAGTGCAGCTACCCCGCAAGCCGGGTAGCTGCACCGTAGATCAATCCTCTTCGACGAAGGCTTCCTTACGCTTTTTGCGGATCGACGGCAGGGCGACGATGACGACCAGAATGGCTGCGGCGCCCAGCAGCGATGCCGACAGCGGACGTTCGACAAAGGTGAAGAAGTCACCACGCGACAGCAGCAGGGCGCGACGGAAGTTTTCTTCCATCATGGGGCCCAACACCAGGCCCAGCAGCAGCGGGGCGCCTTCGCACTTCAGTTTCGCCCAAAAGTAACCGATCACACCGAAGATCGCCGTGGTGTAGATGTCGAACGTGTTGTAGTTCAACGAATACACCCCGATCGTGCAGAACACCAGAATGGCCGGGAACAGGATGCGGTAGGGCACCTTCAGCAGCTTGACCCACAGGCCGATCAGCGGCAGGTTCAGCACCACCAGCATCAGGTTACCGATCCACATCGAGGCGATCAGACCCCAGAACAGTTCCGGGTGGCTGGTCATGACCTGCGGGCCGGGCTGAATGTTGTGGATAGTCATGGCACCAACCATCAGCGCCATCACGGCGTTGCCCGGGATACCCAGGGTCAGCAGCGGGATGAACGACGCCTGCGCACCGGAGTTGTTGGCTGACTCGGGGCCTGCCAGACCAGCCGGGTGGCCCTTGCCGAAGCGTTCCGGTTCCTTGGAGAGTTTCTTTTCCAGGGTGTAGGACGCAAAGGCTGACAGCACAGAACCGCCGCCAGGCAGAATCCCCAGCATCGAACCCAGGGCCGTGCCACGGATGATGGCCGGTACGGCTTCGCGGATTTCCTGCCTGCTGGGGTATAGCGAGCCGATCTTGTCTTGGAGTTCGACGCGGTTTTCTTTCTGCTCGAGGTTGGCCAGGATTTCGGCAAAACCGAACACACCCATGGCCACGATGGCAAAGTCGATACCGTCTTGCAATTCGGGGATGCCGAAGTCGTAGCGGGCCACGCCCGAGTTGACGTCCGTGCCCACCATGCCCAGCAGCAGACCCAGCAAGATCATGCAGATGGCCTTGGGCAGCGAGCCCGAGGCCAACACCACGGCGCCGATGAGGCCCAGGGTCATCAGTGAGAAGTACTCGGCGGGGCCGAACTTGAAGGCGACTTCGGCCAAGGGGGGCGCGAAGGCGGCGATCAGCAGGGTCGTGACGCTACCGGCGAAGAACGAGCCCACGGCGGCGATGGACAGTGCCGCGCCGGCCCGTCCATTACGCGCCATCTGGTGGCCGTCCAGCACGGTCACCACGGCCGATGTTTCGCCTGGCAGGTTGACCAGAATCGCGGTGGTGGAGCCGCCGTACTGGGTACCGTAGTAAATACCTGCCAGCATGATCAGGCCGGCCACCGGGGGCAGCACGTACGTGATTGGCAGCAACATCGCGATGGTGGGGACGGGGCCCAGGCCTGGCAAAACGCCAACCAGGGTGCCCAAAATGCAGCCCAGCAAGGCGTACAGCAGGTTTTCGGGAGTGAACGCTACGGATAGTCCGAGCGTCAGGTTGTCCATCAATTCCATGATCTTGTTTTCCCCTTATGTTTTAGTTCATGCCCAGAAACGACGGCCACAACGGGAAAATCAGCCCCAGGCCTTTGATAAACGCCAGCCAGCAGAACGCGACCAGGAAGATTGCGTTAAGCAATGCGACGCGCCAGCTGAATTCAAAGCTGGCAATACTACTGAGCACGACCAGCAGGAACAGTGAGGTGTAGAGCCCCAGCGGGCGTAGCGCCACGCCGAACAGCACGACAGAACCGATGATGATGAAGAGGATCTTGAAGTCGAACTTGTCGATCACGGTTTCTGTTGCTTTGGGCGACAGTGCGCCAAGAGCGACTACCGCACCCAAGATGGCCAGGCAGACACCGAGCCAAAAGGGAAAGTAACCTGGGCCCATGCGGGCGGAGGTGCCCATCGAATACTCAGTCGCTCCATACGCAAATCCCAGGCCGATGAGAGCAAACATCACTCCCGACCAGAAATCTTGCTTGTTCCTTAGCTGCATAAAAGGTCTCCATATATTTGTGTCGTGCCAAGCCGAGCGGGCCGTGATGGCGGAGACGCTATGTCAAAAGATGCATGGGGCTTGGACAGAACAAATAAAAAACATGGCACGTCTGTGCGGGCCACATCTAGGTTCCACAAGCATCCGGACACCAAGCGCACCGCCAGCACGCAAAGTCCAAGTCGGGTGGATCGTATCACGATGCAGTTGAGAATTCTGTTGGTGAATCCTCTAACTCTGATAGGCCGCAGATGGGGTTGTAGACAGGCGCTGCCGCGCGCTGATGGGCCTGTTTATGGCCTCTGTCGCCGGTGCGTAAGGGGTCGGAAAGGCGGTTTTGATGGATGCAATGACCTGATCCGAACAAGCCTTTAATGCACTAAAAAGTGACCATCAGGTGGACATTGGCCCTGCATTATGCGCTGAGCTCGTCCTCATCGGAGGCTTGTATACGCTCATTTATCTATCTGGCGCTCGGCGCTAAAACCCCTTTATTAGGGAAAATCCTCAGCGATTTGTACTCAATTCGTTGCGAACGAGCAACGAATCGAGACGTCGGCCAATCCCTGAAGCGAGCGCCGACTTTGACTTGGGTGACGACGGATTATTCCGTGGCGCCGGTTACCGCATTCTGCGCGCGACGTTTGATTTCCGCCTGGTGCTGCTCCAGTGTCTGGCGCAGCTCTCGCCGCTCACGCGCCGCGTCGTATCGCTGCTGTTGTTCCTCAGTCAGTACGGGTAACGGCGGGACAGCGGTAGGTTGCCCGTCATCGTCGACCGCGACCATCGTGAAATAGCAACTGTTGGTGTGGCGCACGATCTGTTTGCGGATGTCTTCGGTCACCACCTTGACGCCGATTTCCATCGACGTCCGGCCGGTGTAGTTCACCGAGGCAAGAAAAGTCACCAGTTCGCCCACATGGATGGGCTGACGAAACACCACCTGGTCGACCGATAGCGTCACGACATAGTTGCCCGCATAGCGGCTGGCACAGGCATAGGCGACCTGGTCAAGGTACTTCAAAATCGTGCCACCGTGAACGTTGCCTGCGAAGTTCGCCATGTCAGGCGTCATCAGGATGGTCATCGACAATTGGTGATTAGTTTCTTGCATGACAGGGCAACAGAGTCTAAAACGTCATGGTAATCCCTAGCGAGGCCCCCAGCTTTGCAAAACTTCACTTTTGGGTGGGCTGTGTTGGAGATACGCTCTGCGAACCTTTGTCCTGGAGATCTATTATGTCGTCGCTATCGAAGCGTTGCGTGGCGGAGTTGATCGGTACCTTCTGGCTAGTATTGGGTGGTTGCGGGGCGGCGGTACTTGCCGCCGGTTTTCCTGAGTTAGGGATAGGCTTTGCCGGGGTCGCTCTGGCTTTCGGTTTGACGGTCTTGACGATGGCTTTTGCCGTCGGCCATATTTCGGGCGGACATTTCAATCCGGCGGTGACGGTGGGACTGGCGGCAGGGGGGCGTTTTCCCGTGCGCGAAATCGTGCCCTATGTGGTGGCCCAGGTTGTCGGCGCGATCGTGGCGGCGGCCGTGCTGGCGGTAATTGCCGGGGGCAAGGAAGGTTTCGACTTGGTCGCCAGCGGCTTTGCGGCGAACGGGTATGGTGAACATTCGCCGGGTGGGTACACCTTGACGGCCGCACTGATCTGCGAAGTCGTGATGACGTTTGGCTTTTTGTTTGTGATTCTGGGGGCTACTGATAAGCGGGCGCCCGCCGGCTTTGCGCCGATACCGATTGGTCTGGCCTTGACGCTGATTCACTTGATCAGCATTCCGGTCACCAACACGTCGGTGAACCCGGCACGTTCGACGGGCCCGGCGCTGTTTGTGGGGGGTTGGGCAGTCGAACAACTGTGGCTGTTCTGGCTGGCACCGATTGTGGGCGCCCTCTTGGCCGCGGTGGTTTATCGCTTCGTGGGCCGCGAAAACGTAGTCGCATGATGGGTGCCCCAAGACCGTAGCCGCGCAGGCTGCGGTCTTGATGTCGTCGGTTCTGTGCAGCGGCATGGAAATCGCGATAAGGTTGTCAGCCGCCTGTCTCATACGCGGATTATGCTGACTATTGGAGTTGTTCGATGCACCCATCGAAAAAAGTCATGATCGTTACGGGTGGCAGCCGCGGCATCGGTGCGGCTGTTGCTCGGCTGGCGTCACGTCGTGGCTATGCGGTCTGCGTCAATTACCATCGTCGCCGCGACGCGGCCGACGATGTGGTGCGGGCCATTCAGGCTGACGGCGGCCACGCGATTGCGATGGGCGCCGACGTGTCCGATGAAGCGCAGGTTGTGCAATTGTTCGAGCGCGTCGACCGCGAGTTGGGCCGTATCGATGCGTTGGTGAATAATGCGGGCGTGCTGGAAACGCAGATGCGTGTCGAGGACATGGATGCCGCGCGCATTACCCGTATTTTGCATACCAACGTCGTGGGCCCGCTACTGTGTTGTCGCGAGGCCGTGCGCCGCATGTCGCCGCGCCATGGCGGGCAGGGCGGCGCCATCGTCAATGTTTCGTCCGTGGCGGCCCGTCTGGGATCGCCGGGCGAATACGTGGATTACGCGGCATCGAAAGGCGCGTTGGATACCCTGACGATCGGCCTGTCGAAAGAAGTCGCGGCCGACGGTATCCGCGTCAATAGTGTGCGGCCCGGCACGATTTATACCGAGATGCATGCCAGCGGCGGCGAACCGGGCCGGGTCGACCGCCTGGCCAGCGCCATTCCGTTGCAACGCGGCGGCACGGTCGACGAGGTTGCCGGCGCCGTCATGTGGTTCTTCTCCGACGAGGCCGGCTACACGACCGGCTCGTTTATTGAGGTGTCGGGCGGCAAGTGATTCGTACCGTTGCGCGGCAGCGTTGCCGATACTGTGGCGGTGGCCAGCCGGAGCGTCCTAAATACCCGTGTCCGGGTAATTAGGGCCGGCATCGTGAAAGCCGCCATTGCTATAAGGATTGACGGCCCCGGGATGCGGGGGGCCGGGTTGATGGTTGCCGTGGGCACACCCTGCCAGGGCCATTGCGATGGCGATCAACGACAGTACGCGTAGAGAGTTCGGCATGGCGGTTCTCCTGAAGAGGTTTCCTGCCATGTTAATCCTGTCGTAGGCGTTGGCGGNGGNGCCGTTGCGCCGCGGGCCAAATCTGCCTCGCCTCAGTGCATCAAGCGCGCCAGTTCAACACCGGGGTCTTCCGCGCGCATAAAGGCTTCGCCCACGAGGAAAGCATCCACCTTGTGGCTGCGCATCAGCTTGACGTCTTCGGGCGTCAGGATGCCGCTTTCGGTTACGACACGCTTGCCGGCAGGGATATGCGGCAGCAGATCCAGGGTATTTTGCAGGCTGGTCTGGAATGTGCGCAGGTTGCGGTTGTTAATGCCCAGCAGAGGCGTCCGAAGGCTGAGTGCGACGTCCAGTTCTTTGGCATCGTGCACTTCGACCAATACGTCCATGCCCAGTTCGATCGCCAGGGTTTCCAGATCGCGCAATTGATTAGGAGCGAGGGCGGCCACGATGAGCAAGATGCAATCGGCGCCCATCGCGCGCGCCGAGATAACCTGGTAGGTGTCGATAACGAAATCTTTACGCAGCACGGGTAGCGGGCAGGCGGCACGGGCGCGGCGCAGGTTGTCGTGCGAGCCCTGGAAAAAGTGCACGTCGGTCAGGACCGACAGGCAGGCCGCCCCGTGGACGGCATAGGTGGCAGCAATGGTGGCGGGGTCGAAATTTTCGCGCAGCACACCCTTCGAGGGCGAAGCCTTTTTGATCTCGGCGATCACGCCGGCCTGGCCCTGGGCGATCTTGTCTTCGATAGCCTGGGCAAAGCCACGGACGTCTTGTCGAGCCTGGGCTTCGCGCAGCAGTTCTGCTTCGCTGCGCAACTGGCGCGCCGTGGCGACTTCCTCGGCCTTGATGGCCAGGATTTTCGCAAGGATGTCGTTCATTGTTGGAATTTCCGGGTGTATGCGCAGAATTCTTCTAGCTTGGCGCGGGCGGCGCCGTTAGCAATCAGTTCAAAAGCCTGCGAGAGGGCTTGTTCGATCGTGTCGGCCTTGTTGCCGGCGTAGATCGCCAGCCCCGCGTTCAGGGCGACGATGTCGCGGGCAACGCCTTCGACATTATCGAGGGCCTGCATGACAAGCTCTCGCGATTCCTCGCGGTTGCCGACTTTGATGCCCCGATTAGACACCATTGCCAGGCCGTAGTCTTCCGGGTGGATCTCGTATTCGCGGATTTTGCCGTCTTTAAGCTCCCCGACCATCGTCGAGCCGCCCAGCGAGGCCTCGTCCATTCCGTCCATGCCGTGCACGATCATGACGTGGCGTGAGCCCAGGCGTTGCAATACACGCACCTGGATGCCGACCAGGTCCGGGTGAAACACGCCCATCAACTGGTTGGCGGCGCCCGCAGGGTTGGTGAGCGGCCCCAGGATATTGAACATGGTACGCACGGCCAATTCTTTGCGAATGGCGGCGACGTTTTTCATGGCGCTATGGTGCGCGGGGGCGAACATAAAGCCTATGCCCGTGGCTTGCAGGCATTCGGCGACTTGTTCGGGGCTGAGCACCAGGTTGGCGCCCAAGGCTTCGAGGACGTCGGCGCTGCCGGACGAGGACGAGGCGCTACGCCCACCGTGTTTGGCAATCGGAACGCCAGCGGCAGCGGCGACGAACATGGCGGTTGTCGAAATATTGAACGTATGGCTGCCGTCGCCACCCGTGCCGCACATGTCCAGCAGATCATCGGGGTTCGGGGTCACGACGGGGGTCGCGAACTCGCGCATGACCTGCGCCGCGGCGGTGATTTCGCCCACGGTTTCTTTCTTGACCCGCAGGCCCATGATGAGCGCGCTGGCGATTTGCGGCGACATTTCCCCACGCATCAGCAGGCGCATCAGATGCAGCATTTCGTCATGGAAAATTTCGCGATGCTCGATACAGCGAGTCAGCGCTTCGGTGCAAGTGATCGTCATGATGATTGTCTCTAATTATTGGATGTTCAGAAAATTGCGCAGCATGTCATGTCCGTGCTCGCTCAACACCGATTCAGGATGAAACTGTACCCCGTACAGCGGCAGCGTTTTATGGCGCACGCCCATGATGTCGCCATCGGGTGCGGTGGCGGTGACTTCCAGGCAATCGGGCAGCGTGTTGGGATCGATCGTCAGCGAGTTGTAGCGGATGGCGGTATAGGGGGATGGCAAGCCCGAGAAAATATCGGTGCCACGGTGCGATATCTGTATGGTTTTGCCGTGCATGATCTGCTGGGCTCGCACAATATCGCCGCCATAGGCTGCGCCGATGGCCTGGTGTCCCAGACACACCCCAAGAATGGGGAGCTGTCCGGCAAAGCGCTGGATCAGCGGCACGGATATGCCGGCCTCGGCGGGCGAGCAAGGACCGGGCGAGACGCAGATACGATCCGGCTTCATGGCGGCGATTTCGTCCAGCGTGATCAGGTCGTTACGAACGACGGTGACGTCTTCACCCAGCTCGCCGAAGTACTGCACCAGGTTATAGGTAAATGAATCGTAGTTGTCCAGCATTAACAACTTGCTCATTGGAGCCTCTCGATTTCAAAAAAATTATTCAGTTCACAAACCCTCGGAGCCCTGCAGGGCGGCTGGGCTAAAGGGGGGGTCGATTATCAGATCGGCTCATCCAGTCCGTGCTGTACTTGCTCGGCGGCGCGCAGGACGGCGCGGGCTTTTGCTTCGGTTTCGGCCCATTCCAGCTCGGGGTCCGAGTCGGCGACGATGCCGGCTGCCGCCTGGACATACAACATGCCGTCTTTGATGAGGCCGGTGCGGATCGCAATCGCGACGTCCATTTCGCCGCCATAGCTCAGGTAGCCCGCCGCGCCGCCATAGATGCCGCGGCGCACGGGCTCGAGCTCGTCGATGATCTCCATGGCACGCACTTTGGGGGCACCCGTCAGGGTGCCCGCGGGGAAGGTGGCGCGCAGCACGTCCATGCTGCTCATGCCAGGGTTCAAGTTGCCCGTGACGTTCGACACCAGATGCATCACATGCGAATAGCGCTCGATGGTCATGGTGTCGGTGAGCTTGACGGAGCCCACTTCGGCGACGCGTCCAACGTCATTGCGGGCCAGGTCGATCAGCATGACGTGTTCGGCGATCTCTTTGGGATCGGCCTGCAACTCTGCGGCCAATGCGGCGTCTTGCTCAGGCGTGGCGCCGCGTTTGCGGGTGCCTGCCAGCGGCCGAATGGTGATTTGCGACTTGGCGACACCGTTGTCCTGGATTTGCTCTTGGCGCACCAGGATTTCCGGCGATGAGCCGACTACCTGAAAGTCCCCCATGTTCCAGTAGTACATATAGGGCGAGGGATTCAGCGAGCGCAGTGCGCGATAGAGCGAGAGTGGAGAGTCGCGGAACGGCTTGGAAATGACCTGTCCGATCTGGACTTGCATGAGATCGCCCGCGGCGATGTATTCCTTGGCCTGGTAGACGGCGGCGAGGTAGTCTTCTTTTTTGAAATCTCGCTGCTCCTCGGTCAGCATGCTGGCGTGGCTGTACGGAATATCGACGGGGCGGCGCAAGCGGGTGCGCAAGTCGCGCAGGCGTTGTTGCGCACGGCTGTAGGCCTCGGGTTGGGTGGGGTCGGCGTACACCATCAGATAGGTGCGTCCGGCCAAGTTGTCGACGATGACCAGTTCATCGACGTGCATCAGCATAATGTCGGGCGTACCCTTGTCCATGCCGGCCGGGTACGGCTTGACCGCAGGTCCCAGGCGAGGCTCGATATGACGTACGGTGTCATAGCCAAAATAGCCGGCCAGTCCACCGCAAAAGCGCGGCATGCCCGGGCGCAAGGCGACCTTAAAGCGGGCCTGGTACTGTTCGATAAAGGTCAGCGGGTCGCCTTCGTAGGTCTCGGCGACTGTGCCGCTATGCAGGAGTTCGGTCGTGGTGCCGCTGGCACGGATCACGGTGCGGGCCGGCAGGCCGATGAACGAGTAGCGGCCAAAGCGTTCGCCGCCCACGACGGACTCCATCAGGCAGCTCATGCTGCCACGTTCGGGCCCGCTATGCGCCAGTTTCAGATAAATGGCCAGCGGGGTGTCCAGATCGGCGTAGGTCTCTGAAACCAGGGGGATTCGGTTGTATCCCTGGTTGGCCAAGGCCTTGAATTCAATTTCGGTCATGTGGAGTCTCGTAGCTGTTGGGTTCTACCGACCGGGCACATAACAAAAAGCCCGGTCCAAGTGTGGGTTCCGGGCTTTTGGCGCTGTTCTATGCAGCTTCGGCGCTGGGATGCTGACGCGTCCAGGGCCGGGAAGGAACTATCGCCACCCGGAAGGCAAACGCCACCAACGCCACGAGGCGTTGCGCATTTGGTTCGAGAGACGAGCGTTCATATCAATGATCAAGACTGCGTATTTAAAGGCTGAGTACGTAAAACTGAGCGGTTAGGGCTATCCTGGGTCGCTGCTCTTTTATTCGCCGGTCTTTATCCGCGGTTCTTGCGAGCTATCCACAAAGACGCGTCGACGATGCTGCCGATTATACCATCGACATCTAGCCCATGCACGTCCTGGCCCTCGTTGTAACCGTATGGCACGGCCAGCACTTGAATGCCCGCGGCCCGGGCGGCCAGCGCGTCGTTGACGGAATCACCGATGGCAATGGCTTGGGCGGGTGTCACACCCAGGCGTTCGCACGCGTAGAACATCTGGTCGGGATCGGGTTTGCGGCGCTCGCAGGTGTCGCCGCAGACGACTTCCTGGAAAAAACCCGCCAAACCCGTGCGCTGCAATAGCGGGATCGTGAACTCGGTCGGCTTGTTGGTGACGACGGCGAGCTTGAGGCCCTGATCGCGCATGGCTTTCAGGCCGTCGATGACGCCGTTAAAAATCGTGGCTTTGTCGCCATTGACCAGATGGTAGTGGCGAAAAAACGATTCACGCGCGTGTTCGAATGCCGCGGGTTCCGGGTCGGGCGCCTGCAGCGAGCCCGCCAGCGAGCGACGCACGAGGTTGTCGACGCCTTTTCCGACAAAAGTTGCGACGATGTCTTCGTGCAGTGCGTGCATGCCCAGTTCAATGCGCATAGCGTTAGCGGCATGCGCCAGGTCCGGGATGGAGTCCAGCAGGGTGCCGTCCAGGTCAAGCAACACGGCTTGGAAAGTGGTCATAGGTGATGATCTCAGGCGATTAGGTCGGATTCCCGGGCAAGCGAACCCCGGGAGGTGGCGGCGTGCTCAGGCAGCCAGGGTCGAGGCTTTGGCGATTTCGCCGCGCAGGGTTTGAATGACCTGGGCATAGTCGGGCTTGCCAAAAATGGCGGAACCCGCGACGAACGTATCGGCCCCGGCCGCGCGAATTTGCGCGATATTGTCGATTTTGACGCCGCCATCGACCTCAAGCAGGATGGGTTGGCCGCCGGCCTGTGTCCAACGGTCGATCCGGGCGCGGGCGTCGCGCAGTTTGTCCAGCGTTGACGTGATAAAGCTCTGCCCGCCAAAGCCCGGGTTGACCGACATCAACAGCACCACGTCCAGCAGATCCATGACATGGTCCATGGCGTCGAGTGAGCTGGCCGGGTTGAATACCAGGCCGGCCTGGCAGCCGTGGTCGCGGATCAGTGACAGCGTGCGGTGCACGTGGCGCGAGGCGTCGGGGTGAAAGGTGATGATATTGGCGCCGGCCTTGGCGAACTGAGGGATCAGTTCATCCACGGGTTCGACCATCAGGTGCACGTCGATGGGCACTTGGACGTGTGGGCGGATAGCGGCGCACACCATGGGGCCGATAGTCAGGTTGGGGACATAGTGGTTGTCCATGACATCGACGTGGATCCAGTCGGCGCCGGCGGCGACGACATTGCGCACTTCTTCGCCCAGGCGGGCAAAGTCGGCAGACAGAATACTGGGGGCGATACGGGTGGTGGCCGGGGTGGGGGCGGACATGATGATGGAGGTTTCCACGGGCATAATGTGCCATTATTGTAGTTTGCCGCGCGTGACGGGTGCCTGACAGGGTGATTCGTCGTACGGCGCGTTGTTTAACCGCCTTTGTGCTCATCGGAAAAGGCCCGTGAAACCCTACGACCTGACCGTCTCCGTTGCTCCGCAGTTTGTGCCGGAGCAATCTGATCCCGCCGAACAGCAGTATGTGTTCGCCTATACCATCCGCATCACCAATACCGGCGAGCATCCGGCGCAGGTCATCAGCCGTCACTGGATCATCACCGATGGCAACCAGCGTGTCCAGGAGGTCCGGGGCCTGGGCGTCGTCGGCCAGCAGCCATTGCTGGCGCCGGGCGAAACGTTTGAATACACCAGCGGCTGTCCTCTGCAAACGCCAGTCGGTACCATGCGGGGGACATACCACTGCGTGGGCGAAAACGGCATTCCTTTCGAGGTGCCGATTGCCGAGTTTTTGCTGGCTATGCCGCGTACCCTGCATTAAAAATGGGCGGACCGCCCCACAAAGTTGCCTATGAAGCGTTTTCTCAGATTGTTATGCGTGTCGCCCTTTTTGGCGGTACTGGTTTCGTGCAGCCTGCCAAAGGTTCCGCCCGAAGGGGGCGCGCCTGGTCAGCCGGGCGCGACGCCGTCCATCACCGGACCCTTAGTGGTTCCGCCGTTGTCTTCGCTACGAGATACCCCCGCACGAAAACTGGCGGGTGGTTTCCAGCGGGCGGGTTGGGCCGAGTTGCCTGGCTGGACTAACGACGATCTGTCGCGGTTTTGGCCGCTATTCCTGCGCAACTGCCAAGGCTTGATGAGGCAGACCTCGGGTAATCTGGCGGCGTG
>NZ_CBCSFP010000014.1:0-57654 GCF_965138755.1 Bordetella tumulicola | reverse complement strand
GTCCGCGCGGGCNNCNCCGCGCGCCTGGCAGCCGGTTTGTGCGGCGGCAGTCGATTTCGCGGGTGGCTCGGATCCGGCGGCGGTTCGTCAATTTCTGCAGACCCACCTGCAGCCATGGCGCCTGAATGGCACCGACAATCGGACCGCGTCAAATACCGTGACGGGCTATTACGAGCCGCTGGTGCGGGGCTCGCGGCGTCAGGGTGGCGCGTATCAATGGCCGCTGTATGGCGTGCCCGAGGACCTGCTGACCATTGATTTGGGCGCGGTGTACCCCGATTTGGCGGGCAAGCGCGTGCGTGGCAAGCTGGTTGGCAAGCGGGTGGTGCCCTATGACACGCGCGCTACGCTCGAGACGTCCGGCACCAAGCCGCCGGTCATCGTCTGGGTGGATGACCCCGTCGATAACTTTTTCTTGCAGGTACAGGGCTCGGGCCGCGTCCTGCTCAAGGACGGCCCGGACGCTGGTACGACGATCCGTGTCGCCTACGCGGATCACAATGGTCAACCCTATGCCTCGATTGGGCGTTGGCTGATCAACAAGGGCGAGCTGCGCGCCAACGAGGCATCGATGCAAAACGTCCGGGCCTGGGCGCAACGCAATCCGTCGCGTGTGCAGGAAATGCTGAATGCGAATCCGGCAGTGGTGTTTTTTCGCGAAGAGGCGGTAGTAGACCCGGAGCAAGGTCCCAAGGGCGCCTACGGCATTCCATTGGCGCCGCGCCGTTCGATCGCCGTGGATACCAATTTCGTGCCGTTGGGCACGCCCGTGTATTTGTCGACCACGTGGCCGTCGTCTGATCGGCCGTTGCAGGGGCTGGTCTTTGCCCAGGACACCGGCGCTGCCATCAAGGGGGCCGCGCGCGCGGACTTCTATTGGGGGTATGGTGATGAGGCGGGCGCGCAGGCCGGCCGCATGAAACAGCGCGGCCAGATGTGGGTGCTGTGGCCTAAACAGGCCGGGGAGCCCTCTGCGCGATGAAACACCCGATTGTGATTTGCGGGGCGGGCATCGTCGGTTTGTCGAGCGCGCTGGCCCTGGCGCGCAGGGGACAACGAGTGACGCTGCTGGCGCCGCCCGCCACAGTGCCGGCCGCCAGTCCCGATACTTATCATCCCCGGGTGTATGCCATTTCTCCGTCCAGTCAGCGCTTTTTGGCTGAGCTGGGCGTTTGGGACGCCATGCCTGCTGCGCGTATCACGCCGGTGCAGGCGATGGAAATATACGGCGATGCCGATGGCCGGGTTGATCTGAACGCCTGGCAGGCCGCGCAGCCGCAACTGGCCTGGATTGTCGAGTCGGGTGAGATCGAACGGGTGCTCCTGCAGGCCGTACGCATGGTTGGTATTTCCTGGTTGCCTGAGCGTTGTGTCGGCTATCGGCCGGGGGCGGTGCAGACTGCCGCCGGCGAATGGATCGAGGCCGAGCTCTTTGTGGGCGCCGATGGCGCGGCGTCGCCGCTGCGTACGGCTGCCGGCATGCCGCACACGTCGGTGCCTTATGACGACACAGGGCTAGTGGTGCATCTGGATGCCGAGCGTGCGCACCACGGTACGGCGTTTCAATGGTTTCGCGATGACGGGGTGTTGGCGTTGCTGCCGCTGCCCGATACGGCCGATGGTCCGCAGGTCTCCATGGTGTGGTCGATGCATAACGCGCAGGCCCAGGCGTTGCAGACGTTGGCGCCCGAAGAGCAAAGCGCCCAGCTGGAGCAGATGCTGGCGCACGCGGCACAAGGTCGCCTGGGTCGGCTGCGGGTGCGTAGCAAATTGCATGCGTTTGCGCTGACGCTGGATCAGGCGCGCATGACCGCCCCGGGGATTGCGTTGGCGGGTGATGCGGCGCATCGCGTGCATCCCTTGGCCGGGCAGGGCCTGAATCTGGGCTTGGGCGACGTCGAGGCGTTGTCCCGTATCGTCGCCGAGCGTGAGCCTTACCGCGAGGCGGGCGACGCACGGGTATTGCGGCGCTATCAGCGCGCCCGGGCGGAATCCGTATTGGCAATGCGCATGGCGACTGACGGCTTGCATCGTTTGTTCGGCGCGCGTACTGCGCCCCTGGCCTGGCTGCGCAACGCAGGGATGCGTTGGGTGGACGCCGCACCCTTATTAAAGCGATATTTAATCGATGGCGCTTCACGTAACTGAGCAGCCCTAGGAGTTTGCATGAATTTCCGTTTTTCCTCTTGCCTGGCAAGTGTTTTGTGCGCCATGGGCCTTGGCTTGGCGAACGGCGCGTGGGCGCAACCCACGACACCGGCGACCGCGCAACCGGCCGCGGCTCAATCCGCCGCGCCGGATCAGGCGTCTGCTTCCGATCCCGCGACCAAGGCGGTAGAGAAGCGCTTTAGCGAGCTATTCAACGACTTGCCGGTGACCGCCGTACGCCGCACGCCCTATGGCATTTACGAGGTCCAAGTGGGCAGCGATTTGGTGTACACCGATGACAAGGTCAGTTGGGTCATGGAAGGACCGCTGATCGACGCTGCGTCACGTCGCGACGTGACGCGGGATCGTCTGGAAAAACTGGGTTCGGTGTCGTTTGATGAGTTGCCGCTGGATCTGGCCGTCAAGCAGGTGCGTGGCAACGGCGCGCGCAAGATGGCGGTTTTTGAGGACCCCAATTGCGGCTATTGCAAGCAGTTGCACAAGACACTGAAAGACGAAGACAACCTGACGATCTATACTTTTTTGTTCCCTATCCTGGCACCGGACTCGACCACCAAATCACGTGATGTATGGTGTGCCAAGAATCCCGCGCAAGCCTGGAGTGACTGGATGGTCGACGGCAAGACGCCCCCTACGGCGGAATGCGATGCGCCGACCCAGCAAGTGCTGGCGTTGGGCCAAAAGCTGATGGTCCGCGGTACGCCCGCGATATTCTTCCAGGATGGCAGCCGGCTCAATGGCGCCGCGCCGCTAGAGATGATTCGAAGCCGTTTGGGACAACAATAACGGGAGACTTGCCGTGAGTACCGATACGATCAGCATTGCGTTACTCGATGACTATCATGACGTGGCCGAGCGTTACGCCGATTGGACGACGCTGGGGCCGCAGGTGCGGGTACAGACGTTTCGTGATTACCTGCCCGAGGCCGAGCGGGCTGAGGCCTTGCAGCCTTTTGATGTGATCGTGGCCATGCGAGAGCGCACGCCGTTTCCGGCGACGCTGATCGAGTCGTTACCCAAGCTGCGATTATTGGTTACCACGGGGATGCGCAATCTGGCTATCGATATGGACGCCTGCACACGACGCGGTGTCGTGGTGTGTGGTGCACCGGGTGGTGCCGACGCGAATACCGCGACGGCGGAGTTGGCCTGGGCCCATATCCTGGCCCTGTTCAAGAACCTGACCACCGAGGACGCCAACATGCGTCGTGGTCTCTGGCAGACCGGAATGCCCCGGCCGTTGGCGGGCAAGTGCCTGGGTGTCGTAGGGCTGGGCAAGCTCGGCACTGCCGTGGCGCAGGTAGGCAAGGCGTTCGGCATGACAGTGCAAGCCTGGAGTCCCAACCTGACGCCCGAGCGGGCTGAAGAGGCGGGCGTCACGTACGTGCCCAAGGATGCGTTGTTTGCCGATGCTGATGTGGTGAGTGTGCATTTGATTTTGAGCGATCGCACGCGTCACGTGGTGGACGCGGATGCGCTGGCCGCCATGAAACCGTCGGCATTTCTAGTGAACACTTCTCGGGCAGGGCTGGTGGACCAGGAGGCCTTGCTGGATGCCCTGCGCAAGGGGCGCATCGCCGGGGCGGGGCTGGATGTGTTCGACGAAGAGCCCTTGCCACCCACCGATGCGCTGCGCGTGCTGGACAATGTGGTGCTGACGCCGCATTTGGGCTATGTCAGCGCCGAGAATTTCACCGCGTTTTATGGCAATGCCGTCAATGCCGTGCAGGCTTGGCTGGCGGGCAAGCCTGTGCGCGTGCTGAACGCCTGAGTGTGCTGTCATGTGGTGAGCACCGGCGTGCCGCGAGACGCGGTCGCCGGTGTGATGCATGCGGGGATGATGCACGCATCATGTGCCTGATGACCTGTGTGCGGTGGATTCAATGATCACGGTCGCATGAACATGATTTTTTGTTCCGTCATGTCGGCGCCCTCGTCACCACAGCCCTGATCGGTCGTTGCTGCGGTATTGAGCGGGTCAACAGGATCGACAGGATCAAATGCGGTATCGCCGTTGGCATCCGCGATGCCGGTGGGCCTTAATCCCACAAAATCAAACAGTTCGCGATCCATCAGGTGCGATGGTACGACGTTTGAGAGGGCATTGAATACATTCCAGGACCGGCCGGGATGCTGGCGATCCCAGTCGCGGATCATGCGACCGACTTCCTGACGCTTGAGGTTTTCCTGCGAGCCGCACAGATTGCATGGAATGATCGGGAATTGCTTGAGCTTGGCATACGCGATCAGATCGCTTTCCGGGACATAGGCCAGCGGGCGAATGACCGTATGGCGGCCGTCGTCCGAGACGAGTTTGGGCGGCATGGCCTTGGCTTTTCCGCCATAGAACAAGTTCAGGAAAAATGTGGCCAGGATGTCATCGCGATGATGGCCCAGCGCGATTTTGGTGGCGCCCAACTCATCGGCGACGCGATACAGGATCCCCCGTCGCAGGCGGGAGCACAGCGAGCACATCGTCTTGCCCTCGGGGATGACCCGGGTCACGATCGAATAAGTGTCTTGCGTTTCGATATGAAAGGGAACGCCCAGCGAGGTCAAGTAGGTCGGCAGCACATCGGGCGGAAAGCCCGGTTGTTTTTGATCCAGATTGACGGCCACGATATCGAACGGAAAGGGGGCGCGTTTGCGCAGGCTGAGCAAGATGTCCAGCATCGCATAGGAGTCCTTGCCGCCCGACAGGCACACCATGACGCGATCGCCGGCCTCGATCATGTTGTAGTCGCTGAGGGCGCGTGTCGTTTCGCGCGCCAGGCGCTTGGTCAGTTTGTTGCCTTCGTGGCGGATTTTTTCTTCTGCGCGGGTACGTATGACCACGGAGGTGTCGGAGAGAGCTTGCATAGGAGTTTCGCCGTTGCGGCAACTAACGATTGATCTGGATTTCGACACCGACTGACGCGCAGTCCGAGAATGCCATGGGCTTGCTGATGCGCAACCGCAATGCTCGCACTTCGGCAAAGTCGCGCAGCAGGCGCTCAGCGAGTTGTTCGGCCAGGGTTTCGATCAGGTTCACATGTGCCTGGGTGCATTCTTCGACGATGGCTTCGCGCAGGCGACGGTAGTCCAGTACGCTGTGGATGTCCTGGTCGTCGACATCGCGGGTGATATCGACATCGAACTCAGCGTCGACGTGTAGAGGCTGGGTAGCCCGGCGCTCATGCTCCAGAATGCCGATGCGGGCATCCAGGGCCAGCCCGGAAAGGAAAATGCGACGTGTAGGCATGGTGTCTACCTGGGAAAGAGAACCGGAATTGTAAGGCGGGACGCGCCTCTGGCTACAATTTGCCTGTGCGTCGTTCGGGCGCGCGATGGCTATACACGGAATATATCGGACATGCAGCACTACGACGCGGTCATTGTGGGTGGCGGCCCGGCCGGCGCTTCTTGCGCTATCTGGTTGGCGCGATTGGGTTTGGTGCCATTGCTGATCGAGGGCAGTGATCGCTTGGGTGGGCTGGGCAATGACAATCCGTTTGTCGATGATTGGATCGCGGCTTTACCCGGGGTAACGGGCCAGCAGGTCGCGGCCAATATCGCTCAGAGCGTGCAGGCGGCCAAAGTGCCGGTGCATTTGGGCGCCCGCGCGCAGCAAGTTCGACGGATCGCCGACGGGTTTCACGTCGATATCCGACAGGCCGATGGTGCCGACAACACCGTATCGGGCCGGACCTTGGTGATCGCCTCGGGTGTACGTGCGCGCGGTTTGCCGGGGCATCCGGCGGGTGCGGCGTGGCCGGGCGTCTTTATCGGTCCGGGCTCATCCATCATGGCACAAGACTATGCCGGTCTGACGGTGGCCGTGCTTGGCGGAGGAGACAACGCCTACGAGAACTTTGTTTATGTGCGCAATCGCGGCGCCCGTGACGTGCACTTGTATGCCCGCAGCGTGCGTGCACAGCAGCAATGGGTGACTCGTGCCGGCAGTGAAAACGTCCACGTTGGGCCGTATCAGGTGGACCCGGTCGCGCGCACGGTAGATGGGCGCGCCTACGATCTGATCCTGGTGTTTTATGGCTGGGAGCCACAGGCGGCGTTCGCGGATAGTCTGGCGCTGCTGCGCGGCGAGCGTGGCTATATTCACACCGATCACGCGACTGCCGAAACCAGTGCGCGGGACGCCTACGCCATTGGCGAGGTTGCCAATCGTATGCATCCCTGCGTAGTGACGTCGATGGCCGACGGCGTGGTGGCCGCCAAGGCGATTCAGCGGCGTCGGGAGCGCGACGCCGCGTTGTAATGCAACGTTGGGTGTTTCGCGGGCAGGCTAGTATTTGCCCGTCAGTAGTTCACCGGCGTCCGGGACGCGAGTTTCCAGGTTCAGGACTTGCAGCATGCGGTACACGGTCGCGGCGGCGGCCGTCACGACCGGCAGCCCGAGGCGATCCTGCACCGGCTGGATCGATGCCAGGGAAGGCATCTGCACGCAGGCCGACAAGACCACCGCATCCACGCCGCGCGTGTCCAGGCGGCCGACGTGCTCGGCCGGCGCCAGAGGGTTTTGCGCGCCCACCTTGAGGTTATCGGCGATTTCCAGCGACACGCTGTCGTGTACATCGATCCCTTCGTGTTCGATGTAGTCCACCACCAGTTTCGTCAACGGCTTCATGTAGGGCGTCAGGATCGCGACCTTGCGCGCGCCGATTGCGTGCAGGCCCTCGACCAGCGCGCCTGCGCTGGAGATGACGGGGGCGGGCCCGCCATTGTCGACCGTGGCTTGATGCAGACGCTCTTGGGATACGCGGTGATAGCCCAGCCCCTGGCTCATGATGGCAACCAGGCAGGCGTAGCCGAGCACATCCACGCGAGCATCCGAGAGCTCCTGCGCGCAGCGATCCGATTCACTGTCCATCGACGCCAGCTCGGCGGCGGTGACTTGTTTCATGCGCATACGGCTGGAGTGGAACGTGTAGCGTTCGGGGGAGAAGGCCTCGCGCCGCCGCAGCATGGCGGGGATTTCCGTCTCCATGGTCGTATTGGAGCTCGGAACGATCTGGCCGATGCGTATCGTGCGGGGGGACGAAGTCATAGGGAAATTCCTCAAAAAAAAGTGGGGGCAAGGCCCAAGCCTCCTGGCAGGGCAGGTTATCGGGATGCCTATTTAGGCAACGACCAGTGGGCCCAATGTGGTGATAGGGGGCGATTCTTCCGATTGGCTGATCATTCCGTCGTGATGCCCGCATCTTCTACGGTACGTTTCCAGTAGGCCAATTCGGTATCGACACGTTCTTGCAATGCGGCAGGGCCTTCGAATCGGGCTTCGATGCCTGCGGCTTGGGCGTTTTGCACGGTCGACGGCTGCTTGAGCGCGGCCTCGACGCTGTCAGCCAGTTTGTCGAGGACGGCTTGTGGTGTACCTGCCGGAGCAAACAGCCCGACCCAGGATTCAAGCTCGTAGCCAGGCAAGCCTGCTTCTGCGGTGGTGGGTACGTCAGGCAGCATGGGGTGACGCTTGGTGCTGGTCACAGCCAGCGCGCGCAGTTTGCCAGTCTGTACGTGGCCCATGACAGACGGCGGTGTGGTAATGAACACTTGTACATTGCCGGCAAGCACGTCTTTGATGGCCGCACCCGAACCTCTGTAAGGCACGTGGGTCATGTCGGCTCCTGTTTGTTGTTTGAAGACTTCGGTGCCTAGATGAGATAGCGAGCCCACTCCTTGCGATGCGTAGTTGATGCTGCCCGGGGACTGCTTGGTCTCGGCGATGAAGTCCGTCAGGTTGGTGGCTTTGACGGAAGGATGCACCGCAATCACATTGCTGGATATCGTGACAAGGCCGACCGGCACAAAATCTTTGGGCGCCCACGGTAGGTTCTTGCTCAAGTTAGGGTTGCCCACGTGGTACGCAGAATACGAGACAAGCAACGTGTAGCCGTCGGGCTGCGACCGAGCAACGGCCTGATAGGCGATATTGCCGCTGCCGCCATCTTTGTTCTCCACGACGACAGTTTTGCCCAAGGCGCCGGCCAGGGGCTCGGCAATGATACGGGCTGATGTATCAACCAGGCCGCCGGGCGGATTGGGGACGACCAGAGTGACTGTACGACTGGGAAATTCGTCGGCGGCGTGCGCGGCGCAGGCTGTCGCCGCAATAAGTGTGGCAGCGAGCAATTTGTGCATCAGTGTCTCCTGGGAACATACCCTGCGTCTTTGCGCTTAAGGGTAAAAAGCTATTCTGCTCGCACCAAACGATACTTTCCAATATAGTTTTTATCTTGTTTGATAGCTTTGGCAAATAACTCACCGCGATTACTGATCTGATGGAACTGCGCCAACTCCGTTACTTTGCCGTTCTGGCCGAAGAGTTGAACTTCACTCGGGCGGCGGCGCGTCTGCATATATCCCAGCCTCCCTTGAGCCTGCAGATTGCGCAACTGGAGCGGGAATTGGGTGTCCGCTTGTTTGACCGCAACAACCGGCGGGTCGCCTTGACCGAGGCGGGAGAAGCCTTTTTGAATGACGTTCGGCTGACGCTCGGTCGCCTGTCCGATGCCACGCTACGCGTGCGCGATGTGGATCAGGGGGCGGCGGGCCGCATCGAGATCGGCCTGTCAGGCTCGCATTTCCTGGGACCTGTGCCCACGCTGATTGCGCGCTATACGAAACGATATCCGCAGGTGTCGGTGTTGTTGAATGAGATGAATCCGGCCGCGCAACTTGAGGCCCTGCGTGGTCACCGGCTGGACGTCAGCATTTCGCGGACGAAAGTCGATGATGACGTGCTGCAATCCATGCCCTTGTGGCCCGATCCGGTGGTCGTGGCGCTACCGCGGGATCACGCTCTGACCGACCGTAAACGCCTGGCGCTGCAGGATCTGATGGATGAGGCGTTTGTGGTGTTGCGCCAGGAAACATCCGGATTCGCCCGGGCGTTGGGTCAGGCGTGCGCGCAGGCAGGCGTGGCACTCAAGATTGTGCAGACCGTTGCCGAGGTACCTGCACAAGTGGCGCTCGTCGAGGCGGGTTTGGGCGTGGCGTTGATCCCGCGTTCGGCGTGTCGATATGTGGGCGAGCGCATTGCCGTGCGCCCCTTGTCCGTGAAGGTAGGTGATGGCATGGTGTATGCGGTCACCCATCGTCAGAATAGTCGACGGGCGTTGGATTCATTCTTGCGCGCTGCGCTGGAAATCGGCCAAGAGCAGGGTCAGTCACCCGCCGGGGATTGAGCGCGAACGGTGGCTTAACCTGCCGCCGTCAAGACACAGTCCAGCGGCGGGGGCGCCGATAGCCTGACCTGGAAAGCCCGCAATTCATCTCGCCGAAATACATGAACGGTGATGCGTTCTCCTGACCGGTACTGAGACAGCAGTTCCTCCAGGCCCGAGGGCGCATCGACGCGCAAACCGTCGATCGCGACCAGGACATCGCCTGCCGACAGGCCACCCTTGTGGCCCGCGCCGCCCTCGAACACCGACGCGAGCGCCAGTGTGTCGCCTTGCTTGCGCGTGCGTACGTCCAGCGACGGGATATTGAGCGCCGCTTTCCAGCTCAGTGCAATGCCATGCGGTTCGAGTAGCTCTGCCAGCGGTACGTCGGCGGTGCCGTAGGCATAGCGCGCAATAAAGCGGCGTGTGTCCACGCCCGTGGCTTCACGAATGAGTGCGGGTAATTCGTCTTCGGCCATGCCGTGGGGTTTGCCCTGGTAAAACGCACGGCCATAACGCTGCCATAGCAGTCGCATCACGTCGTCCAGCGAGCGCGTGCCCGCGCTGTCGCGTCGGATCAGCAGGTCAAGCCCCAGCGCCACCAGTGAGCCTTTGGTGTAGTAGCTGACCAGCGCATTGACTGAGTTTTCATCCTGCTTGTAATAGCGGGTCCAGGCATCGAAGGAACTCTCAGCAACCGATTGCTTGTGTCGTCCAGGCGATCGGGCGACGCCGGTGATGGTTTTGGCCAGCAGACGCAGATACGCGGGGCGTTCGATGACGCCCGAGCGCAGCAGCATCAGGTCGTCGTAGTACGACGTGAATCCCTCGAATACCCAGAGCAACCGGGTCAATCCGGGCTCTTGCAAGTCGTAGGGCGCAAAGGCGGCGGGTTTGATCCGCTTGACGTTCCAGGTATGAAAATACTCGTGGCTGACCAGCCCCAGGAACGTGCGATAACCCTCGCCCTGGCCTTGTTGGCCGAGCACGGGTAGATCCTTGCGCGAGGCCATCAGGGCCGTGCTGGCGCGGTGTTCCAGACCGCCATAACCATCGCCCACCACCATCGTCATGAACACGTAGCGATCGCTGCTGTCCAGAAACGGAGCGCGTTTGCCGCGGGGTTCGAAAAACGCAATCTGCGCCTCGCAAATACGGCGCGCGTCTTCCGTGATGCGCGCCAGATCCAGCTTCGGGATCACGCCGGTAAAGACGAGTTCGTGTTCGGCGCCATGAGCCGTGAAACGGGCCACCTGAGGGGTGCCCATTTCGACGGGATGGTCGATCAATGCGTCGTAATCGGGCGCGCGGTACAGGCCGAAACCGTGGCGTCGCGCCGCGCCGGCATGGCCGCGCGCTTCGGGCAGGCTGGTGTAGACCTTCCAGTTGGGGATGCCGCGCGGCGGTACCAGATCCAACAAGCAGGGCAGGTGATCCTGGCCTTGCACACGCAAGAAAACGCTGGTGCCGTTGAAAAAGCCATGGGTTTCGTCCACATGGGCGCCACGCACCGACAAGTCCCAGGCATAAACGGTGTAGTCCACCTGCAGGGGCCCCGCGCACGGCGCGGCTTGCCACGTATGGTTGTCGAGTTTGGCAACAGCTACGGATCGGCCGCCCGCGCGGGCGTGCAGGGTTTCGATCTGGCGCGAGAAATCGCGGATCAAATAGCTGCCCGGAATCCAGGCTGGCAGGGTGAGTCGCTGACCTGCCGGGTCGGGTTCCGGTATCGTCAGGGTAATCCGGTAGCGATGGCCGGCCGGGTCGTGAGGTTCCAGGCGGTAAATTACGGGTGTGTCCATTGCGTTATCTTACTTGTCTACGTTCATTTATCCAGGAGACATTCCATGAGCGAGTCGTTTGTATTGGTGGAGACCCGTGGCCGGGTCGGGTTGTTGACGTTGAACCGTCCCAAGGCGCTCAACGCGCTCAATGATCAACTGATGGATGAGTTGGGCGCGGCCCTGTTGGCCTTCGAGGCCGATGAGGGCATCGGCGCGATCGTGATCACCGGCAGCGAAAAGGCGTTTGCCGCGGGGGCGGACATCGGCGCCATGAAAGACTGGTCGTATATGGATGTCTACCGCAGCGACTACATCACGCGCAACTGGGAAACCCTCAAACGCATCCGCAAGCCCGTCATTGCCGCGGTCTCGGGCTATGCCCTGGGCGGCGGCTGCGAGTTGGCCATGATGTGCGACATCCTGATTGCGGCCGATACGGCCAAATTCGGTCAGCCGGAAATCAAACTGGGCGTCATTCCTGGCGCCGGCGGGACGCAACGCCTGCCGCGTGCCGTGGGCAAGGCCAAGGCCATGGATCTGGCGCTGACCGCCCGCATGATGGGCGCCGAGGAGGCCGAGCGCGCCGGGCTGGTGTCTCGTGTCGTACCCGCAGACAAACTGCTGGACGAGGCCATTGAGGCGGCGACGGTGATCGCGTCCATGTCGCTGCCTTCGGTGATGATGGCCAAAGAATGCGTGAACCGTGCATTCGAATCTTCATTGAACGAGGGCCTCTTGTTCGAGCGTCGCGTGTTCCATTCGCTGTTTGGCACCGAAGACCAGAAAGAGGGCATGGTTGCTTTCGTGGAAAAACGCCCGCCGGCCTTTAAGCATCGTTGATCATGCAGGACGCGGTTGCGGCCTGTAACGCTTGTGTTGCACATAGTTGCGGTGTCCGGGCCTATCCTGTTGAGGCGTGACGCCGAAGAGGTCATCCTCTGCCGAGGGTGACCGGCTCGTTTTCCAAGAACGAACAAGGAGCCCTCCCATGCCTGATCATTTCGTTTCCCTGCCCAAGTATTGGTCCAAAGCCATATTGGCCGGTGCGTTGAGCGCCGGTTTCGCCTGCGCTGCGCTGGCTCAGTCTCCGCAATCCTCATTGCGAATGGTGTCTCAATCACCGACCGCAGTCGCCGGCCCTGCCATTTCGGCAGTGGAGCTGCAAGACATTGCGGTTGATGCGTATCTCTATGCCTATCCTATGGTGTTGATGGAGGCCACGCGCCGTGCGTCGACTCAGGTGCAGACCTCGTTGGCGGGTCGCGCGCCGATGAATCAATTCGGCCATCGCACGGTCTTTCCCGAGCCGGGCGCGACGGATGTCGGCTGGCCTAGCGTGGATATGCTGTATTCCAGCCTTTGGTATGACGTGTCCCGCCAGCCGTTATTGGTCCGGGTGCCGGCTTCGGGCGGACGATACTATTCGCTGTCGTTGCTGGATATGTGGTCAGACGAATACGCCGCGCGCGGCACGCGCGTGACCGGCAATGGTGAGCAATCCTTCATGATTGTGGGTCCAAACTGGCAAGGTAACGCGCCATACGGAACGGACGTCGTGCGCAGTCCCACCGGTGTGGGATGGTTGCTGGCGCGCATCCAGACGGGCGGCGCGGCGGAGTATGGGGCGGTAAACACCTTTCAGGCCAGCATGACGGCTTCGCCCATGACGGCTCCCGCGCCCGCGCCGGCCTTAGTGACGCCGCCGCGCCGAGGCGCGGCCAAGCCCGCCACCTGGCCGCAGCAGCAAGCCCCAGGAATGGCCAATACGATGGGCGGCTCGTCGTCCATGCCCTATCGCTCGTCCATCACCTGGGACACGCAGGGCTCGCCGGGGCAGCAGGTGGCGGCCATGGATCCCGCCACGTTCTTCTCCGTGTTTGCAGAGTTGCTCCAGGTTAATCCGCCCCACGATAACGACAATGCCATTCTGTACCAGATGCGACGCATCGGTTTGGTCGGGCCGCAGCCCTTTTTCTATGATCGGCTCGATCCAGCCGTGCGGCAGGCATTGACCGATGCCCGACCCATCGCTGGGCGGCGCATTGCCGACACGGTGCATCGTTTGGGCACGCCCATGAATGGGTGGCGTTCGGTGCTGTCCGGTATTGGTACTTATGGCACCGACTACACGCGTCGCGCCGCCATCGCCTATGCGGGCCTGGGAGCCACCACGCCAAACGAAGCCATCTATCCGGTGACCGCGGTTGATGAGGATGGCCGACGTCTGGATAGCGGCAAAGACTACGTCTTGCACTTCGATAAAGCGCAATTGCCACCGGTCAACGCATCGTGGTCGCTGACCCTCTATAACGCCGACAATAACCTCGCCCCCAATGCCATGGGCCGGTATGGGCTGCGCAGCACCGATTCGCTGAAATACAACACCGATGGTTCGCTGGATATCTACATCCAGCGTGACAATCCGGGCTCCAACAAAACCGCCAACTGGCTGCCGACTCCCAACCAAGGTAATTACACTCTGAATATGCGTCTGTATTCACCGAAAGACCTGGCGCTGGACGGCGACTGGGCGCCGCCCCCAGTCGAAAGAGACTAACCCCTCGCCACCGCCNGNTTGTCGACGGCGGTGNTCGAACCCACTTGCTCTGTGATGATTTTCGATTTGCTAGGCTAGGGAAAAACCCGCTATACTCTACGGGTTTGACGCTTGCGGGATAACACGTGTGGTGAACCCACCGCGCACGTCTATACTTGCAAGAGCGGGGAAGTCTGATGCAACAAAGCCTGGGAAGTCTGGTAGACGAAAATCCGGTGCTTACTGATGCCGATCGCGCGGCATTGAATGCTCAGGCCTGCCGGGGGCTCTTGAGGGTATTGGTAGCGCAGGGGGCCATGGGGCTCGCGGCAGCGGCAATTGCGGGGATCATTGCAGGGACAGCGGCTGGTTGGTCAGCGTTGGCGGGGGCAGGGGCGTATTTCGTACCCAACGCATTATTTGCGTTGCGTCTGCTTGTCGGCGTGCTCAAATCCGGTCAGGCGAACCCTGTTGCGTTTTTCCTCGGCGAGATGGTCAAGCTGCTCATAACGGCATTGCTGTTGTGGCTGCTGGCGCATGTGGCACAGGGCTGGCTCGTGTGGCCTGCGGTGCTGCTGGGCCTGGTCTTCACGCTCAAGGGCTATCTCCTGCTGTTGATGTTCCGCAAGTTGTCGTAGTTGCTTAGAAATCATGCAAACGATCGGTTCGCAAGACCCGGTCACACAGCAAACAGGGTAGGGTTCAAATGGCAGCCGCCAGCGACATATCGCCTCAGTCCGCGTATATACAGCACCACTTGGTGCATCTGAACAATATTGGCGAGAAACAATCCGCCATTGCCCAATTCGAAGTCATCAACTATGACTCGATGTTCTGGTCCATCATGATGGGCCTGTGCACTATTCTCTTCCTGTGGATGGCTGCTCGTCGTGCGACGGCGGGTGTGCCGGGCCGGTTCCAGGCCTTTGTTGAAATGATCGTCGATATGGTCGACGAACAAGCCAAGGGCATCGTCCACAACGCCAAGAGCCGTGAATTCATCGCGCCGTTGGCACTCACCATATTTGTCTGGATTATCCTGATGAACGCGCTCGACCTGCTGCCGGTCGATCTGTTGCCGTCCATCTGGCGCTGGACGGGCCTGGGCGCCCACCACGGCGATATGATGTATTACCACCGCGTGCTTCCCACGGCCGACCTCAACGTGCCCATGGGCATGGCGGCGGGCGTGCTGCTGCTGATGTTTTACTACGGCATCAAGATCAAGCACCCAGGCGGTTTCGTCAAAGAACTCTTCACCGCGCCCTTTCACGCGCATGGTATCGGCGCGATCCTGCTGGCGCCTGCCAACCTGTTGCTCAACCTGATCGAGTACGCCGCCAAAGCGGTGTCGCTGGGCATGCGGTTGTTCGGCAACATGTTCGCCGGCGAACTGATATTCATGTTGATCGCCTTGCTGGGCGGTGCATGGACCGGTCTGAACGCCGCCAGCATCGGTTTTGGTATTGGTCACATACTGGCCGGTTCGGTGTGGGCCATCTTCCACATCCTGATCGTGTTGTTGCAGGCCTTCATCTTCATGATGCTGACGCTGGTTTACCTCGGCCAGGCACACGAAGGGCATTGACCCCGTTTTCCTGGCACGGGTGATTTGCCCGGGCCGGGGCGCAAGATCTTCTTGCATTTCAAGCAGTATCCGTTTTCTTACAATTTGACTTCAGATTTCTAACCAAGGAGTTGTCATGACCAACGTCGCTTTCGTTGCTCTCGCTTGCGGTCTTATCATCGGTTTGGGTGCTATCGGCGCTTGCATCGGCATCGCATTGATGGGCGGCAAATACCTGGAAGCTTCGGCTCGTCAGCCTGAACTGATGAACGCGCTGCAAACCAAGATGTTCCTGTTGGCTGGCCTGATCGACGCGGCGTTCCTGATCGGTGTGGGTATCGCCATGCTGTTCGCTTTCGCCAACCCGTTCGTCGGCTAAGTCCCGCGAATCATGGCAACGCCCGCTGCTACGGTATGCGGGCCTGACGCCGGCGGTAGTGGAATCCCTCCGCTGCAGGTCGGCAAAGTATCGAGTGCTCCGCGACGCCAACAGTGCGCCCGGAGCCGCAAGGTGTTAAAGGAACGACCGTGAATCTGAACGCGACGATCTTTTTCCAGATGCTCGTGTTCTTCGTTCTGGGTTGGTTCACGATGAAATTCGTGTGGCCCCCCCTGACGAAGGCGATGGACGAGCGCCGCCAAAAAATCGCCGACGGCCTAGCCGCCGCCGAGAAGGGCAAGGCCGATTTGGCCCAAGCCCAAGCGCGCGTCAGTCTGATCGAGGCTTCTGCCAAGTCCGAAAACCATGCCCGCATCATCGAGGCCGAAAAACAAGCCGCCTCCCTGATCGAGCAAGCCCGCCGCGAAGCTGAAGCTGAGCGCGCGCGCATTGTCGCCCAGGCGGCGCAAGATGCCGCGCAGGAAGTCCAGCGTGCCCGTGACGAGTTGCGCGATGATGTCGCCGCGCTGGCAGTCAAGGGTGCTGAACAGATCCTCAAGCGCGAGGTTGACGCCCGCGCCCACGCCGAGCTGCTGACCCAGCTCAAGGCGCAGCTTTAATCCGGGAACGCCATGGCTGAACTTTCCACTGTCGCCAGGCCCTACGCGGAAGCGCTTTTTAGCGCCGCACGCGATGACAAGGCCGGCTTGCCGGTCTGGGCCGACCTGATCGGCGAGCTGGCCCAGGTGGCCGACAACACCGACGTGCGCGAAGCAATGTCCGATCCTCGATTGGGCGATGCACAGCGTGTCGAGTTGTTTACTGGCTTGATCAAAACGCCGTTGCCTCAGGCGGTTCGCAATTTTGTCGAACTGCTGGTGGCTAACGACCGACTGCTGTTGCTGCCCATCATTGCCAAGCAATTCGTGACGCTGAAAAATCGCCACGAAGGCACGGCACAGGCGGAAATTACCAGTGCGTTCGAACTCAGCGATGCCCAGATCAAAGAACTGGTCGATGCGCTCGAAATCAAGTTTGGTCTCAAGCTAAGTCCCACCGTCATCGTCGACAAGTCGCTTATCGGCGGCGTGCGCGTGGCGGTCGGTGACCAAGTGCTCGATACTTCCGTACAAGCCCAATTGGCCCGCTTGCGGGATACGCTGGCCGCCTGACGCGCGCACGGCCAGATAAACAGGATTCCAGGAGTCAATATGCAACTCAATCCCTCCGAGATCAGCGAACTGCTCAAGAGCCGCATCGAGGGCCTGGGCGCTTCGGCTGACATTCGTACCCAGGGCACCGTGGTGTCCGTGACCGACGGTATTACCCGTGTTCACGGTCTGTCCGACGTGATGCAGGGCGAAATGCTCGAGTTTCCCAACAACGTCTTCGGCGTGGCGCTCAACCTCGAGCGCGACTCTGTCGGCGCCGTGATTCTGGGCGACTACACCGGTGTGTCCGAAGGTGACCAGGTCAAGACGACCGGCCGCATTCTCGAAGTCCCCGTCGGTCCCGAACTGAAAGGCCGTGTGGTCAACACCTTGGGTGTACCCATCGACGGCAAGGGCCCGATCGACGCCAAAGAAACCGACATCATCGAAAAAGTGGCGCCCGGCGTGATCGCCCGCCGCTCGGTGTCGCAACCGCTGCAAACCGGTATCAAGGCTATCGATTCCATGGTGCCTATCGGTCGCGGCCAGCGCGAACTGATCATCGGTGACCGTCAAACCGGCAAGACCGCGGTTGCGGTCGACACCATCATCAGCCAAAAGGGCAAGGGCGTTACCTGCGTATACGTCGCCATTGGCCAAAAGGCATCGACCATCAACAACGTGGTGCGCAAGCTCGAAGAGCACGGCGCCATGGAATACACGATCGTTGTGGTGGCGACGGCTTCTGACTCGGCCGCTATGCAGTACCTGGCCGCGTACGCCGGTTGCACCATGGGCGAATACTTCCGCGATCGTGGCGAAGACGCGCTGATCGTTTATGACGATCTGACCAAGCAAGCCTGGGCCTATCGCCAAGTCTCGCTGTTGCTGCGTCGCCCTCCCGGCCGTGAAGCCTACCCGGGTGATGTGTTCTACCTGCACTCGCGCCTGCTCGAACGCGCCGCGCGTGTGAACGAAGACTACGTCGAAAAATTCACCAACGGCGCCGTCAAGGGCAAGACCGGCTCGCTCACCGCGCTGCCGATCATCGAAACCCAGGCAGGCGACGTATCGGCTTTCGTGCCGACCAACGTGATCTCGATTACCGACGGCCAGATCTTCCTGGAAACCGACCTGTTCAACGCTGGTGTGCGTCCCGCTATCAACGCAGGTATCTCGGTGTCGCGTGTGGGTGGTGCTGCTCAGACCAAGGTCATCAAGAAGCTCTCCGGCGGTATTCGTACCGACTTGGCTCAGTACCGTGAATTGGCCGCCTTCGCGCAGTTCGCTTCCGACCTCGACGACGCAACCCGTCGCCAGCTCGAACGCGGCAAGCGCGTGGTCGAACTGCTCAAGCAGCCGCAATACCAGCCGCTGCAAGTGTGGGAATTGGCCGTCACGCTGTACACGGTCAACAATGGCTACCTGGACGAGGTGGACGTGGCTCAGGTTCTGGCCTTCGAAAAATCGCTCAAGGATCAACTCAAGTCCAAGCATGCCAGCCTGATCCAGCGCATCGAAGACACCAAAGAACTGTCCAAGGACGACGAAGCCGAATTGGCCGCCGCCATCCAGGATTTCAAGAAGCACGGTGCTTTTTAAGGCAATGTCTGGCGTAGTGGCGGGGTTCATCCCCGCCCTACGGTAGGGCGGGGACGAGCCCCGGCCGCATCCCGCCAAGCCGTTACAACAGGAAAGCGCAATGCCCGGAATCAAGGAAATCCGAACCAAGATCAAGAGCGTGCAAAACACGCGCAAGATCACCAAGGCCATGGAAATGGTCGCTGCATCCAAAATGCGCAAGGCGCAGGAACGGATGCGCGCGGGCCGTCCGTACGCTACCAAGGTGCGTGAAATTGCTGCGCACTTGATGCAGGCCAATCCCGAATATAGCCACCCGTACCTGGTCGAACGCGAAGTCAAAGCGGTCGGTGTGGTGCTGGTGACGACCGACAAAGGGCTGTGCGGTGGTTTGAACACCAACATCAGCCGTGTCACGCTGGCCAAGCTCAAAGAATTCGAGCAGAACGGTATCTCCGTGCAAACCACTGCCTTTGGCAACAAGGGTCTGGGTTTGTTGACGCGTATCGGCGCCAAGCTGGTCTCCAACGAAGTGCAGTTGGGTGACAAGCCCGATCTCGACCGTCTGTTGGGCGCGATCAAGGTGCAGTTGGATGCCTATCTGAATGGTCAGATCGATGCTCTATACGTGGCATCCACCCGTTTCGTGAACACCATGAGGCAAGAGCCGGTGTTCCTGCGTTTGTTGCCGTTGGCCAGTGGCCTGGATGATCCCTTCCAGTCGGGCGCTGAAACCTTGGGAGCTCTTTCCGAGGTCAAATCGAACTACAGCTGGGACTACATCTACGAACCCGATGCCAAGGGCGTGATTGACGATCTGCTGCAGCGTTACGTCGAAGGTCTGTTGTACCAGGCCGTAGCTGAAAACATGGCTTCGGAGCAGTCGGCCCGGATGGTGGCCATGAAGTCCGCTTCGGACAACGCGAAAAAGGTTATTGGCGAATTGCAACTGGTCTACAACAAGACCCGTCAGGCGGCGATCACCAAGGAAATTTCGGAAATCGTAGGGGGCGCGGCTGCCGTTTAAGCAGCTTGTATCCCGTCAAAAAGCTATCAAGCAAGGAATCGACATGAGCAACGGAACCATCGTTCAGTGCATCGGCGCCGTGGTGGATATTCAGTTCCCCCGCGATAAGATGCCCAAGATTTACGAAGCGCTTACTCTGGACGACGATACGTCGAAGTTCGCCGAAAAGGGTTTGACGCTGGAAGTGCAGCAACAGTTGGGCGACGGCGTGGTGCGTACCATCGCCATGGGCTCCAGCGATGGCCTGCGCCGCGGGATGAAAGTCGTAGGTACCGGCGGGCCCATCTCGGTGCCTGTGGGTCACGGCACACTGGGTCGCATCATGGACGTGCTGGGTCGTCCCATCGACGAAGCCGGTCCCATCCAATCCGAAGAAAAACGCGCGATTCACCAGGCGGCTCCTCGTTTCGACGAGCTGTCGCCTTCGGTCGAACTGCTCGAAACCGGCATCAAGGTGATTGACTTGGTCTGCCCGTTCGCCAAGGGCGGTAAGGTCGGTCTGTTCGGCGGCGCCGGTGTGGGCAAGACCGTCAACATGATGGAACTCATCAACAACATCGCCAAGCAGCACAGCGGTTTGTCGGTGTTTGCCGGTGTGGGCGAGCGTACCCGCGAAGGCAACGACTTCTACCACGAAATGGAAGAGTCGAACGTTCTGGACAAGGTCGCCATGGTGTTCGGTCAGATGAACGAGCCCCCGGGCAACCGTCTGCGCGTGGCACTGACCGGTCTGACCATGGCCGAGAAATTTCGCGACGAAGGCCGCGACATTCTGTTCTTCGTCGACAACATCTACCGTTACACCCTGGCCGGTACCGAAGTGTCGGCACTGCTGGGTCGTATGCCGTCGGCCGTGGGTTACCAACCGACGCTGGCCGAAGAAATGGGCGTGCTGCAAGAGCGCATCACCTCGACCAAGACCGGTTCGATCACCTCGATCCAGGCCGTGTACGTGCCTGCGGATGACTTGACCGATCCGTCGCCTGCCACGACCTTCCAGCATTTGGACTCCACCGTGGTGTTGTCGCGCGACATCGCTGCACTGGGGATCTACCCCGCCGTGGACCCGCTGGATTCGTCCAGCCGTCAGCTCGATCCGCAAGTCGTGGGTGAAGAGCACTACAGCGTGGCCCGTGGCGTGCAACAAACGCTGCAGCGCTACAAAGAATTGCGCGACATTATCGCGATTCTGGGTATGGACGAACTGTCGCCCGATGACAAGCAGGCCGTGGCGCGCGCGCGTAAGATTCAGCGCTTCTTGTCACAGCCTTTCCACGTGGCCGAAGTGTTTACCGGTTCGCCTGGCAAGTACGTGCCGCTGGCCGAAACCATCCGTGGTTTCAAGATGATCGTCGAAGGTGGCTGCGATGCGCTGCCCGAGCAGGCTTTCTACATGGTCGGCACCATCGACGAAGCCTTCGAGAAGGCCAAGAAACTGCAATAAGGATCTGATATGGCTACCCTGCAAGTGGATGTCGTCAGTGCAGAAGAAGCGATCTTCGCCGGTGAGGCGAAGTTCGTGGCCTTGCCTGGCGAAGCGGGTGAACTGGGCATTCTGCCCGGCCACACCCCGCTGATTTCGCGCATACGCCCTGGTACGGTCAAAATCGTCCGTCCCGATGGTGCCGAGGAAAACATCTTCGTCGCTGGGGGCATTTTGGAAGTGCAGCCGGGCATGGTGACGGTGTTGGCCGATACGGCCATCCGCGCTGCCGACCTGGACGAAGCCCGCGCCCTGGCTGCGCGCGAAAAGGCCGAAGAGGCCCTGCGCAACGCCAAGGACAAGGCCGATATCGCCGTCGTCGAAGCCGAGCTCGCCATGTTGGCAGCCCAGGCGGTGGCGGCGCGTCGACTACGCCAGACCCGCGGTACGCATTAAGCACGCCTTCAGTATCGAGGTGCACGCTCAAGCACAAAGGCAGCTACGGCTGCCTTTGTGCTTTGTGCCTTTTGTAAAAGCATTCCCGCCGAGCAAGTAACGGCCCTTGAGATTCGTCTGATTCAGAGACAACATTTCACATCAAAATCCCTCACCCCTTTGGATAGCGGTCTACGGATGTCATGTCTATCATTAACCTTTGGATAGACACGGGTGGGCGTTGCACGTGGATGCTTGTACATCGCGCAGTACCATAACCTACTCAACCAACAAGACGCAGAGAGCGAGACAGCCGATGCCTGACGCCATATTGCCGCCGACCGCGTTGCAGCAAACTCCCGAGGTGCGCCGGCGTTTGTTGGCTTCGCTCAGCAAAATCGCAGGGCCATCGCATTTGATCACCGACGAGCGTGCGATGCGTCGTTATTGCACAGGCTTTCGTTTTGGCAGGGGCAGGGCGCTGGCCGTCGTGCGTCCTGGCTCGTTGGTCGAGCAATGGAAGGCCCTGGCCGAATGTGTCGCGGCCGGCGTGGCGGTGATCGCACAGGCATCCAACACCGGCCTGACTGGCGGATCTACCCCTCATGGCGACGACTATGACCGCGACATCGTCATCATCAGCACCAACCGGATCAAAGCGGTGCACGTGATCGACGACGGTCGACAAGTCGTTTGCTTGCCGGGTTCGACACTGGATCAGCTCGAACGTCTGCTCAAGCCGCTCGGGCGCGAGCCGCACTCGGTCATCGGGTCGTCGTGTATCGGGGCGTCGGTGATTGGGGGTGTTTGCAATAACTCGGGCGGCTCTCTCGTCAATCGCGGACCGGCATATACCGAAATGGCGCTTTATGGCGCGGTCGATGCGGCGGGAAAGCTGCACTTGGTGAATCATCTCGGTATCGAGTTAGGCGACGATCCCGAGGCCATACTGGCCAAGCTTGAGCGCCGAGATTTCGCGGATCAGGATATTGTCCGTGATGCTGGGGCCGCCTCGGATCATGGCTATGCCCGACACGTGCGTGATATCGATGCATCCACGCCCGCTCGATACAATGCGGATCCCTTGCGGTTGCGCGAGGCATCCGGCTCTGCCGGCAAGGTCATGGTCTTTGCCGTCAGGCTCGACACCTTTCCCGCCGCATCCGGCGCCAAGGTGTTCTATATCGGTACCAACGATACGAGCGTGCTGACGGACATTCGTCGTCACGCGCTCGGCAGTTTCGAGCATCTGCCTATCGCCGGGGAATACCTGCATCGCGATGCCTTTGATGTCGCTGCGCGCTATGGCAAGGATCTGTTCTGGATCATCGAACATTTCGGCACGGATCGTCTGCCCGCATTTTTCAATCTGAAAAATCGCTGCGACGCATTTTTTGAGCGTGCGGGATTTTTACCGGCGAACGTGAGCGATCGCTTGATGCAGGTCGCAAGCCGACTGTTGCCCAATCACCTGCCGGCGCGTCTGATGTCGTATCGCAATGAGTACGAGCATCACTTGATGTTGAAAATCCCGGCCGAGGGCGTAGCGCAAGCCCGCGCGTATTTGGCCGAGTATTTTGCACAAGGCCGTGGCGGCTACTTCGAGTGCACCGAAGAAGAAGGCAAGAAAGCATTCCTGCACCGCTTTGCCGCGGCCAGCGCGGCGGTTCGCTATCGTGCGGTACACGGCGCCACCGTCGAGGACATCGTGGCACTCGACATTGCGTTGCGACGCGATGATCGCGATTGGTTCGAGCAACTGCCAGCCAAGTTCGATGATGCCATCGAGATGAAGCTGTACTACGGCCATTTTCTGTGCCACGTTTTTCATCAGGACTACATCATCCGCAAAGGCCACGATTGCATGGCAATCGAGCATGAAATGCTGGAACTGCTGGACACTCGGGGCGCCGAATACCCAGCCGAGCACAACGTCGGTCATTTGTATCAGGCCAAGCCGCAGCTACAGGATTTTTATAAGAAGCTGGATCCGTGCAACTGCTTTAACCCGGGGATTGGCTTTATGTCCAAGTTTGCCGGGTATCGGGAGCAGGGCGAATAATCCGCACAGTGCGGCAATGCGCGATTGTGATTGTGCCCGGAGAGGCGATCGATGGGTGAGCTACCAGCGTCCGCCGGCGCCACCGCCGCCACTGGAGCCGCCGCCAAAACTCCCACTAGAGGAGCTGCTTCCGCCCCCGCTGCTGCTGCTTCCCCCACTCGAGCCTCCTCCACTGGAGTGGCTCCTTCTCAACATGGCGAGCGTAATCATGCCAAGCGATGTTTTATAGTCGCAGAACGCGCAGCTTTGAATGCGTTCCCCCTTTCCAGTTGCCAAGTACGTGGGGCGCTTCACGACTTTGATTTCCGGTTTTCTCAGGGTTTGTCCACGACATTCCGGGCAGACACTGAATGCCTTGGCTCTTCTGCCCACGAAGCTACTTAGGTGTATGGCGCCTGTTTCTGTGTTGCGCCATATCTCATAGGACTTGGACCCGAGCTTTTCCTCCTGACGCTGTAGCGTGGTCAGACGGGCCTTTAATTCTTTCAATTTGAGCGCATCCCGATTCAGGCGTGACCAGTGACCGGTGGTATCGGGCGGGATCCCTCGCAAGCGGGCGAGTCGGATTTTTTTCACAAATCCGATGTACGCGAAGTACGATAACGGCGACAGGAGCAAGGGCAAGAAGCATAGGATGACGAGTGATACTCGCATATCCAGTGCCGTCTTTTTGTCTTGGGTACTGCGATCAAGGAGCGCGGCGCTTTCGTAATAGTGAAAGAACAGTATCAGAGAGCCAAGCGCCGCGACAAAATACGGCAGGTTTCTGAACTGGTAGGCCTGCTCGAGGATGTCAAAAATAAGAAAGATGAATAGGCTAACAAAGAGCAGAAATAAAAAGCCGAAGTAGGCATACCAGAAGGGGCGTCCCCGGTATTGGCTTCCTTTGATGTTAAATCTCTTCAGCACGCGTTTACGCGCGAGGGTGATCCATATGAATGCGATGGCAAACAGGATCACCACAAAGCCGATTTGCTCGATCGTCTCGGCATGCCGGTTCCAGAAGGTTGGCTCGTAGGCCTGTAGCCCCGATAGTTCCAGTTTGTGCTCAGGGGACAGGAATACGCTCTCGACGACTTTGGCCGTCGCTAATACGGCCATATCCGTGTTGCCGACCCGCATATAGGGGACGAGATAGGTCTCGCCGATACGTTTCAACAAGGCGTCGGGAAATATCCCCTCTACGCCATAGCCGGTAATAAATCGGTATTCGTGCCGGTCCATCGCCAGAAACAGCAGCAGGCCATTGTTGGCGCCCTGTTTACCGATACCCCAATGATTAAAGAGATCCAGCGCAAACGTGAAATCGCTATCACCTTGGTAGGTATCGACCACGACGATGGCGAACTCACTACCGTTGTTCTGCTCAATCGCTGCGCTGATCGCATCCAGCTGCGCCACGGTATCGCTGCGTAAGATGCCGTTCGGGTTGCTGACGTAATGGGCCTCTCCCCCATCCTTTGGGTTCGGAACCGATTCGACCGTATATTGCGCCCAGGCGTTGATACTCAGCACCATGCCGATGAGCGCGGACACCAGAAGAAGGAGGTTTCTAGGCATGAGGCGGCGGGGCGCGGTCTGTCATGACAGGGTGATCATATCGCGACGACTGATGAGAAATTGTGTAAGTTAAAACTGACGATTTATGCAAAAAATGGCTGATTTGCAAGTTATAACTGACAAATTTTCCTGATTAATCTGGTAGCTGACTCGCCGCGGCAGCAGCCGTGGGCGTTGGCGCCGCGCTGCGGGTGACCAGTACCTGATCCACTCGGTAGGTGTCCACGTCCATCACCTCGAACTGGTAGCCTCCCAGGGTGACGATGTCGGTGCGGCGTGGCACCCGGCGTAGCGCATCCATCAGAAAACCCGCGAGCGTTTCGTATTCTTCGCCGTCCAGGTGTTCTTCGATTCCCAGCACGCGGCCCACGTCCTGGATGGGCGTGGCGCCGTCGATCAGCCAAGAGTTATCATCGCGTTGAATGATGAAGTCTTCATCGCCCGGTGATACCAACTCGCCCATCACCGTGCTCATGACGTCGTTGAGCGTGACGAGTCCGACCATCAGGCTGTATTCGTTGACGATCATGGCGAAGTCTTCGCCTACCTGCCGGAACTGTTCCAGCACTTCGGCCAGGGTGAGGCGGTCGGGTACCACCAGGGCTTTGTGAATGAGCTTGGTGTCGGTCAACGCGATCGATTGGCCATTGAGCAGCCGCTGGTATAGGTCGCGGGTGTTGACATAGCCCACGACATGATCGATATCGCCCTGGCAGACGGGATAGGTGGAAAAGGGTTCTTCGGCGATACGCGCGCGGATGATGTCTTCGGGATCATCCTGCAGGAACCAGGCGATGCGGTCGCGCTGCGTCATCGCACTGGACACCGTGCGTGTATTCAGTTCGAAGATGTTCTCGATGATGCGCTGCTCGCCGCGCGCCAGCACACCCGAGCGTGTGCCGGCCTCGGCCAGGGCAAGAATATCGTCCGAGGTAATGCGCTCGTCGCGCCGTGTCGGCAGCCGCAGCAGACGCATGAGTTGATCGGCGCTGCGCGAATACACCCAGACCAGCGGCGAAAAAATTCGCACCAGCACGCGCATGGGTCCGATCACGCGCAAGGCGAACTTTTCGGGCTCAGCCATGCCTGCCTGTTTGGGAATGAGATCCGTCAGGATGATGAACAGCGAGGTCACCAGCACGAACGAACCGACAAAGCCCAGCGACGCGGACAAATCAGGGGACAGCCACTTGCCCAGGAAACGCGTAAAGGTGGGGCTGAAGATGCCTTCGCCCACGATCCCGCCCAGGATGGCCAGCGCGTTGACGCCAATCTGGATGGCGGTGAAGTAATGGCCGGGCTGCTGCTGTACGCGCAAGACTTCCTCTGCCCGCGCATCGCCGTCCTCGGCGAGCTGCCGCAGGCGCAGGCGGCGCGACGCGGCGATGGAAATCTCGGCAATAGAGAAGAACGCCGCCGCGATCAGCAGCGCCAGTAGCAACAATAAATTTTGGCCAAGTGTCATCAATGAGGACGCCGGTGGTTTGAACCAGCAGAGTGGAGCATTTATTGATTCTACTCTGTGGCTTTGCTTGGGAACTGGGAAGCCTCTTTCGTGGCAACGATGCCATATACTGCAGACGCTGCCGGCATACCACTCATATACGCAAGAAGCGTCGTTCACTACGCCTAAAGGAGGACACTTAACGTTATGCAGACTCGTCTTGCCTCCAGGCATATGCTACGTAACGCCTAGCTTGTAATGATGATGTTTTGGCTCAGCGCCAGCACCCGTGCTGCGGCTACGGGCGACGTATAATTACAAGATGACTGGAAAAGGTAGCCATCCCGAGTTTGTGACCGCGCTTGCTCGCGGACTGGATGTCATTCAGGCGTTTTCCAGCGCAATGCCCGAAATGACGCTCAGCGAAATCGCTGGGCGCACCGGGCTCAGCCCGGCCACCGTTCGGCGCTCGCTGCTTACCCTGGCCGAGCTGGGTTATGTACGTCAGCATGGCCGCCGTTTCGTCCTGACGGCCAAAGTATTGCAGCTGGGTTCTGCCTTCGTCGAGTCAATGAATCTGAATGAGGTCGCGCAAATTTATTTGCAAGAACTCGTCGACACCTTCCACGATGCTTCGTCGCTGACGACGCTGGATGGCAACGATGTGGTCTACATCGTACACATTCCGAGCAACCGCCCGGCGCGGCTGCGGCAGTATGTAGGTGCACGTATGCCGGCGCACGCCGCATCCACGGGCTATGTGCTGCTGGCTCACCAGAGCGAACATCAGCGCGCCGCTTATCTATCGCAAGCACCATTTCCCGCCTTCACGCCAAGCACGCCGATAACGGCCGAAGCACTGCAAGCGCGTTTCGACGAGGTCTTGAAAAGCGGCTATGGCATTGCTCAGGATGCAATAGCGTTCGGTTCGATCGCTATTGCCGTACCTGTGCGAGACCATCATGGGCGCGTGGTGGCGGCTATAAATTGCTCTGCCGATTCCACGCGTACTGACAGGGAAACCCTGATACGCACCCGGCTGCCGGCGCTGCTGCGGGCCTCCGATCAGATCAGCCACCAGCTTGCACGCTACCCCGCCCTGACGCTGTCAGTACAAGCCTGACGGCGTGAAGGCGAGATGGCAGAAGGCATCTTAGTCTATAGAAATATTGGCCATTTCGGCGATCTTCTTGGTGCGTTCAATCTCGACTGACATTCTTTGCTTGAACTGGTCGGGCGTCAGCTTCAAGGGAATTGTGCCCTGCGCGATCAGGTCTTTCCTGAAATCTGGTTTGTCCAGCACTTCGGACAGAGACCTATTGAGCTTGTCGACCACCGCGTCAGGGGTCCCTGCGGGAGCCAGAAAACCATACCAAGCACCGATATTCAGCTCGGGGTAGCCGGCTTCGGTGAACGTGGGCACATCGGGTAGCAGAGGCGAACGCTCTTCTCCCGACAGAGCCAACACTTTGACCTTGCCAGCCTTGAGGTGGCCCTGTATCGTGGCCATGGCCGGAAAGGTGAACAAGACTTGGCCGCCGATCACGTCGATCACGGCGGGCGATGAACCTCGATACGGCGCGTGCGTCACTTTGGAATCGGTCACCTGGTTATACATTTCGCCCATCAGGTGCGCCTGACTGCCTACGCCGAATGAGCCGTAAGCTGGCTTGTCAGTGTCAGCCTTGATATAGGCGGCCAGTTCCTTTATGGAATTGGCTGGTGTGGCGGACGATACTACCAGGCCTAGTGTCAAGTCGCATACCGTACCGACGGGCCTGAATTCCTTGTCGATGTCGTAGCTCAACGACTTGAACAGCGCGGGGTTCAAGACGAACGTGGTGTCGTTCGTAAAGAGCAGCGTATAGCCGTCCGCGTCCGCGTGAGCCACCTGGGTCGCGGCAATACTCGTGTTGCCACCTGTCTTGTTTTCTATGACCACCGGTTGGCCCAGATTTTCAGACAACTGCTTGCCTATCATGCGGGCGAGGATGTCTGTTGCGCCGCCAGGCGCGTAGGGCACCACCACGCGGATGGGTTTGTCGGGGTAAGTGGTGGTGGCCATCGCCGCGCCGCATAGTGCAGCGGTGAACGTGCCCACAATCAATGCTTTGTTCAAGCTACGTAGTCGAGTCATGATGAGTCTCCGTGGTTGGCACGGCGGGTTTCACCCTGCCGCGCCTCTTTTGTTGGACGGCAAACTGACTATTTATGTGGCCGTAGCGCGTGCCAGCAATTCGCGATTGGCTTTAATTTTGTATTTCTCCACCCGATGTGTGGCAGTCTTGGGTAGGCCATCCGAGAACACGACGTACTTCGGAATTTTGATAGCGGCTAACTGGCTGCCCACCCAGCGCGCGATGTCCTTCGCATCTAATTGAGCGTCTCGACGGACTACTACGACCGCCAGAATATCTTCCTCACCCAGTTCTGACGGCACACCTATGGTTGCGGCTTCCAGGACATCCGGGTGGCTCGCAATGACGCGGTCCAACTCGGACCCCGATATGTTTTCGCCGCGGCAGCGGATGATGTCTTTCTGGCGCGCCACAAACCAATAGAACCCGTCGGCATCGCGCCAGGCAATGTCCCCAGTAATGAACCAGCCCTCGTGAAACGCCGCCTGGGTGCGCTGCGGGTCGTCGTAATAGCCTTGCATGACGGTCGGCGTACTGACCAGTAGTTGTCCTTGTTGCCCGTCTGGCAAGTCGACGAACGATTCATCCACGATGCGCAATTGCGGCTGCGGCAGCCCCGGGGCTAAATGCGGCGACACCTGGCCCATGCTGCCCAATTTGCGCGGTCCCTTGAAGGCGTTGGACAGCACACCGGGAATTTCCGTCATGCCATAGCATTCGATCAGCGTGGGTACATTGAAATCATCGCGAAAAACCTCTACCAGCGTCTTGTCCAGCGGTGCGACAAAGGCCTTGGTCATGGCATGCCCCGCTACATATTCGGTACGGTCGCGCTTGGTCAAGATGGTAGCGGCCGCGCCGATCAGATTGACGGTGGTGCATCGCGTTTCTGAAATTGTCTTCCAGAAGCCGCTGGCCGAAAATCGACGCGCTAGGACAAGTGTGGCCCCTGCGGCCAGCGTGCCACCCAGTGAATAGAAGAGCGCGTTGATATGGAACAAGGGCAGTATGCAGCAGATACGATCCTCGGGTTGAAGATACAGGCGCACCACGAAGCTTTCAGCGGTAATGACATAGCCGCGCTGGGCATGCATGGCCCCTTTAGGCGAACCTGTGGTGCCGGATGAGTAGATGAGCACACAGGTCGAATCGGGCGTTCCGGTTGACGGCGGCGAATTGTGTGGCGCGTCCGCGATTTCGTCGTCCAGTACGTTCACACCCTCGAGCCCTGCTTCGTTCAGAACGATCCAGGGCGCTGGTTCCAGGGTGGCGCAAGCCTGAATCGTCCGGTCGTAGGCTTGCGGCGAGCAAACCACGCCTTGCACCTTGGCATTGTTCAGCGCATAAGCCGCCTCGGGGATGCCAAACTCCGGATTGATCGGCACCATGATGCCTTTTATGCGAGCCAGGGCCAGGAAGAGTATTACGGTGGATGGATGATTGGTCGAGAACACGCCCACGCGGTCTCCGCCCCGCATGCCTTTTTTCCGCAGCCATGATGCAGTGCGCTCGACATCGCGCGCCAACTCGCTATAGGTCCACGCGCGGTTTTCGAATATTAGGCAGACCTTGTCCGGTAATACCTGAGCGCGGCTGGCCAGCAAGCCTGTCACCGTATAGTCGTGCTCCGGATAACGGTGTACGACCTCATCCGGCTCCAACAAGGCGGCATCTATTTTGCCTGTGTTCGCCATCAGGTGCCCCGTCGCTTTCCAGCAAGCTGCCCATCATAGGCAATTCCTTGCTCGGCACGCGTTGCTATCTTGAAGCCCAACGGATTGCGCTGCTCTTCGAGAAGATGTGCGACCAGCGAACCGGTGCGTGCCACCAGGGGCACGCCGCGCAAGGATTCCAGGGGGAAATCGGCATCCAGCAATACGGCGGGAATTGCTGCGGACACGTTCAGAGGCAGGAAACGGCCATAGGCTGTTTCGATATGCCGCTCCACAGCCTGCAGCGCCTCTACATGCTTGCCCGCGACACCCAATTCGTTGGCTACCTTCAACAGACGGGTAGCGCGCGGATCCTCGGCTTTGTGTACGGGGTGGCCGAAACCTGGAACCGGAAGCCTGGCCTCCCGCAGGTCACGCAAGACAGCGATGGCCGCAGTATCGATATCGGTAGCATCGGTCTCTTGCCGCTTGAGAATATCCGCCAACAAAATGCCAGCGGTTTCGGAGGCGCCCAGAATTACCGTACCGCAGCCCAGCAATCCTGCCGATACTGCGCCCTGCAAGGCATCGGGGGCGGCGGCGTAGGTCATGCGCGCTGCTTGTATGGAAGGCACAAAGCCGTGTTCGGCAATTGCCACCAGACAGGCGTCCGTTATGGCGACCAGTTCCCGGGTCGGCTCCTGTCCCGTCAAGAGGAACAGAAAATAATGTGTGAAGGAGATTTTCCCGATTAACTCGTCGCACAGGTCGCGGCCGCGAATCGTAATACGGTCGGGTTCGACCTTGGCGATAGAGCTTGTTCCGAACGTCAACGTGTTGTCCGCCACCTGCTTCTCCTATTGAAGAACGTGTTCAATCACCACAGGCATGTCAAGGAACTGATAGCTATCTGTCTTAAATTTGCGCATACCGAAATAATATTCGGTATGCGCAACAAGTATCACCTTGCTTTCCTCATTCTGTCAAGCAGCAGTCTTTTTCACACTTCACGATTTTTTGTCGACCGCGTACCAAAGATCTTGTTGGTAGCGGGCACAAAGAAAATGCTCAGCTACAAGAGCTGGGCGGTTGAATCGCGATGGTCTTCGTTAAGGCTTCAAGGCGTATGCCGGGCCAATATTTCGTCACGCGGCCCCGCATCCACCACGCGCCCCGCTTCCATCACGACGATCGTGTCAAAGCGGCTAAGCAAGCTGGGCCGGTGCACCGAGGCCACGATGCAAGCCTGCGGAAATGCGGCATACATGCGATCGAACACCCGGCCTTCTGCCTGTGGGTCCAGCGCGCTGGTGGGCTCATCCAGTAGCAACAAGGAGCTCCCCTGCGCAGCTAACGCGCCGCGCGACAGGGCCAGGCGTTGCCGTTGTCCGCCCGACAGATTGCTGCCGCGTTCGTTGACCGGGCTGGCCAGGCCGTCAGGCATGCCTTGCAGCACTTCGTCGAACACGCCGGTATGTACGGCGGATTGCAGTGCCGCGGCACTGGCGGGTTCGCCAAAGGTCAGGTTCTCTTCTACGCTGGCTTCAAATACTTCGGCTTCTTGCGGGATCAGCGTGGCCAGTGTGCGCAGTTCCGCCCAGTCCACTGACTTGCCGTCGCGCAGTAGCTCACCTTGCTGTGGTAGATAGAGGCCGGCCAGCGTGCGCAGCAGTGTGCTCTTGCCACCACCGCTGGGCCCGATCAGCGCGATGCGTGCCCCCCGGCGCAAGACCAGGTCGACGTCATGCAAGCCGCCGCGCCCCTCAGAGGAATAGCTCCAGGTGAGGCTGCGCAGCGCCAAGGTTTGCCACGGCGCGTCGGGTACCACGGAGGGTACGGTGGCCTGTGGGTCGCCCGGGGCCTGCCAGATAGGCCCGGCGCTACTGAAGTCGGTGTGGATACGCGAGAAGCTCTGGAAGTTCGACGCGATGGCGCTGACTACCGAGGCGACCTGCTGGGCATATTGATAAATCATGAAGATGGTGCCTAGCAGCACCGCCTGTCCGGGCTCGCGGTGTTGCAGCACGTAGTGGACCACGAGTATCCAGGTCAGGCCCATGCCCATCAGGTCCACCACGCACCACTTGACTTCGTTGATCCAGAGGGCTCGGCGCAGCGGTATCATCATTGTTGCCAGGCGACGGCCAAGAATTTTGCGCGAGGCAGCTTGCAGCCGCAGGCCAATCACCGTGCCGGCATTGCTGACAAAGTCGAGCAGCGCCGCGACATAACGGCGTTCCTCGTCGTTTTCGGAGCGGGCCAGTCGCATCAGTACGAGGTCGAAACGCAAGGTGATGAGCGCGATGACCAGGTAGCCGCCTACGGCAATGCTGCCGCTGGCTCGGGATAGCAAAAACAACGCTACCAGCGGGCCAATGAAGTTCAGTGCACTGTGCAAGTAGCCATACATGTTCCGTGCGAAGGTTGCCAAGGCGCGGCTGGACTGCAGCACGCGGTGTTGCAAGTCGCCGGAATGGCGGCCGTCGCGCCAAGTCAGCGGTGCGGCAGCGATGCGGGCATAGAGATCGTCGGCCAGTTGTTCGCGCGCGCGCACGCCCACTTGGCCTTCCAGCACGCGTCCGGGACCGTGAAACACCCAATGCATCGCGTAGCAGCCGACCAAGAACATGATCCACAGGCCGGCCGTTGGCATATCGTTTTGCTGCAAGGCATTGATGGCGTGACCGGCCAGCCAGGGCAAAGTCAGCTTGATGAGCTGAGCGCCGGAAAGTAGGGTGATTGCGCCAATCAGGTGTCGCCGCTTGCCTTCGGCATAGCGCCAGAGCGCGAGAAATAGCTCGAGCGCTGCACGGCTCATGCTGATGGAGGGAGATGGGGAGGAGGAATCCGGCTTCATTGTGCAGAGGTGAAAAACACGTCGCCTTACTTGGGCTTGTCCTCCAGGCCCAGTCCGAGATTAGAACGGCAGGCAAGGGGGCGGCAAAGTATCGAAGATAGCATTGAAGGACGTGAGCGTTACCCAGCCAGTTTGTCCTCTGCATGCTTTGTACTTTAAAAAAACGAATCCTGAGCTGTATTGTTCGAAGGGTAGAGGCTGTGACTGCGCGCTTGCGCATCATCCGTTATTACACGCGGGTAGCGCATTTGGATTCAGTGGTTTCGGCGTTTATATATGTCATGCGGGTTTTGCAGCACCCTTGGGCACGCACTGTCAATCAGGTCATATCCTGATCCCAACTACCCGGGCGCCGGGTATATGTAGTCGTCCCAACAGAAACAATCCGGGAGACAGTGATGAAGAAACTACCATTTTTGATCGCAGGAGTGATGGCCATGACGGCACAGGCGTATGCGCAGGACAAGCCCACGGTCCCATTGATCGCCACGGGCGGCACGATCGCGATGAAGATCGATCCGGTCAAGAAGGCGCCGGTGCCCGCGATTTCCGGCGATGACTTGATGGCTACCGTGCCCGACGTTGCCAAGTACGCCAAAGTCGAAGTCAATAATCTTTCCAATGTCCCGTCCGACTACATGGACCCGGTGCGTTGGACAGCCTTGACCAAGGCGGTCGAAGAGACGCTGAAACGGCCTGAGGTGGCGGGTGTGGTGGTGTCGCACGGCACGGACACGCTCGAGGAAACCGCGTTTTGGCTGGATACGACCATCAAGTCGGACAAGCCCGTGATCTTGATCGGAGCCCAGCGCAATGCGTCGTCATCGGACTTCGACGGCCCACGTAACTTGCTCAACGCGGTGCGCATTGCGGTCGATGAACAAGCCAAGGGCAAGGGCGTCATGTTGGCCATGAATAACCAGATCAACGCCGCACGTTATGTCACGAAGACGCATACGGCCAATGTGGAAACCTTTCAGTCGGGCAGCTATGGCTTGATCGGCGAAGTCTACGCGGACAAGGTCGTCATCGACCGTGCGCCGCTACGCCACCAGCACATTCCGATTGTCGCCTCGGAAATGCCTCGGGTGGACATCGTCGCCATGTACGGGGGGGCCGATGACCGCATGCTGCGCAGCGCGGTCGACCAAGGCAGCAAGGGTATCGTGGTGCAGGCCCTGGGCATGGGCAACGTCAACATGCCCATGTTCGAAGGCATCAAGTACGCGCTGTCCAAAGGAGTACCGGTCGTTATCTCGACCCGGGTACATAACGGGCGGGTCATGGCGAATTATGGTTTCGAGGGCGGCGGCAAGACGCTGGCCGATGCAGGCGCCGTCATGGCGGGCGACCTGACCCCGCAGAAATCGCGCATTCTATTGATGTTGCTGCTGCAGCAAGGCAAGGCAGGCAAGGAAGATATCCAAGCAGCGTTCGATTTGTAAAGGGATCGGCTAGCGGCATCGCAATAGATTTCGATAGCGCAGGAACCTACACTATGGCAAACAACCTCCTGCGTTAAGGAACCATCATGTCGACGTTGAACGATATTTGGCTAACGGTGGTGAGCGAATTCTCCGATATCGCAGATATTAAAGAAGCGACGGTGATAGTGCTTCGGCTTGGCCTGGCCGTAATTTTGGGTGCAGCGATCGGTTACGAGCGCGAGATGAAAGGAAAGGACGCCGGTTTGCGAACCCATATGCTGGTGTCACTGGGCGCGGCCATTTTCGTTCTGGTTCCTGCCGCTAGTGGGATGCAGATTTCCGATATGAGCCGGGTCATGCAGGGCGTGATTGCAGGGGTGGGCTTTCTCGGCGCAGGCGCCATCCTCAAGCAGGAAAATGATCGCGTCGTCAAAGGTTTGACAACGGCAGCCAGCATCTGGATTGTCGCAGCAATTGGTGTTGCCGCGGGCTATGGCCGGGAAGCGACCGCCGTTGCCAGTACTCTGATTGCCTTATTTGTCTTGGCGGTCGTCAATCGGTTTGAGAAAAACATACCCAAGGACGGCACCCCTTCGCCTCGCTCTGAGGATCATCGGTCGTCTTCTGCCCCTTAATTCAGTTGATCGAGACACGCGTTATCCCCGTTTGTGAGGTAGAGCCCGTCCATTCCGTTGTTTGCGGGGTAGCGGCACAAAAGAAAATGCCCAGCTACAAGAGCTGGGCATCGAATTCGTGGTGGCCTGGGGCGGAATCGAACCACCGACACGCGGATTTTCAATCCGCTGCTCTACCGACTGAGCTACCAGGCCAACGAAGTCCGCAACTATACACAAATTTTTGGAACCTTGCAGGAAATCTCCGGTAATCCCTCAAAACATGGCACTATCAAGGGATAACCCTTAGCTGTATAATTTCATTGATCTAATGTTACAAATGCGCCGTGCTATGTCTGCCGGTGCCTTGCCTCTCCCATGTCCGTAGCTGTTCTTGCGTTCGGTCTGAATCACACGTCTGCGCCCGTTTCGGTGCGCGAACGGGTGTCTATGCCCGTCGATTTGGTTCGACCCGCATTAGAGGGCCTGCGGTCCGCCTTTGGCGGCTCTGTGCGCGAGGCGGCGATTTTGTCGACCTGTAATCGCACCGAGGTCTATTGTGCCGCCGATGCGCATGTGGCGGAGCAACTGCCGGTCTGGTTGGCGGATCACAATCGCCTGGAGGCCGGGGCGTTGAGCCCGCACCTGTATCGGCACCACCAGGACGATGCGGTACGCCACGCGTTTCGCGTCGCGAGCGGACTCGACTCCATGGTGTTGGGCGAGCCGCAGATCCTGGGGCAAATGAAAGACGCGGTACGCGCCGCGGGCGAGGCTGGCTCGTTGGGCACGCTGCTGCATCAGTTGTTCCAGCGCACGTTCTCTGTCGCCAAAGAGGTCCGTTCACAGACGGCCATCGGCGCGAATTCGGTATCGATGGCGGCCGCTGCCGTGCGCTTGGCCGAACGCGTGTTTGGCAATCTGGATCAGGCCCACACGTTGTTTATTGGTGCGGGCGAAATGATTGAGCTCTGTGCGACGCACTTTGCGGCGCGGCGTCCGCGCAGCATGATGGTCGCCAATCGTACGGCCGAGCGCGCGGAAACGCTGGCCGGACGATTTGCCGCGAGCACCATGAAGCTCGCGGATCTGCCCGAGCGCCTGGCGGATTTCGACGTCATTGTGTCCTGTACGGCCAGTTCCCTGCCCATCGTGGGTCTGGGGCTCGTCGAGCGGGCGACGCGTCAACGTCGCCACCGTCCGATGGTGATGATCGATTTGGCGGTGCCGCGCGATATCGAGCCCGAGGTCGGCCGGCTGGATGATGTCTATTTATATTCCGTTGATGACCTGGGCAGACTGGTGCAAAGCGGCACCGATGCACGCCGCGCGGCTGTGGTGCAGGCCGAGGCCATCATCGAAACGCGTGTCCAGGGCTTTATGCACTGGATGCAATCCCGCGAAGTCGTGCCGGTGATCCGCGATATGCATCAGGCCGCCGAAGACGTGCGCGCCGCAGAGCTCGAGCGCGCCCGCCGCATGCTGGCGCGCGGCGAGTCACCCGAAGCCGTGCTGGAACAATTGGCGCACGGCCTCACTCAAAAGTACTTACACGGCCCCCTCGCCGCGTTGAACCGCACCGAGGGCGACGAGCGCAAGCAGCTGCTTGCCTGGATGCCGCGTTTGTTTCCGGGTCGCGATACGCGTCGTTAGCGCTGCTATTGCAATGCCCGCCTGTCGGCGGGCGTTCGCTTTTTTTCGGGCGCCCGCATTTCGCTAATCCGCAATTGTCTCTTTGGACCTTCCTTCATATGAAATCTTCCATGCGCAGTCGGCTGGAGCAACTGTCTCACCGCCTCGTCGAGGTGGATGCATTGCTCGCTCAGCCCGAAACGGCTGCCGACATGGAGCGCTTTCGCAAGCTGTCGCGCGAGCGCGCCGAACTGGAACCGGTTGCGCAGGCATTCGGGCAGTTTGTGCGTACCGAAGAGGATCTTGCCACCGCGCAGGAAATGCTGAGTGATCCCGATCTCAAGGCGATGGCCGAAGACGAGTTCAAACTCGCGAAAGAGCGTCTGGAAACGCTGGAGACGGAATTACAGCTTTTGCTGCTGCCGCGTGATCCCAACGATGGTCGCAGCCTGTTCCTGGAAATCCGCGCAGGGACTGGCGGAGACGAAAGCGCGCTGTTTTCTGGCGATTTGTTGCGCATGTATTCGCGCTATGCGGAGCAGCGCGGCTGGCGTGTTGAGCTGATGTCCGAGAGCGCTTCGGAGCTGGGCGGCTACAAGGAAGTCATTGCCCGTATCGATGGTGACGGGGCCTATGGGCGCCTGAAATTCGAGTCGGGCGCGCATCGCGTGCAACGCGTCCCGGCGACCGAAGCGCAGGGTCGTATTCATACGTCGGCATGTACGGTGGCGGTGATGCCCGAGGCGGACGAAATGAGCGACATCGTGATCAACGCGTCGGATCTGCGTATTGATACGTTCCGTGCCAGTGGCGCGGGTGGCCAGCACATCAACAAGACAGATTCCGCGGTGCGTATTACGCACTTGCCGACGGGGCTGGTGGTGGAGTGCCAGGACGACCGTTCACAGCACCGCAACAAGGACAAGGCCATGCAGGTATTGGCCGCCCGTCTGAAAGACCGCGAAGTCCGCGAGCGCCAAAGCAAAGAGGCCGCCGAACGCAAAAGCCTGGTGGGCTCGGGCGATCGTTCGGAACGCATTCGTACCTATAATTTTCCGCAAGGCCGGGTGACAGATCATCGTATTAACCTGACCTTGTACAAGCTGCAGCAGATCATGGAAGGCGATATGGAAGAGCTAACCGGGGCCTTGGTTGCGGAACACCAGGCCGAGTTGTTGGCGGCGCTGGGAGACGGGGTTTAACGTGAGTCATCCGATCCTGCAAACCCTTTTGCGGGACACGCGCCTGCCGCGTCTGGAGGTGCGTATGCTGCTAGAGCATGTGCTGGACAAGCCGCGCGCCTGGTTGCTGGCGCATGATATGGATCCAATCGAGCCCTGGCAGGCGCAGCAATTTCAGGTGTTGGTGACGCGCCGATTGGCGGGTGAACCCATGGCGTATTTGGTGGGGCATCGCGAATTCATGGGGCGTGATTTTGCGGTGACGCCCGAGGTGTTGATTCCCCGGCCCGATACCGAGCTGTTGGTAGAGACCGCGTTGGCGTGGCTTGCTAGGCATCCCGAGGCGGCGGTACTGGACTTGGGCACGGGCAGCGGCGTGATCGCGGTGTCGATCGCGCTGGCGATGCCAAATGCCACGGTGACCGCGACGGACGCCAGCGCGACCGCGCTGCAGATGGCGGTGCGTAATGCGTCGAGATTGGGTGCACGCGTGGATTTTGCGCAGGGTAGCTGGTATGGCGCGCTGCCGTCCCTGGCTCGCTATGACCTGATCGTGTCCAATCCACCGTATATTGCCCGTGATGACGAACATCTGGGTCAGGGTGATCTGCGCTTTGAGCCGCGCGGGGCCTTGACCGACGGCGCGGATGGTCTGCGAGACTTGTCCGTGGTTGTCGCGGGGGCGGTCGACAGACTGCGGCCCGGCGGTGCCCTATGGGTGGAACATGGTTGGGATCAGGCGGCCGCGGTGCGGGCGTTGTTCAACGATGCCGGGTTTAATCAAGTTTCGAGTTTGCGTGATTTGTCGGGAATCGAGCGGATTTCTGGCGGGTCCCTATAATGGATTCATTCGTTAATTACTGCTTTTCCTGTTTGTGAGATCACCATGAGCGACGTACAAGAATTTCTCCGCGATACCGTGACCCAGCACCCTGTGGTGTTGTTCATGAAAGGTACGGCCCAGTTTCCCCAATGTGGATTTTCGGGGCGTGCCATTCAGATTTTGAAGGGCTGTGGTGTCAAGAAACTGATCACCGTCAATGTGCTCGAGGACGACGAAGTCCGCCAGGGCATCAAGGAATTTTCCAACTGGCCGACTATTCCGCAGCTCTACGTCAGCGGCGAGTTCATCGGCGGTTCGGACATCATGAATGAGATGAACGAAAGCGGCGAGCTCAAGTCTTTGCTGGATGGATCGGGCGCTACGGCCTAAGGCTGTCGCCCTGTCCGTAGATTCTGCATGATGGGGTGTGCATTGCGTGGCAGGCACACCCGATAGGCCCGATAGGCCGCGCTGAGCTAGGCCGCCAGTTGTTCTGGTGGCTTGGGGTACGTTTGTTGGTAGTGCACCGTAAACGTCTTAAAGGCCGCCAGCGCTTTTTCGGGGTCGTGGCCCGGTTTGACCAGAAAACTGTCAAAGCCCACCCGCGCCTGATAGTGGATGGTGTCGATCATGACATCGCCGAGGGCGCGCAGTTCACCTTGCCAGTGGTGACGAGTGCGTAGCAATTGCGCCAGTGAATAGCCGCGCCCATCGGTATAGATAGGGAAATCGATCGCGATGAATGCCAGGCCCGTGGCGTCGACACGGCCATCCGTACCGACCAAGTCTTGCAACTTGGCGTCGGACGCCAAGAGGACGGCGACGGGATGCTGACGTTGGCGCAGCGCGTCTTGTGCCACCCTCCAGAGGGTCAGCGGCACGATCCAGCCCGGTTCATCCGCGGGTAATACCGGCGGTGCGCCAGCCACAGATGACGTTTCGTCGTCTTTGGCGCCGGCGGCCTCGGGCTCAAAGACGTGCCAATCGTTCACTTGCAGTTGGCCGTGACGGATGAGGCGGGCAGTGTGGTCGTCCACCGCTGAGGTTACGCTGGTTTCAGGCATGTGCCACCTCGCGAGTGGGGGCCGGTGCGGATTTGGCGACGGCGGGGTCGGAATAAACGTCTTCTTTAAAGGGCGCGATACCCACGCGGTCGACGACATCGATGAAGCGTTCGACGTCGCTGTCGCGCAGGCGCAGGTACGTCTGGATGAGCCGATCGACGACATCGGCGACTTGGGCTCGTGCAAAGGATGGCCCGATGATGCGGCCAATGGCGGCGCCACCGCCACGTGTCGATTGCAGGTCCAGCAGAGGCTTGGCGGCGCCATTTTGGCGCCCCCCCAACGTTACCTGATACCACTCTTCGCCGTTCTTATCGACGCCCAGAATGCCGATGTGGCCCACGTGATGGTGTCCACAGGCATTGATGCAGCCGGAGATATTCAGATCCAGTTCACCGATCTCGAACAAGTAGTCCAGATCGTCGAAACGGCGCTGAATGGCCTCGGCGACGGGGATGGAGACGGCATTGGCCAGGGAACAGAAATCGCCGCCCGGGCAGGCGATGATGTTGGTCAGCAGGCCGATGTTCGGCGTGACCATGTTCAGCGCGCGGAGTTCTTCCCAGAGCGCGAATAGCTGGCTGCGACGCACGTCGGCCAGCACGAGGTTTTGCTCGTGCGAGACGCGGACTTCGCCAAAGCCATAACGCTCAGATAAATCGGCGACGGCGTCCATCTGGTCGGCCGTAATATCGCCGGGGGGCACACCCGTGGGCTTGAGCGACAGGGTGACCGCGGTGTAACCCGGGACCTTATGGGCCCGTACGTTTTTCTGCAGCCAACGGGCAAACGCCGGATGCGCGGCGGCATGCATTTCGGTGGGATCGGGCTCGCCCGCCACGGCGTCGTCGTATTCAGGCCAGGTAAAGCGGTTGGCGATGGTATCAACATGGGATTGCGTGAGTGTGTCGGGGCCGTCTTTGATGAGCTGCCATTGTTCGTCGACTTGCTGTGCGTAGACCTCGGGCGTCAGGTCCTTGACCAGGATTTTGATGCGCGCCTTGAATTTATTGTCGCGCCGACCATGCATGTTGTAGACGCGCAGGACGGCTTGCAGATAGGTCAGCAGATGCTGCCATGGGACAAAGGGGTTGATCAGGTGGCCGACCATGGGGGTACGGCCCAGGCCGCCGCCGACCCACACGCGAAAGCCCAACTCGCCATCTTGCTCGACAGCCTGCAGGCCGACATCGTGCACGCCAACGGCGGCGCGGTCTTCTTCGGCGCCGCTGACGGCGATTTTGAATTTACGCGGCAGGAAGGCGAATTCCGGGTGCAAGGTGGACCATTGGCGAATGATTTCGCACCAGACGAGCGGGTTGACCAATTCGTCGGGAGCAACGCCTGCAAAGTGATCAGAGGTCGTGTTGCGTATGCAGTTGCCGCTGGTCTGGATGGAGTGCATTTGCACCTTGGCCAACTCCGCCAGAATGGTCGGCACGTCTTCGAGCCTGGGCCAGTTGAATTGCATGTTCTGGCGCGTGCTGAAGTGACCGTAGCCACGATCCCAGGTGCGGGCAATATGGGCCAGGGTGCGCAGTTGTCGCGCCGCCAGCAGGCCGTATGGGATGGCAATGCGCAGCATGGGCGCATGACGCTGGATATACAGACCGTTTTGCAGGCGCAGGGTGCGGAAGTCGTCTTCGGTCAGTTGACCGTCCAGAAAGCGCTGCGTCTGATCGGTGAACTGCGCAACGCGTTGTTCTACAAGTTGTTGATCGACAGGGTCGTACACGTACATAGCAAGTTGCCTATTGGGGGCGCTCGAAGGCGCCTGAAGGAACCACTGGCGACAAGGCGGGCAAAAGATGCCACAGACGCAAAAAAACGCCGCCGTTTGGCGTCGCCAGGTTCTATGTACATAACCGTAACAGCCGATATATTGGGTTGTCTAAGTCATTCTGGTAATAAGGATAGAAGCACGAAGAGGCCGTGTTCGCGGGGTGGTGGCGTGACAAAGACTTTGCATGTCACCCCCGGCAAATGCCCGCGCCCACTCGCGCCGAAATGGCACGGCACGTGATGATGGAGTGGATCCACGCCGCACTGCTTTAGCCCGCGTTGCGGGTGTATCAGGCACCCGCAACGCGGGTGGGGTATCAGGCGGTCTCTTCGAGGCGCTCGAGCGACGTCCGTGCCGCCTCGGGGGGCGTGCCATTTTCCCATGGCAGGTCCACGACGTAGTCCTGTTGCAGGCAGTCGTCGGGTAGGCATTCGATGGGGCTGAAGTCCCGATGCGCGATCCATTCCACACGTTTGAAGCGCCGGATGTGGTTCGACACCGCGCACAGGCTCAGGTACACGCTGACGCGGTTCCAGGGGCTGAGGTTGGATGATGATGCATGCACCAGGCAGGAGTGGAACAACAGCATGGAGCCCACTGGCCCCTTGGGCGCGACGATGCCGCCATCGCGGCCTCCCGCTTTTTCCACCATCGTACGGATGTTGTCGTTGTTGATTGTCCAGAGCGGATAGCTCGTGGTCGTTGTGTCGTGTCCCGCTTCGAGCACGCCCAGACGGTGGCTGCCAGGAATGAACATCAGCGGCCCGTTGTGCTCGTTGACCTCGTCCAGGAAGATGGCCACGTTCATGGCCCGTGGCGTGGGCATCAGGTCGTCGTTGAGCCAAGTGCCGTAGTCCTGGTGCCATTGCCACACGTCGCCGTCAAACGCGTTCTTGCCGTTGATCTTGAACTGGTGCATGTATACGGATTCGCCGAACAATTGCTCGACGGGGAGCACCATGCGGGGATGCCGGGCCAGACGCGCGAACGGCGCGCTGTACAAATGGGCCGCGAAGTTGGTGCGCACCGCGCCGCCTTGCTTTTCGCGCACGTTTTCGGGCCGGTCTTGTGCGTACAAGTGTGGCACTTCGTCAGTCAGCGTGGCGATTTCCTGCGGGGAAAACAGGGCGGGGAAGAACAGATACCCGTCCCGGTCGAATTGTTCGCGTTGCGCTTTGGTAAGTTGCATCGTCGTCTCCGGGAGTGGGGCCGGCCGCAGTTGGCGCTGTTGCTTCCGGCGCCGCGCGCCGACATCCGTCAGGCCGCTGCCGGCGGGCAGTGTTCTGAATGACAGGAAGTTCGGTGAGTCTTTGTATTCAGAATACAGAAATTCACCACCGTGTCACGCTGCAGCGCCGCATTGCCGGGTGCGAGCCTGTCGATCGCCGTGATCGATCAGTCGGCAGCGGCAGGTTCTTGCGGTTTGCAGGGGGCGAAAGTCCCGGTCTCGGGGTCGAGCAGGAACAACAGGCCAGTGGCGACACCGAAATAGGTGCCGTGGAGTTCGAGGTCACCCTTGTGGACCCGACGACGGATGGACGGGAAGGTCATCAGGTTTTTCAGGCTGTGTTCCACCACGGCCCATTCCAGTTGCTTGATATCGACGGCGTGGTCGCCCGTGCGGGGCAGGGCATCCGCCACCGGGGTGATCTGCGACATCCATTTTCCGATGAAGTCGATCTTGGTGAGCGGTTTCGCGTCGTTGAACACGGCCGCAACGCCACCGCACGAGGCATGCCCCAGCACGACGATATGTTTGACGTTTAGCGCATTGACGGCGAATTCGATGGCGGCGCTGGTGCCGTGGTACGACGAGGACTCGGCTTCGCCCTCGTACGGCGGGACCAGATTGGCGACGTTACGGATGACGAACATCTCTCCGGGACCCGCGTCGAAGATGACCTCGGGCGATACCCGGGAGTCGCAACAGCCAATCAACAGGATTTGGGGGTGTTGGCCAAGCTCTGCCAAGTGTTCATAGCGTTTGCGTTCGTTATGAAAGCGGCCATCCAGAAAAGCCTGGTAGCCGTCAGAAAGTCGTTTGGGGAACATGGGGGACATCCTTATTGTGGTGCGAGCGCAAGTCGCTATTTTTTCACAGTCCCCTGACAAGTGGCCGACAAAATGTCGAGCCCACTATTGAACCCGGATGTCCTTGGCGCTAAAGCGCACAAAATCCTGCGTGGTGGTGGTTTGTGCCTGCCACGTGTCGCCAGGAGCCAGGGGAGACGCGCGCTGATCTGTGACTTGACCAATTTTATTGCCCTGTGCGTCATATAGCGCGTAGGTGACGGACAACCCGTTGACGGGTTGGTCACGGTGGTTGGAGACGGCGCTGGTAATGACCCACACGCCATCAGCCTGACGGGTAGCAGCCAGATTGTTGATCGAGACACCGTGGGGCAGGCTGCTTTGCGCCAGCGCAGGCGTGGCGATCATGGGTAGCGCCAATAGCAGGGCGGCGAGGATTCTTTTCATTTCGAAGGCTCCAATATCGGGCCGCGCTGAGGGCGGAAAAACTAGATATAGCATTTTCATCAGCGGCTTAAGTAAATCCAGTACATGGAATTCTTTCCGGAGATTTCAATGTGCATGCGCATACAAATAAATTGACAACTATTTCTTTCCTATTTAATATGCATGCACATGCAAATAAATTAAGGGACTTAATCATGCATTGGCTATATCTGGGAGTTGCCGTGATTTTCGAGATCGTGGTCGCCATTTCGGCAGGCAAAGCGATGGGATTTACCCAAATCGGGTGGACGGTTGCGACGCTGGTCAGCGGCGGTATCGCGACTTTTTTCCTCAGCCTTGCATTGCTTACTTTCGATGTGGGCGTGGGCTACGCGATCTGGACGTCCGTCGCGGGTGTGGGAATTGTTGTTCTGGGCGCGCTGTTCTTCGGGCAGCGGCTGAACGTCAAGAAATTGATCGGGATCACGCTCGTGATCGGGGGCGTCGTGGGCCTGCGGCTTAGCGGTGCGGCGTGACGGTGCAGGCAGGTTCGCACTTTATTCAACTTCTATTGAATCTCTAAAAGGAAACAGACATGACGACGACAGACGGAATGAACCGGCACAACGGACGGGCGTGGACGATGTTGCTGCTGGCTAGTGCATTCGAGATTGGCTATGCATTGAGCGTCGCGGGCAGCAAGGCGTTCACGGTGCTGGGTTGGTCAGTTTCGGCCGTGGTGTTTTTCTTGCTGACGTTATATGCCCTTAGCGTTGCGCTGCGAACGATCGATGTGGGTATTGGCTACGCCGTTTGGGCAGGCATTGGTTCGGTCGGTGCAGCGGCGTTGGGTAGTGTCCTGCTCGATCAGCCGCTCACAATGACCCAGACATTCTGGCTGGGGGTCATCATCGCGGGAGTTGTCTGGCTGAAGCTCGCCGATAGCGCGAAGGGTCAACTCAACGAGGGTCACGTGCTTGGTTGAGCCGCGACGGGCTTGGATGTGGCGTTTCTCCTGAGTTGGTTTCGCTTTTTACTTGTATGGGCATACATATGTAAAAATGCGCTGTTCATTACGCAAGAGAAGTGGGAGTCGGCTATGACAAAGAAAAGCGGTCCGTGGCTTGATCTGATCCAAATCGTCGCCAACGTCGAGGCCGATCTAGGTAAGGTACTGCAAGCACAGCACGGGCTTGGCCTGTCGGAGTATCGCGCGCTAGAAGTGTTGGCGCGTTCTCCGGATTCCGAGCTGCGTATGCAGGAGCTGGCCTCGCATCTGCGTTTGAACCAAAGTTCGGTGTCGCGGATGGTCGAGCGCCTGGTGCGTGCCGGACTGACCATCCGCGACCTGTGTCCGGATGACAAGCGCGGGGTGTATACGGTGCTGACCGAACAGGGACGCAAGCGTCTTGATAGTGCACAGCCCGACTACGAAAGCGCACTGGGTGCCGCGCTCAAGGAGCATGGCGGCGAGAGGCTACTGTCAACGCACGTCGCAAAGGCCGGATAGGCGCCGCATCCCGTGTCGTGTAGGCCGGCGCCGACGGGTCAGGCCGTGAGAAAGTCGACGAGCGCGCGGGTATAGGCGTCCGGTTGTTCCCAATTGGCGATATGCGAGGTGTCGAGCTCGATGTAGCGGGCACCGGCAATGCCGGCAGCCAGGGCTTGACCGTCTTGCGGTGTGGCGGCAGGGTCTTGCGATCCGGAGATCACCAGTGTGGGGACCTTGATGTCGGCGAGTTTGCCGCGCAGATCAGCGTCGCGCAGCGCGGCACAGTTGCCGTTATAGCCCTCGTTCGAGGTACGGCGCAGCATGTCGACCAGCACCTGTGTCAGGCCCGGCTCGGCGGCGCGGTAGGCGGGCGACAGCCAACGCTCGACCAGGCCGCTGGCCATGTTCTCCAGGCCGTTTTCGGTGACGGCGGCTATACGGGATGACCAGCCTTCGACGCTGCCGACGCGAGCCGCCGTGTTGGATAACACCAGCTTGCGCACACGTTGCGGGTGATCAAGCGCCAGTTGCAGACCGGTGGGACCGCCCATGGATAGGCCGCAGAAGCTGGCTTGGTCGATGTTCAGGTGGTCGAGCAGTTCGGCGACATCGCCTGCCAGTTGCGAGAAGGTGTAGTCGCCGGTGGGGACCGACGATTTGCCATGGCCGCGGGTGTCGTAGCGCACCACGCGAAAGTGTTGCGATAGCGTGGGAATTTGGCGTGCCCACATGTCGGAGCACGTGCCGAGCGAGTTGGACAGTACCAGTGCGGGCGCATCGGCCGGACCGTCGATGACGTAGTACAGGCGAACTTGGCTGAGATCAGCGTAAGACATAAAAAATCCTGTTTCCGATGGGTGATCTGGGCGGGGAGAGGGCAGGCAATGTGTCCTGACTACAGAAACAGTTCGCCGCCGACGTAGGCTTTGCGCCAGCGTGTGATGGTGATGCGTTCGAACAGATCCGCTTTGGCGAATGGGTCTGCGGCGATGAACGCCTCGGCTTGCTCGCGGGTATCGAGGTCCACCACGTAGAGTCCACCACCCGCATCCTGACCATCGTCTTGCAGTTTGGCGCCGCAGGCCAGTAGCAACTGTTTGTTGGCGTCCAAATAGTCTAGATGGGCAGCGCGATGTAGTTGACGCAGGGCTTGGTGGCCGGGCCTGTCGAAGGTTTCGATGATGTAGGGCATATGAGGCTCCCAGGTCGAGGGACTTAGATGGCCGAAGGATGGCGCGCCAGCGCGGTGACCTGAACATCCATGTACGGGAACAGCGGCAGCGAGGACAGCAATTGATGCAGTTCGTCGTTATTGTCCACGTCGAAGATGCTGACGTTGGCATAGCGGCCCGCCACGCGCCACAGGTGCGGCCATTTGCCGTCGCGCTGTAGTTGTTGCGCCAGGGCTTTTTCGTCGGCTTTGAGTTTGTCGGCGCGCTCAGCGGGCATGTCGACGGGCAGATTTACTTGCATTTGGACCATGAATAGCATGGAGATCTCCAGTCAGAGTCGTTTGTCGGGATCGTTTGCGCGCTTAGTTGGCAAACTTCAGGGGCAGGCCGGTCAGGCGCAGTAACTCGTCGGCAGTGATGTCGCCGAACAAGTCGATGACGGTGACGTCGCCGCCACGGATATCAAAGACCGCTACATCGGTGTAGACCCGCGAGACGCAGCGCATGCCGGTCAGCGGGTAAGTGCATTCGGCGACCAGCTTGCTTTGGCCTTCGCGGGTGAGCAGTTCCATCATCACAAAGACGTCTTTGGCGCCAATCGCCAAGTCCATGGCCCCGCCTACCGCGGGGATGGCGTCAGGGGCACCGGTGTGCCAGTTGGCCAGATCACCGTGCTGCGAGACCTGGAAGGCGCCCAGCACGCAGATGTCCAGATGGCCGCCGCGCATCATGGCAAACGAATCGGCGTGATGAAAAAATGCGCAACCGGGCAACTCGGTCACGGGCTGCTTGCCGGCATTGATCAGGTCGTAGTCTTCTTCGCCTTTAGCGGGGGCGGGGCCCATGCCCAGCATGCCGTTTTCGGTATGCAGGATGACTTCACGGTCAGCGGGCAAGTGGTTGGCGACCAACGTGGGCAGGCCGATGCCGAGGTTGACGTAGGCGCCTTCAGGGATGTCTTGTGCGACGCGGGCGGCGATCTGGTCGCGGGTCAGTTTGGTGCTCATTGCTGCTCCTTGGCGGCCGGGGCGATTTGCACGACGCGTTGAACAAAGATGCCGGGGGTGACGACGGTTTCGGGGTCGAGTTCGCCGAGCTCGACGATTTCACGAACTTGGGCGACGGCGACACGCGCGGCGCTGGCCATGATGGGACCAAAATTGCGTGCGGTTTTCCGATAGACCAGATTTCCCCAGCGGTCACCGCGATCGGCTTTGATCAGCGCGTAGTCGGCGTGCAGGGGATATTCCAGTACGTAGTGGCGGCCGTTGATTTCACGGGTTTCCTTGCCGTCTGCCAGCGGCGTGCCATAGCTCGTGGGCGTGAAGAATGCGCCGATCCCCGCGCCTGCGGCGCGAATGCGCTCGGCAAGGTTGCCCTGAGGCACCAGTTCGAGTTCCAACTGGCCGCTGCGGTACAGGCCGTCAAAGACCTGCGAGTCGGATTGACGCGGGAACGAGCAGATGACTTTGCGCACCCGACCGGCCGCCAGCAATGCGGCCAGACCTGTCGTGCCGTTACCGGCGTTGTTGTTGATGATGGTGAGATCTTTGGCGCCTTGTTCCAGCAGGGCGTCGATCAGTTCCATGGGCTGGCCGGCGGTGCCGAAGCCGCCAATCATGACGGTGGCGCCGTCGGGCACGTCCGCCAGGGCGGCCGTAGCATTTGCAACGAGCTTTGAGATCATGGGAGTCCGCAATAAAAAGGGCGTGTCATAATTTGTTCTTAATTAGAACTTTCGTTCATTTGAAGAACATCGTTTCATGGTGGCCGGGGAGTGTCAAGGTGGATACGCCACGTGCCACCCCCGGCGGTTTCGGGCTTGCGCGAACATGGTTACAGATATGGAAAACACACAGCAACCCAGTGATACCTATGTACAGTCGTTCGCACGTGGGCTGTCTGTTATCCGGGCTTTTGGCCCGCAACGCCCGCAGATGACGTTGTCGGAGGTCGCGACCGTTTGCGAGTTGACCCGCGCGGGCGCGCGGCGCATTTTGTTGACCCTGGAGCATCTGGGTTATGTGACGGTCGAGGGCCGCCAGTTTTCCTTGACGCCGCGAATCCTGGAGTTGGGCTATGCGTACCTGTCGGCCACGCCGTTGTGGGATTTGGTGTTGCCCTATATGGAGACGGTGGCCGAAGCCACGCGGGAGTCGTGTTCGGTCTCCGTACTGGATGGCACGGATATCGTGTACATCCTGCGTCTGTCCACGCATAAGGTCATGAGCATCAATCTGTCGGTCGGCAGTCGTCTGCCTGCGTGGGTGACATCTATGGGGCGGGTGTTGCTGGCGGGCTTGCCGGCCGACGAACAAGATCGCGTGTTGGCGGCCAGTGATATCCGCAAGCTGACCCCACACACGGTGACGGACATGCCTGATCTGAAACGCCTGTTGGCCCAGGTACGCGCCGATGGATATGCCTGCGTGGTGCAAGAACTGGAGCTCGGGTTGCAGTCGCTGGCGGTGCCCATCATCGATCGAACCGGGCGAGTGATCGGGGCGATGAACGTCAGCGGACACGCGAGTCGCTATTCGCGCGAGGCGATGCTGCAAGCCTTCTTGCCGCCATTGCGCGACGCGGCCGAGCACATCAACCAAGCACTGCGGCGCCGCTAAAGAGCGGCGCGCAGGTGCAGGCGTGACGTAGTGACGCATTTAGATTGGTGCCACGCCCAGCGTGGTGCCGCCGCACACATACAGCATCTGTCCCGTCACAAAACCATTGTCCGGCGACAAGAAAAACATCGCGGCACGCGCGACATCTTCGGGCGTACCCAAGCGCTTGACCACAATGCTGTTAATGATGCGCTGCGTTTGCGGTGCGCCATCGGGGTTGCTATTGCGAAACAGGTCGGTGGCAATAGGGCCGGGGCCGATGGCATTGACCGTGATGCCATCGCCGCCCAGTTCCATGGCCAGCGTGCGGGTCAGGCCCACTAGTCCGGCTTTGGTGGCTGAGTAGACCACGCGATCGGGCTTGCCCAGTGCGGCGCGGGAAGACATATTGACGATGCGGCCAAAGCCCGCTTCGCGCATCGCCGGCAACACGGCTTGCACCAGGATCATCGTGGTGCGCAAATGCAGGGCGACGACATAGTCCAGGTCGGCCAGTGTGGCGGTATCGGCTGTGCCCGGACGGGTGGCACCCGCGTTGTTAACCAGGCCGATAATGGTGTGATCGCGCGTGGCTTGCGCCGCGGCGGCCACTGTTTGCGCCTCGTTAGTCAAATCCGCCTGGATTGACACGAGCCCTTCGGGCGCATTGTCGGGCAGGCGATAGTCGATGTTGACCACGCGATGCCCCGCCTCGAGCAGGGCGCGCACAATCGCGGCGCCGATGCCGGCGCTACCGCCCGTCACGAGATAAGCGTTGGGTTTCATAATGAATACCTCGGGTCGCAGGTTAGTGGGTCAGGATGCCCCAAGCCAGCACGGCGCAGATGTGGATGATGCCCACCCAGACCATCATGATGACGGTGTAGCTCATGACATCACGCAGCTTCAATTTCGATAGTGCCAGTGCCGGCAGTATCCAGAACGGCTGGACCAAGTCGTTCCATGCGTTGCCCAGCATGACGGACATCGAGGTCTGGCTGATCGAGCTGCCAATTTCTTTGGCTGCATCAATCATGAAGGGTCCTTGGATCACCCAGTGCCCGCCACCCGAGGGCGCGAAGAAGTTGATAAAGAACGAACTGATCAGGCCCCAGAAAGGCAGCGTGCCCGGTGTGGCCACATCGACAAAGACGTGCGAGATGGTATTCACAAGGCCGGAGCCCGCCATGATGGCCATGATGCCGGCGTAGAACGGGTATTGCAGAATGATGCCGGAGATGGTCTTGATGCCGTCATTCAGTTTGGCCACGTAGGCTGCGGGGGTGCGCAGCAGCAGGATGCCCAGAAACAGAATGAAGAAATTGATCAGGTTCAGATCCAGCGTGCCGCCGTCGACGAAGTGAAACGCAACATAGGCCATGCCCAGCAGGCCGATCAACAGGCTCAGAATGCGGCTGTTATTCAGCTTTGATGCAATGGTGTTTTGTTCCATCAGATCGCCACTGACCGGGGCTTCGGTCGATTTGTCGATATCGGGATCGACCTCGGTGACTTTGTCACCCGCGCGCGGGTGTAGCCAGGCGTTGAGCAGCGGCAGGGTGATGATGATGACCAAGCTGGTGATCAGCATGGGCACTGAAAAGATCGTTTCCGACAACGGTATCGTGCCCATCACGTCGGCCATGGGGTGCCCGGGGGTAGCGATCAGCACTGGGATGCTGGCCGACAGGCCCAGACCGTACATGGTAAAGCCGCTATAGGCAGCGGCAATGATCAGCGGGTAGTGCACGCCTTTGACTTTGAGCGCCAGTTTTTTGGCGACGATGCCACCAATGACCAGGCCGAAACCCCAGTTCAGATAACTGCCGACACCGCCCACCAGCGTGGCTACGATGATGGCCGTGCGAGGTTGATGTACGTGGCTGACGATACGGTCGAGCAGGCGGTCAGTCAATGGCGCCGTGGCCAGCACGTAGCCCATCGCCAGAATCACGGCCATCTGGGTCGTAAAGGCCAGCAAGCTCCAAAAGCCCTTGCCCCATTCTCTGGTGATCTCGCCCAGTCCTTGTCCCTCGATGCCCATTGCCATCAGCACCGTTAATAGTGTTAGTGCAATGGCGAACACGAATGGGTCGGGCAGATACTTACGCATCAGCTCCGTAAAGAACGACGTTAACTTATTCATGAAGTCTCCAACTTGCTTTGCAATACATGTAAAAGGGGGGATTGATGAGGAGCGCAGGCGTTGGAGCGCGGCGCCTTACTCGAATGAGATCAATCGGCAAGACGGCAACGCCTTCGTCAGGTTTGCCATTTATTGAGCCAAGCGACTAATTCGCCCAGGGCCGCGCTCTTTTCGGCCAAGACCTGCTCGCGGTGCTCTGGGGGCCAGGTATAGAAGCCTTGTCCGCTCTTCGCGCCTAATTGACCGGTGGCGACTTTTTCACTCAGCAATGCCGAGGGCGTCGTGCGGTTTTCCAGGTCGGCGTAGAGATAGGTCGCAATAGCGTGGTGTACGTCGATGCCGTTCATATCGCGTTGTTCTAGCGGCCCGGACAAGGCGAGGCGGATGCCCAGGCTCCACTTCACGACTTCGTCGATGTCTTCGGCGCTGGCAATACCTTGTTCCAATAACGAGATGGCTTCGCGCGCCAGGGCGTGCTGGATGCGGTTGGCAATAAAGCCTGGAATATCGCGATTGACCAGCACGGGTCGCTTGCCCACCAATCGCAAGGCGGCCATGACGCGTTCAACCGTGGCGGCAGAGGTGTCGTCATTGCGCACGACCTCCACGAGCGGAATGACGTCGGCGGGCGTAAAAAAATGCGTGCCCACAAAACGATCGCGTCGGATTACGGACTGGGCGATCGCATTGATGGATAAACCCGAGGTGTTGGTCGCGAAAATCGTCTTCGGCCGGCACAGGGTATCGAGGCGGGCAAAGGTTTCTCGCTTGAGTTCCAGCTTTTCGGGAATGGCCTCGATGACCAAATCGCAGGACGAGGCGGCCTCGAGGCCGGGATCCATGCGAATGCGGCGCCGCGTGTCGGCGAGGGTATCAGGGGCATATCCCCCCAGTTGCCGATCGATGACACTGCTGGCGCGCTCTAGCGCGCCGGGCATCGGGTCGATCAAGACGACCTCGATATTTTTTGCTGCAAATAGGGCGGCAATGCCGCTACCCATGGCGCCCGCGCCGATGACGGCCAAGCTCTGGATAGGAAAATCCATGTTGAAAGGCTCCGAGAGGCCGCGCTCGGTGATGGGCGCGTCGAAGCACGTCTCATCCTAGTACCGTCCGGGTGCGTGCCAGGAATTATTTGTTCTAAATACGAACATTTGTGCGTATCTAGAATTTATAAAAGGGATAGTACTAAGAAATTTGGGCGTACGCCAATGGCTCCGCGCCGTGATAGCGGTCAATGTTTAGCGTGGAGGCAGGATCAAGATGCGGATAGGGCGTGGTGTTCCATCAGCTAGAATTCGAACTTATTCTCATTTACGGTAGCGGATCCACTTGCTGTTCACAGTGCCATCCGACGCGGTTTCCCCCAATAGCGAGTGCTGCCCGCGTCCGTAATCCCCAAATCACTGTTAGCTGGAACGACGTTGAGATTCGCCTTGTCTATGAAATTGTCGATGCTGTCTTTGTGCGGCCTATTGGGATCGACCTACTCTCTCGCGCAGATACCCGCACCCGGGCAAATGCCGGGCATGCAACGCGTCGGCGAGACGATCGCTGATCATCCGTCGCAGTGGTATCGATTCGAACGGCATCAGATCGACTCGGCGGACGGCAAACGTCGCTATCGCATTGAAATTTCGATTCCGCGCGCACCCGCGCCGGCCGACGGCTACTCCGTGCTGTACATGCTGGACGGCAATGCCGCGATGGCGACGCTCAAAGACGAGGATCTGGCCGCATTGTCGCGGAGCAATCCGCCGGTGCTGGTCGCGATCGGCTATGACGTACCGACGCGCAATGATGTGGTGTCTCGCGCATTCGATTACACCCTTCCCATCTACCAAAACGGGCAACGCGTGCCCGCTCAGGACGGGCGAGGGCGGGAAGAGGGNGGGGCCGATATTTTTTTAGACTACATCACGTCGACCGTCAAGCCGCTGGTGCAGTCGCGCGCCAAGGTGAATCCCGGCAAGGCGTACTTGTGGGGGCACTCCTATGGCGGCCTGTTTACGCTGCACACTCTGTTTACGCAACCGGATGCCTTCGCCCGCTATATCGTGGGAGACCCCTCCGCTTGGTGGAATGACGGCATGCTCGTCAAGGAGTGGCAGGCTTTTGCCGTGGACAAGGTGGCGGGCAAGCGCATTGCCATTCTCGTGGGCACCAAGCCACGAGATCCCAATCGACCGATGCCACCGGGCCGCAGCGCGTCATTGAATCAGGCTCGGACGGCGAATCCACGCGCTATCCTTGGCGAGATGGCAGCAGCGTTGCGTCAGGCCGGTGGCGACGCCACGTACGAGTCCTTCCCGCAATACGGGCATGGCGAGATGATTCGGATGTCACTCGAGCGTGCGTTGGAAATCGCCGTTCAGCCATAAGTGTGCAACCTGCAGATCAGGTGCTTCAGATTGCGAAGCCTGATCTGCCGCGTCACCCTTAACCCGAGTTCCTCAATCCCGCCGCGATGCCGTTAATGGTCAGGTGAATGGCGCTGCGCACACGTTTGTCGGGCTCGGTGGTGCCGTCTTGCTGGGCGGCCCGATAGCGGCGAATAAGATCGATCTGTAGATAATTCAGCGGATCGATATAAGCGAAGCGTTCGCGCAGCGAGGCTTGTAGCACCGGATTGTCGGCCAGCAGTTCTCGTTGCGTCAGCAGGCGAAGCATGGCGACCGTGCGGCCATGCTCGGCGCTGATCTGGCTGAAAATACGGTCGCGCAGTGCGCGGGCGGGCAGCAGTTGCGCGTAGCGCGCCGCGATGGCTAGATCCGATTTTGCAAGCACCATTTCCATGTTGGACAGCAGCGTACGAAACGCCGGCCATTCACGCGCCATCTCTCGTAATTGCGCCAAACGGGCGCGCCGCGCGCGAGGGGTGCCTGTCGCGCCCGTCTCGAGATAGGATTCAATGGCCGAGCCCACGCCGTACCAGCCTGTCAGCATCAGCCGGCATTGCGCCCATGAGAATCCCCACGGAATCGCGCGCAGCTCGCCAATGTCCTGGCCTTGTTTGCGCGATGCCGGACGCGAGCCGATATTGAGCCCCGCAATTTCCGTAATGGGTGTCGTCGCAAAGAAGTACTCCGCAAAACCTGGTGTGTCGTAGACCAGTCCGCGGTAACTGCGCTGCGCAGTGTCCGACATGAAGGACATCACAGGGCCGTAGTGAGCCATGTGCGCGTCTTCGGCACTGGTGGCCGCCGCCCGAGGTGTCAAACTGGACTCGAGGGTCGCTGCGACGAGCAATTCCAAATGCCAACGGCCAACCTCGGCATCCTTGTATTTGCTCTGAATGACCTCGCCCTGCTCAGTCAGGCGCAATTGTCCGGCCACGGTGCCAGGGGGTTGCGCGAGGATGGCTTCAAAACTGGAGCCTCCGCCACGTCCGACCGAACCGCCGCGTCCATGAAACAAACGCAATCGCACGCCGCGTGCACTGAACACATCGACCAATGCGCGTTCGGCCTGATAGAGCGCCCAGTTCGACGTCAGGAAACCGCCGTCTTTGTTGCTGTCCGAATATCCCAGCATGACTTCCTGGGTATCGTTTTGCGCGTGTTTCACGCGCTCACGCACCTCAGGCAGATCCAGCCAGGCCGCCATGATTTCCGAGCCGCGCTCCAAATCGGGGATCGTTTCAAACAGTGGCACTACCATGAGTCCATCCTGAGGCTCAATGGCTTGGCCCGCGACAGTCGTCAACCCGCTTTCCTTTTGCAGCACCAGGACTTCGAGCAAATCGCTCAAGGTTTCGGTGTGTGACACAATCGTCTGTTGCACGGATCTCTTGCCGTAGCGGGCGCGGCCCGCAGCCGCCGCACGCAATACCGCCAATTCGCGCGTCGTTTCATCGCTATACGTAATCCAGGGCGATGCTAGCGGTCTGGCCTGCGCCAGTTCTGACCGCAACAAGGCGACACGTGCTTCTTCGTCGAGCTGACTATAGTCCACCGGCTTGCCGTTCAAGAGCGTGCCGGCCCGCGTGAACAACTCGGTCAGCACGCGCTCATGAACATCCGAGCTTTGTCGCAAGTCGAGGGTGGCCAAGTGAAAACCGAAGACTTCAACGGCCTGCTGCAGCCCGCTCAAGTGCAGCCTGGCGATGGGAGCGCCATGGTTTGCCGAGAGCGACGCGGCGACCACGGCCAGGTCCTCTGCCAGTTCGTGTGGCGACGTATAGGCGGGCGCCGGATGCGTGACACGGCGGGCCAGATCCCGGCCGGTCAGTTGTTGTGCGGTCGCCGCCAGACGTGCATACACGCCGACTAGCGCACGGCGATAGGGCTCATCGCGTCGATGGGCGGAATCGTCACCGCCCGCATCAGCCAGGGCCTGTAGTGGGGAGTCGGCATCGATCAACAGCGTCGTGATCGAGAGCTCCGCGCCTAGCGCATGGATCTCTTGCAGATAGTGCTCGAACAGGACCGTGGCCTGGCGCAGCAAGGCGAGCTCCAGCGTGTCGGCATCGACATTCGGATTACCATCGCGGTCTCCGCCTATCCAACTGCCCATGCGCAGAAATGGCGAGAGCGGCGCTGGCGGCGCGGCAAAGGGCTTGACGGGCGCCCGCGTCAAGAGACGCGACAGATCCGAATACACGCGCGGGATGACATTCAGAAACGTGCTGCGGTAGTACGACAGCGCGTTCTCGATTTCGTCGGCGACGGTCAGACGCGTATAGCGCAGCATGCGCGTTTGCCACAGCGTGGCGATACGGCCGAGCAGCGTCAGGTCCAGGTCGGCGATCTCTTGCACCGTCAAAGGCCCCTCGCGTTGCTGCAATACCGTTGCGATTTCACGGTGCACATCCAACGTGCTCTTGCGCTGGACCTCTGTCGGGTGCGCCGTGAGCACAGGCATGACGCAGGCCTCATCCAGCAACCGACGGATGCGGGCGCGTCCAACCCCCTGAGCTTCGAGCAACGCAATGGCTTCGCGCAGACTGCCACGCGTCGGCGTGTCATCGGTCAGGGCATGTGCGCGCTGGGCGCGATTCTGATCGCGGTCTTCGGCGATATTCGACAGATGCAGAAAATAACTAAACGCCCGCGCGACCGAGTTCGGGTCATTACCGCGCAATCGTTTGACGCGTTGCTCCAACAATTTGCCGTCGGCCTTATTTCCCTCACGCCGAAAACGTACCGCCGTACGACGCAGCGTTTCGATCGTATCGAACACCCGCTCACCCTCACAGGCCTGAATCACGTCGCCTAATAATCGTCCCAGCAGCCGGATATCGTGACGCAAGGGTTCGGCAGTATCAGACTGCGGGCGGATGGCTTTCATAGGCGTAGGGATCCGTCGATCTAGAGGGTGGGCAGGAAACTAGGGCAATCGCTAAAAACAACCGGGCGGGTAACGCGAGTTATTTTACGCACGCATACGGGCAAATACCCCTGAAATAAAAATGGGATATTTGCGGTTGGTGTCGTGCCTGTTATTTCGTGGGCCTGCAGGCGGTGCGACGCTGTGTAGTCTGCGACCTTGAGGTACAGTTTCTCCAGGGCGTTTTGCCCGGAAATGAGTTTGAAAGCGGTTATGCAAAATCATCAACGACGCGCGTTAGTCCTGTTCTCTGGCGGCCAAGACTCCACCACCTGCCTGGCCTGGGCGCTAAGCCGTTACGCGCACGTCGAGACGGTGGCGTTCGACTATGGACAACGTCATCGCATCGAACTGGATGCGCGCCTGAATGTCTTGCGCGAACTGCGAGCTCAATTCCCCGATTGGGCCCAGCGACTGGGCGAAGATCACTTGTTGGATTTGAAGGTGCTGGGACAAGTCGGCGACACCGCCATGACCAGCGATCGCGCCATCGAAATGCAAGAAAACGGCTTGCCCAACACCTTCGTGCCGGGCCGCAATCTGCTTTTCCTGACCCTGGCCGCGGCCCTGGGCTATCGCCGTCAACTGGACGTAATGGTGGGCGGCATGTGCGAAACCGATTTTTCGGGCTACCCAGACTGTCGGGATGACACCATCAAAGCACAGCAAGTCACGTTGAGCCTGGGCCTGGGGTCCCGCGTCACCATCGAAACCCCCTTGATGTGGCTAGACAAAGCCGACACATGGGAATTAGCCAATCAACTGGGCGGCCAGCCGCTAGTCGACATCGTGATCGACCACAGCCACACCTGCTATTTAGGCGAGCGCGGCACGCGTCACGACTGGGGCCACGGCTGCGGTACTTGCCCCGCGTGCGACCTGCGCAAAGCAGGCTGGCACCGCTGGATGTCCGCTTAAGCGCCTGCGCATTCTTGCGTTCGCTTGGCTGGGCTGTCCAGTGGCGGCGCCGGCCTTATCGCCTCGGCTCGGCCCAACCAGGGGCCTCGGTC
>NZ_CBCSFP010000013.1:58470-153943 GCF_965138755.1 Bordetella tumulicola | reverse complement strand
GCCTCGGTCCCGCTGCGCGGGACTGCCCGATCCTCAAACAGGCCACCGTGGCCATGGCACCGGACAGGGACGTCTCAATAGAGAGACCCCCCGCATCAGCAAGTACTGCAACGACTAAGCCGGACGCCCCCCGAATCGCGCATAGACCTGTTTAGAAAGCGGCGTGTAGCGATCGTTGTCTTTGCCTGCGATGGCATTTAGATGCTGTTCTGATGCGTCGAACAATTTCCAGTAGATCTTGCCGCAGAGCTCGCGTGCGGCGTGGCCCGGCCAGTGCTCGGGCAGCATGGGCACGGGGAGCTGCGGGTCGTGCAGGACGATGCGGCGCCAGGTGTGTAGCAGGAGCATGCGGGCGGCGAAGGCGTCGGCGGGGGCGGCAGGGTGGTCCAGCAGTTTGTCCAGGGGGGAGAGTTGGCTGGAAAAGTGATGGTATTGCGCGGCCAGGGTGTCTAGATTCCAGCATTGGGGGGCCAGGCTCGCGATGGGTAGGCCGCCCGCGCCCGCCAGGTCGCGGCCGCAGAGGACCAGGACTTTGTCGGGAATGCCGAGCTTTTCGAGGATTTCGTGGGCGGTGTGGGCGTCGGCTTGTGGGTGGGCGAACAGGCCGGGCGCGATCATGGCGAAGCCTTCCCACTCTAGTTCGCGGCGCAACTCGGTGCGTTCGGTCAGGCCGTTGTTGCCCAGACGGGGCAGAGCGACGAGTGTCCAGTCGCCGTTCCAGTCGGCCGCCGGGCCATCGTAAATACGTTGCGAGGCATGCGCGGTGCGTCGCAGGCCTTGTTCCGAGAGTTGGTACAGGCTGCGTCGTCCGTGGCGTTCGGCCTGGAGCCAGCCTTGGGCGACAAGGCGGAAGACGCTAGTGCGCAGGAGCCGCTCGTTGATACCCAAGGGCTCCAGCAATTCAATGATGCCGCCTAGCCAGATCGCGCCGCCATGGCAGGCGAGGGCGTCGCCCAGGAGACTGACGCACAGCGATTTGGCGCGGGGTGGGTCGTCTTTGAGTAATTGGGCAACGTAGTGGCCCAGTGAAAAAGGGGGGGACGCCATCGAAATTCAGGCCGGATATCAGAATTCCCGACATGATACACATTTCTGATATGATACAAAAATACTTTTGACAATTAATTTTCTGTATTAAATAATCGTCTTAAGCCAAGTCAAACAAACGACCGGCGTGGGTGCTTTTTGGGGCCATGTTGCGACCGTTCAGGAGACGAATATGTATGCGCAGCTAGTCGAAACCGGTATCAAACAGGTCCGCAGCACGGATCAGCTCTCCGGTCCCGAGCAGGCTTTTCAGCGTCGCGTGGACGACGGTGTACGAATCGAGCCGCAAGACTGGATGCCCGAGGCGTATCGCAAGACGCTGATCCGGCAGATTTCTCAGCATGCGCATTCCGAGATCGTGGGTATGCTGCCTGAGGGAAACTGGATCACTCGCGCGCCCTCGCTCAAGCGCAAGGCCATTTTGTTGGCCAAGGTGCAGGACGAGGCGGGGCATGGTCTGTATCTGTATAGCGCTGCCGAGACGCTGGGCGTATCGCGCGATGAGTTGGTCGACGAGCTGCTGACGGGGCGCGCAAAGTATTCGAGCATTTTCAATTACCCCACATTGTCGTGGGCGGATATCGGCATGGTCGGCTGGCTGGTGGATGGGTCCGCCATCATCAACCAGATTCCTTTGTGCCGCTGTTCGTATGGTCCTTATGCGCGCGCGATGGTGCGTGTCTGTAAAGAGGAGTCCTTTCATCAGCGGCAGGGCTATGACCTGCTGATGCAGATGTGTCTGCATGGCACGCCCGAGCAAAAGGCGATGTGTCAGGATGCGCTCAATCGCTGGTGGTGGCCGGCGTTGATGATGTTTGGGCCCTCGGACGCCGAGTCGCCTAATAGTGCCCAATCGATGGCCTGGAAAATCAAACTGTTTTCGAATGATGAATTGCGCCAGAAGATGGTGGATCAGACGGTGCCCCAGGCCGAGTATCTGGGTCTGACGGTGCCCGATCCCGATCTGAAGTGGAACGCGGAACGCGGTCATTATGACTTTGGCGAGATTGACTGGTCTGAGTTTTATGCGGTGATCAAGGGCAATGGGCCCTGCAATCGCGAGCGTCTCGCGGCGCGTCAGCAAGCACACGAAGCAGGGGCCTGGGTGCGTGAGGGCCTGGTGGCATATGCCGAGAAGCGGGCGCAGCGCAAGGCGGCGTAGGCGTACGTCAAGCCGAACGCGCGACGCGAATTTTTCTGGATGGCGCTCGTCGTCCGATACTGAAGGGTATGCATCATGAGCAAGGAATGGCCGTTGTGGGAAGTCTTCATCCGCAGTCAGCATGGTCTAGCGCATAAACATGTGGGCAGCTTGCATGCCCCGGATGCCGAAATGGCCATTAATCATGCGCGCGATGTTTATACCCGGCGCAACGAAGGATTGAGTATCTGGGTGGTGCGCGCAGCGGACATTGTGGCGAGCAGCCCGGCCGATAAAGAGCCGTTGTTCGATCCGGCTAATAACAAGGTCTATCGGCATCCCACGTTTTTTCCGATGCCTGACGAAATCAAGCACATGTGACGGGGCACGGATATGGATAAGTCGTTATTCGAGTACCTGTTGCGCTTGGGCGATAGCACGCTGATTCTGTCGCAGCGTCTGTCGCAATGGTGTGGCCACGGCCCGGCACTGGAGGAAGATCTGGCGCTGACCAATACTGCGCTGGATTTGCTGGGTCAGGCACGCATGTGGTTGACACTGGCCGGGGAGGTCGAAGGCGCGGGACGCGACGAGGACGCATTGGCGTATCTGCGTCATGCACATGAGTTTCGTAACCTGATTCTGGTCGAGCGGCCTAATGGTCACTATGGCGACACGCTGGCGCGGCAATTCTTTTTTGACGTGTGGCATTACTTCTTGCTGCAGCGTTTGACGCAGTCCAGCGATGAGCGTGTGGCGGCGATCGCCGAGAAGTCGCTGAAAGAGGTGACTTATCACGTGCGTCGTTCGTCTGATCTGGTGGTGCGCCTGGGCGATGGATCCGATGTCAGTCATGCCAAGATGCAGGAGGCGATTGACGACGCATGGCGTTATACCGGTGAGCTGTTTGTCGATGATGCCGTCGATCAGGATATGGTGGCACGGGGCGTGGCCGGTGAATTGGCTGCCTTGCGTGAACCGTGGCTGGCGCATGTGCGTGAGGTACTGGACGAGGCGACGCTGACGATACCCGGCGAAGCAGACGCGGGGCACGCAGCCTATCAGGGCGGCCGTCAGGGACGCCATACCGAGGCGCTCAGCTATGTCTTGGCCGAAATGCAATCCCTGCCACGCGCCCATCCAGGAGCGGTGTGGTGAATAGCGTCAGCACGGTGCCGCCGAGCCAGATCATGACCTGGCTGGAAAGCGTGCCCGATCCCGAAATCCCGGTGTTGTCCGTGGTGGATCTGGGCGTAGTACGCGATGTCGCGTGGCAGGGCGAGACCTGTGTGGTCACGATTACGCCTACATATTCCGGCTGCCCGGCCATGCGCGAGATCACCGAGGATATTCGGCGCACGCTGGCGGATCATGGCGTTAGGGCGGTGCACGTGCAGACGCGACTGGCGCCCGCCTGGACGACGGATTGGATGAGCGCACGGGGACGCGCGGCACTAAAAGGCTATGGCATCGCCGCGCCGGTCGAGCGTGCGATTGATATTTCCGGCATCAGCCGGCGCGTGGCGCAGCCTACGGTGGCGTGCCCGCATTGCGGTTCGTCGCAGACACGGCTGGTGAGTCATTTTGGTTCGACCTCATGCAAAGCGCTTTATCGCTGCGATGCATGTCGCGAGCCATTCGATTATTTCAAAACACACTGAGCAGGGCTGTATTGCGTCATGAGTCAGACTCCGTTTCATTCCCTGAAAGTGGCTTCGGTGGCGCGCAATACGCGCGACGCAGTAGTGGTGACTTTCGATTTACCTGAAGCGCTGCAATCGCAGTTTGCGTTTCGCCCTGGGCAGTATCTGACGTTACGCACCGAGCTCGATGGCGAGGAACTGCGTCGTTCCTATTCCATTTGTTCTGCGCCAGGCGATGGGCTGTTGCGTGTCGCAATCAAGAAGGTCGACGAGGGCGCGTTCTCCAGTTGGGCCAATCACGAGCTGCAGCCGGGGCAGCTGCTGGAGGTCATGCCGCCCGCGGGAAATTTCACGGTGGATTTTTCGCCGGAGAACCATCACCACTACGTGGCGTTTGCGGTGGGAAGCGGGATTACGCCGGTGTTTTCGCTCGTGAAGACCGCGTTGTCGACCGAACCGCATAGCCGGTTCACGCTGTTCTTTGGTAATCGCGCGTCGTCGTCGGTGTTGTTTCGCGAAGAGATCGAGGACTTGAAGAACCAGTACATGGATCGATTTTCGCTGGTTTACATCATGAGCCGGGAAAACCAGGATATTGAGTTGTTCAACGGTCGTCTGGATGGCGACAAGGTGGACCAACTGCTGTCGGCATGGATGTCGCCTGACGATATCGATTTTGCGTTTGTCTGTGGCCCGCACACCATGATCGACAGTGTGGTGCAGCATTTACAGGATCGTGGTTTACCCAAATCGCAGATCAAATTCGAGCTATTTGGCGCACCACGTGGACCCCGTGCGCTGCGTACGGGACGAGAGGCGCCAACAGCCCCCGGCAAGGGACAGTGCCAGGTCACGGTGGTGCAAGACGGTCACAGCCGCAGTTTTGTGATCGACAAGAATAAGGACAGTGTGCTGGACGCAGCGCTGGCGCAGGGAGTCGAGCTGCCGTACTCCTGCAAAGGTGGAGTGTGTTCGACATGTCGCTGCAAGGTCATCGAAGGCGAGGTCGATATGGACGCGAACTTCGCCCTTGAGGATTACGAGGTCGCGCGCGGTTTTGTGCTCAGTTGCCAGAGTTTTCCAGTCACTGATCGGCTGGTGTTGGATTTTGATCAAGAAACTTGAGCGTGGCGGGTTGCGCGGGCAACAACGTTAGAACGCTTATCTGAAATAGTTTTATCCGGGAGATTCGCTCGTGTCATCAGATTTTTTTGAACGTCATCAGCCTGTACTAGAGCGTGCTGTAGCCGCCGCCGCCGACCGTGGTTACTGGAGCCCGTTTCCGGAGTCGCCCAGTCCACGCAACTATGGCGAGACGGCCAATGAGGACGGGCGCGCCGCATTTGAGGCGTTGCGCGGCAAGGCGTTTCCATTGGCACTGGACGGCGCCGATGGGACAGTAGGGGCAGAGCAATCACCCTATGGTTTTGCCTTGGGCATCACGTATCCGCGCGTGCGCCCTGCGAGGCTGGTGCAGTCCGCGGCCCGCGCGCAGGAGACCTGGCGTCGTGCCGGCCCTCGGGTCTGGGTCGGTGTATCGATGGAGATACTGGCTCGCCTTAACAAGCGCAGTTTCGAGATTGCCCATGCGGTGCAGCACACGACGGGTCAGGGTTTCATGATGGCCTTTCAGGCCGGCGGGCCGCATGCGCAGGACCGCGGGCTGGAGGCCGTGGCCTATGCATGGCAGGAAATGGCGCGCATTCCGGACGTTGCGCTTTGGGAAAAGCCCCAGGGTAAGAACGATCCCATCAAAATGGAAAAGCGCTTCACCGTGGTGCCGCGCGGTACGGCGCTGGTGATTGGGTGCTCGACCTTTCCGACCTGGAATGGCTATCCGGGGCTGTTTGCCAGTCTGGCCACTGGCAACACGGTGATCATCAAACCGCATCCCGCTGCGATTTTGCCATTGGCCCTCACCGTGCAGGTGGCTCGCGAAGTGCTGAAAGAGGCGGGGTTTGATCCCGACGTCGTGCAGCTCGCCGCGCACGAAGCCAGCGACGATACTGCACAGCAATTGGCACAGGACCCGAGCGTCAAGATCATTGATTTCACGGGCAGCAGCGCCAACGGCAACTGGCTGGAGCAAAATGCGCGTCAGGCGCAGGTGTACACCGAGAAGGCCGGCGTTAATCAAGTGATCATCGATTCCGCCGATGACCTCAAAGGCGTGGTGCGCAATCTGGCGTTCTCACTGACGCTGTACTCGGGACAGATGTGCACGGCGCCGCAGAATATCTACGTGCCTCGTGACGGTATTCAGACGGCCGAGGGACCGGTCAGTTTTGATGATGTCGCGGCAGCACTGGGAACGGCCATCAACAAGCTGTGCGCGGATCCCGCCAAGGTGGTGGAACTGACCGGGGCGATTCAGAACGAGGGCATCGTCAAACGCGTTGAGCAGGCGCGTGCGCTGGGCCTGCCCGTGCTGGCCGATAGCCAGGCGCTGACGCATCCTCAATTCGAGGGGGCGCGCGTGCATACCCCCTTGTTATTGCGCGCCGAGGCCGGCAATCCCGATATCAGCAAGGAATGGTTCGGGCCGATTGCGTTCGTGGTGGCCACGGACTCGACCGAACACAGTATCCAACTGGCACGCGACAGCGTGATCCAGCATGGCGCGTTGTCTTTTTCCGCCTACACGACCGACGATACGGTGGCCGACCACATACAGGATGCGGCAGAGGTCTCGGGGGTCGCGCTATCGCTGAACTTGACCGGCGCTGTCTTTGTGAACCAGACTGCGGCGTTCAGTGATTTTCATGGAACCGGTGCCAATCCGTCAGCCAACGCCGCGCTCTCTGATTCGGCATTCGTGTCCAACCGATTCCGGGTGGTGCAGACGCGCCGCCATGTATGACTAGGTGATATCTCATGACGTACCAGAGCATTTTGTTTGACCTGTCAGGCGGTATCGCGCGTTTGACGCTGAACCGCCCGGACAAGCTCAACAGCTTTACGGCCGCTATGCATGGCGAAGTCGCCGACGCACTGACCCGCGTCGAGAACGACGGTGCGCGTGTCCTGATCCTGACGGGCATGGGGCGTGGCTTTTGTGCCGGGCAGGATCTCAGTGAACGCCAGATGGCGGCGGACGGTATCCCGCCTGATCTGGGGGAAACGGTGGAGAAGTTCTACGCACCGCTGGTACGTCGCTTGAACGCATTGCCCATGCCCGTCGTGGTTGGTGTCAATGGCATCGCCGCCGGGGCTGGCGCGAACTTGGCCTTTGCCGGCGATATCGTCATCGCCAAAGCGTCCGCCAGCTTTATCCAGTCGTTCTGCCGTTTGGGCCTGATTCCCGATACGGGTGGGACCTATGTCTTGCCGCGCCTGGTCGGACGCGCGCGCGCGATGGGACTGGCGATGCTGGGTGACAAGATCAGCGCGCAGCAGGCCCAGGACTGGGGCCTGATCTGGCAATGTGTGCCGGACGCCGATTTCGATGCGGCCCTGGACAAGCTGGCCACGCATTTTGCTTCGGCACCCACACGCGGCTTGGCCGGCACCAAACAGGCCCTGCAAGTGAGCCTGCAGAATGACCTGGAGACGCAGCTGAATCTGGAACGCGACTTGATGCGCGAGTTGGGACGCAGTGCGGACTATGCCGAAGGCGTCGCCGCCTTTATGGGCAAGCGCGAGCCTCAGTTCAAAGGACGATGATGAGCGAACGAGTGTCCTTGTCCCCCGCGGTCGCCGATCTCGAGATACCCGCCGACCCACAAGCCTTGGCCGAGACCGTCGGCGCCGCCATGTACGCGGTTGACCTCGCTACCCAGAGCCTGGGCATGCAGATCGTGGAAATCGCGCCGGGTTATGCGCGCCTGACGATGCCCGTGCGTTCTGACATGCTCAATGGCCATCAGACCTGCCACGGTGGTTTTATGTTCGCATTGGCCGATAGCACCTTTGCCTTTGCCTGCAATTCGCGCAACGTCAGCACCGTGGCCTCGGGATGCACGATCGATTTTCTGGCGCCGGGCTTCGCGGGTGATGTCCTGACCGCTGTCGCACAAGAGCGCTCGCTGGCCGGGCGCACCGGCGTCTACGACGTCACCATTACCAATCAGGACGGGCGGCAGCTGGCGTTGTTCCGGGGGCGCTCGTATCGCATTAAAGGGCAGATCGTCGGAACACCGGCAGCACCTTGACCGCAGCCGATGCGCAGGTATTGCCGCGCTTTGAACACGTTGATAAAACGGCCCCAAACCGACCCGCATTTCAGGAGACAAACCCATGTCCAATACCGTGAGCAAACCCGGACTGGATCCTATCGAGCACGCAAGCCGTGACGAGATCGAGGCGTTGCAGTTGCAGCGCCTGCAATGGACGGTGGCGCACGCCTATCAGAACGTGCCGCACTATAAGAAAGCATTTGATGCGGCGGGCGTGCATCCCGATGATCTGAAGCAATTATCGGACATCGCCAAGTTTCCGTTCACCGTTAAAAAAGACCTGCGCGAGAACTATCCCTTTGGTATGTTTGCCGTGCCTCGCGAACAGGTGGCCCGTGTGCATGCCTCCAGCGGTACTACCGGCAAGCCCACCGTGGTGGGCTATACCGCGCAAGATATCGATAACTGGGCCAACCTGGTGGCGCGTTCAATCCGTGCCGCCGGCGGCAAGCGAGGAGATCTCGTGCATATCGCCTATGGCTATGGACTGTTTACCGGTGGACTCGGCGCGCACTACGGCGCGGAAAAATTGGGCTGCACGGTCATCCCCATGTCAGGCGGACAGACTGAAAAGCAAGTGCAGTTGATTAGCGATTTCCGTCCCGACATCATCATGGTGACGCCGTCGTACTTCTGCAATATCCTCGAAGAACAACGTCGCCAGGGGATCGACCCGCGTCAAAGCTCGTTGCGCATTGGTATTTTCGGGGCGGAGCCCTGGACTGGCCAAATGCGGCAAGACATCGAAAACGAGGGCGGGATAGACGCGGTAGACATCTATGGTCTGTCGGAAGTCATGGGGCCAGGGGTAGCCAGTGAATGCGTAGAGACCAAAGACGGTCCGGTTGTGTGGGAAGATCATTTCTACGCAGAGATCATTAATCCCGACACCGGCGAACCCGTCGCCGACGGCGAGTCCGGCGAATTGGTCTTTACCTCCTTGACCAAAGAGGCCATGCCTATCATCCGCTATCGCACGCGCGATTTAACGCGACTGTTGCCCCCGACATCGCGCAGCATGCGCCGCATCGGCAAGATCACGGGCCGCAGCGATGACATGTTGATCGTGCGTGGCGTCAATCTGTTCCCCACGCAAGTCGAAGAGCAGGTCCTGAAAATCGCCCAACTGGCACCGCATTATCAGTTGGTGCTGACGCGCACCGGCAATCTGGACGAATTGGAGATCCTGACCGAGGTGCGAGACGAGTTTGCGAATTTGCTTGAGCTGGAGCGCGAGGCGCTAGGCAAGCAACTGCAGGCGGCCGTCAAGTCCTATGTCGGCGTGACCGCCCGGGTGAGGGTGGCGGAGTGCGGGTTTGTCGAGCGGACACTGACGGGCAAAGCACGACGGGTGGTTGATAAGCGACCGCGATAGCCTATGGTGATGACCGGGCGCCAAGGTAATAACGTCGCCGTCACGTGTGATCTCTAATTCGCTAATGCCGTCATATATCTAGGCACAAGGCTTGCGAGGCTGACTGACGTACGCGCGATGGCGCGCGAGTTCAATCAGCATTCAGGAGATCAGCCCTATGTCTACTCACCGCACCCCGCAAGCCAGCGATGACGGCAAGCCACGTCAACAGGCCCAGCCCGGCCGGCAGGACCGCATGGCTCCGCGCCCCGAGGGTGAAGAACGAAATTACCTGGCCGCCGGCAAACTGCGCGGGCGGTGTGCCGTCATCACCGGCGGCGATAGCGGCATCGGGCGAGCGGTGGCGGTCGCCTTTGCCAAGGAAGGGGCCGATGTGCTGGTCACCTACCTGGAAGAGCACGAAGACGCCCGCGAAACTGAGCGACTGGTACGCGAAACGGGCCAGCGTTGCGTGTTGATCGCTGGCGACCTGGGCGACGAAGCACACCTGAAGCAGGTGGTGGAGCTGGCGCGCAAGGAATTTGGCAAGGTGGACGTGCTGGTCAATAACGCCGGCGAGCAGCACGTGATGGAGTCGTTCGAATCCATCACGCGCCAGCAGCTCGAGCGCACGTTTCGCACCAATTTCTTTGCCATGTTTCGCTTGACGCAAGAAATACTGCCGCTGATGTCAGAAGGCGCCTCCATCGTTAATACGACATCGGTGACGGCGTACCACGGTAATCCCAAGCTGATCGATTATTCGTCCACCAAGGGAGCCGTCGTGTCGTTCACCCGTTCGCTGTCCACGTCGTTGGCCGAGCGTGGCATTCGGGTCAATGCGGTCGCGCCGGGGCCGATCTGGACGCCCTTGATCCCGTCGACATTTCCTGAGGAAAGCCTGGCGTCATTTGGCAAGAACACGCCAATGCAACGACCTGGTCAGCCCGATGAGGTGGCGCCATGCTTCGTGTTTCTGGCGAGCGATGACGCAAGCTATACATCGGGCCAGGTCATGCATCCGAACGGTGGGCAGATTGTCAACGGCTAGAAGGCGCGCGTGGATTGCCCCACATGGCGGCGAGTCAGACACACCACGCGCCTGACTCGTTCGCTGTTATCGCATTCGTTGATTATCTGGGAGCACGTACCTGGATGTCATTGCGCACTTCCTTGACGCCATCTACGTTACGTGCCGCGATGACTGCTTGATTGGCGGCTTCTTGGTCAATGACAAAACCGCTTAATTGGACGACACCGTTATAGGTTTCCACTTGCACATCAGTAGCTGACACGCGGTCGGCCTGCACGAGCGCTGCCTTGACGCGAGCGGTCAGGGCGGTGTCATCAGTGTACTGGCCGGTGCTGCGGTGCCCGTCATGCGCGGCGCAGGCGGCCAGCATGGTGGCGAGAATAACGGCGCCCAGGCCGTGGACAACGCGAGAAATGGTCATGGCTGCTCCTTGAGAAGAGGGTGCGAAAGACAATGCTTCATCCGTCGCAACGCAATTCCTGTACCCGCGCACGCGATATATCGAATAGCCAGGTAAGCCAGCGTCGTACTTCAACACGGCGTGCATAGTAATGCTGCCGTTGGGGCTGCATTGTTTCGAAGAGCGCTATTGAGGCGTCCGTGTGGTCTGCGGTGTGGCGGCGCCGGCCTAATCGAAACGGCTCGGCCCAACCAGGGGCCTCGGCCCCGCTGCGCGGGGCTGCCCGTCTCTCAAAAGGCCGGCGCCGCCACACCGCAGACCACACGGACTCACAGTAGTGGCTTGCCATCGATGCTGAAATCGCCTTGACCTGCGTTAGCACGATGCAATGCCAACACACCAAAAACTGTCGATCGACGCACAAAGAACAGCGGATACTGGGAGACATTGCGAGCTACGGTCGGCGCGGCATAGGCCTGGTCGGCCTTTTGAGAGACGGGCAGCCCCGCGCAGCGGGGCCGAGGCCCCTGGTTGGGCCGAGCCGTTTCGATTAGGCCGGCCGGGCCTATGCCGCGCCGACCGTGGCGCCTAAAGAACCCACCGCCGTCACGCAACAGCATTGCCATCGTACGAAACCACCGTCTGCAGTCCGCGTCAGAGAATCTCGCGTGACCCTTAGTATTGACGCCGCATTTCGGCAGGCGGCCGCTTGATCTGCGCGCGGTATTTCGACACCGTGCGGCGTGCGACGACGATGCCGTCAGCGGCGAGCTTGCTTGCCAATTCCACGTCCGATAGTGGCATACGAGGGTCTTCGTTATCAATGAGGTCGGTGATCAGGGCGCGTACTGCACCCGCGGAGCATGTTCCGCCCGTGTCGGTGGCGAGTTCGCGCGAGAAAAAATATTTGAATTCCAGAATGCCCATCGGCGTGGCCATATATTTGTTGGTCGTGGCGCGCGAAACGGTGGATTCGTGGATATCGAGCTCGGCGGATATCTCGCGCAGCATCAGCGGTCGCAGGGCGACAGGGCCGTACTCGAAGAACATGTGCTGCATACGCACGATGGCCTCGGCGACCCGCTGGATGGTGCTGTAGCGCTGTTCGACATTGCGCACCAGCCAACGTGCTTCTTGTAGCTCTTGCGCCATGGGACCGCGGTCGCGATAGCGCGTGGAGCGAAACAGATCCGCGTAGACGCGGTGCAGGCGCGGCTGCGGTACGGCGCCACGATTGCAATGGACTTGCCATTGTCCGTTTTCTTTGCGTACGATGACGTCGGGAACAATGTAGGCGGGAGGAGCTTGATCATAGCTTCGTCCAGGCCTCGGATCGAGCGAACGCACCACGCCGCAGGCCTGCCGCAAATCATTGTCGCTGCAGTCGAGCGTGCGTTGCAGGGTTTCATAGTCGTGCCGAGCCAAAATGTCCAGGTGCTGCGCGACGATACGGCGCGCCAGTGCGACGCCGGGGCGTTGAGTGTCCAGCCCTCTCAGTTGCAGGGTCAGGCATTCACGCAAGTCGCGCGCTGCGAGTCCAGGCGCGTCGAGTTGTTGTACCAAGCTTAGTGCGGCGCGCCATTCGCTCTCGTCGGGCGGGATACTGAAAACCGAGTGGTCGGCCAGTTCTTGCAGTGGCTGGCGTAAATACCCATCCTCATCAAGCGCCTGCACGATGTACTGGGCTAGCAGTCGGTCGCGCGGAGACAAGCGATAGGTACGCAGCTCTTGGTTCAGTCGCTCTTGCAGCGATACCGAGGCGCCTACCCACTGTCCCATGTCCATAAGCGCGCCGTCATTGGTGCGATGCGAAATCGGATAGTCCCCCGAATATTCCGGTAGATGGCTGTCGGTGACCGGAACAGAGGGCGCCACGGTCGGAGCAGGTTCGGCAGAAAGGGCGGCACCGTCGCCGCCATCATCTTGAGCGTAGGCAGCGGTGGTTTCCTCATCTTCTTCGAGGAAAGGGTTTTCGACTAGCGCCTGCTGTACCTTTTGGTTGAACTCCAGGGCTGACATCTGCAGTAGTTTGACCGACTGCTGCAGGCGGGGTGTCAGGGCGGTTTGCTGGTGCAAACGCAACTCATGAGCGGTGTGCATCAACGTGATCTCCTTTTTGGGGCGGCATAAATTCAATGGGCACTCAGATAGCCATGCAAAATCCATGCCAGGTGCTTGGCGCCCGTGGCTCAACCTTGTTCTGCTGATCGTTTCAGGCTTTTCTTACGGGCTTGTGTAAGAAGTGCGCGACGACGTTGGTCCGGTAGGACGAGGGCAGAGGCGGCATACCGCTTGCTTCTTGGGCCGAAAGCGTCGAGCAGCCTCCGGCGCATCGTCCCCGGATCGCCGGGCCAGCTTCCCGTATGGAGAATCCCTCATGAATAAGATTGCGATTGTCAGTGAACATGCGTCGCCATTGGCATTGGCCGGCGGTGTGGATAGCGGCGGTCAGAATATCTACGTGGCCCAAACGGCGCGCCAGTTTGCCGCGGCGGGACATCAGGTTGATATCTTCACACGCAGGGACGATGCACTCTTGCCGTCCGAGGTGATGTGGCAGGCGGGAATCCGGGTGATTCACGTACCCGCTGGCCCTGCGCGCTACGTTCCCAAAGAGGATCTCTTGCCTTATATGGACGATTTCGGGGCCTTCTTGTTGCGGCACTTCGGTCGACAGACACGGCCTTACGATGTGGTGCACGCGAATTTTTTCATGTCGGCGCTGGCCAGTCTGGCGGTATCACAGCGTTATGGTGTGCCCCTGGTGGTGACATTTCATGCGTTGGGGCGCGTGCGGCGTTTGCATCAACGCGAAGCGGATCGCTTTCCGGATAACCGTTTTCAGATTGAGAGTGACATTGTTCGTGAGGCCGACCGGATTATTGCGGAATGCCCGCAAGACCGACGGGACTTGCTGAATTTGTATGATGCGGATCCTCGCCGTATCCGGGTGGTGCCGTGTGGCTATGATCCACAGGAAATGTCCCTCATCGATACCCGTGCAGCGCGCCGCAGGCTCGCTTGGCAAGATGGGGAATTCCACATCCTGCAGCTGGGTCGAATGGTGCCGCGCAAAGGGGTCGATAATGTCATTGAGGCGTTGGGTTTGCTGCGCCGCTTGCATGGTGTGCCAGCCCGTCTGTGTGTGGTGGGTGGAGATCAACGCGATAGCCCCGAGTTGGCGCGTCTGCACCGCGTGGCGGCGCAATCCGAGGTGACGCCGTTTGTGGATTTTGTGGGACGCAAAGACCGGCAGGATCTGAGCTGCTATTACTGCGCCAGCGATGTGTTCGTGACGACGCCTTGGTACGAGCCATTTGGCATCACTCCAGTCGAAGCCATGGCCTGCGGCAAGCCGGTCGTGGGATCAGATACCGGAGGCATACGTAGCACTGTCAAAGATGGCAAGACGGGATTCCTGGTGCCGGCGCGAGATCCCGAGGCGTTGGCTCAACGTCTGGTATACCTGGCGGGCGATGCCAGCCTGTGTCGGGAAATGGGTCGAGCCGGTGCACGACGCGCCAGGCGCTTGTTCACCTGGCACCAAGTGGGGCGGGATCTGTTGACGGTATACGACGAGTTGACGGCGACCGCGCGCACCCCCGCGACGATCATTGCGCATTCGCAGGGGCTAGCTGCTTGAATATCGGACGGGTCAGGAGCTCCCATGCCGTTTCAGTACGCTGATGTTGCCATCAGGCTCCATATAGGCACGGCGGATCTCCGACAGATCTTCGATGCCGCGCTGCCGCAGTTCGCTCATCAATTCGGCCGGCGTGATGTATTCGCGCCGCATGCTGCGGCGAAGGATCTGACCGTCGCGTACGAGGCAGACCTTGTCGCTCTTGAGCAAGGTGCCCAGTCGCGGCATGAAATAGGTCAATCGGTCAATCAGCGCTACCCATCCCACGATGACGGCAACCAGGATGGCGCCGTCGGTAATGGACTGATACTGGCCCGCCATGCCATTTTGCGCGGCGTCGGCGATCAACACCAGTACCAACATGTCCGCGATACCCAGCGACCCTACGTCGCGCCGGCCAGCCATGCGCAGCACTATCAATATGAACCAATACATGACCGTACCGCGGATGATTAATTCTAGCGGCGGTACGGTCAGCCGGAAGAGGTCTGACCAGTTGACGTCCATTATCGTTCTCCTTGTGGTGAAACGAAGCCGTCTCTGCCGTCGGGCATCGCCGGCCAAGTGAGATTTATTGCGCGTCGCCGCCGTTGCGTATGGGATCGGGTCGCGTATGGGCCACGCCCGCCTCGTCTTCGTCGACAATCTGATCAGTCTCAATGTCGGCGCCGCTGTCGTCCTCTAGCGACGGCTCTACGCTTTCGCGTTCCCCTGTGCCCTGTGAGTCGGTGTCATGTTCGCCAGCCGAGCCCGGCAGATCGCTGCCCGAGTCCGATGAGTCGCTGGGGCCCAGGCCGGGTTGACGCGGCACAGCATGAGTGAGAAAGAGCGGGATTCGAAGAATAGACAAGTTCATGGTGTGCTCCTTAGGCAGAGAGACTGCGCCACAGGGCGCGGAGCAAATGCACTGCAAGTTTCGTGCCGTGGGTGCGGGGGCTGGAACGAAAATTGCGACATGATGGGTGTTTTTAATTAATTACCTTTAAACGGATGCCTTTGATTTGGGAGATCGCCATGTCTGACTCCGATAAAGCCTCGTCACCGACTTCACCTTCCAGTCGGCGCGAGCAAGAGGACGAACGCATGCGGCGTCGCGATACCGACCGCACCTTGAATGATCGCCCTGCCGATCCGAATCGCGCCGGCGCAAAAATACGTATTCCGCCAGGCGTGGACGCGGAAGACTTCCGCGATCCGGGGCGACAGACCCCTGATGCGCCGCCAGTAGACAATCGCTCGTGAGGCGAGGTGCTGGGCCGAGGGCCCCAGCCCTCGGGCACGTCGGTTGCTATGCCGTTTCAGCCCGCGATCGGCGGGTATCCCCAGGGGAACGATATGAGTCCTTGGAAAATGACCGCTATCGCGGCGGCGACTGCCGCGATAGTCATCGGTGGCATTCAGGCATACGCTTCGTCGGTCGCCCTGGATAATCAAGACCGACTTTTTATGGAAGCCGTCATTCGAGCGGGCTTGTTTGAGCTGAGATCGGGAGACCTGGCCCTGCAACGGGCCTCGAGCGAGGACGTACGGGCCTATGCTCGGGCGGTCCTCGGCGATCAAGCTGCGGCCCGTGCACAATTATTAGCGGTTGCCGCCGCCAAGTCGCGTGCCGTGCCGAGCGTGGTGGGCGCAGGGCAGCAAGCTGTGCTGGCCGAGTTGAAGAGTGCCCCGACAGCGGCGTTTGACGCGCTGTATCTGGAGAAAGTAGCAGTCCAAGGGCAGTCAGCGGTGGTGGCACTGTTCAAACGTGCGGTGCGTAACAGCAACGATCCAGATATTCGAGCCTACGCTGCCAACGTACTGCCTACACTGCAGCGTCGCCTGGAGGAGGCACGGACGCTGCAGGTCGGGTTGCGTTGGACCGTCATCGCGGAGAATGCAGCAAAGACGGTCGAAAACCAACCCTAGAATGAAAATCTGGCAGCCCAGCGGGTCGGCAAGCGGTTGCGTCGTGGATTCTGGCGCGGCCTGCCGGGCCGCTATTGCGGATTGTCTGACCGCTCGAATATGCGTTGCAGTAGATCGATGGGAACGGGAAATACGATGGTCGAACTCTTGTCGCCGGCGATGTCATACAAAGTGGACAGATAACGAAGTTGCATGGCTTCGGGTGTGCGGCCCAATACGCGTGCGGCCTCGACCAGTTTTTCGGCGGCTTGCTCTTCGCCCTCGGCGTTAATGATGCGCGCACGACGGTTGCGTTCGGCTTCGGCCTGGCGGGCAATGGCGCGCACCATACTTTCGTCTATATCCACATGTTTGATTTCTACGTTGGCGACTTTGATGCCCCAGTCTTCGGTTTGCCGGTCGAGGATTTCCTGAAGGTCGGCATTCAGCTTGTCGCGCTCGGACAGCATCTCGTCCAGGTCGTGCTTGCCCAAGACGGACCGCAGTGTCGTTTGTGCCAGTTGACTGGTGGCTTCCATGTAGTGTTCGACCTGAATCACCGCCCGATCAGCGTCGACGACCCGAAAATACAGTACGGCATTTACTTTTACCGATACGTTGTCCCGCGAGATGATGTCTTGCGTGGGAACATCCAGCACGATGGTGCGTAGCTCGACCCGCACCATTTGCTGTATCGCCGGGATCAGTATGATCAGGCCTGGCCCCTTTACGCTAGTGAAGCGCCCCAGGGTGAAGACAACGCCGCGCTCGTACTCGCGCAGTATGCGGATCATGGATATGGCGAGCAGTATCAGCAGTGCCGCCACGATGATATAGGCGATGAGAGTCATGGGAGTTCCTTTTGGGTCAGGTCCGCGGCGCGTACGTGGAGGATGAGCCCCCGGCGCGATACGATGACCGCGGGCTGGCCGCAAGCCAAAGGTATATCGGCGTGCGCCTGCCAGATTTCTGCGCCAGCGCGCACCAGCCCTTCGCGCCCTTGCCAAGACAAGACTTCGACGGACTCACCGGGCTGGGTGCTGTGGTCGAAATTGACGCGCCGGCGCTGGGCGCGTCGTACTACCAAGGCAATCAATACCAGCAGCAGAGCGCCGATGACAACCGTGATCGTTACCAAAGGTACCGACACGGCAAAGTCGCCGGCCTGCGTGTCGTATAAAAACAGAGATCCGGACGCAAGTAATGCCAAGCCGGCGATGCCAAGCAGTCCCAGAGCGGGAGTGAGCACCTCGGCGACCATCAGCGCGATGCCCACCAGCACCAGGATCAGGCTCGCCGTAGGGGTCATAGACAAAGCCGTTAGTGCCAACGTCGACCGCGTGCCGCACCGATGACAGTGCCGCAGAGCAGAGCCGCCGCGCCTGCCCACACCAGGCCGCGGCCGCCGGTGGAAAGATGGGCGTACACGCTGCGTTTGCGCACGTGCGGTACGTCGACACCTTCACGGCCCGTGTCGCCCTGTGACGGAGTGCCGGCGTCGTACAGCGCATCGGGGCGCTCGGTAGCGGCCTTATCGCTACGCTGGTGACGGATCAGCCAACCTGCCATCCGGTCGGATAGCGAGGGCATACGTTGACCCATGGAGGACATGGCTTTTGACGCGCTGCCTACGTAAATGTCACGTCGCGGGTGCTGCGCGGCGTATAGGATGGCGCGCGCGACGGTCTCTGCTGCATAGAGCGGCGGCGGCAGGCGAGGCTCTACGTCCATGTAATTGCGGGCGTGTTCGGAATAGCCGGTGGCAATCGAGGCCGGCTTGATCAGGGTGACGGACACTGGCGCGCCTTCCGTTTCGAGTTCCATGCGCAGCGCGTCGGTATAACCCTTGACGGCGTGTTTCGATGCGGAATAGGCCCCTTGCAGGGGAATGGCGCGGTCCGATACCTCGCTGCCTATGTTGATCAGCGCACCGCCTTGTTTCTTCAGATGTGCGACAGCGGTGGTCGAGCCATATACGACGCCCCAATAATTGGTTTCGAACAGCTTGCGCTGATCATCCATCGGCACCTCTTCGAGGCGTCCGAAGATGGATACCCCGGCATTGTTGACCCAAGTGTCGACGCGGCCGTAGTGTTCGATGGCGGTGTTCAAGATGCGATCATGGTCGGCCTCGACGCCGACGTCGGCCTGCACGGCCAAAGCGTCCCCGCCTTCAGCGCGGATACTGGCGACGATCTCGTCCAGGGCCTGCTGGTTGCGGCAGGCCAGCACGACTTTGGCACCCTCGCGAGCAGCCATTCGGGCTGTGGCCAGGCCGATGCCACTACTGGCGCCGGTGATGACCATGACCTGATCGTGTAGTTTTTTCAATCGGACGTACATTTGGATCTCCCGTGTAGCGCGCGTTCGTGCCCTGGCACGATCCCGGAGGGCCACGCCAAGGCAGCGAATGTCGCAATTCGCTCTCGATATGGCGGCGCCGTTCGGTCGGTACATGGCGAGCCAGCCGCAGGCGAACAGTGCCGTAGTGCAGCCAGAGTGTGTCTGGCGCTTCAGGCAGTCGCACGAGCCGTGCCCAGTTGCGGTTGAAGACATGACGCGTTGCGTCGCTTCCTGTGTAAACGTCCACGACCATGCGGCCATCGGTCAACAACGTCACCGTTTCTCCATCACGGACGTGACGAGCAAAGGACAGCGTGGCGCCCGCGATGAGCGCGATCTCGAGGGCGCCGTAGAACGCGACCAGCCATAGACCCCGCCAACTGAAGATCAAGCTGATCAGTAGGGCGATTCCCGCGGTGCCTGCCATACCCAACAGAAACTGACGCGGCGTGACGCAACAGTTGCGTTTCAGTTCCCAGTGCCGCTCGACGTCGGTCGATGTAGCGACGACGGTGTCGTCGCAAGGGCGTGTCGACGCCGGCACACCCCGGAATAGATGGCCCAATTGCATGAGTATCCGCCTAGTGAATATCCGGCGGAACCGTAAAGGTGTGGTGCGGGGCCGGCGAGGGCACACTCCATTCCAGACCTTCGGCGCCTTCCCAGGGCTTGGCCGCAGCCACGGTGCCTTTGCCTCGATAGCAGGTCAACATGGCATACAAAAATAAGAGCTGCGACAAGCCGAACCAGAATGCCCCGATCGTCGCCACCTGGTGGAAGGTCGTGAACTGCGCGGCGTAGTCAACGTAACGACGCGGCATACCGGCCAAACCCAGAAAGTGCATGGGGAAGAACGTGACGTTGAACGAAATCAGCGTGGACCAGAAGTGGATTTTTCCCAGTTTCTCGTTGTACATGCGGCCCGTCCACTTGGGTACCCAATAGTAGGCGCCGCCAAACAGCGCGAACAGCGAACCGGCCACCAGCACATAATGGAAGTGCGCGACCACGTAATATGTGTCGTGCACCTGAATGTCGATCGGGGCAATCGACAGGATCAGGCCGGTGAAACCGCCCATGGTGAACACGAAGATGAAGCCGATCGCGAACAGCATCGGTGTTTCCAGACTTAACGACCCCCGCCACATGGTGGCCACCCAATTGAAGACTTTTACGCCGGTGGGAACGGATATCAGCATGGTGGCGTACATGAAGTACAACTGACCGGTGGCGGGCATGCCGGTGGTGAACATGTGGTGCGCCCATACCAGGAACGACAGCACCGCAATGGCCGCCGTGGCATAGACCATCGAAGCGTAGCCGAACAGCTTCTTGCGCGAGAAGGTAGGCACGATCATGGATATGATGCCGAACGCCGGCAGGATCATGATGTAGACCTCGGGGTGGCCGAAGAACCAGAACACGTGCTGATACAGCACAGGATCGCCGCCGGCGGCGGCATTGAAAAAGCCGGTGCCGAAATGGCGGTCAGTCAGCACCATGGTGACCGCCGCCGCCAACACCGGCATTACAGCGAGCAGCAAGAAAGCGGTGATCAGCCAGGTCCAGCAGAACATCGGCATTCTCATCAGGGTCATGCCCGGCGCACGCATGTTCAGGATCGTGACGATGATATTGATGGCCCCCATGATGGACGAGGCCCCCATGATATGCAGGGCGAATATGGCCAAGTCCATGCCCGGACCCATTTGCTCCGACAGTGGCGCGTACAACGTCCAGCCGGCGGCGGTGGCGCCGCCCGGTACGAAAAACGATGCCGTCAGCATCATCGCCCCGACGGGCAGGAGCCAGAAGCTGAAGTTGTTCATGCGCGCAAAGGCCATGTCCGCCGCACCGATCTGCATCGGGATCATCCAGTTGGCAAACCCGACCAGCGAGGGCATGATCGCGCCGAAGATCATGATCAATCCGTGCATGCTGGTGAACTGGTTGAACAGTTCGGGTTGGAAGAATTGCAAACCGGGCTCGAACAGCTCAGTGCGCAGCAGCAGGGCCAGTACGCCTCCTTCGAGCAGCATGACGAACGAGAAGATGAGATACATCGTCCCGATGTCTTTGTGATTGGTCGCGAACAGCCAGCGCCGCCAGCCGTGCGGCGCATCGTGTTCTTGGGGAGTATCGTGAGTCAGAGTGTCCATGTCGCATCCTGTACAAGGGGCGGGCCGGCGCAAGCGGCAGCTATTGCTGCCGCGTCGCCCGGTGATCTGATCTGATAACCTTCATTGAGCGCTCATAAAGCTGACTTTTTCCTGAATTGAAACGGTTGGATGCACGTAGTGTCTATTTCGTGTGGATCGCGCGGTCGTTTGGAGATTTTCCGGGACGGGCTTCGAGCACGGCGTACATCACCAGCGCCAAAGCCAGAGGCGCCAAGTAGAACGTGGCGCGATAGGCCAGTAGCGTACCCAAGACTTGTACCTGTGAAACTTCGGGCGCCAGCATGGCGACGAAGACCGCTTCCAGCACACCGACACCGCCGGGTATGTGAACCAGCGCTCCGGCAATACTGCTGAGCAGCAGCGCGGCCAGCACTTGTGTATAAGACACCTGCCTTTCAAACAGCAGATACAGAATGCCGGCGATGGCGCCCCAGCAGATGACCGATAACACGGACTGCAGCAAGGCAACGCGCACGGTGGGAATCGGGATGTGACGCCCGGCCACGCGCAGGTGCCGGCGGCGCGAAAATGCGCTTAGCGAGAGATAGCCCGAGGCGACGATCAGCATGAGGACGCCGGCTATCTGCAGCATGGTCTGGCTCAGATGCCACGCGGCGGGCGCCTGCCGTAGCGCGAACAGCACACCGAACAACCACAAGTAGCCTAGCCAGTTGGTGAAGATGCTCATCGCCAACACCTTGGAAATTACGGATACCCGCAGTCCCTGCTTGCCGTACAGGCGAAAGCGCAGGCCGATCCCGCCCACCAAGGCTCCCAGATTAAGATTGGCCGCGTAGCTGACGAAAGCGACGGCCATGGTTATCCCGGTGCCCAGTTTGTGTCCGGTGTAGGCGCGGCCGATCAGGTCGAACGCGGTATAGGCCAGGTAGGCTACTGGCACCAGGCAGGCGCTCTCCAGCAAGGCTGAGTTGGGTATCTCTTGCAGTTGGCGCCAGACCTCGTGCCACTGAACGTCGCGCGCCAACTGCACCAATAGCGCGATGGCTGCCACCATGAATAATCCAGTCCAGACTCGCCGTGTGCGCTTCCAGAAGTGGCGCATACGACGCCAGGTGGAACGCAGAAACGAGCGACGAAATTCAGTCATGGTTGCGCTCGTTGGTGGGTGTTGAGGTGCGGGAGGGATCGATGCTTTGCAAATGCGCACGGCCAGACGGCAGCATCGCGGCCCACGCGGGAAAATGGCGCAGCACGTGATAGATCGCCACCCCGAACCATAGACGGCGCAGTACACGTTTTACGCCGTGTCGCGGCATGATACGGCGGCAGTGACCCTGGATCAGTTTTTCCAGCGACGCGCGAAGTTCCGCCGTAAAGGCACCGTCGCGCGTCACCACATTGGCCTCCATATTCAGGGCCAGGCTGAGCGGATCCAGATTGCTGGAGCCGATGGTGGCCCACTCGTCATCGATGCAGGCCACCTTGCTGTGCAACGGCCGCTCGCAATATTCGTAGATCATGACGCCGGCCGACAGCAGGTAGTCGTACAGGGTGCGGGCCGCGAGCTTTGCAATCGGCATGTCGGGTTCGCCCTGTAGTATCAATCGTACACAAACGCCGCGTCGCGCCGCGTTGCGCAAATCGCGCAGCAGTCGGTAGCCGGGAAAGAAATAGGCATTGGCGACAATGATGTCGTGTCGAGCGATACGAAAACCGGCACGGTAAGAGCGCTCGATGTCGTTGTGGTGGCGGTCGTTGTCGCGCGTCAGGAACAGCGCTGCGCCTTGGCCTTGGGGACCATGCGAAGTCTTCAGGCGGCGGCCTAATCGTCGTTCCTGTCCACCATGCACTGCCGCGTAGGCGAAGTGACGGATGTCTTCGACAATGGGGCCGTGCAGTTCAGCCGCATAGTCTTGCTTGGCTTCGGGGCCGAAGTCGCCAAGATGGTCCTCCGAATAATTGATGCCGCCGACGAAGGCTATCTTTTCGTCCACCACCGTTACCTTGCGATGCATGCGGCGCAGCGCGTTAACACGAAAACCGAGCATTCTGGGGCGCGGATCAAAAATATGGAAACGCACCCCGGCTTCGGTCAGGCCGGCGATGAAGGCGTCGTCCAGGCAATCGGAGCCGTAGCCATCCACGGTAAGATCGATCTCAACACCGCGACGCGCTGCGTCAATCAGTACTTGGCGTAATTCCTGTCCGACTTTGTCGTCGAACAAAATAAAGGTTTCCAGCAGGATTTCCGTGTGGGCCGCGCGAATGGCGTCGAACACGCGGGGAAAGAATTCCTCGCCGTTTTCCAACAAACGTACCGTATTGCCCTGGCGCCAGGTGGAGGTCATAGTCGTACCTCGGCCGCGAGCGGCGCATGGTCCGACAGATGGCGCCAAACCCGCGACGCCAGGGCCACCGGACGAGCCGAGATCACGTTTCGCACATAAATGCGGTCTAGCGCCAGTAACGGGCACCGGGCTGGAAACGTGCGCGGCTCGCGCCCCAGCGTGCTACGAAACACGTCGCGCATCGAACAGTCCGTCAGCATGTCGCTGGCGCGCCGACGCCAGTCGTTGAAGTCGCCGCCGACCAGCACGGGCGCGTTGTTATCGATTTTATTTACCAGCGTGCACAATTGATTTAATTGGGCACGCCTGTGCGCTTCGCGAAGGCCCAGATGCACACAGACCACATGCATATCGTCGGCCACGTCGGGGTGGCGAACTTGACTATGCAGTATGCCGCGACTTTCATGGGTGCCCACCGAAACGTCGTAGTTGTGGTGCTCAATGATCGGCCAGCGCGAGAGCACCGCGTTGCCGTGATCTCCCTCAGGATAGACCGCGTTGCGCCCGTACGCGAAGTCGCTCCAGAGACTGTCGGCCAGGAATTCGTATTGCGAGGTCGCGGGCCATGCCGCCAGACGTCGTGCATGGCGGTGGTGTGAGCCGATGACTTCCTGCAGGAATACGATGTCAGGTTGTGCATCGCGCAGGGCCGAGCGCAATTCGTGCAGAATGAACCGTCGATTGAAGAGCGTGAACCCCTTGTGGACGTTGACCGTCAATAATTTGACTGTGGCGCTGCCGCGAGCGTGCGCGTCCTGACTTGGCATGTGGCTCTCCGATATGCGTAGCAGGAAAGTCAGGCAAAAATCGTGCCCGACGTTTCTGAAGGGCGGCGCGTGTCGCGTTGATTTACTTTTTACCGACAGGCGAAAAATGTTCGTCCGCTTGTCTCCATTGAGGTAGAGGATCGGGCATGCTGTTTGCTAGCCGACCTAGGTAGTAGGGCGTTGCGTGGTGTTACGTTGTTTCTGGCGCAATCCAGGCATACTTGAAAAAATGTGGTAGAAAAACGTGCAGACAGTCTCTGCCGGTTTGTGTACGAGGGCGTAATGTTCACCAAGCACGATCAGGTGTGCAATCCTTGGGCCGATACGCGCGCTCGCCTCGAAGAAGAGCGCATCATGCTGCAGCGCATTGCGGATGGCGTGCCGCTGCCCGATGTCATCGACCATGTGCTGCGTGCCGTTGAGCAGCAATCCAGTGTGTATCTTCGAACGTCGGTCATGTCGGTCGACGACGCTGGCGTCCGTTTACGCCATATGGCAGCACCTACACTGCCCGCAGAGTTCCTGGCGGCTATCGATGGCGTACCGATTTTGCCCACTGCGGCATCGTGGGGTGCCGCTGCCCATTCCGGTACGCCCGTGTATGTCGATGATGTTGCCACGCATCCCCACTGGAGTCCCTGGCGCGAGCAGACCCTTCGGCACAATTTGCGAGCGTGTTGGGCCACACCCATCAAAGGCACTGACGGTCGGCTGCTTGGTGTGTTTTCGAATTACTACGATGTCGAACACATGCCGACACCGCGAGATATCGACGCCATGGCAGTGGTGGTGCGCACTGTGGCGCTGGCTATCGAGCGTCATGGCGCCTTGCAGGCGCTGCGGGAAAGCAGCGAGCGTTGGCATGGAATTTTCCAACGCATGCAAGAAGGCTTCTTTCTGATTGAAGCCATGCGCGATCAGCAGGGCGTGATCACGGACTTTCGGTTTCTCGAGGTCAACCCGGCCTTTGAGCAGCAAAGTGGCCTGCATTCCGGCAATACACTGGGCCATTCGCTGCGCGAAATAATATCGAACATGCCCGAGCAGGTCATGGAAACTTTCATCCACGTGGTGGAAACAGGCGTGTCGGCACAGTTCGAACTAGCCGCGCCCCATCAGGGTCGCGATGCCTGGTACGAGGCGCACGTGCATAAAGAAGCGCAATCGGACAGGATCACGGTGCTGGTGCTGGATATTACGGCTCGCAAGGCGGCCGAGAGCGAGCTTTGGGCGGAGCAGCATCGCAAGAATTTTCTTCTGTCCGTGGTCGATCAATTACGCGAAATTCATCAGCAGGTCGACATTGAGCATGCTGCATGCGAGGCGTTAGGCCGATACTTGGGTCTGAGTGTGGTCGCTGTTCTTGAGTTCGACGTGGGCACCGATGCAGCCCGCGTGGCGACACATTGGCTATCGGAGCAAGCGAAGGCCGAAGGCGAGGGCATTACCGCGGATCAAATAGGCGATGAGTATTTCCAGGCGTATGAAAACAGTCGAACGGCGTATTTGTCGCCTTTGCTGGCGAGTCAGTCGGGCGAGGCCGGTCCGATAGCCATCGCCATTCCATTGCGGCGCTGGGGGTGGCCCACCGGGATGTTGTACGTGAAATCCCATATCGAGCGTCGCCTGAAAGGGCCGGATACTGCGTTTGTGGAGGAGGTCGCCGAGCGCCTGTGCGATGCCGTCGAGCGCTCGCAGTATGCCCGTGTGCTCGAGCAACGCGTCGAGTCGGCCATCGCCGAGCGTGATCGGATCTGGCGCCTGTCGCCCGACTTGCTTGCGGTGGCGAACGCACGGGGACAATTTGTCAGTGTGAACCCGGCCGTGCGAGCGATTTTAGGTTGGACGCAGGAACAGTTCCTGGCGATGCCTCTGGGGGATCTCGCTCACCCGGAAGATTTACCTCACATCAGAGACAACCTGCTGCTCAACGAGGAGGCCGGCCAGAAGGTGCGGCACTTGGAAAGCCGGTTGTTGAACAAAAGCGGTAGTTATAGCTGGATCACTTGGACCATCACATGGGCTCACGACAGTTTCTATTTGGTGGGCCGCGACGATACCGACTTCAAACTGCAGGCCGAGCAACTGCGCCAAGCCCAGGCGGCGTTGCTGCAGTCGCAGAAGATGGAGGCCGTGGGCAGGTTGACCGGTGGGATCGCACATGACTTTAACAATATGCTGCAGGGGATCAGCGGGGCGCTGTATCTGATTCAGCGCAAGGTGGATACCGGCAAGTACCATGAAGCCAATCGCTTCATTGCGACGGCCATGGATTCTGCCGGTCGCGCCGCACGTCTGACCGAGCGGTTGTTGAGTTTTTCGCGGCGGCAGCCGCTCAATCCTAAGCCGCTGGACATGGCAGCTACGTTGGCCTCGATGGAGGACCTGTTTCGCCGTTATACGGGCGAGGGTATTACGCTGACTTGCCTGGCCGAGCCCGGCCTGCATATCGTCAAGTGCGATTCCAATCAGGTCGAGAGCGCGTTGCTGAATTTGGTCATCAATGCCTGCGATGCCATGCCGGATGGCGGTCATTTGACGGTGCAGGCGGTCAACACCCAGCTCGACGCGGACTTTCTGCACCAGTATCCCGATGTGCGGCCGGGCGAATTCATCGAGGTGCATGTCAAAGACCAGGGACACGGAATGCCGCAAGAGGTATTGGCGCGCGCCTTCGAGCCATTTTTCACGACCAAGCCGATGGGGGAAGGAACCGGTCTGGGTCTGTCGATGATCTACGGCTTTGCGCGACAGGCGGGCGGACTGATCACGATCGACAGTGCACCTGATCAGGGCACGACGGTTCGTCTCTACCTGCCTCGCTATGAAGGGCCGCCGGCGAATTCAGCGCGTCGGGCGGGTCGCAATGCCTCTGAGATTGATAGCCTACCCGCCGACGCGGTGATCGTGCTGGTCGAAGACGACACCAATGTGCGCGAAATGATACGCGAAAGCTTGATGGCGATGCCGGTGCGCGTTTTGACCGCGTCAGACGGTGAGGCGGGTGTGCGTCTGTTGGCCGATACCCAGCAGGTAGATTTACTCCTCACCGACGTGGGTTTGCCCGGCTTGAACGGCCGCCGGGTAGCGGATATCGCGCGCGAATCCCGTCCGGAATTGAAGGTGTTGTTTATGACGGGCTACGCCGAGAATGTCGTGGACGGTAGCGAATTCCAGGGTGAAGGAATGGACGTTATTCTGAAACCGTTTTCGGTGGGCGAGTTGATCCGACGGCTTCGTGGGATGCTTGAGCAGAATGTGTCCGACGCGTCGGCGCTGGATGGCTTATCCCGGTCAACGCGAAGCCGGTCTGCCTTAAGCGAGCCGGACACTGACGGGCCCGTCTTGCAGTAGTTGGGCGAGATCCAGGCAGCCATGGACATCGGGACGTAGCACGTCGTCGTTGTACACGTCGCGCCAGGATAGGCGCGTCAACCCGGTCGGTAGGCGTATGCGGGTGTCTGCCCAGAACGCGAGCGCCTGACTATTTTGCGTCGGCTGAGCCAGTCTCAAGGCACACAGACGTGGCACCACCACCAGCAAGTGCTGATCTTCATGGCTGCGGACGAAGGCCAGTACATGGACGGCCTGCGCGCCATGCACGGACAGTGGCAGATACGAGCCATGCTGGAACAGTAACGGATAAGCCGCGCGCCGTTGCAGCAGGCAGCGGATGAGGTGTTGCTTTATCCGCCCCGATCGCCAGCCGGCTTGCGTGAGGGTGTCGCCACCCGTAATCGACGCGGGAGCATTAATCAGTGCGGCCATCCGGGTCTCATAGTTCACAGGATGGCGATTATCGGGATCGACCAGACTGAAATCCCAGAATTCCGTGCCTTGGTACAAATCCGGCACACCTGGCACGGTCATGCGCAGGGTCGTCTGGACCAGGCTGTTGACCAGACCGGCGGGCGTCAGGCGCTCGGCAAAGGCAGCGATTTCACCCAGTCGCGGCGGGTGTGTGTCGGTTGGCTCGCGTAGGCGGCTCAAGTACTGGTCGCAAGCCGATTCGTATGCCAAGTTATGTTGGGTCCAGCTGGAGTGCTGCTTGGCTTCGCGCACGGCTTTGCATTGCCAGGCACGTACGCGATCCAGAAAATGGTCCACGCCTGTTGTATCGGCCGGATCGAGCTCTGGCGGCCAGGCGCCCACGAGGGTTTGCAGCAGCATGTAGCGATCTGCCGCCGTTGGCGGATCGCCTGGCGGTCCCAGCCATTGTTGGACATGGCGTAGCCATTCAAGCGGTGCCTCTGTCAGCACGGCCAGGCGAGCCCGGACATCCTCGCCGCGCTTGTGATCATGGGTAGCGGTGGCCAGCATGGCGGCGGGAAAGCGGCGTGCGCGAGCCGCGCAGGCACGGTGAAAATCAGCTACCGATAGAGCGAACTGATCAGGTGACGCGCCGACTTCGTTGCGTGACAGAATGGGGCCGTAACGATAAAACAACGTGTCTTCGAGCGCTTTGGCTGCCAGTGGCGGCGTCAACTGCTGGAATCGGCGCACGGCCACGCACGCGTCGTCTTGGGCGGTGCCGCCGGCCAGCCAGCGATCGATCTGCTCCAGCAGTTCAACGTCGGCCTGCGACAGGGCGGGGCCCGGCAAATGCCGCGCCCGCGTTGCCGCGATCTGGCAATAGGTTTGATCGGATGCGTTGCGACCTTGCGGATCAGCATAGGTGCGATACACCGGAAAGGCGGCCAGCAGGCGGGTAAGCACGCGGTCGATGGCGTCTTCGCTCCAATCGCGTGTTTCCAGTGTTTGTCGCGCAAGGCGCAAAAACGCGCGCACCAGCGCACGGCGCTCGGCCGCGAAGTGGCGCGACAACATGTGCAGGCGCACCCCTTCAAGCTGCTGGGCCGTGGGCCGGGCGTCTTGTGCCAATACCTGCCACGCCGGGATCAGCACGGACGCGGCAGCAGGGTCATGCAGCAGCGCGCCTGCCTGATCCATGAAGTCATAACCTGTTGTGCCATCGATATCCCAGCGTCCATCCAGGACTTCTCCGGGAGCCAGGATTTTCTCGACGATCAGGTAAGGATCACGCGGCAGCCCGGCGGCCATCCGATTTTGGCCGTGAGCTGTCAGCGCTGTGCGCAGTTGGCGGCAATAGCCGATCGGGTCGGCTAGACCATCGATATGATCGATACGCACGCCATCAATCAGCCCCTCGGTATAAAGCCGCAGTGTCAACGCATGCACGGCCTTGAACACCGCGGGTTGTTCGACCCGCACGCCCACCAGTGTGTCGATTTCGAAGAAGCGTCGCCAATTGATTTGATCGGCGGCTGTGCGCCACCACGCCAGCCGATAGTGCTGTCGTTCCAGTAGTTGATGCAGCCGGGTCAGGCCTGCTTGGTCGGCGGGGTCATGCGATTCACGCAAGGTGCCGGGTGCCACCTGAACGGGTTCGGTACCTGTGGCCAACGGCAGGCGGGTGCCCGCAACATCGATGACGTAGGTATCGGTGATGGCATCGTATCTCAGTTGGATATCGCCGGCCCGCAGGCTGACGCCATACGGTTGTGCTAATTGCGGCAGCAGCAGTTTGCCCTGCAGCGCGGTATCCGCCGGGTGCCAATCGATATCGAACCAGTCGGCGTAGCGACTGGCCGGCCCATGGGTTAGTACATCGCGCCACCAGAGATTGGCGCAATCGGCCGCCATGTGGTTGGGCACGATGTCGACGATCAGTCCCATGTCGTGACCACGTAGGGCGGCAACCAACTGCCGTAGGGCGGCTTCTCCGCCCAACTCGGGATTCACCCTACTGTGATCCGTGACGTCGTAGCCATGCGTGGACCCGCAGCGTGCGGTGCTGAGCGGTGAGATGTACAGGTGGCTGATGCCGAGTTGTGCATAGTAGGGAACTTGCGCGCGTGCATCGTCCAGTGTGAAGCCGGCGTGCAGTTGCAGTCGGGCGGTGGCGCGTGGCGTCATGGCGCGCTCCGGTTGGCTTTGATGGCCTGGATGCGGGCGCGTAGCGCGGGGTCATGCAGCAGACCGTACTGCATAGTTGGCAAGCGCTGACGCCAGTTGGGGTGCTGGGCAATGGTACCGGGCAAGTTGGGCTGCTCGGCGATGGCGGCCAGATCTTCCAGTGGCGCCAGCATCAGTGGCGCTGCAGTGGCCGCCACGAAGCTTAGAACAGCTGTGATCGGTGGGTCGCTCGGTGGGTCGTTTCCACGTACTAAGCCTGCTGCGCGCAGGCTGGACCACAAAGCCGTGCGCCGGGCTTGGCATAGGCGCTCAGCGTGTGTGCCGTCGGGTTCGCGGTACAGCCGTTCGCGCCAATAAAGATCGCGGCCTTCCCACCACCCACGCACGGTAGGTAGATCGTGGGTGTCGGGCATGGCAATCGCGTCGCTTGGCCAGCTCTGGGGAGGCAGGAATGCTGGATGGCCGTGGGATGACGATACCGCCGACAACGGTTCGGTCTGAAACCACAGCACGCTAGTGCCCAGAATCCCGTGCTGCGCCAGTTGATCGTTGAAACCGGCGGGGACGGTACCCAGGTTTTCTCCCACCACCAGGCTCTGGTGCCGCCATGCTTCCAGGGCGATCAGCCGAAGCATATCGTCCAGCGGGTAGCGCAGGTAGGCGCCCGCGGCCGGCGTTGCGCCGGGCGGCACCACCCACAGACGTGCCAGGCCCAGGATATGGTCAATGCGTATTCCGCCCGTGCTGGCCAGTACGGCGCGCAGCATTTCAATGAAGGGACCATAGCCGCGCTCGCGCAACGCATACGGAGAGAACGCGGCCAAACCCCATTGTTGCCCTGTCGGGTTGTGGAGATCGGGGGGAGCGCCGATCGACAGACCTTCGATGATGTCGGCCTGCTGGCTCCACGCGTGGCTGCCGCGCGGATCTGTGCCCACGGCTAGGTCGGCAATCAGGCCAAGACGCATGCCGGCATCGCGGGCATTGGCTTGCGCGCGTTCCAGGCTGGTGCGCGCCAACCATTGCGCAAATATGTGAAAGCCGACCTCGCGCTCATGGGCCGCGCCGAAGCCGCGCGTCCGCGATGATCGTGGATCGCGCAAGGCATCGGGCCATTTTCGCCAATCGGTGGTGTGGCGAGCATGAAGAACTTCGAACACCGCGTGGTTCTGCAGCGCGTCGCCACCTGCCTGACGAAAGCGCGCATAGGCCTCGCGCGGAGCCAGTGCCGCGCGGTCGAAGCTGTCGTATAGCTTGCGCAACAATGCAAGCCGCAGCGTGCCTGCGGCTTGCCAATCAATCAGTGCGGCCCGCTCTAGCGCGGCTGCGCGGCCGTCGCCATCGATGGCTGCCATGGCAGTCCGTACTTCGTCAGCACGGAATACGGCGCCCGGGTCGGCGTAGAGCACATTCAGAAATAGCCGACTCGACGGCGAATAGGGGCTGCAGGCGCCCGGCTCGGCGCTAAACATGGCGTGTACCGGGCTGATAGCCAGGGCATCGGCACCCAGCCGGGCCGCATCGCCGGCCAATTCACCCAGCGCACCGAAATCGCCATAACCTCCCGCTGCCGGATGGCGGAGCGGGTCAGCGTGACGCAAGCTGTAGATTTGCGCCGTAATGCCCCAAGCGCGCGGAGGATCCTGCCGCAATAGTTGCTTGGGTGTAGGGCAGCGTGACGGTGCTACGGCCAGCCTGCACGAATAGCCGTCCAATTCAAGGTGGTGGTAGCCGGGGCTGTCTGGCACGGGCACGCTGAGGTGGTCGTCATCGCGATTAGTCTGGCCCTCTGCGCAAGTGCCATTTTCGTATTGGATACGGTAACGGCGACGACGCACGCCCGGTATTCGCAGGCGACTACCGGTGGTGACGACGGCCAGTGCGGGCGGCGTGGTTACAGGTTCGCTCAAGGCGGACAAGCTATCGTAGGTTTGTGCCGGCGTGTCGGCAGGCAAGTGCATGGCGCGCAGTACGGCGCGCAGCGTATCGGCAGAGACACCTCGGGGCTTGCCACTGGCGTCTGTCCAGCGCGTTGCCACGCCAGCGGCTTCTGCCAGCTCGGTCAGGGGGTCGGCGGCGGACATGCCAGCGCTCATTGTGCTTCCTCCAATAGGCACACGGTGCAAGCGGCGGGTAAGCATGCGCGAGCCAAGGCGTCGCATGCACCGGCAACACTCTGGAATAGCAAGACAGCGGTATCGCTGGGCGGCTCAAGTTGCAGCGAGTCGGCGTCTTGATCGCCCAGGTTGGCATACAGTGAAAGGCGCGCGCCGTCGCTCATGCGCCAATGTGCACCCACCACCGAAGAGCCCAACACGTAGGCCGCTTCGGCGTGGGTGCCGGCCAGGCGGGGGACGATCATGTGCTGGCGCACGGCCAGCAAGGCCTGATAGTACTCGTGCCACTGCGTCGAGTCGGGGGTGTCTACCCACGGGTAACTGGCCGTGTAGGTGGCCGCTTCGTTGGGATCCGGTAGCGGTTGGCTCGCAGGTTGTTGTCCGCGAATGCCAAAGTCGAACTCCCGTCGTCGGCCATCACGTACGGCTTGAGCAAGGGTCGGGTCGCGATAATCTGTGAAGTACAGGAACGGCGCTACGGAGCCGCATTCCTCGCCCATGAATATCAGTGGGATTTGCGGTGTCAGTAGTTGCAGCGCCACGGCGGCTCGCAGGGCGGCGGGACGCTTGTTGGCAAGTGTCAGCAGGCGCTCGCCAAAGGCGCGATTGCCGACCTGATCGTGGTTTTGCAGGAACAGCACGAACGCGGTGGGGGGTAGGCCGCTCGTGGGCTCGCCGCGACGTCGTGCGGGATCACGCAACGTGGGCTGTCCCTGATAGACGAAACCCGTGTTCAGACAGCGTGCCAGCATAGCGGTAGGTTCCGTTGCATAGTCGGCGTAGTAGCCGTGCGTCTCGCCTGTGAGCAGATGATGCAGCACATGGTGCCCATCGTCATTCCATTGGGCATCGTAGCCTTGCCGCAGCAGCGAGGCCCGGTTGTCGTCGTTTTCCACAACCAGATGAATGTGCCGGGATGCAGGAATATGACTGCGTACGTAATGTGCCAGGCGGGGTAGCCATTCGGGATTGGCGATGGCATGCACGGCATCAAGCCGCAAACCGTCGAAGCGGTACTCCGTCAGCCAATAGAGGGCGTTCTCCTCAAAGTAGCGGCATACCTGTGGTCGCCGGAAGTCAATGGCTGGCCCCCAAGGGGTCTGTATGTCATCGCGAAAGAACTCCCGGGCGTATAGGGCCAAGTAATTTCCATCAGGGCCGAAATGGTTGTAGACCACATCCAGCATGATGCTCATTCCCAGTCCGTGCGCCGTATCGATCAGCGTCTTCAACTGCAGCGGTGTGCCATATCGGGGATTTGGCGCGAAGGGCAACACACCGTCATAGCCCCAGTTTCGTTGGCCAGAAACGTCGGCGATAGGCATGAGTTGCACGACGGTGACGCCAAGCGCCGCCAGCGCTGGCAGGCGTTGCTGCAAACCGGCGTAGCCATCCGCCAGGCCCACATGGACTTCGTAGACGACGGCCTCCTCCCAAGGACGGCCGTTCCAGTCCGGATGGGACCACGCGTAGCCGCCCGATGCGGTAACGATACTGGGACCATGCACGTCATCGGCTTGTCGGCGCGACGCGGGATCCGGCACGGTTCGTTGCGTGTCGAGCCGGTATTGGTAGCGCGCGCCGGGCGGGCAGTCGACACGCGTGTGTATCCATCCCGTCGCATCAGGCCGCAGCGGGATAGGTGCTAAGCCCTCGATTTCCAGCGCCAGGGAGGGCGGCGCCGACGGTGCCCACAGCCGAAAGCATGTCGTGCCATCGGACATCACCTGCGCGCCAAACATCGGCGTGGCGTCGTTGAGCGGCGCGGGCAGCTGGTCGGGCGACGCGGCGCTATCTATCGTGGCAGAGGGAGGCGTTGCGCTCATGGCGTACCTCTGGGGGTCTGGGCGCTTAACACCAACACGCTGTGTGCCGCCACTTCCTGCGCTTGGTCATCGGCGGGCTGCGTAGGGCGCGAAGGTTGAGCGCTATCGAGTTCGATGGTCCAGGCAAGCGTTGGCAATGGCAACTGGAAATTGACGGGTTCGTCGCCGGCGTTGAGCAGCAGCAAGGTGACGTTCGCCTCATGGTCATCGTTTGCCGCCGCGCGGCGCATCGCCAGCGTCCGGCGTTCGGCGTCTTCCCAGGCCGGCGGATCCATTGGCTGGCCGTGCTCGGTAAACCACGACAGGGCGGCAATGCCGGGTGCGATTTCGTAGCCCGCGTCGCCGTAACGGGCCGCGCGCAGGCTGGCATGGGCGCGTCTGAGGGCAATCAGGCGTGCCGTATAGCGCGCCAATGACGCGCCAGGATCTGTCGCCAGATCCTGCCAGTCCAGCCAGCTGACGGGGGTGTCCTGGCAATAAGCGTTGTTGTTTCCTCCCATGCTGTTGCCGAACTCGTCGCCCGCCAACAGCATGGGGGTGCCATCGGCCAGTAGTACGGTCGCCAACATCGCGTGTTGCACCCGCGAGCGCAAATCCAGAATCCGATCGTCGTCGGTCGGACCTTCATGGCCCCAATTAGCACTGAAATTTTCTCCATGGCCGTCAGCGCCTTCTTCGCCATTAGCCTCATTGTGGCTGCAGGCATAGCTGGTGACATCGCGCAGGGTAAAACCGTCGTGCGAAGCGACATAATTGATGCTGGCCCAGGGGCGCCGATGCCGACGATCAAACAGATCGCGGGAACCCGTCAGTCGTGCAGCCAACTCGCCTGTCATACCGTCGTCGCCGCGCCAATAGCGTCGCGTGCCGTCTCGGAAGCGATCATTCCATTCGGCGAAACCGGGTGGATGTTGGCCCAATTGATAGCCGTCGGGCCCCACATCCCAGGGTTCGGATATCAATTTCAGCCGTGTCAGCTGCGGATCTTGCAGGATGGCGTCGAAGAAACCCGAGCCAGGGTCGAAACCGGTGCCTTCGCGCCCGAGCGTGACACCCAGGTCAAAACGGAAACCATCCACGCGATAGGTGCACGCCCAGTAGCGCAGCGAGTCCATTACCATTTGCAATACGCGAGGATGCGAGATATTGAGGGTATTGCCGCAGCCGGTGTCATTGACGTAATAGCGTTCATCACCCGGAACCAATCGGTAATAGCTGGCGTTGTCCAGCCCGCGCCATGACAGGGTGGGTCCCAGCTCGCTGCCTTCGCAGGTATGGTTGTAGACCACGTCCAGGATCACTTCAATATCCGCGGCGTGCAGACGTCGTATGGCTTGCTTGAGTTCATTGGGCCCGCCTTGCGGCACATAGCTCGGCTCAGGCGCGAAAAACGACAGGGTGCTGTACCCCCAGTAGTTGCGCAGACCCCGCTCGATCAGAAAACGGTCTTGCAGGAATGCGTGTACGGGCATCAATTCGACGGCGGTCACGCCAAGGCGGTGCAGGTGGTCCAGAAAGCGCGGATCGGCCAGGGCGCCTGCGGTGCCGCGCAGGGGCGTGCGTAGATCCTCGCGTTGCATGGTGGCGCCGCGCAGGTGCACCTCATACAGCACGGTGTCATTCCAGGCAGTGCCTGGCGGGGCACTGCGGCCCCAGTCGAAATAGTCGTCGACGACGACGGCCTTGGGCATGGCGATAGCGCTGTCGCGTCGATCCATGCTGAGGTCGGCCTTGGTATGTTGCATCCGATAGCCGAATAGCGCGTCCGACCAGCGCGGCGCGCCCGTCAAGCGGCGCGCATACGGATCGAGCAAGAGTTTGTGTGGGTTGAAACGATGCCCATTGCGGGGGTCGTAGGGGCCATGCGCGCGATAGCCGTATACCAGCCCGGGTTGTGCATCGGGCAGATAGCCGTGCCATATCTCGTCGGTGCACTCGGGCAGTGCCAGCCGACACAATTCTCTGCGGCCGCGCTCATCGAACAGGCAGAGCTCAAGGCGCGTCGCATTAGCGGAGAACACGGCGAAGTTGATACCCAGGCCATCGCTGGTGGCACCCAATGGGTAAGGGGAGCCCGCTGTCAGTCGGTGGTGCATCGAGTCAGCCATAGTCATCCTTCGTGACGCAGCAGCAGCGTCGCAAATGGCGGCAGGCTCAGCGATAGCGATTGCGCCTGGCCGTGGGCAGGCGCGTCATCCGTCTTAGCCAGGATAGGTTCTGCCAGTCCGGTACCCCCATAAATGGCGTCATCCGTGTTGATCCGTGCCCGCCAGCTTCCCGCCAGCGGGACACCGATGCGATAGTCGTGACGTGCCACGGGGGTGAAGTTGCATACCGCCAGCACGTAATGCTGGCCGTCGGTGCGCACGAAGGCCAGCACGCTGTTGGTCTGGTCGTCGCCGATCATCCAGGCAAAACCCGACGGATCCGTGTCGCGTCGATGCAGTTCGGGCAGCTCGCCATAGAGACGATTCAGGTCCGCAATGAGCCGCTGCACGCCGCGCGGCGCGGGATCATCAAGCAGGCGCCAGTCGATGGCGGCATCATGATTCCATTCGCTTTCCTGCGCGATTTCACCGCCCATGAACAATAGTTTCTTGCCGGGGTGAGACCACATGTACGCGTAATAGAGACGCAACTGAGCAAGGCGGTCGGCGTGCCCGCCCGGCATCTTGCCCAACAGCGAACCCTTGCCATGTACTACTTCGTCGTGAGAAAGGGGAAGTATGTAGCGCTCGGAATAGGCGTACACCATGCTGAAAGTGACATCGTGATGATGGTGGCGGCGATGCACGGGGTCGCGACGCATATAGCGCAGCGTGTCGTGCATCCAGCCCATGTTCCACTTATAGTCAAAACCCAACCCACCGTCGCTGACGGGCGCGGTGACGCCAGGCCAGGCCGTGGACTCTTCGGCCACCATGATGACGTCGGGGCATTCGGCGGCGACGGCTGTGTTCAGTTCACGCAGGAACTCGACTGACTCGAGATTTTCCCGACCACCATACCGATTCGGAATCCATTCGCCCGGCGCGCGACTGTAATCGCGGTATAGCATTGACGCGACGGCATCGACGCGCAGTCCGTCGATATGAAAATCGCGCAACCAATGCAGCGCGCTGGCGATCATGCAGGCTTTTACTTCGTTGCGCCCCAAGTTGTAGACCATGGTGTCCCAGTCGGGATGGAATCCTTCGCGCGGATCGGCGTATTCGTACAGCGCGGTGCCATCGAATCGGACCAGCCCATGCGTGTCGTTGGGAAAATGGGCGGGCACCCAGTCCAGTAGTACCCCTAGTCCGGCCGCATGACATTCGTCGACAAAATGCGCAAAATCCGCGGGTGTCCCGTAGCGGGCGCTGGGCGCGAACATGCTCAGTGGTTGATAGCCCCATGAGCCGCCGAACGGATATTCCATGATGGGCATCAGTTCTATATGGGTGAATCCGAGCGAGCGCGCGTAGGCGGGCAGGCGTTCGGCCAAGCGGTCCCACAGTGGCGCGGGGTTGGGATCGCTCAGCCACGAGCCCACGTGGACTTCGTAGATGGCTAATGGCGCATCGGGGCGTTGGCGCGAGGCACGTCCTTGCATCCAGGCTGCATCGTTCCAGGCGTAAGGCGTTGCGTCAGGCACGACGGATGCGGTCGCGGGTGGTGCTTCCGTTTGGCGCGCCATGGGGTCGGCCCTCTGCATAGTAACGCCGTCGGCACCCAATATCTGGTACTTATAGCGGCTATGCGGCGCCACGCCCGGCACGAAAATTTCCCAGACGCCGGCGGTATGACGCAGGCGCATGCCGTGGCGTAGCCCGTTCCAGCCGTTGAAGTCGCCCACCAGTGCTACGCGGCGAGCGTTGGGGGCCCATACCGCGAAACGTACACCGGTCACACCGGCGACCTTGCACGGGTGCGGGCCTAGGCACGGTGCGGCATATTGCCACGCACCTTGTGCGAACATGCCCAGGTGCGAATCGTCCAGTAGCGGACCATAAGCGTAGGGATCGTCAATATCTTCGGTTCCACCGGACCAGCGTATACGCAACCGATAATCGGCAGGCGCATCGTGACAGTGCTTGGTGATGTCGGCTTCATAGAAGCCATTGCCGATGGGAGGCAAGGACAGCGTGGCGCCGTTGGCGAATACGGCCTCTACACCTAGCGCGCCCGGCATCAGCACGCGCAGGAGTGTGCGGCCATTCAATCTGTGCGGACCCAGCACGCCGAACGCGTCAGGATAGTGGCCCGCCAGCAACGCTTCTTGTACTGAAGGCGTGAGGCTCGTGGGGGGGGCGACCTTTACCGTTTTGTTCATGGGCGGTGCTCCTCATGATCGATAGCAACTGCCATGAGTTGGGTACGTGCCAGTTCGGCCAGGCCGCACAGCGGAATGGCTACCCAGTCAGGCCGATGGAGGGCTTCATAGCAGATCTCGTATGCGGCTTTTTCAATCAGCACAGCCTGCAGCAGCGCGTGTTCGCGTTCGGGCGGCAGTCGAAGCGCCGGGTCGGCTGCCGCGTGGTAGCCCTGCATGAACGCGTCGGCCGCGCGTGTGCGAAATCGTGGCAGAAGGGTGCTGCGGCGGTCTGGCGGGCTTTCGCCGAGGGCTCCGCCCGTGCTGTCATCCGGGACCGGCGCCGTCACGGTGCCCAGCGGTTCATTGCGACCGAGGGTTGCCGTGACGTAATCGAATGACCGCAGCATGCCGGCTATGTCCTTGATCGGGCAGGTCTTGCCGCGCCGCTCGGCAAGCGGTCGGGCCGGCTCGCCTTCGAAGTCGATCAGATAGGCGTCGGTGTGCGCCAGCAATACCTGGCCGAGATGGAAATCTCCATGAATGCGTAATTGCATGGCACCCGTTTCAGCCTGCGTCATCTCCGTAAGCTGTTTAGCCAAACGGTCGCGATGCTCGCGCAGCCAGGCCGCGCAGGCGCGGGCAGTGGCGTCCAGGGTTGACTCCAACCCTTGTAGCAAAACGAGCGCGCGGTCCAGCATCGCGATGATGGCGTCGGCATGTGCCTGGGCGTCATCTGCGGTAGCGATTTGTGGCGCGAAGGCGGGATCATCGCAGGGGCTGGCCAGTATATTGTGTAACTCAGCCAGTCGGCGTCCTATCGTGCTGGCTACGGTGGTGTAGCCTGCCAGCGCCTCGTCGAATGCGTCGACACTGGCATGGCGGGCGAGCGTGTCGTCCAACGCGCGTTTCAGATAGTCGACCGTCCACGTCCAGGCATCGCCTTCATGAACCAGATAGGCATGTAATAACGCCAGTGTACGCATCGAATGATCAGCATCCCGGCGGGCGACCTCGCCCAGCAGCGCCGGGGTATTGGCGTAGCCGGTCTGGGTCAGATGGCGTGACATTTCCACTTCGGGGGACATTCCCGGTTCGAGGCGACGCACGATTTTCAGAACAGCCTGGTCGCCCACGGTGACGGAGGTATTGCTTTGTTCGCCGCTATGCCACTGTAGCGGTGCGTCGGCCGGTAACTCCATGGTACGCAATCCGGCTTCGGGAAAGAAGCATAAAGCCGAGGACGACTTGGCCGCCGTATGTGGCTCATGCCCGGATTGCAGAGACGCCACCAGCGTTCGCACGTACCCCTCTTGGCGCGAAGCGTCGGCCAGCACACCCACAGCGGCGCCACGGCGGATGCGCGCCAGTACGTAATCCTGCGGGGACGCGGCCCCCCAGATCACCGAGAGCGGCACATGAAGACGTGTGCGAGCGCTACCCGTGCCGGTTTCCAGTTCGGTCATCAAATATTGTTCGACGTCGCCATCAGCCAGGGGCGTATAGGCGACCAGGCGGGCCACGTTGATACGGTGTTCGGCGGGAAACCATCGCTGCCGCTGCAAAAAGGCGGGCAGCACATCGTGCTCAAACGCGTGTCGCGATGAATCTGTCAGCGCGAAGCCATCGCGCCCCAGTAGCACCAGCGTCATGAGATCGGGCATTTGTTCGGGCTGCTGCGCATGCCAGGCGGGCAACGCATGTTCGGCGCTCAGATTGAACCAGTAGAAACCGTAAGGCGGTAGTGTCAGCAGATACGGTAATGTGCCGATATCCGGAAACGGGCTTTCGCCCAGCATTTCCACCGGAACCTTGCCGGCGAACTCTGTCAAGTCCAGCTCTACCGGTTGAGCGGTGTTGGACAGGTTGGCGACACACAAGATTGTGCTCGCATCGTCTTGGCGCAGATAGGCCAGGATCTTGCGGTTACCCGGATACAGAAATCTCAACGTACCGCGTCCGAAAACGCGCGACTGCCGGCGCTGGGCCACCATGCGGCGAGTCCAGTTCAACAGTGAATGCGGATCGCGCTGCTGGGCCTCTGCGTTGACCGCCTCATAGCCGTACAAGGGCCCCATCAGCACCGGCAGAGGCAGACGTTCGGGATCGGCTCGGGAAAATCCACCATTGCGGTCGGGCGACCATTGCATGGGGGTACGCACGCTATCGCGGTCGCCCAGATGAATGTTGTCTCCCATGCCCAGTTCGTCGCCGTAGTACAGCACCGGCGTGCCGGGCATCGATAACAACAGACTGTTCATCAGTTCGATACGGCGGCGATCGCGCTCCAGCAGCGGCGCAAGCCGGCGCCGAATGCCCAGGTTGATGCGGGCGCGAGGATCGGCAGCATAGACATTCCAGAGATAATCACGTTCTTCGCTCGTCACCATTTCCAGCGTCAGTTCGTCGTGATTACGCAGGAAAATGGCCCATTGACAGGTCGCGGGAATCTCCGGCGTCTGCCTGATGATGTCGGTGATGGGAAAGCGGTCTTCCTGCGCAATGGCCATGTACATGCGTGGCATCAGCGGAAAATGAAAGGACATATGGCATTCATCGCCATTGCCGAAATATTGCTGGGCGTCTTCGGGCCATTGGTTGGCTTCGGCCAGCAGCATGCGGCCGGGATACTCGGCATCAATGACAGCTCGGATGCGGCGCAGTATCTGATGGGTTTCAGGCAGATTTTCGTTATTGGTGCCCTCGCGCTCTACCAAGTAGGGGACGGCGTCAAGCCGCAGGCCGTCGACGCCCATATCCAGCCAATACCGCATGACCGAAATAATCTCTTTCAGTACCTGGGGATTGTCATAATTCAGATCGGGCTGATGCGAATAAAAGCGATGCCAAAAATAGGCGCCGGCCTCGGGATCGCGCGTCCAGTTCGATTTTTCGGTATCGCAGAAAATAATGCGTGTGCCCGAATAGGCCTGATCATCGTCGGACCATACATAGTAATTGCGGGCTGCGCTGCCCGGACGGGCGCGTCGCGCGCGCTGAAACCAGGGATGCTGGTCGGACGTATGGTTGACCACCAGTTCTGTAATCACCCGCAGGCCGTGCGCGTGGGCCGCGCGCACGAAGCGGCGCGCATCGGCAATCGTGCCGTAATCGGGATGGACGCCGCGATAGTCGGCGATGTCATAGCCGTCGTCGCGCCTGGGCGAGGGATAGAAGGGCAACAGCCAGATCGTGTCCACGCCCAGGTTCGCAATGTAATCGAGTTTGGCGGTCAGCCCTTCGAAATCACCGATGCCGTCGTGGTTGGCATCGTAGAAATAGCGGATATGCAGCTGATAAACGACCGCGTCCTTGTACCAGAGCGGCGTGTCTTGTGGCGACGGGAGGACAGATCGTGCATGTGGCATAAAAGCTCCGCGTATCAATCGTGAACCGATAGGCGCCAAAGGCGGTAAGGTTGCTCGGGATGCAACGCAATGTCGCGCCATTTGCCGTGCCAGTATTCCCGCTTGCCGCTGAGCAGATCGTCGGCATGCAATTGACCGTCATCGGGCTGGCCGAATAGCCAGAAGGGCGCCTCCATGTTTATGTTCTGTCCATGGTGTGGGTCCAGGCTGATGGCGACCAGCACGACATTGCTGCGACATGGTGTGGTTTTCCAAAAGCACAGAACATGATCATTGCCGGTGTCGATGGGCGTAAAACCGCGGTGCGTTTGCAGGGCGATATTGGCGCGGCGAATGGCATTGAGCTGCGTGATCTGCGCAATGATGTTGCCGGGTGCTTGCCAATCGCGCTGACGCAATTGGTACTTTTCGGAGTCCAGGTATTCCTCCTTGCCCGGTATAGGCTGAAATTCACATAATTCGAACCCGCTATACAGGCCCCATAATCCCGACGTCGTCGCGGCCAGCGCGGCACGAATCAAGAAACCCGGCCGACCTGACGTTTGCAAAAAGTACGGATTGATGTCTGGCGTATTGACAAAAAAATTGGGGCGAAAGTAATCGGCTGCCGGCGAGGTCGAGAGTTCTTGCAGGTACTCCGTCAGTTCGCGCCGAGTGTTGCGCCAGGTAAAGTAGGTATACGACTGGGTGAACCCAATCTTGGCCAAGCGATACATCATCTTGGGGCGCGTAAAGGCCTCTGATAAGAACAGCACATCTGGATGCTGGCCCTGGACCTCGCCGATCAGCCATTCCCAGAACGGCAAAGGCTTGGTATGTGGATTGTCTACGCGAAAGATGCGCACGCCGTGGTTGACCCAGAACAGTACGATATCGCGTAGAGCGCGCCATAGCGATGACTTTCGAGTACGTCGCCCGGTGCCTTTATAGAACGAGACATTCACGATGTCTTCATATTTCTTTGGTGGATTTTCGGCATATCGGATCGTGCCGTCGGCGCGCCGGTCGAACCAGTCGGGATGCTGCGCCAGCCATGGATGATCGGGTGAGCACTGGATGGCGAAATCGAGGGCAATTTCCATGCCGTGTTCGTGCGTGCGTTCGACCAGACGCAGGAAGTCGGACAATGAGCCCAATTCCGGGTGAATGGCATCGTGGCCTCCCTCCGCCGCGCCGATGGCGTAGGGGCTACCGACGTCGCCTTCCTGGCAATCCAGGCTGTTGTTTGGCCCTTTCCGGTGGCTGTGGCCGATCGGATGAATCGGCGGAAAATACAGCACGTCAAATCCCATGTCGCGCACCGCCGGCAGACGCGCGATCACGTCGTCAAAGGTGCCATGCATCTGCGGCCGGGGCGCTAGCGAGCGGGGAAACATTTCATACCAGCTGGCATAGCAAGCGGCACGTCGGTCTACCCATAACGGATAGGGTGCTGGACTGACATACTGGAAAGGCTTATCGGTGACTGCCTGCATAGCCGCTGACAGAGGGCTATCGAACAGCGTTTCAACCTGCTCGTGGGATGCCTGATCGCTTAGGCGCTGCGATGCAAGCGTGATCGGAGTCAATACCGCAACCTCGACGGATGCTTTGCGACCACGCACCACCGCGTCGCGCAGCAGAGCCGCGCCGTCCAGCAGATCCGCCGTCAGATCTTGCCCGGCGTCATGCTTCTTTTTGAGATCCGTGCAAAATGTTTGCCATGTGTCATACCAGGCGCTGATGGCAAACTCGTGTCGGCCAATGCGCAATGGCCGGATGGCCGCTTCCCAGCGATCATTGGACAGGGCGCGCATCGGCTCCGCGTGCCAGTCGGTTTCATCGACGGCACGCCACAGTACCTCGGCGCTGAGCTTTTCGTGGCCATCGGTGTAGATGTCAGCCTGTACGCGCACGACGTCTTGCGCCACGCATTTTGCGGCGTACTTCCCTCCGTCAACGGCCGGGGCTACGTTCTCGACGACAATCCGGGGGTTGCGCTGAGTACGCGAGCCGGGAGAACGCTCGGGGGTTGGGGCCTGCACCGACGTGAGCGGCTCGACAGTGAATGCCGCCGCCGCGCCGGGCCCCAGTTGCTCGCCGCGTAAGCGCATGGCAGGCGGTACTGCGTCGTGCTGCGGTACGCCGGCGGGTAGCAGACGACCGATATGTTCCCAGTCCACGCGTGCCGGTGCGTCGGTCATGGGGTTGGCCAACAGTACCCGCGCACCCAAGGCGGCGTCCTTGACCCAGGCATCGTGGTGCACCAATACGGTACATCTTCCGTCTTGCCCCGCGGCACTACGCAAGGGTCCGGCGGTTGGCTGGCGGCGTAGCCAGGCGTTGAGTTGCTGATACAGCCGTTGCCGCGCGTCGAGTCCGCCCTCGATCAGAATGCCGTCGCCGCTGATGGCGGCTGCCCACAGTCCGCGCAGAACCTGTGCTTCGGAAAGCGCGGGCGGCAACTCAGGGGAAACGGCGATGACGGGCGCGACCGCGCGCAGACGCGCGTGTTCTTCGGCCAACCACGTCGACCGGAAGTCCCACCATGGCAGCGAAGAAAAGACGGCGTCGAAGTTCGCCGCGCGCAATCCTTCGAGTTGCTGTGGATCCAGTCCCGGCGTCCAGGCCAGGAAACGCCCATCCGGAAAGGCAGCGCGTAACGGCATCAACAACGCGTGCCAGTCGTCAGCATCCACGCGCTGAGGTGCATTGATGCGAAACCCCGCCAGTCCGGCATCCAGCCATCGTGTCAATCGCTCGATCCAGTCGTGCAAAAAGCCCTGGGGTAGTGCGCCGTCGCGCAAATGGCGAATTCCACGCGCTTGCAATGCGCTGCGTGGGTCGCGGGCGGGATCGTCGGCCGGAGCGAGATACCAGTCGGGATGCCGTTCAATGAGAGGCGAATCTACCGCAATACGATCCAATACCAGATCCATGTATACCGGCAAATCATGATGTGCACCGCTGAACGCTAGACGCTGCAGCCATTCAGACAGTGTTGCGTCTGTGGCCAGACGGGAATCGGGCTGATCAGGGTCCAGCGGCGCGGCTGACCAGGTGCCGCCGCGTGGGCGCAGCCACAGCGGTTCGACGAGCAAGGCATTGAAACCGCCGTCGCGCACCCGTTGGCACAGCGCATCCCATGGACGCGCCAGATCGGTATCTGGTGTATTGAATTCAGCGCCACGCGCGTAATACATACGCAATGGCTCTTGCGTCGGCACGGACGACGGGGACGATAGGCTGGGACGGTGCTTGCGGTTCTCCATACTTGTCACGATGATCAGTATGCTGTCCGAACGGAGATGCCATTATTCGCGCGGCGCGTATACGCCGGTACGGGCAACGGGCGAATCAGCGGCGCGGGAACTTGACCGCGCGGCGTGGCGCTCACCAAACTGTCGTACAAAGCCAGGTAAGGTCGCACCGCGGCTCTCCAACTGAATTCGCAGGCCATGCCATTGCGCTGCATACTGCACCACACGGCAGGTTGGCGGTACAAACGCAGTGCACGATCGATGGCCAAACTCATATCCTGGGCGCGATCACCGTCAAACAGGACGCCGGTGGCTGCCAGCATTACCCGGTCTGCTTCCTGGCCACCGGGGTCGATGATCGTATCGGCCAGGCCACCCACGCGTGAGCCGATAGGGATCGTTCCGTAGCGCATCGCATATAGGGGCGTCAGTCCGAAAGGTTCGAAGCGACTGCCATGCAGCAGCATGTCGGCGCCGGCATGCAATCGGTGGGCCGTGCTTTCGTCGTAACCAATGCGCACCGCGCAGCGTCCGGGGTAGCGCGATGCCAGCGCTTCCAGCGCCCGCTCATACTGGTAATCACCGCGGCCAATGATGGCTACTTGCAGGGTCGGATGGCGCTGCAATGCGTCGGGCAAAGCCTGGGCCGCGACATCGGCCATTTTTTGATGCGTTAAACGGCTACCCATGGCCAGCAATGGAGCATTCTGGTCCACATGTAACCCAAAGGCTTTTTGCAGTGCGGCCTTGGCCCGCGTTTTTTTGGTGAGATTGCGGGCGCTATAGGACAGGTGGCCCAGATAGCGATCATGAGCCGGATTCCACAAGGTATCGTCGATACCGTTGGGAATGGCCATCAAGTCGGCAGCCCTGGCGCGCAGCAGAGGGTCTAGCCCGCACCCGAATTCGGGTGTCAGGATTTCGCGCGCGTAGGTTTTGCTGACGGTGGTGATGCAGTCGGCGTAGCGTAGACCGGCCTTCAGGAAATTCAATTGATCGAAGAAGCGGATGCCGTCTTCGGTGCAATAACTATCGGGCACGCCGAGTTGGCGGGCGCAAGACAATGGAAACACCCCCTGAAAGGCCAGGTTATGCACGGTGAACACCGTCTTGACGTAGCGCAGCCCTGCCGCGCGCACCAGTAGCGGCACCAGCCCGGCATGCCAGTCTTGCGCATGCAGAATATCCGGTCGGCGTATGTTCGGCAGGCCCGTGGCCACACGTACCGCGGCGTGAGCAAGCGCGGCATAACGCACTGCGTTGTCCGCATAGGACTCTCCGTTTTCATCCAGATAGAGGTTTTCACGGTCGTACAGGGCGTTGTTGCACAATAGGTAAACGGGCAGGCCCGACTCAGGGCACAGGGCACCCACCAGCGTGGCTTCGCCGCCGGGCATACCCGCTAGATGCGCAATGTGACGCAGCCCCACCACACGGTCCAGCACGCCCCGGTAGGCAGGCATCAGTATGCCGACGTCCGTGCCTGCCACGCTCAGCGCGCTCGCCATGCCCGTCACCGCATCGCCTAGGCCGCCGCTCTTGGCCAGGGGAAATGCCTCGGATGTCACTATCAAGCTTCTCGTTCGCGCCATGACTGCTCCCGTTCGCGTACCGTTCGCGTACCGTTCGCCTGAGAAGGCGACGGTTTGTTGGCAAGTACGCAAGCGGCGTGCCCGGCATGCCATAAACCTGGGATTCAGCGAAACCACTGCCCCGAATTACCCGTCTGGCAAGTTGCGTCCGTTACGGTTCGGACGATGCCTCTGTTGGGCCATTTTGGGGGGCCGGATCGCGTGCCACCCGCACGCGCCGCTCGGGAATGGCGAATGCCACGTCGGCACTGCCCAGGTCGCGCAGCAGCCCGAGGTTGATTCGCTGCTGAATGTCCATGTAATGGTTGTAATCAGCGGTCATTACGTAATAGACCGCCTCGAACACCAAGCCGTTTTCGCCAAAGCTGGCGAAATGCGCTCGGTCGAATTTAGCGTCGCCCTCGGCCTCGATCCGGCGGCGTACGATGTCCGGTATGGCCGCGACGCAATCGGGGGATGTGCGGTACGACAAAGTGAACCCGAACACGATGCGCCGTTGTTGCATGCGCTTGTAATTTTGAATGGTCTGCTTGAGGAGCTCAGTGTTAGAACACACGATTTGCTCGCCGCCCAAGCTGCGGATACGCGTCGTTTTCAGACCGATATGTTCTATGCTGCCTGCCACTGGGCCGAATACGATGAAATCTCCAACTTCGAACGGTTTATCCAATCCGATGGCGATGGAAGCAAACAGATCGCTGAGTATCGTCTGAACCGCCAGGGCGACGGCGACACCACCAATTCCCAAGCTGGCGATCAGTGCCGTAATATTGACACCCACGTTGTCCAGCATGGCCAGTATGGTCATGGCCCACAGCACGATCCTCAATAGTAGGGCCAGAAGCATCGCCGTGACGGCTTGGCCGCCCACACGACCGATCAGGGCGCGGACCATGCCAATCGATATGGCCCGGTCTATCCACAGTGCGATTTGCAGAGCGGTCAATACAAACCACAGGTGCGAGGCCGCCACTGACCAAATGGCAATGACGCCCGTGATGCGCGCCGCGAGCAACGCTGCGATCAGGCACAGGACCAGCCAACTGGTGCGCTCCAGAATCTCGAGTGCGGCAGAAATTCCCGGCCGCACGCGAGCCTCCAGCCGTCGTTGTAGCCGCGTCTTTACCAGACCTAATCCCAATCGCATGGCGACCAGCAATGCCGCCGCTAGCAGCGCGGTCAACAGCCAGGCCCAGACAGGGCTGCCGGCCAGGCTAAACGTTGTCATCCATTGCACACGCGGTCCCCCGTTACGAACGCAGTGGAAAACCGAGCAAGCGGCGTACCTGGTGTGTTCCGCGTGGCTGTTTTGACTCGTCAGCCCGAGGGGAGGGAGGGAGTTTTAGCGTCAGCGCCGTAGGCGCCCAGACGGTTGTAGAGTGTCTTCAGGCTGACACCCAGGGTGTCAGCGGTGCGCTGCTTATCGCCGTCGTGATACGCCAGCGTGGCCAAGATGACATCGTGCTGCGCCTGGCTCAGGGGCGTGCCCACGGGGAAGCATAGTGTGCCGTTGTTCACATCGTGCGGCGCGCTCGTCGGAGCGCGGGGCGGGAGTTCTGATTCGATCACCGCATCCGACATAATGAACGCGCGTTGGACGACATTGCGTAACTCGCGCACATTGCCAGGCCAGTCATACATCGTCAACGCGTCGATCATGTGCGCCGAGAAGCGCTTGTTCGTCTGATGAGTAAGATTCAGTTCATCCAGAAAACGTTGCGCCAGCAAGCGAACATCGTCCCCCCTTTCCCGTAACGGGGGTACGCGCAAGGGCACGACGAGCAGGCGATGCAGAAAATCCTGGCGCAGTTCGCCGCGTTCCACCGCAGCAAACGGATCGCGATTGGTGGCACACACGATACGCACATCGGCCTGCAGCAATTCCGTGCCCCCCACGCGTTGATAAGTACCGCTTTCCAGTACGCGTAGAAATTGCACTTGTAAGGCGTCAGACATCTCGGTGACTTCGTCCAGAAACAGCGTGCCGCCGCAAACCGATTCAAAGTAGCCGGTGGTCTGACTCAGTGCGCCGGTAAAGCTGCCTTTCTCGTGGCCGAATAGCTGGGCATGCACCAGGGAATCGCTGATGGCGCCGCAATTGACAGCAGTAAACGGATGAGTGGCGCGATCACTGCCGTCATGAATGGCGCGCGCGACCACTTCTTTGCCCGTGCCGCTTTCGCCGGTGATGAAAACAGTGGCGTCACTGCGGGCCGCAAGCCCGACTTGTACGCCAAACTCTTGCATCCGATCGCACATGTCGGAAAAGAGTTCTGGCTGCCGCCGCGTGGTCGACGATCTGGTCTGAGCAGGCGAGATTGCCAGCATATATACCCCCGAAAAATCGGGGCCGGGTTCGGCCCAGGTTCGATCTCTGTAGCGTTTGTTTAACGTACTCAGATGATCATACGACAGCGGCCGCGCTCAATTGCAACCATGTGAAAACTTTGGCAAACGTTGTTGGGATATTCGGCAAAAATCGTGCCGCACCCCATTGCCGTGAGGTATTCTGAGTTTGAAAGAGACTGCTTGATTCTCTGCCACCGTTTGACCTTGTAACGGAGTCAACATGCCTCATTTGCTCGTACTGGACGATGACGCGGCGGTATGCGATATCTTGGCTGAAATCGCCCGCGAACATGGCTTTTCGGTCGCGCAGGCCGCCACCATGAAAGATGCGGTGATCCAATTACAGCGCCAGCCGCCCGACTTAGTCCTGACCGACGTGCAATTGACCGGCGACAGCGGCCTGGATATTTTCAGTCGCATGCCGAATTCGGATGCCGAGGTGGTGGTGATCACCGGTTATGGCAGTATGGACAACGCCGTTGAAGCGTTGCGTCTGGGTGCGACCGACTACTTGGTCAAACCGGTGTGCATGGATCGCTTGAGCGAAATTCTGACGCGTGTTGCGGCCAACCGCGGTGTTACAACTGATGATGCGCCGTTCCAGGAACCGGGGCGCTTTGGCAAGCTACTGGGGCAGTCCGAATCCATGGAGCGCCTGTTTACGCAGTTGTCGCGCGTGGCTACTACGGACGTGACGACGCTGCTCATTGGTGAAAGCGGCACCGGGAAGGAATTGGCGGCGCACGCCATTCATAAGCTCAGCAGCCGCAGCAACAAACCTTTCATTGCCGTCAATTGTGGTGCGATCTCTCCGAACTTGATTGAGAGTGAGTTGTTCGGCCATGAACGCGGTAGCTTTACGGGGGCCGACCGCCAGCACAAGGGCTATTTCGAACGCGCCGATTCGGGTACTTTGTTTTTAGACGAAGTGACCGAGATGCCGCTGGATCTACAGGTGAAATTGCTTCGGGTACTGGAGACGGGACGCTTTATGCGTGTGGGTACGCACCGCGAAATCGCATGCGACATTCGCATCGTGGCAGCGACCAATCGTAATCCTGGCCAGGCCATCCAGGAAGGCAAGCTGCGTGAGGATTTGTACTATCGACTGAGTGTGTTTCCCATCGATTTGCCGCCGCTGCGTGATCGCGGCACCGATATCCCATTCCTGGCCGATCGCTTCCTGGATGCGCTGAATAAGAAATACGGCGAAGAAAAGCAATTTTCCGAGCAGGCGCGCCAGGCTATTCAAGAATACGCTTGGCCGGGTAATGTGCGCGAACTCAAGAATTACGTGCGCCGGGCTTACATCCTGGCCGAAGACGGCATTCTGAGTGCCGATGCGCTGCAGCCGCAGATCGCGCCCGATGGCGGCAGCCAGACGGCGCGCGTCACCGTGCCACTGGGGGTGACGCTGGCCGAGGCCGACCGCCGCCTGATCATGGCAACGCTTGAACGTTGCGGTGGGGTAAAGAAGCAAACGGCTGCCGTATTGGGCATCAGCTCCAAGACCCTCTATAACCGGCTCGAAGAATACACGCAGGCCGGACACGTGATCGCCGGCGAGGACGGAAAGCCGCAGGCCCCTGACCGTTAGCCCCGGGCCCCGACAGGCATGAGGCTTGCTGTCGTTGCTCCCATGGAAATCCTCTCTGGGAGCAGGCATGCAAACGGTGTCGGACTTTATTTTGTCGCGTTTGGCGCAATGGGGCATTAACCGTGTCTATGGTTACCCGGGCGACGGTATCAATGGGCTGATAGGCGCATTCGGGCGTACCCGCGAGCCGCTGGAATTTGTCCAAGTGCGGCACGAGGAAATGGCCGCGTTCATGGCCTGCGCGCATTCCAAATTCACCGGCCAGGTGGGCGTCTGTATGGCGACCTCGGGACCGGGCGCGATTCATCTGCTCAATGGTCTATACGACGCCAAGCTCGATCATCAGCCGGTCGTGGCCCTGGTGGGTCAACAGGCCCGCACGGCGCTGGGCGGCGATTATCAGCAAGAAGTCGATTTGATCAGCTTGTTCAAGGACGTGGCTCACGATTTCGTACATGTGGCCGCGAGCCCGGTGCAGGCCAAGCACCTGATTGACCGCGCTGTTCGTATCGCGATGGAACGCCGCGCCGTCACTTGCGTAATCGTGCCCAACGATGTGCAAGATTTACCTGCGGTCCCGGATATTCCGCGCGAGCACGGGACCGTGAATACCGGTATCGGCTTTACCTCTCATGCAGGGGTGCCGGCTGCTGTTGCGTTGCAAAACGCGGCCGATATTCTCAACAAGGGTGAGCGGGTGGCTATCCTGGCTGGCGCTGGCGCCCGGGACGCCGGCGACGAACTGCTGCACGTGGCCGATTTGCTTGGGGCAGGCATTGCCAAAGCGTTATTGGGAAAAGCCGTGGTGCCGGATGACGTGCCGTATGTGACAGGCTCGATCGGGCTGTTGGGCACGCAGCCAAGTTGGCGCATGATGAATGATTGCGACACCTTGTTGATGGTGGGGACAGCCTTTCCCTATGGGGAATTTCTGCCTCCCGAGGGCCAGGCGCGCGCCGTACAGATTGATCGCGACGGCCGCATGATCAGTCTGCGATACCCCGTGGAACAAGGCTTGGTGGGGGACAGCAAGGCCACCTTGCAGGCGCTGGCGCCGTTGCTGCAGCGCAAAGAGTCGCGCCGTTGGCGCGACAAAATTGAAAAGGACGTGGCCCATTGGTGGAAAACTGTCGAGGCGCGCGCCATGGTGCCGGCACAACCCTTGAATCCGCAGCGTCCGTTCTGGGAGTTGTCGCCGCGGCTGCCGGACCGCAGCATTATTACCTGCGACTCGGGGTCGGCGGCCAGTTGGTATGCGCAGCACCTGCGCCTGCGCAAGGGCATGGCCGCGTCGCTGTCGGGCGGACTGGCCACCATGGGCAGTGGGGTTCCCTACGCATTGGCGGCCAAGCTGGCACACCCCGATCGCCCGGTATTCGCCCTGGTGGGCGATGGCGCCATGCAGATGAACGGCGTGAACGAACTGATTACCATCGCCGATCGTTGGCGCGATTGGGGTAATCCGACGCTGGTCGTGATGGTGCTGAATAACGGCGACCTGAACATGGTGACTTGGGAACAGCGTCTGATGGGCGGCGATCCGCGTTTCAAGGATTCGCAGTTGCTGCCGACATTTCCCTATGCCGAGTACGGACGGTTGCTGGGCCTGGAAGGTATTCGTGTCGATAACCCCGATCACGTTGGTGCGGCATGGGAGCGCGCCATCGAGGCCGACCGTCCCGTGGTGCTCGAGATGGTGACCGATCCCGAAGTCCCGCTCATACCGCCTCATGTGCCGCTCAAGCAGGTGCAGAACTATGTAAAAGCACTGCGCCAGGAAGATGCGTCCGGCGGAGCCGCGTTGCGCGCGACGCTCAAACAGTGGTGGGCGGGGTGAAATTCACCTCCCCACCTATTGGCTATTTATTGTTATTGAAGGAGTCATGCCATGATTTCACCGCCACCTCGTCGCTTTGCGGCGGATAGCCGCGCACCCTCTTCATCCCCGGCCGACCCGGTGAAAGATCCGCCGCGCCATTCCGATGATGCGCCCGAACACACCCCGGATCACGCCCCGGAGCGGAAACCGTATCCGCCTGACAGCATTCCCAATCCCATGCCCGGTCTCGATCCACAGCAGACGCCGGGGATCGACCGCTGGCAGGATGACGCCTTCGAAGCCGCTTGGCGACGCGCGACGCGAGAGCTTTGATGCGAGGCGACACCCCGATGGATAGGGCCGCCCATGCCGATCGAGATACCGCATTGCGGGCTGTGGCGATGGTCATGCCGATGATCGTCGCGGCCATGACGGATCGGCGCGTCGGAGAAAGCGGGTTCCTGCATATCGTGATCATGGATCCGATTTCCTGCCCGACAGTCGATGCGTTTGAAAAATCGATCCTATATGAAGAAAGTGTCGGAGATCGGTCAGCCTGGGATGCTGATTATGCGGACTATGCGCGCGCCAAGGCGGCTATCTCCTGGCGTACGGGCCTGGACAGCCACACGGTTTGCGAAACGCGCCCGCATTTACTGCGTCAGGCGGATGGCGCTGTCTGGGGGAGTGTCTGCGTTGAAGGCATTGTGGTGGGCGTCAGCGGCGCAAATCCGTGGTACGACGAGGCGTTTGCCGCAGCCGTGGCCCATGCGTTCAAGGCCATCGCCAAAGCACGTAGCCGTCAGGCCGACTGAACCCGGTTGGCGCTGCACCGCGGCACAGCACTTGCGTGGCCGAACGTACAGATACGCCGGCGCGGGCCGGCGGTTTTACACAAGGAGTTATTCATGAGTCTGTATACCCATCGCCGTCACGAATCGACCGATCGCATGAAGGGCGGCCTGCGCGAGCTCGTTTCAGGGGTCGAAGACCTGCTGCGCTCTACTGCCTCGTATGGCGGCACCGAGATTGAGTCAGCACGCGATCGTCTGAAACGCCAGCTCGACGCGGCGCGCGAGCATGCGCAGGATTGGGAGCGCTCCGCTGCGGGGCGTTGCCGGCAAGTCTCCACGGCCACGGATGATTACGTGCATGGCAACGCATGGAAGACGGCCGGACTGGCCATTGTCCTTGGGGTCGCGATAGGCTGCTGCCTGGCATCGGATCATTGGCGCCGTTAACGGCGGACTGGCCCAGGTCGACCCTGAATAGAGCAAGGGCGCGTAGGCGCCTTTGCACGTCACCTTATGCCTGAAGACAGCAGCGCTGCCCGCGCACGCCAGGAAGTCAACCGCAGCATTTTGCAGGCGCTCTGGGCCCATCGCCAGCGTACGGCGGTGGCGGTGATATTGCTGGTCGTCGCCAAATTGCTGATGGTGGCGGTGCCGGCGGTTCTCAAGCGCATTGTCGATGCCCTGAGTGTCCAAGGCACGTTGCTGACCATTCCCGTATTTCTCTTGCTGGGCTACGCACTATTGCGTTTCGCCGGCAGTCTGTTTACCGAATTGCGCGATGTGGTGTTCGTGCGCGTCACCCAGGCGGCGGTAGCGGATTTCAGGGTACGTATGTTCGAGCACTTGCACCGGCTGGGCGCGCGCTTTCACGGATCGCGCCAGACGGGTGTACTGGCTCGTGACGTCGAGCGCGGCACCGCGGGTGTCGGGTTTTTGCTGGGTACCGCGCTGTTTACACTGCTGCCCACTCTGGTCGAGATCGTTTCCGTATTGATCATCCTGATGTCGGGCTACAGCCTATGGTTTGCGGCGATCGTCGCGATGACGTTCACCGCGTATGCCATCGTGACGATGATCCTCACCGAAAAGCGCGCGCCATTCCAGCGTCAGATCAATGAACTGGATTCCCAGGCCAGCGGCCGAATGGTCGACAGCTTGCTCAACTATGAAGCCGTCAAACTGTATGCCAACGAGTCATTGGAATCGAATCGCCTGAGTAGCGTCTTGAAGCAATGGGTGGGAATAGGCATTGTCAATCAGCGCTCTTTGTCTGTCTTGCATGTCACGCAAAGCGGCGTCATTGCGTTAGGCGTGGGGGCGGTGATGTTGCTGGCCGGCAAGCAGGTGGTGGATTTCCGCATGAGCGTGGGCGATCTGGTGCTGGTCAACGCATATATTATCCAGATCTGCCTGCCGCTGAACACGCTTGGCCTGATCTTTCGTCAAGCCAAGGAAGCCCTCATCAATGCGGAGCGCGTGGGCGCGCTGCTGCTGATCCAGCCGGAAGCCGGCGACGAGGGTACGTTGCCGCCGTTGCAAGTGCGCGCAGGCACAGTGGCTTTCGAAAATGTCAGTTTCGGTTATGAGCCCGGTCGGCAGATTCTGTGGAACGTCGACTTCACAATTCCGGCGGGTGCCACGGTTGCGGTCGTGGGCGGCAGCGGTTCCGGAAAATCGACCCTGGCGCGACTGTTGTTCCGTTTTTATGATCCCGACAGTGGTCGCGTACTGATTGATGGGCAGGATCTGCGTCATGTGAGCCCCGCAAGCCTGCGTCGCGTCTTGGGCATTGTGCCGCAAGATACGTTGCTGTTTGACGAAACGATCGCCTATAACATCGCGTACAGCGATCCGCAAACCAGTCGTGCGGCTGTCATCGAAGCCGCACGCGGTGCGCGCGTGGACGACTTCATCACGAGCCTTCCGGCCAGTTATGACACACGGGTAGGCGAACGAGGAGTCAAATTGTCGGGGGGTGAGCGTCAGCGCATCGCCATTGCTCGCGCGCTGTTGAAAAACCCGCCCATTATCGTGTTTGATGAAGCCACCTCGGCGCTGGATACGCGCACCGAACGCGCGATACAGGCCGAACTGACGCGCATCTCCCAAGGCCGCACCACTTTAATCATCGCCCACCGGCTATCGACGATTGTCGACGCCGATGTCATCCTGGTCATGGAGCATGGTCGTGTGGTGGAGCAGGGCGCGCATGATGAATTGCTGGCCCGCCAGGGGATATACGCCCAGATGTGGAATCTGCAGCGTCAGCAAAATGCCCTGGAGGCGACGGCGACGCGCCTGAGCCGTCAGCCGGTGAATCTGGTGGCACTGGTGGCGGGGGTGATGGATGCTGCACGTCCTTTGCTCGAGGCCAAGGGCGTGAATTTGTATACGCAAATCGCCAGCGAAGCCGCACGGATTACCGGCGACCCGAGTGCGCTGCAGCAACTGATCTGGACCTTGTACGCGCATGCTGTCGCTGTGACACCACCCGGCGGACGCGTCGAGTTGCGGCTGGCCCGAGAAGGGCCATTGACCCGTCTGACCATTGCGGATGGACGGCCGGTGCCGGATCAGGCCGCCGCGCAGATACCCGGTGAGAATGAACCTGAAGTGCTGCGCAGCATGGCCGCGGTGGATCCCGCCCAGCTACGAGCCGAGGCCGAGCGACTGGGGGGCTTGTTACGCACCCGCGCCACGCCTTCGGACGGCGTGGCGTATGAGCTGGAATTTCCGCTGCGTGCCGTTGATGAATTGCTTGTCACCGCGCCCGAGGTCGAGGGCATCGATCTGACAGGTGCGGTGATCATCGTGGCCGACGATCATGAGGATGCGCGCGATCTGGTGTCCGAGGTGCTCACCGATCGCGGCGCCGTGGTGCGCGCCTGCGCCAGCGGCGCAGCGGTGTTGGCCGAGTTGGAGCATGCGGCCCCGGACGCCTGGCCCGATTTGCTTGTATGCGACATCTCGCTGGGAGATATGGAAGGCTACAAGGTCATCAGTCGTATACGCGAAATGGAGGCCGAGCGCGGCGTGTCTCTAGGGTCTCGAATGCCTGCCATCGCCCTGTCGGGGCATACCGGACCGGAAGACCGCTTGCGTGCGCTGCTGGCGGGCTTTCAGATTCATGCGGCCAAGCCGGTAGATCCCCGCGAACTGCTTGCCACGGCGGCGGCCATGCTGCGCTCGGCCACACGACCGGATCGGGCGCTGTAACGCGTCGAGGATGCTCGATTTCTTACTGCGGTATGTAAAAAGTGCCGCCGGCTCTGGCCAAGTTTTTGTTAATGGACGACGCGGCACACCGATTGCTTAGGTGTCGCTTATCGGCGAGCCGGATCCTCTGGCGCACGCCGTAGGTTTATGCAGGAGGCACACTATGCAACATTTAAATCGGCCCCCACGGCATTACTACGCCGACGATGTTGGTCGTCGGCCGGACCAATGGGACGAAGAGCGCGATGATGCGTACCGCTATCGCCGCGAGCATCAAACCAGCCAGAGCGGCCGATGGGGCGGCGAAGAGCCTTCGTATGGTCGGCGGTATGGCGAACGGCCCGCCGAACCGGTGGGCGGCCGGCCTAATCGCCGGGGCGCACCGTACGAACAGGGTGGTCAGTATCCCGGAACGCGAGAGGCCGGGCAGTTCGAGGAACTGCGTAGCCGCAGCGCCGATCCAGGCCAAAGCAGTTATGGCGGTTTTTATGGTGAAGACCCGCGCTGGCAGCGCCAGCAACTGCGTTATGGCGACGATATGAGTGACGACGACATGCCGGGACATGCGCAGCGTCGGTGGAATAGCGCTACGGATTCCCGATACGGTTCGCACCAGGATGCCGTACATAAATCGCAGCGCATCACCCCGAAAGGCTACGTACGGTCGGACGAACGAGTACGCGAAGATGTGTGTGAGCGGCTGAGCCACAGCGGCCTGGATGTCAGCGATGTCTCGGTTGCGGTCAGCGACGGCACCGTCACACTGGAAGGCACAGTGCCGAACCGCGGCATCAAACACGCTGTCGAGGATTGCGCGGACGATTGTCTTGGCGTCAATGACATCCAGAACCATATTCGGATAGCCGGCATTACCCACCCCGGTATGACGCGGATGGAATGACGAATATTCCATCCCATTTTTGACGGAGACTTATCATGAGTAATGACACCATCGGTCAGCGCGCGGGCGACCAGGCCCGCATCATAGGCAAGGGTAGGGCCACCGCTGACGGACCTGGACCGGAAGTCATGGCAGCGGATACGCTGACCGGAAACGACGTATACAACCCGGCCAATGAAAAACTCGGCACCATCCAGGACATCATGCTGGACGTTCCGCACGGGCGTATTGCATATGCCGTGCTGTCGCACGGTGGCGTGCTGGGTGTGGGCGACAAGCTGTATGCGGTTCCGTGGACTGCGTTGGTGCTCGATACGGACCGAAAATGCTTCGTTCTCGACGTCGCCAAAGATCGACTGAAGAATGCCACCGGTTTCGATAAAGACCACTGGCCCAGCATGGGCGAGAGGCAATGGGCCCAAGAAGTTTACGAGTACTACGATCAGCCTCCGTACTGGTAGGGCGCCCGCGGATTTTTCAAGTAGTGCGGGCGCGCCGCGTCCGCGCTTTGCGCAGTCATACGGAGAAAATGATGAGGGAAAGCGAAACGCTGGACGGACGTGTGGTACTGGTGACGGGGGGCGCGAGCGGCTTGGGCGCGGCGATTTGCAACATGCTGGCTGCCGAGGGCGCCAGCATCGTGATAGCCGACCTGAACGAAGCCCGCGCCCACGAAAACGCGCATCGCCTCACCGAGGGTGGCGCAACGGCTTGCGCGGCAACGATGGATGTCGGTGACCAGGAACAGGTTGCCGCCGCCCTGGACTTGGCCATCCAACGTTATGGAAAACTGGATGCCGTCGTTAACAACGCAGGCGTTGACGTCACCGCGTCTATTGACGAACTGGACGTCGCCGCCTGGGAGCGCGTGCTGCGCACCAATCTGACGGGGCCGTTCCTGATGGCCAAGCTGGCGAAGAACAGGCTGGCGCCGCATGGCCATATCGTGAATATCGCCTCGACGGCAGCGCGGCGTGCCTGGCCCAACGCGAGTGCCTACCATGCGTCGAAGTGGGGCCTGATGGGGCTATCGCACGCGCTGCACGCGGAACTGCGCGGCATGGGCTTGAAAGTCAGTGCCGTCATCGCCGGTGGCATGCGTACCCCCTTTCTGTTGGATCGTTTTCCGGACATCGACACGAGTTGCCTGCAAGATCCGGAAAACGTAGCGCGCGCGGTGCGTTTTGTGCTGACCCAGCCGGACGAGACCGTGGTGCCGGAGGTTATGGTGCTGCCCATGAAGGAAACCTCATGGCCTTGATCCCGGCGATATTCCTGGATAAAGACGGTACGGTGCTGGCCGACGAGCCGTACAACGTCGATCCCGCACGGATGGTTTATGCGTCCGGTGCCCGGGAAGGACTGCGCCTGCTGGCCGCGTTGAATGTGCCGCTGATCGTGATCAGCAACCAGCCGGGTGTAGCGCTGGGCTATTTTGATCTCCAGGAACTGACGGGTGTGCGGGAGCGTCTGGCCAGCATGTTTGAGGCCGCGGGCGCACGCCTGGCGGATTTTTATTGGTGTCCCCATCATCCCCAGGGTCGCATGACCGCCTACGCCAGCGTTTGCACATGCCGCAAACCGCAGTCTGGGCTGCTGCTGCGGGCAGCGCGGGAGCACGAGATAAACCTGGGGCGCTCATGGTTCATCGGAGACATTCTGGACGACGTGGAGGCCGGCAATCGCGCGGGTTGCCACACCGTATTGCTGGATGTCGGCAACGAGACGGAGTGGCGGCCGGGCCATTGGCGCCACCCCGACGTGCATGCAGCGAACTTGGAACAGGCCGCGCGTCATGTTGCATGGGCGATGCAAGACGTGGGCCGAGAGATGGCATGACTGACGCGCGAACGACGGGGCGGGCAAACAGGCACGCGTGGCCGTCCGACGGCTATAGCACAGACGAGAGGACTCACCATGTACACATTGGGAATCAATGCCGCTTTTCATGATTGTTCTGCCACGCTGGTTCGCGATGGAATTGTGCTGGCGGCGGCCGAGGAAGAGCGTTTTACACGTATCAAGCATGGCAAGCGGCCCGTACCTTTCTCGACCTGGCAATTGCCCTATCACGCCATTGATTATTGTCTAGCCGAAGGGCGTATCGCGTTGCGCGACGTCGACCACATCGTCTATGCATTCAATCCTGCGCTACTCCCGGATCCTCCGCAGACGGGCGGTCAAATCGTGTTGCCGCTAGAGCCCTCGAGCGCGCCGGCACGCCCGCACGAGGGCTCGCCCTGGGATCCGCTGTTCACCGCCTACGTATTGAATGCGCCGCGCCAGTTGATGGACGGCGTGCCTCACCATCTGAAGGCGCGCTTCGAAGGCTTGACGCTCGATCATGTTCTGTCGCGCTGGATATTCCTGGACCATCACCTCAGTCACGAAGCCAGCGCTTTTCTGGCCGCACCCTGCGACGAATCGGCCGTGCTGACCCTGGATGGCCGCGGTGAGCGCGCCAGCACCAGCTATGGCGTGTTCAGTGCGGGAAAATATACGCGCCTTAAGCAGATCGAACTGCCGCATTCGCTGGGGCTCTTATACGAAGACATCACTCGCTACCTGGGCTTTCTGCATTCCTCTGACGAGTACAAGGTGATGGCGCTGGCTTCATTTGGCCAGCCTGAATACCAGCGACAGATGCGCGACATTGTGCAGCTGGACGATCAGGGTGGCTATCATCTGGAGCCCGCCCGGCTAGAAGAGCGCTTTGGTCCGCCACGCCAGCGCGGCGCACCGTTCGAGACGCATCACAAGAACCTGGCAAGCTCGTTGCAATATGTGCTGGAAGAGACGGCGATGCACATGGCCAACTGGCTGCATCGCGAAACCGGCGCCCGCAACTTGTCGATGGCGGGCGGGGTGGCCCTGAACTGCGTCATGAACGCACGTCTGAGCCGCGATGGTCCGTTCGATAGCGTGTGGGTGCAGCCGGCCGCGGGCGATTCGGGCACGTCGCTGGGCGCCGCGTTGTACGTCGATTATCAGCAACGCGGGGGAGAGCGTCGTTGGACGATGGAGCATGCCTATCTCGGACCTGCCTATGATGACGACGAGATCGAACGCTTTCTCTACCGGTCGCGGCTGGCTTTCCGGAAGCTGGATAACGTCGCCGAAGAGGCGGCGGAACTACTCGTCCAAGAGAAAATTCTGGGCTGGTTTCAGGGGCGCATGGAGTTCGGACCGCGCGCGCTGGGAGCGAGATCGATTCTGGCGTCACCGCTCGATAGTGGCATGCAGGCCCGTCTCAATGGCCTGAAAGACCGCGAAGACTTTCGGCCCGTGGCCCCGGTGGTGCTGGAAGAGCAAGCCGCACAGTGGTTTGATGCGCGCGGTGAACAGCCGCTGTGCGCGCCGTTCATGCTGTTCGTCTATGACGTCTTGCCGCAGCGCGCAACGCAAATCCCCGCGGTGCGACACATCGACGGTACCGCCCGGGTACAGACAGTGAGACGCGACCAGAATGCGCGCTATCACGATTTGTTGGCGGCTTTCGAACGTCGTACCGGCGTGCCGGTGTTGGTCAATACCTCATTCAACACACGAGGCGAGCCCGTGGTCTGCTCGCCGCGCGACGCGGTGGAATGCTTTTGGACGTCGCCATTGGATGCGTTGGTGATCGGCTCGTATCTGCTGGAGAAGCCCCGATGAATGTGCCGACCGGATTCTTGGGCCAGCCAGCCCGCATCGCCGTATTTCGCGCGCTGCAATTGGGAGACATGCTGTGCGCCGTACCGGCTCTGCGTGCGCTGAGACAGGCCTTTCCGACCGCGCATATTACGCTGATTGGTTTGCCGAACGCCCGCGAATTCGTGCAACGCTTTGACCGTTATGTCGATGAACTGTTGGAATTTCCCGGCACGGCGGATTTTCCCGAGCAGACCCATCGTGAACGGGCCTTGCCGGCATTCTATCGAGAGGCGCACGCCCGTCGTTTCGATGTGGCGTTGCAACTTCATGGCAGTGGCAAGCATTCGAATGAAATCGCACGCTGCCTGGGAGCGCGTCAATGGGCGGGCTTTGTGCCGACCCGGGCTGAATCGGTGCCCGGTAGCCGCATGGTGTGGCCCGACCGGATGCCCGAACCATTACGGTACCTGGCGTTGTTGCGTTATTTGGGTATCTCGGCCTTCGATTCCACGCTGGAATTGCCGCTATCGTCATGCGAACAGGCGGCAGCGGACGCCCTGATTGCCGAGCAGGGCCTGAATCCGCAACGTACCGTGTTGCTGCACGTGGGGGCTCGGCTGCCCTCACGACGATGGCCTCTGACGCGGTTTGCACAGGTCGCTGCCGCCGTGGTGGTGCAGGGCTGGCAGGTGGCGCTGACCGGTACCGACGAAGAAGCCGAACTGGTCGCCTTGGTGGCGCGCGATTGCGGCACACGAGTGGCAAACCTGTGTGGCCGAACGACGTTAGGCGAACTGGCGGCGCTGGTGGGCCGATGCCGTCTGGTGGTCTGCAACGATACCGGCATGTCGCACGTGGCGGCCGCCATGCGCACCCCCAGCGTCGTGATCGCGTCCGGCAGCGACGTACGACGCTGGGCGCCGCTGGATAGCCGTCGCCATACTGTCATCTCCGTCAATGTGCCATGCCGGCCCTGCAGTCACGCAGTATGTCCGATCGGGCATCCGTGTGCGCTCGGCGTCTCGGCCGACGCAGTGTTGGGTCGAGTGCGACGTCAACTCCAGGAGCTTCATCATGTCGCATCCTGATGACTTCGAGAGATTGCGTATTCTGGTGTGGCACGTCCATGGAAATTATCTGTATTCGCTGACGCAGGCGCCCCATGATTTCTATGTGCCCCAGACCGTTGACGGGAAACCCGGTTATGGCGCGTTGGGCACCAAAATTCCTTGGGGAACGAATGTGCACGGTGTGCCGGCCGAACAGATACGCGACCTGGATATCGATTTGGTGGTGTACCAGTCAAGCGAGAATCTTGCTGATGCCGCCATGTTGTTGTCGCAGGTGCAGCGGCGGCTGCCTTGTGTCTATATCGAACACAATCCTCCTGCACTGCTGGCCGCAGAGACGGTCCATGAGTTTCGGCACGAACGGGGTCTGCTGGTGCACGTGACGCCGTACAACGCCGTCATGTGGGACGCGGGCGGCATGCCTCAACGCGTGGTTGAACACGGTTTGCCAGATCCGGGCCTGCTATATCGCGGCGATCTGGCGCGTGGCATTGTTGTGGTCAATCATCTCATGCGGCGGGGCCGCCGCGTCGGCGCAGACCTTTACACCGAGGCAGCGGCGCAGGTGCCCATGGACTTGATTGGCATGGGCTCGGAAGACGCCGGAGGACTAGGTGAAATTCCCAACATGGAAGTGGCCGCGTTCATGGCGCGCTATCGCTGCTTCTTTAGCCCCGTGCGCTATGCCAGCCTGGGCTTGTCGCTGGTCGAGGCGATGCTTTGCGGGTTGCCGGTGGTGGGCTTTGCGGCCACCGAATTGCCCTGCGTCATTACCAGTGGCCGGGACGGTTACGTGGATAGCCGGCCGCAGCGGTTGCACGAAGTCTTGCGGCAGTTGTTGCAAGATCCTGAACTCGCGCGCGAATGGGGCCGGGCCGGTCGGCGTACGGCATTGCGGCGATTTTCGATCAGTCGCTTTGTAGCCGACTGGAACCGGGTGTTTACGACGTTGACGGAGACATCATGAAAGACAACATAAACAACGCGTCGCGAGCGCTTGTCGCCGGCGGGGCCGGATTCCTGGGGTCGCATTTGTGCCAGCGCTTGTTGTTGCAGGGCGCAGAAGTCGTCTGCGTAGACAACTTTCATACGGGACGCAGCGAGAACCTGGCCGAGTTGACTGCACATCCCAATCTGACCATATTGCGTCAGGATATCGCGCTGCCGCTGCCGGACGACATTCAGGTTGATCACATTTATAACCTGGCATGCCCGGCTTCGCCTGTACATTATCAAGCCGACCCTGTGGCCACGCTGCGCACGTGTGTTGAGGGTGCTACCCAATTATTGGAACTGGCGGCCCGCACCGGAGCGCGTATCTTGCAAGCGTCGACCAGTGAGGTTTATGGCGACCCACTAGAACATCCGCAGCGCGAAGCCTATTGGGGGCACGTGAACGCGGTCGGCCCGCGTTCGTGCTACGACGAAGGTAAGCGTTGTGCCGAGACACTGTTTACCGAATACGGCCATCGTCGCGGCGTGACCGTCAAAATCGCGCGTATTTTCAATACCTATGGGCCACGCATGGCTGCCGACGATGGTCGCGTCGTTTCAAATTTTATTGTCCAGGCATTGACCGGCCGCCCGCTGACGATATACGGTGATGGAAGCCAGACTCGATCATTCTGCTACGTGGACGACCTCGTGGACGGTCTGGTTCGCTTGATGGAAAGTCCCGCCGACTTGAGCCAGCCCGTCAATCTGGGCAATCCGTGCGAGATCACGGTCTTGCGCATGGCCGAGCTGGTGTGCAAGCTGACCGAGACACAAGTGCCCATGCAACTTTGCGACCTCCCGGAGGATGATCCCATGCAGCGCTGTCCCGATATCACTTTGGCCCGTGATCGCTTGAACTGGCAGCCTTCTACGTTATTGCACACCGGTTTATTGCGCACGATCGAGTATTTTCGTCGGCATCCGTCAGACGTTGTTCGGGATGCCGCGGCCGTTGTCAGTCACTGAACGGAGTTGCGGATGGACTTGCAGGGCAACACCGTGGTGATATCACCGCATTTTGACGACGCCGTACTGAGTTGCGGCGCCTGGCTGGCGACGTACCCGGGCAGCACGGTCTTGACGGTGTATTCAGGCGTACCGCCCAGTACTGTGCCGTTGCCGGATTGGGACCGACGTTGCGGATTCGAACGCGCTGATCAGGCGGTCATGGCTCGCCATGAGGAAAATCGTACCGCCATGGAAATTCTGGGGGCACGTGGATTGGGCTTGGGTTTACTGGATAGTCAATACGAAGGCGCATCCCGCGAGACCGGCCGGATTACCGGCATGTTGGCCACGGCGCTGACCACGTTGCGGCCCACTGTGGTACTGATGCCGTTGGGGTTGTTTCATGCAGATCATCTGCGGGTGTCGGACGCGGCCTTGACAGTATGGCGGCTGTTTCGGCAGGCCATGCATAACACCTGGCTGGCCTATGAAGAAGCGTTGTATCGCCGCAAGCCCGGATTAGTACAGCAGCGTTTGGCCGATTTACGGGCGCAGCACATCCAGGTCACGCCCAAAGCGGGTCCGCCCTACGACGGCGGGCGTAAAACCCGAGCGGTCGCCGCCTATGCCAGCCAGCTGGAGCCTCTGGGGCTGACGCCAGGGCATGGCGACGACGCGGCACCGGAGTGCTATTGGTCCCTCGATGCGGAGTGAGGGACGCGGCAACGAGTTCGCCGCAACCGGACAGGCGTGGCGTCGCGGTGGGTGGTGGTACGGCAGGCGTCTGCGTGGGTAGATATACCCATTAACGGCGCTAATCTGCCTCAGGCACGAGAATTGCGTACCTATGCGCAACGCCAATGTTCGCTAGCAGGAGGCCATGATGTCATTGATTGTTGCCGCGCGATTCCAGACTTTCGAGCAAGCCGAGGCCGCAGCGCAGAACCTCTACGACTCGGGCTTTCGCGACGAGGATATCCATACGTTTTATGTCGGCATCGCGGGAGAGCATGCGCGGTATCCCATCGGCGGCGATCGTACGGCGGATCCTGATTCGCATGGGGGGTCCGTCGCTGCGGTGATCGGCGCCGCAGTGCTAGGCATCTTATTCGCGGTGATTTGCGGCATTATCGTCTTGCAATTCGATCCTTCGGCGATCGTCGTGACGGCGGCGGGCGGGGTGGGCGCCTATATCGGCGCGCTGGCCGGTGCCCTGTGGGCGGTTGGCAAAGGGCGCCGCCAACGCCGGGGGAATACCGAGCGCGTCAGTCACCCCGAAGTACGCCAGGCCGGTGTGTTGCTGGCGTTGCACATTCGGCCCGACCAAGAATCCCGTGCCGTTGCCCTGTTGCGTGAGGCGGGTGGCACCGATGTAGAACGCGCCAACGGGCGCTGGATGAACGGCAAGTGGCAGGACTTCGACCCGCTGACTCCACCACAGCGCGAGCCGCAGTCCGAGCCTCAGGCCGCCCATCCCGGCACCCCTTGATACGGAGAGATCTTCATGGGAAACGTTCGAAAGCCTGCTCAGGGCACGTCTTCTGAATCGTCCGCCCGGCCAGGTACACCCCGCAAGACTGTTCGTCCTGAATCGTCTGCTGACGGCAAAATACTTCCGCCGCGTGATGTGGTCGACGTGCCGCGCCAACCTGCCGTCCCCGATGCCCGCACACCCAATGAAGCCGCCAAAGACAGTCGGCCCGTACGCGACAATCAGGATGAGTCCAATTGGGCTGACGGCGCCAAACCCAAGCCGCATGCCAAGAATGCGCGCTCGCATTTGTTGTAGCGCCGGGCTACGGTCGATCGGGCTGATAACCGCGCAGAAAATGCCACAAACGTCGTTCGTCGGCATTCAGGCCACGGGGCGTCGTCGGCGCCGGCGTACGAGCCGGCAGCGCGCCTCGCAGATAAGTTTCTAGAATCGCTGGATGGATGTAGCACTTCCGGCAAACCGCCGGCGTATTACTCAGGCGTTCCGCGACTTGCTTTACCACTTGAACCAGCGTGCGTTTTGCTTGTGCCTCATCGGCAGCCGGCTGATCCTGCAGCAGAGCGAAGGCCTGTACTGAACCCGCCCACGTGCGGTAGTGCTTGGCGGTAAAGCCCCCGCCGCCGGCGGTTTTCAAATACGTATTGACCATGTCTGAATCGATCGGCCGGGGCTGCCCCTCGGCGTCGCGGTAATGGAACAGCTGTTGACCAGGCAGGTCCATGCAACGCTTCACGATGCGGGCAATGCGGGCGTCATTGACGGTAACGTCGTGCGCCACGCCGCTTTTGCCCGTGAAGCGCAGCCGCAGCCGCCCGCCGGTCACGGCGGTGTGGCGGCGTTTTAGCGTGGTCAGTCCATAGGAATGGTTGGCGCGGGCATATTCGCGGGTGCCGATACGGATCAGTGTAATTTCCAGCAGGCGCACCAATACGGCCAGTACTTTGTCCTGTGATAGCGCCTGCAGATGCATATCACGCATCACTCGACGGCGGATGCGTGGCAGGCTGGCCGCAAAATCAAGTAATTGATCGTACTTGCCGGCGTCGCGCACGGCCACCCAGTCCGAATGGTAGCGATATTGCTTGCGACCACGCGCATCGCGTCCCGTGGCTTGCAGGTGGCCGTTGGCCGAGGGGCAGATCCATACCTCTGTATAGGCGGGCGGAATCGCCAATGCATCAATGCGCTGGATGACATCGGAATCCACGATGGGCTTGCCCCGAAGATCCAGATAACGAAACTTTCCCGACGGCATGCGCTTACGCGTAAAGCCTGGGCGTCCATCATCGACGTAAATCAGGCCGGTGTCTCGCGGGGGCGGGGTCACGGGTTGCTTCCGATCTGAATAGTTTGGCGGGATTGGCCGACCCTTAATGATCGGCCGCCTCGCCGCCTACCCGAGCGCCGACAATCATTTCGGTGGCCCAGTTCAGCAGAATCGAGGTATAGGCCCGCTGGGCTACCTTGTCGGTCAATGCATGATCGGCACCGTCGACGATGCGATGGGTCAGCGAATGGGCGCGGAGAAAGGCGGAGCGGTAATTCATGATGGTCGAATGCGGAATGAAGGTGTCATGCTGGGATTCCACGATTAACACATCCCCTGTAAAAGCTTCGCACGCGGCCAGCGCGCGATTCTGGTCCGGCGTCACTTGTGTCAGGCGGTACGCCGCCAGGCTGTCTCGGCTGAGCGAGCCTTTCGGGAGATCCCATTCCTCGTCGCGATAGAGCGCCGGCACGTGCAAGGCCAGCCATCTCACAGGACGCATGGTCGATAAGATGGTCGCCAGATAACCACCATAACTGCTACCCACGACCGCTATCTCTTCACTATCTATCGAAGGATGGCGCAATAACTGGTCGTAGGCTGCCACGACGTCGCGCAAGTTGTCGCTGCGCGACACGCGCGAGCGCTGAGACTCCGTGGCGGCATGGCCACGCAAGTCGAAGGTCAGGCAGATGCAGCCCAGGCCGGCAATGTTGCGAGCGCGCACCAAGTCGAACTTTTGGCTGCCGCCCCAGCCATGGATGAACAGCACGCCGGGGATCTTGGTCTCTGGCGACAAGAAGGTGCCGGACAAGTCCACGCCCTCTACTTCGATGGAAATGGGCTCGCTATGTGTCGCCATGCGATACGACTCCGGCTGATTTGCTGATGCGGCCTACATGGGGATCATCATCGTCATAGACGATACTGGCTTCGGGGGGTCTTGAGTCATCGTCGCCGTAGCTTTCGGTCGTGCGCGCGCGGACTCGCTGACGGTCAGGGTCGTGACTGAACACCTCGAGCGCGCAGGCTTCTGCCATGCTCGCGCCACCGGCCCGCCACGACTGCTCCAGCACACCACGCCGACACTCACCCGCCGCGCCCAGGCCTTCGGCGACATCATAGTTGCGACGCGAGGCGAAGAAGTCTGGATAGCATTCCTGTACGACCGCATCATAGCGTCGCGCGAGTTCGATAGCGTGCTGTAGCGGGGCGGGCCAATGCTGTGCCGATAGGGCATCGAAACCGCCACGTACGAACAGCATGTCCGAGCCACCATAGACCGCAGTGCCTTGATTATCGCGGGTCAGTTGCTGCGTGCCGACGTAACTGGCAGACATGCCGGGCAAGCGTACGGTGCCGACGCTGTACGTGACGACATCGTCCAGATGCTCTTCCAGTACCAGTCCGAACTGGGCCGTCTCGAGCTCGTCTTGCGCACGCAACGCCTCGCGTAGCCCGGCTTCGTCAGTTACTTTCACCTGACCGCGGCCTGCCGTGGCCTGCACCGGTTTGATGCGCGCTGCTCCGCTGCGTAGCAGCAGGGCACCGGCATGCAGGGCGTCCTCGATTGAAAATACGGTGTATCCGGCCAGTACGGCATCCTTCAATCGCGCGCCCATCTGGGGGGACCAGCCTGCGGGTGGGGACGCATGCGCTTCGTTCAACATAGGGTGCGTGATGGCTTTGGTGGCGACGAATTCGTAGGGCACGACCCCGCCATACAAGTCCGCTTCGCTATGAATGGAAAGCCGGGCTGCGGCTGAACTGCTTAGCGTCGTATTCGGTACATAGTAGATTTTCTCGTCAGCGCGACGGTGAGACTGTTGGTCAGGCTCATAGTCCACGGCGCATGCACACCCCAGTAAATTGGCCAATTTGCTGGCTAATGCATGATGACTGGCGATTTCGTGTGCGGAAGCGCCCAACCGTCGCGGGTAGGCAACGACTAGATCAGCATGGGAATCGGACTCGGGTGCGGACAGCGTCGGCATGGGCGGACCTTGTGAAGTCGGTGGTCGTCTGGCCCACGCACGTAGCGTGCCTGACGGGTCAACCGTTCAGCCAACGCATGACCAGTGCCAAAGCGGTCAGTAACAAAATTGCGCTGATCCAGGTGACGACAATTTTTCCGATGCGTTTGCGTTCCGCCTCTTTCATTGGTGCCTTCCTCGCTGCAATGGAATGAAGGAATTCCCGCTCGCCGGCAGGGCCAACGGCGTGCCGCAGTTTTCATGCCTGGGGGTTGTCGCGAGGGGCGTGTGCTGCCCAGAATGGTCCTTAAATGTTTTGAGGGGCTTGCAGGTCTGCTGTTGAGTACGCGTCGGCATAAACGTCGTCACCGCTCGAATCTGTCGTCAGATCAGATAGGGGCTAGCGGCAGATCGCCTTCAAGTCATCCCCAACATATCCGCCAAACTCAGTTCCGTCTGATCCTCCACCAATTGAATATGTGACTCCAGTTCTCGCAGGTGGTGATCCATTTCGACCACTGCTTGTGCGATCTTTCCTTGCTCTAGATAGTCCACCACACGCACGTGTTCGTCGTGTTCGCAGTGCGCGTTGCCCGGCGGCTGAAAGATCGCCACGACGAGTGAACAGCGAGAGATGACCTCCATTAGATAGCGCGCCAGGAGCGGGTTGCGTGACAGCTCGCCCAGTTTTAAATGAAAATCGCTAGCCAGGCGCGCCCATTCGGTTTGCGGCACGTCGTGCATGGCACGGTGCTCGTCGCGCAATTGGCGGCGCAGTAACGCGTAGTCGGCTGGCGTGGCCCATTGGGTCACGAGTGGCAGGATGGAGGCCTCTAGCGCGCGGCGGGCTTCGAAGAGCTTGCCGATTTCTTCGCGGGTGGGCATGGCGACGATCGCGCCGCGGTTGGGCCGCAGTTCGACGACGTGGTCGTGAGCGAGGCGATGAAGGGCCTTTTGCACGATGCTGCGACCTACGCCGAAGAGCTCGCACAGTGCAGCTTCCGGCAGCTTGGTGCCGGGACGCAGGCGCTGGCCCATGACACCGCTGACGACGGCTTGGTAGATACGTGTCTCGGTGTCGTCCGAATGTTTTTTCATCGTTTGATTCGTTTCAAAAAATTCACTCGACTTGGGTGCCAACGGCGCCGAGTTGCACACCGATTTCGGTGGCCAGGCTGATGAGCGCCAGGTCGCTGCCGGCGGGACCTAGCAGCGATACGCCGGCGGGCAAACCGTTGACATCGATGAAGGGGATGTTGACCTGCGGTAGCCCTGCAAGGCCGGCGATCGACGTGATGCGAAAGGTATTGGTGCGGATCGTGTCGACGGTGTTGGGCGCCGCCGTACGCGCAATCGCGGCGCTGGAGGCGGAGGGCAGGATGGCAATGCGATCCTCACCCAGGAGCGCGCGAATTTGGTGGCGCAGGCTGGCCTGCGTGGCCTGCGCTTTCTGCGCCGTGTGCGTGCTGATCCGGGCGGCGGCTTGCCAGCGCCCCTCGATGGCGGGGCTAAAGGCAGGGCGCGTACCGGTGATCCAGTCTTTATGTGTTTGCCAGGCATCGTAGGCGGACAGGGTGATATAGGTTTGCCGCCAGATTTCCAGGGGCGTGTCCGACGAGAGTGTGTGACTGACAGGCAGAGAAAAGCGGCCTTTCAGGGCGTCAGCGACCTTGTCGATGAGCGGGGCGAATACCGTGTCTGCCTGGGCGCAGGCATCGGTCAGCACGACGGCGCCACGCCAGGCGCGGGTGTCGGCGCCGGCCAGCAAAGTCTGGCCGACGCGTTTGAATACCGATGCGTGTGCGGCCAACCAGGTCATGGTGTCAAACATCGGAGAAAGGGGAACAACCCCTTTGGCGCTGAGGCGTCCGTGCGTGGTACGCAGGCCCCACAATCCGCAGTAGCTGCCGGGCACGCGGGTTGATCCGCCTGTATCCGTGCCCAGCGCGAAATCGACCAGACCGGCGGCGACCGCGGCCGCAGACCCGCTGGATGATCCGCCGGTGACGCGGTCTGGAGCACGAGTGTTGAGTGGGGCGCCATAGTGGATGTTCTCGCCGTGGATGCTGTAGGCGAGTTCGTCGGTCACAGTCTTGCCGTACAACTGTGCGCCAGCCGCCAGCAGTTGGGCGACGAGCGGGCAATGCTCGGTGGCTGGGTCGTGGGTATCGAGCCAGGCGGGATTGCCCGCGCCCGTGCGTTGGCCCGCCACATCGAACAGATCTTTGGCGGCAAAGTTCAGGCCGTCCAACGGACCGTTACCGGAAGGTGGGACGACGAAGCGCCCATGCGGTACCCAGGCACCGACGGTATCTTCAAAAGGCAAAACGGCGAGTTCAACGGGAGCGGCTGTCATTTGTGATTCCTGATTTAAGCGTATCGACATGGGCGCAGATCGCACCCGGTGTGGTGAACCAGACCTCGCCGCGATCGCGGTGCTCGGCGATGTGGGCCAGGGCGCGGCGCAGATGCCGCAAGCGATAAGGCTGTCCGACGAGATAAGGGTGCAACGCAATGCCCATGACGAGCGGCTGATGGCGCGATTGCTCAAGCATTTCATCAAAGTTGTCGATGATCAGTTGGGCAAAGTCCTTGGCATCCATGTGGCGCGCCACCATCATGGGGATGTCGTTGACTTCCTGGGGGTAGGGCACTGACCAGAGGGGGGATCCATTGCGGGTGCGTAGTGGGGTAGGCTGGTCATCGTGGCACCAGTTCAGGGTATAGCGGTAGCCGGTTTCGGCGAGCAGATCCGAGGTGAGGCGCGATTCGGCAATCCAGGGGGATAACCAGCCGCCGGGGCGTACGCCGGCGACGCGTTCAAAGCGTTCGGCGCAGTGGCGCAGCAGCGCGTGTTCCACGGCCTCGGAGTAGGCGCCTTGCTGTTCGGCGTTGGTGTGCCCGTGCGCGATCAGTTCATCGCCGCGCGCGATGCACGCCTGGATGAGTTCGGGGCAGTGATCGAGGATCGCCGTATTGGCTACGATCCCGGCGGGCAGGCGCAGGCTGTCAAATAACGCCAGGCAGCGCCAGGCGCCGACACGATTGCCGTACTCTCGCCAGCTATAGTTCAGCACATCGGGCTCACCAAAACTGGCTCCCAGTTTCGCGCCCATGCCACTGCCGAATGCGAAGTGTTCCAGATTGAATCCCAGATAGACGGCTAATCGGGCGCCTTGTGGCCAGTCATAGTCAGGTCGGCCGTGGATCGGGGAATAGTCGAAGCGATCATGACTGTTGAGCGGTCCGAATGGGGTATCTGTCGTTGATACGCTGTTCATCGTGAGTAGGAGGATCTGTGTATCGCGGTGTTCACCGCTGGGTGTGCATTGACAGTGGTGTTGGGCGCGTCATTGTGTGGCGAGCCCTGCCCGGACCAACATCCATTCGGCGCTGTCGTTCCAGACGTCCATTTCTGTGATCAGGCCATGGTTGACGACATAGCGGTCGACGTAGCGATTGCCTTCGAAAGGAGTCCCGTCGAGCCATTCTCCATACAACGTGCCGCGGTTGTAGACCACGGCATGTGTGTCGGTGGCGCCGGCCACGACGTCAGTGGATTCAAAACGCTTCTTTACCCATGCATAGCGCGCCTTGTTAAAGGCGGTGCACTCCGAGGGGTCGCGCATGGCGCGTCCACCCGTGAAACGAATACGCAGGTCGGGACTGACATAGCGACGCGCGCCGTCGGGGTCCGGTTTCATGAGCGTGATCAAGTAGGCGTCGACCAGGGCGCCGGGGTCAGTCGTGCTGACGGGCATGTTCGGGTTTGGTGCGTCGTGCATCGTTTTCTCCCACGGATTGCGCCGATGTGGTGCATAGAAACTGAAATCGTGATGGACATCGAGGCGTGATGCGATAGGCATCCACGCCTTATTGTCCTGACGAATTCATTGGATTGTCGTCAATAGAACCCCAGAGATTGACGACAAAAACTCATACGAGAACAAGCAAACACCATGCCAGGATGGCAACAAAATTTTTAATTGGCATGGGTTTTGCTTGAGTGGAGGGCAGGGCGGCTTTCGCGCCTTTGCCATCGACCACTTTTGGGAGCACCCCATGTCTCGCTTTTCTCGTCGCACTTTTGTTTGCTCTTCCCTTGCTTTGTTTTGTGTGGGATTGGGCGCAAGCGCTCAGGCCGCCGAGCCGATCAAGATCGGCTTGATTACTGCGTTGTCCGGGCAGTCGGCTCTAGCTGGGGAAGCCATCACGCGAGGGATGATCATCGCGATCGACGAAATCAATGCACAGGGTGGCTTGCTCGGGGGACGCAAGCTGGAGCTGGTGCGCCGTGACGACGAGGCGAACCCGGCCAAGGGCGTGGTCGCCGCGCGTGAATTGATCTACAAAGAAAAAGTGGCGGCGATTTTTGGCGGGCTGGATACACCGGTCTCGCTGGCGATTGTCCCGCTGGTCAATCAGGCCAAGATGCCATTCATCGGTCCCTGGGCCGCGGGCACGCCGATCACGAAGAACGGCGCCAAATCCAATTATGTATTCCGCGTATCGGCGGTCGATGAGATCGTCGATGTCGGCATGGTGGACTACGCGCAAAAGACCTTCAATAGCGCGAAGTTTGGCCTCATCATGGTGAATAATCCCTGGGGCGAGTCCAACCAAAAGGGCCTGGTTGCCGCGCTGGACGCAAAGGGGATCAAGCCGGTGGGCAGCGAGAAGTTCGAGGGTAGTGACGTAGACGTGGTACCGCAGTTGACACGTCTGAGGGCCGCCGGTGCTGACACCTTGTTGATGGTGGGCAACGTGGGCCCATCGGCCCAGGTCGTGAAGTCGCTGGACCGCATGGGCTGGAAGGTGCCTGTCGTATCGCATTGGGGCCCCGCGGGTGGTCGCTTTACGGAGTTGGCAGGTCCCAATGCCAAAGACGTGCATTTTGTGCAGACCTATAGCTTCTTTGGCAAACAGTCGCCCGTGGGTGAGAAGGTCGTGGCCGCGCTCAAGGCCAAATATCCCAATATCAAGGGACCCGAGGACATCACCCCGGCCGTTGGCGTGGCGAACGCCTATGACGCGATGCAATTGACCGCGTTGGCGATTCAGCAGGCGGGCTCGACCGACGGTGAGGCGATCCGCGACGGTTTTTACAAGATCGGCCACTACGACGGATTGATCAAGCAATACCGGCAACCGTTCTCGCCTGACGTGCATGACGCGCTGACGGCGCAGGACTATGTCTGGGCACAGTTCATTGATAACCGCATTCTGCCCGTCGGGCAGGCGAACTAAGGCCATTAGCGGAGCATGCAATGCAGTTAGTCGCGGCGCTAATCAGTGGCCTGGGCCTGGGCAGTATGTACGGTCTGATGGCACTGGGTTTTCATCTGACCTATTCGGTTTCGGGAACCGTCAATTTTGCGCAGGGCAGCTCCATGATGTTGGGGGCGGTGCTGTGTTTTACCTTTGCTCAGACACTAGGGTGGGGCATGGCACCCGCGATCGTGCTGGCGTTGCTGTGCTGCGCGCTATATGGCCTGCTGGTGGAGTTTCTGGCGGTCAGGCCGTTTGCGTCGCGCGGATCCAACGCATGGCTGATGTCTACCGTCGCCTTGGGCATTGTGCTGGATAACGTGGTGATGCATACCTTTGGCAAGGAACCGCGCAGCCTGCCTTCGCCCCTGGCCGTGGCACCCATTGACGTGGCTGGACTGGGTTTTGGTGTTTATCCGCTGCAATTGCTGATCCCGTTTATTGGATTTGCGCTGGCGGCCGCCTTGCATGGGGTGGCTCGGCGTACCCGCTGGGGCACGGCGCTGTTGGCCGTGGTGCAAAACCGTGACGCGGCGCGCTTGATGGGGATTCCGATCAAGCGTGCCGTGGCGGGGGCCTTTGCGCTGTCCACGTTGTTTGCCGGCGTGGCGGGCATCTTGATCGCACCGCTGTTTAACGTGAATGCCGATATGGGTACGTTGTTTGGCCTCAAGGCGTTTGCAGTCGCGATCTTGGGGGGGATTTCCAGTGCCTGGGGCGTGATGTTCGCCGGTCTGATTTTCGGTATGGCCGAGGCGCTTATCACCGTCACGCTGGGTTCGGGGCATACGCAGATTATTACGTTCGCACTGGTGATTGTGGTGTTGGCCGTCAGGCCCAATGGATTGTTTGGTCGGGCCGAGGTCAAGAAGGTATGAAACTCAAATCTCTTGCGGTGGGGGCGGTGATTGCGGCGCTGACGCTGATGTTGGCGTTTACGCTCAATAGTTACTACGTGTTCGTGCTGGCCAATATTGCCTTGATTGCGATCGTGGGTATCGGCCTGAATGTGTTGTTGGGGCTGACCGGCCAAGTGTCTTTCGGGCATGTGGGATTTTATGCCGTTGGTGCGTATACCGTCGCGATCTTGACGACCAAGGCGGGTTGGGATTTCTGGTCGGCGTGGGCGGCGGGCACCGTGTTGGCGGCGGCGCTGGGGACGGTGCTGGCGTTGCCCGCGTTGCGGGTCAAGGGACCTTATCTGGCAATGGTCACCATTGCATTCAGCTTCATCGTGCAGCACGCCATTGTAGAGATGTCCGATCTGACCGGTGGGCAAAGCGGCATCATGGGCATCATGCCGCCGCTGCTGGTAGCCAGTTGGGGACCGGAGCAAACCGTGACGGTATTGGCGGTGGCGGCGGTGGTGGTGCTGCTGATCGGATATCACCTCTTGTCGCGAGGGACATGGGGGGCGGCGATGCGGGCCGTCAACGATAGCGAGACCGCCGCGCAGTCGATCGGATTGAATCCGCTGGTGATCAAGGTGATTGCGTTTACCTTGTCGGCAGCCACGGCAGGTCTGGCGGGCGGGTTGTTTGCGCCGTTGTCCAGCTTTGTGACCGCCGAGACCTTCAGCTTCATGCAGTCGATCTTGTTCGTCCTCGTGGTGATTGTCGGCGGTGCAGGTACGATCGCGGGACCGCTTGTTGGCGCTTTGATCGTCGGGGTATTGCCCGAGTTGCTCGCTTCGCTGGAAAGCTATCGTCTGCTATTTTTTGGGGCGATGTTGCTGTTGGTGCTATGGGTCGCACCCGATGGTTTGGTCGGATTGTGGCGGCAGGTTTACGGCAAATTTCAGACGTCGATCGAACCCGTGCGCGAGAAGGCCGTTCAGGGTTCGCTGACCTTGCCACGGCGTGCGCGAGCGGTGTTGGCCGCACACGATTTGGGGATCACCTTTGGCGGCGTGCGTGCCGTCAGTGAACTGGAGATGCGGGTACCCAATGGTGCCGTGACGAGTTTGATCGGCCCGAACGGCGCGGGCAAGACCACGGCATTGAATATGTTGAGTGGTTTTTATCGTCCGTCGGACGGCAAGGTGATACTCGGGAATGATGCGCTGACGGGCTTGTCCGCGTTTCGTATTGCCCGCAAGGGTGTTGCACGCACTTATCAGACCTCGCAATTATTCGGCACGCTCAGTGTCGAGGACAACGTGGCGCTGGCGATGAGCCGAGGCCGATTGGGGGGCTTGTTTGCCGCGCGTCGTTTTCGCGGGGATGCGGCTCGTCAGCGCGCGCGGGCGCTCTTGGCCTTTTGTGGGTATCAGGGCTCGTCTCAGATCAGCGCGGCCGCGCTGGCGCACGTGGATCGTCGCTTGGTCGAAATCGCGCGTGCGCTGGCCACGGATCCCGATGTGCTGCTGCTGGACGAACCCGCGGCAGGTTTGTCACGCGAAGACAAAGATCAACTCGCCGCGCTGTTGCGCCGCATTGCGGAGTCGGGCGTGGGCGTTGCCTTGGTCGAGCATGACATGGCCCTGGTGATGTCGATTTCGGATCAATTGGTGGTGCTGGACGCGGGCAAGCGTTTGGCGGTGGGAACGCCTGCCGAGGTACAAAATGATCCGGCGGTCAAGCAGGCCTATCTGGGCGAGTCGCTCGATGCCCGCGTGAGCGAATCGGACCACTCGCGCACGCCCGGTCCGGAATTGCTGGGGGTTGATCGTCTGGTGGCGGGGTATGGTGCGGAGCCGGTATTGCATGGCATTAGCCTGCAGGTGCGTGCCGGTGAAATGGTGGCGCTGCTAGGCGCCAATGGCGCCGGCAAGTCGACCTTGATGCGTACGTTGGCCGGCTTGCATCATAGTCAGTCGGGCGCGATGCATATCGATGGTCATCAATTGGAGGGTCGTGCCGCCGAGGATATTGTCGGCCTGGGTCTGGTCCTGGTGCCTGAAGGCCGACAGGTGTTCCCGGAGCTTTCGGTGTTGGATAACATTCGCCTGGGCGCGTTTCTGGATCCCACGGATCGCGAAGCCCGCGTGGAAACCATGCTGCAACGTTTTCCGCGACTGCGCGAGCGACTGCATCAGCGTGCGGGTCTGCTGTCCGGGGGAGAGCAGCAAATGCTGGCCGTCGCGCGCGGCCTGATGAGTCGTCCTCGTGTGCTGCTGCTGGACGAGCCGTCACTGGGCCTGGCACCGAAAATCATCGCCGAGTTGTTCGCGGCGCTGGATCGCCTGCGCGACGAGAACATGACCATTTTGCTGGTGGATCAAATGGCGGGCCTGGCGCTCGCGTTGGCAGATCGCGCTTATGTCATGGAAAGTGGTCGCGTCGTGGCGCAGGGCACGGCAGAGGAGATCGCGGCAAATGACGAGTTGGCCGAGGCGTATCTCGGCGGGCACGGTTAGGTTTTGGTTTTGTTTGTTCGTCCGGTATGGCCACCGCCCGTCGATGTTTTATACCGACGGGCGGTGGTTATTTAGGGTTTTCCATGATGTAAAGCCACGATCGATATAAGTAGGATGTCCAACATCCTACAAATAACAATCGAGACAACAGTCATGATTTTTGCCCCGCTGGATCGCTTTACCGTGCTTGATTTGTCCCGCGTTCGTTCTGGTCCGACGGCGGTGCGCCAGTTTGCGGACTGGGGGGCGAATGTCATCAAGATCGAAGAGCCGAGCGAGGTTAAGGACGACAAGCCGGGCGGCGCGGCGAAATTCAGTGATTATCAGAATACACATCGCAATAAGCGCAGCCTGACGTTGAATCTGAAGCACCCGGAGGGCAAGGCGATCTTCCTGGAACTGGTCAAGCGGGCGGACGTGGTGGTGGAAAACTATCGTCCGTCGGTCAAACGCAAGCTGGGTATTGATTATGAGTCCCTGCGTCAGATCAATCCGGGTTTGGTTTATGCCAGCATTTCGGGGTTTGGCCAGGACGGGCCCTATGCGGATCGACCCGGTCTGGATCAGATTGCCCAGGGCTTGAGCGGACTGATGTCGGTGACGGGGGAAGCGGGGCGGGGCCCGATGCGGGCCGGGATTCCCATTGCGGATCTGAGTGCGGGCCTGTTCGCCGCCATCGGTATCCTGATGGCGTTGCTGGATCGGGAGCGCACGGGACAGGGACGGTGGTTGCATACGTCGCTATTGCAGGCCCAGGTCTGGATGATGGATTTTCAGGCAACGCGCTGGTTGATCGATGGCGAGGTGCCTGGCCAGTCGGGCAATGATCATCCCACTAGTTCGCCCACGGGCGTGTATCCAACGTCCGATGGTTATATCAACATCGCGGCCATGGGATCCAGTATGTTCGCGCGGTTATGCGATGTGCTGGGCATGCCGGAAATCAATGACGATCCGCGTTTCGCATCGGCGGGCCTGCGCGTCGAGAATCGCGCTGATCTCAATCGGGAGATCATTGCACGCACGATGACCGGTACGAGCGCGCAATGGATTGAGCGCCTGAATGCCGCCGGCGTGCCGTGCGGGCCGATCTTGTCGATGGACGCCGCGTTCGAAAACGAGCAGGTGCGGCATCTGGCGATGACGCGACGGGTGGCCCATCCGCAGCGCGGCGATATCGACATCATGGCGCCACCTGTGGTGTTTGACGGCGTTGAACGGCCGCCGGTGCACGCGGCCCCGGAAACGGGGGCGCATTCGGACGAAATTTTGAACTGGCTAGGTCTGGATGCGGCAGCGTGCGATCGTTTGCGCGCCGCGGGTGCCGTGTGACACCATCAGGCCCCCCGTACGCGACGTTCGACTCGCGGCTTTTCCAGGACTGTCATGGCCAATCCCAAACCTGCATTTGAATCTGCTTTGTTCGATAGCCTGAACAGGCCCGACAACTTGCCCGACGAGATTGCGCAGCAGATACGTCAAAAAATCGTCAGCCAGGCTTTTGAACCTGGCCAACGTTTGCCGACTGAGCTGGAGCTTTCTCAATCGTTCGGCGTGAGCCGTAACGTGGTGCGCGAGGCGATTGCCCGCCTGAAACTGTCCGGCTATATCGAGACCAAGCGCGGGGTGGGAAGTTTTGTCGCGTCGGAACCGGGGCCGCACAATTTCGAGATTTTGCCGGCCGATTTGCTCCACGCCGACGCCCTGGAGCAGGTGTACCAATTGCGCGTGGAGATCGAGGCGGGCGCGGCGGCACTGGCGGCGCAGCAGCGCACGGAGGCCCAGTTGGAGACGTTGCGACAGGCTTTGTTGCGCGTGGATGCGGCCGGTGCGGATTGGCGCCATGGTGCCGATCGCGCTCTGGATTTTCATATGGTCGTTTGTCAGGCGACGAATAATCCGTACTTTGTTCGTTTGCTGTCGCTATTTGGCCGGGCCATTGGTGATGCGGTACGCACGTTGCGGTACGCCAGCGCCGGCACGGATCGCGTGGCGCAGATCGAGGCGGAGCATCATCGCATTTTTGATGCGATCGTGGCGCGTGACAGTGACGCTGCACGCGCCGCGATGCGTGAGCATCTTTCAAATGGTATGCAACGCCGGCGCGCGCTATTGCAAGACGCCGCGACGAAATCTGAATAGTTTTTATAACGTTCTTTCGCCGAGTGTCGCGTGACATGGGGCGCAGATCATCGATCAGGGAAAAACACTCATGAGCACGCAGCGCATTTTGCAAGGCCGCATCACGGAAAATCTGATTGTCGAAAAACGCGGGGCGGCGGGTTGGATTACGTTCAATGACCCGGGACGCCACAATGCGGTGTCCTACGACATGTGGGATGCGATTCCACAAACCTTGCAGGCCCTGAAGGAAGATCCCGAAATACGTGTCGTGGTGTTGACGGGAGCCGGCGAACGCGCGTTTGTGAGTGGCGCCAATATTTCGCAGTTCGACAAGCTGCGCTCGGGCGAAGAGGCGGTGCAGGCCTACGAAAAGGTCGCGGAAACCGCGCAGTTGGCGCTCTACGATTACGACAAACCCACCATCGCGCGTATCAAGGGATACTGCATCGGCGGTGGCCTGAATATTGCATTGTGTTGCGATCTGCGTATCGCGTCCGACGACAGCACTTTTGCCATTCCGGCGGGCAAGCTGGGCTTGGGTTATCGAATGACCGCGATTCGTAATCTGGTGACGGTTGTCGGCCCCGCGCGCGCACTGGAGATTTTCCTGACAGCGGCGCGCTACACCGCCGATGAGGCGCAAGCGCGCGGCTTGCTGCATCACGTGACGCCGGCCAGCGAGCTGGACCAGTCGGTTCAGGACTATGTCTCTCAGATCTCGGTCAATGCTCCTCTGACCCTGTTTGCCGGCAAAAAAATGATTCGCCAGATGCAGCAATTAGGCGCGGAAGTCGATACGCAGGCGATGAAGCAACTGGTCATGGCGTGCTTCGAGAGTAACGACTATCGCGAGGGGCGCAAGGCTTTTGCCGAAAAACGTAAACCAGATTTTACCGGCACGTAAGTCCCCAGGCTGTCGCGTTATCGGTCAGACCTGTTCAACATTCATAAAAAGACATTCGGAGACAACCATGAGAGGAATTTCCAGAAAGGGGATCGCCATCGCGACGATAGCGTTGGCGGGCGTGGTCGCCCAGCTGCCGGTGGCGCAGGCGGCCTATCCCGATCAGCCCATTCGCATTGTGGTGGGTTATGCAGCGGGCGGCACGACCGATATCCTGGCCCGCGTGCTGGGCGAGCAGTTGGGCAAGGAACTCAAGCAATCGGTCATCATTGAAAACAAGCCGGGCGCAGCGGGAAATATCGCCGCGTCATATGTACAGGGTTCTACGCCTGATGGCTATACGTTGTTTATGGCGACCGTCGCCAGCCATGGGATTAATCCCTCTTTGTACAAGCGAACGCTGGGCTACGACCCGATAAAAGGGTTTGAGCCTGTCGCGATGGTGGCATCGATTCCGCTGTTGTTGATTGCAAACCCGACGTTGTCGGTCAAGAGCGTCGATGATCTGGTCGCGTTGGCAAAATCCAAGCCGGGTCAACTGAACTATTCGTCAAGCGGTAACGGTTCGCCTGTGCATTTGGCGGGCGCGATGTTTGCGCAGCAAGCCGATCTGGATTTGGTCCATGTGCCTTATCGGGGCGGGGCGATGGCGAATACGGCGGTGATGTCGGGCGAGGCACAGTTCAGCTTTGCCACGTTGCCCGGCGCGATCTCGCAGGTCAGGGCCAATAATCTAACGGCATTGGCGGTGACGACGCCTGAGCGTTCATCCCAGTTGCCCGATGTGCCGGCGTTGGGGGAGCTCGATGGCTTTAAGGGCTTTGATATCAATACCTGGAATGCATTGATGGCGCCCACAGGAACGCCGCAGACGGTCGTCGAGACGCTGAATGCGGCGGTCAATAAGGCGATGGCGTCGCCCGCGTTGCGCGCGCATTTTGAAAAAGAAGGCGCGATGCCGACTCAGAGTACGCCGGCCGAGCTGCGGGATTTCATCGCGAGCGAAATTGACCGGTGGGCCAAGGTGGTGTCGTCCGTGAATATTCGCGTGGATTGAGGGGCGGGCCTAGTTGCCACCCAGCAAGTCATAGGAATCCAGCAGCGCAAAAACGATTTCGGGGTTCCGGTCCAACCCGCGCCGTATCGCCGCGGGAATCGTCTGCCGGGTCTTGTTGCACAGGCCCGGCTGATTGGCGATCTCGATTTGCAGGCCGCGCACCGTGCGGACCTCGTTCGGACCGGGCGCGACGGTGAGTGAAATCCCCAGCAAGGCGTGCATGCGGTCTTGCATGTGCCGTAGATCATCCAGGCTGCTGAGGTTTTCCAGGCGCGCGACGAGTTTTTTTTCCTCGTCGCGCGTCAGTTTCAGGATACGAATGTCCCCGCCAGGCGCCTCGAGCAATTTGTCACGATCGCAAATACAGGCCCCGGGGGGGCACTCTTGGCGGATGGGGAACGGAACAGTCATCGTACAGGCAACACAAGCGGGCTATTTGGCGTAGACCAGATCCCGCAGCCCCAGCGATAGACCTGGCCAATACGTGATTACCATCAGGCAGGCAATGACGACCAATACGAATGGTATCAAGGGTTTGATCAAGCGTTCCAGTGGTACCTTGGCCACCGCGCATGCGGCGAACAAGTTGACGCCAAAGGGTGGCGTAATCATGCCCAACGCCAGGTTGACCACCATGATGATGCCGAAGTGCACGGGATCGATGCCGAACTGGATGGCAACGGGCAGCAGCAAGGGCGCCAGCACCACGACCGAAGCCGAGGTTTCGATGAACATGCCAATGATGAAAAGGCAGGCGTTGACACCCAGCAGGAACATCGTCTCGTCGTGAAAGATCTGTCCTAGCCAGGTCCCCAGTGCGTTAGGCACGCCCGCGCGGTTGAGCAGAAAGCTGAATACGCCGGCGTTGGCGATAATGAACATGATCACCGAGGTCGAGATCACCGAGCGGTGCAGGGTCTGCGACAGTGTGCGAAAGCTCAGTCGGCCATAGACGAATTTGCCGACGAGGATCGCGTACATGACCGCGACGACCGAGGCTTCGGTGGGGGTAAAGATCCCGCCGTAGATCCCGCCCAGAATGATGACGGGCATCAGTAGCGCCAGCCAGGCGCGCTTGAATGAGGGCCAGAGCGGCAGGCGGTCTTCTCCGTCGCGCTTGCCCAGTCCATTGCGCTTGGCGTAGAGCCAGACGTACACCATCAGGGCGATGCCGATCAGGGCACCGGGCAAGATACCGGCAATGAAGAGTTCGCCGGTGGAGGTGTCGGTCGAGACGGCAAACAGGATCATCGGTACCGATGGCGGGATGATGACGCCGAGCTCGGCGGCACTGGCTTGCAGCGAGGCCGCAAACGGCGCGGGGTAGCCGTGGCGCACCATGGCGGGGATCAGGATGGCGCCCACCGCAAAGGTCGTGGCGACGCTCGAGCCCGCGACCGCCGCGAAAATCATGCAGGTCAACACGCAGGTGCAGGCCAGGCCGCCCTGAATGCCGCCTACGACGCTTTTGGCGAATTCGACCATGCGTTCCGAGATGCCGCCGGCCTCCATGAGGTTGCCCGCCAGGATAAAGAACGGTACGGCAACGAGCGGGTATTTATCGAGCGCGGCGTAGAGTTGCTGGGCGATAACCAGCCAGGGCAGGCCGGCGATGGAGACGCCGGTAGCGCTGGCCAAGCCGATGGCGATCGCGACGGGTACGGATAGCCCGAAGAAGATCAGCATCGTAAGGAGCATTAATTGGGACATGGCAGAAGGCCCGGATACTGTGCAATAGAGGAATGAGGAAGATCAGCCTTGCGCGTCGTTGCGCACGGGGGCCGGTTCGTCGGCGCCGAGCAACCAGCGCGTCAATACCGCGATCGCCGCGAGCGTGCAGCCGATCGGGATCGACACATAAATCCAGGAGATCGGGATGTTGAGGCTGGGTACGTTCTGAAAGCGAACGCGATAGGTCATCTGACCGCCGACCCAGGCAAGGAACACCAGAAAGACCACGCAGACGATCGCGATGACGTGTTCCAGCAGGCGTCGCCGGGGGCCCTGCAGCAGGTTGTGCAGGAGTTCCACGCTGATCATCGCGCCACGGCGAAAGGCCAGCGAGATACCCAGGAACACGGTCCAGATCAGCAAGGCGCGCGTCAGGACTTCGCTCCAGTCGGCGGGCGACTGCAGCACGAATCGGGCGATGACTTGATAGAAAGCGGCCAGTGCGGCGCCGACGAGCAGAATTTGGGCGAGGACCGATACCACCTTGAATAAGGTGCTTTCGGCAAGGCGAAGCATACGCATGGTGAATTCCGAATGCGGACGTGAGGGAAACAAAGTGAAGCAGGCATGGCGCAGATGTCGTGATGACAATCTCGCCATGCCGGGGGGACAGATTATTTCGTATCGCGGATCGCGTCGATCAGCTTTTTGTCGAACTTTTTGTAGTACTCGGGGTAGACCGTTTCCACAAGGGCCGCGAAAGCGGGGCGGTCGACGTCAGTGGTGACTTCCATGCCTTCCTTGCGCAGTTGTGCAACACCTGTTTTTTCGATGTCGTCGACGTAATCGCGCATGGCTTGGGCCGAGGCCTTGCCAGCTGCTTTGAACTTGGCTTTGTCTTCGTCAGACAGGCCGTCGTAGACGCTGGCTGACATGAGTACCAGCGCGGGGCCGTAGACGTGGCCGGTCAGCGACAGGTGTTTCTGGATCTGCGACAGCTTGGCCGAGGTAATCACCGACAGCGGGTTTTCCTGGCCATCGATCGTGCCTTGTTGCAAGGCGGTGGCGACTTCGGGCCAGGCCATGGGGGTGGGCAGGATGCCGATCGCGCGGAAAGCCGCGATATGGATCGGGTTTTCGGTGGTGCGGATCTTCAGGCCCTTGGCGTCCGCCGGGGTCTTTACCGGGCGTACGTTGTTGGTCAAGTGGCGAAACCCTTGTTCGCCCCAGGCCAGGGCTACGATGCCGCGGTCGGGAAATTTGGCGAGCATGTCTTGACCAATCTTGCTGTCGAGCACCTTGCGGGCATGGTCCAGATCGCGCAGCAGGAAGGGAATGTCGAATACCCCGGTCTCTGGTACGAAGTTCAACGTGGCGCCAGTCGAGACGATGGCCATGTCGATGGTGCCGATTTGCAGGCCTTCGATGACCTCACGTTCGCCGCCCAGCGCGCTGTTGGCGAACTGTTCGACTTTGTACTGGCCGTTGGTGGCCGTTTCGATAGACTTGGCAAACGCGTCGGCGCCTGCCCCATAATGGGACGAGGTCGACAGGGCGTAGGCCATTTTCAGAGGGGTTTGAGCAACGGCGGGCAGCGCAGCGGTAGCGGCGCAGGCAGCAAAAATCGTGGCGGCAAGCCAAGTCTTGCGCATGGTGTCTTCTCCTTGTGTTAATGAGATCTAATATTCTCGGTCGCATGTTACGCCCAGCGCGCATCATAGCGGCATTCACCTGACAATCGGCCATTGAAACGCCGATTGGTTACCATTGCGAAATGATGGATTTCCCTGACTCCTCCTCTTCTTTGCCGTCCACCGAGCGCGTTTCCCGTCGGCGCGGTCCCGGTTTTTTGGCCACATTACGCCAGGGCGCCCGCATGATGATGCGCGACACGCGCGCGGGTGAGCTGCGCCTGCTGGTGCTGGCGCTGGTGGTTGCGGTGGCCGCGGTCACCAGCGTAGGATTCCTGGCGGACCGGGTTGGCCGGGCGCTGGAGCGCGACGCCGGCCAGATGTTAGGTGCGGATCTGCTGTTGGATGCGGACGAACCCATTGCGGCGGATTTTTTCGACGCCGCGCGCGAACGGGGGCTGGAGGTGTCCCGCACCTGGCAGTTTCCGTCGATGGCCAGCGTCGGCGATGCCGCACAATTGGTCTCGCTCAAAGCGGTGGAGCCGGGCTATCCGCTGCGCGGCAGCCTGAAGGTCGCCGACGACCCCTATACCGGGGGCGCCGACACGCGCGATATCCCGGCGGCGGGAACGGTCTGGGCGGATGCCCAGTTGCTGGCGCTCTTGGGCATTGAGGTAGGTGACACGATCGGCCTGGGCGATAGCCGGTTGCGGGTGACGCGTGTCATTACCTATGAGCCCGACCGGGGCATGCAGTTCGTGAACGTGGCGCCGCGCGTGATGATGCGCGCCGACGACTTGCCCGCCACTGGCCTGATCGCGACGGGCAGTCGCATCGGTTATGCCCTATTGGCGGCGGGCGAGCCCGACGCGGTGACATCGTATTCCCAGTGGTTGAACGAGCATCTGCAACGCGGACAAAAATTGGCAACCGTGGCGTCCGGTCGCCCCGAAGTCCAGCGCACGATGGACCGCGCGCAGCGGTTTTTGTCTCTGGTGGCCTTGCTGGCGGTACTGATTTCCGCGGTGGCCGTCGCGCTGGCGGCGGGGCGTTTTATGACGCGTCATCGTGATGGCATCGCGATCATGCGCTGCCTGGGGGCGGTTCAGCAGCAGGTGACGCGCATGTTGCTGCTGGAGTTCACGTTGGTCGGCCTGTTCGCGTCGGCCGTGGGCGGTCTGCTGGGATTTGCCGTGCATCAGGGCCTGGTGCTGGCGCTGGGCAATCTGATTGATACCCAACTGCCCGCGCCGTCGGCGATACCTGCCTTGCAGGGCCTGGTGACGGGCGTATTGCTGTTGCTGGGCTTTGCGTGGCCCGCGCTGGCGCAGTTGCGCCACGTCCCGCCGGCACGAGTACTGCGTCGCGATGCCGACATGGTGCGGGCGCGCAGTGCTATCGGTTATGCCTTGGGGGCCGTGGGGTTCGCTTTACTGATCGCGTGGTTTGCCGGTGATGTCCGCTTGGGTGCCGTGGTGGCCGGTGGTTTCCTGGGGGCGTTTGGCGCCTTTGCGCTGGTCGCCTGGCTTTGTGTCCTGGGCCTGGCGCGGCTGCGCGGCCTGGTAACGGGCATGCCTACCCTGCGTTTCGCACTGGCGGGGGTCGTGCGGCGACGCGCGGCAACGATCACCCAAGTCTGCGCACTGGCGATCGGCTTGATGGCCCTGTTGCTGTTGACCATGACGCGTACCGACTTGGTCGCAGGCTGGCAACGCACCTTGCCCCCGGATGCGCCCAATCGATTTCTGATCAACATCCAACCGGATCAGCGCCAGGCGGTGCAGGATTTTCTCAGCGCACATGACTTAAATAACGTGACGCTCTGGCCGATGATCCGTGGGCGCCTGATAGCTGTCGATGGTCGCCCGATCGGCCCCGACGACTACGAAGACCCGCGTGCGAAACGGCTCGTCGACCGCGAATTCAATCTTTCATACGGGGAAAATCTGCCCGCCGCGAATCAGATCGAGCAGGGCCGCTGGCTGAATCCGGATGCCCCCGAGGTGTCGCTGGAGTCGGGTCTGGCGGAGTCTTTGCACTTGGCGGTGGGGGATGTGCTGACCTTCGATATTGCCGGCCAGCAGGTCGAGGTCACCGTGGCGAGCACGCGCAGCGTGGACTGGGATTCCATGCAAGTGAATTTCTTCGCCGTGCTGTCACCCTCGGCGCTCGAGGGTATGCCACAAAGCTGGATCACGTCCTTTCATTTGCCACCCGAGCAGGCCACGCTGCCACGCGAGCTCGTCCGGCAGTTCCCGAACCTGACCGTGTTCGACGTGGGATCCATCCTGAATCAGCTGCAGTCTGTGCTGGATCAAGTGATTACCGCGGTACAAGTGCTATTCATCTTTACGCTCGCGGCGGGCATCCTGGTCCTGGCGGCAGCACTGACCGCTACCCGCGACGAACGTATCCGCGAGGCTGCCGTCTTGCGCTCGCTGGGCGCCACACGTCGCCAATTGGCGCGTACCCAACGACTGGAAGTGCTGGCCGTGGGCGGCCTTGCGGGCCTGCTGGCGGCCGCCGGGGCCAGCGCCATCGGTTGGGCGCTCTCTGTCTATGTGTTTGATTTCCAGATCACGCTGAGCCTCTGGCCCTGGCTGGTCGGTATCGGTGTCGGCATGCTGGCCGCTTGGGGCGGTGCCGCCTTGGCCCTGCGCGGCGTGCTGCGTACGCCGCCCCTATTGACGCTGAGAGAGGCCTGATGGAGATCTATCCTGTTCTGAATTGTTGCCGGTGGGACTATTGCCTTGTGCCGGCTCTGCGAGAAATCTGATGACTGCCAGTCGTGTTCAACCGAAGGCCGAGACGCTCGAGACCTCCGTTACGCTATTTGAAACGCTGGGCGGCGAGCCCGCGATTCGGTCTCTGGTCGATCGTTTTTACGATTTGATGGACATGGAGGCCGATTTCGTTATTTTGCGGGGCGTCCATGGCCCCAGCCTGGACTCGGCCCGCGACAAGCTATTCCTGTTCCTGTGCGGTTATTTTGGCGGTCCCAATTACTACATAGAGCAGTACGGCCATCCCAAGCTGCGAGCACGTCATTTGCCATTCTCTATCGGCCGGGTCGAGCGAGACCAGTGGGTGGCCTGCATGGGACGCGCGATGCAAGACGAGGGATTTTCGCCCGAACTAGTCGATCGTCTGCTCGAGGCGTTTTATGGCGTGGCCGACTGGATGCGCAATCGTGACGATTGAACACGATCAAGATGCGTCCGGTGCCCAACGCCTGGCGTGGCAAAACGCACCGTCCACAGGCGCGATGCTGTGTGACCCGCGCCTGGGCCCCCCTGATCCGCATTTACTTGATCCCGCCAGTTACGGTGACCGAGCCCGCCCCGTCGATGCGGGTGGCCGCCAGGCCGCCTGGTTTGTCGACGGTGAGGGCTGGCAAGGCGTGTTACGTGGCTACCGGCGCGGCGGCCTGGCCGCTCGCGTCAGCCGGGACGCCTATTTGTGGCAAGGCGAGTCCCGCACCCGCAGTTTCCGCGAGTACCGTTTGCTGGCGTCGATGCGAGCAAGGGGCCTAAAGGTCCCGACGCCGCTCGCGGCGGCTTATTGGCGCGAGGGCCTGACATATCGGGCCGCAATCATCGTTGAACGCATTCCTGATGTCCGCCCGCTAGCTCATCTCTTGGAGGAGCCCGTCTGGGAGCCTGTGGCGACTGCGATCGCCGCGATGCACCGCCAGGGTGTCTGGCACGCGGATTTGAACGCTTTTAATGTTCTGCTTGATCCGCAGGGGCAAGTTTGGCTTATCGATTTCGACCGCGGTACAGAGGGCGGTGTCTCTGATCGGCAGCGTCGTGGGAATTTGCTGCGGTTAAAGCGCTCGCTTGAGAAGGTTGGCGCGGATCGTGGGAATGCGCTGTGGGGGCGCATTGATCAGGCTTATCTTGCTTGTATGCGGGGGATGGCTAAGTCGTAGAGGGTGTTGGTTCTTAATGCACCGAGGTCCGTCGTGTGTAGGCGGCGCCGGCGTAATCGAAACGGCTCGGCCCAACCAGGGGCCTCGGCCCCGCTGCGCGGGGCTGCCCGTNTCNNANNANGCCGGCGCCGCCTACACACGACGGACCTCGGCTCGCGTTATCTTCCCATTCACACTGGTGCTGCCACGTTGACTTGTCATGGTCATGCCTTACTGGACTTGACCATGGGCATTCGGCATCGAGGGCAAGCTACTGCTGTGAGTCCCTGTCCGGTGGTATGGCCACGNTGGCCAGATCGGCTCGGCTCGGCCCATAAGCACGGGCCGAGGTCCCGCTGCGCGGGACTGCCCGATCCTCAAACAGGCCAACGCGGCCATGGCACCGGACAGGGACGTCTCAATAGCGCTACGCCGCATCAACGTATATCAGCCTGTCAGATCAAGGGATTAATCCGGCCAGTTCCTGGCGGCTAAGCTCATGGCCGATTCTCTTCTTCAGGTCTAAGAGCGTCGGCGCATACTGCCGCTCAATGGATGAGGCGGTTTCGGCTGTAATAAGGCTTAAATTCAGCGCTAGCGGCTGCCCACCAGGGGTTTCTAGCGGCGTGGACAACGCAATGACTCCTGGTTGCCAGGATGCTTGGCAATAGCCAACAGAGGCGATTTTTTCGATCGCCCTTTCAATCTCTGCGCGAATCGGCTTCCAAGACGCGCTGCGATAGCCGCGCATTATTCCACCCAGCAACACGCTGCGGGCTGCCGCGTCTAGCGTAGCCAGATAGGCGCGCCCAAGCGAGGTGAGTTCGATAGGGACACGCTGGCCAGCGACGATGGTGCGTAGGGAAGCTCTGACGTTGTAGCGGATAGATTCCAGATACACCATTTCACTGCGGTCTGCGCTGGCCAGACCAACATTCACGCGAAGCTTGTTGGATGCGTCACGCATCAGTGGTGTGGCGCCTTTCAGAATAGGGGACGCCGCACGCATTGCGTGGCCGAGGCTGAGCACCGGCGCAGCAAGCCGATATGCGCGAGCTCGGCGATCGTGTTCCAGAAAGCCGCTGACGACTAGCGTTTGCGTAAGGCGGCTGACCGTAGCCGCCGCCAGCCCGGTGCGTTCCGCAATGTCTCCATTTCCCAGCAGATCAGTGCCCGGCTTGAAGGCACGAAGGATCTCCAGACCACGCTCTAGCGAGCGATTCTGGCTGACGCCATCGAAGCGTTGGCGAGCGTCGTCGGGCGGATGTTTGGATTGGCGGACGGTTTTCATGCAATTCCATTCTATGGAAATGGGGTGATGTTTGCGCACACTGTAACGCTTACTGTGTCGTCATATCCAGCACAAGAAACGTAACGATTGTGGCTGGCAAACTCACGGAGGCGGAGCCTAGAAATGGCGGACTACGAATTCATTAAGCTTCAAACGCAAGAAGGAGTGGCGACACTGACGCTGAACCGGCCGGAAAAGCGCAACGCGATCAGCGACCCGATGCGTGCCGAGTTGATCCACGCGTTGGAGGCCGTTGCGCAGGATCGTGCTGTCAAGGCCCTGGTGTTGACCGGCGAGGGAAAGGGATTCTGCGCCGGTGGCGACATTGCTGGGATGCAGCGCCGCATGGATGCGCCGACAGGTGAGGTGGCGTTTAATGGCTGGTCTCGACAACAGCGCGTGCATCATGCCGTCAGCCTGCTGTATCGCATGCCCAAGCCGACGATTGCGGCGGTAAACGGTGCTGCTGCCGGACTAGGTGCAGACACTGCATTGAGCTGCGATTTCATCGTGGCATCCGAGAATGCAACGTTCACTTGGAGCTACATCGCCCGAGGCCTGATTCCCGATGGCGGCGGCATGTATTTCCTGCCGCGCCGAGTCGGCCTTGCCCGGGCCAAGGAATTGATCTATTCCGGCCGGAAAGTGCAAGCCGAGGAAGCGCTCAAGCTGGGTATTGCTGATCGGCTTGCGGTCGCTGGTGATGAGCTAAACGCCGCACAAAGTTGGGCCAATGAACTTGCGCAAGGTTCAGCTACGGCCCTTGCATTGAGCAAATCAATTCTTGACCAGAGTTCTGAACTGACGGCGGATCAGGTCTTTGCCATGGGTAGCCAGGCGCAGGGCATCTGCTACACCAGCAGCGAGCATCGTGAGTCTGTGACGGCATTCCTGGCGAAGATGGCCCAGGCAAAAAAGGAATCCAAATGAGCGGCCTGCAAAAATTGCTGCAGCCTCGCAGTGTGGCGGTCGTTGGGGCCTCGGCTGATCCGGCAAAGACGTCAGGGCGGCCGATTGCTTACTTGCGTAAGCACGGTTTCCAAGGGCGGATCTATCCCGTTAACCCCAGGGCAACTGAGATCGATGGCCTGCCTTGCTACCCTGAAGTGGGTGCCTTACCAGAAGCGCCGGACGTGGCCATTGTGCTGTTGAGCGCAGAGCGCACGCAGCAAGCCATTCGCGAGCTGGCCGCTATCGGTACCGGTGCCGCTATTGTTCTTGCAAGTGGCTACTCAGAGATTGGCGAAGACGGCGTTCGCAGACAGCGCGAGTTGCGCGCAGCGGCCGGCAGCATGCGAATACTGGGACCCAATACGATTGGTTTGGTCAACCTGACGGACCGAATCACGCTGTCAGCCAGTGGTGCGTTGGAGGTGGATCAGTTTGTGAGCGGCGCCATTGGGCTGGTGTCTCAAAGTGGTGGAATTCTGGGTGCGCTGTTGTCGCGGGCGGCGGCGCGCGGCGTCGGGTTCTCCAAGCTGATATCCACCAGCAACGAAGTCGATTTGGATCTGGCTGATTTTATCGATGCGCTGGCTGACGACCCCGCAACCCGCGTGATTGCGCTCTATGTCGAGAGCATCCGCAATCCGAGTACGTTCCGCGCCGCAGCACGCAAGGCCGCCCGTTTGGGCAAACCGATTGTCGCGTTCAAAATCGGCCGGTCAGAGTCTGGCGCCCAGGCCGCCGTGTCGCATACGGGCGCGCTGGCGGGTTCCGACGGCATGTATGACGCGCTATTCGAAGAAACAGGGATTATTCGAGCGCAGACGTTTTCCGATTTGCTGGATATTCCTGTCGCCCTGGCCAATGAGCGTGAGCTTGGCGGGCGCCGGATGGCGATCCTGACATCTACGGGAGGTGCAGGTACGTTGGTGGCCGATTGCCTAGGTGTGGCGGGTTTCGAATTGCCTGCGCCTGATACGCGTACCGGTGAGGCATTGCGGGCGCTGCAAACGGGCGACCATGCCGCACTGGATCGAAACCCAATCGATGTGACGCTGGCGGGCTTGCAGCCAGACTTATTGCGTAGCGCGATCCGTATTGTGTTGGAGAGCGATCAGTACGATGCGATGGTGGTCATCGTGGGGTCGTCCGCAGTCGCACAGCCGGAGTTGATGGCCGGTGCGTTGAAGGATTCACTCGCGCTGAGCGGTAAGCCGCTGATGGCCTACATTAGTCCGCACGCGCCTCAGGCGGCCGAGGTGCTCAGCCGCTACGGCATTCCCGCGTTTTACTCACCGGAGAGCGTCAGCGCTGCCTTGTCGGCCATGTGGCAGGTCCATACACGCCAGTCATTGCCTGAACCGGATCCTGTCACGTCCGCGGCGCAGGCGCCTCTGATTTGTGCCGAGCACGGCTCGCTGGACGAAGTTCAGGCCAAGACGCTTTTCGCCAGGTTTGGCGTGCCGGGTGTTAGGGAAATCGTTGTGCACTCCGAAGAGCAGGCCGCCGAGGCTGCGAAACGGTTTGGGTCTCGCGTCGTGTTGAAGCTGTTGTCTAGCGAGATCACTCACAAGAGCGACGTTGGCGGTGTGGCTGTCAATGTTGCGCCGCAGGACGTCATACCGCGATTGCGACAGATGGCTGCTGATGTGCAGCGACATACGGGTCACTCGCCCACTGCCTTTCTCGTACAGGAAATGGTGACCGGAGCTGCCGAAGTGATCGTGGGTGTCCACAAGGACCCGCTGGGAACCGCGATTTTGTTGGGCATGGGAGGCGTGGTCGCTGAATTGGTTCGTGATACCACGCTGCTGCTACTGCCGGAGGCCGGCGTGGCGCTGACAGCGGGGCAGGTCAGGGCGGCATTACAGCGCTTGAAAACCTGGCCTTTGCTCAATGGTTATCGCGGCCGCGAGCCCGCCGACGTCCCGGCACTGATCGAGGCTGTGCTTGCCTTTGCCCATATGGCACAGGCATTGCAGGCCCAACTGATCGAGGCGGAGATTAATCCCTTGTTCGTCAAGCCCCTGGGGCAAGGCGTATGCGCTGCCGACGGCATCGCGGTTCTCAAACAGGCAGCAGACTAATTCCGTCAGGTGAAATTGCCAGGGTGGCAGGCCGTCCTGTCATTCCTACACTTTTCTTATGCGCTGCGATCAAACGGCGCAAAATAATCAGGAGACAACGCATGAAAACCGACCAAACTTCGGCGCGACGAGTTCGAAGCCTTGCCGCTGCCCTATTGACAGTCGCCGCCATGGTGGCCCCCCTGGCGCAAGCTGCCTTCCCGGAACGACCTTTGCGTATTGTGGTGCCGTTCACGCCAGGAGGGGGTACCGACATCGTCGCTCGTCAACTGGCCAAGGGTTTGACGGACGAGTTGGGTCAGTCCGTTATCGTCGAGAACAGGCCCGGGGGCAGCACTATCATCGGCACGGAAAATGTCGCGAATAGCCCGCCAGATGGCTATACTTTGCTGATGGCGACATTTGCCCACGCGGTGAATCCTGCCATCCAAAAGACATTGCCCTACGACACGGACAAGGCGTTTGCGCCGGTGGCGATGATCGGAAAATCGGCCAACGTCCTGGTGGTGTCGCCCCAGTCCAAGTTCAAGAGCGTGCAGGATATTCTGGCTTATGCTCGCGCCAATCCAGGCAAACTGACGTTCGGGTCCTACGGAAATGGCACCTCCGCGCACTTGGCGGGTGAGCTTTTCAAAAGCCTGGGCAAAGTCGACATTCTGCACGTGCCGTATAAAGGAGCGGGCCCAGCGATCAACGATTTGATGGGGCGGCAGATTGACATGATCTTCTCGACATCGGCAAGTGTCAGCGGCCACGTCAAGAACGAACAATTGCGCGCGCTGGCGGTGACGAGCAAAGATCGTTCGCCATCCTATCCTGGTGTGCCGACCGTCGCGGAGTCGGGCGAGCCAGGTTACTTTGTCGATAGCTGGTACGGCGTATTTGTTCCGCAAAGCACGCCCAAGACCGTTGTCGATCAATTGAATGCCGCCATCAAGAAGGTCTCCGACAACAAAGATTTTCAGGCAGCGTTAGCGCTCGAAGGGTTGGTCGCTAATGTGGGCTCACCTGACGCGTTGGGAGAATATGTGAAACAAGAAGAGGCGCGCTGGACCAAGATCATCCAAGAAGCGGGAATCTCCGGCAAGCTGTAAAAGGAGCGCCCGCACGACAAGGCAAGTCACCATTCCCAAACAACACGTCAGGTGGTGAAAATGCCTTGCTGGTATCGTTCCAGATTAAGCAGCCGGTGGTTTTGTTTCCGCACGCGTGGCGCCCCCGACGTTTCCAACCCTTTTCGAGAGACAACTGACATGCAAACACAGCAATCCCAGCTCGCGTCTTTTACGAATTTCATTGCAGGGCAACAGATCCCTTCGCAAAGCGGGCGCACGTTTACCAGCATCAATCCCGCGAATGGCCAGGAGTGGGGCACGTTTGCCGAGTCTGGCAGCGAAGACGTCAACGCAGCGGTACAGGCGGCCCGCGAGGCACTGGAAGGCCCGTGGGGAAAACTGTCGGCGACGCGGCGCGGACGTTTGCTGATGGCGTGGGGTGACAAGATCGCCGGTCAGGCCGACGCGATCGCGCGCATGGAGTCGGCACAGAACGGCAAGCTGCTGGCCGAGATGAAGGCGCAGGCGACGGTGGTGAAAGAATGGCTGTATTACTTTGGCGGCCTGGCCGACAAGATCGAAGGCCGTGTCATTCCGCTGGAGCGCGCCAGTGTGCTGAATTACACGTTGCGCGAACCCCTGGGTGTGGTGGGGGTGATCGTGCCGTGGAATTCGCCGACGTTTCTGACCATCATGAGTTGCGCACCTGCTTTAGCCGCGGGCAACACCATCGTGTTGAAGCCGTCGGAGGTGACGTCGGCCTCGGCGTTTGAGTTGGCCCGGTTGGCTGGAGAGGCAGGCATACCGCCGGGGGTGATCAATGTGGTGACAGGCGCACGCGAGGCCGGTGCGGCGCTTGTCGACCATGAGGATGTCGCCAAGATTTGTTTTACGGGCAGCGATGCAGCGGGACGTCACATCGCGTCTCGCGCTGGCGCGCGCCTGGCCAGTTGCACGCTGGAGCTGGGCGGAAAAAGCCCGAATATCGTGTTTGGCGATGCCTTGATCGATAACGCGGTCGTCGGGCTGTTGGCCGGCATTTTTGCGGCCGCGGGGCAGACTTGCATTGCGGGGTCGCGCGCCTATGTGCATGACAGCATCTATGAGCAGGTCCTGGACCGCCTGGTGCAGCGTGTCAAGCAGATTCGCCTGGGCGATCCCCTGGCTGCCGATACCCAAATGGGTCCGGCCGCGACGGCGGCGCAGCTACAGAAAAATGAAACGATGGTAGCCAGTGCTTTGCAGGCCGGCGCCGAGGCCCTGCATGGTGGCCGGCGCACGTCCGTGGCGGGGCTGGAGGGAGGTTACTTTTTCGAGCCCACCATTTTGCATCGCCTGAGCGCGAATAACCCGATCATGCAGGAAGAGGTCTTTGGGCCCGTGCTGGCTGTCACGCCTTTTCATGACGATGACGAGGTCGTGGCTTTGGCCAACAGCACGAAATTCGGTTTGGCCGCGGGCGTATGGACGCAGAATCTCAGTCGCGCGCATTCGATGGCCAAGCGATTGCAGGCAGGGACGGTTTGGGTCAACACCTATCGGGCATTGGCGTTCAATTCGCCCTTTGGCGGCTATAAGGATAGTGGTATCGGCCGCGTCAACGGGATGGAATCGGTGGACCAATTTCTGCAGACCAAAAGCGTGTGGTGTGAGACCAGCGACGAGATTCAGGATCCCTTTGTCATGAAGGTCTAGCGGGCTCGCCCAACCTGGGCGGCATCGCTCTCCCCGCCGAGGCAAGTCACCATCGCGAGTTCCTGTTAGCGCGCTGTGGCCCGGCCGGCCCATCACCTCGGCTCGGNCGCATGCAGGCGNCCTCGGA
>NZ_CBCSFP010000013.1:0-58460 GCF_965138755.1 Bordetella tumulicola | reverse complement strand
ACGCCGCTGCGCGGCGTTTCCCTCGGTTCAAAGGGCCGGCCGGGCCACAGCGCGCTGACAGGAACGCCAGAATAGAGACGCGCCCCCGGTAGAGACGCAATTGCCAGCCTAGTCACAAAAAAGGCTTTATCATTTTGCCCTCTAGCGAATTTCGCATCCGTAAAGAACGTAGCAAAGGGGGGCTCGCATGAAAACAATGGCGGGAATGCATTGGATATTCGGCCTGGCGCTAAGCGCCGCCGCATCCTGCACCTGGGCGCAAGATCAAGTCGTCAACGTCTATAACTGGGCGGAATACACCGCGCCCGACACGATTTCCGGCTTTGAACGCGAAACCGGCATCAAAGTCCGGTACGACGTCTACGACACCAACGACACCCTGCAGGCCAAACTGCTGACTGGCAAATCCGGCTACGACGTCGTCGTGCCCTCTACCCACTACGCCTCTCGCCAGATCCAGGGCGGTCTTTACCAAAAACTCGACAAGACCAAAATCCCCAATTGGTCCAATCTCGACCCCGACATCATGGCGCTCGTCGCGACCATCGACCCCGGCAACGAATACGTCATTCCCTGGGGCTACGGCACCAACGGCCTGGGTTACAACGTCACCAAAGTCAAAGAGATCATGGGCGAGGGCGTCGACCTCGCCAACTGGGACATGCTCTTCAAGCCCGAAAACGCCGCCAAGCTGAAAGACTGCGGCATTTCGATGCTCGATGAAGCCGCACAGGTCTTTCCGGCCGTGCTCAAATACCTGGGGAAAGACCCCAACAGCGAGAACGCCGACGACTACCAAGCCGCGCTCGATCTGCTCAAGCAGATTCGTCCCTACATCCGTCAATTCAGCTCGTCCGGTTACATTGACGAACTGGCGGTCGGCGATCTCTGCATGGTCTACGGCTTTTCGGGCGACGTCATGATCTCCCGCAAGCGTGCCCAGGATGCCAAAAAACCCTACGACATCAACTACTTCATCCCCAAGGGTGGCGCCCCGGCGTGGTTTGATGTCATGGCGATCCCCAAAGACGCACCCCATGTCGATGCCGCGCACGCATTCATTAACTACATCGAGACCCCCAAGGTTCACGCGGCCATCACCAACACCATGTTCTATCCCAACGCCAACAAGGCGGCGCGCGAGTTCGTGATCAAGGACGTGGCTGACAATCCAATGATTTACCCGCCGCCCGACGTGGCCAAGACACTCTATGTGATCAAGGCCCAGCCGATGAAAATCCAGCGCCTGCAGACTCGCATGTGGGCGGAACTGAAATCGGGGCGATAAGCATCATGAGTGACAGCCGTTACGCGGCACAGCATTCCGGTGATCCAGACGAGTTCGTCCGGATCACCGATCTGGTCAAGATCTTTGGCGACGTCGTCGCGGTCCAATCCGTCAATCTGGCTATCAAACGCAACGAGATCTTTGCCTTGCTCGGCAGTTCGGGTTGTGGCAAATCGACCTTGCTGCGCATGCTGGCCGGCTTCGAAGACGCCACGTCCGGTCAGATCATGCTCGATGGCGAGGACATCACCAATGTGCCGCCGTACCGGCGTCCGGTGAACATGATGTTTCAGTCATATGCGCTGTTCCCGCACATGACGGTCGAAGCCAACGTGGCGTTCGGCCTGAAACAAGAGGGTGTCGCGCGCGCCGAGATCAACGATCGGGTGTTCGAGGCCCTGAATCTGGTGCAGATGGCCGGCTATTCGCGCCGTAAACCGCATCAGTTGTCGGGGGGCCAACAACAGCGCGTGGCCCTGGCGCGCAGCCTGGTCAAACGGCCCAAACTGTTGCTGCTGGACGAACCCATGTCAGCGCTCGATAAGCAGATTCGCCAGAAAACGCAGATCGAACTGGTCAAGATTCTGGAGCAAGTGGGCGTGACCTGCATGATGGTCACGCACGACCAGGAAGAAGCCATGACGATGGCACACCGCCTGGCCGTCATGACCGAGGGCCAGATCGTGCAATGCGGAACGCCACAAGACGTCTACGCGTTTCCCAACTCGCGTTTTGTCGCGGGCTTTATCGGCTCGGCGAATTTATTTACGGGCACGATCGTGGTCGATGAGCCCGATCACGTCGCCATCGAGAGCGAAGACCTCACGCGGCCGTTGTATGTGAGTCATGGCGTCAACGAACCCCTCGGGATGGAAGTACACGTTTCGATCCGGCCCGAGCGACTGGTTGTGTCAAAGGTGCAACCCCAGGGGGAATACAACTGGGCGCACGGCATGGTCAGTCACATGGCGTGGATGGGCAGCTATGCGCTTTACCAGATACGACTGGACTCCGGAAAAATCGTTGAGGCCAGCGTGCCCAGCCTGCAACTGGCCCAGGCCGACGCGCCCGGCATTGACGAGGAAATCTACGTCAGCTGGAGCGCAGACAGTGCGACGGTGCTGGCGTCATGAAGCTGTCCGCGCCCCGCGACTGGATCCCATCAGGGCGAACGCTGGCCATCGTGCCGCCGTTTTTGTGGCTGACGCTGTGCCTGTTAGTCCCATTTTTGCTGGTGCTCAAGATCAGTTTTGCTGAACTGCAGTTCGGCATTCCGCCGTATACGGCGTTAACGGAGTTCAAAGACGAGGCGGTGCAATTCAGCTTGCACCTGGCCGGCTATATCCGCCTGTTTACCGACAGCCTGTATCTGCACACGTACCTGAGTTCGCTCAAGATGGCGGCGGTGACGACGGTGTGTTGCGCGTTGATTGGCTATCCGATGGCGTACTACATCGCACGCTCGTCGCCCGCGGTACGCAATCTCCTGCTGCTGGGCGTGATTTTGCCATTTTGGACGTCACTGCTGTTGCGCGTGTATGCCTGGGTAGGCATTTTGCGTAACGACGGCTTGTTGAACAAGTTCTTGATGAGTCTGGGCATTATTTCCAGCCCTCTGGAAATTTATCGTACCGATCTGGCGGTCTATATTGGCCTGGTCTATGCGTATTTGCCCTTTTTCATCCTGCCGCTGTATGCCACGCTGGTGAAGATGGATTTGCGCTTGCTTGAGGCGGCTTACGATCTGGGCGCGCGTCCGTGGCAGGCGTTCTGGCGCATAACCCTGCCGCTGTCGCGTCCGGGCGTGATCGCAGGTGCCATGCTGGTGTTCATCCCCACTGTCGGCGAGTACGTCATCCCCGAAATGCTGGGCGGCGCCGATACCCTGATGATGGGTCGCGTCATGTGGACCGAGTTTTTTAATAATGCCGATTGGCCGATGGCATCTGCCGTGACGTGCGTCATGGTGCTGCTGTTGTTGGTGCCGCTGGCACTCTTTCAGTACAGCCAGGTGCGTCAGCAGGAAATGGCCACGCGGGGGGCGGCATGACAGCGCCCAACAACACCGCGCGCGGTCTGGCGTTGGGGCTGGGCTATTTCTTTCTGTATGCCCCCATCGTCAGCCTGATGGTTTTTTCGTTCAACGATTCGCCTCTGGTGACCTCGTGGAGCGGCTTTTCGTTTCGCTGGTATACGGCGCTGTTCAACGATAGCGCCTTGCTGAGCGCGGCCTGGCTATCGTTCAAGATTGCCGGATTGACCGCGACGGCGGCCGTTATCATCGGAACCTGGGCGGGCTATGTGTTGGGCCGCATGGGGCGGTTCAGGGGCTTTACGCTGTATTTGGGAATGCTCAGTGCGCCGCTGGTGATCCCTGAGGTGGTGTTGGGGATTTCGCTGCTGCTGATGTTTGTGGAAATGCGCGGCTTGCTGGGTTGGCCCGCCGACAATGGCATTTTTACTATCTGGGTGGGCCATGTCACACTATGCGTGGCCTATGTGGCGGTAGTGATTCAGGCCCGGATTCGGGATCTGGATCGTTCACTGGAAGAGGCCGCGCTGGATCTGGGGGCGACGCCGTTGACGGTGTTTTTCCGTATCACGTTGCCCTTGATCACGCCGGCGTTGATATCGGCCTGGTTGTTGGCCTTTACCCTGTCGCTCGATGACGTCGTATTGGCGTCGTTCTTGTCCGGCCCTGGGTCCACGACCTTGCCCATGGAAGTTTTTTCGCGCGTACGCCTGGGGCTCAAGCCCGAGGTCAACGCGCTGGCGACGTTGTTTATCCTGGCGGTAGGCATTTGCGTCATCGTGCTCAATCGTCTGCAACAGCGCAAGGAGTCAGATTCCACATGAAGCACCAGGCAACTCTATATGGCTTGAATAAATGCAGCACCTGCGTCAAGGCACGCGATTGGTTATCGGCCCAAGGGGTCGAGCACGAGTTTATTGATTACCGCGATCATCCCGTGCCGGCCGCTACCTTAAAGGCCTGGTCGAAAAAGGTGGGCGGCTGGGAAAAGCTGGTCAACCGTGCCTCGATGACTTGGCGCGGCCTGTCTGATGAGCGCAAGGCCGCACAATCCGATGCCGAGTGGACGCAACTGATCGCCGATTATCCGGCCTTGGTGCGCCGGCCCGTTACGGTGACCCCCGATGGCGAGGTGTCCGTCGGCTTCTCGGAAAAACGTTACGGCGAGCGCTTCGCCTGAGTATGTCGGGGCATCCCGGGCCGGCGCTGCCCGACGCGTTCTTTGACCGCGATGCGAGCCAGTTGGCGCGTGAACTGTTGGGCAAGGTGATTCGCCGCCGTCTGAATGGGGTGTGGCTGTCGGCCCGCATCATCGAGACCGAGGCGTATTACCTGGCAGAGAAGGGCAGCCACGCGTCACTGGGCTATACCCACAAGCGCCGTGCCTTGTTTATGGGTGGCGGCACGGTGTACATGTACTACGCCCGTGGCGGCGATTCCCTGAATTTCAGTGCGGGCGGGCCAGGCAATGCGGTGCTGATCAAATCGGCGCATCCGTGGGTTGATACGGTCTCCGGACCCGATGCATTGGCCGTCATGCAAGCACTCAATCCCGACGCTCGTGGGCAGCCTCGGCCGCAAGGACGATTATGTGGGGGACAAACCCTGCTGTGCCGTGCCCTGGGGTTGAAAGTCCCGGAGTGGGATGCACGGTCTTTCGACCCGACCGTGTTTTTCGTCGAGGACGTGGGATCGTCTCCCGAGCGGCTGATCAGCACGACACGTCTGGGTATTCCGGCGGGCCGTGACGAGCATTTGCGTTACCGCTATGTCGATCCGTCCTATGCGGCCTTTTGTACCCGCAACCCGTTGCGTCGTGGGCAAGCGGTCGGTGAACATTACGACTGGACGGATCGTTACGGCGTGATCCTGGCCTGAGCCGTCGCCCGGGCTTCGTCGTATTGGCGCTGTATGCGGGCCCGCCACGCGGTGTATTTGCGGCGCATGCGCTGCGCATTCAGCCGCTTGCTCCAGGCGTATAGCGGGATCAACGGCAGCACGCCGAACCCATCGATCAGAAACATTCCTTCTTTGCCATCCGCGTTGCGGCCCAGGGCGATGTTCTTGGTCGACAAATCGTTGATGACGATATGCGAGTCGATCAGGTCGGCGAAAAAGGCATCCAACTGCGCACTCAGGGCGGGAGAGATGCCCTCGCGGGCGATGATCTCGGCCAGCGTGGGGGCGAGTTGGCCGTCGTCACCCGTGATTTTTTCGACGAGTTGACCCAGCCCCAGCGTGGTTTGCGCCACACCGACGACGCGGGACATCGGGATGCTCCATACCCCGGAGGGCACTGTCGTCGTTGTGACGTATTCGGACAACTCGTTGAGATATACCCGATAGGCGCTTTCGCGTTGGAACTGCTTGTAGAACCGCTTGAGCGGTTTGCGTTCCAGATAGGCCGCGTAGGCCTCCATGTTGATGACTTTAATCAGCAGGGAGGGCTCGTGAGGGTGTTGGAAAACGTAGCGATCTGCGCCCCGGGCGAGGACCTGCGCGCCGGCGAGGTCCAGCGGACCGAACACGGTGGCAAAGTTGCCGGGGCGCAAACAGGAGTCGATCACGCCTGCATCGAGCGGTGAAAAGGACTGGCCTGTGCCAAACGGGGCATCGACTGTAGACAAAATTTGTTGCAAAACGATGATAAGAAATATTTCTGCTATCCGGATTGTCGAAGTTAAGCGAAATTTTCGCAACTTGGGGTAATGCTTTGGGGGAAAACAGGGCGGGCGTGTTGTCAAAACCGACCGCCTCCTAAGGGCCCGGGCGGCGGCATGCCCCGGCCTACAATGATGTTTTCGGGAGATTGCCCTTGATCGACGCTTTCCCTTGGGTGGATGCTTTGCCCTGGATGACCGCTATCGTGGCGGTGCTGGTGTTATTGATTGTCTTGCGTCTATGGTTGCGTCCGTCTGGCGACGCGCAGATGGAACAATTGATGGATGGTCTGGATCGCCTGGAGCGTGCGCTGCGTTCGGATCTGGATGAGAGCCAGCGTGGGCTGCGAACGGAATTTTCGGAGTCGACGCGGGGCCTGCGCACCGAACTGGCCCAAGGCCACGAGGCGCTGCGTACGGTGCTGTCGCGCGATGCCCAGGCGGCCCGCGTCGAGTATGCGGAATCATTGACGCGTTTTTCGGCGCAGTTCAGCGAGCGTCTGGAGGGTCTGGTCGCGCTGAATGACCGTCGGATGCAGGACGTGCGCCAGACGGTTGATCAACGACTGCAGGCGTTGCAGGCCGACAACAGCAAGCGGTTGGACGAGATGCGCCGCACGGTCGACGAAAAACTGCATGCCACGCTGGAGCAACGTTTGGGCGAGTCGTTCAAGCTGGTGTCCGATCGGCTCGAGGCGGTTCACAAAGGGCTGGGAGAAATGCAGTCGCTGGCTGCCGGCGTGGGAGACCTGAAGCGGGTGCTGACGAATGTGAAGTCGCGAGGGACGTGGGGAGAGGTGCAACTGGCGCGCCTGATTCAGGACGTCATGACCCCTGACCAGTACGCCGCTAACGTCAAACCGGTGCCAGGTAGCGACGCCGTTGTGGAGTTCGCGATTCGTTTGCCCGGGCGCGAGACCGGGGCTGAACCGGTGTGGCTGCCGATCGACGCTAAATTTCCCAAAGAAGAGTACGAGCGCTTGATGGACGCGTATGACGCGGTGGATCCCGAGGGCGAACGGGTGGCCGGAGCGGCGTTGGCGCGAGCGGTGGAGTTACAGGCCCGCCAGATCGCCGCCAAATATGTGGCGCCACCGCATACGACGGATTTCGCGATCATGTTCCTGCCCACGGAGGGGCTGTATGCTGAGATCCTGCGGCGTCCCGGTTTGCTGGATAAGCTGCAGAGCCTGAGGGTAAATGTGGCCGGGCCGAGCAATCTGGCCGCCATGCTCAACAGTCTGCAGATGGGCTTTCGGACACTGGCGATTGAACAGCGTTCGTCCGAGGTGTGGCAGGTGCTGCGCGCGGTGAAAACCGAGTTTGCGAGGTTTGGCGATTCATTGGCAAGCGTGAAAAAGACATTAGAGACCGCCAGCACCAAGCTGGGACAGACTGAGGTCCGTACTCGGGCGATGTTGCGCAATCTAAAGACTGTCGAGGCGTTGCCGGACGAAGATGCGCAACGGGTATTGGGCGACGAGGGCTGATTTCAGGCCTGGTTCAAAGGAGAGGGTATGAGGTCGAGAGCGGGGAAGTCGGCTTTTCAGACGCATGCTGTGTTGAATCAAGTGGCGCCGCTAGAGGATTATTCCCTCTACGAGACAGATGTCGTCCTGCAGCAGGCGGTGCAGCGCGAGGGGGCGGGCGAGTGGGTTGCGGCGTTGCGCGAGCACGGGGCCTGGCTGGGGCGCGCGTCTACCTTGGCGGCCGGAGAGCAGGCCAATCGTTACTCACCGCGCTGGCTCGGGTACGACCGCAATGGCCATCGTGTCGATCAGGTGGAGTTTCATCCGGCGTGGCATGGCTTGATGTCGGGGATCGTGGCGCGCGGTTTACATAGCCATGCCTGGCGACAATCGTCGGCAGCGCCCTCGACGACCGCGAAAGCACCGATACGGCCGGGAGCACACGCTGCCCGCGCAGCCGCGTATTTGATGCAGGGGCAGGTCGAAGCCGGTACGTTGTGCCCCACGACGATGACATTTGCCGCCGTACCGCTGTTGCAGGGCGAACCGCCGGGAGCCATTGATTTTTCGGAGCACTGGTTACCCGCCCTGTTTTCCCAAGAGTACGACCCGGTCGACGCCCCGATATCCGCCAAGAAGGGGGCGTTGATCGGAATGGGATTGACCGAAAAGCAGGGGGGATCGGACCTCAGCGCGATTACCACTGAGGCCGTGCGACAGCGTCGGGGCGGCCGCGGCCGGGTGTACCACTTGACGGGTCATAAATGGTTTTTTTCGGTGCCGCATGCCGATGCGCACTTGGTGCTGGCCAATACGGAGGAGGGGCCAGGGTGTTTCTTTGTGCCTCGCTGGATACCGGAGGGGCCGCGCAACCCTGTGCGACTGCGCCGATTAAAGGACAAATTGGGGAACCGAAGCAACGCCAGCGGCGAGGTGGAGTTCGAACGTGCCTGGGGCATGCTGATCGGTGAACCCGGCCGGGGGTTGCCGATGCTGTTACAGATGGCGGCGACGACGCGGCTGGATTGTGTGCTGGGAAGTGCGGCGCTGTTGCGGCAGGCAGTCGTGCAGGCCGCCCATCATACTCAGCATCGGCAAGCGTTTGGCCAAGCCCTGGCGTCACAGCCCTTGATGCGTCAGGTGTTGGCGGATATGGCCCTGGAGAGCGAGGCCGCGACCGCGTGGGCCCTGCGCCTGGCACGCGCGGTCGATCAGCGTGACGACGCACTGGATGGGCCGGGCGCACGGGCGTTGGTGCGGGTCGGAACCCCGGCCGCCAAGCTCTGGGTGTGCAAACGCGCCATTACGGCGATCGCCGAATGCATGGAGGTCCTGGGCGGCAATGGGTATGTCGAAGAGGGCCCGCTGGCGCGCTTGTACCGAGAGGCTCCCGTGAATTCAATTTGGGAGGGGTCGGGCAACATCATGGCGCTGGATGTCTTGCGTGCGTTGCAGCGCGACCCCGGGTGCCTGGCGGCGTTGCGGGCGGAGCTGGAGCCCTCGAGGGGGGAATGGCCCGCCTATGATCATGCACTGGATGAATGGTTGACACAGGTGGGGGGCCAACTGCCTCGGGGGACGTCGGCGTCGGCCCCTTCGGCCGGTGATGCCTCGGCGTCCGTCGACCCGGCGCAGGCGCGTCACATCACCGCCGGGCTGGCCCGACTGTGGCAGGCGGCCTTGTTGATTCAATCCGCGCCCGCCGCCGTGGCAGATGCCTATGTGCGCAGTCGGGTTATCCAGCGCGGCGGAATCATTGGCGAATTGCCCGCGGGCCTGGACCTGAAGGTGATTTTGGCCCGGGCATGGCCAGGTATCTGCTAAATTGCAGCGCTGGCATTCACCTTATTCATTGGTATCTGCGGATACCGGTTTTTTCATTGACTTTTCGCGTGCTTTGGCACGCTGACGCATCATGCTTACGCAGCAAGAACTTAAGCAGCAGGCCGCCGACGCGGCGCTGGCCCTCATTGAACCCCTGGTCGGCCCCGACGTGATTATCGGGGTGGGCACGGGATCGACCGCCGACCTTTTCATTGACGGATTAGCCCGGTTTCGGGGGAAATTGGGGGGGACGGTGGCCAGTTCCGAGCGCAGCGCGGCCCGCTTGGCGGGCCATGGGCTCAAGGTACTGGATCTGAACGACGTGACGACCATGCCGGTCTATGTGGACGGCGCTGATGAGATCGATGCCCGTTTGCAGATGATCAAAGGCGGTGGCGCGGCGCACACACGCGAGAAAATCGTCGCATCGGTGGCCGAGCGATTCATCTGTATCGCGGATGAGTCCAAGTTGGTCGAACGTCTGGGCCGTTTTCCGTTGCCGGTCGAAGTCATCCCGATGGCCCGTGAGTCGGTGGCGCGCTCGTTGGCCGCCCTGGGTGGGCAGCCCAAGCTGCGTGAGGGCGTGACCACGGATAACGGCAACCTGATCCTGGACGTGTCGGACCTGTACATTGACGACGCGCCCGCCCTCGAGATCCTCGTCAATAACTTGCCAGGGGTCGTGACTTGCGGGCTGTTTGCCCGGGTAGGCGCCCATGTGGCGCTCCTGGCGACCCAGAACGGTATCCAGCGGCTCGAACGCCCTTGACGGGCTATTTTTCGTCTCGCCGCGTCGGATTCGCGTAGCGGTTTGCCGTAGGACGGTACCCGATTCATAATCTTGTCACATTCAAGTCATATGCTTCGCAGTCGGTACGCCCCTTATGCATCGCGAACAAACGGTAAAGTTATGAATACACCTACGCATGGAGCCCGGATGACCGAGCACACCAACAAGCAATTTGACGCCGATCTGCAAAGCGTCCGTTCGCAATTTCTGCAAATGGGCGGTCTGGTCGAGGCGATGATCCAGGAAGCCATCGACTCGGTACCTACCGGCGACATGGATCTGGTGGACAAGGTTCGCGAGCGCGAGAAACAGGTGAATCGCTTTGAAGTCGAGATTGACGAGCGCATTGGCCTGATCCTGGCGCGCCACCAGCCGACCGCGATTGATCTGCGGACCATGCTGGCGGTCTCCAAGATGCTGACCGATATGGAACGCTGCGGCGACGAGGCCGAGAAAATCGCCAATACCGTGCGCCGCATGTACGAGGCGGATCAGCGCTTTATGCCGGTGATCGAATTGCGCCATATGGCCAACAGCGTGGGCCGCATGTTGCATGATGTGCTGGACGCCTTTGCGCGTTTGGACCCCATCCTGGCCGCGCACGTCGTGCGCAGCGACAAGGAAGTCGACCGTGAGTGGAAGGGCGCGCTGCGTAACCTGATTACCTACATGATGGAAGACCCGCGCACGATTTCGCGCGCTATTGACATGGTGTTTATCGCCCGTGCGCTGGAGCGTATCGGCGATCATGCCAAAAATATGGCGGAACGGGTGATCTATCTGGTTAGAGGGGCGGACGTGCGCCACACCGGCGCCAAGAATGCCGAGCGCGAGGCGCGCGGTGAAACTGATGCCGACGAGTCGGCGACGTCGGCCTCGAACAGCGAAACGACCTCCGCCTCGAGCAGCGACGCGTAATCGTTATTGAGCTTGGCTGAATGAGCCCACCGCAACACGCGGTGGGCTCATTTTCATGTTGCGGCTTATTCTGACGGCGGGACAAAGCCCTGGGCTTCGACGCTGCCATCTTCAAACAAAAAGCGCTCCATCTGCTGTTGCAGGTATTTGCGGGCGCGGGCATCGGCCAGATTCAGGCGATTTTCGTTGACCAGGCGCGTCTGGACCTGTTTCCATTCTTCCCAGGCTTCTTTCGAGATGCTTTGCCAGATACGCGTGCCCATTTCGCCAGGATAGGGCGGGAAATCCAGCCCTTCGGCTTCGCGTTTCAGTTTTACACAGTTGACGGTACGGGACATGGTTGACTGCCGATTTCAATAGTAGACCCGCCATTTTAGCGGGCATGGCGCTTCAGTGGGGCGGGGGGCGTCATGATGACGCCTGTCCCGCGCCGTAGCTTATAGTTTTTTGATGAATACCAGGCTGTTGCGCGACCGGTTGTAGTGGTTTTGCTTGTCGCGCGGCAGATCCGCGATGCCGCCCTGTACAAAACCGCGCTTGATGAACCAGTGCGACGTACGTGTGGTCAGCACAAACAGTCGGCGCGCACCCATGGCGCGGGCGCGCGACTCCATGTGGCGCAGCAACATTTCGCCTTCGCCCGAGCTTTGCCACTCCGGGTGCACAATCAGGCAGGCCATTTCGGCCATGTGCTCTTCCGGATACGGGTGTAGCGCGGCACAACCGTAAATAACGCCGTCGTGCTCGAGCACAGTGAAGTGTTCGACTTCGCGCTCGATGACGCTGCGGGGGCGCGGCACGAGAGTGCCATCGGCCTCGAGCGGTTCGATCAGGCTCAGAATGGCGCCGACGTCGTCCAGGGTGGCCGGGCGCAGATCGTCCAGGGTGTCTTCGACCACCATCGTGCCCACGCCATCGTGGGTAAAGATCTCGAGCAGCACGCTGCCGTCCAGCGCATATGGCACCAGATGAGCGCGGGCGACGCCACGTTTGACCGCTAAGGACGCATGGCGCAGATAAAAAGCCGTGTCCTCGTCCAGATCGCCTTCTTGTTGCAGCAGGGTATCGGCGTCAATGCGCGCCAATTCCGTATCGACCGAGCCGTCGGGCGCCAGCACGCCTGGCGAACCGGACAGAAAAATCAGCTTTTCGGCACGCAGGGCAACTGCGACGCTGGTGGCCAGGTCTTCCATGGCCAGGTTGAAGGCATCGCCCGTAGGGGAAAAACCCAGCGGCGACAACAGCACGATCGTGCCTTTTTCGATGGCGAACTTTAGGGCGTCGACGTCGATTTTGCGTACTTGCCCGGTGTGTTGGTAGTCGACGCCGTCAAGCACGCCAGTGGGGCGGGCGGTGACAAAATTGCCCGAAATCACCCGGATATGCGAATGCGACATCGGGGTGTTGGGCAACCCCTGGCTGAAAGCGGCCTCGATATCGAGCCGGATTTCGCCCGCGGCCTCTTTGGCGCACTCTAGCGCGGCGGGGTCCGTGGGCGCCAGGCCGCGATCGAATTGCTGGGTGTAGCCTTTCAGGCGCAGTTGCTCATTGACCTGGGGACGCGATCCGTGCACCAGGACCAGCCGTACACCCAGCGCCGACAGCAGCGACAGGTCTTGCACCAGGGTGTTGAGCGCGCCGACCTGCACCAGATCTCCGCCAAAGGCGACCACGAAGGTCTTGCCTCGGAACGCATGAACGTATGGCGCCACATCGCGGAACCATCGGACGAATTGTGCGGCGGCGAATTCGGGGGCATCTTGGGCGGAGACGGTATCGTATTCCTGGTCGGACATGATGGGCGGTCGTTGTTCCTGTATGACGAGGGCACGCGGGGTGGGCGTGGTTGGCGCTGCAGAACGCGGCGCTGCGCGAAATTATATGACCGCGAGCGGGTACGCGCGGTGGATCAATTGGGCTCAGCAGCACGCGAGCAACAGTTTTTTATAATAGGGGATCAAAGGACAAATCTTACATGCCTGAAGTTTCCCCTGCGCCCGCGCGCGGCAAGACGCCGCGCCCCGAGCGGCCCATTCCCGTCATCACCTATCCTGAGGATTTGCCCGTCAGTGCTCGACGCGAGGAAATCGCGCGTGCGATCGCGGGCCATCAGGTCGTGATTGTCAGTGGCGAGACCGGGTCCGGCAAGACGACCCAGTTACCCAAGATCTGTCTGGAGCTGGGTCGGGGCCGTCAACGCATGATCGGCCATACCCAGCCGCGCCGTCTGGCCGCGACCTCGGTTGCCAAGCGGATCGCCGAAGAGCTGAAGACCTCGTTAGGGGAAATTGTCGGCTATCAAGTGCGATTCAACGATCGCACGGGCCCGAACGCGTCGGTCAAGTTGATGACCGACGGTATTTTGCTGGCCGAGTCGCAGCGCGACCCGCTATTGCGCCGCTATGACACCCTGATCATCGACGAGGCGCACGAGCGCAGCCTGAATATCGACTTTCTGCTCGGTTACCTCAAGCAACTGCTGCCGCGGCGCCCCGATCTAAAAGTCATCATCACCTCGGCGACCATCGACGCTGAGCGTTTTGCCCGCCATTTCGCCGCCTCGGAAGACCGCCTCGCGCCGGTCATCGAGGTATCGGGACGCCTGTATCCCGTCGAGGTACGCTATCGTCCGGTGCGCGACGAGACAGACGACGAGCAAGCCCCCAACAGCAACAAGCCGAACCGCGAGCGTTTGGCGGGCGACGAAGAGCGCGACCTGATCGATGCCATTGTTGACGCTGTCGACGAATGTGCGCGCCACGGCCCGGGTGACGTGCTGGTGTTTCTGCCCGGTGAGCGCGAGATTCGTGAATCGGCCGAGGCCCTGCGCAAAAAGCATCCGGCGGGCACCGAGGTTCTTCCATTATTTGCCCGGCTCTCACAGGCCGAGCAAGAGCAAATCTTTCATCCACGCACGAATGCGCGTCGCATCGTCCTGGCCACCAACGTCGCCGAGACCTCGTTGACCGTGCCCGGTATTCGTTTTGTGATCGACAGCGGGCTGGCGCGTATCAAGCGCTATTCGTGGCGCAACAAGGTCGAGCAACTGCGCATTGAGCCCATTAGTCGCGCCTCGGCCAATCAGCGCGCCGGCCGCTGCGGCCGCGTGGGTCCGGGCGTATGTATTCGGCTCTATGATGAGTTGGACTTCAACGGGCGCGCGGCGTTTACCGACCCCGAAGTGCTGCGTTCATCGCTAGCCTCGGTGATCTTGCGCATGAAGTCCCTGAAACTGGACGACATCGAGCAGTTTCCGTTTGTCGAGGCGCCACCGGGACGCGCTATCGCGGATGGCTACCATCTGCTGCAAGAACTCGGCGCGATCGAGTTGGCCTCGGCGTCTGAGGATGACGAAGCCACTGAAGCCGGTGATGCGACCCGCACGGGGTCCTCATATGTGCTGACAAGCATCGGGCACGAGCTGGCCAAGCTTCCGGTCGACCCCCGCATCGGTCGCATGATCTTGGCCGCGCGCGAGCAGCAATGTCTGGCCGAGATGTTGATCATCGCGTCGGCCCTATCCGTACAAGATCCACGTGACCGCCCCATGGCCGAGCGCGAAGCCGCCGAAGCGGCACACGCCAAATTCGCGGACGACAAATCGGAGTTCATCTCCTTTCTGAAACTCTGGCGCTGGTACGGTGAACAGGTGCAACACAAGGCGTCGCAACGTAAGCTGGTGGCTTTGTTGCGCCAGAACTTCCTGTCGCCTATCCGCCTGCGCGAATGGCACGACGTGCATACGCAATTGGCCGCCGTCGTGGGCGAGCAAGGGTGGCGCGTCAACCAAACTGAAGCCACCTATGAACAGCTGCATATGGCGCTGTTGGCCGGCTTGCTGGGCAATATCGGTTTCAAAAGCGACGAAGGGGGGCATTACCGCGGTGCACGTGATATTCGGTTTCACATTCATCCCGGCTCGCGAATGGCGAAAAAAGGCGGACGCTGGATTATCGCCGCCGAGCTGGTCGAGACCACGCGGCTATACGCTCGCTGCGTGGCGCGCATCGAGCCCGTCTGGCTCGAACGCGTGGCCGCACATCTGTTGCGTCGCAATTGGTCGGATCCGCGCTGGGAAAAGAAAGCAGGGCAGGTGGTCGCGAACGAACGCGCCACGCTGTACGGACTGATTATTTATGCCGGCCGCCGTATTCATTACGGCCGCGTCAATCCGCAACACGCGCGCGAGCTCTTCATCCGGCAGGCTCTGGTGCCGAGCGAAATCGACACACGCTTGCCCTTCGTCGCCCACAATCGCAAGCTTATCGCGGGCATCGAAAAACTGGAGCACCAGACACGCCGCCCCGATATCCTGGTCGACGAAGAACTGATCTACGCGTTCTACGACCGCCAGTTGTCAGAAGGCATCTCGCAAACAGCCACCCTGGAAAAATGGGTCCACGGCCTGGACAAACAAGCGGCTGCCGCCTTGATGCTGACCCGTGACGAACTCATGCGTCACGAGGCCGCAGGCGTCACCACCGATGTGTTTCCCAAACAGGTCGAATGGCAGGGCGTCGTCATGTCGCTCGACTACCATTTCGAGCCCGGTTCCGCGCGCGACGGCGTCACACTGTCCGTCCCGCTGTTCGCACTCAACCAGATCGACCCTGCCCGCTGCGAATGGCTCGTGCCAGGCATGTTGAAAGAAAAGGCACACCTGCTGCTCAAGTCGTTGCCGCAAAAACTGCGTCGCCATTGCGTCCCCTTGCCGGACTATGCCGCCGGCTTCTACGACCGCTGGTATGAGCGCCAGGCCGACCCGCAACGCGGCCTGGTCGATGCGCTGATCGCCGACATGTGGGACCAGGTACAGGTACGCCCGGCCGTCGGTGACTTTAAGCTCGAAACCTTGCCCGCCCATCTGTTCATGAACTTCAGGGTGGTCGACGAACATGGCCGCATGCTGGCCGCAGGCCGTAATCTGGCCCAGCTAAAAGCCGAATTCGGCAAACAGGCACAAGCCACTTTCCAGCAACTGGCCGTACGCGATGCCGGCGTCGCTCAAGCCCTGGCCCACGAAAACCTGACCTCTTGGTCCTTCGGCCCCTTGCCCGAAATCATGGAGATCAAACGCAAAGGCCAATCCGTAATCGGCTACCCAGCCCTCATCGACCGTGGCACCCACTGCGATCTGGACGTCTTCGACGATCCCGACGAAGCCAAGCGCCACCACCGCGCTGGCTTATTGCGCCTATTCCGTATCGGCCTGCGCGAACAGGTCAAGTTCCTGGAAAAGAACTTGCCCGACCTTACCAAAATGAGCATGCTGTATATGAATCTGGGAACCCAGGACGACCTGCGCGACCAGATTATCGACTGCGCGCTTGCCCAGGCGTGCCTGACGGACCCGTGGCCCGCCAATGAACAAGCCTTCGAAGCCCGCCGCCAAGACGGCAAAGGCCGCCTGGGCCTCCTGGCCCAAGAGGTCGCCCGCCTGTCTCACGCGGTGCTGATCGAATACGCAGCCCTGCAGCGCAAACTGCCGCAGGCCAAGCCGCACGCAGCCGCCTATGCCGACTTACAACAGCAGATCGGTACCTTAGTGCCCAAGTGGTTCATCCGCGATACTCCGTACACACACCTCACGCATTTCGCACGCTACCTGAAAGCTGCCGTGGCACGCATAGACAAATTACGGATCGATCCCACACGAGACGCGCGCCTGATGTCCGACATGGCGCCACTTCTCACCCAATACCAACGCACCCGCTCAGCCCTCAAAGGCGCACCGGACCCCGCATTGGACGAATTCCGCTGGCTACTCGAAGAACTGCGCGTCGCCTTATTCGCACAGGAATTACGCACGCCCATGCCGGTGTCAGTGAAGCGGCTGATGAAATCCTGGGAGTCCTTACGGCGATAGCTCGTTCGTCACGGTTGTTGGTTCTTGCGAGCGTTGTTTATGCTTTGCCACGGATACCAACATTCGGCCGCTGACAAGCAAACAAATCGCCAAACGCAAATGCGCCCAACACGCTATGCATAATGATATTGCGAGCAGAGGGCCGGTGCGTGTGAGTGACGCCGGCCTTTTGAACCGCGGGTAGTCCCGCGNAGCGGGNCCGAGGCCCCTGGTTGGGCCGAGCCGNGGTGATTAGGCCGGCGTCACTCACACGCACCGGCCCTCTGCGTCTAAAGTACAAACACCGAGGCAACAAGCAACCTTGCCGCGCAAAAACGCGATACCTGCTACATCAGAACTTAAGCCTGTTCGCCAGAACCAGACCCAGATTCCTTAGCCGCCGCGGCGATCTCTTCGTGAACCTTCGCCATATCGACAGACTTGATCTTCTCCAGCAGCTCCGCAAGCTGCCCGGCAGACAAAGCCCCCGGTTGCGAAAACAACAGTACCTGTTCGCGGAAAACCATCAGCGTAGGAATAGAACGAATTCCCAGTGCGCCCGCCAGCTCCTGCTCAACATCGGTATTGACCTTGGCGAACATGACATCTGGATGCTGCTCGGCCGCTTGGTCAAACACCGGTGCGAAACCCTTGCACGGACCACACCAGGGAGCCCAGAAATCGACAATCACCGTATTGTCCGGCTTGATCGAGTCCTGAAAAGAAGCTTGCGTCAGTTCAACAGTATTACTCATGTCAGATTCCTTCATTTTTCAGAGAGGCCAGGATTTCATACGAACGCAGACGGTCCTCGTGACGGAAGAAGTCCGACACAATCATGACCTCGTCGGCCTCAGTGCGCGCGATAAGAGATTGCAGTCCTTGTTTGACCGTTTCGGGGCCGCCCACAATAGACGCGGCCAACTTTTGATGCACAGCTTGGCGTTCCCACTCGTTCCAGAGGCCCTCCATGCTTTCCACCGGCGGTTGCAACTGCAGGCGATTGCCGCGAATCAGCGACAAGAACTTCAACTGCTGCGTTGTCGACAAATGGTGTGCCTGCTCGTCCGTATCTGCCGCAATCACCGGCACGCCGATCATCGCGTACGGACGGGACAGTGTCGCGGAGGGCTTGAACAAATGTCGATACAAGCGCATCGCGGCCATGCCTTCCGGCGAAAAATGGCCGGCAAACGAAAAGGGCAGGCCTAGTTCCGCAGCCAGTCGCGCGCTGAAATCACTCGACCCCAAGAGCCAGATCGGGACGTCCAGGCCGGCGCCCGGAATGGCGCGTACCGCCTGATCCGGCGCGGCCGGTGCGAGAAAAGCGCGCAGTTCGGCCAGCAACTCGGGGAAATCAAAACCGCTGCGGGGGCCGCGACGCAGCGCTTGTTGCGTTGCGCCGTCACTGCCGGGCGCGCGGCCCAGGCCGAGGTCGATACGGCCGGGAAACAGGCTTTCCAGCGTGCCGAACTGCTCTGCGATGATCAGCGGCGCATGATTCGGCAGCATCACGCCGCCCGAGCCGACACGCAGGGTCTTGGTATGCGCGGCGACGTGGCCAATGAGGACCGCCGTGGCGCTGCTGGCAATGCCATTAATGTTGTGATGCTCGGCCAACCAGAATCGCTGGTAGCCCCAGCGCTCCACGTGTTGGGCCAGGTCGACAGTATTGCGGAACGCGCTGGTCGGATCACCGCCCTGAACAATCGGGGCGAGATCCAATACGGAAAAGGGTACGCGAGCCAACTCGGTCATGTAGAAAAACTCCAGAAGTAACGGGCGAGGCGCGCCGCTGGGCTACGCGTTTAACTAATATTTGGGGAGTGTATAGGCGAAATCAAGGGAAAACCCGATCAACCTTGCGGTCGATCGGGTTGATAGCTAACGTCAATCGGTGTTTTTGCCTTGGGGCGGCCCGGCGGCAAAAAGCCCAACCCTGGCTCGCGTCAGTCTTGATATGAGCGATCGCGACGGTCCAGCATGCGCAGCATCGCCGGCCATTCCATCACCCCATAGGGGCGTCGCGTTTCAGGTCTATACAAATGAGCGGTTTTTGCAATCACTTCTTTCGAGGGGTAACGCAGATCGGTATTGCACGCCATGGCGTCGATTTGGGCGCGGCAGGCCATCTCGAGCCAATACATCGTATTGAAGGCTTGTGCGATGTCCACCGCCGCGACGAGCAAGCCATGGTTTCGCAAGACCATGGCGTCATTTTTACCGAGATCTTTTGTCAACCGTACTTGCTCGTCGGTGTCTACCGCGGGACCCTCATATTCATGATAGGCAATGGCGCCAAAGCGCATCGCGGTTTGTGTTAACGGCAGCAAGCCACAGTCCAGCGCGGAAACCGCCATGCCGGCACGCGAGTGCGTATGAATCACGCACTGGACATCATGGCGGGCCCCGTGGACGGCGCTGTGAATAACATAGCCAGCCAAATTGACATCGTAATGGTCATGCGGATTCAGGAGCACATCCCCGGCCAGATTGATAGTGATCAGACTGGACGCCGTGATCTCTTCATACATGAATCCGTAGGGATTGATAAGCAGTCGGTCCTCATCGCCCGGCACGCGTGCCGTGATGTGGTTATAGACGAGGTCACTCATGCCGAACATGGGCATCAGGCGGTAGCAGGCGGCCAGGTTGACTCGAGTTTCCCATTCTGCGTCGGAAACCGAGGCACGTACGTTCAACTTCGAAGTGTTCATGACGAAACCCTTTGTTTAGCGGTCAATGAAGCGGGTATATAGCGGGCAAAACCAACGTGTCTCCGCGGCGCACATCAAGTGAGTCATCGGACGAAATACAAAGAAAATGCGGGAACATAGGTCACCAGGATCAGGACCAGAACCATCATCACGATCTGGGGCCAAATCGCTCTGGCTATGTTGATCAAGCGCTCTCCACTGATGGCGGCCCCGACGAAGAGGCAATATCCAATCGGGGGAGCCGCCATGCCGATGGCCACATTCGTGACGATCATCGCCCCGAAATGAATGGGGTCGATTCCAAATTGGTGGCCAATGGCAATGAGCATGGGCCCAAAAATCAGCATGAGTGCGATCTCGTCCATGACCGCGGCCAGCAAGAAAAATCCTAGATTGAGGATCATCAACATGATCCATTGCTGGTGAATCGACGCATTCAGAAAGGTCGCCAAACGGGTGGCAAATTGTTCCTGGGCCACCAGGACGCCCATACCCCCTGATACGGCAACAATGCCCATGACGATAGCGCTGATCGTCATGGCTTTCAGGAACACGGTGGGGAGTTGAGCAAAGCGCAGCCGCTTTTCAATAAAAAGGCCGACCACCAGGCTATATAGACAAACGACCGCGGCCGCTTCAGTGGGCGTAAAGATACCCCCGTAGATCCCGCCCAGCACAATGACGGGGGCCAGCAATGCCCAAACGCCTTTGCGCAATGCGCTCCTGACTTCGGCTGCGCTGGCGCGGGGGAGTCGCGGTATCTTGTCGCCATGAGCCCGCCACGCCACGAGCGCTGACAGTCCCAGCGCCATCAGCAGTCCCGGAATAATGCCCGCAAGGAAAAGCTTCGAGATGGATTGCTCCGCGATCACTCCCCAGATGATGAATGCAATGGAGGGGGGAATCAGAGGGGCCAATACGCCCGCGCTGACCGTTAGCGACGTGGCGTAGGATTTCGCATAGCCGCGCTCGGCCATCGCCGGGATCATGGTGCTACCAATGGCAGCGGTCGTGGCAGGCGCTGAGCCCGAGATCGCCGCAAAAATGCACGCCGCGACAATGGTGACGTGCCCGAGCCCACCCAGTAAATGTCGAACGCACACATCAGCGACGGCGATCAGCCGGCGTGACAATCCGCCTGCGGACATCAGCTCTCCCGCGAGCATGAAGAACGGGATACCCAAGAGACTGAACGATTGCGTACCCGCCACCATGGTCTGCGGAAGCAGCATGAGCGGAATGTCGGCGACAACAATGACTGCGGTCACCGCCAGGCCGATTGCAAAGACGAACGGGACGCCGAGCACCACCATGCCGGCAAAGCCCACTGTCAAAATCCAGGCGCTCGTGCTCATGCGCTGTCTCCCGGCGCGACGAAAGACAGCAACCTTTCAAGGCTGAACAGGCAGATCAATCCGCCACAGACGGGCGCCGCGCTATACAGCAACGCGATCGGATATCCCATCGCGGCAGAGCTGGATCCGCGCATTTCGCGTACATAATCAACGCCGGCTATTGCGAGATAGACGCCAAACGCTAACGTTGCGACGCAGATTAGAGATTCCAGCCACTGACGGCCACCTGCCGGCATTCGCTCAACGAGAATATCCATGCGGACATGAAATGCCTCTCTGACGCCCACCGCCAACATGAGCAACATCGACCAACTGAATAACAGCAGGGCGAATTCCTCTGTCCAGGAGGGAGGATCATTGAAGGCAAAACGCATCGCGACTTGCCAACAGATCGTGATCACCATCAGGAAGGCCAGGCCAACCACGACGGCTTTCACCACCTGGCTAATGATGGCGTTACATAGCTTCAGTACGCTGATCACGCCACGCACTTAGTTCACTTGCGCTAAGGCGGCATCAAGAATGTCGCTCCCTATGCGAGGCTTGAACTCTTCGTATACCGGCTGGACTTTCTTGCGGAACGCGGCGGGGTCGGTAATGGTGTTGAGCGTCATGCCTTTCTTTTCGAGAGCGGCCGCGAGTTTTTTCGAGTTTTCCTCCGTGACTTGCCGCTGTTCGAGCGTGGCTTTCCTTGCCGCGCTGATAACGGCATCACGCTGAGCAGGCTCCAGTTTGTCAAGCCACCGTTTGTTGAAAACAAACTCTATGATGGAGAACGTGTGCTGAGTCAGCGACAGGTACTTGGTGATCTCATAGGACTTCGTGGAGTCGATCACCGAAAGCGGGATTTCCAATCCGTCCAGCGCGCCCTGTTGTACTGCGGTATACGTCTCGCCCCATGCCATCGGAACGGGGCTGCCGCCTAGCGCCTTATACATGCCGATGTAGATGGGGCTTTGCATCACGCGATACTTGACGCCGACCACATCTTCGGGCGTTTTGACCGGTCGGACGTTGTTGATCATATTGCGAAAACCGCCGCCCATATAGCCCAACACCGCGATGCCCTTGTCTTCAAGCTTCTTGGTTAATTTTTTTCCGACTTCGCCCTCCATCAGTTGATAGGCTTGCTCGGAGGAGGAGTAAAGGAAGGGCAGATCATTGAGCTGATACGCAGGCTCGATCTGTGCCACTACCGCGTTAGTGATGATACCGGCCTGCGCCATTCCCATTCGAATCCCTTCTAGCAGCGGCTTTTCGTCTCCGAGCTGGCGATTGGGATAGAGCTGGACATCAAAGTTTTTTCCGTTTGGCTCCGCCTCAAGAGCGGCCTTGAACGCCCGGGCCCCAATGGCATAGGGATCCTCTACGCCATCCGTCGTGGTCCAACCGAGTTTGATGATTTGTTTGTCTTGTGCAAGGACTGGTGAAGCGGTAATCCAGCTGGCGAGAGCGATGCATGCAACTATCCAAGAGGCTCTCATTACCGAAGGTGAACAGGCGATAAGCATCGCCCGCAAGCTGTGGCTGCAGTTGCGCATCTATGTCTCCGATTTATCGTTATCGGGTCATTTTCAACGCAGTCGAAGTGCACTTCAATTAATCAATTTAGAACGCGGGGTTCCAGTCAGTGAAAGGGTCCCCGTCGTCGGCGTGAGAAGACAAGGTCGGGTTAACCCGGAAAAAACGCGTAGCGTATGACGAACAACACCGCCACCAGCCAAGTCGCGGGATGCACAACACGGATCTGGCCGGTGGCTGTTTTCAGGACGACATAGCTGATAAAGCCAAAGGCGAGGCCATCGGCGATGGAGTACGTGAAAGGCATGACCAGCGTGGTCAGGGCGGCCGGCGTCGCCTCGGAGACGTCGCTCCAGTCGATTTCGACCAGCTCGCGCATCATCAGGCCCGCGACATACAGCAACGCGGGTGCCGTGGCATAGCCCGGCACAGAACCCGCCAATGGCGAGATGAACAGGGCGGCCAGGAACAGCAGTGCCACCACCAGGGCGGTCAGCCCGGTGCGGCCGCCCGCCTGTACGCCCGAGGCGCTTTCGGCATAGGCGGTGGTGCTGCTGGTGCCCAGTAGCGAGCCCGCCACAATCGCCGTACTATCGGCGAACAAGGCGCGGCCCAGACGGTTGGGCTTGTTTTCGGGCACCAGGCCCGCACGCTTGGCAACCCCCATCAGGGTGCCCGTCGCGTCAAAGACCTCGACCAGGACAAAGACCAGAATGACGTGGACGAAGCCCGTATGCAGGGCGCCGAGGATATCCAGTTGCAGGAACGTTGGCACCAGGCTGGGCGGCGCCGAAAATACCCCGTGGAATTCGTTGTAGCCCAGGGCCATCGACAGCAGCGTGATGATCAGGATCCCGATCAGGATCGCGCCTCGCACACGCAGGGCATCCAACGACGCGATAATGAAGAAGCCCAAGATGGCAAACAAGGGCCCGGGTTCGCGCAGATCGCCCAGCGTTACCATCGTCGCCGGATGCGGGACGACGATCTTGGCGGTGGACAGCGCAATGATCGCGAGAAATAGCCCGATACCGGCCGCGATGGCGCTGCGCAACGAATGCGGAATGCCCTTGATCAGCCAGGAACGCACGCCGGTAACGGTCAACAGCAGGAAAATCACGCCCGAGATAAAGACCGCGCCCAGGGCTTGCTCCCAGGTGTAGCCCATGGTCTTGACGACTGTGAAGGCAAAGAAGGCGTTCAAGCCCATCCCTGGCGCCATGCCGATGGGCCAGTTGGCCGCCATGGCCATGATGAATGACCCCAGCGCCGCGGCCAGGCAGGTGGCCACGAAGACGGCGTTGCGATCCATGCCGGTGGACGACAGAATGTCCGGGTTGACGAAGATGATGTAGGACATCGTCAGGAATGTCGTTAAACCCGCAACGACTTCGGTACGGACGTTGGTACCGTGTTCGCGCAATTTAAATAGCTTCTCCAGCATCGTCTGACCCCGGTAGTTGATCTTGTGGGTGGATAACGCCGCCATTTTCGCACCAGATGTAAACTCGCGGCCATGATCATTCTAGGTTTTGAAAGCTCGTGCGACGAAACCGGCGTTGCCGTCGTGTGTACCGAGCGTGGCTTGCTTGCGCATGCCTTGCATTCTCAGATCGCCATGCACCAGGAATACGGGGGCGTGGTGCCGGAGCTCGCGTCGCGCGACCATATCCGCCGCGCGGTGCCGCTGGCGCGACAAGCGCTCGCCGAGGCGGGGTTGACGCTGCAGGATGTGAACGCCGTTGCCTATACCGCCGGCCCGGGGCTGGCGGGGGCCTTGTTGGTAGGCGCGAGCGTAGCCCAGGCATTTGCCTGGTCGCGCGGGCTGCCCGCCATTCCGATTCATCACCTCGAGGGGCACCTGCTGTCGCCCTTGCTGGACGATCCTCGGCCCAAGTTCCCGTTCGTTGCCCTGCTGGTGTCCGGCGGGCACACACAATTGATGCGGGTCGATGGCGTGGGGCAGTATGCCTTGTTGGGCGAGACACTGGATGACGCGGCGGGGGAGGCTTTTGATAAGTCGGCCAAGCTGTTGGGCCTGGGCTATCCCGGCGGTCCCGCGCTGTCGCGCATGGCGGCCCAGGGCGACGCACAGCGCTTTAGTTTGCCGCGTCCCATGTTGCACAGCGCGGATCTCGATTTCAGCTTTAGTGGCCTCAAAACGGCGGTATTGACCCGCGTCAGAGAGGCCGAGCGCTCAGGCTCGGGCTTGGACGAGCAAACACGCGCCGATTTGTCCGCCGCGACGCAGGCGGCGATTGTCGACGTGCTGGTCTCCAAGGCGGTCAAGGCGCTCCGGCAAACCGGCCTGAAAAGGTTGGTCGTCGCCGGTGGCGTGGGAGCCAATGCATTGCTGCGCGCCCAGTTGGCGCAGGCCATGCGGCCCTTGCGCGCGCAGGCTTATTTTCCGCCGCTGGCCTTGTGTACGGATAACGGCGCGATGATTGCGTTCGCAGCCTCCGAGCGCGTCAAAGCCGGACTGGTGTCATTACAGGCTGGTGACCATGCCTTTACCGTACGCCCGCGCTGGGATCTGGCCGATATCTGCGTGAGCACGCCGGCGTAGGCAGCGTGCCGCGAGGTGGACAGTAAGCCTACGGCGCCGCGTGGGGGCCTTTTTGCCGCCGGGCCGGCCCAAGGCAAAAAACGCCCCCTTGGGGGGCAGCAAGCCTACGGCGCCGCGTGGGGGCCCTTTTTCCCGCCGATGCGGCTTTCTTTGCCGGTCAATAAGCGGCCGATATTGGCGCGGTGGCGATAAAACAACAGCAGGCTGATGACGGCCAGGGCAATGCCTACGGGGGCCTGGGCATACCAGGCGACGCCCGAGCCAAACAGGTAATACACCGGCGCAAAAAAGGCTGCCACCAGAGCGGCGAGCGACGAGTAGCGCGAGAAAACGGCAATGATCACCCAGGTCAGCGCCGTGGCCAGCGCCAGCATCGGATGTATGGCCAAGAGGATGCCCAGCGCGGTGGCCACGCCCTTGCCGCCCTTGAATTTCAGGAAAATCGGGTACAAATGGCCCAGGAACACGGCCAGCGCCACGAAGGCGTAGCCATTCCACGATAGGCCCGGCGCCAGTTTGTGGGCCAGCCATAGCGCAAACCAGCCTTTGGCGGCATCGCCCACCAAGGTTAGCGCCGCGGCCACTTTATTGCCGCTGCGCAGCACATTCGTCGCGCCGGGATTTTTCGATCCGTAGCTGCGGGGGTCTTGCAACCCCATCAGCTTGCTGACGATAACGGCGAATGGAATCGAACCAATCAGATACGCCAGCGCAATCAGCGAGGCACTGAACAGGAACGAGGGAGCGGTCTGCACCATGAGAAAGCATCCATTGCATAAGGGTCGTGGCTGCGGATTCTACCGCGCGAGCGGCACGGGCGCGTCTGCGGGTTATCCATATGCGTCAAGACCAGGCACAATCCGCATGCCGCTTTCGGGCGGACATTCTCCAGCGGTACAATCGACGGCGTTTTACTTCGTGTGATTTTTTTGGATACACAATGCGAATTCTGGTGTCGAACGATGATGGTTATAGCGCCCCTGGGCTCGAAGCGCTGGTTGACGCGCTGCAAGGGCTAGGCGAGATCACCGTCGTCGCTCCCGAGACCAATCACAGTGGCGCGTCAAATTCCCTGACCCTTAACCGCCCCTTGACGGTGCGCACCGCCTCCAATGGCTTTGTCTGCGTCAATGGCACGCCCTCCGATTGCGTTCACGTGGCATTGACGGGGTTGGTAGATGCCCGGCCCGATCTGGTGGTATCGGGGATCAACAATGGCGCCAACATGGGCGACGACACCCTGTATTCGGGCACCGTTGCGGCCGCTGCCGAGGCCTATTTGTTCGGGATTCCCGCGATTGCCTTTTCGTTAGTTGAAAAAGGGTGGGAACACCTGGAATCTGCCGCGCGCGCCGCTCGTGTCGTGGTGGAACGACAAATCGCGCAGCCGCTGGCCGCGCCAGTCTTGCTTAACGTCAATATTCCGTGCCGGCCTTTCGAGCAGATGGGCGGCTTGCAAGTCACCCGCCTGGGCAAACGCCATCCGTCAGAGCCCGTCGTTCGCACAACGACACCCTATGGCGATACGGTGTACTGGATTGGCCCCGTCGGCTTGGCGGCTGACGCCTCGCCAGGAACGGATTTTCACGCGATTCTCCAGGGGCAAGTGTCGGTAACACCCTTGCGCCTGGACTTGACCCAACACAGCCAACTGGACGAGATCCGAGGCTGGGCGGAGCCACTATGCGCAAGCCTGTAATTCCGCCAGATCAGCCGGGTCGTCCCAGGACGACCGCGAGTTACAACAAGACGGGGTTGGCGCCCGGCTTTACCGCGACCAATAGCAACACGCGTATTTCGCCCGCCACCCTGGTTCGACCTGCGCCTGCCGGCCAACCTGCGGGCAAGGCCAGCAATCTGGGCCTGAATTCCGATCGTTTGCGCCAGGCCATGGTGCAACGCCTGCGCGATGGCGGGATCACCGACGAGCGTGTGCTCAACGCGATGGCGGCAGTGCCGCGCCATGTCTTTGTGGATGAGGCTTTGGCGAGTCGTGCTTACGAAGACGCCGCGTTGCCGATCGGGCACTCGCAAACGATTTCTCAACCGAAGATCGTGGCGCGGATGATCGCCGCCGTGTGCGAAGACCGCGAGCCGACCCGTGTGCTGGAGGTCGGTGCCGGTTGCGGCTATCAAGCAGCCGTTCTCGCCCAGTTTGTCCGGGAAGTGCACGCGATCGAACGCATTCGCGGGCTTTTTGAATTGGCTCGCAGCAATCTGCGTGCTTTGCGTTTGGCCACGCGCGTACGCTTGATTCACGGCGATGGCATGATAGGGTTACCCGGCATCGCGCCGTTCGATGCTATTGTTGTGGCTGCGGCCGGGCTGGCTATCCCCCAGGCGTTGTTGACACAGTTGGCGCCGGGCGGCCGTCTGATCGCTCCCGAGGGCACGTCCAACCAGAGATTGGTGTTGATTGAACGCACTGGTACTTCGGCTTGGAAGCGCACCGAGTTAGAGGCGGTACGTTTTGTACCGCTTCGGGCCGGAATACAATCTTGAGCAACCAGGAGAACTACATGCTCAACCGGCAGTTATCACTGACCAAACAATCATTTCCCCAGGTGTCGTTTGCTCGGCTGACGCGTCGCGCGGCATGGGTAGCCGGTGTCTTTGGCTTGGCGTTGATAGCGGGGTGCTCGAGCACCACGACGCGCGCGCCGGTCGTCGATTTGTCCAAGGGCGGATCGTCCGGCGGCGTCGGCACCGCGCAACCCGGCCAGACCTACGTGGTCAAGCCCGGCGATACGCTGTACCAGATCGCTCGCAGCTACAATCTCGACGTCAACACGCTCAAGAGCCTGAACAACATCAACGATGCGAATCAACTGAGCGTCGGACAGGTCCTCACGCTGACGGGCACGACGACCGCGAGCGCCGCGACCTCGACGACGCCATCGTCGTCCGCGCCGTCCTCGTCCACCACTACAAAGCCGGTGCCCCTGCCGGACAGTGCCACGGGCACGACGTCGCCGACCACTCCGTCCGATACGACACCCGGCACGACACCGCCGGATACGACGCCTCCTGTTGTGACGCCGCCCGCCACGGCGACGACACCCTCCACGCCGCCTGCCAGCACCGAACCCCCGCCTCCGCGTGCCGACGATGCCAACCTGATTAGCTGGGGATGGCCCGCCAGCGGCCCGATCACGCAATCCTTTACCACCGCCGCCAAGGGCATCGACATCGGCGGCTCGCTGGGCGCTCCCGTGGTCGCCGCGGCCGACGGCAAGGTGATGTACAGCGGCAACGGCGTGCGTGGTCTGGGTAACCTGATCATCATCAATCACCAAAATGGGTTTATTACCGCCTACGCACATAACCAGACTCTGTTGGTGAAGACGGGTGCGGCCGTCAAGCGCGGCTCCAAGATCGCCGAAATCGGCCAGAGCGACACCACGTCGCCGCGACTGCATTTCGAGATCCGCCGTCAGGGCACCCCGGTTGACCCGCTGAAGTACCTGCCGGCGCGATGACCCCGACACTCGTCTTTGACCTGGAAACGCTGCCCGACATAGACGGGTTGCGCAAGCTCAATGGATGGGGGCCCGACGTGCCCGACGATGAGGTCGCCGAGCGTGCCTTTCAGGCGCGCCGCGAGGCCGTCGGGCACGATTTTCTGCCACTGCATCTACAACGCATCGCCGTCATCGGCTGCGTGTTTCGCGATGACCAGGGCTTTCGTGTCAAAACCCTGGGGCAACCCGACGACCCCGAGGCCACCCTGATCAATGGCTTCTTTAAAACCATCGAGCGTTATACGCCCAGGCTGGTCAGCTGGAACGGCTCGGGGTTTGATTTGCCGGTGTTGCACTATCGTAGTCTGATTCATGGTGTGCCCGCGCCGCGCTATTGGGATACCGGTGACGAGGACCGCGACTTCAAGTACAACAACTACATCAGTCGTTATCACAACCGTCATATCGACCTGATGGACCTGCTGGCCAAGTACAACGGGCGTGCCAATGCGCCACTCGACGAGCTTGCCAAGCTTTGCGGTTTTCCCGGCAAACTGGGCATGGACGGCGGACAGGTATGGCCCGCGTGGCAAGCCGGTCGCGCAGACGAGGTCCGCGCGTATTGCGAAACCGACGTCGTCAACACCTGGCTCGTGTATTGCCGATTCCGTTTCTTGCGCGGCGAGCTCGACACAGCGTCCTATCAAGCCGAGATCGACCTGGTACGCGAGACCCTGCAGGCCAGCAATGCGCCGCACTGGCAGGAATACCTGGCGACCTGGGACGCGACGCCCTCGACGCCCTGAGCCTGCGCTGTGAGCCTGTCCTGAGACTGCGCTAGCGGGCAGGGCGGTACAGCGGGGTGGTGCCAGACCGCGGCGTTTTGTCAAAGCCGCGTGCCATGTCAAACCAAAGCGACTCTGCCGCGCAATCGACTGAAATATTCCCCGCCGATCCGAAATTCGCTTGTAACGGCTCAAACCGGACAATGGCTTCGCGTTCCACTCTTTCAGGAGTTCACAATATGTCCCGATACGCGATCCGTTCCTCTCTGGCTGCCCTGGGTTTCATCGTTGCCGCTACCGGCATGTCCGGTACCGTCATGGCCGCGTCCGAAACCGCACCGACTGCGGCTGAGACTAAACAAAATACCGACAAGCTTGGCGAGCGTCATGGTCATTATGGTGATAAACACGGCCATCGTCATGGTGGCAAGCATGGCTATCATCACCGTGCCGAAATGCGCGACGGGTTTTTTGTGCCTGGTGTAGGCCCGCTGTCCAAGACGCAGGTCGAGTCGCTTAAGCTCGATGCCAAGCAACAAGCGTCCTTTGACGAGGCCAAGCAAGCGCAGACCGACATGTTCAAAGCCATGCGCGAACATGGTGGCAAGCGTCACGAACTGCTGTCGACACAGCTCCAGGACGGCAAGCTCGATCCGCATGCCCTGATCGCCGACGAAGACGCTCGCCGCGAAAAATTCCGCGAGCAATCCACCGAAGTCCGCGGCAAATGGCTGGCTGCCTGGGATAGCCTCAACAGCACCCAGCATCAGCAAGTGACCGAGTGGGTCAAAGAGCGCCAAACCAAATTGGAAGCGCGCAAGGCCAAGCGGCAAGAGCGGCTGGCGCAACGCCAGGCCCGCCACGACGCCAAGGCGGCAGATGAAGCCAAACCCGCTCCGGCTACCTCAGCCAATTAATGCCTGATTAATTACCCTTGATCTGGTAGCCCGTACGGGGCAGTTGCTTAACAGCGACTGCCCCGTTTGTCGTGACTGCACGGGCCGTGGGGTATATGGGTGAAGGCAGCACTGATGTCGCAGCGATGGAGCTCATCCGTTCGGATTCTCATGTCCACGCCGGGAGTCGAAGAGGCATCGTTGTCAGTGCGTAGGACAGGTCTGATATTTTTATATAACTGGCTAAATATCCAGTATTTCGCCTGGCGACGATAGCATCAACGACATGAACATCAACACGGAACGCGGTCGCGACACCGATGCGGTAGGTAATGTTTTAGCGAGTAAGGTTTTAGCGAGTAAGCCTTCTGCCTGGTCTTCAGCCTATCCAGTAATTCGATCTGATTGACTGTTATTCGTTAATAAACGAAAATGACTTCCTACCGAATTGAACATTATCTGACCGCTAACGAGCAGCACGATCATTATTTGAATTGGGGCTGTGAGTTATTGGCAGGACTGGCAAGGGAGAAATGACGATGAGAAGCAGGGGACATGATGAGGCGATGGCCGAGCTGTATCGCAGCGATCCGGCCCTTGCTCTCGATGTGATCAATGGCGTGCTTGAAGACGACAATCAGGCGGAGTTGCTGACTGTGCTGCGACAGCTTGCGCAGGCGTTCGGCGGCGTACAGATGGTGGCGGAACAGGCACACCTGAACCCGACACAGCTTTATCGGACGCTATCACCCAAGGGGAATCCCGCCTTGAGTAGCCTGACGGCTATTCTCAAGGCGATGGGACTACGGTTGGCGGTGCGGCCGATACACTCATCGGCCGCTGCACACGCAACTTAAAAGCGCCACCGTGAGGAGGCCGCCTTCTTACTCTGACGGACGCGTGGCGGTCAGCCCCGTTGGGGCGCCGTCGATCGCTGTCCAGCCACCATCGACGGCCAGCGAAGTGCCGGTGATGTAGCTGGCCGCGTCCGATGCCAGGAAGGCCACGGCCGAACCAACTTCCGAGGCCTGGCCCCAACGGTTGAACACGGTATGGGATGCGTAGGTGTCGTAGATGTCGCGGCGTTCTTTCAGGGGCGCGGTGAGCCGTGTTTCGATAACGCCGGGCATGACGGCGTTGACCCGTACACCATAGGCGCCGGCTTCGGCGGCGAATCCCTTGATCATCTGGGCAATACCGGCCTTGGATGCCGCGTAGATGCCCAGGCCCGGCTCGATCGTGACTGCGCGCATCGACGAGCACAGCACCAGGCTGCCACTGCCCTGTTTCATCATCGGCGCGCCGAACGCGCGCAGAAAGCGAAACGCGCCTTTGAGATTCAGGTTCATGACCTGGTCGAATTCATCTTCGGTGTAGTCCACGATCAGTTTGCGGATATTCAGCGCCGGCGTGGTGACCGCAATGTCGACCCGGCCGTGCGCGGATAGCGTGCGCGAGGCCAGCTCGGCAATGTCGGCACCGCTGGCCCCGTCTGTCGTATGCCATTCGGCTGAACCCGATAGAGCGATTTGTTCCGCGGTGGCCTGCACGGCCTGCGCATCGCGATCGGCGCACACCACATGCGCACCCAGTGCACCCAGTGCATGGGCCGATGCTTGGCCGATGCCTGATCCGGCGCCCAGCACGACGGCAATCTTGCCGGTCAGATCAAAAAGTTGACGGTAGTTCTGCATGATCGATACTCGTATGGCGGATAAGGTAAGGAACGGGTAGCAGGCCTTGGACCTGGCCCGTTCGCGGTCAGGCTTTCGGGGTAAAGAAAGACACCGGCGTCATCAGTTGATTGCGCTGTGCCAACAGGCAACCGGCTTCGGCACTGCGGATCAGGTACTGGGCCCACTCGGGATCGGACTGCAGCGCGGCGCGCTTGCGCGCGCGATCGGCGGCGTCTTCGTAAACCCAGATGTGCACGTAGCTATTGACGTCGCCGGTTTCGGTCTGCATGTAGGCCAGGGGTTCGCCCAGATGGCGGCGTTGCACATCAAAGCCGTGCTCGGCATATAGCGCCAAGTGTTTCTTGATCTTGCCGGGATGGCACGTATAGGTTCTGACGTCGTAAAGCATAGAAACGCTCCGGTGTTGGGGGGATGAAATCGATCTGCGCCGGCTACTGCAGGCGTGTCTCGGTGACGGTTGGGGCTGGTTTGGGCGATGTGGCCCGAATGGCGAGCCAGACGTCGCGTAGTGCATATAGCGTCATCAGCAGGCCAGCGATCGGCAGGCAGGCATAGGCCCACGCCTGCGGTAACTCGAGTACGGGCGTCGTCGCGGCCGTGCGGGCAACGAAGCGGGCGCCATACACCAGCAGCACGCCGGCAAATAGCAGTCCCACCAGTGCGACGATCAGTCGATGCAGCCGTTGCCCGGACTTGCCGGCCAGATAGTCGGGTAGCAAGGTGATCGTGAAGTGATCACACTCACGCCAAAGCGCGCTGGCGCCGATAAAAACCATCCAGGCAAAAAGCGTGGTGACGACTTCGTCAAACCAGGCGATTCCGAACCAGCCGGTTGCACGGCCGATGATATTGATAGCCAGTAAAACTGTCAGGCTGACCAGGCAGGCGATGGTAAAGAGCCGTAGCGTCGCGCCGATGGCGCGATCCAGGCGAATGAGCAACGTGTCTTTCATAGCAGCGTCCTCGGCAGCCACAGTGAGACGGCGGGCCAATAGGCCACCATCAGAGTGATGGCCGCAATGGCGATCAACAGTGGCCACAATTCAGCCACGATCTCTCCCACTTTGACCCCCGACACACTGCTGACCGCAAACAGCAAAATACCGACCGGTGGTGTCAGCAGCCCGATCATCGAACACATGACCATCAACATGCCGAACTGAACTGGATCCATGCCGATCTGGGTGATGATGGGCATGAAAATGGGTACCGTGATGATGATGACGGCCACGCCCTCGAGGAACAGACCGAGGGCTATCAACACCAGGACGACCAGCGCAGTGATTTCCCAGGGTACCGTCGACACGGACATGATGGCCTGGATCATCGCGTCGGGAATGCGTTTATGCACCAGGAACCAGGTCAGGAAGCCGGCCGAGGCGATGATAAACAGCACGCGCAGCGTGTGCTGCAGCGCCGTCCAGATGATGCCTGGCAGATCGGACACGCGGAATTCTTTGTAGACGAACAGTCCCAGTGCCAGGCAATAAAGGACGGCGATGACGCCGCCTTCGGTGGGCGTGAAATAACCGCTGGCCAGACCACCGATGATGATGACCGGCGCCAGCATGGGAAGCAGCGCGCCCATGAACGATTCGCGCAATTCACGCAGACTGGCGCGGCGTTCAACGGGGTACCGCCGATGCCGCGAGATGAACCAGATCGCAATCATCAAGGCGGCAGTCAACAACAGGCCGGGTACGATGCCCGCAATAAACAGCTGCACGACCGAGACGCCCGTCAGGCCACCGAAGATCACCATGGGAACACTGGGCGGAAAGACTGGGCCGATCGTTGCCGACGCGGCCGTGACGGCGGCCGAGAACTTGGGCTCGAAGCCCGCATCGTTCATTGCCTTTATCTCGACCTGACCCATCCCGGCGGCATCGCCCACGGCGGTGCCCGACATGCCCGAGAAAATCAGGCTGCCCACGACATTGACCTGCGCCAGTCCACCGGTGAAGTGGCCAACGAGGGCATGTGCGAACCGGAATATCCGGTCGGTGATGCCGCCCGTGTTCATCAGCGAACCGGCCAGAATAAAGAACGGAATGGCCAGCAATGTAAAGCCCGATGAGGCAGAGTACATGCGCTGCGCAATCATGGTCAGGGCTTGTAGCTCGCCTGCCAGCATATAGCTGATGATCGCGGTGACACCCAGCGCCATCGCGATGGGCACTCCGAACATGATGAGGGCCAGGAGGCCGCCCACGACGAATACGGCTTGCATAGGATTTCCCTTTGTGTTGCGGCGAGGCGGATCGGCGCTGCGTGCGCCGTCCGCGCGACGCACTTATTTCGACAACATGTCCAGGAAAGTCTTCATGTTTTCTTGACCGGCGTAGTCGGCCACCCGGTCATAGGCGGGTTGCATGAGCGCACGGAACTTGGCGATGTCGGGGCGTGTGACCTTCACGCCCGCGGCCTCGATCTTGGCGATTTCGGCGGATTCTTGTTCGGCGACGAGCTTGCGCATGAGCAGGCCGGCGGATCGGCTTTCTTCACGCAGGATGGTTTGTTGCTCAGGTGTCAGCTTTTCCCAGCTTGAACGACTGATCACGTGTGTCATGCTGTTGTAGACATGCTGAGTCAGCGCCAGATTTTTCTGCACTTCGTAGAGCTTGAAGTGATAGATCACGCCGATGGGATTCTCCTGGCCGTCGACAACGCCCTGGTTCAGCGCCGCCACCAGTTCCGGAAAAGCGATCTGCGTGGTTGTGGCGCCTGCCGCCTCCAGTGCCGCCATGATCTGCAATTCCGGAGGGGTCCGCAGCTTCAGGCCTTTCATATCCTCGGGCGTATTGATCGGGTGCTTCGAATTGGTCACATTGCGAAAACCGTATTCCCAGGTCGACAGCAGCACCAAACCCTTTTTCTCGAGGCGCGGCGCGACCCAATTATAGAAGGGGCCATCCAGCACCCGGTGTGCATCGGCGTAGCTCGAGAATGCATACGGCGTCATGACGGTCGCGAAGGCTTTCTCGTACTTGTCCAGGGCGCCCTGCGTGGGCAGATTCATGTCAATGACGCCCATCGTGGTTTGCTCCAGTTGATCGGGCGGCGAACCTAATTGATTGGCGGGATACAGTTCGATCAATACGTCGCCGTTCGTGCGTGCCTCGACGTTTTTCTTCAGTTGCAGCGCGGCGGTATGGGCGGGATGTGATTCGGCCGCGAAATGGGCTAGCTTGAGTGTGGTGGCGGCCTGTGCCCCCGCCAGTGATGTCAACGCCAGACTTGCCGTCAGCATCAGACGGATAAGTGGGTGAGCTGAGGTCTTGTGCATTACTGTCTCCTTTTTTGTGGTGGTTATATGCCGCTTGTTACGGCTTTTCTACGGTGGCCCTGTGGGGGCGCACACGTTGTTTACACGGCGGCGCGCAACGCGCGTTCGCGAAGTTCGCTCAAGGTGGCGCGCGGCGTCAGGATCTCGGGCTCGATTTCAAGCTCTATCAAGGTTGCACCAGATGAGGCCAGCGCGCGCTGCAATGCCGGCGCGAACCCGGCGCTATGGCTCACCCGTTCGGCCTGTAGTCCGAACGATTGCGCGTACATGACGAAATCCGGGTTGCACAGATCGGTTCCGATGGGGCGGCCGGGGTAATTGTTCTCTTGATGCATGCGGATCGTGCCGTACATGCCGTTGTTGAAGACGATGAACACGATGGCCAGGCCATATCGGCGTACCGTAGCCAGTTCTTGCGAGGTCATCAAAAAACAGCCATCGCCCGCCAGACAGACGACCTGCCGATTGGGGTGATGCAACTTGGCAGCGATCGCCGCCGGCACACCATATCCCATGGCACCGCTGGTGGGAGCAAGCTGGCTGTGCGGGTGCGAGAATGGGTAGTAGCGATGTGCCCAGGCGCTGTAGTTGCCAGCGCCATTGGTCAGAATCGCATCCGGTGCCAGAGTATCGCGCAACGTCACGATGACCTCGGCCGGGTCCAGCCGCGCGTCGCGAGGCGTCGGTACGACATAGCGTTCGTAGTTGCCGCGCAACGTCTCGCGCCATGCCCGGCGCGGTGTCGAGTCGACCGAGGGCAGGGCGGCCGCGGCTTGTGCGAAGGCATTCATGTCACTTTGCACCAGGACTTCCGCCTGATAGACGCGGCCCAGTTCTTCGGCCGCCGTCAGCACATGGACGAGCCGCTGACGCGGCACAGGTACGTCGAGCAGCGTATAGCCGCTGGTCACCATTTCTCCCAGCCGCGTCCCGACGGCGATCAGGACATCGGCCTCGCGCACGGCATTGGCCAGCGCCGGATTGACGCCGATGCCAACCTCGCCGACGTAATGGGAATGACGGTTGTCAAACAGGTCTTGTCGACGGAATGCGCAGGCCACGGGCAGATCGTTCCGTATGGCAAATTGCGTGATGGCTTCGCGCCCGGACAGATCCCAGCCTGTGCCACCGAGCAGCAGTAATGGGCGCTGGGCCTGCGCCAGGCAGGCGTGCAGGCGTTGCATGGCGTCGGGCGCCGGATGTGCCTGCGGTACGATGGCCACCGCGGTGTCGATCGGGAATGCCGATTCCGTCAGCATGTCTTCGGGCAACGCCAGCACGACAGGCCCGGGCCGACCGGACTGCGCGACCGCGAATGCGCGGGCCATCAATTCAGGGACGCGCGCCGCATCGTCTATCTGGGCCACCCACTTCACAAAGGGGCCGAACATGCGCCGATAGTCGATTTCCTGAAAGGCCTCGCGTTCAATCATATCGCGGCCGACCTGGCCCACGAGCAGGATCATCGGCGTAGAGTCCTGGAAAGCGGTGTGCACGCCGATGCTGGCGTTCGTGGCGCCCGGTCCCCGGGTCACCATGCAGACGCCGGGCCGGCCCGTCAGTTTTCCGTGTGCCTCGGCCATGAAGGCGGCGGCGCCTTCGTGGCGGCAGGCGACGACACGTATCGCGTCCTGATGGGAATACAGCGCGTTCAGGACATCGAGATAGCTCTCGCCCGGCACGCAGAAGACCGTATCGGTATGTTGTGCAAGCAGGGCATCGACAATCAGTTGTCCGCCGGTGCGCAGTCTGGAATGGTCGCTCATTATTTATCCGTCAGTTGACCGAAGCGCCAGAGGCTTCTACCAGCGCGCGCCAGCGCTCCACTTCCTGTTCCACATAGGGTTGGAACGCGGCATGGCCGTCACCGATGGGATCGGCGCCCAGGCTCTTGAGTTTGTCTTGCACGGCGGGTGCGGCCACACTTTCGGTAATGGCGGTGGATAGGCGTTCGACGACATCGGGCGGTGTGCCGGCGCGCACGAACAGACCAAACCACGAGCGCGCCGTCATGTCAGCGAAGGGCGTTTCGCTGAAAGCGGGCACGTCAGGCAGTGCGGTGTGCCGCTGTTTGCCCGTTACGGCGATGGGCTTGAGGCGTCCCCCCTGTACCTGCGACAGGACTTCGGGCAGGTTGGCGAACATGAACTGGACCTGTCCGCCAATCAGATCATTGAGCGCGAGCGCGCCACCCTTGTAAGGAACGTGGATGGCGTGTCCATCGGACAGCGAATTGAATTGTGCGCCGGCCAGGTGCGCAGCCGTTCCGGTGCCTCCCGAGGCGTAGGCGATTTTGTCGCCCTGGGACTTCACGTAAGCCGACATCTCGGCGGCGGTGCCGGCGGGCACCTGGGTATTGACCACCAACAGCAAGGGAACGGACGCCAGGTTGGACAGGCCAGTCAGGTCTTTGGTCAGGCTGTAGTCCAGGTTACGGTACAGGGTGGCATTGATGGCGTGACTGGACGTCGCCATCAGTAGCGTATAGCCGTCCGCATCGGCACGGGCTGCCGCACTGGCACCTATATTGCCGTTGGCGCCCGCGCGGTTTTCCACAATAACGGGTTGTCCGAGCTTGTTGGCCATTTCGTCGGCCACGGTCCGGGCAATGACATCGGTGGCGCCACCGGCCGCGAACGGGACGATAATGCGAAGCGGTCGTTCAGGGAAGGCGGCGGCAGCAACACCGCAGGACATCGCCAGCGTCGTCGCCAGCAAGGGGCGCAACAGGCGCGCAAGGGTCTGGTTCATATATGTCTCCGATTGTGCCCGGCCATTCGAGGGTGGCCGTGGGTAAGCGGTCATGGATGCCACGCCGCGTGGCGGCAGGCATTCGGCTTGAAGACACTGTACGCAGGATAGGAAGATGACCGTTAGGACGGATCAGTGCTTGAATTGCACTTTTTCGCGGCGTCAGTCGCGCAGGCTGAGAAAGGTGCGGCGAAACTCGCCCGGCGTCAGCGACGTGTGCTTTTTAAAGAAGCGGGTGAAGTAGGCCGGATCCTCGAAATTCAGATGAAAGGCGACCTCGGCAATGCCGGCTTCGGTATTGCTCAGCAAGCGCTTGGCCTCGAGTACCACGCGATCCTGGATCAGTTGGCCGGCAGTGCGGCCCATCGTACGCTTGACGGCTTCGTTGAGCTGGCGTTCGCTGACAAACAGGGCATCAGCATAATCGCGGATGCTGCCGAATGTCAGATAACGTTCTTCGATCAGCAAGGTGAATCGCTTGACCAGCGAATAGCTGGGGCCGGCGGTGAGCGTGCGTTCATCCACCGGATACAAGCGGCGCAACTGAGTCAGCAAGATAAGCAGGTACGAGCGCACGACGTCATAGCGGCCCAATTGACGTGCTTGCACTTCCTGCTCCATGGCCTGCAACAGCGGCAACATGTCGTCGTGTTGTTCCGCGCTGAGATACAGCACCGGGTGGCCGCTGGTGGGGTGGAAAAAGGGAAACTTGGCGATATCGTCGGCACGCGGAAACATATGCGTAAAGAACGCCGTGCTGATATTCAAGACATAGCCTTGCGGCGCCACCGACGAACTCCAGGCGTGCAGTTGTCCCGGCGCCAGGAAAAATACCGAGCGATCACGCACATCGAGATGCTGAAAATCCAGCATGTGCGTACCGTGAGCCTGCGTCATCCACAAGATGTGATAGTAGGCGTGGCGGTGCGGAAAGCCGCGCGGGATCTCCGGTCGGCTTTGCAGTCTGACCAAATCGAAATAAAACGATCCTTCGCCCGCAAAATCCGTGGATTCGAATGTGGGAAAGTCCGCTGTGTGGCCATGGTCGGCATCAAGCGCCCGGGTCATATCGGTATAGGCTCAGGTTGATTATGGTCGTGCCTTCGAGGTGAAAACTTTACCACTGTCGTCGTGCACTGCGTCCCAAGGCGGTGCTATTCGTGCTGGTTTGCAGTGAATACACGCCGACGCGGTTATTGGCCGCGCGATCTGCGGGATTTACGCAGAATTTACGCAAAAAGCCCTTCCTTGAATAGAGAATTTACGGGACTTAGTTGAATACTTGAGCATGGCTATTTCGCCATTTATTAGCGAAGAACAAGCATGCTTTTCAAGAATACTCGGCCGGTTGGCCCTGGGGCATATGAACAGCGCGAGGCTCGGCGGCACCCACGGCGCCGATGTGCTGCGCCGCGCACGCCCATCCGGCACATAGGTGTCGACGGAGTTTCCCATCATGATTGAGTTCTTATTGTTTCTGGTGCTGGTGATTGTCCTGGGGTGGCCTCTGGGCCGCTACCTGGCGGCGGTCATGCGCGGCGCACCCATGCGCAGTGACTTCCTATTTCGCTGGATCGAGCGCCCCATTTATGGGCTGCTGGGCACTCGCTCTGAGACCGGCATGAGCTGGCGCGGCTATGCCAGCGCCTTTCTGTTGAGTAATTTGTTGCTTGCGCTGGCGGTCTGGGTGATTTTCATGACCCAAGCCTGGCTGCCGTTGAATCCGGACGGCATCCCCAACATGAGTTGGGACTTGGCGCTGCACACGATGGTGTCCTTTCTGACGAATACCAATCAGCAGCACTATTCTGGTCAAGCCCAACTCTCCTACTTCTCGCAGATGACGGGAATCGTCGGCCTGCAGGTCATCACGCCCGTGATGGGATTGGCGGTGGTCGCGGCTACCTTGCGTGGTTTATTCGGTGGTCGTCAAGCCGGCATGTCACAGGTTACGGGTGATTCCACTGTCGCGATCGATGTCGGCAACTACTGGACAGATGTGACGCGTGCGACGCTGCGCTTCGTGTTACCGCTGTGCCTGATTCTGTCGGTGCTGCTCACTTCCCAAGGCGTGCCGGCCACGCTGCAGGCGGGCCCCGTGGCCAGTCCGATCGATGCGCCCGCGGAGTTCAAGGAACAGAAAATCCCGCTCGGTCCGGTGGCGCCGATGGTGGCTATCAAGCAGTTGGGTAGCAATGGCGGGGGATGGTACGGCCCAAACAGTACGGTTCCCCTGGAAAACCCGACGCCGCTATCGAATTTTCTGGAACTGCTTGCCATCGCCCTCATTCCGGTATCGATCATTTTCATGATCGGCGCCTTTACCGGTCGCAAGAAGTTCGGCGCCATGGTTTTCGGGACGATGTTGACCCTATCCGTGGTCTCCATGGGATTGTCGCTGTGGTCGGAGGCTTACAACACCGCGTCGGACAGTGCCCTGATGGAGGGTAAGGAGGTGCGCCTGGGGGCGGATGCCTCCGCTTTGTGGGCCGCTGCCACCACCCAGGTCAACAACGGCTCGGTCAACCTGATGCTGGATTCGGCGGCGCCGCTGACGGGCATGGTGGCGATGTCCAATATGTTGATCAACGCCATTTGGGGCGGTGTCGGTTGCGGGCTGCAGCAATTCATCGTGTATCTGTTGCTGAGTGTGTTCATCGCGGGGTTGATGACGGGCCGAACGCCCGAGTTGTTCGGTCGAAAAATCGAGGGACCGGAAGTCAAGCTCCTTGCCGTCCTGGTGCTCTGGCAGCCATTGGTGATCCTGGGCTTTACCGCCGTCACGCTGGCGGTGCCCGGCCTGGCGGGCAATTCCAACCCCGGGTTCCATGGCATCAGCCAGGTGTTCTATGAATACACCTCTGCCTTTGCCAACAACGGCTCCGGCTTTGAAGGCCTCGGCGATGCGACCCTCTGGTGGAACGTCACCTGCGCCTTTGTGCTGGCCGCGGGGCGCTATCCCGCGCTGGTCATTCCACTGGCGATTGCCGCCATGCTGGCGCGCAAGCGTCGCGCACCCGAGAGTTCGGGCAGCCTGCAGGTGGAAACGCCCACCTTTGCCATCACGCTGATTGGCATTGTCGTCATTCTTACGCTGTTGCAGTTCATGCCCGTGCTGGTCCTTGGCCCCGTTGCCGACCATCTGGCCCTGATGCCGCTACTGGCACGTTGAAGGAACCCAAATTGAATACGACAAACGATAACGAACGCTTCAATCGTTCGGGTAAAACTATCGAGCCTAGTCTCAAACCGGCGTTGATCGACGCATTCGTGAAACTCGCCCCGCAGCACATCGTTAAAAATCCGGTGATGGCCCTGGTCTGGGCCGGTACGGTGCTGACGGCAGGTGCGACGTTGGCGGGTTTCGCGACGCCCGGTTTCGGTTGGGCGGTGACGGTCATTCTGTTCATCACGGTCTTGTTCGCCAACTTTGCCGAAGCGGTTGCCGAGGCTCGCGGTCGAGGCCAGGCGGCATCGCTGCGACGGGCGCGCAAAAACTTGATGGCGCGCCGCATCGACGAGTCGGGCAAAGAAACGAGTATTCCGGCGTCCGACTTGCGCGCGGGCGACCAGGTGCTGATCGAAGCGGGGCAATTGATCCCGGCCGATGGCGAGATTGTGGAAGGCCTGGCCACGATCAACGAAGCGGCCGTGACAGGTGAATCCGCCCCGGTGCTGCGCGAAGCTGGCACCGATCGCTCGGGCGTCATCGGCGGCACCACGGTGCTATCGGACCGCATCGTCGTGCGTATCACGGCCGAACCTGGCAACAGTTTTCTCGATCGCATGATCGCGCTGGTCGAAGGCTCTAATCGGCAAAAAACGCCTAACGAGATTGCGTTGGGCATCCTGCTGATGGTGATGACGCTGACTTTCACGATCGTGGTAGTGACATTACCGTTCATCGGTGGTTTTGTGGGCGTGGAGGTCAACATCGTGTTGCTGATCGCGCTGCTCGTCTGCCTGATACCCACGACCATCGGGGGCCTGCTGCCGGCCATAGGCATTGCGGGTATGAACCGCGCCCTCAAGGCCAATGTGCTGGCCAAGTCAGGCAAAGCCGTGGAAGTCGCGGGCGACGTGGATGTGCTGCTGCTGGACAAGACCGGCACTATCACCTACGGTGACCGCCAGGCCGTTGCCTTTCATGCATTGGCCGCAACGGATGCTTCCCAATTGCGCCAGGCCGCGCTGCTGGCGTCGCTGGCCGACCCTACGCCCGAGGGCAAGTCCGTCGTTAAGCTCGCCCGCGAGCAGGGCGAGCAGATCGCGGATCCGGACAACGCCCGCTTCGTGCCGTTCTCGGCCCAGACTCGCATGTCAGGCGTGGACCTACCGGGTGAGCGTGTGATCCGCAAGGGTTCTCTGGATGCGATTGCTCAACATGTGCAATCCCTGGATGGGCACATTCCCGCCGAACTGCAAGCTCGCGTGACGCAGGTTGCCCGCACCGGCGCCACGCCGCTGGTGGTCAGCGATGGTCGCCACGTACTGGGCGTCATCGAACTGTCCGACGTGATTAAACACGGCATCAAAGAGCGCTTTGCACGATTACGCGAGATGGGAATCAAGACGGTGATGATCACCGGCGACAATAAACTGACCGCGGCCAGTATTGCCGCCGAGGCGGGGGTGGACGACTATATCGCCGAGGCCCGGCCCGAGGACAAGCTCGGCCGTATTCGCGCCGAGCAAGCGAGCGGGCGACTTGTAGCCATGGTGGGCGACGGCACCAATGATGCACCGGCGCTCGCTCAGGCCGATATCGGTTTAGCGATGAACTCCGGCACACAGGCGGCCAAAGAGGCCGGCAACATGGTGGACTTGGATTCCGACCCGACCAAGCTGTTGGCGGTGGTCGAGATTGGCAAACAGCAACTAATTACCCGCGGCGCGTTGACCACCTTTTCGCTGGCCAATGATGTCTCAAAGTACTTCGCGATCCTGCCTGCCTTGTTCGCGGTCGCGATTCCGCAAATGGCCGTCCTGAACGTCATGCGCCTTTCCAGTCCGACCAGCGCAGTGTTATCCGCGTTGATCTTCAACGCCGTGATCATTCCGTTGCTGATTCCGCTGGCGCTACGCGGTGTGCGCTTCAAGCCCGCGAGCGCAACAGCGCTGCTGCGCAACAACATGTTGGTCTACGGTGTGGGTGGCATCCTGCTTCCCTTCATCGCCATCAAACTGATCGACGTCGTGCTGTCGGCGCTGTTCAATGTCTAAGGAGAATGTCATGACGACTTCAACGACTCCCACCGTGTTCACGGCTTCGTCAGCGGCGTCCGGCGTTTGCGACAAGGGTGTGCTTCGGGCCGCTATGGGGCTGACGGTGATTGTCCTCGTCGGATTCGGTTTCGTATATTCGCTCGTGGGTGTAGGGTTGGGCCAGGCATTTTTCCCCAACGCCGCCAACGGCAGCCTGATCGAACTTAATGGCAAGGTCATCGGCTCCGCTTTAGTGGCGCAGCCATTCACGAGCGATCGCTATTTTCAACCTCGTCCTTCCGCCTCCAGCTATAGTGCCATGTCGCTGGCGGGCAGCAACCAGGCGCGCACCAACCCCGATATGCGCAAGCGACTCGATGAGACCCGGGCTGCCGTTGCACAAAGGGATGGCGTGGCGCCGTCCGTCGTCCCCAGCGACCTGGTCACTCAGTCCGGCGCCGGGATCGATCCGCACGTAAGTCCGCAGGGCGCAGCCATCCAGATCGACCGCGTGGCACGTGCCCGAGGCATCAGTCCTGCGACGGTCGTGAAACTGGTCGGGCAGCACACCGAATCGCGCCAGCTTGGCGTGTTGGGTCAGCCGCGTGTGAATGTGCTCGAACTCAACATCGCACTGGATAGCCTGCCGGCCAATACGCCCGTCCGGTTACCGGCACGCACCCAATGAGCCCGCTGAGCGCATACTTGCCGTCACCTGTGGCGGCAAGACCTGCCTCGGGGCCCGTATCGTCGGCAAGGCGTAATCTATGGGTGATGAGGGGTTCGGTGAAAAAACCCCGGAACGCGGCAGCAAGGTGCAAGTGGCAACGGGTGAGAGGCGATGGGATCTGAACGTACAGAACAGGCGGATGCCTTGATCGGCGAGTTGCGCCGACAGGCGGCGGGCAGGCTTACCGTGTTTCTCGGCGCTTCGCCCGGGGTCGGGAAGACCTACGCCATGTTGACCCGTGCGCGCGAATTGCAACGCCAAGGCATGGACGTCGTCATCGGGATCGTCGAAACGCATGGGCGCAGTGAAACCCAGGCATTGATCGACGGTTTGCCTTCGATTTCAAGAAGGCAGATCGAGTATCAAGGCCGGCCTCTCGACGAAATGGACCTCGACGCGCTGCTGGCCCGCAGGCCCGCCGTGGCGCTGGTGGACGAGTTGGCGCATCGTAATGCGCCGGGCAGTCGCCATGAGCGGCGATGGCAGGATGTCGATGAACTACTCGACGCCGGCATCGATGTGTACACCACCGTTAATGTCCAGCATCTGGAGAGTCTGAACGATGTGGTGCACCAGATCACCGGCATCCGCGTCAGCGAGACCGTGCCGGACGCCGTATTCGAGCGGTTACGCGACATTCGGTTGGTGGACCTGCCCCCGCGTGAGCTGATTGAGCGCCTCAATCAGGGGAAAGTCTATATGCCGGAGCAGGCCAATCAGGCACTGCGGTCCTTCTTTTCACCGTCCAATCTGACTGCATTACGAGAGTTGGCTATGCAGACCGTGGCCGATCACGTTGATTTGGATCTGAGGGAAGCCCGCACAGCCCGAGGGCTAGATGACATTGCCATTCAGCGTCACGTGCTGGTGGCTATCGACGGTCGAGGCCAATCCGAATATCTGGTACGCGCCGGCTGGCGGATCGCGGAACGGCGGGGCGCACCGTGGTCGGTGGTCAACGTCGAGACAGGCAAGTCCGTGGCAGCCACACAACCCAGCGACCTCGATCAGATTTCCAGCCGTCGGAATACGGCCAAACGCGCCGCGCAGGCGCGCCAGATGGAGTTGGATAAGGCGTTCGCACTGGCTCGCAGCTTAGGAGGGGCTACCGAGATCCTGCACGGCACGGACATTGCGCAGGCACTGCTGGACGCGGCGGCGGCACGGGGAGCCCGCTCCATCGTGATCGGCCGCACTCGGGAGCGGCCGATCGCACGCATTTTCAATCGCACGCTCACGCAGCAACTGCTACAACGTGGCGCGCGCTACGAGCTGACGATCGTCAGCACGCCTCAGATCAAGCAGCGGTCATGGCATTTGCCTGATTTCAACCGTGAACGCCTGGCGCGCCGAGAGCCTGCTCTAGTGCTTCTCGCGACGGCGGGAGCCATTGGTGCCGCGGCGCTGGGCAAACGCTTCCTTGACCTGGAAGACCTGTCCATGGTGTTCTTGGTCGCGGTTCTGTTGGTTGCCTCCCGCACTCGAATGATCACGGCGTTTGCGACGGCGGTGCTCTGTTTCCTGGCGTATGACTTTTTTTTCATCGAACCTTTTTTTACGCTGTTCATCGGTGCGCAGCGCGGTGTGGCGACGGTTCTCTTGTTCCTCGCGGCAGCCCTCATCGCGGGCCGGCTCGCGTCTCGACTACGCATGCAGGTGGTGGCCCTGCGCGCGGCCAACACTCACGCGACGGCCATGCAGAACCTGGGCAGGCAGTTGTCCACGGCTGCCGATCTTGGGCAGGTCATCGGGGCAGGGGCCGCTGTCCTGCAAGCGACGTTGCAAGCAGAGGCGTGGATACGCATCAACGGCGAATCCGGCCCGCAGGCTTGCGAGCGGAACATCAGTGAGAAGGACAAGGCCGCGATCGACTGGACACAACGGCATGGCCAGCCCAGCGGTCGCTATACCGACACCCTCACGCAGTCGGCCTGGTGGTTTCTACCTGTGCTCTCGGGCCAGGACTCATTCGGTGTCGTGGCCTTGAGGTTTCCGTCGGCGATGACACGCCTGACCTTTGAGCAGCGACGTTTGGCTGAAAGCATGGTCGAGGACATCGGACAGGCCGCCCTGCGCACGCGTTTGGTCTCCGACCTCGAGGTGGCGCGGGTGACCGGCGAGACCGAGCGTCTGCGTTCAGCTCTGCTATCCTCGGTCTCACATGATCTGCGCTCCCCATTGTCATCAATGATCGGTGCGGCAGATAGTCTGGCTAGCTATGGCAAGGACATGAGCCAGGAAGATCGACAAAGCCTGTTGGAAACCATCAGTCTCGAGGGTGAACGACTGGATCGCTACATCCAGAATCTGTTGGACATGACACGCCTGGGCCAGCAAGGATTGACCTTGACACGCGACTGGATCGGCGTCGACGAACTGATCGGGGCCGCCTCTCGTCGTCTGCAACGTTACGTATCACATGCCAAGGTCGACGTCGACATTGCGCCAGACTTTCCTCTGGTACACGCGCATCCCGCTCTCATTGAGCAGGCGCTTTTCAATGTCATGGAGAACGCAGTCAAGTTCTCACCCGAAGGCGAAGCCATTCGGGTGGCTGTCCGGCGTAACGGCGAGGGGCAGCTTCAAATCGATGTCTCCGACAACGGTCCGGGTATTCCTGAAGACGAGCGACGCAGGATATTCGACATGTTCTACAGTGTCGAACGTGGCGACCGTGGGCGGCATGGAACCGGCTTGGGATTGACCATCGTACAAGGCATCGTCGGTGCGCACATGGGAAAAGTCGATGCCTTGCCGGGGCCAATGGGCCGGGGTACCACCATTCGCCTTACTCTCCCTTTGGCAGAACAGCCCACATTGAAGAGCACTTGAAATGCATCCCGTGAACGACTCATCGGTGACAACGCCAGCGGCGCGCGTGCTCATCATTGATGACGAGCCGCAGATCCGAAAATTCATCGACATCAGCGTGCGATCGCAAGGTTATAGAACCTTTTTGGCCGAAAACGGAGAGCAGGGGCTCTCCATTCTGGCCAGTCAGGGCGCCGATCTTGTGATTCTGGACCTGGGTCTGCCCGACCGAGATGGGCAGGACGTACTGAAGGAATTGCGGCAATGGTCCCGCGTCCCGGTCATTGTGCTGACCGTCCGATCGGACGAGCGGCAAAAGGTCGCGCTACTGGATTGTGGGGCAAACGACTATGTGACGAAGCCTTTCGGTATTGAAGAGCTGATGGCCCGCATCCGCGTCATTCTTCGTACTGCGGGTTTTAGCGGCGAAGCCACGCCGATCTACGATGACGGTGTCCTCAGAATAGACCTCGCAAAGCGAGCGGTGCATCTGAAAGGCGCGCCGGTGCAACTCACCCGCAAGGAGTTTTCGCTGTTGTCGTTGCTGGTCACGCAACCCGGCCGCCTCATCACACAGACGCAGCTCCTGCGAGAAATGTGGGGACCGACCCACGAGGAGGACGCGCATTACTTGCGCATCCTGGTGGGTAAGCTCAGACGCAAACTCGACGACGACGCCGCTGCGCCACGGTACATCATCACGGAGCCCGGGGTCGGACTACGATTTCTGTCCAGCGAACGGTAAAAAAAAGTCGTGATGAGCGTGACGCACGCTTAGGTGTATCCGGGTGCACGGTATTGCGCCCCAAGTTGGCGCCATCCTGAACCGACATTGCATCGAATGTGTGCCGACGTCCGTATTGGCTGCACATCAACGGTGCAGAATCCCGCCCCTACCGGGGCACATCAACGGCTGGGCATCACCTCGGAAATCTTGGCACGAAAAGTGCTTGATGAGAAGTGCGCTGCTGTCATCTTTTTGAAATGACCCGGCTCGACACACCGGCAGTCCTCCTAATCGTTCCTTTCCCGCACAGGATTTTCATCATGAAACGCACGCTGCTTGCTTTGCCTCTCGTGTTGTCTACCGCTCTTACCACGACTGCACAGGCTGAACCGACGGAGTTGGGGGCCGGGTTCTCGCTGAGCGGCAATGCCGCCATCGTCAGCGATTACCGGTTTCGTGGGTACTCCCAAACCAACTTCCGGCCCGCCATCCAGGTAGGCTTTGACTTGTCGCATACGTCCGGCTTTTATCTAGGTAACTGGAATTCGAATGTTTCGGACTTCGTCTTTCCGGAAGGCAATCTGGAAATGGACTTTTACGGTGGTTGGAAAGGGGATATCGGCGGTGGGTTTGGCCTGGATGTCGGTGCCTTGTATTACTACTATCCCGGTTCGGATTCGCCCAAAGACGGCAACTACAACAATACCGACCTTTACGTTGGCCTGAGCTATGACAGTTATTCACTGAAGTATTCGTATACCCCCAGCGATTTCTTTAGTACGCCAGACAGCAAAGGTACTTGGTACCTGGACGGCACCGCGAATTTTGACCTGGGCGACGGCTGGGGCCTGGTGGCGCACGTGGGTTACCAAAAACTCAAGAAGCAGGTAGACATGGACGGCGATGACATTGGTCATTACGTGGATTACAAACTGGGCGTGACCAAGGACCTGAGCGGCTGGGTATTGGGTATAGCGGCTGTCGGGGCCTCGAAAGACAACTGGCTACCCACCAAAAATGGCCATCCGTCCGGCCGCCTCGGGGCTGTTTTCTCGGTCGCGCGGGCATTCTGAGGCTGCACGGCAGGCGTGCTTTGCATTCCTCTTTTACAATGCCCGGTTGCCCGTATCAGCCTGGATTGCTAAAAAATGGCCGAAGTACTGAATATCGAGTCCCTGGACCTAGAGGCCCGGGGAATCGCCCGCCGCGACGGCAAAGTCGTCTTTGTCGAGGGCGCATTGCCCGCCGAGCGCGTGACCGCGCACACTGTGCGCCGTAAACCGTCGTATGAAATCGCTCGCGTCGAAGAAATCTTGCACCCGTCGCCCCTGCGCGTGACGCCGCGCTGCCCGCATTTTGGCGTCTGCGGCGGCTGTGCCATGCAGCACCTGGAGCCCAGCGCGCAGGTCGCGATCAAACAGCGTTCATTGGAAGACACGCTATGGCATGTGGGCAAGCAGCGGCCGCAACGCGTGTTGCCCCCGCTGCATGGCCCCACCTGGGGCTATCGATTCCGCGCGCGCCTGTCAGTGCGCGTTGTCCCCAAAAAGGGCGGGGTCCTCGTCGGCTTTCACGAACGCAAAAGCAGTTACGTCGCCGACATGCGTGAGTGCCATGTCTTGCCCCGTCATGTCAGCGATTTGTTGCTGCCCCTGCGCGAGATGATCGGCGCCATGTCCCAGCCCACGCGCTTGCCGCAAATCGAAGTCGCGCTGGGCGAGGGCGTGACGGCGCTGGTGCTGCGCCATATGGAGCCTTTGACGGACGGCGATATTGCGATCCTGCGGCAATTCGCCGCTAAACACGATGTGCAATGGTGGTTGCAATCCAAGGGCCCCGAGACCGTCCACACGCTCGAGCCCGAGCATGCCGATGCGCTGGCCTACACCTTGCCCGAATTTGGTCTGCGCATGCCTTATCGGCCCACTGACTTTACCCAAGTCAACCACGACATCAATCGCGCCATGGTGTCGCGCGCATTGATGCTGCTGGACGTGCAGCCGACCGATCGTGTCGCGGACCTGTTCTGTGGACTGGGCAACTTCACCCTGCCACTGGCCACCAAGGGCCGCGAGGCCGTCGGCGTGGAGGGCAGCAAGGCCCTGACCGATCGCGCCCTCGAGGCCGCCGAGCGCCACGGCCTGGCCGATCGCACAAGCTTTGCGACGTTGAACTTGTTCGAGGTCGACGTCCAGTGGTTGCGGGGCCTGGGATACTTTGATCGCATGTTGATCGATCCGCCTCGCGAGGGCGCGCAGGCCGTGTCCCAGGCACTATCGCTCTTAACGCCCGAGGAACGTCCGCAACGCATCGTCTACGTATCCTGTAATCCCGCGACGTTGGCGCGCGACGCTTCTATTCTGGCTCAGGAAGGCGGTTACGTACTCAAGAGCGCGGGCGTCATCAATATGTTCCCGCACACCGGGCATGTGGAGTCGATCGCGGTGTTTGAGTCGCTGCCAGCCGAGCAAGTGCTGGCGGCGCAAGAACAAACACGTCTGGCGAAAGCGCTGGCCGCCGAGGAGGCCGCGGCGGCGTTGCGCGCTAAACAGGCAGCGGCTGCGGCTAGCGCGTCAGAGACGACCTAACGGCTAATGGTTATCGCAAACAGGAGAATGCGGCGCTTAAGGTCGAGGCGGGCGTTAGACTGGCGGCGCGGGAGTTAATCTGTCAGCGCCACACCTGCAACGTTCTCAGTGTGAAGACACATAAATAGAAGCTGCATGCGCGGGCGGCACGGCGAACTCCGCCTTCATCCGCCTCACTTCTTCAACCGGACTGCGTCCGAAGAGGCGCTTGAATTCCCGGCTGAATTGCGACGGGCTGTCATAGCCCACTTCGGCACTGGCCGCCGCGGCTGTCACGCCGTTGCGCACCATATGCAAGCGTGCCTGGTGCAGGCGTATCGATTTCACGTACTGCACGGGGGATGCCTTCGTGACCGACTTGAAGTGCGTATGGAATGTGGGCACGCTCATTCCGGCTTCCCGCGCCAACTGCTCGACACTGAAATCGGCATTGAATGATGCATGAATGCGACGAAGCGCACGAGCAATTTTGCCAAACTGTCCGTGCATGGCCAGCGCCGCCCGCATCGATGCGCCCTGTTCTCCGGTGAGCACATGGAAATAGATTTCCCGAACCAGTGCCGGCCCGAGTACTTGGGCCTCGAGAGGGTCGCTCATGGCCTCCAGAAAACGAACCAGAGATTCGCATAACCGGTCGTCCATCGGCGTGGACATCAGGCCGCGTGGTTGGGCGGGTTCCATCCCGCCATGCTGGTCGATCTGCAACATCAAATCCGCGGCCAGCTTGAAGTCCAGGTGCATATAGATCGCCAGCAGTGGCTCGTCGGCGCTGGCGTCTGTCTCCATGGTGAACGGTACAGGAACGGAGACCGCCAGATAGTGCTGGTCGTCGTAAACGTAAAGCTGGTCACCAAAAAACCCGCGCTTTCTGCCCTGGCAAACGAACACGATGCCGGGATCGTACAGCACCGGGACGGCGGACAACGGGCGGTTCGAGCGCAAGAACCTGACGTCGGGTAGGGCAGTCAGGTTGTATCCCTCGCAAGGCGCCAGGCGTTCCAGGATTGGCACCATTCGCCCTTTCAGCGCACGCGTGCTGCGCGCCGCATCATTGTCAGTGGCATCCAAGACGACATCCTTTGTGTGAAACGTCTGACAGCTTACTCGTGTCACGTCAGATTATGGCAGGTCATAGGATCAGGCAAGAATATGAGGCTAGTAGCCATGGATACGTCGGTCACATTATATCTATTATTCAATGACCGGGCCCAGCCTCATTTCTGATGGCCCAAGTATGAAAATCCACAGGAGTCACCCTCATCATGATCAACGTCATTAATCCTGCCGACGGATCCGTCGTCGGGCAAGCCCCCGAAATGGACGCCGCTCAGGTAAAGACAGCGATAGACAGGACGTGCAGCGCCTTTCCCGCTTGGTCGCGCAAACTGGCGAAGGAACGCGGCGACATACTGCGCCGCTGGTTCGATCTCGTAAAAGCCGACAAGCAAATCTTCGCTGAGATCATGGTCAGCGAAAACGGCAAGTGCCTTGCCGAAGCGCTGGGCGAAATTGACTACGGGCTTGGTTTCATCGAGTGGTACGCCGAGGAAGCCAAACGCGTGTATGGCGACACCATTCCGTCGCACGCGGGCAACGCCGCCATTCTGGTCACGAAAGAGCCCGCCGGTCCGACCGCGGCCATCACGCCCTGGAATTTTCCTTTCATGATGATCACGCGCAAAGTGGCAACCGCGTTGGCGGCGGGTTGCACGATGGTGATCAAGCCGTCTGAAGAAACACCGCTGACGGCATACAAGCTGTTGGAATACGCACGCAAAGCGGGCATTCCTGAAGGGGTTTTCGAGATGGTGACAGGCAATCCGCAGGCTATCGGAACGCTGTTCACCCAAGACGACCGCATCCGTAAGATCTCTTTCACGGGGTCGACCGCGGTGGGCAAGTTGCTGGCCGCTGCCAGCGGCCGGGCGCTCAAGAAAATGACGCTTGAGCTGGGTGGCAACGCGCCATTCATCGTCTGCGATGATGCGGATTTGGACCAGGCCGTGGCAGGCCTGCTGGCCGCCAAGTTGCGAAATTCCGGGCAAGTGTGTATTTCGCCTAACCGCATCTATGTGCAAGAGGGCATATACGACCGCTTTGTTGCCGCCGTGGTTGAAAAGGTTGCTCAAGTCCGCGTGGATCACGGAATGCAACAGGCGTTCGTCGTGGGCCCGCTCATTAACCAGACCGGCTTTGACAAGGTGGTGCAGCTGGTTGATGACACCAAACGGCAGGGCGCGTCGGTGCTGTTGGGAGGCAAACCGCACGCCCTGGGCGGGCTATTTTATGAGCCCACCGTCCTGAGTGAACTCAACGACGATATGGCGATCGCCAAGACCGAAATCTTCGGGCCTGTCTTTCCCATCTACCGCTTCCGTGACGAGGCGGAGGTAGTGGAGAGAGCAAACAACACCGAGTACGGGTTGGTGGCTTATGCTTATACGCGAGATGTCGGGCGGGCGTTTCGTCTCTCGCGCGATATCCAGGCAGGCATGGTGATCCTGAACGCCGGTTCGGTGGGCACGGCCTCGGTGCCATTCGGCGGTGTTAAACAATCCGGCTATGGGCGCGAGGGCAGCTATTACGGAATCGAGGAATACGTAGAAGTGAAGTACGTCCTGATGGGCGGCCTGGACACCTGAGTCGATCGACGAGTGCGGCGTTATAGTAGCGCTGCATCCGCGTACGACTCTACGAACCATGGCCCGCCGCGATTTACTTCCGCCACTGTTTCTCATCCCTATTGCCGAACCGCGTCTCCCTCTAACTCCTGAATAATCGGGCAATCGGGCCGGTTATTCCCTTTGCAATGCTGCGCCAGATGCCGCAGCGTATCCGCCATTTGTTGTAGCTCTGCCGCCTTGCGTTCCAACCCCTCGACGTGGCTGAGCGCGATGCGTTTGACGTCGGCGCTGGCGCGATCACGGTCGCGCCAGAGAGCCAGCAACTCATGCATTTTCTCGACCGAAAACCCCAGATCACGTGCCCGGCGGACAAAGCGCAGCGTGTGCAATTCCTTGTCGCCATAGACGCGGTAACCCGCCTCGGTGCGCGTGGCCGAATCGATCAAGCCAATACTTTCGTAATAGCGAATCATCTTGGCCGAGATGCCCGTCGCGCGGGCGGCTTCTCCAATATTCATGATGAAAATCTCCTAGGCATTGGCCAAGCGCGGGGTCGGATGAAAACGCCGCAAGCGTAGCGCATTGCCCAACACAAACACGCTCGACATGGCCATCGCGGCTGCTGCAAAAATGGGCGACAGCGAAATCCCGAATGCGGGATATAGCGCCCCGGCCGCCAGCGGAATCAGCGCGACGTTATAAGCGAAAGCCCAAAACAGGTTCTGGCGAATATTGGTCAACGTCGCGCGGCTGAGTGCCATCGCGTCGGCCACGGCATGCAGATCGTCCGCCATGAGAACGACTGAGGCGGCTTCGATCGCCACGTCCGTGCCCGTCCCAATCGCAATCCCGACGTCCGCCGCGGCGAGGGCGGGCGCATCGTTAATGCCATCGCCCACAAACGCCAGCCGGCGTCCCCCTTTGCGCAAGTCATGGATCGCCGCCACCTTGCCATCGGGCAGCACCTCCGCGCGGACTTCGGCGATCCCGAGTTGGCGTGCCACACCCCGCGCCGTGTGCGGGTTGTCGCCGGTAATCATCGCGGTTTCGATGCCCTGGCGATGCAATGCTTCGATGGCATGGATGGCCGACGGCTTGATCGGATCGCTCACCGCCATGATGGCGGCGGCCTTGCCGTCTATTGCCACATACACGGGTGTCTTGCCCGCTTCACCCCACGCCGTGACGCGATCACTCAATGCCGCGACGTCCACGCCGTGTTGGGCCATCAGGCGACCGCTGCCGGCCAGGATCGCGTGTCCCTCGACCATGGCTTGCACGCCCGCGCCCGTAATGGCGTCGAAATTCTCTGCCGAAGGGATGTTCAGGCCGCGTTCGTTCGCCGCGGCGACAATCGCTAGCGCGATAGGGTGTTCTGAACGTGTTTGTACGGCGGCCAGCCAGCGCAAAACCTGCGTCTCTTCAAATGGCGCCACCGCATGGCTATCCGTCAGCGCGGGTTTGCCCAGCGTCAACGTACCCGTCTTGTCGAACGCGACAACGTCGACATCACGCAGTCCCTGCAACGCATCGCCCTGACGAAAGAGAACGCCCAGTTCCGCCGCGCGGCCAGTACCCACCATGATCGACGTTGGCGTGGCCAGGCCCATCGCGCAAGGGCACGCAATAATCAACACCGCGACAGCATGAACAATCGCCATTGGCAACACCGGAGCACTACCCCAGATCAACCACGCCCCAAAAGTCAGCAGCGCCGCCGCCATGACTGCCGGTACAAACCACGCCGTTACTTGATCCACGAGAGCCTGTATCGGCAAACGGGCACCCTGGGCCGCCTCGACCATACTGATAATGCGCGCCAACATCGTGTCGGCGCCCGTGTGCGTCACGCGCGACGTAAAACTGCCCGACGTATTCAGCGTGCCACCGGTGGTTTGCATGCCCACGGTTTTTTCCACGGGGACGGGCTCGCCGGTCAGCATCGACTCGTCCACAAACGACCGGCCCTCAATGATCTCGCCATCAATGGGGATCTTTTCCCCGGGACGCACGACCACGTGATCGCCGGCCTGGACTTGCTCAATGGCGATGTCTTGCAATTGGCCCTGGCGCAGCACACGCGCCGTGCGCGGTTGCAGGCCGATCAGGCGTTTGATCGCGGCCCCCGTACGTCCCTTGGCGCGGGCCTCCAGCATGCGTCCCAACAAGATCAGCGTGACGATGACCGCCGCCGCCTCGAAATACACATAGCGCGCATTCTCGGGCAACCAGTCCGGCATAAACGTCGCGACCGTCGAGTACGCCCACGCCGTTCCCGCGCCCATGGCCACCAGCGAATTCATCTCGGGCGCGCGCCGCCACAACGCTGTCAGTCCCTTCACGAAAAACACTCGGCCTGGCCATGCCAGTACCAGCGTCGTCAACACGAACTGCAGTAACCAACTGTTCTGCGTGCCCAGATTGGCAGTAATCCAATGATGAAACGCCGGAATCATGTGCGAGCCCATCTCCAGCACAAACACCGGCAACGTCAGGAGGAGGGCGATCGTAAACGAACGACGCAGCGCCTGCGCCTCGTCCGCACGCGACTGCGCCTGCCGCGCCTGATGTCCATCATCCACGGTGATCGGCGTCGCCTCATAGCCCACACGCGCCACCGCCGCGACCAACGCCTGTGCGTCCGCCGACCCCAAGTCATACGCCACCCGCGCCCGCTCCGTGGCCAGGTTCACACTGGCCTCATTCACGCCAGGTACGGCGGACAATGCCTTCTCGACACGCTTGACGCACGACGCACACGTCATGCCGCTAATAGCGAACTCAGTTTGGGTAAGGGCAGGGACACTCATCTCGAACTCCGACAAAATCGATCACAGCCCATAGTCTCATCCTTGACATCATGGGAAGGTCAAGCTTAATTGTAGGCTTTACTTTCCCATGATGGGAAGGTTTATGCTGGTCATAAGTTCTGTGAATTCAGCAGGTTATAAAGACTGCTGACGCAACAGACCGCATATGCTGTGAACTCAGCATCTCTTTTCCCATACGACTCAGGAGCATCTATGTCTATCCAATTCAACGTCCCCGACATGACTTGTGGTCACTGCGTAAGCACGATCACCAAAGCGATCCAGCAGGCCGTGCCGGGCGCCAACGTGACTACCGACCTACCAGGCCACCGTGTGATGGTCGAGGGCACCTCCGACCTCGAAGTCGTGCGCCAGGCTATCGCCGACGCTGGCTACGAGGCGCAAGTCGGCTGATCTACGTTACCCGATCCCTCTGACCGCCTCCTGCGGGTCTGATCGAATGACCAATCTATACGATCAGATCCCAGTGATCCGTCCCTGGTGAACTTTTTCATCAAAACAATGGCTGAGTGTTATTCGGCTATTGTTTTTATATTTTCTAAATTTCAATTTGATTGAATTTAACTATCAATCAATTAAAATAATTAAATTAGACTTATTAATAGTAAATATTTATCATCTTTACATGGTCGCTCGAGACCACCCACTACATCAGGAGATGATTGAATGTTGCAAAATCGTGAAGGCCAACGTGTTCCTAACGCCACTTTTCCCGTTCGTGAAGGCAATGAATGGAAGCAAGTGACGACCGATGATATCTTCAAGAACAAGACCGTTGTTGTCTTCTCCCTGCCGGGCGCGTTCACGCCCACCTGCTCGTCCACCCACCTGCCGCGTTATAACGAACTGGCTCCCGCCTTCCGTGCCGCCGGCGTCGACAGCATCGTTTGTGTCTCGGTCAACGATACCTTCGTCATGAACGAATGGGCCAAGGACCAAGAATCCGCCAACATCACCTTGCTGCCCGACGGCAATGGCGACTTCACCGAAGGCATGGGCATGCTGGTCGACAAGCGCGACCTTGGCTTTGGCAAGCGCAGCTGGCGCTACTCCATGCTCGTCAAGGACGGCGTGGTTCAAAAGATGTTCATCGAGCCGGAAAAAGACGGCGATCCGTTTGAAGTCTCCGACGCCGACACCATGCTGGCCTACTTCGCCCCGGACGCCAAGAAACCCGACCAGGTCGTGGTGTTTTCCAAGCCCGGTTGCCCCTTCTGCATAGAAGCCAAGGAACTGCTGACCGCCAAGGGCTACGACGCAGTTGAAATCCCCCTGGAACACAAAGTTCGTGGCCGTGTCATCGGCGCCGTCGCTGGCAAAGCCACCGCTCCCCAGGTATTCATCAACGGCCAACTGATCGGCGGCCTGGAAGACCTGAAGGCGCACTTCGCCTAACGTGCCGGCGAGTCTCGGGGAAATATCCCGAGACGGCCAAGACACCATTCGTCTGTATCACCACGCCCGCGCTGCCCATCATGGCGGCTGTGCGGGCGTTTGTTTTCGGCGCGCCTGCGTCATGCGTGCGGCGCCTGTCTCGTAGCAGGAGAAAAAATGAAAATTCAACATACCGACATCGCCGTCATTGGCGCTGGCACCGCCGGGCTGGCGGCCTATCGTGCGGCACGCGCCGCCGGCAAACGCGCCTTGTTGATCGAAGGCGGCCCCTACGGTACGACATGTGCCCGCGTAGGATGCATGCCCTCCAAATTGCTGATCGCTGCCGCCGAAGCCGCCCACAGCGCTGCCCACACAGCACCCTTCGGCGTTCACGTCGACGGCGCCATCCGCGTAGACGGCCGCGAAGTCATGGCCCGGGTGCGCAGCGAACGTGATCGCTTTGTTGGCTTCGTACTCGAAGGCGTCGAAAATATCCCCGCCGAAGACAAGATCCCCGGCTACGCAAAATTCGTCTCCGACACGGTCTTGCGCGTCGATGACACGCTCGAAATCCACGCCCATAGCATCGTCATCGCCACCGGCTCGCGCCCGGCCATCCCGCAGCCATTCCTGGCCCTCGGTGACCGCCTTGTCGTCAACGACGATGTCTTTTCCTGGGACGACCTGCCGCGTAGCGTCGCTGTATTCGGCCCCGGCGTGATCGGCCTCGAACTCGGCCAGGCCCTCGCACGTCTGGGCGTCAACGTCCGCGTATTCGGTGTCAGCGGCAGCCTCGGTGGCCTGAGCGATCCCGCCGTACGCCAACGCGCACGCCGCACTTTCCAGGACGAGTTCTACCTCGATCCCGACGCTCGCGTTCTCTCCACCACTCGCGTTGGCGATCAAGTCGAAATCCGCTACATCGCCCTCGACAACACGGAGCGCACCGAGCGCTTCGACTACGCTCTCATCGCCACCGGCCGCCGTCCTAACGTCGATCATCTGGACCTGCAAAATACCAGCCTCGTGCGAGACGCCCGTGGCATCCCCGAGTTCGACCGCAACACCCTGCAAGCAGGCAATTCGTCGATCTTTATCGCCGGCGACGCCAACGCAGATGTGCCCCTGTTGCATGAAGCCGCTGACGAAGGGCGTATTGCAGGCCAAAACGCCGCCCAATATCCCAACGTACAACCCGGTCTGCGTCGCGCCCCACTTGGCGTCGTTTTCTCCGACCCGCAGATTGCTCTCGTCGGTACGCCCTATACCCGCCTGCCCAAAAACAATTACGTCACCGGCGAAGTCGACTTTGGCGACCAGGGCCGCTCACGCGTCATGCTTAAAAACAAAGGCATGCTGCACGTCTACGCCGCCGTCGATACCGGTCGATTCCTCGGCGCCGAAATGGTCGGCCCCGCTGCGGAACACATCGGCCACTTACTCGCCTGGGCCGTCCAACAAGAACTCACCGTCGCGCAGATGCTCGACATGCCGTTCTACCATCCCGTCATCGAAGAAGGCCTGCGCACCGCACTGCGCGACGCCGCGGCACGACTGCAGCGTGCGAAGCATGAAGCACCGTTGAAAGCCGTGGCGTAAACACCGGCAGTATTTGCTGATGGGGGGCGCTTTCTATTGAGACGTCCCTGCGATGTGCCGGGTAGGCCCCGCCGGGTGGATCGCGACGGCTCGGCCCATAAGCACGG
>NZ_CBCSFP010000012.1:80818-199140 GCF_965138755.1 Bordetella tumulicola | reverse complement strand
GCCAGCAAGCCCCCCCTCCCCCTCAAGGCAACACAACCGACTCCTGTACTGGAGACACTCTCGGTAATGGCGCTGTGACGCGCCAGATGGCTCTGCGCCGCAGGGCGGTCAGGATTTTTAGTCCTTGGGGCCAGTCTCCAAAGCCGCTGTCGGCGTTGATGTGGCCGGCGTTGGGGATGATTTCCAGGCGGCTTCCCCAGGCGTCTGCGAACTGCGCTGCACGTTCCAGCCTGCAGTACGGGTCGTTGTCGCTGGCGACGACGACGGATTGAAATGAGAGTGAGTGCAGTGGGACGGGGCCGAATGCTTGCAGGCAATCGGGGGCGCTGTGGCGCTCTACATCGGCGGGAGCGACCAAGAGTGCGCCCGCGATTTTGGCGCGTAGCGGGACGGGCAGGCTGACGCAGGACAGGCAGCCGAGACTGTGGGCGATGAGGAGGACCGGGCAAGCGGCTCGGTCTACGTGGGCGGCAACGGTGGCGTGCCAGATCGCGGGGTCGGGGTTATCCCAGTCGGGCTGCTGTACGGTTTGGGCGTGTGGCACGCATTCGGCCCAGCGGGCTTGCCAGTGACCGGGGGCGGAATTTTTCCAGCCCGGGACGAGGATCGGTTGGAATCTCATGGCAGATATGATGCCGCGCTGCTTTATGAAGGTAAACGAACTAATTCTCTTTTGTATATATCGGTATAGGTATATGGGAATCCGTCTGATCTGAGGGTTTCTCGGGATGGAGCACGGGTTTTTCCGGGGTACCTTTCGGGTATGCTTGGCGTGCACTGTGTGGGGTCTGGATCTTGTCGCGCGCGTGTCGCGTGGACGGTCTACCCTGCCTGGATAACGAAATCGAACGTTAAGGAGATCGGCTATGAAGCAAGCATTTCGTCTTAGCCCTGTGCTGGCTGCACTGAGTTTGGCGGCGGGTTTGGCCGTGTCGGCGGGTGTGCAGGCGCAAAGCATCAAGATTGGCGTGGTGGGGCCGACGACAGGCCCTGTGACGCAGTATGGCGCGATGGTCCGCGAGGGTGTGGATACGGCGATCGAGGTGATCAATGCCGCGGGCGGTGTTGATGGCAAAAAGCTCGAGGCGGTGGTGATTGATGATGGGTGCGAGCCCAAGCAAGGTCCTGTCGCGGCGAACCGCGTGGTCAATGATGAGATCGGGTTTGTGGTCGGGCACGTGTGTTCGGGCGCGACGATTGCGGCGGCGGATGTCTACAACAATGAAGGCGTGGTGATGGTGACGCCTTCGGCGACGGCCCCCGCCGTGACGGATGGCAAGGACTACGAGTTTATTTTCCGCACGATTGGTCGTGATGATCAGCAGGGTCCCGCGGCGGCGAAGTTCATTCTGGACAAGATCAAGCCCAAGACGGTAGCCGTGCTGCACGACAAGCAGTCGTATGGCCAGGGTATCGCGACAGCGGTGAAAAATGATCTCGAAAAGGCCGGGACGAAGGTCGCGATTTTTGAGGGGATCAATGCGGGCGATAGCGATTACTCGGCGGTGATTACCAAGCTGAAGTCGAATAACGTGGATTTTGTGTATTACGGCGGTTATCACCCGGAGATGGGCTTGTTGCTGCGTCAAGCGTCCGAACAAGGCGTGAAAGCGAAGTTCATGGGTCCCGAGGGTGTGGGCAATCCGGACATTAATGCGATTGCGGGCCCGGCTGCCGAGGGAATGCTGTTGACGCTGCCGGCGGACTTTACGAAGAATCCGGCGAACGCCGACATCGTCAAGGCCTTCGAGGCTAAAAAGCGTAATGCCAGCGGCGCGTTCCAGATGACGGCCTATGCGGCAACGCAGGTAATCGCGGATGCGATCAAGGGATCGGGCAGCACGGATCCGACCAAGGTGGCGGCGTATCTGCATGCCAATACCTTCGATACGCCGATCGGCAAGACGGCGTGGAACAAGCAAGGCGATCTGACGGACTTTGAGTTCGAGGTCTTTACCTGGCACAAGGACGGCAGCAAGACGGCCTATAAGTGATGTCGCACGAGGCACAGACCGCGTCAATTAGCGGTTTGTGCCTTTGTCTGGCGGCCTGCACCGCTAGCTAGCCCATGCCGGTTGCCCGTGCTTTGCTTGTGCCATTGCTGATGCCTCAATCACCGAGGGTTAAAAAGGCCGCAGGCTGACTTCCTTTGCGTAACTCAGAAGTAACGCTGCCGATTGATTGGTATCAAAAACGGAATGCGCGGCCGATTAGGGTGACGATTTTGGGGCGTTTTGCAGTCTTCTATCGGCGATCTGTGGGGTTTTGGGGGCTTTTCACGGTGGTTTTGCTTAGGAAATAAGGGTCTTGACAATTATTTTCTGAGCTTCGCGAAAAAACGACATCAAGATACAAAATACTTCAGAAAGAGGCGTTTCAGCACTGAAATATTAACTTTTGTTATAAAACTTTCATTTACTTAATAATATAGCCTCTATTGCCAGGATACTCCGCTTAGGTTGAGGCTTTCTTTTGTAGGAGATTTGAGATTTTTGTGTGCGGAACGATGGATATTAGGGGCGGTTTGTATCTGCGTTTTGCCGGCCGGCACGCGGAAAGCTTACAAACGCCATATAAACAGTAAAATTTGCCAATTCGAACTCTACGGGTAGCCCTTTCTAATGACTGAGCCTCTTTTTTTGGCGCAGGTACTAATGCCTTATTGCTAAGTCAGTGTTAACCGATGTGATCTGCGAGCGTGGTGGTTGTCTGACCGGCTCGTATGCGTAGCTAATAACAATACAAGACCAAAAAACTCTCAAGAGTAGTTGTTCGAAGGAATTCATTTATGGCAAAGCGTGTTGCCGTCGTAGGGCTCTCGTTCCGGTTTCCGCAAACGGATACTGAGCAATATTGGAACGACCTGATGGCCGGACGTGACCTCGTTACGGAGGTCGAAGCCAATCGTTGGCAGCAAGACGCCTACCTGCATCCCGCGAAAGATCACCCAGGCACCGCATACACGTTTGCGGCCGGGTCGATTGGGGACGTGTCGGGTTTTGATGCGCAGTTTTTTGGTATTTCACCGCGCGAAGCGTCGTTGATGGATCCGCAGCAGCGTCTATTGCTGGAGCTCTGCTGGGAGGCGATCGAGAACGCCGGGGTCAAGCCGTCGAGTCTGCGCGGCAGTGATTGTGGCGTGTATATCGGTATCGCGAGCGCTGATTATTCGTATCGCATGTCGGATGACATGAGTGCCGTTGACGCCTCGATGGCGACCGGCAATACGTCGAGCATTGCGGCGAACCGGCTGTCTTATCTGTTTGACTTGCATGGCCCGAGCATGGCGGTGGATACCGCGTGCTCGTCGGCGCTGGTGGCATTTCACCAGGCGTGCCGCGCGATTGTCACGGGTGAGACGACGCATGCGATTGCGGGGGGCGTCAGCCTGCACCTGCATCCCTATGGGTTTATTACGTTTTCCAAGGCATCGATGCTGTCGCCCGGTGGGCGCTGCAAGGTCTTTGACGCGTCGGGCGATGGTTATGTGCGTTCCGAGGGCGGCGGCCTGTTTTTGCTGAAGGATTACGATCTGGCGGTCGCCGACGGCAATCATATTCTGGCCGTGATTGCGGGCAGTGCCGTCAATACGGACGGGCGCAAGTCGGGGCTGACCGTCCCGAATGCCAATGCGCAGATTTCGTTGATGCAGCAGGTGTACGAGCGCGCCGGCATTCCGGTGTCGGACATTGATTATCTAGAGGCCCACGGCACGGGTACGGCGGTTGGCGACCCGATCGAAACGCGCGCGATCGGCGCAGCGCTGGGTCAGCCACGTGGCGCGGATAATCCGCTGACCATCGGCTCGGTCAAAAGCAACATGGGTCACCTCGAGGCCGCGTCTGGCGTGGCGGGTTTGGTCAAGGCCGTGTACAGCCTGCAGCATCGCATGGTGCCCGCCACGATCGGCATCCAGACGCTGAATCCGGCAATCGAGTTCGACGACTGGAACATCTCGGTCGCGACGCAAAACACGCCCTTGCGCCGCAAGGGCACGCTGACAATCGGCGTGAATTCGTTCGGCTTTGGTGGCGCGAATGCGCACGTGATTCTGCAAAGCCCGCCGGTAAAGTCCAACGACCCGGCCAACAAGCTGGCCAATACGGCGGCGGTACCGGTGATCGTTTCCGGCAAGACGCCCGAGGCCCTGAAGGCCGCCGCGCGCAGCATGGCCGACGTGCTGCAAAGCCAGCCCGCTCGCGCCTTGTATGACGTCGCCTACCATGCGGCGATGCGCCGTGAATGGCACGCCGAGCGTGCCGTGGTGTACGGCACCGACAGCGAACACGTGGCGCAGGCCCTGGCCCAATTCGCCGAGGGCGACGCGCCGCGTTATAGCGTGGCGTCGGGTAGCGCGGTTGCCGACGCGCAAGGCCCGGTCTTTGTGTATTCGGGCAATGGCTCGCAATGGGATGGCATGGGCCGTCAGTTGCTGGCGGACCCCGTGTTTGCCGAGGCCGTCCACGAGATCGATACCTTGTTCGCGCCGCTGGCAGGCTATAGCCTGGGCGACGAGCTGGCGCGCACCGACAGTGCCAAACAATACGAACGCACCGAGGTCGCGCAACCCGCCCTCTTTGCGCTACAAGTCGGCGTCACGCGGATGCTGGCGCAACGCGGCATCCACCCCACGTCGGTGATTGGCCATAGCGTGGGCGAAGTCGCCGCAGCCTGGGCCAGTGGCGCACTGACGATGGCCGACGCCGTCCAAGTGATTTTCCATCGCAGCCGCCTGCAAGGCACCACCAAGGGCCGCGGCTGCATGACCGCGGTCGGCATCGACGGTGCTACCGCACAGGCCTTGCTGACCGAGCTACAGGTCACCGACGCGGTATGCGTCGCGGGCTACAACAGCGTGCGCGGCGCGACACTGGCGGGCGATCCGGCCGCCATGGCCACCGTCGAGGCCGTACTGGCCGAGCGACGCGAGTTCTACAAACGTCTGGACCTGGACTACGCCTTTCACAGTGCGGCCATGGACCCGATTCAGGCCGACCTGCAGCAAGCCCTGGCCAACGTGGTCTCGCAGCCTTGCCAGATCCCGTTCCTGTCCTCGGTCGACGGCAAGCCGCTCGACGGCACGCTACTGAACGCCGATTACTGGTGGCGCAACGTCCGCGAACCCGTGCGTTTTCATCAGGCCGTCGACACGCTGGTGTCGCAAGGCAATAACGTTTTCATCGAGGTCGGCCCGCATCCGGTGCTGCGTTCGTACGTCAACGACAGTCTCAACGCCGCCGAACGCAAGGGCGTGGTGCTGTTGACGGCCAGCCGTGGCAATGATGACCCCGCGCGTATCCACGACGCGGCCGGCCAGGCCCTGCTCAGTGGCGCGCAGACTGACTGGCAGGATCTCTTTCCCTGGGTGGGACGTCACATCGCCATGCCGGCCTATCCGTGGCAGCGCGAACGTTACTGGCATCCCATGTCGCCCGAGTCGCTGGGCCAGTTGCAACGCACTAACGTGCATCCCCTGTTGGGCTACCCGTTGCGCCAACACGAAGGCATGTGGGAAAGCCAACTCGACACCAAACTCCGCCCGTGGCTCGCCGATCACGTGGTCGGCGAGGCCGTCGTCTTTCCTGGCACCGGTTTCGTCGAGATCGCCCTGGCCGCCGCCCTGCAATGGCAACCGGGCGCCTGGGCCGAAATCGAAGAACTCGAAATCCGCTCACCCCTGCTGTTGGGGGCATCGCCCTCCAAGCGCGTGCGCGTCACGCTGGACACCGCCGATGGCGGCTTGCGTATCCAGGCCAAAGACGTGGGCAGTACGGAACCCTGGACCCTGCATGCCTCCACCCGCGTCCTGCGCGAAGCCAGCGCGGCCCTGCTGACCAGCACGCCGGTACAGTGCCCGGATCGCCCGTACGACTTTACGACTGAGAGCCATGCTCTCATGACGCGTGCAGTCGGCCTGGACTACGGCGAGGCCTTCCGCGCTATCCAGCACGGCTGGAAAGAGTCCGACGAATCCGTGCTCGCCGTGTTGCAGCCCGCACAGATCCTGCAAGACCAGTTGTCCAGCAGCCACCTGCATCCAGCGTTGCTCGACTGCTCCTTTCAGTTGATCATCCAACTGCTGCACGATGACCCCTCCTTTGATCGGGGTGTGGCCTTTGTGCCCGCCAAGGTTGGCCGCCTGGCGCTACGCGCCGATGGCGNCACGCCGCGCTACGTGCGCGCGCGCCTGTTGCGCCGCGCGCCGCATTCCCTGACCGCCGAGTTCACGCTTTACAACGCCGAGGGCGAACAAATCGCCGCCGTGCGCGAGGCCCGCTTCAAGAGCATTCGCCTGTCCAAGACGGCCGCCGATGCGTTGGACTTTGTCGACGACGCGGGCGTACCCCGCCCGCACGCCCAAGATCCGCGCAGCCATCAAAGCACGCTGGATGCCGCCACGGCCGCCGACACGTGGGCCGCGATGGCCGCGCGTGCCGCCCAGGACGAGACCCACACGCGCTACGCCCACGAAATCGAGCCCTTGCTCGATAGCCTGTGCGATCACTTCTTCATCCGTGCGCTGGGCACACTGGCCCCCAACACCAATCACCTGTACGACGACGTCGCCGAGCGCTGCCGCCAGGCCTCGCCCGAGTCCGCCGCGCTGCTGGATCACCTGCTGGCGCGCGCGACCGATTCGGGCCTGCTGGAACGCGCCCCGTCGGGCTGGACCATCAACGCCCAAGACGACGGCGCGGATGTCATCGATATCTGGAATAGCCTCCTGCGCGAATACCCGGACTACGCCCACGTCGTGCACGCGGTGGGCCGCGTCGGCTTGCATCTGGGTCCGCTGTTGCAGGGTCAAACCACACTGGATGCCATCTGCCCCGACGACGCATCCGCCAGCGCGCTGACCCGCCAGATTTTGGGTACCGAAGCGCGCGAACGCATGGGCGCCACACTGCAGACCCTGCTGACGCAAGCCCAGGCGGCGTTGCCCGCCGGGTCGCGATTGAGCGTTCTGGAAATCAGCGCGCATTCGCCGGCCTTTGCCGTGCACTGCTGCACCGCACTAGACTTCGATCTGGCCGACTACCGCTACGTCTCGACGCAGCCGCAGGCGCTGGAACACGCCCAACGCCTGCTGGACAGCCATCCCGACGCCTCGCACGGCCTGATTGGCGACGAGACCGACCTCGCCGACCATGATCTGATCATCCTGCACGCCGACGCCGACAGTCCCGATGACACGTTGCGCGCGCTGGAATATGCCCGCGCCCACCTGAAAACAGGTGGCACGCTACTGTTGCTCGGCCACCATCCCGTGGCCTGGCTGGACTTTGTCGCCGGTGGCAACCCCAACTGGTGGATCCCGGCCGACGGCGAAAATCCGCGAGCGTCGAGCCAGTATTCCGCTCGCACATGGCAAGACCTGCTGACCCAACAGGGCTGCACCTGCGGCCCCATCCAGGAATTCGTCCCCAACAGCCTCACCGGTCCGTACCTGCTCAGCGCCGTTGCCGCCGCACCCGCCTCGACGCTCGCCACCACGCGGGCGGTGCAGGCCGCGCAAGCCAACGCCGCCGCGAATATCGCCGCGAGCGTCACGACAGTCAACGCCACCCCTCATGCAGCCGTCAATGCCTCGGCAAACGGAGCCAAGAACGGCGCCGTCAACGCCACCGCGAACACCGCCACCCGGGCGACCCATTCGCCCGTTGACGCACAGGCCATCCCACCGGGCTGGCTGCTCTTGGCCGGCTCGCAAAACGCCGATCGCGTCCTGGCGCAGGCCGTGTCCACTCGTCTGAACGCCGCCGGTCATCGCACACTGATCCAGTACGACGCGGATCCCGCCGACTTTGAAGCGGTGTACGCCCAGGCCAAGCAACATCTGGCCAAACTGGATGGCATCATCCATCTCGATGGCTTGGCCCAAGCGCCCGCCGCCCAGACCAACGACGCCGCCCTGCAAACCCAGGTGCGCCGTTGCGCCCTGACCGCCGCGGCCGCCCAGACCCTGGAACATCACAGCAGCAAGGCCACCTTGTGGCTGTTGACCATCGGCGCCGCCCAGCACCTGGCCACCCCGGATGCCGAGCCCTTTAGCCTGAACGACACCGCGTTGTGGGGCTACGGCCGCACCCTGATGAACGAGGCCGCCCAGTTTGGCGTGCGCCTGCTCGATCTGCCCAACACTGACTTCAGCGACCCCGTGCTCGACGCCCTGGAACGCGAACTGCGTTGGCCCGATGCCGAACAAGAGGCCGCACTCACCGCACGAGGCGAGCGCTACGCGCCACGCCTGCACATCCAGCCACGTCCCGTCAGCGTCCAGGCGCCCGAGCACAGCGCCGACCACATCAGCCTGGGCTTTGAATTCCCGGGCCAGTTGCGCAACCTGCGTTGGGAACGTGGCCCCGCCAATGAACTCGCCGACGACGAACTCGAAGTCGAGGTCCACGCGACCGGCCTGAACTTCCGCGACGTCATGTACGCCCTGGGCCTGTTGTCCGACGAAGCCATCGAAAACGGCTTCTCCGGCCCCACCCTGGGTCTGGAATTCGCCGGCACCGTGCTGCGCGTGGGTACGAGCGCCGCGGGCGACTACCAACCCGGTGACGCCGTCGTCGGCTTTGGACCGGCCAGCTTCTCGAACCGCGTGCTGACCCAATCAAACGCGATCGCGCACATCCCGAACGACATTTCCTTCGAAGCCGCCGCGACCATCCCCAGCACCTTCTTCACCGTGTACTACGCGTTGCATCATCTCGCGCAACTCGAAGAAGGCGAAAAAGTGCTGATCCACGGCGCCGCGGGCGGCGTGGGTATTGCCGCGATTCAATTCGCGCAATCGCGTGGCGCCGACATCTACGCCACCGCCGGCTCCGACGAAAAGCGCGACTTCCTGCGCCTGCTAGGCGTACAACACATCTACGACTCGCGCTCGCTCGCCTACGCCGACGAAATCCTCGCCGACACCCATGGCCAGGGCGTGGACATCGTGCTGAACTCGCTCGCCGGCGAAGCCATCAACCGCAACCTGCGCGTGTTGAAGCCCTTTGGGCGATTCCTCGAACTCGGCAAACGCGACTTCTACGAAAACACCCGCATCGGCCTGCGCCCGTTCCGCAACAACATCAGCTATTTTGGTATTGATGCAGATCAGCTCATGCGCGAACGCCCCACCCTCACCCGCCGCCTGTTCGGTGAAATGATGGCGTTGTTCGAACAAGGCGTACTGCGTCCCCTGCCGTATCAGGAATTCGACGCCAACGACATCATCGATGCCTTCCGCTTCATGCAGCAGGCACGCCAGATCGGCAAAATCGTCATCACGTATCGCAATGGCATTCGTCATACGCAAGCCGTGCGTCACGTCACCGCGACACCCACGCCCCTGACCCTGCCCGAACAAGCCACCTATCTCGTCACCGGTGGCCTGAGCGGCTTTGGCCTGCGCACCGCGCAATGGCTCGCCGACAAGGGCGCGCGCCATCTGGTCCTGGTCAGCCGCAGCGGCCCGACCGCCGAACCCGCGCAACAGGCCATCGCCGAACTCGAGGCACGCGGCGTCACCGTGCACGCCACCGCCTGCGATGTCACCGACAGCCAGGCCGTCAACACCCTCTTGCAACACATCCACGACACGATGCCGCCTCTCAAAGGTATCGTGCACGCCGCCATGGTCATCGAGGACGGCCTGATCCGCAGCGCCACCGCCGAGCAGATCCAACGCGTCCTGGCGCCCAAAGTCCTGGGCGCCTCGAACCTGGACGCCGCGACCCAGGCCCAAGGCCAGGTGCTGGACTTCTTCATCATGTATTCGTCCGGCACCACCCTATTCGGCAACCCTGGCCAGGCTAATTACGTCGCTGCCAACATGTGGCTCGAGGGCCTGGCGCGCCGTCGCCGCGCTCAGGGCCTGACTGCGACCTGCGCGCGCTGGGGCGCGATCGACGATGTCGGTTTCCTTGCCCGCAACAAAAAAATCAAGGATGCCCTGCAAAGCCGCATGGGCGGCGCCGCACTCGCCTCCGAGGCCGCCCTGCAGGCGCTCGAAGACATGCTGCTCGCCGACGTCAGCGGCCTGGGCGTACTGGAACTGGATTGGCGCGCCTTACGGCGTTTTCTGCCCACCGCCGCCACGCCCAAATTCAGTCTCCTGGCCCGCCGCAGCAGCGACAACGGCGACGACGACGGTGACACCGGCGACATCGCCCACCTGCTCGCCACCCTGGACGACGAGGCCCTGCATCCCGTCTTTGTCGACATGTTGCGCAACGAAGTCAGCGAGATCCTGCGCGTGCCCGGCGACAAGATCAACCCGGACGTCTCCGTCTACGACATGGGCCTGGACTCGCTGATGGGTGTCGAGCTCGTCGTCGCCCTGGAAAGCCGTTTCGGCATCCGCCTGCCCGTCATGGCCCTGAACGAGAGCCCCACCCTGTCCAAGCTGGCGGATCGCCTCATCCTGCTGTTGCGTGGCGACAGTGACCATAGTGAATCCGACACCATGCTGGCCCAAGTCGAACAAGTCGTCTCGCAACACACCGACGAAATTCCGGCCGAAGCAATGGCAAAATTTGCCGATGATCTAAAATCCGGCAATATCAACGCCAAACGCATGATTCACTAGACGGGACGCTGTGAGCATTACCAAAAAAGGTCTACCGGGCCTGTCGGCCAGCATCAAAGACAAGCTGATCCAACAGGCCCTGGAGCGCAAATTGCGCCAAGCCGGCCAGGAACCCTCGTCACGCACGATGTTCCAGTCGTCCACGCGTAAAAGCGCCATTCCAGAGGCGTTTTACCGGTTTGACCAGCACCCCGGCTATCGGCAACTGCAGATCATGAACGAAGGCGCCGCCCGCATGGGCGTGCGCAGCCCGTTCTTCAAAATGCACGAAGGCACCGCCGGGGCAGACACGCGCATCGGCGGCAAGCTCTACGCCAACTACGCCAGCTACAACTACCTGGGCATGTCCGGCGACCCCGTCGTACAGGCCGCCGCCCGGCAGGCCATGGAACGCTACGGCACCTCGGTGTCCGCCAGCCGTCTAGTCTCGGGCGAGCGCCCCATCCATCGCGAACTGGAACGCGCGCTGGCCGACCTGTACGAGACCGACGACGCCATCAGCTTCGTCAGCGGCCACGCGACGAACGTCTCCACCATTGGTTATCTGTTTGGCCCGCGCGACCTGATCCTGCACGACGAGTTCATCCACAACAGCATCCTGCAAGGCGCCCAGCTATCCGGCGCGCGACGCCTGCCGTTTCCGCACAACGACAGTGCCGCGCTAGACGCCATCCTGAACGAACAACGCCACCAGTTCGAACGCGTGCTCATCGTGCTGGAGGGCATCTACAGCATGGACGGTGACTATCCCGACCTGCCACGCTTTATCGAGATCAAGCGCCGCCACAAAGCCTTTCTGATGGTCGACGAAGCCCACTCGCTAGGCGTCATGGGCAAACGCGGCTATGGCATCCGCGAGCACTTCGGTTTGTCGGGCAAAGACGTCGACATCTGGATGGGCACCCTCAGCAAAACCCTCGCGGGTTGCGGTGGGTACATCGCCGGCGAGACCGCCCTGATCGAACACCTGAAATTCCTGGCCCCCGGCTTTCTGTATAGCGTCGGCATGCCCCCCAGCGTCGCCGCCGCCTCGCTGGCCGCCCTGCGCCGCATGCAAGAGCTGCCCGAGCGTGTCGCCACCCTGCAGGCCCGCGGTCGCTATTTTCTAGAGACGGCCCAGGCCGCCGGCATCGATACGGGCACCAGCACCGGCCTGGCCGTGGTACCGGCCATTACCGCCAGCTCACTCAAGGCGGCACGCCTCTCGGCGGCGCTATTCGAACGCGGCATCAACGTGCAGCCGATTCTGTACCCCGCCGTGGCCGAACAATCGGCCCGCCTGCGGTTCTTCATCTCGTGCCTGCACACCGAAGAGCAGCTCAGCCACGCCGTAAAGAGCCTGAACGAGCTCATGCCCGGCCCAAAATAGTCCGCCGGATCACCCGCCGGGTCATTGACCGCCCGGCGTCACCCCACTGCCCTCCAGCGACTTGAAAATCGGCACATTGCGCTCCAGCGCCTGTGCCAGACGCGGGGGCGGATCCACAAATCCGCCCGGCTCGTTCACCTGATCATTCATCACCCGTCGCACAATCTCGCGGCAGGCATACTCTCGCCCCTCTGGGTGATAAAACGATCCGTGCACCTGGATCGTCGCCGCCAACGCACTGACCAACGCGTTACGCAGGGTTTTATCGACGCGCTGAGGCTTGACCCAAAACGTATCCAACGACCCTTGATGCGTCAGGCCGACGATGTCATACACCGCCATGCCCAAGACCTTGACCGGGGTGCCCGCCCGCAAACTATGCAGACCGACCGTCGAGTTAATCGTGATCACCCCGCGACTACGCCGTATCGTGCGCTTCAGATCGCAATTACTCACCGCCAGCACACGTTTTTCAACACCGTGCTGCTTGGCCAGACGCTTGACCCGCCTTTCCCAGCACTCGACGCCATTGTCCAGGGGATGCAACTTTACGATCAAATGCCCATCCGGATGCGCATGCTGCGCAAACGACGCGATCACCTCGGCGATCATATCGGCCTGACGCCGATAGCTGGAATTCACCCGCAGCTGATAATCCGCCTGGATCTGCAGCGCCAGCATCCAATAACGCTTGCGTTCCGTACGGAGACGTGTCGCCGCAATCGTGCGTGCGCGTTCCGTAAACATCTTGCGCAACGCACTGGGCAGCCAGCTTAAATAATCAATAATCGGGTGATAATATTTATCCGCGCGATACAGCGGATACCCATACGGCACCAACGACGTCAGCAGGTTATAAACCACCTCGTTCGTGGCTTCCTGTGCAAACCGGTGCGTAAAATGCTCTTTGGGCTGCGAAAAGGTACGCACCTGGCGCGCAATCTGCCGAATCACCTCTGGGTCGCTGGGAAAATGCGACAACGCACCCATCGCTCCGCGCTCCAGCGTCAGCCAATCCGGACGTAAATAACCAAATTCGACCGCGTAGGTACGTATCCCCAGGGCGGCGCCCAACTCACGCGCGACGGCGTGGTATGGCAAACGATCCGCGTAATACAAAATATCGGTAATCTGATGTTCAACCAGATATTTCCGTAAATACGCGCCCCATTTACTGAAGCGACCGCGATAATTATCGGCGCCGGGTTTGCGCCAATAAACCCAATCGCCCATCGAAAAATTGATGCGGCGCGTCGTGGCGCCCGCTGCCTCGAACTGATCACAGAGCTGGCGCCAAAACGTCGACGGAGGGCCCTGCAAAAATAATATTCTGCGCTGGGAATCAGCTATCATTCGTATCCGCTAGACGAGGCCAAAACGTCGACACCAAAAGCCGATGATTGTACCAGCCACCCTGGTGCCTCGGGCAGCACAACGCCCTGCTCATCCGGCAGTTGGGCGCGCATCTGTTACCAACCGTACCAGCGCAATTAGCTTATATGTTGCATCGCAATATTCCGTCGGCTATTCTCTCTGTGAAGTTTGCGCATTATTGCTATATATCAAGCGGCACCGTGAATATCGTGATCACAAAACGATAAAGACCCGTTACATTACTCCCAGAGAAAGAGCGTATGGTTCCAAGTGCTATGTAGCCCATGGCTACGCCGGCTTTAACGCGACATCCGCGTTAATCAGTTCAACTTATTAATTACCCGCCCCGATTGCGCACACAATGAAAGACTCAGCCACACGCCCGGCCGCAGTACCTGTGAACGACGTACCCGCCCTGTCCGCGCTACCCGAATGGCAGCAGTTTAAGGACGCGGCCGAAACCGCAGACCGCAAAGGCGGCACGCTGCGCGTCATCGAGGCGGCGGGCATGAGCATCGACCTGAGTGCCCAACCGCATTCAGACGCCTTTACCGAGGCCTCACACGCCCTGCTGCGTGTGCGCAATTTCAAGCAAATGCGCCGCGACCTGCTAGAGGGTGGCATCGTCAATCACACCGAAGACCGCGCCGCCTGGCACACCATGCTGCGCGAGCCGTCGCCCACCCCCGAGGTCGCCCACGAGCGCACCCGGCTGCTGCAATTCGTGCAACGCGCTGATAGCGAGCGCCGCTGGCGCCACGTGCTGCATATCGGTATCGGCGGCAGCGACTGGGGCTTGCGTCTGACAGTGGCCGCGTTCGGCTATACCGGCACCTGGCGCGACATTCGCTTTGTCGCCAACATCGACGGCCACGCCATCGAGGGCGGCCTGTCCGGGCTAAATCCCCACGAAACCGTCGTGGTAATCGCGTCGAAATCATTCACCACCGCGGAAACCCTGGAAAATGCCCAGCGCGCCCTGGAATGGCTGCGCGCCGCCGGGGTCAAGTACCCGGAACGCCAGCTCGTCGCCGTCACCGCCCGCCCCGCGATCGCGCGTAAATTCGGCGTCCCCAAAGACCAGATCTTTCCGTTTTGGGACTGGGTCGGCGGTCGGTTCTCGTTTTGGTCGTCAGTCTGCGTATCCACGGCGCTAACCGTCGGCACCGACGTCATGGCCGGCATGCTGGCCGGCGCCCACTCGATGGACGAGCATTTCCGTACAGCGCCTATTCATCGCAACGCCCCGGTACAGCTGGCCCTGGCCGGTGTCGCCAACCGCAGCGTACTCGGGTTCAGCTCGCTGAATGTCTCGGTCTACGATTCACGACTGTTCCACTTGGTGCCCTACCTGCAGCAGCTGGAAATGGAATCCCTGGGCAAGTCCGTCACCCTGGCCGGCGAACCGGTCGGCGTACCCACCGGCCCCGCCGTCTGGGGCATGCCCGGTACCGATGCCCAGCACACCTTTTTCCAATGGCTGCACCAGGGCGACGGCGCCGCGGTCGACTTCATCGTCTGCCAGCAGGCCGATCACCGCTGGCCTGATCACCATCAGCAATTGGTCGCCAATTGCCTGGCGCAACGCGAGGCCTTGCTGCGCGGCAAATCGTACGACGAAGTCCTGAGCGAGATCGGCAAAACCAGCGACCGTGAATACGCGGAATGGCTGGCCAAGCACAAAGTCTACGAAGGTGGCCGCCCGTCCAACCTGATTGTATTGCCCCGCCTCAGCCCCTATACCCTGGGTTCCTTGATTGCCTTGTATGAGCATAAAGTCTTCGTCCAGGCATTGATCTGGGGCATTAATCCGTTTGACCAATGGGGCGTAGAGCTAGGTAAAACACTCACGTCGCAAATACGCAAAGATTGGCAAAATATGGCCGAAGGCAAGGCTGTATCGGCGGCATCTCATGACGTCTCGACTCAGCATTGGTTACAACGCTTCGCCCCTCCGTCGGTCCAGCAAGATATCTGATCGAGCTATACTCGTTTGCTGTCCAACAATAAAAAAGATTGCGAGTGTCCTTGAAATTAAGTATCGCGGCCATCGTTAAAAACGAGGCCGACTCTTTGCTGGAATGGATTGCCTTTCACCGCGTTATCGGCGTACAGAGTTTCTTTATTGCCGATAACGATAGTAGCGACGGCACGAGTGAAATACTGGAAGCGCTCGCCGAACATGGCATCGTGCATCGGATGCGCTTTCCGACCCCCGAGGCCGGCAATGCCCAAATGCCCGCGTACGCAGCGCTGCTAGCGTATGCATGCGGGAAATGCGATGTCCTAGCGTTCATTGATGCAGATGAATATTTGCTACCGATGGATGGCAGCACATCCCTACTCCCGTTGATCGATCAACTGTTTGTCAGCCCGGATGTTAGTGCCGTGGGGTTGAACTGGGCAAACTTTGGATCCGGCGGTGCACTGTTTGCCGAGGATGGGCTAGTCATTGAACGCTTTACCAAGCGGGCAAAGCAAAGTTTTGGAGTCAATTTCCACATCAAGACGATGCTACGCCCCGAACGGGGGGTGAAATTTGCCAATCCCCATTTCGTGTATTTGTCCGAAGGACGATACGTGGACGCCACGGGTGCCGATATCACGCCACATCCTAAACATGGCAAGGGGTTAAGTAGCGAGATCGTCTGGAGCGGCGCGCGCATCAATCATTACGCGACCAAATCGCTCGAGGAATTTTTCGTCGGGAAAAGCCGTCGAGGTAGCGCTACGAAGAAAGCACGCGTCAAGCATAAAAAGTACTTTCTTAGTCATGACCGCAATGAAGAGGAATGTTTCATTGCAAAACAATTAAGCCAAGCAGTTCTCGCGGAACATGAAAAACTAAGAGAACTGATTGAAGCTACATTGAGCCAGCCTGAAAAAAAATCAACAGCCACATCTCGCTGGTATGCACTAACTCAACGTTTTCGGCAGAAAAATACGGTATAGAAGTAGAATTCTCGTAGTCCTTGATCGTGATGTTCCCATTTTTTTGGTAGGTGCTAAAAACATCATAAGGCTCGCAAACAAGCGAGCTTTTTTCTTTGTCTTGTAATCAAAATGTCATCTATAGCTATAATCAATGTTGCTGGGTTGATGATCTATATATGACGCACATAAAAATTCCAATTAAATTTGGATAAAGTATCTACACACGCCCATATTTATCTTCGAATCGAACGATATCGTCTTCAGCCAAATACGTACCAGATTGAATTTCGATAAGATGCAACGGAATCTTGCCCGGGTTCTCCAATGCATGCACTTCGCCAATCGAAATATATGTCGACTGATTTTCGCTGACCAAATACGTATTCTCCCCTTTTGTTACCTTTGCTGTGCCACTTACAACCACCCAATGTTCGGCGCGGTGGTGATGCATTTGAACGGAAAGTTTCGCGCCCGGTTTTACAGTAATTTTTTTAACTTGGTATCGATCTCCATTGCTAATAGAGTCGTATGATCCCCACGGTCTGTATACTTCACGATGAAGCAGATGTTCAGAACGATTTTTATTTTTTATTTCAGCTACTACTTCTTTTATATTCTGTGCATGCTCCAAAGTTGTTACTAAAACAGCATCTTTAGTTTCAACTACCACTAAGCCATCTACACCCAATACTGACACCAAGCGATCTTCTGCTCGAATCAAATTATTCTTGGATTTCAGTGCGATTACATCTCCCATTAGGACATTATCATTGCTATCTTTCTCACTGACTTGCCATAGAGTTTGCCACGAGCCGATATCGCTCCAACCTGCCGACAATGGGACAACGGCACCATTAGTAGTGTGCTCCATAACTGCATAATCGATAGAAATATTCGGGCTCGCCAAAAAATCAGTTTCAGTAATTCGGATAAAATCAGAATCTAAACTAGGGGTGGAAAGCGCGGCCTGGCAGGCCTGTAGTACCTCAGGACAATATTTCTCCAACTCCTCGAGATAACGGCCTGCTCTGAACATGAACATTCCGCTATTCCAAAAATAGTCCCCACTCTCTAAATACTCTTCGGCAATCTCTTTACTCGGTTTCTCAAAAAAACGAGAAATTCCAAATCCACCACATTCCAACTCCTCACCGCGCTGTATGTAGCCATATCCAGTTTCAGCTCGTTCAGGAACAATTCCAAATGTGACCAATCTTCCGGCTTCAGCGATGGGAATAGCGGTGTTTATGGCAGCATGAAATGCACCAATATCCCGGATCAAATGGTCAGCAGCTAGCACCAAGAGCAGTGGATCATCGCCGTTCATCCTAGCTTCTAAAGCCGCGAGAGCGATAGCAGGAGCGGTATTGCGCCCCTCTGGCTCCAGAAGAATATGCGGATTTGAAATACCGAGGACTCGCAGTTGCTCTGCAACCAAAAAACGATGCTGTTCATTGCAAATGACAGTCGGCCTTATGGTACTCAAGCCCTTCAATCGCCCTAGCGTAGCCTGAAGCATTGTTGATGAACCCTCCAGGTTCAAAAACTGCTTAGGATACTGTTGCCTAGAAGCCGGCCAGAGTCTTGTGCCAGCTCCTCCCGCAATAATTACTGGGCAGAGCATATTATAAGTCCTCATTGATATTTAGAGTGACCATTGGACTATAGAAGGAAACGACCATACGTTTGAGTATTAGGGTGAACGGAATCAGACTCGCATATATCTACTATAGACCACCACGAAAAATGTTCGTGTTGAGTCAATGGCAACTCTCGAATTGCATCCATCGAAAAACGATATGCAAGCGCCAAATAATGAGTGTCAACGAAATCACTAAACATGCTGTCGGAATAAAAATGTTCGAATACTCCTAAGAAAGTGGCGTTGCCACGCTCGTAAGAAATACCCAATTCCGCTCTAGTAATCCTAAAAAAAGCGTCATCTAATCGTTCATTTTTTTGAACCCGACCACCAGGCACAAACCAATATCCTTTGGCAGGACGATTAATTCGTTTACCCAACAAAATCTTCTCGCCATTTTGTTCAACGATTAGGTCGATAGATATAAGGGGTGCAGAAGAAATCACGTGCTGAAAATGGTCGTCACTTAAATACACATCACACCCCTAGCATACTTATTTCTCAACTCAGTCGCATAAACTTCTCACGTACTCGAGCTCTTTGGATACATCGTAGTGATGATTACCGATAAAAAAACCTTTCTCATCTATATAGCTAGCTGCCTCAAGATTTCCCACCGTTGTATAGTCAAACCACCGTAGAACTTCATTTTTAGCGAAGTTGCCAGCTACGATAGGGCGAACATCTATGTGCGCATTCCCCAATTTTTGCATTAGCTCTAAACGATTAATAGTTGCGTCAGGCTTTATAACTAGTGCGAAACCAAACCAACTGCTTTCGCCTACCTCTTCCTGTATATCGAGCCATGGGTGATTTTTAAAAAGTACCTGAAATTTTTCAGCATTCTTTCTACGGCCGGTAATAATGTTCGGCAATTTTTGTAATTGCTCTATCCCAATAGCACCGCTCATCTCAAGCGGGCGAAAGTTATATCCCGGCAGTACAAAACGGAATGACTCTTCGAAAGCATTGTCGCTCTTCGTTCCGCATACCAAATTATTCTTCGGCAAATTTCGAGTCCATCCATGGGCGCGAAGACATAGCGAGATATGGTATAGCTCGTCATCATCAGTGACCAGTACTCCGCCCTCCATTGTCGCAATGTGATGGCTAAAGAAACTACTAAATGTACCCATCAATCCAAACGTGCCGGCTTGTTTGCCGCCAAAAGTCGCGCCTAGCGATTCACAATTATCTTCGAGCAGAACGATATTTCGGTCACCTATAATTTCCTTAATAGCCGAAAAATCATTTGGATTACCCAATAGGTTTACTGCAAGAATAGCTCGCGTGTTCTCGTTAACCGCCTCACGTAAATCGGTCAAGTTAAAATTCAGAGTGGCCTTATCAACGTCCACGAATTTTACTTTCAAACCATATTGCTGAAGCGGGTAATAAGTTGTGCTCCAAGATACTGCGGGAACAATCACCTCATCGCCTCGTTTTAAAGGCGAGTCCTTCTTGAAGAACATTGCTGCAATCATCAACAAATTGGCAGATGATCCTGAATTGACCATCACCGCATATCTACTTCCCACGAAGTTAGCAAACCGCTGCTCAAACTCTTGGACCTCCTTGCCCATAGTAAACATGCCAGATTTAACGACCCGCTGAATTGCAGCATATTCAGCATCATCCCAAGTGGTAGTCGCCAGAGGGTAACGATTATCCATTTTTTCCGATCTCCTTAATATAGAATTCGTATGTGGCTTCCAATCCTGTTTTAAGTGTAGTGGTAGGAAGCCAGCCCCAATTTTTTGCCTTTTCAATACTTGTGAGTTTCTTGCTCATGCCAACTGGTTTAGTGAGATCATGCCTAAAAGAACCGGTAAAGCCAATGACTTCAGCAGCTGCCTGATAGTATTCATTGATCGTATAATCTACACCCAGGCCAATATTCAGCATATTCGGTAGACTATCGGCATTCTCGACTGCGGCTAACACTGCACCTGCGAGATCTTGCGCGTATAGAAACTCGCGTCGGGCTAAACCATCTCCCCATATTTCTATCTCGTCTATTCCCTGTACCTTAGCCTGATGCGTTTTATGTATGATTGCGGGGATTAGATGTGATCTGATAGGATCAAAATTGTCGTACCTTCCATACAAATTGCAAGGGATAAGGGAACGATAACAAAGTTCAGGGCGTTCTCGAGAAATATACTCAGCAAGTCGCGCAACGGCAATCTTTGCTAGAGCATAGCCCTCGTTTGTGGGCTCTAACTCTCCTGTCAGAATATCCTCTTCGCGAAGAGCATCTTGGCGATTCCGTGGATAGATACAAGAACTCGCCAAATTGATTAGACGAGGTATGGAATGTTGCGCCGCGGCGAGCAATACATTACGCCCCATATCTAGGTTATCTATAAGAAAGCGTACAGGCTCACGCATATTTGCATGAATTCCACCGACCTTACCGGCAGCATGCACGATCGCATCGGGTCGCTCCACTCCAATGTAATCAGACACCGATGAAAAGACGGATAAATCAAGTTCCGCATGAGACGGGGTCAACCATTGAAATTTGACAGCATGTGGATGTTCAAGCAGATTACGCCCAACCATGCCAGTACTGCCCGTTAGCAATATTTTCATTTTCCAAGCCTGTTCGTATTAGCGCTCAACACCAATATGCACATCAAAACCATGTTTCTTAAGTAATGCGTGTTGTTTTGCTTGCTCGAGATCGTTCATCACCATTTCTTTACACATATCTCGAACCGATATTTCTGGAGTCCAGCCTAGTTGGTTTTTGGCCTTGCTTGGATCACCTAGCAGGGTCTCAACCTCCGCAGGGCGAAAATACCGCTTGTCCACACGCACAACAACGTCACCAACTTTCAACGCAGGCGCTGAATCACCAGTAATAGACTCCACCACGCCTATCTCGTCTACGCCGTCACCCTCAAACCTCAATTGCAGACCTAACTCCTCTGCTGACCATTGAATAAAATCACGTACCGAGTGTTGCACGCCAGTCGCAATTACATAGTCATCAGGCGTATCTTGCTGCAACATCAACCATTGCATACGCACATAATCTCTTGCATGCCCCCAATCCCGTAATGCCCCTAAGTTTCCCATGTACAAACAATGCTCGATCCCTTGGCCTATATTTGCCAATCCACGTGTTATTTTTCTTGTAACGAACGTTTCACCACGTCTAGGGGACTCGTGATTAAAAAGAATACCATTGCATGCATACATACCATATGCCTCACGGTAATTCACCGTAATCCAATAAGCATATAATTTTGCTACGGCATATGGTGATCGAGGATAAAATGGAGTGGTTTCTTTTTGGGGAATTTCTTGCACTAAACCGTACAATTCTGATGTTGACGCTTGATAGAAACGAGTGTTTTTTTCAAAACCTAGCAGCCGTATGGCCTCTAATATACGTAGCGTGCCCATAGCATCAACATCGGCCGTATATTCAGGTGCCTCAAAACTTACCGCAACATGAGATTGGGCACCGAGGTTATATATTTCATCAGGTTTAACGTCACCGATTATGCGCGTCAGATTTGATGAGTCGCTGAGATCTCCATAGTGTAAAAAAAATCTGGGATTTTTTTCATGAGGATCTTGGAAAATATGATCGACTCTTTGTGTATTAAAAGAGGAAGCGCGGCGCTTGATGCCATGCACTTCATATCCCTTATCAAGCAAGAACTCGGCTAGGTAGGAGCCGTCCTGACCAGTCACTCCCGTTAATAACGCTCTTTTAGACATATATGCTCCAAAATTTCCTCGATGAGGACACGATAGACAGCTTGTCTATACTGCAGCGCAAACTTACCACATTATGGTTACACGATGGAGTACACTTCGCACTTTATACGTCAACTTGATCTCTTGATGTTGCGCCATACACCCAATTTCAGTTATTCCCTGAGGGAATGATGCTTTATAGCCAGAGTAATCCGTCGACGGCCAATTTACGTTGCAATCCTCTCAGAATCTGGTAAGAAAACTCATCAACACGGCCCTCGTGGAAGTCGTACAGCGTGGCTTTGAGCGGTTAGAACTTGCCAGATGCATACGCGGCCAAATTACACCTTGTAAGTAAGCATCCGGCCCATAGCATCTAGCGCTTCCCGTGGATCGCCGGAGAACTTGTTCCTCCGGGTACCCACAACTTTCTGCCCATAAAACGATTTTGTGGACATAAAATTGATGGGACCGACAGGCGGCGTAAATTCCATGATCATCCCATTGCGTTCAAGCGTGAGGTCGTTCAAGTCTCACTGAAGTCCGGAATGTCGGTCACACATTTAGCACTGGAGCCTGGTCTATACGCCACAACCAAAGTTAGACCGTGGCTCAAGCTGTACCGTGATGGTCGACCCTCGCTGGAGCAACAGTCCTTAATTTTGAAGGCGATGTCGCACAGGTACCATAGTGACGCCACCAATGACCACGCAGGTTCAACTGGAGATTGGGGTTTCCCTGTTTTTACCGGTTGCCAACTACCTCAATGTGTGTTCCGCAGCTTGCAATTACCCACAATTCTTGACGAGCTCCGCGCCCAATAGCAAATCGCTAAGCCGACCCATGCCTCTCCAGATAATCAAGTTGCTCGGAGGTGGATCATGCGTCTGCACCAGATAGCCGTAAGCGTCTGGCGAACCCACCTTGAGATAGCCCGCAGTCCGTAAGACTATACGTGTCCATTAAGTTAGTGGGCACGTACATACTATGGATTCACTAGAGCAGTCTGGGCGCCGACGTCGGCGTACGCATAGCGCTGAGTTCAAGGCAGAGTTAGTCGCCAGTTGCCCACAGCCCGGCGTGTCGCTAACGGCGATTGCCCTGGACCACGGCATCAATCCCAATTTGTTGCGCTGTTGGACGATTGAACATGAGCGGCTCGGGCATCATGAACTGGCAAGTGATTCACCCCCACAGCGCGATGTCGCGCGGCTCAATTCACCCCTCTACGGCTTGCGAAACCCCAAATGGTACCGACTTACTGCAGTCCCGCGGTAAGCGTCCGGCCATCCCATATTGACACGCCCGCGTAAGCGGGCGTCGTTGTCTATACGGCTGCCAGTTATGCGGCAGCAGTTCATCGAGCCGGCGGGCCGGTTGATTGTGTCTCCTGCAGAATACCCGCCAGTGTCCGCCACAGTCAGACGCGTCACTTCCTCGACCACATTGTTAATGGACGTTGTTGTGTCGATGATGGCCGTCACGCTCTAAATCCCGTACGTATGCGCATAGGCGCTGAAACACTGCCGTTGCCAATCAACTTCTTGACATAGCCGGGGCCCTTGAAATGGAGATTTACGTCGTTCGTTAAATCTTGGATCGAAAGCTGATTCATCTCGTAGTCCTCATCGGACTCAATGATGATAGGCTGGCCTTTGGCGTGCGTGATTGCTTGGGTGAACGGGGTAGTGTTCGTGACCGCACTTGCGGCTGGGCTAAAGCCGAAACTCCGAATGTTTATGACGTTACCTAGAGTCTCCCAAGCAAGGCATACAGCTAGCAGTTGTAAATAATTAGGTAATGGTCGCCTTTTCTTCTTCTGAGACGATGTGTATCTAGACGCTGGCCGGCGTTTGCTGGCGATCGTCCCAAGATGATCAGAAGACGGTTATCCATCCACGAGCTTGATCTTAGGTTAGCTAGGAGCATTGCCGGTCAGAGATCCCACCAACGGCTTGCTGATCCGAGACGGGCGCTAGGCTGTGTGGATCGAAACGCTTGAGCAAGAAGCAGATGCTAGGTTTCGGAGATACGCCAGAACAATTGGATCACGCTGAGCACCCTCACGATTAGGCTACTTTTTCAGATGGACTTTTTTTTGAAAAAAAGTTGTCAGCACGCTTAGCAATGCGAGCGCGGATTGCTGCTAATTTTTTACCACCTCGTATTACCAAGTGATCAAAGCCGGGGCGGGAGGCGCGCCGACGCATCTGGTCTTCCGGGCACAGCGTCGGCACGTCAACGTTCTGAAAAAAGTCACGATTCCCGCCGTCAGCCCAAGATTCCGAGTAGATGCCATGCGCGGTCATGACATCGAATTGATCGAGTTCCACGTGAAAGTAGGATATCTCTCGGACTGTCAGGTCTTGGACGATACTGCTGCCATTAAGCAAGTCCATCGCACGTATGAGCAGGCCACTAACGAATAGATGGTGCCATGGGGAGACTCGAATGTCATGTGTCGGCACATTCTCGTCTACGGCATGCGCTTTGATCGTAACGGGGCAGTGCGCAGCGCGATACTTGTCAGTACGAAATGCAGCAGCGCCAAAGGTGCGCCAACCAAGCCATTTCACTTCACGCCAGCCCGATAAGCATTTCACTTTATCGCCTGGTCGCAGATTCTCAATCGGCGAGGCGCCCTTGGAGGTTTCGATCAACGAGCCTTTGACAAAACACCCGGGCGGCAGCGGGTCATCGGTGTACTGCTTTTCCCATACAACAAAGGTTTCTGCATCACCGTATTGCTCGCTGGAGAGTACGTAATATTTACCGGTCGCAGGGTCTTGAAAAAGCGCGTCAGCCCAATGATACCCAACGTACTTCACAGCAGTTTCCCCCCACATTAGGTCATCGCCTGGATTGGGGTCGAACTCGGGAGTCGCCTCACTCGTTTCTGTCAGAGTCGTAGTCGGGTCGACAAGGGGAGTGGCACCGAAATAAACGTAGATATCCCCGGTGTCCCACATGTCGTATGTGGTTTCATATACATAAGTTGCCGATAAAGTTGCCATCTCCGCCTCGTCACGTAAATTTATATTCCAAATGTATCATTTGGATTCAACGGGCGGTTAGGATAACGGCCCGGGGTTTTCCCGTATACGTTCGCTAGACCACCTTGAGCTCATGCACTAGATCGTAGAGCAGGACGCTTACACGCTAATGCTCGAAACCTCAAATTTCTATCCATAAATTATTTGTGGACGGAAATTTGAGAGAACCGGATACACCGGTATTGGGTAACGCTTGCAAGCACGGTATTCATCAGAGCCTTACACACGAGCCAACAAAACCCGCTTTATGCGGGCGTATCCAAACGAGGCCGCCGCCGCTTATGTTTCATCGACGCGCCGTATGCGCTCATATCTGAGCATAGGAGCAGGTGATAACAATGTTTGCTAATCAGAATAGGCCTATCAAGCAGGCTGCGGCTGAGCCGTTGTCAGTGCACTTTGCACCCGTGAGTAAGCAGGAACTCGACAAGGTAAGAACAACCGTGGCTGGTGATGCGAGTGACAAGCACTTTCTTCACACTAAATAATCCGTCAATCGTTGATAAATATATCTAATTTTTTTTTTTAAAAAACTCTCCCCGTCCAGCTCAGGCAGCGTTTTTTTTTGGCGTATTGCTAGTGCCGAGACAGGATATTCAAGCATCAGCTTTCTTTGCTCTTCAGAGTTACTCCAATTATCCCTCAGAATATTTTCAACAAACTCTCCTACCACATCGTCTAAAATAATATTGTTCGCACCCTTCGGAACCTTAATATCATTCTGAAAAGAATATACTGTTTTTATATTTTCGCTGAGCGAAACTATTCCTGCAATGAAAGTCCCTCGTCCAGCCACCAAGGACCTTGCCTTTAGGATTTTTTGTATATCTTCACGCAATGAACTATTTTGCAAAACCATAGGAATGCGCTTTTCAAACAGGAATATTTTGAGCGCACCTATAACTGGATTCCCTTCGTCCTCAAATACAATATGAACAACTCTAGGTTTCACCAGATCTATTATTTTTTTATAATAAGAAAATGGTGGCTGCCCATATGCACGATGTGGTGTTTTATTTTTATTAAAAATATCTCCCGACCTTACGTGAATTACGAGTTCATCTTCTTTGATAACATCACTTGGGCCATAATCAAATCCCAGTCCATGCTTAAATAACTTCGCAGCATCAATATTATTTAACCTTGAACTCATCAAATATTTATGTTTTTCTGAGTAAAAAAAATGTCCTGTAAGAATAGTTTCTGCAATACGTTCCGCCCCATGAGCAGGAATACATATCTCCACTCCTGCATCCTGGCATATTACCGGGAATCCAGTAGCAAACATTTGTTCAGCCCTGGCTCCTTGTGGCAAATAAATCTTTTTTACCCCTAACTTCTTTGCAATATTTAAGGCATTGCAAAGTTGTATTAAAGCATTAGAAAAACGACCTAGATGCACAATCTCTAAAGCAGAGATGTCCGAAATTCCAACTATACTTTTTGCGTCATAAATTGAACTTCGAATACTAATATAGTGCTTACGCTTTCTATTCTCAATTATGTGCCCATTTGGATCGACTGGCAACTGGTATTCATTTGCTAATTTGCGTGTCAGATCAGCATCAAACTCCCGTTTTTCATGCAATGCAATACCAATCGTTATTTGCGACAAATGGATAGGTGGCCCTGATTTATGTCGGAAAATTTTTAAGTAATTTTTTCCTATCATTCCAACTTCAATCGGAGCGCCGTTATAAATATTATCATCACCAATATCTACATCTATTTTTTCCCAGAACACACCGTCGCCAGAAACGGCAAATTGCACACCGCGCAGGCGCTCTGCCATTTCGACAGTACCGTACCGGTTATATAAATAAATCACACCCTCTGTCGAGATCGCATTCTCAGAAAACCGAATAACCACTTCAGGCATCGGATCTTCTGCTTCAGTATGAAATATAAAATCATTACTGCGGTTAATAGTCCATGGTTTTTTTCCAAACTTAGGATGCGAAATTTCAGACGAAGCAATAATTTCAATTTGATTTTCTTTCGGTAGCATTTTTTGAATTTATTAAATATTTAAGTTCAAAGAGATGGGAAATTTAAAATGCAAGCATTCTTGTTAACTATGCCTTCGTTGCCTCTCTAAGCATTATATTAGTCACTGTAAGGTGTAGCTCAATCTTATAATGTGGTGACACTCCATCATCAATGCCACCATCAGTGCCAAATATAAATTTGTTGCCATCCGTAAGCGATTTTTTATCTATATTCGAGGATATAAGTCAGAACATTTTTGGGCGTCAAAATGCGATCATTGAGAATTTCTATCTAAGTGCATACCTCACATCGTGATACGCCCCCTGTAAGAGAGAGTTAAGAACTCAAAAAATCCAGACTCTAAGATTTGACTTTCCGAATGTGGTAGTCAGCTGGGGTTTATTATTTGAACCTACAAAGGATTACACTACGATTACTATCCTAAAAGTATCATCTGAATCACATGATCTGCGGGATGGGCAAGGTCACTTCGAGTTGAGCAGCTCGAAATTTCAAGCGATTTTAAAGTTGAAAAACGAGCATCGCCAAGTCGGACAATGATAAACCCTGTCCGCTTGGCGCGGCGTCGTTGCATGTCCTTAGAGCGTAACATGGTAATATTCACATTTGGAAAAATCCCAATTACGGCCATCGACATATAACTCGAAAAAATACCATACGTTAAAATTACATCAAACTAATTCAATACGATGTGATAATAGGAACTACGTCCTAGAGTGTTGTCGGCAACAACGATTAAGTTATTGGCCAGATCATTTGCGCGAACCAATACGTCATCGATATAGAGACGATGCCAGGGAGATACCTTGATGTCCTTATTGCGTAACGTCGTCACTAACGGCATTCCGTTTAATTTGCACGGGATCATACCTACCACGCTTTCCAAATGGAATATTGTTTATCCAGGTATGGTGATTGCCAATCTATCGACCTTCTCGCCAACCAATAGAAGCGTGAACCTTCTGTCCTACCTTAATGTTTTCAACGGTAGCTGCCTCATCCTCACTCTCGATTGGAGTTCCCTGCAAAAAGCAAGGCGGATCACCGAACTCAGCTCCCTGTACCTAAGCTTTTCTGGATCAGTTGCGATTTTCATCGCCAATTCTGGCTCGACACTATGGAAATTTACCGTAATATGCTAGAAATAGGTAAGCGGCCGGTCAAATCGTGTAGACGTAACAACGTTGGGGGCAGCTAGACCGCAGACATCAGCTCTGCGGCAAGAGCTCGCCGATCTCGCTCGCAACGAGCCCACGAACAACCAGTTCGAGCGGCCAATCGCCTACGGTCGGATTTGGTTTTCGACCCAGTTGTTGCCTATAGGTACAGCCCCGTCGTCCAGGTAGCGCGTCAGTGCCACCCATCGCTTTAGGCTGTAGTCCAACGCGCGAGCGATCGCAGATCCTTCGGGCACACACGCCAACATCCGCTTGTGCAAGGTCTTGATAACAGGGTTGGATTTGATCTGACGGACACGATGTCGTTCGTCAGCGCTAAATGTCGCCGTTTCGCGCTCGACGTCGTAAAGTGAACCGATGCACGTCAGCGCGCTCGGCCGGCTGGCTTTGATTATTGGCGAGCAGTTCATAGAGTTTGCGACGTGCATATGCCATGCAACTGATCTCGGCCACACCGGTGCTGAAGCTCGCTTTGTAGCCAGCATAATCGTCACAGACCCGCTTCCCTTTCCAGTCAGCTAGGAACGCGCGAGCATGTTCGCCGGCTCGGCTGGGCGCGAAGTCGTACACCACACCCCTGATGGCTTCATAACTTGTCGGACAGTAGGCCCACAGATAGGCCCGATGTGTTTTCTTCTTTCCCGGATCCAGCATCTGCACGGGCGTCTCATCAGCATGCAGTACGTTGTGCTCGAGCAACTCATCGCGTAGCGCGTCGACCAATGGCTGCAATCGAACACCGCATACACCCGCCCATTCGCCTAACCTCGAACGCGGCAGCGCCAAGCCTGCGCGCGCAAAGATGCTTTCCTGGCGATGCAGGGGAAGGTGGTCTGTAAGCGTCCGGCCATCCCATATTGACACGCCCGCATAAGCGGGCGTTGCTGTTTATGGTGTTTGCGGTTGCCAGTTATGCGGCAATAATTGATCGATCCGGCTGGCCGGCTGCGTAGGCAGACGCGTGAGCACGTCCTTCAGATAGGCGTACGGATCGTGGCCGTTGAGTTTGGCCGATTGCACCAGCGTCATGACGGGAGCCGCTCGTTTTCCGGCGCGCAATGAGCCGGCGAACAACCAGTTCGCCCGTCCGAGGGCAATCGGCCTGATTCGCTGCTCTATGTGGTTGTTATCGATCGGCAACTGCCCATCATCTAGATAGCGCGTGAGCGCGACCCAGCGTTTGAGGCTGTAATCGAAGGCTTTGGCCGTGGCCGACCCGTCAGGCACACGCGTGCGTTGTGCCTGCATCCAGGCGCGTAGTGCGTCAACCAGAGGCTTCGCTTTTTCCAAGCGGATTTGTCTTCGATCATCGGGGTCGAGATCTTCGACTTGGCGTTCAACCTCATACGGTTGACCAATGTATTGCAGCGCCTGCTCAGCTAGCGGACTCTTGCTCGAGGCATGCAGGTCGAAGAATTTTCGTCTCGCATGCGCCATACAACCGATCTCGGTCATGCCTTGTGTAAAACACGCCTTGTATCCGCTGTAGTCGTCACAGACGAGGCTATCGTGCCAGTCGCCCAGGAAGGTACGCGCGTGTTCACCAGCGCGACCTTCTGTAAAGTCATACACCACCGCCTTCAGGTCCTCGAACGCCCCTGGCGCATAGACCCAGAGATAGGCTCGGTGCGTACTTTTGCTGCCGGGCTTGAGCACCTGCACGGGCGTCTCGTCGGCATGGACGACGCGATGCGCCAGAATCGCTTGGCGCAAGGCATCAACCAACGGCTGCAGTTGCACACCACACACGCCCACCCATTGGGCCAGGGTTGATCTCGATAGGGATATCCCGGCACGATCGAAGATCTGTTCCAGCCGGTACAGCGGCAGATGATCCAGGTATTTAGCAACCAGCACATAGGCCAGCAAGCCCGTGGTCGCTAAGCCCTTGTCAATGACGTGGGCCGGAACCGGTGCTTGGATGAGCGTCTCGCAGTTACGACACACCCATTTACGTCGGATATGGCGTTCGACACTGGCCACACCAGGGACATAGTCCAGCTTCTCACTGATGTCCTCGCCTATGCGCTGTAATTGGCAGCCACATCGGCAGGCCGTATTCTGCGGTTCATGACGGAACTCGATACGCGGCAAGCTCTCGGGCAACGGTTTACGTTTCGGTTGCTGTTTCGGCTTGGAGGACGTCGTCTCGGTCAATTGCTCCAACTCGACTTCGATCGCGGCGATATCCGCGCAGACCGCTTCCTCCAGCAAGCTACCTTGCACGCCAGAGAGTTGTTCTCCCTTCTTACCAAACTGGTAACGGCGCAACGCAGTGATCTCGTGCGTCAACTGCGCGATCTTGGTGTCCTTGAAGAGGATCTTATCCTCAAGCGCCTGACGCTCAGCCCAACTGTCCTGCAGCAACTGACGCAAGGCGTCAGCGTCCAGGTTCGCGAGGTCGGTAGCGGCAGGCGTGATCATGGCCATGAGTGTGCCACGCCTGCCTCTGTCACGTTATTGGAGCATGCCCCGATTGCGTGATGCCGCTCACAGAATATCGATGATCCCGCCTGCCCCGATCCGGTGCCAGGACAGTCCAATGACCAAGGCCCGTAACTGTTCCTTGGTCAATTCCATGTCTGGGCTTGTCAGGTGTGGCCACGTAAAACGGCCTTGATTTAAGCGTCTGGCCGCCAGCCAGACGCCAATGCCATCGTGCACCGACACCTTCATGCGATTAGCACGGCGGTTTGCAAACAGATAAGCATGGTGTGGATGTGCAGCACCGAATACCTTGACCACCCGGGCCAGTGTCGTCTCGGTACCGGCTCGCATATCCATCGGCTCGACCGCCAGTCAGATCTGGTCGATGCGGATCATCGCATGACTTCGCGTAGCCAGGCGGCACACCGATCCGACTGGGCCATCGGCCAACGTATCGATGCGCTCAGATTGCCGCGCTGCAAATCGATCAGAATCTCCTGCTGCTGCGGAGCAGCGACTGGCGTTGCCTCAGACTTCGGTAGCCGTAGCGGAATAAATTGAGCGGCGACATCACACTGAGTCAGTGACGTTTCTGCAAGCTCATGCCGGCCCAGCCGCTCATGTTCGATCATCCATCGACGCAACAGATTGGGATTAATGCCGTGGTCCATGGCAATTGCGGTCACCGATACACCGGGCTGCTGGCGGCTAGCTATTAGCTCAGCCTTGAATTCTGGGCTATGTGTGCGTCGGCGTCGACGAGTCGGCTGTTCGGGCTGCTCCATAGTGCATACGTGTCCATCATTTTTTAGTGGACACGTATGGTCTTACGACCTCCGACCTGCCTCAAGGTGTGTTAGCCGGACGCTTACGGTAGTCTGCGTATTTGGCCATCAATACCCGCGGCAACAAGCCCGAGGTCGAGATCCCTTTGTCGATCACCTGGGCGGGCACGGGCGCCTGCACCAATGTCTCGCACGTCGCGCAGACCCACTTGCCCCGAACATGGCGTTCTACCGTGAACACGCCAGGCATGTAGTCCAGCTTCTCGGCCATATCGGCATCGATCATTTCTCCCAACAGACTGGACTGCGTGCCGTCGAGCTGCTCGCTGCGCTTACCGAATTGGTAGCGTTTGAGCATCGCCATTTCGTGCGTCAATTGATCGATGCGGGTCTGGTGGTATTTCAACTCCCGATCTCTCTCGCTCAACTGTGCCATCAAGTCGGCCGCAAACTCGCGCAGAGCTTGCGCGTCGAGTTGGGCCAGATCCGGAACAGTCGTATTCATGTCGCGCAGGGTGCCAGACCCCTACGACGTCCTCAATTGGCGCATTTCCCAATTGGCACCAGGTGTGCGGGAGTTCTACAGCACCGTGATGATTCCTTCATCTCCGACGTGCCGCCAAGGTAAGCCCAAAACCAGTGCATTCAGTTGTTCTGAACTGATAGACAGGCCCGGAGTAGCCAGGCTATTGGCCCATTCGAAGCGACCTTTATTCCGGCGCCTTGCCGCTAACCACACACCAATACCGTCATGGATCAGCACCTTGATCCGATTGGCTCGCCGATTAGCAAATACATAGGCATGGTGAGGTCGTGCACGGCCAAAGACCTTCACCACCCGGCTCAACGCTGTCTCCGTTCCCGCACGCATGTCTAGCGGCTCCGTCGCCAACCAAATCACGTCGATGCGGATCACCGCAACCACTCGGAAAGCGAGGCCGCACATCTCGCAGCCTCTTGCGTGGGCCAGTACACGCTCACCCTCGTGTCGCCGTGGACGATCTCGATACGAATGTCGGAGTCAGTCGCTGGCGTAGCGGCGGCCCGAATTGTCGGAATTGGAATGAATGATGGCGCCGGCGGGACTAATTGTCCGGACTTCGCCAAACGAAGCCATTTATGCACGCGATGTTGGCAATCATGTTGTGCTTGAGCGCCACGCTTGAAACCGACTGACCTTGTTGGCACTCCGCCACTACCTCTCTCTTGAACTGTTTTGAGTAGGACCGTCGGGTGAGCTTAATCTCCAATTCCACTCTTGTCATCGCGTCCGCCTAAATTAGGCGGACACTATCTATTGGTGTCGGTCTGGCGGCAAGGTGTGTTTACCGGGTGCTTACGAATTATCAGACTTGCACAGCAAACGTTTGGATAAAAATGCTAGGCCGATTACAGCCTATCAGCCGCGCTGACGCTCGAGGTAATGCCTACATATAGAATTGATCTATTACTGAGCCACGGTAATAAATTCATGTCATTAAATTTGCGCGGACGAAGGCCCGTCGCCTTTGACCCATAAACTGGCGGCCGTAAGATCAGATTCGAGATATCGCATGAGCAAACTCAACCTATTGCCAGTCATTAACTATGACTACCGTCCTGCATTCAAAGTCGAAGTATGATCATTAATCGAGGAGATTGCTACGCTGAAATTATCCAGCCGGTAATTTAACAATGCGCTTGAAGTGATCTCAGGCAACATTCACCTCATCGAAAAGCGCGCCAAAACACATTCCGAAAGTAAAGCTGATCGCCTTGCCCGGGCCGGGGCTGTATCATTAAACATTCCTATCTCGAATATCCGTGGACTTAAGCAGAAGCACCGAGAAGTACACAAGCAACTTAACGATAAGCGGAAATCCCGCCTGCATTTCCGCAGTACTCAAATATTATTCTGCTCAGTGAATTCGGCGGAAGTAACACGTACAGCACTCCATACCCACTCATTTTTTTATGCAGTATCGTCCGTGGCTGCGCAGACGTAGTCAGGGCGTACTGTCCCAGTTGCACCGCCCGATATACCAACTGATGGTGTACAAAATCAAGGTCGAAGATTAGCCATTCCTCTTCGAAATGTTTGATTGAGGACAACGCGACCCCACAAACACCGGGACTGCATATCGACTCCAACTGCGGTTCGATGGTGAACGGCGTTATATATCTGAGTGATGCAAAGCGATCTGCGAGGTCCTCTATGCAACGTTGACTGTAGCAACTACTGGCTCTTCGATCTTACTGATTGAGTTATCCGAAATCTCCAGACAACCGCAACGTCTTTCGTGAAATGAACGGCCGCTTCAATCCTCTTCCACCATATTACAAGAGATAGGTGGCGCGCCAACTTTGGGCACCACCTAATAGACGACATACCAACATCCCATGTCATCTCTCGAAGTTAACGAAATACGCTTCAAACAAAGTACGATTGGTTCGTCTTGATCCAGACGCAGTACATTGTGATGGTCGCGCAGAGGCTCGGGAGCGAATGGCAATCATTTTCGCTCTGCACCCATCTGCTCTAGAATCACGCAACTAAGCTAAATGGAACCCACCCCGCCGAAAAATGTGGACGAACCTGTAGGAACGGGGATGCAAGTGTTTGAGCACGAAATCGTGACCCTACGCCACTTTCCATTCTTAAATTCAGCTGCTGCAGATCTGCAGATATGAGGAAGACCAATAACATTCTCGGCGTACTTACGCCCATTCTTGCAGGTCTTAGGGACGGAAATCGTGCCTCAGTGTCTGAGAGCGGACACGTAGATCGCGGTGGCGACTAGAGCCATCGCTGCACAGTGAACTCAGCCAGGTTAGAGGCACGGCCGCCGATCATCCCGGGCCGCAATAGATTCGATACCTAGCACGTCCCTACTTTACGTTGGCGGACCCCGGCGTCGCCAGCGCTTCTATCGGCGGTTCCAACCGGCTCAGAATGTTTCGATAAAGCCGCACGGCATAGGCAGCGTCCAAACGCGCTCGTTCAACAGTAAATTTACTGACGTCTTTCTTGGTGTTATTCATGATCAACTCATCTAACACAGCGGATCTGGCGACATTACCTACTAACGTTGCTTTCACAAGCTCTAGCGCTAATTGCTGATTGGAGAGTTCTGCCGCAGCAGCTTTAGATACACGAGTTGCCATCGTTGCGCCTTCTGATATTAATTGGAAAAGAAACGGTACACGAGACTGGACTGTTATGTCACCAAACGTTGTCTATCGTTGATTTTTAAAGAATACGACTCCGCGGCTACATGACTCCCACCGTGACTGCGACGAGCATGCCGCAGATCCGTCGCCGGAGCGTGGATCAAATAGCAAATGATGTAATGACTCTTGGTACGGTTCCCTCATAAACGACGTATCGGGTGCAATCGCCAGTATCCGCTAATCCTTCAAAATATCTGTAGTGAGCAGAAGTAGGATTTCCATGATCTTGAGATTCAACATGATGAAGGCGTCCCATTACACGGACGGCCAGATCATAGTCCGGCTCAAGGAATTGGAGGAAACAACCTGACAGCCGAACGATGCATGTTGGAGAACGCTTCAAGGGTGGGATCATGTCCGAAAGGCCAGAGCCTTCAAGACCCGCTATGGATGTTAACCAAGCCCGATCCATTGATTTCATGCACAACCAATTGGCCGACGACAGTAGTATTCGGCTGCTCAATGTAGCGAATAACTACAATCGCTTGGGCTGAGCATGGGGGGAGCTTCCCTTCCCCGCCGAGCATGTGACCCGCGCGCCCTGCATCAGATTTTCGAGTAACAACAACGTACCCCGAAAAACATTCGCTATGGTAGCAACGCCAAACTCATCCGCTGAGAATGATGTTGGAATGGCGGCCTATCGCCCCGCCACTCACGCCCAACGCGACACCAAAACAGAAACTTGGTCGCAAAACGAGTTCACCCAGTTACCTCGTTCTGCTGCTCCTCACCGTTGCCCCAAAAAGTAGGCAACAGCTATTCGTTTCGATGAACGAAGCAACGATCGACAACGTTCTCGAAACAATGGCTCGGGCTAATCCACGAACGCGAGCAATGATCTGGCTTGTCCCTGTAGTCTCTGCAGCGTGGCCTCATCCTCATCAGTCCAGACCGCAGCCTCGGTAGCTGCAATGAACCGCTTGAAGTCCTCAAGCTTAGCAGTACGAAGATCAATAGCGCGTTCCGGATGGCCAATTTGGTCATAGAACCGTTTTGTCTTCTCACGCACATAAAGAGAGAACGTCGGAATACGCTGCGAATACGACGTAATAGCCAAGTGCAGATGAGAAGTAAAAAGCGCTTTCAGTCCAGCAAGACGGGGAAGAAACTCTTGCAAGTGTTGGTACGTAAGAGTCTCGCTGGACGGAGCGTGGGCAGCGAGCGTAGGCTGACGCCAACCATTCGCCACCAAAACAACATTCGACGCATGAGTGTTTGCGTAAGTCCTCACGGCCTCAGCAATCAACTCAAGATCGGGATTCTCTTGTACGTCCTTAAACTGCGCTATATCAAACTGGAGGCCGATCTTGCCGCTAGGTTTGGCCGCGAAGTCCAGGTAATCAGAACTAAGCAGCGCACAATCCGCTCCTAGCACGACCTTCTCACCACTCACACCGATGCTCGCAAGGTGATCCAAGGACTGCTGGTCTCGGACGCCGATTTTTTGTGCAATCAATGACACTCCAAAAGCGAGCATTTTGGAGCGTTCAAGAATCCAGGGGCCAGCACCAACGCTGGTGACAACAACCTTCTTGCCTGTCAGCTCGCCAGCAATGGCCGCGCGAGCAACAATATCCAGATATGACGCGCCAGGTTTCGAACCAGAGGTGTCAGACATAATTCCGCCACCGCCCACAACAATAAGATCTGCGCTCTTAAGCAACCCATCGTATGTCTCGGTGAAGCTAGTCCCCAGCCATTCAGCGTTGCTCTTACCAAGTCGCGGCACCGAGACATTGTATCCCTCCCGCTGTAAGTGCTTCGCTAGAATCGCACCGACCAAGTCATCACCGAAATTGTGAACCCGGTAGGGGCCGACCACGACAGCTTTTTTTCTACCTTTGAGAGCCATTGTTAACCACAAGAAGTTTAATGTTGGCTGATGTTAGCATAGATAATTGTGAATTTAACTACCTATAATTTACCTATTAATTCTGGGCTAGCATCACCTAATATTACCTATTAATTGCTGGGCTTGCCTCCCTTTCCAGACGGGCCAGACAGCATGATCATGCATCGAGAGAGAAGCGATAGCGCGAGGCGGAAGGCATTTCATGTACGGGCTCAAGCACGAAACATTTCGGTCGGCTGAACAGCCCAACAACAACGTATCGCACGTCGCACGGAATCTTGTCTGGTTCCTAGCGCCATAGGCGCTAGGTTGGACAGATCCGCGAGAGTAGTTGGGAGACGACGCCTAGCAAATCGCTCAAGCGCATCCAACAGTAAGAAGTCGAGAAATTTGTCAAGAATCACCCAATTCCCCCGTTGAGGATTATTGAACGACCACTGACACCAGCGATAGGACGTATGGCAGCCCCCCGCATGGCGCGATCTGCGCAAATGGTGGGAACATTATGATAGACATCGCGAGGCACAATTGAATCGGAACCAAACTTGTGGCGCTGAACAAGCGCCGCCGTCATCCGCCGGATACGGATCCCGTTCAGCACGCACAGTCGCCGCGAATTACCGGGCAGAGGCTTTATTACGGTTAAAGCACTCAATCGGACGTCGGTAGACGACTTCACTTCTGTCTGAACCGTCGAAGGCAAGCCCTACGTCACAGTAATGATGGACTTTTCCTCACGTCACATCGGGACTGCTCAACGCAAGCCGACATGATCTGACTGTTGATAGCCGACACTGGGCCGCGGTACTCGACTATATAGAAAGGTTTTACAATGCACGATGCCAGCATTCAACGCTGAGCTACGTAAACTCCATGCAGTTTGAGACGGTGGCTTGTTAGATTAAACAACCTGTCCGGAAGGACAGAGCAAGCCCAGTGCTTCAGGTCGATGGTTCGTTTTATCAACCAGAAGGCGAATTTTATACTTGCCGGGAAATTTGCGCCGAGTAATGAATAACTTAGTAAACGAACCAAAGGGTGTTGTGTACGCACCGCCACGTCTGGCGAGCGCATTGCCGCGCAGTATGCCAATTTTCAGTTCACTGAGAGGAAGTGGAGTAACCCCAGGCCGGAGCAGCTCGTCATGGCGATTAAAGTCTTTAACTCACAAGTCTACAGCAATCCTTATCAAAAATTACTTTACACTGCGATCGAATCTAGATATCAGCTCGCTTCGGGATCTCTAAGTCAGGCAATTACTCTGCAACGGCTCCATAAGCACTCGCTGTATCATATTCACTGGGAGGAGTCTCTTTTTGCACGGTGCACGACGACTGCACGAGCAGTTCGTGTACGGCAAGAGTATGTGAGGAAGTTAAAGCACTATGTTGCTTTGGGAGGAAAGGTAATCTGGACGTTGCACAACGTCAAGCCCCATGAATGGCGATTCGTCCAGACGCTTGTATCTCTACGCAAAGAACTCGCAGCGTTGTCTCATCGTATTCTGGTACATAACCAGACGGCGCTATCGACATTGCAAGCTCAAACTGGGCTTACCAGTTTATCCACAGTCAGAGTTTTGCCACATCCCGCATATTTTGACGTCTACGAGCCGGCGGATCAAACTATCGCACTCGCCGGACGGCCACCGAAGCATCCGCGCATGCTTTTGCATTTTGGCTTGGTGCGCGCTTATAAAGGTATCCCCGACTTAGTACAGAAGCTACCTGAAGAATTTATGGTGGCTCATCAATTAACCTTGCATATTTGCGGCAAACCCGTACGGGCAGATAGCTTTTTAAATGATCTGCTAGCTCAAACGCAAAGTCGTTCGGATATCAAATATAGTCTTGATAACGTGCCTGTTGCGGAAGTTGCCGAGCTTCTAAGATCTCACGCGGGGTTGATATTACCGTATCACAAAGTGCTTACCTCCGGTGTAGCCATCCTGGCGTTAACGTTGGGAGTGCCCATCGTGGCGCCTGATACTTCGGCAATGCGGGAGCTATTTCCTGAATCGTCATATATTTTGCTATTTAACCCACGCTCAACAAAGGATCTTCGCCGTGCGGTCCTGACGCTCGTGGATATGTCCGCAGAGACGCGGATGCGGATAGCTCAGGACTGCATTAAGAAAGCGCTTGCTATTCGTCCAGAACTGATAAGTAAGATACTCGGTGAAATTTATGACGAATTGCTGGGATTGACAGGAGGTAATGAGGGCCACTCATCTATAACCGCTATACACGCGCCGTTCGTTGATATTTTCCCAAACGAGACGCCGATTTCATTACAAGACCAAAGACAGGCGAGTCGAGACCGCATTGCACCCCAACATCTTCCACCATTGCTCTTCCGATTGATATCAGAGGATATGGCAATGGTAATCAATGAAACTAAATCGGATTCAGCTGCGCTTTCTAATCAGCACTTAGCGGTTGAGTTTGCGATAGCGACATTAGCTAGCAATGTCACCCGATCAACTGTGTCTGCCGATTTGATTCTCAATAATACCAAGAAAGACGTCAATAAATTCACGATCGAACAGGCGCGCTTAGACGGTGCGTACGCTGTTCGGCTCTATAAAAATATTATGAGCGCATTAGAGACGGCAGACGACAAAGCCGACACAGCTGATGCTGGCGACAAGTAGAGTGAGAGCCGATATCTCTATGTACCAATGGAGCATCGATGGTATCGGAATGTCTTTTCTTTTTTTTAGCACGAAGACGAACGGCAATGTGTCATGAGAATCGTAAGCACTTCTCCGAATAGAAATGGAGCAGCGCTTACTACTTTTAATTTTACGGGCCACTAGGCGATTTAGTCAGCTCTTTATCTAGACTCTCATTCCAAGCGCAGGAGCCGTATAATTTATTCAGAAATTTACTTTTTCGTGTCGCCTTACGGGTAACATCATTACATTGATAATCCCGTCCGTCGTTCGCGGACCAGTTCTTTTGTACATTAGGTGTTGCATCTACAGCAAGTATAGTTTGATATGCTGAAGCGGCGGAAGCCGAGCAACTTTTAAATTCGTCAGGCAACTCATTTAGCTTCTCAGCTCTTGCTAGTATGCTACTAAGCAAATCCAATACATGCATCTGATAGCCGCAATCTTTACCTTTACTATTTAAAAAATACCCGCCCTTCTTATCGTTATCGACCCTTACTCCGTAGTAAAGCCAGTGCACTTTGCCAATACCTACTGGAGCGCTCAGGAAATCTGCAAAATTTGGAGAGGTATTCGCACCAACGTGGCCGTTAGAGAATACGAGTTGATTAACTCCTGCGCGAACGGCATTATTAATCCGCTTTTTTTCAGTAGACGTATCATTCATGGAGTCCGCGATTAAACCCAAATCACGTACAACGTGTAAATTCTGATTTAGCGTGCCACCCGCTATGGAAGGAAGATCTCGTCGTGTCACTGAATGAAACCAAGTGCACTGCAATTCCGGAGATTTATCACATTTGACTGAAGTGGCGAGGCCACCTTCAGTAGTGTCTGTCAGCAAAGTATTGACAGAAAGCATAGCGATGGATCTATAAAAAGCGGCATCTCTCATGCCAATTTCTCCACCAGCCTTCTTCGACAATCTCGCAAACTGACTGAGAAAATAAGCCATTCCAGACTGTCCCATACCATTGTATGGAACCCCAATTGAATTGGTCAGCGCTACACGTTCAATACCAGGCTTTATTTTAAACTCAGCATCTACAACCTCTGCATACGTCAACCCCTTAGCATTTCCTTTATCTTTATTCGAATAAAAGCGTACATAAGGTTTCTGAAGCTCAGAAACAATTTGGTTGCGCACGAGATCTTGAATTCGAACTTTCTTACCGCTAATTGTGCGTAGCGTATCTGGTCCCCCATGATTCCATACATCACGTAATTGTCTCATGCACTGCGTCAAACCGTGCCAGTAGTCCTTCACCTCATAAACCATCGTTTTTGAGTTTACTGGGCCGCATGCCTTACTGCGAGCCACAGCTGATTGATTATAATCAGCTGACGCCCTAGCATGTGTAGCCTTATTCGAGCGCGCGGGTTCATCTTTTGCTGCAGCACCACCCGCCACAAATACAAGAAAGAAGGCCAATAGCACTCTGGTCGGGACGCAATGCATATTATCAAAAACCTTTTAAGTTTATAGTCAGCAGCATCACTCTTGAAGTGAAGCTAATCGAGCCTGCCCCCTTGAATCGAGATAAGACTCTAACGAATGTATAGCCTTGTCGTTGCCACCTTTTTCATTAAACATTAAATAAAGTGACGGGCCATTGTCGTCTGTGGCAACCAATGTATTAGCTGAATAGTCCGTATGCACCATATAAACTGGTATATCATTAATCGCTGTATGCCATTTAAACCATAGATCGTCTGCCGTACGAGCTAAACGCATCGCTTGGTGAACATTCAATACATCTCTATCAAAGAACGACGTGTGATAAAGAACACCATCCTTTCCGGTTGGCAATAAAAAGAGGCTAGGATTTTTGCCGATCTTAGCTTTCATCCAGCGACGGTATGGCACAAATCCATTAGCGTCTCGCCTCATGTTATGACCTCGGTAACTTATAATGCAATGATAGCGTCGATAATAATAGACTAACGTCGACAGCCAATCTGCCGGATAAACGGTATCATCATCAGCAGTAACGATCAACGCATTATTAACCAATGGGTCAGCCAACACAGGTAATAGCTTGCGATACGATCCAATATTTCGTGTATATAGCCATTTGATTTTATCAGTGCGCTCAAGCAATTTTTGACACTCAACAGGAATGTCAACGACTCCCTCATCCAGTAAGAACGCATCCGGTGATACGTGAACTCGTATCTCGAAATCGGTAAAATCCTGTTCTAACAAAGACACTAAAGTCAAATGCAAATTTGCCATACGACTGCTAATCGCAGCCAGACTAATGATCACTTTTTCCATTTAGCATTCCGGGCGCAAAGGGTAAGGAACCACAACAGGGGTTGTAGCACAAAGCTGTCGATCATTAATCACTGGCACTCTCATACGTTTACCAAAAGCGTCTCTGAATAGAGAAAGGAACGCCAAGTTATTGCGCGCAGTACGATTCGACAAACTGGCGGCAGTTGCAAAACAATAAAGTAAGGGATAATCGATATGAGTATATGTATGTTTGCCATAAGATGCTTTTAGCCGCTCACGAAACTCTACATCGCCGCGCGAGCGAACTTGCGCAAAACCACCCAATGCGTTGAACACATCACGCCGGAACATCGATGTCATAGTACCGTCACCACGTAGTTCAAGACTGTGTTCGAATTGAAACCTTGCCATACTGTCCACGCGGACGTGCGACGCAGTGCACAATCTGAGCAATGGATCCTGCAAAAAAGCTGCAACTTGCTTTTCAAAGCGCTGCGGATGAGCATAATCATCCCCATCTTGAATTGCAATAAATTCACCTGTAGCGATCTCCAGTGCCCGATTACGACACACATAAGGACCGGAATTTTTTACCATACGAATGAATTTGATTCGGGAGTCTAACAATGCAATGTCTTCGATGGCTTTCGAATCGACAAGGTCGCTGCCATCATCCACGACTATGACCTCAACGTCGTCGTAAGTCTGTTTCAACAAAGAAACAACTGCCAACCTCATCAAGTCCAGATCGGGGTTGTAAACGGTAACTATTGCGCTCACTCGACCCGATTCTCCTGACACAGGAGGAAGAGGTGCCTGATTGGCAAAGCCCTCGAACAAACTGTGAATAGACTCACCAATAAAAGGCATAGTCGCCACATCATGCACGTCACCCCAACGTTCGAATGCGGCCTGAATCAAATGGTTATTACGATCATAACTTGCAGCCACAATACCGACGTCATCGATGATACTGGACTCCGTGTCCTGTTGAACAGGCACATACTTACGCACAATATCGGTATCGCCAAATAGAATTGCCAAACCTAACAAATCCATGCGCGCAATCTTGGCAGGGTATGGAATTTCTCCGGAACTCAGTCCCAATTGACTAATCTCACTGGAGTAAATTCTCAATGTCCGCAACAGCGCTTGAGGTTCATGTTGCTCAGCAAAATAGATCTTTATCAATTGCACAAAGTCGTCACGTTGATGACGAATTACCGCATCAACAATACGCGGTAAAAGAGGTGCATGTGATAAATAAAACTGTATGTTTGGAACGTACTTAAATTCGTCCGGATCTAACTGTGCAGAAAATAAAGCCTCGCCGATCTCTCTGGATAAGTTGGAGGAAGTCAAAAGCTCCTTATGAGAAGACTGTTCAATCATTCCAATTAACAAGAAAAGCGTACGAGCCGAACAATACTTCCGGCACATGTCCACTAGCCTAAAGACAATCCGCTTAGCAGAGGCTTGTAGAATCATTGGAGCGATTGCCAACACAATTGCATTCAAATCACCTGGCGGCAGACTGATTGCAAACATCTCGAAAATGGGGATGATATGGTTGGGGAACCGCTTGATCAGGGCTGGAGCATTGTGTGAAAATACGCGCGCAAAATCTTCCTGACATCCAAGAAATTTGCACATATCTACAACACCAGACAAATCCTCCTCGCTCATACGCTTGGGCGTTTCAGGATCCTCCATGTAGCGCCTCAAATAAGTTTGCGCGACTAACTCTTGCCCTGTCGTTGCAGCTTTTCGCAGCAGTTCCGTAGGGAACTTATCCAATTTCAGCGGCGTCCCCGGTTGAGCTGCTGCGACGCGGTCCAGTTCAGCCAATCCTTCCCAAGACCCTCCGATACGAACCTGATCGAAAGTCTCGGCTGCTCCATACCAATGCGCGCGCACATCGCTGACGAAGCCCTTATTGTGCTCAGCGGAGTTAGCGTAGCTTCCGCCTAACAGGCGGTTGGCTTTCAATGCATTATTAGAAGCATGCTCAGCGTCAGCGCTCCCTTCAACTATGAAAGGCAATCGAGTAGCTGCGACCACATAGGAAGCGTAGTTCGAAAACTGATTCAAACTTTCCTTAATATCGTGAACCGTATAACCGCCCAATGGGAGCATGCCGAGATAGGAAACATCACCACCACTTGCAAGACTTACTCGAAATTCTGCCTCCGTGCGTTGATATGCCACTGGCACCAAAACAACAGAGCGATTACCGTTCGCGACAGATTTTCGAACAAAATCTTCTACGTACCCTGTCGGATATTTGAACGCCTCTAACAGCACAAAAACAACCGTTTCATCAGGAACTTGATGAGCCTCTAAATACTTAGCTATTTGCAACAACGGATAGCCCGTACCGCCAGATGCTAGATCTACGGAAGAGGCATCCGACGATTGCCGCATGCTGACCGTAACAGCACCTCTTGGCAAAGGTTGTAGTGACGCATCGTGGGGGAGGTCATGAAATACCAAGCAACTATTGCGAGCCTTCTGCCAAGGAGTTTCATCAGCAATTTTATACCCTCGACATTCGATTCGAACGGCTGATGAATCAGAAATCGTCGTAATATGGTGCACACGTTCTAACGCTTGTGTTGACACGACAGTGTCCGTTGCACGAGCAATTAAATCCATGCTCGCAAAGCTATCGTGTACGTCCAAAACGGACACTGAGTGTCGTACCTGCGCACCGGAATCGAGTAGGCCAGCCAAATATCCAATGGAGCCGACGCCGATATACCGTGGCTCGCTCATGCGTAACTGCCATCGAGCAGTGTGATATCCGTTCGACTTGTCTTCTAGACGTACGATACGGCAGCCAAGTTCCGAGAGCGATTGCCACTGAGACGCAACAACGGATGGCTCTTTTTGTTCTGGGTATGCCAATACTATCTCTATGGCAGCATAATCTCGCTCAATGCTAAGATTGCGAGGAATCGCGTCTAACGTATGCCACAACGCTGCTTGTTCTATCTGTTCTTCCAATTTCGAACTGCGATTTCTAGGATAGTCGGATAACAACTCTATATATTTTTTAGGTAAGCCAGATATAGGTGGTGCCACACTATTCGTGTATGCCGTACCCAATACGTTAATTTCATAAAGGTGCTGAACCGTACCTGCTAACTGTGGCCGTACGATTCCTGTCACGCTTGCTAAAAAATCGGGATAGCAATGCCAGTCCTGTCTCAGCGCAAAATCAAGTACCAAGAAACGCTCGGCTACTCCATATACACCGTCAAAAACGGCTCTTCGAGCTAATAAATAGGCGGAGGCTAAATCCCCGCTATTCGCTTTCTCGTCAATGGTGACTAATAATTCTGGGTTAGCCCCCGACTCCGGAAGCTGCACAGTTCGGGCTTGACCAGGGAGCAAAAGACCGCCATTTGTCGGCAGGACATTTAACCGTTGCTCTCCTTTCATACCCTCAATTTCAGAAAGGTCAAATCGAAAACCAATTGGCACAACCAGCGATAAACCCGTTTCCCTTGCGATGGTCTTTTGGTTGGCTACTATCGTCGCGATTGGATGTCCATCTGACGTTAACGTAACCGATACTGGCGCGCCTGGATTACTTAAATCCATGCACCAACCACTGACGGTATACGGAGTAGTGAAATGCCAAGCACCTGTCAAACCAGGTGCCTGAAATGCAACCAAATCTTCGGCCTTACCCTCAGCCAAAGCACGAAGCTGACGCCTTACTCTCTCATCAAAAGGATCAACAAAATTTGGCAGACTATGTTCTTGATTTTGCTCCGCCAAGGCCCGCGCAACGATGTGTTCTGTGTCAACCACAGCCTGACTGAATCCATCCAGCCAAATAGCTTCCCATCCAAGCTCCTTACCACGTTCAATCAACTCGGAAAATACTAAGTTATCTGCGCAACCCGCTTCTAGTCCTTGTGCGAAGACATAATCTTCAGCAGTACTTGCCAATAAGCAATATCTGTCATGAGTCTCTTCAATAGAATGGTGAACGTCTCTAAGAACGCTGCCTTGACGCACACTCGCCTCGCCACAATCATCTTTGACATATTGCGCGTACAAAACACTAGCATCTAATTTGTGATCCAACATCTGGCCAATGCTGTCACCCCATTCTGCAGAGGGAATAACGTTCGGTTGTGTCAAGACGATGACGCTACCGGAACTGGTAGCAACGCCCCGATTAAATCGGAAAGCGAGATTAGCTCGAGCCGGCACATCTACAAGCAAAATATTATCCGGAGTACGAGCCTCCAATAAAGTACGTGTCTGTAACTCATTCGCCGATGACACTAACACGAATTCCAGATCGCGGACCTTCGCGCCAATTTCCGCGCGCCAATTTTCGATAGCTTGCGCCAGTTCACCTGCGCTACTTTGCTCACCAACGGAAATAACAATCGAGAGCCTAGCTTTTCTACGAGCCTGAAGCCCTTGTTTAATCTCATTCCAATCAATTAGCAGCTTGCTGCGAACCACATGCTCCCAAGCCCCGCTTTCAGTCGATGTAATGCGATCACGGCCCCATCTATCATCATATTCGACGCCCACGAATGCAGCATATTCGGTTACCGAATCTTTGGTATAACGAAAAATTAAATCCCAGTCCACCATTCGGCGCAGAGATTCATCAAAGCCGCCCCGATTAATAGCCAATGAGCGTCGATGCACAAAAGTATTTAAATCTATATAGTTTCTCGATAACAGAGCTTCTCGGTCAAAAGACTGTCCGCGATATTTGAGACCGGAAATCCGCATTCCAGAATAAGCACAATCCAATTTCTCGGTCATCATATAGGTGACCATTGTCGAAAGAAAGGATGGGCGCCATGTATTGTCGCTATCCAAGTAAGCTATCAAGCCCCCTTCTGCATTCGACAATCCATGGTTGCGAGCCGCCGACACACCCTGATGGCTCAAAAGAAAATAGCGAATACGGGGGTCTTTCTTTGCCATTGCAGCCACGATACGAGCGGTATCGTCACGACTACCATCATCACAAACTAGAATCTCAAATTTCGGATAGTTCTGTTCCAGTACCGACTCAATCGCCTTCTGAATACGATCCCCTCGATTCCATGTTGGCATCACAACAGATACCAATGGAAGTGAAGATGTGGCTAAAGCACTGAAACGACTTGCTATTTCTTGCAGGAATTCAGCCTCCCGTGAAAGATCGAAATCAGTGTAAACACCGGTAGAGTCATTAAACATGGAAACAGAATTAGTCAATGCACTAGATGGTTTAATCTCTCGATTTTCCTTCTGCCCGAATTGCGTGTAATGTAACAATGGATTTACACCAGCTGATTGGACGTCAGGATTACTGGCAAGATAAAATTTACTATCGAATTCCGGTCCAGGATTTCTTCCCAACGACGCACCATATTTATAGTAATGAACTATCGGGTCCAAGCCCGATAGAGCGACATCAGGATACTCATTAAGGTACCACTCCTTATCAAATAAACCTGAATTTTCTATAGCTTTAATATGATTCTCATTGATCATCAGATGCGCCATTGCAATCCCTTGAATTCTTACAGAAACCCATTTTTCTCTAGCAACATTAATAGAAGACAATTACTTAACTTTCCCAAACGTCATATAGTGAACTAAGGGATTCATCTTTTGATCTAACACGGCAGGATACTCGCGGATATACCCCATTGTTGAGAACCTGGGGCCGGGGTCACGTCCTTCCATTGCACCAAATTTCACATAATGCATGGCTGGTTCCATACCACTTTTCGCAACGTCGGGATAGGTTTCAAGATACCAAGTCGCATTAAAATACTCTGAACCCTGCACTATTTCTATCTCAGCCGTCAAAGCTTTCTTCACTTTTCTTCCACCGTCGTTACCGTTCACCCAAGACTTCAATGATCGAAACAACTTCTTCGTCGAAGGTTTAACAGTTGTTCCTGTAACGCTCGCAGCTGTTACCTCGCTTTTTGCGCTCGACCATTCTTGCCGAAGAAGCTGAATCTCTTGCGACGCATCCTCGAGTTGGGAGGTTAAATTTGCCGTTTCAGTAAAATGAGCTTGTAGCTCCTGCTTAGCTTTATTTCTCTCGCGTTCAATTTGGACGATCTGTTTACGTGCGGCTAAAAGTTCGTTGCGCACAAACGCTATTTCAGCATTCAAACTTTCAGTCTCTTTTGAAAGTTCGATAATAGTCTGTTCGTATATTCCCAGCGTATCATGCTCTGCTTCACTGTGAGACAGAGCACTAGATTTATCTGCTGGACGCTCCGCATATACTGCATCTTCATGCTCGGTTGTAGAGGCTAAATTCTCCGCGAACTCTTCTTGTTTAAGCAAGCGCCCTACAGCGGCATCTCTGGCCTCAAGCATTACAATTAAATCAGCAATCTCACGATTGCGCTCATCGAGTTTAGCGGTGAAATCCTGTTGCTGACACGCCATCTCCTGAAGTTGTCTCTGCAATCGTTCAACTTGACTATTTCCAGAGTCCAGAGATTCCCCTAGGGGCGAAATGTATGCCTCAGGCTGTACCCGATTACCCTCCGCACGCGCTCGAAGCGCCTTATCGTTTGAAGAGTCATTGGAGTGATCAGAATTTCGCTCCCTACGACCATGTGAAGTGCCCATTCGCCGAATACCTCGTTCATTTGATGAACATTCGAAATTTACATCCGAAATTCATCGTAGCCATCACGCATGAGGCCGCTTATATATCTAAATCGAAAACCTAGAATATTTTTAAAAAATACTACAAAATTACTGCGCTGGTTTTATGATAAACAAAAAAACAATACATTTCATTACGACGAAATATTATAAAAAAATATTTTTATGTTTTCAAAATAGGGGCTCGGCTTCTACGCTACAGAGTTTTCTCACGAAATTCCCCTTTACAATAAGGCTCTAGATACTAGTACATATTCAAATAATCCATAACTAAAACGGATTACGTTGATCAAAAATACCTTAAAACAGTATTTATAACTCGGTACTTACAGAGACCCCATCAATCATGCGCTAATATCTGAAAAAATATCCGTCGCCTGCCTTTAAAAATCCTGCCTGAATTAACCTTATATCATTGTATAAAGTTACACTGAAGCCTTTTAAAACTACAAATCTATTTAGTCACTACCAAAAATATCCCTGGTATAAACTTTATCAGCCACATTTTCGAGTGCATCAGTCATGCGATTACTTATAATCACATCAGACATTCTCTTAAATTCCTCCAGATCCTTTATCACGCGAGAGCGATAAAATTCACTACTATCGATCGTAGGTTCATAAACAATGATCTCTACACCCTTGGCTTTAAGACGTTTCATCACGCCTTGAATGCTAGACGATCGGAAATTGTCGGACCCACTCTTCATGATAAGTCGATGAATGCCAACCACAGTTGGGTTCCGCTGCAAAATATCTTCAGCGATAAAATCCTTGCGTGTGGTGTTAGATGCAACAATAGCTTGAATTAAATTTTGCGGCACCAATCTATAGTTAGCAAGAAGCTGCTTTGTATCCTTTGGCAAACAATAACCACCATAACCAAAGGAAGGATTGTTGTACCCACTAGCGATACGAGGATCTAAACACACTCCGTCGATAATTTGCTTAGTATCTAAGCCATGAATAGCTGCGTAGGTATCTAACTCATTAAAAAATGAGACTCGCATAGCCAAGTAAGTATTCGCAAATAATTTAATTGCTTCCGCTTCGGTAGAATCCGTGTAAAGCACAGGAACGTCCTGTCTCACAGCGCCCTGACACAGTAATTCTGCGAACACTCTAGCTCGATCCGATATTTCACCAATCACGATTCGAGACGGATGTAAATTATCATAAAGCGCTTTTCCTTCACGCAAAAACTCTGGTGAAAAAAATAAGTTCTCACAACCCAATTCTTGACTTATTCTCTGCGTATAGCCAACTGGCACCGTTGATTTTATGACCATAATCGATTGCGGATTGATGGCCATAACATCACGAATCACCACCTCAATAGAGTTGGTATTAAAATAATCCGTTTCAGGATCATAATCCGTAGGTGTAGCAATAATTACATAATCAGAATCAACATACGCTTCATGCTTGTCAAGAGTAGCCCGAAAATTAAGTGGCTTATTTTTCAGATAAAACTCAATTTCCGAATCTACGATCGGAGACTCTTTGCGTTCAAGCATTTCAACTTTTTCTGGGATAATATCCAGTGCTACAACCTCGTGGTTCTGAGCGAGCAATATGCCGTTGGATAACCCAACATAACCTGTACCTGCAATAGCAATTTTCATTAAATACCCTCAATCGCTCGAAACCAGGCCTAACAATTCGTCGCTACATTATCGAAGTGTCTTGCCAAGCACAAATTACTTAAAAATTGTCAACCAACCATCAATTCTGATAGGACATTCAATGCTCATCGAAAATCCGGACTGTTACGGATTACTGTAAAGTGAACCCAACCTGCAACACCCGGTGTCTTGATTAAAATACCGAATAGCATCAAAAATCACTACCCATATCAAATTTCACACGATTAATTTCGCACTGAAGCAATCTGATTGCAGTGCCCCAAAATCATCGCTTTGTGCTAATAATGTGATATAGCAACTGTCTAGCTCAAAAGAACGTCAATAGGCTATTGACCTATAGTTTAAGGAGCTCCGTATGAACAAAGGTACGACATCACGATACCCTATTAGACATACATGAAAATGACAGTCCTATATTCAAGCCTACCGAGCAGGTTAGAACCCATTTTGCAACGTTCTTCCAGCCGCTATGGCCTGGACGATAGGCGTGATGATCTTCTGCCATTCATAGACAGCGGCATTTGTTACATAGATAGCATCTTCGGGCTGTACTAGAAACTGTTTTGCCAAGAATACAGCTGCAGGGTCACGCATATTGAGGGCGAAAACCTCCGGGGTAGCCTCTGCCGCACCTGGCATACGCGATAGGCGGAATACAAAAACTCCATGAGGATCAGCCTTGGACTCATCCAGCCATCCCGCCGTCCCAAGCACCTCTAACAAACTGGACTGATCGGACGGAAGGTCGTGCAAACCCGGTTGGCCCACAGCTCCCATAGCGACGAAACGCTTCTTCGACCTGGAAACGACAATTTCCGAACGCGGGGAAACCGGTCGATTCAGTCCATTCAATAGACTTTGGTAAGAGTAGACTTGTGCCTCTTTACCATTTCGCACGGTCACGTCAACAAGATGAGGTTCTAACACTGGGCCACCTGCCAAATTAATGGCATCCAGCAATGTCAACGGCCCTTGAAGAGCAGAAAATCTGCCAGGCGCCTTTACGGCCCCCGCAACCAACACCGAACCGGACACATCACCAAGCAGGCTGACCATCACCTGCGGGTCGGTCGCCACGTCTCGCAATCGGCGCTGAATTTCGCTTCCTACCCCATCCGGCGTCTTCCCGGCTACCGAAAATCGCCCGGCGTAGGGCAACGAAATTTTTCCTGCGGAATCAACACGGGCCTCGAACTTTGTGCCCCCCGTTGCCAACGGCGCAAACATGGCATTTTCCTCACCGATATCCGCGATGATGATCTGCAGCACGTCACCGGGTACCAAACGAATCTCAAAGGCTTTCGTCGGGGATACCGTCGTGGCAACTGGCACATCAATAGGTCGAGCGTAAGGGGCTATGGTCTCGGGCCCAAGCTCAATCAAGTCATATTGAATTGTCTGATCTTCCGGATCAGTCGAGACAATGGTCGTCATACGTGGCCCGGCACCCGATAGGATTCCCCCGGCACAACCAGAAAGCATTACTAATACCGCCAGCGCGACAGAAAGCCGAGAGGGATATCTGAAAGAAAAGACATGACTAGTCACGATGATCCTCAATGCTGGCAATTATGAATCGAGTAATACCGTAGATAAATATAAGAATAATCAGAAATGTAAATAAATTATAAATTTTTTGTGGATAAGTGTAATCTTCCGGCATATTCGGTTGAACCACTGTGATCAAACTATGTATGTTTTTATTCGCCTCAATTTTTGCGTTTTGTAAAGCAGACACACTAAGCTTATATGCTTCTTCGGCAACCTCAGCGTCGACCGTCAGTTTTCGAAAATCAGCGGCGACCACATTGAGATGACCGTCTACTGATGACGAAACTAGTGCCTTTTTCTCAAAACCCAGTTGCTTTTCGATTGCGTTTACACGGTTCTTTTGTTGGCGTACTTGTGGAGAATTGGGATTAAGCGTTGCCAGCAATACTTTTAAATTGGCCTGCTCTGTCGCCAATGTAGCTTCGAGCGTAGCAATGATTCCTGCCTGCGATTTAGCTGCCGCCTCAGCATCCAATATACTATTCTTGCTTTGAAAATCAATTAATGCAGCCCGTTTATCCTCGTAGTCACTACGCGCCTTGACTAACTCATCCTCTGCAAAACTCACTTGATCGGTTGCTAGTTGACGCGACAAATCATTAATGAATCTCTGACTCTGCCCTAACATTTCCGTCAGAGTTGAATGCGCAAACTCAGGCGTTAAACCCTGTACTTCGATCGTCAAAAGACCCGTCAACTCATTTACATGAACTGTTATTAAGCGCTGGTAGTATTCGAACAAGTCCTCGCGCGATACCTCGTCCGCGATCCAATAGAATGGATCAGATAACTGCTCCGCGAAATGCTTATGCCATTTGAGCTTATCTTCCAGCACTGCGAGTAAATCCGGCGAAGTCAAATAAGACAACAAGAAAATAGTTTCTTGCCTCGATATCTGCTTGGCGCTAGAGGCTAATATCGCGGCTCCAGCCGTTTGTTGAGTCAAACTGGACGCCCCAGTTGAATCAACCACTACGACCTGCGCAGTACTGGCATAGCGATTAACCGAAAAAAATGCATAGTAAATTATTGCAAGGACCATAGGAACCACAACAATAAATAGCAGAAGAAGTTTATTTCGTCGTTTGTTATTCCGGCTCATTATTTATTTCCACGCATTATTTTGTTCGATACATCGCGACACCCTCTGCGACATCTTCATAAACCTTTAGCTCCCCGTTATCCACCAGAAGCACCGTATCACAGAGGCGTTCAACTTCTTTCATATTATGCGTCGTGAGGAAAATTTTTGATTTTCCCAGTTTTTCACGGAATACCTCCTCGCATTTTCTTCTAAAAGTGTTATCTCCGGCGGCCATCACTTCATCGATCAAATAATAATCAAAGTCGAAGGCCATGCTCAGACCAAACGCTATACGCGAACGCATCCCAGAGGAATACGTACGGACAGGCTCATCAAACCATGAGCCGATCTCTGCAAACTCCTGAACATAACGCACTCTACGCGTCATTTCCTCGCCGACGAAGCCATAGACACGACAAACAAACTTTACATTGTCTCGTGCACTTAAGCTCCCTTGAAATCCGCCTGACTGGCCAACAGGCCAGGAAATGCTTTTATCAGTGCGAATCACGCCTGAATCAGGGGTATCTACCCCCGATAGCAATCGCATTAATGTAGATTTTCCCGCACCGTTTTTGCCGATCAGTCCAATATTTTTATCCGGTGGCACCACCATGGACAGATTTCGGAAAATATACCTTCGCCCACTCGTCGTGAGATACGATTTCGTAATATTATCGAGGGTAAACATCAGCTAAGTAATTCCTTTAATAGCCAACATTTTCGATTTTCTGATTCTAAATAGTCCCAGACCGGCACTTAGCAAGACAGCCGTGCAAATTAGTACATAGGGAAAAGACACTAAATCCAAGACAACGTAAAACGGAAATACGGCCTCCCGTATCAACTCCATCATATGCAGAAATGGATTCCAAGCTATATATGGCAACACATAGCTGGGAAAACTGGCCACTGGAAAAATCGCACCTGACGAAAAATAAAGCACCATAAAAAAGAAACGGACGAAAGTGCGTACTTCAGGAATGGCATCTACAATCACAGCGAGCACCATACCCATGCCGAAAGCCAAAGCAATCCCTACTAGCAATAAGCCGAGCCACTCCAACGGTCTATGAATGCTTACATCATAGCCATACCATGCGAACGCCGCTAAAACAAACAAGTATGAAATGCTGGCAATACAGCATTGCATTATCGTTCTAGCCACGAAAGTATCCATCGGAGTCAATTGCTTGTACGCAAATAGCCCTCGGTTAGCGGCTAGCCCCTCCATAATCAGCGTCGCAACGCCTCTAAACATGATAAAGGGCGCAATACCCGTCAACAAAAACATGGCAAATGGAATACCTTGAGTAGGCCCTCGACCACGAATGACCCCCATCACGACGACCATAATTATCAGTTGAATAACTGGCTCAGCCAACATCCAAAATGCCCCCATCCGTCGCTGACCAAAGCGCGTGCGCATTTCGCGCAACAACAGTGCAAAAATAACCGCACGAGTGATTTGAAACGGAGTGCGTGGCGTCATAGGGACGAAACTCTGGTAGATCGATATTGCATCGCAGTATACCTATGAAAACATGCGAATAAACTTAGCGAATGTTGCAAGCTGCTAAACAAATAATGGGATTCCGCTCAAACACAGCCTACTTTCTACCCCAAGGCAACATCACGTGTGGCATGCCACTCAAACTAAAGTCAGGATATTGATAGTTGAGATTCGGGTTATAGAATGGATCATGGTGCATCAAATGAGCCCAGCTCGTACGCATATACTCCACCTCGGCCCGCGCGCGCAGAGTCTGTGCCGGACTCGTGTCCTTTCCTCTAGTGATCGATTCGTGGTGATAGAGTAACGCATGAGGAGTCCACACTACCCGCTGTCCCACATCTCGTACACGTAAACAAAAATCTACGTCGTTAAAAGCAACAGTCAGTTGGATCTCGTTCAAGCCGCCTAGGGACTGATACAGGGACTTGTGCGTCAGTAGACAAGCGGCCGTCACTGCGGACAAGTCTTGTGACACCAAGGCGCGCCCACAGTAGCCCGGATCGTCTCTGTCTATGCCGGTGTGTAGATGGTTTGCGCATCCTCCGGGACCGACCGTATCCCCACCATGCTGAACAGTGTTGTCACCATACAGTAGCTTGGCGCCGACGACGCCGGTACCCTCCTGCATCAACAAGCTGACCATTTCCTCTAGCCACTCGGGTGAAATGACCTCGGTATCGTTGTTCAGCAAACAAATCAAATCCCCTCGCGCCTGCTGAACCGCAAGGTTGTTAATTTTGGAATAATTGAATGCCTCATCAAATGGCAAAATACGAATATTCGGCCTGGCCTCAATCGTCCGCAGATACGCCAATGTCTCAGGTTGGACGCTTTGATTGTCCATGACGATGATTTCGTACGCGGAATACGAAGTTTTTTGCAAAAGACGATCGATGCAGCACTGCAGATGAGCCAAGCCGTCTCGCGTAGGAATCACGATGGTGACCAGCGGTGGGGGCACTGGTAAGGCATAGCGCACATGACAACGGCCTGTGCCGGTTGCCTCTACCGACGCATGAATACCCCGTCTCTGCAAATCGGCAGCAACGACATCGCGCGTTTCGGTGCTGGAACTACGATCAACCTGTACTAATTCTTCGTTTACGTGCCACAGTGGCGCGGGCGCATGCGCCACTCGGGGTGTATCGGCTGTCAGGGCCAGCAATAGACTATGCAGTGCACCGTCTGTACTGTAAGTTGCAGCCTGTGCTACATCCCAGATGGGGGCCAACGGTCGAGTGCGCCAGGCAAAGGCGTCGCCAATATAGTTGGTCGCACGTAGTAACTCGGGCGACCAGTCCGGTTTGAAAGCGGGCTGTGACAAGCGTCCGTCAGCATCGATGCTATCGTGGTCTGCATAAACGACCGCAGGTTGACTGGCATCCGTCGTACTGTGCGCCAGCCAATATAGGGCCGCTTCGGACAGCTGTGTGCCATGGCGCAGGACGATCGTCCAGTCTGCACCAAGCCTGGTGTCTTTGGCGCCTGCAGATGCCGAACCTAGCGGGGTCACCTGAGACAAGTCAGCCAATGCCTGAACCCAGCCCTCGTACGGTAAGCGGATTCTTGAAAAATGCGGGTAGATCTGGTTGTCCAGCGTCTCGTCAATGAACGGATCCACCGCCACATCATCGCCCTCACCCGCCAGGATGACGACCTGAAAATGGGGAGGCTGCTGCCAATGGCGCAAATGCTTCAGCATTAAATGGCGGTCTTCAGGAGACACACTATAAAACTCGGCATGCCAATCGGCATAGCTACGCATATACGCGTTCGCCCTGAACCGGCAAGACACGGAATACGCGTGGTTCAGATTCGTAAACAGGGTGTGCAGCTTCAGGCCTGCCCGGGCACGGCGCTGCTGTGTTTGCCGAAAAAAGACGGGCACGATCCGCCGCAACTGGCGAAACCGATATTCCGGCCAAGACAACCGACGCAATGACACGGTGACATCGCCTGGCGTCGTTGAGTCGGATGCGGGTTTGACCCTGATAGCTCGAATACCAACGGGCACATCGACCATCTCTTGTATCTGTCCGCGCCGCGTCACCAGGACATCCACGTTTGCCGTTTGACCATCCACCAGGCTCAGCGTCAGGACGGCACTATAGGCACGATCATGTCCAACAGCCCTGCCCTGGATCAAGTACACGCCGCCAGCCGACGCGCCGTCTCCCTGCCTGGACGGCGTCAACCAGGTATCGGGAGTCTGCTGCGTAAATACGGTATTTTCAAAAAACATGCCCGATTAGCCCCGTTGCAAGCCTGATTTCAGGCTATGCAACCACTGCCGCCAGGGCGATCCTGGCGCTCGTGCTTCCAGTTCAGGGGCGATCAGGGCCTCTAAACGAGCTACTTCGGCTTTAACTGCGGGTACAAAAGTCAACATATCGTCGCACTGTTCGTTGTTTTTATCGTGCAACTCAAAGTATTTGCGATGCTTGATGCGCCCGGCTTTGGTCGCACTGCCCTTGGGGCTTTTGCGCAGCACAAATTCTTCGAATGATTTCACGACATAATGATTAATACGCATGTTCGACCAGATCACGGCTTTGCTCAAGCTGTCTTGCCGGCCATCACGAAAAATCAGATCAGTTCCCGTTGCGTCTACGTAACGCCCCTGGGTCAGCACGGCATGGTGCGGCGTCGCCCAGTGATCCACGCTGGTGGGCCTGACCACGGCCTTGTAATGCTGATTAACGGAAAACTTGATCAGCGATCGGCGTAAAAATCGCTCAATCACCAAGCCGTCTTCCCAAAAACGCTCGCCGCCGGAGCCAAAGCACGCCCAGTTCAGCGCGACCCCGCCCACGTCCGGATCCGAGAACAGCTCGGTCAGTTTCGGGACAACCGAGTTCGCACCATCCATCGGCGTGATGAACTCATCGGCATCGATGAATGCGATGGCGTCGATGTCGTCCGGGCACTCGCGCGAGAGCAAATTGTAGGCACCCAACTGCGGGCGGACGTCCGGTTCGTCCGGATAGTCCACCAGCGTAATGGGCTCGTGTCGCTGCAAGATCGACAGGATCTGACGGGTCAGGTCTGTACTATCGTTGTCGGCAATCAGAAAATGACTGAATCCGACGATCTTGTGGAACGCCAGCCATTCCAATACATAGGCGTCTTCGTTCTTGAAGATCGCACCCACTGCAAACTTCATCATTTGCTCCGAGAAACCTCGGCATTCATGCCGGGGAGGAAAGGAGCGCGGCCGTCAGGTTGTAGGATTGGTCTGACTTGACCCAATGACTGGATAAATATCCAGTCATTGGGTTTGGTTTGGATAGTCTTTGGCCCATGCAAACCAAACGTGCCTACCGATTCCGGTTCTATCCCACGCCCGAGCAAGCGATCACGCTGGCTCGCACGTTTGGGTGCGTACGCGTGGTCTATAACCACATGCTTAGTCTTCGTTCGACGGCTTGGGCCCAGCGGCAAGAACGTCTGGGGTATCACGCGACCTCGGCTGCGCTGACGGCGCTGAAAAAGACGCCAGACCACATCTGGTTGAACGAGGTCAGTAGTGTTCCGTTGCAACAAGCGCTGCGCCATTTGCAAACGGCGTTTGTTAATTTCTTCGCGAAACGCTCCGGATACGCGCGATTCAAACGGAAAGACGGCCCGCAATCGGCCGAATACACCGCCAGTGCCTTTCGCTGGGATGGCCGGTCGCTCAAATTGGCGAAGATGCGCGAGGCGCTCCCGATTCGTTGGTCCCGTCAGATTCCCAAGGCGGCCAAGGTCACCACAGTCACCGTCAGCAAAGACCCCGCAGGACGATACTTCGTCAGCCTGCTGTGCGATGACGTCGTGGCGCAGCAGGCGCCCGTCTCGGACTGCGTCGGCATTGATCTGGGGTTGTCTCATTTTGCGACATTCTCAACAGGAGAAAAAATCAATGCGCTGCAGGTCTTTCGTAAGCATGAAGCCAAGTTGGCCAAGCTGCAACGCCATCTGGCCAGGAAACAACGCGGCTCGGCTCGCCGTGCCAAGGCGAGGCTAAAAGTCGCCAAGCTGCATGCCAAGATCACAGACACCCGCAGAGATTTCCTGCACCAGCTTTCTGCCCGGTTGATCCACGAAAACCAAGTGATTGCCGTGGAAAGCTTGTCTGTATCAAATATGCAGAAAAACCGCCGTCTTGCTAAATCCATCGGTGATGCCGGGTGGGCGGAGTTCGTGAGACAGCTTGAGTACAAAGCGCGTTGGGTTGGGCGTGAGTTTGTGCGCGTGGATCGCTGGTATCCCTCCAGCAAGCGTTGCCACACTTGTGGGTACGTATTACCTAAGCTGCCGCTGAGTATGCGACGGTGGTCCTGTCCAGCATGCGGCACAGACCACGATCGCGACATCAACGCAGCGCATAACGTATTAGCCGCCGGGCTGGCGGTGTTAGCCCATGGAGAAACGGTAAGACCTGAGTGCATGAGTGTTGATGCGCAACGGCTCGGTTCTGTGAAGTGGGAATCCCTTTCCTTCAGGGAAGGGAGCAGTCAAAGGATGTTGGATCAAAATGACCGCTAGAGCTCGTTATCAGATGCCGCGGCGCTTATTCGGTAAAGCCGTGGTACTTCTTGCCCAACGCCAGCGTGGCGGAGAAGAAGCCCTGCTTGTTACCGCAGTCGTAGCGCGTACCCTCATATTGATAACCGAACACCGCACGATCGCGCAGCATGGCGGCGATACCGTCGGTCAGCTGGATTTCTCCGCCGGCGCCGGGGGTGGTTTGGCGCAGATATTCAAAAATCTCCGGCTCTAGCACATAGCGCCCCACTACGGCCTGGGTGGACGGCGCCAGCGCGGGTTCGGGTTTTTCGACCATGGAGGTCAGACGCCACGTTTCGTCGTCCAACTGCGTGCCGGCGATAATGCCGTACTTGTTGGTTTCGTGACGCTCGACGTTCTGGATACCCAAGACGCTGCCCTCGCACGAGTGAGCGACCTGTACCAGTTGGCGGGTGACGGGGATGTCGGCGTCGATCAGGTCATCGGCCAGTAGGACGGCGAACGGCTCGTTGCCGACGACGGGAGCGGCGCACAGCACGGCGTGGCCCAGGCCTAGCGGGGCCGATTGGCGGATATAGACGCAGTTGACGTGCGCGGGCAGGATGCTGCGTATGGCTTGCAACTGCTGCAGTTTGTTTTTGGCTTCCAGTTCGGCCTCGAGCTCGGGCATCGTGTCGAAATGGTCTTCGATCGAGCGCTTGTTGCGGCCCGTGACGAAGATAAGCTCGGTAATTCCTGCGGCGACGGCCTCTTCAGCGGCGTATTGAATAAGAGGCTTGTCCACGACGGGCAGCATCTCTTTGGGCATCGCTTTGGTGGCGGGCAAAAAACGGGTGCCCAGGCCCGCTACAGGAAATACGGCTTTACGGATTGGTTTCATAGCTACCTACGAGAAAACGCGAGTATGAAGGAAGGCCACTGGCAAGTCTGCAAACAAAAGCAAACTGCGCTACAAGAATATTAGCCGGGCATTTTGAAGAACTAATGTCATGCGGACTGCAACGATACATCACTGATGTAACATAAATCTACAGTAAAGTGACAAATACACATCAAAGCGCGGGTTCGGCAATATTGTGTCTCATTTCTCACGAAATAATTTGGCGATACCGTGTCGCCAACGGCTGCTCTGTCGAGGCATTTCACGCCAGGTGATCAGTTCTTGTAACACCCTCTCGGGGGTGGTGAACCGATGGGTGACCCGACTGACGTAGGTCGGATACAACATCAGAGTCCCGGCGACCAGTTCGTCGAGCGTGAGGGTGCGGCTGCGCCGGCGCCGGACATCGGGGGTGAGCCCCCTGTCGTCAGTCAACCCCCAGCCGGCGTAAAACGGCTGGCCGTAGGTCACGACGGGTTTGTGGCGCAGCAGGGCCTCGAAACCGGCCAGGGAGGTCAGGACATGGACCTCGTCGACGAGGGGCAGGATCTGCTCTAACGAGGTGTCGCCGATGATTTCATCGCAGTCGGCCAGTGCCTCGCCCTCGCCTTCGCCGGATGAGCGCAGCCCGGCCAGGACGTCGGGATGCGGTTTGTACAGGACGTATTCGTCGGGATAGGCCCGGCGCACGGCACGCAGCAGGTCGATATTGCGCCGGATGGTGCTGGCGCCGTAGCGAATCGAGGCGTCGGTTTCGACCTGGCCAACGACGAGCAAGACCCGCTGGGCCTCGGCGGGACGCGTCCAGGCGACCTGCCCCGTCAGGTTGTATTTAGTGATGCCGGCGTCGCAGATGGTCTGTCGTAACGCGGCGGCACGGGCCAGCACGGCGGGCGGAAAATCGGTGTGCGCGAGCAGGTGTTCGAGCCGGGATGGCCGAGTGGCGTCGTAATAAATACCTAGGTCGTCTTGTACCCAGGAGACGGGCCGAATCAGGTCGGCGCCCAGGCCGACGGAGCGCAGAAAGCCGTCTTCGACACGGATGACGGGCTTGTCCGATGGACGGTGCTGTAGGGCGGCGTCTTTCTTGCGGCCCCAGCTGGCGACGGTGTCGTCCTGGCTGGCGCGTTTGGCGAACCAGGCAAAATGCACGCGGCTGCCGTCGAAGAATTCCCGTACGTAGCCGTGTTTCCACCCAGAGAAACCCACGGCGGTGATGCGTTCGGGAAAGCGCTGGCGCATCCGGCGCTGCAGGGCGAGCCAGGCCAGGACGGTTTCGACTTCGCAGCGCTGGCCGGTCTCGGGATCGGCGTAGCGGCAATAGCCGATCAGGGCGGCGTGGACGAGTTGCTGCAGCGGCACTGGCTGGCGTCGCGCGGGCGCGGGCAAGTCGTCCTGCGTCAGGCCCCAGCCAGCGTAGAACGGCATGCCGAAGGTGCGGACGGGTTTGCCCCACAGCAGGGCCTCGAAACCCAACTGCGAGGTCACGGTGTAAACGGCATGGGCATCGGCCAGCAGGCCGGCGGGATGCATGTCCTGGTCCAGCAGGACGACGCGGGGGGTGGCGCGAACCTGATCGACGTTGAAGTAGCCGCGCTTGCGGCCCGAGACGACGTCGGGATGGATTTTGAGGGCGATGGTGCGATCGGGATGCTCGTCGAGTGCGGCGGCGAGCATGCGGGTAAAGGCGTCGGGCCCGGCGGCGCCGGCGGTGACCGAGGCGTCGCCGTACGTCTGGTCGACGACCAGGATATAACCGGCGGGCAGGTCGGGATGGGCGTCGCGGGTGTGGTTGTATTTGGAGACCCGCCCTTCTCGCCACGCGGTGATCAGGGCGTGGGTCCGCTGCTGTTGGGCGGTGTCTAGCGGTTGTCGGACCAGGGTCTCGAGTCGTGCGGGGTGATTGGCATCCAGATAGAGCCCCTGGTCGTCATAGACGATGGATAAGGGGGCATCCATGTAACCGAGGCCGACGGAGCGAAGAAAGCCATCCTCGATGTGACGAACGCCCAGTCCATGGCGCTCGGCATATCGCTGGGCACGCAGTGCGCTGGGGCGCTGGCCCCAGGCAACAACGCTGTCACCCGGCTGGGGCTGGGCGGATTGACGCACGAGCTCATGATCATCCAGCAAGGCGGCCAGGGTCGCGATTTTCCGTACACCGGCAGAGCAGATGATTAACCTGGGCAGCGTCATGGGCGACGACGATCAGTCAAACAGATCGGCCCGGGCAAAGGGGCCGGCCTGAAGGTCTTTTTCGGACAGGATCAGCTCTGGGGTCGTGGGCCAGTCGATGTTCAGCTGGGGGTCGTTCCAGATGATGGAGCGCTCGAGGCTCTTGTCCCAATAGTCGGTGGTTTTGTAGAGCACGTCTGCCGTCTCGGACAAGGCAACGAAGCCGTGGGCGAAACCCTCGGGGATCCAGAGTTGGCGACGGTTTTGTTCGGACAGGATTTCACCTACCCACAGCCCGAAGGTATCCGAGCCGCGACGCAGATCGACGGCCACATCGTAGATTTCGCCCGCGAGGACGCGCACGAGTTTGCCCTGGGCGCGCGGGGCCAACTGGTAATGCAGGCCGCGCACGACGCCGCGCGCGGAGCGCGAGTGGTTGTCCTGGACGAAAGCCACGGACCGCCCGAGGGCCTCGTCGACGCATTGCTGGTTGAAGCTTTCGTAGAAGAATCCCCGTGCGTCTTCGAACACTTGCGGCTCGAACAGGCGTACGTCGGGAATCGCGGTAGCGGTGGATTTCATCGGTCAGATTTCGGTGACGATATTCATCAAGTACTGACCATAACCATTTTTGCGTAAAGGTTCAGCGAGTCGAACCAATTGCTCGGCGTTGATATAACCCAGGCGATAGGCGATTTCTTCGGGACACGCGACCTTCAGGCCCTGACGGGCCTCGATGGTGGCGATGAACTGGCTGGCCTCGAGCATGGATTGGTGCGTGCCGGTGTCCAGCCACGCATAGCCGCGCCCCATCATGACGACGTCCAGCGCATTTTGCGCGAGGTAGGCACGATTGAGATCGGTGATTTCCAGCTCGCCCCGGATCGAGGGCTTGATGGTCTTGGCGATGTCGACGGCCTGGTGGTCGTAGAAGTAAAGCCCGGTGATGGCGTAGTGGGAACGCGGACGCAAGGGCTTTTCTTCGAGGCTGAGGGCCTTGCCTTGCTTGTCGAACTCGACGACGCCATAACGCTGCGGGTCGTGTACGTGATAGGCAAAGATGGTGGCCCCGGCTTGCTGTTCGGCCGTCTGGTGCAGCAGTTTGGAAAAGTCGTGACCGTAGAAGATGTTGTCACCCAACACCAGCGCGGACGGTGCGCCGTCGAGGAAGGCGTCGCCGATCAAGAAGGCCTGGGCCAGCCCTTCGGGATTGGGCTGGATGGCGTATTGCAGATTCAGGCCCCATTGGCTGCCGTTGCCCAGCAGTAGCTGAAACCGCGGCATGTCCTGGGGCGTGGAGATAACCAGGATATCCTGAATACCCGCCAGCATAAGCACACTGAGCGGGTAATAGATCATGGGCTTGTCATAGACAGGCAGCAGCTGTTTAGACACAGCCAGTGTAGCGGGGTAAAGCCGGGTGCCTGAGCCACCGGCCAAGATAATGCCCTTACGCCTCGTCATTCAGGTGTTTCCCTTGCGTTTTGTTATTACCGCGCTAACCGCGCAACCGTTTGCTGAACGCCATCTTCCCACGTTGCCAGCGACAACCCAAATGTTGTCCGCAGTTTTGCGGTGTCCAGGCGGGAATTGGCGGGCCGACGGGCTGGCAATGGATAGGCGGCGGTAGGAATCGGCAGGACAGTCTCCGGTGTCGCTTTTAGTGTTATTCCAGCGTCGCCGGCCAGTCGAACCAGCAGACGAGCGTACTCGTACCAGGATGTGTAGCCTGATGCGGCCAGATGATAGCAGCCATACGGGAAACCCGACGGTGGTGTTTCACCTAGTTGATTGTGCTGCTGATAGCGTATGAGCAACTGTGCCGTGATGTCAGCAATTAAGGCGGCGCTGGTCGGCGCCCCGACCTGATCGGCCACGATGTTTAATTCGTCGCGCTGTTGTGCAGCGCGCAATATCGTCTTGATGAAATTGCCGCCGTGTTCGCTGTGGACCCAGCTGGTGCGCAGGATCAGGTGCCGGGATAAATGACGCGCGATGCCCTGCTCGCCCGCGAGTTTGCTGCGGCCATAGCTGGATTGCGGTGCAACAGGGTCGGACTCGAGGTACGCGCCGGCCTTGTCGCCGCTAAAGACATAGTCGGTGGAATAGTGCACGAGCAGCGCGCCGGATGCCTGGGCCTCTTGGGCCAGGATCTCGGGGGCAACACCATTGATCTGCATGGCTAGATCGGGCTCTTGCTCGGCCCGATCCACCGCGGTGTAGGCGGCGGCGTTGATGATGATGTCGGGCTGCTCGGCGTCCAGCGTGGCCTTGATGGCGTCAGGCAGCGCCAGGTCGCAACGCTGGCGGTCGACGGCGATGATCTCGCCCATCCCGGCCAGACGATGTTGCAACGCATGGCCGACCTGGCCATTTTTTCCTGCGATCAGTATTTTCACGCAGCGTCCCCTGCGGATCCGTATTGCCGCGCGACCCACTGCCGGTAGTCCCCGCTGACGACGCCCTGCACCCAGTCGGCGTGATCGAGGTACCACCGTACGGTCTGCCGCAACCCTGAGTCAAAGGTCTCGGCGGGCGACCAGCCTAATTCCCGCGCGATCTTGGCCGCGTCGATGGCATAGCGCCGGTCGTGGCCCGGGCGATCCTGGACGTGCGTGATCTGCCGCGCATAAGACTGGCTGTCCGCGCGCGGATGCATATCGTCGAGCAAGGCGCAAATTGCATGGACGACTTGCAGGTTGGTGCGCTCGCTATTGCCGCCGACGTTATAGGTCTGCCCCACCCGGCCGTCTTGCAGGACACGGCGCAGTGCATGGCAGTGGTCTTTGACGTAGAGCCAATCGCGCACTTGCTGACCATCGCCATAGACGGGCAGGTCCTTGCCCGCGAGTGCGTTCAGGATCGTCAGCGGGATGAGTTTTTCCGGGAAATGATAGGGACCGTAGTTGTTGGAACAGTTGGTCGTCAGTACCGGCAGGTCGTAGGTGTGATGCCAGGCCCGGATCAAATGATCGGACGCGGCTTTTGAGGCGGAATAAGGGCTGTTGGGCTGATACGGATGGGATTCCGCAAACGGCGCATCGGATGGGGACAACGAACCATAGACCTCGTCGGTGGAGACGTGCAGAAAGCGGAACTGCTCACGCGGCGAACCACTGAGCGTGCCATAAAACGCCCGCACGGCCTCGAGCAGCGTGAATACGCCGACGACGTTGGTCTGAATAAAAGGCGCCGGTCCGTCAATGGAACGATCGACATGGGATTCCGCTGCGAAGTTCACCACGGCCCGGGGACTGTGCTCGACCAAGAGGCGATCAATACAAGCGCGGTCGGCAATATCGCCCTGCACAAAGACATGCCGGGGATCATCCCGCAGTGACGCCAGGGTCTGGCGGTTGCCTGCGTAGGTCAGTTTATCCAGATTGATAATGGCCTCGTCCGACTGGGCAAGCCAATCCAGGACAAAATTGCCACCAATAAACCCGGCACCGCCCGTTACGAGTATTGTCATCTTTCAATCAGCTATCACATAGTCAGGCAAAAGCTTGGGTGCCGTACCGCAAATGAACATTCCCCGACATTTCGGCGGGTAATGTACCATTCAACACACCAGTATAAATCTTTGCACCCAGGGAATGATGGCGCCGCTGTCTCGCATACTTCACCGTTTCAAGCCTTCGAGTCGCGGCCAAGCTATTTGGCCGCAGAATACGGTAAGTCGTTGGCTGGTTCTGCAACAAAATAACAATCCGTCTACCGATTATTACATCCGCTCTCGTCTGGAAGAAACGGGGCTCCCCGTGTCATATAAGGATCTGGATCAAGATACGCCGCATTTTGGCGATCTGGCGCCCGGGACGGGCGTAGTGATCGTGCGTTATTTGAATGCGCGATGGGTCGCCGCCCTGCGTACGCACCGTAGCCAACTGAGCTATGTGGCGTATTTTATGGATGATGATTTGCTGCATCCCAAACACTGGGCGGGATTACCACGTAGTTATATCAAGAAACTGCAAAAATATTGCGGTGCATTTATTCCGGATATTCGCGCGTTGGCGTCGGCGTATTGGTTTTCGACGCAGACACTGCAAGACCGCTATCAGTTCAAGGTGATGCAGGTCATACCGCCCCGGCCGCTGCCGTTGGGCGTGGATAATACGCCGCTGCCCTTGCGCCCGTTGGATGTGCAAAGTCCCGTCCAGATGTTTTATCACGGCTCGGCAACCCATCAGGCCGAGCTCGACTGGCTGCACCCGATCGTCGAAAGACTGCTGTATCAGTGCCCGGATCTACATTTTGAAGTGATCGGCAATCACGCGGTCAATCTGCAATTTCGCGATCTGCCCCGGACGCGGGTTTTACATCCGATGTCGTGGCATAGCTATATCAGCCATTGCCAAACGATTAATGGCCATATTGGTTTGGCCCCATTGCTGCCCTCGTCTTTTAATGAAGGTCGATCGCACAGCAAGATTTACGACATTACGCGTTGCGGGGCGATCGGAGTTTATTCGACGCCCAGTGCCTATACCAATGCGATCGTGCACGGCGAAGACGGCTTGCTACTGAAAAACGAGCCCGATTTGTGGGTGCAGACGATTGCGGAGCTGGTGGAAAATCGCGCGCGGCTAAATGCATTGCGCACAGCCGCGCATGCGCGGCATTCGACGCCTGTCATCGAGACGCCGACGCTCATGCAGACGTTGTTGACGGCGGCGTAGTCGCCTACTCGTAGCCCAGCCATTTCAGGATCTTGCCCGATACCGCAGGGTGCAGGACGGACAGCAAGAAACATCCCAGGTTCAGCGGAAACGGAAAGCTGATGCGCGCGCGATTGCGGGCCAGGCCCTGCCGGATGACGCGAGCGGCTTTGTCCGCGGGCCACAAAAAAGGTTTGGGGCCAGGCATGTCAAAGCACATTTGCGATTCGACGTAGCCGGGCATGATGACGTTGACCTTGATGCCCTGCCCCGCCAGCAGATCGCGCATGGCTTCGCCATAGACTTTGACGGCGGATTTGCTGGCACTGTAGCTGGGGGTTTCGGGCAGGCCGCGCCAGGCGGCCAGGGAACTGACCAGCGCGATTTGTCCGCCGCGCCGCGCCTGCATGGCAGGCAGGCTGGCATGCAAGGTGGCCATCGCGGCTTTGATGTTGACGTCGAACAGACGATGCATGTCGTCCCAGGTTTCACCCTGCTGCTGGGGGCCGATGTTGATATTGACGCCGGCGTTGGCAACGACGAGATCGGGGGCTTCGGTGTCACCCATCTCGGCCAGCCATTGCCGCAGGGCGTCGTGATCGCGGACATCCAGCTCGTGCAGGACGACACGGACGCCGAGCGTGCCACAGGCCTGGGCGAGCTCGTCCAGACGCGCGCGGTTGCGGCCCTGCAAGATTAGCGTCTGCGTGCCGGCCCGAGCATATTCCATGGCCAGCGCACCGCCGATGCCCCCTGTCGCGCCGGTAATCAGGACGCACGCGGGAACGTTGGCGGACGGGGTAGCGGAAGGAGTCATTCGGGTGTCGGCAGAGATGAATACGACGCCGGCCTCGCCAGGGGTCGTTTAAAGACCCCAAGGGGAAGCCGGCGGGGCTGGCGGACGGTGGACAATGGGTGTAGACCCAGGCCTGTGTCGCGCCAGGCAATGCAATGCATGCGTGGGCAGGTCTGCTTATTCGAGCAGGCTGCGCAGCATCCAGGCGTTCTTTTCGTGGATGTCCATGCGTTGGGTCAACAAGTCGGCCGTGGGCTGATCGTTAGCGTCGTCGGCAATGCTGAACGCGGCACGGGCGGTCTTGGAGACGGCCTCGTTGCCTTTGACGAGCAGACGCACCATTTCCAGGGCGTCCGGTACGTTTTGCGGCTCGGAGATCGACGAGAGCTTGGCGAACTCGCGATAGGTGCCGGGGGCGTGAACGCCCAGTGCACGAATACGCTCGGCGATGTCGTCCAGCGCGTTCCATTCCTCGGTGTACTGCGTCATGAACATCAGATGCAGGGTATTGAACAGCGGGCCGGTGACGTTCCAGTGGAAATTGTGCGTCATCAGGTACAGGGTGTACGAGTCTGCCAACACCTTGGACAGCTCGGCGCTGATCGCGCCACGGTCTTTGTCGGAGATGCCAATATTGATACGAGTACCGGCGGTGTTATCTGCCTTGGACGACTTTGCCATATAGCGCTCCTGGTAGGTGAAAGAGATGTATCTAGGATACCACCAGATTAGACGGTATCGAGTGACTTGGAGATGACTGCAGGCTCGTGATCGAGCATGGTGACGTTGGCCAACTCGCAGGCGTAAACGGCCTCGGCCAGGGCCTCGATGGCGGCCAGGCGCGGGAAGCTGCGACGCCAGGCGAGCACGACGCGGCGTTCGGGAGGACGGCCTTCAAAGGGCAAGTAGCGCAGCAGGGATTTGGCCGGTGGGTTTTCCGGGATGGCGGTGACGGGCAGGACGGTGATGCCGATCCCGGCGGCGACCATGTGGCGGATGGTCTCTAGCGAAGACCCTTCGAAGGTACGTTGGATGCCATCGCTCGCCGCGGAAAAGCGCGAGAGCTCGGGACAGACTTCGAGGACTTGATCCCGAAAGCAATGCCCCGACCCCAGCAGCAACATGGTTTGCTGTTTCAGGTCTTCGGAACTGACGCTCTCGCGATTGACCCATTCGTGATCGCGGGGCACGGCCACGATGAAGGATTCGTCGTAGAGAGGCTGCGTCACCAGGCCCGCTTCGGGCAGAGGCAAAGCCATGATCGCACAGTCGATTTCGCCCTGGCGCAGCAGTTCGACCAGACGCAGGGTGAAGTTTTCCTGCAGCAAGAGCGGCATCTGCGGGGTGCGCGCGATCTGCGTGGGAACGAGCTTGGGCAGCAGATACGGGCCGATAGTGTGGATCACCCCGACGCGTAGCGGGCCGGCCAGCGGGTCGTGGCCCTGGCGCGCGATTTCCTTGATGCTGGCGCTCTCTTCGAGGACCTTTTGGGCCTGGGTCACGATGCGCTGGCCGATGGCCGTCACACCCACCTCTGCGCCACCGCGTTCAAACAACGTGACACCGAGTTCGTCTTCCAGCTTGCGAATGGCAACGGACAAGGTCGGCTGGCTGACAAAGCAGGCCTCGGCCGCGCGGCCGAAATGCCGTTCGCGCGCGACGGCAACGATGTATTTGAGTTCGGTCAGAGTCATAGTGAATCGTACCTGCGGTGGGCCGACTTATTAGGGCGGCGGCTAAAAGGGATCTTCATGAACGCAGAAAATCTTCGCGGCCACGCATCCAACGCGTGAGGTGGGCATCAACGGCACCCGGATGCTCGGCGCGCAACCACGTGGCGGCGTCGCGCGCTTGTTCGGCAATACCAACATCACTGTCGAGATCGGCAAATCGCAGCAGCGCCATACCGGATTGGCGCGTGCCGAGAAATTCGCCGGGCCCGCGCTGCTCGAGATCGCGACGCGCGATCTCGAAACCGTCGGACGTTTCAAACATGGCGCGCAATCGCTGACGCGCGATTTGCGACAAGGGCGTTTGATACAGCAATACGCAAACGGATTCGGTGCTGCCCCGCCCTACTCGGCCGCGCAATTGGTGCAGTTGGGCGAGACCAAAACGCTCGGCGTGCTCGATCACCATGAGCGAGGCCTTGGGCACGTCGACACCAACCTCGATCACGGTGGTGGCGACCAGCAGATCGATCTCGCCGTCCCGAAAGGACTGCATGACGGCGGCCTTGTCGGCCTGCGGAAGACGGCCATGCACAAGACCGATTCGCAGATCGGGTAAATCTACGCACATGGCCTCGTAGGTATCGACGGCGGTCTGCAATTGCAGTGCTTCGCTTTCTTCGACCAGAGGGCAGACCCAATAGGCTTGCTGACCTTCGCGCACGGCATTGGCAATGTGCGCGATGACTTCTTCGCGACGGTTGTCGGAGACGAGCTTCGTGACAACGGGCGTGCGACCCGGCGGGAGTTCGTCAATGACGGAGACATCGAGGTCCGCGAAAAACGTCATGGCCAGCGTACGCGGAATCGGCGTCGCGCTCATGTTGAGTTGATGCGGGATGGTTGGGGATGAAGGGCTGGGTGCGTTGGGTACACCGGCCACCTTGGTTGCACCGGCTGCCTCGGCTACGCTGGCTACCTTGGTTGCCTTGATTACGCCAGTTGCGTTGGCCGCGTTGGCTACCTTGGTGGCGTTGACGTCGTTCGGTGCGTCGAGGTCGCTCGGTACATTGGGGTCGTTAGCGTCGCTTAGTTTGCCCCCTATCGGCGTCTCGCCTTTGCGGGTCAGGGCCAGGCGTTGGCCGACGCCGAAGCGATGTTGTTCGTCGACGATGGAAAGGCCCAGGCGTTGAAATTCGACGTGATCTTGAATGAGGGCCTGAGTGCCAACCAGCAACTGTATCGTGCCGTCGGCCGCACCCGCGGCGGCGGCACGGCGTGCTTTCGCGGACTGACTGCCTGTCAGCCAAGCCACGTTCACGCCCAGGGGCTGCAGCCACGCGACCAATTTATGGAAATGCTGTTCAGCCAGGATTTCCGTAGGCGCCATCAATGCCACCTGCGCACCACAGGCGATGGCCTGCGCGGCAGCGACAGCGGCGACCACGGTTTTGCCACTGCCCACGTCGCCTTGCAAGAGACGATGCATGGGGTACGGTTGCGCAAGATCGGCGGAGATTTCGCGGACGACGCGCTGCTGGGCGGCGGTAAGCTTGAATGGCAGCGTTTGGTATAGGCGAGAGACCAGATCGCGAGGAATGGCGGAGGCGGTCGGGGCCTGTTTGGCAGCCGATTTACGTATGGTGATAGGCGCGGGAGTTTCCATCACTGGCGCAGCCGACAATACGCCGTCTGGCTGAGGCGGCAATGGCACCGCCCGGATCGTGCGACGGGCAGCGCGCGCGGCGGCCAGCGATAACTGCTGGGCCAGCAGTTCGTCAAACTTGATGCGATGCCAGGCGGGATGGCCGCGTTCGATCAGGTCTTGTTCAGAAACGCCTGGTGGTGGCGCGTGCAGGAACCGGATCGCGGGTTCGAACGACATCAGGTCGTAACGCGCCAGTGCGACAGGGGGCAACGTGTCGCTCAGGTCGGCCTCGTTTAGCGCCTGGGCGATGGCCTTGCGCAGGGACGGCTGAGACAGCCCGTCGGTGCTGGGATAAACGGGGGTCAACGCCTCGGGCAGCGCCGCATCGGCGCTGGTCATGCGAGGGTGAACCATCTCGCGGCCAAACAGGCCGCCCCTGACCTCGCCGCGCGCTCGCAAACGGCGCCCAGGGGTGAGCTGTTTTTGTTGACTAGGATAGAAATTCAGCCAGCGCAGTTGCAGCTCACCCGTGTCGTCGGCGATGACGGCGGTGAGCTGACGGCGGGGCCGAAACAGGACTTCGCTGCGCAGGATCTCGCCCTCGACCTGGGCAGGCGCGCCGGGGCGCAACGCGCCGATGGGCACGATGCGCGTCTCGTCTTCGTAGCGCAGCGGTAAATGCAGAATACAGTCGCCGGGCGTTGCCAATCCCAGACTGTGCAGCTTGCGCTGCACGTCTGTCAGTCCGGTGCCTGCTTTAGGACCTGCTGTAGGGCCTGCATTCGGGCCTGCATTGGGGCCTGGTTTGGCACCCCGCTTGGCGCTGGGTTTAGCGCCGGGCGAGGCATTGGCACGAGGACGGGCGGCGGCGGTGGCCGACGACATAGGCAATCAATCAGGACGCTTGACTCAAGCGTACGTCCAATGCGTTAGGGCAGAACCAGGATGGCTTCGACCTCGAACTGCGCTTCCTTGGGCAGGCTGGCCACACCGATGGTGGAGCGCGCCGGAAACGGTTGCGGGATCAATTCGGCCATGATGGCGTTGGCGGCGGTGAACTTGTTCAGGTCGGTCAGGAACAGGGTCAGTTTGACGATGTCGCTCAATGTACCGCCCGCCTCTTCGATGACCGCGGTCATATTGGTAAAGGCCTGACGAACCTGGGCTTCGAAGTTTTCCGACACGAGCTCGCCGGAGCTGGGCTCCAGGCCGATCTGGCCCGAGAGAAATACGGTCTTGCTGCCCGTGGCAGAGACTGCTTGCGAGTAAGGGCCGACCGCTGCCGGGGCCGCATCGGTATGGATGATTTGCTTGCTCATGGGCCGTATCCTTGAAGAAAAATCAATCTTGATAGACTGGACTATTAGAGTTTATCTGGCTATAGGTATTTGCGAAAGGTTGGCTGTGTTGAGGGTAAGAAAAAATGCCCCCACGCGGCACCTTCGGCTTGCTGCCCTCCAGGGGGCTTTTGCCTTGGGGCGGCCCAGCGGCAAAAAAAAGATGCAGTTGCATCTTTTTTGGGTAAATCAGACCGAAATTTCACGTAATAGATGCGATCGCTTCTATTACCGGACTATGCCTCGCCAATCTGTCCGCGATGTTCCTTTAGCAGGTCATACAGGGTTTGGGCGGCGGTGGACAGGGTGCGGCCCTGGCGGCGGACGAGGTATAGCGGACGGGTGAGCGCCTTGCCCGCCAGGGGTTTGATGACAAGGTCGCCGCGACGAAAGTGAAACAGAGTCATGGCGGGAACGATGGTGATACCCAGACCCGCGGACACCAGGCCAGTGACGGTGGCGAGGTGCTCGACTTCGAGTAAGGGTTGGGCGGGGATCGCGCCCATGGCATCGTCCAGATGGCGCCGCACGCTGCTGCCGCGGGCGAGCTGGATCATGGGCCAGCGTCCCAGGTCGCGCAGCCGTATCCGGTCGCGTGTAGCCAGGGGATGATCTTTGCGACACACCAGGAAAAACCGGTCCGCGTGCAGGAACTCGCTGTCCAGGTCCGACATGTCGGCACGCTGCGCGGCGACCGCGAAATCCGCCGCGCCGCTTTGCACCAGGTCTAGACAGGGATCCAGCAAGGCATCGCGCAGTTGCAGCGTGATGCCGGGATAGTCCTGGTGAAACTGTGCCAATAGGCCCGGCAACCAACCGGCCGCCAATGATGGCAATGCCGCGACGGTAACGTGCCCGCGCCGACGGGCGGCGTGGTCGCGCAGGTCTTCGACGACCAGATCAAACTCCCCTAGCAAGCGGCGCGCGGAGGCATCCAGCACCCTGCCCTCGGCGGTGAGCTCGACATTGCGCGTGTTACGGTCGAACAGGCGCACGCCGGCGGACTCCTCTAGCGCGCGAATCAATGCGCTGAAGGCGGGCTGCGTCAGGTGACAGCGCTGGGCGGCACGAGTGAAGTGTTTTTCGTCGGCCAGGGCCACGAATGCACGGAGTTGGCGGCTAGATAGATTCATAGAAACTTTGGATGAATCAATCTTATATTTCTATTTCACTTATGAAGCAAGCGTACTTATAGTGGGGACTATGACAAGTACACGCGGGTGGAATATGTCGGTCAATGGCCTGTCCCCGCCGTGGATTCAGTAAAGAGACAAACACAATGGCTTCCCCCTTTTTGATCGGCTGCGCCACGGGTTTTTCTGGCGACCGCACGGATGGCGCGCTGCCGGTCGTGCAGGCGTTGGCCGCACGTGGCGGCGGGACATTGATTTTCGAAACGCTGGCCGAGCGGACGTTGGCCCTGGCCCAACTGGCGCGCAACGCCGATCCGGAAAGTGGCTATGAGCCGCTGCTGCGGGAGTTGCTCGCGCCGGTGTTGGCGGATTGTTTGCGGCACGATATCCGGATCGTGAGCAATTTTGGCGCGGCCAATCCGCCGGCTGCCGCGCGGGCGATTGCGGCATTGGCGCGAGAACAGGGGTTGCCCGCTCCGCGTATTGCCGTGGTGCATGGCGATGCGTTGACGACGCCGGAGCAACGTGCGTTATTGCGCGAACGAATCGGCGCGACGTTTGACGAGATGGACGTCGTCAGTGCCACGGTCTATCTGGGGGCGAACGAGATTGCCGAGGCGTTGCGCGCCGGCGCACAGATCGTGGTGGCCGGACGCGTGGCGGACCCCTCATTAACGGTTGGCCCTGCCTTGGCGCATTACGGTTGGGCACTAGACGATTGGCAGCGACTGGGCCGCGCCACAATGGCCGGGCATATGCTCGAATGCGGCCTGCAGGTCACGGGGGGCTATTTCTGCGTGCCGGGCCTCAAAGAAGTCCCCGATGTGCATGTGGCCGGCTACCCCATTGCCGAGATCGATGCGGATGGCGGGTTTGTGATTACCAAACCGGATGGGACGGGCGGCGCGGTCGATGCGCGCACGGTCAAAGAACAACTGTTATACGAAGTACACGATCCCGCGCGCTATTTGACACCAGACGTGGTGGCGGATTTAAGCCAGGCAACAGTGCGGGTACTGGGACCGGATCGCGTAGCCGTGACGGGCATCACCGGACACGCGCGGCCTGACGAATTAAAGGTCAATGTGTGCCATCGCGGCGGCTGGTTGGCCGAGGCCGAGATTTCTTATGCAGGCGTACAGGCTGAGGCACGCGCCCGCCTGGCGGCGGATATCGTGCAACGGCGCCTGGGCTCGGCGCTAAAGGTACGCACGGATCTGATCGGGGTGACGAGTATTCTGGGTGACGATCGCGGCAACCTGCTGCATACGAAATCCGCCGGCCACGCCCGCGACGTACGTCTGCGGCTAGCCGCGGAACACGCCGACGCCGACATCGCACAACAGCTGCTGCGCGAGGTCACGGCGCTCTATTGCTGTGGGCCCGCCGGCGGCGGCGGGGTACGTACGTCGCTGCGCTCGCGTTTGAATATGGTGTCGTGCACGATCCCGCGCGATGCGGTGAAAAGCGGCTGGAGTTTGATGGAGGCCGCGCAATGACGACCATGAATTCGGCATCGGAAGCAACTGCGTCCTCATCCACGACGATGCACGCGCCCTCACCCACTGTCTCTGTCCCGCTCTATCGCCTGGCGCACAGTCGCTCGGGCGACAAGGGGGATATTTCCAATCTCAGCTTGATTGCGTGGGATCCCGAGTGTTACGCGGTGATGGTCGGCCAAGTCACCGAAGCGCGCGTCGCGCAATGGTTCAGCTATCGTCACCCCACGCGCGTGACACGATATGTGATTCCGAGTTTGGAGGCGATGAATTTTGTGCTGGAGGGCGTCCTCGATGGCGGCGTGAATGATGCGCTGAATCTGGATACCCACGGCAAGAGTTTGTCGTTTCACTTGCTGGATCTGCAGGTGGATGTCAGCGCGGAATTGGCGGCGCGTTTGCCGGATGTTCCAGGTGATATTTTCGCCTCACCCTTGGGATGCATCACGTAGTTGCGTAGTACCTATTTTCATTTTCTATAACAACACAGGAGACTCAAATGCGCTTGACCCCTTTACGTTTGCTTGCCGCCCTATGCACCGCATTGCCGTTAACGGTGGCGGCACAAGATTTTCCGAATAAGCCGATTACGTTTATTGTTCCGTTCGCCGCAGGCAGCGCGACGGATCAACTTGGCCGCGCGATCGGCCAGGGCGTGGCCGAGCAAATCAATCAATCCGTCGTCATTGAGAACAAGCCCGGCGCCAGCGCCATGATCGGCGCTCAGGCCGGCGCGCGTGCCGCACCGGATGGCTACACCGTATTGATCACGACCAATACGACGCACGCTGCAAACGAGCACTTGTACAAAAGCTTGTCCTACGATCCCGTAAAGGACTTTTCGCCGATCACGCTGTTGGGCAAAGGCGGCCAGATCATGGTGGTCAATCCAAAATCGTCGGCCAAAACCGTATCGGAATTTCTGGCGCTCGCAAAAGAATCGCCGGGTAAGCTGAGCTTTGGCAGCGGCAGCTCCAGCAGCCGCATCGCGGGTGAACTGCTGCAGCAAATGGCAAACGTCAAACTGCTGCACGTGCCCTACAAGAGCAACCCGCTCGGCATCACCGACCTGCTCGGCGGGCAAATCGATACGATGATCACCGACACTGCCACCGGCTTGCCGCAAGTCTCGGCCGGCAAGCTACGCGCACTGGGCTTTACCGGCAGCGAGCGCTCTCCCCTGGCCCCCGACGTGCCCACCATCGCCGAAGCTGGCGTGCCGGGTTACGAAATGGGTTATTGGTTCGCCGCGTATGTGCCTGCCGGCACGCCCGACGACGTCGTCGCCAAACTGCACGATCTGTTGGTCAACGCCACCGAACGCAAAGCGGCCAAGCAGTTCTATCAAACCACTGGTACAGCCCCGGCCACATCGACACCCAAAGAACTAGCCGAATTCCAGAGTGCCGAATCGAAGAAATGGGGCGACATTATTAAAAAGGCCGGGATTACGGCGGAGTAAATGCTTGGAGCCGGTGGCCTCGAAAATGAAGCCGCCGGCGGTGGGGCGGCGTGCCGTGAACAGTGAATTCGTGATTGGAAAACAATAACCTACTAAAGGTAGGCTACGATAAGTAGGTTATCAATCCAATCCGAGAGTCACACCGATCATGCACGCACTCATCGTTACTAGTCACCCCGATTCGGCGTCCCTCACCCACGCCGTCGCTGCCCAGGTGGCACAAGGGATCAGCGAATCCAACACACAGCATTCATTCGAAATCGCGGATCTTGCTGCGGAAGGTTTCGATCCCAGGTTTACACCGACCGATGTAGCCCTGCAACTCAAGAAAGCCGAGCCATTACCCGATGTCGCAGCCGAACATACCCGACTCGACCGTGCGGACGCGCTGGTGCTGGTCTATCCTATTTACTGGTGGTCATTTCCCGGCTTGTTAAAAGGATGGATCGACCGGGTATTTACCAATGGCTGGGCCTACGATGAAAACCCGGATGGTAAGGTGATGAAAAAGCTGCAGCACCTCCAGGTGCATCTGATCGCCATTGGCGGTGCTGATATGCGAACCTATGCCCGACACGGCTACTTTGGTGCAATGAAAACACAGATCGATCACGGGATCTTCGGTTACTGCGGCGCACGCGTGGCGACATCCGAATTGCTGCTTGCCTCCGATTCCGGATTCCCGGCGTCCCATCTCGATGCGGCCTATGCGATAGGCGGCAAGATTTTTGCGTCGGCGCAGTAACGCAATGCAGGAAAACGAATATTGATAGCCCCTAGCTCTGGTACGCCGCCGCGACGCCGTCTGCCGCGACAGGAAAGAACGCGACAGCTTCTGGATGTCGCCTGGAAGCTCATTGGTGGTGAGGGCACAGATGCGCTGACACTAGGCCAGCTTGCCAAGGCAGCGGGTGTCGCCAAGCCTGTCGTGTATGACCATTTCGGCACACGCAATGGGCTGTTGGCCGCACTGTATCAGGACTTCGATGTGCGGCAGACCGCGATCATCGACGCCGCCATCGCCGCTAGCAAGCCGACGTTAAAGGACAAGGCGCGCGTCATCACATCCTGCTATGTCGAATGCGTGCTTACGCAAGGCCGCGAGATCCCCGGCGTACTTGCCGCGCTGAACGGATCACCGGAACTCACCGCGATAAAAAGGCAGTATCAACACGCTTTCATCGAGAAATGCCAGACCATTCTGGCGCCGTTCTCCGGGCCTCAAGGCGTTTCAACCGCGAGCTTGTGGGCCATGCTCGGCGCGGCCGATGCATTATCGAATGCCGCCGCCGCTGGCGAAATTACCGAAGAACAAGCTCGAGACGAACTACTGCAGACCATCTTGGCCATGGTCAAACGCAGCAACTAGGCCTATCGGCCTATCAAGCGAGAATCCACGTTTCCGCGGATTATTTCTCTACGAACGCCCGTTCGACGACATAATCGCCCGGCTCGCCGACGCCCGGCGATACCTGGAAACCGCGGGCATCCAGCATGCCGCTGATGTCGGCCAGCATATGGGGGCTGCCGCAGAGCATGGCACGGTCGGTTTCGGGGTTGATTTGCGGCAGGCCGACGTCTTGGCAGAGTTTGCCGTTTTCGATCAGGTGGGTGATACGGCCCTGATTACGGAACGGCTCGCGCGTGACGGTGGGATAGTAGACGAGCTTGCTGCGAACGATATCGCCAAAAAACTCATTATTGGGGAGTTCTTTTTCGATGAAGTCGGCATAGGCCAGCTCGCTGGCCCAGCGCACGCCGTGCACGAGCACGATTTTTTCGAATTTCTCGTAGACGTCGGGGTCTTTGATGATGCTCATGAATGGCGCCAGGCCGGTACCGGTACCGAACAGGAACAGGTTTTTGCCGGGCTTGAGGTCATCGACGATCAGGGTACCGACGGGCTTGCGGCTGACGAGGATGGTGTCACCCTCTTTCAGGTGCTGCAGGCGCGAGGTCAACGGGCCGTCCTGGACCTTGATGCTGAGGAATTCGAGGTTTTCTTCGTAGTTGGCGCTGGCGATGCTATAGGCGCGTACCAGGGGCTTGCCCTCGACCTCGAGGCCGATCATGACAAAGTGGCCGTTGTGGAATCGCAGGGCCGCGTCGCGCGTGGTGGTAAAGGAAAAAAGCGAATCGTTCCAGTGGCGCACGCTAAGTACGCGTTCAGTATTAAAAGCTGCCATGTCGTTGAGTCAGTGCAACGCACCAGGTGCGCCAGGTAAAGTGCCGCGCTGTGCAAAAAAGTTCGCAATAGGCCGGCGCGGGGCTCAGGGTTTTCCCGATTTTACCCTGTCTTCTTGATAGCTCATCTCATTAATCCGTAATGCCCTTATAACTTTCGGGTAGAACACGGGTTCGCCCCGGGTGGAGAAAACTGTCCTGACAGGTAGTTGAAGGGGTTGCGGCTTCCTGTTATTGTCGCACCCACTTACTTGATAATCGTTTTCGTTAACATTCCACCGGAGCACCCCTATGTCGACCCGACGCTTTTTCTTGTCCCCTCTGATCGGCGCCCTGGCGCTGGCCGGTGCGGTAGTCGCAGCGCCGACCTTGGCTGCGGAGGAAGTCAGCCTGTACACGACCCGCGAGCCCAAGCTGATCCAGCCGATGCTGGACGCGTTTACGAAGGAATCGGGGATCAAGGTCAATACCGTTTTTGTGAAAGATGGCCTGCTCGAGCGCGTAAAAGCCGAGGGTGCGCAGTCGCCGGCTGATGTGCTGATGACGGTGGATATCGGGAATCTGATCGACCTGGTTGATGGCGGCATTACGCAGGCGATCAAGTCCGAGACGCTGAATTCGGTCATTCCGCAGAATCTGCGCGGCGCCGATGGCAAGTGGTATGCCCTGTCGCTGCGCGATCGCGTGTTGTACGCGGCCAACGACATCAAGCTGGACAGCTTTCACTATGAGGACCTGGCCGATCCGAAATGGAAGGGCAAGGTCTGCATTCGCTCGGGCCAGCACCCGTACAACACCGGGCTGATCGCGGCGATGATCGCGCATGATGGCGCCGAGACGACGGAGAAATGGCTGACGGGCGTCAAGGCCAATCTGGGCCGCAAGGCGACCGGCGGTGATCGCGACGTGGCGCGCGACATTTTGGGCGGCATCTGCGATATCGGTATCGCCAATGCCTATTATGTGGGCCACATGAAAAACGCCGAACCCGGCACGGATGCTCGTAAATGGGGCGACGCGATCAAGGTCGTGCGCCCGACGTTCAAGAATGGCGGCACGGGTACGCACGTCAATATCAGTGGTGCGGCCGTGGCGGCCCATGCGCCTCACAAGGAAAACGCGGTCAAGTTGATGGAGTTCCTGGTGTCGGAGCCCGCCCAGACGCTGTACGCGCAGGCTAACTATGAATACCCGATCCGCAAGGGCGTGAAACTGGACCCGGTCGTGGCGAGCTTTGGTGAGCTGAAGATCGATTCTCTGCCCGTGGCGGAAATCGCGAAACACCGCAAGCAGGCGAGTGAATTGGTTGACAAGGTCGGCTTCGACAATTAAACCGCTGGGGTTGGCAAAACTCGACAAGCGCTGGCCATCAGCCTGATCTTGTCTGAGATGCGACAATTCCATACGCTGGCGCCGACCCCGTACGCGGCGCAGGCAGTAACCGGGTGTCAGGCGCCGCAAGGGACCTGACACCAACTTTTTTTGAAGCATGCAAGCAGATACATTACCCCGCCCCTGGCGACTGCGTAGCGCCGAGCGCGGCGCGGGCTGGCTGGCGGGCGCTTTCCTGATTGCGCTGGCTGTGCTGTTGCCGCTGGGCGCGCTGGCGTGGCGGGCGCTGGACGCTGATTTTTCTCATTGGTCGCACTTGGCGACGTACGTGTTGCCGCAGGCGCTGGCCAACACCGCGATCTTGCTGGCGGGTGTCGGTGTCCTGGTCACGATGTTGGGCACCGGGGCTGCCTGGCTGGTGACGGCGTATGATTTTCCCAGTCGCAAGATCCTGACGTGGGCGTTGTTGCTGCCACTGGCGGTGCCGACGTACATCATTGCGTTTGCCTATCTGGATTTGCTGCACCCTATCGGACCGATCCAGACGGCGATCCGCGCGCTGCTGGGCTATAGCAGCCCGCGCGAGTTTCGATTGCCGGACCTGCGCTCGATTTACGGCGCGATTTTTGTGCTGGGCTTTGTGTTGTACCCGTATGTGTACCTGAGCACGCGCGTCATGTTTATGACGCAGGCGGCGAGTTTGCTCGAGGCCGCGCGTACGCTGGGTGCGGGGCGCGTAGGGGTGTTTGTGCGGGTGGCGTTGCCGCTGGCGCGGCCCGCGATCGCGGTCGGCGCCAGCCTGGCCTTGCTGGAAACGCTGAACGATATCGGCGCCTCGGAGTTCCTGGGCGTGCAGACGCTGACAGTGTCGGTGTATACGACATGGGTGACCCGGTCTGATTTGGCCAGTGCCGCGCAGATCGCGCTGACGATGCTGGCGATTGTGGTGGCCTTGATTTTGCTGGAGCGCCACGGTCGCAAACGGCAACGCTTTGCGAATACGCAGCGGATGCGGCCGATGCAGGCGCGTCGTTTGCGTGGCGGTGCCGCGTTGTTAGCGGTGGTGTTGGGCTGGATTCCGGTGTTGCTGGGGTTTTTGGCGCCGGCGGGCTATCTCGTGGTCGAGACTTACAAGCGCCTGCATCTGGTGGGTGGGGTATCTGATCAGTTGATCAATGGCCTGAAGAACACGGTCACCGTGGCGTTCGCAGCCACGGTGGTGACGCTGGTCTGCGGGCTGATTGTGGCGTGGGCGGGTCGCACGTTACGTGAAAGCGCGCACGTTAATCCGGGACGCGCTTGCGCACGAATCGCGAGCCTGGGCTATGCGGTGCCGGGGACGGTGCTGGCGATTGGATTGCTGATGCCGTTTACCTGGATCGATCGGCAACTGGGTTCGGTGTTTGGGACACAAGGCTTGATCTTGATGGGATCGGTGGGCGCGCTGGTATGTGCCTATACGATGCGTTTTCTGGCGATCTCGGTAGGTGGTATCGAGGCGGGTCTGTCGCGCATTCCACCGTCGCTGGAGCAAGCGTCGCGGTTGTTGAATGAAAGCGCCGGCGGCACGCTGCGCCGCGTCCATCTGCCTCTGCTCAAGCCCGCGCTGGCGACAGCCGCGTTGCTAGTATTTGTGGATGCGATGAAGGAATTGCCCGCCACGCTGTTGTTGCGGCCGCTGAATTTTGAAACGCTGGCAACGTGGCTTTATGCCGAAGCCGCACGCGGCACCTACGAAGAAGGTGCGGTCGCAGCGTTGGCGATTGTGGTCGCGGGATTGTTGCCGGTGATTTTGCTGGCACGTACGAATTTGAAAATGGGACATTAATACGGTGGCCGATCTGTTAGAACTCGATCGCATTTCCCTGGCCTACGACACGCCGCAAGGCCTGCGTTCCATCGTGGAAGATCTGTCGTTGGCCTTGCCTGCGGGCCATATTGGTTGTCTGCTGGGCCAGTCGGGCTGCGGCAAAACCACCATTTTGCGGGCGATTGCGGGATTTGAACCGGTACGCGCGGGACATATTGCACTGGACGGCAAGACCATTTCATCCTCAACGACGCAAGTCGCGCCCGAACAGCGCCACGTCGGCATGATGTTCCAGGACTATGCCCTGTTTCCGCATCTGACCGCGGCACAGAATGTGGCGTTTGGATTGCGCAAGCTGATGAACAAGCCTGAACGCGCCGCGCGGGTGAAGGAAATGCTGGATCTGGTGGGACTATCTGCGTCGGCGGATAGCTATCCGCATGAGATGTCCGGCGGACAGCAACAACGGGTCGCGCTGGCCCGTGCATTGGCGCCCTCTCCTGATTTGTTGCTGCTGGACGAGCCGTTTTCGAATCTGGATGTGGATACGCGCGAACGCCTCGCCTTCGAAGTGCGCGACATCCTTAAATCCACGGGACACACGGCCATCCTCGTCACGCACAATCAGGCGGAAGCCTTCGCCATCGCCGACCGCATCGGCGTGATGAACAATGGTCAGGTCATGCAGTGGGACACCCCCTACAACCTGCATCACCACCCCGCTGACGACTTCGTACACGAGTTTATCCGTCGCGAAACGCTGGTCGAGCAACGCCAACAGGCATACGCGCGCGGGCGGTAGAAGCTAAGCCGCGCTCATCTCCAAACCGCCACCAAACGACCCAATCTCGACTCAGGCAAACACGTCTTCGAGACGTTCAGCCTGCAGAATACGCAGCGCCCACTGGTTCAGCGTGACTTCATCAGCCTCGACGATGCGAGCGTGCGCCCAATCCGGCAGCATGCCGAATTTACTGGTAATTAGTGTCGTCAGCAATTCGGCAGCGCCTGTAATTTTGCCTTTCTGCAGGCCTTGTTCTCGACCTTCTTCCAAGCCCTCAGCGCGTTCGCGCTTGAGCCGCACGCGCTCGATACTGGTCACGTAAGTCATCTGGTGTTCCTCTTCGATTTGAATGACGGCGGCTTCGAATACGGGTTCTAGGTCATCTGGCAGATACAGCATGGCATCGATGACCCGAAATAGCGTACGCCTATTATCGCGCGTGAATCCCCATTGTTCCAAATGCCGAACGAGCTCGATCTTGCGTGCCAAACGGTCGTGACCGTGGCGCAGCGCGCTGGCTTCCAGTTGGACCAGCACGATCACCGCAAAGGGGTTGCGCGGCGCGAGTTCGTGCAGCTCGACCATGCGCGGGCGCCAACTTTCCAGCCAGACCACGGGAAAGGTAAAGCACAAACCACAGCCCTCGTCCTGATAGGCGTAAGACATCAGGTTTGATGCCCGCACGGCGCGATCCTCACCCCGACTGCCGCTTCGTCCCGTGAGCACGACCAGGTTGAGCAGCCGATCACCAGGATATTTCGATTTCAGCCGAATGTGATAATCAAACATACGTGCCGAAAACGTCGAATCACATCGCGTTTGAACCTCCACGTGGATCAACAGCATCTTGTCCTGGCCGTCGAGCATGCGCACGGAAACCAGCTTGTCGACATGCCGACGCCCACGCGCGGTGCTGCGCATAAGCGCCTGCAATTCCTTGTCCATGAATTTCGGCGGATGTGTCCAATCGATATGGGCATGCGTGTCTGGGCGCAGCATCAGCATGAATTCGGGGAAATACGCAGACAAGGCGTCTTTCCAGGCACTATCGTAGTCCGGGCGTTGGGCCATAAAGCATTTCGTGAGGGCTGTTAAGCGAGCCCTCTACTATCGGCCCCAGAGCCAACTGACGTCAGCCTCGGTGAATGCTTATGTCCATGCGTAATGGCCGCAAGGTGCGATCAACACGTCATGCGCGCAAGCCTCAAACTCTAACGCGGCGCCCTCATGCCTTCGGTGGCGGCAACGGGATGTATTCGGTTTCGTCACCCGGGACAACCTGGTCGAAGCGATCGCGTTGCCAGTCTTGTTTGGCTTGTTCGATGCGGTCTTTGCGGCTGGAGACGAAGTTCCACCAGACGAATCGCGGGCCGTCCAGGGGCTCACCGCCCAGAATGGCAAAGCGTACGTCATCAATGGCGCGAATGGTGACGGGTTGGCCGGCCTGGAGAACAAGCAGTTGGCCGGGTTGATAGGTCTGACCCTCGATCTCGACGGTACCGCGACTGAGATAGGCGGCGCGTTCTTCGTATTCGGCGGGAATGACGACGGTCGAGCCGGGTTGCATCATGATGTCGCCCAGGAACAAGGGCGATAGTGTCTGCACGGAGGAGGTTTTACCAAACAATGAGCCCGCCACGATTTGGGCGCGCACGCCATCACCTTCGAGGGTGGGTTGCGCGTCCAGGCCGTAATGGACAAAGCCCGGGTCGGTTTCTTCGTGCTGGCTGGGCAGGCCAACCCAGAACTGCAGGCCCGCCAATCGGTGGCCGGCGCCGCGTTCGGCGCTGGGGCTGCGCTCCGAGTGCACGATGCCCCGCCCCGCCGTCATCCAGTTGACTTCACCGGGCAGGATTTCCTGCACATGACCTACGCCGTCGCGGTGCATCATGGCGCCTTCGTAGAGATAGGTGACGGTGGACAGGCCGATGTGCGGATGCGGCCTGACGTCCATGCCCTTGCCGGGTTCGAACAAGATCGGTCCCATTTCGTCGAGGAATACAAACGGGCCGACGGTGCGCCGCTGCGCGGAGGGCAAGGCGCGGCGTACGTGGACGCCGTCACCTAAATCGCTGGTGCGTGGAACGATGAGAGTTTCTACGTGGGGCATGGAGTTCTCCGTGGTGGGCGTCGTGGGTTCTGTTTTACGACATTCTGGCAGGTGCCGGGGCAAATTGTCCCGGCGTATGCCGGGTGAGGATCGCTAAATGGCCATTAACTAGCCACTGCATGGTCTGTGAATCGCCTACGCATGGCCGGTGAATGATCTGTGAATGACCAGTGAATCGCCTATGCATGGCCGGTGACTGATCCGCCAATGACCAGTCAATGGCCCGTCAATGGCCGGCGTTCAGGATGTTGCTCGGAACGCCGGCCTTGCCGGTCAGGACAGGTCAAAGACCAGGATTTCGGCCTGTTGGCCGTCGCTCAGGCGCACAGTGGTTTCGTCGGTGAGGGCGACGGCATCGCCGGCCGACAAGGACTGACCGTTGACCTGTACCTGGCCACGCGCCACGTGCACCCAGGCTTTGCGGCCGGTGGCTAGCGGCAACTCGGCGGTTTCCGCACCGTCGAACAGGCCGACATACAGGCGCGCGTCCTGGTGGATGCGCATGGACCCTTCGGCGCCATCGGGCGAGACGACCTGACGCAAGCGGCCGCGCTTTTCGGCTTCTGGCACGGGTAGCTCTTCGTATTCGGGCTCGATGCCGGTAACGTCGGGCTCGATCCAGATCTGCAACAGGTGCGTGCCTTGGTCCGATAGCGGGTTGAACTCGGAGTGCAGTACGCCCCGCCCGGCGCTCATGCGCTGGACATCGCCCGGCCGAATGGTGGATCCGCTGCCCATGCTGTCTTTGTGCGCGATGGCACCGTCCAGCACGTAGGTGATGATCTCCATGTCACGGTGGCCGTGCGTGCCAAAGCCGCGACCGGCCGCGATGCGGTCATCGTTGATGACGCGCAGCGAACCAAAGCCCATGTGGTCCGGATCATAGTAATTGGCGAACGAAAAGGTGTGATGGCTATCGAGCCAGCCGTGGTTGGCGTGGCCACGTTCTTCGCTACGGCGCAGGGTCAGCATGGTTATCTCCTTTCAGAATATTGAATATGCAGGACTGGGACGTTTCGGTCTTTGTACTGCTGATGAATGATATTTTGCGCGTTTCAGGGTCTCTTGAGGCTGAACGGATTTGATGAGATCATTCAATTAATTTGAATATTTACTTCATGCCTTCACTGAGCCCTCGCCATGCAAGCGATTACTCCAGAATTGCTCTACATCATCGACGCGATTGCGCGCCATGGCAGTTTTGCCAAGGCAGCGCGCGAGTTGGGCAAAGTCCCCTCGGCGGTGACGTATTCGGTGCGTAAGCTCGAGGACGCGCTGGATGTGCTGCTGTTTGACCGCAGCGGGCATCGTGCACGTTTGACGCCGGCGGGCCAGACGCTCTTACAGGACGGCCGGCAGGTGTTGCAGTCGCTGGATGCCCTGGCGGGCCGAGTAAAACGGGTGGCAACGGGTTGGGAACTGGAGCTGCGGGTGGCGGTGAGCGCGGTGCTGCCGTGGCCGCCGATGTATGACCTGATCGAAGGATTTCGGGGATGCGCATCGGTGACAACGCTACGGTTATCTACCGAGGTTTTGAGCGGCACGTGGGACGCCCTGTCTAGCGGACGCGCGGATCTGGTCATCGGCGCGGATGCCGCGGGCGCGCCATCGGGCGCCTATCGGTCGCAGCCGCTGGGCGAACTGCAATTTGGATTTTGCGTCTCGCCGCGCCACCCTCTGGCGGCGTTGAACCGGCCGTTGACGGCCGCCGATATTGCGAGCTACTGCGCGGTAGTCGTGGCCGATACGTCACGTGATCTACCGCCCCGTACGCGAGGTTTGCTGAACCAGCAACCCTTGATCGTCATGCCGACGATGCAGGCCAAGATCGAGGCGCAGATACGTGGTGTGGGTTGCGGGTATTTGCCACTGAGCCTGGCCGCGCCCCATATCTCGCAAGGGCAACTCGTCCAATGCGTAACGGACGACGTGGTACCCATGACGGAGCAACTCGTCTATGCCTGGCGCGAGCAAGCCCCTGGGCAAGCCCTGACATGGTGGCTGGAAAAACTGCGTTCGCCACGGCTGAGCGAGAGCCTACTCGGTATGTGAACGCCGATAGGCAAGATCCTGCCCGGTGTGCGAGCGCGTGACCAATGTACGAGAACCTGGCCGGTATGCGAGCGCGCGGCCAATGTGCGAGAACCTGGCCGTGACGGCCAATAAGCGAAAGCCCGCCGGATTGTGATCAGCGCGACTCGGTGCTGTATTGCAGCAGGTCGAACAACGCGGCCTTGGCGTCGAGCAACGGCGCGACAATGAACTCGGCCATCCTGCCCTCGAATCGGACGGGTTTCAGGTGCTGTTCGACGATGTGATATTCCGGCCGATCGACATAGTCGTCAAACAGGATCACGCAACCCGGCGGCGCCAACATGGCGGTGACCAGAAATGAAGCGACGCGGAATCGGCCGTCGATCAACACCAACGAGGGCTTCTCGCCGGCCTGCTCCAGCCTGACCCAGGGAGCGCTGCAGTAGTTTGGCCAATCCTTGGCGTGATTTTCGTTGACGGGCCGACCCCAGTTGCCAGTCCTGCCAATATCGACATAGACGGGCACATAACGCCGGCGCGGGATCCCGTCGGCAATCAGGCGCTTTTGCACGGACTGCAAGAACATCAAATCCGAATCAACGGAATAGATGCGGCGTATGCCGGCTTGAGCGGCCATGATCGAGCTGCCGCCGGATCCATATTCCAGGAATATCTTTACGCCTTTCAAGCGCTCGGCGAGTAAGGCGATACCCGCGTCTTCCATATGCGGGATGCTGGGAATGGTCTCGGGTGACCACTGGGGAGGTTCGACAGCCTTGGGGGGGCGCTTTTTCTTTGCGTCGGCGCCCGTGGACTTGGAAGGTTTGACTTTGGGCTCTTTGATCTTTGGCGCCGTAGCCTTGGCTTCTTTCGATTTTCGGGCTTTGGGGCCTTTCGGTTTAGCCTTGGTATCGGTAGCGACTTCTTCGAGCTTTTTGCGCCTGGCTGCGGACACTGCGGACTCCCAACGGTCTAGGTGTTTATTTCAACACAATGAGCTTAGGTTCCCAAGGTTACAGCGGCGTTTTTATACCCATTTTTTTGCAGCGAAATGTATACGGCGCTCTGCGTGTAGCAGTCGGCACCGCACGGGTAGGACCGGGTTTCTACACGTGCGGGCCGAAATGGATTAGTCCTCGATACCCAGTTCTCTGAGCTTGCGAGTGATGGTGTTGCGGCCGATGCCCAAACGCGTCGCGGCCTCGACGCGGCGGCCGCGACTGGCGTCCAACGCGGTTTGCAGCAGGACTCGTTCGAACTGCCGCGTCAGCGTGGCCATGACGGCGGGCTCGCCGCGCTCGAGTCGATACTGGGCTTCGCGCAGCAGCGCGCCCTGCCAATCCGGGGTGCCCGAATCGACACGAGCGCCGCTGTTCGGTGAGCCGAACGCGGGCGCCGCGGCCGGAAAACCACCGCTGTTAACCGTATTGGGTGACGTGCCGACGGCGTAGGACTGACCGCCACTCATGGTGCCGGAGACGACTCTCCCACCCTGTGAGACGTCGTGCTGTTGCAATTCCATTGCCCGGATTTCGGGCGGCAGATCAGCGCGCTCGACAATCTGGCCGGGCGCCATGACCGTGAGCCAATGGCAGAAATTCTCCAACTGCCGAACATTACCGGGAAAGTCAAAACGCGTCAGAACAGCGATGGCGTCAGGGGTCAGGCGCTTGACGGGCACGCCCAACGAGCGTGCGCTAAGCGCCAGAAAATGGTTGGCCAGTGCGGGGATGTCTTCCACGCGCTCGCGCAGCGGCGGCAAGCGCAGTCGAATGACATTGAGACGGTGAAACAGGTCTTCGCGAAACAGGCCTTGCTCGACGCGCTGCTCCAGGGGTTGGTGGGTGGCCGCGACAATACGCACGTCAACGCGTACGGGTTGCGCGCCACCCACGCGATAAAAACTGCCCTCGGCCAACACGCGCAGCAAGCGGGTTTGCAACTCGATCGGCATGTCGCCGATTTCGTCGAGGAACAAGGTACCGCCGTTGGCTTCTTCGAAGCGGCCGCGGCGCAAGGAGTTGGCGCCGGTAAAGGCGCCGCGCTCGTGACCAAAGAGTTCGGCTTCGAGCAAGTCGCGGGGGATGGCGGCGGCGTTCAGCGCCACAAACGGGCCACCCGCCCGTGCGCCGTGGCCGTGCAAGGCCCGCGCAACGAGCTCTTTACCGGTACCCGATTCGCCGGTGATCAAGACGGTGACTTTGGATTGGGACAGGCGCCCGATCGCGCGAAATACCTCTTGCATGGCGGTGGACGCGGACTGCGTCATCATCCGCTCGCTGTTCAGTGCGGTGTCGCCCTCGCCTTCGGCTGGCTTTTCCTGGGGGCCGGATTCGACCACGGCACGTTCGATCAGCGCGACGGCTTCGTTAACGTCAAAGGGCTTGGCCAGATAATCAAAAGCCCCACCCTGAAAGGCAGAGACGGTGCTGTCCAGATCCGCATAGGCGGTCATGACGATGACGGCCAGACGGGGATGGCGCTCTTTGATTTGGCGCAGCAAGTCCAGGCCGCTGCCACCGGGCATGCGTATATCGGAGACCAGCGCGGCGGGCGTATCCCCCTCCAGGGCCTCGAGCACGTCCGAGGCTTGGGCAAAGCTACGCGTCGGTATTTCGGCACGAGCCAGGGCTTTTTCCAGGACCCAACGGATGGCCTGGTCATCATCAACGATCCAAACAGGTTTGTTCACGGTCTCTGCTCCATCGGTAAGACCAGACGGAATTCAGTATGCCTGGGACGTGATTCGAATTCGATAATGCCACCGTGCTGCTGCACGAAATCCTGGGCAAGACTCAGGCCCAGCCCCGTGCCGCCGGGCCGGGCGGTGACCAGGGGATGGAAAATGCGGTCGCGTATTGCTTCTGGGACACCCGGCCCGTTGTCGATGATGGCCAATACCAGCGCCAGTCGATGCTGACGATGCGCCAGCATCACTTGCCGAGCGACACGGGTGCGCAGCGTGATTTGAGGGGCTGGCGTGTCCGCGCTCACGCGCTGCACAGCGAGCTCCTGGGCGGCGTTACGCGTAACGTTCAGCACGGCCTGCATCAACCTGGCGGCATCACCCTCAAGGTCGGGCATGGATGCGTCGTAGTCGCGCACCAGCGTGACCTTGTCGCGAAATTCGGCCTGGATCAACGCGCACACGCGTTCGCAGACTTCGTGAATATTCACGGGACGCGCGGACAACGGGACACGCTGCGGACCACTTAACCGATCGACCAGGACTTGCAGGCGATCAGCTTCGGAAATTATGACTTGGGTGTACTCGGTGAGCGCCGCGTCGGGCAACTCGGCCTCGAGTAACTGCGCGGCGCCGCGCAAGCCACCCAGCGGATTCTTGACCTCGTGCGCGAGGTTGCGCAACAGCTCACGATGCGCCGTGATTTCTTCGACTAATCGATGGTTACGATCGGCCAGCACGCGCTGTTCGATCTCGCGCGCTTCGATGAGCACGGGCCAGGTTTGGCCGGTGAGTGACACGGTCGTGACGGTGACTTCGACGGATTCGCCCGCGCGACGTAATGAGGATAACTGTCGTACGTCGGCAAACTGACCGCCTACGGCACGATCGATGGAGGACTGTACGGTCTCTGGGTGACCAAATAATGTAGCGGCTGATAGCCCTTGCAATTGCTTGCGGGATCGGCCAAACAGGTCTTCGGCCGCAGCGTTGGCTTGTTCGACGTGCCCGCGTTCGTTCAGAAGCAGGACAGCCGTGGCCAATAGATCAAACGCATCAACATTTATCATTTGCAGCACCGGGGTGGACGGGCTGGCGGGCCGTCCCGTCCGCCCCACTAAGCCATGGACATCACAGGCTGTAATACATGTCGAACTCGATCGGGTGCGTGGTCATGCGCAGACGTTGAACTTCGCCTTCTTTCAGTGCCAGATAGGCGTCGATCATTTCGTTGCTGAACACGCCGCCACGGGTCAGGAACTCGCGGTCCTGGTCCAGGGCTTCCAGCGCCTGATCGAGCGAGGCGCAGACGGTCGGGATCTTTGCATCCTCTTCGGGCGGCAGGTCGTACAGGTTTTTGTCGGCGGGATCGCCCGGATGGATCTTGTTTTGCACGCCATCCAGACCGGCCATCATCAAGGCCGAGAAAGCCAGGTACGGGTTGGCCAGGGGATCCGGGAAGCGCGTTTCGACGCGACGGCCCTTGGGGTTGCCCACATACGGAATACGGATCGAGGCCGAGCGGTTGCGAGCCGAGTACGCCAGCTTGACCGGGGCTTCGTAGTGAGGAACCAGACGCTTGTACGAGTTGGTGCCCGGGTTGGTGATGGCGTTCAGTGCACGCGCGTGCTTGATGATGCCGCCGATGTAGTACAGGGCGAATTCGGACAGGCCGGCGTAGCCGTTGCCCGCGAACAGGTTCTGGCCGTCTTTCCAGATGGACTGGTGCACGTGCATGCCAGAGCCGTTGTCGCCAACGATGGGCTTAGGCATGAAGGTCGCGGTTTTGCCGTAGGCGTGGGCCACGTTGTGCACGACGTATTTCATGATCTGGGTCCAGTCGGCGCGCTTGACCAGCGTGCTGAACTTGGTACCGATTTCCAACTGGCCGGCGCCGGCGACTTCGTGGTGGTGCACTTCGACGGGCACGCCCATTTGCTCGAGCAGCAGGCACATTTCGGAACGCATGTCCTGGAACGAGTCGACCGGCGGCACGGGGAAGTAGCCACCCTTGACGGAGGGACGATGGCCGAGGTTGCCGCCTTCCATTTCGAGGCCGGAGGACCACGGGGCTTCTTCGGACTTGATCTTGACGAAGGTGCCGGACATGTCGGTATTCCAGGTCACGCCGTCGAACACGAAGAATTCGGGTTCCGGACCAAAGTAGGCGGTATCGCCCAGGCCGGAGGACTTCAGGTAGGCTTCGGCGCGCTTGGCCAGCGAACGCGGGTCGCGGTCGTAACCTTTGAGGTCGGACGGCTCAACGACGTCGCAGCTCAGGATCAGGGTGGGCTCTTCGCGGAACGGATCCAGGTTGGCGGTATCCAGGTCAGGAATCAGCAACATGTCGGATGCTTCGATGCCCTTCCACCCCGGAATCGACGAACCATCAAAGGCCTGACCGCTTTCGAGCTTGTCTTCGTCCACGGCACTCGTAGGCACCGAGACGTGGTGCTCACGGCCCATCGTGTCGGTAAAGCGGAAGTCCAGGAATTTGACTTCGTTGTCGGCGATCTGTTTCAGGATGTCTTTCGGGCTTGCCATGTCATCTCCATTAGATAAAAGCGCCGGGGGACGAAGCCACGTTCCGGCTGGCATAAACAGTAGAAAGCAAGATGCGTGCCAGGATCCATCACGGGGCATGGCGAGCGAAACGCATGCATAAGGGGCATCAACGCCCCATAATAGTGCATATTATGGTGCACAAACGCACCAATTTAGTGCAAATCTATTGCGGATCGGATTACAGGAACATTTCCTGCAGATCATTCAGGAAGCGCCAGCCCAGTGGAGTCGCGCGCAGGCGCGTGGGATCGGAGTCCAGCAGGCCACGCGCGGTCGCGGCTTGTAGCGCACGAGAAATCGCCGCGAGCGAGAGCCCCGTGCGCTCGCTAAACGTCGTCGCCGCCACACCCTCTTTCAGGCGCAAGGCGTTGAGCATGAACTCAAATGGCAGCTCATCAGGGCCAACCGAACGCGTCTCGGCAATATGGCTGCCGTCGCGCGCCATGGCGCCGGCCATCCAGGTGTCGGGGCTGCGCAGGCGGGCCTCGCGCACGATCCGGTCATGAAAGGAGAGCTTGCCGTGCGCGCCCGGTCCCAGGCCCAGATAGTCGCCGAACTCCCAGTAATTCAGGTTATGGCGGCTGCGAGCACCGGGTTTGGCATAGGCCGAGACCTCGTAGCGCTGCAGTCCGGCGGTGTCGAGCGCGACCTCGATGGCGTCTTGCATGGCGGCGCTGGTGTCGTCGTCGGGGAGCGTGGGCGGATATTTGGCGAATACGGTATTGGGCTCGAGCGTCAGGTGGTACAGCGACAAGTGCTCGGTACCAAACGACAGCGCCTGCTGCACATCGTCCATACAGGCGGCCATGTCCTGCCCGGGCAGGGCAAACATGACGTCCAGGTTCACGCGCGACACGGCGCGCTGCGCCATTTCAATCGCGGCGCGCGCCTGGGCGGCGTCGTGGATGCGCCCCAGTTTTTTGAGCTGGGCGTCGTCAAAGCTCTGAATGCCCAGGGACAGTCGATTGACGCCACTGGCCGCGTAATCCCGAAAGCGCCCTGCCTCGGCCGTGCCAGGATTGGCCTCCATCGTGATTTCCGCATCGGGCCAGAGGTTGAGATAAGCCCGCAGCATGGCCAGGATTTCGTCCAGCGCGGCCGCGGACAGCAGGCTGGGTGTCCCTCCGCCGAGAAACACAGAAATGACCTGCCGGCCCCAGATCGAGGGCAAGGCCTGCTCCAGATCCGCGCGCAAGGCATCCAGATAGGCGCGTTCGGGCAGCTCGGCGGGCACGGCATGCGAGTTAAAGTCGCAATAGGGGCACTTGCGCACGCACCAGGGCACATGAATATAGACCGACAGCGGCGGCAGGCTGGTCAGGGTCGCGCCGGCCGGCGTTTTCAGGCGGGTCTGGGTGGGTGCGCCGGCCTGCCGGATGGGAATGGTAATGGCCATTTATTGCGGCGCCAGTTTGGCCAGGAGTTGTTGCAACGCCCGGGCACGATGGCTCTGGCCGTTTTTCTCGGCGGGCTCAAGCTCGGCCGCCGTGCGCCCCAGGTCGGTCAGCAAAAAATACGGGTCGTAGCCAAATCCGTGATCGCCGCGTGGCGTATCGATGATTTCACCGTGCCACAGCCCCTCGCCGATCAGTGGCTGCGGGTCGTCATGCGCACGCACGAGCACCAGCAGGGCCACGTACCAGGCGCTGCGATCGGCCACGCCCACCAGATTACTGACCAGCAAGGCGTTATTGGCGGCATCGCTTCGAGGCGCGTCCGGATCGATTAGCTGTGCATAACGCGCGGAATACACGCCGGGCGCGCCATCCAGGGCGGCGACGCACAGGCCGGAATCATCGGCCAATGCCGGCAAGCCCGTCAGTTGACTAGCGTGACGGGCCTTCGCGAGCGCATTTTCAACAAAGGTGACGTGCGGTTCTTCGGCCTCAGGCACGCCAAGCTCGCTTTGCGGGATGAGTTCGATCCCCAGCGGGGCAAACAGGGCTGAGAATTCGCGCAATTTGCCGACGTTGTTCGAGGCCAGCACCACGCGGCGCAGAGAGGAATCAATAGATGCAGAGGTCATGACGGAGATTGTAGACGGGGACGTCCGTCTGGATGATGGCTACTGGTTGATAATGGGGGCGCCGTAACGACAGAGTGCACGACTTGGCGCGGGCCAGGTGCGTCGTTGCACCCGACAATGTTGCGTAATCTGGGAGATTCGCCTTGATGTCTTGGCGCATCCGTCCCTTAGCGTTTTAACGCCTTTTTAACTCGTCCCCGGCGTTTCCTCGCGTTCGTCCTCGGGGACGTCCGCCACCAGCATGTCGACCAGTTCCCTCGCAAAGGCCGGCAAGGCCTCGCGGCTACGCACGCAAATCTGCAATTTGCGTATGGCCCATTCGTCGGTCAGAGGCACGATGGAGATCTTGTGCACGCGCACGAAACGCTGTGCGACGGACTCGGGGATCACCCCGATGCCCACGCCCCGCTCGATCATGCGGCAGACGGCGTCGAAATTACCGACCTCGATCCGGAATTTGAACGTCCGCCCGAGGGCCTCGGCGGCTTGCACTAAAAACGGATGGATGGCGCTCCACTCGGACAGGCCCACGTAGTCGTTGTTCAGCGTGTCCGCAAAGGCCACGGCGCTCTCTTTGGCCAGGGGATGACCGCTGGCCGCCACCAGTACGAGCCGGTCTTTACGGTATGGGATGAATTCCAGCTTTGGGTCGGCGGTGTAGCCCGCCACGATGCCGAGATCGGCCGAGCCCTCGGCCACGGCCCGCATGATCAGATAGCTCAGTCGCTCGCGCAGCTCGACGTTCACATCCGGGTGCGCGGCCAGAAACTTCCCCAGCACGGCGGGCATGAACTCGGTCATGGCGGTGGTGTTGGCCAGCACGCGCACATGGCCTTTTACCCCGCGGGCAAACTCTTGCATGTCGCCGCGCAACTGCTCGACCTGCCGCATGACCGTACGGGCATGACGCGTCAGGGCCTCACCCGAGGGGGTCAAGGTCACGCCTTGGCTGGTGCGATACAGTAATTGCGTGCCAAAGTGCTCTTCCAGGTTTTTGATGCGCGTACTGGCCGCCGGCAAGGACAAGTGCGTTTTTTCAGCAGCGCGTGTCAAACTTTGGCGATCGCCGATATGCACAATCAGTTGCAGATCTGTCAGATCAAAGTGCCCTGCCATGTATTCCTCTGTTCTTCGGCTATTGCTAACCCGGTATTAACTAATCGTAAATTGGCAAGTCCACCCGGATTGAGGCAAAGTGCCGTTGTTATTTATTGGCCTCATCATAGAACCGAACCATGCCCAGCACTAATCACGATTATCAGGATATCCGCGAAGCCGTACGCGACTTGTGTTCGCAATTTCCTGGTGAGTACTTCCGCAAAATCGACGAGCAACGCGGTTACCCCGAGGAATTCGTCAAAGCGCTGACCGAAGCCGGTTGGCTGGCCGCCTTGATTCCGCAGGAATATGGTGGCTCGGGCCTGGGCCTGACCGAGGCCTCGGTCATCATGGAAGAAATCAATCGCAGTGGCGGGAATTCCGGCGCCTGCCACGGCCAGATGTACAACATGGGCACGTTGCTGCGCCATGGCTCGGAAGCGCAGAAACGCGAATACCTGCCCCGCATCGCAAATGGTGAACTGCGCCTGCAATCGATGGGCGTGACGGAGCCGACGACGGGCACCGACACCACCAAGATCAAAACCACGGCCGTGCGCAAGGGCGACCGCTACGTTATCAACGGGCAAAAGGTCTGGATCTCGCGTATCCAGCACTCGGACCTGATGATTTTGCTGGCCCGCACCACGCCGCTGGAGCAGGTCACTCGCAAATCCGAAGGCATGTCGATCTTTTTGGTCGATCTGCATCATGCCGTCAAGCACGGCATGGCAGTGCGCCCGATCCCCAACATGGTCAATCACGAGACCAATGAATTGTTTTTCGACAACCTGGAAATCCCCGCCGAGAACCTGATCGGCGAGGAAGGAAAGGGTTTCAAATATATTCTGGATGGCCTGAACGCCGAACGCACCCTGATCGCCGCCGAGTGTATTGGCGATGGGTACTGGTTTGTCGACAAGGTCAGCGCGTACGCCAAAGAGCGTATCGTGTTCGGCCGCCCCATCGGACAAAATCAGGGCGTGCAGTTTCCGATCGCGCGCGCGCACATCAACGTCGAGGCCGCCAGCCTGATGCGTTACGAGGCCTGCCGCCTGTTTGATGCGCACGAGCCCTGCGGCGCGCAAGCCAATATGGCCAAGCTGCTGGCCGCCGATGCCTCGTGGGAAGCCGCCAACGCGTGCCTGCAATTCCACGGCGGGTTTGGCTTTGCCAACGAGTATGACGTCGAGCGCAAGTTCCGCGAGACCCGCTTGTATCAGGTGGCGCCGATCTCGACCAACCTGATTCTGTCGTACGTGGCCGAGCATGTATTGGGCATGCCGCGCTCGTTTTAATCGCAGCGTTATCCGCAGAAATTCACACACTTATCATGACTGCCACCCCTCATCCGCACCCCAGCGCCGCCCTCGCGGAGTTTGCCGCCAACCTGCGCTTTGAAGACATTCCGGCACCCGTTCTGCGCCGCGCCGAAGATCTGTTGATCGACTGCCTGGCGTCGATTCTGGCCGGCGCCAATATGCGCCCGATCCAGGCGATGGAGCGCTATGCCGCCGCCATGGGCCCGACCGATGGCGCAGCCGAAGTCCTGATCTCCCGGCGGAAAACCTCGCCGTTATTCGCGGCGATGGTCAACGCCGCCGCCGCGCACGTCGTGGAGCAAGACGACGTACACAACGGCTCGGTGTTTCATCCCGCCGCCGTCGTCTTCCCCCCTGCCCTGGCCGTCGCGCAGGCCCTGGGCCGATCCGGCAAGGACCTGCTGGTCGCGTCCGTAGCCGGCTACGAGGTCGGCATCCGTATCGGTGAATACCTGGGCCGCTCGCACTACAAGATTTTCCATACCACCGGCACCGCTGGCACCCTGGCCGCGGCCGTGACCGTGGGTCGCTTGCTGAATTTGAATGCCGAGCAAATGCTGCACGCACTGGGCTCGGCGGGCACGCAAGCGGCGGGCTTGTGGGAATTTCTGCGCGATGCCGCGGACTCCAAGCAACTGCATACCGCCAAAGCCGCGGCCGATGGCCTGACGGCGGCCTACTTGGCCAAAGAGGGCTTTACCGGCGCAAGCCATATTCTGGAAGGCGAGCAAGGCCTGGCCGCCGGCATGTCCACGGACGCCGATCCCGCCAGGCTCGTTGATCGACTAGGCGAACGCTGGGCGCTGTCGGAGACCTCGTTCAAGTATCACGCGTCGTGCCGTCACACTCATCCGGCCGCCGACGCGCTGCAACAGGTCATGCGTGAATACAAACTGCGCGACACCGATCTCGCCGAAGTGATTACGCATGTGCATCAAGGGGCCATCGACGTGTTGGGCCCCGTGGTGGATCCCAAAACCGTGCACCAATCGAAGTTTTCGATGGGCACCGTGTTGGCACTGATCGCCCGCGAAGATCGTGCGGGTCTGGCCGAGTTCGATGCGGCATTGGGCAACGCCGACGTGGCCGCGCTACGCACCAAGGTTCGTATGGAGCTGGACCCCGAAGTCGATGCTGCCTATCCCGAGCGCTGGATCGGCAAGGTCACGGTCCATACCACCGATGGGCGCATCCTGCAGGGACGCGTGGATGAGCCGAAAGGTGATCCTGGCAATACGCTGAGCCGCGAAGAAATCGAGGAAAAGGTAATGCGCCTGGGGATGTATGCACAGGCGGCGAGCGAAGGGGAAATTCGCGATTTGATCAACACCATATGGGATTTGGAAAACATCGCCCGTATGGGGACACTATTACCGAACCGTTGAAGTCCTGGCTGAGATCCTAGTTCGGCGCTAAAGGTTATGTTTTCTGGTTGATGGGCACGTAATGTAATTACGTGCCCATCTTTTGCGCCGTGGCCGCAGCAGCTTAAAATCGGTCTACGTTGACCGTTTCGACGCCGCACGTGCTCTGTGGCGTCGAGCTCTCGCAAGCCTGCTGCGCGGTTCGCTGACTGCCACAAGCACCGCGCGTATGCTGCAACCACGCCCGTAATATTGGCCGCTTGTCAGCGCGTGCATAGTCGATTTTCAACGCATCCAACTGCCCCTCGATTTGATTCGCGTCGGTTCCCGCATCAATCCCGCGCGCGATCACCTCAAACACATCTTGCACTCGCTGCTGCTCATCGGTGGGCTGCTCTGCGATCAAGCCTTCCAGTACATCAAAATGGCCCCAAGTCAGGCCAAAATCCTCGGCATACAAAAGATGCGTCTTGGCATGGTCCAGCACTTTTCGTGACACCGAGGTAATGCTGGTCCGAAATGCAGCGCCTTCTTCGGACACAAGCAAGAACAGTTGCCCTAAATAGGGCGAATTCATATCCAGCTCGTCGCCCACCGAGGAGAACGACGCGGGATCGATCACGACAGGAAAATAGGACAACTGCCGGCCCGAGCGCTTTGATGCTCGCGCCGTGGCAGCGACACTGCGCACCACCAGATCCGCACGGCCTCCCAAACTGTAGTGCAGGCCTATGAAATGCGTCCCCGGATCACCAACCATGACCTGCGAAATACGCTCCGGATCGCGGCCGTGTACTTCCAGAATTCGGGCGGCATAGCCGCGCTGCACCAGCCATTTCCCGCCGTCTACGGCCAACCCTTGATCCCAGCGGGCGCTCGATGACAACATGCCTGGATGCACGAAGATAGTGTTCTTCTTGTTATTCGTCACGGCGCCGTCATTCGATACCGTCTGCGCCATTGGCACTGGGCAAGTGCCTTCGGTCAAGCTGGCCGATAGCGCCGCAGCCGAATCGGCAGCCGAGACCGGCACCATCAAGTCGGGGTGAGAATAATAACGGCCGCTGGAACAGCCCGCGAGACAGAGCAAAGCCACCGCGCATGACAACGTACGCAAGCCGATCATCTTATTTATACCCCTGGTTACCCAAACAACAGGGTTATATCAACAGAGATTGACTTGCGACCGCGCACGCAATGCTATCTTTTACATCGTGACCCTTCGCAACACTCTTGTGACTTTTTTAGTTGCGGCCGGGCCTTAGCGCACAGACTGCATCGCAGCGTGCTGCGCTTGCACTAATTGTGCGATCCCGTGCTCCGCCAGGCCCAGCATGGCATCCAGTTCCGAACGCGCAAACGTCGCCCCCTCGCCTGTGCCTTGCACTTCCACAAAAGCGCCCGCCCCCGTCATCACCACGTTCACGTCCGCATCGCAGGCCGAATCTTCCTCATAATCCAGGTCCAGCACAGGACGGCCGCTGACCATCCCGACGGACACCGCCGCGACCGTATCGCGAATGGGGTTCATGGTGAGATCGCCGCGCTTGATCAACAAGGCCACGGCATCCGCCGCTGCGACCCAGGCGCCCGTAATACTGGCGCAGCGCGTGCCGCCATCGGCCTGCAGCACATCGCAATCCAGATGCAGCGTGCGCTCGCCCAGCGCCTGCATATCAAACACCGCGCGCAGACTGCGACCGATCAGGCGCTGGATTTCCTGCGTGCGGCCACTTTGTTTGCCCCGGGCAGCCTCGCGATCGCCGCGCGTATGCGTGGCGCGCGGCAGCATGCCGTATTCCGCCGTGACCCAGCCTTCACCGCGCCCCTTAAGAAACGGCGGCACCTTTTCCAGCACGCTCGCCGTGCACAGCACGTGCGTATTGCCGGCGCGCACCAGCACCGACCCCTCGGCATAACGCGTAAAGCCGCGCTCCAGGCTGAACGGACGCAGTTCGTCGACGGCGCGGCCCGAAGGACGAGAGATAACGGGTGATGTGGACACAGAAGACTCCTGAAAAGAGAGGGTTTCGCGGCATTGTACGGGGGTTACCCGTCAGCCTTGGTGACGACACCATTGTCAACGCCCCATAGCAGCCATCGTTGCGACGGATCGAGGCGCGTGTGGCGCGACGTTGTCTTGCGTTGTGATGCGATGCATACCCGCATGGCTACGGAACCCAGAATGTCGGATCGGCAGCCAACGCGCATTTACAGCATCACCTACAGGCTTGCGGTATCCTGCTGGAAACAAGGGCCCACGCAGCCCTGCCATCTTTCAGATTACGTTCAGGACATTCCCCATGATTCGCAGCATGACCGCCTTCGGCAACGCCCGTGTCGATATCGAACAAGGCACCTTGGCGCTCGAAGTGCGCAGCGTCAACAGCCGTTATCTGGACTTGTATTTCCGTCTGCCCGACGAACTGCGTCACGCGGAAACACCGCTGCGCGAACTACTGACCGCCAATCTGGGCCGCGGCAAAGTCGAAGTGCGCGCGTCCTACACCCGTAGCGTCGGCACCGAATTGAGCAAGCTCGACCCCGTCTGGCTGCAACACCTGGCCACGCAACTCGAGGCCGCGCGCACTGTCCTGCCCGAAGTCGAAGCCCCTCGTCTGGCCGAGCTGTTTAACTGGCCCGGCCAACGCGGCAACGATGCCCTCGATCCCCAAGCCTGGAGCGCCGCCTGTGTACAGGCCGGGCAACAAGCACTGACGCAGCTAAAAGAAGGCCGCGAACGCGAAGGCCAACGCCTGGCCGCGATCATGATGGAGTGCGCCGACGGCGTCGCCCGCATCGTCGAATCGGTGGAAACTCATCTGCCCCAACTATTGACCGACCATCGCGAGAAGCTCGCCAACAAACTGCGCGAATCCGTGGAAACGGCGTTTCCGGGCGGCTTTAATCACATTTCGGGGACCGAGCTATCGGAACGCCTGGCGCACGAAGCCAACCTGTTCGCCCTGCGCATCGATGTCGCCGAAGAACTCGCACGATTGCGTTCGCATTTGGAAGAACTACGTCATCTGCTGGGCGGTGCTGAGAACAATGGAGGCAAGGCCGACAGCAAACGCGGCAGCGCCAAAGGCAGCGCGGGTAAGCGGCTCGATTTCCTGTTCCAGGAGATGAACCGCGAAGCCAACACACTGGGCTCCAAGGCCGGCAGCATGGACGTCACCCGCGCGGCGATGGACTTGAAACTGCTGATCGAGCAAATGCGCGAGCAGGCGCAGAATATTGAGTAGCCTGATACTCGAGGGGATCCTGAGGCGGCACGATTGTTGACGCCCTTAGATCGTATGGCAGTTGGCACGTGACGAAGATCATTAGGCAAGCCGTTCGAAAACGCTCTGACGTCCTATTTTTCCCAAGCCCGCTTCATTGCCGCCACTAGGAGCGGCACTTACCCTCTGGTACAAGCCATCACAGGACCCTGAAATTCCTGCGTGTTCCATTGGGTGTTCTCCCAATAACGGACCGTTGTCCCTTTGCTGTTTTGGACAATTTCGACGACATGGGCCGGGCCGCGGAATCGGGAGTCGTCGGTGTATAAGCGGTGACCGCCGGGTATCTGCTCGGTGCGCACGGTAGCTTGCAGAACCCACGCACTATTGATGCAGTCGAGAACGTCGCTGACCGGTTTGGCGGACTGGACGGTGGTCGAGGGTGCGGAGGCAACGGTTTCGTCCAGAGAGGTGCAAGCGGTCAACATCAGACCAACGGCTAACGCAGCTATTATTTTCATGTCGATTCCTGTGATTGGATGGCTATTTCACACGCACGGATTGCACCATCGGATGCGAGTGAAAATGCGTCAGCAGATTCTGCCGTTGGCGGTCGGTGAGTTTAGCGTGTTCGATCAAGGCGGGCCACTGCGCATGGGCGGCTTTGACGCAGTCGCTCACGGCCTTGGCAGCGGGTTTTTCGGGAATACGCAGTTGGGCACAAAAGGCGCGCAGCATGGCGGGCGATAGTGCGGGTTTTATCGTGGATTTTCCATCAGCCTGGGCACCGTCCGCTCGCGAGGTACGGCGTGGCTCCATGCTCTCGGGCATGATGCGCAAGGCATGACCCTGACACGGATGGTAGGCCGCGTAGCCAACGATATCGTAGGCGGGCGCGAACTGCGGCGTCCGGCCATCGGGATAGATCAGGCCCAGGTTTTTCAGATGCATGTCCGGGTTGCCGAGCATTTCGTTGACCGTCATGCGGCGTAAAAGCTCGTGCACGGCGGGCTCGCCCAATGACGGAAAGGCCATGAGGACGGCGGCCACGTCGAGATAGGTCGCGGCGCGGTATTTTTCCTCGGGCATGGCGCCGAGTATTTGCGCGAAGTCTTCGCAATGAATACGTTTGCCGGGTTGACGATCGTAGCGCACGACGGCCAGAAACTGCGTGCGCGCATCGGCGTCACCCAGGTCGTAGCCGTGCTCGGCGACGAGGTTTTCCAGGGGCTCGAGATAGGCCTGGCAAACGGTGGCGCCCGCTGCCTGTGCCAGTTGGAGGGAGAGCGCTTCGAGCTCGGGTAGCAGGGGCTGGCCGACGACAGGCAACTTGGCAATGATATGGGTGTCGTGCTCGCGAGTTCGCCCGACGTAGCGTTGGCCTTGCTTAATCACGCCCAGCTTGGGCTGCACGCCCGAGAGGGAAACGCCCTGCTCCATGGGATCCGCCGTGACGGTCATCTCCAGGGCGTCCTGATCTTGGGTCACATAGTGCGCGAGTTCGTTGCGCGAGAGCTCGACGGGCCGCGCGTAGACGTTGCCCGGCAGATCGCCGCCGCACGCGGCCAGCATTTCGAAATGATCTTTGGGATCGCAACCGCGCACCCGGGCGACATGATCGCGGAACACGCCCTCGGGCAACAGGTTCTGGAAAAATGCCGGCAACAGCCAGCCATTCTGCGAGGAATGGCGGCCGTTGAGCGGTTCGCTGCGCACGTCGGCCCAGAATGCGGCCTGGTCTTCGGCGGAGTCGGCCAAATAGGACACTGAGACGACAGGGGCCGCGGCCTGCCGGGCAAAGGTATCGTCGGCGACGAAACGCGTGACGACATCCGCACCCGGCATGCTGTATTGAAACAGCACGCCCACGCGCTGCGTGCCGACGAAAATCGCTAATGCTTGAACATTCATGAGGTGGCTCCGTTCAGGGTCATTCTGAGGAGGCGTCGCTCAGTTGTCGCCGCGCGACCTCGATACGGGTGGGGATCTTGGCCTTGGCGGCGCCCCCTGCGTCCATGCCGACCACCGCCCCCTTGGGGACGAGCATCATTTCCAGGCCCAGGCGGTCAGCCAGGGCGAGCAAAGTGCTGACCTTGAAATCCTGCTCACCGCTGAGGACGTTGGTCAAGGTGCGCTGCGCAATGCCCGCGGATTCGCGCAAGCCGGCTTGGGTCTGGCCCTGTTGACGTAAACGCGCCCGCAGTGTGGCGGCAATGTCGGATAGGCTGTTCATCGTGTCACCTTTTGTGAGTCACGAGAGGCTCACTATAGAGAGATAGCTATCGTTATAGCACCAAAGTAGTGTAATAACTAATATAGGTATTATTTTGCCATAAACAAGAATATAAAAATGGCACTAAAGTAGTTTATTAACTAATAATACTACTTAAGTGCCAATTATTTACTGGAAAGCGGTTTCCATAAATGTGCGCAGCTTGCGTGAATGCAAGCGCTCGGGCGGCATCTCTCGCAGGAGCTCCAATGCCCGAATTCCGATTTCCAGATGTTGGTTGACCTGATCCCGGTAAAACGCGCTAGCCATGCCGGGGAGTTTCAACTCGCCGTGCAGAGGCTTGTCTGACACGCACAGCAAGGTCCCGTACGGGACGCGAAACCGGAATCCGTTCGCCGCAATGGTGGCCGACTCCATATCGAGCGCGATCGCGCGCGACTGGGTAAACCGCTGCACGAGCTCAGTGTGGTCGCGCAGCTCCCAGTTGCGGTTGTCGATACTGGCAACGGTGCCCGTGCGCATGATGCGCTTGAGCTCCCAGCCCGACAGACCTGCGACCTCTTCGACGGCCTGTTCCAGCGCCACCTGTACCTCTGCCAGCGGCGGCACGGGCACCCAGGTGGGCAAATCGTCGTCCAGCACGTGGTCTTCGCGCACGTACCCGTGCGCCAGCACGTAGTCGCCCAGGCGCTGGGAATCGCGCAGCCCGGCGCAATGCCCGAGCATTAGCCAGGCGTGGGGGCGCAGCACGGCAATGTGGTCCGTAATGGTTTTCGCATTGGACGGCCCTACCCCGATATTCACCAAGGTAATGCCGGCATGATCGGGGCGCACCAGGTGGTACGCGGGCATTTGCGGTAACCGCGCCCCGCCCGAAGGCGGGTTGGCGGCGGCCTCGCCTCGACGCGTGATGCGATTGCCAGGCTCGACCAGCGCATCGTAGTCGCCTGTGCCGTCGGCTATCAGCGCCCGGGCGCGCGCGCAGAATTCATCCACATAGAACTGGTAGTTCGTAAACAGGACGTAGTTCTGAAAATGCGTGGGCGCCGTCGCCGTATAGTGCTGCAGGCGATGCAGGGAATAGTCCACGCGCTGCGCGGTAAACGGCGCCAGGGGGCGCGGCTCGCCCTCCCGGCCGCGCCACGAGCCATTCACAATGGCGTCGTCAGTCACGGCCAGAGCGGGTACATCAAACAGGTCGCGCAACGGCCGCCGCATTCCTTCCAGACGCTCGCCCTCGACATAGGCGCCTTCGGGGAATGCAAAATGCAAAGGAATCGGCACCTCCGACTCGCCCACCTCGACCGCCACGTGGTGGTTCTGGATCAACAGGCCGATCTGCGCCAGGTAATACTCGCGAAATAGCGTCGGCTGGGTCACCGTGGTCTGGTACACACCCGGCTCGGCCACATGCCCGAACGAGAGCCGGGTATCAATAAGATCGTAGGTCGTCACCCGGATGCGAATGGCGGGATAGCAGGCCCGCACGGGCCCGGGTAAATCGCGACCGTTCACAACGTCTTGGAATGCGGCTCGAAGATAGGCGGTATTTCGCCCATAAATCTCCATCAAACGATCAACGGCGGCCTGAGCCTGATCAAAGGATTCAAACGCCAGCGGCGGCGGAGATTTATGAAGGCCAATCGAAAAGTCAACTGTCATTTTTTTCATTTTCCCGAAAATCGCATGCTGAACACAGCATACGCCGACAATTCAGAAGTGCCATGACAGCGCAATCCTCCGCGAAGCCGCTGTCATTTTTCTTTAATCTTTCTGCATTTTGTTAGTAATAACCCTGGAATGCAAAAAACCGTTAATGCGTTACAATGCCACACGGTCGCGTTGTTTGCGTACCACATTTTCCGCCGGCTTGATGCCCTCAGCCATCCCGCCCCACTCCGAAAGTTGAAGTGTCGCAATGACTCCACCGACGCGAAAAATCCATCCGAATTTATCCGCTCTATCCTCATTCCTGGCCGCGCCGCTTTTAGCGCTTGGCCTGTCTTGGCTCCCCCCCGCTCATGCCAGCACGCCTCTCGAGGCTCTTGCTTCGGTGCAGGGTTTGCGCATGGTCGACCCCTTGACGGTGCCCAGCCTGCCCGACATGGTCGTGCGCGCGGGCCTGGACACCTTGGGCACCCCGTATGTTTGGGGTGGCGAGGATCCGGAGTCAGGTTTTGATTGCAGTGGTCTGACCCAGTTTGTGTATCGAGAGATCACGGGTCTGGAATTACCCCGCACCGCGCGCGAACAGCGCCGCGAGGGCTCGAACATCAATAAAAAAGAACTGCAGCCCGGCGACCTGGTGTTTTTTGCGACACGCGGTCGTCGTGGCGTGTCGCATGTCGGCATCTATATTGGTCAAAACCAGTTTGTGCATGCCCCCACGCGTGGCTCTACCGTTCGCGTCGACAGCCTGGACAATAAATACTGGTCACGCCACTACGTGACGGCGCGCCGTTATATCGAGATGGACGAGGCGATTTCGCCCGATACGCCGATACCCGCGCCGGTCGGCCGTCTGGTTGCAAACGTCAATATCGATCAGTAATTCGATCAATAACGACCCCGCGCGTCATGCGACGCGCCAGTTGTTTGCCATAAAAACCCATCAGGGAGCCATCGGCTCCCTGATGGGTTTCTGGCGCCTGATGCGCCCCGACGCGAAACTCAGCCTCGTCCCACAAACGGCATGTTGGTCGCCATGATGGTCATGAACTGCACGTTGGCATCCAGCGGCAGTTTCGCCATCGACACGACCGCATGCGCGACATGCGAGACATCCATGCGCGGCTCGGCGCGACGCGTACCGTCGGCCTGCAATACGCCATCGGCCATGCGCTGCGTCATTTCGGTGGCCGCGTTGCCGATGTCGATCTGGCCGCACGCAATGCCATAGCTGCGGCAGTCCAGCGAAATGGATTTGGTCAGGCCCGTCACGGCGTGCTTGGTCGCGGTGTAGGCGATCGAAAACGGCCTTGGCGCCGTCGCCGAAATCGAGCCATTGTTGATGATGCGTCCACCGCCGGGCTGCTGGGCTTTCATCAACCGAATGGCGGCCTGGGCGCACAGGAACATGCCCGTCAGGTTGACATCGACGACCTCGCGCCAGTGCTCCACGGACAGGTCCTCGATGGGGACGGCGGGAGAATTGCGACCGGCGTTGTTGAACAACACGTCCAGCCGGCCATACTCTCGCTGGGTTTCGTCAAACAACTCGCGCACCGCCTGCTCGTCGGTGACATCGGTGGGTACAACCAGCGCGCGCGCGCTATCTTCGCCCGCCGCGGTACGCGTCTGCTCGAGTTGCTCGCGTCGGCGACCCGCCAACACCACCCGAAAGCCTTGCGCTAAAAACTCGAGCGCGACCGCACGGCCAATACCGCTGCCTGCTCCGGTGACCAACGCGACTGGTGAAACGCTTGTCTGATCATTCGACTGCATATTGTTCTCCGTATTAGTCTCCAAGTCCGCAGGCACAGGGACTCGGCCTCAGAGAGTCAATATAATAGAGCGAATTTGTTATTCTTCGTTCCCTACTCAGCTTGCGTGACCGATTTATGTCAAAACACCCCGGCAATGTGTTCATGGTGGTAGCGCCCAGCGGCGCTGGCAAATCGAGCCTGGTCAAGGCCCTGCTCGACCGTGACAGCGCGATCGTTTTGTCAGTCTCGTGCACGACCCGACCGCCGCGCAACGGCGAGGTCGATGGCCGCGAATACCGCTTTATCACTGTCGAGCAATTCGAACAACTGCGCGCGGACGACGCTCTGCTGGAATGGGCTGAGGTACATGGCAATTTTTACGGCACGCCCCGCGACCGCATCGATCAGGCCACGCAACTCGGCAACGACGTCCTGCTTGAGATCGACTGGCAAGGCGCGCGCCAGGTCAGGCAGCGCTATCCCAAGGCCATCGGCATCTTTATTCTGCCGCCCTCCATCGAGGAACTCGAGCATCGCCTCAAGGCGCGTGGCCAGGACGAACCCCACGTTATCGCGCGCCGATTGCTGGCGGCAGGCGGGGAAATCGCCCATGCGCCTGAATGCGAATATGTTATTATTAATCAAGAATTTAGCGTAGCCTTGGCGGAGTTGTCTCAGATTATCAGCGCCGCCCGGCTACGTTTTTCGTCTCAGACTGTCCGCCATGCAAAGCTGTTTGCCCAGCTCGGCATTTCGGGTGACCACTGAGTCGTCCCTTTTCACAGCACGTTTCAGGTGTAATTCATGGCTCGCATCACTGTCGAAGACTGTCTGAATAGAATTCCCAATCGCTTCAAGCTCACTCTGGCTGCGACCTATCGCGCCCGCGAGCTCGCACAAGGCCACGCGCCGCGTGTCGACAGCAAAGACAAGCCCACGGTCACCGCCTTGCGCGAAATCGCAAGCGGTCACACCGGCCTGGAAATGCTGCGTAAAGTCCCGAGCTGATCCAGGCCTGGGGGGCAGCAATATGGCTTTTCCCCGGCTGAAGTACGCTTCTTCGGGCCTGCTCGCCGCGTTGCGAGCAGGGTCGCGACTCGGACGCCGCTCCGACAAGAAAAACTCACCCGTCGAACTCTCCCACACGAGAGGCGACGTCAGTCTGGCCGATCCGACCTCGATCGTCGCCTCGTTCGCCCCCCTGACCGAGATCCTCGGCAGCTATCTCGACAAAAAAGACGTTGAGCTCGTCCGCGAAGCCTACCGCTTTGCCGACCAGGCCCATCTGGGTCAATTCCGCTCGAGCGGCGCACCCTATATCTCACACCCGATCGCCGTCACGGAAATCTGCGCGGGCTGGAAACTCGACGCTAACGCGCTATGCGCGGCGCTGCTGCATGACGTCATGGAAGACCAGGACGTCCCCAAACACGAACTGGCCGAAAAATTCAGCCCTGAGGTGGCCGAGCTGGTTGACGGGCTATCCAAACTGGACCGCCTCGATTTCGCGACCAAGGCCGACCAGCAGGCCGAGAGCTTTCGCAAGATGCTGTTGGCCATGGCGCGCGACGTCCGCGTCATCCTGATCAAGCTGGCCGACCGCCTGCACAACATGCGCACGCTGGAAGCAGTCAATCCGGAAAAGCGCCGCCGCGTGGCGCGTGAGACCCTCGAGATCTACGCACCCATTGCACATCGTTTGGGCCTGAATGTGCTGTTTCGCGAACTGCAGGATCTTTGCTTCGCGGCCATGTACCCCAACCGCTATCAGGTGCTTTACAAAGCGGTGCTTGCCGCGCGCGGCAATCGGCGCGAGGTCATCGGCAAGATCAGCGATGCTGTGCGTGCCGCCCTGCCCGCTGCCGGTATCGAGGCAGAGGTCTCGGGTCGTGAGAAAACCCTGTTCGGCATCTATCACAAGATGGTCGACCAGAAAAAATCGTTTTCCGAAGTGCTCGACATCTACGGATTCCGGGTCATCGTGCATACGCTGCCCGAATGTTATCTGGCGTTGGGCGCCCTGCATCAGTTGTACCGCCCGGTGCCGGGCAAGTTCAAAGACTATATCGCGATCCCCAAGGTCAACGGCTATCAGTCGCTGCACACGACACTGGTGGGTCCGTATGGCACGCCCGTCGAATTCCAGTTTCGTACACGCGATATGCATCACATCGCCGAGGCAGGTGTGGCGTCGCACTGGTTGTACAAGGGTGTCGACATCACACTCAACGATCTGCAAAAGCGCACGCACCAATGGTTGCAGTCGCTGCTGGACATCCAGAGCCAGACCGGCGACTCGGGCGAGTTCCTGGAGCACGTCAAGGTCGATCTGTTTCCCGACGCAGTCTATGTGTTCACCCCGCGTGGCAAGATCATCTCGCTGCCGCGCGGCGCGACACCGGTGGATTTTGCATATGCGATTCACACCGACATCGGCAATCAGGCTGTCGCCACCAAGGTCAACAACGAGTTCGTGCCCCTGCGCACCGAGCTCAGTAGCGGCGATGTGGTCGAGATCGTCACGTCGCCCGCATCACGACCCAATGCGCAATGGCTGAACTACGTCCGCACCGGTCGTGCGCGCTCGGAGATTCGTCATTACCTGCGCACGGTCAAATACGAAGAATCGGTCGCCTTTGGCGAGCGTCTCCTCGAGCACGCCCTGCAAGAGCTGCATCTGAATCTGCCATCCAAGGACGACCCGGCCTGGCAGAAACTCGCCCGCAGCACGGGCGCGACCTCGCGCGAAGAGATCCTGGCGGATATCGGCCTGGGCAAACGCCTGGCCGCTGTCGTCGCGCGCCGCTTTGCACCCGAACATCAGATCGTCGCGACCACGGCCGCCGCGGTCGATGAAATCACCTCGGCTCGCAGCGCCCCGATCCTGATCAAGGGCAGCGAGGGCCAGGCGGTGCAATTGGCGTCATGCTGCGGCCCCCTGCCGGGAGACCCCATCATCGCCGGCTTGCGCCTGGGTCAAGGCCTGGTCGTCCATACGACCGATTGCCCCACTGCGGTGCGTCTGCGTGCCCGGGAACCCGAGCGCTGGGTCAACGTGGCCTGGGATGTCCACACGGCCAAGCACTTCTCGACGCGACTGGATATCATCACCCGCAACGAGCGCGGCGTGCTCGGCCGACTGGCCGCCGAGGTCACGGCCACCGATGCCAACATCGTGCAGATCACCATGCACGACGATGCGGTCTCCACCGTATCGCTGCACCTGACCGTCCAGGTCGAAAGTCGCAAGCACCTGGCGCAAGTTATTCGTGCCATCCGGCACGTGCCACAGGTGCAAAAGATCGTTCGCGTCAAAGGTTGACGCTTGGGCCGCGGCTGACAGCCTGGGTCTCAGGCGTCAGCCTTATTTCATCGATCAGCCGTGTTGCATCAGGCTCGGCAGATACGTAACGATGCCCGGAAAGATCGTGATCAACGAAATCGCGATCACCAGGAGCAGGCAGAACGGTATAGATGCCTTGGTAACCTGCCAGATATCGCGCCCTGTCATGGACTGCAGCACAAACAGGTTGAAACCCAGGGGTGGCGTGATCTGCGCGATCTCGATGATGATGACGATGTAGATACCGAACCAGATCAGATCAATACCAGCGGCCTGCACCATCGGCAAGATCACGGCACTGCTCAGCACGAGGATGGATATCCCTTCCAGAAAGCAGCCCAGTACGAGGAAGAACAGCGTCAGCACGGCCAGCAGCATATAGGGCGACAATGCCATGCTTTCGACCTTGGCGGCCAGCACCTGCGGGATGTTCAGGTATCCCACCGAAATCGACAGCACGGCGGCGCAGGCCACGATGAAGGAGATCATGCACGAAATCTTCATCGCCGACATCAGACTGTCGCCCAGGCTTTTGAGTGACAAGGTGCCACCCAGTTTCGCCAATGCCATCGCACCTAGCACACCGACCGTAGCGGCCTCTGTGGGTGTGGCCACCCCGCCGTAGATCGCACCAATAACCGCGACGATCAGCAGCATCACGGGGATCAGTCGGCGCGAGTTCCGTAGCTTGGCGCCAAGGCTCAGCGCGGGGTCGCGCGGCGGAATCTTGGACGGATTCAGCAACGACCACACCATCACATAACCCATGAACAGGGCGATCAGCAACAGGCCCGGCAGGATGCCGGCCATGAACAGACGCGCCACCGATTGCTGGGCCGTGACGCCGTAGACAATCATGATGATGGAGGGCGGAATCATCAGGCCCAGTGTGCCGGAACCGGCCAGGGTGCCAATCATCATTTTCTCGTCGTAGCCCCGTTTCTTTAGCTCGGGCAGGCTCATTCGTGCCACCGTGGCGCAGGTCACAGCCGAAGACCCGGCCACCGCCGCCATGATGCCGCAGCCCAGGATATTCACGTGCAACAGGCGGCCCGGCAGCCAACTGACCCAGGGGCCGAGCCCCTTGAACATATCTTCGGACAGGCGCGTGCGGAACAGGATTTCCCCCATCCAGATAAAGAGCGGCAACGCAGTCATCGGCCAACCCCAGCTGGCGTCCCACATCGAGGAGACGATCAGCGACCCCACTGGCGCGGTAGTAAATACCGCCAGGCCCACCACGCCGATTGCCAATAGCGCAACCGCTACCCAAACACCGCTAGCCAAGAGCGCCAGTAACACCACCAGCAGCGTCCCGGATGCGATCACCGTCGAATATTGATCCATGCTTTATTCCCGCGTGAAGAGTGTGAGCCAGGTCGCGCGACCAAGGGCCGCGAATGCGCTATTCCAGCGCCGCGTCACTGTTCTTGTCGTAGCTCGGCTCTTCGCCGCGAGCAACAGCCAGTGCGGCATCAACGAGCGCAATCGTCAGAATGATGAGCCCCAGCGCCAGTGCGGATTGCGGGATCCAGAACGGAATGGCAAGCAACCCCGGACTGACATCGTCAAACTCGTACGATTGCCAGGTAAACAGCACGGCCTGCCACGCGATAAACGCCATCAGCAAAGCGGTACCCACGCAACACCACAGCTCAAGTGCTTTGCGCGTACCACCGGTCAGACGACTGATGATCAGGCCAACACGTACGTGGCCACCGTCCTTGAATGTATAGCCCAGCCCCAGGAAAGTGGAAGCCGCCATGAACAATCCCGACAGCTCTGTCGAATCGACCGTGTAGCCGAGCGAGCGACCGACGATCTGCGTAATGATGGAGATGCCGATGCCGGCCAGGAACGCGGCGGCCAGTACGCCGCTAGCCGTATACAGGCCGTCTAGTATTTTCCTCAACATAATCTTGTACAGCTCCAGAAGATGCGGGACGAGCGAAGCATGGCGCTTCGCATGCTGTTAAGCCCTGCGTGCCGTTAATGGGCCGCAGGCAGGGCTTAACATCTATGGGTCTATTTGGCCGCCTTGGCCTTGGCCGCCAAATAATTGTCCAGCACCTCTTGTTCCTCGGGGCTGGCGTTCTTGCGCCAATCGTCCATCATGGTCTTGCCCACGTCGGCCAATACCTTCTGGACCTCCGGGCCGGCCTCAGTCACTGTCATGCCGTTCTTGCTTAACGTTTCAACCGTTTCCTTGCCGGCCTTTTCGCTCATTTCGAAGCCGCGTTTGGTGGCGCGCTCGCCGGCTGCCAACACGATCTTGCGCAGCTCTGGATCCAGCGCACGGAACGCACGCTCGTTCACGAGAATGACGTTCTTGTTATGCAAGGTACCTGTGTACATGAAGTATTTGCAGTTGTCCCATACCTGGGTATCGATTCCGGTTTGTGCACTGGTGAACAGCGAATCGATCAGCCCAGTGGCAAATGCCTGCGATATCTCGGCGAACGGCAGAATAGTGGCCTGAAAGCCGAGCATTTCGCCCATTTTTTGTGTGGGCGGCGAATAGATGCGCAGCTTTTTCCCTTTGAAGTCCTCAGGGCCCGATATCGGTGTCTTGGTGTAAAAGCCCTGCCCCGGCCACGCCACATAGGTGATGGCGCGCAGACCATTTTTCTTGAGCAGTTTGTCGAAGTACGGCTTCTGCGCTTCGGTCAGTAATGCAGCTTCTTCGTAATTGGCGGCGATATTGGGCAGTCCATCCAATGCATACATCGGGTTTTCATTGCCGTACACACCCAGGCGGACTTCGCCAGCCTGGATCTGGCCCGCCTGAACCGCGCGCTTGATCGCATCGTGCTTGATCAGGGTGTCGTTCGAGCGCAAGTCGATCTTCAGTTGGCCCTGGCTTTCGGTTTCCACCTCTTTGATGAACTGGCGGATATTCTGGGTCAGGAAACTGGACTCCGGATAGCCGGAGGCCATGGTCCAGGTCGTTGCCGCGGAAGCGGCCACCATGGGCGCAGCGCAGAGTGCCACGGCCAAGAGCTTGCGTAAGAACTGCATGGAAATCCCCTTATGAGTTGATCTTGAACAGATACTGTTTCCAATGTGCCGCCCAGCGCGCTGAACGCGACTCGCGATTCATTGTATTCATACACCTCCCGTCATACAACTCAAAATTAACATCACTTGTTTGGTGCAAATTTAGGATTTAATGCACCATGTTTTTCCCTATAGTGGGTACTTTTTCGCCGCATTCACGGAGCCCGTGACTTGAATAGCAAAAAGCAAAGCAAGCCCCGCACACGACTCACCGACGTCGTTATCCGGGCCCTGTCTGAACGCTTGGACACACAGACCTACCGCCCCGGCGAGCGCCTACCCTCCGAGCAAGCGCTATGCCAAGAGTTCAACGTCAGCCGGACGGTGATCCGCGAGGCCATGTCGTCGCTGCGATTGGGTGGCCGCGTCATCAGCAGCCCAGGCCTGGGCGTGTTTGTTGCCGAAGACCATGACCCGCCGATCCACTTTGATATTCAAAGCCCCGCCGACAATCGCCGTGCGCTGCACATCATGGAAGTCCGGGTCGGCCTGGAGGTAGAGGCCGCCGGATTGGCTGCGGAACGACGTACCCCAACGGATATGGCCGATATCGTGCGGGCATTCGACGAATTCAATGCCGCGGAAAATGACTCTGCGTGCGCCGTGCAGGCGGATGTCAATTTCCATCTGGCCATCGCTCGCGCCTCGAATAATCCGCACTTCGCACATCTGCTGAAATCCGCGGTCAAAGAAATGGAACTGGACATGAAGATCAAGCACCGGGGAAAATCCGAGCAAGAGCTGCGTGATTACGAAAAGCGCGCGGCCCGCGAGCACGGCACCATCATGTCCGCCATCATGCGCGGCGATACGACGGCGGCACGCACCGCCATGGCCCGCCATCTCGGCGAAAGCGTTGCCCGCTACCGCAAGCGACTGACCACCAAGCCTTGACAAGCAGCCCACCCGCAAGCCGAAGGTGAAACGTAGGGCGTTTTCTGTTTTCAGACAATCGCCGATTGACCACCTGTATGACAGGTATCATCATATGTAGTGTCGCTTTAGTGTCTGCTCATGTCATCCGACCCGGGACGCCCGCGCCGGTGCCATGGCCATAATTTCTTGTGTGCACAGGAGAACGCAGTGTCATCACAGCAACAGAAAGCCCGTGTGGGGGTCGATATCGGGGGTACGTTTACGGATGTTGCCCTCGAGCTTGCAGGCAAGCTCTACTCCACGAAGATCTTGACCGACTACGAAGCCCCCGAGCGCGCTATCGTTCAAGGCCTGCGAGACGTGGCCGAGGCCGCAGGCATCTCGCTGTCGGATATGGGATTGATTATTCACGGTACGACCCTCGCGACCAATGCGCTGATCGAGCGTCGTGGTGCCCGCACCGCTTTTATCACGACCGAAGGTTTTCGCGATGTGCTGGAGATGCGCTCGGAAAGCCGTTTCGAACAATACGATCTGGATATCAAGCTGCCGCCTGCGCTGATCGACCGTCGTGATCGCTTGACGCTGCGCGAACGCATCGACGCATCCGGTAATGTGTTGATCGCGCCTGCCGAGGCCGACGTCCAGGCTTTGGTCGAGCGGATCGAGGCCGGCGGCTACGAGAGCGTGGCGATCGGCTTCATCCATGCCTATGTCAACGATGCGCACGAACATCTCATGCGCGAGGCGCTCAGTCGGCGCCTGCCGCACTTGTCGATCTCGATCTCGTCCGAGGTATCACCGCAGCTACGCGAATTCGAACGCTTTAATACCGTTTGCGCCAACGCCTATGTGCGGCCCCTGATGCAGTCCTATCTGGACCGGCTGGTACACAAGATCCACGAAGCCGGCGCCACTTGCCCCGTCTTTATCATGCATTCCGGCGGCGGCATCATTTCCGTGGATAGTGCGTCGCGCTTTCCGGTGCGTTTGGTGGAGTCGGGCCCCGCTGGCGGTGCCATCTTTGCCGCCCACATTGCCGCACGCTATCAGCTCGATTCGGTACTGTCTTTCGATATGGGAGGCACCACTGCCAAAATCTGCCTGATCGACGATCAGACGCCCAAGACCGCCAACACCTTTGAGGTCGCGCGCACCTACCGCTTTAAAAAGGGCAGCGGTATGCCAATCTCCATTCCCGTCGTCGAAATGGTGGAGATCGGCGCGGGTGGCGGGTCCATCGCCGGATTGGACGTGATGCGCCAGATCCGCGTGGGTCCGCAAAGTGCGGGCTCCGAGCCCGGCCCGGCCTGCTACCAACGCGGTGGCGAACATCCCACTGTCACCGACGCTGACTTGTTGCTGGGGCGACTGGATCCCGACAACTTTGCCGGCGGATCGTTTTCCTTGTCGACAGAATTCGCGCAGACCGCCGTGCTGAACAGCGTCGCGCAACCGCTTGGGCTGTCCGCTCAGGACGGCGCGTACGGTATCGCCGAGGTCGTGGACGAGAACATGAGCAATGCCGCACGCGTGCACACGGTGGAAAGCGGCCGAGAGATCTCCAAGTACACGATGATCACCTTCGGCGGCGCGGGTCCGCTGCACGCCGCCCGTTTGTGCGAAAAGACCGGCATTGAGCGCTTTCTGGTGCCGCCTGGCGCGGGCGTGGGCTCCGCCATTGGCTTTCTGCGATCACCCTTCGGTTATGAAAGCGTACGCAGCGCCAATGTTCGCCTGACGCAATTTGATTGCGCCGCCGTCAATCAACTGCTGGCGCAATTGCGCGACGAGGCCATGACCTTCGCGCGGCAAGGCGACTCCAGTGAGTCCCCCGTGGTCGAGGCCAAGGTCTACATGCGCTATGTCGGACAGGGTTGGGAAATCCCCGTGATGCTGCACACCACGGAATTTGCCGAACATGATGTGGCACAGCTTCGCACCGATTTCGAGGCTGCCTATACCCGCTATTTTGGGCGCCCGATCGATGGACTGGACATCGAAGCCATCAGTTGGGCGGTCAAGGCCAGCTCGCCGCTGCCGCCGGTTGAGCGCCTGGCGCTGCTCGATGCGAACGCCACGGCTACCGTCATCGGCCAGCGCCGTATCTTCGATGCCAAGCTGCGTCAAATGGTGGATGCCGCCATCGTTGAGCGCGCAGGCCTGTTGCCCGGCACGCGCATCGCCGGCCCGGCCATCGTCGTGGAGCGTGAAACCTCGACGTTGATCACCGCGTCTTTCGAAGCCATCGTCCAAGCGGACGGATGCCTCCTGGTTTCAAGCAAACACACCGCCGCCTAAGGAGCCGATCATGAGCACCGACAATCTGCAGAATATCCACATGCAAGTCATGTGGAACCGCCTTATCTCGGTCGTGGAAGAACAGGCGTTGGCACTGATACGAACGGCCTTCAGCACCAGCGTACGCGAGGCCGGCGACCTGTCGGCCGGGATCTTCGACCAACAGGGACGCATGCTGGCGCAGGCCGTGACAGGCACGCCGGGCCACGTCAACACGATGGCCGACGCCGTACCCACCTTTATCACCGACATCGGCCCCGACAACATCTTCGAAGGCGATGTCTACCTGACCAACGACCCCTGGAAAGGCACGGGCCATCTCCATGACTTCACCGTCGTCACGCCCTCTTTTTTCAATGGCCAATTGATCGGCTACTTCGCCGCGACGGCACACGTCGTCGACGTCGGTGGGCGAGGTTTTGGACCGGATGCCCGCGAGGTTTACGAGGAAGGCATATGCATACCGATCATGAAATTCGCCACGCGCGGCGAAATCAACCGTGACCTGGTCACCATACTGCGCAGCAATGTCCGCGAGGCCGACAAGGTGGTGGGTGACCTGTATGCCCTGGCCGCGTGCAACGATACCGGCCATCGCCGCCTGCTCGAGATGCTGCGCGAATTCGAGCTGAACGATCTCGAAGGCATCGGCAGCTTTATCCTCGAACGCAGCCTGAGCGCCACGCTGGAGCGCATCGCGGCGCTGCCGAAAGGCAAATACGCCAATGAAATGACGCTGGACGGCTACGATCAGCCCGTGACCCTCAAGGTCGAACTGGAGGTCGGTGCCGACGGCCTGGTCGCGAACTTCGACGGCACGTCGCCCGCCAGCCCTTTCGGTATTAACGTGCCTCTCGCCTATGCCAAGGCGTACGCCTGCTACGGTCTGAAGTGTGTCATTGCACCCGAGGTGCCGAATAACACCGCCTCCCTGGCACCCTTCTCCGCCATTGCGCCGGAGGGTTGCATCCTGAACGCGCAACGCCCTAGCCCCGTCGCGGTACGCCATGTTTTGGGCCATTTCGTGCCGGACCTGGTGCTGGGCGCGCTTCACCATTTCCTGCCCGAACGCATCCCTGCCGAAGGATCCGGCGCGCTATGGAACCTGCACGTCAGCGCGCGCGCCGCAAACCCCGACGCGAACCTTCCACCGGCCGAGATTCTGATGTTCAACAGCGGCGGCACCGGCGCCCGTCCGACGCTGGACGGTTTGTCGTCCACCGCGTTTCCCAGTGGCGTGCACGCAATGTCGGCCGAGGCCACCGAGCAGACGGGACCCATCGTCGTCTGGCGCAAGGAATTGCGCGAGCATTCCAGTGGCGCCGGCCGGTACCGTGGCGGCCTGGGCCAAGTAATGGAGCTGGGTCCGCGCGACGGCTATGTCTTTCGCTTCAATGCCATGTTCGACCGCATCGGTAATCCAGCACGTGGCCGGGCCAACGGCCAATCGGGTAAACCGGGTAAGGTCTCGCTTAGCGACGGCACCATCTTGCGCGGCAAGGGCACGCAGCATGTCCCGCCGGGTGAACGTCTGGTGCTGGAATTACCCGGTGGCGGGGGGTTTGGTGCGCCGGCCGAGCGTGATCGCGAATCGCTTCGCCACGACTTGGCCAATGGCTATATTGACGAGGCCGACCTGCTGAAGGACTACGGTCTAACAGCGGAACAGCTGAATGCCGAGGTCAATAGCTGATCGCCATAAAAGCGCCCCGACATCCACGGTGCGCTGCGCCCCAAAAGTCAGGATAGATATCCAACTTTTGGGGCGTCTCTTTGCAGGGGTTCGAAGTATTCAGCTCACGTGCTGCAAAAAGTCTTTCAACCGCTGGCTGGGTGGATTCAACAGCAATTCCTGGGGTGGCCCGTCATGTGCGACGACGCCACCGTCGATGAAGATCAATCGACTGCCGACCTTGCGCGCGAATTCCATTTCGTGGGTTACCACCACCATGGTCATGCCCTCCTCGGCCAAGTCGCGCATGACCTTGAGCACCTCGTGGCGCAGCTCGGGATCCAACGCTGAGGTCGGCTCGTCGAACAGCATCAGTTTTGGCTTGATCGCCAAGGCGCGCGCGATGGCAACGCGCTGCTGCTGGCCACCCGATAGCTCGGCGGGATAGTGGTTCATGCGGTCGGCCAGCCCGACCTTGCGCAGGATTTCTTCGGCGAGCGCTCGGGCTTCGGCACGCGATACACCACGCGTGTGGCGCGGGCCGAACATGACGTTTTCGAGCGCGGTCATCTGTGGAAACAGATTGAACTGTTGAAACACCATCCCGGCCTCTCGGCGGATTTCGCGCACCTGGGCGGGGCTACCCTTGACACTGACGCCATCGACCAGCAGGTCGCCGCCCTCGATGGTTTCAAGGACGTTGATGCAACGCAGGAAGGTGGACTTGCCCGACCCCGATGGCCCGACCACAACAACGACCTCGCCGGCGTCGATATTCAGGGTGATGCCATTGAGCACCGTCGCGTCACCAAAGCGCTTGGTGACCTCGTGAAATTCGACCATGCTCATAGTATGCGCATCCTTTTTTCAACCCAGCGCAGCCCCAGAGCCATCGCCCCCGTCAGCGCCAGATAGATGAGGGCGACCGCGGACCAGATCTCGACGGCACGGAAATTGGCCGCCATGATTTCCTGACCCTGGCGGGTGAGCTCGGCAACCCCGATGACGATAAACAGCGAGGAGTCTTTCAGGCTGATGATGCACTGGTTACCCAACGGCGGGATCATGCGCCGAAATGCGACGGGCCCGATGATATGCAGCAAAATTTTGTAGAACGGCAGGCCCATCGCCTGCCCGGCCTCTTTCAGGCCCTTGTGCACCGAGAGCAGCGAGCCGCGCACGATCTCGGCGATATAGGCGCCCGAGTTGATGATCAATGTCGCGATCGCCGCCCACACCGGATCGACCCGCAAGCCGGGCACAAGCAGGGGCAAGGCAAAGTAGATGAACATGACCTGCACCACGATCGGCGTGCCGCGAATGACCCCGATATAGACTTGTGCAATGATCGATAACACGACGTGCCCATAGGCACGCGCCACGCCCGCCAGCGCCCCCAGGACAAAGCCACCCGCCAGGCCCGCCAGGGTGATCTGGATGGTCATGAACATGCCATCCATCAGATTGGGCCAGGCGTCTAGAACGACAGACCAGTCGATATCCACGGTCTTCCCCTCGGTGATTGACTTGTGCGGGGCACACTCTGCCAGGCGCAAGCGATGCTGATGCGGGTGTTGNNGCGAGCGTGGGCTCGCGT
>NZ_CBCSFP010000012.1:0-80808 GCF_965138755.1 Bordetella tumulicola | reverse complement strand
CCCCCCCNCAANCNCCCTACCCATGATGGGCGGGGCCACTCTCAGGGCTGTTTACCAAACCACTTGGTATAGATGGCGTCGTACTGACCGTTGGACTTGAGCGTCGCGAGGGCCTTGTTAACCTGGGGAACCAGGTCGCTACCCTTGGGGAATGCGATGCCGTAAAAGTCACCGCTCTTGAGTGCGCCGGTGACTTTGACCCGGCCCTTGCCGGCCGTGTTGGCGTAGTACTGGACATTGGGAGTGTCATGCACGGCGGCATCGACCCGGCCGGTGGCCAATTCGAGATAGGCGTTGTCGATGTTGGGGAACAAGCGCAGCTTGGCGTCCGGGACTTCTTTTTTCATGAAGTCCACCGTGGCCGTACCGGTCTTGACCGCGACATCCTTGCCCGCCAGGTCGGCTGCGGTCTTGATATCGGTATTGCTCTCGGGGACCAGGATGGCCAGACCGCTTTCGTAATAGGGATCAGAGAAATCGATGACTTTTTTGCGATCGTCACGGATGGTGATACCCGCCAGGGCGACGTCGATGTTTTTGGTTTGCAGGCCCGGGATAATGCCGTTGAAATCCATCGGTTGCAGCTTGTATTTGACCTTGAGCTCTTTGGCAATGGCATCCCACAGATCGATATCGAATCCGGTATAGGTATTACCTTTTTTGAACTCAAAAGGGATAAAGGCCGTGTCGGTCGCGACGACCAATTCCTTGTCCTGGGCTGCGGCGGTCGTGACGGCGCCGATCAGGCTCAAGCCCACCAGTACGGCGGCAAACTTGCGTTTCATCATCGATATGCTCCTGTAGAGGCAACGAGCTCCGGTAAACCCGAAGCCGGTAATTTATCTTAACCCATGCGTCCCCATAGGCGTATACGCGGCAACCCTGCCCGTGAATCCGTCCCTGATATATCCTTAGTCATCAAAACGGAAAAACGGGAATCTACAATAGGGATTCACGCAGGAGGCCTCTGATGTCGTTTAAACCTGTCGCTATCACCGGTACCCGCCGGCAAGTGGGCGTGGCCCTGGGCAAACTGGCCCGCCCGTTAATGTCGGCCTATCTGGATCAAAGTACGACCTGGCGAACGTTACGCCCGTGGCGTGGCCACGTCTACCTGCAAGAACTGGCAGGAAATATCCAGCACTATTTGCCCGAGCTCTGGGAAGAGTTCGAAGGCATGGCCGAAGGCCTACGATTGCCCGCCGACGATCTGCTGCTGTGGAATTGCCGGGGCGACCTGCTGCACCAGACCACGGATGGCTGCACCTCGATCACGATACAGGGTGCCGAGGGCGTGCGCTGGATCGCGCACAACGAGGATGGCGATCCCTATCTGTATGGCCGCTGCCCCATCGTTGACGTGCGGCCCGATGATGCGCCGGGCTATGTCAGCTTTTATTACCCCGGCTCGTTGCCTGGCCATACCTTTGCAGCGAACCGCAGCGGGATCGTGCAGACGATCAACAATCTGCGCACGCGCGCTCGACGCACCGGCGTGCCGCGCATGTTTTTGGCGCGCGCGGTGCTGGATTGCGAGACCCTGGATCAGGCGGTTGAGTTGTTGCGCGATACGCCGCGTGCCGGCTCGTTTCATCACATGCTGGGCGCATCGGGCGACGAACGTCTATTCAGCATCGAAGCCATGCCGGGGTTGTGCTCGATGAAACCCATCGCGCGCCGCTACGGACACGCCAATCACATGATTCACGACGCGTCCCAGGACGTCGCCCAGATCATCACCGACTCGTCACGCGCGCGCCAGACCCGTGTCGATGGCCTGCTCGATGGCTGGCATAGCGGAGCCGACGAAACACATATTGTCGCGGCACTGCACGACACTGACGGCCCACTGCCCATCCTGCGCTGTGCGGCCAATGATCCCGACGAGGAAAACACCTTGGCCACGGCAGTGTTTGAACTGGACGACGAACACGTCAACCTGCGGATCTATGACCGCAAGAAAACCGTGGCACAACGCATCGCCATCAAGTGAGATCCTGACGGCGCGCCGCGTGGCTTTGTTTATCGTTGACAACACATCCCGCAGCGCCGTGACGCTCTTTGTCGCGACACAATCTCACCGCACGGGTGCAAGCCCGGCCTAACCCGCACGGCAATCACCACGTTCAGGTACCACCGTCGGAAAGTGCGCCGCGCAACCAATCGACAAAGGCGACCGCCTGATCGCTCAGGCGTCGGCCCGCCGCGGGTAACGCGCACAGGCCACCGTCGAACTCGACGGTGCCAAATGGCGCGACCAAGGTACCCTCGGCCAGCTCACGCGCGATCAGGCGCTGCTCGACCAGAGCGACACCCAGACCAGACAATGCCGCCTCGATGCATAGATGGCTGTGCGGGAACTCCAGAACGTCTGCGCGTGCCACTGACTTGCCCGTTTTGATTTCCCACTGATTCCAGGCGCTAGAAGTGTACTCATGGGCGATGCGCACGCGCTTGGTGGCCGGCAGCTTGGCGCAGGCAGGCGCGCACACCGCCGCAAAACGCACCGGCGCCAGGAAAATCGCGCGCTGTCGATCCGCCTGCGCGTAGTGGGACATGTCCCACGCCACCAGGATATCCGCCCCTTCGTTGCGCATCTCGCGCGCGGACGTCATGGAGAGCCGGATCTGGATCTGCGGATGTTGTCGGTAAAACACCGCCAACTGCGGCACTAACCAACGCATGGCAAATGTGGCGCTGCACGCGACATGTACGCCCGGCCCCGCCGTGTGATTCACCAAGCGCTGGTAAGCGCTTTCCAGCTGGTCAAATGCGGACCGCGTCGTGCCATAGAAATCAACGGCCGCGGGCGTCATCCGCAGGCCGGTGCCGTCCCGCTCAAACAACGCCGTCCCCGCATCGTCACTTAACAGTTTGATATGCCGGCTGACCGCGCCATGCGTGCGAGCCAACTCGTCGGCCGCGCGTGTCACGGACCCCGTGCGGGCAACGGCCTCGAACGCACGCAAAGCGGCCAGCGGAGGAAGTTTTCTCATCAGGGATCGCTGTCAGAAATATCGCCAGGGACATTGTCAGAAAAACTGACTAATGGCCAAAATAAATCGATATTCGAATGCTAACAATATTTTTAGAATTTCTCTCTGTTTTAGCTATTTTCAGAAATACCACATCGAAATCTCAGACGATCTTCGTTTAATTAACTCACATAAAGGAATCCGGCATGCATATCGTCGACATCCAGGCCCATGAAGCGCTCGATAGCCGCGGCAACCCAACAGTTGAAGTCGAAGTCTCCCTATCCGACGGTACCCAAGCGATCGCCCTGGTGCCGTCCGGCGCCTCGACAGGCGCTCGAGAAGCGTGCGAACGGCGTGACGGCGATCCTGGCCGGTTGACCGGACGGGGTGTGCTGGGCGCTGTCCATAGCGTCAACACGGAAGTCCGCGACACGTTGATCGGCATGCATGCGGATCAACAAGCCGCCATTGATCACGCCATGATTGCCCTGGACGGCACGGACAATAAACATCGCCTCGGCGCCAATGCCATTCTGGGCGTATCGCTGGCCGTGGCGCGCGCCGCAGCCGATAGCCTGCGGCGTCCGCTTTGGCATTACCTGGGCGGGTCGCAGGCTTGCGTGTTGCCCGTGCCCATGATCAATGTGATCAACGGCGGCGCCCATGCGGATAATCCGCTGGATTTTCAGGAATTCATGATCTTGCCGGTGGGAGCCGATACCTTCGCCGACGCCATGCGCATGGGCGCGGAGGTCTTTCACGCGCTCAAGGACGGACTGAAACGGGCGGGCCATGCCATCAATGTGGGCGATGAGGGAGGCTTTGCGCCGGATTTGCGTTCGGCCGAGGATGCGTTGGACTTTCTCTTGGCCGCGATCGAACAGGCGGGCCTAAAACCCGTGCAGGATATAGCGCTGGCGCTGGACCCCGCCGCGAGCGAATTGCACAGCACGGCAGGCTATTTTTATGCAGGGCAGAATCGCCATCTGAATTCCGAAGAACAGGTCGAGTATCTCGCCGCCCTCACACGGGCGTACTCGATCGTCTCGATCGAGGACGGAATGGCCGAGAATGATCCGACGGGTTGGCGCCTGCTTACCGAACGACTCGGCGCGGATTGCCAATTGGTCGGTGACGACGTGTTTTGTACGAACCCCGCCCTCTTCCAACAGGGCATTGAGCAAGGCACCGGCAACGCGATCCTAGTGAAGATCAACCAGATTGGCACCTTGACGGAAACGCAGCAAGTGTTGCGCCTGGCGACCCGGCACGGTTATCGCACCGTGATTTCGCATCGCTCGGGCGAAACCGAAGATACCTTCATCGCCGATCTTGCGGTGGCGTGCAATGCGGGACTGATCAAAACGGGTTCGATGTCGCGCTCCGAGCGCACGGCAAAGTACAACCGGCTGCTGAGAATCGAGCGAGAGTTAGGCGCGGCGGCCGTGTATGCCGGGACAGACGCGTTAGCGTCACACTAGGACTTTCCCGTATGTAGGGTGTTCTCGAGTATCGGAGGGCGTTCAGACCCGTAGAATTGCAACCCTTATGGCACCGCAAAGCTTGCTCGCTGTGTTTCTGTGATATGCGGGGCTACTCGCCCTCCTTTACACCAAGAAGGATCTCTCATGAAAAAGACCCTCCCCTTGCTCGCCGGCAGCTTTGTCCTGGCCTTCAGCACGAGCGCCATGGCACAAACCACGTGGGATTTGCCCAGCGCCTATCCCGCCAGCAACTTCCACGTCGAGAACCTGACCACGTTCGCGAAAGACGTCGAGTCGCTGTCGAAGGGCAAACTGAAAATCACACTGCACAACAATGCGTCGCTGTACAAGGCCCCCGAAATCAAGCGCGCCGTACAAGGCAACCAGGCCCAGATCGGCGAAATCCTGCTGACGAACTACGCCAACGAAGATCCGATTTATGCACTGGACGGCCTGCCGTTCCTGGCCACGGGCTACGATGCCGCGTTCAAGCTGTATCAGGCACAAAAACCGTACCTGGAAAAGAAACTGGCCGCACAAGGCATGACCCTGTTGTTTACGGTGGCCTGGCCTCCTCAAGGAATCTACGCCAACAAGGACCTGAAGACCGTCGCGGACCTCAAGGGCCTGAAGTGGCGCGCCTATAGCCCCGTGACGGCCAAGATCGCCGAACTGGCGGGCGCACAACCGGTGACGGTACAAGCGGCCGAACTGTCGCAAGCCATGGCCACCGGCGTGATCGATTCGTACATGTCGTCGGCCTCGACGGGCTATGACACCAAGACCTACGAGTACATCAAAAAATGGTACGACACCGAAGCCTGGTTGCCCAAGAACGCCATCATCGTCAACAAGAAAGCGTTTGACGCGCTAGACCCGGCCGCCCAGGAAGCCCTGAAAAAAGCCGGCGCCGAAGCCGAGAAACGCGGTTGGGCGCTCTCGCAAGAAAAGAGCAAGTGGTATCAGGCCGAGCTGACCAAGAACGGCATGCAAATCATCAAGCCCACGCCCGAGCTGCAATCCGGCATGACCAAGCTGGGCGAAACGATGATCAAGGAATGGGAAGAGCGCGCGGGCGATGACGGTAAAGCCATCCTCGACTCTTACCGCAAGATGTAAGCTCCATGCGCCGTTTTCTTGATACTTTGTACGGCGCGGCCGGCCTGTTGGCCGGCTTGTGCATGATAGGCGTGCTGGTTTCTGTACTGGCCGCCATCATTGCCCGCCAACTGGGATGGAATGTGCCTGGCACGGATGCCTATGCCGGCTATTTCATGGCCGCGGCAGGCTTTCTGGCGTTGGCCAGCACGTTTAAACACGGCGAACACATCCGCGTCACGCTGCTGCTGAACTCACTCGCAAAGCGCAGCAGCCAGCGACTGGATGTTTTCGCGCTGTGCGCCGGCACCTTGCTGGCTGCCGCGTTTGCGTTTTTCAGCATCAAGCTGATGCTCGATTCGCATACGTATAACGATGTCTCGACCGCCAACGACGCGACGCCGCTGTGGATTCCACAGATCAGCATGGCAGTCGGTACGGTGTTATTCCTGGTTTCGCTGGTCGATGAACTGTTCCGTCGTCTGCGCGGCCTGCCCGCCCCCTCCTCACAGCAAACCCATGAATGAAGTTCTCGTTATTACCCTCTTGGTCATCTCGATTTTCACACTGCTGGGCTGCGGTGTCTGGGTAGGTTTGACACTGGCGGGCACCGCATGGATCGGCATGGAAATCTTTTCCAGTCGACCCGCTGGCGACGCAATGGCAGTCACCATCTGGGGGGCTGCCTCGAGCTGGACGCTGACCGCCCTGCCTCTATTCTTGTGGATGGGCGAAATCCTGTTTCGCACGCGCCTATCGGAGGACTTGTTCAAAGGATTGGCACCGTGGTTGAACCGCCTGCCAGGCCGCTTATTGCACACCAATGTGATTGGCTGCGCAATTTTCGCCGCAGTATCTGGCTCGTCAGCCGCGACCTGCGCGACAGTAGGCAAAATGACGATTCCCGAACTGACGAGACGCGGCTATCCAGAAAGCAAGATCTTGGGCACCCTGTCAGGCGCGGGAACGCTCGGGCTCTTGATTCCGCCATCCATCATCATGATCGTATATGGCGTATCGGCGAACGTCTCGATCGCCCGCCTGTTCATCGCGGGCGTCATCCCCGGCATTATGCTGGCGGCGCTGTTCATGGGCTACATCATGTGGTGGGCGTTGCGCAATCCCAAGGAAGTACCGATCGCCGACGAGCATTTAACATTCACACAAAAGCTAAAACAGTCCCGGCATTTGATTCCCGTGCTCATCTTGATCGCCGCGGTACTCGGCTCGATTTACGCCGGCGTTGCAACCGCAACGGAAGCGGCCGCGATCGGCGTAGTCGGCGCACTCGTCCTATCAGGACTGCAAGGCTCGCTGACAAAAAGCAGTTTTTACCAATCGCTGATGGGCGCGACGCGCTTGTACTGCATGATTGCGCTGATTCTGGCGGGTGCACAGTTCTTGACGCTATCAATGGGCTACATCGGTCTGCCCCGCGCACTAGCGGAATGGATCGGCGGCCTCGGGCTGTCTCAGCTCGGCCTGATCATGGCGCTGATGGTGTTCTTCATCGTGCTCGGTGCGTTCCTGGACGGCATTTCGATCGTGGTACTCACCATGGGAGTGTTGTTGCCCACGGTACAGGCAGCAGGCATCGATCTGATCTGGTTCGGTATCTTCGTCGTCTTCGTTGTGGAAATGGCGCAGATAACGCCACCGGTGGGGTTCAACCTGTTCGTGTTATCGGGCATGACCGGCCGCGAGTTGCCGTACATCGCGCGGGTGTCGTTGCCGATGTTCTTTCTGATGATCGTGGCGGTGTTCCTGCTTTATCTTGTGCCAGGGATTGCGACTTGGCTGCCGCAGAATATGCGGTTGTAGGTGGGGGCATTTGCTGTTGCGGGAGGGTGTGTAGTTCTATTGACGCCCGCGTCCGGTGTGTGTAGGCGAGGCTGGCCATATCGCACCGGCTCGGCCCATGATCAGGGGCCGAGATCCCGCTGCGCGGGACTTCCCGTCGTTCAAAAGGCCGGCGGGGCCACGGAGACGGCTCGGGACTCACAACGGAGTAGTTCCCCTCGCGTGTTGAGACATCGCGTGAGATGCAAAGAGGGTTTGTGCTGGGTGAGCGAGGTCGGGGGTGAGGGTTGCGTGGCACAATCAACGGCACGCTTACCGGTGGGAACTGACCATGCTTATTTTGTTGGATCAAGATGGGGTGTTGGCTGATTTTGACCAGGCCTTTCTGACGGTGTGGCGAGAGCGGTATCCGGATATTGCGCCAGTCGAGCATGAGGATCGTAAGTCGTTCCATATTTTGAAGGATTATCCGCGCGAGCTTCGGGGCCGGGCGGAGGCGATTTATACGGCGCCGGGATTTGTGCGTGATTTGCCACCTGTGCCGGGTGCGCTGGAGGCGGTGAAGGCGTTGCTGGCGCTGGGAATGGATATTCGCATTTGTACTTCGCCGCTGACTCAGTTCGAGAACTGCGTGATGGAAAAGTATTTATGGGTCGAGAAGCATCTCGGGCGTGAGGCGACGAACCGATTGATTTTGACTCGGGACAAGACGCTGGTTCACGGCGATTTGTTGATTGACGATAAGCCAGAGATCAACGGTGCGATCCGGCCTCGGTGGAAGCATATTCTGTTTGATGCGCCCTATAACCGGCATGTGACGGATCGACCCCGCATGACGTGGACGAACTGGCGTAGTGTGCTGGCGGGCGAGCTCTATGCGGCGGATGCCTGATTGCGCTAGCCATCCGTTTGAACGCAAATACTTTCGCTATCCATCACAGAAAACCGCTATTCTGGCGTCTGCAGCACTGCCGATATCCCTGATACCAGGTTGATGAGTCGCACCCTGACGGCTCACGCGCTTAGGAGACGCCATGAATCTGCACCGTATGCTCAAGCAACGCCAGGCTGACGGTAAACCTTTACGCGTCGCGCTGATTGGCGCGGGCAAGTTCGGCTCGATGTTTCTCAGTCAGGCCCAGCGTACGCCGGGTATTCAGTTGGTCGCGGTGGCGGATTTGAGGCCCGATCGGGCCCGTGCGGCGTTGACTCGGGTGGGCTGGCCGGCCGATGCGCTGCATTCGACTAGCGTGTCCGATGCCGCAAAGTCCGGCCGGGTGTTTTTCAGCGACGATGCCGAGACCGTCATTGCCAGCGCGGAGGTGCAGATTGTGATTGATGCGACCGGCCAGGCGGCCGCTGGCATCGCGCATGTGCTGGCGTGCTGCGAGTACGGCAAGCACATCATTATGGTCAACGTCGAAGCCGATGCACTGGCCGGCCCGCTGTTGGCGCGAAAGGCGCGTGAGGCCGGCATTGTGTATTCGCTGGCCTATGGCGACCAGCCTGCCCTGATTTGCGAAATGGTCGATTGGGCGCGTACGAGCGGTTTTGAGGTGATTGCGGCGGGCAAAGGTACGAAGTATCTGCCCGAGTTTCATACATCGACGCCCGAGACGGTGTGGCCCTACTACGGCTTTACGAACGAGATGGTGGCCGCGGGCGATTTCAATGCCCAAATGTTCAACAGTTTTCTGGATGGGACCAAAAGCGCCATCGAGATGGCAGCCGTGTCCAATGCCACCGGTCTGGCGCCTTCGCCATCGGGGTTGCATTTCCCTCCCTGCGGCGTCGACGATTTGGCGCGCGTGCTGCGCCCTCGCGAAGAGGGCGGCATGTTGCACCATCGAGGCCAGGTGGAGGTGATTTCGTCGCTGGAACGCGATGGCCGCCCGGTATTTCGCGATTTGCGCTGGGGCGTCTACGTCACGCTGGCCGCCGATAGCGACTACGTGCGGCGCTGCTTCAAGGAATATGGCCTGATTACCGATCCCAGCGGGAACTACGCTGCGATGTACAAGCCCTATCACTTGATTGGACTGGAGCTCGGCATCAGCGTGGCCAGTGTCGGGCTGCGACATGAGCCGACAGGCTCTGCAACCGGCTGGCACGGCGACGTCGTCGCCACGGCCAAGCGCGATTTACCCGCCGGTCAAGAACTCGATGGCGAAGGGGGCTATACGGTGTATGGCCGCCTGATGCCCGCACGCGACTCTGTCGCCGATGGCTATCTGCCGCTAGGACTGGCCCACAAGGTCAAGCTGAAAAATCCGATTCGACAATCGCAGCCGATCCGTTGGCACGATATCGACTTTGACGAAAACGCACCCGCCGTGCAGTTCCGACGTGAAATGGAACAGACGTTTGCGTGATCCACTGTCGGCGCGCCCCCGCGTAGCCATACGCCGAGACGCCATAGTTGACCTGAATTCGGGGGCAACTAGCCCGACAGGTGTCAGAGCCGCTCGGCCAAAAAGTCCAGGAAACACGTGATACGCTGCGCCAACTGCGTATTACGGTAATACACCGCATGCATCGGCTGCAGATAATCGGTATGGGCGGCCTCCAGCAATTTCACGAGGCGACCCGCCGCGAGATCGTCTTGCACCATGAATGCGGCCAGACAAGCAATTCCCACGCCGTGAATCGCCAACGCGCGCTGGGTTTCCCCACTGGATGTCGCCAAGGTCGGTCTGACGGTCAGCCCCGTGCCGTCCGCTTGCTGCAGCGGCCACACGTTGAGCGTCTCGGGCTGGGTAAAACCCAGCAGTTCGTGATGACGCAAGTCGGCCACAGTGGCGGGATTGCCTCGACGCGCCACATAATCGGGGCTGGCTACCACCCAACGCGGTGATGGCCGCAGCGCACGCGCATGCAGACTGGAATCTGGGAGCGGCCCGGCACGCAGAGCAATATCGGTGTGGTGTTCAACAAGGTCGACGATCCGGTCATTGCTCGTCAGCTCTAGCGAAATCTCCGGGTACTGCGCTCGGAACGCCGCCATATGCGGCGTCACGCAGTGCAACATCACGGGCGCTGATGCGTCGACGCGCAGCTTGCCGGCGGGTTGTTGCTGGCGCATGCGCATGCACTCTTCGGCCTCATCCAGATCACCGACGATGCCGCGCGCACGCTGCAAAAACAACTGACCTTCTTCGGTGAGCTCCATGCGACGCGTCGTGCGCGTCAACAAAGTCACCCCCAACTGAGTTTCCAGGCGCGACAGGCCTCGGCTGACACCTGAGGCTGTCTGCCCCAAGAATTCCGCGGCCGCACTCATGCTGCCGGTATCGACCACCGCCAGAAACACCCTCAATGCGTCGGAATTGAGCGTCATTATTGACTCCTAGACACAAGTCTAGTGATTGTAGACCTCTTTTTCTCACAAATATTGCGACGCACAATGTCGTCCATACGGATAAACCGCTGCATTCTTTTGGAGATTGAAATGCCTATTGCGCTTTGGGCGCTAGCTGTGGGTGCGTTTGGCATAGGCACCACAGAGTTCGTCATCATGGGTCTATTGCCCGAAGTCGGCGCCGATCTGGGCGTATCACTGTCCAGTGCGGGCCTCTTGGTCACGGGCTATGCCCTGGGCGTCGTGGTGGGCGCACCACCTGTCGCGATATTGACCACCCGACTGCCACGCAAAACGTTACTGCTGAGCCTGATGCTGATTTTTACGCTCGGTAATCTGGCTTGTGCGCTGGCACCCGACTACGGCACGCTGATGGCCGCTCGGGTACTCACCTCGTTAGCCCATGGCGCGTTCTTCGGTGTGGGGTCAGTGGTGGCCACCAGTCTGGTCAGGCCAGACAAACAAGCGTCAGCCATTGCGCTAATGTTCACCGGCCTGACGTTGGCCAATGTACTGGGGGTGCCCTTCGGAACCTGGCTGGGCCAGGCGTGGGGGTGGCGCTCGACGTTCTGGGCAGTCACAGTGGTGGGCTTGGCGGCCATGCTGGCGATTGCGATCTGGGTCCCCCGCAGCCGCGGCGATCATGGCAGCGACCTGATGGGCGAGCTGCGCGCGCTAGGGCGCAAGCAGGTGCTGCTGGGTTTTGCCATGACCGTACTGGGTTTTGGCGGCGTATTTACGGCGTTCACCTATATCGCCCCGCTGCTGACAGAACTGGCCGGCGTCAGCCCGAGCATGGTGTCGCCCATTTTGCTACTGTTCGGCGTCGGTCTGGTGGCAGGCAACACCTACGGGGGCAAACTCGCCGATCGCCGGCTCATGCCCACCCTGATCGCGAGCCTGGCCCTGCTGGCCGTGGTGCTGGCGGTATTCAGTCTGACCATACACGCCAAGTTTGCCGCCATTGTCACGGTCGCCGTGCTGGGCGCCGCTGCCTTTGCCACCGTACCACCGCTGCAAATGCGCGTCCTGGAAAAGGCAGGTGACGCGCCCAACCTGGCCTCGGCGTTCAACATTGCGGCATTCAACCTGGGCAATGCTGCGGGCGCATGGCTGGGCGGTCTTACCATCGACCACGGGCCCGGCCTTGCCGCCACACCGCTCGTCGCGGCCGCAGTCACTGCCAGCGGACTCATCGTTGCGCTCTACAGTTGGAATCTGGATCGTCGTCAGCGCACCGCCGCACCCGCCGTCCCTGTGCCGTCCAATGGTTAACGCACGACGCCCCCAGCCACTCACGCCACAGTAGGATCAAGGACGCAATGTGGAGTATCGTTGACCGCTATCGTCAACGTACTCTGCGGAGCATCAGGTGAATCTCAAACTGAGCGGTAAAGTCACAGTGGTAACCGGCGGCAGCAAGGGCATCGGCCTGGCTGTCGCCAACGCCTTCGCCGCCGAAGGCGCCTTTGTCGCCATCATCGCGCGCGACCCGCAAGGGCTGGAACAGGCACGTACCGAACTCCAGGCCAGTGGACACAACGTCGCTACCTTCCAGGCCGACCTGTCCGACGCCCAGGCCGCGGCGCAAGCCATCGAACGCATCGAATCCGAGATCGGACCGATCGACATCCTGATCAACAGCGCCGGCGCCGCGCGCCGCTACGAACCCGAAGATCTCGATGCGAGCAAATGGCGTGCCGCCATGGACGCCAAGTTCTTTCCCTACATTCACGTCCAGGATGCTGTTCTGGAACGTATGCGCACCCGTGCCGCCACTCGGCCGGCCGGCGCCACGAACGGCATCGTCGTAAACATCATCGGCAACGGCGGCAAACGCCCCACCAGCACGCACTTGGCCGGTGGATCCGCCAACGCGGCATTGATGCTGTCGACCGTCGGCCTGGCCGCGCATTACGCTCGCTACGGCATCCGCATCAACGGCATCAACCCGGGCCCGACTTTCACGCAGCGCGTGGAACAAGTCCTGGAACTCGACGCCGAGCGCCAAGGCATTTCACGCGATCAAGCCCTCGCCGACAGCCAATCCCGCATCCCGCTGGGCCGCTATGGCAAAGCCGAAGAAGTCGCCGACGTGGCGCTCTTCTTGGCCAGCCCTCGTTCAGCCTATGTCGTAGGAGCCATCATTCCCGTAGACGGTGGGATGGCGTCCGTCATTTAAACGGCCCGCAGCACAGCGTCGTCAGTGTTCGGCATGTTCTCAATGCGAGTCCTTGCGGCATAGGCTTGCAGGGCCCGTGAAACGACGTGCTGGCGATTGACGGGTTGCCAGGCCTCGTCGCACGGAATCCCCAGCCGACAGCCGCTAAAAGCACTTGAAAGCGTTGATCGGCCGACAGCTGCTGGGCATGTTCACAATGCAAGTCCTTCCGGGCTGCCATGGGCCACGGGGGCCTTTTGAAGATCGGGCAGTCCCCGCAGGGGACCGAGGGCGCCCGCATGCGCCCGAGCCGAGCTGATTAGGCCCGCGTGGCCCATGGCAGCCCGGAAGGACGCCTTAAGAACCACCCCGCCAGCAAGAAAAATCACCGCTTCAATTGCGAAACGTCTCGGACTGCGCCGCGATCGGCAGACGTCGCCAAGGCAGCATAGGCTTGCAGAGCCTGTGAGACGACGCGTTGGCGATTGACGGGTTGCCAGGCCTTGTCGCCACGGGCATCCATGGCGTTGCGGCGGTTGGCGAGTTCGTCATCAGTGACGGACAGGTGGATTTTGCGATTGGGGATGTCGATTTCGATGATGTCGCCGTCTTCGATCAGGCCCACGGTGCCGCCTTCGGCGGCTTCGGGTGATGCGTGACCGATGACCAATCCGGAAGAACCGCCCGAGAAGCGGCCGTCGGTAAATAAGGCGCAGGTTTTGCCCAGGCCCTTGGATTTCAGGTAGGACGTGGGATACAGCATTTCCTGCATGCCGGGGCCGCCCTTGGGGCCTTCGTAGCGAATCACCACGATGTCGCCCGCCACGACTTGATCGCCCAGGATACTTTCGACGGCGTCATCCTGGCTTTCGAAAACGCGGGCTCGTCCGGTGAATACCCATTGGGATTCGTCGACGCCGGCGGTCTTCACGATGCAGCCCTTGGTGGCAAGGTTGCCATACAGGACGGCCAGGCCGCCGTCTTGGGAATAGGCGTGGGTTTTGCTGCGAATGCAACCGTTCTGGCGATCGAGATCCAGGGTGAGATACGTCGCGTCCTGGCTGAAGGCCTGCGTGGTGGGAATCCCGCCGGGCGCCGCGCGAAAGAGTTTCTGCGCGGCTGCGCCCGCGCCACCGTTGATATCCCATTGTTCAATCGCCTGGCCCAGCGTGCCGCTGTGCACGTTGCCGCAGCTCAGGTCCAACAGATCGGCGCGCGCCAATTCACCCAGAATCGCCAGGATGCCGCCCGCGCGGTGCACGTCTTCGATGTGATATTTGTCCGTCGCGGGTGCGACCTTGCACAGGCAGGGGACATTGCGCGAGATGCGGTCGATATCTTCCATCTTGAAATCGACTTCGGCCTCTTGCGCCGCGGCCAACAGGTGCAGCACGGTATTGGTGGAGCCACCCATGGCGACATCCAGCGTCATGGCGTTCTGGAACGCGCTCTTGGTGGCGATGTTACGCGGCAACACCGACGCGTCGTCTTGTTCGTAATAGCGGCGGCACAATTCCACAATCAGATGACCCGCCTGCTCGAACAGACCCTTGCGCCAGGCATGCGTGGCCATGATCGTACCGTTGCCCGGCAACGCCAGGCCAATGGCCTCCGTCAGGCAATTCATGGAGTTGGCGGTAAACATACCCGAGCACGATCCGCAGGTCGGACAGGCACTGCGCTCGAATTGCTCGGCTTCGGCATCGGTGACGTTGGGGTCGGCAGCCTTGATCATGGCGTCGATCAAGTCGATCTTGGCCAGCACTTTTCCATCCGTGGGCGACGTGATTTTGCCGGCCTCCATGGGACCGCCGGACACGAACACGACGGGGATATTCAGGCGCATCGCGGCCATCAGCATGCCCGGAGTGATCTTGTCGCAGTTCGAGATACACACCATCGCGTCGGCGCAATGGGCATTGACCATGTACTCGACCGAATCCGCAATCAGTTCGCGCGACGGCAGGGAATACAACATGCCGCCGTGACCCATCGCAATGCCGTCATCCACAGCGATGGTGTTGAATTCCTTGGCCACACCACCCGCGGCCTCGATTTCCTTGGCGACCAGCGCGCCCAAATCACGCAGATGCACGTGACCCGGCACGAACTGCGTGAACGAGTTCACCACCGCGATAATCGGTTTCTCAAAATCGCCGTCCTTCATACCGGTAGCACGCCAGAGGGCGCGAGCACCGGCCATGTTGCGGCCGTGGGTGGAGGTACGGGAACGATATTGCGGCATGATCTGTCTCGGGCGGGTGAAGTTCGCAAAGTCCTAAATAATACGCCGGATCGCACAAGCCCTGCATGGCGCCCCAGCCCTCGAGCCGCATAGGCGCTACCGCCGACCACGGATCTGAGCCAGGTCGCGTTGTCGCCTTGACACCCTCGGCAGGGCCACCTCTTGACTGCTCCCTTCCCTAAAGGGAAAGGGATTCCCACTAACACCGCCAGCCCGGCGGCACGTTTGGTTTGCATGCCCAAGATACTATCCGCGCCAAATCAAATTACTGGATTTCTATCCAATCATCAATTCAAATAAGACCAATCCTGCAGCCTTATGGTTGCGCCCCTTTCCTCCCCGGCATGAATGCCGAGGTTTCTCGGAGTAATGGATGAAAACGCTCACCCTCGAGGGCGATAAAATCACCGACATTCCTTCGTTCTACGACGAGATCAACCACGTGTTCATGGCTGGTGAAGACTGGAAACTCGCCCCGAATCTCGATGCGCTGAACGACATGCTGTACGGCTCCTACGGTGCCGCCGAGGCCGATCAGCCGGTGAGGCTCATCTGGAAGAACATGGAAAAGAGCCGTAATGCACTGGGTGTCGAGGCAACGAGACAATTCTATGCAAACAAGCTGCAGAAACCCAAAGCATTCAACGTCGCGCAAATCAGTCAACGCCTGGTCGAACTAGAAAACGGCTCGGGCGCCACCTATTTTGAGATCGTGCTGGAAATCATCGCGCAGCATCCGCGCATTCAATTAATCGCCGACTAATGGTGTAAACGTTGTCGAGACCCGACATGCCCTTGCCTGAATCCACCCCTACCCTGATCGTCCGTGACAGCACCCCTGCCGACATGCCTGCCATTCAGGCGATTTACGCCCACCACGTCCAACATGGCACGGGATCATTCGAGCTAGATCCGCCCACGCTGGAGGACATGCGCGCCCGCCGCGAGGCCGTGTTGACGCATCGCTTGCCCTATTTGGTCGCAGAACGAGACGGTGAAATCGTTGGCTACGCTTACGTCACGCCATATCGCCCCCGCCCCGCCTATCGCTACACGGTCGAAGACTCTGTCTACGTCAAACCGGGCATCGTGGGCCAAGGCATCGGCGGTCGCTTGCTGGCCACCTTGATTGAACGCTGCACCGCGGGTGGCTGGCGACAAATGCTGGCCGTCGTCGGGGACAGCGCCAACGCCGCCTCGCTAGCCCTGCACGCCCGCCAGGGCTTTCATCCCGCCGGCACCCTGCGCTCAGTCGGTTATAAATTCGGGCAATGGCGCGACACTGTACTCATGCAACGCGCGCTAGCCGATGGGGATCACACGGCGCCTCCTGGCGAGCAAGGCCGAGTCACTTCGGTGTCGCAACCAGCGCCGAAGCTGTTCGAATAATCGCAAGACGTGATTTTCTTGCGTTCGCTTGGCTGGGCTGTCCAGTGGCGGCGCCGNCCGNNTTGAGGCNCGGGAAGTCTCGCGCAGCGAGGCCGAGGCCCCTGGTTGGGCCGAGCCGTGGCGATAGGACCGCCTGGGCTCTCAGATGCCAGACAGGGGCGCCTCAATAGAGACACCCTTCGCGCCACGCATTGAACGTCTACTTCACGCTGATCATCCAATTCGCAAAGAGGCTGAATGGCAATGTGGCTGCGCGTGCCGGATGGCTGACGAGGTAGTAGCCGTCGCCGCTGCGGGCGCTGTGCGCTAGCGGTTGCACCAACTGACCGGTGGCGAAGTCCTGAGTGACATAGGCGCGCTGCGTCACGGCGATGCCGAGGCCCTCGGCGGCTGCCTGCAGGCAGAGCACGGCGTTCGCTAGCGGGAGGAAGCGCGTGTCGCTGTTCGCGGTTAACCCGGTCGACAGCAGCCAGCGATCCCAGAAGTCTGGTGCAATCATCGAATTCAATAGCGTTTCGCCCAATACGTCCTCGGGCGTGTGTAGGCGTTTGGCCACTGACGGCGCGCAGGCGAGCACGAGTTCATCGGGGAACAGCAGGTCGGCGCGCAGCCCCGGCCAATCGCCGTTGCCGCGGCGTACGACGAAATCGGCGTTGTGCAGATCGGTGTCATCGGCGCGGGCGACGGTGGCGACTTCGAGGTCGATGTCGCTGTGCTGCGCGTACAGCGAACCCAGTCGGGGCATGAGCCATTTGATAGCGAGGCTGGGAATGACTTTGACCCGGATACGGCGATTGGCGCCGGCCTCGGATGCTTTGGACAGCACCGACTCGAGCTGGTCGAACAACTGAGCGGCTTGTACGGCCAGCTCCGTGCCCGCTGCGGTGAAGCCAATGTCGCGGCCGTCTTTTTGCACCAATTGCACACCCAGTTCGGCCTCCAGCCGGCGCAACTGATGGCTGACAGCGCTTGGCGTGATATGCAGGAGGTCGGCGGCTCGGCCGNCGCCGCCACTGCGGTGCACGGCATCCAGTACGCGTAGCGGGCCGAGGCGGTTTCTCAGTTTGTGCATTGTTGAAATCGATTCAATGATTGACGAATAAGTTTCCACAGACATACAGAAGGAAGCGGCCTACAGTCTGTCTTATCCAATAAAACCAAATCATGTGTCGGGTCAATGACCGCGTTGCGGTATTGCTGTCAGTCATCCTGACACGAGGAGACATAATGACCAAGCTATATCGACGCAAGGCGATAGCCTGCGCGCTGTTTTCGCTCGCCTCCGTAGCCATGTGGGGCGCGCGCGCCGAAGCGGCGTATCCCGATCGGCCCGTCAAACTCATCGTGCCCTATGCCGCTGGTAGCGCGGCCGATACGTTGACGCGGGTGGTCGCCTCAGCATTGGCCGAGCAACTCGGTCAGCCTGTCGTGGTGGAAAACAAGGGCGGGGCAGGTGGCACCATCGGCACGACGGACATCGCCCGCGCCAAGCCCGATGGCTACGCCCTGGGTATTGCCGCGCAGGGTACCTTTGTCAACAACCAAGCGCTCTACAAGTCGCCCGGGTACGACTCGATCAAAGACTTCACTTTCATCAGTGAGATCGCCGATGTACAGAACCTGTTGGTTGTGTCCGATAAGTCGCCTTACCAAAGCGCGCCGGCGTTGCTGGAGGCGATCAAAGCCCAGCCGCCGGAGACCTTCCGCTACTCATCCAGCGGCGTGGGCACCAGCCACCATATCGCCGGCGCCACCGTGGCGAAGTATCTCGACAAGCCGATCATGCACGTGCCCTATACCGGCGCCCAACAGGGCCTGGCCGCCATCATCAGCGGCGACGTGGACATGGGCCTCTACAACATGCCCGCGGCCATGGGGCTGGTGACGTCTGGCAAACTCCGGCCGCTGGCGGTCACCGGACCCAAGCGCTCCAGTTTGCTACCGGATGTCCCTACCCTGGACGAGAGCGGCTTGAAGGATTACTCGGTCACGCTCTGGTGGGGTCTGGTGGGACCAGCCGGTCTACCGGCCGATGTTTCCACGCGCCTCTATACCGCGCTAAACAAGGTCATGAGCACTCAAGCGCTGCGTGACAAGCTGATCAGCTTGGGCTTTACCTTGCCCGATACACCGATCCCCCAGCCGGCCGCCTTTCAGGATCTGGTGCGCCGAGACCTCGCCCAATGGGTCCCGGTCCTTAAACAACTGGGTACGGCGGCGCAGTGACACGACAATAACCCATTCACGAAGGAACTCCTGACGTGCAATCCTCTTTAGTGACGCTGCCTTTGGCGCGTCAATTGGCCGACTTCGTCACGTCCACCCGTGACTGCGACCTCCCGGCATTGACGCTCGAGCATGCCAAGATGAGCTTGGCCAGCACGCTTGCCAGTGCCGCCGTGGGATACGGTATTGAATCGGCTCGCATTATTCGCGAGCTTGAACTCGCCGATGGCGGCACACCGGAGGCAACTGTGTGGTTCGACGGCGGCAGACTACCGCTGGCGAGCGCCGCACGCGTCAATGCGGTGGCAAGCGATGCCGCTGCGTCGGATGACAGCGACATGCGCAGCATTGCACACATCGGCACCATCGTCTCCAGCGTGGCGCTGGCGGTGGGCGAGCATGAAGGATCGAGCGGCCAGCATGTGTTGGCCGCCATGGTGCTGGGTTATGAAGTCGCCGGACGTATTGATGAGTCACTGACGCCGGGACGCATGCAGCGTGGTTTCCATGGGTCGTACTCCACGGTGTTCGGTGCCTGCGTTGCCGCCGGCGTGCTGCTGCGGCTGGACGCGCTACGGTTGGCGCACGCGATCGCGCTCTCGGCAACGTCAATCGGCGGCATGGCGATCGCGGCTGACACGAGTTGCGCGAGGGAATATCACGCTGGCCTGGCCGCCAGCACGGGTATACGCGCCGCGCTGGCGGCGCAGCGCGGTTTCGAGGGCGAACTGGGTGTGCTGGAGCAGCCTCGCGGTTTTCTGGATGCGCTCGGCGGCCAATCGCGCGACGACATCGTGCGCGACTGGGGGGGGTCTTGGGACATTGTGACCGATATGGCCATCAAGCTCATGCCGGGGGCGCATCCCTTTCATGCGACGGCTGAGGCCGCGGCCGATGCCGCACGCGTCGAGGGGCGTATCAAACCCGACGATATTGCGCGCATCGTTGTGTCGGCGGCAGTGCAGTGGACCGACTTCAAGGGCGAGCCCCATCCGCGCAACCTGGTTGACGCGGCCCACAGTCTGCATTATTTCGTCGCGGCGGCGATCGCCGATGACGGCTTTTCCTGGCAACACATGGACGTGGCCAAGATGACCGACCCTGTCATTGCCATGCTGCAAGACAAGGTCGAGTTCGATCTCAATCCGGCGCCATTGCCCGATCGCTTTCCCCATCGGCATGGCGGCACGGTCACGATACATATGAAAGATGGCGCCGTGCATCGAGGCACCTGTGTCACACCGCGTGGTGCTGGCGCGCGCGGTATCGACCGTCGGGATGTGGAAAACAAGTTTTTGCATTTATTCCCGCGGGCGGGATTGCCGGCGGACACGACCGCAGCTTGTCTGGAAGCCGTCATGCATTTGGAGCATGTCGATTCTATTGGTTCGCTGGTACGCTTGCTGAGTAGGCGTTGACCGGCGTTTTTTGCTAACTCAATGACCAAAGCGGGACCGGTCATCACGCAGGGAGACAACATGAAACGACGCATCGCATCCGCGCTTGCCGGCATGGCTTTGTGCCTGGGTTTGAATCATACGGCCGCAGCCGCCGACGACAGCTTTCCGTCCAAGCCCGTCACCATCATCGTGGGCGTGGCGCCCGGTGGTAGTCTGGATGCGCTGGCCCGCTTGTTGGCGAACGAACTGGGAAAGGTCACGAATAATACCTTCGTGGTGGAGAATGTGACGGGTGCGGGCGGACTATTGGGTTTTCAGCGTCTGACCCGGTCCGCGCCAGACGGTTACACCCTGATGTTTAGCAACCAGTCCATGGTGTTGATTCCGCTGCTTTATCCCAAGGCCGACCTGAACATTGTCAAGGACACGACGGCAATCGGTACGGTTGCCAACGTTCCCATGGTGCTCAGCGTGAGCAACAAGAGCGGTATCCAGGATCTGCCTTCTATGCTGGCAGGTATGCGTAGTGGCGAACTCAAACTGTATTTCGGTTCGGGGGGCCCCGGTACCACCGCTCACTTGGCCGAAGCACTGTTTCTACGCATGGCCAATGTACAGGCTGAACTGCTTCAGTACCGCGGCTCGGGTCCCGCCATTACCGACCTGATGGGGGGCACCATCCAAGCGGTGCTCGATCAGACCGTCACCATGCTGCCCCTGCACAAGGGCAAGCAAATCAAGGCCATCGCGGTAGCCTCTAAGGAGCGCCTGCCGCAGATGCCGGACGTGCCGACTTTCGCCGAGGGGGGGCTGCCGCAGTTTGACCTGCAGATATGGAATGGTTTGGTCGGGCCCAAGGATATGCCCAAGGAGGTGGTCGACAAATTGGCCGAGGCAGTGACCAAGGCGATCCAGACCCCCGCGTTTCGCGAACGTATCGACACGCTGGCCGCGCGGATTCCCTCGCCCGAGGAGCGCAGCCCCGCAGGCTTTGCGAGCACGCTGCAGCGCGACCAGAAACAATTCGCTGAGTTGGCTAAGCAGATCGGCCTGAAGCCCCGCTGAACCCCTGCCGCGCTCAGGCGCGGCTCTTCTTTTTAGTCGAGGATGGAAATGAGCGAGACGATTTACGGATTCATTGGGTTGGGTAACATGGGTGGGCCCATGGCGGGACGCCTGCTTGACGCGGGCCATGTGCTCCATGTGACCGATAGCGACCCGGCGGTGATGCAGCGCTTGGTGGCGCGTGGCGCGGTGGCTCACGATAGCGCGCAGAGCGTGGGCGACTCGGCCGATGTCGTATTTCTGAGCCTGCCCGATGGCAAAGTGGTGCAGAGCGTGCTGAGCGGTGAGCACGGTTTGGCACGGTCTAGCCGTGCGAAGTGCGTGGTGGACTTGTCGACCATTGGTCCCGCAGCAGCGCAGCGCGCGTTTGAAATTCTTGCCGAGCAAGGCATCGAATATGTCGATGCGCCTGTCAGTGGTGGCGTGACCGGGGCCGAGCGTGGCACGTTGGCAGTCATGGTTGCGTGCCTGCCGGCGCGTTACGAGGCGCTGACACAGGTGCTGGGAAATTTCGGCAAACTTTTTTATCTCGGCGCGCAAGCCGGCCAAGCTCAGGTGATGAAGCTGGCGAACAATCTTCTATCGGCGACTGCCGTGGCCATTACGTCGGAAGCCATGGCACTCGGTGTCAAGGCCGGGTTGGATGCGAGCGTCATGATCGACGTCATCAACGCGGGTTCGGGTCGCAATTCCGCCACCATGGAAAAGTTCCCCCGGGCAGTGCTGACCGGCACATTCGATGTGGGCTTCGCCGCCCGCTTGGCACACAAGGATGTGCGCTTGTGTCTGGAGGAGGCCGAGCGCAATGGTGTGCCGATGGTAGTGGGCTCGTCGGTGCGCGAAATGTTGGTGATGACCACTGCCATCCGCGGCCAGAACGCGGACTATTCCGATGTGGCCCGAGTCGTGGAAGACTGGGCGGGTGTGAAAGTGCGCGCCAAGTCATAGATGGATGCGTGGCGCACGCCAAAGGCGTTCAGCCCGGGGGCGGCGTTTCGTTGGCGCCGCGTAAGATACGAATCGCGACGGCGGCGGCGTTGCGTACATGCAGACAGCCCGCCGCGCGCGCGGCCGCACCATCGCGCAGTTCGAGTTGCGTCATGAGTTCGGCCAGTTCGGCCAAGCTCTGGGGCGCCCGGCCCGGCGCCTGTATCGATGTGGAACGCAGCAGCATGACACGCGAGTTCAGCAAGCGCAGCGTCGTGGTCAGCGCTTCATTGCCGGCCCCTTCAAGCAGGCATTGGTAGAAGAAATTTTTGGCCGTCAATTGCTCCAGTGGGCTGCCATGGGTGAAGGCATGTTTGAGGCTCTGGAAGGCTTTTTTCAAGTCCTTGAGTGCTTGGGCCGAGGCATGTTCGGCAAAGAGCTGGCAGGCTAAACCCTCGAGTTCCTCGCGAACCTGATAGATGCCTTCGGCCTGGTCCGGGAGCACTCGGTCCACGACCGGGCCGCGATAGGGGATGACGTGGATCAACCCTTCGGATTCCAATTGCCGCAAGGCCTCTCGCACCAGCGTGCGGCTCACTCCCGTCATCTCGCACAGTTCCCTTTCGGGCAAGCGTTCGCCGGGTCGAAAACGTCCCAACAGAATGGCGTTGCGGATGCTCTCGGTCACGCTGTGCCGCAACACGGAAGCGGCGCGCTGCACTTTGAAGTCTGCCGACGGGGGAAGGGCTGCTTTCATTGATGTCCTGAGTGGTGATTCCTCTCGGTGATTTTAGCTTTCATCTTTTTTCAAGCCTGGCCAACGTGATCGGGATTCCGCTTGCACGATTCAGGGTAAATCCTTAAGCAAAACCATAATTCATTTGACATTCAATCATACAATCAGTCTATAGTACACACATACAAAATATCTACAACGCCGACACATCGATAACGCAGCGATCAGGAGCGGGAAAAGGAGACGGTATGGGAGTGCTGGAAGGAAAAGTCGCCATCATCACCGGAGGTGCCGGGGGCATTGGTCGAGAGATTGCGCGAGCCTATGTCCGCGAGGGCGCCAAGGTGGGGTTGCTGGATATCAATGCGGAGCTGCTGGCCGAGGCCGAGCGCGAGTTTCCGGGTGCCCAGGCACTACCCTGCGATGTGTCTGATCGCGAGCAAGTACGGCGCGTGATCGACGCCTATGCGAACCAATCGGGCGGGTTGGATATTTTGGTGAACAACGCGGCCTATTTCTATTACGCACCCCTGGTGGACATGCCCGAGGACAAGGTCTCGAAGATGATCGACGTGGGACTCAAGGGCGCGTTATGGTCGTTGCAGGCCGCCACGCCGCACTTGATCGCACGTGGGGGTGGCGCGATCATCAATCTGTCATCGGTAGCCGTGTCGGTGTCTATCAAGAACGCGGCGGTCTACAGCGCCATCAAAGGCGCGCTAGACACGCTGACCCGACAACAGGCGGTCGAGCTGGGTGGGTATGGCATTCGTGTCAATGCTTTGGCACCGGGACCTGTGGTCACGCCGGGCGCGAGTTCTGTGATTTCCGAGGAAGGCTGGGCCACGCGCCGTCGCCGTACGCCGCTAGACCGGTTGTCCACTGGGGCCGATATCGCCGAGGTTGCCGTGTTTTTGGCGTCGGCGGCGAGCTCGACGGTGGCGGGTGTGACGCTCAAGGTGGACGGCGCGATGACCGTTCTTGGTTACTGACGCGGCTTCGCGCGTTCCCTGGAGAGCAGGATCATGCATCCTGACAGACAAGACGTAAGCACGGCGCGGGAAATCGTGCGTAGGGCGTTGAGCGAGATCCCGCAAACGGAAGCAGTCACGGCGCGGGCCAAGCAATGCCTGCTTGATTATCTTTCATGCGCCTTTGAGGCGCGGTCATTGCCATGGAGCGAGCAGGCCGCTCAGTTGGCCGCGTCCAACGAGGGCGGCGCGCATATTGTCGGCCGTTCCGGAACGTATGTCCTGGCGGATGCGGCTTTTGCCAATGCCGTCGCGGGTCACGGCCTAGTGCGGGAAGATATGCACGCAGCAAGCGTGGCGCACCTGGGGGTGGTGGTATGGCCCACGGTGCTGGCGTTGGCCGAGCGCCACGAGGTGCCGGGCGCGCGGGCGTTGAGCGCGGCCGTGGTCGGTTATGAGGTTGGCGCGCGCATCGGCCGCGCGCTGATCACCCCGTCGTTGGCGCGTTTATTCCGGCCCACCGGATTGGTGGGACCTTTCGCGAGCGCGATGGCGGGTGCGCGTCTCTTGGGTCTGGACGAGGGCCAGGCGTTGAACGCTTTCGCATTGGCTGGCAATGCCTGCGCAGGACTGAACGAGTGGGCGCATACGGGTGGCAGCGAGATGTACTTTCACCCGGGCTTCGTGGTCCGCAATGCGATCGCCTGCCTGGATCTGGCGCGTCAAGGTGCACAGGCGTCGCCGTCCATCCTGGAGGGAGAGGCAGGTTTATTCCGGGCCTATGCGCGTGCGCCCATGCCTGGGCCTATCGCCTTATTCCCACAGGGCGACGCCGACATCCTGAAGGTTTTCAACAAACCGGCGCCGGCCTGCAATTTTGCTCAGTCACCTTGCCAGGCGGCCTTGCGTGCCTGGCGGCTCGTGCCCTCGGGCCGGCGCATTGTCGCGGTGCGCGTCGAGACCACCCATGCGGCGCTGGCGTATCCAGGGTGTAGCGCCATGGGGCCGTTTGACTATGCATTGCAGGCCAAGATGAGCATCGCATTTGGCGTGGCGGCTGTGCTGGCCCGGGGCGCTATCGAGGAGGAGAACTATCGTCAGCTCGACGATGCTGAAATCGTGCGGTTGATCGCACAGACCGAACTAGTGCCGGATGACGCTTACACGACGGCCTTCCCGGCTCGGCAGGGAGCCCGTGTGATCCTCCGACTGGACGATGGATCGACAGTGCGGGCCGAGCTGGATGATGTGGTGGCGGCCGATGAGGCACTCATCCGTGCGCGATGGCGCCGCGCCGCGCAGGTGGTGCTGGGAGACGAGCAAGCCGAGCGCATCGAGGCCATGGTGGATGGCTACGAACGTGAGCCTGACGCGGGACTGCTGGCGCGTTTGTGCGCCTTGCGGCCGGATACGACACAGACTTGAGACGAGGCCTGACACGATGGACATGACAGAACTGCAAATTCATCTCGAAGCGTTCCTGCAGGCGCTCGCTGCTGGCGTGCTGGTGGGTGGCCTGTATGGATTGATGTGCGTCGGATTGGCAATGATCTTCGGCATTATGCGCGTCATCAATTTCGCCCAAGGCGACTTCATGATGCTCGGGATGTATGTGACGTATTACTTCTTCATCTTGCTGGGCGGGCATTGGCTGGCGGGCTCCGTGTTGGGGCCCTATGTGTCGGTGTTGCTGGCCGTGCCTGTGATGTTCGCGGTGGGGTATCTGGCACATCGGCTCCTGATCTCTCGCGTTACGGGCCGGCGTGGTACCGCGCTCGATGGCGACGGCCATTACGCTCAACTGGTGCTGACGCTGGGCATCGCCTTGATTCTGCAGAACGGCGGCATGATGTTGTTCGGACCGCAATTGGTGTCGTTGCGTACGCCGCTATCGAGCAGCGCCTGGGAGATCGGACCGCTTTGGGGAGACTACGTCAGCGTGTTTGCCAACAAGGGCCGGACAGTGGCCGCGCTGATATCGGTGGCCGCCATCGTGGTGCTGGGCGCGTTGATCGCACGCAGTCGGCTGGGCAAGGCCTTGCGGGCGTCGGCCGACAACCCGATCGCCGCTTCCTACATGGGCATTGACGTCAATCGTTCGTACCGCATCGCCTTTGCCCTCGGTACCTGCGTGACTGCGTTGGCCGGTGGTCTCTTGGCAACTAATTTTCCGTTTCATCCCTTTGTCGGTCTGGAGTACGTGATCATCATGTATGCCGGTGTGGTGCTGGGCGGCATAGGCAGCATCTTCGGCGCGTTCTGGGGAGGCATGGTGATCGGCTTGGTGCAGCAGCTCTCTTCGCTGGTGTTGCCCACGCAGTTGCAGAACGCGGCAATTTTCGTGTTCTTTCTGTTGATCGTGATGTTGCGGCCGCAAGGACTGTTTGGCCGCGTTTCGGAGCGAACCTGATGAAGCGATGGCCGACTTCCCTGACGTTGCTGCTGGTCGCGGTGATCTATCTGGCTGCCGCGTTGCTAGTGAGCAATGCATACCATCAACTGATCTTCACACTTGTGCTGGTGTGGGCATGCTTTGGCCTGTCGTGGAATATGCTGAGCGGCTATACCGGCCTGGTCTCATTCGGTCACGCGGCGTTCTTCGGCCTGGGCGCCTATGCGGCAGTGTTGGGACAGGTCTACCTGGGCTTGTCGCCCTGGGTGATGTTGCCGCTGGCCGCCGTCATCGGCGCCGTGGCCGGGATCTTGGTAGGGTTGCCTACATTCCGCCTGCGTGGGCACTATTTTGCGCTAGCCATGTTGGCGTATCCGCTGGCCCTGCTGTATGTGTTCGAGTGGCTGGGGTTGCAGGAAATGACCTTTCCGATGCAGCGCGAGCATCCGGGGCTGTTCATGCAGTTTTCCGACCGGCGCTATTACATCGTGATTGGCCTGATCATGCTGTTGGTGTTTGCGCAGATCACGCTGTATGTGGAGCGAACGCGTTTCGGCATGGCGCTCATCGCCATCAAGCAAAACGAAGCGGCCGCCGAGGCTGCGGGCATCGATACGCTGCGCTGGAAATTACGGGCTATCGCGTTGAGCGGCGCCATCGCGGGTGCCACGGGTGCGTTCTATGCCGTGGTGTTGCTGGTGGTTACACCGGTGTCGGTGTTTGGCATGCTGGTGTCGGCGCAGGCGCTCACGGTATCCATGTTCGGTGGCGTGGGATCAGTATGGGGGCCCATCATCGGGGCGGCTATTCTCGTGCCGCTGGGCGAGATACTGCATGCCGAGCTAGGTTCGACCTATCCGGGCATTCAGGGCGTGATCCTGGGCATGGCCATCATCGCGGTGATTCTGGTGGCGCCGGAGGGCGTGTTCTGGAAATTGCGCGATGTCCTGCAACGTCGCAAGCGCGCGACGACATCGGCCGCACCGGCGGAACAGACTGAGTCGATAGAGCAGACCCGGTCGACGGTACAGGCCAAGTCGACGCCGATGCCCGCCCATTCGACTCGGCCTGTACGGCCACCGACATCCGCCGACGACATCATCCTGGACGTGCAGTCGGTATCGCGCAGCTTTGGCGGACTCAAGGCTGTGCAGGACGTCAGTTTCTCGGTGCGCCGGGGTATGATCCTGGGCATTATTGGTCCTAACGGCGCCGGCAAGACCACGCTGTTCAACCTGCTCAACGGCTTTTTGCAGCCGGATACAGGCAAGGTGATGGTGAACGGCGTGGACATGGCGGGCCGCAAGCCGCATGTGCTATGTGCAGCAGGTGTGGGGCGCACTTTCCAGATCATGCGACCCTTCATGCGACTGACCGTGGCGCAGAACGTCAAGGTGGGCGCCTATGTGCGCGCCAAAGATGAGGCGCAGGCCGAAGCACTCGCGGCGCAGGCCATCGCGCGGGTTGGCTTGTCCGACTGCGCCAACAAAATCGCCGCGCTGCTTACCACCCGCGAATTGCGCCTGATGGAGCTTGCCCGGGCGGTGGCCGGGCAACCCGAACTGTTGCTATTGGATGAAACTCTGGCTGGTCTGGGACATGGTGAGGTCGACGATATCGTCGACGCGATTCGCGCGCTTTCGGCCGAGGGCATCACCGTTGTCATCATCGAACACACCATGCAGACCATGGTGCGCCTGGTCGATGAGTTCGTGGTGTTGGATCATGGCCAAGTGCTGACGCGAGGCGACCCACAGTCGATCACCCAAGATCCCCAAGTGGTGCAGGCCTATCTGGGTAAGAAGTGGAGCGCGCAACATGCTACTTGAAATCCATCAACTGGAGGCGGGTTATTCCGCGGTGCCCGTTCTGAAAGGTGTCTCGGTAGAGGTCGGAGAGGGGCAGTTCGTCTCCATCGTCGGGCCCAACGGCGCGGGGAAAAGTACCTTGTTCAGGACTATTTCGGGTAGCGTGTCGGCCCGCTCGGGAAGTATCCGCTTCGATGGACAGGATTTGCTGGCTGTGCCCATCGATCGACGGCCACATTTGGGCATTGCCCACGTGCCCGAGGGTCGGCAGGTATTTGCCTCGATGAGCGTATTGGAAAACTTGGAAATGGGGGCTTATACCGAAGCCGGCCGACGCGATTGGACTCGCAATTTAGAACGTATCTATGCATGGTTTCCCATCCTCAAACAGCGCAGCCGGCAATTGGCCGGCACGCTGTCGGGGGGCGAGCAGCAAATGGTGGCCATCGGCCGTGGTCTGGCATCGTCGCCGCGTTTGCTGATGCTCGACGAGCCATCGATGGGGCTGTCGCCGGCTATCGCCGACTTTATCTTTGAACGCCTGATCGACATTCGCCGGGAAGCGGGTCTGACCCTCCTGCTGGTGGAGCAACGGGTGGCGGAGGCGCTGCAATACGCCGATCGGGGTTACGTGTTGGAAACCGGATGCGTGGTGCTGGAAGGCACGCATCAGACGCTGCAGGCGGATGATCGGATTCGCCGCGCATATCTTGGGATGTAGAACATATACCGCCCCGACCAAGGCGGAAAAACCGAGGAGATCAACATGAAAACGAAGTCTGCGGTTGTCAGTCTCATGAGCGTGGCGTTGGGTGCCAGCTTGTTGCTGGGCGGTAGCGCCGTGGCCGAACCCACCCCCGTGAGCGTCGGGCTTATCGCGCCCATGTCAGGTATTTACGCGCGTTATGGCCAAGTGATGCGTATGGGTGCCGAAATGGGGGTCAAGGACATCAACGACCAGGGCGGCATCAAGGCGCTGGGCGGCGCCAAGCTCAAGCTGGTGGTGGTCGATTCGGGCGACTCCACCGAGAAGGCCAAGAGCGCGGCGGAACGGATGGTTGCCGATTACCCCAATCTGGTCATCGCGACGGGCGCCTACCTGAGTTCATTCACCTTGGCCGTTACCGAGGTAACGGAGCGGGCCGCGCTACCGATGCTGACGCTGTCGTATTCCGATCTGATTACGTCGCGGGGGTTCAAGTACGTCTTTCAGACGTCGGCGCCGGCTGGCAAGCAAGCCGATATCGCGCTGCCCAGCATTCTGGCCCTGGCGGAGAAGGCCTCGGGCAAGCGGCCCAAGACCGTGGCCATCGTGACTGACAACACGGCCGCCTCGCTATCCACGGTCAAGGCCCTGAAAGATGGTCTCTTGAAGAAGAACGGGTTGGAGCTGGTCGTCGATGAAACCTTCACGCCGCCGCTGGCGGATGCGTCGTCATTGATTCAGCGCGTGCGTTCGCGACGTCCCGACCTGCTGTTCTTTCTTCCTACTGTGATCTCGGACGCCAAGCTCATCCTCGAGAAGATGAGTGAGACCAATGTGAAGGTGCCGGTGATTTCTTTCGGTATCGCCATCGCCGAACCCGAGGTGCTCAACACGGTCAGCCCGGCGTTGCTCAATGGTGTCATGTCGGCCGTAGGCAACTGGGGCGCCAAGGGACAGGAAGGCCTGATCAAGCGCATGAAGGCAGAATACAACGAGCCTTGGATGACGCAGAACGCCATCTCGACGTATGGTGATATGTGGATCATGAAGGCGGCCTTGGAGAAGGCCGGCAAGGCTGATCGCGAGGCCGTCGGACAGGCGATGCGCGCCCTGGACGAGGGGCCCAGTCCGTATTTCCCTGGCGGTGTGCTCAAGTTCGATGAGGCGGGGCATCGCGTCGACGCGACGCTTACGGTCATTCAATGGCAGAACGGCGTACCCGTGACCGTGTTCCCGGAGGCGCAGGCCGTCGCCCAGCCCATTTGGCCTGGCAAATAAGGGGTGCTCGCGCCGCTGCGGTACGCACTGGCGCAAACCAAGAGGAAACATCAATGGATAAGAAGCGAGTCGGCTTTATCGGCCTAGGCAATATGGGTGGGCGCATGACGCGTCGGTTAGTCGATGCCGGTATCTCGGTGCTGGGATACGACACCGATCCGACGAGAGCGGCCGAGACTGGAGCCCGGGCGGCTGCGACGATAGGCGAGGTTCTCGACGATGTTGATGTCGTACTGCTGTCGCTGCCGGACAGCAAGGTGGTAGAGGCGGTGGTCGAAGGAGACGGTGGTCTTTTGGCGGCCTGCCGGCCCGGCCAGATTGTGGTTGACTTGAGCACAGCGGCGGCAAGCTCTACCGTGCGCCTGAGCGCGCGCTTTGCGCAGCAGGGCGTCCAGTATGTCGACGCGGGCGTATCGGGCGGCGCGGCCGCCGCGGAGAAAGGCAAGTTGACGCTGATGGTAGGCGGGGACGCGGCCACCATCGAGGCCATCGACTGGGTGTTCGCGCCTATCAGCACCAAAGTCGTGACCATGGGCGGCAGCGGCGCGGGACATACCACCAAGCTGCTCAACAATTTCCTGAACGCCGTCAGCCTGGCGGCGACTGCCGAGGTCATGGTGGCAGGCAAGAAAGCCGGGCTGGATCTGCATCGCTTGCTCGAGGTGATCAACAGCAGCAGCGGAGTGAACTTCGCTTCGCTCAACCGCTTCCCGTTCATTGTCGATGGCGACTATCTGGAAGGGGGGTTGACCAGCAAGCTCATGACCAAGGATGTGGTGCTGTATGTGGACATGGTCCGCGAATTGGGCGTGGCGTCGCTGAACGCCGCTGGCCCTGCGGCCTGCTTTGGCCTGGCCACCGCGCTGGGTTATGGTGACCAGATCAGCAATCGTGTGGTGGATGCCATCGGCGACGTGTCGGGCGGCGTTCGTTTGAAAAGCGCTTAAACAAAAGGAGTAAGGTCATGCAAGTATTTCACGGCCGCGACCAGGGCAAGCCGTCGGAGCAACGCGGTGCGACATTCACCGGCGTGGTCTGGGCTGATCCAGTCATGCCCCCCGCGGACAACGTTGGCATCAATCACGTATTTTTTTCTCCGGGCGCGCGCACGTTCTGGCATACCCATGAGTATGGCCAGGTTCTGCACGTGACGTCGGGCCGAGGCTGGATATGTCGCGACGGTGATGAGCCCCAGGAGATCCGCCAGGGCGATGTGGTCTGGATTGGGCCTAATGAACGCCACTGGCACGGTGCGGCGGCCGATACCTTTATGACGCATCTGGCGATCTCGCTGGGCAAGCCCGATTGGCAGGAAGAACTGGCCGAATCCGAATATTCCAAAGCGGGTCGCTGACCCCCTATTTGATACCGCAAGGAGACCCCATGATTATTGAAATGCGTATTTATCATTGCCTTCCCGGCCGCATGCCGGCGCTGAATGAGCGCTTTAGCAAAACGACGCTGGATTTTTTCAAGAAATACGGCATCAAGCCTGTCGGTTTCTGGACGACGCTGATCGGCCCGAGCAACCATGCGCTGACCTACCTGCTGGAGTGGGAAAGCCTGGAAGAACGCGAGCGCAAATGGAATGCTTTCCAGGCTGATCCGGAATGGATCGCCAAGCGGAACGCCAGCGAAGCGGAAAAATCTATCGTGGAGCGCGTCGAGAATATTTTTCTCAGCCCGACCGACTATTCCCCCATGCGTTGAACCGCCGCGTCATTCAAATGGGCATCATCAGCACGATGGCCAACAGTGCTAGCCCTAGTCCAAGCAGGTTTACACGGCTGAGATGCTCTCGAAAGACCAGGGCGCCGACGAGGGTACCCAGGGTGATGACGCCCATGTTCATGGCTGAGAACACCAAGGCGGGGTGGCCGGGCAGGGATTGATGGGCGCGGATGTAGGTGACGATGTTGCCGAAGTTCGCGATGCCCAACACGATACCGGCTAGCAGGTGACGGGCCCGCCACGTGACGCGTTGCCAGAGCAGGTAGCCGGCTATGACGATGCCGGCCAAGATAAAGGCGATCAGGAGCGCGCCGGAGAACGCCGAGCCTGCTTTGGCGATTTGTTTAAACAGGATATCTACAAGACCGTAGGCAATCCATACGCCCAGGGGCCAGCGCCAGGCGTGCGGGTCCAGTGGCGTATGACCGGTGGGTCCGCGCCGTAGCAGGATGCAAAACAGGGCGGTGAAGGCCAGTGCAATCGCCGTGGATTTGCGCCAGGTGAGGCTTTCTCCAAACAGCAGAAACGCGGCCAGCAGGGGTAGCAGTAACGACAAGCGTTGAGCCACGTCGCTGCGGACGATGCCCACCTGACGGACCGATTGCGCCATGGCCATGAACCCTGTGGGTAACAATACGCCCAAGGCCAGTAGCAGGGGCCAGGCCTGGCCGGCGGATACCAGTTGATCGGTAGAGGGCCTCAGCATAAGTCCGCTGAGTACGGCAGTGACGGCGTAATTGGCGGCGATGGCTTGGCGGATGTCGATGTCGTATTGGCGGGCCAGTTTCAGTAGAACGGCGACCGTGACGCTGCAGGCGACGCTGGCTAGCAGGTATAGCAGTCCAGAAGTAGGCTCGGGCATGGGTAGTGAGTGGAGGAACTGAGGGTCAGATGCCAGGAGCGCCAGAAATTCGGCACCCGGTGGGATGTGCCGGGTATTGCGGCGTTGGGCGGGTCAAGTCACTTGGCTTCGGCGTATAAGCCCAGGCGTTTCATCAGGCGTTGATCGGCTTGTACCTGAGGGTTGCTGGTGGTGAGCAGCATCTCGCCGCAGAAAAGCGAATTGGCGCCTGCTAAAAAGCACAGGGCCTGCAACGTGTCGCTCATGGTTTCGCGGCCGGCAGATAGACGGACGTGGGCGCGAGGCATGGTGATGCGGGCGACGGCAATGGTGCGTACAAACTCAAAGGGATCCAAGGCTTCGGTGCCTGCGAGCGGCGTGCCTTGGACTTGCACCAGGTTGTTGATCGGCACGGATTCAGGGTAGGGATCCAGGTTGGCCAGTTGTGCGATCAAGCTTGCGCGCTGGTCGCGTGATTCGCCCAGGCCGACGATGCCGCCGCAGCAGACGTTCAGACCTGCGTTGCGCACGCGGTCCAGCGTGTCCAGCCGTTCTTGGTAGGTACGGGTGGAAATGATCTGGCCATAGAACTCCGGCGAGGTGTCCAAATTGTGGTTGTAGTAATCAAGTCCGGCGGCTTTGAGTTTTTCTGCCTGACCGTCGTGCAACATCCCCAAGGTGACACACGTTTCCATGCCCAGTGCTTTGACGGCACGGATCATTTCGGCGACGGCGTCCAGGTGCCGCGGTTTGGGGCTACGCCAGGCGGCGCCCATGCAGAATCGTTGGGCCCCACCTTTTTGGGCCGCACGGGCGGCCTGCAAGACGTCGTCCAACGGGATCAGTTTGTCTGCCGTCAGGCCGGTGTCGTAATGCGCGGATTGAGGGCAATAGGCGCAGTCCTCGGGACAACCTCCCGTCTTGATCGATAGCAGGCTGGACAGTTGGATGGCATTGGCATCGAAGTGTTGCCGATGGATCTGTTGAGCACGGTAGAGCAGATCCATCAATGGCAGCGCGAATAGCGCTTGGATGTCACTGGAATGCCAGGCGCCAGCGATTGCGGGGGCAGGCCTGACGATATCGGAAACGGGGATGCTGGTGGTATGCATGACGATCCTTTTGCGGCAAATCAGTGCGGCGTCAATGGTCGCGACCGGTTCTGTAGCAGCGGATCGTAAGAACAAGGTTGGAAAATGGCAATGGGCAGATTTTTGCCGAAATTAGGCGTGTCTTACGGGCTATAGCTGAATTTTCGCCACGCGTTGATCTGCGCGGGGCATTAACGTGTGGCGATCTTCCGTGATAAATTTGCTCTTCTTTTTATGTGTCTTGTTGTAACATTAAAGGATCGAGAATAGCCCGCTGCGCATGCGGAGATCGATTCGTCGAGTGTTTCTGCGTATTCGTCGAAAAAATCTGGCCCGCATACAGATCTGGGCATACCGTGACGATGCTCCGTGACACTCAGGCCATGGCGCGGCGCAAACGTTGCGAGGCGGTACGGCCCAATACGATGGGGGCGACATCGTTGATGAATGTGATTTCGGTTTGCTCACCGAGCCGCTGTGAAACGTGGGCGATATGATCCAGATTAATAATCATCGACCGGGATACGGCGTAAAACGGTGGAGAGGGCAATTGGGGCACCAGACGCTTGAGGGTGATATGCATCAACTCATTGGTAGACGTGGCGCCGTGCAGGCGAACATAGTCGCCTTGGGCTTGAGCGATGGTCAGGTCATGGATCTTGATGATGCGCGTGCCGTTTCTGCTGCGGGTAGTCAGATAACTATTGGTGCGCGGTTGCAGGCGCGTCAGGGCCTGGGCCAGTCGGTCGGGGCTGACCGGTTTAAGCAGGTAGTCCACTGCCTCGACATCAAAGGCGCGTGCGCCATAGTCGTCGTGCGCGGTGACAAAGACCACCGCGGGGGCGGGCTCCAGATCTGCCAGCAAGTCAAAGCCCGTGCCGCTGGACAGTTCAATATCCAGAAACAAGACGTCAGGACGGTGTTCGCGGATCATTGCCTGGGCCTGAGCCAGGGTGGCGGCTTCGCCTTCGATTCGTACGGACGGGCTTTGCTCGAGCAATCGACGCAGGTAACGTCGGGCAGGGGCTTCATCGTCAATGATCAGCACGCGTAACATCGGTTCTCCTTGGGTACCAGATGGCGCCGGGCAAGCCGTACGCGAACGGCGACAGCAGGCAGTGAAGGCCGCAAGTTTCGCAGCGACTAAGACTATAAGACAAGTTATAGGACATGTCTGTCCGGCCGTGACGCCGGCGCAGCCAGCAGGGTGAACTGTCGATGGTATTTGCGGAGAGGTATCCATGATTTTCATACCCATCGGTCAAGCGCTGAGCTTGGGAGAGTCCTCGGCTGCGTTTTGGCGCGCACAGGTGGCGGGATGGGTGGTGCTGGCGACCATTGGCTTCTGTTCGCGCTGGGTGGTGTTCGGCAATGGGACGGTGGCGTTTTGGGTCACGATCGGCGTAGAGCCCGTCGCCTTTGCCATGACCAGCGCAGCGGCGGTGTGGCATGGGCGTCATCCCAGACCCTATGCCTCTATCCAGGTGCTGGCGAGTTCTCTGCTCCTGTGCGTGGCGGCGTCGGCCGCTCTGGCGGGCATCGCCTATGCCATTCATCAATTGTTTGAGCCCGGTGCCGTAGCGGTGAGTCCCGGCGAGCAGTATCGGCTAGGTTTCATCTATTACATGGGGCTGTTGTCGATCTGGACACTGATTTATTTTGGCGTGTCGGCCGAGTTGGCGGCGCGTGCCGAGCGTATCTCCAAGATGAAAGCCGAGACGCGCGCCTTGCGGCTAGAGCTGGAATATCTGAAATTACAGATCGAGCCGCATTTTCTTTTTAACGCCCTGAACACGATCGTGGTGGAGATTGCGGATCGACCCACGGTGGCAGAGGAAATGACGCGCGGACTCGCTTCCTATCTGCGTTACTCGCTTGATCGGCGCGGGCGCGGCATGTGTCGGCTGGACGAGGAAATCGAGGCGGCCGAGACCTATATCCGTATTCAGGCGTTGCGTTTTGACAAGCAGCTTGCGTACCGGTGTCACGTTGATCCGGCGTCGCTGGAATTACTGGTCCCGCATATGACCATGCAGGGACTGGTCGAGAATGCGATCAAGCACGGCATGCGGTCCGAGTACGATCAATTTCTGATCAATATCCGGACTCGTGTGCAGGGCGACGAGTTGATTATCGAGGTCGATAATCCCGGCGAGTTGCATGCCCCCTATGATTTGGCCCGCAGTGGAGGCGGGCTGGGAAATCTGTGCCGTCGCTTGGCCCTGCGTTATCCCGAGCGGCACACGTTTTCACTCGAACAGCGCGACGACAAGATCGTTGCGGAGGTTCGCATCAAAGGTGAGCCGCTCTCGCTGCTTTAGATCCCGAATGCTTCGCCTTTTTCAACGATGCGCTGTGCCTGCTTGACGACAGGCGCGTCGACCATGCGGCCTTCGAAAGTGCAGGCCGAGCGCCCTTTGGCTTCTTCTTCCTTGAAGGCCGCGATGAGCTTGCGGGCGCGTTCGACCTCGGTGCGCGAGGGGGAAAATGCGGCATTCGCGATGGCGACTTGCGCGGGGTGAATGCAAAACGCGCCTTCAAAGCCCAATGCCGCGCCACGCTCGACGGTTTTCTGAAACGCCTCGCGATCCGCAAAATCCGCGACCGAGCCTACGAACCCGATCGGCGCAATGCCCGCGCGTCGACACGCCGCCACCGCCAGGACATTGGGCATGTAGAGCGTGTCGGCGGTGACGGCCATCTGCAGGGACACCGCCAGATCTTCTGCGCCCACGATCAGGCCGCATAGACGCGGGTGCGCGGCCGCGATTTCGTTCATGTTGTGCAGACCCTCGGCATCCTCGACCATGGCAATCAGGCGCGTCGTGCCGGGCGCCATGCCTTGTTCGATCTCCAGTTCGTCAATGATTTCGGCCACGGCCTGGACAAAGGCGGCGTTCGGGACTTTGGGCAGTGTCAGCGCTTTGACATGCGGGCCGACGCTGGCTTCGATATCGCGCACCAGATGCCGCCAAGGGCGATTGATGCGCACGATGACATCCTTGCCTTGCTCGTGGCACAGCGCCGCGACGCTGGCGACAAGCTCGCGCGCCTGGGTTTTTTGTTCCAGGGCGATGCTGTCTTCCAGATCCAGCTGAATCGCGTCGGCGGGCTGTCGCAAGGCGCTTTGGACGAATCGGTCGTTGATGATCGGGACGAAGAGCATTGAGCGCCATGCAAAAACCTGACTCATGGGGTTTCCTTGGGAAGTAGGCAATGTCAGAGAGGTGATTAGGATCGTACCGCGATGCGGAGCAAGCTGCGCCTAGTCCAGCGAGACCTGTTCCAGTTCTGCCAGAATATCGACGGTATGCTCGCCTAACTTGGGCGCGGGCCGACGGAATCCTCCGGGACTGGACGACAGGCGGGGAATGATGTTGTGCATGGGCACGCTACCCATCTCCGCATCAGGCAGGTTGACGATGGCCTGGCGCCCGGTGACATAGGGGTGATCGACCAGATCCGCCACGGAATAGACGGGGCCGGCCGTGACGCCCGCCTGTTCAAACAAGGCCAGGTTGTCTTCCTGCGTGCGGCTCCCCACAAAACCCTGGATGATCTCGTCCAGTAGATCTTTGTTTTTCACGCGCACGTCGTTGTTTTCAAAACGCGGATCGGTCTTGAGTTCGGGCATGCCGATGGTGTCGAAAATCCGCATGGCCATCGATTGCATGGAGCCCGACATCGCGATGTGTTTGCCGTCTTTGCAGACGTAGACGTTGCGCGGTGCGGTGTGTGTGGATTGATTGCCGGCGCGCAGCGTAGGCGTGCCCGTTGCCTGGAATTTCCCGGCCTCGGATGAGATTAGCGAAAAAATCGGTTCGAACAGTGACAGATCTACGATCTGGCCTACACCCGTTTTCTCTGCCGAACGCAGCGCAGTCAGCACCCCTGCCGCGCCGTAGATGCCCGCGATCATGTCCGCCATGGCCAAGGGGGGCAGGGCAGGTGGCTTGTCGGGGAACCCATTCAGATAGGCGTAACCGGACATGGCCTCAACCAGCGTACCAAATCCCGGCTTGTGGCTGTAGGGCCCCGTCTGGCCCCAGCCGGACACGCGAGCGATGACGAGCGCGGGATTCAAAGCGTGCAGGACCTCGGGTGACAGGCCCATTTTTTCCAGGCCACCGGGGACAAAATTTTCGATGAGTACGTGTGAACATTTGATCAGCTTTTTGAGCTGTATCAGTCCGTCTTCGGATTTAATGTCCAGCGCCAACGAACGCTTGTTGCGGCCATAGACTTTCCAGTACACGGCCTGGCCGCCTTCACGCCAATGCCGCAGATCGTCGCCTTTTTCGGGGCGTTCGACCTTGATGACGTCGGCGCCAAAGTCAGCCAGAAATACCGACAGCATGTTCCCCGCTACCAGGCGCGACATGTCGACGACTTTGATGTCTTTGAGCGGGCCTTCTTGCTCGGGGGTAAAGGCTTGAGTATTCATGGCGTGCTCTGTGTGGCGGAGGATGTCCAGGGGGCGTACACGGTGCGGGTCGCCCCGTTAGTCGATCGGAAACGGCGTAACTCAGTTGGCTTTCGCACCGGAGGATTTGACGATGCCGCTCCAGAGTTTCAAGTCGTCGTTCAGGCGTTGCGCCAGTTGCTCCGGATTGTCGCTCAATGGCTCGACCCCCAATTCCGCGTACTTCTTTGTGACGTCGGCATCGGCCAGCGCGATCTCCGTGGCTTTGTAGAGCGTGTCGATAACGTCTTTAGGCGTGTTTTGAGGCACGTACATGGCGATCCAGAGTTCGCCGCTATAGCCGGGGATTTGTTCACCGATGGCTGGGACATCCGGCAGCGCCGGGTTGCGTTCTTTGGTGCTGACGCCCAAGGCCCGGAGTTTGCCGGCTTTGATCGTGGCGATTGATGAGGGCAAACTGGCGAACAGCATGGGGACTTGTCCGCCCAACACGTCGGTCATGCCAGGGGCGACACCGCGGTAGGGGATGTGTTCCAGTTTCAGGCCGCCTTTTTCGTCCAGCATGGCGCCCAGCAGGTGATTGAGCGAGCCATTGCCGGCCGAGGCATATTGATATTTGCCAGGATTCGCTTTGACCAGAGTAATGAATTCGGCGAGCGTATTTGCCGGGAATGACGGGTGGACGCAGAGCACGTTGGGAACGCTGCCGACCGCTGCGACGGGGGCGAAATCTTTCACCGGGTCAAAGCCGGGGTCCTTGAAAATGGCCGGGCTGATCGCCTGGGCGCTGCTGACGGTGAACAAAATGGTATAGCCGTCCGCGGCCTCGCGCGCGACCTGGGCAGTACCGATGTTGCCGCCCGCGCCGGGCTTGTTTTGTACGACGAAGGGCTGGCCGAGTTGTTGAGCCAGCTTGTCAGAAATGAGGCGCGCCACGATGTCGTTGGTGCCGCCCGGCGATTGCGGGACGACCACGGTGACAGGTTTATCGGGATAGGCGGCGAGGGCATTTGTGCTGGTTACGCCGAGGCCTGCCACAACAGCCAGGCCGGCTGCCAGTTGCTTGAAGAACATGATGGGTGTCTCCTGAATATTTTTCCATATTCTTCACGCAAAATTTATATAGGTAAAATAGTATAAAAATATGGTTTACATACATTTTTATATATAGTTGGTTTTGTCGACTCGCGTGCTGTACTCCGCCTTGCTTTACTTAAGGGTAATGGGGGTAATCGCGTATCACGCGATTGGATACAACGATCTTGCCTGAACGAGAAACCCATGACGCTGACCCAACTGCGGTATTTTCTGGCGGTGATTCGCTGTGGCAGTATTTCAGGCGCGGCGGTCCAAATTCATGTGGCGCAGCCGGCGATTTCACAGCGCTTGCGGCAGCTCGAAGAGGAACTGGGCCAGACGCTCTACAAGCGACTCCCCCGCGGCATTGAACTGACGCCCGCAGGTCATCATTTAAAGGCCCATGCGCTGGAGATACTGCGCCGAGTGGACTCAGTACAGGATGATTTCAAATCCTCGGACGTGAATCCCATCGGTCGTGTGACACTGGGCATGTCGACCGCGATCAACAGCAAGTTTTGTGTCGCGGTGCTCGAACACGCCAGCCGTAGCTATCCCAACATCAAACTCACGTTGACCGAACATATGAGCGGCACCCTGCTGGAGTGGGCGGAGACTGGGCGAGTGGATCTAGCCGTGGTGTACGACGTGCCCAGCAATACACCTTTGTCCACGCATAGCCTGGGCAAAGAAAATCTTTATTTGGTGACTGACCTGGCGTTCAAACAGCGCCTGCCCGAGACGGTATCGTTGGTCGATATCCTGGAAATGGCGTTGATCCTGCCGGCGTTCCCGCAAACGCTGCGCTTAATGATCGAACGGATTTTTTCAGAACGCGTGGGCAGAGCGCCCAAGGTGTTGCTCGACGTCGATTCTACGTACGCCATCAAAAAACTGGTGGCTGCCCGTAAAGGCCAAAGCATTTTGTCCATTCACTCGGTTGGCGACGAGCTTCGACATGGGGAATTGGCGATTACGCCGATCGCGGACCCTCCCGTTAGCCGCACCATTAACCTCGTTACGTATCGCCCGCGCGCCAACGATGCAGCGGTGAGAGCGGTGCATCGCGTGGTGGAGAGCGTGTTGGCGGGGTAGGCAGGCCGGGGGTATTGCAGATCGGATTCGCGATTGCCACGAGATTGGTGAAAGCGGGGTATCGCGTTGGGCTGGAAATACTGGAAAGCCAGTAAGATGCAGTGATTGTTGTTTGCTTTTCACCATGCCTCATGCCCCTGTCTGAATCCCAGTCCACAGATGCTCCCTCAGGGCAGCCCCAACTGCGACGGACGCGCGATGCGCTCTTAATGCAGTTCGCTGGGTCCGCTTCGGTGCAAAGCAGCATGTCCCTGCTTAACCCGTATTCTCTCGACCTCGAGTACACACGGTTGATGATGGGTTTCCTGTTGTTTGACAGCGGCCCTCGGCGTCTGTTGATGATTGGTTTGGGCGGTGGGTCGTTACCGAAATTTTGCCATCGCTATCTACCGCAAACGTCGATCGATGTGGTTGAGATCGATCCTGATGTCATTGCGTTGAGAGACGATTTTCATGTTCCGCCCGATGATGCGCGCTTTCGTGTGATCGCGGCCGATGGAAGAAACTATCTACAAGCCGACCCCGACCCAGTAGATGTTTTGTTGATCGACGCCTACGACGGGCAGGGCATGCCGACGGCATTGTGTGAACAGACGTTCTTCGAGGATTGCCTGGCGACCCTGTTGCCTGACGGCATCCTGGTGGTGAACCTGCATCTCGAGAGCGTTTCGTATCCGGTTTGCCTGGCACATCTGCGCGAGGTATTCGGTACGTCGTTGTTTGAAGTCATCGACGACGACATGACCAACAGCATTGTGTTTGCCTGTAACGGCGAGCGTTTTGGCCATACGGATCTGCGCAGGGCCTTGCGAAAGCCAGAAAATCTCAGTAAAGACGCCTGGCGACAATTGCAGCCGACGTTCAAGCTCATTGAGGCCACACTCATCTTGCGTTGACGCAATGCGATGTCTGCACTCAACGCTCACAGCAGGCACATCCCCGGAAATCGTTGCGCGTTTTATCGGACATGACAACATGTCCACAATGAAATCCGACCTTACTTGATCACAGATATGGGCACACGATTTGGCAGCCACCACGAGACCTTTCTACCTATCACGGGCTTACATTGCGGACACGCTTTCCTTGATTCTGTTCTTTACCACGACGGGCGTATTGAATGAACGCCTGATTGCCGGGATGACATGGGATCAGGTGTTGCACGCGCGCCTGATCGGCGCGGCGTTGATGATCCCGGTCGGGCGGCCTTATGGGATGTGGCGCGACTGGATGATGGGTCACGCCAAGGAAACGCGCGCATCCCGGGTGCTTTGGGACAGCCTGGCCCTGATGAGCTTTCAGGTGCCTATTTATGCCGCGATCATTGCGTTCAGCGGCGCGACGGGCGATGGCTTGGTGTTTGGCGTGCTGGGGGCAGCGGTGATGATGCTTTGCCTGGGTCGTCCCTACGGCGCATTTCTCAACGGAATCAGACGCCTGTTTGGTCTGCCGCCGGGGGGTGAGAAGCCGATGTCACTTAACGATTCACGGAAAAGCACCTGATTGGTGTGGGCAGAACGACGTTGTATAAGTGCAGACACCAGTCGCTTGACGAAGGGCCACCTGTATCAAGGGGCCACGTGGTTCACGGTGTATTGAGTTTGCATTGCGGCAACTGCGCATGGACGTAAGTATTCACTGGCACTGACGTCCGTTCGCTCTTGGGCCGATAGTAGAGGGCTCGCTTAACAGCCCTCACGAAATGCTTTATGGCCCAACGCCCGGACTACGATAGTGCCTGGAAAGACACATTGTCTGCGTATTTCCCCGAATTCATGCAGATGCTGCGCCCAGACACGCACGCCCATATCGACTGGGCATATCCGCCGAAGTTCATGGACAAGGAGCTGCAGGCGCTTATGCGCAGCACCGCGCGTGGGCGTCGGCATGTCGATAAGTTGGTTTCCGTGCGCATGCTGGACGGCCAGGACAAGATGCTGTTGATTCACGTCGAGATTCAAACGCGATGCGATTCGACGTTTTCGGCACGTATGTTTGATTATCACATTCGGCTGAAATCGAAATATCCTGGTGATCGGCTGCTCAACCTGGCCGTGCTCACCGGACAAGGCGGCAGCCGGGATGAGGATAGCGCCGAGCGGGTATCAAACCTGATGTCTTACGCTTATCAGGACGAGGACTGTGGTTTGTGTTTTACCTTTCCGGTCATCTGGCTGGAAGGTTGGCGCCCGCGCATGGTCGAGCTGCAGAAACTCGCTCCGTGCAACCCCTTTGCGGTGATCGTGCTCGTCCAACTGGAGGCCAGCGCGCTGCGCCTTGGCCCCGACCGTCTGGCACGCAAGATCGAGCTCGTTCGGCATTTGGAACAATGGGGATTCACGCGCGATAATAGGCGTACGCTATTTCGGGTCATTGATGCCATGCTGTATCTGCCAGATGACCTAGAACCCGTATTCGAAGCCGCCGTCATTCAAATCGAAGAGGAACACCAGATGACTTACGTGACCAGTATCGAGCGCGTGCGGCTCAAGCGCGAACGCGCTGAGGGCTTGGAAGAAGGTCTGGAACAAGGTCGAGAACAAGGTCGAGAACAAGGCCTGCAGAAAGGCAAAATTACAGGCGCTGCCGAATTGCTGACGACGCAAATCACCAGTAAATTTGGCATGCTGCCGGATTGGGCGCACGCTCGCATCGTCGAGGCTGATGAAGTCACGCTGAACCAGTGGGCACTGCGTATTCTGCAAGCTGAACGTCTCGAAGACGTGTTTGCCTGAGTCGAGATTACGTCGTTTGGTGGTGGTTTGGATGCCATCGCATATAGGCGCACCGTAAAGCATCAAGGACATCATGGCTAGCTCTTCTCGTAGCCAAGCCCGTTTGCGGCACCTTATGGATGCCGACAAGCCGGGCGTTTGCAGGAAAATGCGAGAGACAGACTTGCTTGACTTGCATATAAATTTGAACAAAAAAAGCGCTTACTTTTCGTAAGCGCTTTTTTGATCGAATTCTTTGGCGGAGCGGACGGGACTCGAACCCGCGACCCCCGGCGTGACAGGCCGGTATTCTAACCAACTGAACTACCGCTCCGCAGCGGTTTATTACCTTACTACTGCCAACTAAAAAAGCTGGCGTCCCCTAGGGGATTCGAACCCCTGTACTCACCGTGAAAGGGTGATGTCCTAGGCCTCTAGACGAAGGGGACTTGGATCTGCTGTACTGCAACTTCGCTATCGACTGGTGGAGGTAAGCGGGATCGAACCGCTGACCTCTTGCATGCCATGCAAGCGCTCTCCCAGCTGAGCTATACCCCCAAACGTCCTGTCACTGTGGTCTGCAACTCGGGTCAACGTGACCTGTTTTGCCGACACGGTTTCCGTATATCGTTTAGCGAACGGGGCCGAATTATGCACCATTTTTTGTCGCGTGTGTGGCGACTGTGGAAATTAATGCATAAACCAGCGATTTTTTAAATTGTGCGCTGAAAACTGAAAAGGCCAGCGATAATAAGCGCTGACCTTTGGAATTCTTTGGCGGAGCGGACGGGACTCGAACCCGCGACCCCCGGCGTGACAGGCCGGTATTCTAACCAACTGAACTACCGCTCCGCAGCGGTTTATTACCTTACTACTGCCAACTAAAAAAGCTGGCGTCCCCTAGGGGATTCGAACCCCTGTACTCACCGTGAAAGGGTGATGTCCTAGGCCTCTAGACGAAGGGGACTTGGACCTGCTGTACTGCAACTTCGCTATCGACTGGTGGAGGTAAGCGGGATCGAACCGCTGACCTCTTGCATGCCATGCAAGCGCTCTCCCAGCTGAGCTATACCCCCGTTTCCCTAAAACAAGCTCGCAATTTCCGGTGTTTTATGCCCGTCGTTGCCAGTTTTTTAGTGCCGTTGGCGAAGAAACGAGATTATGCACGAGTTTTTTTCGACGTGCAAGTCGACGGCGGAAAATGTTGGTGCAACGTCCATGTTTCCTCCCGACAGGTCTAGCGCCTGCCTTTTTTACGCCCTAGTGCCGCTGCCGCAATGAGCAGCAGGGCAATGATGACGAGTACTGGTTTGTCGCCGAAACGGGCGTAGGGGGTCAGGCCTGTCATGCCCTGCACGGAGACGGGAAGGATGCCTGCCTGGAGGGCCGGCAATTGGGCGGCGACGCGGCCCTTGGCATCGATGGCGGCGGTGATCCCGGTGTTGGTCGCGGCCAGCATGGGACGGGCGGTTTCCTGGGTGCGCAAGCGGCCGATTTGCAGGTGCTGACGCAGTGCCCAGGTGTCGCCGAACCAGCCCAGATTGCTGACATTGACCAGAATCGTGGCGCCAGGCTCACCGTTGGCGCCGGGCCGCAGGGCGGGCAGGAGCTCGATGCCGAACAGGTCTTCGTAGCAGATGTTGAAGGCGACGTACTGGTCCTTCACGTGAAAGGGCGTTTGCCGTTGTTCGCCGCGATCGAAATCGCCTAGCGGGATGCTGAGCATGTCGACGAACCAGCGAAAGCCCGGAGGCACGTACTCGCCCCAGGGGACGAGGTGGTGTTTGTCGTAGCGTTGTGCCGTGGTGCCTAGCCGTAGTTGTTCCAGCGGGGTCTCGGCGTTAAAGCCGATGACGCTGTTGGTATAACTGTCGTTGCCGTCGCTGCCCTGCGTGCGCAGGGGGACGCCCATGGCGATGGTGGCGGCGTTGCGTGCCGCGAGGTTGCGCCAGGCTGTCCAAACGACGGGATCTAGCTTGTCTTGAAAGATGGGTAAGACGGTTTCGGGCAGGATGATCAGATCGGCGGGCGGCGCGGGCAGGGCGGCCAATTCCAAGTGGCGGCGTATGCCGAACTCCAATAACTTGGGATCGAATTTTTGTGATTGCTCGACATTGCCCTGTATCAAGCGGACCTGTAGCGGCTGGCCGCTGGGCTGTGACCAGGAGATGCTGCGTAGTGGCCAGCCTGCGATGACCAGCAACAGCGCCAGTGCGCAGGCTAGATTGCGGCGTGCGTTGGCCTGTTTGCCCAGCCCGCCGGGTGCGCGCATGGCCTGCCATAGGCCGGCCAGCGCGGCGGCGGCAAAGGCCGACAGCAGGGCGATGCCGTGGACGCCCAGCACGGGTGCCCAGCCGGCCAATGGACTATCGACGTGGGCGTAGCCGATATTCAGCCAGGGAAATCCGGTGAGCAAGGTAGCGCGCAACCATTCGAACAGCGCCCAGGCGGCCGCCCAGGCCAGCGCCGTGATCAACATGCGCCGGGCGGGCGATGGATTGGGTTCGCCATCGGTCGCGGGAGGGCACAACCAGCGCGCCAGTACGCAGGCAGCAGCGGGATAGAGCGCCAGGAAGGCCGATAGCGCCAGGACGCCGGCCACGGCCAAGGGGGCTGCGAGGCCGCCGTAGTAATGAAGGCTGACGAAAATCCAGGAGAGACCCAGCGAGTAACTCGCAAAGTTGAACAGCCAGCCGCGCCAAAATGCCCGGCCCAGGCCGGGCGCGCGCAGCGTTGCATGTGCGACGCAGGCTAATGCGAGGATCTGTACCAGGGCCAAAGCCCAAGCGGGCAGTGGACCCGGCGCGAAGCTCAGCGCGTGGACGGCGCCCGCGAGCACCAGGCCCAGCGTTGCCCAGGGCAGGGTACGGCCGAACCTCATGAGGCGGATGGGCCCGCGTCTGCTGCGGTATCGGTATCGGCGTTAGTGTCAGGGGTGCGCTTGGCGCGCAGCCAGAGTGCGCGCCGTGCATCGGCCCGTATGACTTCGATGGTCAGGTCGCGATGCGATGCGCTGTCGCCGCGACGGGGAATACGCCCCAACTGGCCACCCAGCCACCCGCCGACACTGTCGTATTCGTCGTCGGGCAAATCGGTGGCAAAGGCTTCATTGAAATGGCTGATTTCAGTCGTCGCCATCAGGCGCCATTCGTTTTCGTTTTCGGGGAAGATGCTCTGTTCGTCGTTGTCGTCGAATTCGTCTTCGATGTCGCCAACGATTTGTTCGAGCACGTCTTCCATGCTGACCAGACCCGAGATGCCGCCGTGCTCGTCAATGACGATGGCCAGGTGATTGTGGCTGGCGCGAAACTCGCGCAGCAGCACGTTCAAGCGTTTGGCTTCGGGGATGAAAACCGCGGGGCGGATCAGAGAGCGCAGTTCAATATCGGGCTCTAGCATGCCGCGCAGCAGATCTTTGGCCAGCAAGATGCCAATGATGTTGTCGCGGTCGTCTTCGTAGACGGGAAAGCGAGAGTGTGCCGTGTCGATGATGAACGCGAGCTGCTGCGGCAAGGGCAACGACACATCGAGCAAATCCATGCGCGAGCGCGGCACCATGATGTCGGAGACGGTACGTTCGGAGACGGAGAGTGCGCCCTTGATCATGCCGTACGCCTCGACGTCCAGCAGGTCGCGGTCGTGGGCGGCATCAAGCACGGCTTTGATACCTTCGCGGTCTTCGGGCTCGCGCCGTACAAGGGCCAGAATGCGGTCCAGCAGGGATTTGGTGGGTTTGGGCGTGCGCGTGGCAGTCGCCTCGGTAGTAGGGTAAGGGTCGGACATCGTCCTAGCGGACAAGTTAGAGAACAATCAGCATAACCGAATATCGGCTGCGAATTTGTTACGAGTCAGTCGGAGAGCGGGGCATTTCACCGCGCGGCGGGGCCCTCAAGCGTACGGGTCGGCGATGCGCATGTCGGCCAGGACGGCCGTTTCCAGGGTTTCCATGCGACGTGCGTCGCGCGCTTTGAGGTGGTCGTAGCCTAGCGCGTGCAGCACGCCGTGGATGGTCAAATGGGCCGCATGGTCGAGCAGGGTCTTGCCTTGCTCGCGGGCTTCGCGCACCAATACGGGAATGCAGATGACGATATCCCCGCGGGCGGTGCCCAGTGGATCCGTGCCGTATTCAAAGGTGAGAACATTGGTGGCGTAGTCGCGTTCGCGATACGCGCGATTGAGTTTACGACCCTCGGCTTGCCCGACTAAGCGCAGGCTGAATTCGGCACGCGTGCAATCCACCAGGCCGTCTTGTGCCGCGGCATCGAGTGCGCGCCGCGCCCAGCGACGCAGTCGCCAGCGCGGCAGGCGGGGTTCGGCAACGCCGTACTGCACCGCCAGGGAAAGTTCGGGCGGCGAGGGCTCAGGCTTCATCTTCGGCGGCTTTGTCATAGGCGTCGACAATACGGGCGACCAGCGGATGACGCACCACGTCGCGGCTCGTGAAACGGGTGGTTGCGATGCCCTGAACGTCTTCGAGGACGCCAACCGCATGCGCCAGGCCGCTTTGCTGACCGCGGGGCAGGTCGACCTGCGAGGGGTCGCCCGTAATCACGGCCTTGCTGCCAAAGCCAATGCGGGTCAGGAACATCTTCATCTGTTCGGGCGTGGTGTTTTGCGCCTCGTCCAGGATCACAAAGGCGTGATTCAGCGTACGGCCGCGCATGTAGGCCAAGGGGGCGATTTCGATGGTCTGTTTTTCGAACAGGCGCTGGACTTTGTCAAAGCCCATCAAGTCGTACAGGGCGTCATAGAGTGGACGCAGATAGGGGTCGACCTTTTGCGCCAGATCGCCGGGCAAAAAGCCCAAACGCTCGCCCGCCTCGACGGCAGGACGGGTCAATACCAGGCGTTGTACCGAGTCGCGCTCCATGGCATCGATGGCGCAGGCTACCGCTAACCAGGTCTTGCCTGTGCCCGCCGGGCCGACGCCGAATGTAATGTCGTGCTTGAGGATATTTTCGAGGTATTCGCGCTGGCGTGGGGTACGCGGGCGCAAATCGTTGCGCCGTGTGCGCAGGGTAATGCCCTCATCGTCGCCGGCCGTGGGGATCGCTTGGGTATCAATGGCGCGCGGATCGGCGGGGGGAGAATCATTGCGTCCCACGCCCATCTCGACCAGACCGAGCTGAATGTCGTCGACGGACAGCGGGCGGTGCACGGCCTGATCATGAAAGCGCAGCAAGGCGCGACCCGCCAGATCGGCGCGTTCGCCTTCGATGGTGACACGACTGCCACGACGACCCAGGCTCACCTCCATGCCGTCGGCCAACTGACGCAGGTTTTCGTCCAGCGGGCCACAGAGATTGGCCAGGTGGGTGTTGTCGCCCTCCAGATTGACGATGGTGGGCATCGTGCGGCGGGTGCGGCTGCGAGCTGCGGTCATTCGTTGCCTTGTGTGGAGTCTTGCAATACGGCGGTGGGAGCATCAAATTCCGCGCCATCGACATCGACGTCGGCCACGCGGGCACGCAGCGAGTTGGGATAGGCGTCGGTAATGATCACGTCCACCATCTGCCCGATCAATCGGGTCGGGGCAGGGAAGTTGACGATACGGTTGTTTTCAGTGCGGCCCATCATGTCGTTGGGGTCGCGTCGCGACGGGCTTTCGACCAGTAGACGCTGACGCGTGCCCACCATCGATTTGGCAATCTCGGCCGCCTGCTGATTGATCAGTGCCTGAAGTTGTTGCAGGCGACGCAGCTTGACGTCTTGCGGGGTGTCGTCGGTCAAGTCGGCCGCGGGCGTGCCCGGACGGCGCGAGTAGACAAACGAGAACGAGGTATCAAAACCTACCTCTTCGATCAGCTTGAGTGTTTTTTGGAAATCCTCTTCAGTTTCGCCGGGGAAGCCCACGATAAAGTCCGAGGACAAGGTCAGGCCGGGGCGCGCCGCGCGCAGGCGCCGCACGACGGATTTGAATTCCAGCGTGGTGTAGCCGCGCTTCATGGCGGCGAGCACGCGGTCGCTGCCGGCTTGGACAGGCAAGTGCAGGAACGACACCAGCTTGGGCAGGCGCGCGTAGGCATCCACCATCCGTTGGGTCATTTCCTTGGGGTGCGACGTGGTGTAGCGAATGCGTTCGATGCCTGGAATTTCATGTACGTATTCCAGCAACATGGCAAAGTCGGCGATTTCGCCGGTGTCGCCCATGGTGCCTAGATAGGCGTTGACGTTCTGGCCCAGCAGGGTGACTTCTTTGACGCCCTGGTCGGCCAAGTCAGCGACTTCGACCAGCACGTCGTCAAACGGACGCGAGACTTCGGCGCCGCGCGTATACGGCACGACGCAGAAGCTGCAGTATTTGCTGCAGCCTTCCATGATGGAGACGAACGCCGTGGCGCCGTCGACGCGGGGCGGGGGCATGGCGTCGAATTTCTCGATCTCGGGAAAACTGATGTCGACCTGCGAACGGCCCGATGCACGGCGGCGGCTGATGAGATCGGGCAGGCGGTGCAGCGTTTGCGGGCCGAAAACGACGTCGACGTAGGGCGCGCGCTTGACGATGGCTTCGCCTTCCTGGCTGGCCACGCAGCCCCCTACACCGATCACGAGATTCGGGTTGAGCTTTTTCAGGTGTTGTACGCGACCCAGGTCCGAGAACACTTTTTCCTGGGCTTTTTCCCGCACCGAACAGGTGTTGAAAAGGATGACGTCGGCGTCTTCGGGGTTAGGGGTGATTTCCAGGCCCTGGTCGCCACGCAGCACGTCGATCATCTTGTCCGAGTCATACTCGTTCATCTGACAGCCAAAGGTGCGGATGTAGAGCTTGCGCACGCCGGTCGTGGCCGTTTTGTCAGATTGGGGCGCAACGGGCTGGGAGGCGGAGGTCGTGGCCGGCGTCGCAGCGGCGCCAGCGCGTTTGAGAGAAGTTTCTTGCATGATATGCGCCGTGACGGGTGTAGATCCCGGGGGCAGAAGGGAAGGAAAACGTGGATTTTAACGCGTGCGGGTATTTCGGTCTTGAGGGACTGTGTTTTNGCCTTGGGGCGGCCCAGCGGCAATGAATACCCCCACGCTGCGCCTTCGGCTTGCTGCCNCCGGGGGGCGTTTTTGCCTTGGGGCGGCCCAGCGGCAANNAANCGGGCGNCNNANAAAACTCCNACGCCCGGTTTTTTTTGAGGCCAGCTTGTGGTGATCAGACGATCTCTGGGTCGCCTTCTTTTTTGACTGGCTTGATGAGGTCTTCGCGCTTGACACCCAGCCACATGGCGAGCGCGGCGGCCACGAAGACCGACGAGTAAATACCGAACCAGATGCCGATGGTCAGTGCCAATGCGAAGTAGTGCAGCGAGGGGCCGCCGAAGAACAGCATGGCCAGCACCATCATTTGCGTGGAGCCGTGGGTAATGATGGTCCGCGAGATGGTTTGCGTGATGGCGCTGTTGATGACTTCTTGGACGTCCGCTTTGCGGTACTTGCGGAAGTTTTCACGGATACGGTCCATGATCACCACGGATTCGTTGACCGAGTACCCCAGGACCGCCAATACCCCGGCCAGTACCGACAACGAGAACTCCCACTGAAAGAAGGCAAAAAAGCCCAGAATGATGACCACGTCGTGCAGGTTGGCCAACACCCCGGCGACCGCGAACTTCCATTCGAAGCGGATCCCCAGGTAAACCATGATGCCCACTACCACGACCAGCAACGCCATCAGCCCGTTATGCAGCAGCTCTTGGCCGACTTGGGGTCCGACGAATTCGACGCGGCGCAGATTCGCCGAGGGATCGGCAGCTGTCAGGGCGGTCATCACGGATTCGCTTTGCGTGGCCGAGGTCTGACCCTCGGTCAGAGGCAAGCGGATCATGATGTCGCGCGAGGTGCCGAAGTTTTGTACCTGAAAGTCGGTATAACCGAGTCCCGATACGGCAGTACGCACGCTGTCCAATTGCGCGGTTTGCGCGTAATTGACCTCCATGACCGTGCCGCCCGTGAACTCGATCGACAGGTGAAAGCCGCGAAGAATGATGAAGACCACCGCCGCCAGGAACGTGACCAGGCTGATGATGTTCAGCACCAGCGCGTGGCGCATGAACGGGATGGTGCGGTGGATACGGAAAAATTCCATGTTTCGCCTTGCTTATGCTTGTTAGGTCAGTTTGCCTTGGGTTTCCAGATGGTGCCGATGGACAGACTGGCGAGCTTTTTCTTGCGGCCATACCACAGGTTGGCCAGTGCACGCACGCCGACGACTGACGAGAACATCGAGGTCAAAATACCCAGGCAGTGCACCACGGCAAAGCCGCGAATGGGGCCGGAGCCGAACGCCAGTAGCGCCAGGCCCACGATCAGGGTGGTCAGGTTCGAGTCCAGAATCGTGCCCCAGGCGCGTTCGAAGCCCTGATGAATGGCCTGTTGCGGCGAAGCACCATTGCGCAGCTCTTCGCGGATCCGTTCGTTGATCAGCACGTTCGAGTCGATGGCCATACCCAGGGTGAGTGCGATAGCGGCGATCCCGGGTAGCGTGAGCGTGGCTTGCAGCATCGAGAGCAGCGCCAGCAACAGCAGCACGTTCATCGTCAGGCCGATGGCCGAGAACACCCCGAACAAATGGTAGTACAGGACGATGAACACCACGATGGCCAGGAAGCCGTACAGCGTGGAATGGAAACCCTTGGAAATGTTGTCGGCACCCAGACTCGGCCCGATGGTGCGCTCTTCGATGATAGACATGGGCGCGGCCAGGGCGCCGGCGCGCAGCAGTAGCGCAGTATCGGCCGCCTCTTCGGCGCTCATGCTGCCCGAAATTTGCACTTGGCCACCCGCGATCTCGCTGCGGATGACCGGCGCCGTGACGACTTCGCCTTTGCCGTTTTCGAACAGCAGGATCGCCATGCGCTTGCCGACGTTGTCGCGGGTGACGTCGCGGAAAATACGGGCGCCCTTGCCATCGAGCGTCAGGTGAACGGCGGCTTGCTGAGTTTGCGAGTCGCGGCCGGGTTGAGCGTCTTGCAGATTTTCGCCGGTCAGGACGACCTGGCGGCGAACCAGCAGCGGACGTCCATCGCGCTCGGTGTAGCGTTCGAGTCCGAAGGGCACCGTACCGCCGGCCAGGGCAGTTTGCGCTGCGGGAGAGTCGTCCACCAGACGGATTTCCAGCGTCGCGGTACGGCCGAGGAGTTCCTTGGCCTTGGCGACATCCTGGACGCCAGGCAACTGGACCACGATGCGATCGGTGCCCTGTTGTTGAATCACCGGCTCGGCGACGCCCAACTCGTTAATACGATTGTGAAGCGTGTTGATGTTTTGCTTGAGGGCAGAGTCCTGGACGCGGGTGACCGCGGCGGGGCTGAGCATGCCGGTCAGCGTCGCGCGGTTGCCGTCTTCGCCGGTGGTGAACTCCAGGTCGGGCAGTCGGCTGCGCAGGATGCTTTGGGCGCGGTCACGGTCGNCGGCGTTGCTAAAGGTGGCGACGACCGATGAGCCGGCGCGTTCGACGCCCTGGCTGGGGGCTTTTTCGTCGCGCAGCGTGGTCCGGACGTCCGCTGCCAATGAATCATAGCGGGCCTGCAGGGCGCCCTGCATATCGACTTGCAGCAGGAAGTGCACGCCACCGCGCAAGTCCAGGCCCAGGTACATGGGCTTGGGCTCGAACCAGCCCAGGGCGCGCATCCAGGGAGGCGAAGCGGGCAGCAGGTTCAGCGCGACGGTGTACTGCGGGTCGCCCGGCGTGGTGTTCAGGGATCTTTCAAGTAGATCGCGTGCTTGTAGTTGCACGTCGGTGGACGGGAAGCGGGCACGGATGGTGCCCAGCGTGCCGTTTTGCTCGTAGTACAGGCTTGAGGCGGGGACGTTGGCCGCCGTCAGAATTTGTTCGACGCGGCCGAGCATGGCCTGGTCGACTTTGATCGTGGCTTTGGCGCTGGATACCTGCACGGCAGGAGACTCGCCGTAGAAATTGGGCAGGGTATAAAGCAGGCCAATAATGACCGCGACCAGCACCGTGATGTACTTCCAGAGGGGATAGCGGTTCATTGGCAGCTAGTTCATGCGAAATAACGGAAAAAACCCTCTTTGGGTAAAGAGGGTCAGGTAAGACGCTTACAGGGCCTTGATGGTTCCCTTGGGCAGCACGGTCGAGACTGCAGTTTTCTGCATTTGCACTTCGACGGGCTTGTCGGCCAGTTCGGAGACTTCGACGGTGATGTAGGTATCAGTGACCTTGGAAACTTTGCCCAGTATGCCGCCGGACGTCAGGATTTCGTCGCCTTTGGCGAGATTGGCCACCAGATTACGGTGTTCTTTTTGGCGCTTCATCTGCGGACGGATCATCAGGAAATAGAGGATCACAAACATCAGCACGATGGGTAGCATACCCATCAGCGCGCTGCCTCCCTCGGGCGCAGCCTGGGCCAGAACAATGCTGGCGGTGTCGATAACGGACATGGAAAATCTCCTGAATGAATAGTTCGGGTCGAGTTATACAGGGTTGTAGTCTGCGCCCGTCCCCGCGCGAGCCTTGGACAGGGCAAGCCGACTATTGTAGCGAGGTTATCGCGCGCCGCATCTATTCGATGCCGCGAGCCCGGTCAGCGGCAAACTTGGCCCGCCAGGCCTGGAACGTCCCCGAGGCGATTGCTTCGCGCATCTCTGCCATGATGGTCAGGTAGAAATGCAGATTGTGCAAGGTGTTCAGGCGCGCGCCAGTAATCTCATTGGCGCGTTGCAAATGGTGCAGGTAGGCGCGCGAGAAGTGGGCACAGGTGTGGCACGTGCAGCTTGGGTCCAGCGGCCGGGTGTCGTCCCGGTACTTGGCATTGCGGATCTTGATGTCGCCGTAGCGTGTGAATAGCCACCCGTTGCGGGCGTTGCGGGTGGGCATGACGCAGTCGAACATGTCGATACCGCGGGACACGCCCTCGACCAGGTCTTCGGGAGTGCCCACGCCCATCAGGTAGCGCGGCGCCTGCGTGGGCAGGCGCGGCGTGACGTGCGCCAGGATGCGCATCATGTCCTCTTTGGGCTCGCCGACGGACAGGCCGCCGATCGCATAGCCATGAAAACCGATATCTGTCAGGCCTGCCACGGACTCGTCGCGCAGCGATTCGTACATGCCGCCCTGGACGATGCCAAACAAGGCATTAGGGTTAGCGAGGCGATCGAATTCCTCGCGCGAGCGACGGGCCCAGCGCAATGACATGCGCATCGAGCGGGCGGCTTCTTCAGTGGTGGCGGGGCGGCCATCGATCTGGTAGGGCGTGCACTCGTCGAACACCATCACAATGTCGGAATTCAGCGAGCGCTGGATGCGCATGGATTCCTCGGGCGTCAAAAAGAGCTTGGCGCCGTCGATCGGGGACGCAAATTTCACGCCTTCTTCGGTGATTTTGCGCATACCCTGCAGGCTAAATACCTGAAAACCGCCGGAGTCGGTCAGGATGGGCTTGTCCCATTGCATGAATCCATGCAGACCGCCGTGACGATCCAGGATTTCCGTGCCCGGGCGCAGCCACAAATGAAAAGTATTGCCCAGCACGATCTGCGAGCCGATTTCCTTGAGCTCGTGCGGCAGCATGGCCTTGACGCTGCCATAGGTACCAACGGGCATGAAAATGGGGGTTTCGACCACGCCGTGGTTCAGGGTGACGCGGCCCCGGCGGGCTTGCCCGTCGGTGGCCAGGAGTTCGAAATTCAGTCCGGTCATGGTCAAGAATGGGAAGATTCGATAAACATCGCGTCACCGTAGCTGAAAAAGCGGTAGCGTTCGGCGACAGCGTGTGCGTAGGCGCGGCGGATGGGGTCGACACCGGCCAGGGCCGATACCAGCATCAGGAGCGTGGATTGCGGCAAATGAAAGTTGGTGATGAGCGCGTCAACCACTTGATAGCGGTAGCCGGGCGTGATGAATAGACGCGTGTCGCCCTGTACGGGCATCAATGGGGCATCGGCGCCCGCCGGGTTTTGCGCGGCGGCCGATTCCAGGGCGCGTACGCTGGTGGTGCCGACGGCGATAACCCGCCCGCCCCGAACGCGTGTGCGCGCGATGGCGTCGATCACGGATTGGCCGACGGTATACCACTCGGCGTGCATGATGTGATCCGCCAGATTGTCGACGCGCACCGGTTGAAAGGTGCCGGCTCCCACGTGCAGGGTGACAAAAGCGCGTTCCACGCCCAGGTCCGCGACGCGATCCAGCATGGCCTGGTCAAAGTGCAGGCCCGCCGTGGGNGCGGCAACCGCGCCCGGCTCGCGTGCGTAGACGGTCTGGTAGCGCGACTCGTCGGTGGCATCCGCCGCATGAGTGATGTAGGGCGGCAACGGTGTGGCGCCATGGGCGTCCAGCAGATCCAGTACGGGGGCCGGGAAACGCAGGTCAAAAAGCTCGCCCTCCCGGCCTAGCACGGTGACGTCGAATGCCTCGGCCAGGTGCAGTGTCATGCCGGGGCCGGGCGATTTGCTGGCGCGTACATGGGCCAATGCGCGGTCGGATTCGATGATGCGCTCGACCAGGACTTCGACCTTGCCGCCGGTGGCCTTTTGGCCGCTGAGGCGGGCCTTGATGACGCGCGTATCGTTAAAAACAAGCAGATCACCCGGGCGCAGTAGATTTGTCAGATCGGGGAACACCCGATCGTGCAAAGCGCCCGTGGCATCCAGGTGCAGCAAGCGGCTGCCGTCGCGCTGTGCCGCAGGGGTCTGGGCAATGAGCTCGGGGGGCAGGAAATAGTCGAAATCGGAAACAGAAAAGGTCGAGGACACGCGGTGCAATTCAAGTAAGGCGCCAGGGAATGCCCGGGGAATCAGCCAAGGGCAGGCGCGAATAGGGCCATATTGTAAGTGCTGATCGCGAAACGCCCATGTTTCGGTATGCTTGCGTCTTTGATTGGATGGGTATCGTGGCGAGCGGAGCATGACAAGGCGGGCGGACAAGCGAAACGGATGGGTGAGGCGATGGTTGGCGGCGTGCGCCCTGTTGGGGGCCGCTGTGGCGGTGCAGGCTCAGGGCGTGATGCCCGATGAGTTGAGCCGCGCCTGGCGGGCCTCGGGATTGCCGGACGAGTCCTTGTCTTTAATCGTCCAGGAGCTTGGCGGGCCGCGCATGATGGCCATCAACGCGACGGAGCCGCGTAACCCCGCCTCGGTGATGAAGCTAGTGACCACGTGGTCCGCCCTGGCGGAACTAGGGCCCAACTATGTATGGCGTACCGATTTTCTGGTTGCGCCGGGCGTGCGACCCGACGCGCATGGCGCGCTGTCGGGGCCGTTGTACCTGCGAGCGGGCGGTGATCCCTATTTGTTGATGCAAGACATGTGGACTCTGTTGCGTGAGCTACGGCTGCGCGGGGTCAAGAAAATCGGTGATCTCGTTATCGACCGCAGTATTTTTGGCCAGGTCGCGACTGACCCCGGGGCGTTTGATGGCGCGCCGGACCGGGCTTACAACGCGAGCCCGGATGCCTTGATGGTGGGGTTTGGCGCGCTACGCCTACTCTTCACGCCTGACCAGGTTGCACAAAAATGGGTGCCGATCGTTGATCCTCCTCTACCGGGCTTGCGGCTGGAGGGGGAGGTGCAATGGAGTTCGGCGCGCTGCCCCGGTCCGCCGATCGTGACCACCGATCCGGTGCTGACGCAGCAAGGAGTGACGATCCGCCTGGGAGGCACCGTGGCGGGCTCTTGCGGCGAGTTCAGTCTGTATCGGTTGGCGCTGTCGCAGCCGGAGTTTGCGGAGTCCCTGTTCCGGATGTTGTGGAGAGAGCTGGGCGGTACGTTCACGGGCAAGATTCGGGCAGGAAAAGTGCCTTCTGACGCCGTGGTGCTAGCGTCGCACGAGTCTGCCCCGTTGGGCGAGGCGATCCGTCAGATCAACAAGCGAAGTAATAACGTCATGGCCCGTACGGTGCTGTTGACATTGGGCGCCGAGCGCGGTGCGCGGCCGGCGACCACGCAGACGAGCGAGGCCGTGGCCAAGTCGGTGCTGTCCTCGCAAGGGCTGAATATGCCCGAACTGATCATGGATAACGGGGCGGGTTTGTCGCGCGACGCGCGTGTGTCGGCGGAAAGCCTGGCATCGATGTTGACGCTGGCCTGGCACTCGCCGCTGATGCCCGAGTTTATATCGTCGCTATCGATCGCTGGCGTAGACGGGACGATGCGGCGGCGCTTGAAAGGGGACGAGACGGTCGGGATGGCTCACCTCAAGACCGGTTCGCTGCGTGACGTCCGTGCGGTGGCGGGCTATGTAATGGGCGTCAGTGGCAAGCGCTACGTGGTCGTCAGCATGGTCAACGATCCGAACGCGGGTAAGGTGCGCGCCTTTGATGACGCGCTGATCGCCTGGCTGGCGGCTCAGTAAAATCTCAACAAGGGGTCGCCTGGCGCATGGAGGCCGCGTAAATGACCGGCATCAAGCCGGCAAACGGTTTACGATTGCGCTATCTGGCAACCGGGCGGCATGGCCGTGATAAGGGCAGGACACAATACTCCCGTATATTGCCCCGCTCCGACCCGCTTGAATTGCTGCCCTTTGTTTCCTGGAGATTTCCGCTCATGCCCGTGCATGAAATCCGTCATCCGCTGATTCGCCACAAGCTTGGCATCATGCGCCGCGCTGACCTCAGCACCAAAAGTTTCCGTGAATTGTCCCAAGAAGTCGGAGCGCTGCTGACGTATGAGGCCTCGAAAGATCTGCCTCTGGCGGCGTCTACCGTTGAAGGCTGGTGCGGCACCGTCGCGGTCGAGAAAATCGCGGGCAAGAAAGTGACCGTGGTTCCTATCCTTCGGGCAGGGATTGGCATGCTGGATGGCGTGCTAAGTTTGATCCCCGGCGCCAAAGTGAGTGTCGTCGGCGTGGCCCGCAATGAAGAAACCCTGCAGGCCCATACATATCTGGAGCGTTTGGTGGGCGAGCTGGATCAGCGCCTGGCGCTGATCGTTGACCCCATGTTGGCCACGGGCGGTTCGATGGTCGCCACCATCGATATGCTCAAGCGCGCCGGCTGTCGCGAGATTCGGGCGCTGGTGCTGGTGGCAGCACCACGGGGTATTCAGGCCGTGTTGGACCTCCACCCGGACGTCCATATCTATACCGCTTCGATAGATGAAGGCCTGAACGAACACGGCTACATCATTCCCGGCTTGGGCGATGCTGGCGACCGCATCTTCGGCACGAAGCAAAAAACCGAGTAGGGCTGCGCAGGCAGTAAAGGAGGGCGGGTGCCCGATGTCGCGTCTGCGCCAGAAAGCACCCGTTTGTCAGCCTGGCCTCGGCCCAGTGTCTCAGCTCATCACCGTCGGCGCGTCGCCCTCAGCACGTCACCCTCAGGCGGCGAGCGCCTCACGCTGGCCTTGTTCGTAGCGGCCAAACCAGTGGAGTTGCCGAGCGAGGCCGGCGACTTCGCCCACGATCAACAGGGCCGGAGAACGCACCTCGTGGCTGCGCGCCACCGCGGCAAGTTCGGCCAGTTGGCCGGCCACGACGCGCTGTTCGGGACGGCTGCCGTTCTCGATCAGGGCAAAGGGGGTATCGCCCGCGCGGCCATGGCTGATCAGGCGGTGGGATAGGGTTTCCAGTTGCCCCACCCCCATATAGAACGCCAGTGTTTGATGCTCGCGCGCCAATCCGGCCCAGTCGAGCGTGTCTTCGTCTTCGCGGCAATGCGCGGTGACCAGACGCACGGATTGCGCATGATCGCGATGGGTCAGTGGGATACCCGCATAGGCGGCACAGGCCAGGGCGGCCGTAATGCCGGGCACGACTTCGTAGGGCACACGGTGCGCGCGCAGATACTCGAGTTCTTCGCCGCCACGGCCAAAAATAAACGCGTCGCCGCCTTTGAGGCGCACCACGCGGCGACCCGCTTGAGCGTGTTCGATCAGCAAGGCGTGAATGCGCGCCTGGGTGGCGTTGTGGTCTTCGCCCGGAAGTTTGCCCACGGAGACGCGGTCGGCATCGCGGCGGGCCAGCGCCAGCACGGCGGAGCTGACCAGTCGGTCGTACAGGATGATGTCGGCCTCATTCAATGCGCGCAAGGCTTTCAGTGTCAGCAACCCGGGATCGCCTGGCCCGGCACCCACTAGCACCACACTGCCACGGCTGGTGGCTTGCGGGGCGTCGAGTTCGGTTTTCAATACGCGTTCGGCTTCGGCGGGTTGCTGTTGGCGCAGCAAACTCGCCACAGGGCCATCGAGCAGCCAGTCGTAAAAATGACGACGCTGTTTCAGGTCTGGCCGACGCTCGCGGATGCGAGGGCGGTAACGCGCGGCGAGTGCGGCCAAAGATCCCAATGAATGATCAAAGAGGGATTCAATTCGCTCGCGCATTCGTCGCGCCAGCACTGGCGCGACGCCCGATGACGAAATCGCCACGATCAGGGGTGAGCGATCGACGATGGAGGGCACTTGAAACGACGATAGCTCAGCATCATCGACCACATTACTGAAAATGCGACGAGCTTGTGCCGCTTCGGAGACTGCGGCATTGACTGCCCGGTCATCGGTGGCCGCGACGACCAGCCAGGCGTCATCCAGCCATTCCGGCTGAAACGCGCCCGCCAGGACATGGATGCGGCCTTGTGCGGCCCACTGCGCCAACGCGGGCGTCAGCTCGGGTGCGCCGACCTGCACCTCGGCCGAGGCTTCAAGCAGCACTTGAACCTTGCGTTCGGCGACGTCTCCGCCGCCGACGACCAGTACGCGTCGACCCTGCAAGTCAGCAAATAAGGGGAAAAGCTTCATGAAGTGATCAGCCTGGCGGGACGTACCCGCATACATCAACGATCATAGGGACAGCATTACATCTCTACAACTTTTGATTTATTGGATTGATATAACGACAAGTGATTAAGCGACGCCTCCCGGCTTGCCGCCCAGCCATTGCGCCATGTCGACGACTTCGCGCGCCACATCGCCCAGACGCCGTTGGCTTTGCATGGCGCGTTCACGCAGCAGCCGGTGCGCTTGTTCTTCGGAAACGCCGCGTAACTCCATCAGCAATCCCTTGGCACGCTCGATGGATTGGCGATCCGCCAGCCGCAGGCGCGCGTCGGCCAGTTCGCTGCGGCGCGCGCGTTCGACCGCACCGCGTTCGATGGCCACAGTCAATAGCAGTTGGATGCGTTCGGGGGGCACGGCGCCCACCACATAGGCGGCCACGCCGGCTTTCAAGGCGGCACGGATCGTCTCACGGTTGCCGTCATCGGTAAACATGACAACGGGTCGCGCGCTGTATTCGCTGGCGACACAGACGTCTTCCAGCGTATCTCGGGCCGGGGCATCGGCGTCAATGAGCACCACATCGGGTTCAAGTTGATTAATGGTCTCGGCCAGATCCATGCCCGCGGGACGCTCGGCGACGACGCGCACGCCGGCCGCCGCCAGCGTTTCTCGCAAGGACGCGGTGCGCCCGTCTCCGTCGGTGAGAAGCATGACCTTAAGCATGATGACTCCTGTTCATCCGGATAGATGCAAGATCCGTGCCATCAGGTGACCGTTGTCCAGTCGGTGCGTTCTACGCGCGTCGAAAACACCCCAGTCGGGTAAAGGCACTGCGGTCGACGCGTGTGTTTGCCCACAGATGGGGCGGTGGGCACGGAAACGGTGAGTTGCGCTGCGGTTTATGCGCCAGTGTGGTGCATGAGCGAGTCCATGCTCGAAGCCTGCTCGCGAAAACCGCAGTTGGCATGATGTTTGCTTCTTGATGCCTGGAGGCCAATGGCGGTCTCCGATCGTTGGCGCGAGACCTTCCGCTGGTCTGTCGCGCGGCGACTCAATATGAACAATGGCGTTCTGCACATCCCGTCAGGTGGTTACCTGCGGGTGCAGGACGCTTTTTTTTGGAGTCCCCAATGACCGGCATGCCCCGCAAGATTGATCTGGCTACCGCCCCCATTGAGCAGGTAGGCGCTGCGAATGCGCAGCGTCGCAAATGGTTGGGCAATACGGCCAAGGCCGTGGCGGGTGCGGGGCTGCTGAACATGGTCGACCCATTGGTGCGGGCGGGGGCGTGGGCGGCTGGTACGGACGCACCCGAGAAAACCGAGGTGCGCATTGGCTTTATCCCCCTGACGGATTGCGCGTCTGTGGTGATGGCGTCGGTATTGGGTATTGATCAAAAGTACGGCGTGAAGATTGTTCCCACCAAAGAAGCCTCATGGGCGGGCGTGCGCGACAAACTGATCAATGGTGAATTGGATTTCGCACACGTGCTGTATGGCTTGGTGTATGGCGTGCATCTGGGCATTGGCGGTCCAAAGAAAGAGATGGCGGTCCTGATGAGCCTGAGCCAGAACGGCCAGGGCATCACGCTGTCATCCAAACTTCACGAGGCGGGGGTGACAGATGGCGAGTCGCTGCGACAGCTGATGCAGACCGACAAGCGCACCTATACCTACGCGCAGACGTTTCCCACGGGCACGCATGCCATGTGGCTGTACTACTGGCTGGCGGCCAATGGAATTAATCCGATGCAGGATGCGCGTGCGATCACGGTGCCGCCTCCGCAGATGGTGGCCAATATGCGCGTGGGCAATATGGATGGCTTTTGTGTGGGCGAGCCTTGGGGCGCACGCGCCATCATGGATCGCATCGGTTTTACGGCGGCGACGACGCAGCAGATCTGGGCCGATCATCCCGAGAAAGTGTTGGGCACGACATCAGCGTTTGTCAGCACGAATCCAAATACCGCTCGCGCCGTGACGGCCGCCGTGATCGAGGCGGGAAAGTGGATTGATGCTTCCCCTGACAATCGTCGCAAGACGGCCGAAACGATTGCGGCAAAGTCCTATGTCAATACGGCTGTCGATGCCATCGTTGATCGCATGCTGGGTCGATATACCAATGGCCTGGGCAAGACGTGGGATGACGCGCATGCGATGCGCTTTTACGGCGACGGTGAGGCGTCCTTTCCCTATCTGAGCGATGGCATGTGGTTCCTGACGCAGCACAAGCGCTGGGGTTTGCTAAAGGCGCATCCGGACTATCAAACGGTGGCGCAGGCGATCAATCGCATCGATGTGTATAAGCAAGCCGCGACGGCCTCGGGGGCGTCGCTGCCCGATAGCGAGTCGCGCGTGTCTGTCTTGATGGACGGTGTGCGATGGGATGGCAGCAATCCGGTGGCTTACGCCGATAGTTTCCAGATCAAAGCTTGATAAGGGGCATGTGATGTCGACGACTTTGGCCACCGAGATGTCGTCTCGCCAGATCGCCTGGCGTGCGGCGATGGAGCGTCTGTTGCGTGTGGCGGTTGGACCGCTGGCGGGTTTCGCGTTGCTAGTGCTGATCTGGCAGGCCATTGCCATGTCGATCCCGGAGATTCCCACACCCGGTGTGACCTGGGATGCCGCGCGGGACCTGTTTGCGGATCCGTTCTATGACAACGGTCCCAACGATCAAGGCATCGGTTGGAACGTATTGGCGTCGTTGCAGCGCGTCGCGATTGGCTTTGGCCTGGCGGCGCTGGTGGGGATTCCCGCGGGATTCGTGATGGGACGCTACGCGGCGGCCAGCGCCATGTTTTCGCCGATTGTCAGTCTGTTGAGACCCGTATCGCCATTGGCGTGGTTGCCGCTGGGGTTGTTGTTGTTCAAAGGGGCAAATCCCGCCGCGATCTGGGCGATTTTTATCTGTTCGATCTGGCCCATGGTGATCAACACCGCGGCGGGCGTGGCACGTGTTCCTCAGGACTACTTGAACGTCGCGCGCGTGTTGAATCTGTCGGAATGGCAGGTGGTGACCAAAGTTCTGCTGCCGTCGGTGTTGCCGCACATCTTGACCGGCGTGCGTCTATCGATTGGCACGGCCTGGTTGGTGATCGTGGCCGCCGAAATGTTGACAGGCGGCACGGGGATTGGCTTTTGGTTATGGGACGAGTGGAACAACCTGAAGGTCGAACACATCGTCATCGCCATTTTCGTGATCGGCATTGTCGGGTTGCTGCTGGAGACCGCGTTGGTGCGGCTGGCGCGTCGTTTTGCTTACACCGAGGAGTGACATGATGGAAAAGTTTGTGCGTATCGAAAACGTCGGCCAGACTTTTGTGACGTCTCGTGGGACGTTCGTCGCGCTACGCGATGTCAATCTGACTGTGGCGCAAGGCGAGTTTATTTCCCTGATTGGCCATTCGGGCTGCGGTAAATCCACGCTGTTGAATCTAGTTGCGGGTCTGACGCGGCCGACATCAGGCGTGTTGCTGTGTGCCGAGCGCGAAATCGCCGGGCCTGGCCCGGATCGCGCGGTCGTGTTCCAGAATCATTCGTTGTTGCCATGGCTGACCTGTTTTCAAAACGTGCATCTGGCGGTGCAGCGTGTCTTCGGCGCGATCGAAACCAAAGCTCAGCTCGCGCAACGCACCCATGCCGCCCTGGAACTAGTGGGCCTGGCGCATGCGCAAGCCAAATTGCCTGGCGAAATATCGGGGGGGATGAAGCAGCGCGTGGGCATTGCCCGCGCGTTGGCCATTGAGCCAAAAGTCTTGTTGATGGATGAGCCTTTTGGCGCGCTGGATGCCTTGACCCGCGCCCATTTACAGGACGAGTTGCAGAAGATCGTGGCGGCCACGCGCAGCACCACCATCATGGTGACGCACGATGTCGACGAGGCAGTCCTGCTGTCCGATCGTATTGTCATGTTGACGAATGGACCGGCAGCCACGATCGGCGAGGTCTTGACGGTGCCGCTCGCGCGCCCGCGTGATCGCGTGGCCCTGTCGGGTGATCCGGCGTATCTGGCTTGCCGTACCGCGGTGGTGGATTTTCTGCATCGCCGCTACGGCAATCCGACTTTGTCACACAAGTCCACCGTGGTGGCGAGCGTAAGCGAGCCTGACGAAACCCTCGAAATCGCCAGCGGTTGAGGCCGCAACGCAAAACAAGCAACGACGCAATACGAGTAACACGAGAGACATCATGGAAAAGAAACTGAAACTGGTGATGGTGGGCAATGGAATGGCCGGCGTACGTACGCTGGAAGAACTGCTGAAAATTGCCCCTGATCTGTACGACATCACGGTGTTCGGCTCCGAGCCGTATCCCAATTACAACCGCATTCTGCTCTCGCCGGTATTGACGGGTGAGCAGACCTTGAAAGATATCGTACTCAATGATGTGGACTGGTACCAATCCAATGGGATCGATCTGCGCATGAACTGCAAGGTTGAACGCATCAATCGCGCGCGCCGCATCGTGATTGGAGAAGACGGCAGCGAGGTGCCCTACGATCGCCTGTTGCTGGCGACGGGCTCGAATCCGTTCATCTTGCCCGTGCCCGGAAAGGATCTGGAGGGCGTGGTGACGTTTCGCGATATCCGTGATGTCAACTTGATGATCGAAGCCGCCCGCACACATAAGCGCGCGGTGGTGATCGGCGGCGGGTTGCTAGGCCTGGAGGCGGCCAGCGGTCTGGCCGCGCGCGGTATGGATGTGTCGGTGGTGCACTTGGGACCAGGCTTGCTGGATCGTCAGTTGGATCCGCAGGCGGCTTTGCTGTTGCAGCGGAGTCTGGAGTCTCGTGGTTTGAAATTCTTGATGCCGCGCCAGACCGAAGCCCTGCTCGGCAGTGACGACGGTCGTGTGCGCGCCGTGCGCTTTGCCAACGGTGAAGAGATTGAGTCGGATCTGGTGGTGATGGCCGTCGGTATCCGTCCTAACACCGAGCTGGCCGAGAGTTGCGGGCTGTATGTGAATCGTGGCGTCGTGGTCAGCGACACCCTGCAAACCTATGACCCTTTGATTTATGCGGTGGGCGAGTGCGTCAGCCATCGCGGCACGGCCTATGGTCTGGTGGCACCCTTGTTCGAGCAGGCCAAAGTCGCGGCCAACCATCTGGCGTTGTATGGCATTGGCCGATACGAAGGCAGCGTGACCTCGACCAAACTGAAAGTCACCGGGATCGATGTGTTCTCGGCGGGAGATTTTTTGGGTGGCCAGGGGACGGAAGAAATCACCCTGGCCGATCCTGTGGGCGGCGTCTACAAGAAATTGGTGCTGAAAGACGACAAGCTCGTCGGGGCCTGCCTATACGGCGACACGGCCGACGGCGCGTGGTATTTCCGGTTGATACGCGAAGGCAAGCAACTGGAGTCGATGCGCGATCAACTGATGTTTGGAGAGAGCGCGATCGGTGGCGATACGGGTCATTCCGGCGAAAACCGTGCGATCGGCATGGCCGATACGGCGGAAGTCTGCGGCTGCAATGGCGTATGCAAGGGCACTATCGTCAAGGCGATCCGTGACAAAGGTCTGTTTACAGTGGATGAGGTGAAAAAGCACACCAAAGCGGCCAGTTCTTGCGGGTCGTGCACGGGGTTGGTCGAGCAGATCCTGATCAATTGCGTGGGTGGCGCGGCCGACGTCAAACCCAAATCCGCCAAGCCCATTTGCGGTTGCACGGATTTGACCCACGGCGAGATACGCAAAGCCATCCGCGACCATCATCTCGTGACGATTCCCAACGCCATGCATTTCATGGATTGGCGTACGCCCGATGGCTGCACGACATGCCGCCCGGCGCTGAACTACTACTTGTTGTCCACCTGGCCCGGCGAGGCCCGCGACGATAGTCAGTCGCGATTGGCCAACGAACGTATGCACGCCAACATCCAGAAAGATGGCACGTATTCGGTGGTGCCACGCATGTGGGGCGGGGTGACCAACCCGTCCGAACTGCGGCGCATTGCCGACGTCGCCGACAAATATTCGATCCCGATGGTCAAGGTCACGGGCGGTCAACGCATCGACTTGCTGGGCGTGAAAAAAGAGGACCTGCCCAAGGTCTGGGCCGACCTCGACATGCCTTCTGGCCACGCGTACGGCAAGAGTTTACGTACCGTGAAAACGTGCGTGGGCAGCGAATTTTGCCGTTTCGGCACGCAAGACTCCACTGGCATGGGCATTGCGCTGGAAAAAGACCTGGTAGGCATGTGGAGTCCGCACAAGGTCAAACTGGCGGTCTCCGGATGTCCGCGTAATTGCGCCGAGTCTGGTATCAAGGACGTCGGCATCATCGCCGTGGACTCCGGTTGGGAGCTCTACGTAGGAGGCAATGGGGGCATCAAGACCGAGGTGGCGCAATTTTTCGTCAAGGTCAAAACGGCCGAAGAAGTCCTGGAATATAGCGGCGCATTTTTGCAGCTGTATCGCGAGGAAGCGTTCTATCTAGAGCGTACCGTGCACTACCTGGCGCGCGTGGGCCTGGAGCACGCGAAGGCTCGCGTGGTCGAAGACGCGGCCAATCGTGCGGAACTCTACTCGCGCTTGAAATTCGCCATTTCCTTCGAGAAGGATCCTTGGGAAGAGCGGCGTGAGACTCAGCCTGCCGCACGCGAATTCCAGTCGCTGACTGTCTAACTTTTTCCTGGATGACTGACATCATGTCGCAAGCCGCTACCTGCCAATGGCGCAGCATTTGCCATATTAATGACATCCCTCCGTTGGGCGCACGCGTCGTCCAGCGGCCCGGCCAAGAGAACGTGGCGATTTTTCGCACGAGTGACGATCAGGTTTTTGCTGTGGTCGATCGGTGCCCGCATAAGGGAGGCCCGTTATCGGCGGGCCTGGTGCATGGCCATTCGGTGGCTTGCCCTCTGCATGGATGGGTGCTGGACCTGACCAGTGGTCAGGCCCAGGCGCCTGATGAGGGCTGTGTACAGACCTTGCCGATCAAGATCGATGGCGGTGCGATTTCTCTCGCGCTGGACGAGGACTGAGGCGCATGGATACGGTGTCGCTGCATCTGGGGACGCGCGCGGGGGCGACGGGCGAGCGCACCGTGAGTTCGGTTTGCTGCTATTGCGGCACGGGTTGTGGGGTACGTGTGACGGCGCAGGACGCGCGCGTGTTGCGTGTCGAGGGAGATCCCGATCACCCGGCGAATCGCGGAAAACTGTGCAGCAAGGGCCTGATGCTGGCCGATACCGTTCGGCGTGACGAGGCCCGCGTGCTGCGTGCGCAATGGCGCCCCGAGCGCGGTCGCGAGCGCTCGCCGGTCCCATTGTCGGATGCCCTGGATCTCGCGGCAGGCAAGCTGGCGACTGCCATTCAGTTGTACGGGCCCGACTCGGTGGGGTTTTATCTGTCGGGTCAATTGCTCACCGAGGACTACGCGGTTTTCAATAAGTTGGCGCGCGCATTGGTCGGTACGAACAACATCGATACCAACTCACGTTTATGCATGTCCAGCGCGGTCTCGGGCTACAAATTGACGCTGGGCGCTGATGCGCCGCCTGCCTGCTATGACGACCTGGAGTTGGCCGACACGGTGCTGATTGCGGGTTCCAATATGGCCTATGCCCACCCGGTGCTGTTTCGCCGGCTCGAGGTCGCCAAGGCTGCGCGCCCAGAGATGAAGATCATCGTGATCGATCCACGTCGCACCGATACCACGGCGCTGGCCGATCTGCATTTACCTATCGTGCCAGGCACGGATGTCGCGCTGTTCCATGCCATGTTGAATGTCATGGTGTGGGACGGGTTGATTGATGCGGCGTATATCGCCGCGCACACGGCAGGTTTTGATGCCCTGAAATCCCGCGTGCAGGAGTTCACGCCGCGGGCAGCACAGGACGTGTGCGGCGTGCCCGCGGCCGATATCGCGCTGGCGGCGCGCTGGTTTGGTCAGGCGGGTGCGGCGCTGTCGCTGTATACGATGGGACTGAATCAATCCAGTAGCGGCACGGCCAAAAACGGCGCGTTAATCAATCTGCATCTGGCGACGGGGCAGATTGGCCGTCCGGGGGCGGGCCCATTTTCCCTGACGGGGCAACCCAATGCCATGGGAGGGCGAGAGGCCGGCGGGATGGCGACGTTGCTGCCAGGTCATCGAGACCCGGGTATATCGGCGCATCGCCAGGAGGTCGCCGCGTTGTGGGGCGTAGACCAATTACCCGAGACGGCCGGCAAGCCCGCATTGGAAATGTTCGACGCGGTACTCGACGGGCAGATCAAGGTGCTGTGGATCGCGGCCACCAATCCAGCCCAGTCACTGCCTGATCAAGCCAAGGTGCGCGCGGCGCTGCAAAGGGCCGAGTTCGTGATCGTTCAGGAGGCCTATGCGGGCACTGAAACGCTGGCCTATGCTGATCTGGTGCTGCCTGCGGCGACCTGGCCGGAAAAATCCGGCACGTTGACGAATTCCGAGCGTCGTATCAGTCGCGTGCGCAGCGCCGTGCCGCCGCCCGGTGATGCCCGGCCGGATTGGCAATTGGCCGTGGGGGTGGCGCAACGTTTGGCGCGATTGATCGCGCCCGGTAAGGGAGCTTTGTTCGATTATGCCGATGAAAGCGCGGTGTTTGCCGAGCATGCGCGTACGACGGCAGGGCGCGATCTGGATTACAGCGCGGTGGACTACGCCTTGCTGGATCGCACGGGACCCGTGCAGTGGCCGTATCGCGATGGCGTATCGACGGCGCGTTTGTACACCGATGGGCAGTTTGCGACAGCGGATGGACGCGCGCGCTTTTACGATACGGGCTATATGCCCGTCGCCGAGGCAGTGTCGGCGCCTTTCCCTTTGCGATTAACGACGGGCCGATTACGCGATCACTGGCACACCATGACGCGAACAGGCTTGTCCGCGGCGCTGACGCGGCATGTCGAGGAGCCCTGGTTATCGCTGCATCCGATTGACCTGGAGCGCGCCAAGTTGCAAGCAGGTAGCCTGGCGCGCGTGAAGTCGCGTCGCGGTTCGATGGTGTTGCCGGTGCGTGCCGACGATGCGCTCAGACCAGGCCATGTTTTCTTGCCGATGCACTGGGGCAGTGCCTTTATGGCCGGCCTGGGCGTGAATGCATTGACGAATCCCGCTCGCGATCCCGTATCTCGCCAGCCCGAGCTCAAGCATGCGGCGGTGGCCATCGCGCCCGCGCATTTGCCATGGCAGGTCATGGGATGGCTGGCGGGAGACCCATCGGTGTTGCGAGCGCAATTGGCGCCCTGGTTGCGTCGTTTCGATTATGCCGTGGTGCTGCCCTGCGCCGTCGGACCGGGGGTTCGATTGCGTTTGGCAGCCGATTCGCCGCCGCCCGACCATGTGCTGGATGCCCTGGCCCAGGCGCTGGGACTGGAGAAGCCCGACGCGGCATTTGACGACCCGTCGCGTGGCGTCCTGCGACGGGTGCGGTTGCAGGATGGCCTGCCGACGGCATTTTTGCTGGCGGGCGATGTGCGCGCCCATGATGGCTTGCTGGCCTGGGCCGAAGGAGGCGCGGCACCGGCCAGCGTGGCCATGCTGCTGATGGGACGTAACCAGGCGGTGCCGCGTTCGCGTACGGTGTGCGCCTGCGTCGGTGTGACGGAGCAGGAGATCCTGGCGGGCACGCAATCCGGCCTGGATGCCGAGGGCCTCACGGCCAAATTGGGGTGTGGCACGGGTTGCGGCTCGTGCATGCCGGAAGTTCGTCGTCTTGCTGCATTGCATACCGCCTGAATTACACACGGCTTGAAACGTGAAACATGCGTAAACGGTGTAGCATCAATCCGTCTGGTATTGGTGCCACGACTTTTTTTTGCGTTTCCTGGAGTCTTGCGTAGTGACACGAAATTTTTCTTTTTGGGTCTTGGCGGGATGCGCCAGTCTGGTCACGCCGGCCGCGATGGCCGGGGTATGCGATGCCCGCTTTATGCATGACGGGGGCGCCGTACAGCTCACCGGATCGGGCAATCTCAAGCTGGGGGCCGATCTGGGGTTTACAGAGGTCTCCAAGACGGACTCGGCAAACTGCCGCGCGCGGGTACAGGGGACGGCCATGTTCAGCTATGCCGGTTTGCCGGCCAGCCAGTCCAAGCTCGATTATCTGATGACGATCAAGCAAGGGCAAGCCACCTTTGTGCGATATGCCCAGGCGGGCGAGCAGCCGCGGTCCGAGGGGCAATTTGATTTACGGATGCTGGGGTTGTTTGCCTACGACCGGCAGATCACGGGGCAGGGGCAACGCATGCCCGGCGCCACCTATCGGCTCAATATCGGTAAAGAGGCGCCCGTAGGCGGGCAGCCCAGTACCGTGGTGCGCATCGGCGAGAAAACCGTCGGCGCAAAGGCCTCGCTGGATACGGCATTGGGGCGCCAATCGTGCTGGCCGATTCGTTATAGCCGTGATACCGATCCCACGATGGCCACATTCAAGGGATTGACACTACCCATTCCCGGTATGAAGACGACGGTAACCGACTGGTATTGCCCGGACGTGAGCCTGGTGATGCGCCAGGACATTGACCAGAGTGGCGTGAAGTCTGCCGTGGAAATTACGCAGGTCAGATAGCGCAAGATTGAAGGGGGGCTTGTGATTGGCGAGGGTGCCCCTATGTACAAGGTGGAAGGTTGGACGTCATATTTGTCTTGCAGCGAGCGCGCTGGCAGGCTGGTATGATGAACTCATCGCGACATACTCAGAGGAGCTTTTATGACTACACGACGTTCAGACGAAGCCGCTAAAGAAAAACTCATCGACAGCGTGAAAAGCAGCCTGAGCGATGCAGAAGACCTGCTGCGCGAGGCCGCCTCCAGTTCTGGCGACAAAGCATCCGAGTTGCGTGATCGGGCGATGGTGTCGCTCAAACGTACCCGCGAAGCCCTATACGATGCGCAAGACGCCGTGCTGGAACGTGGTCGCAAGGCGGCGCGTGCCACCGATGATTACGTGCACGACAATCCCTGGCAGGCGATTGGCGCCGCCGGTATGGCGGGCCTGTTGCTCGGCCTGTTGATCGCTCGCCGTTAAAGACATGGGCCGGCCTTGATCGGCTGGCCTGGTCTTGTCTATTTATGGGATTGCGTACCTCTATTTCTGGCGTAGGGAGCACCCTGCTTGGGTTGCTGCGCACGCGTCTGGAATTACTCTCTCTTGAGGCCGCCGAAGAAAAAACGCGGCTGATCAAGTTGCTGGGTATGGCGTTTGCCTCCTTGCTCTTTGTGACCTTGGCCGTGTTGGTGTTCACGGTCACGATCGCGGTGGCGTTTTGGCCCACCGAGGACCGTTATGTGGCGCTGGGCCTGCTGGCGGGGGTGTATGCCCTGATCGGCATCGTGCTGTTATGGCTGATACGCCGCGAGCTGTTGTTCGGTGCCACGCCGTTTTCGGCCACTATTGAAGAACTGGGCCGCGATGCCGATCTGCTGGACCGTGTGCGGGCTGCTCAGGCCGAGGCGGATCACGCCGAGCAGGCCGAAAAAGCCGAACAAGAAGCACAAGACGAACGCGAGTTGCAGGCTCGTCGCGTGACCTCTCGACGAGGGCGGAGCTAAACGATGGCAAAATCTCCGACCGCCATGGATCGCGCTGTCCGTATTGAATTGCTGCGCGCGCGTGCAGCCTTAGAGCGAGAGTCCCTGGCACAAGATATCGCCGCGGCGAGTCGCTCGGTCCGGCCGGGCAGTTTGCTCAAGCGCTGGCTGCCGAGCCTGGCCAAAGGCAATGTGTCGCGTCTGATGTGGCAAGGCTTTACGCTGGCGCGGCGCTATCCTTTTGTCAGCTCTACGTTATCCGCCTTGATCATGGGGCGCGGTAAACGTGCGGGCTTGTTCAAATTGGCAGGCGGCGCCTTACTGGGTTGGCAGGCCTTCAAGGCTTGGCGCGGCAGCAAGCTTGAGGCCGGGGCCCACGCCGACCGCGACGCCTAGTGGCACTAAAGTAGGCCCTTATAAAGCAGGCCGTTGTCAATCAGGCCACTACAGCCCCAGTTCTCCCCACATCGCATCCACGCGTTGTTTGACGTCTGCGTCCATGGTGATGGGGCGACCCCATTCGCGGTCGGTTTCACCTGGCCATTTGTTGGTCGCGTCCAGCCCCATCTTGCCGCCCAGGCCGGATACCGGCGAGGCGAAATCCAGGTAATCAATCGGGGTGCGTTCCACCATGACGGTGTCGCGCACCGGATCCATGCGCGTAGTGATGGCCCAGATGACTTCTTTCCAGTCCCGGGCGTCGATGTCTTCGTCCACGACGACGATGAATTTCGTGTACATGAACTGGCGCAAGATACTCCATACGCCGAACATCACCCGCTTGGCATGGCCCGCGTATTGTTTGCGGATCGACACTACTGCCATTCGGTAACTGCAGCCCTCGGGCGGCAGATAGAAATCCACGATCTCGGGTAATTGACGACGCAAGAGCGGCACGAACACCTCGTTGAGCGCGACTCCCAGTACCGCCGGTTCATCGGGCGGCTTGCCCGTGTAGGTCGAGTGATAGACCGGGTTGCGGCGCAGGGTGATGCGATCCACTGTAAAGACGGGAAACCAATCCTGTTCGTTGTAATAACCCGTGTGGTCGCCGTAGGGGCCTTCGAGGGCCATTTCGTAGCCGGTCTGCGGCGGGGGCGTGACCCCTTCGGGGACAGTCGGCGCGACCGCGCGCGGATCGGTCGTGGGGAGCAGATGGCCTTCGAGCACGATCTCGGCCCAGGCGGGCACGGAAAGCTCGCTGCCCAGGGCCTGGGCGACTTCGGTGCGAGAGCCTCGCAACAAGCCGGCAAACTGGTATTCGGACAGACTGTCGGGGACGGGTGTGACGGCTCCCAGAATGGTGGCGGGATCGGTGCCCAGCGCCACGGCAACTGGAAACGGTGTGCCCGGATAGGCGCGTGCATGTTCGCGAAAATCGAGCGCGCCGCCACGATGCGACAGCCAGCGCATGATCAGCTTGTTGGGCGCAATCGGCTGTTGGCGATAAATCCCCAGATTCTGGCGGCGGGCATGAGGGCCGCGCGTGATGACCAGGCCCCACGTCAAGAGGGGCGCGACGTCACCGGGCCAGCAGGTCTGGATGGGCAGTCGGCTCAGATCGACATCGTTGCCTTCCCAGACGATCTCCTGGCAGGCGGGGCTGCGTATGCGCTTGGGGGCCATGTCCCAGAGCGCGGATTTCAGCATGGAGATTTTCCCGAAGGCGTCGCGCAGATTGCGCGGTGCCTCGGGTTCGCGCAGCGAGGCCAGTAGTTCCCCAGTTTCACGGAGCGCGCTGACGTCTTCGGCACCCATTCCCCAGGCAACACGCTTGGGCGTGCCAAACAGGTTGGCCAGCACGGGCATGCCGGCGGGCGCGCCATGGTGCGTGGCGTTTTCGAACAGCAGGGCGGGGCCCTCGGCACGCAGGACACGGTCGGCGATCTCGGTCATTTCGAGGTGCGTCGAGACCCGCGTGGCGATGCGTTTGAGTTCGCCCCGTTGCTCTAATTGCCGTAAAAAGTCTCTCAAGTCGCGGTATTTCACTACAGATCCAGGTCAATTCGTTACATTTTCGAGCGTAAACAGAGGTTAACATCCAACGTTCTTCTCTTTACGCGGGAGGCCTTCATGCCCGATGCGTCAGTGGCCGGCATCTTTCATCAGCCGGCCCAAGGAGTGCACCACCGTATTGCTGAATGGTTGCGTATCTGCTGTACCTATTTGGGTATTGCGGTCATTGTGACTGTCAGTATGAGTCTTGCTGTGCCCGGTTTGCGCGACCAGGCCTTGCAGGTGCACAAAGCCTTGTTGACCGCCCTAGCGCCTACATCCATGCCGTCCGGCTCGCTTGTCGATGCCAGTGGCGATCCCCTTGTCTATGACACCCCTTCGGCGATTGTCATGGCGATTCCTGCTGCGCCGTCCAGTAACGCCACTGGTTTTCTGGGTCCGCTACGCACGGATTTTCCCCCGGCTCCATCCAAAAAGGTGGCACGTAATACGGTGTCCAGTCCGCAGGCGGAGGCATTGCGCAACTATATCTCGCGCAAGTACCGCGTGGCGTATGACGCGACAGGTGTTTTGATCAATACCACCTACAAGGTGGCGCGCGAAAAAGAGCTGGATCCGCTGCTGCTGTTGGCGGTGATCGCGATCGAGTCTCGCTACAACCCCTTTGCGGAAAGCTCCGTAGGGGCTCAGGGCCTGATGCAGGTCATGACGCGTGTGCACAAGGACAAATTCGAGAAACTGGGTGAGGGCGCGACTGCGCTTGATCCTACGTCGAATATCCGGGTCGGCAGTACCATTTTGAAAGACTGCATCACGCGACGTGGTTCGGTCGACGCTGGTCTGGCCTGCTATGTCGGCGCGACCGGCCCCAGTGATGGCGGCTATGGTGCCAAGGTGCAGGCAGAACGTCGCCGGCTGGCGTTGGCGGCCGGTATTGCCCTGGCGCGTGATTGATCACGCGCTTTGAATCTGGTTTGCACCAGATTCAAAGCGAGCACTTTTTACGCGTTTTCCCTGCGTTTCAGAGCACGGTGCCGATGCGGCGCACGGCTTCCTGCAAACGGTCCAGTCCGGTAGCGTACGAGAATCGCATCGTGTGGTTGCCGTGAGCCGGACCGAAGTCCAGTCCGGGGACCGCCGCGACGCCGGCCTCGTGCAGCAATCGCTTTGCGAAGATCACGCTATCGACACCTTGCGCGGCAATATCTGCATAGATGTAGAACGCGCCGTCGGGTTTGACGGGGACATGCAGCCCCATGCGCTCGAATTCGGGCAGCAGATAGTCGCGACGCTGTTTGAACGCCTCGCGACGATGTTCGTAAATCTTGAGTGTGTCGGGCGCAAAGCACGCCACGGCGGCGTGCTGTGCCAGTGTTGGTGCGCAAATCGCCAGACTGGCGGCCATTTTTTCGATGGGTCCGGCCAGGCGCTCGGGAACGATCATCCAGCCCAGGCGCCATCCCGTCATGTGAAAGTACTTTGAGAAACTGTTGATGACGATGATGTCATCGTCCAGCGTCAAGGCAGAACGCGCCTGGTTTTCATAGCTGAGCCCCAGATAAATCTCATCGACGATGGCAAAACCCTGGCGTTCGCGTACGGCGTGCAGCAAATCGGCCAACTCATCGCGCGCGATGCTGGTGCCGGTGGGATTGCTGGGCGAGGCCACCAGGACGCCGCGTGTCTCGGGTGTCCAATGGTCTCGCACGTCTTGTGCCGATAACTGGAACCGCTTTTCCGCGGTACTGGGGATCAGGCGCGGGCGACCACCCGCGGCCAGAATGAAATTGCTGTTGGCCGGATACGAGGGGTCAGGCATGAGGACTTCCGCCCCGGTGTCGACCAATGCTGCGCAGGCGAGCGACAATGCGCCCGAGGCCCCGGCGGTGACAATGATGCGCGCGGGGTCGACCTTGGCGCCGAATTCCGTTGCGTAGAATTGGGCAATGGCCTCGCGCAACGCGGCCAGACCGGCCGGGGCACTGTATCCGCTCAGGCCGGCTTGTGCCGCACGCTCCAGGGCTTCCACGACTTGTGGGGGCGCGGTAAAGTCCGGTTCACCAATCCCGAGGCTGATGATGTCTTTTCCCATGGCTTGCAGCGCCTGGGCTTCTTTAAAGACCTCGACGGCGTGAAAGGTGAGGAATTGTTGGACGCGTGATGCAAGGCGCGACATGGTAGTTCTCGTAACGAAAAAGGAATTGTAGATGCAGCCATCGCGGCGCGCATTTTTGTTTGGCCGGCAAACGCCGCTGACGCCCTGGCAAGCCTTTCGCGAGCGTCTGGCGCGCGGGGTGCAGGGGCGGGTGCAGAGCCTGGGGAATGAATCGGCGTGCCGTCTCCGGCTGGTACCGGCCTGGCTCGATGATGTACGCCATGCACGAGCGCTGTGCGCCGAGTATGGCGTGACATTGTTACTGGACGGCCTTGATGACGCCGGCGCCGCGCTCGCATCTACGGTCCCGGGTCCTATATTTGTCGATCCCGCACGCACCGCTCCCGCGTTTACTGATCTCACACCCGAAGATCCCGCCTCTGCTGACTCCCCTTCTGCTGATCCCGCTCCGTTGGATCCTGTTCTTGACACGCAAGACGGCTCCCCGGTGCTATACGTCGATCCATCATTGTTGAACACGCTGACGTCCGAGTCCGACGCCGGTCAGTGGCTTGCGCAGCCCGGATGCCGATTAGGCGATCTCGCCGACGCCGGCTTGTCTCAGTTCCGCGGCGCGCCTGCCGAATTGACCCTGGCGGCCTGGCTGGCGCATGCTCATGGTTGGGTGCCTGGCAGGACGGCCGCGAGCGGTCTGGTGGGCGTCGATGTGCTGTTGTCGGACGGTACGACCGAAAGGCTGGGACCGTTTGGTGCGTCCGATTTGCGTCCCCTGCGTTCAGCAACCGTGCAGCGTTTGGTACCGGCGCTGTTTCAGCTCTCGAACTCGCCGGATAGTGTGACTTGTCGCAATGCATCCCGTTGGCCCTGCCGCTATCGGCTGGATGCATTACTGCCTGCCGAGTCCGCTGAGGTCAACTTGGCGCATTTGCTGTTGGGGCACGGTGGGTCGCTGGCCTGGGTGGAGTCGCTGGTATTGACGCCGGGCGAGGCGTGGGCAGGGCCAGCCGCTGGCCAGGGGACGGCATTACCTCCCGTGCCAGCCGACGCCGTCGGGCCGGCCCGCCGGCTGGAAAGACGCATCAAGACCGCGTTCGATCCCCTGGATTTGTATGGGGATTGACGGTTGCGCTGCGGGTTCGCGCGACGGGAGAGTAAGATTGTTGCCTACTAAGCTAGAATCCCCCACTCCCGTGGATTAACCGAGTAGCCCTGCCTTATGGATGCCAATTTTCGCAAAGCCGCACTTGAATATCATGAGTCTGGCCGCCCCGGCAAAATCTCCGTCACCCCGACCAAGCAGTTGTCCAACCAGAGAGATCTGGCTTTGGCCTACTCGCCTGGTGTCGCGGCGGCGTGCGAAGAGATCGTCGCCGACCCCGTTAATGCCGTGCGTTACACCGCACGCGGTAACCTGGTTGGTGTGATTACCAACGGTACCGCAGTGCTGGGCCTGGGCAACATCGGCGCGCTGGCTTCCAAGCCCGTCATGGAAGGCAAGGCCGTCCTGTTCAAAAAATTTGCCGGCCTGGACGTATTCGATATCGAAATCAACGAAACCGACCCCGATAAACTAGTCGAAATCATCGCCGGCCTGGAGCCGACGTTTGGCGGGATCAACCTCGAAGACATCAAAGCACCGGAGTGTTTTATCGTTGAGCGCAAACTGCGCGAACGCATGAAAATCCCGGTATTCCACGATGACCAACACGGAACCGCCATCTGTGTGTCGGCCGCCTTTATCAACGGTCTGAAGGTTGTGGGCAAAGATCTCGACAAAGTCAAAGTCGTGACCTCTGGCGCCGGCGCGGCCGCGCTGGCGTGTCTGGACCTGATCGTCGATCTGGGCGTGCCCGTCGAAAACATCTGGGTGACTGACCTTGAGGGCGTGGTGTATCAGGGTCGCGTTGCCTTGATGGACCCCGACAAAGAGCGTTTCGCGCAAAAAACCGATTTGCGCAAGCTGTCCGAGGTCATCGAGGGCGCCGACGTGTTTCTGGGCCTGTCGGCAGGCGGTGTGCTCAAGCCCGACATGGTAGCGGCCATGGCCGCTCGCCCGGTCATTCTGGCGCTGGCCAACCCCAACCCGGAAATCATGCCCGAAGATGCGCATGCCGTGCGCGATGACATCATCATGGCGACTGGCCGTTCCGATTACCCGAACCAGGTCAATAACGTCCTGTGCTTCCCGTATATCTTCCGTGGCGCGCTGGACGTCGGGGCCACCACGATTACGCGTGAAATGGAAATGGCGGCCGTGTACGCCATTGCCAAACTCGCCCAAGAAGAGCAAAACGAAGTGGTCGCGGCGGCCTATGGCATGTACGACGTCAGCTTCGGTCGTGAATACCTGATTCCCAAACCCTTCGATCCGCGCCTGATTACCCGCATCGCACCTGCCGTGGCCAAGGCCGCTATGGATGGTGGTGTGGCGACCCGCCCGCTGGCCGACCTGGAAGCGTACGTCGAGCAATTGCAGCAGTTTGTGTACCACTCGGGCGCATTCATGAAGCCCCTGTATTCGACCGCCAAGAGTCTGGTGCGCGATGGCGGCAAGGCTCGCGTGGTCTACACCGAGGGCGAAGACGAGCGCGTGTTGCGAGCCGTCCAGGTCGTGGTCGACGAAGGCCTGGCTAAGCCCATCCTAGTGGGTCGTCCGGCCGTGCTGGCCGCCCGCATCGAAAAATTCGGCCTGCGTTTGCGCCTGGGTGAGGACGTCGAGGTCACCAACCCCGAATATGACGAGCGATTCCACCAGTACTGGACGACTTATTGGGAAATGATGTGTCGTCAGGGCATCAGCAAGGAAATGGCGCGCGTCGAAATGCGTCGCCGCCTGACCCTGATAGGGGCGATGATGCTGCATCGGGGCGAAGTCGACGGCATGATCTGCGGGACGGTCAGCACCTATGCCGAGCACTTGCGTTTCATCGATCAAGTCATCGGCAAGCGCCCCGGCGCCAAGGTCTATGCCGCCATGAATATCGTGCTGCTTGATGAGCGTGTGGTCGCGTTGGTCGACACACATGTCAATGACGATCCGACGGCTGAACAAATCGCTGAAATCACGATTGCAGCCGCAGAAAAAATGAAGTGCCTGAACCTGGCGCCCAAGATCGCCCTGCTGTCACGTTCCAACTTCGGTACCAGCAGCTCGTCCTCCGGCACCAAGATGCGCGAGGCGCTGGCCCTGGTGCGCGAGGCCGCGCCGGATCTGGAAATCGACGGTGAAATGCATGGCGATTGCGCGTTGGACGAAGCCCTGCGCATGCGCGTCCTGCCGTCGTCCACGCTGAAGGGTTCCGCCAACCTGTTGGTGTGTCCCAACGTGGATTCCGGGAATATTGCATACAACCTGCTCAAGACGGCGGCCGGCGGTAACGTGGCCGTGGGGCCGTTCTTGCTGGGAGCCAATGCGCCCGTGCATATTCTGACATCCAGCTCCACCGTGCGCCGTATCGTCAACATGACCGCCCTGGTCGTCGTTGATGCGAACGTCGTCAAATAGCAGTCAGCAAGCTCTCTGTCAGCCCAGTTCCCCGACTGGACTGGTGCTGACGGGCGGTGGCGCCCGCGCGGCCTATCAGGTAGGCGCGCTGGTCGCCATCATGGACATTCTCGATCCAGAATACCGCCCGGGTTTTCGTAATCCCTTTCCCATCATCTGCGGTACCTCCGCCGGCTCCATCAACGCGGCAGCCTTGGCTTGCCGCGCCGATCGGCCTCACCTGGCCGTCCGTCGTATCCGACGCCTATGGGAATCTCTGCGCACCGACATGGTGTATCGAGCCGACGCACCGGGCCTGATCAAAACCGGGGTTCGCTGGCTGGGCCTGCTGACCCTGGGCTGGATGTTTTCCGGACTGGGCCGTGAGCGCCCCCGTTCCTTGCTGGACAACCGTCCTTTGGCCGACTTGCTCACCCGGACACTGGATTTCAACCGCCTGCAGGCCAATCTGCAATACAACGCCCTGACCTCGCTGGCGATCACCGCCTCGGGCTTCACGAGCGGCGAGCACTTGACGTTTTACCAATCCAACCACAGCATTGATCCCTGGCATCGCTCGCTACGGCGTGCCCTGCCGGTACGCCTCGGCGTCGACCATCTGATGGCATCGTCATCCATTCCGCTCGTGTTTCCGGCGCAATCTATCAACGTGCAGGGCCAGTGGGAATGGTGCGGCGACGGCTCCATGCGGCAATTGGCGCCGATCAGCCCGGCGATCCACTTAGGCGCCGAACGGGTGTTGGTTATTGGCACTAGTTTTCGTGATGACACCCATCCCGAAAAACGCGAGCAGGCCCCCCCTTATCCGAGCCTGGCGCAGGTCGGGGGGCACGTGATGTCCAGTCTTTTTCTGGACGGCCTGTCGATGGATGTCGAGCGTCTGGAACGCATTAACGAATTGGTCACGTACATCGGGCACGATCCCGCAGTGGCAGGAGGACTTCGACGGGTAGACGTGCTGACGTTGACCCCTAGCCAGTCGCTGGATTTGCTGGCGCTCGATTATTTGACAGAAATGCCCCTTGAGGCCCGTACCCTTTTTCGCGTACTCGGTGTATCGTCCGACCCAGATCGTTCAGGTGGTGGAGCGCTGATGTCATATTTGTTGTTCGAAGGTGCTTACACTCGGAGATTGATTGATCTGGGGTATGCCGATACGATGCGGCGTAGCGAGGAAGTTGAGGCTTTTTTCAAGGAGGGCCAGGCATGACGCGAAATGGCCAGTCTACGTTGCAGCGCCAACTGAGCAGTGGTGGCGCGATCGATCATGACGGTGTGCAGAAAGAGGCCCTGGTGGAGGCTGCGCGTGAACGCGGACTTGCGTTCATGGCGGCCGATTGCGACCGCGCTCGTAGCCGCTCAGCGGTAATGCGAGCCATCGCCAAGGCAGTGGATTTTCCCGTCTATTTCGGCGGTAATTTTGATGCGCTGTATGACTGCCTGTGTGACACCGTGCTGGACCAAAAAGTCGGCATCGTGTTGTGGCTGGTCAAGTTGCATTCGGGCGATCCGGCATTGGCCGACGACGCCGCACAGATCGAGTCCGTGTGCTCGGACGTGGTGACATTTGCCGAAGAAAACGGGCGAGTTTTCTGCTACATCATCGAGCATGCGGGCAAGCATCCTGATCCGGAGCCGGGGGTTGCCGCGGCGCGCTACGGAGAAGGGTGAGTTTTTTTGCGTGGCGTTGGAGGGCATGCGGTCTCAGAGGTCCTTGAGGCGTCCCGGTCGTGTGCGTGTGGGTCNCNCCGGCCAGATCGCGACGGCTCGGCCCATAAGCACGGGNCTACCCGCCGCTCTAACTGGCCGGCGCGACCCANACGCACACGACCGGGACTCACAACAATGGCATGCCCAGGTCGTCAGGCCGTCGCTGTTCCAGGTATATGCCTTTTGATACATGCCCCCCTGGCCCTGGACATCGCAAGTTAACCATCACTACGCCAGCAACGCACACCAGCATCCGTAAGTTGTACATAACACGAGCCGAGCGGCGCCGGTGTATAGCCACCGCCGGCCAGATCGCAACGGCTCGGCCCATAAGCACGGGCCGAGGTCCCGCTGCGCGGGACTACCCGTCGT
>NZ_CBCSFP010000011.1:29-202531 GCF_965138755.1 Bordetella tumulicola | reverse complement strand
AGATCCTAACAATCATCACCGCCGGTCTCGTGCATCCCTACTCCGGCCCCGCCGCCTGAACACTCGTGTTCCAGCAGCGAAGGAGCGAGACTATAGCACAGGATATTCAGGGCATGCAAACCAGCCAGAATGACGGAATAAGCGCCTGCGCCAACGTTCAGGGAGCGGTCCAGGAACGGGCCTTATATCTATGTGGGAGCCAGGTTTCTCCCTCGATATAGGCGGGCGGCTTTCTTCATATAGAGAGACATTAGCCATCCCTTATATACAGCTGTCCGCTCTTCATTCTGTTCTTCATCTCTTTATAGACGTCAGCCCCTATATATACGAGCAGGCGGGGATATAGAGTGAGCGGGGGATCTTTATATTGATATTAGGGAAGGAAAGGGTAGGGAAGAAGGGGAAACAGCATCGATGCCCCCCCCCTTCCGTCCCACGTGTTGCTCACGACCAGAGCCAGTATGCTCGGCGATCTTGCTGGGCCTGGCGGATTGCACGGCTTTCAGACAGCATGCAGCCCTGTACCCCGATGTCTTGCAGCATGGCATCATCCAGCTCGCTCAGCGCCATGGCCGTTCTCTTACTGGCTCGGCGCGTCTCCCAGGCTGTCCACCATTCAGACCAGTGCTGGCTCAGCCGTGCGTGCCCGAATAACGGCAGACGCCAGGACGACGTGGTGACGCAAGCGCCATTGACTGCCGACAGATTTCCTTGCGATTCCATGTTTGCCTCCTCACTCAGGTTTTCATACTGGTTAGCTTAAAAGCACAAAACCTGGTTGTGAATCGCATTGTTCTACCCATTTTGGTCGGTTATGCTTACCAGCATGAGCCGTCTACCGTTAAATACCCTGCCCGCCTTCCGCGTGGTCGCCGAGCTGCAGAACCTGCGGGCCGCCGCAGAGCAATTGCACCTGACGCACAGCGCCGTCAGTCAACAGATCCGCGTGCTCGAGACTCAGTTGGGATTTCCCCTCTTTGAGCGGCAGGGTCGACGACTGATTTTGAACCCCGCGGGACGGGCTTTGCTATGCAGCGTGCGAACCGCTCTGGCACAGCTGGATGACGGGGTATTGGCCGCAGCCTCCGTTAGCAGCGGCGCCCACCAGCGCATACGTGTCTCGATGCTGCCCTCGTTCGCCCAGCGCTGGCTGCTTCCCCGGATGGCACGCTGGCGCGAGCGCCACCCTGATCTGACGCTGGAAATCGAAACCTCGAGCCACGTTTCCGATCTTGCGCGCGAGGGATTCCATGCCGGCTTGCGCTCGGGACGTGGCTCCTGGCCGGGCGTGCTGTCTGAGTCGCTGTTCGACACCCCGATGCCCCTCGTAGTGCTGGCATCGGCCGACACCGCGCGGCAATTAGCCGACCACACCCCGGAAACGCTGGCACGCCAGCCGTTGTTGGGCGACAAAGAGCTCTGGCGACAATGGTTCGCGGCAGCAGGGCTGACCGTCAATGCCACCCCCGTCGCGTCGTTCAATGATTTCAGCCTGATGTTGCAGGCGGCCGAGCAAGGCTTGGGACTAGCCCTCAGCCGTGAGCTGCTGGCCGCTGATGCGATGTACGCGGGCCGGTTGGTGAAACTATCGCCGATCAGCATCGATTTCGATTCGACCGATACGTATCATCTGGTCTACCCGCCGGGCCTGCGCGACTGGCCACCGCTGTCCGCCTTGCGCCAATGGATTCACGACGAGCTGGAGCGCTCGCGCGAGACGCTGGTATCCTGCGACGCGAATGGCGATGCCGACACCGCTGTCGACACGCCCTCCGCCCGCCATGATCACCCCTGATCGATCTGCACAGGTTTTGTTGCACTCGCAAGGCAGCACGCTGCTATGCTTGCTCAATACCCGGGGCCACCCGGAGCATGAGGTTCGCCCATTATGATGCAGCTCCCACGCACTCGATGTGCGTATTGGATTCGCCTGCTGGCGGGTCTGACATTATTTCTATGGTTAGGGCTCGCGGCGGTCGTCTCGGCACAGCCCGAAGCACCCCAAGGGCCGGCCGATGTCGAATCAGTTCTGTCCGATGCCCGTAAGCAGATCGACCAGATACTGGAGCGCCTGGACGACGACGACAGTGATGATGCCCAACTCACGCGCTGGCGCGCCGACGTGCTGGAGATCCAGTCACGCGCCGAGGGGTTGGCCGAAACGCTGACGCCTCAGCTGGCCGGTGTCACCGCCCGCTTGACGGAATTGGGTACGCCCCCCGAGGGATCAAGCGAAACCCCGGACGTCGCCGCTCAGCGCAAACAACTGCAACGAGACAACAAGACACTGGACTCGCAAGTCAAGCTCGCTCGTTTGCTCGCCGTCGAGGCCGCGCAGACAGCCGAACAGATTTCGACGATGCGCCGTACACAGTTTCAGGCGCGATTGGGCGAGCGACGTGATTCCATTTTGGGCAAGTCCTTTTGGACGGAGTTAAAGGGCGATCTTCCCCGAGACTCGCGCCGCTTGGGACAACTGGTTGACGAACTGCGCGAGGCGACCTCGAGCACGCCGATACTCGCCTGGATTGGGTTAGCGATCGTGGCGGGCATCACGGTAGTGCTGGGGATGGCATGCAGTCGCCTGCTACTGCGCCTGACGGCGACACGCGTGCCGCCGGGCCGATTACGGCGCTCATTCCTGGCGTTTGGCATCGTGATGCTGGCGACGGCCATGCCGGGCATCATTGCCGCCCTGATTTATACCGGACTGAACTGGAATGACGCCTTGTCGGACGATACTGGCGAGTTACTGTCCAGCCTGGCTGCCGTCGTGGCCTTTGGCGGCTGCGTCACCGGACTCGGTCATGCCCTGCTATCGCCCGAGCGTCCCAGTTGGCGCTTGCTGTCTATCCCTGACGATATCGCACACGGACTGCGACATATGCCCACGCTGCTGGGTATATGGGTCGTGCTGACCTGGCTGGGTGACGAACTGCCTATCTTGCTGAACGCCAGCCTGACCACCACGATCGTGATTACCTCGCTGGCGACGCTGGCACTGGCCGCGACGCTCGCATGGGGACTGCGACGCACCACGTCGTCGCGCAAACCTGTTCCTCACGAGATCGAAGAGTCGCCGCCGCCCCCGCGGCCGCTCTGGCTCTCGGTTCTGCGCAATATGATGTGGGTTGTCCTGGCCTGTTGTGTCATCAGTGCGCTGGCAGGCTACGTGGCATTTGGCAGTTTTATCGTCAAACAGGTTTTGTGGGTGCTGGCGATTTTATGTTTCGCCTATCTATTGTCTGTACTGATTACCGACGGGTTCAGCACCCTGCTGGCGCCGCCCGCCGACAACGAAAACGAGTCGCGCGCACGCCTTCATAGTCAAATCGCGGTAGTGCTGGCAGGCGTCGGTAGAGTAACGGTCGCGCTGGTTGCCGCCACCCTGCTACTGGCCCCGTTTGGGGAAGGGCCATCAGATCTGCTGCACCGCATGAGTCAGTTGCTCGGCGGCTTGCAGATCGGCGAAATACACCTTCGTCCGGGCGCCTTGATGCGAGGCTTCCTGGTGCTGGCGTTCGGCCTGATCGGCGTGCGCTTGCTCAAACGCTGGTTGGCGGATCGATACTTACCCACCACCGAACTCGACCCGGGTATGCAGCTATCGGCCGCGACTTTGTTCGGCTATGCGGGTGTGGTGCTTGCCATTGCCCTGTCTCTCTCGGCATTGGGACTGGGGCTGGAGAGAGTCGCCTGGATCGCCAGCGCCCTGTCGGTGGGAATCGGTTTCGGGCTACAGGCCGTGGTGCAAAATTTTGTGTCCGGCCTGATCCTGCTCGCCGAGCGCCCCGTCAAGGTGGGCGATTGGGTATCGCTCGGTGGCATTGAGGGTGACATCGCACGGATCAATGTGCGCGCCACGGAAATTCAGATGGCTGACCGGTCCACCGTGATTGTGCCGAACTCGGAGTTCATCACGAAAACGGTGCGTAATGTGACGCACAGCAATCCACTGGGACTGGTGCAAGTCAAACTGCCGATGCCGCTCGAAACGGATGCGCAACAGCTACGCGAACTATTGCGGGACGCATTCACGGACAATGAAGGCATTATGGAAACGCCAGCCCCCGAGGTGTATCTGGAAGGCATCGAAAACGGCCACTTGATGTTCAATGCGCGCGGCTATGTCAGTACGCCGCGTAATGCCTATAGTGTGCGTAGTGCGCTGCTCTACGACATATTGCAACGCATCGCAGAAGCGAAACTGCCCTTGTCTACACCGTCCGCCGTGCTGGTGACGACCACGCCGGACTCTGCCTCAGTGCCGGAGCCCGCGCCGACGCCGACACCGCCGATCAACCTATCCCCATAGTGCCCGGGAAACCGGGATAAGCAACCCCAAGCCTGAAATCAGCAACAGCAGGAAGACCAACCGCTTGACGGCCCGGAAGGAATCCGCCGAGGCATATCGGCGCACCAGCCAGGTCAGCACCACAACCACAGGCAAGGCTTCGACCCCGAGCCAAATCGCCGAGGCCGTCAAATTGCCCTGTGCCGTCACTAAAGAAAGGCGCAGGACCGAGTTGGCAGCGAACAAGACGAGCAAACTATTACGCACAACGGACAACGGCAGCGGTTGCCGATAGAAGTGATAGACCATTGGGGGGCCCGCGCTGGAAAACAATCCGCCCAACACACCGGACACCAAACCAAACGAGATAAAAGCGCCTCGCGATGAGATTGTTGTCAACGGCCGCGTGCCTGAAATCAACAAAACCGCACACGCCAGAATGGTCAGGCCCAACAGGCCGCGCAACAACAAGATAGCGTTGCCGCTGATCCAGTCCAGCGCGATAACGCCCGCCACCACCCCGGCGAGGCTGGCGAATAAGGGCGTACGGATAAGCGACCAATTCAACTGCCCGCGTGTGCCGTGCAAGGCGACGAGCGCGTTGACCAACATCAGCATATTGACCACGTTGGACATCTCAGGCAATGGCGCCAAAGACAACAAACCCGTCAGCCCCAACAGCACCAACCCAAATGCAAACCCCGTCACGGTCTGTGCATAGGTGGCCAGCGCCACACTGCCCAGGAATAAAAGATGATCAACCCACGTCATGATTTTCTATACGACAACTGCTACCGATGCGCCGGAGCGCAAGCGCCTACTGCTACCGTTTGCCTCCAGCGCGACTCGCGTAAACGTTTAAGCATAGACCACCCAGCACAAGGCCCGTGGCCACGACCTTCCAAAGAGGCAAGGATTCGCCTAGCAACACGACCGACGACAAAATGCCGAATACCGGCACCAGCAACGCCAGCGGCGTCACCGTGATCGCGGGATGCCGGGCGAGCAACCATCCCCAGGCGCCAAACGCGAACACGGTATTGCCGATTGCTTGCCACAGCGCCGCGAGCCAACCCCACATACTGGCATGAGCCAACGCGTCGACCACCTGCGAAGGCCCGTCGAGCGCCAGGCTGATCAGCAGCAGGGGGATAACGGCGAACAGGGAGCTCCAGGCGGTAAAGGCCACCATATTCACCCGGCCCGCCGCACGCATGACCATATTGGTGCATGCCCAGCTAAAGGCGGCGGCCAATACGACGCCGAAACCGATGAGCGTGATGGCCGATGCAGGGTCTGTCGCGCTACGCCAGGCCACCAAGGCATAGCCCGCTGTCGCCAATACCAGAGCCACGATTTGTAATGGCCGTGAGCGCTCACCATGAATAACCATCGACATAATGATGGTGAAGAACACCTGTGCCTGCACTACCAGGGAAGCCAATCCAGGCGTGATGTCGTGGCGCATGGCCCAATACACCAGGCCAAACTGTCCGACTCCCAGCAATAAGCCCGCGCGAACCAGCAGACTCCACGGCACGGCCGGACGGCGCATAACAAACACCCAGGGCAATGCCGACAACAAAAATCGCAATGTCGCGAACAGAAAAGCGGGAAATTCGGCCAGCCCCCACTTAATGATGACGAAGTTCGTCCCCCAAATGAAAACGACGGACAGCGCCAACAGCAGGTGCGAGAAAGGCATGAGCGGCGTGGTCAACGACCACCGTTAGGAACCAGGGCAAAGGCGGCATCATACGCCGTCACATTGCCCCGCGGCCAACGGACCAACAGACTGACAATACGCTGAACGCAATATCAGTTCGGCACGGAATGCTCCGCCAGGTACCCGACCACAGTGGTCCATGGCCGCACTCGCCATTGCTTGACCAACCCCTCCTGCACATAGGGGTCGGCTTGGGCAAAAGCCTCGGCGACCGCCGGGGAATCGGCCTTGAATAGCAGCACCGCCTGGTCGGCGGGATCAGCTAGCGCACCAGCCAACACCAACTCGCCTCGCGCGACGGCGGCACGCGCCATGGCCAGATGCTTGTCACGAAACTCGCCTCGGCGCTCTAAGTAGTCGGGGACCAAATCGTAGAACATCAGATAATGCATGGCGGCTCCTGAGCTAAAGTCACGGTGTAGCTTGATCATACCTGTCGTGAGTTTTGCCCGTCTTATTATTCATTTATCGCGTTGTTCACTGACTCAAGGAATCCCAATGATCCAGGAAATAGCCAGCATTCTCGTGACTGCCGGGCAAGAAGCCCAATTCGAAGACGGCGTGGCGCAGGCCAAACCGCTCTTCCTGCGTGCCAAGGGTTGTCATGGCGTGGCGTTGCATCGGTCGATTGAAAACCCTCAGCAATACACATTGGTCGTCGACTGGGAAACCGTGGAAAACCATATGGTTGATTTCCGGGAGTCCGCAGATTTTCAAGAATGGCGCAAGCTGGTCGGCCCGCATTTCGCGCAATCACCACAGGTGCATCACGAGACCAAAGTGCTGTAGGCCACGAGGCAGTTTGAATTAAGGCCCCCACGCTGCGCCTTCGGTTTGCTGCCCCCCGAGGGGGTGCTTTTTGCCTTGGGGCGGCCCAAGGCAAAAACCATGGAATAGTTTCCCGTCTGCGGAAGTCGGAATGATATTGAAGCAAGTCTTATATAAGATATAAGACACTTGCTCCAAACCTCCTTCAGTTCTACAATCGGCCTCGACAACCCTTCTCGCAACCCGACTTTTATTCAGGCCATCCCATGCTGGAAACGTACCGCAAACACGTTGCCGAGCGCGCCGCGCTGGGCATCCCCCCGCTGCCGCTCACGGCTCAACAAACTGCCGACCTGATCGAGCTTCTGAAAAGCCCGCCCGCGGGCGGAGCAGAAAATCTGCTGGAATTACTGACTTATCGCGTACCGGCCGGCGTGGATGACGCCGCCAAGGTCAAGGCTTCGTATTTGGCGGCCGTCGCGCTGGGCACCGAATCGTGTGCGCTGATCAGCCGGGCCAAAGCAACGGAATTGTTAGGCACCATGCTGGGTGGCTACAACATCGGCCCGCTGATCGAGCTGCTGGACGATGCCGAGGTCAGCACCATCGCGGCCGACGCGCTGAAAAAGACCCTGTTGATGTTTGACGCCTTCCATGATGTCAAGGAAAAGGCCGACAAGGGCAATACCAACGCCAAAGCCGTGCTGCAAAGCTGGGCCGATGCCGAGTGGTTCACCAGTCGCCCCGAGCTTCCCGAAAGCCTGACGATCACGGTTTTCAAGGTACCTGGCGAAACCAATACCGACGACCTGTCGCCCGCGCCTGACGCCACGACACGTCCTGATATCCCGATGCACGCCCTGGCAATGCTCAAAAACAAGCGCGACGGCGCAGCATTCGAGCCCGAAGAGGACGGCAAGCGCGGCCCGGTGCAGTTCATCGAGTCGCTGAAAGAAAAAGGCCATCTGGTCGCTTATGTGGGTGACGTGGTCGGCACGGGCTCGTCGCGTAAGTCCGCCACCAACTCGGTGTTGTGGTTCACCGGCGAAGACATCCCCTTCGTCCCCAACAAGCGCTTTGGCGGGGTCTGCCTGGGCAGCAAGATTGCTCCCATTTTCTACAACACCATGGAAGACGCGGGCGCCCTGCCGATCGAGCTGGACGTGTCCAAGATGGAAATGGGCGACGTGGTGGAACTGCGTCCCTACGAAGGCAAGGCCCTCAAAGACGGCGAAGTCATCTCCGAATTCCAGGTCAAGTCCGAAGTGCTGTTTGACGAAGTGCGCGCCGGTGGCCGCATTCCGCTGATCATCGGCCGTGGCCTGACCGCCAAGGCGCGCGAGGCGCTGGGCCTGGCTCCCTCGACCCTGTTCCGCCTGCCCAAGAGCCCCGTCGACTCCGGCAAGGGCTTTACGCTGGCCCAAAAAATGGTCGGCCGTGCCTGCGGTCTGCCCGAAGGCCAGGGCGTGCGTCCCAACACCTACTGCGAACCGCGCATGACCTCGGTGGGTAGCCAAGACACCACTGGCCCCATGACCCGCGACGAGTTGAAAGACCTGGCCTGCCTGGGTTTTTCGGCCGATCTGGTCATGCAGTCGTTCTGCCACACCGCCGCCTATCCGAAACCCGTCGACGTCAAGACGCACCACACGCTGCCGCAGTTCATCAGCACGCGCGGGGGCATCTCGCTGCGCCCGGGTGACGGCGTCATCCACTCGTGGCTGAACCGCATGTTGCTGCCGGATACGGTGGGTACGGGCGGTGACTCGCATACTCGTTTCCCGATTGGTATTTCGTTCCCGGCCGGCTCGGGCCTGGTGGCCTTTGCCGCCGCCACGGGCGTGATGCCACTGGACATGCCGGAATCGGTGCTGGTGCGCTTCAAGGGCAAGATGCAGCCTGGCGTGACGCTGCGCGATCTGGTCAACGCCATCCCGCTGTACGCCATCAAGCAAGGCCTGCTGACCGTGGCCAAGCAAGGCAAAAAGAACATCTTCTCCGGTCGCGTCCTGGAAATCGAAGGCCTGCCCGATCTGAAGGTGGAACAGGCATTCGAACTCTCCGACGCGTCGGCCGAACGCTCTGCCGCAGGTTGCAGCGTGCGCCTGAACAAAGAGCCGATCATCGAATACATCAACAGCAACATCGTGATGCTGAAGTGGATGATCGCCAACGGCTACGAAGACGAACGCTCGCTGGGCCGCCGCATCAAGGCCATGCAAGCCTGGCTGGCTGATCCCCAGCTGCTGGAACCCGATGCCGATGCGGAATACGCCGCCGTCATCGACATCGACCTGGCCGACGTGCACGAACCCATCGTGGCCTGCCCGAACGATCCCGACGACGTCAAGACCTTGTCCGATGTCGCCGGCGCCAAGATCGACGAAGTCTTCATCGGTAGCTGCATGACCAACATCGGCCACTTCCGTGCCGCCTCGAAGCTGCTCGAAGGCAAGCGTGACATTCCGGTCAAGCTCTGGGTGGCTCCGCCGACCAAGATGGATGCGCAACAACTGACCGAAGAAGGCCACTACGGTGTCTTTGGTACGGCGGGCGCGCGTACCGAAATGCCGGGATGCTCGCTGTGCATGGGTAACCAGGCACAAGTCCGCGAAGGCGCGACTGTCATGTCGACCAGCACGCGTAACTTCCCCAACCGCCTGGGCAAGAACACCAACGTGTACCTGGGTTCGGCCGAACTGGCCGCCATCTGCTCGCGCCTGGGTCGTATTCCGACCAAGGACGAGTACATGACCGATATGGGCGTCATCAACAAGAGTAGCGACCAGATCTATCAGTACCTGAACTTCGACCAGATCGACGACTACAAAGACGTAGCGGCGGTCATCGAGGTGTAACTCGGTCTACTGACTGCGGTAGTGGAAACGGCCCTGAGGGTTTTCTCAGGGCCGTTTTTTTTTGCGGGGGAAGTTGTGTTTTTTCGGGGAGCGAGATGTTGAGCCCTTAACGCGCCGCTGTTCGGCGTGAGCCGGTGGGGCCGGCCGGTGCGCAACGGCCCATAGTGTTGTGCACTTAGACATAAAACATTGCGTAAGTTGGGTACGATCACGATAATAAAAGGCATTCTTATTACCATTTCCTGGATAGAGCCCTCTGCTATGCCTACTTTTACGCTGCGTCGTGTGCTGCCCACTGTCAGTTGCGCCCGCCTCACACCTCTCAATCTTGCAATTCACGCAGCGTTGTCTGCTGGGGTGCTGACTGGCGCGCCTGCTTGGTCACAAACCGTGCAGGGCGCTGTCACCACCCTCGAATCCACCACGGTGACCGGCGAAACCCCTATCTCCGCCCCCACCTCCGTCGAATATGCGGGCGGGCAAGTCGCGCGTGGCGGCCAATTGGGCGTGCTGGGCAACATCGACAACATGGACGCGCCCTTTGTGGTCACCAGCTACACATCCAAGCTGATCGAGGACCAACAAGCGCGCACGCTCGGCGATGTCGTCAAGAATGATGCCTCGGTACAGGTGGGCAATGGCTTTGGAAACTCGGCCGAGACGTTTTCGATACGCGGCTTTCCGCTGAATAACGACGATCTGTCATTCAACGGGCTGTACGGTATTTTGCCGCGTCAGGTGCTGCCGACGCAGATGGTGGAACGCGTCGAAATCCTGAAAGGGGCCAATGCCTTTTTGAATGGCGCCGCACCGGGCGGGTCCGGGTTGGGTGGCTCGATCAACATCCAGCCCAAGCGGGCCGGGGTGGATCCGTTGACCCGGGCGACGATCGACTACACCAGCGACTCTCAAGTGGGTGGCGGCGTGGATATCGGACGACGTTGGGGAGAAAACCAGGAGTTTGGAATCCGCGTCAATGCCGCCCATCGTGATGGCGATACAAGCGTCGACGATGCGGGCCAACGGATGACGGTCGGCACGATCGGCCTGGATTATCTGGGCGAAAAACTGCGCGTTTCGCTGGATGCCGGTTATCAAAAGTATCGTTATTCGCAGCCACGTCCCACGATTAGAGTCAGCGGCGACGACGTTCCGTCGCCACCATCCAATGATACGAACTATGGTCAACCATGGACGTACAGCGAACTGGAAAGCACCTATGGTGTGCTCCGGGCGGAATACGACTTCACCAACAACTGGATGGGCTACGCGGCCATCGGCACCAGCCACGATCGCGAGAGTGGCGATTATGGGCAACCCACTGTCGACGGCGATGGCATCGGGACCGTGGGCCGATTGACCGTGCCGTACACCCGCGACTCCGTCAGCGGTGAAATTGGAGTGCGCGGAAAATTCCAGACCGGGCCGGTCGGCCATTTGGTGAATATTGGGGTGTCCGGGCTGCAGACTCGCGTCCGACAGGCATGGGAAAGGAGCGCTTCCAGCCCGATCGACATCTACAATCCCGACTATTTTGATCGTCCCTCCGATGTTGTGAACGGGGCGGGTGACATGGACGATCCACACATCAGCAGTCGCACACATTTGACGAGCTTTGCCTTGTCGGATCAGTTGTCGTTCTTGGATGATCGCGTCTTTCTGACCCTCGGGGTACGACGTCAAACGATCAAGGACAAGCTCTACGACGGAAATGGTATCCACACGACGACGTACGATGAATCGGTTTGGACGCCCGCCTATGGTTTGGTTATACGGCCTTGGGAGGAGGTGTCGTTTTATGTGAACCACATTGAGGGGTTGACCAAAGGCGATGCCGCGCCGCGAGACGCCAGCAATTTTGGCGACACGCTCGCCCCCTATCGCACCAAGCAAACCGAAGCCGGTGTCAAATTTGATTTCGGCAATCTCGGCGGCAATATCGGCATTTTTCAGATCGAGAAACCTCAGGCCTATATGGACTCGGATCTCGTGTTTGGCTTGGCGGGCTCGCAACGTAATCGTGGACTGGAATTCAATATCTACGGCGAACCCACCAAGGGTGTACGACTGTTAGGTGGCATTACGTTCATGGATCCGGAGCTGCGTGGCACCCAAGGCGCCGAACAAGACGGCAATGATGCGATTGGCGTCCCACGCTATCAAGCAGTGCTCGGTGCTGAATGGGATATCCCTGCGCTCACTGGGTTGACGCTGCAAGCCTACATACAACGCCGCGGTTCGCAATACGTCAATATCGACAATACCGCCAAAATCCCGGCATGGACACGGGTCGATCTGGGCGCGCGTTATGCCACCAAGATTGATGGCCACAACGTGGTATGGCGTGCCGGCGTGGACAATGTCACAGACAAGAAATACTGGGCGACCGTAGGGAACTCGTTTGGTCAGCTTACCCAAGGCATGGGGCGCGTTTATAAGCTGTCCATGTCTGTCGATTTTTGATTGACAGGATCTGGCTTGCCTAATGGGGCGTCGTCGCTGGTGACGATGCCCCTTTCTCTTTTTACGTGCAGTGCGCATCACACAACCACTCAGTCTATCCCCTCAGGACGCTCAGCTCCCCTGCGATACGCGTATAACGCTTAGAATGCCCCATCCCCTGAACAAGGAACGCGGCAATGAAACCAGGGCCACTGGCACTGACCCTTTTGATACTGTTGGGCGGCTGCGCGACCACCCCGCCGTCCAACCCCGAAAACCTCTGCGAAATCTTTCGTGAAAAACCCGATTGGCGAGAGTCCGCGCTGGATATGCGCGAAAAATGGGGAGTGCCTGTGCAGGTGGCCTTTGCCATGATGTACCACGAGTCCAGCTTCCGGCACGATGCTCAGCCCCCACGCTATTACTTTCTGGGCTTTGTTCCATGGGGTCGTGTCAGCTCGGCGTATGGTTATGCGCAAGCCAAGGATGAAGCCTGGGCGGACTACAAGAAAGAAGCTGGCGGCTGGACATCCAGCCGTGATGACATGGCCGACTCGCTGGATTTCATGGGCTGGTACATCAGCAAAACGCAGCAGATCAATGGAGTGTCCAAATGGGATGCCTATGGTCAGTACCTGAACTATCACGAGGGCTGGACGGGCTATCGCAACCGCAGCTACGACAGCAAGGCCTGGTTGAAACGGGTGGCACAGCAAGTCCAGGCGCGCGCTGAACGCTTTGGCGCGCAATATCGCAGTTGCGAGAAAGACTAACTCTGACGATCACACAGCGCGCGCCGCTATGGCCATAATGTCGGCTGTGCCAATGGCCGGCTGAACGCCAGACGGCCACGACAAGGAAGCTGCATGTATTTCGATTCCATTCTCTGGGGTATGACGCGCGGCGTGAGGCTGCGCATGTTGGTGTGCGCCTTACTCGGACTTTTGGGCCTGGCCGCGGGAATAGCCCGCTTTGCACTGCTGGGAAAATTTCTCGCACAGTTGTTTGCAGGCGAAAGCGGTGCCGCCCTCTGGTGGCCGCTGGCCGGCGCCGCGATAGCGATCGTACTGCGCGGCGTGTTCGAACATGCGTTGAACACGCTGGCCAATCGCAACGCTGCACTGATCCAGAACAAGCTGCGCGCCAGGCTGTACGACAAGATCGTCGAACTGGGGCCGGCGTGGTTCGGGGGTCAACGCACGGGCGGCGTCATGCTGGCGGTGATCGACGGCGTAGAACAGTTGCAATCGTTTTTCGGACGCTATCTGCCGCAGCTATTCATTGCCGCGTGCGCGCCTCTCGTGATTTTTGCATTTATCGCGTGGTGGGATTGGCCCGTGGCATTGGTGCTGTTGGCGGCCGCGTTGGTGACGCTGATTCTGCCGCTGATCGCGCACCGCAGCCACAAGGATGCCTCTCGCCAACGTGCGCAGGCGTTCAAAGCCTTTGGCGAGGAGTTCCTGGATGCGATGCAGGGCCTGCCTACGCTTAAGGCCTTTGGTCAAAGCCGCCCTTGGGGAGAGCGTCTGGCGCAACACGCGCGCGCACTGTCGGACAACACATTCAAGGTCCTGGGACGCGAGGTATCCGCACGCTTTGCTACTGACATCGGCATTACCGTTGGTGCGGCCGCCGCGCTGGCGCTGGGCGCCTGGCGCGTCGCAGATGGGCAAATGACCTTGGCGGCGCTACTAGTGGTATTGATGGCCGGCACGGAAATTTTCCGGCCGCTACGTGACATGCGCGCCGTGCTTCACCATGGCCTGATGGGACAGTCAGCGGCGGCGAGCGTGCGTGCGCTGCTGGATGCCACCACGTCCGCTCCCCAGGCGGTACGGGGACATCTCGCCACGTCGTCCGGCATCAAACCCGCCGACGTTTCCGGTCGTCGAGGCGGCTTGTCCATTGCATTCAAGCAAGTCGCTTTCTCGTACCCGGGCGGTCGTCAAATCACGCATCAGGGCATGGATTTTGACATTGCCCCGGGCGAGCGAGTGGGGATTGTCGGCCCCAGCGGATCCGGCAAATCCACGCTGGTCAGACTGCTCTTGCGTCTGCATGATCCCCAGGCGGGGACGATCCAGATTGAGGGTCGCGATCTACGCGAACTGGATCCCGAGGACGTGCGGGCCAGCATCTCTTTGGTGGCACAGGACAGCACGCTATTCCACGGAACTGTAGAACAAAATTTGCTGCTGGCTCGCCCCGATGCCACGCCGGATCAAATCCTGGCTGCGACGACCGCGGCGAATGCCCATGCCTTTATTGCCGCCCTGCCACAGGGCTATCAGACCGTGCTGGGCGAGCGCGGCACGCAATTGTCCGGCGGACAACGTCAACGTCTGGCGATTGCCCGGGCCTTGCTGCGCGACACGCCGATATTGATCCTGGACGAGGCCTTGTCCTCTGTGGATGCGGAGAATGAAGCCGAGATTCAGCAGGCCCTGGACCGACTCAGCCAGGGCCGCACGACGCTGGTGCTGGCGCACCGCTTGTCCAGCGTGATCAATGCCGATCGCATCCTGGTGCTCGATGGTGGACGCATCACGGAAACCGGCACGCATGACACGCTCATGGCGGGCGATACGCTCTACCGCCGCCTGATGGGTGGGCAACACGACACCGCCACGGCTGACGAGACGATCGGGGAACTGGCCGGACGCGTGTCGGCGCCTGACTCCGTCGCCGACGCATCGGCCGACGACAACAAGCGTGCTGCCCCCCTCTCCCTCGAAGCCGATGCGCAGCACGTCACCACCCGGCAGGTACTGCAAACGCTGACAGAAATCATCCAGCCCTGGAAAAAACAATTTGCGATCACCGTCGCCAGTGGCATCGGACGCGTCGCGGCCTTTATCGGAGTGTCGGTATTGGGTGCGCTCGTCATCGCACGCCTGAAAAACGGCGAGTCTTTCGATGGCTTGTTGATTGGCTTGTTTGTGGCCGCGATCGCCGCCGCCGCCCTGCATTGGATCGAGTCCTGGCTCGCTCACGCCATTGCCTATCAGCTCTTGGCGGAAATGCGTATCTCGCTTTACCGGAAACTGGAGGCGCTGGCACCGTCCTATCTGTTGCGCCGCCGCTCCGGAGACTTGGTCGGTTTGGCGACACAGGACGTGGAAACGGTCGAATATTTCTACGCACATACGGTCGCGCCGGCCTTTGTCGCGGTTCTGATTCCACTGGTGGTGCTGGCGATCCTGGGTATCGCCGCCTGGCCGTTGATGTTGGCGCTGCTGCCCTTTTTGTTGTGGGCGGGCCTGTCGCCCTGGCTGAATCGCGAACGCGTGGATGCGCAAGGCAGCCGTGCCCGGCAAGCACTCGGGCTGCTAAGCGCCCATCTATCCGAAACGATCCAGGGTCTCTCCGATCTGGTGGCCTTTTCCGCCACTGATCGGCGTCGCGCGGGCTTTTTGGCAATCGCCGAGGATTATCAACGGGTACGACTGGCCCTGTTGGCCGATCTGTCCAGGCAAACAGCCCTGCTGGAAATCGCCACCGGCCTGGGCGGCCTGACCGTCGCAGCGGTCGGCGCCTGGTGGGTCGCGCAAGGCGCGTTGGCCGCGGGTCTGCTGCCCTTACTGATTCTGCTCTCGGTCGCCGCGTTCTTGCCAGTGTCCGAGATCGCGCAGGTCAGCCGCCAGCTCGCGGACACGCTGGCCGCGACGCGGCGCCTGCGTGTCGTTCACGACGAAGCGGTACCGATTACGGATGGCCCGCTCTCGCCGCCGCTGAACGGCACCGGGCTACCCCTGGCCTTTGAGGACGTCACGTTCACGTATCCGGGCCGGCAGGAGCCTGCCCTGCGCAACGTTACGCTCGCTCTACCGGCGGGCGCCACCCTGGCGCTGGTCGGCCCCTCCGGCGCAGGGAAAAGCACGCTGGCCAGCTTACTGCTGCGATTTTGGGACCCGCAACAAGGCGCGGTGCGTATTGACGGCGAACGTTTACCCGCCATGACGCTGGATGCCCTGTACGCTCGTATTGCGCTCGTCGCGCAAGATACCTGGTTGCTCAATGGCACGCTGGAAGACAACATCCGCCTCGCCCGCCCCCATGCCAGTCCGGATGAGATGGATCAAGCGGTGGCACGCGCCGCGCTGGCGGATTTTGTCGCGGGCCTGCCCGATGGCCTGCAAACCCGTGTCGGCGAACGCGGGGTCGCCCTGTCTGGTGGACAGCGTCAACGCATCGCCATCGCGCGCGCGTTTCTGCGTGACGCCCCGATTTTGATTTTGGACGAGGCCACCTCGCACTTGGACGCGATCAGCGAGGCGCAGGTACACCAGGCCCTGGCAGACCTGATGCGCCATCGCACCACCCTGATCATCGCGCACCGCCTGTCGACCATCCGACAGGCCGATATTATCGCCGTGGTGGATGGAGGCCAAATTGTCGAATCAGGCGGACACGACGAACTGCTGCAGCGCGGGGGAGCCTATGCGCATTTGGTGCGTCGACAAATGTCCGCCGCACAACAAACCTGATTGATGGAACTTTGATGCGCGACAGAAGTCTTATATAAGAGTTAAGATTTAAGTATCCAGGCCCCGTAATGCCATCCCGTCGCGCGAATGTCACGGCATACAATGACAAATGCGCCAAAACGCCAGAAAATGGCAGTTTTACGCGGTCCCACACCCACGGAGTCCATCATGCCGCACAACACGTTTAATACCCTCAAGAATTTCAAAATCGGCGATAAGTCCTGTCAGCTATATTCCCTGCCGGCCCTGGGCAAGGCGCTGGGGGTAGACGTGCAGCGCCTGCCTATCTCGATTCGCGTCGTACTCGAGTCGGTACTGCGCAACTGTGACGGCCAGAAAGTAACCGAAGAGCACGTCAAGCAATTGGCGAGCTGGCAGGCCAATACCAAACGTGAGGACGAGATCCCCTTTGTGGTGGCTCGTGTTGTGCTGCAGGACTTTACCGGTGTACCGCTGCTGGCCGATATCGCGGCCATGCGGTCGGTGGCCGACAAAATGGGCAAAGACCCCAAGCGCATCGAGCCGCTCGTGCCGGTCGACCTGGTCGTTGACCACTCGGTCATGATCGACTATTTCGGCACCAAAGACGCGCTGGACCTGAACATGAAACTGGAATTCAAGCGCAACCAAGAGCGCTACCAGTTCATGAAATGGGGCATGCAGGCGTTTGACACTTTTGGTGTGGTGCCTCCGGGCTTTGGGATCGTTCACCAGGTCAACCTGGAATACCTGGCGCGCGGCGTTCACCAGAAAAACAATATTTACTACCCTGACTCGCTGGTCGGGACCGACAGCCACACCACCATGATCAACGGTATCGGCGTAGTGGGCTGGGGGGTTGGCGGCATCGAGGCCGAGGCCGGCATGCTGGGCCAACCCGTCTATTTCCTGACGCCTGACGTGGTCGGTGTTGAGCTCAAGGGCAAATTGCGCGGCGGCGTGACCGCGACCGACCTGGTGCTGACCATCACCGAAATGCTGCGCCGAGAAAAAGTCGTCGGCAAGTTCGTGGAATTCTGCGGCCCGGGCACGGCCAGCCTGTCGGTGGCCGAGCGCGCCACGATCGGCAACATGGCGCCGGAATATGGTGCCACGATGGGCTTTTTCCCGGTCGACGAGCGCACCATCGACTATTTCGAGGGCACGGGCCGCACCCCCGAAGAAATCGCCGCGTTCGAAGCCTACTTCAAAGCACAAAAGATGTTCGGCGTGCCCAAGGCCAAGGACATCGACTACACCAAGCTGCTGACGCTGGACCTGTCCACCGTCGCGCCGTCGCTGGCCGGCCCCAAGCGCCCGCAAGACCGTATCGAGATCGGCAACGTCAAGAGCACCTTTGCCGACCTGTTCTCCAAGTCCAGCGCAGATGGCTTTAACCAGCCTGCCGAAAAACTCGAACAGACGTTCACCACCAGTACGGGTGACCCGATCAAAAACGGCGACATCCTGATCGCGGCCATTACCTCGTGCACCAACACCTCCAACCCCAGCGTGCTGCTGGCTGCCGGTCTGTTAGCCAAAAAGGCGGTGAAAGCCGGCCTGACGGTCCCCAAGCACATCAAGACCTCGCTGGCACCAGGATCGCGCGTGGTCACGGAGTACCTGACCAAAACGGGCCTGCTGCCCTACCTGGAACAGCTCGGCTTTGACGTGGCCGCCTATGGCTGCACCACGTGTATCGGTAACGCGGGCGACCTCGCTCCGGAGCTGAACGAAGCCATCCTGAGCAACGACCTGGTCTGCGCGGCTGTGCTGTCGGGCAACCGCAACTTCGAGGCGCGGATTCACCCGAACATCAAGGCGAACTTCCTGGCCTCACCCCCGCTGGTCGTGGCCTACGCACTGGCAGGCACCATTACCCGCGACCTGATGACAGAGCCCGTGGGCAAAGGCAAAAAGGGCGATGTGTGGCTGGGCGACATTTGGCCCACCACCGAAGAAGTCCAGGCCTTGCTCAAGTACGCGCTCAATCCCAAGGCATTCCGGAACAACTACGGACAGGTCAAGACCAATCCGGGCGATCTTTGGGAAAACATCAAGGGCGTGACGGGTGAAACCTACAATTGGCCCGACTCGACCTATATTGCCGAGCCGCCGTTCTTTGAAGGCTTCGGCATGACGCCGGGCGCCATGCCAACCATCCAGGGTGCACGCGCACTCGGTATTTTTGGCGACTCTGTCACGACCGACCATATTTCTCCGGCGGGCTCTATCAAAGAAACCTCGCCAGCGGGCAAGTGGCTGAAAGAAAACGGCGTCATGAAGGCGGATTTCAACAGCTACGGCTCACGCCGCGGCAACCACGAAATCATGATGCGGGGCACCTTTGCCAACGTGCGCATCAAAAACCTGATGATTCCGGCGCTACCCGATGGAAGTCGCTTCGAAGGCGGCGAGACGTTGTTCCAACCCACAGGCGAACAACTCTCCATCTATGACGCCGCCATGAAGTACGTAGCTCAAGGCACCTCCACGGTGGTGTTCGGCGGCGAAGAGTACGGCACGGGCTCATCGCGTGACTGGGCGGCCAAGGGTACCCAACTGCTCGGCGTCAAGGCCGTGGTGGCGCGCAGCTTTGAGCGCATTCACCGCAGCAACCTGGTCGGTATGGGTGTGTTGCCGCTGCAGTTCAAGGGCGATGACACGGTCGAATCGCTGGGCATCACCGGCCAGGAGACCTTCGACGTCTCGGGCCTCGAAGACGGCATCAAACCCATGCAAGACGTCACGCTGACCATCCATCGTGCGGATGGCTCCAAACAAGACGTGTCCGTCCTGCTGCGCATTGATACCCCCATCGAGGTCGACTACTACCAGCACGGCGGCATCCTGCCCTTCGTGCTGCGCCAGTTGTTGGCTGCCTGACGATAGACCGCCCTGGAGTGTTTCCCGGAAACCTCCAGGGGAATCGACCGATCCCGACTGTCCCGGGCGAGGTCAACGCTATCGCGCGCCGGACCAGCGTTAAACTAGGGAGTTCCAACCTCTTTTAGCGCCCCCTCATCACACATGGCCCGAGCCCGCAGCCCCGCTTCCCCCCGCCTTAATCGCGACGCGTCGCGATTGGTGACGCTTGCCCAATCGTTGAATCGTTCCGGTAGCCGGGTGGAGGATCTGTATTGGGAACACCTGCTGACCGATGCCATTGCCAAGTTGCTGCGCAGCAGCCAGGACGTCCCGCTCGAATCCGCGCTGGATCACCTGTCGCAAAAAGACGTGGGCGCCTACGAAGTCCTGGTCGAACTGGCAGAGACGCAGTCCGAGTCGATGCAGATCGACAAAGACGGTCAACGCTTTGACGTTCTGCTGATCGTCGTCCCCCTCGTCGCCTGGACGCGCTATGCGATTCCCACGGGCCCCATTACCACCGCCGCGCAGCAAACCCTGCTGGCGCACTTGCACGGTCACGTCCTGGCCGACGGGGTGCGCGCAGCGTTGATGCCAACGTTAGTCAGCATCGATCAAATGCCGCGCACTTTTTCGGAAACGTGGCAGTGGATGCAACGACTGGGCAACCAGGCACTGGGCAATGACGCGGGTCAACCGACCTTGAACAGCGAGGCCGAGCTCACCAACATGCTGGCGGACACGCGCTACGTCGTCGCTGCGGTCGCCGTACCCGAGCGGGCCGCCGTGTTCCGCTGGCAAGAGCACCCCGGCGACGACACCTATAGCCGCGAGGCCTGCCACGCACAGTGGGTGGAACAGGTGCAACCCACCCTCGCCACCATGCTGCCGGGCTGCGGCATGGAGTGCCTGTTGCCTGATGCGTATTACGTCAGCAACCGGGAGGCCGACCGTCGCGTTCGGCCCTTGTCGCTGCGTGCGGCCACACACTGGCTGGAGGGCACACTGAATCTGGCTGCCTCCGAATTGCGCGGGGTCATTGCGGGCTGCGGCGAAAACCGTATCGACGAATACCGTATCGGTTTTACCCTGCGCAATAGCAATGACGTCTACTACGGATGTGTCTGGCCCGTTTATGGCCACGAAGACAACATCCTGGATGATGAAGACCAACCCAGCGTGATCGACGAAATCGCGGCCTTGCTGAAAGAAAGTGGTGTCAGCGAAGTCCGCCATATTCCAGGCATATTGCCGCCGGAATTTTGTGAAGACTGTGGCGCGCCGTTGTTTCCCAGTCCGCTGGGCGAGCTGGTACATGCCGAGCTCCCCGACGACGCAGACACCACGCCTGCACAGTTCCACTAAGTGGTGCGGGCATGCGGACCGATAGCATGCGAGCCGATATCTTCTGCCGCGTCGTCGACAACTATGGCGATATCGGGGTGTGCTGGCGACTGGCCCGGCGCCTGTCAGGAGGACACGGCTGGCAGGTGCGTCTCTGGGTCGACGATCTGCGCGCCTTTGCCCGCATTCAACCTGGCATCCTGACCGACGGGACGCCGCAGGTGCACAGCGGTATCGATATTGTGCACTGGACCCCCAGCCCGCCTGCGCTCGATCCCGGGGACGTCGTGATCGAAGCGTTTGCGTGCGACCCCCCGGCCTCCTTTATCGAGGCGATGCGACGCCGACAGACCGATACACAGGATCGCGCGCCCCTCTGGATCAACCTGGAATATCTCAGTGCCGAGCCCTGGGTAGAAGGCTGCCATGGTCTGCCCTCCACCCGCTCGGATGGTTTGCTTAAGTATTTCTTTTTCCCGGGATTCACCCCCGCCACCGGTGGTCTGCTGCGGGAACCCGGAATCAGCGAGGAGCGCAATGCCTTTCAAGCGTCTCGCGGCACACAAGAGCAGTTCCTGCGCGGCCTCGGACTGGCCAATGCCGCCCTGGGCCACTGGCGGGCCGGCGCCCGCCTGGTCTCGTTGTTCTGCTATCCCCATGCTCCCGTGGCAGCGCTGGCCCATGCCCTCGCCCGCGACACTCAACCGACGCTGCTGTGGGTGCCCGAGGGCGTCGCCCCCGGACTGGAGCAAGCCGTCGCGGATCCGCTTGCCGGTCACGTGCAAATCGCCCGGGCGCCGTTCGTGACACAACCAGACTTCGATCGCCTGCTCTGGTGCGCCGATCTGAATTTCGTGCGCGGCGAAGACTCGTTCGTCCGGGCAGCCTGGGCCGCGCGCCCGCTAGTCTGGCAAATCTATCCGCAGGACGACGACGCGCATCGAAACAAGCTCGAGGCGTGGCTGACGCGCTATCCAGCGCCGCCCCAGGTCCAATCCGTCATTCGGGCGTGGAACACCCCCGGACCTGGCCAAACGACGAGCGGCGATCAGGCCAACGCTGACACGGTTGACTCGGCGGTTAGCAACACCATCGACGGCACCGATATCGACCCAACCGGCGCCGACGCCGTCTCGGCTGTTTTGGCGGCCGCCCTGCGGCCTGCGACCTGGCAGGACTGGCAAAATGCAGCCCTTGCCTGGGATGCTGCTCAGGCGAAGCTTCCCGATTTAGGGGACAGATTGGTTGATTTTTGCACGGAATTATCCAGGAAACGCTAGAATAGAGAGTTTTCCGAGACCCTTTGCCCGCGCATGTTGCGTCGAGCCAGGCCTCGACTTTGACAGCCTCCCAGGGCACGCAGGGCCAGCCCACGCCGGTATCCCCTGCGCGCAAGTACGGTGAGCGCGCTATAACACCCGGAGTTTTAATCAATGAAAACCGCTCAGGAATTGCGAGTCGGCAACGTGGTCATGGTGGGCAAGGATCCCCTCGTGGTCCAGAGGGCCGAATACAACAAGTCTGGCCGTAATGCTTCCGTCGTCAAGCTCAAGTTCAAAAACCTGCTGACCGGCTCGGGCAGCGAATCGGTCTACAAGGCCGACGAAAAATTCGACATCGTCGTGCTCGAACGCAAGGAATGCACCTACTCGTACTTCGGCGACCCCATGTATGTCTTCATGGACGAAGAGTACAACCAGTACGAAATTGAAGCCGAAAGCATGGGCGACGCGCTCAACTACCTCGAAGAAGCCATGCCCGTCGAAGTCGTCTTCTACGACGGCCGTGCCATCTCGATCGAGTTGCCCACCATCCTGGTCCGCGAGATCACTTACACCGAACCCGCCGTCCGTGGCGATACCTCGGGCAAAGTCCTCAAGCCCGCCAAGATCAACACCGGCTACGAGTTGAGCGTGCCGCTGTTCTGCGCCATTGGCGACAAGATCGAAATCGATACACGCACCAACGAATACCGTAGTCGCGTAAACTGATCGATCAGGCGGGATTTTCCCGCCCTATTGCAGCAGTTTCCCTGACGGCGCCTGCGGGCGCCGTTTCATTGCCGTTTTGCTGCTGCACCCCTATCTTCGCCATGGCACTTAAAGTATTCGACCTGGAATGTGATCAAGGCCACCTTTTCGAAGGCTGGTTCAGCTCGCACGACGACTATGACACGCAACAAGCGCGTGGACTACTCACGTGTCCGCTGTGCGCATCCGCGACCATCACCAAGCGTTTGTCGGCACCCCACCTGAACGTCAAGCATTTGCGGGCGCCGGCGCCAACGAGCACGCCGGCCTCATCGGCCGTTGCCCCGACGGGCGCCACCTCTACCGCCACCGCAGCCCATGCCAATCCCGCCGCCATGGCGCGACTGCAGGCCGCCGTGCTGCAAGAAATACGCAACGTCATCCGCAACACGGAAAATGTCGGCCCGCGCTTTGCCGAAGAGGCTCGCCGCATTCATGAGGGCGACGCGGACGAACGCCCCATCCGCGGCACCGCGACTCCCGAAGAACGCGCCGCCCTGAACGAGGACGGCATCGAGGTCATGGCTGTGCCGGATTTTCTGGATGATGATCGGCTGCAGTAGCACCGAACGTCAGGCGCGGCACAGCCTCGAGCAATCGACGCGTCATTTCGTGTTCCGGCGCATGCAGTACCGCATCGGCCGTTCCCGTCTCGACAATGCGTCCAGCGTGCATGATCGCAATGCGGTCGGCCAGATACTCGACCACGCCAAAATTGTGCGTGATGAACAAGTAGGCAATCCCCAATTCGGCCTGAAGCTCGCGCAACAAATCCAGTATCTGCGCCTGAACCGACACATCCAATGCGGACGTCGGCTCGTCGCAGATCAGGACCTTGGGCTCCACCGCCAACGCGCGCGCGATGGCAATGCGCTGGCGTTGCCCCCCCGAAAACTCATGGGGATAGCGGCCTTCCGTATCGACGGGCAAGCCTACCCGCTGCAATAGATGCCTCGTGCGATTTCGCCGCTTGGACATGGACATGTCAGGTCGCATCGCGGCAACCCCTTCGTCCAGAATGTCGCCCACGCGCATACGCGGGTTCAGCGAGGCAAAAGGATCCTGAAAAACGATCTGAATATCCTGTCTCAACCGGCGCAAGTCACGGCGACCGGCGTTGAGCAAATCGTGCCCGTTCAATAAGGCGCGCCCCTCGACTTTTGCACCATCGACCAGGCGCAACAAGGCCTTGCCCGTGGTGGTCTTGCCGCAACCCGACTCACCCAACAGCGCCAATGTCTCGCCCGCGCGCAACGAAAAAGTGACGCCATTGACGGCCTGCACCCACGAGTCGATACGCCGCAAAATCCCCTTGCGGATCGGGTAATGCACCAGCAGGTCTTGAACGTCCAGCACCACCTCGCCGGGCAGCGAATCAGGCAGAACACTTGTCGCGGCGGTCACGGAAACCCGAGGCGTCGCAGATACCTCGGATACGCCAGGCCCTGCCAATGGCCGGCCCCGTTTTTCATATGTGGGAATGGCATCGAACAACTGACGCGCATAGGGATGGCGCGGGTGTTCAAAAAACACATCCGCCGGCGCGCTCTCGACGATTTCACCGTCACGCATCAGCGCGACATGCTTGGCAACGTTGCGCACTACGGCTAAATCATGGGTAATCAGCAAAATTGCCATACCCATTTCGCGTTGAATATCCGCTAGCAATTCCAGCACTTGCGCCTGCACCGTCACGTCCAGCGCGGTCGTGGGCTCATCGGCGATCAATAGCGCGGGCTCCGCAGCCAACGCAATGGCGATCATCACGCGTTGTTTTTGGCCACCTGAAAACTGAAACGGATAGTCATCGACACGCCGTTCCGGTTCCGGAATACCTACGCGACGCAGCCAGTCGATGGCACGCGCCCGCGCAGCGGCACCACGTAAAGCAGTATGTGCCTTTAGGGTTTCCAGAATCTGGTCGCCCACGCGCATCACCGGATTCAGACTGGTAGACGGTTCTTGGAAGATAATGCCGATGCGACCCCCGCGCACGCCCCGCATCGCGCTTTCCGACAACTGATTCAGATCCTGGTCGTTTAAGCTGATTTGCCCACCCACGATACGCCCCGCATCCGGCAGCAGGCGCAGCAGCGCCAGCGCCGTCATGCTTTTGCCGCAACCAGACTCGCCAACCAAAGCAAAGGTCTCGCCTCGCTCGACGGCCAATTGCAGGCGTTTGACGGCGTGCGTCAGCCCCGTATCACCGACAATGGCGACGTCCAGATCTGCGACGGTCAACAAGGCATTCGCCGCGCGGCTCACGGTGCGGCTCCTGTTTCGGCCTGGGCCGGTGACACGTCTTTCTTTTTCAGCCATCGTTTTGGCCGATAACGGCGCGCACGCGGGTCAAAGGCCTCACGCACGGCGTCGGCGAACAGATTCGCCGCCAGCACCAAGGCCAACATAAAAACGAAGGCGGTCAACAGATTCCACCAGATCATCGGATCTCGCGACATTTCGAGCCGGGCGCTGTCGATCATGGAACCGAACGAATTCATGCTCGGGTCTACACCGATGCCCAGATACGACAACACGGCCTCGTAAAGCACCAAACCGGAGAACTCCAGCACGACCGTGATCAACACGATGTGCATCACGTTAGGCAACAAATGACGCCGCATAATGCGCCAGTGCGATACGCCAAAGGCGCGTGCCGCCTGCACGTACTCGAGCTCGCGCAGCTTCAGCGTCTCTGCGCGCAGCAGGCGGCACAACCCCGACCAGCCGGTCAGCCCCAGGATCATGCACAACAAGAACAATCTCAGATCCGCCCGCGCCGCCGAGGTGTCAAACAGATCGGGATGCGTGTCGATATACACCTGCATCATCAACGCGCAGGCCGCCACCAATAGCACCCCGGGAATCGAGGTCAGCGTCGTGTACACATACTGGATGGCATCGTCGACCCGCCCTTTAAAGTAACCGGCCGCCAGTCCACAACCGATCGCTGGCGGCAACATCGCCAGCGTCGTCAGGCTGCCGATCACCAACGCCGTACGGACGCTTTTGAGGGCCTGCCACAAGACATCATTACCCGTGCGATCCGTGCCAAAGACGTGATAGCCACTCGCCAAGGCCACAACGATGGCCAGGACCAGGCACAACAACGCGTAAGTCAGCCACATCGCACGCCACGGCAGTTCGGTATGACCGCGAACCACATCGACGAGGCCCTGCCGCCAGCCGCCTCGCGACCGTCCCAGGGCTGCCGCCAGGACCACCGTGCCCAACAGTGCCGCGATCACGCCGCCGGTCACGCCCCATGCCAAGCGCTGCATGACATCGCCCCGCCAGTCGCTATCGGGATCAGACAGATGGGCGCCGCCACTGCGCAGAAGCGGAAAATTGCGTATCGGATGACCGTCGATCAGCTCCGTCTCTTTGGTGAATTGACGCACCGCCAACGGTGAAGAATAGGTTTTCTCGGGCCGCGTCAGCACTGTGTCATTCAACAGGCCGTCCAGTGCAGATTGCACCGCCGGTGCATAAATCGGCGGCGCATTCGCGGCTGCCCCCGGAGCGGGGGGTAACTGCGGTCGATAGTGGATAGAGTCCAGCAGACCAATGACGACAAATGCCATCAACACCACGGCGGAACTCATGGCCGGCGCATCGCGGCCTACCGTGGCCCAGGTGGCGCGCAGGTTTGGGCTGCGGCGCACGTGCCAGACGTAGACCAACACGCCGGCCACCATGAGAAACAGCGCAATATCCGTCCACAGGAATACAAATTTTGGCATAGCGGCTACTCGAAGCGCACGCGGGGATCAGCCAGCGTATAGGAAATGTCGGCCAGGATCAGTCCGACGATATACAGGGCGGCGCCCAGGAACACCATCGCACGCACAATCGAAAAATCCTGCGAATTAATGGCGTCGATCGTATAGCTGCCCAACCCCGGAATCCCAAAGAAGGACTCGGCAATCAGGCTTCCCATAAACAGCAAGGGAATCGCCGATACCGTTCCCGTCAGAATCGGTAGCATGGCATTACGCAGCACATGGCGGAACAACACGGTACGTTCGGCCAGTCCCTTGGCGCGCGCGGTGCGCACGTAGTCTTTACCAACCTCCTCCAGAAACAAGGCGCGATAGAAACGGGCCTCGGGGCCCAACCTCGCGATCACCGCCACCAGTACCGGCAAAGCCAGGAACTTGATGGCGTCCAGTCCGCCGGCGAAACCCGAATACGGCACGAGCCGCAGCACTTTTGCAAACAACCACTGGCCGGCAATGATGTAAAACAGACTGGATATCGACAACAAGATCACGCACAACACCACGCCCCAGAAATCCAGCCGGGTGGCACGGAAATACACCAATAACAACGAGAAGACCACACTGGCAAACAGGCCCAGAAAAAACGTCGGGATGGCCAGCGCCAGACTGGGGCCCATACGCATGCGGATCTCGCGACTGATATCGTGCCCGGCGTCGGACGAGCCGAACTCCATCGTCAACAGCGGCACCGAGCGTTGGTAAAACACGGTCTCGGTCAGTTGATCGACACCCTCGGTCTGCGTGTTTAGAAACAAGGGCTTGTCATAACCATGCTCGACCTTCCAGCGCTCGATGGCCTCCTGGCTGACCCGCTGACCGCCGATCGCCAGACGCGCCATGTCGTCGGGTGTGTTCACGGCAAAGAACAGGATGAACGTAAACAGGTTGACCCCGATCAGGATCAACACCCCATACAACAGGCGGCGAATCACATAGCCGGTCATGGCTGGGGCTCCTTCGATGTCGAGGTAGGGGAAACGTCAGCGCGTGATCCAAACGCGGTTTGCCGTTCACGTCGCTTGAGGGCGACATACGATGGCCAGATGGCCAGTCCCAGCAAGAGCGCCAGCAGCGCCAGGGGCCACCAGCGCGGCGTATTCCACTCGTCTATTTTGCTGACCCGCAGTGCCGGGTCGACCTTGATGTATTGCAGCGTGTTGCGCACCATCTGTGTCGGCTTGGCATTGCCCACCCATTGCTGATAGGCACCGCCCGACATGGGGAAATAGCCGAACATCCAGGGTGCATCACGCTGCACGATGGCCTGCATCTGGTCGATCAGCGCGACTTTTTCAGGGCCGTCGTCCAGAAACTTCATACGCTCGAACAGCCGATCGAATTCGGGATTCACATAGTTGGCGGCGTTTTCGCCACCATGCTTGGCCTTGCCATTCGGACCGTACAACAGGAACAGGAAATTTTCCGCATCCGGGTAATCCGCCACCCATCCCCAAAAAAACAACTGCGCCGTACCGCGCTGCATCTTGTCCTGAAAACGGCCATAGTCGGTCGATCGCACGTCCATTTGAATACCGATCTGAGCCAGTTGGCGCCGCATCCAGTCAAATTGCGGATTTGACCCGCCGCCGCTCATGGCGTCGTAATACAGCACGAGCGGCGCCCCCGTTTGCGCATCGCGCCCGTGAGGATAGCCCGCCTCGGCCAGCAATTGCTTGGCCACCTCGAGCGGCTTGCGTTTCGCCCGGCCATCGAGCACGTCGTACACCACGGGGTTGATCCCCTCGGGAGGCTCGCGATAGCCCAATACCCCTGGAGGCACAGGGCCATTGGCCACCATGGCTTGGTCGTTTTCGAAGACGGCGACGTACTCTTCCCAGTTAAACGCAATGCTGATGGCTTGGCGCAGCTTGCGATTTTTTTCCTGTTGCTCAGGGGTATCGCCCTGCCCGACCACTGGATCGAGCCAGTTGAATCCCATATACCAGGTCGATGTCTCGATTGCCGTGGGTAGCTGAATGCCATGATCACGATAGGTCTTGGCCTTGTCCGGCGAGTCTCCCGCCGCGACCAGCATGGATACCCCGTACTCGCCGCGCTCGACCTGCGGGATATCGTAGTAGCCCTGCATGAATTTACCGGTCAGGGGGACGGCTTCTTTTTCGACGTTGAATACCACGCGATCCAGGAAAGGCGTGGGCTTGCCACAATCGGCCAATAAGCCCGCCTTACGGTCGGCGGGCTCGCCCTCGCAGGGGTACGGCTCGCCCCGAAAATGAGGGTTGCGCGCCAGGACATGACGGCGATTTTGTAGCGACTCGACCAACATGAATGGGCCCGTACCGACAGGCCACGTATTGAGCGACAAATCGTGCGCCGCCATGCCCGGCTGGCTGTAAAAACGATCCGCCTCCCAGGGGATGGGCGCGGTAAAAGTCATGGCCAGCCAATACTTGAACTGTGGGTACTTGCCCTTGATGCGGATGCGCAGCGTGTGATCGTCGAGCGCCTGCACGCCGTCAAAGCCATCATCCTCGCGCAGATCCAGCCAGGGCAGATCGCGCTGGTCAAATGGCAGGTCTTTACGCAGGGCGGCATCGCGCTGCTGCAGGCGCTTGCCGTAGTCCTGCATACCGATGACATAGTTGGCCATCAGGGAATAGATCGGCGATGCCACACGCGGGCTGGCCAGCCGCCGAAACGCATAGACGTAGTCGCTAGCCGTCAACTCACGCGTCCCCGTCTTGGGAAAATCCGTCAGATAAAACTTGTCGTCGAGCTCGCCGGGCCGCAGAGGAAAATAGCTATCCCGGCCATCGGCCTCACGCGCAAAGGCGGGATGCGGCTGAAACTGGATGCCCGACCGAATCGGTATGTCGTAGACGCTTTCGGCAATTTGGTCGCCCGGGGCATCCGCCGGCAGGGTATTACCCTGGCTATCCAGATAGCGCGGTTGCGAGATGGCGGCCGCCGCGCGCGGGATCAATTCGTACGGGCGCTTCAGATAGTGATATCCGTAAAGCGGCTCGTAGATGTTGTAGGTGAACGGGGTTTCGTCAGTCGAATACGAGCGGGCGGGGTCCAGATACTTGGGCGATCGCTTGACGAAGGCCGTATACAGGGCATTCTCGGACAACGCACCGGTTTCATAGGGGCTATTGATAGGGTCGCGTGTGCAGCCAGCCAGTGTCAACACCGACACCAGTACGACCATCGACATCCGCTGCAGCCATGCACCCATAAACCGTTCCCGTGTAATGTCCCGTGTCGGGCCTGGTGCACAGCATAGCAAAGCCCGCTAGCGGCGGCGCCCGAAATCGGTCTACTTCGACCCGCAGCGCTGATTGCGCCAGCATTCGTAGCGCCATTTCCAGGGTTCGACCGCCCCGTCTTGTACCCACAATCCCACTCGGGCACGACGCGCCTGGTCCTGAATGCCCCGCATCGCCTTGTCGGTCAGGTAATCGCCCCGACTGGCGGTATAAGCCCACGCATATCCGGCCGCGACCTGCGCCCGATTCACCGACGTGCCATCGGGCAAGATCAATGCGCATAGCTCGCGCGAGAACTGATCGGGCTCGTAGCACTGTGCGGTCACGGTTTTCCCTCCGACCATTTTTTCGAGATGCCGCTGAGCGGCCTCGGCAAACGGTTGCCCCGGCTCCTGGGCACCGTGATTCGTCTCGGGCGCATCAATGCTGTCCAGTCGAACGCGTTGCGATTTACCGTTGACCCGCAAGGTCACGGTGTCACCATCGGCGACTTTAGTGACCGTACCAGTCAAGACCGTGCGTCCCGGCGGCACGGGGCTGTCGTTCGGGGAAGCCACAGAACGGGATGCTGTCGGCACCGGGCTATTGGCATTGGCCCGCCCCGTCCCGCCCGTCGATGTCTGCGTTGATCCCGCTCGGTCTGCCGTCGCTGGCACGTCCGGGGATGTCGAATCGGACGTCCCCTGGAACCAATGCACCACCAGGGCCACCAGCGCAATGCCAAGGACGCTACCTAATTTGCGGCCGAGTCGGCCCAAGGAAAACTGCCTGCGCAAAATATAGGGTTCCGAAAAAAACGATGACACGCAGTGTGCCATACCCGGCTTCAAAGGTCTCATCGGGCTTGCGCTCTGGCAGGATAATGGCATCCACCCCGCGACAACACGCCTAAGCGCCGCGCAAGAAGCGAAAAGCCCCTGCCCTATAGCCAGCCCGCCCGACGGAACCGCCAATACAGCACTGAACACACCGTCGCGATCGCTCCCAGGGTCACCGGGTAGCCCCATTGTGTCTTTAACTCTGGCATGAATTCGAAGTTCATGCCGTAAATCCCCGCGACCGCCGTGGGCACTGCCAGAATAGCGGCCCATGCTGCGAGCCGGCGGGTAATGTCATTTTGCTGAGACTGCGCAATCATGAGGCTGGCCTCAAACGCAAAGGCCAATGACTCGCGTAACCCGTTGACGAACTCATCGACACGCAATACCCGGTCCGCCACCACGGAAAAATTGGGCCGCGCGTCCGCGTCAATCACCGACATTTCCATCGTGGACAGCCGGCGCGAGATCTCCGCCAGCGGGGCGATGACGGCGTGGATGCGCAACAAGTCGCGGCGCTGCCGGTAGAGCTTGCGAATATCGGAGTCTTTGGCGCCCCGGATCAGCAATTTTTGCTCGGCCCCCTCGACTACCGTTTCGAGTTGGGCGGCGGCGCTCAGGTAACGATCGACCAGCAGATCCAGCAGCTCCGACGCGATGTAGTCGCTGCCGCGCCGCAACAGATCTGGCGCCGACTCCAGGCGCTCGCGCAATTCGCGATGTGTCGCCGAGGCGCCGCGCCGCACGGTCAACAAAAACCCTCGGCCAATGACCACCTGCGTTTCGCCGAAAATCGGCCGGCCCTGATTGATCTCGACCGTAATCGCCACCACGAGCACGCACTGGCCAAAATCAATGATTTTGGGGCGACGGTGTGTCTCCAGCATTTCGTTGCGCGCGCCAGGACGCACACCCAGATCGTCCGCTACGCGCCGCAACAAATCGGCATCGGGATTGCACAATCCGATCCAGAGAAGGTTTTCTTCTTGGACGGGACATAATTTGATCTCATCGATGGGCACGTCATGAGAACGCTGTCCCTGGACATACGCTACCGATGCCACCACCTCGTTTTGCGGCAACGCGGGGATGGAGTGTTTATGCGACATGCAAGCCTCCGCAATAGCACGCTCGGACGCCCGACAGCGCGCAAGGCGCGCGTCGGGTAACCAGGCCATGATAGCTCAGCTAAACAACTTGCGAACCCGTTGGGCGACGTCAATGCGCGGCGCCGACTCCGTTGGGAGCACGCCGCGGCCAAAGGGCAGATCGGCCAAAGTCGGCGGCTTGGGCAGCGCCTCGAACAACGGTAACAGCGCATCGGGTATGAATCGGGTGCGCGACCCATACACGTGCCGGTCCCCCAACCCGGTTTGCTGATGCACGTAAAAGCGCTGCGGCACGATCAACTGCAACTGCTCTTTGGCACGCGTCATCGCCACATATAACAGGCGCCGTTCTTCTTCGATCTCGTCGGCGGTGCCCGTGCTCATATCAGAGGGGATACAACCGTCAACGACATTCAGTACAAACACCGATTTCCACTCTTGCCCCTTGGCCGAGTGGATGGTGGACAAGATCATGTAGTCCTCGTCACGCAACGGCGGGCCGGACTCGGCACTGGTGGCGTCGGGCGGGTCCAGCGTCAATTCGGTGAGAAAGCGCTCGCGGCTGCCGTACCCGGCGCCGATGCGCGATAACTGATCAAGGTCGATTTTACGTACACGCGCATCGTCATAAAGGCGCTCGAGTTGCGGCACATACCAGCGCAGCGCGACATCCAGATCAGCGGGCCATCTCGCGTCGGCGCTGCGCAGCGCCGCATAGGTCTCGACAAAGGCGTTCCAGTCGGTTTTGGCGGCGGCACCGGGTTTAAAAGCATGCAGTACAGCCATGGGGTCGGCCGCATCGGCCAGGTCCTGCATCAAGCGACCTGCGATCGCGGGCCCGATGCCCGGTAGCAACTGCGCTACCCGAAAGCCCGCCAAACGGCTACGCGGATTTTCCGCCCAACGCAGCATCGACAATACGTCCTTGATATGCGCGGCCTCAAGAAAACGCAGGCCGCCGAACTTCACGAACGGGATATTGCGCCGCGTGAGCTCGAGCTCGAGCGCGGCACTGTGATTCGAGGCGCGAAACAGGACAGCCTGGGATTTCAGGGTCGCGCCGGCTTCGCGGTGCGCCAGCACCTGATCGGCCACCCAACGCGCCTGGCCGGCCTCGTCGCTCACGGTGACCAGCGCGGGGCGGCTCGAGGATTCGCGGTCGGTCCAGAGATTTTTGGTGTAGCGCTCGCTGGCCAGATCGATCACGGCGTTCGAGGCATCCAGAATCGGCTGCGTCGAACGATAGTTGCGCTCCAGCGTCACGACGTGAGCAGGGTGCGCAAACTGCGTGGGAAAGTCCAGAATATTACGTACGGTCGCGGCGCGGAAAGAATAAATCGATTGCGCATCATCGCCCACCACGGTCAAGCCACGACCGTCGGGTTTCATGGCGAGCAGGATTGCGCATTGCAAACGATTGGTGTCCTGATATTCGTCGACCAATACATGGTCGAAACGCGCGCCCACATCGTGCGCCAGCACGCTGTCTTGCATCATCTCGGACCAGTACAACAGCAAATCGTCGTAGTCGAGGACCTGTTGGTCCTGCTTGGCCTGGACGTAGGCCGCAAATAGGCGCTTGAGCGCGTCCTCCCATTGTGCGCACCAGGGGAACGCGTGTTTCAACACGTCGGCCACCGGGGCTTGACTATTGATGACGCGAGAATAGATCGCCAGGCAGGTGCCCTTGAGAGGAAAGCGTTCGGCCGTCGCGGACAAACCGAGCTCGTGCCGCACCATCCCCATCAGGTCTTCGGCATCGCTGCGATCATGAATAGTGAAGTTTTCAGATAGGCCTATGCGACCCGCGCAGTCGCGTAGCAAGCGCGCGCCAATACTATGAAACGTACCCGCCCATGGCAGCGAAGGTGCTTGCTGCGTGGCGTGCAGTTTCATCACGCGCTGCAGGACCTGGCCCACGCGGCGATCCATTTCCTGGGCCGCACGGCGTGAAAATGTCAGCAGCAACATGCGCTGCGGGTCGGCGCCGTTGAGCACAAGATGAGCGACGCGATGCGCCAGCGTGCTGGTCTTGCCCGATCCGGCGCCCGCGATGACCAGCAAGGCGGGGGCCTCGGGATTGCCCACCCCGAACGTGGCAGCCTCGCGCTGGGCCGGATTCAGGTCGGACAGATAATCGGTGTCGGGGGTCATGATGGCAACATTAACGGGTGGAACGAACGCGTGAAAGCCCTCGCGCGGCGATCCCCAAAGGTTCAAAAATCACTGTATATTTATACAGATAATAACGGAACTTCCCTGCTATCGCCTATCGCCGCGCACCGACCTGCGCGCTCCACCTCTATGTCTATCCTGACCGGCACTGCCTCCTGGACCGACCCGACGCTGCTCGCTTGCAAGCGCTTTTATCCGCCACACGCGCGTACGGCCGAGGCGCGTCTGCGCTACTACGCGACGCAATTCAAACTGGTCGAGGTCGATGCCACGTACTACCGGATGCCGAACGGCCAGACGGCCCATTTATGGGCCACCCGCACACCCGACGATTTCGTGTTTCATGTCAAAGCCTTCCGCCTGTTTACTGGGCATCCTGCGCCACGGCAAGCGTTGCCCATGGATATCCGGCGCGAGCTCGCCGATGATTCGGATGGCATGTCGACCGACCCCATGGTGTTCTATCACCAGTTGCCTGCGGAGCTGCGGGGCGAACTCTGGCGGCGTTTTCTGATCGCCCTGGAGCCCTTGCGCATGACGGGCAAACTGGCTGCGGTGCACTTTCAGTTTGCCCCGTGGGTACACAGGAACGCGCACGGCGTGGCGTGGCTCCACGAATGCCGTCGCTACATGCAAGAACACCTGATGGCAGTGGAGTTTCGCCATCGTAGCTGGTTTGAGACGTCCGCGGCCAGTGCCTGGACACTGGCGCTGGAGCGCGAGGCAGGCATGGTGCATACGGTCGTCGACGCCCCTCAGGGCTTTGACAATACCGTGCCCGCTGTCTGGGAAAGCACACATCCCGAGTTGGCGGTGCTGCGCCTGCATGGGCGTAATATCACCACCTGGAACAACGCCTCGAACGCCTCATCGAGCCGCTTTCAGTACGAATACTCGCCCGCCGAGCTTGCCGAACTCGCCCAACGGCTCAAACGCCTGGCGCAACAGGTCCGTCAGGCGCACGCCGTGCTGAATACCAACTATCAAGATCAGGGTATGCGCAATGCGACGGGCTTAGCCGCCGCACTAGGCGCGCATTAGGGGACATACGCATGAATGCGCCACATCGCGACACAACCTGCATCCTTCCTCGTCAAACATGCTAGATTTGTGCACCCTTCTCCAGAGCCCAGCATGAGCCGCACCTATACTCGCGAAGACACCCGCCGCATTGCGGCTATCCTGGCCGACGCCGCCCAAGCCGAAGTCATGCCGCGCTTTCGCCGGTTGTCCGCTGATGCGATCTCGACCAAAAGCTCACCGCGAGACCTGGTCACCGAAGCTGACGAGGCCGCCGAGCGCTTTATTACAGCGCGTCTAGCCAAGCTACAACCCAGTGCCGTCATGGTCGGCGAGGAAGCCGCGTCACGGAATCCCGCCCTGCTGAATATGCTGGTCGACGCCGACCTGGCGTTTCTGATCGATCCCATCGACGGCACTCGCAATTTCGTGGCGGGCCTGCCGCTGTTTGGCATGATGGTCGCGGTCTGTCATCGTGGCGACGTGCTGGCGGGCGTGATCTACGACCCCGTGACCCACGAGTGGACGATGGCCGTGCGCGGCGAAGGCGCCTGGTCCGAGACGGCTAATGGCACGCAAACGCCGCTCAAAGTCGCGCCCCCCGTCCCGCCGCAGGACATGGATGGCATGATCTCGACCGGATTTTTACCCGAGCCGCTGCGCAGCACCGTCAATGGCAATCTGGGCTCGCTGGGCTCAACCGCCTCGCTGCGCTGTGCGGCGCACGAGTACCGCCTGGCCGCCAACGGCCATTGCCACATCATGCTGTACAACAAGCTCGACCCGTGGGATCACGCCGCCGGTTGGCTGGTACACCGCGAAGCCGGGGGCTTCTCTGCGCACTTTGATGCCAGCCCCTACAAACCCACGCATCGCAGCGGAGGGCTACTCTACGCGCCCGATGTCGGCAGTTGGCACGCCGCGCGCCGTGCCCTGTTAGGCGAAGACTTTCCCGCCACCTGATGTGTGGAGCCGCAGGCTGGCGATTTATCCCCAGTTTCTGTGGACAACCCTATGGACAGCTTGGGATCATCACGAAAAAAACAAAGGTGATCAAGCACTTAGGACTTTCGACAAAGACTGACCAGTGCGGGTCATTTCGAGATGGCATCCGGGGCCACCTCTCCGGCAGCCAACGCCGCCTGCGCACCGAATGGGCCATACAAGGCGTCCAGGACATCGGCACAGGGTTGCGACACTTTCAGACTGAATAAACTGTCCGCTCGCGTGCGCCCGAGGTTCAAGGCGGCAATCGGCAGACCGGTCTGCGCCGCCGACCGCACATACCGGTAACCCGAATGCACCATCAACGATGACCCCACGACCAGCACGGCATCGGCGTGCTCCAGCGCCGTGCGTGCTTGCACGCCGCGATCAGGCGGAATACTCTCGCCAAAAAATACGACATCGGGTTTGACAATGCCGCCGCACCGGGGGCAATCGGGAATGACGAAACGCGAAAAGTCGACACCCTCGAGATCGGCATCACCATCGGGCGCATCAGCGGCGTCCAAATTCATCCAGTCCGGATTGCGGCTGTCCAGTTGGGCTTGCCAGACCGCCCGCGGCTCGCGCCAATCACAGCGCATGCAGCGCACCTCGTCCAGGCGACCGTGCAGATCCAACACACGGGTGCTGCCGGCCGCCTGGTGCAAGCCATCGACGTTCTGTGTCACCAACAGGCGAATCTTGCCGCGTTGCTCCAGCCAGGCCAGGGCACGATGGGCGGCGTTGGGCTGGACGTAGCCAAACCGGCGCCAGCCCACCATGCTGCGCGCCCAATAACGAGCCCGCATGGCCGACGAGCCCATGAACGACTGAAAATCGATGGGTGGGCTGCGCTTCCATTGGCCGTCGTCATCCCGATAATCCGGAATACCCGAACCGGTACTGCAGCCAGCCCCGGTCAAGACAAACAGGTGCGTATGTCGATCGATAAATGCGCCCAGCGCGGCCAGGTCTGACATCGTTACCACAGCCCTTTACGCACCGCCCAGCCCACAGTTGGGCATGTTGTTGACCAAACTGGCCTGGGTGACATTGCTCTCTGCCGGCACGCTGCGCGTCAACCAGACGTTACCGCCGATCACCGAGCCGCGGCCGATAGTGACCCGGCCCAGGATCGTCGCGCCCGAATAAATCACCACATCGTCTTCAATGATCGGGTGACGCGGCAAGCCTTTTTTGAGCTCTCCGTTTTCGCCTGGCGGGAAACGTTTGGCGCCCAGTGTCACCATCTGATAGAGCCGCACGCGGTCACCGATGATGGCGGTCTCACCGATCACCACCCCCGTCCCGTGATCGATAAAAAAGCTCTTGCCTATCGTGGCGCCGGGGTGAATGTCGATACCCGTATCGGCATGCGCAATCTCGGCCACGATACGCGCCAACATCGGTACGCCCAGCTTGTACAGCACGCTGGCCAGACGATGGTGGATCATGGCGCTGACGCCGGGATAGCACAGCAATACCTCGTCGACGCTGTGCGCAGCCGGGTCTCCCTGGTAGGCGGCCGTCACATCCAAATCCAGCGCACGCCGGACTTGCGGCAATGCCGCGCCAAACTGCCGCACGATCTGCGCCGCGCGCGCGCGCATACTCTCATCAGACTCTGGTTCTGTCTGGTTGCGGCCCATGTGATGCAACTCTAGACAGACCTGATGCAACAAGGCGTCCAGCGCCGAGCCGATCGTGTGGCCTACATAGAAGTCCTCGACTTCCGAACGCAGATCGATGGGACCCAGTCGCATCGGAAAGAGGGCGCCGCACAATTGCAGCACGATGGCGCGCAGGCTTTGCTGCGACGGAAACTCGCGATCCCCCCCGGATTCGCGCAAGCGGCCGCGCGGCCCACGCCAGTCGACACGGGCATCGCGCAAACCGGAAACAATATGGTCCAGATTCCAGTGGGCTTGAGATGAATCATTCATAGCAGCAATCCTGCGGTCATGACGGCTGGTATATATTCAAACATATGGCGAATCTCTGTAAAAGGAGGCGTCGCATACCACGGCGGCGCACTATTGATGAACTGTAACCGCTCGCGCGCGTTTTGCTGATCTCGACCCGCCTCGCGGTGGGGTTTTGGCTCCTCTGCCTGTCACTCGTCTACGGGTTAATGCGGACTCGATCAGACGACGAACTCCCTATATATTGTTTTCAAACGAACGTTTGAATACATTCAAACCATGGCCGACTCCGGTGTCCCTTCCACTCGCAACCTCATTCTGGATACGGCAGAACGACTGTTTGTGCAGCAAGGATTCGATGGGACCTCGATGCGGCAGATCACTAGCGAGGCCGATGTCAATCTGGCCGCTGTGAACTATCACTTCGGATCCAAAGAATCCCTGGTACAAGCCGTCCTCAAGCGTAGGCTGGCCGTGCTGAACCAGGAGCGACTGCGCCAACTGGATGAACTGGAAACCTGTGCGCAGGGAAGCCCCCTCAAGCCCTCTCAAATTGTGGATGCCTTTTTTGGCACCCTGCTGCGATTGGCGGCCAGCCCCGATCACGCCGGCAAAAATTTTCTGCCGTTGCTCGAACGCACCATGATCGACCCCACGGGCTTTATCCGCACGCTCGTCGCGGCGGAATACGCCAGCGTGATGGAGCGCTATCAGGCCGCCCTGTTTAAAGCATTGCCCGATGTTCCGCGCGCGGAAATCATCTGGCGCTTTCAATTCATGTTGGGTGCAACGTCGTATGCCATCATAGGCACGGAAGTCCTGCGAACCGTCATCGGCTGGGCCGCCGAGGACAGTGATTCGGCACACGATCCAGATCGATTGCTGCAGCGTTTGATGAGTTTTTTGCTTGGGGGCCTGCGCGCGCCGCTGCCTCCGTAGCGCGCCCGCACGTCCCGCGGCGACGACGCCGCCCTCAGCACGACTATCCGCGCACAACAACGGGCGCGCCATGCCAGACGACTTAGGACAACCACGCGAAGGAGCTGTTATGCCACACGCCCCCATTTACGTCGTGGACGGCGCGCGTACTCCCTTTCTCAAGGCACGCAATGCGCCGGGGCCCTTTTCAGCGGCGGACCTGGCGGTACAAGCCGGCCAGGCGCTCTTGCTGCGCCAGCCCTTTGCGCCCACGGACCTGGACGAGGTTGTCGTAGGTTGCGCCGCACCCTCGGCCGACGAAGTCAATATCGGCCGAGTCATCGCGCTGCGCCTGGGTTGCGGCCATCGCGTTCCCGGCTGGACCGTCATGCGCAACTGCGCATCGGGCATGCAGGCGCTGGATAGCGCGATGGCCAACATTCAAACGGGCCGAGCCTCGTTAGTGCTGGCGGGGGGTGTCGATGCCCTATCGCGTGCGCCGCTGCTCGTATCCGACGAGATGACACGCTGGCTGGCAAGCTGGTCCAGCGCCCGTGGCATGGGCGACAAACTGGCAAATTTGCGGCGTTTTCCTTTTCGGCGACTGGCGCCGGTCATTGGGCTGCTTAAAGGCCTGACCGACCCTGTCGTGGGTCTATCAATGGGACAAACGGCGGAAAACCTGGCCACCCGCTTTGGGATCAGCCGTCGCGAAATGGATGCCTACGCGGCACGCAGCCATACCCGCGCGCTCGCCGCCCGGGGGTCTCAGACTAACCCCGCGCCCGACCTCGACGTCCCTCTCGATACATCGCGTGAATCATCCGCGACCACCACGCCCACTGCTGCTACGACTGCCACTGCCAGCGAAATCGTGCCGCTGATCGATTCCCGGGGCACGCTCTATCCCATTGACGACGGCGTGCGCGACGACTCGACACCCGAGCGTCTGGCCAAACTGCGCCCGGTGTTCGACAAACCCTGGGGCAACATCACCGCCGGCAACAGTTCGCAGGTGACGGACGGCGCGGCGCTACTGCTCTTGGCCTCGGAAGACGCCGTGAAACGCTGGAATCTTCAACCCCTGGGGCGTATCGTCGATTCACAATGGGCCGCACTGGACCCCGCGCAGATGGGCCTCGGCCCCGTCCACGCAGCCACGCCCATCCTGCAGCGACATGGGTTGGGGCTCAATGATCTGGATTTGTGGGAAATCAATGAGGCCTTCGCGGCGCAGGTCCTGGCCTGTCTCGCCGCCTGGAACGATGACGCGTATTGCCGCGAGCACTTCGGCACCGAGGCACTGGGCGTCCTGGATCAGGAACGGCTCAACGTTGAAGGCGGCGCGATCGCGCTGGGCCACCCGGTCGGCGCCTCTGGCGCGCGTATCGTCCTGCACCTGCTGCAATCGCTGCGCGCGCGCGGCTTGCGGCGCGGTATGGCAAGTATTTGCATTGGCGGCGGGCAAGGCGGCGCCATGTTGCTTGAAACGGAGGCCCGATAATGACTTCCACCATGGCTCTTTTGCAGCCCTCATGGCGTCATTGGCACCTGGAACGCGATGACGATGGCCTGGCCTGGCTGAGGCTTGATCGCGCCGACCGCGCCGTCAATACATTGTCTGCAGACGTCATGACGGAATTGGCTCAGGCGCTGGACCGTCTGCAAGCCGCGCCCCCCAAAGGTCTGATCATCCACTCAGGCAAGGCCGCCGGTTTTATCGCCGGCGCCGATGTGGACGAATTCGCCGAACTCAATACGCCCCAGGATGCCCACTCGCTGGTCGAACGCGGCTGGCACTTGTTTAATCGACTGGCTGCGGTGCCATACCCGACCTTGGCGCTGATTCAGGGCCACTGCCTCGGTGGCGGGCTGGAGCTGGCCATGGCGTGCCGCTATCGGCTCGCCGTCGACGTGCCCGGGACCTCCCTGGCGCTGCCTGAGGTCATGTTGGGCATCTTCCCCGGTTGGGGAGGCATGAAGCGGCTGCCCGCCCTGATCGGTCCGCCCGCCGCATTAGACATGATGTTGACGGGGCGCCCTGCCGACGCGCGCAAGGCGGCAACACTGGGATTGGTCGATGCCCGGGTACCCCTGCGACTCGCCAACCGCGCGGCCCGGCAACATGTGCTGTCGGGCCAACCTGCGCATCGCGCACGCGGCATCATCGGCTGGCTAAATAGCCGACCGTTCAAATCGCTGGTGGCCAAACGCGCCTATAAACAGATCCGCGACAAAGACCCGCAAGGACACTATCCCGCCCCATCGGCAATTGTCACGCTGTGGTCGGAGCATAACGGCAACGCCTTGCAGGCGCCGCAGATCATTGATCGCATCCTGACCTCGGATACGGCGCGAAACTTGTTGCGTGTTTTCCGCTTGCAGGAGCGCCTGAAAGGCTGCGGCAAGGCCGTCGACGGCGTGCCACCCGTGCGTCATGTACATGTTGTCGGTGCAGGTACCATGGGCGGAGATATTGCGGCCTGGTGCGCCCTAAAGGGCATGACCGTGACGCTACAAGATCAGGATGCCGCCCGTATCGCCCCTGCCATCGGCCGCGCCGCTACGCTGTTCGCGCGCAAGCTCAAAGACCCGTATGCGGCCAAGCAGGCTGCAGACCGATTAATTCCCGATCCGGCAGGCGACGGCGTCACACGCGCGGACATCGTCATCGAGGCGATTACCGAACAAGCCGCCGCCAAACACGCGCTATACCGATCCCTGGAGCCGAAGCTAAAGCCCGACGCCATCCTGGCCACCAACACGTCGAGCTTGTCACTCGCCACCTTGCGCACGGGGCTGACCGCGCCCCATCGGCTTGTGGGCATTCATTTCTTTAACCCCGTCGCGCAAATGCCCCTGGTAGAAGTCGTACAGACGGACACCGATGAACACGGCAACCAGGCGCGTGCCTGCGCCTTTGTCGGGCAATTGGGCAAGCTGCCGCTGCCGGTACGCGATGCCCCGGGATTCCTGGTCAATGCCGTCTTGGCACCCTATATGCTGGCCGCGATGCAAAAGGTAGATGAGGGCCTCGCGCCCGAAACCATCGACCGCACAATGACGGACTTTGGCATGCCCATGGGGCCGCTGGAGCTAGCCGATACTGTCGGCCTGGACATCGCCATGGCTGCCGGTCAGCAATTGACCCAACAAGCCGAACCGCCACGTTGCCTGGCCGAACGCATTGCCCGCGGCGACCTGGGCCGCAAAACGGGCCGCGGTTTTTATCTCTGGAAAGACGGCAAAGCTCAAAAAAATGCCTCGGGCACTCCGCCGCCCGACCTGGCTCAACAACTGATCGGACACCTCATTACCCGCACACAACAGCAAGTCGACCAGCGCGTCATCGCCGATGCCGATCTGGCCGATGCCGGTGTGATTTTTGGCACAGGCTTTGCGCCCTTCACCGGCGGGCCCCTTCATTATCGAGATAGCAAGCTGCGCAACACGACGACATAAAAAGACCAACGTACAGGTCCCATTTGCAGTCCCACCGCTACACCTGAGGAGAGGAAGTTCACCATGAATAAAGGAGAGGGAGTCAATCATGCGTAACACACCGTGGGCTTTGAAAACTTTGTCTGTCGCCATTGCCGCTGGCTGCGTGAGCACCGTGCACGCCGCCGGCTTTCAGTTGATGGAACAAAATGCCAGTGGGCTGGGCAACGCCTATGCCGGTTCGGCTGCCATCGCTGAGAACGCCAGCACCATTTTCTACAATCCCGCTGGCATGACCTATTTGCCAGGCTTCAATATCTCTGCCGGTGTGAACGCCATTTTGCCGTCGTTCGAATTCAGCGACAACGGCGATAGCCGCAATCCAACCGCGCTCGGCGGCGGCGCCCCCACCGGCGGAAATGGTGGTGACGCTGGCAACCTGGGCATCGTTCCCAATGCGTACTTTTCCTGGCAGGTCAGCGAGAAGTGGTTCGTCGGACTCGGTGTCGGTGCACCCTTTGGCTTGATGACCGAGTACGATGATGATTGGGTAGGTCAATATCACTCCAACAAATTCGACATCAAAACCATCAATATCAACCCCTCGATTGCCTACAAGGTCAGCGAACAGTTTTCGATAGGGGCAGGCCTGAACTGGCAACACATTGATGCGCAATACAAAAAGAAAGTCGTCGTGCCCGTGGTCCCCGGCGCGCTCTACCTGCCCGGCGATGCCGACCTGAATCTGAAAGGCGATGCCTGGGGCTGGAACATTGGCCTGATGCTGCAACCCACCGAAGACACGCGTATCGGGCTCGCGTATCGATCCAAGATACGCCATAGCCCCGACGGCGATACCGACATTGATGGCTTTGCGCCAGGACGATCTCTGTCTTATGACGCCAGCACCAACGTCAGCCTGCCGGACTCGCTGATTCTCAGCGCCGTACACCAATTGAATGAACGCTGGGAATTGCTGGGGGATATTTCGTGGACGGGCTGGAGCACGCTGTCCGAGTTGAAGATTGAAAATGACGGCGGGCCGACCGATACGTTGCCGCTGGATTTTCGCGATACGTGGCGAGTCGCCCTGGGCGCGAATTATAAATTTGCCCCGAAATGGAAATGGCGCTTTGGTGTCGCTTGGGATCAATCGCCCGTGCACAACCCGGCCGATCGCCCTACCTCACTGCCTGACACGGATCGCTGGTGGTTCTCAACAGGCGTACAGTATGCGGTAAGCAAAGACACGCAAATCGACGTAGGCTATACCTATCTGTACCTGCGCGATGCCAACATCGACACGGACTCTGGCGACGCACTGTCCAAGGGGCGCGTCGCGGGGCAGTACAACAGCAGCGGGAATATCCTGGGCATCCAGGTGTCGACTCGCTTCTGATTGCCGCGACGCGTGCGCCGTAGCGGGACCGCAACTGCAAGCCGGCAGCGCAGCGCGCTGCCTACCGAGGAGACAACTTTGAGCAGCAAGTTCATTGTCAAACACGCCGCCGTGCTCGGCGCCGGGGTCATGGGCGCACAGATCGCCGCCCACTTGGCCAATGCGGGGATTCCCGTCATCCTGTTCGATTTGACGGCCAAGGAAGGCGAGCGCAACGGGATCGCCAACAAGGCGCTGGCCGGGCTGAAGAAACTGGAGCCCGCTCCCTTGGCGAGCCCGTCCCGCCTGGCCTTGATCACGCCCGCCAACTACGACGACCATCTCGCACACCTGCCGGATTGCGACCTGGTCATCGAAGCGATTGCAGAGCGCATGGACTGGAAGACCGCGCTATACGAACGCATCGCACCGCATGTTTCGCCCGATGCGATCCTGGCGTCCAATACCTCCGGCCTGGCGATCGGTGAGCTGGCCGATAATCTGCCCGAAAATCTGCGCGCCCGATTCTGCGGCGTGCACTTTTTCAACCCGCCACGCTACATGCGTCTGGTTGAACTGATCGCCACGCGCCACACCCGCGCGGACGTGGTCGACCATCTGGAAAGCTGGTTGACCACGAGTCTGGGCAAGGGAGTCATCCGCGCCTTGGACACACCGAACTTTGTGGCCAACCGCATCGGTGTTTTCTCCATTTTGGCCGCTCTGCACCATACCGAACGCCTGGGCCTGGGTTTTGACGAAGTCGATGCATTGACCGGCCCCAAAATAGGCCGCCCCAAAAGCGCCACCTACCGCACCGCCGACGTCGTCGGCCTGGATACGCTCGCCCATGTCGTCGCCACCATGCGCGACAAACTCCCGTCGGACCCCTGGCACCGGTACTTTCAACTGCCCGCCTGGCTAAACGCGCTGATCGAACGTGGCGCGCTAGGCCAAAAAAGCGGCGTTGGCGTCTATCGCAAGGTCAACAAAGAGATTCAGGTACTGGACCCGGCCGCGGGCGATTATCGCCCCTCGGCGGGCACTATCGCCGACGAGGTCGACGCCATCCTGAAACAGCGCGACCCCGCACAACGCTTTGCCGCGCTGCGCGCCAGTAGGCACCCTCAGGCGCAGTTCCTGTGGAGCCTGTTCCGGGATATCTTTCATTACAGCGCCTGCCAACTCGGGCACATCGCTGACAACGCGCGCGATCTGGATCTGGCCATGCGCTGGGGCTTTGGCTGGTCACAAGGTCCCTTCGAAACGTGGCAGGCCGCGGGCTGGCGTCCCATCGCCGAGGCCGTCGCGGCAGACATCGCCGCCGGACAGGCCATGAGCGATGCCCCTCTGCCGGACTGGGTACAAGAAAGCGATCGCCAAGGTGTGCACGACGCAAAAGGCTCGTACTCGGCGCGAGACGGCAAGCAACAACCGCGCTCGACGCTGCCGGTCTATGCACGCCAGCTCTTTCCCGAAACGCTGGTGGGCGAAATGCCGACACCGCGCGGCGCCACCTTGTGGGAAAACCAGGGCGTGCGTTTGTGGCATCTGCCCGAATTCGACCCTGGCGTCGGCATCCTGTCATTCACCTCCAAAATGCACAGCATCGGTGATGAAGTCCTGGATGGGGTGCTGCATGCCGTCGCCCACTGCGAACAAAACCTGGATGCCCTGGTCCTGTGGCATGACGCGCCTTTTGCCGTCGGCGCCAACCTGTCCCAAGTCGTGCAAGCGTGCACCGCGGGCCAGTTCGACGTACTGGAGGCCACGGTAGAAAAATTCCAGCGAGCGTCGCTCTCCCTGCGCGACGCTCGCGTCCCGACCGTTGCTGCCGTGCAGGGCATGGCACTCGGCGGCGGTTGTGAATTCCTGATGCATTGCAGCCATCGCGCCCTGGTGCTGGAAAGCTACATCGGACTGGTTGAGGCCGGTGTGGGACTTATCCCCGCAGGCGGCGGAAGTGCGGCCCTCGCCGCNCGCGCCGCCGCGCTCGCGGCGACCACGGCGACACCCAGCGAGGTCTTTCCGTATTTGCAACCGGTGTTCCAGAATATTGCGACCGCGCAGGTCTCCAAAAGCGCGCTGCAAGCGATCGATTTGGGTTACGCACAAGCGCACGACAAGATCGTGTTTCATCCCGACGAGTTGCTCTGGGTCGCCATTCGACAGGCCCGTGCGGCGGCCGATGTCGGCCATACGCCACCACTTCCCGTGACCCATATCCCCGTCGCCGGCCGCACAGGCATTGCGAACTTTGAAATGGTGCTGATCAACATGCGCGAAGGCGGCATGATCAGCGCCCACGATTACAAAGTCGCACGCAGTGCAGCCGTCGCGCTATGCGGTGGCGAAGTCGAGGCCGGCACGCGTGTCAACGAGGACTGGTTGCTCGCCGTTGAACGCCGCGAGTTCGTCGCGTTGCTTCGCACCGCCGAAACGCAGGCCCGCATCCAGCACACGCTGGAAACGGGCAAGCCGCTACGCAACTGACGCCGTCACCCACATCGCCTCGTAAAGATCGGAGCATCTGATGAGCAAACAGATTCAAGACGCCTACATCATCGCCGCCACCCGCCTGCCTGTCGGCAAGCGCAACGGCCAGTACGCCACGACCCGTCCCGATGATCTTCTGGCGGCCGTCCTGCGCGCTGCGTTGGCACAGGTCCCCTCTCTGGACGCTGCGCGCGTCGAAGACGTCATCGTCGGTTGCGCCATGCCCGAGGCCGAGCAAGGCATGAACGTGGCGCGCATGAGCCTGCTGCTGGCCGGCCTGCCCGACAATGTTCCCGGTGTCACCGTCAATCGTTTTTGCGCCTCGGGCCTGCAGGCCGTCGCGGATGCTGCGGCACGGATCCGCCTGGGCCTTGCCGATGTCATGATTGCCGCTGGCACCGAATCCATGAGCGCCATGCCGCAAATCATGGGCAATAAAGTCGCCATCAATCCGGAAATTTTCGCGCACGATGAAAACCTGGGCATGGCCTACGGCATGGGCCTGACGGGCGAAAAAGTCGCCGCGCAATGGAAAGTCTCGCGCGAAGATCAGGATGCATTTGCCCTCGCCTCGCATCAAAAAGCCTGCGCCGCCATCGCGGCGGGGCATTTCGATGCCGAGATCACACCCTATCAAATAGTGCACCACCTGCCCGGTGAAGCAGGGTCTGTACGCACCCTCGAAAAACGCGCCGAGCGTGACGAGGGTCCCCGCCCTGACACCGATGCCGCTGCTCTCGCCAAACTGCGACCGGTCTTTGCGGCACGCGGCTCCGTCACTGCGGGCAACAGCTCGCAGATGTCGGACGGCGCTGCTGCCGTCGTGCTGGTGTCCGAACGCGTCTTGCGCGAACTCAACGTGGCGCCGCTCGCCCGTTTTGTCGGATTCTCCGTCGCGGGCGTTCCTCCGCAAATCATGGGCATCGGCCCCAAAATGGCGATCCCCAAGGCGCTGGCCCAGACTGGCATTGCCCAGCAAGACCTGGACTGGATCGAGCTGAACGAAGCCTTTGCCGCGCAATCACTGGCCGTCATGCGCGATCTGGATCTCGACCCGGCCAAGGTCAACCCCTTGGGTGGCGCCATTGCCCTCGGCCACCCCTTGGGCGCCACCGGCGCCATTCGCACCGCCACGGTCATACACGGCCTGCGGCGCACGGGCGGCAAATACGGCATGGTGACGATGTGCGTGGGCACAGGCATGGGCGCGGCGGGCATTTTCGAGGCGCTATAACCCTCTCCTCCAGATCCATCGCTTAGTCTCCTATGGAACGCATCTGGCTCGATCACTACCCGCCTGGCGTACCCGCCGACATCGACATCTCGGACTGCGCATCGCTGCTCACGATCCTGGATGACAGTTATCGGCGTTTCCCCGACCGGCCCGCCTATACCAGCCTGGGCACGACCCTGAGCTATGCGCAGTTTGATCGCCTGTCACGCGATTTTGCCGCCTGGTTGCAATCGCGTGGTCTGCGACAAGGTGATCGTGTCGCGCTGATGTTGCCCAATCTGCTGCAATATCCCGTCTGCCTGTTCGGGGCATTGCGCGCGGGTTGTGTCGTCGTGAACTGCAACCCGCTCTACACCGCGCACGAACTCGCGCATCAACTCCGTGACGCCGGCGCACAGGCCATCGTCGTGGCCGACAACTTTGCGCATACGCTGCAACAGGCTTTGCCGCACACGGCACTGCGGCACATTGTCACTACCTCGATCGGCGAACTGCTGGGCCCCCTCAAAGGGCGTGTCATCGATCTGGTGGTGCGCCATGTCAAGCACAAAGTCCCCACGTGGTCCTTGCCCGGCGCCGTACGTCTACGTCGAGCCCTGTCCGAGGGTCATCCCCTGCCTTTACGTCCGCCCATGCTGACGCGTGCCGATCCGGCCTTTCTGCAATACACCGGCGGGACGACGGGTGTGGCAAAAGCCGCGGTACTGAGCCATGGCAACATGCTGGCTAACCTGCACCAGGCACACGCCTGGGTAGGCAACCATCTGCGCGAGGGGGTCGAATGCATCGTCACCGCCTTGCCGCTCTACCACGTGTTCGCCCTGACTGCGAATTGCCTGATCTCCATCAAACTGGGTGCGCGCAACCTGCTGATTCCGGACGCACGCGATCTGCCTGCCCTGATCAAAGCCCTGCGCAACACGCCGTTTTCCGTGATCACTGGCGTCAACACTTTGTTTCGCGCGCTGCTGAATCACCCCGACTTTGCCAAGCTCGATTTCTCTCAGTTGCGCATCACCCTGGCGGGCGGCATAGCTGTCCAACGCGCCGTCGCGCAACAATGGCGTGACGTCACCGGTGTCTCGCTATGCCAGGCCTATGGACTGACAGAGACCTCTCCCGCCGTGACGCTGAACCCGTTGAATGTGGAGACCTTCACCGGCTCCATCGGCCTGCCGGTGCCGTCCACCGAATTATCCATCCGCGACGACGATGGCCGCGAGCTTGCCCAAGGCGACACCGGCGAACTCTGCGTGCGCGGCCCACAGGTGATGTCCGGCTACTGGAATCGCCCCGAGGAAACCGCACTGGTCTTTTATCCCGACGGTTTTCTGCGTACCGGCGACATCGGCTACGTTGATGAACGCGGCGACGTCTATCTGGTCGACCGCAAAAAAGATCTCATCCTGGTGTCGGGCTTCAACGTCTATCCGAACGAGGTCGAAGACGCCGCCGCTCTGCATCCCGGCGTACGCGAAGTCGCCGCCGTCGGCGTCCCGGACGAACGCTCTGGCGAAGCCGTCAAGCTCTTCGTCATCCGCAATGATCCCGCCCTCGATGCCCAGACCTTGATCGCCCATTGCCGCCAACATTTAACGGGCTACAAGGTGCCGCGTCACGTCGAATTTCGGGATGCATTGCCCCGCAGCGCCGTGGGCAAAATCCTGAGACGAGAACTCCGGCCCGCCGCGACACAATCATCCGCTGCGGCGCCGCGATAGCCGTCACATTGCTTCGCCGGGCCCTGACCCGGCAACCCGAGCTATCAGGGTAAACAAGCGTCTGTCGCGCCGGACAATTGCCATATTATTCTATAAAATAAATGCGACTCATTTTTATTATCAAACATATTCGCATAAATTAGGAATCCCCTTGAAACATCCTTCGCCCGCTGTACCAGCCCGCAAGGTCTCCCCCCTTACTTTGGCAATCGTAGCCGCCAGCCTGCCCTCCTTTGCCGCACAGGCCCAAGAAAACGCTAACACCGCGGCCACCCTGCCCACGGTGACCATCACCGGTTCGCAGGCGACGGCGACCAGCCCCGTTTATGGCTACGTGCCCACCCGTAGCGCCACTGGCACCAAAACCGACACGCCCCTGCTCGAAACCCCGCAAGCTATCACCGTGATCCCGCGCGATCAGTTCGTCGACCAAGGTGCTCAAAACGTACAAGATGCCCTGAACTATGCGGCCGGCGTACGCCCCAACGCCTATGGGGTCGACAACCGAGCCGACTACGTTCGCGTGCGAGGTGTCGAGCCCGTTCAGTACCTGGACGGATTGCGCCAGTTTTTCAGCTACAACAACCCCCGCACCGAAATCTATGCGCTGGAACGATTGGAACTGCTGCGCGGTCCGTCGTCGATGCTGTATGGCCAGGGCAGCACCGGTGGCGTGCTCAACCTCGTGAGCAAACGTCCCCAACCCGAAGCCCAGCACGAAATCGGGGTGATTCTCGGCAATCACAATCGCAAAGAAATCCAGGCCGACCTGACCGGCCCGGTCACTGAAGACGGCCAATGGCTGTACCGCATTATTGCCGTAGCCCGTGAAAGCGATACACAAGTGCAATACGCCACCGACGACCGGCTACTGCTCGCGCCCTCGCTCACTTGGCAACCCAGCGCCGCTACATCGCTGACATTTCAGGGCTATTTCCAAAAAGACAAGGCGGGAACCACCCAATCATTTTTACCCTGGCAAGGTACCGTCAGCGACAACCCCAACGGCCAGATCCCGACGCGCCGCTTTGTCAGCGAACCAGGCTTTGATGCCTATGACACCGAGCAATTCAGCGTGGGCTGGCTGTTCGAACACCAATTCAACGACCGCTGGACGGTACGTCAGAACTTTCGCAACACCATCAGCAAGGTCGACTACAAATCCCTCTATCCCGACTCCTACTGGAATCCCGAAGCCCCCTACATCGACCCCGAGCAGACCACGCTCAATCGATACTTTTATGTCCACAAGCCCCGCATGCGCACCTTGTTGGTCGATCAAAACCTGGAAGGCAAACTGAACTGGGGGCAGACCGAGCACACGGTGTTGTTCGGCTTTGACTACAGCCGTTATCGCGAGACCGGGCAGGAGGTCTCGGGCATGGGCAGTCCGTTGAATGTGTATCACCCCATCTACGGCAACATCCCCGAGTATGACCTCGCCGATACGCCCAAGACCGTACAACAGCAAATGGGTTTTTACGCGCAGGACCAGATGCGTTATCGCAACTGGATATTCCTGGCGGGCATCCGTCATGATCGGGCGCAAACGGACATCGAAGGCAGCGATCGCGAAGTCGACAATGCCACCACCAAGCGCTTTGGCCTGCTCTACGCGGCCGACAACGGCCTTTCGCCGTACATCAGCTACAGCGAATCCTTTACGCCCATCGGCGGCACGGACTTCTACAGCAATCGCTGGAAACCCATGCGCGGCAAACAATGGGAACTGGGCTTGAAATACATGCCCCCGAACCAGGACCTGCAGTTCACGGCGGCTGCTTATGACCTGCGCGAGAAGAACCGCCAGGCACCGGATCCCTCCAACCCCAACAATCAAATCCAGGCCGGCAAAACCCGTACGCGTGGCGTCGAACTAGAACTACGTGGCAGCGTGACCAAGCAGATCGATGTGATCGCCAACTACATCTACACCGACATCGATCCCCAGTTGGAGCCCGTGCCCAAACACATGGCGTCACTATGGGGCAAGTATCGCTTTGCGGTCGCCAACCTGTCCGGGTTTTCGGCGGGTGCAGGCGTGCGCTACCTCGGTTCATTCACAGATGGCAATGCCCCCGAAACGCCCTCAGTCACGCTGTTTGATGCGATGCTGGCCTACGATAGCGGTCCGTGGCGCTACGCGTTGAACGTCAACAATATCGCGGACAAAACCTACGAGGTCACGTGCCTGAAACGCGGCGATTGCTTTTACGGCCAGCGCCGCACGGTAACGCTAAGTGCGGCGTATCGGTTCTGATGCAATCCGGGCGGCCGTATCTTGACTGGCCGCCGCCATCAATCGACGCGAGCACCCGACTGTTTCACCACCACCGCCCACTTGTTCACGTCGGACTGCAGCATCTCTCCCAATTGCTCCGGCGTGGTTTGCAACGGCTCGGCAGCGTGCTTGGCCAGAGTTTTCCTGAACTCCGGATTTGCCAACAAGGCCCCGACATCGTGATTGATCTTGCTCACAATATCGTCCGGCACACCTGCCGGCCCAAACACGGCAAACCATGGCGCCACATGGAAATCGGGATAACCGGACTCGGCAATCGTGGGGATATTCGGGAATCGCGACGACCGCGTATTGCTGGAAATGGCGATCCCACGCAGGGCGCCCGCATCCACCTGTTGAGCGATCGAGGGCACACTGCTGAACACGACATCCAACCGCCCTCCCAGTAAATCCGTCAAGGCAGGCGAGGCCCCCTTGTAAGGAACATGCGTCAACTTGGTATCAGCGACATGATTCACCATTTCTCCCAGCAAGTGATTCACCGTACCGCTGCCGGCCGACCCAAAGGTCATGCCCGGATTGGCACGCGCCAGTGCGACGAACTCCTGAAACGTCTGGGCCTTGACGTCCTTGTTGATGGCCACGATGAACGGCACGGTCGCCACCGCCGCGATGGGCGTAAAGTCCTTGATAGGATCAAAGGGCAGGTCGCGCAGGCTCACGTTGATGGCCTGCGTACCCTCATAGGTCAGCAACAGCGTGTAGCCATCGCCAGGTGCCTTGGCCACCGCGTCCAGCCCGATGTTGCCCCCCGCGCCGGCTTTGTTTTCCACCACGACGCTCTGCCCCCAAGCATCCGTCAGCCCCTGGGCAATCAGACGGCCAAGCGCGTCTGACGCCCCGCCCGGCGACTGCGGCACAATCAATTTCACGGGATGGTCGGGGTAATTCGCCGACCAGGCCGGCACCGCAGAGAGGGCGCAGGCCAATGCCGCCGCCGTACCCACCAAAAATTTACGGAATGTCATTGTCACCTCTTCGTTATTTGTCGTTATTCGACTTGTCGTATGCAATTCATGCCTGGACAGGCCGCGCCATCACGCGGGCGGGTGCACCGTCGGACTCTTCGATATTGAGCGCCACAAAGGCGAACTCGAGTCGCTGCCCCGCCAGGCCGGTCAGGCCGCATACGTTCTCAGAAACGAGCACGCCGTGACTCAGCAAGACATGATGGGCCGGCCAATCATAGTGATCCGGCCTTCGGGAAACCGGCAGGTCCGGCGTAGGCACATCGAACGCGGCAAGTTTCACGCCGTGATCGACCAGCCAGCGCGCCGCATCGGGCGCCAGGTACGGATGGTCGTGATATTGCGGCGTGCCCGCGTACTGGCTCCATCCTGTATCGATGGCCACGATATCGCCCGATCGCACCTCGACATCAAAGGGCTGCAAGTCCTCTACCGTGATGGCCTCGCCCGCACCACGATCAATACGCAGCACAACACCCGGGCCGCATAGTCGGTCCAGCGCGATCTCGTGAAAGGCCGGGCCATCGACAAAGAAATGTCGCGGCGCATCCACATGCGTGCCGACGTGCACCACCATCTGCATCTCGGTAACGTTCAAGGGGTCATCAGGCAAGCTTTTAATACGCCGAAACACCGGTTGAGGAAACACGCTCGCGCGTGGCACAGCATGCCCTAGCGGGTACGTCAGGTCACGCCACGGACCCGTCGGCACTGCCGGTTGCGATGACGGCAGTGCACACCAGCCTTTCCACCCGGTACCGATCTGATGAGGGTTATCACACATGACGATCTCCTAGTCCTTGTACGCCAATGAAAGTGAAAAGATGCGTCCCGAATGAGAGCAGCCGGGCACACGCCCTCTCGGACGCCTCGTCTCGCTAACCGTCACTGGACACCTGCAGGGATTCCTTGGCGCGAATCAGCGCCACGACCACATCGTTGACGGGCGTGGGTACGCCTAGCTCTCGACCCAGGCGAACAATGGCGCCGTTGATAGCATCGACCTCGCAACGCCGACCAGCCTGCAAATCCAGCAGCATCGACGGCCGGGCATCCGGAATTTTTCCGCCCAGGGCGCGCACATGCGCAATGGGATCGGGCAAGCCCAGATCGACACCCAGAGCCTGGGCCACCGCAACGGCTTCGCGCGAACATCCCGAGGCGACCTCCCAGGCATAAGGATGATTGATGATCTGTCCGATGGTCAATTCCGTCAGGCCCGCCGTTCCCGAATAGGCCACGTTCATGATGACCTTTTTCCAGACCATACTGGCGACGTCGTCGTGCAGCGCCACGTCGAAACCAGAGGAACGCCAGACTTCCGCAGAGGCTTCCAGGCTGCGCCGCGGCAAACCCGCATAAGCACCGAACCACGTCACGGCCAGGCCATTGTGATGCGCATGTCCCGACTCCCGGATCGACGCGCCATAACCGCCCACCACGCCGACAGCCAGATGCGACGGATCCACATGGCGCGCCACGATGTCGGGCGAGCCCACGCCGTTCTGAATCGTTTGCACCACGGTATCCGCGCCCATCAACGGCCCCACCGAACGGGCAGCCGCTTCGACATCGAATGCCTTGGTCGCGATGATGACCACGTCGCACGGACCGATGCCCTCGACGGTCGTCGCCGCACTGGCCAGGCGCACGACCCGGTCACCGCTATACCCTGACACATGCAGCCCATGGGCATTGATCGCGTCGACATGCCCCTGCCAAGGGGTCACGGCATGGACCTCATGACCCGCTGCTGCCATCAGGCCGGCGTACACCGACCCCATTGCACCGCAGCCCACAATACATACTTTTGCCATCGTTGCCTCCTTCGGAACTCAATCGAGTTTGATGTCTGCTTTTTTGATGATGGCGCCCCAACGCTCAAACTCCGACTGCGTATAACCTCGCAACTCGTCGGGCGACATCGTGCCCACCGACATTCCGGCGCTTTGCACCCCCTTGCGGACAGCATCGGTATCCAGGACGCGATTAAAGGCGGTATTCAGGCGGTTCACGATGTCCGGCGCCAGGTTGGCGGGACCATAGATAGCGAACCACGACTCCAGATCGTAGCCCGGCAAGCCCAGCTCCGCCGTCGCCGGTACGTCGGGCAACGCATCCAGTCGGTTTTTGCCCGATACCGCGATGGGGCGCACCAGTCCCGACTTGACCTGTCCCATCGCCCCTGCCGGACTCGTGATATAGACGTCAACCGTACCGGCCGCCAACGCCTGCATCGCATCCCCCGCTCCCTTGAACGGAATATGCGTCATGGAGATATCGGCCATCTGTTCCAACATAACGGCGCCCACGTGCGGAACCGAACCGTGCCCGGATGAGGCATAGTTCACCTTGCCGGGATTCGCCTTGGCATACTTGATCAAGCCCGCCAAATCCTTGTACGGCGCCTTGTTGCTGATCACCAGCAGTTGGGGAGAGTTCGCGACAAAGGCGATTGAGGTAAACCGTTTGACGGGATCCAGGTCCAGGTTCTTGAACAAATGCGGATTGCTGACCAGATAGCCGTTGTAGCCAAACAGCAGCGTGTAGCCATCGGCGGACGCATTGGCCACAAATCCATTACCCAGATTACCCGACCCGCCGGGTTTGTTCACCACGACGATGGACCGCCCCAACTCCGCGCCCAACGGCTCGGCCAACAAGCGCGCCAGATAATCCGTCGAGCCTCCTGGTGGCGAGCCGACAATCAGATTGATGGATTGTTTGGGCCAATCCTCGGCAGATACCGGCGTGATGATCCCGCACAACGCCAGCGTCGTCAGGCCCGCACGCAAAAATTTGGTTAGCAGCATTATTGTCGTCCTCCTCCAGTTGAAACTGCGGGACGGGCGTATCGCCCGTCGTCGTCACGTCATGCAGCCCTGCGACTCACGCGCCTTGGGCCTGACCAACTTGTACGCCAACCCATTGCTCCAGCGTTTTCACAATCGTGGTGGAGTTCTCCTTGGGGCCTACTTGCAACACCGTTTGCATCCACAGACGATCAACGGCCGTACCCACCCACAGCGGCACTTGGAGTTCCTCGGCCATGTCCATGCACAAGCGGACATCCTTGCGCATCAGGGCATTGGCAAAACCATTGTCGAACGTACGCGGCAGCACATGTTTGGGAAAGCGGTCTTCGGTCGCCGAGTTTTTGCCCGAGCCCGAATTCAGCGTATTCAGAATGACCTCGGCCTGCAAGCCTGCTTTCACGCCCAATACCGTCGCCTCGGCTGCCAGCGCCAGATGGGCAGCCGCCATCAGATTGTTGATCAGCTTCATGCTCTGACCCTGACCAACCTCAGGCCCAATGATGCTGATTTTTCCCAGTGGTTTGAAGATATGGTCCAGTTCGGCCACCACGTCAGGCGCGCCCGAGACCATGAGCACCAATGTGCCTGCACGCGCGCCCGCCACGCCACCACTGACCGGGGCATCAATGGAACGCACGCCCCCGTCAGCCAGTGCCGCCGCCATGCTCTTGGCCGTAGTCGGTCCGGTCGTCGACATGTCGATGTACGTGCGCAGCCGCTTGCCCTGCACCAAGCCATCTGCACCCGTCACCACCTGGCGCACGACATCCGGCGTGGGCAGGCACACGCACACGATTTCGCAACGCGACGCGACTTCGGCGGGCGTCGCCGCCTGCACAACATCCAGACCTTCAAAGCGTGAATACGCTTGTGGCTGTGCATCATGGACCACCAGCGGCAAGCCCGAATTGGCGAGCCGATAAGCCAATTCTCCGCCCATGCTTCCCAGGCCGATAAATCCGACGGGTTGAGGGGTCGTCATACTTTCGCCTCCTGTGGCGCTTGTTCGAGGGTTTGCTGGATGACTCGACTGGCAACGCGAAAACCCTCGACACCGGCCGGCACGCCCGCATAAACGGCCGCCTGCAGCAAGGCCTCCTGGATTTCCTCGGTCGAGCAATCATTTTTCAACGCTGCACGCACGTGGATTTCGAGTTCCGTCGATCGGTTTAACGCGCTTAGCATGGCGATATTCAGCAAGCTGCGAATCTTGCGTGGCAGGCCCGGACGACTCCAGATCTCGCCCCAGCAGTACTCGGTGGCCAATTGCTGCATCGGCTGGTTAAACGCGTCAGCGCCCCACAACGCCGTATCGATTTTCTCCTTACCGAGTAACTCTTCTCGTATCTTCAGACCTTTCTCGAAATTTTCGTTCCTGCGGTAGGATGATGTTTCGTGCTTCATATGATTGACTCACATAGAAAAGAGGATTGAAGTCCACTCGGGACCGCCGTCTCATTCGCTTGGGGGTTCGGCATGGTGGGTATCGCCGGTGCGCAATTCGCATATCGCAAAGGTTCTCCGTACCCGTGTGCCGTAGCCTGCGTGTTCGTATTAGCGGGCAAACCACTGCGGCAGCCACAGCGCAGTAGTGGGCCAAGCCAGCACAATCAGCGCCAGCAGGATCAACATGCCGACGTAGGGAACGCTGCCACGAATGGCCTCCTGCAGCGTGCCTTGGCCAGAACGCGTAACGACATACAGGTTCATCCCGATGGGTGGGGTGATCAGGCCGATCTCCATAGCGATGACGAACAGCACGGCGAAGTGCACTGGATTCACGCCCAACGCAATCATGGCGGGCAACAGCATCGGTACCATGATCAACAGCATGGATGTGGCTTCCATGAACATACCCAGCACCAACAGGATGCCCATGATCACCAGATTGAATTGCCAGGGATTGAGGCCCATGTCCTGCACCATGGCCGCCACCCTGTGGCCCAGATCCACAATGCTCAGGTAATGGCCCAGCAGCATCGCCGCAGCCAGAATGATCATGATCGCGCTCGTATCGATCATGGACTTTCCCATAATGCGCAGGATCTCGAGAAAGCGCATCCTGTTGTAGAAAATCTGGCTCACGAGAATGGCGTACACCACCGACACAATGGCCGCCTCGGTGGGTGTGTAGATACCGCCATAAATGCCCCCTAGTATCATCACCGGCAACAACAGGCTGGGCAACGCTTCCTTTAGCGCGGCCATCCTCTCTGGCAATGATGCTCTGGGCCGGCGGGGATAGTTCTTGAGTCGCGCGATGGTCATCGCGCACACCAATAAACTGAGCACCGCGAGCAAGCCGGGAATCAACGTGGCAGAGAACAACGCCACCACCGACTGATCGGTGATAAAGCCGTAGAGAATCAGGGGAATGCTGGGCGGAATCAAAATCCCCAGCGTGCCGCCGGCGGCCGTCACGCCCATGGCATAGGATCGATCGTAGCCCGCGGCCACCATCGCAGGAATGGCGATTGAGCCAATCGCCAGCGCGGTGGCCACACTCGAGCCGGAGATGGCCGAGAATATGGCGCACGCCAAAATAGTGGCTACCCCCAAGCCGCCCCACACATGCCCCACCCAAACGCGCGCGAACTTGACCAGCGCATCTGAAATCCCGCCCGCGGTCATCAGGTTCGCCGTCATCACAAAAAAAGGCACCGCCATCAACGTGAACGGTGTCAGGCTGTTATAGATAATCTCGGCCGACGCCACCAGCGGCAGTTCGGCGATATAAAAACCGAGTAATGCGCTCAGGCCCAGCGACAAATAAATGGGGGCACCGATAGCCAGCAACACCATCAACAAAACAACAGGCAAGTAGTCAATCACGACGAAGCCCCTTTGTCATGCGGCGCACGCGAGCAAACAAGGCAACACCCGCAATCGCGAAACCAACCGGCACCGCCGCCCGCGCCACCCACTGTGGGAACTGCAAAGCCGTCGGCGAGACCTCGTTGAAAACATGGCGCTGCCAGGCTACCTCGACACCGAAATACACGATCAGGGCGACAAACAACAACGTCAGCACAAATGACAGCCACGACGATACGTTCTGCCAAAACGGCGGCAATCGTTCCACCAGGACCGTTGCGCGCAGATGCTCATTCAAAAACTCACCGATGCCAAAGGCAATCAGCGTGCCCCAGACAATCAAGTACGTGACGACTTCGTCCGAAAAACTGACGGCCGACGAAAACAAGTAACGGGACACCACCGCCAACGCGCCCATCAGCGTAGCGACAAGCGCAATCGCGCCAAGCACCAGCAGACCTCTATCGCGCAACGTATCCGACACCATGTCATACCTCAAAAAATAAAAAATGCCCCCACGCCGCGCCTTCGGCTTGCTGCCCCCCAAGGGGGCGTTTTTACCTTGGGGCGGCCCGGCGGTAAAAATATCGATGAAGCGGTGTGCGCAGCACACCGCCTGGCTGTGCGTTACGGCGCGCCTGCGCTAGCGCGCGCACTCGCCTCAGCCTGCTCGAGATTTTCTGCTTTGATGTAGGCCGCCCCCGCCTTGTCGGCCGCCTTGGAGAATGCCTTTACCTCAGCGGGCTGCAGCACCTTGACCTTTACGCCCTTCTCGCGAAAGCGCTCAAGGGCTGCCTTATGGATGCGCTCCAACTCGGCGTCTTGCCAACGCACGGATTCCTCCATGGTATCGAGCATGACTTGCTGCAAATCAGCGGGCAATTTTTTCCAGGAACGCAGGTTCATGATCGCAACGTAGGGGGTGTACTTGTAATTGGCATAGGTCAGATTCCCGACCAATTCCCACCCCTTTACCGAGTCCAGGCCGGACAGGGTCGTCTCCAGGCCGTCAATCACGCCCTGCAACAAGGCGGTTGGCACTTCGGGCCACGCCATCTGCACCGGCTGCGCGCCAAAGGCCTTAAACGTCTGCTCAACCAGAGGGTTTCCCACCACACGGATTTTTTTGCCATTGAAATCCGCAGGCGCCTGAATCAGGGTGGACTTTTTATTAGTGCCCCATACCCAGGCGCCCATGTTGTAGTAGCCCAGGATCTTGACGCCCAGTTTTTCCTCAAAGCGCTGGGACAGTTCCTTGCCAAACTCGCCCGCCAACACCCGACGATACTGGTCATAGCTGATCCCCCACATAGAGGGCAATTCAAAGACCGACGCCTCGGGTATCACCGTCGTCAACAGGCCACTAGGGGGCGCACCGATATCCACTGTTCCCGATCCCACCGCGGGAATCACGTTGACATCGTTGTACAACTGGGCGCTGGGGTATACGCGAATCGAAATTCGCCCGTTGGATTTTTCCTTGACCAGGTCGGCCCATTTCTGAAAGGCTTGTACCTTGACATTGGTGGTGGCCGAATCCGCCGAAAACCGGAATTTAAACTCTTGAGCGACAGCCTGCTGGCTCACCAATGCCAGGCCGACGGACAACAATAGGGCATTCAATACCTTCATGACTCCTCCTTATTTATCGTTTTCGTTTTTTCCAGACGACACACGGCGGGCGCGGCAATGCGCCACCTGATATATGCGTTGGGGAAATCGGACTCCCGGCCGTGGATGTCCGTTAGTGATTTGATCTTCGTCGGCGAACACCGCAACCGTCGCTGCGGGCGCTGCAGAAATCTGAATCTGGCATGACGAAAATCGTTGTCTCTGCAGGCAGTATATCGACGTCTAATCCCGCGACAAGTGCGATTTGATCAATAGCCATTAACGAAACTCGAAGGGCTATTGCACCGAGGTGTGGCCTCGGGTTGCCGGCCAGGTCAGCCGTCGCCCTGCAACACACTGGCGACTTGCGAATTGATCAAAAACGACAGTAATTCCTCGGCGGGTCGTTCGAGCTCGCCAGGGCGCGTGCACAGCAGGATTTTGCGCTCGGCCCACGCATCAGCCAGCGCGATCATCCTGATGCGCAGGCTCGGAATATAGCTACGCGCGGCCGCGCTCGACAGCACGCCTATTCCCATACCGGCTTCGACCATCCGGCACAGCGCTTCGAAGCTCTGTGTCTGCGCGCGCAGCTTCAGGTTCTTACCATGGACGGTAGCGGCCGACAGCATGCGCTCTGTCTGCAAGGCGTTGGTATCGAGCCCGATGAAGTCGTAATCCAGCAACTCCTCGAACGCGACGCTCTCGACATCCAGGGGATGGTCCTCGGGAACGATGACACACAACCGATCAACCTTGTATTCGCGCACCGCCAGATCATCGATGAGCGCGCCCTCCATCACAATACCGATATCGCCTGCCCCCTCGTGGATGAAAGACGGAATACTGGCGCTGCGTCGTTCACGCACATCGATCCGGATATTCGGACGCGAGGCGCTGAAGCGTGCCAGCTCTTGCGGCAGGCCTTGCGCCATAGCCGTTGTATTAACATACAGCCGCACACTACCTCGTATGCCGCCGACATACTCGGCCAGCTCTCGCTGCATCCGGTCGACCTCTTGCAAAACCTTGTCGACCCCTCTCGCCACGATGGCGCCCGCGGGCGTGGGCTCGATACCGCCACCCGGAGGGCGGCCAAAGAACTCAATGCCAAACTGATGTTCCAACAACGAAATACGACGACTGGCAGCCGACAACGTGATATGCATGCGCTCGGCCGATTTGGACAAGCTGCGCGTATCGACAGCGTGGCGCAGCAAAACGAGCGAAGTCAGATCGGGTAGCATGAACGCGTTGTCTCCTTGGTCTGTTCGAAAGGCCTGACGCTATTTCAAAAGCCGGCTCTTTAGCCTCTAGGGGCTGAGACACAATACTCACGACAACGCCATCGTGCAACAGACGAAAAAAAGGGCCTCGCAATGGAGACCCTTTTTTAAATTTGGTGCGCCCGGCAGGATTCGAACCCACGACCCCTTGGTTCGTAGCCAAGTACTCTATCCAACTGAGCTACGGGCGCTGATAAAGAGGCGAAATTATAACTGATATTTTTGAGTTGTCCAGTGGAGTCGCTGGGGCGGCGTCTCTGCCAGAAAGACGATGCGCGTCGTCGGTACCGTCGTTTTCTACCTCGGGGATGCACCTTGGGGGGGAACAGTCACACGAGGGCGTCTTTTGCCTTCGATATCCGGCAGCCAAAATGCGACCAGTCCCAGTAGAGGCAAATAGGCGCAGACCTGGTAGACGTAGGTAATACTCGTGACGTCCGCCAGCTTGCCCAAGGCGGCGGCACCCAGCCCGCCCATGCCGAAGGCCAACCCGAAGAACAGGCCTGCAATCATGCCCACCCGATTGGGGACCAATTCCTGCGCGTAGACCACGATAGCCGAAAACGCCGAGGCCAGAATGACGCCGATGATCACCACCAGTACGCCAGTCCAAAACAAATTGGCGTGCGGCAAGAGCAAGGTAAACGGCGCAACGCCCAAAATCGAGACCCAAATGACAAGCTTGCGGCCGACGCGGTCACCCACTGGGCCACCCGCCACCGTCCCCACGGCGACCGCCGCCAGGAACAGGAACAAATACAGTTGCGCGCTGCGTACCGACAAATCAAAGCGGTCGATCAGGTAGAACGTGAAATAGCTGTTCAGGCTAGCCAGATAAAAATACTTGGAGAAGATCAGTATCCCCAGAATCCCCAACGCGCCGAGGACTTGTCCGCGCCTGAGCGTCGTGACGGACCCGGCTGTTCGGGCCTTGGGTTTGAGCAACGCGCGATTTGCACCGTACCAGCGCCCGATACCGACCAGCACGACAATGCCAAACAAGGCCGCCAGAGAAAACCAGGCCACGCTGGTTTGCCCGTGCGGAATGATGATCAACGCGGCGAGCAAGGGGCCAAGCGCCGAGCCCACATTGCCCCCTACCTGAAACAGCGACTGCGCCAAGCCATGTCGACCGCCCGACGCCATGCGGGCAACGCGTGAGGACTCGGGATGGAATATCGACGAACCTGTGCCGACCATGGCGGCGGCCACCAACAAATAGGGCAAAGACGGGGCATACGCCAGCAACACCAAGCCCACCAACGTAAAGGCCATGCCGACGGGCAGCGAATACGTTGTGGGTCGTTTATCGGTATACAAACCGATCCACGGTTGAAGCAGTGAGGCGGCAAGCTGATAAGTCAGCGTGATGAGCCCGATCTCTCCAAAGCTCAAGTTAAACGAATCCTTCAGCATGGGATAGATGGCTAACAAGATCGACTGGATCATGTCATTCATCATGTGGGCCACACTGATGGCGCCCAGGACCTTATACGAGGTCGATGACGTCGGTTTAACGGACGCGGACACGACGGAAACGGGGTCGGAACTGACAGCTTGCGGGGAAGTCATGACGTAGCAGCAAATACCAAAGAAAGACAACCATCAACCAGACAGGCGATGAAACACCTGCCCTTCCTGCACCTAATACTAGATCTCTCACGCGAACGCGCAACTGAATGAATGGTGCCCACAAACAGTGTATAAAGTCCGAAACACACGAAAGTGCCAATATTTATCGCAAAAGTGACATCGTCAACATGCCTCGTCGCCCGCCTCCGTCGCTGGACCCCACGCGCAGCCTTGATGCCAATGACTATCAGCATGTGCCGCGCAGAGTCACGGCGATGGCCAAGGACTTTGTCCCGAGCGACACGACAGGCCCGCACAGCCATCCGCGAGGCCAATTGATCTATGCCGTTGAAGGCGCGATGCGCGTCAGTTCGCCCGACGGCTTCTGGATCCTGCCACCGCTGCGCGCACTGTGGGTGCCGCCGGGTACCACGCACGGCATTCAGATGGTAGGCACCGTACTGATGCGCACCCTGTATGTGCATGCCGATGCGGCCCACGCGCTGTGGAACCGTTGCCAGGTGATCGAGGTATCAGGGTTGCTGCGCGAGCTGATTCTGGCCCTGGCTGCCGAACCCGTTGAATACGCCCTCGAGGGCCGCGGCGGCCAAATCGCGACCCTGCTGCTGACCGAGCTGCAGGCCGCGCCCGTCATTCCGATTCAGATTCCCTGGCCACATGATCGACGCCTGCAAACTGTTTGCCGCGCCATTCTGGCGCAACCCAACCTGAATCGCACCGTACACGATTGGGGAGATGAAGTGGGTGCCAGTGGCCGCACCGTAATCCGGCTATTCCAGGCGGAACTGGGGTTGAACTATCGGCAATGGGTGCAGCAGGTGCGTCTGGCCGATGCCCTGCATCGCCTATCGCTGGGCCAACCGATTGCGCGCGTCGCCGCCGAACTCGGCTACCGCAGCCCCAGCGCCTTCAGCGCCATGTTCCGACGAGCACTGGGCGTACCGCCACAGACGTATCTGCGGACCGGCTATCCGGCGTTGGCTTAGCCCAAAAAAAATGTGCGCCAGATAGTCGTGCGCCAATGTGGCTCGAGCCATTCGAAGCCCCCGTCACCTACCCTAAGCGATATCCAGCATGTCATGCGGAAAAGCATTCATCAGCGCACGGGAATCGAAGACCGGCTCAGCCAGATCGGGGGATTCTAGCGCTTGCGGAATTGACGTCGAAAATACTGCAGATGGTCTGCCTGTACCTAGAAAATAATCCAGATACTTGAATGCCGGTTCAAACAGACTGGCAATCGGGCGAACCGGCATACCAAGCGCCTCGGCCAGGACAAGGCCGTGCAGCGAACTGGCCAACACGAGATCCGCGACTGCGATCTCTGCCGCGACATCGCAGGGCGCCTGTCCTGGGCTCACGATACGAATATCGGCAGTCAGGGCGAGATGATCCGTCGATATGAGCCGCTCATCATTCAAGTTCGGGATATAGACGACTCCCCCGGTGGGGCCTGCGCTGCGGCGTTTTTCAATGGCCTGTTCGATCTCGGCAGCATACAGACGAGGAAATAATAGGCCGGGGTCGCCATAGATTTCTGGGCATGCGATTCCGCGTGCCTTGAGCGCTTCTCGCGTAAGGGGGCCACGCACTGCGGTGACAACGATGCCCATGTTGTCCGTCACATGCGTTGGCCACAACTTGCCATTGATACCAGCCCCCCAGACCACATCATCCTTGCGCGCATTGTGAATAATCGAACCGACCGACAACAATTTAGAACGGCCTCTCGGTGGCGCATCAATAACCTGTAGATGGTGTTTCCCAAGCCGCTGAAGTAAGGCGCGCACGACCATCGGCCCGAGATCATCACCAAAATTAGAGGCATTGGGCCGATTGGGCACCCAGCGATAAACAGGCACGGTATGACCATCAGCCAGGGGCAAATGAGCGGCTTGTGGCGAACGTATCGAAGTCATGGGAAGAGATTATTAGCGCAATTGAGGGCGTCCGCGTGTTTACGCCACTCCTCGTAACAGTCGCTGACTCCCAGACGCAAAAACCCGCCGATGTCTGGCGGGTTTTTTACTAACTTACTGCGTGGGTAGAGACATAGGGGAAAGCCCCCCAAAAAAAAAGGATCTCGCAATGGAGACCCTTTTTAAATTTGGTGCGCCCGGCAGGATTCGAACCCACGACCCCTTGGTTCGTAGCCAAGTACTCTATCCAACTGAGCTACGGGCGCTGCAAAGAAAGAAACTATAGCACTCTTTTTGCATACCAGGCAAATCCCGATTGTCAGGGTACTGCAAAACCTGCGCTGTTCGAACCCGAATCGGCACTCTTATTGTCATAGTTCTCGGGCACTCTCGCGTGCTGTATGCCAAATTGACAATGGCGCAGGAAATTGCGATGAAGAGGGTTGCCAAGAAGGCAGAAAAAATCGCCAAGAGAACTGTTTTTGGCCTGCTAGGTACCTTTGCCAGGGTTAGACAAGAGATACCCGTTACAGCGCTACAAGGCGTTTCCAGGATCATTGTCATCCGTCCTAACTACCGCATCGGCAACGCGATCCTTAGCACCGCCATCATCGCACCGCTGCGCGAGCGGTTTCCGGGGGCGACAATAGACTTCCTCGTCACCGACAAGACCGCGGTGCTGTTCAAGAATCTGCCTGTCGATCACATCGCCGCGATGTCCAGGTCCGCGATCCTGCGGCCTTGGCGTGCCGTCTCGATGATGCGCAATTTGCGGGCGCAACGCTACGATTTGGCGGTGCAGTTGGCAAACAGTTCGTTGAGTGGCCTGGTTGCCTCGAGGCTGGTCGGTGCCCGCTACGTTATGGGCAAGCCAAAACGCGGCGCTGCCTGGTATGACGTTCCGGTCACCGCCCCCATCGTCCATGCCTACGATACAGGCACCGCATTCTCGCGAGCGCTGGGAATGATCGGCCCCGTCAGGACCCAACTGGTCGCGTCCAATGAGGAAACGACGGCCGCGCTCGGCCAATTGCAGGCCCTCGGCCTGGTGGCAAACGGCGACGGCCAGGTAGAGCCGTTCGTTGCTGTTTTTGTGGGGGGTCATGCAGACAAAGTCTGCCCCCTCTCTTTCTGGCTGGCGTTGATACGAGGCCTGGATCAGATGGGAAAGCGGTTCGTGGTTTTTGTTGGCCCCGAAGAAAAGACGATGGTCCCTCACATGCGGCATGCCCTGGGGGTACTGCCGCACGGCATGCTTTGCCCGCCTCAGCCTCTGCGAATATTTGCGGCCATGCTGGCTCAGGCGCGCCTCCTGGTGACGCCAGATTCTGGGCCGATGCATATGGCTGCCGCCTTGAACGTACCGGTGGTGGTGATGGCCCAGACACAGAAATCATTGAAATTCGTACCGCCCGGTGCCGGATCGCATGTCGTGTTGGGTCTGAACGTGTCTCAGGCGCTGACTGCCGTAAATCGCCCTGAATGGATCGCGCTGAAAACGGCAGGCGACGCAGGAAGCCGAGGCAGACAGGTAACACCGACTGTGTCGGCCTCAGGCACGCAGCGCAAGACTGCGTGCCAAAGGAGGCAGCGCCCGTTTGCGACCGTCCGTATTACGTTTTCAGCGTTGCCATTGATTCAATAACAGTTGTATTATTGATCTATGAACGAAGAACAAACCATCACGGCCCTGAGCGCGCTCGCTCACACGCAACGCCTGCGCATATTCCGCGCCCTCGTCGTGAAGGGCCCAGAAGGACTTATCCCCAGTGTCCTGGCGGACCAGCTAGGTGTAGCTCGCAATGCGCTGTCATTTCACCTGAAGGAGCTATTGCATGCGAATCTGGTCAACGCCGAACAGCAAGGCCGCAATCAGATCTATCGCGCCGATTTCTCGCGCATGAATGGGCTGCTGGGCTATCTGACTGAGCACTGCTGCCAAGATGAAACATGCGAAGCCAGCGATTCCAAGACCCGCCCCTCCTGCTGACGAAGGACCAACCGTGAAACGCTTCGCCTGCTGCCTCACCTTCAATCCCATCAACCCACCGCCACGCGATACCCATTGCGAGGCGAAATCACCTATCCGCTGCTTCTAGGGGACTACCCATGTCGAAATCGACTTACAACGTATTGTTCATCTGCACCGGAAATTCCGCCCGCTCTATCCTGGCCGAAGGCATCATGAACGGCCTGGCCGGTGAGCGATTTCACGCCTACTCTGCGGGCAGCCACCCAAAGGGAGAGGTTCACCCGATGGCCCTGAACACGCTGAAAACGTTGTCGCTACCCGCAGACGGCTATCACAGCAAGAGCTGGGATGAATTCACCACCCCCGGCGCGCCGGAGTTCGATTTCATTTTTACCGTCTGCGATAACGCCGCCGGCGAGGTCTGCCCTGTCTGGCCAGGACACCCGATGTCCGCGCATTGGGGTCTGCCCGACCCCGCTGCCCATGAGGGGACTGAAGAAGAACGTCTGAAGGCCTTTCACGACACGGCGCGTATGTTGAAGCGTCGCATCGAACTGTTCCAATCGCTGCCGTTCGATCGGCTGGACGCCATGTCGCTGCACAGCGAACTGCACGGCATCGGTCGTACGCAGGAATAGCGTAACAATGCCCTGGGTGATTCTGATCACCTCGGTGAGTGCGACGGACACGAGCAGGACACGGCCTTGACAGTGATACAAGTCAGTGGCGATGCTTTGCCCTTCAACCTAATCAACCCGTGGTCAATTTGATGCGTCTGGCTGGCCGTCGAAACGTTGTTCTCGCCCTTGGGGTCACACAGACGCTGGCCTGGGCGTCGAGTTACTATTTGCCGGCCATGCTCGCCGTTCCCATGGCACGTGAGTTGGGCATCAATGCGCCGGTTGTATTTGCCGCATTTTCGGTCGCGCTGCTCATTTCGGCACTGGTAGGCCCCTACGCGGGGCTTGCCATCGACCGCTGGGGCGGCCGCCCCGTATTGATGGCAACGAATGTTCTGTTCGCAGGCGGACTGGCGTGCCTGGCAGGCGCTCAGGGGCCAATCAGCCTGTTTTTGGCCTGGGCGCTGCTGGGTATCGGCATGGGCAGCGGACTATACGAGGCCGCCTTTGCCACCCTGGTACGCCTCTATCGACAGGACTCGCGCAGCGCAATCTCCGGCATTACCCTGCTCGCAGGATTTGCCAGCACCGTGGGCTGGCCATTGTCCACCTACCTTGAATTGCATTGGGGTTGGCGGGGCACCTGCCTGACATGGGCGGCGCTGCATCTTGGGGTCGCGCTGCCTCTGAACGCGCTATTACCCAATCCGTCGCATCCCGCCGATCGGGCGCCGGCACCAGACGAAACGACTCCCAAAACGACGGCCGATGCGGTATCGACAGCAGGTGCCACCACGCTATGGCCGTCCATCTTGTTGGCCATTGTGTTTGCTATCACCTGGTTCACCAGCACGGCCATGGCAGCCCATTTGCCGGGTGTCCTGATGGCCAGCGGTGCGACGTTGGCGGCCGCGGTCGCCGCCGGTGCACTGGTGGGCCCTGCACAGGTGGGGGCCCGTGCGCTCGAATTCACGTTGCTTCGGCGCATGCACCCCCTCCTGGCTGCCAGGCTTGCTTCGCTGGGCCACCCATTGGGCGTGGCAACATTGCTCGTATTGGGCGCCCCTGCCGCTTCGGCGTTCGTCATTTTGCACGGCGGCGGAAACGGCATTCTGACCATTGCAAAAGGCACATTACCCCTCGCGCTGTTCGGCCCACAGGGCTATGGCCTGCGGCAAGGGATATTGATGGTGCCCGCGCGTATTGCTCAGGCGGCGGCCCCCTGGCTCTTCGGTTTGTGTCTCGAAAAATGGGGGGTAAATGCGCTTCTGATAACAGCCGCTCTGGGACTGATCAGTTTCGCAGCGCTGGGGTTTCTGCGCCTGGCGCGGGCAGTACCATCAAGCAGCGCTTGAGAAGACTGGTACCCGAATCGACACACCCTGACAGGTATCAAAGGCGCGTTATCAAGAAACAACAAAAAACCCGCAGAACCAGTGTTCATGCGGGTTTTTGAGTAATGTCTGAATATTGATTCTTCTGGCGGAGACGGAGGGATTCGAACCCTCGATGCAGTTTTAAGCCACATGCTCCCTTAGCAGGGGAGTACCTTCAACCACTCGGCCACGTCTCCGCAGAACTTGCAATTCTAGCATGATTTTTATGACATGCACCGATGGCGCATGCCAAAACTCACGCGCAATCAGGCCTTTTCGGTGGGCGACTGGTCCAGTTCAAAAGCCTTGTGCAAAGAGCGCACGGCCAGTTCCATGTACTTGTCGTCGATGACCACCGATGTCTTGATTTCGCTGGTGCTGATCATCTGAATGTTGATGCCCTCTTTGGAGAGCGTCTGGAACATCAGGCTGGCCACGCCCACGTGCGAACGCATGCCGATACCGACAATGGACACCTTGGCGACCTTGTCGTCGGTGACCAGTTCGCGAGCCTTGACGGTCGGGATGACGTCACGCTTGAGCAACTCGATGGTGCGCTGGAACTCGTTGCGATTGACCGTGAACGAAAAGTCGGTGGTGCCCGCCACGGACTGGTTTTGCACGATCATATCGACATCGATATTGGCCGCGGCGACCGGGCCCAGGATGGAGTACGCCACACCCGGGGTATCAGGCACGGCCAGCAGGGTGATCTTGGCTTCGTCGCGGCTGAAGGCGATGCCGGAGACTACGGCGGCTTCCATTTTTTCGTCTTCCTCAAAAGTAATCAGCGTGCCCGAAGTGATTTCTTCTTCGAGCGGAATGAGCGGGTCGGTCAGCGAGGACAACACGCGCGTGGGGACACGGTATTTGCCGGCGAACTCCACCGCGCGAATTTGCAGCACCTTGGAGCCCAGCGAGGCCATTTCGAGCATTTCTTCGAAGGATACTACCGACATGCGGCGCGCTTCGGGTACGACGCGCGGGTCAGTGGTATAGACGCCATCGACATCGGTGAAAATCAGGCACTCGTGGGCCTCGAGGGCTGCAGCGACGGCCACGGCGGAGGTGTCCGAGCCGCCTCGGCCCAGGGTGGTGATGTGTCCGTCGGGATCGATGCCCTGAAAGCCGGTCACGATGACGACGCGGCCGGCATCAAGGTCGGCACGAATGCGATCGCCGTCAATGGCGGTGATGCGGGCCTTGGTGAAGGACGAATCGGTGCGCACAGGAACTTGCCAACCGGTGTAGCTGCGAGCAGATACGCCCTGGGTCTGCAAGGCAATGGCGAGCAGCCCACTGCTGGCTTGTTCACCGGTAGCGGCGATCATGTCGAGCTCCCGGGGATCCGGCTGAGGCGTGATTTCGCGGGCCAAGCTCAAGAGGCGATTGGTTTCGCCGGCCATGGCGGACGGCACGACGACCACTTGGTGGCCGGCGGCATGCCATTTGGCGACGCGGCGCGCAACATTGCGGATGCGCTCAACGGAGCCCATCGAGGTACCGCCATATTTGTGAACGATCAGGGACATCTCGTACTCTGGCTGGAAAGCCGGCCCCGTCAGGGCGGGCAAAGCCTAGTATTTTAGCGCGTGGTTAGGATTTGCGCAGAGAGCGGCGTTTTGTGGGGGACAGTGTGGCGCTATTTTGGCGTACAGGCCGTGTCTTACGCTATTTTTTTCGGCGCTCTAGTCGTACTCGGCCACGATGGCAGCGGATTTGATGTTGGGCGTGGGCGACAGTCATTTGGCGATCGTGGCCTAGGCTGTGGAGTTGGCGGAGTTGCCGTAGCAGGTCTGCCAGTCGAGCTTCGGTGGGCATGCCGGCGCCGTGGCGGCGTAGCCAGTGGCGCAGGACCAGGGACTGGCGAGGGGGCGGGAGTTCGCGCCACTTGGCCAGGGAAAAGCTCAATCCGTCTGGGGAGGGGTCTAGCGTCGCCAGATCATCGTCGGCGACGTCATCGAGGATGCTGGTGGACTCGGCGGCGCGTCTTGCGTGGCTGGCCAGGCGGGATTGCCAGCCGGGCCAGCGGGCGTCGAGGACGGGGGACAGGAGCTCGCGGACGGCGGCTCGCGTGTAGCGAGGGTCGGCGTTGGTGGGGTCCTGGACAGGTTGCCAGGCGTGGCGCTCGGCGAATGCCTGGGCGGCTTGCAGGATGCGGGCACGGGGTTGGCTTAGCCAGGGTCGATGGTAAGTCAGGCCATCGCGTTGCATGCTGGGGGACATGGCGGCCATGCCGTCGGGGCCGGTGCCGCGTAGCAGGCGTAGCAGGACCGTTTCGGCTTGATCGTTTTGATGATGAGCGAGCAGGATATGCGGGACGCCGTGTTGCCGGGCCAAGGCGGCCAACGCGGCGTAGCGGGCCTCGCGAGCGGCGGCTTCGATGCCCAGGCCACTAGCGGTATCGACTTGGGCGTGTGTGATAGCGACAGGTACGTTCAGAATCTGTCCCAGGGATTGAACATGGTTGGCCCAACCGTCGGCTGCGGGCTGCAAGCCATGGTGAACGTGGAACAGGACGAGCGGGATGCCCTGCTCTCGCGCGACGCTGGCGGCGTGGGCGGCCAGCATGGCGGAGTCAACGCCGCCGCTGGTGGCAACGGCCAGGTGTGTCACGGGATTTGCCGCGCCCTGCAACAGGCTGCGCAGGGCATCGGTCAAATCGGGACACGGGAACACGGCGATCTCAGCTACGGACTTCTTGGAATTTTCCGTAGGACAGTAGGCGCTGTACGCGTTGTTCGACCAGTTGCTCGGCAGTCATGCCGCGGAATTGACGCAGAGCGTCACCCAGCGCGCGGCGCAGCAGGCGTGCCATGACGCGCGGGTCGCGATGAGCGCCACCGACGGGCTCGTTGACGATGCGGTCGACCAAGCCTAGGTCTTTCAGACTAGGGGCCGTAATGGCCAAGGCCGCGGCGGCTTCGGATGCCTTGTCGGGACTACGCCACAGAATCGATGCGCAGCCCTCGGGAGAAATCACCGAGTAAGTGGAGTATTGCAGCATCAGTACGGCGTTGCCTACCGCAATGGCCAGGGCGCCGCCCGAGCCGCCCTCGCCGATGATCGTGGTGATCACAGGCACCTTGAGCTCGGCCATAGCGTAGATGTTGTGCCCAATGGCTTCGGATTGCCCGCGCTCTTCGGCACCGACGCCGGGGTAGGCGCCCGGGGTATCGACGAAGGTAAAGACGGGCAATTTGAATTTTTCGGCAACGCGCATGAGGCGAAGGGCTTTGCGATAGCCCTCCGGGCGAGGCATGCCGAAGTTGCGCGCGGCGCGTTCCTTGGTGTCGCGGCCCTTTTGGTGGCCGATGACCATGCAGGATTCGCCGTTGAACCGCGCGAGCCCGCCGACGATGGACTGGTCGTCCGCATACATGCGGTCGCCGTGCAGTTCGTGGTAGTCGGTGAAGATCTCACGCACGTAATCGAGGGTGTAGGGACGCTGCGGGTGGCGTGCCACCAGCGCGGTTTGCCACGGCGTCAGTTTGCCGTAGATTTCCTTGGCCAGCGTCTGGCTTTTTTGCTGCAGCCGGCTGATCTCGTCGGAAATGTCGACGGCGGAATCAGCCTGGACATAGCGCAGTTGCTCGATTTTGTTTTCGAGCTCAGCCATTGGTTGTTCAAATTCAAGGAAGGTATTGCGCATGGAATAGGGTTCCGTTGTTGGGTGCCAAGTGCTGCATCAGTGCTGAACCGCTTGGGATTCCAGACTGCGCCACAGGTACCAGGTCGCCACGGTACGCCAAGGCTGCCACGCCGACGAGACCTCTCGGGCCTCGAAGCGCGAGACAGGCTCACCGCTAAAGTAGTGTAACGAGATCGCTTTAAGCAACCCCAAATCGTCCAGAGGCAGAACGTCGGGGCGCTGCAAGTGAAAGATCAAAAACATTTCGGCCGTCCAGCGACCGATGCCACGGATGGCGACCAACTCAGAGACCACGCTTTCGTCTTCCATGGCAGCCCAGCTTTCGGGGTGCACGCGACGTTCGCCAAAATGCGCGGCCAAATCTTGTACGTATTCGCACTTGCGTTGCGGCAAACCAGCCTCGCGCATGCCCGACACACCGACCTTGAGTACGCTCGCGGGGGTAGGACGCTTGCCCACGGTATCCAGAAACCGTTGCCACAGCGTATCAGCGGCCTTGACGGAGATTTGCTGGCCCAGGATCGCACGCGCCAGCGTCACAAAGGGCGTGCCGCGCGACGTCAACCAGATCTCGCCATGCTGGGGAATGATTTTTTTCAGAATGCGATCGCGGCGCATGAGATGGGCGACGGCTTCTTCCCAGTAATCGGGTTTGGCAATGGCGATATCAGCAGTAGACATGACAGTGGGGGCTCCTCAGGCGCGACGCCATTGCGTGATACCACCGGATTTGTCATCGAGCTCGATGCCGGCCTCGCGTAGCTGCGTGCGGATGCGGTCAGCCTCGGCGTAATCACGCGCCACTTTGGCGGCGGCCCGGGCTGCGATCAGTGCGTCGATTTGCTCGGCGCTCAGCGCGTCGGCAGCCGCGTCTGCCTGACTCATACTGGCCATCGAATAACGGGTGGCGCACTGAAAGTAGCTGGCCGGGTCTTGTTGCAACAGCCCCAGCACGGCGCCCAGCGCTTTGAGCTGACCGGCACTGTGCGTGCTGCGCGTGCGGTTGGCATCTGAGGCCAGATCGAACAAGGCGGCAAGCGCCCCCGAAGTGTTGAAATCGTCGTCCATCGCGGCCTTGAAGGCCTGTGCCTGCGGGGACTCCCAGTCGACAGGACTGTCGTCGGGCGCCACATTCAGCAAAGCCTGGTACAGGCGATCCAGCGCATTTTGCGCATCGATCAGATTGTCCGGTGCGTAGTTTTGCGGGCTGCGATAGTGATTGCGCACGATAAAAAAGCGCAACATCTCGGCTTCACGCGGGTTGATGGCGTAATCCGCCTGATCGGCCGCGGGCTCGCCTTGCGCAATGGTCTGCCGGATGGTGCGGAAATTGCCCAGGGACTTGGACATCTTGTCCGAGTCGACCATCAGCGGGCCGCAGTGCATCCAGATGTTGGCAAGGGTGCCGCCAAATGCGCCTTCGGTTTGAGCGATTTCGTTTTCGTGATGCGGAAATTTCAGATCGGGACCGCCCCCGTGGATGTCCAGGGGCAAACCCAGCAGGGCTTTGCTCATCGCGGAACATTCGATGTGCCAGCCGGGACGACCCAGGCCATAAGGCGACGGCCATTTCGTGTCCTCGGGTTCATCGGCCTTTGCGGATTTCCAGAGGACGAAATCGAGCGGGTCGCGCTTGGCCGAACCGACAGCTACGCGCTCGCCGGCGCGCAGATCATCCAATGCCTTGCCCGACAATTTTCCATAACCCTCAAAACCTCGCACGGCGTAGTTCACATCGCCATCGTCGGCTCGATAGGCCAGGCCGTTTTGCTCGAGCTTGCCGATGATGTCCAGCATCTCGCCCACGTACTGTGTGGCGCGCGGTTCGCGATCGGGCGATTGCACCCCCAGGGCGCGCTCATCCGCATGCATGGCGGCGATGTAGTATTCGGTGACCTCGCCAATGCGACGTTGGGTCTGCACCGCGCGGCGGATGATTTTGTCGTCGATGTCGGTAATATTGCGTACATAATCGACCGTCAGACCACTGCTGCGCAGCCAGCGCTGCACGACGTCGAAAGCGACCAGCATGCGCGCGTGGCCCAGGTGACAATAGTCGTACACGGTCATGCCACAGACATACATGCGCACCTGGCCCGGCTGAGCCGGCTGGAAAGGTTCTTTCGTACGCGATAACGTGTTGTAGATGTGCAGCATGACGCTTGAATGGGCCTCGATAATTTGCGGTGTCAGTCCCGCGGGTCGGTCCACACCGGTGCCAGAAACATCGGCGGATCAGCCACGAACGCAACCGGGGCTAAAATGGCGGTCGTCAAGTATAGCAAGCGGCCTCGTTACGCGCGCAACGCGGTCCATTTTTAAACGGATGCCTTCGTGACCTTTAATCGCCTTTCTCGTACGACATTGTTGGTCATGGTACTGGTTGCCTTGCCAAGCGGCGCTGCCCTGGGTCAGGCGATGGGCGGTAGTGGTGATCTGCCCTACAACGACACCCAGACACGCACAAAACTGGATCCCCCCCGCCCCGAGGGCGGCTGGAAAGGCCTGGCCAATCTGCTCGAAGCGCTCAAGCCCGGTGTGGATACCCGCCTGGATCCCACGCCCTCGCAGATTACCAGTCATATTGAACGACTCCTCAATGATGGCCACGCTGAGCAAGCCTTGTCGATGATCGAGAAACGCCAGGCCGAGATCGAGGGGCAGCGCGGCACTGACGTGCAACTCATGTTCCAGCACGCGCGGGCGCTGGCGGCACTGGGCCGCACGACCGAGGCCGTGGATATTTACACCGAAATGACGACACAATTTCCAGAATTGCCCGAACCCTGGAACAATCTGGCTGCGTTGTACGCGCAGCAGGGCGACCTGGATCAAGCGCACGACGCACTCGAAATGGCGTTGCGCGCCAATCCCGACTATCCGGCTGCGCGGGCCAACATGGGCGATATTCAGCTCATGATGGCATTACGTACGTACCGCGACGCCGCGAAAGAAGGCGTGCCTGGCATGGACACCAAGGCACGTGAAATCGAAAACATGCTAAAGGAAAAACAACACCCATGATTTCGCGCTACTCTCCCCTTCATTTGCTGCGCTTGGCAGCCTGCAGCGTTGCCCTGGCCACGATCGTGCCGGTCACTGCCGGCGCTCAGCCCGCAACCCCATCCACCCCCTCTACGACAGAAGGTACTAAAACCATGAGCACCAATCCTCGCGTCAAGCTACAAACCAACCAGGGCGACATCGTCATCACGCTGAATGCGGAAAAAGCGCCCAAGACAGTGGAAAATTTCCTCGGCTACGTCAAGAGCGGTTTCTATAACGGCACCGTTTTCCATCGCGTCATCGATGGTTTCATGATCCAGGGCGGCGGCTTCGAAGCCGGCCTCAAGCAAAAACCCACCCAGGCTCCCATCGAAAACGAAGCCAACAACGGCCTGAAGAACGACAAATACACCGTGGCCATGGCCCGCACGAGCGATCCGCACTCGGCGACTGCCCAGTTCTTTATCAATGTGGGCAATAACGACTTCTTGAACTTCACCGCTCCCACGCCCAACGGCTGGGGCTACGCCGTGTTCGGCGAAGTCACCGACGGCATCGACGTGGTCGAAAAAATCAAGGGAGTGAAAACCGGCAACAGCGGTTTTCACCAAAACGTCCCCACTGAAGACGTGATCATCGAGAAGGCCGAAATCATTGAATAAGGTCAAGTTGCAGGGCCCGGTCTGGCTAGCTTCGGATATCCATCTGGGGCCGGCCACGCCGGCCACGGCAGAGGCGTTTCTGGGCTTTCTGGATGCGGCAGCCGACGAGGCCGCCGCCCTGCTCTTGCCGGGCGATATCTTTGATGCCTGGATCGGCGACGACGTCGTCCAGGTGGCGCCGCCCTGGCTGGCCACGGCCTTGCAGGGACTCAAGCGTACCGCTGCGCGCATTCCACTGTGGCTAGGACGAGGCAACCGCGATTTCCTGATCGGCACGGATCTGGCTCACGCACTCGGCGCACACCTACTGTCTGAACCTGCACTGCTGGAGACGGACTACGGCCGCATTCTGCTGACCCACGGCGACGAGTACTGTACGGACGATACGGCTTATCAGCAGTTTCGGACGATGGTTCGCGACCCTCGGTGGCAGGCAGAATTCCTGGCCAAGAGCATCCCGGAGCGCATGACCATGGCACAACAAGCGCGCGGAGAAAGCCAATCGGCGAACCAGATGAAGTCCGCCGAAATCATGGACGTCAATGCACAAGCTGTCGAAGCGGCTTTTCGGACGGCAGAGGTCAATATTCTCGTGCACGGTCACACGCATCGCCCCGCCCGGCATGTCCTCGAAATCGATGGACGCCGCTGCGAACGTTGGGTATTGCCCGACTGGGAGTGCGATCACGCCAACCCGCCCCGTGGCGGCTGGCTGATCATCGACCGCGACGGACTGACTCCCTACGATCTGGATAACGCCTGATCGCCGTCCGTCGTGTCGGCACAATAAAAAAAGCCGGATTACGATCCGGCTTTTTTTACGTGTGCTTGGTTTTTACGTTCGCCCAGAAACCTGAGACGACGCCTACGCGAACAGGGATAGCCAAACGGCCACCACAATCCCTAACGCAATCCGATACCACGCAAACACGCGATACGTGTGGTTTGACACAAAGCGCAATACGGCCCGCACCACCACCAATGCGCTGAGAAACGCCGCCAAAAAGCCCACGGCGATGGCGGACAAATCGTGCTGGCTCAACAAATCGATATTTCGGTACAGGTCGTAAGCCGCTGCACCCAGCATCGTCGGCATCGCGAGAAAAAACGAAAACTCTGTCGCCGTCTTGCGCTGGATACCGGCAATCATGCCGCCAATAATCGTCGCGCCCGAACGGGACGTACCCGGAATCATCGCCACGCACTGCGCCACGCCGACACCCAGCGCCTGCTTCCACGTAATCTGCTCCAGCGTGCGGGCCGAGGCGCGCTCGTCCGACGCCGTGTCGTCTGCTGCCCCCGGCGTGTCTCCGGGTGTCTCGTGCGTCTTGCGCTCGACCCACAACATGATCAGGCCGCCCAGCACCAATGTCACGGCAACGACGCCCGGATGATAAAACACCTGCTTGATGGACTTGATGAAAATCGCACCGATGACGGCGGCCGGAATAAAGGCCACTAGAAGGTTCCGAGTAAAGGCCATCTCGGTCGGTACGCCGGTCAACGTACCGCGGATCAATTGCCACAGCCGCGCACGAAATACCCACATCACCGCCAGGATGGACCCCAGCTGAATCACCACCTCGAATACCTTGCCCGTGCTCGAGCTGAAGCTGATCCAGTCACCGAAGATAATCAGATGCCCCGTACTGGACACGGGGATAAATTCGGTCAACCCCTCGATGATGCCGAGGAAGAATGCCTTGATCAGGTGTAGCGTACTATCGGTCACAGTATGAGCAAAAAGAAAGGTTAATGATTGTCGCCGTCGGACTCGTCTTCGGACGGAACCAATGAAACACGCTTAACGCGCACTGAGGAGATACGACGCCCATCGAGCGCCAAGACCTCGAAATGGAAGCGGTAGTGCGCGTCTTCGTAGTCACAACTATCACCCGGTTGGGGCAGATGGCCAAAACGCGCCAATAAATAGCCCGCCAACGTGGAATAGTCTTGCGAGTCGTCGAGCAAATTTTCGGTTTCCAGCACTTGCTCGACATGATGTAGGTCGGCAGCGCCATCGATGCGCCATATATCGTCTTCGAGCGGGGTGATATCGGGCGACTCGTCCTCGTCCGGAAACTCACCGGCGATCGCCTCGAAAACGTCGATTGGGGTCACCAGGCCTTCGATCGCGCCAAACTCATCGGCCACCAGCACCAATTGGCCACGCGAGCGTTTCAGTGTATCCATCAAGCGCAGGATACCAATGGACTCGTGGACAATGATCGGATCACGTAGCCGGTCACGACGAATGCTGCGGTCGGTGATCAAGTCTGCCACCAGGTCCTTGGCGCGCCCGATGCCGATCACCTCGTCCAGCGAACCTCGGCACACCGGAAAAAAGCTGTGTGGCGCCTCGGTCAACTGGGCACGGATCGTCTGCGCATCGTCGTCGATATTGATCCACGACACATCGGTGCGCGGCGTCATGATCGACTGAATCGGACGCTCGGCCAGTGTCAACACCCCACTCACCATGTTGCGCTCTTCGACGCCGAAGGGCTGCACAGCGGGCTGATCCGGGCCAAGCGTCATCGTATCGTCCCCGTCGGCAGGCGGGCGCTTGCCCAACATGCGCAGCACCGCCCCGGCCGTGCGGTCACGCATCGGACGGGTCGCGTCCAATCGCAATATATTGCGACGCGCCACCTGATTGAGCGCCTCGATGGCGACGGAGAAACCAATGGCCGCATAGAGATAGCCCTTGGGCACCTTGAAGCCGAAACTTTCGGCCAGCAGCGAAAAGCCGATCATCAGCAAAAAACCCAGGCACAACACGACCACGGTCGGGTGTGCATTGACGAATCGGGTCAGCGGTTTGGAGGCTAGTAGCATGATGCCGATAGCGATGGTCACCGCTATCATCATGATGGCCAAATGATCCACCATCCCCACGGCAGTAATTACTGAATCCAGCGAGAACACCGCATCCAGCACGACGATCTGGGTCACGATAACCCAAAAGCTGGCATATACACGTGGTCCCGATGCATGCTCGATCTTGCCTTCGATGCGTTCGTGTAGCTCGAGTGTCCCCTTGAACAACAGGAACAGTCCCCCCATCATCAGGATCAGGTCCCGTCCCGAAAAGGTCAGTGGCCCAATAGAAAACAGAGGTGCCGTCAGTGTGACCAGCCATGACATGACCGACAACAGACCCAGACGCATGAGCAGCGCCAGGGACAGGCCGACGATGCGCGCGCGCTCGCGCTGCGCCGGAGGCAACTTGTCCGCCAGGATGGCAATGAAAATGAGGTTATCAATCCCCAGGACGATTTCAAGAACGACCAGGGTAAGCAGGCCGACCCACGCGGCAGGATCCTGCAGCCACTCCATCGAAAGCTCCAAAAATTACGGAACTGCCAATCGTACAGGGAAATGGCGTCACTTGCCGGCAACATACAGACAAATGCGTCACAAATGGCGCGTCTAAGGCCCCAGCGACAGCGCCGAGCGGCGTGCGAAGCAGCACGTTGGCGTCATCGCCAAAACATGCCCCACACGCTCTGGAAAACGGCTAGCCCTGCTTGGGTTGCAGGGCCGCCAGCATCTGCGTAAAGATCTTGGGGCTCGCGGCCAGGACATTGCCGGTGTCCATCCAGCCTTGCTCGCCGTCGAGATCCGCGACCAGTCCACCGGCCTCCTGGACCAGCAGGCTGCCGGCGGCCAGATCCCAGGACTTGAGCTTAAGTCCACAAAAACCGTCCAGACGACCTGACGCGACATAGGCCAGATCCAGCACGGTCGACCCCAAGCGGCGCACGCCGCTGCAGTTTTCCGTCATTTGGGCAAAACGGCCACCGTTGGTATCTCCCTCGCCCGAACGGGGCCAGTGGGCGCCCAACAAGGCCTCGGCGTAGCGTATACGGCCCGACACGCGCACGCGACGGTCGTTCAGAAACGTGCCGCTACCGCGACTGGCGGTATACAACTCGTTGCGAGACGGATCATAAACCACGGCCTGCGTCACCTGGCCACGCTGCGTCAGAGCAATCGAGACGGCGTAGTTAGGCAAACCATGGATAAAATTGGTCGTGCCGTCCAGGGGATCGATAATCCACTGGAACTCGGCTTGTTCAGGGCCCTGCAGACCGAACTCCTCACCCAGGATCGCGTGGTCGGGATAGGCGGCGTGCAGCGTTTCGACGATGGACTCCTCGGCGGCACGGTCGACATCCGTGACATAATCGCGCGGCCCCTTTCGAGCTACGCTGATTCGTTCCAAGTCCAGGCTGGCACGATTAATGATGGTGCCGGCACGCCGGGCCGCCTTGATGGCGATATTGAGCATCGGGTGCATAAAATTCCGTACGTATGCAGTAAGACGCAAAGGGGATGTCTGGGGTTTTGTACCAGAAAACGCCCCTGAGCGATCACATGGGTGGCCCTGCTGCAATTGCGCAGCGGACCCCGAAAAATCAGGATGGCACTAGGCCAAACCGGGTATTTTAAATGACTCAAGCATTTTCACGCGTTCAGTTCATCATGGTACAGCCCAGCCACCCCGGAAATGTCGGGTCGGCGGCGCGCGCCATCAAGACGATGGGGTTCCAGGATCTGGTCCTGGTCGACCCTCGCTATCCGGACATGACCACACAGCCCGAGGCGGTGGCGCTGGCCAGTGGCGCGGTGGACGTCCTCGAACGAGCCCGGATCTGCAATACGCTCGAAGAAGCCCTCGCCCCCGTCACCTTGGCATTCGCCCTGACGGCACGAGTGCGAGACCTGGGTCCTCCTCCTTGCGATATCCGGCAAGCCGCCGAACTGGCCCGCGACCACCTTGCCAGCCCCGGATCCGGCTGCACGGCCGTGGTCCTGGGGACGGAGCGCGCCGGGCTGACCAACACCCAGATTGCCCTGTGCCAACGCATCTGCCACATCCCCGCCAACCCCGAATACAGCTCGCTAAATGTCGCCCAGGCGCTGCAACTCGCCGCTTGGGAACTGCGCTATGCCTTACTGATCGAGCAAGGGACAGCCCTGCTCCCCGTCTCGACCGCGCAACAGCCCGATCCAGGCTCGGCACTCGCTACCAGTGACGCCGTGCAGGCCTTCCTGGCCCATTGGGAACAAGCGCTGATCCAGGTCGAATTCCTGGATCCGGCGCATCCCAAAAAACTGATGCCCCGCATGCGGCACCTGTTCGGCCGCAGCGGGCTCAGTCGGGACGAAGTCGACATGCTGCGTGGAGTATGTACGGCCATGCTGCGCAAGACCGCGGCGCAGAATAAATAGTCCGTCACGCGAGTGGCGATCATGCCACCTTCTCAAAACAATCAGGCGGGCCATAAATATGGCCCGCCTGATGACTTAAGCGCCACCCCCGTCGAGGTGTGGCTTATCAGTCACGGAGATTAATCGACTTGTGCGCCCGAGGCTTTGACCACCGGTGCCCAGCTTTCGATTTCCGACTTGATGAACGCGCCAAACTCTTCAGGCGTGGTTTTTTCACCCACAGCCCCAAGGCCCGCAAAAGCTGCTTTCACTTCGGGGTTGTCTTGCGCCTTGACCATGACGGCGTTGAGTTTCTCGATGACTTCGGGCGGCGTGCCGGCCGGCGCAATCAAGCCAAACCACGACGACACGTCAAATTTGTCGTAACCCAGTTCCTGCATCGTGGGCAGATCGGGGGCCGACGGCGAACGCTGGGCGGTAGTGACGGCCAAGGCTCTCAGTTTGCCAGCCTTCACATGCGGCCATGACGCCGGCATGTTGTCGAACATGAGCTGCACTTGGCCACCGATCAAATCGGTCACAGCCGGTGCGCTGCCCTTGTACGGGACGTGCAACAGATCCAGGCCGGTACGCATTTTGAACAGCTCGCCGGCCATATGAATAGACGTGCCGCTGCCCGAGGAAGCAAACGCCAATTTGCCCGGATTTGCCTTGGCGTAATCAACCAGCTCTTGCACCGACTTGACCGGTACATTGGGGTTCACGACCAGGATATTCGGCACTTTGGCGCCCAGGGCGATGGCGTCAAAGTCCTTGGTCAAGTCGAATGAAACGTTCCGGTACAGCGTTTGGTTGATGGTGCTGGTCACCGCGACGAAGAGCAGCGTGTAGCCATCGGGCTTTGCGCGCTTTACATAGTCGGTGGCAATGTTGCTGCCCGCACCGGGCTTATTTTCAACGACGAAGGACTCACCTAACGCTTGAGTCAATTCTTTAGCCATGATGCGAGCGATCACATCGGTAGTGCCCCCCGCCGAAAAACCAACCACGATGTGCACGGGCTTGTCTGGGTAGGCGGCTTGGGCGCTGGCGGCGATCGCCATAGAACCCAGGGCACCGGCAAGTAGCGACGCGGCATGGCGAATAAAACGGGGCTTTTGACCTTTGATCATGTCGGGTCTCCTGTGAGAGTGTCCGTTCAACGGACGTTATGGTCTGTAATGCCGCCACAATTTACCACTAGCAGCCACACGCCGGCCAAGGTAAAGTCCACAGGACGGACACTGTGTTTGCTACCCTTATGCTGACAAACCGCAAACCCGGCCTTTCGTTATTGTTATTTTTGAGCGTTGTATGTCGATTTCAGAGAGTTCTTCTGGTCCGCGCACCCTGCGTCGCGGGCTGGCCGTATTAGCCGCCCTGCGCGACCATGGCTCGACCGGCCTCAGCATCACGGACATTGCCCGATTGACCGCTATTCAGCGTCCGACGATCTACCGATTGCTGGCCGCCCTGCTGGACGCTGGCCTGGTCTTGCCCGTTCCCGGCACCAAGAAATACCAGGCGCAATGGGCAACCCGGCCTAATGCGCCCACACCCGACCCGCGTGTCAGCCAGGCATTGCCCAGCCTGAAACGACTGGCGGAACGCACCGGCGACGCGGTGTTTCTGGTGGTGCGCGATGGCGACAATTCGGTCAGCCTGCATCGCGAAATAGGCAGCTATCCCGTTCAGATCCTGGCGACTTATGCTGGCAAGCGGCAACCGCTTGGCGTGGGCTCGGGCGGCATGGCGATACTCGCAGCCCTGCCGAATCCAGTGGCGCACGGCATCGTCGAACGCAATTCGGAGTACCTGGACGAATACGGTGGGATGACGCCGCACGAAATGCTCCGCCTGATCGAGAATACCCGCTCTCGCGGATATGCCGTCGTCGGCAATCACGCCGTACGCGGAGCGCTAGGAGTGGGCTGCGCACTGCTCGACCCTCAGGGCAACCCCATGCTGGCGATCAGCGTGACCGCCATCATTGACCGCATGCCTGCGCTTCGACAACGAGAAATCGCAAGCTGGATCCACGCCGAACTCGCCAGCCTGTCATTACGCGGCGCCTGATCGAGCCGCGTTTGTTTCGTCGAGCGGCGACTGATGAAGCCGCTCCTGTTTCTTTGGGCGGCGTGTGATGAGGCTACTCTTGTTTCGTTGAGCGGCCTCTAATAGCAGTCCGCGCCCGTGTCTTCGGATGTCACTTGGTCAGGCCGCGCTTGCGTCTTTGGGTTGACCCTGGATTTCGCGTACCGGGATCGGCGCCTTGAAGCCAGACGCCGCCAAGGCCTGGCGAATCTGATGGAACATATCCCAGCGCAGATCCCAGTATTGCGCGGCGGCGCACCAGATGCGCACGTTGATCACCGTGCCAGTATCCGTGTACTCGCTGACCTTGATCAACGGTGCCGGGTCTTTAAGCACCATGGGGTGTGCCGCGGCCACCTTGGCCAGGTTCTCCAGTGCCCCATTGAGGTCATCCGAATAATGGATCGTGACAGGGATATCCAGACGACGCGTCACGTTGCGGCTGTAATTCGTGATGGTCGCGCCCCAGACCACGCTATTGGGCAGCGTAATATGAATGCCGTCGACCTGCACCAGACGGCACAAGAACAAGCCGACTTCCTCAACCGTGCCTTCGGCGCCACTGCTCAGCGCCACATATTCACCGGTGCGTAGCGGACGCAAGATCAACAGCATGATGCCGGCGGCGATATTTTGCAGGGTATTTTGCAACGCCAACCCGACCGCCAAACCGGCCGCGCCCAGGACGGCAATCAAACTGGCGGTCTGGACGCCAAAACGCGCCAATACCGCGATCACCGTAAAAATGCGGACGGCCCACACCACCACGCTATGAAACATCGGCACAATCGTGGCATCGATACGCGGCGAGCGCGTCGCCGCGCGGCGCACCCAAGCACCCAGCAATGACGATATCCACCAACCGATAATCAATATCGCCAAGGCCATGGCGATATTGATCGCGGCCTCGGTCAGGCGTGGCATCAGGGCCTCGAGATTCACCAAATACTCTTGCATGTCGTTCCTAGCGTGTTGATCAAAGCGCGCCACGTTACCCGTGCACTCGGGGGTTGGCTAGTCGAGAACTGTATCAAATCCCCATGACGATGCCCAGTGTCGCTGGGGGATTTTTGTCTCCGGTGATCTCGGCAACACGTCGGGACATCACGAGGCCAGCGACGCTTTGCGAGCCATATCACCGACCAACTGCTTGCGATACGCCCGTGCGTCCACTTCCAGCGCGTATCGCGCGGCGTCGAGATAGCGACTCGCCTGATGATGATGGTGCGCCGTGATCTCTTGCTGCATGACGGCACGATTTGGCAACATGGTTTCGTTGGCCAACACCGACGCCAGCCACCGCCCCTGCAACTCCACCAACGGAATGGTGGGCCCAATGGGTTGCACCAGCCCCAGCATAAATAGCCCCGGATAATCCGGCACCAGCATACGGCGATATAAATTCACGCGTCCTGTATTCACCGAGAAAATATCTGGCGACAAAAAGGGAAAGCTTGTCTTGTAGCCCGTCGCATGAATAATCACATCGATCGCTTCGCGCGAGCCGTCATCAAACACCACGGTATCACCCTCGAGCTTAGTGATATTGGGTTTGACCTTGATCCAGCCGTGACCACAATAAGGGATCAACTCCTGACTCAACGTCGCGTGCTCACGCCAGACAGGATGTTCTGGCTTCGGGATCCCAAATCGGGCCTGGTCGCCGGTGACGCCATACGCCAGCCATTTCACGATCGTGCGCGCGACGGGTGTAGGCAGACGCAAGCGGCCTGCAAAAAAACCCAGCCAGCGATCCAGGGGTCGGCCCATAATGTATTTCGGCATGACCCAGGCGCTACGGCGCGTCGACAGGAAAGTGGCATCGGCGGTTTTGCACAAATCCACCGTGACGTCCACGGCCGAATTGCCTATCCCCACAATTAGCACGCGCTTGCCCTTAAACGGCTCAGCCGTGCGGTAGTGGTGCGAGTGCATCTGCTCACCGTTGAACTGCCCCTCAAACTCGGCCCAGCGCGGGTCCCACAAGTGTCCATTGGCCGCGACCACCGCGCGATACCGCCGGATCGTTCCGCCCTGTAATGTCACCGTCCAACTGCCGTCATCGGTGGGTTCAATCCGGTCCACACGCGTGTTGAATTGAATATGCGGCCGTACACCAAAATGATCCGCGTAGGCTTCGAGGTACTGCAGCACCTCTGTGTGAGAGAGAAAGTCCGGGTACGTATCCGGTATGGGAAAGTCGGGGTAACCCAGGTTCTGGCGGCTGGTATCGATATGCAAACTGCGGTAGGCCGACGACAAACCATTGTCGTTCTCGTACCGCCACATGCCGCCCACGTTCGAACCTATCTCAAAGCACTCAAACGGGATGCCTTTTGCTTTGAACGCTTTGGCGACCGTCACGCCTGAGGAACCGGCACCAATAATACATACGGGCAAAACGTCATGACGAGATGCGTTCATCAACTTCACCTATCGGGGAGCAACGAAGGTTCAGCACATCGCGCTCAATGCGCGGCTGCAGGCGTATCGGCCAGATACTGCCGAACAATGGCATCAAAATCCGCATCGGCACTCAGCCCCATTGACGTCGCATGTTTTGATATAAAGACCTTGGGCCAGCTATCGACGATGCGTTGCAACGCCGGGTCAGCTTGATAGCGAATGGGTCCCGCAGCGGCCGCACCGACATGAGTAGGTACGCTGTCCACCATGTCCGCCACGCTGACGGTCAGGGCAGGAAAATTCATGGCCCGCGCGTGAGGCAAGCTGGCCGCCGGCGCATCGTGCAGTTGAATTAACGCCCGCGCAACAGCACCGACCGACGCCACCGGAATGCGGGTGTCAGGTGCCAAACCGCACACCACCTCATTGCCCGCCAGCGACTCGCGCACGATGGCCGCCACACGGTCCGACACGACGGGGCTGGCGACGCCGCGTCGGATCAAGACAATAGGCAGTCGCAGCGCGCGACCATCGGCGGCTCCCTTGCGGCTGTAATTGGCCAGCATCAACTCCACCACGGCTTTGTGTGTGCCATAGGTCGTATCAGGCTCCGCCCGCACAGTGTCATCGACGATATCGGGCAACGCGCCCCCAAACACGGCAATCGAACTGGCAAAAACAAAGCGTGGCGGGCGAGCGGCTCCCTCGATTAAATGACGGACCGCCTCTACGTTGATCGCGTAGGCGCGCGCATGATCTTGTTCGGCCTCGAAGGTCAGGCTCGCCGCCAGATGAAAGATCGAATCGCATCCCTGCGCGGCCAAGTCGCGAGCAAAGACATGATCGGACAGATCCCCCTGTACGACGCGCACGGGCACACCGCCATGCGGCGGCAAGGTCACCGCCTGCCGATCCGCCAATAGCAACTCGGTAATACGCTGGGGCGCGCCCTCGCCCACGGTCAACTGCCCCGCCGCCAGCAACTGGAGCGTGAGCCTCGTCCCCAGAAAGCCTGCCGCTCCGGTCACCAGCACGCGCATCATGTATCTCCTGTTTTTGATTAAAAACATCCTACTGAGTATGTTAATTTTGTGCAAGCAGGGATATCAAGCATCCCGCCCCCGCGCGGGTAAACTGGAGTCACCCGTTCGGGCACCGTCGAGACTGTTATGCAACGCCGAGCTATATCTACTCAGGAAATCCTGCGGACTGCCGCGGAATGCTTCATGGAACAAGGCTTCCACGCCACGACGCTGGACGATGTCGCGCGTCGCATGGGTGCCACCAAGGGCCGCATCTACCACTACTACGCGTCAAAGATCGACTTGTTTTTCGATGTGCATCGTCACGGGATGTCGCTGTTGTTTGACGCGGTCGAGCCCGCGCTGCACACACGCGGCAATGGCATGGCCGTACTGGAGGCCATGCTGATGGCGCATGCGATGGCATTGCTCGAACACCACGCGTACGAAAGCGTGGTAATACAGGGCGTGCAGCTACACCGTTTTGGCGCGCTGACGCCGACGCAGCGCCAGGTCCTGGATGAACTGATCGATAGCCGCGATCGTTTCGAGCAGCTATTCAAGCGACAAATGAACGCCGCCAAGGCCGATCACTCACTGGCCGATGTGGACGCTTCCATTGCCGTCAAAACCGCGTTGGGAGGACTGCAATGGTCGCTGATCTGGTACAGAGCGGAAAAGGGCAGCAGCCCTGCCGCACGTCGTCGCCTCGCCGCCAAAATGGTACACACCCTGATCGGGGGGCTGCAGGCGCGGCCCTACCGATGACGCATTACAAACGGCGAAAGTGATTATCCCAGGATAGGCTGGACGACGGCGCCAGAATGGATTGCACGGGGGCATCGGGGCCCGTTTGCACGAGCGCTCCCATTCCGCTATTGATCAGGAAACGTGACGGCCCCAGGGGCGCGACGCCGCAACCATCCGCCAAATGGGTCACCCCCAGCGAGCGACCACTATCTGCATCCCAATAGATCACCTGATTACCCACCGGACTGCTCGTCGCGATCACCCGCCCTGCCGAATCTGCCGATACCGAACCGATGTAATTGCGGCAGTTGCGCAGCACGTCTCTCGGGCCGGCAAACAACTCGGGCTCGTGTCCCCGGCGATGTCGTCCCACCAGCGGCGGTTGCTCGCTGGCCGGCCCCATATGCTGGCAACCAAACCATACAGCGCCATCGGCCGCCAACACCGAATGACGAATCGACAGGCGATGCCATTGCGACGACAGCGTGACGCGCTCAAGCAATCGGCCACTTGTCGCATCGATATAGGCCAACGACGGCTGCATGGTGTCCAGATTCAACGCCAGCTTGCCGTAGTCCGGATGCGTCAGAATGCCGCCATTGGCCACGCACAGGGTTTTGCCATCCGGCATCAACACCACCTCGTGCGGGCCAATGCCTCCCGTCTCGAACTCACCGATGCGACGGTAATCGCCCCCTGGCGAAGCATCATAAATCCCCAACACGCCGTGACCGGCTTCGTAGTCGTTCTCCGTGGCGATCATGCGCTGGCCATCGGGCAAGAACACGCCATGCCCAAAAAAATGACGTCCATCCGCTGCCTGCAACGCGACCGGAGGTTGGGAACCATCAATGCGAAAGGCCACCGCAAAAAACCCTGGCTGACGGCCAAACGCCACAGCACGCCCCCGCGCCGGATCCAGCGCAAAACTGTGGCCACGATCCGGCATGGGGATGACCTGTTGGGCTCGCCCTTGCGCATTCAGCACCACGGCCTCGTAGCGACCGTTGGCGCGACGCGCGGCCAAATACAACGGCCCATCGTCCTCTGACAAATGCGGCGCGGCGCGCAGCACTGCCGGGGACAAACCGGCCAATGCGGCCAGCGTCAAGAAGCGGCGGCGATCAATCTCCATCAAGCGCATTGAATCCTATCGTCACGCCCATGGCGGGCGCAAAATTCTGGTCAACGATATCTTTGGCATTTTTAAGGATCAGCCCCGTCAATGTCAGTCGCTGCCACCCTGCCTCGGTGGACAATGCCTGTTTCAACGGCTGGTCCTCTTGTTCCAGCGCCCCTGCCGCGCGATCCAGCTCGCCCGTCAGGGACGACCCAATCCACTCGTCGCCATCGGGATAACGATAGCCACCGGCGTCATAAAACGCACGCATCCCTTTCACGCCGGCGATCAAGGTGGGAATCGTCATTTCGCTACGCCAAAATGCCGCGCGCGACGCGCGCGCAGCCGGCATGGCATCGCCCAGCACGGGTAATAGCTTGACGTCACGCGCGAACTGCAAACCGGTGGACAGCGCCTTGATCGCCTCGCCAGCCACCTCTTGCTGGCTGCGATACAAGTCGTTGTCTGGCGACGGCGCGGTAAAGTGCTTGCCATACTCGCCCTGCGCGCTCCATGCCTGCTTCAGTTCGCCAGACACGGCCACGACGTTGGCCGCCACAGCGACGGCGTAGCTGCAGGCATAAGTCGAGCCCTTACCCGAAGGCGATTTCAAGAGGCCGGGTTTGTCATACAACACATACTCCAGCGCCGGAAGGCCCTGCGTGGCGACACTACGCGACGCCAATGCCCCAGGCGCCACCACGGCAGGATCCTCGGTGGCCAACAAGGCACGCAACTGCCGCTGCATGACGCTACGCGTATCCGGCCAGAACGCCATCTTTTCGTAACGGTTGCCCTGGACCAGCGGGCCAAAGCGCAAAAACTCGACGCCCGCCCACGCTTGCACCGTGCTGGCAAAGGCTTGCCGGACCGGCATCGAGTCTGCCTGGCCCTCGCTGCGGCACCAGGTCGTTAACGCCTGCTCCAGTTGGGTCGCCTGCTCCGCCAGCTTAGTGAAGGCCGGGCGTGCGTAGCCCTCGGCCAGGCGCTGCCCCAGATCCGTGGGCAGTTGGGCCAAGGCAGACCAGGGCGCCAGCATCACCATCGCTGCCGACCACACGTATTTCGCTTTCAACATCTTTACTCCTCGTCGATCGCTTACAGCGACTCCAGGAATCGAATCAAATCCGCACGCTCGTCGGGCGTCATCGCCACCACACGATCTCGCGCAGCCTGGGCCTCGCCACCATGCCACAAGACGGCCTCTAACAGCGAACGCGCACGGCCATCGTGCAACCAGGTGGCATTCGGATTCACGGTGCGCGTCAGGCCGATGCCCCACAACGGCGGAGTACGCCATTCGCTACCGCTGGCGTCATGCTCGGACACCTTGTCCGCCAGACCCTCACCCATATCGTGCAACAACATGTCGGTATAGGGCCAGATCAACTGGAAGCGGTGCTCTTGGCGGGCAGCGTCGCGTCGCGTCACGTATTTGGGCACGTGGCAGGCGACACAATTTGCCTGATAGAAAAGCTTTTTGCCCGCCAGCACCCGAGCGTCGCTCACGTCGCGTCGCTGTGGCACCGCCAAATTGACCGAATACGTTGTCACGAAATCCATCAATTCGGCCGGGACCTCGTGTTCGCCCAGATGCGGCTGGGCACCGTGCGGCTTATTCTGGCAGCCAGGCTGCGCCTGCGTACACTCACCGTCATGCGCCGGAAACAATGGGTTCGACAAGCCCATGTCGTTGGAGAACGCCGCGGCACTTTGCTGCTCGACCGTTGGCTGACTGGCCTTCCAGTTAAACCGACCCAATGTGCGCTTGCCCGTGCGCAGGTCATGCACCCAATTCGGCCGGCCGCTGATTCCATCGCCGTGATCGGCATTCGCATTGGCCAAAATATCGGCCGGGTGTATGGCCTCGAGCAGGCCCAGCCCGATCATGGGTTGCGCAATGCGTGGCGATATCTGCACATCCTCGCGCATCGGTCCGTAACCCAGATCCTCGATGCGATAGGTGGGTTTCATCAGGGTAGCGCTCTCGCCACCGTTGAGCTGCACCGTCACCGGGGCATAATCGATTTCCAGGCGGCCTTCGCTCGGGACGCCGGCCACCGAGAAATTTTGTAGCTGCAAACCGTAGACGGGTTCGGGCACCAACGGCAAATGGCCCGAGGCCAACTGCTGGCGCTGCTCGTCCGTATCGGGCGGCACCGACAAGCGCAGCAACAGCGCCACGGTATCGCCACGCTCCAGCGGATCAAAACCCGGCACCGTGCCACGACCGTCTTTGGTATGGCAGCCCTGACACGAACGCGCATTAAACATGGGACCCAAACCGTCTGACGCCTGCGTCGACGACGGGGACGAGACCCAGTCTTTGCGGAACAAGCCATTGCCCACCAGGAATTGCTGACGCCCCTCGAAAGTCAGGTTGGCCGAAGGATGCGAAAAAATGTCGGCATTGATCAGCTTGCGCGTCGTGCCCGCCCCTGCGGGCAAGGTCTCGAACGCCTCCGGACCCGAAAAGTCCTTGGTCGGCGCCGTGACCTTGGCCACCCGGACGCGATCCTCATCGGTCAGGTCATCCCGTCCGCCAGAGGCGGCAACGGCGCTGGCCGCTGCCAGCGCCGCTAATACGACAACGATCTTGCTCACTGAAATACGGCTTCCGGTTTGTCCAGACTATCCGAGCCTTCAAGCGCCACGTCACCGAGCTCCAGCGTGGCAATCACGCGCTCCAGACTACGAGTCTGATCGATCAGGGCGTCAATCGCGGCTTGCACGATGGCGTTGCCCTCGGTGTTACCCGGCGCAATCATCTGGTCATAGGTTTCGACCTTGTCTGCACGGTCGCGCATTGCCTGCATCGCCGCCACGGTCGCGTCGAGCTTGCCGCGCATTTCGGTATCCAGCTTGGGATCCCGCGCCCTGATCAGGTCGGACACGCTCGCGCCCGAGACGGTCTTGCCGTCCGTGCGCTGGTAGTCGCCCAGATAGACGTTGCGAATACCGATCTGGTTGTAGTAATGCGAATTGTGCGTGTTGTCGGAGAAGCAATCGTGCTCTTCTTCGGGGTCGTTCAGCATCAGACCGAGCTTCATGCGCTCGCCCGCCAACTCGCCATACGACAGGCTGCCCAGGCCCGTCATCATGGCAACCAGTCCCGCCTTGGGGTCGCTTTCGACCGCCTTGCGCGCCTCTCCGTCAGATTTCCAATTGTCGACCATCTCCTCCAGATCGGAAATCAGCAGATCCGTTACGGCCTGCAGATACTGGATACGACGTTCGCAGTTTCCGCCCGTGCACTGGGCCGGATCAAAATCAGTATGTGGACGATTGCCCGAGTGGCGTTCCTGCGGCGACCCTGTGCGGTCGGCGGGTGCGGCCCCCGTGCCATTCAAATCCTGACCCCACAGCAAAAACTCAATGGCATGGTAGCCCGTCGCCACGTTAGCCTCGTTGCCGTCGGCTTCGTGCAGATTTTCGGCCAACAGCTCGGGAGTGATCGTGGTGGCGTCGATCGTTTTGCCACCCACCGACAGCTTGGCGTTGGCAATCACGTTGACGGCGTAAAACGCATTTTGGTCACTGTCCGACCCGTAGGACGCGTCCACGTAATCAATCAGACCCTCGTCCAACGGCCAGGCGTTTACGCTGCCCTCCCAGTCATCCACAATCGGATTGCCGAAACGGAAGGCCTCGGTTTGCTGATAAGGCACCCGGGCCGCCAGCCATGCGGTGCGCGCGGCTTGCAGCGTCTCGGTGCCGGGTTTCGCGATCAACGCATCAATGGCAGTGCGCAATGCCTTGGCAGAGACAAGCGAGTCTTCGTAGCCGGCTAACGCGATATCGGAATAGGTCGTTACCACCGCCTTGGGCTCAGCCGCCGCCTGGGCGGCGCCTCCCGTCAACGCAGCCACCAGCAGCATGCCGTAAAGCACCTTACGCATCGGAACAATCTCCATTGTTGAAAAAGGCGCGCCCCGCTTGGCCGCGCCTTTTTTGTTTTCGAACAGGATCTGCGTAAGTGTAAACAATTTTCGTTTAAGGTTCAGTCAAGTGTCAGAATTTTCTCCTGAACCTGTAAGAATTGACAGGTCATCGCGACATCCCTCGAGCCGCGGGCTGCAACCATCCTCGTAGCAAGCGGGTAATGACCGGAATACAAATGAACGACAGCACCGGCGTCATGCAAACCGTCGTGACAAACACCCGCCAAAATACGGGCAAGGTGCTCAACTCCTCATTCAACAACACACTGAATAGCAGCAGCATCGGAAAATACGCCAGCCAAATACTGATGGCTTGTTTCCAACGAGGCGGCGCGCTACGCGCGGACCCAAACCAGGCATCCATTCCACTGACACGATGAATACGACTGGCGTGTACCAGGCTGGCGCCCCGCTCGAGCCACATCCGGCGGGGTAATGAATTTTCCCAGCGGGCCAGGCTTGCCGCATCATCGAAACGCAGCACAATCTGATATTGGTCCCCGCCCTCGGGCGGCTGCAATACGCCTGAGCCCAGGAACCCCGGAAAACCGGCGGCCAGGATTTCCCCCTGCCGCATCCAATTCAGAAAATCCCCATAACGTTCGGGTGATATGTGGCGCGTCACAAGCATGGTGACAGGGGCGGGAACATGAGCGGACATACGAAAACTCCTTGCTGCGTGCGGGTCGGTATGCATCCATCCGGCCTCTTAGTAATTACCCTAGCAAACAGCATGCCAACTCGAGTTTCGCCCGACTGCGACGCCGTAAGTCCGTCACATTGGCTGGGAAATCACGCTGGCGCAGCACCGACTTGCTCCGTCTACGGGCAAATCCGAAGCATAAATGCACCATTGCGGTGCATTCCATATTCCAAACACCACTGCCCCACCAGACGCGCCGCCCTATATTGTTCTTTTATTTATATATGAGCCTCAGCCATCGCCGCCGATCCATATCTGTCTTGAGGCCGCCAAATCTCAGGCCTACACTAGGCGCTCCCCTTACCCTGGAGCATGTGCAATGAGCAACACCAAAATCGCCGTATTCGTGGGCAGCCTTCGGGCCGAATCTATCAATCTGCGCCTAGCCCGTGCCCTGGAAAAATTGATCCCTGATAATGTTCAGTTCGAATACGCCAGCCTGGGCGATATTCCGCTGTACAACCAAGACCAGGAAACCAACCTGCCGGCGCCCGCCGCCAAGATGAAGGCGTTGATCGCAGATGCCGACGGCCTGTTGTTCGTCACGCCCGAGCACAACCGCTCTATCCCCGCAGCACTGAAAAACGCCATCGATTGGGGTTCGCGTCCCTGGGGACAAAACTCGTGGGTCGGTAAAACCGGCGGCATCGTTGGCACGTCGCCCAGTGCGGCCGGCACCGCCATGGCCCAACAGCATCTGCGCAACATCCTCGCCGCCGAAGGCGTCAGCGTGTTCACCACCCCCGAGGTTTTCCTGCAAACCACCGATGGACTCATTGACGATCAATACACCATCACCAACGAAGGCACGCGCAAGTTCCTGCAAGGTTGGCTCGACGGTTACCTCGCCTGGGTAAATAAATTGGCGGCTTGATACCGCAACGCCACCGGCCGGGATATCGATGGAGGGCAAAGCGATGCGCTTTGCCCTCCCATCACATGGCAGAACAATAAACTATCGCTCCCCCAAGCTTATCCACGTTCAATGTGGACAACCCCTTGAATAGTTTTCGGACAAGCACGAAAAGTCCTTGCACTGCAATCACTTACAAGGCCTGGTAAAGAAATGCTCAACAAGCAGATTCGCCAGGCGACGGCTGTCTCCATCACGTTGATCGTGTCAGCTAGCGATTTTTAAGCCCTTCCGCACAAGTTTTTCGTCGATCGCAATACGTCCGTCACACTCCCCCCGTAGTCTCTCGTCCGTTCCTGACGTTTCCCTGAAGAAACAAATCACACTCTACGAGGTCTACATGTCGTACTTGACAGATAAATTGCGTGCCCCGAGCCGCGACGCACGTGGCGAAATCATCGTCCCGGGTCAGATGCTTGAGGATATCGTTGCGGCCAACCCGGCTCGCCGCACGTTATTGAGGAACAGTATTGGTTTGTCGTTACTGTCCGTGTTCGGTGGCTCGCTGGCCGCCTGTGGCAGTAGCAGTGACGATGATGATGACGACAGCGACAACGATAATGGTAGCGGCGGCGAAACACCCGACACCCGATACGACGTCACCTTCAAGCCCCTGGACGATTTGATCACCGCGGATACCGTCACGGTGCCTGAAGGCTACCTGGTTGAAGTCCTCTATTCGGCTGGCGACAAATGCGCCATCGGCTCGATAGGCTATACCGGCGCCCCCCAATCCTATCCCGTCACGGAAACGCAGGCTGGCGGTCAACACGACGGAATGCACTTCTATCCCCTGGAAGGCGTAGACCCGAACAAGGGCGGTTTGCTGGTTCTCAACCACGAAAACGTCGACGGCGCCACGCTGAACCTGGACACTGAGCCCACCAAGACCAACCTGTCGAACGTCGGTGTATCCGTCATCGAAATCGTGCGTTCGGACGATGGCAAGTGGTCGGTCAACACGAATTCGAGCTACAACAAGCGTTACTCCGGCAACACCGTCTACAACGTCAGCGGCCCCGCTGCCGCCAAGGTTGGCTCGACCGTCGTCGGCACACTGAACAACTGTGCAAGCGGCCCGACCCCCTGGGGCACGTACCTGACTTGCGAAGAAACGACCGACAACTACTGGGACCCGACCCAAGCCGAAGAAGGCTACGGCTGGATCGTCGAGATCGACCCCTACGCGCCCAACGCCACGGCGGTCAAACGTACCGCCATGGGCCGTTTCGACCACGAAAACACCGCCTACATGCTGAACGACGACAACCGTGTCGCCTTCTATATGGGCGATGATGGCACGCCGGGTTGCATTTACAAGTTCATTCCCAGCAAGTCCTACGACCCCGCCAACCGTGCCAACAACAGCAGCCTGTTGGACGAAGGCACGTTGTACGTCGCTCGCTTCAACGATGACGGCTCGGGTAACTGGGTTGAACTGACCGCGGGCAAAAACGGCCTGACCGTCGGCGCCGTCGATCCGGGCAACTTCACGCAGGTTGCCCCGGGCACCTTGCCCGAATCGTCGATCATTGACTTCAAGACGCAATCCGACGTACTCATCAACACCAAAGCCGCTGCACGCGTCGCTGGCGGCACCCTGATGGATCGTCCGGAATGGGTCACTGTCGGGGTGGACAAGCGCGTTTACTGCACGCTGACCAACAACAGCAGCCGCAAGCGCACCAGCGCCGCCAACCCCCGCATCAACAACTCGCACGGTCATATCGTCCGTTGGCAAGAGTCCGGCGACTCCGCGCTGGCCACGACGTTCCAATGGGAAATGCTGCTGTTGGCGGGTCATGCCGAATCCGAAGGTCAACCCGAGAACGTCACCGGCAACATCAACGGCGACACGTTCTCCAGCCCCGACGGTCTGCGCATTGACCCCAAGGGCCGCCTGTGGGTTCAAACCGACTCGGGCGCTACCGGGTTCGGCAACAACTCCATGTACTACGTTGACCAAGAAACGGGTGAATCCAAGCGCTTCCTGGTAGGCCCTGGCGGCTGCGAAATCACCGGTATTGCTTACTCGCCGGACTTGACCGCATTCTTTATCAACATTCAGCACCCCAATATGGCGTGGAACACCGTGCGTCCGGAAGGCGGCGACGCCCGCTCGGCCACGATCGTGGTACGTCGCCAAGACGGCAAGCCTGTCGGCGCCTAAGCCAACACGCTCGCGATAGCAGGTCAAAAGGGATGGCGCCGCGAGGCGCCATCCCTTTTTTGCGTGGTCCGATTACGAAATAAATGCCTGCACAAAAATCAAATCGACGGACCCCCGAGCAGCCTGGCCCAAGAACGCAGTAACCTTTCATTATTGCCAGTGATTCAAGACCCCAAGGGTGCCAACGCACCCTTTTTATTTTAGAGATACCCATGAGTACCAACGCCGAACGCCTATGGTCGCGCCTGACCACACTCGCGACCAAGACCGAGCCCGACCGCCCCTGGACACGCCGTTCTTTCACACCCACATTTCTCGACGGTCGCCAGTGGCTGGCAGAGCAATTCGAGCAGGCCGGCTTGACCGTCAGTATCGACACCGGCGGTAACCTCATCGGTCGTCTCGCCGGCCGCAACCCGTCGCTCCCACCGATTTTGCTCGGATCGCACTCCGACAGCGTCCCGTCGGGCGGCCGCTTTGACGGCATCCTGGGCGTCATCGCGGCACTGGAAGTGGCGCAGTCTCTGCAAGAATGCGGCGAACAGCTGGAACACAACCTTGAGGTCATCGACTTTCTCGCCGAGGAACCCAGCGAATTCGGCCTGTCATGCATCGGCAGCCGTGCACTGGCCGGCAAGCTCGACGACACCATGTTGGCAGCCACCCGCGCGGACGGCACGACGCTGGGCGAGGCATTGCGCGGCGTGGGCGGCGATCCCGATCAACTCGACGCCGCCCGACGCGGCCCGAACAGCATCGCGGGATTTCTGGAACTCCACATCGAGCAAGGCAAAACGCTGGAAACGCGCCAATTGGATATCGGCGTGGTGACGGGCATTGCCGCGATTCGCCGCACGCGCGTCGCCGTGACAGGACGCGCCGACCACGCGGGTCAAACCCCGATGCGCGATCGCGCCGATGCCCTGGTCGGCGCCGCCCGCCTGATCGATGGCGCATATCGGGCCGCCCTCGCCGCCAGCACACCCGATATGCCGCTAGTCGCCACGATCGGTCGGGTCGAGCGCATTCGTCCCAATGCCGCCAACGCCGTGCCGGCCTATGTGGAATTGCTCCTGGAATGCCGTAGCGCAGACGAGGCCGCGGTTGCGACCTTTTGCGACGATCTCGTCACGCGATTAGCTCCTGAGTTCGAACAACTCGGCCTGACAATCGATACCGAAGTCGTGAGCCATGTACCGGCCACGCCGTGCGCCAATACCGTGCAACAAGTGATCGCCGAGACCGCTCAAGCGCTGGGCAAATCATTTTGCTCGCTACCCAGCGGCGCCGGACATGACGGCATGTTTGTCTCCCACCTCGGTCCTTTCGGCATGATCTTTGTCCCCTGCCTGGATGGTCGCAGCCACACGCCCGAGGAATGGCTGGAGCCCGAGCAGGCAGCCATCGGCGTCGAAGTCATGTACGAGACCGTCAAACGGCTGGACCGGGTGCTTTAAGAGGCGTCGTCGTCATCCAACCGCAGGGCAACATGCAACGCCCCGTCTTGTAATTTGACGGGGTAGGTTTTCACGGCGACCGTACACGGTGCGCCGACGGCCTCCCCCGTCTTCACATTGAACAAGCCCTGATGCAGCGGGCACTCGACGATTTCTCCGTCCAGAAATCCTTCGGAAAGGCTGCCGTGCCCATGCGTGCAGAGATCCGCGGTGGCGTAAAACTGATCATCGACCGCATAAAGCGCCACGCGCACGCCCCCCACATCGGCAGGCGCAGCGCCATAGGTTTCCAGATCGGCGGGCGTCACCGTCGTCGGTATCCAGGTCAGTGGGAATAGATGGGTAGCGTGTGTCATGCGGGATACACCAGGCTGTTGGGGATCATTTCGGAATCGAATACGACAATGCGTTCGGCCAGCCGTAGCCGGCCTTCGTCCACCACAATGTGGTCATGACAAACGCCGGCCAGCACAACGTCGGATTGCTTATCCAGCAATGTCTGGATGATGAGCAGGCTATGCCGCGCACGCACCCCGTTATCCGTCTCGGCCACGATGCGAGGCGCCGTCGGAAAACGCCGGTAGTAACGCGGCGCGTACATCTGTGTGCGCGTCAGGCCGGTAACACGGTCTTGCAACATGCCGCGACTCTCGGCCTGCATCGTACAGAGCGGATAGCCACGTTCATAGTTCTCGCGCGGGATCACGCGATATATGCAGGACGCCGTAAAAAAATCCGGCCAGTCGTGCAACCTGACATCGTCCAGCGCCGCATAGTAGTCATCGAAAAAATCGCGTACGGCATCACGCGTGATCGGCATCATGGAAACCGGCGCTTGAGGGCTCGTCGTCATAGGCCCATCACCTCTCGCCAATATCGATACATGCCTCGGACGGCGGTCTCCGTCACCTGATGATCGGTGGGCATGATGTCACGCCCGCCCATCTGCAGAATCATATTCGCCTCGGGCGACCCCGACGCGCCCTGCTGCGTCATCTCGATCACCTCGCCATCATCGGCCGACACGAAGCCGGCCGGCCCGAACATATTGGCCTGACGCGTGCGACGCAAGCGCATTTCCGGTGTGTCGTCGGCATAGCACCAGTGCGTCCAATGAAAATCGAAAGCACCAGGCCCCTTGGGCACGATTTGACGGGTCGTCAGCGAATTCACCTGCTGCTGCAGGATCACGCTCGGAAAAACGGTGATCATACCGACAGTCTCTTCGCCGGGGAATTCTTGCACGACGTCCAGAATGCGCGGATCAGCCAAGGCCAAGTCACCCTGGAAATTGCGCATGTCCCCGGTGACATCGTTGGCCTGCTGCTCGCCCTTTCGACTGATCAAAATACCGTGGCGTCCCGTGTCGTCCATATCCACGGCGGATTTTTGATCCGCGCGGAACAAACCGAAAGTCGCGAAGAACACATGCAGCAAACCCGCGTGATACGGGTCCTTGATGTTCTCCTGCATCAGCTTCCAATTACCCGGGATGTGCTGGCGGTTGTACCCCAGCACTTGCAGCTTGCGACCGTCATAGACCCGCGTGTAGTGCTTCCAGAAACGCTCGCCCAGGTATTCGCGAAACGAGGGCGTGTCGGCGGAAAATGTTGCCCACACCACGCCGTTGACGGCTTCTACGCGCAGCTTGCTCAGGCCGTTGGCGCCCAGATCAAAATCCGCCGGCATGCCTCCCTGGCGCCGCACGCCCCGACGAAACGGCACCCCTTGCAAGTCGCCATTCAAGGCGTAGGACCATTGATGATACGGACAGACCAGTTCCTCCGAGTGCCCGAACCGGGACTGGCAGAACTTCACGCCACGATGCGCACAGCGATTTTCCACCACGGAAATCTCATTTTCTGCGCTACGCACCATCACGACCGGCCGCTCGCCCAGTGTCGTGGTTTTCCAGTCGCCGACGTCAGGAATTTCACACTCCAGCCCGACATAAAGCCAATGTGGTCCGTACCAGATTTTTTGCAATTCCGCCTGATAGATGGCGGGATCCGAATACACCCAATAAGGCACGGCGGCATCGGCGTCAGCCGGCCAGGCCCGGGCCTGCGCGGGGTACGACAAGGCAGTCATAGCAGCCCCTCTGTCGGTGATTGATCGCGTGAATACCGCCTCATCGAACGGCATGTCTCCAAGCAGATCACTGTATTTCCGATATTCCTCAATGTCAAATGAATTGCATAATATGCATTCAAAAAACGATAGATCATATCCATGGGCAAAGCAATGCCGCGTCGCCATGGTTGGCGACCGTGCCACGCAAGAAAAGAAAATCAGACGGTGAAACTACACAGGGACTTGGCCACCGATGGCATCGCTGATTTGCCGGCACACGTGCGCCAACTGCGTTCGCAACGCAGCATCATGATCAGGCTCGAAGGCCTCGTTGGCGATCAGCGTCGCGACAAACAGCGCCTCGCCCTGCATATCAAAAATCGGCAACGCCGCCGCCCGCAGACCGGGAATCAAGGAACCACTCACCGAGGCATAGCCCTCTGCTCTGACTTGCTGCTTGATCCGTTTGACGTCAACCGCTTTCAAGCCGCGAACGGCCTTGAGTTCGTGCCGAGCCATTTCGCGCGTCACGCTTTCTGGTCGAAACGCCAGAAACACGTGCCCCGTCGCGGAGCGCAACAAAGGCAATGGAGACCCGGCCATTAAAGAGGTGATCACAGGCGGCGACCCCATCGCAAGGCGCACAATGACCGGGCCCGTAGGCGCCAACGCGGCTAACAACACCGTTCGCCCAGTATCCCGGACGAAAGCCGTGATCGACTCATTTGCCCTATTAAACGGATCGGTACGCGATAGCGCGGCCAACCCCAACCGCAGCGCGCCATCGCCCAAGTCATATCGTCCGGAATCCTGACGCTGGACCGCCATGCCGGTTGTCACCAAGCTGGCCAAATACCGATGCGTTTGCGACGAAGACAGACCGCAAGCCTTGGCAACCACCCCGAGCGCAGCAGGCCCGTCCTGCGCGGCCAGCGCGGCCAGCACACGCAGGCCAATCTCTACGGACTGAATCCCTTGACGGCGTGAAACCGGTTTCTGCTCTGCCACGTTGATGTCGTCCTGCGGTTAGGAGATTGTCGTGGCGATGATACCGGAAGGGCGATCACAGCGTCACGCCATCGCGGTTGATTCACCTAGGCCAGGTTCTCGACGTCGTGCCGATGCTCATGCTGCCCCATGCTGCACTTCGACGGTGACATGCGACAGTTCATGAATATGCGCGAGCAGCGCCTTGTAATCCGCTGGCTCCTGGGGTCCCTCGGCGATCAACGCGATAATCGCCGCGAAATGACCGGGGCCAACCTGCCAGACATGCAGATCCGTAACTTGGCTTCCCGTGCGCGCTATCGCCTCCCGAATCTCTTGCTGCACCTCCTGCCCCTCGTCACCCGCATCGAGCAGCACGCTACCCGAATCCCGGATCAGACCCCATGACCACCGGGCGATCACCAGCGCGNGNCCNCCCCCCCACGACCAGCCATAGCTCCTACCCAGCAGCAACGCGACGATCGCCAGAACGGAAGTCAGCGCATCAGCCAGCACATGCAAGTAAGCCGCGCGCAGGTTGTTGTCACGGCCTTTGCCTGGCGCATGATGGTCTTCATGGTGACTGTGGTGGTGATGGTCGTGACCATGATGGTGATGATGACCATGATGCGCGTGGTCGTCTCTCAATAGCCAGGCGCAGGCCAGATTGACGACCAGCCCCACGGCCGCCACAGCAATCGCCTGCTCGAAGTCAATATGGATAGGCTGAGTCAGGCGAACCAGACTCTCCCAACCAATCAGCAATGCAATCAAGGCCAGCAACACCGCACTGGCAAAACCGGCCAAATCGCCAAGCTTTCCCGTACCAAAGGTGAAACGCGGGTTGCGGGCATTTCGGCGTGCGAAGCGATACGCCAGCACCGTAATCAGCAGTGCGCCGGCATGGGTGGACATATGCCAGCCGTCGGCAACCAGCGCCATCGAGCCATAGATAGTGCCGGCAATGATTTCGACCAGCATCATGCTGGCCGTCAGGATGATCACCAGCCACACCTTGCGCTCATTACGCTGGTGATCGCTGCCAAGAAAGAAGTGATCGTGACTGGGGGTCGAAGGGTTGTAAGTTGTCATCAGGGCGTTCCTGGTATCTCGAAAAAACTGCCAGCGAGCAACCGATTCATTTCATGTAGGCCCGAATGACCTCGATCATGTCCTCGCCCCCTTGATGGCGCTCCTTATCCGTTTCCGCAACCAGGACATGCTCGCGCAGATGGTCTTCCATCATCTGCGCCGTCAGCCCGCCGACCGCGCCGCGGACGGACGCTATTTGACGCAGCACTTCAACACATGCCGCGTCTGCCTCCAAAGCGCGCTCGATACCCTCCAACTGCCCCTTGATACGGCGCACACGGGCGATCAGTTTGTCTTTCTGGCGGGAGGTATGGGCCATGGCAATGAGCAATCAAATATAACCTAGGGGACTATATTATAGTGCGGCCCTCAAATCCTGCGTACTGCAAGACTAAAAACGCTACCGACGCCACACCCGCTCGCCCTCCCGATACAATGACGGCATGAGTTCCGCCACAAAAAAATCCGCCGCCGACGCACTGCCCGGCCACACCCCGATGATGCAGCAATATCTTCGCCTTAAAGCCGAGGCGGGGCCCTTGCTGCTGTTTTATCGTATGGGCGACTTCTATGAGATGTTCTACGAAGACGCCGAACGCGGGGCTCGCTTGTTGGGCCTGACACTGACCAAGCGAGGCACATCGAACGGCACCCCCATTCCGATGGCGGGTCTGCCCGTGCACGCCATGGAGCAATACCTGGCACGCCTGGTCGCCCAAGGCGAATCCGTCGCTATCTGCGAGCAGATCGGTGACCCGGCCGCCGCCAAGGGTCCGGTCGAGCGTCGCATCGTGCGCATCGTGACCCCGGGCACGCTGACCGACGAGGCCCTGCTGCCCGCCAAGGCCGATCGTGCGCTCGCGGCGGTATGCATTAGCGGCAAGGCGCGTAATCAGCGGGCGGGCCTGGCCTGGCTGAATCTGGCGAGCGGCGAGTTCCGCGTGACCGAATGCGCCCCCGCCCAGATCGAATCCGAACTGCATCGTGTCGCCCCCGCCGAATTGGTCTACGCCGACAGCGCCGAGCTGCCACTGGCGTTCGATGGCGCACGCACGCGCGTCCCCGATTGGCATTTTGAAAGCGATGGCGCACGCGCCCATCTATTGGCCCATTTCAAGACCGATACCTTGTCGGGCTTTGATGTGGACGACATGCCCGCGGCCATTTGCGCCGCCGGTGCGTTGCTGCGCTATGCCGCACGCACACAATCGCAGGCACTGGCGCATGTGCAAAGTATCGCAGTCGACCGGCCCGGCCAGTATGTGCTGATGGACCCCGTCACGCGCCGCAATCTGGAACTCACGCAAACACTGAGCGGCGAGGAATCGCCCACTCTGTTTTCGTTACTCGACGCTTGCCAAACGCCGATGGGCAGTCGCCTGCTGCGGCGCTGGCTGCATCATCCACTGCGCGACAACGCGCCGGCACAAGCACGGCAACAGGCCATCACCGCCCTGCTGGCCGGCCAGCCGGATGTCGCACAAACCTTCGGTGCGGCAGACTTGCTGGAGACCCTACGCGACGCCCTGGACGCTTTCCCAGACGTCGAACGCATTGCCTCACGTTTGGCCCTGCGATCGGTGCGCCCTCGCGAACTGGCCAGCCTGCGAGACGCATTGGCTGCCCTGCCCGCGTTGCGCGAATTGATCCTCCCCATGGCAGGTACACCGCGTCTGGCGGATCTGGCCGCGTATTTGTCGCTGCCGCCTGAAATCGCGGACCTGCTCGGTCGAGCCATTGCCCAAGAGCCCGCCGTCGCGATACGCGATGGCGGCGTGATCGCCACGGGCTTTGATGCAGATCTGGATGAGTTGCGGGCGCTGGCCGCCGATGGCGGCGACTTTCTCGTGCAGCTTGAAGCCCGCGAACGCGAACGCACCGGCATCAGTAATCTGCGCGTCGAATTCAATCGCGTGCATGGTTTCTACATTGAGGTCACCAAGGGCCAAGTGGACAAAGTGCCCGAAGATTACCGTCGCCGTCAAACCCTCAAAAATGCCGAGCGCTACATCACGCCCGAACTGAAATCATGGGAAGACAAGGTGTTGTCGGCGCAAGATCGCTCGCTTGCACGCGAAAAATGGCTATACGAGCAAATCCTGGACGTGCTGGCTGAATACGTACGCCCGCTGTCGGATTGTGCTGGCGCCTTGGCCGAACTGGATACGCTGGCCGCGCTGGCCGAGCATGCGCGTCGCCACGGCTGGGTCGCCCCCGAACTCACCGAACAAGCGGATATCGACATCGAGGCCGGCCGTCATCCCGTCGTCGAGCACACGATTGAGCGCTTTACGCCCAATAGTTGCTCGCTGAATGCGACGCGTCGCATGCTGTTGATTACCGGTCCCAACATGGGCGGTAAATCGACCTATATGCGACAGATAGCCTTGATTGCGCTGTTGGCGCGCACAGGTAGCTTTGTTCCCGCGCAACGCGCCACGATCGGCAAACTGGACCGCATCTTTACGCGTATCGGCGCGGCTGACGATCTGGCGGGCGGGCGTTCGACCTTCATGATGGAAATGACGGAGGCAGCTGCGATATTGGCGGCGAGCACACCGCACAGTTTGGTTCTCATGGACGAGATCGGCCGAGGCACATCGACCTATGACGGTCTGGCGCTTGCCTGGGCCATCGCCCTGCGTCTGATCACGCACAACCAGGCGCTGACGCTATTTGCGACGCATTACTTTGAATTGACACGTTTACCCGCCGAGCAGCCCACCGCCGCTAACGTGCACTTGGCCGCGGCCGAATCGGCTGGCGGCATCGTGTTTTTGCACGAAGTCCACGAGGGCCCCGCCAGCCGCAGCTATGGAATACAAGTCGCACAGCGTGCAGGGATCCCCGCCGCTGTCATCCGCCACGCCTCGCGTGAACTCGAGCGCCTGGAAGCGCAGGGTGCCCCCACACCGCAACTGGGTCTATTTGCAGCCGCGCTCGATGCCGATGCGCAAGCCAGCGCAGCGAGCGACCAATCCGAAACCTCGGCCGCCCTGGATACCCTGCGCGACGAACTTACCCATATTGACCCCGACAGCCTGACGCCGCGCGAAGCGTTGGAAGCTCTTTATCGCCTGAAAGCCTGCCTGCCATGAATATCGACGAACCCTTGACCCTGCTGGGCGGCCTCAGCGCGTCTGACTTTATGCGTCGCTATTGGCAGCGCAAACCACTGCTGATACGCCAGGCTATTCCCCATTTCAAGCCACCGATCAGCATTGCCAATGTCAAGAAACTGTCTCGTCGCGACGATGTGCAATCTCGCCTGATCTGGCGTGAACAGGGCGTGTGGCAAATGGAGGACGGGCCCTTTGCCCGTCTGCCCAAAGTTGCCGAGCCCGACTGGACGCTGCTGGTGCAAAGCGTCGATCTGCACGACGATGCCGCCTCAGCGCTCTTGCAGGCGTTTCGATTTATCCCCGACGCGCGCCTGGACGATGTGATGATCAGCGTGGCCTCGGACGGCGGTGGCGTAGGTCCGCATTTCGACAGCTACGATGTGTTTTTGCTACAGGCATCAGGACGTCGTCGCTGGCGATATGGTCGCCAAAAAGACCTGACCCTGCAGGCCGGCCTGCCCCTGAAAATCCTCGAGAACTTCACCCCCGAAGAGGACGTTATTCTTGAACCCGGCGACATGCTGTATCTGCCGCCCCAAGTGGCGCATGACGGCATTGCCATTGGCGGCGACTGCATGACGATCTCGATTGGCTTTCGTGCACCGACGCAAGCCATCCTGGCCCGCGGACTGCTCGAGGCTGCGGCCGACCAAGCCATGGCGCGCGTGGGCCTGCTCGGCGGCCCCTACGGCGAACCCGCGCTGCCCGGCCCGCGACTGGACGCCGTCTATCGCGACCCCGGTCAACCCGCCGTGAAAACGCCCGCCGCATTACCCGACGGATTGGTGCAAGCCACGCTGGACACATTGGCCAAAGTACGTTTCGATGACGCACTCGCATCGCGCTTTCTGGGATGCTGGCTGACCGAGCCAAGTAATCTGAGCGTCTTTGATCCCTCGGCAGACGATATCGTCGACCTGGTCACGGACTGGCCCGAGAACGGCTACCTGGAACTGGATCGCCGCACTCGCATGCTGTATCGCGGCCGGCAACTATTCATCAATGGCGAAACCGCTACCGTCGTCGCACATCCTGCGTTACGCGCTCTGGCCGATGACCGTCGATTGCAATGTGGTGATTCTCGCTGCCGCCGACTCGATGACGAGACCCGCGAGTGCCTGACAGATTGGCTGGACGCAGGTTGGCTGCATTACCGGCCCAACCAGCGGTAAAGCCCCGATCAAAACAGGCCGTTTAACGAACGGCACTGCCGTACAGAGTAAAGGGCCTGCTTTTGCGCCAGACCAACATCAAATCGTATCCGTTTCGTTCGTAAAACCAAGGCGCCGGCATTTTTGACACATCAAGAAATATCCTACACGTATTAGTAAGGATTGTTACGTTTTAGATGCTACCGCTTTAATTTTCACACTCAAGTGGCAGCCTGATTCCTGTAGCCTGACTACTGGTTTCCCCTAATGGGATTCTGGTTTCCCAGTAGGGTCCGCATCATCGTCATTTCACAGGAGTCTGAATATGATCAGCAAAACCTTGATTCTTGCTTCGGTACTCGCCGTCGCGCTGACCGCTTGCGACAAGAAAGAAGACACCGCAGCACCGGGCTCCGAGCCCTCGACCTCGACGCCGGCACCGGCTACCCCGGCTCCCACCGAGCCTACGCCTGCACCGACGATGCCTGATAGCTCCAGCACGCCTGCGCCGGCTCCCGAGTCGGGCACGCCCGCTCCGGGCGGTAGCACGACGCCGGGATCGTAATAGCATTCGATCAGTCCCCTGGGGCGCCATGCCCCAGGGGCAAATAAAAAGGGCTGCGACAAATGTCGCAGCCCTTTTTATTTGCAGATGACGCTTCTGGAAATCAGAGCATCTTGTCCTTCAGGACGCCCAACATGCGCTGTGCCGTCGAACTGCTATCACGCTGACCGTTGGCATTAAGCACCGTGACCTGGGTTTGTCCACCGGATTCGGACAGATGGACGCGGTATTGCGTCGCCTGGGCCGGTTTGTCGCCCGAGAACATCCGGCTGAAAAAGCCCGGTTCCTCTTGCTGAGCGCCGGTATCCGTATCCACATAGCGCACGAAATAGTCACCTGCGGAGCGATCGCGATCATCGACAGCGAAGCCACCCGAGTCCAGGGCAACGCCCACGCGGCGCCAAGCGCGATCAAACGACTCGTCAACGATGAGCATGGCACCATCGGCGCGCACGTCCTGTTGAATCACCGGCGACTGAGGCGAAGCCTCGGCCTGTGCCACGAGCTTGCGGGCACTGTCGACGTCGGTACCCAGATACACCATCAGGCGAGCCAGCATCGCGGCATTCAGACCTGGGTCTTCTTTGCCGTGCTCCCACTGAACCTGACCCTCGTCAGCCCCAACGCGCTTCTCGAGCATTTGCTCATGCGAGATATAAATCTCGGTGCGTCCATTGACGCGCTCGAGACGCGTTCGGAACTTCTCGCGTTCGCCGCTATCCCACACCGAGTCCAGCACGGCACCCAGCGCCTGACGTAGCCAGCTTTCGGGGATTTTGGCGCGGTTTTCCGCCCAATTGGTCACGATCAGGCCCGCCTTGGGGTCATTGGTCGCGACGCTAAAGCCCGTATCTGTCCAGAAGTCGACGACTTTGGGGAAGACGTCTTCGGGAGCGCGATCAACCACCAGCCAGCGCAAATCCCCATCACGCTCGACACGCATGTCGTCGCGCTGTGGCAGCACGTTGCTGGTCTGCGACGAGCTTGCCACCTGCTGCTGACCCTGCTGTTGATACTCCGAAAATGTCGTGCTGCCCGATGAGGGGGCACGATAACGGGGATCGCTAGACGCTTGAGTCAAATCGGGGGGAATGCTCAGCGGCTCGCCGCGTCGCGTGCTTTTGTAGTCGACCGAATCTTCGTTGCCGAGAAATTCATTCACATCGCTGCAACCCGCCAGCAATGCCAGAGCCATCAATGCCGACGCAGCGGCATGACGTTGGTTCATACGCATCCTCACTTAATTTAGAGCAGACCCGTTTCCTGGAGTGCGAGGCGAACCGTATCATGATGCTGCGCGCCAAGCGCTACCAGCGGTAACCGGTAACCCAACGCAGTACGGCCCATCTGGGCAAGCGCCCATTTCACAGGAATAGGATTGGCCTCGACAAACAAGGCTTTGTTAAGACGAGCCAGGTATGCGTTAAGTTCACGCACCTTGGGTACATCGCCCGCCAGGGCAGCGGTACAGAGATCATTCATGAGCCGGGGAGCGACATTGGCAGTCACGGAAATATTGCCTCGCGCGCCCAGCAGAATGAGCGCGGCCGCCGTGGGATCATCCCCGCTGAATATCTGAAAATCAGCAGGCGCCTCGCGCAGCAACAACGCCCCGCGGCCGATATCGCCGGTGGCGTCCTTGATGCCGATGATGCCCGGGATTTGCGCCAAACGCAGCACCGTTTCGTTACTCATGTCAGCCACGGTACGGCCCGGCACGTTGTACAGCACCGTCGGCAGGTCAACCGCCTCGATAATGGCGCGAAAATGCTGGTAGAGCCCTTCCTGAGATGGCTTGTTGTAGTACGGCACGACCGACAGGCCCGCCTGCGCGCCCACGCGTTTGGCGTGCCGGGCCAGATGAATCGCCTCGTCGGTGGAGTTTGCCCCCACGCCCGCGATCACCGGGATGCGACCGGCCGCGTGCTCTACGGCGACCCGGATCAATTCGGCGTGCTCTTCCATCGACACGGTGGGTGACTCGCCCGTGGTGCCGACCACGACCAGCGCGCTAGTCCCTTCGGCAACGTGCCAATCGATCAGGGACCGATACGCCGGGTAATCCAGGCTGCCATCGGGCTGCATAGGGGTGGCCAGCGCCACCATACTGCCCTGAAAAGTAATCATTGAGGAATCGGGGGATGCCATGAAAAGGGCTCCGGACCCGGGGCGGTATGCCCCGGACAAGAAACTGGATCAATCGAACCGTTGAGTTTACCGGAATATTGGCAATTACAAGAACCAAGATACGACAGCCGTCCCCAATTCCATGAAAGGCCGCATCAGCGTCCATAGCACATCCGTGGCCAGCAGCACCACCACGATCAATAATCCGTAGGGCTCTATCCGCCCGTATTGCCACGCCCAGCGATTGGGCAGCAGACTGAATACGACGCGCCCGCCATCCAGCGGCAGGATAGGCAACAGATTCAGTGCCATCAGTACCAGATTGACGTTGATGCCCGCCATACCTACCTGATACCAATAACCTTCCTCAATACCGGCGGCCAGGAACAGGCGCATGGAGATGACCCACAAAATGGCCATCAACAAATTGGCGGCGGGACCGGCCAGGGCGACCCATAGCATGTCCTGCTTGGGCCGGCGCAGACGCCCGAAATCAACGGGCACCGGTTTGGCCCAACCAAACAACATACCCGGCCCGCCCATCAACTTGGACATCAGCAGGATCGCGACCGGAACCAGAATGGTGCCAACGGGATCAATGTGCCGTATGGGGTTCAGCGTAATGCGACCGGCCTGCTCGGCCGTGGGGTCACCGAACATCCGCGCCACGTAACCGTGGGCGGCTTCGTGCAGGGTGATCGCAAAAATGACGGGAATCGCGTAGATCGCGAGAGACTGAATAAGATCGGACATGAGGCGCCGTGTTTGAGCTATCTAGATCAGGCCAGGCCCAGCGTAGCGGGGTCACCCCGGCCACGGCGCAGCACAGTGGGCTCGTCGCCGGTCAAATCAATGACCGTGGTCGGAGATTGCAAGCAGGCGCCCGCGTCGATGACCGCGGCCAATTCGTGGGCGTAACGCTCGCGAATTTCCTCGGCATCGTTGAGCGCCTCGTCTTCATCCTGGGGAATCAGCGTCGTCGATAGCAACGGCGCACCGACCTGCTCCAGCAAGGCCAGCGTCACGGCGTGCTCCGGCACCCGGATACCGATGGTTTTGCGAGACGGGTGAGAGACCCGGCGTGGCACTTCGCGCGTCGCCTCGAGAATGAAAGTCCAGGGACCGGGTGTCGCGACCTTGAGCAGCCGGTACTGGCGGTTGTCAACGCGCGCAAAATGGCCAATTTCCGCCAGATCACGACATAAGAGTGTCAAATGGTGACGCTCATCCAACCCGCGCAACCGGCGCAGTGCATCGGCCGCCGTCTTGTCATCAAGGTGGGCAACCACTGCATAGCTAGAGTCGGTAGGTACCGCCACCAGCCCGCCTTCATTGAGCCACTGCGCGGCCTGCTTGAGCAGGCGCGGTTGCGGATTGTCAGGATGAATAGATAAAAATAGTGCCATAGGTTTATCCTAGCATCCTTAGCGCTCGCTCAGGAGAAACAACATGCGCATGGACGATTCGCGGGAAAGTAAAAATATCGAAGATCGCCGTTCGAGCGGCCCCCGTTTCGGAGGGCGCCGCGGCTCTATCGGTATCGGCACTATCGTACTGGCTCTGGTCGCCATTTATTTTGGGGTAGATCCTTCGGTCGTACTGCAAATGGCCGACGGCACAGCGCCAGTCCAACAACAACAAACCTCAACGCAGCCTCCTGCGGACGACCCGCAAACCCGCTTTGTCGCCAAAGTCCTGGGCGAGACAGAGGATGTCTGGAGCACGATTTTCCAGCAAAACCTCAATCGCCAATACGTCGCCCCAAAAATGGTCCTGTTCCGGGGAGCAACACCAACCGCCTGCGGCACCGGCCAAGCCGCCATGGGGCCGTTCTATTGTCCCGGCGATAGCAAAGTCTATATCGATTTAAGTTTTTTCGACGAAATGACACGTCAATTGAACGCGCCGGGTGACTTTGCCCAAGCCTACGTGATCGCCCACGAAGTCGGCCATCACGTCCAACACCTGTTGGGAATTTCCGATCAGGTCGACCAACTGCGTCAACGCAACCCCGGCCAGGCCAATGCCTTGTCGGTACGCATGGAACTCCAGGCGGACTGCTTCGCGGGCCTGTGGGCGCGCCAGGCAGACCAGGCGCGCAACATCCTCGAAGAAGGTGATATCGAAGAAGGCCTGAACGCGGCCACGGCCATTGGCGACGACACACTACAAAAGAAAAGCCAGGGCCACGTAGTGCCGGATGCCTTTACGCATGGCTCGTCGGCACAACGCGTGACGTGGTTCAAGCGCGGCCTGGACAGCGGCGACCTGCGTCAATGCGATACGTTCTCGAGTAAGAGCCTCTAACCCCCCACAGCCTGCCGGGATCGCCATGTTCTTGTAATATTACGGCCCTCTTGGTGCGCCACGTTGGCGCGCCATCTGAACAACACAGCCACTACCGGTGCATGGCCACTAAGCAAGCCCCCCTCATTACCCCGGCGGAAGTCCGCGAAATCCTGGCAGAGCCCAAGGAAACCGCCAAAGCGGTGACCTGGGCGCCTCGCCCGTCGCCCGGACAAGCCCAATGGATGGAGTACGTCTCGTCCTGCCGTCTGCGCGGCGAGACACGCGACGACATCATTTTTCGCGCACTGTATCGCCCGGCACGCACTGCCGTTCATGGTCAAGCCATCATGACGGTGACCGAGGCATGCTCGGCCAGCCTGTTCGTCGGACCGCACCGTGTACTGGGCGTCGATACCAACGATGCCTACCACACGAACCTGGCCGGCAAGGACCTCCCGTTCTATCGCAACGTGCTGAATCATCGCACCCATTTGCATCAGTGGCACCACGAGGGCGAAGGCTACGCCGAGCCGCTCGAGACCGCGTTAAACGACATTGCCTCCTTGATTCCTTATTTTCTCCAACGCGCTAACCTGACCCTGGCGGGAGGCTTTGCCCATCCCCTGAAGGGACGCCAAATCGAATTTCTCATATGACCGCGTTTTTACCCCCTGCCGGCTGGACTATCGTGCCCGCCGGTGAACGCGCCATACGCGCGATCACTCCCGTTGCCATGGGACTGGACGGCCAACATGCCTCCTTCCTCATCGCGCATCCCGACGACGAATCGTTCTTTCTGACCGATGCCGGCGAAGCCGCGATGCACGCCGCGACCTATGGTGTTGATCTCAACGCCAAACGCCTGGATCAATTGAATCAAACGCCGGGCCTCAGCGTTGCCGGCTTCGACCATAGCGGCGCCATCACCGCCTCGGGCCCGCTGGCGCAATTGCAGGATGCCCTGTGGGATGCCATCAAGCTCACTACGGCCCTCACCTTTCAATGCGGACAGTGGATGCCGAAATTCAGCCGGTTGCGATTTCGCGCGGAAGTTGGCCGCACCCTGGCCGAAGCGGTTGGCGCCGACCGCCTGATGCAAGGCGCCAAAGCCAGCAGCAGCAGCGGCCACACGGCCGAGTTTGCTTATGCCGTACGCAGTGCTGCCGGAGCATCCCTGACCTTTATCGAGCCAATCGCCCTCAAGGCAGGCAAGAAAATCGACTGGACGCAGGTCTATCAAACCCACGGCAAGATGTCGGATGTCAAAATGGTCGACGCTGAAAATAGTCGGCTGGTGATCCTCGAAGACGGCGCCGCCGCCGAGGAATTCAACAAGGCCGTCTCCATCCTGGAGCAATCGGCCATCGTCCGGCCGCTAGGCAAGGCTCGCAGTTGGAGCGAGATCTTCGCTAACTAAGGATTTCGCTAACTAAGATATGCGGCCAAGACAGGCCGCCAAATCCGGCACTCGACCACGCAAACCCTATCCTTCCACTCCAGTCAGGGCATCGACGATAGCGCGTCCATGACTGATCGCCTGATGGACGGCTTCGCGCGGACTGAATACAAAACTGCCCTCCGCAAAAGTGGGTACCGCATATTCATCACCGGTTTCCTGGACTGAGTCAGCCTGCACCACAAATACCGATGCAGTAAAGACAGGTGAACCCGACCCGTTTGCCGCGTTGTCTTGGACGCCCCGGATGACTTTGGCGGTCAACCGATATCCCTTATAAACCGAATTGTTCTGATGCACTCGAAGGCCCTCTCTAAGGCCAGCATACCCTGCATATCGTGACAAGCCCGATAAGTTTTGTAACAGGAGCTGTATCAACCCTTTGCTATCACAGAAATCGTAATTCGGTATTGGACGCCTCCGACGGGTGATTCCACACTTGGTGCATGACTTGATTCATGCCTCAAGGTGGAGACAACCCGGATGCAGCACTATGACTTGTTCATCAATGGCCAAAACGTACCGCCCAGTCAGGGCCGCACGTTTCCGACCTACAACCCCTATACCGGCGATGCATGGGCCGAAATTCCCGACGCCTGCGAACAGGACGTCGCGCTCGCCGTCACCGCTGCGCAACAAGCCTTTGACACGACATGGCGCGCCACCCCTGGCATCAAACGTGCCCAGCTCATGCTGCGCCTGGCGGAACTCATCGAGCAAAATGCCGATCGGATTTCTCGTATTGAAACTACAGATAACGGCAAAATCGTACGCGAAACCCGCCCGCAGATGATATGGGTAGGTCGCCAGCTACGTTATTACGCGGGCTATGCGGACAAACTATACGGACAGCAGATCCCACTGGATCAGCCCGATACGCTGGACTATCTCAGTCTGGAACCCTATGGCGTCGTCGCGCTGATCACGGCCTGGAATTCCCCGCTGGCGTTACTGGCCAATAAATTGGCGCCCGCGTTCGCCGCGGGCAATTGCGTCGTCGTCAAGCCCAGTGAACATGCCTCGGCATCGACGCTGGAATTCGCCCAACTCGTGCATGCCGCGGGCTTTCCTGACGGCGTATTCAACGTGGTTACGGGGGGCGCCGATACGGGCCGGGCGCTGGTGAATCACCCCGACGTCTCGCTGATCAGCTTTACCGGCAGCCCGGGCGTGGGTGCGGAAATCGCTTCGCTCGCGGGCCGCCGCTTGACCCCCGTCAAGCTCGAATTGGGCGGAAAGTCTCCCAACATCATTTTTGACGACGCAGATTTAAAGAAGGCGGTTGTCGGCGCCCTGGCCGGCATCTTTGGCGCAACGGGCCAGACATGCGTGGCCGGTTCGCGACTACTGGTCCAACGCAATGTCCTCGAACAAGTGTTGACGCCCCTGATCGAACGCGCACGCGGCATCAACATGGGCAATCCGCTCGACACCGGCACCGAGATGGGCACCGTGGCCAACAAGCCGCAATTTGACCGGATCCTGGCCACCATCGAGGCGGCGACCCAAGCGGGCGCCCAACTGATGACCGGGGGCAAACGCGCACAAGGCAGCGGTCTTGAGTCCGGCTATTTCATAGAACCCACTATTTTTGCGAATGTCGCTCCCGACAGCCACTTGGCTCAGGAAGAAATCTTCGGCCCGGTGTTGGCCGTCATTCCCTTTGACACCGAAGACGAAGCCATCCGCATTGCCAATGGCACTCGCTACGGGTTGGCAGCCGGACTCTGGACTCGGGACCTGGGACGCGCGCTACGCGTTTCTCGCGCCATGCAGGCGGGCTCTGTCTGGGTGAACACCTATCGCGCGATCGCCGCACAAGTCCCCTTCGGCGGCTTTAAACAATCCGGCATTGGCCGCGAACGCGGCGAAGCCGGGCTACGCGAATATCTGACCACACGCAACGTCATGATCGATTTTTCCGAAGAGGTCCGCGACCCCTTCGCTATCCGGACCTGAGCCAATCGAGCTCAAGCCACTCGTCCAAAGGAGACAACTTGAAAACGCTAAAACCGGCCGCACCGCCACGATCGATAGTTCGCAGGCATCTCTTGAAAGCCACGGTGACAGGTCTGGCGCTCGCGGCAACGCTGCCTATTGGCCGCATTGTTCACGCCGGGCAAACCACGGATGCCTGGCCAACCCGCCCCATCCACCTGGTCGTACCCTTCCCGCCTGGCGGATCCGTCGATACCGTCGCGCGCAGCCTGGGAAAATCATTGCAGGAATCACTGGGCCAACCTGTCATCATCGAGAACAAACCAGGAGCCAGCAGCGTTCTGGGCGCCCGATACGTCAAGGAATCCAAACCAGACGGCTACACGTTGCTGCTCAATGCGTCTCTGCAGGTCGCCAACCCGTTGCTGCTGGACACCGTGACCTATGACGCCCTCAAGGATTTCTCGCCCATCACCGAAATCGGCGCACAGCCTCAATTGATTCTGGTGCGGCAAGACAGTCCGTACCGAACACTTAAAGACCTCGTGACCGCCGCGAAACAAAAGCCCGGCGAATTGACCTGGGCCATCGCCGCCTTTGGCGCGGCGGGCCACCTGGCCTGCGAGCTCGTCAACGATCAGGCGGACATCAACATGCAGATCATTCCCTACAAGGGAGGCGGGCCTGCCCTCATCGACTTGATCGGCGGACAAGTGACGGCCATGACTGAACCCATGGCATCGGCCTATCCCCATGTCAAAAGCGGAAAGCTCCGCGTCCTGGCCGTGACCAGCAATACGCGCGTGCCGGTCATCCCGGACGTGCCCACCGTCGCCGAGGCAGGCTACGCGGGATTCGACATGCCTAGCTGGTACGGTATCTGGGCCCCCGCCGGCACACCTAAGCAAGCCATTCAAAAGGTTTACGAGGCAACGAAAACCGCATTGAAAGACCCCGAGGTCAAAGCCAGGCTGGACGCTATTTCGTTCATGCTCGTCGGTTCGACACCAGAGGAATTCACCGCGTTCCAGGCCAACGAATACCAGACCTACGACAAAGTCATCAAGATCATCAAAGCACGTGACAACACCAAGAATGCAAGCAACGAGACCCCCGTACCTGATAACGAAGGAGCCAGGCATGAGTGACCAGAAAATCAACACATTAGGTTTTATTGGACTGGGCGTGATGGGCGGACCCATGTGCGCCAATCTGCTGAAAAAGGGTGGTAAGCCGGTTGTCGTCTTCGACACCTCGGCAGCCGCCCTGCAAGACGCATCATCTCATGGCGCCAGCGTCGCCCAAGATGTCGGCGAGGTCGCTGGAAAAGCGGACATCATCTTTCTATCGTTGCCGTCCATCGACCAAGTGGAAACCGTGGCCAACGCCATTCTGGCCGCGCCACGAAAACCGGCGATGATCGTCGACATGAGTACGAGTAACGTCGCGCGCACACGCGCCTTGGCCAAGCTCGTCAACGACGCGGGCGTCCATTTCGTCGATGCGCCCGTCGCCCGCACCAAACAGGCCGCCATTGACGGCAAGCTATTCATCAGCGTCGGCGGATCGGAGACGGATTTCGAGCACGTTCGGCCCTATTTGCAGTGCATGGGCTCTGACGTCTTGCATTGTGGCGATATCGGCAATGGCCAAATCATCAAGATTCTGAACAACTATATGGTGTTCATGACAGTGAACGCACTATCCGAAGCCATCACGATCGGTCGGCGCGCGGGCATGGATGCCGATAAATTGTTGGACTTGCTGTCCCAAGGATCCGCTGACAGTTTTGCATTACGCAACCACGGGATGAAGTCGCTCGCCAAAGATACGTTCCCGGAAAAAACCTTTCCCATGACCTACGCGATCAAGGACTGCGCGCTCGCTCTGGATCTGGCAAAAGAAGGCGCATTCGTGCCACGGATCGGCACGTATACCTACAACGTCATGTGCCAAGCACGCGACGCGGGTTTTGCGCAGAACTACCACCCTGCCGTCATTCAATTGATTGACGGCCGCGTCAAAGTGGATTTGCCCGCTCAGGTGTGAACAACGACCTCGTGTCGATTACGGTGTGGTGCCGATTGCCAGACGCGGCACCACATCACTGACCACCCTGCGTGTCAGATCGCTGGCGTGTTTGTCGCTCCAGATCATCTCCAGGCGGACTTGACCCGCGGTTTGTGGAAACTCTCGAAAGATCACACCGGAAAATCCGGTGTTGGCATAGGAGGCGGGCGCAATCGAGACCCCCAGCCCCAACTTGACCATTTGAAAAATGGTCAACGGACTGCGTGCGATATGCTTGATGTCGGGGCTGAATCCCGCCTCGTGACAACAGGCCACGATGGAATCATAGATCGCCGGCCCGCAGTCGCGTCGCAACGCCACCATAGGCTCGTCGGCCAGCATGGCGAGCTTAAAGCCGGGCGTATGCGCCAATGCATGTTGACTGGGCAATACAGCAACCAGGGGCTCCTGATAGATCAACTGACGCTGCACCTCCGAGCGGACGGATCGTGCATGCACGATCCCCAGATCCAGCAGACCGAGAGACACCTCTTTGACCTGATCCGCCGACGCCATATCCACCATCGACAAGGTCACTTGCGGAAATCGTGTCTCGATCAGTCGCTTGACCTGCGACATCACATGAAAAAGCGCCGACGTCGCCAATCCGACTCGCAATACGCCAACGTCTGACTGTTCCGCACGCACCGCGGCGTTCACCGCCAGTTGCATCTGGTCCAGCAAAACCCGCGTTTCACGCAGAAACGCCTGTCCCGATTCCGTCAGCTTGACTTCGCGACGCGTGCGGTGCAAAAGCTGCACGCCTATCTCATCCTCCAGTGTCTTGATGTGTAGCGACAATGGGGGCTGCGAGATATGCAGACGTTCGGCGGCGCGCCGAAAACTAAGCTCCTCCGCAACCGTGACGAAATAGCGCAGTTGGCGCATATCCATAGTGTGTTTTTTTTCTGTAATGAAGATCTTCAGCCTAACAGTTTCATCAAATCGCGTACAGGTGTCGATGCGTCGGCCGACAGGAACGCATCCAGAATCAAGGCCGTCCGTACTGGCGGTAACGTCAGACTGGCGTTCGCCGTGAACTTCTGAACAATATCAGCCTGACCCAATGCACGCTCGCCGCTTCCCAAATTCACCGGCACCGCCTCATGCACAGATGTGCCGTCTTGCATGGTCACGGTCACTGCACCCGAAAAATATTTGGGAAAAGCGGTTTCTTCCTGTGCGCGGCATGTGCTGCGTGCTGCCAACGCCAAAATATCCGGGGCAGTCAATTGGTCCGAATGCAATTCATGCAAAGTAAAGCGACCCCGTACCAGGCACGCCGCCACGACAAACTGCGCACTGAATTTTGCGTCATAGTCGCTGCGCGGATTCAATTTGATATGGACCGGTTCCGCCACAATCGGCAAGGTGGCCGCAGGCAATTCGCATTCAATGGCACGAATCTCGGCATGCTCGCCGATCCGATCGCGAATACGCAGCGCGGCCTCTGCACAACCATGGATGAAATGGCATACGGGATAGGGCTTGATCGATGTTTCCAGCAACGTCCATTCATGGCCCAGCGCCGCAATCACGGAGTCCGCGTCCACCTGATCGGCGCGGTCTTGCATGTGGCTTTCGTACAAGCCGAATTTTCCCTCATAGGGCCTACGTGGACCATGAAATCCGGCGTTGGCCATCTGCGCTGCGGTAATCCCGGAGAATGCTCCCCACCCCGGATGCAACCGCTTTGTCCAGGCACCGTCTTCCAGAAAAACCTGTAGGCCCGCCGCGGTACTGGCGGCGATCCCCTGAGCGGCCACTAGCGCCTCTTCACTCAATCCTAACAATTTTCCGGCCACGAGCGCCGAACTAAAGTGCGACACCAGGCCGGTAGCATGAAATCCACCATGGTGAAAACCGCCATTGACCGATCGACCCAGACGGATAGCTGCCTCCATACCGATCACATAGGCGACCAACACGTCGCCCCAGCGCAGATTCAGCGTCTCGCCCAGGGCCAACGCCGCAGGTAAACACGCCACCGACGGATGAACAATCGCGCCCGGATGCGTATCGTCAAAATCCAGGCCGTGCATCAAATAGCCATTCGCCATGGCCGCATCCCGGGCCTGCAATGCCGCCCCCCCACCGATCACCGTCGCCTCGCCCGGTGCGCCCGCCGCCCGTATGCCGGCCAATCCCGGACCCGAGAAATCAAACTGATGCGCGGCAATACCCAGCCCAATCGCATCGATAATGTGCAGCAACGATTTCTCGCGTACTGAGTCTGGCAACGCATCCAGGGTCAGGCCGCGCGCAAAGCGCGTCAGACCCAACGCCAGACTGGAAGAGGGGGCCCGCAAATTCGAAGCAGCGTGCATGATGCGATTCGTCCATCGTAAGGAGCAGCGTAGCCGTAGAGGGTACGCCTGTTGATCAGGAAACTAGGCGTTCGGAGACTCGTGCAAGACGGCAATGGGCACGGGAACGTCAGGGAGATTGGGGTAACGCTGCAGCACCAGAGGATCATGCCCCGGCACAAAATGGCTCACAGAGCCGGCCAGCTTAAGCAGGCGCTGGTGGCCGAACAGCATCTGTTCGACATCCACCACGACCGGAAACGGGATTTTCAACGTAGCGTTGTCGTAATAGTGCGCCGCATCGGAAGCCAGCACGATCCAGCCGCGCGCCGTATGGACACGAACCGCCTGCAGGCCCTTGGTGTGGCCGCCGATATGCAAGACCTCGACCCCGGGAAACAACGTATCGTCTCCATCATGAAACGCAACGCGATCCTCGTACAAACGTCGCACAAAATCGCAGACATCGTCGGCTGAAAACGGCTTGCGTAACACAGCCTGGCACATGCATCGACCTGTCGCGAACGCCGCCTCTGTCTCCTGGAGATGGAAGATGGCATTGGGCAGCTTATCCAGATTGCCCGCATGATCCCAATGTAAATGGGTCAAGATCACATCGTGAATCTCACCGGCCTCGATACCCAAATGCTTGAGCGCGTCAATTGGACAACAGTCTAGCGGACGACCACGCTGCGTCGCGCCTCGCTCGCCAAATCCTGTATCGACCAAAATCGTTCTGCCCTGCCCTTTGATCAACCAGACATAAAAATCCATATCCACGGTCCCATCATGGGCGTCGTGAAGGATGAAGTTATGGGATGCCGGGCGGGTCATACGCGCATAACGCAGCGCATACACTTCGTACATCGGTAGCGATTCACTCATAATGGGACGCCTCCTCCTGCGCCCTTACACACCCAGATAAGCCTGTCTGACGAAATCGTCGTCCAGTAATTCCTGTCCTGTGCCCGTACGCACCACTTCGCCGCGTTCCAGCACATAGGCACGATGCGACAAACGCAATGCCAGCCTGGCGTTCTGTTCCACCAGGACAATTGATAGCCCGGTCTCGCGATTCAACGTTTCGACCACTCGGGCAATCTCGGCGATCACTTTAGGCGCGAGTCCCAACGAGGGCTCATCCAGCAACAGCAACTTGGGTTGCGCCATCAACGCCCGGCCGATCGCGACCATCTGCTGCTCTCCGCCTGATAGCGACCCCGCGAGCTGGCTACGCCGCTCATGCACACGGGGAAAGAGTCCGTAGATCAGGTCCAGGGTTCTGCGGCGGCTGGCGACACTTTTCACGGTGTGCGCGCCGACCTCCAGGTTGTCCAATACCGTCATTCTGGGGAAGAGGCGCCGGCCTTCGGGTGACAGGGCTATGCCACTGGAGACGCGATTAGCCGCCGGAATGCGCGCGATGGAATGATCCCGCCACCATAAGTCGCCCCCTGCCAACTGCTTGAGTCCCATCATCGCCTTCAGAATGGTGGACTTACCCGCTCCGTTGGAACCGACGAGGGCAACCACCTCGCCCTCATCGACGCGAAACGACACATCGTGCACCGCCTTCACGCTTGCGTAGCTGACGGAAATGGACTTCGCTTCAAGCGTGGGCATAGTCGGGCGCTCCGAGATAGGCTTCGATCACCGCGGGATCGGACTGGATCTGCTGTGGCGTGCCTTCGGCAATCTTGCGCCCCTGCACGAGTACATAGATGCGCTGGCATAGAGCCATCACCACGGCCATATGATGCTCTACAAACAGCACGGAAATCCCTCGATGCGCCTGCAAGCGTTGCAGCAACCGGCCGAGTTCCGCGCACTCCTCGCCGTTCAATCCTGCCGCCGGCTCGTCCAGCAGCAGGATCTTGGGCTGTGTCGCAAAGCCTATGGCCACACCCAACAGTTTCTGGTGACCATAAGGCAGCCCACCTGCCAAGACATCGCGATAGGCGGCCAATCCGGTCAACTCAAGAACCTCGTCAACGTCGCTTGCCACGCGCCGCAGCGCCGCCTTGCGTGCCCGTGTACTCACGACTTGCGTCCAGATCGACCCCGGCAAGGTCGACAGCGCCCCACGAAATAAATTCTGTATCACAGTGCAGTTCGGGTAGACAGACGTAGACTGAAACGTCCGGGCCAGACCACGACGCACCACGGTGCTGGGCGCCCTGCCAGTGATGTCCTCGCCTGCCAATAGCACTTGACCTGCTGTCGGGCTCAATGTGCCACTGATGAGGTTAAAGGCCGTACTCTTGCCCGCACCGTTGGGGCCGATCAAGCCCACCACTTCATTGTGCCCAACGTCCAGGGACAAATCGCTGACGGCGTGCAAGCCGCCGAACCGCTTGCTCAAGCCCCGCACCTGCAACAGCGGTTGCTGATTGGTAGCGGATGTCATACCGGCCTCCTTTTCATGAACGGCAGACGCACGCCGGCTAGGCCTTGTGGCATAAAGCGCAGTATCAAAATCAATGCCACACCGTAGAAAATATCCTGCGACTCGACTGCACCTCGGAAAAATTCAGGTAGCGGTGTCATCACCAACGCCCCGATCAGTCCACCGAATAGAAACCGCCGTCCACCGACCACCATCATGATGATCAAGGCGATCGAATAATGCATATTGAATGACTCGGGCGAGATATAACCCAGGTAATGCGCCAATAACGCGCCGCCCAGGCCCGCAAAGGCACTCGCCAGCGTGAACGCATACAACTGCGTACGACGCACGCCCACACCGCTTGCCTCGGCCAACGCGGGGTTCTCGCCGACGGCATCTACCGCCTCGCCTGCCGGCGAAGCGTAGAAGAACCGGAAAAATACCAACGCACCAATGGTCGCGACGACCGCCAGGGCATAGAACGCGGGTTTCTCGTTAAACACGTAGCCGGCAATACTGGCGGCGGGGATACCGGTGACGCCGTTGGCGCCGCCCGTCACATCACCCCACTCAAGCAAAACCAGCCGGACCAGCTCGCTGAACGCAAAGGTCACCAGCACGAAATACACTCCCTGCAGGCGCAGGACGATACGACCCAGCAGGTACGCAACGCCCCCCGCCGCAATCATTGCGGCAAACACGCCCACCAAGAAGGGCAACCCCAAGCCTTTCACACAGGCCACCGACGCATAAGCGCCAATGCCCACCAATGCGCCGTGACATAGCGAAATCTGCCCCGAGCGCGCCAGGACAGACAATGAAGTCACCACAATGGCGTTAATACAAATGAAGATCGCGAGGTGATAACTAAAGGCCTGATTCAAGATAAACGGTATACAAATCAGTAGTGCCAGCGCACCCAAGGCGGGCAGACCGAGTGCTCGGGGCGCGGCAGCGCCGCGGATCAGCATGGCCCCCGCAGACGGCGGCATCGGCGACAATAGCGTCTTGCTCATGGTCATTTCATGCCTCCGATTTGCCCAGCAATCCGGCGGGGCGCGCCACCAGGATGGCCATCACCACAACGAAAATCAAAATCTCCGCCAGGCTGTTACTGATCAAAGAACTCGCCAGGCTTTCCGTTATCCCTAGCAGCAGGCTGGCCAACGCCGCCCCCGGAATGCTGCCCAGCCCGCCGAGAATGACCACAATGAACGCCTTGAGCAGCGGTGTACTGCCGATGAAGGGCGACACGGAAAAGAGCGGCGCCATCAACGCGCCCGCGATCGCGGCCAAGCCTACCCCCAGACTGAAGCCCAGGGGATACATGAACTTGGCCTTGATCCCCTGCGCCATGGCGATCTCCATATCCTGGACCACGGCTCGCAACGCCTTGCCCTGCCGGGTATGGATGAGAAAGACATATAAGACCGCCAACACAATCACGGAACACACGGCCACGTACAGGCGGGACGCCGGGATGATGACCGGCCCCAGGCGATAGACGCCTTCGGCCACCTGAGGCATGATCTGCGCATCCGGCCCGAACACCAGCAAGGCGACCGATTGCAGAATCATGGCCACCCCTATCGTGGCAATCATGCCGTTCAACTCATCGTGCCTGAACGGCTTGAGCACCGTCCACTCGACGATCCAGCCGAAGGCCATCGTCACCACGAACGCCCCCAACATGGCCACCAAAAACGGGAACTCCCAATGGGCCATCAAGACATAGGTCGCAAAGGCCCCCACCATATAAAACTCGCCATGCGCGAAGTTCACGATGCGCATCACCCCAAAAACCAGGGTGAAGCCCACCGCCATCAGCATATAAAGCAAGCCGATGATCACGCCATTGACCAGTGCCTGAGCAAGCAGGTTGGACATGGAATTTGCTCCGCGGAATTATTTTTTGATATCAACGCACTGATTGACGTCGCAGCGCGCTACCGTCACTTCCTGGCCGTCTTTCACCTCAGAAATGAAGAACGGCGATGCGACTTGGTGGTCGATGCCGTAGCGCGCTTTTCCGCTCCAGGTCAGCTTGCCCTGGATACCCTCATAGCCGTTGAGCTTTTCAAGTTCGTCGCGCACCTTGGTGCTATCGGTCACGGTCCCGGCGTTTTGCATGGCCTTGAACAACATATGCGTGCCGTCATAGAACGCGGGGCTAAAGCCATTCATCTTTTTGTTGTACTTTTCCGCATAGCGCTTGGCATAATCCGCGACCGCTTTATTGTCGGGATCTTGCAGCGACGTCACCATCATGCCCTCGGTTGCCGCCTTGCCCGCGACCGCCACAATCTCGGGTGTTGCCGGGCCTCCGTTGCGAACGATAGGTCCTTCGAACCCCAATTCACGCGCCTGTTTGACGATCATGCCTGCGGTGGCGGGCGAGTTGCCATCGAGTTCAATCGCATCGATACCCGCACTTAACATCCGGGTCAACAAGGGCACCATATCAACACGCTGGCGCTCGAAGAACTCCTTGCTTGATAGTGCGGCGCCCGCTTGCTCGTAGGCTTTGGCCAGGTCGCCGGCAATCTGCTGGCCGGACTCATCGTTGGGGAACAAGCCACCGACTTTCTTGAGGTTAAAGCGCTTGACCAGCCAGGCGATGATCGGATACGACGTTTCTTCAGTCGTCAGATTAGGCCGAAATGAGTAAGGCTTTTCAGGACTCAACGCCTTGCGGGTGAACCCCAATGTCATGACGATGACCTTCTCACGCTCGGTAATCGGCTGCACGGCCAGTGCCGGCGCCGAGCCCATCGGGCCGATGATGTATTTCACCTTGTCATCGCTGACCAGCCTGTTCGCCGCCGTGACCGCCTCGGCCGCCTGGTACTTGTCGTCGTAGGGGATGATCTCGACCTTGTATTTTTTGCCATTGACCTCCAGGCCACCCTGCGCATTCACATCATCAGCGGCCAGTTCGGCGCCATACAGCAACGCTTGTCCCCAGGCCGCCCCCGCGCCAGACAGGGTCACGAGCCCCCCGATTTTCAACGTGTCTTGCGCCATCACGGCGCCCGGCAACATCACAGCCACCGGCAGCAGTACTTTTAATAGACGTATCACTTTTTGTCTCCTGATTCTTATCACGTTTTCGAAACAACAAAGCCCTGCTGGACCCTCCACTACCCCGGTAAACCGGGTAGCGTCGGCCCAGCACTACAGGGGAATTTCTATATCCAACAAGGGAGCATGTTGCTGAGCGCCATACACATCGACATCACCCACCGCGCCGGACGCGACGGGCCTGGGCAGCGTAGCCTTCCAGGCCATGGCGGGCGGATACTCGGTAAACAACACGTCCGACTCTTGCACGCCATACAGCTTCGCGATCAGCGATGCGCTGATCACGCCGGTCGAGCGCACCCGCTCGAACAATGCAACGTCGTCGAACATGATGTCGAGCGTGACAGCGAAAGGTCCTGCGTTCTTGCTTTTGCAGGCCTTCGCAATATCTTTAAGCTTGGGCATGTTGTTTCTCTACAGATCAAACGACTTCGTATTCAATGGGAAATAGACTGAGCGGATCCGACACATCCATCACGTGTTGCAGGAAAAATTCGTAGATCTCGCCACGCTCGATATCTGAAGGGGAAAACGGGAAGGCCATGTTCCCCTCGCGACACATGCGGCCCGGAAAATCCGAATGCAGCAACGTCACGCGCGCCAACGACAGCGCGGCATTCGCGGTGTCCTGTGTCTTCGCGACGACCTCGGCGATGATGCTGACTTCTTGAGGCAAAAAATCAGCGTTCGGCTCCCATGCGCCCATCACGCCCTTTGCCCCATAGACACGCAGCACCAGGCGCCAATCTTCGGCAGAGATTCCTAATGCGGCGACTTTCACCGATGTCGAACTGCGCACAAAATCCAAAAAGCTATCGATCTGTCCGATGAGCCCGGGATCACGGGTAGCGGCGAACGTGATGGCGCTGAAACCGGCGCGGCAGGCTCCCTCCAGTTTGACGGTGTACGGCTTGGGCTCCCACTGCATCCCGGTAATACGTACACGCCGGTCAGAGATGGCCTGAATTTGGCATTCCCGGGTATCGACAACGCCCCCTGGCTCATAGCGCAACACGGGGCTGGCGTTCTCGTGCAACGCCTGAACAGCCACGGATAACGGCGTGCAACGCAATTCCGGATTCAGGGGCTCGGCCTCGACATAGTCTTGCCCGACGGTCACCATCAAGCAGTCGTGCTTCTTGGGGATTGCCGCGTTGCAGGCGCACTCCAGCATTTTTCCCGCGTACCAGGCCGGTGCGGCGGGAATGCCATGGTGCATCGCCAACGCTACCCACGGTGCCGGGTCCGTACCGCGCCCACCCAAAATGACCTGCGCCCCGTCGGCCAGCGCCTTGCGATAGGGTTCCGGCCCCATCATTCCCACCACACGAACGGCCGAATCAAGCTGGGTCGCCGTCAGGTCCGCCGCATTGCCTAGCGGGTGAATGCGCCCTTCCTCGAGCGCCTGGCGCAGCACCTCAGGCTCTTGCTCGGCATGAATCAACGCCATCTTGAAGTGCAAATCGTGTTCGCGGGCAATCTCTCGAATGATGTCGGCGCAGGCCTGCAGATGCGGCTCGCCGCCTGCGCCCCCGCAGGTCCCCACCATCATCGGAATGCCATTCTCGATCGCCGCGCGCAACAACAGCGACAGATCGCGTTTCATGGCCAGACGTGAGTTGAGCGTCTTGCCCGATCCCAGATAATGCGGGCCGGGATCGCTGGACCCGCCATCCACCCCCACCATATGCGGCTTGAGTTTCATTGCGGCCTGAATGGAAGCCTCCGGGAATCCATAGCCCAGAATGCCACTGGCCGACATCATCCGCACACTGTCTGTTGTCATCACTCGTGGCCTCTTAACGACTATTGGTTTTCCAGTCGCCGGCACGCGGGCGACGCAGATTCAAGTGCCCGCGCAAGGTGCTGGCGCCATATTCCTTGCGTACCAGACCGCGCTTCTGCAAGTGGGGGATAACGAGACGCACGATTTCCTCATAGGTGCCGGGCACCGACGTCGCTGACAAGACAAAGCCGTCGCAGGCCTTGCTGAACCACTCCTCCATCATGTCCGCCACTTGTTCGCCCGTTCCGCAGAACACCGGCCCGTCGTTCAACGTGCCGCGACCGGAGGCCTCGACAAAATCCCGCACCGAGGGGTTTTTCTTGCCGCTGACCTGAACGACCTTGTCGCGCAGGCTCTGCCACGACATGACAGCCAGTTCCTCATCCGTAAAGGGCTGATCGTATGGGCGACCGGAAAAGTCAATATTCATGGTTTCGCCAATCATGGTCAGGCCGTCAATCGGCTTGGACAAACTGGCGATCATCTCGCGCTTTTCGTTGGCCAGACTTTCCGTTTCCGCCGCAATGATCTTCACTTCGGCGGCAACCTTCAGGTCATCGCGATTGCGCCCCGCCTTGACCACGCCTTCCTTGAGGGCCTGGTATTGCTTGACGCCTCCTTCCAGGGTGGGGTACTTGGCAAAAACAATTTCTGCCCAACGCGCGGCAAAGGCCAATCCTCGACCGCTCTGGCCTGCTTGCAGGATCACCGGATGGCCCTGCGGCGAACGGGGCACGGTCAAGGGCCCACGTGAGTGAAAGAATCGCCCTTCATGGTTCAAGCGACGCACCTTCTCCGGGTCCGCAAAGAAATTGGCGGCCTTGTCGGCGACAATGATGTCGTCTTCCCAGGTATCCCAGTGCCCCATGACGACTTCCATGAATTCGTCGGCGCGGTCATAACGCAGGTCATGCTCAAGATGCTCGGTGTGCCCAAAGTTGGCCGCCTCCGAGTTGTTCATCGATGTCACCACGTTCCAGGCCACACGGCCTTTCGTCATCAGATCCAGCGTCGCAAATAAACGAGCGACATGAAATGGCTCGTAGTAGGTCGTCGAATAGGTCGCGCCCAGGCCCAGGTGGCTCGTCGCCATCGCCATTGCCATGAGCACCGAGGTCGGCTCCAGTTTGATCGCCCGTACACCATGACGAACCGTTTCGAGGTGATCGCCACCGTAGATGTCCGGCATCGCCAGGCGGTCATCAAAGAAGGCCATGTCGAACCGCCCCTCTTCCAGCGTACGCGCAATCCGTTGGTAGTACTCCGGCGTCAGGTAGTCCGTCATGCTCGACGGGTTGCGCCACGAACCAACGTAGTTGGAACAATTCTGGGCTTGCAGAAATGCAACCAGGGCCATTTGCCGTTCAGATGTGCTCATAGTGCGTCCGATGTGAAATCATTCAGAAAGCGTGCGAAGTGCAGCCAGTATTGGTGTCAACGCTGATATGCACAATTTCCGCCGCGTGATACATCTATAACCATCATGAATAAATCAATTGACCGTCCCTCACTGACGCGACTGGACCTGTCGGAGCTGGAAACTTTCCTTTGGGTCGTCCAGGAAGGCAGCTTTAGTGATGCTGCCCGCAAGCTTCATCTTTCTCAGCCGGCCGTAACCAACCGGATCAAGCGCCTGGAAGACAAGCTGAACGTCAAGCTGCTGCAAAGAACGACGCGCCAGGTCGCCCCTACGCCGGACGGCGTACGTCTGCGAGACGCCGCCGAGCAGGCGCTTTCTGGTCTGCGGGATGTCATGCGCCACTTTCAACACAGCGCGGTCGCGCAGCGAAACCGCATCGTCATCGCCAGCACACCCATGCTGGCGGCCACGGTCCTGCCCCCGTTGATTCATGACTACCAAGAACGCTATCCGGACGTCCACGTCGTGCTACGTGACTTGCCCTATGCGCAAGTCATGCAGGCCGTCGCCCAGGATTCGGCCGATTTCGGCGTGACGGCGCTCGACAGCAAGCACCGTGGCCTGCGCTTTCAATCACTGGCCGAAGAAAAGGTGCTGCTGGTCGTGCCCGCCGGGCACCCACTCACCCAGATCCCCAACGTCACGCTGTCTATGATTGCGCCCTATCGCGTCATGTTTCTGGACCGCTACCTGTCGCTGCGCAAACACCTGACAGACGAGTTCGCAAAGCTGGGCCTGGCCTTCGAGCCCACGACGGCGTCGACCTTGCCCATGCTGCTCGGGATGATTGACGCCGGCAATTGCGTCGCTTTTCTGCCTCGCACCATGGTTCAACGCGACGGCCAATCCCGACGCGCACTCATTGATGTCACGGATCTGGACGCCACCCGTCACTGGGGTTGTGTCATTTCCCGTCGGGCCGATCTCTCCACGGCGGCGGTCGCCTTCAAGGACTACCTGCGCAAGCACTTTCGGGAACAACTCGCCCACGCACCCCACTCATAATGATTGGGAATAAATCCATACGGGAACGCAATTTGTGAGCCCGTACCGGCATCCCTAGACTGTGTCTCGTTGCCCAGGACAAAACAATCAGGTCGACAATGACCATCGACCTTCCCCGGGCGTTCCCTGAGACAGGATGCCAGCATGACACCATTCGATAGCCGTGAGTTTCGCCGCGCGTTAGGCGCCTTTCCTACCGGCGTTACCGTCATTACCACACGCAATGCGCAAGGTGAGACCTTCGGCGTCACCGCGAATTCCTTTAGCTCGGTATCACTCGATCCACCGTTGATTCTGTGGAGCCAGTCCACCACCTCCAGCAGTTATCCCGTCTTTCGGGATTGCGAACGCTTTGTGGTCAATATCCTGGCGGACCACCAGATTCACGTCTCGAATCAGTTCGCCAAATCCGGCCCCGACAAGTTCCGCGAAGTCCCGATTACGCCGGGGCTGGGAGAAGTGCCGATTATTCAAGACTGTGCCGCCCATCTGGAGTGTGTGAAAATCGCCGCCTATCCCGGCGGCGACCATGTCGTCTATATCGGTCAAGTCGAGAAAATTTCCCGCAGCAGCCATCGCTCCCTGGCCTTTGCCGATGGGAAATACTTGATGACATATGCCCACGATCTGGGCGAAGTCGGCCACGCGGAAATCGGAACCGGCGGACTGGCGGCGCTAGAAACACAGCGCATCGCGACGGCGGCCTTGCCGGAAATCTGTGAACGCATCGGCCAGCGTACCGTCGGCCTGGCAGTCTGGGGAAACCAGGGCGCGACAATCGTACGTTGGGAACCCTCAAAGCAGCCGGTCAGTCCTTACCTGCAAGCCGGGGTGGTCGTCAGCTTGACCCAATCCGCCACCGGCCGGGCGTTTGCCGCATTCATGCCGCCAGACCAAACGCAAACCGCCATCGAGCAAGAACTCCAATCGCGGATGCGCAGCGGCCAACAGGATAACGGCAAATTTTCTCAACACCTGGCCGACGCCCAACGCTACGGGCTCGCGCGTGCCGTCGGCTCCGCCTCGTCCCCACGTCACAAGATCACGGTCAATGCCTTTAGCGCGCCCGTCTATGATGCGCGGGGAAACATGACACTGGCAATCTCCACCACCTGCGAATCCGACCGGCTCAGCCCGGACTGGGATGGCCCCGTTCCCAACGCCCTGCGCGAAGCCGCCCACGAGTTATCGTTGCGATTGGGTTATTCGGGCCGCCGGGATCGTGGCATCTGAGCGGTACGTGACGGATTTGCCTGACCATTTTCTTCTGTGCTAACATTCGGCCTCTTTGCAGGACAGTGGTGGCTGTAGCTCAGTTGGTAGAGTCCCGGATTGTGATTCCGGTTGTCGTGGGTTCGAGCCCCATCAGCCACCCCACTCCCTTGCACGCATTCCAGCCCCGGTTTCGGTCAGAAACGGGGCTTTTTTGTTGCCGGATCGCACCCAGACAAAGCCCCCCTTTCGGGGCGGCAACAAGCCAAAGGCGCAGCGTCGGAGCCTTTCTGTTGCTGCGCACAAAATGAAAACGCGCACGCCATTGCACACCGTCACCACCTTCAATCGCTCGCGCGGTTACCCGTCGTCATCTAACGTAGAAGCTTTAAGCCCGTTCAGCGTCGAGGCTTGGTATCCTTACGCACTCGCTATGCGTGGCGCGCATGGCATCACAAGGGAGTTTTCCAAGTCTATATGGACCGCTTCGACGAGCTTTGGCAAGAATATTGGCCCCACATTTTTTTCGGGGTGAGCTTGGTGGCCGGCGCGGGTGCTGCTATTCATGCCGCCATGACGAAACAAGACGTGCGCGCGGCCATTGGCTGGGTAGGGGTGGCATTGTTTTCCCCCTTGTTTGGCGCCATGTTTTATTTTGTGGCCGGGATCAACCGCATCCGCCATACGCGCGTGTCGCAACAACGCGACGAAGCGCGCCTGAACTACCACAGCCCCGAACAAGAATCCCTGCACGATGTGGTGCCCTATTCCAGCGCGCAATTTGCCTCGCTGCGAACCCTGGGTGACCAGATCAGCCAATTCTCCGTCGTAGGCGGCAATAGCGTGCGGCCCCTGGCCGGTGGCGATGAAGCCTATCCCGCCATGATGCAGGCCATCCGTCAGGCGCGCCATTGCATCGCCATGCAAAGCTATATCTTCGATAGCGATCCGATCGGCCGCGAAATGGCGCAAGCCCTGATCGAGGCCCACGAGCGCGGCGTGCAGGTGCGCGTATTGATCGATGCGATCGGCAGTAAATATTCTCGGCCGCCCATCGCGCGCATGTTGCACCGCGCAGGCGTGCGTGTCGCCCTGTTCATGACGAACCCGCTGGGCGTGTTGCGTATGCCCTACGCCAATTTGCGTAGCCACCGCAAAGTCCTGGTCGTCGACGGGACGTTCGGGTTTACCGGAGGCATGAACGTACGCGCGGCTTTTGTGCGTGCCCTGGAAGGCGACAAAACCAATCGCGATGTTCATTTCCAGTTGGAAGGCCCCGTCGTGGCGCAGTTGATGGCGGTCTTTACCCACGACTGGAATTTCACCACGCACGAATTGCTGAAGGGGGATCCGTGGTTTCCCGCGCCCGCCTCCCAAGCGGTGGGCAGCGTCCCCATGCGTTGCGTTCCTTCGGGGCCCGATCGTGCCGTGGTCGCCACCCGCAACATGCTGCTTGGCGCACTCGCGGTGGCCCAGCGACACATTCGTATTCAGTCGCCTTATTTTCTGCCAGACCAACCCCTGATTCTTGCGTTGGCGACGGCCGCGCGACGCGGCATTACCGTCGATGTCGTGATCCCCGCCCGCAACAATCTGCGCCTGATCAACTATGCCATGATGGCCCAACTGGATCAGATCGTACGTACGGGCTGCCGGGTATGGCGCGCCGTCGGGCCCTTTGATCATTCCAAATTAATGACCGTCGACGGTGCGTGGTCTTATATCGGGTCATCCAATATGGATCCCCGCAGCCTGCGGCTGAATTTCGAATTGGATACCGAAGTCTACGATCACGATTTGGCGCAATGGATCGGCTCTCGCATCGACGAACATATCGTGGGCGCCCGACAAGTAACGCTGGAAGACCTGAATCGACAGCCCTTTCTCAAGCGTCTGCGCAACAAAGTTATTTGGCTCGCGTCACCGTATTTGTAGCTTTCTCTATTTATAGTTTCTCCTATTCGTAGCTCCTGTTCCCAAAGGTTCCGCATGCAGACAGACTCGGCTTCTTCCGTGCAGCAGATTGGTATTCCTCGCGAGACTTTTCCAGGCGAAAAGCGTGTCGCGACGGTGCCCGATGTGGTGGAAAAACTGATCAAACTCGGTTTCCAGGTCGCCGTCGAGTCCGGCGCGGGCGACGCGGCCAACTTCAGCGACGAGACCTACCGTGCCGCCGGGGCAGACATCATTGAGGATGCCACAGCACTCTGGGCCACGTCCGACATTATCCTCAAGACGCGTCCACCCAGCCTTGACGAAGTCGCCCTGATGCGCGAAGGCGGGATTTTGATCGGTTTTGTCTGGCCGGCCCAGCATCCGGATCTGATGCAGCGACTGGCCGCCAAAAAAGCCACCGTGCTCGCCATCGACTGCCTGCCGCGTACGCTATCGCGCGCCCAGAAAATGGACGCACTCACGTCCATGGCGGGCGTCAGCGGCTACCGCGCAGTCATCGAGGCGGCGAACGCTTTTGGACGCTATTTCAATGGGCAGATCACGGCAGCGGGCAAAGTCCCGCCGGCCAAAGTGTTTATTGCGGGTGCAGGTGTAGCAGGCTTGGCCGCCATTGGTACAGCGGCCAGCCTGGGCGCGGTCGTACGCGCTAACGACACCCGTGCCGAGGTCGCCGACCAAGTCAAATCGCTAGGCGGCGAGTTCGTCAAAGTTGATTACGAAGAAGAAGGCGCGGGCGGCGGTGGCTATGCCAAAGTCATGAGCGAAGGCTTCCAGGCCGCGCAGCGCGAGATGTACGCCCAGCAGGCGAAAGAGGCGGACATCATCATCACCACGGCGCTGATCCCGGGCAAACCCGCGCCCAAGCTGATCACCGCCGAGATGGTGCAATCGATGAAGCCCGGCAGCGTCATCGTGGATATGGCTGCCGAACAGGGCGGCAACTGCGAACTGACGGTTCCGGGCGAGGCCGTGGTGCGCCATGGTGTCACCATCGTCGGCTACACGGACCTGGCCTCGCGGCTGGCGAAACAATCGTCCACCCTGTATGCGACGAATCTACTGCGCCTGACCGAAGAGTTGTGCAAGGCCAAAGACGGGCAAGCCGTCATCAACATGGACGATGATGCGATCCGGGGGCTGACCGTGGTTCACCAAGGTGCCATCACTTGGCCGGCCCCGCCCCTCAAGACGGCCGCGCCGGCGCCGGCCGCCAAACCGGCGATGCCGGCTCCCGAAAAAAAGGGCGCTCATGGCCATGGCAAGAGCGGACCCTTACCCGCCAAGACGCTTGCCATTATTTTCGCGGTCGCCGCGGTGGCGTTTTGGTTTATCGGCGCTTATGCCCCGACGGCCTTCCTCGGACACTTTACGGTATTTGTCCTGGCGTGCTTCATTGGCTACATGGTGGTGTGGAACGTCACGCCCGCCCTGCATACCCCGTTAATGAGCGTGACCAATGCCATTTCCAGCATTATTGCCATCGGTGCGCTGGTGCAGATCGCGCCCCCTACGGCGGGCGTGAACGACCGGCCCGATAGCCTGATTCATTGGCTGGCATTTGCTGCCCTTGTCCTGACGGCCATCAACATGTTCGGCGGCTTTGCCGTCACGCGTCGCATGCTCGCGATGTTCCGCAAATAACAACAAAGAAGAGAGACACCTTCCATGTCCCAAAGCCTCGCCACGGTCGCCTATCTTGGGGCCGCCATCTTATTCATCCTCAGTCTGAGTGGTCTATCTAATCCAGAAACCTCCCGTCGCGGCAATCTGTTCGGCATGATCGGCATGGCGCTGGCCGTGCTGGCGACCATCTTTGGCCCAAGCGTCAGCCCGTCAGGGATCGCCTGGATTGTCATCGCCCTGGTCGTCGGCGGCGGTATCGGCCTGTATGCCGCCAAAGTCGTGAAAATGACGCAGATGCCGGAGCTGGTCGCGCTGATGCACAGCCTGGTCGGTCTAGCTGCGTGCATCGTCGGTTTTGCCAGCTACATCGACCCCACCATGCAGTATCAAGGCGCAGAGAAAATCATCCACGAGGTGGAGATTTACATCGGCATCCTGATTGGCGCAGTCACGTTCTCCGGGTCCCTGATCGCGTTCGGCAAGCTCGCCGGCCGGATTGGCGGCAAGCCGCTGCTGCTGCCCGCGCGCCACTGGCTCAATCTCATTGCGCTGCTGGTCGTGATCTGGTTCGGCCGCGAGTTTCTGGCGGCCCCCGATGTCCAGGCCGGCATGCTGCCGCTGATCGTGATGACCGTCATTGCCCTCCTCTTCGGCATACATATGGTCATGGCCATTGGCGGCGCCGACATGCCCGTGGTGGTCTCCATGCTCAACAGCTACTCGGGTTGGGCAGCGGCCGCGACCGGCTTCATGCTGAGCAATGACCTGCTGATCGTCACGGGTGCGCTGGTAGGCTCGTCGGGCGCCATCCTGTCGTACATCATGTGCCAGGCGATGAACCGTAACTTTATCAGCGTGATCGCCGGCGGTTTTGGCTCGGGCAGTGGCACGCCCGCCAAAAAGAGCGATGCCGCGCAACCGCAAGGCGAAGTGGCGCCGATCAGTTCCGCCGAGACCGCTGATCTGTTGCGCGACGCCAAGAATGTCGTCATCGTGCCGGGCTACGGCATGGCGGTGGCGCAAGCGCAACACACCGTGAACGAGATCACGCAGACCCTGCGCGAAAAAGGCGTGAACGTTCGTTTTGCCATTCACCCCGTTGCGGGCCGCATGCCGGGCCATATGAACGTCTTGCTGGCCGAGGCCAGAGTGCCCTACGACATCGTGATGGAGATGGACGAGATCAATGACGATTTCCCCGACACCGACGTCGCGATCGTCATTGGCGCTAATGACATCGTCAACCCCAGTGCCGCCGAAGATCCCGCCAGCCCGATCGCCGGCATGCCGGTCCTTGAAGTCTGGAAGGCCAAGAACTCGATCGTGATGAAACGCTCAATGGCCTCGGGTTATGCGGGCGTGGACAATCCGCTGTTCTACAAGGAGAACAACGCCATGCTGTTTGGTGATGCCAAGAAGATGCTCGATGAAGTGCTGGTGGCGCTGAAGGGCTAGGCCCCTTACGCAGCCGGAACGGGGTAATCGATCATCGCTGATGAATGCCCCTGCGCCGATTACGGGAAGAGCCCGTGCCAAATCTGGTCCGCCCTACACGATTCGAACGTGTGACCGCTCGCTTAGAAGGCGAGTGCTCTATCCAACTGAGCTAAGGGCGGGGACTTTTGCCGTGCGTATGATAACGCGCGGCAATTGTAGCGTGTCTGCCATCGGAACTGTGCCCATGCGGCACTTCGGACACGTCGGCAAGTAGCCCGCGCCGATTCAGCCCCGCCTGGGCCAAAATCAGGCACAACACACCTTTTAATAAAGACACAACCCTTACAATTTACATGCGGTTGCAGTAGGTCGCGGCTGCAATGCTACAGTGCCTCGTCGTTATATCGTTTCTCGATCATGTTCCCGGATATCCCTACCCCGTTGTCTCCCGTGCTACGCCCCCTGGTTTTGGCAACCTTGCTCGCCGCCGCCATGCCGGCGACAGCAGGGATTACCTATCAACTGGAACGGCCTTCGGCCGCGCCGGGCGAAACAGTCCAAATCCAGGCTGTCCTATTCAACGATGGAAATGTGGCCACCCACTGGCGGCCGCCTAATCAACTAGTCGTACAGTGGCGCAGCGCAAACGGTTCGGTCATCCGCAGCGTGGCGACCCTGGCCAGCGAGCAGGCGCCCCTGAACGTTCCCGTGAACAATTTTGCCCGCGTGGCCTGGAGCACGGTGGTGCCGCGTGACGCCATGGGTCTGCAAGCGCTGTCCGTCGAGGGCGAGCCCACCATGATGGCGCTGGATGTCACCGGCCGGGAAACCGGCACGCTGGCCAGCACCCCCGCGCAGAGTCCGGTGGTCGACGCCAGCACGGGCGAACCGCTACCCGTGGCCGCCGTCACCGCGACCGGCGCAATGCCCGATGGGGGGCCGTCGCCTGACGCGGCGGCCACTGCGCACCTGGGAAATCAGCCGACCGCGTTCGATGCGTTCCGCGGCGCGCTCTCTGAGTACCAGCCGATCTACTTTGATATCGGCACGCGTGGCACCACCACGGCGCGCTTTCAGATCAGCGCCAAATATCGCTTGTTCAACCCGACGAGCGGCCGCGCGCCCACCTTTGGGCAGAATTTCTACATTGGCTATACACAACAGTCCTTATGGGATCTGGAAGACGACTCGATGCCGTTCATCGACACGACGTTCAATCCTAGTCTGTTCTGGCTGTCCGAGAATATCTGGAGCTCGGATGACCAACAGTGGCGCGTGGGGCTCAATACCGGGATTGAGCATATGTCAAACGGCAAGGACGGCGAAGATTCGCGTTCACTCAATGATGCGTATGTGCAGCCGGCCCTCAACTACCGCTTTGCAAGCGGCAGCACGCTGACATTCGCACCCAAGATAAAAGCCTATTTTGCAGTCGAGGACGAGAACTCGGACTACCGGGACTATGCCGGGAACGTGGACTGGAATCTACGCTGGGCGCAAGATAACGGCGCCGTCGTCTCCGCCATGTATCGCCAGGGCGCGAGCCGTCATCGCGCGACGCAGATCGATTTTGCCTGGCCGCTCAAGCGCACGTGGCTAAATATGAACGGCTACTTGCACCTGCAGTATTTCAACGGGTATGGGGAAACGTTGTTGGGCTACAACCAGCGCAATGAGTCGCAATTCCGCATTGGCTTGTCACTGGTGCCTTGACATGGCGATGGCGGGCTAACTGCTGTTGGCTCGCCACTGGAACCACGACGCTCGAAAAGTTCGATATTCGTACGCCTTCAAGCACGCTTGCCTGAAATCGTCGACAATCCCGTTCAGGCTAATCGCCTTTAAGGCGGGCCACTGACAGAATACGGAGACGATGTTGGCCAGGACACAGATAGGAAGTTGGTATTTTGGGTGGAACATCGTTGCGGCGGCCACCCTGCTGACTTTGCTGACAGTGGGCATGCGCATGGGCGTAGGCCCATTTTTTCTGCCCATTGCGCAAGACTTGGGTTTTAGCCGCAGCCTGCTGTCGGGCATCGTGGCCATCGGCATGCTGTGTTACGGACTGGCCATGCCACTGGCCGGCATGATGGTGGCCCGCTTCAGTACGCGTTTTGTCTTGCTTCTGGGCACCGCCATCGTGATCGGGTCGATCATCTGGAGCGTCAATGCGCGCGACCCGATCAGCTTCTTTTTCTCTTTCGGTGTGCTGCTGTCTATCGGATTGGGCTTTACCAGTCCTGTCACCCTGACGCCGGTATTGACCCAGTGGTTCACACGACAACGCGGCATGGCGTTGTTCTTTTTGTCGACCGGATCCATGGCCGGGATCGCCATCATGACCCCGGTACTGACCTTCGCCATCGAAGCGACCAGTTGGCAAACGACGCTGCTGGGCTTTGCGGTGGTGTTTACGGCGATCACGGTTCCTATTGCGCTATACGTGATTCGTGACCAGGCGCCTGAACATGCGGACCTGAGGCCCGAAGATATCGCATCCAAACCCAGCAACCGCCGCGCCGCGCCGGCTCAAAGCCTGAGCTTTCGCGAGGCCATCCGCACGGCGCCCTTCTGGAAGATCACCCTGGGACTCTTTGCCTGCGGCTTTAGCATGAACCTGCTTGGCACACACGGCATGCCCATGCTGATGGACCACGGGTATGACGCCAAGACGAGTTCGCTGGGCATCGGTTTGATTGGATTAGTCGCGATTTTCAGCACCCTGGTGATGGGCCGTCTCTCGGACGTGCTGCCACGACGAAAAATTTTGGCCGTGATTTATTTGATCCGCGGCCTGGGTTTTTTTGCGCTCATGGTGGTCGGCTCTCATTGGGAGCTCTATATCACGGCCGCCATCGGCGGCCTGGTGTGGGCAGGCAGTATCGCAATGTCATCGGCCATTCTGGCTGACATCTATGGCGTGCGCATCGTCGGCGTGCTGTATGGCAGCGCCTATCTGGGCCATCAGGTCGGGGCGATGATCAGCTCTTGGCTGGGTGGGTGGGGTTACGAAACCTTCGGCACGCACTGGGTGGCCTTTGGTACCTCGGGGGCTATTTTGCTGGCGGCTGCCGTTATTGCGCTGCGCTTGCCCGTGCAAGGTTTCACGTTGATGGCGACACCGAAGCTGGCGCATTGAGCGGACCGTTCATCCAGCGCCACAGGGTCGAGCGACTGACGCCCAGGCGGCGCGCCGCCNGTTGACGATTGCCACCGCACGCCTCCAGCGCCTGCATGGCACGCGTATGCAATGATGCTCCGTCCGTATCGGCGTCCACCATCGATGCATCGCTAAAAAGCTCCGGGCAGTCATGCCGCAACGCGTGATAATCGATCTCGTCGGGATGCGCATACTGCGATAGAAACACGGCGATTCGTTCGCTGATGTTTTCCAGTTCGCGTACATTCCCTGGCCAACGATAGCGCTTGATTTGCGGCAACCACGGCGCAATGAGGTCGGCAGTGTGGCCGTCGATGTTTGCCCCCAGGCGCTCAAGGCAACGGCTCACCAGGGCCTGCAAAAGCGGCCCGATATCCTCGACCCGGTCACGCAGCGCAGGCAACGCCAGACGCAAGGTATTAATGCGGTAATACAGGTCTTGCCGAAAGCGTCGCTGGCCAATCATGTCGTGCAGCGGTTGATGCGTGGCAGCGATGATGCGCACGTCAACGGGGATGGCCGAGGTCGCACCGACACGCGTGATTTCGCGTTCTTGCAGCACGCGCAGCAGGCGGCTTTGCAAGGGCAATGGCATATCGCCGATTTCATCCAGGAACAACGTCCCGGTATGCGCGGCCTCGAACAAGCCGTGTTTACCGCCACGTCGAGAGCCCGTAAACGCGCCCTCTTCGTAGCCAAACAGCTCGCTTTCCAGCAAGGACTCGGGGAAAGAGGCGCAGTTCACCGCCACAAACGGCCGATCCGCACGCCGGCTTTCGTTATGGATTGCTTGTGCAAAGAGCTCTTTGCCCACACCGCTCTCGCCCGCGATCAACACCGTTAAGTCGGTCTGTGCGTAACGGCGCGCGGCCTGTACCGCCCGTAAAAAGTCCGGGCTTTGGCCGATCAGTTCATCAAACTGGTATTTCGCCGTGTTTTGCCGACGACGCTGTTGCACCCGCAGGCTTGTGTCGGCCTCATGGATACGGCCTGCGTCATAGAGCGTGAGCGCCGCCCCCACAATGACGCCGCGCTCGCGAATGGCCGTACGGTTGACCACCCAGTCTCTCCCGCCCAAGCGCTGCAAGCCGGCGCTTTCTTGCTGACCGGTGTCCAGCGTGGCACGCAGTGTCAGCTCTGGGCGCAATTGATCCAGCGGTTTTTCTTTCAACGCATCGGTATCCAACTCCAGCAATCGCTGCATCGGCGGATTCAGAGCAATAATGCGATGCTCGCGGTCCACGGCAAGCACGGCGTCTTGCAAGCTATGCAACACGCCATTGAGCTGCTCGTAGCGGCCGGCCTCCAGACGCGCAACCCGGGCCAGTTCGATCGCATCGTCAATGCCTTTGCGCACACTGGTCAGCGAATATGCCAGCAAACCGTGCAAACCGGCCTGCTCCGCCAGCTCGACCACCAGACTGGAGCCCACGATGACCTGGAAGTTCTCGCGGCGGAGTTGCTCGAATCGCTGGCGCGCGTCGTCGGGCGTTTGATAGGCCTGCTGCACAATCTCGATATTCAGCAGGTCTTTCACGGCGTCCAACTCTGGAATCGTGCGCCCGTACATCACCACACCCACCCGATCCGCGATCCGCCGTGCCTGAATCAGGGCCTGCAGAATGTCAAAGCCGCCCAACTGGATCGTGGCCACCGGCGCCTGCAGGCCCGCCCGCAGAATGCTGGCGTTAGACCCGGCACTGACAAACGCATCCACCAAGCCGCGGTCGAGTCGATCCTGGGCAATGGCAAGCGCCCCTCCAAAGGTGCCATCCACGACCTCGATCTGGGCACGGCCGGTGTACTCGGCCACGACCGGCATGGCGAACTCCCGGATCTTTCGGTAGCTGACAAAACACAAACGCGGTAAATCGGCGCGGGGAGTCGAGTTGGGGTAGCTCATGGCAGTTGATAACGTTTCAGCGAGACATCAGAACGTTTCAATTATGTCTCATGAAACGAAAATATCAAACAAAGGAAATAAACCTCTATTAAATTCAATAACTTATAAACCCGGAACATCTGGCACGTAGTTTGCTATATAAGAAGTTTTACGCCATACCTCGGAGACTCGCCTTGGCGCTCGAACACATTACCGTGCTGGATTTGACTCACATGCTCTCGGGCCCCTACGGCACCATGCTGCTGGCCGACATGGGCGCACGCACCATCAAAATCGAGCCACCCGTCAGTGGCGAGGGCACGCGCCGCTTGCTGGAACATGATCCCGACTATTCCCGCGACGGCATGGGCGCCTATTACCTCACGCTAAACCGTAATAAGCACAGCGTATGCATCGACCTGAAAAGCGCCGACGGCCTCGCGGTGTTTAAAGACTTGGTGCGCAACGCCGATGTGGTGTTCGATAACTTCGGCGTCGGTGTCACACAACGACTGGGCATCGATTATGCCGCGCTGTCGGAAATCAACCCGGGCATTATCACGTGCTCGGTCACGGGCTTTGGCAGTACGGGGCCCAACACGAAACGCCCCGCCTTTGATCAGGTCGTGCAGGCGATGGGGGGCGGCATGTCAATCACCGGCACCCCCGAAACCGGCCCCACTCGCAGCGGAATTCCGATCGGGGATCTGGGCGGTGGCGTGTTTGGCGCCATGGGGGTCCTGGCGGCGCTGGCCGAGCGTACGCGCACCGGACGCGGTCAGCATGTCGACGTCTCGATGCTCGACTGCCAGATCTCGCTCCTGAACTACATGGCGACCATGCAACTGATGTCGGGCATCGTGCCCGAGGGCATCGGCAACGGCCATTTTGTGCACGTGCCTTATAACAGCTATCCGACGCAGGACGGCTACGTCATCGTGGCATGCATCGGCGATCCCTTCTGGCAGCGTTTTCTGGAATTTATCGACCAGCCCAGCCTGCGCAAACCCGAATACGACCGGCAACCCGGTCGTTTCGCAGCGAAAGCGGAAATTGACGCCACGATCAGTGCCGAGTTCCGCAAACAGCCCACGGCATATTGGTTGGAGAAACTGTCCGCGGCGCGCATACCGTGCGGCCCCGTCAACAATTTCGAGCAAGCGCTGAACGACACGCAAGTGCGCGCACGCGACATGGTTGTAGACGTCCCACTGAAATCCGGAGAGACGATCCAGATGCCCGGCAATCCCATCAAACTCTCTGCCGCGTCCCCCGAAACCTTTAGCGCCCCGCCCACGTTGGGGGAACACACGGACAGCGTACTGGGCGAGCTGGCCGGCTACGACAGCGAACGCCTCGCCGCCCTGCGCGATGCCGGCGCGATTGCCTGATCAGGAGCCCATCATGTCCACGGATACCCTGATCATTACGGATGTCGCCCCGCGTGATGGCCTGCAAAACCAGCAGGTTCCGGTGTCGACCGAGGCCAAACTGAAACTGATCCAGTTATTGCACGAAGCGGGCGTCGCCAGCATCGAGGCCACCAGTTTTGTGTCGCCCAAAGCCGTCCCGCAAATGGCGGACGCCGCCGACGTGATTGCCGGCGTCAATCGCCAACACCCCGAACTGCGCGTGTCGGCCCTGGTTCCCAATCAAAAGGGCCTGGAACGCGCACACGCTGCCGGCGCGCGCGAAGTAGCGGTCGTCTTGTCAGCCACCCAAACGATGAACGAAAAGAACATCAATATGGACCTGGCACGTGCGACGGCCGTCTGCGAAGAAACCCTGCACGCCGCACATGAACTCGGCCTGCGTACGCGCGCCTACGTGGCCGTGGCCTTTGACTGCCCCTTCGAAGGGCCGACGCGGTTGGAAACCGTAGTGGATCTGGCCGAGCGCATGAACCGGGCGGGCGCCCAAGAAATCGTCATCGCCGACACCATCGGCTCTGCTTCGCCGGGCATGGTCAAGAGCCATTTTGAAGCATTGGGCAAGACACTGCCCCTGCATAAACTGGCTGCACATTTTCATGACACGCGCGGCATGGCCAGCGCCAATGCCTGGGCCGCGATACAGGCAGGTGTTCGACGCTTTGATGCCAGCGTGGGAGGCATCGGCGGCTGTCCCTTTGCCCCCGGTGCGGCAGGCAATGCGGCCACCGAAGACCTGGTACTGATGGCCGAGCGTAGCGGTTTCAAAACAAACATTTCGATCCCTGGCTTGTTGCAGGCGATCGATTTTGCCGAAGCACAACTAGGCAAGGCGCTGGGCGGACGCAGTATCGCCTGGTTAAGGCGCCAACACGCCAAGCGAAGCACCCTGTAAGACAACCAATAAAACACGACTCAAAACAACATAAAGCAGGAGACATTGACCATGCCCCACTCTCACCCCGCCTCGATGCATTCGCGTCTGCTGCGCCGCGCCCTGGCCCCCCTATGCGCCGCGCTCGCGTTCATCAGCCCGGCAACGCATGCCGCAGAAACCGCCGCGCAATATCCGTCGAAACCCATCCGTCTCATTGTGCCGTTCTCGCCCGGCGGCGTCACGGATACGGGGGCTCGCATCGTTGCCGACAAGCTCGGTCAAAAACTGGGCCAGCAAATCATCGTCGACAACAAGCCGGGTGCCTCGGGCAACATCGGCACGCAAATGGCGGCCCAGGCCGAACCGGATGGGTACACCCTGGTCGTGGGCTTTGATGGCACATTGGTCATCAACCCGCACGTGAGCAAGAATATTCCTTTTGACACGTTGAAAGATCTGGCACCGGTTAGCAAAATCGGCGATGCCGCGTTGATCCTCGTGGCCAATCCGAAGCTTCCCGTCAATACATTTGAAGAGTTGATCGCCTACTCCAAAACACAACCCAACGGTGTGTCGTATGGCAGCGCCGGGGTAGGCAGTACGCCTCACCTGGCGGGCGAACTGCTGCGCGAGCGTACGGGAATCAATTTGGTGCACATCCCCTACAAGGGTGGCGGTCAGGCCATGGCCGATGTCGTGGGTGGCACGCTGCCACTGTTGTACACCGCAGTCGCGGGTGCCTATCCCTATGTCGAACGCAAGCAACTCAAAGCGATCATTGTCAGCACGGACAAACGACTCGCCTCGCTCCCCGATGTGCCTACCGCCGCGGAATCCGGCGTCAAGGATTTCGTCGTCAACTCGTGGGTCGGGATCCTGGCTCCCGCCAAAACTCCGACGGACATCATCGCCAAGTTGCAAGGCGCGATCAATGAGGTTGTGCATGCGCCCGACACGCAAGAGCGACTGGCCGGGCTAGGCATTACCGCATCCGGCAATACGCCGGAGGAATTCGGCAAGCAAATCGCTGCCGACCTCAAGACCTACGAAACGATCGTCAAAAACGCCAATATCCAAGCCAAGTGATCGCGTGTGCCGATCTGTGCAACGCTGTGCTGCGCGAGACCGGCAACACCTAATACGAAAAACCAGCCGGCAACGTCCGTAGCCCCTGCGGCGTACGAATGTGCGCCAACAAGTGCGGTGGCGCGCCGGCTGGCAAAGCATGCAGCTGCACGTTGCCGGCAAAATTCAACGTATCCAGTGCGCTGCGCATCTGGTCGACATGGGGGTGAAAGACCTCCAGCGCCTGAAGCTGGCAGCCCATATCCTCAAGCACCGTCGCCGGATGCGGTGTGGCATCCCATTGAATCAAGGTCGGTGTCGCGCCACCGTCCGGCAGACTGCCATCATCAGGGATCGTAATGCGCCAGGCCAACGCCCCTCGCGTCATGGCCTCGATCGGACCCGTGTCCCAGGGACACGCCGCCTGAGCGGCAATGATATCGTCAGTGCGCACAACCCACGTCGCCAGGCGCGGCGGCGATTGCGGCGTGATCTGATCCAGTTCAAACCAGCGTGCTCGTTGCGGCGTGGCTGCATCGGGGTCGACCGCGATGACTTCCAGATAGATGTCGGGTCCCAGCCGCAGCAATCTGTTGTGTGTGCCCATCCGCGGATGCTGTCCGCCGGGCTGTAGCGTCACGCCCAAGGCCTGTTCAACAAAACGAACGCCGCTATCCAGGTCTGCCGCCGCGACGGCAATATGATCAAGAAAAGACTGCATGAAAAATCCCTTAGTTGCGCCGTCCGCCCAAACCTGCCTCGAGCGGCAGGCCAAGGCCTGCCNCCCACCGCGCCACGGGACGGCATTACCCACCGTGCCCGCGACATTGTCGACGATCATCTGAAGCGACGCGCCGGGTGACATGCCCTTAAATATGCAGGGCGTGACCCAACGCGCGCAATGCGGCTTCTTGTATGGCTTCGCCGAGAGTGGGATGCGCATGAATCGACCCCGCGACATCTTCCAGCCGCGCACCCATTTCCAGTGACTGCCCAAACGCCGCCGACAGCTCGGATACGCCACGTCCCACCGCTTGCCAACCCACGATCAGATGATTGTCACGGCGCGCCACTACACGTACAAACCCCTCGGTGGACTCCAGCGTCATGGCACGACCATTGGCGGCGAACGGAAACAGACCTACCAGGCAATCCAGCCCCGCCCCCTGAGCCTGCTGGGGAGCCAGTCCGGCGGTAACAATCTCCGGGTCGGTAAAGCACACGGCGGGAATCGCGGCGGGCGTAAAACGACGTCGTTGCCCCGCCACTACTTCCGCGACCATTTCGCCTTGCGCCATCGCACGATGTGCCAGCATAGGCTCGCCGGCGATATCGCCAATCGCCCAGACATTACGCATTGAGGTGCGGCACTGATCGTCAATCCGCAGCGCATTGCCGGCACGATCCAGGTGCAGGCTTTCCAGGCCCCACCCTTGTGTACGGGGCCGACGCCCAATGGCCAGCAATACTTGGTCTGCCGGCAACACCGTCTCGAGCCCCGAGGCATCCTGCACGCGCACGCCATCTCCGGCCGCCGTGAGCCCGAGGACTTTACGTTCCAGAGACAGCACAATCCCCATGCGGGTCAACGCGGTGGCCACCGGCTTGGTCAATTCGGCATCGTAGGTTGGCAAAATGCGATCCTGGGCCTCGACCACCGTCACCTCGGCGCCCAATTTGCGATAAACGGTGCCAAGCTCCAGCCCGATATAACCGCCCCCGACGACGACCAATCGGTCGGGAATTCGAGATGGGGACAAGGCCTGCGTCGACGAAATCACCCGGCCGCCAAACGGCATCGATGGCAACGGCATGGGCTCTGATCCAGCGGCCAACAGGAGATGTTCGCACTCGATACGCTGAACGCCTTGTTCGGTATCGACCTCAACGGTTTTACCGTCGAGCACACGCGCCCAGCCGCGTACCAGCTGCACGCCGTTTTTCTTGAGCAAGGCTGTCACGCCGCCCGTCAATCGGCTGACGATGCCATCTTTCCAGGCCACGGTCTGGCTGATATCGATGGCTGGCGCTTGTACCGAAATACCCAGTGGCGACGCGTCGGCATACTCGCGTGCCCGCTCGAATTCGCCAGCGGCATGAATCAACGCCTTGGACGGAATGCAGCCAATGTTCAAGCACGTACCACCGGGTTGATCGCCCTCGACGATAATCGTGGGCACCCCCAATTGACCTGCGCGGATCGCGGCCACGTAGCCACCCGGCCCGCCACCGATCACCAACAGGGTTGTATTCAACGTCTCGCTCATGGCGTCTCCACGAAGAGTAATGCGGGCTGTTCGAGCAGCGCACGCACCGCCTGAATAAACTGGGCCGCATCCATGCCGTCTACCACGCGGTGATCGAACGACGAGGAAAGATTCATCAATTTACGAGGGACGACGACCCCTTGCCGGATCGCCGGTCGTTCAACGATACGGTTGACGCCCACGATCCCCACCTCGGGATGATTGATGACGGGCGTACTGACAATCCCGCCCAGGGCGCCCAGGCTCGTTAGCGTGATCGTCGATCCACTCAACGCATCGCGCTCGGCCTTGCCACTGCGCACAGCTTGAGCCAGGCGTGCGATCTCTTGTGCGATCGACCAGATATCGAGCGTCTCGGCATGACGCAACACAGGCACGATCAAACCCGCGTCCGTCTGCGTGGCCACGCCCAGATGCACGGCCCCATAACGAGTTACCACGCCTGCGTCGTCGTCATAGCGCGCGTTGATTTGCGGAAAGTCGCGTAAGGCAATGACCATCGCGCGCGCGAGCAACGGCAGTAATGTCAGCTTGCCACGCGATTCGCCAAACTTGCGATTGAGTTGCGCACGCAGGTCCTCGATCTCGGTAACGTCGATTTCCTCGACGTAACTGAAATGCGGAATACGGCGCTTGGACTCTTGCATCTTTTGCGCGATCTTGCGACGCAAGCCCACCACGGGGATTTGCTCCTCGTCGTGACGTTCGCGATAACCGGATGACAGCGTCGACGGCGCGGCGCCTTGCCCTTGCACATAGGCGTCCAGGTCCTCATGCAGGATGCGGCCCGCGGGGCCCGAGCCCTGCACATAGCGCAATTCGATACCCAGGTCCCAGGCACGTTTGCGTACGGCGGGCGAGGCCAAGGGCCGCTCGCCAGGCTGGCGTGGCNGCGCGGGCTGCCGCGCAGCCGATCTCGTTGCAGCATACGAATGCGTGGCGTTTGACTGGCCCGGTGCCGATGTGGCGGCGCCACTGCGCGTATCCGGGTTTGCAGCACCTGCCTTCGCATTTGCGTCGACGTCTTTCGCGACCGGATCCGCCGCACGCGTGCCGGCAATTGCCGGGGAGGCCCCGCCCTCTGTCAGCGCCTCGGCCGTCGATGCAGATGCGGCGCCCGTCGTGGCGGCAGTCGGCTGACCTGGCGGCCCCGATGCGACATCACCTTTGTAATTACCCGCACCCTCGACCTCTAGCCGAATCAACTCGCCACCGACGGCCATGACGTCGCCGACATTACCGCCCAGCGCCATCACTTTACCCACCACGGGTGATGGAATCTCGACCGTCGCCTTGTCGGTCATGACGTCGGCCAAGGGTTGATCCTCGGCCACGGTGTCGCCCACCTTGACATGCCAGGCGACTAATTCGACTTCGGCAATCCCTTCGCCGATGTCGGGCATCTTGATGATATGAATTCCCATGTCATGCCTCCATCACGCGTCGGAACGCCGCGCCCACGCGGGCTGGCCCTGGAAAATACGCCCACTCTTGTGCATGCGGATAGGGTGTATCCCAACCCGTCACACGCTCGATAGGTGCTTCCAGATGATGAAAGCAATGCTCTTGCACCAACGAAATCAACTCGGCCCCAAAGCCGCAAGTACGCGTGGCTTCGTGCACCACGACGCAGCGTCCCGTCTTGCGCACCGAGTCCACGATCGTGTCGAGATCCAGCGGCCACAGCGTGCGCAGGTCGATGACCTCGGCATCCAGCCCGGTTTCCTCGGCGGCGGCCAGCGACACGTGCACTGTGGTGCCGTAGGTCAATACCGTCAGCGCGTCACCCGGCCGCACAATCGAGGCCGCCCCGAGTGGCACCGTGTAATAGCCCGTGGGCACCTGGCTGGCAGGATGCTTGGTCCAAGGCGTCACGGGACGATCATGATGGCCATCAAAGGGGCCGTTATACAAACGCTTGGGCTCCAGAAAGATCACGGGATCATTGCTTTCGATCGCCGCGATCAACAAGCCCTTGGCGTCGTACGGATTGGACGGCAACACGGTACGCAAACCGCAAACCTGCGTGAACATCGCCTCGGGGCTTTGGCTGTGCGTTTGTCCACCGTAGATCCCGCCGCCGCAGGGCATGCGGATCGTCATCGGCGCAATAAACTCGCCCACGGAACGGTAACGCAGCCGCGCGGCCTCTGAGACGATCTGATCCGATGCCGGATAGAAATAATCGGCAAACTGAATCTCGCAGATGGGCCGCAGGCCATAGGCCCCCATGCCGACCGCAACACCCACAATACCGCCTTCGGAAATCGGCGCGTCAAAAACGCGGGAAGCTCCATACTTGGTCTGCAGGCCCTCAGTGCAGCGAAACACACCCCCAAAATAGCCTACGTCCTGGCCGAACACCACCACGTTGTCGTCGCGTTCCAGCATGACATCCATGGCGGAGCGCAATGCCTGAATCATGGTCATCGACGTCGTCGCCGGACCCATATGTTTATCGTTCGTCAAGATCAGACCCCCAGCTCTTGGCGCTGCCGGCGCAAATGTTCCGGCATGTCTTCGTAGACATCTTCAAAAATACTGGCGGCACTCGGCACATGCCCACCGACCATCGTGCCAAAATTCTCGGCCTCTTTTTGGGCGGCCAGGATTTCAGCTTCGAGCTCGGCTTTCAACGCATCATGCTGAGCGTCCGACCAGATCCCCAGACTGATCAAATGTTTTTTGAACCGGGCAATCGGATCGCCCAAGGGGAAATGACTCCAGTCATCGCCAGGCCGGTATTTGGTGGGATCGTCCGACGTAGAGTGCGGGCCTGCCCGATACGTCACCCACTCGATCAAGGTCGGCCCCAGATTGCGGCGCGCACGCTCGGCCGCCCAGTGCGACGCGGCGTAGACGGCCAGGAAATCATTGCCATCCACACGCAACGACGCAATCCCGCAGCCGACGCCACGCCCCGCAAACGTCGTACCCTCGCCGCCGGCAATCGCCTGAAACGTCGAAATCGCCCACTGGTTATTCACCACGTTCAAAATCACCGGCGCGCGATATACATGGGCAAAGGTCAAGGCCGTATGAAAATCCGCCTCAGCTGTTGCGCCGTCGCCGATCCACGCGGAAGCGATCCGCGTATCACCCTTGATCGCCGACGCCATCGCCCAGCCCACCGCCTGAATAAACTGCGTCGCCAGGTTGCCCGAGATTGTGAAAAAACCCGCCTCACGCTTGGAGTACATCACAGGTAACTGGCGCCCCTTGAGCGGGTCACGCTCATTGGACATCAACTGGCACATCAGCTCGACCAGCGACACGTCGCGCGTGAGCAAAATGCTCTGCTGGCGATAGGTCGGGAAACACATGTCGCCCTGCTCCAGGGCCAGTGCATGCGCCGTACCGATGGCCTCTTCGCCCAGGCTTTGCATATAGAAGGAGATCTTCTTTTGCCGCTGTGCCGTCAGCATGCGGGCGTCGAAAATGCGCGTCTTCAACATCGCGCGCATCCCGGCATGCAACGTGTCGGCGTCCAACTGCGGCGCCCAGGGACCACGCGCCTGCCCTTCGTCGTCGATCACGCGTACCAGCCGATACGCCAGATCGCCGGTATCGATAGCGGTCACATCAATAGGGGGTTTGGGGACTTCGCCGGCAGGCGAAAGGGACAGGTACGAGAAATCAGTCTTGCAACCCGGACGCCCGGTGGGCTCGGGGACATGCAGTTTTAGTGGGCCATACTGGCTCATGATGTTTGTCTCCACGCTTGATTGTGTCTTGCGTTCTTGCTTTGCAAAAGCCAAATGCAGGAGGTAACCGCGCACTTGACTGCCACCGGATCGCGCGCGGGGGTAATGCTACGCGTCTGGCAAAAAGCAGATTAGCACAAGCCGCCGGTCGATTTTGAAATGACCAGTCAGACACCTGAGCTGGAGGACAACAAATAGGGGAAATCCGGGCCCCTCGGGACAGGATTCCCCGGGGGAGCCTTCGGCCCCCGCCAAGACGGCTATCGAGCCGCGGACATCGCTTTCAATTCCGCGCAGGTCTTTTCCTTCTCTGCGGCGCTGAGTTGAGCGAGTTTCTTTTTGGCACCGTCGTAGGCCGAGGAAAAAACGGTATCGAACTCGGCCGAGGCAACCCCCATGCCGGCGGACGTGGCCTTTTGTTGGGCTTTCATTTCGTCGAGCTGAGTCGCGGTGTAATCCCCGCAAAATTCGGCGGCAGCGTGCATCTGACCGCTGAATCCAACCAGCGCGGCGGAATTCTGTTGCGCGCAGGCTAGCCCCGCACCCATCGCCAAGACCGACCCCATGACAAGCGCCACTGGTTTTCCAAAAGAGATCGACTTAAATTTGAACGACAACATGGCGGACCCCAAAAATGCGCGTTGAATATCGGCGCTTGATTGTTACGAAGGAAAAAAGTGTACCCGACCCAAGCCTGACCGGCGCCTGCCGCCTCGCGCAACGCCACGCGCCGTAGGTCCGAAACTTGCTGGCTGCGTACCACACATGGGAGAACCCAGATGAACGCCATCGAACAAGTCGCTACATTCATGCGTGAGCACAATCTGACGCTGGTGACGGCCGAGTCATGCACCGCTGGTCTGATATCCGCGACGCTCGCCGACGTACCTGGTGCGGGCAGCCTATTGGACTGTGCATTCGTCGTGTACTCCGTCGATGCAAAGAAACGCTGTCTCGGCGTGCCTCAGTCGACGCTAGCGGCCCATAATCTGACTAGCGAAGCCGTGGCACGCGAGATGGCACTTGGCGCGGCTCGTAAAAGCCCTGCCAATGTCGCCGTTGCGAATACGGGAGTTACCGATGACACAGACGGCAGCGTTCCAAGCGGCACGCAGTGCTATGCGTGGGTTTTTAAAAATGGACCTGCCGATGCCCACCCTACTGTATACACGGCGACAAAACGCTTCAGCGGCGACCGCAACCGCATCCGCGAGGCGAGCGCCGAATTCGCTTTGTGCGCAATCGTGGAGCACTTCTTAGCGCGTCAAAGCGGCCTACAGCCGTAGGCTTGCTGGTCACGGGACCAACGAAATAGGACGTCGGGGGAGGTTATACGCGATGTGCCCCTCACGCCCGCTACGCCTTTACCGTGCCGGACCAGAACCGGTGCGACCTTGATTCAGGTAGTCGTCCAGCGCGTGCACTTCCCGTGCTACCTCGTGCCATACCCAGCGAATCACGCCGATCGCGTCCCTTTCGGACGCATCACAGCCCCTAGTGCGCACGGCTTCTTCAATAGCGTCGTCCAACCCCTTCAGAGAGGCGTCCAGTCTGTGACGCGATGGCGCAGCATCCCGCTTTCGCAGCGCGTCCGCCAAGTCGCCGAGCTGCTGCTTGAGCGCCTGCGCCACTTCCTCCAGCGCAGGACTGAGGCAAGCACAAAGACGGTGCGAGAGCACGAAGTTTCCCGTTCGCTCCATCAGCGGCGCGGTACGCCAAAGGCTTTCAATCCGATTCTGCAAGCGATCAACCGACGCATGTGAATACACCATGTCCAGCGGGAAAGAACACGCTTGCGCGGCCATGTCGCGCGCCTGTCCACGTGTCCGCTTCATAACCGGAGGCTCGTGCAGCGGCGGATGCTCACGTGCGTCGTTGAATGTGGACACCCAGTCGACGAGCATTTCGCCATAGGCCTCGATTGACGCCGCCAGGTTCATGCGTACGCTGCGCCGGGCCGACAGCGGCAGAACGGCGGCGGCGGCCAGAATGCCCGAGGCAGATCCGATGAGAATGGCTACGCCCTTGTGAATAGCACCGCCCAAAATGTCGTTGTCAGGCATCACGGTCAATATGGTAACCGTGACCAGACTGTAGCTCAGCATGGGCCACCGCATCGACAGATAGGCTGCTGCCCCTACGCCTGCCGTGATACGCCATGTCGGGCCAACCCCGGCGGCATTAGCCACGAGTACCAGGGACACACCGAGCACCACCCCGATCAAAGCACCAAGAATACGTGCCGAGGCTTCTCCGATGGTTCCTTCGACGCTGGCTCGCACAACGAATAGCGCTGAGAACGCACCCCAGGCGATCTCGGGCAGCGCCTGCCATCGCATCCACACATAAACGAGCACCACCGCAACGACCGTCTGCAAAGACAGCCGAACGGCGTCAGCCTCGATGATCGTTCGACATTTCTCCGCCGATCTCAAAAATCGGGTGGATAGGGACGATCGATCAGTTTCGGAATGGTTCGGCACAGATAATAGGACGGTAGGTTCATCAGAGCATCGGACGCTAGCAAGTCCCATGCCGCGCGATTCGCGACACTTAGCCGCTCGGTGAGCCATCTTAATTTTTCGTTGTCGTATGGCGTGCGCAACAGTTGTGCCTCGTCGTCGAATCGGTCCCGGCACCCAAAGCACGATTGTTCTTCGCGGCGACCGTGACAAATCTGATCGTCAGTCGACGTGAAACGTACCTTGAATCACTGACCGAAGCTCATTCGTTACGGGATGCTGTGAGCCAGCCCGCCACGCTAAGTGGAGCTCCACAGTGAGCCCCGTGGCGTCGTCCAATGGCCTGAAAACAACATCTTGATACCCTAACCGCATTGAGGACTGTGGAACGAGAGCCAACCCTATTCCGGCATCTACCAGCGAGAGGATGGAGTGCGTATGACTCAATATCTGTACGGTCAGCGGCACCACGCCTTGAGTGCGCAAGCGTCCAGCAACCACCTCGTACAGGTAACGAGACTCAGAAGGGCAAAACTCGATGAAGGGCTGGCCTTCCAGGGACGCGAGGGGAACCGTTTTTGCTTGTGCAAATGGATGATGACGGTGTAATGCGAGAACAAAAGGCTCACGGATCAGTACGCTGCTGTCCGTGAAGCTGCGTGGGGCAAATGGTCGGACTATCCCTAGTTCGATGCGGTCCGCGCCAATGGCCTCAATTTGGTCCGCAGTCTGCATCTCTCGCAAAAGAACATGGATGCACGGTAGCGCAGATTTGATCGCACTGAATAACCGTGGCAGCAGCGTAAAACACGCCGCCGGAATGAAGCCGACGGTCACACTACCGGCGTCTGCACGCAGCGCACGACGGGCGGCGAGAGTGGCTGCCTGGCTGCGTCGCAGGATGTCCTCGGCTTCCCGTTGAAACACGGTCCCGGCATGTGTCAACCGAACTGTTCCACCAGCACGCTCCAAGAGCGTGACACCCAACTCATGCTCCAAGAGTTGAATTTGCCGAGTCAGCGGTGGCTGGGTCATGTTCAGAAGTTTGGCCGCTCGTCCAAAATGTAATTCGGTAGCGACCGCAACGAAACAGCGGAGATGGGTCAGTTGAAACATGGCGATGCGGATTTTGAATTGCGTGATTCTATGTTCGGATTGGACGCGAGCTTAAGCGACTTTTAGAGTAGCAGGTTCTGACACTCGTTCCTCTGGAGAGAAGCATGAGCCATTTTCAAGGTGCCGCGTTACGCACGGCCCTGAACGGCATTTCGGGTATTTTGGTAACACCTTTCGACGCTGACGACCGCATCATTGGGGCGCCGCTAAAACCTATTGTGGATCGGGCCGTCGAAGCGGGCGTACATGTCTTAGTCGCCAACGGCAACACCAGTGAATTTTATGGCCTGCAGGCAATAGAGGCCGAGCAGATGGTCAACATCGCTGCCGAGACCGTCGATCGCCGGGTGCCGTTGCTTGCCGGCGTTGGCCGCAGCGTGCATGAGGCCTGCTCGTTGGCTCGCGCCTCTCGTAAAGCGGGCGCGGATGCATTGATGGTGCACCAGCCGCCGGATCCCTTTGTCGCCCCTCGCGGCGTGGTGCGCTACGTGCGTCAGATTGCCGACGCAGCCGAGGGCCTACCGCTGGTGCTCTATCTTCGCAACGAGAACATCGGCCTGGCCGCGGTAGAGGAACTGTGCCGTATTCCAGAAGTTATCGGTGTGAAATGGGCCTCGCCAACCCCGCTGATTCTCGCCGAAGCCATACGCCGCACCGCTGACCTCGGGCTTGCCTGGGTGGGTGGCCTGGCTGAAGTATGGGCGCCGCCATTGTGCGCGGTAGGTGCGCGAGGGTTCACGTCTGGGCTGATCAACGTCATGCCGGAACGCTCTGTAGCCATCTACAACGCGCTGGAGAAGTCCGACTACGGCCAAGCCATGCGCCTCATCGAGGAAATGCTGCCTTTCGAAGAATTGCGTGCGCAAGAAAATAACGGAACTAACGTCACCGTCGTCAAGACCGCGCTTCAGATCATGGGTAATGACTGCGGCGCCACCCGTGCGCCGTCGGCTTGGCCGCTGCAAGATGCACAGCGCCATCAACTTGACGCCCTAATGCAAGGATGGTCGCTGGTCTCGTAATCAGCTATCGCTTATTTATTTTTTCTACAAAAAATCGAGACAAATTATGCTTATTCGTCGCCCCCTCCTGGGTCTCGCCACCTGCCTCGCGCTTGCTGCTACCGTACACGCCGAGAGCTTTCCCACTCAGCCCATCAACATTGTGGTGGGTTCGTCCGCCGGCAGCGCTACAGATGGGCTAGCTCGCGCCATCGCTCAGGAAATAACTCAAGAGACCGGAGAAGCGGTCGTGGTGGAAAATCGCGCGGGCGCATTCGGTAGCATCGCGGCCCAGTATGTAGCGCGTTCGCAGCCGGACGGCTATACGGTCTTCATCACGACGAACACCACGCAGTCGGCCAATCCGCACTTAATGAAGAAGCTCTCTTATGACCCCATGAAGGACTTTGCGCCAGTCTCGATGTTGACCAAGGGGTACCAGCTTCTCGTCGTTAACCCCCAGGTCAAGGCCAACACCATGGCGGAGCTGATAGCACTGGCCAAAAAAGAGCCGGGCAAGCTGAACTACGGTTCGGGCAGCTCGTCGGCCCGCGTCGCCACAGAACTCTTCCAACAAATGACCGGCACGCGTTTCAACTATGTGCCCTATAGGGCCAATCCGCCTGCGGTTCTGGACTTGGTAGCGGGACAAACCGATCTGATGATCGTTGATCTAGCCACAAGCCTGCCGCAAGTGAAAGGCGAGAAGTTGCGAGCGTTGGGCGTCAGCAGCCCGACAAGCTTGGCCCTCGTTCCCGAGGTGCCTGTCATCGCGGACTCGCTGCCAGGCTACGAGTTCGGGTTCTGGAACGCGTTATACGCACCGGCGAACACGCCCGAGCCCGTCATCAAGCGCCTGAACGAACTGGTAAAGCACGCATTGGAAAAGCCTTCCGTACGCCAGGTTGTAGAGCAGGCGGGAATGGAAGTCGAACTATCGACGCCCGAACAATTGCAAGCTTTTCAGTTGTCCGAACTGGAACGCTGGGGACAAATCATAAAGACAGCAGGCATCGAAGCTGAGTGAGGGAGCAATCTGACTAACCGCTCTGAAGCGCCCGGCAGGGTACTCGCGGTGTGAGAATAAATTGCGAAACACCGCAGTGCGCGACCCGGGTGCAACAAACCGACGCCTGCTACACGGCCGACACCATCCCCGCCCGACCGCTGCCCTGCCATTGCGGCGGGGTGGTCACGATAGAGGTCAAGGCAGGTTCCGCCGCTCGCAGGGCGGCCAGATCCGGGCGCGGACGCCGCAGGGCTTCTATACCGGCAAAGGCCTGCTCCATCGCCTGGGCCGCCGCCAGCACGTCCCGGTCGCCCCGGAAGCACCCCACGATTTGCAGGCCGAAAGGCTTGCCCTGCGCATCGCGCCCGCAGGGCAGTGTCAACGCCGGATGCGTCGTCAGCGTGACAACGTACGTGAGCGCCAGCCAGCGGTAGTAGTTCTCCTGCGCGACGCCGTTGATAGTGTCGGCATACAACTGCGTCCAGGGGAATGGCGAGACCGGCGTGGTAGGCGAGAGAATCAGGTCGTAGTCGTCATAGGCACGCTGGAAGCGCTTGATCAGGCGGGTCTGCTCAGCCTGCGCCCAGGCGCAGTCCTTCAGGCTCATGGCCGCGCCCATTTCGAAATTGGCCCGGGTGTTGGGCCCCAAGCTTGAAGGATCCTTTTCGTAGGCATCGCGCATGCCCGCCACGAAAGCCTCCGCCCGCAGCACGTCAAAGCAGCGATGGGCGTCGCCCAGGTCCAGCTCGATCGGATCGCAAGCCGCGAACAGATGCCGCATAGCGGCGATCTTCTCCTTGAACACGGTACGAATGCCATCATCCACGGCGCAGCAACCAAAGTCTTCGGTGTAGGCCACCCGCAGCGACCCCAAGTCCGCTACGCCCGGATGCAGGAACTGCAGCGGATCCAGCGGATAGCTGAGAGGATCGCCGGCATGCGGCCCGGCCGACGCGGCCATCTGCAGGCAAGCGTCCGCCACCGTGCGTCCCATCGGCCCGACCACGGAGATCGGTGTCCAGCCCAACGGCTTGCGCGCACTGGGCACGATACCAGGCGACGGCCGGAAGCCCACCACGCCGCACTTGGATGCGGGGATGCGTAGCGAACCGCCAGTGTCGGACCCGGTACATATGGGCAGCATGTCGCAGGCCAGAGCGGCGGCGGAGCCCCCCGACGAGCCGCCGGCGTTCAGGTTGGGGTCGAAAGGATTTCCTGTTGCGCCCCACACCGTATTGCGTGAATTGGCGCCCGCGCCCATCTCCGGCACGTTGGTCTTGGCGGTAACGATGGCCCCGGCACGCCGCAGGCGCGCCACCAGCTCGACATCCTCTTCGGGCACGTAGCCGCGATACAGCGCCGAGCCGTAGGTCGTCAGCACGCCGGCCGTGGGCTCCAGGTCCTTCACGCCCATCGGCAAACCATGCAGCAACCCGAGCGGCTCGCCCGCCATCACGGCGCGTTCCGCGGCTCGCGCCTCTGCCCTGGCTCGCTCGTAGGCAGTGGCAGTCACCGCGTTCACATACGGATTGACGGCATCGATACGTGCGATGCAGGCCTCCAGCAACTCCACCGGCGAAAGCTGCCGCGCGCCTATCATGCGCCGCAACTCCACGGCCGTCAGGGATACCAGGGTGTCGTCCAATGCCATCGTCGTTCTCCTTTCCTTCAATCGATCTTGATATTCGCGCGCTGCGCGACCTCTCTCATCAGCGGCAATTCCTGCTGGATCAGCGCCTCGCCGTCGGCGGCGCTCGTAAAGGCCGCCTCGAAGCCCTGGGCTTCCAGGCTCTTCTTCACTTCGGGCGATTCGACGGTGGCGCGCAGCGCCTGCTCCAGCCGGCTCTTTACATGGGCCGGCAGGCCGCGCGGCGCGGCCACCATCAGCCACGTATCCATCGCTACCGAGGGATAGCCCTGCTCGGCGAACGTCGGCACATCCGGCAGGAAACCCGAGCGCTTGGGGCTGGAAACGGCCAGCACGCGCACCTTGCCCTGCTTGCTCTGCGGCAGCGCGGCGGCCACCGTGTCCACCGAGAACGGAATCTGGCCACCAATCAGGTCGGTCATCGCGGGCGAACTGCCCTTGTAGGGTACGTGCGTCATCTTCAGCTTCGCGGCCGCCATGAAGGCTTCGCCCACGAAGTGCGCCGTGGTGCCGGTGCCGAAGGAGCCATAGGGCGGCTGGTTGTTCGCGGGATCGTTGGCATAGGCCACGAACTCCTTCAGGTCCTTGACCGGCACCTTGGGATTGGCCAGCAGCGCCAGCCCGGTGCGGGCCACGATGCCGATGGGTTCGAAGCTCTTGACGGGGTCATACGGCAGGTTGCTCCGGATCGCCGGATTCACCGTAAAGGTGGTGCCCGAACTGACCAGCAGCGTATAGCCGTCCGGCGCAGCCTTGGCGACGAAGCTGGCGCCGATCACCGTGCCCGCGCCGGCGCGGTTTTCCACCACTACCGTGCCGCCCAACTCCTGCCCCAGCTTCTGCGCCACCATGCGGCCCAGCACATCCGTAGCTCCTCCTGGCGGAAAGGGCACGACCAGCGTCAACGGGCGGCTGGGATAGGCGTCTTGGGCCGCAGTGGGAGCAACAACACCGACAGCGCTGGCAAGGGCGAGACTGACTGCAAGAAACGAGGTTTTCATGGCGGTGCTCAATGTGAGATGGTGGAAAACGGGCGCGTCTGGCGGCGCCTGGGAACCGGCCGCGAGACNCNCCCGCGGCTCAGGAATCGTTGCATCGAAACATGGCTGTGGTAATCACCGTCGGCGCACGAAATGCCCACATCCTAGACTTCGTCCTCGCTTTCTAGCAATATCAACGAATAGAATGCTTCGTTGCGTTTTCCGCAAACCTATACGCCCACCATGAATCTCCGCGTCCTGCAGGAAATCTCGCTACGCTACTTTTTAGAAGTGGTGCGCACCGGCTCGGTCAGCGCGGCCGCGGCTCGCCTGGACGTCGCCCCATCGGCCGTGAGCCGCCAGATCGCCCGGATGGAGCGCGAGCTCGATACGCTGTTGTTCGAACGACAAGCCCGAGGCATGACGCCTAATGCCGCCGGCGAACTGCTGGCCGCGCACGCCAAGCACATGCAGCAGGACGTCGAACGCGTGGCAGGAGACATCCTGGCGCTGCGCGGCCTGCGACATGGCCATGTGCGCATCGTCAGCACGGAAGGCTATGCGTCGGAATTCGTCCCCGCTGCCATCGCCCGGTTCCGACATCATTTTTCGGGCATCCGCTTTTCGCTCGACGTGTGTTCGCAACAAGAGATCCCTCAGCGGATCCGCGACGGTTCGGCCGACATCGGCGTGACACTCAGCCTGACGTCGCAGCGGGACATTCGGGTAGAAGTCCGCGTCCCGGCGCCGGTCCGGGCGATACTTGCCGTCGATCATTCGCTGGCAGGTCGACGCGACCTGTCGCTGCGCCAGCTGATCGCCCATCCCCTGGCTCTGCCCAGCCCCGATTCCACGCTGCGCCAACTGATCGACATCAGCTGTAGCCGTCAGCAACTGCATTGCGAACCGGCCTTCACCAGCCGCAGCATCGACGCGCTGGTCGGTTTTGCCAGCGTCGGCGGTGGCATCGCCTTCTGTGGCGAACTGGCGATCCGAGACCGGCTTCGATGGGGCAGGATCGTCGCGGTGCCGCTACGAGACCGCGAAATGAACGAACGTCACTTCGAAGTACAGACGCTGGCGGGACGCATCATGCCAGACGCCGCCAAGGCGTTCATCGCCAGCATTGCCGAGGCGGCATCGTGATCAAATACGCAAAGCCGATTTTTACCTGCGCCTGGCAGTGGCCACGACGAGGCAAACATCTGCGCGAGCACGACATCTGCATCGCCATCCACAAATAAATAAAAAAGGCCTACAGACCGAAATCTGTAAGCCCTTTGCTTTCATTGGTCGGGGCGGCGGGATTCGAACTCGCGACCCTCTGCTCCCAAAGCAGATGCGCTACCAGGCTGCGCTACGCCCCGAAATGTACTGCTTGTGCCTGACCATAAACCGCCGAAAAAAGAGCCGTTCTCGTCAGGGATTCGAATGCTACCATAACCGGCGCTCCGATCCGGGCCATTACTTAAACTTTTTGGTCAAACGGTCTTTTGCCCCTGCGCTTTATTTGCCACGCATCTGATCAATCAGGCGGCGATCACGTTTGGTGGGGCGGCCCGCTGCGATGTCCTGCGCGGGCTCGGGCGCCAGACGGCGCATTTCCACCGCCCGTTCGCGCGCGGCAATGCTTTCGGGAGTTTCCTCGTACAGCAAGCGCGCCACGGGCGCGGGGCCGCGAACAGCGCTGACGGCTCGTACCTGTACCTGAATAGACGGGTCTTCTTTGCGCACGCTCACCCGATCACCCACGGTGATCTCGCGTGCCGGCTTGGCGGTCTGGTCATTGACCAGGACCCGCCCTTTGCCAATTTCCTGAGAGGCCAAGCTGCGGGTCTTGTAAAAGCGCGCCGCCCACAGCCATTTGTCGAGTCGCATTTTGTCCATATCAGGCGCCATTTTACGGGAAGCCCACGGCCGATATCGTTTTATTTAGAACTAAAAACAAACGATTAACACCATAAACAGAACAATCTGTTCCGCCCGAAAAGGCACTTTTCGGGCCCTGAATCGGTGACTTTGATGCAATGCAACAGTAGAATTTCCTCGTACTTGAATCCATCTATCTACTCATCGGAAGCCATACTCATGAACCACGCTTTTATCGATACGCTGAAACAACGCCGCACGCAATATGCGTTGGGCCGGAATCTGTCCGCCTCGCCAGAAGAACTGACCGCCCTGATCCAGGCAGCGATCAAACAGACCCCCTCCTCGTTTAACTCACAGAGCTCGCGAGCGGTCATTCTGTTTGGCGCCGAAAGTCAGAAAGTGTGGCAAATCGCGATCGATGAAGTGCGTAAGGTTGCGCCCGCCGAGGGCTTTGAAAACACCGAAGCCAAGCTCAATAGCTTCGCCGCCGGAGTAGGTACGGTCTTGTTCTACGAAGATCAGGACGTCGTGCGCAGCCTGCAAGAAAAATTCGCGCTGTACGCCGACAATTTTCCGGTCTGGTCGGAACAAGCGAGTGGCATGGCCCAGTTGGCAGTATGGACAGCGCTCGCCACGAATGACGTCGGCGCCAGCCTGCAACACTACAATCCGCTGATCGACGCCGCCGTCGCCGCCGAATGGAACGTCCCGGCCAGTTGGAAACTGCGTGCGCAGATGCCCTTTGGCTCGAACGAAGGCGGATTTGGTGAAAAAACCTTCATGGACGACGCCGAGCGCTTTCGCGTCGCCGGCTAATCCGTCGCCCGCCGGCGCCCCGCGTGTCCCGGCGGTATGCCGTACTGCTGCCGGAACGCCGTGGCAAAGTTCGCCGGGCTGGAATAGCCCGCCATCAATGCCGCTTGTGTCACGCTGATCGCGTCGCGCTCGAGTGCCATCCGCGCTCGGGCCAGACGCGCGTCACGCAGATAGGCAAATACCGTCTTGCCCCAAACGGCCCGGAAATGGCGCTGCAGCGTGTTGACGCTGACGCACGCATGGCGCGCAATGTCCACCAGGCTCATCTCATCGGCCTGGCCGCTCTCCAGCAGATCGCGCACTTGTTCCATGCGCGTGCGCTCGCGCCGACGTAATCCGTTGGCGCCAGGCGCCAGTACGGCACCGCTCAGGCTGGTCAATGCCTGAATGACAAAATCTAGCGAGCGCGACTCCAGATACATGCGCCACAACGCCTCATCGAGTTCGGGCGGGGTCAGCATCTGCTGAACCAATGCGACCGTTTGTGCGGGCGCCGTCCAGGGATAGACGGACAAATGTTGACGCGCAAAGGCCAGGCACGAAGGTAACGCGTCACCCAGGCGCTGCCGCAACCACGACTCGCTAAGCGTCAGGCAAACGCTGCGTTCGATATCTCCGCGACGGGACTGCCGCATAAACGGCGTGGACTCGGTCAATGCCACCATGGCCCCGTATGCCCGCCCGCCGGGCCGGGGGCCCAACAGCAGTCGATAGCCGCCATAACTCACATCAGCCTTGCCACCCACGGTCAACGCAATACGCAAGCCGGGTTGTAAATCCGCATGGATAGCAACACCGAGCAAATCGCGCGCATCCACACGATGCAGACTCAACCCCTCCGCCAACCGCACCGTATCCACGAGCCCCTCAAACACGGGCTGATTGGCACGAGGTGCCACGACAGCGTAATTCTCCGCGCTACGGCATGCGCGTTGCTGCAAGGCGAGTTCATCCAGCAAAGGCGCAGCGTCACTCTGAAGGCAAGCGTTACGGCCGAGCGGTACCGAGGTCATGGCTAGAAATCAAGAAAAATGAGGATTTAGCAAAAAAAACGAGTGTGCAAGCAAAGTTTGGGCCAAAGCTTCGCTGACATAATCCTGTCAGCGGAATGCTATTGTAAATCATTCCCAATAACTCATATTCAGCGCGTCACTATATGCAACCGGTGGCGCGCTATTTATTGCGCACTCGGAGAATCCGGCATGTCTACGCCCCCGTTCAAGCGCCAGTATTTAGGCGCTCTGATCACTCTTGCCTTGTCTGGCACCGCCCTCGCCCAAAGCCAGGCAGACGCTCCACTGCCTAACGATCCCGCGATCGTGCAGGAGTTGTCCGCCGTCGAAGTCCTCGGGACGGCCGAAGAGGAGGTCAAAGAATCGCTGGGCGTGTCGGTGATCACCGCTGAAGAGATCCAGCGCCGCCCGCCGTCCAATGATTTATCGGACATCATCCGCCGCGAACCGGGCGTCAACCTGACTGGCAACAGCGCCAGCGGTGCTCGCGGCAATAGCCGCCAGATCGACATCCGCGGCATGGGCCCGGAGAACACCCTGATCCTGATTGACGGCAAGCCCGTCGAATCGCGCAACGCGGTGCGCTATGGCTGGAACGGCGATCGCGACACGCGCGGTGACACCAACTGGGTACCGGCCGAAGAAGTCGAACGTATTGAAGTGATCCGCGGCCCGGCCGCAGCCCGTTATGGCTCGGGCGCCATGGGTGGCGTGGTGAACATCATCACCAAGCAACCCAGCGACAAGCCGACCGCATCGGCGACGTACTACATCAATCAGCCGCAAGACAGCGACGAAGGCAACACGAATCGCGTCAATGCGCGCCTGTCGACACCGATCTCCGACACGCTAAGCATGCGTGTCTACGCCAACTACAGCAAGACCAACCCTGACTCCCGAGACATTAACGCGGACCATGCCGCCCTCGATGAAAATGGTGTGTCCACGACCGCCGGTCGCGAAGGGGTCATCAATCAGGACATCAACGCGCTATTCGCCTGGCGTCCCGACACGCGCAATACGTTGGAATTCGAAATGGGCTATAGCCGCCAGGGCAACCTGTTTGCGGGCGACACCATGAACAACGCGAACAACGCGTTCTCGGACAGCCTGTATGGCAAAGAGACCAACGCCATGTACCGCGAGAACTTTGGCCTGACACATCGGGGCAACTACGACTGGGGCACATCCCGCTCGGGCTTGTCGTACGAGTACACGCGTAACGCCCGCCAGGCAGAAGGGTTGGCTGGTGGCCCCGAGGGCGCACCCACGGACCTGGGTCGCGATACCGCGCGCCTGCGTTCGCTGCGGGCCACGAGTGAAGCCAGCATTCCCTTTACGCTGGGCTGGCAACAGGTCGCCACCATGGGCGTGGAATACCTGCATGAATCGCTGGACGATCCGTCGGGATTGCGCCAGACCTATGACACCGGCACCACGGGCACTGGCATCGACGGAACCCCAACGGATGGCCGTGCAAGCAAAACGAGCCAGGACAGCTATGCCCTCTTTGTCGAGGACAATATTCAGGCGGGCATGCGCACGATCCTGACCCCGGGCCTGCGTTACGACCACAACAGTGAGTATGGCGGCAACCTGAGTCCCAGCCTGAACATGTCCTTCAAGGCCACCGATACGTTGCGCCTGAAAGGGGGGATTGCCCGCGCCTACAAGGCGCCCAACCTGTATCAGTCGAACCCCAACTACCTGCTATATAGCCGAGGCAACGGCTGCAACGCCGTGGAGCCCAATTCGGGCGGTTGCTACCTGGTGGGTAACGATAACCTGAAGCCGGAAATCAGCATCAACAAGGAAATCGGCTTCGAGTACGACCCGGGCACCTGGCGCACCAGCGCGGCGTATTTTCGCAACGATTACAAGAACAAGATCGTTGCCGACACGGAATATGTTTATCGCCTGGGCAATGGCGCGCGCGTGCTGCAATGGACCAACAGCGGCAAGGCCATCGTCGAAGGCATCGAAGGCAATCTGTTCATCCCGTTGAGCCCGACGCTGGACTGGAACACCAATTTCACGTACATGCTGCAATCCAAGAACAAGGACACGGGCGAACCGCTGAGTATCATTCCCGAGTACACCATCAACAGTACGCTGGACTGGTTCTATACCCCCGAATGGTCGTTCCAGGCGAACGTGACGTACTACGGTAAGCAAAAGGGTCCTGACACCAACGTGCGTACGGGCGAAGAGATCATCGGTGAAGGTCGTCAGACCGTCAGCCCCTACGCCCTTGTCGGTCTGAGCGTGGGTTACGAGCCGAACAGCCATCTGCGTTTCCGCGTGGGCGTCAGCAACCTGTTTGACAAGCAGTTATACCGCGAGGGCAATGCCACCTCGGCAGGCGCGGCCACCTACAACGAACCGGGTCGCGCGTACTACGCCACGATGACGGTCACGTACTGATCACGTTCCGACGGGCGGGCAGGCGATGTGTGCATCGCCTTGCCCCAGGCGGTCAAACCGACCCCTGACACCTCAAAACAAGGGCCGGGCATCCACAGGATGCCCGGCCCTTGTTTTTACCGACCCCAGCGAGGAGTACAGGCTTAACCGAAACGTCCGGTGATGTAGTCTTCAGTTTCCTTGCGTGCCGGTTTCACAAAGATCTGATCGGTCTCGCCGTATTCCATCAACTCGCCCAGGTACATGTAGGCGGTGTAGTCCGAACAACGCGCAGCTTGCTGCATGTTGTGGGTCACGATGACGACGGTGTAGTCGCTTTTCAGCTCGGCAATCAGCTCTTCGATTTTGGCGGTCGAGATCGGGTCCAATGCGGAGCAAGGCTCGTCTAGCAGCAGCACTTCGGGTTTGATCGCCACGCCGCGGGCGATACACAAACGTTGCTGCTGACCACCTGACAGACTGTTGCCGCTTTGATGGAGCTTGTCCTTGACTTCGTTCCACAAGGCGGCCTTGGACAACGCCCACTCCACACGCTCGTCCATCTCGCCCTTGGACAAGCGCTCGAACAGCTTTACGCCAAACGCGATGTTGTCGTAGATGCTCATGGGAAACGGCGTGGGCTTTTGGAAGACCATGCCGACCTTGGCCCGAATCAAAGAGATATCGGTCTTGGAAGTCAGAAGATTTTCGCCGTCGAGGATGATTTGACCCTCGGCGCGCTGGCCAGGATACAGCTCGAACATCCGGTTAAAGGTACGCAGCAACGTGGACTTGCCACAACCCGACGGGCCGATAAACGCCGTGACCTTGTTTTCACGAATCGACATGTTCACGTTGCGGATCGCATGGAATTTGCCGTAGTAAAAATTCAGGTCTTTGACTTCAAGCTTGGATTTGAGGATGGGCGCAACCGGAGCAGCAGTTTGGCCAGCGGTGACAGTATTTTCCATGAGTTTTCCTGTAGCCGGCGCCTCTCAGGGCGCCAGCGTGGCAATCACGATTTGCGGAACAGACTACGAGCCATGATGTTGATACCCAGCACCAACAAGGTAATCAGCGTGGCGCCCGCCCAAGCCAGATCATTCCAATCCTGGAACGGGCTGGCCGCGTATTGATAGATCACGACCGGCAGGTTGGACATGGGCGCATTCATGTCCCACGACATAAATTGATTCGACAACGCGGTGAACAGCAGCGGCGCGGTTTCACCCGAAATACGGGCAATGGCCAATAAAATCCCGGTGATGATGCCGCTCTTGGCAGCGCGGTAGCAGACCAGGGTGATCATGCGCCATTTGGGACAGCCCAGCGCCGCAGTCGCCTCACGCAAACTATTGGGCACCAACAGCAGCATGGTGTCGGTGGTACGCACGACCACGGGAATCACCAGGATGGACAAGGCCAACGCGCCGGCCCAGCCCGAATAGTGTCCGACCTGCGCCACGTAGACGGCGTAGATGAACAAGCCAATGATAATCGATGGGGCGGACAGCAATACGTCGTTCAGAAAGCGTGTTGCAGGTGCCAACCAACCTCGCTGGCCGTATTCGGCGAGATAGGTGCCGGCCAGCACGCCGATCGGCGTGCCGATGATCGTCCCCACGACAGCCATCAAGACGCTGCCGACAATGGCGTTTACCAGTCCCCCCGTCTCGCCTGGAGGAGGGGTGATATCTGTAAACAGGGTCAGCGACAAAGCCGGCGCACCCTTGAACAGCAGGGTCAGAATGATCCAGAATAACCAGAACAGCCCAAATATCAGTGTGCCCAATGAAACGGTCAGCATGACCTTATTGAACAGATTGCGACGGCGATAAATGCCGTTGCTCATGTTGATTGGAGATTCAACCATGTTTTTCTTCCCGTAAACGTCCGGTGAGCCGATCAGGTCTTTTTGCCTTCGGAGGCAACAGCGCGTACCAGCAGGATCTTGGACAGTGCCAACACGACAGTGGTAATCAGGAACAGGATCAGACCCAGTTCCAGGAGCGCCGATTTTTGGAGGCCGCCCGCTTCGTTGAATTCGTTAGCCAGCGCCGAGGCAATGGAGTTACCCGGCGAGAACAGGGAATCCGGATACCGAAAGGCGTTGCCGATGACAAACGTCACCGCCATGGTCTCACCTAATGCGCGACCCAACCCGAGCATAACGCCGCCGATCACCCCCGTTTTAGTGAACGGCAGCACCACGCGCCACATGACTTCCCAAGTCGTGCTGCCCAGACCGTAGGCGGATTCTTTTAGCAGGGTCGGCACCAACTCGAACACGTCGCGCATCACCGCGGTGATGAACGGGATGATCATGATGGACAAGATCAGGCCGGCGGTGAAAATACCGATACCGAAGGGCGGACCAGCAAATATCCCGCCGATCACGGGCATGCTACCCAGCACAGAGATCAACCCCGGCTGCACGTACTGCTGGAAAATCGGAACGAAAACAAACAAGCCCCACATCCCATAAATAATGGACGGGATGGCGGCTAGCATTTCGATCGCTGTGCCGAGCGGGCGACGCAGCCAGGCCGGAGACAATTCGGTCAAAAAGATGGCGATACCGAAGGACACCGGCACGGCGATGATCAGGGCGATGGCCGACGTCAGCAAGGTACCGACAATGGGTACGATCGCGCCGTAGTTCTGCTGGACCGGATCCCAGTCGTTTTGCCACAAGAACGACAGGCCGTATTTGGCCAGCGTTTCGCGACTGCCATAAATAAGGGACAGCATGATGGCTGCCAACAGGATGAACACCAAAAAGGCGAACAGCCGGGTTGCATTCTTGAAGAACACATCCATCAGGGCGCTATTGTTTTTCTTCATAGGTGAAGGCGTACCGGTAGTGACGGAATCCGTCGGTCGAGACTGGCGTGGCACACCATTATCCAATACCGCGCTCATGGATAGGGTTTCCTTGAAATACGCTGAGGGAGAGACAGGGCTGGCGGCGCAGACTGACGCGCGGGCCAATAAGGTCCGCGCGTCAGTTTAGGTCTTACTCGTTAAGACGCTTACTTGGTCCAGACCGGCTTGCCATCAGCCGTCTTGATTTCGCTCCAGCTGGCGCGAATAGCGTCCGTCACGTTGTCGGGCAGCGGCACGTAGTCCAGCGCTGCGGCGGTCTTGTCGCCGTTCTTGAAGGCCCAGTCAAAGAATTCCAGAACCGCACGGCCTTGCTCGGGCTTGTCTTGAACCTTTTGCATCAGAATGAAGGTGGCAGCCGTCACGGGCCAGGAGTCAGCACCCGGTTCGTTGGTCAGCACCACGCCCATGCCAGGCGCACTCTTCCAGTCGGCGTTAGCTGCGGCAGCCGCGAAAGCGGTTTGCTCAGGTTGCACGAATTTGCCGTCTTTGTTCTGCAGTTGGGTCCAGGACAGATTGTTTTGCTTGGCGTAGGCGTACTCAACATAGCCGATCGAGTTCTTCAGCTGGCCAACGTAGGCGGCAACGCCTTCGTTACCCTTGCCACCTTGGCCGGTGGGCCACTTGACAGCCTTGCCTTCGCCGACCTTTTCTTTCCATTCAGGCGACACTTTCGACAGGTAGTTGGTCCAGCCAAAGGTCGTGCCCGAACCATCCGAGCGGTGAACCACGATGATGTCAGCCGAGGGCAGCTTCAGATCGGGGTTCAGCGACTTGACGGCAGCGTCGTCCCACTTCTTGATCTTGCCCAGGAAGATATCGGCCAGCACGGCGCCCGACAGCTTCAGTTCGCCCGGCTTGATGCCGTCGACGTTGATCACGGGCACGGTGCCACCGATCACAGCCGGGAATTGCAGCAGATTGCTCTTTTCCAGGTCGTCGGCCTTCAAAGGATCGTCCGAAGCACCGAAATCAACGGTCTTGGCCTTGATCTGTTGCTGACCACCGCCCGAACCGATCGATTGGTAGTTGACGGCCGTGTCAGTCGCGGCCTTGTATTCGGAGGCCCACTTGGCATACACCGGGTATGGGAACGAGGCGCCGGCGCCGGTTACATTGGCCGCCTGCACAGCGAAAACGGCGCTGCCCAGGGCAACGCCAACGGTAATTTGCTTAAATACGCGGTTGAACATTCGAATTCCTTCTGTGTTCGTTTAGGAGGTCGCGGCGGGCTGTTTCCGCCCGTCCGATCATCGACAGAAAGAATGTTAGAAGGCCAAGATGACAAGACTATGACAGTCATATACGAGAAATGTGACAGCCGAGCCCTGCGGTCTCATCCCAGGCGCTCCATGAGGAATTCGTGCAAATTAAAGGGTGCCCGGCGATTGCGCACCCGAGTGTATGTGCCATCGGTCTGCTGTTCCCAGGCCAGCTGATTGTCCCGCAAGGCAAAGGTAAACGCCTCGTCGATGACACGCTTTTTCAGCGCCTTGTCAGTGACCGGGAACGCGACTTCGACGCGGCGGAAGAAATTGCGGTCCATCCAGTCGGCCGATGACAGGTAAACGGGCTCTTCGCCGTCGGCGTAAAAATAGAACACCCGGGAATGCTCCAGAAAGCGCCCGATAATCGACCGAACCCGGATATTTTCCGACAAGCCCGGCACGCCCGCCCGCAGGGCGCATACCCCCCGGACCAGCAGATCGACCTTGACGCCGGCCTGACTGGCCTTGTAGAGCTCGGCGATGATCTGTTTCTCGAGCAGGGAATTCATCTTCGCCATGATCCGGGCGCGCCGCCCCGCCTTGGCGGCGCGGATTTCGGCCTGAATCAAGCCGATCATGGTCTCGTGCATCGTAAAGGGGGACTGCAAGAGGGATTTCAACGTGCGTCGCGCACCCAGCCCCGTCAACTGCGCGAAAACCTTGTCCATGTCTTCGCACAAGCGGGGATCGGCCGTAAGCAAGCCAAAATCGGTATACAGCCTGGCCGTACGCGGGTGGTAGTTGCCTGTGCCCAGGTGAGCATAGCGGCGCAATTTGCCCTTTTCACGACGCAGTACCAAGGCCATTTTGGCGTGCGTTTTATGGGCAACCACGCCATACACGACATGTGCTCCCACCTCTTCGAGACGGGCGGCCCAGTTAATGTTGGTCTGCTCGTCAAAGCGCGCCATCAGTTCCACGACGACGGTGACTTCTTTGCCCGCCCGTGCCGCCGCCAACAGGATCTGCATCAACTCGGAATCTTCGCCAGTCCGGTAAATAGTTTGCTTGATCGCCATCACGTCCGGATCCAGCGCCGCCGCTGTCAGAAAATCGATCACCGGCTGGAATGACTGATACGGGTGATGCAGCAGTTGATCCGCCTTTGCGACCGCCGCAAACAACTCGGCCGGCTTGTCCGAGACCCGGTCAAAGGGTGACGGCATGCTGCCGTGGTAGGGTTCAAATAGCAGATCAGGACGCGTCTCGTCATTGCACAGTTGCATCAGGCGAGACAGGTTCACCGGACCATTGACGCGATAAGTGTCTTCGGGAGCCAGCGAGAATTCATTCTGCAGGTAGGTTTCCAGGTCTGCTGGCGTCAACCGGTCAATCTCCAGACGCACCGCCGCCCCGAAGTTGCGCTGCGACAGCTCGCCCTGCAAGGCTTGGCGCAGATTGGTAACTTCTTCTTCGTCGACAAACAGGTCGCTGTTGCGCGTCACCCGCCACTGGTAGCAACCCAGCATTTCCAGCCCCGGAAAGAGCTCACCCACGAACGCCCGCATCAGCGAGGTCAGCAGCACGTATCCCTCGGGCTTGCCAGACAGCTTGACGGGCATTTTGATCAGACGAGGCAATGCTCGCGGCGCCTGCACAATGGCAATCGATGCTTGGCGGCCATAGGCGTCCACCCCTGACAAGGCCACGATAAAGTTAAGACTCTTGTTGTAGACCCTGGGAAACGGGTGGGCGGGATCCAGGCCGATGGGCGTCAGCAACGGCATGACGTCGCGCTTGAAGACTTCATGCGCCCACTGCTGCTGCTCGGGATTCCATTCCGACGCGTGCAGCAACGCAATCCCCTCGGCGTCCAGACGAGGCAAAATTTCGTCGTTCAGCAGACTATATTGGCGCTCTACCAGTTTGTGAGCGTGATTCTGTACCCGGTCAAAGGCTTCGCCGGGCGTCCTGCCATCGTCGCCGTGCAGCGTCGGGTTCTGGCGCAACTGCTCTTTCAGGCTGGACATACGAATTTCAAAGAATTCGTCCAGATTCGAGCTGACAATACAGACGTAGCGCAAACGCTCCAGCAAGGGGACCTGCGGGTGCTCCGCCATCGCCAAGACCCGTTCATTGAATTTCAGCAAAGAAAGTTCACGGTTTAGAAACGGGGACTCAACTAGCGATGTGGACATACGGGGTTCCATCCCAAGATTCAGGAGCAAAAGCTGCGTTTTACTACAGTAATGTGACCATTCCATGACGAAATGGTGATAGCCCGCTAGCGTACGTCAAAACCCGAGATTCTGGCGATCCGATCAGGCACATTCATCTCCGTTCTCTATAATTGCAGCTTCTTACAGCCTTAACGACCTCCAGCATGGATCATCTCCTGGCAGCCGTAGACCTCGGTTCGAACAGTTTTCGCCTGTCTATCGGACGAGTTGTCCAAGACGAAAACGGACAACAGATTTACCAGGTCGACGCCCTGAAAGAAACCGTGCGGCTGGCGGCCGGACTGGATCAGAACCGACGACTGGACGACGCTGCCATCGACCGTGCCGTCGCTGTACTGGAACGCTTTGGCGAGCGTTTGCAGAGTTTTCACCCCAGTCGGGTGCGTGCGGTGGCGACGAACACCTTTCGCGTCGCGCGCAATACCGAGGAATTCCTGCCGCGTGCGGAGGCGGCGCTGGGTTTTCCTATCGAAGTCATCGCCGGACGCGAAGAAGCCCGACTGATTTTTTCCGGTGTAGTGCACTCCCTGCCCCCTTCGACCAACAAACGCCTGGTCATCGACATCGGCGGCGGGTCGACCGAAGTCATCATCGGCAAGGATTTCGAGCCCGCGTTAATGTCATCCCTCTATATGGGATGCGTCAGTTATAGCCGTGATTTTTTCCCCGACAGGATCGTTGATGCGCACCAGATGAAGCAGGCCGAGCTGACCGCTCGCCGCGAAATCGAAGTCATCGCCAAGCAATATCGAAAAATGGGCTGGAAAGAAGCCTATGGCTCTTCGGGTACCGCCAAAGCCCTATACGCCATCCTGACCGAATGCGGCTTTTCCGATATCGGCATTACCCGGGCAGGCCTGGGCAAACTGAAAGACCGCATCATCAAGTCGGGCCAAGTCATTCCCGATGAATTGCCGGGCATTAAAGTGCATCGCGCCGACGTGCTTCCAGGCGGTTTGGCGATCATGATCGCCCTCTTCGACGAACTGGGCATTGAAGTCATGCACACCGGCGACGGTGCATTGCGGGTGGGCGTACTGTACGATTTGCTGGGCCGTGACGCAGCGCATGACACGCGCGATGAGTCGGTACATCAATTCATGAAGCGCTATCACATCGACAATAATCAGGCCCAGCGTGTACGTGAGGCGGCACTCGCGTTTTTTGATTCGATTTACGCATCTGATAAAGAGCATGCCGACCTGCGTAACGCGCTAGGCTGGGCAGCCAATCTGCACGAAGTGGGTTTGTCTATCGCTCACAACGCCTATTACAAACATACGGCGTATGTGCTGGACAATGCGGACATGCCAGGCTTTTCCCGCGCCGATCAGCAGTTGCTAGCGTTACTGACGCTGGGACACCAAGGCAAACTGACCAAGCTCGAATCCATGGTGCGCAACCGCAGCCAGTGGATTGCTATTTTGTGTCTGCGTCTGGCGGTGCTGCTGATGCGCCGTCGTACCGATATCCCCCAACTGCCCCTGAGCGTGTCGGTACGGGACGAGTCTATCGTAGTGCGGGGGAATCAGGCTTGGTTGACCAAGCATCCACTCAGCGACTTTACTCTGCGTGCCGAAGAGTCAGAATGGCGAAAAGTCGGTTTCTCTTTCGAGTTGCTTGAGTTCTAGGCGAAATGAGCGCGTGGCCTTGCGAATGAGCCGGATGCGCAATCGCTTGAGCAGCCGGCGCATAATCAAAGCACCTCGGAAGTCGCGGGGTCCAACCCGAAATGACGCCGATAACGGGTATCCATGCAGGTCATGTCCAACAGCACCGGAAAATCGGCCGCATTGAAATCGGGATCCCAGGCGGGCTCGCCACAGATACGCGCGCCGAGCTTGAGATAGCCCTTGATGAGCGGCGGTACGCGAGCGGGCAGCGTGCTGTTCAGGCGCTCTACCGGATAGCGATGCAGGGGTTTGACGCGGGGCAAGCTGGCGTCTTGCAGACTACCCGAGACATTGCGCCAGACCTCGGCGGCAGTGACGCCGTCGTCGCGCAAACTCACGCTGGCACACCCCAGCATGTAACGATAACCGCCACGTCGCATGAACTCGGCCAAACCGGACCACAACAGCATGATCGCCGCGCCGCTGCGATGATCGGCGTGGGTACATGAACGCCCTACCTCGACCAACTCACTGCGCAACGTTCCGAGCGGAGTCAGATCAAATTCGGATTCGGAATAGTAGCCACCCGCTTCGCGGGCCTTTTCAGGGGTCAGGATACGGTATGTCCCCACGACCCGGCCGGTATCGAGCTCTCGTACCATTAGGTGTTCGCACCAGGGATCAAAACGGTCTTGCTCGATGCCATCATGCGCATCGGGAAAAACGACCCCCATGTCTTGGGTAAAGACCGAGTATCTCAAGCGCTGGATCTGCTCGACCTCGTCGGCCGTGCGCGCCAAGCCCACGACCAGGACATGCCCGGCCGATCCTGCGACCCAGGGTTCGGCGTTTTCACGCCTGGCATCGATACGTGCTAGTTCGAGCATTGCACAGGACTCCTTGATGTGCAGACAGTGTGGAGGCCGGATATGTCAGGCTTCTGACAAAAAAATGACATGACTATGAAGTTTACGCCGATCAAAATTGTGTGAAATAAAAACAAAATGCATCTAAACACAATAAACGCGACGATGGAACAAAAAAAGGGCCGGTTCCGCGGGGTCCGGCCCATACATGCTGCCTGTTGTACGCCGAACCGATCAGTTCAGGCTGGCCGCCAGTTTTTCAGCGCTCGCCTGAGCCAGATCCGCGTCTTCGGCTTCGACCATCAAGCGTAATTTGGGTTCAGTCCCCGACGCACGAATCAATACCCGGCCACGCCCGGCGAGTTCGGCCTCCACAGCACTTTGCGCCGCCATCAGGCCGGCGTGAGATTTCCAATCAGTCCCGGGCACCCAGGGCACATTGATCATCTTTTGCGGATACATGCGCAGTTCGCTGATCCATTGGGCCAGGCTTTCGCCGCTGCGCTGCAAGGCTGTCAACACCTGTAGCGCGGCGATGATGCCGTCGCCCGTAGTGTGACAATCCAGACACAGCAGGTGCCCGGAGCTCTCGCCCCCGTACAGCCAGCCGCGCGCCTGCATTTGCTCCAGGACGTAGCGGTCGCCGACCTTGGCGCGTTCGAACCCGATACCCAGGCGTTGCATCTGCAATTCGAACCCGTAGTTCGTCATCAGCGTACCGACCACGCCGTCGACCGGCCCTTGTGTCATGCGCTCTCGGATGATGGCGTACAGCAGTTCGTCACCGTTATAGACACGCCCCTCGCCATCGACCATCTGCAGTCGGTCGGCGTCGCCGTCCAGGGCAATACCCAGGTGAGCACCGCGCGCCTTGACGACCTTGGCCAGCGCTTCGGGATGCAAGGCGCCGACCCCGTCGTTAATGTTGAAACCATCGGGCGAGACGCCAATGGCGTGCACATCAGCCCCCAGCTCACGAAACACGTGCGGAGCCACGTTATAGGCCGCGCCATGGGCGGCGTCGACGACGATTTTCAGGCCATTGAGGTCAAGCTCGTTGGGAAACGTGCTTTTGCAGAATTCGATATAACGCCCCCCTGAGTCTTGCATGCGACGCGCGCGTCCCAATGCCTTGGAGCTCACGCAGTCCAGCGGCTCGTCGAGTGCGGCTTCGATCTCGGCCTCGACTTCGTCGGGCAGCTTCATCCCTTGCGCCGAGAAGAACTTGATCCCGTTGTCTTGATACGGATTATGTGATGCGCTGATCACGATACCCGCCACCAAACGCAAGGCCCGGGTCAGGTAGGCCACTGCCGGCGTCGGCACCGGGCCCGCCAGCAACACATCGATACCTGCGGCGGATAGACCGGCTTCGAGTGCCGACTCGAGCATATAGCCCGAGATACGGGTGTCTTTACCGATAATGACTTGAGGGCGGTTATGCCCGCGTTCCGTATGCCGACGGAACAACACGCGTCCCGCCGCATAGCCCAGACGTAGAGCAAAAGCGGCGTTGATAACCTCGCCGCCCACCTCGCCACGCACCCCATCGGTTCCAAAATACTTGCGTTGCGTCATAGTTGTATAGCTCCTTGCTCGGATGCTTGCCAGACCTTGAGTGCGTCAACCGTCTCTGCAACATCATGAACACGCACGATAAAAGCCCCCCGTGCCACGCAAGCCAACGCGCCGGCAATACTGCCCGCTAGACGATTCGCCACGGGTTTGCCGGTAGCGTCGCCTATCATGGTCTTGCGTGACAACCCGGTCAGCAATGGATAACCGGAGGCTCGCAGGCTGGAGAGCCCGCGCAATAGTTGATAGTTGTGACTTGCCGTCTTGCCAAATCCAAACCCTGGATCCAGCACGATGCGCTGCGGATCGACCCCGGCGGCGCGCAGTTGTTGCACACGGTCGGCGAGAAACACATCGACCTCACCCAGCAGATCAGTGTATTCCGGTGCCCGCTGCATGGTGCCCGGCTCGCCCTGCATGTGCATCACACACAATCCGCAACGCGACTGCGCCACGGCGTCGATCGCTCCCGGCTGACGAAATGCATAGATGTCGTTGATCATGTCAGCGCCAGCATCCAGCACGGCGCGCATGACCTCGGGTTTGAAAGTGTCAATGGATAACGGCACGCCACTATCACGCAATGCGTCGATGACCGGCAACAGGCGCGCCAGTTCATCCTGCACCGAAACGGGCGCAGCGCCCGGCCGCGTGGACTCGCCTCCCAGATCCAGGATATGCGCGCCCTGGTCGATCAAGCGGCGTGCATGACTGACCGCACTGTCCGTATCGGCGTGTTCGCCACCATCGGAAAAAGAATCGGGCGTGACATTGACGATGCCCATGACGAGCGGGCGCTCGAGATCAAACTCGAAGCGCCCGCATAGGAAGGTGTCACCCATATAAAACGACAGAGACCTGAAACAGCAGCTTAGACCGCAGCCGGTGTGCCATTGCCGTCCGTTGCCAGCCCGGTGGGCGGCGGCGTGTCGGCCGTGTCGGACGGGCCTTGCGGTGTTTTGGGAGGACGCGGAGGACGACCCGACGTGATATCCAAGATCTGATCGGCGTCGATGGTTTCCCACTCGAGCAACGCGCGGGTCATGGCTTCGACCTTATCGCGGTTGTCTTCGAGGATCTTGCGCGCCACGCCGTATTGCTCATCGATGATGCGGCGAATCTCGAAATCCACCTTTTGCATGGTGGCTTCGGACATATGGGTGGTCTTGGTCACGCTACGACCCAGGAAGACCTCGCCTTCGTTCTCGGCATAGACCATGGGGCCCAACTCATCCGTCATCCCGTAGCGGGTCACGATGTCGCGGGCGATCGCCGTGGCGCGTTCGAAGTCGTTCGAGGCGCCCGTGGTCATCTGATTCATGAAGAGTTCTTCGGCAATACGGCCACCGAACAACACAGCGATGGTATTGAGCAGGCGCTCCTTGTCCATGCTGTAGCGGTCGCCTTCAGGCAACTGCATGGTCACGCCCAGCGCACGACCGCGCGGGATAATGGTGACCTTGTGAACAGGATCGGTCTTGGGCAGCATACGCGCCACGATGGCATGGCCAGACTCGTGGTAAGCCGTGTTTCTGCGCTCTTCTTCGGGCATGACGATCGAACGACGCTCGGCGCCCATGATGATCTTGTCTTTGGCTTTTTCGAAGTCGGTCATGTCGACGGTGCGACCATTGCGACGCGCCGCGAACAAGGCGGCTTCGTTCACCAGGTTGGCCAGATCAGCGCCGGAGAAACCAGGTGTACCGCGCGCCAGGATGTTGGCATCGATGTTGGTCGACAGCGGCACTTTACGCATATGAACACGCAGAATCTGCTCGCGGCCACGGATATCGGGCAGCGGCACCACGACTTGTCGGTCGAAACGACCCGGACGCAGCAACGCGGGATCCAGCACGTCGGGACGGTTGGTGGCAGCGATGACGATCACGCCCTGGCCCGACTCAAAGCCGTCCATTTCAACCAGCATTTGGTTCAGCGTCTGCTCGCGCTCGTCGTTACCGCCGCCCAGACCGGCGCCGCGCTGGCGACCCACGGCATCGATTTCATCGATAAAGATAATGCAAGGCGACTGCTTTTTCGCGTTTTCGAACATGTCGCGCACGCGGGCAGCACCCACACCGACGAACATTTCAACGAAATCCGAACCCGAAATACTGAAAAACGGGACTTTGGCTTCGCCGGCAATGGCTTTGGCCAAGAGGGTTTTACCGGTACCGGGCGAGCCCACCATCAGGACGCCACGCGGGATACGGCCGCCAAGCTTTTGGAACCTGCTGGGGTCACGCAGGAAATCAACCAGTTCCTGAACGTCTTCTTTGGCCTCGTCGCAGCCTGCCACATCAGCAAACGTGATCTGGTTCGTGTTTTCGTCGAGCATGCGTGCACGCGACTTGCCAAAGCTGAACGCACCGCCACGGCCGCCGCCTTGCATCTGGCGCATAAAGAACACCCAGACCCCAATCAGCAGCAGCATCGGGAACCACGACACGAAGATGCTCATGAGTAAGGAGGGTTCTTCGCGGGCCTTGCCCGAGACGTCGACACCGTACTTGAGCAAATCGGACACCATCCAGATGTCGCCCGGCGACGTCAAGGTGTACGAACGGCCCGTATCAGGGGTGACATACAGAACGTCCGCCTGCACATCTACCTTGCGAATACGGCCTGCCTTGGCATCCTCCATGAACTGGGTGTAGCTCACGCCATCTTGCGTTTGAGCACGACCGTCGAACTGTTTGAATACCGTGAACAGGACCAGTGCGATCACCATCCAGACCGCGACTTTAGAAAATGAGTTGTTCAAGGTAGATCTCCTGCCCTTTGATTCCGACCGGCAACTGTGCCCCCGCGTATATGGCACAGTCACAAGTATGTCAATAGTTCATTCTACCCTGTCGGCGCCGATTCCGCCCGGCCGTCCCACGGGTAGCTGTATACAACGGTAAAAATTAGTGCTTCAGGTCGCGCGCCACCAGGAAGGTCTCCGAGGACTTGTCCCGGGAAGCTTTTGGTTTGCGTTCCACCACGCGCTTGAAGTGCTGTTTGAAGGTTTGCACGATCTGCGAAAAACCGCTGCCGTGAAAAGCCTTGACGATCAGCGCACCATCAGGCTTGAGGTGGTTGCGGGCGAACTCCATCGCCAACTCGCAGACATGTTGAATGCGCGCGGAATCAGCAGAACTCACACCAGACAAGTTGGGGGCCATGTCGGAAATCACAAGGTCTACCGGTTGGCCGCCGACGATTTCTTGTAACTGTTTCAAGACTGCGTCGTCACGAAAATCCCCCAGGATGAACTCGACGCCCGCGACGGGCTCCATCGGCAGGAAGTCCAGCGCGATAATACGACCATCGACCACCCCGCCGGGGCCGGCCAGGCGCTCACGCGCCACCTGCGACCAGCTGCCCGGCGCAGACCCGAGGTCGACCACCACGTCGCCACGGTGCATGAGCTTTTCCGTGTCGAGGATCTCGATTAGCTTAAAGGCAGCACGCGCCCGATAGCCCTTTTGTTGCGCCATCTTCACATAAGGGTCGTTGATGTGCTGGTGGATCCAGTCTTTAGAGAATTTCTTTTTGGCCATTACCGTACAATTCCACACATGCCTATATTAGAACTCACCTCACGCGAGCGCAGCGAATTGCGCTCGGCCGCCCACCCGCTGAGCCCGGTCGTCCTGATCGGCGACAACGGGCTGACCGACGCGGTCTTGAAAGAAATTGATCGCGCCTTGACGTCCCATGGGCTGATCAAGGTACGCGCCGGCGGCAGCGACCGCAACGAGCGCGAGGCCATGCTGGCGACGATCTGCGAGACGCTATCGTGCGCGGCGGTGCACCATTTGGGCAAGATGCTGATCTTGTTCCGCCCGCTGGCCGGCAATGTTGCCGCCGCACCCGACGAAGACACCACCCCCGTCCGACGCAAGCCATCTGAGCCGCATACGCCCAAAAAGCTGGCAGCTGAAGGCAAGACCTTGTCCAAAGCGCGTCCCGCCCGTGCCCGCAAATCGGCGCCCGTCGAGCCCAAGGCCCGCTCGCGCACAGACATGATGTTCAGCACCACGGACCGCCCGACTCGCCCATCCACCAAAAAACCCGCGTCAGCGTCGCCGCATGGTATTCCGCGCCGTTCAGGCAGCGCGCTCAGCCTGCGCGCCGGTACCCGTAGTGGCATGCGCGCATCAGCCGGGCGCAAGAGCACCAAGCGATAAATAAAAAATAAAACGGTATGGCCAATGGCCAGACCCAGAATCAACAAAACGCCAATCCCTACGGACTTGGCGTTTTTTTTGCCGCTGAGCCGCCCCAAGGCAGAAAGGTGCCCCATGGGAGGGCAGCAAGCCGAAGGCGCCGCGTGGAGGCCTTTTTGCCGCCGGGCCGCCCCAAGGCAAAAATGCCCCCTTGGGGGGCAGCAAGCCGAAGGCGCCGCGTGGGGGCCTTTTTGCCGCCGGGCCGCCCCAAGGCAAAAACGCCCCCTTGGGGGGCAGCAAGCCGAAGGCGCCGCGTGGGGGCCTTTTTGCCGCCGGGCCGCCTCAAGGCAAAAATGCCCCCTTGGGGGGCAGCAAGCCGAAGGCGCCGCGTGGGGGCCTTTTTTTCGAGTGGTCACCCGTCAGATCACAAGTAACGCACACCCAGGACTTCGTACTCGCGGACGCCCGAGGGGGCCTTCACCTCGACCACGTCGCCTTCGGATTTGCCAATCAGCGCACGTGCCACGGGGCTGGAAACCGAGATCAGGTTGGACTTGATGTCGGCCTCGATGTCGCCCACGATCTGGTACGACAGACGGTTCCCCGAATCCAACTCTTCGATATCTACCGTGGCGCCGAACACCGCGCGTCCCTCGGCATCCAGCGTGCTGGGATCGATGATGTGCGCATTGGAAAGCGTCCCTTCAAGGTCAGAAATACGGGCTTCGATGAAGCCTTGGCGCTCGCGGGCGGCATCGTACTCGGCATTTTCCGACAGATCGCCCTGGGCACGAGCCTCGGCGATAGCGTTGATCACTTCGGGGCGCTCGATGGTCTTGAGCCGATGCAATTCGGCTTGCAAACGCTCGGCTCCGCGCGCGGTCAGAGGAATGGCAGGCATGTCGTTTCCCAAACAAAAAGTAGAAAACGCCCCGAATTGGAGCGTTTCGGTCAAAACACAGTTAGATTTTTGCCAGCGCCGCCCAAGCGGGGCTAGCGGGTGATACCAATAAAGATCAAACAAGCCGCAACGATCTGGACCCGGTTATCAGTGTTGGCTAGCGTTCCTGGCGACTTGTGTTGATCGCCCCCGCACCCGACGGGACAAGGGTGGCGACCAAAGATAAAGCCCCCACGCGGCGCCTTCGGCTTGCTGCCCCCAAGGGGGCGCTTTTGCCTTGGGGCGGCCCGGCGGCAAAACAAAACCCCGGCTCGGGTCAGAACCGGGGTAAGCAAGTCATTATTGTGGTCAAAATCGACGGGAATTGCAAGTCATTCAGAAACCAGTCATTTCGCTGCAATTCCGCGTAGTAGAGGCAATATAACGGGCGTTAGAAAGGGCCCAACCGTGGAATGATCAATGCCCCGTGAAGATATCAATAACGCGATCAACCGTGGCCAATCCTACCCTTGAACCATGACCTACACCACTTGGCGCCCGCTGCGTTGCAACAAGGCATACAAGATGATGGCGCCAAACGTTGCCGTCCCAATGCCGCCCAACGTGAAATCGCCCAGTTTGACAGTGAAATCCCCTGCGCCCAGAACCAGTGTGACAGCGGCCACAATCAAATTGCGGTTATCGCTGAAATCAACCTGATTCACCACCCAGATCCGCGCCCCGGCCACGGCAATCAGTCCAAACACCACAACGGACATGCCACCCAGCACCGGGCCTGGGATGGTTTGAATCAGCGCACCGAATTTGGGGGAAAAGCCCAGAAAAATAGCGATAATCGCCGCCACCACAAACACCAGGGTCGAATAAATACGCGTGACCGCCATCACACCGATGTTTTCGGCATACGTGGTCACGCCCGTACCACCCACGGCACCGGACAGCATCGTCGCCACCCCATCGCCAATGAAGGCTCGCCCCATATAACGATCTAGATTCTGGCCCGTCATCGCGCCGACGGCCTTGATGTGGCCAAGGTTCTCCGCCACCAGAATGATCGCGACAGGCACGATCAAGCCGATCGCATCGGCCTTGAAGACCGGCGCCACAAACTGCGGCAACCCAAACCATGCTGCCGCGGCCACGCCGGAAAAATCGATGGGTTTGCCAAGCTGCAGGCCATTGGCGCAAATGGCATAAATGACGCACGCCAACAACAACCCTACCAGGATCAATAACCGCTGGACCGTACCGCGGGTATAGACGGCAATGCCGCCCACGCACAACACCGTCACGATGGCCATGCCCGTATCAAAGCCCGAGCCGCCCATCGCTCCCTTGACGGCGATAGGCGCCAGATTCAGCCCGATCACCGCCACCACCGCACCGGTCACCACCGGCGGCATGAGACGTTCGATCCAGGCTGCGCCACCGTCTCCACGTGCATTCGCGGCCGCCACGACAACACCTATCAAGGTATAGACCAAGCCGCAGGCGATGATGCCCCCCAAGGCGACACCGATATTCGCATTGGCACCGGACCCTGCATAACCCGTCACCGCCACTACCCCGCCAATGAATGCAAAGCTCGAGCCCAAATAACTCGGCACTCGGCCACCCACGAACAGGAAGAAAATCAGCGTACCGATCCCGGACATCAGGATGGCGACGTTCGGATCAAAGCCCATGATCAACGGCGCCAATACCGTGGAGCCAAACATCGCCACCACGTGCTGCGCGCCCATGGCAATGTTCTTGGACGCGGACAGGCGCTCATCGGGCGCGATCACGACGCCGGGTACCGAATCATCGGCCAGCTTCCAGCGCGGGAAATAAGAGTTGGGCATGAAGTCCCCTGTATTCAGACAGGAATAATTAGTCGGCGGGCGAAGTGTAGGGGCGAGCACGCCCGCCGGCAATCCGGTGATGCCCGCGCCGATGCCGCCGCTGGCTTTATCATGACGGACCGTGATGCCAAACCGCGTCCGCCGGCCTCCGGTATATCCTGTAGGCCACAGCAAACGCTGACCCAATCCCCTCACCCACCACAAGCATGACTGAAATCTGGTTTATCCGCCATGGCGAAACGCCCTGGAACCGCGAAGGCCGCCTGCAGGGCTGGCAAGACATCGAGCTCAATACCGCCGGACGCGACCAAGCCACGCACCTGGCAGCACGTCTGGCCGCCGGCGAGCATACCTTCACCGCTCTCTACAGCAGCGACCTGCAACGCGCCCACGCCACCGCCATTCCCCTTGGCGCCGGGCTGGACTTGCGCATCCGCGCAGAGCCGGGCATACGCGAACGCAGTTTCGGCATTCTCGAGGGCCTGGATCTTCATCGCATCGACGAACTCGCGCCCGAAGCCGCAGCGGCACGCAAAAGCCGCGACCCGCATCTGCCCATCGAGGGCGGTGAATCGCTAGGCCAATTCCAGGCGCGCGTCATTGCCACGGTGAGTGATCTCGCGCAGCGCCACGCTGATGAGCGCATCCTGGCGGTCACCCACGGCGGCGTGCTGGACATCATCTGGCGCCGGGCATCCGGCGTCGCCCTGGACGGTCCGCGTCCCGTGCCGCTGTTGAACGCCAGCATCAACCGCATCGGTATCGACGATCGTCAATGGCAAGTCCTCGAATGGGGCGACATCGCCCACCTGGATACCGAGTCCGCCAGCGACATCGTGCCGTAGGCACGCTGCGACGTGCGTGGGCCGGGCGATTAGTGGCTTGGTGCATATGGGGTGGATATGGTGCAGGTGGTGGATAGCGCGCAGCGGACCAACACGGGTCCCTAGCCTCCCACACCCGCCAGCATCAACAACCCGCCGTACACGACCACGCCGATAATCACGGCCAAGCCCGAATTGCCCCACCGCCGAACGCTCAAGGCGGTTGCTAGCAGCCCACCGGCATAAGGCAAAAACTGAGACAGGCCCTGCAGGGCAAGGATGTCAGGCACGATCACGGCCGCCGCAATGCCCGCTAACAGGGCCGGTCCCAGCGCCGCCAGCGACGCCCCTTCGGCCAATCGCCGCCGCAGTCGGCTGCGGTTTGACAGCATGAACGGCAGGGCGCGCGTCAGATAGGTGATGACCGCCATCGCGATAACGGCGCCCCAAAAACCCAGTTCGCCGCCGATCATGATGTGCTCCGCAGACGCTGAAAGGCGCAGCCGACGACCGCCGCAGCCAGGATGGCCAGCGTGGTCTGCCCGAGCGCCGCGCAGACAGCCCCTACAACAAGGGCGGCAACAATGGCGCCACGCAGGGTGCGCGTCGCGCTTTGACAAACGAGCGCTAGAAATAACGCGGGCAACGCAAAACGCATGACCTGGGACAGCATGGGAAAATGGCGTTCCAGGCCATCGCCAGCATAAACACCGACGGCCGTGCCGGCGATCCAGGTGACCCATGCACCCAATCCCAGCAGCATCATCCAGCGATTTCGATAGGCAGGGTCGACGTGTTCAATGCGCTGAAAGGCCGTGGCAAACACTTCGTCGGTCAATAGAAAAGCCAACTTGAGTCGTGCACCCAACGGCTCTGGCAAAAAGCGCGACAACAGCGGTCCGTACAGCAGGTGGCGGGCGTTCAGTAGCGAACAGAGCGCGACAACCCATAGCCATGGTGTGCCTGCCTTGATGGAGGCCAACAGCAAAAATTGACTGGCACCGGCATAGACCAGCACCGAAATCAGTACCACCTGCAGGGGCGACAACCCCGTGGACAAGCCCGCGATCCCGAATGTCATGGCCACGGGGAAATACCCGATCATGACCGGCAGACACGCCCTCAAGCCCGCCCAGCTCGCCCCCGCCGGCAAAGCCAGATGGGGTTCGGAAACGGATGGACGACTCATGGGCACACTCCAGTCTTGACACGTCAACGCGCGGCATAATACCTCTTTGTATTCACATTCGAGCTGCAACGCCCTCTGGCGGGCACCCAAAACGGACATCACTGTGTTAACTATTATCAACGCCGATTTTCACAACCCCGCTCACGGCGACATGATTGTCGCGCTGCTGGACGAATACGCCCAGGACCCCATGGGGGGAGGCGCGCCGCTGTCCCCTCACACGCGTCGCCATCTGATCTCTGCGCTATCGCAGCGCCCCACGGCAGGCGCCTTGATCGCCTTGCTAGACGGCGTGCCCGCAGGATTGGCGATCTACTTCGAAGGCTTCTCGACCTTTGCCTGCCAGCCGCTATTAAATCTGCATGATTTCATGGTGGCTGCGCGCTTTCGCGGTCAGGGGGTTGCGCAACAATTATTGACTGCGCTGGACGAGGTGGCGCGACAACGCGGTTGTTGCAAGATAACTCTCGAAGTCCTGCAGGGCAATGAACCCGCGCGCGCCCTATATCGCAAGGTAGGCTATCAAGGCTACGAATTGGCCAGTGAAATGGGTCAGGCGATGTTTTGGCAAAAGAAAATGACGGCTTAGCGCAACAACAACAACAGCAACGCACCAGCAACGGAATCGCCCATGAAAATGCACGACATTCCTTTCGGCACCACCGATTGGCAAACGATCGCCCCCACCGAACACCCGGGAGACACCGGCATCGCCTATTGGCGCACGCGCCAATTCGGCGACATCCGCGTACGGTTGGTCGAGTATTCACCGGGCTATTTGGCCGACCACTGGTGCAGCAAAGGCCACATCCTGTTTTGCCTGGAAGGCGAACTGCACACTGAGCTCGAGGACGGTCGCAACTTCGTCTTGACTCCCGGAATGAGCTACCAGGTGGCCGACCAAGCCGAAGCCCACCGGTCATCCACATCGACGGGCGCGCGCCTGTTCATCGTCGACTGACACGAAATTTAGTGGCAAAATTTGCCTTTGCCCTCATCAGGAAAAGATTATCTTGGCCGACACGCTTGCCTCTCCCCTGACGCTCTACGTCGACGCGCGATTCGTGAGCCCCTATGCGATGTCGGCTTATGTTGCGCTGACGGAAAAGGGGCTGCCGGTCGAATTGCGGCTGGTTGACTTGGCCGCCGGCGAACAACGCATGCGGCCCTTTGCCAGCCGCGCCCTCACCAGTCGTGTCCCGGCCCTGACTCACGACACCTTTCACCTGTCCGAATCCAGCGCCATCATCGAGTATCTCGAAGACGCCTTCCCTGCGCCTGACTACCCTGCTCTATATCCGTCAGCGCTGCAACAACGCGCACACGCCCGCCAGGTTCAAGCCTGGCTACGCAGCGATCTGGCCGCGTTGCGCGAGGAACGCCCCACCGAAGTCGTGTTCCATGAAACACAGCCTGCGCCCCTGGGCGACGCAGCTCTGGCGGCAGCCGCCAAGCTCGTACGCGTGGCACAAGCTCTGCTGCCCGACGCTCGGCCCCAACTATTCGACAGTTGGTGCATCGCCGATACCGAACTGGCCTTGATGCTGCGCCGCTTGGCGGGGCCTGACGAGCTACCCGAGGCCCTGCGTGCCTACGCTGACACACAATGGCAACGCGCTGTCGTTCAGACCTGGCTGCAGTTCAATCAGGACGCGCGCGCCTAGGCAGACCCAACGCGCGTCTGCAATTTCATACAAAGCAATGTTGCATTGCAACATTTAATGCGCTGTAATGGGGTTTAGAGCATCACCAAACCCATCAGCGCCTGCTGCCCGGCGGACAGTCGCTTTACCGGAGATCGCAGTGGCCAAACCTGCCAACGATCGCAACGCCCCTGCCACCCTGCCATCCACCCCTTGGACGGCGGCCTACGATTACACGGTTGACACGCTGCAGCGCGGCGCCCTGTATTCGGACGTGATGCGCCAGCGCGGCAACCAGTATCACCGGCATATGGCCAAGCGCGCCCCGAATGTCCTCAGCATGAAATCCGAGCTGATCATGGATGGCCGCGAGTTCGATCGTCCGGTCAACTATGGATTGCTGCGTATTCTGCCGTCGTCCGATGTCGCCGTAGATCCCAAAAAGCGCCCGTTTTTAGTGGTAGATCCCCGCGCCGGGCATGGTCCGGGCATTGGGGGCTTCAAGCCCGAAAGCGAAATCGGCGTCGCTGTGCGTGCCGGCCATCCCTGCTACTTTGCGACGTTTTTGCCACGCCCCACCGATACTCAAACGGTGGAAGACGTGATGCGCGCCGAGGCGCGTTTCCTGGAAGAAATCATCGCTCTCCATCCAGAGTCGGAGGGCAAGCCGGTGGTGGTCGGCAATTGCCAGGCTGGATGGCAAATAATGATGACGGCCGCCATGCGGCCCGAGCTGTTTGGCCCCATCATCGTCGCGGGTGCGCCGCTGTCGTATTGGGCCGGCTGGCGTGGGATGAACCCTATGCGCTACAGCGGCGGATTACTCGGCGGCAGTTGGCTGACCGCCATGGCGAGCGACTTGGGTCAGGGCCGTTTTGATGGTGCCTGGCTGGTGCAGAATTTCGAGAGTCTGAACCCCGCCAATACGCTCTGGAGCAAGCAGTACAACCTGTACGCCAAAGTCGATACCGAAGCCTCTCGCTACCTGGAGTTTGAAAAATGGTGGGGAGGCCACGTCTTTCTGAACGAGCCGGAAATCCAATACATCGTCGATAACCTGTTTATCGGCAATCGCCTGGCAACGGCCGGCCTGGTCACGTCCGACGGCATCCGTATCGATCTGCGCAATATTCGTTCGCCGATCATTGTGTTTTGCTCCAAGGGCGACAACATCACCCCGCCGCCGCAGGCACTGGGCTGGATCCCGGACCTCTACCAGAATGATGCCGAGGTGCTCGCCCACGGCCAGACTATCGTCTATGCCGTGCACGAAAGCATTGGCCATCTGGGCATTTTTGTGTCGGGCTCCGTCGCCCGAAAAGAGCACCAGGAGTTCACGGACAACATTGACCTGATCGATGTGCTGCCTGCCGGCATTTACCAAGCCGAAATCGCAGATAAAACCCCGGAGACGCTCAACGCGGATCTGGCCGATGGCGACTATGTCGTGTCGTTCGCGCGTCGTAAGCTCGATGACGTGCGTACCATTGTGGCGCGTAACGAAGAAGACGACCGGCGATTTGCCGCCGTCGCGCGGATTTCGGACATCAATCTGGGCCTGTACCGGAGCTTTGTACAGCCTTGGGTGCGCGCCGCCGTCACCCCGCAAGTAGCAGAATGGATGCAACGCATGCATCCCCTGCGCTTGCCTTATGAGCTGCTCTCCGACCGCAACCCCTGGATCGCACCCATCGCGCAAGTGGCCGAGCAAGCGCGTGAACATCGCCGTCCCGTTTCTGCGGACAACCCCTTTGCCATGATGGAACGCATGGTCTCGAAAAACATCGAGGCCGGATTGAATATGTGGCAAGAGTTGCGTGACGCCGCCGGCGAGCAATTATTCATGAATATCTACGGCTCGCGCCTGGTGCAAGACTGGGCGGGTCTAGGCGCGCAGAGGGAGCACGCGCCTCGCAAGCATCCCGGCGTCTCACCCGAGCACCGCCATTTCATGGATGAGCGCACCGCTGAACTGCGTAGCCAGATCGATCAGGGTGGTGTGCGCGAAGCCGCGATCCGCATGCTGTTGTACGTCGCAAGCGCCGAAGGCAGCATCGATGAACGCAGCTTTGCCATGCTGCGCAAGATGCGCGCGGATGCGGACGCCAATCTCGCCTTGCAGGAGTTCAAGGACGTCGCACGCGATCAAGCACTGATGATGCAGCTGGATCGCCAAGGTGCACTGCAAGCCATGCCCAAACTGCTAGAGAGCGCATCGTCAGATGAAATCCGGCAGGCCTTTGGCACGATGCGGCACGTCCTGGAGGCGACTGGCCCCTTGAATACGCGTGCCCACGCCTGCCTGGAGGAGGTCGAAACCATTTTCCGCGACGCGGCTAAGCAGGCCGTCGCGCGTGAGCAAGATGGTCAGGATGAAAAACCCACTCGTCCCGTGGCAAGCAAGACGGCCGCTAAACCGGTACGGAAATCGGCTGGCAAATCCTTGGTGAAGCCCGCGACGACGTCCACTGCTAAGCGCACTTCCGCACCGGCTACGACATCTGCCACGAAATCAGCGACAAAGACGATCGCGGCAGCGTCCACGACGCTGTCGCCTGCTAAACCGGCGATCAAGCGCTCGGCCACCAAAGGCACCACCACTAAACGCGTCGTCACGAAATCGACGACCCAGGCCGCAACGCCTCGTTCACCCACGTCGCGCAGACGATCCACGGCGAAGTGACCCACGTACGACGCATCCGCTTCTCAACGATCTGCATCCAGAATGGGACTTGTCCATGATGACCCGCGCTGAAGTTACCGAACTTGTCGTTACCCAGAAGCTCAAAAAAGGCCTGAAATGGCCGGATATTGCCAAAGTCGTGGGGCAAAGCAAAGAATGGACGGCTGCGGCATTGTTAGGACAGATGACGTTGACGACGCAGCAAGCTCAAGCGGCGGGTGAGCTGCTTGAGTTACCTGAAGACGCAGTGCTGCAGTTGCAAGTCACGCCTTATAAGGGGTCATTGCCAAGCGCGATCCCGACAGATCCGTTGATCTACCGTTTTTATGAATTGGTGAACATCTACGGCACCACCTTCAAATCGCTGATCCACGAAGAGTTTGGCGATGGCATCATGAGCGCCATCGATTTCAAGATGGACCTGGAGCGCGAGAACGACCCCGCAGGCGATCGCGTACGCATCGTGATGAGCGGAAAATTTCTGCCGTACAAACAGTACTGACATAAGACAATCAGGGCGTCAGGCAAAAGCGCCTGACGCCCTGATTTGAGCGGCTTTACACGATCAGCGATTAGCTAGCGCGTTCTTCCAGGATGGCCACGGCCGGCAAGGACTTGCCTTCCAGGAACTCCAGGAAAGCGCCGCCACCGGTCGAGATATAACCGACCTTGTCAGCGATCGAGTACTTGGCGATAGCTGCCAGCGTGTCACCGCCACCCGCGATCGAAAACGCGGGCGATTCGGCGATGGCTTTCGCCAGGGTCTCTGTGCCGTTGGCAAACGCGTCGAACTCGAACACGCCCACCGGGCCGTTCCAGACGATGGTGCCTGCCTGTTGCAAGATACCTGCCAGCCGCTGCGCCGTTTGGGGGCCAATGTCCAAAATCAGATCATCATCGGCCACCGCATCGGCCGCCTTGACGGTAGCTTCGGCGTCGGCCGAAAACGACTTGGCGCACACCACATCCGTCGGGATGGGGACCTCTGCACCACGCTGTTTCATGATGTCGATCACCGTACGAGCCTGATCAACCTGATCGGGTTCGGCCAACGATTTACCGATGGACAAGCCGGCCGCCAACATGAAGGTATTGGCGATACCGCCGCCCACCACCAGTTGATCGACCTTGTCGGCCAGCGATTGCAGGATGGACAGCTTGGTCGAGACCTTTGAGCCCCCCACGATCGCCACCAACGGACGCTTGGGTTCATGCAAAGCACGGCCCAGGGCATCCAGCTCGGCCGCCAGCAACGGACCCGCGCAAGCAACGGGCGCAAAACGCGCGATGCCATGCGTGGTGGCCTCGGCGCGATGCGCCGTACCAAAAGCGTCGTTGACGTAGACGTCGCACAGCGCCGCCATCTTGCGCGACAAGGTTTCGTCGTTCTTCTTTTCGCCCGGATTGACGCGGCAGTTTTCCAGCAACACCACTTGGCCGGGATTGACCGTCACACCGTCGACCCAGTCCTTGACCAACTGGACAGGCATGCCCAGCAGTTGCGACAAACGCTGGCCCACACGGGCCAGCGAGTCAGCGTCGGTCAGTACGCCTTCGGTGGGGCGACCCAAGTGCGAGGTCACCATGACAGCCGCACCGCTATCCAGTGCCAGGCGGATGCCCGGCACCGAGGCGCGAATGCGCGTGTCTTCGCTGATCTGGCCCGCGTCGTCAAACGGCACGTTGAGATCGGCACGGATAAACACGCGCTTGCCATGCAACGCGCCAGCCTCGGCCAGCGCGGACAGGGTATTGACCTTGGCCATGGCGGATTACTTCGCCGACATCAGCGCGACAGTGGTGTCGAGCATACGGTTCGAGAAACCCCACTCGTTGTCGTACCAGGACGACACCTTGACCAGCTTGCCCGACACCTTGGTCAACGTCGAGTCGTAGGTGCTGGAGGCTGCGTTGTGGTTGAAGTCGACGGAGACCAGGGGCTCGGTGTTGTAGTCCAGGATGCCCTTCAGATCGCCTTCGGAGGCCGCCTTGAGGATACTGTTGACTTCGTCAACCGTGGTGTCGCGCTTGGCCACAAACGACAGGTCAACGAGAGACACGTTGATGGTCGGGACACGGATCGCAAAGCCGTCGAGCTTGCCATTCAACTCGGGCAACACCAGGCCCACGGCCGCGGCAGCGCCGGTCTTGGTGGGGATCATGCTCATGGTGGCCGAACGGGCGCGACGCAGGTCTTCGTGGTAGACGTCGGTCAAGACTTGATCGTTGGTGTAAGAGTGTATCGTGGTCATCAGGCCGCTTTCGAGGCCCAGTTTGTCGTGCAGCGGCTTGACCAACGGAGCCAGGCAGTTGGTGGTGCACGATGCGTTCGAGATGACAGTATCGGTGGCCTTGAGCACGCCGTGGTTCACGCCGTAAACAATGGTTGCGTCGACGTCTTTGCCGCCGGGAGCCGAGATGATGACTTTCTTGGCGCCGCCTTTCAGGTGCGCGCCGGCCTTTTCTTTCGAGGTGAAAAAGCCCGTGCATTCCAGCACGACGTCGACGTTCAGCTCGCCCCAGGGCAGTTCGGCCGGGTTACGGTTGGCCAACACGCGGATCTTGTCGCCGTTGACGACCATGTATTCGCCATCGACCTCGACCGTGCCGGGGAACTTGCCGTGGGCAGTGTCGTAGCGCGTGAGGTGCGCATTCGTCTTGGGATCACCCAGATCGTTGATCGCGACGATTTCGATATCGTGCTTTTTACCGGCCTCGTAGTGGGCGCGCAGAATGTTGCGGCCGATGCGGCCGTATCCGTTGATGGCGACACGAATGGTCATGACTAGAGCTCCTTTTACAAAACTTGCTTGACAGTCTCGGCTACCTTGTCGGCAGTCAGACCGAAGAACTTGAACAAGGCCCCGGCAGGCGCGGATTCGCCGTAACGGTCGATACCGACCACGGCGCCGTCCAGGCCTACGTATTTGTGCCACAGTGCCGTCGTACCGGCCTCGACCGCCACACGCGGCAAGCCCGGGGGCAGTACGGAGCGCTTCCAGTTGGTATCCTGGCTGTCGAATACGTCAGTGCTGGGCATAGACACCACTCGCACGGCGATCCCCTGCCCGGCGAGCTGTTCTTGAGCCGCCAACGCAATGGCGACTTCGGAGCCCGTGGCGATGATAACGGCACGAGCGCCTTCTGCGTCTCGCAGAACGTAACCACCGCGGACAATCGCTTTCAGCGTATCGGCATCGCGCTGCACGAACGGCAGGTTTTGGCGCGACAGCAACAACGCCGTAGGGCCACCCTCGTGCACATCCATGCCAATGCTGGCCGGACGCGACACGGCGAATCCCCACGCCACCGCGGTTTCAGCGGTATCGCAGGGACGCCACAACGACAGATTGGGAATCAGGCGCAGGCTCGACGCATGCTCGATGGACTGGTGCGTGGGACCGTCTTCGCCCAACCCGATCGAGTCGTGCGTAAACACATGCACCACGCGCTGCTTCATCAACGCCGCCATGCGAATGGCATTGCGCGAATAATCGGAGAACGTCAGGAACGTCCCCCCAAACGGCAGGTAACCCCCATGCAAGGCGATACCGTTCATGATTGCCGACATCCCGAATTCCCGGACGCCGTAATTGATGTGACGACCGAACTGGATGCCCTGCTCGCCAGCACGGACCGGGGCCACGCCCTTCCAGTCGGTGTAATTGGAACCGGTCAGGTCGGCCGAACCGCCCAGCAACTCGGGCAGAGCGGCCGCCAACGCCGTGATGGCGAATTGCGATGCCTTGCGAGTCGCGACCGTCTCGGCCTTGCTGTCGGTCGTCTGAATAAAGGCCTGCAGCGTGTCGGCGAAATCCGCCGGCAACTCGCCCTTCATACGACGGGTAAACTCGGCCGCCTCGGCGGGGTACTGCGCCGCATAGGCGTCAAATACCGTCTGCCAGGCAGACTGTGCCTGAGCGCCCGCCTCGCGCGAATCCCAGCCCTCGCGCACCGCTTGCGGGATCTCGAACGGCGCTGCCGTCCAACCCAGCGCGGCACGCGTCGCAGCGATCTCGTCGGCACCCAACGGGGCGCCGTGGACGTTGTGCGTACCCGCCATCGTAGGCGCGCCCTTGCCAATCACGGTGCGGCAAACGATCAGCGTGGGCTTGTCTGACTGTGCACGCGCCTGGGCAATCGCCGCATCCACCGCCGCTACATCATGGCCATCGACGCCACGGATCACATTCCAGCCATAGCCGTCGAAACGCGTCGCGGTGTCTTCGCCAAACCAATGTTCGACATGACCATCAATGGAAATACCATTGTCGTCATACAGCACAACCAGCTTGGACAATTTCAGTGTCCCCGCCAACGAGCAGGCCTCGTGCGAGATGCCTTCCATCAGACATCCATCGCCCGCGAACGCGTAGGTGTGGTGGTCAACGATGGACAAGCCCGGTTTGTTGAACTCGGCGGCCAACAAGGCCTCGGCAAGTGCCATGCCCACCGCATTGGCCAAGCCCTGACCCAATGGACCCGTGGTCGTCTCAACGCCGGCGGTAATACCGACCTCGGGATGACCCGGTGTACGCGAATGCAATTGGCGGAACTGCTTGAGTTCCTCGATAGGCAAATCGTAGCCGGTCAGGTGCAATAACGCGTAGACCAACATCGAGCCGTGACCATTGGACAGCACAAAGCGGTCACGGTTGGCCCAGGCGGGATCGACGGGATTGTGACGCAAATGGCCCAACCACAACGCCTGGGCGATTTCCGCCATCCCCATGGGAGCGCCGGGATGCCCCGAATTTGCTTGTTGGACAGCATCCATGGCGAGTGCGCGAATGGCATCGGCAAGGGCCAAGGGTTGGGCAGTGGATGGGCTCATGCGGAAAAGGCTCGTAGACTCCGGCCGGCCGAAAAACGGGGCCAGGTGAGAGGGTTTGAGAAGGTCATGATTTTAGCACCTGAGGATAACCCTAGCTGAGGCGGCCATGAACCCACCCCTCCGTTAATGCCTCACCGGCGCCCTGCCGCTCACCCCATCAGCGCTCGCCCCATCAGAATGGTAGGCTACGTTTTTGTGCTCGCCCGCGCCAGAACGCGCCCTGTTCGTCCCACCCCATGCCCTTACCGCGCTTTTTCTGTGATACCCCGCTTTCTCCCGGCGCCCACGTCTGCCTGCCCGATGCCCTGGCCCACCACGCCGTCCGCGTCTTACGCCTGCGTGATGGCGCCGCCATGACCCTATTTGACGGCACCGGCGGCGAGTACCCCGCCACGCTCAGCATCGACGGCAAAAGCGCCTGGGCCCAGCTCGGCGCCTATGACCCACGCGAGGCCGAGCTCGCCGGCAACGTCACGCTGGTACAGGGCCTGCCCTCAGGCGACAAAATGGACTGGGTCGTAGAGAAAGCCGTCGAACTCGGCGCGAGCCGCGTCTGTCCCATCGCCGCCCAGCGCAGTGTCTTGCAACTAAGCGGCCCCCGCCTGGACAAGCGCGTCGCCCACTGGTCCCGTATCGCCCAAGCCGCCGCCGAACAATGCGGCCGCAACCGCCTCATGCCCGTCGACGCCCCGCTCACCCTGCGCGACTGGCTCACCCAGGCCCCCACCGGCCTACGCCTGCTCTGCCATCCCGACGCCACCCCGACGCTCGCCGACGCCATCAGCACACTGCCCGGCAGGCCGCCACACGAGGCCATCTGTTTACTCGTCGGCCCCGAAGGCGGCTGGTCCGACGCAGAACTCACCCTCGCCGCCCAACACAACGTCCAACCCGTACGCTTCGGGCCGCGTGTTCTGCGCACCGAGACCGCGGGCATTGCGTTGATCTCCGCGGTGACGGCGTTACTTCAGTGGTGAAGCATCTCGGGGGCGTTGCTGGCGTAGTGTTGGGTACTTAAGNNGCCGAGCGGCGCCGGTGTATAGCCACCGCCGGCCAGNTNGANCGNCGGGNAGTCCCGCGCAGCGGGACCTCGGCCCGTGCTTATGGGCCGAGCCGTCGCGATCTGGCCGGTGTGACCCATAACACGCGCACGGGACGCCTAGACAGAGACCAACCGCCACCCACAGCAGACACCTACGCCAACAACGGTACGCCAGGCAAGGACGCCGACCGGGTCTGCGGCAACGGTGCACATGTCTGCGGATAATAGGTGTGGACCACGGAGAGTTTGACTTGCGTGCTGCTGTTCTGGCGCGCCGCATGCAGGGTCCGGCAATGGAAGAAGACGACGTCGCCGGGTTCGAGATCCGGGCAGACTGCGCGATTGATCCAGGATTGGTTTTCCGGGAGATCGGCGCGAAAGAATTTTTGCTCGTCGAATTGCTCGGCAGAGAATGGGGCGGTGTGGGAGCCCGGCAAGAAAAACAGGCCACCGTTATCCGCGGTCTCGGGACCTAGCGCCAGCCAAGTCGAGACGAGGTCATCGTCAGTGAACGACCAATAGCGGATATCCTGGTGCCAGCCGGTCAGGCTGCCGTAGGCCGGGTGTTTGGTCATGACGCAATTGTGATGGACGGTGGACAACACGGGGGTGTCCGCAAAATACGTCCTGAGCCAGCTAGCCACGGCTGGTGTGGTGGACCATGCCTGAAACAGGGGGCCGCGGCCATAGGCATTGAGCAGACGGCGCACCGTTGCGCCGCCTTGCGCCTGACGGGACGTGGGCGCGCCTGGATATTGCAAATCGGCCTCGTATTCCAGTGGGGCAACGGCCTGGGCCAACTGTTGTTGTGTCTCAGCGCGCAGGGCCTTTACGGTGTCGGGTGAAGCAAACTGGCGGGCGACCACAAACCCCTGCTCGCGCAGAGTGGCCACTTGGGCCGCCACGGATGATGCAGACATTTTTTCCTCGATGATATCGACGAGAACAATCGACTTGGATGTGTCGAAAGAGCCCCGCGCACGATGCAATCGGACGAGCCGACGCTTCATACGCAGGCTTAATCATATCGCTTTACGCGGGTTCGTCGGCCTGCGTCCTGGTCGGCGCCTCTGCATTCTTTAATCGAGCCAGATCGCGGTCGCGCCTGACATTGCGCACCCATTCGCGCCATACGGCGACCAGCAATGCCATCAGCACCGGGCCTACGAACAGACCCACGATGCCCATGGTTTTTACCCCGCCGATCAAACCAAAAAACGTGGGGAGAAACGGCAATTTGACCGGTCCGCCCACGAGGCGCGGGCGCAAGGTCTTGTCGACGATGAAGAGCTCAATGGTGCCCCAGGCTAACAGCGCAATGCCGGCCACTAACTGCCCCGATCCCACCAAATACAGGGACACCAGGGTGAATGACAGCGGGGCGCCGCCGGGGACCATGGCCATAAAGCCTGTCACCACGCCCAGCAACACCGGCGAGGGCACGCCAGCGATCCAGTACGCCAGGCCCAGCACAACCCCTTCACCCACGGCGATCAGGCTCATGCCTGTCACCGTGGAGCCCACGGTTGCCGGTACCACGCGGGAGAAGCGTTGCCAGCGTGTCGGCAAAATCCGCTCGCCCAGTACGTCCAGTTGCTCGATCATGTTGTCGCCATCCTTGTACACAAAGAACAGCGTGATCAACATGAATATGACATTCAGCACCAGGTGAAAGGCGTTGCCGGTTGCGGACAGCACCATGCGATAGATATTACCCAGATGTTCGCCGCTGACCATTTCGACCAACGCGCCCAACGCGTGGGGCTCGCCGATATACGTGCGCCAATATTCGGACAGCTTTTCACCGACCCCAGGCAATGCCGAGATCCAGGTCGGGACCTCTACCCCGTGACGGTTGGCGGCCAGGGCCCAGGCGATGAAACTGCTGGCCTCCTGCACCGCGTATGACAGCGCCAGGGTCAGCGGCACGATCAGTACCAGGATCACGCCAACCAGGGCTAATGAGGCCGCCACCATGGTTCGGCCACCGCAGGCTGCGACCAGGCGCTGAAACAACGGCCATGTGGCCAGGCCGATGATCAGGGCCGCCAGCGCCGGTACCAAAAAACCGCTGAGAAAATAAACGCCGGCCAGCAGCACTAGCAAAAGTAGCCAGCGGGCAATCAAGTACGCGGGTAGGACGGGCTGCTGCATGGGACGGGCCGATGAGGCGGAAAAGCCGAGCGTTCAAATATACAGTACGAACCAGGGCGGCCCGTCACAGTTCGCCCTGGCATGGCATCTGAATGTTCCCGCTCGCCAGGCCTGCCCGACCCTGCCGTCGGACCGTGCAGGTCCTATATCGCATACTCGGGTTCGGCGAGCTCGCCACGGCGCGGGGCCCGCATTGCAGACTGGGACAATTCTGCATAGCGAACGTCGTGACAGGCCTCGGTACCGTCGCCTCCACGCAACAGAGGACACCGCGAGAACAACTCCGCCACCCAATCGGAAAACACTCTCACCTTGGGTGAGAGTTGACGGCTTTGCGGATAAAGCAAGGAAATCGGCAACACCTGGGGCTTGTACTGCGGCATCACCTCGATCAGTTCACCCGCCAGCACATGCGGCAAGGCGATGAAACGGGCCGTCTGGATCAGGCCGAACCCTTGCAGCGCAAGTGCCAAGTGGGCGTTCGAATCGTTGACAGAGACGATCCCCGGCATTTCGATTTCGTGAACCTGGCCATCGATCACAAAATCCCAGTTGTAATTACGGCCGGAACGGCTGGCAAAGTAATTCAGGGCAGTATGGTTTTTCAGGTCGTCCAGCGTATGTGGCACGCCATTGCGCGCCAGATAAGACGGCGCCGCGCAGGTCAGGAACTGGAACGACCCGATACGACGCGCCACGAGGGTCGAGTCTTCGAGTTCGCCGCCTCGGATGACGCAATCGACGGCCTCTTGCACCAGGTCGACGCGACGATCACTCATGCCAAGCACCAACTCAATATCGGGATAGCGCGTGTGGAATTCGCAGAGCGCCGGGACCAGGATCCGCTGGCCCACACTGGCGGGCACATCAATACGCAATTTACCCTGTGGGCGAACCGCCGCCTCTTGAAAGCAGGCCTCGGTTTCCTCGACGTCGGCCAGAATGCGTTGGCTATGGTCATAGTAGGCCGCCCCATCCGGGGTCAAGCTGATGCGGCGTGTGGTGCGATTCAATAGCCGCACCCCCAGGTGGCGCTCCAGATTCTGAATGGTGGTGGTGACTGTCGTGCGCGGCAATGCCAGGCTGTCGGCGGCCCGGGTAAAGCTGTTGACGTCAACGACACGTACAAAGACCTGCATGGCTTGAAAACGATCCATGGTCCCGTCCTGAAAAACAAAATAGCAGTGGCTAAAGCATACCGCGCTTTTAGATTTTATTAGTCGAGTATTTTGAATAGTATTGACGGAATAGCTATATTTATCCTGCGCGGGAAAACACTCAGAATACGTCCTATCTGATTAGACCGATACCCCAAGCCCCGGATTTCGGGACTGCGCGGTGCAATACCGCCGCCCTTTTCGCCTCGGTCAATTATCCCTCATGCTCTAAGGAAACATCATGCTTGTTTCGCGCCCGCCTATTGCGCTGTTGACGATTTTTGTGGCCCTGGTGGCCGCCGCAGGCAGTTATTCCCTGTGGGGCGACCCCGCCGGCACCGCTACCGCTCAGACCCAGGCTGCGCCTGCAGCCCCGTCCGTTGACGTGGCGCCTGCCCTGGGCAAAACGCTGATCGACTGGCAGGATTACTCCGGCCGGCTCGAAGCCATCGACCGAGTCGACATTCGGCCATTGGTCTCCGGCACCCTGACCGCGGTGCATTTTAAAGATGGCAGCCTGGTCAACAAAGGGGATCCGCTTTTTACCATCGACCCGCGCCCCTATGCCGCCGAGGTCGACCGCGCCGAGGCGCAACTCGCCGCCGCTCGCGCGCGGGTCGCATTTACGGCGTCCGAGCTGGCACGCGGCAAGCGCCTGTTGGCGGAAAACGCGATCGCCCGGCGCGATTTTGAATCAAAACGTAACGATGCCAGAGAGGCGGCTGCTAACGTACAAGCGGCCGACGCCGCGCTGGATGCCGCCAAGCTGAACCTAGGCTACACGGAAATCGTCGCCCCGGTGGCGGGCCGTGTCTCGCGAGCGGAAATCACCGAAGGCAACGTCGTAGCGGCCGGTGCCACGTCGACACCCCTCACCACGCTGGTATCGGTATCTCAGATGTATGCCGCCTTTGACGTCGACGAGCGGACCTATCTGAAGTACATGAGTCCGGCCCGTGTCTCCGGTGCGCCAGTCCCTGTCCAACTGGGTCTTGCGAACGAGGAGAATTATTCCCGCGAAGGGGTTGTGCAATCGGTCGACAACCGCATCAACACCACCTCGGGCACGATACGCGTGCGAGCAATGTTCAACAACGCCGATGGCTCGCTGCTGCCGGGGATGTACGCTCGCATTCGCCTGGGTGGCACGGAACCCCACGCGGCCGTCCTGGTTGAAGAGCGCGCCATTGGCACTGACCAGGACAAACGCTTCGTGTTGGTCGTGGACGACGAAGGTCGCACGGTCTATCGACGAGTATCGCTGGGTGCGAGCCAAGGCAAGTTGCGCGTCATCACCGAAGGGTTGCAAGCGGGCGAACGTGTCGTCGTCAATGGTCTACAGCGCGTGCGTCCGGGCGAAATCGTGGCGCCCAATCTGGTCTCGATGGAAGATTCGCCCCAAAGCACGCCGACAGCGACAACCGCCGCCACAACCGCCACAAGCACCACCGCAACCACAACAGCCAGTATCAACTGAAGACGTTAGGCCGGCGCCGGGATGACAGCGCCTGAACACATAAAAGGCTTTATCCAAGCAGAGCTGCCAGCACACAAATCGTGTGCTGGCTAGATCCCGTGTTGCCTGAAGTCACCGTGCCCCTTGCAGGAAGCAAGCATGAACATCTCTAAATTCTTTATCGATCGGCCCATCTTTGCAGGCGTCTTGTCAGTGATTATTTTGCTGGCTGGCCTGCTGGCCATGTTCCAGCTGCCCATCTCGGAATACCCCGAAGTGGTGCCGCCGTCGGTCGTGGTGCGTGCCCAGTATCCCGGCGCCAACCCCGCCGTGATCGCCAATACCGTTGCCTCGCCTCTGGAGGAATCCATCAACGGTGTCGAGGACATGCTCTACATGCAGTCGCAAGCCAACAGCGACGGCAACCTGGCCGTGACGGTGTACTTCAAACTCGGCGTCGATCCGGACAAGGCGCAACAACTCGTGCAAAACCGGGTCTCGCAAGCCTTGCCGCGCCTGCCGCCGGACGTTCAACGCCTGGGCGTCACCACCACCAAAAGCTCGCCGACACTGACGCTGGTGGTGCATCTGATTTCGCCTGACGATCGCTATGACAGCACCTATCTGCGCAACTACGCCGTCCTTAACGTCAAAGACCGTCTGGCGCGCATTAGCGGCGTGGGCGAAGTACAAATCTGGGGATCGGGCAGCTATTCCATGCGTGTGTGGCTCGATCCGCAAAAGGTCGCGCAACGCGACCTGACCGCCACCGACGTCGTCAACGCGATTCGCGAGCAAAACGTGCAGGTCGCTGCGGGCGTGATCGGCGCCTCGCCCACGGTGGGCGACGTGCCCATGCAGTTTTCGGTCAATGCGCAGGGTCGCCTGAAAGACGAAACCGAGTTCGGCAACATTATTTTGAAGTCCTCTCCTGATGGCGCTATCACGCGACTGTCGGATGTGGCGCGCATCGAGTTGGGCGCCCAGGAGTACGGGTTGCGCTCGTTGCTGGACAACAAGCCCGCTATCGGGATGGGAATCATGCAGTCACCTGGCGCCAACGCGCTGGACGTTTCCTCGCAGGTTCGCGAGACCATGAAAGAACTCGCCGCCGACTTTCCGCCCTCGGTGGAATACCGTATCGAGTACGACCCGACGCAGTTCGTGCGCTCGAGCATCAAGGCGGTGATTACGACGCTGCTGGAGGCCATCGCCCTGGTGGTGCTGGTCGTGATCGTCTTCCTGCAAACCTGGCGGGCTTCGTTGATTCCGCTATTGGCCGTGCCGGTGTCGATCGTGGGCACGTTCTCGCTCTTGTTGATGTTCGGCTATTCGATCAACGCCCTGTCGCTGTTTGGCATGGTGCTCGCCATCGGTATTGTGGTCGATGATGCGATCGTGGTCGTCGAAAACGTCGAGCGCAATATTGCCGCCGGGCTCACACCGCGCGACGCTACCTATCGCGCCATGCGCGAAGTCAGCGGGCCCATCATCGCTATCGCACTGACGCTATGCGCGGTGTTCGTACCGCTGGCGTTCATGACGGGGCTATCGGGTCAGTTCTACAAACAGTTCGCCATGACCATCGCCATCTCGACGGTCATCTCGGCATTTAACTCGTTGACCCTGTCGCCCGCCCTGTCTGCCATCTTGTTAAAGGGTCATCACGACAAACCCGATTGGCTGACGCGCGTAATGAACCGATTGTTTGGACGATTCTTCAATGCGTTCAACCGATTTTTCTCGCGCTCATCGGATGCCTATGCGGTCGGCGTCACAGGCGTGATTCGCCGCAAAGCCGGCGCAATGGGCATCTATGTCGTGTTGCTGGCGGCAACCGTCGGCGTTTCACAACTGGTGCCGGGCGGATTTGTGCCCGCCCAGGACAAGCAATATCTGATCGGCTTTACGCAATTGCCCAATGGTGCCTCGCTGGACCGCACCGAAGACGTGATCCGCCGCATGTCCGATATCGCGCTCAAGGAGCCGGGCGTGGCCAGTGCCATCGCCTTTCCTGGCCTATCGATCAACGGCTTTACCAATAGCTCCAGTGCGGGCATCGTCTTCGTGACCCTCAAGCCCTTTGATGAACGTCACGATCCTGCCCTGTCCAGCGACGCCATCACGGGCGCGCTCAATGCCAAGTTCGCGTCGATCAAGGATGCCTATATCGCGGTATTCCCACCACCTCCGGTCATGGGCCTGGGCACGATGGGCGGCTTCAAATTGCAAATCGAAGACCGTGCCTCGCTGGGCTATGCCGAATTGGACAAGGCTACCCAGGCGTTCCTGGCCAAAGCACAGCAGACGCCGGAGCTCGGCCCGACGTTCTCCAATTACCAGATCAACGTGCCGCAACTGGACGTAGACCTCGACCGGGTCAAGGCCAAGCAATTGGGTGTGCCCGTGACCGATGTGTTCGACACATTACAAATCTATCTGGGTTCGATGTATGTCAACGACTTCAATCGTTTCGGCCGGGTTTTCCAAGTACGCGCACAGGCTGACGCGCAGTTCCGTGCCCACCCTGACGACATTGGACAATTGAAGACCCGCAGCGATACCGGGCAAATGGTGCCATTATCCGCATTGGTCAATGTACGTCAGACCTTTGGCCCGGAAATGGTGGTGCGCTACAACGGCTTTACGGCCGCGGATATCAATGGCGGACCGGCGCCCGGATACTCATCCGACCAGGCCCAGGAAGCGGCAGAACGTATCGCGGCCGAGACCTTGCCACGTGGCGTGAAATTCGAATGGACGGACCTGACCTACCAACAAATCCTGGCGGGTAATGCCGGGCTGTGGGTATTCCCCATCAGTGTGCTGCTGGTCTTCCTGGTGCTCGCCGCCTTGTATGAAAGCCTGACGCTACCCCTGGCTGTCATCCTGATCGTGCCGATGAGCGTCCTGGCGGCGCTGACAGGGGTGTGGTTAACGGGCGGCGATAACAACATTTTCACCCAGATCGGGTTGATGGTGCTGGTCGGGTTATCCGCGAAGAACGCCATCCTGATTGTGGAATTCGCACGCGAACTGGAGATGCAGGGCAGCACGCCGCTGCAGGCCGCCATCGAAGCAAGTCGCTTGCGCTTGCGGCCTATTTTGATGACGTCCATTGCTTTCATCATGGGAGTGGTGCCACTGGTCCTGTCCTTTGGCGCCGGCGCAGAAATGCGGCAAGCCATGGGGGTGGCGGTGTTCTTCGGGATGCTCGGCGTAACGTTGTTCGGCTTGTTCCTGACACCCGTTTTTTATGTACTGCTGCGATCGCTGGGCACACGCAAGCTGCACTCGGCCACGGCCCATGAAGCCCCCGTGACAACGCAACCGGCTAGCGAGCATGTGGGCCACTAAGCCCGAACAGACGCAGAGAACTGCTATGCAAAACACATCGACCATGACGCACTTATCCACACACGCCCTCTCTGCAGAGGGCTCCACGATGGCGCCCGCGACCACGCGTCCTTTGCGGGTGCGGGCCGCCCTGCCCAAAATGTCCGGCCTGCTCGCCATGCTGCTGATCCTGGCCGGCTGCGCGGTCGGCCCGGAGTACGAGCGCCCCAGCGTGACGACCCCGGCCGCGTTCAAAGAGGCTCAGGCCGAGTCGCCCTTGCCTGCACATGAAGCGGGCACGTGGCAGGCCGCGCAACCGGCCGAACAAGCATTACGCGGCGAATGGTGGAAACTCTTTGGCGATGACACCCTCAATGCGCTGGAGCAAGAGGCGCAACAGGCCAATCAAAACCTGCAGGCCGCCGCCGCTCGCCTGAAGCAAGCCCGGGCGCTGCTCGGCGACGCGCGCTCGGAACGATTCCCCACGGTGGATGCCGGCTTTGGTCCGACGCGCCAACGCTCTTCGCCCGCGGCACAAGGCCTATCCGACAACGACTCGACCGATCCCTCAACGTTGTGGCGCGCCCAGGCCAGCGTGGCCTACGAGGTAGATCTGTTCGGCCGCGTCGCCTCCACGGTCGATGCCGCCACGGCGGATGCGCAGCAAAGCGAAGCCCTCTATCGGTCGGTGCTATTAGCGCTACAGGCCGACGTCGCGCAAGCTTATTTCCAGGTACGTGAGCTGGATGCCGGCTTACGCCTGTATCGGCAAACCGTCACGTTGCGCGAAGAGACACTACAACTCATTGAGCGCCGCTACGATGCGGGCGACATCAGCGAGCTCGATCTCGCGCGGGCCCGCTCGGAGCTCGAGTCTGCACGCGCTGAAGCCCTGGGTTTCGAACGCCGCCGCACCACGGCGGAACATGCGCTGGCGGTCTTGCTCGGCAAAGCCCCGGCGGACTTCAACCTGGCCGCACAACCCTTGACTCGCATCGCTGTCAACATCCCTGCGGGCCTACCCTCGACCCTACTCGAACGTCGTCCGGACATTGCCGCCGCGGAGCGCGCCATGGCGGCTGCTAATGCTCGCGTCGGTGTTGCCAAGGCCGCATTTTTCCCTCGGCTGAACATCACGGGTGCGGCCGGGTTTGAATCGTCTGAACTCGGTAATTTGTTTGAGTGGTCCAGCCGCACCTTCCTGCTGGGCCCCATCGTAGGTGCCGCCCTTTCGCTTCCCATCTTTGACGGCGGCCGTCGCCAGGCAGGCCTGGACCGCGCACGCGCCGTCTACGAGGAGGATGTCGCTAACTACCGGCAAACGGTCCTGACGGCATTCAGAGAGGTCGAAGACAATCTGGCCAACCTTCGCATCCTGTCCAGCCAGATGTCGGCTCAAGACGCCGCGCTGCAAGCGTCAGCACGCGCCGCACGCATCTCGCATACGCAATACAAGGAAGGTTCGATCAGCTACCTTGATGTCATCGAAGCGGACCGCACCGTATTGGCGCAGCAGCGTGTCTCAGTGCAATTGGATGGCGAACGTGCCCGATCGGCGGTTGGGTTGGTGAGAGCGTTAGGCGGCGGGTGGGATGTTCCGCTGCCGGCGGAGTTGGCGTTCGAGTGATGCGCTCGACGTAGCGGGAGAATCTCTGTTGAGGCGTCCCGAGCCGTCTCCGTGGCCCCGCCGGCC
>NZ_CBCSFP010000010.1:139946-214118 GCF_965138755.1 Bordetella tumulicola | reverse complement strand
CCACACCCTGTGGCGCCAGGGCAATCCCCGCGGGATCGCCACGCCCGCCGCCTCCGGCCAGAGGCTTACAACCCACCCTGTGGCGCTCAATCCTCACTGCTATCTCCATCCACCCCGGGCCTCACCAGCCGGTCGGCATTACCATAAAATTCTGCATATTGGAACTCTGGGTATCAACATGGTCACTCATCGTGGTATCCATTGAGGAGGTCCACATGTTCGGTGCCAATCGTTCCACCCCTATTTCCCACCCTGCCATGATCGAGTTCACGACTGCGGAAGCTGACGGCACGACGGTAGGGAACGCATTATTTAACGCCATCGCCAGCGGCAACACCGCTGCGGTCAAGCAAATTCTCGAACGTCCGGGTATCGACCTGAGCCAGGTCAATGATGATGGCCAAACGCCCCTGCACGTCGCGGCAAGGCTCGGCGACGCCGAATCAATAGATGCCTTGATCCGCTATGACAATGAAGGCAAGGCTGTTCTGCGCTGCGATAGTGATGAGTGGCAAGTCAGAATCGCCAGCGCTGAATATTGCCAGGATCCTCTAGCAAGCAGCGATACCGACTTCCTGGACGCCCTCGATAGAGAGGGTTTTACAGCACTGGCGCTCACGGCCCAGGGCGGGCACCTCACGGCAATGCAGGCGTTGCTGGATGCCGGTGCGGACGTCAACAGCATCGTGGTTCCGATCGGAGCAGCCCGTTATGCGACGAAAGCCTTAAGTTTGCCAGTTAGACTCACTGATATATCCCGCCGCCGCGCTCAACGCTCAAATGAATTGGAGAGCGGCCCCGTCAATTCGACGTATCGCTACACCGCGTTGTTGCTTGCCATCAAGAATGGCCATGTTATGGCGATCGATAGACTACTGGCCGCCGGAGCTGCATTGCGCTCCCCCAAACACTGCCCTTATCAGCCTCTGCAAATCGCTGTAATGACTGGCCAGGTGTCCGCAGCGAAACTTTTGATTGCGCACGGCACACCTGTCGACGAGTGGTTAAATACGGTCAAAGAGACGGCCTTGACCCTTGCCGCCACCTACAACCAAGTCGCGATGGTTCGTGCCCTAATCGACGCCAATGCCGACGTACATCACAAAACGTCCATTTCAGATACTGCGCTAACGACGGCGGCGGGTAAGGGTCACGTCGAAGTCATCAAAGAGCTAGTCATCAACGGGAAGGCAAGCATCGAAGGACGAGCCGGGATCCCCCTGAGAACGCCCCTGGGTCTTGCTGCGAGGTGGGGTCACGCCGAGGCGATAACCGTCTTGCTTGATCTGGGCGCACGCATCGACACTACGGATGGAAGACGGAATTCCCCCTTGGTGCTAGCCGTGAAATACGGCCACACCGCTGCGGTTACCACCCTCCTCGAAAGAGGCGCGCTTGACGGCTTGACCCCGGAGGAAGGCCAAAGGTTATTGGTCTACGCTGTCAAATACGACTCGGCAGAGTTGTTCAAGGCGCTACGAGAAGCGAATGTGGATATCGATGTACCCGATACTGCTGGGGTCACCCCCATCATGATTGTCACAAAGAAGAATCGTGCAAATGGGGTAAAGATGCTGCTGAACGAAGGGGCAAACATCGAAGGCAAGGATCAGCGCCACTACACGCCGATGATGATCGCTGCAGCGAACGATCGGGTTGAGATTATCCACATGCTCCATGCAAAGCATGCTCAACTCGAGGTCCGTGCCGTGCACCGACTGTCAAATACTCTGCCGGACGCCAACTCACCGCTCTTGTTGGGGAAAACCGCGTTGCTGATCGCGACAGCTTCCGGCCACGCCGCCGCCGTCGCCGCCCTGCTAAAGATCGGCGCCGATATCGATGCCCGAGACAATTACGGTTCTACCGCCTTGACGCTCGCGACGGAACAAGGTCGCGCTGATATCATTTCAATATTGATCGAGCACGTCGCAAATCTCGAACTCCGAAGTGCCGACAAACTGACCCCCTTTATGATCGCCACCGGTCGCAAAGACATTGCCATTATGCAGCAGTTGCACGCGGCAGGCGCGAATGTCAACGCCACGCATCCTGGCAGGACCACGCTCGTGTTGAAGGCAGTTCAAGAAAACGACATGCCACTCGTCAAGACGTTGATCGATATGCAGGCTGACGTTAACCTGCCCAACGCCTCTGGTTTTTCCCCCTTGAGAGTCTCCATTGAGAATAACGAGCTCCACATGGTTGAACTATTGATCGAGTCGGGCGCGGATGTCAACGCGGGCGATGACAACCAGATCACCCCCTTCATGGTTGCTAACCGCCTGAACCGAGTCGATATGATGCTGACGCTGATAGATGCCGGGGCTGACATACACGCCAAGAGCATTAACGGACACGACGCGAGGACATTTGCGATGGGTGCAAAGGCGCGTGAGGCGCAGGATTTACTGTTCGGGGCACTGGGGCTGCCCGTGGGAATGCCAGTCGTTCCCAATGAGCGTTCAACAATGTCGGGACAGTGATTCGCCACACCTCAGGCTTTGATCAGCGTCCTAGCTGTTGAGCAAAATCGGCCCCCGTCTCCAACCTGGAGCGGGGGCTTGTGCGTTTTGCCGGCCTTCAATGTGCGCGTCACAGGGGATTCTGGCAGCTACGCAAATCATCGCGTAATGCCGGAGGAATCCCCTTCTTTCAGAAAAGGGGGGATGTCAATGTCGTTAAATCAATCCACCTGCAACCCGGCCTCTTTGATCACCGGTGCCCATTTCTTGCGTTCGCTTTGCGCAAACTTGGCCAGATCCCCCGGCGTGCCGCCGGCGGGCTCGTGGCCGAGTTCTAGCAAGCGCTTTTGAACGTCGGGCTGCTTGATGATTTTGGCGATCGCGCCATTCAGTGTCTGGATGGCTTCTTCGGGAGTGCCGTGGGGCGCATAGACACCGTTCCACGCGATCACCTGAAAGCCCTCGACGCCTTCCTCCGCGACTGACGGTATGCCCGGTAAGAGTGCTGACGGCTTGAGAGAGGTGACGGCTAGCGCTGTGATCTTGCCCGCGTCGATCATGGCACGAGATGCGCTGACCGTATCAATGGCTAGTTTGACGCGGCCACCAATCAGATCCGTCAGCAGGGTGCTTGAGCCCTTGTACGGGATGCCGGTAAAGCGGGTAGAGGTTTGCTTTTTCAGCAGTTCCAGCACCAACCGGGCAGTGGTACTGGGCAGGCCGATGTCCACGCTGTCGGGTTTGGCTTTTGCGGCCGCGAGGATGGATTTCACATCGGTGTAGGGTGAGTCCGGCGGCGTCACCAGTACCATGGGAAAGGTGCTGACCAGAATGACGGGATCGAAGTCTTTTTCCGGGTTGAAAGAGACGTTTTTATAGAGGTACTGATTCAGGACATGTGTCCCGTTCGTGCCCATCATGATGGTATAGCCGTCCGGGGCGGCACGTGCGGTCTCGGCTGTACCGATGTTGCCACCGGCACCCGGACGATTTTCGACGACAAATGTTTGGCCTAGAGTTTTGGTTAGGCGTTCCGCCAGAAACCGCGTGGCGACATCCGTACCCTGGCCAGCCTGGTAGGGGACGATCACCCGCACGGGTTTATCCGGATAGGATGCGGCGATGGCGGGCTGACTGACGGACAACGTGGCAAACATCACTGCAATGAACAATCTTTTCATGAGTGTCTCCTGGTGGATGATGAACGACTGTTTTGGTTATGCCTGACTGCCTGGGGAACTGACGCCCGATGGGGCGGATAAAACACCGCGCTGTCGCAACTGCGCGATGTACTGGGGTTCCAGCCCGATTTCGAGCAGAATTTCTTCCGTATGTTGTGCATACCGGGGAGGTAATCCTCCCGGCGTACCCGGCGTACGGCACAGATGGTTCGGCAGTGCGACGCCGTGATAGCCGTCGACGTCAACGCGGGCGGCAGCGGCTTGAGGCTGGGCGAATGCTTGTGGCACAGTGTTGATGGGGCCCGCGGGTACGCCCAATTGCATGAGCTCCTGACAAAGCGTTTGACGTTCTCTTGTCGCGAGACGGTTTTCAATGGCTGCATTCAAATCGCTACGGTGCGTGACCCGGGCGGCATTATTGTCAAAACGGGTGTCCGTGATCAGCTCGGCCAGGCCGATGTAATCGCAGAACCGCCTGAATTGCCTGTCATTCAGAATGCCCAGGAAAACCGGCCCGTCTTTGCAGTTGAACTTGTCGTACGGCGCAATATTGGGATGGGCGCTACCGAGTAATTGAGGCGTCTTGCCGGAATACATCCAGTTGGCGGCGTGTGGGACCAGCAGGCTCAGCGCGGCGTTAAATAGTGTGGCTTCGACACGCTGGCCGCGCTGGCTGAGACTGCGTTCGACGACGGCCATCAAGATGGCCGACATAGCCGTGTAGGCCGTGAGATGATCCACAATCGGAACGCCGATGCGGGTCGGACCGCAGGTCGAGTCGCCGTTGATGCTCATCAATCCGCACATGGCTTGCAGAATGGCGTCGTACCCCGGCATGCCACCCAGTGGTCCCTGATCTCCAAATCCGGAGATCGAGCAATAAATCAAACGCGGGAATTTCTCCGCGAGCACCGTGTCGTAGTCCAGCCGCCAACGAGCCATCGTCCCAGGCAGGAAGTTCTCGACCAGTACGTCTGCATTTTCCAGTAGCCGCAACAAAACGTCGCGGCCTTCGGACTGCGCCAAGTCCAGCGTCATGGCGCGCTTGCCTCGATTGACAGCATGAAAGTACGCCGCCGTCCCCTGGTCGTCGAAAGGGGGACCCAGCGTGCGCGTTTCATCGCCGCTGGGCGGCTCTACCTTGATGACGTCTGCGCCGTTATCTGCAAGCATCTGCGTGCACAGCGGTCCGGCCAAGACTCTGGACAGATCTATCACCCTGAGGCTGTTTAGCGCGCCTTTGTGATGAAGGTCTAGCATGATCGTTACCTCACATGCAGCGAACCCCGGCCGCAACCGGGGCTCTGTGGAGCGGCGTTCAGCCGCGCGAGGGGAGCTCTACGACGCCCGTGCCCAGGACCGATAGTTCGTCATTTTGATTGCGGGCTTCCTGTTCGATCTCGACCAGATGCCGCCCATCCTCGACGTACTTGCGTTTGACGGTGCCCTTGAAGAACAGCATGTCGCCTTCGGGATTGTGACGGCGGATCTTGCAGTGCGACTTGCGCAAAAAGCCGTCATCGCCCATCCAGTTCGTCAGATGGTGGGTTAGCCAAGAGTTACGCTCGGGACCGTAGTCATAAGCGCCCGGGGCGCCTACCTCGAGGGCAAAGTCTTCTTCCCAATGCACACGCTCCGGTACGTCAGGCACGCCGAAGCGATTAGTGATCCCGACGCCGGGATGCGCGTCAATGAGTTGCCACGCCAGCTTATTGGCCCGAATGTACAGCCCGCCCCAACCCTGCGCATACGCGATGAAGCCAGTTACGGTCATTGGGCCTTTGAATAGCACGGGTAACGCTTCGCCTTCGGTGACGTCTTCCCAGTAGCGGGCGCGTGCGCCCCGGACTTCTTCTTGGGCATAGAGTTTGTATGCCTCACGGATCTCTTCTTCGCTATAGCGGTGGGGCTCGCGAGCGCGGACCTCCTTGTATTTGCTGCCTTGTTCGCGCGCATGGTCGCGTTCTGTGCGGAAGCACCAGCTATCGGCCTCCGCCACCTTGTCGCCCTCTTGATTGAAGAAATCAACGTGATAGATTTGCTGGATGGCGCGGCCCGCAAAACGGGTCTCGTGCTCGATCAGGTCTTTCAGATGCGCTTCGGTAGAGATGACGTCATTGCGCTGTACCGGCTTGTGCCACGTCCAGTCCGCACCCGACCACATTGCATGAACGCCGGGCAGGCCACCGACATAGCCCGACACAATGCGGCTGGTCGCGAATAGAAAACTGGGCAGGGCGATGATGCCGCCATATTTTGTCTTGGCAGCATAGTCCGGGTTGCACCACAACGGGTTGTCGTCGCCAATGCCATGTGCGTAGTGGCGGATGTTGTCGCGCGTCGCCTCGTAGCACCATGGTTCGGCGGTAAAACCGATTTTCACGCCGATACGCTCACGTAGATCGGCCAGACCGCGTTCCGTGATCTTGGGAAAGCTTCGTTGAGTTTGAGTTTGGGTCAACATGACGTCTCCGTTTTTATGGTCATTGCACGGCGGCAGCCGTGGCGAGAGGGGCGACTTCTTGATCGCGAAGTTTTTTGCGGTGAATTTTTCCTGCAGGGGTCTTGGGGAGTTCAGCAACGAAAACGACTTGTCGTGGATATTCGTGCTGACTCAATTGGGTTCGTACGGTGTCTTGAATTTCTTGGGTGAACGCGTCATCGCCCAAGCGCGGGCTGACGACAAAGGCCTTGACGATTTGTCCACGCAAGGCATCGGGCACGCCAATGGCTGCGGCCTCGGTCACATCAGGATGCTTGAGAATCGCGTCTTCGATTTCAACGGCACTCATCGTCCAGCCGGCGGAGATGATGACATCGTCGGCGCGCCCCCCGTGCCAGAAATAACCGTCCGCATCGACGCGTCCCAAGTCTTTGGTGGCGACCCATTCGTCGCGTCGCCAGAGCTTGATCTCACCGGTGATGCCGGGCGGGCAGGGCGCGCCGCCAAGGTCTTGGACCTCCACGCGCAGACCGGGTACGGGTTTGCCCAGTGATCCCGGCTTGATCGGAAAATCTGGCGCGCCGGGGTAGTTCACCAGGCAGACACCGATTTCTGTTGTGCCATACATGCTGCCTGCCGGCACACCGAATGTGTCGACCACGAACTCTGCGGTTTCGCTATCGATCGGCTCGCCCGTAAAGGAGAGTTTTTCCAGAAAGTATTGGTAGTTCGTCGCGACGCCAGCGTTGCGCATCATGCGGTAATGGGTCGCAGCGGCAGACATGTTGTTAAAACGATGATCCTGCAGCGCCTTGAGCAAGCGCTCGGCGTGATATTTCCCGCTATAGGCGCCAATGGTCACGCCTAGTGCCAACGGCGCTAGCGTGCCATGCCACAAGCCATGTCCCCAGGCCGGTGACGACGGGCACATGAACCGGTCTCCCGGGCGGATGCCACTGCCGTAGAGTGCGGCGAGCATCAGCGTCACGATAGCGCGATGGCTGTGTTTCACGGCATCGGGCAGCTCGCGCGTGGTGCCGGAGGTGTACTGAAAAATCGCAAAATCATCTGCGCGGCTGTTGCACTCGAAGTGCCCGGCATAGTCGGCTAGACCGGATACAAAATCTGCGCCTGCCACCACGATGTCCAGACCTGGCATGGCGGGCACCTGCGAGGCCTTTTCGGCATTGGTGATCAGTAAGCGAGGGCGGCAGTCGTCGATGCGCAGGCGGATGCCATCGGGACCAAACAAGGTGAACAAGGGCACTGCGATGGCCCCCATCTTGATCGCTCCGAATAGCGCGACGTAGAACTCGCGCGAGGGCTCGAGCATGACGGCTACCCGGTCGCCGGGCTCGATGCCGCGGGCGACCAGCGCGTGAGCAAAGCGCGATGCGTCACGTGATAGCTCGTCGAAGCCCAGCACTTCGTCTTCGCCCGTTGCCTTGATGAGAATGACGGCGGGCCTGCGGCTGTCCGCGTGCCGATCGATGCATTCGTGCGCGATGTTCATGTGCACGCGATCGCCATCGAACAGCTCCCAGAGTTTCTCGGGTGAGCAGTGCTGTTGCGCATCGGCGTAAGTGAGGTATTCCGTCAATGTTGGCATGACGTTCCTGTCTCCTCGTTGGTTTGAGTTCACTTTACGCAGCCCAAATAAAATTGTCAATTACGTTTGTTAATTGTATTAGTACAATTAACAAAAACAGATCGACGATTCAAAAACAGAAAAGCGTCGTATCCTTACCGCAATAGAGGGAGGCAAGAGGTATATGAACGAAGTACAGAGCACGCCCGCCAGATCGGGACCCCGTATCCGCGAAGTGCCCGCCGTGACACGGGCCTTCGCCATCTTGCGATTGCTCGGGCGCGGTGGCGACCCGCTGCCGTTGAAGACCATTTCCGAAGAGCTCGGGATGGTCACGAGTACGTGCCTGCATATACTGCGCGCGCTGGTGAGCGAGGGGCTGGTCAAGGTCGATGTGGCCAGCAAGCGCTATAGCCTGGATGTAGGCATGCTGACATTGGCGCGCAGCGTGATTGAAAGCAGTCCTTTTCCGGCCTTGGCGCAGCCGGTATTGGATCGCCTATCCAAGGAGGCGAACGTCACCGCGATCGGCGTTGAAATCACCAGCCAGGATCATATGGTGGTGTTGGCGTTATCGCGTTCACATGCCCCCTTCCGGTTGCATGTCGATGTCGGTAGCCGTTTTCCGGCCTTGATCAGCGCAACCGGCAGGTTGGTTGGCGCCTATACCACCAGCATGGACGATGCCGAGATCGAACGACGTTTTAAGGCGTTGCGTTGGGATCAGCCGCCAGATATCGAGGCTTGGCGTAAAGACGTCGAGGCAGTGAGAAAAAAGGGCTACAGCATCGATCGGGGAAACTACATCGACGGCGTGACCGTGATTGCCGTGCCGGTCTTCAATGCGCATGACAGGCTTTCGCATTCCCTGGTCGCCGCTGCGCTATCCAATCAACTGCCTGCGTCCAAAACTCAGGCATTAATCAAAGAGCTGCTCATTGAGGCGCAGACCTTATCGACGTTGCTGGCGGCCAGGGCATAACGATGACGCAAAACGTAATTACCGAACAGGCATTACGTGACGATGGCTGGCGCGAACGCACCAGCCAGGGTTTTTCTGCATTGATCGGGCCGATCTGGTCTCGCCGCGAGGAGTCAGTCTGGGCCTATGGAGTATTGACCGGTGACCAGCACGCTAATCCCATGGGGCTCGTGCATGGCGGACTCATCGCGACGCTGATGGATCAAACGGTCAGTATTGCCGCGTGGGAGGCCTTGTCCCGCGAGCCTTGCGTGACGGTGCAGTTGGATATGCACTGCCTTGCCGCGGCGAGGCCAGGGCAGTTCCTGGAGGCACGCGCACGCGTACTGCGTGCCACGAAAAGCCTTGTTTTTGTGCAAGGGGAGATATCCTCGGGCGAGACGTTGATCTCCAGTGGGCAAGCTGTGATGAAACGCGTGTGAGGTTACACTTCCTGCCCGAGAAACCCGCCACTCTGGTGTTGCCACAAATGCGCATAAACCCCGCCGTGGCTCAGCAACTCTGCGTGGCTACCTTGCTCGATAATCTTGCCTTGATCCATCACAATCAATCGATCCATGGCTGCGATGGTCGAGAGGCGATGTGCGATGGCGATCACGGTCTTGCCTTGCATCATTTCGCTCAGGCTTTCCTGGATCGCGACTTCTACTTCGGAGTCCAGCGCGCTTGTCGCTTCATCTAATAGCAAAATGGGCGCGTTCTTGAGCATGACACGTGCGATCGCGATGCGTTGACGCTGCCCGCCGGATAGTTTCACACCACGTTCGCCGACTTGGGTGTCGTAGCCCGTATGTCCGTGTGGGTCGCTCAAACGCTGGATGAATTCATCGGCCTGGGCGTGTATGGCTGCCCTGCGTATGTCTGCGTCGCTCGCGTTGGGGTGTCCGTAGGCGATGTTGTCGCGGATGCTGCGATGGAGCAATGACGTGTCTTGTGTGACCATGCCGATCGCATTGCGCAGGCTGTCCTGCGTCACGTGTGCAATATTCTGACCATCGATGCAGATACGGCCGCTATCGACGTCGTAAAAGCGCAGCAGCAGATTCACCAGCGTCGATTTGCCTGCGCCCGAGCGGCCGACCAGGCCAATTTTTTCTCCTGGTTTGACGGCCAGCTTCAGACCATCCAGGACTTGGCGTTCCCCGTTGTAGTTAAAAGACACTTGATCGAATACGACCTCGCCCTGCGTGACCTGTAGCGTCGGGGCATCAGTCTGGTCCTGGACGGCGCTTTTGCGCGAAAAAGTGGCGATGCCGTCTTGTACTGTACCGATAGCCTCAAAGAGCGAGGTCATCTGCCACATGATCCAGTGGGACATGCCGTTGACTCGTAGAGCCATCGCCGTCACAGCCGCGACGGCCCCTGGACCAATCGCACCAGCGTGCCATAGGTGCAGGCCATAGCCACCCGCCGACAGAATCAGTCCGACGATCAACACCTGATTGGCGATTTCGAATTGACTGACGAGGCGCATCTGGCGGTAGCCCGTGTTTTTGAAATCCTCCATGGCGGCGCGGGCAAAGTGGGCTTCGCGGTGTGTATGCGAGAATAATTTGACCGTGGTGATGTTGGCGTAGGCATCGGTGACCCGCCCCGTCATGGATGATCTCGCATGAGCCTGCTCTTGCGAGACTTTACCCAGCCGAGGGATGAAGTACCGTACCGTGATCGCGTACAGGACAATCCAGACGATGAAGGGAAGCATCAGTCGAATGTCGAAGCTACCCGCCAGGGCAATGATGGTGACGAAGTAAATGCCGATACCGAGCAGTATCTCCGAGACGGTAAACAACACCTCGCGGACCGCCAGCGCGGTCTGCATGACCTTGGTGGTGACGCGGCCGGCAAACTCGTCGGCAAAGAATGATAGGCTTTGCCGCAACATCAGACGGTGAAAATTCCAGCGCAACCGCAGCGGTAAATTGATCGCCAGCACCTGATGCTGAATGACGGTCCGTACCGCGACGAGGCCAATGCTGGCGACCAGCACGATACCAATACTCCAGAGGACGCGGGTCTCTTGCGCAGCAAGGGGCCCCTCGGGATGCCAATCTGACAGAAAATCCACGATCTGCCCCAGGAACGCGAACAGCCACGCTTCGTAGATGGATACGGCCGCACTGAATAACGCCAGCATGGCCAGATAGCGGCGCGCGCCGTGCGAGCAGGCCCACAGGAACCGCAATAGCCCCTTGGGGGCAACAGTGGGGGACTCGGCAGGGAAGGGGTCAAGCAGGTGTTCAATCGGGCGGGGCAAAACAGCCTCCGGAAATGCGAAAAAAGAAGCGGCACTGCTGTTCCCAGCAGGGACGCTTCATTTTTTCAATGAGGTCGGGACAAGATGCCCCCGATTTTACCGGTTAATGTTCTTTTGCCGCCGGGCCGCCCCAAGGCAAAAACGGCCCCCTTTGGGGGGCAGCAAGCCGAAGGCGCAGCGTGGGGGTACTCCCTGCCGCCGGGCCGCCCCAAGGCAAAAACGGCTCCGGGGTGTAAAACCTGCGGAAACTCAGGTGGATTCAGTGTCTTTCTTGAACTGCCATACCGTTCGATAGCCATTTCGCCAATCAGGCGGCATTTCACAAGGACGCGGATCCATACTGGCATAACGTGCCGGCTGGCCTCGAACGATGTCTCCCTGGTGGCGGCTGGGGATAGGGCTAGGCGTATACGCAAAGGAATCCGCAGACGAGTACACCGGCAATAAAAGCAGACGCGGGTCAGGCGATCGATTCGGTGTCGAGCCGTGCACCGTCCGGCAATTGAGCAATATCGTGGTTCCGGGGCCCCCGACCGGCTTGACCGCCATATCGTCAGCCATCCAGCCTAGATCTTCATCACGAATACGAACGACAAAATTTCCGTCATGGTCGTACATGCTATACAGGGGCCCCATGTGGCTGCCCGGAATAAAAGACAGCGGCCCCTGTTCAGGTGTACATCCATTGATGTAGACGCCAACTGTCACCGGGCTATAGTCAGTATGGGGCCAGGCCGGGATATCTTGATGCCAGTCAAAGCCTCGACTACCTTTCCCCGATTTGATGTTGAGCTTGGCATGATGGAACTTGACGTCGGGACCAACGACATCGGCGACCAGGTCAGTCAGCACCGGATCGCTCATGAACTCCCACAGGATCGGATGCTGATCCTGCGGGCTGGATACCCGGTGCAAACGAGGGTTTTCCGGGCTGTGCCCTTCTTCTAAAACGAAGGTGCTATTTGATTCGGTCACTGAGCGACTGTGTTCGATGAGTTCCTCTGTCGCGTGCCGCAGGCGTTTTAGCCATGCCTCTGGCACATATTTTTCAAGGACGAGAAAGCCGTCCGCGAAAAACCGTCTACGCTGCTGCTCGGTCAAGACAATACCTGGGTGTTCGAGTACACGTTCTGGAATCATGTCATCTCCTCCTCGTTCTGCGCCCCATAAGCGCGGTTCAACATGGACAGCCGCCGCTTGATCAGGAGATCAAGCGCAGATACCTCGGTCTTTATGGCTTGTGCAAACATGGATATGGGTAACCTCGATCAATGCATGCCGCTGGGCATCCACAACGCCAGATTCGGAAACCAGTACAACAGGGCGATCAGCACGTACAAGAGCGCGCAGAACGGTAGTGCCCCCTTAATGATGTCGCTTAGGCCTATGCGGGAAATACTCTTGACGACAAAGAGATTCAAACCCGCCGGTGGTGTAATTTGCCCGAGTTCGATCAGCACCACTAACAACACCCCGAACCAAATGGGATCGATGCCATAATCGAGCAAGATCGGATAGAGCAACGGTACGGTAATCACGACCATACCAATACTATCCATCAACATGCCGAGCAATGTGTAGAACACGATGATGACGAGGATCAGTTCGCCACGGGTCAGATCCCAGGCTTCAAGCACATCGGCCAGCTCGTCCGTAATGCCCACCATCCCGATTGCATACGAAAACAAATACGCGGCATAGACGATAAATAGAATCGTGCCACTGACTTGGACTGTCTTGCCCAGCGCCCGACGAAATGCTGCCCAATCCAGGGTGCCCCAGATTTTGCCAATTACGAATGCCAGTAGCGCGCCTACCCCCGCCGATTCGGTCGGGGTCGTGTAGCCAAAGTACAGGCTTCCCATCACCAGTAAAATCAACAACGTGAACGGTAATAGATCACCAGCTAATTGCCTGGACGAGCCAACCGCCTCGATGGAGTCGTGCTCACGCGGAGATAACGTTGGATTCAACAAACACCGGATAGCAACATAGATGGCAAAAAGGCCGCAAAGAACGAGCCCTGGAATAAGACCAGCCATGAACAGCTTGCTAATGGAGGTATCGGTGAAAGTGCCGTAGATGATCAAGGCGATGCTGGGCGGAATCAGGATCCCTAACGTTCCCCCGGCCACGATAGTACCCGCCGCAATGCGTGGACAGTAGCCGCGTTGCTCCAACTGGGGCAACGCGATAGATCCAATGGCAGCCGCAGTCGCTACCGACGAACCACTAATGGCCGAGAACGCCGCACAGCCGGCAACGTTCGTCTGGAGCAACCCGCCCGGCAAAAAGCGCACGAGTTGACTCATCCCTCGATAGACGCGCTGGCTTAGGCCGCTTTCCAGCATGAACTCAGCCATCAGAATGAACAACGGAATGGCAGTCAGCGAAAAGTTATATGTACTGCCCCAGGACACCAACCCCAGTCCGCCAAATCCGTCCCAGCCGCTGGCCATGAAAATATATAGCGCCGCGGTCACCGCGATGGCAAAGGGAATCCACATTCCGCCCACTAGCAGCAGCAGGAATATTCCACCAACGATCAACATCTGTGCGGTTTCACTCATGGCTTGTACCTTTGCGAATGCTGTCCGCACTTCGAATCAGTTGAAGTACCAGAATCATGACTAGCGTGAGTAGTCCCAGCACCATAAAGATTTGCGGAATATAAAGCGGGGTCGCCAGCACGGTGGGCGCCTCTATCTTGCGTTGCCATGAATCATGAACCAAGCGTGCCATCTGCCACAAAAGTATCAGCGATACGCCTAAAGACAGCACATCGAACAACATTTGGACCCAACGCGCAATCCGCGGTGGTAATTTGTTCAAGACGAGTTCGACCCGAAATAATGCCCCTTTGGATAACGCGACTGGCATACCCAAGAAGACAATTGCCACGAGCATATAGCCTGCGACCTCATCCGTGAACATCAACGAGAAATGTAGAAATGATCGGCAGAAAACTTCTGCGCAGATCAGCAACCCCAATGCGACTACGATGAACTCGATGAGTATCTTTTCAAAGTCAATGACGGACTCCAGCGCTCGGAGTACGAACGAACGCTGATATGAAGGCTCATTATGTTGCATGGCGTACCTCGCTCAGCGGTTCAGGACGGCACGGACTTTTGCTAGCGCTTCGACGGTTTCGGGGCCTTGCTGCTTGGCCCACTGATCCCAATAGGGTTCTATCATGGCAGTCGCTTTATCGATATCCGCCTGCTGAGGATCGACGATCTTCATGCCGGCCTCACTGAATGACTTTCCGAGCGCATCTTCTTCGCTGAGAAGGCGTTCGGTCGTGAGGGGCGACATCTTTGCCACTTTTTCCCGGATCGCGGCTTGCGTCTCTGCGCTCAATCGTTCAAAGGCCTTCTTGTTGACGATATATAAACCGTCGAAGTAATTCACCGGAAAACGATAGTTGTATTTCAGCGAATCGCGCCATAACCGGCCGCCACCGGAGTTTGCTGTCAGCGCACCATCGACCGTACCTGATTGCAGTGCGGAGGCAACCTCGGGGGTGCCCATGGAAATCGGGATACCGCCAAAGCGCGAGATAAATTCAGATTGCTCGGGCGAGGTCACGCGAATTTTTTGATTGCGAAAATCCTCTGTGCCGGCCAAGGGCTTGGCTGAGTATGCCGTCTGATGAGGGTAAATATACCGTCCCAATACGATCACCCCCTGCCGTTCGAACTCCTTCTCAATATAGGGTTTAAGTACTTCGACCGCCTGGTCGTATTCCTGAGGGGTATGAAGCAGCATGGGCAAACGCAGAATACCCGCGACCTTTACGTTTCCTAAAAAGAATCCGTCTTCGGCGATTTGAATGGATCCATTGCCGACGGCTTGTGTAATATTGGCCGCCTGGATAGGCAAGGAACCGCCTAGTCGCAAGCGAATCTTGAGATCGTCGCCCACTTCATTCTGTATGGCATTCAGGATCTCGCGAAAACTCTTGACCGTCGCCATTGTGTCTGACGGGCCATAGGTGTAGGCGGTCCAGGTGGCAGCATAGCTGACCGAAGAGGTCACAAAAGCGCCGGCGATGATGGCGAGTGCGATGCCGAATTTACGCATAACTGTCTCCGAATAGTTGTAATTGATGTCACTATCATGTGTACAAGAACTGCCTGGAACAATATGCAGCCCGTATGCCCTGGGCTAGTGCTTCGATGAACGGTATGACCAACTCACGCTTCTCATTAGTGATTTTTTTCGTTACGGCACTTCGATTTATCGAATCTATTGGGTGCCTGACGTCGGGCAACCATCGACCAAATAACTGCTGTCATATTTGCATTGCACAATAGAGGCCTCTGGCAACTAGGAGACTGTCGTGCAACCGTACTCTTACCGTCAAATTGCTTCTGACCTCGTGCTCTGGGACGAGTATGTCAACAACTTTGGCGATCTGACCGATGATCAATTTCGTGCGATGACGATCGAGCAGCGAATCGCGATGATTACGCGGGCCTATGGCCCGGAACGTCAGGCGATGTGTGCCGTCGCCATGGCTTGACACACAACGCTGGCGTCAGTGCGCCTGGTAGTGGGGCGAACGCTTTTCAAGAAATGCCGCGACGGCCTCGTCGTGATCTTTGGTGTGATGAGCGAGCGCCTGATAGGCAGCGGCGAGCTCTAGCGATGACTGTAGTGACGCGAACTGACTCTCGCGCAGTAGCCGTTTGGTCAATCGCAGTGTTAGCGGAGGTTGCTCCGCAATCCGTCGTGCCATAGCCTGCGCCTCGGCAAGCAGCGTATCGCCCGGGACGATTCGTGTGATCAGCCCGATTTCACGAGCTTCATCGGCCTTGATGCGATCACCCGTCAGCATCAGTTCTAATGCTTTGGGCGCACCGAGTACGCGTGACAGCAGCCAGGCCCCACCGTCGGCAGGAACGATACCCAGCTTGATAAAGCTCGCGGCAAACAGGGCGCTGTCCGATGCGATGCGTATGTCGCACATGCACGCCAAATCCAGGCCGGCTCCAATAGCCGGACCATTGATGGCGGCGATGGTCGGTACATTCAGGTGATACAGCGCCAGCGGGATCTGTTGTATTCCCCGACGATAGGCCTCGCATACTTGTACGGGCGAGCCCGCCGAAAAACTCTTTTTATCGCGCATGTGTTTCACATTGCCGCCGGCCGAGAAGGAGGATCCGGCACCGGTGAGCACGACTGCCCGTACGGTGTCATCGCGTTCGAGGCGATGGCAGGCTTGGACAAACTCCAGCATTTCATGCTCTTCGGATAGGGCGTTGCGCTGTTCCGGACGGTTCATCGTTAGCGTGACGACGCCATGCTCATCACGTTCCTCGATTAGAAAGTCGGTCATTTTTTTCAGATCCAGTTAGAGATTGAGATTGAGTTCGCCCGAGGTGGCGATGGGCCACCATGCTTGAGGGCCTGCGGCGCATACCGCTTGGCCTAAGCGGAGTGCCCACCAGCCTTGCGAGCCGTATTCACTGCGCCATGACCACAACCTGCGTGTTGCGTATTGCAGGCTATGCTCGTAGGTGAAACCGATTGCCCCATGGACGGCGTGGGCCAGGGATGCTGCTTTGCCAGCCGCCCGGCCTGAGCGGATCTTGGCCGCGGCGATCGCCAGGCCGGCCTCGCCCTGGTCTGCTTGCTCAAAAGCGTAAGCCGCTGCGGTGGCGACGGCTCCCGCTTCGCAGCCCAGCTCCGCGATATGGTGTTGGATTACCTGAAATTGTGCCAGCGGGCGACCAAACTGTATGCGCTCGGTGGAATACGCTAATGTTTGTTCCAGGATGCGTTCGATGGCTCCGGCCATTTGAGCAGTTCGCAGCATGGCGCCATAGCGCATGACGGCGGCTCGGCCGAGATTGGGTGCCGAACGCCATTCTTGTATTGGAGCTTCTTTCAGTGTCAGTGTGTCGCGTGGTTCTCGTGCGATATTCAGCGCCGCCTGCGCCGAGAACGCCGATTGGCCCAAAGCACGCATCTGCGTGAGGTCGATCCAGCCCATGTGCGGGACGCTGTCGATTTCGGTGATTAGTACGAGGCGTTGTGCTTGGCTTGAAAACGGGATGTTCTTTAGCGATGCCGTAATGGCAGCGCCGTTGTCGTTGAGTGTGATCGCGCTGGCGTTGGTCGATCCGATCGTCATGACGACGTTCCCATCTGTCTGCGCGCAGCCTGCGGTTTCTAAGACATAATTTGCCAACAATGTCTCGGCCAACGGTACGGGTACGGTATACCGGCCTGTGGCGTGCAGTAGGGGATACACCTGCCCCCACGACAGATTGCTGCCGCCGACATCGTCGGCACGCATCGCCAGCGTGAAGCCCTGGTCTGCCACTGCGTCCCACAACGCTTGTGGAAATTCACCGGCCTCTGCACGCTGGAGAACGTCGCTGGTGACGAGATCACTGAACAGCGCGTTGGCGCTGTCTTGCAGCATGGATTGAATATCGTCCATGATTATCTTGCTCCCAGTCCGCGCGCGATGATGCCTCGCAGGATTTCTCGAGTACCGCCACGTAGCGAAAAAGACGGCGTGACTTGTGTCAGATAAGCCAGCACTTGCGCGCCATCGGGGCCGCTGTTGACGCGTGGTTCGATGTCGAACACCGCGTGCGCCACTTCCGGCAGCGCCTGTTCGAATAGGGTTCCCAGATCCTTGACGCAGGATGCTTCCACTTGAGGGTCCTCTCCACGTTCCAGACGTCCCGCTATGGTCAAGGACATCTGGCGAAGCGTCACGACATCGGCCATGAGTCGGCCTATCGCTTCGATCGCGCGATGGTCGCCGTGTTGATTCGCCCATTCGACCATCACGGTTAATAGCGCGGCTCCGCTCAGGTAACGTTCGGGCCCACTACGTTCAAAAGCCAGCTCGGCCATGACTTGCGCCCAACCTTCTCCGGCGGTGCCGATTAACTGATCGTCCGGAACGAACACGTCTTCGAAGACAACTTCGTTGAAATGTGCGTCGCCTGCGAGGTCACGGATAGGGCGTACGGTGACGCCGGGTGCCTGTAGATCGATGATGATCTGCGAAAGGCCTCCATGTCTTTGGCTGCCCGGTGTCGTGCGCACCAGCGCGATCATCCATTGGCAACGGTGAGCGTTGGTGGTCCAGAGCTTGGTTCCATTGACACACCATCCCCCTTCCACTGCTTCGGCGCGCGTGCGTGTCGCGGCGAGGTCGGATCCCGAGTCGGGTTCGGACATGCCGATGCAGAAATAGGATTCGCCTCGCGTGATGGGCGGCAGGAAGCGTTGCTTTTGTGCCTCGGTGCCATAGCGCAGAATCAGAGGCCCGCTTTGGCGGTCGGCCGTCCAGTGAGCGAGCACGGGTGCTCCTGCAGCCATGAGTTCTTCGGCCAAGACATAGCGCTCGAGTGCGCTGCGTGCTTGTCCGCCGTACTCGCGTGGCCAGGTCATGCCGATCCAACCCTTGCGGCCAAGCGCGCGGGTGAATTCGGCATCGAATCCCATCCAGGACATCATGCGGCTGGTAGGGGAGAAATCAGGACCTAATGTTTCATGCAGAAATTCGCGAATTTCACGACGCAGATCGTCGGTCGCCGGTGGTAGGCCGATGGGCATGAACCTGTTGGACCACATGCTATAGCACCCCCTGAGTACGAAGCTGATCGATCTCGGCGTTCGACATGCCAAGCACGTCACTCAATACGAGATCTGTATGTTGACCCAGCAATGGTGGTGGATCACCATATTCAATCGGATGCGTGGTAAAGCGTATGGGGTTGGCCACGAGTGGAACGGTCGCACCCACGGGATGGCGCAAATCCATGCGCATGCCGCGATGCAGGACTTGTTCGTCTTCGAATGTTTGATCGAGTCGATTGATCGGCCCACAGGGCACGGCATTGCGTCCCAGCTCTTCGCACCACGATGCGGTGGTGCGAGTTTGCATCGCCGCGGCAATGAGGGGCGCCAATTCGTCGCGATGGGTCACTCGGTCCGCATTCGTGCGAAAGCGCGCGTCCGTGCTCAGGTGATCTAATCCTGCCAGACGGCAGAAGCGCTGGAACTGCCCGTCGTTGCCGATTGCCAGAATGACGTGGCCGTCCTCGGTCGGAAATGATTGGTATGGAACCACGTTGGGATGGGCGTTGCCGTAGCGTTTGGGGATGGCACCGGAAATCAGGTAGTTTTGGGCCTGGTTCGACAGCATGGCGACCTGGCAGTCGAGCAGCGCCATGTCAATGTGCTCGCCAACACCGTGTCGATCGCGTCGCGCCAGCGAGGCAAGAATGGCGACGCAGGCGTACATGCCGGTCATGAGATCTGCTACGGGGACGCCCACTTTTTTGGGGCCGCCGCCAGGCACATTGTCTGCCTCTCCTGTCAGGCTCATTAGTCCACCCATACCCTGGATCATGAAATCGTATCCAGCGTGGCCGCGCATCGCGCCTGTCTGGCCAAACCCCGTAATCGAGCAGTACACAAGGTCCGGCTTGATAGCGCAGAGCGATGCGTAGTCCAATCCGTAACGTGTCAGGTCGCCGACCTTGAAGTTTTCAATCACGACGTCCGCGGTGGCGACCAGGCGGCGAACCAGTTCCTGACCGTCAGGCGTCGCGATATCGATTGTGACTGATCGCTTACCGCGATTGGCACACAGAAAGTAGGCAGTCTCGGAGGTATCGTGGCCGTTGTCGTCTTTCAGAAAGGGAGGGCCCCAGCCTCGGGTGTCGTCGCCATGCTGAGGGCGCTCCACTTTGATGACTTCGGCCCCCAGATCGGCCAGCGTTTGCGCGGCCCACGGGCCTGCCAGAATTCGCGAAAGATCGATGACTCGCAAATGAGAAAGCGCTCCGGACATCAAGCGACTCCTGCCAGGTAGAAGAGAAAGGGAATGAGTACGGTCATTGCTGTACCTCGCTGGCTTGTTTGCGATAGCGCTTTTGCTCTTCGGCAATGCGTTTTTCCCATTCATCGCCTGCCAAGAATGCAAGGAAGGGGGCATCTACTTTGGCGGCTTTCAAGTACTCGGGATCCGCCATGGCGTCCTTGATGCTCTTTTGCAGGCGCGCGACAATTTCCGCAGGTACGCCCTCAGGCATGGCGAATCCGCGTTCGGCCGTCATTTCCACGCTCAACCCATTTTCGAATGTGGTCGGTACCTGCGGCAGCGACGGTAGACGTTGAGGGACAAACTGGGCCAGCAATTGCAGTGGAACTGCTTCGGAATCGGCGTTTTGTACTTCCGAGGCAGAGACAAATGCCAGATCGATATGGCCACCGCCGAGATTCACTTTCTGTTCTGCGGTGCCCTTGAAGGGAATCGCGTTGAATTGCACATTGGCGGCGTCTTGCATACTGAGCATGGCAAGGTGGCCATTGGTTCCGATACCGTTATGGCCTGCCGACAACGTCCCGGGTTGAGCGGACAGTTGCTGGATCATCTGCTTGAAGTCGTGGGGTCCCTTGTCTTTGCGAGCGACCAATACCGTAGGGTCGGACATGACGCGGGCGACTAATTGAATCTTGGCAGGATCGTAGGCCGCTTTCCTGTACATGGGCAGGAAGAAGTAGCCCGGTAGATTGACGATGGCCGTCGTATAGCCGTTTGGATCGGACCGCTGCATATGGGATACGGCCAATTCGCCCGAGGCGCCTGGACGATTCACGATCACGAGCTGTGATTTGCCGCCGAGATGTTTTTGAATATAGGGCGCCAGCGTGCGCGTCATGACGTCGGTGGTGCCACCCGCGGCGAATCCCACCACGATCTCGATAGGACGGTCGTCCGGCCAGGCAGCGTGAGCAGATTCCTGAGCAACGGTCAGGCACAAGACTGCCGCCAGGCAGAGCCACGGGTGCTTTCTCATTTCGTCTCTCCATTTGTTGTTGTATTTGCCGTATTCCGGCCTGGAAAGAGTAGGCACTTGCGCGCCGTACGAAAAGCGATTTTTTTTAAAACTGATATATTCAAAAAACGACTGTATTGATGTGCATCAGAAAATCTGATGTCATTTGCCCACTATGTCGTTTGCTTCCGATTTCAGTGTTCCGTTATCGAGTGTTATCGCACACGTGTTGGTTGCATTGTTGATGACCTACATCATGGTAGGTACGTCATATTCCTTTTGTGCTGAGGGCACGCATGACTCTGAAGCAGATTGAAGCCTTCTATTGGGCTGCCACGCTGGGCAGTTTTGGCATTGCCGCAGCCCGCCTGCACATTACTCAGTCCTCGTTGTCCAAACGTATTGCCGAACTGGAAAGCGAGTTGGGTCGGGCGTTATTTGATCGCAGTGCGAAAAAGTCCGTACTCACCGAGGTGGGAGAGCGGCTTTTGCCGCGTTGCCGAGCTGCGTTGGATTTGATTGAGGCGATCAGCCATCACGACGATGCGTCGGATGAACGTGCGTTGACCGGTACTTGCAAGTTCGGCATCAGTGAGCTCTCGGCATCGACGTGGTTGCCTCGTTTTGTCGATCGGGTGCGCGCGTCATATCCCAAGCTGATGCTTGAGCCTCAGGTTGTGTTGACACGTCAGTTGGAGCGCCTCGTCCAAAGAGGTGAACTGGATTTCGCCGTGATTGCGGGTACGCCGGCCAGCTCATCCATCGACAGTCAGACCGTCGCGCGAGTTTCGTTTTCATGGGTTGCGTCTCCCCGTTTTGCGCGTGCGGGACAGACTCTGGTGGCGAAAGATTTTGGCAGTCTGGACATCCTGACGCATCCTCCCGAGTCGGGATTAGCGACCGTGTTCAACAGTTGGCTGACGGTGCATAATTTAAAAGTCCGGCGAGCGATTGTTTGCAACAGCCTGACGACAATTACCGGTCTGACGGTATCGAATATGGGGTTGAGCTTTCTGCCCAGCGACTATGTGCAGCCGCTTGTCGAGCGCGCCAAGCTGGTGACCCTGCATAGTGAGCCAGCGCTTCCCATGCTGGATTACAACTTCATCTGGCTCCGTGATGATATTCGCCCCATGACGCATGTGATGAAGAAGCTGATTTTGTCGTCAATCGATTTTTCGATTCCGAACGAATTATGGCTTTAGCCAAAATTAAAACCCTCGTCCCGAATAGTCGAGCGAGGGCTTTTTTCCCGATATAGGATCCAGATCAGATCCTATTCGATTGCGACGTGGCGATTGTCACTGCGCGGGAGCGCGGCCATTTTGCTTGAGCTCGGCCGCCAGTTTGGTCAAGGGCGCTTTGGCGTCATCGATATCCTTTTGCCACGCTGGTCCAGGCTTGTAGGCGAGGATGGCGGAGAAGGACTTCGCCGCTTCGAGGAAGCCGGGGTCTTTCAAGGCTGCTTCCAGCGCAGCTTGCAGTTTGTCGCGAACATCGGTGGGCACCCCTTTGTCCACGGCCAGTCCGCGATCGGAAGGCACGACCACGTCGAATCCCTCTTCTTTCGCTGTCGGCACGTTCGGCAGCATGGGCGCACGTTCCTCGACAAACTGGCCCAAGATGCGCAGCTTCTTCTGCTCGCCGGCGGGATTTGGCACAGCGGTGTGGCTGGCAAAAATCATATCGACGTGGCCACCCATCAGGGCGACCTTCGACTGTCCTGTTCCCGCAAAGGGCACCTCAGTAAAGGATGCGCCGCTTTCTAGCATCAGAATATTCAGTGCGACGCCGCCGTTGCTGCCCAAACCGTTCTGGCCAATGGAGACGCTCTCGGGCTTGGCTTTTACCGCAGCGACCAGTTCTTTTAGGGTCTTATAGGGACTGTCATCGCGCACTACCAGCAGGGTCGGATCGCTAACGACGCGACCGATCAGGGCAAACTGGTCTGGGTCGTAAGGGGTCGACTGCACCAATGGCATGAAGTTCATGGGTGGCGTGTTGACCATTGCGACGGTGTAGCCATCCTTGGATGCTCGTTGCACGTAAGCGTTGGCAATCGCTCCTGATGCGCCCGGCTTGTTGACGACGACGATGTTGGCCGTGTCGGACAGGTGTTTTTGCATGAACGGCGCCAGCGTGCGTGCCAGTACGTCCGTTTCGCCGCCGGCGGAGAAACCGACAACCAGTTCGATGGGTTTGTCATTGGGCCAGGCAGCCCAGACGGAGGTACAGGCGGTCGTGCCGAGCAGGGCGGTTGAGTATATCGCTGCGCGTATGGGGAATTTCATCGTTATTCTCCTTCCTGATTTTCATTTATTGTTTTTCGGGCTCGAATGAGCCCGGTGGGTTACAGCAAGCAATCGGGCTGTTCGCGGACGATGGCGTCAAAGATCGGTTGAAAATGCAGCCATGCCATGAACGGCGTCGCCAGATGCTTTTTGGAATGCAGTGCTGCTTCCCGATTGATCATTTTCAGGGGCTTGCCAGTGGCTTCGGCCTTGAGCTGGATTTCACAAGCACGCTCAGCTGCGATGAACCACCAGGCGGCTTCTTCGATGGTCTCTCGACCCGCCGAGAACAGACCGTGGTTTTGGTGAATGGCGATCTTTGCATTACCGAACGCCTGTGCAACGGCATGGCCTTTGTCGTTTTCCACGACGACCGCGCCCGCCTCTTCGGTGATTAACGCTTGGTCTTCATAGAAACCGCACGCCGTTTGTGTGATCGGGTCGAGCGGGCGTCCCAGCGCGGCCCATGCCATGCCGTTCGTGGTATGTGCGTGGCACGATGCCATGACATCGGGGTTGGCCTCATGAATGGCGGAGTGCAATACGAAACCCGCCCGGTTCACCGCCCATGTTCCCTCCAGTACGGTGCCGTCGCGTTCAACCAGCAACATATCGCTGGCACGCACACGTCCGAAATCCATGGCAAAAGGATTCGTCCAATACAGGTTGGGATGTTCGGGATCTCTCACCGTGACGTGGCCCGCAAATCCGTATTCGTAGCGGAATTTGGCAAATACCCGACAAACTGCGGCCAGCCGTTGGCGCCGATGCCAGCGCTCTGCGTCGATAGAGTCAAAGATGGGGTATTTGGGGAAATACAGGTTTTCCTGTTTGGGACGGTAGACGGTTTCCGGCGTTGACGACATGACGACTCCTGGCAAATTCATGGCAGACCCGCTGCAATGTGCGACACGCATCATTGTTCGGGCTACGGACTGACAATGCCGGGATTCTAGGCAGTGGTCTAACATGGGGGCCAATCATATAAACAGTGCCAGTCATAAATCTGGCTTATGGAGACGTAGCGTTCGTTATGCTTGCCCGCATCCAACTGCGCCATTTGGAGGCATTCCATGCTGTCATGATGTCTGGTTCGATCACGGGGGCGGCTGCGCTGCTGCACGTGACGCAGCCAGCCGTCAGCGCGACCATCAAGCACTTTGAGCAACGTCTGGGATTTACGCTATTTCGGCGTCAGGGTGGGCGTCTTGTTCCCACACCTGAGGCCCGTACGTTGCTGCCTGAAGTACAGGATATTTTTGGTCGGGTGGCGGGCCTGGAACGATTTAGCCAGGACCTTGCAGAAGGGCTCCAGGGATCGCTTGCCATCGCAGCCAGTTCCCCCATCGCCAATGCCTGGCTGGCGCAGGCTGTAGCCGAGTTTGTCAAAACTCGCCCGAAGATTCGTATATCGCTGCAGTCGATGGATTCAAACCTGATAACGGAGCGGCTTATCAACGAACAAGTGGATCTTGGCGTGGCGTTCTCGCCGGGCGATCACGACGCTATTCATTCTTTGCCAATGGGACATGCCGAACTCAGTTGTATTTTTCCCGAGCCCCATCCATTGGCGGCGTTCCCGTCAATCGCTGCTGAAGATCTATTGCCGTATCCGGTGATTACTTACGTCCCGCAAGCTTTGTTGCGACGCTGTCTGACTGGATTTCTGGATTGCCCTTTGAATATACAGGTCGAGGTGGCAACATCGATGACGGGCATCGTCCTGGCGTTTCATGGCGCGGGCGTCGCGTTGGTCGAGTCCAGCTTGCTGAATGCCCTGCCTGTACACGGGCTGACAAGCCGGCCACTGACGCCTGAGATTCAGGTGCACAGTCACGTGCTGTGGAGCACGCTTCGACCCCAGACTGAGTTGTCCCGTACGTTCGTGCGGCATCTGACCAGCTCGTCATTTCCGTCGGGCTAAGGACTACGCGGCGGTCGACGATATGGGCTGGCTCACGACACGTTGCTGCCACCGGCCGGTGATTTCATCATCCCGGCGCGCAATCTCCCTGTGCCTTCTCGGGGCCCTTCAGTCTGTCGTGATGTTTGCGGTTTGCACCACAGTTTTCCATTTGCTCAGGTCCGCTCGGACTTGCTGCATGAGCGCTTCTGGCGTGCCTCCGATGGCGTCGAGTCCTTGCTCTTGCAAGGCGTGCTGAACGTCTTTATTCGCCAGGGTTTCTTTCAATGCGGCATTGACCTTTTGCACCACGTCGTCAGGCAGGCCTTTGGGGCCGACGAATGCAAACCAATTGAGCGCTTCGAAGTTGTCGACGCCTTGTTCCGCGATGGTAGGGGTATCGGGTATTGCCGCAGATCGCTTGGAGGACGTCACGCCCAACGCGCGAATGGTTCCTGCACGGATCTGGGGAATGGCAGGCGCCAGCGTAGACATCGCGAGTGGAATTTGGCCCCCTATCAGGTCTGCCATGGCGGGCCCGCCTCCACGATAGGCGACGTGCTGCATCGAGGTGCCTGTGGCGATTTTCAATTGTTCAGCGGCAACGTGGCCTCCGCCACCCACGCCGGATGTAGCGTAGCTATATTGGCCCGGATTGTCTTTTAGCAGCTTGACAAGTTCAGGGAAGGTTTTGACGGGCAGGGAGGGGTGCGTCACGAGTACCAGGCCGCTGTCGGCTGCCATGCCGATGGGCGTGAACGACGAGAGCGGATCGAAGTTTACTTTCCGGATATTCGGCAGAATGGTCATCGCACCGGAGTCGATCAGGTGCAGCGTGTATCCATCGGGTGTCGCACGTGCCGCTGCTTCGGCCGCGATGCCGCCGCCAGCACCCGGCTTGTATTCAATGACGACGGGTTGCCCCAGTACTTCACTGAGTTTTGGCGTGATAGACCGGGCCGTTGCGTCTGCGGCGCCACCGGGTGTATAGCCAAGCAGGAGTCTAATGGGTTGTTTAGGGTAGTCGGAGGCGAGGGTGGGCGCCACGCAAGCGAACATAATCGTCAGGACACTAGCAAAACGCGGAAAGCATCGGCGAGCGAACTTCATCTACGTCTCCTCATCAGATGGTGATGGCTGATCTCGTCCGCTTGTCTGCTTTGTTCGTTGCGGCGACAGCCTGACAAATGCTGATCGGGTCAGCGACCCTCAAAGCGTGGGGGACGCTTTTCCTTCCAAGCCGCGACGCCCTCGCGGATATCGCTTGAGCGCAAGCATTGTGTTTCGCGCAGCGCGAAGGCGTCTGGATCCAAACGTTCCTGGGCCAGATCGTTCAGCGCGGCCTTCATGCCTTGTACAGCCAGCGGGGCCATGCCCGCTACGGTGAATGCTGCTTCCCGAGCGGCATCCTGAAGCTGATCCGCGGGCACAATTCGGTCGATGAAGCCTGTGGCCAACATCTGTTCCGCGTCCAGCGTCTCGGCGAACAGGAACAGGCGCTTGGCCGTGTTAAAGCCAAGGCGTGACACATAGCGGCGCATGCCGCCTATGTAGTAATGCAGACCCAATCTGGCCGCCGGCATAAACATTTTTACGGCGGGTGTCCCCAACCGCAGGTCGCAAGCCAACGCTAGATCAGTAGCGCCACCGTAGATCCCTCCGTTGAGCGCGCAAATCACGGGTTGGGGCAGGTGCTCCACGGCATCGACCATCACTGCAAAGGGGTTGATGGTCACGGTCGCATCGGGGGTGGCGTCACCGGACTCCAATAGGGTGGTGAGATCCGCGCCGGCACTGAAATGCTTGCCTGTGCCGGTCAGGATCACTGCACGAATATGCGGGTCTGTTGCGATGCGTTGGCAATGCTGGATGAGCGCGTCCTGGTCATCAGGTTCAATGCGGTTGGCCTGCGCGGGTCGATTAAGCCGAATCGTCGCGACCGCCCCCTCGATGCTCAGAACGGGGGTGCTGGCTTGTTGCTCCTCCATGCTCACCTCTTGACTTGTGGTATTTTGAATTTTAGTCAATGTATACCACTAATAAGGCACGATGTGGCCTATCCTTCGTCACGACGGACCCATTGATATGAGTCGACCCCAACCCATTAGTCATAGCGACTACAAAGTCTTTATTCCCATCCAGACCCGCTGGATGGATAACGACGTGTATGGTCACGTCAACAATGTGACCTACTATTCGTACTTTGATACGGCGGTCAATCACTACCTGATCCAGCAGGGTGTTCTGGATTTCGAGTCGGGTAGCACGATCGGTTTGGTGGTTGAGACGAGCTGCCAATATTTTGCGCCGATCGCGTTTCCAGATTCGGTCGAGGCAGGTCTGAGAGTGACGCATATCGGACGTTCCAGCGTCCGATACGAAGTCGGTATTTTCAAAGTAGGAGACACCGAGACGCGTGCGGCAGGGCATTTTGTACACGTCTACGTGGACAGGGAAAATCGTCGTCCCGCGGCGATCCCGGCCGAGTTTCTGACAGCGCTCAAGCCGCTGGCCGTGGCATCTGATGCGTGTCTTTAGCTCGGCACACAATGAGCCTCGGTGGCTTTAGGGGTGCGGTTGAGCTGCGCCACATTGCCAACACGACGTGAACTGCGGTTCTAACCATTCTCCGCATTGGTCGCAGTGCCACTTGAATCCAGTGCCGGCGGTGGTATCGGCGGGCCCTTCGATCAGTCGCATGGCAGCGATCTTGTCGTGCGCATTTTCCAACCAAAGGTCCGGGCCGCATTGATCTACAGGGATTTCTCCCGCACCGCCTTGCATGTACCGATTTGTCAGGTGGCAAGGGATTCCCGCCTGCGTTAACAGGTTGGCCCAATGCTGGCCTAACATGACATCAGGGGCGCGCATCAGTCGAAACATGGCCTCTTTCCAGCAATGATAGACCGTTTAATCATAAGACAGTTGTCCGGTATAGGGGTGATACGCCGTCATGGTAGATTGAAGCCCGTTAGCCGAGCCGGCCTCGTCAGTGAGCGGGGCGACTTGTGTTTCACTGATAATGGCATCACGATGAATGCCATTGTGTGTTTGAGGGGAGCATTTATGAAAAAGGTCAAAATCGATTTCGTCTCCGATGTCGCTTGCCCGTGGTGTGCGGTGGGTTTGGGCGGGCTGTTGGCGGCCGTTGACAGGATCGGGCCCGAGCTCGACGTTCAAATCCACATGCAGCCGTTCGAGTTAAACCCCGATATGCCCCAAGGGGGTCAGAATACGGGCGAACGGTTGATGAAAAAGTACGGCTACGACGAAGCCCGCCTGCTGGAAAATCGCAAGGTTATTGCCGAGCGCGCGTCCGCCGTCGACATGCCTATGAATCAAACCAAAGATAGCCGCTCGTACAACACGTTTGGCGCGCACCGGTTGTTGCACTGGGCTGGCACGATAGGCCAGAAAGAGCAGGTGGCTCTGAAGCGCAGCTTGCTGAAGACCTATCATTTCGACAACCTGGACACCAGTGAAACGGATGTGCTGGTGCAGGCGGCTCGCGAGGCTGGACTGGACGAGGCGTTGGCACGGGAGGTCGTGGACTCAGACCGCTACGCTGAAGAGGTGCGGGCTGATCAGTCCAAATGGCGACAGCTGGGTATTTCGTCGGTGCCGTCGGTCATCATTAACGATAAATATTTGCTATCCGGCGGGCAACCCCCGGAAGCGTTCGAGCAGGCGCTACGCCAGGCTGCCGAAGAAAATTGAGTTTTTTTCTTAACGAGTCATACAAGCATCATGATCACAATATTGCATCGCTATAAACGTCTCGGGATAGCACTTGCCTTGGGTGTGTCGACCTTGTCCGCGCAGGCTGAATCGGTTGATAGCTACCCCTCCGAGTCCGTCACTATGATTGTGGGATGGACGGCCGGAGGTCCCGCGGATGGCGTGGGGCGTATGGTCGCCGCAGAAATGGGTAAGCATCTGGGGCAAGCCGTTGTTGTTGACAACAAGGCAGGTGCCGGTGGAAATATCGGCTCGGTGGCGGCCGCGCGTGCGAAACCGAATGGCTACACCATTATGCTGGCGACGGTAGCGTCGCACGGTTTGAATGCCGCGCTGTATGACGATATTGGCTACGATCCCATCAAAGATTTTGCCCCTATCGGCTTGGTCAGTGCGTCACCCTCGACGATGCTCGTGCCACTGAATTCACCGTTTAAAACGGTACAGGATTATGTCGATCAGGCGAAAGCAAATCCGGGCAAGCTGACCTATGGCTCGGGCGGCGTCGGATCATCACAGCATTTAGCGGGCGCGAGTTTCAAGACGCGCACGGGGATTGATATTCTGCATGTCCCGTACAAGAGCACGGCACCTGCGCTGACGGATGTGATGGCGGGCCGTATTGACATGATCATTACGACGGGGGCCATGGCGCCTATTGCATCGGGCAAGGTGCGTCCGTTGGCGATTACGTCGGAATCCCGGATTGCGGCGCTGCCCGATGTGCCGACTTTTGACGAGGCCGGCGTCAAGGGGTTTTACATGAAATCCTGGTATGGCCTGGTGGCGCCTGCGGGTACGCCGGAACCCATTTTGCTGAAGCTGAACGAGGCGTTGACGAAAGCACTGCAAAATCCGGAGTTACGCCAGAAGTTCGTGGATCTGGGATCGGTGCCGGCTGAGCCCATGTCGATTGATGCCTATTGGGATATGGTACAGAACGGCATGGTCGAGGCGGCCGAGTTGGTGCGAATTTCCGGCGCCAAGGCAGAGAAGTAATGCAATGGCGCGATATCGTCGGTATAGCGATATCGCGCCGCGCCATCGCTCAGGGCAGCAAGATCCCCACGCGACGCAGTAATTGCGCGGTTTCAAATACGGGCAAGCCCATGACGCCGGTATAGCTGCCCGACAGATGGGCAATGAAAGTGCCTGCCAGGCCCTGAATGCCGTATGCCCCCGCTTTGCCAAAGGGCTCGCCGCTGTCGCAGTAGCGGGTGATGTCGTCGGCGTCCAGATGGCGCATGCGGACCTGGGAGACGGAGACGTCCTGATGCAGCTGACCGTCGTGCCAGAGGGCGACGGCGGTGTGTACTTGGTGGGTGGTGCCGGACAAGCGGCTCAGCATGTCGATGGCGTGCTCACGATCAATGGGTTTGCCCAGCACGTCGCCTTGCAATATGACGGTCGTGTCGGCGGCCAGGAGCGGCAACGGTGCGAGTGCTTGTGACGTCATCCATTGCTGGCCGCGTTCCGCTTTTTCACGCGCGGTGCGCTGTACGTAGTCAGCGGCGGTTTCGTCGGCATGCTGGGGCTCGTCTTCTCCGGGCGGCGCAGGAACCTGCAATACCGTGTGGGCGAGTCCGATCTGCATGAGGAGTTCGCGGCGGCGCGGGCTGGCCGAGGCCAGATAGAGACGCGGTGTATCGCCGCCAGCGCAAGAGGATGTTGCCATGATCGAAGGCCGCGTCAGGCGCGGTGATAGGGATGGTTGGTCATGATGGCCCAGGCACGGTAAAGCTGTTCGGCCAGGACCACGCGCACCATGGGGTGCGGCAGGGTCAGCGATGAAAGACGGATCTGACCGTCGCTCGCTGCCTTGAGCGAGCTATCCAATCCATCTGGGCCACCCACCAGAAACACGACATCGCGACCCTCTCCGCGCCATTGTTCGAGCCGCTGTGACAAGGCCATGGTGGTCAGGTCGCGTCCGCGTTCGTCCAAGGTGAGTCGCAGCGCGCCGGCAGGAATGGCAGCCTCGATGCGACGCGCCTCGGCAGCCATCATTTGAGCAGGTGTTTTGCCGGTCGTGCGCGGCTCGGGTTTGACTTCCCGCAGCTCGAGTGCGCAATCGGGAGGTAGGCGTTTGGCGTAATCGTCCCAGGCGGTTTCCACCCAGGCGGGCATTCGGTTACCGACGGCGATGACGATCAGTTTCACACGAACGCTTTTTTTAGGTTTCCGGGTCGTCGTCGCTGTCGTCACCACGGGCCGCTGCGCCAGAGCCCGACAGCAGTTTGACGCGAACGGGCTTGTCGCCCCAGATTTCTTCGAGGTTGTAATACTGGCGGATGGCGGGCTGCATGACGTGGATGACAATATCGCCCAAGTCGACAACGACCCATTCGCCCGTGTTTTCGCCTTCGACGGTGATGCCGCTCAGCTTGAGGGCACGACCGCAATCCGCGACGCTCGAGGCGAGCGCGCGTGTCTGCCGGTTGGACGTCCCGCTGGCGATGACGACGCGGTCGAACAGGCTGGTGAGGTGCGTCGTGTTAAAGACTTTGATGTCTTGTGCTTTGACGTCTTCGAGGGCGTCAATGACGGCACGTTGTAATTTTTTAATATCCATGTTTGTAAATATAACCCGCGAGGGCGAAAGTAGTGATGCCCGGGCTGCCGAGTCGGTGGGCTGAAACTAGCGATAGAGGCCATGCGTGGCAATGTAGCGGGCTACCTGGGGGGGCAGCAGGCCCTCGGTGGTGTCGCCCTGCTTGAGCCGGTCGCGTATATCGGAGGCCGAAACCGCCATGGGGGTAAAGGGTAGGGTAATGAGTGCCCGCTCGGGGGTTTGGGCCGCCAGCCAGCCGGTTAATTCGGCGGGCGGCGCCAGCGGGGTGCCCGGACGCGTGGCGACGGCCAGCTCGACCAGGGTCGAGATGTCTTGCCATTTGTGCCAGGTGCAGAAATTGACCAATTGGTCGGCGCCCAGAATCCACACGTAGCGAGCGCCTGCCGGCAAGGCGCGCAGGGTGTCGATGGTGTAGGTGGCGCCGCCGCGTTCGAGCTCGATAGGGTTGACCTCCAGATTGGGCTGGCCGTCGATGGCCAGCTTGATCATGTTCAGCCGGTGCGCTGGCGCGGCATTCAGGGGAGCCCGCTGCCAGGGATTGGCGGCAGGGAGAAATTGCACCTGAGACAATGGCAGCGCGGTCAGGGCCGCCTGGGCGAGCGCCAGGTGGGCGAGATGGATGGGGTCGAAACTGCCGCCCAGCAAACCAATGCGGGGTTCGTTTTCCCCGCGCGCAGGCTGTGTAGGCAAGATGTCTTGGCTCAAACCCAATCCCGTGGTTTTAGAAAGGCCGCGAGCTCGGCCTCGGGGGTGCCGGGCTCAGGTTGCCAATCGTAGCGCCATTGCGCTATGGGCGGCATGGACAGCAAAATGGATTCCGTGCGACCGCCGGATTGCAGGCCAAACAGCGTGCCGCGGTCAAAGACCAGGTTGAACTCGACGTAGCGTCCGCGGCGATAGGCCTGGAAATCACGTTGAGCTTGCTCGTAGGGGGTGTCGCGGCGCCGTTCGACGATGGGCATATAGGCCGGCAGAAAGGCGTCTCCCACGGAGCGCAGCAAGGCAAACGAGGCGTCAAAGCCGGGTTCGCTGAGATCGTCGAAGAACACGCCACCTATGCCACGGGTCTCCTGGCGGTGTTTCAGGAAAAAGTATTCGTCGCACCAACGTTTGTAGGCAGGATAATACGTCTGGCCATGGGGATCCAGGGCGTCGCGACAGGCCTGATGAAAATGCCGGGCATCGTCTTCAAAGGCATAGTAAGGCGTGAGGTCGAGCCCGCCGCCAAACCAGAACACGTCGTTCTCATCGTGACCCGGGCGCGCGGCCGCCATGAACATGCGTACGTTCATGTGCGTCGTGGGTATGTAGGGGTTGCGCGGGTGCAGCACCATCGATACCCCCATGGCCTGCCAGGGCCGGCCGGCGAGCTCGGGTCGATGCGCGCTGGCCGACGGGGGCAATTGCGCACCTTCGACATGACTGAACAGCACGCCACCGCGTTCGAGCAACTGACCCCCTTCGATGAATCGGGAGACCCCGCCGCCGCCTTCGGCACGCTGCCACGAGTCGGTGCGGAAGTCTTCGCCACCGGCTTGTTCCAGCGCCTGCACGATACGTGTTTGCAGGCCGGTCAGATAATCTCGTACATCGGAAACGGGGATATTGCTCATGACGGTATTCTGAATGGGTTCAAGCTCGCTGCCCGTGGTGATGTCGATAGCGCTGCTTCAGTCGAGCGACCCAAAGCAGCGCGTATCGGGGTTCAGGCCTTGGCTTTCTGTTGGGACGGTTTGAGGGCGCGCCAACCGATATCCGTACGGTATTGGCGACCATCAAACTGGACGCCGTCGACCGCGGCGTAGGCACGCTCGCGAGCCATACGCACGGAGTCACCCAGGGCGGTGACGCACAGTACACGGCCGCCAGAGGTTTTGAGTTGCCCGTCTTCGAGGCGCGTACCAGCGTGGAATATCGCACAGTCTTCGGTGTTGGCGGGCAACGGCGCGATCGTGTCGCCATTGCGCGGCGTGCCGGGGTAGTTGTGCGCGGCCAGCACGACGCCCAGCGCGGTGCGTCGATCCCAGGTGATATCGGCTTGGTCCAGCGTGCCTTCGACGGCATGTTCGAATGCCTCGAGCAGGTCGCTCTTGACGCGCATCATGATGGGCTGGGTTTCGGGATCGCCCATGCGGCAATTGAATTCCAGTGTCTTGATGGCGCGATCGGGGTCGTCGCCGGGGGCGATCATCAGGCCCGCATACAGGAAGCCCGTGTAGGGAATGCCGTCGCGCGCCATGCCTTGTACGGTGGGCAAAATGATCTCGCGCATGATGCGATGGTGCAACTCCGGCGTGACAATCGGGGCAGGGGAGTAGGCGCCCATGCCACCCGTATTGGGGCCGGCGTCGCCGTCTTTCAGGCGCTTGTGATCCTGGCTGGTGGCCAGCGCCAGGACGTTGCGGCCATCACACATGACGATGAAGCTGGCTTCTTCGCCGACGAGGCATTCTTCGATGACGACGCGGGCGCCAGCCTGCCCCAGGCTGCCGTCGCCGAGCATGGCGTCAACCGCGGCATGAGCCTCGGCCAGGTCGGCCGCGACGACCACACCTTTGCCCGCGGCCAGGCCGTCAGCCTTGATGACAATGGGGGCGCCGTATTGGTCGATATAGGCGTGCGCCGCGACCGGGTCGGTAAACGTCTCGTAGCGGGCCGTGGGAATCCCGTGGCGCACCATGAAGGCCTTGGCGTAGTCCTTGGAGCTCTCTAATTGCGCCGCGGCCTTGGTGGGACCGAAGATTTTCAGCTTGCGTGCGCGAAAAACGTCGACCACGCCAGCGGCCAAGGGGGCTTCGGGGCCGACCACGGTGAGGGTGACGCCCTCGCGTTCGACGAAGTCGGCGAGTTCTTCGGGGCTGGTGAGCGGCACGTTTTGCAGCAGGTCGCCATGTTCGGTGCCGCCGTTGCCGGGCGCCACGTAGACCTTGTGGACTCGGGGCGAATGAGCCAGGCGCCAAGCCAAGGCATGTTCGCGGCCGCCGGAGCCGATTACCAGGAGTTTCATGTTTCGATGACTTCTTAAAGTAGCTGCGGCGTCGCCGCAAGGCTGGCACAAAAGGCGAGGGGAGCGTTCCGCCCGCCGATCGGTAGTTTCGGGTTACTGCGCTTCGTCAAAGACGACGGTGGTATAGACGTCTTGTACGTCATCCAGGCCCTCCAGGACATCGAGCAGTTTTTGCATCTTGGCCGCATCGTCGCCGGTGAGTTCGGTCTCGTTTTGCGGTTTCATGATGATGCCGTCGACCTCGGCCTTCAGGCCGGCGGATTCGAAGGCCTGGCGCACGGCGGCGTAGTCTGTTGGAGCGCAGATGACCTCAATGACGCCCTCGTCATCGGTGGTGATGTCTTCGGCGCCGGCCTCGAGCGCGATTTCCATGACGGTGTCTTCGGGCGTGCCTGGCGCGAAAACGAATTGGCCGCAATGCTTGAACATAAAGGCCACGGAGCCCTCTTGGCCGAGGTTGCCGCCATTTTTGGCGAAGGCGTGACGGACTTCGGCGACGGTGCGGGTACGGTTGTCGGTCATGCAGTCGACGACGACCGCTGCGCCGCCGACGCCGTAGCCCTCGTAGCGGACTTCTTCGTAATTGGCGCCATCGGTCCCACCTGCGCCGCGCTGGATGGCGCGCTGGATGTTGTCTTTGGGCATATTGGCGTCGGTGGCCTTGTCCCAGGCCATCCGCAAGCGCGGGTTGGTGTCAGGGTCGGCTCCGCCAGCGCGTGCGGCGACGGTGATTTCACGAATGATTTTGGTCCAGAGCTTCCCCCGCTTGGCGTCTTGGCGGCCTTTGCGGTGCTGAATATTGGCCCATTTACTATGTCCGGCCATGGTGTTCCAGATGAAAATGTCGACAAAGGGGGCATTTTACCGTGGTTGGGAGCCTGAGCGTGTACCGGATGTGCACGTTTCGGCGCGTATTCGGCGGTTTATTGACATTTCCTGCCGTTTTTGCGCGTACGGAAGTCCGCACAAGGCGCGAGGTACGTTCTACACTTGGGTCACTTTTTCGAGCCGCCCGGAGAGCATCCATGCCAGATCCCATTGTCATTGCTAAAAACGACCAGGTCGAACTCGCCTTGTTGCCCGCGTTGGCGAATCGCCACGGTTGTATTACCGGGGCGACGGGCACTGGCAAGACCGTGACCCTGCAAGTGTTGGCCGAGTCGTTTTCCCGCATTGGCACCCCCGTGTTCTTGGCGGACGTCAAGGGCGATCTGACGGGAATTTCGCAGGCGGGCATGTCGTCGCCCAAGCTCCAGGAGCGCCTCAAGACCTACGGGCTACCCGAGCCGGTATGGGGTGCGAGCCCAGCCGTGGCCTGGGACGTCTTTGGCGAGCAGGGCCTGCCTGTGCGTGCGACGGTCTCTGACATGGGTCCGTTGCTGCTGTCACGTATGCTCGAACTGAATGACACCCAAGAGGGGGTGCTGACGCTGGTGTTTCGTGTCGCAGACGACGAAGGGCAGTTGCTGCTGGACTTGAAGGACCTGCGCGCCATGCTGCAACATGTGGCCGATCGTGCCTCGGAGCTAAAGACGCGCTATGGCAATGTATCGTCGGCATCGGTGGGGGCGATTCAACGCAGCTTGCTGACCCTGGAGTCTCAAGGCGCCGAACATTTCTTTGGCGAGCCGATGCTGGATGTGGCCGATCTGATGCGTACCGATGCGCAGGGCCGCGGGATCGTCAATATTCTGGCGGCAGACAAACTGATGCAGTCCCCCCGTTTGTATGGGGTTTTTCTGTTATGGATGTTGGCCGATATCTACGAAAAACTACCCGAGATCGGTGATCCCGAGCAACCCAAGCTGGTGTTTTTCTTTGACGAGGCGCATCTGCTGTTTGACGACGCGCCCAAGGCCTTGCTGGACAAGATCGAGCAGGTCGTGCGCCTGGTGCGTTCCAAGGGGGTCGGCGTGTACTTCGTCACGCAAAACCCCCTGGATATTCCCGATTCGGTGTTGGGCCAATTGGGCAATCGCGTGCAGCACGCGCTGCGGGCGTTTACGCCGCGCGACCAGAAGGCCGTGAAAACGGCCGCCGAGACGATGCGTCCCAATCCCGGCCTGGATGTCGAGGCGGCGATTACGGAGCTTGGCGTGGGCGAGGCGCTGGTCTCGTTGCTGGATGTCAAGGGCCGACCCGCGCCAACACAGCGCGTGTGGATTATGCCTCCGGGCAGCCGCATCGGCCCGGCGACGGATGCCGAGCGCCAGGTGCTGCGCCAAGATACGACCATGGCGGGCAAGTATGGGACGGCGATCGACCGCGAGTCCGCATACGAGAAATTGACGGCACGGGCTAGTGCCGACATTGCCGAGGGGGCTGACGCATCCACCCCGGCAGGCGATACGGCTGGCGCACACAAAGGGACGGCCTCGGAGACGAGTAAACAGGGCAAGCAGGATGAGTCGGGCGGCGTGATGGATGGCCTGAACGATTTGCTGTTTGGCTCGACGGGGCCGCGCGGCGGCAAACGTGACGGCGTGGTGCAGTCTGTCGTCAAGAGTACGGCGCGCTCGATGGCACGACAGTTGGTGCGTGGTGTGCTGGGGTCGCTGTTGGGCTCAAGACGACGCTAGAGCGGCGCCAGGCAGCAATAAACTCAAGGAACCATGAATATGGGGCACCTGTTTCGGTGCCCCATGTTTGTGTAGAGCCAGACGACCGCTGGCTTGATGCATTTTACTTGCCGGCAGCGACAATCTCGGCAATGGCCTTGCCGACGTCCGCCGTCGACGCCGTGCCCTTCATGTCGCGCGTACGCGGACCTTCGGCGAGTACGGTTTCAATGGCACTGACGACGGCTTGGGATGCATCGGGATAACCCAGGAAATCCAGCATCAGCGCACCGCTCCAGATTTGGCCGATCGGGTTGGCGATGCCTTTGCCGTAGATGTCGGGCGCCGAGCCGTGCACAGGTTCGAACAGTGACGGGAATTTGCGTTCCGGGTTCAGGTTGGCCGAGGGAGCAATGCCAATGGTGCCCGTGCAGGCGGGGCCGAGATCCGACAGGATATCGCCAAAGAGGTTGGAGGCAACCACGACGTCGAACCAATCCGGGTGCTGTACGAAATGCGCGCACAGGATATCGATGTGATATTTGTCCCACTTGACGTCGGGATATTGGGTCGCGATGTCGGCGACACGCTCGTCCCACCAGGGCATGGAAATCGAGATGCCGTTGGACTTGGTAGCGGCGGTCAGATGCTTGCCGCGCTTTTGCGCCAGGTCAAAGGCAAACTTCAACACACGGTCCGCACCCACGCGGGTGAAGACGCTTTCCTGGATAACGACTTCGCGTTCGGTGCCTGCAAACAGTCGACCACCACTATTGGAATATTCGCCTTCGGTGTTTTCGCGGACGATGAAAAAATCGATATCGCCGGGTTTGCGGTCGACCAACGGCGAGGGAACACCAGGCATCAGGCGCACGGGACGCAGGTTGATGTACTGGTCGAAGTCACGGCGAAAACGGAACAGCGAGCCCCACAGTGCCTCGTGATCGGGGACGGTGGCGGGCCAGCCGATGGAGCCAAAAAAGATGGCTTCGTGGCTGCCGATCTGGGTGGCCCAGTCGTCGGGCATCATTTTTCCGTGCTTGGCGTAATAGTCGCAACTCCAGTCGAAGTTGTCCCACTGAAAATCTATGCCAAAGCGCGCCGCCGCGGCATCCAGTACACGCAAGCCTTCGGGGACGACTTCTTTACCAATGCCGTCGCCGGGAATGACCGCGATTTTGTGCTTGATTCCTGCCACCAGTGTTCTCCAAATGTTGTTCGACTGATCCGGGGCCCGGGTGAGCCCGGTCGGGCGATCAGATGCTTTGAATCGTGTTTTCTATACACATAGGGTGCAGTTTATCGCTGTCTGGCGTTTAGTGTGCGCCGGCGGCGGCTTCGCTGGCGCCCGGGCCACTGGTTGCGATTTTGTCGCGTCCATGCGCAAACCACACTAATCCGATCAACAGGATAAAAATCAATCCCGAGGCGTAAAAAACGTCCACGGCTGACATCGTAAAGGCCTGGGCATTGATTATCCCGTCAAGACGGGTAAGCGCCGATTGGTGCGAGATGCCCAGGGTATTTTGCAAGGTATCGACTGCCTGGTCGAAAGGCGGGTAACCAGGGCGGGCGATTTCGGTCAGGCGTGCGTGGTGCTGCGTGGCGCGATCATCCCAGACGGTGGTCGTAATCGATGTCCCGAACGCACCCGCAGTCAGCCGTGCAAAGTTGGACAGACCTGATGCCGCGGGAATCCGCGAGGGCTCCAGGCCCATCAGCGTGATGGAGATGAGCGGCACAAAGAACGCGGCCATGGCAGCACCCTGGATGATGGTGGGAAGTATCAGGGTGCCGATATCGACTTGCGTATTGAAGCCCGATCGCATGAAGCACACCAATGCGAATACGACAAACGCGACCGTGACGATTTGTCGCGAGTCGCGCGTGGCGAGCAGTTTGCCTACCAGCGGCGTCAATACAATCGCTAGAATACCGACGGGCGCGGTCACCAGGCCGGCATACGTGGCGGTATACCCCATATTGCTTTGTAGCCAGAGCGGCAATAGCACGACGTTGCCAAAGAACACCCCGTAGGCGACGGCCAGGGTTACTGTGCCGACCGTAAAATTGCGCTCCTTGAATAGGCGCAAGTCCACGACGGGATGGGCGTCGGTCAGTTCCCAAATCAAAAAGAAGACAAACGCAACGAACGCTACCAGGGCCAGCAACTGGATGGTCTGGCTGGCAAACCAATCGAGTTCCTTGCCTTTATCCAGCATGACTTGTAATGCCCCCACCCAGACCACCAGCAATACCAGACCAAGTTTGTCGATGGGGAGTTTGCGTGTGGCGGATTCACGATCCCGGTAGACTCGCCAACTGATCCAGGCCGCGAGCAAGCCCACCGGGACGTTGATGTAAAAAATCCAGGGCCATGTGTAGTTGTCCGAAATCCAGCCGCCCAGCAGCGGCCCCGCGACAGGCGCGACCAGCGTGGTCATGGACCAGATCGCCAACGCCATACCGGCCTTGGATTTTGGAAAGCTGGACAGCATGAGCGCTTGCGATAGCGGGATCATGGGCCCGGCTACGGCGCCTTGCAGCACGCGAAAAACAATCAATGCCTCGAGCGACGGTGAAAACCCGCACAACCACGACGTCAGTACGAACAGCAAAGTAGAGATCAGAAACAACCGCACCTGACCGAAACGCTGCGTGAGCCACCCGGTGAGGGGCACCGTGATGGCGTTGGCGACCGCGAACGAGGTGATGACCCAGGTACCTTGGCTGGTGCTGACACCCAGGTCCCCGGATATTGTGGGAATCGAGACGTTGGCGATCGAGGTATCCAGTACGTTCATGAATACCGCGGTCGACAACGCGATCGAGCCGATGATGCGAGTCGCACCCTCCAGAGGCGGCGGCGCGCTGTCTTTTCCAGGGGAGCGAGGGGCGTTCATGACTGGAGATTGGCCTTGATGATTTTGGCGATCAGTGCATCGGCGTCGGCTTGCGTGCCGGAAAACGCCTGGGTGGACCAAGCCGGTTCTTGACGTGCCGGCACCTCAGCCAGTGGTGCGCCCGACTGGCTGACATCGACCTCGACTTCCATCGATAATCCGACGCGTAACGGATGAGCCTGGAGTTCTTTGGGGTCCAGTTCAACGCGTACCGGTACACGCTGGACAATCTTGATCCAGTTGCCCGTGGCGTTCTGTGCGGGCAACAACGAGAACGCGCTACCGGTGCCCGCATCCAGGCCCACGATTTTGCCGTGATAGGTGACGTCGCTGCCATAAAGATCGGAGATCAGGGTGACGGCTTGACCGGGATGCATGCGGCGCAATTGGCCTTCTTTGAAGTTGGCCTCGACCCAGACCTGATCCAGTGGGACCACATTCATCAACGTAGAACCGGGGGCGACACGCTGTCCGACTTGCACGCTGCGGCGAGCGATCAATCCATCGACCGGGGCGGGCAGGACCGTGCGTGAATGCGCCAGCCAGGCATCACGTAGCTTTGCCGCGGCTTGTTGCACATCAGGATGATTTGCGACGGTCGTGCCGCGGGTCAGGGCCTGATTTGTGGCCAACCGGGCTTGTGCGGCGGCGAGCGTGGCCCGGGCTTGGGCGAGGCCGGCTTGCGCAGACTTCAGTTCCGTTTGGGCGTGTAGTAACTCTTCTCCACTGACGCCGCCGGATTTGGCCAATACTTGGCGACGTTGCAGATCACTCTGCGCGCGTTTCAGGTCAGCCTGGGCACGCTCGATATTGGCATGTTGTACGTTGACGTCGGCAGCCAGCGAGTCGTTTTGTACATAGAGGGTGCGCACTTGGCGTACGGTCTGTGCCAATTGGGCCTCGGCTTGCTGCAGGGCCACGTTGGCATCGGACGGGTCCAGGCGAATCAACGCTTGGCCTGCCTTGACGTGCTCGGTATCGCCGGCCTCGATAGCGATCACGGTGCCCGGGACTTGAGGGGTGATTTGCACCAGATTGCCGTGCACATAGGCATCGTCGGTGCTTTCCACGTGAGAGCCAAACAGGGCCCACCAAATAGCATAGAGGATAGCCAGTACGATAAAAACACCCGTGGCGATAAGCAGCAGGCGTTTGCGGGCAGGGTGAGTAACGGGTGTTGCAGTCATGACGTCAGAGTCCCGGGGAGGTCAATGAGAAGAAGCGGTGGATGGCGTGTCGGCGGGAGGCGCATAACCGCCGCCGAGGGCGTAGGCCAGGTCGGCATCGAGCTGGTAGGCGCGAAAGTGCAGGTCGGTGTCCAGCCGGCTTTGCAAGAGCACGCCATTCTGTGCGATGAGTACCGTCAGGTAGTTCCCCATGCCCGCTCGATAGCGTTGCACGGCCAAGTGATAGGCCGCATCGATGGCATCGCGCGCCTGGCGTTGCTGGGTGGTTTCGCGGTTGAGTAGTCTCAAGGCGTCAATGGCGTCGGCGGTCTGGTGTACCGCGTCCAGCACGACTTGGTTGTAGTCAGATACCGCGAGGTCTGCCTCGGCATGGCGATTGGCCAGATTGGCGTTGAGCTCGCCGCCATGAAAAATGGGCAAGGTAATGGCGGGGCCGATGCCTGCGATGCGGCTGCCTGCTTCCAGCAGATTGCCCGTGCCGATCGCCTGAAAACCGGCGAAGCCCACCAGATTGATATTCGGATAGAACTCGGCGCGGGCGGCCTCGATATAGCGCTGTGCCGCCTCGGCACGCCATCGAGCCGCCGTGATATCGGCGCGATGGCCGAGCAGATCCAGCGGTACGCTGTCAGGCACAACGCCAGCGGGCGCCTTCAGCGTGATGGCTCGTAATGATTGGCCGCGGACCGGGCCTGTTCCGGCAAGCGCGGCGACTTGATTACGCAGTTGCGCCAGTCGGGTCTCGGTTTGGGTCAGCTCAACTTGGGCAGAGGCGAGCGACGACTCGGCTTGTTTGACTTCGACTTGTGTGTCGAGGCCGGCACGCTGGCGATCGCGGGTAAGTTGCCAGACGTCGGTACGCTGCTTGACGATGTTTTGCAGCACCTGGCGTTGCGCAAAGGCATTTTGCAGGTTGAGATAGCTGCGCACCATCGCACGGGCCAAGAGATTACGAGCCGCCTGGGTATCGGCCTCGGCCGCCGCCTGCTGAGAAATAGCGGCATTGAGCCGGGCCCGATTTTTGCCCCAGAAATCCAGTTCATAACTGAAATCCAGCGCAAGGCGATTGTCCGAGGTGACGGAGCCGGCCAGGGGCGGCTGATAAATATAGTTTTCAGACAGATGCTCGCGGTCGAGGGAGTAATTGGCATCCACGCGAGGCATCAACGGTGCGCGCGCGCCGCGGATGGCGGCATTGGCCTGAGCCAGTCGGGCCTGGGCCGAGGTCATCGACGGGTTGTTGGCCAGGGCTTCGTCGACCAAGGTGTTGAGTTGCGCGTCGCCGTACCGCTGCCACCACTGAGTATCAGGCCAGGAAACGGAGGGGCTCTGCAATCCCAGTTGTGACCCAGCCAGCGGCGTCACCGGCTCGGTGGTTGGATCCATGGATGCGCAGCCCGCCAGGGCCATTAGCAGAACTAGGGGGAGCGATAAAAGTTTCATCCTGACGTTTTGCTGAATATGTTTGTTTAAGCTGTATCTGACTAGGCAAGCATTATGCGGTAAAAAAACGAGGCCTATTGGAATAGCCTCGTTGCGATATAGGGTTTTCCCGAGATCGAATTAAAGACCGAGTGGCTTGCCGTCCGACCCGTTGGCCAGCATACGGAGCAGCATGTGTTGCAGTTGGGTCGCTTCGTCTTTAGAAAAGCCGCGCAGATGGTGATTCAATGATCGCGCAATGCACGGCGGAATACCCGCGGCTTTTTCGTGTCCCAATTCGGTCAGTTCGATGTTGACGACGCGGCGGTCTTCCTGGCTGCGCGTACGGCGTATCAGGCCTTTGGCTTCGAGTCGATCAAGCGTGCGGGTCATTGCGCCGGTATCGATGTCGTTCAGGCGCGCCAACTCGGCCGGGGTGTTGGCCTTGCCGCTGGCGAGCATGATGATGGGGCGCCACTGTCTCGCGGTCAGCCCGAGCGGTGCCGTTTCGCGATCGAGAACGCGAGTCAACGAGTGGTAGACCTGCTTGATCAGGAAACCGAGATTATCGTCCGACACGCAGCGCGACGTCGGGAAGGAATACGTCGGACTATCAGTCATGTCCGGGGAGCGAGGCGGGTTCATGTGCTTATTTTATTGCCTAGGCAGATATTGTCAATACAAAGACGTCGATGCGTATTCGCGCGTTGTGCTGTTGGTATACGCCTAGTGCGCCGTTTTGCGTAGCCCGGACCAGACAATGGCCGCCACGATCAAGATGGCGCCGAACATCATGCGCAGGGTGGGTTGTTGCGCGAACAAGATCCAGGCGAAGCCGATCGCATAGACCGGTTCCAGCGCAATGACCAGGCCGGCGCTGCGTGCGTTGAGTTTGGTCAGGCTGGACACAAACAAATAGTGCGACAGGCCCGTACAAAAAATACCGAGCAGCGCTATCCAGAACCAGTCGATAGCGGCCATCCCCGGCAACTGGCCGACGGCGAATGGCAGCAGCGCGAGGACGACAACGATATTCTGGCCGCAGGCGATCTGCATGGCGTCCAGGCCAACGGCCGAACGTCGGTTGCTAAGGGCCAGCAGGGCGAATGACAGACCGGAAAATATCCCCCAGGCCAGACCGATAGTCCCTTGGTCGGCCAGGCTGAACGAGGGGGTGACCAGCACGAGACCCGCCGTGACCAAGGCCAGCACCAGCCATTCCGCCAGACGTACCTTTTCACGAAACACCAGGCCTTCGAATAAGGTGATAAAGGCCGGGAAACTGGCAAAACCCAGCGTGGCAATGGCAATTCCCCCTGTCTTGACCGAGATGAAGAACGTGACCCAGTGGGCCGCCAGCAGGCCGCCCGACACGACCAGCGTGAACAGTTGGGCGGGCGTCAGGGCTTGGAACAACGGCTTGCGCTGCAGACGTGAAAAACCGAACAGCGCGAAAACGGCAAACAAAGCCCGTCCCAAGGTAATGACGGCGGCACTGGCCTGGATCAGCTCGCCAAAAACGCCGGTCAGGCCGAACAGTACGGCAGCAAGGTGGATAGAAACGAGAGCGCGTTGGCGGGTCATGCGTCAGTGATAAAAGGGGACGAGCGATGGATGGATGATGCAAATCAACAAACCGGTGGAAAATCGCCAACAAAAAAAGGTGGGCAACCCGGCAGTTCGTGCGCCGCAAAGATAAAATCATCGCATGAATTCTCCCGTCCAGTCTTGGCTCCCCAGCTTCATCTCTGCCCGTGTATTCGGTTTCTTCCTGGCGACGGTGGGTGCGGTGCTCTTTGCCGGCAAGGCCATTTTGGTGAAACTCACCTATCGCTATGGCATTGATGCGATCACGTTGATTGCTTTTCGCATGTTGTTTTCCATGCCGTTTTTTGCCGTAGTGGCGTGGCGCGAGGCCCGTCGCGCGGCACGAGGCGAATTGCCCGTTTTGACGGCGAGTGAGCGGATTCAGTTATGTGTACTGGGATTGATGGGCTATTACTTGTCCAGCTTTCTGGATTTTCAAGGTCTGCGCTATGTGACGGCCAGCCTTGAGCGCCTGATTCTGTTTTTGTCGCCCACGCTGGTGGTGTTGCTGTCGGCTTGGTGGCTCAAGCGTCCCGTGTCGCCGCGTCAGTGGGTCGCTATGGCGGTCTCGTATTTGGGCGTGATCCTGGTGTTTGCCCAAGACCTGAAACAGGGGGTGGGTTCCGACGTGGCATTAGGGGCTTTGTATATTTTCGGGTCGGCGCTCAGCTATGCTGTCTACTTGATTCGCTCGGGCGAGCTGATCAAGCGCGTTGGCGCAACCCGGTTGGTTGCGTATGCCATGCTGGTTTCTTGTGTGGCGTGCCTGGTGCAGTTTTTTGTGGTGCATCCGCCGTCCATGTTGATCCAGCCGGCGGGTGTCTATGGTTATTCGTTTGTGCATGCCACGTTCAGTACGGTGTTGCCGGTGTTTATGCTGATGTGGGCGGTGGCCCTGATCGGCGCGCCGACGGCGTCGTTGCTGGGCATGATAGGGCCGGTATCGGTTTTGTTCATGGCGGCGTGGCTGTTGGACGAGCCCATTACCGCATGGCAGTTGGGCGGGACGGCCCTGGTGTTATGTGGTGTGGTGGTGTTGATGGGAGGTGGCGGCAATCGGCCACAGCCGAAGCAGTGACGCCACATGCCAGTTAAGATGTTCATCACAACAAAGGAGGCTGGTATGACCAGCAATGTCGTCAAAGCAATCCGTATCGAACAGCATGGCGGACCCGAAGTCCTGCAATTAGTCGAGGTTGAAGTGCCGCCGCCCGCGGCCAACGAGATCACGATTCGCCAGCATGCGGTGGGTCTGAACTTCATCGATATTTATTTCCGCACGGGGTTGTATCCCCACCCGCTGCCCCATGGTCTGGGCTTTGAGGCCGCAGGCGTGGTCGAGGCGGTTGGCGCGGACGTCAAGCATCTGAAAAAGGGCGATCATGTCGCCTATGGACAAAGCCCGATCGGGGCTTATGCGCAGGCGCGCAATGTGCCCGCTGCGCAGGTTGTCAAGGTGCCCAAGGGCATTGATCTTGAGGATGCGGCGGCCCTGATGCTCAAAGGGTTGACGGTGCAGTACCTGTTCCGTCAGACCTATCGCTTGCAAGGCAATGAAACCATTTTGTTCCACGCGGCGGCGGGCGGGGTGGGATTGATTGCTTGCCAGTGGGCCAAGGCGTTGGGCGTCAAGCTGATCGGCACGGTCTCCAGCCCCGAAAAAGCCGAGCTGGCACGCGCGAATGGCGCCTGGGCCACCATCGATTACTCGCGTGAAAATGTCGCGGAGCGGGTGTTGGAATTGACGGGTGGCAAGAAGGTCCCAGTGGTGTACGACGGCGTGGGCAAGGACACCTGGGAAACGTCACTGGACTGCATTGAGCCGCGCGGCCTGATGGTCAGCTTCGGAAATGCGTCAGGACCGGTCGCCGGGGTGAATCTGGCGACGCTGAATCAAAAGGGCAGCCTGTATGTCACGCGCCCGTCGCTGGGCCTGCACGTGAATACGCTCGAAAAATTGAGCGCCGCGGCCAAGGAAATGTTCGATCTGGTTCTGAAGAAAAAGATCAAGGTTCGTATTGACCAACGTTATCGCCTGGAGGATGCAGGTCAGGCGCAGACGGCTTTGGCGGCGCGCAAGACGACCGGCGCGACCATCTTGACGCTGGACTGATCCGCCGCAAACCGGCATGCCCAATAAAAACAGGCATAACGACACATGTCGTTATGCCTGTTTTTTTGCGGTGCCTCAGGCGACGCGCATCTGTTGCAAGGCCGCGAGGCGGGCTTGGATCGGTGGGTGCGTCGCGAAAATGGCCGCCAGGCCGCCCTTGCCTGTGATGCCGGAGGCTTCGAAGCTCTTGGGTAGTTCACCCGGCTCCAGCCCGCCCAGGCGCGCCAGGGCGCGCATCATCGGTTCGCGAGATCCCATCAGTTGGGCCGAACCCGCGTCGGCGCGGTATTCGCGTTGGCGCGAGAACCAGGCCACGATGACCGAGGCCAAAATGCCAAAGACGATTTCACAGACGATGACGACGGCGTAATAGCCAATGCCCACGCCGCGTTCGTTCTTGAAAATGACGCGGTCGATGAAGTAGCCGACCAGACGTGCAAAGAAAACAACGAAAGTGTTGACCACGCCCTGGATCAGCGTCAGCGTGATCATGTCGCCATTGGCGATGTGAGCGACTTCGTGGCCAAGGACGGCGGCGACTTCTTCTTCGGTCATGCTCTCGAGCAGGCCGGTGGAGACGGCGACCAGCGACTTGTTTTTGAATGCGCCGGTGGCAAAGGCGTTAGGAGGGCCTTCGTAGATGGCGACTTCGGGGTGGCCTATGCCGGCGCGGTCCGCGAGCTGGTGGACGGTTTCAATCAGCCAGGTTTCGCGGTGGCCGTTCGGGGCGTTGGGGTCGATGATCTGGGCGCCCGTGCTCCATTTGGCCATGGTTTTGCTCATCAGCAGCGAGATGATCGAGCCGGTAAAACCCACCACAACGGAAAAAATCAACAGCGCCTGGACGTTCAGGCCTTGGGCGGTGATCATGCGATCCACGCCCAAAATACGTAGTGTGGCCGACAGCACGACCATGACGGCCAGGTTTGTGATGACGAACAGGAAAATGCGTTTCATGCTTGTTGTATTCCTCTGCGAGCGATGAGGGCCTTTTTGGACTGGGGAAAAGCGCGACAGTTCCGCAGTCGGGCCGACATATGTCTTCCGGACCCGGAGTATAGTAGCGCTTTCCCTAATTTCTTTTCATTTCAGCGTGTAGCCCCCATGCAGGCACTTTGGATGTTGGTCGCGTCGGCCATGTTTGCTCTGATGGGGTCGTTTGTGAAAATGGCCACGGAGTACAGCGCTTCGCTGTCCCAAATTGTCCTTTTCCGTGGTTTCCCCTCTGTCGTTCTGTTGCTGCTGTGGGCCCGTACGGGCCGGCAATCCATCGTGCCCAAGAGTTGGCGGCCGCATATATGGCGCAACGTCGCGGGGGTCTCGTCCATGTGGCTGGGGTTTTACGCCATTGCGCATTTGCCGCTGGCCACGGCCACCAGCCTGAACTACACCGCGCCGTTATTCATCGCCTGCTGGATGTTGGGATGGGGTGGCGCCCAGCGCGACCCCGTACGTATCCTGGCGGTTGTCCTGGGGTTTGTGGGCGTGATCTCGATATTGCGCCCCAGTATTAATCCTGATCAATGGATGGCTGCGGCGTTCGGGCTGATCGCGGGCGCGTCGTCCGCCGTGGCAATGCTGCAAATCCGCCAACTGGGACGCATCGGCGAAGCCGAATGGCGTACGGTACTGTTTTTCTCGGTCGGGGTGTGCCTGTCCAGCACCGTCGGCCTGATTCTCGAGGGATGGGCGCAGGTGGGCTGGCAGGCCTATGCGTCGCTGGTGGGCGTGGGCGTGGCGGGCCTGTTTGGCCAGTTGGCCATGACGCGCGCCTTTGGGGTCGGCTCGGCCCTGCTGACAGCAGCCTTGCAGTACACCACGATCATTTTCGCGGCGTTGCTGGGCATGGGAATCTGGGGCGACCGTCCCGATACGCTGGCCTGGGCAGGCATGGGACTGATCATCGCTGCCGGGTTATTGTCTGTATGGCGCACCATGCGCTTGCCCTCGGGCACTTAACATGATTTATCCGGAGCAGAACGACCCATGACTATGACGTTGATTTCCGCGACTGAGCTGGCCGAGCAGCTCTCTTCACCCGACCTGCGTATTTTTGATGTGCGGCATGACTTGATGGATCACGCCGCAGGACGGCACGCCTACCAGCAGGGACATATCCCGGGCGCCCGCTATCTGGATCACGAAACCGAGCTGGCGGCGCCGCGCACCGGGTCCAATGGCCGTCACCCCCTGCCTACGCGCGAGGCGCTGGCGGCACTGATGCGTTCACACGGCGTGGGACCCGATACCCTGGTCGTGGCCTACGATGCCAGCGGCGGGATGTATGCGGCGCATCTGTGGTGGATGCTGCGCTGGTTGGGCCACGAGCGTGTGGTGGTCCTGGATGGTGGTTGGCAGGGCTGGAACGAGGCAAACTTGCCGGTAAGCACTGCCGTCCCGGCTCAAGATGCGGGCAATGCCGGGGATCCGGCGGTATTTATCGGCCAGCCGCTGGTGGGCGCCGTCGATGCCGAGGCGGTGTTGGCCAATCTGGCCACCCCTGGCTTTACCGTGCTGGACGCCCGCGCAGCGAATCGCTACCGCGGCGAGGTCGAGCCGATGGATCCGGTGGCGGGTCATGTCCCGGGTGCGTTGAATCGCCCCAATGGTGAAAACCTGCAGGGCAATGGGCGCTTCAAGGATCCCGCGCAACTGCGCGTGGAGTTTTCTGCATTACTCGGTGAGCGTGACCCCGAGACGATCGTGCATCAATGTGGCTCCGGCATCAGCGCGTGCCACAACCTGCTGGCCATGGAGATCGCCGGGTTGCACGGATCGCGCTTGTATCCCGGCTCATGGAGCGAGTGGTGCAGCGATCCAACCCGGCCCGTGGCGCGGGACGTCTGAGACAACAAGGGGCCCCTCGAGGGCCCCTTGTTGGTCGAGCAGACAGCCTACGAGGATCAGGTTTCCTGCATGACGCGCCGATACCACTCATGAAAGTGCTGCATGCCGTCTTCCATGGGAGACTGGTATGGCCCCGATTCGTTGACCCCGCGTAGCGTCAATGCCTTGCGACCGGCATCCATGCGCTCGGCGATTTCGTCGTCCTCGATGGCTGTTTCCATGTACGCTGCGCGCTGCGCTTCGACAAATTCGCGTTCAAAAGCCGCGATTTCCTCGGGGTAGTAGAACTCGACCACGTTCACGGTTTCCTGCGGGCTCTTGGGGTACAGCGTCGAGAGCACGAGGACGTGTGGATACAGCTCGATCATGTGCGTCGGGAAATAGGTTACCCATACCGCACCGAAATCGGGAGCATCGCCGTCGCGGAACGTCAGCAAGCGATCATGCCATTGCTTGTATACGTCCGAACCAGGCTGGGCCAGCGCGTTGTGCACGCCGACTTTTTGCAGGCTATACCAGTCGTTGAACTCCCAGGTCAGGTCGTCGCAGGTGACGAAACGACCCAGCCCGGGGTGGAACGGACCCACGTGGTAATCCTCTAGATAGACCTCGATAAAGGTCTTCCAGTTGTAGTTGCACTGGTGAATTTCGACGTGATCCAGGACGTAATCGCCAAAGTCGAATTCCGGGCGCGAAAACAGCGGCGCCATGTCCGATGCAGGATCGCGCGGGCCTTCGAAGAGCAACCCATGACAATCGCGCAAACGGTACTTCTGCAAATTCATGCAAGGCGTTTGCTCGAACTGAGGCGCGCCCAACAACTCGCCTTGGTTGTTGTACGTCCAGCGGTGCAACGGGCAGACAATATTGCCGCCCGTGGCTTTCAGGTTGCCTTGCGTGTTGCCGTGGCCTGTCACATTCCCCGTTTCGCCGCCGAGCATCAATGCCTGACGGTGCCGGCAGACATTTGAGATGAGTTCAACGCCGTGCGGGTTGCGAACCAGCACGCGGCCTCCGTTTTCTTGAGGCAACGTACGCCAATCGCCGATCTCCGGCACCAGTTTTTGGTGTCCGACGTATAGCGAAGATTGGTTGAAAATGAGTTCTTGCTCGCGCTTAAAGCGGGCTTCGTCAAAGTATGCATTGACGGGAAGCTGGGTACGAGCTGGCACAACGTGCGCCATCCGACCAATGTCGGTCATGATTCCCTCCGCCAGGATAAAAAAGCCAGTACGGGCAGGGTTTCCGTGCTGGCGCGAAGAAAAATCGGTCCGGCCGATCAAACGTTGCAGTCTACTCCATTCATGCGATAAGAGGGGCCTAAATCAGGTGAAAACAAGAGGCGAGCTGCAAAAACAATGACAAATTACTGACAGTTTATGTAAGAAACACGCCATAAATGCCAAACAGGTATCCGGGCCGCGTGCACCCCGGATTTATACGCAGGGTTCCTACTCAGACCTCGTCCTGGTCACGGTCAGTCACCAATCAGGCTAGACCAGTTTTCGCGTGGTCGGGTGCTGCCTCAGCAACCAGCAGCAAGCCGCCGACAGCCCGAATACGGCAAGTGTTTGCAGGGGGACACCCCAAACGGCGCCCGCGCCGTTGGCCATCGTGCCTGAGCGATCGGCCAGATCCAGAAACAGCGGGTGAATCAAGTAAACACCAAACGTCAGCGGCGCCAGGGTGGACAAAGACGGGACGCGCGGCGTGTTCATAATCCATTGAAGCGCCGCTAGGGACATAAACGGCACGGTAATGCTGAAGTAGTCGTAGAAGTACAAATTCAGGCGGCCGGCCTCAGAGAACGTAAAGACGCCCCATGCGGTTGCCAGCACACTGAGCGCCAGGATCAGACCGGGACGTGGGATGCGTAGTTCCCCGTCGAAAATCATGCGGCCCGCGACGAAATAGCCCAGATAGGGCAGGAACCAGGTCAGAAAAAATCCTTGACCCGTACCCAGCGCCTGGCGATACAGCGCATCCAGGATCGCGACGCCCAAGATCCCAACGACCCATAGTCGGCGCGCGGCGGGTTGGCTGCGGTGATACAGCGCGCGCACGAGCGGGGTGAACAAATACAGCCCCACAATCATGTACAGGTACCACAGGTGGTAGTACGGGGCGCCTTCGGCGACCTTGCGGGGCCAAAACGATAAGTCCATCTGTCCATTGTCCCACCAGTCCAGCAGGCTGCGCCATGCCAAATAAAACAAGGTCCAGAAAATCAATGGCGCGCAGATGCGCGCGGCGCGCCGCTGATAGAAATGTCGAGCATCCTGGGGTTGCTTACGGTCCAGGAGCAGGGCGCCGCTGACCATGACAAAGACCGGCACGCACCAGCGGACGGCCGAGTCATAGAGGTTGGCGGCGAGCCAGTCGCGGCTGCCATAGGCGTTTGCATCGGAGACGGCTTGTGCGGCGCAGTGCAGCAGTACCACCGCCAATGCGGCTAGCCATCGGGCGGCGTCAAGTCGGGCCAGGCGATCGCCAAGGGAGGGACCGGCAAGACCAGACCCGGCGGGAAGTGTTACGGGATTCAAACGTTCAGACATGCATTTACCTTAGCAGCGGTGCCCGAAGTGAATGTTTCCAGCCGTTAATCCTGGCGTGCAAACGCAAACAGACCAGTCGATAGGGCGGACGGCGCGGCTTTTTGTTGCAACCGCTACAACTCGGCAGGTAGCGTTCGTGATCTCGTACAATTCACTGATTAATGATTTGCTTTCCTGCGCTCGGAGCCCCGCTTGGCCACTTCTTCGAATACTGATCCCCAACAAGACGATCGTCCTTTGCCCCAGGACTTCGAAACGGCGTTGGCTGAGCTCGAAACACTGGTTGCCGCCATGGAGGGAGGGTCGTTGCCGCTTGAGCAGTCGCTGGCCGCCTATCGCCGCGGAGTCGACCTCACCCGGATTTGCCAGGAGCGTCTGGCGCAGGCCGAGCAGCAGGTCAAAGTCCTCGAAGACGGTTTGCTGCGACCGCTGGATCCTCATGCGCTCGACGACGAGTAACGGAATGACTCGACAACATATTGCCTTTGCGGAATGGCTGCAGGGGCGTGCTCAACATATCGAAACCGTACTGGATGATTGCTTGCCGGCGGTCGATACCCAGCCTGTACGTTTGCACGAAGCCATGCGCTATGCGGTGTTGGGCGGCGGCAAGCGCGTGCGGGCCGCACTCGTCTATGCAGCGGGCCAGGCGTGTCCGGTCAACGGCAGCACGGTGGCCTTGCAGGCCTCGATGGATCGTGCGGCCGCGGCCGTCGAGCTTATTCACGCGTATTCGCTGGTGCACGACGATCTGCCGTGCATGGACGACGACACCTTGCGGCGCGGTCGTCCCACGACACATATCCAGTTTGACGAAGCCACGGCCATGTTGGCCGGCGATGCGCTGCAGCCTCTGGCCTTTGAACTGCTGGCGGAAATGCCGATCGCACCTGCGCTCGTCGTACAGGCGACGCGCGCCCTGGCGCAAGCAGCCGGCAGCCTGGGAATGGCGGGTGGGCAGGCGATTGACTTGCATAGTGTCGGTCGTTCGCTGTCTCGCGATGAATTGCAGACTATGCACACTATGAAAACCGGCGCTATGCTGGCATGTAGCGTGGCGTTGGGCGGCATTGTGTCGGGGGCCAGTTCGAGCGCCCGCGGCGCACTGGACGACTATGCCCAGGCGATCGGCCTGGCTTTTCAGGTAGTCGATGATATTCTCGACGTCACCGCCGATACCGTCAGTCTGGGCAAGACTGCAGGTAAAGACGCTGCCGACAACAAGCCAACGTACGTCTCGTTGCTGGGCCTGGACGAGGCGCGCGAACTGGCCGAAGCCCTGCGCACTGCCGCTCACGCGGCATTGATTCCGCTGGGTGATTCCGCCTCGATGCTGGCTCGCTTGGCCGACTACATCGTACTCAGAGATCGCTGATACCGAGCATGACGACAGAAATACTGGACCGTATCCAAACACCGGCGGATTTACGCCAATTAGACCGCCGCGAGCTCAAAGGCCTGGCGCAAGAGTTGCGCGGCTTTGTGCTGGAATCGGTATCCAAGACGGGCGGCCATTTGTCGTCGAATCTGGGTACCATCGAGCTGACCGTGGCGCTGCACCATGTCTATGACACGCCGCACGATCGCATCGTGTGGGACGTGGGGCACCAGTCCTATCCGCACAAGATCCTGACGGGCCGCCGCGCGGGCATGGCGCAGTTGCGCCAGGCCGGCGGCATCTCGGGTTTTCCCAAGCGCAGCGAGTCGGAATACGACGCTTTCGGTACCGCTCATTCGTCCACCTCGATTTCCGCCGCGCTCGGCATGGCGGTCGCATCGCGCAATGCCGGCGTGCATCGTCAACATATCGCGGTGATCGGCGACGGGGCGATGTCGGCAGGCATGGCCTTTGAGGCGATGAACAATGCCGGCGTTACGCCGGACATTAATCTGCTGGTGGTGCTCAACGACAACGACATGTCGATTTCGCCGCCGGTGGGGGCGATGAATCGCTATCTGGCCCGCCTGATGTCGGGGCAGTTCTATGCGACGGCCAAAAACATGGGGCGTGCGGTGCTGCAGCATGTCCCGCCCGTCCTGGAGTTCGCTCGCCGCATCGAGGGGCATGCCAAGGGAATCGTCACGCCCGCGACGCTGTTCGAAGAGTTGGGTTTCAATTACGTGGGGCCCATCGATGGCCACGATCTGGACGCGTTGGTTCCCACTTTGCAAAATCTGAAGGCCTTGCCGGGCTTGCAGTTCCTGCATGTCGTGACGCGCAAGGGGCAGGGCTACAAGCTCGCCGAAGCCGACCCGGTGCTGTATCACGGGCCGGGCAAGTTCGATCCCGCCGTAGGCATTCAGCAGGGCAAGCCCTCGTCGCGCAAGACCTTTACGCAGATTTTTGGCCAATGGCTGTGCGATACCGCCGCGCAGGACGAGCGTTTGGTGGGGATTACACCCGCAATGCGCGAGGGCAGCGGGCTGGTCGAGTTCGAACAGCGTTTTCCGAGTCGCTATTTCGATGTGGGCATCGCCGAGCAACATGCCGTGACCTTTGCGGCGGGGCTGGCCTGTGAAGGACAGAAACCGGTGGTCGCCATTTATTCGACCTTTTTGCAGCGAGCCTACGATCAACTGATTCATGATGTGGCGCTGCAAAATCTGGACGTGACCTTTGCGCTGGATCGCGCCGGCCTGGTTGGGGCCGATGGCGCGACGCACGCCGGCAATTACGACATTGCCTATCTGCGTTGCATCCCGAATATGGTGGTGGCGACGCCCTCGGACGAAAACGAGGCTCGGCTACTGCTGTCGACCTGTTACGCGCACGTGGGCCCCGCTTCGGTGCGCTATCCGCGCGGCGCGGGCTGCGGGGCCGAGATTGCCTCGGGGCTGGAGACGGTGCCAGTCGGCAAGGGGATCGTACGCCGCGAAGGCCAAGGCATTGCCATTCTGGCTTTCGGCACCTTGCTGCAGGCAGCCCTGGGCGCCGGGGAGGCCCTGGGCGCCAGCATCGCCGATATGCGTTTCGTCAAGCCGATTGACCGTGAGTTGATCCTGGACTTGGCCGCTCGCCACGACGCCATTGTGACGATCGAAGAAGCCTCCATCATGGGTGGAGCAGGCAGCGCGGTCACCGAGTTGCTGCACCAGGAGGGCATCAGCGTGCCGGTGTTGCAACTCGGCTTGCCGGACCAGTTCATCGATCATGGTGACCAGGCGACGCTGTTGGCCGGGCTTGGCCTGGATGCGACGGGGATTGAGCGCTCCATCCGGGCGCGTTTTCCTATGCGGCATGATGTGTCTGCGGCCGCTTCCTGAGCCGCGGTAATGAGGCTTTTTTGGGGGCTTTGGCCCGGTCGGCCTGAAGCGGTGTAATCCGGTCCAGCCTACTGCCAGGAGGGTTTTCCCTGCCCTCCAGCCGTCTTTTCGGTAATAATGGCTGCCTTGACATATTTCAGGGCGTAGATGTTTTCTACTTTTTTGCCCTGACAGGTAACTCTATGAATTCTCCGATCGATTCCGCCCTCGTGATGCCCGATGTCCAGAGCTCGGCTGATACGCGGCACATCCAGATTCAGCGTGTAGGCATCCGTGGTGTGCGGCATCCCATGTTGGTGCAAGCCGCCGACGGCACGCCTCAGGCGACCGTGGCAAACTGGACATTGACGGTTGCGCTGCCCGCCGAAGAAAAAGGCACGCACATGTCGCGTTTTGTGGCGCTGCTGGAAAAATACCGCAGCGTGCCAATGACGCCGGCGTTATTCTCGACCATGGCGCGCGAAATGCTGCCGTTGTTGCATGCCGAGCGTGGCGATATCACCGCGGCGTTTCCGTACTTCATCAACAAATCGGCTCCGGTGTCGGGTGTGCAAAGCCTGCTCGACTACGAGGTGCAGTGGATCGCGCGTGCCGCAGGCGACCAGGTCGAGTTTGAGTTGGTAGTGCAAGTGCCGGTGACGAGCCTGTGCCCGTGTTCCAAGGCGATTTCGGAATACGGCGCGCACAACCAGCGCTCGCACGTGACGGTGTCGGCCGTGTTCCACGAAGACGTGTCCATGGATCGCATCATTCGCCTGGTTGAAGACGAGGGTTCCTGCGAATTGTGGGGTCTGCTCAAGCGTCCGGACGAAAAATTCGTCACCGAACGCGCCTATGACAATCCCAAGTTCGTCGAAGACCTGGTGCGCGATGTGGCGGCTCGCTTGACGGCCCATCCCGGTGTATCGCGCTACCGCGTCGAGGCCGAAAACTTCGAATCGATTCACAACCACTCTGCTTACGCCGTCGTAGAGGGCTAAGCCGTCGCGTGGCAGGGGTTGGGTTTTACCGTACCGTTGACCTCCTATGGTGGTCGCGGTGCCGGTCAGTGTGCCTGCGTTCTTGCGCAGAACGGAAAAATCGGCAATAATCAAAGGCTTTCTTGCTCGATTACTCATGGTTTTTGTGGGTAGCGGGCTGCCCCTTGCGGGGCGGTGTGTGGGGTTTTTGCCCGCCACCGCGCCTGGCAAGACATCCTCAAGGAGTTTTACCTATGCGTCACTACGAAGTAGTGTTCATTGTCCATCCGGACCAAAGCGAGCAAGTGCCCGCCATGGTCGAGCGCTACCAGGCGCTTGTCAGCGGCCAAGGCGGTACCGTGCATCGCCTGGAAGACTGGGGTCGCCGCCAACTGGCTTACCCCATTCAAAAGCTCGTCAAGGCTCATTACGTCTGCCTGAACATCGAGTGCGGCCAAGCCACGCTGGATGAGCTCGAGCACTCGTTCCGCTACAACGACGCTGTTCTGCGCCACCTGGTCATCAAGACCAAAAAGGCCCAGACCACGCCCTCGATCATGATGAAGTCGGTCGAGCGCGAAGAGGCCCGCAAGGCCAGCGCCGAAACTGCGGCCCCTGCTCAGGCTCAGGCTCAATAACCCGGCAAGACTGTTGTTTTCACCACGTATCGGCGGATGAATAACCTGGAACTCAGCGCTCGCGTTCTCGAATGCGGACCTCTGCGCCATACCCCCGCCGGCGTGCCAGCACTGGAAATGCTGCTGGCTCACGAATCGGAAGTCGTCGAAGCAGGCCATCCGCGCCGCGTCGAACTCACGATAACCGCCGTGGCCATAGGCGATCTAGCGCAACTGTTGGCCGGCACCCCTCTGGGGACCGAGTTGCAGGTACAGGGCTTTTTGGCCGCTGCCCGCAAAGACTCGGTAAAGGTCAAGCTGCATTTGCAGCGGGCCCGTAAGGTTGCTGGTAGTGCAGGGCACGACCCGTTGGTGGCATAGCAGGCGACTCGGATTCAGACACAAGATTTTGGGCAAGGGTAACCCCCCGGCCCAGCTAGACTAAGAGGCACATCATGGCTTTCTTCGGAAAACGCAAAGAAAAACGTAAATTCACGCAGCAGAACCCGCTGTTCAAGCGTCGTAAGTTCTGCCGCTTTACCGCTGCTGGTGTTGAAGAGATCGATTACAAGGATCTGGATACGCTGCGCGACTTCGTGCAAGAAAACGGCAAGATCATCCCGGCTCGTTTGACCGGCACCAAGGCTCACTACCAGCGTCAGCTGGACAGCGCCATCAAGCGTGCGCGCTTCCTGGCCCTGTTGCCTTACACCGACAACCACAACTAATCCGGGGCACTGAAATGCAAGTTATCCTGCTCGAAAAAGTCGTCAACCTGGGCAACCTGGGCGAAGTCGTCCGGGTGCGTGATGGTTACGCCCGCAACTTTTTGATTCCTCAGAAAATTGCTCGCCGTGCGACCACCGCTGCGCTGAAGGAATTCGAAGTCCGTCGCGCCGAACTGGAAAAAATCCAGGCCGAAAAGCTGGCTATCGCCGAAGCCTTGAGTGGCCGTCTGGCCGATTACCAAGTCAAGATCCAGCAAAAGGCCGGTGTTGATGGCCGTTTGTTTGGTTCCGTGACCAACGCTGACATCGCTGACAGCCTGAAAAAGGCCGGTTTCGATGACATCGAAAAAGCACAAGTACGTCTGCCCAATGGCCCGCTGAAGGCCGTGGGTGAATATCCCATCCAGCTCGCGTTGCATGCTGACGTGGTAGTTGACGTGACCGTGCTGGTCGAAGGCGAAATGGTCTAAAGCGCCAGCGCGTTTTACACCTAGTAAAAAAGCCGGCGAGGGTGCCGGCTTTTTTGTTTTTTGCCGCTATGTGCGCCGCACAAGGTATATAGTTCTCAGTCATGAATACTCCTGCTGATTCCCAATTAGATTATCTACGCGTCCCCCCGCACTCTGTGGAGGCCGAGCAATCGGTCCTGGGAGGTTTGATGCTGGATAATGCCACCTGGGATCGCATCGCCGATGTTCTGTCCGAAGAAGACTTCTATCGTCACGACCATCGGCTGATTTGGCACCATATTGCGCGCTTGATCAGTTTGGCGCGGCCGGCCGACGTCATTACCGTCAACGAGTCTCTCGTCAGTGCGGGCAAAGCCGAAGATACCGGTGGTTTGGCTTATCTGAACGCGCTGGCGCACAACACTCCGTCGGCCGCCAATATTCGCCGCTATGCCGAGATCGTGCGCGAGCGCGCGATGCTGCGCAAGCTCGTCTCCATTGCCGACGAGATCTCCGCGGCGGCACTGAATCCCCAGGGCAAAGAGGCTCGCCAGTTGCTGGACGAGGCCGAGTCCAAAGTCTTTAAAATCGCCCAAGAGGGCGAGAAGGGGACTGACGGCTTTCAGGAAATCCAGCCGTTGTTGACGCAAGTGGTCGAGCGCATTGACGAGCTCTACCATCGTGACTCGGACTCCGATGTGACCGGGGTGCCGACCGGATTTACCGATCTCGACAAGATGACGTCGGGTTTGCAGCCTGGCGATCTGGTGATTGTGGCCGGACGTCCCTCGATGGGTAAAACGTCGTTCTCGATGAACATCGGCGAGCACGTGGCGATCGAGCAGGGGTTGCCGGTCGCGGTATTCTCGATGGAAATGGGTGCGGTGCAGTTGGCGATGCGTATGCTGGGTTCGGTCGGGATGCTGGATCAGCACCGTATGCGTACCGGCAAGCTCGTAGCCGATGATTGGCCGCGTGTGACGCACGCCGTGCAGTTGATGCAGGATGCACAAGTTTATATCGACGAGACCCCTGCGCTCAATGCCATGGAAGTCCGCGCGCGTTCGCGTCGCCTGGCGCGCCAGTGTGGGCAGTTGGGCCTGATCATCATCGACTATATGCAGTTGATGGCAGGCAATGGCGGCGGGGAAAACCGCGCCACCGAAATTTCGGAAATCAGCCGTTCTCTCAAGGGCTTGGCGAAAGAGTTGAATTGCCCGTTGATCGCGCTGTCGCAGTTGAACCGCAGTCTGGAACAACGGCCCAACAAGCGTCCCGTGATGAGCGACCTGCGCGAATCAGGCGCCATCGAACAAGATGCCGACTTGATTCTGTTTATTTATCGTGACGAGGTTTACAACCCCGATTCGCCCGATAAGGGCACGGCCGAAATCATCATCGGTAAACAGCGTAACGGGCCCATTGGCAGTGTACGCTTGACCTTCCAGGGCTCGAGCACGCGCTTTCTGAACTTTACGGGTGCGCCTATGTATTGATCTCGTTGATGTCCGGGTGGGCGTGTGTATCCTCGATGCCGAATACCGAGGTATAGGCAGGATAGAAACTACAGTACAGCACGCCGCTTGCCGCGATATTGAACGGGATCTGGATGGTGCCGGCGAGTTCTGGTGACAGGCCGATGCTGACCAGTATGCCGGCGCACAGATCAATAAACAGAAATATCAGCACCCAGCTCACGCCATAGACCAGAAAGGGCCATTTATTGCGCCAGCAGGCAATACCTGAAAAAAACAGGGCCTGGGTAATGCGCAGGCCATGCCATGCGACCAATGGGGGCGCGTGCCAGAACAGCGAGGCGATCACCATATATATCACGCCGAACAGTATCAGCGGGACCTGCATGGCACTCAGAAAGGGGGTCAGGTCTTTTTCGATCGAGGCGATGCGCATGCCTTCGGTCAGCGCGCTTGAAAACGGTAAAAACGTCAAGAGACCCGCGGTGATGCTCAGCCCGGCATACAGAGCCCCGATGATCATCATTTTCTTGAAGACGCCAGGTCGGGTCAGGGGCTGCGGCCACATAGAGGGCAGCATGATGCGCCCCGCCTCGATATGCTTGCAGGCCGAGAGCGTCATCAGCGTGACCACTGGCATCAGTGCCACGAAAAGCAAGGGGCCTACGGGCGGCGTGAAGCTGGCAAACATCACCAGCAGGCTGATGGCCAGGGCCCAGGTAAAGACGGCGAGGGGTTGCTTGATGAACAACTTCAGGCCGTCTCGTACCCATTGCCAGCCATAGGTTGCGGGTAAGAATGCTGCTTGCATAAGTCTCGGTCAGGGGCAAAAGAGAAGGTTACAGTCCATTATGCGTGTCATTGCTTTCAGGGCAAGGCAGGCAAGTCTTCACGGTGGCGCGCCAGCAACACTCGTTCGAAATGGCGTGGGTCATGCGGCTTGAGCGTCTGGGCCGGCCGGGGCAGGAAATAGTCATAGAGGCGCGACACCCAGAAGCGCAGCGCCGCAGCGCGCAGCATGGTCGGCCAGACCTGCCGCTCCGCGTCGGTAAAGGGGCGCTCGGCGGCGTACGCCTGCAGCCAGGCCTGCACCTTTTCAGGGATGAACACGCCGGTCTCCCGTTCAACGCACCAATCGTTGACACTCACTGCAACATCGAACAGCCAGGTGTCGCACCCGGCAAAATAGAAATCGATAAAACCGCCCATGAGCGGGTTTTCAAATGTACCGGCAAACAGGACGTTGTCGCGGAACAGGTCGCAGTGAGCCGGCCCGACCGGCAGGCTTTGCCATTCAGGGCTTTGGGCCGCCTGTTGTTGCGCATCCAGTTCCTGGGTCAATAATCGCGTCTGGGCGGGATCGAGAAACGGCAGGACTTTGGGGGCTGTTTCGATCCACCACGCCAGGCCCCGCAAGTTGGGTTGCCGCAGGGGGAAGTCGCGGGCGGCCAGATGGGCGCGCGCCAGCGTGGCGCCGGTCAGCGCGCAATGGGCCACGCCAGGCGCAGGCTCATAGCCCCCCGGCAGGCGCGTCACAATGGCGCAGGGTTTGCCATGTAGCGTGGTCAGCCGACTGCCATCGCGCAGCGTCTGAGGCTGGGGCACCGGTACGCCGCGCGATGCCAGATGATGCATTAGCTCGATGTAAAACGGCAATTGAGCCTGGGTGAGTACTTCGAACAGGGTCAGCACGTACTCGCCACGTGTCGTTACCAGGAAGTAATTGGTATTCTCGATACCGGCAGTGATGCCGCGTAGCGACACCAAGTCACCGAGGTCAAAATTGGCCAGCAAGGCCCGAGCGTCGTTGTCGGAAACAGAGGTGAAAACAGCCATGGATCAGCGAGTAGGGTTGGGCGTTGGGTGGGCGCCATGGAGATGCGCCGCCTTGAGATGCGCGACAATTTTAGTCTACGTACCGCTCGAGCCTGCGTCGAACGCTTCCGATATCGGCTAACGCCGTAAAATACGACATCTTTTTCGTGTATTGACTAATGTTGAACCCCTCCGATTGGCGGCTGTGTGTCGCTCCCATGATCGACGTGACGGACCGGCACTGCCGCTATTTTCATCGGCTGCTGGCACCGCGCGCTCGCCTGTACACCGAGATGATCACCACCGGTGCACTGTTGCATGGCGATGTCGGGCGTCATCTGGATTTCGACGAGACGGAGCATCCCGTGGCGTTGCAATTAGGGGGAAGCGAGCCCGAGGCCTTGGTGCAGGCCGCGCGGCTGGGCCGGCAATGGGGCTATGACGAGATCAATCTGAACTGCGGATGTCCGTCAGAACGGGTGCAGCGTGGCGCTTTTGGTGCCTGCTTGATGGCCGAGCCAGCGCTGGTGGCGGATTGCATCAAGGCGATGCAGGACGCCGTTGATATCCCGGTGACAGTCAAGCACCGTCTGGGTCTGGACTATGACGAGTCTTATGGTTTTGTCCGCGATTTTGTGGGCGCCATTCACGACACCGGTTGCCGGGTATTCATCGTCCATGCCCGCAACGCCGTGCTAAAGGGACTGTCGCCCAAAGACAATCGCGAGATTCCTCCGCTGCGTTACGACCTGGCCGGGCAACTCAAGGTGGATTTTCCCGACAGTATTTTCGTCCTTAATGGCGGCCTGGCTGATGCGGCGGCGTCCGTCGCCGCGGCGGAGGAGTTTGATGGCGTGATGCTTGGGCGGGCGGCGTGGCATACGCCGCGTGTGCTTTCAGAGGTGTCGATGCAGCTCTGGCCGTCGGTCCGTTTACCGACGGACGCGCAAGTCGTGGATGCCATGGTGACGTACGCGGCCGCCCAGGTAGCGCGAGGTGTGCCGCTGAGGGTAATGACGCGCCCTTTGCTGGGTCTGGTCAACGGTCAATCGGGCGCGCGTCGCTGGCGGCGGATGCTGTCGGATCCCGCACGCCTGGCGACCAACGAGGCGGGACTGATTTACGACGCGTGGCGCAGCTTGCTGGGCCAGATGCGCGAACAGCCGGTTGAATTATCTCAGTAGCTCGTTCGCGCGCAATTACTCACGTTTTTCAGCCGGCGCAGGTGAATCAGGCGCCTCGGCCGAGGCGGTGCCATCCATCGGCCAGTCACGGATATAGGCCTTGAGCATGTTGTTTTCAAACTGCTGTGCCGCCACGATGGCTTGGGCCATGTCATAGAACGAAATCACGCCCAACAGCGTCGGGCCATCCATGACCGGGATGTAGCGTGCGTGTTTTTCCAGCATCAGACGCTGGACTTCGTCTGCGCTGGTATTGGGCGACACACTTACCGGAGCGTCATCCATGATGGAGCGAATGGTGGTCTTGCCCCATTCGCCGTCGGTATGGTCGTGCAGGTGACGGATGATTTCGCGAAAGGTCAGCATCCCTGTCAGCATGCCCGATTCCATGATGACCAATGAGCCAATATCTTGTTCGCTCATGGTTTGCACGGCGAGAGCGACTGGCATATCGGGTGAGGCCGTATAAAGCGTATTGCCCTTTACACGAAGAATTTCGCTAACTTTTAACATGATGCTTCTCCTGGGAGCTAAGCCCCCGACTTTATATTTTTGCCCGCGTGCAGCGGTGTAGGCGCTGCCGCCTTGATAGACGTATTGTGCTCCAGCTGCTCCAGTTCTTCCAGTGTGGGCGCACCGCTGGCCGCGAATGCGGCGCTCACGACTTGTACGATTTGCGGGTCGTCGTGCAGTCTGGGTTGTTGTCGATCCAGCAGGAAATGATCGATGATCGGTTCTAGCGAGATTTTGCGCGGGTCGCAGGCCAGGATCCAGCGTTGGTCGGCCGTGCGGGCAATCAGGCCCAGTCGTTCGAGCTGCTCCAGGACAGTATTGAGCTCGTCATGATGCAGGCGCAGGCGTTTGGCCAGCGCACTCATGCTGCGACCGGCGGGTTGGTGCCCTTGTGCGGCATGTAGTGAACGCAACACCGCCAGGGCATCAATGAACGGCGCGCCGGGGCTGCGATTAATTTGCCAGCGCCCCAGGCGGATCAACGGCACACTGGCTGCTACGGTGGCGCCGAACAGCACCGCCAGCCAGGAGAGATAAATCCACAGCAAAAAAATCGGTAGGGTGGCAAAGGCGCCGTAGATGACCGTATATGTCGGAAATGTCGTCAAATAATAGGCAAAAGCGGCCTTCATGAGTTCCAGCACAATCGCCGTGCCAAAACCGCCCACCATGGCGTCGCGCCAGTACACGTGGCGATTGGGAACCACCACAAACAAGGCGGCAAACCCCAGGCCAGTGAGGACCAGGGGTAAAAACGAGATGGCCAGACTCATGATTTCCGGCACATCGCGTACCAGCCCCATGGATTCCCGAGCCAGAAACGAGGTGGCCCACAGGCTCGCACCCGCGACAACAGGTCCCAGTGTGACTACGGCCCAGTACACCAGCGCGCGCTGTGGCAGGGGGCGCTGGCGCGTCACATGCCAGATGTCGTTGAACGTCTTGTCGATGGTCATTAGCAGCAAGATCGAGGTGACCACCAGAAATCCCCCACCGATGGCGGTCAGGCGTGTGGCTTGCCGCGCGAACTGGTTCAGGTAATTCATGATGTTGTCGGACACGGCCGGCGGCATCAGGCTGGTCGTGAGGAAATTCTCGAGCGCGAGGCGAAAATCCTGAAAGACGGGAAAGGCCGTGAACAACGACAACACGACGGCCAGCATGGGCACCAGGCCCAGCACGGTCGTAAATGTCAGGCTGGAGGCCACCTGTAGTAACCGTTCTTCGGCCGCACGCTGGGCGGCAAAACGGAACACCTGCCCCAGGCGCGTGATCCAGGGTACGCGCGGGCGGGCCGCGGGTGGCGGCCTCGACTGTGTGTCGGTCGGCTCGGCAGAGTGGCTCATCAGGCGATAATAGCAGTATGAACCCTGAGCTCAACCCCCATTTTCGGCGCCTGGCGTCAGTTGCGTTGTTGGCCCTGATCCTGTTGTGCGTGGTATGGGAAACCGTCCTGGCGCCCATCCGGCCGGGCGGCTCGTGGCTATTTCTCAAGGCGTTGCCATTAGCGTTTGCGCTGCGCGGTGTGTTGCGCGGAAATTTGTACACCTATCAGTGGGCGTCGATGCTGGTGTTGCTGTACCTGATGGAGGGCGTCGTACGCGCCATGTCTGATCCGGCACCTTTGTCGGCCGGGTTGGCAGGCATCGAGATCGTGTTGTCGCTCGTGTTTTTCCTGGCCGCGATTTTGTATGTGCGGCCCGCCAAGCGGGCCGCACGCGCACGGATCCGGGCTCAATCTGATGGCGCGCGCCGCGCGCCGAGGTCCTCATCATGACGGTCGACTCCGTAACTCAACTCCAGTTGGATAATTCCTTTGCCGCGCTGCCCGCCGATTTTTATACGCGTCTCGAGCCCCGGCCGCTGAACGCGCCGCGTTTGCTCCATGCCAATGAGCAGGCCGCAGAGTTGATCGGTCTGTCGCCGCAGGCCCTGCAGTCCGAGGATTTTTTGCAGGTGTGTGCGGGCCAGCAACCTCTGCCGGGCGGGCAGACCCTGGCTGCGGTCTATAGCGGGCATCAGTTTGGCGTCTGGGCGGGCCAGTTGGGCGATGGTCGCGCGCACTTGCTGGGCGAGGTTGTCGGTCCGCAAGGCAATTGGGAATTGCAACTCAAGGGCTCCGGCATGACGCCGTATTCCCGTATGGGCGATGGGCGGGCCGTTCTGCGCTCATCGGTGCGCGAGTACCTGGCCAGCGAGGCCATGCAGGGGCTGGGCATTCCTACGACGCGCGCCCTGGCCGTGGTGGTATCGGATGACCCCGTCGTTCGCGAAACGGTCGAAACCGCCGCCATCGTTATGCGCATGTCACCGAGCTTTGTGCGGTTTGGCTCGTTTGAGCATTGGTCATCACGCCGTCAGCCTGAACAACTGCAGCAATTGACCGACTACGTCATCGACAAATTTTATCCACAATGCCGGGACGCGGGTGCCAACGGCGTGCCCGGACCCGACGGGGACGTGCTGCGCCTGTTGACCGAGGTCACGCGCCGTACGGCGTTGCTCATGGCCGACTGGCAAGCCGTGGGTTTTTGTCATGGCGTCATGAATACCGACAATATGTCCATCCTGGGATTGACGCTGGACTATGGGCCGTATGGGTTCATGGACACGTTCCAGTTGGGTCATGTGTGCAATCACTCCGATACCGAGGGGCGCTACGCGTGGAACAGGCAACCCTCGGTGGCCCTCTGGAATCTCTATCGCCTGGCGGGCAGCCTGCATACCCTGGTGTCCGATGTCGATGCGCTACGCGGCGTCCTGGACGGTTACGAAGCGATATTCGTGCAGGCCTTTCATCAGCGCATGGCGGCCAAACTCGGCCTGAGCCAGTGGCGCGCCGAGGACGAGCCGCTGTTGGACGCGTTGCTCAAGCTGATGCACGAGCAGCGCGCGGATTTCACCTTGACGTTTCGTCGTCTGGCCGATGCCGTTCGCGGGCAAACGCAGGGGTTTGCGGATCTGTTCATCGATCGCGAGGCGGCGCGCGCCTGGTACGAACGCCTGGCGGCCCGCCACGCGGAGGACGACATGGGTGCGGCTGCCCGCGCCGACGCGATGGATGCCGTGAACCCGCTGTACGTGTTGCGCAACCACTTGGCCGAGCAGGCCATTCGTGCTGCCAAGGCGGGCGACGCCAGCGAGATTGATACCCTGTTGCGCCTGTTGCGAGATCCTTATACGGAAAAAGCCGGTTACGACAGCTACGCCGCACTGCCTCCCGATTGGGCGGGCGGCCTCGAGGTCAGTTGCTCATCGTGAGTTTGAGCCTGTACGCGCCCGGGCAATGTCATAATCAAGCCTGCCTTTTAATGCTTTCCTGACCTGTTAACGTCTATGTCTGGCAATACGCTCGGTACTCTTTTCTGCGTCACCAATTTTGGTGAATCGCATGGCCCGGCCATCGGTTGTGTGGTGGATGGCTGCCCACCCGGATTGGCGCTGGACGCCGCCGATATCCAGGCGGAGCTCGACCGCCGCCGTCCGGGAACCTCGCGCCACGTGACACAGCGCCAGGAGGCTGATCAGGTCGAGATCCTGTCGGGCGTATATCAGGGGGTGACCACCGGTACGCCGATTGCGCTGCTGATTCGCAACACCGATGCGCGCAGCAAAGACTATTCCAATATCGCCGATACCTTTCGTCCCGGTCACGCGGATTTCACCTATACCCGCAAATACGGCCTGCGTGATCCACGCGGGGGCGGTCGTTCCTCGGCGCGGCTGACGGCGCCCACCGTGGCGGCAGGCGCCATCGCCAAGAAATGGCTGGCCGAGCAGCACGGCATACGCGTGCGGGGCTATATGAGCCAGCTGGGGCCCATCCCGATTCCATTCGTGTCGTGGGACGACGTTCCGGCTAATGCCTTTTATGCTCCCAACGCGGCCATCGTGCCCGAACTCGAAGCCTATATGGACCAACTCCGTCGCGATGGGGACTCGATAGGCGCGCGTATCGAAGTGGTGGCCGAGAATGTCCCGGTGGGATGGGGTGAGCCCGTGTACGATCGTCTGGATGCCGATATCGCCCACGTGATGTTGGGGCTGAACGCGGTCAAAGGGGTGTCGATTGGCGCCGGCTTCGATTGCGTGACGCAGCGCGGTTCCGAGCATGGCGATGAAATCACGCCTGACGGTTTTGTTGGTAACAATGCGGGCGGGGTACTGGGTGGTATTTCCACCGGACAGCCCGTCACGGTATCGCTCGCCATCAAGCCAACATCCAGTATTCGCGTGGAGCGCCGTTCGATCAACGCTGAGGGGGAGCCCGTCACGGTGCAAACTCTGGGGCGTCATGACCCGTGCGTGGGCATCCGTGCGACGCCCATCGTCGAGTCCATGCTGGCGTTGGTGCTGATCGATCATGCGCTGCGCCATCGAGGGCAGTGCGGCTGACAGGATCCGATGGGCGGCATGCCGCGTCGGCTCGATAACGTGTACAAGAGGAAACATCATGAACGCGAGAACTCGAACGATATGGCACAAACTGCTGGGCGTCGCAGCAGTGGCCGGCGTTTTGGCCCTGACAGGTTGCGCCGGCGTACAAACGACCCAATCGGGCGCCATAGGCGTCGAGCGTACGCAATACATGTCCAGTATGGTGCCCGCCCAAGAGATCGAGCAAGAGGCCGGCCAACAATATGCCGACCTCATCCAGCAGGCAAAGGCGCAGGGCGCGCTGGATCGCAACGCCTCACAAGTCTCGCGCGTGCAGGCTATCTCTAAACGCCTGATCGCGCAGGTGGGGACGTTCCGTCCTGATGCCACGAATTGGCAATGGGAAGTCCATGTGTTGTCGTCCGACGATGTCAATGCGTGGTGCATGCCCGGCGGAAAAATGGCCGTCTATACCGGGTTGTTGACCCAGATCAAACCGACAGATGCCGAGTTGGCCGCGGTCATGGGGCACGAAATTGCGCACGCGCTACGCGAACATGCCCGTGAACGTGTGTCGCAGCAAATGGTCACCAATCTCGGGCTGTCCGTACTGTCCATTGCGACCGGCGTGTCGGCCGACTTGAGCGGCAAACTGACCGACGTGATGTTCACGCTGCCCAATAGCCGTACCCACGAGAGCGAGGCGGACCTGATGGGCGTGGAACTGGCGGCACGGGCGGGCTATGACCCACGGGCCGCCGTGACGCTGTGGGAAAAAATGGGGGCGGCCAGCAGTGGCAGCTCGCCACCGGAGTTTCTGTCTACTCACCCCTCGGCGGCGACCCGTATTACCGACTTACAGGTGGCTTCGGAACGGGTGTTGCCGCTGTACCAGCAAGCCATAGGCAAGTCGAAATAGAGGCTGACCAGTCTCAAGGTAGTGCTTTTAATACTAGGATAACTGCTGCCGTTGTACTAGGTTGAGAGCATGGGCATAATGAGACATCAATTCTGATTTCCCTCCGGTCTGCCCGGATATTCCGCGAGTCTACTCATGGCCCAAACCCTCTACGACAAACTCTGGAACGCGCACGTCGTGAACCAGGAATCCGATGGCACCTGTTTGCTCTACATCGACCGTCACCTGTTGCACGAGGTGACCAGTCCGCAGGCATTCGAAGGTCTGGCGATAGCCGACCGCAAGCCGTGGCGCATCAACGCCAACCTGGCGGTAGCCGATCACAACGTGCCGACGCTGAATCGCGATCAGGGTATTGACGACCCGATCTCCAAACTGCAGATCGACACGCTGGATGCCAACTGCGACAAGTTCGGCATTACTGAATTTCGCATGTCTGATCTGCGCCAGGGCATCGTGCACGTCATCGGACCGGAGCAGGGGGCAACCCTGCCGGGCATGACGGTCGTGTGCGGCGACTCACATACCAGCACGCACGGTGCCATGGGTGCGCTGGCGTTCGGTATTGGTACGTCCGAGGTCGAACACGTGCTGGCCACCCAGACGCTGCTCATGAAAAAGAGCAAGAGCATGCTGATCAAGGTCGAAGGCAAGCTGCCTTTTGGCTGTACGGCAAAAGATGTCGTGTTGCACATCATCGGCATCATCGGTACGGCGGGCGGCACGGGCCACGCGATCGAGTTTGGCGGCAGCACCATTCGCGACTTGTCGATGGAAGGCCGCATGACGGTGTGCAATATGGCGATCGAGGCCGGTGCGCGTTCGGGCATGGTGGCCGTCGATGACAAAACCGTCGAGTATTTCCGTGGTCGTCCGTTCTCGCCTAACGGCGTCCTGTGGGATCAAGCCGTGGCTTACTGGCGCACGCTGCACAGCGACGAGGGCGCGAAGTTCGATCGCGTGGTCGAGATCAATGCCCAAGAAATCAAGCCGCAGGTGACCTGGGGCACCTCGCCCGAAATGGTCTTGCCGGTGGACTCTCGCGTTCCTGATCCTGACCGTGAAAAAGACGATGTACGTCGCAGCGGCATGGAGCGGGCGTTGCAGTACATGGGCTTGAAGCCCAACACGCCGTTGACCGACATCCGTGTGGATCGCGTCTTTATCGGTTCGTGTACCAACTCGCGCATCGAAGACCTGCGTGCAGCCGCCGTCGTGGCACGTGGCAAGCACGTCGCGTCCAATGTGCGACAAGCCATGGTCGTGCCGGGCTCGGGCCTGGTCAAGCAGCAAGCCGAGCGCGAAGGCCTGGACAAGATCTTTATCGAAGCCGGTTTTGAATGGCGCGAACCAGGCTGCTCGATGTGTCTGGCAATGAACGCCGATCGCCTGGAGCCCGGCGAGCGCTGCGCATCAACCTCGAACCGCAACTTCGAAGGTCGACAAGGCCAGGGTGGCCGCACCCATCTGGTCAGCCCCGCCATGGCCGCTGCGGCTGCCGTAGCAGGCCATTTCGTCGACGTCCGCAACTTCCGCTAAGGTCCAGATCATGCAAGCATTTACGACTCACGAAGGCCTGGTGGCACCGCTCGATCGCGAGAACGTTGACACCGACCTCATCATTCCCAAGCAATTCCTCAAGTCCATCCAGCGCACAGGCTTTGGTCCGAACTTGTTCGATGAGCTGCGCTATCTGGATCACGGCGAGCCCGGCATGGACAACAGCAAGCGTCCGTTGAACCCGGACTTTGTGCTGAACCAGCCTCGCTATCAAGGCGCATCGGTGTTGTTGGCACGCAAAAACTTCGGTTGTGGTTCCAGCCGCGAGCACGCGCCCTGGGCGCTGACGCAGTATGGCTTTCGCGCGATCATCGCGCCGTCATACGCCGATATTTTCTTCAACAATAGCTTCAAGAACGGCCTGTTGCCCATCAGCCTGTCCGAGTTCGAAGTCGCGCGATTGTTTGACGAGGTCAAGGCTTTTCCGGGCTACAAACTGCGCATTGATCTCGAGCGTCAGGTCGTGATTGCCGCCGACGGTCGCGAACTGCAGTTCGATATCGAACCCTTTCGCAAGTATTGTTTGATCAACGGTTTTGATGACATCGGCTTGACGTTGCGTCAGTCCGACAAGATTCGCGCGTTTGAGGCGGAACGCCTGGCTCGCCATCCGTGGCTGGAAAGCCGTCCCGTCGCTTAAATATTCTATTGATAGGTTTTTTTCATGACGCATAAGATTGCAGTGTTGCCCGGCGACGGCATCGGTCCCGAGATTGTCGAGCAGGCCGTTCGTGTGTTGGGCGCACTCGATTTGCCGCTGGATATTCAGCAACAGCCTGTCGGTGGCGCCGCCTACGATCAATTCGAGCATCCGCTGCCGCCTGCGACGCTGGACTTGGCGCGACATTCGGACGCGGTATTGTTTGGCGCCGTAGGCGACTGGAAGTACGACAGCCTGCCGCGCGAGTTCCGTCCCGAGCAGGCGATTCTGGGCCTGCGCAAGGCCTTGGGCCTGTTTGCGAACCTGCGTCCTGCCATCCTGTATCCCGAGCTGGCCAGCGCTTCGTCGCTCAAGCCCGAGATCGTGTCGGGTTTGGACCTCCTGATTATTCGCGAACTGACCGGCGACATCTATTTTGGTACACCGCGTGGCGTGCGCAACGCCGAGGATGGCACTTTTGCCGGCGAACGCGAAGGGTTTGACACCATGCGCTACGCCGATTCCGAAGTGCGTCGTATCGCGCGCATAGGTTTCGAGTCCGCACGCAAGCGAGGCAAGAAACTCTGCAGTGTCGACAAAGCCAATGTGCTCGAGACCTCGCAGTTCTGGCGCGATATCGTGATCGAAATCGCACGCGACTATCCTGATGTCGAACTGTCGCACATGTACGTTGATAACGCGGCCATGCAGTTGGTGCGCAACCCGCGCCAGTTCGACGTGATCGTGACCGGTAACCTGTTTGGCGACATCCTCTCGGACGAAGCCGCCATGTTGACCGGCTCGATTGGCATGCTGCCGTCGGCCTCGTTGAATGCGTCGGGGCAGGGCCTGTACGAGCCCAGCCACGGGTCGGCGCCCGATATCGCGGGTCAAGGCATTGCCAACCCGTTGGCGACTATCTTGTCTGCTGCCATGTTGCTGCGTTATTCGCTGGGTCTGGCACAGCCGGCCGATCGCATCGAGACCGCCGTTCGCGCCGTGTTGGCTAACGGCCTGCGTACCGCCGATATATACGAAGAAGGCACGACCAAGGTGTCGACCTCGCAAATGGGTGACGCTGTCCTGAAAGCTCTGGCTTAATCTCGAGTCTATCGCTTGATCCGTGGCCCGGTGTTTATCGCCGGGCCACTTATGGTCTGACTTCCCCAGCCCCATCGCGAGCCTGTGTCGTTTCGCGCGGGCAAGCCCATTGGCGTCCAGTCTGTCCCTAATATCGCCGCAGTGCAACATCCTCCCGCTTATTCTGATAAATTGTCGGAATCAGCAGCTTTTTCTTTATTTTCCAACCCAAGAGCATAAAACATGACGCAAGCAGTAGGCCTGGTCGGCTGGCGCGGCATGGTCGGTTCCGTTCTCATGCAGCGCATGCGCGACGAAAACGACTTCGCCCTGATCGATCCCGTATTCTTTTCTACCAGCAATGCTGGCGGCGCCGCGCCCTTGTGGGCAGACGGTGCGGGCCCGTTGCAGAATGCCTACGACATCGATGCTCTGAAAAAACTGCCGATTATCGTGACCGCTCAGGGTGGCGATTACACCACCGAGGTCTTCCCCAAGCTGCGCGCGGCAGGTTGGGATGGCATCTGGATCGACGCCGCCAGCACCCTGCGTATGAAAGACGACGCCATCATCGTGCTGGATCCGGTCAATCGTCCGGTGATCGACGCTGCGCTCAAGCGTGGCGTGCGCAATTTCGTGGGGGGCAATTGCACCGTCAGCTGCATGCTGATGGGTCTGGCAGGTTTGTTTAACAACGACCTGGTGGAATGGATGACCTCCATGACCTACCAGGCCGCATCGGGTGGTGGGGCCCAGCACATGCGCGAGCTGCTGACGCAGTTCGGCCTGCTGAACCAGGCCGTCGGACCGTTGCTCGACGATCCCGCTTCGGCCATCCTGGACATCGATCGTGGCGTGTTGGCTGCTCAGCAAGATCCGGCCTTGCCCCAATCGCACTTTGGGGTGCCGCTGGGTGGCAACCTGATCCCCTGGATCGACAAGGACCTGGGTGATGGCATGTCGCGCGAGGAATGGAAAGCCGAGGCCGAAACCAACAAGATTCTCGGCCGCGGAGAGGCCTTCGGCACGCCCGCTACACCCATCGATGGCCTGTGTGTGCGCATTGGCGCCATGCGTTGCCATAGCCAGGCCCTGACCATCAAGCTCAAGCGCGATGTACCGCTCGACGAAATCGAAGCCCTCATTGCCCAAGGCACGCAATGGGCCAAGGTCGTACCCAACACCAAAGAAGACTCCGTACGCGCGCTCACGCCGGTGGCTGTGACAGGCACGCTGGATATTCCGGTGGGTCGTCTGCGTAAGCTGTCCATGGGTTCCCAGTATCTGGGTGCGTTCACCGTGGGTGATCAATTGTTGTGGGGCGCGGCCGAGCCGTTGCGCCGTATGTTGCGTATCGCACTGTCCGAGGCCTGAATCACGTTGTCGAACTGAGTCCATGGTTGGCCCGGTTCATTTTCAGGTTTGTCCGGCTCCTGTCGGGCATGACAAAGGCACCTGCGGGTGCCTTTGTCGCGTTTTGCTCTTGCTGAAGCCCTGATGCATTTATGAATCAGGGTCGATCTATTACACTTGCGCCCAGCAGTGGCCGGTAACCCGATTTGTCCAGCAGGATTTTCCACTATGAATTTGCGTTCACGCCGTTTCTCGCAACCTCGACACCTCAAAGCCTTGAATTGGGCCATAGCGTTAGCCCTGGGCGCTTCGATGGCGACCACCGCTCACGCGGCGATAGTGGGCCATTCACGTGTGGTGTCCGCACCCGGCGCGCCCCTGCAAGTCGTGGTGCCCCTGGATAACTTGAGCGCCGAAGAGCGCACCTCGCTACAAGTCTCGTTGGCCGATAGCGCCGCCTGGCAACGCGCGGGGTTGCAGCCACCGGTACCGCTCGACAGTGCACGCGTCAGCCTGCAAGACAGCGGGCAAGCCTCGCGCAAAGATATACGCATCGAGTCGTCGCAGCCTTTGGCGACTTCTGCGATTGATCTGCTGCTGAATTTGAAATCCAGCTCTGGTCAGCGCCAAGTTCAAGTTACCATTTTGGTGCCCCAGCGTGCGGAGGCCGGCACGGTCCAATCCGCGCGCGTGGGATCTGGCCGCGTCGACAACGCCGCATCGGCGAAATCGATTGACGTTCGCGCGGGAGATACGCTGTTGCGTATTGCCCGCGGCAATCGGGTCTCCGACGCTAGTGTTTATCAAATGTTGGTGGCGATATGGCGGGCAAATCCCCAAGCCTTTATCCAAAACAACATGAATCTGGTGCGTGCCGGTGAAACGCTGACAATCCCGGATACCGCCACCGTGCGTGCGATTGACCCCGCCGAGGCGCGTCGTATTTTCCTAGAGCACGACAAGGCATTCGCCAGCTATCGCGGTCGCGTCGGAGAAGGCGCTGCGGGTGCCGCGGCCGTCGGTGCCGAGGGCGGCGCGAACGCTGGGCAAGTCACGGCGGCCCCCTCTACGGGTGGAGCGAGCACCGCTTCCTCGCAAGATCGCTTGCGCCTCAGCGCATCGGATTCCGCCGATGCAAAGGCGGATGCGAGCACCTCTGACTCACGCGCCTTGCAAGACACCCAACAGCGCGTGCAGACCCTGGAAGGCAACGTCGATGCGCTCAAGCAGGCAGCAAACGCGACCGGTAAGCAGGGGGAAAATGGCGCGGCAGTAGGGAGCGGAGACGCGGCGGGTGGAGCCGCTACAGGCGCGGCCGGTGCAGCAGGCGCCACAGGTGCAGCATGCGCCACAGGTACAGCAGGCGCCACAGGTGCAACAGGTGCAACAGGTGCAGCAGGCGCTACAGGTGCTGCAGGCACGACCGGTGCAGCAGGTGCAGCAGGCGCGGCCGGTGCAGCAGGCGCGGCCGGTGCAGCAGGCGCGGCCGGTGCAGCAGGCACGGCCGGTGCAGCAGGCACGGCCGGTGCAGCAGGCACGACTGGCGCAGCAGGCGCGACGGGTGCCAACAGCAGCGGATCTGTCGGGGCGAGTTCCTCGGCTGCCACAGGCAGCCCTAATACCGCGTCCAATGCCTCCGGCCCCCTCAGTAACACTGCTGGCACAGAGGCCGCTCGCCAAGATAACGCTGCCGTTGCCGGCAATGACGCTTCCACGACAGGCAACTGGCTGACCGACAACTTGCTGGTCGTGGTGACGGCCGTGCTGGCGTTGATTGTCCTGATCATCGCATGGTTGTTGCGTCGTGTCGGCGCGCNGT
>NZ_CBCSFP010000010.1:0-139878 GCF_965138755.1 Bordetella tumulicola | reverse complement strand
GACGAGGCCTCTTCATATGGGGAAACGGCTGCGCTGGATCCCGCATTGCTCACGCGAAAACTGGATGGCATCAATCTGGATCTGGATCAGCCGCCGACCGATGAGTCGTCTCCTCGCAGGCCGCGTGTTTGACAACGATGTCGCGTATGGCATTGGGGCTGGCGTACGACGGCTCCTCCTGGCAGGGATGGCAGACACAACCACATCGGCAAACGGTGCAAGACACGCTGGAGGCAGCCCTGGGCCGCTTTGCGGGTATTGACGGCCGTGTGCCGACGATATGCGCGGGCCGTACCGATACCGGCGTTCATGCCGCTATGCAGGTGGTGCATGTAGATACGCCGCTCGTGCGACGGACCGAATCCTGGGTACGTGGCGTCAACGCCTTTTTGCCCCCCAGCATTGCTATACAGTGGGCTCAACCGGTCTCCGACGACTTTCATGCGCGCTTTGCGGCGCGTTCGCGTACCTACATTTATTTGCTCTGGCGTGGGCGTGTAAGGCCGCCGCTCTGGGCGGGGCGGGCGGGATGGTGCTTTCAGCCCCTTGATGTCGATGCGATGCGTCAGGCGGCGGTGACGTTGCTGGGCGAACACGATTTTTCCAGTTTTCGTTCCTCGCAATGCCAGGCCCGACATCCGGTGCGCACTATGCATCGGCTGGACATCCAAGAGCGCGGCCCCTTTCTTGTGTTTACCCTTCGCGCCAATGCTTTTTTGCATCACATGGTGCGCAACATCATGGGCGCATTATTGCAAATCGGCCAAGGGCGCGAATCCGTAGCCTGGATGCAGAACGTGCTCGCCGCGCGAGACCGTCGCGTGGCTGCGCCGACGTTTCCTCCGGATGGCTTGTACCTGTCTGCCATCGAGTATCCCGCTGAATTCCAACTGAAAGAAACCGACGGCGGCCCGCAATTGTTGTCGCCGTTCATATTTGCTTAGGGTAATCAGCAGGAGGGCAATGATCGACTGACGCTATATGATTGCGAACGAAAAAAAGCAGCTCCAACAAGAGTTGCTGTATACGCAGTCGTTTCACACAAACGACCTGCGTTTGCAACGTTTTCCAAACAGGAGACTTCCCCTCATGCAACGTCGTTCGTTCCTCAAAAAAGCTACATTGGGTGCTGCCGCTGGCGGCGCCGCTCTTGCCGCTCCCGCTCTGGCACAAGAGTCCCCCAAGCTCAGTTGGCGCCTGGCGTCCAGTTTTCCGCGTAGCGCGGATGCGATTTACAGTGGCGGTGAAAATCTAGGCAAGTACGTTTCCGAAGCGACCGACGGTAAATTCACCATTCGTGCCTTTCCCGCGGGCGAGATCGTGCCGGCATTGCAGGTGCTCGACGCTGTTCAGAACAACACCATCGAGTGCGGTCACACGGCTTCGTATTATTACTTTGGCAAAGATCCCGCCTTGTGCTTTGACGGCGCCGTGCCGTTCGGCCTGAATACGCGCCAGATGAACGCCTGGATGCGTCATGGCAACGGCCTGAAACTCACGCGCGAGCTATTTGGAAAGTACAACATCGTGAACTTTCCCTGCGGTTACACCGGTACCCAAATGGGGGGCTGGTTCCGCAATGAAATCAAGACGGTAGACGATCTCAAGGGCTTGAAATTCCGCGCCAGCGCGTTTGCGGGCGCCGTGTTGTCGCGCCTGGGCGTCGTGCCGCAACAAATCGCGGGTGGTGACATCTATCCCTCGCTGGAAAAGGGCACCATCGACGCCGCCGAGTGGATTGGCCCGTACGACGACGAAAAATTGGGCTTTCACAAGGTCGCCAAAAACTATTACTTCCCCGGCTGGTGGGAAGGTACGCTGCAGGTGTCGTTGTACGTCAATCAAGAGCAGTACAACAAATTACCCAAACACTACCAAAACGTGCTGGCGCAGGCTTCTGCGGCCGCCACGGCCGACATGATTGCCACGTACGACGCGGAAAACCCGGCCGCCTTGCGTCGCCTGGTATCCCAGGGTGCACAACTCAAGGCTTTTCCCAAGCCCGTGATGGACGCCTGCTATGCCGAGGCCGTCAAAGTCTACGAAGAGTTCTCCGCCAAAGACCCCATGTTCAAAAAGATCTACGACGACATGGTGGCGTTCCGTGACAACGAAATCCCGTGGTTCCGTGTGGCTGAAGGCAGTTTCGACGGCTTCATGGGGACCATTGGCCGAGGCAAATAAGCAGGCCGCATGGGGTAGGGCACGGCCGATTGGGCACGACGATATAAAATTGTCCGTTTCCGCTCGTTACCGTACCCGCCAAAAGCAGGGGCGACTGGCGGCGGCGCCATGCCGAAGTCTGTCGTCCGGCCACCCCAGGCGGCGCTTGCATGCCCAGGCACGATGCCGTATTTGGTATCGTTGCGACCTTCTATCTAGCTCATTATTCCCATCATGAAAGCATTACTCGCTCTATCACGCGCAATCGATGCGCTGAACCTGCGGGTTGGCCGAGCCGTGACGTGGGTCACCCTGTTGGTGGTGCTGGTCAGCGCCGGCAACGCGGTGGTCCGCAAGGTGTTCGAAGTCAGTTCGAATGCCTGGCTGGAACTGCAGTGGTACATGTTTGGTGCCATGTTCCTGCTGACCGCGGGCTATACCCTGCTTAAAAATGAACACGTCCGGGTGGATATTCTGTCCTCCCGGCTTTCCAAACGTACGCAAATCTACATCGAAATCTTCGGGGTGTTGTTCTTCCTGTTGCCTATGGCGATTTTGATTACGTATCTGTCGTGGCCGATGTTCATGGATTCCTTTGTCTCCAACGAGCAATCCTCCAATTCGGGTGGCCTGGCTCGCTGGCCGGTCAAACTGATGATTCCAATCGGTTTCGGGTTGCTGGTGCTGGCGGGGGTTTCGCGTTTGATCAAATGCGTGGCCTATTTGCGTGGCCAGTCCCCTGATCCTCTGGCACGTGAGGTAGGCAAGTCCGCCGAGGAGGAGCTCGCCGAAGAGATCGCCCGTGAAGCGCAGGCGCGCGAGGCGGCCCTGCAACAACAAAACAAGGGCCAATGATCATGGAGTTCTTTGTCGCAAATTTGGCGCCGTTCATGTTCGGCACCTTGGTGTTATTTTTGCTATTGGGTTTTCCCGTGGCATTTGCGTTGGCCGCCAACGGGATCCTGTACGGTCTGGTCGGGATCGAGCTGGGGCTGTTTAACGCTACCCTGTTCCAGGCGCTGCCTCAGCGGGTGTTCGGCATTGTCGCCAACGATACCTTGCTGGCGGTCCCCTTCTTTACCTTGATGGGACTGGTACTTGAACGCTCAGGCATGGCAGAGGATCTGCTCGAGACCATCGGCCAGGTGTTTGGGCCGCTGCGCGGTGGCTTGGCCATCGCCGTGGTGTTGGTTGGCGCGATGTTGGCCGCGACCACCGGCGTGGTTTCCGCCTCGGTCATCTCGATGGGCTTGATTTCGTTGCCGATCATGCTGCGTTACGGGTATGACAGGCGCCTGGCCTCGGGGGTGATAGCCGCATCCGGCACGCTTTCGCAGATCATTCCACCCTCATTGGTGCTGATCATCCTGGCCGACCAGTTGGGTCGTTCGATCGGCGACATGTACCGTGCCGCAATGGTTCCCGGCTTCTTGCTGGCGGGCTCGTACATTCTGTACGTCGTTCTGGTCGCCGTCATCAAGCCTTCGGCAGCTCCGGCCTTGCCCGAAGAGGCTCGCGCCTTCCGTGAGCCTAACGGTTCGCGCGGCGGTCGTTCGTTGCTGGTGTTGATGCTGATTGCGGCCGCTTCTGCGTATTTCATGACGCAGTGGCTGGAAAAGGAAAATGCGCCTGTTGACGAAAAAGTCGTACTCAGCTTGCTGCTGTGGGGTCTGACGGCGTTTGTGATCGCCATCGTCAACAAAGTGTTTCGCCTGAAAGTGCTCTCGGCGTTGGCTGAACGCGTCACCTTTGTGATGATTCCGCCCTTGTTCCTGATCTTCCTCGTGCTGGGTACCATTTTCATCGGTGTCGCGACGCCGACCGAAGGCGGGGCGATGGGCGCCGTTGGTGCGATCATCATGGCGTTGATCCGTGGACGTCTGACCCTCGATCTGATGCGTCAGGCGATGGACACGACGACCAAGCTGTCGTGCTTCGTGGTGTTCATCCTGGTGGGGTCGACGGTATTCGGCTTGACCTTCCGTGGTGTCAGCGGCGACCTGTGGGTCGAGCATCTGTTGACCAGCGTGCCGGGTGGCCAATGGGGCTTTCTGATTGTGGTCAGCGTGCTGACCTTCGTGTTGGCGTTCTTCCTCGATTTCTTCGAACTGGCGTTCATCATCGTGCCTTTGCTCGCCCCTGTGGCCGACAAAATGGGCATCGATTTGATCTGGTTCGGGGTCATCCTGGCCGTGAACATGCAGACCTCGTTCATGCACCCGCCTTTTGGGTTTGCCCTGTTCTACCTTCGATCGGTGGCGCCCAAGGACGCCTATCGCGACAGGGTGACAGGTCAACGTATCGAGCCTGTGACGACCGGGCAGATCTATTGGGGATCGGTGCCCTTTATCGTGATCCAGTTGGTCATGGTGGCTGCGGTCATGATCTTCCCAGGCATCGTGATGCACTACAAGGCAGGGCTGTCCACCGTTGATCCCGATACCGTCAAGATCGAGATCGATACGACCTATGGCACCAGTACCTATGGCAGTGAAAACGCCGACCCGGCGGCGGCCTTCAAGTAAACTGGGTCGTTATTGCCCTTGAGCACTGGCGTTATGCGTACTCGCGTCAAAATCTGTGGTTTAACCCGCGAAGCAGACATCGCCTCGGCCGTACAGGCCGGGGCGGACGCGATCGGGTTTGTGTTTTATCCCGGTAGCAAGCGTTACGTCGCGCCGGCGCAGGCGGCCGCGCTGCGCCGTGCCGTGCCGGCTTTTGTCGACACGGTGGCCCTGTTCGTGAATCCGGATCCATCCGAGGTGCAGGTTGTCCTGGATCATGTCGGCCCGGACTTGCTGCAGTTCCATGGTGACGAGTCCGTTCAGGATTGCACCCGCTATGGCGTCCGTTTCTTGCGGGCGTTCCGTGCCGGCGCGCCGGGGCTGGACACGCCCGATGATTTAGCCACCGTCTGTCGTGCCTACGAGGCGGCGGCTGGGTGGCTGTTTGACAGTTACAGTGCGGGTTATGGTGGTAGTGGCCAGGCTTTTGATCACAGGCTGCTGGCTGCCGTGCGGGCCGATGTGTCCGCGCGTCCGATCATCTTGTCTGGTGGGCTGAACGCCGACAACATAGGCCCACTTATCCAGGCGCTGCGGCCTTGGGCCGTGGACGTGAGCAGCGGCGTAGAAACCGCTCCCGGGCTGAAATCGGCCGACAAGATCCGCGCCTTGATGGACGCCGTGCGTCATGCGGACGATGGTCGATCATCACTTGCGCCGTCGGCAGAGGAATAAACCGCATCGTTGAGCCAGTGAGACCTACGGGCTCATACCGTTAAATGGTTCGATAATTTTGTTAGCAGGTCCGTGCGATTCTCTCCGAATGACGGTACGGGGAGTGTGTTTTTCTAGGTATGTTGATCTGAATCGAAGTTATGCAACTTAATTAATCTAAATATATTAATTTATAGTTTTCGAATTCCGACAAAATACAGTCATATCACATCTGACATGAGCGTCCACCAAGATATGGCAACATCCGCTTCCGGCCTGCCTCCGTATGTGGCAGCCGAACACCAGCAACAGTTAAAGCACGCGAATCGGGTGGCCATGCTGATGGCGCCTCGCCTGGGCGACACCTTGCTCATGATGAACATGGTGCAAAACCTGCGTGCCAACGGGCGCAGCGTCACCGTCTTTGGCGATTATGCCTACGCGTTGCGCGCCTGGTTTCCTGGAATCGATATTCGTCCGTCTTTGCCAGAGTCCGAGGCTTCGCACGCATTGGCGGATTACGATTGTGCAGCGCAAATGCATGTCGGGTGGCCCTATGGATTGCATGACTACGCACGCAGCTATTTTTACTATGACGAGCACGTCGTCGTTACGGGCAAGGGCTTCATCAAGCTCAATCAAATCCGCGACTATTGTCACCAACAGTTGGGCCTTGAAAATTGTTCGTTGAATAACGGCCTGCGTCCGCTGCCTGAATTGCGTCATCGGCAACATTTACGGCGTGTGGCAGTCCATCCGTCCTCGGGGGGCGAGGAGCGACGCTGGGCCGCGTCGCATTTTGTCGAGCTTGGCAAGCGTTTGCAGCGCTCTGGCTATCAGCCGTTCTATATTCTTGCCCCGTACGAACGGGAGCAGTGGGCTTGTCTGGCAGAAAATGGCTTGTCCATATACCCGTCGACATTGCTTTCCGATGTCGCCACGTTTATTCACGAGTCTGGCTGGTTTGTCGGTAATGAGTCCGGTATCGGGCATTTGGCATCCAACGTCGGGATTCCTACCCTGACCGTTACCGGCAGGCCGACTCGCACGCTCTCCTGGCGCCCAGGATGGTCGACTTCTCGGATCGTGTACCCCGGCTATATTCCCGGGGGCAGATTGCGCGACCGTCTATGGCGCCATTGGCTTAAACCCCGTCAGGTGCTCCGGGCTTTTCGGCAATTGACCGACCAATACGAGAAACAAATTAGCGAATGACGTTGAGGGTTCATCGCTGACAGTTCAGCTTGCGCAAAAAAGGTGTTGTGCTCTTTTATGGTACATGCAGCGGGCCCGAATGCCGGGCGGAGAACAGGCATATCTCCCAAAGCCGTGGTGGTGATATCCATCTTGGCACTCTTGGTTCCCGCGCTCGCGTTGGTCAGTGCGGATGGTGGGCCGATCGCGCTATATCTTGGCGCCGTAGTGGGCCTGGGGGTGATTATTGCCAATGCGATCAAACCTTGGGAGGTCTACGCCTGGCGCGATCTGTGGCCGCTGATGGTTGCCTTGGCAGCACCGCTTGTGTGCATGCTGTTGGGCAATATCGTCCATGGCGACTGGGTGGCTTCCGAGTTCGAGAAATTGATTCGATTTGCATTGGCGATTCCAATTGCGTGGGTCTTGATGCGCTCGCCGGTGCAATGGCTACGGCACGTGCAGTGGAGCTTATTGTTCAGTGCTTACGTAGGTTCGCTGATGCTGTTGGTGATTTTGCTGTCGCCCGATTTGGGCAGAGGGGCCGTGTCAGCATTCGGTGGTAAATACAACGCCGTTGCGTTTGCGAATCTCACCTTGTTTTTTGGTTTCGCATCTTGCCTGACGTTGCCCTGGACATTGTCGCGCTGGCCCAGACTCGAGGCCGCCTTGAAACTGCTGGCGGTGCCCTTGAGTATCTATGCCGTATGGATCTCGGAGACACGCAGCAGTTGGGCACTGTTTGCTGTGCTGGGGCTGGTGATCTTGCTCAGCAAGCAGCAATGGACTGCGCGCACCAAGCTGATGTTCGTGGGTATGGCCCTGGTATTCATGGCCGTAGGACTATCATTTCTGTGGTACGCCGACGGCAGCCGTTTTCGCGCGATCTGGACAGATTTTCAGCGTTACGAGCAACATGATCGCGATACGTCTACCGGAATACGGATGCAGTTGGCAACGGCCTCATGGCTGATGTTCAAAGAGAGTCCATGGACAGGTGTAGGCGCCGGTAATTTCCGCGAAAAATTAGCCGAATTCAGAGACCAGGGGATCGTGACCCCTAAGGTTGCCTCGGATTATGGCGAGCCGCATAACGACTTTCTCGGGGCGTTAGCCGGGTACGGCATGTTTGGTTTACTGAGTATCCTGGCACTTTATTTTGTGCCGGCCGTGACCTTCCTGCGCCGCTTGCGCAACGCTGATGCCACCATCCACACAGCCGCGACCATCGGCCTGTTGTTTACGTTGGGCTACGCGCAATTCAGCCTGACTGAAATGATGTTCCGCAACATGCGCAGTGTGCCCATCTATGCTGTGACGCTCGCTGTGTTGTATGCACTGAGTACGCCGCGTCATCTGGCGATGGCTGATCGCCCATCAACAATAATCAGTCATTGATTTGCACGCCGAAAAAAATCCATATATAATCTTTTTCTCTTCTGCAGGCGGTTAGCTCAGATGGTTAGAGCGCTACGTTGACATCGTAGAGGTCGTTGGTTCGATTCCAATACCGCCTACCAAAATACTCGCAGACAGGGCGCACAAAAAAACCGCATCAATCTTTGATTGTGCGGTTTTTTGCTTTCCGGTCTTACCAGGGCACCCACCCATCAACGACTGTCTTTTCTCCGCGTTATAGCTCGCGCACGAATTCTGCCGCGCTGGTTGAGCTATTCATCAAGGCCTCGCCGACGATTCCGTGCCAGTATTGCTCGGATCCATGCGCCAGTCGCCAGCTGTGCAGCCGACGCGTGTAGAGCTGCAGGTCGTACTCCTCGGTGACACCGATGGCGCCGTGCAGGCCATGTGCAGTGGCGGCTACCAACGCTGCGGCTTCGCTGCTGCGGGCCTTCGCGATGGCGGCGGGCAGCAAGGCGGGTTGCGTTGTGCCCACGCGGAATGCAGCGGCCGTAGCGATGCGCGCGGCGGCGACGTGTTCGGCCATCACTGCCAACTGATGCTGGACTGCCTGAAATTTACCGATAGAGCGGCCGAATTGGATGCGGTCGTTGCCGTACTGGAGCGTTAATTCGAAACACCGGGTGATTGCGCCGGTCAGTAGCGCGGCGTGTAGCGCCGCTGCCCAGGCCGCCAGACGGCCTGGTGTGCCACCGGCATCGCCTAGACGCTTGCCGACTTGCTCAATGTCCGACTCCCATCGTAAATCGGCGGTCGGCTCGCCATGCAAGCGGCAATGACGACGTTGCGCGTCGTGGGCATCCAGTAACCACAGTGTGCCGCCCTGTTCAGCCAGCACGGGGCCTGCCAGCATGCCGTAGGGTACGCGTGGCGCAACCCATGTCGTATCGCGAGCCGACACCAGGCTGGGGGCAAAGGTCGGCAGGCCCTGAGGCACGGCCTCGCCGGCAGGCAGCAAGGTGCGTAGCGCGATGGCTTGCCCCACGGGTAGCGGTACGGCGTGTGCGCCTAGCGCCATGAATAATGGCAGCGCGTCGGCCAGGTCCGCACCTGCGCCGCCGGCATCTTCCGGCGCCATGAGCTCCAGAAAGCCGGATTCCAGAATGACGCTCCACAGCGCTTCGTGGTGACAGCCAGCGTCGATAGCGCGTACCGCGGCGGGGGGGCATTGGCCTTTCAGCAGGTCTTCGAAAGCTTCGCTGAACATCGTATTCGTCTCCACGCCTGTTAACGCAGGCCGAGGCCGCGAGCGATCATGCCGCGCAAGATTTCGCGCGTGCCGCCACGCAGCGAGTACGTGGGGCAGATCTGGTTGACATAGGCGCAAGTGCGCAACAGTTCCTCATCGACCTCTGCGCCGGGGTCTACCCCTAGGGCAGCTTCTATGACGGCAGGGATTTCTTGCTCGAAGCTCGTGCCCAGTTCCTTGACCAAGGCGGCTTCGACCACGGGACTCTCGCCCGCGGCCAGTCGGGCCGTCACCGACAGTGATAGGCTGCGCAGTGCCGCCAGATGAGTGACGAAGCGGCCGACGGCCGGCGCGTGCGTCGTATCGCCGTGGCTGCGCAGCCAATCTATCCAGCGGTCCAGCAACACGATGCTCGAATAAATCCGTTCGGGGCCGCTGCGCTCGAAAGCCAACTCGGCAGTGACTTGTTCCCAGCCGTCGCCTTCCTGCCCGACCAGCGCATCCTCGGATAGTCGAACATCGTCGAAGAACACTTCCGAAAAATGCGCATCGCCGGCTAGATCGGTGATGGGGCGTATCGTGACGCCTGGCAGCGACAGATCGATAATGAACTGCGACAGACCCTGATTGCGATCCTGCGGAGTCCCCGAGGTGCGCACCAGCGCGATCATGTAGTGACAGTGGTGAGCGTTGGTGGTCCATATTTTGCGACCAGAGAGTGTCCAGCCGCCATCGGGGTGGCGCTCGGCGCGAGAGCCCACACTGGCCAGATCCGAACCCGAGTTTGGTTCACTCATGCCGATGCAGAAAAAGGCTTCTCCGCGGCAGATGCGCGGCAGGTAGAAATTGCGTTGTGCCTCGTTGCCGAACTTGCGGATCAACGGCCCACTTTGGCGGTCGGCGATCCAGTGGGCCGATACTGGTGCACCCGCGCACAGCAACTCTTCGACCAGGATGAATCGGGAGAACGCGTCCATTTCCGCGCCACCATACGCACATGGCAAGGTGACCCCCACCCAGCCACGAGCGGCCAGCTTGCGGCTGAACTCGGCATCGAAGCCCAGCCACGAGCGCGCACGTTGGTCCGCCGGTAGCGGAGGCATTTCGGCCTGCAGGAACGACTGGACCTCTTGGCGAAAAATTTGCGCCGACTGAGGAAGCTCGGCGAGTGTGAATCGATTGATCAGGGTGGTCAAGATGGCAGTCCGATGGCGTAGCTATCGTTGACCGACCAAATAGGCCGGGCAGGGTTGTTGGAGGGACAAACTGCAGGAACAACGGCGATGCCGCGCACATGTTTATGCTCCCGGCTGCTCGCTATTGATCGGTGTCAGCTTAGAAAAGTGGTATCCACAAGTCCAATATTATTTGTGGTAGAAATGATATTTTTTATATATCGTTAGCTATTCATCAGGGCTATCATTCGCCAAGATTTTGCTGTGAATAGCAGGTGTACACCTACATAAGATGTATCAAACCCATAAAAATGATAGTCGTGAGATACGACCGACACGATGACTGAACGAATCCGATCGACCCGCCCGGGCCAGGCTTCGCCCGATCCCATGCTGGACTTGCGGCGAGTACGTCAATTCGTGGTGCTGGCCGAAACGTTGAACTTCCGGCGGGCTGCCGAGCGTTTGCACATGACGCAGCCACCGCTGACGGTTGCCATCCAGAAACTGGAGGCAGAGCTCGGCACTCGCCTGTTCGAGCGAGGTGGGTCCGGCGGTGTTTCGTTGACGTCCAGCGGACAGGCGGCGTTGGCGGAGGCGCGGCGCTTGCTGTTTCACAATGTGCAGTTGCTGGCGGCGGCGCGTGCTGCCTCGACGGGCACAGGGGGCGCCTTGCGGGTAGGCTTTGTCGGCTCCACCACGAACGGTGTGTTGCAGCGCGTCGTGCGGTTGTTCCGAGCGGAATATCCCGGCGTCGAACTGGTACTCAAAGAAGGCACCTCCGTACGTATCGCCGAGCGGGTCGATAGCGCCGATCTGGATGTCGGGTTGGTGCGTACTCCGCTGTTGACCCCATCGCGTGCACATCTGGAGCCGCTGTTGACCGAAGGCTTTGTGGTGGCGCTGCCGCAGGGCAGTTTGTTGGCGCAAAAGCCAGATATCACCATGCAAGCCCTGGCGACCGAATCATTTGTGTTCTATTCGCGTGACGACGCTGCCGGGCTGCACGCCATGACAATGCTCGCGTGCCAACGCGCGGGGTTCTTGCCGCGCATTACCCAAGAGGCGACGCAGGTACAGACTGTGCTGTCGTTGGTGGAAAGCGGCCTGGGTGTGGCGCTGGTACCCGCGGTTATGCAATACAACCCGAGTTCGCGTGTCGCCTACCGCGTCATCACTAACCTGTCGCCTGCGGCCGAGATCGGTCTGGGCCTGTTGATGCCCGAGCCATCCAGTCCGGCGGCGCAAAGGTTTCGCGATGTAGCATTGGATTGTTTTGGCGGAAATCAATCACTCGCCAAATAAAAAAAACACCTCATGTGGGCCGTATTCCAAAATAAAAAAAGCCCCCTTGGGGGGCAGCAAAGCCACGTAGTGGCTGCCGCGTGGGGGCCTTTTTTATTGCCGGGCCGCCCCAAAATAAAAAAAAGCCCCCTTGGGGGGCAGCAAAGCCACGTAGTGGCTGCCGCGTGGGGGCCTTTTTTATTGCCGGGCCGCCCCAAAATAAAAAAAGCCCCCTTGGGGGGCAGCAAAGCCACGTAGTGGCTGCCGCGTGGGGGCCTCTTTACTTTATTCGACTACCAATCCGGAAATTGTGCGCGTGCTACTTGCTGTATAGCTCGGAGAGTAATGAGCCGGCATGGCCGTAGCGGGTTCGGCTCATTTCCTGCATATATTCTCGCAATTGATGCTCTGCCGAAGCGGGCGCATTGGAAGTATCAGGGGCAGACGGGGCAAGTAGACGTTCGGCTGCTTGCAGAGTACGCTGCGCGCGTGCTTCAGCGGCAGAGGTGACGTTGTCCGACCATTCAGAATTGACGTTGCCAACATCCATCGGTGCTCCTTTACTACTAGAGTTGCTGGTCAATTAAGGGTGCCTATGATACCAAATTACTTCAATCTGTAATATTGAAAATGCGAACACTTATCAATTGTTTGCTATCACAGGCGACTATCAGGCGACTGCGCGCAGATGCTTGCGAGTTACCGAAGGCGTTGCAGGCGCGCGACGGATCAAAAATGCCGGAATGCTATCCAGTTCGGCCCGACCCGCGTAGCTATCGCTCAGGCTATCGCACACCAATTGCGTGACAAAGCCCATACGTCGCGAGGCCGCGCTGATCTTTTTCGCCAGGTCGAGCGCTTGTCGCTCGGCCATGTCTCGAGAAATCCCCGCGCTTTGGCAGTAATGAGATTTGCAGAGTGTCGAGACGCCGGATTGGCGTTCGTGAGTATCTACATATCCTCTGAAAAGGCCATTATCGATTTCGAGCACACGTGGGCGAAGAATCTGAATACGGTCAGTATCATTGATCAGTTTCATCAGACTTGCTTTTTGAAATAGCGACGGACTGAGTCTAATGAAAGAAAATTATGACGTGAGCATCGATTTGAAAACAGATAATGCACAAACGGGTTGAATGCCACAGAACGTATCAAAACAGCGGAATTTTAGAAATAATTGACGATTGTTTAGGTTTCGAAGAAACACTGTGATGTCGTCATATTTCATTTTTGTAGGGTATTTACGACGTTTTGAGGCACTGCGTTTACGATGCTTCGGCTTACTTTTTAATTTCCCGCTTATTAATGAGCATCATTAGCGTAGTTTCTAATTCGAGAAGAACAGATTCTACAGGGTTAAATGCGGCATATATCTCGCGATTAATATTCGAGTCATTTTCGACCCGAATACAGGTATGTCCGGAGCCTACCGTGTCATTAATATTTCCCGCTTGTTGCAGTATGCGGGTTAACGAGTCAAATCGTTGTAGTGTGCTCCTGCCTGTACCCAGAAAACTCACCGCGCCCTTGGCCCGGTGTAGTTGCTGAAGGGCATCGGTGATATTCCGGGTATCAATCGCGTGACGCAATGCGGCCCGGTCGGCGCGGATGTGCACCAGAGCCTGGGTGAGCAGCCGGTGGCGGCTGGCGTCGTCCGGGTATAGCGCGAGCAAGGCGTCGATGTGCAGCATGAGTTAGGCGATGATCAGGGGCCGGCCGGTTGATCGAACTTTTCTTTTAAATACAGGGCCAGGGCGAGATCGTCGGCGAGTCCGAGTTTGCCCATGGCGCGTCGCTTGTGCGTGCTGACGGTTTTTTTGCTGCGCAACAGCCGGGCCCCGACTTGTGTGACGGACAGGCCCTGGGCGATTTGGCGTAGCACTTCGATCTCGGAGGAGGTCAAGCGCGTATCGGGGTGGCTGGGCGGCGTGAATTTCAGGCCACCGTCCTGATAGGTGATAAATCCGTTGGTATCGGGGGCGAGAGTAGCGCGAATGACGTCGACCAGCGTGGGCAAGGCGGCGGACTTCGGCAGGTAACCGTGGGCACCTGCCCGGAACGCGGCGTATTCGGTCTCTGCCTGGGTGCCGGCGGAAAAGGTAATGATGCCCATGTCAGGGTGTCGACGGCGCAGGCGTCGAATGCAATCGACGCCGTCCCAGGCCTGTTTGGGCAGGTAAAAATCGACGAGCGCGACATCGCACGGCCGGGCTTCCAGGTGATGAAGCAAGGACTCGGAGGAAGTCTCGGTATGGACGATGTCGAAATCGGGATGCGAGCGCAAGTAGGCGGCTATGCCCAGCGTGATGACGGGATGATCATCCAGGATTGCAATGCGTACTCGGTGGTTGTCGCCGGAAAGCAGCAGGTAGTGTCGCCCTGCCGAGTGCGGCGGGGCGGCGGGAGCGGCAGGACTCGAGGTCGAAATTGCAGACATAGTTCATGTGTGTGACCGATGTCGGCGAAAGGTTCCAGGCGGCCTTGCGGCAAGTGTGGCGCAGCCCGGTACGATGTCCCGGCGTAGGTTGAAGCAAATAGGATTTATCTGAACCGACGCGCGTTCTGTTGTATCCCTATGAGAGTGATATACTTATGGATTAAGGCACGCGCCGAAATCTCGTCCCTTGTTTTGCGTGCCCGCCTCAGGTGGCCGCACATGCTTTTTGACCCGACACGAACTACGACCGGAAACTTTCCTCCCATGCTGCGTTAGTTTTACCAAGCGTCGGGTTCCATGTCAGGTAGACGACAGGCCCCAAACTAGCAATCAGACGAAACGCGGCGAATAGCCGCGTTTGTTGTTTTTCCCCCAGGAAATTTCGATGGTACAGATCACATTGCCCGATGGTTCACAGCGCCAGTTCCCGGCTCCCGTTACGGTGGCCGAGGTCGCGCAATCCATCGGCGCCGGGCTGGCCAAGGCCGCGCTGGGTGGTCGTATAACGCTGCCAGGCAGTGAGGCAAGGCTGGTCGATACCAGTTTTCGCATTGATCAGGACGCTCAGTTGGCCATCGTCACGTCAAAAGACGCTGACGGCCTGGAGCTAATTCGTCATTCCACCGCGCACCTGCTGGCGTATGCCGTCAAATCGCTGTTTCCGGATGCGCAGGTCACGATTGGTCCTGTCATCGATAACGGCTTTTACTACGACTTTTCGTACAAGCGGCCTTTCACGCCCGAGGATCTGATCGCCATCGAGAAGAAAATGGCCGAGTTGGTCCGCAGGGACGAAGTCGTAACGCGCGAAGAATGGACGCGTGACGACGCCGTGGCTTTTTTCAAAAGCATCGGCGAGGCCTACAAGGCCGAGATCATTGCGTCGATTCCGTCCAACGAAACCCTCAGCCTCTATCGCGAGGGCGACTTTATCGATCTGTGTCGCGGGCCGCACGTGCCCTCGACGGGCAAGCTCAAGGTCTTCAAGCTGATGAAGGTGGCGGGCGCGTATTGGCGCGGCGACAGCAATAACGAGATGCTTCAGCGCATCTACGGTACTGCCTGGGCCACCAAAGACGAGCAAGACGCCTATTTGCATATGCTCGAAGAAGCCGAGCGTCGCGATCACCGCAAGATCGGCCGCGATCTGGATTTGTTCCATTTCCAGGACGAGGCGCCAGGCCTGATTTTCTGGCACCCCAAGGGTTGGGCGCTGTGGCAACAAGTCGAGCAATACATGCGTGCCGTGTATCGCGACAATGGCTATCAGGAAGTCAAGGCGCCACAGATCCTGGACATTTCGCTCTGGAAGAAGACCGGTCACTGGGATAACTATCGTGAAAATATGTTCACGACTGAATCCGAAAACCGGGTCTACGGTCTCAAGCCGATGAATTGTCCGGGTCATGTGCAGATTTTCAACGCCGGCTTGCATTCGTATCGCGAGCTGCCGCTGCGCTACGGCGAGTTTGGTCAGTGCCACCGCAATGAGCCTTCCGGTTCGCTGCACGGCATGATGCGGGTGCGGGGTTTTACGCAAGACGACGGCCACATTTTCTGTACTGAAGATCAATTGCAGGATGAGTGCGCCGATTTCACGGCCTTGTTGCAAAGGGTCTACCGTGATTTTGGGTTCACCGAGGTCCTCTACAAGGTCGCGACGCGTCCCGAAAAACGTATCGGCACGGACGAAGTCTGGGACAAGGCCGAAACCGCCTTGATGGAAAGCCTGCGCCGTACGGGATGTGAGTTCGAAGTCTCGCCGGGCGAGGGGGCCTTTTATGGCCCCAAGATCGAGTACACACTGAAAGACGCGATCGGTCGCCATTGGCAGTGCGGCACCATCCAGGTCGATTTCTCCATGCCGGTTCGCCTGGGCGCGGAATACGTCGATGCCCAGGATCAACGCCGTCCGCCGGTCATGTTGCACCGGGCGATCCTGGGGTCGCTGGAGCGTTTTATCGGCATGCTGATCGAAAACCATGCGGGCGCCATGCCGCCCTGGCTGGCTCCGGTGCAGGCCGTCGTGTGTTGTATTTCTGAGCCTTCGGCTGATTATGCCGCGCAAATTTCGCAAAACCTTAAAAAACAAGGCTTTAGGGTTGAGTCTGATTTGCGTGGTGAAAAAATCACCCGTAAAATTCGCGAGCACAGCCTGCAAAAAGTGCCGTACATCCTTGTCGTGGGCGACAAGGAAAAACAAAATGGCACTGTTGCGGTGCGCGGTCTAGGGGGATTGGACCTTGGCGTGATTTCGCTCGAGGCATTTTCCAACCGCTTGGCCCAAGACGTCGAGGCTCGTCGAGACGTCGTTAAAACCGAAAGCAGTGCTGCTTAAAATCTTTTAGGAGTTGTCAACATCGCCACTGAAAAAGCCAATCGCATCAACGGTGAGATCCGTGTTCCCGAGGTGCGCCTGATAGGTCTGGACGGAGAACAGCTGGGCATCGTCAAGCTTGCCGACGCGTTCAACCTTTCCGAACAAGCCAACGTGGATTTGGTCGAAATCGCGCCCAACGCGGATCCTCCAGTCTGCCGTTTGATGGACTACGGCAAGTTCAAGTACCAGGAACAAAAGCGACAAGCCGAAGCCCGCTCCAAGCAAAAGGTCATCCAGGTCAAGGAAGTCAAATTCCGTCCGGCGACCGACGAGGGCGACTATCAGGTCAAACTGCGCAATCTGCGCCGTTTCCTCGAAGAGGGCGACAAGGCCAAAGTCACGCTGCGGTTCCGCGGCCGTGAAATGGCTCACCAAGAGCTGGGTATGCGCGTACTGGAACGTGTGCGCGACGATCTGACCGAATTGGCACAGGTCGAAGCCATGCCCAAGCTCGAAGGACGCCAGATGGTCATGGTGCTTGCCCCGCGCAAGAAGGTCGTTCCTGGCAAGGACGCCGCAGGTTGACTGTGGTGATTTGAACATGACTGGTCACGTGCTGAGTGGCCGGTCATGTCGCCCATAAACAATCATCATGCCGTCCGGCGTGGGCGGGTCATTTGCGCTACGATGGCGGTTTGGCACGCGACGTGATTCGCGTGCGACCGGGATATCACGATGCATGTCTTATTCGTTATTGACCCCCTGCCGCGCCTGAAGGCCTACAAGGACTCTTCGGTTGCCATGATGCGTGCGCTGGTTGCACGCGGTCATACGCTAAGCGTGGCTCTGCAGGGTGATTTATTTATTGATGCTGGCGTGGTGCTGGCGCGCAGTACCGCGATCGAGCTTGTCGACGGCGCCGATTTGCATGGACACGACTGGTGGCGCGATACCAGCGATGCCCAAGACATCCCGTTGCCTCGCTTTGATGCCGTCATCATGCGCAAGGACCCTCCGTTCGATATGGAGTACGTCTATTCGACGCATATGCTCGAGTACGCGCAGGCCCAAGGGGCCAAGGTATTCAACGATGCGGCGGCGATCCGTAACCACCCGGAAAAGCTGGCCATCACCGAATTCGCGGATCTGGCAGCCCCCACGCTGGTGACGCGTGATATGGCGCGCATCAAGGCCTTTCACGACAAGCATCAAGACGTCATCGTCAAGCCGCTCGATGGCATGGGCGGTACAGGCATCTTTCGATTGCGGGCCGCCGAGCCTAATTTGAATGCCATCCTCGAGACACTCACCGACAATGGCGAGCGCACCATCATGGCGCAGCGCTATATTCCCGAGATTGTCCAGGGCGATAAACGTATTTTGCTGATTGGTGGCGAGGCCGTGCCGTATGTGCTGGCCCGCATTCCGCTGGCAGGCGAAACGCGGGGCAATCTAGCGGCGGGCGGCCGTGGCGTGGCGCAGCCTCTCTCGGCACGTGACAGCGAGATCGCGGCCCAAGTCGCCCCCAAGCTGGCGGCACGCGGACTGCTCTTGGTGGGGCTGGACGTGATCGGTGACTATGTGACCGAGGTGAATGTCACCAGTCCGACCTGTTTTGTCGAAATCGCAGAGCAGACCGGTTTTGACGTGGCCGATATGTTTGCGGCCGCGCTCGAACGTGCGGTGGCATAGAGGCCAGACCATGACCGGTATTGTCATCGTGGTGCACGCGCCGTTGGGCGATGCCATGCGCGAGTTTGCGGCTCATGTGTTGGGCGAGGCGGGCCGCCAGATGGCTGTGCACGACATTCAGCCCGATGACATGCCCGACGAGCGAGTCCCTGATGTGTTGCGCGATATTCGCGAGGCGGACGAGGGGCAGGGGGTGTTGGTGCTGACCGATCTGATCGGTGCCACGCCTGCAAATATCGCCAAACGTGCCGTGTCCGAGGCGCAGTCATTGGGTACACAATGCTGTGTCGTAGCGGGCCTGAATACGTCGATGCTGTTGCGTGCCTTGACTTCACGTGATCAGGGCTTGGCCGATACTCGCGCCAAGGCCCTGGCGGGCGGCGTGCAAGGTTGTTTGCAGGTGGACTGAACTGACCAATTTCTATGCCTATTTCTGAGATCACCATTTCCAATAAGCTGGGCTTGCATGCTCGCGCCGCGGCAAAGCTCACACAATTGGCGAGTAAATTCGGCAGCGAGATTTTCATCTCGCGTGACGCAAAACGCGTCAATGCCAAGAGCATTATGGGCGTTATGATGTTGGCGGCAGGCCAGGGCGTGACGGTGCGCCTGGATGCTTCGGGCGACGATGCCGATCAGGCTCTCGCTGAAATTCAGAACTTGTTCGATAGCAAATTCGGTGAGCACGAATAACTCCAGTCTGGAATGCCCCCCGGCTGCGACGTCTGACGCAGCCAATGATGCGGTCGTCGCGTTACAGGGCAAGGGCGTCGCACGCGGATACGCGATCGGGCGCGCCGTGGTCATGGGGGCTGCCTCTCTCGAGGTGGCTCACTATCGTATTTCGCCGCAGGATGTCGATGCGGAGAGCGACCGCCTGACTCAGGCGTTGATCTCGGCCCAGACCGATTTGCAGCAAATGGCGGATTGCCTGCCGGCGGATGCGCCGCGCGAATTGGGCGCCATGCTGAATGTGCATTGTCTGCTGCTGGCCGATCCTTTGCTGGCCGAACAGACGCGCGCCCTGATCAAGGACCGCCATTACAACGCAGAGTGGGCCTTGGCCGCACAGGGGCAGATCCTCGGCGAACAATTTGACGCCATGGAGGACGAGTACCTGCGTGAGCGCGGATCGGACGTACGGCAAGTCATCGAGCGCGTGCTGCGGGTATTGTCAGGCAGCACGGCGATGTTGGCCGATGTCAGCGCCCTGGAGGGCAATGACCCGCTGATCGTGGTTGCGCATGACATTTCCCCAGCGGATATGGTGCGGTTGCGTGGGGGACGGTTTTCAGCCTTTGTCACCGACTTGGGTGGACCGACTTCGCATACGGCCATCGTGGCGCGCAGTATGGGTGTGCCCGCCGTGGTGGCCCTGGGTCAGGTACGCGAGTTGGTGCGTGACGGCGATACCGTGGTGGTCGATGGTGCGACCGGGGTTGTGTTGGTCAATCCGTCGCCGGGCATGCTGCAGGAATACCGTGACCGTCAGGTGACCTACGCCGCCGAGCGCGCCGAGTTGGCATTGTTGCGAGACGAGCCGGCCGTGACGCTCGATGGCATCGATATCATCCTGAATGCCAATATCGAACTGCCCGACGAGGCCGCCGGTGCCCTGGCGGCCGGAGCACAGGGTATTGGCCTGTTCCGCAGCGAGTTTTTATTTATGGGGCGCCGCAGGCTCCCCGACGAAGAAGAGCAATACCAGGCTTACGCCTCGGTGGTGCGGACCATGGCGGGACGTCCCGTCACGATCCGCACGCTGGATATCGGTGCCGACAAGACGCTCGATGATGAGGCCACGGTCGCAATGAATCCGGCCCTGGGTCTGCGCGCGATTCGCTATTGCCTGGCGCATCCCGACATGTTTGCTACGCAACTGCGCGCGATTTTGCGTGCATCTGCGCACGGCCATGTGCGTTTGCTGCTACCCATGGTGGCGCATATGCACGAGGTCAAGGCGGCATTTGCCGCGATTGATTCCGCACGTCGCGAGCTGGATGCCCGCGGGCAAGCGTACGCGCCTCGCATCGAGATCGGCGCCATGGTCGAGGTCCCGGCGATCGCGATCGCAATTGAGCCCTTTGCGGAGGCGCTGGATTTTCTGTCTATCGGCACGAACGATTTGATCCAGTACACCCTGGCGGTCGACCGGGGCGATCATGATGTCGCGTCGCTATACGACCCTATGCACCCTGCGGTGCTACGCCTGATCGCCAATACGATCAACGTGGGTGCGCGCATGGGCACGCCTGTGGCGGTATGTGGCGAAATGGCCGGCGATGCCCGCCTGACGCGCTTGCTGTTGGGCCTGGGGTTGACGGAGTTCTCCATGCACGCCCAGCAGGTACTGGACGTCAAACGCGAGATTCTCCGGGCCCATAGCAATGATCTGCGCATCAAGGTCGCGACGGCGCTTAATCGCGCTCTCAGGGTGGATCTGGACCTGCTGGATCAAGGCTAGCCGATCAATTATCGCGTTGCAAAAAAGCAAATGGCGGCCTTTTTTTGCGATGCAGCAATTGTTGATCGCACAATTGTATTGTGCTGCAACATTGCCGGGGGTAAGATCATTCTGCGTGGTTCCCTTTCATTCTTCTCAAGGAGTAGGTCATGGAAGTTTCCACCCGCAGGGCTGCAGGGCCGGGCAAACCGGCAAGCGAAACGGCAAGCCGCTGGCGTACTTTCAAAAATGGCGTGATGCATTTCCTGGAATCATTCGGAGAATTGCGGCATGACATGGACGAGGCCCGCCACACCCATTTCAACGTTTCCGCCTTTCACGACAAGCGCCGCTAGTCGTTCCGCAGCAAGCCAGCCAAAATGCCAGCGCACGCGCTGGCATTTTTGTTGTCCGCCGGTAATGACGCGACTCAGGCAAAATACGCTTTTGTCATGATATTTTGTGCAAACGCCGACACGCGTTTACCAGGATTTTCTTTCATACCTAGCGGATTTCCTTATGCCCAAATCTCTATTCCGTCTGGCCGTACTCGCCGCCACTATCGCGCCGTTGCTGTCTTGGTCAGCTCGTGCCGAAGTCGTGATCGGGGTGGATATCTCCTCGACTGGACCTGCTGCTGCGATTGGTATTCAAACCAATAATGCCATCCGGTTATGGCCGGCGACGCTAGGGGGCGAGCCCGCGCGCTATATCGTGCTCGATGATGGTACTGACGTGAGCCGCGCCGTCAAAAACTTCCGCAAGCTGACATCAGAAGACAAGGTGGATGCTATTGTCGGCCCGAATATCACCGCGTCGGCGCTAGCGGGCCTGGATGTATTGGCCGAAACGGGCACTCCCATGGTCGCTCTGGCCGCATCGGCCGTGATTGTCGAGCCTGCTGATGATCCGAAGCGCCGTTGGGCCTTCAAAATGCCCCAAAACGACTCGCTGATGGCCTCTGCGTTGGTGCAGGATATGCGCAGCAAGGGTATCAAGAATGTCGCGTTTATCGGGTTTGCCGACTCGTACGGCGATAGCTGGCTGGCCGAGTTCTCCAAAGCGGCGAACGGCGATCCCAAGATAGTGGCGCAAGAGCGCTTTCAGCGCACGGATGCGTCAGTCATGGGACAAGCGCTCAAGGCCATCGCCGCCAAGCCCGATGCGGTCTTGATCGCAGGCTCGGGCACGCCGGCGGCTTTACCCCAGAAAACGCTGCTTGAGCGTGGTTACAAAGGTCTCATTTATCAAACCCATGGCATCGGTACCCTCGAGTTTCTGCAGGTCGGTGGCAAGGACGTCAACGGCACACTGTTTCCCACGGGGCCGGGGGTGGTGGCCCGCGAGCTACCGGACAGCAATCCCGTTAAATCGGTTGCGGTGGCGTTTGCAGACAAGTACGAAGCCCAATACGGTCCGAACAGCCTGACGCAGTTTGCGGGCGATGCCTATGGGGCGTGGATGTTGCTGGACTCCGCCGTGGGCCGTGCCCTCAAAACCGGCGCCAAGCCCGGCACGCCGGCGTTCCGGACGGCGCTGCGGGACGCCCTCGAAAGCACCACCAATCTAATTGTGCCCAATGGTGTACTAAATATTACGAAATCCGATCACCAGGGGTTTGATGAGCGTGCACGGGTCATGGGCGTGATTCGCGACGGGCGTTTTTCCTACGCACAGTAATCCACGGTTTTCATAGGGGCTGGCTCGTTTTTAGCGCGGCAGTCCGGCCCTTTTTAAGCCAGGACGCGGAGCGATTTTTTCGCTACCGCGTTTTTTTTGTCTTTGTGCTCAGATGGCGTTGAGCCCGTGGCTATTCTTTTGCCACTATATGTTTTGTGGTGAAATGATCAACTAACGTACTATTTCTTGTGAAGTAGTTCAGTCCATAATCATTTGATAGGGAGTCTCGCATGGCACGCGTTCTAAACATGACAAAGTGGGCCGTTTTGGCACTGAGTCTTGGGTTGATGGCGGCATGCTCAGATTCAGAGTCCGACAGTTCCGCCACCAAACCTTCGGCAGCGAACAACCCGCCCGCGGAGCAAAGCACGCTAGAGGCCGCAAAAGCCGCCGGGAAAATTCGTATCGGCTACGCCAATGAGGCGCCTTACGCGTATCTGGATACCAGTACCAACCAGATTACCGGTGAAGCGGTGGAAATCGCGCGGGTCGTACTCAAGCGTATGGGTATCAACGAAGTCGAAGGTGTGTTGACCGAGTTTGGTTCGCTGATCCCGGGTTTGCAAGCCAAGCGCTTCGACATCATTGCCGCGGGTATGTATGTCACTCCCGAACGCTGCCAGCAGGCGGCTTTCTCGAATCCGACTTATGGCGTCGGTGAGTCGTTCCTGGTTCAACAGGGCAATCCCAAGCAACTGCATAGCTACGAAGACGTCGCTAAAAATGACGACATCAAATTGGGTGTCGTGGTGGGCGCCATCGAAAGCGAGTACGCCCGCAAGATGGATATCCCGCTTGATCGCGTTGTCGTCTTTCCGGATGTCGTGAGTGCGTTGTCCGGCGTGCAGGCGGGCCGTGCCGATGCGTATGCCGCCACGGCGATGACGGTGAATGATCTGATGAAAAAGTCGGCTACCGCGGATCTCGAAAAGGCTGAGCCTTTTACCGATCCTGTGATTGATGGCAAGAGCGTGCGCGGCTACGGGGCGTTTGCTTTTCGAAAGGACGATCAGGAATTTGTAGACGCCTTCAATGCCGAGTTGGCCAAGTTCATCGGCACCGAAGAGCATGCCAAGGTCGTTCAACCTTTCGGTTTTACCGAGAGTGAATTGCCAGGGGACGTGACGGCGGCCAAGCTGTGCGGCGCGGACGCGCAGGCCGGTAGCCAATAAGGCGTGGCCAACTCAATGGAAGCGTTTGCGGCGCTACTTCCCCCACTGCTTGACGGATTGTGGATGACGTTGCGTATTACGGCGGGGGCGGCGTTGCTGGCCGTTCCGTTAGCATTGGCCGCCGGATTAGCGCGTTTATCATCACATCGCGCCGTCAGCGGTCTGGCGTTGGTCTATGTCGAGGTGTTCCGGGGAACCTCTGCGCTTGTGCAGCTGTTCTGGTTCTATTACGTCCTGCCACTGTTCGGCCTGAGATTGCCGGCGATCACCGTGGGGATTGTGGTGCTGGCGGCAAATGCTGGAGCCTACGGCGCCGAGGTCGTGCGCGGCGCCATCCTGGCGGTGGCGCAGGGCCAGCGAGAGGCGGCCGTGGCGCTGAATATGACGTCCGCCCAATCCTTGCGGCGGATTGTGCTGCCACAGGCGTTCCCTGCGATGCTCCCGCCGGCGGGCAATCTGCTGATCGAACTATTAAAAAATACGGCGTTGGTGTCGTTGATTACGATTACCGATCTGACGTTTCGTGGTCAGATGCTGCGTGCCGAGACGCTGCGCACGACTGAGATATTCCTGATGCTGCTGCTGCTTTACTTTGCCGTGGCGCTGTTGATCACGGCGGGTATCCGCTTGTTAGAGCGGAGGTTCCGAGTCCGATGAGTCCGATTTTTGATTGGGCATTTGCCTGGGAAATTCTGCCCACATTGGGATCGGCGCTGATCATCACGGTACAGGCAACGATATTGGGCATGTCGCTGGCCATCGTGCTAGGGTTGGTCCTGGCTATGCTGCGGCGCATGCCGTCGCGCTGGATCTCGGCGCCGGTGTCCCTGGTGATTGAGTTCGTACGCAGCACGCCTTTGCTGGTGCAGATGTATTTTTTATTTTATGTGCTGCCACAAAGCGGGATGCGGCTTTCCCCGCTTACCACCGGTATCCTGGCGTTGGGTGTGCACTATGCCGCGTATTGTGCAGAGGTGTATCGCGCTGGCATCGAAGCCGTCCCGCGTGGGCAAGTCGAGGCGGCGACGGCGCTGAATCTTTCGGCCTGGCGCACAGCGGTCGGCGTCGTGTTGCCGCAGGCGATCCCGCCCGTCGTGCCTGCGTTGGGCAACTATCTGGTCGCCATGTTCAAAGACACGCCATTGTTGTCGGCCATCACGGTGGTTGAGTTGCTGCAACAAAGCAAGATCATCGGGTCCGCGACGTTTCGCTACACCGAGCCATTGACGTTGGTCGGCGTGTTGTTTTTGCTGCTGAGCCTGTTCGCTGCGTGGGGCGTTCGCCGCCTGGAAGCCTGGCTGAAAAAATTCGGAGGATCACGATGAGTGCGAGCATTCGCCTGAATCAACTGTGTAAGCGCTATGGCGAGCTGGAGGTGTTGCGCGGCATCGATCTGGAGATCCCCGCGGGGCAGACTGTGTCGATCATCGGCCCGTCGGGGTCGGGAAAATCGACGCTATTGCGCCTGTTGATGACACTGGATCGGCCCACCAGCGGCGAGATCCTGATCGATGATGAGTCCATGTGGGTCGACGCGCAAGGCCGTGTCCAAGGTCCGAATTCCGCGCACGTGCGACGCGTACGCGGCAAGATCGGCATGGTGTTTCAGCACTTCAATCTATTCCCGCACAAGACCGCGCTGGGCAACGTCATGGAGGCACCGATCCATGTCTCGGGTTTGTCGCGTGACGAGGCCACTCAGCGGGCTCGCGAATATCTGGATCTGGTCGGATTAGGCGACAAGTTCGACGCCTATCCGGCGCAACTCTCGGGCGGACAAAAGCAACGTGTGGGGATCGCTCGCGCGTTGGCGATGCATCCGGAAATCATGTTGTTCGACGAGGTCACGTCTGCTCTCGATCCGGAGCTGGTCGGCGGGATTTTGCAGATATTGCGCGACCTCGCGGCCAAGCGCACGATGACGATGATTATCGTCACCCATCAGATGGGTTTTGCGGAACAAAGCTCGGATCGAACCTTGTTTTTCGATCAGGGCAACATTGTCGAGGATGCGGAATCCGCTGTGTTGTTCTCCAAACCCAAGGAAGAACGCACACAGCAGTTTCTGCAGTCCGTGATCGAAGCGGTATGAGGGTGGTCTGACGCGGATCTGAGGACGTCTGAGGGGAGCGGACGTATGACCGTTATCTCCCCCGACCTCTAGGTAGTGATCTGCGCGTAGGCCTGTTGCAGACCGGTATGCAGCGCCTGAGCAAAATCCGCGCGGTTGGGATCGAGTTCGGACATCAATCGCGCAAGTACGACGTTGTCTTCTTCGCCGTGCCAGATCTTGACGTAGGTGCCGGTCTTATAGCCGTTCTCCTGGCGAAACAGATTCAGTACGTTTTTGGATACGTATTGCGTAAAGGTGTCCTGCCAGCTTAGCTCGCAGCGCGTCATCGTTTGCGCTAGCGTTTTATAGCTGGCGCGGCCACACACGGCCAGGCCACCGATCAATTCCAGCAATTGCGGTACATCTAGTTCGGCCAGTCGATACTTTTGGCCATCCAGCGCAATGGTATCGGACGATGTCAGATCGGCCATCAGCAGGCGTGTGGCTTCGGCGGCGGAACCTGCGGCCGAAACGAGCGTGTGCGACAAATAAAAATGCAGAATGTCGATCAGCTCCATCTGCACCTGGGGCAAGTCGATCGTTTGTTTCTTCCACCATTTCCAGCCGTGGTGCTCCAGCGCTTCGGCGGACTCGACAAAGGCCGCTCGCAGGAAACGCGCACCACCATTGACCCAGTCAGGGTTGATGATGCTGTTGAGGCGGTCTTGCAGGGTCAGCATCGTTGCTGCCTGAGCAGCGGTCAATCCGGCTGGGGTGTTGCTCACGTTCGCTCCGTCAAATCAATAGGCAAGGGTGCCATGGGTCCGAAATGTTAGCACCAAGTGGTATTAACGCCGGGGCTTCTTGCCGATGGGCGGGACCGCCAAGGGAGAAAACTTGGCCAGGGGTTTGTCTTGCTTTTTTCCCACGGCACGGCTGCCCTTGAACAACATGTACGCACACACAAACAAAAAGACAACGGGAATCAGGCTGTCCGTATCAAGGGCGTTGTTATTAGTCGCGGTGAGCAGCTTGCTGATCGCACTCCAGAGGGCAATGGCACCGGCGATTTTCAGGCCAAATGACAAGGTACGATTAGCGCTGCGCGAGGCCAGCGTGGCGGTTTCGGGATCCTGGTCGTCTGTCGTCGTCTCTTGCCGTGACGGTTTGCGAGATGAGGGCGGGGGGGCTGCGTCCGGGATCGGCATATACGAATACACCGACTCCGGCGAGTCGACGATCTCTGCCGTTTTTTGTTTGTTCAGCAGACCTCCGAAGCCTTTGCGCGGCGACACTTCGCCAGGCGTGTGGCCAGCCGGACTATTCAGCCTCTGGATATAGCGTACGAAATCGCCGTCTTTAGGTTCGCCATCAGTGGTCATGAAACACATCCTGTAAAAAAACCGACGGAAGGATCCGTGCGGTATCTTAACGCCTGTCGCTTGTGGCATGCTCCAGGCGAGGCGGCGCCGGGGCGCCACGATGATTCTTAGCGTAACCGTTCTGACAAGATGGATTCAATTACACAAGCCGTGCTGGGCGCGGGTATTCAAGGGGCACTGCTGGGGCGTAGCCAGGGTCGCAAGGCCTTGCTGTACGGCGGCCTGCTGGCCACCTTGCCGGATATGGACGTCCTGGTGCGCTATGCCGATCCGGTCTCCCAGATGACGTTTCATCGGGGATTTTCCCATTCAGTGTTCGTCTTGTCGGCGCTGGCCATCATATTGACGTGGTTGATACGCAAAAAGTGGCCAGAAGCCCCCTACAGTGGCAGGCGATTGTTTCTCACGCTCTGGCTAGTACTGGTGACGCATCCCGTGCTGGATGCGTTCACGGTGTATGGCACCCAGCTATTTTGGCCGTTGGCGCGTATCCCCGAGAGTTGGTCGGCGGTATTCATTATCGACCCGTTCTACACCGTGCCCCTGGCGCTGGCGGTGCTGGCCACTATGGTGGTGGGATGCACGCCGCGCGCCAGGGTGGCGCTGACGGCCGCGCTCGTATTCAGTACGGCGTATCTTGGAGTATCGCTGGTGGGCCGTTGGCATGCTGAAGACCGGGTAGAGCAGGAGCTACGTCAGCAGGGCGTACAGCCGACGGCGTTGTTGGCGACGCCCATGCCGTTCAATACCTTGCTGTGGCGGGTGTTGGCCAAAGATGACGCGGGAAACTACTACGAGGCTGTCAGCGGATGGCTCGACAATGGTCCCCCAGAAATGCTGCGCCTACCCCTGAATTTGCCGGTAGCAGAGGCATTAAATGGTGTGCCGTTGCACGATCGTCTACGCTGGTTCACCAATGATTGGCTGCGTTATGACGCGCTCGATAATAAATTGGTGGTGACGGATTTGCGTATGGGTGTCGCGGGGTACTACACCTTTCGTTTCGTCATGGCCGAGCGTGGCAACGATGCAATCTGGCACGCCGTGACACCGTATCGCTGGCCCAGTGAACGAGGGAGCTGGGGGCAAATGCAGATGATGCTGGCGCGGATTTTTGATAGCGGAGTACCGTTACCGTTGGCCGATTGGGCCGCGTACGCGACACAGCCCGTGCTGGCAGGAGAGTAACGTGGGATATGACGCGAGGCGCTGACCACATAGCGGTACCCGGCGGCCAGTGCGCCGGGCGGCTGCGTACGGTAGGAGGTCGCAGGAGGTTAGGCGGCCGGCAGGCGCACGGCGATTTCCGAGATCAGTCGGCGTGCCGCATCCAGCTTTGATCCTGCTGCCAAAGGGTGTGATCCCTTGGCATCAAAAAGCACCAGCTCCGTCGTGTCGGCATCCATGACCTTGTGGGCCAGATTTCCCACCAGCAGGGGAATGCCTTTACGAACGCGTTTGGCTTCGGCGTGTTCCGCCAGCTTTTCGGTTTCCGCGGCAAAGCCGACGCACCAGGGACCCTGTGGCAATTTGGCGACTTCGGCCAGAATATCGGGGTTGGGTTCGAATTCCATAAGCGGGGCGCCGGCGCCTTCGCTGGTCTTTTTTAGCTTTTGACTGCTGACATTTTTTACCCGCCAATCGGCCACGGCCGCCACGGCGATGAAAATATCCGCGTCATGCACATTGGCCATTACCGCATCATGCATTTGGCGCGCCGTTGTCACGGACAGTGCGGTAACGCCACGAGGCAAGGGCAGGGCGGTAGCTCCCGTGATCAGCGTCACGCGTGCGCCCGCCTCGCGCGCCGCGCGTGCCAGCGAATAGCCCGTCTTGCCGGACGACCGATTGGTCAACACCCGTACCGGATCCACGGGTTCCGAGGTCGGGCCCGCCGTCAACAGCACATGGCGGCCCGCCAGGACCTTGGGCTGAAAAAAAGCGATCAGATCGGTCAGTAATTCATGGGCCTCGAGCATGCGGCCGTCACCGGTTTCGCCGCAGGCCTGCTCGCCTGATGCCGGACCCAGCACAGTGATGCCATCGGCACGCAATTGGGCGACATTGCGCTGGGTGGCCGGGTTCGCCCACATCTCACGGTTCATCGCGGGCGCCACCAATAGCGGACAGGCGCGCGCCAGGCACAGCGTGGATAGCAGGTCGTCAGCAGATCCGTGGACCAGCTTGGCCATGAAATCGGCGCTGGCAGGGGCGATCAGCACCGCATCCGCGCCGCGCGTCAGTTCGATGTGGGCCATGTTGTTGCCGATACGCGCATCCCAGGCGTCAACAAACACGGGACGACCCGACAGCGCCTGCATGGTGACCGGCGTAATAAAGTGCGTCGCGGCTTCGGTCATGACGACATCCACCACGGCGCCCTGTTCGGTCAGGCGTCGTACCAATTCGGCGATTTTGTAGCAGGCGATACCGCCAGTCAGGCCGAGGACAATGCGTTTACGGGCGAGATCGAGCATGGGTGTGAATCTAGATTGCGAATTTCGCCATTATGCTGCAAAAAGGCTCGGGCTCGCCCGAAGGACTGCCGGAGGGCCAGACACACCAAGGAACAGTTGCTGACGATCGCCGGATGTCTAGCGACGTGATTTGCGCGCGCGCAGCACCTCATCGAGCACGAGCAGCACGGCGCCGCAGGTAATGCAGATGTCGGCGACGTTAAAGGCCGGGTAATACCAGTCTTTCCAGTAGAACAGCAGGAAATCGATAACGTGGCCATAGGCCACGCGATCGATCACATTACCCAGTGCGCCACTTAGTATCAACGTGAGAGCCAGACTAAAGCGCGGTTGTGCCGTATGGCGACGTAGCATCCATACAATGACGATGGCAGCGACAATGCCCAGCACGGTGAAGAACCAGCGCTGCCACCCGCCTTCGGACGCCAGAAAACTGAATGCCGCGCCACGGTTGTACATCAGGGTGAAGTCAAAGATCGGCAACACGTTGACACGCTGCCCGTACGTGTATGCCGAGTCAAAGTACAGTTTGGTGACTTGGTCCAGTACGATCAGGAGCAGGGCGAGGGTCAGCCAATGCCCCAGTCGGGGCGCGGGCTTGGGGTGGTGTTCCGATGGTTGACCCGGCTGATGGCCGGCATCATTGGTCGGACTCGCAGTCGGATGTCTAGGTACGTCACGCGACATGATTTTCAGGCCTTGTCGCGCGATTCGCCTGAACCGAACAGATTGGAGACGCAGCGGCCGCAAATCTCGGGATGATCGGCATCGCTGCCGACATCCAGGCGCCAGTGCCAGCAACGGTCGCATTTCTTGTGCGCCGACGGGGTGATGTCGATGCGCAATTCGCCTTGGCCTGAGTGGACGGTGGCGCGTGAGACGATCAGCACAAAGCGCAGATCGTCACCCAGGCTTTGCAGCAGGGCGAGATCGTCACCGTTGGCGTGCAGATCGACTTCGGCCTGCAGCGACGAGCCGATGCTGCCCGTGGTGCGGACTTCTTCGAGCTTGCGCTGAACGTCTGCACGGATCGCGCGCAGGCGCGCCCACTTGGCTGGCAGTGTTTCGGCGTAGGGAGGCAGGGTGTGGAACACCTCGGTGAAAATGGTCGTCCGCGCAACATCTGCCTGATGTTTTAAGGCGGAGTCGGCCAGGATCTTCCAGGCTTCTTCGGCCGTGAACGACAGAATCGGCGCCATCAGCTTGAGCAGCGTCTGCGTGATCTCCAGCAGGGCCGTCTGGGCCGAACGCCGGGCCACGCCGTCGGCGGCCGTCGTGTAAAGGCGATCTTTGAGGATATCCAGATAGAACGCGCCCAGGTCCTCTGAGCAGAACGTCTGCAGGCGCGAGACTGCCGGGTGAAAATCGTAGCGCTCGTATAGCGCCATGACTTCGGTTTGCATTTGAGCCGTCATGGCCAGTGCGTAACGATCGATCTCGAGCAACTGGTCGTACGGGACGGCCTGGCCGACAGCATCGAAGTCGGCTAGATTGGCCAACAAGAAGCGCAGCGTATTGCGAATACGGCGGTAGCCTTCGACGACGCGCTTGAGGATTTCGTCGGAAATCGACAGCTCGCCAGAGTAGTCGGTCGAGGCGACCCACAGGCGCAAGATCTCGGCGCCGAGCGAGTCGGACACCTTTTGCGGCGCGATCACATTGCCTACGGATTTGCTCATCTTGCGGCCCTGACCATCGACCACGAAACCGTGCGTCAGCAGGGCCTTGTATGGCGGTTGGCCAAAGAGCATGCAGCCGGTCAGCAGCGACGAGTGGAACCAGCCGCGGTGCTGGTCGGAGCCTTCCAGGTAGAGGTCGGCCGGCCACGCCAGTTCGGCGCCGTGCGAGCCGCCCAGGACCTGGTCCTTACCACCCAGTACCGTGGCATGGGTGGTGCCAGAGTCGAACCAGACATCAAGCGTGTCGCGGTTTTTCTCGTATTGATCCGCCTCGTCGGCCAGCAGCTCGCGCGGATCCAGCGATTGCCAGGCTTCGATGCCATGTTGCTCGACGCGCTGCGCGACTTGCTCCAGCAGATCGACCGTACGCGGATGCAGGGCGCCGGTTTCTTTGTGCACAAAAAATGCCATGGGAACGCCCCACTGACGCTGACGCGACAATGTCCAGTCCGGTCGGTTGGCGATCATGGCGTGCAGTCGGGCGCGACCCCAGGACGGATAGAACGCTGTTGCGTCGATACCGGCCAGGGCGCTTTCGCGCAGGGTGGGGCCGCCCTCGGCAGGCTTGACGTCCATGCCGGCAAACCATTGGCTGGTCGCGCGATAGATGACGGGTGTCTTGTGGCGCCAGCAGTGCATGTAGCTGTGCGACAGCTTTTGTACATGCATGAGCGAGCCCGCGGCCTTGAGGGCATCGATGATGCGCGAATTGGCATCCCAGATGGACAGACCGCCAAACAGCGGCAGGCTCTCAGCGTATTTGCCATCACCCATCACGGGATTCAGAATCTGGTCGTCGGCCAGGTTGTGTGCCTTGCACGACACAAAGTCTTCGATACCGTAGGCGGGGGCGGAGTGCACGACACCCGTACCGGTATCGGTGGTGACATAGTCGCCCAGGTAGACCGGCGCAGTGCGGGCATAGCCGGCATCGGCCGATGCCAACGGATGGTGGAAACGCATGCCCTCGAGCGCGGTACCCGACGCGGTGGCGATGATTTCGCCTTCGAGGTTCCAGGCCTTGAGGCAGGTCTCGACACGCTCGGTGGCCAGCAGCAGCAACGGGCCATGCGCCGGCGCGGGTGAAACACGCACCAGGGCGTATTCCAGTTCGGGGTGCATGTTGACGGCCTGGTTGGCGGGGATGGTCCAGGGCGTCGTGGTCCAGATCACGACGGCGCCATCGTCGATGGCCTCCAGGCCAAAGGCTTTTGCCAGGCCGGGCTTGTCGGCAAACGGAAAGGCCACATCAACAGCGGGATCGACGCGATCGGCGTATTCGACTTCGGCTTCGGCCAGGGCCGAACCACAGTCAAAGCACCAGTTCACCGGCTTGAGGCCACGGAATACGTAGCCCTTTTGCAAAATGCCGCCCAACGCCCGGATCTCGGTGGCTTCGTTGGCAAAGTTCATCGTCAGGTAGGGACGGTCCCATTCGCCCAGCACACCCAGACGCTTGAAATCCTGGCGCTGGCGGTCGATCTGTTCCAGGGCGTAAGCACGTGCCTTGGACTGGACTTCGGTCACGGGCAAGTGCTTGCCGAATTTCTTTTCGATCTGGATTTCGATCGGCATGCCATGACAGTCCCAGCCCGGCACATAGTGCGCGTCGTAGCCCGCCATATTGCGGCTCTTGACGATGATGTCCTTCAGGATCTTGTTGACGGCATGACCGATATGGATATCGCCGTTGGCGTAGGGAGGGCCATCGTGCAGCACAAAGCGCGGCCGGCCACGACTGGCTGCGCGTATGGCTTGATACACGTGGTTTTCTTCCCACTGGGTAACCCAGGCAGGTTCGCGTTTGGCAAGATCACCTCGCATCGGAAAGGAGGTGTCGGGCAGATTGAGGGTTTTTTTATAGTCCATGAACGGCAAAATAGGCACGCGCGTTTTGCGCGTCGTCGGCGATGGCGGCTGTCAGGGCAGGGAGATTGGGAAATTTTTCTTCGTCCCGCAATTTATGCAGGAACTCAACTCGTATGAGTTTACCGTATGCGTCAGCCGGCCCATCGAGCAGGTGTGACTCTAAGAGCACACGTCCGTGATCTTCGACGGTGGGACGTACGCCCAGGCTGGCGACAGCCGGTCGGGGATGCTCTCCGAGACCATGCACACGCACCACATAAATACCCGAGCGTGCGGCGCAGCGTGGCGCGACACGCAGGTTCAGTGTCGGAAATCCCAAGGTACGGCCGAGTTTCTGGCCGTGAACCACGTGTCCGCTGATCTGAAAGGGGCGTCCCAAGAGATATTGGGCGCGATCCAGGTCGCCGACAGCCAGGGCAGTCCGGACTTCTGAACTGGAGACCCGATGTCCGTGGCGGTCAGTAATGTCGGCCAGCGTTTGCACCTCGAATCCATGTACCATGCCGGCCTCGCGCAGCAGATCGAGGTCACCGCTGCGTTTGCGGCCGAAACGGAAGTCTTCGCCCACGAGCAGCCAGCGTGTTTGCAGGCGGTCGACCAACAGATCTTCGATAAAGGCATTGGCCGACATATCGGCCAGGCGCGCATCAAAGCGCTCGATGACAATTTGGGTCATGCCCTGGCCGGCCAGCGCTTCGAGTTTGTCTCGCAGACCCGAAATGCGGGTCGGGGCAAGCTCTGGCCGCTGGTTCAGCGTCGCGAAGTACTCGCGAGGGTGGGGTTCGAAGGTCAGCACCGAAGGCTGCAGCCCCCGTTCGTGTGCCGCCTGCCGCACGCGCGCCAAGATGGCCTGATGGCCGCGATGAACACCATCAAAATTGCCGATGGTCAGCGCGCAGGGGGATCGCCGCGCGAGTGGCGGCGCCGATCGATAGAGGTGCAGCAAGGTTTTCACGACCGAGAGTTTACAATTTTAGGTTGGCTTGCTTTGGAATATCTCATCTTGCTCGAATCTTCATCCTCAAAACGTCGCCTGGTCATTCTGATTTCGGGCCGGGGAACTAATATGCAAGCGCTGGTGCGTGCCTGTCAGGATCAGGCATGGCCGGCCACGGTCGGTGCCGTCATCGCCAGCCGGCCCGATGCGGGGGGCTTGCAGTGGGCCCGCGAGCAGAATATTCCGACCGGCGCCCTGTATCACAAGGATTTTCCCAGCCGCGAGGCGTTTGACGCGGCCTTGATGCGTGAAATTGACCAGTATCAGCCCGATTACGTGCTGCTGGCCGGGTTCATGCGGGTGTTGACACCGGGTTTCGTTAATCATTATGCGGGACGCCTGGTCAACATCCATCCCTCATTGTTGCCGATGTTTCCGGGGTTGCATACGCACGCCCAGGCCCTGGCGACAGGGGTGAGGCTGCATGGCTGCACGGTACATTTTGTGACGCCGGTCCTGGACCACGGCCCCATCATTGCCCAGGGCTGTGTTCCGGTGCTGGCCACGGATACGCCTGATATGCTCGCGAATCGTGTGTTGGCGCTCGAGCATCAGGCTTATCCCTCCGCCGCACGCTGGTTGGTCGAGGGGCGGGTTCACTTGACCCCTGATCAGCGTGTCGAGGTCGATGGCGAACCACAACGCCTATTTATTTGGAGCGACGGCGCGTAGAGTGCATCGTTGGCTCCCTGGTAGTTTTTCGCTGACGCGATATCGCGTCAGCCCTGAGTTCATATTGGCCACGGCGCTGCCCTGGCCCTGCATGGAAATATCATGAGCAAGAATCCCGCCTCCCGCCCGCGTTCCGCAGGCGCTTATTCCGCAAACCGCTCCGAATCAGCGGCGCGTGGTGGCGCACGGCGCGCATCGGGTCCCCAGTCCCGGCAACCGGAGGCGGACCAGCCGCGCGTCCCTCGCGCGGCCATCCGTATTGACCAGGTCCAGCGTGTGCTCGGCGAAGTCCTACAGTGGACCTATCCCGCGGATGCTACCTTGTCCCATTGGTTTCGCGCCCATCCCACGCTGGGTGGGCGAGACCGTGGCGAAGTCGCCGAAGCCGTCTACGACGTGCTGCGTCACTTGCGGCGTTATCGCCAGCTTGCCGAAAGCGGCAGCGGCCCGGCTTCGCGCCGTCTGGCGATTCTGGGGCTGGCCGCGACATTGGGCGTGCAAACGCTCGAAGAGGGGCTGGACGCTGCCGAAAACGAGTGGCTGCAGCGCGTGGATCGCATCGACCCCGCGACTCTGCCGCGCGCCGTGCGCGCGAGCATGCCGGATTGGCTGGATGAGCGTCTGGGCAAATGGGAGGATGCCGAGTCGCTGATGGCGTCACTCAACCGACCGGCTTCACTCGATTTACGGGTGAATCCGCTCAAAGTCGAGCGTGATGTCGCCCTGGCGGATCTGCGCGACGGCCCGGCCGCGCGCTATGAACCTCAGCCGATGCCATATTCCCCCTGGGGCATTCGTTTGACCGGCCGGCCCGCGGTCAACCGCTGGCCCCAATTCGAGAACGGCAGTCTCGAGGTCCAGGACGAGGGCAGCCAACTGCTGGCGTTGCTGGTGGGCCCGCGTCGCGGCGAGATGATCATCGATTTTTGCGCAGGCGCGGGCGGCAAGACGCTCCTGCTGGGCGCGCTCATGCGTTCTACCGGGCGCTTGTATGCGTTTGACGTGTCGGCCGCCCGGTTAGCGCGAGCCAAACCGCGTTTCGCGCGCAGCGGATTGTCCAACGTGGTACCGGTCGTGATCGACAGCGAGAACGACACTCGCGTCAAGCGCCTGGCCGGCAAAGCCCAGCGCGTGCTCGTTGACGCTCCGTGTAGCGGGATCGGTACGCTGCGCCGCAACCCCGACCTGAAATGGCGCCAGCATCCCGAGGCGCTGGCGGAATTGGGTGCGTTGCAGACGCGCATATTGAATGGTGCGGCACGTTGTGTGGCCCCGGGCGGCCGTCTTGTTTATGCCACGTGCAGCCTGTTGGCCGAGGAAAATGAGGTTCAGGTACAACAGTTCCTGGATTCGCACCCCGATTTCGAATTGCAGGATGCCGCCGAATTGCTGGCCAGTCGTTGCCCGGATTTGAACCTGACGGGCCCCTACGTACAACTGCGTCCGGACGTGCACGGCACCGACGGCTTTTTTGCTGCAGTACTCCAGCGTAAAAAGGCGGCCGCTACGGCACCTGCTCCCAGGGAACCCGAGGACGAGACAGAAAAGCCACACCCCGCAGAGTGACCTGTTTCGAAATGTACATTCGACAGAAAGGCGGGGTGGCGGGCCCCGCCCCGGTAGCGGTCCTCCGAAGGGGAAAAAAGCCGTCATTTGCCGCCCCGGAACCGCTTAGTCCTTGATTTATCACAAAAACTATTTTGTATTCTTGCTGTCATAAGAAAGTCAGGTAAGCTAAACTGCCTCTATTCCTTTATGCGAGGGTCGCTAAAAGCTTTATGGATCAAATCTTTTCCTTCCTCTCCGGCGGGCTCACCCAAGCCAGCTGGTGGCAGATCGTCCTATTCACGCTGGTGGTGACACACATCACCATCGCGGGTGTCACGATCTTCCTGCACCGCAGCCAGACGCACCGCGGTCTCGACTTGCACCCCGCAGTCATGCATTTCTTCCGGTTCTGGCTCTGGATGACGACGGGTATGGTCACGAAGGAATGGGTCGCCATTCACCGCAAGCACCATGCCAAATGCGAAAAAGAGGGCGATCCGCATTCGCCCATGCTGTTTGGCATCTGGAAAGTCATGTTCCGCGGTGCCGATCTATATCGCGTTGAGTCGGCCAACAAAGAAACCATGGCCAAATTCGGCCACGGCACGCCGGACGACTGGCTCGAGCAAAACATCTATTCCAAGCACAGCCTGTGGGGCGTGCTGGCGATGCTGGCGATCGATCTGGCCCTGTTTGGCGCGATCGGCCTGACCGTCTGGGCAGTGCAAATGGCCTGGATCCCGTTCTGGGCGGCTGGTGTGGTCAACGGTATTGGCCACTACTGGGGCTATCGCAACTACAACAGCCCGGATACCAGTACCAACGTATTCCCATGGGGCATCGTGATCGGTGGCGAAGAGCTGCACAATAACCATCATGCTCATGGCACGTCGGCCAAGTTCTCGGCCAAGTGGTACGAGTTGGATATTGGTTGGGGTTATATCCAGATCCTGCGCTTCTTTGGCTTGGCCAAGGTCCGCAAGGTCGCGCCCAAGCTCAAGCTCGAATCCAGCGGCAAAGCCATCGATTTGCGCACGTTGCAGGGCGTGATCACGCACCGCTACGAGGTAATGGCCCGCTATGGCGAGATCATCAAGACTGCCGTCAGCGAAGAGCTCACCAAGCTCAAGCCTTCCCACGAAGACGGCACCCGCCTGCAACGTGTTCGCCGCTGGCTCAGCCGCAACGAAGACGTGCTCCATCCCGAGCAGCGTGCCGAGGTGGATAAGGCCATCGCTAACAATCAGTCCTTGTCGACGCTGGTGCAAATGCGCCGCGAGCTGGGTCGCTTGTGGGAAAGTTCCAGCGCCAGCAGCGAACAGTTGCTCCATGATCTGCAGGCCTGGTGCCAGCGCGCCCAGCAAAGCGGCATCGCCGGGCTCGAGCAGTTTGCTCATCGTCTCAGCCGCTACGCGGCATGATGTTAGAGCAGCTCAATTCCGAACAACGCGCAGCAGTAACCCTTGATCCGCAGCATGCCCTGGTACTCGCCGGGGCGGGCAGCGGCAAGACCCGGGTCTTGACGACACGCATGGCCTGGCTGATTCAAACCAGCCAGGCCAGTCCATTTGGGCTGCTGGCCGTTACGTTCACCAACAAGGCCGCACGCGAAATGCTTTCGCGTATGTCGGCCATTTTGCCCATTGATACGCGCGGCCTCTGGATCGGCACCTTTCATGGTTTGTGCAATCGCATGTTGCGCGCACATCATCGTGACGCCGGTTTGCCCCAGGCCTTTCAGATTCTCGATACGACGGATCAGCTCGCCGCGATCAAGCGCCTGCTGAAAGCGAACGGGGTCGACGACGAAAAATATCCTCCGCGTGACGTACAGCGTTTTATCAACGGTGCGAAAGAGGGTGGCGAACGTCCGGGCGATGTCGAGGCCTACGATAGTCACCGACGTCGTCTGATCGAGATCTATCAGCTTTACGAGGCGCAGTGCCAACGTGAGGGCGTCGTCGATTTCGCCGAGCTGCTGCTGCGCGCCTACGAGTTGCTGACGCGTAATGCTCCTGTGCGCGAACACTACCAACGGCGCTTTCGTCATATCCTGGTCGACGAGTTTCAAGATACCAACACGCTGCAGTACAAGTGGCTCAGGCTGCTGGCTAGCGGCGGGGCGGCGATATTTGCGGTGGGCGACGATGATCAGTCCATCTATGCATTTCGTGGCGCCAACGTGGGCAACATGGCGGATTTCGAGCGCGACTATGCGCACGGCACCGTCATTCGACTAGAGCAAAATTACCGTTCATACGGGCACATCCTGGATTCGGCCAATGCGCTTATTGGCCACAACAGCGGTCGACTAGGCAAAAATCTCTGGACCGAACAAGGCGAAGGCGAGCCTGTCCGTGTCATCGAGCAGCCGTCCGATGGCATGGAAGCCCAATGGCTGGTCGACGAGATTCGCTCGCTGATCAACGAGGGTAGCCTGCGTCGCGAGATCGCCGTGCTCTATCGCAGCAACGCGCAATCCCGTGTCATCGAACACGCGCTGTTTTCTTCCGGTATTCCCTACAAGGTCTACGGCGGCTTGCGCTTTTTCGAGCGCCAGGAAATCAAGCACGCGCTTGCCTACCTGCGTCTGATGTCCAATCCACACGACGATACNNNNCTCCTGGATGCGAGTCGTCAATTTCCCGACGCGGGGCATTGGCGCACGCACGCTAGAACAACTCACCGATGCCGCACGCTCGCAGGACACCAGTCTGTACGATGCCGTGGCTCGCGTGGGGGGCAAGGGGGGTGCCAATCTGGCGCAGTTTGCGCAGTTGATCGGCCGTCTGGCGCACGAAACGCGCGATCTGCCGCTTCCCGAGTTGGTTGAGCACATGCTCGAAACCAGCGGCCTCGTGGCGCACTACAAGGGCGAACGCGAGGGCGCTGAGCGCCTCGAAAACTTGAACGAGCTCATCACCGCCGCGGCAGTGTTTGCCGCTGAGGAAAACTTCGAGGGCTTGCCTGCCGGCGTGGTACCCGACGGCTCAGGCGACAGCGCATTGACATCCGACGTGGTGCCCGAAGACTCAGGTGACAGCGCATTGACACCCGGCATGGCGGACGCGCCGCTCGTGACTGATTCGGGCATGACGCCGCTGGCGGCATTCCTGTCGCATGCCTCGCTCGAGGCCGGGGACAATCAGGCTCAGGCCGGTCAGGATGCAGTGCAACTCATGACTGTGCATGCAGCAAAGGGGCTGGAGTTCGACGCAGTTTTCATCACCGGCCTCGAAGAGGGTTTATTCCCTCACGAAAACAGTATTCTCGAGCCCTCGGGCCTCGAAGAAGAGCGCCGGTTGATGTACGTGGCTATCACACGTGCGCGCGAGCGTCTCTATCTGACCCTGGCCCAGAGTCGCATGTTGCACGGCCAGACCCGTTACGCCATGCGTTCGCGGTTTCTGGAAGAAATCCCCGAACAGCACCTGAAATGGTTGTCTCCCAAAGCAGGTATCGCGCATGCACATGCGGGCTTTGGCGAATCGGCGGCACGGTTTGGTCGCGGCGATGCTTTTGGGCGTCGGCCCACCGGTACTATTGCACCGCGCGCCCCGCGTGGTGTGACCTCGGGCGTGATGGTGGGCGATCGGCAGTTTCGTATTGGCCAAGGGGTGCGCCATGCGCGATTTGGCGATGGCACCATCATCGGCCTGAGCGGATCCGGACAAGACGCGCAAGCGCAAATTCAGTTCCGCGATGTCGGCGCCAAAACCCTCGCGCTAGGGATCGCCAAGCTGGACATTATTCAGGGCTAAGGCCACGGCATTGCGCCGTCATAGGCAGTCGGTCTGCCGTTCTCCTGTCCCCGTCTCGTACCGTTGCCGCGAGCGGGCAGGGAACATGGCCAAACGGCGCATCCCTGTGGGCCGCGGGTCCGCGCCCACCCGGGGGTGACCTAGCTGTCGGCCTCTTGCTCGATTTCCTCCAAAGCGGTTTGAATCTCGAGCCATTCCTCTTCGAGTGTGTCCACCCGTTTGCCGAGTTCACCGTGCTCGGCCATGACTTGTTGCCGCTCGGCGCGACGTGCATCCGAATACAAATCTGTGTCGGCGATCAGCGCGTCCAGGATTTGTTGCCGGGCACGCAGCTTGTCCATCTCGCTTTCCACTTTGGTCAGCTTGGCTTGCAGTGGTTTGCGTAGCGTTGCCAGTTTTTGGCGCTGTTCGGCCTCCAGGCGACGTTGTGTTTTGCGGTCGACGACAGGCTCTTCGTTGCCCGGGTCCGCCTCTGCACGGGTTTCGGCTCGCGTGTCGGCGCGGGCCTGCGCGTTACGCACGTTCAGCCAATCCCGATAGTCTTCGAGGTCACCGTCAAACTCGTGCATTTGCCCATCGGACACTACCCAGAAGCTGTCGACGGTCGTGCGCAGCAAATGGCGATCGTGCGACACCAGCAGCATGCTGCCCGAAAATTCGGCCAGGGCGGTGGCGAGGGCTTCGCGCGTTTCCACATCCAAGTGATTGCTGGGTTCGTCCAGCAGCAGCAGATTGGGTTTTTGCCAGACGATCAAGGAAAGCGCGAGGCGAGCTTTTTCGCCGCCCGACATCGGGCCGACTTTGCCGTTGACCGTATCACCAGAAAAACCAAACCCTCCCAGATAGTTACGCAGTTCCTGTTCACGTGCATCCGGGGCCAGCCTGGCCAGATGCTCGAGCGGCGTGCCATTCACGTCCAGCATATCCAACTGGTGCTGATGGAAATAACCGATGGCCAGCCCTTTCGACGCGCGACGTTCTCCTGCTTGTACGGGTAGCTCTTCGGCCAGCGTTTTAATCAGGGTGCTTTTGCCCGCACCGTTGACGCCCAGCACGCCGATACGGGCGCCCGCACGCACCATCAGTGTGATGTCTTTCAGGATGGACACTGGCTGTCCATTCTTGTCGGTATAACCCGCCGCTACCTTTTCTAATACCAAGAGTGGGTCTGGCGTACTCTCGGGCGAGGGAATGCGGATATCGATACCTGCTTCGGCATGCAGCGGTGCCAGGGTCTGCATGCGCGCCAGGGCTTTGACACGGCTTTGGGCTTGTTTAGCCTTCGTTGCCTTGGCTTTGAAACGATCAATAAAACTTTGTAGCCTTGCCGTTTCGCGATTCTGGCGTTCGTGCGCCATACTGACTTGACGCAGGCGCTCGGCACGCTGCGTCAAGAAATCTTGATAGCCGCCGCGATAACGTATCAGCTTGCCATGATCAAAATGCAAGATGATACGGGCCACCGCATCCAGAAACTCGGTGTCATGAGAAATCAACAGCACGGTGCCGGGATACGCTGTCAGCCACTTTTCCAGCCACAACATCGCGTCCAGATCCAGGTGGTTGGTCGGCTCGTCGAGCAGCAAAAGCTCTGACGGCGCCATCAACGCGCGGGCCAACGCCAAACGCATACGCCAACCGCCCGAGAAACTGGCAACGGGTTTCATCCATTGATCCGGGGCAAACCCCAGGCCGGCCAGCAACTGTTCGGCGCGCGAATTCGCGCTCCAGACGCCGGCTTCGGCCAAGGCCGCCTCGAGCTCGGCGATACGTGTGCCGTGGTCATCGTGAACGGTCGCGCGCTCGGCTTGCAACGCGCGCAGGTGGACGTCCCCGTCGATGACGAATTCGCGGGCAGGGCGGTCATCGGCGGCGAGCTCTTGCTGCACGCTAGCGATGCGCCATCCTGCCGGCACGCTTAGCGTGCCCGCATCTTGATCCAGCGCACCCGTGAGCAACGCAAACAGCGAGGACTTGCCCGCGCCATTCTTACCGACAAAACCGACCCGCTCACCGGGGTTTACGACAAATTCCGCGCCATCGAGCAGCACCTTGGTGCCACGGCGCAGCGTCAATCCAGAAGCACGTATCACAACTGCTCGCGGGTCAGTAGCAAAATTTCGTCCGAGGCTTCTTCGGTGTCCAGCCAAACAGGTTCGAGATCGGGAAAGGCCGCCTCGAAATGCTCTCGTTCGTGGCCGATCTCTAACACCAGTACGCCTTCGGGAGCCAGATAGCGGGGCGCCGTCTGCAAAATGCGACGCACCAGGTCCATACCGTCGGTGCCGCCGGCCAGCGCCAGCGAGGGCTCGTGCCGGTACTCGTCTGGCAATTCGTCCATGGACTGGCTATTCACATAAGGAGGATTGCAGACGATCACGTCGTACGCCGTTTCTGATAGATCATCAAACAGATTGCTGTGATGCAGCGTCAAGCGATCTTGCAGACCATAGTCATCAACATTGCGGCGGGCGACTTCCAATGCATCGGTCGAGAGATCCACCGCATCCACCTGTGCATACGGAAAGGCCATGGCCGTCAAGATAGCCAGGCAGCCCGAGCCTGTACACATATCCAATGCGCGTGTCACCGACAACGGGTCGCGTACCCAGGGAGACAGGCCCTGATCGAGCAGCTCCGAGATGGGCGAGCGCGGCACGATGACGCGCTGATCCACATAAAAGCGATGGCCCCGCAGCCAAGCCTCCTGCGTCAGATAGGCCGCTGGCAGGCGTTCGGCAACACGTCGGTCAATCAACTGCAGTACCTGCGCACGTTCGTCGGATGTGACTCGTGCATCCAAAAAAGGATCTAGCGTGTCAGGCGGCAAATGCAGCCCGTGCAGCACAAGATAGACGGCTTCGTCCCAGGCGTTGTCAGAGCCATGGCCCAGCGCGATGTGGGCCGCGTTAAAGCGCGACACCGCATAGCGGATCAGGTCGCGCAGGGTCTGCAATTCGTGGCGGTCAGATGACGGCATAGCGCCTCAGTGAGCCAGCAGCAGGTTTTCTAACGTGCGCCGGTAAATGTTCTTCAGGGGATCCAGGCTGTCGAGCGCAATGCATTCGTTCACCTTGTGGATCGTGGCATTGCAGGGGCCAAACTCAATAACCTGCGGGCAGATTTTGGCAATGAAGCGCCCATCCGATGTGCCGCCCGTGGTGGATAGCTCGGTCTTGAGGCCCGTCTCGGCTTCAATGGCGCTGGACAGTGCGTCGGTCAATGAGCCTCGCGGTGTCAAGAAAGGCTCTCCGCCCAGGTTCCACTGCAAGTCATACTCCAGGCCATGGCGATTCAGCACCTCGTGCACGCGGGCTTTCAGCGAATCAGGCGTACTGGCCGTGGCGAAGCGAAAATTGAACAGTGCGACAGCCTCGCCGGGGACCACATTGGTGGCGCCGGTGCCCGCATTCAGGTTCGACACCTGGAACGTCGTTGGCGGGAAATACTCATTGCCACGGTCCCATTCGATGTCCACCAGTTCGGCCAAGGCGGGTGCCAGTTGATGCACGGGATTGCGGGCCAGGTGAGGGTAGGCCACATGACCTTGAATGCCCTTGACCGTCAAATGGCCCGATAGCGAGCCGCGGCGGCCGTTTTTGCAGATATCGCCTAGATCAGCGGTGGAGGTGGGTTCGCCAACGATGCAGTAATCGAGTTGCTCGCCGCGGGCTTTCAGGGCGTCGCAAACGATCACCGTGCCGTCGATGGCCGGGCCTTCTTCGTCCGAGGTGATGAGAAAGGCAAGCGAGCCGGGGTGTTGCGGGTGGGCCGCCACAAATTCCTCGACCGCCACCAGAAAAGCGGCGATTGAACTCTTCATGTCGGCCGCGCCGCGGCCGTACAGAAACCCGTCACGCTCGGTCGGCACAAACGGATCACTTTGCCATTTTTCGCGCGGGCCGGGTGGCACGACATCCGTGTGCCCGGCGAAGACGGCCAGCGGACCTTCGGTGCCACGGCGGGCCCAGAGATTCGTCACACCGCCTTGCGCGATGGTTTCGCAATGAAAACCGAGTCGGCTCAGACGCTCGGCCAACAATTGCTGGCAGTCCTCGTCATCGGGGGTGACCGAGGGGCGGGCGATCAGGTCTTTGACCAGATCCAGTACGGCGGAATTACGCATTAAGCTCTCAGCAAATCGTTGATGCTGGTCTTGGCACGCGTTTGCGCGTCGACACGCTTGACGATGACGGCGCAAGCCAAACTGTGCGAGCCGTCTTCCGAGGGCAGAGAACCCGGCACGACCACAGAACCCGAAGGTACACGGCCGTAGACGATTTTGCCCGTGGTGCGGTCATAGATCTTGGTGCTTTGCGACAAGAAAACGCCCATCGCCAACACGGAGTTTTCTTCGACCACGACGCCTTCGACCACTTCGGAGCGTGCACCGATAAAGCAGTTGTCTTCGATGATGGTGGGGTTGGCTTGCAGGGGTTCGAGCACGCCGCCGATGCCGACGCCACCCGACAAGTGCACGTTCTTGCCGATCTGCGCGCATGAGCCGACGGTCGCCCATGTGTCGACCATCGTGCCTTCGTCAACGTAGGCGCCGATGTTGACGTACGAGGGCATCAGCACCACATTCTTGGCGATAAACGCACCACGGCGAGCGACGGCCGGCGGCACGACGCGGTAACCGCCGGCCTGGAATGCGGTCGCGCCGAAGTCGGCAAACTTGGTCGGCACCTTGTCAAAGAAGGTCAGGGGAGCCTGACCCATAACGACGTTGTCTTGCAGGCGGAACGACAGCAGCACCGCCTTTTTGACCCACTGGTGCACCACCCATGCGCCGCTCGACTTATCAGCCACGCGCAGGCGGCCTTCGTCCAGGGCAGCGATGGTGTGCTCAACGGCGTCACGCACTTCGGCGCTGGCATCGCTAGGCGACAGATTGACCCGGTTTTCCCAGGCGTGTTCGATAGTGGTTTGCAGGTCGAGAGTCATGACACTTTCTTTATATTGAAAAGGTTGATCAAGCAGAAGTTTGGACAAAATGGGCGATACGCTCTGCAGCTTCGACGCATTGTGCCAGCGGCGCAACGAGGGCGATACGTATGCGACCCGCGCCGGGATTGATACCGTGCGCTTCGCGGCCCAGAAAACTGCCGGGCAGTACGGTAACACCGGTGCGACCATACAGGTTTCGCGCAAAACTGACGTCCGATCCGGGTGTCGGCACCCACAGATAAAAGGACGCTTGCGGCATGCGCACATCCAGCACGCGCTGCAAAATAGGCACTACGGCTTCGAATTTGGCTCGATATTGATGACGGTTGTCGGCAACGTGGGCTTCGTCGGTCCAGGCGGCCACACTGGCCGCCGCAATCACCGGACTCATCGCACTGCCATGATAAGTGCGGTACAGCAAGAAGCGGCCGATCAGCTTGGCATCGCCCGCCACAAATCCCGAGCGCATACCTGGGACGTTCGAACGCTTGGACAGACTGGAAAAGGCGACCAGATTGGCATAGTCGTCGCGGCCCNGGCGCCGGGCCGCCTGCAGTCCGCCCAGAGGTGGATTGCCTTCGTCAAAATAAATCTCGGAATAGCACTCATCCGAAGCGATGACAAAGCCATAGCGATCCGAAAGGTCGAACAGCACGCGCCATTCGTCGAGCGACATGACGTTGCCGGCCGGATTACCAGGCGAACACACGAACACCATCTGCGTTCGCTTCCAGACATCGGCCGGCACGCTATCCCAGTCGCAGCCAAAATCACGCGCCGGGTCGGCATTCACGTAATAGGGCGTCCCGCCGGCCAGCAGCGCCGCCCCCTCGTAGATCTGATAAAACGGGTTCGGGCAGACCACCAGGGCATTGGCAGCCGGATCGACGACGGTTTGCGTAAAGGCAAACAACGCTTCGCGCGAGCCCAGCACAGGCAAGACCTCGCGGTCGGCGTCCGGGGCCGGGATGCTATAGCGGTGCGCCAGCCATTGCGCGATCGTTTGCCGCAAGACGGCGTCACCCTTGGTCGCTGGGTAGACCGATAGTCCTTGCAAGCTATTGCAGAGCGCTTCGCCAACACGGGCCGGCGCCGCATGCTTGGGCTCGCCAATCGACAAATTGATCGGCGCAAGCCCTTCGGGTGGCGCCCCTGCCTCGTTCAGCAAAGCACGCAATTTTTCGAAGGGATAGGGATGCAGGGTATCGAGTCGTGGATTCATAAGCAGGATTTTAGCAAGCAAGCTACAATAGCGGGCTTGGTACCGCGAAGGTGGCGAAATTGGTAGACGCACCAGGTTTAGGTCCTGACGCCGTAACAGGTGTGGGGGTTCGAGTCCCCCCCTTCGCACCAAGATTATGTATTACCCGGTTAGCCTTGTGCTGACTAATAGTAGGCTTCCTCTCTCTAATCGTTCAGGCGGGTGGTCCAACGATGGCTTACGATCCGGGTATTCAAGCGTACGTCGATCGTACGCGCAATGCGCTGGGAGACATGGCCGACCTGGGGGCCTTGACACTGACGCAGCGACGCGCGCGCGCAGACCGTACCGCGGCACTGATCAACGAACCTTATCCGGCCTGGCTGGAGGTCAATGACACGTATATCGTGTTGACCGGGCGCGAGCTGCTTGTGCGGGTCTACCGCCCGCGCGCGCAGGGGCCGTTGCCGGCCATCGTGTACCTGCATGGCGGCAGCTTCATGGCGGGCAGCCCGCAAGGCCATGATTTCATCACCGCCAGCCTGGCCTGCAACACGGGTGCCCTAGTGCTCAGCGTGCATTACCGGCGGGCACCCGAGAACCCTTATCCTGCACCGACCGATGACGCATACGAAGCCCTGTGCTGGGCTGCGCGCGAAGCCGATCTGCTGGGCATCGACCCCACTCGTATCGCCGTGGCGGGCGACAGCGCCGGCGGTAATCTGGCGGCTGCCTGCACGCTGTTGGCGCGCGATCGTGGCGGCCCGCACTTACGCATGCAAGCGCTGATTTATCCGACGCTGGATGCCGATTTCGATACCCCGAGTTATCTACACAACACCGAAGACGCCTTCCTGACGCGCGACGCCATGAGGGTCGCGCTGGAAGCGTTTTTGCCGTCGGCGGATACCCGGCACGATGGCTATGCACTGCCCATGCGCGCCGAGAGCCACACGGGTCTGCCGCCAGCTTATCTACTGCTGGCCGATCAAGACCCCTTGCTTGATGATGGCAAGCGCTACGCCGAAAAACTCCGCGCCGCGGGCAACCCGGTACAGGTGAGCGTCGGCACCGGCATGATCCACGGCTTTTTGCGGGCGCGCCGGCTAAGCGCGGCGGTCGATACTGAGTTCCACCAGATGTGCGCGGCGCTGCGCCAGGCATTGGCGTTGCCTGAGCCCGCTGAACGCTGGTAATCGTCTGGGGCCTGCCTCGAAGCGGGTCTGCGCTACGCCGGCATCTCGGCGGCCGGCCCAGTCTGGTGATTGCAGCGGCTCAAGCCGATGAGCTAATCGAGCCGAAGGCGGCCAAGCTCGGGCGACATGCGGTCGGCAAACGCCAACATCGCTTCCGCGACTTCGGCAATTTTCTGATCATTCATCGTGTAGCTGAAATTCGCCGCGGTCAGCACCAGCGCCAACGGCCCTTCCTGCGAGAAGATCGGCACCGCAATCTGCGTCAGCCCACTACGCCTGTTGCCCTGATCCAGTGCGAACCCGCGTTCGCGCGTGGCGTGCAGACGTTCGACATACTCTTCGAACGTAGGGCGCCTGAACCATTCCGTCTGGTCGAATTCTGCTTCGATGAATTCTGGGGACGCCCCGGAGAACGCCGCCATGACCAATCCCGATGCGCCGGAAAATCGGGGTGATCGGCGGCCGACGCTGAAATAGCTGTCGACACGAAAACCGCCACCTACGAAATCGAGCAAGACGAGGTCGTAGCTTTTTTCGACTTTCGCCAATGCAACCGTTACGCCCACGCGTTCAGCCAGCGAGAACATTTCGGGCCTGATGACATCGAGCAGTCCGCTGGTGCGCAGCACGCCGTGGGCCAGTTCAAGCATCATGATTCCTATGCTGTAGGTCTGGTCGCGTTCGTTGTATGCCACCATGCCTTCGCGCTGCAGCGTTCGAAGAATATTGAACGCCGTTCCGCGATGCTGGCCGGTTTCCCGGGCGATTTCGCTGGCTCGTTGGGGGCGCTGTGCTCGATGCAGGGCGCGCAGCACGGCCAGTCCGGAGATGATGGCGCCTACCGGTTTGCCTACGACTTTTTCGGTCGTGTCTCCGCGTCGGGTCTTTGCAGGTCTATTAGGCTTGTTCGATTGCGGCTCAGCCTTGTGCTCAGTAGTCAAAATGAAAGGTCCCCAATGACGGCCGGTTGCTGCTGGTCACAGCGATAGCCAAGGATATTGTTGTTTCCGTGAGAGAACTGCTGTGTTCTAGTTGAAATCAATAATACCTTAGACAGACATATCGTCTTGCCTGTCTACCGCCTATGTTCTGCGGCTAGGGCGGTGTGGATGACCGGGCCGACATCAAGGTTTCAAGGGCACGCCCGCTGTGGCGCCACCGTCCACTGCGATCGCCGTGCCCGTAATGAACGCTGCCTGGGGCGTACACAAGAACGCAATGGCTTGCACCACATCGGCTTCGGTGCAGAGCCGACCCAGCGGCGTGGTCGCGGACAACGGGAAGCTGCCTCGGGTGGGATCGGCCAGCAGCTTGTCGGTCAATGGTGTCTTGAGCATGCTGGGACATACGCAATTGACCCGGATTTGGCGAGGGGCAGTTTCCAGAGCCAACGCGCGGACCAGGAACTGTAGTGCCACCTTGGATGCCGCATAGGCGCCGTTGCCGGCCTTCGGACGTTGTCCCGACGACGAAGACACCGCCACGATCGATCCGCCCTGCCCGGCAAAGCGTGGCATCGCGGCCTGTACGCATCGCCAGAAGCCCTTGGTGTTCACATCGAAAGTCAGATCGTAATCGGACTCGGTCATGTCGGCCAACGTGGCCGGAAGCAGCACGCCCGCGGTATATATCAACGCGTCGATATCCCCGTGGCGGGCTGCTCCCGTGGCGAACGCCTGATCCACGCTGGCACGGTCTCGGACGTCTGCCGCCAGCGCCAACAGGCGGGCTCCAGGTCGGGCCAGAGCGCGTTCGGCTTGCCGCAACTTGGCGTCGTCGACATCGACGATGGTGGTGGCCACACCTTGATCAACGAAATATCGTGCCGCTTCCAGGCCGATCCCGGACGCGCCTCCTACTACAAACACGCTTTGGGTACTCATGATTTTCCTTCAGGAGTGTCCGGTGACGAGGCACAGGGCCTTCTGCAACTCGAAGCCGCGGTAGCCATCCGCGGCCACCTCGTCGCAGATCTTGATATACGCAGGCAGACCCGCGACATAAGGCATGAAGACGCGCGGCTTGCCGGGAATATTGGCGCCCACATACCAGGAATTGGTCGCCTTGGGGAATAGCGTACCGTTGGCGACCTCGTTGACGTGCTCCACCCATCGGTCCTCGGCATCGGCGGTGGGCTCGATGGTGGCGAGGTTGTGTTCATCAAGATAGGTCAGGCAGTCCGAGATCCATTCCAGGTGCTGCTCGATGGCGGTAACCATGTTTGCCTTGACCGATGGGCTGCCGGGGCCGGTGACAATGAACAGATTCGGAAAGCCGTGCACCATCAGGCCCAGGTAGGTGGCCGGCCCAGCCGCCCACTTGTCGCGCAGGCGGATGCCGTCGCGTCCAGTAATCGACACTTCATTCAGCGCACCCGTCATGGCGTCGAAACCGGTGGCGAAGGCGATGGCGTCAACCTCGTACTCGGCATCTGTAGTGCGTACCCCGCGCTCGGTGATTTCTTGTATAGGTGTGCGGCGGGCGTCGACCAATGCCACGTTATCGCGGTTGAAGGTCTCGTAGTAGTCGGTATCGACACAAAGCCGTCGTGATCCAATGGGGTGGTCACACGGAGTGAGAATCTCACGCTTGGCCGGGTCTTTCACGATAGAGCGGATTTTCTCGCGCACGAACGAGGCGAGTGTCTCGTTTGCCGCCGCATTGCGCATAAGGTCGGTAAAGGCGCCCATCATGCGGGCGCTGCCACCTTTTTGCCACAGCGCTTCGTAGACCCGTAGCCTTTCATCGTCCGAAAGCTCGAGCGCCGACCGGGTGGGAATTGGCACGCGCGACATACCGGAATTTTGCAGACGCGCGGCCTTGCGCAGCGCGGGATAATGCGCCTTTTGTTCACGCTCTTCGTCTTCGGGCATGGGGTAATTGCGCGCTGGAACACTGAAATTCGCGGTGCGCTGGAAGACCGTGACCATGCTGGCCTGGGCGGCAATCTTGGGCAGCATCTGTACACCCGTCGCGCCGGTACCGATCAAGGCCACGCGCTTACCGCTGAAGTCCACGCCATCCTTCGGCCAGCGGGCCGAATGATGCCATTCCCCATTGAAGCGTTCGATGCCGGGGAAATCAGGAATGCGCGGCGCTGACAGATTACCGCTTGCCATGATGGCGAAGCGGGCTTCGACCCGGGGGCCGTGGTTTGTGTACGCGACCCATGTGGCGCGTTCAGCGTCGTACTGCATGGCAGTCACCCGTGTTTCGAAACGGATATGGGGCCGCAGCTCGAATCGGTCGGCGACGTGGTTCAGGTACGCCAGGATCTCAGGCTGCTCGGCGTAACGGTGCGACCAGCGCCATTCCTGCTGCAGTTCGTTCGAGAACGAATAGGAATAATCCAGGCTTTCGACATCGCAGCGTGCGCCGGGATAGCGATTCCAGAACCATGTGCCGCCCACGCCGTCGGCCGCCTCAATGCATCTGACACGCAGGCCCAGCGCCCGCATCCGGTACATGGCGTAAAGGCCGCCAAATCCTGCACCGACGACCAGAACGTCGACTTGTTCACGCGCGGCCTGCCCATCTGAGTTGCTTGGGGTGACTTCGGACATCTCTTCTCCTGTTGGTGGCACCTCGGCTCGGCTGCAACGTCGGATGCAGTACGAGCGAGGCGGCCGCCGTGCCTGAGCCCGGGACGGGTCTACGGCAATCATGGTAATTGACACATCCATTGTTTGCAATGGATATCTATTGTCGTCTATAGAAGACAAAAAGAACGGCCATAGATTGTGTCGCTACCCCGTGGCTAGCGACGACGCGTCTCTCCGAAGCAAGCTTTGATTCCGCTGTACCGGGCTGCATCTGGACAGACTGCTATTTGCTATTTTCAATAAATATAGTCTTCTATAGAAGACAATTATTTTCTTTGCATTTTATGTGTTCTTTTGTATAGTCGTTCCACGGGCTCGTTCTTACCGCAAGGCATAAGGCGGACGCACAGCCGGTAGCTACCCTGAGGAGGGAACCGAAATGAAATTGCTAGCCAGCTTGTCTGTGGGTATATGGTCGGTTTTGCTGACGTTCGCGCCAGGCGCACATGCCAGTCAGTTTCCCGCGCGCCCCGTTACCTTTATTGTGGGATACGCGCCGGGTGGCGGTACCGATATCGTGGCACGCAGCGTAGCGGATGTGCTGTCTCGCAAATGGGGTCAACAAGTCATTGTCAGAAACCGGCCGGGCGGAACCGGCGTGATCGGCATCCGTGACCTGAAGGCTGCTGCACCCGACGGCTATACGTTGGGCATCTGGACGGATTCAGACGTAGGCAACGCGGCTGTGCGCGATGACCTGGATTACGACCTGGTGAAGGATTTTGACCATATCAGCCAGCTTGCTGCAGGCGGCACGGTGCTGGTGGTGAACCCGTCGCTGCCTGTCAAAAGCTTCAGCGAGTTCGTGACATACGCGAAACAGAATCCCGGTAAAGTGAACTTTGCCGTCGTCGCCGGCGGTGGCATGCACTTGGACAGCCTGCGTATCGAGGCTGCGGCCGGTATCAAGAACGCCATCATTGGCTACGCGAGCACCGGCCCCGCTCTGACGGACGTGGTGGCGGGTCACAGTGATGCCCTGGTACTGCCACTGGGCGCAGCGCTGCCGTTTATCAAGAGTCACGGCGTTCGGATTCTGGCGGTGGGCTCGGCCAAGCGTTGGCCGGGGCTACCCGACGTGCCGACGCTGTCCGAAAGCATTCCCGGCCTAGAAAGCACCTTCTTTTACGGGGTGGTCGGTCCCAAAGGAATGCCCGAGCAACTGAAGACCGAAATCAACGCAGCCGTGCAAGAGGTGTTACAAGACCCGGCACTGGGCTCGAAATTCGAATCGATGGGATTCATACCCACCGGGAATTCACCCAGCGAATTTAAGGAAGTGATTGCGGCCAAGCTGAACGCCTCGCGCATCGCGGCCGAGCAAACCGGCCTGAAACAGAGCTTGCAGCAGAAAAAATAGAGGTACGCTACAACGGCGAGCAGGCTCAACAAGTCACGCGCCCCGTCTGGCCAGCGCAAGCGGCCAGNCGCTTCGTGGCGAGTAGGTGCGAATAGCCTTTCCCGTCCAATCGCTACGTTATCTGCATATCCCCCTGACATTACGTGTTTGGGGGATTTTCTTTTCGACTCTTCCCCGGCCGCTTCCCCATAAGCGAGGAAAAGCATTTATCAGCAACGGTTGCAGCGCTCAGTGTGCCTTGACCGTGCCCGCTAGCAATTTGTCTACATAGGCGATGCCCATTGCCGACAAAATGAACGTGACGTGGATGATGGTCTGCCACATGACCCCGGTTTCCGTGACGCGCGCATTGGGGGCGCCGATGTCGCCTGCCTCGATAAACGTACGGAGCAGGTGAATCGATGAAATTCCGATGATCGCCATGGCCAATTTGACCTTGAGTACGCTGGCATTGACGTGGCTGAGCCATTCCGGGCTGTCGGGATGATTCTCCAGGTTCAGGCGCGAGACAAAGGTCTCGTATCCGCCCACGATCACCATGACGAGTAGATTGGAAATCATGACGACGTCGATGAGGCCCAACACGATCAGCATGATTTCCAGTTCGCCAAAGCTGGAAGCGTGCGAGATCAGGTGCCAGAGTTCCTTGAGAAACAGCACGACATAGACGCCCTGAGCGAGGATCAGGCCGAGATAGAGGGGGAGTTGTAGCCAGCGAGAGCTAAAAATGAGCGCGGACAGAGGACGCAATGGACGGGGAGGCTGAGCGGAGGGAATCATGTTTGTTCAGGAATACGTAAGAAAACAACGGGAGCGCGATTCTAGCAAGCGCGCGGCTGCAGCCTGTCGTCACATGCTATTCTGGCCGCCATCGAGTTCATTAGATACGCGAACCCATTGCAAGTTTACGAATCCATTTTTTGGGGTATGGCTATTGTGGTGTTCGCCGCCCTGGTGGGTGGCGCACTGCTGGGGCGCTGTGCCCGCGCAGTTCATAGCCTGATCGGGGTCGCGGTGCAGTCGGTGGTGGTGCTGGCTGTGGTGGCCTATTGTGCGACGCAGGTGGGGGCAGGCGACATGGTGGCCCTGTTGGGCATCGCCGCATTCATGTTTTCGATGGTGATCGGTACGGCCGCCACGCTCGTGGCCCGCCGCGTCTTGCGCGAGCGGCAGGCCCGTTCCGGGTCAAGCAAGCAAACGTCGTGACGAGGTGAACCGGTCGACGACGTTAATCGTCTTCAGTTAATCGTCTTCATCCTCGTCGTCTTCGTCCTCATCCGCGTCTTCCTCTTCTTGCTCCAGCGCGTCGTGCCCCTTCCAGGTCAGCCGCCAATACGCATCCGTATCGTTGCTGTCCAGAGAGGGGACCGATGTGATCAGGCCTGCATCGGCCAAAATATCCAGATGATGCGCGATTAACGACGCGGAGGATGTCTCCGGTGCGCTCGCCTGGACGGCGGCTTCGATTTCATCCTGAGATAGCGCGGCGGTATCCGCGTCGCGTAATTCGCCCAGAATGGTTACCACGAGATCAAAATCGCGTTGCATGGTCAGGTCCTCTATCGGGTTGGTTTCAAATAGAACCATACATCAGCCGTGTGATGGCAGTACGGTCTTCGTAGGGCTGTTATAGTCCCGTCCCGCGCACCAAAAGCACCAAAAGGAGCACGCATTATGGATATCACCAGTATCAAGGTCGCCGACGTTCCCGGCGGCGTCGCCCTGCAAACCACGCTGGATGGGGAGCGTATCGACGCTTATGTGGTCACGGGCATCGTTGATCTCGAAGCCATCGCCGATATCGTGCCCACAGAAAAAGTGGATGCCGGCGCGGAAATTCATGTCGCTGCCGTCGACGAGATAGACACCGCACAAGAGCACATCGACCAAGTGCTCGAAAACCTCAATCCTGGCGATGTTGCTGTGTTTCTGTGCGCCGACGAGGATGCCTATAACGCGGCGCTTGACCTGCTTGGGCTACCCATAGTGCCTTGATAGTCGTGCTCTGATCATAGGAATAAGGCGAGCGACAGTTTCTACTGAAAATAGTTCCCGATTTGCCGCGCAGACGTTGCGCTTTGTTGCAATATTGGTACGCATTCTTTAGGATTTTGTTGACTTGTTCGGGGAACCTGACGATAGTGACGGCACACGATCTCAAGCGTTGTGATTTTCGTTCAGTGCAGAGCCTTTTCGGCCGGCGTTATTGTTCTACTGTCCCCTTCTTGACTGATTCGTGACCCCCGGGCGTTTTTGCTCAAATTATCTTTAGGAAATACAGTATGGAAACCGGCGTTGTTAAGTGGTTCAACTCGGAAAAAGGCTACGGCTTTATCACCCCCGAAGCGGGTGGCAAAGATCTGTTCGCGCACTTCTCTGAAATCCAGGCTAACGGCTTCAAGTCGCTGGAAGAGAACCAACGCGTCAGTTTCGTGACGGCTAATGGTCCCAAGGGTCCTCAAGCGACGAAAATCGAAGTTCTGTAAATAAAACAGAGCTCGACGAAAAAGCCCCTTTCGGGGCTTTTTTTACGTCAGGATTGTTTCAAAATGATGCGTCGCTACTCTGAAAATGATGCATTTATCTTGATGTGTCGATTTGCAAAGTTTGACGTACTGCAAACAGGCCTCTACACTGGACGCGCGAGATTTTCAAGCGACGCGGTTGTTATTCCTGTCGCCGTCATGGTACCCAGTAGTTGCCTCTCCTTGATCATCTGGCGCTCCCGCGAATTATCGCTACTAGAAGGTGAAGGACACACTCATGGCAACAGGTATCGTTAAGTGGTTTAACTCGGAAAAGGGCTACGGTTTCATCACGCCCGATGACGGCAGCAAAGATCTTTTCGCGCATTACTCGGAAATCCGCAGCGATGGTTACAAATCCCTGCAGGAAAATCAGCGTGTGACGTTCGAAGTCGGCCAGGGCCCTAAGGGTCCTAGCGCCAAGAACATCACCGTCGCGGCCTGACCGACCTGACACGGGCTTAGGCCTGTCGCGCTCCCGATTGGCTTGTTGTCATCGGGAGCGTTTTGCTGTCTGCCCCAAGGGGACACAGCGCACGTATTTTTACCGCCGCGCGGCCTCAAGGCAAAAAGCGCCCTTGGCGAATCCGAGTGGCCTGCCCGCCGCGAGGTGGACAGCAAGCCGAAGGCGCAGCGTGGGGTTTTTTGGGGTGCCGGCATGCTGGCCCGGACGAGGATTTCCCGGCGCGCCAGCCTGTTTTTCCAGTGGCTTTTAACTTTCCGGTAAAATGCCCGGTTTCCCTGTTCGTTCACTCATTTCTCGGATAAATTTTGATGCAGCCTGTGGTTGAAACCCTCTCTGGCCTGGAACGCCGCGTAGACCTGTCGGTTTCTGTGGCCGACGTCGAAAAGGAAGTCCAGGCGCAATTGAAACGCGTCGCCCGTTCGGCCAAAGTTCCTGGATTCCGTCCTGGCAAGGCGCCGCTCGCGATGCTTGAGCGTAGCCATGGCCCCGGCATCCGCTACGACGTGATCAATGGCCAGGTCGGCCGCGCTTTCGAACAAGCTATCGACGGTGCCAAGCTCCGTGTGGCTGGTGCGCCCACGCTTGAACCCAAGACCGAAGGCGTTGCTGACGATACGCTGGCTTTCACGGCTACCTTCGAGGTTTATCCCGAAGTCTCCGCGCCCGACCTCGCGACGTTGGCAGTGACCCGTTACGGCACTGCCGTCTCTGACGCCGAAGTCCAGCAAACCCTTGATGTGCTGCGCAAGCAGCGTGCCAATTACGAAGCCCGCGAAGACCGTGCTGCCGAAGACGGCGACCGCGTCACGCTGGATTTTGTAGGCACGATCGATGGTGTGCCTTTCGATGGCGGCAAAGCCGAAGACTTTCCCTTTGTGTTGGGCCAGGGCCGCATGCTGCCCGAGTTCGAAGCCGCAGCCAAAGGCTTGAAGGCTGGCGAAACCAAAGTGTTCCCGCTCAGCTTTCCCGAAGACTACCAAGGCAAAGAAGTCGCTGGTAAAACGGCCGAGTTCACCATCACCGTCAAAGAAGTCGCCGAAGGCGTGTTGCCCGAAGTCGACACTGAGTTCGCCAAGGCGCTGGGTCAGGCCGAAGGCGACGTGGAAAAGCTCAAGGCCGACATCCGCACCAATATCGAGCGCGAAGTCAAAGCCCGTTCGCAAGGCCGCACCAAAGCCAGCGTCATGGACGCCCTGGTCGAAGCCGGTCAGTTTGACGTGCCCAAGGCCCTGGTCGACAGTGACGTCGAAAGTCGCGTCCAGGCTGCCCGCGAAGAGCTCAAACAGCGTGGCATTCCCAATGCGGACTCCGTGCCTATCCCGGCCGAAACCTTCTCTACCGAATCCGAGCGTCGCGTGCGTCTGGGCCTGCTGGTTTCCGAACTGGTCAAGCAAGCCCAATTGCAAGCCAAGCCCGAACAGGTGCGTGCCCGCATCGAAGAGTTTGCACAAAACTACGAGCAACCTGCTCAGGTGATCAGCTACTACCTGACTGACCGTCAGCGTCGCGCTGAAATCGAAGCCATCGTGCTCGAAGACAACGTCGTGCAGCACGTACTCGATCAAGCCAAAGTCACCGAAGAGCAAGTACCTTTCGATCAGTTGATGGGGATGGCGTAACGTATGCAGCGGTTTACCGATTTCTATGCAGCAATGAACGGCGGGGCTTCGGTCACGCCCACTGGCCTGGGTTATATCCCCATGGTCATCGAGCAGTCTGGGCGCGGTGAGCGTGCCTATGACATCTATTCGCGCTTGCTGCGCGAGCGCCTGATCTTCCTGGTGGGCCCAGTCAATGACAATACGGCCAACCTGATTGTGGCGCAGTTGCTGTTCCTGGAGTCGGAAAACCCCGATAAGGACATCTCGCTGTACATCAACTCGCCTGGCGGGTCTGTGTACGCCGGGATGGCCATTTTCGACACCATGCAGTTCGTCAAACCTGATGTCTCTACCTTGTGCACGGGTCTGGCTGCCAGCATGGGCGCTTTCCTGTTGTCTGCAGGCAAGAAAGGCAAGCGCTTCAGCTTGCCCAACTCGCGTATCATGATTCATCAGCCGTCGGGCGGTGCTCAAGGTCAGGCTTCGGATATTCAGATCCAGGCCCGCGAAATCCTTGATCTGCGCGAGCGCCTGAACCGCATTTTGGCCGAAAATACCGGTCAACCCGTCGAACGCATCGAGATCGATACCGAACGTGACAACTTCATGTCGGCCGAAGATGCGGTATCGTATGGTTTGGTGGACAAGGTTCTCGCATCCCGCTCCGAGGGCTAGGCTCACGAAGCACCCGGGGCCTGATGCGGTGCCGTCACGTCCAAGTAAGCGTTGAATGCGCCAGGCCCCTCGTGGCAGGCGCATTCTCACCAGAGATACGAAACACATATGCCTGACAAAAAGGGATCGGCCGACGCCAAAGTGCTGCATTGTTCATTCTGCAACAAGAGCCAGCACGAAGTCCGCAAGCTTATCGCGGGGCCATCGGTGTTCATTTGCGACGAGTGCATCGACCTCTGCAATGACATCATCCGCGAAGAAGCGCAGGCGACCGCGCGCGCGGCTATCAAGTCCGAGCTACCCACGCCGGCAGAAATCAAGACATTCCTGGACCAATACGTCATTGGCCAGACCTCGCCCAAACGCATGTTGGCGGTGGCTGTCTACAACCATTACAAGCGCATTCGCCATGGCGAAATCAAAGGTGACGAGGTAGAGCTCTCCAAGAGCAACATCATGCTTATCGGGCCTACGGGTTCGGGCAAGACGCTGTTGGCCCAGACTCTGGCGCGCATGCTCAATGTGCCGTTTGTGATGGCCGACGCCACCACCCTGACCGAAGCCGGTTATGTGGGCGAAGACGTCGAAAATATCATCCAGAAACTGCTGCAGAACTGCAACTACGAGGTCGACAAGGCTCAGCGCGCCATCATCTATATCGACGAAATCGACAAGATCTCGCGCAAGTCCGACAACCCCTCCATCACCCGTGATGTTTCGGGCGAGGGCGTGCAGCAGGCGCTGCTCAAGCTCATCGAAGGCACGGTCGCATCCGTGCCGCCGCAGGGTGGCCGCAAGCATCCCAACCAGGATTTCGTCCAGGTCGACACCACCAACATCCTGTTTATCGTGGGTGGGGCATTTGACGGTCTGGAAAAGGTCATTCGCGACCGTACCGAGAAATCCGGCATCGGCTTTTCGGCATCGGTGCGGGCCAAGTCCGAGCGCGGCGTGGGCGAATTGTTCAGCGAAGTCGAGCCCGAAGACCTGATCAAATTCGGTCTTATCCCCGAGCTGGTCGGCCGTCTGCCTGTGGTCGCCACGCTGGACGAGCTAGACGAAGCTGCGTTGGTTCAAATCCTGACCGAGCCCAAGAATTCCTTGATCAAACAGTTCCAAAAGCTGTTTGCCATGGAAGGGGCCGAGCTCGACGTGCGTTCGGGCGCGCTCAAAGCCATCGCTCGCAAGGCACTCAAGCGCAAGACGGGTGCCCGGGGCCTGCGCTCTATCATTGAAGGTGCACTGCTGGACACGATGTACGACTTGCCCTCGCAGGGTAATGTCAGCCGCGTCGTGCTGGACGAGAATGGCATCGACGGCGATGGCAAGCCTTTGCTGATCTATGCTGACGACGCTTCCTCCTCCGAAAAGCCTGCCCAACAACCCCGAGTACGAGGCGCCGCTGCTTGACGATTTCGTTAAATAACGCAAAAAAACTGCAAAAAGACCCGTTTCGTAACGGGTTTTTTTGCATTTTGGGGATTGCACGGACGACGGCCACTTGAATTTTCGGCTATTGTTCCCATATCAAACGTAACGAATGTGGATTGTCGGGCTTGCCTGATGTCCCGTCTTTACTACGCCGAGTCAAATGAAGGAATCCTCTATGTCTGCCAGTCAGACCCTGCCGTCCGAACCCATCGATCTGCCGCTGCTGCCGTTGCGTGACGTGGTGGTGTTCCCGCATATGGTTATTCCGCTATTTGTGGGCCGCCCTCGCTCAATCAAGGCACTCGAAGTCGCCATGGAGTCGGGCAAAAGCATCATGTTGGTGGCACAAAAATCCGCCGGCAAAGACGACCCTACGCCCGAAGACGTCTACGAAATCGGCTGCGTGGCCAGTATTTTGCAAATGTTGAAGCTGCCTGACGGCACCGTGAAGGTGTTGGTCGAGGGCACGCAACGCGCGCGCATAGACTCCATCGATGACGCTGAAACACACTTCGTGTGCCAGGTCACCCCGGTCGAACTCGATGCCGCCCAAAGCTCTGAAACCGAAGCCCTGCGCCGCGCGATCGTGGCCCAGTTCGAGCAGTACGTCAAACTCAACAAGAAAATCCCGCCCGAGATTCTGACCTCGCTGGGCGGTATTGATGATGCTGGCCGATTGGCCGATACCATCGCTGCGCATTTGCCGCTCAAGCTCGAGCAAAAGCAGACGATGCTGGAGGTGTTGGGTACCTCTCAGCGCCTCGAAGGCCTGCTGACGCAACTGGAAACCGAGATCGACATTCTCCAGGTCGAAAAGCGTATCCGTGGCCGCGTCAAAAAGCAGATGGAGAAAAGCCAGCGCGACTATTATCTGAACGAACAGGTAAAGGCCATCCAGAAAGAGCTGGGCGAGGGCGAAGAAGGCGCGGATATCGAAGAGCTCGAAAAGAAAATCATCGCTGCGCACATGCCCAAGGATGCGCGCAAGAAGGCCGATGCCGAGCTCAAAAAGCTCAAGCTCATGTCGCCGATGTCCGCCGAAGCCACGGTGGTGCGCAACTACATCGATACGCTCATCAACCTCCCCTGGAAGAGAAAGAGCAAGATCAACAACTCCATCGGTAATGCCGAGTCTGTGCTGGACAACGATCATTACGGGCTGGAAAAAGTCAAAGAACGCATCGTCGAGTATCTCGCGGTGCAGCAGCGTGTCGACAAGGTCAAGGCGCCGATTCTTTGCCTGGTTGGCCCTCCGGGTGTCGGCAAGACCTCGCTCGGCCAGTCCATCGCGCGTGCCACGAACCGCAAGTTCGTGCGTATGGCGCTGGGCGGCGTGCGCGACGAAGCCGAAATCCGTGGCCATCGCCGCACCTACATTGGTTCCATGCCAGGCAAGATCGTGCAAAACATGAGCAAGGTGGGCGTGCGCAACCCCTTGTTCCTGCTTGATGAAATCGACAAGCTGGGCATGGACTTCCGTGGTGATCCGGCATCGGCGTTGCTCGAGGTTCTTGATCCCGAACAAAACCACACGTTCCAGGATCACTACATCGAAGTCGACTTTGATTTGTCGGACGTCATGTTTGTGGCCACCAGCAACACGCTAAACATTCCGCCGGCGTTGCTGGATCGTATGGAAGTCATTCGCCTGTCGGGTTACACCGAAGACGAAAAAATCCATATCGCTCGCGACCATCTGCTGCCCAAGCTGATGAAAAACAATGGCGTCAAAGAAACCGAGCTCGTGGTCGATGATTCGGCCCTGCGCGATATCGTGCGTTACTACACCCGCGAGGCCGGCGTGCGTGCGCTGGAACGCGAAGCCGGCAAGATCTGCCGCAAGGTCGTGAAAGAAATGTTGGCGCAGGCCGATAAGGCCAAGGCGGATGGCAAAGCCGTTGTACCGCAAACTGAGCCCGTCAAGGTCGATGCCGAGAACCTCAGCAAATACCTGGGTGTGCGGCGCTACAGCTTCGGCATGGCCGAAAAGGACAACCAGGTCGGTCAAGTGACGGGCTTGGCCTGGACCGAAGTCGGGGGTGATCTGCTCACGATCGAAGTCGCCGACATGCCCGGCAAGGGCGTTATCCAGCGTACCGGTTCGCTGGGCGATGTGATGAAAGAGTCAGTCGAAGCGGCTCGCACCGTGGTGCGTTCCCGTGCACGCCGTCTGGGTTTCACGGACAGCGTGTTCGAAAAGCACGACATGCACGTTCACGTCCCCGAAGGCGCCACACCCAAGGACGGTCCGTCTGCAGGTATCGCCATCACGACCGCCATGGTCTCGGCTTTGTCGCGCATTCCCGTACGTGCCGATGTCGCAATGACAGGGGAAATCACCCTGCGCGGCGAGGTACTGCCGATTGGTGGCCTCAAGGAAAAACTGCTGGCGGCGCATCGTGGCGGCATCAAGATGGTGCTGATCCCCGAGGAAAACGTCAAAGATCTGGCAGAAATCCCGGATAGCGTCAAAAACCACCTCGAGATCGTGCCGGTACGGTGGATTGACAGAGTTCTTGAGCTCGCTCTGGAACGCTATCCCGAGCCGCTGGCCGACGACGAGACCCCCAAAGAACCTCTGGTCGCCAAGCCAGCCGAGTCGGCTGTGCCGGGTGATCCGATGTTCAAGCACTAAGTCAGCATGACCATGCTGTGCCCTTCGGGGCGCGGCAACAAAAATAGCGCCTCGATGGTTTCATCGGGGCGCCATTTTTTTAGGCCAGTAAGGCTCCATTAGGGGAAGGGTGAGCTGACTGCGTCAGCTCAGACCCTTGGTCTTTTTTCCTTAATGCAGCGCCTGCGTGCGAATCAGGCCCACCGCAATACCTTCCAGCGCGAACTCTTGGGTACCATCGACCAGGATGGGAGAGAAATCCGGATTTTCGGGCAGCAGCTCGATATGGCCCTTGCGATGCTGCAGCCGTTTGACGGTGACGTCGTCACCCAGGCGGGCCACAACGATCTGGCCATTGCGGGCTTCGCTGGCGCGTTTGACGGCAAGTAGATCGCCCTCGAGGATGCCGGCATCACGCATGCTCATGCCGCGGACTTTGAGCAAATAATCGGGCGTTTGGGCGAACAGGCCGGGATCGACGCCGACCTCGCGTTCAACGTGCTCCGCTGCCAGAATAGGGCTGCCAGCGGCGACACGGCCTACCAGGGGAAGCAAAAGCCGGCCCATGGCATCCGCAAAACTCGCTATCGAGGACGAACTGGCGTTGTCCCGGGAAGCCAGGGAGGTCGTCGCGGCCGTATCGGCGCTTTCGACCAGACGAATGCCGCGGGATGCGCCAGCTGTCAATTCGATCGCCCCTTTGCGGGCCAGGGCTTTGAGGTGATCCTCGGCGGCATTGGGGGAACGAAAGCCCAATGCCCGGGCAATTTCTGCGCGGGTAGGGGGAAAACCGGTACGTGCCACCGTTTGCCGGATGAGGTTCAAAATTTCCTGTTGGCGTTCGGTGAGTTTGCTAGCCATGGCAATAATCCGCTTTTGACTGTATGAATATACAGCATCAATTCTGGACGACCCTGCAAAAAAAAGCAAGTCGGGTTATGACAAACCTGTCCAGCGTAAATACGGCAGTGGCTTTGACAAAACAAAGCCTGGCGGGATGGAGCGTGGGCAACACCAGGCAGCACAACACCAGACAGAACAACGCAGGGTCCGAACGAAAAAAGGGGCCCGTCCTGGCGTCGGGGCCCCTGATTTCGCGCGAACCGTGCGCGTTTTATTGCCTTGTCTTCAGGTCTTGCTTACTTGATGACGGCGGCGATCGCTTTGGCCACGATCTCGATGTTGTGGCTGTTGAGAGCCGCCACGCAGATACGGCCGCTGGATACGGCGTAGATGCCGTGTTCCTCGCGCAGCACATCGACCTGGGCCGAGGTCAGACCCGAGTACGAGAACATGCCACGCTGTTGCAGCACAAAGCTAAAGTCCTGCGTAGCGCCCGCGGCCTTGATCTTTTCGACCAGTTGTTGGCGCATCAGGCGAATGCGGTCACGCATTCCGGCCAGCTCTTGTTCCCACAGGGTGTAGAGTTCGGGCGTGTTGAGCACTGAAGACACCACCGTGCCACCGTGCGTGGGCGGGTTGGAGTAGTTAGTGCGGATCACGCGCTTGAGTTGGCTCAGGACGCGCTTGGATTCGTCTTGGCTGCCTGCCACGACAGTCAAGGCGCCGACGCGTTCGCCATAGAGCGAGAACGACTTGGAGAACGACGAACTGATCAGCATGGTCAGGCCCAGATCGGCAAACAGACGCACCACGGAGGCGTCTTCTTGCAAGCCGGCGCCAAAGCCTTGGTAAGCGATGTCCAGGAAAGGCACCAGGTTGCGGGTCTTGACCACCTGGGCGATTTGTTCCCATTGCTCGGCAGTAGGATCCACGCCGGTGGGGTTGTGGCAGCACGCGTGCAGCACCACGATGGTTTGTTCAGGCGCGGCCTGCAACGAGGCCAGCATGCCCTGGAAGTCCAGGCCGTGTGTGGCGGCGTCGTAATAGGCGTAGGTGTCGACCGGGAAACCGGCACGCTCGAACAACGCACGATGGTTTTCCCAGCTAGGGTTGCTGATCAGCACCTTGGATTGGGGCAGTAGCTGGTGCAGAAAATCGGCGCCGATTTTCAGCGCGCCGGTACCGCCCAGGGCCTGGGCGGTCAGCACGCGGCCTTGCGCGGCCAGCGTTGAGTCAGCACCCAGCAGCAGCGCTTGGGCGCCCTTGTTGTAGCCGGCGATGCCCTCGATGGGCAGGTAGCCGCGAGCGGCGGCGGCTTCGATGCGCGCCATTTCGGCCTGGCGTACTGCGGCCAGCAGGGGGATGCGACCGTCGTCATCGTAATACACGCCCACGCCCAGATTGACTTTACCGGGACGGGTATCGGCGTTGTATTGTTCGTTCAGCCCCAGGATGGGGTCGCGCGGCGCAAGTTCGACGGAATCGAAAAGAGAGCTCATGAGGATTCGCTAACGGTAGATAGACTCAGAAGGCACTGCTGTGGATAATGGGGGGTTTACCCTGAAACAGTCTAGCATGACAGCCCCTGGATTCGTCGATTTCCCCGACAGCCCCTTTCACTTGTACCAGCCGTACCCGCCCGCAGGCGACCAACCTGCCGCGATCGCGGGCCTGCGCGAGGGCATTCGGGATGGCCTGATGTGCCAGACATTGCTGGGGGTCACTGGGTCTGGCAAGACCTACACCATGGCTAATATCATTGCCGAACTAGGTCGACCCGCCCTGGTGTTGGCGCCCAACAAGACGCTGGCCGCACAGTTATATGCCGAGATGCGTGAGTTCTTTCCCAAGAACGCGGTCGAGTACTTTGTGTCGTACTACGATTACTACCAGCCCGAAGCCTACGTCCCGACCCGCGACCTGTTTATCGAAAAAGACTCGTCGATCAACGAACATATCGAGCAGATGCGATTGTCGGCGACCAAGAGCCTGCTGGAGCGCCGCGACACTATTATCGTGGGCACCGTGTCGTGCATCTACGGTATTGGCAATCCTGGCGACTACCATGCCATGGTGCTGGTTCTGCGTGCCGGCGATCGCATTTCGCGGCGCGAAATACTGGCGCGACTGGTGGCCATGCAATACACGCGCAACGACGCGGACTTCACGCGTGGCACGTTTCGGGTGCGCGGCGAGACGGTCGATATCTTCCCGGCGGAAAGCCCGGAGCTTGCCCTGCGCCTGTCCCTGTTCGACGACGAAGTCGAAACACTGGAACTGTTTGATCCCCTGACGGGCCGCGTACGCCAAAAGGTGCCGCGTTTCACGGTGTATCCGGGGTCTCACTATGTGACGCCGCGCGACACCGTGCTTCGCGCTATCGAGACCATCAAAGAAGAACTGCGCGAGCGTCTGAAGTTCTTGACCACGGAAGGCAGGCTGGTTGAAACGCAGCGGCTTGAGCAACGAACGCGCTTCGATCTGGAGATGTTGCAAGAGCTCGGATTTTGCAAGGGTATCGAAAACTATTCCCGCCATTTGTCAGGCGCGGCGGCCGGCGAACCGCCGCCAACCCTGATCGATTACCTGCCGCCCGACGCACTCATGTTTATTGACGAAAGCCACGTCACCATCGGGCAGTTGGGTGGCATGTACCGCGGCGACCGGGCTCGTAAAGAAACGCTGGTTCAGTACGGTTTTCGTTTGCCTTCGGCGCTGGATAACCGGCCACTCAAGCTAGAGGAATTCGAGGAGCGCATGCGTCAATGTGTGTTCGTCTCGGCCACGCCGGCCGCCTACGAACAAGAGCACGCGGATAACGTCGTCGAGCAGGTGGTGAGGCCGACTGGCCTGGTGGACCCGGAGGTCGAGGTGCGGCCCGCGATCACACAGGTTGACGATCTGCTGGGGGAAATCAAGCTTCGCGTGGCCGTCCAGGAGCGGGTGCTGGTCACCACGTTGACCAAACGTATGTCCGAGGACCTGACCGATTATTTGTCCGAGCACGGCGTACGGGTGCGATATTTGCACTCCGATATCGATACGGTCGAGCGGGTGGAGATCATCCGCGATCTGCGCCTGGGCGTTTTTGATGTGCTGGTGGGCATTAACTTGCTGCGAGAAGGCCTGGATATCCCAGAGGTCTCGCTGGTGGCTATCCTGGATGCGGACAAAGAGGGTTTTCTGCGATCCGAGCGCAGCCTGATACAGACCATTGGGCGGGCGGCGCGCAACTTGAACGGACATGCGATCTTGTATGCGGATCGCATCACGGCGTCGATGCGGCGTGCCATGGACGAAACTGAACGGCGGCGTACCAAGCAGCTGCAATTCAATATTGATAATGGCATTACGGCGCGCGGCGTCAACAAGGCGGTGCGCGAACTGATCGACGGTATTGTGGCGCCGGTGCGGCACGATACACTCGAAGCAGCGATCGATCCGCATCTCTTGGGTGATGAAAAAGCGGTCGCCCGCGAGATACGCCGCCTTGAAAAGCTCATGACCGATCACGCCCGCAATCTGGAGTTCGAGCAGGCTGCCGCGGCGCGAGACGCGCTCAACGCGCTCAAGCAACAAGTGCTGTTGGGTGGCAATGTCTGAGCCGGTGTGTTTTGTTGCAAGTAAGAAAACACAGGTAGGCAATGATGGCACTGTTGCAGTGCGGGGACAGCCAAATGGATTTGTCGTCTGGAACGCCGCAAAAAATCAATGTAATACTTTAAATTAATCTCTTATATTATTGATTATTAATAATAAATACCTATTTTTTACAGCTTGCCTGTCCGTTACGCAATTGCAAAAAAAACTTGCTATATTCCGGGTTTTCCCTCAGACTTACACCCATGATGACCAAGGTACTTTTCGTTTGCATGGGTAACATCTGCCGCTCCCCCAGCGCAGAGGGCGTGTTTCGCCATTTGGTGAGCGACGCCGGTTTGGGCGACGTCGTGGGTGTAGATTCCGCGGGTACGCATGCCTATCACATTGGCGAGGCGCCAGACGCCCGTGCCCAGGCCGCTGCTCGCAAGCGTGGCTATGAGATCAATCACTGCGAGGCCCGCCAGGTGACGGCGGACGACTTCCGGGATTTTGATCTCATCCTGGCCATGGACTGGGACAATCTCTCCGCGCTGCAACAGCAATGCCCCAAAATTTATCAGCACAAGCTGATGTTGTTGATGCGTTTCGCTAACGAGTTCGAGGAAGCCACTGTACCTGATCCGTACTATGGTGGCCTTGATGGCTTCGGCAAGGTACTTGATTACCTCGAAGACGCCTGTCAAGGCGTGCTGGAGTTGGTCCGCAAGCGGGCCACCCAATACCAGGCAGCCTGATAGATTGGCTTATCGCTGGCCGAGGCCAGTGCAGAAAACCGCGCTATAGCGCGGTTTTTTATGGCATCCACTTTGGAGCCAAACTGCCGCGAGAGCGCAGGGTCGGCGTGGGATGGGGCGTGAGTCGGGCCATTCGTTAGTCGGGTCGGCCGGGGTTTCTGGGTAGATGGGTATATCGATATTCCAGGATGACTTAGCAAATTAGTCGGGAATTTGCTATACTTGACCCAATTACTCAGGTATTGGTTGCCCGATGATGGGCGCCAGCACGTTTGCACAGGAATCCACCATGCGGCTCACTACAAAAGGACGTTTCGCGGTTACCGCGATGATCGACCTGGCCATGCGGCAGCACAGCGGTCCGGTAACGCTCGCGGCAATCAGTCAACGCCAGAATATTTCGCTTTCTTATCTTGAACAGCTCTTCGGCAAACTGCGCCGGCATGAGCTGGTCGATAGTGTGCGTGGCCCCGGCGGCGGTTATTCGCTGGCCCGGTTGGCGCGCAACATCACCGTTGCCGATATCATTTTCGCGGTAGACGAGCCCCTGGACGCCACCAATTGCGGTGGCAAGCACGATTGCACCAGCGGCCGCGACGGCAAGTCCGGCGGCCAGTGCATGACGCACGAACTCTGGACCACGCTAAACCGCAAAATGGTCGACTACCTGGATTCCGTGTCCCTGCAAGACTTGGTCGATCAGCAACGACTGCGCCAGTTGCAGGAGGCCACCAAGGCGGCGCAGGGCTGTACCGCCGTACGGATGGATCGTGGAACAGTTGGCGAAGCCTCCGTTCCCGTACCCGCCGTTGCCGTCGACGCTACCGTATAAGCAGGAGCAGCATTTCATGACCACTCGTCCCATCTATCTCGATTATTCTGCCACCACCCCCGTTGACCCTCGTGTGGTCGACAAAATGGTGCCGTGGCTGTACGACAATTTCGGTAACCCGGCTTCGCGTAGCCATGCATTCGGCTGGGATGCCGAAGAGGCCGTGGAAAACGCCCGCAACGAGGTCGCCAAGCTGGTGAATGCGGATCCTCGCGAGATCATCTGGACCTCCGGCGCGACCGAGTCCGACAACTTGGCCATCAAGGGCGCGGCGAATTTCTACGCCGAGCGCGGCAAGCACGTCATTACACTCAAGACTGAACACAAAGCCGTACTGGATACCGGTCGCGAGCTAGAGCGTCAGGGCTTCGAGGTGACCTACCTGGATGTCCGCGACGACGGCTTGCTGGACCTCGACGTATTCAAGGCCGCGTTGCGTCCCGACACCATTCTGGTCTCGGTGATGATGGTCAACAACGAAATCGGCGTGATCCAGGACATTGAGGCTCTGGGCGAGATCTGCCGTGAAAAAGGCATCATTTTTCACGTGGATGCGGCGCAAGCCACCGGCAAGGTCGAGATCGATCTGCAAAAGCTCAAAGTCGATTTGATGTCGTTCTCTGCGCACAAGACCTATGGTCCCAAGGGCATCGGTGCGCTGTATGTGCGCCGCAAGCCGCGTGTGCGCATCGAGGCGCAGATGCATGGCGGTGGTCACGAGCGGGGTTTCCGTTCGGGTACGCTGGCTACGCACCAGATCGTCGGCATGGGCGAGGCTTTCCGCTTGGCGCGCGAAGAAATGGGCACCGAAAACGAGCGGATCCGCATGCTGCGTGATCGCCTGTGGGCGGGCCTCTCGCAAATCGAAGAGACCTACCTGAATGGCGATATCGATCAGCGCGTGCCGCACAATCTGAACGTCAGTTTCAACTACGTCGAAGGCGAGTCGCTGATCATGGCGATCAAAGAGCTCGCCGTTTCCAGTGGCTCGGCCTGTACCTCTGCCAGCCTGGAGCCGTCGTATGTGTTGCGCGCCCTGGGCCGTAATGACGAGTTGGCGCACAGCTCGATTCGTTTTACGTTGGGACGCTTTACCACCGAACAAGAAGTCGATTTCACGATTGATCTCATCAAGAGCCGCGTAGGCAAATTGCGCGACATGTCGCCTCTGTGGGAAATGGCCCAAGAAGGCATCGACCTGAATAGCGTGCAGTGGGCTGCTCACTAACCAAGCCGCCACGCGTCTGACACTGGAGAAACATCATGGCATACAGCAACAAAGTTCTGGATCACTACGAAAATCCTCGCAACGTGGGCTCGTTCGAAAAAGGTGACGAGTCGATCGGCACCGGCATGGTCGGCGCGCCGGCCTGTGGCGACGTGATGAAATTGCAGATCAAGGTCAGCGAATCGGGCGTGATCGAAGACGCGCGCTTCAAGACCTATGGCTGTGGTTCGGCCATCGCATCCAGCTCGCTCGTGACCGAATGGGTCAAGGGCAAGACGTTGGACGAAGCCCTCAATATCCGTAATACCCACATCGCTGAAGAGCTGGCGTTACCGCCGGTGAAGATCCACTGTTCGATCTTGGCCGAAGACGCGATCAAGGCCGCGGTCAAGGACTACAAAGACAAACACGTTGCTGCTGCGCCGGTTGACGCGGACGCGGCGGTTGCGACGGCGAGCTGATATATGTCGGTGACGTTGACCCAACAGGCGGCCTCGCATATCGGGCGCTACCTGCAAAAGCGTGGCAAAGGTGTCGGTTTGCGTCTGGGTGTGCGCACGACGGGATGTTCGGGCATGGCTTACAAGCTCGAATACGTCGACGAGCCCGTACCCGAGGACCAGGTCTTCGAGAGCTTTGGCGTCAAGGTGTTCGTCGACCCCAAGAGTTTGTCGTATCTGGACGGCACCGAGCTCGACTACGCGCGCGAAGGCCTCAACGAGGGCTTCAAGTTCAGCAACCCCAACGAAAAGGCGACCTGCGGCTGCGGCGAGTCGTTCACGGTGTAGCCCTTGGCGGCAGACGATCACTTCAGCCTGTTTGGTTTGCCAGCGCGGTTTGCAATGGATAGTCAGGCCCTCGAACGCGCATGGCGCGCGGTCGCCGCGCAGGTGCATCCTGATCGCTTTGCAACCGCCAGCGCCGCTGAACGCCGGGTGGCCATGCAATGGGCGGCACGCGCCAACGAGGCGTACCGCCAGTTGCGCGATCCGTTGTTGCGCGCGCGCTATCTGTGCGAGCAGTCGGGGGTCGATCTGCAAACTGAAAGCAACACGTCGATGGACGCTGCTTTCTTGATGCAGCAAATGGAGTGGCGCGAAATGCTGGACGACGCGCGCCATGACCCCGAGGCGTACGCGGCCCTCGAAGCCGAGTTGGCTCAGGCGCGCCAACAGATGAACCAGGCGCTCACGACATTGCTGGACGAACAGCGGGATTACCCCGCGGCGGGCAGTAAGGTGCGCGAGTGGATGTTCGTCGAGAAACTGGCACAAGAACTCGCTGCCGCGCAAGTCACCTCCCAGCAGGTATAGTGCCGCATTGCGCATGCCGCACAGCCTTTTCGCTTTCCGATTCGAAGCATAATCATGGCCTTATTGCAGATTTCCGAGCCCGGTGAATCGCCCGCGCCGCACCAGCGCAAGCTGGCGGTCGGCATTGACCTGGGCACGACCAATTCCCTGGTTGCCGCTGTGCGCAGTAGCACCCCTGAAATATTGCGCGACGCAGATGGTCAGGCGTTATTGCCGTCCGCAGTGCGTTACTTTGCCGACGGCAAGGTGGCTATCGGCCATCAGGCACTGGCGCAGCAAGCCGCAGACTCCTTTAATACCGTGGTATCGGTCAAACGTTTCATGGGGCGTTCGCTCAATGAAGCCGTGGCCAGTGGCGCGCCCTACGAATTTGTCGACGCGCCAGGAATGGTGCGGCTGCGCACGGTACAGGGCGACCTGAGCCCCGTCGAAGTGTCCGCGCAGATTCTGGCGGTATTGCGCCAGCGTGCCGAAGACGTGCTCGGCGATGATCTGGTGGGCGCGGTGATTACCGTACCCGCGTATTTCGATGACGCCCAACGTCAGGCGACGCGAGACGCGGCGCGACTGGCGGGATTGAATGTGCTGCGTTTGCTCAATGAGCCGACCGCGGCCGCTATTGCTTATGGCCTGGATCAGGCCGCCGAGGGTGTCTATGCGGTTTACGACTTGGGGGGCGGCACGTTTGATGTGTCTATCCTGCGTCTGACCAAGGGCGTATTCGAGGTGATCTCGACCGGCGGTGACACGGCGTTGGGTGGGGACGATTTTGACTGGTTGATCAGCGAGTATGCGCGCGCGGCGCTGGCAGATACGTCGGCGCAAGCCCTGGCGCCGGCCGACCGACGCACCTTGCTGGTTGCTGCGCGTGCGGCCCGCGAGGCTTTGTCCGACGCTGACAGCACCACACTGCACGCGACGCTGCAAGACGGACGTACGCTGGATTTGCCGTTCAGCCGTGCGCAGTTCGAGGCGATGGCCGAGCCTCTGGTACGCCGCACGCTGGATCGTGCGCGCGCCGCACTGCGTGACGCGGCGTTGACGGTATCCGACGTCAAGGGCGTCGTGATGGTAGGCGGTGCGACCCGCATGCCAGTGATCCGTCGTGCGGTGGGCGAGTTGTTTGGAACAGAACCGCTGGTAGATCTGGATCCTGATCAGGTCGTGGCGCTGGGCGCGGCGTTGCAAGCCAATTTGCTGGCCGGTAATCGCATGCCCGGCGAGGATTGGCTATTGCTGGACGTCACGCCCCTGTCGCTGGGTCTGGAGACCATGGGCGGGCTGGTCGAACGTATCATCCCGCGCAACAGCACGATCCCAGTCGCACGCGCCCAGGAGTTCACCACATTCAAGGATGGCCAAGGCGCGATGAGCGTGCACGTCGTGCAAGGCGAACGCGAACTGGTGTCCGATTGCCGTTCGCTGGCGCGCTTCGAGTTGCGCGGCATTCCACCCATGGTCGCGGGCGCGGCACGCATTCGTGTGACCTTTCAGGTCGATGCCGACGGTTTGCTCAGCGTGAGTGCGCGCGAACAAAGTACCGGCGTAGAAGCATCAGTCTCGGTCAAGCCTTCGTATGGTTTGTCCGATGATGAGGTGACGCGCATGTTGGCCGATAGTGTGTCTCAGGCCGACAGCGATGCTCGGGCGCGGATGTTGCGCGAACAGCAGGTCGACGCGCGTCAGTTGGTCGAGTCGGTGCGGGCTGCGTTGGCCAAGGACGCTGATTTGCTGGATGACGCCGAGCGTCAACTGATCGACGAACGGCTGGCAGCGGCTACAGCGGCGCAAGACGCCGATGACGTCGACGCCGTACGCGCTGCCGTGCAAGCGCTGTCCGACGCCACCGAGGACTTTGCCGCCCGTCGCATGGATCGCGGTATTCGCGCCGCGCTGGCTGGGCGTAAATTAGACGAGATTGCTTGAACGTATGCCTAAATTGACTGTACTCCCTCATCCCGATGTCTGCCCTGAGGGGGCGGTGATCGAAGACGCGCCCAAAGGCGAATCGATCTGCCGTGTGCTGCTTGATAATCACATTGATATCGAACATGCATGCGAACTGTCGTGTGCCTGCACCACATGCCACGTGATTGTGCGCGAGGGGTTTTCTTCGCTCGAAGACGCCTCTGACGACGAAGAGGATTTGCTGGACAAGGCCTGGGGCCTGAGTTCGACGTCACGCCTGTCATGTCAGGCGATCGTGGCGGACACCGATTTGACCGTCGAGATTCCGAAGTACACCATTAATCACGCCAAAGAGGCACACTGATGAAGTGGGTTGATACATACGATATTGCTGCCGCGCTGGCCGATACGCATCCCGATGTGGATCCGAACACGGTACGTTTTACACAGTTGCGCGAGTGGGTGATGGCCTTGCCCGGTTTCGACGACGATCCCAGCCACAGTGGCGAGAAAATTCTCGAGGCGATTCAGATGGCCTGGATCGACGAGGCAGCTTGAGTTTACGCAGGCTGATTTTCTCGGCCATGCGCAAGCCCTGGGCGGGATTCACAAAATCGAGCGCCTAGCGGTATATGATTGTCCTGTGCTCATCAAATTCTATCTAGCACCATGACCGTGCCTTCCCTACGCTTTGGTTTGGCGGCGAACCGCTTGCATCACGAAACGCCCGATGCCGCCTTGTTTACTTGGTTGCGTGCATCCGGGGCATCTATTCGCGAGATGGGTATCCAGCTACATACGGTTGGCCGCACTCACGATGCGATTGTTCGCGAGGGCATGCTGCAAGGCTATCAGGGCTTGATTCGTTACCCCTACGGTCGCGAAGGCGGCTTGATGAAGTTGGTGGCCCGCGTGACCGAAGGTCGCGACGGTCAAGCGCCATTTGATGGGGCTATCTACCTGATCGATCCGGTCGATCCTTCCTCTATTTTTCCCGAGGCATTGGCGCTCAAGCGTCAGTGCATCACACATGGCCGGCCGTTTATTTCGACGCTGTCTGGTGCCATTGAGTGGATTGAAGTCGAGCGTGTATTGGCTGATTTGCCGCCCGATCCGGCGCTGTCTAGGCTGTTCAATTTTGAGGGCCAAACCCTCGCCCTGATCGCGCATGATGCCCTGAAAGAAGACATGGTGGCTTTTGCCGATGAGTACTTCGATCTTTTGTCGCAATATGCTCGACGTGTGGCGACGGGCACCACCGGCGGACGTTTGAATGATCTGGCGTGGTCGCGTGGCTGGCCCAAAGACACGCCCTGGGTGACGCGTTACCTGAGCGGTCCATTGGGTGGTGATGCCCAGATTGCCGAGTTAGTACTCGAGCATCAATGCCAGCGCGTGATCTTTTTTGAGGATCCCCACGTTGCACGTCAGCACGAGGCCGATATTCAGTTGTTGGAGCGCGCCGTACGCGTGGTGACTGCAACCGCCACATGTGCGACCTCGCCGTCTGTTGCACGGCGCTGGGCCCACGCCGCACTCAAGCGTCAGGCGATATAAACCAAGTCGATAGCTCTGCGTGTCAGCGTGGCCGCTTCATCCATGCGGCCACCGCGCAAGCGATGGACAACATGAACAGGACGCCGCCAATTCGCAGCAGACCGGTACCGCCCAGGACGTCGCCGCCGCCCGTGATGATGCCGGACAGCCCGCCTAGCCAGAGCAGGGCGCAGAACAACGCCAGAATGAACAGCACCATGGCCGAACTGGTCAGCAGCATCAACGCCAGCCGGCCCTTGCCCTTGGGACGAGAAACGGCCGGGGCTGGTACGCGGCGGCGCTTGGGAAGCACCACGTACATGATCAGCGCAATGACGACCGCAATGATCAGTATTTTGACGAGCATGGCGGTCGATCCTCCGGTCAGTCTTCGCGGCGCAGGTGCGGGAACAGCAGGACGTCGCGAATGGTGGCGCTATCGGTCAGCAGCATGATCAGCCGGTCGATGCCGATGCCGCAGCCGCCAGTGGGAGGCATGCCGTACTCTAGTGCGCGGATGTAGTCTGCGTCGTAGAACATGGCTTCTTCGTCGCCCGCATCTTTGGCTTCGACCTGTGAGCGGAAACGCTCGGCCTGATCTTCGGGATCGTTCAGCTCAGAGAAACCGTTGGCGATTTCACGGCCTGTCATGAACAGCTCAAAGCGTTCCGTGATGCCGGGACGCGTGTCCGAGGCACGCGCCAGGGGCGAGACTTCGATTGGGTAGTCAACGATGTAGGTGGGGTTCCACAGCTGGGATTCGGCCGTTTCTTCGAACAAGGCCAGTTGCAGGGCGCCCAGGCCCGCGCGCGACAGGACAGGGCCCTCTACGTCGGCGCCCTTTTTCTTTAATTCCGCACGCACAAAATCGGCGTCGTCGAGCTGCGCCTGGGTATAGCCGGTGGTGTATTTCAGAATGGCTTCGCAGATCGTCAAGCGGTCAAAGGGCCTGGAGAGATCCAGCTCGCGATCTTGATAGGTCAGGACGGCACTACCCGTGGCGGCGACGGCGGCCTGGCGGATGATCTGTTCAGTGAAGTCCATCAGCCAGCGGTAATCCGCATAGGCCGCGTAGAATTCCATCATGGTGAACTCAGGGTTGTGGCGCGGGCTCACCCCTTCGTTACGGAAATTGCGGTTGATCTCGAAGACGCGCTCGAAACCACCCACGATCAGGCGCTTGAGGTAGAGCTCGGGCGCGATGCGCAAGAACATTTCCATGTCGAGCGCATTGTGATGGGTGACGAACGGTTTGGCCGCCGCGCCTCCAGGAATGGGGTGCAGCATCGGCGTTTCGACTTCGAGAAAGCCCGCATCCAGCATCACCTGGCGGATGCTGCCGATGGCTTTGCTGCGCATTTCGAAGGTACGCCGGGTGCCCTCGGTCATGATGAGGTCGACATAACGCTGGCGGTAGCGTAGCTCCTGGTCAGCCACCCCATGGAACTTGTCAGGCAGCGGTCGCAGCGATTTCGACAACAGGCGCGCCGTGTTGGCGTGTATCGAGAGCTCGCCCTTGTTGGTCTTGAAAACCGACCCTTCGATGGCGATGATGTCGCCGATGTCCCATTGCTTGAATGCCGCATAGACGTCGTCGCCCAGGGTACCGCGTTCCAGATAGATCTGAATACGGCCCGTACTGTCTTGCACGGTGGCGAAGCTGGCTTTGCCCATGACGCGTTTGAGCATCATGCGGCCCGCGACTTTGGCTTGCACGCCGGCATCGGCCAGGGATTGTTGTTCGTGGTCGTCGTACTGGCGGTGCAGGTCGGCGGCGCGCGCATCCGGAACAAAGTCGTTGGGATAGGCGACACCGGTTTCGCGCAGCTTGGTCAGTTTGGCGCGCCGTTCGGCAATCAAGCGGTTTTCATCTTGGGTGGACGGGGCGGCGGGCGTGTGGTCGGTCATGGTGGATCAGTCGTAATTGCGGATGTCGTCGATTTCGGTGGTGCCGAAATCGTCACGGTCGAGATAGGCCAGGATCTGGGTAGCGACGGCGTCGGGCGCCGCTAGCTTGCCCGTCGCATGGAATTCCCGGAATTTTTCAAGCGCCGGAAAGCTGCTGGGATCGCTGGCGCGGATCGTTTCCTGCATGCCGGTGTCGACGATGCCAGGAGCCAAGGCAACCGTGCGTACACCGTCGGCGCCTTGTTCTTGCTTGAGTACACGGGTGTACATATCGAGCGCGGCTTTGGTGGCGCAATATACGCCCCAGCCTGCGTTCGGATTGCGGCCGGCTCCCGATGAAATATTCAGGACGCGTCGGTCAGCTTGCAGATCTTGTACCGTGGCCACGAAACGCGCTGTCAGCAGCATGACCGCCGATACGTTCAGATTGAAGGCGATGTTGATCACGGCGCTATCCGTGAGTTCGCCTGCGGCTGCGACGGGCTTGACGGTGCCGGCGTTATTGATCAGCAGATAGCGCGCGGCGTTGCGGGGCAGGGCTTTGCAGAGTCGTTCGGCGGTTTGCTCGGCGGCCTGCAAATCGGACAGGTCGACTTGTATTTGCTCGAGCGGCACGCCCTTGGCCTGTGCTTGCGCGGCCAGGTCGGGATCGGCGCGGCGAGCCAGGGTGATGAGCTGCGTGCCCGGGCGGAGCAGCCCGCGTGCCAGCCCGGCGCCAATGCCGCGCGAGGCGCCAGTCAGGATTGCAATCGTATTGGTCATGCGCTTGCCTCTTGAGGAATAGGGCGCCCGGATGGGGCGCCCATGAGATCACACGCCTTGCTTCAGGCTGGCTTGAATGAAGGGATCCAGGTCGCCATCCAGTACCTTCTGGGTGTTGGATATTTCGACGTTGGTGCGCAGATCTTTGATACGGCTTTGGTCGAGCACGTATGAGCGGATCTGATGGCCCCAACCCACATCGGTCTTGGAGTCTTCGAGCTTTTGCTGTTCGGCCATGCGGTTGCGCATCTCCAGCTCGTAGAGCTTGGATTTCAGCATCTGCATGGCTTCGGCACGGTTGCGGTGCTGGGAGCGGTCGTTCTGGCACTGCACCACAATGCCGCTGGGTATGTGGGTCAAGCGTACGGCCGAGTCGGTCTTGTTGATGTGCTGGCCGCCCGCGCCACTGGCGCGATAGGTGTCCACCCGCAAATCGGCCGGATTGACTTCGATTTCGAACGATTCGTCGATCTCGGGGTAGACGAATACACTGGCGAACGACGTGTGACGACCGCCAGACGAGTCGAATGGGCTCTTGCGCACCAGGCGGTGCACGCCGGTCTCGGTGCGCAGAAAACCAAATGCGTACTCGCCTTCGAGCTTGATGGTCGCGGACTTTATGCCCGCGACTTCGCCGTCGGATTCTTCGAGGACCTCGGCCTTGAAGCCCTTGCGTTCCGCGTATTTCAGATATTGCCGCAACAGCATCGAGGCCCAGTCCTGAGCTTCGGTGCCGCCTGCGCCCGCTTGGATGTCCAGGAAGCAGTTCAGCGGATCGGCGGGATTCGAGAACATGCGGCGGAACTCGAGACCTTCGAGTTGTTGCTGGAAACCGTTGGCGTCGCCTTCGATGGATTCGAGGGTGTCGTCGTCGTCATCGGCGGCGGCCATCTCGAAAAGCTCGTAAGCATCGGATACGCCGCTGCGCAGCGCGCTCAGCGTTTCGACGACGTCCTCGAGGGACTTCTTTTCACGACCCAGATCCTGGGCGTGTTTGGGGTCATTCCAGACGGCGGGGTCTTCGAGTTCCGCGTTTACGACCTGCAGGCGTTCGGCCTTCAGATCGTAGTCAAAGATACCCCCGTAGCGCCTGCTCGCGCTCCGCGTAGTCGGCGAGGCGGGCAGCGAGCTGGTTTTGGCGTTCGGCTTCCATGGTGCTTCCTGATAGCTATTAGTGCGAAACCCAGCATTTTAGCGTGGATTACTCGGCGTGCTCGACGACGAGCTGCGCCGACACCACGCCGTTCCAGACATTGGGTTCCAGGCGATACGCGATTTGCACATGTTCGGGCAGTGACTGGTCGTGCCCGAACCAGATCGCGTCAAAGCGCTGATGGCCGCGTTCCAGGGACAGTTTCAGGTGCTTTTCGCCGACCAGACGCTGATTGCGTACGATGAATTCGTCCAAAAACAGCGGGGGAGCAAAGCCCGCACCCCAGACCTGTTGTTGTAACAACGTCGCCACGTCGGCATTGGCGTAGCCGGTTTCCAGTGAGCCGTCCGTTTCCAGCATCGGTTCGAAATGGTCGCGGCCGGTGAGCTCCTGGACCGCGGCATCAAAGGCGGGCGCGAACATCGCAAAATCCTGGCGGCCCAGCGTCAGGCCGGCCGCCATCGCATGCCCGCCAAATTTGCGGATCAGTCCCGGGTGGCGTTTGGACACGAGATCCAGCACGTCTCGCAAGTGGACATCGGGGATAGAACGGCCCGATCCGCGGATCTCGTCATCGTCTGCGGGGGCAAAAGCCAGTGTGGGACGCCAGAATTTTTCTTTCAGGCGCGAGGCCACCAGCCCGACCACACCTTGGTGCCAGCCGGGATCAAATACGCAGACCGTCGCGCCGGGCGCGGCGCCCGCGTTCTCCATGGCGGCCAGCGCCTGTTCGCGCATTTCGGCCTCGATGCCGCGGCGTTCACGGTTGATCTGGTCCAGTTGGCGCGCCATGTCTAGCGCGTCGGCTTCGTCATCGGTGGTCAGGCAGGCAATGCCCAGGCTCATATCGGCCAACCGGCCGGCCGCGTTAATGCGCGGCCCCACCGCAAAGCCCAGGTCAAAGCCGCTGGCATTGCGCGGTTCGCGCGAGGCGACGGCAAAGAGGGCACGCAAGCCGGGCTGCATTCGGCCCGTACGCATGCGTTGCAGGCCTTGCGTGACGAGCAGACGGTTGTTGTTGTCGAGCTTGACGACGTCGGCCACGGTGCCCAGCGCGACCAGGTCTGACAGCGCATCCAGGCGCGGGCCACCGTCGGGCGGGTAAACGCCGCGGCGGCGCAGTTCTGCGCGCACGGCAAGCATGACGTAGAAAATGACCCCGACGCCCGCCAAGTTTTTGGAGGGGAAGCCGCAGCCGGGCTGATTCGGGTTGACCAGCGCTAGCGCGTCAGGCAGGGTGTCGCCGGGCAGGTGATGGTCGGTGACGACCACGCCGATGCCGGCCGCGTTGGCGGCTGCGACACCATCTACGCTGGCGATTCCGTTGTCGACCGTGATGATCAGGTCCGGTTTGCCGTTGTGATGCTTGCAGGCCAGATCGACGACCGCGGGCGACAGACCATAGCCGGTTTCAAAGCGGTTGGGCACCAAAAAATCGACGTTTGCCCCAAATGCCCTCAGGGCTCGCAATCCGACGGCGCAGGCCGTCGCGCCGTCACAGTCGTAATCGGCCACGATGAGCAGCCGTTTACCCTCGGCGATGGCGTCGGCCAGGATGCGGGCGGCGTCATCGACGTGAGTCAAGCCACTGGGCGGAATGAGCGCGGGCCACGCCAGGCGGGTCTGCTCGGGGCGGGTGATGCCGCGCGCTGCCCACAGCCGGGCCAATAGCGGATGGATGCCTGCGGCTTCCAGGATTTGGCGGGCATCGTGATTGGTCGATCGGACAGTTAGACGGGGCGAGACCACCAGGTATTCCAGTTCTTTTTAGGCGCCGGTAGCCAGGCGAGCAGGCGGTTGCGCGGTTGTAAAGTCAGCGTGGCGCGCCGGTCGGCGCCCAGCAGAATGAGTTGTACCGGTTGCGTAGGCAAACCGGACGCGCCGCCCAAGGGGCGCAGATGCTGTGTGTCCAGTTGCGTGAGCGCGTCCAGCCAAGCGGCCCAATCCTGGGCGCGGTGGGCGGCATCAAGCGTCGTGAAGAGGTGGGGCGTCGCCGCGGCCTCCGCGCTGGCATGCCCCGTGGCGGTGGCGCCGGGCCAGGTGGCAGCGCCGCCATATAACCAGAGCGCGTTGATGGGGGGCAGTCCGCGCGCCGCGCGATCCTCGTTGGCCGGATGTTCGTACCAGGCCATTTGTATCTCGTTGACCAGGCGTCGCCAGGGACGCATGGCGGCATCCTGGGTCCACCAGTCGCGCAGCGGTCGTCCGGAGACGACGGCAGGGCTGGCCGTGCGGGGTTGTACGTCGTCGGGCAATGTCAAGCGCCAGCGCTGTGGCGCCAGGGCCGTTACTCCGAAACCCGCACCCTCGATGCTGGGACGCGCCGCGAGCAATAGGGCCTGGGCCTCGTCCTCACGGATATCCATCAGGTCGGGATCCACCAATGTGGCCTGGTCTGTGCCCAGGGACAGATGCGCGAGCTCCGCCAGCCATACCGGCTGATCGTCCGTGACCGCCGGTCCCGCCAAGAGCGGTCCCAGCCCAGCGCCTATGGGCGTCCCCGCAGCAGGCCGATAGCCCGCTTGCTCCAATTGCCAGGCTTCAAACGGCGTACAGCCTTGCGCGCGCGCGTCGAAGGCCTCGACTTGGGCGATGGCGGCTTGCAACCATCCGTGTAGTACCGGCGCTCGCTGCGGAAGCAGTCGGGCCAGTTCGGCGGCAACAGGCAAGGAGGGTAGCGCACCCGGAATCACAATAAGCATGGCGATGATTGTAGTCGTTAAGGGCGATCCGGCAGCCGGGTTGGGAGCGCCTCGCAGCGCACGGGGTGGGCCACACCCCGCAACGTCCTGTGACCCCGAGCGTGTAGGGTCTTGGAACGTCTGGTGACGATGCGTGTCCAGAGGCGGGGCGCATTCCGGGAACCGCTGATGGGGGGTGCGCTCAAACTCACACCTTCGTTAATGCCATAATGCACGCGTGCTGAAATTACCTTACGAACTATGGATCGGCGCCCGCTATGCGGGTCTGGCCCGAATCCGCAAGCGCCGCGGGCGCCGCGACGGCTTTATTTCCTTTATCTCTGCCAGTTCCATGGTGGGTATTGCGCTGGGCGTTGCTGCCCTGATCGTGGTGCTCTCCGTGATGAACGGCTTTCAAAAGGAAGTGCGTGATCGCATGCTGTCGGTGTTGCCGCACATCGAGCTATATATCCCGGGGGCTTCGCCCGAGCGGGTCGTGGAGCAATGGCGCCAATTCGCCGACATTGCCGAGCGCAATCCCGAGGTCAAAGGCGCCGCGCCCTTTGTGGCCGCGCAAGCCATGGTGGCGCGCGGGCAAGCCCTGCGCGGCGTGCAGGTTCGCGGTATCGATCCCGAGCTCGAAGGGCAGGTCTCCGATATCCCCAAGCAGATAGTCACTGGCAAGCTCTCCGACCTGAAACCCGGCGGTTTTGGGGTGATTCTCGGCAATGATCTGGCCAACATGCTAGGGGTGGCTGTCGGCGATACGCTGATGATGTTGGCCCCCCAGGGTTCCATCAGCCCGGCGGGTTTTACCCCCCGCATGCGGCAGTTCACCGTGGTGGGCACGTTCGCGTCTGGTCACTATGAGTACGACTCGAGCCTGGCCTTTGTCGACACCGAAGATGCCGCTCGCGTGTTCCGCGACAGCGGTACCGGTGGCGTGCGGTTGCGGATTCAGGACATGCAGCGTGCGCCCCAAGTCGCTGTCGAGCTGTCCAAGACCTTGCCTCCCTATGTGATGGCTAGCGATTGGTCACGCAACAACCGCACCTGGTTTGCCGCGGTGCAGACTGAAAAACGCATGATGTTCCTGATCCTGGCGATTATCGTTGCAGTGGCTGCGTTCAACTTGCTGTCGTCGCTCGTGATGGTGGTCAAAGATAAGCAATCCGACATCGCGATTCTGCGCACCTTGGGCGCCGGACCCGGTGTCATCGCCCGTATTTTCCTGGTACAGGGCATGCTGATTGGCGTAGTGGGTACGGCCCTGGGCGTGGCGCTTGGCATGCTGATTGGCTATAACGTGGACGTCATCGTGCCGTTCATCGAAAGCCTGCTCGGCGTTCACTTTCTGCCGCGCGAAATTTATTTCATTAGCGAACTCCCCTCGGATCTGCAGTCGCGTGACGTCATTGTGATCGCCGTGACGTCGCTGGTGCTGTCCTTGCTGGCGACCCTGTATCCGAGTTGGCGCGCATCGCGCCTGCAACCCGCTCAGGTGCTGCGCCATGACTGATACCGTATTGACGCCGACGCGCGATACTCCCGCCTTGCAGGCCAGCGGCCTGTCCAAGGTCTACGACGAAGGCCCCGCCCGCATTCAAGTGCTGGACAACGTCAGCCTGACGGTCGAGCGCGGCGAGATGGTGGCGATTGTGGGGGCTTCGGGCTCAGGCAAAAGCACCCTGCTGCACATCCTGGGGTTGCTGGACGTACCCAGCTCAGGCCAAGTCACGGTCGATGGGACCTTGGCAGCGGGCTTGTCCGAGAGCCAGAAAAGTACGTTGCGTAATCGCAGTCTGGGTTTCGTCTATCAATTTCATCATCTGTTGTCCGAGTTTTCCGCTTTGGACAACGTCGCGATGCCGCTGATCGTGCGACGCGAAAATCGCGATACTGCCCGCGAGGCGGCGCGCAACGTGTTGTCACTGGTGGGGCTGGCCGAACGCGAAGGGCATTATCCGGGGCAACTGTCCGGTGGCGAACGTCAGCGTGTCGCGCTGGCCCGCGCCCTGGTCACGCGGCCGGCTTGCATATTGGCCGACGAGCCGACGGGCAACCTGGATCGCGGCACCGCGCATAAAATGTTCGAGTTGTTGACCCAGCTCAATCGTGAGTCGGGCACCGCATTTGCCATCGTGACGCACGACGTCGAATTGGCCGCACGCGCCGATCGCCAGTTGCTGATGGAGCGCGGGCAACTCGTTTCCGGGTAGTCCACTTGCGGGGGGCAGGCCGCCATGCTGATCGACACGCATTGCCATCTTGATGCTGCAGAATTCGATTCCGACCGAATTCAAGTAGCCGAGTCAGCGTGGGCGGCCAATGTCCGCGGAATCGTGATTCCCGCGGTCGAATGCGCCAATTTTGGTACGGTCCGCAATCTGGCGGCACAGATTCCCGGCGGGGCCTATGCGCTAGGCATTCATCCGCTCTATGTCGCACGTGCCCAAGCGTCCGATCTCGATGTTTTGCGCCAAGCGGTGGCCACCGCATTGGATGATCCGCGCTTCGTTGCCATCGGCGAAATCGGCCTGGATTTTTTTGTCGCGGAAATCGCCTCCGGCAAGCCGCGCGAACGCCAGGAATATTTCTACGATGCGCAGTTGGCCTTGGCGGCGGAATTCAATCTACCCGTATTGCTGCACGTGCGCCGTTCTCAGGATGTACTCATGAAATACCTGCGCCGTCGCACCGGCGTGCCGGGTGGCATCGCTCACGCGTTTAATGGCAGCGCACAGCAAGCACGAACCTTTGTCGACCGGGGCTTTGCCTTGGGGCTGGGCGGGGCGATGACGTATCCCCGAGCCTTGCAGATCCGTCGGCACGCCGTCGAAATCGGATTCGATCATCTTGTTCTGGAAACCGACGCGCCCGATATTCCGCCCGCGTGGTTGTACGCACCCAATCGGCGCAATGCGCCTGATCAGTTGCCTCGTATTGCCCAGGTGCTTGCAACGCTAAGGGGGCAGAGCATCGCGGACATCGAAGCGACCACGACGGCTACCGCACGGCGAGTGCTGCCGCGTCTGGCGGTTTAAGCGCAATTCAGCATCGATATCGGTGGTGCTGATCATGTGCGCCGAAACTTTGCAGCAACTACGCACGGACATTTCTGCTCACTGATTCATTCGATAACCAAGCCACGGCCTAAGCTGTTCGCTTTGGGAGTCGAACATCACTGGTCGTTTGTGTTTGTTGGGGGTTGTGGCGGGGTCGGGATGGGTGCAGACGCTGTCGGTCTTGCCGCGGCAACGTTGGCTGGCGCTGGATGCGCTGGCCATTGTCACGACCGTGATAGTACTGTGTGGCACATTGCGTCACGTGTATCGGCCTGTGGGCATGCCGTCGCGATGGTCTACGGTGTTGCGCATTGCAGGGTGTATTGCTGCCGCCGTGTTTGGTATCTACGTCGGCGTGGTATCGGCGATCTGGCAGGCACAGCGCCGCCTCGACGATGGACTGGCCGATCGACATCATGACGTGGTCAGTCGTTTGGTCGTGCGCATTGCCGATTTGCCGCAGGGCGATGCCAAACACCGACGTTTTATGGTCGAGTTGGATGAGGATCGCCCCGCTGGCATTCCGTCGCGTATTTCGGTGGGGTGGCACGCCTTACCCGATGCGACGTTACCTGATCTAAAGCCCGGCCAGGTTTGGCGGATGGCGCTGATACTGCGTTATCCCCATGCGGTGCGTAACCCGCATGGCTACGACGCCGAGGGCCGATTATTCGCACTCGGCGTTCGTGCGACCGCCACCGTACGCGGTGTGCCGCATTTGCTGCGCGACGAGCCCTGGAGCAGTGCTGGCATTCTGATCGAACGCGTGCGCCATTGGGTGCGGCAAGGGATGCAGCAGGCTTTGGGCGATCGTCGTTACGCGCCCGTGCTAATTGCCTTGGCGATGGGGGACCAGGCCGCCGTCGCTCGCGAGGACTGGCAAATATTCAATCGCAGCGGTATCACGCATTTGGTCTCGATCAGTGGAATGCACGTCACGCTGATTGCGGCGGTCGGCGGTGTATTCACGGTATTTCTTTGGCGGCGTGCGCGATGGCGTGGCACGGGCGTAGCGGAATATCTACCCGCACAGGTTGTGGGAGCGGCAGCGGCTTTGTGTGTGGCGTTGCTGTATTGCTTGCTAGCCGGGTGGGGTGTCCCTGCCCGCCGTACCTTTTTCATGTTGGCCGTGGTCGCTCTGGCCGCCATCGCGCGCTTGCCACTGTCGCCCTCGCGTATTTTGGCCTTGGCGGGGGCCGCCGTGTGCTTGCTCGATCCTTGGTCGACCCTGGCGGCCGGTTTCTGGCTGTCGTTTGGCGCGGTGGCGATGTTGCTCAAGGTTGGTGCGTGCATGGCGTCCGGCGCATCGACACGACGACCTGGTTGGCGCGCCAGGCTGCGGTCCATATTGGTGGAGTTCGGTTGGGTACAGTCTGCGATCACGCTGGGCTTGGTGCCCTTGCTGGCTTATTTGATGAATCAGGTGTCGTTGGCTTCGCCGCTCGTCAACGTGTATGCCATTCCCATCGTCAGCTTTTTGGTGACACCACTGGCCCTGGTATGTGCCATATTTGGCGCGGTCCCCGGGTTACAGATATTGGCGCACCTTTCGGGTGTCGTCGGGCATGCCATCTTTGACACCATGATGGTGCTGGTCACCTGGATGAGCACGTCCGATTGGGCCGTGCTGGACGTCGCAGCAGCACCGTGGCCATGGATGATGTTGGCTCTGTCTGGTGTCGCATGGGCCTTGCAACCATCAGGGTGGCCCGTCCGTGCGGCGGGGTGGTTGTTGATGCTGCCGATGCTGTGCTGGCGTCCCGAGCGTCCCGCGCCGGGTTACTGGACGCTAACGGCATTGGATGTCGGGCAGGGCGCCGCGTTGGTCATCGAGACCGCAACGCAAGTGTGGTTGTTTGATACCGGTCCTGGTGGTGGGTTGGCGACCGATGCCGGCGAGCGGGTCGTGGCCCCATTTCTGCGCGCACGCGGCTACCGGTCCCTGGATGGCCTGGTGGTGTCGCATGCGGATATGGACCACTCGGGTGGCTTGACCAGTGTCCTGGCCGCATTGCCAGTACGACAGTCGTATGCTTCATTTGATCTCGCGGCGTTATTGCGCAAACGCGCGCGCGGCGCAGCGATGTCCGGCAGTAATGTCGTGCCGCGTACGCCGGCGTCCATGCGCCTTTGCGAGATCGATCATACGTGGGAGGTCGATGGTGTGAGATTCCGGTTCTTGCATCCCGATGCACTGGATCAGCGAGATGCGCCGGGTAATGCACGCAGTTGCGTGTTGTTCATCCAAGGGCACCAACACACCGCGTTATTACCCGGCGATATCGGTGTGGCGCAGGAGCGTCGTTTCACGTCTGCTCTGCCGCGTGTTGACGTCATGATCGCGCCGCATCATGGTTCAACGACATCATCCAGTGATGCCCTCGTACGCGCCAGCGACGCGGCGCACGTCATCGCGCAGGCGGGATATATGAATCGCTTCCGGCATCCCGCGCCAGTGGTGCAGCAGCGGTGGTTGGATGCGGGGGCGCGTTTTTGGCGTACCGATCATCATGGCGCCGTCGTCGCCACGTCCGATGCGTCGGGGCTGCATGTGCGGGCGCAGGCACAAGTCTCGCGGCGATATTGGCACCGCGATCCGCATTAATATGCGCCTGCTATAAGATGTGGAATCCCTTCTCCCGCGCAGGAGCTCTTATGTCGGAACCTCGATTCGATTTTGTCACATGTGCCAGCCCGGCAGGACTGCATCGTATGGCCTATACCGAATGGGGGGATCCCGATAATGACCGTGTCTTGTTATGCGTCCACGGACTGACACGCACGGGGCGTGATTTTGATCGTCTTGCCCAATCGCTGGCGAGTGATTTTCGGGTTGTTTGTCCTGATGTCGTTGGGCGTGGCCGTTCCGATTGGTTGTCGACCCCCGCGCTGTATAGCGTGCCGCAGTATGTCAGCGACATGGTGACGTTGATCGCGCGATTGCGGCCCGCGTCGCTGTCGTGGGTGGGCACCTCGATGGGGGGGCTGATTGGCCTGGGCCTCGCAGGTATCGCCACTTTCGCCCGGATGATGCACGCCACGCAGCCTCGTCCGCAGGCTTGGGCCGCCGATCAAGACATCCATTTCGACCGCATGGTTCTCAATGATGTGGGGCCGCGCCTGGATCCGGTAGCGCTGGGGCGTATCGGTCAATACGTCGGCCAGTCAGGCGAGTTTGAATCCTTTGCCCAGGCCGTGCAGGCTGTGCGCGAGGCCTCCGCGCCGTTCGGGCCGCATACGGACGTACAATGGGAAGAACTCTCGCGCCATGTGTATGTGCAGCGCGGTGCCAAGTGGGTCAAGCACTACGACTTGAATTTAGCCCTGCCGCTGGCATCGCAGGCCGCCGAGGCGTATTCCACGGGTGAACAGATTTTGTGGAATGCTTACGAAACGCTGGATTGCCCGGTGCTGATCATGCGCGGCGCCGAGTCTGATTTGCTCTCCGAAGCGACCGCCAACGAAATGCTGGCCCGTCATCCCCGAGCCAGTCTGGTGACGATACCCGGTGTTGGGCATGCGCCGACACTCATGGACGAGGCGCAAATCGATCCGGTCGCGCGCTTTTTATTGGGTCGCTAAAAGAGGGCGCTAAAGGGTCGGTGGAGGTGCTTGTTTTGGTAGGGGCGACGACCGGCTGCGACCGCCGTACAATAGATCATATGTACGCCACTTCGCTAAACATCGACTTGCATTGTCATTCCACCGTATCGGACGGTGTTTTACCGCCGGCCGAGGTGGCACGGCGTGCGCACGCCAATGGCGTGGATGTCTGGGCGCTGACTGATCACGACGAGGTCGGAGGCGTAGCGCAGGCCGGCGATGCCGCGCGCGACGTGGGTATGCAGTTCATCACGGGGAGCGAGATTTCCGTGACGTGGGCGGGCCAGACCGTGCATATTGTTGGCTTGGGGTTTGACCCCCAAAACACCGCTCTGGTGGAAGGCCTGCGCCATACGCGTTCAGGCCGCGCCGAGCGGGCGCATCGCATGGGCGAACGCCTGGCCGATATGGGCATGCCCGGCGCTTATGAGGGGGCAATTCCCCTGGCAGGCAATCCCGAGTTGGTCAGTCGCACGCATTTTGCGCGCTATTTGGTCCAGGCGGGCTATTGCCCCGACGTGCAGACCGTCTTCAACAAATACTTGGGCGATGATTGTCCGGGACACGTGCCGATGCAATGGGCGACGCTCGAGCAAGCTGTCACCTGGATCGTGGGCGCTGGCGGGCGCGCCGTGATTGCGCATCCCGGGCGCTACAAGTATTCGTTGCTGCAATTCAATGCGCTGTTCGACGAGTTTTTACAACTCGGCGGTGTCGGCATAGAGGTCGTCACGGGCAGCCATACGGCTGACGAGGCGCGTCATTACGCGGGTGTGGCGCGGCGTTTTGGATTTTTATCGTCGCGGGGTTCCGATTTCCATAGCCCGACTGAAAGCAAGGCGGATCTAGGCACATTGCCCCCCTTACCGGATGACTTAAAGCCAGTCTGGCACGGCTGGTTCTAAAAAATCATGAACAAGGCTTTTGTTAAAGAGTCGGATCGCGACGACGACGAGGATTTGCCGGACGCGCAAGCATTGCCTGCGGGAACGCGCAACTACATGACGCCAGCGGGGTATGCTCGCCTGCGTGACGAGCTTGTGCAGTTGATGAATGTCGAGCGGCCGGCCGTGGTGCAGGTCGTGTCGTGGGCCGCGTCCAACGGTGATCGCTCAGAAAATGGCGATTATTTATATGGCAAGAAACGTCTGCGAGAGATCGATCGGCGCATGCGCTTTTTGACCAAACGTCTGGATATCGCCGAGGTTGTCGATCCCGCCGTGCAACCGAATCGCGATCAGGTGTTTTTCGGCGCCACCGTTACTTATTCGGACAAGACGGGCGATACTCATGTCGTCACAATTGTCGGTGTCGACGAAGCCGAGCCTCTGGCCGGGAAAATCAGCTGGATTTCCCCGGTGGCGCGCGCCCTGATCAAGGCTCGCGAAGGAGACACCGTTGTCCTGCGCACACCGGGTGGCATAGAAGAACTCGATATTCTGGAAGTGCAATATCCCGAGTAGGTTTACGACTTTCAGCTTCGGGTCGAAGGCGGCGCTACGGGCAGGATTCGCCGAGTCATCCACCAGAATAGTAGGGCAAGCAGGCTGACGGCTGAGCCTAGCAGGCATACTCCTTGCCAGCCGGCATAGGCATACGTCGTGGTGGCGCCGATTGCGCCCAGCCCACTGCCCACGGCATAGAACAGCATGTAAAGACCTACCAACCGGCTGTGGGCTTCGGGCCGTGTACGAAAGATCAAGCTCTGGTTGGTAACGTGTAACGCCTGACCGCCCAGGTCGAGCAGCACAATACCCACTACGAGGGTCCATAGCGACCATGACATCAGCGACAGTGGCCACCACGCCAGCAGGAGTAGGGCGAGCGCTATTGCGCTGGTGCGCTGGCTATATCCTCGGTCGGCCCACCGTCCCGCATGCGTTGCGATGAGCGCACCCACCACGCCAACCAAACCGAAGGCGCCGATGACGGTGTGTGAAAACTGATAGGGTGGCGCGCTCAACGGCAGTACGAGAGCACTCCAAAAGACGTTGAATGCCGCAAACATCAATAGTGCCAGTATGCCGCGTACTTGCAGTACGCGTTCTTGACGCAGCAAGATCAGCATAGAGGCGAGCAGGCGTGGGTAGCTCATCTTGTTGGTGCTAACAGGTACGGATGGCAATCGCCGCCACAGAGGCACAGCGATGGCCAGCATGAGCGCAGCGGCGCAGAAGTACACGCCGCGCCAGCCGGCCAGATCGCTGATCCCTCCGGCGAATACCCTTGCCAGTAACAGGCCAATGAACACGCCGCTTTGTGCCGCACCTACCACGCGTCCCTGCTCGTTGGCGGCGGCGGCGCTGGCCGCGTACGCAATCAGTCCCTGCGTCATGGCGGTGCCCAGTAGGCCCACACCCAGTACGCCGGCCAATAGTCCCATGACCGATTGCGCCAACCCCACGGCTACGAGTGAGGCGACGAGCGCGAGGAGCTGTATTGCCATCAGCCGGCGGCGTTCGATCAAGTCCCCCAGTGGCACCAGCAGTAGCAAGGCCAGTGCGCAGCCGAGTTGCGTCGCGGTAACGACGCCACCCACGGCGGCATGACTGATCCGGAACTCCAATGCCAACGCATCGAGCAACGGTTGTGCGTAGTACACGTTCGCCACACTCAGTCCACTTGCCGTGGCAAACAGAATGATGAGGCCGCGAGGCATCCTCGCTGTCGTCGCTGCGGCGCGGCCATCCTGGGGAGAACCGATCGCAACGCAAGCAGTGTTCATCATGGCAGGGTTCCTCTAATCTGGTTTCAAAACAAAACTAGTTGAATGCTAGGTGATGTAGTTTTAAAATGCAACTAGTAGAACGGTAAAGAATGATCGAGAGATGTGATGCCACCCCGCAAACTCATGAATGACGAACCCTGTCCCGTTGCGCGCTCTGTTGATGTGGTGGGAGACCGCTGGTCGCTGCTTATCGTGCGTGATGCCTTCGATGGCATGCGCCGCTTCGGTGATTTTCAACGTAGCTTAGGCGTGGCTCGCAACATTCTGTCCGACCGCCTGCGCAAGTTGGTCGACATCGGCATCCTGGAAATGCGGGCGGCGTCGGATGGCACCTCGTATCAGGAGTATGTGCTGACGGCGAAAGGGGAAAGTTTGTTCCCTGTGGTGGTGGCGCTACGGCAATGGGGAGAAAGGCACCTGTTCCGGCGTGGCGAAGGGCATTCGGTGCTGATTGACAAGGGTACGGGCAAACCCGTGCCTTTGATGACGCCACGGGCGAAAGACGGCGGCGCTTTGTCGCCGGTAGCTACCGAGGTGCGCAAGCGGTCTTAGGTTTCTTCGCGAGCGATGGATACCACGAGCCTGCACCCGTTCCCACAAAAAACACGGACGCCATTCGGCGTCCGTGCTGGAGGCGGCTCTGGCGGCCGCATCTCCTGGTTGGCGGCTGATGCCGCCAGATCCCCTGGGCTGCTGCTTATTTCTTGCGGGCGGCGATCGACTTTTCGGCCAGGTTCACCAGATCCTCGCCGACGCGCGGTTTCCACTTGTCGTAGACCGGCTTGGTGATAGCGACGAAGGCCGCATGTTGCGCTTCGGTCAGTGTGGTGACGGTAACGCCATGGCCTTCGATTTCCTTGAGTAGCGATGGGTCTTCCGGCGTGACCCCTTTGCGGGCGATCACGATTTCTTTCTTGCCGGCTTCGAGGGCGGCTTCGCGTACGATTTTGCGATCCTCTTCAGACCAGGATTCCCAGACTTCGCGGTTCACGACAAAAACCAGCGGGTCGGACACGTAATTCCACAGTGTCAGGTATTTTTGCGAGACGTCGTAGAGCTTGGCGCCGGTGTAGATCGATAGCGGGTTTTCCTGTCCATCGACGGCGCCGCTCGCCAGCGCGGGTTGCGCATCGGCCCAGCTCATTTGCGTCGGATTGGCGCCCAAGGCCGTGAACGTGTCGATGTAGAGCGGTGAGCCGACAACACGCAGCTTCAGGCCTTTTAGGTCTTCGGGCTTGGCGACGACGTGACGCGAGTTGCTCAGTTGGCGGTAGCCGTTTTCGCCCCAGGCGAGGGGCACAACGCCGGCTTTCTCGATGACTTTGAACAGCTCTTTGCCGACTTCGCCTTGTACCAAGGCGTCGATGGCCGCGTAGTCGGGCATCAGGAAAGGCAGCGAGAACAGGTTCAGTTGTTTGACTTGCGGCGACCAGTTAATAGTCGAGCCGACGGCCATGTCGATAATGCCCTGACGGATGGCGGTGAATTCGCGCGTCTGGTCGCCTTGTACCAGCGACGTGCCGGGATAGACTTTGATGTTGATTCGGCCATCGGTGCGCTCGCGTACCAGGTCGGACCAGATCACGGCGCCCTGGCCCCACGGGAAACTCGTGCCGACGACGATGGAGAGCTTGTATTCCGATTTGTAGTTTTTTTGGGCATGCGCTGGCGTGAGGGCCAGCGCGGCTGCCGCACACAGGGCGGCGCTGATCAGATTGCGTAGCTTCATGAGATTGTCTCCTTGTGGATATGGAATTATGTGTTTTCAATAAATCGGTCAGGCACGTGATCAGTACCCCAGATGATGCGGCAACCACAACGCCAGTTGGGGGAATACCAACACCGCGACCAGCACCAGGAACATCGCACCCAGCAGCCATAGCACCCATGGGATGGTCGACTCCATGGGGACCCGGGCGATACGGCAAGATACCATCAGATTGACGGCCAGCGGTGGGGTAAATTGACCCAGCGCGACCTTCAATGTCAGGATGACGCCAAACCAAACGGGGTCCCAGCCATAGGCGTTCGCGATGGGCATGAGCAACGGCACAAAAATCAGAAAAATCGAGATGCCGTCCAGGAACATTCCCATGACCATCAACAGCACGACCAGCAAGGCCAGCACGCCCCATTCGCCCAATCCCGAGTTGACGATCGCGTGGGTGATGGGATCGATGATGCTCAGCGTGGAGAGCGCCCAGGCAAAGATGCCGGCCAGGGCGACCACCATCATGATGACGGCCGAGAGTTCAGCCGCCTCGCGGAAAATGATGAACAGGTCGCGCGGCTTGATCGTGCGATGGATGAACATGCCAACGAACAAGCCGTAGAACACCGCCACCACGGCGGCTTCTGTCGGCGTGAACCAGCCCAGGCGCATCCCGCCCAAAATCAGCACCGGCGCGGCCAGGCCCCAAACGGCTTCGCGCAAACTGGCCCAAAAAGGAGGGCGGGGTAGATGGGATTCCAGTGCGCCCATCTTGTGTTTGCGCGACAGCCAGACGGCCGGCACGATGAGGGCAATGCCCGCCAAAATGCCAGGCACCATGCCCGCCGCGAAGAGCGCCGGCACCGACGCGCCTGGGACCAATACCGAATAAATAATGAAGGCAATGGAAGGCGGAATCAGAATGTCCGTGGCGGCGCCGGCAGCGACGACCGATGCGGAAAACGGCGCGGGATAACCGGCACGCGACATGGCGGCGATCATGACGGCGCCCACCGCGGCGGCGCAGGCGGGGCCGGACCCCGAGATTCCCCCCAGGAACATGGCGACTGCAATAGCGATCAAGGGCAGCATGCCCGGGCCTCGGCCCACGATCGCAATGGCGAGATCGACCAAACGGCGCGCGACGCCCGAGCGATCAAAAATAGAGCCGACCAGCACAAACATCGGAATGGCGAGCAGCGGGTATTTGGCCAGGCCCGCATAAAAATTCTGTGGTACCGCCAACAGCCCGAACCACGCGACGTCCTGATTCGACAGGACAATCGCCAGCGTACCGGCCACGCCCAACGCAACGCAGACCGGTACACCGATGATCATCAGGATGGCAAAAGCGACAAAGAGCAGCGCGGCGATCATTGGACGTTGCTCCGCAACAGGCGGCGCAGGATGCCGACGATACGCAGCACGATCGCTGTTCCCATGGTGGGCAGCCAGATCGAATACCACCACGTCGGCACGCCGATGGCGGGCGACGTTTCCTCATACCGGTATTCATCCATCACCAGGCGTGCGGACAGTACGGTCAGCAAGATGAAAAACAGCAGAACGACCGTGTGCGAGAGAATCGCCAGGCGGCGCTGTCGTGACGGTGAACCCTTGTCGGCGACGGCTTCGATGCGGATATGATGATTTCGGACAAAGGCGCTACTGCCGCCCGCCATGGTCAGCACGATCAAGAGGAACACCGAGATTTCTTCTGTCCAGGCAAACGATTGGTCGCTGAAGTAGCGCACCAATACGTTGGTGAAGGTGATCAGGGCGAGCACCGCCAGTATGCTGACCGCCAGCCAGTCTTCGATCGCCAGCGGGACTTTGACGTCGGGGTCAGATTCTATGGGGAGGATGGGTTGGACCGGATCGGTCGAGTCGACGGAGACGTCAGGGCGGGACATGGGCAACAGCAGCTTGGAATAGGGCCAGGATCGCAGCATGCTACCGTTCGTCTGGCTCTACGTTAGTGCGTGTTTTCCCGTGGGTGGGGGACTTTCGCAACATATTGCAGTGCAAAAAACAGGCCCGATTCTAATGACTGAAAAGGGTCGAATGATCTGCCTGTTTCTCTGGAAAATCGGGGGATTTGATGCGTTGCATCATTTCGATGCCAAGCGGTGTTGAATAATTTTGTAACTCGACCAAATTTTGTTCATGCGGCGATATTGGGGGAATTCGCTCGGGGATATCCCTGAGAAGGTAAAATCTCCGTTTTGCTCCTTTTCACCTACCAAACGGCGCCCGCATCGTGTCTCTCGTCCAGCATTTGCCCGGTTCTTCAGTTCTTTCCGCCTTTCGTCGCGAGCGTTTGCTGGCACAACTGCAAGAGGCCGGCCTGCCCATCGCGGACGTCAGCGCCCGCTACGAGCACTTCATTTGCACGGATGCCGAGTTGGATGACGGCCAACAGCAGCAATTGACCCAACTGCTGGACTACGGCGTCGCCGCTGCCGACGCGCCTGCCAAGAGCCTCGCGTTGCTGGTGATTCCGCGTCTGGGCACGATTTCTCCCTGGGCCAGCAAGGCCACGGACATTGCCCACAACTGCGGGTTGGCCTCGGTGCGTCGTGTTGAACGCGGGGTGCGCTATTTTCTGGTGCCCGAGCGCGGGCTGCTGGGGGCGAAGTCACTGGACGACGCCATGCTGGCGCGTGCGGCCGATTGCCTGCATGACCGCATGACCGAAACCGTGGTTGGTTCGGAGTTCGATGGGCAAGCCTTGTTCCAGGTGCTTGCGGGCAAACCCATGCGCACGGTAGCCGTCCTGGCTCAAGGGCGTGATGCCCTGGTCGAGGCCAATACCGCGCTGGGCCTGGCGTTGTCAGAGGACGAGGTCGACTACCTGGCGCAATCGTTTACCAGCCTGGGGCGTGATCCCACCGATGTCGAGTTGATGATGTTCGCCCAGGCCAATAGCGAACATTGCCGCCACAAGATTTTTAACGCGCAGTGGGTGATCGACGGTCAGCCGCAATCGGAAACCCTGTTCGGCATGATTCGTGCCACGCACAAAGCACAGCCGCAAGGCACCGTGGTCGCGTATTCCGACAACGCCGCCGTCATGGAAGGCGGAGCGGCGCAGCGCTTTCAAGCAGGGGTGCCGCTGGCCGACGGTCAGGGAGGCGATGCCGCGCGCTACGTACGCCGCGATGCCACCGTGCATACCTTGATGAAGGTCGAGACGCATAACCACCCTACGGCGATTGCGCCATTCCCGGGGGCCGCCACGGGTGCGGGCGGTGAAATCCGCGACGAGGGCGCGACCGGCCGCGGCTCCAAGCCCAAGGCCGGCCTCACGGGCTTCACCGTGTCGCACTTGCGTTTTCCCGATGCCTTGCAACCCTGGGAAAGCGATCATCATGGCTTGCCCGATCGCATCGCCTCGCCCTTGTCCATCATGATCGACGGGCCGATCGGTGGTGCGGCATTTAATAACGAATTCGGTCGACCGAACCTGCTGGGCTATTTCCGTACCTACGAGCAAACGGCGGGCGATACGCGCTGGGGCTATCACAAGCCCATCATGATCGCGGGCGGATTGGGCAGCATCGATGCCGAGTTGACCCACAAAGAAATCATTCCCCCGGGGGCTTTGCTGATCCAGTTAGGTGGCCCGGGCTTTCGTATTGGCATGGGGGGAGGGGCGGCCTCCAGCATCAGCATGGGCAGCAACGCCGCCGAACTCGATTTCAACTCGGTGCAGCGTGGCAACCCCGAAATCGAACGCCGTGCCCAAGAGGTCATCGACCGTTGCTGGCAGCAGGGCACCGACAACCCCATCCTGGCGATCCACGACGTGGGCGCGGGTGGCTTGTCCAACGCATTCCCCGAGTTGGTCAACGACGCCGGCCGTGGCGCCGTGTTTGACCTCAAACGCGTGCCGCTCGAGGAGTCCGGTCTGTCACCAGCCGAGATCTGGAGCAACGAATCGCAAGAGCGCTACGTGCTGTCGATCTTGCCCCAGGACCTGGAGCGCTTTGACGCGATCGCGCGTCGCGAGCGTTGTCCTTATGCTGTCGTGGGCGTGGCGACCGAAGAGCGCCAACTGCGCGTGGTTGACGGCGAGGGCCTGCCGGGCCTGGATACCCCGGTCGCGGCGGACGACGCCAGCGCACGTCCTGTCGATGTGCCGATCGATGTCATTTTAGGTAAGCCGCCGCGCATGACGCGCGACGTGCAGCGCATGCCGGGTGTATCAGAGCCCCTGGATTTAGTGGGCATTGATCTGACCGAGGCGGCATACCGCGTGTTGCGTCACCCTACCGTGGCAAACAAGTCGTTCCTGATCACTATTGGTGACCGTACCGTTGGTGGACTGTCCAGCCGCGATCAGATGGTGGGGCCATGGCAAATCCCGGTGGCGGATTGCGCTGTCACACTAGCCGATTACGAGGGTTTCCGTGGCGAGGCGATGGCCATGGGTGAACGCACGCCGCTGGCCGTGCTGAATGCGCCGGCATCGGGCCGCATGGCAGTTGCCGAAGCCCTGACCAACCTGGTGGCCGCCGATGTGGCGCGCCTCGAAGACATCAAACTGTCGGCTAACTGGATGGCGGCCTGCGGGGTGGACGGTCAGGACGCTGCCTTGTTTGATACGGTGTCTGCCGTCAGCGAGCTTTGCCAGGCAACGGGCCTGTCGATTCCGGTCGGTAAAGACTCTTTGTCCATGAAAACCTCCTGGAATCAGGACGGTGAAAATCGTCAGGTCGTGGCACCGGTATCGCTGATCGTGACGGCATTCGCGCCGGTGGGCGATGCCCGGGCCAGCCTGACGCCGCAGTTGCGCGCCGACGTGGGCGACAGCGTCCTGATCGTGATCGATCTGGGCCGTGGTCGTCATCGCATGGGTGGCTCTATCCTGGCACAGGCCTACAACCAGGTCGGCGAGAGCGTGCCGGATATCGACAACCCGCAAGACTTGCGCGCGTTTTTCGTGACCATCCGTACCTTGGCCGAGGCGGGTGTGTTGCTGGCCTATCACGACCGTTCCGATGGAGGTCTGTTTGCCACGCTGTGCGAAATGGCTTTTGCCGGACGTACCGGTATTTCCGTCAACCTCGACATGTTGACCTTCGATGCCAACTCGGCGGATTGGGGCGACTATAAAATCCGTCCCGAGCAGGTCGCCGTGCAGCGTGACGAACTGACGCTCAAGGCGTTGTTTACCGAAGAGGCCGGCGCGGTGATTCAAGTGCCGGCGGCGCAGCGCGACGCGGTTTTGCAGGTGCTGCGCGGCGCGGGCCTCTCGGCGCATTCGCATGTGATCGGTGGTTTGAATGGCTCGGATACTGTCGAGTTTTATCGTGATGGTAAAAAAATCTGGAGTCAACCGCGTGCCGATCTGGGCCGTGCCTGGAGCGATGTGAGTTATCGCATTATGGCGCGCCGCGACAATCCCGCTTGCGCACAGGCAGAGCTCGATACATGGAACGACGTCACCGATCCCGGTTTGTCGCCGCGCGTGACATTCAATCCCCAGGAAGATATCGCCGCGCCGTTCATTGCCACGGGCAAGCGCCCGCGTGTCGCGATCTTGCGTGAGCAGGGCTGCAATAGCCAGGTCGAAATGGCATGGGCCTTTGACACGGCCGGGTTTGATGCTGTCGATGTCCACATGACCGACCTGTTGGCGGGACGCATCGATCTGAGCACCATGCAAGGCCTGGTCGCCGTCGGTGGTTTTAGCTATGGCGACGTGTTGGGGGCAGGAGAAGGCTGGGCGCGCACCATTCGTTTCAACAGCCGCCTGTCAGATCAGTTCGCGGCCTATTTCGCCCGTCCCGATACTTTTGGGCTGGGTGTGTGTAACGGCTGCCAGATGATGGCTGCCCTGGCCCCGATGATCCCTGGCGCCGAGTTCTGGCCGCGCTTTACCCGCAACCAATCGGAAAAGTACGAGGCCCGTTTGTCGCTGGTCGAGCTGGCAAAGTCGCCCTCGATCTTCTTCAAGGACATGGAGGGCACCCGTGTCCCCGTGGCGGTCGCGCACGGCGAAGGCTATGCCGACTACACCAAGCAAGGCGATGCCGGCAAAGTGCTGGTGGCCGCGCGCTTTATCGATCACCACGGCAATGCCACCGAAGCGTACCCCTTTAATCCCAACGGCAGCCCTGATGGGCAAACCTCGGTGACGACGGCCGATGGACGCTTTACCGTGATCATGCCGCACCCCGAACGCGTCACGCGCAACGTGATGATGTCGTGGGCGCCGCCCGAATGGGGCGATGCCGATAGTGGTGGCGCCTATACGCCCTGGATGCGCATGTTCCGCAACGCACGGGTGTGGGTGGGCTGATCCGTACCACCGCCCGCCGAGCCTGATGGCTGCCCGGCGGTGCGGTGGCGATGGCGGCCGTCAACGCTAAATAGAAATGTCCGTCCACACCGGACATTCTCACGTTGCACCAACACCGATGGCGGTTGTCGACTTTGGGCGGCGAGGCATAGAATCAAGGTTTGCTCTTCTTCGTATAGGACCCTGCCATGAATGCCCGCATTCCCGACGACGCTTTGCCGTCCACCCTCGACCCGGATGCCCTGCAGGCGTTTGTGGATCGCCAGTGGGACGATGAAATCATCCCGGCCCTGACGGACTACATCGCTGTGCCGGCCAAAAGCCCGGCTTTTGATGCCGACTGGGAGCAAAACGCATACCTCGAGCGGGTCGTGCGCGATGCGTCGCAGTGGGTCGAGTCACGCAAGGTATCGGGCCTGAAGCTCGAGATCGTGCGCCTGCCGGGCCGTACCCCCGTCATCTTTTTCGATGTGCCCGCCACGCGGGCAGACAACGGCGATACCGTGCTGCTGTATGGCCATCTGGACAAACAACCCGAATTCTCGGGCTGGCGCTCAGATCTGGGTCCCTGGACGCCCAAATACGAGGACGGCAAGCTCTATGGCCGCGGCGGCGCTGATGACGGCTATGCCATCTACGCGTCGATCACCGCCATCATGGCGCTCGATGCGCAGGGTATTCCTCGCCCGCGCTGCGTCGGTATCGTCGAGACCTGTGAAGAATCAGGCAGCTACGATTTGCTGCCCTACGTCGATGCGTTGCGCGACCGGTTGGGCAATGTGGCCCTCGTCCTCTGTCTGGACTCCGGCGCTGGTAACTACGATCAATTGTGGATGACAACCTCGCTACGCGGCATGGTCGCGGGCGCGCTCGAGGTGCAAGTGCTCGACGAAGGCGTGCATTCCGGCGACTCCAGTGGCGTGGTGCCCTCCAGTTTCCGAATTTTGCGTCATCTGCTCGATCGCCTCGAAGACAGTGGCACCGGTCGCCTGTTGCCACAAAGCCTGCATTGCGAAATTCCGACGGACCGCCAAGAACAAGTGCGCGAAACCGCTCGCGTTCTGGGTGACGAGGTCTGGCGCCGTTTCCCCTGGAGCTGTGGTGGCGACGGCAGCTTTGTGTTGCCCATGACCTCCGCGCCCGAAGAGGCTTTGCTCAATCGCACTTGGCGCCCGACCTTGTCAGTGACCGGCGCCGAAGGGCTGCCACCGCTGTCGAGCGCCGGTAACGTGCTGCGTCCGCGCACCTCGTTCAAGCTGTCGTTGCGCCTGCCACCGTTGATCGACGCCGCGGCGGCGTCGGATGAAATCAAGCAGTTGCTAGAGGCAGACTCGCCTTACAACGCCAAGGTCATCTTCAAGGCGGAGCACAGCGCGACCGGCTGGAATGCACCCGCGTCCGAGGCCTGGCTGACGCAAGCCCTGGATGCGGCGTCGCGCCAGTACTATGATGCGCCGTGCGGCTATATCGGGCAGGGTGGCACGATTCCGTTGATGAGCTTGCTGCAAGAGGGTTTTCCCAAAGCGCAGTTCATGGTTTGCGGCGTATTGGGACCGCGCTCCAATGCCCATGGCCCCAACGAGTTTCTGCACGTGCCCTACGGCAAGAGACTGACAGCATCGGTGGCACAAATCATGGCGGCCCTGCCAGTCTGATCAGTGGCTTGCACCTAGACCTATGATTCACACCGACGGCGCTTATCAGCGCATTATCGACGACACGCGTTTATGGGTGGAGCGGGCCGTGATCGGCCTGAACCTCTGTCCGTTTGCCAAGGCCGTACACGTCAAGAACCAGATTCGCTACGCCGTCAGCGATGCAACCGACGCCGAGGGTGTTCTGACCGATCTGGAAAGCGAGCTGCTATTGATCTCGCAGGCCGATCCGAACCAGATCGATACCACCTTGCTGGTGTTGCCGGATGCGTTGGGCGATTTTTATGAGTTCAACGATTTTGAGGACAATACCGAGCGCCTGCTCAAACGCATGCGTCTGGTAGGCGATCTGCAGGTGGCCACGTTCCACCCGGATTTTCAGTTTGCCGATACGGAGCCCGACGATATCGAAAACTGTACCAACCGTTCGCCGCATCCGATCTTGCATCTCTTGCGCGAAGACAGCATCGATCGCGCGGTCGAAGCGTTCTCGGATGCCTCAGAAATCTACGAAAAGAACATCAGTACGCTACAGCGCCTGGGATGGGACGGCTGGTGCAAACTGATGGCGGGATAGCCAATGCAAATGGCCGGGATCAATCCCGGCCATTTGCATTGATGGTGCACGCCCAAGGGCCGCTTAGTGCGGCCGTTTCGCAAAGCGCGCGGCCAGGACCGCACACACCATCAATTGAATCTGATGGAACAACATCAGCGGCAGCACAATCGCGCCGACCGCCTGGCCCGCAAAGATCACCTGCGCCATGGGAATACCCGTGGCGAGACTTTTCTTCGAGCCGCCAAACAGCAGCGTGATGCGATCCGCAATATCGAATTTGAAAACCTTGCCCAGGATGACGCAGCCCAACAGCGCCAGCGCCAGCAAGACAGCGCAGCACACCACCAGCCCGATCAGCGCCGGGATAGGCGTATTGCGCCATAGCCCTTCGTTCACCGCCTCGGAGAAGGCCGTGTACACGACCAGGAGGATCGACCCCTGATCGACAAACTTCAGGACTGACTTGCGTTTGTGTACCCAGGCACCGACCCAGCGGCGCATGATCTGGCCCAGCACAAACGGCAGTAGCAACTGCAGCATGATCTTGCCGACGGCGTCAAAAGACATCGATACATTCGCGCTGGCGACCACAACCGTTCCCGCTAGCAGCGGCGTCAGGAAAATACCCAACAAGCTCGACGCCGACGCACTGCAAACCGCCGCAGGCACATTACCGCGCGCCATGGACGTGAATGCGATCGCCGATTGCACGGTCGCGGGCAGGCAGCACAAAAACAAGATGCCGGTATAAAGCTCGGGCGTGACCAGCGGCTCTAGCACGGGCTTGAGCGCGACCCCAAGAACGGGGAACATGATGAACGTGGCGGAGAAAACCGTCAGATGTAGGCGCCAGTGCAGGGCGCCGGCAATGATCGCCTCACGCGACAGACGTGCACCGTGCAGGAAAAACAGCAGCGCAATGGCTAAGTTGGTGATCCAGTCAAACGCCACCAGGCCCTGACCATGGGCAGGCACCAAGCTGGCGATAATGACGGTGGTGACAAGAAGGAGGGTAAAACGGTCGGGCAGAAAGCGCGTGTAGCGTGACATGGAAGGGGCTGCAGAACGATCACGGCCGTAGCGGCCAAAGTCCGCTATTGTAGACCGCTACGACTGCCGCCCCGTTCAGCTTCCAGTAGGGTAGCGTTGAGCGGGCTACTCGATCTTGATTCCAGCACGATCAATGACGCCAGTCCATTTCGGTACTTCGGCGGCGACCAGGGTCTTGAACTGTGCCGGGGAACTGGCCACGATTTCAACTCCTTGTTTGCTGAATTTCTCGACCACGTCTTTTTCCTGCAGCATCCCCACCATGCCCGCGTTTATTTTCTTGATGACGTCGACAGGGGTACCCGCCGGGGCTTGCATGCCAAACCACACCGTCACCTCATACCCTGGTACGCCCGCTTCGACCACGGTTGGAATATTCGGCAACAGGGGAGCACGCTTGGCGCCGGTGGCGGCGAGTCCGGTGAGTTTGCCTGCCATGAGGTTGGGATAGACGTTGGGCAGATTGTCGAACAGGACATCGATGTCGCCCGCAAGAAGCGCCGTGACAGCGGGAGCGCTGCCTTTATAGGGGATGTGAGTCATCTTGGTTCCGGTCAACTCCAGAAACAGCTCCATCGATAGATGGTTCGACGAGCCCGAACCCGTCGAGCCATAGTTGACCTTGCCTGGATTGGCTTTCGCGTAAGCAATAAGCTCTTTGACGCTCTTGAACCGCGAGTCGGCACGCACCGTAAGAATATTCTGCGTGCTGCCTGCCCAGATGACTGGCTCAAAATCTTTGAGCGCATCGTAGGGCATCTTGCTTCGGTACAACCCCGGCAGGGCCGAGAACGGCAGTGGCGTGATCAGCAAGGTGTAGCCGTCGGGTTCTGACTGCGCCACCAGCGTGTTGCCGATCAAGGTGTTGCCGCCCGGCTTGTTCTCGACCACCACGGATTGTTTCCAGGTTTTGGTCAGGTATTCACTGGCTGTTCTGGCGAGCGTGTCATTGAAGCCGCCGGGCGGGTACGGGACGACGATCCGGACAGGCTTGCCTGGATAGGTTTCTGCCGCATTGGCAACAAGCGGGCCGACCGATGCCAGCGCGAGACTTAAGCCGCCTATTAGCGAGATCAGCTTATGGATATTCATTATTGTCTCCTCGACCCAGAGGGTCTTGTGTTTTATTGATCTAGAACTTCACGACATATCCTGGTCCATCGACCGCCGGGAATTTATCGAATATGGATTCGTCCACTTCTATCCCCAGACCGGGGCCGGAGGGCGGCTCCACGCAACCATCTGCGCCGATCGCGAACGTTGAGCCAAACATGTCCCGGAACGGATTGAAATGCGAGACGCAGGCTTCGAAATACCCCGCGTTTTCGGTTGCGGCCAGAAAATGCAGCGTTGCCGCGTGATTCAGGCCGGTGGCCGAGCTGTGCGCATTGATCGGTATACGGAAGGCGGACGCCATGGCGGCGATACGTACGGCCTCTGTGATACCGCCTGTCTTCGAGAGATCCGGTTGCCAGACTTGTACGGCCCCCGCTTCGAGCATCTGGGCGAACTCGAACCGCATGAAGTGATTCTCGCCTGCTGCTAGAGGGACAATCGGCGTGATCTTGGCCGCCTCGCGATAGGATGCGAAGTCATTGCATGCGAAAGGCTCTTCTAGCCAGCCTGCCTGGATGTCCGCCAGCACGGGCAGCACGCGGCGTGCCTGGGCAATGGTGTAGGCCGTGTTCGCATCGGTCATGATATCGATGTCGTCGCCCACTATTTTGCGTACATGCAGGCAGCGTGCGATGTCGTCTTTGGTCGTGTCACCGATACGCAGTTTGATCGCGCGATAGCCCTGCTCGATGTATGACTGTGCTTCCTCTGCGAGCGCCTGCGGCGCTTGGTATCCCATGGAAATGCCGCCCGCATAGGCCGGCAGGCGTTTGCGCGAGCCGCCCAGTAATTCATAGAGCGGCATGTTGGCCGCTTTGCCGCGGATATCCCACAAAGCCATGTCGATGCCGGACAGCGCCAAGGCGGTGCCAGCCCCGAGGCCGTGACTCGAAAATTGCATGCGATGCACGCGCTGCCAGGCCCCCACGACGTCCGTGGCAGGCATGCCGACGAGCAGCGGCGACAGCGTATTGTGAATGAGGCTGACTATCGCGCCGGGACTACGGCCAGGATGTGATTCGCCGTAACCCACGATGCCTTCGGAAGTCTCCACGCGCACGATGATGGCATCGCGTTTTAACGTGCTGCCCACCCCCATGGTCACGGTTTTGCCTTCGGGCAGACGGTAGGAAATGGGTATCGCGGTGATGCGGGTAATTTTCACGAAATCTCCTTGCGTTCGGCTGTGCCGCTTTTACCCAGGCGATCAATCAGTGCGGCCACAGGCGATTGCCCGTGGCCGTCCTGGGCGGCATGTTCATAGAGCTGCCTGGTGGCCAAAGCCAGTTCGTCACGCGCGCCTTGCTCTTGGGCCATGGTGCAGTAGTAGCCCATGTCCTTCAATGCATTGGACATTGAGAACAGGAATCCCGAGGGATCTTCGGATTCGATATAGGGGCGCAGTCGATTCAGCACGACGCCACCACCGCCACCCGCGGCCAAGATGTCGCAGAATGTCGTCGGTTCTGTCCCGGCCTGGCGCGCGCATGCGGCGGCTTCAGCCAAGACAGCCGAGAATCCAAGCGACACATAGTTATGCAGCAACTTCATCTGATGGCCGCAACCCACGCCGCCCGCGTAGGCAATATTCTCGGCGTAGCTTTGGAGCACCGGCAAGCACTGCTCGTACACTTGCCTGTCGCCACCCACGATCAAATTCAGACGGCCCTCCGCGGCTTCCTTTGGGGTGCGCGTCATCGGGGCATCCAGGAAATACCCGCCCGCATCCTGCACGGCTTTGGCAATCTTGCGAGTCGAAGAGGGGATCGCAGTGGAACAGTCGATGATGGTGGTGCCGCGCTTCAGGCCTTGCAGCACGCCATTTTGCTGGAAGAGAACTTCTTCCACTTGGGGGGATCCGGTGATGCACAGAATTAATATATCGACCTGCGCGGTTAGCTCGGCAGCCTGCTGGCAGATGTTTGCCCCGCTCGCGAGCAGCGGATCCAAAGGCTGGTTGCCCGGGTGGGCCAGCACGGTCAACGGAAAGCCGTTGCGCAACAGGCTGGCGCCAATCCCCGATCCCATCATCCCGGCGCCAATCAGGCCAATATGCGGCTTTTTTTCTGTCATAGAAATTGCTCCTGGAAGGTGTGCGGTTTGTCCTAGGCGTTGCCCAGGCCGCCGGCGCAGATGTATTTGATCTCGACGTAATCGTCCACGCCGTATTTCGATCCTTCGCGACCCATGCCGGATTCCTTGACCCCGCCGAACGGCGCCAACTCGGTCGAGATGATGCCCTCATTGAGCCCCACGATGCCCGTCTCGAGCGCCTCTGCGACGCGCCACGCGCGACGGTAATCCGACGTGTAGAAATAGGCGGCCAGCCCAAACGGCGTATCGTTTGCAAGCTCGATGACTTCCTGCTCCGTGCTGAACCGTATCAGCGGCGCCACGGGCCCGAATGTTTCCTCCTGCATCAGCTTTGCTTGCCGGGACACATTGACGAGAATGGAGGGTTCGTAAAACAAGCCGCCGAGTTCATGTGCACGACCGCCAATCAGCGTGCTGGCTCCGCCAGACACTGCGTCGTCCACGTGCTCCTGCACCTTGTCGACGGCCGCTTGGTCGATCAGTGGCCCGAGATCGATTTCGTCGCTCAGGCCATCCCCCACTCGCAAGGACAGGACGGCCTGCTTCAGGCGCTCGGCGAACGCATCATAGACGCTGTCCTGGACGAAAATTCGGTTTGCGCACACGCAGGTCTGGCCCGCGTTTCGGAACTTTGAGGCCATGGCACCCGCCACGGCCTGGTCGAGATCGGCATCATCGAACACGATGAAAGGCGCATTGCCGCCAAGCTCCATCGATACTTTCTTCATGGTGCCAGCGCACTGTTCCATCAGCAATTTGCCGACGCTGGTCGAACCCGTGAATGAGAGCTTACGCACCAGGGGATTGCTGGTGATTTCCCCGCCTACGGTACTGGATTTTCCTGTCACGACATTCAGCACGCCGGGCGGAATGCCCGCTTCGTGCGCCAATTCGGCAAGCGCAAAGGCAGAGTACGGCGTAGCGGTGGCGGGCTTGATGACAATCGTGCAGCCTGCGGCCAACGCGGCGCCCGCTTTGCGAGTGATCATCGCGTTGGGAAAGTTCCATGGCGTAATCGCGGCCACGACCCCGACAGGCTGCTTGATGACGACAATGCGGCGGTCGGCACTGGCGGCCGGAATGATGTCGCCATAAACGCGTTTTGCTTCTTCCGCAAACCACTCCAGAAAGGAGGCGCCGTAGGCAATCTCACCCCGTGATTCTTTGAGCGGCTTACCTTGTTCCAGGGTCAGCAACTTGGCCAGATCCTCCTGGTGCTCCATGCATAAATCGAACCATCGACGGATCACTTGCGCACGCGTCTTGGCCGCCATCGCGCGCCATGCGGGTAGCGCACGATTTGCTGCCTCGATGGCCTGGCGTACATCGGGTCCGCTGAGCGAGGGTATGGTGCCGAGCACGGATCCATCGGCAGGGTTGGTGACGTCGATGGTCGTCCCGCTGGAAGCATTGATCCATTGGCCATCGATATAGCATTGTTGTCGAAATAGTTCAGGGCGTTTCAGGTTCATCGTGGGGCCTCATGAAAAAGGGGGAGTGCTGCGTGGATTGAGTAAGTTGTCGGGCATGTCGCCCTGGCGGAGGGCATCCAGGCCATTGAGTAATAGCCAGCCCATGGCATCGCGGGTTTCCTGGGTGGCGCTACCCATATGTGGGGACAGGAACACGTTGTCGAGCGTGCGGTAGCGCGGGTCGATGTTGGGTTCATTGGCATAGACATCGAGTCCCGCGGCAAACAGGCGCCCAGTTGATAGTGCGCTGATCAACGCGTCATCGTCCACCAAGTCACCGCGCGATATATTCACCAATACAGCACGCGGGGGCATGAGCGCGATACGCTCAGCATTGATGACGCCTTTCAGTTCAGGGGAGCCGGGTGCGGCGATGACCAGTACATCGGCAATGCGTAGTGCGTCGTCGAGGTCCGCGTGATAGAGGGCGCCGGCGGCCAGTTCCGGCGCAAGCGCGCGACGATTGTGATAGTGAATTTCCATGCCGAAGGCTCGGGCGCGTGCCGCGACTTCTCGACCGATGCGGCCCATGCCGAACACCAGAACCCGTTTTGCTTTCAGGCCAATTCCCAATAATTGGGTGGGAGCCCATCCCGGCCACTGGTTCGTGCGCACCATGCGATCGGCTTCGTATCCACGACGGCATGCATTGAGCATCAACATCATTGCCACTTCTGCGCAGGCATCGCTTAATACGTCCGGCGTGTGCAAGACCCCGATGCCTAATTCGTCCGCCGCGGCCATATCGATGTGGTCGTAGCCCACGGACAGTGTTGCGACGTAGCGCAACGTGGGAGCGAGTCGACGTAGAACGCCTTCGTTGATTTGCTCGGTCGCGCTCGCGAACAGCACTTCGGATCCTTGCGCGCAGTGCACGATCTCGTCAGGGGACAAGATGCCATCGTGCTCGTTGCGACGCAAATCGTACCGATCGTCCATCGCGGCTTCGACATTTTCCGTGAACCGACGGCACAGGTATGCCTTGGGTTTTGTTCCGTTGGCTTCCATCTCGCACCATGCCTCCTGTTTGTTTTTTTGATATTATCAATTCATAGTACCAATTTATCAACAAGATTTCGAACGCCTAGTATTTCCCTAGTCGTCGCGGCCAGATCGCCGGATAAGAGGCTAAGCTTCCAGCCCTGCAAACAGGGATTAAAAGGGACTCGTAGAGTCATGCAAGAGAACAATAAAAACGGTGAAAGGACACTGTCCGACCGGCTTACGGATATGCTCGCTCAGGAGATACGCTGCGGCGCATATCCCGTGAACTCAAGGCTGCCCACTGAAAGATTCATGACGGAGCAGTATGGCGTCAGCCGTACGGTCGTCCGAGAAGTGCTTTCGCGCCTCAAGTCGGCGGGCTTGGTGGACACCCGTCAGGGTAGCGGTACGGTCGTGCTCGACCCCTCGTCCAGCGATTCGTTCCGGCTTGGCCAACCCGACGAAGATCTTGCTCGTGGCGTACTGCGTATCATTGAGCTGCGCCGTGGCCTGGAAGGCGAAATGGCTGCTTTAGCGGCAGAGCGACGCACCCCGCAGGATATGCTGCGCATCAATCGGGCGCTCGCCGACATCGATCGCGCCGTTGAGATGGGAGGGGATGGCGTGGAAGAAGATTTGGCTTTTCATATTGCCATCGCCCGGGCGACCGGGAATCCGCATTACCCGGCGCTGCTTGGCATGCTGACCCGAGCGTTGAAAGATGCCATACGGGTTACGCGCGGCAACGAGGCACGTCAGGCGCAACTGGCTGACGATGTGCGCAACGAACACGAGGCGATACGCGCGGCAATTGAAAACCAGGAAGTCGATGCGGCACGCGCTACGGCGTTTCACCATATGCTGAATACCGCAGGACGCATCCAGAATGTGGATCCGGAATACTGGCAAGGTGCCAGCAGGGCTGCCGCGGGCAGGCTGGCACGCACTCGGCTAGCGGCCGAACTCAGAAACAGAAAATAGGCATTTCATGCAAAGACGATAGTCGCAGCCCGACTTGCCTCGGCTACGGCGTCATTGCCAGCGCTAAATCAAACGCCGCCACGAGCGACGAGTGATCGGCGATACCTTTGCCTGCAATATCGAAAGCCGTGCCATGATCGACACTGGTGCGTATGAACGGCAGGCCCACGGTGACATTCACGCCCTGATCGACGCCCAGATACTTCACGGGAATCAATCCCTGATCGTGATATTGGGCGACGACAATGTCGAACTCACCGCGTCGGGCACGCATGAAAATCGTGTCGCCAGGCCAGGGACCAGAAACCTGCAGCCCTTCGGCGCGAGCTTGTTCGATGGCCGGGGCAATGACGTCCAGGTCTTCGCGTCCAAACTTGCCGTCTTCGCCCGCATGCGGATTCAGCCCTGCGACGGCGATACGCGGTTGGGCAATCCCCATTTGGCGACAGGCGCGATCGGCCAGGCGGATGGCGCGCAGTTCAGCGGGCAGCGTAATCGCACGCGGCACATCGGCCAATGCCATGTGGATGGTCACCAACAACACGCGGAGTTCGTCATTGGCAAGCATCATGGCGAAATCGGTCGTCTGCGAGCGCTCCGCCAAAATCTCCGTATGCCCGGGCTGGTCGATGCCGGCTAAATGCATGGAGTGCTTGTTCAGGGGCGCCGTCACGATTGCCCGAATGTGGCCGGCCTGTGCATCGTCGATCGCGGCACAGAGATAGTCGTAGGCCGCCTGCCCCGCGGCGGCGCTGATGTGCCCCAGCGGGAGATCGGCCGGCAGCGGTGCACTGCGGGCAATCACCTCGATGCGTGCCGGCGTACCGGTGACATGGCTGACATCATCGATCTCGACAATCTCCAGCCGCGCGCCGAGTGTGTTGGCCGCACGCCGCAGCGTGGCGACGTCACCGTAGACGATAGTCGGAGCGCTCAAGCCCTGCGCACAGGCCTTGACGATGATTTCCGGGCCAATGCCGGCAGCATCGCCCATGGTGATGCCGACGGGAAGGAGGGTAGACATAATCATTGCGATTCAGAGAAAAAAACCGCCACCTTGTGTCACGAGGACGCTGGGTGGCGGCATTCTGCCAAGGCAGGAAAAAGATTACAGCACGTCGCCCGCATAGTCGGCCAGGCGCGAGCGCTCGCCACGTTGTAGCGTGACGTGTCCCGCATGAGGCCAACCTTTGAATCGATCCACCACAAACGTCAGGCCGGAGCTGCCTTCGGTCAGGTAGGGGGTATCGATCTGCGCGACGTTACCCAGGCAAACCACCTTGGTGCCCGGACCTGCCCGGGTTACCAGCGTTTTCATTTGCTTGGGCGTCAGGTTTTGGGCCTCGTCGATGATCAGGTACTTGTTCAGGAACGTGCGGCCCCGCATGAAGTTCAGCGATTTGACCTTGATGCGCGAACGGATCAGATCCATCGTGGCCGCGCGGCCCCAGTCGCCACCACCGTCGGCCTCGTTCATGTTGAGCACGTCGAGGTTGTCCTCCAGTGCCCCCATCCAGGGAAGCATTTTTTCTTCCTCGGTGCCGGGCAAAAAACCGATGTCTTCGCCGACCGGTACCGTCACGCGCGTCATGATGATCTCGGTGTAGCGCTTGGTCTCGAGTACCTGGGTAATGCCCGCGGCCAGGGCCAATAGCGTTTTGCCCGTCCCTGCCTGACCCAGCAGTGATACGAAATCACAATCGGGGTTCATCAGAAGGTTCATGGCGAAATTCTGCTCGCGATTTCGCGCAGTGATACCCCACACATTGTTCTTGCCATGTGTGTAGTCTCGCAGCGTGGCAAGCACGGCGGTTTTACCGCTGACCTCGCGGACCTGCGCATACAAGGGTAGTTGGCCCTCGAAGTACACAAACTGGTTGACCATGAACTGCGAGCACAGCGGTCCATGAATGCGATAGAACGTGGTGCCACCTTGTTGCCACGACTCGACGTCCTTGCCGTGCCGGTTCCAGAAGTCATCGGGCAATTGCATCACGCCCGTATACATCAGGTCCGAGTCTTCGAGGACGTGGTCGTTGTAGTAGTCCTCGGCGGCCATGCCCAGGGCGCGGGCCTTCAGGCGCATGTTGATGTCTTTGGACACCAGCACGACCTCGCGTTGGGGGTATTTTTCCTGCAAGGCGCGCACAACACCCAAAATCTGGTTGTCGGCCTTGCCCATGGGCAAATCGGCGGGCAGGGTGCTGTGTATGGCCGTGGTCTGGAATAGAAGCAGACCCGTAGCGTCTTTATTGCCCAGCGCGCTGAGCTCCAGCCCCTTGTCCAATTGCTCCGCATCGTTGACCAGAGCGTCGAGTGAACGACTGACCTGGCGCGCGTTGCGGGCGACTTCCGACATGCCTTTCTTTTGATGATCCAGCTCTTCGAGCGTCATCATCGGCAGGAAAATGTCGTGCTCCTCGAATCGGAACAGCGAACTGGGATCGTGAAGCAGGACGTTGGTGTCCAGGACAAACAGTTTGCGAACGTCGGTCTGCGTGCGCGCTTTGGGTTTGCGGGCCGGCGTCGTGGCCGGCTTGGCGCGGGCGCCGCGCACGTTCGCGGCGGGGGCAAGAGGGGTGATATCGGGTGTTGTCGCCGGCGATTGGGCCTGGGATTTGAGGCCTTCTAGTTCGGGTTGCACCGACTGATCATTGATCGCCTCGACGGGCGCCGATGATGGGGGAGGTGTGGTTTTTTTGCTGCGGGTGCTGGTTCGGGCGGCTTCGCCCGAGGGGAACGTCAGGATAGCTGCGGGTCGGGAGGGCAACTTAGGTAGTGGCATATAGGGTTTTCTCCTGGGGGGCCAGCTCTAGCGCCTGACTAGGATTCCTAGACGGGACTTAACCAATACTGCGGGCGGCTTGCAGGACTTCGTTGGCGTGATTGGGGACTTTTACCCCGCGCCATTCCTGAACGAGCCGACCATAAGCATCAATCAAAAACGTACTGCGTTCGATGCCTCTTACCTGTTTACCGTACATGTTCTTCTGCTTGATGACACCGTACAGATTGCATACCGTCTCGTCCGCATCCGAGATAAGGGGAAAAGGCAATTCTTGCTTGGCCTGGAAATTCTGGTGTGACTTTAGCGAGTCGCGCGAGATTCCCACGACGACCGTGCTTGCGTCGAGAAAGTCGGCATGCAAATCACGGAAATTCTGGCTTTCGGTGGTGCAACCCGGGGTGTTGTCCTTGGGATAGAAATACAGCACGACGGCGCGACCCTGGCATTGCTCCAGGCTGATCGGGCCTATTGTGCTTTCGGCGGTAAAAAGAGGGGCGGGTTTACCGATGAGCGTGGTCATGCGGGCAGATCTCCTTGGGTCGGCAGCAGGGCGACGATGACGCGCCGGCCTTCTGCCATCAGGATGTTATAGGTACGGGCGGCGGCCTGGGTGTCCATGACCTCGACGCCGATGCCGGCCATCAACAGAGGGCGCAAGACTTCCTGGCTCAGCAGTCGTTGCCGGCCCCCGGTGCCCACGATCAGCACTTCGGGCCCGATCCCATGGGCCGGGGAACCGCCTTCGGGTTCGTCCAGAAAGTCCAGGGGGTCGCGCCTGGTCTCGGAGAGCCCGGCAGCCTGTTGTAAGAGAGAGGTGGTGATTTCCGCGGCGGCCTGAACGGGCCATTCGGCGACAGTGCCTTCAGGGCCGAAGGCCACGGCGTGGGAAAATCGCACCTGGTTGACCTCAATGTATCCGTCGCCGTAGGCGGTGACGGTATTCAGGGCCGATGCAGGGTCGGTGTGCAGCTTCAATAAAAACTCCGTCTATCTGCGTCAGATAATAGCGCATCAGACCAAAGGGATGTTGCAGGGTATCAATTGGGAATGGGGACGGAATACACCCATTTGCCGCTTGGGCCCGCTTGCGCTAGATTACTGAGTTTTGCTGCACTGCAAATGTCCGTCACTCCCCGCCCACATCAAGGAATAGTCCCCATGAGGCAATTCTCCCGCATCGAGCGTCTGCCCCCGTACGTGTTCAACATTACCGGCGAGCTCAAGATGGCCGCCAGGCGCCGGGGCGAGGACATCATCGACATGTCCATGGGTAATCCCGACGGCCCGACGCCCAAGCACATCGTCGACAAGCTGGTCGAGGNCGCGCNGCGGCCCNNCNCCCATGGCTACTCGGTGTCCAAGGGTATCCCGCGTCTGCGCAAAGCGATTTGTGACTGGTATCAGCGCCGTTATGACGTCGAATTCGATCCCGACAGCGAGGCGATCGTCACGATCGGATCCAAAGAGGGCCTGGCCCACCTGATGCTGGCCACCCTGGATCGTGGCGATACTGTGCTGGTACCCAACCCCAGCTATCCTATCCATATCTATGGCGCGGTGATCGCCGGCGCCAATATTCGTTCGGTACGTATGACGCCGGGCGTGGACTTCTTCGAAGAGCTCGAACGCGCCGTTCGCGAGTCGATCCCCAAGCCCAAGATGATGGTGCTGGGGTTCCCCAGCAATCCCACCGCGCAGTGCGTGGATCTGTCGTTCTTTGAACGCGTGGTTGCACTCGCCAAAGAACACGACATCCTGGTGGTGCACGATCTGGCCTACGCGGATATCTGTTTTGACGGCTATGTGGCGCCGTCCATCATGCAGGTGCCGGGTGCGCGCGATGTAGCGGTCGAGTTTTTCACCATGAGCAAAAGCTACAATATGGCTGGCTGGCGCATTGGCTACATGGTGGGCAATCGCGAGCTGGTCAATGCCCTGGCACGTATCAAGAGCTATCACGACTACGGCACGTTCACGCCCATCCAGGTCGCGTCCATTGCCGCGCTCGATGGCCCTCAAGAGTGCGTCAACGAGGTCGTCGAGCAGTACCGCAGCCGCCGTGATGTGCTCGCGCGCGGTTTGCACGAGGCTGGCTGGAATGTCGAAATTCCCAAGGCATCCATGTACATCTGGGCACAGATTCCCGAGCCGTATCGGGCCATGGGGTCGCTGGAGTTCGCCAAGCGTGTACTGTCGGAAGCCAAGGTCGCGGTATCGCCCGGTATCGGGTTTGGCGAGTACGGCGACGAGTACGTGCGTTTTGCCCTGATCGAAAACGAACAACGTACGCGTCAGGCCGTGCGCGGTATCAAAGAGATGTTCCGCAAGGACGGCCTGTTGAAATGACCCTGTTTCTTGTCGATTTACGCGCGATGGGCAGGGCATCGCACTCTGGAAATCTGAAATGAAAATCGCTGCAAGTACCCAGCCCGTCTCGGGGGCAGTTCAGCCGAGCACCGACCTGAAACCCATCAAGATTGGTCTCTTGGGCCTAGGCGTCGTGGGCGGTGGCACCTGGAGCGTGCTGACCCGTAATGCCGAAGAAATCGCGCGTCGCGCGGGCCGGCGCATTGAGATCAGCCGCATCGCCGTGCGTGACGTCGCCAAGGCGCGCAGTCGCATTGGCGAGAGCCTGCCGGTGGATACCGATGTACACGCCCTGGTGCGCGACCCCAATGTCGATATCGTGGTCGAACTCATTGGCGGCGACACGCTCGCACGCGAGCTGGTGCTCGAGGCCATTGCAAACGGCAAGCATGTCGTCACCGCCAACAAGGCCCTGTTGGCCAAACATGGCAACGAGATTTTTGCAGCCGCCTCCGCACAAGGCGTGATGGTGACGTTCGAGGCCGCAGTCGCGGGCGGCGTCCCCATCATCAAGGCCATTCGCGAGGGCCTGACGGCCAATCGCATCGAGTGGCTGGCCGGCATCATCAACGGCACGACCAATTTCATCCTGTCCGAAATGCGGTCGCGCGGGTTGCCCTTTGCCGAGGTGTTGGCCGAAGCCCAACGTCTGGGCTACGCCGAGGCCGACCCCACTTTCGACGTCGAAGGTGTGGACGCTGCACACAAACTTACGTTGTTGGCGTCGTTGGCCTTTGGCATACCGGTTCAGTTCGACAAGGCCTATATCGAGGGCATTTCAACGCTTGCCCAAGAAGACATCGCTCATGCCGAGCGTCTGGGCTACCGCATCAAGCTGCTGGGTATCACCCGGCGTCGTGCCGACGGCATCGAGTTGCGCGTGCATCCCGCCCTGGTGCCTGCCGAGCGTTTGCTGGCCAATGTCGAAGGCGCCATGAATGCGGTCCTGGTGCATGGCGACGCAGTGGGCCCAACGCTCTATTACGGTCAAGGCGCGGGCGAAGAGCCCACCGCATCGGCTGTGGTGGCGGACTTGGTCGATGTGACGCGCCTGCATACGGCGGATCCCGGCAATCGCGTGCCGCACCTGGCCTTCCAGCCCGATGCGCTGTCCGACATGGCTATTTTGCCGATCGATCAGATCAGCACGTCTTACTACTTGCGCCTGCGTGTCGATGATCAGCCCGGTGTGCTGGCCGATATCGCCCGCGTTTTGTCAGAACGCGGCATCTCCATCGGATCCATGATTCAACAGCCTTCGCATATTGGCGGCGCCGAGATTATTTTCCTGACGCATCAAGCCATGGAGGGCAATATTGATCACGCCATCCACACCATCGAACAACTGCCGTTTGTACGTTCCAGCGTGACCCGCTTGCGCGTCGAGAATCTGCTATGAAATACATCTCCACCCGCGGCGGTATGGCGCCGCAGGCGTTTACCGATATTCTCCTCGAAGGCCTGGCGCCGGATGGCGGCTTGGCCATGCCCGAAACCCTGCCGCAAATCACCGCCGAGACGCTCGAGTCGTGGCGCAGCCTGTCGTATGCGGATCTCGCCTTCGAGGTACTGTCCACGTTTGCCACCGATATTCCGGCCGATGACCTGCGTCGCCTGACGCATGCCGCGTATCGCGAGGGCATTTTCAACAGCGCGGAAATCGTGCCGTTGCGACCGCTCGATGGTGGGCTTCAATTGCTAGGACTGTCCGAAGGACCGACGCTGGCCTTCAAAGACATCGCCATGCAGTTCCTGGGCCAAGTGTTCGAATACGTGCTGACGCAACGTGGCGCGACGCTGAACATCCTGGGCGCGACCTCGGGCGACACAGGCTCTGCCGCCGAATACGCCTTACGCGGCAAGCGTGGCGTGTCCGTCTTCATGTTGTCGCCCCACGGTCGCATGAGCGCGTTTCAGCGCGCCCAAATGTATTCCTTGCAAGACGACAACATTCACAACATCGCCGTGCGTGGTGTATTTGACGAAGCGCAAGACATCGTCAAGAACCTGGCGGGTGACCTGGACTTCAAGACCCGATATCGTTTGGGCGCCGTGAACTCCATCAACTGGGCGCGCATTGCTGCCCAAGTGGTGTATTACTTTCACGGCTGGCTACGCGCCACGTCCGGCCCCGGCCAACAAGTTTCCTTCGCCGTACCCTCGGGCAATTTCGGCAACATCCTGTCGGGCTACATCGCCCGCAGCATGGGCTTGCCAGTGCGTCGCCTGGTGCTGGCCACCAACGAAAACAACGTGCTCGAAGAATTCTTCCGTAGCGGTATCTACCGACCGCGCGGCGCAGAGCGCACTTACGCCACCTCCAGTCCCTCCATGGACATCTCGCGCGCATCCAACTTCGAGCGTTTCGTGTTCGATCTGGTCGGCCGTGATTCGCAACGCGTCAAAGCACTGTGGTCCGATCTGGCGCGCGACGGCTTTTTCGATTTATCCGATCTGAAGCCTGCATTCGAAACGCAATACGGTTTTGTGGCGGGCACCAGTACACACGAAGACCGCTTGTCGGTCATCCGCTCCACGCAGGACACCAGCGGCATACTGATCGATCCGCACACCGCCGACGGCGTCAAGGTCGCACGCGAGTTCGTCGAACCAGGCATCCCCATGCTAGTCCTGGAAACTGCCTTGCCGGCCAAGTTCTCCGAGACCATCGAAGCCGCCCTCGGCAAGCCCGTGCCTCCCCCAGCCGCCCTGGCCAACCTCGAATCATTGCCCCAACGCGTCGAAATCATGGATTGCGACGCTCTGTTGGTACGCAACTACATCGAGGCCCATGCCAAAGTGTAACGTGCGTTGCAGGCTATTTATGACACCGCCCTACAGGGTGGTGTCATTACAGTCTTACGCATTTTGGCGACATCCCGTCACGGAATAGGGGTGAACCAGGTTCTACAGTGAACATTCGTACACGCTTTACGGAGTTACTGTTTCATGAACCTAAAGACCCTCACGCTCGTCTCGATTGTCGCTGGCGTTGCTGTACTCGCGGGTTGCTCAACACCGTCGACCATCACCCAGCGCGATGGCAGTCAAATCACGACCGCTGACGAGCCTCAATACAACGACGACACCGGCTTCTACGAATACGAAAAAGACGGCAGCAACGTCCGACTCAACAAAGACGACGTCAAAAGCATCGAGGACATCGATTAAGTGGCGTTGCTCTAGTTCTAGCGTAGCAAGTTTCTCTGCTCGCGGGGATTGTCTCTATTGAGACGTTTCTGGGGCGTGCGAAGGGGCTTGTGTCGGCCAGATCGAAATGGCTCGGGCGCATACAGGCGCCCTCGGTCCCGCTNCGNGGGACTGCCCATTTCTCAAACNGGCCGACACAAGCCCCTTCGCACGCCCCAGAAACTCACGGTAGTAGAGCGCTCCGGTCGGGTTGCCAGATATTTGAGCCGTTGCCTCCGTGTAAATGGCCACCGCCAGCCTTTTGANCCTCGGGCAGTCCCGCGCAGCGGGACCGAGGGCGCCTGCATGCGCCCGAGCCGAGGTGATTTGGCCACCCCCACGCCCTGGCACGCTCCCCGAACGTCACCATAGAGACACCCTGCAACAGCAAGCAACAACACCGCCCCAAAAGAACACCCAACATCAACCGTCGGTGTTCTTCCCGAGCCCGAGATAACTTTCGATGACTCGAGGGTTCCCCGCCAGTTCGCGCGCCGGGCCATGCAAGATGACCTCGCCGGTTTCCAGTACATAGCCGTAGTCGGCGACCTGCAGGGCTGCGCGGGCGTTTTGTTCGACGAGGAGGATGGCGACGCCTGTCTCGCGTAGACGCGCGATGATATGAAAGATCTCGCGGACGATAAGGGGTGCAAGGCCCAGGCTGGGTTCGTCGAGCATGAGCAGACGAGGCTTGGCCATGAGGGCGCGACCGACGGCAAGCATTTGGCGTTCGCCGCCAGATAATGTGCCGGCCTCCTGGTGGCGGCGTTCTCGCAGTCGGGGGAACAGCGTGAAGACTTCGTCCAGTGTATTGCGCCAGCCGCTCTCACGGGCTCGATAGCGACGGAAACCGCCCAGCAAGAGATTGTCCTCGACGGACATGCTGCCGAATAACTCGCGGCGTTCCGGTACGAGGGACATGCCTGCGGCGACGCGGCGCTCTACGCTCCAGCCGGATACCTCGGCGCCGGCGTAATGGATGGGGCCCGACGCATGGCCTGTCGTGGGCAGCGAACCCATCATGGCATTGAGCAGCGTGGATTTGCCGGCCCCGTTGGCGCCGATGACCGTCACGATGCTGCCGGGCGCCACAGTTAAGGTTGCTTCGTTGAGCGCGCCGACTTTGCCGTAGCGGGCGCTGAGTGCGCAGACGTCGAGGATGGCATTTTGCGTCGGGTTTTGTTGGGGGGTCATTGCACGCTCCCGGTGACAGGCGTGGCCTGATCGGTGCCGGGCAAATCGTCGTCGATGCCGCCCAGATAGGCCTCGAGTACAGCCGGATTCTGTTGAACCTCGGCCGGGACGCCTTCGGCCAGCTTGGTGCCGAAATCCATCACCACCAGGTGGTTAGTCAAACGCATCACGAAATCCATATCATGCTCTACCAACAGGATGCTCATGCCTTCGGCACGCAGTTGCTCAAGCACCTGGGCCAGTTCTTGTTTTTCTTTGTAGCGCAGGCCCGCGGCAGGCTCATCCAGTAATAACAGAACGGGGTCGCTGGCCAGGGCACGTGCAATTTCCAGGATGCGCTGCTGGCCCAGAGCCAGGTTGCCCGCTTGCTCGTACAGATAGTCGCCCAGGCCGACACGCTTGAGTTGAGTGGCGGCCTCGTGCAACAGGCGGGCTTCTTTTGCGCGTTCGCTGTGCAGGGCGCCCGCGATCACGCTCACGTCGGCGCGCATGTGTGCACCCAAAGCCACGTTTTCCAGTACGGACATACCGGTCAATAACTGGACGTGCTGAAAGGTCCGTCCGACGCCGCGTCTGGCGATCTCGCGTGCGCTGCAGCTATTGATGTGTTCGCCAAGAAAGCGCACTTGACCGCGCGTCGCGGGCAGAACGCCGCTGATCAGATTGAAGGTCGTGCTCTTGCCCGCCCCGTTCGGACCGATCAGCCCGACAATCTCGCCCGCGCGCACATTGAACGTAATGTCGTTGACTGCCACTAGGCCGCCGAACTCTTTGCGAATCGCGTCGACCTCCAGGACCAGTTCGCCACGTTGCGGCCGCCCGCGTTGCGGCAAGGCTTCGGCACTGGGTGGCGGCGCGAGGTGACGGCGCGAGCCGGCGCTGCCGGTCAAGCGCGCCCACGCCGAGGACAAGATCGGCCACAAGCCATTGGCGGCATATTGCAGCATCAAGATCAGCAACACCCCGAAAACGATGAGCTCAAAGTTCGCGTTGGTGTTCAATAATTTGGGCAACAGATTTTGCAGTTGATCTTTCAGTCCCAGAATCACCGCCGAGCCCACCACGGCGCCCCAAACATGACCTGCACCGCCGACGACGGCCATGAACAAATATTCGATGCTGTAGTTGATACCGAATGGACTGGGGCTGACGGCGCGTTGCATGTGTGCGTAGATCCAGCCCGACAGGCAGGCCAGCAAAGCAGCCCAGATAAAGATGATGGTCTTGTACGAAGCGGTGTTGACCCCCATCGACTCCGCCATGCCCGCGCCGCTTTTCAGGGCGCGAATGGCACGGCCGGGACGTGAGTTCAGCAAGTTGCTGGTCGCCCATATCGACAACAGCATGAACACCCAGATCAGATAGTAAATATGGCGACCGCTGGCCAATGAGAATCCAAACAGACTGATGGGTTCCAGGCCGGCAATGCCGTCATGCTTGCCCAGCCAATCCAGATTGCCGAACAGAAAATACAGCGATAGTCCCCAGGCGATGGTGCCCAAGGGCAGATAGTGCCCCGACAGGCGCAGCGTGATCAGGCCCAGCAGATAGGCCACCACGGCGGTCAGCGACAATCCGGCTACCAAGGCCAGCCAGGGCGAGGTGTCGTATTGGCTGGTCAACACGGCCGTCGTATAGGCCCCCAGGCCCACAAAGGCCGCCTGGCCGAACGAGGTCAAGCCTCCCACGCCCGTCAGCAACACCAGGCCCAGCGCCACCAAGGCGGCCAGTCCGATGTAGTTAAGCTGCGTGATCCAGAACTCCGGCGTAAATGGCAACATCGGAAGAATGGCCAGTACGACAATGAATGCGATTAACAGAATACGGTTCATGGCGATTATTCCTCGTCATCCGTATGATGGCTGCTGAACGATCGCCACACGAGCACGGGAATGATCAGCGTGAACACAATGACTTCCTTGTAGGCGCTGGCCCAGAATGAAGAAAAAGCCTCCAGTATCCCGACCAGCACGGCGCCCGCCGCGGCAATCGGGTAGCTGACCAGGCCGCCGATAATGGCGCCGACGAATCCTTTCAAGCCAATCAAAAAGCCGGTGTCGTAGTACACCGTGGTGATGGGTGCGATCAACATGCCCGACATGGCGCCGATCGCGACCGCCAGGGTAAAGGTCAAGCTGCCGGACATCGTGGTGCTGATGCCCACCAGGCGCGCGCCGCGACGGTTGACTGCCGTGGCGCGCAATGCGCGACCGTACAGGGTTTTGCCAAAGAACAGCGCCAGCGCCACGATCAACAACGCACATGTTCCGACGACGAACAAACTTTGTGCGGACCAGGTCGCCGCACCCAGCGTGAATTGCCCGCTGACAAAGGCCGGCGTACGCCATCCCTCTGCGCCAAAGAACACCAGGGCCAGGCCCGTCAACGCGAAGTGCACCGCGACCGAGACAATCAACAGCACCAGCACGGAGGCTTCTGCCAAGGGTTGATAAACAATGCGATAGATCATGGGGCCCATCGGGATAATCAGCACGAGGGCGAGCAGCATGTTCAGCCACAAGGAGTTCTCCGGTCCCGCGTAGGCCTTTGTCAGCCACAGCAGTGCCAGGGGTATGACCACGCAGGTCACCAGCACTTTGGGCAACGCGCTTGCATTGCGAATCCGCACGGCGCGCAGTAGTTCCAGCACCAGCACCATCGCGCCCAGCAGGGGCAACAGGTAGGCAGTGCCAGGCACGCGGCCATTGACCAGCATCGCCAGGGTCAACGCGCCAAATGCGACGAACTCACCCTGCGGAATAAAGATGACGCGGGTAACGGTGAACACCAGGACCAGCGCCATGCCCAGCAAGGCATAGATGGCACCGTTGACGATGCCGTCCTGCAGCAGGATGAGCGCAATTGAAAAATCCATGAAACTGCCTTATGGGGTTGGCGGATGGAGCTGCCTCAAATGACGCACCGGCCCTCGGGCCGGTGCGTAGATAGATCGGCGAGCGATCATAACGCTACGCCAACAGCATGCACATTACAGATCGGGCTGATAGACCCACTTGCCCTTTTCGACCTTGACCATCACGCGCGAACGCTCATCGAAGCCGGCATGATCGGTGGGGCTCATATTGAATACGCCTTGCGAGGCGGCCAGGTTCTTGATGCCCTCAATGGCATCGCGCAACGCAGCCCGGAACTCCGGCGTACCGGGTTTGGCACCCGTCTTTAAGGCGACAGGCAATGCGGTCACGACCAGTTGACCGGCATCCCACATATGGCCGCCAAAGGTATTGGTCGTGCCAGCGCCGTATTTGTCCTCGTAGGCCTTGGTATAGGCCATTGCCGATTTTTTCACGGGATTGCTGTCGGGCAACTGCGCAGCGACCAGGAGGGGGCCGGCCGGCAACAGCATGCCTTCGCAATCAGCGCCGCAGACACGCAGCACATCATTGTTGGCGGCGCCGTGGGTTTGGTAAATCGTGCCTTGATAGTTGCGCGCACGCAGTTCCTTCTGAGGCAGCGCGGAGGGCGTACCTGCCCCGGCGATCAGAATCGCGTCGGGCTTGGCGCTGACCAGTTTCAGTACCTGGCCGGTCACGCTCGTATCGGTACGACCGTACTTTTCGACAGCCGTGATCTCGATGCCCTTGGCCTTGGCGGCATCACGCATCACCGTCAACCAACTATCCCCATAGGCATCGGCAAACCCGATAAAGCCCAGCGTCTTGACCTTGGCCTTGGCCATGGCGTCCGCTAACGCGCTCGCCATCAGGACGTCATTTTGCGGCGTCTTGAATACCCACTTGCGCTTGTCATCGACGGGCTCGACGATCTTGGCGCTGGCGGCCACACTGATCATCGGGACTTTGGTTTCCGCCACCACATCGACCATCGCCAGCGAGCCCGGCGTGATGGAGGTGCCAATCAGAACGTCGACCTTGTCGTCCGAGATCAGTTTGCGTGAGTTTTTCACGGCCTGGGTCGTATCGGTCGCGTCATCGAGCACGATCCATTCGATCTTCTGACCCGCGACCTCGGTGGGCAGCAACGCGACAGTGTTGCGCTCGGGAATACCCAGCGAGGCAGCCGGGCCGGTGCTGGCGACGGTCACACCTACCTTGACCTGTGCGCTGGCGAGCAACGGCAGGCTCAGAGCAACCGCGGCTGCGGCTACGGACAAGCTGAAATGCTTGCGCATCATGTTTTGTCTCCTGTTTAGGCTCTTGTTATGGCCCCGGATGAGGAAAAGTGAGCCCAGCTAATGTTATACAGAAAATAGGGATTTATCTTGATAAGTGTATCAAATACATCTCAAATCGACCCCCGTGACTTCCCTAGTTTGCGCAAGCGGCGCCATTAAGGGGATTCCCGGAGCATCGGCCACACCCGCTCCACGCGCCAGGCCACCCAAGCGGCAATCGCGGCCTTGATCAAGTCGCCCGGCACAAAAGCCGTCATCGCCAATGCAGCCTTGCCCCACCCCATTTGGGTGACGACAGCCAACCAGGGAATGCCGATCGCGTACACCACCACAATCCCCCCGGTGATGCAAGCCAGCCAATACATCAGTGCGGCCATGGCGCCACCGCTAGATGAAAGGACCAAACGGCGAGCCAACCAACCCGTCACGACGGCGCCAAGCGCCATGCCTACCAAGAAACCGCCCGTCGGCCCAAAAAACACCCCAAGCCCTCCTCGCCCGCCAGGCAAGACGGGCAAGCCAATCGCCGCCAGCAGCAGATACAACAGGCACGCCAGCCCGCCCCGCACGGGGCCCAGCATCGCCCCCGTCAGCATGACCCCCAGCGTCTGCAGCGTGATAGGCACAGGAACCACGGGCATCGGGATCGGGGGCATCAAGCTCAGCACCACGATCAGCGCGGCAAACAGTGCAATCAGCACAGTGTCTTGGGTTTTCATCATTTGCTCCGGGACGAAGTGTCAGAAATCATGAAGGACATGCATGCCACGCCGTATGTGGTGATGGATTAGCTGCGCGCGTCGATAGCCTGTGCCACCTGCTGCGCCCGTTTCAGCGTGCGCACGACCAGCGGCACGATCAGCGCCAACGGATGCCGGGCAAGGCCACGCGCAGCCTGTGCCTCGCGGATTTCCTGATAGTGGCGCCAGATTTCGGGCACGAAACGCAATGTCAGCGCCATTGCCAGCGAGATCTTGCCGGCATTCACCCACCCTAGGCGTTCCAGGGGCAACAAGGCGCGCTCGCAGGCCGCTATCAGGTCCGACGTTCGGGTCGATAGCGTGACGGCCAAGGCCAGGCCCACCAGCGCCGCAATGCGCAACAAGACGGCTGCCGCCTGCTGCCAGCTCTGGAAAACCACGGCAAAGACGCCGATCAACACCAATATCCAGACCAGACCGCGAACCTGGCGCCACAAGGCCGCGGCGCTGACACCTGTCGACCTGATCAGCACGCCCGATACGACCGCCGCCGTACCCAGTAGCCACACATTGTGCATGGCAAACAGCGCAATGCCGGCGATCACCAGTGCGGCCAATTTGGGCGCGGCCGGCAGCCGGTGCAACAGGCTATTGCCCGGTAAATATAAGGGTTCGATCATCATGCGCAGTGCTCTCGGTACCAGCGCAATGCAGCGCCGGGCGTATCGTCGACGGCAATGCGGCCATCGACCACGACCAGGACACGATCGAAGTCTTGCAATAACTCCAGGTCGTGACTGACGACGATCGCCTGCTGCGTCAATCCGGCGATTGCCCGACTGACGCGATTGCGATTACGCAAATCCAGTTGCGTCGTGGGCTCGTCAAAGACCACCAGTGCCGGCTGCATCACCAATACCGAGGCCAGCGCGACCAACTGGCATTCGCCGCCCGAGAGCATATGGCTGGCTCGGTCCGCCAAATGCCCGACACCCAGACTGTCCAGGCTGGCCTGTATGCGGCGGGCGCTTTCGTCGGCCGGCAGGCGCTGTGCCTTCAGGCCAAAAGCCATGTCCTCCCGCACGATGGGATACACGATCTGGTTTTCGGGGTTCTGGAAGACGAATCCCACCTGTCGGCGTATCGCCTTGAGATCGCGACGGGTATCCAGCCCGTCGAGCGTCACCCGTCCCGCCGTGGGCAACACCAAACCATTGAGCAGTTTGGCAAACGTGCTTTTGCCCGCGCCATTGGGGCCAACCACGCCCACACGGCGCTGATCAATAGCCACACTCACGCCCCGCAGGGCTTGGGAATGCGGCGTGGCAACAACGGTCTGATCAAACTCGATTAACATGGGGCGAAATTATGCCCGAAGCCGTTGATCGAACCTATTCCTATACGCGGACTCAAAGAGTAGATATGGACAAAGTCAACAAAACTGACGCCGAATGGCGTGCGCAACTCACCCCCGAAGAATACGCGGTGGCCCGTCAAAAAGGGACCGAGCGTGCCTTTACGGGGCGTTACTGGAATACCACTACGCTGGGGATCTACCGCTGTGTCGGCTGTGGTACCCCGCTATTCGCGTCGGACACCAAGTTCGATGCGGGTTGTGGCTGGCCGAGCTATTTCGAGCCGATCGACCCCGCTCGTGTGCGCGAAGAGCGCGACACGGCCCACGGTATGGTCCGGACCGAAGTACTGTGCAATATCTGCGATTCCCACCTGGGCCACGTATTTCCGGATGGCCCCGAGCCCACCGGGCTGCGCTATTGCATTAATTCGGTATCGCTCAAATTCGAACCCATCGAAGACTGATGAAGAAATTTCTGTTTGACCTGTTCCCGCTGATTCTTTTCTTTGTCGCGTATCGCTACGCCGATATCTATACGGCGACGGCGGTGGCCATTGCGGCCTCGGTTGCCCAACTGATTTGGTTACGAGCCACAGGCAAGCGTATCGAAATGACACACTGGGTCAACATCTCGGTGATTGTCATTTTTGGTGGTGCGACCTTGTGGCTACACAGCGATGTCTTTATCAAGTGGAAACCCACCGTCTTGTACTGGCTATTTGGTGCGGCGTTATTGGGCGGAAAATTATTTGGCCGCAATATCATGCGGCGCTTGCTGGGCAGTCAAATTGAACTTTCCGACGCCGCCTGGGACAAACTGAACCTGAGCTGGGGTTTGTTCTTTTTAGCGGCAGGCGCCATCAATTTGTACGTGGCGTTTTCCGGCCATTTCACCGAGTCCCAGTGGGTGAATTTCAAGGTCTTCGGATTGATGGGGCTGTTGCTGGTTTTCGTGATTGGCCAGTCGCTGTGGCTGAGCAAACATATGCAGCATCCCACTCAGCCAGAGGCTGGCGAGACACCCCCGCGCGAAATCGGCAAGGACTGATTTCCCGCCCGGCATGCCGGGCGTTTTACGGCTGACTCGCCTGTTTGGGTTTGACCTGCTTAGGTTCGGCCCCTCATGTTTGGCCATTTTTCCCGTGCTTGATTGCTCTACTGATGACTGACACCACTGACCGCATTGCACTGATACGTACCCGCCTGGCGCCGCTGGCACCCACGGCGCTGGACATCCGCGACGACTCACATCTACATGCGGGACATGCAGGTGCCGAGGGCGGCGCGGGGCACTACCATGTGCGTATCGTTTCCGTACGCTTTGCCGGCTTGTCGCCGGTGGCGCGACACCGCCTGGTGTATGATCTTTTGCAAGATTTGATCCCTTTTCCCATCCATGCGCTTGCGCTTGATGCCCAAGCTCCTCTGACAAATCCCTAAAGGAAACCCATGAAACGCATCGTGATGCTGGCCGCCGCTTGTGCGGTCGCCATTCCCGCCTTTGCGCAGAACGTCGCTACCGTTAATGGCAAGGCAATCTCTCAGCAAAGTCTGGATCAATTCGTCAAACTGCTGGTCAGCCAGGGCGCGACGGATTCGCCCCAATTGCGCGAACAGGTCAAGCAGGAAATGATCAATCGCCAGATCTTCGTCCAGGCCGCCGAAAAAGCCGGCATCGCCAAACAGGCCGATACCGAGACCGAGATCGCGCTGGCCCGCGAAGGCATTCTGGTACGCGCCCTGATGGCCGACTACCTGCAAAAGCACCCCGTCACCGACAAGCAAATCCAGGCTGAATACGACAAGGCCAAGAAGCAACAGGCCGGCCAAGAGGAATTCAAGGTTCGCCACATCCTGGTCGAAGACGAAAAGACCGCCAACGATCTGCTCGCCCAGATCAAGGCCGACAAAAGCAAGTTCGCCGATCTGGCCAAGAAAAACTCCAAGGATCCCGGCAGTGGCGCCAAGGGCGGCGATCTGGGTTGGGCTGCCCCCACCAACTACGTCAAACCGTTTGCCGACACCGTCAGCAGCCTAAAGAAGGGGCAATTAGCCGACAAACCCGTACAGACGCAGTTCGGCTGGCACATCATCGAGGTCGAAGACACCCGTCCGGTGGAGTTCCCGCCGCTGGATCAAGTTCGCCCGCAACTCGAAGAAATGCTGCGTCAACAGACGTTGGGCGAGTACCAGAAAGAACTGCGCGAAAAAGCCACGATCAAGTAAAGCGGCGATATGCCTGGCTGCGGCCAGGCTTGAACCTGCACCCCAAAGGTTGGATATTTGTCCGATTTTTGGGGTGTTTTGTTTGATGGTTGAGGCGAGGCGTGATTGATTGCATTCAATCAAAAGCCAAGCCGATATCTCGCTCAGAAGACTTGCGCAAAACGATAGAATTTCAAAAAACAACGATGATTCAGAAAGCTCAAACGCCCAGCAAGGCTTTCAGGGCATCCTCGTCCAACACCGTCACACCTAATTCCTGCGCTTTGGTGAGTTTGCTGCCGGCGTCTTCGCCCGCCACCACGTAAGCGGTTTTCTTGGAGACAGAGCCGCTGACCTTGCCGCCTGCGGCCAGGATGTGACGGGTGGCTTCGTCGCGTGTCCAGTTGGGCATCGTGCCGGTCAAGACGAATGTCTTGCCCGCTAGAGCGTTGCCCTGCGGTCCTGCTTCGGCAACAGGGTGTACGCCCTGCTTTGTGAGCAGATCGATGATTTCGCGGTTGTGCGCCTCGGCAAAGAATCGGCGGATAGAGGCAGCCACAACGGGCCCCACATCGGGTGCGCCGACTAGGGCCTCCTCGTCAGCATCCATGATGCTCTCGATGCTGCCAAAGTGACGCGCCACATCGCGCGCGGTCGTCTCGCCTACGTGACGGATGCCCAGGGCAAACAGCAAACGCCCCAGCGAAGGCGTACGCGCCTTGTCAATGGCCTGCACCAGATTCTCGGCAGACTTCTTGCCCATACGATCCAGGGCGGCCAACTCAAAAGCGGTCAGGCTATAGAGATCGGCCAACGATTTCACGCGCCCACTGTCGACCAATTGATCGACCAGTTTTTCACCCAGACCATCGATATCCAGTGCCTTGCGGCCGGCCGCATGCCAGAGCGTTTGTTTGCGTTGGGCGGCACAAAACAGGCCCCCGGTACAACGGGCGATCGCCTCGTCTTCCGTACGCTCGATCGCCGAATCGCAGATGGGGCATCGGGTCGGCATGACGAACTCACGTGCGTCCTCGGGCCGTTGACTGAGCACCGGCGCTACGACTTCCGGAATCACGTCGCCAGCGCGCCGTACGATCACGGTGTCACCTATGCGTACGTCTTTGCGACGGATCTCGTCTTCGTTGTGCAGGGTCGCGTTGGTCACGGTAACGCCCCCGACGAACACCGGCTGCAACCGAGCCACCGGCGTGATCGCACCCGTACGGCCTACCTGGACCTCGATATCCAGCAACCGCGTGGAGGCTTCTTCGGCGGGGAATTTGTGCGCCACGGCAAAGCGCGGTGCACGCGCGACGAAACCTAGTACCTTTTGGGCCGGCAGGGAGTCGACCTTGTAGACGACCCCATCGATGTCGTACGCCAGACCGGGCCGTTCGCGGCCGACCTGCTCGTAGAACGCCAGCAAGCCTTCGGCCCCGGTGACGCGGTGATTGTGTTGCGTATTGACGGGCAAGCCCAATGTCGCCAACCAGCTCAGCATGGCGCCATGCGTGTCGTATGGCAGCGTCGATTCCCGACGGGCGTTACCCGTGGATTCTTCGAACCGCTCTGCCTGCGTTTCGGGCAAACCCTGGACTTCGCCCCAGCTATAGGCAAAAAACCGCAAGGGGCGTTGCGCCGTAATGCGCGGATCCAATTGACGCAAGCTACCGGCCGCGGCATTGCGTGGATTGACAAATACCTTGTCGTCCCGCGCTGCCTGGCTACGATTCAGGCGCTCGAACTCCGCGCGATTCATCAGGACCTCGCCACGCACTTCCAGCACACGCGGCGCGGCGCCCTTCAGGCGCAGAGGGATCGTGCGTATCGTACGAATATTGGCGGTGACGTCTTCGCCCGTCTGACCGTCACCCCGGGTGGCGGCCTGTACCAGCACTCCGTTCTCGTATCGCACGCTGATGGCCAAGCCATCGAGCTTCAATTCACAAAAATAGGCGGGTGATTCGTCTGGCCGCAACAACCCCGCGCCGCGCAGCGTATCGGATACGCGGCGGTCAAACGCGTGCACGTCATCCGACTCGAAGGCGTTACCCAGCGACAGCATCGGCACGGCGTGCCGTACGCTGCCAAACGCCGCGACGGGCGCCGCCCCCACGCGCTGCGTGGGCGACTCGGGTGTCACTAATTCGGGGTGATCTGTTTCGAGCTGGACGAGCTCGCGCATCAGCGCGTCGTAGTCCGCATCGGAAATGGCGGGCGCATCGTGCACGTAGTAGCGCACGTTATGCTGTTCAATCTCGTGACGCAGCTCGCTCGCCCGCTGCGCCGCTTGTGTGGCGCTGGCGTGCTCAGCCATCAAGCAAACACCCGTTGTGCGCGCACGCTGCCTGCAGGCAGTCCAGCCTGATCCAGCTTGCTGAACAACGTTTGCAGTTGCTCGTCAATGCCCGTTTCCATGCCGTCGACGACGGGTCTGCCTTGATCGTCCACCAACTCGGCTTGCAACCGCGCGGCCAGATCCCGGCCCACATCGACCATACGCCCAAACGCGCGCGAATCGGCCGGGCTGCACGGCACATCAAGCAGCAGCACAAGACGACTGACGGCAGCCATGCCATCGTCAAAACCTGCCCCATCGCCACGCGACAACGTAAAGCGTGTCGCGCCAGTATCAGTCAGCCAGAGCAAACGCGTATTGTCCACGGCGAAACCCAACTCTCGTGCCACGCTGATTACGTCGATCGTGGATCGCGGCTCGCGCAGCAACAACGTCAGTCCAACCTGGGCATCCAGTGCCGCACAGAGTTCGTCCAGCTTGACGGCGCGCTCGAGCACGACTTGCTGATCCGGCCCTTCGATCGTAGCCTCGAAACGGTCCGCCAATTCTTGGGCACGCGCCCAGAGCTGCGACCACTCGATCGCCGTCAAAGGCCCGCTGCGATTGGCCAGGAGTGCCGCCAGTTGCAACGACGCGTACGACTCTTCGGGATGAATACGGGCACGATGACGACCCGCCTCGGTGGTGGCAAACACACGCACGGGTTTGGTCCCCACCTGATGCACGCCCTGTATGGCCGGCAGCAACTCGGCGCCAAGCATCGGCTCGCCGAGGTGAATCTCAATCACCACTTCGCAACCGGGATCGGGCTCTTCGGTGTCGTCCACGTCATTCGCAGGTGCAGCGGCGGCGGCAGTCGCGGCTGCCGCGACATGCTCCGGACCCATACCGGGTTCCCGACGTTTGGCGTCTGCGCTCGAACGTACCGCCCCCTCACCGTCACTCAGTAAGGGATCCTGTTCCGAGGTGGGGAACCGTGCCTGCATACGACTGCGCGCACGACGGTCTTGCCACCAGTTGAAACCCAATACCAGTAGTATCAGAAGTACACCCAGGACAATCAGACCGATCTGCAAATTACTCATGTGTCAATCCTGCGCCAGCAAGCAGCGCCATTCCGTTATTAGTGGTTATGCGGCTTCGGAGGCCATTTGCACGGCCGAGTCAATATCAACAGCAACGATACGCGAAACCCCTTGCTCTTGCATGGTAACGCCCACCAGTTGCTTTGCCATCTGCATGGCAATCTTGTTGTGCGAGATAAACAAGAACTGCGTCTGCTCGCTCATGCTTCTGACAAGATTGGCATAGCGCTCGGTGTTAGCGTCATCCAGCGGGGCATCCACCTCGTCCAGCAGGCAGAATGGGGCGGGGTTGAGCTTGAACAGGGCAAATACCAATGCCGTCGCGGTCAGGGCTTTTTCCCCACCCGACAGCAAATGAATCGTACTGTTGCGCTTGCCCGGGGGCTGCGCCATGACCTGCACGCCGGCGTCCAGGATTTCGTCGCCCGTCATGGAGAGCTTGGCCTCGCCACCCCCGAATAACCGAGGGAACAGTTCACCAAAATGGCCATTGACGGTATCGAACGTGGCCTGCAGCAACTCGCGTGTTTCGCGATCGATCTTGCGGATAGCGTCTTCGAGGGTATCGATGGCCGTCAGCAAGTCTTGTTGCTGAGCAGCCAGAAACTCCTTGCGCTCGCGAGACGCATTCAACTCGTCCAGGGCGGCCAGGTTGACGGAGCCCAGGCTCTCGATCTGACGCGAAATGCGACCGACCTCGGACTGCAGCCAGTTGGCCCGGCGCCATTCTTCCGGCTGATTGGACAATTCTCGGGCCAAGGTTTCGCGATCGACCTCGCGGGCATTGAGCTGCTCGGTGAATTGTTCTTCGGCCAGGCGAGCGGCCTGCTCCTGTAATTGCAATTCAGTGATACGCGCACGCAACGGCTCGAGCGTACGCTCTTGTTGCATCCGGTCTTCGTCAGCCCCGCGCAGCAAGGCCGCCAAATTATCGAGCTCCTGGCGTGCGAGCGTCAGGGATTCCTCGCGCTCGGCCCGGGCTTCGAGCGCGTCCTGCAGGCCGGTTTGCGAAGCGGTCTCGTCAAACTCGGCCAGCTCGGCCTGCAATTGCTCGAGCTCGATGGCTCCGCGCTGGCTTTGATCAATGGCCAATTGTCGATTGCGCTGCAGATCCGCGATGCGCGACTGCACGCCGCGCTCGGCGAACTCGGCCTCCTGAGCGGCACGTTCGAGCTCACGCAGTCGGGCGCGCGCCGCCTCGGCTTGTGCCGCCAGGTCTTCACCGGCGATCTCGGCATCGGAAAAACGCGATTGATGGTCGGCCAGTTCCTCGTCCAGTGTCTCGAATCGGGCTTCGGCCTCTTCGCGAGTCGCGCGCAGGTCTTCTTCATGCGCCGAGATTTCTGCGAGATCCTGACGCAGGCGTTCGGCACGCTCACCGGACTGCTGGGCCTGTTGCTGCAAGCGTGAATGCTCAAGCTGGATGTCATGCACCCGACGCGTGACTTCGGCCACACGCTGACGTGCCGGCGCGATCGCTTGCGAAACCTGTTGCCAGATGCTTTCCGCACGCGCCACGGCAGCACGCGCCTGATCGGAGATCAACTGGTGCGCCTTGATTTCGCGCTGCAGGTTCTCGATTTCGTGTTGGCGTGCCAACATGCCGGCCTGCTCGGAGTCTGGCGCATAAAACCGCACACTATGGGCATCGACCAAATGGCCCGCCGGCACCACACATACCGCGCCGGGCGGCAAAGTGGCGCGCAGGGCCAGGGCCTGGCCGATATCGTCGGCGATATACACGCTGCCCAGCCACGCGTTAAGCATGGTGCGCAGATCGGGATCCGTCACGCGCAATAGACTCGACAGCGGCGTCAGGCCCGATGGCGCGGCCGGCGCGGGGGCCGCGACCGGCACCTGGTAAAACGCGAGGCGTGCGGGTGGTGCGTCCTCGGCAAAGGCACGCGACCAGTCCAGGTTGCGCACCTCCATTGCCGTCATGCGCTCGCGCAACACGGCTTCGAGGGCGTTTTCCCAGCCCGGCTCGATATTCAGTTTTTGCCACAAGCGCGCCAGACCGGTCAGCTCGTGCTTGGTCAGCCAAGGCTCGAGCGTCCCCTGCTTCTGGACGTCTTCCTGGAGTTTGGCCAATGCGGCCAAACGAGCCTCGAGTCGTGACAGGCTTTGCGCGTCTTGCTGGGCGGCGTTCTGGGCGCGGCTACGCTCGGCGTCCGCCTCAGGTACCTGACCCTCCAGCGTCGCCAACGCTTCCTGGGCCTCGTCGAGTTGGTCCTCGCCCATGGCACGGTCGCCGGCCAGTTGCTCCAGCCGGACAGGATCCGGCGCCTGCAGTTCGCGTAATTCCTGCTGCAAGCGCTCTCGGCGCTGCTCCAGGTTTTGCAACTGGCGGTCGGCATCGCGCTGGGTTTGCGCCGCCAGCGCCAGGTGTTGCTCGACGCGTGCCAACCCGCTGCGCATCTCGTCGCGCGAGGCGGCGGCATCCCGTACCCGGGACTCGGTATCGGGCAGGCTGGCCTGGGCCTCCTCGGCTAGCGCGCGGGCCTCTTCGGTGCGGGCCGCGCCGGTCGCCAGGTCGTCTTCGGCCTGTGCGATCTGCTCGATACAGTGCGCTTGTTGGGACTCCCATTCGGCAATCTGTTGCTGCAATTGATCCCGGCGTGCTTGCAGACGGTTGCGCGAATCCACGACGTGACGAATTTCGGCCTCGAGGCGGCTGACTTGCGCGTTCGCCTCGTATAGATGCCCCTGTGCCGTGTGCACGGCGTCACTGGCCGCGTAATGGGCCTGGCGACGTGATTCCAGCTCGAGTTCGCCCGCGCGCAGCCCTGCGATGGCCGCCTCCAGGTTCGTCTGGGCCTGGGCCATCTCCTGGTTTTTGCGCTGGCGCTCATCGCGCGCACCGGTTTCTTTCAATAGCCACAGGGCGAACTGCTTCTTTTCGCCATCGGCCTGCAATCCACGGTATTGCCGAGCTACCTCGGCCTGAGCCTCGAGTTTTTCCACCTGCGAGCCCAGCTCGCGCAGGATATCTTCGACCCGTGTCAGGTTTTCGCGGGTATCGGACAAACGGTTTTCGGTTTCGCGGCGCCGCTCTTTGTAGCGCGAGACGCCCGCAGCCTCTTCGAGGAAAACGCGAAGCTCTTCGGGGCGCGCCTCGATCAGGCGGTTGATCATGCCCTGCCCGATGATGGCGTAGCCACGCGCACCCAGGCCGGTGCCCAGGAAAATGTCGTGAATGTCGCGACGCCGAACCTGCTGATTGTTGACGTAATAGCTGCTGGTACCGTCGCGCGTCAACACGCGACGCACCGCGATCTCGGAATACGCGCTCCATTGGCCAGCGGCACGCCCTTCACTATTGTCGAATACCATTTCGACCGATGCGCGCCCGGCGGGTTTGCGATGGCCCGATCCGTTGAAAATCACGTCCTGCATGGACTCGCCACGCAACTCGGAGGCCTTGGCCTCGCCCAGCACCCAGCGCACGGCATCGATAATATTGGATTTACCGCAGCCATTGGGACCCACCACGCCGACCAACTGACTGGGGACGGGGATCACGGTAGGATCGACGAATGATTTGAATCCGGCGAGTTTTAGTTGTGTAAGGCGCACTGTACGATGACGGACGGGTGGGGTTAAACGAAACGCGTTGAACAGACCTGCCGTACCCATGACAAACCCGGAATGGAAAACCGGGAATGCCAGACTGGCCCGCAGGGCCAAAAATGGCGAATCAGATGTGGTTCGTATGATACCCCAGCCCGTCGATGCGCTTAGTCAGGAATCGACAATAACGCCCGGCCTCACGCGCCAGACGCTATACTCGCTGACACTTTTTTCCATACGATACAGATTTTTCACCGCTGCCAGCAGACCGGCAGCCACCGGGGATTGTCTTTTGAAACGTGGGTTTTATCTGGTCATGGCTGCTCAGGCCTTCTCGTCTCTGGCGGACAATGCGCTGTTCATTGCAGCGATCGCCTTGATACTGGAATTGCATGGCCCTGACTGGATGGCGCCGCTGATGAAGTGGTCATTCGCACTGTCCTACGTGGTGCTGGCCGCTTTCGTTGGCGCACTGGCCGACTCCTTCCCCAAAGGGCGGGTGATGTTCGCCACCAACGCCCTCAAGATCTGCGGCTGCCTGATGATGTTCCTGTATGCCAATCTAGGGGTTTCCGAGCAATACCAGACCTATTTGGTCTGCTTGGCGTATGGGCTGGTCGGCGTGGGCGCCGCGGCGTACTCCCCGGCCAAATACGGCATCGTCACCGAAATGCTGCCGCCCGAAATGCTGGTCAAGGGCAATAGCTGGATCGAGGGCCTGACGGTGTTCTCCATCATCCTGGGTACCGTCCTGGGCGGCGTCCTGATTTCTCCTGCTGCTTCGCTCGTGTTGCTGGATCACCAATTTATCGGCAAATGGGTGCACACGCCGGCAGAGGCGGCCATTTTGGTCATTGCCTTTGTGTATCTGCTGGCGTCGCTGTGCAACCTGCTGATTCCGCACACACACGTGCGCTACCCGCCGCAACAAAAAAACCCCATCAAACTGACCAGGGCCTTTGCCAGCTATGTGCGAGTCCTGTGGAATGACAAGCTGGGTCAAATCTCGCTCGCCGTCACCACGCTCTTCTGGGGCGCCGGCGCCGTCTTGCAATTGATCGTCATCGAATGGGGCAGACGCCACCTGGGATACCGCCTGGATGAGGCCTCGATGTTGATGGGCGTGGCGGCAGTCGGCACGGTTGTGGGCTCTATTCTGGCCGGGCGCATCCCGCTGCGCAAAGCCTTGTGCGTGCTGCCAGTGGGCGCCTTGATGGGCCTGGTGGTGCTGTTGATGCCACTGGTCAAAGCGACCTGGGCCGTCTACGCTCTCCTGTTGCTGACAGGCGGGCTTGCCGGATTCTTTGTCGTGCCCATGAACGCCCTCTTGCAGCACCGCGGCCATGTCCTGCTATCGGCCGGGCACTCCATTGCCGTTCAGAACTTCAATGAACAGCTCAATATTCTGCTGATGGTGGCCATGTACACCCTGATGCTGTGGCTGCAAATCCCGATCAACACGGTGATCGTGCTGTTTGGCCTGCTGGTCGCCATCCTGATGGTGCTGTTCATGCGCTGGAGTCGCCGCAACATGTCTGCCAATCCCGCCCTGCAAGAGCAAATTGGCCAGGAAGGTCACGGCCGGGCGCTCGACACCCCGCATTGAACCGCAAAACGCGCTATGCGCCACGACGCCCCTGCATGGGGAGTCAACCCGCATGAACACACGCCAAATACCGGACAGAGCCGACACACCTTGTGCCGGGCGTCAGCCCGAGGTCGCGGCGAGCCTGAGGTCTTGCCAGGCCCGTGCCTTTTCGGTGGGGCTGCGCAGCAAATACGCGGGGTGATAGCTGACAATCACCGGAATACTGCGCCCGTCATCCGTCGTCAGTGCGTGCTGACGCCCGCGCAGATTGCCAATCGTGGCATCCGTTCCCAGCAGGGTCTGGGCCGCGAAACGACCCAGCACCAAAATACGTTCGGGCTGAATCAGCTCAATCTGCCGCTTCAGGTAGGGGCTGCAGGCCGCGATTTCCTCGGGCTTGGGGTTGCGATTGCCCGGCGGACGGCATTTGATGACGTTGGCGATAAAGACGTCTTTTTCACGACTCATCCCCACCGCGCTCAACATGGCGTCCAGCAACTGGCCGGACCGCCCGACAAAGGGTAGGCCCTGGCGGTCTTCTTGTTCGCCCGGCGCCTCACCTACGACCATCCAGCGAGCGGGCCGCGCACCCATGCCAAACACCGCGTGACGACGCCCCTGGCACAAGCCACAAGAGGTGCATTGCTGAACCTGGTCGCGCAGCGCGTCAAAATCGGTCGCGGGAATCACCGGCTCGGTGACCGAACGAGACTCTGCCGCAGGTTGAGGCTGCTTAATGGAAGGCGAGGATCGAGGCGGCCGGGGCGCCGCGACAGGGGCCGCAGGGACCACAGAAACGTTGAGCGGCCCCTTGGCCACCGCGCGCTCGCCTTTTGTAGCATCGGCGGCCCGCACCGCACTGAGCGCCGCGGCTGGGCCATCCGCCGTTCTGGCGGCCCCGCCTACTCCGACCGAATCGTCGCCTGCCGGGGCGTTCGCCCCCCTGGCCTGCGTCGACTCGTCATGGAACGATTCCGCCTGGGTCGACGCCTGCGGCACCACTACCGGCTCGGCAACCTGCAGCCAGGTCTTTTCAATGCCGATTTCGCGCAGCCAGAGCTTCTGCAACGCATTGATGCGGGGCGCCACCATCGTCACGACGGTTCCTCTTCGTCCACCCATATTTTCTGCATCACCAAAGCATCCTCGCGTTGCCCCTGACCGGTCGGATAATAGCCCCGACGCACGCCGATACGCTGAAATCCGCGCTTTTCATAAAAACCCACAGCCGGCTGATTCGAGGGCCGAACCTCAAGCATCACTGCCGGCAAATCCTGGGCGCGTGCGAGCTTCACGCACCAGTCCAGCAGCATACTGCCCATACCCTGGCGATGGTGCGCGCGAGACACCCCTATCACCAGCAAATGCGCCACATCCGGGGCCAGCATGACCAAGCAAAATCCGACGACCTTGCCCGCCTGGCGCAAAACGCAGGCCTCGTAGCCCGACGCCAGCGCATCGGCAAAATTGCCCCGCGTCCACGGAAACGCCTGCAGATTCGCCTCGAGGTCAGCCACCTCGTCCAGATCGGCTTGCGCCATCGGCTCGAGCACAGGAGCAGACCAGGTCGGCGCGGCCTTGGGATTGCCCCCTAACCCGCGATCACGCTCGGCCGTCGTAAATGCCACCTTGTCGCGCACGTAGAGCGGCGCGGCCAGCTCCGGCGCGGCGCCTTCGCCACGCAGCCAGGCTTGCCGGGCCAAATAGGCCACGTCACGCGCCTGGGGACGCGTCGCCGCACTGCGGCGCCAGTCCGACGGCGCCGCCATCTCGGCCGCATAGACATCCCAGGCATCACCCGCCAAGACCGGCGTGGCCACTGTCAGCGAGGACGCGTCGCCGCGCACCAGCCCATCGCCAACGCCATTGGCCAGACCAATGGCCAAACCCCTCACCGGCTCGCTGGCCGACCAGATCGACAGGTGATGGGCAGCCCAAGGCACCACCTCAGCCGCCGCGATCAACATCGGGGCCTGAAGCGTCACCCAGGGATTATCCGCATCCCGGCCAAGCGCATAGGCCGCCAGATAGACCTCGTTCATTCGTGCATCCAGGGCCACCAAGACGACATCCCCGGGTTCGGCGCCCGTCTCGTGCGCCACCGCCAGGTGAGACACCACGGACACCACAGGCACCCCCAAGGCCAATCCCATGCCCTGTGCGACCCCGCAGGCGATCCGCAGCCCCGTAAAGCCGCCTGGCCCCTGGCCAAACGCCACGGCGTGCAAGTCCGTCGGCGCCAGCCCAGCCCGCGCCAGTAGCTCGCCCGCCATGGGCAGCAAGCGCTCGGCGTGCTCTTGTGCACCCTCGTGTTCGAGCACGCAAACCGTGCTGCCCGCATCGGTTTCGCGCAAAAGGGCCACCCCGCAACGCGAGGAGGACGTCTCAAGAGCCAACAGGTTCAAATCCATAGATGACGATTGTACGAAATCACAAGAACGGCCCATTAAGTCACAAGAATGTCTCTTGAACGTGTAAGGGGGATTTCAACCTTATCTCGCAATGTGTAATATCTTGTGAATGGCTACTAGCCGTTGATTCTCGTCACTGTTACATTTCGGGCCATGAACACGCAAAACACCAACCCCATCCGCAAAATCCTTGTCGTCGATGATGATCCGCGTCTGCGCGATCTGCTACGGCGGTACTTGTCGGAGCAAGGGTTCAACGTCTTTGTCGCCGAAGACGCGAAAGAAATGGGCAAGCTCTGGCAGCGCGAGCACTTTGATCTGCTCGTACTCGACCTGATGCTGCCCGGCGAAGACGGTCTGTCGATCTGCCGCCGCCTGCGTGGCGGCCACGACAACACGCCCATCATCATGCTGACGGCCAAGGCCGAGGAAATCGACCGTATCGTTGGCTTGGAAATGGGCGCCGACGACTACCTGTCCAAGCCATTCAACCCCCGTGAACTGCTGGCTCGCATCAATGCCATTTTGCGCCGCCGCGGTACCGAAGAACACCCGGGTGCTCCCAGCCAGGAAAACGAATCCATCGTCTTTGGGCCGTATGTGCTCAACCTGTCGACCCGTACGCTCACGCGCAATAATGAGCAGGTTCCCATCACCACGGGCGAATTTTCCGTCCTGAAAGTTTTCGCACGCCACCCCAAGATCCCGCTGTCGCGCGACAAACTGATGGAACTGGCCCGAGGCCGAGAATACGAAGCCTTCGATCGCAGCCTGGACGTGCAAATCTCGCGCCTGCGCAAGCTGATCGAACCCAATCCGTCCAAACCGGTCTTCATCCAGACGGTCTGGGGTCTGGGCTACGTGTTTGTTCCGGATGGCGGCAGCTGATCACGCCACAGGACCTCGACACGCACGACGTCTCGTGCCCGGTTTACGCAGGATCCTTCGCAATCTGACCTCTCGCCTCAAATTGGGGCTGTTCGGCCGCACTTTTTTGCTGCTGGCAGCCCTGATGCTGGTGAGTCTGGGCGCATGGCTGCAAGTTTTCTTCAGCATGGAGCTCGGCCCGCGCGCCAACCAAATGGCGCAGCGGGTGATCACTGCCGTCAATATCACCCGGACGGCGCTGATCTACGCTGACGGCACCGAACGCAGCAAGCTGCTGCTCGACTTGGCCACCAACGAGGGGATCCAGGTCTATCCCCGCGAAGTCACCGACTTCACCGAGGCCCTGCCCGAGGACGACTACTGGCAACGGGTCGCCCAGCACATCCGCACGCGTTTTGGTCCTGAAACCCAGATCATGTGGGGCGTCAATCAAGTACCGGGCTTCTGGGTCAGCTTTCAGATCAACCAGGACCTGTACTGGCTCGTCTTCGAGCGCGAGCAAATCGGCCTGACCGGTGGTATCGAATGGCTAGGCTGGGGCGCCACCGCCCTGCTGCTCTCGCTCGTCGGCGCGGCAGTCAGCGTGGGCTTCGTCAACCGTCCACTCTCGCGCCTGGCGCGCGCCGCACAAGTCCTCTCCCGCGGCGATACCCCCGCCCCACTCCCTGAAAACGGACCACTCGAGATCCGCGACCTGAACGCGTCCTTCAACCGCATGTCCAAAGACCTGCGTCGAGCCGAAGCGGACCGCGAACTGATGCTGGCGGGCATCTCCCATGACCTGCGTACCCCTCTGGCACGCATGCGGCTCGAAATCGAAATGAGCGGCGTATCCGAAGACGCCCGCCAAGCCATCGACGACGACCTGGGCCAAATCGATCACAGCATCGGCCAGCTCATGGAATACGCCCGCCCGGCTGGCTCCCTGCCCCAAACCGCCACCGACATTTCCGCCGTCCTCAACGAGCTCTACGAACGCGAGCGCAGCCACACCGCCTCGCTGGGAGGCAATCTCGACGCCTCGATCGAGCCCGACCTGCTCGCCCGAGTGACTGCTCTTGACCTCAGGCGCGTCGTCAGCAACCTCATCGAAAACGCCCGTCGCTATGGCCGCTCCACCGATGGCCAGGCCCACCTCAGCATGAACCTGCACACCGAGGGCAATTTCCACATTATCGAGGTCTCCGACCGTGGTCCCGGCATCGCCCCCGACGACGTCGACCGCCTGCTTCGCCCCTTCTCCCGCGGCGAAGCCGCCCGCACCGGCGTCAGTGGCGCCGGCCTGGGTCTGGCCATCGTCGAACGCCTGCTCAAACACGTCGGCGGCTCACTCAAAATGCTCGAACGCCAAGGTGGCGGCCTGACCGCAAGGATAGAGATTCCTAAAGCCCGTTTTAGAAATTATCAATTAGACACCGATAGCCAATAGCGTAAAATTTGGGTCTTAGCGCACGATATTCAGTGCCTTTTTCCACCCAACAACTTACGGGAGCATTCATGAAAACTGTTGGCGACAAGCTCGAGCCCTTTAAGGTTTCCGGCGTCAAACCCGGCTTCAATCAGCACGAAGAAAACGGCGTGTCGGCTTTTGAAGACATCACCGAAAGCTCCTTCCCCGGCAAGTGGAAGGTGATCTACTTCTACCCCAAAGACTTCACGTTCGTGTGCCCCACCGAAATCGTCGGCTTCAACAACCTGGCCAAAGACTTCGAAGACCGCGACGCCGTCCTGCTGGGTGGTTCCGTGGACAACGAATTCGTCAAGCTGGCATGGCGCCGCGAGCACCCGGACTTGAACAAGCTGGGTCACTACCAATTCGGCGACACCACCGGCGCCCTGGTTGACCAACTGGGTATCCGCGACAAAGAAGAAGGCGTCGCCCTGCGCGCAACCTTCATCGTTGATCCGGACAACACGATCCAGCACGTTTCGGTCAACAACCTGAACGTCGGCCGTAACCCTGAAGAAGTGCTGCGCTTGCTCGACGGTCTGCAAACCGACGAGCTGTGCCCTTGCAACCGTACGGTTGGCGGCGCAACGCTGTAATTTCTTAGCCCGGCCCTGCCGGGCTTTTCCTGATCCAGATTATAGGTAAAAACTATGGAATTCCTCTCAGCAATCAAGGAACAACTGCCAGACTGGGCCAAAGACATCCGCCTGAATCTGGACGGAGTTATCGCACGCTCCACCCTGGCCCCCGAAGACGCCGTCGGCGCCGCCCTGTCGGCCGCTTTTGCCGCCCGCAGCCCGGTCCTGATCGAAGCCTTCAAGAGCGGCCTGTCGGAAACCGACGCCAACGCCGCCCTCACCGCCTCGGCCCTGATGGGCATGAACAACGTCTGGTACCCCTACGTTGAAATGACCGGCGACGCGCAACTCAAGACCCTGCCCGCCCAATTGCGTATGAATGCCTACTCGACCCATGGCGGCGTGGACAAAAAACGCTTCGAACTGTTCGCATTGGCCGCATCAATCATCGGTAAATGCCATTTCTGCGTACAGTCCCACTACGAAAACCTGAAGAAAGACGGCTTCAGCGTCGAACAACTCCGCGACGTCGGCCGTATCGCTGCGGTAGTCAACGCCGCTGCCTTGTCTTTGGCGGCTCAGGGTAAGTAATACGTTTTTTGCACTCGATTTTCGGTCGGGTGCGTTAGGTTCTTAAGAGGCGCTTTCGTTTATTCGAGGGCGTCTCTTTTCTTTTGCTGCACCCTTGTTTGCGTTCCGGCTGCCTGCTTGCACGCTGCCTTGTCTTGCGTGTAGGGGGTTGTTGAGTTCTTTTGGGTGGTTTGGGGGAGCCGGGGGG
>NZ_CBCSFP010000009.1:0-218925 GCF_965138755.1 Bordetella tumulicola | reverse complement strand
GTCTTTGAGCGCGGGGTAGTCCCGCGCAGCGGGACCTCGGCCCCTGGTACGGGCCGAGCCCGCGCGATGACGCCGATGGCCCCTATTGCCGAGCCTGACGGGGACGCCTTAAGAACGAAAACCTAAGCCAGCAAACAGCGACCCACTACCGAGGAGGTAACCGCAGCAACCGATTGATCGTTTCGAGATCCGCTTCGGACAGGATTCCGCCAGCAGCCCTGAGGCGTAGGCCGTCGAGCAGGGTGGTGTAGCGGGCTTGGGCGAGGTCGCGTTGGGTGGCGTAGAGTTGTTGTTGGGCGTCCAGGACGTCCAGGTTGATGCGGACACCGATTTCGTAGCCGGTTTTGTTGGCTTCGACGGAGGCTCGGCTGGATTTTTCGCCGGCCTGCAGGGCGCGGACGCGAGCCAAGCCGGTCATGACGCCGGTGTAGTACTGGCGGGCGGATTGGGCGGCTTGGCGGCGGGCGGCCTGGTAGTCGTTGCGGGCTTTTTGTTCGAGTTGGACTTTTTCGGTGACGAGCGACGAGACGCCACCGCCCGAATAGATCGGGATGGACAGGATGATACCGACCGAGGAGTCGACGGCGCGGCTGCCGGCTTGTTCGCGGTTGTTGCCCTCGGCGTTGCCGCTGCTGGCGCGCAGGCTCAGGGTGGGGTAGTGGCCGCCGCGGGCGACCTGGATGCCGCGCTGGGCGATCTGGGTCTGTAGCTGGGCGCGTGCGACTTCCAGGCTGGCGGCTTCGGCCTGGGTGGACCAGTCTTCGAGTCGGGCGGGCTGCGGCGCGGGCAAGGCGACGCTGGCGGGTAGTTCGGCGAGAGCGCCGGGAGGTTCGCCGATGATTTGCGTCAGTTGGCCGCGCAGCACAGTCAGGGTCTGCTGTTGCTGCAATTCTTGGGCGACGATCAGGTCGTAGCGTGCCTGGGCCTCGTAGGTGTCCGTGATGGTCGCGTTGCCAAGTTCGAAGTTTTGTTTGGCCGACTCGAGTTGGGCGGCGATTGAGGCTTTTTCGCCTTCGGTGGCGGTCAATGCGTCTTCGACGCCCAGGATGCTGAAATAGGTATCAGAGACGCGCAGTAACAGATCCTGGTAGGCCTGTTGTAATTGTAATTCCGCGTCGGCGACACCCAGCTTGGCCTGCTCATAGCGCTGCCAGCTTGACCAGTCGTAGAGAGGCTGGGTGAGGACGAGGTCCCAGGTGCCGCGGGCGCCGTCTTGAGTACGTCGGGACAGGTTGCGGGTGGTGCGGGTGTCTTCGTAGACGCCACCGACTTCGGCGTTGACCGCGGGCAATAGGCTGGCGCGTGCTTGCGGGACTTGTTCGACCGAGGCGCGATACTGGGCGCGGGCTGCGGCGTAGACGGGGTCGTTGGCCAAGGCTGCGCGCCAGGTTTGCATCAGGTCTTGCGCGGCGTTAGCGGGTAATCCCCAAATGGCGCTCAGCGCCAAGCCCAGCGTCGCTGCAAGCGATCGGGCGCGCATGAGGATGCCCGATCAGAACTTGAACTGCGAGACAGTGGTGCCCCGCAAGGGCTTGATGACCGTTTCGAACAGATTGACGGTTTCGAAACTGGCGGCCGTGGTGCGCGTGATACGGCAGGCGGTCATGACGGGGGCCTGGCCTACGACGACGACCAGACGGCCACCGACGCGCAGTTGATACTTCAGCGCGTCGGGTACGGCGGGGACGGAGCCTGTCACCAGGATCGCGTCGTATTCGGTGGTGCCCCAGCCATTGCGGGCGTCACCGGTTTCGATCTTGACGTTGGTGACGTTGTTCAGTTGCAGGTTGTTCTGTGCGAAAGCGACCAGACGGTTGTCGATCTCGACTGAGGTGACTTGCTGGGCCAGGTGCGCGAGCAGGGCGGCCTGATAGCCCGAGCCGGTGCCGATTTCCAGTACGCAGTCCGTGGGGGTCAATTGCAGCTCTTGGGCCAGACGGGCCTCGACCTTGGGTGCCAGCATGTTTTGGCGCGTATTGGTCGCATTGATTTCCAATGGGAGTTCCAGGTCGGAAAAGGCGAGGGCGCGCAATGCCGGTGGCACAAATTGCTCGCGGCGAACGGCAAACAGAGCGTCCAGTACCTTGGGATCAAGCACGTCCCAGGGACGGATTTGCTGCTCCACCATGTTGAAGCGGGCTTTTTCTACATCAGGCAGGGTCGAAGCGTTCATGACAGCGAAGAGGAAATCAGGGAGAACAACGGGACATTGTACTGATTCGTTGCGAATCTGGGTGACCCGATGACAAGGGCGATCAGGCGAGACGGCGACGTGGGGGATCAGGCGAAACGGCGATCAGACGAAATGGCGATGAGGCGGCGTTTGTGGCCGCCGCGATATCCCGAGATCGCCTCCCTATCGCCGTACGTCGTCAGCGGTCACCACCAGGCGTGAAAATGATGTGTTGGCCCGTGGCCCGATCCAACTTGCAAGCGGTCGGCATGGCGCAAGGCCTCGGCCAGGTAGGCTTTGGCTCGGCGGGCGACTTCGGGGACGTCGTCGATTTGCGGCAGCAGCGCGGCCAGGGCCGCCGATAAAGTGCAGCCCGTGCCATGGGTGTTGCGGGTTTCGATGCGTTGGCCTGGCAGTTCGATCATGCGGTCGCCGTCGTGTAGCAGGTCGATGGTGTCGTTGCCCGGCAGGTGCCCGCCCTTGAGCAGGACCCAGCGTTGCCCTGAGTAGGCCATGGTGTTGCGCAGGCGTTCGGCGACACGGCGCATTTCCTTGACGGTCTCGACGGGGCGTTCGTCTAGCAGGACGCCGGCTTCGGGCAGGTTGGGGGTCAGCAGGGTGGCCTGGGGCAGCAGGGCCTCGCGCAAGGCGCCGACGGCGTTGCGCTCGAGCAGATGATCACCGCTTTTGGCGACCATGACGGGATCCAGGACGACGTGCGCGGGACGCCACTTGGCCAATTTTTCCGCGACGACCAGCGTCACGGGTTGCTGGCCCAGCATGCCGATCTTGACGGCATCGATGCGTACGTCGGCAAACAGCGTATCGATCTGCTGGCCGACAAACTCGGGCGGTACGGGCGAGATGGCGGTGACACCCTGGGTGTTTTGGGCGGTGAGCGCGGCGATCACGGCGCAGCCGTAGGCGCCGAGCGCGCTCATGGCTTTGATGTCGGCTAGAACGCCTGCGCCGCCCGAGGGGTCGACGCCGGCGATGCTCAGGGCGTTGGGAATAGGCCGGTCGCTCGTTTGCGCGGCGCGCGAAGCACTCATCGGGTGTTGGCCGGGGCGGCGGTGATCAGGCCTTCGGTGGGCGAGCTCGGCGCGCCACTGTAGAGCTTGCGGGGCATGCGGCCGGCCAGGTAGGCATCACGACCTGCCTGTACGCCGTTTTTCATGGCACGCGCCATCAGGATGGGGTCTTGGGCGCCCGCGATAGCAGTATTCATCAAGATCCCGTCGCAGCCGAGTTCCATGGCGATCGCGGCGTCGGAAGCCGTGCCCACGCCGGCATCGACCAGCACGGGAACGCGTGCCTGGTCGATGATCAGCCGCAGGTTCCAGGGGTTCAGGATGCCCATGCCCGAGCCGATCAGCGAGGCCAGCGGCATCACCGCGACGACGCCCAGGTCTTCGAGCATGCGGCACTGGATGGGATCGTCGGTGCAATACACCATGACCTTGAAGCCGTCATCGACCAGGACCTTGGCCGCCTCGAGGGTGGCGGGCATGTTGGGAAACAAGGTGTGCGAATCGCCGAGAACTTCGAGTTTGACCAGGTCATGGCCGTCGAGCAGCTCGCGCGCCAGTCGCAGCGTGCGCACCGCGTCATCGGCGGTGTAGCAGCCTGCCGTATTGGGCAGCAGGGTGAACTTGGACGGGGGCACATAGTCCAGCAAGCTGGGCTCGCCGGGATTCTGGCCGATGTTGGTACGGCGAATGGCCACCGTCACAATTTCTGTGCCGCTGGCATCCAGCGCGGCGCGTGTCTGTTCGAAGTCTTTGTACTTGCCGGTGCCCACGAGCAAACGGGATTGATATTCGCGCCCGGCGATGGTCAAAGTATCTGGAGTCGTCATTGTTCTGCGTGCAAGAAAAAAGTGCGATGGCCGGCTCGCAAGAGGCGACCGGCAAGTACTCCATGATAATCCACCCGGACATTGTGTCGGAACCGTCAGCGAGGGCGCGGCGAGCGGCCTTTTCTGAGGGGTCCTCTGAGGCGCCGTCAGCCTGTCGCAGGACGTCATGGCCGGGCGCGCATCGGGGGCGGGAGTGTTTGGCTGGAAACGAGGCCGCGACTTGACGAAACGTTACTTGACGAGGCCTCTTTGCCGGCGGACATGGTCCAGATGCTCGCATAGCTGCTCTGCCATGTCGATCAACCGCGGCCCCGGTCGATAGAGCGCGTCGGCATCCAGGTTGAAAACGTGACCATCCCGGGCGGCCGGCAAGCCGTGGCGTTGCCAGGTTTGCAGATTACGCTGGGCATCGTCCGTGTCTGTCGCGCCGGCGATCACGGCGTCCGGGCGCGCCGCCAGCACGCTTTCCAGCGAGAGTTGAGGCGCCAGCGTAGATAGATCGGCAAAGACGTTCACGCCGCCGCACACCTGTATCGCGTCGTTGATGATGCTGCGGCCGCTCAGCGTATAGATCGGCTGCAAGCCGGCCTGGATGAAAACTCGCACCGGTGTGCTGTCGGCATAGCGCGCCGATAGCGTGGCCAGGCGTGTGCGCATCGCGTCGGCCGCCGCATTCGCTTGCGGCTCGGTGCCAAACAGGCGACCCATCGTTTGCACCGCGTCGGCAATGGCGGCCAGCGTGCGTGGATCGCTGTAGAACACGGACACGTTGAGGCGTTGCATCCAGTCTGCCAGTGGGTCGGATGCCGCGGGCTGCCAGGCGATAAGCAGATCGGGGCGCAACGACGTCGCGATTTCGAGGTTCGGGCGCAGCGCCGTGCCGATGGAGGGTAGGGCGAGGGTTGCGGCGGGATAGTTGCTGCCCTCTGCGGTGCCGGCGAGATAAGCCCCCGCGCCCGCCGCGTAGACGAGTTCGGTCGCATGAGGGGCCGATGTAATGGCCCGCCGAGCGGGACTCGACAGCGTGACAATACGTCCCTGGTCGTCGCGCACGACGATGTCTGCGGCCAGCGCCGAGGTCGTCGCCAACAGAAGTGGCGCGAGGAACCGCGCGAAAATTCGCACGGGAACCTGCACAAAGAACCGCACGGCGGCCGATGTCCGGCCGAGCCGTCTGGCTAGACTGGTAAGCCGGGCAATATGCGTCGTGGGTTCAAGGGAGCGCATCAGTCACGGTATCAATAACGAATCGTCAGGGACGCCTGGACGTTTCGGCCGGCCGCCGGATACAGGTTGTAGGCGCCGGTCGCGCCCGTGCTGCCCGAACGGATGCCATACGTCGCGTAGTCGCGATCAAACAGATTGTTGACGGCCAGCGTACCTGAGATGTTCTTCGTAAAGTCGTAGCCGATTTTGCCGTTGACCAGGAAGTAGTCATCGATCTGCTGGTCGAACTGATTGGCTTGATCGTTATCCATGCGTGCTTTGCCTACGTACTGGCCAGACAGGCTGACAAACAGTTTGTCAGTGGGACGCCAGGTCGCGCCCAGGTTCGCCATCCATTTGGGGGCCAGGGGCACGGTGTTGCCTGCCAGGTCCACACCGCCATAGGTCCCTGAACGGAATTTTGCCTGCATCCAAGTGACGTTGGCATCCAGGGTCAGCGTGCGCGTCAGGTCGTGATGGCCTTCCAGTTCTATCCCTTGGCGGCGCGTCGGGTCCAGGTTGACGTTCGAGAACGTCACCGGGTTGTACTGGATCTCGTTGGTCAGGTCGTAGCGATACCAGGTCAGCCGGGCGCTGGATGTGTCCGATTGCCACAAGATGCCGAGTTCTTTGTCCACCGACGTTTGTGGCTTGAGTGGCGTGGCCACGTAGAGCAGTTCGTCGGAATTGGCAAAGCGAAAACTGCGGCCTATCTTTCCGTAAGCGCTAAAGCCCGCGGCGATGTCCTGACGTACCGCCAATTGCCAGGCGCCCAAATGGCGCGTCTCGTCCGAGTTGCCGCTAAAACCCGACAAGGTTTCCAACTGGTCGTTGGCGTACTGCCGACGACCGCCCAGCGTAACGCGGGTGGTATCAGTGGCCTGCACTTGGGCCTCGGCAAAGACGCCGTGCTGGTGTTGTTTGGCTCGCCATTGGTCAGGCATCGTGGAGAACGAGTACTGATTGGTGGCATCCAGATCACTGTCCAGCATGTCGGCACCCAGGATCAGCGCGTGCTTGCCGGCAATCGGCAACTGATAGCGCAGGCTACTGGTGGTTTCGTCCAGGTCCTGGGTGCGGGTCGTGTCGCCAAAGCTACTGCCGGCAAAGCCAGTCAGGGATTTATTGCGTTGATTCAACTCGGCATATAGCGTGCCCGCGCCCAGTCGCTGTTCGATCTGCACGCCGAAGGCGTCGGTCTGCGTGTTGACAAAATCATCAGGCGTCGAGGTGCCGCGTGGATCGTCTTCGTATTCATTCAGGCCGGTCGCCGGATCGACCCGACGAGGGCCGGGCAGGCCCAGTTTCTGGTGCGTGGTGCGGGCATACAGGCGGATGTCGCCGTTGTCATGATGAAACGCCAGCCCCACGCCGCCGCTGTCGCGACTTTCGCGGTTGTTGTCGCGATAGTTGTCGGTACGCAGCGTCTGACCATAGACGTCTACTGTCACGTGTTCGTTTTGCAGGCTGACGTTCGCATCGAGCTGGCGCAGGCCGTAGCTGCCTACCGTACCCGTTGCGCTGGCCGAGACCGGTTGCCCGCTGGGGTTGCCCTGTTTGGTAATGATGTTGATGACGCCGCCGGTCGTTCCTCCGCCGTACTGCACCGAGCCGCTGCCGCGCACGATCTCGATGCGCTCGATGCGATTCAACGGTACCGTCCCCAGTGACGGGGCGGACAGGTCATTGGTGTTTTGCGGCACACCGTCGATCAGGATCAGGGTATTGCTGAATCCTGCGATTCCAAAGCCGCGCAAGTCCACGAGCCCTTGTTCGGCAGCCCCTGTGTTGTTGATCACATGCACACCCGCCTGGGTGGACAGCAGTTCTTGCACGGTCATGGCGCTGCTGGTGTGGATTTGCTCCGCTGTCAGTACCGAGACTTGTACGGGCTGATCGCGGGTTTCGGTCCGCACACGGGAGGCGGTGACGGTAATGGCGCTGAGTTCGGGAATTGCAGCGGTCAGGATGGGTTGTTGGGCGACCGCCAGCGTCGGGGCGGTGCAAAGCAAGATACTGGCGGCATACCAGCAATAACGGGACATGATCGGTCTGACCTCGGTGTGACGCGCGACCCCGCACGTCGTTCTCGGAAATGGGGCGCGTCAAGCGCGACCCCGTGGGCGGACTGGCCGGTATCGGGCTGCCATGCGGCGTAACGCGGCATGGGGACCGTTGCGGGGGCAGCACAGGCTGGACGCGCAGGGCGTCTTCCTGTTTCCCGTTTATCTTCTGCACGCATGACGCGCCAGAAGCACCAGTTCGGGGCGAAACTGTATCACTGGCAGGCAGGGCGCGACCCGTTTTGTTACCATCAAAGATCGGTTTTCAGGCAATTTTTGCCTTTTCACCACATTTCCGAGATATCCCGTGCCGTATCCCCGCCTGCCCTATCCGCTGTCGTCCTACACCCGTGGTAGTGACTTTGCCCGCCTGCTTGGTGAGCGCATCCTGATCCTGGATGGCGCCATGGGCACTATGATCCAGCGCTACAAGCTGGGCGAAGCCGATTTTCGCGGTCAGCGTTTCGCCGATCACGGCAAAGACCTGAAAGGCGACAACGAGCTGCTGTCGCTGGTGCGGCCGGACATCATCGATGAAATCCATCGCCAGTATCTTGAGGCGGGCGCCGATGTCATCGAGACCAATACCTTTGGGGCGACCTCAATTGCACAGGGCGACTATGACTTGCCCGGCCTGGCCTACGAGCTGAACCTTGAATCCGCACGCCTGGCGCGCGTCGCCTGTGATGCCTACAGCACGCCAGAGCGTCCGCGCTTTGTCGCGGGCGCGTTGGGGCCGCAACCCAAGACCGCGTCGATCTCGCCGGACGTCAACGATCCCGGTGCGCGCAACGTCACGTTTGATGAATTGCGCGTTGCCTATGTCGAGCAGCTCAACGGCTTGCTGGACGGGGGCATCGACATCGTCCTGATCGAAACCATTTTCGACACGCTCAACGCCAAGGCGGCGATCTTTGCCGTCGAGTCCGTCTTTGACGAGCGCGGCGTGCGTCTGCCCGTCATGATCTCGGGCACCGTGACCGATGCGTCGGGCCGCATTTTGTCGGGCCAGACCGTCGAAGCCTTCTGGAACTCCGTCCGTCATGCACGGCCCGTCACCATCGGACTGAACTGTGCGTTGGGTGCGGCCTTGATGCGTCCGTATGTGGCCGAGCTGTCCAAGATCTGCGAAACCTACGTCTGCGTATATCCGAACGCGGGCCTGCCCAATCCCATGGCGGAAACCGGCTTCGACGAAACCCCGGCCGATACCTCGAGCTTGCTAGAAGAATTCGCGCAAGCCGGGTTGGTGAATATGTCGGGCGGCTGTTGCGGCACGACGCCGGATCACATTCGCGCTATTGCCGACAAAGTCGCCACGCTCACGCCGCGTGTGGTGCCGGAGATTCCCATCAAGACTCGCCTGTCGGGCCTGGAGGCGTTGAACATCGACGAGGAGTCGTTGTTTGTCAACGTGGGCGAGCGCACTAACGTGACAGGCAGCAAGATGTTTGCACGCCTGATCCGCGAAGAAAAATACGACGAAGCCCTGGCCGTCGCGCGTCAACAAGTCGAAAACGGCGCACAGATCATCGACATCAACATGGATGAGGCCATGCTGGATTCGGTAGCGTGCATGCACCGTTTCCTGAACCTGATTGCCTCCGAGCCCGATATCGCTCGCGTGCCTATCATGATCGACAGCTCCAAATGGGAGGTCATCGAGACGGGCTTGAAATGCGTGCAGGGCAAGTCCATCGTGAACTCGATCTCCATGAAAGAGGGCGAGGATAGCTTCCGCGAGCACGCGCGTTTGTGCCGACGCTATGGCGCGGCCGCGGTGGTCATGGCATTTGACGAACAAGGCCAGGCCGACACGCTAGAGCGTCGCAAGGAAATCTGTGCACGCGCCTACAAAATTCTGGTCGAAGAAGAAAACTTCCCGCCCGAAGACATCATCTTTGACCCTAACGTGTTTGCGGTGGCCACCGGCATCGACGAGCACAATCACTACGCCATGGATTTCATCGAAGGCGCGGGCTGGATTCGGCAAAACTTGCCGCACGCACGCCTTTCGGGCGGAATCTCCAATGTCAGCTTCTCGTTCCGCGGCAACGAGGCGATGCGCGAGGCCATCCATACGGTATTCCTGTATTACGCCATCCAACAAGGCCTGACGATGGGTATCGTCAACGCGGGCCAGCTCGGCGTGTATGCCGATCTGGATGCGCAACTACGCGATTTAGTCGAAGACGTCATCCTGGACCGCCCCGAACCCGTCGGCAAAACCGACCCGGTCGATGAGCGCTCGCCCACCGAACGGCTAGTGCAGTTTGCCGATAGCGTCAAAGGTTCCGGCGCCAAAAAAGAAGAAGACCTGACCTGGCGTACCGCGCCCGTGCGAGAGCGTTTGTCGCACGCGCTGGTGCTTGGTATCACCAACTTCATCGTCGAAGACACCGAAGAGGTTCGCCAAGAGATCGCCGATCGTGGCGGCCGCCCCATTGAGGTCATCGAAGGCCCGTTGATGGACGGCATGAACATCGTGGGCGACCTGTTTGGCGCCGGCAAAATGTTCCTGCCCCAGGTCGTGAAATCCGCCCGCGTCATGAAGCAGGCGGTCGCGCATCTGATTCCCTTCATCGAAGAAGAAAAGCGCCAGATCGAAGCCGCTGGCGGCGATGTGCGCGCCCGGGGCAAGATGGTCATCGCCACCGTCAAGGGCGACGTTCACGATATTGGCAAAAACATCGTGTCCGTGGTCATGCAGTGCAATAACTTTGAGGTCGTGAACATGGGCGTCATGGTGCCCTGCGCGCAGATCCTCGACAAGGCCAAAGAAGAGAAAGCCGACATCGTCGGCCTATCCGGCCTGATCACGCCCAGTCTCGAAGAAATGGCCTACGTAGCCTCGGAAATGCAGCGTGATCCGTATTTCCGCGATCGCAAGATCCCCCTGATGATCGGCGGCGCGACCACCAGCCGCGTCCATACAGCCGTCAAGATTGCTCCTCACTATGACGGTCCCGTGATCTACACTCCCGACGCCAGTCGTGCCGTCGGCGTGGCCGCCAACCTGGTCTCCGATCAGGCACAAAGCTATATCGACGAAATCGCCGCAGAATACGAGACCGTCCGTCGTCGCCACGCCAATCGCAAGGCCACGCCGCTGGTCTCGCTAGCCGACGCGCGCGCCGCCCGTCCGCAGATCGACTGGTCAAGCTATGTGCCGCCCCGCCCGAAATTCATCGGCCGCCGCGCCTTCAAAAGCTACGACCTCGCCGAAATCGCCAAGTACCTGGACTGGACACCGTTCTTCCAGACCTGGAGTCTGTTCGGCCAATTCCCCGCTATCCTGGAAGACAAAGTGGTGGGTGAGCAGGCCCAGAAAGTCTACGCCGACGGGAAAGCCATGCTCAAACGCATCATCGACGGACGCTGGCTGACCGCCAACGGCGTCGTGGCGTTTTATCCGGCCAATACCGTCAACGACGACGACATCGAGATCTATACCGACGAATCGCGCAGCGAGGTGCTCTTCACCTATCGCAATGTGCGCCAACAAGGCGTCAAGCGCGAAGGCGTCAGCAATAAGTGTCTGGCAGACTACATTGCCCCCAAGTCCAGCGGCGTCGCCGACTACATCGGCATGTTCGCTGTCACGGCCGGCCTCGGTATCGAGAAAAAAGAAGCCGAATTCCAGGCCGACTTGGACGACTATTCCAGCATCATGCTCAAGAGCCTGGCCGACCGCCTCGCCGAAGGCTTCGCCGAGTGCCTGCACGCACGCGTTCGCCAAGACCTGTGGGGTTATGCGGTCGACGAGACCCTCTCCAACGACGAAATGATCGCCGAAAAATACGTCGGCATCCGTCCGGCCCCCGGTTACCCAGCCTGCCCGGAGCACGTCGTCAAAACCGACATGTTCCGCGTTCTGGATGGCGATGATATCGATATGCTCCTGACCGACAGCTATGCCATGTATCCGGCTTCGAGCGTCTCGGGCTTTTACTTCAGCCATCCGCAGTCGCAGTACTTCAACGTAGGTACCATCGGTGAGGATCAACTCGCCGATTATGTTGCCCGCAGCGGTCGTAGCGAAGAAGACGTGCGGCGGACGTTGGGTCCTAGCCTCGGTTGATGTTTACCCGCGTGGCGGGGTTGGGTGCTGCTAATGGCGCCGCGGTCGTCCGTGTAAAGGCCACGCCGGCCAAATCGCGCCGACTCGGCCCNTGANCAGGGGCCTCGGTCCCGCTNCGCGGGACTAAATCGGCGCTCAAAAGGCCGGCGTGGCCTTTACACGGACGACCGCGGCTTGCGTTGTTCCCACTTTCCCGAATCGTTTCGTGCAGGCACGGTCATTGAATTTGTTGCGGTTTATCTTCGGTGATGCTGGTATGCAATGATGATTGCATGCAGCGACGAAGACATGCAATCACTGTGAGTTTCTGGCGGGTTCGCGGATTGGCCGCGCTGGCCTTTTGAACCTCGGGCAGTCCCGCGCAGCGGGACCGAGGCCCCTGGTCGGGCCGAGCCGAGGTGATTAGGCCAGCGCGGCCAATCCGCGAACCCGCCAGAAACGCCTTCACAGCGATCCCCTCCGCCAGCAACATACCTCGCATCCCAACGAAGTAACATGCCCTCAACGTACAACAACTTCACTGCCCTGTATGAGCACTACAGCACAACCCGGTACGCCGGTATTACATGAGAGTTCGACCCGTCGACGGCATGCGTTGGGAGAGTTTGTGCGGGCGGCGCGAGCGCGGATCACGCCGCAGATGGCGGGATTGCCCGAGGGGATGCGGCGACGCACGCCCGGGTTGCGGCGCGAGGAGGTGGCGCAACTGTGTGGCATCAGCGTGACTTGGTATACGTGGATCGAGCAGGGGCGTGAGGTCTCGGTGTCGCCGGCGGTGTGGGCGCGGATTGCCGGCGTGCTGCAGTTGGCGCGTGCTGAACGTGCGTATTTGTTTGAGTTGGCGGAATGCGCGGATCCGCAGCATCCGCGTGATGATGGGAGTGAAGCGCCGGGGTTGCTGCGAGAGTGCGTGGATGCGATCACTGCGCCGGCTTATGTGTTGGATCGGGCCTGGAATGTCTTGGTGCATAACGCGCCGATGAACGACTTGTTTGATGCGTGGCCCGTGCGTGATCCGCAGCCGAATTTACTGCGATATATATTTTTGAATCCGGCGGCGCGCCAACTGGTGGTGGATTGGGAGCAGCGCGCGCGTCGGGTGGTGGCGGAGTTTCGGGCCGATGCGGGAGCGCATTTGGACGAGCCCGACGTGTTGACGCTGTTGGACGAGTTGAATCGTGACAGTGAGGTGTTTGCGCACTGGTGGACGCGACACGCCGTCGTCGAGCGCGAGGGCGGTTTGCGAGAGTTTCAGCATCCGCAGTATGGGCGCCTGGCTTATCAGCAAACGACGTTTCGGTTGGCGACGCATCCGGACTTGAAGTTGGTGATGCTATTGCAGGATGCGTGAGTGTGCATGGGTATCAGGCGTGCATGATTGACGCCTGAGTCGTCGATGCGGCGCGCGGACCAATCGCAGGAACGACCTCCTAGTCGGGTAAACCAGCTTCTAATAGGCCGTCAAGCAGTTTGCGGATGGGGGCCGGAAGTGCGAGCGAGGGGAGCTCTGCCTGGCTGGCCCAGCGCTGCGGCATTGCGGGTTTGGCGGACGCAGTGGCGGACGCTATGGCGGGCGGGGCCAAGGTTTTCCGGCTGGACGTGACGACGTCTTTGACGGGTAGATACCACGGTTTGATGTGCAGGCGATAGTGCGTGAACGTGTGCGCGAAAGCGGCGAGCTCGTAGCGTTGCTGGGGCTCCAGGCCTAATTGCTGCGTGGCCTGGGTGGGGTCACCGCCGGCGTCGAATTCGGGCAGGCTCCAGAGCCCGCCCCAGATGCCGGGCGAGGGGCGTTGTTGCAGCAAGATGGCGCCGCCGCGTTGCAGGATCAGCATGCCGGTTTGGCGTTCGGGAATGGCTTTGCGGACTTTGGGAGTGGGAAGTTCGCTTTGGCGCCCGTCACGGCGCGCGATACAGGTTTCGGTGATGGGGCAGCGTGCACAGTCGGGTTTGCCGCGGGTGCACAGTGTGGCGCCCAAGTCCATCAGGCCCTGGGTATAGGTGGACATGTTCAGGCCGGGGGCGTTGGCGACTTGCTGCTCTGCCAGGGTCCAGAGTTTTTGTTCTACCTCGCGTCGTGCAGGGTCGCCTTCGATACCGAAATGGCGTGTGAAAACGCGTTTGACGTTGCCATCGAGGATGGGTGAGCGCTCGCCATAGGCGAAGGCGGCGATGGCGGCGGCGGTGGAGCGGCCGATGCCGGGCAGGGTGGCGATTTGTTCGGCGGTGGGCGGAAAGCGTCCGTTCCAGTCGCTCATGATGGTCTGTGCGCAGCGATGCAGATTGCGCGCGCGGGCGTAGTAGCCCAAGCCGGCCCAATAGGGCATGACGTCTTCTTGCTCGGCCGCGGCCAGGGTGGCGACGTCAGGAAAGCGCTCCAGGAAACGTTGATAGTACGGAATGACCGTCGCGACCTGGGTTTGCTGCAGCATGATTTCTGACAGCCAGATCCGATAGGGGTCTTGGGTATGTTGCCAGGGTAATCCGTGGCGGCCCTGGCTCGCTTGCCAGGTGACGATTCGAAGGGCGAAATCCATAGGGCGGAATTATCGCACCTGGACGCCGGCCCTCTTGCATCGGCCCGCGGCGACGAGTACAACCGTTACATAACAACGGCATGCCTCCCGATCCTGCTCACGCCCGTTTTCATAAGAAAGGGTGCGTATCGCGGGGTTGGGCATTCAAAACCCTGGAGTAGACATGAACGCCCCTCTTTCGTCCGCCCACAACGCGGCGTTGGCTTCGGTACAGCTGGATGACAAATACACCCTGGAGACAGGTCGCGCCTGGATGAGCGGTATCCATGCGTTGGTACGCTTGCCCATGATGCAGCGCGTTCGCGATCTGCAGGCGGGGTTGAACACGGCGGGATATATCTCGGGCTATCGCGGCTCGCCGCTGGGTGGCGTGGATCTGAATATGTGGAAGGCCGCCAAGTATCTCAAGGCGCACCACATCGAGTTTCAACCGGGCGTGAACGAAGACCTGGCCGCGACGGCGGTCTGGGGGTCGCAGCAGGTCAATCTGTTTCCCGGCGCACGCTATGACGGCGTGTTTGGCATGTGGTACGGCAAGGGTCCGGGAGTCGACCGCTGTGGCGATGTGTTCAAGCATGCCAATGCCGCCGGGACAGCGCCGCATGGCGGTGTGCTGGTCGTAGCCGGCGACGATCATCCAGCGAAGTCATCCACCCTGCCGCATCAAAGCGATCACATCCTGAAAGCCTGCATGATCCCGGTGTTGTTTCCAGCCAGCGTGCAAGAGGTCATGGATTACGGCCTGCACGGCTGGGCCATGAGTCGCTACGCGGGCGTATGGGTGGGCATGAAATGCATTACCGACATTGTCGAGGTTTCGGCCTCGGTCGATGTGGATCCGCACCGTGTGTCTATCGTTCTGCCGCAGGACGTGCCGTTGCCGCCCGACGGACTGAGTATTCGTTTTCCGGATACCCCCTTGCAACAAGAGGCCCGCCTGCTTGATTACAAGCTCTACGCCGCGCTGGCCTATGCGCGGGCCAATGGACTGAACCGCGAGCTGTGGCAGGTGCCGGCAGATCAGGCGCGCTTTGGCATCATGACGTCTGGCAAAGCGTATCTGGATACGCGTCAGGCTTTGTCCGATCTGGGTTTGACCGAGGCGGTCTGTCGCCGCATTGGCCTGCGCTTGTTCAAGGTGGGCATGGTATGGCCGCTGGAGGCTACCGGTGTGCAGCAATTTGCCGACGGGCTGGACGAAATCCTGGTCGTCGAGGAAAAGCGCCAGATCCTGGAGTATCAATTAAAAGAAGAGCTTTTTAGCTGGATTGGTAGCGGCAAAAAAATTCCCCGCGTCGTGGGCAAGTTTGACGACAAGGACGGTGGGGAATGGTCCGTGCCGCAGGGCAACTGGTTATTGCCGGCGCATTACGAGTTTTCTCCTGCCATGGTGGCCAAAGCCGTGGGTGCGCGCCTGTTGCGCTTTACGTTACCCGATGACGTTCGGGCCGGCATCGAGGCGCGACTGGCGTTTATCACGGCACGTGAGCAGGCGCTGGCCAAACCGCGCGTCGTCGCCGAGCGCAAGCCGTGGTTCTGTTCGGGCTGTCCGCACAATACCTCGACCCGGGTGCCCGAGGGGTCGCGGGGCATGGCGGGTATTGGCTGTCACTATATGGTGACCTGGATGGGCCGCAATACGCAGACCTATACTCAGATGGGCGGCGAAGGCGTGCCCTGGCTGGGACAGTCGCCTTTTACGGACGAGAAGCATGTGTTCGCCAATTTGGGTGACGGCACTTACTTTCATTCGGGGTTGTTGGCGATTCGAGCGGCGGTCGCGGCCAAAGCCCCTATTACCTACAAGATCCTGTTCAACGACGCGGTGGCCATGACGGGCGGCCAACCCGTGGATGGCCCCATCGATGTGCCGATGATCACGCGTCAGGTGGCCGCCGAAGGCATCGACAAAATCGTCGTCGTGACTGACGAACCCGACAAGTACAACGGTGTGAGCGATTTGGCGCCGGGCGTTCCGGTTCGCCACCGCGACGAACTGGATGCGGTCATGCGCGAGCTGCGCGAGTATCCCGGCGTGTCGGTGCTCGTGTATGACCAGACCTGCGCGACTGAAAAACGGCGTCGCCGCAAACGCAATGCTTATCCGGATCCCGCTCGCCGCGTCGTGATCAACGAACGGGTGTGCGAGGGTTGTGGCGATTGTTCCGAACAATCGCATTGCTTATCCGTCGAGCCGCTGGAAACCGAGTTTGGTCGCAAACGCACCATCAACCAGTCCAGCTGCAACAAGGATTTTTCCTGTCTGAAGGGCTTTTGCCCGAGTCTGGTGACAGTCGAAGGGGGCAAGCTGCGCAAACCTCAGGCCCTGGCGCAAGACGGCGCCATTGATGCCGGTGTGCCCCAGCCTGATGTTCCCGGGTTGGAACGGCCCTATGGTGTGTTCATTGCAGGTATTGGCGGCACGGGCGTGATCACCATTGGCCAGTTGCTGGGCATGGCCGCGCATCTCGAGGGCAAGGGCTGCTCGGTGCTGGATATGGCGGGTCTGGCCCAAAAAGGCGGCGCGGTGTTCTCGCACGTCATGTTGACCCAGAGACCGGACGATCTGCTCAATACCCGTGTGGCCATGGGCGAGGCGGATCTGATGTTAGCGGGCGATCTGGTCGTGGCAACGAGTCAGGAGGCGGTGGCTCGCATGCGCGTCGACCGTACCCGGGTATTGCTCAATAGTGACGTTGCTCCCACTGCGGCGTTCGTGAACGATCCAGATTGGCGATTGCCAGCCGCCGATCTGCAAACGACGTTGCGCAGCGCTTGCGGTGAGGACGGTGTCGATAGTGTCGATGCGGCGGGCCTGGCGGTACGACTGCTTGGTGACGCGATCTACGCCAATCCGCTGATGATGGGGTACGCCTATCAAAAGGGTTGGTTGCCCTTGGGAGAGGCCGCGCTGCTCCGGGCGATTGAGCTCAATGGGCAGCAGGTGCCGAATAACTTGACTGCATTTGCCTGGGGCCGTCGTGCGGCGCACGACCTGGCTGCGGTGCAGCGTCTAGTTGCACCGGCTGCGCCCGTGGTCAGCATCGACCGCCCCGTGGGCGAGCTGGATGCCTTGGTGGCCGTACGCAGCGAGTTTTTGATGGCCTATCAGAATGCGGCCTATGCGAGGCGCTATCGGGACCTGGTGCAGCAGGTCGCCCAAGCCGAGCAAGCCGCGACGGGAACGACACGTCTGGCCGCGGCCGTGGCGCGCTATTACTTCAAACTGATGGCTTACAAAGATGAGTATGAAGTGGCGCGTCTCTATACCGATGGCGAGTTTCTCAAACAGGTGGATGCCCAGTTCGAGGGCGACTGGAAACTGCATTTCCATCTGGCCCCACCGTTATTGGCGCGCCGGGACGCGCAGGGCCATTTGATCAAGCGTGCCTACGGGCCGAGCATGCTCAAGGCATTCCGCCTGCTGGCGCGGCTGCGATTCTTGCGGGGCACGCCATTGGATGTGTTCGGGTATACGGGTGAGCGTCGGGCCGAACGTGCTTTGATCGACACGTATTACAGCGATATACAAGCCATTTTGGCCAAACTGAGCCGGGCGAATCTGGATCAGGCCGTGGCATTGGCGAGTCTGCCCGATACGATTCGTGGCTATGGCCACGTTAAGGAAGCCAATATGCAGCAGGCCGCCGCCCGCCGGGGCGAACTCATGCAGACTTTCAGTGCTGCGGTCACCACCCTTACACGCGCTCGCGCGGCCTGACAGGTTTTGGGGGCGTCAAAATGCGTTAATTATTTTTTCTTTATGTAAGAAAAAATAAAATATACGCTCTGCCAATCCGCGGTTGGAGGAACGAAATCACGGAGCCGCCGGAAATTCGAGTTGATGCGTCCCCAAAATATTTCGGGGATACGGTGCGTGTTGCACGGTATCCCCGTCAAGTCGATCTGGACCGTTGCTCCCGTTGCCCAGCCGTCAAAATCGCGTGCTGCGCGTGACCGACCAGCGAGCTGCCAAGGCACCCAGGATGCCGGTGCCCACGATGGCAACGGCCAGGATCGGCAGCCCTGGCAAGCGCAGGGAAAAATCCGCGCCATAGCTACGGGCCAGCCCAAGCAGGGCATTGTTCAGCGGCGTCAGGGCAGCGGCCGCGGCGGCGATGGCAATCAACGCAGCCAGTACGCCGGATAGTGCGCCCAGATACAAGAACGGGCGACGAACGAAGGACTCGGTGGCGCCCACCAGACGCGCGACGGCGATTTCCTCTCGCTGCAGCATGGCTTGCATGCGCACAGTATTGAAGACTGCCGCCAGCACGACTGCCGCGACGCACGCGGCCAGGAATATCAGGCCCACGCGGGCAAAGCGCAAGATGGCTTCCAGCCGTTGTACCCAGTCGCTGTCGAGTTGCACCAGGTCGACGTGCTCCCATTTTTGCCAGGTTTCGGCGAGTTGACCCGCGCGTTGCGCGAGATGTTCGCCCTCGGTCAGCGTGGCGACCACCGCGTCGGGCAAGGGATTGTTGGGTAAAACCGCCAGCGCTTGATCCCAGGTGGGGTCATTGCGCAACTGTGCCAGGGCCTCATCGCGGGGGACAACGCGCACGGCTTGTACCTGTGCCGCGTGATCATCACGGATGCGCTGTGCAATGGCGTCAGCGGTGCCTGCAGGGGCGGTCGTGGCCAGGTATACCGTGACCTCGGGGGTGACCGATAGCTGGCGAGCGACCGGTTGTGCCGACACGAGTATCGCCGCGCCGAGCAACGGCAGTGCCAGGGCCAACGCCATGACCAGCAGGTTGGCCAGCGACGAAAAGGGTTGCGCCGCCAAGCGACGCAGGGTCACCATGAGCGCATAGCGATGCAATCGCAGCCAGGATTTCATGCGTGGGCTCCCGTATCGAAGAACTTGCCGGGTTCCAATCGCAGGGTGCGTGTGGCGTACTGGGCCATCAGCTCTTGATCATGAGAGGCGATCAGGGTGGTTACGCCCACCCGGTTAAAGTCGCGAAATACATTCAAAATGCGCCGTGCCGTCTCGTGATCCAGGTTGGCGGTGGGCTCATCCGCAATCAAAATCGCGGGGCGGTTCACGATCGCGCGCGCGATCGCCAGGCGTTGTTGTTCCCCGCCGGAGAGCTCGATCGGGTTCATGTCTTCTTTACCGGCCAGGCCGACTTTGTCCAGGGCGGCGCGTGCGCGGGCACTGGCCGAGGCGCGGGCTTGGCCGGTGACCGCCAATGGCAGCATGACATTCTGCAAGGCGCTGCGATCAAACAGCAGATGGGTGTCTTGTAAGATCACGCCCACTGCGCGACGCAGATAGGGGCGCGCACGTGCCGAAAGCTTGTCCAGGCGCTGGCCATTGACCTGGATGGAGCCGCGGCTGGCGGGCTCCAGCCCACCGATCAGCTTGAGCAACGTGGACTTGCCCGCGCCTGAAGCGCCCGACACAAAAAGGAATTCGCCGGCGGTCACGCGAAAGTTGATGTCGGCCAGAATATTGCGGCCGCGCCCGTACGATTTGAAAACGTGCTGGAATTCGATCATGGCGGCAAAAAAGGGTGAAGCTGCAATAGTACCGCGCGTACTATGCGAGGTTGTGGGCTCCGTTGCATATTTTTTCTGTCCCTATTTTTTGCTTAAGTTGTCGAGGGATTTCCCCCATGTCCCCGAATATCCCGAGCCGCTACCATGCCGGCGATGCTTGATTTGCCGAGCCCACGACGCACCCAGGCATTCCCTTACAGGAGATCCATAACATGAAAGCACTGAAATTAGCCGCGGTGGCTGCTGCACTGTTTGCTGCATCAGCGACCGCCAATGCAGGCGCCACGTTCGACAACGTCAAGAAGAAGGGTTTTGTCCAGTGTGGCGTGTCGACGGGGATCCCCGGATTCTCGATGGCCGACAGCAAGGGCCAATGGCAAGGTATCGACATCAACATGTGCCGCGCCATCGCAGCCACCATGTTCAATGATGCCAGCAAGTTCAAAGTCACGCCGCTGAACACTCAGCAACGCTTTACGGCGCTGCAGTCCGGTGAAGTCGACGTGTTGACCCGTAATACCACCCAGACGCTAACGCGTGACACCACGCTGGGGTTGATCGGCGCTGGCGTCAACTATTACGACAGCCAAGGCATCATGGTATCCAAGGAGCTGGGCGTTAAAAGCGCCAAAGAACTGGACGGCGCCACCGTGTGCGTTCAGCCCGGCACCACCACCGAGCTCAACCTGGCCGACTGGTTTCGCGGCCAAAAGATCGAATTCAAGCCTGTCGTGATCGATAAGTACGATGAAATCATCCGTGCTTTCTCGGCAGGTCGTTGCGATGCTTTCACGACTGACAAATCGCAATTGGCCTCGAGCCGCACCACGCTCGAAAATCCCGACAACTTCATCATCTTGCCGGAAGATTTCTCCAAAGAGCCGCTGGGCCCCATGGTTCGCCAGGGCGATGAGCAATGGTTCAACATTGTTCGCTGGTCGCTGAACGCGATGCTCGAAGCCGAAGAGTATGGCATCACGTCCAAGAATGTCGACGAAATGACCAAGAGCCCCAACCCCAACATCCAGCGCATTCTGGGTGTGACGCCGGGCATGGGCAAGAACCTGGGCGTGGACGACAAGTGGGCCTACACCATCATCAAGCAAGTTGGTAACTACGGCGAAAGCTTCGAAGCCACTTTGGGCAAGGACAGCCCGATGAAGCTTGAGCGCGGCTTGAACGCGTCGTACAAGGACGGCGGTCTGATGTACGGTTGGCCGGTGCGCTAAGCATCGCTGCCGGGCAAGGCGGGTGTGCCCGTCTTGCCCTGTGCCCGCGCGAGACGGGCGGCAGGAGTAAGGTGGCCCACATTTCACCAGGCCATTCCTGTTTTGACTTCTGTAGAAGCTTTTGATGACGACAAACAACCCACAAAGTCCAGTGGCAGCGCCCAAGCGCCGTCTCAGCTGGAACGACCCGGGCGTGCGCGCCGTGGTCTATCAGGTTGTCGCGCTAGCCCTGGTTGCCCTGGGCGTGTGGTTCCTGGTGTCAAACACGCTGCATAACTTGCAGGTTCGTAATATCTCTACAGGTTTTGGTTTTCTCGACCGCGAGGCCGGCTTTGCGATCGGTGAGACCTCCATTGCCTATTCGCCCGCCGATACTTATGGCCGCGCCATTTGGGTGGGCCTGGTCAATACGCTGCGTGCCGCGGTGCTGGGTATTATCCTGGCGACGATACTCGGCACCATGATCGGCGTTGGGCGACTGTCCAAAAATTGGCTGGTCGCCAAAGTCTGCTCGTTCTATGTCGAGGTGATGCGTAACGTACCGCTGCTGTTGCAGCTGTTTTTTTGGTACGCACTCATTACCGAAAACATGCCCGGCCCGCGTCAGGCCTACAACCCGCTGCCCGGGGTCTTCGTTTCCAATCGCGGTCTGAAAATACCCGCCCTGGAAGGCAACTCCATGGACTGGATCCTGGGGGGAGTGGCGCTGGCGATTGTCGGCATCATCGTGTTGGCGCATTGGGGCAAAAAGCGCCAGGAAGCCACCGGCCAGATTTTCCCCTTGGGGCGTTATGCAATAGGGCTGTTCATCGCGCTTCCTATTCTGGGCTGGCTCGTGAGCGGCGCGTCACTGGCATTGAGCATGCCCGAACTGAAGGGCTTTAACTTCAGTGGCGGCCTGACGCTGTCTCCGGAGTTCGCGGCTTTGCTGGCCGGCTTGGTGATCTACACCGCGGCCTTTATTGCCGAGGTCGTGCGCTCGGGCATCCAGGCGGTCAATCAGGGCCAATGGGAGGCCGCTGGTTCCCTGGGTTTGAGCCGTGCCCGCGTGCTGCGCCTGGTGATCCTGCCTCAGGCGCTGCGCGTGATCATTCCCCCCATGACCAGTCAATACTTGAACTTGACCAAGAACAGTTCATTGGCGGTTGCGATCGGTTATCCCGACATTGTGTCGGTGGTCAACACGATGATGAACCAGACCGGGCAGGCCATTGAGGGCATCCTGATCATCATGGCGGCCTACCTGACCGTTAGCTTGTCGATCTCGATTTTCATGAACTGGTACAACAAGCGCATTGCGCTGGTGGAGCGTTGAGATGAGTACGACTACGCCTATCCCCAGCGAAGGTTTGCCGCCGCCACGTAGCGAAGTCGGTGTGTGGCATTGGTTGAAAGCGAGCCTGTTCTCGTCACCCGTGCACATCCTGGCCACCGTATTGGTTGCCTGGGTGTTGTTGATGGCCGTTCCCGCTATCGTCGACTGGGCTTTTTTGCAGGCTGACTTTACGTCGACGACGGCCCAGGAATGCCGCAAGGCGGCCGGCGCATGCTGGGCGTTTATCGTCGAGAAGCATCGCCTGATCCTGTTTGGCACATATCCCTATGATGAGCAATGGCGTCCGCTGATTGCCACGATCATTCTGATTGGGGTCATCGTGTGCAGCGGCATGCGCCGCTTCTGGAACCTGCGCCTGTTGTTGATCTGGGTAGTTGGCCTGACGTCCGTCGCGATCCTGATGTGGGGCGGCATGTTTGGCATGACCTACGTCGAAAACTCGCTGTGGGGCGGCCTGCCGCTGACGCTGATTCTGTCGACCTTCGGGATTGCCTTTGCTTTTCCAATCGGGGTGTTGCTGGCCCTGGGCCGGAAATCAAAAATGCCCGCCATCAAGGCATTGTGTGTCGTCTACATCGAGTTGATTCGCGGCGTGCCGCTCATCAGTCTGTTGTTCATGTCGTCGGTCATGCTGCCGCTGTTTTTGCCGGTCGGCTTCTCTATCGACAAGCTGTTGCGCGCGCAGATCGCCATCATCATGTTTGCGGCGGCCTACATCGCCGAGACCGTGCGGGGTGGTTTACAGGCAATTCCCAAAGGACAGTACGAGGGCGCGGATTCGCTGGGCCTGAACTACTGGCAGCAGATGCGCAAAATCATTCTGCCGCAGTCCTTGCGCATCGTGATCCCGCCTTTGGTCAGCATCTTCATCGCACTTTTCAAAGACACCTCGCTGGTGGTGATCATCGGTATTTTCGATCTGACGCTCGCGGCCAAGGCCGCGTTGTCGGACGCCGCGTGGCGCGGTTTCGGGATCGAAGCCTACGTGTTCATCTCACTCATTTATTTCGTGTTCTGCTTTTCAATGTCGAAATACAGTCAGCGGCTGGAAGGCCATCTGGCAGCCGGGCAGAAACGATAGTTGCCGGGCCCGAGCCCGCTATGAGCGGCTCGGGCAGGCGCACTTTTTGGGAGTACAGGCATGAGCGATGCCATCATCCGCATGCAGGACGTGAACAAGTGGTACGGTCAGTTTCACGTACTGCGCAACATTAATCTGGACGTCGCTCCGGGCGAACGCATTGTGGTGTGCGGTCCATCAGGGTCGGGCAAATCGACCATGATCCGCTGCATCAACCGCCTGGAAGAACACCAGCAAGGGCAGATCATTGTCGATGGCACCGAACTGACCAACGATCTGAAGCAGATCGAAACCATTCGCCGCGATGTGGGCATGGTGTTCCAGCACTTCAATTTGTTTCCGCACCTGACGGTGCTGGAAAACCTGACCCTGGGTCCCACTTGGGTGCTCAAGAAATCGCGCGCCGAGGCCGAAGCCGCCGCCATGAAGTACTTGGAGCGCGTGCGCATTCCGGAGCAGGCCAACAAATATCCCGGCCAGCTTTCCGGCGGCCAGCAACAGCGCGTGGCGATCGCGAGGTCTTTGTGCATGAGCCCCAAGATCATGCTGTTTGATGAGCCGACTTCCGCGCTGGATCCGGAAATGGTGAAAGAGGTGCTGGACGTGATGGTGACGCTGGCTCAGGAAAGCGGCATGACCATGCTGTGCGTGACCCATGAAATGGCGTTTGCCCGCAAAGTGGCTGATCGCGTGATCTTTATGGATCGCGGCGAGATCATCGAGCAAAACAGCCCGGATCAGTTCTTTGATAACCCTCAGAACGAACGTACGCAGCACTTCCTGAGCCAGATCCTGCACTAAAGGGCGGCTAGGGCTGCAACGGCTGGGCTGCCATAGGCAGCCCGGTTACCGTCCGATATACGTGAGCGGTGCCTTCCAGAAAGCGCTGCAGGCCGAACGATTCCAGGCTCTTAAGGCGGGCAGCCCGCCCCATTTCGCGCAAGTCGTAGGTGCCACGAGCGATGTCGCGCAGCAACTCAGCCAGCGTTTCGGGCCGGGCCGGGGGGATTACCCAGCCGTCGCGGCCTCGGTCAATGTTCTCGGGCAAACCGGCATAGTCAGTCACGATTACGGGTTTTGCCATGGCCATCATCTCGCGGCAGGCAAACGAGATCGTCTCCACCCGGGTAGACAAAACGAAGCCCACATCGATCGCGGCAATGAAAGCGCGGACATCCTTGAGCGAGCCAGCATAGGTGACGCGGTCTTTCACGCCTGACGCGTCGAGTTCGGCCTGCTGAGACTTGCTGAATGCTTCGCCAGCCAGTGCAATATGGAAGCGATCGGCGATTTCGGGGGGCAGCAGGGCGACGGCGCGCACGATGTCGAGCCAGCCCTTGTAAGAGGCGGTGCCTGCATTGCTGCCCAGCACGATACGGCCTTCGATGTGTTCGCCCAACAAGTTGCGGCGAGCAGCGGCGGCCTCGGTGTCATTAGTCGGGCTGAAGAACGTCGTGTCCACGCCATTGAAGACGGTGCTGATGGCGCATGCGGCATAAGGGCTGTTCTGCACGGACCGTTCGACGTGTTTGCATACCGCGATAACGTGGTCGGTGCCAAAACGGGCGCGTAATGTGGCGCTGACGCGCGAGATAGGAATATTGTTGTGCTTGGTGAAGACGATACGCGGCTTGTTTTTCATGAAGCGCGTTGCCATGATCACCAATCGATGGTCAGCTGATCCGTTGACGTGCACGACATCGAAACGTCCTGCTTTCAACAGGGCGCGCATTGTGCGCAAGGCGGCAGCAAGTTTGTATATCCGCGAAGGGTAGTCCTGCGCGTGTCGCGCGACGCCGGGAATCTGTCCGGCCAGCGCGTACAGCGCGCTTGAGGCAGGGGCTGCCACAGTGACGCGACATTGTCCTGATAAGCCAGCCGCCAGCCGCGATACATAAATGGTGTGCCCACCGGCGTCCGGACCCGCGTGAAAGTTGGTGTAGAGGATGTTCACTGATTGAAGCTAACGTAAACCTCGAACGTTACCTATCAATCCGCTGTCATTATTATTTTATAATGTAAAAATAAGCATCTTTGTTATGCTGTGCCGCCTGCAACGATGCCCGGATAAACAGCCTGTCCTATCACGCAAACGGGGCTGGGGTATGCTAGCGGCCGCACGCAAGTCCATACTGGAGACCAAAACAAATGCGTAACCCGCACTATCTCTCTGTTTCCTCTACCCGTCGCGCCTTGGTACGCGGCGTCGTGGCTCTGGCCGCGGCCTGGTCTTGTGTGGGGCCGGCTGTCGCACAAAGTATTGATTTCCCCAACAAGCCTCTGCGCTTTATCGTACCGTATCCTCCAGGCGGCCCGCTGGACACGACCGCCCGTTTCCTGGCCGAGAAAGTCCGCGTCTCGCTGGGTCAGCCCATCATTGTCGAAAATCGTGCCGGCGCCGGTGGCAACATCGGCGCTGATCTGGTGGCCAAGGCCGAGCCCGACGGTTATACCCTGGGTATGGGAGCTGTCGCGACGCAGGCCATCAATCCCTGGCTATTCTCGAATCTGCCCTTCGATCCGGTCAAGGACTTCGCGCCTGTCACCCTCGTCGCCTCCGTGCCCAACGTGTTGGTGATGAACGTCGACTTCGCCAAGACCAACAATATCAACTCGCTGGCCGACCTGATCGCCTACGCCAAGAAAAACCCGGATCGCCTGAATTACGGTTCGGGTGGCAACGGCAGCGCAGGCCACTTGGCAGGCGAACTCCTCAAGGCCCGCGCCAGCATCCAGGCTGTGCATGTTCCTTACCAGGGGGCATCCCCCGCACAACTGGCCCTGCTTGGCGGGCAGTCCGATTTCATGTTCGACAACCTGGCTGCCTCCGCGCCCATGATCAAGGACGGCAAAGTCAAAGCCATCGCCGTGACCACGCTGGAGCGTTCGTCCCTGTTGCCCGACGTCCCTACCATGGACGAGTCCGGGGTCAAGGGCTTTGACCTGGGGACCTGGTTCGGCATCATCACCACGGGCGGTACCCCGCCAGAGGTGGTGGCCAAGCTGAACAAGGCCTACAGCGATGCGTTGCGCGATCCGGAGGTCCGTAAACGCCTGTTGGCCATGGGCTCCGAAGCCGAGCCGATGACGGCCGAAGCCTTCGCCGAATTCGCGAAAAAAGAAAAAGAGAAGTACCAGGAAATCGTCAAACTATCGGGCGCCAGCCTGAACTAAACACGTTCAGCGGCTGGGGCGACCTCAGCCGCTGAACGAGGCCGGCGCAGCGGGCCCGTCGATTCAGGCGTCGTCCGGTTGTGCCCAGCCTTTGGCGTGCTCTACCGCCTGGCGCCATCGCGCCAACCTTGCCGTACGTTGATCGGTACTCCATTGGGGTTCAAAGCGGCGTTCGGCTGCCCATTGGCTGGCGAACTCATCCTGTCCGGACCAAAAGCCGACGGCCAATCCCGCCAGTCCTGCGGCCCCGCGGGCCGTGGATTCCGATACACGCGGACGCACGACTGCCACCCCTAGCAAGTCCGCCTGCATTTGCATCAGCAGATCATTGCGTGCCGCGCCGCCATCGACGCGCAGCTCTGACAGTTCGATACCGCTGTCGGCTTTCATGCAGGTCATCAGTTCGGCGCTTTGCAGGGCAATGGCCTCCAGTGTGGCGCGCGCGATGTGGGCGCGTGTCGTGCCGCGCGTGAGCCCGACGAGCGTACCGCGTGCGTAGGGATCCCAGTCGGGAGCCCCCAGGCCGGCAAAGGCAGGCACCAGAAAGATATCTTCGGTATCCGGTACGCTCGCCGCCAGCGCCTCGACTTGGTCGGAGCGCTGAATAATGCCTAGCCCGTCACGGAGCCACTGCACTGCGGCGCCCGCCATGAAGACACCGCCTTCCAGCATGTAGGTGGGCTGCCCGGCTGCGATGGGTTGACCGGTGCGCGCCCCGGTCGATGGCAGGCTCCAGCCGATGGTGGATAACAGGTTGTTATGCGATGCCACGGGCTGGTTGCCGACGTTCATGAGCATGAAGCAGCCCGTGCCATAGGTGTTCTTGGCCATGCCGGGCTCGAAGCAGGCCTGGCCAAAGGTAGCGGCCTGCTGATCGCCCGCAACGCCCGCAATGGGGATCGGCCCGCCAAACCACTCGGGTAGGGTACGGCCGATCTCGGCGCTGCTGGGCGCCACCGAGGGCAGGACGCTGCGCGGGATGTTGAGCAGCGCCAGGATCTCGTCGCTCCAGTCCTGGGTGTGGATGTCGAACAGCAGTGTGCGCGACGCATTGCTGGGGTCGGTGCTGTGTACGGCGCCACCCGTCAGGTGCCAGACCAACCAAGTGTCTATGGTGCCAAACGCCAGCTCGCCGCGTTCCGCGGCCGCGCGTGCGCCCGGGACGTTGTCCAACAGCCAGGCCAATTTGGTGCCGGAGAAATACGCATCCAGCACCAGCCCCGTGCGCGCTTGCAACAGGCGGTCGTGGCCCTGCGCCCGCAATTCGTCGCAGAACGGTGCGGTGCGGCGATCTTGCCAGACAAGCGCACGGGCCAGGGGGCGTCCCGTGGCGCGATCCCAGATGACGGTAGTTTCGCGCTGGTTCGTGATGCCGATCGCAGCGATGTCGGCCGCCGTGGCGCCGGCATTGCGCAGCGCGATGCGAGCGACCTCCAGCTGGCTTTGCCAGATATCGTTGGCGTCATGTTCGACCCAGCCGGGCTGCGGATAGTGCTGCTGAAACTCCCGTTGCCCGACGCCACGTGCCATGCCCTGGCGATCGAACACAATGGCGCGTGAACTGGTGGTGCCCTGGTCCAGGGCCAGAATGAACGCGTTTTTCATAATGATTGGACCTCGGCGTAAGCGGGTTGGCGTGCGGCTACGACTGCTGCAACTGGGCGCCGGCGGCCGGTGGCAGTCGCCGAAAAGAAAACGTCGAGGCCGCGCAAAGCAGGCCAATGACGGTAAAGGCGATCATGATATCGCTGCTGGCGATACGTGCGGCATCGCGTGCGGCCATGCTCAGATTGATCGTCACCGCCGCCACGCCGACCCCCAGGCTGATACCCAGTTGCTGGGCCATGGCCGAGAAACTGCTGGCGCGGCTCATGCGTTCGGGGGTCATATCGGCAAAGGTCAACGTGTTGACGGCGGTAAATTGCAGCGAGCGAAAAAAACCGCCGGCCAGCAAAATGGCGATCATCACCCACGCCGGCGTGGCGGGTGTAAAGGCCACGCAAGCGACAATGAACGCGCCGGTCAGGAGGGCGTTGACGGTCAGGACGCGCCGAAAGCCAAAATGCTGCACGATGGGCGTGGCGACGAATTTCATCAGCAGCGCTCCGGCGGCGCTCGCAAAGGTAATCAGGCCGGCGGCAAACGGCGTCATATTGAAGGCTACCTGTAGCTGCAGCGCCAGCAGGAACGGCATGGCGCCTACCGCGAAACGGCAGAGGTTGCCGCCCAGCACCGAAATCGCGAACGTGGGCTCGCGCATCAGCGTCAGATCCAGGATGGGGTGCTCGGCACGCTTGGCATGCCACACATAGAGTGCGCCGCACAGCAATCCCACGACAGCCAGGCCGATCACGACCGGTGGCGAGACCAGGCTGTGCCCCAGCGCCTCAAACGCGCTGACCAGGGTGGCCAGACACACGGCGCTCAAGATAAAGCCCGGCCAGTCCAATCGGGGCGTCGAGGCCTCGCGGATTTCGGGGACGTAGCGAGTCACCAGCCAAATGCCGATGACCCCGATAGGGATATTGATCAGGAAAATCCAGTGCCAGGACATGTAGGTGACCATGAACCCCCCGACTGGCGGGCCGATGACCGGCCCCAGCAGAGCGGGAATGGACAGAAACGACATGGCCTTGAGCAGGTCTTGTTTAGGTACCACGCGTAGCAAAATGATGCGGCCCACCGGCACCATCATGGCGCCGGCCATGCCCTGCGCAATGCGTGCCAACACGAGGTGCGTAACGGTTGCTGCCGCGGCACAGGCGATGGAACTGAGGGTGAACAGTGCAATGGCTGCCATGAAGACGCGTCGCGCGCCGTACCGGTCGGCCGCCCAGCCGCTGATTGGCACAAAAACCGCCACCGCCAGCAAATAGGACGTGATCGCCACATTCAGCCGCACGGGTGTCGAGTTCAGCGCCTGCGCCATGGCGGGCAATGCCGTGGCGACGACCGTGGAGTCGAGCATCTGCATAAACAGTGCGCATCCCACGATGAAGGGGATCATTCGGGCTGCGCGGGCAGTGTCCGGCGCAGAGGAGGGAGGCGAGGTGGTACTAGTGGATTCGGGCGGCATGTCGACAGAGGGCGGAGGGGCCTCCTGATTGTAACGCCCGGGGATGTGCCGGGCTGAAGTAAACTTGCCGTATCCGCAACCTGTTGACCCTAATGTCATGGCCAAGAACTACGAATCTGAAATCACCCGCTTCCTCAAGGCCTACAAGGCGTCGCATCCCGATACCGAGGAACGTCAGCTTGAGGGGCGTGCCCGCCTCTGGGACCAACCGCAAAACCCCGAACTCCTCGAAGGTTTCCGTGCTGCCCGCGTGCCGCAAAAGCCCTACGTGTACCAGGCCGACTGATCGTCAGTCGACCGCGACACGTCACGCACCCATATGCCTTCGAAACCACCCGTTTCCGGCGACGCCATGGCTGCTCTGGTGGAACCCCAGATAGACAGCACGCCCGACGTCGTCGATAGCGTGGCGTTCGCGCGCCTGTATGGCGAGCCGCTGTTTCAGCTGCCGACCGATCTGTATATCCCGCCCGATGCGCTGGAGATTTTTCTCGAGACGTTCGAGGGGCCGCTCGATCTGCTGCTGTATCTGATCCGCAAGCAAAACTTCAACGTGCTCGATATCCCAATGGCGGATGTCACGCGTCAGTACTTGTCGTACGTCGATCAGATTCGGCTGCACAACCTCGAGCTGGCCGCCGAGTATCTGTTGATGGCAGCCATGCTGATCGAGATCAAGTCGCGCATGCTGCTGCCGGTCAAGAAATCCGACACGGGCGAAGAAGCCGAAGACCCGCGTGCCGAACTGGTGCGCCGCCTGCTCGAGTACGAGCAAATGAAGCTTGCTGCACAAAAGCTCGACGCGTTGCCGCAACTGGGCCGCGATTTCAGCCGCGCCCAGGCCGTCGCGGATATCAGTTTTGAGCGCATGGAGCCCGATGTCAGCGTCGACGACTTGCGTGCCGCATGGGCCGATATTCTCAAGCGCGCCAAGCTCAACCAGCACCACCACATCACTCGCGAGCAGCTTTCCGTTCGCGATCACATGACGCACATTCTGCGACGTCTGAACGATGTGCGATTCATGGAGTTCGGCGAGCTGTTCATGGAGCGCATCCTCGAGGGCGCACCCGTGGCGGTCGTGGTGGTGCATTTCATCGCCATGCTCGAACTCGCCCGCGAGTCGCTCCTGGAAATCACCCAGGCCGAGCCCTACGCCCCCATTTACGTGCGCTTGGCTTATACCAGTGTTGCTGCTGCAGCCTGAGCGCGCGGCCTCTCTTGTTTTCGGAGATCCTCTTTGAAAGTCGTTCACACGATTGAAGAACTGCGTGATCAGTTGCGTGGTCAGAACCGCGTGTCGTTTGTGCCCACGATGGGCAATTTGCACGAAGGGCATTTGTCCTTGATGAAAATGGCTCGCCAGCATGGCGATCCGGTCGTTGCCAGCATTTTTGTGAATCGCCTACAGTTCGGCCCGAACGAGGATTTCAACCGTTATCCGCGCACCCTGCCGGACGACATCGCCAAGCTCGAGCGTGAGCGCGATGTATACGTGCTGTTTGCGCCGGACGAGCGCGAGATGTATCCCGAACCGCAAAGCTATCGCGTGCAGCCCCCCGACGATTTGGGTGACATCCTCGAGGGTGAATTCCGCCCAGGCTTTTTTGGCGGTGTCAGTACCGTCGTGTTAAAGCTGTTGTCGTGCGTACAGCCGCGCGTGGCGGTGTTTGGCAAAAAGGATTATCAACAACTCATGGTTGTGCGTCAGATGTGCCGGCAATTTCAACTGCCCGTCGATATCCTGGCGCACGAAACGGTACGGGCCGAGGACGGTCTGGCGTTGTCATCGCGTAATCGCTTTTTGTCTCCCGAAGACCGTGCCGAGGCGCCAGCGCTTTACGCGGCGTTGCAGTCCATCAAGCAGCGTGTGGCCGCCGGCGAGCAGGACTTGGCGACCATCGAGGGTGACGCCACCCAGGCGCTTGATGCGCGCGGTTGGCAGGTCGACTATCTGGCGGTGCGCCGCCAGCGCGATCTGCTGCGCCCCGAGGCCGCCGAGATCGCCGCGGGCGAACCCCTGGTGGTGCTGGCCGCGGCCAAGCTGGGCGCGACGCGCTTGATCGACAATCTGGAGCTCTGACTGGCGCGCTAGGCATCGGACGGGTCGCCTCGCGACCGGTTGCATGACAACGTGACCCTGTCAGGATTGACAGCTGTCAGGCGACCCGCGACGCTGGCAAACTCTCTTGCAATATTACGATGCAAGAGAGAAATGAATGTCGGATTTCCCCGCGCTGCCTGGCGCCGTTGCGCGTCTATTGACGCCTCGCGAATGCGAGGTGGTGCCGTATCTGGCGACGGGTCAACCTAACAAGGTGGTGGCCATCGAGCTGGGCATTTCATTACGTACGGCCGAGGCGCACCGCGCGCGTATCCTGCGCAAATTAGGCGTGCGCAACACCGTCGAGCTGGCGTGCTGCCTGTGTCGTCACGGCAGTTGTCGCTTGCCCTCATAGCTATTGATGACCGCCGTAGCGGTCATGCCGATAAAAGGCCCGCCTCCGGCGTCGGGCAGTGCCCCAATGGCCGAGGCCGTTGCCCAGATCCCCTCATGGTTGCGTGCCATGACCTGATAGGTCTGCAGATGGCCGGCGCTGCGGGCCACCACATACAGTGTGCCGTGCAATAGGCGCATGGCCGGCAACGATGCCGCCTGGGACTCCAGTTGTGTGGCTTGCCCATTCTCGACCAGCCACAGCGGTCCGCCCGGACGCTCAAGTACCGATGCCACGACCTCACCGTTCTGGTCCAGACCTATCGCAGGCTTGCCCACATACTCGATGCCCAGGTCGGTGGCGGCCATCCACTGTAGAGGCTGTCCGATGACCGATTCCGCCGTTGGCGGGATGCGCTGGACGATGCGTGTCAGGTGTCGATTGTTCTGGTTGCGCAAGTACAGTTCGATAAGCCCGTTGCCGTTGCGAATCGCGGCCAATCCGCCCTCACTGAGAGGAATCGACATGCGTTGCCACGGGCTCCAGGCGAATGCCGTGGGTGGGCCATGCTGCGTGCTGACAAACACGTGGCCCGACTGGTCGGCGGCAAAGGCGATGAAACTATTATCGCTCGTCTTGGCAATGGCCGCATTGCCGCGCGCGTGGGGCAAAGGGGGCAGGGCTTGCCAGGTGGACCAGCCACTGTCCAGCCCGGTCAGCGCGGTCCAATAATAGCGGCCGTCGTTGCCCATGGCGATTGCGGCGGCATCGCCGTGGGGGGCCACCGCCGGGGGACGCGTGACGCGCAGGCCCGCCATGGCCTGCCAGCCTTTCCACGTCCCGTCAGGTTTTTGTTTGTTGACCCACAGCCCGCCTAGCGTATCGCGGGCAAAGAGCCCTACCGTGGCGTCCGGATAGACAAAGGACACGAGCGGGCCCGCCGTGCGGCCGCCCAGCGTGCTCCATTGACGGTTGCGGCCGTCCCACATATTGACGGCGTCGTTGTTTTCGCCGGCGGCGAAGACCATCAGGCCGCCCTGAGGGTCCGCAAAGAGCTCCGGCGCTACATCCTGGCGAGAGACATAGTACGAGCGGCGCACCCATGCCGCAGCGGGACCGGCCGGCTCCTGGCAACCTTGTGGTCCGGCGCAATAGTGATAGTCGTTCCAGGCGTATTGCCGAAAGATTTCCGATTTGTGGGCGATTTCGGTTTCGGCCAGATTGGCCTCGTGCTCCTGGCTGGGATAGTCGATATAACCTGTCTCGGCATAGTTGCCGGGAGCTTGCGCAATGGCCTCGCGTACCAATCGCGCGCTGGCAATGTGGTCAGGGTGTCCGTGACCCGCGCAGCGCCAGCAGAGCTTGGTATACGGAACGGCAATCGTATCGTCCAGATGGCGTACGGTGGTTGGGTTATAGCCATTGATGATGTTGGCTAGTGTCTGCACCAGGTCATCGCGCGTGTAGACGTCGCGATAGGGCCCCAAGGTCTCGACGCTCATGCCGGGCACGGACTCTGCCTGGCTCAGTGGTGTCAGGCTGCCCCAGCCTTTTCCCAGCCAAGGGTCTTTCAGGCGCATGTGCCACAGTTGTACATGCGGATTGCCTTGCAGGGTAAAGCGGGCGATATGGTAGGTGCCCACCTGCACCATGTCTTCTTTCCATAAATCAGGCTGTTTGGCCATGTACGCGTAAGCGGCCCTTACCCCGCGTTCGCGTCCGAGCATATAGCCTTCGCCCTCGCCGGCGTCACTGGCCGTCAGGTACACCACCTGTACGCAGGCCCCTGCCTGGATATTCGAGGCGATATCAGGGTTCATGAACAACAAATCGTCGTCCAGGTGCGCGACAAACGTCAGGTCCTTGACGCCTTGGCACTCGATCAGCGATGGCGGGGGCGGCACGACGAGCGTCGGCGCTCCCAAGGCCGTGGCGGCAAACATCAGCCCAATGAAATAGGCGAGCGCGAGGCGAATCGTGCGAGGCACACTAGCCGAATAGCGGCGCATGACGACTGAGCGCTAGCGAGATAACGCGGTGTGTAGATTCAGGCGCGCATCAGACGCACTTGGGGGCGGCTTCTTTTGAGAGCTCGTCGATGGGGTCGAGATCGGGCTGGCGCTTCAGGCTGTAGTTCAGATTGGGCGTGACACCCAGGACCGAGCCGACACGCAGGACGTTATTCGCCGAGACGATCAGTTCGATGCGTTGATTGCCAGCCGCATCCGCCAGCAGCACGCGTGGCGGGCGTTCTGCCGTGGCATCCCAGCAGCCTTGCTGGGCAAAGGGCGTGCCCTGCGTGCCAGCGCTATCGATATTCGCCGATCGGCTGCGCCAGCGGCCATTCGGCGCCAGGGTCAGGGTGATGCGCTGGGCGGCGCACTGTGCCGACGGCGTCATGCAGGGCAGGGTGCCCGTGTACGTCTGGGCCTGCGGCACCAGGGCATGGGCCGCGGCAGAGGTGCTGCCCGCGGCTTCGGCCGAGGCTTCGGCGCGTGCGTCGGCCACCGCTTGCTTCTGTGCGGCTTGTTCGGCGGTGGGAGCGGATTTGCGAGCCTGGCCAGGGGGCGGGGCTTTCAGTTCGATCTGCAATTGCGAAGGGGCCTGTACCAACGGCAGGTAATCCGATCCCTGGGCCTGATTCCACGCGTCGCTCGAGGAGCTGGCCCGAGGCGGGTTGTAGTAACCCTCAGTGCGCTGCTTTGCACAGCCGGTGATCAGCACGGCACCAGCCAAGGCGAGCACGATCAAGGATAGAGGGCGACGGCGAGACTGGATAAGCACAGAGGTGGACATGGCTGAGCGCAGCAGTAAATAGTGAGTATGTGCGGAATTCTACGCATTTATGCCCGCCTCCGATACCAGTAGTCTGATCCTTGGCGTGAGCGGATAAACGCTGGACGGCAGAGGTGAAGGATCGTCTTTGCAGGATCAAGCGAAAACCGCCCGATCCGTTAAATTGCCATGGGTGGTTTGAACTATTTCGCGCATGCCGGAATAATGCGGCGTTTCCCTGTGGGCTTTCCCGCCCTGTACGAATGCTTATGTGGCACCTCTTTGCTGTTGATCCCGTGTGGGCCATTGCCCTGGCCGCGGCATTGGGCCTGCTGGTGGGAAGTTGGCTCACCGTCGTGGGACATCGCCTACCGCGCATGATGGAGCACGACTGGCAGCAACAGGTCCAAGCCTATCAGCAGGGACAGCAGGGCGACTCGGCCCACCATGAGACGCTGACATCGACGTCGGCCTACACGTTGTGGCGACCAGGCTGGCACTGCCCGGCTTGTGCAGCGCCAATACGCGATTGGCGACGCGTGCCACTCCTGGGCTGGGCGCTGTCGCGCGGGCGCTGTGCGGTCTGCCGTGGGCGGATCGGTTGGCGCTACCCAGTCACTGAAATTCTGACGGCGGTCTTGTTCGCCCTGTGTGCCTGGCGTTTTGGGCCGACCCCGATCGCACTCTGTGCCATGGGATTCTGTGCGGCGCTGGTGGCGTTGTCGTGGATCGATCTGCAGACGAGCTTGCTGCCCGATGTCATTACCTTGCCGCTGGTCTGGACGGGATTGCTGGTCAACTTGAGCGGTGCGCTGACACCGCTGCCGCTCGCGGTGCTGGGGGCTGCAGTCGGCTATTTCTTTTTATGGTTGTTATTCCACATGTTTCGATTATTAACGGGACGTGAGGGAATGGGGTATGGCGATTTCAAATTGCTGGCCGCGCTGGGGGCGTGGTTTGGCTTGGCGGCGCTGCCAGGATTACTGCTGGTCGCGTCGCTGGCCGGCGTGGCCGCGGCGGTCTGCTTGCGCTTTAGCGGGCACGCGCAGCGCGGTCAGGCACTCCCCTTCGGACCCTATCTGGCACTGGCCGGCCTGGTAACGCTGTTCGCCGTGGCGGGGCGTGCAGCATGGTTTTGAGGGCATTGCTGCGAAACGCCGGGGCAGCGTATGCTCGAGCAACCAGTATGACTTCGTAGGGGATCCAGGATGTACAAGATCGGCCTGACCGGCGGGATCGGCTCTGGCAAGACGCGTGTCGCGGACATGCTGGCCGAGTGGGGGGCCGCGGTCGTGGATACCGATGCCATCGCACATGACCTGACCGCGCCGGGCGGAGACGCCATTGCCGCGATTCGCGAGGCATTCGGCGACGTGGCGATCACAGCCGGCGGGGCGTTGAATCGCACCTGGATGCGTGATCTGGTCTTTCGCGAACCCGACGCCCGCGCGCGACTGGAGGGCATTTTGCATCCTCTCATCGGTGCGCAAACCCAGCGCGCGGCCGCACAGGCGCAGGGCGATTATCTCGTCTATGTCGTGCCGTTGCTCGTTGAATCTGGCCGTTGGCGTGATCGCGTCGACCGGATCTGCGTGGTCGATTGCGACCCCAAAACGCAGATTCGCCGGGTGCAGAGCCGCAGTGGGCTGACGGCGGAGGCTATCCAGCGTATTATGGCAGCACAGGCCGCGCGGGCAACCCGACTGGCGGCAGCGGATGACGTTATCGTGAATGATGGCGCGACCACTGTCCAGGCGTTGCAGGCGCGGGCAAAGGTTCTGCACGACCGCTGGTGCCAGTTGGCGACGGCAGCGCGCCGACCGCTCATTGATGTGGCCGGCTTTCCTGAATAACCCGGCCCACGGGGTCGATCACCAACAGGCCTGTAGCAAGCGTGATTCTTTACGAATACCCTTTCAACGAGCGCATCCGATCCTATCTCCGGCTGGAATATCTATTCGATAGATTGTTCTATTTTGCCCGTGAGGGCGATTCACGCCACCATCAGATTGCCATCTCGACCTTGTTCGATATCCTTGATGCGACCGAGCGGGCCGACATCAAAACCTCCGTCTTGCAAGACCTCGAGCGCCAGCGCATGGCCCTAGTGGCCCTGCGCGATCATCCCGGCGTGGCGCAAGACGCTCTGGAAACGATGCTAGGCGACATGGAGCGCACCGTCAGCACCCTGGCGAGCCAGGGCCGCGCAGGTCAGCCCCTGCGTGAAAACGAATGGTTGATCAGCCTGCGGGGGCGCCTGGCAGTGCCGGGCGGCGCGACGCAGGTCGATATGCCGTCGTACCATGCGTGGCAGCACAAATCCGAATCTGACCGCTGCGCTGACCTGCAAACCTGGAGCGCGCCCCTGCGGCCCATGTACGAGGCGGTGGCGATGGCGCTGCGCTTGCTGCGCGAGGCCGGCCGTCGCAGCGACATCGTGGCCGAGCAGGGAGGCTACCAGCAAATGCTGGCCGGCAAGTTGTTTCAGCTGTTACGGGTTTGGGTAGATCCGGCTCAAGGCGCTTTCCCTGAAATCAGCGCCAACAAATACATGATCTGGATTCGGTTTTCGTCCCAGGATGGTGAGTCCAAGCCACAACAGGTGGCGAAAGATATCCACTTCCAGATGTCGCTGTGCAGTGCGTGATTTCCATTACGGTGTATTTCAGTTCGATGGCTGACATGACGTAATCCAGTCGACTTAGGGGACAATAGCGGCTCCCGACGCCTATGCATTGCCTCCTATGTCCGAAAGTCGACCTGCTACACCTCGCCGCAAGTACCGATTGGTCGCCGTGATCCTGTTGTTGCTGGCTGCCACGATCGTTGCGTGGTGGGTCTTCTATAAGCCGGACAGCCAGACGGCATCGTCCAGCGCGTCCTCCAGAGCAGGCGGGCGTGGCCCCAGGGGTGGGATGGGGACGTCGCTCGCGACACCGGTGCGCGCGGCCTCGGCGACAACGCAAAAGATCGACGTGGTGCTGCCTGCCCTGGGCACAGTGACTGCCTACAACACGGTGACCGTGCGTAGCCGGGTTGATGGCGAATTGATGCAGGTCAATTTCGACGAGGGCCAGCGTGTCAAGGCCGGCGACGTGCTGGCGCAGATCGATCCGCGCTCTTTCGAGGTGGCCCTGGCCCAGGCACAAGGCCAGCAGCAGCAAAACCAGGCCCTCCTGGCGAACGCCCGACGCGATTTGCAGCGCTACCAGACGCTGTTCAAACAAGACTCCATCGCGCGTCAGCAGCTCGACACGCAGGCTGCATTGGTGCGTCAATACGAAGGGACTCAGAAAGTCGATCAGGCGGCAGTCGACGATGCGAAGTTGCAACTGAGCTACACCAAGATCACCGCGCCGATTGGCGGACGCCTGGGCTTGCGCAAAGTCGATCCCGGCAACCTGGTGTCTTCGGGTGATGTCGACGGTCTGGTGGTGATCACGCAAACGGAACCCATTGCGGTGATGTTCTCTTTGCCCGAGACGCAATTGCCCGAGGTACTGGAGCAGGTGCGTGCGGGCAAAACCTTGCAGGTGCAGGCCTATGATCGTGCCGGCACCAAGATGATTGCGACGGGCCAACTGGAGACGATCGACAACCAGATCGATATCACCACGGGTACGGTCAAGCTCAAGGCGCGTTTTGATAACACCGACGAAAAGCTGTTCCCCAATCAATTCGTCAACGTGCGCTTGTTGGTCGAGACGCGCGAGAATGTCACGGCGATTCCGACCGCCGCCATCCAGCAAGGAACGGCAGGGCCGTTTGTCTTCCTGCTGCGCGATGGCAATACGGTGGATGTCCGGCAAGTGCAGTTGGGACCGATCAACGGCGATCGTGTGGCGGTCAATGACGGACTGGTACCGGGCGATCGTGTGGTCATCGAGGGTACCGATCGCTTGCGGTCCGGCGCCAAGGTGGTCGTCGTGACCGACAATGCCACCATCCCTTCGACACCGGGTGAGTCGCTGGGGGCCAAGCGGCCCGGGCGCGCCGCGCAAGGGCAACCCGCAGCGAAAGCGCCGTGAGCCTGTCCCGCCTGTTTATCCTGAGGCCGGTCGCCACCACGCTCGCGATGGTGGCGATTCTGATCGCGGGCTTTATTTCTTATCGGTTGTTGCCGGTATCGGCACTGCCCGAGGTCGACTATCCCACGATTCAAGTGGTGACGCTGTACCCGGGGGCCAGTCCGGACGTGATGACGTCGCTGGTGACCTCGCCCCTGGAGCGCCAGTTTGGTCAGATGCCCGGGCTGAACCAGATGTCATCGGTGAGTTCGGGCGGGGCATCGGTGATTACGCTGCAGTTCAGTCTGGATCTGGCCCTGGATGTGGCGGAGCAAGAGGTCCAGGCGGCCATTAATGCCGCCTCAAATTTGTTGCCCAGTGACCTGCCAGTGCCGCCGATCTACAACAAGGTCAACCCGGCCGATGCGCCGGTACTGACGCTGGCCATCAGTTCGCCGACGATGCCGTTGCCGCAGGTGCGCGACCTGGTCGATACTCGAATGGCGCAAAAGCTCTCGCAGGTACCGGGCGTTGGCCTGGTCAGCGTGGCCGGCGGCCAGCGGCCCGCCGTGCGCATCCAGGTCAATCCCGTGGCCCTGGCATCAGCGGGCATGTCGTTGGGCGACCTGCGCTCGGCCGTGGTGGGCGCCAACGTCAATCAGCCGAAAGGGAATCTGGACGGACCCGAGCGCTCGACGACGATCGACGCCAATGATCAGCTCAAGTCGCCCACCGAGTACAACGACCTGATCATCGCCTATCGCAATAATGCCCCGTTGCGTCTCTCTGACGTGGCGACTGCTGTACAGGGGGCCGAAGACGTTCGTCAGGCGGCGTGGGCCGACGGACAACCGGCGATCCTGCTGAACGTGCAACGTCAACCTGGCGCCAACGTGATCGATGTGGTGGACCAGATCCGCGTCATGATGCCGCAATTGCAGGCAGCGATGCCGGCAACGCTGGACGTCAGTATCGTTTCCGATCGCACACAGACGATTCGCGAATCCGTCGAAGATGTGAAATTTGAGCTGTTGTTGTCGGTGGCACTGGTCGTGATGGTGACCTTTGTCTTTTTGCGCAGCCTGACGGCGACCCTCATTCCCAGTGTGGTGGTGCCCCTGTCCTTGGTCGGCACCTTCGGCATCATGTACCTGGCGGGTTTCAGCGTCAATAACTTGACCTTGATGGCGCTGACGATTGCGACAGGGTTTGTGGTTGACGACGCGATCGTCATGATCGAAAACATCGCGCGCCATCTGGAAAAAGGCGAGACACCCCTGCAGGCCGCCCTGAAAGGGGCCTCGCAAATCGGATTCACACTGATTTCGCTGACCTTCTCGCTCATTGCGGTGTTGATTCCACTGTTGTTCATGACCGACGTCGTGGGGCGCCTGTTTCGCGAATTCGCGATTACGCTGGCGGTGGCGATCCTGATTTCCCTGGTGGTATCGCTGACGTTGACGCCCATGATGTGCGCCCGTTTGCTGCGCCCCGAATCCGAGCAACGCTATGGGCGATTCCATCAGGCGACCAGCGCGTTCATCGATCGCTGCATTGCGGGCTATGACCACATGCTGAAGTGGGTGCTGGCGCATCAGCCCTTGACGCTGCTGGTGGCGCTGGCGACCTTTGTGCTGACGGTGCTCTTGTATCTCGCCGTACCCAAGGGATTTTTCCCGCAGCAAGACAGCGGCATGATCCAGGCGATTACGGAGGCGCCGGCGTCGATATCGTTTACGGCGATGGCCAAACGTCAGCAAGCGGCCGCGCGGATCATCCTGCAAGATCCCGATGTGGCTTCGGTGTCGTCGTTTATCGGGGTGGACGGCACCAATGCCACGCTCAACAGCGGTCGCATGCAGATTGCACTGACGCCCGATAGCGAGCGTGACGCGGATCTGGCGACGATTTCTCAACGTCTACAGGATGCCCTGGCCGACGAGCAAGGCTCTGTGCCGCTGACGGTATACATGCAACCCGTGCAGGATCTGACGATCGAGGATCGCGTCAGCCGCACGCAATATCAGATGACGCTGTCGAACCCCGACATCAACGTGCTGACCGAATGGGTGCCCAAACTGGTTTCGCGGCTGTCCGCGCTGCCCGAATTGGTGGATGTGACGGACGATCTGCAAGACGATGGATTACAGACGTGGGTCGAGATCGATCGCGACGCCGCCGCGCGGTTGGGCATCACGACATCGGCCATTGACGACGCGCTGTATAACGCCTTTGGCCAGCGACTGATTTCCACCATTTTTACGCAGTCCAATCAGTATCGGGTAGTGCTGGAAGTCTTGCCGCAATTCCGCCAGACGCCCGAGGCCCTGAATCAGGTGTACTTGACATCTACGGAAGGTACGCCGGTGCCATTATCGGCGGTGGCTAGCGTCTCGCAGGGGAACACCATGCTGGCCATCAACCGGCTGGATCAGTTTCCCATGACGACGCTGTCGTTTAACTTGGCGCCGGGCGTTTCGCTGTCTGCCGCCGTCGAGGCGATCGGCGCGGCGCAGGCCGAGATCGAATTGCCTGCCAGCATCGAGACGCGGTTTCAAGGGGCGGCGCTGGCGTTCCAGAATTCTTTGTCCAGCACGCTGTGGCTGATACTGGCTGCCATCATCACGATGTACATCGTGCTGGGTGTGCTGTACGAAAGCTATATCCATCCCATCACGATTTTGTCCACGCTGCCTTCGGCCGCGGTTGGCGCCTTGCTGGCGCTGCTGATCAGCGGCACGCAACTCGACATGATCGGCATCATCGGCATCATCCTGTTGATCGGTATCGTCAAGAAAAACGCCATCATGATGATCGACTTTGCACTCGAGGCCGAGCGCAAGCGCGGCTTGGCGCCGCGCGAGGCCATCCATGAGGCGGCACTGCTGCGCTTTCGGCCGATCCTGATGACGACGCTGGCGGCCTTGTTCGGCGCGTTACCCCTGATGTTGTCCTCGGGTACAGGCGCCGAATTGCGCCAGCCGCTGGGGCTGGTCATGGTGGGGGGCTTGTTATTGAGCCAAGTCTTGACGCTATTCACCACGCCGGTGATTTATCTCATGTTTGACCGTCTGGCCCGCCGTTATCGTGGTCAGACCAAGCCCGTGGCGGAGCCGCGATGATTCTGTCGGCGCCATTCATCGTTCGGCCGGTTGCCACGGTGTTGCTCACTCTGGGGCTGGTGCTGGCGGGAATACTTGCCTATCGATTGCTGCCGGTGGCGGCGCTGCCCCAGGTCGATCTGCCGATGATTTCAGTGACGGCCAGTTTGCCGGGCGCCAGTCCAGAAACGATGGCGTCCAGCGTGGCGACGCCGCTCGAGCGTTCGCTTGGCAGTATCGCCGGCCTGACCGAAATGACCTCGCGCAGTTCGCAGGGCTCCACGCGCATTACGCTGCAATTTGACCTCAGCCGTGATATCAATGGCGCCGCGCGCGATGTGCAGGCCGCGATCAACGCGGCCCGATCGCTGTTGCCGACGGGGATGCGCAGCAATCCCACCTACCGCAAGGTCAATCCGTCGTCGGCGCCCGTCATGGTGCTGGCGATGACGTCGGACTCGTTGAGTCAAGGCAAACTGTACGACCTGGCCTCGACGATCGTGGCGCAAAAGGTGTCGCAGATCAATGGCATCGGCGAGGTTTCCGTGGGAGGCAGTTCGCTGCCCGCGGTGCGGGTGAATCTGATTCCCGGCGCGCTATCGAGTCGTGGCGTATCGCTCGACGAGGTGCGCTCGACGCTCAGCGAGGCTAACGCCAACAAGCCCAAAGGTATGATCGAAAACGACGAGACTCACTGGCAGATCATGGCCAGCGATCAACTCGAGACTGCCGAGCAGTACCGGCCCTTGATTGTGGCATGGCGCGATGGCGCTGCGATCCGTCTATCGGACGTGGCAACAGTTGAAGACTCGGTCGAAGACCTGTTCCAGACGGGCTATTACAACAATCGCAAAGCGATCTTGTTGATTTTGCGGCGCCAGGCCGATGCCAACATCATCGAAACGGTGGAGGCCGTGCGCGCGCAGTTGCCGCAATTGCAGGCGTTATTGCCGGGGGATGTCGATCTGACGGTGGCACAGGACCGTACCCCAAGTATTCGCGCCTCGTTGAACGAAGCCGAGTTGACGTTGGTGGTCTCGGTGGGATTGGTGGTGCTGGTGGTGCTGCTGTTTTTACGGCATTGGCGTGCAGCGCTGATTCCCAGCGTGGCCGTTCCCGTATCGCTGATCGGCACGTTCTGCATCATGTACTGGTGCGGCTTTACCCTGAACACGATCTCGTTGATGGCGCTCATCGTGGCCACGGGCTTTGTGGTGGATGACGCCATTGTGGTGCTGGAGAACATCATGCGCCACATCGAGCGTGGCGCATCGCCATTGCGCGCGGCATTGCGTGGCGCGCGCGAGGTGGGTTTTACCGTGTTGTCGATGAGCGTGTCGCTGGTCGCCGTGTTTATTCCCATCTTGTTGATGGGTGACATCGTGGGACGCTTGTTTCGCGAGTTTGCAGTGACCTTGTCAGCCGCGATTCTGGTGTCGATGGTGGTGTCGTTGACGCTGACGCCCATGATGTGTGCGCGCTTGTTGCGTCAGCAAAAACCCGATCATGCCGAGCGTCCACCCAACCGTCTGTCTCGCGTGCTCGAGTCGGGTTTTCAAGCCATGTTGAATGGCTATCGGCGCAGCCTTTCCTGGGCGTTGGCGCATGGCCGCATCATGTTGTTGCTGTTGGTGGCGACGATCGGATTGAATGTGTACTTGTACGCAGTTGTGCCCAAGGGTTTTTTTCCGCAGCAGGATACGGGGCAGTTGATCGGTATGTTCCGGGCAGATCAGGGGACGTCGTTTCAGGCGACGGTGCCCAAGCTGGAATACTTTCGCGAGGCCATTCTGGCGGATCCCGCCGTGGCCAGCGTCACGATGTACTCCGGCGGCCGGGGCGGCAGTAATAGCAGCTTCATGATGATTCAGCTCAAGCCGCAGGACGAACGCAAGGTCAGTGCCAACGACGTGGTGAACCGGTTGCGAGGACAGTTGCAAGGCACGGCGGGCGCCCGCGTGTTTCTGGTGCCACAGCAAGACATTTTTTTGGGCGGCAGGCAGGGGAGTGGTTCGTATGACTACACCTTGCTCGCGGGGGAGTTGTCGCTCTTGCGCACTTGGGCCCCCAAGGTGCGGCAGGCCATGGCCCAGTTGCCCGAGCTCACCGACGTCGACTCCAGCGTCGAGGACAAGGGCCGCCAGGTGAATCTGGTGATCGATCGCGAGGCCGCCACGCGCCTGGGCATCAGTATGTCCGATATTTCAGCGGTACTGAATAACTCGTTCAGTCAGCGTCAGGTGTCGGTTATGTATGGGCCGTTGAACCAGTACCACGTGGTACTGGGCGTCGATCAGCGTTTTGCGCAGGATGCCGAGTCGCTCAAGCAGGTGCATGTCATCACCCAAGATGGCGCGCGTGTGCCATTGGCCTCATTCGCGCGTTTCGAGACGGGTAATGCCCCGCTGAGTGTGCAGCATAATGGCCTGTTCGCCGCCGAGGAGATTTCCTTTAATCTCGCGCCCGGCGTCTCGCAGGGTGAGGCGGTTGCGGCTATCGACGCGGCGGTGGCGCGTATCGGGTTGCCCTCGGATCAGGTTCAGGCCGGTTTTCTGGGTACGGCCAAGGCGCAGCAGAAGATGCAGGCGCAACAACCGTGGCTGATCCTGGCAGCGCTGGTCACCATGTATATCGTGCTGGGGATGCTATACGAGAGCTGGGTGCATCCCCTGACCATTTTGTCGACCCTGCCGTCCGCGGGCGTCGGTGCGTTGCTGGCATTGATGCTGGTGGGCAGCGAGTTCACGATCATTGCCTTGATCGGGGTGTTCCTGCTGATCGGTATCGTCAAGAAAAACGCCATCATGATGGTCGACTTTGCTCTGGACGCCGAACGGCGCTTGAACCTGTCGCCGCGCGACGCGATTTTCGAGGCCTGCCTGACACGCTTTCGGCCCATCATGATGACTACGTTGGCCGCTATCTTTGGCGCGTTGCCGTTGCTGCTGGCCACCGGGGCCGGCGTGGAGATGCGCCAACCGCTGGGGGTCACCATCGTGGGGGGGCTGATTGTTAGCCAGGTATTGACGCTGTACACCACGCCCGTAGTCTATCTTTATCTGGACCGTTTCCGTTTATGGGCCCGCCGTCGTGCTGCGTATCGCACGACGAACCCGCAACCTGATGTAGATCGACCATGAGCCGCGCATCAATTTCGCCTCTAGCCTTCCCGTTCACCTTGTTTGCCCAAGCACGTCTGTTGCGTGGCGCGATGGTTGCCCTGTGCTGCGCCCTGTTGGCTGCGTGTGCCGTGGGGCCCGACTATCAGCGACCTGAGATGGATGTCGGCGAGGTGTACAAACAGGCGCCGGGCGACGCTGGGCAGGACGCGCAACCCGTGGAGGGCTGGACGCCCGCTCGACCGGGCGATCATATTGAGCGCGGCGCCTGGTGGCAAGTCTATGGCGATACGACGCTCAGTGGCCTGATGGACCAACTCAACACCGCCAATCAATCCATCGCTCAGGCCGAGGCCAACTACCGGCAGGCACAGGCCTTGGTCAGGGGCGCGCGCTCGAGCTTTTTCCCGACGGTGGGCGCCGGGGCGGGTGCGACGCGCTCGGGTGCGGGGAGTGGTTCCACGAGCGGTTCGGGGAATCAATACGACCTGAGTGGGTCCGTCAGTTGGGAGGCCGATATCTGGGGACGTGTGCGCCGCGAAGTCGAAGCCAGCCGGGCCGAAGCGCAAGCCAGCTTTGCCGATCTGGCCAATATTCGCTTGAGCTCTCAGGCCGCGCTAGCGCAAAACTACTTCCAGTTGCGTGTGCTGGACGAGCAGAAGCGCCTACTGGAAGCCACGGTGGCGGCGCATGAGCGCTCATTGAAACTGACGCAAAATCTCTATGATGCTGGTGTCGTAGGCAAGTCTGACGTGACGTTGGCGCTGGCGCAGTTGGAAGGCACACGTGCACAGCTAGTGGATCTGGCGTGGCAGCGTGGGCAGTTCGAGCATTCGATTGCGGTCTTGATCGGCTTGGCGCCCTCACGCTTTACGCTGCCCGCGCAATCGTTTGCGCAGGCAATTCCGCAAATCCCCGCCGGTTTACCGTCTCAGTTGCTCGAGCGCCGTCCCGATGTGGCCGCCGCCGAACGCCAGACGGCAGCCGCCAACGCGCAGATCGGCGTCGCGCAGGCGGCCTGGTTCCCTGATCTCGTGTTGAGCGCCGATGGCGGATTTCGCAGTGGTCAGTTTGCACAGTGGTTGACCGCACCCGCGCGCTTCTGGTCGTTGGGTCCGGCATTGGCCCTGACCCTGTTTGACGGAGGCGCGCGCCAGGCCCAGGTGGACCAGGCCCGCGCGGCTTATGATGCCCAGGCGGCGGCCTATCGCCAGACCGTGTTGACGGCCCTGCAAGAGGTCGAGGATTATCTGATCCAGTTGCGCGTCCTGGGCGAAGAGCAGGTCGTACAGCGCCGTGCGCTCGAGGCGGCACGTGAGGCATTGCGCCTGGCGCGTAATCAGTATGAGGCCGGCACGATCAACTATCTGGACGTGGCGACGCTGGAGGCAAGCGCCCTCAATAGCGAACGCACCGCGCTGACGCTGATGGCCAATCGCCTGACCGCCAGCGTGCAGTTGATTGCCGCGCTGGGCGGTGGATGGGACGGCTTGCCGGCGCAGGAGTAATGCCGCGGGCCACTGCACCCGCCCTTGTCGGGGCAGGGCTCGATGGCAGCGGACTAAATCAGTCCTCGAATCCCGGCGATGCCGTGCGCGCCATGCCGATGGGCGTCGTTCAGCGTATCGTCTGATTGGCCGCCCAGGGCGTACACGGGAAGGCCCGCATCCTGATTTCCGGCCACAAAGCCCTCCCAGCCCAAAGCCGGTTGTCCGGGGTGGGATGGGGTTTCGAGTACCGGACCCAGCACGGCAAAATCGGCTCCAAGCTCTCGTGCGTGCACGATCTGGGCATTGTCGTGGGCAGAGACGCCTACCAGGGCCCCCTCGGGCACGGCGGGCCGTTCTGACAGCGTCGCCGCATCTTGCCAGCGCAAATGCACGCCATCGGCCTGGCGCCACCACGCATCGGGATGCACGCTATTGATCAGCACGCGTGCGCCCGCGGCATGACAGTGTTTGATGATTGTCCTCGTGGCGTCGCGCAGTGATGTCGCGCCTGGACCATCGGGCCAATCGGGTTCGCGTAATTGCACGAGCTTCAGGCCACGCGCGAGCGCGCGTTCCAGGCGCTCCAGAAACGCGGGCAGGCCCGCGCGTCCGCCGATGGAGGTAATGCCGTAGGTCGTGGGTAGCTGCAGCCAGCGTAGCGGAGGCAGGGTAGCGGGTAATAGATCGCCAACCGTGTCGGCCTCGGCGGGATTGACCCACGCGAGTCGCTGGTTTTCCAGCCCGCGCGGTTCGCCGTTCCATCCCGTCACATGGCAAAACGCCAGTCGCACCGTGGTATGTGGGTAGGCATGGACGTAGGTGACCCAGGGCACGGCCCGGGTGACTTCGATGCCGATTTCTTCGCGTAATTCGCGGCTGAGCGCCTGCAGCACGGTCTCGCCAGGCTCGAGCTTGCCACCGGGCAGTTCCCACCATCCGGCCCAGGGTTTGCCTTCAGGGCGCTGCCCCAGCAGGAGCTGGCCATCAGGGCGCAGAATCAGGCCCGCGGCGACATTGATGATGCCGTCAGACATGGCGGGCCGCCCAATCGCGAGCAAACTGATAGGCCACCCGGCCCGAGCGGGATCCCCGCTCCAGCGCCCACTGCAACGCCTCGGTACGGCTGGCTTCGATATGCTCGGTGGGGCAGTTCAATTCTCGTAGCCAGTGATAGACGATATCCAGATAGTCATCTTGCTTGAAGGGATGAAACGACAGCCACAGACCGAAACGTTCGGACAGCGAGATTTTTTCTTCGACGGTTTCACCGGGATGAATTTCGCCATCGGCCTGATGTTGGGCCTGCAGGTTTTCGCTCATGTATTCCGGCATCAGGTGGCGCCGATTGGATGTCGCGTAAATCAGCACGTTATCGCCTGAAGCGGACACCGAGCCATCCAGCACGGATTTCAGGGCCTTGTAGCCGGCCTCGCCTTCTTCGAAGGACAGATCGTCGCAAAAGACGATGTAGCGTTCAGGACGCGCCGCGACCAGCTCGACGATGTCGGCCAGGTCGCCCAGGTCGGACTTGTCGACTTCGATCAGGCGCAGGCCCTGGTCGCCATAGGCGGCCAGCATGGCCTTGACCAGCGAGCTTTTCCCCGTGCCGCGCGCACCGGTCATCAGGACATTATTGGCCGGCTTTTGCTGGAGAAATTGACGGGTGTTGCGATCGATGATGTCTTTCTGGCGTTCGATATGCTGCAGATCGTCGACCTCGATCCGGGCAATATGGCGCACGGTATCCAGCCATCCGCGCGCACCGCGCTTGCGCCAGCGGTAGGCATGGGCGGACCAGTCGATCTCGGGCGGTGCGGCGGGCAGCCAGGCTTCGAGTTGCGCCAGCACGCGTTCGGCGCGTTCGATCAAAATAGAAAAATCAGCAGCACTCACGTCAGTATTTTCCAGCAGGTACAGTCACGGATAATCAGGAACGGTAATCAGCGTTGATGCTGACATACTCGTGCGAGAGGTCACAGGTATAGACCGTATCAGAGGCTTGGCCGCGCGCCAATGCCACCCGAATGCTGATTTCCGCCTGCTTCATCACGCGTTGGCCGTCTTCTTCCTGGTAGTCCGGATTGCGGCCGCCATCGCACGCGACCAGGACGTCGTCCAGCCACAGGCGCAATTTCGAGACATCCAGATCATCGACACCGGCGTAGCCGATAGCCGCCAGGATGCGGCCCAGGTTGGGATCCGATGCGAAGAACGCCGTCTTGACCAGCGGCGAATGCGCGATCGAGTAGCCGATCTTCAGGGCTTCGTCGGTGGTCAGGGCTTCTTCGACGTGAATCGTGATGAACTTGGTGGCGCCTTCGGCGTCGCGTACGATTTTCTGCGCCAGATCCAGGGCGGCGGTGGCCAGTGCGTCGCGCACAGCCGAATAGTGCGGATCGGCTTCGGAGGTGATCTCCAGGCCCGACTGGCCGGTGGCAGCGATGATGAAGGAGTCGTTGGTCGACGTGTCGCCATCGATGGTAATGCGGTTGAACGACTGGTTGGCGATTTCCAGCGCGAGCTTGCGCAGCACCGGTTGAGAAATCCCGGCGTCAGTGGCCAGGAAGCTCAGCATCGTGGCCATGTTCGGGTGGATCATGCCGGCGCCTTTGCTGATGCCGGTCAACGTGATGGTCTTGCCGTCGATCTGCATGCGCCGCGAATGGATTTTGGGCAAGGTGTCGGTGGTCATGATGCCGTGGGCGGCATTGAACCACTCGTTCGGGCCCAAATTGCCTAGGGCGGCGGGCAGGGCGGCGGTCAGGCGGTCCAGGGGGAGAGGTTCGAGAATGACTCCCGTCGAGAATGGCAGAATTTGCTGCGCGGGAACGTTCAGCAATTGGCCCAGGGCTGCGCAGGTGTCTTGGGCTTTTTTCAGGCCCTCATTACCGGTGCCTGCATTGGCGTTGCCGGTATTGATGACCAGCGCGCTGATCGGGCCGCCGGCTGCCAGATGCGCTTCACAGACCTGAACCGGCGCCGCGCGGAAACGGTTGCGGGTAAACACCCCGGCCACAGTGGTGCCCGGGGCCAGGCGGAAAACGGTCAGATCGCGTCGGTTGGCCTTGCGAATGCCGGCTTCGGTGACGCCGATATCAACACCGGCAACGGGAAAAATGTCGGACTCGGAGGGGATCTGCAGATTAACGGCCATGACAACGCCTCTGTGGCTGAGCGGTAAGGGATCTTCGGAAAACCCGCCGGGTGAGCGGGGACTTTCGCGTATTATCCCATCATCACGCGACCGGTCTGCCTCGGGCTGCCACGACCTGCAATTTCAATTCCCCCAGCGCCTGATACAAGGCGTCCCGGTGCGCTTCGGGCAGGTCGGTGAACATCCCCTTTACCCAGCCTTCGTGCGCGCGCGCCATGCGCGTGAAGAGCCGACGCCCCTGTGGTGTCAGCTTCAAGACGGAACTACGCCGGTCGGTTTCGACTTTGGCGCGCATCACCAGCCCTTCTTTTTCGAGCTGATCGGCGATGCCAGTGATGTTGCCGTTAGTGACCATCATGCGGCGCGATAGCTCGCCCATTTTCATGCCTTTGGGCGCGCGCTGTAGTTGTGCCATGAGATCGAAACGGGGCAACGTGGTGTCGAATTCGGTGCGCAGACGGCCACGGATTTCGGACTCGATGAGATTGCAGCACGTCAGCATACGTAGCCACAGACGCAGCGCGTGATGGTCGTCGGGGGCGGCGCGTGTTTCCAGGTCGGGCGTGTCAATCATGGTATGGCGCAGAGCGAGCCTCGGTAAAACTAGTCATGTATTGCCAGATACTTTAAATCTAAACTATGTGGCGCGCCAGCCCTGCCCTTCGCCGATCCTGTCGAATTCGGTATTGCTAATGATATATCGGGATCGTTCTCCGCGCAGCGCGCAGTCAGCCAGCAGATTGCGCCGCGCTGGATACGGATCGTGGCGTCCGGGAGCGGTACGTGCACGTTTAGTTCAATCTCGGTTGCGAGGTATTCACCACGCTTTTGAGTTCAGTGTTTTCCCTAGGATAGGCCTTTGCCGACCTATGGGTACTAACCATTAGTCGGCGAGGCGCTGCGCTGGGTGAGGGTCCCCGTTACGACGAGGGATATAACCCTGGGGAATAGATGCCGCACTCAGGCGACTTTGACGCCATGGCATAGCAGTTCTACCTTGACTCCCGTTGTCACGTTATCGCTGTCCTTCGCAACGTCGCTCCCAAGGGGAATCATGAAACGTCCTGCACTTTCCATTCTCGCCACCGGTCTGTTTGTGTTCGGCGCCGGGCTACCCATCCACGCTGATGCTCAGGAGCGCCCGATGCTGCGTATCAGTTCCGGCGCTGCCGACAACGCCACGCTGGATCCGCATCGCGCGACGTCCACCGTCGACAAAGGCGTTGCTTCCGAAATGTTCGACGGCTTAGTGCGTTTCCCGCCAGGCAGCGCTGATCCACAGGCATTGGAGGCCGATCTGGCCGAAAGTTGGGAGACATCATCCGACAGCAAGGTCTGGACTTTCCATCTGCGTAAAGGCGTGCGGTTTCATGGTGGTTATGGGGAAATGCAAGCCGAAGATGTGGTGTATTCGCTGCAGCGCGCCGCGGACCCGAAGCGATCGAGCTTCGCCGCGACCTTCGCCGGCGTAGACAAGGTGGAAGCGGTGGATGACTACACCGTGCGCGTCACGCTGAAATACCCTGATGCCGGTTTTCTAGGACGTGTGTCGGACTATCACGGTGGCAACATCGTCAGTAAAAAGGCTGCCGAGAAATTGGGCGACAAGTTCGGTGCCGCGCCTATTGGCACGGGTCCCTTCGCGTTTGGTGAACACGTGACGCAGCAGTACGTGAAACTAGTGGCCAACGATGAGTACTTCCGCGGAAAACCGAAACTGGGCGGTTTGATCTATCGCATGATTCCCTCGGATAGCGCGCGCGAATTGGCGTTTGTGTCCAATGAGATCGATCTTATGCAAGGCAAGCGCGAGCAGCGCTGGGTCGAGCGATCCATCAAGCGCGACATGAAAGTCGATGTGTTCGAACCCGCCGAATTCCGCACGCTACACCTGAATCGCACCGTCAAACCGCTGGACAATCTACAAGTACGCCAAGCGGTGGCGGCCGCTGTCAATGTCGACGAAATCGTGAGATATGTGGGCAAAGATGTGGCCACGAAAGGCTGTTCGGTCGTGCCCAACGGCTATCAAGGGCACGATTGCAGCGCCGGAGCCTATCCCTATGATGTGGAGCGCGCGAAGCAGTTGCTGGCCGAAGCCGGCTTTCCGAACGGTATCACCCTGAAATCGGTGGTGTCGAACATTGCCGCCCAACAACCGATTATGGAGATCGTCCAGGCGCAGTTGGCCAAGGCAGGCATAAAGCTCGACATGGAGGTGGTAGACCACGCGACTTATCAGGCCAAGAGCCGTAAAGATCAAAGCGCCGTGGTCTTCTATGGTGCTGCGCGTTTCCCTGTGGCCGATTCCTATCTGACAGAGTTCTACGATTCCGCCTCGGCCATCGGCGCGCCTACCGCCATGTCGAATTTCTCGCATTGTTCCGTGGCCGATGAGGCGATACGGGCGGCACGCGTCGAGCCTGATGCCAAGCGGCAATTGGCTTTGTGGAAAGAGGCACAGACCAAGATCCACGCCGACGTTTGCGGAATTCCGCTATTTGGCCTGAAGCAGGTTTGGGTGCATAGCGATCGGGTCGATTACGGCTACGACTTCCAGGGCGCGTTGAATTTGCAGCCGCCGGTGACTGAACGGACGACCGTCACTGCCCCTTGAGGAGCTCACGGGAAACCTGTGCCGCCACGGCACGGGCTTCCTGGACGAAGGCTTCCACCAGGACCGCATTGCGAGAGGCCTGCACGCGACATAACTGGAAGTGAAAGAGCATTTCCGGATCGAAACGCCGCAGTACCAGGCGATTCTGCAACCCATCGGCAAATAGTGGATGAATAAGCGAAACTCCCAAACCGGACGCGACGAATTCGCACAAGGTAGGCGCGGTATCGGTGCTGAGCACAACGTTCAGCTCGACTTGTGCGTTTTCGAAAGCCTTGACGACCAGGCTTTGCGTCTGGCTGTCAGTGCCGAACGACAGGAACGGTTTACCCGCAAGGTCCTTCGGTCGAATCACACGTTTGCGCGTCAGCTCATGATTGACCGGCATTGCGCAGATCAGCGGATACTGGAACAACGGTTCCCGGTCAATATAGGGGTTGTCGGCGCGACTGCCGACCAACGCAACGTCGATTTGTCGAGTGGCCAACCGATCGACCAGAAACAGCGAACCGCGCGTGTTGATGGATACCCGCACGTCAGGGTGATGTTTCAGAAAGTTCATGGTGGTACGACGGATGAACGAACCCGACAGGGCCGGCAGTACGCCGACGTTAAGCGTTCGCTGTTCGTCGCGGCGGATCGAGTCGACGGCTTGTTCGACTTGGCGCAAACCGCTGAACACGCGGTCGATTTCACGGTACAGCCGCATGCCGTGAGGCGTACAGGCCAGTTTGCCGCGTACGCGGTCAAACAACGTCAAACCGGTTTCTGCCTCCAGGTGTGCCAGCAGCTTGCTGACCGCTGGTTGCGTTACCCCCAGCACCTCGGCGGCCTGGCTGACAGTGCCCTGTTCGATGATTGCCTTGAAGGCTTCGACCTGACGCAGGTTCAGTGTGTGCCGCATGTTGGTATCCACAAGAAGCGCAGCTCGGAAACCTGGCCGCGAGTACGAAGAATAATGACAATGCCGGTCGCTAGATTACCGCATGCCCGCGCGACTACTGGAGCAGCGACATGACACATGACTACGACGTCATTGTGGCCGGTGCCGGTATGGTCGGCTCGGCCATTGCCTACGGTTTGGCCGGGGCGGGACGACGCGTGCTCGCGCTGGATGGCGCCGACACCGACTATCGGGCCGCCAAGGCCAACTTTGGACTGGTATGGGTGCAAGGCAAGGGCCTGGGAAACGCGCATTATCAGCGTCTGTCCTATCAGGCGGCTGCGCTATGGCCGGCGTTCGCGCGTGATCTGGAACGCGAGAGCGGGGTACCGCTGAATTACGAAAACCGTGGAGGTCTGCATTTTTGTGTAGGCGAGGCGGAGTTCATGCAGCGTGCCCAGCGCTTGGAGCGCTGGCAGGCGCAGGCGACCGAACTGCCGCCCTGTACCGAAATGCTGGATCGCGGCGCGTTGCAGCGCCTGTTTCCGCAGTTGCGTCTGGGGCCGCACGTGACGGGAGCCAGTCTGGGTACCCGTGATGGTCATGTGAATCCGCTGCGATTGTTGGCTGCTATGCAGGCGGCATTTGTGCGGCGTGGCGGTCAGTTGTATCACGGGCAGGCGGCCGAACGGCTCGTTGCTTTGCCCGGCGGTGGTTTCGAGGTGCAGAGCGCAGGCCAACGCTGGCGTACGCAGCATCTGGTCATTGCCGCAGGATTGGGTTCGCGTACGTTAGGCCCCATGGTCGGTCTGAGTGTGCCACTGCGGCCGCAGCGCGGCCAGATCCTGGTCACTGAGCGGATTGCGCCGTTGCTGCCATTGCCCGCCAGTGGCATTCGCCAGACAAACGAAGGTTCAGTGCTGGTGGGGCTGACCCAAGAGGAGGTGGGCTACGACCTCGCAACGACCACTGAGGCTGCCGTGCGCATGAGCCGCAAGGCGCTGCACGTGTTGCCAGATTTGGCGCGGGCGCGGCTGGTGCGCCACTGGTCGTGCCTGCGCATCATGACTCCCGATGGCTGCCCGGTCTACGCCGGGGCGGCCGATTATCCCGGCGCGTGGATCGCGCTGTGTCACTCCGGCGTGACGCTGGCGTCGTTTCACGCAGGGCCGCTGGCCCATGCGCTGGCCGGCGGCACGTTGCCAACTTTCTTGGATGTTTTTCACCATGAGCGCTTCAATGTTCCGCAAGCTGCATGATGCTGGCGCACCCACGTTGACCTTGACCATCGACGGTGCAGCGGTGTCCGCCACGCCGGGCGAAACGGTCGCAGCCGTTTTGCTGCGCCAGGAAACCCCGGCCACGCGGACCACGCCGGTGTGCGAAAGTCCGCGTGCCCCGTATTGCATGATGGGTGTCTGCTTTGATTGCCTGGCTATTGTCGACGGTGTGGCCTCGACCCAGACCTGCCTGGTGACGGTACGTGATGGCATGCGCGTCGAGCGCCAATTCGGCAAGCGGAGTGTGCTGTCATGACACGTGATGTGGATGTGTTGATCGTGGGGGCCGGGCCGGCCGGCATGAGTGCGGCAATTACGTTGCGCGAGACCGGTCTGGATGTGATGGTCGTGGATGAGCAGCCCACCCCGGGTGGGCAGATATGGCGCGCCGTGGAAACGGTGGCCGCAACGCCGACGGGGGCGTTGCTAGGCGACGAATACCGTGCAGGCGCGGCGCTGGCCGAACGCTTTCGCGCTTGCGGCGCCGAGTATCGTCCGGCAACTCAGGTTTGGCAGATCGAACCCGGCTGGCATGTCTACATGAGCAGCGCGGGTCAGGCGGAAGTCTGTCGTGCCAGGCAAGTATTGCTAGCCACTGGTGCACAGGAACGCCCGGCGCCGTTTCCCGGCTGGACGTTGCCGGGAGTCTTGACGGTGGGGGCGGCACAGATCTTGTTGAAGACTTCGCACCAAGTGCCCCGTGAGCCCATCTGGGTAGCGGGCAACGGGCCGCTCGTGATCTTGTATATGGCGCAATTGCTGCGCGCAGGCGGTCGCATCGCCGGCTGGCTGGATACGACGCCCGCGGGGCAATGGCGCCGTGCCTGGCCACACTGGGCGGCTGCGGCGTCGCGCTGGCGCGATTTGACCAAGGGCCTGGGGTGGCTGCGCCAGTTGCGGGCGGCGGGGGTCAAGCGAGTTCGGAATGTTGTCAGTTTTCGCGCAGTGGGCGACACCCACCTAAGTGACATTGAATACACGCTGGGCAATGGCCGCAGCGAACGGGCGCCGGCTCGCGTACTGTTGGTGCACGAGGGCGTGGTCCCCTCTATCCATATGACGCGCGCCCTGGAATGCCGACACCATTGGAACGCGGCGCAGGCTTGCCTCGTTCCTGATGTGGATGATTGGGGGCAGAGCAGCCAGGCGGGCGTCTACGTGGCGGGCGATGGCGTCGGTATCGGTGGCGCCCAGGCGGCGTGCGTGCGAGGAGAGCTAGCCGCCATCGGGTTGATATTGGGGGCAGGGAAACTTAGCGTCGACCAAGCGCAAGATCGCGCACGGCCGCTTCGTCAACGCCTGGTTGCTGAATTGCAACTGAGGCCGCTTCTCGATGCCATGTACCCGCCGCGTGCGGCGATCTTTGCCCCCAGTGACGACACGGTCGTGTGCCGTTGCGAAGAACTCACTGCCGGAGATATTCGCAAGGCCGCGGCGATAGGGCGCCCAGGTCCCAACCAAATCAAGTCGATTACCCGGGCGGGCATGGGACCTTGCCAGGGGCGGCAGTGCGGCTACACCATTGCCCACATCCTGGCGCAGACACAGCAACGACCCGTGGCGGACGTGGGGTTTTATCGCATTCGTCCACCGTTAAAGCCACTGACGCTGGGTGAGTTGGCGTCGCTGGATGTCGAGGAAAAAGCACCATGAGCAATCGTCAATGTGACGTGATTATCATCGGCGGCGGTTTGCATGGTCTGTCGGCGGCCATGCATCTGGGACGCGCCGGCCAGCGCGTCACTGTGCTGGAGCGCTCTTGGGTGGGGCGGCATGCTTCGGGGGCGACCGCAGCCGGCGTGCGCACGCTCAATCGCGATCGCGGCGAGCTGGATTTGTCGTTGGAGGCGATCGAGATGTGGCATCGTCTGCCCGAGTTGGTGGGCGACGATTGCGGTTTTCATCCCAACGGGCAGATCTGTGTTGCCGAGACGCCAGCCGCGCTGCAGCGCCTGCAAGCGCACGTGCATGCCTTGCGCACCGACGGCTACACCCATGAAGAACTGATCGGATCGGCCGAGTTGCGGCAGTGGCTGCCGGAGTTGAGCCCTCATTGTCTGGGTGCATCGCTGGCCCGTCGCGATGGTGCCGCCGATCCGCACCAAGCGCTGCGAGCCTTTCGTCGTGCTGCCGAGACGGCTGGCGCCAGCATCGTCGAGCAATGTGGCGTCACCTTCATCGAACATCATGGTGACGATTGGCGAGTGCAAGCCGGCGGCAAAGAGTGGCGTGCGCCGGTACTGGTTAACGCTGCCGGCGCTTGGGGTGCAAGGGTCGCGGCGATGGTCGGCGATGAGATTCCGCTTGCGACCAAGTCTTCCATGATGATGGTGAGCGAACGGCTGCGTCCATTCATCAAACCGGTGGTTTCGATCATGGGGCGCTCGTTGTCGTTTAAGCAGTCCGATCAGGGAACGTTGGTGATTGGTGGCGGTCTGCAGGGCGTGCCCGACCTTGATCGCGAGACGTCCACGGCCCGGATGGGGGTGTTGGCCAAAGGTGCGCGTGCGGCCACTGACCTGTTTCCGCTCGTGCGCGACGTACGCATCGTGCGAGTTTGGTCGGGCTTGGAAGCCAAGACCGAAGATATGTTGCCCGTGATTGGAACGTCGCCGAACGCCCCGGGCGTGTTCCACGCTTTTGGATTTTCCGGCCATGGTTTTGAATTGGTACCTGTGGTGGGAGCGGCATTGACCGACCTGGTGGTACGCGGCACTACCACGCGCGCCATCGGTAATCTTTCGGCGCAACGCCTGATGGCGCCCGCCGCCAAGGAGAATCGTCCATGATGCGCTATGCGATACGGCGTCTGTTGCTGGCCGTACCCACGTTGCTGGCTATGTTGACGGCCGTGTTTATCTTGGTGCGTTTGGTGCCGGGCGATCCTGCCGCTGTCATGCTGGGGGATCAAGCGAGTGCCGAGGCGCTGGCCGCGCTGCGCGATCGCCTTGGCCTGGATCTTCCCACGCATGTGCAGTACCTGCACTTCCTGGGCGACATGCTGTCGGGCAATTTCGGCGTGTCGATGGCCAGCGGCCGCACGGTGCTGCAGGAAGTCATGCTGGTACTACCCTGGACACTGGAGCTGACGATGGCCGCCATGTTGATCGGCGTGCTATTTGGGCTGCCCATGGGGATATGGGCGGCGTTGCGGCGCAATGCCTGGCCGGACTACCTGGGCCGCGTGCTGTCGCTGACTGGTCTGTCGTTTCCGGCGTTCGTATCGGCCATCCTCATGTTGCTGATATTCGCCATTCACCTTGGATGGTTTCCGGTGATCGGTTCATCGATATCGGGCGATTGGGGCACACAACTGCGTGGCTTGGTGTTGCCGGCATTCAATCTGGGCTTGATCATGACTGCCTACGTCATGCGGGTGACGCGCTCATCCATGCTGGGGGTCATGGGCGAAGATTATGTGCGCACTGCCCGGGCCAAGGGCATACAACCCCTGCGTCTGGTGTTGCGACATGGATTGCGCAATGCGCTGATCCCTATTGTCACGGTGGTGGGGTTGTATTTCGGTACGCTGATCGGAAACTCGGTGTTGACCGAGATCGTATTCAATCGCCCAGGCTTGGGAAAGCTGATCTTGGGTGCGCTTAACGCGCGCGATTACACCTTGCTGCAAGGCTTGATGGTGGTTTTCGCTGCCTGCGTGATTTTCGTCAATCTGTTGACCGACTTGGTGTATGGCTTGGTCGACCCTAGGGTGAAATACAAATGAGTGTTGCCGCCGCGCTTCCCGTTTCGCAACCCAATGCCCTGTTGCTTGCACTGCGCAAGAATCGCCTATCGTGGGTGGGGTTGGGCTTGCTATTGCTGATCGTGCTGGCCGCCGTACTGGCGCCCTGGCTGTCGCCGTACGATCCGTTGCAGCAAAACATTGTGGCACGACTCGAGCCCCCATCGGCAGAGTTCTGGCTGGGCACCGACAGTTATGGTCGCGATGTTCTGTCGCGCCTGTTGTTCGGTGCGCGAGTGTCCTTGCTCGTGGGTTTCGTCGCGATTCTGATTGCCATGTGCATCGGCGCGACGCTGGGCATCGTCGCCGGCTATCTGGGCGGACTGATCGACCAACTGATCATGGGCTTGGTCGACGTTCTGCTGTCGTTTCCTACCTTATTACTGGGCCTGATGGTGGCGGCGATGCTGGGCGCCAGCCTGGAGAATCTGATCATTGCCATCGCCATCACCGAGATAGCGCCGTTCGTGCGGGTGGCGCGCGCGCCTACGATTGCTTTGAAACAGCGTGATTTTGTCGAGGCGGGCCGTGCACTCGGCTATGGACCGCTGAGACTGATGGGCGTGCATATCCTACCCAATATGGTTTCCGAAGTCGTCGTGTTGGGCTCATTGTGGATGGCTTCGGCGATCCGTACCGAAGCGTCGCTCAGTTTTATTGGGCTGGGCGTGCCACCGCCGGCGGCGACCTGGGGCGGAATGATCCGTGAAGGCTTCGAGAATATCCTGGATGCTTGGTGGTTGACGGTATTTCCCAGTATGGCAATCCTGTTGACCGTGCTTGCATTGAACTTGTTGGGTGATGCCTTGCGCGATGCTATCGATCCCAAATTGCGCTCGGAGCGCTCATGAACCCCGTAGAAACAGTCTTGGAATTACGCGATCTGCGTACCGAATTTCGCGTCGGTGGCCAATGGCATGCTGCCGTGCGCGACGTATCGCTATCGGTGGGGCGCAATGAGACGCTGGCCGTGGTGGGCGAGTCCGGCAGCGGCAAGAGCGTCACGGCGCTATCAATTCTGCGCTTGTTGCCGCAGTCTGGCGCCCGACACGGTGGCGGCCAGATATTGTTGGAAGGCGAGGACTTGGCGGTCCTGCCAGAAAAGCGGATGGCTCGATTGCGTGGCGATGCCATCGCGATGATCTTCCAGGAACCGATGACCTCGCTGAACCCCACCATGACGGTGGGCGACCAGATCGCCGAAGCGATTCGCCAGCACCGCCGAGTGTCTTGGCGACAGGCACGTCAGGCCGCATTGCAAGTGCTGCAAGAGGTGAAAATCCCTGCCGCCGTCAACCGCTTCAATGATTACCCGCACCAGTTTTCGGGTGGCATGCGGCAGCGCGTGATGATCGCCATGGCCTTGGCCTGCAAACCTCGCGTGCTGCTGGCTGATGAACCCACCACGGCGCTGGACGTCACCATTCAGGCGCAAATTCTCAGTTTGTTGGCTGAACTGAAATCCGCACATGGGATGGCAGTGCTGTTCATTACGCACAATCTGGGCGTGGTCGCGCAGATCGCCGATCGGGTGGCCGTCATGTATGCCGGCGAAGTCGTGGAAACCGCAGATGTGGAGACGCTGTTCGCCCGTCCCACTCATCCCTATACCGAGGCGCTATTGCGTGCGATGCCGCGTGTCGATACGGATACCGATGTGCTGGAACCGATCGCCGGCAGCGTACCTGCCATTACGGCGATGCCTACCGGTTGCGCCTATGCGGCACGTTGTCCGCTGCGCCAGCCGAGCTGCGAACGGCAGCGGCCAGCGCTTGAGTCTGTGGGCGATGATCACCAGGTGCGCTGCTTAGTGCGTGCGCCCACGAGTCAAGGACGGCAATGAGCGAACTTTTGCAAGTACAAAATTTGGTCAAGCACTTCGAAATCGGGGGGGGCTGGCTCGGTGGCGCCCGGCAGGTGGTGCGTGCGGTTAATGATGTGTCGTTCTCCGTCGGCCGTGGCCAGTCGCTGGGGCTGGTGGGGGAGTCGGGCTGCGGTAAATCCACTGTGGCCCGCACGCTGTTGCGTCTGATTGAGCCTGACTCTGGCAGTATTCACTTTGACGGATGCGATTTGCGTCAGGCAGGAGCCGCTGAAATGCGGGCGTTGAGGCGCCGTATTCAGATTGTGTTCCAGGACCCGTATTCATCGCTGAATCCTCGCCTGACAGTGCGTCAGGCATTGGCCGAACCTCTGCGCGTGCATCGCCTGGGTAGCGCCGCGCAGATCGCGGCCAAGGTGGAGCAAACCATCCAGGAAGTCGGTCTGCCTATCTCGGCGCTGGACCGCTATCCGCACGAATTCTCGGGCGGACAGCGTCAACGGGTCGGCATCGCACGGGCACTCGTGCTGGATCCGGAACTGATTGTGGCCGATGAACCGGTCTCGGCGCTGGATGTTTCGGTGCAGGCGCAGATACTGCAATTGCTCGAACGTCTGAAGGTCGAACGCGGTCTGTCGTTTGTTTTTGTTTCTCACGACTTAGGTGTGGTGCGGCACTTTTGTGACACCGTATGCGTGATGTACCTGGGGCGCATCATTGAGCAGGGCGCGACGGCCCGGGTGCTGGATGCGCCATTGCATCCCTACAGTAAAGTCTTGCGGGATTCTTCTCCTGTGCCGGATCCGCAGGCACGTATCCGCTTGTCACGCATCGAAGGCGAGATTCCAGCTCCCACGAATCTGCCGCCTGGCTGCACTTTTCATCCCCGCTGCATCCATGCTCAACCTCATTGCGCCGCCAGCATTCCGGTGCTTGAGCCTCGTCATGAAGTGGGACGGGCAGTGGCCTGCTTTCATCCGCTGGGCAACTAGCCCCGTCGCCCGCTTTCCTCTCTAGAGGCGGTCGTCTCGGTGTAAACCCGCGCTTGTTGCACAGGCTCATGCTTGCGGTATATAGTTGAAACCTAAACTAATTAATCATCGGGAGGCCGCTGTTCCTCCGGATGAGTGTCGGTCTCACGGAGCCGCTGCAATGAAGATCGTCTGCCTGGGGGGTGGCCCCGCTGGTTTATACTTCGGCCTGTTGATGAAGCTGCGGGACCCGTCCAACGAGGTCACCGTCGTCGAGCGCAATCGACCCTACGACACCTTCGGCTGGGGCGTGGTTTTCTCCGATGCCACGATGGACAATCTGCGGCAGGCGGATCCTGTGTCGGCGCAAACCATCGGTGATGCCTTCAATCACTGGGACGACATCGAGATTCATTTCAGGGATCACAGTGTTCGCACCAGTGGACACGGATTCATCGGCATCGGTCGCAAGAAACTGCTGAACATTTTGCAGGCGCGCTGCGAAGAGGTCGGCGTCAAACTGGTTTTCGAGACACTGGTCCAAGACGATCAGGCCATGGCGCAACAGTACGACGCGGATCTGGTCATCGCGTCGGACGGGCTCAACAGCCAGGTGCGCACGCGCTATGCAGAGACGTTTGAACCCGATATCGATACGCGACGCTGCCGGTTTGTGTGGTTGGGTACGACCAAGGTCTTTGACGCGTTTACGTTTGCGTTTGTCCAAACGGAGCATGGCTGGTTTCAGGCACATGCGTATCGGTTCGAGGATGGGTTGTCGACGTTCATCGTCGAGACGCCCGATGAAACCTGGCAGGCCTCGGGCATCGGCGAGATGAGCCAGCAAGAGGGCATCGAGTTCTGTGAAAAGCTGTTCGCTCCCTGGCTTGATGGCCATCCGTTGATCAGCAATGCCGCGCATTTGAGGGGTGCGGCTATCTGGATCCGTTTTCCGCGCGTGATCTGCAATACCTGGGTGCGCTGGAATACCCTGGAGACACCGCGCGGCGAGCGTCGCGTGCCGGTGGTTCTGATGGGGGACGCGGCTCACACGGCGCATTTTTCCATCGGATCGGGTACCAAGCTGGCGCTGGAAGACGCGATAGAGTTGGCGCGTTGCCTGGGCGGCGCCGAAGTCGGACTGGAGCAGGGCCTGCAACATTACGAAGATGTACGCAGCGTCGAAGTCCTCAAGATCCAGAATGCGGCGCGCAATTCGACGGAATGGTTCGAAAACGTACAGCGTTATGCCGGGCTGGATCCCGAACAGTTTGCGTATTCGCTATTGACACGTTCACAGCGCATCTCGCACGAGAATTTGCGCATGCGCGATCCGGCGTGGCTGACGGGCTATGAGAGCCGATTGGCGCGACGAGCGGCGAGTCAGGTGGGCGCGACTGGCGAGGCCTCCCTGGCCGAGGCGGCGATGGGAAATGGCATTGCTGGCCGTCCGGCGAAGGTTGCCGAGGCCACGGCTGCACCCTTGCCAATGCTGACGCCGTATCGTGTACGTGGAATGGTAGTGCCGAACCGCATTGTCGTGTCTCCCATGGCGATGTATTCCTGCGTGGACGGGGTGCCGGGGGATTTCCATTTGGTGCATCTGGGCGCGCGCGCGCTGGGCGGGGCGGGTCTGGTGATGGTCGAGATGACTTGTCCCTCGGCGGACGGCCGGATTACGCCGGGTTGCCCGGGGTTGTGGAACGACGAGCAGGCGCGGGCGTTTAGACGGATCGTGGAATTTGTCCATGGCCAGAGTCCGGCGCGCATCGGAATACAGCTTGGGCACGCGGGCCGCAAGGGGTCGACGCAGGTGGGCTGGCAGCAGATGGATCATCCGCTGCCGTCCGGCAATTGGCCGCTGTTATCGGCATCGGCGTTGCCTTATCTGGCAGGTATCTCGCAGACGCCGCGCGCGATGACGCGCGAGGATATGGATCGTGTACGCGACGAGTTTGTGGCGTCGGCGCGGCGCGCGGCCGAGGCCGGCTTTGACTGGCTCGAGCTGCATTGCGCGCACGGCTATTTGTTGTCCAGTTTTATTTCGCCGTTGGCCAATCACCGAGACGATGCGTACGGCGGTAGTCTGGAAAATCGTTTGCGTTATCCCCTGGAGGTATTTCGTGCGGTGCGCGAGGTCTGGCCCGTCGATCTGCCTATGTCGGTGCGCATTTCGGCGCATGATTGGGTCGAAGGGGGCATTACCGCGGATGACGCGGTGCAAATCGCGATCGCCTTCAAGGCGGGAGGCGCGGACATGATCGATTGTTCTTCGGGGCAGGTCAGTCCGGACCAACAGCCTGTGTATGGCCGTATGTACCAAACGCCGTTTGCCGATCGGGTTCGCAACGAAGCGGGAATCGCCACGATTGCGGTGGGGGCCATCTTCGAGGCGGATCATGTGAACGGCATCATTGCATCGGGACGCGCCGATTTGTGCGCACTGGCGCGCCCACATCTGGCAGACGCCTCCTGGACACTGCGCGAGGCCGCCCGCGTCGGTTGCCGCGAGACGACGTGGCCAAAACAGTACGTGGCGGGCAAGCGCCAGTTGGAAACCAACTTCGAACGCGCCGCGCTGTTGGCGCAACAGGACGTGAAATGAGCGGATTGAGCGATGCGTTAACAGGGCGTCATGCGCTGATCACCGGCGGCGCGCGAGGTATCGGCCTGGCGTGCGCCCGGGCGCTGCAGCAGCGTGGGGCCACACTGACCCTATTGGGTCGAAATCAGACGGCACTGGACGAGGCCGTGGCGGCATTGGGTTCGCAGGCGACGGTGCGCGCGGTGGTGGCCGATATTGCCGACGAGGCCGCGGTACGGGCCGCGTTCGAACAGGCCACGCGCGACGCCGGCGCCGTGGATATCCTGGTCAACAATGCGGGCCAGGCGGTCAGCCAGCGATTCGATCGAACAGACGCGGCCTTGTGGCAATCCATGTTGGCGGTGAACCTGACGGGGACCTTTCACTGCACGCAAGCGGCGTTGCCCGGCATGTTGGCCGCCGGTTGGGGGCGCATTATCAACGTGGCCAGCACCGCGGGCCTGATCGGCTACGCCTACACCAGCGCGTATTGCGCGGCCAAGCATGGGGTGATGGGCCTGACGCGTGCCCTGGCGCTGGAGGTCGCGCGCAGGGGCATCACAGTGAACGCTGTCTGCCCGGGTTTTACGGAGACCAACATCGTGCGTGAGGCCGTCAGCAACATCGTCAGCAAGACGGGCCGTACGGCCGAGGCGGCACGAGACGAACTCGCCGCGCGCAATCCCCAAGGCCGGCTGGTGCAGCCCGAAGAGGTTGCGCAGGCTGTGGCCTGGCTGGCCTTGCCGGCTAGCGCGTCGATCAATGGGCAAGCCATCGCCGTCGATGGCGGTGAGGTCATGCCCGGCTGACTCATGCCCAATTCAACCGCCATCGGCAGAACATTCCTAATACTGAGTGCAGATCCGCAGGAGACATCATGACCGCAGCCCCTAACGAACACACCATGAAGCATCATCGTCGCCCCTATGCGGATTATGCGGCCCGGACTTTCCTGTGGCAGGTGTCGTCCGATGCCAAGGTTGCCACTATCACGCTGAATCGACCTGACCGCAAAAACCCGCTGACGTTTGATTCGTATGCCGAGCTCCGCGATCTGTTTCGCGGCCTGGTGCTCGCCACTGATATCAAGGTCGTGGTGGTGACCGGGGCAGGCGGCAATTTTTGCTCGGGCGGCGATGTGCACGAAATCATCGGCCCACTGACCAAAATGACGATGCCGGAGCTGCTGGATTTCACGCGGATGACGGGGGATCTGGTCAAGGCGATGCGCGCGTGCCCACAACCGATTGTGGCGGCGGTTGATGGGGTGTGCGCCGGGGCGGGGGCCATGGTCGCCCTGGCCTCGGATTTGCGCGTGGGTACCCCGGCGGCACGTACAGCATTCCTCTTTACTCGGGTGGGGCTGGCGGGCGCCGACATGGGAGCTTGCACCTTGCTGCCGCGCATGATCGGTCAAGGCCGTGCCTCGGAGTTGCTCTATACCGGCCGCGCGATGACCGCGGACGAGGGCGCGCAATGGGGTTTTTTCAATAGTTTGCATGACAGTGCCGGGTTGTTGGAGGCTGCGCAAACGCTGGCTGCGCAACTCGCCGCGGGTCCGACCTTTGCACACGGCATGACCAAAAAACTGCTGCACCAGGAATGGAACATGGGCGTGGACGAGGCTATTGAGGCCGAGGCTGAGGCGCAGGCCATTTGCATGCAGACGCGTGATTTTCATCGCGCGTACGAGGCATTCGTCGCCAAGCAAAAACCGGTATTCGAAGGGGATTGAAATGGCCGGCGCAAAGGTGGCTGACACGACGTTCGCTTAGACGGCCACGGTTAGCCATCGCAATCATCATCGCATTGCAAGGGGAACATTATGGAACGCTCTGCCCATCTGGATACCTACGCACGAGATCATTTACCACCACCCGATGAGTGGCCCGAGTTCTTGCTCGATGGTCCCGATGTGAATTACCCCTCCCGCTTGAATTGCGCGGTAGAGCTGGTCGATGCCATGGTGGCGCGCGGTGACGGTGGCCGGATCGCCCTGCGTTGGCCTCAGGACGGCCAGCCCAGGACGATGACCTACGCGCAATTGCAAGCCCTGACCAATCGCATTGCCCATGTGCTGACCGAGGACATGCAATTGGTGCCTGGCAATCGCTTATTGCTGCGCGGCCCCAACAATCCGATGATGGCCGCGTCGTGGTTGGCGGCGATCAAGGCGGGCCTGGTGACGGTGCCGACGATGCCGCTGTTGCGTGCCAAAGAACTGAAGCAGATTATCGACAAGGCTCAAGTATCGGCGATGCTGTGCGACACGCAATTGCGTGTCGAGGCCGAATATTGTTTGCAGCCCGGGCACGAACATCACTGCGCGCCACTGCGCCAGATCATGTTGTTTAACGACACTGCGCCCGACGCCCTGGATACATTGGCGACGGCCAAGCCAGACGATTTCACGGCATGTGACACCGCGGTCGACGACGTGTGCCTGATTGCCTTTACCAGTGGCACGACGGGCATGCCCAAAGGGTGTATGCATTTTCATCGTGACGTGCTGGCCATGTGCGATCTGTTTCCTCGCCACGTGATCAAGCCCCAGCCGGATGATGTTTTTTGCGGCACGCCTCCGTTGGCGTTTACATTCGGTCTAGGCGGACTGCTGTGTTTTCCGCTACGGGTAGGGGCCAGCGTCGTGTTGGCCGAGAAATTGAATCCCGAGACGCTGATGGCGTTGATTCAGGATTTTCGCGCCACGATCGTCTTTACCGCGCCCACGTTCTATCGTCAGATGGCGGCGCTCGCGGATAAATATGACATTCGCTCGCTGCGCAAGAGTGTTTCGGCAGGCGAGGCATTGCCCGATGCGACACGACAGTTGTGGAAGCAGGCCACGGGTATCGAGATGATCGATGGTATCGGCGGCACCGAGATGATTCACGTGTTCGTATCCAGCCCGCCCGATGAAGTCCGTCCCGGCGCGATCGGCAAAGTAGTGCCGGGGTATGTCGCTTGCGTGGTGGATGACAACATGCAGCCCGTACCGAATGGCACGGCGGGGCGCCTGGCGCTCAAAGGGCCCACGGGTTGCCGCTATTTGGCCGACGATCGCCAGCGTCGCTTCGTGCAGCATGGATGGAATCTGCCTGGCGACACGTTTGTGCAGGACGACGATGGCTATTTCTTTTACCAGGCACGCAATGACGACATGATCGTCTCGGCGGGTTACAACATTGCCGGCCCCGAGGTCGAGGATGCCTTGCTGCGTCACGAGGCTGTGGCGGAGTGCGGCGTGGTGGGCAAACCGGACGAAGAGCGTGGCCAGATCGTCAAGGCCTTTGTCGTGCTCAAGCCGGGTTACGAGCCCTCGTCCGAGTTGTCGGAGGCGCTGCAGCGATTTGTGAAGGGCACAGTGGCGCCCTACAAGTATCCACGCGCTATTGCTTTTGTCTCATCGCTGCCGCGTACCGAAACGGGCAAATTGCAGCGATTCGCGTTGCGAAAAATGGCGTAGACGCACGATGCTTGCCGCGTCGCAGCGAGACTCGGGCCGGTTGTGGTTTGACGCAATTTTTGATGATTTATGTCTGTGCATACAGGCCGTTTTTAATACAACAAGGTGATCCCATGGATATTTTGCAACCGCCAGACTGGACGCCGCCGCGCGGCTACTCGAACGGAGTGATGACGCAAGTCGCAGTGGGTGACCGACTGGTGTTTGTGGGTGGACAGGTGGGCTGGAATGGTCTGCAGCAGTTCGAGACCGATGACCTTGCCGAACAGGTGCGCCAGGCTTTATTGAATGTGATGGCGATCTTGACCGAGGGCGGAGGCAAGCCAGAGCACATTGTGCGCATGACTTGGTATGTGAAGGATAAGCGCGAGTATGTCGCGGCTTATCCCGAGATCGGCAAGCACTATCGGGAAATCGTCGGGCGCCATTTCCCGCCGATGAGTGCGGTCGAGGTGGCGGATCTGGTTGAGGACCGCGCCAAGGTCGAGATCGAGGTGACCGCCGTGATTCCGGCGTGACCCTGCGGAAAAAAAGGGCTGGCAACAGCAAGATTTATGGCCGAGCCCTCGACGCCCTATGGTCAGTTGTCCGCAACGATCTTGAAACTTGCCGTCTGCCGCGTGATGAGGCCATTGGATACGACGAACGTGTCGGTTCCAAACTCAACTTTTGATGTGGCAGATTTGCATGTCCATTCCACGTAGGCCAAATCCTCGTGGATCACCGCCACGTCGGTGCGCCATGTTGCGGCAGGCAGGTCATTGATCAGTTTGGCATACATCAACGCGATCTCTCGTGATCCAAGGTAGGTGTCCCCATTGACGATGACCACGGCGTTTTCCGCATAGTGGGTCGACACTTTGACAGCATTCTGCTCACCGAGCGCGGCTTCGTGGCTGGCAAGAACTTGTTCAGTAGTAGGCATGATGTGATTTCTCGTAGATAGTTAACTGACTGCTTGTCGTCAGCGGAGTGAAACGCTGAATACCCGCTTTCTGAAAAGTTGTTCTCGGTCGTCATGGTGATGATGCTTCCTGAGCCCTGGCGGGGAGAACCCGCCAGGGCGTTGATCAAGAAACCGAAATCACCACTTTCCCGCGGAGCGGCTCGCCATTAACCTCACCTCGCTCCAATGCGGCGTGGGCTTCCGGGATCTGCGCTAGCGAAAACCTGGCGCCAATGATCGGGCGGATGCGACCATTCTCAAGCAGCGTCTTGAGAGCCTGCAACTTGCCCCGGTTCTGGCGAGTGAAGACAAAGTGATACTCGGCGTTCACGCCCCATGCTGCGATGAGGTTCTGTGGCGTGGCCAGATCGACCAGCGTCACGACGCGGCCGCCGTCGCTGAGTACGTGAGGTGACTGGCTCAGTGTTAGGCCTCCAATCGTGTCGAACACCACATTCACGCCCTTGCCACCCGTCAAGCGGGCGATCTCTTGCACGTAGTCCTGGGTGGCGAAGTCAATGGCGTAATCTGCGCCCAACTCGCGCACGAACTCTAGATCAATGCCCCGGGCGGTCGTGTAGACGGTTGCGCCCAGTGTCTTGGCCAGCTGAATCGCGACGGACCCAACGCCCCCTGCCCCACCGTGAATCAGCACGGACTCCGCCGGACCCAGCTTTGCTCGCGAGACGAGGGATTCCCACGCGGTTCCGCCCACGAGAGTCATAGAAGCAGCCTCTTCGTGCGACAGATTCGCAGGCTTGTGCGTCACCAATGCTTCCGGGACGACGTTGTACTCGGCGTAGGAGCCTCCCTTGGGACCAAAGATCTTGGGGGTGTAGAACACTTCGTCACCCACCTTGAAGTCGATCACGCCGGGGCCCACCTTTTCGATCACGCCTGAGACGTCATGGCCGGTGATGGCAGGCAGGGGAACATACTCCGGATAGTCGCCCCGGCGAATCTGGTAGTCGAGAGGGTTGATGGCAGTGGCGATCACGCGCACCAACAGCTCACCGGTCTCTACTTCAGGAATTGCCACGTCCTGCAGCTCAAAGCTGTCATGGCCGCCAAACTTCTTAAGAATCATCGCTTTCATTTCAATCTCCATTTCTGTAAAAAGAAATATCGGGAAATTCCGATATTTAGTGGTAAAAAAATTACAGCTCTTTCCCTATGATGGCGGCAAGAGCGCTGATGGTTGCTTCGTTCCGCTTGTAGTAGGTCCACTGACCAATCCGCCTGACTTCGACCAAGCCCGCTCGTTGCAGCGTTGCAAGATAATCAGACACTGTTGACTGCGATAGCCCGACGCCTTCTTGAATACTGCTGACGCAGACGCCGACCGTAAGAACGTCCCCTTCATCCTGCGGAGGGAAATTGTTCGCCGGATCCTTCAAACCTTTCAAGATTTCAAGGCGCGTACGGTTTGAGAGGGCTTTGAATATTTCGAGTAAATCCATGATGTGATTATATCGAAATTTACCGATATGTCAATGCGAGGTGCAGGGCAGTCCGCAGGGACTGACCTATGCCCGGTCTCATCCCTCCAGGGACGCTTTATGCCTAGGATGCGTTTGGCTAGATTCGTCAGGCTTTCATCCCGGCGAAGACAGCCTCGGCCGCATCCAGCGTGGCGTCAATGACCTCGTCGTCGTGAGTGGCTGACACGAAGCCGGCTTCGAACGCCGACGGCGCGAAGTGCACGCCGCGATCCAGCATGGCATGAAAGAAGTGCTTGAACGCTTCGGTGTCACCTGTCGATACCTCGGCAAACGAGGTGGGCACCGTGTCGCGGAAGTACAGGCCGAACATACCGCCGATGGCGTCGGTCGCGAACGGAATGCCGGCGGCCTGGGCGCGCTGGCGCAGTCCGTCTGTCAGACGCAAGGTTTGCTTGGAGAGCTGTTCATAGAAACCTGGCTGGGCGATCAGGCGCAGCGTGGCCAGACCGGCGGCCACCGCTACCGGGTTGCCCGATAGCGTTCCCGCCTGATAGACCCCGCCCAGCGGCGCGAGGTGGGCCATCAGGTCGGCACGGCCACCCAGCGCGCCGATGGGCATGCCGCCGCCGATGACCTTGGCCAGCGTCGTCAGGTCAGGTTTGATGCCCGTCAGGCCCTGTACGCCCTGGGGTCCCACACGAAAACCGGTCATGACTTCGTCAAAGATCAGCACGGCGCCGTGCTGCGTGCAGACGTCGCGCAGCCCTTGCAAAAACCCGTCGGCCGGTTTGATCAGGTTCATGTTGCCGGCCACCGGTTCGACGATCACGCAAGCGATGTCGGCGCCATGTTGAGCGAAGGCGGTCTGCACCGCAGTCAGGTTGTTGTACTCCAGCGTCAGCGTGTGCGCCACGAATTCAGGCGGTACGCCAGCCGAACTGGGGTTGCCGAACGTCAGCAGCCCCGAGCCGGCCTTGACCAGCAGGCTATCCGAATGCCCGTGGTAGCAGCCTTCGAATTTGACGATCTTGGCACGGCCGGTGGCGCCGCGAGCCAGGCGTATCGCGGTCATCGTCGCTTCGGTGCCCGAGGTCACCAGGCGCACGCTATCCAGCGAGGGCAGGCGCTCGATGAGCGTTTCGGCCAGTTTGACCTCGGCCAGGGTGGGGGCGCCAAAGGACAGGCCGTCCAGGGCGGCTTCGCGCACGGCCAGGACAACCTCGGGATGGGCATGCCCGAGAATGGCGGGGCCCCAGGAGCCGATGTAGTCGATGTAGCGAGTGTCTTCTTCGTCCCACACATACGGACCTTGTGCGCGCTTGATAAAGCGCGGCGTGCCGCCCACCGAACGGAAGGCGCGTACGGGCGAGTTGACGCCGCCGGGAATGCTGCGGCAGGCGCGATCAAAAAGCTGGGCGTTGGTCGACATGATGTGCGGCTTGAGAAAAACGCGGCGGCGGTGCCGTCGCTGGGTGATGATGAAAAGTCCGAAGACGCTAGGATAAACCCTTTGATTTTTGCCTTGCCCGAAGACGGAGCATTGCATGGCGCTCAATCGGGTATCGGGCCGTCCGTAGCTACGCGATAAATGGCGCTGTGCAAGCGACAGCGGCCGCCTGGATATCAGGGGCCTCGAAGAGCCCGGTGATGACCGCGATGCTGTCCGCACCCGCCTGGGCGACTTGGGGCGCCAGCGCCGGCGTGATACCGCCGATGGCGACCACGGCGGCGCGTGTCGAGTTACCCGATATCCTTGCATGGGCCTTGGCGTGCTCTGTCGCCAGGGCGCGTGCCTGCGCGAGCAGACTCAACGGCGCTTGCACCGCTTGCGGCTTGGTGGGGGAGGAAAATACCGCGCCAAACGCGATGTAATCCGCGCCGGCATCGAGCAAAGTTTGCGCTCGATCCAGTTCGTTGTAGCAGGATGCGCCTAGGATCAGGCCGGGACCCGCATCGGCGCGCGCCTGGGCCAGATCACCGTCGTCGCGACCCAGATGGGCACCGTCGGCGCCGACCTCCAGGGCAAGCCGCCAGTGATCATTGATAAGAAATACGACGCCCAACTCGCGGCACAGTGGCGCGAGTGCCCGGGCCTGTGCGGCGCGTTGCACAGAGTCGGCGTTTTTACGGCGTAGCTGGAGGGCGCGCATGCCTCCCGCGGCTGCGGTGCGCACGGCGTGGAGCAGGCGGTCAGTATCGTCCCATTCGGGGGTGACGCCGTACAACCCGGAGGGAAAGCGCAAAGCGGTCATGACGTTGCGATCCGGTTGGGGATGCGACGGCCCATGCCGGCCAGGAATGCCTTGGCCAGGGTTTCATCCGCGTGAAGCAAGGCCTGCTCGACGGCCTTGGGCATCTCTAGCCCCTGCGCCAGCATGGCCGCAGCCGCGACGGCTGCGACCCCACCCGTGTCGGCATTGCGATCGGGTGGGGGCTGCCAGGGCCAGGTGACGGTTTGACCGCCCGGGCCCAGTAGTACATTGGCATGATGTCCGGGGCGCACGGGAGAGCCCAGCACCAGGACCCACTGCGCGCCACCCGCCGCAAGGGCGTGCATGGGGCTGGGGGCGTCGCCGATGTTGATTTCGCCATCGGCGTGCCATTGCGCCAGTCGCAGATGTTCAACCACGACCAGATCGGTTTGGGGCAGCACCAGTTCGAGAGTGGCGGCCAGCAGGTCTTCGGCGTCGTCCTCTGCCGCGACGTCGGACGCCACCAAGCTTCGATGCCCCAGGTGCAGCACCAGTGGCACCTGACTGTAGTCAGCCGCGATCTGAGCTACCACGCTGGCGGTCTCGGCACTGTATAGTCCACCGACTTTAATGGCTTGTACCGGCATGTCTTCGAGCAGGCAGCGAGCCTGATCGTCGAGCAGTTCGGCCGAAATGGGATGGATGTCTTCGATTCCGGCAGTATCCTGCACGGTGAGGGCAGTCGCGGCGGCCAAGCCGTGGCAGCCCAGGCGGGCACTGGTTACTGCGTCCGCCGGGAGACCGTCGGCGCCAGAGGGGTCGACAGGGCCAAAAATCAGAATGAGAGGGGGAGTCACTGGGTCAAAGGCTGCGTGAAAAGACGGAGGTATTCCGGGCCACATGGCGGCAAATCGGGCAACCCCTATTGGGTTTCGGTAAGATTGCCCCATTCTAATGGATGCGACCTGTGCTTTGTCCGTGTTGGACAAGCCTGCCGCCAGTTGATGTAACAGAGAAAAGACAATTATGCGTACTTGGATGTGTTTGATTTGTGGCTGGGTATACGATGAAGAGTCTGGCTTGCCCGAAGAGGGCATTGCGCCGGGTACCCGCTGGGAAGACGTCCCGCCAAACTGGGTCTGTCCCGAGTGCGGTGCCCGGAAAGAAGATTTTGAACTGATGGAAATCTGAACGTGCGGGCGGTGCTGCCGCCTCACGGACGGCCCCAAGGGGGGGCTATGACCGACGAACATTACGATACGCACGCCAATGACGACGACATGTCGCAGGCGCCGGCCACCGATTTTTCCAACCAGTTCCTGATTGCCATGCCGCAGATGGTTGAGGGCAATCTGGCGGGTTCGGTCATTTATATTTGCGAACACACCCAGCGCGGCGCACTGGGGCTGGTCATCAATCGCCCTACAGACTTGACGTTGTCCGGCCTGCTGGAGCGCATCGACCTGAAGCTGGAAATCCAGCCGGTCCATGAGTCGCTGGTATTTTTCGGCGGGCCCGTGCAGACCGATCGTGGTTTCGTGCTGCATGCGCCGGCCGGAGACTACAGTTCCAGTATCAAAATGGGCGATCTGGCGCTGACCACCTCGCGCGATGTGTTGCAAGATGTCGCCGACGGCAATGGACCTGCACGCCTCCTCGTGACACTGGGGTATGCCGGCTGGGGAGCAGGCCAACTCGAAAGCGAGATGGCTCAAAACGCCTGGCTGAATGTGGGCGCCGACGCCAACATCATTTTTGAGGTGCCGCCCGAGGATCGCTATCCGGCCGCCCTGAAACTGCTGGGTGTGGATCCGGTCATGCTGTCCGGCGGTGCGGGGCATGCCTGAGGAAACGCTGCTGGCGTTCGATTTCGGTGAAAAGAAAATCGGCGTTGCGATCGGCAATACGCTGACCGGCCAGGCACGCCCACTCGAAATCATTTTCTCCGAGGTACGCGACGCCCGTTTTGGGCGAATCGCGCAGTTGCTAGAAGAATGGCAGCCCCACCGCGTCGTTGTCGGCCTGGCTTTGGCGTCGGATGGCGGCGAGCAACCCGCTACCGCACGATGCCGCCGCTTTGCAAATCAACTCCACGGCCGTTTTGGCGTGGACGTCGAGCTCGTCGACGAACGGGGCTCCAGCATGGAGGCCCAACAACTTCTGGGCACTCATGCCGCCGACGACGCCGTGGCCGCCACGGTCATTCTGCAACGCTACCTGGACGCGTTGCCATGATGGTTCACGCCAATCACAGGTATGATGCTGGCCGGCCAGCAGTACGCCCTGCGGGAGGGTGCGCCGTGGTCCAGGGAGCTTGAAACTTGTCATTACTAAAGTTGCCACGCGTTGTCCTGCGCCTGATTCTCGTGGCGCTGTGGGTAATTGTCGGCCTACTCTGCGTGGGCCTGGTATATCCATTCCTGAGCCTGTCCGCACGCGCCTGGCTCAACCGCTACTGGTCCCGTCGCCTCATGTCGTTCTGTGGCATCAAGGTAGTCGTCAGCGGCGAGGCATTATTGACGGGCCCCGTCCTGTGGGTCGCCAATCATGTCTCCTGGATCGACATTTTCGTCGTGAACTCCGTTCGCGCCACGGCTTTCGTCGCCAAAAGTGAAATTCGCAGTTGGCCGTTGGTAGGCTGGCTTGCCGCCGGCGCAGGCACCCTTTTCATCGAACGGGGCCAACGCCACGCCGTGCAGGCCGTCAGCGAAGCTGCCCAGGCCCGTTTCCGACAAGGCGCCGCCGTCGGCCTTTTCCCCGAAGGCACGACGAGCGTGGGCGACACCGTTCGCCCCTTCCACGCCAGCCTCTTCGAACCTGCCCGCATCGCCGGCGTTCCCATCCAGCCCGTCGTACTCCGTTTCCTGCATCACGGCCAACGCAGCCCGCTGGCGTCCTTCGTCGGCGAAGAAACGCTCGCAGCCAACATCTGGCGCGTCCTCGGTGAAACAGGCCTCTGCGTCGAAGTCGAATTCGTCGCACCTCTCAGCACGCAAACCGCCGAGGGTCAGCCCATGACCCGACTTGAGCTTTCTAAACAGGCGCGTAGTGCTATTTTGGAGCGGTTGTAGGTGAGTTCTTGAGGCGCCGTTGCAGGGCGAGCGTCGCGGGTCGGTCCCGCCCGGCCTGATCGAAATGGCTCGGGCGCGCCAGGAGGCGCCCTCGGTCCCCTGCGGGGACTGCCCATTTCTCAAACAGGCCGGGCGGGACCGACCCGCGACGCTCGCCCTGCAACGGCTCACAGAATCTGTAAGCCCTCGATCCGAGCAGACGTCTCACACGGGTTTTTTTGCATCACCACGGAAGTGTCGCGTGACGACTAACGGCTGAGGCATTTCTTTAATGCGAGTCCCCGTCAGGCTCGGCAATAGGNGCCATCGGCGTCATCGCGCGGGCTCGGCCCGTACCAGGGGCCGAGGTCCCGCTGCGCGGGACTACCCCGCGCTCAAAGACGCCGATGGCACCTATTGCCGAGCCTGACGGGGACGCCTTAAGAACGAAAACCTCAATTCAGCAAACGACCACTCCGCCGCAAAGCAGCAACACCTGTAGCTACCGCTACTTATCTGCCAACGGATCCTGAAACTGCGCACACTTGATTTGGACGAGCTTCTGATCTTGCAACCGCATGGCGGTGAGTTCGCCGCCCCAGACGCAGCCGGTGTCGAGGCAGATGACGTCGGGGCGTATGAGTAGGCCGAGCGTGGACCAATGGCCGAAGACGACGGTGACGTCTTGGGTCTGGCGGCCTTTTACGTCAAACCAGGGTACCAGGCCGGGTGGCCAAGCGCCGGGGGCGACTTTGGTGTTGAATTCCATTTGCCCTTGGGGCGTGCACAAGCGCATGCGGGTCAGTGCGTTGATGATGACGCGCAGGCGTTTGCCGCCTTTGTAGCCGTTCTTCCATTGTGTCGGCTCGTTGCCGTACATTTTTTGTAGCGCTTTTTTCCAATTCGGGCCGCGCAGCATTTCCTGGACTTCGTTGGCGAGGGAGAGTGTTTTGGTCACGCTCCATTTGGGCAGGACGCCAGCATGGACCATCAGGTGGTCATGTTCGAAGTGAGCCAGAGGGAGATGGCGCAACCAATTGATCAGGTCGTCGGCATCGGGGGCGTTCAGGATGTCATCGATGGTGTCGGATTTGGAAGGCTTGCGTACATCAGCGGCGGCGGCCAGCAGGTGCAGGTCGTGGTTGCCCAGGATGGAGGTGGCCCGATCGCCCAGCGCGATGATGCGTCGCAGGCTGGCGAGAGACTCTGGCCCGCGATTGACTAGATCGCCGGCAAACCAGAAACGGGCGTTGGGGTCGTCACTGAGGTCTGGGTGGGAAAGCAATTGCTCCAATGGCGCGCAACAACCCTGTACGTCGCCGATCATCCATATACTGCCGCCTGCTTTCATGCCGGGGTTTTTCTCCAAGGCCAGCGCGTCTGTATAAAGCGAGTCGTCGCGTGGCGATATTCCATCAGACTGAGGGCTCCCAGTGCCAGTAGCACGGCTCCTACGTTGGGTCCCAACGCGGTAAACCAGGGAGGCCATTGGCTGAGCATACCGACGTTCAGCGCTAATTGATTGAGCATGAAGAAGCCGACGCCCAGCAAGATGCCGACGAACACCTTGGCGCCTACGCCGCCGCGGCGTGTTTGCATAAAGCCGATGGGTGCGGCGATGGTGATCATGACAAGTAATGTGAACGGATAGGCGACCTTGCGCCACAGCGCGACGACCTGGCGGCTGGCGTCGAGCTGGTTGTAATTCAGGTAGGCGATGTAGTCGAGCAGAGTGCTCAAAGACATACGCTCGGGGGTGAGTACGCGTGCCAGCAGGCGGTCCGCGCTGAGTGTGGTGTCAAGTTCGCGCTGGGGGATTTTGGTGACTTGGGCGGGTGCGGAGGCAGGGGGTCTGGCGTTGGCCAGTGCTTGCGCGGCCGCATCGTCGAGACGGGTTTCGGTGACGTCTTTCAGTACGAGTTGATCGTTGCTAAACGTGCCGGTGGTGGCGGTCGACAGGCTGGTGAGCGCCAGGCCGGGCTTGAATTCGTACAGGGTTACGCCCTCGACGTTGCCGTTGGCGAGGAGTTTGCTGATGTTGATGATGCGGGTGCCGCCGTCGCGCATTGGTTCTTTGAACCAGTAGCCGCTGTCCATGCGCGAGCCACTGGCTTTGCCGCGAAACATCAGGCTGGCCTCGCCGCTTTTGATTTCGGCTGCGGGAGTGACGAACTCTGATAGCAGGGTGGCGCCGATGACGAGAGGCACGGTGATGATCCACAGCATGCACAATAGCCGTAGCCCGCTGACGCCTGAAACACGGAGAATGACAAGTTCGTTGCGCTGCGCCAGCCCGGCGAGCGCCAGGACGGCACCGATGAGCAGCCCGATGGGTAGCAGGTCGTAGAGGCGGGTAGGCAAGGCGAGCGCCTGCATATAAAGCAGGGCGAGCATGCTGAATTTGTCGCCTACGTTGTCCAGATCATCGACCAGCGCGAAGAACGTGAACAGTCCCAGCAGGGCCAGTAGCACCACTGCACAAGAGCGATAGATTTCGCGGGCCAGATAGCGGCGGGCTGTACGCATGTAAGAGTGAGTCGCGTTGGTATGCGCGTAAAACATGAAAGCTTACCAAAATCGCTCGCGACATCGACGATGTTTTGCATCGATGTGGCGAGATGGGGCTTTCGTGCGGTTAAGGAATGTCAACTTGTCGCATGCGACGGGTCAGGGTGGCGGTACGCGAATTCAGGTAGCGAGTGTTGCGGTGCTTGTCATAATAACGGGGGTTGGGCAGCATGGCCGCCAGGCGGGCCGCTTGCGAGGCACTCAGGCCATTGGCGTGGGCTTTGTAGTAGTGACGTGCCGCCGCCTCGGCCCCAAAGACGCCTTCACCCCACTCGGCGACATTCAGATAGAGCTCGAGAATGCGCTGTTTAGGCATGACGTGTTCGATCATGTAGGTCAGCACGAGCTCCTGCCCTTTGCGTGCGTAGCTGCGTGAACCCGACAGGAATAGATTTTTGGCCAGTTGCTGGGTGATGGTCGAGCCGCCGCGCATTTTGCTGCGGCCTTCTTCGGCCTGGTGCTGATTGTATTCCCATGCTTTGCGAATGGCATCCCATTCGACGCCATCGTGCTCGGTGAACTTGGCGTCTTCCGAGGCGATGACGGCGCGTTTGAGGGAGGAACTGATCTTGTCGTAGGGGGTCCATTCATACTGGAGTTCGGCATGCGGGTTGGTTTCGCGCAGGCGTGAGAGTTCTTGGCGCATGATTGAACTGCTGCCCGGGTCGCGATAGGCATACCAGACGACCTGGCAGAACATCCACAACTGGTAGATGATCACGAAGCACAGCAGTGCCATCAGGGTGGCGCCGATGACCCGGCCCCAGCGAATCCGGCGTACCGTCGAGTTGCGCGTGGCCATCCGGGTCAGCCCTTGGCCAGCAGCGCGGCGCGCAGTGTGGTCAACACCGCTGCGGCGTCGGGGCGTACCCCGTGCCAGATCAGGAAGCTTTCCGCCGCCTGGCCCACCAGCATTCCCAGGCCGTCCGCGCTGCGGGTAGCGCCATCGGCCGTGGCCTGTCGCATGAACGCCGTTGGCGCGGCGGCATACATCATGTCGTAGGCGAGAGCATCGGGGGCGTACAGGCGCGAGGGCAAGTCCGGGGCGGCACCTTGCAGGCTGCTGGCGGTGGCGTTGATGACGAGGTTCCAGCCGCCGAGGGTGCCGGCTTCGGCCAGCGAGCCTGCCGTCACGCGCGTGCGGGTCGTCGTGGGAGCGGCTACCCAAATGGCCGCCAGATCGTGGGCACGCTCGGGACTACGGTTGACGATGTGGAGTTGGGCGCAGCCTGCTTCAGCGAGAGGTTGCAGCACGCCGCGTGCCGCGCCGCCCGCACCTACAAGCAAGACGCGCGCGCCGATCAGCGTCACGCCCAGTCGCAGCAGGTCGCTCACCAGGCCGACGCCATCGGTATTGCAGCCATGCCAGGCGCCGTCTTGTAGCCATAGCGTGTTGACGGCCCCGGCTAGGCGGGCGCGTTCGCTTAAATGGCCGCGGGCCAGTTCAAAGGCCTGGGCTTTAAACGGCACGGTCACGTTCAGACCCAGGCCGCCCTGGTCGCGAAAGGCTTGTACCGTGGCCGCGAATCCATCGAGGGGCGCGAGCAGAGGCTCGTATTGCAGGGGTTTGCCGGTCTGTGTCGAGAACAGAGCGTGAATCTGCGGTGAGCGGCTGTGCGCCACGGGGTTGCCGATGACGGCGTAGCGGGGCAGTGGGCTGGACGAAGTCATGGCGCCTCGGTTTTTAGGGAGTCGTTGACGAAATGCCAGGTGCGGGTGATGACCAGGATGTCGGTGTCGCTCGCGATGTCGTCAGGCAGGGGCGGAAAGGGTGCCGCCAGTTGCACAATGCGTCGTGCAGCACGGTTCAGGACGGCATGTTCGGAGGGTCGGTCGATCTCGACATCCGCCACGCGACCATCTGCGTGGATCGAGACGGTGATCTGCAGCGAGCCGTACAGACGGCCGCTTGCCTGCTGTGGGTAATGCTGGGTGCCGGTGGCTTCGATGCGCGCGCGCCAGGCGTCCAGGTAGGCGGCATAGTGCGACGCCTGCGCGGACGGGGCCACGAAGGTTTTGCGTGGTTGTGCGTTATACGACTGGATACGGCTGGCCAGTGTGGCGATCTGGGCATTCTGGACGATGCCAGGTTGCTCGTGCACGTCTTCGCCCTGAACGGTCGCGTCGCGCCAGGGATAGACGGCCTGGCGTTCTGCTCCCACCTGGAACTGTGCCTGCAACTGCGTGAGCAGCCGCATTTGTTCGGCCTCGAGTTGCGCTTGGCGGCGGCGCATGGCCTGTAACACCAGCGTCTCGGAGGCCTCTCCCGTACGCGGTAGCGGTGTGGCGGCGACGCCTTGATCCGCATTCCCGCCACCGTCTACCTGGCTTTGCGCAATGACTTGCGCCTGGACAGGGGCCGTTTTGGTGTGGGCATTGACGAGTGTGATTTCCAGCGGCGCCGGCACGGAGATTTGAGTGGGCGAGGGCGCGCTCAGGCGCCACGCCAGCGCGCCGGCGTGCAGAAGTAGCGAGATCGCCAGACCGATCCGTAAATAGTGCTGGGCGGGCGCACTTAACCAGTGCAGCCACCCGCCTGGCGTCGAGTGAAAATCAGCAGAATGTTGCACACGCGCATTTTAGACGTCTGGACGCAGGTTCGTGGTGATCCGCTATCCAGTGGAGCCCCGGTTGTGCACGCAGGAATGCGGCTATAACCGGGCCGAGACAGATTATGAGTCCGTTGCGTTAACCAGTCCGACGTACCGGCAATCGAGCTCCAGCGCCAATTCGTCAAAGCCCAGAATATCCAGCTCGACGGCGGCGCCGCGCTCCAGTTCCGGCAGTCCGCCCACGCGAGTCACCAACGGTGCGTTGCTTAAGCGAACCAGATCGTCTCGCAACACGTGGCCTACAACGCGCGTGATGCCCTGTTGCTGCAGCCAGCGCAGGCACCAGTAGCGCTCCATGCTGTTCTGGAATTCGTTCCAGGCGGCGTACTGAGCATCGAATGCGCCGATGATGGCAAAGAGATCAGCGTCGCGCGGCTTGTAGGGCGCAACCAACCGCGCCGACACGCCATTGTCCACCGCGGCAATCAGTTGCCATTGATTGACCAGATCGACATAGCGTCGTAGTGGCGAGGTGCTCCAGATATATTGGGGCACGCCGATTGCTTCGTGAGGCAGCGCCTGGGTGCTCATGCGTACGCGGCCCGCCTGTTGCGAGCGATAAATGCCCGGCACGCCATGTTGATGCAGCAAGCCGCCCCACAGGTTGTTGGCCAGAATCATGTATTCGGCCACAAGGCGGTCTAGCGGCGCATTGCGTTGGCGGGGAACCAGGCGTACGGGCGTGTCCGGATTATCCGGATTGCCGTCCAGATAAAAGCTGTATTCCACTCGAGAATTGTTCTCGGGCTTGCCGCGCACCTCGTCGCGCCGTGCCGACAAGGACATGGCCAATTGCCAGAGCGGGCGCAGCCAGTGCCCATAGGGCAGCGGTGTATCGGGATCGCTCAGGGCGGCCTCGGTTATCTGGCCGTCCAGTTCGTTGTGGCGTAGATTGGCCCGCAGTACGACACGTTCAATACGCGTGTCGGACTCAAAGATTTCACCCGTGGCGGGGTCGGCCGTGACATACAGGGACAGGGCGGGGACTTCGCGCCCCGCGTCCAGCGAAAACGCCTGGATGACATTGTCTGGTTGCATCGGGATTTTCTCGCCAGGCATGTACACCGTGGACAGGCGGGCGCGGGCCAGCTTGTCCAGATCGCTGTCGCGCGTGACACTCAGCCCGGGGACCGCCACGTGAATGCCGACTCGAACGCGTCCGTCGGGCAATGACGTGACGGATAGAGCGTCATCAATCTCCGTGGTAGTGATGTCGTCCACCGAGTAAATTTCTGCATCGGCCAACGGCAGTTCGCGGTCCAGGGGCGGGACGGGAGTCTGCGGGAAGCCCGTGCCGCGAGGAAAGTGCGTGGCCAGAAAGCGGCGCTTGTGCAATGCCAGTGCATGCGGCCAGGCGCCCAGTTCGAGCAGCAGCCGGTCGGGGCTCTTGTGCAGGCGGGCGCATGCTGCGTCCAACGCCTTCCAGGGCATGCTGTTCTTGTCCGGCCGGATCAGCAGCGTTTCGGCAATCTGGGCGATTTCCTCGGGCAGGCGGCCCTCGGCCATTTCGTCCACCCAATGTTGCTGCTGTTCGGCCTGCTTCTGCTTCTTTTCCAGCGCGGCCAGGGCGGCCGCCAGGATATCGGGCGGGGCAGGGCGATAGGTGCCTTTACCGCGTCGATGAAAATAGGCCGGTGCGCCGTGCAGGCGCATCAGCAGAGCCGCGCGTTCGACCGCGCTGGGGGCATGACCGAAATAGTCGGCGGCGAGTGTGGCCGAGTCGAAGTCTTCCTGTGGCGCGCATTCCCACAGAAACTGCAGGTCCAGGGCCTCGGCGTCCTCTGCGGCTTGGTTGAGCAGAGCGCTGGGCGCGGGATCGGAAAACGTAAACAGGACGTTGGCGCGCTTGAGCTTGCTGCGCTTGCCAGATTCCGACTCCACCTGCAGGCTGGCGTCGGTTTCCGACATGATATTGCCAGCCTTGAAGCCGCCGTCTTCTTCGTAAAACACGTACATAATCAGTCCATCGAGGGCGCGATAGTCGCGCAGGCCCGCCAGAGTGGGGGGCTAATTAATTGAGTTTGAATCCGTTTGAGCGAAATCCAGCACCTCGGGCAGCCACTGCGCAAAGTCCGACAACCCATGGTCGCTACCCGGCACAATCCGCTGACGGCAGCCCGTGTAACAGTCACGCATTTCGCGCCAGTCCAGGACTTCGTCGCCTGTGGCCGCGATCAGGAAATAGCGTTCGGGCCGAGTGATGGCGGCCACCTGCGCGGCGGCCAGCTCATCCACATACTCCGCCCGGAACTCGAATGGCGCGTCGGAATGATACATGCGGTGCTGGCCCACCTGTGTGGCCAAATCGCGCGGGGCGTGAACGGCAGGATTGAGCAGCACGGCCTTGCAGTCTAATTGCTCGGCGAGCCACGTGGCATAGTAGCCCCCCAACGATGACCCAATAACGGTCAGGGCGCGGGGGGACGTCGCCGTTGCTAATTGACGATGCGCCAGGCTCATCGCCAGCGCCATCGCCGCCTTGGGGCTGGCGGGCAATTGGGGGCATTGCCAGTCGCGTTCGCTTGCCAAGCCGCGCTCGGCCAGGGTCTGGGCCATCAGGCGTGCTTTGAACGAGTCAGGCGAGGAGCGAAAGCCGTGCAGGTACAGGATCATGATACGTTTGCGTCCGGGACAGGGGCGCCGTTTTGCCGGGCCAGCGCATCGAGCAGCTTGCCATGCACCCCGCCAAAGCCACCGTTGCTCATGACCAGCACGTTATCGCCGGGGCGGGCCGCCTGGACGACGGCGCGGACTAGCGCGTCCAGGTCGTCGTAGCTGCTCGCTCGCTCGCCCAAGGGAGCAAGGACCTCGTCAGGGTTCCAGCCCAACGCGTGCTTGCCGCTGCGCGCGCCAAAGCAGAATACCTGGTCGGCCAGGCGCAGCGACTCGGGCAGGCGTGCGGCCATGGCGCCGAGCTTCATTGTGTTCGAACGGGGTTCCAAGACCGCCAGGATGCGTGCCTGGCCGACTTGTCGGCGTAAGCCCTCCAGCGTGGTCTCGATCGCCGTGGGATGGTGGGCGAAATCATCGTAGACCTTGATGTCATGGATGGTGCCGCGTAACTCCATGCGTCGTTTGACGCCGCCAAACCGGCTGAGCGCGTTGATGCCATCGATGGGGCTGACGCCGGCATGCTCGGCCGCGGCCAGCGCCGCCAGGGCGTTCAGACGATTGTGTTCTCCGCCGAGCGACCATCGTACCGTGCCGAGCGGCTGCCCATCACGCAGCACTTCAAAGGCGCCTTGCGCGTCCACCGGGCCGGCTTGCCAGGCGCCATCGGCGCCAAAACTCATGGTCTCCGACCAGCATCCGCGTGCGATCACACGATCCAGGGCTTCACTGCCGGTGGGCACGATGACGCGGCCCAGGCTGGGAATAGTACGCACCAAATGATGAAACTGCGTTTCGATCGCCGCCAGATCGGGGAAGATGTCTGCGTGATCGTATTCCAGATTATTCAAGATAGCGGTGCGCGGACGGTAATGCACGAATTTCGAACGCTTGTCGAAGAACGCCGTGTCGTACTCATCGGCCTCAATCACAAAAGGACGTACCGCCGGGTCGTAGCGCGCCGAGACCTTGAGGTCGTGCGCCACGCCGCCAATCAGGAAGTTCGGCCGTTGGCCGGTGGCCTCGAGGACCCAGGCCAGCATCGCGCTGGTGGTGGTTTTGCCGTGCGTGCCGGCGACCGCAAGCACGTGGGCGCCGGGCAGAATATGGTCGCCAAGCCATTGTGGCCCCGAGACATAGGGCGCACCTGCGTTAAGAATGGCTTCCATCAGCGGGTTGCCACGGGTGACGACATTGCCGATCACGTACAGGTCGGGAGCGAGCGCCATCTGGTCTGCGCCATAGCCCTCAATCAGTTCGATGCCTTGCTCGGCCAACTGGGTGCTCATGGGCGGATAAACTGCCGTGTCGCAACCTGTGACGCGATGCCCGGCGGCCCGCGCAATGAGCGCAAGTCCCCCCATGAATGTGCCGCAAATACCAAGGATGTGCAGATGCATGAATATTCTCCTGCGCGCATTGTAGAGGCAGGCCGGTATGTGTCGTCGTCTGCGGTTATGATCGGGCCATGAACCGTCGTCTATTTCTCTACGCAGGCGCGGCCGTCGCTGCCATGGCCGCCGGTGGCTTTGCCTATCGTGAATGGGGCCATCCGCCGCCCGCCGAGCCTGGTGCCGCGGATCCGGTGGCCGCCTTGCGTGCCCTGTCCTTGCCGGATCTGGAGGGCAAGCCACATACCCTGGCTCAGTGGCAGGGGCGCCCGATGGTGGTCAATTTTTGGGCAACCTGGTGCGCACCTTGCGTGAAAGAGATGCCCGAACTGCAGGCTTTGCAAGAAAAATACGCCGGCATCCAATTTGTCGGCATTGGCGTCGATAAAGTCGAAAACATGCGGCAATTTCTGCAAAAAGTGCCAGTGTCCTACCCACTGCTGGTCATGGGGCCGGGTGCGATAGATACTTTACGCACGCTGGGTAACCCGGCCGGGGGGCTGCCATTTACCTTGATTTTCGACGCAAATGGCGGTGTTAACCGTAAAATACTAGGTCAGATACAATTCGACGATCTTGACCGTACATTGAGTACACTTGCCGCTGCTTGATTGCGCATTTCCCGGTCCATCTTCATGCGTTACTTTATGATGATTGTTGGACAAATAGTGCGGATAGGCGTAAAAAGGCGGTTTATCGATAGTTTTGCCGACATTTCGGCTAGTCTCTGGCGCGATCCTTATGGCGCAACACATCCTGGTATTGCATGGCCCCAACCTGAACCTGCTGGGTTCACGCGAACCCCATATTTACGGCAGTCTGACGCTGACTGAGATCAATCAGGGGCTGGAAGCGCTGGCCGCGCAATTGGGTGCGGGACTGACCGCATGGCAAAGCAATCACGAAGGCGCATTGGTCGACCGTGTTCAGGCGGCCCGCCAGGATGGCACCGACTTTATCGTCATCAATGCGGGGGCTTACACGCATACCAGCGTCGCCTTGCGGGACGCCTTGGCAGCGGTTGCAATTCCTTTTATTGAAGTACATTTGTCGAACCTGTATAAACGCGAGTCATTCCGGCAGCATTCTTACCTGTCCGATCTGGCTGTGGGCATGATCAGCGGCCTGGGCGTTGATGGCTACGAGGCGGCAGTGCGTTATGCGGCACGGCACTAGTCAACGTTGCATTCGCTAGTCTTGATGCGGCATCGCAGTCTCAGTATTTTCACTTATCTCATATACACATACGATGCAGCGCGACTTTGATGAAGACGCGCTGACAACATTAATCGGGAAGCAGCTTCTATGGATCTCCGAAAACTCAAGACCCTGATCGACCTGGTGGCGGAATCAGGCATCGCCGAGCTTGAAATCACCGAAGGCGAAGGCAAGGTTCGTATCGTCAAGTTCTCGCAGACGCTGCAACCGGTGGCTTACCACGCTCCCGAGGCGGGTGCCGCGGCGCCTGCCCCGGCCGCGCCCGCCAGTGCCGCGCCGGCCGCCGAGGCGGCCCCGGTGTTGCAAGGTCACGTCGTCAAGGCGCCCATGGTCGGTACCTTCTATCGTGCGCCCAATCCTGGTGCCGGGCCTTTCATCGATGTCGGCCAGTCCGTCAAAGAAGGCGATCCGCTGTGCATTATCGAAGCCATGAAGCTGCTCAACGAGATTGAGGCCGACAAGTCCGGCGTCATTAAAGAGATCCTCGTCGAAAACGGCGAGCCCGTCGAATACGGTCAACCGCTGTTTGTCATTGGCTAATTGCGCATATGTTTGAAAAAATCCTGATCGCCAACCGTGGCGAGATTGCGCTGCGTATTCAACGCGCTTGTCGCGAGCTCGGCATCAAGACGGTGGTCGTGCACTCCGAGGCCGACCGCGACGCCAAATACGTACGCCTGGCCGATGAGTCCGTATGTATCGGGCCGGCCCCCTCGCGCGAAAGCTACCTGAGCATGCCGGCCATTATCTCGGCAGCTGAGGTCACTGACTCCGAAGCCATCCATCCGGGCTATGGGTTCCTGTCCGAAAACGCCGATTTTGCCGAGCGTGTCGAGAAAAGCGGCTTTGTATTCATCGGACCGCGTCCGGACACCATCCGTTTGATGGGCGACAAGGTCAGCGCCAAGCGCTCCATGATCGAGGCCGGTGTGCCGGTCGTGCCCGGTTCCGAAGGTGCGTTGTCCGACGATCCCCAGGAAATCCTGAGCGCGGCGCGCGACGTCGGCTATCCGGTGATCATCAAGGCCGCCGGTGGTGGTGGTGGCCGTGGGATGCGCGTGGTCTATACCGAGGCCGCCCTGCTCAATGCCGTGGCGATGACTCGTTCCGAAGCCGGCGCGGCGTTCAACAATCCCGAAGTCTACATGGAGAAATTCCTCGAGAATCCTCGCCACGTAGAGATCCAGGTGCTGGCCGACGGCGGTCGCAATGCGGTCTGGCTGGGCGAGCGTGACTGCTCCATGCAGCGCCGCCACCAAAAGGTCATCGAAGAAGCTCCGGCGCCCGGCATTGCCCGCCGCTTGATCGAGCGTATCGGCGATCGTTGCGCCGACGCCTGCCGCAAGATGGGCTACCGGGGCGCGGGTACGTTCGAGTTCCTGTACGAAAACGGTGAGTTCTATTTCATCGAAATGAACACGCGTATTCAGGTCGAACACCCAGTGACCGAGTTCATCACCGGGATCGACCTGGTACAGCAGCAGATTTTGATTGCCGCGGGCGAAAAATTCCTGCTGCGTCAGCGTGATATCGCATTCAAGGGCCACTCCATCGAATGTCGTATCAACGCCGAAGACCCGTTCCGCTTCGTTCCCAGCCCGGGCCGTATCACCAACTGGCATACGCCGGGTGGCCCTGGGGTGCGCATTGATTCGCACGTGTTCAACGGCTATTTCGTACCGCCTAACTACGACTCCATGATCGCCAAGGTCATCACGTATGGCGATACGCGCGAACAGGCGCTGGCGCGTATGCGTACCGCGCTGTCTGAAATGGTGGTGGAAGGCATTTCCACCAACATTCCTCTGCATCGCGAATTATTGCAGGACGCCCGCTTTATCGAAGGCGGCACCAGCATTCATTATCTTGAGCACAAGCTGGCCCAGCGCCCTTGATGCCAGGCGGGCCTTCGGGCCCGCTTTTGCCGGAATACATCGTCATGCGTGAACTCGTCCTTCATTGCCTTGAGGCGCAGGCCGAGGCACTCTCCGAGGCACTGCTCGAAGCCGGCGTCTTGTCCGTGTCCGTCGAGGATGCCGACTTGGGCACCGACGCCGAGCGTCCCTTGTTTGGCGAGCCCGGCACCGAGCCCGACGTGCAGGCCTGGGATCGCAATCGCGTGGTCGCGTTGCTGCCCGATGGCGCCGATCCGGCCCAGATCTACGAGCAAGCTACCGCCGAGGCGGGGCTGGATCCCATTCAGTTGGGCGGTTGGTCGCTGCGCGAGGTGCCCGATGCCGACTGGGTGCGGCTGACGCAGTCGCAGTTCGGCCCGATTCACATCGGCGAGCGTATCTGGATCGTGCCTAGCTGGCACCGTGACGATCCGGCTGTTTCGGCCGCCGAGACGCTTGCCGACGACGCCATCCATATCGAATTGGACCCCGGCTTGGCCTTTGGTACCGGCAGCCATCCCACCACGCACTTGTGCCTGGCCTGGCTAGAGGCCGAGTTGCCGGCAGGAGCGACGGTGCTCGACTATGGTTGTGGTTCGGGCATTTTGGCCATTGCGGCCCGTAAATTAGGTGCGGGCCCGACGGATGCGGTCGATATTGATCCCCAGGCGGTGCAATCGACAGCCGACAACGCCCAGATCAATCAGGTACAGTTACAGGCGTTGCTGCCCGATGGCTTGAACGATGGGGCTTATCAAGTCGTTGTGGCCAATATTTTGTCTAACCCCCTCAAAGTGTTGGCTCCCATGCTGGCGGGACGTGTGGCGCCGGGCGGCCAATTGGTGTTGTCAGGCGTGCTGGAACGCCAGGCCGAAGAAGTCGCCGCGGCGTATGCGCCCTGGTTGACGATGTCGGTATGGCAATCCCGGGATGGCTGGGTTTGTCTGCACGGGCGCAAGGCCTGAGGCACCACCAATCGGGGAGAGCTTCATGGCCATGACCACTCGCTGCCCGCAATGCAGCATTACATTCAAGGTCGTGCCTGATCAATTGCGGGTACGTAATGGTTTGGTGCGCTGTGGAGAGTGNGCGACCGTGTTCGACGGTCGCGCTTGCCTGGTCGCACAGATTCCCGAGCGTCTCGAAAGCACAGACGTTGCGCCAGCGGATTCGACTCCTTCCGTCTTGCCCGAGACCCCCCAGGTATCCAAGGCCCCTCCTATCCCGGAGTCTCTCCAGGCATCCAGAGGACCCGATACCCCCAAGCCTTTCCAGGTATCCGGAGAGCCCGCTATCCCCGAGTCTCTCCTGGTATCGAAGGATCCCGATATTCTCGAGACGCCCGTTGTCCTGACGGCGCCCTCCGGCCCTCCGTCCGAGCCGTTTATTGCCGCGCCCGCCGCGTCGGCGTCGCCGGCCGTACTGCGAGGGCGATCTCACATCGCCAGGCAAGATCCCTACCTGGGTGAGACGATCGAGCAAGACGATAGCGATGAGCTTGAGGCGGATGATCCCTATGTCACGGCCCGCACGACGCATCCCGGCAGCGGCCCGAGTGCCGCCGCTGACACGCGCGCCGTCGACGAACCGGACGACGCCGAAGATGAACACGGCCGAGGCGAACACGACCTGGACGAACACGACGTCGACAAGCATTACGTCGACAAGCATTACGTCGACGAGCGCTACGTTGGCGAGCGCTACGTTGGCGAGCGCTACGTTGGCGAGCGCTACGTTGGCGATGACGCGGATGCCGATCATCGCGATGCCGACGATCATTGTGACGCCGTCGGCGCCGNCGACGATGAGCACGCGCGCGTCAGCTACCACGCCCGTGATCACGAAGATCGCGACGAGAATACTCCCGTTATTCTGGGTGAGGCGCGCACGCGCTATCACGGCGAGACCGATGTCGGCCGCACGCCTCCCGAGTTTCTGGACCCGGATCACCAGGCGCGTCGCTCCTTCTTGCGTAGCTTGTGGGGTTACGCGTGTGTCATCGGGTTGCTGGTGCTGGCCGCTCAGTTGATTTTTGTCTACCGCTCGGCCATCGCCGGTATGTCGCCTGAGCTACGCCCCACGCTCGAGCGCCTTTGCGAGCCGTTGGGCTGCAAAATCGGTTATCCCCGACGCATCAAAGATATCGCGATCACGTCTTCGTCATTGCAGCCGCCGCGGGGCCGGGCGGGTGCTCCGGAGAATGGCCGCAGCGTGCTGGTGCTGCGTGCGTCGCTACGTAATCAGTATGATCAGCCGCAGCAGTGGCCTGCGCTGCGACTGGACCTGTCCGATCTTTCCGATACCGTGGTGATACGCAAGGTCTTGCTACCCTCGGACTATTTGCCCGCGGATCAGGCCGATCGGCCCTTTGAACCCGGCGCCGAGCTGAATATTGCGGTTCCTATCGAAATAGCCGGCGCACATGTCAACGGCTTTCAACTCCATAAGTTTTTTCCCTGAAGGATGACAGGCATGACGGCTTCTGTTCTGGTGTGTGGTTCGATGGCGTTCGATACCATTGCGGTTTTCGAGGGGCGTTTTAAAGAGCACATGCTGCCCGATCGTATCCAGTCGCTTAGCGTGTCGTTCCTCGTCCCCAAGATGCGCAAGGAGTTTGGCGGTTGCGCGGGCAATATCGCCTACAACCTGAAATTGTTGGGTGGCCAGCCGGTGCCGGTGGCCACCGTGGGCGAAGATGCGACGGACTATCTCGAGCGCTTTCGCACGCTGCAGATCGACACGTCGCGTTTGCGCGTCATGCCCGGTACTTTCACTGCGCAGTGTTTCATCACGACCGATCTGGATGACAACCAGATCGCGGCTTTTCATCCCGGGGCGATGGAGCTGTCGGCCCAAAACGATCTGACGGGAGCCACGGCCGCCTGGGCGATTGTGGCGCCCGACTCCAAGGCCGGCATGTTCGCACATGCCGAGCGTCTGCATGCCGCAGGCATTCCGTTCGTTTTTGATTTGGGCCAGGCGATGCCTTTGTTTGACGGGGCCGATCTGGATCGTATGCTGGGCTTGGCTCAAGTGTTGACGGTCAACGATTACGAGGCCGGCATTGTCGAGCAGCGGACTGGCCGCAGTATGGCGCAGATTGCTTCGCAATTGCAGGCCGTGGTCGTCACCCGTGGCGCCGAAGGGTCGACGCTGTTGACGGACGGGGCTACGATGCAGGTGCCTCCCGTGCAGGCCGCTGCGGTGGTCGATCCGACAGGTTGCGGCGACTCGCATCGCGCGGGTTTGTTGTATGGTTTAACCCAAGGTTGGAGCTGGTTGGACAGTTGTCGCTTGGCAAACGTGATGGGATCTATCAAGATCGCCTCGCGTGGCCCTCAGAATCACGCGCCCAGCCGAGGCGAGATTGATGCCCAGCTGCGGGCAGCGTACGGTATTGGCCTGCCAGCCTAGGTTAAAAAAGTTGCATGGTGTTTCGTGCCCATTTTTTCTTGTCCGGGCCGGAGTATTATCCGTAACATAGAATCGTGGTTACCGACCAAGGAGTCCACATGAGCCAAAATTTATCCACTTCTGTTCTCGCGCCTCGTACTGGCCGTTGGCTGGCGGTGGCTGCCGTTGTCACGTCGATGGCTGTGTTGGGCGGATGTGCCAATCACAGCGCTTCCAGCTCTGTGTATAACTACGATCAGGCGCAACGCGAGCAGATCGTGCGCAATGGCACGGTGACCAGCGTACGCCCCATCACCATCGAAGAATCCAAGTCCAGTGGCGTCGGCATGATTGCGGGTGGCGCGCTAGGTGGCGTAGCCGGCAACGCAGTCGGCGGCGGTACGGGCCGTGCACTGGCGACGGTGGGGGGCGCTCTGCTAGGCGCGTTGGCAGGTAATGCTGTCGAAAACCGTGCCGCTCGGGCTTCTGGCCTGGAGATCACCGTGCATCTGGATAACGGCGAAACCCGCGTGGTCGCCCAAGAAGCCGATGTGCCGATCAGCGTGGGTCAGCGCGTGCAGGTGATCAGTGGCGCCGGCCCCACTCGCGTGACGCCCTATTGATTTGCGTTGTTCGCGTTCAGTCAGGTGTGAAGCGGCCAGGATTGATCCGTCCGCTTCGCCCTGATCACGGATAACCGACAGCGGCAGGTACCCTTAAACGCCCATCCTCGGATGGGCGTTTAGCATTGGGATTAGATACCCAGCAAGCTGAAGGTCAGGCGAGACAGCATCATTAATACGATTTGCGCCAGAATCAACAACACCAGCGGTGAAAAATCGATGGCCGAGCGCCGGGGCAAAATGCGGCGAATGGGCTCCAGCATGGGGGCGGTCAGCGTCTGCAACAGGGGCATCAAGGGCGACAAGGGACTGATCCATGACAGCACCGCTTGTAGCAGGGTCAGCCAGATGATCAGGTTCAGTGCCCACTTGACCACCATCAACAGTGATGTTCCCAATGCGGCGGGCAGCATCGCGGCCGGGATCAGCGCACCCATAGAAACCAGCCACATCAAGATCAAATAGAGCAGGGCAGTGAGCCACGCCCCTACCAAGCTGGGCCAGTCGATGGCGTTGCCAGAGGGGATGAGCTTGCGGATGGGCAGGATCAGCCAGTTGGTGAACTGATAGATACCTCGTGCCAGCGGATTAAAGGGGTGTAGCCGTACGGCGTGGATCCAGGCGCGGGCAATCAGCGCGGCGCCAAACAGCGTAAAGGTGATTTCGAACAGAAAGCGGAGAATATCGCCGAGCATGTGTGAACAGTCGCCAAAGAGAATGATTTTAATTGTCGCATGACCACATGATCATGGCGTGCGTATCGCGACAGGCAACGCAAAAAGCCGCCAGGCCGAAGCCGGGCGGCTTTGAGGGTACTGCAGTGAACGACTCCGCCCGTATTACGGACGGCCACCCGTCGGGAAGGGCCACGACGCGGCGGGATTCACAGTGGTTTTTGCGCCTTGCGCCGCAGCAGCGGACGGTTTGGCAGCAGGCTTCTTGGCAGCCGCTTTTTTGGCCGGTGCTTTTTTGGCAACGGCTTTTTTAGCAACTGCTTTCTTGGCTACTGCTTTCTTGGCTACTGCTTTCTTGGCGGGTGCTTTTTTAGCAACTGCCTTTTTAGCAACGGCCTTTTTAGCAACCGCTTTCTTGGCTGCTGCTTTTTTGGCCGGTGCTTTTTTGGCAACGGCCTTCTTAGCAACGGCTTTCTTGGCTACCGCTTTCTTGGCCGGTGCTCTTTTAGCAACGGCCTTTTTGGCTACTGCTTTTTTAGCGACGGCTTTTTTGACGGCTTTCTTGACTGCTTTTTTAGCAACGACTTTTTTGACGGCTTTCTTGGCCGCTTTTTTCGCAACGACTTTCTTCACGGCTTTTTTCGCAGCCGGTCTCTTGGCTGCGACTTTCTTTGCCGCGACTTTTTTCACTGCGACTTTCTTTACGGCCTTTTTGGCCGGGGCTTTCTTAGCCGGGGCCTTCTTGGCTGCGACTTTCTTCACCGCTTTCTTGACGGCTTTCTTGGCTGTTGCCATGGTTATGCTCCTTAAGTTCAGGGGTCCCAGAACGTGAACCCGTGCAATGCCCCGTTTATTAACGAAGCATGCCCGGGCTATTCATCGGCGCATGCCGCTGTCCCTGCGGGCGACAGCTACTACGGTTTGCGCTAATGAATTCGGCACAGCCATTTGATATGGCCCCCGCAATCTCGCGAGCCATCTCAAATGGCGCCAGTAGGCAACCTTCTCAGGTTGCCTACTGCTTGGTAATGCGTATTCGAATACCTGGCCGACGGAGCTTTCATCGGATCATCGTGCAAAGCCACAGTGCGCGATGGTCCTATGTGCGTCATTCCCAGCTGAGCGTGCCGCCAGTCTGGTATTCAATTACGCGTGTTTCGAAAAAGTTGCGTTCCTTTTTGAGGTCGATCATTTCTGCCATCCACGGGAAGGGATTTTCTTCCTGTGGGTACAACGGCTCGATGCCGATTTGTTGGCAGCGGCGATTTGCGATGAAGCGTAAGTAGGATTTAAACATAGGTGCATTTAATCCCAACACACCACGCGGCATCGTGTCTTCGGCGTAAGCGTACTCGAGTTCTACCGCCTTTTGGAACAATGCGCGAATTTCTTCGCGAAATTCCGGCGTCCACAAGTGCGGATTTTCCAGTTTGACGGTGTTGATCAGGTCAATACCGAAACTGCAGTGCATGGATTCATCACGCAGGATGTACATGTACTGTTCCGCTGCACCCGTCATTTTGTTCTGACGGCCTAGCGCCAGAATCTGCGTGAACCCAACATAGAAGAACAGGCCTTCCATGAGGCACGCAAACACGATCAACGACTTCAGCAGTGTTTGATCGGCTTCGGGCGTGCCCGTTTTGAAGTTGGGATCAGCGATGGCATCGATGAACGGAATCAGGAACTGGTCTTTGGCGCGAATCGAAGGGACTTCGTTGTAGGCATTGAAGATCTCGGATTCGTCCAGGTCGAGGCTTTCGACGATGTACTGATAAGCGTGCGTGTGGATGGCTTCTTCGAATGCCTGGCGCAGCAGGAACTGGCGGCACTCAGGCGCGGTGATGTGGCGATAGGTGCCCAGTACGATGTTGTTCGCGGCCAACGAGTCGGCCGTGACGAAGAAACCCAGGTTGCGCTTGACGATGCGGCGTTCGTCTTCGGTCAGCCCGTTAGGGTTTTTCCAAAGCGCGATATCGCGCGACATGTTGACCTCTTGCGGCATCCAGTGGTTGGAGCAAGTGGCCAGGTATTTTTCCCAAGCCCATTTGTATTTGAACGGCACCAACTGATTAACGTCGGTCTCGCCATTGATGATGCGCTTGTCTGCGGCCTTGACGCGATGCGCCGTGGCGGTATCGCTCGCTGGTGCTGCCGCGGCGGCTGCGACCGCAGGCGGCAACGCCGAATCGGCGAACGCACCCGTGGCCGGGCGCACGGCTTGCCCGCCCGCTGCGGGAGCGGGCGATTGCGCCGGTTGCGTTGCGAGGTTGTCGTTTTCCCAATTAAGCATGAATGAATTCTCCGGAAGCGGTGGTGATTACTGGCAGGCTTCGCATTCTTCGAAACCAGGATCACCTGGACGCATCGTGCAAACCGCCCCGAGAACTTCGGGTTCCGGCAAAGCAGTAGCTGCCGCAGCGACTACCGCAGTCGTCTGGCCATTGCTGACAGCGTTCAACTCGCCGCCACGGCCCGTGGATTTTTCAGCGCTGGTGGCGCCGAGCGTGCGCAGGTAGTAGGTGGTCTTCAGGCCACGCTGCCATGCCAGCTTGTAGGTGTCGTCCAGCTTCTTGCCCGACGCGCCCGCCATGTAGATGTTGAGCGATTGTGCTTGATCGATCCATTTCTGGCGACGCGATGCGCACTCGACCAGCCAGTGCGGTTCGACTTCGAACGCAGTGGCGTAGAGTTCGCGAAGTTCGGAAGGCGCGCGATCGATACGGGACAGGCTGCCGTCGAAGTACTTGAGGTCGGCGACCATGACTTCGTCCCAGAGACCGAGTTTCTTCAGGTCACGAACGAGATAATCGTTAACGACCGTGAACTCGCCGGAGAGATTCGATTTGACGTACAAGTTCTGGTAAGTAGGTTCAATGCACGCAGATACACCAATGATATTGGAAATTGTCGCTGTTGGGGCGATTGCGATGCAGTTGGAGTTGCGCATGCCGTGTTCTTTGATGCTTGCGCGCAACGTATCCCAATCAAGTGTGCTCGAGTTATCGACTTCGACATGACCACCGCGTTCATCACGCAACATCGCAATCGTGTCTTGCGGCAAGATGCCGCGCGACCACAACGAGCCTTCGTATGAAGGATAGTGACCACGTTCTTGTGCGAGTTTGTTCGATGCCGAGTAGGCGTGATAGCAGATGGCTTCCATCGAGCGATCAGCAAATTCGACAGCGGCTTGCGATGCATAAGGAACGCGCATCATGTGCAGGCAATCCTGAAAGCCCATGATGCCCATGCCAACGGGGCGATGACGCTCGTTCGAATCCTTGGCTTTCTTGACGGCGTAATAGTTGATGTCGATCACGTTGTCGAGCATGCGCATCGCGGTGTCGACCGTGCGCTTGATCTTGTCGTGATCGAGTTCGAAACCACCGGTTGCCGTGGGTTTCATGTGAGCGACCAAGTTGACCGAACCCAGGTTGCACACGGCGATTTCCGAATCGTTGGTGTTCAGCGTGATCTCGGTGCAGAGGTTCGAGCTGTGCACCACACCGATGTGTTGTTGCGGCGAGCGGATGTTGCACGGATCTTTGAACGTGATCCACGGGTGGCCGGTTTCGAACAGCATCGACAGCATTTTGCGCCATAGCGACACGGCGGGCATCTTCTTGAAGAGCTTCAGTTCGCCGCGGGCGATCTTGGCTTCGTAGCCCAGATAGGCTTCTTCGAAAGCCTTGCCGTACTTATCGTGCAGGTCGGGGCAGTCGGACGGCGAGAGCAGCGTCCATTCGCCGTTTTCCATGACACGCTTCATGAACAGGTCGGGAATCCAGTTGGCCGTGTTCATGTCGTGCGTGCGACGGCGCTCGTCACCGGTGTTCTTGCGCAGTTCGAGGAATTCCTCGATGTCCAGGTGCCACGATTCCAGATACGTGCACACAGCGCCTTTACGCTTGCCACCCTGGTTCACGGCGACAGCGGTGTCGTTGACGACCTTGAGGAACGGCACAACGCCTTGGCTTTCGCCGTTGGTACCTTTGATGTGGCTACGCAGGGCGCGCACAGGCGTCCAGTCGTTGCCCAGGCCTCCGGCGTATTTGGCCAGGAGGGCGTTTTCTTTGATGGCGTCGTAGATGCCTTCCAGGTCATCAGACACGGTCGTCAGGTAGCACGACGACAATTGCGAATGCAAGGTGCCCGAGTTGAACAGCGTGGGCGTCGAGCTCATGAAGTCGAAGGACGACAAGATTTCATAGAACTCGATGGCGCGTGCTTCGCGATCGGCTTCGCGCAGAGCCAGGCCCATGGCGACGCGCATGAAAAATACCTGGGGCAGTTCGATGCGGGTGCCGCGGATGTGCAGGAAGTAGCGGTCGTACAGCGTTTGCAGGCCGAGGTAGCCGAACTGCAGGTCGCGGCGTGCGTCCAGCGCGGCGGCGATACGCGGCAAGTCGTAGCTGCCCAACTTGGCGTCGAGCAGGCCGCCTTCGATACCGCGCTGGATGAAGGTAGGGAAATACTCGGCATAGCGGGTCGCCATGTCGGCTTGCGAGACTTCTTCGCCCAGGACTTCCTTGCGGATCGTGTGCAGCAGCAGACGTGCCGTGACTTGACTATAGGCCGGGTCTTTTTCGACAAGCGCGCGCGCGGACAGGATCGCGGACTTGAAGACCTCGTCGACGGGGATGCCGTCGTACAGGTTCTTGACGGTTTCTTTCAGGATGGCTTCGGCGTCGATGAATTCGCTCAAGCCTTCGCCAGCCGCTTCGATGGTGGTGCGCAGAGAGATCAGGCTGAGCGGCCGGCGCACGCCGTTGTCCACCACGTTCAGGTGGCTTTCCTCGTCTTGGGCGGGGGCGGCGGCATGATCTTGCACTTGCGAGGCGGCGCGTTCTTGTGAGCGTTTTTCGCGGTACAGCACATAGGCGCGTGCGACGTCATGCTCACCCGAGCGCATCAATGCCAGCTCGACCTGATCCTGGATGTCTTCAATATGAAAGGTGCCGCCATTCGGGCGGTTGCGCACCAGGGCGTTGACGGATTGGGTGGTCAGCGTTTCGACGAGTTCGCGTACGCGCGCCGACGCGGCGCCCTGGCCACCATTGACTGCCAGGAACGCTTTGGTCATGGCGATGGCGATCTTGCCGGGTTCGAAACCGACGACCGAGCCATTGCGGCGAATGACGTTATAGCTGGCCCATTGTCCGCCGTTGGCGTCTGCAGGGGATTCGGGATTGGTGGGCGGCACGGCGGAGGGCCGGGTCACAGAGGCGATCGTTGTCTGCATGGAAGCTCCTGTGGAAATAACGTGAAAGAGCACGGGAGGCCCCGTGCCGGATGCTGAATGTATCTGAATGTTTGAGGGTCTAGCTGCGCAGGGCATACGCCCGATTACGCTCGGCGGAAGGCAATCCACACTGGCTTTTGACCACTATATATAGTGTACCACCCCTCGTCTTGCACTAATTCTAGTAATCAAATGGCAATTGAGACAAGAAGAAGTGACAGAGGGAGTATGAATAATTCGTGACAAAATGCGTACGACGCGTCAATCAGGCGCATACGGCGTAGTGTTTGCTCTCACTTACTATTTTACGCGCGCTTGCGCCGCAAAATCTCCGTAGCCGCTTGCGGGCCGTAGTGTTGCATTTCTTGTTGCAGTGCAGCGCGGTATTTGGCCACGTTGGCTGACTTGACGTGTCCAAAGCCGCGAATTTGGTCGGGTAGGGCGGCGATTCTGGCTGCCTGGGCCAGATTGGCGGCCGTGAGATGTTCGAGCAGTGTCTCGATGATTTGGCGGTACTGGTCGATCAACGCGCGCTCCTCGCGTCTTTCGGCGCTGCGGCCGAACAGATCCAGCCACGTACCACGCAGGCTCTTGCCACGCGCAAGGACCCGCAGGGCGGTCAACGTCATGGGCCCCATGGCGATCTTGCGAGGGACGCCGGTGCGGGGGTCCTTGCGTGCCAGCAGCGGCGGGGCCATATGGAAACGCAAGGTGTAATCGCCTTCAAATTGCTCGCGCAATTGCTGCTGAAACGTGCCATCGGTGTAAAGCCGCGCAACCTCGTATTCATCCTTGTACGCCATCAGTTTGAACAGATTGCGCGCGACCGCCATAGCCAGTCGGGGTGGTCGCGTCGAGGGGAGCAGTTCGCGTTCGCGTTGCGCAACGCGCTCGACCCATTGCAGATACTCGCGCGCATAATCGGCATTTTGATAGGCGGTCAGGTCACGAACGCGTCGTGCCACGACGCGATCAAAGGACTCCGGGACGTGCAGTTGGATCACTTGCCCCGCCGGGCGCAGTGCGGCTTCCAGCGCTTTGGGGTGATGTGCGGCTAATCGGCCGGCCTCGAAAGCATCGCGGTTGGCTTGTATGGCGACGCCGTTCAGTTCGATGGCGCGGACCAGCGCCGCGTGCGAGAGCGGCACATGATTGCACTGCCATGCATAGCCCAGCATGAACATATTTGACAGGATGCTATCGCCGAATAGCGTTTGTGCGGCGTGGTGGGCATCGAGCGCGGCCGTGTGCGTGGCGCCGACCGCATGGTGAATCTTGGCAAGCAGGGCGTCGGGCTGTAGCGCGGCATCGGGTTGGCGCGTGAACTCGGAGACCGGTGCGACGTAGAGATTGACGACGGCTCGTGTGTGTTGGTGGCGCAAGGCACCCAATGCGTCGGGCGAGGTGGCGGCAACCGGGTCACACAAAATCGCGGCATCCGCTTGTTGCCAGTCCAATCGTACCGGACCATCCGCGGCTTGTTTGGGTGCAAGCCGAATATGGCTGATGACCGCGCCGCCTTTTTGTGCCAGTCCGGTCAGATCCAGCACCGAGGCAGACAAGCCTTGCAGGTGCGCGGCCATGGATACGATGGCACCGATGGTAATCACCCCGGTGCCGCCCATGCCGGCGACCAGCAGGCGGTAGGGGTGCGCAGGCGGTTCGATGGCGGGCATGGGTAATGCCGCCAGGTGATGGCGCCAGTCGGCCGTCGCGGTGCCGGATGACGGGCGGGCCGGGGCATCGGATGTGCTTGGGGTGCGCGCGGATCGTTGCCGGAGTTTGCCTCCCATCACGGACACAAAGCTTGGGCAGAAGCCTTCGACGCAGGCGTAATCCTTATTGCAACTGGACTGGTCGATGGCGCGTTTGCGGCCGTAGGGCGTCTCCATTGGCACGATCGACAGGCAGTTGGACTGCACGCCACAATCGCCGCAGCCTTCGCACACGGCGCTGTTGATAAACAAGCGCCGCGCCGGGTCGGGGAACTGCTGTTTCTTGCGACGCCGGCGTTTTTCGGCGGCACAGGTCTGATCGTGAATCAAGACGGTGACGCCCGCGGTGTCACGCAACTCACGTTGCAGCGCATCGAGTTCGCGTCGATGGTGCACGGTGACGCCCGTTGGCAACGCGACGCCTTGGTATTTGTCGGGTTCGTCGGTGGTAACGACAATGCGCGCGACGTTCTCGCCGCGCAGTTGCTGGCATATCTGCGGAACCGAAATCGGTCCGTCCACCGGTTGCCCGCCGGTCATGGCGACGGCATCGTTAAACAGGATCTTGTAGGTAATGTGGGCGCGTGCCGAGACGGCTTGCCGGATCGCGAGATACCCCGAGTGGTAATACGTGCCTTCCCCCATGTTCTGGAACACGTGCGGCATCTCGATATAGCGAGAGAGCCCGATCCAGTCCGCGCCTTCGCCGCCCATCTGCGTCAGGCCGGAGGTGTTGCGATCCATCCAGGTCGCCATGTAATGGCACCCCACACCGGCCAGCGCCTGACTGCCTTCGGGGACTTTAGTCGAGGTGCTGTGCGGGCAGCCCGAACAAAAGTAAGGGCGTCGTCGCATGCCATCGGCCGTATTGGATAGGGGCGTTGGACAGGTCAGTGTCGCGGGGACAGACAGGTGACGCAGTCCCGCGGCATGGCTCAGCCACGCAGCTAGCGGAGCGGCCAGCAGCGACGGACGTAATTGACCCGTTGAGGGAATCAGGGGTTCGCCATCCAGATCGGTTTTGCCGATCACAGTGGGGCGCTCGGAACGGTTGTAGAGCAGATCCTTGATCTGGCTTTCGACGACGGCGCCTTTTTCTTCGATGACCAAGATGTGCGACAGGCCTCGCGCAAAATCATAGAGGCGCTCGGCATCGAGCGGCCAGGTCAGGCCGGGTCTGTAGATGCGGATCGGGCCATCGGCGGCGTGCGGATGGATCCCCAGATGGGTCAGGGCTTCCATCGCGTCCAGGTGTGCCTTGCCTACCGTGACCAGGCCCACCGTGGCGTGCTGTGCGGGGCAGACCAATCGGTCGATGCTATGGCGGCGCGCAAACGCTCGCACGGCTTTGATCCGGGTTTGCATGCGATGTTCGACTGCGGGCGACAGAAAGTCGCGCGCGGTGTATTCCAACGCCTCGGGCGGCAGTTCGGGATTGGCCGGCATATCGTAAGACGTGGTCGAGGCGGGCGTATAGGACTGGCCACTTTCAATGGTTTCCGACACGGCTTTGAACGCCACCCAGGTGCCGCTGTAGCGCGATAGCGCCCAACCCCACAGCGCAAAGGTTTCGTATTCGTCGACCGAGGCCGGGTGCACGATCGGCATTTGCCAACCGATGAGCGAGGCTTCGCTGGCATGCGGAATGGACGATGAGACGGCGGTATGGTCATCGCCGACCACGACGAGCACGCCACCCTGGCGTGAGGCGCCGGCAGCGGTGCCATGATGCAGGGCGTCGCCCGCGCGATCCACGCCGGGGCCTTTGCCGTACCAGAGCGCAAAAACGCCATCGACCTTGCGGTCTTCACGCACGCCGGCTTGCTGTGTACCCATGACGGCGGTGGCGGCCATGTCCTCGTTGATGCCCGGCAGAAACGTAATCTGGTGGTCGTCGAGGACCGCTTTGGCCTTCCACATGGCCATATCCACGCCTCCCAGCGGTGAGCCACGGTATCCCGACACAAAGCCCGCCGTGTTCAACCCGTGTTCGCGATCTCGGCGGCGTTGGGCGATCAGTATCCGTACGATCGCCTGGGTGCCCGTCAGAAAAACCGGGCCGTCTGTGCGCGTGAGATTGTCTTGCAGCTGATAGTCCAGGTCGAGCGCCGGTTCGGCGGTCGGGGAGATATCTCGCGGAGTACCGTCCATAATGCTCGCTCCTTGTCATTAAGATCATGATAGGGGCGCTGGGGTGGCGATTTATTGCGTTATTGGATCGTGTAATCCCTATAATTCGAAATAAACATTTCGTTTTGAGTAAAAGGAAAGGCAAATGGACAAGACCGACATAGGCATCCTGCGCGCCTTGCAAGAAGACGGCCGCGCGTCGGCACAGCAATTGTCCGAGCTGGTGGGCTTGTCGACGGCGCCGGTATGGCGTCGCGTCAAGGCGCTGGAGGCGGCGGGCGTGATTCAGGGGTACGCCGCGCAGGTTGATCGCACCAAGGTCGGTTTGCAGGGATGCATGTTTGCGCAAATCAGCCTCGAGCGGCATTCGGCCGCCACGGTGGAGCATTTCGAGCGGTCGGTACGCAATGCGCCTGAGATCCTGGAGTGCTATGCGGTGACGGGAGATTCCGATTTCTTGCTCAAGATACTGGTGGAGAACCCCGAGGCCTATGATCGGTTTCTGCATCGCTTTCTGTTCAACCTGCCAGGCATTCGCCAAACGCGTACTATTGTGGCGCTGCGCGAGATCAAGCACGAGTTTCGTTTACCGCTGGACGCTGCCTGATGCGGCGCAGCCCCTGAGGCAGGGCGGGTTGGGTACGCGTGTGGTGGCATGTCATGTCCGTCATTTTGCGGTTGTGACGTGATGTGTTTGCCAGGGGACAAGGTCATGGCTGCCCAAGTAGCACCTATTGTCTCGTAAGCTGCCCCTGTTTATTTTCCGCGCTGCCATACGATGGCATTCAACGATTGTTTCAGACTCTGTTGCTTCTACGCCGCATTCCTGAAATTGCTGCATTGCATCCTTGGTCCGTCGTCATTAGAGTCCCACCTGCAAATGTGTATGCCTAGTTTGCCCCGCAGGCGGGCGATATGCGCAGTTCGAGGATGTGATGAAGAGTGTGTGGTGGTATCGCGGTCTCGCTGTATCGGGTGCCGCGTTGATTTTGGCTGGGTGTGCGGTGCGTAAGTCGGTTCCGATCGAGCAGGCGTTGGCCGAGCCTGCCGGGATGGTGGCCGTGAAGTGCCAGCCCGCCGAGGCGGGCAGCAAACTGATCGGTACATGGCAATCCAATACCCGACCACGCGGCGTGGCCGGCGATTTCCGGGCGCTGATCGTGTTGGCCGCTGACGGCTCTATGGCCTATGACTCGCAAGTGAAAGTCGGTAAACGTATTCGGCCGGGCCTGCGCGAAGCCGGTTGCTGGCAAATGGCAGATGGTGTCCTCACCTTGCAGACGACGAAGTCCTATGGTGAGCCGGTCGATACCGAGGATCCCATTTATCAGAATCGCTATCGCCTCGAAAAGGCCGAACCTGCGCGCTTGACGCTGCGCGAGTTGCGCAGTGGCGGACAGGTCATCACGGCACGGCGGATGCAACCGGGTTATCGTTTGCCCGATTAAGGCGGTATTGGGCCGCATAGTGAGTTTCTGACATGGACATAACGCGGCACGGATGGCCTCTCTAAGCGCTCAAAACCGATCGATTCTCTTGCTGGCGCTGGCGTCTTTCGCCNNCGCCACCGCCATGCGTATCTGTGATTCCATGTTGCCTCGCCTGGCGGCCGAGTTTGGCACGTCGACGGGACAGGCGGGCGTGACGGTCACGGCGTTTGCGGTCGCGTATGGCCTGCTGCAAATGTTCTTCGGGCCCATGGGCGATCGCTATGGCAAGTTTCGCGTGGTGGCCATCGCAACCTTTGCCTGCGCCATTGGCAGTGCAGGAGCCGTGCTGGCTTCCGACCTGGATATGTTGATCGTGTGCCGGGCGTTATCAGGTGCGGCCGGGGCAGGTATTGTGCCCTTGTCAATGGCCTGGATTGGCGACAACGTGCCCTACGAACAGCGGCAGACCACGTTGGCGCGGTTCCTGACCGGCACTATATTGGGCATGTCATTGGGCCAAGTGGCGGGCGGTGTGTTTACCGACACGATAGGCTGGCGTTGGGCCTTTGGCGCGCTGGCGGCAGGCTATGTGATCGTCGGGACGATGCTGTGGCGTGAGGTTCAGAGACAGGACGCGGCGGCGCCCGCTCAGCCTGACGAGCAGGCGGGCCCTGAGACAGCGGGCGTGCCTGTTGCCCGACATGGATTCGTGGCGCAGGTGCGTACGGTGTTCGGCGTATCTTGGGCGCGAGTGATCCTGGCGACCGTATTTCTGGAAGGCCTGCTGGTATTTGGTGCCCTGGCATTTGTGCCGACGTATTTACATGACCAGTTCGGTTTGTCGCTGACGGCGGCAGGCGCCGTCGTGGCGGTGTATGCCGTGGGCGGTTTGCTATATACCCTGGTGGCGCGGCAAGTATTGCGCTGGCTCGGTGAGCGCGGCCTCGTGAAATCGGGCGGACTGGTGCTAGGCCTGGCGTTTATGGCGTACTGGTTGGGGCCATCATGGGGATGGGCGCTGGGCGCCAGTCTGGTGGCGGGTTTTGGTTATTACTTGCTGCATGCCACGCTGCAAACGCACGCGACACAAATGGTGCCCTCGGCACGCGGGACGGCCGTCGCCTGGTTTGCCTCATGTCTCTTCTTGGGGCAGGCGGTGGGCGTGGCGCTGGCCGGTGTATTCGTGGACGCAGCCGGCGCCGCTGTCTTGTTCGGTACGTCGGCCGTCTTGTTGCCGTTACTGGGTGCGGGTTTTGCCTGGGCGTTGCAGCGGCACACGCGAGCAAAGTCCAGCGGGATAACGGCCTAAAGGCCGGCCGTCGACGCGCCGTCGTTTGCGCTGCCTGCAAGCCGGGCGGTTTGCAGGCAGCGCGCCGACTTTTATGATTTAGACAGCCGACAGACGTTGCAGCACGGTGTCTTTTCCGATCAAGGCCAGCACGGCATCGACTGCCGGTGTCTGCGTCTGGCCCACCACGGCCACCCGCAACGGGATCGCCAATTGCGGCATTTTCATGCCGCGATCCGCCAGCACGGACTTGATCAGCGCCGAGATGCCTTCGCGTGTCCAGTCGGTCGTGGCGGCGCGCTGCGCAAAGTCGGCAAGGGCCTCGCGAGCAGCCGGTGTCAGGTGTTGTTCGATCAGTTCAGCGGCCGCGGGTGCAAAGGGTTTGCAGAACAGCATGGCTGATTCGGCGAGCTGTTCCAGCGTTTCAGCGCGATCCTTCAGCAATCCCACCACGGCAGGCAAGTCAATGGCGGCGGGGTTGCCGCCACGCTTTTCAATGCGCGGTGCGACCCGGGTGGCCAACTCGTCGTTGTCCATTTGCTTGATGTAATGCGCGTTGACCCAGTTCAGCTTTTTAGGGTCCCATTGAGATGCCGATTTGGACAGATGATCGGTGTCGAACCACTGCACCAGCTGCTCGCGCGTAAAGAGCTCGTCATCACCGTGGCTCCAGCCCAGGCGGGCCAGATAGTTGATCATCGCCTCGGGCAGATAGCCTTGCGCGTCGTATTCCATGACGTTGACCGCGCCATGGCGCTTGGACAGCTTTTCGCCGTCGGGACCCAAAATCATCGGCACGTGACCATATTCAGGCAGCGTTGCGCCCAGGGCACGCAGAATGTTGATCTGGCGTGGCGTGTTGTTGACGTGATCGTCCCCGCGCAATACGTGCGTCATGCCCATATCCCAGTCGTCGACGACCACGCAGAAGTTATAGGTGGGTGTGCCGTCGGGCCGCGCAATGATCAGGTCGTCGAGCTCGCTATTGTCAAAGCTGATGGGTCCCTTGATCATGTCATTCCAGCCGGTGGCGCCCTCCTGCGGATTTTTAAAGCGCACCACGGGCTTGCGGCCCTCGGGAACGGGAGGCAGCGTTTTACCCGGCTCGGGACGCCATGTGCCGTCGTAACGCGGTTTCAATCCTTGGGCACGTGCGGCTTCGCGCATTTGCTCGACTTCCTCGGGAGAGCTGTAGCAGTAGTAGGCCGTGCCCGCTTGCAGCATCTGTGCGACGACCTCGCGATAGCGATCCATGCGCTGCATTTGATAGAACGGGCCTTCGTCAGGCTGCATGCCCAGCCAGTCCATGCTGTCCAGAATCGCCTGCACGGCCTCGGGCGTGGAACGCTCCAGGTCGGTGTCTTCGATACGCAGTACGAATACGCCCTGGTGATGGCGCGCGAACGCCCAGGAAAACAGCGCGGTGCGTGCGCCGCCCAGGTGCAGGAAACCCGTGGGCGAGGGGGCAAAACGGGTGCGAATAGGGGTCGATGTCATAGTCAGCAGAAAAAGGCGTGGCAGGTCCCGCCCAGAGGGTGGGAAACTTGGCGCGCAATCGTGGCGATCACGCAGCCGTCTTGTTACGATGGACCTATTTTAGAATAGCGCTGGATTCGCCCATGTTGAGACACGCTCTCGCCCCGCTGTTCGACCCCCAATCTCTGTTGATCGTGACCGATCGGCCCTTGCCTGTGGCCGATCATTTGCGCGCCGAATTACGCGCACGCACGACTCAGGTCGATGTACAGCCGGGGTTGGCGCCTCAATTGCCAGAGGGTTGCCAGGGCCTGGCGGCCGGGCAGCGCCCGGATTTGGCGCTGGTGTGCGTATCACCCGCCATCTTGCCGGATATCCTGCGCCGCTTGACCCCTTTGCGCCCGCGCGCGGCGATTGTGTTGCCCCACGAACTACCCGATCCTTATCCGGGCGGTACCCTGGCGTTGTGTCGTGGTTGGGCCGAAGAAACCGGCTGTGTGCTCCTGGGCCCTCGCGCGTTTGGAATACAGCGTCCGCACGAGGGGCTGAATTTCAGTCAACACCCGTCTCTCGCACGGTCGGGACGAGTCGCGCTCGTTACGCAATCACGTTCCATCACCGCTGCCGTGATGGACTGGGCGGATGACGTACATATCGGATTTTCTACGGCAATTTCGCTCGGGGACGAAGCCTCGGTGCGCCTGGCACAGGTATTGGACTTTCTGGCCAGCGACCCCCGAACCGACAGTATCGTGCTTTACCTTGAGGACGTGGGGGTGGCCCGTGAGTTCATGAGCGCACTGCGCTCGGCCGCCAGCGTCAAGCCTGTGATCGTGCTCAAGGCCGGGCGAGAGGGCCCCCCGGGTAGTGACGCCGCGCTCGATGCCGCCTTGCGGCGCGCGGGGGCGGTGCGCGTGCGTTATTTCGTGCAGTTGTTCTCCGCGGTCAAAGTGTTGGGCTACACGCGTCGACCGCGTGGCCGACAGGTGGCCATTCTGTCTAATGGCAGCGGCCCGCCGCAATTGGCGCTGGATCTCATCGGCCCCGACACGGCGATGTTGCGCGCCGAGCTGACCCCTGCCACGCGACGCTCGCTGGTAGAGCAGCTTGAGCCCGATGCGGCAACTGACAACCCCGTGATCACCTTTGTCCCACTGACTCCCCAGCGCATTCAGAGCATGCTCGATAGTCTGATTGACGATCAAGGCGTGGATGGCGTCCTGGTGTTGTTGGCGCCCGATGCCCTGGCGGATTTGTCCGCCGTTGCGCGTCAACTCGCGCAGTTTGCGCCCAAGGCACGCAAGCCGGTGGTCAGTTGCTTTATGGGTGATGCGGAAATGCGGCCGTTGCGTCGCATGCTTGACGATGCCGGGACGCCCGCGTTTCGCACACCAGAGTCTGCCGCCGACGCCTTCGGCGTGCTGTCCTCGCATTACTACAACCAGCAGCTATTGCTGCAAACGTTGCCGCCGGAGCCACCCAGTCGTCTACCGGATGTGGAGCGTGCGCGTCTTGTGCTTGAGGGTGCGCGCGCGACGGGACGGCGGAACTTGTCGGCCGCCGAATGTCGCACGGTGCTGGACGCCTTTTATGTTCCGCTGCGGGATTTTCCGCCGGGGGTGTTGCCGGGCGAACCGGAGTCCCGGCCGATGGCGATCCGCGTGCGGCGCGATCCGAACTTCGGGCCGATTATTCAGTTCGGCGCAGGGGGGCCTGATGCCTTGTTGTTCGCGGGGGCCGACCGCGGCAGGGATTTGCCGCCGCTCAATGGCTTTCTCGCGCGTCAGTTGATCGAGCGCAGTCGCGTTTGGCAGCGCGTGCTCGTCTCGCAACTCAGTATTGCGGCGGCTGAAGCCCTGCAGCAAGCCTTGGTCCATGTCTCCGAGATCATTTCTGAATTACCGGACATCGAGTCGCTGGATCTCGATCCGCTCTATGCGGGCGAGTCACAACTGCGCGCCGAGGAAGTGCGCATCACGTTGTGCTCCGATGCCGTGAGCGCCGCGCCGCAGACCAGCGGCTATCCGCATATGGCGATTCACCCCTATCCGGTCCGCTTGGTGCACCGGCGCGAGTTTGATGACGGAGCACAATGGACGATCCGTCCTATTCGTCCCGAAGACGGGCAGACGCTACAGGAATTCATTCGAGGATTGTCCGAGCGGTCGCGCTATATGCGCTTCGTGTCCATGATGCGCGAACTCACTCCGCGTATGGTCGCGCGTTATACGCAAATCGACTATCACCGCGAGCTGGCGCTCGTGGCGACGACCTTTGTGCCAAACCCTGAAAACCGGGGCCATCCGCGCGAGATCATCATCGGCTTCGCTCACTATTTACGTAATGCGGATGGGCGAGGGGCAGAGTACGCCCTGGTGATTGGAGATGATTGGCAACGCCGTCATTTGGGCGGTCAACTGATGCAGGCCCTGATCGACGCGGCGCGCGAACAAGGGCTTGAGTACATCGACGGATTGGTGTTGGCGAGCAATCGCCCCATGCTGACGCTGATGACCCGATTGGGATTCACCAACGATCCGGATCCGGACGATCCTTCGATGCGGCGCGTGTGGCTGGGTTTGGGGCCGACAGCGTGATGAGGCCCAAGCCCGCGGGCGGGATGCTTGCGGTGTGGCCGCGCCTTTTAAGCGTCGGCGGTCAACACGGTACGTAAGAACGCGGCAATATCATTGATCTCTGGCGCGCATACCGAGTGCGGCATGGGGTAGGTGTGCCACTGCACGTCGTAGCCCAGCGACTGCAGGTGCGCCAACGAGGCTTGGGCACGGGGCAGGGCGACCACCGGGTCAAAGGTCCCGTGCGCCAGGAAAATCGGTGTGTGGGCGTTGGCCTCGTGGCGTTGCGTTGCGACCGTCTCCAGCAGCGGCAGATAGCCCGACAAGCCGATCATTCCGGCCAGCTTTTCTTCCAGTCGCAACCCCGTGTGCAGTGTCATTGCGCAGCCCTGCGAAAATCCCGCCAGCACAATGCGGGACGTCGGAATGCCACGTGCGTTTTCGCGAGCAATCAACGCCCACACGGCGGCTTCGGATTGCCGGATACCGGCGGCGTCTTCTTGTCGCACGAGATCCGTGACGAGAATGTCGTACCAGGACCGCATCGCCATCCCGCCATTGATGGTGACCGGTTGCACGGGCGCATGCGGAAACACAAAGCGCACTGCCGGGCTATCAGCCAATCGCAACTCGGGCACGATAGGTGCAAAATCGTTGCCGTCGGCACCGAGCCCGTGCAGCCAGATCACGGCGTGAGTCGGATTGGGGGCAGTCTGCATTTCAAGGCAGTCCAGCAGGGCGGGGGATGCGGTCATGGCTAGAATCGAAAACGTAAGGGCGGTTGAGGGCAGGCGGCAGGGGGCGTCAGAATCAGGCTGACAACGCCTTTAACGCCTGAAACAGTGCGCGATAGTGCTTGCGCTGTGGCTCTTGTCCGGGTTGCAGGGCGGCGTTGCCCTGAGCCTCTTTGCGGGCGGCGCGAATGGTGGCGCGCAATGCCTGCGCATCGGCGTCGGGATGCGCATTGAGCAATTCCGTTAGCGCGTCGTCGTCGGTGAGCAACCGGTCGCGTAGCGTTTCCAGCCGGTGCATGGCGGCGGTTTCTTCGCGCGAGCCGTTTTCCCAGACGTCCAGTTGCGCGCGGATTTCGTCGGCCGGCGCGTCGCGCATCAGCTTGCCTACAAAATGGGTTTGTCGGCGTTTGCCTTCGCGGCTAGGGGTCCGCTGTGCCAGGCGGATCGCCTCGTACAGGCGCTCAGACAGAGGCAATTGCTTCAGACGATCAGCCGACAACTCAATTAATTGTTTGCCCAAATCGAGCAGCGCGTGCATGTCTCGCTTGATTTGAGACTTGCTGGGACGGTCGTAGCCGTTTTCGTCGAGTTCGGCCTCGGAGGCTGGATCAGGGATGGTGGAAGTCATGAGAACCGCAATAGGGAACAGCATCAACGTAGAGTTAGCTATGATAACCGTCTCTGCTCACTGGACTGCAATGGTCAATACTCCTACCTCCTCCCTTGCCCTGGCTGCGAACCACGCGCGTTTCAGCGAACTGGTCGAACAAGTCCTGGCGTATTCGCGCCAGATCGGCGCCAGCGACGCCGTCGCCGAGGTCTCCGAAAGCCTGGGGCTTTCGGTGTCGGTGCGTAAAAACGACATCGAAACCGTCGAACAAACCCGTGACCGCTCACTGGATCTGACCGTCTACGCCGGTCAAAGCCGGGGTTCGGCCTCGACCTCCGATTTCTCCGAAGCCGCCTTGCGGCAGACGGTGGAGGCCGCCTGGCACATCGCTCGCCATACGGCAGCCGATCCCGCCGCTGGCCTGCCCGATGCCGAGCTACTGGCGACCGAGATCCCCGATCTGGCGCTGCATTATCCGTGGCCCATCACCACCGAGCAGGCGGCCAAGCTGGCCTTGCGCGCTGAGCACGCCGCCGGTGCAGTGGACCGCCGTATCACCAATACTGACGGCGCGACGGTGGGAACCTACGAGGGTCAGTTCGTCATGGGTAACACCCGGGGCTTTCTGGGCGGGTATCCATACTCGCGCCATAGCCTGTCGGTAGCCCCCATTGCCGGGCGTGGCAACAACATGCAGCGCGACTACTGGTACACCTCGGAGCGCGATCCCGCCCGCCTGGCGTCACCCGAGGCGATCGGCCGTTACGCTGCCGAACGGACCTTGTCGCGCTTGTCGGCCAAGCGCATCCGTACCGGAAAATTTCCGGTGCTCTTCGAGGCGCCCTTGGCGCTGGGCTTGTTGGGCGCGTTTACCCAGGCCACGAGCGGTGGCGCCCTGTATCGCAAGGCCAGCTTTCTGCTCGATGCGCTGGGCAAACCCATTTTCCCCGAACACATCGATATCGCCGAAGATCCGCACGTGCCGGGCGGCATGGGGAGCTCGCCTTTTGATGACGAGGGGGTACGTACCCAGGCCCGCAGCGTGGTGGCCGCCGGTGTGCTCGAGGGCTATTTCCTGTCCACCTATACCGCGCGCAAACTGGGCATGGCCACGACAGGCAACGCGGGGGGATCGCACAATCTGACTTTGTCATCCCGCCTGACGCGGGCCGATGACGATTTCGCCGCCATGTTGCGCAAGCTCGGCACTGGCCTGCTGGTGACCGAACTGATCGGCCAGGGCGTCAATTACGTCACCGGCGACTACTCGCGCGGCGCATTTGGCTATTGGGTTGAAAACGGTCAAATTCAGCACGCCGTACAAGAGATCACGATCGCCGGCAATCTGGCGGACATGTTTCGCCAGATCGTGGCTGTGGGGGCCGATACCATCGCCCGTGGGACCAAGCGCACGGGCTCTATCCTGATCGAGCAAATGGCGATCGCGGGGGTTTGACGATCCATCAAGAATAGTCAAACCGTGGGTTTGCTGGCCTGTGGGGCAGGCAAACCCCTGTACAGCGCGGATATAACAACGTGTAATATCCGCCCAATATCGCCTGCGATATCCCATAACGAGTTGCCTTCGAGGAGCCAATCACATGCAACGCCGTTCCTTTTTGAAACAAGCCGGCCTGGGGGCTGTCGCGGGCAGCGCCGCGGTTGCCGCGCCGGTATTCGCGCAAGATGCGCCCACCCTGAACTGGCGCATGGCGTCCAGCTTTCCGCGCAGCCTGGATACGCTGTACGGCACGGGCGAAATCTTCTGCAAGTTCGTCAGCGAAGCCACGGGTGGCAAATTCACCATCCGCCAATTCCCCGGCGGCGAGATTGTCCCGGCTTTGCAGGTGATGGACTCCGTATCCAATAACACCATCGAATGCGGTCACACCGTTTCGTACTACTACTACGGCAAAAATCCCGCATTCTGCTTTGACGCGGCCGTGCCTTTTGGCCTGAACGCCCGTCAAATGAACGCTTGGATGTTCGACGGCGACGGCATGAAGCTGACCCGCGAAATGTTCAAGCCGCAGAAAATCGTCAACTTTCCGATGGGCAATACCGGCGTGCAAATGGGCGGCTGGTATCGCAAGGAAATCAAGACGGTCGAAGACCTCAAGGGCCTGAAAATGCGCACCGCTGGTTTTGCGGGCGAAGTCCTGTCCCGTTTGGGCGTGGTGCCCCAGCAACTGGCTGGTGGCGACGTATACCCGTCGCTCGAAAAGGGCACGCTGGACGCCGTCGAGTTCGTTGGCCCCTACGATGATGAAAAACTCGGCTTTAACAAGGTCGCTAAGTACTACTACTACCCGGGCTGGTGGGAAGGCGGCCCGCAGGTCTCGTTGTATCTGAACGAAGGTGCCTGGGGGGGGCTGCCCAAGAACTACCAGGCCATCGTCGAGGCGGCCAGCCGCGTCGCGCACGTCGCCATGACCGCCCGCTACGACGCGCTCAACCCCGGCGCCCTGCGCAAGCTGATCGCCGCCGGTGCCGAGCTGCGCCCGTTCCCACGTTCGGTCATGGACGCGTCCTATGCGGCCGCCCAGACGGTCTACAAAGAGTTTTCCGACAAAGACCCGCAATTCAAGGCTTTGTACGACAACTACATGGGTTTCCGCGACAGCATCGTGCCCTGGTTCCGTCTGGCCGAAGGGTCCTACGACCAATATCTCGGCGTGGCCATGTCGTCCAAGAAGTAATCGGATTGTCGCTTGAACACAACCGGCCCCGCGGGGCCGGTTGTGCATTATTTGAGCAGTCATGCTAGAATTGTCAGCTTTCCCTTATTCCGGTTGGTAGCACGGGCGGGTAATAACGCTTAGGCCAGCCGCGGGTCCATCAGCGAATCATCAGGGCAGGGACTTTCCCCGGTCAGGTGGCAGATGATGGCTCAACGCACAACGGAACGAGGAAAAAGTCTTGCCAGGCTCTTCTGGCAAGGGAAATTTTTACCTTTTAGGAACCAATCATGAAGACCTTTGTGGCCAAGCCGCATGAAGTCCAGCGTGACTGGTTTGTGATCGACGCCAAGGACAAAGTCCTCGGTCGTGTGGCCAGCGAAGTCGCACGTCGTCTGCGTGGCAAGCACAAACCTGAATTCACGCCGCACGTTGATACGGGCGATTACATCGTCATCATCAACGCCGCTGACATCGTCGTTACGGGTAACAAGACGCAAGACAAGAAGTACTTCCGTCACACCACCTACCCGGGCGGTATCCGTGAAACGAACTTCGAGAAAATGCAGCAGCGTTTTCCCGGCCGCGCCATCCAGAAGGCCGTCAAGGGCATGCTGCCCAAGGGTCCGCTGGGCTACGCCATGATCAAGAAACTCAAGGTGTACGCCGGTGCCGAGCACCCGCACACCGCTCAGCAGCCCAAGCCGCTGGATATCTAAGGAAACGCCATGATCGGTAACTGGAACTACGGAACCGGCCGTCGCAAAACCTCGGTGGCTCGTGTCTTCATCAAAAAAGGTTCGGGCAACATCGTTGTTAACGGCAAGCCCGTCGACGAATTTTTCGCCCGCGAAACGGGTCGCATGATCGTGCGTCAGCCGCTCGATCTCACTAGCCACCTGGAATCGTTCGACATCAAAGTCAACGTGCACGGCGGCGGTGAAACCGGCCAAGCCGGCGCGATCCGTCACGGCATCACTCGCGCTTTGATCGACTACGACGCGGCGCTCAAGCCCGCGCTGTCGCAAGCTGGCTTCGTCACCCGTGACGCCCGCGAAGTCGAACGTAAGAAAGTCGGCTTCCGCAAGGCCCGTCGGCGCAAGCAGTTCAGCAAGCGCTAATCGCCTTGTTCTTCCAGGCCGCGCAAGCGGCTCTGGTTGGCCAAACAACAAGCCCCTGTTTTTACAGGGGCTTGTTGTTTCAGGTCGGCGTATTCGCACGTTTTGGCGCGGTATACGGTCCACGGCCAGCGTTCATCCGCGATGTCTTCGGCTGATTGTGTCATGTGTTAGCGATACAATCATTTTTCGTTCTACGGAAACCCTTCACCATGGCTCACGCACCCCATTCCCGCATCAAGGTTGGCATTGTTGGCGGTACCGGTTATACCGGCGTCGAATTGCTGCGCTTGTTGTCGCAGCATCCCCATGTCGAGCTGACTGCCATTACGTCTCGCAAAGAAGACGGATTGCCTGTCGCTGATATGTACCCCAACCTGCGCGGTCATGTGAGTCTGGCGTTTACCACGCCCGAAAAAGCCAATTTGGTCGATTGCGATGTCGTGTTTTTTGCCACGCCGCATGGCGTGGCAATGGCCCAGGCACAAGAGCTGCTGGCCGCCGGCACGCGCATCATCGATTTGGCCGCGGACTTCCGTCTGCAGGACATCGCCACGTTCGAACGCTGGTACAAAATGCCGCATTCGTGCCCCGATATCCTGGCCGAGTCCACGTATGGCCTGGTCGAGCTCAATCGTGAGGCCGTCGCCAACGCCCGTGTCATCGGCAATCCCGGTTGTTATCCCACGACCGTCCTGTTGGGTCTGGCCCCCTTGATCGAAAACGGCGCCAAACTCGTCGATACGCAGACCCTGATTGCGGACTGCAAGTCAGGTGTGTCGGGGGCAGGGCGCAAGGCCGAGGTCAGCACCTTGTTCTCCGAGGCCAGCGACAACTTCAAGGCATACGGGGTGGCGGGCCATCGGCATCATCCTGAAATCACCGAGCAGCTTGAAAAACTCGCCGGCGGCAAGGTCGGCCTGACCTTCGTACCGCATCTCGTGCCTATGATTCGTGGCATGTTCTCGACGCTGTACGCGCGCATTCGCCCTGAAGCGATGGACACCGATTTTCAGGCGCTCTATGAAAAGCGTTATGCCGACGAGGCCTTTGTGGATGTCATGCCGGCGGGCAGCTTGCCCGAAACCCGGTCGGTGCGCGCGTCCAACACCCTGCGCATTGCTGTGCAACGTCCCGACAATGGCGATTTGCTCATTGTGCTCGTCATCCAGGACAATCTGGTCAAGGGCGCATCGGGCCAGGCCGTACAAAATATGAACTTGATGTTTGGCCTGCCGGAATCCGCCGGGCTCGATCAGGTCGCCATCCTGCCCTAAGCCCACGCTGGGCCGGCTCGCTGGAGTCGGTCCGGTCGCCTGATGCAATCTGCTTCCGAATCCCCACCAGAGCACCGTTCCGGCTCCCTCATGCGATGGTTCATCGTGCTCTGCACCTTGCTAATCGGCTTGGGGCTAGGCGCGGTCGCGGGCTACCAATACGCACGCCAATCCGTGATACGAGCGCCCAGCGTTGTCATCACGGCAGAGCAAATCGCCGCCCAAGACGCCGCCGTGCGCCAGAGCCAGGCAGAAAGCCGCTTTTTGCGGGCGCAGCTCGACACCGCCGATGGCGAGATTGCCGTCGAGCGCGCCGCGCGTAAAGAGCTCGAAGTCCAATTGACATCCAGCCAGGACGAGCTGGGGCGAGTTCGTGACCGTTTGGCGTTCTTTGAGCAGCTGCTGCCGCCGGGACCCGAGGGGGCTGTCGAGATCCGCGGCGCCGAAGTCGAGCGCGACGGACAGGGCCTGAAATACCGTGTGTTGTTGATGCGCAGTGGCCGCAACGGCGGGGCCCCGTTTGATGGCGCGTTGCGCTTTCAGGCAGTGGGACTGCTCAAGGGGGATACCGTTTCTGTGGATTTGGTGCCGATGCAGTTCACCTCCGCCGACGCTACCGACAAGAAAGCCGCCTCGCAGGACGACGAGGCCGCCGAAGGCGGCTCTCTGGCCCTGAAATTCGAGCAATACCAACGCAGCGAAGGCGTGCTCGCGCTGCCCGAGGGATTCGTCCCCGATACCGTAACCGTCAGCGTTCTCGAGGGCACGACCGTGCGTGCATCCCGTACGATCAAACTAGCATTTTGAACCCTGGGCGTGTGTGCGCTACTATGGACCCATCATGGCGCTAGGTGCGCCGACTTAATATGTGATTTGGCCGTTCCCGGCCAGGAGCTCCACCATGAACGCAGTAACCGAAACCGTCGATCTCCAGGCGCCGCCGACGCCGTTGATTTTCACTGATTCCGCGGCAGCCAAGGTCAAGGACCTGTTGGCCGAAGAAGGCAACGCCGAGTTGAAATTGCGCGTATTCGTGCAAGGCGGCGGCTGTTCGGGCTTTCAGTATGGCTTCACCTTTGACGAAGCCGTCAACGACGACGACACCGTGTTGGACAAGGATGGCGTCCAATTGCTGGTTGATCCCATGAGCTTCCAGTACCTGGTAGGTGCAGAGATCGACTACAAAGAAGATCTCGAAGGCGCCCAGTTTGTGATTCGCAACCCCAACGCCAGTACCACCTGCGGCTGCGGTTCGTCGTTTTCGGTATAAGTCTCGGCAGGCGGCCCGCCTGAGACCATCAGGCGGGATACAGCGCGCCCAGTACACGGGGGCCTCGCGCGCCCGTGACGTCCGGCACTCCCGCCGGAATTCGATCCAGAAAGGCCTGTGCCAGCCATGCAAATGCCATGGCTTCGACCCATTGTGCGGGTACGCCGACGCTATCCGTGGTCTGCACGGGTCGTTGCAAGCAGATCGCCAATTCGCGCATCAATCCCGGATTGCGGGCGCCGCCGCCGCACACCAGTACATCGTGTGTGGCGGGCGCACTGGCCTCCAGCGCATCCACCACGGTACGGGCGGTAAAGCGTTGTAGCGTCGCCTGCACATCCTGTGGCGCGATTTGGCCGTCGCTATCGTCACTATGCAGGCGTTGATCCAACCACGCCGCATTGAACAGATCGCGACCCGTCGATTTCGGGGGCGAGAGCGCCAACCATGGTTCGCCAGATAGCAAAACCTCCAACAATGCGGGCTGCACCTGTCCTGTCGCGGCCCACCGGCCGTCGGCATCGTATGGCTGTCCGGTATGCCTTTGGCACCACATATCCAGCAAAACGTTAGCCGGGCCGGTATCAAACCCACGAGGGGGCTCGCCTGGCGTCAGCAGCGTTAGATTGGCAATACCGCCAAGATTCAATACGGCACGTGGGTGNGGCGATGTGAACATCGCCNCATGAAAGGGTGGCACCAGCGGGGCACCCTGGCCGCCAGCGGCTACGTCCCGACTACGAAAATCCGCCACCACATCTATACCCGTCAACTCGGCCAGCAAGGCCGGCGCATTGAGCTGCGAGGTATAGCCCAGCTCTGGTCGATGGCGCACGGTTTGTCCATGCGCGCCAATCGCGGCGATGGCCGTGGAGGGCTGTTGGGCCTGAGCCAACAAGGTGTGCACTGTGTCTGCGTATAGCTTGGCCAGCCCCTGGCTGGCCAACGCGGCCCGGTGCAATTCGTTATCCCCACATTGGTTCAGGGCGAACAGCTCTCCGCGCAGTGTGTCCGGCATGGGCAGCGAGGCCGTCGCCAGGACATTGGGGCGCTGCCCGGACGCCAGTTCGACCAGCACGCCATCCGCGCCATCCATGCTGGTGCCAGACATCAGGCCCACAAACAGGCGGCTGGACGTGGGGGAGTGCGAGCCGCGGGGTTCAGGCATAGGTAAAGCTCAAGGGCCGCGTTAGCGGCTGGCGACATTGGTGCTGGATTCGGGTAACGTCTGCTGCAAATGCGTCAGCAACTGAAGTTGCTGCTTGTAGACCTGGGTCGCTGCCTGGAACTGGCGCGCTTCCTCGGGCTCGAGCGGTCGGGAAATCGGCAAGTCGGCGGCCAGCGGGTCGACGGGTTGATCGTCAATACGGAATTCGTAATGCAAGTGCGGACCTGTCGCCCAGCCGGTAGATCCTACATAGCCGATCAATTCGCCTTGCGACACCTTGACACCCGGTTTGACGCCGGAAGCAATACGGCTTTGGTGTGCGTACAAGGTCGAATACTCGCCGTAGTGCTTGACGATGACGACATTGCCATAACCATTTTTCCAGCCCGCGAACTCCACCGTGCCATCCGCCGTCGAGTGCACAGGAGTACCCGTGGGTGCCGCGTAATCCACGCCCTTGTGCCCCGTCCACGTCTTGTGAATCGGGTGCATGCGCATGCCAAAAGTAGAACTGATCCGCGAGAACTTCAGTGCCGTGCGCAGAAAAGCGCCGCGCAGGCTGACCCCGTCAAAGCCATAGTAATTGCCTGACTTGCCGTCCGCGCTGAACCATACCGCGTTATGTATCTTGCCCTTGTTTATGAACTCTACCGCCAGCAAGCGTCCCGCACCGGCGTAGCGGCCCTGATGCGACCGAGCCTCGTACACCACGCGGAACTGGTCTCCCGGGCGAATATCGCGCAGAAAATCGATCTTGGCGCCTAGCACATCCGCCATCTGTTGCGTGACCGAGTCAGGGATGCCTGCCTCATCGGTCGCGCCAAACAACGAAGAACGAATCGTGCCCACGGCGACACGGGTTTGCATATCCGTGCTGTCGCTGATCTCGCGGGCCGCGTAAGTGTCCTGCGTGGGCGTCACCAACAGCATTTTGGTCGTGACCTGACCGTCGTTTTCTTCGCCGGGGGTGTGGATATAACGCAGCCAGGCCAACTTGCCCTGGGCATCGGTGGCGGCCTGAACCGCGCGGCCGGGATACAGCTTGTAAATACTGCGGGCACTGCGCTCGCGGGTCAAAAACTGCAGCAAACCGGGGGAGTCGATATCCAGCCGTCGCAGAACCGACGCCAGCGTGTCACCAGAGCGGATACGTGTTTCGCTGATAAATGGCGCAGCGCTCGTGTCAGTGCTGACGTGAACCTGGTTGGCGCTCAGCGGCATGAGACTTTGAATCTGACGCGCAGCCGGCAAATCGGCGCGGTCGGGCTTGACCATACCTAAAGCGGCAGCGCCTGCGAACAATCCAATGGTGGTAACCAGCAACGTGCGGCGCAAGAGACCGACGCGGCCGGACGACTCGGGGCGAGACAGGGCGGCGGCGCTACTTGCGGAGCGATCAGCCGGACTGTTAGAGCCACGATCCATCAATATAAAACCTTTCTTTCGGGGGTGTTTCCAGGATGCTTGCACGTAAACCGCACCTGCGCCTGGACGTACAAGAAATACACAGCACGCCGGCGCCTCGAGAGGCATCTAGTAAACAACGGGTGTTTTGCCGGGTCGCAACTGCAATAAACGTCATAATGCATGCAGTTGCGTATGATTAGCGTCGTATCCTAGCTGATTCAGCTAGAATTTTCGACTGATTTTCAGGCTAAGTTGTTAGTTTTTACAGGTTTTTTGCAACTTTCCGTCTTCCCCTGGTCTTTTTTTTGCCCGTCCGGCCCCTGACATGTCCCAACCCGAAGCCCCCATTACCCCCGAAGTCGAAGCCGACCTGCGCGTCGCCAAGCGCGGATGTGACGAATTGCTCGTCGAATCCGAGTTCGCCCGCAAGCTGGCCAAGAGCCGTGCGACCGGCGTACCGCTGCGCATCAAGCTCGGGTTGGATCCCACCGCGCCCGACATCCACTTGGGCCACACGGTGGTGCTGAACAAGATGCGTCAACTGCAGGACCTGGGCCACAACGTCATCTTTCTGATTGGCGACTTCACCTCCACCATTGGTGATCCCAGTGGTCGCAACTCGACCCGTCCGCCACTTACGCGCGAACAAATCGAAACCAACGCCAAAACCTACTACGCCCAGGCCAGCCTTGTCCTCGACCCGGCCCGTACTGAAATTCGTTACAACTCCGAGTGGTGCGACCCCCTGGGTGCGCGCGGTCTGATTCAACTCGCCTCGCGCTACACCGTCGCCCGCATGATGGAGCGCGACGACTTCACCAAGCGCTTCAAAACCGGTGTGCCTATCGCCGTACACGAATTCCTGTACCCCTTGATGCAAGGCTACGACTCCGTTGCCCTGAAATCCGACCTCGAACTCGGTGGCACCGACCAGAAATTCAACCTGCTCGTCGGCCGCGAATTGCAAAAAGAATACGGCCAGGCCCCCCAGTGCGTCCTGACCATGCCACTGCTCGAAGGCACCGACGGCGTCGAAAAAATGTCCAAATCCAAGGGCAACTACATCGGCATCTCAGAAAGCCCCGACTCCATGTTCGGCAAACTGATGTCCATCTCCGACGTCCTCATGTGGCGCTACTTCGAGCTGCTCTCCTTCCGCTCGCTCGACGACATCGCAGCCCTGAAAGCCAGCATCGACGCCGGCGCCAACCCGCGCGACATCAAATTCGCCCTGGGCCAGGAAATCGTCGCCCGATTCCACTCAAAACAGGCCGCCGAATCCGCGCTGGCCAACTTCCAGGCGCGCTTTCGTGATGGCGTCGTGCCGGAGGACATGCCCGAAGTCAACGTCGCCGGCGCTCCGCTTGGTATCCTTAAAGTTCTGCGCGAAGCCGGACTCGTCGCCTCCGGCGCCGAAGCACAGCGTAACGTCGAACAAGGTGGCGTACGCGTCAACGGCGATCGGATCGAAGACAAATCGTTGCAATTACAAGCCGGTTCTTATGTCATCCAAGTAGGCAAGCGGAAGTTCGCTCGTGTTAACTTGGCTGGGTAAGAAGCGCCCAACGCCTTGCTGGAGTACGACATGAAACTTTCGAGTTTATCTTTTTCCGATAACGAGTCGATTCCCGATCGCTACGCATTCGGCAAGATCGACGACCAGTCGCACGTCGCCCTCGCGGAAAACTTCAATCCCCAGTTCTCCTGGGGCGAGGTTCCCGACGGCACCCAATCGTTCGTCCTGATCTGCCACGATCCCGACGTGCCCTCCAAACCCGACGACGTCAATCTGGAAGGACGGACCGTTCCCGCCAGCCTGTCGCGCGTAGACTTTTTCCATTGGGTCCTGATCGACCTCGACGCCGAGCTGCGCGAAATCGGCGAAGGCACCTTCTCCAACGGCATCACACCGCGCGGCAAAGGTGGCCCCCTGGCTCCCAACGACGCGCGCCAAGGGATCAACGACTACACCACCTGGTTCGCCGCCGACCGCGACATGAATGGCGATTACTTCGGCTACGATGGCCCGTGCCCCCCTTGGAACGATGAGATCCTCCATCGCTACGTCTTTACTCTGTATGCCCTGGATGTCCCCAAACTCGGCGTACAAGGCAACTTCAACGGTAACGACGTCCTAAAGGCCATGCAGGGCCACATCCTGGCCCAATCCAGCCTGACCGGCACTTACACCCTCAACCCCGACCTGGCCCCCAAACAGATCGGCAGCACCGCCACCTGACAATCAACACATTGCCCGTCAGGCAAAGCATGCCTTCCCCAGGCATGCTGCGGTCGCAGCACAGCGGCGAGCTGAGGTAGAGAGCACAAGGCAAACACCAGCAGTGAGCCCGGATCGAGCACAAGGAGGCAAGCAATCACTGTGAGTTTCTGTCGGGTGTAAAGGCTACGCTGGCCCAATCGCGTCGGCTCGGCCCAACCAGGGGCCTCGGCCCCGCTNCGCGGGGCTGCCCGACGCTCAAAGGGCCAGCGTAGCCTTTACACCCGACAGAAACGCCTTACAGAGAGAGACAGCCTCCCCCGCGTCAAATCCTCTGCATGAAATCTCCTCATACTCAAATTGAGCCCTCCCGCAAGTCGATCGACATTGCCCGCTATTGACGTCTCTCCCAGCCGGATTTTGCGGAAAATCAACAGGCTAGGCCAGAACGCAAGCACTCCTGTCGCGGTAAACTACTAGTCATCCGTCATTCCCATCCTTACGCCTCAGGAACCTCCATGTTCGACCGCAAACTGACCCTGTCCCAGGTAGACCCCGACGTCTGGGCCGCTATCCAGAAAGAAGACGTCCGCCAGGAACAGCATATCGAGCTGATCGCTTCGGAAAACTACGCCAGCCCCGCTGTCATGCAAGCCCAAGGCACGCAACTGACCAACAAATACGCGGAAGGCTACCCGGGCAAACGCTACTACGGTGGGTGCGAATACGTCGACGTGGTTGAGCAACTCGCGATCGATCGCCTGAAAGAAATCTTTGGCGCCGAAGCCGCGAACGTCCAGCCCAACTCCGGCTCCCAGGCCAACCAGGGCGTCTACATGGCCGTCCTCAAGCCGGGCGACACCGTGCTGGGCATGAGCCTGGCCGAAGGCGGTCACCTGACCCACGGCGCCTCCGTCAACGCCTCCGGAAAACTGTACAACTTCGTCTCCTACGGTCTGGACGCCGACGAAGTCCTCGACTACGAACAAGTCGAACAACTCGCCAAAGAACACAAACCCAAGCTCATCGTCGCTGGCGCATCGGCCTACGCCCTGCGCATTGACTTCGAGCGCATGGCACAGATTGCTCACGACAATGGCGCGCTGCTGATGGTCGACATCGCGCACTACGCCGGTCTGGTCGCCGGTGGCGTCTACCCCAATCCCTTCCCGCACGCCGACTTCGTCACCTCCACCACGCACAAATCCTTGCGCGGCCCGCGTGGTGGCGTGATCATGATGAAGGCTGAATACGAGAAAATCATCAATTCCGCGATTTTCCCCGGCATACAGGGCGGCCCTTTGATGCACGTCATTGCCGCCAAGGCCGTCGCCTTCAAGGAAGCCCTCCAGCCCGAATTCAAACAGTACGCCGAACAAGTCGCCAAAAACGCCAAAGTCCTGGCCGAAACCCTGGTCAAGCGTGGGCTGCGTATCGTGTCAGGTCGCACCGAAAGCCACCTCATGCTGGTCGACCTGCGCCCCAAGGGCATCACCGGCAAAGAAGCCGAAGCCGTACTGGGCCAAGCACACATTACCGTCAACAAAAACGCCATCCCCAACGATCCCGAAAAACCCTTCGTGACCAGCGGTATTCGTCTGGGCACGCCGGCCATGACCACCCGTGGTTTCACCGAAGCCGACGCGGAGCTCACCGGCAACCTGATCGCCGACGTGCTCGACAATCCGCGTGACGAAGCCAACATCGCTGCCGTCCGCGCCCGCGTCAACGAACTGACCGCGCGTCTGCCGGTATACGGCTAAAAAGCGCTCGCTGGCGCCCGCTTAAACCCGGCGCCACAGCCTTGGGCCAAGCTGAACCATCCGCCAAAAGCGGACCCGGCCAGCTTGGCCGCGTCGTCTCCTGGCGTATATTTGCATCGCTTGCACCGCATAACCCTGCAAGCGTCATTACAATACGGCGACTGAGTTGAGCTGGGGGACGCATCATGAAATGCCCATTCTGCGGCAATGCCGATACCCAGGTGGTAGATAGCCGGGTATCCGAAGAAGGCGATACCATTCGCCGTCGCCGCCGTTGTCCGGCCTGTGACAAACGCTTCACCACCTACGAGCGCATCGAGTTGGCTATGCCGTCCGTGGTCAAGCGCAACGGCAGTCGTAGTGATTACGACGCCTCCAAGCTGCGCGCCAGCCTGTCCCTGTCCCTGCGCAAACGCCCCATCAGCACCGGCGAGGTCGACAGCGTCGTCGCCCGCATCGAAGAAACCCTGCTTGCCAGTGGTCAGCGCGAGATCTCGACCGAGCGCATTGGTGAGCTTGTCATGGTCGAGCTCAAAAAACTCGACAAAGTCGCCTACGTGCGCTTTGCCTCCGTCTACAAAAATTTCGAAGACATCGGCGAATTCGTCGAAGCCATTCGAGAAATGCAGGGCCCCATGCTGCCTGGCAAATTGCGTCGCAAATAATCCGGCCGACGCCCCGAGCGCGGCACGCCGTATCGGGACACAGCGCACCGTGTAGATTACACACGCCGAGCATACAATTGCAGGCGTGACTTCAATGACCGACACCGACGACATCAAATGGATGCGCCACGCGCTGGCGCTGGCCCGCGGCGTGATGAACACGACGACCCCCAACCCCAGGGTGGGCTGCGTCATCGTGCGAGACGGCCGCATCCTTGGCGAAGGGGCCACTCAGCCCCCAGGCGGGCCGCATGCCGAGATCTGCGCCCTGCGCGACGCCGCCGTACGCGGCGAATCTGTCCGGGACGCCACGCTATATGTGACCCTTGAGCCGTGTAGCCATTTTGGGCGCACGCCACCCTGTGTCGATGCGGTGATCGCTGCGCAGCCCGCTCGCGTCGTGATCGCCATGGGTGACCCGAACCCTCAAGTCAACGGCCAAGGCCTGGCGCGTTTGCAAGCAGCCGGCATCTCCGTGATCACGGGCGTTTGCACCGAAGAGTCCCTGGAAATCAATGCGGGATTTGTTGCCCGCATGAGCCGTGGCACGCCCTGGGTCTGGGTCAAAATGGCTGCATCGCTCGATGGGCGCAGTGCCCTGCATAACGGTGTATCGCAATGGATTACCGGTGAAGACGCCCGTGCCGATGGCCATGCCTGGCGCGCACGCAGTTGCATCGTCTTGACAGGAATGGGGACACTGCTCAAAGACAACCCGCGACTCAACGTACGCAGTGTGTCCACCACGCGTCCCCCTCGTCGGGCGATTATCGATGGGCGTTTCGAGGTTCCCGAAAATGCCCTGTTGTTTGACAGTGCCCATGTCGACGGGGTGGAAACGCTGATCTTCACCGCCCAGCCCGATGCCGCGTCGTCCGGTAAAGCCGCACGCTTGGCCCAGCGCAATGTACGCGTCATTGCTCTGCCTTCGGCAGTGGCCGATCGTGTCGACTTGCCTGCCATGATGCATTGGCTGGGCCGTCACGAGATCAACGAAGTGCACGTCGAGGCCGGTGCCGGTCTGGGTGGGGCGCTCGTCTCGGCAGGTTGTGTTGATGAGTTGCTGGTGTATCTCGCACCCGTATTGCTGGGTGACGCGGCGGGCATGCTCAAATTACCGATGATCGAACATCTGGATAGCGCGCGCCGGTTTGCTTTCACCGACGTGGCGCGCGTCGGTGCGGATCTACGCCTGCGTGCACGAGATGCCGCACGCTGGCAGGCCCTGCATCATGCGATCATGAGTCAAAAAGCATAAGGCGTTAACGCACTGACGAGCTACAGGGGTAAATCCCCATACTGAAGGAAAACCCATTCTATGTTTACTGGTTTGGTCGCGGCGGTTGGCCGCATCGTTCACCTGGCGCCTTTGGCAGACACCCAACAAGGGGGTGTACGGTTGGATATCGAGGCGGGCGAGCTTAATCTTGATGATGTGGGCATTGGCGATTCGATCGCCGTGCAAGGGGCCTGCATGACCGTGGTTGCGTTGCAAGCGCGGCGTTTTCAGGTCGACGTTTCGCGAGAAAGCCTGAACCTCACTGTCGGCCTGGATCGCGCTGGCGACGTCAATCTCGAAAAGTCACTGCGCGTCGGCGATCAGATCGGCGGCCACCTCGTATCGGGTCACGTCGATGGCATGGGTGAGGTGCTGAGCTTTGATAAGGTGGGGGAATCCCGAGAGCTCGTGATTCGCGTCCCCGCGCATTTGGCGCGCTTTCTGGCCTATAAAGGGTCGATCACCGTCAACGGTATCAGCCTGACCGTGAATCGGGTCACCGATGTGGTCGATGGCTGCGACATCAGTATCAACGTGATTCCGCATACGCAGGCCGTAACGACACTGCGCACGGTTAAATCAGGGGATCGCGTCAATCTCGAAGTCGATACGATTGCGCGCTACGTGGAACGCATGCTGAGCGCCAAACCGCAGACCTAATGCGCTATGGCCGCACCATCAGCGCGCGTCGCGTGCGCTGATGGTGCGGCGACGTCCTTCATGCGCCCATTTTGATATGCACTGAAACGTGCATTACCTGCGTTCACATGATTTTGATGATTCTTTGCTTGATTCAAGGAACTTGTTCCGGGATGCTATAGCCTAACCGTAAACGAGCCCATCAACCCCATTCTATGGTGTGTGGCGAAAGCAACATATCAAGATGATGTGCATAACTCCATTACGATAAAGTCTAGCGACTTTGGAAAATGAGGAACACAATGGGATAACGGACTCGTTAACAGACATGCGCTGTAGGAGGTTATCCGTGCAAAACATCGTCGAAGGCTTCAAGTCGCTATACGCGCAAGACCAGGAAACCGAGCTTTCCCTTGAGGAATATCTTGAGCTGGTCAGAAGCGATCCCATGTCTTATGCCAGCCCTGCCGAACGCATGCTGGCGGCGATAGGCGAGCCAGAACTCATCGATACCCGCAACGATCAGCGGTTGTCCCGGTTGTTCTCCAATCGGGTCGTGCGGCGCTATCCCGCTTTTAAAGAGTTTTTCGGGCTCGAAGAAGTCGTCGACCAGATCGTGGCTTTCTTCAAGCATGCGGCTCAGGGCCTCGAGGAACGCAAGCAGATCCTATATCTGCTCGGACCCGTCGGTGGTGGCAAATCCTCCATCGCCGAGCGTCTGAAAGTACTGATGGAAAGCTATCCCATCTACGCACTCAAGGGGTCGCCCATCCATGAGTCTCCGCTGGGCCTGTTCCATCCGGATCGATTCGGCGACATGCTCGAAACAGAATACGGCGTGCCGCGCCGCTATCTCAGCGGCATCATGTCGCCCTGGGCAATCAAGCGCCTAAAAGAATTTGACGGCGATATTTCGCAGTTCCGCGTGGTGCGCCTGACGCCATCGGTCTTGCGCCAAGTGGCGATCGCCAAGACTGAGCCCGGCGATGAAAATAACCAGGATATTTCTTCCCTGGTGGGCAAGGTCGACATCCGCAAGCTTGATCGCCATTCACAAGACGACCCTGATGCCTACAGCTACTCAGGGGGCCTTTGCCTGGCGAACCAGGGTTTGCTCGAATTTGTCGAGATGTTCAAAGCGCCTATCAAGATGTTGCATCCGTTGCTGACCGCGACACAGGAAGGTAACTTCAAGGGCACCGAAGGGTTCTCCGCCATTCCGTTTAATGGGCTGATTCTCGCGCACTCCAACGAATCCGAGTGGCAAACCTTCCGCAACAACAAGCACAACGAGGCATTCCTCGACCGTATCTATATCGTCAAGGTGCCGTACTGCTTGCAGGTGACCGAAGAAATCGAGATCTACAACAAGCTCTTGCGCAATAGCTCGCTGGCGAAGGCGCCGTGCGCGCCCGGCACGCTGGACACGATGGCGCAGTTCTCGGTATTGACCCGGCTGAAAGAACCCGAAAACTCCAGCATCTATTCCAAGTTGCGGGTGTATGACGGCGAGACCCTGAAAGACGTCGATCCCAAAGCCAAGGCGTTGCAGGAATACAAAGACTACGCCGGCACCGACGAAGGCATGACCGGGGTTTCCACCCGCTTCGCCTACAAGATCCTGTCCAGCGTCTTTAATCACGATCAGACCGAGATCGCGGCGAACCCAGTGCACCTGATGTATGTGTTGGAGCAACGCATCGCTCGCGAAGACTACCCCGAGGACGTCCGCCGTCGTTATCTGGATTTCATCAAGGGGTATCTGGCGCCGCGCTACGCCGAGTTCATTGGCAAGGAAATCCAGACTGCTTACCTGGAATCTTATTCCGAGTACGGACAAAATATTTTCGACCGCTATGTCACCTTTGCCGACTGCTGGATTCAGGACGAGGAGTTCCGCGACCCCGAAACCGGCGAGAGCTTTGATCGCAGCGCATTGAATGACGAGCTCGAAAAAATCGAAAAACCCGCGGGTATCGCCAACCCCAAAGATTTCCGCAACGAGATTGTTAACTTCGTATTGCGGGCGCGTGCCAATAACGCGGGCCGCAATCCGACCTGGACCAGCTACGAAAAGCTGCGCGAAGTCATCGAGAAAAAAATGTTCTCGAACACCGAAGACTTGCTGCCGGTTATCTCTTTCAACGCCAAAGCTTCTGCCGAAGACAGATCCAAGCATCAAAGTTTTGTCGACCGCATGGTGGATAAGGGCTATACCGAGAAACAAGTGCGCTTGCTGTGCGAATGGTACCTGCGAGTGAGGAAATCTTCCTGAGCGAGGTGAATCATGAATTCACTGATCGACCGGCGTCTAAATGGCCGCAATAAAAGCGCGGTCAACCGGGAACGCTTTCTCAGGCGATACAAAGACCAGATCCGCAAGGCCGTGCAGGATATGGTGCGCGAGCGGTCCATCGAAGACATGGACCAAGGCGGGGAAATCAACCTGCCCGCTCGCGATATCTCCGAGCCCCATTTCAGGCACGGCCAGGGTGGCGATCGCGAACTGGTGCATCCGGGCAATCGCGAGTTTGTCAAAGGCGACACGTTCCAGCGGCCTAGAGGCGGGCAGGGCGAGGGCGGCTCCGAGCCGGGCGAAGGTGAGTCGGTGGATCAGTTCACCTTTAGCCTGTCGCGCGCCGAGTTCCTGAACCTGTTTTTCGAAGACCTGGAGCTGCCGCACTTGATACGCACCCAGCTGGGTGATGTCGAGCAAAGAAAATGGCAGCGCGCGGGCTACACCACTACAGGCTCGCCGAGTTTGCTGAGTGTCAGCCGTACCCTCAAGGCGTCCTTGTCTCGCCGCGTGGCGCTCACGGTTGCCGCCCGTGCCGCGCTCGAGGCCGCCCAGGCCAAGCTGGATGCCGCCATTGCGGCCAACGCCCCGCAAGCCGAGATTGATGCCCTCACGCAGGAGGTCGAGGACTGCCAGAAACGGTTGGATAACGTGCCCTTTCTCGACGATCTGGATCTGCGCTACCGCAACCGGATATCCGTGGCAATGCCCATGGCTCGGGCGGTGATGTTTTGCTTGATGGATGTCTCGGGCTCTATGGACGAGGGTAAGAAGGATCTGGCCAAGCGCTTCTTTACGCTGTTGTACCTATTCTTGTCGCGCAAATATGAGCACGTCGATGTGGTGTTCATCCGTCATACCGACAATGCGGAGGAAGTCGACGAACAGACATTTTTTTACGACCCCAAGAGTGGCGGCACCATTGTGCTGTCGGCGCTCGAGTTGATGCATGAGATCGTACAGAAACGCTACCCGCCCAGCGCCTGGAATGTGTACGGCGCGCAGGCCAGTGATGGTGACTCGTTTGGGGCTGACGCCGGGAAAAGCGCGCGGTTCCTGGCCGACAACCTGTTGCCGGCGACGCGCTATTTTGCCTACATCGAAGTCCCCGATTCACCCGAGGCCCGAAAAAGCAGTCTATGGGCAGAGTACGAGCAAAAGATGGCGGAGCATTTCGTGATGCGCCGGATCTGCGACCGCGGAGAGATCTATCCCGTGTTCCATGATCTGTTTAAAAAGGAGCCAGCATGAACGCGATCGCAGGTTCTCGTGCCGAGCTGGAGGCTCTCAAAGGCGGTGGGCCCATTTCTGACGGGTCCGAATGGACCTTCGAGTTGATCCAGCGCTATGACGAAGCCATCTCCGAGGTGGCCGAAGAGTTCGGCCTGGACACATATCCCAACCAGATCGAGGTCATCACCTCCGAGCAGATGCTGGACGCGTACGCGTCTGCAGGGCTGCCTATCGGCTACGCACACTGGTCATATGGCAAGGAATTCATCCGCAACGAGCAGTTCTATCGTCGCGGTATGCAAGGGCTGGCCTATGAAATCGTGATCAACTCCAACCCCTGCATTGCCTATTTGATGGAAGAAAACTCCATGCCGATGCAGGCGCTGGTGATTGCGCATGCCTGCTATGGGCACAACTCGTTCTTCAAGGGCAATTACCTGTTTCGCCAATGGACCGACGCGGACAGTATCCTGGATTATCTTGTTTTTGCGCGCAAGTACGTGATGGACTGCGAAAGCCGCTACGGTATCGATGCGGTCGAAGCGCTGCTGGATTCCTGCCATGCTTTGATGCCGCACGGGGTCGATCGCTACAAGCGTCCCGCGCCGGTCTCCTACAAAGAGGAAGCGCAGCGTCAGGCCGAGCGGGCGGAGCATGCGCGTTTGCAATACAACGATCTGTGGCGCACGCTGCCGCGCGTCGAGGCGGATCCGGCAGAGGAAAAACGCCGCGTGGTGTTTCCCCCCGAGCCCGAAGAAAACCTGTTGTATTTCATCGAGAAACACTCACCCAAGCTCGAACCGTGGCAGAAAGAGCTTGTGCGCATCGTTCGTAAAATCGCGCAGTATTTCTATCCGCAGGGACAAACCAAAGTCATGAACGAGGGGTGGGCCACTTTCTGGCACTACACCATTCTGAATCGCCTGCACGAAAAGGGCCTGGTGACAGACGGCTTCATGATGGAGTTCTTGCAAAGCCACACCAACGTGGTCAGCCAGCGCGGTTTCGACGAGCGCGGTTATAGCGGTATTAATCCCTACGCATTGGGCTTTGCCATGATGCAGGACATCCGCCGCATCTGCGAGTCCCCCACCGAAGAGGACCGCAAGTGGTTCCCCGACATTGCGGGCAGCGACTGGATCAAGACGCTGGACTTTGCCATGCGGAATTTCAAGGACGAGTCCTTCATCTCGCAATACCTGTCGCCGCGTCTGATCCGTGAATTCCATTTCTTTGCCATTGCCGATCATGAGGCGAATCCTGTGCTCGAGGTCGCCGCTATTCATGACGATGAGGGCTATCGTCAGATTCGCAAATTATTGGCCGAGCAACATAATCGCGACAATCAGGTGCCAGATATCCAGATCGTGCGTTATCGCCGCGAATCCGATCGTTCGCTCGTGCTGCGGCACCTGCGTGCCCGGGGGCGGCCATTAGTCGCCGAAGACGCGGATCAGGTCATGAAACACCTGAGCCGCTTGTGGGGCTTCAAAGTGCGGCTCGAGGACACTGAACCCGACGGCACCGTGAATTCATACCGCGAGCTGGGAGCGGCATCTCCGTATCGCGAGACAAACTGAACGTTTGGTCCGTTTGTCACGGGGCACCCCTATAATCCGGACCAGTCTTGCGTTTGCTTTGTCATCGCACGCAGGCAGGCCTGTCGCCCGCTTGCGTACCGGAGTTGCTATTGCCCGAATCCGCCGAAAATTTCGTTTCCGCCGAACTGGTTGCCGTCATCGTGGCAGTCACCCAGGGAGAGCCACGTGTCCTGGTACGCACGGCCGATCCTGCCAACGGCGCGCGTGCGAAATTCGGTGGCTTGCCGTCGGGGGCCTTTCAGCCAGGCCATCGATCCTTGCAGGCGGGTATGCGCACCTGGGTAGAGACGCAGACGCACCATCCCCTCGGCTATGTCGAGCAGTTGTACACCTTCGCCGACCACGATCGTTTCGACGACGCGGGCCCGCGCGCTATCTCGGTCAGCTATCTCTGCCTGACCAGAGAGGGTACAGCGACGGGCGCGACGCCTGCCGCGTGGCAGGATTGGTATCGCTACTTTCCCTGGGAGGACAAGCGCGTCAACGAGCCTGCCGTGCTGACCGACGTGATCGTGCCGCGCTTGCGCGAGTGGGTCGCCAATACGCGAGATAGCGAGTTGCGTGCATTGCGCGTGCAGCGCCTGGCGCTGGTGTTTGGGCTGGATGGCGCACCGTGGAACGAAGACATGGTGCTGCAACGCTACGAACTCATGTACGAAGCCGGGCTGGTGACCGAGGCCGCACGGCATACGCCTGCGGCGGCACGCGATGCCGTGCCGGGCGACGCCATGCGCAATGATCATCGCCGTATTCTGGCCACCGGCATCGCGCGTTTGCGCGCCAAGATCAAATATCGACCGGTGGTTTTTGAACTATTGCCTCCCGCGTTCACTTTGCTGCAGCTGCAGCAAACGGTCGAGGCCCTGGCGGGACGCGACTTGCACAAACAAAATTTCCGCCGCCAGGTAGAGCAGCAGGATCTGGTCGAAGAAACCGGCGAGATGGCGGTCGGCACGGCGGGCCGGCCCGCTAAATTATTCCGGTTTCGTCGCGATCTGCTAGCCGAACGCGCGATCGCGGGCAGCAAGTTGCCGCTCTCGCGGCAGGCCTGAAGAAAGATAAGGGCCCGCATCCAGTCAGAATCGGGCATCGCAGCTCTAGAACTGGACCATGCGCCGGCGAGCCTGCCACAGCAATGCCATCAGTACGCCGGTTACTGGCAGCAGGTTACCCAGCAGCACCGGCATCGCGCTGGCTGACAAGGACGAAACCATACGAAACAGCGGAATCTGCGCGTAATCTTGCGGCGCGAGCCCGCGGTAGCTCATGACGCGCGGGACGAAGAAGTCGCGCCATGTTTGTTCGTAGTGGTCCACTGCGTCCATGAAGGCCGTATGATGCGCCGCGCTGATGCCGGCCAGATAATCGGAAGCCTGCAGCAGTGCCATGGGTGGCGACAACCAGGCCCAGCGCTCCAGAAAAGCTGCCTGCGCCAGCCGCTGCTGGTCGAAGCGGCGCATGAAGGGACGGATTTGTTCATCCTGGTACGCAAACCGTGGCAGGAACGTCACCGGCCAGGTGTGCCCGCTGGCAACCCGCGATGCCGCATCGGGATGGTCGGCATACCAGGCCTTGAGGAGTTCAGGCATGCGCACTTCTGCATCCTGCTGGGCCCGTCGTAGTTCCACAATCGCTGCCAGGCGCGAAGGCATCGGATGCCGCGCGGCGGCCAGCGTTTCCAGGCCGGCGGGCACGGCATAGGTCAACAACAACCAGACGATCAGGCCGGTCAAAAGCGATGCGGCGGATGAAATCGGCCATCGCGCAAGCGCGCCGCATAACGCTATCCAGAATCCCGTGTAGGCAGCCAGGCACAGCGTCCACCACAGCACGCCCTGCCAGGCAGCCAGGCCCGCATCACTGGTCATGGCCAAGCCACATGCCAAGCCGGCGGGCAGCCACAATGCGGCCGCACGAATAGCCAGTGCGGCATGGAAGGCTTGCCATGGGCGTGCCGTCTGGGCACACGACGTGCGCCAGATGCCGCGTTCGCGATCTTCCTGTACCGCGCCAGCGCACCAGCCGATCGCCATCAGGGGTATCAGCAGCGCCACCACCGCCGCCAGATCCAGTGCGCCGTACTGTGCCAGCATCGGGTTCGATAGTGTGTCGCTGCGGCGTCCGTCCGCATAGCGGCTTTCCACGGAGACGGCGATGCGGGTGTTCAGCGTGTGGTACGGTGACAGGCTGAGCGCCAAACCCGGACCGGGAGGCAACTGGGCTCGCCCGGCCATGGAACGGCCCAAGGAGAAAGCCTGCATAGCGGCGCGTTTGGGGTCGGTGGTAGCATCGTCGCTCGCGGTGTCGCTCCGTGCTTGCTGAATCAGGACGTTGCGCGTCGTGGCGTCCTGGGCATTGGCTTGCCGCTGTTCTTGGGCGCCATGGGTGGACCATAGCGCGCATAGCGCCAGGACGGCGCAGTAGACGATCAATATCGTTATGGTCGCGCGGCTACGACGAAAGCGTAGCCACTCGGCCCAGAAGATCAGCCTCATGGTTGCCACCGTCGCGCTGCCACACCCAACAGGCCGATGGCGGCCGCGGTCCAGCCCGCTAGCAGTATAAGGTCCGGCCAAGCGGTCCGCATGGTGAATCCTATCGATGGCGGGGTGTAGCGGAACGGGCGCACACTTTGCCAGATCGAATCGGCCGCATACTGGGTTTCATACGAGACTTGTCCGTGCGTATGGGTCATGTCCCATTCATCGATTGCCGTATTGAAGGCTTGGCGGTATTGCTCGGCCTGCTCTTCAAAGTGGCGTTGATGGGCCAGCGACGTGCCGGATAGTGCCGCCGACGTTGCCGCCAGCGGGATGGCCGGGCTGAATACACTGGCCCAGCGCAGTAGACGCTGTTGCCGCATATAGCGTGTCCATAGTGCATCGAAATGATGGGCGTGCACCTTGTCCGCATAAGCATCGCGCAGCAGGCGCCGCGCGGCGTTCACACCAATCGGTACTTGGCTCAGCGATGCAACGCCATACTGACGCAGCAGGCCGGCTTCGAACTTGCGCACCTGGGTGGGCAGATCGGGATCGCCCGGCAAGCCATGCTTATAGTCATGTGCAATGGCGGCCCAGAACTGGCTGGCAGAAGGCAGGGGAACGCTCCCTTTCGCGATAGCGCTGGCCGCGCGCGGCGCCGCGAGTACGAAGACCGCCCACACCACGACCAGTACGAACAGCGCGCTGCGCCCGCCCGTGCTGAGCGCGCCGACGGCCAGACCGAGCGCCGCGGTGATGAGGTAGTAGAGTAGGTAGACCGCGGCCAATCCGGCGATGCGGGGCAGCAGGGCGGCCGACGCCGGATCCCGGATGGCGCCGACGGCCAGCAAGGCAAATACCGGCAGGAATACCGCCACCAGGCAGGCAGCGATGGCCAGCAGCTTGCCCGCAAGAAGTGCGCGATTCGAAACTCCCATGCTTTGCAGCATGCGCAGGCTGCCTTGCTCACGTTCCTGCGTGGCCTGGCTGAAAGCCAGCGCCATGATCAGCAAGGGAAAAAGACTGGCCAAGAGAAAGGCCGGGGTGATATAGCCGAAGCGGGAGCCGGGCCCGCCGTCGGCGGTCGGATTGAAGCGGGCCATGTTGCGGCGATGGGGTTCCAACCAGAGGGCTTGTCCCACATGCGGTTCAATGCCTGGGTCAAAGGCCGACAAGGACACGTCGGGTCGGAACACGTACATGCCGAAATGCGCGCCGCGGTGTGGATGCTTGATGCCCTGCTTGTCCCATTGCGCACGGGTAGTTTCCCCGATTTCCGTGCGCTCGGCCTGCTGGCGCTGTTGCTGCCCCAGCGCGGCCACGTACAGCATGGCCCACATGGCAAGCAGGCCCAGCCCCAGGATCAATACACGTCGGTCGCGACAAAGCGCGAGCAATTCTTTGCGGACAATGATGGCAATCATGGCATGCCCCGGGCGTGGGCCAGATACGTCGCTTCCAGTTCTGCATGGCTGACGCGATGTGCGTCGAACTCTTCCAGCAGGCGGCCGGCCCGCATGATGCCGATGCGATCGGCCACCTGGAGTGCGTTGAACAAATCATGCGTGGCCATGAGAATGCCCAGACCATCGCGCGCGGCGCGCTGCAGTTGTGTCGAGAAATCGTTGGTGGCGGCGGGATCCAGGCCCGAAGTGGGTTCGTCCAGCAGCATGGCGACGGCGCCTTTCGCATAGGCAATCGCCAGCCCGACTTTTTGTCGCATGCCTTTGGAATAGCGCTGCACCCGCACGCCATGCGCATCGAGTTGCAGGCCGGCTTGGGCCAACCGCGCCGCCGCTTCGTTGGCGGACAAGCGCAGCCCGGCCAGTGCGCAGAAGTAGCGTAGGTTTTCCAGGCCAGTCAGGTATGGGTACAGTGCGACATTTTCAGGCAGATAAGACACACGGTCCCGAGCGGCTTCCGGTTGCTGGTCGACACGCCGCCCGCCGACATAGATTTCGCCGGCGGCGGGTCGTACGAAGCCCAGGAAGACGCTCAACGTCGTGGTCTTGCCCGCACCATTGCCGCCCAGCAAGGCATAGATGCAGCCGGCGGGCACGGTCAGGCAGAGACGGTCGATGGCCCGTTTTGCGCCGAAGTTCACGGTCAAGTCGTGCGTTTGCAGTGCAGCGGGTATCGTCATGTTTCGCTGCGCCACGTCAGAAGAAATAACGCATATTCACGCCAACCAGATGCTTGGGTTGCGGCGCGATCCACAGGCCCGCGCTAGTGGCGTAGGCGGCTTCGCTCGCGTAGCGATGCGGCTGCAAGATCCAGTAGGCCGACAGTTGATAGTCCTGGTAGTCGTAGGTGGCCCGAAAGTCGTAGCGAGTGTAGGTGGGCATGGTTTTTTCAGCCAGTGGCGACCCGCTGTAGTACGGAATGTCACGCGTCAGGTAAGCATCGGCGTTCAGGGTGATCCGGCCACCCGCCAGCGGCGTGCCGTATTCCAGGCCAGCCTTGATGATGTCTTTGGGCACGGATAGTCGCGCCCCGGTGCCTGGCAACGGATTCTTGATCTCGGCCTCGATGATGCGGCCGTAGCTGGCATATACGCTGAAGCCCGGATTGAAGCGGTAGCGCGCTTCCAGTTCGAAACCTTTGCGGGTGGTCTCGCCCACCGATGAATACGTATCGGGCGCGGTCAGCACGATCTCGTCTTCATTCTCGGTGTAGTACACGGCGCCGGCAATGGCCCAGTTCTCGCTTGGTGATGCGGTAAATCCCAGATCGTACGATCGGACCTTGGAAGGCGCGATCGAGGTATTGGCCACCCCGCCCGGTGCGCCTAGCGGCCCCAGCGTGCCGCTAGGGCTGATTTGCTGCGCCGCTGGTGAGCGAAAGCCTTCTGCCATGTTTGCATAGATATCCAGGGCGGGTAACGCGCTCCACACAAAACCGAGTTTCGGTGTCACGACGGAGTCGCGATAGCGGGTCGACGCGTCGGGTAGCTTGCGGTTTTCGATGTCATAGTCGAACGCGTCGTAGCGCAGGCCCGCCAGCAGTTTCAGGTTCTCCATTGGTTTGTACTGCCCTTGGGCAAATAAGCCGTACGTGACCAGGTCCATGTTCAAGTTGACCAGGTAGTTGTCGGTAGGATCGCCGTTCGCATAGCGCTGGCGAATGCCATCGCCTTTGTCGCGGCGGAAATCGGCGCCTACGAACAACGCCGCCTTGTCGCCAAAGACGAAGTTGTTGGCGATGCGACCGCCCGCGAAATACCGGTCGTCGCTGCCTACGTTGTGCTGGTCCACCCCGGATGCGGCGCCACGCTCGCGCTTCAGTTGCTGCGCGTACAAAGTGGTATAGAAGCCGGCCTCGCTATTGAGCGGACTGCGATTGAACACGAGGCCAGTCTGCGTATTCTTGCCGAACGCCGGCGTGTCGTACTGCACGTCGCGGAAACCGGCCGCTCCGGACTTCAGATCCGAATACAGCAAATAGCCCGCGGCGTGGTAGCGTGCATGGTAGTGGTTGACGCTCAGACTGTAGCGCCCGCCTTCATAAGGCATCGACAGTTTCCAGAAAAAATTCTGACGCTCGGTGTTGGCGTCATCGCGGTAGCTGTCGGCGCGATAGACATCGGCCACGAAAAGGGATTGGATGTCTTTGTACTGGCCCGAATGGACCAACGTCGCGCGCTGCCCGCCATAGCTTTCAACCGTCGCGCCGATGCTGGACGGAACCTCGTCCCAAGGCGAACTGATGTCGATCGCGCCAGCACGATTCTGGTCGCCGTACAGGGCCGATACAGGGCCTTTGATCACGGTGATATTGCCGATCATGTCGGGAGTCAACCATTCCAGATAGGCCGGCCCGTGCCCCGCTCCGGCTTCGCTGGAAGGCAGGTTTTGCGGTACGCCGTCCACGTACACCGCGGTGTCCGCCCCATGCGTGCCCTGGGTAGCGAAGCCGCGCATCCTGAAGCCGTTGCCGGTATCACCCTGATCGATGTTGTTGGCCACCACCCCGGGCACGCGCCGGAATACGTTCGAGATGTCACGGCCCACATTGATGGTTTGGAGTTCGGACGGCGTAATGACTGTCATGGCCGCGGGCAAACCGGTGCTGTCCACTGTCACGCGATCTCTGGCACCCAACAATTCACGAGACACGTCTTCGCCGCTGACTTCGATAGGGGCGAGCGTCGTCGTCGCGGGCGGTGGCTCATTGGACGGCGCGCCTGAGATTCCCTCGGTTGCGTTCGCTTCGCCAGATGTCAAGCCGGCAGCCACGGCGAAGGCGGCAAAGGCGGGACGCCAAGGAGCGCTGCGAGCAGGAGTGATACTGAGAGGAGGCGTAGACATATTGTTCGGTTTGGTTCGAGCCCAGAGGGGATATATAGAAAAGAAATGTTATATCATAACAATATTGATGAAAAACCCGCCCCGCTTCGCCGTGAAACACCTCCCGCATCCGCCCTGAAACGTTCCACGCGAAAGAAACTAACAAAGAACCACACTGGCGGTTCTTTTCGCATATTCGGGAAAACCGAAGCAATGACTGTTGAGCGACCTTGTTGCTCTCCTGGCCAGGTAACGCCATCGCACCGCGATGGCGTGTCGCAGCGCACCATCGAAAGTGCTTGACACTTACTTATGCTCAAAACTAGCATAATTACTTCTTGCCTGTTTGGCGCTTTTTTTGGTTTCATAAATACTCAAAATGAGCATATTTAACTTTCCCTCCGTTCCTTCGTTGCCGGCCGTTCTTTTGGAACCGCTGGTTCGCAATGCGCTGATCGAAGATCTCGGGCGCGCGGGTGACATCACGACTGACGCCATCGTGCCTGCCGATGCCATAGCAGAAACGCGACTTGTCGCCCGTCAGGAGGGTGTGCTGGCGGGCCTGGATCTGGCGCGCATTGCCTTTGAGTTGGTGGATCCACGGATTCAATTTCAGGCCCGCCTCAATGACGGCGCCGTCTTAAGCCCCGGGGTTGAAATTGCCGTCATTAGCGGACCAGCGCGGGGCATGCTGACCGCAGAGCGCGTGGCGCTGAACTTTCTGTGTCACTTGAGCGGTGTGGCCTCGGCGACCGCGTCGATCGTGCAATCGATACGCGACTATCGCGCTCGCGTGACCTGCACCCGCAAGACTATGCCGGGCCTGCGCGCCGTTCAGAAATACGCGGTGCGAGTCGGAGGTGGCAGCAATCACCGTTTTGGTCTGGACGACGCCGTCCTGATCAAGGACAACCACATCGCGATTGCTGGCGGGGTACATCAGGCCGTTGAGCGTGCTCGCGCCGCCATCGGGCATCTGGTCAAGATCGAACTGGAGGTCGACACGCTGGCGCAACTGAGCACCGCACTGGAGGTGGGGGTAGAGGTGGTCCTGCTGGACAACATGGGACCCGAGATGCTGCGTGAGGCCGTGCGCATGGTCGATGGCCGCGCAATTACCGAGGCCTCGGGCCGCATCACCCCCGAGACCGCGCCGGCGCTGGCCGCGACGGGCGTGGATTTGATGGCCATCGGCTGGCTGACTCACAGCGCGCGCGTGCTGGACATCGGCCTGGATAGTTAACTTCAATTCCTACTTGTCTGGCGCCGTCAATCACGCGCCAAGGACGTTAAGATCATGAATCTCCCGCGACGTATCGTCATTCCTCTGCTGTCCATATTGACGGGGCTGGCAACTGCGCTGGGCCTGACGGGCTGGCTATCGGCCACCGGTCTCAACGCCCACGCTGCCGAGGTTTTCCCCAATCGCCCCATCACCATCATCGTCACGTTCCCTCCCGGCGGCGGCACGGATCTGTTGGCGCGCAAACTGGGAGCGCTGATGCAGGAGCGCCTGGGTCAATCCGTCGTGGTCGAGAACCGGCCGGGCGCCAGTGGCAACATCGGTGCGCGTGCCGTCGCCGATGCGCCGGCCGACGGATACACCTTGCTGATGGTGAACAGTTCGTTTGCGATCAACCCGGGGGTGTATGGTCATCTGGGCTTCGACCCCAAGGCGGATTTTCGCGCCGTGATCAACGTGGCATTTGTGCCATCCGTGCTGGCAGTACTGCCTGACTCTCCGTATCACACGTTGGCCGACTGGATGGCCGCGGGCCGCAAGCCACAAGCGATACTGCCGTTCGCATCCTGCGGTAACGGTACTCCTCAGCATCTGGCTGGGGAAATGCTGAAGATGAAAGCGCACCTGCCCGTGCTGCACGTGCCCTATCGCGGCTGCGGTCCGGCGTTGAATGACGTTTTGGCGGGGCAGGTGCCAATGGGTATCGTGACGGCTTCCAGCGCATCTCCGTTCTTGCAGGCCGGCCGGCTGCGCGCCTTGGCGGTGACATCGCCCGAGCGTTCCGTGTTGATGTCCGATGTGGCTACCGTGGCAGAGCAGGGCATGCCGGGTTATGAGCTGGATCAATGGCATGGACTGCTGGTACCGGCAGGCACACCCGAGGATGTCGTCGCCAAACTCAATCGCACCGTCGCGCAGATCATGAAGCGATCCGACGTACGGCGCGATTTGCTGACATTGGGATTTAGCCCGACGACCAGCACGTCTGGGGAGTTCCAGTCGCTGATCAGCCAGGATATCGACCGGTTTGCTTCGTTGACGCAGAAAATAGGTCTCAGGGCTGACTAGCGCGTTGGCGCGTGTACCGCCGCCCGCATTTACCTTGATAGGGTCGCGGCTGGAGGGCGGCGAATTTTCCGATTGATGCCCACGCCGGGCGGCGATTGAGGTAGTCTCGTCAGTTGAATTCGCAAAAATAGCTGACCCTACAGGACCGCCATGCAAATTTTTGACAGTCGCCAGACCGCTGCGGGATTGCCGTTTGATGCCTTGATCACTGCGCTGGAGCGCGTCTTCATCGAAGGCTGCAATGTGCCGCGACGGCACATTCATTCGATTCAGAGTCAGGATGGCGAGGCGACGTTGCTGCTCATGCCGGCCTGGCAGGAAAACGGCTTGCTGGGTATCAAGCATGTCACGATCTACCCCCAAAACGGTAAGCGCGGGCTGCCCGGTCTGCATTCGACCTATACGCTGTTTGATGCGTCCAATGGTGTGCCCGTCGCGGTGCTGGACGGTGATCAAATTACCGTGCGCCGTACGGCTGCGGCATCGGCGCTGGCCGCGAGATATCTCGCGCGTGCAGAGGCATCTCGCTTGCTGATCGTGGGGGCTGGCAATGTGGCCGCCGCCATCGCGCCCGCTTACGCCGCCGTGCGGGATTTGCGGCGAGTCGACGTTTGGAACATTAACCCCGATAGAGCCAAGCAATTGGTGTCCCGCCTGCGTGATGAGGGATTTCAGGCAGAGGTCGCCATCGACCTGGAGCAAGCTGTCGCCCAAGCCGATATCGTAAGCTGCGCGACGCTGTCGACCCAGCCGCTGGTGTTGCGCAAATGGTTGCGGCCCGGGACTCATCTCGACTTGATCGGCAGTTTCAAGCCGGATATGAGAGAGTCTGACGATGCGACATTCTCGGGCACCTCCGTCTTTATCGATACCGAAGAGGCCCTGGATAAATCGGGTGACCTGCTTGCGCCGATTGCGGCAGGGCTATTTGCGCGCGATCGCGTGTTGGGCACGTTGGCGGACTTGTGCCATCAACGTCATCCCGGTCGAACGTCCGACGACGAGATCACGGTGTACAAGGCGGTAGGCGCTGCCTCCGAGGATCTCGCCGCCGCGGCCCTGGTCTATCAAGGCCAGTCCGGCCAGTGACCCGCTATCGGCCCAGTTCGAAGGCGGCTTCGACCAACGGCTTTGCCCAATCTGGCGTCGCGCGCTTGATGCCCCGACTTTACGACTTCACCCACTAGGATATGTGCATGAAACCTACTCAAATTTCCGCGATCGCCCTGGCTTTCTCTGCTCTCGTTGCAGGTTCGGCTATCGCCGCGCCGCAAACCTATGTGGTAGATCCCTCCCATACGTTTCCTCATTTTTCGTATACCCACATGGGGATGTCCAAACAGACGCTCAGCTTCAAAAAGACGTCCGGGACGGTCGTGCTGGACAAAGATACCCGCGAGGCTAAGGTCGACGTCACCATCGACATGAAGTCGGTGAATACGGGTGTCGACGACTTTGATGATCACATTCGGGACGCCGATTTTTTTGACACAGCCAAGTTCCCGACGGCCACTTTCAAATCAACAAAAGTGGTCTTCGATGGTGATCGTCCGGCCAGTATCGAAGGCGATCTGACGATTAAAGGCATTACCAAGCCGATCACGCTGACCGTGACGTCCTTTTACAGCGGTGAGCATCCCATGCTGAAAAAGCCGGCGATTGGCGCTAACGCGACGGCCGTGATCAAACGCACCGAATTTAACGCGGGCAAGTATGCGCCTGCCGTGAGTGATGAAGTGACGCTGAATATCGCACTCGAAGCCGTCACCGAGTAACGCCACCGAACGGTGGCAACAACCTAAGGCGCCCTGCTATGAGTGGGTGCTGTATTCAAGGCCAATCTGACGTAGCGTGATGGTGTTCATACGTATTCAGGACGCCAGTACTTCGCCCAAGCGCTCCAGCAAGTTGCTGCGCGCCCGGACCGTGTGCTGCTCCGTCAGTTGCACCGCACGTTCGGCATTGCGGGCATTGATGGCGTCGGCAATGTCCGCGTGTTCTTGCCAGATGGAGTCGCGCTGCGCCGACGATTGCAGCACGGCGCCCATCACGCGGCGCAAATGTACCCAGTGCAGGTGGGCGCTTTCGGCGATCAGCGGATTACCGCAGGCCCGATAAACGGCGTTGTGAAAGGCAATATCCGCATCAATCATGGCCTTGATGTCGTTGCCGCGCGAAGCCTCTCGGCCCTGGGCAATCAGGCTGCTATCTATCGTGCTGCCTCGTTGCGCGGCCAGCCTGGCCGCCAGCGCATCCAGCGCACCACGGACTTCGTACAAATTGCCTATCCATTCGATATCCAATGGCGCTACCAGCACGCCACGGCCTGGCGCATCTTGTACCAGACCATCTTTTTTCAAAAGGCGAAGTGCCTGCAGGACGGGAGAGCGGGACACGGCAAACTGTTCGGCGATTTCCTCTTGTGTGAGGCGCGTACCGGGGGCGAGCGAGCCATCGCTGATTGCGTCGAGCAAGACCCCGTAGACCTCGTCCACATAGTCGGGACGAACCTGAACTTTGTCGAATTTAAGCGCCATGAAGGTCACCGTTTGTACTTTGGATTCAGAGTATAGGGGTGGTGGGGTGGCGTCAATTTAGACATGTCGTGGGCCAAGAGTGAGCGGCATGTATTGGATTTGTCGCCAGCGCTGGGTTGAGTCCGATCCTGCGAAGCTGAACGTTAACGGCACCGAAAATTCTGGATTCAACAAGGCTTGACATTCAATCAACCAACTAGTAGATTGACAGCCATTGCAGAGGCAAAGCACAGCACGGTCTTATGGATCTGCTGATCGATTAGCCGATTGAACGCAGCGAGTCCCTTGATAGCAAGGGCAGGCCTCGCGTTTTTTTGAGTTAATTAAACGATCAACTAGTTGGTTGTTTATCGAGGGCGACACTGTCGCTCCTCCGGAACTATCTGCTTTGTTGGTCCTTTCGAAAGTTGATTTGGCGCGGCTTTCGATAGTTTTTCACCCGTGCGCCATGTCGTTGCAGTGCGATGGTTGCATCGCCCAAGGAAATTCAACATGTTTATTTCTCAAATTCGAAAGCTTGCTGTCTGCGGCCTGACCGGTCTGGCAATGACTGCCGGGGGCCTGGCCACCGTGTATGCCGCAGGTCCGGCGGATCAGATGGTTCGTGTACGGGGGGCGGTGACCTCGCTCGCCGGGGATCAACTTCAGGTGATGTCGCGTGAAGGTAAAAACGTCACCATTACACTCAAGGAAGGCTGGAGAGCATCGGCGGTGCAAAAGGCGAGCATCAGCGATATCAAGCAGGGTGATTTTGTGGGCATTGCTTCACTTCCCAAATCGGATGGCGGCGACGGCGCACTGGAGGTCCTGATCTTCCCGCCCGCGTTGAAAGGGACGGGAGAGGGTAGTTACGGCTGGGACTTGAAGCCCAACAGCACGATGACCAACGCGACCGTGGGCGATGCCGTCAAATCGGTGGACGGCAGCGTCGTGACCGTGAATTACCACGGCAAAGACAAGAAAATCTCTATTCCCAAGGGCACACCGGTTGTCACCTTGGCTCCTGCGACCGTTGACGACGTAAAGCCCGGCGCTGCCGTATTTATCCCCGCCGAGAAAGGCATTGACGGCATGTTGTCCACCGCTCAGTTGATCGTTGGCAAGAACGGCGTCGTTCCCCCGATGTAATGCGGTCAACCCGCCATGNCGGCTGGCGGTATCGGCCGGCGCGAGGATTTTTTGTGAAGACTCCTGATTCAAAGCATCCGTCAGCGGTGTCCATCCAGCCCGCCGAACGTCAGTTTATTCGTCGGCATTCAGTGATCGTGCGAATCACTCACTGGGTCAACGTGATGTGTCTGTCTATTCTGTTGCTGAGCGGACTGCAGATTTTCAACGCTCATCCACGGTTGTATTGGGGCAAGTATGGCGCGGATGCGGACCAGGCCTTTATCGTCGTCGGCGCTCAAAAACAGGACGATGGGCTACACGGTTTTTTCCAGGTGGGTCCGCTACGCGTCGATACGACGGGCATTCTGGGCGCCTCGGCCGAGAATGGTGTCGTTACCGCACGGGCGTTTCCCGATTGGCTCACGATCCCTTCTTATCATGACCTCGGCGCCGGCAGGAACTGGCACTTTTTATTTGCCTGGTTGCTCGTCATCAATGGCTTGATTTACCTCATGCACGGCTTTCTTCGGGGGCATATTCGTCGTGATTTGGCCCCGAACCGGGACCAGTTGCGGCCACGGCACCTGTGGCATGAAGTGGTCGATCATGTGCGATTGCGCTTCGCCAAAGGCGACGAGGCGCGGCGCTACAACGCCTTGCAGAAAATCACCTATCTGCTTGTCGCGCTGGGGCTGCTGCCGTTGATGGTGCTGACCGGCTTGACGATGTCCCCGGGTCTTAACGCGGTTTTTCCCTTCTTGCCTGACCTGTTTGGCGGACGTCCCTCCGCGCGCACGTTGCACTTCATCACCGCATCCATGCTCGTGCTGTTTGTCGTGGTCCATGTGCTGATGGTGGTCCTGTCAGGGTTCTGGAACAACATTCGATCGATGATCACCGGCCGCTACGCTATCGATCACTCAGGAGACGAAAAATGAAACCTAGTTCCTCACGTCGGCGAATATTGGCCGGACTGCTGTCCGGTGTGGGCGTCTCGTTGCTAGCAGGGTGCGATCGACTGACGCAAAGCAACGAGATGGGCGCCGTGCTGCGCAATACCGAGAAACTCACGATGCGCGCGCAGCGGCTATTACTCGATCGCCAGGCCTTGGCGCCGGAATATAGTCTGGCTGACCTTTCGCCCGTGTTCCGCGCCAATGGGTCGCAAATGCCCGATTCTGACGAGTATGCGCGCCTGCTCGAGAATCAATTCGCGGATTGGAAACTGCAGGTGGACGGGCTCGTGCAGCAGCCGCTCAGCTTGTCGCTTTCGGACTTAAAGCGTCTGCCATCTCGCACGCAGATCACCCGGCATGATTGTGTCGAAGGCTGGAGCGCCATCGGGCAATGGCAGGGTGTGGCACTGGGGCGCGTGCTCGATCTCGCCCGCCTGAAACCGGGCGCACGCTATGTCGTCTTTCATTGCGCCGACGAGTTGGAACTGACGCTCGACGGCAGCGGTCGCTATTATGAAAGCATCGACTTGCTCGACGCCTATCATCCCCAAACCCTGCTTGCCTATGCCATGAATGGCAAAGACTTGCCGGTGGCACACGGCGCGCCATTGCGCCTGCGGGTTGAACGACAGCTGGGCTATAAGCACGCCAAGTACGTAATGCGCATCGAAGTCGTATCCGCCTATGACACGTTGTGGGGCGGCCGAGGCGGCTACTGGGAAGACCGCGGCTACGAATGGTATGCGGGCATTTGAAACGCTGCGTTTGCGATCAGCGTATCGCGATTGACGACGTCAATTGAGCGACATGCTGCACGCGGCAGGGCAAAATCACAAAAATAACAGGGCGGCCGCCGCGATCGTCGTTGGCGCCAGTGCGCCCAGCAGCAAGCCGCCAATGCTGATGGTCTCGTCGGAAAAACCACGCTTGAGCAACGCCACGCCTGCCGGATTGGGCGCATTGGCGATGACGGTCAACCCGCCGCCGGCCACAGCACCGGCAACCAACATGTACTTTGACTCGTCGGATATTCCGTCGATCAACGAGCCGAGATAGGTCAACGCAGCGTTATCCGTGATCGCCGTCAGCCCCAGCGCCCCGAAGAACAAGGCAATAGGCTCCAGGCTGGAAACAATCGGTTGTAGCCACCAGGCCTGCATTCCGCCCAGAACGACAAGACCGGCAAGAAAGAACCCCACCAATAGCGCTTCTTTAATGATCAACGGATCTTGATGGCGTTCATAAGCCTGCGTAAATCCCAGGAACAACAAGAAAAGGCCGATGAATGCTACCGGGTGGTGGGCAAGTATCACAACGCCCGCCAGCACCGCGAGATGCACGGCGACGACCGTGACCGAAACAGGGGTGTTATTCGATGCGGGCGAGTCATCGGTGGATGAGGCGTTCAAATGCTTGCGCAGCATAAACGTCGCAATTGTTGCGTTTACGACGACGGCCAATGCGGCCTTCCAGCCGAAGGTGGCCAGCATGAAAGCGGAGTCCCACTGCCATGTCGTGGCCACCATCAACACGGGCGGCGCGGCATAGGCGGTCAATGTCCCGCCGATCGATATATTGACGAACAGCACACCCAACGCCAGATACTTTGGAATAACGGGTACGTCGGGCCTGAATATCTGTGGTGCCAGCATCAATGCCGCAATCGTCATGGCCGCTGGCTCCGTGATCAGAGATCCCAAAAGCGGAACCGCAGCGAGACCTAACCATGCAGTGGCGGTCGCTGTGGGCAGAGGGACGACCCGCGCGATGAGACTCACCGTCGTCATGACTGTTTGGAGCACTGGCCTGGACGCGGCAACCACCATCACGACAAACACAAATAACGGTTCGGTGTAGTTGCGTGACTCCGCATAGGCGAGCGCTTCCTTGCCGCCCGCCCCAATGGCCATGACGACAAGCAGTATGGAGGCCCAGAAGCCAAAGACGATCTCCACCTCGCCGAGCAGGTGGAACAGGCCCGCGTGGCGGGGGAATCGATGCGACATTCGCTCAAACTGCTTGGCGGCGAATGTGTGGATGAGGGCCAACGCAAAGATCGTGGCGGCGGCTACTTCGATGGCAGAGCCGAAGCTGGGGTGCATAGTCGCGATTGCTCCGCGTGGCGGCCCGACCAGCGCATAACCTGCCAGGCAAGAAAAAAGGCTGCCTGACACCCAACTAAAAATTGTACCAAACTATCGAACCGCGTCGGGCGCCGAAAATGCGTACTTAGGGGCGAGCGCTAACGAGGGCATCTTGGTCCGCCATGTTCCCGNCGCCCGCCCAAGGCGGGCGGCTTCGGTGTACGCAGGGTCACCGGCTACCGCCTGAGGCGGGATACTCGGGGCTTGGCGTGTTGCTATTGCCGTCAGGCATGCTGGCAGGGGGCGGCGCAGGGGTCGTGCTTTGCGTCTGTGGGGGATCATAGGTAGAGCCGCTGTCGTGGTTGCGGTGGCCACCACAACCTCCCAAAATCAGGCTGGCAGCGACGACGGGCAGGGCAAACATGCTTAGTTTCATAAGAACCTCCTGTTAAGTAGGTGTAGTGTCAGCAGCACGTAGCGTGCCAGCGTCCGGGCGCGTCTTTGGGCTGGGAGGAGCGCCCGATTGATCGGTAGCAATTGCCGGGCTTGTAAGTTTGGCCTTTGCGTCACCGGACTTCATTCCAGGCAAGATCGAGAAACGTCAGCAGCAAATCGAGCAGAGCATTCAACGTTATCTGGATGCCCTAGAGACGATTGATCGTACGCAGCTGCGCAAGATGGCCAAATTCAGCAGGGCATGTACCTGGGGGCATCGAGATGAGCTTCTGACGCAACGCGCTTGCTATCATCATAGAATTGTCCGCATCTTTTGCCTGACTGAGCGGGCGAAGTTCTTCCTGATCGGAGTGCGACGACGAAGATGGAAATTTTGACATGACCGCTGCTAAACCGATGGTGCAGCATGCCTGATCGTTTGAAATCCCACGAAGTGCAAGCGCTCCGGGAAAAACTTCGCCAGGCAGGTACGTTCAGGCTGGTAAATGCTGTTCCCTTTGTTGTTTTATTTAGTGGCGCTGCCCTGCTAGTGGGTGGCTACGGGTTTCATCGGCTGCTATTGTGGCTGATTCGCACAGGTAGCTCTGGGGTCGTCGTTGAAAATTCAGTTGCCTCGGGCGTGGCAATGTGCACTTTGCTTAGCGTGGTGGGTTTAGGCGGGTGCCTTGCTCTCATCGTCTTGTTGGATTCCAGTCCGACCGCGCGAGGGGCCAGAATCTTTCTTGGCAGCCTCATATTCTTCTGCGTGGTGATCTACGCATGGTCGTTGCGACCGCATTATCGCGTTCATCCCGATCGGCTCGATGTCGTGTCCTGGCTCTCCAGTCGGTCCTTGCACTTTGCCAGCATCGATGGCGCGCTTGTCACGTCCGGCCTCAGCAAATACAACACGCGATCCTATGTGCTGAGACTCACGTCCGAGGGCCGCGAGATCGAGTCATTGTCAATCACGCCATCTGAGCTGACGATCGTTCTTGCACAATTACCCCAAGATATTGATTGCCAAATTGACAGAAAATCTGAAAACCGAGGTGACATACAACGAGAACTCGGGCAGGCCTTTGCTGAAGGAAAGGACGCAAAAGATCTTCGGTTGCCCCCTGCCTGCCATGCCGCGTTGTCGCTGTGAGCACAACAAGAACAATGCATATATCTGCCGAAACGAGGGCGCTGCGTGCCTGATTTTTTGCTCTCCCTTGCTGCCCTGGCCGGACTTGCTTGCCTGATCCTGCCCCCTCGTTGGGGGATACGTATCTGGTTGACAGGATGCTGCTTCGTGGCCTGCTGGTATCTCAGTAGAATGCAAAACGACTTTGGCGAGGGGTTGATCGATAGTGTTGGCGGTGGCTGGGTCTCGGTCTTTACCATCTGGGGGCTTCTAGGCGGTTTTGCGGGGCTGATGCTACGGGCGGGAATTGGCGCGGTACTTATCGGCGACGGAGGTTTTCGAGCACCTCCCGGACGTTTTCGTGACGGCATCGATAGCGCTCTTGCCGCTGTTGCCATGTTGCCTATTGGCAGCTTCATCATCAGCACGGGCAGTCTGTTGCTGGCCGGTAGCGGGCATCCGTTGATCTGGCATTTTGGCCTCCTGGTTTTGTTAGTCTTGTGGGGAGCGCTAGCGCTGTTCAGGCTTCGGGGCCTGTGGCAGGGCATCACTGTGGGTCTGCTGGTTTCGACGCTTTGGGCCACGGTCGATTCCATGCACTTTGAGCAGGAAATTCTTGCCAACATGAATAGCTGGTATGACAGGCCAGGCGTGGCGAAATGTCTGGGAACGGGGGCAGAAGGCCGTTCGCTGACTGATCAGCGTCCGCTGATGAAGCTGACAGTTGAGCGACCGGTGATGCTGCGCGTGCTCGATGAGACAGAACTTGGCGCGCAATACTGGTCATTCGGGGACCGGGCTTTCGTCGGCCTGAATCCGCCACCATCGATGCCCGAATGCCAGCCGTCGGAAACACCGATCCTACCTTAGCAGATGCGTGAACCCTTTCGTCATCTCATCAGGATGCTTTGCCTTCACGTGCGCCCAGATTTCGCGACCTGATTAGTCACCCGCCTGCATCATACTGCCGTGACAATATCTTCGATAAATCGGTGAAGGATTTCGCGCGCGCTCTTTGATGTCGGCTAGGAGCTGGGGTGGTGGTTCGTTCGACCAACCCCATCCGCAGATGGCATCGAATTGCCGCAGGAGGGCCGACATATCCTCCTCGCTCAGAAGATTGTAGGGAAGGCCGAAAACGACATGCGTATCGGGTCGCAGGCAGATCATAAAATGCCGATCGGATGGGTCGAGAAGATACAGATCGACGCCAGCGTGCTCGACAGCGTCGAGATGCCAAAGCCAGCCAGGTTGCCCATTCTGCGGAACATGTCGCTCGGTCAAAGGCGTCAAAACTTCCGAGTGCGAATTCGGGCGTAGCGTAAATCGGGTAACGAATGCCTCAAGTCTTTCGCCAATCCCTCGGCAAAGGAAAAAGAAGTCCGAATCGTCAAAAAAGCTGTCACTCATGATCGACTGCTGTGCGAATGCGTCGAACGCCCGGCGCCCGTACTGACGTGGCACCGGGCCGGCTCACTCGTTCAACGCCTGCCGTGCGGCCTCTTCCGGCGTTAACCCATCATAGAACAGGTCGGTAAACCATTCGGCCTGTTCTTCGATATGATCCTGTGCCTGGCGCAACGTGGCACCGGCGGCCACTAGAAAACCCTCGACCTCGGTGCACCACTGGATCAAGGCTTCGACTTCAGGGTCCGGGGTATTTTTCTTGGCCATTTTCGTCTTCCTGTTAGAACAACCGCATCATAGCGCCAAGAATGGCCTCCGTCTGTGTCCTACGCTGCAAAATGGCTCTACCTCATAAACGGGGGACACCGACATTCATTAGACTTGTTTTTGCGAAGAACACGTTTAATGGAGGCAATGCCGATGTCCCCAATCGATTCTATCTTAGGGATCAGAGATTTAGTAGTTCAGCGCGTCGAGCGGCGCCGAGACATTCACGTCTGGGCCAAGCCCGCCACGCGGCCTGTGTGCGAGTACTGTGCGCATGAGGTTGTGCGTATCAAAGCGACACATCAGCGTACTCTCAAGTCAATGATTATGACGCGACTCACCCCGTGTCTCCAAGATGTTCACATAAAGCGTGGCTGGCTCCAGGCATGCGCCGCTGCCGTGCTGCCCCACGAGGCTGCGGTAAATCTCCTCCCACGGAGTCTGGTGCTGCAACGTGGGGGCGACCCACGCATCGCGCCTGCGGGCGAACTCATCCTCCGGCAATATCACGTCCACCTTGCGCGATTTCAGATCAATGCGAATCTTGTCGCCCGTTTTGAGCAACGCAATGCCACCGCCGACAGCCGCCTCCGGCGACACGTTTAGGATCGATGGACTCGCCGAAGTGCCGCTCTGTCTGCCATCGCCTATGGTCGGTAACGTCTTGACTCCGCGCTTAAGTAATTCGGCGGGCGGCTGCATATTGACGACTTCCGCGCCGCCCGGATAACCGACGGGCCCGCAGTTACGGATGATAAGAATGGAGCGCTCGTCGATGCTAAATTCCGGATCATCGATGTGCGCATGATAATCCTCTGGCCCCTCGAATACGACAGCCCTACCCTCGAACACATCTGGATTGTCTGGGTCGGACAGAAACTGTTTGCGGAAAGTGGAATCGATAACGCTAATCTTCATCACGGCGCTGTCGAAAAAGTTGCCCGACATGACGACGTAACCTGCCGCCTCCTTCAACGGATTGTCGAAGGCGCGAATGACCGTACGGTCTGGTTCTTGGACAGCTGCCAAGTCTTCGGCGAGTGTACGCCCCGTGACCGTCCTGACCTCCGTATGAAGACGTCCAGCTAACATCAGTTCCTTCATGACCGCCGCTACACCTCCCGCACGGTGAAACGCCTCGCCAAGAAACCGGCCGGCCGGCTGACAGTCGACGAGTAGCGGAATCTCCGGCCCAAGGCGCTGCCAATCGTCGAGCGTGTGGTTGACACCCATGTGCCTTGCGATTGCGACCACATGAATCGGACAGTTCGACGATGCGCCGAGTGCCGCTGCGGCGACGACCGCATTCTCGAACGCGGTCTGGGTCATGATGTCGGACGGCCGCAGATTCTCGGCGACCATCTCGACGATCCGTTCCCCGGTGCGATACGCCATCCAGCCACGCTCGCGATAAGGCGCGGGAATCGCGGCGCACCCGGGCAGTGACATGCCAAGGACCTCGGAGAGCGAGTTCATCGAAAGCGCGGTGCCCATCGTATTGCAGTGCCCCGCCGACGGGGCAGACGACGCCACCATGTTCATAAAAGCGTCATAGTCGATTTCGCCCGTGGCGAACCGCTTGCGCGCATCCCACACGACAGTGCCAGAGCCCGCCAGGCGCCCCTGGTACCAACCATCGAGCATCGGTCCACCCGAAAGAACGATCGATGGAATATTCACGGTGGCCGCCGCCATCAGACAGGCCGGCGTGGTCTTGTCGCAGCCGGTAGTGAGCACCACGCCGTCGATGGGATAGCCGTGCAGAATCTCCACGAGGCCAAGATACGCGAGGTTGCGGTCGATCGCGGCCGTCGGGCGCTTACCGGTTTCCTGGATCGGATGAACCGGAAATTCGAGAGGAATTCCACCTGCATCGCGGATGCCGTCCCTGACGCGCTTGGCCAGGTCGAGGTGATGCCTATTGCACGGCGCAAGGTCCGAACCGGTTTGCGCGATGCCAATGATTGGTTTGCCCGACTGCAGTTCGTTGCGCGTGATACCGAAGTTCATGTATCGCTCGATATACAGAGCGGTCATGCCCGGGTCGGAGGGATCGTCAAACCAGCGGCGGCTGCGCAGGCGGGGGCGATCCCCCGTTGCCACCGAGGGGTGCTTTTCTGTCGTCATTGCGCACATGTTCCTAATGGAGTCTCAGTCGCGCGAGTTGGGGCGCGACGCCCAATGGTTGGCCCAGGAAATTCCGTCAGCAACGGCCGACCAGCGAAGTAAGCGCTCAGATTGTCGCGCACGAGAGCCCCCATGGCGGCGCGCGTTTCCCTCGTTGCACTCGCTTGATGGGGCTGCAGAATGACATTGTCGAGTTCGCTGAACTCCTGTGCGATATCGGGCTCATTGTGAAAGACGTCAAGCGCGGCTCCAGCGATCAGGCGCTCGCGCAAGTACGTTAGCAAGACAGGTTCGTCAACGATCGCACCCCGGCCAACATTCACTAACATTCCATCGTGTCCCAATGCGTCGAGCACAGGTTTGCCGATCAGGCCGCGCGTGTCAGTATCAGCGGACGCGCAGATCACGAAGAAGTCGACTTCAGCAGCTAACGCGACCACGTCGTCGAAATACCGATAGTGCACATCGTCGAAGCGGCATCGATCGTGGTATGCGACTTCAAGCTTGAATGCTTCTGCACGCGTGGCCACCGCGCGCCCCACGCGGCCGAGTCCCAATATGCCGACACGCTTGCCCCATACGCGTGTTGTCAGGCCCGGGCCTCCCTCGGGCCAGCGCCCCTGCCTCACGTAGCTATCACACTGCGGAATACGGCGAGCGCACGCGAGCAGCAAGCCGAACGCCATGTCTGCGACATCCTCTGTTAGCACATCTGGCGTGTGGGTCACGCGGATATTTCGGTGCCGTGCGTGCGCGAGGTCGATTGCGTCGAGTCCTACACCAAAGCTCGCGATGAGCTCGAGGTCCGGGAGCAAATCCATCGTCGCTGCGTCGGCGCCGTACTCACCGTCAGTCGCCAGCACGCGCACACCTGACCCAAATGTCCGAAGGAAGCTTACCTTGTCGGGTGCCTCCCACAAACGGTGAACGTCATATGTTTGTTCGAGAATCGCCATATCGGTCGGCGTATATGGCCGAACAAGAATCAAGGGTTGCTTGCTCATAAGGTCGTAATCAGTAGAAGACGTGGGTATTTATCGTCGCTGCGCGCCGACATCGCGGAAGCGAATGTTTCGCGGTATCGCATAGGCGATGAGTAAAGCCGTTACTGCGCAGGTCAGTGCGATCGTGTAGAGACCCATTGATGCGCTGCCGGTCACCTCCTTGACCTTGCCCACCATATACGGTGCGATGAGCCCGCCGATCTGCCCGATCGAGTTAATGAGCGCCACACCCGCAGCGGCCGCCGCCCCCGTCAATACGCGCGCGGGGAAAATCCAGAAAATGCCAAACGATGCGATCACGCCGGTCGCCGCGATCATCATGCCAATGACGAGAATTACCGTGTTATTTCCGTACGCCGCGCTGAGCACATAGCCGATTGCCGCCGCCAATGCGCAACCCGTCAGGTGCCAGCGGCGCTCACCGGTACGGTCCGACGTCCTGCCCAGCAAAATCGTGCCAATCAACGCCACGATGTACGGCAGTGACGTAAGCAGGCCGATCATGAACGGATCGGTGGTGCCGGCTGTCTTGATCAATTGCGGCATCCAGAACAGAAAGCCGTAGATGCCCATGCACAGTCCGAAATAAATGAGCGAGAACAGATACGTGATTGGCAGCTTCAGCGCCGCAGCGAACGAATGTGTATTGCCCACTTGGGAGTCGCGCGCAAGGATCTCGCTCAGGCGCCGCTTCTCGTCTTGCGTGAGCCATTTCGCATCCTTGACGTGATCGTCGAGCACCAGCAGCACGACCACGCCCAGCAAGATCGACGGCACGCCTTCCAGCAGAAACAGCCACTGCCATCCTGGCAAGCCGTGCGCGCCGTCGAAGAACTTGAGAATCCCGCCTGAAACCGGCCCTGCGATAATGCCGCACAGCGCGATGCTGCCGAAAAATAGATTATTGATCCGTCCACGGCGCTCGGCCGGAAACCACCGTGTGAAGTAATAGAGCACACCCGGCACGAAACCCGCTTCCAGTACACCGAGCAGGAAACGCAAAAAGTAGAACATATTTTCCGAGCGCACGAACATCATCCCAGCCGAGACGAGGCCCCACGTAATCATGATCCGTGCGATCCAGAGGCGCGGACCCACCTTCACCAAAATGGCATTACTCGGAATTTCGAATAGTAGGTAGCCGATAAAAAAAGCACTGGCGCCGAGACCATAGGCGGCGTCGCTCAGGCCGATATCCGACTGCATCTGCAGTTTGGCGAAGCTGACATTTACCCGGTCCAAGTAAGCGACGACGAAACAGGCGAGGATTAAAGGAACAATACGCCAACTAACCTTGTTAAGAATTCTGGCCTCGTCGAGCAGATCGGCAGGCTGTTCGCTTGCCACCAATGATGCTTGCGCTTGCATTTTGTGTCTCCAATTTGTTTTGTAGTGCTGCTTAAAACAACCCACGTCTAACGGCTACACCTGCTCGCGCTAACCACGTCCTATAAAAGGCATCGCGGTCGCCATGACGGTCATGAACTGGACGTTCGCTTCCAGCGGCAGGCTCGCCATGTAGGCGACTGAACGCGCCGCGTGCGACACGTCCATGACCGGCTCAAGCGCAAGTTCGCCATTCGCCTGAAGCGTGCCTGCCCCCATCTTCGCCGTCATGTCAGTCTGCGCGTTGCCGAAATCGATCTGGCAAACCGCTATGCCGTATTGGCGTCCGTCCAACGCGCAAGCCTTAGTCAAGCCACTGACCGCGTGTTTGCTTGCGGTGTAATCGGCAGAATGCAACCGTGGAACGTGTGCGGAGAGCGAGCCGTTATTGATGATGCGCCCGCCTCTAGGGCTCTGTGCGCGCATCTGTCGGAACGCGGCCTGCGTGCAAAGCAGCGTCCCCGTCACGTTGACGTCCATCAATTGCTTCCACCGATCGATGGACAATGCCTCTACCGACACCCCTTCCACGCCAAGGCCAGCATTATTAAAGAGCAGGTCAAGGCGCCCGAACGCCTCCCGAGTCACGTCAAACAGTTGCTGCACCGACGCCGGATCGGACACGTCAGTGGGTACCGCGATCGCGCGGGCCCGATCGCCCCTCGCTTCACAATATGCATGCACCACTTCATTGAGCGCATCCACGCGTCGGCTGGCCAGTGCAACGCACCAGCCATCATCGAGCAACGCACGTGTAGTGGCTCGGCCAATTCCGGTGCTCGCCCCGGTCACGATTGCTACCCGGCTAGCCTTCGTACCTTCGGTTGTTGTTCCTTGCTCCATGTCATACCCTCCTCTTGTTGGCAGGCGCGCGACGGCAAGCCCGCGCTGCGCGTCCCGGCCATGCTCCACCCGCGCGCCTCAAAGCGACGCTTCAAGCATGGCGCGGTAATCCGCCTCGGACGCCTCGCGCGGATTGGTCTTGTGGCTATGGTCCTTGAGCGCGCCCGTGATGATGTCCGGAAACATCGCGGGCGTGACGCCCAGCTGTGCGAGCCCGGTGGGCAAGCCGAGCCGCTGTGTCATAGTGCGCACCGACGAAGCCACCTCATTGCCATTGCTCATACCCATTGCCATTGCGATGCGGTCAAGCTTGTTCTCGTTGCGCACGGAAGGTGCTTCCTGATTAAAAGCGAGCACAGCCGGCAGAAAGATCGCGTTTAGCGTGCCGTGATGAAGTCGCGGATTGATGCCGCCGAGCGAATGGCTCAGGCTGTGCACACAACCGAGGCCCTTCTGGAATGCGAGTGCGCCCTGCATCGACGCGCTCATCATGTTCATGCGCGCGACGCGGTCACTGGGCTCGCGCGTCGCGCGCTCGATATGGCGCCACGCGCGCCACAATCCGTCGAGCGCGATGCCGTCTGCAGGCGGGTTAAAAGCGGGAGCAAGGAACGTTTCGATGCAGTGTGCGACGGCATCCATGCCCGTTGCCGCCGTCAATGAGCTCGGCAAGCCTAATGTCAGTTCGGGATCGCAGATCGCAACACGAGGCACTACGAAGGGCGAGATGACGCCGACTTTGCGGCCATCGTCAAGAATCAGGATTGCGCCGCGGCCCACTTCGCTACCGGTCCCGGCCGTCGTCGGCACTGCGATGACCGGCGCGGTTTTCACGGTGATGTTTGCCACGCCTCCTTCGATCACAGCGAAGCGCTGCAGCGGACCATCGTGCGTTGCGCAAACGGCCACGCCCTTGGCCAGGTCAATGGAGGACCCGCCGCCTACGGCGATGATGCCGTCGCACGCGCCGGCCCCATAAACCGCTACGGCTTCGCGCACGGCGGCCTCGTTCGGATTCGGCGGCGTGCCGTCATAGATCGTTGCCGGCACGGCGCCCGCAAGCGCCTCGAGCACGGTATCGATAATGCCTGCAGCGCGCACCCCCTTATCGGTGACAATCAATGGTCGGAGTATGCCCACGCGTTCGCATTCACTCTTGAGCAAACGGACGGCACCAAAGTCGAACTGAATCTGCGTGATGTAGTTGATGAGAGGCATGGCAATAAGCTTTAGTTATAATGAATGAATCAATGAAAGCAGTGCTGTGGCGTAAGATGCCGACCGTCTGGACTCATGTTGCGCTGTGACGCCTAAAAAGCCTGCGTGGATCCAGTATAGGAAAAAGGTTGCTGCGCAGTAATTGAGAAGATCTGATACGGGTATAACTTTTCTTCAACCCATGATTCCACCGCTCAATTCCATCGTTTCCCGATTGCACTTGAAGCAATTGCGGCTTTTGATCGCGCTCGGCGACCACGGATCACTGCTTAAAGCCGCGCAGCAGGTCGCGCTTACGCAGCCGGGCGCCAGCAAGGCATTGCAGGAAATCGAAACCACCTTCGACACGCCGCTATTCAAGCGCACCAATCGCGGGCTCGAACCCAATGAGGCCGGGCATTGCGCGATCCGTTATGCGCGCGTGATCTACACAGAGCTTTCGCAGATGCGCGAGGAAATGGTGGGGATCCAGGGTGGGCGCGTGTCGGTTGGCGTCATCATGGGCGCGGTGCCGCTCCTTACCGATGCGATCACAGCGCTCAACCCGGATCTGTCGGTCGAGATCGTGGAAGACACAAGCGCAGCCCTGCTGAGCCTGATCGATGTGGGTCGGCTCGATCTCGCGATCTGTCGTACGACAATCAGCCAAACGCCACAAATTTACGATTCGCTCAAGCTGCAGGACGAAACACTCGCGGTGGTTGCCAACGTGCAGCATCCACTCAGGGGGGAGAAGCGGCTCACGCTACATGATCTCGCGGAATATCGTTGGGTGGTGTATCGCGCAAACATGCCGATGCGCCTGCTTCTCGAGCGCGAGTTCCGGGACGCCGAAATCCGCTTTCCGAGACATCTGCTCGAAACGACCTCCGTGTTCGCCACCCTCGCGATTCTGCGAAGTAATCCGTCATTCGTCGCGCTCGTGTCCATCGACGTCGCGCAGTTTTTTGCCCGTCACGAGATGACCTGCATTCTTTCGCTGGATCTAGCCTCCCGCAGTGAACCCTACGAACTCGTTACGCGAAAAGGCGCGCCGCTCTCACACGGAGCAAAACTGCTAATCGAAGCGCTGAGCCGCGACCATGGGATTAAAAAATGAAGCGGGGCGCGAACGAGGCCGACAGCGGGACTACGTGACGTATCCGAGCCAGTGTTCATCCCCCGAAAATGGGGTAGAGCCCGACAACAAAAAACCCCGTAGAGCTTTGTTTCTACGAGGTTTTTATCGTGTCTCGGACTATATGAGAGTAATGGCGGACAGAGGGGGATTCGAACCCCCGATACGTTTATCACGTATACACGCTTTCCAGGCGTGCGCCTTCAACCGCTCGGCCACCTGTCCTGATCTGGATGCTGATGCAGCAAAACCGGGCCATACCGGCATCGTGCAAATGCGAATCAGCGATTCTAGCAGAATTGGATGACGGGCGCTGGTTATGGCGACCTTCTTGCGCATGAGCCGGGGCTGGATCGGTGCAGATTTGGCGACGGATCCGCCGCCGGGCGGCCGCAATAGCGGAAACAGGTTTGCCTATCAGCGCCGAACGACCATTCCTGGGGCCGGGTTGTTACTTTTGCGACGGCTACAATGGCCGCGACCCTGGCCCGCCCTGTGTCGCAGTTCCCCTATTGCTTTGTCCTCATGCCCTATGCTTGATGGCATGGTGTTTCCGTTGCTCTATTAGGGGCGTCTTTTACTAGTATGAGTTGATTGATGACCCCACTTCGCACCTTGACGATCATCCTGGCCTGTCTGGCCATGTTGGGTCCTTTTGCGACTGACGCTTATTTGCCCTCTTTTTTGAGCATTGGTGACGAGTTCGGCGCCAGTCAAGCCATGGTGCAGCAGACGCTCAGTCTTTACCTGACGGGTTTCGCGGTCATGAGCCTGTTCTGGGGAACCTTGTCGGACAGTTTTGGGCGTCGTCCGGTCATCATCGCTTCCCTGGTGCTGTTTGGTATCGGCTCAGTAGGCTCCGCGCTGGCGCCATCCTTTGGTTGGCTGCTGTTCTTTCGCACCATGCAAGGCTGTTCGGCGGGGGCGGGGCGCGTGGTGGGCCAGGCGCTGGTACGTGATCGCTTTCACGGGGCTGATGCGCAGCGGCTGTTTGCGAATATCACGATGGTCTTCAGCCTGGCACCCGCCATTGCGCCGGTGATCGGGGGGTATCTGAATAACTACGCCGGGTGGAGATCGACGTTTGGCCTGTTGGTCATCCTGACGATGGTGCTGCTATGGGTATGCGTGCGCAAGCTGCCTGAAAGTCTGCCGCCCGAAGCCCGTCAACCCTTTAAGCTGGGCTCGATTCTGCGCAATTATCTCAAGGCGTTGCGTAGCCTCCAGTTCGTTCTGGCCATCCTGGGCGTTGGCTTTGCCTTTGCCGGATTCTCGCTCTATATCTCCTCGGCGGCCAGCTTCATTATGGGCATCCTGAAACTGCCCGAGACGGCATTCGGCTGGCTGTTTATCCCATTCATCACGGGTATGGTGGGCGGCGCCATGATCAATTCCCGGTTGGCGGGGCGGGTACGAGCTGACGTGATGATCCGGGTGGGTATGTTGATTATGGCGACCGGTGGCGTGATCAACGTGCTCTATAACCTGATTTGGCAAGCCGAGGTGCCCTGGGCGGTCATTCCAATTTTCGTCTACGCGCTGGGTATGTCCATCGTCTTGCCCAGCATGACGGTGATGGTGCTTGGCATCTTTCCGCAGATGCGAGGCTTGGCCTCGTCGTTGCAAAGTTCCGTGCAGATGACGATCTTTGCCTCGGTGTCGGGGCTGGTGGCGCCGTTGTTGTTCGATAGCCCCTTATTGCTCGCGTTGGGCATGGCTACCAGTTCGGCATTGTGCATTGGGTTCTGGACCGCGAGCCAGGCGGTTGCGCTGCGGCGCAAACCCTCCGAGGCTTGATTTATCCGGGCACGCCCCACTTGGTGAACTGAGGCCTCGAGGCACGAGGCTTTTGTCGCCGGCCTAGACGTGGTGCATATGCTTCATCGTCAGCGCGGTCGCCGCCGCGCGCGTTTCGACACCGAGCTTCACAAAGATATGCTCTAGGTGCTTGTTGACGGTGCGTGGCGCGATTCCCAGAGTCTCGCCGATATCGCGATTGGTCTTGCCCTTGGTCATCCAGCGTGACGACGGCGGTATCCAGGCGTTCCAGGGCGGTGTGATACTGCGCATGATGTTTGAGGGTGCGCTTTGATACTGGCCGAGTTGAAAGTTCTGGGTTGGCAGCTGGCGAACGCGAACTGCCGCTCAGCAGAACCCGTAGAAATCTTCCCACTCTTGAACCCGGGTAAACCCTTGGCTTGTGCATCGCAGAGCTATGTCTATAATTGTCCATAAAATAAACAATAAGACCATATTATGGACAATTACGGAGATGATATGCCTATCGATAAGCCTGATGCCGAGCCGTTGACGCCCTATCAGCATCCCAATCCACCCGACGCGTTGCCGGAGATAGTGATTCCACATGCGATCCCGACAGATGAGCGCCTATGGGTGCCTCAGGCCGAGAATGTCTGGTTTCGCCCGCTCTGTTTGAACGCCAGCCAGGGCTACTGGATGAACCTGTTGCGGGTGCGCAAGTCTGGGGTGTTGAGCCGCCACCGCCATCCGCAGGCCGTGCACGGTTTTGTGCTGAAAGGTCGTTGGCGCTATCTGGAGCATGACTGGGAGGCGACTGAGGGCAGCTACGTGTTTGAGCCGCCGGGCGAAACGCACACGCTGTACGTCCCGCCCGATGTGGAGGAAATGATCACGTACTTTCAGGTGAACGGAGTCATGTACTACACGGATCCGTGGGGCAAGGGTATGGGGTACGAGGACGTCTTTACCAAGATCGATATGTGCCGCAAGCATTTCACCGGGGTGGGTTTGGGTGAAGACTATGTGCAGCAATTTATTCGCTAAACAAATAGCCGCATCAATGCGGTGATCCAGCGTCCATGAGTATCGAGGGACGCCCCTTGAACTCAAGGTGATGCGGCATAACTAAAACTTCATGTGGAGAGAGGCTATGAAACGCCGTGCATTTAATCGCTGTATCGTTTCTGCCTTGCTAGGCGGCGCTGCGGCGCTGGCTGCGATTCCGGTCGCGCAAGCACAGAATTTCCCTAGTCGTCCGGTTGAATTGGTGGTGACGTTTGCTGCAGGTGGCGGTACCGATGCTTTGGCGAGAGCCATGGCAGATGCGTCGCGCAAGCATTTTCCCCAGACGATTGTGGTGTTGAACAAGCCTGGAGCAGCAGGGGGAATTGGTTTGACCGATGTCGCCCATAGCAAGCCCGATGGCTACAAGCTCGCGTTGGTGACGGCAGATATGGTGATCATTCCCCATCTGGGGTTAACCAAGACCACCTACGAAAATTTCACGCCTATCATCCAGCTTAATGCTGATCCCTCGGCCATCACGGTTGCTGCTAATTCGCCGTACAACACGATCGAAGAGTTTCTGGACGCGGCGCGTGCAAAGCCAGAGATGATGCAGGTGGGGAACGCGGGTGTGGGATCGATCTGGCATTTGGCAGCCGCAGCGCTGGAGGACAAGACCGGTACTAAATTCAATCACATTCCTTTTAATGGCGGAAATCCGGCAGTATTAGCACTGTTGGGGGGGCACATTGATGCGGTAGCCGTCAGTCCGGCCGAAGTCATTCAGTATGTGAAAGCCGGCAAACTGAAGACACTCGCGGTGATGGCCGACAAGCGTGTGGAAGGCTTTGAAAATGTGCCGACGCTGAAAGAGCGCAACATTGATCTGTCCATTGGGACGTGGCGAGGGATTGCAGCACCAAAAGGTACACCTCAGCCCGTGTTGGACACTTTGGGCGATGCTTTCCGCAAGGCCGCTGCAGAAGACAGCCTGAAGAAATTCATGGCCGAGCAGAATCTGGGTTATGTCGTGGCGGATCAGAAAAATTTTACAGAGCAGATCGAGCGTGACAATGCTACGTTTAAGGCTTTGATCGAAAAATTCAATATGCGACCGTGAGTCTGTTGTCGGTCGACTTTTTTAGTGACGAGGAATAAACATGGATCTGGGAATCTCGGGCAAAACTGCCCTAGTCGGTGGGGCAAGCAAGGGTTTGGGCTACGGCTGCGCGCTGGCGTTGGTGCGTGCGGGCGTTAACGTGGTGATTGTGGCGCGTGGTGCCGATGCATTAAACCTGGCACAGCAACAGCTATTGCAGGAGCGCTCGAATAGCGAGAGTTTTGTCAAAGCGGTCGCCGTTGATATCACGACGCCACAAGGCCGCGAGGCCGTGTTCGCGGAACGTGGGGATTACGACATTGTCGTGACGAATGCGGGGGGACCACCGCCGGGTGATTTTCGTGATTGGGACCGAGATCAGTGGATTAAGGCCGTTGACGCAAACATGTTGACGCCGATTGAGCTAATCAAGGCGACGGTGGATGGCATGGCGCAGCGTGGCTTTGGGCGCATCGTCAATATCACCTCCAGTTCGGTGAAAGCGCCTATTGACGTGCTGGGTTTGTCCAATGGTGCGCGTAGTGGTCTGAGTGGCTTTGTGGCAGGCGTCGCACGCAGTGGTATCGCTGCGCACGGCGTGACGATCAATAACTTGTTGCCCGGTGCGTTTGAGACCGATCGATTGAAGTCGACCATGGCGGCTTCAGCGGCCAAAACGGGCAAAGATGTGGACGCATTGCGGGCTGCGCGTTTGGCGGGAATTCCTGCTAAACGTTTCGGCCAGGCCGAAGAGTTTGGTGCCATCTGCGCGTTTCTGTGCAGTGTGCAAGCAGGCTATATGACAGGGCAAAACGTGTTGGCCGACGGCGGCGCTTACCCGGGGACTTTCTGAGTGTGAGGATATGACGTATCAGGCTGATTTATTTGCGGGGAAAACTGTCTTAGTGACTGGCGCGACACAGGGGATTGGTGCCGCCATTGCCAATCGCCTGGCGTCGCTGGGCGCACGCACGATCGCAGCGGGGTTGAGCTCTGACTCGACCGATCTGAGTTCGGATATCGAGGTGCGTATCGGGGATGTCAGCAAAGCGGAGGATGTCGAGACTTTGCTGGTCGGTCTGGATGCGTTAGATATTGTGGTGAACTGCGCCGGCATTATTCGACGTGGCGCAGAGCATGATCCCGCCGTGTTTGAGCAGGTGCTGGCAGTGAATCTGACAGGCACGATGCGTGTTTGCAGTGCGGCACGTGAACGTTTGGCACGGCGCAGGGGGTGCATTGTGAACACCGCTTCCATGCTGAGTTTTTTTGGCGGATCCCTGGTGCCGGCTTATGCCGCCAGTAAAGGGGGCGTGGCACAATTGACGAAGTCGCTTGCGCTGGCTTATGCAGAGGATGGCATCCGTGTGAATGCGATTGCGCCGGGTTGGATTGCGACACCGTTGACACGGGCGTTGCAGGAAGATCCGGTGCGGTCGGCACCGATTCTGTCGCGTACTCCGCTGGGTCGCTGGGGCACGCCGCAGGACGTGGCCGAAGGAGCGGTATTTTTGTGCACGCCGGCTGCGGCCTTTATGACGGGTGTGATTCTGCCCGTGGATGGGGGGTATCTGGTGGCCTAACACCGATGGCGGCACCCGTCGATGAGAGACCTGGATGACTATGAGCAGAGAGCCTCGAGTCGGCAATGGGTTGTCTGACGGACGCTGTGCTGCATGGCGTAGATTAATCCGGGGATAATGCTGTTGTTGGTGCACCCCGGTGTGCTTGCGCGTGGCAAGCCTCTTGCCGCCTTTCTTTTGATTTACTCATTCGTTGCGATGTCAGCCTCTACATCCGTTGCTTCTCCCCCGACTGCTCAGGTAGCCGGCACCGCTGCGTTTTCGAAGTTCATGCATGTGCTGCAGTTGGTAGCGGATACGGCAGAGCCCATGACGATTGCCGAGCTCAGCAAGCTCAGCGGTTATCCGCGTCCCACCGTGTACCGTACGGTCGCGGCGTTGCTCGCCGAGCGCTTGTTGGCCGAGCATCCTCACTCCGGAAAACTGACCCTGGGGCCTCGTTTGATCCAATTGGCCAGCCGTAGCTGGGGGCGTTCTGAGTTGCGCCTGGCAGCCGTTGAAGAACTCAAGCAGCTACGTGATCTGACCGGCGAAACGGTGCATCTGGCGGTGCCGAACGGCCAGCACATGGTCTATATCGAAAAGCTGGAAAGCCCTAGCGCGGTGCAAATGCATTCGCGCATCGGGACCAATGTTTCCCTGCATTCGACGTCGGTGGGCAAGGCCTATCTCGCGCTGCTAGACGAGGTCGCGCAGCGGACGGCGCTGGATGCTTTGCCGCAACCGCTGCCGCACTATATGCCTAACACGGTGAAAGATCTGCAGGCTTTGCGTGCGCAACTTAAACAAGTGCGTCAGCGCGGATGGGCCGTAGATGACGAGGAAAACGAGGCGGGTATTTATTGCTTCGGCGCGCCTATATTTGGACGCAATGGTATTCCGGTCGCCGCCATCAGTGTCAGTACCTTGCGCTTTCGGCAAAAGCCCGACCCAGAGGCGGCCTATGTCGCACCGTTGTTGCAAGCCTGCCGGGCGATTACGCAGCGTTTGGCCGAGACGCCAGCACTGTCGTCGGCGGACATGTTGTAGGTCGCGCCGCGGTTCCCTTTTTTACTTGATTTGACAGCTATCAGGTGGCCAGTACGGCACCAATGATGGCGTTGCAGTAAACCGAAACACCATTTTTGCCAGAAATGGCCTACCGCCGGATAGGCGGAAAGTGACGCCTGTGGAGATATAAGTAGCGCGGTAAGGCGCCCAGCCCAGGAGACCCACCGAAGCGACAGCGCAAATCACCGCGTAGCGCCGTAGGAATCCCCGTCCTTCAGGAAGGGGGGGATGTCATTTGGCTTTCCAATTGGGCCTTCAGATCGGGCGCCAACTTCAGTTGGCGTGCCAGCTCGTCCAGATAGGCGCGTTCCATATAGCTTTCTTCGTCGACCACAATCAAACTTGCCAGATACATTTCCGCACCCATTTCGGGGCTCTGCGCGGCAGTGGCAATGGCGGAGGGGTCCAGCGGACGGGCCAGTTCGGCCTCGAGCCACTGGCGATCGGCGGGGTCGGAGGATAGCTTACCCAGTTCGGTTTCCAGGAGTTGACGCTCGTCGGGGCCAATGTGGCCGTCGGCTTTGGCGGCGCCGATCATGGCGGTCAGGACGGCCGTGCTGTGCTGCTCGAGCTGGGCGGCGGGCAGGGACTGGAACGTCTCGGCCGTCAAGGCTGGGGGCGTTGTCGCAGCAGGAGCGCCGGCAGGTTGGGCTGCCTGTTTTTTCTGCCAGTCGCCATACGTGCGATAGGCAAGTGCGCCCAGGGCGGCCAACCCGCCGTACATGGCGACCTTGCCGCCGACTTTGCGGACCTTTTTGCTACCGAGCAACATGCCTAATGCGCCGGCGCCCAATGCGCCGCCGCCCAGACCGGTCAGAAAGGACGACGTATTGCCGCCGGATGTCGCGGATTGCACGCGTGCGCTGGCGTCGCGGGCCAAGCCCTGGCCTGATTGCAGAAGTTGTTCGAGTAACTGGCGGGCGCTCATAAAAAGGGTTCCTGTCGAGAATGCAGAACAAAGTCAGACTATCGTAATCGCTAAAAGTTCAGCAATTTGTCAGTATTCTGCGTGATTCAACGATGAGACGATATGCTGGAAATGCTACAAAGAGCAAAGTGGCCCGCCGGGCCGCATATTGCACCGCACAGCAGGAGATCATCGATGACGATTCGTATCCGCCAAAATGCACCGACGACTTTGGAGTTTACGGCTAATGCCGAGGGCCATACTTTGCCGCTTGCCCTGCCCCAGCCGCAAGGGGATGGGCCCGATCCGCATGATTACTTCGATACCGCATTGGGCGGATGCAAAGCATTGACGGTGATGATCTACGCGCAGCGCAAGGAAATCCCGCTGCAATGGGTCGATGTCGATGTGGTGCGCGACGCGGGCGAAGAACGCAAGGGGATTTATCGTCTGACAGCGAAGCTGACGCTACACGGTGAGCTCAGCGATCCGCAGATTGATGAGTTGCTGGCGGTTGCCGAGAAATGCCCTGTACATAAGCTGATGACTGCGGTGGACGTGCAGGTGTCAACCTTGATTGTGCGGCCGGAATAGCTCAGGAGCAGCCCGACGCAGGTCGGCATCGCCGTAGCAAAACCCGCAGCAAAACGCCATCGCAGTAAAGCAAAGGGGTGGTTCATGTGAGCACATGAACCACCCCTTTGCGCGGTCTGGATCGGAGGACTTATTCCATGCCGGGGGTGACGGTCGAGAAACCGGCGTCGACGTGGGTGATTTCCCCGGTAACACCCGCCGCCAGATCCGACATCAGGAAAGCCGCGACGTTGCCGACTTCCTCGATGGTCACGTTGCGACGCAGCGGCGCATGGGCTTCGACGAATTTCAGGATCGACGAGAAATCCTTAATGCCGCTGGCGGCCAGGGTCTTGATCGGGCCGGCCGAGATGCCGTTGGCACGGATGCCGCGCGGGCCGAGCGCCGTGGCCAGGTAGCGCACGCTGGCCTCTAGCGAGGCCTTGGCCAAACCCATGGTGTTGTAGTTGGGGACCACGCGTTCGGCGCCCAGATACGTCAGGGTCAGCACGGATGCCTTGCGGCCCTCCATGAGGGGCAGCGCGGCTTTGGCGAGTGCGGGAAAGCTGTAGGCCGAGATGTCGTGTGCGATGCGAAAGCCCTCGCGTGACAGTCCACCGAGGAAATCACCGGCGATGGCCTCGCGGGGGGCAAAACCAATCGAGTGCACCAGCCCGTCCAGGCCATCCCAGCGCTGGCCGAGTTCGGCGAAGGCCGCCTCAATCTGGCTGTCTTCGGCCACGTCGCAGGGCAGCACGATATTACTGCCAAACTGCGTGGCAAATTCGCTGACACGGTCTTTGAAGCGGTCGCCGACATAGGTGAATGCCAGTTCCGCACCTTGTTGGTGACAGGCTTGTGCGATGCCGTAGGCGATGGAACGGTTGGAGAGCACTCCGGTGACCAGAATGCGTTTGCCGGCGAGAAAGCCCATGAGTCTTGTCCTTAGAATTCCGTGCGGAAAGGCAGCTATTTTAAAGCGTAACGATTAGCCGCGTGTCCCGGTGCCGGGCACGCGCAGTTGTGCGCCGACTTTCAGGTTACTGCCTTTCAGGTTGTTCAGGGCGCGCAGGGCGTTGACCGAGGTGCCATAGCGCCGGGCCAAGCTGCTCAAGGTGTCGCCCGGCCGCACTTTGTGCGTACGCACGTTCAGACGGGCGCTGCGGCGATTGGTCGCGCGAGAAGGGGGCGCGATGGCACCGGCCGGGGCTTCGAGCGAGGCCAGTTGCACACCCGGCTGGCTGCTGGTGGGTACCAGCAGCGCGACGCCACTGGCTGATTTGCTGCGGCGAGAGACCCCGTTAGCGCCGCGCAGCGCCGCTTCGGTGACGCCAAAGCGTTTGGCAATCGAGGCGTAAGACTCGCCGCGGCGAGGTTGATAGACCTTCCAGGAGGTCAAGTCACCTTTGTAGGCCAGCAAGTTGGCGTTAAAGGTTGCGACGCGATTGGTGGGCAACAGCAAGGTAGGCTGGTGTTCGCCACGAATCAGGGGACGGTTGAATGAGGGGTTGAGCGCCTTGAATTCCTCAAGCGGCATCTCTGCCAGTTGGGCGGCGATCTCGAGGTCAATGTCGCGATCCTTGCGCACCATGGCGAAATACGGCGAGTTCTCGACGTGAGGCAGAGCGATGGCATATTTGCCGGGATTGGCGATCAGGTTCTTGATGGCCTGAAGCTTGGGAACGTAGTTGCGCGTTTCCTCGGGCAGATTGAGCGACAGGTAGTCGGTGGGTAGGCTGGCGGCTTCGTTTCGGGCCATGGCGCGCTGGATGGAGCCTTCGCCCCAGTTGTACGAGGCCAGGGCCAGATACCAGTCGCCCTGCATTTCAAATAACTTTTCGAGATAGTCCAGGGCCGCGTAGGTCGAGGCGATGGGGTCGCGCCGCTCGTCACGCCACCAGTCTTGTTTGAGATTGAAGTATTGGCCGGTCGTGGGAACAAACTGCCAGAGGCCCGCGGCTTTTGAGCGAGACAGGGCGGTCGGGTTGTAGGCGCTTTCCACAAAGGGCAGCAGCGCAAGCTCTGTCGGCAGGCCGCGACGATTGACCTCGTCGACAATGAAATACAGGTATTTGCCGGCACGCTCGGCCATGCGCTGAACGGCTTCGGGGTGCGCCGCGTAGTAGTCTGTCCATTCACGGGACAGATCGGTGTTCAGGTTGGGGATGGCGAAACCGCGGCGGATGCGATCCCAGGCATCGGCGGGCGGATTGGTGAGGTCGACAGTACGCGAAGTATCCTGGGCGACATACTGCTGCTTGTTGTTGGGGGGGCTCGTCGTCGCTGACTGGCGGGGAGTGCCGGCGCAGCCGGCAAGTATGGCGAGAACAACAGGTAGCAGAAGTCTTGTCAGGGTCATCGGGTCATTGTCACTTGAAATCGTTTTTCCATTCACGCAAAGCGGCAAAAGTGGCTACAGGCGTATCCAGCGTCTGACCTGACTGCTGGCGCACGGCCTGAATCACATCGGCTTGGCGGGTTCGCAAGAACGGATTGGTGTCCAGCTCCAGTGCCAACGTTGTTGGCACGGTAGGACAGCCTTTTGCACGTACTTCTTGGGCCCGCTGATACCACTGCTGCAGAGCATTATTGGCTGGTTCAACAGCCATGGCCCAGCGTAAGTTCGCTAGAGTGTACTCGTGCGCACAGCAAACCAGTGTATCGGCGGGTAAGGACTTGAATTTTGCCAGAGACGCGTGCATTTGTGCGGGCGTCCCCTCGAAAAGTCGCCCGCAGCCACCCGCAAACAGTGTGTCGCCACAGAAGAGCACCGGCGCGGGATGACCGGCGGCCCTGCCATGGTAAGCAATGTGACCAGAGGTATGGCCGGGCACGTCCAGTACGGTCATGTCCAGATCCACGTCGGGCAGGGTGACACGATCGCCTTCGACCAGGCGTACGTCACAATGAGGCAAGCGCTCGTGTGCGGGGCCGTACACGGGGACAGAGGCATGGCGCAGTAATTCCATCACTCCCCCGACGTGGTCACCGTGGTGATGAGTGAGTAGAATGGCGCGCAACTGCAGATCACGTTGTTCGAGTAGATCGAGTACCGGACCGGCCTCGCCCGGATCGACGACGACGACGTTGCGTTGGCGAATAATCGCCCATATATAGTTGTCGGAAAAAGCGGGCAACGGCAGGAGAGTCCTGTCGTCAACGGTAGCGGGTATGGCTTGCATCATTTCAGGAATGTCGAAGTGACCGAAGAAACTTCGCCGATTGTAGAACTAGCCGAGTGGTTTCAGACACCCCCGGGACAACACGTCCTGGCGTGGGAGCGCGCGCAGTTCGATGCCATCCTGGTGGATGTGTTCGGATATTACGCTTGGCAGGTCGGTTTGGCAGAAATAAATTTCCTGCAGGCCAATCGCATGCCTTTCAAAGGCTGGGTGGGCTCGCAGATGCCGACGCCCGACGAGGCCGCACGTTGGCGACGGTGCGTGGTGGCGCAACCCGATGCGTTGCCGTTCGAGTCGCAAAGCGTGGATCTGCTGGTGTTGCCGCACGCGTTTGAATGTACGAACTCGCCGCACGAGGTGCTGCGCGAAGCAGAGCGGGTGCTGATGCCCGAGGGGCGGCTGGTGATTTCGGGGTTTAACCCCTGGAGCCTCTGGGGTGCGCGTAACCGGATGCCGGGGATGGAACCCTGGTTGCCGCATCCCCCGTCGGCTCAGGTATCCTTGCCGCGCTTGAAAGATTGGCTGAAGCTGCTGTCGTTCGAGGTCGGGCCGGGGCGTTTCGGATGCTATACCCCAGCGTGCCGTACCGAAAAATGGCTGCAGCGATGGCATTTCATGGAAACCTACGGAAAGCGGTGGTGGGCACTGGGCGGCGCGGTGTACGTGGTATCCGCCGTCAAGCACGTCGCGGGGATGCGCTTGGTCGGCCCCGCATGGAAGACTAAAAAACGTCGGCGTACCCGTGCAGCGTCGGTCGTGGTGAATCGTCAGGCGGGATCAGGTAAAACGTGACCCCTGGCACGTCGCCCTTCGGTCGCGCCGCCGGTCGGCCCAATGAATATAAATTAGTAGGAACAATGCAAATAAACAATGACGGCGACCAGCAGGTCGAAATGTGGACGGACGGCGCTTGCAAAGGCAATCCGGGGCCGGGTGGTTGGGGGGTGTTGATGCGCGCCGGCGCGCACGAGAAAACCTTGCACGGCGGTCAGGCCGGCACGACCAACAACCGCATGGAGCTGTTGGCCGTGATCGAAGGCCTGCGCGCACTCAAACGATCGTGCCGGGTGCGGATCCATACCGACTCGCAGTACGTCATGAAAGGCATGACGGAATGGCTGGTCAACTGGAAGCGCCGGGGGTGGATGACCGCCGATAAAAAACCGGTGAAAAATGCAGAACTCTGGCAAGCATTGGATGAGCAGGTCTCCCGGCATCAGGTCGAGTGGCGGTGGGTGCGTGGCCATGCGGGCGACCCGGGCAATGAGCGTGCCGATGCGCTGGCGAACCAGGGCGTGGAGAGTGTGCGCAAGGGCTGACGTTCGTAAGCGCTTAGCATGATGGCGATGGCCGGCTCGCGCTGACTCGCCGCTTAGCATCGGTCCAGTGGGCGCGACCTTGGGCCTGGCATAGGCAACCCGTCTTTTTTTATTCGGGAATACCCTGGAAATGCCAGTCAACTACTCCCGCTGTGACAAGTTTGTGCCAGTGTGTAAACCGCTGGTGCTAAAGTGCTAGGTCCATAGCTTGTCTCCACCCCGTCGGGCTGCGCAACGCGCGTGCCCCGGCTTATTGACGCACCGCGATTATTGCGCATGAAGAAAGCTGTACTGCTGACCGCGATTGCGGCCGGGCTCGCCGCGGGCGCGGCCTTGGGGTTCTGGGTGCCGCGCTGGTTGGCGACGTCTACGGGACAAGTCGCGGATGCTGCCGCAACAGCGGCATCGGCCACACCGAAGACCCGGCCCATGGACACGGTGCGCGTAGAAATCGCTCGCGTCCAGCAACTGCAATTCACACGCGGCATCGCCGCCGTGGGAAGCCTGCGCTCAGACGAGTCGGTCGTGTTGCGTCCCGAAGTCGTGGGCCGTATTCAGGCAATCGATTTCAAAGAAGGCCAGCCAGTCGAACGCGGACAAGTGCTGGTTCGTCTGGATGACTCCGTGTCGCGGGCTGAATTCGATCAGGCGCGTGCCAATTTGGCGTTGGCACAAACGCATTATCGTCGCGCCGTCGAGTTGCAGGGACGGGGGTTTGTCAGCCAGCAGGCACGCGACGAGGCCGCCAGCAACCTGAAAGTGCAACAGGCGGCGACGGCATTGGCTCAGGCGCGGCTCGACAAGATGACCATACGCGCGCCATTTGCGGGTATCGTCGGGCTGCGTAGCGTGTCGGTAGGCGATTATGTCGATCAGGGACAGGATCTCGCGCCTCTGGAGGCGATTGATCCCCTCAAGGTCGATTTTCGCGTGCCCGAGATGTATTTCAACAAAATCCGGGTGGGCCAGACCTTGACTATCCGTCTGGATGCCCTGCCGGGTTCAGAACGCCAGGGACAGGTGTACGCTGTCAGCCCCTTGGTCGATGCCGGGGGCCGTTCGATTTTGTTGCGCGCGACGATTCCCAATCCGGATTCGCGTTTGCGGCCGGGCATGTTTGCCCGCGTGCAACTCTCGTTCGGGGCCGACGAGGTATTGGCCGTCCCGGAGGCGGCACTCGCGCCGTCGGGCCAGGCGCAGTATGTTTTCAAGGTACGAGAAGGGCATGCCCATCGTACCGAGGTCACCCTGGGTGAGCGCCGGGATGGTCAGGTCGAAATCCTGACGGGCGTCGCTGCAGGAGACCAAGTCGTGGTGGCTGGATTCCAGCGGCTGACCGATGGGGCGCCGGTCGAGGTGGCCCCCACTGCCGCCACGACGCCGCCGCAGAGCAAGGCCCAGGGACCACAGGCGACGCGATCATGATTCTGTCCGAGATCTGCATCAAGCGACCGGTGTTTGCTTCGGTCTTGTCGTTGATCATTGTGTTGATCGGCCTGATCTCGTATTCACGCTTGACGGTGCGAGAGTACCCCAACATCGACGAACCGATCATCTCTGTCAGTACGACCTACAAAGGGGCGTCTCCCGAGGTCATTGAGTCGCAAGTCACCAAACCTCTCGAAGACCAACTGGCCGGTATCGAGGGAGTGAACGTGATGACCTCGCGCAGTCGGTCCGAACGCAGCTATATCAATATCAAATTCAATCTATCGCGGGATCCGGATGCCGCCGCAGCCGAGGTACGTGACAAAGTGTCCCGCGCGCGTCGCTATCTGCCGGATGAAATCGACGAGCCCATCATCGGCAAGGTCGAGGCCGACGCGACGCCCGTCATCTATCTCGCCGTGGAGTCGGGCTCGCTTTCGGTGATCCAGACCTCGGACTATATCAATCGCTACATCAAGACACGCTTGTCTGTGCTGCCCGGCGCGGCAGAAGTCCGCGTGTATGGCGAACGCCTGCCATCAATGCGGATATACGTCGATCGTGGCAAGTTGGCGGCCTATCAATTAACCGTTCAGGACGTTGAGACCGCGCTTGCCAGCCAGAATGTGGAGATTCCGGCGGGCCGTATCGAGTCGCGCGATCGCGAGTTTACGGTCGTGTCATCAACGGACTTGCAGACGCCAGAGCAGTTTGCGGACATCGTGGTGGCCAGCGTCAAGGGCTATCCCGTACGGATCCGTGATGTGGCCAAGGTTGAGGTCGGCGCGGCGGATGACCGCATATTGTCGCGATTTAATGGCAAGGCTGCGATCAATATCGGATTGACCAAACAATCCACGGCGAATCCCCTGGATTTGTCCAAGGCGGTGCGTGATGAGGTGGCGTTATTGAATGAGACCTTGCCTGATGGAATGCGGCTGAATGTTGCCTACGATACGTCGACATTTATTGAGCGTTCCATCAGCTCGGTATATCACACCATCATCGAAGCTATTGTGCTGGTGGTGCTGGTCATCTTCTTTTTCCTGCGGAATTTGCGGGCCAGCATCATTCCCATTGTGACCATTCCGGTCTCGCTCATTGGCGCGTGTGGCCTGATGTACCTGTTTGGCTTTTCGGTCAATACCTTGACTTTGTTGGCCATGGTGTTGGCGATCGGTCTGGTGGTCGATGACGCCATCGTGGTGCTCGAAAACATTTTCCGCCATATCGAGGACGGCATGCCACGCCGTGAGGCGGCATTGCGGGGATCGAAAGAAATCGGTTTTGCCGTGGTGGCGATGACACTGACCTTGGTCACGGTGTACGCCCCGTTGGCGTTCGCAACGGGGCGTACCGGCAAGCTCTTCATCGAGTTTGCGCTGACGTTGGCCGGTGCGGTATTGGTGTCGGGTTTTGTTGCGCTGACCCTGACGCCCATGATGTGTTCGGTCTTGTTGCGCCATCAATCCAGCCACAGCCGCTGGTACAACCTGATCGAGGGATGGCTCGATAGCTTGGCGAGCGGTTATCGGCGGAGTTTGCTTTGGGCCTTGCATCATCGGGCATTGATCGTGATCATCGGGCTCGCGGTGGCGGCGAGCAGCGGTGTCTTGTTTTCCGTGGTCAAAAGTGAGCTTGCCCCAGTCGAAGATCGCGGGGCGATTTATGGCAGAGTCACATCCCCCGAGGGCGCTACCCTGGGTTACATGCTCGATAGCGTACGGCAGATCGAACAGTTCTATACCCAGATTCCCGAAACCGAGGCGTACCAGTCGTCGATCGGCTTTCCGACCGTCACTGACGGAACGGTGATTTTGCGGCTGGCCCCCTGGGAACAGCGTGATCGGAAACAGCAGGAGATCGCGCGCGAGCTGCAGGCCAAGTTCGCCACATTGCCCGGCGTCAAGGCCTTTCCAACGAATCCGCCCTCATTGGGTCAGTCCTCTCGTTCCAAACCAGTCGAGTTCATCATCATGAGCCAGGCCTCGTATGCCGAGTTGGACAGGCTCGTGGACGTGTATCTGAACGCGTTGCGTGATTATCCGGGCTTGGTCAATCTGGATACGGACTTGCGCTTGAATACCCCGGAGCTGCGTGTGCAGGTGGATCGCGACAAAATGGCCGATGTGGGGGCAGGGGTGGATGTCGTGGGCCGTACGCTAGAGTCCATGCTGGGTGGACGGCAAGTGACACGCTACAAAGACGATGGCGAACAGTACGACGTAATTGTGCAAGTGTTGCCGCAAGATCGCAGCAACCCGGCGGACATCTCGGGGATTTATGTCCGTACGCGCGACGGCAGCATGGTGCAGTTGGACAACCTGTTGTCGGTGCATGAGAGTGTGTCCCCCCAGTCGCTGAATCACTTTAATCGCCTGCGCGCGGTGAAGATCGAGGCCGAGGTGGCACCTGGCTACGCGTTGGGCGAAGTCCTCGACCATATGCAAGAGGTGGCGCGCCAAGTACTCCCCCACACATTGCAGACCGATCTGGATGGACAGTCGCGCGAGTTCCGGGACTCGTCGGGCAGTATTTATCTGGTGTTCGCCATGGCCCTGGCCTTTATCTACCTGGTGATGGCCGCGCAATTTGAAAGCTGGCGCAATCCGTTCATCATCATGCTGTCAGTGCCTTTGTCCATGACGGGGGCATTGCTGGCGCTCTGGTTGACGGGCGGAACCCTGTCTATTTACAGTCAGATTGGCTTGATCACGCTGGTCGGGTTGATCACGAAACACGGTATTTTGATTGTTGAATTTGCCAATCAACTGCGCGACGAGGGACGTGAGCTTTTCGACGCGGTCGTCGAGGCCAGCGTGCTGCGGTTGCGGCCGATTTTGATGACGACGGGGGCAATGGTGTTGGGGACATTACCCTTGGCAGTCTCGACCGGCGCAGGAGCGGAATCCCGTCAACAGATCGGCTGGGTGCTGGTCGGCGGGCTGACCCTCGGTACACTATTGACTTTGTTTGTGGTGCCGGTGGCCTATACGTTGATTGCAACGGTGCGCCACAAACCGGGCCATCAAGTCACGCCGGATACGGCGGCCGGGGCAGATACCCATGCTGCATCGGCGACGGAGTAGTCTTTATGCGTCAAATTATTTTCGATACGGAAACCACGGGCCTGGATCCCTCTCAAGGGCATCGCATCATTGAGATCGGATGTATCGAGGTCGTCAATCGGACGGTGACGGGCAATAACCTGCATCTTTACCTGAATCCGGACCGTGATAGCGACCCCGAGGCCCTGGCGGTGCACGGGCTGACCACCGATTTCCTGGCGGACAAACCGCGGTTTAACGAGGTGGCGGCCGAATTTCTGGCGTTCATTCAGGGGGCGGAGCTTATCGCCCACAACGCGGCGTTTGACGTCAAGTTTTTCAATGCCGAACTAAAGCGCATCGGCCAGGGCGAACTCGCCGGGCAGTGCGGCAAGATCACTGATTCGCTGATGATGGCCCGCACGCTATATCCGGGCAAGCGAAACTCGCTGGATGCCTTGTGCGATCGCCTCGGCATCTCCAACGCGCATCGGACGCTGCACGGCGCTTTACTCGACTCGCAACTGCTGGCCGAGGTTTGGCTGGCCATGACGCGCGGGCAAGACGCGCTGCTCATCGACGTGGACGACAACGGGCCGTCCAGTGGTGCGGGCACGGCCGTGGGCTCCTTCGACGGCACGGTACTTCGGGTACTGAGCGCATCGACCGATGAACTGGCCGCGCATGACGAGTATTTGGCTGGCCTGGGGGATGCCTGCGTATGGCGCGCCCTGGATGCTCCCGCAGAGGTTGCCGACGCCTGAAGCGTTTGCCGACCCCGATTTTTCTATGCTAGAATTCCGCTTCTTTGGGTGGTTAGCTCAGTGGTAGAGCACTGCCTTCACACGGCAGGGGTCACAAGTTCGAACCTTGTACCACCCACCAGAATCCAAAGACAAAGGCCGCCTTCGGGCGGCCTTTGTCTTTGGCGTCACCATTCTGAAATCTGTATGACATTCTGCACTGTTAAGGTTTAGGAGACCGTTTTGTGACGGGGGTGAGACCAGAATGTCCGACGGCGATATATCGGCCAAGCTATTTGATCAAGGTACCTCGGCATACACAAATCACGTTTCATCATCTGACGAGGGACAGTGGTGGAAGCGCATTGTGATGTGTGGCGAGGATTTCGGGTTGAACGCCGACGTCGACGCGGCCGTAATGCGGTTGGCCCATATGGGGCGTTTGAGCGCTGTCAGTTGCTTGACGCAAGGCCCGACGTTTGTAGAGCATGGCCCGGATTTACGCGGACTGGACCTGGATTTGGGCGTGCATCTCAATCTGACGGAGTGTCTCGGCCAAGCAGGGCAGGCGTCAATGACGTCTTTGCCGACCTTGATCGCGCGCGCTTACGCGGGACGTATTGATGACGCTTGGCTGAATCTGCATCTGGTGCGTCAGTTTGATGCGTTCGAGGATGTTATGGGGCGAGCGCCGGATTATGTGGACGGGCGCCAGCATGTGCACCAATTGCCCGGGGTGTTGCCGCGTCTGCTGCAACTGCTCGCGCATCGCTATGGTTCCCGAGGACCCTGGTTGCGTCATACGGCGCCGGGGGCGCAAGACGGTATTCCTTTGCGCGAATCGGCGAAGGCACGCCTCGTCGGTGCACTGGGCGCGAGCGCTGTGTCGCGTATCGCGCGTCTTGACGGGTGGCGAACGAATCGCCGGTTGTTCGGCGTCTATGATCAGCAGGGTGGCGCGCGGCGCTATGCGCGATTGTTGCAGCGCTGGTTGCACAATGCGCGAGACGGGGATCTCGTCATGTGCCGTCCAGCACTGCCGGGCAGCGCCGGTACGCTCGCGTCGCAGCGGGTGGCAGAGTTTGAAGTGCTGGCTCGCCCAGAGTTTGGGGATTGGATGCGCTGCAATGGCGTACGCGTGGCGCGCCCCATAAGTTGCCAGGCTTCTTAGCGGCGCCGGAACGTGGGCGTGCGCTTTTCCTGAAAGGCTTTTCGGCCCTCCATGGCATCTTCGGTCGCAAAGCAGATGGTTTGCAGATCGCGTTCGTAAGCGGTGGCCTGCTCCACGGGCATACTTAGCGCGGCGCGTAGATTCACCTTGGCGGTTTCGGCAGCGATGGGCGCGCGCGCGGCGATCGCCGCGGCAATCGTTGCCACGCGATCACGTAGGGCGTCCAGTGCGACGACTTCGCTGATTAATCCCCACGCCATGGCCTGCTGAGCAGAGACGGGGTCTCCCGTCATCACCATCAGCGCCGCATTGGATGCGCCAATGGAGTGCAGCAATTGCGCGGTCATGCCTCCTCCGCCTATCCAGCCGAGTTTGATTTCAGGTGAGCCGAGTTTTGCATTCTCTGCGGCGATGCGAATGTCGCAGGCCAGCGCCATTTCCAGGCCGCCGCCAAAGGCATAGCCATTGATCGCGGCGATCGCAGGTTTTTTGAGTGCGCGGATCAAATCGCAGTAATCGCGTCGATTGCGAAAATCCCAAGGCGTGGCATAGCTGTCGAGTTCCACGATGTCTGAGCCCGCGCAGAAAGACTTGGGTCCAGCGCCCGTCAGCACGACGACGCGCACGTCATCGCTTTCATTGCAGGTCTGGACTGCTTGAGTCAGCAACTGCGCCATGTCGGGCGTCATGGCATTGAGCTTTTCTGGCCGATTGAGTTCGATCCAGGCGACATGATCTTGAATGTGTAGATTGACGAGGCTAGTCACTAGTTACCCTTTCAGAAATCGTATTGTGTGGCGCGCACAGCGTGTTCAACCCATCGGCGAGTTCGGCCGAGCTGGCACCGCGCAGAAGGCCATCGCGCAAAAATAGCGAGGCACGCGTTTGTGTCGCAATAAATCCGTTGTGTCGGGGACGCAGGCTGGCCGCGCGCAAGGTGTCGGCCGTGCTGCGATAGAAATCGTTGCTCGCCGCATTGACGGCCGGATCATTCCAACCGGCTACATGACTGGGCTGGCCCGCATGCCGGGGAATAAAACGCGTCTGGGCGTTTTCGCCGAGTAGCCACAAGAGGTGGTCGATGAGTGCCGTGTCGACCTGGCAACGCTGAGATATCGCGATACCGGTACCGCCGAGAATGGAGCCGGGCGGATTGGCGTCAACACGGGGTGCATTCTGGAAGACCAGAGGCGTGCCATCCTGTACGCATGTGTAGTTCACGTAGCCATAGACAAGCGGACACAGCAGCACGTCTTCATGCGTCGTCATATGGTGCAGCAAGGCGATGGGATTGGCCTCTCGTACCGACATCGGGCTGAGTGTGGCCAGCGTGATGAGCCACTCGCAGGCTTGCCGCAACACGTGAGGTTGGTGCCAGCGTTTGCCGTCGCCCAGCGCCAGAGCAGGGTCCAGTGCCGCGCACATTGATAACAGGGTCAGGAATGCATGCGGTCCAGCCAGGGACAACGCGACCCGTCCGGTCTGGCGCGATAGCGTCAGGACATCCTGCCATTGCTCTGGAACGGCGTGACCCGCTTGGACTAGCAAGTCGGGGCGCAACGCCATCACCTGGGTCGCGGCATCGAGCGGCAACGCCCATTGATGACCGTTCATGCGGTAACTGGCGTGCGTCAGGCCAATGCTGTTGCGTTCAATCATGTCGAGCGAACCCAATGGCAACAACGCATCCAGCGGTTGGAGGCAACCTTGCGCCAAGGCTTCGCCCAAATGCGGATGATCCAGCACGATCAAATCGTATTGCTCGCAAAGTTGGGCGATGGGGGCGGACTCGAACCCTTCTAGCGAATGAATATGCCAGTCGATCAGTCCGGTCTGATCGGCGGCGGCTTGCAAGGCGGCATAGCCACGCGGGTGATCCCAGGTCAGCCCGCGCCAACGTCGACTCATGGCTGCGCTGCGCAGACGATCGCGCCATGGGCTTCAAATGCCGCGATATGATTCGCGTCAAAGCCATATTCGCGCAGGATCTCCGCGCTATGTTGGCCGGGCAGTGGCGCACCTCGTTCAATACGCGCCGGAGTCTTGGTAAAACGGATGGGAAACCCCGGCGTTTTGACGTGGCCTTCGGTTGGATGGTCGTATTCGACAAAGGTCCCGTTGTGGGCGATTTGAGGGTCAGCCACGAGCTCGGCATAGCCATAGACCGGGCTGCACCAGATACCTGCGGCGTTGAATCGCTCAAGCCAATCCTGCGTACCGCGTTTTGTCATGGCTTCGCGCACCAGACGGAAAATGTCATCGCGCTGATCCCATCCAGCGGCCTCGTCGACATAATCCAGCAGGGCGGGTTGTTCCAGTTCGCGTGCCAGGATCGTCATGTCAGGCATCGCCAGCGCTAAATAGCCGTCCTGGGTGGCAAAGGTGCCATAGGGGGCGCGGATGTAGCTGTGCGCGTGCGGTTCGGCGCTGCGGGTCTGCGCCTTGCCGCCTACGGTAAAGACCGACAGTTCCTGCATTTGCAGGGTCGTGATGGCGTCCAGCATATTGACTTCGACTTTTTGCCCTTCGCCCGTGCGTTCACGATGCAATAGCGCACCCAATACACCTTCAAAGGCGCAATAAGCGGTGACTGCATCCACCAGATATTGCCCCGCTGCACGCGGCGCTTCACCGTCGCAACCTGTCGACAGCATGGCGCCGGACATGGCTTGCAACAGCAGGTCCTGGCCGGGCCTGCGGGCATAGGGGCCGTCTTCGCCAAAACCTGACATCGAGACGTAGATCAGTCGCGGATTAAAGGCGGAGAGGCTTTCATAGTCCACACCCAAGCGTTGGGCGACGCCGGGGCGGTAGTTTTGAATAAACACATCGGCCTGGCTCGCCATTTGACGAATGATCGCCTGGCCGTCTTCGCTTTTTAGATCGACCGCGAGTGAACGCTTGTTGCGGTTGAGGGACAGAAACGACACATTGATTTTGTTGCCCTTGATGCCGCCGGCAGGCGCGTGACGTTGCCATTCACCTTCTTTGGGCTCGATCTTTACGACATCGGCTCCCAGGTCGCCGAGCCGCTGCGCGGCAAAAGGACCCGCCATAGCGATCGAGCAGTCCAGAACTTTATAACCCGTCAAAATTCCCATGATGAAACCTTTTAATGCATGACCCAGCCGCCATCGACGGAAAGGGTCTGGCCGGTGATGAAACCTGCCTCGGTAGAGGCAAGAAATAGAATGGCTGCTGCAATATCATCGGCATGCCCACGTCGCTTGATGGACTGGCGCGCCAGGACCATGCGTTCGTAGCCCGGTAGATCGGGATGGATGGCTTCGGCGGCTGTGGGGAATGCTCCGGGCGAGATGGCATTGCAGGTGATACCCGTCGCGCCGAACTCCCTAGCCATGGCGCGTGTATTGCCCAGCATGGCACCCTTGGATTCGACATAGGGCTGTAGCAGTTCCCAGCCGCCTGACAGGGTGATCGACACCACATTGATAATGCGGCCCCATTGCTGTTGCCGCATGCCGGGTAAAGCAGTCCGCACGATTTGCAACGCCGCGGACACGTTGATGCGGTGGATCAGCGCGCGATCTTCATCCGTGTAATCTTCGAAGCGCTTGGAGGGATAGATGGCGGCATTATTGATCACCACGTCAATGGCCTGATCCGCCGTCAGGCGATCCAGGGTGTGCTGCAAAGCCGTCTCGTCGGCCAAGTCAACGGGCAGAATCTGCAATTGATCGGCAAATGCGTCAGGCACGGTCTCCCGCAGTTTTTGCAAGGCGTCTGTGTCGCGATCCAGGGCCAGCAAATGCGCGCCTTGGCGCAGCAGCGCGAGGCTCGCGCCGAGCCCCAGGCCGCCACCTGCCCCCGTCAATAGAACGCGACGGTTCTGTAAAGAAAACGACATGCCTTGTGCGCTCATGTCTATGCGCCTCCTTTTTGTGGAGGAGGGCTCAAAGGCCGAAACTGGCCCGAGAGCGCCGGATATGCCTCGCTGGGCTGGGGCGAGATGGCGCGGATGCGTTGCTCGCATTGGGCGATATCGTTGGCATCGGCCAGGATGCGAATGCGGGTGTCGTAATGGCGTTCTTCGCCATGCTCCAGCCAGATAAGTTCGCCGCGTTCGCGCGCTGCGCCTTCGCCGAGCACATGGTTGGTAGAGGGCTCAATGCCCATCGCATATTGACCGGCTTGAAAATTTTGCCATTGATACTGGCACGGAAATTGATCTTTGCGAGTGGTGACCTCTATGCCTAGACCCAGGCGATCATTGACCAGCGCGACCGGCACGTGTCCTTGATCGTCCGCTTTCATTTCGTGCTGCCAAACTTGTTCATGAAAGCCCATTTGAGGCTCGGGCATCTGTTGGTAACCCACGCCCTGCGTGCGGTATTCATCGGCGTGCGCCGCCCAGACCACATCCTGAATAGGGGCGAGATAGCGCGAAGCGGTGTCCAGTACGGGATAGCCAACGTTCAAGTGATAGCAGAACATGTGGGGGGTGCGATAAAACCCGCGATTGACGACCCGGTCGTGCAATTGGATATCGTTGGTTCCCACTTCGATTTCAATGCGTCGGTAAAGCTCCAGGTGCTCTCCAAAGACGGTGCCCTGTGACACCACGCCTTCCGCCCAGAGAAAGCAGCGATCATCCTCCCAGCGTTCCCCATAACCGGTGAGGCGCGCCGGAATCGTTCCGACGCGACCATGAATGGAGTGTTGGATTTTTTGACGTGGTTGATAAACATAATTGTCCGCGGGCGACTCATGCATGAACAGAATGTGATCCAGTCCGCACGTGATCATCAGGCCGGAGAACGAGCGCATCCATCCGAGGCCGGACTCCCCCTCGTACTCATGCAGGCCGGGATGCCGAAAGCCCGCCGGTGAGTGCCAGCCGACCGCATAGCCGCGAAACTCGCATTCGGCGATATCCATGGCGCGATCGATCAGCACGGTAAAACGCAGGCCCGTGCCGCTGCGAAACTCCAGCATTCGGATGCCTCGCTCTACACCATCTTGCAGCGTGACCAACCGTACACCGGCAAACTGTGCCAGTTGTCCGCAGCGCGATTCGATTTGTTGCCTGTTCATGGCGGTGGCATATAACTGTGCCATGGATGCTTCGACTCCAGAAACCGGTGCATTGAGCGACCGGGGGTAGGGAATGGGGGAAAAGGGGGTGGCGTCAGACGCCGTTGGCCTGCAATTTGCCATCCAGGAATGCCTTGGCGCGCGGTACATCGTCCTCGGTCAGGTGTTCGATGATGATGGGAATGTTGGGGTGACGCTTGGCCAGGCGTTGCAAATACAGGTCGTAGTTCAGACTGCCCAATCCCGGCGCCGGCAACTCGATTTCGCCCACGCCTCGGAACGTATGGCTTTCGGCCGCGTCGGCGTCGCCAATATCGCTGTGTTTTTCTGATTTATCGCCTTCGGCACGTTTGACGTCCTTGGCGTGCGCAATGCAGATTTTGTCGGACAGCGCGTCGAATACATGGTTGAGTGTGCGATCCATGTCGTCGATGTTGTGATCTTCGAAGTAGTTGGTGGGATCCATCAGTAGACCCAGACCCGGATGGTTGACTTCAGCGAACATGCGCAGTGTTTCCTCGACCGAACCGACGACGTTATTCACATAGGTCTCGAGCAAAAAGACGGCGCCATGGTCGTATGCATGTTGTGCCAATTCTTGAATGACGGCGCGGCATTGCTCCCAGCCTTCTTCCGTTTTGTTCTTCGGGTGATGAACCCAGTCGCTGTCGGTGGCGAATGTCCCCGTTTCAGAGATCACATAAGGAGAACCAAGATATTGGGCATGCGACAGGATCTCTTTCAAATAGCCATTGCGACGTTGTCGCTCGGCCGGTTCGGGATGCACGATGTTGGTGTAGGCGGAGATGCAGGAAATGGGCAGATTATGTTCGCGGAAGGTATCGCGAATGCGCTGGCACTTATCGAGTGTGATCTGGCCCGCGCTGAGATCCATATTCTTGAAATGAAGATCCAGTTGTACGGTGTTGAACCCTTGTGCGCGGATCTTGGCTGCCGAGGTAGCCAGGTCGTAGGGAAAATAGCCTGAAAAAATACCGGTTTGAATCACGTTTGTCTCCTTGGTGGCGGGCTGTTTTTTTGCCCTTGGGGGTTCTTGTCATGCGCCCGATGGCGGCGCCGTCGGGCGCGTCAATCGGATTGGGCAGGGAACTCGTCTGTGGTCGAAATCTCATCGATGCGTACCGTGCGGCGTTCGGCAATCGATAAGTACGCGGCTTCGACCAAGGCCATCGTTTTCACGTTATCCGCTACGGTTAACGCTGGCTCGGTGCCGTTGATCAAGGCGTATTGCAGCTGTTCCATGACACCGATGAAGGCCTGCGGAAACCACATCGACGACCACTCAGGCGTGACCCATTGGCCTTGTGTGGCCTGCTTCGAGGTGTAAGAGAGCGTAGAGGGTTTGCCATGCGGCCATCCGATCGTGCCCTTGGCGACGCCCTCCGTGCCTTCGACACGCCAATGAATGTATTGGTCATCCGCGTGGCCGTCGCCGCGCGGACCCGCCCAGACGTCCTCTAGCGCCAGGGCGAGTAACCCCGATTCAAATCGTAGAGTCGTCGCCACAATGCCGTCTTGATGAGGAAACGGCGTGCGAGGGTCGTCGCGGGTTACGGTGGTGACCTCGGTGGGCTCGCCGAAAAGATGGCGCAGGACGTCCAGGTGATGCACGCTCATGTTCGAAAGCGTAAGTCGATCGTAGTCCGCCAAGAACCCCTGCCAGTGAGGAATGGCGTGCATATCAATCTGCGCCAGCACCGGCTTGCCCAGTACGTTCTGATCCAGCAATTGCTTGAGCACGCGCATGGATTGGTCATAGCGCATGTTCTGGTTGACCGAGAGCAGCTTGCCGGCGCGACGCGCCTCGTCACGTAGCGCGACGGCTTCGGGTAACGACAAGGCTAATGGCTTTTGCGCCAGGACCGCCTTGACGTGAGGGGCCGCGAGTGCGGCGCGGATGAGCGCTGGTTGTTGATCGGGAGGGAACGCAATGTCGACGATGTCCACCTCGGGATCGTCAATCAACGACTGGGGGGTGTCATGGGTGCGTCCGATGGACCAGCGTTGTGCGACGGCTTGCGCATTGGCAGGCGTGCGTGAGGCGATGGCGACGACCTGAAATCCTGCTTCGCGGTAGGCGGCGAGGTGGCACTCTGCCATGATCATGCCGGCGCCGATGCAACCAATACGAAACCGGCGTTCGCGCACAGGTGGGTCGGGTTCAAGGGTAAGGGGGGCCATGGCTGTCTCCGATTGCGACTCGCCTGCAAGCCTAGCGTGTGGCAGGGATTGAGGCGCGCTTAGCTGATCTATTTGGATGTCATTATTACATCAATTAAATCTTTTTATTAAATCAATATACATCAGAAATTGCCCCTATTGACACGGTTTATGCCTTTCATTTATTCGCGTCACGCGCGTATAGGGCTATTTTTATGTGCCGAAAAACGGCTATTTCTATTCTGTGCGAAGACATTAAGAGGGAAATTTGCGTATGCTATGAATATTGATGTATTCACATCATTTTGATTTAATTAAATCAAAATGATGTGATATGATCGATCGCTATACCGACTCATCAGAAAATTAAGGTGACCAGGATGGCCCGAGCCACCATCACGACTATTGCCGAGGCGGCGGGTGTTTCTACCGCCACTGTGGATCGTGTCCTGAACGGGCGCGAGGGGGTGCGTCGTCAAACCCGGGATCATGTGCTGGCTGTCGCGCGCAAGCTGGGCTATGGCGCAGAGCTCGGTTCCAGTGATACGGCTGCTCCGCAGGTGGATTTTTTGCTGCCTGCGGGCGACAACAGTTTCATGTCGCTATTTCGTCAATATTTATTGGCCGAAGCGCAATGCCGGCCCGATATCCAGGTGAAATTACACTTGGTCGAGGGCTTCAATGCGGAAAAACTGGCAGCGCAGCTCTATCAGCTCAAGGGCAACACCGATGGGGTTGGCCTCGTGGGGCTGGACGACCCACAAGTGCGCGATGCCATCGCGGCACTGCAGGCCAGTGGCGTGCCTGTGTGTACGTTGGTCTCCGATATTCCCACGTCGTCTCGTATTGGTTATGTAGGCATTGATAATCGCGCGGCGGGCCGCCTGGCGGCCAGTTTATTGGGGCGTTTCTTGCCATCGGATGTGCCGCAGGGGGTAACGGTGTTTCTGGGCTCCCTGGCCTATCGCGGACATGAGGAGCGCGAAATGGGCTTTCGCGCTTTGCTCACCGAGGAGTTTCCTCATCTCAAAATTGACCGCATGCTCGAGATCGGGGATGACCGCGCGCGCGCCTATGCGTTGACCCGGGAACTGTTGCAACAGGTGACCCCTGGCGGTATCTACAACATTGGGGCGGGCAACTCGGGTATCGGGCGGGCATTGCAAGAGGCCGGGTTGCAGCGGCAGGTCGTGTTTGTGGGCCACGATCTGACCACGATTTCCCGGCAGTTCTTGCTGGATCGCACGATGGATGCCGTGATTGATCAGAATCCTCGGGTCCAGGCGCGCGAAGCCATCCGTATGCTTGCCGCCGCCGTGCGAGGTCAGTCCGAGCCAACCTATATGCCGCGCCTGCAGGTTATTTTTCGCGAAAACATCCCGACGCATTGACGCATCGAGATGTCCATCTGATGATTTATCCCGCTGTGGGTGGGGTCACATGATCCGCTGTGGGCGCAGGGTAGGCTTTGCTGGCGTCGCGGATAAAGTTGTGGACGGCAGTTTCATAGACTTTGCCGCTGCGGATCGCGCCAGAGTGCGAAGCGCCTTCGATTTTCACGACGCGTTTCAGGTCGGCGGGAACCTTCAGGGCCGCCTCAAAAAGCTCATCGCTCATCGTGTGCGGCACGACGCGATCCTCTGTGCCGTGCAGGAACAGCATCGGGGTGGTCAGCGTCGCCAGTTTTTCCACGGACGCAAACGGCTGTGTCACCAGCAAGCTCGCTCCGGGCAGCTTTCCCCATCGCAATGTCTGCAGCATCGCGGCCATGCTGGTGAAACTGGATTCGACGATCAGTCCGGCAAAGGCAGGCATCTCGGGGCGCGAGGCGAGGTCGATGGCAATCGCCCCGCCCAGGCTATGGCCGTAGATAAAACGTCTGGATGGATCAGGTTGGCGGCGCGCGAGTTCACGTAGCGCGGCCGAGGCATCCTGCGTCGCGGTGTCCTCTGATGGCAGGAGCGCGGTCGATTGCCCGAACCCCCGATAGTCGATGGCAAGCACCGAATACCCCATGCGAGTCCAACCCGACATGCGGAACGCGCTGCCGTTCAGATTCCAGCGCGCACCATGCAGGTACAGCACAGTGGGCGCATCGGCATTGGAATGCTGCCAATACCAGGCGTGCACTTTATCGCCACCGGGCAGCGACAGATCGAAGGTTTCGGTGCCGGCAGGCGGCTCACTCCACCAACGCTGTGATTTGGTTTGAGGTGAAAAGATCGCCTCACGTTGCCAGGCATCGAGTTGCGTGCAACCCACCACGCTCGCAGCCGCAAGCGCACCGACCGCAAATAGGCGCCGCAAAGAAGATCGAGACCACTGGAACATAAGCAGGATAGTCGCTGTGTTTGCGACCGAGTACCAAATGCAAAAACGATCATACACCGCGCCCTGCCTGGAGCGCTGTCTGTCGTGATGCGGCGGCCCCGGCCTCTAGGCGGATAACTCGTTGATTATGAAATCAGGTCTTGTGCGATGGGGTAGAGCGATGCGACCAGCAGTAATGCCATGCCGATATTAAAAAGCCGTATGGCCTGGGGGCGATGCAGGAGTTTTTGCAGCGCTGCGCCAAAGGCGACCCAGACGCCCAGGCTGGGTAGATTGATCAGGCAGCAAACGGCGGCTGCGAGTATCAAGTTCCAATAAAAGCCAGTCTGCGGGGTGTAGGTCACGATCACGCCGACGCACATTACCCAGGCCTTGGGATTGACCCACTGAAACAAGGCCGCCTGCAAAAAGCTGAAGGGTTGGCTACGTTGCCGGCCGCCGTCCAGTGGCCCGGATTGGGCGATACTCCAGGCCAGATACAGCAGATAGGCCGCACCCACGTATTTCAGTACGGTATATAGCCACGGAAATTGATGAAAGACGGTATCCAGCCCCAATCCCACCAAGACCAGCATGAGTGTGAATCCCAGGTTCACGCCCAGCATATGCGGAATCGTGCGTCGAAAGCCAAAAGTCAGGCCCGACGAGGCCAGCATGATGTTGTTGGGCCCCGGTGTGATGGAAGTGACAAGGGCAAACAGCGACAGTGGGCCCAGTAAAAGCCAGATCTGTTCGCCAGAGGGGACGGTCGTGAGAGACATGACAGATGAGTTGGGGTTCAAGAGGTCTTAACAATGGCGCGGCGTCCACCTGCAATGATGGCAATAACGGCTAACGCGAATACATAAGTCAACGGTTCGACTGGCTCGTGAAATAACCAGGCCGCGGCCAGTACCGTCAGAAACGGTTGGAGCAATTGCACCTGTCCAACACGCGCGATGCCGCCGATGGCGAGGCCGCGATACCAGGCGAAGAACCCCAGGAACATCGATCCAAAGGCGAGATAAAGAAAGGCAAGAAGCACGGCGGAAGTCGGCCAGCCACGGGTCATGACCAGATCCGTACCTATCCATAATACCGGTGCGGCCAAGACTGGGGCGCTGATCGCTAATGCCCAACAAATCGTACGCGCGCCGCCCAAGGTGCGCGACGCCCTGGCACCCTCCGCATAGCCCATGCCGCCAAGGAGCACGGCCAACAGCAGCCATAGGTCGCCGACTTGCAAACTGCCGTGGCCCTGACGCAAGGCATAGGTCATGACCAGGATCGCACCAGTAGCGGACCAGGCCCAGAATGCACCCGAGGGGCGTTCGCCGCTGCGCCAGGCGGCAAAAATCGCGGTCGAGAGCGGTAGCAGCCCATTGAACACGGCCCCGTGCGAGGACGATACGGTTGCCATGGCCAGTGTCGAGGTCAGCGGCCAACCTACCACGATGCCCAGAGCCGCCAGTATGACGCCTGACCACTCACTGCGATTCGGGCGACGGCTGCGGGTCAGCCACAGGAGCAGTACTGCTGGCACCGAGGCCAGCAGTGCGCGTCCCAGGCCAATCAGCAACGGCGACATCTCGATGACCGCGATTCGCGTCATGGGCAAGGTGAGGGAAAACACCAGGACACCGATCAGGCCATAGCTATAGCCCTCCCAGAGGGGGGAGGCGACGGGAGTGGGAGCGGCATAGGCGGTTGGGCGCGACATGATTCTAAAGAGACGTAATAGAGAATGGAGAGGACGGCGTTGGGACGGGCTGCGACGGCACGGGGCAACGTTGCGATTTTCACCACTTTACGCACAGATAGCAGTACAGTACCGATACACTTATTCAGTTCACTTTGATGTCTGGCCCGGTAGAACAACCATGACAGTTGCGTCCTCACCTCAATCCGCGGGTTGGCGGCCCGTACGTCAGGCCGATGCCACGCTCGTGACGCAGTTGGCCGACGATGTTGCGCGTCGCATTGACGATCAGGGGCTGCGTCCTGGGACCCGGTTGCCGTCTATCCGGACGATGGCCGAGCAGGCCGGCGTGAGCCGCTTCACGGTCGTCGAGGCGTACGACCGTCTGGTGGCGCGTGGCCTGGTGCAGTCGCGCCGTGGCGCGGGCTTTTTTGTGCGGGCACGTCGCGAGCCGTTGATCGTCGAGCCAGAGGCGCCAGCGGACAGTTCGGCGCCACCCGTGCGCATCGATGTCACGTGGCTGCTGCGCAACATGTTTCGCGAGCCGTCTGCATCGGCCATGCCCGGCGGGGCAGGATTGCTTCCCGCTGAGTGGCTGGATCCCGAGATGGTCTCGGCGGCAGTGCGTGCGGTGGGGCGCTCGGTGCGCGGGACGCTGGTGTCTTATGGATCCCCACTGGGTTACGCGCCCTTGCGCCAGCAATTGGCTTCGCGACTGCAGGCCGAGGGCGTGCCGGCCCATCCAGAGCACAATTTATTGACGACCAATGGCGTGACGCACGGTCTGGATCTAATCGGGCGCCTGTTGGTTCAACCGGGTGACGCCGTGCTGGTCGAGGACCCTGCCTGGTTTGTTATTTTTGGTCGCCTGGCGGCTTTTGGTGCGCGGCTGATCGGTGTGCCACGCGGGCCCGACGGTCCGGATCTGGACCAGTTGGACAAGCTTGCCGCACTGCATAAGCCGCGCTTATTTATCACGAACACCACCGTGCACAATCCCACGGGCCACACGCTATCGGCAGGCGCGGCGTATGGCATTCTGCGTCTGGCCGAGCGGCACGATTTTTTGGTAGTCGAGGACGATACGTATGGGGAACTGCACCCCGGCGGTGCGATCAAGCTGGCCGCGCTGGATCGGCTGAATCGTGTCATTTTCGCGGGCGGTTTTTCAAAAATGCTGGCGGCGAGTCTGCGGGTCGGTTACCTGGCGGCCAGTGCCGACCTCGTGCGCAAACTAAGCGACCTGAAAATGCTAGCGGGCCTGACAACGCCCGAACTCGGCGAGCGGGTGGTTCACCGGGTACTGATCGAAGGGCAATACCGTCGGCACGTGGAGCGCGTCCGGGCGCGCGTGAATGCGGCACGCCAGCAATGCCTGGTTGCGTTGACGCAATTGGGTATGCGGATACCCCATGAGCCTCACGCGGGGATGTTCGTGTGGGCGGATTGCGGCCGTGATTCGGAGATTCTGGCGCGTGTCGCCGCCGATCGGGGATTGTTGCTGGCGCCGGGTAGTTTGTTTTCTCCTGCACAGGCACCGTCGGCCATGTTGCGGTTTTCGGTCGCGATGGTCGATACTCCGGGAATCTGGCCGGCGCTGGCGCAAGTTTTAAAGACCTAGTCCAGAGGCTTAATTTGGATACCTGAGTTGGCCCTATACTGATTACTGGGCCGACCGCGGCTTTGCTTTTTCATACGCTTTTACCCAAGGATTTTCCCCATGTCTGACGTCGCTATTCGCCCCTTGACCGAGCACTTCGCTGTTGCCCCGCAGTTGTCGCCTGCGGACATGGCAGGCGTGGCCGCGGCAGGCTATAAAAGTGTGATCATTAATCGGCCCGATTACGAGGGTGGCCCGGATCAACCCACGGCGGCGGATGTGTCCGAGGCGGCGCGTCAGGCCGGATTACAGGTGGAGTATCAGCCGGTGGTGGGTAGCGCGATGACAGCGGACGATGTGACGCGCTTTGCCGAGTTGCTGCGCACGCTGCCGGGTCCGGTACTGGCTTATTGCCGCACGGGGACGCGTTGCACGAATCTGTTCGTTGCATCGCAGCAGCTTTCTTGATCAAGATCAGTTATTGCGGAAAGCCCTCACTGTGGTAGCGTGGGTTTTCCAGTAGCATGTGTTTTCTTACTAGAAGACAGGAGCGGGCAAATGTTTAAGAAAATCCTGATTCCCACGGACGGTTCTCCTCTTTCGGCTCAGGCCGCCAATGCCGGTATCTGCTTTGCGCGTTCGGTGGGCGCCGAGGTCGTTGCCTTGCATGTGACGCAGCCGTTCGCGGCTACGATCGGTTTTGATGGCATGGCTGCAGCCTATGCGATTACGGACGAAGACTACGAAAAGGCGTCGGCAGATCAGGCGGACAAGTACCTGAAACAAATTCTTGCTCGTGCCGACACCGCCGGCGTGACGGCAGCGTCGCGTTCAGTGTCGAATTTCAACGTGGCCGACGGCATTGTGCAGGCCGCCACTGAAAACGGGTGCGACCTGATTTTTATCGGTAGTCACGGCCGCAGCGGCTTGTCCCGATTATTGCTGGGCAGCGTGACGGCCAAGGTGCTGTCGCTGGCCACGCATGCGGTGCTGGTTTATCGGGTCAAAGAAGACAAGAAAAAATAGTTTATTGCGTCCTATTTTTCTCCGGTATGGAGAAAACCGGCGTGTAAAGGTGGTACGACTGCGAGTATCCGATCAACTCGGCGGCGATGGTGATCGCCGAGTTTTTTCGGAGCAGCAGATGAATAAAGAATGTCGACTCGCGTGGTGCGGCGCTGCGGGGACGCACGTTGCCGTCGCACAGACTAGTGTGGCGCGCGGTAAACAGACCTCGGGTATCCGAACTTTGGTGCGCGTCGTGTTGGCCGCTGTGGTTGCGGGGTCTTTAGGTACCGCACACGCTGGCGGCCATATTTTGGGTATCGAGGGTGCGGTGCAAGCCGGTGACCGCGTGCAGCGGACTGGAGGCGCGCCGCAGGCAACTGATGGTGTACCGATGCCACCACGGATCACGGGTGTGAGGGGGTGGTTCTGATCGATAGATAGGCGCGTTTAGGCGTAATATGCTTTTGGCGCATGGCGTGTCGCCGTGCGTCAAGCGACGGGATTGAACCCACCAGGAAACGCCATGACTCGCAAAACGCGCATCGATCAGTATCGCAATATTGGTATCAGTGCCCACATCGACGCGGGCAAGACCACGACGACCGAGCGCATTCTTTTCTACACCGGGATCACTCATAAACTGGGTGAGGTGCATAACGGCGCTGCGGTGATGGACTGGATGGCGCAAGAGCAAGAGCGCGGCATCACAATTACGTCGGCGGCGACGACGGCGTTCTGGCGGGGCATGGCGGGTAATTATCCCGAGCACCGCATCAATATCATCGATACCCCGGGACACGTCGATTTCACGATCGAGGTCGAGCGCTCGATGCGGGTGCTGGACGGGGCATGTATGGTGTATGACGCGGTGGGCGGTGTGCAGCCACAGTCTGAAACGGTCTGGCGGCAAGCAAACAAATACGCGGTACCGCGTATCGCTTTCGTAAACAAAATGGATCGTGTCGGCGCGGATTTTTTCCGTGTGCAACAGCAGATCGTCGATCGCCTGAAAGGCGATGCGGTGCCGATTCAGATCCCGGTCGGGGCCGAAGACCATTTCGAAGGCGTGGTCGATTTGGTCAAGATGAAAGCCATTATTTGGGATGACGCGAGCCAGGGCGTGCGGTTTGAATATCGTGATATCCCCGCCGAGCTGGTCGAGGTGGCGAAAAAATGGCACGACCATATGGTTGAAAAAGCAGCCGAGGCGGACGAGCCCCTCTTGGAAAAATACCTGGCGGGCGAAACGCTGTCCGAAGACGATATCAAGCGTGGCCTGCGTCAGCGCACCATTGCCAATGAAATCGTGCCCATGCTGTGCGGTAGCGCCTTTAAAAACAAGGGCGTCCAGGCCATGCTGGATGCGGTGATTGACTATCTGCCGTCGCCGGTGGATGTCCCTGCTATCAAGGGGCATGACGAGAAAGATGGCGAAATTGAACGTCATCCTGACGACGCCGAGCCCTTTTCGGCGCTGGCGTTCAAGATCATGACAGACCCCTTTGTGGGCCAGTTAGTGTTTTTCCGTGTCTATTCGGGTGTCGTAAAGTCCGGAGATTCCGTGCTGAATCCGCTCAAGGACAAGAAAGAACGCCTGGGTCGCCTGTTGCAGATGCATGCGAACGAGCGGCGTGAGATCAGCGAGGTCTACGCTGGCGATATTGCCGCCGCAGTGGGGATTAAAGACGTCACGACGGGCGACACGCTGACCGATCCGGCGCATGTCATCATCCTCGAGCGGATGACTTTCCCAGAGCCGGTGATTTCTCAGGCGGTCGAGCCAAAGACCAAAGTAGATCAGGAAAAAATGGGCGTGGCACTCAGTCGCCTGGCCCAGGAAGATCCTTCGTTCCGTGTGCGCACGGACGAAGAGTCGGGTCAAACCATTATTTCCGGCATGGGCGAATTACACCTGGAGATCCTGGTCGACCGCATGAAGCGCGAGTTTGGTGTGGAAGCCACGGTCGGTAAACCCCAAGTGGCCTATCGGGAAACCATTCGCAAGACCTGCGACGAGGTCGAAGGAAAGTTCATCAAGCAATCGGGCGGACGCGGACAATATGGCCACGTGGTCCTGAAACTCGAGCCGCAAGCCCCCGGGGCCGGTTACGAGTTCGTTGACGCAATCAAAGGCGGTGTTGTCCCGCGCGAATACATTCCGGCCGTCGATCGCGGGGTGCGCGAAACCCTGAATACCGGTGTGCTGGCGGGTTATCCCGTCGTGGATGTCAAAGTGACACTGGTGTTCGGTTCCTATCACGATGTTGACTCTAACGAAAATGCCTTTCGGATGGCAGGCTCGATGGCGTTCAAAGAAGGGATGCGGCGCGCCAAGCCCGTCCTGCTCGAACCGATGATGCGAGTGGAAGTCGAAACACCCGAGGATTTCACTGGGCACGTGATGGGTGATTTGTCATCCCGGCGAGGAATGGTGCAGGGGATGGAGGATATCGCGGGTGGGGGTGGCAAACTGGTGCGCGCCGAGGTGCCGCTATCCGAGATGTTCGGCTACTCCACGACGCTGCGGTCCCTGACGCAGGGGCGGGCGACTTATTCGATGGAGTTCAAGCATTACGCCGAGACGCCTAATCAGGTGGCGGAGCAGGTAATTGCTTCGCACGGTGGGGGGCGTTGAGTCGAGAGGGCAGCATGCCGAAGGCGCCGCGTGGGGGCTTTATTTGTGGGGCTTCGGAACTCGCAGACGGCGGTTTGCAGGGGCAGTTGAGGTGCGGAACGCATGGTGGGCACAGAAGGATTCAAGCCCGTGATTCCAGCGCTCCGGCGCGACATATTCCTCAGTTCGCAGGCCGATTCACCATTCAGTGAGTGAGGCCGGGCTTAGGGGGTGCGAGTTCCGACGCGATGGCAACCCCCAACAGGTGCAAGGCCTCTTGGTCTCGTGCCGCGTCCGAGTGCTTACCAATTTTGCTGAAACCTTCAACATTTTCCACCAGTTGCGCCATCGCGGGACGAAAATCAGCACCCAGTCGGATCAGTTCACGCGTACGCGCGTGAGTGCTCTCCTCCCAGTTGCCTAGTTCTCTGGCCAGGCTGATGAATGCACCGGTAGCCGGCACCTCAGCAAGAGCCATCAGTTTCATGGTGGCTAAATGATTAGCCTCCACTGCTTCCCGCAGCAGTTCGCCCATAACCTTTTTTACGCTTTCGTTGCCGGTCCATTTTCTTAGTTCTGCGACTTTGTCTGTGCTGGATAAATCTTTCGTCCCCAGGACATTTTTTAGCGCAACGCGCATTATGAGGCGCGCGGCAAATTTTCGTTCTCGTCTAGTGCTTATGTTCATCATTTGTCCCCGCTTATCCTCGACAGTCTTGAATAGCTTCGTCGCAGCGGAGAAAGGATCAGTCCCCGACTGGATTAGTTGTCGCATGAGTTGCGAAAGCCGAGCACGAGGCGCCCACATCACTGGGAAGTGGGATGCACTTATACTTAGATCTATTAACAGATCAGTGCTGGACAGTCCGGCCAATATAAGAGCCTCCAAGCTTTCCGGCAGTGCACGTTTTTGCACCATCTCACGGGCCAGCGCAACCGCTGGGGCCTCTCCACTTGCGAGAACAACGGCTTGCAGTGCTGATATCTTTTCTTCTTTGGATGCATAAACTCGCTGATGGAGTATTTGTTCTAGCTCATGAGTTGCAAGCAAATTTACCTCTGATTTTGTCAGCCTATGCAGTTCTTGCATTGCGAAGCGGGTATCTACGCCAAAACTGATCATTTTCTCCACGATAAACTTGCCATCGACGTCCGCCCCTTGTTGACATAATGCGGAGCTGGCAAACGCACTATTCCGCTTCGTTAGTTCGGGGATGGTCGGTGCTCCCACGGAAATCAACAGCCTAAGGACCGCAAGATCGTCGGGTCCTTGGGGGATGCGAAACCACATCTTCGGATTTGCGGAATCCATGTGCTGAGGGGTGCTTATACACCGACTCGCCGCTGCCGAAACCAAATCTGCAGCGTTAGCCCCCGCGTCGATAAAACGTTTCAGCACCGCAGTTATTTGCTCATCGGATCGCTCTGGCAGGTGGTCCAGGGAGCGTAGCAGGGTACGAGGATCGGTCAAGGCCAATGCGGTCTGCTCATCGCCCGATTGCTTTGCGTAATCTAGCGCCGCGACAACGTCATTTGCTCGGAGGGCGTCACGCTGGAGTAGCCACGCTACCGCATTGTTGACGCAATATGAGGTGGTCGCCTCAGCGTCAACATATGAGTTTGAGGCGTGAGTTTGTGGGCACTTGAAGACGCGTCGGAAAGTCCGGGGTATATCGTGCTGAGCTTCGATCGACATCAAGGTCTGAACAACGACATCGCGTTTTGCCAGATCGCTATTCACGTCGCCGTTTGTCTTGCCCTGCATATCAATTAATGCTTTCATCAACGCGACATTCCGTTTCACCGCCGCATGCATTAACGGCGTGGATCCCTGCCGATCTTGAGCATTCAGCATCCTCGGATCATGCTCATTGGCCAGTTGCAACAGCATCTCGGTGATCTCATCACGGCCGAGTGAAATGGCCCGATGAAGTATCGTCTCCCCATTAGTTTCATCGGCCGTTGTCAGATCGAACTGACCCTCGTCCAGCATGATCCGCAGGGCGGCAGCATTACCGCTCTCTACTGCATCGAAAATATCTTGTACGGAAAACGGCGGTTCAGTGAGCTCGCCTATCGACGCCATGGCGTAGGACATGCGGGAAACCAGACTTTGTATTTGACCCATCATTGAAATAGCCCCTTAAAATTGTAATAAGTGGCAGTAATCTCTGATGTGTTCCGTCGAGTATTCGGTCAGTGGCCGTTTTCGTGAGTTTGGTTTAGGTCCGAAAAATCTGCGCGCTATGGTGGATATCGCATGCACCGGCGGCTCGCTGGGCGATGGTGAGAGACCAGCACAATCAGGGGTCCGATGACGGTGGGGCTCGGTGTCAGGTCAGGAATTGTTCTATGGCGTTGTTGAAGGCACGAGGGTTGCCCAGGTTCATGCCGTGCGACGAGCCTACGATGATTTCTTTGTGTGCCGAGGGTAGCCATTCCGACAGCATCTGCAGTACGGCAGGGTAGGGGGCGGGGCTGAGCGCGCCGCCGATCAAGAGCAACGGCATGGACAGTTTCTCGATTTGCTCGCGGCCCAGCGGATTGAGCATTTCAGAGACCTGCCCGCGCAATGTCGTGGCGTTGTCGCGCACCATGGTCTGAAACCAGGGCACCATGCGGCGCCAGGTATCAGGGCCCGAAACGGTGTCGACAAACAGGGCCAAACCGGCATCCAGGTCGCCCGCATCAATCATTGCCAGGGAGCGTTGGCGAAAGCCGCCGCGGTCGTCCGCAGGTTGATGCGGTATCGGCAAACCAGGATCGGCCAGCGTCAGCGTACGCACACGGCTGGGCTGTCTCAACGCCGCCTCCAGCGCCACACGCGCGCCACGCGAGTGACCGACCACATGGGCCGCGCCTTCGCCGACCGTCTCAATAAAGGCCAATAGGTCATCGACGTGCTGGTCGACGGAAAACGGACTTCCGTTCCATTCTTGAGGCCAATAGTGACGCAGGCTGGGCGCCAGCACACGAAAAGATCGTCCCAGTGGCCCTATCTGGGATTTCCAATACCGGCAGTCGCACAACGAGCCATGCACCAAGACCAGGGGCGTGCCTTGGCCGTACTCGGTGTACGTCATGGCATAGTCGTTGATATAGGCGGTTTGCAGGGGCAGTTGAGGTTCGGAACGCATGGCGGGCACAGAAGGATTCAAGCCCGTGATTCTAGCGCTCCGGCGCGACATATTCTTCAGATCGGAGGCCGATTTGCCATTCAGTGAGTGAGGCCGGGCTTAGGGGGTGCGAGTTCCGACGCGATGGCAACCCCCAGCAGGTGCAAGGCCTTTTCCTCTCGTGCCGCGTCCGCGTGTTGATGTGTTTTCTTGTAAACCTCAATCCTTTCCACTATTTTCGCCATCGCTGGACGAAAATCAGCTCCCAATCGGATCAGTTCACGCGTACGCGCGTGAGTGCTCTCCTCCCAGTTGCCTAGTTCTCTGGCCAGGCTGATGAATGCACCGGTAGCCGGCACCCCCGCAAGAACCATCAGCTTCATGGTGGCTAAATGACCATCCTTCACCGCGTACACCAACATTTCGTCCATAATACTTTTTACTCTCTTGTTGCCGATCCATTTTTTAAGTTCTGCGACTTTATCTGCGTTGGGCAAATCTTTCGCCTGCAGCAGATTTCTTAGCGCGTCACTCATCATGAGGCGTGCGGCCGTTATCAGTTGTTGTGCATTTTCTTCGGTTTCCATTCGCTGCCACTCATACTCGATTCCTTCGAACTCACGCTCGATAGCCTTGACTAGCTTCGTCGTAGCGGAGAAAGCATCAGCCCCCGAACGGATCAGTTGTAGTATGAGCTGCGCGGGTCGCTCACGAGGCATGTACTTCCGTCGGGGGCTATATACACTTACAGTTAGATCTGCTAGCAGATCAGTGCTGGACAGCCCGGCGAATATGAGAGCCTCCAGATCGTCCAGCGATGCATCTGTTTGCACCATATTGCGTGCCAGCGCAACCGCGTGAATCCATCCCCCTGCAAGAAGAACGCCGTGCAGTGCTGATATTTTTTCTGCTTTGGATGCATAAACTCGCTGATGGAGTATTTGCTCTAGCTCATGCTTTGCAAGCAGATTGACCTCTGGTTTTGTCAGCTTATGCACTTCTTGCATTGCGAAGCGAGTATCTACGCCAAAGCTGACCATCTTTTCCACGATAAACTTGCTATCGACACGCACCTCTTCTCCCCATAATGCAGGGTCGGCAAATGCGTCGTTTCGCTTCGTTAGTTCGGGGATGGTCGGTGCTCCCATGGAAATCAACAGCCTAAGGACAGCAAGGTCGTCGGGTCCTTGGGGTAGGCGAAACCACATCGTCGGATTGAGGGAATCAACGTGCTCAGGGGTGCTTATACACCGACTCGTTGCTGCCGAAACCAAATCCGCAGCGTTGGCCCCCGCGTCGATAAAACGTTTCAGCACCGCAGTTATTTGCTCATCGGATCGCTCTGGCAGGTGGTCCAGGGAGCGTAGCAGGGTACGAGGATCGGTCAAGGCCAATGCGGTCTGCTCATCGTCCGATTGCTTTGCGTAATCTAGCACCGCGACAACGTCATTTGCTCGGAGGGCGTCACGCTGGAGTAGCCACGCTACCGCATTGTTGACGCAAGATAAGTTGGACGAGGTGATCGACTCAGCGTCAACATATGAGTTTGAGGCGTAGATTTGCGGGCACTTAAAAATCTGTTGAAAAGTCTCGGATATATCGCGCTGAGCTTCGATTGACATCAGGGCCTGAACAACGACGTCGCGTTTTGCCAACTCGCTATTCACGTCGCCGTTTGTCCTGCTCTGCATATCAATTAATGCTTTCATCAACGCGACATTCCGTTTCACCGCCGCATGCATTAACGGGGTGGATCCCTGCCGATCTTGAGCATTGAGCATCCTCGGATCATGGTCATTGGCCAGTTGCAACAACATCTCGGTGATCTCATCACGGCCGAGTGAAATGGCCCGATGAAGTATCGTCTCCCCATTAGTTTCATCGGCCGTTGTCAGATCGAACTGACTCTCGTCCAGCATGAACCGAAGGGCGGTAGCATTACCGAGCTCTACCGTATCAAAAATATCTTGTGCGGAAAACGGCGGTTCAGTGAGCTCGCCTATCGACGCCATGGCGTAGGACATGCGGGAAGCCAGACTCTGTATTTGACCCATCATTGAAATAGCCCCTTAAAATTGTAATAAGTGACAGTAATTTCTGATGTGTTCCGTCGAGTATTCGGTGAGTGGCTGTTTTCGTGAATTTGGTCTAGGCCCGAAAAATCTGCGCGCTTATGGTGAATGTCGCATGCGCCGGCGGCTCACTGGGCGATGATGAGAGACCATGCAGCCGTAGCCCCCTTTCCCTGGCATACGCCTGGTTTCAGGTCTGTGGCCCCGGCGTCGCTGCTACACTCACTGTCCTCGCGCCGCGTCACCTGTTGTGACGCGTTCGACTCCACGGAATCGCCAAGCATGTCAGCTGAATCTGTCTCTGCTTTACCCGAATCTGCACAGCGTGTCGCCCAATTGCTGCAATCATTGGGCCACGAACATCCCATCGTGATCTTGCCGCAAACGGGTCGCACCTCGGCCGAGGCCGCGCAGGGTCTGGGATGCGAGGTTGCCCAAATCGCGAAATCCATCATCTTTCGCCGTCTATCTGACGAGGCCCCGGTGCTGGTGATCGCCAGTGGCGTGAATCGCGTCGATGAGGTCAAGGTCGCAGGGATCGTCGGGCAACTCGGCAAAGCCGATGCCCGTTTCGTCCGTGACGTGACAGGCTACGCGATCGGTGGCGTGTGTCCTATCGGGCACGCGGTCAAACCCGTCATGCTGCTCGACGAAGACCTCTTTCAATACGACACCCTGTGGGCCGCTGCCGGTCATCCGCATGCCGTATTCCGCCTGAGTCCCCAACAACTCGCCTCCATGACCGGCGCACCCGTCGCCGACGTGGCATTACGCACACCCAACATTCGATGAGCACCTCGATGGATTGGACATGGCTGTGGATTCCGGCCACGCTGGCCGCCGCCGCGGCCCAGGCCGGACGCAACGCCGTGCAACGCAGCCTGACGGCCACGCTAGGCACCCTCGGCGCCACGCAGGTACGCTTTCTGTTCGGATTCCCCTTCGCCTTATTATTTCTGGCGGTCGTCTTCGCCATTGACGGTGGCCCCGCACCCAGTATCAGTGCGGAATTCCTGCTTTTCGTCATCGGCGGCGCCGTCGCCCAGATCACCGCCACGGCCCTCATGCTGGCCGCCATGCGCGAGCGCTCGTTCGTCGTTGTCACCGCCTGGACGAAAACAGAGCCTATTCAAGTCGCGGTCTTCGGCTTCGCCGTGCTCGGCGATCCGCTGTCACTGCCCAGCATTCTCGCCGTGCTGGTGGCCACCCTCGGGGTTGTCCTCATGTCAGGCAACCCCGCGAACGCGACCGGCCGTGGGAGCCTGCGGCCCGCTTTACTAGGCCTGGTATCGGGCGCCTGCTTCGCCCTGTCCGCCATCGGCTTTCGCGGCGCCATTCTGACTCTCGACAGCGGTGGTTTCTTCCTGCAAGCTACCTGGACCCTGGCATGGTCCCTGGGCATCCAAACCCTCATCCTCATTATCTGGATGATCCTCTTCAATCGGCCCCTGCTCACGGCATGCCTCGCCGCTTGGCGCACCTCAATCTGGGGCGGCCTACTAGGCGCCACCGCATCACAAGGCTGGTTCCTGGGCTTCGCCCTGACCGCCGCCGCCAATGTCCGCACCCTGGGCCTAGTCGAAGTCCTCTTCGCCCAATTCCTCTCGCGCCGCGTCTTCTCTCACAACAGCAGCCGCCGCGAACTCGCGGGCATCGCCCTTATCGTCATCGGAGTCGGCGCTTTATTGGTAGTCTCCACCCGCTAACGAATAATTGACCAACGCAACACTAACCCAGGCCCCAAGTCCAAGCCCAAGCTAGCGCCAACACGCGCAATAGATGATTTTCGTCGTTTGAAGCAAGGGCGTCTTTTCACCGCGAGTCCCGGCCGCGAGCCCGTCAAGGCGGCACCGGCCAAGTCAGTCGGCCCGAGCGCGCCACCAGGCGCNCGGTGCGCCCTGCGGGCGCTCCCCTCCTTCCAATTGGCCGGTGCCGCCTTGACGGGCTCGCGGCCGGGACTCGCGGCGAAAAGATCCCCGCAACAAGCCAGCAAACGCTCTAAACCCGCTGCCAAGAAAGCAACAGACGCAATTACTGCAGCAACTGCAGCCTATTCTTAGCCGTATCCGCCGCCTGACTATTCGGATACGTCTTGACGATCCGCTCCAGAGACGCCTTGGCGCCCGCCCGGTTATTCAGTTCGATCTGGCTACCCGCGATCACCAGCAGCGCATCCGGTGCACGCGCATCGTTTGGCGATTGCTGAACCAACTCGTTCAGTTCCTCAATCGCACCCTTGTAATCCTTGATCGCATAGCGGCTGCTACCCAGGTAAAACTTCGCCGTAGGCGCCAACTGGCTATTGGGGTACAGCGCGAGGAACGCCGCCAATGACTCCGACGCGTCCTTGTATTGCGCCTGACGGAACTGATCCAGCGCGCCGTCATAAGCCGCCTGTTCGTTTGGATCGCTCGCGGTCGCGCCTGGCGGATTCGCGGCGCCCTGGCTTGCCTGCCCTCTCGGCTGTTGGCGCGACACAAGTTCTAATTGCTCGCGCAATTGAGTAATTTCTTGTTGCATTGCTTGCATTTGGTCGGCCAATTGCAGGCGTGCGCGTTGGTTCTGTTCGTTCTGCACCTGTACTTGCTTGCGCAAGTCCAGAATGGCCCGTCGTGCTTCGTCATCGGCAAAAGCAAGGGCGGGAGCGGCAGAGGCCAGCATGGCCGTCACTATCAGGGTACGCAGAGGCAGGACGTTAGCGCGCATGAGAAATTCCAGATTCCAAAAAACAAAAACGCCGGAACGGCCGCTTGACCGTTCCGACGCGCGGCAGAGCTACTGCGAAAAGCTTAACGCTGATATTCGATATCGGCGCGGCGGTTTTCCGCGTAATCAGCTTCGCTGGAACCCGTGGCACGGGGTTTTTCCTTGCCGAAGCTGATGGTTTCGATCTGAGCATCGGTCGCGCCCAGCAGCGTCATCGTACGACGTACTGCGTCGGCACGACGTTGGCCCAAGGCCAAATTGTATTCGGCGCCGCCGCGTTCGTCAGTATTGCCCTGGATCTGCACGCGTTGCTGTTGGTGCGATGCCAAGTACCCGGCGTGGGTTTCGACCAGGCTGCGATACTGCTCGGGGACCGAGTAGCTGTCGAAATCAAAGTACACCGAGCGCTGTTGCGCCAGGATGCTTTGCGGGTTGAACGGATCAAGGATCTGACCCGAGGCCGAGCCACTGCCAGTGCCGCCACCTGTGGTGGAGCCTGCAGACTGGTCATCTAATGGTACCGAACTGCAAGCTGCCAGCGTGGCAGCCAGGGCGGCGATAGTGAAGCTTTTAATAATGCGCGTCTTCATGATGTTTCCTTTGCAAAGAAGGGTCATGCGTGTCTAGCGGGTAAAGGGGCCCCACGTGGGTTCACGGACCTCCCCATTCAGTACCGAGAGCGTCTGCCGCACACGTCCATCACTGGATACACCTGCCAATACGCTACGGCCGTTTTGCACCGCAGCGTAGAGGATCTGCATGCCATTGGGAGCGAAGCTTGGCGACTGATCGTCACGACCATCAGTTAGCAGTGTTTCGTTGCCACTGGCAAGTTGTAGTGAGGCGATGCGGAAGGAGCCGTCACGTCTGGAAACGTACAGCAGCGTCGAACCGTCGGGGGAAATTCGGGGTGAAATGTTGTAACTACCGTTAAAAGTTAGCCGACGGGCATCGCCTCCGTTGAGGCTGGTTTGATAAATTTGCGGTCCACCGCTGCGATCACTGGTAAAGATAATAGAACCGCCATCGGGCGTAAAGATGGGTTCGGTGTCAATGCCCGGAGAACGCGTCAAACGGCGCGCATTTGTGCTTCCATTCGCGCTAACGATGTAAATTTGCGACAAACCATCGCGAGTCAGGGCCACCGCCAGCTGGCTACCGTCGGGCGACCAGGCCGGTGCACTGTTGTTGCCCTTGAAGTTCGCCACGGGGACGCGGTTGCTGCTGGCCAGGGTGTGTACGTACACCACGGGCTTACCGGACTCGAAGCTTACATAGGCCAGTTTCGAGCCATCTGGCGACCAGGAGGGCGAAATGACGGGTTCGCGTGAGCGCAGGGCGACTTGGGGATTTTGACCGTCAGCGTCGGCAATTTGCAGCTCGTAGGTGTTGCCACGCTTGAGCACGTAGGCGATGCGTGTCGAAAACACACCACGTACACCGGTGATTTTCTCGTAAATACGGTCGGCGATCTGGTGGGCGACACGACGCAGCTCTTTTTCGGTACCCGAAAAGGCGACGCCGTCCAATTGGCCTTTTTTGACAGTATCGGCCAGGCGGTATCGGACATCGTAGCGCCCATCGGCGCCGCGGGTGATGCTGCCATACGCCAGGAAATCGGCACCCTTGTTACGCCAATCGTCGTGGGCAATGGCTGAATCCACATTCAGGCCAGCACCCGCCGCATTGATCAGACGGAATTGGCCGGTGCGGGTCAGGTCGGCACGAATGACTTCGGCCAGGGCACGGCCATGCACGTCATCGACGGCAAAGTCGGCGATCGCCACCGGATATTGGGTTGCCCCGGTACCCGAGATATCCACGCGTAATTGCGCGTGAGCAGGCTGCCATATCAGCAGGGCGATTGCCGTCAGCAAAGCGAATAGCGTGCCATAGGCACGCGCGAGCCCCAGGGGAAAGGGGCGGCTCGAGGCGGGAGTCATAGTCAGCAATCTCCTGTCAGTCATACATACGGTACACGACATCAATGACAGGCGGATACCCACCTGTCGAGGGTTTGGGGAACGGGTTGCAGCGACGGATACCCGTCTCGACCGCACGATCGAAAACCGAGTTGCCCGACGAGTTGGTCAGGTTAAGCCCCTTGACCTTGCCGTCCGAACTCAACTGTACCCGGTATTGTGCTGTTGGGTTAGATGAGCCACTGCGAGGCGGGGTATCAAATACGACGCCAGGGCGGACACAACTACGGACCTTGGCGCCATAGCCAGAGTCGCGGCCTCCGCCTTGCTGGTTGCGATCGGCCGTGCCGCCAGGGATGCCGGCGGCGCCCAGGGCATCGCCGCGCATGGCGTCGCGCAAGGCCTTGTCCGCGGCGGCCTTTTTGGCGGCAGCGGCTTTGGCTGCGGCAGCCTTCTTCTCGGCGGCAGCTTTCTCGGCAGCCGCCTTTTCAGCAGCCGCCTTTTCCGCAGCGGCTTTCTTCTCGGCGGCAGCCTTCTCGGCCGCTTTTTTCTCCGCAGCGGCTTTTTCAGCAGCCGCCTTTTCCGCAGCAGCTTTTTCAGTAGCCGCCTTCTCGGCGGCCTTTTTCTCAGCAGCCTTTTTCTCGGCAGCGGCTTTCTCCGCCGCCTTGCGTTCTTGCTCCAGGCGCTGTTTTTCTTTCAGTTCGGCCTGTTTACGCTCTTCTTCGAGACGCGCCTTTTCCTCGGCGGCCTCAGCAGCCAAACGCGCTTTTTCTTCCTCTTCACGTTTCTTGCGGGCAGCCTCCAACGCGATTTCAGGGTCGGGTTGAGGTTGCTCTACTACGGGCGGCTTGGGCGGTGGAGCAGGCGGCGCGGGTTCCGGCTCAGGCTCGGGCTCGGGAGGGGGCTCCGGCGCGGGTTCCGGCTCAGGCTGGGGCTCCGGTTTGACCTCGGGCTCGTCGGGTTGCTCTTCAGGTGGCCGGGAGTTGGGCGTATCGCCGTCGGCCCACAGTTCTACCTGAACAGGGCCGGGCGGTTCCGTGCGCCAGCTGACGCCAAAAATCAGGACGACCAGCAACAGCAGGTGCGCCAGGATCGCGAGGCCGAATGCCTTGCGATTATCCTGCGCCGCCGGCGAGTGTGGCTTGGTGCTGTCGTGTTGAAAAAGGGGTGGAGTCATAAGCAAGCGTTGCAAAGGCGGCGCGAATTAGCGCGTCAACGCCTTTTGGTTTCCTTTGGCACGGGTTGGGTCGATGGCGGGGCAGCGGCCTCGCCCTGACCCTGGTCGACCAGGAGACCCAAGCGCGTGACGCCATTGCTGCGCAACTCGTCCATGACCTTGACCACGGTTTCGTAGGGGACTTTGCCGTCGGCGGCGATCACGACGGGCGTTTCGGCGGTGATGCGCTGACGGACCTGGTCAACGAGCTGGTCACGCGGAATGTCCTGCATGGTGGCGCCGGCCTCGCGCATGCGAAGCGCGAGTTGACCGTCTTCGGATATCTGTACTTCGAGCGGCGTGGCGGGTACCTCCGAGGCCTGACCGACCGAGGGCAGGTTGATCAAGCCTGGGGTGATCAAGGGGGCGGTGACCATGAAAATCACCAGCAACACGAGCATGACATCAATGTAGGGCACCACATTGATGTCGGCCTTCATGCGTCGGCCCGCGCGGCCGTGCGACCGTAACGAAGACATCAGCGCACCTGGCGTTGAAGGATGTTCAGGAACTCATCGACAAAACTGTCGAAGCGGATCGACAAGCGGTCGATGTCGTGCGTATAGCGGTTATAGGCCACCACGGCAGGAATCGCCGCGAACAAGCCGATGGCCGTGGCGATCAGGGCCTCGGCAATGCCGGGAGCGACTGAGGCCAGCGTGGCTTGCTGCATATTCGACAGGCCAATGAACGCGTGCATGATGCCCCACACTGTACCCAGCAGGCCGATATACGGGCTGACCGAGCCGGCCGATGCCAGGAAGTTCAGGTGCGATTCGAGAGAGTCCATCTCGCGTTGGTAGGCGGCACGCATGGCGCGGCGCGGACCGTCGAGGATCGCGTTGACGTCGCCAGTGGCATGAGTACGACGCGCTTTCAGGAATTCGGTCATGCCGGCATCGAATATACGTGCCAGGGCGCCTTGTTCGTCGCGGCGGCTGGCGACCGCCTGCTGCAACATGGACAGATCGCCGCCAGACCAGAAATCATCTTCGAAGCGGCGGGTTTGCGCGTGAGCGCGCTTGATCGCCAGCCGCTTGGCAAAGATATATGTCCAGGACATGATGGATATGACCAGCAACAGCAACATGATGAGCTGGACGGGGATACTGGCTTGCGTGATCAGCGAAAGCAACGACATGTCGTTGGTGACTTGCATGGGTTATTCCTGAAGGGATTCCAATTTAGTACGTACGATAGCTGGTAAAGCCGCCGGACGCAGTTGCGCGGCATCGACACAGCAGACTTGGATATTGCCATGAGCGAGCAGTTCTCCGTCACGTTCCGCACGTTGTTCGAAATGTATCGACGCGCGGCCCACTCGGGTGATACGGCTGCGTATGGTAATGAAATCATCGAGCCGTGCGGGCTTGCGGTAAGTCATGTCCAGCGAGTGGACGACAAACATCCGCCCCTCTTGGACTGCCAACGCCGACTGCTCGACGCCCAGTTCGCGCAGCCATTCCGTTCGGGCGCGTTCCAGGAATTTCAAATAGTTGGCATAAAACACCACGCCACCTGCGTCCGTGTCTTCGTAATAGACACGGACTTTCAGGGTGGATTCGGTGAGATTCGATTCAATCACAGTGAAATAGCAGCCTTATGGGCACACCTGGCTTATCAGGCTGGGCAGTCTACAGCGTTTCCAGTTTGTCCAGCACCTGAGCCAGGGCTGAGTCGACCGGAATCTTTACGGCGTCACTTTCGTGACGGGCTTGCAATTCCACCACACCGTCCTTGAGGCCGCGCTCTCCAACTGTTACGCGCAAAGGCACGCCTATCAGCTCCCATTCAGCGAACATTACCCCCGGCCGGGAGTCACGATCATCCAGGATGACGTCCACACCACGGGCACGTAATTCGTCATAAAGCTTTACGGCTTGGTTACGAACAGTTTCATTTTTCCCCCAGCCTACCGGGCAAATCACGACCTCAAACGGGGCGATGGCGCGAGGCCAGAGGATCCCGCGAGCGTCATGGTTCTGTTCGATCGCCGCGCCGGCGATTCGGGTGACGCCGATACCGTAGCAGCCCATCTGCAGGGTCGCGGGCTTGCCGGTTTCGTCCAGGAACGTCGCCTTGAGGGCTTCGGAGTACTTGGTACCCAGGAAAAATACGTGGCCCACTTCGATGCCGCGCTGGATCCTCAAGTGACCAGATCCATCCGGGGACGGATCTCCTTCGACCGCATTGCGCAGATCCGCCACGAGCTCGGGTTCGGGCAGGTCGCGTCCCCAGTTGGCTCCGGTGTAATGAAAGTCTTCGCGATTGGCGCCACAGACAAAGTCAGCCATGTTGGCGACGGTCCGGTCTGCCACGACGTGTACCGGCAGTGTCGTGCCGATAGGTCCCAGATAGCCGGGTTTGCAGCCGAAATGCTCGACGATCTCTGATTCTGTGGCAAAGCGAAAGTCCGACAGCCCTGGTAATTTGCCGACTTTGACTTCGTTAAGCTCGTGGTCGCCGCGCAGCATCAGCAGCCAAATCTGGACTTTGCCGGGTTCGGGCTCGGTGGCCAGGACCAGGGACTTCAGCGTGCGCTCCAGGGGCAGCCCCAGCAGCTTGGCGACGTCTTCGCACTTGGCGGCGCCGGGAGTGGGGGTGGCTTGCAGGGGCTGGACGGCGGCGGCGCGCTCGGCCAGCAGGCCCGGCGCCTCGGCCAACTCAATATTGGCCGCGTACTGGGAATCTGGGTTGTACACGAGCAGGTCTTCGCCGGTATCGGCAATGACCTGGAACTCATGGCTGCGCGACCCGCCGATCGACCCGGTGTCGGCCGCGACGGCGCGGAACTCCAGGCCCAACCGGCTGAAGATACGCATGTAGGCGTCAAACATCCGGTCGTAGCTTTGCTGGGCGCAGGCCTCGTCGCGGTCGAACGAGTAGGCGTCCTTCATGGTGAATTCGCGGCCACGCATGAGCCCGAAGCGCGGACGACGTTCGTCACGGAATTTCGTTTGGATGTGATAGAAATTCAGTGGCAATTGCCGATAGCTGTGAATTTCGTTGCGCGCGATATCGGTAATGACCTCTTCCGAGGTGGGCTGCAAGACAAAGTCGCGTTGATGGCGATCTTTCATGCGCAGCAGCTCGGGGCCATATTGCACCCAGCGCCCGGATTCTTGCCAGAGCTCGGCGGGCTGGACGATGGGCATCAATAATTCGATGCCTCCCGCCGCGTTCATCTCTTCGCGGACAATGGCCTCGATTTTGCGGATGACCTTCAAACCCAGGGGCATATAGGTGTAAATGCCGCCCGCTAACTTGCGGATCATGCCGGCCCGTGTCATCAGTTGGTGGCTGACGACCTCGGCTTCGGAGGGGGCTTCTTTCAGCGTGTTTAAGTGGTAGGTAGATGCGCGCATAGTTATAGGTGGCTACGGATACGTATAATTGACTGTAATTGTATTGAATTTGGTGGGGGTGGCCATGCTTGATCGTGAAGGCTACCGTCCCAATGTCGGCATTATTCTCGTCAATAGTAAAAACGAGGTCTTTTGGGGCAAGCGAATCCGGGAACATGCATGGCAGTTTCCACAGGGCGGCATCAAATACGGCGAAAGTCCGGTGCAGGCCATGTATCGCGAGCTCCACGAAGAAGTAGGCTTAAAGCCTGAACATGTCCGTATTTTGGGGCGCACACGCGATTGGCTGCGCTATAACGTGCCGGATCACTTTGTCCGGCGTGAGTGGCGTGGGCACTATAAAGGTCAAAAGCAGATCTGGTTTTTGTTGCGCCTTGTGGGGCGTGACTGCGACGTATGTCTGCGCGCCACGCCGCATCCGGAGTTCGACGCTTGGCGTTGGAGTCAATACTGGGTGCCACTGGATGCGGTGATCGAGTTCAAGCGCGAAGTCTACACCCTTGCCCTGAACGAACTCTCCAGCGTCCTGTTCCGGCGCCAGCACGAAACCCGCTATCTCCGCCAACGGGTCCACGGCCCGGCACGCGCGGGCGACAATTTATCTGCCGAACCTGACGGCCATGCGCATATTGTTGGTTGAAGACGAGCTCGAAATGGCATCGTGGCTAGTACGGGCGCTTGCGCAAAGCGGGTTCACGCCCGACCATGCGCCGGATGCGCGTAGCGCCGAGGCGCTGATGACCACTCACGAGTACGACGCGATCGTCATGGATTTGCGGTTGCCTGACAAGCACGGGCTGGTGGTGCTGCGAGATATGCGCAGTCGCGACGACCGCACGCCCGTCCTGTTGTTGACGGCGCAGGGGGCATTGCAGGACCGGGTGCGCGGCCTCAATCTTGGCGCCGATGACTTCCTGACCAAGCCGTTCGCCCTCGAGGAGCTCGAAGCCCGGGTGGCGGCGCTGGTGCGGCGCAGCCGGGGTCGACAGCAGCCGCGATTGCAATGCGGCTCCCTTTCTTATGACGGGGAAAGCCGCGCTTTTACGCTGGATGGCGTGTTGCTGCTGCTTACGCCTCGCGAACACGCTACGCTCGTGGCGCTGCTCACACGCAGTGGCTATCCGGTCGACAAGATCCAGCTCTTCGACAAGGTTTTCACTCAGGATAGCGGGTCCAGCCTGGATGCAATCGAGGTCGTGTTGCACCGATTGCGCAAGAAACTGGCAGGCAGCGATGTGCGTATCGTGACCGTGCGCGGTCTAGGGTACATGTTAGAAAGCAGCACGAGTGAAACTGCCGAGCACTGATCGTTTTCGTATGCCGATGATCGGCATACGTACCCTGTTGATCACCTTGCTGCTGCCCGGGGTGATTCTGCTGTTGGTTATCGACAGCTGGAACGACTACCGGACCTTGGCCGCCATCACCAACGAGGCTTACGATAGCGCGCTGCTAGAGCCGGCACGGGTGCTGGAAAGCAGTATCGAATTCACCGACGATGGCACGCTGGCCGTGACAACCCCCGTGTATGCGCAGGTCGTTCTCGAGTCCAAGGCGGGTTTGCGTAAATATTTCCGCATCGAGGAAATCGATCCGCCGATGCCGGAGGGCGCTACCTCTGTGCCTGGCACTGGGCGGACATTGGCGGGTATGCCCGAATTGCCAAGGCCTCCCACCTGGCCGACGTCAGGGGGCGCACCGATTTTCTTTAACAGCGTTTATCGCGACGATCCCGTGCGGGTGGTAGCCGTGGCGCGCGATTTGTATTACCGCGGACAACATCGTCAGGTACTGGTGTTGGTGGCCGAAAGCATCGGCCGCCGTTTGCTGGCCGAAGGCGCCGCGCGACGTCAGGAGTTATTGCGCGATGCACGCATGTTGGCATTGGTGGCAATCCTGGTGTGGTGGGGAGTCGCCTGGTCATTGCGGCCACTGACCCGGTTGCGCAACGACATTCGTACCCGCTCACCTGACGACATGACGTCGCTGGACGCCTCGCGTGTGCCAAGCGAGGTAGTCCCCTTGGTCGAGGCCGTGAATTACCACATTGAGCGGCATCGACGAGTGCTGGACGAACAGTCCCACTTTTTGGCCGACGCCTCGCATCAGTTGCGTACCCCGCTGGCCATCATGCTCACGCAGGCACAATATGCCCTGCGTGAACCCGACCACAATCGCGCTCAAGAGGGGCTGCGCGCGATAGTGGATCAGTTGGGCCGCACCCGTCGCTTGACTGAACAGTTGCTGTCATTGGCACACGCCAGTCAGAACGAGGCGCCCACTCGCCAGTTGCTGGATTTGAGCGAGGTCGCGCGCAACGTGGTCCTGCAATACTTGCCGCTGTCGCACGAAAAACATCAGGATTTGGGTTGGGTGGCGGCCAACGTCGCGGACGTGGCAGCGGGTATGCCAAGTGCATCCGAGGCCATTGAGGGCTCGGGTGTGACGGCAGTGATTGGCGAGTCGGCCTTGCTGACGCTACCGGTGCTAGGTAGCGAAGCCGAGCTGCACGAGGCGTTGGCAAATTTGCTGCACAATGCGATTCATTACGCGCCTGTTGGCGCCCGGATTACCGTTGCCGCCGCGGTGGTGGGCGATCGGGCCGAGGTCTCTGTCTCTGATAACGGCCCGGGCATTGATGCGGCGTCACGCGGCCGAGCGTTTGCGCGATTCGACCGCTTGGGGCCCGGGCGTCCTTCGATCTCGTCGGGGTCAGGATTGGGGTTATCCATTGCTCGTGCTTATGCGCGTCGTAATGATGGTGACATTATGCTGCGTGATGGCGAGCCCAATGCACAGGGCGGTGTGGGGCTGGCGGCCGTACTGTGGTTGCCGCTGGCGATGCCTCGAGGCATCGAGGCTGGTTCGAGCCATGGCACGGTCACGTAGCATCAAGCGTGATCGCTGGTTTTCGTTCGGGCATACAAACCCGGTAGCCGTTCCGAAATAAAGTCCAAGAGGGCCCGGACGGCGGGTGCCATTCCGCGGCGCGATGGGTAGATGCAATGCACAATACCTGTTGGCGAGCCCCATCCCGGTAATACCTGCAACAACTGTCCCTGGCGTAGCGCTTCGTACGTGGCCACGCTGGGTAGCAAGGCGATCCCCCGACCCCGCACGGCCGCTTCGGTCAGGACGATGAAATCATTGCAGGACAATCGCGTTTGCACCGACACCTGCACTTCATCGCCGAGCGTCTCATTGCGCAGGCGCCAACGTACGTCGGTTTGCGGGTCATTGAAACTCAACGTGGCATGTGCAGACAGATCGTGTGGCGTGGCGGGCGTCCCGTGGCGCTGCAGGTACGCAGGGCTTGCGACGAGGGTGCCGACGTCTTCGCCCAAATGTCTTACCACCAGTTCCGCATCCGTATCCAGACGCGTGCGTACGCGTAGCGCCAGATCGACACCTTCGCGAATCAGGTCGACACGGCGGTTGGTCGCGAGCACCTGTACGGATACCGATGGCCAGGCGTCCATAAACTCGGGCAAGAGCGGCGCCAGCATTTGTTGCGCGATAGAGATGGGGCAACTAATGACGACAGGCCCGCAGGGTTGCGATTGCAATTGCTGCATCGCCTCTTGCGCGGCGCGTGCAGAGGCGGTCATCTCTCGGCAATAATGCAGATAACGTTCGCCGGCTAGCGTCAGGCGCAGACGCCGCGTCGTGCGCTGCAACAGCCGCACGCCCAGCGATTCTTCTAGTTGGGCAATGCGGCGGGACAGGCGCGACTTGGGGATGTCCAGTGCCCGTGCCGCGGCACTGAAACCGCCGTGCTCCACTACCTGAGAAAAATAAAACAGGTCGTTCAGATCTTGCATGGCGGATTCAGTGCGGGTTGTGAGCTCAGTCTCGCAGGCGCGTAATTAGGCTGGAGGTATCCCAACGGCCACCACCTGCCTTTTGTACATCGCCATAGAACTGGTCCACCAATGCCGTCAGTGGCAGGCGGGCGCCATTATTTCGGGCTTCGGACAACACGAGGCCCAGATCCTTGCGCATCCAGTCCACGGCAAAGCCGAAATCGAATTTGTCGTCGACCATGGTGCCACCACGGTTTTCCATTTGCCAGCTTTGCGCAGCGCCTTTGCTGATGACATCCAGCACTAGCTTCATGTCCAGGTCGGCCGCTTTACCAAAGGCAATGGCCTCGGACAGTCCCTGTACGATTCCGGCAATGCAGACCTGGTTCACCATTTTGGCCAATTGGCCGGCGCCAGCGGCGCCCACTCGGGTAACCGCGCGACCGTAGGCGTGGGCGATCGGCTTGACGACGTCGAATGCTTCCTGGTCGCCGCCGCACATCACGGTCAGCACACCATTGACCGCCCCTGCCTGGCCGCCCGACACTGGGCCATCCACGAATTGCAGGCGTTGTTCACGCGCCTGGGCGTAGAGCTCACGCGCGACGTCAGCCGATGCGGTGGTGTGATCGACAAAAATCGCGCCTGGCGCCATACCGGCATAAGCGCCGTCTTCGCCTAGCACCACGCTGCGCAGATCGTCGTCGTTACCCACGCAGGCAAAGACGATTTGCGCGCCGGCGACCGCTTCGCGCGGGGTGGGGGCACTCTTGCCGCCGAACTCTTGCGCCCAGGCTTTGGCCTTGGCTTCGGTGCGGTTGTAAACCGTCACCTCATGACCGGCTTTCGCCAAGTGCCCTGCCATGGGAAAGCCCATAACGCCCAAGCCAAGAAAAGCGACTTTTTGGGATACGACCTTGTCGTAATCTTTGGAACCGATGGATGCCATACCGAGTCTCCGGGTTGTGTGTGTCAAAAGCGCAAACCTGAACGTTACCGCAATCAGCGGATCGCTCGGCCCTCTAGTGGTAAAAAAAAGCCAGGCCCTTTCGGTGCCTGGCATGATTTTCCCAATATACCCGCCACCTTGATGGACGGGCTTTAGAGCGGGCCTTAGCCTTCTTCGACGAAGGTTTCCTGACGCTTTTTGCGAATCGACGGCAGAGCGACCAGCACCACCAAGATGAGTGCGGCGCCCAGCAGCGATGCCGACAGCGGACGTTCGACAAAGGTGAAGAAGTCACCACGCGACAGCAGCAGGGCGCGACGGAAGTTTTCTTCCATCATGGGGCCCAACACCAGGCCCAGCAGCAGCGGGGCGCCTTCGCACTTCAGTTTCGCCCAGATATAGCCCACCACACCGAAGATCGCCGTGATGAAGATGTCGAACGTGTTGTAGTTCAACGAATACACCCCGATCGTGCAGAACACCAGAATGGCCGGGAACAGGATGCGGTAGGGCACCTTCAGCAGCTTGACCCACACGCCGATCAGCGGCAGGTTCAGCACCACCAGCATCAGGTTACCGATCCACATCGAGGCAACCAGACCCCAGAACAGTTCCGGGTGGCTGGTCATGACCTGCGGGCCGGGCTGAATGTTGTGGATAGTCATGGCACCAACCATCAGCGCCATCACGGCGTTGCCCGGGATACCCAGGGTCAGCAGCGGGATGAACGACGCCTGCGCGCCGGCGTTGTTGGCCGACTCGGGGCCTGCCAGACCGGCCGGGTGGCCCTTACCGAAGCGTTCCGGTTCCTTGGAGATCTTCTTTTCCAGGGTGTAGGACGCAAAGGCCGACAGCACCGAACCGCCGCCAGGCAGAATCCCCAGTATTGAACCCAAGGCCGTGCCACGGATGATAGCCGGCACGGACTCTCGAATTTCCTGCCTGCTGGGGTATAGCGAGCCGATCTTGTCTTCGAGTTCGACGCGGTTTTCTTTCTGCTCGAGGTTGGCCAGGATTTCGGCAAAACCGAACACGCCCATGGCCACGATGGCAAAGTCGATACCGTCTTGCAATTCGGGGATGCCGAAGTCGTAGCGGGCCACGCCCGAGTTGACGTCCGTGCCCACCATGCCCAGCAGCAGACCCAGCAAGATCATGCAGATGGCCTTGGGCAGCGAGCCCGAGGCCAACACCACGGCGCCGATGAGGCCCAGGGTCATCAGTGAGAAGTACTCGGCGGGGCCGAACTTGAAGGCGACTTCGGCCAAGGGGGGCGCGAAGGCGGCGATCAGCATGGTCGTGACGCTACCGGCGAAGAACGAGCCCACGGCGGCGATGGACAGTGCCGCGCCGGCCCGTCCATTACGCGCCATCTGGTGGCCGTCCAGCACGGTCACCACGGCCGATGTTTCGCCTGGCAGGTTGACCAGAATCGCGGTGGTGGAGCCGCCGTACTGGGTACCGTAGTAAATACCTGCCAGCATGATCAGGCCGGCCACCGGGGGCAGCACGTACGTGATTGGCAGCAACATCGCGATGGTGGGGACGGGGCCCAGGCCTGGCAAAACGCCAACCAGGGTGCCCAAAATGCAGCCCAGCAAGGCGTACAGCAGGTTTTCGGGAGTGAATGCTACGGAAAATCCGAGCATCAGGTTGTCCATCAATTCCATGATCTTGTCTTCCCTTGTTTTAGTTCATGCCGAGAAACGACGGCCACAACGGGAAAATCAGCCCCAGGCCTTTGATAAACGCCAGCCAGCAGAACGCGACCAGGAAAATTGCGTTAAGCAATGCGACACGCCAGCTGAATTCGTAGCTGGCAAGGCTACTGAGCACGACCAGCAGGAACAGTGAGACGTAGAGACCCAGCGGACGCAGCAGCACGCCGAACAGCACGACAGAGCCGATGATGATCAAGAGAATCTTGAAGTCGAACTTGTCGATGGTGGTTTCTTCCGCTTTGGGCGACAGTGCGCCAAGAGCGACTACCGCACCCAAGATGGCCAGACAGATCCCGAGCCAAAAGGGAAAGTAACCCGGGCCCATGCGGGCGGACGTACCCATGGAGTACTCGGCGGCTTTAAAGGCAAATCCCAGGCCGATGAGTGCGAACATCACTCCCGACCAGAAATCTTGCTTATTCCTTAGCTGCATGGTTTGCTCCTATTTACAGCATGTGAGTTAAAACCTGACCGTTCAACGAACGGCGCTCAAGCGCGATTTCTGGTGCTGCTCGATTTTTCTGAATTCGAAACACGCTTTTTTTGAGCAGGCCGCATGGTAGCGAAGGGGCTGGGACCTGCAAACCCAAGTCATCGGCTAGGCGGATGGGGTTTTCCCTAGAATGGGCACCCAAGTTGTAACCTCAGGGCATAATGGTCCTGAAATGAAAGCAAATTGAAAGTAAATAGAAAGACCTGCGAAAGGCTGAGCAGCCTCGGAGCACGGATTGGCGGTAACGCAAGTGCTGTGTCAGAATTCTTTGGTATGTCTTAATTCTGTTCGGCGCTTAAGTCCTACAGAATATTGCTAGTTTTCTCTCGTTGCGTACGTCCTCCCGGGCGACGCCCGGATGGTTTACGATACCGCCCATGCTGCAAGACTTAGATCAACTCGCCGCCCGTATCGGGCAATTGGTGCAACGTACCCGGCAACTTCAAGCCGAGCGTGATGCGTTGCGTGTCAGCTTGAGCCAAAGCGAAGCCGCTCAGCGTGCGCTCGAACAGCGTTGCAACGAGCGTCAGGCCGAAATCCTGACACTGCAAACTAAATTGCAGGAGCACGACGGAACGGTCGACGACCTGCTGTCCGAGGCGCGTCAGGCGGAAAACGATCTACGCGCGCAACTCGCTCGCGAGGCGTCAGAGCGGCAAACATCCGAGACGCGCGCCCAGACCCGCGAGGCAGAGTTACTGAGTAATCTCAATGAGCGCGATACGGATCTCCAGCGTCTACGCGTCGCGACGGATGCCGCGCGCGAACGTATCGATACGGTCTTGGCACGCCTGCCTGGTGCAGCCGCCGAAGAACAACCCTCCGGAGCGCAACCCTAATGGAACGTGTTGATGTCACCATTCTGGGGCGCGATTATTCCCTCGCATGCTCCAGCGACGAAAAGCCTGCCTTGATGGCGGCCGTACGGCATGTCGATCAGCTCATGCTGCGCATTCAGGGCTCAGGCAAGGTTTCCAGCAACGAGCGCATCGCAGTGATGGCCGCATTGCAGGTGGCTAGCGAACTATTAGCCATGAAAGCGCCAGATGGTCCACTAGGAGGTTTGGCGGTGGGTGAGTTCAAGAGTAGAATCGAGCACATGAACTCCCTGCTTGATGACGCGTTGTCCAATCGGGGTTAGCTAGTACCGGGCTTCGGCCCCCGGCGTGTCGGTATCACGCATGTTTTGATGTTTTTCAGTTTGTCCCTGCCGTGCTCGTGAATTGGCCATACACTCTCTGAACCTATGTCTTTTGGCATATTGGTTGCGTGAATGGTGAGCGGGAGTGATTGTCTCTTCGTAGACGAACCCGATGCTCAACGGATCGCGACCACCTTGAACCTCACGGTTCGAGATGCCGGCCTAGACGGCACAGGCGGGGCATCTATTTGTGCGGGCCTGTGCGTCGTCTCAGGTCCGCACCAGATAGTCTGCTTTCCTTCCCATCTCCCCTATAGGTTGCCATGATGCACACTTCCGGCGTGTCTTCATTGAATCGTGTCGCGGCTGCGTGTTGCGCCGCCTTTGCCTTGTTGGCCGCGCCGCTGGCGCTGGCTCAGTCCTCTCAACCTCAGCTCGCCCCACAAGTGGCATCCACTACAGGTGCGCCTACGTTGACCTTGCAGGCGTCCGCCGCCAGCGAGGTCGAGCAAGACATCGTGCGCATTACGCTGGCCGCCGAGTTCGAGGCAGCGTCGCAATCCAAGGCGACGACTGACTTGACGGCCGCGCTGGACGATGCAGTCAAACGCACCAAGGGAGCCAAAGGCATCGAGGTTCGGACCAGTGGCTACAACGTCTGGCCCACCACCAACGACAAAGGCAAAATCGAAAATTGGCGCGCTCGCGGAGAAATCACGCTGGAATCCAAAGATTTCGCCGCCGCCTCGGCATTGGCGACACAGTTATCCGACAAAGCGGCTATTTCGCAGATCAGTTTCTCGTTGTCGCGCGAGGCTCGCCAGGCTGCCGAAGAAAAATTGCTGAAGCAGGCGGCCGATGCCTTCCGTGCGCGTGCGCAGGCCGCGGCCACCGCCTTCGGGTTTGGCGCCTATCATGTGAAGCATCTGGAGCTAAGTGGTGGTGGTTCAGCGGTACCCGTGCCGCGCCCCATGGCCGCGATGGCCAAGGGCAGTCAGAGCGACTACGCCGATGTGCCGCTCGAGGCCGGCAAGGTCACCGTCACTATCGCGGTGAACGGGACTGTCGATTTGCGCTAAAGAACAGGAGCGCGACGCCGAACGCCACCATGGGCAGGGACAGCCATTGTCCCATGCTCATGCCGCCGGCAAGCAAGCCCAGGAAATCATCCGGCTCGCGCGTAAACTCCACCAAAAAGCGGAACGCGCCATAGCCTATCAAGAACAGCGCGCTGACTTGCCCGGTGGGCCTGCGTTTGCTCGAAAACCACCACAGTAATACAAAGAGCACGATACCTTCCAGGCCCAACTCGTAGAGTTGCGAGGGGTGTCGCGGTAAATCGCTGCCCGATTGCGGGAACACCATCGCCCAGGGCACATCGCTGGGGCGGCCCCAGAGTTCGCCATTGATAAAGTTGCCCAACCGCCCGGCGCCCAGCCCCAGGGGGATCAACGGCGCGATGAAATCGCTGACCTGAAAGAATGACAAGCCTTTTTTACGGGCAAACAGCACCATGACGAGAATCACGCCAATCAGGCCGCCGTGAAACGACATTCCGCCCTCCCAGAGATACAAGATCTCCAGGGGATGGCTCAGGTAATAGCCGGGCTTATAAAATAAAACGTAGCCCAGCCGTCCTCCCAGCACCACGCCCAGAACACTATAAAAAATCAGGTCTTCCAGGTCGCGCGTGTTGAGTTCTGGCGTATGGCCGCGTGTCAGGCGCCAGCGGCCCAGCAAATAAACCAGCGCGAATCCCGCCAGGTACATCAATCCATACCAATGAATCGCTACAGGACCAAGACGTAGGGCAATAGGGTCAAACTCGGGATGGTGCAGCATAATCCGCCACGTAAAAAAGGATTGGGTTGATAATAACCGCCACAGACGTCACGACGTAGTGCAGTCACGTAATGCTTGATAAGACTCCGGAGACAGACCATGCCCAACAATGAACGTTCAAAGCACATCACCCATGGCGTAGCGCGCGCGCCCAATCGGGCTATGTACTACGCGTTGGGTTATCAGGAAAAGGATTTTGATAACCCCATGATTGGTGTGGCCAACGGCCATTCCACGATTACTCCCTGTAATAGCGGGCTGCAGCGTCTGGCGGATGCTGCCATCGATGCCATCCGTGCGGCACAAGCCAATCCTCAGGTCTTTGGTACACCCACGATTTCCGATGGGATGTCCATGGGGACCGAGGGAATGAAATATTCGCTCGTGTCGCGCGAAGTAATCGCCGACTGTATCGAAACGGCGGTCCAGGGGCAGTGGATGGACGGTGTCGTCGTGATCGGTGGCTGCGACAAAAATATGCCCGGCGGCATGATTGCGTTAGCGCGCAGCAATGTACCCGGTATTTACGTTTATGGCGGCACCATCAAGCCCGGTCGCCATAAGGGCCAGGATTTGACCATCGTCTCGGTATTCGAAGCAGTGGGCGAGTTCACCATGGGGCGCATGGATCAGGACGATTTCAAGCAAATCGAAAAATGCGCTATTCCGGGCTCGGGCTCGTGCGGTGGCATGTATACCGCCAATACGATGAGTTCGGCCTTCGAGGCGCTGGGTATGAGCTTGCCGTACTCCAGCACCATGGCTAACGAAGATGACGAAAAAGTCGTGTCGGCCGCAGAGTCGGCCCGTGTGCTGGTCGACGCAGTGCGACGTGGCGTGTGCCCACGCGACATCATTACCCGTCAATCCATCGAGAACGCTGTGTCCGTCATCATGGCGACCGGCGGCTCGACCAATGCGGTATTGCATTTTCTGGCCATTGCGCACGCCGCCGAGGTGGAGTGGACGATCGACGACTTCGAGCGTATTCGTCGACGCGTGCCGGTCATTTGCGATCTAAAGCCTTCGGGGCGCTATGTGGCGACCGATCTGCATCGCGCCGGCGGTATCCCGCAAGTCATGAAGCTGCTATTGGACGCGGGCCTGTTGCATGGCGACTGCATCACCATTACTGGCAAAACCATCGCCGAGACACTGGCCGATGTGCCAGCGACACCCCGTGCCGATCAGGATGTCATTCGTTCGATTGACCGCGCCCTCTATCCCCAGGGGCACTTGGCCATTCTCAAGGGCAATCTGTCGCCAGAGGGCTGCGTGGCCAAGATTACGGGCTTGAAGAATCCCGTTATCACCGGTCCCGCACGCGTTTTTGACTCTGAAGACGCAGCAATGCAAGCCATCATGGATCGCCAGATTCAAAGCGGCGATGTGGTGGTGATCCGCTACGAGGGTCCTAAAGGCGGGCCGGGCATGCGGGAAATGCTGGCGCCCACCTCAGCGCTGGTTGGGCAGGGGTTGGGCGAAACCGTGGGCCTGATCACTGACGGTCGTTTTTCTGGCGGGACCTGGGGCATGGTGGTGGGACATGTGGCGCCCGAAGCTTATGTCGGTGGCCCCATTGCCCTGATTCAAGAGGGTGATTCGGTTACCATCGATGCTCATCAACAGTTGTTGCAGCTCAATATTTCTGACGAAGAGATGGCGACGCGACGCCAGGCTTGGGTGCAGCCCAAACCGCGTTATACGCGGGGGGTGCTGGCCAAGTTCGGCAAGTTGGCCAGCACGGCCAGCCGTGGGGCGGTGACGGATGCCTTCGACGCCTGATCACTTGCGCGACAAACCTCCTTCTGCAAAGGGGGAGGGGCAACGTGGGTCCAAGGGCGATGACGTCATATCGGCGTTTTTTTGAATTTGAGACAGTACGGATGTATGTAAAGCGTGGTTGGGCGACCGTAATCGCCTGTGGGGCTTGGGCGGTCGCCTGGACGGCGCCTGTTAATGCACAGGATCTGAGCCAGGCCGAGGGCTTGGCGCTGGCGCAGCGCAAAGCCTGCATGGCATGCCACCAGATCGATAGCAAGCGGGTAGGCCCGCCCTTGCGTAGTGTCGCCGAGCGTTACGCCGCGGCGGACCAGGGGGGCGCTACGGTGCAATATCTGGCGGACAAGATCCGCGGCGGCGGTCGCAGCGCGTGGGGAGCCGTCCCCATGCCTGCACAGTCGCAGGTTAGCGAAGACGATGCACGCTTGCTGGCCCTGTGGGTATTGTCTTTGGCGCCCGCCACGACAAAGTAGGCCGTTATTGCTTCTATATCTAGGGGGCCTTATCGAGTGATCGTATTGCGGCCCCAACAATATTGAAGCGCTCTATATAGTAGATACCGCGGTCCTGCCTGATTTGAATAAGGAATTGCGAAAATGACGGAATCAAATTCTTCTCCTGCCACCGAGGTCGCCGTTCTTGGCGGCGGTTGCTTCTGGTGCGTCGAGGCCGTATTGGTCGATTTACGCGGTGTGGTCAGCGTGCTGCCCGGCTATAGCGGCGGCCATGTCGATCATCCCACGTACGAACAGGTGTGTGGCAAGAACACAGGGCATATCGAAGTCGCTCGAGTCGAATTTGACCCCGCGATCCTGTCTTACGCCGATTTGCTGAGAGTATTTTTCGCTACCCATGACCCCACCACGCCGGGCCGTCAGGGTAATGACGTCGGGCCACAGTACGAATCCGCCATTTTTTGGCAAGACGCATCACAGCGCGAGCAGGCCCAGACCGTCATGGCCGAGATCGAAGCCCAACACGTATATGACGCCCCGCTGGTCACGCAACTGCGCGAGCCCGCGACTTTCTGGTCCGCTGAAGACTATCACCGCAACTATTTCGAACTGCACCCCGAGCAGGGTTATTGCCAGTTTGTCATCGCCCCCAAGGTCGCCAAATTCCGCAAGCTATACCGCGACCAACTGAAAAAATCTGTCTAAAGGGCATTCCGGCGAGGGTGCGGGCCGTTCAAAGCTGCCTCGCCAAGCAGTTGCGTCCCTGATATAGAGCGTGAATGTTGAATCTGTATATATAGGCAGCAAAGTGGCTGACGGCGCGGTTGGATAGGGCAAAAAGAGGGGAATACGTAGGCAATCAGCGGCGTGTCCCCATTTTTTTGAGGATTTGCAGAAAATAGTGCCGCTTTTGCCGTCATGCGTTTGTAATACGTGCTATAGTCTCGCTCCTTCGCTGCTGGAACACGAGTGTTCAGGCGGCGGGGCCGGAGTAGGGATGCACGAGACCGGCGGTGATGATTGTTAGGATCTCACTGCGCAGGCGATAAAAAGTGTGTTAATATTTCGGGCTCGGCAGTCGGTGAGGTCAGGGTAAACCCTGG
>NZ_CBCSFP010000008.1:0-218968 GCF_965138755.1 Bordetella tumulicola | reverse complement strand
CCACAAGACCACGGTGGCCTTGTCGCCGATGGTGGAGTTCGGGCGGCGCATGGACCTGGATGACAAGACCACGTTGCGGGCCTATGCGGCCTTCGGGCTGCGTTATACGCCGGACAACACGCATCGCATTGACGCCAGTTTTGCGAATGCGACGGCGGATAACGGCACGTTCACCGACCGGGTGCGTTCGCCGGAGCTGCTGGGCAAGGTGGACTTGGGCTTGCAGATGTTCCGCGCGGGCGGGTTGGAGATCAAGGCGGGCTATAGCGCTGACTTCAGCAGCTCGTTCCTGAGTCAGTCGGCGAACATCCGACTGGGTTATTACTTCTGACTTCAAGGCAGGCCAATTCATGATGACGCATTCACTTCGCCACGCCGTCAATATCAGCGCGGATCACGCCAGGGTTCGGGAAGCGTTGACCACCGCCCGCGGCCTGGAGCACTGGACCGCGGCAAAGGTTTCCGATCAGGGTGCGGCAGGCGAGTGGTCCTTTAAACACCTTGATGGTCCGAGCTTCGTATGGAGGATCACATTGCCTGATGCCGATACGGTGGTCTGGACCTGCATCGCTGGTCCTGGCGATGCCGCGGGTACGACGGCGACCTTCCAACTGGCCAGCGCAGCCGATGGCCGGCTCCATCTGACGCTGGATCATGGCGGCTGGCCCCATCAAGAAGGCAACTTCGTCAAGTGCAACAGCCTGTGGGGCATGATGCTGCACAGGCTCCGCGATTATGCGGAGCAGCGGTAGGTTGACTGCTCCCTTCCCTAAAGGGAAAGGGATTCCCACTTCACAGAACCGAGCCATTGCGCATCAACACTCATGCACTCAGGTCTTACCGTTTCTCCATGGGCTAACACCGCCAGCCCGGCGGCTAATACGTTATGTGCTGCGTTGAGGTCGCGGTCGCGGTCGTGGTCTGTGCGGCAAGCCGAACAAGTCCAACGTCGCACTCTCAACGGCAGCTTCGGTGACACATATCCGCAAACGTGGCAACGCTTGCTCGGGCGTGGGATAGAACCGGAATCGGTAGACACGTTTGGTTTGGATGCCCAAGATACTATCCGCGCCAAACCAAATAACTGGATATTCATCCAGATAATCGCTCAAATCAGACCAATCCTGCAGCCTTACGGCTGCGCCCCTTTCCTCCCCGGCATGAATGCCGAGGTTTCTCGGAGTAATGGATGAATGGAATGTGCTATCAGGATTTCCGCGCGTTTCTTGCTGTTCTACGCGATCAAGGTGAGCTGGTCGATATCGACCGGCCGATCGCGTTGAAGTACGACGTTGCCAAGGCGCTTGCGAAAAGTAGTTCGGTCGACGGGCCGGCGCTGATGTTCCGGAACAACGGCACGGCCTTTCCGCTGGTTGCGGGTTTATTCGGCACGCGTCGGCGTGCCTTGATCGCGTTCGGCGCGGACGACCTGACGATTCATGACAGGGTGCGCAAAGGCATCGAACAACCCATCGGGCCGGTCGACTTCGAAGGCATACCGCCCTGCCAGGATGTCGTGCTTACCGGTGAGCAGATCGACTTGGCCAGACTACCCGTGCCCATCTACAGCCCCAAGGACGGCGGCCCGTATATTACGGCGGGGATCGTCATTTCCGAAAACCCGGAAACCGGCATTCCAGATATCGGGAATTACCGGTTTCAAATTCATGGACGCGACAGGATGGGCGTATTTTCGGCGCCCAATCACCGGTTCGGCAAGAATATGGCCAAGGCGACGCAGATGGGTGTGCCCCTGCATGGCGCGCTCGTCGTTGGCCTTGACCCAATGACGGCCCTGTCGTGCCAAGTGCAATCCAGCGACAAGACCAACGACTGGTTTGTCGCGGGCGGCCTACGGGGCGCGCCGGTCGCGTTGGCCAATGCCGTCACCAGCAGCCTGAAAGTGCCTGCCTATTCAGAGTTCGTCTTGGAATTTACAGTGGATACGGTGGACCAGCAGATGGAAGGCCCCCTTGGCGAATACACGGGTTATTACACCCCCGCCACCCTTAAACCTACCGCCAAGGTCACCGCGATTACGCATCGCAAGGATGCGATCTTCCAAGGACTGTTGACCGGCAAGCCGGTTACCGAGAACCATGTCCTGAAGCAGATACCGTTCGAGGCGTCGATCTTGCGCCAGCTCCAAACCCAGTTCCCGACCATACGGGACGTGGCGATTACGAGTTCCGGCGGCGTTCAAGTGTATGTGGTCATCGCGATCAGCCCCCGCTATGCGGGCGAGGCGCGGCAAGCGATTCTGGCCGCCATGGCGTCCAACCTGCATCCCAAATGGATTGTGGCCGTGGATCCCGATATCGACATCCGTAAGTCCGCCGAGGTGGAGTGGGCGATGTCATTTCGGGTCAAGCCCCGCCAGGACGTGTTTATTGTCGATGGCACGGCAGCCGCGCCGCTGGACCCCTATACCGACGGCGGCTATTCATCCGCAGTAGGTATCGACGCGACCCGCCCCTTTGGGGTCGAGTTTCCGGAAGTTTCCGAAGTACCCGGCTGGCGTGACTTTGACTTGCCGGAGATCGGAAGGCGGTAGTTCCCGGGCGCGTTTGCGCTTTGCGCTGTTTGTTAGTATCCCGCAATGCGCAACAATCGTACATTTTCAATTGAACATCAGGTGGCTCAGGCGCGCGTCATACTTGAACGGCATCTGGGGCCGAGCATCGTGGCAATTCACTTGTTCGGCTCGGCTGTTGATGGTGGGCTTCAGCCTTATAGCGATATTGACTTGCTTGTTACCGTGGACAAGCCTCCCGGCGCAACGGCGCGACATGAGCTCATGCGGGAACTGCTGACCGCCTCGTCCCCTCCAGGCGTATCCACTTCACTACGCGCACTTGAGGTCACTGTGCTGGTGCTTGCGAGCATCGTGCCTTGGCACTATCCCGCGAGGCGAGAGGTTCAATTTGGCGAGTGGCTGCGTGAAGATATTCTCGCGGGTGTTTTTGAGGCGCCGACCATAGACCATGACTTGGCTATTCTTATTGCGAAAGCCCGGGCACACAGTACCGCCATCGTCGGCCCTGCGGCCCACATTCTATTTCACCCGATACCACGAGCCGATCTTGAACGCGCGCTTCTGGATACCGTGGCGCAATGGAGCAAGCCTGAGGATTGGGCAGGCGATGAACGAAATATCGTGCTCGCCCTTGCCCGCGGTTGGTACACCGCCGTTACTGGCGACATCACGTCGAAGGACGCGGCTGCGACTTGGCTAATGGAGAAAATTGCACCTCGACATCAGCCTGTGTTGAGCAGGGCGCGCGCAAGTTACTTGGGGCAAGAGCAGGACAGCCTGAGCAATTATCCGGCTGACGTCGCAGGATTTATTGCCTACGCCAGAAGATCAATCGAGCAAATCTGCTCTGCGTGAAATGTCGCGTTGGGACAGGCTGCTGGCCCTCTCGCGTTAACGGCTGCTGGCCAATCGAATCCCCAATCCCACGAGTGCTGCGCCCATCAAGGCATCGACGACTCGGCTCACGCGTGCATAGACGGATCGCACGCGCCCCACGGAAAAAAATGCAGCAAGAGTCCCCAGCCACCCTGCCGTTATCAGGCCGACCATTGCGACCAGGCTGACATACACCCAGGTGGGTGCGTCGACCGGCAGTACGGTCACGAATAAGGTGGCAAAGAAGGTCGCTGTTTTCGGATTGGTGATGCCGACCATGAACCCTTGGCGCCACGCTTGCAGTGCTCCGACTCGCGGAGCGCCGTCCACGCGTGGTTCGCTGTTCCTGGCCCTGAAAGAGGCAATCAGCATCCGCGAGCCGAGGTAGATCAGGTAAGCCGCGCCGGCCAGACGGATGGTTTCATAGAGCCAGAACAATTCCTTGATCAGCAATCCAAATCCGAGGACAGCCAAGGTTGCCCAGATGACGACCGCGCAAGCGATGCCCAGGCCGACGAACATGCCGGATCGGCGGTCATTCAAGGCATTGGACGTGACGGCAACGAAGTCCGGCCCGGGACTGATGCAGGCCAGGAGAACGATGCCCGAGAGCGTGAGCAATTGAGGCAGGTATTCCATGAATCCAACTCGAGACGTGATTGATCGGAGCTCAGCGAATGCGCCAGCTGGGTATATGGAACCTTACCATTGCCTTAGCACCGATTGCGCATGGCGTCGGCCGTTGGATTGCACAACACACCGCGTACGGTCGAGCTAAAGCCGCAGGCCATTACGGACGTTGGCCTTTCAGCGACTGATTGGGCGTTCGTTTATCCTTGGCGCCTTAGGACGACATGCGTGGCCTTTTCCGATGCGGCGAATTCAACGCATTCGTATCCCAGAGCCCGCAAGTCAAGTCCATCGAACAGCGATTCCCCCCGGCCGAGCAGAACCGGCGCGATAGCGATATGCAGTTCGTCAATGAGGCCCTCACGAAGATACTGTCGGATGGTGTCCGGCCCACCACCGATCCGTACGTCTTTTCCGGCAGCGGTTTCGCGTGCGCGGTCGAGCGCCTCGCGAATGCCGCCTGTGATGAAGTGGAACGTCGTGCCACCTTCCATCTCGATGGAAGGGCGCGCATGATGGGTCAAGATGAAGGCTGGAACATGATACGGTGGGTTGTCTCCCCACCAGCCTTTCCAGGTAGTGTCCGGCCAGTCCCCGCGAATGGGGCCGAACATGTTCCTGCCAAGAATCCAGGCTCCGACATTCCGAAAGCCACGGGCCGCGAAATCGTCGTCAAGCCCAGTCGTACCGTCGTCCTTGCCGAACAAGGCCCGCTGGAACGTGCGTGTTGGGAATGCCCACGGGTGCAGTTCCGTTCCGCCAACGCCTAGCGGATTGTTGATGTCTTGATCCGGACCGGCTCCGTATCCGTCGAGCGAGATGGTGAAGCCCTCAACGCGAACTCGTGTCATCTTTGTCTCCGTGTAGAAAAAACTCGAACACGACCTGCTGCAAGAACAAACGACCTTTCAGGCCTCTTTAGGACCCGCGAGCTCACTCGCGAGAAGGGGTGAAGTACCCTCGAAAGCACGGTCACGGAGTTTTTTAACAGATTTTGCCCGAAGCGGACGCTCCACGACAGACAACATCCCGCCACTCACTCGGGAGTGCGTTTGTATGGCGAGAACGAGTTTAGTAATCTGAGCTGCCGGCTATCAGGGGTTTATATGTCAAGCACACTACCTACGTTACATCGGGAATTCGTGGAGCGGGTTCGCAGCGAAGTGCAGCGCGACCGGCGGTTAACGGCGTTGTTGGCTGGCGGTTCGTATATCCACGGGGGATTTGATGAACACTCAGACCTTGATTTCGTTGTCGTTGTAGAGGAAGAGTATTACAGCGAGGTCATGGCCTCGCGGCAAGAGATAGCGACGAGGGTCGGAGGGCTGTTGGCCGCGCTCAGTGGCGAGCATGTCGGAGAGCCGAGGCTGCTGATCTGCCTTTACGGGCCATCGCTGATACACGTCGATCTGAAGTTCGTGACGCCATCAAATCTGGACTGTCTAGTCGAGCGTCCCGCCGTGCTGTTCGCGCGTGATCGAGATCGACTCGAAGGTTATCTCAATGCAGCTGTTATCGCGTGGCCCAATGCATCGCCAGACTGGTTCGAACAGAGGGCGTGGATATGGCTCCATTACGGGGCGACAAAGCTGGCCCGCGGCGAGCTCTTTGAGGCGATCGGAATGTTGGGCTTTTTTCGAGATCAGGTGCTTGGCCCGATGCTACATCGCCGTGCAGGACACCCACAGCGTGGCGTGCGCAGAATCGAGATGATCGGGGGACTCTGCATCGAGCCGTTGGCAAACACGATCCCGACGTTTGATGCGGTATCGGTGCGCAACGCATACATGGCCGCAGTGGATTTGTACGTCGAACTTCGCGCTGATCAGCCCCCGAGTCAAACCGTCAAGTACATGCCGCAAGCGATTAGAAGCTATCTTGGGGCGAGTGCGTAAGCGGTTCCTTTGTTGGATCAGAGGGCACCACCTCGGTGGCCCATCCGCAATAGAGGCTGGTTCTGGCCGATGGCTGGCCCTGGTATTTGATGATACTTCCATCTCCGTACGGAACCCGCACTGAGCGATCGGCATGCGGGTTCACGTGCATGCCGATATCGAATAGGCAGTGGCCGCAAAAGCATTATGCGGCTCAGACCTTTCTCCACATAACTCTTCAAACAATAAGTCCGGTTCGCGTGACCGGCCATGCCACGTACTCAATCTGGCATCCCGTTATGGTCCCCTAGTGGTCTGGCAGGCCAGTCCACCCAGCGGTCCGCGAGGGTAGGTTCGTACGCTTCGTTGAGCGGGAAACGGACACGGTTGTCATCGCGTGGACGTTCCCCGATCACCATCAGCCGCACTTCGTTTTTCGTATTGTTAATGAAGGTGTGGCAGATTCCGGTGCCAGCCGGAAACGCGACGGAATCGCCTTCAGTAATGGGATGCAGTATGCCGTCGATCCACACCTCGGGCTCGCCCTCGAGCACGTACACAAACTCCTGCTCGGTACTTTCGGCATGCGGATATGACGTCCGTCGGCCGGGCAGAAGCCTGACATGATGAATGCCTATACGCGTGACGCCGAGTGCTGCGGAAAGCGGCGCGTCTAGCGCCATTGGCTCGGTATCGCCGGGATAGGTCTGCGCATCCGGTTCTTCGAGTTCAGTCCAGTGTTTGATGAAATCTGGCCGGCGCATTGGCTGTCCTCCTTTAGGTCAAGTATCGATAGTAGCGGTTGTGGATCGGACGTCAGCCCGCCGGTGTTTTCCGTGGGCTAGCGTCGCTGCGTACGACCCATTATTCGTTTCATGCATACTGGGAATGATGGCCTTCTATTGGACAGGTTCCAACGGCAAGGCCTATCTTTCGTCTCCAAGAGGTGGCCGATGTCACCCACAACAGGCTCCATCCAAAGGGGCAGGAGACGGTATGAACCAAACACGCCAGCCTATCCGCAGTGGCATGGGCCGTAGCACGCCCGACCAAATTTTCGTTCGAGGCCACGATCTGGTCCAGGATGTCATCGGCAAGCTCAATCTTGGCGATATGGCCTATCTGGAGATGACGGGGCGGCTGCCCGATGAGCATCAATCCCGCGTATTCAACGCCATTTTGGTCACGCTCGTGGAACACGGCATGACACCCATGGCGATTGCGACCCGACTTGTCTACCTGGGTGCACCGGAATCCCTGCAATCGGCGGTGGCGGCGGGTCTGTGCGGTATGGGGACGACCTTTGCCGGAACTGCCGAAGGCGCCGCCCGCATGCTGCAGGCGGGATGGGCGGATAACAGCAGCGAGGACGCCGACGCACTGGCCCGGAACATCGTGGCTGACTTTCGCAAGCGGGGCCTGTCCATCCCCGGCATAGGGCATAACCTGCACAAGCCGCACGACCCTCGCACAGCTCGTCTGTTTGAAGTCGCCACGGAAGAAGGCTACGCCGGGCGCTACGTGGCACTGATGACGGCCATTGGCCAACACGCGCAAGTCGCGTACGGCAAGCCGTTGCCGGTCAATGCGACGGGTGCCATCGGTGCCTTGTGTTGTGAACTCGGTTTTTCGTGGAAGGCAGCGCGCGGGGTCGCGGTGATCGGGCGGGCTGTCGGACTGGTGGGGCACTTGGTGGAAGAACAAGCCAATCCCATTGCGCGCGAGATCTGGCTGCGTACCGAAGAAGAAGCAAGCCGCCAGGATGAGACTGCGGTCGACACCGGCCGATAAGGAGGCCCCATGTTTATCAAAGCAAGGTGGTGCAAAGCTGTGGTGGCCCTGTGCCTGGTACTGACTGCACAGGCCGCGGAAGCAGAATGGCCGGATAAGCCTATTAGGTTCATTGTTCCCTACCCCGCCGGCGGGGGAACCGATATCGTGGCGCGTGCTGTCGGCAAGAAGATGGCCGATAGTCTTGGGCAACCCATCATCATCGAGAACCGGCCGGGTGCAAGCACCATCATCGGCACCGAGGTGGTGGCTAGGGCGGCGGGCGATGGTTACACCATTGGCCTGATCACCGATTCGCATGTGCTGAATCCCATTTTCTTTGGGAAAAAACTGCCTTACGACTCGAGCAAAGACTTCGCGCCGGTCAGCCAATTGGTATCCGTGCCGTTCATTCTGGTGGCAAATCCGAAGACCGGCGTGTCTACCGTCGGAGAGCTGATCGAGGCGGCCAAGACGCACCCTGGCAAGATTACTTACGCATCGATCGGCAATGGCACGCCGCACTACCTGGCCATGGAATGGGCCAGGGCGCTGGCCGATATCGACCTTGTGCATGTTCCCTACAAGGGCGTGGCGCCAGCGCTGGCCGACGTGGTGGGCGGACAGGTGGACGTGATGTTTACCGGCATGTCCTCGGGCTTGCCGCACGTGCGCGGTGGCCGCTTAAAAGGATTGGCCGTGTCCGGCCCGCAGCGCTCACCTATTGCGCCCGACTTGCCGACCGTGGCTGAGTCGGGGTTGGACGAGTTCGCATTCATGACGTGGTACGGCGTGGTGGCGCCGGCCTCGACGCCGCCAGAACTGGTGTCGCGGCTAAGCGCCGAGCTGCGCAAGGCGCTCGAAAGCCCAGAGATACAGGATCGGTTTCTTCAACTGGGTGTCGAGGCGGCGCCGTCCAGTCCTGCGGACTTTGCCAGCTTTATGGACAAGGAGTCGGTCAACTATGGCCGCATCATCAAACTGACCGGCGCGAAAGGTGAATAGTGGAATTGACTGATGAGCAGCGGCTTATCCGCGATACCGTACGCGCGCTAGCGCAGAAACAGTTTGCGCCGGTGGCGGCTCGTGCCGATAAAGAGTACCGGCCGCCGGTCGAGAATCTGAAGGTCCTGGCCGAGCATGGGTACACGGGAATTTTTTTGCCCGAGCGCTATGGCGGTGCGGGATTAGGGTTGCTGGAAACAGTCTTGGTCGTGGAGCAACTGGCGCGATCGTGCGCCAATACGGCCATGCTGTTTTCCTGCACAGATGGTGCCACGCCGCGCGCCATTTTGCAGATCGGATCGGAGGAGATCAAGCGCCGCTATCTTCCCGCTTTCGCGAAGGCGGAACTGTACGCCGCGTGGAGCATGTCCGAAGCGAATGCGGGTTCGGATGTGGGTAACGTGCAGACGCGGGCCGTCAGGCAGGGCGACCATTACGTGCTGAACGGCAGCAAGCTGTGGTGCAGCGCCGCCCAGGTGGCCGATGTGTTCCTGGTGCTGGTACGCCTGTCTGACGAGCCTGGCATGAAGGGTGTCGGTGCGGTACTAGTAGAGCGCGGCGCGGCGGGTTTCTCGGTGGGGCGTCATCTGGACTTGCTGGGCCTGCGCGGCACGGGCATGGCTGAACTGGTGTTTCAGGACTGCCGGGTACCAGCGGAAAGCCTATTGCTGCCCTCCGGCAGGATGAAGGATCTGCTGCAGGTGCTTGATGCCGATCGCATTACCGGGAATCCGCCTATTTGCCTGGGGCTGGCACAGGCCGCCCTGGCGCAGGCCGTGCAGCACCTGAAAGACCGGATCCAGTTCGGCCGACCCCTGGCCGACAACCAGGGGTTGCAATGGAAGCTGGCAGACATGGCGATGGATATCGAGGCGGCGCGTGCGCTGGTTTATGGGGCGGCCGTTGGCCTGGACCAGGGGCGACATTCGGTTGCGCAGGTGTCCATCGCCAAGACCTACGCCAACGAAATGGCGGTAAGAGTCACGAATCAGGCCATGCAACTGGCCGGTGCCTATGGGCTGTCTGAAGAGTACCCCTTCGAGCGGTATTTCCGCGATGCGCGCGGCATGTCCATCGGCTACGGAACGACAGAGATTCATCGCAATTCGATTGCGCGCGAAATACTGAAAGGCAATTACCTGACCTGACCCGGACGAGGATTCCATGCATTCCAATATCGAACTGATCGAAGCGGCGGATGGCCGCTCATTCCAGGCCTACATCAGCAAGCCGGCGCGTCCCAACGGACATGCGGTAATCGTTTTGCAGGAGATCTTCGGCGTGACGGCCACGATCCGCCAGGTGGCCGATCATTATGCGGAGGAGGGCTACCTGGCGCTGGCTCCGGACCTGTTCTGGCGTATCGAACCAGGTGTTGAGTTGGGCCACGACAAGGCCGGCGTGGCGCGTGCCTTTGAATACCTGCAACGTTTCGACGAACTGGCGGGCATTGAGGACATCGGCCGCACGGTGGAGCATGTTCGCACTATGGAGGGCTTTCATGGCCGAGTGGCGGTGATTGGGCTGTGCATGGGCGGGAAGCTGGCTTATCGGGCGGCCGCAAAGCTTCCGATTGATGCCGCCGTGGCTTTCTATGGCGTTGGAATAGAAAAGAATCTGGACGAAGCGGCTGCGTTGCAGTGCCCATTGATGTTGCACTATGGCGACCTCGACCGCTATGCGCCGCCGGAAGCCGTCGATCTGATCGAGGCGGCGTTGCCCGCGGCGCCGCGCGCAGTGTTGCATCGCTATCCGCAGGCCGATCACGGTTTCTATACCCGCGGTGCGGCGCAGGATGCCGACTTGGCGCATGCACGCACGCAGCGATTCCTGGTGTCGGTGCTGGGGGTGGATCAATGAAGGTCCTGCAGGGCGTCCGGATATTGGATCTGGGAAATTTCATTACCGCACCACTGGCCGGCATGCTGCTGGGTGAGTTGGGCGCCGACGTGATCAAGGTCGAGCGGCCCATTACCGGCGATCCGTTCCGTGCGTTCAAGGGCGGGTTGTACAGCCCGCAATTCCAGGCGCACAACCGGAACAAGCGTAGCCTGTCATTGGACTATGCGCGGCCTGAAGGGCTGGCGGTACTGGATCGGCTTGTCGCTGGGGCCGATGCCATCATCCTGAATATGCGTCCTGGCGTGGAAGAAAAGTTGGGGCTGGGCGCACAACGGCTGCAGACGCTCAATCCGCGTCTGGTGTATTGCGCGATCACGGGGTTCGGGGCAACCGGCCCTTATGCGACCCGGCCTGCCTACGACAACGTGGGGCAGGCCGCCTCGGGCTGGTTGTCCATGTTTCACGATGGGCCGGATCCCAAGGTGGCAGGTCCGGCGGTGTCGGACGCGGCCGCCGGTATCTATGCCGGGTTGGGCATACTGGGCGCGCTGGTCGAGCGTGCGCGTACCGGCCGGGGACGCAAGGTCGAGGTCAGCATGCTGGAAGCGATGATCGCGATGGCATGCGAACCGCTGGGGTCGATGCTGGCTACTGGTCAAGTCCCTTCCTTGTACAGCCGAGCGGCAATGTCTCAGTCTTATGTGGTGACCTGCCGCGACCAGCGCCGGATCGGGCTGCACTTGTCTTCACCCGAGAAGTTCTGGCGTGGCTTGGTGGCGGGCATCGATCGCCCCGATCTATTGATCGCTTACCCGACGCGCACCGAACGCGTCGACCGCTACGTCGAACTGGCCGCGACACTGGCGGCGGTGTTTGCGGAGCAGGATCGCGAGTATTGGGTTCCTCGCCTCGAACAGCATGACGTTCCGTTCACGCCCGAACGCCGGTTAGACGAACTGGCGGACGATCCGCAGGTTCGTCACCAGGGCGTGTTCTATGACCAGGTTCATCCGCGTCATGGCACCTTGCGTGCCGCGCACCGGCCCATCCGGTTCGACGGCGACAACCGTAGTGATTTTCTGCCTCCGCCCGATTTGGGCGAGCACACCGACGATGTGCTGCACGAGGCAGGCCTGTCAGATGAAGAGTTGTGGGATCTGCGCCAAACCGGCGTTGTCTGAACAGCTTTGAAAGGGGAGCGTCACATGAGCACACTGATGCAATGCGCACGCGCCGCCGCCGCGATGCTGCTGGGCCTGGTTTGTGGAGCGGCTCATGGCGCCTGGCCCGAGCGGCCCGTGCGCCTGGTGGTGTCGTCGGGAGCGGGCGGAACCGCGGATATTCTGGCCAGATCTCTGGCCGAGAAATTGACGGCGGCGCTGGGTCAGCCGTTCATCGTGGAAAACAAGCCGGGCGCGGGCGGTCACCTGGGTGCGGCTCAGGTGGCTCGCGCGCCGGCCGACGGCTATGTGTTCCTGGTAAGCGGCAGCCCGACGCATTCGGTCGGCCCGCACCTGTACAAGAATCTGACTTACGACCCCATGCACGATGTGCCGCCGGTGGCCATGGTGGCAGTGGCGCCTAATTTGTTGGTGGTGGATACCGAGTTGCCGGTCCAGTCTGTGGCGCAACTAGTGGCTCTGGCAAAGCAGCGCCCCGGCGAACTCACGTACTCGTCGGCTGGCAGCGGAACGTCGGGCCATCTGGCGGGCGCCATGCTGCAGAGCATGGCGAACATCCGCATCAAGCACGTTCCGTATAAGACCGGGCCCGAGGCGGTGACCGCCGTGTTGGCTGGAAATGTCTCGATGACCTTTTTTACGATGCCATCAGTGCTGCCCCAGGTGCAGGCCGGAAAACTGCGGGCCCTGGCGGTGACATCCAGTACGCGTACTGCGCTGGCACCCTCAGTGCCCACGATCGCCGAAGCGGGTTATCCCGGTTTCGAGGCGTTGGCCTGGTATGGACTGTTCGCGCCCAGAAATACGCCGCGGGAGGCCACGGACCGGTTGAGCGCTGAGATCAAGCGCATCGTGCAGCATCCGGACATGAAAGAAAAACTGATCCGATTAGGGGCAGAGCCGCATTACTTGAACGCCGAGCAACTGGAGGCGTATGTGCGAGTGGAGTCCCCCAAGTGGAAGGCGTTGATAGATGCCTCCGGCGCGGAGTCGGATTGATGGACACCTCTATGCCGAACGCCGAGCGGATCACGGGCTGGAAGGTATATGTGCGTCAACTGGCCTACGCTCGGCCGGTTCAATGGAGCGATCTGACCGAATCGGCGGCGAGCTTCGTGGTGTTGCGCATCGAGACGGAATCCGGCTGCGCGGGTGCTGCCGAATTGGCCGTCAAGCCCACTTGGGTCGGTGCCACGGCCGCCAGCCTGCGCTGCGTGTTGGCGGAGGTATTCGAGCCATTGGTCCGCAGACAAGGCCTGTCTGACCCGCACCATTTGCGCGTCGCCCTGGAAGCCATTCCTGGTAACCAGCCTGCCAAGACACTGATCGATAACGCATGCTGGGATTGGCTGGCCGCGCGTTCTGGCGTGCCGCTGTGGCGTCGACTGAACGGCACACAAAAGGTGTCCATGTCGTGGGCTGTTACGCGCCAAGCGCCCGAGACGATGGCGCGCGAGGCCCAGGACATGGTGCAACGCTTCGGATTCCGGACCCTGAAGATAAAAGGTGGGCAGGGGCAGACCACGGATCTGGCTTGCATGGCCGCGGTCAGGCGGGCTGTGGGGGACGGCGTCACGCTATATGTGGATGCCAATGGCGCCTATCCGGCCAGCGACGCGCCGACCTATGCCCGGGCCATGGTCCAGGCAGGCGCGGTGCTGGTCGAGGATCCTTGTCCGTTTCATCCGGACCGCGCTTTTGCGACGCTACGGCAGGAAGCGGGCGTGCCGCTGCTGGTGGATTTCGGTATGACGAGCCTGCGCGACGCGCGCCTGTTCCTGGAGCGTGGCGCAAAAGGGCTGAGCCTCAAGCCCGGCCGTTTCGGCCTATCGGATGTATTGGCAATGCAGGAATTGGCTATCGCTTCCGGTTGCAGCATGGTGGCAGGCCTGATGGGCGAGAGCGCGCTGGGAACATGGTCCGGCCTGCAGTTCGCCGCCGCTATGCCTGACCCGGTATTGCCGGCCGAGCTCAGTTGGTTTCTGGCAATGCGCGAGCAATTCATCGCCGACGTGCCATGTGTCATCGATGGAGAGGTTGCCATGCCCGAGTGGCCGTCGGTGTGCGAACGGGTCGACTGGACGGCGATGGCCGATTTCCAGGTGGCGCCATGAACCCCGTGCGCTATCGCGATCTTGCCGTGGGGGCAAGCTACGTTGGTACCGCCCGCACTTTGACTCAATCCGACCTGTCGCTGTCGTGCATGCTGACGGGAGACTGGCATCCCATCCACGCGGATGAGGTCTTCTGTCGCGCCGAAGGCATGCCAGGGCCCATGTTTCATGGGCCCTACGGAATCCTATTGGCCATGGGCATGTCGACCCGCCTGCCCGAGTTCGCCGAGCCGGTGATCGGAGCATTGGGCCTGAGAGAGTGGTGCTACCGGCGTCCCCTGGTGGTAGGCGATACCGTGCACGTTCGCACCTCGATTTGCGAGAAGCGTATCGCGTCGAGCGGCGGGCGTGCCGTGGTCGAGCGGCGTTTCGAACTACTGGACACCCAGTCACGGATCATCCAGGAAGGCTACGGCAGCACATTGCTGCGCTTGGTTTCGGAAGAGGAAGAAACATGATTCTTGGAGATGTCATCGAGCGCAACGCGCGCTGTTATCGCGACCACCCGGCCTTTGTATTCGAGGGGTGCAGCATCAGCCATGGCGAGTTCGCCGAGCGCGTACGGCGATTATGCAACGCTTTGATCGACCTGGGCCTGGAGCGAGGCAGCCGGATCGCCATCCTGGCCCAGAACTGCCCAGAGTACCTGGAACTCTACGCCGCCGCGGGCACCTGCGGATTCATCGCCGTCGGGCTCAATTACCGACTGGCGCAGGCGGATCAGGCGGGTATTCTGCGCGACTGCGAACCCAGTCTGTTGGTGTACGAGCCAGAATATGCCGAGCGAGTTGCCGCATTGCGAGCGGTATTGCCCGAGCATGCACAGGTACTGCGTCTGGGGCCCGGGCCGGATCCAGAGAGTTATGAGCACGCCGTGGCCCGCGCTGACGCGAGCATGCCAGCCTGGCGAGCGCAGGCGGGCGACACCTTGTTCCTCATTTATACCAGCGGTACGACGGGCACACCCAAAGGCGTCATGCTGGGCAACGCGGCGCAGGTGGAGCAGGCACGTATGCTGGCCCTGACCCATGGGGCCAGGCAGGACGACAGGATGCTCATAGTGATGCCCGCCTATCACATCGGTGGGCCCACCGAGTTGCTGAGCTACCTGATATGCGGTGCGACCATCGTCCTGCATCGGAAGTTCGACCCCCGCGAGATACTGACCAGCATCGAAAAGCATCGGGTCACCGCGGCGCATTTCGCACCGATCATGATTCAGGCCATGATTGATGTGCAGACCCGGACGCCTTTCGATGTGTCCAGTTTGCAGATGGTGTGCTACGCCTCTGCGCCTATGTCGGTGGCATTGTCTCGCTTGGCACGCGCGACATTCGGGCCTATTTTTATGCAGGTCTACGGGATGACAGAGCACGGGCCGGGAACGGCCTTGCTCAAGCACCAGCATCTGCCAGACGGTTCGATCTCCGAAGCGTCGCGCATGGCCTCGGCCGGGCAACCCATTCTAGGCGTGGATATCCGTATCGTCGACGAGCACGGCGCTGTGCTGTCCGATGGCCAGATCGGTGAAATCCACATGCGCTCCGCCGCCATCATGCAAGGGTACTGGGGCAAGCCGGACGAGACCGCCGTCGCGTTACAGGATGGCTGGATGAGGACGGGTGACCTTGGCTACTTCGACGAGGACGGCTATCTGTTCATTGTGGATCGCAAGAAAGACATGATTATCTCCGGCGGCGAGAATATCTATTCGCGCGAGGTCGAAGAGGCCTTGCTACTGCATCCGGCGGTGAACGAGGCCGCCGTTATCGGCGTGCCCGACGAGAAATGGGGCGAAGCGGTCAAGGCCTTCGTGGCCCTCAAGCCGCATGCGAGCGTGGATGAGGCAACGCTGATTCAGCATTGCCGCGATCTCATCGCCAGCTACAAGAAGCCGCGCAGCATTGAGATCATGGATGCGCTGCCCCGCCTGCCCAGTACTAACAAGATAGACAAGAAGGCGTTGCGAGCGCCGTACTGGCGCAAGGGTGCCAGACAAGTTGCTTGATATCCAATAACCGGAGACAACAATGAGCGTGATCAGGAAATTGGCAATAGGGGTTGCCGCACTGGTCCTGGGAGCGGGCCAGGCGGCTGCTCAGGACGAGGCATTTCCCACGAAGATGGTGCGCATCGTGGTTCCCTTTACCGCCGGCGGGTTGGCCGATACTGTCGCCCGCGGGCTGGCTCACGAGCTGGCCAGTCGATGGTCGCAATCGGTCGTGGTCGAGAACCGGCCAGGTGCCAATACCATCATCGCGGCCGAATATGTGGCACGGTCCGAGCCGGACGGCTATACCTTGCTGATGGCTAATGATCCCACGGTGTCATCCAATCAGTATCTGTATAGCAAGTTGCCCTATGACCCGGTCAAGGATTTCACGCCAGTCGTCAATGTAGTGCAGACCCGGGAAATCCTGTTGGTGAGTAATGATTTTCCGGCCGGAGACGTGCAGGAACTGATTGCGTTGGCCAAGGCCCAGCCCGGCCACCTTACCTACGGATCCTACGGACAGGGGAGCAAGGCGCACCTGGATGCCGAGACGTTTTCCGCGCTGGCGGGAATCAAAATGAATCACGTGCCTTACAAGGGTGTTACCGACGTCATGACGGCGCTGGTGGGAGGGCAAATCAACATGGCCATGGTGGGCGTGCCGCCGTCCATCCCCATGGTCAAGGCGGGCAAGGTGCGTTTGTTGGCCGTGGCCGCACCGCAGCGGATCGCGGCCTTTCCCGATACGCCCACGTTCGCTGAACTGGGCTTCGAAACAATGGTATCGCAGGCCTGGTTTGGACTGATTGCCCCCGCAGGGACGCCGCCCGCCGTCGTCGCGAAGATCGCGGCCGATGTCCAACAGGTAATGAGACAACCCGCGTTCCAACACAGATATGTCACGAGCGTAGGGTTGGAGCCCCTAGACCAGGGACCTGAAGAATTCGCCCGTTTCCTGGCGCAAGACCGCCGGGAATACGAGCGCAGCATACGTGCCGTGAACGTGAAGCTGGACTGAGAGGCAGGAGAGTTACTCATGAATTTCGAGCTTGCGCCTGAGCTGCGCATGTTGCGCGACTCGGCCCGGCGTTTCGTGGCAGAAGAACTCGCGCCGCTGGAAGCCCGCTACGCCAATGAGCCAGACATTCCGGACGATGTGCGCCGGGTGTTGCAGGACAAGGCGAAAACGCTCGGCTTCTGGGCCTTCGACTTGCCTGAAGAGGTGGGCGGAGGCGGCGTCGGGGTGACCGGCATGTGTGTCGTTTTCGAAGAGCTGGCGCGTTGCAACGTGCCGTCGTTCCGTGCTCCTACGGTGTTCACCCCTTATCTGGGGCCGGTACTGTTCCATGGCGACGAACGCCAGAAGGCACAATACCTGATGCCCGTCGTGCAGGGTTCGAAACGAACTTGCTTTGCTTTGACCGAAGCGGGCGCGGGCTCGGATCCGGCAGGCATGAGAACCACCGCCGTGGCCGACGGTGTGGATTTTGTTATTAATGGCGCCAAGATTTTCATCACTGGCGCCGACAAGGCAGACTTTGTGCAGTTGTTTGCCAGAACGATGCGAGACGGGCAAGACCTGGGCGTTTCATGCTTTCTGGTTGATCGCGCCACACCAGGCCTTCGACTGGGGCAATGCTTTGATCTGATGTCGCCAGACAAGCCCTGGGAACTACTGTTCGATAACGTCAGGGTGCCGGCCGAGCAGATTGTGGGCGGAATCGGCAGGGGATGGGAACTGGCCCGCGAGTTCCTGGACATGGGGCGCCTGATTCACGGACCCAAGTCGATCGGCCGGGCGCAGCGGGCGCTGGAACTCGCCATCGATTACGCGAATACTCGCCATACCTTTGGGCAACCGCTGGCCAAGCGACAGGCCATTCAGTGGATGATCGCTGATTCTACGGTGGAGCTGCACGCGGCGCGTGCCATGGTCTACCATGCCGCATGGAAGGCCGACCAGGGGCTGGATTATCATCTCGAGGCGTCTGCCGTGAAGCTGTATGCGGACGAGATGTTGATTCGGGTCGTCGACAGGGCGATCCAGATACACGGCGGCCTGGGGCTATCGCGCGAATTGCCACTGGAACTGATGTATCGTGACGCCCGTAGCCGAACCATTACCGAGGGGTCATCCGAGATGCAACGGATGATCATCTCGACAGGCGTGCTGTCCGGCCGGCATGGAGTGAATCGCTTCGACACCTGAACCTGCCGCGCCGTCACCAGCGAACAAGATCGCTCTACGGACAAGGACGATGAATATCGAGACTATCGATCTGAATCTGCTGGTGGCATTCGATGCAATGATGCAAGAGCGCAATGTGACCCGCGCGGGCTTGCGGATAGGCTTGTCGCAGCCCTCGATGAGTCATGCCCTGGTCCGCCTCAGGCAGTTGTGCGGCGACCCATTGTTCGTCAGGGTCAAGAGCGGCATGGAGCCCACCCCGTTCGCCCACCGCATGGCCACAAGTGTCAGGGCGGGGCTGTCCATCTTGCAGGCTGGACTGGAAAGTGCAGTGGCTTTCGATCCGACACAGTCTGAACGTATCTTCCAGGTGTTGCTGAGCGACCTGGGAGAGGTCGTCTACCTGCCGCGCCTGATGCGGCATCTGAAGTCGGCCGCGCCCGGCGTCAGCCTGCGAATTTTGCAGTTGCCGCGCGAAGGCTATCGCGACGCCCTGGAGACCGGGGATGCCGACCTGGCGATAGGTTTTCTGCCGGCATTATCGGCGGGGTTCTACCAGCAGCGACTGTTCAGCGATCAACACGTTTGCCTCATGCGGGCCGGCCATCCCCGCATTGGCCGCCGGCTGAACATCAGCCAGTTCACGGCGGAATCCCACATCATGATCGAGCCAGCGGGTTCGCGCTATAGCCGCGTTTCTCCGCATTCATCGACCACTACGCTGATCGAGCAGTACCTCGAAAAACAGGGACTGCGCCGCCATGTGGCATTGCGGGTGCCGCACTTCACGGTGGTGCCCGAGATTCTCGAAGCGACCGATCTGCTGGCTGTCATCCCCAGCACTGTGGCCCGGGTCATGGCGCCGCTGCGGCGCATCAAGATTCTGCCACTGCCGCTGACGGCGCCCGACTTTGAAGTCAAGCAATTCTGGCACGAGCGCAGCCACCAGGACGAAGGGACGCGTTGGCTGCGAGGTGTGATCGCCAGCCTGTTCATGGAGAGCCGGCCCGTACCAACGGCACCATGAAAGTCTCCACGTTTTGCATATACCAATATTTGTACCAATATAAAAATAGGTTTTCAATTTGGTCTGGTACTGGTACGCTTTGCTGCCATCCAGATGGCGTGATGGCCCACTAAAAATGTCAGAACAAGGAGGAGCACGGTGAATAAAAAAATATTGGTACCGCTAGCTTTTGCGGCAAGTATGGCGTTCTGCGCCGCATTGTCGAACGCGGCGGAGCCGGCCGACTCCTACCCTCAGCGACCTATTGTCATAGTTGTACCATTTGGTGCTGGTGGTTCTGCGGACGTTTACGCGCGTTATCTGGGTGAGCAGCTACAGAAGCAGTTCGGTCAGTCCGTCGTCGTCGAAAACAAACCCGGCGCCGGCGGCGTCATCGGCACGGCTGCCGTGGCGCGCGCTCAGCCTGACGGCTACACCCTGCTGGTCATGTCCAATACGCAGACCGTTAACGAGACCCTGCTCAAGGATAAGCCCTACGACTTGATGAAGGATTTCGAACCTGTTGCGCCGATCAACGAGGCGAGCCTTGTTTTGGTCGGCAAGAAAGGCCTCGACGTCTCCAGCGTGCAGGAGCTGATTGCGCTCGAGAAGAAAAAGCCAGGCGAACTTAACTATGCAAGTTCCGGTATCGGCACGCCGTACCACATCGCCGGCGCCTTGTTCGGGTCGATGGCGGGGACCGACGCGCAGCATGTGCCCTACAAAAGCAGTGGCCAGGCGCGAACGGGCGTGGCGGCAGGGGAGGTGGACTACATGTTCGATGCGATCGCCACGATGCAGGCGTTCGTGAACGACGGCCGCGTCAAGGCGCTGGCCACGACAGGTAAGAAACGTTCGCCCGTGTTTCCGGATATCCCCACTGTCAGCGAAGCCGGCCTGCCTGGCTATGAGGCCAATATCTGGCTGGGTCTGCTGGCCCCTAAGGGTACGCCGCCTGGCATTGTCGCCAAGCTGAATCAGGCCGTCAGCGCGATCGCCAACAATCCGGCTGTCCAACAACAATGGGCCAAGGACGGGGTCGCCCCGATGGCGATGACCCCCCAGGCCTTCCGGGAATACCTGCAGCAGGACATCGCGCGCTTGCGCAAGATCGCGTTGGACGCCAACATGGTTCAGCACTGAAATCAGATGATGCCAGTGAACATTCATGTAAACGGCACGCGTCACGAGATCGTTGCACAAGATCAGCGTTTTCTGCTGGACATCCTGCGCAACGAGCTCGGCTTGAAAGGGTCGCATTTTGGCTGCGGCGAGGGCAATTGCGGCGCGTGCATGGTTTTGGTCGATGACGTGCCGGTCTATGCTTGCAATACCCCTCTATGGTCGGTGGCCGGCAAGCAGGTGGTTACGGTAGAGGGGCTGGGCCGGCATGGCGCCGGCGCTGCCGTGCAGTGCGCCTTTATCAAGCACGGTGCGGCACAATGCGGCTACTGTACGTCCGGCATGGTGGTGGCGGCCACCGGACTGCTGATCAACTGTTCGTCTCCGGACGGCAACGCAATCCGCGAGCACATGGCCCGCAATTTGTGCCGCTGCGGCAGCCATCTGCGGGTGATCCGGGCTATTAACGAGGCGGCGGCCGATATCGGTGCAGACCAACCATGAAAGCCGCATTTTCCCCGCTTGCCTCTGATGATGGTGTACCGGTCAGCCTGAAGAGCAACCCGATGCTATCCACCTGGATCAGCATCGCCACCGAAGACGCTGGATACGTGTGCATACGCTCCGGTAAGGTCGAACTAGGGCAGCACATTCTTACCGCGCTCGCGCAGATCGCGGCGCAGGCGCTGGCCGTGCCCATCGCGCGCATCAAAATGGCGCCGGCCTGCACGGATAGCAGTCCCGATGAATCCTTCACGTCGGGGAGTCTGTCCATCCAGCATTCGGGAATGGCACTGCGTGTGGCATGCACTCAGGTACGGCAGCTGTTCTTGCAGCACGCGGCATCTGTGGCCGGTGTGGATGCAAGCGTGATCAGCGTGCGCGATGGAGTTTTTTTGGCAGTGGACCGGGAACTGGGCACTTACTGGAGTCTGGCTCGCGATGTGGATCTGGCGGTGCCGGTCGAACCGAATTCTGATCTGGTCGCGGCCCGATTCGAGGCCGGGTCGAGCGAACCGGCGTTCGGTCTGGCTGACAAGGTGCATGGCCGGTATGGTTTCATTCATGACATGCCGCTGCCGGATGGTTTGCATGGCCGCATGTTGCGGCCGCCCGCTATCGGCGCTCAGCTCTTGCACTTGGATCTGGCTGCTGTGCAGGGTCTGGAATGCGCCGTGCAGGTAATACGGGACGGTTCGCTCGTGGGTGTGTTGGCCGAACAGGAACACGTGGCCGATTTGGCCGTGACCAGGCTGGCGTCATCCGCTCAATGGCGCGAGCAAGCCTGCCTGCCGACCCAGGACGAACTGCCGGCGTGGTTGCGTCGCCAGCCGTGCGATACCCTGGTCTATCGGCAAGCCGGGCAAGCTGACCTGGACGGCGTGGCCGTCGCGGCGACATATACAGGCGATTACTTCAAACCCTTCATCAAGCATGCTTCGATTGGGCCGTCTTGTGCGTATGCCTGCCTGCGCGACGACGGCACACTGAAAGTGTGGACGCACGGCCAGGGCATCTACAACCTCAGGGCCGACCTTGCTGTTTCGTTCGGTATGGATCCAGAGCAGATCGTCGTCGAGCATGTGCCGGGGTCGGGCTGCTATGGCCACAACGGCGCCGACGATGCCGCCTTTGACGCAGCCTGGTTCTCATTACATGCGCCAGGGCGCCATGTGCGAGTGCAGTGGTCCCGCGCCGATGAATTGTGCTGGGCGCCGCAAGGACCGCCGATGTCCGTGCGGCTGCAGGTTGATGTCGATGCACAAGGCCGGATACTCGACTGGCGCACTGACGCGTGGGGACCAGGCCACAGCCTGCGGCCCGGCCGGGCGCAAACGCCGACGCTGCTGGGCAGCTGGTATCGAGAATCTCCCAGCCCGTGGCTATCGGCGATCAACGCACCGATAGCGGCGGGTGGAGGTACCGAGCGCAATATCATTCCTTGCTATGACATCCCGTGCAGCGCGCTGTCGTCGCACCGTGTCATCGATATGCCGGTACGCACCTCTTCGCTGCGCTCTCTGGGGGCGTTCGCCAATGTGTACGCCATAGAGGCCATGGTCGACGATATCGCGCGGGCCCATGACATCGATCCGGCGCAATATCGCTTGAGCATGCTGTCTGATGCGCGTGCCATCGCCGTCATCAACGCCGTGCGTGACATGAGCGGCTGGGACACCAGGCAGGGCGGCGGCCAGGATATCGGGTGGGGAATGGGTTTTGCCCGCTACAAGAACAAGGGCGCGTACTGTGCCGTTGTTGCCCGAGTGTCGGTGGCCCAAAAAGTGTCTGTGCATGATCTGTTCATCGCGGTGGATGTGGGCGAAGTCATCAACCCGGATGGGGTGATGCAGCAGATCGAGGGCGGTGCCATCCAGGCTTGCTCTTGGGCCATTATGGAACAGGCGCGCTTCAGTGACAGGATGCTGATCGACGACACATGGGACAAGTATCCGATCATCCGGTTTACCGATGTTCCTGATGTGCAGGTACGGATACTGGCCCGGCCGGACGAGCCTGCGGCCGGCGCCGGAGAACCCTCGTTGGGGCCTGTGGCAGGGGCAATCGGGAACGCAGTGCGTGACGCGCTGGGGGTGCGGGTGTCGACTTTGCCCCTGGATTTTGACAATATCGTGCGGGCCATCGAGGCTGCCGCATGACGTGTGCAATAAAAGGAGCATAAATGAAGCTGTCCATCTTGAGCGGGGGCGCTGCCTTGGGCCTGGTCGACACGGTGCGTGCCGGATTCGAAGCCGAAACCGGTTGCCGAATTGAGGGTGAGTTCGGCGCCGTGGGTGCCATGAAAGAAAAATTGCTGGCCGGGGCCGATTGCGATGTCGCGATCCTGTCGCGCAAGCTGGTCGATGATCTCGTCAGCGCCGGCCAGTTGCAGGCGCAGAGCGTGCGCGACCTGGGCGTCGTGAGCACCGGCGTGAGCGTCAAAGCAGGCAATCCGTCGGTGTCCGTGGATTCGCCAGCGGCATTCGGGCAGGCCTTGCAGGATGCAGACGCGATCTATGTGCCAGACATGCAACAGTCCACGGCGGGAATACACATGAAGAAAGTATTCCAGCAATTGGGTGTCCTGCAAGACATTGCCGCGAAGATCAAGGAATTTCCCAACGGTGCTACCGCCATGAAAGCAATGGCGACGGCACCTGGCCGGCCTTTGGGCTGCACGCAGATCACCGAAATCCTATATAGCCCGGGCGTGCAAGCGGTGGGCCTGCTGCCCAAGGGTTGCGAACTGGACACGGTGTACGCCGCTGCCGTGTCCACCGACACTCGCCAGGCTGAGCTGGCACGCCAGCTTATCGATGTGCTGACCGACAGCGGCCTGGACGCATACAAGAACGCGCATGGATTCCGAGTGTGATCCCGGGTATCGGCGTTTGCGCAGACGGCAACTAGACGGCAACCATTTTTAACGAAAAAGGAATCAACGTGAGGCTAGCAGCATACGAAGAACAGGGCATTGCCCGTATCGGCATCGTCTCGGATGACGGTCAGTCGATCCAACCCCTGGATCTGGACGGTGTGGATGCCAGGTTAGGGATCCTACCCCTGATTACCGCGCAGTTGCCTCTTGCCGATCTCGCCCGCCAAGCGGGTCCGGCCCGCTCGTTGAGCGGCGTGCGCTTGCGCGCGCCCGTACCGCGACCCGCACGCAATGTTTTTTGTGTGGGCCGCAACTACCATGAGCACGCCAACGAGCTATCTGGCTCCATCTTCAAAGACAGCAAAGACGGCGAGGATTGGCCCATTATTTTCTCGAAGGTGCCCGAATCGGTCGTGGGCCCCACCGACGATGTGCGCTTGCCCCAGGGGATATCTGCAGATATCGATTACGAGGCCGAACTGTGCGTGGTGATCGGCAAGCAGGGTAAGAATATCACCCGCGCTGATGCGCTAGACCACATCTACGGCTACACCATTGTGAACGACGTGACTGCACGCGATGTACAGCAGCGGCATCGTCAATGGCACCTGGGCAAATCGTTCGACACGTTCTGCCCCATGGGCCCCTGGATCGTCACCGCCGACGAACTGCAAGCCGGTAGCCTCGACATTCGCTGCCTGGTCAACGGCGAAGTCCGGCAGTCAGCCAATACGCGCGACCTGATTTTCGATATCGGCACCATCATCGAAAACTGCTCGCGCGGTATCACGCTGTATCCTGGAGACGTCATCGCGACGGGTACGCCGGCGGGTGTCGGGATGGGCATGAACCCGCCGTGTTTCCTGAAAAACGGTGATGTCGTGCGCGTCGAAATTCAGGGCATCGGTCACATCGAGAACGTGTTCAAGGTATAGTGTGCGCTCTTCCTGAGCCACACCATGCAAAACTTCCCAGCCGATGATCATGCTCATCCGGGCAGCCTGGCGGTGCCGCTGGCATCCGCCGTAGGCTCGAAGGCGGCCAGGCTGTTCTGGCAGCATCTCGACGCGCAATTGTCCAGCGGCAAGCTGCCGCCTGGTTCTCGGCTGCCGCCCGAGCGGCAGTTGGCCGAGCAATTCCGCATATCCCGAGGAACCGTGCGCCGGGTGCTCAAGCACCTCGAGGCTGAAGGCCGCATCGTCGGTATTCGCGGCAGCGGCACCTTCGTCCAGTCCGCCCCCGATGGCCAGGCCGAACCGCCGCATGTTCCCGAACTTGCCAGCCCGGCTGAACTGATCGAAGCGCGCATCTATATCGAGCCCCTATTACCGGAATTGGTGGTGCGCAATGCGCACGCCGATGATTTCAATGCCATGGAGCAGTGCCTGCGCCGCGCGGAGCAGGCGCAGACTCTGGCTGAATTCGAAACACTGGATCACGAGTTGCACCGGCTCTTTGCTGTGGCTACGCACAATTCTTTCTTTATCCACATCATGGATATGGTTGGCAAGGCGCGCACAGAGGGGGGCTGGGGCGTCCTGAAACAGCGCAGCTACACACCTGAACGGCATCGGCAGTACATGCAGCAGCATCGCGCCATCGTCGAGGCGCTCAAGAACCGCGATCTGGACGAGTCGCGCCGACTTATGACCGAACACCTGGTGCTGATCCGCAAGAATCTGTTTGGCGATTGAAGCGTTGCGGCTGGGCGCGACTGTCCCGGGCGACCTGGTCGGTGCTTGGAGCCAACAAGCATATTGGCAGCTACCATTAGTACTCCAACGTACAGCCCAAGATCCGCTAGGGAGATAGCTGATGGACAAATCCTCATCGATAGAAGACCCGGACACGCGTCTGCTCGTCTTGGAACGCAATTGCTGGCGTATCGAACAAGCGGATCGGTTTGCTTTCATTGTCGATGCTGATGATTACTTCAGGGCGGTGCGGGTCGCCATGCTCAATGCGCGTCAAAGCATCTTCCTGATTGGTTGGGATTTTGACTCACGCATCCAATTGGAGGCTGGCGAGGGCGACACGGGGCCGTTGACCTTAGGCGATTTTTTCCTCTGGCTGGTGCGGCGGACGCCCGCCCTGGAAATCAGGCTGCTACGCTGGGACACCGGCGCCTTCAAAGCGATCTTCCGCGGCAATACCTTGGCTACCGTCCTGCGCTGGAAGGCCCACCCCCGCATTACGCTGAAGCTCGATGGTGCGCATCCGATTGCCGCCTCTCATCACCAGAAAATCGTTGTGATAGACGACAAACTGGCTTTCTGTGGCGGTATCGACATTACCAGCGAGCGCTGGGATCGGCGCGAACATGCCGATGCGGATCCGAGCAGGCTACGGCCCAATGGCACGCCGTACGGCCCCTGGTATGATGCCACCAGCGCTCTGGACGGCCCCGCCGCGCTGGCGATGGGCGATCTTGCGCGCCATAGATGGCAATTGGCGACGGGAGAACAGCTCAAGCCCGTTTCTTGCGAGTCCGATCCCTGGCCGTCGGGTCTGGCGCCCACTTTCGAGGATGTCTCGCTAGGCATAGCACGGACCATTCCGCAAATGGATGACGAGCCAGGTGTTTATGAGATTGAGCAGATGTACCTGGACCTGATCACCAGCGCCAAACGAGTCATCTATGCGGAAAGCCAGTATTTCGCGTCACGCAAGATTGCTCGTGCAATAGCCCAGCGCCTGTGCGAGCCGGACGGGCCGGAGATCGTCATCATTAATCCGAAAACCGCTGAAGGTTGGCTCGAACCACTGGCGATGGATAGCGCGCGTGCGCGGTTGGTAGAGGCGTTGCGGCGAATTGATAAGTATGGGCGGTTTCAGATCTATCATCCGCAGACGGCGAGCGGCGAGTCCATCTATGTCCACGCCAAAGTCCTTATCGTGGACGATCGTTGGCTGCGAGTCGGATCGTCCAATTTCAACAACAGGTCCCTGCGGCTGGACACCGAGTGCGACGTGACGGTGTCGGTCGATCAGTCCGACGCGGTGCCCGCTCGCGCAAAGATCGCTGCCTTGCGCGATGATCTGCTTGCCGAGCACTTGAACACCGAGCCAGCGCACGTCGCCGAGACACTGAGCCAGACGCGATCCCTCATCGCCACGATAGAACGCCTACGTCAGCCCGGCCGTACGCTCGTGCCGTATGTCATTCCCGAATTGAGCGATACAGAGCAATGGCTGGCAGACAACCAGATCCTCGACCCGGAGGGGCCTGAGAAAATCTTCGAACCCCTGAGCCGACGGGGTCTATTCAGGAAATGGCGACGACCGACCAAGCGCCCTTGACGCTGCGGACGACGCGCGTAAAGCCACAACTGCATTGCGCGTAGGCACGGTACTTGCTGCGTCTCCTTCCAAATCACGCATGTGACCTGGCGACTAAGGAGGCGATCAAAAGTGACCCAACTCATTGACCATCGATATGCCCTGGTTGTGCACCCAGTGCAAGCGGTATTTCTGGCGGGGGCTTTTCCCTTGTTTCTCGGGGCTGCCCTCAGCGATGCAGTCTATGCGCAATCTTTTCACATCCAGTGGAATAACTTCGCATCGTGGCTTCTGGTGGGCGGTCTGGTGTTTAGTGGTGTCGCGCTGATCTTTGCGATTATCGATCTCTTTCGGCCTCATCAACGCGCACGGGGAATCATTCCCTATGTCTTGGTGCTGCTGGCGGTGTGGGTCGTGGGTTTCTTCAATGCGCTCGTGCATGCCCGCGATGCATGGGCGAGTATGCCTACCGGTCTGGGCCTGTCGATAATCGTCGTGGTGCTTGCCTGCGCGGCGATATGGCTGGGCTTTCGTACCCCGCACATCAGAGGCGCGACATGAAATACCTTAGCTTGCTTGCCGTGGTCCCGCTGTCTGCGGCGTTGGGCGTATGCAGCGGCCAAGCCGGACCTGCGCAGATCGGCCCGGACCCTGAATTGCCCCAGCCCGAACGGGGACTGCTGCCCGACATGGTGATTGCAGAACCGGCAGAATGGGGGGACAAGGTACCGACGGTGCCAGACGGCTATACGATTACCGCCATCGCGACCGATCTCAAAATACCGCGACAGACGCTGGTATTGCCCAATGGTGACATCCTGGTGGCTGAGGGCCGTGGCGGCAACGCCCCGCCACTCAAGCCTAAAGACGTGATCGCCGGCGTGATCAAGGCCAAGGGCACCAGCCCGATAAAGGGCGGTAATCGCTTGACGTTGCTGCGCGACGCCGACGGCGATGGCACCTATGAAACGTCGACTTTCGCGGAAAACCTGAATGCGCCGTACGGCCTTGCATTGGTGGATAACAATCTCTATGTCGCCAACCAGGACGCCGTGGTGCGATTCGACTACCAGCCAGGACAAACCAAGGCGAGCGGTCCACCTGAAACGGTGACGCCCTTGCCATCGGAAATCAACCACCACTGGACCAAAGCCATGGCCGCCAGTGCCGATGGGCAATATCTGTATGTAGGCATCGGCTCCAATAGCAACATCACGGAACGCGGCATGACGGCGGAGGTCGACCGCGCTCTTATCTGGCGAATAAATGCCCGCACCGGCGAACACAAGGCGTACGCCACGGGGCTGCGCAACCCCACCGCACTGACTATCCAGCCCGATACGGGTCAATTGTGGGCAGTCGTGAACGAACGCGATGAGCTCGGTCCGAACTTGGTCCCCGACTATCTGACAGCTGTCCAGGAAGGTGCCTTTTATGGCTGGCCGTACAGTTATTGGGGCCAACACGTCGACGAGCGTGTGCGACCGCAAGACCCGGAGAAGGTCGCCGCTGCGATCAAGCCGGACTACAGCTTGGGGTCGCATGTCGCGGCACTGGGCGTCGACTTTTCGGCCGACGCGATGGGTGGACAGTTCGCCAACGGGGTTTTCGTCGGAGAACACGGCAGTTGGAACCGCAGCGAACCCGCGGGCTACAAAGTGGTCTTCGTGCCATTTCGCGATGGGCGGCCGTCCGGTGCGCCCGTAGATTTCGTCGCGGGGTTTCGCGATAGCGATGGCAAGACCCGTGGCCGTCCGGTGGGTGTGACAGTCGACCCACGCGGCGCACTTATCGTTGCGGATGATCTTTCGAATACGATTTGGCGCATAACGCCGACGCAGACTACACAGGCGCCACAGCCGGTCGTGACGGCGCCGAAGAACTAGGCAGTCTCAAACGGAGCATGCCTCGACGCGTAGTACTCGCAGTCTATTTTCATTCACGTGCTCGTGCGGACACATCAGCCTCCTACCAGGACCGGCGTCTCCCGGTAGCGGTCGGGATATTCCTTAGCCAGGTTCTCTACCTTGGGCTGATCGTTGATGACAATGTATAGACTGTCGGGATGATGCACCAGGTAGTCCTGGTGATATTGCTCGGCTGGATAAAAACCCTGCAGATTCTCGATCGTGGTTGCCACTGGACGGGGATAGACGCCCGAGCGGTCTAATTGGGCGATGTAGGCTTGGGCAACCTGCCGCTGCGCTTCGCTGGAAGGAAAAACTGTCGATCGATACTGGGTGCCTGTATCGGGGCCTTGCCGATTGCGCTGGGTGGGATCGTGGGCCACTGAAAAATAGATCTGCAATAGTTGCCCGTAGCTGATGCGACTGGGGTCGTAGGTAATCTGCACGGCTTCGGCGTGGCCGGTGCTGCCGCCGCTGACGGTGTTGTAGTCGGCCGTGTTGGCGTTGCCACCGGCATAGCCCGATAGGGCCTGGGTGACCCCCTCGACGTGCTGAAACACAGCTTGTACGCCCCAGAAACATCCACCAGCGAGCACGGCGGTGGCCGTTTTGGCGCCGCCTGCGGACAAGTCGGCCGCGGGCGGCGGGATATGAAAGACGGTTTCGGCGGCGCGGCTCGGCGCGAGGAAGGCGAACCAGGCACTGCCGGCCAGTAGGGCTGCGCCAGCCAACCTGAAGTAGGTGCGGCGGGCATAGTCGCTAGGATTTGCGGCTGATGTGGCGCGTGTGGGGCTCATGGTGAACTCCTGTAGGATCGTTTTTCAAGAGGCCGTCGCGGTGAAGGCCAGAGCCACACCATTCATGCAGTAGCGTAATCCGGTGGGCTTGGGGCCGTCGTCGAAAACATGGCCTAGATGGCCGCCACAGCGACCGCAATGCACGGCGGTGCGCACCATGCCAAAGCTACGGTCGCTCGTGGTACCGATCGCGTGCGGCAGCGGCTGCCAGAAACTAGGCCAGCCGGTACCACTGTCGAACTTGGTATCTGATGAGAACAACGCCTGTTCGCAGCCAGCGCAGGCATAGGTGCCATCGCGGTGTTCATGGTCCAGGGGGCTGGAATAAGGCCGTTCAGTATCGGCCTGGCGCAATATGGCATATTGCGTCGGGGTCAGCAGGACACGCCATTCGGCGTCGCTGTGCATGACGGCAAAGGTTTGCGCCGCACGCGCTTGCGCGCTCGGGCCGGCCAGCGCGCCCAGCATCGCGGCCAGGGTGGCGCCGCCGCTGGCGGCCAGAAATAGCCTGCGAGTCGATTTCATGATTTGCTCCTATGGGCCGGTAGCGTTTGCGAGCGGGCGCCACCGGCTACGCCGCGACGGGCGATTATTTTTTCATGCCATCGTGGGACATTCCGTCTTTCGTCATGCCGTCTTTGGACATCGAGCTCTTGGACATACCGTCTTTGGCCATGCCATCCTTGGACATCGAGTCTTTCGACATCCCGCCCTTCTTCATACCGTCCTTGGACATCGAGTCTTTCGACATTCCATCCTTCTTCATGCCATCCTTGGACATCGAACTCTTGGACATGCCGTCCTTGGACATGCCATCCTTGCTCATGTTGTCGGCGGCATAGGCGCCGCCGGCCGCCAGGGCCAGGCACATCGAGACAGCGTAGATCGCGCTTTTTTTCATGGTGAAAGCTCCAGTTTGTTGCGGCGTCGCCGCGGGAAAAAATCGTTAGCTGCCGCCGAACCAGTTGTATCCCTGGTCTTCCCAGTAACCGCCAGGAAACGTGTTCGTCACGTAGATGGCCTGGATATGCTTGGGATTTTTGTAGCCAAGCTTGGTCGGCATGCGCAGCTTCATGGGAAATCCGTATTCGGGCGGCAGCGGTTGGCCGTCGTAGGTCAAGGCCAGCAAGGTTTGCGGGTGCAGCGCGGTGGGCATGTCAATGCTCGTGTAGTAGTCATCGGCGCACTTGAAACCCACATACTTGGCCTGCAGATCGGCGCCCACATGCCTCAGAAAATCCGCAAAGCGTACGCCACCCCATTTGCCGATGGCGCTCCAACCCTCTACACAGATGTGACGCGTGACCTGATCCTCCTGGGCCATCGCGCGCAACTGATCGAGACGCCAGGCACGCTTGTCGTTCACCAAGCCAGCCAGCTCGAGCCGGTAGTCGGTCTCGTCGACCTGCGGCACGTCTTCGATGCCGTAATAGGCATTGAAAGGAAACGGTCGCGTGATCATCGATTCAGGGTAGGTGGGTGCCAATTGGCCGGGATCGAATATCCATCCCTGCACTCCATCATTGAAGCGGGACACAGCGGTCAGGGCTTGTTCGACGCTTTCGTCGTCGCTGAGGCTGCAACCCGACAATAGTGCCAGCCCGCCCAGGCTCAGTGTGCGCTGCAGGAACGCGCGGCGTGTCGGCTGTTCAATACGCGGGGCAAGTAGCTTGCGTGCCTCTCGCAGGATGGCCGGGCCATCCAGACCGGGCAGGGTAGGGCGTTTGCGCGGAGTCATTCCGTATCCTTTATTTGCCGCGAATCATGGTCAGCAGGGTGCGCGGCACCAGCGCTACCATCAACACATGCACCATCACGAATGCGGCCAGCAGCGCCATCGCGATGAAATGCACATAGCGGGCCGCCTCATAACCGCCCATCAGCGCGCGCAGCGTTTCGAACTGCACGGATTTCCAGAGCACCAGGCCGGACAGCACCAATACCGCGATGTCGAGCATGATGAACAGATACGCCAGCCGCTGTACGGCGTTGTAATCTCGTGGATCGGCATGCGACAGGCGGCCGCGTAGCGCGGCGCCCAGGTCGGCGGCAATAGTGCGAGGCGACAGCGGGAAAAAGCGGCGTAGCAGGCGGCCACTGCCCAGGTTCATGCCCAGGTACAGCAATCCGTTGCCGGCCAGCAGCCACATGCCGGCAAAATGCCACTGCAGTGCGCCGCCCAGCCAACCCCCCAGGGTGATACCCGCCGGAAAAATGAAGTCGAACAGAGGCGATGCGTTATAAATACGCCATCCGCTGGTGATCATGATCAGCACAGCCAGCGCGTTCACCCAATGGGTTATGCGCAGCCAGACGGGGTGAACGACCCGGGTATCGACCGCGGTGCCAGCCTGCGGATAAGGATGCAATGGAGTAGCCATGTAGGCATTCTTGCCTGCCCCCCATGGCGAAGTCCTCACGAAAACTTAAATTAAATGTGATAACTAGCACGCCGCAATTGGCGACAATAGGGGGTAACCGGCACGTACTGCCCTCCCATATTTCCCACCCGCATTTCCCTCTATCGTCATATGTCCAAGCGCATCCTGATAGTCGAAGACGACGTCCATATCGCAGACCTGCTGAACTTGCACCTGCGCGACGAGGGCTATGCGGTGACCCACGCGGCAGATGGCGAAGCGGGCTTGCGCCATCTGGAATCCGGACGTTGGGACGCGCTGGTGCTGGATTTGATGCTACCGGGCGTCGATGGCCTGGAAATCTGCAAGCGCGCCCGCGCCATGACGCGCTATACGCCTATCATCATTACCAGTGCACGTTCCAGCGAAGTACACCGCATTCTGGGCCTGGAGTTGGGCGCCGACGACTATCTGGCCAAGCCGTTCTCGATGCTGGAGCTAGTGGCTCGCATCAAGGCGTTGCTGCGCCGTGCCGACGCGCTGGAGCGCAACGCCCGGCTGGATGCGGGGCGGCTTGACGTATCGGGCCTTTCCATCGATCCCGTCGCGCGCGACGCCACGGTCGATGACCGGCCGCTGGATCTGACGCCGCGCGAATTCGATTTGCTGTATTTTTTTGCGCGCCATCCAGGCAAGGTATTCTCGCGCATGGACTTGCTGAACCAGGTGTGGGGCTATCAGCATGAAGGCTACGAACACACGGTCAATACCCACATCAACCGGCTGCGTACCAAGATCGAAGCCGATCCGTCCGAGCCCAACCGCATCCTGACCGTGTGGGGCCGAGGCTATAAATTTGCCGCGGCGGCCGCCGGAGAGCCGACATGAAGCGCCTCACCCTCACCCAGCGCCTCTCGGTAGTGTTCGCGCTGCTGCTGCTGACCTGCTGCGGGGCATCTGCCTTGTTGCACATGGCTGCCAATGAACGCTATCAACAAGAAGTCGTGCAGCGACTGTCCAGCGGCCTGGCCGCGCACATCGCCGGCAGCCGCCCACTGATGGATGCCGATGGCTGGAAGCCAGAGTCGGTGCGCGTGCTGTTCGATCAATTGATGGCCGTGAACCCGGCGGTAGAGGTTTACCTGCTGGGTAACGACGGCCGCATCGAGGCCGATGCGGCGCCAGCCGGCCATGTCAAACTGGACCGGGTAGACATGGGACCCGTACGCCGTTTCTTGGCCGGCGATGCCTTGCCTATCCTGGGTGTTGATCCGCGAAATACCGGCGTACGCAAGGCGTTTAGCGCGGCGCCGATTCGGATCGGTGGGCAAGATCGCGGCTACGTTTATGTGGTGCTGCAGGGCGAGGCGCACGATGCCCTGGCCTCCATGGTATCGGCCAGCGCGGTCCTGCGCACCACGCTGTGGTCGATTGCTCTGGTCACGCTGCTAGGGCTGGTGGCTGGGCTGGCGGCGTTTGCGCTTATCACGCGGCCGCTGCGCGCACTGACGCAAGCGGTGCGCAATTTCGACGGCGATGGCGCCGCCGCAGCGGCACTCTATCGAGCCGACGACACCGACGGGCATGGCGACGAGATCGCCGTGCTGCGGCGCGCGTTCGGGCAGATGGGGCAGCGGATTGCTGAGCAGTGGCGCGAACTGACGAGGCAAGACCAGCAGCGGCGCGACCTGGTCGCCAATATCTCGCACGACTTGCGCACGCCGCTGACGTCGCTGCATGGTTACCTGGAAACCTTGCGCTTCAAGGACCAAGCGCTGCAGCCCGATGAGCGGCGCCGCTATCTGGATATTGCCCTGGGCCAAAGTGGCAAAGTCGGTCGGCTGGCTCAGGAACTGTTCGAACTGGCCCGGCTCGAATCCGGGCTGGTGCACCCCGAGCTCGACACGTTCGCATTGCCGGAGCTGGTGCAGGACGTGATCCAAAAATTTGAGCTGGCAGCCGAAGCCCGGCGTCAGCGCCTGAGCACTGATTTCCCCAGTGCGTTGCCGCCCGTGCGTGCCGACCTGGGCATGATCGAGCGAGTGCTGACCAACCTGCTCGACAATGCCATCCGTCACAGTCCCCCGGGTACTGACATTCAGGTGCGGCTGGGCAGCGCGGGCCAGGAGGTGGAGGTGCAGGTCAGCGATACGGGTCCGGGGATCCCGGCCGAGCTGCGCGCGGGGCTGTTCACGCGCGCTTCGGCGCTCAGCCAGCACCGGCGTGACGGCGGAGGGCTGGGACTGGTGATCGTGCAGCGCATTCTGCAACTGCACCGCAGCGAAATTCGTCTGCTTGACGAACCCGGACAAGGTGCGGTGTTTCGGTTCGATTTACCAACGGGACGATAAGCGAAACCTTCGGGTACCAAGAGAGCGTCGAAATGGAAGCTAGGTTCGCATCTGCCACGCATTGTTGGTCGTCATCGCGCCTTTGAACTGCTGTTCACGGGGCGTGTCTTCGATGCCAAGGAGGCGGCAGAGATGGGATTGGTGTCGCGGGTGGCGTCATCTGGGCAGGCAATGACGGTGGCTAGAGAGCTTGCCAACACGCTGTGCACCAAGTCGCCCGAGGTTGTGCGCAATGGCCGTCAGGCGTTCATGCACGCCAACGACAATGGCTATCGTGCCGCGGTTCGGGCGGCTGCGGACAGCTTCTGCGTAGCCGCCGGACGGCCCAGTGCCCGGGAAGGCATTGCCGCTTTTGTTGAAAAGCGCAAGCCCGTCTGGCCGGCCGATGGTTGATGTTTATCTCTAGTGGTTTCCCGCGTGTAAGTGCATCACCTAAGATCGATAGGGGGACGACTTGAATTACTTGCGTGTGGGTCTTGCCTTTCTGCCAATTCCATCATCAGATGCCCGGTTGACCCATTCCCTCAGGAGCCTTAACTGAATTGACCGGGCTTCGATGAGGATTCTCGAAAATATCTTCGACAGACCGCTTGAAAAGCGTGCTGATCCGAAATGCCAAGTCTAAGGATGGGTCGTGCTTTTCCGTTTCGATGGCATTGACGGCTTGGCGAGAGACACCCAATCGCTGCGCCAGATCCGCTTGCGTCCAGGCAGCCTCGGCGCGCAGTACTCGTAATCTATTTTTCATTCACTTGCTCGTGCGGACAAAGGGCGAAGCCAGCGCGTACATTGCCCAGAAGAATGGATAGATGAGCCAACCGGGAATATGGGGCGCAGCCGCGTAAGTCTCGCCAAATCCCCATGCTGTCCAGAGCGTCATCGCAGCGCCCGCGGCCAGGATGAAGCACTTGGCGACAATCACGCGCACGTATTCATCGCTCTCAGCCATGAGCCGCAGGGTGGCCCAGATCTGACCCGCCACAGGCAGGGCGACCGCCGCGGCAATCACCCATCCTTCGGGCTGTCCCAGGACGCTGTCGAACAGCCCCAGGATGGCGGCGACGTTGATCAGTATGTAGATCCCCATGAAGGAAAAAGTGCGAACGATGTAAGTACGAACAGTCGAAGGGGGGTGCAGACGATTGATGCCAGTATGCATACTGAAGGTTCCTTGTAAAGTAAACATGACTTTAATGATGTCAAGAAAACCTGTCAATAAGTAATTAACTCATTACATTGTTGTGAGTCTGTGATCTGTCCTCTGGACCCGGAGCACCCACCACATGGCCTGTCAGCGGTTCAGGCCATAAAGGCCCGCACCATGTCGCGGAGGTGGTGCTGTAGCGCGCCCGCCTTGTCCTCGTCGTAGGCGTAAGGCGGCCTCTCTTCCATGTAGGTCATCTGCGACAGTTCAAGCTGGATGGCGTCGATGCCGTGGTCCGGGTTGCCGTACCGGCGCGTGATGTAGCCGCCCTTGAATCGGCCGTTGAGTACTGCGTTGTATTCCTGTGCTTGGCGCGTCAGTGCCATGATGCGGTCGGCAAGTTCAGGCCGGCAACTGGCGCCGTCGGCGGTACCGAAGTTGAGGTCTGGCAAGCGACCCTCGAACAGGCGGGGTATTGTGGATCGGATTGAGTGGGCGTCCCACAGCCGGGCGTATCCATGCAAGCTATGCAGACGCTGCAGTTCTGTCGCCAGCGCGTCATGATACGGGCGCCAGTACTGCTCTACGCGCTGCGCGATTTCAGTATCGTTCGGTTCTTGGCCGGGCTGGTAGAGCGCCAGCTTGTCGAAAGTATCGAGGGGACACAGGGCCGTGGTGTCGCGCCCGGGATATAGGTTGGAGTTGTCGGGTGGACGATTCAGGTCGATGATGTAGCGAGAGTGAGTCGCCACGATCAACGAGGCATCCAACTCAGTGGCAAAGGCATAGAGTTTTTCAAGATGCCAGTCGGTGTCGTCCAGCGGCGCCGCATATTGTGTCATGCGGCGCGCGTAGGCATCGGGCAGTTCGGTGCCGACATGCGGCATCGAGATCAGCAGGGGCGATTTTCCTTGTCGCAGTGCAAAAGCGGGCAAGATGCGGTCGATCATAATGTGTGGCTCGTTGATGAAATATCGTTCAGTGGTGTGGCCGTTCGAGAACTCGGCCACGATGTGCCGCCCGCTGACATGCGCCGTGTCCGTCCAGACCGAGCCGTGCGCGGTCATCAAGTTGAGTACACGGCAGGGGCCTGCATGCAGGTGGGCCGTTACCGCGGCGTGTCCATCGAAAGTGCAGGCGTCACCGCGAACGCGTAACAGGACGTCGCCCTCATCCGCGATCTGCAGGGTCAGTCCGCCACCGTCCAACAGCACCAAGGTGCGCCGCACGCCGGGAAAGGACGAGAAGGCGCCTGTCTGTTTGATATCGGCAAGGCTAAGGCGCCACACAAGCGGGGCGTTGACATCGCTGGGGCAGCGAGCGATCTCGCGGGTGGTGCCGCCGCCGTTGCGCCAGCATTGCACGGGCAGGTCTTGTAGGAACAGGGTGCGAGGCGTGCCGGGCATCAGCGGATCTCCGGGTAGCCGCGCGCGAGGGCCTCGCGCTCCATGTCGATCAATCGTACGTAGCGGGCCGCTTCGGGCAACACGAAGCGCGCCACCCTAGCATCGCGCAATAGCTGTGCGTGCTGCGGATCTTCGTGCATCGTGAGCAAGACCCGCGACAGGCGTGCCGCGGTGGCACTGTCCACATCGGGACCGGCCACTAGCAACGGGTTGGGCGTCCAGGGGGTATAGGCCAGCGTGCGCAACCCAGCCAGTGCATCGGCGTCGTGTACGCGCAGCAGGTCCAAGTACCAGCCGTCCACGGCGGTCAGGTCAATCTCGTTACCGGCCAGTGCGCGCAGCAGGCCGCGCGGATTGCCGTACGGCCCCTTGGACTCGCTGAACAATGCCCCGCCGTGGATTGCCAACTTGGCCAGTACCGCGCGTGGCGCATTCCAGCCGGATTGCGAATCGCGCACCATCCAGCCGTAGCGGCTACCGGCCGCGTCGGCAAGTGTGCACCATGGACTGTCCGCACGCACCAGGAACTCGCTGCGGTAGCGTGGCTGGCCTTGGTAGGCCGGCCAGTCCGGCACGACGCTGGCAACGGCGGTGTAGGCGCGCCCTGCTTGCAAGGCCAGTGCGTAGGGCCAGCCGCACATGAATGCGCCGTACAGCCCGGGCAGACCCCATAGTTCGCCAATGGGTGTCGGCCAGCGGTACTCGACGAATCGCGCGTCCAGGCCGGCACGTGCTTGCGCGGCGCCCAGCAGCGCATGCCAGGCGGCCTGTGCGGCGGGGGCCACGTCGTACATGCGAGTCGAGGCGATGAGTTCCATCATGCGCCTAGGCGAATTTCAGCGTTTGGCCCAAGCCCATTTTTCGCGCCTTCTGAAGCATGGCGTAGCCCAGTGCGATGTCGGTCGTGGATAGGCCGCGATGCCAGAAGAGGATGGTTTCGTCATCGCGCTCGCGACCGGGCTTTGCGCCGGCTACGATCTGGCCGATCTCGGCGTGCAGATTCTCTTCGGTGATACGGTCGCTGTCGACGTGCGCGCGCAGCGAGCCATAGGGCAGACCCTTGCGGCACTGGCCCCAGTCGTCGACCACGACCTTGCTCATGATGTCGGTTAGGCTCAGTTCTACCGCGCTCATGGTGCCGTAGGGCATGACTAACGCACCCGGCTTGATCCATTCTGTCTTGAGCAGCGGCGTGGGTTCTGGCAGGCGCGAGGCCTCGACGATGATGTCGGCGCCGCGTACGCAAGACTCCCAATCGTTGACCACTTTGACCGGCTTGTTTAGGTCCCTGGATAGGCGCTCACCGAAGGCCCTCTGACTTTCGGGACGGCGGGAATGCACCCGGATCTCATCGAAGTCGTACAGGCTATCGAGCAGCCGCACGTTCCAGTACGAAGTGCCGCGCGAGCCGATGTGGCCCAGCACCTTGCTGTTCTTGCGCGCCAGGTGCTTGGCGCCCAAGGCGGTGACCGCGCCGGTTCGCATGTCGGTGATGGCGGTGGCGTCGATGACGGCCAACGGCTTGCCGTTGACGGGATCAAACAGGTTGAGCAGCGCCATCTCTGAAGGCAGGTCGATCTTGTAGTTGTCCACGAAGTCGCTGACAACCTTTACCCCTGCGATATGCAACGGTTCGACGTAGCCGCGCAGCACGTTGAAATGTCCCTTGGCCGAGGACTCGGGCACCAGGTGCATGCGCGGCTCGATGACGGTCTTGCCGCGGCCTTGTGCGTCCAGCGCGCTTTCCACGGCATCCAGGATCTCCGCGTCGGTCAGGTCCAGCGCATGCACGTCGGGCCCGTTAATGTAGGTGATGTCGATGGACTGCATGGTGTCTCCTCGGTTATTGAATGGGTTGAATGCCGGCTTTCTTGACGATGGCGGACCACTTGCGAGTCTCGTCCTGGATCGTACGGGTGAAGTCCGCGCGGTTGGAGCCGGCCGGATCCACGCCCAGACCGGCGAATTTCTGGCGCACTGATTCTTGTTGTACGGCAGCTGCGATATCGGCCTGCAACTTGTCAAGTATGTCTGCCGGGACCTCGGCGGGGGCGACAATGCCATACCAGGAGGTCACGTCGAAACCTGGGTAGCCGCTTTCGGCGACGGTAGGCACGTCTTTCAGTTGTGGCAGACGCTCGGGGCTGGCGACCGCCAAGGCCCGCAATTTGCCGGCCTGAATTTGCGGCAGCACGGTGGACACGCCCGCGAACATCATGTCGACGTTGCCGGCCACTACATCATTGACGGCGGCCGCCATGGCGTTGTACGGAATGTGCCGGATGACTATGCCGGCGGACTGATTGAGCAGTTCCCCGGCCAGGTGCGCGCCGCTGCCAGGCCCGGGTGACGAGTAGTTGAGCTTGTCGGGGTTCTGGCGGGCGTAGTCCACCACTTCTTTGAGGGTCTTGGCAGGTACGCCGTCATTGACCACCAGCACGTTTGGCGAGGTGGCCAGCAATGTCACGGGGGCGAAGTCCTTGGCCGTATCGAAGGGCAGTTTTGTGTAGAGCAGCGGGTTGACGGTCATGTTGCCCGCTGGCGCCAGGGCCAGCGTGTAGCCGTCGGGCTTGGCGCGGGCCACGTAGTCCATACCGATGTTGCCCGAGGCACCCACCTTGTTCTCGATGATGACGGGCACGCCCCATTGTTTGCTGAGTTCTTGTCCGACGATGCGCGGCAGGGCGTCGGCGATGCCACCCGCGCCAAAGGGCACGATGATGGTGACGGGTTGATCGGGATACTTTTCATTGGCGCCAAGCGCCGGCGCCGTGGATAAGACGCTGGCCAAGATGACACCGGTTATGCGGATGGCGAGAGACGTGTTCATGATTTCCCCTATGCAGATCTCACTGCTGTATTGACCCGATACTCACTGTGCGGCGTCGCGGGTCTCTTCAAGAAAGCGGCCAGCACGCGCGATGTCGTCGGCCAACCGCCGGTCTTCCGAAAGAAATGCCACCTGTGCGCGGAACGCCTGGAGCAGGGCACTGGTGCCTTGGCCCAGTGAGCGTTGCGGATCAGCGCGGGTGCGCAGGTCTACGGCCTGCGCCGCGTGCATCAGTTCGATGCCCAGCAGGGTGCGGAGCAGCCGCACTTGCTGTCGGACGCGTTGTGCGGCCAGCGGCGCATTGGTAGCCACGTCTTCGATGTGCCCGGCGACGACCAGCGCATCCGATGACACCGGGTGGGATAGCGCACGTATTTCGGTGGCCAGTGCCGAGACCGGCTTTTGGATAGTGGTGTACGCCAGTGTCTTGCTGTCGGGGGACAAAAAGCGCGACAGTTGCGTAAAGGAAGGGTCGCCCAGGCGCAGTACGCGTTGCGCTGATGATTGCGCGACATGCGAAAGCGCCACGCCAACCGATTCTAGTGGCACGACCCAGACCGTGGGGTCAAAGCCGGCGCTGGGCAGGATGGCTCCGCGTACATTGCCCTGGGTAACGTAGTAACGCGCCTCTTGCGGCGTGACGCCGACGGGCGGCACGGCGTCTAGCGCCACAGTGGGGTTGTCATCTGAGCTATTGATTTGGATGGTCAACTGCGCGTTTAGCGTCCGAAGGGCCTCGCGGGCCGCGCCGTTGACCTGGCTGACAGTGCGAAAGCTCAAGGGATCTTGCAGCCGTCGCTTGTCGTCCACTTGCCAGAGTGCGCTGCCCTTCAACAAGTCGAGGATGCGTCGAGCGGTCTGCTGTTGCCCCGCGTACGGACGCTGGGCTTGCGTGGCCGGCAGCAGGGGCGCGATGTTGCCGTTCAGACCCTCGAGCGACAGGGCCGCGACTTCGTCGGCGCGATCCAGTATCTGCTCGGCATCGTGCGCCCCCAAGATGGCCAGCGCGGCGCCGTACGCATTCGAACTAAGCAGCGATAGCGCGTCTTTGGCGTAAGGCTTGACTGGCTCAATAGCGGCATCGCGCATGGCGCGCGCCGCTGGCATGATCTTGCCGTCGACTTCGACTTGTCCTTCGCCCATCATCGCTAGCCCGATCTGCGGCAGAATGCCGATGTCGGCCTCGCCCACAGATCCCTGACCCAGCACCACCGGCGTCAGGCCCTTGTTCAGGAACGCCACATACTGGCGTACCAGCGCAGGACTCATACCGGTGCCGCCGAACAGCGCCGTGTTCAAACGCACCACCATCGCGGCGCGAACCACGTCGGCAGAGGCCGGTTCGCCGTAGGCCACAGTATGCGACAGCAGCATGCGGTGGTTGAAGGCTTCGGACAGCGCGCGAGCCTGGTCCGATACCGTGTCGCCCGAGAAAATCGTCTGGTCTTTGTTTTGTCCCACGCCGCGGTTCAGACCGTAGACGGGTTGGCCCAGGCGCGCATACTCCAGCAGCAACTCGTGCGAGCGGGCCACACGCCGCCAGGCGGCATCGGTGGGCGCCACGGCCTGGCCGTGACGCGCCACGTCGATCACTTGAGCGGCCGTCAACGACTCGCCGTCCAATGCCAGCGCTGTTTGCCGAACGGAGATATTGGTAGTGGTCTCGTGGTGTTCGGCCACCACGCTGGCGGCGTGGGCGCCAGGTGCCAACAGGGTGCTGGTAATACATGCCAGGGCTATGAACGCTGTGCCGGCTTTAAGCCGCAATGACAGGGGTAGAGTCGGTAAAGCTCGGTCCGCGGACCGTAGGGGGTAGTGCATTACAACTCCTTGGGCGCGAAGGGGGGTAGGGCACTTCTAGGTTTTGAGCATTGGCAGGTCGAGCCCGACGGCTTGGGCGCAGTCGATCGCGATGTCGTAACCGGCGTCGGCGTGGCGCATCACGCCGGTAGCCGGATCGTTGTGCAATACGCGCGCCAGGCGCTGATCGGCTTCGGCCGTACCGTCGCAGACGATGACCACGCCCGCGTGCTGCGAGAAACCCATGCCCACGCCGCCGCCGTGATGCAGCGACACCCAGGTGGCGCCGCCGGCAGTGTTGAGCAACGCGTTGAGCAGCGGCCAGTCGGATACGGCGTCCGAGCCGTCGCGCATGGATTCGGTTTCACGGTTGGGGCTGGCTACCGAACCCGAGTCGAGATGGTCGCGGCCGATCACGATGGGCGCGCTCAGTTCACCCGTTCGCACCATTTCGTTGAAGGCCAGAGCCAGTCGCGCGCGGTCGCGCACGCCTACCCAGCAGATGCGCGCCGGCAGTCCCTGGAAGGCAATGCGCTCGCGCGCCATGTCGAGCCAGTTGTGCAAATGCTTGTCGTCCGGGATCAATTCCTTGACCTTGGCGTCGGTCTTGTAGATATCTTCGGGGTCGCCCGACAGCGCTACCCAGCGGAACGGTCCGATGCCTTCGCAGAACAGCGGTCGGATATAGGCGGGGACGAAGCCGGGGAAGTCGAAGGCGTTGGTCACGCCCTGTTCCAACGCGACTTGCCGGATGTTGTTGCCGTAGTCCAGCGTGGCGGCGCCGCGCGCTTTCAGTTCGAGCATGGCGCGTACGTGTACGGCCATGGATTGCTTCGCCGCGGTCACTACGGCTTCGGGATCGCTTTGGCGTTTGTCGCGCCAGGTATCCATGGTCCAGCCTTGTGGCAGGTAGCCGTTCAAAGGGTCGTGAGCCGATGTCTGGTCGGTCAGGCAGTCAGGCGTAATGTTGCGGCGGACCATTTCCGAGACGACATCGGCGGCGTTGCCCAGCAGACCCACCGAGACCGCGCGATTCTCGGCCCGCGCTTTTTCGACGATCGTCAGCGCATCGTCCAGCGAGGTAGCCTTGACGTCGATATAGCGAGTACGGAGTCGGAAATCGATGCGCGACTCGTCGCATTCCACGGCGATCATGCTAAAGCCCGCCATGGTAGCTGCGAGCGGCTGCGCGCCACCCATGCCGCCTAGCCCCGCAGTGAGAATCCAGCGTCCCTTTGGGTCACCGTCGAAATGCTGATTGGCGACCGCGTAGAACGTTTCGTAGGTCCCTTGCACGATCCCCTGCGAACCGATATAGATCCAGCTGCCGGCCGTCATCTGGCCATACATCATGAGGCCCTTACGGTCGAGCTCATGGAAGTGTTCCCAGGTGGCCCAGTGTGGCACCAGGTTCGAATTCGCCAATAGGACGCGGGGCGCATCGGCGTGGGTCTTGAAGACGCCTACCGGCTTGCCCGACTGGATCAGCAGGGTCTCGTCGGCCTCAAGCCGGCGCAGCACTTCCAGGATCTTGTCGTAGGCAGGCCAGTTGCGGGCAGCGCGACCGATGCCGCCGTACACCACTAATTCGTGCGGGTGTTCTGCGACCTCAGGGTCCAGGTTGTTCTGGACCATGCGATAGGCGGCCTCGATCAACCAGTTCTTGCAGCTCAGGGTGTTGCCCCGGGGCGCGCGGATTTCGCGCGAGGCATCGTGGCGGGTGGGGGTGTTCTCGCTCATGGCTTGTCTCCGTCAGGTTTCTATTGGCTTTGGGCGCCTTGGCCAGGCTGCGCAGGTACGGTGGCGTAGCCGCTCAAGCGGTACGAGTCGCCCGGATGGATCAGGCGGGCGAACGTCGCGATATGAGGGGACGTCCAGGTGCGCCGCAATACCTGCAGGCAGGCCTGTGGGTCTGCGAGGCCCAGCCAGGCGGCGATCTCGGCGTTAGGCAGGATGGCTTCGATGGTGTGCTCCACCGCCGACAGGGGCGCCACGCGGCTCAGATACGCATTGGGCGTTTCGCGGCTGAAGTCCTGCTCGAGGTATCTCGGGGCGGTTTGGGGATTGACGTAGCGGTCTTCCAGTTGCACCGGCACGTCGTTGTCCAAGTGCAAGATGACTGAATGGAAGACGGGGTTGCCGGGTGCGATACCCAGCGCAATGGCGATGCCGTCGGTGGCCGTGTCTTGTTCGAGCGTGATGATGCGATTGCTGTAGCGGTGGCCTCGTTCGGCGATCTCGTCCGCAATGTTGCGTACTTCCAGCACGGGCAACATGGGCCGGCGTTCAGCCACGAAAGTGCCCACGCCCTGGCTGCGCACGAGCATGCCGTCCTGGGTGAGTTCGAGGATGGCGCGGCGCGCTGTCATGCGTGACACGTCGAACTGGGCGGCAAGCTGGTTCTCGGAGGGCACCTGTTCATTGACGGCCCACTGGCCCGACTCGATGTGCTCAATGATGTGCCGCTTGATGCGAGCGTAGGGGGCGAGGGGCAGGTCGCGGAGTGCGGCATTCATAGAGGGCTTCCAACAGGGTCATCGATGGAATGATTTAACTTGGATATACAAGTATAGTCAAGTAAACTTTCGTCCTATGCTTATTCAGAATAAGGAGCCGTTCCATGGCGCATCCAGGGACCGACAGGATTTGGGATACGTTGATTGTCAACGCCCGGCTGGCGACCTTCGCACCGGAGCGCGAAGGCGACTACGGCGTGGTCAACGATGCCGATGCACTGGCGATTGACCAAGGCCGCATCGTCTGGATCGGCGCTGCGGCCGACCGGTCAGCCCGGCATCAGGCAGCGGTCACGATCGACGCTGGTGGTCAGTGGGTCACACCGGGCCTGATCGACTGCCATACGCATCTGGTCTACGCCGGCTCACGTGCGCGTGAATTCGCGTTGCGCTTGAATGGCGCCAGCTACGAAGAAATATCGCGTGCGGGCGGCGGCATCGCCTCTACCGTACGCGCCACTCGCCACGCCAGCGAGTCCGCACTTATTGAGCAAGCTCGGCCGCGGCTGCGGGCGTTGATGCGCGAGGGGGTCACTACAATCGAGATCAAGTCAGGCTATGGTCTGAATCGCGACACCGAGCTGGCAATGCTGCGCGCCGCGCGTCACTTGGGCGAAACTGAGGCAGTCACGGTGCGCACGACCTTTCTGGGTGCGCACGCTTTGCCGCCCGACTATGCGGGCAGAGCGGATGCTTATATCGACATTGTTTGCGACGAGATGCTGCCTGCGGCAGCCGAGGCCGGGCTGGTCGATGCCGTGGACGTCTTCTGCGAAAACATTGGCTTCGATGTCGCCCAGACTGAACGCGTGTTCAAGACCGCCGCTGCACTCGGACTGCCGGTAAAACTGCATGCCGAACAACTGAGCAACCTGGGCGGCAGCGAACTGGTGGCGCGGTACGGCGGCCTGTCATCGGATCACCTGGAGCACCTGGACGAGGCGGGCGCGCGTAGCCTGGCCGCTGCCGGTACGGTGGCGGTGCTGCTGCCGGGCGCCTATTATTTCCTGCGTGATACCCATACGCCGCCCATCGCTTTGCTGCGCAAGCACGGTGTGGCGATGGCGGTGGCCTCCGACTGCAATCCCGGCACCTCTCCCTACGCGTCGCTGCTGCTGATGCTGAACATGGCGTGTACGTCGTTCCTGATGACGCCAGCCGAAGCCCTTAACGGCGTGACACATGTGGCGGCGCGGGCTCTGGGCATGGACAAGGACATTGGTAGTCTGGCCGTGGGCAAGCAGGCCGATCTGCTGTTCTGGCAGGTGGCCGATCTGGCCGAACTCTGCTACAGCTACGGCACGCACCTGCCCACTCGCGTGTTGCGCGCGGGCGTTGCACGTAGCGCCTAAACCTTATCAACCCTGCACCGCTGGACATTCCAATGCGCTATTTCGCAAGCTCTGCATTATTGCCCGATGGCTGGGCCGACAATGTCGTCCTGGATGTGGACGAGGGCGGCACGTTGCGGGGCGTCGCGCTCGGGCAGGACTGCCCGGCCGATGCCGAGCGCTTGGGCGGCTTCGTGGTGCCGGGTCTGGCCAACGTACATTCGCACGCCTTCCAGCGCGCCATGGCTGGCCTGACCGAATTCAGGGGGCATTCGCAGGACAGCTTCTGGACGTGGCGCGACCTGATGTATCGCTATGCCTCGCGCATCACGCCCATGCAGATGGGTGACGTAGCGCGCTGGCTCTATATCGAGATGCTTAAGGCCGGCTATACCGGTGTGGCCGAGTTTCACTACTTGCATCACGACGTCGGCGGTGTGCCCTATGCGCCGGCAGGCGAAATGTCGCACTGCCTGCTACGCGCGGCAGAAGATACCGGTATCGCCATTACTCTGCTGCCCGTGCTGTATGCCTATAGCGGCTTCGGNGGNNGGCCNNCCNCCGACGGACAGCGTCGCTTCCTGCACGATCTGGATGGCTACGCGGTCCTGCTTGCCGACTTGCATACCGAGTTGCGCGGCACGTCGCGGGCACGTCTGGGCATGGCCTTTCATTCATTGCGTGCGGTGGACGCCACGCAGATCGCCGGCGGACTCCAGGCGCTGAACGCGCTCGACCCACAGGCGCCCGTGCATATTCATATCGCGGAGCAGACGGCCGAAGTGCAAGACTGCGTGCGTTGGTCGGGTCTGCGGCCGGTGCAATGGCTGTTCGCGCACGCCCCGGTCGATGCGCGTTGGTGCCTGGTGCACGCCACGCACCTGGACGATGCCGAAATTGGTCAAATCGCGGCCAGCGGTGCGGTGGTAGCTATCTGCCCCAGTACCGAGGCCAACTTGGGCGATGGTTTTTTTCCCGCGCGACCGTACCTGGATGCGCCGGGACCATCGAACTGGGCCATCGGGTCGGATAGCCACATCACGGTGGATGCGGCCGACGAGTTGCGGCTTCTGGAGTATGGCCAGCGTCTGCTCTATCGGCAACGCGCCGTGCTGGCCAGCGCGACCTGCCCCTCTGTCGGTCGCAGCCTGTACACAGGCGCCGCGATCGGCGGCGGGCAGGCGCTGGGCCGCGATTGCGGTCGTCTGGTCGTTGGCGCACAGGCCGACTGGGTTGTACTTGATCCCGTTCATCCGGCCCTGGCGGGCCGGCGTGGCGATGCCGTGCTGGACAGCTGGATCTTCGTAGGCCAGCGCGCTTGTGTGCGAGACGTGATGGTGGGAGGGCAGTGGCAGGTGCGCGAAGGACGGCACACGCAAGAGGAGCAGGCTTACCAGGCGTTCCGTCGCGTAATCGACAGCCTGCGAGCGAATTCAGGCTAGCATTTTTGTCACATGCTCTCCGAGCTCGCGGTTGACTGCCCGATCACGCGCATCCCAGTCAGGTGGCGGATTTCCCCTGCCCGACTTGCTCTAAACACGCGATAAGCACCGTCGTCGCTTTCATAGGCGCGCTTGCAGGGACAAACCTACTCGAGCTTGATACCCGCTTCGTCGACCACCTTCTTCCATTTGTCGATCTCTGTCTCCAGCGCGCGCTGAAAGTCCGCGGGTTGACTGCCGACGGTCTCGATGCCATCCTGCGCCAGCCGTGCTTTGAGTTGCGGATCGGACAGCACTTTCACAATCGCGGCGTGCAGGGTCTGGATCACCGGTTGGGGTGTGCCGCTCGGCGCCAGCACCGCATGCCAGGCCGATGCTTCGTATCCGGGCAGGCCGGCTTCCTGTACCGTGGGCACGTTGGGCAGCAAGGGAGAGCGGCGCGAGCCGGTAACGGCCAGCGCCTTGACGTTGCCGGCTTCGGCTTGCTTGGAGGCGGACGCCGCGTCGCCGAAAGTCATGTCGACTACCCCACCGACCACGTCCAGCAAAGCTGGTCCCGCACCCTTGTACGGGACGGGAATGACCGAGATGCCGGCTTGCCGCGTGAAGAGTTCAACCGCCAGGTGTGATGAGCTTCCCTGTCCGGCTGTCGACAGCGTGAGCGTGCCGGGCTCGCGCTTGGCAAGCTCGATCAACTCGCGCAGATTGGCGACCGGTAGTTTGTTCTTGACGGCCACCACATAGGGATAGCTGGTCAATTGGGTGATGGGGGCAAAATCCTTGCGCGCATCGTAGGGCAGTTTGCTGTAGACGGCGGGATTGATGGCGTTCGGGCCGCTTTGGCCCAGCAGCAGCGTATAGCCGTCGGGGTCGGCCTTGGCCACGGCGTCGGTGCCGATGATGCCGCCCGCCCCTCCGCGATTGTCGATGATGAATGATTGGCCGAGTTGTTCGCCTACGCCCTTGAATACCAGGCGAGCCACGATGTCAGCGCCGCCGCCGGCGGCAAACGGCACGATGACGCGCACGGGTCGTTCTGGATAGGCCGCCTGGGCCGCCGTTGCGCCCAGCAAGGCAGCAGCGCCCATGAGCAGTCGCGGGAAGAGGCCGTGTGCCGCCACTTTTAGTAAATCAAACATGAGGAAATCTCCGTGTGCGGTTAGTTTTTTTGATTAATGTCTGGCAGACTGCGTCAATGCTGCTCGCGCTCATGCTTTGCCGGCGGCCTGGCCGCGCACTTGCACACCCGCTGCTTCTTCGACGTAGCGAATGATCTCGGTCAGGTCGGCGTCGTTGCCGAACTTGTCTCGTGTATCGTCGACCAAGCGGCGAGCCGCATCGCCGACCCGCAGGGGCACGCCCAACTGTTCGCTTTCTTCCAGGCATAGGCGCACATCTTTGGCCGACAAGCCGATCGCAAAGCCAAAATCGAAACTGCGCGTCAACACGAAGCGCGGAATCTTGTCTTCCGATGCATTGGTGCGGCCCGATCCGGAGTTGATGACCTGCAGCATGACGTCCGGATCCAGGCCAGCCTTTACGCCCATGACCATTAATTCTGAGGTAACACTCAATGCCGTTACGGAGATGAGGTTGTTGATGACTTTCATGGTTTGCGCCATGCCGGCTTGCTCGCCGACGTAGACTGACTTGCCCAGTGCGGCAAACACTTCTTGCAGGGCGTCATAACGGGCACGTGGACCGGAAATCATCAGAGCCAGCGTGCCGCGTTTGGCGCCCGTTACACCGCCGCTGACTGGGCAGTCGATGCTGTCTATCTTCAATGCCCCCAGGCCGTCGGCCAGCATGCGCGCCGCTTGTGAACCACTGGTGGACAGGTCGACCACGGTGCGCACGACGCTGCCGCGGGCCAGGCCTTCTTCGCCCAGCGCTACCTTCAACACGATATCGGGTGTTGGCAAAGACACTAGCACAGTGGCCGCGGCATCAGCCACGGCCTTCGGGGATGAGGCGATCTGGGCCCCTTTGGCGGCCAGCGCCTGTAGTGCGTCGGGCTGGGTGTCGTAGATCGTCAAGGTGTAGCCGGCGTCGAGCAGGCGTTCGGCCATGGGGTGGCCCATGCGGCCGATGCCCACGAAGCCTAGATGTTTTTCCGTCGTCATGATGCGTCTCGCTGTCGTAAAGGTGATGTAGGGTCGATCGCCACCCGGAACCGCTATGCGGCCGTCCAGCCACCGTCGATAGGCAGTGTCGCGCCGGTAATGTCGCGGCCGGCCTCGCTGCACAGGAAGATGACCAGGGCGGCTACGTTTTCCATCGAGACAAACCGGCCTGTGGGCTGGCGCGTCGCCAGGTAGTCGCGTTCGGCCTGTTGCGGCGACACACCGGTGCGCTGCGCAATCTCGGCGATACGGTTGACGATGGCGGGTGTGGGCGCGGTGCCAGGCGCGACGGCATTGCAGGTAATCCCGCTGGCCGCGGTTTCGACGGCCAACGCGCGGGTCATCCCCAGCAAGGCCGTCTTGGTGGTGACGTAGCCAATCCGGTTAGGGGTTGCGCCAGCGCCATACACCGAAGATAAATTGATGATGCGGCCCCACTGCTGGGCCAGCATGCCGGGCAGCGCCAGGCGCGCCAGATGAAAGGGCGCCGAGAGATTGACCGCCAATGACTCGTCCCAATGCTGGCGGGGCAGTTCGTGTGCGGGCTCAAAGTGACGGATGACCGCATTGTTGACCAGGATATCAACACGGGGAATATCGTCGAGCGCCTGACGCATCATGGCCTCGACTTCGTCGACGTTGCGCAGGTCCGCATGCAGCAGCCGCACCTGGGTGCCATGAGCGCTGGATAGCGTCGCTTGTGCGTGACGGGCGGCCTCATCGACGTGCAGGCAGTGCATGATGATGGACGCGCCCGCAGCGGCAAGGGCGTCGGCAATGGCATAGCCCAACCCGGCCTCTGCGCCCGTGATCAGGGCATGTCGCCCTGCAAGCGGGGTGCTCATCCGAGCGCTCCGCCGCCGGTCGTGGGGGCGACATCCAGGCGGACGATCTTTCCTTGCAAGGCGGGTTCCGGGGCAGGGTAGCGCAGCATGACCTGGGGATCATGCCCGGGCACGATATGGTCTTCCGATTCTGCCAACTCACGCACGATTCGGTAGCCCTCCAGCATGTCGCCGACGTTATAGACAACCGGGAAGGGGGCGCTATTACCTATGTTGCCGTAAAGGTGGCTGGCATCGGACGCCAGCACGACCCAGCCACGCTGCGTCCAGACCCGGACGATCTGCAAGCCTCGGGTGTGGCCACCGACCAGGTGCAGCGTCAGGCCAGGCGCCACTTGCGCCGTCCCGTTGTGAAATGTGACGCGGCCCGCATAGAGCTTGCGCACATATTGCACGATGTCTTCGACGTCGTAGGGATGGCGCAGTGGCGCGTGGCACATGCAGCGCCCGGTGACGTAGGTGGGTTCGGCGTCCTGCACATGGAAGGTCGCGGCCGGAAAATCGGCCAGCGTACCCGCGTGATCGTAGTGCAGGTGTGTAAGAATGACGTTTTGGACCTGGGCCGCATCGATGCCCAGCAAGGCCAGGCCGGCGGAGGGCCGCATGAACAGCTCGCGACCGCGCTGGCGCGCCGCCTCTTCGCCAAACCCGGTATCGACCAGATAAATCTCGTCGCCGCGGCGCAGTACCCATACGTAGTAATCAAGGTCGGATTCAGCGTCGTGGAAATCGACCTTGCCCAGATAGTTGTCCGCCGCTATGCGTCCGGCATGGCGGGCATAGCGGATCGCAAACACGTCGAAAGGTGCGCAATTCACAGTGTCTCCTCGTTGAGAGTGCGTTTTTATAAATACAATAGGATTGTATTATAGTAATACGTAATGTGGTGGCAAGTGGATGTTCCGCTGCCCCGCTTTACTCAACGGAGACACCATCATGGCATTGCGGCCTGAATTTCAAAGCGAGCAGTTTCAAAAGGGCCTGGAAGTCCGCCGATCCGTCGTGGGCGACGTCTATGTGGACAAGTCGCTCAACGGGGCCGACGATCTGACCGCTCCGTTGCAAAAGCTGGTTACAGAGTACTGTTGGGGAGAAGTCTGGACCCGCCCCGGGCTTGAGCGCAAGACGCGCAGTTTCTTGAACCTGGCCATGCTGATTGCGCTGAATCGGCCGAACGAACTGCGCTTGCATATGCGCGGCGCGATCAATAACGGTGTAACCAAAGACGAGATCGTCGAGGTGGTGCTGCAGGCGGCCATCTATTGCGGCGTCCCCGCCGCACTGGACGCCATGAAAGCGGCACGCGAAGTGATTACCGACATGGAAAAAGAGGGCGCCTTTGGCTAACCGGCCTGAGCGTGGCGCTTGCGTTGCCGGTAATGCGTGGCCGCATTGTCGGCCGCGGGCCAGGGCACATTAACCTTGCATCGGGCCGTGGCGTCAGTCGACCGCGGCCGCGTGTTCCATCGAACGCTGCAGGATAGCGATGGCAACGCTGGCGGCATTGCGCACGTGCAGGCTGCCTGCCTTGCGGGCGGCCCTGGCATTCCGTGCCTCTAGGGCCTGCAGCAGGTCGGAAATCTCGGCCACGCTGTGCTTGGCGCGGCCCGGCGCTTGCATCGACGTCGAGCGCAGCAGCATGACACGCGAATTGAGTAGGCGCAGGGTGGAGGTCAGGGCTTCGTTGCCTGCACCATCAAGCAACTGCTGATAGAAGGCGTTCTTGGCGGCGATCTGTTCCAGCGCGGTGCCTCGTGTCAGCGCGCGCTTGAGCAATTGGAAAGCCTCGCGCAGGGCATCCAATTGGGCGTCGGTGGCTTCTTGCGCAAACAGTTGGCAGGCCAGGCCTTCGAGTTCTTCGCGGACCTGATAGATACCGCGGGCCTGCTCCGGCGAGAGCCGCTCAACCACCGGACCGCGATGCGGGATGACGATGATCAGCCCTTCGGATTCCAGTTGGCGCAGCGCCTCTCGCACCAGGGTGCGACTGACGCCGGTCATTTCGCAAAGTTCGCGTTCGGGCAGGCGTTCACCCGGGCGAAAGCGGCCGACCAGGATGGCATTGCGAATGCTCTCGGTCACGCTATGCCGCAGCACGGATGCAACGCGCTGGACTTTGAAATTGTCTTGGGGCTCTACGGAGGAAGTCATGCGTTCGTGATGCCGAATGAAAAAGGTGTCCGTCGCGCGCCAAGCGCCCCGGACACCGGTGAAAGGGTAGCCCTGATCAATTGTTTGCAGTCTTGCCCAGCACCTTGCGGATACGCTCAAGGTAGGCAGGGCCATCGAATCCTACTTGCTGGGCACGCTTGTTCCATGCGTCATAGGAGGGGCCGATGTATTGCTTTTGCATTAGTTTAGCCCGTTCTGCCTCGGGGGCGACCCAGAACGTCACGCCCTTCTTTTCCATTTCCTGTTTGGCATTGTCGACAAAGACGTCGTAGTTGCCAAAAGCCTCTTGTTGCAGTGCCTCCATCGCGCCCTGTACTTGTTCCTGCACGTCTGGCGGCAATTTCTGCCAGCTGTCGGGATTGACGAGGATGGCCCAGCCGTTCACCGGACCCAGACTCCAGTTCTGCACGTTCTTGGCAATGCGCCAGAATTCCAACGCGCCGCCTACGCAGGTCGAGATGAACAGGCCGTCGATCACGCCGCGTTCCAGCGCGGGAAATATCTCGGTGGTGGGCATGGCGACCGGCTTGCCGCCCAGAGCATTGACCACTTCGGCGGTCTGCGGGTTGTGCACGCGCAGGCGCTTGCCCTTGAAATCCTCGAGCTTGTGGATAGGATCTTTGGAGAACAACTGCTGGGTGCACCAGGCGCCTTCCGCCAGTACGATGGCGTTCCATTTGTCCTTCCAGATCTTGCGCGTGTCTTCGCACCAAAAGGCGTCGCAGACCTGCTTGTATTCCTTGATGTCGTTGATCAGCCCGGGCAGGTTAAAGATGCCCATGCGCGGCTCGTCGGCGGCAAGATAGGTGTGCAATGCCGCGCTCATATCGACGCGACCCTCTCGTACAGCCGTCGCTATCTGAGCGGGCGGCACCAGGGAATCGCTGACGGTGACTTTGACCTTGCCGTCGGTCGCCTTGGCAACCCGTTCGGGCACCGAGGCGGTAAGGATGGAATAGCCGTCTCCCGGGGCGGTGATGACGGACATGGTCAGGTCGTAGGTCTGAGCGGCCGCGACGCCACTCCAGCTTGTGGCGCAGAGCGCCGCCGCCATGAGCGCGGCACAAAGGCCGGCAGGTTGCCGGATGTCTCGGGTCATAGTGCTCCTCCTGGTAGTAATGCGCAGTGCGCTGTAAGAAATTCGAGCATGCAATAATACAATATGCATATAATATCGTCATAACATAATTCCAGATGGCTCGCTCCGTCAGGGAAAACCACCAGCACGCAGGGCGTGCCAAGTAGAGGAGACCCCAATGAGCAGCATCGAGATATCAGCGCCGATGGCGCCGATGGAGGTGGAGGTGTTTTCCGGCGCCTCGCCTTATCCCTTGGCGACGACGCATGACTTCAGTCTGATTCGCGCAATGGCTGCCCTATCGCGGGCGTCTGGTACGGTGGCCACGGTGGCACTGATACTGATGGCATTTTCGATGTGCTACGAGATTTTCTCTCGCTATGTCTTGAACTCGCCGACCGCTTGGGCAACGGAAATTTCCGGCTATTTGCTGGTCGCCACCGTGTTCTTCGGGCTGGCGGCGGCGCAGGCATCCAATTCGCATGTCCAGGTAGAGCTCTGGGTCGATCGGTTGTCGGCGACCGCGCGACTGCAGGTCGAGCTGCTGTGCCAGTGGCTGGCCTTGCTGTTTTGCGTGGTGCTGGCCTGGCAGATGGCGAGCTTCAATGCGCGCGAGTACGTCAACGACACCCGTGATTGGGGGTTGTTGTCCACGCCGCAATGGATACCGGAGTTGGCCGTTTCATTGGGCCTGTTGACCTTTTGCATGTCCATCCTGGTCGACCTTTATCGTCTTAGCCCGCCGGCAGCGGTCTGGCGTCGCTGGCTGGCACCGGCGGCGCTGGCGCTGATGGTGATGCTGCTGGCGGGCCTGGGTGCCAATGCGGTGCCATTGGCCGGCACACGCCTGGATTGGGGCATGGCGCTGATCGCACTGGCGTTTACGGTCAGTGTATGGGCATGGAGCGGTGGCCGCTGCCTGCTCCGCGTTCTGGCTATCGTGGGCGGCTGTGCCGTGCTGTATGCGTTGGCGCGCGGCCAATCGCTGGGCTGGTTGGCGGCTCTGTTAGTGGCCAGCATGATGTTGCTGCTGTTTCTCGGCGTGCGTATTGGCGTCGCACTGGGTCTGGTGGGGCTGTTCGGTGTGTACTTCCTGTTGTCGCGCCCGCAATTGTCTCTGCTGGCCGAGCGCGCATGGAGCAGCACCAATACTTTTACGTTGACCGCCGTGCCAATGTTCATTTTTATGGGCGGGCTGTTGCTGCGCAGCGGTATCACCTCTGGGATGTTCGATTCCCTGGTGCGCTGGTTTGGCCGTGCGCCCGGTGGCTTGGCGCATGCCTCGGCCGGTGCGTCGGCGGTGTTTGCCGCCGTTTCCGGTTCCAGCCTGGCCACGGCCGCGACGCTGGGCAAGGCGGCCTGCCCCGACATGATCGCGCGCGGTTACAGCCCCAGGCTGACCTATGGCGTGGCGGCTGGCGGCGCCACTCTGGGGATCCTGATTCCCCCCAGCATACCCATGATTATCTATGGGACCACCGTTGGTGCGTCCGTGACGCACCTGTTCCTGGCGGGCATCATCCCTGGCCTAGTGTTGATGGGATGCTTCATGCTGGGCGTGCTGGTCTGGGCATTGATGGTGCCGGGCGCGGCGCCGGTAGCCCGGTCGTACACCTTGCGCGAAAAAATGGGAGCATCGCGCAGCATGATCCCATTCGTGGTCATTATCGGCGCGGTGCTGGGGTCCATGTACGCCGGTGTGGCCACGCCCACCGAGGCGGCGGCTATCGGCGCGGTCAGCGCATTCGTGCTGTGTCTGTTGCGGCGTCAGCTGACGTGGAAAGCGCTGATCGAAATAGCGCAGGATTCGGCCAAGGTGACGGCGCTCTTGCTACTTATTGTGGTGGGCGCAAGTATTTTCAGTTGGGTGTTTGACTATTTGAGGCTGCCTCGCGAGGTGGTCAACCTGATCGAGGGCGCGGACGTTCCGCCGGTGTTGGTGATGGGCGCGATGGTGCTTATCTATCTGGTGTTGGGGATGTTCGTCGAGTCGATCGCTATGATGCTGATGACCTTGCCCGTTACCTATCCGATCGCGATGGCGCTAGGCTTGGATCCGATCTGGTTCGGCGTGTTCCTGGTATTGATGATCGAGGTCGGGCTGATCACCCCGCCTGTCGGCATGGTGCTGTTCGTGCTTCGCAGCATGAACGAGAAGGCGCGCTTTACCGATATCATGCGTGGGGCCTTGCCGTTCGTGCTGATCATCCTGCTGTTCCTGGGGCTAATCTATGTGTTTCCGCAGATCGTGATGTGGCTTCCTCAACAAGTGAGTTGACATTGAAACAAGCAGTCGTACCGTGGACCGATGCACCGACAGTCAGCGCCGCGCTGGCAGACTTTGTTGCCACCAACCGCTGGGAGGACGTGCCGGCGAAGGTGCGCCATGAGGCGCGCCGGTCGTTGTTGAACTTCTTTGCCGTGGCGTTGGCGGCTGCCCGCGATCCCGCGCTGGACATCGCCAGCCGTGTCTACGGGCGCTTTTCCGCCGGCCCGCTGGCGACGCTGGTCGGACGGGCTCAGCGCGTGGACATGCTCAATGCCGCCGCCCTGAATGCCATGATGGCCAACGTCTATGACTTTGACGATACGCATCATCCGACCATCATCCATCCTACTTCGCCTATTGCGCCGGCCCTGTTCGCCTTGGCTGAGAGCCGCCCGGTGACGGGCGCCGAATTGCTGCATGCCTTTATCTTGGGCGCGGAGGCGACCTGCCGGATTGGCAACGCGATATCGCCGGAGCACTATGCTCGCGGCTGGCATATCACGTCGACCTGCGGCGTGTTTGGATCGGCCATGGGCGTGGCCCGCTGCCTGAACCTGACGTCGCGCCAGAATTTGCATGCGCTGGGTGCGGCGGCGGTTCAGTCCGGCGGCTTGGTCGAGGCATTGGGTACCTCGGCCAAGAGCATCAGCGTGGGTAATGCCGCGCGCAATGGGCTCGTGGGCGCCTTGCTGGCAGCCGAGGGTTTCGATGGCCCGGCGCGGCCATTGGAAGGCGAGCGCGGGTTTCTGCGCGTGGTGGCCGACGCGCCGGTATTCGGCGCTATTTCGCAGGGGCTGGGCGAGACGTGGGAACTGCTCAACAACGCCTATAAACCGTATCCCTGCGGTGTTGTGTTGAATCCTGTGATTGACGCCTGCCTGGCACTGGCTGCCGATGCGCGTATTGCCGGCGGCGGCTGGAACCGTATCACGCGCATCGCACTGACGGGACATCCCCTGTTGCGCCAGCGCACGGACCGGCCGGGTGTTACCACGGGACGCCAGTCCCAGGTAAGCGCGCAGCATGCCGTGGCGGTCGCGTTGGTACGGGGGAGCGCCGGCTTGCCGGAGTTCTCGGACGAGGCGGTCGCCGATCCGGGACTGCAAGCCCTGGGCGCACGATTGACGTTCCATGACGACGACACCATGTCCGTCGATGCCGTGAAGCTGCGTATCGAATTCGATGACGGCACCATGTTGCACCGCGACGTCGACGCCGCGCGTGGCTCACTCGCCCGTCCGCTCGAAGATCGTGAATTGGAAGAGAAGCTGCGCGAGCTGCATCGCCACGGTGGGGCGACGGTGGATGTCGAGCGGTTGATCGAGGCCGTCTGGTCGCTGGACAAAGCGCCGGATGCCGGCTTTGTCATTCGCGTGGCCGGTGGTGGGTTCGATGGCTGGAAGTAATCCAGGCAGCAGGAAAGGATGAAAAAGTCTTGTCTGTTGGCCCTCGCCGGGTAGGGCCCGGGCAACAAGTCAACCTCGCGTGGCATATAGCTAAGCACCTCGCGAGCGCATCGCGCAATTAGATCCATCTGCGGACCTTGGCGCAGTAGGCTTCGTAGTCGGCGCCAAAGTTTTGTTTAAGAAAACGTTCTTCGGGCTCGATCTGATAGCGGTTCATGTAAACGATGAAGGCGGCGATGCCCAATAATGAAGATATGTTCGCCAGGTAGACCGCCCAGCCTATCAGTACGATAAGCCCGCCCAGATACATGGGGTTGCGGGTGTACTGATAAACACCCGCGGCAACCAGCGCGGATGCTCCGCCCGGGTTCTTCGGGTCGGCGGTGGTTCTCGCGCGGCTCAGGGCGATAGCCCCTGCAGCGCCGGCGGCCAGCCCAATCAGGCCGATGATGATGGCCACGGTCGAGTTGCTGATAGCCGCCACTGTCAGTGTGGGAAAGAGGGCAGCCAACAGCCTCATGAGCGCGCCTGCCCCGAGCATGACAAAGGGTGGGTAAATAAGCATTTCGAGCGACTTCATGGGTGGCTCCGGGATGGGTAGAAAAATGGGTCATGCCGGTGTCTGGGATGCTATTGCCGTCTGCTTGCCAACACGTGGTCGTATAGATAGCGGTTTTCCCAGACCTGAGATGGTTATTGTGAGCGATTGAGGTTGCTAAATTAATGCGCCGTCGATTCGTTGAGAAGCGTCTCAGGTTGGCTTGCGCTGAGACATCACCACAGATCTAAATTTCGTCAGTCATGAATTATTCACATGGTTATTTTTAATAATAAGATCAATAAGATAAATTGATTGCGGCTGACATCGCCTGTATTTTTATTGATACTGGCGGGAACTTTTTCGAAGTTGTTTTTTATCTGTCACGATGAACTCGTAAGATCGCTCCCTTTAAAACTCGATGTGCTTTGGTCGACGTTTTTGTTTGTTTCCGGTAATGATGGAGCGTTTCAGAAATGAGCGAGTTCTGTTCCAGCTCGTGGCTGGTGTTGCGCACGAAGAGCCGACATGAAGGCGTGGTGGAACGCGCTTTGCAACTGAAGCAAATTACTTCGTACCTTCCCACGCAGAGATTGATGCGGCAACGCCAAGGGCGCAAGAGAGAGGTTGAACTACCGCTTTTCCCTGGGTACGTGTTTGTCCGTCCGCGTGACGATCAGTACGAAGGCATGCGCTACATCAGGGGGTCATGCGGGTTGATTCTTTCATCCAATAGCACTCCTGCAACAATCCCGGAGCAAGATCTCGAGGCTGTGCGTGTGTTGGTCAATCGTTGTTCTAGTGTGTCGGTTGACGATGGGTTGGTGGAAGGCCAGCGTGTGCGCGTCATAGACGGGCCACTTGCGGGAATCGAAGGTGAGTTGGTCCAGATAAAGCAACAACATCTGCTGGTGCTCAACGTAGAGTTGATCAACCGCAGCGTGCGTGTAGAAGTGGATAGGGATCTGATAGCGGCGCTTTAAGCCGCATCAATGGCAGGCTGAAGGCGGTGAGGCCGCCTGAGTACATGTAGTGCAACAGGCTGTTTGTGGCTCCCGGATGGGACGTCACACGGCGGAGCTTTTGTCCAGTGAATGATGAAGCGCCACTCCTGGTTTGTTTGTGAGAACCGGGGGGCTGAGCAAATGGGCACCGTGGTCAATGACCCGTCAATCAATACGATGACGGCGAACACTGCACCTCTCGAGTTTCCTCTTTTTGTCCCGATACCTTTTCGTTATCCGAAGCGCCCTGGCTAGTTGCCTCGGTCTGCCCGGGTTCGTTGGTATGTCCGATGATGGATATGGATGCGTCGCAGCGTCCGGAACAACATGCTCAATCACGAAATGCTGCTCGAATACGCTGAGTCGTATTTAAAGTCCCTGATTGCCGAGGTTTCTCCCGACCTGGGCACGGATTTCGATTCGTCTGCGCCATTTGGCGAATTGGGTATCGACTCATTCCATGTGCTGAAGGTGGTGAAAGCCATGGAAGTGGATTTTGGGACCTTGCCCAAGACCTTGCTGTTCGAGAATTTCAACGTTGATGCGTTGGCGCAGTATTTTGTCGATAAGCATGCGCAGACACTGCAGGCCAAGCATGCCGGTGCCAACGGTGCAGTACGCGATACGAGTGCCGCCCGTCCGATGAAGACAGCTGGTCTCACGACTGCCAGCCCCAAGACAGCCAGCTCTAAGACCACCAGCCCCACTACGGTCCTCCCCATACGTATGCTGGAGACGGATCTTGCGCGGTATCCATCGCTGCAGGCCGACATCCAGGCGTTGTACGAGCGTTACAAGAACGAGGGCGGCGTGTCGCGCGGTACGCGCAACATTGCGCCCAATCTGTTCATCGGCAGCTCACGCAAGGGTTACTTCAATTACAGCCGTGGCAAGGACGTGGTGCTGGTCTATGCCTATACGGGACCGGAAGACTATTTTTCCGAGATTGCTGCGGAGATGCATCGCTATTGCAACGAGCGCAAGCTGCAATTGAGCATTTTCATCGACCGGGAGTTGGGGGAGATAGACGGCGTCGCCTATTCTTCAACGCCTTTCGGCGCTTTGCAGCGAGTGCGCGATGTCCCGTCGTTCTCGCTGGAAGGCGGCGCGATGCGGCGGCTGCGCTATCAGGTTTCCAAATTCGAAAAAGCGGGTACGTGCAGGACGGTGGAGTACCGCTGCGGTACAGACCAGTCGATCGACCAGGATATCGCCAGCGTCATGGAGCGCTGGTGCGAAACCAAAACGATGGTGAATCCGCTGATTCATATCGTGAAAAAAGAGATCCTGGCCGGGACGCTGCACGATCAGCACAGGATTTTTCTGACGTATCTGGATGACGTACTGCAAAACGTCATTTTGATTACCGGCTTGTGCGGGGAGCTCAATGGCTATTTGATGGATCTGGAGTTCTACCCGCCGGATATGCCGCAGGGCGGGCTGGAATATGCCATCGTCAACATTGTTCGATTGCTGGCCACCGAAGGCTGCGACCTGTTCAGCCTGGGCGGCACCTATGGCTGCCGACTGACGAAGTCGGAGACTGCCGATCCGGAATTGGATCGCATTCTGGACGAACTGCATCGACAGAATATTTTCAACGACGAAAGCAATCTGCAGTTCAAGAACAAGTTTCGTCCCGAGAACCGGACCATATATATTTGCCGCCCTGCCGATTGCGGCAATGCGGACAATATTGTCGACATCATCATGATGATTGCCGATCCGGGGAAAGCGCAAGCCGCGGAGATCGAGGATTTCAACGTGGCCGAGGTGATGGGTGGCAAGGGCAGCCACCCCGCCGTCCCGAATCCGTCACCGGCACCAATGGCGGGTTTGATCGAGGGTGAGGCGGGTGTGCGTGCGGCCATGCTGGCAGACTATGGATTCAATCCGCTGAATTTACCGTCTCAGCACGTTGAGTTCGATCTGAAGACGGATTCCTGGGCTCAGCTGGATACCCCGTATGTTGCCAGCCACGGGCGGTTTCTGCGTTCGCAACTACAACAACCCGCGAGCCTGGGCAACGCGTTGCGAGAGATGTTTCCGTTCAAGCATTTCGTGCTGACCGACGCCGGGCGCACGGCCGAGTATTTGTTGTGCAAGGCTTGGCCAAGCAAGGGCATCGTCCTGCAGAACCTGCTGTTTCCCACCGGATTGTTCCATCAGGTCGACCAGGGTTTCACGCCTGTCGAGATTCCTGATCCGTCGGTGTTCGATCTGTCGTCTTCCGAGGTGTACAAGGGGGGATTGTCGTGGCAGGATCTGCAGGAACAGGTGGAGCGCCGCGCCGGCGAGATTGCGTATGTATGTGTCGAGTTGGCCGATAACGCCAGTGGTGGGCATGGCGTTAGGGCAGAGCATCTGGCGCAGGTAAAGGCGCTGCTGGGCCCCCGTCATATTCCGCTGGTGGTGGATGCAACTCGCGTGCTGGACAACGCGCTACTGCTGACGCGCGACGCGGCTCACGCCGGCAGGAATATATGGGATGTGGCGCGAGACCTGCTCTCGTATGCCGATGTGGTCGTTGGCAGCCTGGCGAAAAATTTTGGTGTCGCCAAGGGCGGCATTGTATGCACCAATGACGATGCCCTGATGCACCGTTTGCAATCTGTCCTGCAGAATGATGGTGGGGGATTGAGCGCGCTGGACAAGAAGCTGATCGCCGTCGCATTCGGCCAACGCAAGCGTCTGGAAACCTTCATACAGCGACGTGGCGCGGCGGTGCAGACCGTGTGGCAGGCGCTTGCGTCGCAACAGATTCCCGTGGTTCATCCGGCGGGCGGCCATTGCGTGCTGATTGACGTCAAGAGAATTGCCGAGTTCGCGGGTTTCGCACACCCGGTCGCGGCGTTCGTCGCCTGGGTATATCTCAGGACGGGAATACGCGTGGGCGCCCACAGCGTGGGTATGCAAAAGAGGACGCCTCTGAATGGGCTGGTGCGCGTGGCCATCCCAGTCGGTCTGAAGCCTGAGCAGGCGGATGAGATTGCCCGCCGATTGGTGCGCCTGTTCCAGGACATGTCGGATATTCCGGAACTGGCGTTACCCGGCTCGGCGAACGCGGCCGTCGGCAATATCAATGCCGAGTATGTGTTGGTGAAATATCACAACGCCAGCCTGGCGACACACATAGAAGGCACGGTAGTGAACCGTGATCAGACGGATCTCGGCGCAGCGCCGTTGGCGCGGGTGGCGCCGGCGCATGCCGTCTCGCAACAGACGTCGCCGCAGCCGCAGGCACGGAGCGTAGTCAGTCCGCGGACTGCGGACACCGTGATCGCCGTCGTTGGGATGGCGGGCCGCTATCCTCGTGCCAATAATCTGGTTGATTTTTGGGACAACCTGCGCAACGGACGTGACTGCATAACGGAGATATCCGACGAACGCATGGCTCGCCGAGCCAATCATGTATCCACCCGACGTTATCGCGGCGGGTTCATTGATGGCATCGACAAGTTTGATTCCCTGTTCTTCAATATTTCGCCTCGTGAAGCGGAGGCCCTCGATCCGCAGGAGCGCCTCTTCCTGGAGGTGGCGTGGGAAACCCTGGAAGATGCGGGCTATTACCCGGAAATCGTTGGCGGCGGGCAGGGCAGTCGCGACGTGGGCGTGTTCGTGGGCGCTGTGTGGACGATGTACCAGATCGTGGGCGTGGAAGAAAAACTCGCCGGTAATCATGTCAATCCAAACTCCTTTCTCTGGAGCATCGCCAACCGAGTCTCGTACTGGATGAACCTGACGGGTCCCAGCCTGACGGTCGATACCGCCTGTTCGTCCAGCTTGACGGCGTTGTACCTGGCTTGCGAGGCGATATCGCGCGGCGATTGCTCGAGCGCCATCGTGGGCGGGGTGAACCTGGATCTGCATCAACACAAGTTCGATATCAACTGGGCTGGCGGCGCGCTGTCGCTCGATGGCGTGTGCCGCAGTTTCGGCGACGGCGCCAACGGTTATGTCGCCGGTGAAGGCGTGGGTGCCATCTTGATCAAGCCGCTGGAGCGGGCGTTGGCGGAAGGCGACCACGTTTATGGCGTGATACGCAGTGCCACGGCGAACCATGGCGGGCGCACCAGCGGCTACACCGTGCCGAACCCCAAGGCCCAGGCAGAATTGATCTCGCTGGCGTTGCAACGCGCGCAGGTGGATGCGCGCAGCATCGGATATATCGAGGCCCACGGCACGGGTACCGAACTGGGCGATCCTATTGAGATTGCCGGCCTGGCCAGCGCCTTTGAGAGGGATGGTGCCCCTGCGCAAAGCTGCGCGATCGGTTCCGTGAAGTCCAACATAGGCCACCTGGAGGCGGCTGCCGGCGTGGTGAGCGTCAGCAAAGTGCTGTTGCAGATGCGGCACCAGCAGATCGTGCCTTCGCTGCACGCGACGCCGGCAAATCCGCACATCGACTTCGATCCGTCACCGTTCTATGTGCAGAAAGAGCTTGCGCCGTGGCCTGAGCGCACTGTCGATGGACAAGCGGTACCCCGCCGCGCCGGGGTGAGTTCATTCGGCGCCGGCGGTGCCAACGCCCACATCGTGCTCGAACATTATGTCGTGCCCCGGCATGCCGAAGTCGTGCCGAAGGGCGGCTACGTCTTTCCGCTGTCGGCGCGCACCGAGGATCAGTTACGCGATGTGGCACGACGCCTGCACGACCATCTGGCAAGGGATAGTGTCGAACACAGGCTCGACGATATTGCCTATACATTGCAGAATGGCCGGAAATCGTTCGAATACCGGACTGCCATTATTGCTGGCTCCTGGCGCGAGTTGAGCGACAAGCTCGCGGCTTTTGTTGCGGGGCGGGCGGATACCGATGTCCTGAGCGGACGTGCCGGTAATTCGGAAAGCATCCTCAAGATGCTGAGCCGCAAGGAAAGGCAGCAGTTTGTCGACATGTTGGCACAAACGCGTGAGCCGCATCGGCTGGCCCAACTCTGGATAGACGGTCTGCTGGCTGATTGCCCGGGGTTTTCGCAGCAAGGCAGACGAACGTCGCTACCGACCTACCCATTTGCCGACAAGCGCCATTGGATCGACAGCGGACCCGCCCGACCTGCCGCTTCGGCGCCCAGGATGGCGATGGCGGCGGCAGCGTTGCATCCAATGCTGGACAGCAACGAGTCGACCTTTCAGCGCCAACTGTTCAAAAAGCGTTTCCACGCGCAGGAAATGCTGCTGCGGGATCACGTGGTGGCCGGCCGGCCCACCCTGTCGGGAACGTCATATCTGGATATGGCGCGCAAGGCCGGCGAGCTGGCCGCTGGCCGGAAGATCGATCGTGTCAGAAACATTATCTGGGTCAATCCGCTGGCGGTGGAAGGCGATGCGGCGACCGATGTGGTGATCGAGCTCAAGCCCGGCGCCGACTCGGCCTTGTTCGAAGTCTTCAGTCTGACGGGCGACGGCAAGCGCACGCTTTTTGCACAGGGTCGGCTGGTCTATGCGAATGACGACGCCAGTGCGTCAACCGTTCCGCAAGTCATCGATATCGAAGCGATACGTGCAAAGGCGACCAGGACGATAACCGGCAGCGACGCCTATGCGTCGTTCCGTTCAGCCGGGCTGGAGTATGGCCCGAGCTTTCAATTGCTGCAGTCCGTGCACATCCATGGCGATGAGATTCTCGGGCGACTTGAGCTGCCCCAAGCCAGTATGCAAAGCTTCGGTCAGTTCGTGTTGCATCCCTGCATTCTCGATGCGTCCATGCAGGCAGGCGTGGTCGGACAACTGGGCGACGCATCGGGCGTGATGAAGATCCCGTACTCCATTGGTGAAGTGGAGATTCTTCACCCCTTGACGCCGGTCTGCTACAGCTATGTCACCAAGGCACAGGGCGATGCCTCCGCAAGCGGCATGTCGCGCGAGAACGTTGCCATCGTTGACGAAAGCGGTAAGGTCCTGGCACGCATACATGAATCGGTTGGAGTGGCGCTGTCGGGCGCTCGTGCCGAACCGCCTCGCACGGCGGTGCCTCAGTCGGTGATCGCCCAGCCGTTGGCGGCTGATGGCGAGGAAACGTTCGAGCGGCTGTACTACGTGCCGACATGGGAGATATCGCCGCCGCTAGAAATGAATGGCGATGTCGAAACGCTAGTGCTGTTCGATGTCGACACGACGTTGCGCGATGCTTGCCGGGCCAGAAACCGCAAAGTCGTGTTGGTCATGCCTGGAGACGGTTTCGCCGAGTTGGGTGCCGATACCTATGTCGTCAATCCTCTGAATCGCGACGATTACGAGCGGCTGTTCCGCGCGCTGGAATCCGACCGTGTCGCGCTGGCCAAACTCTGCTACGCCTGGACAGAATCCATCGTGCCGGAAGACGCCCGGGCGTTGGCGGCGGGAATGAAGCGCGGCGTCCAGGCTTTCTTTGTGCTGTGCCAGGCCTTGTTCCAAGCGCGTCGGCTGTGGAAGAAGTTGCAGTTGCTGTATGTCTACTTCACCGACCTGGGTGCGTCGCAACCGCACAACGCGGCGATGGCCGGATTCGCGAGTAGTCTGCGGCTGGAGGCACCGCAGCTCGATTGCAAGGTACTGGAGATCCAGAGATCGGGCAGTGTCGAAGATACGGCCATCCAACCTGCAGACCGTGTCCTTGCCGAGTTGCACGCCGATGCCCAGCATCAGAACGTGGTCCGCTACGTGGGTGGCGCTCGCTATACGCGCTCGCGCAAAGCCGTGCGCCCCGCCGAACTGCTGATGGCCATGCCGGCCGTGGCCACCCCCGAGATGGCGCTCAAGCATCACGGCGTCTACCTGATTACCGGCGGGGCGGGTGGACTGGGTCTGGTTTTTGGCCAGTATCTTGCGCAAGCCTGTCAGGCCCGCCTGGTGCTGACCGGCAGGTCGAGCCTGAATGAGGAACGCCAGCGGGATCTTGACACGTTGCGCGATCTGGGTGCGGAGGTGGTTTATATCTCTGCCGATGTGGCCCGGCGTGATGATGTCGAAACCCTGTTACAGCAGATTCACAGCCGCTTTGGCAGTCTGAATGGCATTGTGCACAGCGCCGGTGTGCTGCGCGACTCCCTGCTGGTCAAGAAATCGCTCCAGGATCTGGACGAGGTGTGCGGGCCCAAGGTGTTTGGCGCATTCCATCTTGACGAGCTAACGCGCGACGAGCCGCTGGATTTCTTTGCGCTGTTTTCATCGCTGGCGGCATTCGGCAATATCGGCCAGGTCGATTATGCATTTGCCAATCACTACATGGACGCGTTTGCGTTCGAACGCGAGCAGCGCCGCACCCGGGGTGAACGCTACGGCAAGACGCTGAGTCTGAACTGGTCGTTGTGGGCCGAAGGCGGTATGACGCTGGATGCGGCAACCGAGGCCTTTTTCCGTCGGCAGTTGGGGATCCGGCCGTTGAGCACCGAATTCGGTCTGGCGGCGTTCACCCAGGGCTTGCTGGCGGAGGCGCCACAACTGGCGGTCCTTGATGTCATCCAGGGGCGCATAGAGCGCGCCTGGGGGCTGGCGGTCGATGAGATATCCGCGCCGTCCCCGGCGGCCGATACGTCGTCGCCAGATCTGACGGGCGCGGTCACCAAGGCATTGTCGGCGTCGGTGATCGAACTGTTGAAGCTCGATCCCACCGATTTTTCAGTCGATGGTGTCTTGACCGACTTGGGCTTTGACTCCATGGGTCTGATGGATTTTGCCAATGCCATCAACGAGCGCTACGGTCTGGATGTCAACCCCACGATGTTCTTCGAGTTCCCCTCGGTGCGGACAATCGCCGGCGCCCTGGTCGACAAGCATTATCAGGAGGTCAACCGGCGTCACGCCACGAGCGGTTTCGCAGCGCCGACACAGGCAGCGCCGCAGGCGCTGTCCTCGGATAGCGGTGCATTCTCGGGCGGCCACTTGCCGATCGACAAGAGCGACGGCGCCGGTGTCCTTGCCGCTCGCGGCGCCGTGGCGGCATCCGGTGATGGGGTCTCGCGTACCCGCCGCTTTGCCGATATGCCGATCGCAATCGTCGGCATCGGTGGCGTCATGCCTCAGGCCGAGAATCTCGAGGTGTTCTGGGAGTCGCTCAAGAACGCGCGCAACCTGGTGACGGAAATTCCGCGCGACCGCTGGATCTGGGAAGAATACGACGGTAATCCGGTGAAAGAGGTGAACAAGTCGAATTCGCGCTGGGGCGGGTTCATGAACGAGGTCGACAAGTTCGATCCGTTGTTCTTCGGCATCACGCCGCGCGAAGCTGAAATGATGGATCCGCAGCAGCGCATCTTCCTGCAGACGGTATGGAGCGCAATCGAGGATTCGGGTCAGAAGGTGTCCGACCTGGCCGGCAGCAGAACCGGCTTGTTCGTCGGCGTATCGGCCAGCGATTACGTGGATGTCCTGGATGCGAGCGACGCCGCGCTGGACGGCTTCTCGGCGTCGGGCAACTCGCATTCTATCCTGGCCAACCGGGTGTCCTTCTTGCTCAATCTGCGTGGTCCCAGCGCGCCCATCGACACCGCCTGCTCGAGTTCGTTGATTGCGCTGCACCGGGCGGTGGAGTCCATCCATACCGGCAGTAGCGATATGGCCATCGTCGGCGGGGTGCAGGTCATGCTGACGCCGGTGGGACATATTTCGTTGAGCTCGGCGGGCATGCTGAGCGTGGACGGCAAGTGCAAGACCTTTGACAAGGACGCCAACGGCTATGTGCGCGGGGAGGGCTCGGGGGCGGTGTTCCTCAAGCCGCTGGCGCAGGCCGAACGCGATGGCAACCCTATCTATGCTGTCATCCGGGGTACGGCGGAAAATCATGGCGGTCGCGTCACCATGCTGACCGCGCCCAACCCCAAGGCGCAGGCCGAGCTGTTGGTGGAGGCCTACGAAAAGGCGGACGTCGATCCGGCCACGGTGGGGTACATCGAATGCCATGGCACGGGCACCGGCCTGGGCGATCCGATCGAGATCCAGGCCTTGAAGTCGGCATTTGGTGATTTGTACCAGCGTTGGAACAGACCGGCGCCGACGGCTCCGCATTGCGGTCTGAGTTCGGTCAAGACCAACATTGGCCACTTGGAGCCCGCCGCCGGCATCGCTGGGCTGCTCAAGGTGTTGCTGTCGATCAAGCACAAGCAGATCCCCGCGTCGCTGCACTTCGAGACACCCAATCCCTATATCGATCTGGCGGGCACGCCGTTTTATATCGCCAGTCAAACCAGGATTTGGGATGCCGTCTTGGCCGCGGATGGCGTGCCCCTGCCGCGCCGAGCGGGTGTCAGCGCTTTCGGCTGGGGTGGTGCGAATGCGCACATCGTGTTGGAAGAATATGTGCCGGCTGCGCCAGCGCAGCCACGGTCTGTCAGCGGACCACAACTGGTTGTGCTGTCCGCGCGCAACGACGCTTGCCTCAAGACTTATGCGCGGAACCTGGCAGAGTATCTGAGCCGGCATCCCGAGAGCCTGGCGGACGTGGCATACACCACGCAGATTGGGCGGGACGCGATGCAAGAGCGGTTGGGGGCGGTGGTCGATTCCGTCGAGCAATTGGTGACGGGGCTTGTCGCCGTTGCCGATGGCGCGGAACTGCCTGATAACTTTCACCATGCACAAGTGAGCCGCTATCGTCGCAATGAACGCGGCCTGACCAGCGTCGCGACGGTGGACGCGGATAGCGCCAAAGACATCGCCGGTTGGATTGCGTCGCGCGATTATGCACGCTTGGCCCGCGCCTGGGTCAAGGGCGCGACGATTGACTGGGCTGCATTGCACACCACGGCCAGGCCGCGCCGTCTGAGCCTGCCGACATATCCGTTCGCCCGCGAACGGCACTGGATTACACCGCGCAAGCGAGACGTTGCAAAGGAGCGCACGCAAGCCGCCGCATTGCATCCGTTGCTACACGCGAACGATTCGACGATGCATCGCCAGTATTACCGCTCGGTTTTCACGGGTCGGGAGTTCGCCTTGTTCTCCGACTCGCGCCGCATGCCGGCCGCGGTCCAGCTGGAAATGGCGCGTGCCGCGTTTGTTCATGCCAAGACCGCTGCCGATCTCACCGCCGTCATGGTGCTGCGCAATGTCCACTGGGCGTCGCCGGCGTCGGGGACCGGCAGTCAGCAAGTGGTTCTGGATCTGTTTGAGCGTGGCAATGGCCAGGTTTTGTACGAAATCCACAGCGACGAACAAGGGGCCTCGGGGCAGGTATCGCGTTGTCTGCATGGATCTGGCATTGCCGCCTACGAACCGCGGGCCGAACAGGTACGCCTCGATCCGGCACATATACGTGCGCTGATGCGTGCAGGCGAGCTAGATGCTCCCGCATTGGCGAGGTTCAGGGCTGCGCTGCGACAAGGCGACGATGCGGCGCTATCAGTGGTGCGAAGGGTCTTTCATGGCCATCGCGAGGCGTTGCTGGAGTTGGCTTTGCCGACGATCCTTGAGCAGGATCGCGAGGCCTACGGCCTGCATCCCGCATTGCTCGATGCGGTACTGGGCGGTGCGCAATGGTTGGCCCACGACATGAAGCCGGACACGGAACTCATCTCTGCGCCGAAAAACATGGCCCGGCTCGAGATGCTGGTGCCATGCCAGGGCGACCTGACCGCATGGCTGCGCTATGCACCGGGTAGCAAACCTTCCGACGAAGTCATCCATGTCGATATTGATGTCATGGACAGCGCAGGGTCGATTTGCAGCAAGCTGCGGTCGGTGGCTATCGAGAACCCCCACGCCCGCTCGGTCGCGCCGGTCGAGCATGAGGAAATTTCACAACTGCTGGACGCGGTCTATCGGTCCCGTGCGGACACGCCTGTAAGACCTGATGCCGACAATGTGGCGAATGACGAGTTCAGGAAACCTCTGGAAGAGATCCTGTAAAGGGAGAAGACATGGATACTTCGGCTGACGATGTGTTGGGACACATACTCGGAAAACAGATCGACAAGCAGGACGCGTTGCAACGCGTCAATCTGCTGGCTCCGGACGAGCGTAGCCGCGTGGTAGCTACGCTCAAGGCGACACTGAACACCGACGTTGAGGCAGACGCACCGCCTGACGCGCACCCGAAGCGTTTGGCCGTGACGCGCAAGCCGGTGCACGAGGGCGAGCTGAGCGAACAGAACAAGCAGTTCATCGAGACACTGATCGAACTGTTCGTCGAGCGCACGGCGACGTCCAAGCGCAATGCGTTGATGCACCAGGCGTACTTTGTCGATCAGCGCAAGGTGGCGGGGCTGAAGCGGGCGCTCAAGCCCATGCAATACCAGCTTACCTACGAGAAGGCCGAGGGCGCTTATCTCTACGATGTCGATGGCAATAAATATGTGGACATTACGGGTGACCAGGGCGTCAACTTCTTTGGTCACCAGGCAGGATTCATCACGCAAGCCCTGAAGACGCGTCTGGGCCAAGGCTACCCCTTGGTGGGCTATAGCGAGGACTTGTTCGAGGCCGCCAGACTATTTTGCGAACTGACCGGACACGAGCGCATGGTGTACACGCAAAGCGGCACCGAAGCCGTGATGTGGGCGGTGCGCATGGCGCGCGCGGCGACGGGAAGAAAGAAAGTGGTGATTTTCGATGGCTCATATCATGGGCTGTCCGATACTGTGCTGGCCATGCGTGGCCGCGACGGTTCGACCTTGTCGGCCGGCCTGGGCATGCTGCAGGAGTTTGCCGATCAACTGATCATCGTCGATTACGGCGATATGGACCATTTGTCCCTGATCGAAAAAAACGCAGCCGACATCGCCTGCGTACTGACCGAGCCCATTCAGTCCCGCTTCCCGTCGCGCCAGCCGCATGAGTTCGTCAAGGCCTTGCGCACGTTGACGCTGGAGAAGGGTATCGTCCTGATCTTCGACGAAATGATCACCGGCTTTCGTGCCGGCCGGAAGGGGGCCGAGGCTTTCTATCAGGTCAAGCCCGATCTTGCCACGTACGGCAAGGTGGCTGGCGGCGGTATGCCGACGGGCATCATTGCGGGATTGTCGAAGTACATGGACTATATCGATGGCGGGGTGTGGGAGCTGGATGACGCCTCTATGCCCAGCCTGCGACGGGCGGTCATGGCGGGCACCCATACGCAGAATTCGCTGAAAGTGTCGGCCAGCCTGGCGGTGATGCAGGAGATGCAGCGTCTATGCATTGCCGACGAATGCAGTCCTCTGACATGCGCTTGCCCGATAGGCCAGTTGAATCGCCGGACCAAGGCGATGTGTGACGACATCAACGCCTATTGTCATGACAAGCGAGTGCCTTTGAGCATTGAATACTTCACTTCGCTGTTCCGCGTGTCGCTGGGACACGATCCCTACGGGATCGTGCGCGAACTGCTGATGATTTTGCTGAAGACAAACGGCGTCGAGACGTCGTTGTCGGGTAACAATTTTCTTAATCTGGCGCATACCGATGAGGACGCTCGCGGGGTAGTCGACGGCTTCAGGCGCAGTGTCGATACCCTGCTTGAGCATGGCTTTTTTGTCGAAAGCGAGATGACGGAAAAGGCCAGCACCGCGACAGCCGAAAAGTACGCCGCGATACGGATTTCCGGCGCAGCAGCGTCCGGCGAGAAGTCGATCTCCGGTGGTTCCGATACTGAATTCCCGCTTCACCGTTTGATGGAAATGGTGCTGGCGGATCTGCGCAGCGTCAACACGCAAGGGTGATCCAAAATGGTTAAGACCGCTGAAATCGATGTCCTGAGCGAGATCTTGCGAGTGATCGAGTCGACCTTGAAGGTGCCGGCCGAAGAGATCGATATCGACGCCAACATGGAGACCTTCGGCATTAATTCGCTGATCGTGATGGAGTTGATGGAGAACGTCGAGAAGGAATTCGACGTCACCCTGTCCCCCACGCAATTTTCGGATGTCGAGACTGTGCGCGATCTGTCGAGTTTGATAGAGAGCCTGCTGGAAGAAAAACTCAGTGCATCCGCCGCACCCACGGCGGCTGCGACGGCGGCCACGCCAGTGTTGACGTCAGAGCAGAGCACCCAAGGGCTACCGCCACATGTCATGGAGTACGTCAGGCAGCGTTACGGCATCGATCTATCGGGCCGTCGCTTTGCTTCGGTAGAGGAACTGGCGAACGCGCTGGTGTCTCAGCATAGCGGTGAGCTGATGAGGCACTACGGGCTGGGCGAAAATCCCGTCGAGACGAAGAAGTCCCGGGTTGCCATCGTCGGCCTGGGCTGCCGCCTGCCTGACGCGGAGAATCCGACGCAGTATTGGGCCAATTTGCTGGCACGCAGGAATAGCGTGCGGGAAATCCCCCAGGCGCGCTGGAACTGGGAGGACTATTACGCCGAGGAAGTCGCGCCGGGCAAGACGGTGTCAAAATGGGGCGCGCTCCTTGATCAGGTGGATTGCTTCGACGCGGAGTTCTTCGGCATTCCTGCCGAAGAGGCGGCTTCCATCGATCCCCAACTACGCCTGTTACTGGAAGAGGCCTATCACGCGGTCGAAGACGCCGGCATCAACATGAAAAGCCTGTCTGGCTCTCGCACGGGTGTCTTTATCGGCTACGAGTATGGTGAATACGAGCACCATCTGCGCCGATTGAACAACCAGGACTTCACTAAAGGGCCGCTGTTCAGTTCGTCCAGTCCCTCCTATTACCTGGCCAATCGCATATCGCACACTTTTGATCTGTGTGGGCCGAGCGAGTCGTACAACGTCAATTGCGCGTCGTCCGCTGTCGCCATCAACCAGGCCTATTCCTCGTTGTTGAATGGGGAAAGCGACGTGGCGATCGCCGGCGGCGCATCGCTCAACCTGTTCGCCGGAGACTACGTCGCCGCGTCGCAGTACGGCATTCTTTCGCCGGATGGCACCAGTGGCGTGTTCGACGATGATGCCAAGGGATTCACGCGTGGCGAGGGTGTGGGCCTGGTGGTCCTCAAGCGCCTGGCCGATGCCGAACGCGATGGCGACCGCATTTATGCCGTGATCCGGGCGGTACACGAGAACCATCGTGGCGCCGCGCGCAATATTTCCGAGGTGAAGCACGAAGCGATTACGGCCGCGCTGCGGGATTGCTATGAGCGCGCCAAGGTCGATCTCGAGAGCATCGATTACGTCGAGGTGGATGGCTACGCCAGCAAGTGGGCGGACTCGTTCGAGTATGAAGGCGTCAAGGCTGCCTTCGCAGGTAGTTCGGCCGGCAAAAAGCATGTGGCGCTGGGCAGCGTCAAGGGCAACATCGGCAACACCGAGCCCGTCAGCGGCGTGGCCAATGTCATCAAGCTGGCGTTGGCGCTGCATCACAAGCGTTTCCCCGCGACGATATCCGTGAAGAAGGTCAATACCTTTCTGGACGTGCATCAGGCGTCGCACCCACTGTACATTGCCGACACCGAGATCGCGTTCGACGAGATCCGTGGCGAGCAGGACCGCCCGATCCGCGCCGGTGTCAATTCGTTTGCCGATAGCGGCACCAACCTCCACATTCTGCTTGAAGAGCACATGGCGGCGTTATCCAGCCCGGGCGCATCTACGGGCGAGCGTCAGTTGTTCGTGTTATCGGCGAAGAACGCCGCCAGACTGGGCGTTTATGTTGGCAAATACATTGAATACCTAGCCGACGAAACGGTGACAGATGCCTTCGACGACCTGATCTATACGGCCCAGACCGGCAGAGAGCCCCTGGCACAACGTTTGGCTGTGGTGGCAACGTCGCGCACCGAGCTGCTGGACAAGCTCAGGCAGGTGATGAAGGCTGGCATCAAGGACGGACTCGGCCTGGAACGCAAGGGCATCTACGATGGCAGGCTGGACGCGGCCGCGCGCAACCCTCTGGCCGGGCTGATTACGCCGGACATGGTACGCATGCAGCTGACGCACAGCCAGCAATCAGGGCAGTGGGCGCAGATGGCGCAATTGTGGGTGAATGGCGTGGACGTTCCATGGGCGACGATCTGGTCGCGGCCGGCCCGTCGGCGCGTCAACTTGCCGACGTATCCCTTTGCGCGCATCCGGCACTGGGTGGATATCGAGATGGCCGCTACCCTCGAAAGCGACGTAAAAAGGGTGGTGCACCAGGCACCGGCCGCCGCGGAACCCGACATGGCCACCGAGCTGTCTTCCGCCGTGCCCACGCAGTGGTATTTCTACTTTCCTTCTGAGCAGGCCGACGTGCAGACCGATGAAAGCGGACTGAGCGGTGAAGAGAAGATGACGTTGTTCCTGCGCCAGGAGATCGCCCTTCGGCTGCATCAACCGATAGATGATGTGTCGCTGGACATCGACTTTATCGAGCTGGGCATGAGTTCAATCGGCATCGCCGAGATGATCATCAAGGTCGATCAGATGCTGCAGACGAATCTTTCGCCTAGCGTGATTTTCCAGAATCCCGACATCAGCTCGTTGGCGACGTATCTGGCGCGCACCCACGCCGACATGATGGACGCCATGCTGGTGAGCGCCGACGAGCCGGATCCCGCCCATGTGCGGGCCGCGGCGAGCGCACTGCCGGCCACAACGGTGGCGTCTCCGGCCGAGATACTCATCGGGTTGCAGCTCAAGGGTGACCGGACGCCGCTGTTTGCGGTGCCGGGTGCCGGCGGCAATGCGCTGTCGCTGCAACAGATCAGCCATGCGCTGGGAACTCGCCAGCCGTTTTATTGCTTTGACCCCGTAGGGCTGGATGGTGCGGCGCCGCTGACGTCGGTTGAGGAAATGGCCGGCCTGAACGTCCAGATCCTGCGTACGGCCCATCCGTCGGGGCCTTATCGCCTGTTGGGCTATTCCAACGGCGGTATCGTCGCGTTCGATATGGCCAGGCAGTTGATGGCTGCCGGCGAAACCGTGGAGAAGCTGGTGCTGCTCGATTCGCTGGCCCCGCCATTGCTGAGTAGGGAACCAATGGAATCGATGACGATTGCGGTGTTCAATCACTTCATCGCTTCGTTGGGTGCGACTTCCAGCATGGACGTGGCGACCTTGCAGGCCGTGCCGCTGGAGGGTCGGGCCGAGTACTTGTACGACTATGCCGTCGGATTGGGGCTGGATCTTCCCAAGCGGCAGTTTGTCGCGACATTTGAGGTGGCCACCGCCAGTGAAGTCGCGTGTCGCAGTTACGAGCCGGTGCCCTTGTCCGGCGAAGTGGAGGTTGTCCTGTATCGCGCCAATCAGGGTTTTGGTGATGTGCCGGACGATTATGGCTGGAATGCCTTGATTTCCGCCCGGTTGCAGGTGTGCGAAATCGCCGCGGACCACTTCAACCTCTTGGAAAAAGATCCCATCGGTGTGGTGGCACGGCATCTGAATCCCATCCTCGCCAAATCCTCGCGCAAAGGCAAGGATCGCACGGCAGCCGTCGCATAGGACCGGCTCACGCTACTGAGCCACGACCGGGCCTAGGGTGGGCCGGTCGCCACGGCGAAACACGCTCGCATTAATTGGAATACGGCAGCAGCCCGGCGCGTTCTCGCGAGGCGCCGACGCAGCTGGTGCGTTCTGGAATCTCTCTCTCCCTCTGGAATAGTCGATGAAACGCCTTATGAATTGGTTGGCGCAATATTTCTCGCAGGTTCCTGACAAGGTGCTGCGACGCAAGCGTCTGGTCTGGATTCTGTTCATTGCCGCGACGGTGTTCTTGGTCGCAGGAATGGGTAAGGTGAAGTTCGACACTTCCATCGAAGGCTGGTTCGACAAGAATGATCCGCTCATTGTTGCGTTCGACTGGTTCCACCATGACTTCGGCAGTGATGATCATTTGTACGTCGTCTATGAACCCAAGGATGGCGACGTATTCTCGGACCAGTCGCTTGCCACCCTGTTGAAACTGCAGCAGGAGATTGAACAGCGCGTGACCGAGGCGCAGGCAGTAGAGGGGTCCGCGTTGCAGCACGTGGTCAAGGTCAATTCGTTGATCAACGCCCGGGTGACGTATGCCGAGGACGGCTCGCTGCGTTCCAGGCGCCTGGTTGGGGACAAGGTGCCGGACACCGAGGCGGGGCGGAAGCGGGTACGCGAGGTAGCGGAATCCCAGCGTAGTTTTCCCCTGCAGTATTTCTCCAAGGACTACAAATACGGCGGCATGATCATAGAAACCGACTTCGGCGCGATTCCGCTGGAGGCGGCGCAGGCGTCCGGACCGGTTTCCGTGGAAAGCTTGTCGTTCGACGCGCCTGCCGAGGGAGGCTATGCGCAGCAACGGCCGCAGTTCAAATCAACCGACCTGGCGGACTACGTCGCGTTGATGGATGAGGTCGAGCTTATTCTGAACAAGCCCGAATACGCAGATCATTTCGAGTACTACCCTGTGGGTAGTACCGCCGCCGCCGAGTACAACGTGGCGATGATCTCGGAGATGGGCGTGCTCAATATGGTGGCCCTGATCATCATCATGGTCCTGCTATGGGTGTTGTTCCGTTCTTTCAGCGCGGTGGTCTGGCCGATCTCTATCGTTGTGTTGAGTACGGTCTGGATGGTGGGCATTACCGCGTGGCTGGGTTTACCCATTACCGGATTTGTGATGGTGGCGGTGATGTTGGCACTGGCGCTAGGCGTGGCCGACACGGTTCATGTCATGTCGGCTTACCTGACTTCGCGACGTAACGGTCTGGACCACAGGGAAGCCTTGCGTCACGGTTTTCGACACGTGGGCGTGGCGTGTTTGCTGACGACCGTCGCCAATGCGGTGGCGGTGGCTGCATTGAGTATCACCCCCATCGTACCCATACAGGTTTTCGCCTTCATGTGTGTGCTGGGCGTCAGCTTGCCGTTCTTTTTTTCGGTGTATCTGCTGCCGCTGATGCTGGACCTGTGGACGCCCAAAACATCGACGACCGCAGATAAGGCGGGCAAGCGCGGCAGTTGGCTGCCGAATATCTCCGAATGGCTGTCGCGCAAATTGGAAGGCGTGTTACCGGCAGTCGAGAAACGTCCAAAATCCATCATTGCCGTGTTCATGGCGATATTTGCGCTGTGCATTTATGGCGCTTCTCAAACCGTGGTGGATACGGACCCCGTAGGGACATTTCCCCAGGATTCAAAGATACGGCAGAGCGTGCGCCTGGTCGACGCCAACATGATGGGCGCGCAGAGCATGGAGATCTATATCGATCTGGATGAGATCAATGGCTTTCACGATCCTTTCGTGCTCAAGACGATAGAGAAACTTCAGGCGACGCTGGAACAGCAGCACCCTGACCTGATCGTGAGAACGACCTCGGTCGTCAACACCGTCAAGGAGTCGTATCAGGTGTTGCACCTGGGGCAGGAAGACAAATACAGGGTGCCTGACACTGTCAACGAGGTGTCGCAGACGCTATTCCTGTTCAATCAGTCGAATCCGGAAGACCGCCGCCGCATGGTCGCGGACAATTATGACCGTGCGCGGATCAGTGTGCGCCTTTACAACCGGGGTTCGCATCAGTACACCGAAGCATGGGAGGCCATGCAGGTGGAGATCGATCAGGCGGCCGCGCAGATCCAGCAAAAATATCCCAACGCCATGGTGGCTATCACCGGCATGTTGCCCCTGATGATGCAGGGCTCCGACATGCTGACCACGGGCGAGTTGCAAAGCTTCGGCCTTGCCCTGGTGTTGGTCAGCATTATGTTGCTGCTGATTTTCGGCACCGTGAAGGCGGGGATTATCGCGCTGGTACCCAACCTGATTCCGGCGTTGCTTGCCTACGGGGCACTGGGCTTGTTGGGCATACCGCTGGACATTACCACCATGATGATCGCGCCCATCATCATCGGTATCGCCATCGATGACACCGTCCACTTCATCACCCGCTATCGCAGCGAGTACGAGTTGCTAGGCGATATCCGCAAGGCTCTGGACGTCACCATCCGGGAGACCGGCCATTCGGTGGCGTTCACCACCGCCGTGCTGGGCCTGGGCTTTGGCGTCATGGCGTTTGCCGCCGATGCCGGTGCGTCGAATCTGGGGACATTTGGTTTTGCGGCCATTCTGATGGGCCTATTGAATGATTTGTTCCTGCTTCCCGCGTTGATCCTGGTTTTCCATTTGACCTTTCCCCGCGAAAGGACAAGTGCCTCCCAGTCCGCCAACGCCAATCTTTCCGCGTCCGGCGTGGAACCCTGAACGGGCGCGTCGAGGCATGCCTTGCCCCGACGCGAGGGAGTCCGTTTTTGATCTCTTGAGGAAATTATGGCTTTTATCTCGACGAAACTGCGTGCCTTTGCGTTCTCCATGGCATTGGTCCCCGTTCTTGGCGTTGCGGCCGAAGAGTCTGCCCAGGCCATCATGGAAAAGGTCGACCATGCGACGCGTAAAAGTTTCGACACCCAGCTCGCGTTTGTAAAGATCACGACCTGCAAGTACACCGTGGTCAAGGGCAGCGTCCAATGTACCGAGAGACCGCGCGAGGTGGTGGCGGAAAACACCAAGAAGGTCAGAATCGAAAATGGCCTGTTCTACGACAATTCGCTGTCCATCCAGCGCGATCCCATCAGTGATCGCGGCACCAGCCTGCTGGTTTACGAATACGGTGAACGAGGCCGCGCCAACGACAATTGGATTTACCTGCCGGCGCTGGGAAAGATCAATCGCGTCATTGCCAACGACGACGAGGCGGGGAGTGTGTTCGGCTCGGAATTTTCGGTGGAAAGCACAGAGAACCCCGAAGCCCGCAAGGTATATGAATACACCTACAAGATTCTCGATGAAGTCAAACAGGACGGCCGGGACGCCTGGGTGATCGAGTTGTTGCCGACACCGGAAAAAGCCAGGACCACGTCCTACACCAAGGTCGTTGCCTGGATCGACAAGAAAACCTATCTGACCCTCAAGGAAGATCTGTATCGCGGCGCCAAGGTGCACAAGCAGCGCACGCAATCCGGTATCAAGGAAGTCGATGGCGTGTATGTCACGACAATCGCCATCATGAACAATCTGACCACGTCCCGCATCAGCCAGATGGCAAAGCTGTCGATGCGCCACAACATTCCGGTCAACGACGAGTTTCTCACGCAGCGCGCGCTCACGGATTTCTCGTTCCGAGAGCGTAATCTTGCCCAGTTCCGTGCGGCTTTGAACGTCGAGCCGGCCAGCCAATGAAGGGACGCTGTACGGCGCTGCTATTTGGCGTCCTGCTGAGTGCACAGGGATTGGCGCAGGAATCCGATTCGGCGACGGATACCTCGCCTAGTCTGGATATGACGCAACCGCTGGACTTGTCGAACCTGAATTTGAGCGCGCCTGGCGGGCTGGGGTTGGAGGCTCCGGAAACCAGCGATATCGCGCCCAATGCCTACCGTTTCACGCTGGGGTATGAGTTGTCGGCGCTCACCAACGATTGGTCGGAACTGGTGAACAACCGAAGCTGGATCCGCTTTGAGTACTCGAAATTTTTCAGCAACAACCTCTATGTGCGGCTGGACACCAAGCAAAACGTGTATTGGAGTCAAGATCATCGAGCTGAGGCGCTTGACCGGACGGTCTACTTTGAGAACAGTACACCGGAAGCTTTTGTGCAGTACAGCCGGCCAGATGGCCAGACGGCCTTCCGGCTGGGCGTACAGCGCATGATCTGGGGTGAGTCTCAGGCTGGCGCGATTACCGATGAGGTCAGCCCAAGAAATTTGTCTGAGCTATTCCTGGTTCCCCTAGAGGAATCGCGCCTGGGACAGTTCATGCTGAGCGTGGATCATTTTTCATCGTTGGGTGACTTTACGGCTTTTTATGTGCCGCGGCCGCGGTTCAACAAGTATGCCGATGAAGATACGGCGTACTACCTGGATCCGTTCGATGGACAGGCCTATGTTCATGATGTCGTGGGCAGTGATCGCAATGAGTACGGCATGCGCTGGCGCAAGGCATACAGCGGAAGCGATGTCAGCTTAATGGCGGCCAGCCTGATCGACAACGACTATGCCATGCGCTACGACGGCGTGGATGCCGATGGCCGTCTCCATATGACGCGTCTGGCAAATCGCATCGGCATGGTAGGCGGTGCATTTAACTATGCCAGCGGAAAGTTTCTATACCGCGGCGAGTTGGCATACAAGTCGGGCCGGCTGTTCAGCGATGCCAACTATCAACTTGTTGAAAAGGACGTAATCGACGCGGCGCTAGGTTTTACGTATTCGCTGGGCGGCTCTAACACGATAGGCATGGAGGTGGTCAACAGCCATGTTGTGGATTGGGATAGCAGCATAACGGGCATCCCGCGCGATACCACCTCGCTGGTGCTGGACGCCAATTTGTTCTTCTTGAATGACATGTTGTCGGTGAGTTGGTTGACGGTGTTCACCCAACCGTACACCAGTATCCAGACATCGATCCGCACCGCATACAAGTGGAGCGACAACCTGACCTACAGCCTGGATTTGCACGCGTTGGCGGTACCCGACGAAAACAACGCCCTGTATCCGTTCCGTGATATGCACCAGGTGGTGTTGCGGGCGGAGTACAGGTTCTGAACGCCCCTCAATCGAGATCTCACGCATGAACAGCAACGACCGACATGATGAGTACGACGCCATCATTGTTGGCTCAGGTACGGCAGGCGCCACCATCGCCAGCGAACTCAGCCGGAGCAAAAAGAAGGTCTTGATCCTGGAGAAGGGGGAGACGGTGGTCTTGCGCGAAACCCTTGCCGGCATTCTCGCCATCGCGCAGGAGGTCAAGCTGGGCAAGGGTCGACTCTCCACGGTGCGCGCGATCACCACAGGTGGCTCTACCGGCATGTATTTTGGCGTCGTTGGCTACCCCGATCTGGACATTTTTTCTGCCCTGGGCATTGATCTTTCGTGGGCCCTGGCCGAGGTCAAGGCCCAGTTGCCGATCGCGCCCATACCGGACGAATTGCTCACGCCGCAGGCAAGCCGCTTGCGCGACAGCGCCAATACGCTGGGACACGTCTGGGGGAAGTACGACATGCTGGTTGATTGGTCGCGTTGCCACGGCGGCTATAGCTACGATGCCAAATGGAAGGCGCGTAGCCTGGTGGAGTCGGCTCTCGACGATGGGGCGGTGTTGACGACGCGTGCCACGGTGGACCGCATCCTGGTCGAGGACGGCATCGCTGTTGGCGTTGAATATCACGAGAAAAATGGCCTGTGGCGGTCGAGGCAGAGAAGGGCCTTCGGCAAGAAAATCGTGCTGGCGGCCGGCGAGCTTGCCACGCCGGGGATTTTGCGCGACAGCGGGTTGCGTGACGTGGGCGATCGCGGCTTCGTGTGCAATCCGGGCTATGCGATCTATGGCCTGGTTCCCGATATGCAGGGCATCAGCGGCTTTGTCGGCAGTATGGGCTGCATGGACGACGACGGTATTGAACTGGGCGACGCCAATATTCCGCGTCCCATCCATGGTCCGATGATGTTGGGCGGTTTGAATTTTCGTCATCTTTTTTCGTTTCCGAAAACCCTGGGCATCGGCGTCAAGGTCAAAGATGAGTTTGGCGGCGAACTCACCGACGATGGCCGATTTCGCAAGCAGATCAGCGTCGCAGACCAGGCAAAACTGGACAAGGGCCGGCGTCGTGCCGTCGAGATTCTCAAGCATGCAGGCGCTCGCCACATCGTTGACTTTGGCGTGACCGCAGCGGGTCGCGTGGGCGGCATGGTTCGCATCAACGAACACATCGACAGCCAGTTGGAGACTCCTTATCGCAATCTGCACGTTTGCGACGGGTCGATCATTCCGGAAGCATTGCGGGTCCCGCCTACGCTCACCCTCGTCTGCCTGGGCAAATATTTATCTCGACATTTGTCCACGCAAATTTAAGCGGGCTTGCCGGCTCGCTTGTCTCCCTATTTTTTTTACCCCATCTCTATCACGGAGTCACCATGGAACAAGCTCTGAACTCTCCCGAGGATACGCGCGTCGCCGCGACATCGGCGCCGCCCCGAAAAAGAAGGCGCATCCTGCGAGTCCTGGGATACATCGTGCTGGCGCTTGCTGTCATTGCCTTGGTTGCTCATTTTGTCTGGCGCGCTTCGGGTTCGAACGAGTGGGAGCTGGCAAAGGACGAAAACGGCGTCAAACTGTGGACGCTCAAGACGCCGGGATCCGGCCTGGTACGGGTACGTGGCCTGGTCGAAGTCGATTCCAGGTTGGCCGGCATGATGACGCTGATCGAAGACCTCGATAGCTGCGTCGACGCGTTTTGCTACGACGAAAAGCGTCTGGACCAGATCCCTAGCGTGAAGGGGCGCGCCGCGACCTATGTCCGGTACAAGTTCGATATTCCTGGGCTGAAGACGCGGGATTATGTGTTGTTTGCCGAGCGCAATCAGCAGCCCGGAAACAACCAGGTCGACGTTAACGTCATCGCCGCGCCCAACAGACTGCCGCGTGATGAGTGCTGCGTGCGCGTTACGCACTTGCACAATCACTGGAAGTTGACGCCATTGCCCAACGGCAAGCTCGAGATCGACTTCATGCAGGACACCGACCTGGGCGGGCTGCCTTATTTTTTCACGAATTTCGCGTTGACCGAGGGTACGTTCCAGGTGTTGCGCGATATGCAGAGCATTCTCGACAAGGACCGCTACAAGAACGCGGTGGTCGAGGATATCCGTGAGTACGGCGAGAACTGAAAAAGACGAGGGTGGCAGCAATGGAATGGATGACGGAGCGGCTTCATCAGTTCGATGGCCGGGCCATAGCCGAGGGGGATGCGGCTACGTTGACCTACGCCGGCTTTGTTGAGCGCATCGCGCATTGGCGCGATGTCCTGGATCAATGGAGAATCGCGCCAGGTGAGCGGATCGGTCTTGTCGCTGATTATCACATTGAGGTGGTGGCACTGATCGTGGCCCTGATCGGTAACGGTTGCGTCGTCGTTCCGTTGCCTGATGACGAAGCCAGCGTATTGGACGAAAGATTGGACATCGTTTGTGCCACCCGCCTGATCCGTGTGGTTGGGGGCGCAACGCAGGCCACGTGCCACGATCTGGCGTTCAGCGGCGAGGTGTCGCCGCTGTTGAATCAGCTGGTAGCACACCACAAGCCCGGGTTTGTGATTTTCACGTCTGGTAGCACGGGCAAAAGCAAGGCGGTATTGCTCGATTTCGAGCGCATGGTAGAGAAGTTTCGGAGCAAGGCGCGCAACGGGTTTCGCACGTTGCTGTTCCTGAAGCTGGATCACATCGGCGGGCTGAATACCCTGTTTTCCGTGATTCTGAATGGCGGCACTGTTGTGACCTGTGGGGGACGTCAGGCTGCCGAGATTTGTGCCTGCGTGGAAACGAACGCGGTAGAGCTACTGCCGACGACACCGTCATTTTTGACGATGTTGCTGATGTCCGGTGTTTATCGCGACTACGATTTGTCCTCGCTCAAGGTGATTACCTACGGCACCGAGGCGATGCCGGAATCCACGCTGGTTGGCCTGCATCGGGCGTTTCCCGGCGTTGTGCTCAAGCAGACCTATGGCTTGTCGGAGCTGGGCATCCTCGCTACTCAATCCAAGGATTCTTCTTCCCGGTGGATGAAGATAGGCGGCGCCGGCTATGAAGTAAAGGTACAGAATGGCACCCTGTGGATCAAGAGCGCAAGCGCCATGCTGGGCTATCTCAACGCGCCCAGCCCGTTCGATGCCGACGGCTGGTATGACACCGGCGACAAAGTGGCGGTGGACGGCGAGTACGTCCAGATACTGGGACGTGAGTCTGAAATCATCAACGTCGGCGGCGAGAAGGTGTTTCCGATAGAGGTCGAGAGCTTTCTGCTGACGCTGGACAATGTGCGCGATGTCATCGTGCGCAACAAGCCCAGTCCCGTTCTTGGCCAGATCGTGTGGGCCGAGTTCGTGCTCGCACAGCCCGAGGACGCCGCTGCGTTTCGCAAGCGGGTGGTAGACGCTTGTCGCGGACGGTTGGCGCCGTTCAAGATCCCCGGGCTAATTACGCTTGCCAGGGCAGACACTCTGGTGGGAGACCGGTTCAAAAAGATTCGCAAGAGCAAAGCCGCAACGCCGGCCGTGCCCTGATTCATCTGGAGTTTTCATGGCAAAAAACAAACAAAAAGTGGCTGTCGTCAGCGGCGGCAGTAGGGGGCTCGGTCTGGGCATTTGCAGCATGTTGGTGCAAGAGGGCTATGCCGTCGCGACATTCAGCCGCAAGCGTACGACGGAACTGGACGACTTGATGGCCAGCGTGCCGGGGCGCATGTATTGGCAATCGGTGGACGTCGCTGATCAGAGCCAAATCGTGAATTTTCTGCGCAACGTCAAGAAAGAGCTGGGACGTTGCGGCTATCTGGTCAATAGCGCGGGCATGGCCAACGAAGGCCTGCTGACTATGATGAAGAACAGCGAAATCTCGCGCATGATCCAGGTCAACCTGGATGGCTCCATTCGTCTGGCTCAGGCTTGCGTCAAGCACATGCTGGTGGGCGGCGGCGGGGCGATCGTCAACGTGTCATCGGTGGTGGGTGTACGCGGCTTCAAAGGGGTCGCGGCCTATGGCGCGACCAAGGCGGCGCTGGATGGGTTCACCCGCGGACTGGCCAAGGAAGTCGGCTCGATCGGCATCCGCGTCAACTCCGTGGCGCCGGGTTTCATGGAGACCGAGATGACGGCTGAGCTTACTGAAAAACAGAAAAGACGCATCGTACGCCAGACGCCCTTGAATCGGCTTGGCACGGTGGGAGATGTGGCATCGGCAATCCGGTTTCTGTTGTCCGATGAATCGCGGTTTATCACAGGCCAGACCATTGTGGTCGACGGCGGCCTGACAGTTTGAACAGGGGAGTGTCTGGAAATGGATATCAACACTAGAGAGCAGGTCGAGCGCGTGGTGAGAATGGTTGCGCAGGAGCATGGTCTGGAAGTCACGCTTATTTCGGATGACACGGCCATCGTCGACGAACTGGGGTTTACCTCCATGATGGTGGCGACCTTGATCGCCAATTTGGAAGAGGAATTGGGCGTCGATCCTTTTGCCGATGAGGACGTCATGATCACCGACGTGCGAACGTTTGGCGATCTGCACTCCGTGTATGGACGCTGTCTGGAGAGCGCGCGCTAGCCGTGGATTGTCTGCGGGCCGGGCACGGGTGCCCGCCACTGATTTTTATGAGATAGAGAAGCATGGGTATCAAAGCTGACGATGTTGCGGTGATCGGTATGGCGGGCCGGTTTCCGGGGGCGAACAGTGTTTCCGGGTTCTGGAGCAATCTGTGCGCTGGGCAACAGAGTATTCGTCAACTCTCTGACGAGGAGCTGCGGCTCGCGGGGGTAGGCGACGAGGACATCGCGGATGCGTCGTACGTGAAGGCGGCCGCGCCGCTAGATGATGTCGACAAGTTCGATCCCGGCTTCTTCAAGATATCGCCGCGTGATGCGGAACTGATGGATCCACAGTTGCGGCTGCTGTTGCAGTGTGCGTGGGAAGCCCTGGAAGATGCGGGCTACGCCACACATAGTGCGCAAAATGTGGGCGTTTTTACGGGCGGTGGCGGGGTGACGACGGGTTATCTGTCGCACTTCATGAATCGCAATCCTGATTTTGACCACTTCACCGTCAGCCCTACCCACCTCGGCAACGACAAGGATTTTCTTTCCACCTATATTTCCTACAAGCTGAACCTGACCGGGCCCAGCATGACGGTGCAAACCGCATGCTCGACTTCGCTAGTGGCTTTGCACCAGGCGCGTTCGAGCTTGCTGTCTGGCGAATGCGACATGGCGCTGGCCGGTGGCGTCACCATACGCGTGCCTCATGCTCAGGGGTATTACTACAAGCCTGGGCACATTTTCTCGAAATCCGGCCGACTCAGCGCTTTTGACGCCGAGGCGGATGGCGTCGTGTTCGGTAGCGGTCTTGGCCTGGTGCTCGTCAAGCGGCTGGCCGACGCCGTGCGCGACGGCGATCATATTTATGCAGTGCTCAAGGGCTCGGCCATCGTCAACGATGGCAAGGGCAAGATGAGCTACGCGGCCAGCAGTGCCCGCGGGCAGATAGCTTGCGTCCGAGCCGCCCTCAAGACCGCCGGTATCGCCGCAGACGCCGTCGGGTTTGTGGAGTCGCACGGCACGGGTACCGCAATGGGCGATCCGGAAGAGGTCAAAGCGTTGTCGGCCGCCTTCAGGGAAGACACCGACAAGAAGTCCTACTGCGCGTTGGGCGCGGTTAAATCCAATATTGGTCACTTGGAAGCGGCCGCCGGCATTACCGGCTTTATCAAGGCGGTGCTGGCAGTCGAGACCGGGGTGATTCCGCCTACGGTGAACTATTCGACACCGAACCCGCGTATCCACTTCGAGAACACGCCGTTCTACATGAATCGCGAAGCCCAGACCTGGGGAGAGCGGCGTAAGCCGCGCGTGGCCTTGGTCAATAGCCTGGGCGTGGGCGGCACTAATGCCTTCGTGGTGCTGGCGTCCTATCGCCCGGCTCGGGTGGTGGCTCGCAAGGCCGCTAAGGGACCTTTTGTGGTTCCGCTCTCGGCGAGAGACGATAGTAGTTTGCGCGCTTATGCGCAGCGTTTGGCGGTATTCGTGTCGGCGTGGGATGACAGCCGCACCAGCGTCGATCTGCAGGACCTGGCGTATACCCTGCAAGTAGGCCGTGTGGCGATGCCTCGCCGCGTTGCCTTCGTGGTGGCCTCCATCGACGAACTGAATGGCGCGCTGGAGGCGTTCATCAACGGCACAGCGGTGGCTATGCCGGAGCATCCCGCCGGCCAGTTGGCGGCGCAATGGAGCGCGGGAGAGCAGGTGGATTGGTCTTCTATGCATGGGGGAACAAAGCCCAGGCGGATCAGCCTGCCCACCTATGTATTCGCTCGCGAGCGCTATTGGGCGGAGCTGGGGGCTGTGGCCACGCTGTCGACGACGCGGCCGCTGTCGCTTGAAAATACCTCGGACCTTCGGGAGCAGCGCTACAGCACGACCTTGACTGGAGACGAGTTTTTCCTCAAGGATCATTGTGTCTCGTTGCTACAGGGAGCCGACAGGGCGGTGGTGAAAGTCCTGCCCGGCGTCGCCTACCTGGAAGTGGCGCGTGCCGCCCTGCAGTTGGCGGCACCGGAGGACTATCAGGCCGGCATCGAACTACGCGACGTGGTGTGGCCGCAGCCGCTGAGCGTGGTTCAAGCCACGCCGCTGCATATTGCACTTGCTGAGCATGAGGTGGGCGAGGGTGCCCCGGCTGTTATCGACTTTGAGATTTATACCCAGGATGATACGGTGCACGGTCAGGGTCGTTGCCGTATCGGTGACGGCGCGCCAGTCGAGTCTATCGACATCGCGGCGCTGACCGCCTCCATGCGGGACGGTATCTGGACTGCCGACGCCATTTATGATGCATTCTCGCGCATGGGGCTGCACTATGGCCCCGGTCACCGTTCGCTGGCTTGCATTATGCGTGGCGAAGGGCAAGTGTTGGCGCGACTGGACCTGCCATCGGCCCTCGCCGGCAGTCTGGCCGATTACGGCCTGCATCCGGCCTTGATGGATGGTGCGTTCCAGGCGGCAACCACGTTGTTGTTCGATCTGGACGAACTGCCGTTGGCGCCGATCGTTCCGTTTGCGCTGCAAAGCTTGCGCACGCTCGCGCCATGCCAGGCGCAAATGCAGGTGTGGGCAAGGTTTGCGCCAGGTGGTCAGGTTGAGGGCGCGCATAGCCTGGATATCGATCTGTGCGATGTTGACGGCAATGTGTGCGTACAAATGCGTGGCTTCGTGCCACGGTCAACGGGGCACGATCGGCCCGGCGTCTTGTTCGCGACCCAGGTCTGGAACGATCGTCCGATAGCCCTGCAGGACCGAGCTCCCGGCGAGCCGCACGTGATGCTATGTGGGCTGCCCGGCATTCGCGCGCAAAGCCTGGCGACCGACGGCGTGACGCTGCAAGACGCCGAGACGCCGAGCAATAGCGCGGATCAGTATCGATTGTTGGCGCAGGCCTGCTTCGCGCGGGCTGCAGCGCTGATTCGCCAGCGGCCGCGGGCCTTGTGCGTGATCCAGCTGGTGTTGCCCAATACCGAAGAATACTTGGTGCATGCGGGTTTGGCCGGATTGTTCAAGAGCATTCATCTCGAGCATCCGCAGGTGACGGGGCAGGTGGTGTTTGTCGACCCCGCCATCGGCGAGGAAGCGCTGGCCGCGCTGTTGCTGCGTGAGCGCAGTCATGCGCACGATACCGTGGTCAGGTATGCGCAAGGTATGCGAACTGTCCAGGGGTGGCACATGCTCGACCCCACGTTGGGCACATCGGTGGCGCCGGCAGGGCTTTTCAAAGAGCACGGTATTTACCTACTGACTGGCGGGTTGGGCGGCCTGGGTGTGTTGTTCGCCAGGGAAATCCTGGCCCATGTGCCCAGCGCGCGGCTCGTTCTGACGGGCAGATCTGCGCCAGACGAAGTGGCCGCATCGCCGGAGAAGTCGGCATTGTTGGCTGGGTTGCAGGCGGCGGGTGCCGTCGAGTATCGCCAGCTGGATCTGGCCTCGCCCGAGCAGATCGATAGCCAATTCACGGCGATCCGAGAAGAATACCGGCAGATCAACGGCATCATCCATAGCGCGGGCATGACTGCCGATAGCTTTGTCTTGAAGAAATCCGACGAGGAGTTTGGCCGCGTGCTGGCGCCAAAAGTCCACGGTACACATTATCTGGACCAGGCAACGCAAGCGCTCGAACTGGATTTCTTTGTTCTGTTCTCATCGCTGAGCGCGGCGGTAGGCAATCTGGGCCAAGCCGATTATGCCGCGGCCAATGGCTTTCTGGATACGTTCGCGGCACAGCGCAACCGATTGGTCGCGCAAGGGCTGCGTCACGGTTTGACTCAGGCTATTCGCTGGCCCCTGTGGCGCGATGGCGGCATGCAGGTCGATGCAGCCGGGCGTGATGGCCTGTACGAAACCACCGGTATCCGGGCGATGGCGACGGCCACTGGCATGCAGATGTTTTACCGCAGCCTGGCGTCCGGTCTGGATCAGACGTTGGTCATGTCCGGCAATGTGACGATGATGCGGCAGACGTTGGGATGGTTTGGAACGGTAGCGAATGTCGTGGCGGGGGAAGGCACGTCCACTGTTGCCGCGCCCATGGAGGCGAGCCAGTCGCAGAGGGACGCCGTCGAAGATTTCTTGTGCGAGCAATTGGCATCCGTGCTGAAACTGCCGATCGACAAAGTGGATCCCGCGGCGCCGCTAGAGGACTATGGCGTCGACTCCATTCCGGCGCTGGATTTGACGCGCCAGTTGGAAAAAACCTTTGGTATTTTGCCCAAAACCCTGTTCTTCGAGTATCTGACAATACGCGATCTGGCGTCCTATTTTGTCAGGGAACATGGACAGGCGGTGGCGACGCTATCGCAAAAAGTCGATGGGCTTCGAGCTGACGTAGCCTTGCCGGCAGCGGGCACCGTCCAGATACAGGATGCTTCGGTGGTGCGCAGGGGCAATGCCAGCCTGCGACGCGGCCGCCGTGCGGCGGTTTCGGCCGTTCGTACCGAGACACGAGATAGCGCGCGGGTGGGCGAGCCCATCGCCATCGTGGGCTTGTCGGGACGGTATCCGGAATCCCGCGATCTGCAGGCGTTTTGGCGCAATTTGCGCGATGGTAAAGATTGCATCACCGAGGTACCCGCAACGCGTTGGGATTGGAGGGAATACTACAGCGCTGATCGCACGGCAGCGGGTAGTCACTACAGCAAGTGGGGCGGATTCATTGAGGGCGTGGACGAATTCGACGCGCGTTTTTTTAATATCTCGCCGGTCGAAGCGGAAATCCTGGATCCGCAGGAGCGCTTGTTCCTGCAATACGCCTGGATGGCGATAGAGGATGCCGGCTACACCCGGGCCGCGTTGCAGGGCGTGAACTGCAACAACACGCCGGGGGCGGTGGGCGTTTACGCCGGTGTCATGTACGGCGAATACCAGTTGCTGGGCGCCGAGGCCAGCCTGCAGGGACGGCGCACGGGTTTTGCCAGCAACCCCGCTAGCATCGCGAATCGGGTGTCCTACTTTTTGAACTTGCATGGGCCCAGCATGGTGGTCGACACCATGTGCTCGTCGTCGCTGACGGCGATCCACCTGGCTTGCCAGGATCTGCGGTTGGGCAACACCGCCCTGGGCATTGCTGGCGGCGTCAACGTAACGATACATCCCAACAAATACCTGATGCTCAGCGCTGGCCAGTTTTTGTCCGGTACCGGGCAGTGCCAGAGCTTTGGCGACGGGGGCGATGGATATATTCCCGGCGAAGGCGTGGGCGTTGTTCTGCTCAAGCGGCTGGCGGATGCCGAGCGTGACGGGAACCTGATCTATGGCGTCATCCGCGGCACCGCGCTGAGCCATGGTGGCAAAACCAATGGCTACACCGTGCCCAATCCGCAAGCCCAGGCTTTGGCGATCCGTCATGCGCTGGCCGACGCTGACGTGGATGCGCGGCATGTCAGTTATCTTGAAGCCCACGGCACCGGAACCAAGCTGGGTGATCCGATAGAAATCGCCGCACTCACCAAGGTGTTTCGTGAAAGCACGGCGGACCGCAGTTTCTGTCTGATTGGCTCGGCCAAGTCGAATATCGGACACGCCGAGGCGGCAGCGGGGATTGCCGGGCTGACCAAGGTGTTATTGCAGATGAAGCACGGAAAGATCGTGCCGTCGCTGCATTCCCGTCGCCTGAACCCGCACATCGATTTCGAGCAAACGCCTTTTACGGTGAACCAGACCCTGCGTCCTTGGGAACGACCGGTAGTTGACGGGCGAGAACTGCCGCGTATCGCAGGGATTTCGTCGTTTGGCGCGGGCGGCTCCAATGCGCATTTGGTCGTCCAGGAATATGTGGCCGCCGCCGATGCCGATGCCGATGCCGGTGTGGTCGGTCAGCATTTATTCCCGCTCTCGGCGCGCAGCGACGAACAACTGCGCCTGAAGGCACGCGATCTCATCGTCTTCCTGAATGACGCGCAGGCGGACGGCCCAGCCGACTTGGCGGCGATTGCCTACACATTGCAGGTCGGACGTGAAGCAATGGATGCGCGCTTGGTGGTGGTTGCCGATTCGGTATACATTCTGGTGGAAAAACTGCAGGCCTTTGTCGACGGCACATCTGTGGATGGCGTGGTGCAGGGCCAAGCGGTTCGTAAAAAAGATGCCTTGTCGCTGGTGACGCAGAATCTCGAGCTGCCGGCGATGCTGGACCGATGGATTGCCGGCGGGCAGTCTGTGCCGTTGGCCGAGCTGTGGGTGAAGGGTATCGAACTCGATTGGCAGCGTCTTCATGTCAGCCGGCCACGGTTTGTCAGCCTGCCAACCTATCCTTTTTTGCGCCAGCGTCATTGGATAGAGGTGGCGCGCACGCCTCTGGCCACCGATGCCGGGGCTCGCCTGCACCCGCTGGTGCATCACAACCAATCCGATCTCGAACAGCAATGCTACACCTCGCGCTTCGACGGCAACGAATTCTTTCTGGTGGGAGCGCCCGGCGAGCGGCGGCTGGGTGAGGCCGCTTGTCTGGAAATGGCGAGGGTCGCAGGCGAATTGGCCATGCCGGGGCGTGCCAAAGCGCACACCGTCGTGTTGCGCGACCTGGCGTGGGGGCAACCGGGCAAAGCCTTGGGCAGCGCGCCGTTGACGCTGGCTTTGTTCGATCACAAGGGCGACCAGGCGAGTGTCGAGTTGACCTGCGGTGCTGGTGACGCGCTAACGGTGCTGTGCCAAGGGCATATCCAGTTTCAGGCGCCGGCCGAGCCGGTGCGGCATGATCTGGCGGTGATTCGCTCGCGTGCTGGCGAGACCGTAGTGGAATTGGCGTTGCCAATCGCGCTGCAGGCGGGACACGAAGCCTATGTGTTGCATCCCGCCATATTGCAGCAGGCGTTGGAGGCCGCGGTAGGTGGGGATATTGATTTGCGGGTTTATGGGATGCGTTCGGTGCGCATTCTGCAGGCGACCGTCACGGCGAAATGCGCTTGGGTGCGGCGATCCATAGGCATGCCGGGGACGGTTGATATTGATATTTGTACGGCCCAGGGCGTGGTTTGTGTCGAACTGCGGGGTGTGCGGATGCGCGCGTCGACGGTGGGGAATGCGTTGCTGGCCCGGGAAGCTGCTGCGCCTGCGTCCACGGGGGCCCGAGGTTCGGCGCCCGATGTGACGGATGGGCCGATACCGGCGCAAGAGGCCAGTCAGCCGCTGGGAAAGGAGGTGCCCATCAGCCTGCGGCGTGTTATTGCCCTGGATGCGGCGATGAGTGTGGATGCGTCATCGTCTAGTGCGTTACTCAAGCCCCATCGCATCGCCCTGCAAGAGCCGGCGGCGGCGATTGCGCCATCGGCAGCAAGTGCGCACAAGCCAAGACTGAGTCTGGCAGCCACCCCGTTTGGTCTGGCCGAGCAGGTTGGCGGTGGCGTTGCGCTGGTCCGCCGGGGCAATGGGGTCTACACCATCAGCGTCGACACGCAGGACGGCGCAAACAGTATGTCGACCGAACTGATCGCAGATTTAGTGCAAGCGCTGCGCGCGGTCCAGGTCGAGGCGGACGTAAAGGTCGTGTTGCTTGAGGGTGGCGACGCCGTCTTCATGCAAGGTGCGGCACAAGCGCATCAACAGGCGCTGCAAGCCCGGTTATATGTTGCGCTAGCCGAGTTCCCCTATCCGTTGGTCGCCGTTGCACGCGGTGATGCGTTGGGCGCGGGATTCTTGATTGCCGCCTTGTGCGACGTCATGATTTGCGGCGAAACCGCTCAGTACGGCTTTGCTTTGCAAGGCCTGTATCCCTCGCAGGCAGTCGACTTTTTCACTCAGCGTTTTGGCCGGACACATGCTGAAGATTTTCTGTACCTGACGGAAATCGCCAGTGGTGCCGAGTTGCGTGCCAAGGGCTGGACTTGCGCCATTGTGCCCAATGCCGAGGTCGTCGCCCACGCCGAGAAGCTGGCGGTAGGTTTGGCGAGCAAATCAGCGTTGGCATTGCGCCTGCTCAAGCAGGAGCTCGGCCGTGGCCTGCTGGCGGCAGCACAATCCTTGCCCGACGTGGTCACGATGTCGGTCGGTGAACGGGGAGTCGAGGTTTTGCCCGAGGCGCCGGCGACGCTGGCGTTGGCGCAGCATCGCGACGGTGTGCTGCATGTGACGATACGTGCGCGGCAGCCGGACGCCGACGAATCCAGTCTGTTGGAAGGCTTGGTCGGCGTGTTCAGGCAAGTGATGGCATCCACCGCGTGGCGTGTTGTGATTCTCTCCAGCGAGTTGCCGGGCTTCTTGCCGGAATATCCCGCAAGCCGGCGCGCCGACGTCGCGCTGCAGTGGGTGCGTCTTTTTCAGAAATTTGATCGGCCTGTTATCGTCGGCTCGAATGACGGCCTCAATGGGGTGGCCACGCTGGCAGCGCTGTATGGCGCGGTTTGCGTTCAGGCCGGCCGTGTGGATCTGTGGGCACTGCAGGAGCCGGTGTTGGCGGCCTATGCCGCTGCGGCGTTGACGCAGCGGTTCGGCGACGATAGGGCGCAACGCATGCTGTTTACCGCCGATGCATCCATGCTGGATGAGGTGGCGGGTCACGCGGGAACCTGGCGCGTCGTTGACAGCCTGCACGTCGACGCCGACGTCGATCGTATCGCTGGCAAGGTGGCGGCGTTACCGCTGATCGAGCTGCAAGAATGGCGACGGCAGACGGCACAAATGCAGGATGATGCGTTGGCCGCGTTCAAGGAACTGCCTTGGGCCGGGGAGCGTGAGCCGGTCACATCGGATGCCGTTGGCGTAGCGGTAGCGCTCGAATCCAGTGTCGTGTCGGCGGTGGCGTACGCCGACGGGGTCCTGGAAGTACACATGGCCGACCGCGAGGCACGCAACATGTTTTCGCCGGCATTTACGGCAGGCATGCGTGCCGCCTTTGCCGAGGCGGAGCGAGGCCACTACAAGGTCGTGGTCCTGACGGGATACGACAACTACTTTGCCATGGGAGGCACGCCGGACACCTTGCGTGCGATACACGAAGGGTTGGAGAAATTTACCGACAATACGGTGTTCCAGTGGCCGCTGAGCTGCCCGGTTCCCGTGGTTGCCGCCATGCAGGGGCATGCTCTGGGCGCAGGCTGGGCGCTGGGCATGTTTGCCGACTTCGCGTTGTTCAGTGACGAGAGCCGTTATGGTAGTCCCTACATGGGCTACGGATTCACGCCGGGCGCTGGCGCGACCCTGGTCTTTCCGGCCAGGGTAGGCCACGACCTTGCGCGCTTGACCTTGCTGGGCGCCGAGTCGTATGCCGGCGGCGAGTTGTTGATGCGCGGCCTGTCCTATCCCGTGTTGGCGCGCCAGGATGTGTTGCCGTCGGCACTGGCGTTGGCACGGCGTATTGCCCGCAATCCGCGTGATCGCCTGATTGCGCTCAAGGCGCGTGGCGCCAGGCCGTTGCGCGATGCGCTGGACGGAACCTTCGAGCGCGAACTGGCCATGCACGAAGAGACCTTCGTCGGCCAGGCGGACACGATTGCGCGTATCGAGCACAGTTTGCCATCGGCAACGCCGTCCATGGCGCCAGCGGCGGCTCCGGTTGGAACAGCTGCCGTTGCGTCGAATGCCGACGCCATTGTCTACGGACTGCGCGAAATGTTGGCACATGAGCTTCGCATGCAGGAAAGCGATATCGATGTCGATGATCCGTTTGTAGACCTGGGGCTGGATTCGATTACCGGCGTGACCTGGATACGTGGCATCAACGATAAATACGGCACGGATATCGAGGCGATAAAGGTCTATAGCTACCCGACCTTGAACCAATTGGGCTTGTACGTGTTGGACCAAATGGGCGTGGTGGGTACGGACGGCGATGTCGTGCCCGACGTATTCCCGCGATCTACGCTGGATAGCGAGGCCGTCGAGGCGCCGAGTCTGGCAGGCGATGCCGATGCGGATGAACGAGTGCTTGTTTCATGGCGTACTCGGGCGTCGGGCAAAACCAGCCATTCCGATGCGGGCCCGATAGCGGTGGTCGGCATGGCCGGGCTGTTCGCGCAGTCAGGGAACCTGCGGGAATTCTGGCACAACATCGTTGAGGGTCGCGACTGCATATCGGAAGTGCCCAAGCATCGTTGGGATATCGATTTGTATTACCAGGAAGGCGCGACGGTGGCCGGCAAGACCTATAGCCGCTGGATGGGCACGCTGGCCGACTATGACCAGTTCGATGCCGCCTTCTTTAATATTTCGCCGCGCGAAGCGCGCAGCATGGACCCGCAGCAGCGTTTGTTCTTGCAGGAGTGCTGGCATGGCCTGGAGCATGCGGGCTACAACCCGCGCAGGCTCGCAGGCAGTCGCTGCGGGGTCTTCGTCGGTTGTTCCACCGGCGATTATCACCAGTTATCACGGCGCGAACAGCTCAGCGGGCAAGGGTTTACCGGCGCCGCGCCGTCCATTTTGGCCGCGCGTATCTCGTACCTGCTGGACTTGCATGGGCCCAGCCTGGCCATCGATACGGCCTGCTCGTCCTCGCTGGTGGCGATCGCCACCGCTTGCGACAGCCTGGCCTCGGGCGGCAGCGATATGGCATTGGCCGGTGGCGTCAATGTGATGGCCGGCCCCGCCATGCAAATCATGACCGCGCAGGTGGGCATGCTGTCGCCACAAGGGCGCTGCTATTCGTTCGATGCGCGCGCCGACGGTATTGTCAACGGCGAAGGCGTGGGCGTGGTCGTACTCAAGCGCCTGGCGGATGCGGAACGCGACGGCGATTGCATTTACGGCGTGGTCGAAGGTTGGGGCGTCAATCAGGACGGCAAGACCAATGGCATCACGGCGCCCAATGCCGATTCGCAAACCCGCTTGCAGCAGGATGTTTATGAACGGTTCGGCATTGATCCCGCGGATATCGGGCTGATAGAGGCCCACGGCACTGGCACGCCGTTGGGCGATCCGATAGAGGTCGCCGGCCTGAAGGCCTCGTTCGGCAAGTACACACGCAATACTGGATACTGCGCGCTCGGTTCGGTCAAGAGCAATATCGGCCACTGCCTGACCGCTGCGGGTGTATCGGGCTTCCTCAAGGCTGTACTGGCGCTCCAGCATGGCAAGCTGCCGCCCACTTTGCATTTCAGCAAACTCAATCAACACATTACGCTGGATGGTTCGCCGTTCTATATCAGCGACACCTTGCGTGATTGGCAGCGGGTGGGCTCGGCGCCGCGGCGGGCGGCGATAAACGCCTTGGGCTTTAGCGGCACGAATGCCCACGTTGTCGTGGCCGAGCATATCACTTCTGAAACACAGGCTGTATCGGCAGGGCCCGTGATCGTACCGCTGTCCGGCGCTTCCGAAGCGCAACTCGTGCGAACGGCGCGCGAACTGTTGGCGTTCGTGCGCGCGCCGGGCATGGAGCCGGGACATCTGGCGCGCATTGCCTATACCTTGCAGGTGGGACGCGAAGCGATGTCCGAAAGGGCGGCGCTGGTGGTGTCCAACCTGAGTGAGTTCGAACGCGTTCTGCAAGCCATCGTGTCGGGTTCCACCGTGGTGGCCGAGAAGTCGGCTGCCCACCTTTATCGAGGGCATGCGGGTGATGACGATGGTGTGATGCGTACGCTGTCCACGGACAGCGATTTCCAGGGCATGGTCACAAAATGGCTGGAACAGCGCGAACTGGCGCGCCTGGCAGAAATGTGGGTCAAGGGCCTGGCATTCGATTGGGGCGGCCTGTATGCCGGCCGCCGTCCGCGTCGTATCGGCCTACCGGGCTATCCGTTTGCCATGCAGCGATTCTGGATCGAAGCCGATGCGCCGTCTGCCGTGGCGTCTACGCCGAGCCAGGTCCCATGTAGTCCTGCGCGTCCCGCCGCCGCACGCAGTGGTGTTCAGGAGCCGCCTATGCACGCGACCACGCAGGCTGCCCCCGCTATTAGCGGTCCATCCCTGGTGCAGTTGCAGCAGGCGTTGCGTGCCAGCCTGGCAGAGGCGCTGTTCATGCAGCCGAGCGATATTGGACTGCAGAAGCCCTTTGCCGAGCTGGGTCTGGATTCGATTATTGGTGTCGAATGGGTCAAAGTGTTGAACAAGCAATACGGAACTGATATTGCTGCAGCGCGGATCTACGACTATCCCAATGTGGCCGAGATGGCCGTGCATTTGCAGGGTGAACTGGGCTCAATGACGCCGACTGTGGCTGCGGCGCAGGTGATCCCGCTAGCGCAACTTCAGCAGGAACTGCGCGTCAGTCTGGCTGAGGCCTTGTTCATGAAGATGGGCGACATTCGTGTCTCTCGGCCGTTCACCGAACTGGGGCTGGATTCGATCATTGGCGTTGAATGGGTGAAAGCACTGAACAAGCGATACGGCACGGACGTTGCCGCCGCGCGCATCTACGACTATCCGAATATTGAGGAGTTGGCGGTACATCTGCGTGATCAGATCGCCAGTGTCGCCCCGGTCGCTTGCGCACCACCGCATGCCGTGGCCGGAAACACGATTGAATGGGCACCCAAGCAGGGTGGCCGATTCGGCTCGCTGTATTTCACCGACAGTGGCGTCGAAGGCGTGTTTGAGGCGGACGGCGAGGTGTCGCTGCACTATCTGATCAGTCCAGAATCCAACGTTAGCCTGCGCGAGCACGTGGTGTTCGGCGAACATCTGTTGCCGACCGACGCCTATATCGAGCTGGTGTATTCGGCTTATCGCCGGTATTTCTCGGTTCAGGAGATACGGCTGAACAATATCGTCATTGTGAATCCCTTGGTCGGCGAGAAGGGCAGCCATACGCCGATCCGCCTGACGTTCCGCCGCAACGGCGATCAACTGCAGTTCTTCGTGCGTTCGGGCAGGCCTCAAGCGACGATGGCCGAGATACTGAACATGCAGGGGATGATAGAAATTGCCGTTGGCCAGCCGGCCCGCCTGCAGACAAATGACGGAATGTTCGACACCAGCCTGACGGCTACCGAGATCGCTACCAATACCGGCCAGTACTATGCACCACTGCAATCCCTGCGTTTTGGTGCTTCGTCCGCACAGGGCGAGATTCAGGTGGCGGACCATGGGTTCGGCTTCATGGCCAATCCTTTCGTTATCTATGGAGCACTGGGCACGGTCATTAATTACGGCGTGCATCTGGCCGCGCAGCGCTACGGTGCCAGCGACGACCAGTTTCTGCCGTACCGGATTGGCAAGCTGTCCGTGATGGGTTCGCTCGATGGTGCGTTGTACCGCAGCCACGCCGTACTTCGTAGTGGGGATCCCGATGCCTTTGAGTTCGATGTCGAGGTCGTCGATCAGCTCGGCAATCCAGTATTGACGTTAGCATCCGTCGTCCTGCGACGCGTGCCGCGCGCGAAACTGGCACCGCCACGGGGCGCTATCGCGGCGTCGCAACCGCCTGTGGCCCGTCCGGAATTTCCCGAGGCAGTGGCGGCCAATGGCGCGGCGCGATTCACTGAAAAGGTGGCCATCATCGGCATGTCCTGCCGGTACCCCATGAGCGAGAACGTCGATGCTCTGTGGGAGAATCTCAAGGCTGGCAAGGATTGCGTGGTCGAGGTGCCTACCGACCGCTGGGGCGCGGTCGACGGTTGGTTCTATCCAGAGCCGAATCACGAGCACACCACTTATTCCAAGTGGTCGGGTCTGGTCGATGGTATCGAGTATTTCGACGCCTTGTTCTTTGGTATTGCGCCGGCCGAAGCCGAGTTGATCGATCCCCTGCAACGGATCTTTCTCCAAGAGTGCTGGAAGACGATAGAAAGCGCGGGTCATGCCCCTAGCTCGCTGGCCAACCAGGCCTGCGGCGTCTATGTGGGTTGTGGCAGCGGCGATTATGTGCGCCTGCTTCATGCCGCAGGCCGGGATACGGCAGGGGCGGCCTTCATGGGTACCTCTACCGCCATTCTTGCTGCACGCATTTCGTATCACCTGAATCTGAAGGGTCCGGCTATCGCCATTGATACGGCATGCTCGTCATCCCTGGTTGCGGTGCACCTGGCGTGCGAAAGCATACGCAATGGCGAGAACACCATGGCCCTGGCGGGCGGTGTCAATCTGCTGACAACACCCATAGGCCATGTGCTGACTTCGCAGGTAGGCATGCTTTCGCGCGATGGCCGATGCGCACCGTTCGACGCATCGGCTGGCGGTATCGTGTTCTCCGAGGGCTGCGGCGTGGTTCTGCTGAAAGCCCTGTCTGCCGCGCAACGCGACAACGACGATATCCTGGGTGTCATAGAGGGATCGGGTATTAACCAGGACGGCAAGACCAATGGCATCACCGCGCCCAGTACCCGGGCGCAAACGGCCTTGCTGCGCCAGGTCTATGAGCGATTCGATATTGATCCGTCGCGCATCGGCTATGTGGAAGCCCATGGCACCGGCACGCCGCTGGGCGATCCCATTGAAGCCGACGCCCTGAAAGAGGTATTCGGCCGGGCAGGAGGTGAGCAGACCTGCGCGCTGGGATCGATCAAGAGCAACATAGGCCATAGCGGCTTTGCCGCGGGGATCGGCGGCATCATCAAGACGCTGTTGTGCCTACGCCATCGCAAACTGGTGCCGCTGGTGCATTTCAGCAAGGTTAATCCTCACATCGAACTGAGTGGTTCGCCGTTCTACGTCAATACCGAGTACCAGGACTGGTCCAACGCGGGGCCTCGCATGGCCTGCGTCAGTTCGTTCGGTTTCTCCGGCACCAACGCCCATGTGGTTATCAGCGAGCATGCTTCGTCCCTGAGCGATCAGCCGACGGTGCAAGAGGTCGCCGCAGGTGTGTTCGTGCCCTTGTCGGCGAAAACCGAAGAGCAGTTGCGGCAACAGGCACTGGAGTTGGCCGGTTTTCTGCGGCGCCGCCAGGAACAAGTGGATTTGCGTCGCATGGCTTATACGCTGCAGGTAGGGCGCGACGCCATGGATCATCGCCTGGCGGTGGTCGCCGACTCGATCGAAGCGCTGGCGTCCAAGTTGCATGCGTGGCTGGATGGAAAATCGGGCGCTGGTGTCTTCCACGGTTGTGCGGCGCAGGCCAATGATGCGCTGGCATCGCTAGCCAGTGACGAGGATATGCGGGCCCTCATTGATCACTGGGTGGCGCGCAAGAACCTGCTCAAGGTGGGCGAATTGTGGGTACGTGGTGTCGAACTTGATCTGGATCCACTGCATGCGGGCAGCAACCTGCGCCGCATGGCTTTGCCGACCTATCCTTTCGCTCGCGAACGTTGCTGGGTTACGCCACGTGCCGATGCGATGCCGCGTGCGGCAAAACAGGCGCAACTGCATCCGATGCTGCATCGAAATACCTCTGACCTAGCCAACCAGCGTTACGCCAGCGAGTTCATCGGCAATGAGTTCTTCGTGGGCGATCATCGCGTGCAGAACCGTCCAATGCTGCCAGCGGTGGCCTATCTGGAGATGGTGCGCGCGGCGCTGGAAGATGCCTTGCCCGACGCCGATAAGCCCGCGCAGGTGGCGTTGCGGCATGTCGTCTGGCTGCAGCCCATGGTGATGGACGCGCCGCGCCAACTGAGCGTGGAAGTCTTCGAAGAGGGCGACGGCGAACTGGGCTTCGAAGTCTATAGCCGGGACGTTGATGGCAGCGAAGTGCTGCATTGCCAGGGGCGTGGCATCGTGGATCGTTCGCAGTTGGCGCTCACTCTGAATCTGACCGACCTGCGCGATCAGATGCACCGAGGCATCCTGGATGGCGAGTCGCTTTATTCGCGTTTCGCCAATATGGGGCTGCAGTATGGGCCCGCATTTCGTGGTGTCCAGACCGTGCACCTGGGTGATGCGCAGTCGTTAGTCGAACTGCGCTTGCCCACCGCCGCACGTACCGGCGACGAATGTGTGCTGCCGCCCAGCCTGATGGACGGCGCGCTGCAGGGTTCCATTCCCTTGATCGCCGATGTGGGTGGGGACAATCCGACGCTGCCATTCGCGCTGGAATCGCTGCGGGTGTTTTCGCCATGTCCCGAGACCATGTTCGCCTGGGTCCGTCATTCGGCCGAGGCGGGCGCTGGTGCAGGCCTGGTCAAGGTTGACATCGATCTCTGCGCGGCGGATGGACGGGTTTGCGTGCAAATGCAGGGGTTCTCGTCGCGTCCGCTGGACATCAATGATGATTTCGACGAGTCGCATTACGCATCACTGATTGCAAGAATTGCGAGCGACGACATTTCGGTCGACGACGCTATCAAGCTAGGTTGAAGGTCATGACGCAAGGTCTAGAGCACATTTATCGCGAAGTATCTGCTGGTCGACTTTCGCAACGCGAGGCCCTCGAGCGTGTCCGCGAATTCAGGCAGCTAGCGACAACCCGCGCGACCAAAAGGATGGCGATCCTGCAGGTCGCGCCGGTTTGGGAACGGTCGAGGCAGCCGGCGTATGCACAGGTGGCGTCTTATGCCGAGCATCATGTGCTGGTCCACGGATTGCCGCACATCGACCACGCCGAGCTCAGGGGACAGCTATATGGTGAACCCGCCATTCAGCGATTGCGCGACGATGCGGCGCTGGGGCTGGGTGGGCAATACCGCTCGGTAGCCACGGCCTTGTTCGAAACGCTGCGCGGCGTGCTGGTACGCAAACCGCAAGGCCTGGCGTTGGTGCAACTGGTGGTGGCCGACGACGCCTCGGCCGGGATTTTTGCCGGTCTTGCCGGCCTGATCGAAACCGCTATGCTGGAATACCCCGATGTATTGGCGCAAATCGTGTTCGTCGCCCCCAGTCTGGCGACGGACGAACTGGTTCGGCAACTGACGGCAAGCGCCGTCGAGCCGCGGCAACGCGTACTGCGTTATGTGGACGGCGCGCGCGATGTGCGCCGTTGGCGAGAGTTGGCGGACACCACGGCCGCTGCGCCGGCCTGCTTCTTCAAGGAACACGGCGTTTATCTTATTACGGGTGGCCTGGGTGGACTGGGCATGCTGGTGGCGCGCGAAATCCTGGCCCAGACCGGCCATGCCCGAGTCGTATTGTGCGGGCGCGCCGCGCCGGACGCCGTGCGCTCCCGGTTGGAGACGCTGGATGGCGACCGCGCCGCCTATCGCCAGGCGGATGTCAGCGATACGGCGTCCACTCAGGCGCTGATCGACGGCATCGTTGACGATTACGGGCAACTCGACGGTATCGTGCATAGCGCAGGCGTTTTGCGCGACGAGTTCATTATGCGCAAGAGTCAGCAGCAGTTCGAAGAAGTGCTGCGTCCCAAGATCGCCGGCACAGAGAACCTGGACTTGGCCAGCCGCGCGTTACCGCTGGATTTTTTCTTGTTGTTTTCTTCCATCGCGGTATGGGCGGGCAATGTAGGCCAGGCCGACTACGCCGCGGCCAACGGATTCATGGACGAGTTTGCGGCGTTTCGCAATGCGCAGGTCGCAGCCGGTGCGCGGCATGGCCGGACGGTGTCGATTGCCTGGCCGCATTGGCTAGATGGCGGCATGAGCATCGACGCCACCAGCCTGGGCCAGCTCGAGCAGCGTACGGGCCTGCGCTCGATGGCGACCGCCGATGGCATGCGGGCGCTGCACCACGCGCTCGCCGCTCGCCACGACCACATCATGGTGATGCATGGCGATGCGGCACAGATACGCCGGGCCTTGGATGGCAGCGTGATCGAGCCGCCGCCTGTACGTACACCGCCCATGGTGGCTGAAGTCGGCGATTTGTCAGTGCGCACTCGCGCGTATTTGCGCGAGGCGTTCGCGAATGTGCTGAAAATACCGCTGCAGCGCATCGAGACCAAGGCGCCGCTGGAGAACTACGGTATCGACTCGATCCTGGCCATGCGGCTGACCAGCCATCTGGAAGCGAGTTTCGGCGCGTTGCCGAAGACGTTGTTTTTCGAATACCTGAGTATCGAGGAGTTGGCCGGCTACTTCGTGCGTTCGCATGCCGATACGCTGGCTGGCCTGCTCGCCGTCAGTAGCCAGCCAGCGGCATCGAAGCTGACCGCGATACCGGAAACGCCATTGGTGCCGGCCCGTGCCGAGGGCGCTAACGCGCCTGTTGCGCGCCGCCGCCGTTTGCGCCGCGCGGAGGCTGTCAGTCGGAATACGGCATCGCACGCGCGGGTGTCGGGCGGCAGTGTCTCGGACACCGGCGCACCTGGACAAACCATGCGCGCGGCCGTGCTGGAGCCGATCGCCATCGTCGGTTTGTCGGGCCGCTACCCCGAGGCATGGGATCTGGAAGCTTTCTGGGTCAATCTACGCGATGGCAGGGATTGCATTACCGAGATTCCCGCTCAGCGCTGGGACTGGCGCGATTACTACAGCGAGGATCGCACGCGTGACGGCGCTCATTTCAGCAAATGGGGCGGCTTTATCGAAGGCGCGGATGAGTTCGATCCGCGATTCTTCAATATCTCGCCGCGCGAAGCGCGCACCATCGATCCGCAGGAAAGACTATTCCTGCAGCATGCCTGGATGGCGATCGAGGATGCGGGCTATACCCGCGCTCGCCTGCAGGTCGCCGATGCCGGCGGTTCGTCAGGGCAAATCGGCGTCTACGCGGGTGTGATGTACGGCGAGTACAACTTGTCGGGCAGCCTGGCCAGCATCGCGAACCGCGTCTCGTATTTCCTGAATCTGCACGGCCCTAGCCTGACGCTGGACACCATGTGTTCATCCTCACTGACGGCCATCCACCTGGCGTGCCAGGATTTGCGTCTGGGTCGCACCAGTCTTGCCCTGGCGGGCGGGGTCAATCTATCGATTGATCCCAGTAAGTATTCCATGCTGAGCGGTGGACAGTTCATTTCGGGCGACGGCCACTGTCAAAGCTTTGGCGAGGGTGGTGACGGCTATATCCCGGGCGAGGGCGTGGGCGTGGCTGTGCTCAAGCGCCTGAGCGATGCCCAGCGCGATGGCGATCACATTTACGGTGTTGTACGTGGTAGCGCCCTCAATCATGGCGGCAAGACTAACGGTTACACGGTACCCAACCCGCGTGCCCAGGCCGATGTCATCCGGCGCGCGCTGGTCGAGGCGGGCGTGGATGCCCGTCAACTCAATTACATAGAAGCCCACGGCACAGGGACAAAGCTGGGTGATCCGATAGAAATCGCCGCGTTGAGCAATGCCTTTCACCAGTCCGCGCCACAAATCGAAGGCCAGACGGGGATTTGTCTGGTGGGGTCGGCCAAATCGAATATTGGCCATTGTGAATCGGCTGCAGGCATTGCCGGCGTAACCAAGGTGCTGCTGCAAATGAAGCATGGCCAGATCGTGCCGTCGCTGCATTCCCGTCGCCTGAATCCCAACATCGATTTCTCTAGCACGCCTTTCGTCGTCGTGCAGGATTTGCAGGTTTGGCCCGCGCCGGTGATCGACGGTGTTGCGCGTACCCGGATGGCGGGTATTTCTTCCTTCGGTGCGGGTGGGTCCAATGCGCATGTCATCATCGAGGAATACCAGACGCCGGAGGTGACGGCTCCGGTGCTGGCCACGCCGTTACTGGTGCCCTTGTCGGCGCGTACGGCTGATCAGTTGATCCGTCGTGTGACTGACCTGCTGGTCCTCATCGAGCGCGCCGGGCAGGCGCCAGACCTGGGTTCGCTGGCCTGGACCCTGCAGACAGGGCGCGAGGCCATGGACGAGCGTGCGGTCTTTATCAGCGATTCGATCGACCATCTGTTGTCGCAATTGCGCGCCTTCGTGGCCGGTGAAGCCACTGGTGGCGCGGTCTTCCACGATCAGGTCAGAAAGCACAGGGATGCTGTCGCGGAGCTGGCCGATGATGTCGCCTTTGCGGGTGCATTGGCGACCTGGCATGCCGAACGCAATCTGACTAAGCTGGGCGAGCTTTGGTCGCGCGGCGTGGAGTTGAACTGGCAGGACCTTGCCGGCGGCGCACCGCCGCGGTTGATGAGCCTGCCCACCTATCCCTTCGCACGGGAATCATACTGGCGGGAGCGGCCCGTGGTGGCCGGATCGCGCTCGCAGGTGTTGCATTCCCTGGTGCACGCCAATACGTCGGATCTGACCCGGCAGTGCTACCAGACGTTCTTGCGCGGCGCCGACCCGCTGCTGGTGACTGATGCCAATGGCCATCAGATTTTGCCGCCGCTGGCCATGCTGGAAATACTGCGTGCGGCAGTGGCGTTGTCGGTACCGCGGACGTCATCGGTCGCGTGTTGGGAGTGGCGCGATATCCACTGGGGCGAGCCGGTAAGCGTGGCGGGAGAGCGTGCGGTTTGCGTCGGCCTTTTTCCCCGCGCAGATGATGTTGTCGACGTCGAGATCTACAGCGGCGAGGGGGGCACCGATACCGTTCACGCTCAGGGTCGCGTGGCGCCCTATGAGGGTGCCGCTGCGGCACGGATTGAACTCGAGCGCATGAAAACCGGACTGCATCCCATGGGCGACGGCGCCTGGATGGGAGATGGCCAACTGGTCGTGGAAGAACCGCTGGCGGGGTCTGCCCATGGCGCGGACCGGGACATGATTCTGACGCCGGCGATTTGGGCCAGTTTGATGAAGTGGACAGCGCAACTCGTCGGCAAGGACGTGCAGCCGTTGGCATTGGATTCCATGCGAGTCTGGGCTAAATCCGGCGGGGCATCGGTACTTGTCCTGCGCACGATCGGCTGTGGCGAATTCGACGTGCAGATATGCGATGAAGGGGGGCATGTATGGGCGCAATTGGGCAGCCTGCGCATGGTGACTGTCGATACCGAGGCTGTCGTAGCGACCGTCGATGCGGCGGCCGTTGATACCAAGACAGCCGGCGCGGCGCCAATCGTCGCAACCGCGGTCAACTTTGCGCCTGCCAACCGCGACGCCGTAACCATTGATCCGCCAGACGCCGCTGTCGATCCCATGCCGGCCCGGTCATGGGCGGTGACACGGGACGCGACACCTCGCTCCACCTCGCCAGGCGCCAAACCGATTGCCGTGCGTTTGGGGGCGGCGCACGTCATCTCGCCGCGCCTCGCCAGCGTCAAGCCTGTAACGCAACTGCATGCGCCGTCGTCGACATCGGCGTCGCACGACCTGAACAGTACCTCCATCGCGGTGAGTGCGCATGAGCAAGCTCCCGGCATTGTCATCATCGACATTCACCAAGCACTGCGAGCGTCGTTGGACGCTCTGCGCCAGGCGGTGCTGCACGTAAACCGGCACTCCAGCCTGAAGACCGTGCTGTTGATCGGCCGCCATGCTGCTGCGTGGCAAGGAGACAGGGATTGCGGCAACGCGGCTGTCCGCGACGCGCTGTATGCAGCCCTGATGGCGCTGCCGTGTCCGGTCATTGCCGTCACGCCGCAGGGCGCGTCGGGCAGCGGCTTGCTGCTGGCCGCGATGTGTGACTTCCTGCAGGCAGGCGCAGAGGCAATCCATGGTTTTGTCGATGTCAATGGTGCCTATCTGCCTAGCCAGGCGGAAGACCGTTATTTGCGCGAGCGCCTGGGCGATGCCGTGGCGGATGAACTGCTTTACCGCAGCGCGCCGTGCAGCGGCCGCCAGTTGAATGAACGAGGCTGGTCTTGCCGGGTGGCGCCGGGCACTCAATGCGTAGACGAGGCGCTCGCCTTTGCTGCCGTCCTGGCAAAAAAGCCACAGCGTGCCCTGCACTTGCTCAAAAACCATCTGGCGCGCGACCTGAGTCCGTTGGCAGCGGTTTTTAGCCCCTATCAACCGGATCGGACAAGCGCTGTTGGCGGCCAAGTCATCGTCGTTCGCCTGGGCGACGATGCGACGCAGCTGTCACAGCTCGCGCAGATAAATGCGGTGTTCGATCGATTGGCGACGCAACCCGGCAATACGTCAGTCATCATCCTGGTTGGTGGTCTCCGTGGTTTCCTCCCCGAACTGCAAAGCCAGCAGGCCGATCCCGACGCGTTCATCGACTTGCTGTCGCGACTGCAGGCCGCGCCAGTGCCCGTGATTGCGGCGTTGGAAGGCGATGTCGAGGGCCTGGCCTGGCTGTTTGCCCTGGCTTGCGACGCGGTCGTTCATAACCGGCATGCGCGTTATACGGTGACGTCCGCCTGGTCTGGCCGGGCGGCGCGTCACGTCGCGGCCTTGGGCGCCATGCGCCTCGGCGCGCCGCTGGGCTATGAAATGGCTCTGTCCGAGCGCGCGTACGAGGGGTCGGAGCTGCCAACACAGACGGTTTTCTTGCGGATGGCGGAAAAAGCGCAAGTCGTGGTGCGGGCCCAAGAATTAGCGAGTCATTGGACCGCTTGGCCACGGGCCGCCCTGACGGGCTGGAAGCAGGCCCAGGCGCAGCGCTATGCCGCGCTGCTGGCCGCATTGCCAAGCTTCGCCTTGCACGAGCACGCCAGCGCGGTGGTGGCGCCGGCGACACATTCTGCCGCGTTGGCGCATAACATCGCCTTGGCCTCATCCGTGGTCAGTGTGCAAGCCTATGCAGACGGCGTGGTCGTCGTCACATTGGCCGATCGTGCAGCCAAAAACATGTTCTCACCGGATCTGATTGCCGGCTTGTCGGAAGCCTTTGCGCATATTGCCGCCATGCCCAGCTACAAGGCCGTCGTGCTGACCGGCTTCGATAGCTATTTCGCCACCGGTGGTACGGTCCAGACGCTGTTGGCGATTCAGGAAGGTCAGGCGCAGTTCACGGACGAGAGGATCTTCCAGGCGGCCATGGATTGCCAACTGCCCGTGATCGCAGCCATCCAGGGCCACGCTATCGGCGGTGGCTGGTCTTTCGGCATGTTTGCCGACGTGGTGCTGTTGTCCGAGGAGAGCCGCTACCTCAGCCCTTACATGGATTACGGCTTTACGCCGGGCGCCGGTTCCACCCTGATGCTTCCCGCAAAAATGGGGTATGACCTGGCTCGCGAAACGCTGTTGTCGGCCCAGGAAATCTCTGGGCAGGAACTAAAGGCGCGTGGCATTGCCTTGCACGTGCTGCCGCGCAAGAATGTGCTGGCTGCGGCGGTTGCGCTGGCCAGGCACTTGGCGTGCCGGCCGCGCGAGGCCCTGATCGCGCAAAAAAGGATGTGGACCGATGTCCTGCGCCAGACGCGCGAGGCAGCGTATCGCCAGGAATTGCTCATGCACGAGGAAACCTTCGTGGGCAACACGGGCACGTTGACGACGATACGGTCCCGTTTCGGCGATACCGATGCCGTCAACGCGCCCGTCGCGCCCGTCGCGCTCGTGCCTCGTGAGACGGTGGCCTCCGGGTCGGAAATCCGCGAAAGCCTCAAGATCATGCTGGCGCAGGAATTGTTCCTGCAGGCCGACGAGATCGAGGACGACACACCTTTCATCGATCTTGGGCTGGACTCGATTACCGGTGTGACATGGGTGCGCAAGATCAACGAAACCTACGGTACCGGCATTGCGGCGACCGAGGTCTACAGCCATCCCACGCTAGGTGAAATCGCAGGCTTGGTCATGAGGGCGATGCAGGCCGCTGGCGAGCCAGAGGGAATGCCCATGGCGGCTTCTGTGACTGTCGCTGCAAAGGAAACCGCATCGTCGCCCGTAGCTGCCAAGACAAGCGCTCCGCTCGCGACAAAACGCCGCCTGGCGTCATGGCGCGGTCAGGCCCAAGCCGCACCACGCTTGGTCAGCCAGTCGGTGGTCGTGCCGCCGCATGCTCCCAAGCCTATCCCTCAGCGGTCCGATTCGATGCGCGCGCCCATTGCCATCATCGGCATGGCCGGCCAGTTCGCCCAGGCGAAAAACATCGACGAGTTCTGGCAGAACCTTGTCCAGGGCCGAGATTGCATTAGCGAGATACCCGCCACACGCTGGGATAGCGAGACCTACTACCGTAGCGGCCTCGCCGCTCCTGGCAAGACCAACAGCCGTTGGTTAGGGGCGCTGGAAGAATACGATTTGTTCGACCCGCTGTTCTTCAGCATCTCGCCTACCGAGGCGGAAAATATGGAGCCGCAACAGCGTGTGTTCCTGCAAACCTGCTGGCATGGCATAGAGAATGCGGGCTACAGCCCAGGTTCATTGTCAGGGCAATTGTGCGGTGTGTTCGTCGGTTGTGGGCCCAGCGAATATCACCAGATCGCCCCTACACAGCAGCTTAGCGCGCAAGGTTTTACCGGCGCCGCCAGTTCGATTCTGGCTTCCCGGATATCGTACTTCCTGAACCTGCGCGGCCCGTGCATGGCGATCGAGACGGCGTGCTCGTCTTCGCTGGTGGCCGTCGCCAACGCGTGCGACAGCCTCAATACGGGCGGCAGCGACTTGGCCCTGGCCGGCGGGGTGTACGTGATGGCGGGGCCCGCCATGCACATCATGACGGCGCAGGCGGGCATGCTGTCCGTAGACGGCCGCTGCTTCAGCTTCGATCAGCGCGCCAACGGCTTTGTCCCTGGCGAAGGTGCCGGCGTCGTGGTGCTCAAGCGCCTGGCTGACGCCCAGCGTGATCACGACCGGATTCTGGGTGTGATCGAAGGCTGGGGTATCAATCAGGACGGCAAGACCAATGGCATGACCGCGCCCAACCAGGCCGCCCAGTCGGAACTGCTGCAGTCGGTCTACCGGCGTTTTGATATCGATCCCGCGCAGATTCAGTTGATCGAGGCCCATGGCACGGGTACCAAGCTGGGCGACCCGATAGAAGTGGCCGGCCTGAAGGCGGCATTCGGGGCTTTCACCCACAACAACGCTTATTCCGCGCTGGGTTCTGTCAAGAGCAATATCGGCCACTGCCTGACGGCTGCCGGTATCGCGGGCGTGATCAAGGTCGTGCAGGCCTTGCGCCACCAAACACTGCCGCCCACCATCAACTACCAGCAGTGCAATGAGCACATCCAGCTCGATGGCAGCCCCTTCTATATCAACGACCAGCGCCGCGCATGGGACGTGGCGCCGGGGCAGCGCCGCCGCGGTGCGGTCAGTGCTTTTGGATTCTCTGGCACCAACGCGCATTTGGTGCTGGCCGAAGCGTCAGCCACCGTTGCGACACGGGCACCGGTGAACGTGCTTACCGAAGACGGCAAGCTGATGATCCCGCTGTCGGCGCGTACCGAGGCTCAATTGCGGCAGAAAGCGGAGGATTTGCTGGCGTTCTTGCGCCGCCACCCCGAAACCAGCCTGACCGATATTGCCTATACCTTGCAAGTTGGCCGGGATGCCATGGGCGAGCGTCTGGGCTTGTTGGCCGGCTCTGTCGACATGCTGGTGACGCAGCTACAGGCTTTCGTATCCGGCGAGCCGAATGCGGCGGGTGTTTACCAAGGCCAGGTCAAGCGCAATCGCGACGAGATCAAGCTGATCGCGCAAGATGAGGAAATGCAGGAGATGGTGGTCGGCAAATGGCTGGGCGAACGGCGCTTGTCCAAGTTGCTGGCGTTGTGGGCGAAAGGCCTGGCCTTCGACTGGAGCCGTTTGTACGGCGCGGACAAGCCGCAACGCATCGAATTGCCCAATTATCCGTTTGCCAAAGAGCATTATTGGCTAGTGCCGGAAATCCCGACGGCCTCGAGCGCATTGGTTGCCGGGCACCGCCAGGTCGCTGTGAGGCTGGCAGCGAACCTGCCAGTAAGCGAGGTCGAGCCTCAGCCTGAAACCGTCATGATGACGCCGCGCTGGGACGTCATGCCGGTACCAGACGAAGCCGCAGTGGCCATGGATCTTCCAGTTCTGGTCATTGGCGCGAATGCGCAGCAGCGTGACCTGCTGGAGAGCCACCATGGCGTGCAACACCTGCACTTCATCGATATTGCGATCACCGACGATGTGGTTGCGATCGCCGACAAACTGCAGCAGGCGGCGTTCGATCGACTGATCTGGATCGCCTCGGCGCACGAGGTAGCGACGCTGGCAGAGGAAACTCTGATCGAGGATCAGGAACGCGGCATTATGCAGGTGCTGCGCATCGCCAAGGCCCTTGTCGGCATGGGCGACGAGAAGCGCGATCTCGTGTGGGACATGATCGTCGCCAACACCTTACCGGTGCGCCAGGGAGAAAGCCTGAATCCCACGCATGCCGGCCTGCAAGGGTTTGCGGGCTGCATGACCGAAGTCTATTCGCACTGGAAAATCCGCCTGTTCGACCTGCAGGCGTGGTCGCAGCCGGTGGTGGCTGCCATGGATCGCCTGCCGTTGCGTGGCCGCAATGCCTGCTATGCCTTGCGCGGCAGCGAATGGTTCGAGCAACGATTGATCCCTGTCGACCAGATGCCGGAAGACGCACCGACTTATCGCCAGCGCGGCGTTTACGTGGTCATCGGCGGTAGCGGCGGATTGGGCAATATCTGGACGCGACATTTGATCCGTCATTACGACGCCAGCGTTGTATGGATAGGCCGTCGTCCACGCGATGCAAGCATTCAGCGGCAAATCGACGAGATTTCCAGACTGGGTCGTACGCCCGAATACATCCAGGCCGACGCCAGTCAGTTGCTGCAAATGCAGGCGGCTTATCAGCAGATCAAGGCGCGCCATCCGGCCATCCACGGCGTCGTTCATTCGGCGGTGGGGACCTTCGACCAAAGCTTGAAGACCGTATCGGAAGCCGATTTCCGTTCCATATTGTCAGTGAAAATAGATGCCTCGGTGCGCATTGCCCAGGTGTTCGACGGGGAGGCCTTGGACTTTGTGCTGTTCTTCTCGTCCAACGCTTCGTTCGTGCGTGGCGCCGGGATGAGTGGTTATTCGGCGGGCTGCACCTTCAAAGATGCGTTTGCGTTGCAACTGGGCCGTCAATGGCCGGGCAAGGTCCAGGTTATCAACTGGGGATACTGGTCGGTCGGCGCCGGAGAGGCCATGACCGACGCTATGAAGGCGTATTTCCACGAAACTGGTTATCGACCGCTGGATCCGGAACAAGGCATGGCGATCCTGGATCACGTGTTGGCCAGCACGCTGAGCCAGGTATCAATTACCCGCAAATTGCCGCAGACGGTCGAGCCCCTGTCTTACCCGAGTGATCGCATTAGCGACTACGGTGCGACGCCCGGAGTCGCCATGCAGGAGGTGGCCGACGCGATCCGTAACATCGATTCCCGTACTCGCTTTCGCCATATTGCGGCGAACGAGGGGCGACAGATGGAGCCCCTGCTGGCGCGTTTGTTGCGCGGCATACTGGCTGCCACGCCCAATATTTTGCCAATCTATGAGCGCTGGCTGAGCGCCAGCCGCGCGTTCATGCCGATCGAGCAACCGGAAACACTCAGTTTGCCTCAGCTCTGGCAGGCCTGGGAGGATGGGTTGCGCGAGTGGACCCGCGATCCCGGCGCCAAGGAACTGGCGCTCTTGGTCGATCTCGCCATGCGTGCGTTGCCGGACATTCTTGTCGGCCGACGCAAGGCGACCGACGTGCTCTTTCCCAATTCCTCGCTGGAATTGGTCGAGCGGGTATACAAGACCGAGACCGTGGGCCTGGCGTACAACCATAGCCTTAGCGATACGCTGGCCGCTGCGGTGCGTGCGCGGGTCGAGGCCGATCCGCACGCGCATCTGCGCATGCTGGAGATAGGCGCGGGTACCGGAGCCAGCACGGTTGGCATCATCGCTGCGCTGCAGCCGTGGCAGGCGCAAGTGGCGGAGTATTGCTATACCGATTTGTCCAAGGCTTTCTTGTTCCATGCGCAGCAGCACTATGCACCGCGCGCCCCGTATTTGCGCACACAACTCTTCAACGTCGAGCAACCCCTTGCGGGTCAGGATGTGCAACCCGGAAGCTATGACTTCGTCATTGCGGCGAACGTCGTCCATGCCACTAAGAACGTCCGCAACACCTTGCGCAACGCCAAGGCGCTGTTGCGCCGCAATGGCGTCCTGCTGCTCAATGAAATCAGCGAGAAGTCGCTGCGCGGCCACGTTACCTTCGGCCTGCTCGATGGATGGTGGCTCAACGAAGACTGCGAGGTACGGATTCCCGGCTCGCCAGGACTGTACCCGCAAGCCTGGCAGCGCGTGCTGGAGGAAGAGGGCTTTCACAGTGTGCAGTTTCCGTGCGCGCCGGTGCACGCGTCGGGGCAGCAAATCGTGGTGGCATTCAGCGATGGCGTGGCGCGACAGCGGCGGGCACAAAAAGAGCAACCACGAGCGATGCCTGCCTTGGCCGTTGAACAAGTTCAGGCGGTGCGGTATGCGCCTGCAGTGGGGAGCGAGCTTGCCGTTGATGCGCCGCAGACGGACGAGCAATTGCTGGCGCTGACCGTTGGTTTTTGCAAGCAGCTGATCGGCAAGGCGCTGAAAATCGAGCCTGCGCTGATAGACGCCACAGAGCCGCTGGAAAGTTATGGCATCGACTCCATCATCGTCGGCCTGGTCAACCAGCAACTGCAGCAGCATTTTGACGACGTGGGCGCCACCTTGCTGTACGAAAATCAAACCGTGGAGGCTCTGGCGCGTCATTTGCTCAATACGCAACGCGACGTTCTGAACGGTTTGTTTGGTACCAAACCGCAAGCGCCCAGCGCTGCGCAGACGCCGGAAGTCCAGATCGCACCGGAGCCGGTGCCGACGCCCGCATTCGGTACGTCGACGGTCATTCCCGCAAGCGTCGAGCCTCCCGTTTCCCCAACCCTGTCCGCACCATCACACGCGCCGCACAGCAAAGGGATCGCTATTGTAGGCATCAGCGGCATGTATCCCATGGCGGATTCGCTAGATGCGTTCTGGGAAAACCTCAAATCGGGCCGGGATTGCATCACTGAAATCCCGCCGTCGCGCTGGTCGCTGGAGGGGTTCTACGAACCTGACGAGCGCATCGCTGTCGCCGAAGGCAAGAGCTATTGCAAATGGGGCGGCTTCATCGATCGATTCGCGGAGTTCGATACGCTGTTCTTTGGTATACCGCCACGCGAAGCACTTAACATGGATCCGCAGGAGCGTTTGTTCATGCAGACTGCGTGGGCGGCGCTGGAGAACGCCGGCTATACGCGCCAGGCATTAAAGCAGCAGTTCCAGGGCCGGGTGGGTGTGTTCGCCGGCATTACACGGGTAGGCTATAACCTGTACCGCATGGCGCTGGGCGAGCAAGAGCGTTTCTGGCCGCGGACGTCCTTCAGTTCGGTGGCCAACCGCTTGTCGTATTTTCTGGACATTCACGGGCCCAGTCTGCCGGTGGACACCATGTGTTCGTCGTCATTGACCGCCATACACGAGGCCTGCGAGCATATCCGCCACGGCGACTGCGAGATGGCTCTGGCTGGCGGCGTCAATCTTTATCTGCATCCGACCAGCTACATCGACATGTCGTCGCAGCACATGCTGTCCGGCGACGGTCGCTGCCGTAGCTTCGGCGAAGGTGCCAACGGTTTTGTGCCGGGCGAGGGCGTGGGCGTGGTGCTGCTGAAGTCGCTTGACCGCGCGCTGGCGGACGAAGACATTATTCATGGCGTGATTCTGGCAACACAGGTCAACCATGGCGGCAGAACCAACGGCTTTACGGTACCTAACCCTGTGGCGCAGGCAGATCTGATACGCCGGGCGCTAGACAAGGCAGGCGTTCACGCCCGGGACGTCAGCTATATCGAGGCCCACGGCACGGGTACCGATCTAGGAGACCCTATAGAGATTGCCGGCCTGCAACAGGCCTTCGGCGACGCCACTGGGGACAAAGGTTTTTGCCGCATCGGTTCGGCCAAATCCAATGTGGGTCATCTGGAGGCCGCCGCCGGCATCGCGGGGCTGACCAAGGTCTTGTTGCAGTTCCGACATGGCCAGATCGTGCCCAGCCTGCATGCCGCACAAGCCAACCCGCATATTCGGTTCGAAAAAACCCCCTTTGTCCTGAATCGAGAACTCATGGACTGGGAGCAGCCGGTGGTCGACGGCCAGTGCAAACCGCGCATCGCGGGGATTTCCTCGTTTGGCGCTGGTGGGGCCAATGCCCATGTGATCCTGCAGGAGTTTGTGCCCGATCGCGTGGACCAGGCGCGGACCAAACCGGCTAGCCCACGTGTGACGGTTGTTCCGCTGTCGGCGAGAAGCGACGAACACTTGTGCCAAAAGGCGCGGGAACTCGCCGCATTCCTCGACGCGAACACCCGTCTCGATCTGGACGAGCTTGCCTATACGCTGCAGACAGGACGCGAGGCCATGGAAGTGCGGCTGGCCATTGTGGCTGACAGTGTGGACGTCTTGCGTCGCCGGTTGCGGGCCTTCGCCAACGGCGAGCATGCCGCAAATGGCGTCCATTGCGGCACGGTGCCGCACAGAAAGGATCGCGTCCTCGTACCGACGCCCGACGACTTGCAGGCGATAGATGAAGGTGTACGCAGGGGCGAGTACTCGCGCGCGCTCGCGTTGTGGGTACAAGGCGTGGCATTTGACTGGCACAAACTTTATGACACCACCAGGCATGGGCGCCGCATCGAACTGCCGACCTATCCCTTTGCCCGGGATAGCTACTGGATCGACAGTGTGGCCGGACATGGCGTCGCGTCGCCCACGCCGGCGCCGAAACCAGCAGTCGAACCTGTGCCTGAACTCGCCGACAGCGTGCGGGTAATCGAGGACATTATTAGCCGTATCGATGATGCCTCGATGGATGCCGCCGAAGGCGCGCAATTGCTCAGAAAGCTTGTCTGAAAAGACGCTGGCAGCCTCTCTCGCGCAGGCGCGGTCGGGGGGGGCGTGCCGAAAGGAATAGCGAAAATCATGATCGATTTTGTTGAGTACGTCGTTTCCGAACTGAAGAGCCGGCGTTTGTCGAAGGCAAGCGCGCTGGAGCTGATTCGGCAGTTTTCGGGCAATACGGGCGGCGCGGCGAGGGAGACGGTCATCCATCCCTTAGTGCAGCGCAATGTGTCCGACCTGCAGGAACAGCGCTACGGCACTTTGTTCAGCGGCAAGGAGTTCTACCTTATCGACCATCGGGTGATGATGGACGGTAAGCCGCAGTCCGTATTGCCAGGCGTGGCGTACCTGGAAATGGCACGGGCTGCTCTGATGGATGCCTTGCCGGACGGCAACGAAAGCGCACCTGTCGAACTGACCGACGTGGTATGGCTTGCCCCGCTGGTGGTGAGCGCAACTCGGCAGGTTTTTATTGCGTTGGCGCCGGCTGCAACGGACGCGGGCGGCATCGAGTTCGAAATTTTCAGCGCCGGGCCGGATGAGACAGGAGACGATGTCGTCCATTGCCGCGGCATGGTTCGCATGCTGGCGGAGGACGCATCGGCGCCGCTTGATATCGCCAGCATCGAACGGCGTATGACGCGTGGCCGCATCGACGCAGCTGAGGTCTACGCCGCGTATCGTGAGATGGGTATACGTTTTGGTCCCGCACACCAATCCGTGCGCACGGTGATCGCGGGTCGTGACGAAGCCCTGGCTCGCCTTATCCTGCCGGAGACGGTTGACGGTACCTTGTCTGCCTATCGCCTGCACCCCAGTCTGGTGGATGGTGCCCTGCAGGCGTCCATAGGGTTGCTGCCTGACCTCGATAATCTGCCTCGTGATTCATCACTGCCCTTTGCCCTGGAGACGATGCGGGTATTCGCACCATGCCCGAAAGAAATGATGGTCTGGGTTCGCCACGCGGCCGATTCCCAGCCCCAACGTGGCGTGATCAGACTGGACATCGATTTGTGCGACGCCGAAGGCAGCGTGTGCGCGCAGTTGCGTGGATTCACTTCGCGGGCGCTGGGCGCAGGTCCTGCCCCCGTCGGTGCTGGCAACGACAACAAAGCCGGCTTGGTGCTGGCCAGCGTCGCCTGGCAGGACGCGCCCCTGTCGGCCAGGGTGAATGAGTATGCGACGTTTATCCATCACGTCATCGTTTGCAATTGGCCGGACGAAGAGGTGTCCGACCTGCAGAACCTGGCGCCGCGACTGCAATGGCATCGGCTGAAAGGTTCGCCTGAGTCGGCGGTAGGATTCACTGCGCTGGCGCTGGATGCCTTCGAGATCATCCGCAACATCCTGCGCAATCCTGATGGCATACCGGCGCGGGTGCAACTGCTGTTGCGTGCCGGCGAGCAGGACGCTTTGTTGGCGTTGTCTGGCCTGTTCAAGACAGCGGCGCTGGAGAATCCGGACTTTCAGGGCCAAGTCGTCATCCAGGATGGCGCGATGACGGCCCAGCATTTATGGGGGTGCTTGCAGGCCGAAATAGAACAAACCTCGGCCCCTGTGGTGCGCTATCGCGGCGCGACCAGGCAAGTGCCGGGCTGGATCGATCATAGCGAACTGGACATTGCACCACGCATGCTGATCAAGGAGCACGGCGTTTATGTGCTGACCGGCGGCTTGGGTGGCCTGGGTAAATTGTTTGCCGCGGACATTTTGCGCCACACCCGTTCAGCCAAGGTGGTTCTGACCGGGCGCGCAGATAGCGATTCGGTGTTGCCGCGCGTGCAGGCCCTGGCGGCCGAGCTGGGCGCGGGCGAGCGTCTGGTCTATCGGCAAATTGATCTGGCCGACCTCAACGACGTTCGTGGCTTGATGGCCGAACTGACGGCGAGCCTGGGGCCGATCAAGGGCATCATCCACAGTGCCGGCATGATTGCCGACAGCTTCATCGTTAAAAAAACCGCCGCTGAATTTGCCAGCGTGTTAAAGCCCAAGGTGTATGGGGCGGCCAACCTCGATCTGGCCAGCCAGGACATCGATCTGGACTTTCTGGTGCTGTTCTCGTCCGGCGCTTCGGTCATGGGCAATCTGGGCCAGGCGGACTATGCCGTCGCCAACGGCTACCTGGATCACTATGCGGCGCGGCGCAATCAAATGGTGGCCGCCGGGCTGCGTAGCGGAGCCACGCTGGCCATCAACTGGCCGCTGTGGCGTGACGGCGGCATGCACATGCCCGAGCGTCAACAGGAAGCCATGCGAGCCGCCACGGGAATGCTGCCGCTGTCCAGCGTTCACGGCCTGCGTGCGTTCCATGCGGGCTTGGACGCCGGGCTGGGCCAAATGCTAGTCGTCGAAGGTGAACTGGACAAGATTCGTGCCGAGTTGTTCGGCAAGGCATCGACGATCACGATCGAGGACGCGGATGCAGAGCGGGGCGAGGTGCGGGCGGTTGATGGAGCGCACGCGGCGCAAGGGGTAGACAAGTTCATACCCGCCGATCTGCGCCAGCGTACGCGGGATTACCTGCGCCACCAGCTTGCCGTGTTGTTCAAATTGCCCTACGGGAAAATTGATCCCTGTGCACCGCTGGAAAAATACGGCATAGACTCCGTCCTGGCGATGGATTTGACCGCGCAACTGGAAAAGCATTTTGGCGCACTGTCGAAGACCTTGTTCTTCGAGTACCAGACCATAGACGAGTTAGCCGACTATTTCATGCAGACGCATGATGCGAGCCTGCGCAAGCTGTTTCCGGTTGGGGCGGCCGAGGCCGACAGCGGTGTCGGGCAATCCGCAATGCCGGTGGGGGGGACTGTCGGGTCGTCGGACGTCGCCGTTGCGTCATCGACGGCCCGTCGCGTGCAACGAAAAAAAGGACGCGCCACCGCGTCTGTTCAGGCCCACACGTTGCCGGACAATCATCAACACGAACCGATCGCCATCGTCGGCCTCAGTGGCCGCTATCCCCAGGCCGAGGACATTGAGGCGTTCTGGACGGTGCTGCGCGACGGCAAAAACTGCATTACCGAGGTTCCGGCCGAACGCTGGAACTGGCGCGATTACTACAGCGAGGATCGCAACGCTCCAGGCCGCCACTACAGCAAATGGGGCGGTTTCATCCGAGGCATCGACGAATTCGATCCGCTGTTCTTCAACATCCCTCCAGTCGACGCGCACATGCTGGATCCGCAGGAGCGCATGTTCCTGCAACATGCCTGGATGGCGGTCGAGGATGCCGGCTATACCCGCGCCAGCATGCAGATCCCGTCGCACAACGGACCGCCGGGGCAGGTAGGCGTCTACGTGGGCGTGATGTACGGCGAATACCAGTTGCTGGGTGCCGAGGCCAGTGTGCATGGACAGCCGGTGGGCGTGCCGGTGAGCTACGCGAGCATCGCCAACCGTGTTTCGTACGTGATGAATCTGCATGGCCCCAGCATGACGCTGGACACCATGTGCTCGTCGTCGCTGACGGCTATGCACCTGGCCTGCCAGGACCTCAAGCAGGGCAGGACAGACCTGGCGATAGCCGGTGGCGTCAACCTAAGCATGCATCCCAACAAATACCTCATCCTCAGCGCCGGGCAGTACATTTCGGGTGATGGCGCGTGCCAGAGCTTTGGCGAGGGGGGCGACGGCTACATTCCGGGCGAAGGCGTGGGCGTGGTCGTGCTCAAGCGCCTGGCCGACGCCGAGCGCGACGGCAATCATATCTATGGCGTGATCAAGGGTAGCGCGCTCAACCATGGGGGCAAGACCAACGGCTACTCGGTGCCCAATCCCAAGCTTCAGGCTGCGGTGATCGCCATGGCGATGAAAGAGGCGGGCATCGATGCCAGGCATATTGGCTATATCGAGGCGCATGGCACAGGTACCAAGCTGGGCGATCCCATAGAAGTCGCCGCGCTGTCGCAGGCGTTTCGTCGCGATACTGACGAGCGTCAGTTCTGCGCGCTGGGTTCGGCCAAGTCGAATGTTGGTCACTGCGAATCCGCGGCGGGTATTGCCGGACTGACCAAGATCTTGCTGCAAATGCGGCATGGCATGTTGGTGCCATCCTTGCACGCCGAGAGGCTCAATCCCCATATTGATTTCGCGGCCTCACCATTCGTGGTTAACCAAATACTGACGCCGTGGGCGCGTACGCGGATAAACGGGCGGGAGATCCCCCGCATCGCCGGGTTGTCCTCGTTTGGGGCCGGCGGCTCGAATGCTCACTTCATTATCGAGGAATACCGTGCGGCGCATACGCCGTCGACTGAGGCAAGCGAGCCAACGCTGATACCGTTGTCGGCGCGGACGGACGATCAATTGCGTCGCAAGGCGTCGCAACTCGCTGACTACATTCAGGCGCGTCCAGGCGCGCTGGACCTGCGCGCGGTGGCCCATACCCTGCAATCGGGCCGCGAGGTCCTGGATGTGCGGCTGGCGCTGGTGGTGAATTCACTAGCGGAACTGGCCGACAAGCTGCACGTCTATGCACGCGGCGAAGATCCCGTCGCACAGTGCTTTGCGGGCCGGGTCGCACCCGACGCCGGCTTCGTCGACAGCCTCGATCAGGACGAGGACATGGCCGAGACCATAGATAGGTGGATAGCGCGCGGCAAGTTCGACAGACTGGCCGAACTCTGGGTGAACGGACTGACGCTGGATTGGAGAAAATTCCATGGTGATCGCCGGCCGACCCTCGTAAGCCTACCCACGTACCCCTTCGCGCGCGATCGCTATTGGTTCAACGGTGGGGAGGCCGCGCGCAAGGCAGCGAGCGGACAGAGTGCGCATCTGCATCCCCTGTTGCACGTTAATTTGTCCAACTTCTTTCAGCAACGCTATCAGTCGGTATTCGACGGCAGGGAGTTCTTTCTTACCGATCATCAGATATCCCTGCCAGGCGTGGGCAAGCAAAAGGTGTTGCCTGCCGTGGCCTATTTGGAGATGGTGCGCGCCGCAGTCGCGCACGCGTTCGGCGACACCGAAGGCCAGCTGGAATTGGAGAACGTCGTCTGGGTGGAGCCGTTGGTGGTCGATGGCTCCGCCACCGTCACCATTGCACTGTTGGCGGACGACAGGGGTGGTGTTGGGTTCGAGGTGCTGAGCGGCGCTGCCGAAGGCGAAACGCACCAACATTGCCATGGCCACGCGCGACGGGTGGAGCCCGAGGCGCGTGGCCCGGTGGATTTGCGTGCAGTCGACGCCACGCTGAGTCAGACGTCGATACCGCCCCAAGCGCTCTATAACGTTTTTGGTGCGCTGGGCGTGCACTATGGGCCAGCATTCCAGTGTGTGGAGATCGTCCGGCGTGGCAACGATCAGGTCCTGGCCGAATTGGCCGTTCGTGACGGCGCACCCGGCTGGGATCAAGGCTTGATGCTGTATCCGGGCCTGCTGGACGGTGCACTGCAGGCCAGCCTGGGCATGATGGGTGACATCGCTTCGCTGCGTGAGCCTGCTATCCCCTTCATGCTCGATCGCTTCGTTATGGTGGCGCCTTGTGGCCCACGCATGCAGGCTTGGATACGGAAAGCCGCGGATAGCGATGCGGCGGCGGGTATCACCAAGCTGGACCTCGATTTGCTCGACACGAATGGCCAGGTGTGTTTGCGCCTGATCGGTCTGGGGCTGCGCGCAGTGCGCCGCGATCCCGAGCGCGGCCTGTTGCTGGCGCGTCCCGAATGGCAATCCGTGTCGCCACAGGGCGAGCCGGTCGCCACGGTAGCGACCGAGCATCATCACGTATGGCTGTGCGGCAAACAGGTTCCAGGCACCGAGCTTGTTGCGGCGGCAATGCCGGGTCGCGAGGTTCGGTTGATCCTGGCGGCAGATGCCAAGGACAGCCATGCTAAGCGCTACCAACGGGCAGCGTTGGCGGGCTTCGAACAACTGCAAGCCCTGATGCAAGCCGGGGTAACGGACAGAACGCTGGTCCAACTGGTCGTGGTTGGCGCCGAGGACGATGCGCTGCTGACAGGGCTGTCTGGCCTGATCGCCTCCGCGCGGCGAGAGAATCCGCTGCTGTTGGGACAGTTGGTGGTATGCGCGCCCGATATGGATGCGGCCAACCTGGCCGCGCGGCTACACGCGGCGGCCGCTTCGCCGCATGAGCCGTGTATCGACATCGCCGCTGCGGTGCCCAGCGTATTGCGCTGGCAACAGCTACCGGTGGACGAGGCCACGCCCATGGCCTGGCGCGACGGCGGCGTCTACCTCATTACTGGCGGCATGGGCGGCTTGGGGACGTTGTTTACGCGCAATATCTTTGCGCATTCCAAGGACGCCGTCGTCGTGCTGAGTGGCCGCTCGGCCTTGACCGATGAGAAGCGCGACGATCTGGTACATCTGGCCGAAGAACTGCAAGTGCCGCTGAGCCGGCTCGTGTACCGCCAGATCGACTTGACGCGGCAAGCCGAGGTCGAAGCCGTCGTCGCGGCGATCGCGGCGCAATTCGGCGGCTTGCATGGGGTGTTGCACAGCGCAGGCATGATCCACGATGGCTTCATCGTCAACAAGACACCGCAGGAGTTTGCCCGGGTGCTGGCGCCCAAGGTCGCCGGTACCGAAAACCTGGACTTGGCTACGCAACGACTAAGGCTGGATTTCTTTGCCCTGTTTTCTTCCATGGCTTCGGCAGTGGGCAACGTGGGGCAGGCCGATTACGCGGCGGCCAATGGTTTCATGGATCACTATGCGGGTTACCGCAATGCGCTGGTTGCGACCGGCGCTCGCCATGGTCGTACGGTCTCCCTCCATTGGCCGCTATGGCAGGATGGTGGCATGCGACTGGATAATGCAACATTGGCTGCCTTGCGCGCGGTGTCGGGCATGGAGCCGCTGGCGACGGCGTCGGGCATGTTGGCCTTCCATCAGAGCCTGTCGCAGACTAGCGCGCGGGTCCTGGTGGCCGAGGGCAACGTAGATCGTTTGCTTCGGGTCTTGCGGCCGGAACCCACAGTCGCGCCGACAACGGATGTCGTCGGGACGGCATCGACCTTGCCCACGGACGCCGACGATTCCTTGCACGATCGGACGGTACGTTATTTGATCGGTGAATTCTCCGAGCTTATGCGGATACCCGCCCACGAAGTGGAGCCCAAGGCGGCGTTGGAGAAGTACGGCATGGATTCCGTACTTGCCATGAAGCTGACTAACCAGCTGGAGCAGCGTTTCGGCGCCTTGTCCAAGACTCTCTTCTTTGAATATCAGAACCTAGCCAGTCTTGCGGGTCACCTGGTCAAGGCTTTTCCGGACAAGCTGAGCGTGCTGATCGGCACAGCCGAAAGCGGTCAGGCGGCTGCAAGCATGGCGGCAGTGAGTTCCACCCCCGCTATGACAGTAGGCGCGGCGCGCCCGCGCAAAATGCTGGCGGGCAAGCTTGCGCCGTCACAACATCCCAAGCCGATAGACGACATCGCTATCATCGGCGTTGCGGGACGCTACCCGCAGGCCGCCAATCTGCGGGAATTCTGGGATAACCTCAAGCAGGGACGCGACTGCATTACCGAGATTCCGCCTGAGCGCTGGGATCATTCGATGTTCTTCCACCCCGAACGCCATCAGCCAGGTAAGGCCTATAGCAAGTGGGGGGGGTTCCTCGATGGCGTTGATACCTTCGATGCACTGTTCTTCAGCATCTCACCCAAAGAAGCCGAACTTATCGACCCGCAGGAAAGGTTATTCCTGGAGACTGTCTGGCAGACGATGGAAGATGCCGGGTACGACAGGGTCGCCTACGCGGGGCAGCATGTCGGTGTGTACGTGGGTGTCATGTGGGGACAATATGAATTCTATGGCGTCAACGCTGGCGCGGGCGGCATGCCCAGTTCATCGTTCGCGTCCGTGGCCAATCGGGTGTCGTATTTCTTTGACTTTCACGGCCCCAGCCTGGCAGTGGACACGATGTGCTCGTCCTCGCTCACGGCGATTCACCTGGCTTGCGAAGCCTTGCGCCAGGGTAGTGTGCCCCTTGCCATCGCGGGCGGCGTCAATCTGTCGCTGCATCCGGCAAAGTACTTGAGTTTGAGCCAGGGCAATTTCGCGTCCACCGACGGACGTTGTCGCAGCTTTGGCGCGGGCGGCGACGGCTACGTTCCGGGCGAAGGCGTGGGTGCGGTGCTGCTCAAGCCGCTGCACCAGGCGGTGGCCGATGGCGACCAGATCTACGCCGTCATCAAGGCGGCAGTCGTCAACCATGGCGGCAAGACCAACGGCTATACCGTGCCCAACCCCGTGGCCCAGGGCGAGCTGATCCGCAATGCCCTGGATCTGGCGCGAGTGAATCCTGCCAGCATAGGCTACGTGGAAACCCATGGTACTGGCACGGCGCTTGGTGACCCGATAGAAATGACCGGCCTGGTGCGGGCGTATACGAATGCGGGCGACGGATCGATGCAGGCGCAGTCCTGCGCCATTGGCTCGGTCAAGTCCAACATAGGGCATCTTGAATCGGCTGCCGGTATCGCCGCACTTACCAAGGTGTTGTTGCAGTTCAAGTATGGTCAGCGAGTGCCCTCGTTGCATGCGCAAGCGCTCAACCCGCATATCGATTTCGCCGGTACGCCGTTCCAGGTGCAGCGCACATTGGAAGACTGGCCAAGCCTGGATGGCAAGCCGCGCCGCGCGGCGATCAGCTCGTTTGGCGCGGGTGGCTCGAACGCCCATGTGATCCTAGAGGAATTCCAGGCGCCACCGTCGTCTCAGCATCAACGCCCCGAGGCCGTGCTGATGTCGGCGCGCGACCAGGCATCGCTGCGCGTTTATGCGCAGAATCTGATTGCGCATTTGCTCGACGAGCCAGGCCTGGCGCTGAGCGATGTCGCCTTCACCACCCAGGTCGGCCGCACGGCCATGACACATCGGCTGGCCGTGATCGCCAGCACCACGATAGAACTGATCGACAAGCTGCGCGTCTGGTTGGCGCAATCCGCGTCGGGTGCGACGGCGTTGGAGCACGTATTTGAGGGCCGAGTGGGCAAGGACGTCCCGGGTGATGTGCCTGTCGTGGACGTTGTCCGTCAGAATTTGTCCGGATTGGCAGAATCGTGGATCCACGGCGCCAGCATCGATTGGCCGGCCTTGTTCCGCAATGAATCCGTGAGGCGCGTGTCGCTACCCACCTATCCGTTCGTCCGGGAGCACTACTGGATCGAGACGGGTGCAATTCCGCCGGCAACACCATCGATGGCGGTTCAAGCGCAAACGCCTGGCGACACCGATTTGCTGTATTACGAGGCGACGTGGCAGGCCTCCGAGGCGCCTGTCGCAAGTGCAACGGGGGCGTCGTCACTTCTGTTGTTGAACGCGGATGCCGTTCTGGCGTCGGCGCTGCGATGGGCCATACCCGATGCCATGATCATCACGGTGGAGATGGCTGGTCCCTATCGACAACGGGATAACGGCCACTATTGCGTAGACGCTAGATCAAGCGCGGACGTTGTCCGACTCGTACAGGATCTGCACGCAGCCGGCACCTTCCCCGACACCGTCGTGCATTGTGCGGGGTACGGTTCCGTGGATAAGCAACTTGATGAGGGTGTGTACGCTATTCATGCGCTGTGCCAGGCATGGCTCGCCTCGCAGGTGCGCGGCCCCCTGAAACTCTTGTCCCTGCATGGTGGGACATCGGGTGTGACGAACGACGTGTCCCTGGCCTTGCATCTGGCTCTCGCCGGCTATTGCCGCAGTTTGGCTTTGGAACGCCCGGGCTTTGTGTGGAAGCTACTATCGATCGACGATCCGTGGCCGATGGATACGCTCGTGCGTCATATCGTGCTGGAACTGGACGATGCCAGCTGGCGGGATGGCGAGGTGCGCTACCGCGGCGGATCGCAGACCCTGCGGCGCGAACTCAAGACCATGCAGCCGCGCAATCGCGCGCAGGCGCCGCTTGGGGCACCGATACGCCAGCGCGGAGTCTATCTAATTACCGGTGGCCTGGGCGGCGTGGGCTATTTGTTTGGCACATGGCTTGTCAAGGAGTACGGCGCTCGCCTGGTGCTCTCGGGACGCTCGGCGCTCGCCGATGCGTTGCAGCGCAAGCTGGCATTGTTGCAGGCCCACGCCGACCAGCCCGATGACGTGGTTTATGTGCAGGCCGATGTGGCCGACGCCAGCCATACCCAACACCTGGTTGCCGAAGCGCAACGACGTTACGGTCGCCTCGATGGGGTTATTCACAGCGCGGGCATCCATCGCGACGCCTTTGTGTTGAATAAGTCCCGTGAAGAGATGGCACAGGTCTTGTCCGCCAAAATCCAGGGCTGTCTGAACCTGGACGAAGCGACCCGGCATCAGAGCCTGGACTGGTTCGTGCTGTTCTCGTCGGTGGCGGGGGCAGTGGGTAATGTCGGCCAGAGCGACTACGCCTATGCCAATAATTTCCTTGACGCTTTTGCCGAGCAGCGCATGCGCTGGGTCGAGGCCGGAGAGCGGGCAGGGCATACCCTGTCCATCAACTGGCCCTTGTGGGAAGACGGCGGCATGCAGCTGCCGGCGTCCGATATCGAGCTGCTGGCGCGGAAAACCGGCTTGCGGCCGTTGCCGACCGAGGTTGGCGTGGCCAGTTGGGAGGAACTGCTGCGGGGCGGCGATGTGCAGTGCATGCCGGTATATGGGAACGCCGCCAAAATCACCGCCTATTTGTCCGCGCCTTTGTCCGTAACCCAAATGGTGTCTGCAACGGCGCCGGTCGCCGCACCGGCGTTACGCCCGGTCGGCGTCGATGTATCGGATCAGGCAATGGACACCGCGTTAGAGGGCTACCTCAGGGCCATGCTTGGCGATGAGATCAAGCTGCCCGTCGAGCGTATCGATCCCCAGGAGCCATTGACTTCGTTTGGTGTCGATTCCATGATGATCAGCCGGATGAACACCAAATTGGAACGGGACTTCGGCGCCTTGCCTAAGACCTTGTTTTATCAATACGAAAGCATAGAGGCGTTGGCGGGTTATTTCCTCAGCGAGGCGGCAGCTGCGGTGGCGCGGCGCTTTGGCGATGCGCAGTCAAGGGCAATCACGCAGGCCTCAGTACCGGATAGCCAGTCAACGCACGTTGATTCGCCTGTGGGTACAAAGTCCGAGCCGATACAGGCCGTGCTCACACAGGCCACGGTCATGCCTGACGCCCGGCGCGAGCCAATTGCCATCATCGGCGTGCACGGACGCTTTCCGGGTTCGGATTCCGCGCAGGCGTTCTGGCAAAACCTGCGTGCCGGTAAAGATCTGATCGTCCCGGTACCTCAGGAACGATGGGATGCCGAGGAACATTTTGCGGATGACCCGGATTTGGCGCGTGAAGGAAAAATCTATTGCAAATGGGGTGGGTTCCTGAACGATGTCGATACATTCGATGCGAGCTTCTTCAGTATTTCCGCCGACGATGCTCGTATGATGGATCCGCAAGAGCGGCTGTTTATCCAGTCGGTCTGGAGCGCGCTCGAAGACGCCGGCTACACGCGGGACAGCCTCAAAGCGCAACATCCCAAGGGTAAGAGCGCAGATGTCGGGGTGTTCGTCGGTGTCACGACCAACACTTATCAAATGCTTGCGCCCGAAGAATGGCGTCGCGGCAACATGGTCGCACCCGGTTCGCTGCCGTGGTCGATCGCTAATCGGGTATCGTATTTCTTTGACTTCCAGGGGCCCAGCATGCCGATTGACACGGCTTGCTCGTCCTCGCTGATGGCGCTGCACCTGGCGGGCGAAAGCCTCAGGAATGGCGATTGCCAGGTGGCGATTGCGGGCGGCGTCAACCTGTACCTGCACCCCTCCAAGTATCAATCCTTGTGCCGGCGCCGCATGCTGGCCGTCGATGGCAAATGCCGCAGCTTCGGCCATGGCGATGATGGTTTCATTCCCGGTGAAGGCCTGGGTACCGTCATTCTCAAGCCATTGTCGCGGGCGATGGCGGATGGCGACCACGTTTATGGCGTGGTAGTAGCGAGCGCGACCGCACACAGCGGCCGCTCCAACGGATACTCCGCACCCAATCCAAATTCGCAGGCCCTGTTGATCGAAGAAGCCCTGGCCAAGGCGGAGATTGATCCGGCCACCATCAGCTACGTGGAAGGCCATGGGACGGGAACCCAGTTGGGCGACAGCCTGGAGGTGTTGTCGCTGACTCAGGCATTCGGCAAACGAACGGCCCGCAAGCAGTTCTGCGCACTGGGGTCGTTGAAGGCGAATGCGGGGCATGCCGAATCGGCGGCGGGCATCGCCGGCGTGATCAAGGTACTGATGCAGTTCAAGTATCGTGAAATCGCGCCGACCTTGCACGCGGATCCGGTCAATCCGGATATCCCGTTCGCTGACACGCCGTTCTACTTGCAACGGCAGTTGACGCCATGGAAAGTGGCAGCAGGCCACGTGCGTCGGGCCATGATCAACTCGTTCGGGGCGGGTGGTGTCAATGCCTGCGTGATACTTGAAGAAGCGCCGGCCGTCGCACCGACGATCGGCGCGGCTAGGCAAAAACATTTGATGGTTTTGTCCGCTCGGGATGAAAGCGGGCTGCGGGAGCGTGCCGCCGACCTGCTGGAATACCTCAAGCACAATGACCTGGTAGACATGAGCCGGTTGGCGTACACGATGCAGATTGGGCGCGAAGCCATGGAGCAAAGGCTGGCTGTCGTGGCAGAAAACGCCGCCGGACTGGCGACTGAATTGGCTGCCTACCTGGAGCAACGGCCGTCCACCGGGCTGTCGGCCAGCCGTGTGGAACCGCATCGCCGGAAGAAGTCCGTCAGTACCGAAGACCGTGAGCGTGTGCGCTTGGCGGTCGCGCAGTCGGATCTGGCGGCAATCGCCCAACGATGGGTGGCGGGCCAGGAAATTTCCTGGAACCTGTTGCACGAGGGACATTCCGTGCGACGCCTGCCTTTGCCCACCTATCCGTTTTCCTCTACCCGCTACTGGCTGTCCGATGGCGCATCTGCGGCGCCGATAAAACACGAAGTTGGGCCGCGGCGCGAAGAGGTTGCCGGGCCGCCGCGACTCCATCCCCTGGTGCACGACAATGTCTCGACATTGAATGAAATCGGCTTTGCTTCGTCATTATCGGCGCAACATTATTACGGGCGGGATCATCGTATTAATGGCGAAGCTATCTTTCCCGGCTCGGGCTTCGTCGAGATGGCTTGCGCCAGCGGTGCGTTTGCGGCCGAAGTCCCGGTTGTGCGGATCAACGACGTCTTCTGGCTGCATCCGCTGAAACTGGATGATGCGGGGCTGCAGGTCAAGACCCTGTTGCAAGCCAGTGGCGGCGATGTGCAATACACCATCGTGTCGCTCGATAGCGACCATGAGCAGATCGTCCATGCCGAAGGCCGACTGGTATTTCAGGCTGACGACGCCGTGGGCGGTGATTCGGAGCCGGCAGTTTCCTTGCCAGAACTCCGGCAGCGCGCCACCCGGATGCTGGGTCACGAGGAATGCTACCGGCAATTCCGGCAAGGCGGCTTCGACTACGGCTTCAGCTTTCAGACGATACAGGAACTGCATATAGGGTCGGATTTCGCGCTCTCGAAACTGAAGCTTGCCGACAGCCTGCTTGAGGACTTCGACCAATATCTGTTGCATCCCTGCTTGCTGGACGGGGCTTTGCAAACGGTCATTGGCATGGTGGCCGGCCACGGTGCAAATACGCCGCATGTCCCCTTCGCCGTGGACGCTATCGCCATCCTGCATCCCTTGACAGAAACCTGCCACGTCTACGTCGAACGCTCGGCGGGAGACACGGCTTCCGGCGACATCATGATGTTCGATATCCGGCTTCTGAATGCCAATGGCGAGGTCTTGGTCAAACTTACCAATTTTTATGTTCGTGCCTTGACCAAGGGCGCCGACGGCGAAATCGATGAGGCTGAACTCAGCGTCGTCGATTGACCCGGGCTACTAGGAAAACGTGCTGTGACGAGATTGCCTAACGAAGCAGTGGACGCAGGAAGCACGGCGTCATTGCAATGTCACGCACGGCTTGTAGAGTTAGATTCTTCGCTTATGTGGCGGTTCCCACTGACCCACTCGTGTCAACGAGAGGGCGGAGCCTGCCCGACACCCTCAAAGGCGCGGTAGCAAAGTGGTTATGCAGCGGATTGCAAATCCGTCCAGGTTGGTTCGAGTCCAGCCCGCGCCTCCATTAAACCCGTGTGCAGGGGACGCCGTGGGCAGCGCCTGGATGGTAGGCAGAAATGAAGTGGTCTCGCCTCACGTATTCTTGATCAAGGTCCGTCATCAGGCCTTTGTGAACAACAACTACCTGATCGTGGATCCAGTGAGCCATCAAGCCGTGGTGGTTGATCCGGCGTGGGAAATGGACAAGATCCAGGTAGAGCTGGAGCATGCCCAGGCGACACTCAGCGGGATCCTGATTACGCACTCGCATCACGATCACATCAACTTGGCCAAACCCATGGCCGACTTCTATAACTGCCCGATCTGGATGTCGCAGCGGGAAATCCAGAGTTCGGGGTTCTCGTCGCGGCATCTGATCGCGTTGGACGATACGGCATTCCATGTCGGCGGCCTGTCGATCCAGCCGATCTTGACGCCAGGACACACGCCGGGCTGCGTTTGCTTCCTGATAGGCAATAATTTGTTTTCCGGCGACGTCTTGTTCGCCGAAGGTTGCGGCATTTGCATGGATCTTGAGTCCGCATACGCCATGTTCGATAGTCTAGAGCTGTTGAAGGCCGTGATAAAGCCGGACACCCATGTGTTTCCCGGCCATACCTATATGCGGTCGCCGGGCCAGAATTTTGGCGACCTGCTCGGCTACAACATTTATCTTAATTTTCCCGATAAGTACGCTTTTGCGGCGTTTCGACTGCGCAAAGGACAGAAACGGGAAAACCTGCTGGCCTTTCGCTGAGTCAGCCGGCCTTTCTTCTTATTGTTTGATCAACTTCTTGCCGCTGCCACGCCAATGCGTGCAGCGAGCGTCGTCTGCGTCTCAGGAGAGCCTACGTGAGCATGGTTGGAATCGAAGCGATGAATGTCTTTGCCGGTACGACGTTTGTCGATGTCAAAAAGCTCGCTGCGCATCGTGGACTGGATATGAGCCGATTCGAGAATCTTCTGATGAAAGAGAAGAGCCTCACCATGCCATACGAGGATCCCATCACGTTCGCGGTCAACGCGGCCAAGCCTATCGTGGATGCGCTGAGTCCGGAGGAAAAGGACCGCATTGAAATGGTGATCACCTGCACGGAGTCGGCGTTCGACTTCGGTAAGTCGATGAGCACGTATTGCCATGATCTTTTGGGCCTGAATCGCAACTGTCGGCTGTTTGAGTTGAAGAATGCCTGCTATTCCGGTGTGGCCGGGCTGCAAATGGCCATTAACTTCGTGCTGGCTCAGGTCTCGCCGGGAGCCAAGGTCCTTGTCATCGCCACCGATATCTCCCGCTTCATGGTCGAGGAAGGCGGCGATGCGCTGTCGGCCGACTGGTCCTTCGCGGAACCCAGTAGTGGCTCGGGCGCTGTGGCTATGCTGATCAGCGATCAGCCCCACGTGTTCCAGATCGATGTCGGCGCCAATGGGTACTACGGTTACGAGGTGATGGATACCTGCCGCCCCTCCGCCGACGCGGACGCCGGCGATACCGATCTCTCGCTGCTGGCCTATCTGGGTTGCTGCGAAAACGCCTATCTGGAATACCAGAGCCGCGTGGATGGCGCGAATTTCGGTTCCACCTTTACCTATCTTGCTTACCATACGCCTTTTGGCGGTATGGTAAAAGGCGCTCACCGCAACATGATGCGCAAGTTGCTCAAGGCGGCGCCGGCGGCGATCGAGGACGATTTCCAACGCCGGGTGACGCCGGGTCTGACGCACTGCCAGCGCGTGGGCAACATAATGGGCGCGACGGCCGCGATGTCGCTGGCCAGCACCATCGACAACGGAGACTTCGAGACGCCGCAACGCATCGGCGTGTTCTCCTACGGATCGGGATGCTGCTCGGAATTCTTCAGTGGCGTTGCCACCCAGGATGGACAACAACGCCTTCGCGAGCAACGCATCGGACAGTGCCTGGACAAGCGCCGCGAGCTCTCGATGAGCGAGTACGACGAGTTGCTCAACAATCGAGCGCTCCGGTTCGGTACCCGCAATCTAGTGCCAGACACGACCTTTGTTGCGGACGCGCGCAGCGTCATGGGCCTGCCGACCTTGTTTCTTAAGCAGATCAAAGAGTTTCATCGGGAATACGAATGGATATCCTGAGCCAGGCTTTCGATACGCTGCGCGTCAGGCAGGAAGAAGACATCTGTTTTATCCAGTTGCATCGTCCGGACGCCGGTAATGCCATCAACGACCGCATGGTCGAGGAACTGGGTAGGGTGCTGGCGGCGTGCGAGCCGGCGATCAAAGTGGTGGTGCTTGAAGGCTTGCCGGACGTGTTTTGTTCCGGTGCGGATTTTCAGGAAATCCGCGAACGTGTCGATGGACTGGCCGGCGCTCGCGAACAAAATCCTGGGCCGCTCTACGATGTGTGGCATAAGCTTGCACATGGTCCTTACATTTCCGTCGCCCATGTGCGCGGCCGCGCCAATGCGGGCGGCGTTGGCTTTGTTTCCGCCTGCGATATCGTGCTGAGCGACGACAAGGCGGCATACAGTTTGTCAGAGCTTTTGTTCGGCCTGATGCCGGCTTGTGTACTGCCGTTCCTGGTGCGGCGGGTAGGGCAGGCCAAGGCCAACTATCTGACCCTGATGACGCAGCCGATCAGCGCTGCGTTGGCGCAATCGTGGGGCCTGGTCGATGCCTGCGAAGCCAACAGCGAGAATCTGTTGCGCAAGCGGCTATTGCGGCTGCGTCTGCTTGGCAAGGCGGGCATCGCACGCTACAAGCGCTACGTGCGCGAGCTGGATGACGGGCTGGCCACTGCCCGTGGACCGGCGCTGGCGGCGAATCTTGAAGTATTTTCCGACCCCGACAACCTGAGCAAAGTGGCGCGTTACGTGAAGACGGGAAAGCTGCCGTGGGAAGCCGATTGACACAACTATGGCTGGTTCCACAAACGGGGTCAGGTCCGAGCAATAGACAAGGCATGTTGCCAAGTCACGCAATGCCGCCCGACTAGGTGCCATTCCGGTCAGAGGCACGGGGCGTGCGACTCACTAAGTGCCATCCATGTCAGACCAGATTATCGAAGTGAGCGATCTTCAGGACGGGATCGTGCAAATCAGAATGCAGGACCGCGCCAACCGTAACGGGTTCACGGTGGAGTTCATTGCCGGGCTGACGGGGGCCTTCGCTGAAGTCAGTCAGCGCGAGGACTGCCGGGTCGTCGTCTTGACCGGTTATGACGGGTATTTTTCGAGCGGTGGAACGCAGGAAGGACTGCGCGACCTCTACGCGGGGAAAATCCAGTTTACCGATAGGGATTTGTACAGCCTGGCGCTGAACTGCCCGATACCGGTGGTAGCCGCCATGCAGGGGCATGGCATAGGCGGCGGCTTCGTTATGGGTATGTTCGCCGACGTTACCGTGCTTGCCCGCGAGGCCGTCTATACCGCGAATTTCATGAAATATGGCTTTACCCCCGGTATGGGTTCGACCTTCATCCTGCCGGAGAAGCTGGGCTCGGTCCTGGCGCACGAAATGATGCTGACTGCGGCTACTTATCGGGGTGAAGACTTCCTCAAGCGGGGCGTGCAACTGCCGATTGTGTCGCGCGAGCAGGTGTTGGAGTACGCGCTCGACGCGGCGCGCAGTCTGGCCGAGAAGCCAAGGGTTTCGCTGGTGACATTGAAGAATCATTTGACGGCGCCTTTGCGTGCCAAGCTGCCGGGTTTCATCGAGCAGGAAATCGCCATGCACGAACTCACGTTTCATCAACCCGAAGTCAAGAGCCGCATCGAGGCGGTCTTCGGCAAGTGATTCGAAACCGAAGCGAGCCTGACCTCTTTTTCGTTATTCCGATAAGTTGAAGGAAATCATTACCATGACCCAGCAAGACATTTTCGATGTCATCGTTCGCCATACTCGCGACGTGTTGCCCAATCTGACTGATCACCCGTTTCAGTCAGGGGATTCGCTGAAGGCCTTGGGTGCGAATTCGGTGGATCGCGCCGATATCATCATGATGACCCTGGAGACGTTGGCGCTGAATGTGCCGCTAGTGGAAATGGCACGCGCCGACAGTATCGGCAATCTTGCCGAAATCATGTATGCCAAGGGCTGAGCTTGCGATCACCGGCGTAGGCATTCAGTCCGCCATCGGTCAGGGCCGGACGGCGTTTGCTGCCGCACTGCTCGAAGGACGGCACCGTTTCGACGTCATGCGCCGGCCAGGACGCCAGCGTCCGTTGGTCGCGGGCACCGTGGATGTCGCGCCGACGCGGTTTATCGGCGCAGAAATGGACGATCCCGTACTGCCGCCATCCGTGCCGCACAGCATGGCAAGAACGTTGTCTCTTTCGGGCCGCGCGGCCCTGGCGTGCCTGAACGAAGCATGGGAAGACGCAGCGCTGGATCGATACGCGCCCGAGCGCGTAGGCCTGGTGGTTGGTGGCTCCAATCTGCAGCAGCGTGAGTTGGTCAACATGCACGACGCCTACCGCGGGCGCGAGCAATTCTTGCGTCCCACCTATGGCATGTCCTTCATGGACAGCGATTTGTGTGGCGTTTGTACGCAAGTGTTTGGAATTCGCGGCCCGGCCTTCACGATCGGCGGCGCCTCGGCCAGCGGACAGGTTGCCGTGATCGAGGCGGCGCAGGCCGTCGCGTCCGGGCGGGTCGACGTTTGCATTGCTATCGGCGGGCTGATGGATTTGTCGTACTGGGAATGCCAGGGTCTGCGTTCGCTGGGCGCAATGGGTTCTGATCGATACGCCGATGCACCGGCATTGGCGTGCCGGCCGTTCGACCAAAGCAGCGATGGTTTTGTTTTTGGCGAATTGTGCGGCGCGGTCGTGATCGAATCGCAGGCTTCGGCGCGGCAACACCAGCGCACTCCTTATGCGCGCCTGGCCGGATGGGCGATGATCATGGACGCCCATCGGAATCCGGATCCTTCGGGTCCGGGCGAAGTCGCGGTCATCCAGTCGGCATTGCAGCACGCGGGGTTGTCGCCGCACGACATCGATTATGTGAACCCGCACGGCACCGGTTCCAACCTGGGCGATAAAACCGAGGTGGGAGCCTTGCGCGAATGCGGTCTGGAACACGCTTATCTGAATACGACGAAATCGCTGACCGGGCATGGCCTGAGCGCTGCGGGAACGGCCGAACTGATTGCTGTCCTGCTGCAGATGCGCGAAGGCCAGTTACATCCGGCCAGAAACCTCGATCAGCCGATCAGTTCCAGCATGAACTGGGTAGGCCCGCGTGCGGTATCCCACTCAGTGCAGAACGCGCTGAACCTGAGCATGGGTTTTGGCGGTACCAACACGGCGGTTTGTGTGCAGCGTTGCGCTTGAACGCCATTTATCTTTGACGAGTATTGCAGGAAGGCAGCCATGAATATCACCATGTTTCCAGGACAGGGCTCGCAGTACAAGGGCATGGGCCTGGATTTGTTCGATCGCTATCAGGATCTGACCGATATGGCCGATGCCATCCTCGGCTACTCGATCAAGGCGTTGTGCCTGGAAGACAAACGAGACGAACTGAGCCGCACCCAGTTCACTCAACCCGCGTTGTATGTGGTGAACGCCTTGTCGTATGCCGCCAAGCTGGATGAGGGCATGGTGCCCCCCGACTACCTGCTGGGCCACAGCCTGGGCGAGTTCAATGCGCTTACCGTCGCCGGTTGCATCGATTTTGAAACCGGGCTGCGCCTGGTGCAAAAGCGTGGCGAGCTGATGAGCCGCGCCACCGATGGCGCAATGGCTGCGGTATTGAACGCCAGCAAGGAGGAAATCGAGAGCCGGTTGCGCGACAACGGCTTGAACAATGTTTTCCTGGCCAACTACAACACGCCGTCGCAAATCGTGCTGTCCGGCGCGCGCGAAGAAATCGGCAAGGCAGAAAAGCTCTTTCAGGAAGGCAAGATGCGGTATTACCCGCTGGCTACCAGCGGCGCTTTTCATTCGGTATTCATGACCGAAGCGATGACGCAATTTCGCGATCACCTGAAGCTGTACACGTTTTCCGAACCGCGTGTTCCCGTCATCGCCAACGTAACCGCCCTCCCGCATACCGCCGACGCCATCCAGGCACGGTTGGCCGACCACCTCGTCAGCACGGTGCGTTGGTTCGAAAGCGTGCAGTATCTGATGGCCCTGACCTTGACGCAGGGCCAGACCGCAAATTTTGAAGAGGTTGGCCCAGGCGATGTATTGACCAAGCTGGTCTACACCATCAAGGCGCAGACCTCGGAAGAAGCGTTGCGCCAGATCGCTGCGCGAGACACCGCTGACGTCCAGGCGGAGCCCGCGGCCGTGGAGCCGGGCGTGAGCCACAGTGCGGCCGCGAAGGTAGCCGCATGGAACAAACAATATCCAGTGGGCACCAGAGCTAAATCAACGTTGACGGACGACGGTCCTCTGGAAACCCGGACCGAAGCCGTCGTGCTGTTCGGACACCGCGCGGCGGTGTATATGAAAGGGTTCAACGGATACTTTGATCTTGACGAACTGTCCCCGGTGTAGCGATCAATCCATCGCGAATGGGGGCAGGATTTTGACTGTTGGTGTATTTCCTGCAACGGAGGTTGTATGACGGCCGCTGACTACTACATATTTGGCGTGGGCTTTGGCGCATCGGACGTTCGATATATCGGTTGGATGAGAAAATCGCTGCAGGACATGAGCGAACAAATCCATGCCGATTTGACCTGCGTCTCGGGTAGCGCCCCCCGCGCGATTGCCGAGGCAGCGCGCGGCGATACCAAACTCAGCATTTTCGAAATCGAATCCGTGCGCACGGCCGAGGATGCCAGGGACGCCACCTGTTTCTGGCATCAATATTTTCGTTCTCTTGGCCTGGACGTCGTCACCGACCAGCGTTAAGCAACGCCCTGGCGTAGGGCGGCGACAGGCCTTGTGGCATTCAATCAGGAGTCGTGCATGCCTAAGACCGTGTTCATGTTTTCGGGTCAAGGGTCCCAGTATTTCCAGATGGGCAAGGACCTGTTCGAACAACACGCAGTGTTCCGCGACTGGATGCGGCGCCTGGACGACATGGCATGGGCTATCAACGGGACCCGTGTCAACGAGGCGATCTACGGGTCACCCAAGTCGAACGTTTTCGCCCGCACGCGGCTGACTCATCCCGCCATATTCATGGTGGAATATGCACTGGCGCAATGCCTGGTGCACGAAGGCATAGAGCCGGATCTTGTTCTGGGTGCCAGTCTGGGCTCGTTCACCGCGGCGGCGGTAGGCGGCAGCCTGACCGTCGAGGAAGCCATGGCGGCAGTGCTGGAACAGGCTGCGGGCTTTGAACGTGACTGTTCGCCTGGTGGCATGATTGCCGTGCTTGCAGCCCCTGATCTCTACGAACAAGAAGCTTTTCTACGCGATCGTAGTGAACTGGCCGGCATCAACTTCCACTCCCACTTTGTCGTGTCCGCCGAGTTCGATGAACTGGATACTATCGAAGCAGAGTTAAAGCGTCGCGACCTGACCTTTCAGCGCCTGGCGGTTTCGTATGCATTTCACTCGCGCTGGATAGACAAGGCCGAGGCCGGCTTTTGTGCATTTATGCGTGGCGTGCCGGTGAGGCCGGCGGCCATTCCTATCGTTTGCTGCCGGCAGGCAGCCATCTTGGACGCGTTACCAGACGAGTATTTCTGGCAAGTGGTGCGCCATCCCATCCGGTTTAACGATACCGTCGCCCTCCTGGAACGCCAGGGTCCGCACCGCTACATCGACGTGGGTCCGTCGGGTACGCTGGCCGCCTTCATCAAGTACAGCCTTGCGAAAGACTCACGTTCCAGCATGCATGCGATTCTGACGCTTTTTGGCAAGGAACATCGCAATTTCGTCGCGTTGCTCAATGAGGTTGGCGCGACGAGCGATGGTGTCCACGATAGTTTCCGAAAGGCCGATGGCGCGATGCCGACAATGGGTCGCGGCAGCGTCGCGCGAGCCGTACGGCCAATCCCACAGCAAGGTTGAATCAGTTTATGGGTCAAGATGATGGACACGCATTCGGAAACGACGTCCAGCAATATCCTCAAGAAAGGCAGCAAAGCCGCGGGTCTGGAAGCGATCGAGGCATAGCGCCGAGCTCGCCACCGCCAGTTGTGTTTGACGGCCGTTGGCTGCGCGACCCTGCCATGCCTCAGGCGTTACAGGGCATGCGCCTGGATGGCATCAGAAAACACCTGTGGCGCTACGGCAATCAAGTCGCGGCGCGCAATGCCATCGTTCGACTCGAAGATCCCCACTGGCTGGCGGCGTGGGATGCCGCGCTTGCCGATTTGACGGACCGCAGGGTTGTGCTGCATGGCAGCGAATTGGGTGTTTTCGCGCTGCGAGCGCTGCATCATGGGGCAGCGCATGTGGTGTGCGCGGACCCTTACCCGCTGGAGGCGCGCATCACCACTGGCATCGTGCAAAAGCATTTCATGAAGCAGTGGCGTGCCCGGTTTGGAGAGGCCGTTGCCTCGTGGACGGAGCAAGAGCAGCGCGCATCATTCGAGTCCTTTGCAGCCTGCGTTGACATTGTCAGCGGCGAACCGCAGACGGTTCTCGAAGCCGACTGCTTGGTGTTTTCGCAGATCGACCATACGCTGCTGGGTACCGGCATCGTCCAGGCGGTAAGGCGCCATCAGGGCGAGGGGCGCAGCATCAGGCGCGTGCTGCCGGCCAGCGCGCGCGTGTTCGCGATGCCCATTGCCTGGAACTACGACGCCACCGGCTACCAATTGGAAGCCCTCAACGTGCTGCGATGGAGCCCTTATCCACAACCGTTCGATGTAGAAACGACGGCCTGGACGCCCATGAGCGAGCCGATCGAAGTCGGTTCGCTGGATTTTTCGGATTTCCAACCGGCCATCTGGGACACCCGCTTGCCTATCGTGAAGACGGGTGAGGTGGATGCGATCGTATTCTGGTTCGAGTTGGATCTGGGCGGTCACTGTATCGGCAACGAGCCGGGCAGCCCCCTGCGTTGGCTCAAGCCGGCGGTTCAGCACATCGATGCGATCTCGGTGACGGACGGCGACGAGCGGGTCTTGCGCACACAGATGACCGAAACCCGCTTCCATTTTCAACTGGGCGATTCGGCAAGCTCGCCTCGTTCACAGAGTTTGCCCGGCTGGTACGTGTCCACGCTGGGCGATGCGCCACGCACGCAGGCGTATCGCGCTGCGATCTCGCGCGCGCTCGACGGAGCGACGGACTCGCTGGTGCTGGATATTGGCGCGGGTTGCGGCATGTTGCCTATGTTGGCGGCCGAAGCGGGGGCTCGGCAGATCGTGGGTTGCGAATCGAATGTCGGCATCGTGCAGGCGGGTAGGGACGTCATCACCGTCAACGGCTATGCCGATCGCGTTGCCCTGATCGGCAAGGACTGCCGAAACATGACGATTCCGGAGGATTTGCCGCGGCCGGCCGACCTGGTGGTACTGGAGTTGTTCGATTGCAGTCTTATTGGCGAAGGCGTGCTGCACTATCTGGGCCACGCACGCGAACATCTGCTGACAGAGTCTGCACGATTTGTGCCCGCCAAAGCACGTATCCGCGCGATGCTGATCGAATATCGGCTGGACCGTCTTTGGGATCTGGACGTCAATCTGCTCAACCCTTATCGTGCGCACACCGGCTTCATCAATGTGGATGCGACCCGGCTGGATTATCGTCCGCTGAGCGAGCCTTTCGACGTATTCGAGTTCGACTTCGCCACGGCGGGTCCACAGCCCGAAGACAAAGTCATTCGCCTGCCGGCGATCGCTTCGGGTACCGTCGGCGCGGTGCTTTTCTGGTTCGACCTGGGGCTGGACGAGGCCAATTGGCTGCCCAATGATCCGCACGCTGCCGGCGGTTCGCACTGGAAGCAAGGTCTGCAGGTGCTGCCGGAGCTAAGCATCGAAACCGCAGGCGAACTGCCCTTGCGGGCCTCGCACAATGGCAGCCGTTTGTCGTTTCGCTGGGAGGCGGAGTCTCTGGCCAAAGACGACTTTTCCCTGCTGCCCAGGTGGGATCCGCGCTGGTTAGCGGCCAACACCGAACTGGAGCAGCAAACCCAAGCCTTGCTACAGCACTGCGTGCAGAATCCCGACGAGTATGCCAAAGTGGCGGAAATCGCCCTGCGTATTGCGGTTGATCCGGCGGCCCACGGCGTCGAACCCGGCATCGCCCAGCGCTTTGCTTCCCTCTTTTTCAATACCTAGGCCGCAGGTCCCGCTATCCGGCTTGTGGCGATCATCGGGGAACGGAGTATGAAGAAAATCTGTATCGTCGGCGCATCGGGCAAACTCGGCCAATATATGGTGCGCCAGTGCCTGGAACGCGGCGACGAGGTCGTCGCCGTGTGCCGTGAGCGCAGCGTGCCCAAGCTGGCAGCCTTCGAAGGCCGTATCCGTGTGGTTCCGGGCGCAACGGATAACCGGGACGTCATACGCGAGGCGGTCGCCGGCTGCGATGGCGTGTTGGTGGTGCTGGTTCCCTGGGGTGTCCAGCAATACTCCACGGGCACAGCCCAGGCCGTACTCGACTACGCCGAGCCGGATGCCCGGCTGGTGTTTTCCTGCGGTTGGCACATCAGCCGCGACGGCAAGGATGTTTACTCCCGCTTGCTCCGGTTTCAGGTTGTCGTGGGCGGCTGGATCGGACGGGTGCTGCGTGTAGGCGACGTCAACGACCAAGTCGAGGCTTGCAGACGGGTGTTCGCCAGTCACCGCCGTTGGACGGTCGTGCGTGGCAGCGACCTCGAAGAAGGCGAGAGCCAGGGGTTGCCGGTGTGGAGCCATCACGTCGGCGATCCGATACTGGCCAGCAACGTCACGCGTCGCGTGGACTACGCGCGATTCATGGTAGCTGCGCTCGAGAACGACGAACTCATCCAGCAGGCGCCCGCCATCGTGGGCTGCCAGACGCCGTCGGCGCTGGCGCACCTGCGCGAGCCTGCCGCTGCAGGCTAAGGCCCGGTGCGTCTTCGCGGTGCCAGCGTCAATTCCTCATCATCGTCAAGCGGCGTCAGCTTGCGTAAGCTGACGCTCTGGGGACGATCGCCCTGGCTTTCGGCACAGATGGCAAGCAGGTAGTCCGCCGTCGGTTGAAACTGCCACAGACGCCAGCGGTCGGGCACGTCGGCCAACTCGGCGTCGATGTCCAGCTTCACCGCACCCGCGTCGGGAAAGCTGAAGCTGAATTTGTCCAGCGGTAGCGACAAACCCATCCCACGGGCCTTGATGTACGACTCCTTGAACGTCCAGTATTCATAGAATCTAAAATCGCGTTCCTGGAGCGGTGTGCGCCGTAGATCGGCGCTTTCCCGCGCAGAAAACATTCTTTCGGCCAACCCCGGCGCCGCTGCACGATGCAGCGATTCGACGTCAACACCCAACATCCCCAGTCGGGTGATCCCCAGCGCGATCAGGCCGCGCGTGTGCGAGACATTGAAATTCAGTTCGCATGCCGCGCCGTGCTGCGGTGCGATCGCCGGACGTCCGTAGGCATTGGCGACAAACCGCCAATCGGCGGGCGCCACCGGTGCGTAGCGTGCCAGCACCGTGCGTACCATGGCACGCGTAACCCCGTAGCGCAGCCGATCATCAGCAAAATAAAACCGCTCGCGCTGCCGCTTCTCGTCGTCGCTCAATAAGGCCTGTAGCCTGCCCTGGGTGCCGTCTCCATCCCAATCCTGGTAGTACGCCAGCCATAGATCGATGGCATTGGCGGCGTTCACGTTCGTCGACACGACGGCTTCCCGCGAGGCATTGACGCTTCCTTTTACGTTCACGGTGATCATACGATGGCAGTCCGCGCCGCGATAGCCTGGTCTCGCGCGTACTGCGTCGGCGGCTGTCCGACGTAGCGCGTGAAGGCGACGCTGAACGTGCTCGCGGAGCCGTAGCCGACCCGCTCGGCGATTTCGGCGATACCGCCCTCGTTGCGGCGAAGCAAGTCCTTTGCGAGCGCCATGCGCCAACCGAGCAGATACGCCATCGGCGCCAGGCCCACCGCGCGGTTGAAGCGCTCGAAGAACGATGAGCGCGAGAGCGCGGCTTGCTTGGCCAATTCCACGACCGTCCATGCTCGCGTCGGCTGCTCGTGCATCGCGCGGATCGAAGCCGCCAGGCGCACGTCAGCGAGCCCGCGCACCAGGCCCGGCGACGCCGTCGTCCCAGCCGTCGATCGCAGCGCCTCGATGAGGAGTACCTCCAACAAACGGGCGAGCACGACCTCGCGCGCAGGTCGCTGCTCGCGTGACTCATCGCCCACCAACTGCACGAGCGTCGCCAGCCGTTGCTCGCCGCGGACGTGAACCAGTTGCGGCAGTAGTGAAACCAGCAGGGCTACGTCCGGCGAGCCGAAGCTACAGTGGCCCGCCAGGATGCGCAGGTCCGTCGGGCCCTCCTGGGCACCGATCCGGAACAGCCCCTGGCCCAGCGCAACCGGCATGGCGTCCGCTGTGCCCGTCGGCGGTTCAAGACTGGACATGGCGATGCCGAGTGCCGCCGGGATAAGAACGAAGTCGCCAGTCTGCAGCACGATCGTCTCGTGTCTGTCGAGCGTGAGGCGGCAGCCGCCCTCGAGGACGACGCAATAGAAGGGCTGTCCGGCATCGGAGCGGCGGATCTGCCACGGACCCGCGCCGACGACCTGTTTCGAGAACCGGGCGGTCGGCTGCAGTAATGTGACCACCTCGGCGAGCGGATCAATCATGGTCGGACTCTCGCAAATGAGATATGGATTCTGGATTGTAGTGAGTATGGATTCGGCGAGCTATCGTCAAGGCCTCCCAACCTACACGAAAAAATCTTATGAAAACTGTCATGATTACTGGCTGCTCTTCCGGCTTCGGACTGGAGACCGCGCGCCACTTCCTCAAGCAAGGTTGGCAAGTGATTGCCACGATGCGCACGCCGAGCGAGGACGTGCTGCCGCCCTCCAGTCGATTGCGCGTGCTGCAGCTCGATGTCACCGATGTATCGAGCATTCACAATGCCATCGAGGCCGCAGGTCCCATAGACGTGCTTGTCAACAACGCGGGCTTCGGCGCGCCCGCTCCGTTAGAGCTGACGAGTATGGAGACCTCGCGCGCGCTCTTCGAGACCAACACCTTCGGCACGATCGCGGTCACGCAGGCGGTGTTGCCGCAAATGCGTGAGCACAAGTCCGGCGTCATCGTGAACGTGACCTCGAGCACCACGCTGAAGCCGTTGCCATTGGTCGGTATCTATCGCGCAGCCAAGGCCGCGGTCAATGCATTCAGCGAATCGCTGGCGATCGAGGTTGAGCAGTTCGGGGTACGCGTGCATATCGTGTTGCCCGGATCCTCGAGCGAGACCCGCTTTCGTGACACGGCGCGGACACACCTGCGCGGCATGGATGACGAGATCTATGGCGAGTTCATGCAGCAGACCATCGCCCGCATGCAAGCCTCCGTAGGCCAGGGAACGCGATCGAAGGACGTGGCCGAGGCGGTGTGGTATGCAGCGACGGATCCGTCGGCACCGATGCGCATCCCCGCCGGTGCCGATGCCGTGCAGTGGGCCGCCGAAACACGCTGACCTCGCGCCGCACGTTGCCTGGAGTTTGCCGGCCGGCGTCCATTTCACCGAGCAAAACGCGCATTTCGTCGAAAAAGGCTTGTGCCGCCCGGCAAATTCCTCGACGCTTACCCGGAATTTTGCTGCAAATCGCTCGCGAGCCTGATCGACGAGATGGGAACCGGTGCGCACCACCTTGCCACATATTCGCTCGATCAACCGGATTTCGCGTGTCCTGAAAACTTACAAGACAGGTGATGTATGGCTACCGAAGCAGTGGTATACATTGGCGGTATCAACCCCCATGATGTGAGGGTCGATCAGCAATACTACGATGCCGACACCGTACTGGAGGCGATCTACGACGACCCCAATACGACTCTGAACGTCGAGGATGACACGGACGTTTCCCGCACGTTGGACCTCAAGCAAACCATCAACGCGGAACTGTCGTCCACCTTTTCGTTGAACGTGCTGGACAACGCCAGCGTCAGGCTGGTCGCGCTGGACGGCTCGGCCAACAATCCCACCTACAACTACGGTCTGGTCGGCAACGGAAAACTGGAAATGACGCCGGAATTTGTCGATGCCGCATTGGGCTTCGTCGGTCAATCGCCGGTTGTCACGATCAACGTTGACTTCAGTGACGCCGGTGCCTCGACGCTGGTGTACGATCCGGGCAATATCTCCAACCTGCGCGTGCCACCCACCATTACCGGCATGTCCATGGGCGACCAGATTCAAGTCCCGGGCGCTCAGAACGTCAACTACGACAATGACGTTCTGTTCTTTCGTACCGATCAGGGCATTGAAGTCGGCCGTCTGCATGCGCCGGACTTGGACCCCGACTGGCTGAAAATGGACGGTGACACCATGACCTACGCGTGCTATCTGAAAGGCACGCACATCGCGACCCCGGGCGGCGAAGTCAAGATCGAGGACCTCGCCGCGGGCGACCAGGTCTGCACCGCCAGCGGCGGCGTCGCCACCGTCAAATGGCTGGGCCACCGTACCCTGTACAAACATCGCACCCCCGCAAAGAACGCAATCCGCGCCTTCCCTATCCTCTTCAAGCAGGGTGCGATTGCCGACAACGTGCCCCATCGGGATCTGCTGCTGTCCCCTTGGCATCACGTGTACTTTGACGGCGCACTCATTCCCGCCATGCTGCTGGTCAATGGACGCACCGTCATCCAGCAATTCGACATGCCTGTCTTTGAATACTTCCATGTCGAGCTGGAATCGTTCGACATTCTCCTTGCCGAGGGCCTGCCGGCAGAGTCGTACGTTGACACCGGCAACCGCGCCATGTTCCAGAATGCCGATACCGTTGCCTTACACCCGGACTTCGGCCCTCCCACCGGGCGACCAGTGATCGACGGCATCAAAGTGGTGCGCGCTGGCCCCACCGTCGAAGCCGTACGCAAACGTCTGCTGGCCCGCGCCCAGGCGCTGACTCAATCCGTGCGCATCACCGACCCCGGTCTCTACGTCGAAGTCGATGGCCAGCAAATACACGCCGAGTCAGCCGGCCAGCCCGAGGGCGTCCTGCGCTTCGCCTTGCCGGCGGGCGCTGTGCACGCCGACGTGTGGGTCCGTTCGCGCTGCGCAGTTGTGCGCGAGACGACCATACGCGCCAACCGCGACTTGCGGCAGGTCGGCGTGGGCTTGGTGCGTATCACCATCGAAGACGAGATCGGCCGTCGAGATCTGGACCTGCTCGACACTCGGCTCGATGGCATGCATGCGCCTCAGGATGTGCGCGGCGCAGTGATGCGCTGGACCAATGGCGACGCGCGCATTCCTGCGGTCTTGCACGGTGCGCGTGGCCCGACGACGCTGGAGCTGCATGTGCTGCGGACTTATTCGTACTGGGAAAAGGCGCTGCGGGCAGCGTAAAGGCAAGCTCGATGCCATGGGCCCCCACTGCGGTGCTCTGCGATACGAAGGGCACCTGGTGAGGGTGCCCTTCGTTTTTTTAGATGCAACCGAGCCATGCCGCGGACCGGTTGATGATTGAAATGACGTAAATTGACAACACGTATCCGTAAGGATGCTTTACTCGCTGATAAAAATCATTATCATTCATAGCTGCTTTTCTTTTCATGGCGAGTGCCGCTGGTGTCGGCGGCAATGACTAGTCAGTCAAGCGCTACATCGCCAAAGCCCTGCAACGCTGCGGCATTGAACTTGTCTTCGTTGTCTTGGTGTAGAACCACTCCCCAGGTCGCTAATGTCACGCCCGAAGTTGCCGAGCAGGCAATCCTATGGTTGCTGGCACAGCATGAGGAGCGGGTCTCGCCGCATGTGATCGGGCAATGGTGCCAGTGGCGTGCCCAGCACCCGGATCACGGGCGGGCATGGCGACGCATCGAAGCCGTAAAAGGAAATCAGTAGCCACTGCTTCCGCTCTGTATCCCTCCGAAAGGTCACCCTCATGCACGTTGTCGCGTCATTTAAGTCCCCCAGTTCCGCGAGCCATCCGCGCACGACCCTCGCCATGGCGCTAAGGTCTGTATTCTGGGCCGCATTCATCGCCACACCAGTCTTGCTTGCTCCTACTATCGCCCGTGCGCAGACGCAACCCGCGGGCGCCACAGGCGAGACAGACGCGGCAGACGTGACCACGCTGTCGACCGTGATAGTGACCGGTGCAGCTTATTCCGATTTACCTGAAGCCTACGCGGGCGGGCAAGTCGCGCGAGGCGGCACTCTGGGTATTCTGGGTGTGCAGGACGTGATGGATACACCTTTTAGCGTTACTAACTATACGGCGCAGACCATTCGGGACGAGCAAGCTCGCACCTTGGCCGACGTGGTCGTCAACGACTCGTCGGTACGCATGCAAACATCTACCGGCAGTTTCAGTGAAGATTTTCAGATTCGCGGTTTCACTGTTCCCAGCGGTGACGTCGGTCTCAACGGCTTATATGGTTTGACGTCGTCCAATCGTATGCCGGCGGCTCTCATGGAGCGTATCGAGGTGCTTAAAGGCCCCGGTACGTTGATGTACGGTATCAGTCCCACCGGTAGCGTTGGTGGCAATATCAATATCATCACCAAGCGCGCTGGCGACACGCCATTGACACGCCTGACCACCACATACGAAAGCAAGTCAGTGCTGGGCACGCAGTTGGACGTAGGCCGACGTTTCGGCGACGACAATCAATGGGGCATTCGTGTCAATGCCCAGTACAAGAATGGCGAAACCAGCCTGGACAATGGCCGACAGGAATTTGGTCTGGGCGCGCTGGCGCTAGATTACCGTTCACCGAAATTGCGCTGGTCGTTGGATGCCTATTCCCAGCGCGAGAACATCGATAACTTTCGCGCGCAGAATGGATTCCGCCCTGGCATTCCCTACATTCCCTCCGCGCCTTCCGGGCATCGTGCGATTTATTCTGGCGCCGACCTGACGGTCTTCGATTCGACCGTGGCGACACGCCTCGAATATGACGTTACCGATCGTCTGATGGTGTACGGCGCGGCGGGTTATCGCTACGGTGGCAGCGAGCAGGACTTTCCCCAAGCACGAACCGTCAATGGCGTCGATGAGCATGGCAACTTTCGGGTGACCAACTCATGGTATGACGCGTATTCGCGTAACAAGACCGGCGAGATTGGCGCGCGCGCGAACTTCGAGACGTTTGGGGTCAAGCACTTGCTGACCTTGTCGGGCTCGATTCTCAAGCTGGAGGCGGGCAGTTTCTACCTGTCATCGGATGAAAGCACGGATTCTAATATCTACGACCCGGTTCCGCTGATTCCGATGAGCGGCCACCGCGGTACTCCGAGCAAGAACTCGGAGACCGAACTCACCAGCTTTGCGTTAACCGATACGCTATCGTTTGCTAACGACCGGATCCTGATTACTGGTGGGCTACGCAGGCAGAATGTGAAGTTGGACAACTTCAATACGGCAGGGAGCGTCACGTCATCCTACGACGAAAGCGCCATCTCTCCGCTCGCTGGCTTTGTTGTTCGCCCCCTGGAAAATGTCTCGTTGTATGGCAATTTCACCTCGGGCCTGACGCGTGGCGGGACCGCGCCAGCAACCGCGGCCAATGCTGGAGAAGTGTTCGCCCCATACAAGTCCAAGCAGTACGAAGCGGGCGTAAAAGTCGATTGGGGTAGCGTCCTCACGACCGCCTCGGTCTTTCAGATCGACCGGCCGAGCGCGATTACCGATCCAACTACCAACGTCTACAGTTACGACGGCGAGCAGCGCAACCGCGGCCTGGAGTTGTCGGCCGTCGGCGAAATCACCCCCGGGCTGCGCGTCATGGCTAGCGCGACCTTCTTCGATGCCAAACTTCAGCACACAGCAGGCGGCGTTAATGATGGCAAGCGAGCCCCTGGCGTGCCCAAACGCACTTATAACCTAGGCGTCGACTGGGATCTGCCCTGGGTTCCGGGCATGAGCGTGAACGCACGCGCCATCTACACGGCCTCAATGCCCTACGACGCGAATAATTCGCTGACACTGCCGTCGTGGACCCGCTATGACATCGGGGCTCGCTACCGCACAAAGGTAATGGGCAAGCAGGTGACGTTCCGCGCGAACGTCGAAAACCTGTTCAACGAGAACTATTGGCTGTCGAGCAGTGCGCTGCTCACTGTGGCGACAGCGGCTGCGCCTCGTACGGTATTGTTGTCGGCCGAGATAGAGTTTTAAGCGACAGAGCAAAAGGCCGCGCATATCGTGTCGCGGCCTTGGCTCAAGGCTGAAGCGGTGGTTGATATGGTGAGACTATCCCCGCCCACTCAAACATGGCCCTATACGTCTAGCTAGCGGTATTCAAGCTCGATAACTCGCGGCCGCGGGTTTCAGGCAATAGCAGGGTAGCGATCAGCACCACCGTATACGCGCCGCCGGCAAAAATGCCGATGGCCATGGCCAGTCCCATGCTGTTGCTCAGGTAGCCCACCAGGCTGGGAAACAATGCGCCAATGCCGCGGCCAAAGTTGTAGGCGAAGCCCTGGCCGTTGGCGCGTATCTCTGACGGGAACAGTTCGGTCAGGTAGGCGCCCAGCCCGCCGAAGATACCCGATGCGGCAAAGCCCAGCGGAAAACCCAGGAACAGCATCTGGCTATCGGTCAGCGGCACCTGGGTATAGAAGTACACGCATATGCCCGACAGCACTGAGTAAATGATGAAGTTGATGCGGCGTCCCAGACGGTCGGCCATGTGCGCGCCGGCGATGTAGCCGCAGAACGAGCCCACGATGATGACGAGCAGATAGCCTCCTGTGTTCAGGACTGACAGATGCCGTTCCACTTTCAGGTAGGTGGGTAGCCACGTGGTCACCGCGTAATAGCCGCCCTGGATGCCGGTGCACAGCAACGCCGATAGCAGCGTGGTCTTGAGCAGCCCCGGCGCAAAGATCAGCCAGGGCGATACCTTGGGGCGGTCTTGCTTTTGCTCGCGTCCTTGTTCGAAAATCTCGGGCTCGGGAACATGCTTGCGGATATACAGCACCAGCAGGGCGGGTAGCACACCGACCCAGAACAGACTGCGCCAGGCCCATTCTTCGGGCAGCACCGAGAACGCAATGGTGTACAGCAGAGCGGCAACACCCCAGCCCACGGCCCAACCGCTTTGCACGGTGCCCACGGCGCGGGCGCGATGCTGGGACTTGATGATCTCGCCCATCAGTACCGAGCCCACCGCCCATTCGCCGCCAAAGCCCAGGCCTTGCAGCGCGCGCAGGATGAAGATCTGTTCGAAGTTCTGGGTGAAGCCGATGCCGACGGTGCATACCGAGAACCACAAGATGGTGATCTGCAGGATGCGCACGCGGCCGTAGCGGTCGGCCAGGATGCCCGCGCCCCAGCCGCCGATGGCCGAGAACAACAGGGTCACTGTGCCCAGCATGCCTGCCTGGCCGCGGTCGATGCCCCATAGCGTCACCAAGGTGGATATCACGAAAGTGAACACCATGTAGTCCAGCGCATCGATGGTCCAGCCCAGGAACGACGCGTAGAACGTGCGTTTACCGCTGGGAGAGAGTTCGCCAAACCAGCTCATGTCATGTCTCCGCTATGGATAGGGTTGTTGGCCGAGTGTGTGGTCACGGCTGTGGCCAATACATTGGTAGCCAACAAGTGTGTAGCTAAACGCGCGCTTCAATCCAGCGCGGGAAAGTCATACAGGGCTTGCGGGTTGTCGACCAGGATGCGGCGGCGCAGGCTGTCGGTAGGCGCCCACTTGGGCAGCAGGTTGCGCAATACACCGGTGTCCGGCATGCGCGGGATGGCTACGTGGGGCCAGTCGCTGCCCCACACCATCCGGCCGGGGGCGGCCTGGATCAGCGCCTGCGCCCAAGGGGTGACATCGTCGTAGTGGTCGAATTGCTCGCTGATGCGATAGGCACCTGACAGCTTCGCCCACCAGCCGTATTCTTTGACGCCGTGCAGCAGGGCTTGAAAACCGGGATGCTGCATGCCGTCGGATACCGGCATGTGGCCCATGTGGTCAAACACGCAGGGTATCGATAGCTTGGCCAGACGAGGCATTGCATCGGGCAGGTGGCGCACGTCCATCAGAAATTGCGCATGCCAGCCCAGCCGGGCGATGCGCGGGGCCAACAGGTCCAGCGCGTCCAGGCCGACACCGCCGCCGAACAAGACGTTAAAGCGTACACCGCGCACACCGGCAGTATGCATGGCTTGCAGTTCGTGGTCCGTGACATCGGGGTTCACCACCGCGACACCGCGCAAGGTGTCGCGGTGACGGCCCAGCACATCCAGCATGTAGCGATTATCGGTGCCATGCACGCTCACTTGCACCAGCACGCCGCGCGCCATGCCGCTGGCAGCCAGCATGGCCAGATACTTGTCTTCGGAGGCGGGTGGCGGCGTGTAGCTGCGGTTTTCCACGTACGGGTAGCGCACGCCGTCGCCAATGACATGCGCATGCGTGTCGCACGCACCGCGCGGTATGTCAAAGCTGGCGGAGGCCACATCGGGCAGGGGCCCCAGACAAAGCGCATGGTTAACAGGCGGTGAGCTTGGGGGCTGCGTCATGGGGGATGGCCTTCTCATGAGAGTGTGGATGAGATTACGCCTGCGCTAGTTTTACTGTCAATAATGTTGTCGATAATATGAAGGGGTAAAGCGATGCGGCTTTGTTATTGACAATAACTGACGCGGGCCGGAAGGAGCATGCAGAAAAGTGTGGTTGGTCAGGGTCAAAACTGGGCCCAACATATGAAGGGGGTATCTAGGCCACACTTACGAAATTTCGTTCATGGTGTCTAGGCTTCCATAGCAAATTGTTCCGAGACGGTCCGGAGCGACGGCATCAACGCCAGTTAGGCAAAACAGGACGTGCGATGTCGAGATTGAGGTTGCTTTGGGGCGCCACCACCCTGGCCATTCTGGCTGTGCTGGGCTTTGCCGGCTGGATATTGAGCTTGCCGGCGGCAACAGCGGTCGCGCAGGCGCCAGTGGTGCCGCAAACGGAGGCCGATGCCCTGTTGGCCGCGCTCAAGTCGACGAAAGGTGAGCGTCCGTTGATTGCCATCTTGGGCATCAACGACGCCACTGAGACGACTGACTATCTCTTGCCCTCGGGCATCCTGCGTCGGGCTGATGTGGCCGATGTCATGATGCTGGCGACCGGTCCGGGTCCAGTGCGGCTCTATCCATTGCTTCAAGTGATACCTGATGCAACCATAGCGGTTGTCAGCGGCGCAAAATACCGCGAATCCAGCATGACGCGCCTCGCAATACTTACCAGCGCCTCAAGTCCTTCGGAGTAGGAAGAGGTACGGTAAGCCGCGCAGATCTGGAGCGGCCTGAAGGGCGTCTGTTGACGGTAACTCACGATGGCGCCTCGCTGGATTTCATTGCGCAAAATGCAGGTGGGCAGCACGCCGATGCCCACACCCGCGGCCACCAATCGGGCGAGCATCGCCAGACTATTGCAAGTGCTGACCCTGAGCGTTGGCCCGCCCTCTTTTTCCCACCAGTTGGTCATCCGCTCGTGTAGTGGCGAGGGGGCGGGCACGCAAAGAATGGTGGATTGCGATAAGGACTGCGGATCGGCAAACTGAGTGGGTAGCGGCATGGCTCGGCTGCTCATCCAGGCGACCGGTGCGAGCGCCAGCGGCTCAACCTGGGTGTTGGCCAGATGGCCCGGATCGGCCAGGATGGCCAGATCCAGCTGATTGGCCCCCAGCGCATCGAGCAGAACGAAGCTATTACCTACTGTTAGCTCGACCTTCAGGCGCGGATAACGCTCTCCTAACAGCGAGACGATTTTGGGCAGTACGGCGATGGCGACGGTTTCCGACGAGCCGACCCGAAGCGTCCCCTGCAGCGGGTCGCCGGTGCGTAATCGAGTCTCCAGTTCATCCAGCAGCTTGAGTACTTCGTCGGCGTAGTGCACGGCGACCGCGCCTTCGGCGTTCAGCTTGGCCGCACGTCCGTCTCGCTCGAACAGTTTGGTGCCAAGCGCCTCCTCAAGCTCGCGCACGCGCAGGGAGACTGTCGGCTGAGTGACGTTCATCTGCCGCGCCGCCGCCTGGAACGAGCCAAGCTTCGCAATGGCCGTAAGCGCTTCAATCTGAGCCAGGGAATATCGACGCATCAGTTTTTCCTATGCAATTGGCCGTAAAAGTTTAATTAGTTTAATGATTGGCGCGTTGCTAGGATAGCGCCATGACGCTGGATACACGGATTTCTCTGGATCGAAATGCGCAGTAGATCCGGCACTATGGAGAGACCGATGACAAAGACAAAACGACTCCGGGACGCAATCTACGCGCCGGAAATACTGGTGCAACTCGGTGTTTTTGATGGATTCAGTACGCGCCTGGTCGAGCACATGGGCTACACGAGCGCCTTTGTGACGGGCAGCGGCGTGAGCGAAACGCGTCTTGGCCAAGTCGATGTGGGCATCATGGGCATGGAAGAGAACGTCGCGGCGGTACGCAGCATAGCGGCATGCTCAAATCTTGCGCTACTGGCTGACGCGGATACGGGTTATGGCAACGCGGTCAACGTGTATCACACCGTGAGTGCTTTCGAGCGCGCGGGCGCCGCCGGCATCATGCTCGAAGATCAGGTTTGGCCCAAGCGCTGCGGTCATATGCGCGGTAAAGAAGTCATCCCTCAGGACGAGATGGTGCAGAAGCTGCGCGCCGCGTGCGATGCGCGTATCGACAAGGATTTTGTTATCAAGTCGCGCACGGATACGCTGGCCACTCACGGCCTAGATGAGGTGATTCAACGCCTGAATGCCTACGCAGAGGCCGGGGCTGATCTCTTATTCGCAGACGCGCTGCTCGACGCCGAGCAAATCCGCACGGTTGCAGCCAATGTTCCCAAACCGCTATGCGTGAACATGGGTTTTGGTATTCGTCAGCGTTCGACGACGCCGCTTTTGTCGGCAACACAGTTGCAGGATTTGGGTGTGGCCGTTGTGATTTACCCGCGCTTGCTGACGGCCTGCGCATTGGCCGGTATGAAAAAAGGCATTGAGATCCTGGGGCAATCGTTGACGAGTGGAAAGCCTGAAGATCGCCCCGACGCCGCGGTGAGCTTCGAAGAGCTCAACGACATCATGGGCATGGCGGCCATCAAGGATCTAGAGGAACGGTTTCTGACCGGTGCACAAAAGGCCGCGAAATATGGCAGTGAGGCGATCGGCGCCCTCCGTGCCACGACATCGGGCGCTGGGCATGAGTAATACGCACGCCACGTCTCGCATACTGCCCCTGGGGTCCGTCGACTGCCATGCGCACGTCATCAAGATGGGTCTACCGTTGATAAGCGATCGACATTCACAGCCCGCTCGCGAGGCGAGCGTCGAGGATTATCTGAGCACGCTGACTGCCCATGGCGTGACATACGGGCTGCTCACGGCGCCCAGTTTTTTCGGACCCAATAACGAGGTGCTGCTCGACGCGCTGCGCTTGTCTGCAGGCAGGCTACGCGGCACCGTGACGGTGCAACCCGATATCAGTGAGGACGCACTTGCCGACTTACAGAGCGAGGGGGTGTGCGGTATCCGGCTGAATTGGGTCAAACGCCAAGCGATCCCGAATATCCATTCCAACGAATACCAGGGCTTGTTGGGCAAGGCAAAGAACCTGGGGCTGCACATCGAGGTGTTTCTCGAGGGCGAGCATCTGCCGCCGGTCCTGGCGGCGATCAATGCAAGTGGCGCGCGTGCTGTCATTGATCACTTTGGTAACCCGGGCGGCAGCGACGGTATTCGAAGCGAGGGCTTTCTGGCGTTGCTCGATGCGCTTGAGGCAGGCAATACCTGGGTCAAGCTATCCGCGCCCTTTCGCTTGCGGGGCAGTGAGGCACCTGCCCTGGCCGCCAAGATCATTCAGCAATCGAACGGTGAGCGCGCGTTATGGGCAACGGATTGGCCCTGGGTCGGTCACGAGGACAAGATCACGTATCCGCAGTGCATCGAATCACTTTTCGAATGTGTGCCGGATGAGGCAATACGGAACCGTATCCTGACAAAAAACGCACACGAAGCGTTCGGATTCGGGTCGTAGCAAGACGAGCCCGGGTCGGGTTCGTTAATCCATCGTCTTAGTAATCACCACGCCGGTTAGGAGACACCATTATGAGAAAGCATAAGCTTCTTGGCGCAACACTACTTGCAGCACTATTCGGGCTGGCCAACGTATCGGTGGCCAGCGATGTCATCAACATGATTATTCCGGCCTCTCCCGGGGGCGGGACCGACGCTCTTTTCCGTGCGATTGCACGCTACGCCGAACCGCATCTGGGCGCAACACTGGTGGTGCAAAATGCCGGCGGCGCGGGCGGCACGATCGGGGTCGGCCAGCTTGCGCGCGCCAAGCCTGATGGCCGGACGATGGCGGGTGTGTGGATGGGACCTATCACTGTCGCACCGCACACGGTCGACGCAACTTACGGCCTGGATGACTATATTCCTGTCATTCAGCTCGATGCTGCCCCCTACGTCATGTGCGTTCGTAATGAGTTTCCGGCCAATACGGGCAAAGAGCTTCTCGACACGCTGAAATCAAAGCCGGAGCACTACACCTTTGGCACTGATGGTGTGGCCGGCCCAGGCCAGCTTGCCGCCGAGCGCGTGTTCCAGGCGTTTGGCGTCAAGGCGCGCGACATCCCGTATCGGGGCGCGGGCGAAATCATGCCAGCCCTGCTAGGTAAGGTGGTCGACGTCTATGTGGGCTCCGTGCCTCCAGCCGCTGGGTTGGCAAAGAAAGGCGACATCAAGTGCTTGCTTGCTACCGGCGCCGATCCCGTCAAGGCGCTGCCACGCGCCACAACGTTGACCGAACTCGGTATCCCCGAGAAAGAGACGCTGCTCTGGCACGGTCTCATCGTGCCTGCCGGTACGCCCGATGCGGAGGTCGAGCGTATCGCCGACGCGTTCGAACAGGCCGCAAACACACCGGAAATGACCCGGTTCTTTGAAACAGCCGGCGTGGAAAAGAAGATCTTGCGTCGCGAGGCATTTTCTCAGCACATCCGTAAGGAATACGCGGAACTTGGCGATTTGGTTAAATCGCTCGGACTTAAAAAACAATGATCAAGGCGCCGCAACCGGTCACAAAGCTGGCCAATTGCGGCGCTTTGTCTTTGTTGTGGAAGGCTTCTTTTTCATCAAAATTTCTTATCAAGCTGGTCAAATAACGTCGCTTTTCTAGATGAAAGGGTGTCCCTATACTGCGGGAAACGTAGCTCTCGTCCGGCAACGCGCCGGCGCGGGAGTTAATTATTTCTATACACAGACAGGAGACAACCATGAAGCCGTGGTTCAAATTTTTTGCCATGCTGGCCTGTTGCGCGAGTGTTGCCGCGCAGGCGCAGTATCCCGACAAGCCGATTCGCCTGATCGTGCCGTTCTCGCCAGGCGGTAATATCGACGCGACCGCGCGCATTATTTCCGGTGGCCTGGCCGAACGCCTGGGTCAAACGGTCATCGTAGAGAACCGCGCGGGCGCTGGCGGCACGGTGGGATCGGAATTCGTCGCGCGCTCATCACCCGACGGCTATACCATGCTGCTGGGCTCAACGGGGGCGTTGGCACCGGTTCGTTCGCTGCATCCCAAGACGAAACTACAGCCGACTGAGGACTTCGCCGCGGCGGCGCCGCTGACTCGCGCGCCATTGGTATTGGTGGTTAGCCCCACGTTACCTGTGAAGACGCTGGCCGAATTCATTGAGTATGCCAAGGCTCGCCCTGGCAAGTTGACGTTCGCCTCCGCGGGCGTGGGGACCGCCGCTCATCTGACGGGCGAACTGTTTCAGAAGCTCAGCGGCACCGAGTTCCTGCATGTACCATACAAAGGCAGCAGCCTGGCGGTAGCAGACCTATTGGGCGGGCACGTGGATCTGACATTCGATCAATTGGCGTCAACGTTGAGCCAGATCCAGGCGGGCAAGCTGCGCGCCCTGGGGGCGACCACGGACAAGCGCTCCAGCGTTATGCCTGAACTGCCGACGCTGGCCGAGTCCGGCTTGCCGGGCTTCGAGGCCAGCACCACCACCGGCCTGTTGTTTCCCGCGGGGACATCCGAGGACATCATTGCAAAGGTCAACGCCGCCGTACAAGAAGTGTTGCGCCTGCCTGACGTGCAGAACCAGTTCCGCGAGCTCGGCTCCGATGTGCTGATCGGCACGGGCGCTGATTTCGATAAGGTGCTGCGCGACGAAACTGCTAAATGGGATGGCGTGATCAAGGAAGCGGGCATCAAGCCCATGGATTAAAGGCCAATCAACAATGAAAAACCACGACGCGACCTCCGCCCCGCTGTGCTTGCCGCCGCTGACGCAGGCATCGAGACCGCGCTGGGCCTTGCCGGCCAACGCCACTGATTGCCACTGTCACGTCTATCAGGACCTGGCTCGTTATCCGCTGATCGAAGAACGGTCCTATACGCCTGCGCCTGCCACATTGCGGCAGTATTCGGAGATGTGCGAACAGGTGGGGATCCAGCGCACCGTACAAGTGAGCGCCAGTGTCTATGGCACCGACAATTCCTTGACGCTTGATGTGATCGCGGCATTGGGCCAGCATCGGGCGCGCGGCGTCGCCGGCCTGGCCGCCGATGTGTCGGCGGCTGAACTGAGCCGGCTGCATGACGGCGGCATGCGCGGGGTGCGTCTTTCCACTCATGTCAAAGGCTATGGTGGTACGCAGGGGCTGGACGCAATGGCTGATCGGATTCGACCGTATGGTTGGCATGTACAGGTACATGTGGCCAACATCGATGAATTGGTGCCGCTCGAGGATACGCTGCTGCGCACGCCGGTACCGCTGGTGTTCGACCATATGGGCGCACTGCGTGGAAGTCAGGGCGTCGACAACCCGGGCTTTCAGGTGATGCTGCGCATTCTGCGCGAACGCGATGATTGCTGGACGAAGATATCGAGCTGGTATCGTCGTTCATCACAGGGAGAGCCGGACTACGGTGACATGGCGCCGATTGTGCGGGCTTTGGTAAAGACACGGGCGGACCGCCTGGTGTTCGGGACCAACTGGCCGCATCCCGCTTTGTTCGCGCCCAGTACCGTGCCGGACGATGGCCACTTGATCGATCTTTTCTGCGATTGGGTGCCGGACGCCGCCACACGTGAACGTATCTTGGTAACTAATCCGGCGCAGCTATACGGATTTGACGGCTGAGTCGAGTGTCGGATTTTCGCACAAGCACTAGCAGGAAACTCTAATTGACGTGCCTTTGTTCGCGGGTTACACCCGTAGCTAGGCACACGTAGCATCAGTCTTATCGCATTGAAAATGTGTTTCGCAGTCGCAGTCGCAGCGCAACATTAAAAAAGCGTTTCCAGGAGACAAGATGAATACTTCAATACGACGTTTCGCATTCCTGCTGTGTTTGTGTGTAGGGTTTTTTCAAGCGGCTGTGGCCGAGAATATCTCGATCGCCACGGGCGGCACCGGCGGGGTCTATTACCCGATCGGCGGTGGTATTGCATCAATGCTGTCCAAGAAAGTGCCCGGCATGGAGGCCACTGCCGAGGTGACTGGCGGGTCGGTGGATAACCTGAAACTGATCGACGGCGATGATTCTTATATCGGACTGACGATGTCCGATGCCGCGCAGGATGCCTACAAGGGTGAAAATAAATTCAAGGACAACAAGGTGCCGCTGCGCACCCTGATGATTCTTTATCCGAACCGCATGCACGTGGTCACGGTAGATGGACGCGGCATCGAAAAGATCGCCGACCTGAAAGGCAAGCGCATTTCCACGGGTTCGCCCGGCAGCGCGACCGAAGTCATGGCTTTTCGCATGCTGGAGGCGGCCGGATTGGATAAGGACAAAGACGTTGACCGCGAACGGCTGGGTGTCGCCGAGTCGGTGAGTGCCGTGAAGGACAACAAGATCGATGCCTTCTTCTGGGTGGGTGGTTTGCCGACGGCCGCGGTAACGGACCTCGCCAATACGCCGGGGACAAAAATCAAAATGATCGACAACGCGGATCTTGTCGGGGCGATGAACAAGAAGTACGGGGATCTGTATATCGAAGACACGATTCCAAAATCCACCTACCGCGGCATGGAGCAGGACAACAAACAGGCGACGGTCATGAATATCCTGGTCGCCAACGAGAAGATGAGCGATGAGACGGCGTACAACATCGTCAAGACCATCTTCGACAGCCGCGACGATCTGATCGCCGTGCACAAGGACACGGCTGAATTCAAGCTCGAGAACCAGAAGGCGGCGGCCTCGCCGATTCCGTTCCATCCGGGCGCCATCAAGTACTTCGCCGAGAAGGGCGTCAAGATCAATTGAGCTGGTTCTTCCTCGCCCCAACCCACGCGGTTGGGGCTTTTACATGGCTCGCGCAACGATAACGCCAAGGCACACAGAGGCCGAACTCCATCCAGGGGAATGTCAGCATGAATGTATCTGTGGAACCGACTTCTACGGCCACCGTCAGCGATGAGGCCTTGCGCAAAGTCGAGGAATACATCGAACAGGAAGAGGGCGCTGCTAATCACCTGGGCGGCTGGCTGGGCATATTCCTGGCTACCGCGGCGGTCATCATGTCGTTGTTCCATATGTACGCCGCCTATGCCATCGTGCCGACGCAGACGTTGCGTCCCATCCACGTGGCATTCGTGATGTCCCTGTCCTTTCTGATGTTCCCCGTCAGCAAGCGATTTCGGCACCGCATCATGTGGTGGGACTGGATAGTGGCGTTGCTGGCGATCGCGGTGGCGGTATATCTGATCGTTGGCGGCGACGATTTTACTGATCGTAATACCAGTCCTAATCCGTGGGATGTCGTGTTTGGCGTGGCGTTGATCTTGATGGTGCTCGAGGGCATGCGCCGCACGATCGGATGGATATTGCCCTTTATCTCGATCTGCTTTCTGGCGTACGCGATACTTGGGGAATATCTACCGCCGCCATGGACGCACAGGGGTTATGGCATCGATCGTATTGTCGGTTTCATGTACATGACGCTGGAAGGTATATACGGCGTAGCGGTGGACGTGTCGTCGTCACTCATTATTCTGTTCACGATCTTTGGGGCGTTTCTGCAGCAATCGGGGGCGGGCAAGTTCTATATCGATTTTTCGTTCTCGGCTATGGGTGGCAAGCCCGCTGGCGCGGGGCGTACGGTGGTGTTGGCGTCATTCCTGCTGGGGGGGCCATCTGGCTCGGGCGTCGCCACGACCGTCACGCTAGGCACGGTGGCGTGGCCGATGCTCGCCAAAGTGGGTTACGAACGCAACGCCGCGGGGGGACTGCTGGCGGCGGGAGGCCTGGGCGCGATCATTTCGCCACCCGTCATGGGGGCCGCGGCCTTCATCATTGCCGAGTTTCTGAAGATCTCGTATCTGGATGTGCTGCTGATGGCGATCATCCCGACTTCTCTTTTTTATATTGCGCTATTCCTGATGGTCGAGATAGACGTACGCAAGTACGGCATGGGCAACGTGATCTTCCAGAAGGTAGACACGGTGTGGAATCTGACCAGGCATTACTGGTTTCATTTCCTGTCGCTGATATCTATCGTCGCATTCATGATGTGGGGATTTTCACCCGTCTTGTCGGTGTTCTGGGCCACGGTCGTGTCGTTCCTGACTAGCTTCTTGCGTCGCGACACGGCGATGATTTCTTATGACTTGTTTCGCGGCAAGGGCTCGATATCGAAGCATTTTTTCCAGTCGCCGTTGATCCAGGCGCTGAAAGCGGGATCGACGGGCATGTTGGGTGTGGGCACGACCTGCGCTGGCGCCGGCATTATTGTGGGCGTGGTGACGCTGACGGGCCTGGGCCTGAAATTCAGCAGCATCGTCATCGACTACGCGGGTGGCTCGCTGTTGCTGACCGCCATCTATACGGCGTTGGTCGTATGGGTGATCGGTCTGGCGGTCCCGGTAACGGCCTCGTACATTATCTGCGCCGTGATTGCCGCGCCCGCGCTGATCAAGTTGGACGTACCCGATTTCGCCGCACATATGTTCATTTTCTACTACGCGGTGCTCTCGGAAGTATCGCCGCCCACGGCATTGTCGCCGTTCGCGGCGTCGGCGATTACGGGCGGCGATCCCTACAAGACCACCATGCAGTGTTGGAAATACACGATACCGGCATTCCTGGTGCCGTTCATTTTTGTGCTTGAGCCCTCCGGTCAAGGGCTGCTGCTGATGGGGTCGACCGAGGCGCTCGCAGCAGCGAACTGGTGGTCGATCGCAGCAGTGACGGTAACAGCGGCCGCGGGCATTTTCTCGCTGGCCGTCGGCTTTCAGGGGTGGCTGCTGGTACGCGCCACGATGTTCGAGCGTGTTCTGTTCTGCATCGCCGGATTCGTGTTGGTGTATCCGGGTGGGGTAGCCGATCTGATTGGTTTTGGCCTAGTGCTGATTGCCCTGCTCTGCCACTGGTGGCGAGGTCGTACGTCGCCTCCGGCTGTGGTTTGACTTGGGTCTTCTCGTCCCAATCGTTCGCAGGCCCCGCGCCGAGCGCGGCTGATGTATTGGCGATCACTTGTCGGGTGGCGTAAGCCGGCGACGAGTCTCAACTGCGATCAATCACCTGTATAACCTTGCTTTTGTCGGTTGCGATAGACGCGAATTTTTTCCCGGTTTCCGCATAGCGTCGACGAGCACCAACGGCGATTTCCGGGTTTGGATCGATCATAAAAAATCCAGCTGCATTCGTCGGATGCACACATCTTCATACGATCCAGTCGATCTGTCACGGATAGCTGATAAAACTCAGCCAGGACGCGGCTCAAGCCCCCTGTGAGTGATCCGGACTGCAGGGTGATGGCACCTGCTTTCCCCATCGCTAACGTCATGGGGAAATGTGCCGCCGCCGCGTTGATCTGTGCGGCAATTGCCGCATCGGCTGCTCGTTCGGCTGGCGCAAGTTGCAAGAATGATCGCAACGCGTCGCGAAGTGCCAAGGCCCGCCCCAGGTCCTGTGCACTTAATGTCGCCTTCTTGGCTATGGCGCCTCGGTTTCTCAGCCAAGCCTGGAGCTTGGCCGCGCTGTCCAATTCGTCATCTGGGACGTGAACCTGCCCCCCTTCGACGTAGCGCCGAAGGTCGAGCGAGTTGACGAAATCGTAGAGCAGCGCGATATCGTCGGGGACGGAAAATTTTTCGGACAAATGCATTGTGACACTAGCATAGCACTTTTGCTGGTTGACTTCTATGACACCAGTAAATAGAATTTGCTCGTGTTTGTTGTTGGCCCCAGGCGCGTCGTTTGACGCGTTGTCGTTCAAACCCATTACCCGTGCAGAGGATTTCCCTTGATTCGATTTCCCGTCGTGCCCAAAGACCTGAGAAATCCGGCTGGCGGCGAGTGGCATTACCTTGATCTTGTCGAATTGGCATCGGGCATCCGGACGGGTGACATTTCACCGGTCGCCGTGACTCAAGCCCAGCTCGAACGCATCGCCGCGTTGGATGGTGCCCTGCACAGCTATGCGCTGGTCATGGCGGATTCCGCCATGGCGCAGGCCCGCCTCGCCGAAGCGGAGATCTCGGCAGGCCACTATCGCGGTCCGCTGCATGGTGTCCCTCTTGCCGTCAAAGATCTATTTTGGACCCAAGGGGTTCCGACTGCTGGCGGGATGGCAGTACATAAGGACTATCGACCGACGGAAGACGCCACCGTGGTTCGACGCTTGAAGGAGGCCGGTGCGGTGTTGCTGGGCAAATTGCAGATGACGGAGGGGGCTTATTCCGATCATCATCCTTCGATAATACCGCCCGTGAATCCATGGGGTGCACAGTACTGGCCGGGAGTTTCGTCCAGCGGACCCGGCGTCGCGACGGCGGCGGGCATGTGCTTTGGCGCGCTCGGTTCGGACACGGGCGGCTCGATCCGCTGGCCATGTGCGGCCACCGGCCTGACCGGGCTCAAGCCGACCTGGGGGCGCGTTAGCCGTCACGGGATGTTTGCACTTGCGCCCAGCCTGGACCACGTAGGGCCGATGACGCGCTGTGCGGCGGACGCCGCAGTGATCATGGCCGCGATAGCCGGGCCTGACCCAAGCGATCCGAGTAGCCGGGTTGATCCGGTATGCGATTACGTGGCTGATGCCCGACTAGGTGTAAAGGGTGTGCGTATCGGTATGGATGTTGCCTGGAACCGTGACGACGTCGATCCGGCAACGCAATCTGTGCTATCCGAAACTGTGGAAGTGTTTCGCAGACTCGGCGCCGAGATTGTTCAACTGCGGTTTCCTGATGTCACTGAGGCTGTGGCCGATTGGACTCCCCAATGCGCGGCGGAGGCAGCCGTGGTGCATGAGGCGACGTATCTAGCGCATAAGCAGGACTATGGGCCGATTTTGTCTTCTGTTGTCGAGGCTGGACGCGCTTTATCAGAGAGCGAATATCAGGCGATACAGCAACGGCGCAACGAATTCCGGCGTCGCGTGGCACGCCTGTTCTCGGGTGTTGAGCTGCTGCTTACCCCAGTTCAACCATTCCCGCCGTTGACGCTTGACGCGGTTCGCATTTTGGGAGAACAGCCCGACCTCATTGCGCAACTGCAGCGATTTACCTGCCCGTTCGATATGACGGGCAGCCCGACCATCACATTGCCGGGAGGCGTCAGCCAACAGGGTCTGCCGATTGCTTTTCAGCTTGTCGCCGCCGACTTGGGTGAATCAATGTTGCTTCGCGCAGGTGTGGCGTTTCAGGGCGCGACATCCTGGCATCGTCGCCATCCGGGTGGACTGACATGAGCCCGCCCTCATTTCGACATCGGGCCTTTCAAGGATGGTTCATCGTTGCGGCAGTGTTCGCGATTACCTTCGTCGGTTTCGGCAGTGCCTATACTTTCAGTGCCTTCGTCGAATCCCTGCAGAGGGAATTCAACGCTTCGAGGGGGGCGGTGTCGCTTGTCTTCTCATTGGCGGGATTCCTCTATTTCAGCTTGGGCGCTATCAGCGGTCCGCTTGCTGATCGTTGGGGCGCGCGTCGATTGGCGATTCTTGGCATGGCGTTGATTGCGCTGGGGCTGGTCTTGGCAGGCATGGCGCGTACGCTCGGCGAAGTTTATGCCGCGTATACCTTTGGGGTAGGGCTGGGGGTGGGTTGCGCCTACGTCCCCGCCGTGGGCGTCGTGCAGCGATGGTTCGTGCGGCGTCGCGGGCTGGCATCGGGCCTGGCGGTCAGCGGAATAGGGGTGGGAACATTGGTGATGCCGCCGGTGGCTTCGCTTCTGATCGATACACTAGGGTGGCGGCAGGCGTATTTCATCCTGGGAGGGCTGGCCGCGATGTTCGGCATAGGCGCGTCCCTGCTTATCAAGGATGATCCCTACACACAGGGGCTCGCGCCAGATGGTGACAGTCGGCATATGGACGCACCCACACCCAATCGTTCAGGGCTATCTGTCCGCGACGCGGTGAGGTCGCCGCAGTTTGTCGGCCTATATATCGCTTGCCTGATCAGTTCGTTCGGCGTTTTCGTGCCGTTCGTTCATCTCGTGCCTTATGCCCTGGATCATGGAATCGCGCAATCCGCGGCCGTGCTTCTGCTGGGTGCGATCGGCGCGGGCAGCACGGCAGGGCGTTTCTTCCTGGGGGGCATCGCCGATCGCATCGGGCGACAGCCATTTCTTCTGATCACATTTTCCGGCATGGCGCTCGCCCTGACGATCTGGGCCGTCGCGACCAACATCTGGACGCTTGCCGTGTTTGCGCTGCTGTTTGGCGTGTTCTATGGCGGGTGGGTGGCCATTCTTCCGGCTGTCATGGTGGACTATTTCGGCGGACGAAATGCCAGCGGCATCATCGGGATTCTCTACACCAGTGTGGCCGTTGGAACGCTAATCGGTCCCAGCGTTGCCGGATTCGCCTTTGACGTGAGCCATAGCTATACGATTCCTATCATTGCCAGCGTTGGCGCAAATGTTTGTGCGTTGATCATCGCGGCATTCGTGATGCGGATGCCGGTGACGGCCGTGGCTTGACTACGCATGTAGCAGATCTTCGATGCGTACCGGCAGATCGCGCACGCGCACGCCGGTGGCATGATAGACTGCATTGGTAATGGCGGCGGCGATGCCCGCCAGGCCGATTTCGCCGATACCGCGCGCGCCGACTTCATTCCAGATGTAGTCGGGATAGTCCAGGAAGTTCACGTCCAGCCGCGGCGCATCGGCATGGGTGGCGACGATGTAGTCGGCCAGATTGCTGTTTACCGGTGCCCCCGAGCGGCTGTCGTAGTGCGTTTGCTCCAGCATGGCCATTCCCACGCCCATGATGATGGCGCCTTCTATCTGGCTGCGGCCGGTGCGCGGGTTCAGAATGCGCCCGCCGTCGATCACCGTGACCACGCGCGACACCCTCAGCCGCGCGGTGGCCGCATGCCAGACGACTTCGACGAAATGCGCGCCATACGAGTTGATCGAATACTGCTTTTTTAGCGCCCGGCCGCTGCCGCCGTGGCCGTCGCCCGATACGTGGGACACGTTGGCCGCGGCTAACACCTCAACCAGCGGCACGCCCGCGTCAACGCTGTCATCGGCCGCGCGAATGCGGCCGGCTTGCACGGTCAGTTCCTTGGCCGATCTGCCGCGGTATGGGCCTTGCCCGCTCACCGCTAGCTGGCAGGCAGCCTGAACGGCGTTGCGGGTGGCCTCCAGCGCGGCGGGCGCAATGGACGCGGTGGCGGCCGACCCGCCCGACACCGGGCCCGCGGGCAGCTGTGTATCGCCCAGGCTGACCTGGATGCGGTCCAGCGCGATACCTGTTTCGGCACTGACTAACTGCGCCAAAATCGTGTAGGTGCCCGTGCCGATATCCTGCGTGGCGCACATCAAGTGAGCCGAGCCGTCCGCATGCAGAGAGACTCTGGCATCGGTGGGCATGCGCAGCCCTAGCCACGAGCACGCGGCGACGCCCCAGCCTAGCACCTCATCGCCCCGACGCATCTCGCCCACGCCTGGCAGGCGTTTTTGCCATCCGAATCGTTCGGCCCCTTGCTGCAGGCATTCGCGCAGGTGGCGCGACGAAAAGGGCAGTCCGTTGCCCTCGTCGTGCTCGGGCTCGTTGCGCAGGCGGAGCTCAACAGGATCGATCTGTAGTGCGATGGCCAATTCGTCCATGGCGGATTCCAACGCGTACATGCCGGGCACCGCGCCGGGGCCGCGCATGGACGTCGGTGCGCCGACATGGCGCCGCGGCATTGCCCAAGTCACTTTTAAATTCGGCGTGCTGTACATGCGTGGCGTGGCTTCGCCGCAGCGTTCGCGATATTTGTCCAGCATAGATACCTGGCTCAGGTAGTGGTGCTGCAGTGACATCAGTTTGCCATCCTGCGTGGCGCCCAGGAGCAGGCGTTGTCGGGTGTACGGACGGTGCCCCGCGCTGTGAAAGGTCATCGCGCGGCTGATCACCAGTTTCACGGGACGGCTCAGCAGGCGCGAGGCGACAGCTGCCAATAGCGAATGCGGCCAAATCCATAACTTGCCGCCGAAACCCGATCCTAAATAATGCGAGATGACGCGTACGTTCTCTTTGCCGGTCCCCAACATCTGGGCGGCGACATCACGATGATTGACCACGCCTTGCGAGGTCTCATACAGCGTATAGGCCTGCCCGTCATAAGTCGCTACGCAAGCGTGCAGCTCCATCGAGTTATGGGTTTCGACCGGCGTGGTGTAGACGGCGTCGATCGTCACCGGCGCACTGGCGTGAGCGGCCGCTGCGTCGCCCCGCTCGCTTTCAATATTGGGTGTGTCCTCGTCGGCTAGCGGCGAAACATCAGGCGTCTGGCTGTCATAGCTGACTTGTACCGCATGGGCCGCGGCCTGAGCCTGTTCGAACGTATCAGCCACGACAAGCGCCACATACTGGCCGTAGTAGCGGATGATGTTGTCGTCCAGCGGTGGTCGTGCTTCGTCAATCGAACCGCTGGCAGCGCGGTATAACGCAGGGCGATTGCCTTGGTGCAATACGATATGCACGCCGGGCATGGTTTCAGCAACCTCAGTCTCCAGCTGGGTGATGCGTCCATGGGCAATGGTGGCGCATACGGGTACCGCATGCAGCATATCAGGCAGCATGAAGTCCGCGGTATAGCGCGCCGTGCCGCTGACTTTTGCAGGACCGTCGATACGCGTATAGGGCTGGCCGATTGCGTCAGGATGGGCAAGCGGGGATTGGGCCATGGTGCGCTTCCTCTTATTGGGGCGGCAGCGTGGTGGACAGGGTGTGGACCAGACAGCGGCGCGCCAGTTCAATCTTGAAGCCGTTCTCGCTTTGTGCAATGGCGTCCTGCAATGCGGTTTGCGCGGCTTGCCGATAGAGCCCCGCGCTGGCGGCTTGGCCGATCAACACTTGTTCGGCGTGCGGGCAGTGCCAGGGCCGCGTACCGACTCCGCCCAGGGCAACGCCGGCCGATACGATATGGCCGTCGCGAGTCTGCAGCACCACTGCGGCCGACGCCAGTGCGAACTCGTATGAAGCTCGATCGCGCAATTTCGTATACAGGGAGCGTGTGCCGGGCGCTATGGGCGGCAGGCTCACATGGGTGATCAATTCACCCGTCCGCAGCACAGTCTCGCGATGGGGCGTATCGCCGGGTAGCAAGTAAAAGTCGCGCAGTGCGATGTCTCGGGCGCCGTCGCTGCCTTGCACATGCACCGTGGCATCCAATGCCATCAGCGCCACATTCATGTCCGACGGATTGCTGGCGATGCAATGCTCGCTAGTGCCCAGGATAGCCAGATTGCGGTTGTGGCCGCCAATGGCGTCGCAGCCGCTGCCGGGGTTGCGCTTGTTGCAGCGAGTGGCACGGTCACGAAAGTAAACACAGCGCGTGCGCTGCAACAGGTTGCCGCTGGTGGTGGCCATGTTGCGCAGTTGCGCCGATGCGCCGGCCAGCAGCGCCTGCGCCAGCACAGGATACTGTGCTGCGATGCGCTCATGGCGCGCCAGATCGGCATTGCGTACCAGTGCGCCAATGTGTGTGCGGCCGTCCGGCGAGACCTCGATTTGGTCCAGGCCCAGATGGTTGATATCGACGACGTGAGAGGGCGTTTCGATATCGAGCTTCATCAAGTCGACCAGGGTGGTGCCGCCAGCTAAAAATCGTACCTGTTCGTGGGGATCGGTCGGTGTGGCCAGACGTACTGCTTCTTCAAGCGTGGCGGCGCGTGCGTAGTGATAGGTTTGCATGCCTTTACCTTTTTCCGCGTACGTCCTGGATGGCGGCGATGATGTTGCCATAGGCGCCGCATCGGCAAATATTGCCGCTCATCAATTCGCGCACCTCGTCGTCGCTGTCGCCACAGGGTTCGTGCAGTAGGGCGGCCGCCGACATGATCTGGCCGGCGGTGCAGTAGCCGCACTGATAGCCGTCGTGCTCCACAAACGCGGCTTGCAGCGGGTGCAGGGCCTCGGGGCTGCCCAGCCCTTCGATGGTCGTGACGTCGCAGTCGTGCGCGGCCACGGCCAGCACCAGACATGCGTTGACACGCCGGCTGTCCACATGCACCGTACAGGCCCCACATTGACCGTGATCACAGCCCTTCTTGGTGCCAGTCAGGTGCAGGGTGTCGCGCAGCGTATCCAGCAACGTGGCACGGGGGTCCAGTGTCAGGACATGGCGGTGGCCGTTGACGCGTAGCGTAGTGGGTACGCCGCCGTCTGGCTTGGAGATCCTACAGGACGTATCTTCAGAAGGATGGGGCATGAACAGTTCCTGTCTGCAGAAAAAAATGGCCGGAAAAGTAGGTGAGAACGAAGACGGCAGCAAACGAAGCGAGCAGCAAACGCCATGCCCGCGGAGCTGGAGAGTGCTAGCGACGGTTGCCTGCGTGGTCCCCTTCTTGCCGGGCCTGTTTCAGGTCTTCGTCTGACAATAGGCGCGTATCCGGGTCGGCGGTGTCACCTTGTTGGGTATTGAAATGCAATTTTTCCATATAGGGCGTGGGCTTCTTGCGGCGATAGTCGGCAAATTCCTTGGCGTAGTAGGCACGCGCTTCGTCAACCGATTTGGCATTGGTGACGATATCGTGCATCAGGTTCAAGGCCAGGAAATTAGCTTGTTCATCATGGCAGCGGGCTGAGACTTCACCCACTGTCCGTTCGACGATAACGCTACCATCGAATTGTGCCAATGCCGTGAACTTATCAGGAGGGACGAGATAATCGATGAACGACTCGACCGAGTCGTTGTGGGGCGCCGGAAAATTGTGCGTATAAAAGGCCCTGGACGCCACGATACGCTTCCACGGTCCGGGTTTGAACCATGTCAGCTGAGTATCGGTGATTTCATCGGGATCGCCATACTGGTCAATGACCAGTTGGGCAGCCTCGCGCGATTCGCTGGGCCAACCTTCCGTGAGAGGGGATTGGGGGGTAGTCATGCGGCTCTCCTTGTTTCAATATGGATTGAACCGGCCTAAAGCCGGAGCCGCAGTGACCAGCAAATCTCGTTCCGCTGCGCTGATTACGTTCGCAACAACATCAGCACACCAACGGCCGCCAAGCCGTTAGCGCTGGATAGCAGCAGATCGAGGCGAAGACGAAATCAGTTGTTGGAAACCGGGCCCCCGGCGTACTTGGGACGCTGCGCGGCAGTCACGATAATCTCTACCAACAGCTCGGGTGCTGCCAACTTCGCTTCGCAGGTCGCTCTCGTAGGCATCGCGTTCGCGGGCAGCCACTCCTCCCAGACGGCGTTCATGCCAGCGAAGTCGCGCTCAATATCCTTCAGCCAGATCTGCGCGGACAACAGACGGGATTTGTCCGAACGGCCCTTGAGCAGATAGTCTTCGATTTTCTTCAGTACGTCGCGGGTTTGCTCGGCGATCCCTCCTGCCGCTGACGATGTGATGCCCGCCAAGTACACCGTATCACCGTGGATCACGACGCGGCTCATCCGCTGGTTGGAATCTTTGCGTTCAATATCTGTCATTTGATGTGCTCCTTGATTCGTGGCTTGCAGTATTTGCTCGCGGTCAGAGGTTTAAGTCTACATCTGGCTTTGAGGTTCGTCTCTGTCTTCGTTTCGTAGCTTGGCCTCGATTGCTCGGGATGCATCGGTCAGCACCTGCAGCTTTTCTCGAAGGAAGTTTCCGGACAATCGCTTCTTTAGCGCTGAGATACTCAGGCCGCCCACCGGGATGCCGTGCGGACCAAAAATGGGCAGTGCCAATGCGCGAATATCCTGAATCTCCAGGACTTCGTCGATGAAATACCCTTTTGTGCGTACGTGTTCGATGCGCTCCCACATGGTCTTCAAGTCAAACCCTGGGTAGTCGCGGGCGATGCGCTTGCTGTTGGCCAGATAAATGCGTTCGATCTCGTCGTCCTGCAGGCCACTGAGAAATGCAACGGCGCCGCCGCCGATGTTTAGCGGACGATGTCGGCCCACATCTAATACGAATGCCTTGATCGGATAGGCGCCTTCGGCACGCCCCGCGCAGACGCCATCGAATCCTGAGCGGATCGTCAGAAAAGCGGTGTCGCCCGTTGCGACGGCGATGTGTTCCAGAAAGGGTTGGCAAACGTCGCGCAAGTCAAAGGACATGGCAGCGGCCAAGCCCATCTCATAGGCCAACGATCCGAGATGATATTTCTTTGATTTCTCGTCCTGGCTGATGAGTCGTTCAGAGACAAGCGCCTGCAGAATTCTATGGGTCGTTGGTCGAGTCAGTCCTGACCGTTGATAGAGCTCGACCAACCTCAGGCCTTTGCGATTGTCCGCGGTGATCAGTTTGAGCAGCGTCGCGCAACGCTGCACCATCTGCGTGCCGCTACGACTTTCTTCAGCATTGGCGTTGTTATGCATGAACTCTCACGATGTGGACGGTTAGGGGTGGGTAAGTCCCGATTATCTGCGGATAATGGGGGTTAATTCAAATTCGTTGTGACAAATAGTCCACATTTAGGGAGATCGAACAGGTGACTGCTACCTTGGACACTGACACATCTCAGATTTCTGCTGTGGTCGGAATCGGCCACACTGACTGGGTGGAGGATTACCGGCGTGTACGTGCCGGCGAGAAGCCACATGATTCCTACGGGTATGCCGCGCTGGCATTCAAAAGGGCGCTGGAAGATGCAGGTCTGAGCCGCGACGATGTCGACGGCTTGATCGTAGGGCCGACGACGGCGTACGAACGGATGGGCGAAATATTGAATATCGATCCGCGCTGGGGAGGCCAGGCCGATGCGGTGCAAGCGGTATTTCAGGCCGTCATGGCGATCAAGTCCGGCATGGCGGAAGTCGTGGCGCTGGTGTATGGCAACGATCAGCGCTCGGCCGCTGTGCAATACGGCGGTCCCGAGGCAATGGGTGGCGGAGCATTCCTGTCATATGTCTATCACAGCCCCTGGGGGCTGACGTCACAAGGCGCGCTCTACGCATTGATGTTTCAGCGCTACAAGGCGTTGCACGGCGTCACGGACAAGGACCTCGGGCAGGTGGCAGTTGGCCAACGCCAATGGGCCAATATCAATCCCAACGCCATCATGCAGAACAAACCGTTGAGCATGGAGGATTATCTCGCGGTCAAGTACATCGCCGAACCGCTGCGTATGAACGACTATTGTTTGATAAACGATGGCGGCGTGGCGCTCATCATCATGGAAGCCAGCCGCGCGAAGCGTCTGTCGAACAAAGCGGTCAAAATCCATGGCCTGGGCCGCAGCGATTTGAATCATCATGCGACCAGTTTGGGTCCGCGGTTGGTCGACTTCTATCTGCCGGCGCAACAGCGCGCGGCGGAGCAGGTGTTTGCTGCCGCCGGTATTGGTCCCAAGGATATTGACGCGTTGATGGTGTACGACAGTTTCAGCCCGCATATTCTCTTTGCGTTAGAAGGGTTCGGTTATTGCCGTTGCGGCGAGGCGGGAAAATTCATCGCCGAGAATGGCATTGGCGTGGGCGGAAAGTTGCCAGTGAACACGCACGGCGGCCATCTGTCCGAGTCCTATATGCAGGGCTGGAGCCATCAGATTGAGGCGGTGCGCCAGGCGCGCGGCGGGCTGGGAAAACGACAGGTACCGGACTGTCGCTATGTGCAATACGTTTCGGATGTCGCCGGCAAGGCCATGTCCATCATCTATGGACGCTGAGGAGGACCACGACCATGAGCAAGACGCCCCGTCTGTATTCCCCGTACGATGCACCGATGTGGGAAAGCATTGCCGAAGGCAAGATGAAGCTGCAACGTTGCCCAGAGTCCGGAGAGTTCCGTTATCCGCCCGGCCCGATATGCCCGGTCAGCCTTAGCATGGACTATGCGTGGACGCCGATCTCGGGTAAAGCCAAGATCGTTTCCTGGACCGTGTTTCATCGTCAGTACTTGCCCGCCTACCCCGCACCTCATCTGGTGGTTGCCGTGCAATTGGAAGAGGGCCCCATCATGGTGTCTTACATGGATCATGCCGAGCTCGCGGACATCGCGCTGGATGCGCCGGTACGCATGATGTATGCGGAGCATCCCGATGGTTATCAGGTTCCGAAGTTCACGCTGGATCGATAGAAAAAAAGGGCGTGCGATGGTGTCGCACGCCTATCCGCCATGCGCGTCGATCAGGCTACGATCGGCAGTTTGCTCATCAACTCTCGCACCGAGGTCTGCTGCAACGCCAAGGCCGATGCAAAAAACGCATCGCCATGATCGGCGGCACCGGCATGGCTCAGGCAATCCCGCCATTTTTCACGAAGTTCTTCGTCATCCAATGGACAGTCGGCCGAGCCGCGCAGTGCTCGGATTTCTTTGTGCAATACGTCGCCTGATACAAGCGTCACCGCCAGTGTATTCCAGCGAGGGGTTTCAGGGCCGTCGTCTTCGGTGCAGCGGATCTTTTGCATCAGAGCCTGCGCGGCGGGTCGTTGCACGGCATCGTCGGTGAAGCTGGATAGGCGTACGTGACCATCCAGTAGCGCGGCAGCCATGGCGTACTGCATGCTGAATTTGCCTTCCAGACCTGTTTTCGGATGATCGTGGATCAACGGAACCGTTGCGCGCCGGTTCGCACGTACGTGGACGGCTGTCACGGCGTCGGCGTGCAGACCATGTGTGTCGCGCAGTGCAAGCATGCCGTCGATGGACCGATGGGCGGCGTAGCACATTGGGTATTTTTTGATTTCGATGCCGCTGCGTTCCAGCTCCAGCGTATCCACGCCCAAGCTGTCCATAGCCTCGTTCAAGTCTTCGCCATGGCCATACAGTGACGTAAAGCCCTCGGGGCCGTCCAGGGCATCAATGGCGCCGTCGACGTCTAGCTCTGCCAGGAGGGCTGCGCGTATGGCGCTGGCACCGCAATGTCCTGTCTGAAATGACTTGGCCATGGTACCGAAGTTGCCGCGCGTACCGGACGCCTGTGCGACAGCAAGACCGATGGCGTTGACGGTTTGTGCCTCGGATAAGCGCAACAGATGGCAGCACGCGACGGATGCGCCGATTGTGCCTAGCGTCGTGGTAGCGTGCCAACCTTTGGCATAGTGGTCGTGAACCATGGCGCGAGCCAGTCGTACCATCACTTCGAATCCCATGGCATACGCGCTCGCCAACTGAATGCCATCCAGGTCTCGGGCCTCTGCCAGTGCCACTAGGGGTGGTAGCAGCGCGATGCTGGGATGGCCCCGAAGCGGACTGTTGACGTCGTCATAGTCCAGTACGTGCCCGGCGACGCCGTTATACAAAGCGGCGTCTTCGGCGGACCTGGCCGCGCCCAGGCCCCAAGCTGTCGCAAACGACCTCGTGTCGCGACGCCCGCCGGTATAGCGCCGTATCGCCAGGGAGGCGGGCTCGCCGTGTCCCGCCAGGGCGATGCCCGCGGTGTCAATCAGCGCCCGGCCGACTTGGCGCCGTAGTTCCGCTTGTAGCACACGCGGATCAAAGACTCGCGAGAACCGGGCGATACGTTGCGAGGCGGTAAGTGCGGTAGGTTCAACCATGAGGGCTCCGCAGAGGAGGATTCTTCAGAAACAGTTCGCCGCGCGCCAGCAAGCGAGCGGTGCGTTCAATGGTGGCGGTAATGATGCGTGTCGTCGCACCATCTTGCTGTGCGGCGGCGTCGACGCTGATCGTCCCGCTCGGATGACCCAAGCGAATCGGACCGGTCTGGTCGGGCCGGACATGCTGTGCGGCCAATGTGCCGGGAATGCGACATGCCATGCCCACCGCGGCGGATACGGTGGCGGCCAATGCTTTGCTGGTCGCGGAGGTCGAGTACTGTCGGCAGATCAGGTCCACATCGTTGGCCTCGATCTGTTCTCCGGTCGTATAGGCCCGATAGGCACGAGGCGACTGTACCGCAACGAGCATCGGTGTCGATGGCGCGGCGCGACTGTACCAGTAGTCGGATAGTCCCGTGCGCACGGCTACGGCTTCGCGTACACGCTGCATGACGCCGCTCAATTGGGCATTGTTATCGATGTCGTCAGGCGTTTCGACACCCGTCATGCCCAGATCTTCCGCGCAGACAAGCACGATCAGATTGGGGCCATCCACGACCGAGACGTTCAGCGGGCCGTGGCCTGGAACCTCAATGCGGCTGGTTGCCTCTCCAAGCGGCAGCAGGGCGCCCGTGATGGCGCCTGTCGCCAGGTGAAAATCCAGATCTATCGCGGCGCCCGTGCCCGGTACCCCGCCGATCATCAAGGTTCCTGTTTCCAGCACGGCGCCGTCACGCAGCGGGACTTTGGCCACGATGATGCGTTTCGTGTTGACGTTGTGGATGCGTACGGTGGCCACATCACCATGCGCCTGGACATATCCTTCACGGACGGCATAAGCGGCGGCCGCGGCGGTCAGGTTGCCGCAATTGAGATTGAAATCGACCTCGGCGTGGCGGATTCCTACCTGTGCGAACAGGTAGTCGATATCCGCGTTTGGCACGGTCGGGGTACCCATGAGGGCCGCCTTGCTGGTCAACTTATCGCCGCCGCCCATGCCGTCTATCTGGCGAGGGTCCGGGCTGCCGAAGATCTCCAGCAGCATGGGTACGAGGGCCGTACGGTCTGCGGGAAAGCGATCGCTGGGCATGAAAACGCCTTTGCTGGTGCCGCCGCGAAACAGAGAGAACGGAATAGAAGTAGTGCTCGTGTTCATGGCTTACGCTGCCTCCGTCAAGATGGCGCGCAGACGGTCGTGGTGACCCGCCAGTTCGCGTGCGCGATCGGCGTTGAAGTTGTATAACGACGCGTTCAGCGCGTGTTCGCGATCGGTGGGTGATACGTTGGTCAGTTTGTGAGGGACACCCAGAGAAAGGAAGTGTGCCCGTACCGCCTGAGCGACTTGCTCGGGTGCGGCCGCGGTGGCGGGTAGTCCCAGGGCGACGCCCATCTGCTCGATAGCGTCGGGACACAGGTTCCCGAAATGCCGGATGGCGGGTGCGGTGAGCAGTGCCTGCGTCGCACCTTGGTCCAGTTGCGGTACGCGGTTAAAGAGGGCCGCGGCCAGCGCATAGACCGAACGGGCGATCCAGTGGGCATCGAACGGTCTGCCCCCATCGTCTTCGTCGCGATTTTGCAATAGTGCCGCGGCGCACATGTCCAGACGAGCTTGCGCATCTCCTGGGTCGAGCATGCGGTGTAACGCTGTTCGTGACAGGGTGTAGGCGTGCAGCCGTGACGACTGCACCAGGGGGTTAGCTTGGCGCAGAGCGCCGATGTTCATCAGCGCGCGCCAATAGACACCCAGTCCGGTGGATAGCGCCAGGCTTGTGGGCGCGGTTAACAGGGCATCTGAATCCCAGAAAATGGCCGATGGTCGGGTCTTGGGATCGAAAAACTCCAGACGCGGACCGCCGTCGTCGCGGCGCAGCGCGGCACCGCCGCGATGCTGTGCCGAGGTGGCCGCCGTCAGCACGTTGAAAACAGGGGGTTTGGGGCGCAATAGCCTGGGGCTATATGGCGGCTGACCGTCGACGTAGCGCGTCGCCAGCTCCATTAACGGTCTGTCTTCGCCCAGCGCCATGGCCACGACGCGCGTGGCCTTCAGCACACTGCCCGCGCCCACTGCCACGAGCAGGTCTGCGTGCCCCGAGCGGGCGACCGCCGCGGCTTGCTGTACATCTTCCAGCGGAGCATCTTTGCGTAGTTGCGTGTAGGCGCCGGCGTATCGATCACCCAATAGCGCTTGAATGCGCGACAACAACGGCGTGCGCGTGGCGACGCTATTGCCGCACAGCACGAAGACGTGGCGTGCGTTCAGTCGCGCCACTTCGCGCGGCAGGCTGGCGAGCGCGTTGTCTCCAGCGTGGATGCGGACGGCGGAAGATATGGCGAGGAACCGAGTCATGGCTGCCTCTCGTTCAGTTTGTCGGTAATCCGCCGCGCAGCAACTCTCGGGCGACCACCCAGCGATGTACCTCGCTGGGACCTTCCACGATGCGCATGACGCGGCACATGCGGGAGATGTACTCCAAGGGCAATTCCTTGGATACGCCCATGCCGCCAAAGAGTTGCATGGCGCGGTCGACGACGCGCGTGATCATTTCCGTGCCCTGTACTTTCACCATGGAGCCGTCCAGGCGCACGTCGGTGCGGTCCTGATCCATTTTCCAGGCCATCTGGTAGACGAGCAGACGCACCATTTCCAATTCTTGATAAGAGTCGGCGATCCACCACTGTACGGCTTGACGGTCCGCCAGCGGTGCGCCAAAGGTCTTTCGTGTGTTGGCCTGTTCGATCATCATCTGCAGACAGCGCGTGGCCAATCCCAGGCAGCGCGACGCAATTTCGAGTCGACGTACACCCAGGCGCTGCGACAGCGGTCCGAATCCACCACCCACCGCGCCCAGCACCTGGCTATCGTCCAACTCCACGTTGTTCAGCACGACTTCATAGGGATGATATTCACCGATCATCGGAAACGACGTGGGAACGCTGAGCCCGGGTGTGCCGTTGTCCACCAGGAATGCGGTAAAGGCGGAGCGCTTGTCGGCGGCAGGATCCGTCACGGCCATGACGATCATGAAATCCGCGCGGCGTGCGTTGCTGATCCACAGCTTTGTGCCGTTGAGCACCCATTTTCCGTTCTTGCGCTCGGCACGAGTCGTTATGGCGGCGGCGTCTGAGCCAGCACCAGGTTCAGAGAGCGCCAGACAGCTTTTCTTCTCGCCTCGCGAGTAGGGCAACAGATATCGGTCGATCTGATCGCCTTTGCACAGCTCCTTGAGCATGAAGAGGTTCGGGCTTTCTGGCGGTAGAACGAAAGGGACAATGCTGTGCTTCAGTTGCTCGACGACCAGGCATTTCGTCAGCATCCCCAAGTTCTGTCCGCCAAACTCTTCGGGTACGTCGATGCCCCACAGGCCGATTTCTTTGGCTTTGGCCTGCAGTGTGGCCTCGAGTTCAGGCGGGATGAGCGGCGTGTCGGTATAGCCGCGCTCGGCTTCGCGGCGGATGATCAGCGCCTCGTGCGGTATCAGTTCGTCAGTGGTGAAACGCGCCACAGTGTCGCGCACCATCCGCGAAGTTTCGGGTAATTCGAAATCCATATTCTCTCCTGATGACTCTGGGTCACCGGCCCTGGTAGGCGGGTTTCCGTTTTTCCTGAAAGGCACGGCGGCCTTCGATTCGATCTTCTGTGTCGCGTAGCAGTCCAAAGGCGAGGCGCTCGCTGTCCAGTGCGGCGGGCAGCGGCATGTCCTTGCCGCTGTACACCAGCCGCTTGATGGCGCGGACCGATAGGGGGGCGTTCTGGGCAATGCGCTGTGCAATCGTCAGGGCGGCCGGCAGCAACTCGTCGCGCGGCAGCACCTTGCTTACCAGACCAATGCGCAACGCTTCGTTCGCGTCCACGCGGTCGCCCGTCAGCAGCATCAGCATGGCATCGGATGTGCCTATCGCGCGCGGCAGCCGTTGCGTGCCTCCCGCGCCCGGGATGCTGCCAATCCGTACTTCGGATAGCGCGAACACGGCGTTCTCCGAGGCGAGTCGGATGTCGCACGCTAGCGCAATCTCCATGCCGCCACCCATGGCGTAGCCGTTGATGGCGCAGATCAGAGGCTTGTCGGTATTCAGCCCTTCCAGCAAGTGGTCGGAATGTGATCGCCCAAACGTCAGTTCGGCAAAACTTTCCTTGGGAGGCATGGTCTTCTTCAGATCAGAGCCTGTGCAGAAAGCCTTGTCGCCAGCGCCGGTCAATACTGCTACCCGAATGGCGTCGTCTTCGTTGATACGGATCCAGGCGGCATGCAATTCGGCGCGCATCTCCGGGTCAATACTGTTCATCGCTTCCGGGCGATTCAGTGTCAGGGTGGCGACGTGGTCAACCACCGTAATGTTCAAGGGCATGTCTTCTCCTATCTCTGATTCGGCGATAGCTCAGGACAGAACACCGTCCGCGTACAAGACTGCTATCTCTGTGTCGTCCAGTCCGAGCAGGTCGTGGCAGACTTCGTCGGTATGCTGTCCCAGCAGTGGCGCCGGGGATGTGGGTTCGGATTGCGCGCCCGAAAACCGATAGGGCGCGGAGTTGTAGGTGCTAGGGCCCATTTCGGGATGGTTCATCGTGACCCAATGCCCGCGTTGCTTCAGTTGCGGGTCGATCATCACATCGCGGGCGTCGTAAACGGGACCCGCAGCGACGCCCGCGTTTTGCAGCGTTGTGGCTAGCTGCATCATGTCGTACGACGACGTGACGGCGGATAAAGCGGCATCGATGGCCTCGCGTTGATTCAGGCGATCCTCGACGTCATTCCACTCTGGATAATCCTGCATGCCGAGGACATGAGTGAGTGTCTGCCATTGCGCGTCGTCACTGATCTCAATGGTGATCCAACGATCTTTGCCTGCGCACGGATAGACGCCACTGGGAGCGCGGCCGGGGTGGGCATTGCCACGGCGGCCGTCGATACTGTCGTTCACCAGGAAATTCATGAGACTGGGACCCACCATGGCCAGTGTGGACTCCATCTGTGCCAGGTCAATGAACTGGCCCTGACCGGTGCGGCGCTGGTGGCGCAGTGCCGCCAAAATGGCGAATGCTCCATGTCCGGGATTGGGGATATGGTCCGGGTAGTTGGTGCCCGTACCCGCAGGTTGACGGTCGGGCAGGCCTGTCATGTGTTGCAGGCCGGTCAACGCAGCAATCGTCAGGCCATAGCCCAAGTCGTTTTTCGCAGGGCCCGCGGCGCCTTGCATGGACATCGCGGCAAAGATCAGGCGCGGTGCGAGTGCCTTCAACGTGTCGTAGCCCAGACCGAGTTTTTCCATGACGCCTGGCGTGAAGTTATTGGTGACCAAATGGGCATCGACGATCAGACGCTTGGCCAACTCCAGCCCTCGTACGGTCTTCAGGTTTAACGTGACGCTGCGTTTGCTGGAATTGCGATCCGCGAAGTAGCCGCTGCGATTGACACCGGGCTTGCCGTCCTTGAACGGTTTGGTGACGCGCAGCGTGTCCAGCCTTTGCGAACTTTCGATCTTGATAACGTCTGCACCGAGGTCGGCCAGAATCTTGGTGGTATATGAGCCTGCGCCAATCCATGAAAAATCGATGACACGTACGTTCGACAGCAGTTTTTTCATCGTACGACTCCTTGCTGTCTCATGGCTTCTTGCTCTGTGTCGGTGTAGCCGACCCAGCTCAGGATCTCCCGAGTATGTTCACCTAGCTGCGGCGCGTGACGACGCAACTGCCAGGGTGTGGCCGATAGTCGGTAGGGTGCACCGGGCATGTGCAGTGTGGTTCCATGGGCATCCTGGGTATCGACGAAATAGCGGCGGAATTCGCGTTGGGGATCGCCGGCAATGTCCCGTGTGTCGCAGATCGGCGCCAATGGAATGCGGCGCGTACGTCCCTTGGCATGCAGCGCCCGCTTGGTGAGTTTGCGGACAAAGGGAGTGAAGACCTCGCCAAAAAGGTGCTTGGCTTCGTCGCTTGCCAGGAATTCCTGGTTGTTCCAGCGCTCCTCGCGGAACTGTTCGGCGCCGATGACGCCTTCCTCGATTAACCAGTCCGTGGTGGTTTTCCAAAATCGGTTACTGCCGATGCCGCCCGCCATCAGATAGATGTAGCCATCCTCACATTCGAAGACGCCGGTGCCCGCCAGGCGCTGCGTGCCGGCGTTGCGCTGGCGGATGGTGCCTTCCAGATCATAGAACTGCACCGCGTTCTCCATGCCCATGACCACGCATTCCTGCATGGAGACATCGACATGTTGTCCCGAGCCGCTGACCTCGGCATCGTAGACAGCCGCCAAGGACGCAACGGCGGCGAACAGATTGGCCGCACCCACGGCCTGCTCGCCGCAGGCCACCATCGGTGCGGTGTCGGGATAGCCCGCCAAGTACAGCATGCCGCCCATCCCCATGGCCGTGAGATCGGTCGCCAGCCAATGCGCGAACGGACCGGATTGTCCAAACGCCGTAATGCTGGTCAGCGTCAGTGCGGGATTGGCGCGGCGCAGCTGAGCAAAATCCAGTCCCCGGTCCGCCATTTTGCCAGGCTGCTCGCTTTCTAGAATCAGCGAGCAGCGCTCGGCCAATCGGTGGAACACTTGCGTGCCAATGTCGCTTTCCAGATCCAGCGCGATACTCTCTTTGTTGGTGTTCTGATACTGGAATGTGAGACTGGCATCCGAATCGTCGCGGCCCGCGATCCGAGGTTCTACATGCCGTGACGGTGATCCTATCAGTGGCTCGATCAGGATGACTCGGGCCCCGAGATCAGCAAACAGTTTGCCGCAGTAGTTTCCCAAAGGGCCGGCCACGTCCAATACCGTGATGCCGGCCAGTGCCATGACTTCTGGCGTTGACGTCATATACGTAAGTCCATTTGTAGATTGCCCAGCCAGACAGGCTTATTGCATTTGGTAGATGCCCGCCTTCTTGGCGACGTCGCGCCATTTGGCGATGTTCTGTTGCACACTTTTTTGCATATCCTCGGGTGAGCTGGCGACCACGGCGTATCCCAGCTTTTCGAGCTGCTCGCGTCGCTTCTTGAGTGAGTTGACGATGGCGGTGTTGAGGACCGCAACGACTTTGGGGTCGGCCTTGGCTGGCATGTTGAAGCCATACCAGGTGTCCGAGTCGTATCCCTTTAGCCCGATTTCCGAGAAGGTGGGCACGTCCGGTAGTTGCGGGTTGCGTTCCGGGCTACCGATGGCCAGGATGCGCAAAGACCCCTTGTCCGCGAGTTCCTTTGCCGAAGCGGATTGCACAAACATCAGGTCGATGTGACCGCCCAGCAGATCTGTCATGGCCGGCCCGCCACCGCGGTAGGGTACGTGGGTGATGTCCACATCCGCCATTGCTTTCATGAGTTCGCCCGCCATGTGCTGCGAGCTACCTACTCCTGCCGAGCCATAGCTTAGTTTTTCGGGGTTCTTCTTGGCGTAATCGATGATCTCCTGCGCCGTCTTGAATGGCGAATTGGTCCGTACCGCCAGCACGAGCGGGGCCGAGACGGCGACGGACAACGGAGTGAAATCCTTGAGGGAGTCGTAGCCGAGCTTTTTGTATATGGCAGGGTTGACCGATAGTATGCCGTCGGTGGTCAGCATGATGGTGTAGCCGTCGCCGGGTTGCCGTTTGACATAGTCGGCCGCGATCGTGCCGCCGGCGCCCGCGTGGTTCTCGACGACGACCGGTTGCTTCAATGCTTCGGCGACGTCTTGGCCGACCAGGCGAGCCAGGCCATCAGTGCTGGCGCCAGCCGCGTAAGGCACGATCAATTTGATTTGCTCGGATGGGAATGTGTTGGCGGCCGCAACGCTCATGGCCAACGTCAGTCCGGCTACACCGAACAAATACTTGAGTGGATTCCTGAATGGCACGGATGTCTCCTAGTTTTAGGGAAGGGGTGTGCCGGTCTGCGCCGGATTCAGTCGCTTTTGGAAGGGGCGATCTGATACCGGTGAATGATAGGAATCTGGGGGAGCGTGGGCAATGCGGAAAAGCCCACAATGTGAGCTATTCAGGGTGAAATCTATGCGTTGTCGTACCGATTCTTCGGGTTTTACCCGATGAATATGCTGATAGTCCAATTATTGAGATTTTATTTTCTGGGCGAAGCCGTTCTTTTGGGCAGCCTTGGGGATCGAACCGCCGTGTAGCAGATATCCTCGAACACGGCATCGATTATGAACTGTGCGTTCAATTGGCGTGTCGCCCCTCCACCTGCCCCCACGCAATATCCGCCACCCGTGAAAACCGATTGCCCATGTCTTCTGCATTGGCACTCGCTGCGGTACCCCTCAGTACGCGGCCTTTGATTCCATGCAGAATCGCGGCAAATCGGAACATGTTGAAGACGATGTAAAAATCCAGATCGGCGATGCCCGTGCGGCCCGTGCGTTGGCAGTAGGCTTTGACATAAGCCTGCTCATCGGGCAGGCCCGCTGCCCGCAGATCTACACCGTGAATGCCGCCGAGAATGTCTGGCGGCATGCGAAACATCATGGCGTGATAGGCAAAATCCGCGAGCGGATCGCCTAGGGTCGAGAGCTCCCAATCCAGTACCGCCAGTACCTTGGGTTTGCTCGGGTGAAAGATCATGTTGTCAGCCCGAAAGTCACCATGCGTAATGGTGACGTCTTCGGTCGTCGGCAGGTGTGCGGGTAACCATTCGACGAGTTTATCCATGGCGGGGTAACGGCCGGCGAGTTCGTCTTCCAGATACTGTTTGGACCACCGATTGATTTGACGTGCGACATAGCCGCCTGGTCGGCCGTAGTCGCTCAGGCCGATGGCCGTGTAGTTCACTTGGTGCAGCGTTGCCAGCGTGGCATTCATGGCATCCATGTATAGGGCACGCTCGTTTTGTGGCACATCGGCAAAGCTGGCGTCCCAGAATACGCGGCCTTCTATCATGTCCATCACAAAGAACCAGCTGCCGATCACGCTGTCATCGGTGCACAGACCATAAATGCGCGGCACGGCAAAGCCTACAGTGCCCAGCGCGGCCATGACGCGTGCTTCGCGCTCTACGGCGTGCGCGCCTTTGAGCAGGACGCCCGGCGGCTTGCGCCGCAGTACATAATTGCGTCCGGGGGTTTGCAGGCGGTAGGTGGGATTGGATTGCCCGCCCTTGAATTGATCGACCGTTAAGGGGCCTTGGTATCCCTCGACATGGGCTTGCATCCAGGCCTCCAGTGAGGTTTGGTCAATTTGGTGTTCGGGACGGACCGCGGTCGTGCCGGCGAAGCTGGCCTCTTTACCCTTATCCATGCGTGCCTCCTTGTATCGCATCGCGCTTCATTTTCTTGGCCAGCGACCATTTGTGGACTTCGGTGGGACCGTCGTAAATGCGGAAGGCGCGAACTTCGCGAAAGATCTGTTCGACGATGGTATCGCGCGACACGCCCGTGCCGCCCAGGACTTGGACGCAGCGGTCGGCGACGCGGAATAGGGCGTCAGACACGGCGACTTTGGCCATGGAACTTTCGGTGGTAGCTTGCGAGCCACTGTCGAGCACACCAGCGCACCAGTCAATCATCAAGGCGGCCTGCTGCAAGTCGATCAGGTTGTCGGCCAACATGAAACCCACGCCTTCGTGATCGATCAGGGGCTTGCCAAAGGCTTTGCGCTTGACGGCGTAGGCGGTGGCAATCTCATGCGCGCGCGCGGCGCCGCCGAACCAGCGCATGCAGTGCGACAGGCGTGCCGGCGACAGGCGGATCTGCGCGTAACGGAAGCCCTCATGCACCTCGCCGAGGATGTCTTCCTGAGGAACGGTGAGGTTGTCGATGATGATCCGCGCATGGCCGCCGGGCATTGAGCTATCGATGGTATCGAGGATGCGTTCGATGCGTATGGCGGGGTTGGGCAGTTCGACCAGGAACATCGTGGCCTGGATCTTGTCGCCCGTGTTGGTGCGCGCCATCACGATGCCCACCTCGGCGCCGTCGGCACCGGTGATGAACATTTTTCGGCCATTGATCACCCATTGATCACCCTGCTGTATGGCAGTGGTTTGCAGCATCGACGGGTCGGAGCCCGCGCCACCGTCTTCGGCCGGCTCGGTCATGTAAAAGGCCGAGCGCGCCTGGCCGCTGACCAGTCGGTCGAGGTATTTGGTTTTCTGCGCGGCGGTGCCGATTTTACCGAGCAGGAACATATTGCCTTCGTCCGGCGCCATGGTGTTGACCGCTACAGGCCCCAGCGGCGACAGGCCCGAGCGTTTGAGCACGGCCGCTGTTTCCAGCTGCGTCATATGGCTGCCGTCGGGCAGGATATGGGGTGTCATGACGCCCGCTGCGCGAGCCTTGGCGCGCAGTTCTTCTACCAGTTCCTGATTCGGGCCGTGGGCCGTGCGACGCGGATCGTGCTCGTAGGGCACGACAATGTCGCGCACAAATGCTTCCACGCGCTGGCCCATTACTTGACTGCGTTCACTGGGGTATGGGGTGTACATGCCTATCTCCTTAAAGCGTACTGACGACATGGCCGCCGTCGACCACCAGCACAGAGCCGGTCATGTAGCGGGACGCATCGCTACACAGGAGCAGCAATGGGCCGTCAAGATCCTCGAGTTGGCCCAAGCGTCGCTGAGGGATGCGTTTGATCAGTGCTTTGCCCGCGTCGGTTTGCCAGAACTCGCTATTGAATTCGGTTTCGATGTAGCCGGGCGCCAAGGCGTTGACGCGAACGCCATAGCGCGCCCATTCCAGTGCCAGTGTTTTGCTGAGCTGGATCACACCGGCCTTTGAGACGGTGTACGACACGATGCCGCCTGCCTGGCGCAGACCCAGAATAGAGGCGACGTTGATGATGCTGCCCCCTGTGGTTTGCAGGGCCGGCAACAGGGCTTGGGCCAGAAAGAACATGCCCTTGAGATTGGTATCCAGTACCGCATCCCAATCGTCCTGACTGTGTTTGGCCGCAGGGCTTTCTCGCACGATGCCGGCATTATTGATCAGGACATCGAGGGTGTCGATTTGCTTGACCAGGGCTGCGCGACTGGCCGCATCGGTCACGTCGAATGACAGGCAAATCGGCGACACGCTGCATTCCAGCGTGTCGGCAAAGGCCTGTAATCGGTCCAGCCGCCGGGCGGCCAATATCAACTGTGCCCCTTGTGCGGCCAGTACCTTGGCAAAGTGCTGCCCCAGGCCACTGGATGCCCCCGTGACGAGCACTCGCTTGTTCGCGACGGATAGTGATGGCGTCATACCTTACGTCTCCTAAGATCCTATTGGCCCGCATAGCGGGACGTGGCTCAATATTTTTTCCCATCAATGAGAATTGTTCTATAAAATTGTAGGATGATTTTCCTGGTGTGACTAGCCCCCTATTTATGAATCAATCGATCACCCCTACTGAACCCAACGACCTGCCGTCGTTGCAAAAGAAATCGAAAAGTGCATCCGACCTGGTTTTCCAGGGGATTCTGCGTGAGCTGGAGGCCCATACACTGGTACCTGGGCAACGCTTGGTGGAAGTCGACTTGGCCGCCCACTTTGGCGTGGGTCGCAATTCGGTACGAGAGGCCTTGCAGCGGCTCGCAGCCGAGGGGGTGATTGAGCTATCGCGGCACAAGGGCGCGGCGATACGCTCGCTGAGTCTGCAGGAAACCCTGGATGTGCTGGATGTGGCAGAGCGCATGTTGGGTCTGTTGGCGCGCACGGCGATCCGGGGTTTGGATCTGCCCTTGGCGAGGGGCTCGTTGCAGGATACGTTGCAGCAATTGAGACAGGCCGATCAGGCGCAGGATAATGTGGCTTTTGCCCGGGTACGTCGGCGCTTTTATCGAGTCTTGCTGGACATGGGCGGCAATCTGGAACTCAAACGATTGTTTCCCACCATTCTGATGCCGGTGGTGCATGCTCAGCATCGGCTGCCTAGTCTGCAGAAAATGCGTCTTGCCGATTATCAGCACATTGCGCAGGCGGTGCTGGATGGCGATCCTGATCAGGCGGAAATGGCCGCTTGCGCTCATGTGCACAACGTGCGCAAGAGTATTAATGGCGCTTATGGGCCAGGCTAGAGTGGCTCTGGTTGTTTGCCGGCTCAATGTGGTCAAGAGTGATTGGGGCGGGGACTTCTCGTTTCGTCGTGGGATAACCTCCAGAGAGTCTATTTAACACCGCAATGACGCCCCTCCGCATATCCCAATATTTTGCCCAGTAATCGCCGCGGCGGCAGGGGAAAGCAGATAGCCTATCAACTGAGCGACCTCTACTGGTTCGATGAGTCGGCCAATCGGCGGCACCCGTGCGGCACTCTCTGATCGCGCCGGATCATTCAACATCCCCGTCGCGGTAGCGGCGGGAGACACGACATTCACAGTGACTCCGTGTTCGGCGAATTCTGCAGCCCAACTGCGTGACATGGCGATCAGTGCCGCCTTGGTGGCCGCATATTGACCTCGCCCCGGCATGCCTTGCGCTACACGGCTGCCAATGAACACGACGCGTCCGTGGTAGCGTGCGGCCATGGCGGGCATGATGGTATTACACAATCTGTTGGCGGCATCGACATGTAAACGCCACATCAGGTCGCTGGCCACATGATCCAATTCCCCAATGCGGCCAACACGCAAGATGCCGGCTGCGTGCACCAGGGCGTCAGCGTCAACGAGTTGCTGCGCTATGCGTTCGACCTCTGTTCCTATGCTGAGATCGACAGTGAATGCATTGAAGTGGTCGGTCGCGAGCGTGGGGGGATCCCGATCCACGCCCGTTACACGCCAACCTGACTCCAATAGCAACTCGGTGATTGCCCGCCCGATACCGGCACTGGCGCCTGTCACGACGGCATGTCTTTGCGATGGGGGGCTCTTCATCGCGGCGTTATTGGACACGAATGTTTGCCTCCGTCACGATCTTTTGTGCTTGAGCCATCTCATCGCGCTGGAAGTTCGCAAAATCAGCGACCGAGCCAGGTTGAAACATGAGGCCTTGCTCGGTCAGCTTAGTTCGCATATCGGTAGCTAATGCGATGTTGACCTCTTTATTGAGACGTTCGGTGACGTCGGCAGGTAACTTGGCGGGGCCCCACAAACCATACCAGCTGTAAAACTCATACCCTGGAATCGTCTCCCCCACGGTCGGCACATCGGGCAGACTGCTGGCGCGCTCGGCGGATGTGACGGCGATGACACGCAGCTTCCCCGTTTTGTGATACTGCAACGAGCCCAGGATGGGATCGATAAAGCCGTTGATCTGCCCACCGATCAGGTCGTTCAACGCGGGGGCTGTACCCCTGTACGGCACAGTCAGGTATTCCAGATTGCCCGCCGCCTGTTTCAGCGACTCGGTGGCGAGGTGGCCTGCGGAGCCGATTGACCCTACGGCGAAGGTCATCTTGCCTGGATTGGCCTGTGCGTAGGTAATGAGCGACTTGACATCCGTAATGGGCAGGTCTTTGTTGAGCGCGATAGACAAAGGGGCTTTGGCGACTAAGGCAATCGGGGTGAAGTCGTTCTCGACCTTGTAGGGGACGGACTTCGTCGTCATTTGGGTGGTGGTAAACGTCGAGGCGCTAAACAGCAAGGTGTAGCCGTCGGGTTCGGCGCGGGCGACTGCGTCACCGCCGATAATGCCGTTGCCGCCAGGACGGTTTTCGACAACAATCGATTGGCCCATCTGTGTACCTAGTTTTTCCGCGAGCATACGACCAACAATATCCAGCGTTCCGCCAGGCGGAAAGGGAATGATCATGCGAATCGGCCGGGTGGGATATTCCGCGGCGAGCGCGTTGATGGATACCACGAGCGCGATGGTGGTCAGGCATGTGCCGATTAGGGTTTTGATTTTCATCGTTGTCTTCCTCCTTGTTATGTGCTGGCTGTCAGGCGATCAGCGTGTGAGTAGTCCAGCTTGTTTGACGGCGGCTCTGAGGGCCTCCAGTTCTTGTTCAGAAGGGGCTTGGGTTGGTGGGCGTACCGTGGCGTCGTTGATGACACCCGCCAAATACATTCCGCTCTTCATCCGAGCATGGGCTTCGCCGGTGGGCTCGCCACCGCCATATACGGCGTCTTTCAAGGGCGTAATGATGGCTTGAATCTCAATCGCTTTCTTGAGGTCACCGGTTTTCACCGCATCCCATAGGTCGATGATTAGTTGCGGGATAAACGTCGCAAAACCCACTAATGCCCCATCTACGCCTTGCACCATCGAGGCGAGCAGATACTCGTCGTGGCAGGTCAGTATGGCTTTGTGAGCGTTCGCCTCGCGAATGGCCTGAATATCGCGTGCATATTTGTTCATGTCGCGCTGGCCCACCTTAAAGGCCTGTACATAGGGCAATCGGGCGAGATCGGCCAGCAGTTGTGACGAGTATGAGGCGCGCGTCCATGCTGGATAGACGTGGCACACCAGATCAAGGTCCGGCGCGGCATGGTGAATGGCCTCGAAATATTCCAATGCATGAACGGTGGTGAAACCAAAACGCAGCCAATGGTGTGGCGGCATCACATCCAGGGCTTTCGCTCCTGCCTCGCGGGCGGCACGGGCATGATCGGCGGCGTCGGAGAGCCCCTCGCACACAATCGACGAGATGACGGGGATTTTGCCCTTGAGTTCATCGGCGACGACGCGTGTGACTTCGGCTCGCTCGTGGGGCGTCAGGGCGAACACTTCGCCTGTGTGACCATTGGTCATGACGGCCACCACTCCCTGGTGACTGGCCAACCATGCAGCGAGTTTGCGCAGGGCGGGCTCGTCGATACGGTGATCTGGTGTAAATGGGCAGGAAATAGCAGGTATGATTCCCCGATAATTATTGATGGACGGCATGGTCGTTTCCTAGTGTCGATAGTGAGTGTCGTAACGTTTTTCGGACACCTCTATCGTTCCTCACCCACCTCCTGTCCGTCCAATACTCGAATCGCATAGAACTATTCACCACAAAAGATGGGTCCCGGAAATCGACCTCTTGATCTCGAATGGCTGGAAGATTTTCTGGCCCTGGCCGAGTGCGGTAATTTCTCACGAGCGGCAGAGGCTCGTCACATTGCACAGCCGGCGTTTAGTCGGCATATTCGTGCCCTTGAGGAATGGGTAGGTGTCGATCTTTTTGACCGTAGTGCGCATCCCGCTGCACTGACTGCGGCAGGCAAGCGATTTCATCCGTTGCTGGAGGATATTCTGGCCAGTCTGCAAGCCGCCCGGATCAAGGCTCAGCTTGCCCATGACGTGGCGGCCGCCAGCCTGCGCTTTGCTGCGACGCACGTGTTATCCCTGACGTTTTTTCCAGCTTGGCTGGGTCGCCTCGAGGGGCAATTGCACCTGGGGTCTATTCAGACGATGTCTGATAGTGCGCAGACCTGCGAGGACTTTATGTTGCAGCGCCGCGCGCAGTTCATGCTCTGTCACGGACATGCCAAGCTTACTAACCGTCTGGACGAAGCGAATTATCCCAAGTTGGTATTGGGACAAGATGTCCTGGTGCCGGTGTCCGCGCAAGATGGGCTGGGTCAGCCCCGGTACACGCTAGATTCCAAGGGCATGCCTCCTTTGCTGGCGTATAGCGAGGGTGCAGGGTTGGGACGAATATTACGTGCCGAGATGCGTCAGTGGTTCGGAGAAATGCCGGATACGGTAGCGTATCCTGGTGCATGGATTGTTTTCACGGCGCATCACGCATTGTTGCTCAAGTCCATGGCACTGGCTGGGCGAGGAGTGGCTTGGCTGCCTGAGAGCTTGATTCGTAGTGAGTTGGAGCGGGGTGAACTGGTCGCGGCCGCAGACACATCGAGGCATGTGATCATCGACATCCGTTTGTATCGGCAGCCATTCGAGATGGCGCCCTCGGCGGAAAAGCTGTGGTTGCTTGCTAGCAGTGGAATTTGAAGTCAATCAATCCCTGTGATGTGGCGTGAGCACACGCTGCGGTTCGTACATCTATACGCTCAGATTACACGGCCGCTTTCAGCGGAAAGACCTTGTGAACTCTGTTTCCCTGCGCATCTATTGCTACGGTAACGGGCATGTCGCGTACATCAAATTCGTAGATGGCTTCCATGCCCAGGTCCTCGAAAGCCACGACACGTGCTGCCTTGATGGCTTGAGCTACTAGATAAGCGGCTCCCCCCACCGCGCTCAGGTAGGCGGCGCCATGGGCTTTGATCGCGTCAATGGCGATGGAACCGCGTTCTGCCTTGCCGATGGTGACCAATAATCCCGTCGTGGCAAGGAGCTGAGGCATGAATTTGTCCATTCGGGTGGCGGTCGTGGGACCCGCGGGGCCAACGGCTTCTCCGTGTACCGGATCCACCGGGCCGACGTAATAGAGCGCTCGATCTCTCAGGGATACTGGCAAGGGTTGCCCTTGTGTGAGCAAATCCGCCATACGCTTATGTGCCGCATCGCGCCCCGTTAGGAGTTTGCCCGATAGCAACAGCGTTTCGCCCGCCCTCCAGGTTGCAACGTCCGTCGGTGTCAGGGTGTTCAGATCGATCCGCTTACCTTCCTGGGCTGGCAGCGTATCGGGGATGCCCTCCCACGTGCCGGGGTCTGGTGGAGGAAGGCGGGCAGGCCCGTTATCGGGCATCTCAAAGGAAATAAAACGGGTGGCGGCACAGTTAGGCACTAGCGCTACGGGCAGTAGCGCCGCATGCGAAGCAGCGGTCGCGACTTTGACATCCAGTACGGTGGTGTCGCCGCCTAAACCCTGGGCACCGATACCCAGGGCATTGACGCGTTGATAGACATCTATTCTTAACTGCTCCTCTGCGATGTGTCCCCCACGTTTGAGCAACGCGTGCATGTCAATGGGACTGAACAGGGCGCGTTTGGCCATCGACATGGCTTGTTCGGGCGTGCCACCGATACCTAGGCCAAGTACGCCCGGTGGACACCAGCCTGCGCCCATGCCGGGCAGCTGGGACACAACCCAGTCAGCAACGGAATCGCTGGGATTGAGCATGGCGTAGCGCGTTTTGACGTCGCCGCCGCCGCCCTTGGCTACGACGATGAACGCCAGTTCTTCACCTTCGACCAGTTCTACCTGCACCATCGCGGGCGTGTTGTCTTGGGTATTTCGACGCGTGCCTAGCGGATCCTGAATCATAGACGCCCGCAATGGATTGTTCGTGCAGCCATAGGCGCGAGCGACTGCGCGGTTGGCTAGGGTTTGCAGGCTTGGCGTGGCCTCGGCGTCGCCGTGACGGATGCGCACGTCCATCCCCATCCGCGCGTATATGTGCACAACGCCAGTGTCCTGACAGACTGGCCGGCGCGCCTGCGCACTGAGCTTGCTGTTGATCAGCAACTGCAGTAGCGCATGGCGCGCCGCAACGCCGCTCTCGGTTGCATGCGCCGCCTTTAGCGCTTGCACGAAATCCGCAGGATGAGTGTGACTGATCGCTTGCAATGCGTCGGCGATGCTGGTTTCGATATCGATGGCTAACACATTGCGCATGACGTTTCTCCTCTCATTGCAATTTGATTCCCGCCTGCTTGACAACACTTGCCCAGCGTTTTCCTTCATCTGCCGTGAACTGTTGGAAGGCGGACGGTGCATACTGTTCAGCGGGCAGCAGTTTGATGCCCTGTTCACTCATCGTGCTGGTGAAGTTCCGATCGGCTAGTGCTTTTTGCCATGCTCGATATAGCGTCTGTACCACTTGGTCAGGTGTGCCTTTCGGCGCGTACAGTCCATACCAGGTGGCGACCTCGAAATCCGGTATGGCTTTTTCTCCGATAGTGGGAACATCCGGAAATTGCGTCATACGATCTGGTGAGGTCAGACCCAGCGCTCGCACCTTACCTCCCTTGGTTTGAGGGAGGGCGGTATTGGTCTGGTCGAACATAGCATCAACCTGATTGCCCATCAGGTCATTCAAGGCGGGGCCGGCGCCTTTGTAGGCAATGGGTGTGACCTCGATACCCGCTTCGCTGGCGAACATGGCTGCTACCAGATGTGAGGTGGATCCAACGCCGGCGTTACTGAAGTTCAATTTGCCGGGGTTCTGTTTGCCATAGGTGATGAGATCGGAGACGGATTGATAGGGAGAGGACTCACCTACCAACAGCACCAAGGGGGTGTCGGGGAAGCGGAATACCGCTTGAAAATCCTGGACAGGATCATAAGGTAGCCGTGCATATAACGAAGGGGCCGCCGCCATATAACCAATGTGTCCCACCAAAAATGTGTAGCCATCTGGGGCGGCTTTGGCGGCTTTGGTTGCCCCGATGGTGCCCCCGGCTCCACCCACGTTTTCAACGAGGATGGTTTGTCCCAATTCTTGGGATACGCGATTGGCAACGTTACGGGCCATGGCATCGGTCGGGCCGCCTGCAGCGAAAGGAACGATCCAGGTAATCGCCCGGTTAGGGTAATTATCTTGCGCCTGAGAGGCCATAGGCAACGCGAGCGCTCCCGCGGCAGTGAGTGCTGCAATCCAATTTTTCATGAGTTGTCTCCGTTCTATGGTGGGCCGTGTTTCCGGGTAGATGGGTACGCGTACATGTGATTCGAGAATGAATACTGACATAATAATGTACGCTCATATAAAAATGTACGTACATTTAAGCGAATCAATATTATCGCGTCAATATTGGGAATTACCCTTGGACTCTGTCAGGGCAGGGCAGCAGATAGAATGGAGACTGTCATCTATTTCCCTCATACCATGTCCATTACGCTGTACACACGCATCTCGGAAGAGCTGGCCGGGTTGATCGCAAGTGGCGTGTATCCGGTAGGCTCTTTGTTGCCCGCCGAGCACACGCTGACCGAACAGTTCGATGCCAGCCGCCACACAGTGCGCGCCGCCTTGCGCCAGTTACAGGATCTGGGATTGATCGCACGTCGCCGTGGCATCGGGACGGTGATTATTGCCGCCAAGCCCAAGGCGGGTTTCAGTCAGTCTTTGAGTTCGTTAGAGGACTTGGTGCAATTGGCGGTGCGTAGTCCACGCACGATTAAGCAAGTCCAGGAAGTCGTGGTGGACGTGGCATTGGCGACGTATTTAGGTGTCGGGCCGGGGACGCGGTGGTTGAAGTTTTCCTCGACGCGTGGGGTCGATGGACAGCCTCCCGTGGCATGGACGGATCTTTATGTCGATGTCCATTACAAAGGCGTGCGTAAATTGGCGCGCGAGCACCCGGATCAATTGGTATCGCAGCTGATCGAAGAGCACTACGGTCGTCGCATTGCTTCCGTTGAACAAACGATTTCCGCGTGTGCGATTCCCTCTGCCGTGGCGCGAGAGCTAGCGGTCCCGGTGGATTCACCGGGCTTGCTGATTCGTCGACAGTACAAGGATCAGGCCGGGACATTGGTCGAAGCATCGTGCTCTTATCATCCAGCAGGACGCTATGAGTTTTCCACGACCTTGATCAGGGAGCAGTGAGGGCGTATGGGCCTATTGCAGGTTAGCGTTCGTCGTGACTCTCAATCACTTTTGCTTAGCAAAAGCGTTTTCGATTTCAACGGCGATCTCTAACAATCGTCGATCGCTGTTAGGAGCCCCCATCAATTGATAGCCGATAGGCAGGCCTCGTACCGGTAACGGCAATGAGACCGCGCACAGGCCCAGGTAATTCGCAGGCTGCGTGTTTTGCGTCATACCCAAGGCCAGGCTCATGCTTTTTTCTGGGTCAGACAGTTCTGTCAACAGAGGGGGGAAATCCGCCGTCGTTGGGCTCACCCAGGCGTCATACCCCGCAAATCTTTCCGCGACAGTTTTTCTGCTCTGGGTTCGTTTGTCCTCCAGGGCCAGGAACTCATAGGCTTTCGATTCCAGGCCCGCTTCGATCCGTTTCGCAATCACGGGGTCCATCAACGATTTTTGGGCGAGGAAGTTTTCTTTGCCCAATACCGACAACAATGATGCCGGCATGGACACGGGAAAATATCCGGCTCGTTCGGGTGCCTCGGGAACCATGATATTTTCCAGCGAACATCCGTTTTCCTTCAGGCGCTGATTGGCCTGTTGAAACGCGTCGCTGATGTCCTGGTTAATGCCGTCACTGAAATGATTTTCCGGCACGCCGAGACACAGGCGGCTTAGTCGGACGCCCGTTGGACGGCTGTCGTATTGGTATCCGAAAAGCACGGACGAGATCGTATTAAATGCCAGCAGCGCATCCTTGGCCGATCTTGTAATCAAGCCGATGGAATCGACGCGGGGGTCTAGCGGAAACGCGCCGTCGACGGGCCACAAACCCGCCGTGGTTTTAATGCCAAATACCCCGTTAAATGCCGCCGGGACGCGAACGGAGCCGCCGGAATCCGAGCCAATGGCAAAGGCGCACAGCCCGGCACCCATGGCGACCCCGGATCCCGAACTGGAGCCGCCTGGCGCGCGGTGGTTGTCCCGATCCGATGTATTCCACGGCGTACCTCTCGGTGTCGAATGGCCGGTGATGCCCAGGCAAAACTCAACCGCCTTGGTTTGCCCCAAGAATACGCAACCTGCCTGTCTGAGGGCTTGGATGAAGGTCGCTTCCTCGGGGCCAAGAATGCCTTGCAAATCGATATTGGAGCCCACCTTGGGTCGCGGCATCTGCGAAATCACAAACACATCTTTGATCGCGATGGGCACACCCATCAACGGCCCTAGATCCGTGCCGGCTTTGATCAAGAGGTCCATGGCTTTTGCCGTGGCGATTGCGCTGTCGGCGGCGACCGACTCATAGGCGCCCAGTTTCGGATCCAGTTGCTGAATGCGCTCCAGATAAATCTTTGTGACGGCTTCAGCGGTCACCTTTCCTGTGCGAAAGTCTTTCGCGAATCCTTCCAGACCGTGTTCTTGGAACGGATCTAACGGCAAATCACTCATTACTGCGTTCTCCGAAAAAGAGTCAAATAGGATGAATAGCGACCTATAGGCCCAAGTACGCTTTTCTGATCAATGGGTGGCCTTCTAATGTCGAAGACGGCCCTTCCAGCACCAACCGTCCGTTTTCGAGTACGTAAGCGCGATCACTGCATTGCAGCACCTGCTTAATGTTTTGCTCTACCAATAACACCGGAAATCCCAGATCCGCGACTTGCCGTATCGTTTGCATGACTTGTTTGACGTACAGCGGTGACAATCCCAGACTCGGTTCGTCCATGATCAACAAATCCGGGTCCAACATCAGTGCGCGACCAATGGCCACCATCTGTTGTTGTCCCCCCGACAACGAGCCAGCTTCCATGTGGGCGAATTTCTCTACATCCGGAAAAAGCGAAAATACTTTCTCCAAATTGGAATTTCTCTTCGCGCGCTGGCGAGGGAGATATCCTCCGAGCAGAATATTGTCTTTGACCGTCAGATTCGGAAAAAGCTGGCGCCCCATGGGAACGTGCGCCAATCCGCGTTCGGCCATCTGATGGGGCTCAAGGCCGGAAATCTCTTCGCCTTTAAACAGGATCCGACCCTTCCAGGGTTTGATCATGCCCGAGATGGCGCGAAGGATGGTGGATTTTCCGCTGCCGTTACCGCCCACCAGCCCGACCAGTTCGTTCTTTTTGACTTCTAGTGAAACATTGAAGACGACCTGCAGTGCACCGTATCCAAGCTCGACATCCTCAACCTTCAATATGACTTCATTTGTGCTGTTCATGGTCGTCAATCCGTGCCGAGGTAAGCTTCAATGACGTTCGCGTCATTAATCACTTCAGTGGCGGATCCTTCCGCGATCTTATTGCCACTGGCCAAGACAATCACGTGGTCAGCGAGCTGAATAATGGCTTCCATGATGTGTTCGACCATTACGATCGACACACCGGTCGCCGTGAGCGTGCGTAAAAGCTCAATCATTTCCTTCAAAGCAGGCGGGTTTAGCCCCGCCATAATTTCGTCCAGAAACAGCACTTGAGGCTCCAGCGCCAACGCTTTCGCCAACTCCAAACGACGCAGTCTGGCCAAATTCAGATCAGAAGACAGCTGATTCGCTCTATCCAGCAAGCCGACCTTTTCCAGCGCAGCCAACGCCACACATTCCGCGTCTTTACGTCGCGTGTTCTTTAAAAAGGCCGCGACCAGCACGTTTTCCAGTACCGTCATCTCCTCATAGGGACGCTCGGTCTGGAACGTACGCCCCATGCCATGCCGGGTGCGCAGATAGGCCGCAAGCCGTGTCACATCCTGATCCAGAAACGTAATTTTTCCTGCGCTGATCGGCGTGAACCCCGTGATGGCGTTAAACAGCGTAGATTTGCCGGCGCCATTTGGCCCGATCAATCCCAGCACCTGGCCTTTGGTCAGCGTCAGTGAGACGTTATTGACAGCGATAAGACCGCCAAACTGCACTTTTATATTTTCAGCCTTAAGCACGGTTTGCATATTTCTTCCTGATTAATTTATGCGCATACTCGCCCACGATGCCGCGAGGCAATACGAGAATGACCACCAATATCAGCACTCCATAGAGCAACATATTGGCTTGTGCAAAGGCTGTTCTGAATATTTCTCCTGAAATCACGAGCAATGCCGCACCGACGGCGGGCCCCCAGAGGGTGCCCCGCCCACCGATAATGACAGTGAGTGCGATCTGGATTGAAAGCAGCAAGTTAAAAATGATGTGCGGTTCGATAAACGACAAGAACAGGCCGTAGATTCCTCCTCCAAGCGCCGTCAGTATGCCCGATAAGACAAATGCTTTTAGCTTGATGATGCTTGGGTTGATGCCCGCCGCCATTGCGGCTTCTTCGTTATCTCGGACTGCCTTTAATTGATAACCGAACTTTCGTGTCGAAATATAGATCGTGATGCCAATCGTGATGGCCGCGTAAATCAACGCCAGATAGTATTGCGTGGTCTTGTCGAATAGATCGATGCCGAACGGTTCGGGTAATGTATCGATAAATACTCCGGACGCACCACCTGTCAGCCATCCTTCATTAATCGCGATCAGGCGCAGAATCTCTGCAATGGCAATCGTCGACAACGTGAAATAGGGGCCACGCAGTCCAAAGGTCAGTTTGCCCCAGATCAGCGCCATGACCGCCGCCACCGCCATTGCGAGCAGTAAGGACCACCACGGTGCCAACCCGAATTGTGCGGAACCAATGGCGACAAAGTACGCCCCCAGGCCTACAAAACTGGCGTGGCCCAAGCTGAGCTGCCCGGCCCATCCTCCCAGCAGGTTCCAGGATGTCGCCCATCCCGTGAATAGCAGAACCGAAATACCCACCGTAATATAGGCGGAGGACGTCAAGGGGTAGCATGCCGCCGCGACGATCAGGCCACCCAAAATCAGAATATGCTTACTCATACTCTTTTCACCGTTTTACCAAAGAGACCTTCGGGCTTGACCAACAGCACGATCAGGAAGACCAACAGCCCATAGGCATCACGGTAGGCAGAATCCAGATACGACGCGCCCAGGACTTCAACGACACCCAGTAGCACGCCACCGATAATAGCTGCGCCGATATTGCCGAGCCCGCCCAGCACGGTGACGACAAATGCCTTGAGCGTAAAGAGTGCACCCGTCGTGACGGGTGAGGCAAAGAGCAGGGGGATCAAGGAAACGCCGGCCGTGACGGCTAGGGCCATTCCCAGTCCAAAAACAATGGCTTGGATTTTTTTGGTGTTGATACCCACCAGCTCCGCACCCAGACGATTTTCTGCCGTGGCTTTGATAGCCCGTCCGACTTCCGTTTTATTCAACAAGAAGTACAAGGCGCTGATCACAACCAGCGTTGCCAACCCGGCAAATAGCAGGACAACGGAAATTCTGATTTCGCCCACCGACATCGTGCTGGACGCATAGGAAACCTTGACCGATTGAGGTTCTCCACCAAATGTCAGCAAGAGAAGATTGGCAATCACCAGGGAAATGCCAAGCGTGGCCAACATCATCGTTTCGGGCTTGGCATCTATCACGCGGGTCAATAGCACTTTTTGTATCATCGCACCCACGACAAAACCCAGCGGAATCGCCAATATCAACGTCAGGTACGGATCCCACCCTAAAAAGCTATTGAGAACGACGGCAAAATACATACCTAGCACGACAAAATCGCCATGAGCAAAATTGATCGTTCGCATGACGCCGAACACGAGCGTGAGGCCCACGCCAATCAGGGCGTAAACCGCGCCAATCAGAACCCCGTTTGAAAGGTTCTGAAGAAATGAAACATAATCCATCGTGAATGACCTTTTGCTGACTTGGACATCGGCCGAATTTTTGAAGTCGATAGCGCGTATTCAGACTGCACCACATGCCGATATAGATCGGCATGTGGGTCTTTATATTTATTGATTAGCAGTCAGTTCGAGAGTTTGGCTTTTTGCGATGCCAGATTCTCCGGGAATACGGTCACGTGCTTGCCATCCTGAATCTGGATAATGACGCTTTTAATCGGGTTCTGTCCGGAGAAGCCGTCGTAATCCTTAAAAACGACGTCGGTCACCGGGGTTTTCAGATTCGTGCTGGCAAGCGCCTCGCGTACTTTTTCGCGATCAGTCGACTTGGCGCGGCGTAATGCATCTGCCGCGACGGTCAGGGCCAGATAACCTTCCGCCTCGTAGAAAGAGGGCTCCTCTTTTGCCTTCGCTTTCAAGCGCTCATAAAGCTCGGGCGTCCCTGCGTATTTAACGTCCGGGCTCCAGCTCACCGCCGACACGATATTTTCCGATGGGTCGCCAACCTGCTCAATGAAACTGATCATCGAGGAGGCAGTGTCAATGGCCACGACTTTCGTGTTCAGACCGACTTCTTTGATTTGCCGCGCAATCGCGATGCCGTCATCCGCATACGAACTGGTTAGCAAAATGTCCGGGTTGGCCGAGCGGAATTTGTTCAGGATCGGACGGAAATCCGTGGTGCCTTGGTCATAGGCTTGCTTGCCGACGATTTCATAGCCTCGTTTTTCCGCTTGGCGCACCCCTTCTTCGCTCATCGAGGTTGGCCACGCGCCGTTGCCGTACATGATGGCAATCTTCTTCAAATCACCATGGGTTTTTTGAAGATTATCGAAATAATCGAAGTAGACATTCGCCACAATCGTGGAGTTGTGCTTGGCACGAAACACCCACTTGGAGCCCGGCTTGGTAATCGAGTCATCGGCGCTGCCCAACACAATCAACGGGATTTTTTGACGGGTCGCAACTTTGGACATCGGGCCCGTAATACCCGAGGCATACGAGCCGATAATCAATGGTACCTGCTGCTTGTTTAGGGACTCAACGGCAGCTAATGCACTTTGCGCATCAGAGCGGTCATCCTGAGAAATCAATTCCAGCTTTTCGCCGTTAATGCCGCCATTCGCATTGACCTCTTCCAACGCAACTTGTATGCCCGTGTTGTATCGCTCTCCGAATGCTGCGAAGTTGCCCGACAGGCTGTTGATGACCCCGATCTTCACTTGTGCAACGGCCGGCATAGAAAATGCCGACGCGCACAACACCGCGAACAGACCCAGTCTCAAAAATTTGGTTTGAGTTTGCATTGTTACCCCTTATTTTTAATAAAAATGTAAATGCCTATACACGCCTACGATGAATGGCGATTAAATTTTTTCTGGCCTTTCTCCCCTCTCGCTCTATGGGTGGTCTAATGGCGTGAGAGTTCAAGAGACCATATTCCCCAGGTGTTATGGCTTGGTTTTATCCGCTTCGTGGGCTGGAAATCCCCAGCTGATTTTCGGCCCGTGAACCCTGCCTGTCAAATATTGAGTTGGCGGCCTGTACGGGCTTGCCAACGTCCCCGGTATCTCGGTCGACCAACGTGCTGGTAGCGATCGCTTGCCTACGATAGCGATTGGTGCTTTCCAGACAACACTATGATCCCTTTGCCGGGTCTACCGGCTGATTCCTTCGACGCCTACCATTTGCTCGTTGCCTGAGTGTTTGCAACGACCCAATTTATCCGCCAGGCGGGCGGCGTCAACCATAGAGGGAATCATCATGAGTCAACGTGTTAATGCCTTTGCGCAGTCCCCCGAGTTATTCAAGAAGTTTGTCGAATTTGGCATGCTCGTCAAGTCGGGTTCCATTGAAGAGTCGATCCTCAATCTCGTCGATATCAGGGCATCGCAACTGAACGGCTGCGCGTTCTGCCTGGATATGCACGTCAAGCAGGCCAAGATCCGAGGCGAACGTGAACTGCGTTTGCACCACGTCGCCATTTGGCGTGAGTCCACGCTGTTCTCGCCGCGTGAGCGTGCGGCGCTGGCGTGGACGGAAGTCATGACCCATCTGCCTGCGCACGGTGTGCCCGATGAGATCTATGAACGTGTGCGTACGCAGTATTCGGAAAAAGAGCTCACGGAGCTGAGCTTTGCGATCATGGTGATCAATGGCTGGAACCGCCTGAATGTGGGTTTCCAGACGGTTCCTGGCTCGGCCGACAAGGCCTATGGGCTGGATAAGGCCAACCTGAACTGAGGAGTACGTCATGAAAATCCTGGTCATTGGTGGCACCGGTCTGATTGGCTCCAAACTGGTCGGCAATTTGACGCAGCGCGGCCACGACGTGATTGCCGCTTCGCCGGCGACCGGCGTGAACACGGTCACGGGCGAGGGCCTGCGCGAAGCGTTGGCCGGCGTTCAAATCGTGGTGGATGTCGCGAACTCTCCCTCGTTCGAAGACAAGGCGGTATTGGAGTTCTTTGAAACGTCAGGGCGTAATTTGTTGGCCGCCGAGGCCGAGGCGGGTGTACGGCATCATGTTGCGCTGTCGGTGGTGGGAACACACCGACTGTCGGAAAGCGGATATTTTCGAGGAAAAATTGCGCAGGAAAAGCTGATCAAGGCGAGTGGCATTCCGTACACCATCGTCCATAGCACACAGTTCTTTGAGTTCCTGGGTGGTATTGTGCAGTCAGGCGCCGATGGGGACGTGGTGCGTTTGCCGGATGCGTATGTACAGCCTATCGCGTCTGATGACGTGGCCAGGGCGATGGCCGACGTCACTCTGGCGTCGCCGGTTAACGGCACGATCGAAATCGCCGGCCCCGAAAAAGTAAGGCTGGGAAATCTGGTCGAGCGATTTTTGAAGCAGATTGGCGATGTCCGTCAGGTCGTGGCGGATAAACAGGCGCGTTATTTTGGGGCATTGCTGCAGGATGACACGCTGGTGCCAGGGGCCATTCCCCTTTTGGGCGATATTGATTTTGAGACGTGGTTTTCCCGCTCACGTAGCGGGAAATAACCGGCTCTGGGAAAATGGCGGCATCAGCTTGATGCCGCCGTTGGGTAGTCCAGACGTACACGCGAGGCAACTATATGAGTAAATTACAGCCCCCTTCTTTAAGCCTGCTGGACAAGTATCGGGGGGAAGATTTTCAGGCCCTGTATACCACCTCTGTGACAGTCAAGGGCGGAGAGGCCGAACACGGACGCGCGTCAGGTATTGCGCGCTCTGACGATGGCGCGTTGACGGTCGACCTGCGTTTGCCTGCAGAGTTGGGTGGCCCGGGCGGCGGCAGTAATCCTGAGCAGCTGTTTGCTGCAGGTTATGCCGCCTGTTTCCACGGCGCGCTCAGTCTGCTGGCCGCCAGAGAGGGGCTGATTATTCACCATTCCGAGGTCAAGGCATCGGTGACCTTTGGCCGTGATCCAGTTGACGGTCTTTATGCCTTGGCGGCGCACATCACTATTCATCTACCGGGGTTGGAAAAGGCCGCGGCAGAAGAGTTGGTACGCAACGCCGAGCGCCTATGCCCATACTCCAAAATGGCCCGGCAAGGCATTGAGAGTGTGGTGGCATTGACGCAATAGTGGTCGCGGCGGTTAGTGCTGTTTTAGCAAAAATGTCTCTAGGCTTTGTAGATCCAGTGCCCGGATACGGGTGGTCATATAGTCGATGAACACCCGTATTCTGCTGGGCAGATGTTGACGGCTGAGGTAACAGATGTAGTGCCCGCGGTCATCGGGCGAGTATTGCGGCAGGCACGGCACTAGCGTGCCGGCCCGCAGATGGTCGCCTATCTGGTAGCCCGCCATGTGTGCGATGCCCTGACCGTCGAGTACCGCTTGCAGAACCAGGTCCGCATCGTTGAACGACAACATAGACTGCGGTGTGAACTTGCGCATCAGGCCTTCGATCTTGAATTCCCATTCGTAGAGTCGCCCCGTCGGCAGGCGAAAGTTGATGCACTGATGTCTGGCCAGCTCGTCGATCGTCTGCGGCAAGGGATGCCTGGCGGCATAGTCCGGCGACGCGCAAAGGAGCATTTGCATTGGAATCAATTGTTTGGCAATGACCTGGCTGTCTTCCATGCGGCCATCGCGAAACGCCACGTCGATGCGGTCCGTCGTGAAGTCGGCCGTTCCGTCGTCCAGGAGGAGTTCTATCGAGACATCAGGGTACGCGGCGCGGAAACCATTGAGCAACGGCGCGACGACCTTGCGGCCAAACCCCGTGGTGGCACATACGCGGAGTTGTCCGGCAGGCGGTCCCGCGCGCAAGTCACGCATGTCGTCCAGTGCTTGCACGATGCGCTTGACACCGGCATGGCAGTTTTCATAGAACACCTCGCCTTCTCGGGTCAGCGACGTGCTTCTCGTCGTGCGCACGAATAGTCGTGTGCCCAACTGGTCCTCCAGCTTTTGCACGCTGCGACTGACGGCCGACCGGCCGATACCCAGGCGGTCGCCCGCCTTGGCGAAGTTGCCTTCGGACGCAACCGCGATAAAGGCTACGACGCCGGCATAGCTGGTAGCAAAGCTATTGGCCAGCGAGTCGCCGCCATTACCAGGGCTAGCCTGTGTGGAAATGGCGTCTGACGCCTGGGCCGCGGGTGCGTTGACAGAGGGATCTGTGTTTTCCATATCCCTAAGACGGCCGAACTGATCGTTTTGTGACGTGGGTCAGAAGAAAAGAAGGCCCGGCGGCAGAAAAGACCCCCACGCCGTGCCGTCGGCTTGCTGTCCACCTCGCGGCTAGTACGCCGCTCGGATTCGCCAGGCACAGAACAGTCCGCAGGGACTGTTCTGTGTCCGGGCTCATCTCCCGAGGGGGCTCAAGCTATTTCACCGGTATGAGCGCTGGCGAACCTTGCTTTTTGATCAACACCACCAGAAATTTGGCGGGTTGGGTGTTACTGGCGTTGCGACCGACGGTATGGATGTCGTTTGGACCTTCATAGAAAGTCTGGCCGGGTGTCAACGTAACCTCTTTGCCGCCTTGGACTTGCATCACGATGCTGCCTTCCAGGACGTAGACAAAGCTGTGCGCGTCGTGCCGATGAATGGGGTCGGCGGCACCGGGCGGGTAGTCGACCGTAATCACCAGGGCGTCTTTACCCTGTATATCCGGCAGATCGTGGGTCATCAGCGATGTCACGATGGGTTGTGGAGCGGTGGTGGCGTGAGCCTTGTGCGGTGGTGCCGCGGATGCCAGGGGGCTCAGTAAGGCGCCGATGGCGATGAAAGGTAATCCGCGCTTGATGATCTGTTGCATGGCCGTTCCTTGGGTGGTTGAAGGGACGGGTCCATCGTAGAAGGCCAGGCGTCAGCCCGGTAGATCCGGGCGCGGGATCACTATGTTGTCTGTGGGGCACCAATCTCGAGTGTCGGCGATAGTTTGGCGTTACTGCGTAAAGCGAGGGCGCCAGCGTTGGCGCTTTTATTTTGTACTGTCTATACGGATTGATGCGTTTTTTTCGCACATGCTAAATCAATCCACCGGCAGCGCCGCCGCGATGCGGGCAAGTTTTTCCGGATTGCGCTGCACCAGTACGCGAACGATGCGTTGTCCGTCAGTTTCGTAGGACTGTACGGATTCCAGGCTGCCCTGGATGTAGCGCAGCAGCGTCCATTGGCCATTGATCTGTACGACCTTGACGTGTAGTGCGTCGCCGTATCGCCTTCGTCCTGCGTAGAACAGTTGAGCCAGGCGTTTGCCGCCGACCAGGCTGGCAAAGCTGGGGACCTTGCCGCCACCATCGCCGATCAGTTCCGCATCGTCACGCAGCAGGGCGTGCAGGCCGTGGAAGTCGCCGCATTGCATCGCCTCGGCAAAGCCCAGCATCAGGCGATGGTGGGTTTCGTGTGAGACATTGTGCCGGGGTTCGGCGGCCTGGAGTTGCTGCTTGGCGCGTCTGACGAGCTGGCGACAGGCTGTCTCGGTTTTTTCGAGGGTCCGGGCAATATCCTCGTAGTCGCTATCGAAGACCTCGCGCATTAGAAAGGCGGCACGCGCTTCGGGCGATAGTCGTTCCAGCAGGAATAGGAACGCGACCGAGACGTCGCTGGCCATTTCGTGGATCTCGGCCGGCGTGGGGGGGGACGACATCAAGATGGGCTCGGGCAGCCAGACGCCGACGTAGTGTTCTCGCTGCGCCTTGGCGGCACGCAGGCGGTCGATGGACAGGCGTGTGGTAACGGTCACCAGCCAGGCTTCGGGATTGTCCAGCGTTGAGAGGTCTGTCTCGTGCCACCGTAGCCAGGCATCCTGGACGACGTCCTCGGCGTCGGCGACCGAGCCCAGCATGCGATAAGCGATCGCCTGCAAGCGCGAACGATGGCTGTTGAACAGGCGAGTGGGATCGGTCATTAGAGGGTAAAGGGGCCGTCGTGAAAGCGTAAAAGAGGCAGCCGTGATTATTGTGCGGTTTCCCCAGAATTGGCAACTTTTCGTCGCGTGGACTTTACTGCGTTGCCTCGGTGGCATAGATCTCTACTGCCATCATTCAGTTCTTGTATGACCGAATGTGCGTTGCGTATTGGACGAGCCGCCGGCAAACGTGTTCAATACATTAGAGTCCGCCGGGCGCCCGTTCGGCTATTACCTATTCGAGACGAGACACCATGAGTCAGGCCCCTACCAAGCTACGCGCCGCCCTGAACGGGATTTCCGGCATTTTGGTTACCCCTTTTGATGATGCCGATAAACTGGCGCCGGCCCGCTTGGCGCCGATCGTCGATCGTGCGGTGACTGCCGGTGTACATGTATTGGTGGCTAACGGTAATACCAGCGAGTTTTATGGCCTGACGACACACGAAGCGGAACAAATGGTGCACGCGGCGGCTGAACAGGTTGCCGGGCGGGTGCCGTTGCTGGCGGGTGTAGGCCGTAGCCTGCATGATGCGATAGCCTTGGCGCGCGCATCGCGCGCGGCGGGCGCTACGGCGCTGATGGTGCATCAGCCGCCAGATCCTTTTGTCGCGCCGCGTGGCGTGGTGCAGTATGTCACTCGGATCGCCGAGGTGGGTGATGGCCTGCCGCTGGTGCTTTACCTGCGTGATGACGGAATCGGCCTGGACGCCGTGGAGGCGCTCTGCGCGATTCCCGGTGTGGTTGGGGTGAAGTGGGCTTCGCCCNCGCCGCTGCGTCTGGCCGAGATTATCGAGCGCACGCGTGAGCGTGATTTGGCGTGGGTGGGTGGCTTGGCTGAACACTGGGCGCCGCCGTTTTATGCCGTGGGCTCGCGTGGCTTTACGTCAGGCCTGATCAACGTGTTGCCCGAGCGATCCGTCGAGATTCATGTGGCGCTTGAGGCGGGCGATTATCCGCGTGCGATGCAACTGATTCGCGGTATGGCCGAGTTTGAGGCATTACGGGCGCTAGAGCGCAATGGCACCAATGTGACCGTGGTCAAGCGTGCGTTGCAATTGCTGGGGACAGACTGCGGCGCGGTGCGTGCCCCGGGCGCGTGGCCACTGTCGGCCGAGGCGGATGAGACGCTGCGCCGGCTGCTTGGCCAGTGGGGGCTGATTTAAGACGGGATTGCCCGCCGCCAAGGTTTCCGTGGCGACTGCGGGGGCGAGAGGACGATGGCTTGGCATGAAACGATTGTTGCGTGGCGATCGACTGGTTGCGCGAGCTATCACGCGCATGATTGATTCATTTGATCCGTTTCATTATTTCAATGAAACGATTGTTGCGTTTCGAGTCAGGACTTTTTATACTGGGTGACGGGTACGCTGCTTTGGCAAGTTTCGTTTTGGGTGGCGCCTTGTTCTTCGCGTTTAGCCTTTTCACAAAGAGATTCTGACCATGACGCACGTATTTCACCGTAATCCCAAGCTCAAGTTGCCCCTTGCCGTCGGCGGCGAGGGGATCGAACTGATCGATCAGGATGGTAAGCGCTATATCGATGCCTCCGGCGGTGCGGCGGTGTCGTGCCTGGGGCATGGCCATCCGGTTGTGATTGAGGCGATCAAGCAGCAGCTGGATTCGATTGCCTACGCGCACACGTCGTTTTTTACGACCGAGGTGGCTGAGACGCTGGCCGATATGCTGGCGCAGGCGGCGCCGGGCGATCTGAATCATGTGTATTTTGTATCGGGCGGGTCCGAGGCGGTCGAGGCTGCGCTGAAAATGGCGCGTCAGTATTTTGTGGAAATCGGCCAGCCGTCGCGGCACCATTTCATCGCGCGTCGCCAGAGTTACCATGGCAACACGCTGGGCGCGCTGGCGATCGGCGGCAACGCCTGGCGACGCGAGCCATTCTTGCCGCTGCTGGTCGAGGCGCATCATGTGTCGCCGTGCTATCCGTATCGCGAACGTCTGGACGGGGAAAGCGATGCGCAATATGCACAACGTCTGGCTGACGAGCTCGAAGCCAAAATTCTCGAACTCGGCCCGGAGTCGGTCGCGGCGTTTGTGGCCGAGACGGTGGTCGGCGCGACTGCGGGTGCCCTGGCGCCGGTGGGCGATTACCTCAAACGGATTCGCGCGGTGTGCGACAAGTACGGCGTGCTGTTGATTCTGGACGAAGTGATGTCCGGGATGGGGCGTACAGGCCATTTGTTTGCCTGCGACGAAGACGGTGTGGTGCCTGATCTCATTACCATCGCCAAAGGACTGGGAGCGGGCTATCAACCGATCGGCGCGACGCTGTGCACGGACCGCATCTATGACGCCATCGTGGGCGGCAGCGGTTTCTTTCAGCATGGTCACACGTATATTGGTCATGCGACGGCGTGCGCAGCATCGTTGGCGGTGCAGCGCGTCATTGAACAAGACGATCTGTTGACGAATGTGCTCGCGCGGGGTGAGCAACTGCGTGCCGGCCTCAAGGCCGCTTTTGCGGATCATCCCAATGTGGGCGATGTCCGCGGCCGCGGCTTGTTTGTCGGGGTGGAGTTCGTTGCTGACCGCAGCACCAAAGAAACGTTGGATCCCGCTCAGAAGACCCACGCCAAGCTCAAGGCGATGGCCAAACAACATGGTCTGCTGGTCTACCCTATGGGCGGTACGGTGGACGGGGTCAAGGGGGATCATGCGTTGTTGGCGCCGCCCTTTATTTGTACGGCTGAGAACATCGATCAGATCGTTGAGCGGTTTGCGCAATCGGTACGCGCGGTTCTGCCCGCCTAATGAAGGGGGCGCGTCACGGTAATCTGCCGACTCTTCTATATATATATAGATAAGTGAGTCGGCGAAGCAGAGACCCCAAGGCCGCCCGCATGCTGGCGGCCTTGGGGTCTCTGCCGTTATGCTGTCGCCATGAAGCACAAATTTCAATCTGCCTGCGCGTCAGCGCTGTTGGTCTGTGCCGCGCTGCCTAGCCTGGCACAGAATGTCGATCACACTGACCAGGCCCAGGATGTCGATCGTTATGGCCACGCCCTGATTCTTGATGAGCAAGGCTGGCTCTATATTGACCGGAACAAACGCCCCATCTTGCGGCCTTTTATTTTCGACAATGGCCCAGACTACTACGAGGAGGGCCTGGCGCGCTTTGTCGAGAACGGCAAAATGGGTTTTCACAACGAGGCGCTGCACGTCGTGGTTCCCGCGCAATACGATTTTGTTTTTCCGTTTAAAGATGGTGTAGCCCGAGCCGGGACGAATTGCACTCAGAATCGCGAGGCAGAGCATTCATACATGATTTGCCAGCAGTGGGAAACGCTGCGTAATCCGATGCGTCCGGTACCGGCGCATTAGGGACGCAACGACTCATCTCATATGGATAATGAAGTCTTATTGCATTGTTGATTGGTTTTATTAATGAAACAGCATCAAAAATAAGCTAACGATCAAATCAGCGTACGTGATGTGCGGGGTTCTGGCCCTGATAGTGCTTGGACGGTATTGTTTCAATATTTAAAAATAGCAATGAAGAAAATGTACTGATATTTTCGTATTTGTTAATAAATCGTAAAAAAAGACAGTAGGTGTTATCTGTCACAGGGATAGGCGCAGGCTATGCCTAGAATTCCGACTTCTACGGGATTAGCTCGAAGGTGGCCTATTTGCGGGGCTAAGGGTTATCCCAGGTATGAATAAGACTTATGGAATTTGCCGATATCTTGACCTCGTTGGATTCTCGTCTGCCTTGCGGCGAGGACCTGGAATACGATCCCGAATTTCTGCAACTGCAGCAAGCGGCGGTGGAGCGTAGTGAGCAACAATTCGGCTCGACGATCATCCCGGCCCAGCCTCCCGACTGGCGGGAAGTAGAGAAACTCGCGCGCGGTTTATTGGAGCGCACGCGAGATGTGCGCATCATGGGCTACCTGACTCAGGCTTGGGCAGAAGTGCGGGGCCTGCCGGGCTATGCCGACGGTGTGAAACTGGTGGCCGATACGCTGGAGCGTTATTGGGAGGCCGTGCATCCGCATCTGGATAGTGAGGATGATCACGATCCCATGCCGCGCATCAATGCACTGACTTCGTTGGGCGACCATGCGGGCTGCGCACGCAGCGTGCGTTCGAGTCGCCTGGTCAATGGTGTGCATGGGCAATTGTCGCTGCGCGATGCGGAATCCTTATTGGATGGCACTCGCTCGGATCCCGATTTTTATCCGGGCGGTCGTGTCCGCCTGGTCGAGCATCTGCGTCAATCCTGGGTGCAAAAAGAACCTGAGCTGGTGGCGCTGACCAATGCCGCGCAGGCTTTGCGTCGCATCCAAAAACAAGTCACGGACAAGCTGGGGCAAGAATGGGTGCCGGATTACACCGGTATTCTGCGCACGCTGGATGTGGCGACGTTGGCTTTGGGTGATAGTGCACCGGTAACGACCGTCAGCGCATCAATAGGGGACGCAAGTGCGGATGACACTGCAGTTACAACCTCTGAACAGCACGCTACACTGGTAGCAGCACCGGCGCCGGTGCTACGTTGGCAGGACGCGCAGATACAGTCACGTGACGATGCGATCGCCATGTTGACCAAGGTATGCGCGTACTTTGAAGTGCATGAGCCTAGTCATCCTGCTCCGTATTTGATTCGTCGGGCGCAGCAACTGGTTTCTATGAGCTTTCACGACATTATGAAGAATCTGGCGCCGCAGGGTCTCGAACAATTCGAGAACTGGTTGCCCAGGGACGCTAATGGCGGATCTGGCGACTGAGCTCGCTCAATTCATTGCATAGATTGCAGGACAGGAGAGTACAGATGGTAACGACACTGAAGGGTAGCGGCCAGAAGTTCATTGCACGTAATCGAGCACCGCGTGTGCAGATCGAATACGACGTGGAGATCTATGGTGCCGAACGCAAGGTTCAATTGCCTTTTGTGATGGGCGTGATGGCGGATCTGGCCGGTAAGTCGGTCGAACCTTTGCCGGACGTGGCCGAACGCAAATTCCTGGACGTCGACATCGATAATTTCGATGAGCGCATGAAGTCGATTCAACCGCGTGCGGCTTTCCATGTGCCGAATACGCTGACGGGCGACGGCGAGCTGAATGTCGACATTACGTTTGAGAGCATCGACGATTTCTCGCCCGCCACCGTGGCTCGCAAGGTCGGCGCGTTGAACGAACTGCTGGAGGCGCGTACCCAGTTGGCCAACTTGCTTACCTACATGGACGGCAAGACCGGCGCCGAAGAGTTGATCGGCAAGGTACTGAAGAACCCTGCTTTGATGAATGCGTTGGCTGCTGCGCCGAATCCGGATGCGCCGGCTGCGGGCACGGATGCGCCCGAATCTGATCCGGCCGCGAAATAAACGATAACGGAGATCGCGATGACTGCTGTGGCGAAAAGCGCGGATGCCCGCACAACTGAAACGCTAGAGGCCGATGGCCTGTCGGCGCTGTTAAAGAAAGAATTCAAGCCCAAGACTGAACAAGCACGCGAAGCGGTGGAGCACGCGGTGCGCACGCTGGCCCACCAGGCGCTGGAAAACAGCGGCGTGTCGATGTCTTCCGATGCTTATCGCACGATTCAGGCGATCATTGCCGAGATCGATCGCAAGCTGTCGGATCAGATCAATCTGGTGATGCATCACGCGGACTTCCAGCAACTGGAAGGCGCTTGGCGTGGTCTGCACTACCTGGTGACCAACACTGAGACGGATGAGCTGCTCAAGATCCGTGTGATGTGCATCTCCAAGAAAGAATTGGGCCGTACCCTCAAGCGCCATAAGGGCGTGGGCTGGGATCAGAGCCCGATTTTCAAGAAGGTTTACGAAGAAGAATACGGCCAGTTCGGTGGCGAGCCGATCGGCTGCCTGGTGGGCGACTACCACTTCGACCACAGCCCGCCAGATGTGGAACTGCTGAGCGAAATCGCCAAGGTTTCGGCGGCGGCGCACTGCCCGTTCATCACGGGGGCATCGCCCAGCGTGATGCAGATGGATTCGTGGCAAGAGTTGGCAAATCCGCGTGATCTGACCAAGATTTTTACCAACACGGAATACGCCGCCTGGCGCAGTCTGCGTGAGTCCGAGGATGCTCGCTACCTTGGTCTGGCCATGCCGCGATTCCTGGCACGTTTGCCTTATGGCTCGCGCACCAACCCGGTTGATGAATTCGACTTCGAAGAAGACACCGACGGTGCGAACCATGATCGCTATTCCTGGGCCAACTCGGCCTACGCGATGGCGTCCAACATCAACCGCTCGTTCAAACTGTACGGCTGGTGCACGTCGATCCGTGGCGTGGAGTCGGGCGGCGCAGTGGAAAACTTGCCGTGCCATACCTTCCCCACGGACGACGGCGGTGTCGACATGAAGTGCCCCACCGAGATCGCGATTAGCGATCGCCGTGAGGCTGAGTTGGCCAAGAATGGCTTTATGCCGTTGGTCCATCGCAAAAACTCGGACTTTGCGGCGTTCATCGGCGCACAGTCCCTGCAAAAACCGCATGAGTACTATGACGTGGATGCGTCGGCGAATGCCAAGCTGTCGGCCCGCTTGCCGTATTTGTTTGCCTGCTGCCGTTTCGCGCATTACCTCAAGTGCATCGTGCGCGACAAGATCGGTTCGTTTCGCGAGCGTGACGACATGGAGCGCTGGCTCAATGACTGGATCATGAATTATGTCGATGGTGATCCAGGCAACTCGTCTCAGGAGACCAAGGCCCGCAAGCCGCTGGCTGCCGCCGAGGTCCAGGTCCAGGAGATTGAGGACAACCCAGGCTATTACTCCGCAAAGTTTTTTTTGCGGCCGCACTATCAGCTCGAAGGGCTGACGGTGTCGCTGCGTCTCGTGTCCAAGCTGCCGTCGTTGAAGAAGAATGACGGTTAATGGACTCATTCGATCAGGGCACGTCGGTGCCGTGACTGCAACTTAGGGAGAGAGAAGTGGCTGTTGACATGTTCATGAAAATCGACGGTGCCAGTGGCGAGTCGAAGGATGGCAATCACAAGAATTGGACCGACATTGTTTCGTTCTCGTGGGGTGCTACGCAGCCCGGTACCATGGCCAGCGGTGGTGGTCTGGGCGCCGGTAAGGCCAGCTTTAACGACTTGCACGTCGTTGCGCGTATCGACAAGGCCGCTCCGGCTGTCATGAAGCACTGCGCCAGCGGCAAGCACTTGAGCCGTATCGAGTTGTCGGTGTGCAAGGCTGGTGGCCAACAGGTTGAATACACGAAGATCACGCTGGAAGACGTGTTGGTGTCGTCCGTGCAGTTGTCGGGCGAACTCAACTCTGAATCCGTTGTTGTGAACTTTGCTTTCCAGGCTGCGAAGGTCAAGCAGCAATACTGGGAGCAAACGGAGCAAGGCGGCAAGGGTGCGGAAAGCCTGGTCGCTTGGGATATCAAGCAAAACCGCGAAGTCGGCTAAAGCCTTGGGTAGCGGCTCGGTGGGGCATTGCCTCGTCGGGCCACCCCCAAGGGATCAAGCCGCATCTTTTTCGAGACGGCGGACGGTTTCTGAACCGTGCGCCGACTTTGTGTTTCTTCTGCGGTGCTCTTTATGACCAAACCTGCCATTGCGCTGCGTGAAAGCAGCTTGTCCCAGCATCTGGAGTCGATCCAGTCGCAGATACGCCGTAAACCGGCCGATGCGGATTTGCGTGCACAGTTATTTCAGTTGATGGTGGTGCAGGGAGATTGGGCGCGTGCGTCCGAACAACTGCAATTGAGCGCCCAGCTCAATGCTCAGGCACAGCCTACCGCCATGTTGTATGCACAGGCGATTGCCGCCGAGCGTCAGCGCGAGCTCGTGCTCAGTGGCCAAGAAGAACCCTTTTCCTTTGGCGAGGCGCCGGAGTGGTTTGCGGATTTGTGGCAGGCGTTGCGCTGTGACGCCGAGGCGCCGCAAGAAGCGGATGAATGTCGCGCGCGCGCTTATGAGGCGGCTCAGGCTCGCCCCGGGCAGGTGGTGGTGTCCAATGACGAGACACCGTTGACATTTGAATGGGTCAGTGATGGTGACAGCCGTCTCGGTCCGGTGTTTGAGTTTATGTCGGGCGGCCGTTATGGCTGGCTCCCGTTCTCCGCGTTAAAGAGCGTGCGTTTGTTGCCACCCGAGGGCTTGAGCGATGTCGTGTGGTCGCAAGCCGAAGCCGTGCTGGAGGATGGCCGGACCCAATATGGCTTGATTCCCGCTCGTTATCCCGCGCTGGCCGGGCAGACATACGCCGACCTGTCGGACGGAGCGAAGCTGGGGCGGATGACTGACTGGCACGTGCTGCATGGCGACACCTACGCCGGCGTAGGTCAGAAGATGTGGGTGACCGATCAGGGCGAGTACGGCTTGCTGGATATACGGTCGCTGGAGATGCGTTGATGGCAGTAACCGATACGACGGCGGGTTTGCGTCCGTGGGAGCATATGCCGCGCAGTGAACGCGTGGCCCGTGATCGCTTGCAACCGTCGCTATTGGATCGCTTGATGGACAACGATCCGTCCAAGCGACAGGAGACGCGCGAGTCGTCGATGTTGACGCATGCGGAGTTGCGCACGGCCGTTTTGCGGGATCTGCGCTGGTTGCTCAACACGGTCAATTTGCAGACGACGGATGATTTGTCTTCTTATCCGAGCGTGCCGGGTTCGACCTTGAATTTTGGCGTGCGCGCCATGGCAGGCAAACGGATGTCGGAAATCGACTGGATCGACGTCGAAGACTCGATCCGTAATGCGATTGCGGCGTTCGAGCCCCGCATCCTGAATTCGTCGGTCGAGGTGCGTTGCGTGACCGATACCGGTACGCTGGAGCATCACAACATATTGACCCTGGAGATCAAGGGCATGTTGTGGTGTGTGCCGCACCCCATGGAGTTTTTGTTCCGCACGGATATCGATCTGGAAAGCGGCCATATGGATCTGCGCGATATCGGAGGCGTTGTCTGATGGATTCGCGCTTGCTCGACTACTACAACCGCGAATTGGTGTACATGCGCGAAATGGGTGCGGAGTTTGCCCAGATGTATCCCAAGGTGGCGGGCCGTCTGGGGATACATGGCACCGAGGTTGCGGACCCGTATGTAGAGCGGCTGCTTGAGGGCTTTAGTTTTCTGACGGCGCGTATCCATCTGAAGATGGACGCGGAGTTCCCGCGTTTTTCGCAACGCCTGCTCGAGGTCGTTTATCCCAACTACCTGGCGCCGACGCCCTCGATGGCGGTGGTGCAGTTTTCCCCAAGCATGAACGAAGGCACGTTGGCGCGCGGCTTTGATTTGCCGCGAGGCACGTTGCTGCGTGGGCGAGTGCCGCGTGGCGAGCAGACCCCTTGCGAGTTCATGACCGGACATGCAGTGCGGCTGTGGCCCTTGCGCGTGGTGCAGGCGGAGTTCACGGGCACACCGCCCGATTTGCCGTTGGCCCGGTTGGGGTTGGGCGGGCGTAATGGTCGCGTGCTGAGTGCCTTGCGTATTCGTATCGAAGTTTGTGGGGGCGTTCGTCTGGAAGACATGGATCTGGACCAGTTGGTGTTTCACCTGGCCGGTCAAGACTTGCAGATGCAGCGTTTGCTGGAAATCATCATGGGCCATACCGTGGCGGTGCTGGGCCATGATACGGAGCGCCCTGTCAGTTGGATCAACAAACTATCGCCCGCCTCGATCAAGCATGAGGGATTCGACGACGACCAGGCGCTGCTGCCTGCGGATACGCGGGTGTTCCAAGGCTATCGTTTGTTGCAGGAATATTTTGCGTTTCCGCGACGCTATTTGTTTTTCAGCGTGAATGATTTAAAGCGCGGCTTGCGCACGTCTGCCTTGCGCAGCGGCGAGCGCCGCGAGACGCGCAGTTTTGATTTGACGCTTTTGTTTTCGGTGGCGGCGCCTGAGCTGGAGGGCTCGATCGCCGCGGAGCACGTGGCGTTGCACTGTGCGCCGGCGATCAACCTGTTCCCCAAGCGCGCGGATCGTGTGGCTGTGACGCCGCGCACGAGCGAATATCACTTGGTGGTGGATCGTACGCGACCCTTGGACTACGAAGTGTTTGGGGTGACTCAGGTGTTGGGTCATGCCTCGGCAGAGCGGCCCGAGCAAGAGTTCCGGTCGTTTTATGGCACGCTGGGCAGTGATCCGGATGATTATGGTGCGTACTATTCCATGCGTCGTGAGCCTCGATTGTTGTCCGATCAGGCAAAGCGCAATGGCACGCGGACCGGTTACATCGGTAGCGAGGTGTTTGTGTCGCTGGTGGATCGTCACGAGGTTCCGTTTTCGGGGCAACTGCGTCACCTGACGCTGGAGACACTGTGTACGAATCGCGATCTGGCGATGCTGCTGCCGCTCGGCACGGAGACGGACTTTACGTTGCGGGTGTCAGCGCCGGTTGGTGCGATCAAGGTGCTGCATGGCCCGACGCGGCCGCATCCGGCGTTGGCTGAAAATGCGGCGACGTGGCATTTGATCAGCCATTTGGGCTTGAATTATCTGAGCCTGGTGGATCTGGATGCCGAGCAGGGGGCGCAGACGCTGCGCGAGATGTTGAATGTGTACGGCAATCTGGCGGATCCGGTGGTGCGCAAGCATATCGCTGGCGTGCGCCATGTCCGCGCTGACCCCATGCATCATCGTTTGCCGATTCCTGGCCCAATTGTGTATGGACGGGGCGTGCGTATCGGTTTACAAGTGGATGAGACAGCGTTCTCGGGGATCAGCCCGTATTTGTTTGGTGCCGTCCTGGAGCAGTTTTTTTCCCGGCATGTGTCGATCAACATGATGTCGGAATTGGTGTTGTCTACGTTGCAGCGCGGCGAAATCGCGCGCTGGAAGCCCCGTATGGGGGCACGCCCCGCAGTCTAGGGTCCTGAGTTTGATTGAAAGGAATCGTGCCATGAAAACCGCGGCGAAACGTCAGTATCCCGTCTACGATCCGGTGCATCTGATCGGCACAGTGATGCATCGTGACGACGACGGTATGTTTACTGTTGAATGTGATGGTCATCAATGGCATACCCGTCTGGCGGCCAGTTGTTTGCTGATGCCCCAGTTGGGGGATCAGGTGCTGATCAGCGGCCCCGAGACCGCGCGTGTGTACCTGATTGCCGTGGTCGAGCAGGCCGATCCGCGTCAGGCCCAGCTCGAAACGATGGGCGATGTGGTGCTGCGCTCGCGTACCGGCAGTGTCTCGGTCGAGAGTGCCAAGGACGTGCGTCTGGCCGGCGAGCGCTCGGTCACCGTCGATACGGCGTCTCTGGCGCTGCAGGCCAAAGAAGCCAGTTTCGTGACGGAAAAAATGAAGTACCTGGGCGGTGAGGTGACGGCGACCGTCGGGTCGACTCGTGTGGTGGGCAAGGTCTACGAGGCCGTGATGGATCGCCTGTCGTTCTTGTCCCGCGTGACCTTCCGCGCGGCCGAGGAGGTCGAGCACGTACGGGCTGGTTCGCTAGATTACCGGGCCGACAAGAGTGCCCGTCTGCATGCGTCCTACACCATGGTGACCGGTGAGAACCTGGTGAAGGTGGACGCCAAGCAGATTCATATGGGTTAACCATGTCGGACACGATGGTGGGCGCCGGCGAGCAGGCAACGGTCGGGGCGACGCCCGGGTCGCAGCCGGTCGCGTCCGAAGGGGAGGGTCAGCCATCCGGGACGATCCCGCCCGCGGGAGGTGGGGTCTTGCCCTCCATGCCGATCACGTTCTGGCGTGAGTTGGCGCAAGACCCTTATTCCCACGATCTGTTTCATGTGCTGCGTTGGATTGACGCCCGCGCGGGCGCGNGCGCCCCGTTGGGCCGCGACACGGTTGCGCGTAATGAGCCGGTGCGTCTGCGCCAGGAGCCCTCGATGGCTTTTGCGCCGTCGACATTGTCTTCTGTCGATTTGGCGCGCGACGGACGTCCTCCGGAAGTCTCGATCTACAGTTTTGGTTTGTTTGGGCCAAATGGCCCGCTGCCCCTGCACCTGACGGAGTATGTGCGTGAGCGCATTCACCACTATGGCGATCGCACGCTGTCGGGTTTTGCCGATGTATTTCATCATCGGCTGATTTTGCTGTTCTATCGTGCCTGGGCCGATGCGCAGAGCACGGTCAGTCTGGATCGCAAAGAGGCGCGTTTTACGCGTTATGTCGCCAGCTTGCTGCATATGGGGATGCCGTCCCTGGCACGGCGCGACACCGTGATGGATCACGCCAAGTTTTTCATGGCGGGCCATTTGCTGCGCCAGACGCGTAATCCAGAGGGTCTGAAGCAGATCCTTCAGACATTCTTTTCGGTGCCTGTGCGTATTGCGGAGTTTGTACCGCAGTGGATACGGTTGGAACCCTCGCAGCAGTTGGGGTTGGGCGGTAGTCTCGGATTGGGGCAGGACACTATTCTGGGTTCGGCGGTGCGCGATGCCCAGCATAAATTTCGCATTGAACTCGGCCCGCTGGAGCGGNCCNACTACGCCAGCTTCTTGCCGGGCGGAAAGCGGGCACGGCAGTTGATGCACTGGGTGCGCGATTACATTGGTGTCGAGTTTGCCTGGGATGTACGGCCGGTGCTCAAACGCAAGGATGTGGTCGGCATCAAGTTGGGTGCGGAGCAACCGTTGGGTCTGTCGTCATGGTTGGGTAGTCGCCGGGCAGAGCAAGGCGATGCACGTGATTTAGTGCTGGATTATGAGGGCCGTGATCGTGCAGGACGTGATGCACGCAAGGCGGCGATGGCAACGACGCAACTCCAGGAGACGCAAGCATGAGGCATGACATGACCTACGATGGCCAAACAGTGGAGTGGACAGGCCACGGAACGTTTCGCGCGACCAGTGGCGCGTCACGCCACCAGTTGCCCAGCGAGCATTGCACGCCCGACGCCGGTCCGATCCCGCCGGGCTACTACAAGATTTTTTTGGCGGATCAGGGCGTGGCGCAAGACGATGGCCGCGACATGTGCGCGCTGAAGCCCGCATGGGGCATTCAGACGATTCCCCGCGGCGCCGACGCCGGCCGGTGCGAGCCTAACTGGGCGAATTGGGGGACTAACCGTGCGCGGATGGAGCCGGCCGATACGGCGACGAAGAATCGTTGCTCGCCGGGCCGTAACGGGTTTTACCTCCATGATTCCACCAAGGGTTATAGCCACGGTTGCATTGAAGTCGATGGCCGAATTTTTCCGTTATTGCGCACCTACGTGCGTGGCGGGCAAGGACGGTCGACGATGATCATCAAGGTCGAGTATGTGAAAGATCGCGCCACGAACGGAGGCACGAGTGCCCATTAAAACTCGCTGCCTGGCAGTGCTGCTGGCAACCACCGTATGGGGTCCGCTGGCGCAGGCGGCCGGGTCGATCAAAGTCGAGAATGCGCTGGCGCAGTGCGTGGAGTTGCAACCGGGCGTGCGCAGCACGACGGCTCAAGCCGTGCTCCTGCAGGCCAATGTGAACGTTAAAAAATCCATCGGTGAATGCGGCTGCAAGTCGGCGATTGCGCAGTACACGTCCAAGGTCGAGATGGACGGGTATCGCAGCTTTCTGCAAAGCGGCGCAGTTGCGCTGCGCGAGTCCGGGCCACAGACGCTGACGTTGACCAGCAGTGCCCAATTGCTGGGCGATCGCGGCGTGGTGCTCTCGCTGGGCTGCGCTGCGCCGGATTGACCGAGTTCGCTTGACTGACTGCGACGTTCGATGTCCGCCGAATAATGCTGAACGGCTGATCCCTTTTTTTGATGCTGAGTACAACACAACGATATGTCCGACATTGGCCGCCAAGATTTGTTTGGAAAACTGAATCCGCTGCTGTATCAAGCGCTGGAAGGTGCGACCTCGTTTTGCAAATTGCGGGGCAATCCGTACGTGGAGCTGGTGCATTGGATACACCAGGTCGTTCATACGCAAGACAGTGATTTTCACCGCATCGCGCGTCGCTTTGACATGGACATGGGGACATTGCAGGCAGACTTGACGGTGGCGCTGGATCAACTGCCGCGGGGTGCCGGCTCGGTGTCCGATTTGTCTGAGCATATTGACCATGCAGTCGAGCGTGCGTGGGTGTTGGGATCATTGCGGTACGGCGCCGGGCGTATTCGCGGTGGCCATTTGATGGCTGGGTTGGTCAAGACCTATGCCTTACGCAACGTGTTGCTGGGTATGTCGGACCAGTTCTCCCGCATAGTGCCGGATGTGCTGCTGGAGCAAATGGAGGGAATCGTGCACGGCTCCCCCGAGGATGCTTCCGCACAGCCCGTTGAGTCCGAAGGCACTGCGCCGGTGTCGGGCGAGGGCGGTGGCTCGGCATTGGCCAAGTTTGCGGTCGATTTGACTGCTCGGGCGCGTGCCGGCGAGATCGACCCGGTGTCGGGCCGCGATGAGGAAATCCGTCAGATCGTCGATATTCTGATGCGTCGCAGGCAAAACAACCCGCTGCTGGCCGGTGAGGCTGGCGTGGGCAAGACGGCAGTGGTCGAAGGGTTGGCGCTGCGACTGGCCAGTGGCGACGTGCCGCCGCCGCTGCACGACGTGTCGCTGCTGTTGCTGGATATCGGACTGCTGCAGGCGGGGGCCGGCGTCAAAGGCGAGTTTGAGCAACGTTTGCGTAGTGTGATTGACGAGGTGCAAGCCAGCCCCCGGCCTATCGTGCTGTTTATTGACGAGATTCATACCCTGGTGGGCGCCGGGGGGGCGGCAGGGACGGGCGATGCGGCAAACTTGCTCAAGCCCGCGCTGGCGCGGGGACAATTGCGGACCATCGGGGCAACGACCTGGTCGGAATATAAAAAGTACATTGAGAAAGATCCCGCGCTGACGCGGCGCTTTCAGGTGGTGCAGATTCACGAGCCCGCCGAACCTCGCGCCGTCGGGATGTTGCGCGGTCTGGCCGCGACGCTGGAGGATCACCACAAGGTGTTGTTGCTGGACGAGGCGATTGAGGCGGCTGTCTCGCTGTCGCATCGCTACATCCCGGCGCGCCAGTTGCCTGATAAGGCCGTGGCCCTGCTGGATACGGCATGTGCCCGAGTAGCGGTCAGCCAGCATGCCGTGCCCGCGGCGCTTGAAGATGCGCGTCGCCGTATCGAAGCGTTGGAGATCGAGCAGCGTATTGCGGTGCGTGAGGCGCGTTTAGGGGCGGGAGATGAGGCCCGTGTGGCGCAAATCGCCGATGCATTGACGCAGGCGCGTGTGGAAGAAAGCGCGCTCGAGGAGCGCTGGGCATCTGAGCGAGCATTGGCCGAGCGTGTTTTCTCGCTACGCAAGGCACTGGATCAGGATGGCGACACGCAAGCTCCGGCTAGCGAGATGCCCGGGGCGCCGATTGGCAATGTGCCTTCAGCACACGATAACAGCGAAACCGCAGAACCACCTGCCGGCGATGCGGTGCAAGAACCCGCGCCCGTGCAAGACGCTGCGCCGACAAAAGACCCGGTGCAATTGCGCGAGGAATTGGCGCAGGCCCAGGACGAGTTGGCGCGTCTCCAAGGCGAAGCCGCGCTGATCTACCCGGCCGTTGATGCGGCGTCGGTGGCATCGGTGGTCGCGGACTGGACCGGCATTCCCGTCGGCCGCATGGTGCGCGACGAGGCCAAATCGGTGTTGCGCCTGGCCGATACGCTGGAGCAGCGTGTCATCGGGCAACGGCATGGCCTGGAGGCCATCGCACGACGCATTCAGACCTCGCGTGCCCGCTTGACCGATCCGAACAAGCCGGTCGGTGTTTTCTTGCTGTGCGGCCCCAGTGGCGTGGGCAAGACCGAGACGGCACTGACGCTGGCTGAGGCGCTATATGGTGGTGAGCAGAATCTGATTACCATCAACATGAGCGAGTTCCAGGAGTCCCATACGGTATCCACGCTCAAGGGCGCGCCGCCGGGATATGTGGGCTATGGCGAAGGCGGCGTCTTGACCGAGGCCGTGCGCCGTCGTCCGTATAGCGTGGTGTTGCTGGACGAAGTGGAAAAGGCACATACGGATGTGCATGAGATTTTCTTCCAGGTGTTCGACAAGGGCTGGATGGAAGACGGTGAAGGTCGTTATATCGATTTCCGCAACACCGTCATTATTCTGACGTCGAATGTGGGGACCGAGTTGATCGCCACGCTGTGCAAAGATCCCGATTTGATGCCGGATGCGGACGGCCTGGCGACTGCTTTGCGAGAGCCGTTACTCAAGGCCTTCCCGGCGGCACTGCTTGGCCGTCTGGTGGCGGTGCCCTATCTGCCGCTATCGGATGAGATGTTGGCGCGGATTGTCGATTTACAGTTTGAGCGAGTGCGTCAGCGCTTGCGTGATAACCATGATATCGCGCTCACGGTCAGCCCCGAGGCGACTGCGCTGGTGGTGGCGCGCTGCACCGAAGTGGAGTCAGGCGGCCGTATGGTTGATGCGATTTTGACAAATACCGTGCTGCCACAGGTTAGCCGCGAACTACTGTCCGCCTCGATGGAGGGGCGCAGCGTGTCCACGGTGACCTTGCTTGCGGCTGATGGGGAGTTCCAGTACCAGTACGAATGATGCCGATGCCGGGCATCTCCCGTGCTTATTTGCGGCGCGGAGGGCTCGGCTCGTCTTCAGACGTGTCTTTTTTGGGGGCCGGCTGTTGCACACGAGCCGGTCGCAAGAACCCGCCATACTCGCGCAAATTATCGCGAGCAGCCCAACCGTTGTTGTCCTGCTCGCGGGCGCTATTCAACGTCTCGCCCAAGGGATCGAGACGGTGCGGCGCGAGGGGATCGTCGGAGGGGAGGGTCGACGGCGTTTGGTCGGAGAACACGTTGTGGCCGTCATTGTCATCGTGCGAGCCCAGTGCGTCGAGCGGGTCTCGCAGGGGGCCCGAGACATTGGCATCGCCGCGCGGCAGATGGCGCAGGGGATCTTCCGGGTTGCGGTTCTGGGCCGATTCCATATCGAAGGGATGGGCGGAAACGTCGGGCGCGCTACCGACCGGGACGGTGCCGGGGCCGCCGAACAGGTCACTGAAGACGTCGGTCGTAGAGGTGTCAGTGGGCGGGAAGTCCGGAAGCAGTGCTTCGTCGGACGGGGTGTCGTCAAAAGGGGATCCTGAGGGGGGCGGCGCGGCAAATTCCTGCGCCCTTGGGGACGCAAGCGGGGCCGAGGCCGCGGCCGCGGGCACCGCAGCGGAGACTGGCGTCGCAGGGGTCACTGGGGAGGGCGCAGGGGTCGTGGGCTCTGTGGGTGGCGTGGCTGTGTCAGCGACGTTGATCGGGGGTGTCGTGTCCAGATCAGCGGGACTCGGCTGCGCCACAGGCTGGTCAGGGG
>NZ_CBCSFP010000007.1:119166-268826 GCF_965138755.1 Bordetella tumulicola | reverse complement strand
GGTTGGGGTGAGTCTGCGGGGTGGGCGGAGACAATGGGTGGTGCTGAGGTTGCGGGTTGCGCTGCGGCCACAGGCTCGGCGGAGACGGCAGGTTTGGTTGAGGTAGCAGGTGGTATGGCGGGTGTAGGCTCCGCCATGGCCGTGGGTTGCGCCGCGGCTACAGGCTCAACGGCGACGCTGGGCTCAGCGGGTGCAGTGACGGGTTGGGGCTTAACGGATGCGGGTTGGGCCTCAACAGACGCGGCCTCGACTGCGGCTTTGCCGGTGGCGACCGGTACTACGGGCTGGATATGCGGGCTTGGGATGTCAAGCAGCGGGCTTTCCAGCAACGGGTCGGGTTCTGCCAGCAGGGGGTCGTGCTGCGGGTCGTGGGTGGCCGCGAAAGCGCCTGCAAGGGCAGCGGGCGCGGCGTTGTCTACCGTCGCGGTTGACGGATCTTCGGCTTTGAGGGTATAGGAACCAATGACCAGTTCATCGCCAGGAGCAAGGGGGACTTCTTGATCACGCAAGATAGCGCGGCCATTGATGCTGACACGGCTCATGCTGCTGAGATTGACCAGATAGCAGGTGTCGTCGCTGATGCGCACGGCCGCCTGGACGCGGCAAATGCCACCGTCAGCGTCTGGCAAGGTGAGGTGATTGTCTGTCGATCGGCCCAGCGTACCACCGGGCGCATCAAACACAGCGGACCAGGGCGCGATGAGTCCAGAGTCTTCGGGGCGTTGCTGAACAGTGAGTTTCATGCAGAAAATCTCCAGTACCGATGTCTTGATCATAGCCAGCCTTGGTGACGGAAATGATGTCGGGGCGTTATGAAACTATATCTGCTCAAGACTTTCCTGCGCGTTCCGTAACAGTAGTAACTATTTTTGTTTTTACACGACAATTTCTTGTTTTTCCCTTGTCATAGATAGTTTCTTTATCAACCGAGAGGCGTGCCGGGCATGATGGCATCCAGTAATACCTTGATTTCCCTCTGGAAGGGCCTGCAGGCAGGACTCGTCGTGCTGGCGCTGCTGGCTGTGGCCGGGTGCTCGTCGACCGCGAGTCGCGTGGCGGTGCCCTATGCGCTGGAGCTGACCGTCGATAAAGAGGTGAATCCCGATCACAACGGTCGACCCTCTCCGGTTCAGGTCACGATTTACGAGCTGACCTCGTCCAGCGCGTTTGCGTCCCGTGATTTTTTCTCGCTGCAGGCGGATCCCCAGGCGGCATTGGGAAAAGAATTGATCAACAGCCACCAGGTCGTGTTGCGTCCCGGTGAAATCAGAACAATCGAGTATCCCGGCAGCACCGAGGCGCGGCTGGTCGGCGTCGTGGCCGCATACCGGGATCTGGAACATAGCCAGTGGCGTTTGGTGGTCGAGCTTCCCCAGCCCCAAAGCACGAATATCTTCAAGGTATGGCAGTTTTCGCCCAACGAAGAAACGATCAAGATCTCCGTCAAAGATAATGAGGTTACTGTGACGGACCGGGATAGATCTTGGTGGCCGTTTTAGGCGCACGACCAGTGTTGCATAGCAGCCTGATCCCGCAACCTTATTTGTAAGCGCAACCATGGCAGAGAAGAGCAAAGTCATCTGGACCGAAGGGATGTTCCTGCGGCCACAGCATTTTCAGCAATTTGAACGTTATCTCGAGAGCTCGCTAAGGCAGCGTACGTCGTCATTACAAGGGTTTTTCTGGGGCTTCAGCCATCTGGTGCTGGACCGCGATGCGTTGGCGATCGGCAAGGTCGTGCTGACCGAAGCCAGTGGTGTCTTGCCAGACGGTACGCCGTTCGATTTTTCACACCCCGATGACGCCCCTGAGGCCCTGGATGTGTCCGAGCAAGCGCAAGACGTGCGTGTCATGCTGGCGCTGCCGCGCGTTCGGCCGGGCGCCACGGACGTGCAATACGAAGACGAGGCCGATTCGCTGGCACGCTACCTGGTAAAGGAGGCCGAGGTCGAGGATTCTGGCTCGATGGGACTGGAGCCGGCGTTGTTGCAAGTGGGGCACTTGCGCCTGCGCTTGATGCTTGAAACGGACATGGGCGATGAATGGCTCGGCCTGGGGGTGGTGCGCATAGTCGAACGTCGCGCCGACAATCGGGTGGTGCTCAACGAGCGGTACATTGCACCGTGGTTGTCGGCGGGTGCGCATCCGTTGCTGTTGGGTTTTGCACAAGAACTCTACGGCTTGCTTGAGGCCCGCAGTGAGGCCCTCGGGTTGCGCTTGTCGCAGCCCGGGCGCGGCGGTGTGTCCGAGGTCTCTGATTTCATGTTGCTGGAGACGGTGAATCGCTATATTGGTTCACTGTGGCACACGCGGCAGGCCGAGTGGTTGCATCCCGAAAGGCTATTCCACGATTGGTTGATGCTGTCTTGCGATTTGGCCACATATACGTCGGCTTCCCGACGGCCCGAAGTCCTGCCGACCTATGAGCACGATGATCTGCAATTAACCTTTGGTACCCTGATGAACGAATTGCGCCGCTCGTTGTCGGCGGTGCTCGAGCAGCATGCCTTGCAGATTCCCTTGCAGGATCGCGGTCAGGGCGTACGCGTGGCGCAGATCCCCGATCTGGAACTGCTGCGTACCGCGGGCTTTGTGCTGGCGGTTCATGCCGATATGCCATCGGACACGGTTCGTTCGCGTTTCCCCGCTCAGGTCAAGATCGGCCCGGTCGAGCGGATTCGCGATCTGGTGCATTTGCAGTTGCCCGGGGTGACCGTACGTGTGCTGCCTGTGGCGCCGCGTCAGATCCCGTACAGTGCTGGTCATGTGTATTTCGAGCTCGACAAGGGCGGCGATTTCTGGAAACAGCTAGAGCGCACGGGCGCTCTGGCTTTGCATTTGGCAGGTGAGTTCCCTGGGCTGACCATGGAATTCTGGGCGTTGCGCGATTAAAGGTTCAAGCCTGCCGGAGAAAATATGCACGCATCCGATACTGCATTACCCGGCCCGATGGGTTCGGGCCTGCCAGAAGGGGGCGCTTCGGCGTCCGGCCGATTACGGCCACACGAATATGTGATCAGTGGCTCCAATCCCCTGGTGGCCGCGGCCAATCCGCTGCTGGATTTGATTCCGCAGATACGTGCGACGACGTCGCATCCCTCGCCGGTGATGTTGCGCGAGCATCTACTGGATGAGATCCGGCAATTCGAGTTGCGCGCTCAACAGGCGGGGATTTCCAACGAGACCATTCTTGGCGCGCGGTACTGCCTGTGCACGGCGCTGGATGAGGCGGCCGCCTTGACGCCCTGGGGCGGCAACGGGGTTTGGTCGGCGCACAGCTTGCTCGTGACGTTCCACAATGAGACGTGGGGGGGAGAAAAGTTTTTCCAGCTATTGGCCAAACTGTCTCAAAATCCGAGTCAGCATTTGGACTTGCTGGAACTGCTGTATTTCTGTCTGCTGCTCGGGTTCGAGGGCCGTTATCGCGTGCTCGACAATGGCCGCTCGCAACTCGAGACGTTGCGCCAGCGGTTGCTGCGTATTTTGCGCAGTGCCCGCGGCGAATATCCGCGTGCCTTGTCACCCCACTGGCAGGACGTGCCGGCACAAGTGCAAATGCGGCGTCTGCCGGTCCCATTGTGGGTGTTTGGCGCCCTGGTGGCCGTGCTGGCGTTGGCGGTGTATTGGGGACTGGCCTGGCTGTTGAGCCGGCAGTCTGACGAGGTGTTTACGAAGATCAGCAGCCTGAAACCCCCAACGGTACAGGTCGCAACGCCTCGCCAGCCAACCGCTTCGCCGCGTCTGGCGGTGTTCTTGTCGCCGGAGATTCGTGATGACTTGGTGACGGTGCGCGATGAAGTCGATCGCAGCGTCGTGGTATTGCGCGGCGATGGGTTGTTTGAGTCGGGTTCGGCGGCGGTGCGCGAGCAGTATCTGCCAGTGTTGTCTCGTGTCGCGGACGCGATGCGTCAGACCGAGGGCAATATTCTGGTGCGTGGCTATTCCGACAATATTCCGATACGCAGTGCGCGCTATCCGTCGAACTGGCACTTGTCGCAGGCGCGAGCGGATGCCGTCAAGGAGTTGCTTGAGACGCGTCTGGACGACCCGCAGCGTGTCCGCGCCGAAGGGCGTGGCGATGCGGACCCTGTGGCGCCAAATGATACGGCGGCAGGGCGCGCGCGCAATCGCCGCGTTGAAATTACGTTGATGGTGCCACCGGTACCTCGTGGAGAGACTGTCGAGGGTGTCGGGCGATGATGCATAACGTCTTTAGTTTCATATTTAGCCGAGGGCTGTGGAATTTCTTCGGCTTGGTAGCCATTGCACTGTTGATCTGGATTGCCGGGCCGCTGTTGGCGATTGGGACGACTCGACCGCTGGAAAGTGAAACGACGCGGATCATCGTCATTGCCGTGTTGTTCGGGCTGTGGCTGTTGCGCATTATCTGGCGCAAATGGCGCGAGGGTCGACTGAATTCCCAGTTATTGGGTCAACTGCGCAAGCCTGCGACGAAAAAGAAAGCAGAACCAGAGCCCGGTAATCCCGAGATCCGTCAACTCGAAGAGCGTTTCAACGAAGCGGTCGAGTTGTTGCGCAAGACGCGCTTTGAGGGTGACAAGCGACGATTGTCACTATCGCGGTTTTCAAAGCAACATCTGTATCAGTTGCCCTGGTACGTCATTATTGGCGCGCCGGGGGCGGGCAAGACGACGGCATTGGTGAATTCGGGTTTGAATTTTCCGTTGGCGGATCGTTTTGGCAAAGTGGCTTTGCGTGGCGTTGGCGGTACGCGCAATTGCGACTGGTGGTTTACCGACGATGCTGTGTTGTTGGATACGGCCGGCCGTTACACCACCCACGAAAGCGATGCGACGGGCGACGAAGAGGAATGGAAAGGATTCCTCGGTTTGCTGTCGAAGTACCGGGGGCGTCAGCCGATCAATGGCGCCATGCTGACCATCAGCGTGGAAGACTTGCTCGCGTCGTCTGACGCAGAGCGGGCGCAGCATGCGGCCGTATTACGCCGTCGCTTGCAAGAGCTGCGTGAACAGCTCGGCATTCAGTTCCCTGTATACGTGCTGGTGACCAAAGCGGATCTGCTGTCCGGGTTCGAGGAGTACTTCGCGTCGTTCAGCCGCGAAGATCTGTCGCAGGTGTGGGGCTTTACGCTGCCCTATACCCGGACGCAGGAAGCCGACTTTGATTTGTATGAGGCTTTCCATACTGAATATGACTTGTTGCAGCGACGGCTCAACGATGCTTTGCCCGAGGTGCTGGCGGCCGAGACCGACCCTGCCAAGCGCGCGCTGGCCTACATGCTGCCGCAGCAGTTTGCGGGTTTGCAGGCATTGCTCGGACAGTTTCTGAGTGACGTGTTCGCGACTTCGAAGTTTGAGGCGCGCCTGGTGCCGCGTGGGGTCTACTTCACCAGTGGTACGCAGGGCGGCGAAACATTTGACCAGGTGACAGGTCACCTGAAGCGCTATCTGCGTATTGACGGCGGGCCGCAGACGACAAGCGTACCGGTCGAGGAAGAAGGGCGCAGCTACTTCCTGAAAGGCGTGCTGCAAGACGTGATTTTTCCCGAAGCCGGTCTGGCGGGGCGGAATCTACGCTGGGAACGTCGGTATCGGCGGTTGCACTGGGCCGGTTACTGCCTGATTGCCGCACTGTTGATTGCATTGTTGGTGGGATGGGGGATCAGTTATCGCAACAACAAGGCCTATGTGCAAGAGGTTGAGCGCAGGGTTCCCACCGTCGAAAAGCTGGGACGCGAGATCAAGATTACGCGTGCCGGGGATGTGCTGGGCCTGATGCCGTTTCTGGATAGCCTGTGGTATCTGCCGCGCAATGCGAACTTTGAGTTGGATTCGCCACCGCTGACGTATCAATTTGGCCTATATCAAGGGCAAAAGATGCATTCCGCGGCGCAAGGGGTGTATCGCGACACGCTGGATCAGGTGCTGCTGCCGCAGGTGGCACGACGAATCGAGACGGCATTGCGTTCGGCGTCGCCCGATGATCTGGAGTTTTCGTACGAGGCATTGCGTGCCTATTTGATGTTGTACGAGGCCGATCACTATGATGCGGAGTTCATGCATGCCTGGCTGCTCTCGGATATGCAGAAAACCCTGCCAGAGGGCTATACACGCCGGCAGTACGACATGATGTCATTGCACGTGCGCAATCTGGTTCAGGGCCGTGTGCTGTCCTCGCCGTTCCCGCGCGATGATGCGTTGGTGTCCGAGGCGCGTGAACGCCTGGCGCACTATACGTTGGCGCAACGTGCGTATAGCCGTTTGCGCCGCCTGCTGTCGAATACCGAGCAGGGGCCGGAGCAGACAGCGATTACGCTGGGGGGGCCGCAAGCCAGCTCGGTGTTTGTGCGCAAGAGCGGCAAGCCTCTCACGCAGGGGATTCCGGCGCTGTATAGCTACGATGGTTACTGGAAAATCTTTAACCAGCGCGTGACGCGCGTGGCGGAGTTGCTGCGTCAGGATGATGCATGGGTGCTGAATATCCCGCCGCCTGGGGCGATGGATCAACGGGCGCAGCAGCAATTGATCGTGGATATCAAGCGTCTGTACATGAACGATTATGTGCAGCAGTGGGATGGGTATCTCAACGATCTCAAGTTGACACCAACGAAATCGTTGATGGAGAACATTCAGATCGCCCGGACCTTGTCGGCACCCGATTCGCCGTTGGTTAAGTTGGTGGAGGGGGTTGCGCGCGAGACCACCCTATTGCGCGATACCGGCGATGGGCGTTCGTTGATGGACCAGGCGCGTGAGCGTGTCAGCAGTACGCGGGATGCGCTGGAGCAAATGTTCGGCCCTACCGGACCTGTCGCGGCGATGCGTGGGGATGCGACGGATGAGAAACTCGAACGCATCGTCGACCTCCATTTCGAACCGTACCGTCGTTTGGCCCAGGGTCAAGGCCAGACTCCTGCGGCGATCCTGGAGACGACGGGGTTGCTCAATGATCTTTATACCTACTTGACCGCTGCCGATGCCGCATTGCGCAGTGCCAGTCCCGCCCCGGACTCGGATGTCGTGAGCAAGCTGCGTGCCGAAGCGGGTCGACTGCCTGGGCCCCTGCGCGAGGTGCTCAATACCATGTCGGTGAACGCGTCGGATGAAATTTCCGGCGCGACGCGCAAGCGTATGGGCGATACGATGTCGGCGACGATCGGGTTGTTTTGCCGCCAATCGATTGCCGGTCGCTACCCGTTTGCCCGGGGGGCCACGCGTGATGTGGCGCCCAATGACATGGCCCGCTTGTTCGCGCCCAACGGGATGATGGATGAATTTTTCCAAAAGGAGTTGGCGACGCAGATCGATGTGTCGGGGCCACGCTGGCGGTTTAAACCGGGCATTGATGGCGCGAAGGGCGAGCGCGCAGGATACCTGGATTCATTTCAGCGCGCGGGTGTGATTCGGGATGTGTATTTCATGGCGGGTAGCCCGCTGCCGTCGTATCGTGTCGCTATTCGACCGATCGAGATGGATGCGCAGATTACCCAGTTCGTGATGGATGTGGATGGTCAGGCGGTGCGCTATGCACATGGCCCGCAAATCGCGACAATCGTGCAATGGCCGGGCCTGCGTGGCTCGAATCAGGCGCGCATTGAACTCACGCCCCAGTCGGGTGGCGCGGGGTTGTCGGCGTCGGGGCCCTGGGCGTTGAACCGGTTGCTGGACAAGGCGCAGTTGAGCCGCGGGTCGTCGCCTGAGGTGACCATTGCGACGTTCGACATTAATGGCCGAAAGGTCGTGTTGGAGATCACTGCCAGCAGCGTGAAAAGCCCCTTCAATCTTCCCGAAATGCAGGGGTTCTCCTGCCCGGGCCGCTAAATGGGATTCGCCATGGATGACGTGAAGGCATTCTTGGGGTGGTACGGAAAAATTCCCGCATCCGGGGATTTCGTGCATCGGCGCGTGCCGCGGGAATTGATTGCCTGGTGGGACCACTGGCTGCAATATGGCCTGGCCGCATTGAAGCAGGCGCCGGACGATAGTACGGCGCGCAGTTTCGCAACCGCGCCGATCTGGAATTTTGCGATTCCTGCCGGACCCAGTGGCAACGGTGTCCAGTTGGGCTGCGTAGCGCCCAGTCGGGATCGGGTCGGACGCGTATATCCATTATGCGTGTTCACGTCGATTGCCGAGGACGACTATCACAGCAGCATACTGGAAGGCGCGACGGACTATTACCGACGCATTGGCGTGAGCATTCTGTCGGCGGTACGGCATGGCTGCGCGTCAGAGCAGTTCGATCGCGAATTGCAGGCGATTGTCGTGCCGGGCGTGGTGCAGCAGCAACCGGTGGCGCGTTCTAGCGGCAGCGATATCATGGATATCTTGAATTCGGGTTTGGAAACCACGGCTGAGCCGGTATCGACTCACAGCTTGTCAGCCTGGGCCGATTTGCCGTTTTGTTTTAACCCCAGTTCGCACACCAGTTATTGGTGGACGAATCAGGTCGATGGGGCTGCCTTGCAGACGTATATACATGGCGGGGCATTGAATGCCGCGTTATTTACCCGATTGTTCGCATCGTTGCCGGCTTGGCGCTAGCAACGGTGCATGTTGTTTGGAGCCTGGTGTATGAACGCGACTCCCCCTGTATCTAGTCATCCTGCCCCCGACGGGGGTGTTTCGGGGCTACGGCCGCTGAACGTCATTGCCGCGGTCGCCAATGGCGGGGTGCCGCAGGCGCGTATTCGCCGGGTATTGGCTGATCTGGCTGTGCCTTTGGCTCAACTGCATGCGCACAGAGGTGTTCATGGGGGCATTGCCCTGAGCACTATCGGGTTGGATGCGTCGGGCAAGGCCCATCTGATGCAGCCACCGCTCGAGCCGAGCGCGGACGCGGATAATGCGGCCCGTATAGAAGGCTACGCTGCCTTTGAGCAGTACACGGATGATCCAGAATGGCCGTGTGGCCCGTGGACGGACGTTTATGCGTTGAGCGCGGTGGCCCATACGATGTTGACGGGGACGGCGCCGCCACCTGCGTTGGACCGTTGTGTCAAGGATGCGAGCGTGCCCTTGGCGGGGCGTGAGCTCGGTGCCTACGACCTGGCGTTTTTGCAGGCCGTGGACCAGGGATTGTCCATGTCGCTGTCTGGCCGACCGCAGAGTATCGAGGCTTTTGTGCAGGCATTTGGCTTGGGGGTGGCTTTGCCTGTGAAGGAAATGCCACCGCCGGCAGCTGCTGAGGTACCTGCGGCGGCAGTCTCGGCGCCACCCCCGACACCGCCTGTTTCTCCTATTCCGGTGGCTGCCGCAGCGCCTCCGAGCACCAAGGCGGGGCCACGCGTGCCTCTGTTGGTGTTGTTGGGGGTCTTGGCGGCGATTGCTTTGGTGCTGTATATGTGGCTGCGCCCTGGTGGGCCGACTGTGTCATCGGCCGGCCGGGATGCGCCGCCCGCAGTGGCTGAGAACGTTGCCCCCGGATCAGCGGCTCCTGCTGAGCCTGCCGAGCCCGAACCCCCGATCCCGACGCCACCGGCGTTATCGGACCTGGGTGGCTCGCGTAATGGAAGTTCGACGGGAGAGGGGACTAGCGCCTCGTCCGACGCGTCAGCGACGTCGGAAGCTACTGCGGGTGTCGCGGCACCGACGGCGACGGCGCCAGAAGCGACTGCACCGCAGGCGTCTGCAGGCGTTGACGCACCTGCTGGCGCTGAGGCCCCGGCGGGGAGTGCCGCGCCGCAGACGACGCCGGATGCTGCGAATGGGATCGCCACCGCGGGGGCTGCCGCCTCTGAGTCGTCGGCAGGCACGAGCGGCGCGGGTGCGGCCGGGGTGCCTATGACGGTAAACAGTAGCCTATCCCCCGGGGAGTCATCGACCACATCTGGGGCCGCGGCGGGTACGGCGGAGTCGCCCGCCACGCCGGCAGGAGCATCGACTGACCCTTCGTCTGCGGGTCAAGCCGAGGCGACGGGGACGGCGATTGCGGTGACTGGACTCGAGGCGACGAACGCGGCGGCGCAAGCCGCGGCAGCAGAAAAGGAACAGGCAAAGGAAACGCCACCCCCTCCCGCTGCGTCGAGTGCTGTGCGCGTGAGCGTGCGGCCGTGGGGTGAGGTGTTTATTGACGGGAAGTCACGCGGGATCAGTCCGCCACTGGGAGAGGTCAAGCTATCTCCGGGCACGCACCGGGTTACGATCCGCAATCCTGCCTCATCGGACTATCACACCACGATCACGGTGGGCCGCGGTGGCTCAGGCGCAATTTCTCACGTTTTTGAGTAGCGGGGTTTTAGCATAGGCATAGGGGCATAGGCATACTGTCTATGCCCCTATGTTTTTAGCTCGGCTCTGCCGTCGAGTGATCCATATCGAGAATGTCCGTATCCACGAGCAGATCGGCGGTGAACATATAACCCCAGCCGTGAACGGCTTTGATCGGCAGGCGGACACGCTGGGCTGCGGCCTTGCGCCGCATGCGGCTGATCATGACGTCGATAAAGCGGCCCCGTCGCTCGCTTTCGGATGTCTCGCCCACGGCCAATGTCTCGGGGTTTTGTGCATCGCGGCTGATACGCTTGTCCGGTTCGTGGGCAAACCGCAGTAACAGGCTGCGTTCCGCTGTGGTCAGCGAGAGCGTCTGGCCCGTCGGCGCCATCAATGCCCAGCCTTTGCTGGTCAAGCGCCAGGCGCTTGACGAGGATGAACCGGATTCGGCGGTCTGATGGGGAGCGTCTGGCAGAGACGTTGGCACGGCTGCCGTCTGAGACTCGAGCTCTGGCAATTTGGCCGGCGCGTTGCCCGGTAAACGCCGCATCAGTGACTGAAATACCGCGGCTAATTCCAGACCACTGGTATAGGTGTCCAGGCAAGCATCTGCGCCAGATAGCAGGGTACGCACACGCGAATCACTGTCTGGAAACTGTGAGAGTGCGACGATGCCGACAGTGGGCCGCATGACGCGCAACTGCGCTGCCGCAATATCAATAATAGATAAAGGTCCGGCCAACGCGATTAACGACGCAGCTTGTTGAGACAAATGGACGTATAGCTCAGCGAGACTCGCATGGCGATGGACACGAAATCCCAGATGCGTTAGCTCGGAGATTTGTACGGGGTAGGCGGTCTCGTCTCCGGTAAGAAAGAGTACGTCCGGCGTTGTGTTCATGATTCCTTTCCGAATAAAGCGTATCGAACGCAGTCGATAGATCCGAGCCTGGTCTGCCTTGGCAAGAGGCGTATTTGTTTTACGAGTCTGTGTTGTTGCGCGGAGCGCGCGGGAGTACTGAACTTATATCGCGATTTGCGACGGTCAAGATTAATCGACGCGTGGCGGCATGCGAGATGCGAGCGGCAATCTTGTGTGACGCTGTGTGTCTTTTGCTGCAACGCGGGGGCGAGTCCGCGTTACAGTAAGAGCATATGTAGATTGGTGGAGTGACTATATGTCGAGTGCTTTGTTCGTTCGCAGCCTTTTGGTCGCGGGTCTGATGATGGGAATAGTGGGTTGCGCCAGTACGACGGGCCATGCCACGGCAGAGGGGGCGGCCGCCACCAATGCGGCCACCAGCGCGGACTCTCTCGCCCAGACAAACTGGGAATTGACCCGTTGGACTACGAAGGCTAGTGTGGATCGAGCGATTCCGCATGGCGATAATGGCGAGCCTATACAGTTGGTATTCCTGGCACAAGGCGACCAGTACCGGGTAAGTGGTTTTTCGGGCTGCAACCGATACATGGGCAGTTATCGTTTGCAAACCGGGAAATTATCGATTTCCGTGAAGGGTAATACACGCATGGCGTGTATGTCCCCGGAAAAGGCCCAGCTAGAACAATCCTATTTGCAAGCCCTGTCAGGCATCCGCTCGTTTACCCTCGATAGTGGCAGTGCGCCGCGTCATCTGACATTTAATGTGGCAAATGGGGATGTGTTGGAGTTTGTACGCCGGCAGGATCCGCCAACACCTCGGTAAATTATATGGGGTATTAAAATAACAGGTCTTCATTTTTTGTCGTTTATTATTACGATCGCTTAATTTTGCTGTCGCATTGCTTTTTATGTCTTCCGTTGTCAACATCGCTGCTTACAAATTTGTCCCGTTGCAGGACCTGCCCACTTTGCGCGCCGGAATGCTGGCGCAGGCGCAGGCCACCGGCCTGAAAGGGACGGTCTTGCTGGCCGAAGAGGGGATTAATCTCTTTTTGGCGGGCGCAGTCGATGACATTGAGACGTGGTTGCAATGGCTACGATCCGACCCGCGGTTTGCCGACCTGGACGTGAAGTTCAGCGAGTCGGAGGCGGTGCCGTTTCGCAAGCTGCTGGTCAAAATCAAGCGCGAGATCATCCGCATGGACCATCCGGCGATTCAGCCTCAGGCTGGGCGCGCGCCCGGGGTGGCGGCAGCGACCCTGGCGCGCTGGCTGGATCAAGGGGGCGACGATGAGGGGCGGCCGATCGTGATGCTGGATACGCGCAATGCGTTCGAGGTGGATGCCGGCACCTTCGAAGGCGCCATTGATTGGCGAATCGAGCGGTTCACGCAGTTTCCGGATGCGGTGCAACAGAACAAAGACAGCCTGCGCGGCAAGACGGTCGTCAGCTTTTGCACGGGCGGAATACGCTGTGAAAAGGCCGCGCTGTACATGGCCGAGGCCGGGATCGACCATGTCTACCAGCTTGAGGGCGGCATTCTGAAATACTTCGAAGAGGCCGGCGGCAAGGGGTTTAACGGCAATTGCTTCGTTTTTGACGAGCGCATTGCGCTGGATCCGGCGTTGGCTCCCGCCGACGGGGCGACGTTGGACGCCTAGAGGGCGTAAGGCAGGCGATTAGATCGTGGGCCCCGGCGGCTATCCGGGCGGCGCTGAGGCGGCCGCCTACCAGGCAGCCCCTTTTCGCGGTGTACGCGTCGTTGTGGTGCTTAGCGCACGCGCATCCCGGGCTTGGCGCCAGGCCAGGGTGCAAGCACATAAATCCCCGTATCGACCGAGTCATCGGTGTGACTGGCTGCCAGTACCATGCCTTCGGAGATGCCGAATTTCATTTTGCGCGGCGCCAGGTTGGCGACCATGACCGTGAGTTTTCCGACCAGATCTTCAGGCTTATAGGCGGACTTGATGCCGGAAAACACGTTGCGATGACGGCCTTCGCCGACGTCGAGGGTGAGTTGCAGCAGCTTGGTCGAACCTTCGACATGCTGGCAGTCGACGATTTGCGCGATACGCAGGTCGATTTTGGCGAAATCGTCGATGGTGATGGTGTCGGCGATGGCCTCCCCGCCCGGGGTCGGCGCGGCCGGTTCGGGCGCGACAGGCGGTTCGAAGAGTTTGTCCAGCATGGTCGGATCCACGCGTTGCATCAGGTGTTTAAAGGGGGTGACCTGCTGCGGCAGCACGGCGGCATCCGCCCAGGTGTAAGCCTGTTGTGCGCCGAACAGGTCGCAGGCGACGCGTTCGGTCAGGGCCGGCAGAACGGGGGTCAACATGACCGACAGGGCCTTGAAACCTGCCAGCGAGCGCGAGCAGATGTCTTGTAGCGCGGCTTTCTGGGCGGCGTCAGCCGTGCCGATGCCTTTTGCCAGCACCCAGGGCTGGGCGGTGTCGAACGCCTGGTTGATCCCGTCGGCATAGGCCATGATTTCGCGAATGGCGCGGTTGTATTCACGGGCCTCGAATGCCGCGCGGACGGATTCAGCCTGGGCCGCAAACTCGGCCGAGAGGGAATCAGTATCGCCCGTGTAGGCTAGCGCGCCGTCGAAATGCTTGGTGATGAAGTTGGCGGCACGGCTGGCGATGTTGACGTATTTTCCGACTAGGTCGCTGTTGACGCGCGCGATGAAATCATCGGGGTTGAAATCGATGTCTTCGACCTTGGCGTTGAGCTTGGCGGCAATGTAGTAACGCAGCCATTCGGCGTTCATGCCGATGTCCAGATAGCGTAGTGGCGAGATGCCGGTGCCACGGCTCTTGGACATTTTTTCGCCGCTGACCGTGATGAAACCATGCACGTTGAGCGCGTCCGGCGTTTTGCGGCCCGCAAATTTCAGCATGGCCGGCCAGAACAGTGCGTGAAAGTAAATGATGTCTTTGCCGATGAAGTGCACTTGTTCGGTGCTGCCCTGCGGATCCAGCAAGGCATCGAAATCCAGGCCTTCTTTGGTGCAGTATGACTTCAGCGAGGCCAGGTAGCCGACGGGCGCGTCCAGCCAGACGTAGAAATACTTGCCGGGGGCGTCAGGGATTTCAATGCCGAAATACGGCGCATCGCGCGAGATATCCCAATCACCGAGCTTGGCTTGGCCGTCGTCGCCACCCAGCCATTCGCGCGTTTTGGCCTGAACCTCGGATTGCAAGTGCTTGAGGCCAATGCGGTTGGTGCCGGTGGTCCAGTTTTGCAGAAACTCGACGCAGCGCGGATCTGACAGTTTGAAGAAAAAATGCTCGGAGGATTTCAGAACGGGCGTGGCGCCGGTCAATGCCGAGTACGGATTGATCAACTCGGTGGGCGCATAGACCGCGCCGCAGACCTCGCATGAATCACCGTATTGGTCTTTAGCGTGGCATTTTGGGCATTCGCCCTTGATGTAGCGATCGGCCAGGAACATGCCCTTCAGGGGGTCATAGAACTGTTCAATGGCGCGGGTTTCGATCAGGTCTTGTTCTTTGAGCGCTCGATAGATGTCATGCGACAACGCGACGTTTTCGTCGGAGTCGGTCGAATGCCAGTGGTCAAAGCGGATATGAAAACCGTCCAGGTAGCGTGGACGTTCAGCGGCGTAGCGGGCCACCAGGTCACGCGGCGAAATACCTTCCTTTTCGGCTTTCAGCATGATGGGCGCGCCATGCGCGTCGTCCGCTCCCACGAAGTGCACCGTGTGGCCGGCCATGCGCATGGTGCGAACCCAGATGTCGGCCTGGATATATTCCATGATGTGGCCGATATGGAAGGATCCGTTTGCGTAGGGAAGCGCGGTCGTGACGAATAGGGTGCGGGACATGTCGTGGATGGCGGTTCAGGAAAGGACAGACCGTTATTTTAACGGTCGTGCCAGAGGAAGTGATTGGGACGGAAAATGCAGCCCCCTGCGCCAGCTCGGGCCGGGGCAGGGGGAACACAATGATACGTCGAGACGCGCCGTCACGCGCAGGCGCGACGAGGGCAGGCTGCCGGTGAAGCCGGGCGCTTAGCGGATTTCGCGGACTTCGACGTCGATGACCTCGCCACGCGGCGGGGTAAAGGACGACGAGGATGCCGAGCCGGGCCGGAAGGAATTGCCGCGGGTGGTCTGGCGCTGGCTCCAGTAGGCGCGCACGCCAAAGGGCTTGCCACGGACTTTGGCCACGATGTACAGGATGCCGACCGCGATGGCGGTCGATATCATGAAGGCCAATGCCATGACCATGCCGACTAGAGCCAAGACGGCGAAGGCAACGGCGCGGAGGAATCGGGAAATAGTGTCGATCATGATGGTCGGATGCAAAACAGGAGAAAAGGTTCCCGTGTATCCGCTATCCTTGGAGGGTAGCGGCGGGCGCGAAGCCCTCCTGCCTAGGGAATGAGAGTAATGAGTATAACGATAGCGGAAGTTCGTGCTGCTTTGCAGACGGTAACAGACTCGCCAGATTCCGGGAGCCCGGCTGCGAGCTCGGTGTCGAGGTCATTTGTAAAAAATAGTGACATTCAACTCGACGGTACGTCGGTCACGGTCACGTTGCGGCTGGGATACCCGGCCGACGCCATCGCGGCGCGTATTGAGCAGGCCGCTCAGCAGGCGCTGATCCGGGCGGGTGCTTCGCAAGCTCAGGTGACCGTATGTTGGGCCGTACAGAGCCACGCGGTGCAGCGCGGCCTCAAACCGCTGCCAAATGTGCGCAATATTATTGCTGTAGCCTCGGGCAAGGGAGGTGTGGGCAAGAGCACGACGGCGGTCAATCTGGCGCTGGCTCTCGCGGCCGACGGGGCGAGGGTCGGCATTCTGGATGCCGACATCTATGGCCCTAGCGTACCTACCATGTTGGGGATCGCCGGTCGTCCCGCCAGTCATGACAATAAGACGATGGAGCCTCTGATCGGACACGGTCTGGAGGCGAATTCAATCGGATTTTTGATTGATGCGGATGCGCCGACTATCTGGCGCGGCCCCATGGTCAGCCGGGCGCTCGAACAGATGCTGAATCAGACCAATTGGGGAAATCTGGATTATCTGATTATTGATATGCCACCGGGGACGGGTGATCTGGCGCTGACCCTGGCGCAGAAGGTGCCAGTGGTGGGCGCGGTGATTGTGACGACGCCGCAAGACTTGGCGCTATCGGATGCCCGCAAGGGGTTGCGCATGTTCCAAAAGGTCGACGTTCCGATCCTGGGTGTGGTCGAAAACATGGCGGTGCATATTTGCACCCAATGTGGTCACGCCGAGCACATTTTTGGCGAAGGGGGCGGGCAACGCATGGCCGAACAGTATCAAACCCCCTGGCTAGGTAGCCTGCCGCTGATGATGCGCATTCGCGAACAAACCGACTCGGGGCGTCCCACCATGGTGTCCGAACCGGACGGCGAGGCCGCACGGCATTATCGCGATATCGCGCGCAAGGTCGCGGTCGGTGTCGCGGCGCTGCCACGCGATATGGCGGGCAAGTTGCCGTCCATTGTCGTGCAGCCGTCGAGCTGACGTATGCGGGTCGCGGTAGCGCTGATACTGGCAGGGTTGTTGGGCATGGCGGGTAGTGTGCGTGCGCAGGCGCCCGAGGTCATCATCGACCCGGGCGGCGTGCCCCCTGCGGCCCTGACGTCGATTACCGAGGCGGTGGCTGCGATCACCCGGTTGGCCGATGATCAGGACGGAGGAGAACTCAGTCGCCTGCGGCGTCGCGCTCGCGACGCCGCAGTGGCCGCGTTGGCGACACAAGGGTATTTCACGCCCATCGTCACGCTCGATGCGGGTACCGATGTCGCTGGGGAAACCTGGGATATTTCGATTGAGCCGGGTAAGCGCGCGGTCGTGACCGCGGTCGATTTGCAATTCACGGGGAGGGTGACGCGGCCAGAGTATGCGCAGCGCATCGCCGAGTTGCGCAAAAATTGGTCGCTGGCCGTTGGGCAGCCCTTTGTTAACAGTGAGTGGAACAAGGCCAAGTCGGCTCTCCTGGAGGCGGTGTCGTCGCGCGATTTCATGATGGCGTACATGACACGGTCGGATGCGGCGGTGTTTGCCGATTCCGCCGAGGTGCATCTGGCGATAACGATCGATAGTGGCCCGCTGGTGCGCATGGGGTCCCTGAACACACAGGGATTCAAACGTGTGCCCGAGTCATTGGCGAACCGTTATGTACGCTACGACAAAGGTGAGCCGTATAGCCAGGACAAGCTCGATGGGTGGCAGCAGGATCTGCAATCGACCTCGTTTTTTCGTGGTGCATTCGTGACGCTGGGGACGCCGTCGTCGGAAGATGCGCCTGCTGCCGGACGGGGGGGGCCGAGTGAGCTGGCCGCGGCGACGCCCGGCGGGGATCCCGCGGTGTCGGGTGGCGCCACAGCAACGCCGATGCCTGCACGAGATTCGGATGGGGAGGTCACGCTTCCCGTCGATGTGCGTGTGGTGGAGGGGCCGGCCCGGCGTTTGAGCACTTCCATTGGCGTGGATGACGAGGCGGGCGTCCGTGGCGAGGTGATGTATCGGCAAAACGTGGTGTTTGGCTTGCCTGTCACGTTGGAGAGTGGCATCAGCCTGGATCGTTTGGAACAACGCGCTTTTGCCGACTTTCATTTACCGCCTGATGAAAAGGGACAAAAAGATTCTATTGGCGTGTTGGCCAGTCATTCGGACATCCAGGGGTTGGACGTGCGTCGCGTGGCGCTCGGGGCGACGCGGCTACGCGAACGAAAAGGGGCGGGCGATAGCCGGGTCGAATACGAAAACCGCTGGGGGGTTTTGCTGGCGTATGACAAAGTCAAAATCGATGGTGGCGACGAGTTCAATTTGCCCACGGCGACGCTGACATCGGAATGGCTGCGGCGTGACGTCGATAACAAATACGATCCGCGCGAAGGCAATCTTATTGCGGTCGGCGGAGGCGCCGGGGTGGTATTGGACACCGGCAAGCCCTTTTTCCGAGCTCGCTTGCGTGGCCAGAAGTGGTGGCCGGTGGGCGAGCGCGATGTGCTGACGTTGCGAGGCGAGGTGGGTCGGGTCTGGTCTGATTCGCAGACGCGAGTGCCTGATGATTTTGGTTTCCGCACGGGGGGGGCGCGTTCTATTCGTGGCTACCGTTATCAAAGCATCGGCGTGGAACTGGACGATGCGGTGGTGGGCGCGCCCACGCTGGCCGTGGCCAGCCTTGAATACGACCATTACTTCGACGAGCGCTGGGGGATGGGGGTCTTTGTGGATGCGGGCGATGCCGCGGAGTCGTTCGGCGAGATGGAGTGGCACGTGGGCTACGGCGCTGGGTTACGGGTGCGGACACCGGCGGGCCCAATTTTTTTGGATTTGGCATACGGTCAAAAAGAACGTGACCTGCGTCTGCATTTTTCGTTGGGGATCGCGTTTTGAATGCGTTTCGAGCTCTGTTGCGCCACGTGTTGATATGGTGGCTGCCTCTGCCGATTGCGTTGGTGGTGCTGTTGTGCGCGTTTGCGCTGTGGCTGACCGGAACGCAGCCGGGAACGCGGATGCTGCTGAACGTGGTGGCACAGCAGTTTGATGGCCAGGCCGACGATATCCAGGGCACGATACTGAGTGGGCTGCAGGTTGGACGGTTGCAGTTGGCGTTCCCGGGGACGGCGGTGGACTTGACCGATCTTCGATTGGATGTGGGCTGGAGCGAATTGGGATATCGGCGGTTGCACGTGCAGGAATTGTCCGCCGGCAAGGTAAAGGTGGACTTGACTTCGACGCCGGAGGAATCCGAACCACTAACGCCTGACGAGCCGTTCGTGATGCCCGAATTGCCCGGCAAGGTGACGGTCGACCGGTTCGCCGTGGGGGCGCTGGACGTGACGCTGGAGGGTGAGCCCATTCCGGTGTCAGTCAGTAATTTAGCCGCGAGCTTGGGGGTCGATGAGGCGGGTGCCCGGCTAACCATTGATCGCGTGCATGTGGCGCATGAGCAGGTATTGGCGGATTTGAGCGGCCAGTTGAATGTGCGGGAGCTGGCGGATCCATGGCCGCTGCGGGCGACGCTGAACGTCATGGCTCAAGGTCTCGGGAAGGATTCCCCGCTATGTGCCAGTCGCATGTTGGCCGCGCAGCGTTCCTCGAAGGCGGTGGCACCAACGAAGTCGAAAAATGGTGCGTTGGCAAAGTCCAAGAAGGCGACGTCCAAAAAGGTCGAATCCAAAAACGGCGCGCCGACGGAATCCCCCCGAAAGGCCGCCGACAATGCCGAGACGATGCCGACCGAAAAGTGTGCCGCGACTGTGCAGATGCAGGCCGAGGGGTCGCTGGAGCAATTGAAGGTGAGCCTGGATGGGGCGACGGCCGATGGCGCGCTGACATTGTTGGCGCAGACGGGGCTGGCGTTTGATCAGCCCTTTCCGCTGCGTACCGCCAATGTGAATATGCGGTTGAGTGATCAGTCTGGACTGACCGTCACGCTGGATCGTCAGCCCATTGCGCAGCAACCGGGCATAGACCGGCTCGTTGCCACGCTCGATGCCGACCGCCTGGATCTGGGTAATCTGGTGGGTGATGTGATTCCGCCAGCGTTGCTGACCGCACGCATGGCGGTCGATGCGCAGGTGGCCGATGTCGTTGATGTGCGGCACGCGTCGATCCAGGCCACGATCGCCAAGGGCAGTCGCTGGAATAAGCATGCGCTGGCGGGGACGTTGAGCGGACGTATTGATGCGTTACCTGCGCCGGCTGCATCGACCCCCACTCCGACATCTGAGCCTGCGGCGCCCACCGTCACGCCCTCAGCGCCCTCATCGTCGACGGCGTCCGCGACCCGTGCCGATGATCCGCTGGCCGGTTTTCAATTGCGTGACCTGTTGCTTGACGTGACGCTGGGTCCCAACCGGGTGCGCGCGCAGGGTGAGCTTAGTCAGGGCGAAGGGGCGCTAACCCTGGATGCCAATACGCCGCGGCTGGACGCCTTCTGGCCGGACCTGCCGGGTGGCGCTTCCCTGAAAGGCAAGCTGGACGGTCGTCTGGCGCAGCATCGTGGGCAACTCACGGCGCGTTATACCCCGGGCAATGCCCGCGCGGACACGCTGGGACGCGCACCGATGCAGGCTGAATTGGTTTTTTCCGGTGGTTGGGGGCCGGGTGGGGAGCGTCGGCTACCTCCCGCGGATCGCGCTAATCAGGCCGGTCAGTCCGCTGTCGCCGCGGCGCCGGGGACGTCTCCCACTGCGCCGGCCGCTTCCGCTGCGCAGATAGGCTGGCGCGGCAAAATCGAGCGATTGAGCGCCGGCTCGATGAACTTTGCGGTGGCGTTGCAGCCTGTGGCGCTGTCCTTTTTACCGCAAGCGGCTGCACCGCTATGGCAATGGGAAGTGGGCGCTACACAACTCACGGCAACGCTCCCAGACAAACAGCGTGCCGTGATTGCCCATCAAGGTTCCCGTGGCGGGCCGGGGCGGTGGCAGACGGCCGGTCGCGCCGACAACCTGGTTATCACGAGATCCATGCTGCGCCAGATCATGCATGCCCTGGATCCTGAGGCGGTGAGAGAGCGTCGGCAGCGTGTCAATACGTCTCCTTCCGATGGACAGCGGCGGATCGCCCTGGATGCTTCCTGGGATTTGCAGTTTGCGGGGGCGCTATCGGGTACGGNGCGCGTTGCGCGCCGTGATGGCGACCTACGCATTCCGGGCGACCCGCCGATTCCGCTCGGATTGACCGATCTGGTTGTGGACGTCAAGGCGACGCCAACCGGGGGCGGCGCCAGCCGTTTGGCGGCGACGCTGGATGTGCGCACGAAGAAAATGGGCACGATTACCGGCGCGGCCAACGCGGTGTTGGTCGCAGGCGCCGATGGCTCGCTGGCGCTGGACGAACGCCGTCCGATGAGTGTGAATCTGGACGCGGATATTACTGATCTGACTTGGGTGGACCTGTTTGTCGGTGACACCATGGAAGTTCGCGGCAAAGTGCAGGCCAAGGTAGAGGCGACCGGCACGCTGAAAGGCCAGTGGAAAACCACGGGTACGATTCGCGGCCAGGCGCTGCGTGTGGTACGTATTGACGAGGGCGTGCGTCTGATCGATGGTACGTTGGAGGCGCACCTGGACGGGACGCGCCTGGTGCTGGATAAACTCAGATTCCCGGCGTCGCTGCGCGTCATGCCGGACGAGTGGCGTACCCGAGAATGGATTACCAGCAATCCCGATGCCAAGGACGGTTATGCCGAGGCAACGGGGCAATGGGATCTGCAGACGGCGCAGGGGCAGATCCATCTGAAGCTGCATCGATTCCCCGCGCTGCAGCGCTCGGATCGCTATGCCATGGTGTCGGGGACCGTAGATGTCGATGCTCAGTTGCCGCGATTGTCGATTACCGGTGATCTGACGGCGGACGCTGGTTGGTTCAGTCTGGAAATCCTGCAAGGTGTGCCCAGCCTCGATGAAGACGTACGCGTGATCAAGGCGGGCGACGCCGAAGAGAAGAAATCATCGCCGATACAGATGTCGATGAGTTTGAAGTTCGATATGGGTCCCCGCTTTTACATTACAGGCATGGGCCTGGACGCCGGGCTATTGGGCTCCATCCAGATTCATATGGGGGACGGTCGATTGACGGGCGTGGGCGCGTTGCGCACGCGCGGCGGGGGCATCGAGGCCTATGGACAGAAGTTGCGGCTGCGGCGCGGTACGCTGACTTTCCAGGGGCGCCTGGATAATCCTCTCCTGGATATCGAGGCGCTACGCACCGGCGATCAGGTCGAGGCGGGCGTCAAGGTCGGGGGCACGGCGCAGCGTCCACGCATTGACCTAGTGTCGTATCCCGATGTCAGCGACGTCGAAAAACTATCCTGGTTGGTCCTCGGGCGCGGTCCGGATGAAAATGGTAATGACGCGGCCCTGCTGCTGTCGGTGGGGGCGGCGCTCCTGGGTGGCGGGCAGCCGTTCTACAAGCAGTTCGGGCTGGATGACGTCAGTATCCGCTCGGGCGCCATTGGCAGTTCAGGCAGTCTGCTGCCGGACCGCACGGTGGCCAGTCAGGTTAACCTGGACAGCAATAGTGAGTTGGCGACGCAGTTCCTGGTGGCCAGCAAGCATTTTGCCAACGGGATTACGCTCAGTGTCGAGCAAGCGATGTCGGGCTCGGAAACGGTCGGACGCGCCAGTTATGAGCTCTCCCGTCGATGGTCGCTGGATCTGAAGGGAGGGGCGGTCAATGGGCTTGCGCTGGTGTACCGGACGTTCTTCATGGATTGATCCGGTCGGCCGGTCTGGCGAAACGATAAAATAGCTGTCAATCAACCTGGGCGAATTATTACCATGAGCATTAAAAGCGACCGCTGGATCCGACGTGCGGCCGAGGCCGGCATGATTGAACCGTACGAGCCGGGCCAAGTACGCACGGCCGCCAATGGCGGCCGTATCGTCAGCTATGGCACCAGCAGCTATGGCTACGACGTGCGTTGCGCCACCGAATTCAAAATTTTTACGAACATCAATTCCACGATCGTCGATCCCAAGCAATTCGACGAAAAGTCGTTCGTGGATTTTTCGGGTGATGTGTGCATCATTCCCCCCAATTCATTTGCCTTGGCGCGTACGGTCGAGTTTTTCCGTATCCCGCGCAGTGTGCTGACGATTTGCGTGGGCAAAAGCACGTATGCCCGCTGCGGCATCATCGTCAATGTGACGCCGCTTGAGCCCGAATGGGAAGGCCACGTCACGCTCGAGTTTTCCAATACGACGCCATTGCCGGCCAAGATCTACGCGGGCGAAGGCTGCGCGCAGATGTTGTTTCTGGAAAGCGACGAGGTCTGCGAGACGTCCTACCGCGATCGTGGCGGCAAATACCAGGGCCAGCGCGGCGTGACCTTGCCGCGTACCTGATTGAGTCGGTGATCGGGCGACGGCCGGGTTGACGGGTTTGTCCGCCGTTGATTCGTTCGCGCGAAGGGGCGCCAATGTGCGCGTAATGTGGTGTTAATGCAACAAAAACGCGTGTCATGACGTGTCGGGATAAGGCGCGCATGCTCACGCCAGACGGTGCATGGCCCACCGGAAAGCACGCCACGTATGGGGTTGAGGCTCAGATGACATGACGTGCGCGTTCGTAACCAGGTCACACTGGTCTCGATAATGCGCTGCGGCTGCGTACATGCGGCAAATATAATGGGCTTATGTCATGCGCGGGGTTACCGGCGCAGGAGCCCAGGATGTTTGGTTTCCACAAAAGCACCCAGCAAGTAGAAGTCGACGTGCAAGATGAGTTCATCGAGCGCGTCAACGCGGCGGCCGAGGATTTTTTGGCCGTTGTGCCCAATCATGGAGCGCTAGATTATTCCCCCCAGAGCGTGCAGGCCCTGGACGCTGTGCTCGACGAGGTCTATCAAGGGCGTCTCTCGCTGACGCCGATGCAGACCGTCGGTGCTGCTGCGTACTTATACGAGCTCTGCCGCCGGCAGTATGGCGGGCTATACGAGGTCTGCGACGATGACGATCCCGTCGTTCTGGTGACTGGTGAACCTGACTTCGATGTTTGCCTGTGCGCGATTTCCAAAGTCGAGCAGCGCGTGCGCCAGGGGTCGACCGAGTCCTTGCTGGCATTTTTCCAGCGATATGTCCGCGCCGTGGACTCGCGACAATCCGGTACTATCAATTGATACGCCTCAACAGGTTGTAAATGTCTGCCCCAAAGGGCCGGGCTGTCAACCTGTTGTCCTCATCTCGCTGTACACTCGCCTCCGTTTTGGCCGTGCCTCAGGAGCGCCCGCATGAAATTCCGCTTCCCCATTTTCATCATCGACGAAGACTATCGTTCCGAGAACGCCTCGGGTTTGGGGGTTCGTGCATTAGCGACGGCGATCGAGGCCGAAGGTGTCGAGGTCATCGGTGTCACCAGCTATGGCGACCTGAGCTCGTTTGCGCAGCAGCAGAGTCGTGCCAGCGCCTTTATTCTGTCGATCGACGACGAGGAGTTCGACGTTGATTCGCCCGAAGACGTGGCGGGTGCGATCAAAAAGCTGCGCAGCTTTATCGGTGAACTGCGTTTTCGCAATGCTGACATCCCGATCTATCTATACGGTGAGACACGGACGTCCGAGCATATTCCGAACGATATTCTGCGTGAGCTGCACGGCTTTATTCACATGTTTGAGGACACGCCGGAGTTCGTGGCGCGTCATATCATCCGCGAGGCACGTAGCTACGTTGACAGCCTGGCTCCGCCGTTTTTCCGGGAACTGGTCAACTACGCCCAGGACGGCTCGTATTCATGGCACTGCCCTGGCCACTCAGGTGGCGTGGCGTTTCTGAAGAGCCCCGTCGGACAGATGTTCCACCAATTTTTTGGCGAGAACATGCTGCGTGCCGACGTCTGCAACGCGGTGGACGAGTTGGGACAGTTGCTGGATCACACCGGTCCGGTGGCCGAATCCGAGCTGAATGCCGCGCGCATTTTTCATGCCGATCATTGCTTTTTCGTGACCAATGGTACGTCCACGTCCAATAAGGTCGTGTGGCACGCCAACGTTGCGGCGGACGACGTGGTGGTGGTCGACCGTAACTGCCACAAGTCAATTCTGCATGCGATCACGATGACGGGGGCGATCCCGGTGTTTTTGCGACCGACGCGCAATCACCTGGGCATTATCGGGCCGATCCCGCTCGAGGAATTTGATCCCGAAAACATCAAAAAGAAAATCGAGGCCAATCCCTTTGCGCGCGAAGCGGTCAACAAAAAGCCCCGCATCCTGACGTTGACCCAAAGCACCTATGACGGTGTCATCTACAACGTCGAGATGATCAAGCAAAAACTGGGCGACTACATCGACACGCTGCATTTTGACGAAGCCTGGCTGCCGCACGCGTCGTTTCACGAGTATTACCAGGACATGCATGCGATCGGCCAGAATCGTCCACGTCCGCAGGGACCGATGGTGTTTGCCACGCACTCGACGCACAAGCTGCTGGCCGGTATTTCCCAAGCCTCGCAGATCATCGTGCAAGAGTCCGAATCGCGCAAACTGGATCGCAATATTTTTAACGAAGCCTATTTGATGCACACCTCGACCTCCCCGCAGTACGCGATCATCGCGTCGTGCGATGTGGCGGCGGCGATGATGGAGCCGCCGGGCGGCACCGCGCTGGTCGAGGAGAGCATCCGTGAGGCGATGGATTTCCGTCGCGCGATGCGCAAGGTGGAATCCGAATTCGGTAAGAACGATTGGTGGTTCAAGGTGTGGGGCCCCAATCGTCTGGTGCCAGACGGTATTGGCCATCGCGACGATTGGATCCTCGAGGCCAATGATCATTGGCACGGCTTTGGTGAGATGGCCGAAGGATTCAACATGCTGGACCCGATCAAGGCAACCGTGGTCACTCCGGGACTGGATATGTCGGGCAGCTTTGGCGAGACCGGGATCCCGGCCGCGCTGGTGTCCAAATATCTGACCGAGCACGGGGTCGTGGTTGAGAAAACCGGTCTGTATTCGTTCTTTATTCTGTTTACGATCGGCATTACCAAAGGCCGTTGGAATACGCTCTTGACTGCTTTGCAGCAGTTCAAGGACGACTATGACCGCAATCAGCCACTGTGGCGCATCTTGCCCGATTTCTGCCGTGGCCATCGCCGCTATGAGCGGATGGGCCTGCATGATTTGTGCCAGCAAATTCACGAGGCTTATCGTTCCAATGACGTTGCGCGCCTGACCACCGAGATGTACCTGAGCGATATGGTGCCTGCGCTCAAGCCGTCGGATGCTTTTGCACGGATGGCGCACCGCGAGGTCGAACGTGTGGAAATCTCCCAGCTCGAAGGCCGCGTCACCGGTGTATTGCTGACACCCTATCCGCCGGGTATTCCCCTGCTGATCCCGGGCGAGCGCTTTAACCGCACGATTGTGCAGTACCTGCAATTCGCACGCGACTTTAATGAGCGCTTCCCGGGGTTCGAGACCTATATCCATGGTTTGGGCGAAGAAACGGGACCGGACGGCGAAAAGCGGTATTACGTGGATTGCTTGATCGAAGAATAGGCGGCTGCGGCTTATCCGAAGCGTGTTAGGGAATACGGCGCCAGCGCGGCGATAGACAGTTCGCCGGTTATCGCGCGCGCGATCAGGCGCGACCTGATCTAGGTCTGAAGGCGAAACTGCGGCAGAGCCATGCCATCGGGCAAATCCTCGAACACGACCTGCACGCGCGCTCCCATATGCACGGCGTCGGGCGGCGAATCGACGATGTTGGCCATCATCCGGGTGCCTTCGTCCAGGTCGATGGCCGCTACCACATACGGCAGGCGCTCTTTCATGTAGCTGTGGGCGGCCCGGTGATTTACCGTAAATGTATAGATTGTGCCTTTGCCGCTGCAGGGCATCCACTGCAGTTGGTCGGATAGGCAGGCAATGCAGAATCCGCGCGGGTAGAACTGGCGCGCGCCGCAGGCCTGGCATTCCTGGATCACCAGTTTATGAGCTGCAGCGGCCTCCCAGTAGGGGCGCGTAATGTCAGTGGGCTGGGGGATGGGGCGTTGTCCGGAGGTCATGCTCATACTCCAAGAATCATAGTGGTATTGGCGGAAAACACCAGCCCCGGCGCGTGCACCATGGCTAGCCTGGGGTCGGGCAACTGGCGTTGGCCGCACTCGCCGCGCAGTTGTTTCACTGCTTCGATCACCAGCAGCATGCCAAACATGCCGGGGTGGTTGTACGACAGCCCGCCGCCGGACGTGTTGATGGGGAAGGCCCCGTCTGGCCCCAGCCGTCCGCCCGCCACGAAATCCTTGCCCTCGCCGCGCTTGCAGAAGCCCAGTTCTTCCAGTGACTGGATGACGCCGATGGTGAAGTGGTCATAGATCTGCACCACATCGATGTCGCTGCGTGACACGCCAGCCATGGCCAGCGCCTGGTCGGCTGTCTTGGCTACGTCCGTGTCGAGCCAATCGCCGGTATTGAAAGGCGTGTAGTGGTGCGCGAAGGTCTCGGCGATGCCGCGCACGTACACCGGCGGTCGCGCCAGGTCGCGCGCGCGTTCGGCGGTGGTGACGACTAGCGCACCCCCCGCATCGGTAACCAGGCAGCAATCTCGTTGGCGCAGCGGTTCGGCGATGTAGGCCGACGCCAGTACGTCGTCGATGGACAGCGGGTCCCGTTTGTAGGCTTTGGGGTTCAGCATCGCCCACTGTCGCGCCGCGACCGCCACTTCCGCCAGGGCTTGCGGCGTGGTGCCGTAACGGTGCATGTGCAGGCGGGCTACCATGGCGTAATACCCGATAGGGCTAAGTTGGCCGTAAGGGGTGATGAACTGGCCGCGCGGACTGCGCGTGTCTTCGGCGACGACGCCTAGCTTGCGCGACCCATCCGACAACTGGGTGCTCCCATAGGTGATCAGCGCCACGTCGCACATGCCCGCGTGGATGGCGGCCATGGCATGGCGGATATGCAGCACGTTCGACATGCCGCCCACATTAGTCGAATCGACATAGCGGGGGCGGATACCCAGGTATTCCGCCACTTGCAGACTTGAGAACCGGTCGTCGGTGTGTGCGAAGATGCCGTCCACGTCGCGCAGTACCAGGCCGGCGTCGAGCAGGGCCCGCTGGGCGGCTTGCCCTTGCAATTCCAGTGCGCTTAACCCGGGGACCTTGCCCAGGTCCGACTCGGCTGCACCCGCGATGGCAACGGATCCGGATAAATGATCAGTCATAAATGCTCTCCGTCCTTGGTTGGTATCGGCCTGTCTACAGCGACCGGGCGATCAGTTCCCGCATGATTTCCGACGACCCGCCGTAGATGCGGTTGGGCCGGACGTCGGTGTACGCCCGCCCGATGGGATATTCGCGCATGTAGCCATAACCACCATAGAACTGCAGCAGGTCGTCAATTGCCCGGGTGGCCTCGGTGGCCCAGAGTTTGGCCATTGCCGCGCCGGCGGCGTCCAGCGTGCCGTCCATGTAGCGCAGGATGCAGCTGTCCACAAAGGCGCGGGTGGCGGCGGCGAGGGCCTTGATATCGGCCAGCTTGAAGCGGATATGCTGGTTCTCGATCAGCGCCTTGTCGAACGCGCGCCTTTCCTTCGTGTACTCGATGGTCCAGTCCAGTGCCGCTTCCAGCGCAGCAGCGCAGCGCACGGCAATCATCAGGCGTTCCCTGACCAACTCTTTCATCAGGTATCCGAAGCCCTGGCCGGCTTCGCCCACCAACGTGTCCGTCGGTACTTCCATATCCTGGAAGAACAGTTCGCAGGTGTCCTGTGCCTTCTGTCCGACCTTGTCCAGCAGGCGGCCGCGTTTGAAGCCCGGCGTGGATGTATCGACCCAGAACAGGCTGATGCCACGCGCGCCCGCCACAGGGTCGGTCTTGGCCACCACCATGACGCGGTCTGCGTGCAGGCCGTTGGTAATGAAGGTTTTCTGGCCGTTGATAAGATAGCCGTGCTCGGTTTTCTGGGCCGTGGTGCGGATGGCCTTCAGGTCGCTGCCGGCACCGGGCTCGGTCATGGCGATGGCGCCCACGATGTCGCCTTGCGCCATGCCCGGCAGGGATGCGTGTCTCTGGGCCTCGGTACCGAAATTTAGCAGGTACGGCGCCACGATGTCCGAGTGCGTCGTGAAGCCGGTGATACCGCTGGACAACGAGCTGGCGATTTCTTCCAGCACCACCACCGTATACAGGAAGTCGCCACCCGCGCCGCCATACTCGTCGGGGATATTGGTTAGCAGCATGCCGATCTTCCCCGCCTTGCGCCACAGGTCGCGGGGGACGTGCCCTTCGTTTTCCCACTGGGCGTGCCAGGGGCTGATTTCGTCCTGGATGAAGCGTGTAATGGTGCGGCGGAACTGATCATGTTCCGCCGAAAAACCGGGTCGCCGATAGGTACTGGCCTGGATATTCGCCATAGCTGTTCCTTTAATGTCGCCTGCGTTAGTGCGCAATGCCGACGTCTTGCGGCCAATACCGCTGTTTGACCAGGCGCTTGAGTAGCTTGCCCGATTCGGTGCGTGGCATGTCGGTAATGAAGTCGACCGTGCGCGGGCATTTGATGTGCGAAATATGGGTGCGGCAATAGTCGATCAGTTCGTTGGCCAGCGCCTCGCCGGCCAATTGCGGATCGATCAGTTGCACCACGGCTTTGACCTCTTCGCCGAACTCTTCATTGGGCACGCCGATAACGGCCACGTCCTGCACGGCCGGATGCAACGCCAGGCGGTTCTCGGCTTCTTGGGGATAGATATTCACGCCGCCGGACACAATGGTGTTGGACAGACGGTCGGTCAAATACAGGAAGCCGTCCTCATCCAGATAGCCGATATCGCCGTAGGTGGCCCATCCGTGTTCGTTGTAGGCGCCACGGGTTTTCTCGGGATCGTTGTGGTACTGGAAGCTGCCGCCACCGGAAAAGTAGATGGTGCCCGGCTGCCTGGGCCCGAGTTCCCGGCCATCCTCATCTACGATGTGGACCTTGCCGAACTCGGGGATACCCACTGAACCCTTGTGCTGCAGCCATTCGTGCGAGCTCAGCGAGGTGCGACCCACCAGTTCGGTGCCGCTGTAGTATTCATACAGAATCGGGCCCCACCAAGCGATCATGGCTTCTTTGGTTTCGACCGGGCAGGGAGCGGCGGCATGTACCGCATAGCGCAGCGAACCCAGGTCGTAGGTGTTGCGCTGCGCCTCGGGCAGGCGCAGCAGGCGGATGAACATGGTGGGTACCCATTGCGAATGGGTCACTGCATAGTCCTGGATCGCGCGTAGCGCCTGTTCCGGATCGAACTTTTCCATCATGACGCACAGGCCGCCGGCGCGCAGCACAGCCATGTTCCAGCGCACGGGCGCGGTGTGATAGAAGGGCGCTGTGGACAAGTAGACGCTGTCCTGGTCGAACGCTTTCCATGCGCTGCGCGCCGACGTATCGGCGCGGAAGAATCCGTTGGCGGTCTCCAGTGGGCGCTTGATGCCTTTGGGCACGCCCGTGGTGCCCGACGAATAGCAGAAATCCGTGCCCTCCGGCGTTTCCGGCAGCGATACGTTGGCGGGAAAGCGGCCGATCCAGGTGGGATACGATTCGAACCCCGCGCGTTCCTCATCCATGAGGACGCAGATGGTGCTGCGCTGGCGGAAGGCGTCATACGACACTTCATTCAGGGTATGGCGCGAGCAGAACAACACTTTGGCGTCCGAGTCGTTCACGATGTATTGCACTTCGTCGCGCTTGAGGTGGCGACTGACCGTAACGTAGTACAGGCCGATGCGGTGGGCCGCGCACAGGATCTCGAAGTAATAAGGGTGGTTTTCCAGGAACACCGCGATCGAATCGCCGGTCTTCAGGCCGGTCGCCAACAGGGCGGCCGCGCATTGCCGCGTGCGCCTTTCCAGTTCGGCCCAGGTAACGGCGTATCCGGACGGAATCAGCCGATAAGCGATGCGATCGGGCGTATCCCGTGCATGGCGCTCGATAGGAGACATTCGGATTTCCTCCATGGTTCAGTCGATGATGGCGATGCCGTTGTTCAGCACCACGGCGCCGCGCTCGTGCGCCACGGCACGGAAGTGCACTGAGGTCGCGTGCCGCCATATTTCCACCCGCAGAGTCTCGCCAGGGTACATGGGGGCCGAGAAACGTACGGAAAAACTGCGCATCCTGGCCGGATCGGTCGGGCAGCAGGTCTTCAGCAGGGCGCGGGCGGCCATGCCGAAGGTGCACAGACCGTGCAGAATAGGACGGTCGAAGCCGGCCTTGGCGGCCATGGCGGGCAGCGCGTGAATGGGATTAAGATCGCCGTTCAGCCGGTACAGCAATGCCGCCTGCGGCAGGCTAGGTATCAGCACGGTGTGCTGGGGCGGGCCATCCGGTACGGCCGGCAGCGGGGCCAGCGGTTCGTCGCCCAGCCCGAATCCTCCGTCGGCCCGGCAGAACGACACATGTTCGATGCTGGCCAGCGGCTGGCCGCTGCCGGCATCGAAAATATCGCGGGTCGTGACCACCAGGGCGCCCTTGCCGGCTCCTTTGTCGACGACGCGGGCAACCCGGGTCTTGCTGGTTACCGCCGCTTGCGCGCCCACCGGCGCGTGGAACGTCATCCGGTGTTCGCCGTGCAGCAACTGCACCCAGTCGATACCGGTGTCGGGATGGGCGGTCCATGCACCCGGGGCGCCGACCACCGCCAGTCGGGTGGGTACGGCCAGCGTGTCCTGTTCGTACACGAAGCGCAGGTCTTCTTCATCGGTGGGCTGGCTGCCGTAGCCCAGCGTCAGGGCATACAGAATGCTGTCCTGCGTGCTGTAGCGATCGGTGCGGTCGTCGAAATGCCAGTTCCGCAAGCGTTCATACTGAATGGCCATACGTAGGTGATCCTGTTCAAGCGCCGTGTGGCGGTTACTGCACTTTGATACCGGCTTCCTGGATGACTTCGCGCCAGCGTTCGGTTTCCTTGCGGACGAACTCGTCGAATTCCTGGCTGGTGCCGCCGACGGGATTGCCGCCTTGCTTGATCAGTGTTTCGCGCACGCCCGGATCGGCCAGTACCTTGTTCAGTTCAGCATTCAGGCGCTGCACGTGCTCGGGCGGGGTCTTGGCCGACACGAACAGACCTAGCCAGGTCCCGCCAGCCAACTGCGGGTAGCCCAATTCCGCTACGGTGGGCACGTCGGGCATCAGTGGGCTGCGTTCCGCGCTGAAAACCGCCAGCGCCCGCAGCCGGCCCGATTCGATCATGGGCTTGGCAGTAATCATGTTGTCCACCATAAAATCCACCTGCCCCCCGACCAGATCGGTGATGGCCGGTGCCGCACCCTTGTAGACCACATCGATGGCAGAGATGCCCAGCTCTCGTTGCAGGACTTTGCCGATCAGGTGGCTGGAAGCGCCCATGGTGGAAATGGCCATCGCGATGTCGCCGTCCTTGGACTTGGCATAGGCTTGCAGCGAGTCCAGGTCTTTCACGGGCAGCTTAGGGTTGACCACCAGCACACTGGGCATGGAAATGACGTTGATGACGGGTGCGAAGTCCTCCATCTTGTAGGGCAGCTTGCTGTACAGCGAATAGTTGGCGGCGTTCGGACCCAGGCTACCCATGACCAAAACATGGCCGTCCGGCGTGGCGTTCAACATGCCTTGCATGCCGATGATGCCGCCGCCACCAGGCATGTCTTCGATCACCACGGGCTTATCTAGTTGGCGTGACAGCTTCTCGCCCATCAGCCGGCTCGTTAGGTCTAGGATGCCGCCGGCGGAACTGGGGGCGATGATGCGTATCGGTTTGGACGGAAAGTCCGAAGCTGCGGCTACGGGCGCTGCCAAGAGCACCGTTATCCCGGTACCGACAGCCAGGATGGCTGCTTTGATCTGCCTCATTTCGTTCTCCTTGAGCTGCGACTAATCGAGCTTCAGTGCGTTGTCGGCCACGAGCTTGTTCCATTTCTCGTATTCGGAACGCAGGAACGCCTTAGCCTCTACCGGACCGCCCGCCATGGGCGATGCATACAGACGTTCGGTGTAGGCCGAGGCTTCCGCCCCAGCGTTGATCTCGGCTACGGCTTGGCTCAGGCGCTCCACCACGTCGTCGGGCACATTGGCCGGCGCCACCAGCATGTACGAAGCCCCCACGTTGAAACCCTTCAGGCCGGCCTCGTCCAGAGTGGGTACATCGGGAAAGACTTTCATGCGTTCCAGACCCGTAACGGCCAGGATCTTCAGCTTGCCGGCCTGCACCAGCGGCACTTCGGTCGACACACTGCCGAACATCATGTCGATGTCCGCGGCCATCAGCGCTACCTCGGCCGGCGAGACGCCCTTGTAGGGCACATGGGTCAGCTTCGCACCTGTCATGGCCTTGAAGAGTTCACCGGACAAATGAATCGACGAGCCGACGCCGGCCGAGCCGAAGGTCAAGAAAGAGTCCGGCTTGGTGCTCGCCTGGATGACATCGTCGACGCTCTTGAAGGGTGAATTCGGCGGTACCACCAGCATGTTTGGGGTAGAGGCGATCAGCGCAATGGGAGCGATGTCCCTGTCCCAATCATAGGAATTGCGCTTGAGGGCTGCATTGGAGGCGATGTAATTGGCGCCCATGGCAATGGTGTAGCCATCGGGCTTGGTCTGGACCAATGACTGGATGGCCACGTTACCTCCTGCGCCCGGGCGGTTTTCCACGATGAACGGCTGCCCCAGCTTGCGCGAAAGCTGCTCCGCGTAGAAGCGTGCCAGCAGGTCGGTGGCGCCGCCAGGCGCGAATCCCACGTACATTTTGACCGGCTTGTCGGGGTATTCCGCATGGGCGGCAGGGGTGCCCATCATGGCCAGGCCGAGCGCTGCCGCAGACAACAACTTCAAAACTGCCATTTGTCACCTCCTGATTTTATAAGTGGATGCCATTTATTTATACGGCATGTCGTAGATTATAACGACATGCCGAATTTAATTGCAATGAATTCCGGGTATACGTATACTTCTACCGTATATCGGATTGTCGGGTGCCGTCCTGCCGCGGTGCCGAGCGTATGGTCTGGCAGTGCAGCCTTGAAGGGGAAAAAATTGGATTTGCAACTTACGGGAAAAGTCGCCTTGGTTACTGGTTCCGGCCGCGGCATTGGCTATGCCTCGGCATTAGCCATGGCACGTGAAGGCGCGCGGGTCGTCATCACCGACATCAATCCGCAGGCGGTCGAGTCGGCCACAGCGCAGTTGAAGGAAGCGGGCCACCATGCCCTGGGCGTGGTGGCCGATGTCTGCGACGCGCACCAAGTGCAGGCTTTGGCCGATCAGGCTGTCGCTGAGTTCGGGTCGATCGACATCCTGGTCAACAACGCGGGTTTCACCCGCGACAAGTATCTGACCAAAATGCCCGAAGCGGATTGGGATGCGGTGGTGGACACCATCTTGAAGGGCGCCTATTACTGCACCCGGGCCGCCCTGCCTTCCATGATGGAAAAGCGCTGGGGCCGGGTGATCAATATCACGTCCCGGGCGCACCTGGGCAACCCTGGCCAGACCAATTATTCCGCCGCGAAGGCGGGGTTGATCGGCTTTACGCGTTCGCTTGCCTACGAGCAGGGTAAGTTCAACATCACGGCGAACGCCATTGCGCCTGGGTTCGTCGAAACCGATCTGATCCGCGCGCTTTCCACCTATGAAACCCTGCGGGCCAATGCACTGGCCCGCCAGCCGGTGCAGCGCCTGGGGGCGGTAGAAGATATTGCTGACGCGGTTGCATTCTTGGCTTCGGCGCGCGCCAGCTTCATTACCGGCGAAACCGTGCACGTCACCGGGGGGCGGTACGCTAGCTAGCGCCGCAGGCGATACACGTCAAATACAGGAGACTACGCACCATGAGTTCCCCCTCAAACCCGGCTGTGCTGGTGGCATTGCCCGACGTGGGCTATACGTTCGAATCTGCCGGCCGTACGATTTCCGAGGCCGACATTGTTCAGTTCGCCTGCCTGTCAGGCGATTTCAACCGTCTGCACGTGGATGCCGAATACGCGAAGTCCACGCGCTATGGACAGCGCATCGCCCATGGCTTGCTGGTGCTGTCGGTGCTTTCCGGCCTGACTACCCAGACTGTGGCCTATCGAGGGCTGGAGCCCCATGTGCTGGCCCTTATCGACCTGAATTGCCGCTTTCCCAAACCCACTTTCATCGGCGATACGGTGCATGCGCGCGTCACTGTGGCCGAGCGCGTGGCCGACATCAAGCCAGGACGCGTCAAGATCGTGTTCAGACGCGAAGCTGTGAACCAGCGCGGCGAGGTGGTGGTGCAGGCTGACTTCACCATGCTGATGCGCGAGCCCGGAGTTGCCGCATGAAGCCCTTTGCCGATCTTTCCCGCTTCATCTATCCGGTCAACGTGGCCGTGGTGGGAGCCTCTGCGCGCCCATCTAGCCAGGGCGGCCGCCTGTACGAAAATCTGGTGCGCCATTCGCGCATACGCGGCAAAGTGTATGCCGTCAATCCAGCGTACTGCGAGATCGGCGATGCGCCATGCTGGCCGTCGATACGCGAATTGCCCGACGGGGATATCGACGTCGCGCTGGTTATCGTCAATGCCGCGCGTGTGCTCGATACCTTGCGCCAGTGCGCCGAACGCAAGATTCCCTATGCCATCGTTATGTCTTCGGGATTTTCCGAGGCGGGTGATGCGGGCCGCGCCTTGGAGAACGAAATCGCGCAACTGTGCCGGGATACCGGCCTGCATGTATACGGGCCCAATTGCCCGGGCTTCGTCAACGTGCGCGATCGCATCGGCATGACGTTCTCGCCGGCCTTCAGGCATGACTTGAATGCCGGCTGCATCGGGCTGGCAACGCAGGGCGGCGGACTCGGACGCAACTTGCTGCAAGGCTTGAGTCATGGTCAGGGAGTCGGGCTGTGGTTTTCCGCTGGCAATGAAGTTGACCTGGAAATTCCGGATTTCATCGCCTGCATGGCGCGAGATCCACAGATCAAGGTAATCGGGCTGCTGATGGAGGGCGTCAAGGACGGCCGCCGACTGACCGCTGCGCTGGATCTGGCGCGCGAATGCGGCAAGCCGGTGGTGGTACTGAAGATCGGCCATTCCGAAGCGGGCGTGCGCGCGGCGCAGTCGCATACCGCATCGATCGCTGGTAGCGCCGCTATCAATAGCGCCGTATTCCGGCAATTCGGCGCGATCGAGGTCGACGACTTGGACCAGTTGCTGGCCGTGACCCGGCTGCTTGCGATGGGCGCGCCCAAAGCGGGCAGCGGCCTGTGCATCTATACTTTTTCGGGCGGCACGGCGGCTTTGGCAACCGATATCGCGGGCATGGCGAATTTGCCTATGGCGGCATTTTCGGACCAGACCCATGCCACGCTGAAATCGCTGTTACCCGACTTTGCCAATATTGCCAATCCGGTCGACACGACCGCCGACATTTTACGCGACCAGGATGCCGCCAATGATTGCCTGCGCGTCATCTGCAACGATCCGCACGTGGGCGCGGTGCTGTTTCCCATTCCCATGGACTACGGCGATGTCACCGACGGCATTGCGCAATCCATCATCGACGTGTCGCGCGCGACGGCCACGCCCATTGTCCCGGTGTGGATGAGCCGCCGCATGGGCGGCGGCTTCCAATTGCTGGAGCAGCATGGCCTGCAGCCTTTTATGTCGGTCTCGACCGCCATCGCCGCACTGTCGCGCATTTGGCCGTCGGCGGGCATGCAGCCGAGCTCAGCCCCTACCAGCGAGGACGCCGAGCATGGGTCCAGCGCCTCGGAGGGCCCGGATCCGGCCAGGCAGCAACTGAGCGAAGCGCAATCCAAGGCGCTGCTGAAACAGGCCGGGTTTCCCTTGCCGCTCAGCGAGGTGGCCATCAGCGCCCCGCAGGCCGCCCGTGCCGCGGCCCGCATTGGCTTTCCGGTTGTGATGAAGGTCGTCAGCTCCGACATTGTCCACAAGACTGAAAGCGGCGGCGTGCACTTGGGTATCGATTCCGAGGCCGCCGCCGCTGCGGCATTCGACAGCATATGCGCTGCGGTGGCGCAGGCCGCGCCGGCCGCGCGCATCGAAGGCGTGCTGGTGGAGGCCATGCTGCCCGCCGGCGGCCGCGAGGTGCTAGTGGGTGTGCACCGCGATGCCGCTTTCGGCCTGGTGCTGACGTTCGGGCTGGGCGGCATTTTCGTGGAAACCCTGCGCGATGTAGCACACCGGATGATTCCGCTGCAACGGCAGGATGCCCGCAATTTGTTGCATGAAATACGCCACACCGCAATTCTGGAAGGAGTGCGGGGCCAGCCGCCGGGCGACTTGGCTGCGCTGGAAGATCTGATCTTGCAGGTGTCCGCATTCGCCGAACGTCATGCCGATACGCTGCTCGAACTGGAATTTAACCCCGTATGGCTGGGTCCGGTCGGCCAGGGCGCTATCGCGCTGGACGCGCTGATCGTCACCTCGGGTCACCAGGAAGCTCGTGCCATCCTGGAAACGGACGCAAACCCATGACCATACGCACCAACATCGGGTACGCCACTACCCAAGACATTTTCGTACGGGGCAAGAACCTCTCGACCGACATCATCCCGAATGCCGATTTTGTCGATATGGCTTGTCTGTGTATTCTGGGACGGTATCCCGAGCCACGATTCAAGCGCATGATGAACGTCATTCTGGTGACTTCATGCGATCACGGCTTTACGCCCATTTCGATGGCTGGCCGCCTGACCTTCCTGGGCGCGCCCGAATCGCTACAGGGCGCGGTGGCCGCGGGCCTGCTGGGCGCGGGCGACCGATACCTGGGGGTTACCCAGAACGTGGCGCAGATGCTGTCCGACGAAACCCAGGGGCTGTCCGACGATAGCCCGGACGGCGACTTCCGGGCGCGCGCGCACGATCTGCTAAATCGCTACGCGGCCCAGAAGAAGCGCATCGCCGGGTTGGGCCATCCGATCCATGTCGATGGCGACCCGCGCGTCGAGGCTCTGCGCATGGTCTCGCGCGACAACGGCTACTATGGCAGGCACTGGAAGCTGTTGGATGCCGTCGTCGCCGTCAACCAGGCGTCTTTGGGTAAATTCCTGCCGATCAACGGTGCCGGTGCAATGGGCGCGATGGCCGCCGAGATGGGGCTCGATCCCAAGGCCGCGCGCGGCCTGGCACTGGTGGGACGCACGGCCGGTTTGATCGCGCACATTATCGAAGAGGCCAGTTCGCCCGTGGCACCCGAGATGTGGAAGGTGGTGCTGGACGCCGAGCAGGCCAACCTATGAGCGCTGCGCAGGAGGCCCCGATGAATTTCTTGCTGTCGTCCGAACAGATTGAACTGCAGGATGCTCTGCGCCGCTATCTGCATGCCGAAGTCGCGCCTGTCGTCGACGCGCATGAGGCCGAGTCCCGCATGGTGCCGAAGCACATCGTCCGCGCCATGCGCGACTTCGGGCTGCTGGGTGGCCTGTTGCCCGAGGCCAGCGGCGGATTCGCGCTGCCCATGACCACCTACGGCATGCTGATCGCCGAGGTCGCCCGCGTGTGGCCGTCGTTGCGTAGTATCGTCAGCACCAGCAACCTGGCCGCGTCCGTGCTTGCCGATGGTGGATCGTCAGCACTGAAAGATAAGTATCTTCCCCGCATCCTCAGCGGCGAAGCCATCGCCAGTTTTGCCTTGAGCGAGCCCAATATCGGCTCTGACGCCGCCAATATCGAGACACGCGCAACCGTCACCGGGCAGGGCTGGAAAGTCAGCGGCCGCAAGCTCTACATCAGCTTGGGGCCGGTCTGCGAACTGGGCGTGGTGTTCGTGCGTACCGGCGAAGCCGGCAAACGGCAAGTGTCGTGCCTGCTATTCGAGCGCGACATGCCGGGCTTCTCGTCCAGCCCGATCCCGAAGATGGGAATGCACAGTTGCCCCCTGGGTGAGCTGCTGTTCGACGAGGTGGATATACCGCGTGGCAACCTTATCGGCCAGGAAGGTGCCGGGTTCTCGCTGGCCAAGAAGTACCTGAACGTCGGGCGCTGCGTGGTGGCATTCTCGGCGCTGGGCATTGCCCAGGCTGCGTGCGACGCCGCGGTGCGGTATGCCGGCGAGCGGGTCCAGTTCGGCAAGCCCATCGCTAGCTTCCAACTGGTGCAGCATATGATTGCAGATATGCTGACGCTGGTGGAAACCTCACGGCTGATCTGCTATCGGGCCGCCGCCGCCCTCGATCAGGATGCTGCGGACAGCCAGCTGTTGTGCTCGATGGCCAAGCGTTACGCTACCGATGCGGTCCTGCGCGTGGCCGAGCAGTCGATGCAGGTGCACGGGGGGGCGGGCTACACGGCCTTGTTCCCAGTCGAGCGTTATTATCGCGACGCACGGCACCTGAGCATTGCAGAAGGAACCAATCAGATCCAATCGCTGCTGATCGCACAGGGGGTACTAGGCGTCTCGGCCTTGAAATAGCCGGTGGCAGCTTGGGCGTGCCGCTATCCAAACCGAATTTTACTGCCAACTATCCATTTCTATGCCTCAGATTCTTCCGACCGCGCAACGTGTGCTTCAAGTGTTCGAAGTCTACGCCAGAGAGCGCCGGCCATTGAGCAATTCGGAGATGGCCCGCCTACTCGGGCTGGCGGACAGCAGCTGTTCCGACCTGCTGTATACGCTGCGGCAGGCCGGCTACCTGCTGCGGGCGCCCAAGACCCGGTTCTTTCATCCGACAGCGCGGCTGCTCGATGTGGCCAAGGGCATTGCGGCGGCCGATCCGATGCAGATATTCGCCGCCGAAGCGCTCGAGATACTGAGCCGGCTATCGGGCGAATCGTCGATGTGTGCGCACCTGGACGGCAATCGCGTACAGATATTCGCCTGCCAGGAAAGCCCTCGCGCGTTGCGATACGTGCTCAAGCCAGGCACCATGGTCGACATCCACACATCGGCCTTGGGCAAGGCCTTGCTGGGCACTGTTGACGACAAGGTGCGCGAAGCCCTGATCGACAGCTTGGTCCTGACGCCTACCACCAGCAAGAGCATCGTCGACAAGGGCGTGCTGCGCGCGCAAATACTCGAGGCACGCGATAAGAAATATTCCTATACCAAAGACGAAGGCAACGAAGGCGTATTCGCCATCGGCATTGCCGGCTATGTCGGCGGCCAATTGACTGCGATGTCGCTGGTCGGGCCGACGTCGCGCATGGAACAGAATTTCGATGCCAACGTCGAGATTCTGCTCAAGGCGCGCGCCGAATTCTTCGATTTGTAATGACCGTCGCTCACACTGGGGAAAATATGCCGGGACCATTGAACGGACTGCGGGTGCTGGAGCTGGCGGGAATCGGGCCGGGTCCGTTCTGCGCCATGATGCTGGCCGACCTGGGCGCGGAAGTGATCCGCGTCGATCGCAAGACTGCCGGATTCCTTGGCGGCGGCGGCACCATCGTCGATCGGGGGCGTCGCTCGATTGCGTTGGATATCAAGCAGCCAGGCGCCACCGGCATCGTGCTGGATTTGGCCGATTCGGCCGATGCTCTGATCGAAGGGTTCCGTCCCGGCGTCATGGAAAAACTGGGCCTAGGCCCGGATGTCTGCCTGCGGCGCAATCCGCGGCTGGTCTACGGTCGCATGACGGGATGGGGGCAGACTGGGCCGCTGGCCCATGCGGCCGGACACGACCTGAACTACATCGCCGTGACGGGGGCGCTGCATGCCATGGGTCACGCCGATCGGCCGCCCTCACCACCCCTGCATTTATTGGGCGATATCGGCGGGGGAGGAATGATGCTGGCGCTGGGCATTGTGTCGGCCGTGCTCGAAGCGCGCCAAAGCGGCAAAGGCCAGGTCGTCGACGCCGCGATCTGTGATGGCGTTTCCACGCTGGCCACGGCTTATCACGGCATGCTGGCCAATGGGAAATGGGGTCTTGGCCGGCAGGCCAACATGCTTGACGGCGGCGCGCCGTTCTATGGCTGCTATGTCTGCGCCGACGGTAAATTCATTTCCATAGGCGCGATCGAGCCGCAGTTTTATGCCTTGCTGCTGGAGCTGTGCGAAATCCGCGATCCTGATTTCCAGGCGCAATGGGGTCGCGAGCAATGGCCGGCCTTGCGAGCCAAGCTGGAAAAGCTGTTTGCCGCAAAGACGCGCGATCAATGGTGCGACCTGCTCGAGGGCACCGACGCTTGCTTTGCACCCGTGCTTGACTTCGAAGAGGCCCGTGCCCACCCGCACTACCAAGCCAGGAACGGTTTTGTGGAAACCAGCGGCATTACCCATCCTGCCCCTGCACCACGCTTCAGCCGCACTCCGGGTGAGCCGGGGCCCATTTTCCCGGCCGGTCATCACACTGAGGTACTGCTGGCCGAATTGGGACGGTCCGCCGAAGACATCGACCGCCTCAGACAGTCGGGCACGATCGCCTGATGCGCAACATGCCGCTAGCGGCGCAAGGAGAAGACATGCAGGCAGCCAGCCAGTCCTACCAGGCGGTGCAGTATGCAGTGGCCGACAATGTGGCCACGCTGACGCTGAACCGGCCGGCCCAGCGCAATGCCCTGGACCAGGCTATGCGCGAAGAGCTGGGCGACATCGTGGCCGCCATCCGGCGCGACCGCGAGATCAAGGTACTGGTCCTGCAGGGTGCGGGCGGCGCCTTCTGTGCGGGTGGAGACATCCGTACCATGACCTCGGATACGGCCGCCGATGGGGCGCGCGACCGGATGCTGAACCTGCAAGTCGTGATTGCCGATCTGCTCAATCTGGATCGGCCGGTCATTGCAGTGGTGGACGGCCCGGCGTATGGCGCGGGAGTGGGCCTGGCCCTGACGGCCGACCTAGTCCTGGCCTCGCCGCGCGCCCGATTCTGCCTATCGTTCCTGAAGCTGGGCGCCGTGCCCGATTGCGGCGTTTTCTATACGCTGCCGCGTATCGTGGGTTTGCAGCGCGCTAAAGAACTGGCCTTCTCGACCCGCGAATTCGGCGCGCAGGAAGCCCGCGACATGGGTATCGTGTTCGAGATCCATCCCGAATCCCAGGTTCACGAACGGGCCCAGGCCCTGGCCGCTAGCATCAGCCAGCTTCCCCTGGCGGCCTTGAGCCTGACCAAACGCCTGTTCAATACATCGCTGAATAGCGACCTGAATACGATGTTGGACCTGGAGGCCGCTGGCCAAGGCATCGCGCGCTCGACCGAATACCACCGCGCCGCCGCGGCACGATTCATGCAGAAACAGCCGCCGCTCTATCAATGGCCGGCGTTCACGCCCGATGCCTTGCCCGGCCCATCGGCAGGCTGACGGGGCCCACGCAAGGCGGCGATCTGGTCAAATAGAGGGCTATGCCTTTTCCTTCATTCCGTTCCTCCCTGCTGGCGGGTCATCAGCCTGCCACCCTTGATGCCGCGCTCGCACGGCAAAGCCCGCCCGTTTCATGACCGCGCCCTACGACGTAGCCGTTATCGGCGCCGGTGCGGCCGGCATGATGTGTGCCGCCGTGGCCGGCCAGCGCGGCCTGCGGGTCGTGCTGATCGATCATGCCGAGCGCTTGGCCGAAAAAATCCGCATCTCGGGTGGGGGGCGCTGCAACTTCACCAATCTCGGCGCGGGGCCGGCCAATTTTTTGTCGGATAATCCGCATTTTTGCCGCTCTGCGCTGGCGGGTTATACGCCGCAAGATTTTTTGGCATTGCTGCGCGAGCATCGCATTGCGTGGCACGAAAAGCACCGTGGGCAATTGTTTTGCGATGACAGCAGCGAGTCCATCATCGACATGCTGCGCGCCGAATGCCAGTCCGGCAAAGTGCAGTGGCGCATGCCGTGTCGCGTGACGGAGATCAGTCGATCCGAGGCGGGTTATCAGTTGCGCACCAACCAGGGCGACATCCGTGCGGAAAAACTGGTGGTGGCGACCGGTGGCATGGCGATTCCGCAGTTGGGGGCAACCGACTTTGGTTTGAAAGTCGCGCGGCAATTTGGACTAAAGGTGATCGAGCCTCGTCCGGCACTCGTGCCTTTGACATTCGATCCGGTGCAGTGGCAGCCGTTTGCCGAGTTGTCGGGCGTGGCGCTGGAGGTGTCCCTCGCGACGGGGGCCGGGCGTGCACGTGGCGAGTTTCTGGAAGACCTGTTGTTTACGCATCGAGGGCTGTCCGGGCCGGCGATTTTGCAGATCTCCAGTTTTTGGCGACCCGGCGACGAGATCGTGATTGATTTGGCGGCCGGACGCGACTTGGCGGCCGAGTTGATCGCCGCCAAGCCGGGTAATCGGCAGCAATTGCATACCGTGTTGGGCGGGCTATGGCCCCGGCGCTTGGCCGATCAATGGCTTCGTGCCGCAGGACAAACGGGACAGGGCGACCTGGCGGAACTGCGACTGGCGGACGCGCCCGATAAAGCCTTGCGTACGTTGGCCGATGGGATACACCGATGGCGCCTCGTGCCGAGCGGCACTGCGGGTTACAAAAAGGCCGAGGTGATGCGAGGCGGTGTGGACACGCGGGGCCTGGATCAGAAATCCATGCAGGCACGGACCGTGCCGGGCTTGTACTTCATTGGCGAAGCGGTCGACGTGACGGGCTGGTTGGGCGGCTATAACTTCCAGTGGGCCTGGGCTTCAGGCGCCGCCTGCGGCCGAGCGCTGTAAGACGGCAGGATAGACGCTCTGGTGGCCTCGTTGTTTTATTAAATAAAAATGACTATCATTTAAGTTATCTTTATTGATATTACAAATCCCGCCGGAGACACCACCGGGGGCTGAACTGGAGATTCGCAATGCCTTATACCTTGCCTGATCTGCCTTACGCTTACGACGCCCTGGAGCCGCACATCGATGCGCAGACCATGGAAATCCATTACACCAAGCATCACCAGACCTACATCAATAACCTGAACGCAGCCTTGGAGGGCGCGAGCCTGTCGTCGGAAGAGCCCGTTGATACCCTGGTGGCGCGGCTCGACGGTTTACCCGAGGCGGTACAGGGCGCTGTGCGCAATCACGGCGGTGGCCATGCCAACCACAGTTTGTTCTGGACCGTGATGTCTCCCAAGGGCGGCGGCCAGCCGCAGGGGCGTGTCGCCGCTGCGATTGACGCTGATCTGGGGGGCGTGGACGCGTTTCGTGACGCCTTTACGAAAGCGGCATTGACGCGCTTTGGCAGTGGCTGGGCCTGGCTCAGTGTGACGCCGCAAGGCAAGCTGGTGGTGGAAAGCACCGCCAACCAGGATAGTCCCCTGATGCTGGGCAACACGCCCATCCTGGGACTCGATGTCTGGGAACACGCGTATTATCTGAAGTATCAGAACCGTCGTCCGGAATATATCGGCGCGTTTTTCAACGTGATCGATTGGGCCGAAGTGACCCGTCGTTACGAGGCCGCATTGGCCTGACCCCCGGGCGCGCCGTATTTTCCACGCAGGAGTGTGATGAACACTTTCAGCCGTTACCGCCAACGTCCGGCCTTGATCAGCATCGGCATCTTGAGTCTGGCTGTGCTGGTGGCATGCCTGGGCGCGCATTCCTTGTGGGCGTACCTTGTGCCCCGCGCGCCCCATGTGGCCAACGCCCTGGCAGGTGGCTTGCTGGCCGCGGGCGCGACTGCGCTGGGTACGGTACCCGTGATGTTTTCGCAAACGCTGTCCGAAAAGGTGCAGGACGCGATGCTGGGGTTTGGCGCGGGCGTCATGTTGGCGGCCTGCGCCTTTTCCCTGGTGGTGCCGGGTCTGGATTCGGCGGGTAACCTGGGTTATGGGCCGTGGCAGGCCGGGGCGATGGTCGGCGGGGCGATTCTGTTGGGCGGCGTGGTGTTGTTGTTGATAGACCGCCTCTTGCCCCATGAGCACTTTATCAAGGGCAAAGAGGGTATCGAGGTGCGCCGCTTGCGTCGGACCTGGCTGTTCGTATTTGCGATTGCGTTACATAACCTGCCCGAAGGGTTGGCGATAGGCGTTGGTTATGTGGGCAGTGGCCCGGAACGCGGTACCGCACTGGCGACCGGGATCGCGATTCAGGATGTACCTGAAGGGCTCGTGGTTGCCTTGGCGTTGTTGTCGGTCGGATACCGGCGGACATTTGCCGTGGCATTAGGCATGCTGTCGGGACTGGTCGAGCCTCTGGGCGCGGTGCTGGGCGCTGTGGTGGTCGGCGGGACGGCCGCGTTGCTGCCCTGGGGCCTGGGTTTTGCGGCCGGCGCGATGCTGTTTGTCATCAGCCATGAAATGATCCCCGAATCTCATCGCAAGGGGCACGAGGTCTATGCGACCTGCGGGCTGATGATCGGATTTGTACTGATGATGGTGCTGGATACGGCACTGGGCTAGGCCGCGCTGCGCTGACGCACCCGCGGCAGCGGGCGTGCGGATTTGATGCCCCGAATTGGCTTTGCGACGCCGGAATTTCGATGTATGCTTCACCTCGCTGTCATGTAAGTCGCGGGAGAGAGCGGCCCATTATTTGGTATGGGGCCGTCGCCGAAGGCGCAATTCGCCCGGAATCGCTCAGGTAACCCATACCGCGACACGTCAGTTGCCAGTCTGGCCGTGGGCCAGGGCGCGGCACTGAAACAGCACTCTGGAGAGACCTGGCGCCACGTAACCCGTGCGCCGCCCAGGCGCCGAAGGTGCAAACCCGCGCTACGCGGGGCAACTCTCAGGCAAAAGGACAGAGGGGCGGAAAATCCAGCTGGCTTCTGGCGCTTTCCGCTTTCAGACCGGCATTCCGTAACCCTTGGCGATGCCGCCGCTCTGGAGCCACTCCATGTCATCCTCTCTTCAACGTACTCCTTTGGCCGACACCCATGTCGCCGCAGGCGCCCGCATGGTCGATTTCGGTGGCTGGGAGATGCCGCTGGCCTATGGGTCGCAACTGGAAGAGCATCATGCGGTGCGACGCGACGCGGGCATGTTTGATGTGTCGCATATGTTGAACGTCGATGTGTCTGGCCCACAGGCGATGGATTTTCTGCAACGCCTGGTGGCTAATGACGTGGCCAAACTGGCGGTGCCAGGCAAGGCGCTCTATTCCTGCATGCTGAATCCGCAGGGCGGCATCATTGACGATTTGATCATCTATTTCTTTTCGATCGACCAATGGCGCGTGGTGGTCAATGCCGGTACGGCCGATAAAGACGTCGCCTGGATGCGTCGCGTGGCCGCCGCCGGGCAGTTCGAGGTGACGATCACGCCGCGGCGCGATCTGGCCATGGTCGCGGTACAGGGCCCGAATGCCCGTGCCAAGGTCTGGGCCGCGCGCCCCGCCTGGCAGGCCGCTACCGAGCCGCTGACGCCGTTCGTGGCGGCGCAGGTGGATGACGACACCTTGGTCGCGCGCACCGGTTATACCGGCGAGGACGGGTTCGAGATCGTGGTGCCCGCTAGCCAGGTGGTGACTTTGTGGAACGATTTGGCCGCTCAAGGCGTGCGCCCCTGCGGACTGGGGGCACGCGACACCCTGCGCCTGGAAGCCGGCATGAATCTGTACGGCCAGGATATGGACGAATTGACGCAACCCAATCAGGCCGGTTTGTCGTGGACGGTATCGTTGAAATCGCCTGAACGTCGTTTTGTCGGGTGCGACGCCCTGGAGCAACTTGCAACACCCTGCAGTTTTGTGGGGCTCAAGCTGCAAGAGCGTGGCGTGATGCGTGCCCACATGGCGGTGCGTACGCCGCAGGGCACGGGCGAGCTCACCAGCGGCACGATGTCGCCGACGCTGGGCGTTTCGATTGGTTTTGCCCGGGTGCCGCTAGGCGTGGAGCCCGGCCAGACGGTCGACGTCGAGATCCGCGGCAAGTGGGTCCCGGCGCTGGTATGTAAATTACCGTTCGTTCGTCACGGTAAAGCCGTCGAACACTCGTAAACTGCCGCCATGCGCCGGCAGGGGTGTCGGCGCATGGCGCGTAACCCCTTATAGGAGCTTTCATGAGCCTGCCTACTGATCGTAAATACACCGAGTCCCATGAATGGGTTCAAGCCGAAGGCGACGTGTTTGTCGTCGGCATTACCGACAATGCCCAGGAGCAATTGGGCGATCTCGTTTTCGTTGGCGATGTCAACGTAGGCGCCAAGCTCACGGCGGGTCAGACTGCTGGCGTGGTCGAGTCGGTCAAGGCCGCGTCCGATATCTACGCTCCGGTGTCGGGCGAGATCGTGGCCTTTAACGAAGAACTGGAAAACACGCCCAATTTGATCAACGAATCAGCCTTTACCGCCTGGATCTTCAAGATCAAGCCGGATAACGCTGCCGATGTTGAAAAATTGTTGGACGCTGCTGGCTACGAAGCCATCGCCAATAGCTAAATCCGGCTGACACCGCGTGGATGTGTCATGTCCACGCGGCTATTTCTTTGCCTCCCGAGACCCACATGTCGCGCGCCCTAGATACCCACTCCGATTTCATTCCCCGCCATATTGGCCCCTCGTCAGGCGACCAGGAAAAAATGCTTGCAGCCGTTGGCTGCGATAGCCTGGATGCCTTGCTCCAAGAGGTTGTGCCCCCCGCGATTCGCAGCCGGGCGCCGTTGGCGCTGCCCGCGTCGCGCAGCGAACCTGACGTGTTGGCCGAACTGAAGGCCATGGCCGGTCGCAATCAGGTCTATCGCAATTACATTGGCCAAGGGTATTACGGCACGCATACGCCGAATGTCGTGTTGCGCAATGTGCTGGAAAACCCCGCGTGGTACACCGCCTATACGCCCTATCAACCCGAGATATCGCAAGGCCGCCTCGAGGCATTGTTGAACTATCAAACGATGGTGGCGGATCTGACGGGCCTGGACATTTCCAATGCGTCGTTGCTGGATGAGAGCACGGCAGCGGCCGAGGCCATGACGCTGGCGCGTCGCGGCTCAAAATCGGCCAGCCCGGTGTTTTTTGTGTCGGTGCACTGCCACCCGCAAACCCTTGAGGTTGTTCGTACCCGGGCCGAAGGCTTGGGGATCGAGATCGTCGTGGGCGATGAGGCAGACGGATTGCCGGCGTGCTTTGGTGTGCTGTTGCAGTATCCGCACAGCCTGGGATCGGTTGCCGATTACCGCGCACTCACCGAGGCCGCGCATGCGCAAGGCACGGTGGTCGCTTGCGCGACGGATTTGCTGGCGCTGGCATTGTTGACGCCGCCGGGCGAGTGGGGGGCCGATATTGCCGTCGGATCATCCCAGCGTTTTGGCGTGCCCTTTGGTTTCGGTGGCCCGCATGCGGGTTTTATGGCTTGCAAAGACGCGTACAAACGCAATATGCCGGGTCGTCTGGTCGGTGTCTCGAAAGACGCGCAGGGCAATCCGGCGTTGCGGCTGGCCTTGCAAACCCGCGAACAACATATTCGCCGCGAGAAGGCAACGTCGAATATTTGCACGGCTCAGGTGCTGCTGGCCGTGATGGCCGGCTTGTATGCCGTGTGGCACGGTCCCGAAGGCATTCGTCGCATTGCGAATCGTGTACAGCGTTATACGGCCATTTTGCGCACCGCACTGGGCCAGTTGGGGATCAAGGTCGTCAACGACACGTTCTTTGACACGCTGTTGTTGGAAACGGGCGCGGCCACGCCGGCCCTGGTCGTCGCGGCAGAGTGCTCGCACATTAACCTGCGGCGTGTCGATGGCGCGCGCCTGGCGATTTCGCTGGACGAAACGGTGACAGCCGCCGACTTGCAGGCATTGGTGAATGTCTTTGCTGCTGGTCTCGAAAAAGACGACGTGGTGCTGGATATCGAGGCGCAGGATGCCACGGCAGCAGGCGGCATCCCGAGCGCGCTGCAGCGCGAGGGCGCGATTTTGTCGCATCCGGTGTTCTCGAGCATTCAATCGGAAACCGACATGCTGCGTTATCTGCGCAAGCTGTGCGACAAGGATCTGGCGTTGGATCGCAGCATGATCCCGCTGGGTTCGTGCACGATGAAGTTGAACGCGACAGCCGAGATGATTCCTATCACCTGGCCCGAGTTTGCCCTCATGCATCCGTATGCGCCCGTCGATCAAACGAAAGGCTATCGCGAACTCGTGCAGCGCCTGTCCGATGCGTTGTGCGAAATCACGGGCTATGACGATATCAGCCTGCAACCCAACTCGGGCGCGCAGGGAGAATACGCCGGGCTATTGGCTATACGGGGTTATCACCGGGCCAATGGTCAATCGCAGCGCGATGTCTGCCTGATTCCTGCGTCCGCACACGGCACCAACCCGGCGTCGGCCCAGTTGGCGGGCATGAGCGTGGTGGTGGTCGCGTCTGATGCCAACGGTAACGTCGATCTCGTTGATCTGCGCGCCAAGCTCGAGCAGGTGGGTGACCGCCTGGCCGCGCTGATGATCACGTATCCGTCGACCCATGGTGTATTCGAAGAGTCCATTACGCAGATTTGCGAGTTGGTGCATCAGGCCGGCGGTCAGGTATATCTGGATGGTGCCAATATGAACGCCATGGTGGGCGTGGCCCAGCCTGGAAAGTTCGGCTCCGATGTGTCACATCTGAATTTGCACAAAACGTTCTGCATTCCGCATGGCGGCGGCGGCCCCGGCGTTGGGCCGGTAGCGGTGCGTTCGCACCTGGCGCCGTATCTGCCGGGCGTGCTCAACGCGCAGGGCAAGCTGAACGGTGAGGCGAGCGTTGGACCGGTGTCGGCGGCGCCGTTTGGCTCGGCCAGCATCTTGCCGATTTCGTTTGCCTATATCGCTTTGATGGGCGCCGACGGCTTGCGTAGCGCGACGGAAATGGCCATTCTGAATGCGAACTATCTCGCTGCCCGTTTGCGCGATCATTACCCCGTGCTGTACGCCGGTCGCAACGGTCGTGTCGCGCACGAATGCATTTTGGACGTACGTCCGCTGAAAGACACCAGTGGTATCAGCGCCGAGGATATCGCCAAGCGTTTGATGGACTATGGCTTTCATGCACCGACTATGAGCTTTCCGGTAGCGGGGACGCTGATGGTCGAGCCGACAGAGTCCGAAGGCCTGTTGGAGCTGGATCGCTTTGTCGACGCGATGATCGCCATCCGCGAAGAAATCGCGCAGATCGAACGTGGCGAGCGTGATCGTGACGACAACGTGCTGAAGAACGCACCGCACACGGCGCAGATGCTGCTGGCAGAGGAGTGGCTGCATGACTACCCGCGTCAGCAGGCGGCGTACCCGGTCGAGTCCTTGCGCGAGGCGAAGTATTGGCCGCCCGTGGCTCGTGTGGATAATGCCTATGGTGACCGCAACCTCGTGTGCGCGTGTTTGCCTATCGAGGCCTATGCCTGACGCTTTGTTGGTCTGATCTGAACGCATCGCGTTAGATCAATGTAAAAAAAGCTCGCCGAAATAAAACTCGGCGGGCTTTTTTTGCTGTCGGGCCGTCCATGATGTTGCTGGGCATTGACTGCCGAGTAATCTTGCGTGCTGCCCTTTACCTGAGGCCCCTGTATCAATGCGTCACGGCCACTGCTTCGAGTTGCGCGGGTGCCATGAGCGCGAAGGCCGAACGCATTTCTCGCGCCTCTTCCCCTGGGCTGCGGCCAAAGAGCCGCTTGAATTCGCGGTTGAACTGCGACGCGCTCTCATAGCCGACACGCACGGCTGCCCCCGCAGCGGTGAGATCATCGCGGATCATCAACAACCGCGCCTGATGTAACCGCACTGACTTGATGTACTGGATCGGCGAAGTGGCGGCTACCGCCTTGAAATGCGCATGGAAAGCGGGGATGCTCAGTCCTGCTTCGCCTGCCAGCGAAGCGACGTTCAGCGACTGGGCATAGTCGCTGTGGATGCGCCGCAAGGCGCGAGCGATCCGGCCGAAATTGCCATGGCTGGCCAGCGCGGCCCTGATGGCCCCGCCTTGCGCGCCCATCAACACGCGAAAGCACACTTCCCGCACGATGGACGGCCCCAATACTCTGGCTTCGATTGGTGAGCGCAATGCCCTGAGCAGGCGCACTGTCGCATCGGCCAGCGCAGTGTCCAGTGGCGTAGAAACGATGCCCACGGGCGCGGTGGCTGATGTGTTGTTGCGATGATCCACCTCAATGACGAGGTCGGCCACCGCGGTCATGTCCAGCTTTACGGAAACCGCCAGGAGCGGTTCTTCAGGGGTGGCTTCGGTCTCGGTAGAGAACGGCAGCGGTACCGACAGTACGAGGTAGTGTTGGGGGTCGTAGTGGTACACCTGATCCGCTAGGTAGCCGCGTTTGTGGCCCTGGCAAACGATCACGATGCTTGGCTCATATAGCACCGGCGTGCGCCCCAGCGAGCGGTCGGCACGCATCAGGCGCACGCCGTCAAGTAGAGACCGCGTATGGCCCTCTTGAGGGGCAAGCTGTTGGATCAGCGCGGCCATTTCGGTCTGCCTTGACGTGTCTTGCTCGACGGCGCTCATGGTGGGAGTCATTTAAAAAATAGGAAGTATCCATATCGTCGCATAAATTTTGATCCAGAACGAATATATAAAATAGGAATAGGCAATGATCCAAGAGCCTTGCAGCTAGTCCGATCCGCTCGGCATGCTTACGATTTCACCTTGTTCATTCATCCCCTGCACCGTCGTATTCGGGCGTCATGGGACAACAAGGAGTATCAATACATGCCACAGCAAACACAGAGCTCAAAGGTCTGGTTCATCACCGGTGGCGCACGCGGCATCGGCCTGTCCCTGGCTCGTCAGGCGCTGGCCAACGGCGACGGCGTGATCGCCACCTCACGTACCCTGAGCAGCTTGCGCCAAGCGCTTGGCGAGGACCGTGCACGCCTGCTGGCACTGGAAGTCGACCTGGGAAGCGAGGCGAGTGTGCAGGCCGCCATCGAGAAAACCATCGCCACCTTTGGCCGTATCGACTGTGTGGTGAACAATGCCGGCTACGGCCAGCAGGGCACGATCGAGGCGCTCACCGATGCCGAACTGCGCCGCAATTTCGAGGTCAATGTGTTCGCGCCGCTGCGCGTGCTACGCCATGCCTTGCCGCATCTGCGCCAGCAGCGAAGCGGGCATCTCTTCAACGTAGCCTCTATCGTCGGCTTTCAAGGCAGCTATGCCGGTTGGGGTAGCTATGTCGGCAGCAAATTCGCCTTGGCGGGGCTGACCGAAACGCTGGCTGCCGAAGTAGCCGAACTGGGCATCAAGGCGACCGTGGTTTACCCCGGGCCGGTGCGCACGGGCTTTCTGTCCAAGGACAGCTTGGTCGTGGCCGAGCGTTCGATCGCCGATTACACCGAGGCTCAGGCCTCGCTGGACCTGCACCTTGATGGACTGGATGGGCAGCAGGCGGGCGATCCCGAGAAACTGGCGACCCTGATTCTGCAGGCAGCCAGCGTCGCCGAACCGCCCGTCCATCTGTTTGCCGGCAAAATCGCCAATACGCTGGCCGAGCAGAAGATGCAGACCGTGCGCCAGGATCTGGATGCTTGGCGCGGTGCGTCGGATGCCACCGATTTCACCGATTGATCGCCATCCTGTGCGGCAGGAAACTCGGCTGATCCACCACTAGGGCGATGGTCGCTTCAGTGTGGATGGAGAAGTGCTCGACTTGGGCGAGCGCATGGTGAAGTGGCGCGATCTGATGGATTGATGCGTGCCATTTTTGACGTGCCGCCGCTGGGCGGCGGCACGAAGGCAGGGATTACTGCGCCATGCCACCTCTGACGTGTGCCGGGAAACCGGCCACGGCATCCATGAACATATAAACCAACGTGCGTACGTTGGTTGCGCCGATGCCGCCGTAGGCGCTGACATAGACTTCGAAGACGGCGTTGCGCTCGTTATCCAAATAGGCGCGGCCCGTGACATAGTCGGCGTTCCAGTTGTTCAGTACGTTCAGAGGTACGGGGCTGGGCGTTTTGACGGCGATACGCATGCGCATGTCACCGCAGGACGACTCGTCCTCACATTCACCGAACACAATCTCCGCCTTGTCGTCCTCGTTTTCAAGGCCCTGGATTTTCAGCACCGGACTACCGTTCTCCGACGTTGCGAGTTCGTAGGCGTAGCCTGCCTCCTCGATGGCGGCGGCGATGTCGGATGGATCCAGCGTGCTCAGCAATGTGTTTTCTTCTTCGGCGTCGTCGGTCTCTGCAATGCTGCTCAGCAGGGTGCCGAACAATTCGTCGACGGGAATTTCTTCGCCATTCAACTGGGCCTTGTTGTCAGCATAGTGGAACGTCGTCACCATGTTGCCGCCTTCGGTTTTGGCGATGCCGAACATTTCCGCCATCCCCGCCATCGAATTGACCTGGTCCGCGGCTTGTTCGGCCGCCATCGTGGCCTCGATGCCTTGGCGTTCCATATATCGGGTAGCCAGATCTTGCAGCATGGGCTTGGACACGTTGACCTTCAGGTCGATCAACTTGATCGCTTCCTGCAGCAGTTGTTCGTAATTGGACGGCAATTCCTGACCGGGCACCAGGCTTTCGGGTTTGGTCAAATCGATGGCCAGCTTCAAATTGCTTTCGCCCTTGGCGGTTTGCCATACGAAAGGATCGACACGCAAGGTCGGATTCGCGGCCAAGAGCTGGATGACTTGATTCGTGGTCTCGATAAGACGTGCGTCGGCCTTGGCGCTGTCTGTTTCCTCTACTTTCTGTTCGGCGATTTCATTCAACATCTCGTTGTAAATCTTCGAGAGTGCGGAGGCGGCCTTGCCATCGATCTTATCGGCTTTGATCGTGGCGTTTCCTTTGCCGAAATCACTGCCGTTGACCAGGATGCTGCCGATTTGATACCCGGCTGCGATCGCCAGATTGGAGCCGCTTTCCGAGAGGTCGACGGTATAACCCAAATCTTTCAGTTCGATACGGGTCTTGTCGCCGGCGGCGGAGGCCTGATCTTCGGTGCCCTGTCCGGTACTCGGTTCGACGCTCTGTTCTGCACCCGGTTCGGTGCTGGCGGAGGGGTCGGCATTCTCCTGGGCCGGTTGTTCTTCTGCCGCAGTCGCAGCGTCCATGGTCTGCTGTTGGACTTCGATGTTGACGGCATCAATCTTGGCGCTGGACTTGCCGATGCTGAAGTCAAATTGGCCCATCCGGGTATCGATATCCATCGAGATGCCGTTGAGCTCCGCATTGACCAGTTCCTCGTCTTCGAGGGCGCGGATCGCGAGTTGGGCGACGTTGACGGTGCCGATGCTTTGTTTGGTGGCGCGCAGGTATCTGCCTTCGGACGTGGCCCCGCTGAACTTGATCGATTGCCCGTCTTCCGTGAACTCGAACGGTGCGACCGTCGCGGAGCCGTCGGTATCGCCGTTATAGGACACGACGGTATCTGCAACCAGGGGGGAAACACCCTTGGTCAGCTCGAATACGGGTTTGAGGTCATCCGTTGACGCAACCTGGGAATGAATGAAGGCCAGCTTGGGGGCCCATTGTCCGCGTGCGAGTGCGCTCTTGGCGAAGGGGCCGTGCTCAACATGGGCAACGATTTCGACCCGCTGCTTGGGCGGCTCTTCATCGCCGGGCACTGCGGTCAGTTTGATGCCATAACGGACGTCGCTGCTGAAAAAATGGCGTTCGTAGGACATTTGATCGACGACGACGCCAAAGCCTGTGTGGCCCAGCATCTTCGCCAGTTCTTCGTTGAGCTGCGTCACTTGGGCCGGTGCTTCTGCCTCGATGCGCTTGCCGGTGTACCAGGTGGTGCCGAGCCAGCCTGCCACTGCGATGACGATCACGCCCGCTGTGATTCCTACTGCCTTTTTCATGTCGTGTCCGATTCTCGTTGAAATGCATTCGGGACAGGGGTGCTCCTGTCCCGACGAGGGCGATAGCCGCCTGGGCGAAAGTATAACGGCGAGCGGACGTTATAGCGGATCCAGCGGGTAAATTGGCCGCCGTACATGCTTGAACTCAATTTGACTGTAGTCCGAGGTCGTCACTCCCAGACCGGTGCACTCGATGATCTCGGTGGCCATATCGGCAAAGCCCGCCCGCCAGTGGATGCGGCTTTTCAGCGCGACATAGCGTTTCTGCAGCGGGTCAATCCCCACCGAAAGCAGGCAATTGACATCGAAGGGCTCTTGGTGGCGCGAAATGAGGACAATCTCGACTTTGCCTGTATCGAAGACGACAGTCAGCCCAGTGTCGTTACGCACCCCGCGATACATCGGGCCGCGGTTTACGTAGACACCGTCAAAAACCAGTTTGACTCTACCCTTTACGGCCAGGGTCTGGCTTTGCTGTTTCAGTGCCGGCATGGGGACTTTGGCGCCCATTTGCAAGGTGATTTCGGCGCCGACACCGGCGGCAGCGGCCTGGCGTGCGGCTTCGGGATCGCACAGGGCGTAGAACGCTACGTTGTCTAAATCTTGACGCAGGATTTCGGCCAACACCTCGGTGGTATCCATGGTGCCGCCCGAGCCGGTGTTGTCAAAGTGATCCAGCAAAATGACGGGGCCTTGTTTTGCCGCCGGGCCGCCCCAAGGCAAAACGTTCCCCCCAGGGGGGCAGCCAGCCGAAGGCGCAGCGTGGGGGTCTTGTTTTGCCGCCGGGCCGCCCCAAGGCAAAACGTTTCCCCCTGGGGGGCAGCCAGCCGAAGGCGCAGCGTGGGCGCTTTGTTCAATGGCCTTGGCCCGCGCGATGGCGGGCGACAGTGGTTCACAATGAAAAACCCACTGTTCGCGCGCCTGCCAGGCGGCATCCAGGAGTTCATCGCGATAGCGTTCGGCGACCGGTAGGTCGCCATCCGTGCATATGACGGCGCTCAGGCCAGCCTCGCTGATGTCGGCATGAGGAAAACCGACGAAAACGGAAGCGGCCAGCACCCCTTGCGACTCGAGCGTCCTGCAGCGTTCCTGGAGGGACTTGTTGGGCTCGGCATGGGTGCCTTGGCACATGATGTGCGGCAGCATGGGCTTGTTCGCCCACGTCATGACCGGGCGAATTTCGCCTTTGAGGGTGCGGGCAATGGTGTCGGCCGCGCGTACGCCTGCGGCGCGAATGTCGATGTGTGGGTAGGTATGAAAACCGGTCACGACGGTGGCATGGCGTACGATGTCATCGTAGATGTTGGCATGCATGTCCAGCGTGACCGCCACAGGTGTGTTGGGATCGATCTCGCGCAGGCGACGCAGCAGATTGCCTTCGGCGTCTTCGACGCCTTCTGCCACCATGGCGCCGTGCAGGTCCAGCAGAATCGCGTCGTATCCCCCATGCCGCACTTCATCCAGGATGAGACCGCATAGCCGGTCGTACGTGCCGGCGTCGGTAGGGGCGCTAGGCCACGATTCCGCGGCGACGGGCACCACGATTTCCGCGCCTTCGCGGCGCGCGATCTCGATATAGCCTCCCAGGCCGCTGTCAGTGTTCTCGTAGGCATGAATGGCGCGCTCGCCGGCCAGAATCTCGGGGTTGCCACGGAAAAACCGCTCAAGCGGCGTTGGTACCGGGGAAAAGGTATTGGTCTCATGTTTGATCATTGCCAACAGCCAGCGCATGTCGTGTTCCTTTGTGTTGCTTGTGGGGGCTACGCGTTACTTGTGGCGATGGGTGACGCCACCGCGCGCGGTCGAAAATGCTGAAAGTCCCAGTCCCGTCCAGGGGCCGCGTCGATCAGGGTGCGCGTGTAATCATGGACGGGCTGCGTGAGCACGACGTTGGCCGCGCCGGTTTCTACGACTTGCCCGCGTTGCATGACGAGGATGGTGTCGCAGATTTGCGCGGCTACTCGCAGGTCGTGCGTGATGAACAGCACGCCCACGCCAGTGCGTTGGCGGATTTGTTCCAGGAGCTCCAGGACTTGTGCCTGGACTGAGACGTCCAGTGCCGAGACGGCCTCGTCGGCCACGAGCACCTCGGGTTCCATGACCAGGGCACGAGCAATGCAAATACGCTGTCGCTGCCCTCCGGAAAATTGATGGGGATAGCGTTGCATGGCGTCGGCGTCCAACCCGACAATCCGCAGCGTTTCGACTGCCTTGGCCACTGCGTTGTCGCGTGACTCGCCAAAATTCAACAGCCCTTCGATGACGGACTCGCCAATTTTGCGGCGCGGGTTGAGCGAACGATAGGGATCTTGAAAAACGATCTGGATACGTTGGCGTACCGGGTGAAGCTGAGCGCCGGACAAGGTAGCGATATCGTCGTTGCCCATCAGCACACTGCCGGTCGAGGGTTCGATCAAGCGCAGGATACAACGCGCGACCGTGGACTTTCCTGACCCCGATTCGCCGACGATACCCAGGATCTCGCCCTTGTGCAAAATCAGATTGACGTCTTGCGCGGCGGGGACTTTGCGTGCGCCGCCGGCCCAAAAGGGGCGCTTATCGACATAGTCGCGGCCCAGACCCTGGACACGCAGCACGGGGGTACCTGTCAGCGCCTGCCGCTGTTGGGGAATCAAACTGGGAACGGACGACACCAGTCGGCGGGTATAGCTTTGTTGGGGGCGGGCCAGAATGTCGTCGCGTGTCCCCGTCTCGATCAGATCGCCGCGATTCATGACCACAATGCGATCCGCGATCTCGGCGACGACGCCAAAATCGTGTGTGATGAATAACACGGCGGTGCGATGTTTGGTCTGCAGCTCTTTGATGAGCGCCAGGATTTGCTTTTGCGTAGTGACATCCAGAGCGGTCGTGGGCTCGTCGGCGATGAGCAGGCGTGGCTCCAGAATGAGGGCCATTGCGATGACGATGCGCTGGCGTTGGCCACCGGACAACTGATGCGGGTACGAGTCGTAGATGCGCTCGACGTCCGGCAAATGCACGGAACGGAACATGTCCAGGACCTTGTTGCGCCGTTGCGAGCGGGACATGCGGCGATGGAGCCTCAGAACCTCATCGACCTGGGCGCCGACCGTGTGGACGGGATTGAGCGCCGTCATGGGTTCTTGAAACACCATGGCCATGCGGGTGGCGCGCAATTCGCGCAAGCGTTTCGGCGTGGCGCTCAGGACGTCCTCGCCTTCGACACGAATGGCGCCGCTGGGTTGCAGCACGCCCTGTGGCAGCAAGCCCATGACGGCTAACGAGCTGACTGATTTTCCCGAACCTGACTCGCCGACGACGCAGACCGTTTCGCCGGCATGGACATCCAGGCTCAGATTGCGCACGACCTGCTGGCTGGCACCGATGACGGCAACCGACAAATTACGGATCGCCAGGACGGCATCGGTGGTATCGCCGGGGGGAGGATGCGGGGTATAGGCCATGACGTTAGATCCTGCGTGCCATTTTGGGGTCCAGCGCATCGCGCAGGGCGTCTCCCAGGATGTTGACGCTCAATACTGTCAGCGACAAGAACAGGCCGGGGAACAGAATCAGGCCGGGCAGCATACGAAAGTACATGCGGCCTTCGGACATGATGTTGCCCCAGGACGGGATCTCGGGCGGTATGCCGGCGCCCAGAAAGCTGAGAATGGCCTCGGTCAGCATGGCCGATGCGAAAACGTAGGTGCCTTGCACGGTCAGCGGCGCGATCGTGCTGGGCACCATATGACGCCATAACAGCAATGGCAGCGGGGTGCCCAGGGCCAGCGCGGCCTCGACATAGGGCTCGCCGCGCACGCTGAGGATCTGGCCGCGCACCAATCGTACGACCCGGGGGATTTCCGGGATCGTGATGGCGACCAGCACCGTGGTCAGACTGGCCCCGGTAACGGCCACCAGAGAAATCGCCAGCAAGATGCCCGGGATCGCCATGATGGCGTCCATCGTGCGCATGATAAGACCGTCGAGTCGGCGAAACCATCCCGCCGTCACGCCGATGATCAATCCCAGGACGACACTGATGACCGCCGCGCCCAGGCCGGCAATGAGCGAAATGCGGGCGCCGTACACGACACGCGACCAGAGGTCCCGGCCAAACGCATCGGTCCCCAGGAACGAAACCGTGAATGGACGTTTGAGCCGGTTGCCTGGATCGATGGCGATGGGGTCTGTGGTCCCCACCCACGGCGCCAGGATGGCGGTGGCGACAATCATCAGGAGTATCGCCAGCGCTAGCAATACGGGCCAGCTTTTCAGGCCCTGGCGCACGCGCAGCCAGGCCGTGGACGGCGGGAGAGCATTTGGCGCTTGGGCAGAAACGGGGTTGGTCGGTTTGGTCATCGTCAATACCTGATACGCGGGTCGAACAGCGTGTAGGCGCAATCGACGATCAAATTGATAAATACATAAACAAAGGCGAAGAACAGCGTCAGCCCCTGGATGACAGGATAGTCACGCGCGAGGACCGCCTCGACGACCAGGCGTCCCAGACCCGGAATATTGAAAACGGATTCAGTGACGACGACGCCGCTGATCAACAGGGCAATGCCGACGCCGATGATGGTTGCGATCGGTACCGCGGCATTGCGTAAGGCGTGTCCCAGCAACACCCCGGTTTCGCCAAGGCCTTTTGCGCGCGCCGTGCGGATGAAGTCTTCGCCCATGACCTCGATGACGCTGGTGCGGGTGATCCGCGCGATCAGCGCGACGTAGATGGTCGACAGGGCGAGCGATGGCAAAATGAGGCGATGCAGAAAGGGCCAGAAACCGCTCGACAGCGGCGTATACCCCTGAACCTTGAACCAATCCAGTTCGAGGGCAAAGACCCAGATCAGCAGATAACCCGTCACAAAGACCGGCACCGAAAAACCCAGCACCGAAAAGCCCATGACCATGCGATCAAGCAAACGGCCTTGTTTCCATGCGGCCAGTATCCCGAGTGGTATCGCCACGATCAGTGTGAACAGCAGGGTCAGTACGGCCACACTGAGCGAGGGTTCCATGCGCTGTCCGATCAGTTGGCTGACGGGCACGCCCGACATCAACGAGGTGCCAAAGTCACCTTGCAATAATCGGCCCGTCCACAGGAAAAACTGTTTGATCAGGGGTTGATCCAGCCCCATGACCTGACGGATTTGTTGAATGTGTTCAGCGGTCGCGGCATCCCCGGCCATGATGGCGGCCGGGTCCCCGGGGCTGAGACGAAGGATCGCAAAGACGACGACGGCCACCAGGATCAGAACCGGGATCGTGGCCAGTAGTCGACGCAGAATAAAAACCAGCATGTCCAGGCTTGCCTTTTCAAGGCGCTTTCTTGACGTTCCAGAACGCCATGATGGGCGCGTGCACCAGCCCACTCAGCTTGGTTGAGTATGCCGTCGGGACGGACATTTGGCCCAACGGAACATACAGGCCCTCTTCGATGCCGATGCGCTGGACTTCGTCGGCGATTTTCTTTTGCTCGGCCGGATCGGACGTCAGCGCGAACTTCGTGCGCAGGGCCTCGATTTCAGGAAAGTCGGGCCAGCCAAACCAGGCGCTGTCACCGTTGGCCGCAGCCGGGGCGGAGCGCACGGGATCCATGATGTCGGTCGCATACCAGTTGGTATTGTGCACGTTCCAGCCACCCGCATCCGGCGCGGCCTTGGAGGCGCGACGCGTGGCGACCGTCTGCCAGTCCATGGCGGCCAGGTTCACGTTAAAGCCGGCTTTGCGCAGGGCCTGGGCCATGACGACAGGTTGCGGGCTGAGGGTACCCACGTCGGTGGCGTGCATGACCAGAATGGGCGTGTTGTCGTAGCCGGCTTCTTTTAGCAGCGCCTTGGCTTTTTCGATGTTGGAGGGTACGACCATGTCTTTGCCTATATCGGTTTCGAATGGTGTACCGCAACCCCATAGCGAGGCGCAGGTCTGGTAATACTTGGGATTGCCGACCAGGGCCTTCATCACGTCTTCCTGGCCAATGGCGTACATAGCGGCCTGACGGATTTTCTTGTTGTCAAAGGGCGGGTATTTGAAGTTAAAGCGATACATCGTGAAGTACCCGACCGGGCTGAGCGATTCGACTTTGAATTCGTCGTTACCGTCCAGCATGGGAAGCAGGTCGTACGGGAACTGCTCGACATAATCGAGTTCGCCGCCCATGAGGGCGTTGGCCGTGGTCAGGGCATCGGGCATGACATTCCAGACGACTTTGTCTACGTTGACGACTTTGCCGCCTGCCAGGCCGCTGGCGGGTTCTTTGCGAGGCACGTAGTCGGTGTTTTTAACGTAGACCGTGGTGACGCCCGGCTTGAACTCGGCGACTTTGAAGGGGCCCGAACCCGTCATGTCCGTGATGGGCGTGCCGATCGGTGTCTCGGCGACACGTTTGGGCATCATGAACGCCGCAGTGCCGGTGGGCTTGGACAACGCGCGCAACGCCAGGTCCGTGGGCTCGGTCATGACGATGCGAAAGCTCTGGTCGTCGATCACGTCGATGCTGGAGACGAACTTCAGCAGCGTGCGTCCCATGCCGTCGTTGGCCGCCCAGCGCTTGATAGAGGCGACACAGTCTTCGGCTTTGACGGGCTTGCCATCATGCCACTTGAGACCGGCCCGCAGCGTCATCGTGTAGGTTTTGCCGTCGTCCGAGACGTTCCATTTTTCGAGCATCTGCGGCTGGATCTTGTTGTTGGCGTCGGTGGCCAGCAACGTGTCGTAAATCATGTAGCCATGCCACGTCGTGATGTAGGCGGTCGTGGCGTGGGGATCGGTCAGGCGCAGGGGAGAGTGCATGACTGCCCGGATAACGGTTTCAGCCTGTGCCACGCTGCTCATTGCCAAGACTGTTGCACCGGCCAAGACGGCCGCACGAACAAACTTCAACATGAAACTCTCCTTTCGGTTGTAGAACGGCGTTGGAGCGGCCGCATGATTCGATGGCATCGCCGGTGCGGCGCTGCTCAGACGGTTGCCGAATTGGCTGAAAAAGCAGGACCGCAAGGCGACATTCTGATGCCGTGGCGCAGTCGTGTCCATGGTTGCTGTGCGGCGTCCATCAACATGGACCCCGGCGACGAGCAGACCAAGATGGTTTGCGCGATAGACGTAAAGTCAGCCCGAAAATGCGCCGAGCTTTTCAGGACAAGTATGGCCTGACGCGTGGGTTCGATGCCGGCAAAACGGAACATTTCCTGGTCCGCCATTTGCACTTTGTTTGATGCAACGATAATGCGCACGTCGTTGATGCGCAGGCAGGCGCTGGGACCCAGATCCATGTGAAAGCCCCGATAAAACGCGCCGTGCGTATCGAAGCGTCCATCAGAGATTTTTTCGACGACGTAATCGGCTTCGATAGGGGCATCATCACGGATGCCCGAGTGCCCGCCCAGTGCGATGCGAACCGTGTTTCCGGCGCCGGCACGATGGGCGGCCAATGCCGCGGCCGGATCCACAATAAGGCCGATAGCGGCATTGCTTGCGCCGTGACGTATCAATGCACGCAGAATACCCGTCGTGTCAGAGCTGCCTCCCGCGCCGGGATTATCCTGAACATCGGCGATGATGATGGGACGTGTGCTGGTGCTTGCCAGGGACAGCGCCGTTTGTACGGCTTCATCAGCGGTCAGAATCTTGCCGCCGAAATCGTCTTCCGCATTCAGGACGGCGCGTTGCATCGTATTGGCCGCCGCATCAGCATCTGCTTGGGTATCGCCGTATGCCCAGACGGCGGGTGCACATTCCGGAAAATCCGCCGCCGGAAAACCCGTGGCAAATGACAGACTGACAGTGGGTTCACGGGATTCGAGATCATCGAGCAACTGGTACAGACTATTCGCGGGTTCGATGTCCGTCGATTGCCAGCACAACGAGATCAAATACGGAATATTGCGCAGGGCCACGTAGGGACGCGGCATCCCCTCAAGGCGACGATCGAGCAACTGCGCTGCACGCTGGCCGGTCTCGGCCATGTCGATGTGTGGATAGGTGCGATAGCACACGAGATTGTCGGCATGCGCAATCATGGCGCGCGTGACGTTGGCATGCAGGTCGAGGCTGGCCACGATCGGCACGGTGGGGCCGACCAGTGCGCGCACTCGACGCAAGAGTTCTCCTTCGCCGTCGTCGTGGTGTTCCGCCACCATGGCGCCGTGCAAGTCCAGATAAACACCGTCCAGGGGCATCGCTTGCTTCAGACCGTCAAGAATCATGCCGCTAATGCGCTCGTAGGCGTCGCGAGTGACATAACCGGAGGGGCTCGCAGCGGCCCAGGTCGTGGGGAGCAGCGCATGGGCCTGCATGGCGTCGATGAAACCGGCGACGGGGATATTTGCGCCGGCTACGGCATCGAATAATGCTGCGCCGGAGACCAGTTTTGGCCAGCCCCCGCCCTTGTCAGCGAATTCTTCCCATGTGGCGCGAGAGGGTGCAAAAGTATTGGTTTCGTGCTGGAACCCGCCGATCCCGATGCGCATCGGAGCCATCCTTCATGTAAAGGCCGTGCGTTGTTGATAGGTGTTCAAGAGTTAACTAAGGGGATTCTGCGGAAGATACAAGGGTTGGGCAATAAGGCTTTGCCCGGATACCGTTGCGTTCTGGTAAGGCGGAAGGCGAAGAAGCCCCTCTTTGGGGCTTCTTCGTGAGACGTATCGCTCGTTCAGGCGATTTCTGTCAGGACATTTCTGATGGTTTGGAAAAGTTCGGTAATTTGCGATGCCTCAATGATCAACGGAGGCGAGACGGCCAAGGTGTCGCCGGTATAGCGAACCATGAGGCCGTTGTCGAAGCATTTCTGGAAGGCTTCGGCAGCGCGCGCGCCAGGTGCGCCGTCGCGCGGAGAGAGTTCGATGCCGGCGACGAGACCGAGGCTGCGAATGTCAATGACGTTGGGTACATCTTTGAGCGCGTGCGCCGCGGCTTCAAACGTGGGCGACAGTTCGCGTGCGCGCTTAAAGAGCTGTTCGCGCTTGTAGATATCAAGCGTAGCCAGGATGGCGGCAGCGGCGAGGGGGTGGGCAGAGTAGGTATAGCCATGGAAAAACTCGATACCCGCTTGCGCGCCGTTGATGACGGCGTCATGCACATCACGTTTGACGGCGACGGCGCCCGCAGGCACGGCGGCGTTGCTGATGCCCTTGGCCATGGCGATCAGATCGGGTGTCACGCCAAAAAATTCACTGGCGGTGGCGGCGCCCAGTCGACCGTAGCCGGTAATGACTTCGTCGAAAATCAACAGGATGCCGTATTTCGCGGTGATGGCGCGCAGACGCTCCAGATAGCCTTTGGGCGGAATGAGCACGCCCGTCGATCCTGCCATGGGTTCGACAATGACGGCGGCAATCGTGGAGGCGTCGTGCAGCGCGACGATGCGTTCGAGATCGTCGGCCAATTGCTCACCCCAGGCGGGTTGGCCCTTGGAGAAAGCGTTCTGTTCCAGGTTGTGCGTGTGGGGCAGATGATCAACCGCGGGTAGCAGCGCCCCGGAGAAGGTTTTGCGGTTGGGCGAAATACCGCCGACGGAGATGCCGCCAAACCCGACGCCGTGATAACCCCGTTCGCGGCCAATCAGGCGCGTACGCTGGCCTTCACCACGGGCGCGGTGATAAGCCAGGGCAATTTTCAGGGCGGTATCCACGGACTCCGAGCCCGAGTTCGTGAAGAAGATGCGGTCCATGCCTTCAGGCATGAGACTGGCGACTGCTGTGGCGGCTTCGAAGGCAAGGGGGTGACCAAGCTGAAAACCGGGCGCGTAGTCCATCTCGCCCGCTTGGGTGGCAATCGCCTGTACGATTTCTTCGCGGCAATGGCCGGCATTCACGCACCACAGGCCGGCCGTGCCGTCCAGGATCTGGCGTCCGTCTACCGACGTGTAATGCATCCCTTTGGCGCTGGCCAACAGGCGTGGCTGATTTTTGAACTGGCGGTTGGCCGTAAAGGGCATCCACAGGTGGGACAGATCGGGCAGGGGGGCATTCATGAGACGGACTCCAGGTAGATCTGCGCGGTGCGCCGACATTGACGCGGCGAGGGATAGGTGCGCGGCAGGACGCTATCCATTCTGAGCGTGTGGCGTCAGGATGAAAATATACAATTCATCCAAATATTGATAACTGTATTGGTCATAATCTATTAACTGTATAGTTAACTCTGAGAACGCCGCCTCCCAGCGGCTCGCAGGCCGCGGGCAACGTCATTTTTATTCTTGCCATGATTGATTTTCAGCCGATTCGTACGCGTAATCAGAGACCCACCCTGGTGGACCAGGTGGTTGATGCCTACGTGTCCGCGATTCAGGCGCAGACGCTGCGTCCTGGTATGCCGGTGCCGTCGGTACGTGAGTTTGCCCGCCAGTATCAGCTCAGCACGTTTACGGTCGCGGGCGCGTATAGCCGCCTGGCGGCGCAGGGGTGGTTGGCGGCCCGACAGGGGGCCGGTTATCGGGTGGCGCCCAGGATCAAGGCCGGCACCGAGTCGATGCCGACGTCTTGGCAGCCCCCCCGGCGAAGCGCGGCTTGGTTGTTGTCAGACATTTATGCGGATCAATCCATCTCCATCAAGTCCGGCTGCGGGTGGTTGCCGGGCGAGTGGCTGAACCAGGAAGGCTTGCACCTGGCGCTGCGGCATCTGGGGCGTGTGCCGGCGCTGCGTATTGCGGGCTATGGGCACCCCTACGGTTATGCACCGCTGCGTGAAGCAGTTGCGGTCGCGCTGGCAACGCACGGTCTGGACGTGGCGATGGATCAAGTGGTGCTTACCCATGGTGTGACGCACGGTCTGGACTTGGTGATTCGTACACTGCTGCGGCCCGGGGATACGGTGTTGGTCGAGCAGCCCTGTTATGCGAATTTGCTGCCGCTGCTTCGTTTGGCGGGGGTGCGCGTCGTCGGCGTGCCGTGCACGGTAGCGGGTCTGGATTGCGAGGCGCTGGCGCATGCCGCGGCGACACATCGGCCGCGTGCCTTGTTCGTCAATACCGTGCTGCAAAATCCATCGGGCGCGGTCATGAGTATGGCGAATGCGTTCCAGGTGCTGCAGACGGCACAACAACATGATTTTTGGGTGATCGAGGATGATATCTCCCGCGAATTGATGTCGGGCGCGGCGCCGCTGTTGGCAGCGCTCGACGGTGCGCAGCGAGTGGTCTATCTGGGTGGCTATTCCAAAGTCATCAGCCCGTCGGTCCGAGTGGGCTACATCGCCGCGCACCGGGATTTGATACGCGATCTCGCCCGAACCAAGATGGCCGTCGGGCTGACGTCTCCCGAAATCATGGAGCGCGTGGTGTATCAGGTGATACGCGAAGGGCGCTTTCGTGCACACATCGTGCGCACGCGTGAACGTCTGGCGCAGGCGCATGCCGTGGTGTCCCAGCAGATGGACGCATTGGACATGCAGGTCTGGGCGCGACCGCAGGCGGGCTTGTTTCTGTGGGCGCGTTTGCCCGAGGTAGATGCCGCGCAGGGCTTTGCGCCAGACCCGACGCAAGGCGCGAATGCGTTGGCCGAGGGGGCGTTGAAAGACGGCATCTGGCTGGCGCCGGGATCTTACTTCGACCCTGGCGAGGCCGATGTTCCCTGGATACGTTTTAACGTCGCGTATTCTCAGGCACCGCAGCTATGGCAATTCTTGGCGCGCGCAAGAACAGGCAAGGGTTAGCGCGCCTGTGCGTCTGTGCGGCCGCTGCCGAATCAGGGGCAATACCTACCGCGATCACGTGCGACGTTCGTACACCACAAAATCGTAGGCATAGCCGTTTTCAGCCGCTTGGGGTTGGCGAGAAATCTCGTGCCAATCCTCGTCGGGCAACGGTGGAAAGAACGCATCGCCCTGGATTTGCGCATGGACCTCGGTGGCGATCACGCGTTGCGCCAGTGGCAGAGCCTGTGCATAGATCTGTGCCCCCCCAATGACATACGCCTCATCGACATCGCCGCAGGCTTCGATTGCGGCTGGCAGGGTTGGCGTGACCACGGCGCCTTCGGCCGCATAGTCCGCATTGCGGCTGACAACGACGTTTGTGCGACCTGGCAGCGGCCGTCCCAATGACTCCCAGGTTTTGCGGCCCATGATGATGGGGCTGCCTAACGTGGTGCGTTTGAAATGGGCGAGATCGCCCGGCAGTTTCCAGGGCAGGGTGTTGTCGCGACCAATGGTGCGATTATCGGCGTAGGCGACGATGAGAGTCAGGCGCGGGGACATGGTATCTGCTTGGGGATCGCGCGTTATACCGCCATCGGCGCGGTCAACGCGGGGTGGTGTTGGTAGCCTTCGAGCGAGAAATCCGTGGGTATGACTTGTTCCAGCCACTGCGGTTCGTAGTTCCCGGTTATGGCGTAATCCGGAATACGATCACTCAAGACCAGTTGGGGCGCTTCGTAGGGCTCGCGCGTCAGTTGCTCGCGCAGCATCGGCAAGTGATTTTCGTAGATGTGCGCATCGCCGATGAAATACGAAAACCAGCGCGGCTTATAGCCAGTCAGCCGACCAACCAGATGCAGCAGCGCAGCGCCTTCTGTGAGGTTGAACGGCGTACCCAACCCCACATCGTTAGAGCGGATATACAAGCACAGCGAGATTTCGCGCGTACTGGCGTTGGGCAGAAATTGATAGAGCAAGTGGCACGGCGGCAGCGCCATCTCTTCGATCTGTGCCCAGTTCCAGCCGTGAAACAGAATGCGGCGATCTTGAGGGTTGCTGTGGATGGTATCCAGGCACTGGCGCAACTGGTCCACCGCCTTATAAAGCAACACGTGGGCTACCCCGTTTTCGTCAGGCTCGGCGACCTGCCGGTAGCCTCGGCTCAACGCATCCTGGATTTGTCCGGTGTTCGTGCGGGGCAGCAACTTGTAGGCGGGCCACTGCCGCCATTGCACGCCGTAGACCGGACCCAGGTCGTCGGGTCCTTCGCGATACGGATTGGCTAGCCACGCGGCATTGTCATTGGCATTCTGGTCCCAGACTTTGCACCCCAGCGCCCGAAAGTCGGCCGCGCTACGCGCGCCGCGCATGAACCCTACCAATTCGCCGATCGCCGATTTGAACGCCAGTTTTTTGGTGGTAACGGCAGGGAACCCTTGTTGCAGGTCAAAACGCAGTGCCGCGCCGGGAAGCGACAGCGTGCGCACACCTGTGCGGTTTTCCTGCCATGCACCATGGTCGAGGATGGATTGAATGAGCGAGAGGTATTGTTTCATAGCGTTCCGCCCGGCAAAGCGGGCGTGGCGGTGGGGCGGTCGAGGAGCGGTTTTTCTGCGGCTGCCTTTTTTAGGCGGCCGGTGTTTCCTGGGGGTCGACGATCTCTACCGAGAAGGTCAGTTCTGCCGTTTTTTCCAGCATCGCGGAGGCCGAGCAATATTTTTCATGCGACAACTGCACCGCGCGCTCGACGGCGGTACGCGGCAGGTTTTTACCTGTGACCGTGAACGCAAAGTGAATGCGGGTGAAGACCTTGGGGTCGGTGTCGGCGCGCTCGGCGGATAGTTTGACGCTGCAGCCCGACACGGCATGACGGCCGCGCTTAAGGATCAAGACGACATCGTAAGCCGTGCAGCCGCCGGTACCCGCCAAGAGCAGTTCCATCGGTCGGGGCGCCAGATCGTTGCCACCCCCTTCGACCGCGCCATCCATGGTGGCAATATGACCGCTGCCCGTTTGGGCCACGAAGAGCATGCCGTCCGGGCCACCCCAGTTGATCGTGCAATCCATGAGAAAAATTCCTTGTGGGTAATTCGCAAGCAAAGAGTGATGATAACCGGTGGTGCACAGGTCGGACCTACCCCGGTCGAGGCAGGCCAGATCGCGTCCGCCGACCGTTCTTGCCTTGGGAGATTGCGTTTCTCTGTTTCCGTACAATCCCTAGTATGCAGGACAGTCCCAGCCTATCGCAGGGTGGGGAAGTTACTCAGGAGTCTCGTTCATGTCTGCTGTTCCCACGTTGTCTGATTTTGCTCCGTTTTCCCGCCGGCGCGGCCCACTTGACCCTTTGTTTGCTGAAGTCGATCGAGCGTTGCGTGTGTTGACGGGTGCGGCGACCGCGTCACGCCCTTATCCGGCCGAGGCACCAGAACCGAATCCCGCCTTGTCCGACCGGGAAAAGCGCCACGCGGCGGGCCTGATGCGTGTCAACCATGTGGGTGAGGTTTGCGCGCAGGCACTTTACCGAGGCCAGGCGGCAGTTTGCCGCGAGGCGCCGGTCAAAGCGTTGTTGCTCGACGCTGCCGCCGAGGAAGTCGATCATTTGGCCTGGTGTTCCCAACGCCTCGAAGAGCTCGGCAGCCGCCCCAGTTTGCTCAACCCGGTTTGGTATGCGGGCTCATTTACGCTGGGAATGTTGGCCAGCTATGCCGGCACCGCGCGCAATCTGGGCTTTATGGCGGAAACCGAGCGCCAAGTCGAAGAGCACCTCGACGGGCATTTGAGCAGCCTTCCCGACACGGATCAGCGCTCGCGTGAGATTGTGAACAAAATGAAGGCCGACGAGGCTCAGCACCGCGCCAACGCGGAAAATGCGGGGGGTGTTTCCCTGCCTGCGCCGGTGCGAGGATTGATGCGCGCCATGTCCCGGGTCATGACGACGACCGCGTATCGGCTTTGATGACCTGATACAGTATTGCTGCGACGCACCATTGATCACGAAAAAGCATCGCGGGCATCTGGATTACGCGCATATAAGTGCTTGAGTTTTATAGGGTAAATCCTCAAGGGTTTACCCTTTTGCTACAAACCCTGTCTGACCTGTAACCCAATAATTACGCCGCATTGATCAGGGGTGACGCGAATTTGCAACGCGAAAACCCGGTAAATACATCACCCCAAAAAATATCTTGCATCGCACAAAACGATGCGCTAATATTCGTACATGGATGTTGAAAACGCAGTCGGCGCGGTGAGTCACCCCGATGCGTAGCGGTCGAACCTGATGCAGTGTTCACCTCAACATGCCCCGGTTGTCTCCTCCACCCTCCTCCTTTGGTGGATTTAGCCCGAGATCTTACGATCTCGGGCTTTTTTTTAAGCAAAATTCTTCCGTCCCTAATTTTTAGTGAGAGGCAGGAAAGTCGACTTCAGTGGGCCTGGTCATCGGTATGATCCGGCGACCCGGCGCCTTTCTGACGTTATCTAAAAATGTTTGCCGGACTGCGCATGGTTTGCCCCTAGTAAACTTGGGGATAGCATTACAATCAGTCCATTCTGTGCGCGTGGTTAAGCGCTGGTTGTTGTTACGTTCTGTGTGGCTGGCTTGCACTTGCTTATCCCTCGCATACAAGAACGTTACACGCACTGTACATAATGGTGTGTTCCGTACATTCCACCCAACGAAGGGTTTTTTGTGACTTGGTTGTATATCTGCGTGGTGGCCTTCATGGTTGGAGGGCTGATCGTAGCCTCCGAACGCTGGCACGGCGCGTTTACCGGCGACAGCGACCTTAGCAAGCCGCAGGCCTCGCACACTCGCGCCACGCCTCGCGTGGGCGGACTAGCTGTGTTGGCGGGATCGCTGGCGGGCCTGTTGGTGCTGGGGCCCAGCAACATGACGCTGACTTGGCTGTGGCCCGCCCTGTTTGTCGCGGCGTTGCCGGTTTTTGTCGCGGGCCTGCTCGAAGACATTACTAAAGACATCGGCGCCAGCAAGCGTCTGCTGGCGGCTTTCCTGTCCGCGGCCATCGCATGGTGGTTGCTGGGCGGCGTCAGTCGCGTTGGGATTGCGCCGGTGGACTGGGTGCTGTCGTTTTGGCCCGTCTCGCTGATCTTTACGATGTTTGCCGTGGGGGGCTGTACCCATGCGCTGAATATTGTGGACGGCATGAATGGCCTGGCTGGCATGGTGGCCACGCTGATGGCAGTGTCCATCGCATTGGTCGCATTGCAGGTCAACGATATGCCCATCTTCATGATTTCGGCGGCGTTGGCCTCGGCAACGCTGGGCTTTCTGGTCTGGAATTTTCCGTTCGGCCGAGTGTTCCTGGGGGATGGCGGCGCTTATTTCCTGGGGTTCATGCTGGCGGAGCTGGCAGTCCTGTTGGTGGTTCGCAATCCATCGGTGTCGCCGTTCTATGCGTTGGCCGTCTTGTTTTATCCGGTTTTTGAAACGGGTTTTTCCATCTGGCGCAGGCGCTTCAAGCGTGGCGTGCCGGTCGATCAGCCCGATGCGCTGCACTTGCATCAATTGGTTTTCCGGCGCCTGGTGCGCGTGACGTTCAGCCGAAAGCGTCGCCATGCCGTGCCGGCGTTGTGCAACGCGTTGGCTTCGCCCTATATGTGGGTGCTGGCGTTGATCGGCTTGGTGCCGGCCACTATCTGGTGGGACAACGCCTGGATACTGACCCTGAGCTTGTGTGTCTTTGCCGCCGCCTATATTTGGTTATATGTCAGGCTGGTGTCGTGGCGTCGGCCGGGTTGGCTGTTGTTGCCGCGCGCGCACTGACTGTCCTGATGAAAGGCCTGTGCGGGTCAAGGGCCGTTGTTAAAATTTTCCCCGTACCTATTTTAAATGCCGTGATCGTAACGCGGCAAAGGGAGAGCGATCTTGCGTATCGATGATGTAAAACTTGCCGTGGTTGGCCTGGGCTATGTCGGGTTGCCGTTGGCCGTAGAGTTCGGCAAGAAGCGCCCAGTCATTGGTTTTGACATTAACGTCAAACGAATCAAGGCCCTGCAGGGTGGTCACGACCACACGCTCGAGGTCGATGATGACGAGTTGGCCGAAGCCAAACACCTGACGTACACCGCCGAGCGCGACGAGTTGGGCCAGGCCAATGTGTACATCGTGACCGTGCCCACGCCCATTGACGAATACAAGCAGCCCGATTTGACACCGCTGGTCAAGGCCAGCGAGACGATCGGTGCGGTGCTCAAGCGCGGCGACATTGTCATTTACGAGTCCACCGTGTATCCCGGCGCCACTGAAGAAGACTGCGTGCCTGTACTGGAGCGCGTGTCGGGCCTGAAATTCAACGAGGATTTTTACGCGGGCTATAGCCCCGAGCGTATCAACCCGGGTGACAAGGCTCACCGCGTCAGCACCATCAAAAAAGTGACTGCCGGTTCGACGCCCGAAATCGCGGACCTGGTTGATGCGCTGTACAACGAGATCATCACCGCCGGCACCCACAAGGCATCCAGCATTCGCGTGGCCGAGGCTGCCAAGGTCATCGAAAACACGCAGCGCGACGTCAACATTGCGCTGATCAACGAGCTGGCCCTGATTTTCAACAAGATGGGCATTGACACCGAGGCCGTGCTGGAGGCCGCTGGCACCAAGTGGAATTTCCTGCCGTTCCGTCCGGGTCTGGTAGGCGGACACTGCATCGGCGTCGACCCGTACTATCTGACGCACAAAGCGCAGTCCATCGGTTATCACCCCGAGATCATCCTGGCCGGCCGTCGGCTGAATGATTCGATGGGTGGCTACGTGGTGTCGCAATTGGTGAAATGCATGACCAAGCAGCGCATCCATGTGCAGGGTGCGCGCGTTCTGGTGATGGGCCTGGCCTTCAAGGAAAACTGCCCCGATCTACGCAACACGCGTATCGTGGATATCGTGCAAGAACTCGGCGAATACAACGTCGACGTCGACGTCTATGACCCTTGGGTCGATGCGCAAGAGGCGGTGCACGAATACGGCATTACGCCCGTGTCGGAGCTCAAGCAGGGCCACTATGACGCTATCATCCTGGCGGTGTCGCACGAGCAGTTCGTCAATATGGGCGCCGCAGAGATCCGCAAGCTGGGCAAGGCCAAGCACGTGTTGTACGACCTGAAGTACGTGCTGACCTCCAGCGAATCCGATCTGCGTTTGTAAAAAGAGAGAAGGTATGAGCGAACGCTACGAAAGCATCCAGCAAGATCTACGTCAAACCCCGCGCAAGTGGCTCGTCACCGGCTGCGCCGGATTCATCGGGTCCAATCTGTTGGAAACGCTGCTCAAACTCGATCAGACGGTCGTGGGGTTGGATAATTTCGCGACGGGTCATCAGCACAATCTCGATGAGGTGCGCAACTCGGTAGTGCCTGCGCAATGGGAGCGATTCACCTTTATCGAAGGCGATATCCGCGACCTGGAGATCTGCCAGCAGGCGACGCAGGGTGTGGACTACGTGCTGCATCAGGCGGCGCTGGGATCGGTGCCGCGTTCATTGAATGATCCGATCACGACGAACGCCGTCAACATCAGCGGGTTTCTGAATATGCTGGTGGCGGCACGCGATGCCAAGGTCAAAACGTTTGTGTATGCGGCGTCCAGTTCCACGTACGGAGACCACCCCGCCTTGCCCAAGGTCGAAGACACGATCGGCAATCCGCTGTCGCCTTACGCGGTCACCAAGTACGTGAACGAACTGTACGCCGACGTATTTGAGCGGTCGTACGGTTTTCGCAGCGTCGGTTTGCGCTACTTCAACGTGTTTGGCAAGCGCCAGGACCCCGATGGCGCCTACGCCGCGGTGATCCCCAAATGGACATCGGCCATGATTCGTGGCGACGATGTGCAGATCAACGGTGATGGCGAAACCAGCCGCGATTTTTGCTTTGTGGACAACGCGGTACAGGCCAATCTGCTGGCGGCGCTAGCGTCCGATGAGGGCATCAATCAGGTCTACAACGTCGCCTATAGCGGCCGCACCACGCTGAACCAGCTATACGACTTTTTGGCGAAAACATTGGCTGAACAGGGCGTGCAGTACGACAAAAAACCGGTGTATGTGGATTTCCGCGCCGGTGATGTACGTCACTCACAGGCCGATATCGGCAAGGCCGGCAAGCTGCTGGGCTATCAGCCCGAGTTCGATATCCAGCGTGGCCTGCAAACCGCCATGCCCTGGTATACGAAATTCCTGCGTTGATCATTCGGTACCGAGCCGCCCCACGAGCAACATCCCCCCGTTCGAGGGGGCGTTGCTCCGGCGCGGGGTGGGGAAATTTTTGAAAGCGCTTATACGCAAAGTCAACGCAATCCACCCTGATCATCAGCGGATCTTCAAGGCTGCGTTTCGGGTGGCGATCTTCCTTATTTTGGGAAAGGCCGCCGGCGCTCTCAAGGAAATGGCGGTGGCCTACCGCTACGGCGTCAGCGATGCCGTAGACGCGTATCAGTTCACCATGACGATGGCCACCTGGCTGCCGGTCACGATCGTGGGCGTGCTGGGGGTGGTCCTGATTCCGGTACTGGTGCGGCTGCGACGCAAGGGCGGCGTGGAGCGCGATTTATTTATTCGTGAACTTCAGGGCTGGATGCTGCTGGTGGGCGTAGCGCTGGCGCTATTGACCGCGTTGGCCTGGCCGTGGGTGCTGCAGTGGTTGGGCAGTGGGCTGTCGGTGCAGGTAGCCAACATGAGCACCCAGCTGTTGGTGGCCTTTGTCCCCGTGACAGTATTTGTGCTGATGGCGGGTATCAGCGGCGCGCGACTGCGTTCGCACGAGCGTCACGTCAATACCTTGCTCGATAGCGTTCCCGCCATTGCTACGTTGGCCTGGGTGATGCTGGCCGTGACGACGGAGCAAGACGTGGCGCCCTTACTGTGGGGCACACTGGTCGGCTATGCCATCCAGGCGGTGTGGCTGGCCTGGCTGGCCGCGCGAGCGGATAAGGGGTTCTGGGGGTCGCCGCGCTTGTCGCTGCAGTCGCCGCATTGGCCCGAGTTGCTCAGCGCCGCAGGCATCATGCTGGTGGGCCAAGTGGCGATGAGCTTCGTGGGGCCGCTGGACCAATACACGGCGGCGAACCTGGGCGATAACGCCAACGCCACGCTGGGGTATGCCAGCCGTTTGTTGTCCTTGTTGTTGGGGATCGGCGCTGTGTCGGTGGGCCGGGCTGCGTTGCCCGTGCTGGCCGATATACAAAGCCGGGGCGATGCCGTTCGGGCGCGTGCCATGGCATTGAAGTGGTCGGGGTTGATGCTGGGGGCGGGCGCCGTGGCGGTTGCGATCGCCTGGGTGTTGGCGCCGTGGGGCGTTGCCCTGCTGTACGAGCGCGGCGCCTTTACCGCGGACAATACGCAGGCGGTGGCGGAGGTATTGCGCTGGGGATTGCTGCAACTGCCGTTTTATTTTGGTGTTCTGATTTTGGTGCAATTGCTGGCCAGTCAGAATCGGTATCGTGTGATGGCGGCGATCGCTGTGGCGAATTTTCTGCTCAAGGCGGCCATGAATGCGGTGCTGGCGCCGCGCATGGGCGTGACAGGGATTATGCTGGCCACAGCGGCGATGTATGCCTTGTCATTTACGTGCTATGCCGTGGTCGCCTTAAGGCGCCATGAGCCGCCGGCCCCCAAGGAGGCTGCCTGATGGATTCGCAAGTCATGCGTGAGCCGCGTGTCCTGATTTTTATTCACTCGCTGCACGGCGGCGGCGCGGAGCGCGTCGCGGCGGATCTCAGCGCGCAGTGGGCGCAGTCGGGTTGGCAGGTCTCGCTGGTGACGCAGGCGGATGCGCAGGACGATGCCTACGCTTTACATCCCGCCGTACAGCGCAAAATCTTGCACACGGCAGGCGGGGGCGGCGGGTTGCGGGGCATCTGGGCGAATGTACGGCGCGTGCGCGCCTTGCGTCGGGTATTGCGCGATTTTCAGCCCGATATCGTGTTGGGCATGATGACGACAGCCTCGGTGCTGGCGGTGATGGCGGCACGGGGGTTGCCTTGCAAAGTGATTGCTACCGAGCACACCCATCCGCCGTCTCAGACGCTGTCGGGGTTGTGGCAGCGCTTGCGACGCGTGACTTATCCGCACGCGGCATCTGTCGTCGCCCTGACGCGGGGTACGGCAGATTGGCTGGCGCAGCACGTACCGGGATGCAAGCTCGCCGTGATTCCCAACCCCGTACACTGGCCCTTGTCGCGCGCTGAACCCGTGCAGATGCCGCCGCCGGCCGAGGGCCGTCGACGCCTGCTGGCGGTCGGACGTTTGCACCCCGATAAAGGGTTCGACTTGCTGATCCAGGCTTTTGCGTCCGTCGCGGGGCAGCATCCGGATTGGGATCTGATCATTCTGGGCGAGGGGACCGAGCGTGCGCGCTTGCAAGCACAGGCCGACGCCGCCGGGCTGCAGGCACGCGTCGCGATGCCGGGCCGGGTAGGTAATGTCGGCGATTGGTACGAGAGCGCGGATCTTTATGTGTTGACCTCCCGTTTCGAGGGGCTGTCCAATACCTTGCTTGAGTCGTTGGCGAGCGGCCTCGCGGCGGTGTGCTTTGATTGCGATACTGGGCCGCGCGAGGTGGTGCGCGAGGGTATCGATGGGGTACTGGTGCGGCCCAATGGAGATGTGCCTGCCATGGCCGCGGCGTTGACGAAGCTGATGAGCGATGACGCGGCCCGACAGGCGCTGGCGCGACACGCGATCGAAGCGCGTGAACGATTTTCCATCCAGCGGGTGCTGGGTTTGTGGCAACAACTTTTCGACGATGTGCGTGGGCAGGAGAAATAGCCTCGCCCGGCCGCCGTCCAGACAAGCACGGAAGAAAACATCATGTGTGGAATAGTCGGAATTTGGGGCTCTTTGCAAGACAAGACGCAGGTGTTGGCCGAAAGCTGCCGGCGCATGCGGCATCGTGGCCCGGACAGCCAAGGACAATGGGAAGATCGGGCCGCCGATGTGGCACTGGCCCACGTCCGCCTAGCCATTCTGGATCTGACCGAAGCAGGACATCAGCCCATGGTGTCGGCTTGCGGTCGCTACGTCCTGGTGCTCAATGGCGAGATCTACAACCACCTGGAATTGCGCGCGAGCCTTGAGCAGGCCGGCCAAGCGCCTGATTGGCGCGGCCATTCGGATACCGAGACGGTGTTGGCCAGTTTTGCCGCGTTGGGCGTTCAAGCCACGTTACAAGCCACGGTGGGCATGTTTGCCGTGGCGCTCTGGGACCGCGAGCGTCGTACCCTGACGCTGGCGCGTGACCGCATGGGCGAAAAACCCTTGTACTACGGCTATACGGGCGCCAGCCTGGTGTTCGCGTCGGAGTTAAAAGGACTGATGCCGATTCCGGGTTTTGGCCGCGAACTGAACCGTAGCGCCCTGGCCTCATTGATGCGGCATAACTACATCCCATCGCCACAGTCGATTTATGAGGGGATCTACAAACTGCCGCCGGGCACGTGGCTCGAAATCTCCGAGGCGGATATGCGTGCGCGCCGGGTGCCGCCACATCACGCCTATTGGTCGGCGCTGCAAATGGCCGATCAGGGATTGCAGACACGGAGCAGTTTTGCATCGGATGAGCAAGCTACCGATGAACTGGAAGCCATTCTGTCGAAGGCCGTTGGCGGACAGATGTTGTCTGACGTGAGCTTGGGCGCATTTTTGTCGGGCGGAATTGATTCGTCGACGATCGTGGCGCTTATGCAGGCGCAAAGTTCGCAACCGGTGCGAACGTTCGCGATTGGTTTTCACGAGAAAAAATACAACGAGGCCGAACACGCGAAGGCCGTGGCCCAGCATCTGGGCACGGATCACACCGAGCTCTATGTCACGGCGGACGATGCGCTGGCCGTCGTACCGACACTGGCCGATATGTATGACGAACCATTTGCTGACTCGTCGCAGATTCCGACGTCGCTGGTGACTCACATGGCGCGCCAGCATGTCACGGTGGCCCTGTCGGGCGACGGCGGCGACGAGTTGTTCGGCGGGTATTCCCGTTATCTACGTGTGCGCGACTGGTGGGCAAAATGTGGACGCATCCCCGGACCCGCGCGCCATGCGTTGGGCGCGATGATGACCGCCTCCGGCGCGCTACCGGGCCGTGGCGCCTGGCGCGGCAAAGTCAGCAAGCTTGGTGAGATGCTGCGCGCTGACACGCAAGGCGAGTTCTATCGCACGTTCGTCTCGTATTGGGCAGACCCGGGCCAGATCGTCAAGGGTGGCGTTGAGCCCCCGTCGTTGTTTGAGCAGTCCATGGGGGGCTCGCTGTTCGATGTGATGATGAAGCTCGACACGGTGACCTATATGCCGGATGACATCCTGGTCAAGGTCGATCGCGCTGCCATGGCGGTCAGCCTGGAGACTCGCGTTCCTTTGCTGGATCATCGCGTGTATGAGTTCGCCTGGCGTTTGCCGTTCGAGTACAAGGTGCGCGGCAATACGGGCAAGTGGCTCTTGCGCCAGGTGCTGCATCGCCACGTCCCGCAATCTTTGGTGGACCGCCCCAAGCGTGGCTTTGCGGTGCCGTTGGCAAGCTGGTTGCGAGGGCCGTTACGGGATTGGGCCGAGTCTCTGCTGGATCCGGCTCGCCTGCGGCAAGAGGGGTGGTTTGAACCCGAGCCTATTTTGCAGAAATGGCGCGAGCACATCTCGGGTCACCGTAACTGGGACAGTCGTTTGTGGGGCGTGCTGATGACGCAAGCCTGGCTGGACCGCTATCACGCCGGCATGACTGGCGAAAAGGATTCTCGACGATGAAAGTATTGCTCCTGGTCAGTTCCATGCATGCGGGCGGCGCGGAAAGGGTGGCCGCCACTTTGGTCAACGCCTGGAGCGATCGCGGTGATGCCGTGACTCTCGTGCCCACTTATTCGTCCAAGGGCACTTGCTTTTATCCGGTTTCCGATGATGTGAGCCTGATTTGGCTGGCGGATCGGGTGGGCACGCGCAGCGGTGGGTTATGGGCCGCGTGGCAGCGGCTGCGTGAATTGCGCAAACTGATCCTGGAGCGCAAACCCGATGTGGTGGTGTCGTTCCTGACCAACGTTAACGTGGCCGCCATTCTGGCCATGCGGGGGTTGGGCAAAATCGATATTCCGCTGATTGTGTGTGAGCGTACCAATCCCGTTGCAGAGTTGACGACGGGTCGCGTCTGGCGCGCATTGCGACGTTTGCTGTATCCGCGCGCAGACATGGTGACCGTGCAGGCTGAGGATACGGTGGCGCCGTTTGCGCGTGCCGTGCCTGGTATCAAAGATATGCCGGTTGTCCCTAACCCCCTGCCTCCCGAATTGCTGGATGCCCCCTTGGTCGATACGCAGGCCAACGTGTCGCGCAAGCGCCTGCTGGCCATGGGCCGGTTGGTGCCGGCCAAACAATTCGATTTATTGATTGACGTGTTTGCGCAGCTCGCCGATGAGTTCCCGGATTGGGACCTTTGCATCTGGGGCGAGGGGCCTGACCGTGACGCGTTGCAGGCGCGTATCGCGGCCGCCGGCCTGGCGGATCGCGTGCAGTTGCCCGGACGTACGGAATCCCCGTGGGATGAATTGTCCAAGGGGCAGGCCTTTGTGCTGAGCTCTGCGGTGGAAGGCTTTCCCAATGTCTTGTTGGAGTCGATGGCGCTGGGACTGCCTTGCGTAGCGTTCGATTGCCCAAGCGGTCCGCGTGAAATGACGCGCGATGGCCAGGATGCCGTGTTGGTGCCGGCGGGAGATCGTGAGAAGTTGCGTGAGGGATTGCGCAGCCTGTTGTCCGACGCCGCCTTACGCCAAACGCTGGGTGCGCGTGCGGCCGAGTCCGTGCGCAGCCGTTACGCTTTGCCTGCCGTGTTGGCAAAATGGGATACCTTGTTCGCTCGTGTCCGAGAGACCTCATGAATTCACCCGCTGTCTTGCGCGTTACGCATGTGATCACCGGACTGGGGCAGGGCGGTGCCGAAGCCGTCTTATTTCGTCTGGCCACCTATCCCGATCAGCACGTTCACCATACGGTCGTGTCGTTGACTGACGATGGCGTCTACGGCGAGCGTTTGCGCGCGGCCGGCGTGACCGTGCATACCCTAGGCATGGCGCGCGGCCGCGTCAGTCTGAGTGATTTTTTGACGTTGCGCCGGCTGCTGATAGCGGGCAAGCCCGATGCCGTGCAGACGTGGATGTATCACGCCGACCTGATCGGTGGCCTGGCCGCGCGCCTGGCGGGGATCCGGGCGCTGGCCTGGGGAATACGCAATTCCGGCGCACACCTACAACGCAGCAGTCGCTCGGCACGCGCGGTCCTGAAGTTATGCGCGTTGCTATCCGGACGTGTTCCCGCAGCGATCGTGTGCGCGGCGCGTGATGCCGCGGTACGGCACGAGCAATACGGCTATCGTGCCGAGAGGTTGGTGGTTATTGCCAATGGCTATGATTTGTCGCGTTATCAGCCGGATGCCGAGGCGCGCCAGCGTGTGCGTCAATCGTGGCAAGTCGGGGACGACGTCCCGGTGATTGGCTGCGTGGCGCGCTGGGATCCCCTGAAAGACCACGCCAACCTGCTGGGTGCGATGGCGTCGCTGGTGCATGATGGCGGACCGCAGCGTTTTCCCGAGTTGCGCTGTGTGCTGGTGGGGCGCGGCATGTCGCCCGATAACGCCGAGCTTGCCGCATTGATTGACCGCCTAGGCTTGCGGGATCGGGTCCTGTTGGCGGGCCCCAGTGATGAAGTACCCGCCGTGATGAATGCGCTCGACATTCACGTGTTGTCCAGTTGCGCCGAAGGCTTTCCCAATGTGGTGGCCGAGGCGATGGCTTGCGGGACGCCTTGTGTGGTGACCGATGTGGGCGACGCCGCGCACATTGTGGATCAAACCGCGGTGGTGGTGCCGCCGGAGCAGCCCGAGGCGCTCGCCCAGGGGATCGCCCGCACACTAGAGAATATTGCCGTGCGCGGTCGTCAGGCGGTGGGCGATCCCGGTCGGGATCGTGTACTGGCAGAGTTTGATTTGGCGCATATGGTCGCGGCGTATGACGCCGTGTGGCGTCGCATCGCGCAGGAGTCTCGATGACTGCATCTCGTTTGTTGTTCGTAGTGAATAACCCGGCGTTTTTTTTATCGCATCGTTTGCCCTTGGCGTTGGCGGCGCAGCACGCGGGTTATGACGTACACGTCGCGACGATGGCGGGCGACAGCGTGCCGCAGATTCTGGCGCATGGATTGACGCATCACGTGATTCCCATGACGCGCAGCGGTAAGAATCCCGTGCAAGAACTGGGTACCGTCTGGGCGTTGTATCGTCTTTTTCGTACTTTGCGGCCTGCATTGGTGCATCTCGTGACCATCAAACCCGTGCTGTATGGCGGTATCGCGGCCCGCCTGGCCAGGGTGCCCGCTATGGTGTCGGCGATTTCGGGCTTGGGTTTTGTCTTTGTGGCGCGTGGCGCCAAGGCGGCGCTGGTGCGCCAAGTGGTGGCCACGTTGTATCGCTTGGCATTGGGGCATGGGAACAGCCGTGTCGTGTTTCAGAACGCCAGCGATCGCGAATCGTTGCGCAAACTGGGCGCGCTACGTGACGAGCAGGTCGTGATGATTCGAGGCTCGGGCGTGAATCTGTCGGCCTATGCCGCGGTCGCCGAGCCACCGCCACCCGTGGTGGCGCTGATGGTCGCGCGTTTGCTGCGCGACAAGGGCGTGCTGGAGTTTGTCGAGGCGGCCAGGACGTTGCAACGCCAAGGGGCGGGGGTACGGATGTTGTTGGCAGGCGGGATTGATCCGGGTAATCCGGCATCTGTGTCGCAAGCCGATGTTGATGCGTGGCAGCAAGAGGGCATTATCGAAGCCCTCGGAGAGCGTCGCGACATCGCGGATTTGTATGCGGCCGCGCATATCGCCGTCTTGCCTTCGTACCGGGAGGGGTTGCCACGCTCGTTGATCGAAGCGGCCGCTTGCGCCCGCGCGGTCGTCACCACAGATGTGCCCGGTTGCCGCGATGCGATCGAGCCGGATCGGACGGGTTTGCTCGTGCCACCGCAGGACGCCCAGGCGCTGGCGCAGGCCATTGGCCGCTTGGCCAATGACACGGCATTACGGCAGGAAATGGGCCGTGCCGGGCGTGCCCTTGCCGAACGCGAATTCGATATCGAAGATGTGTGTCGTCAACATCTGGAGATATATCGGTCGTTGTTAAAATGCCCGTCCTCGGTATGACCGCGAACGGGCTTGATCGGATCGAGGTGTCTCGAGCCTAGAACGGCAGCGTTGCGCCGGGAGCGAGTTTCAGCAGTTGCTCGCGGAAGGCGTCCTGAATGCGCGTCAGGGCCTCGGGCGTATCTGCCTCAAAGCGCAGCACCACGACGGGCGTCGTGTTCGATGCGCGGGCCAGACCAAAGCCATCGGCGTACTCGGCACGAACGCCGTCGATCGTTACGACACGCAGCGCACCGTCGAAATTGCCTTTTTCCTGCAAGGCCTTGACCAGCACAAAGGGCTCGCCTTCCGCCATTTCGAGCTTGAGCTCGGGCGTGGACAGCGCTTGCGGCAAGTCTTCGAGCAATTGCGAGGGGTCGGCCTCGCGCGAGATGATCTCGAGCAGGCGAGCGCCCGTGTATAGCCCATCATCGAAACCGTACCAGCGCTCCTTGAAGAAAATATGGCCGCTCATTTCGCCGGCCAGTGGGGCGCCCGTTTCAGCGAGCTTTGCCTTGACGAGAGAGTGGCCGGTCTGCCACATCAGCGGTTGTCCGCCGGCCTCTTGGACGGCCAGGCCCACATGACGGCTGCATTTCACGTCATAAATAATGGTGCCGCCGGGGCAGCGCGTCAACACATCGCGCGCAAACAGAATGAGTTGGCGATCGGGCCAGATGATTTGCCCATTCTTGGTGACCACGCCCAGGCGGTCGCCATCGCCGTCAAATGCCAGGCCAATCTCGCAATCCGTACGGGCCAGGTGATCGATCAGGTCTTGCAGGTTATGCGGGTCAGCGGGATCGGGGTGATGGTTCGGGAATGTGCCATCGACCTCGCAGTACAGTTCGGTGACGTCGCAACCCAATGCGCGGAACAATTGCGGCGCCACGGCGCCGGCAACACCATTGCCGCAGTCAATGGCGATCTTGAGTGGCCGTGCCAGTTTGACGTCGCCCACGATGCGTTGGACGTATTCGTCAATCAGGTCGAGCTCGCGACGCGTGCCGCGCTGGGTGACCGGCGGGGCATCGGCCGTCGCGGCATTCATGGCATCGCGCAGCGCCAGCACATCCGGGCCATAGAGCGCCCGGCCACCCATCATCATTTTGAAACCGTTGTATTGCGGCGGATTGTGGCTGCCGGTGATGGCAATGCCGGAGCCCGTTTCTTGGGTATATGCCGCGTAGTACACGAGCGGGGTAGGCACTTGGCCGATGTCGAGGGTGTCGATGCCACCATCAAGAATGCCGTCCTGCAGGGCTTGTGAGAGCTCTTCGCTGCTGAGGCGGCCATCGCGGCCCACGACCAGCGTCGAAACGCCGTGTGCGTGCGCTTGTGCTGCGAGAGCGCCACCCAATGCACGCGCGAAGTCGGCATTGAGATTATCGGGGACAGTGCCGCGGATGTCGTAGGCCTTGAAAACAGAGTCAGGGTACTGGCGGGTGGATTTCAAGCGTGCTCCTGGTTGCAAGATCGGATGGTGCTACGCCGCGGGGGGCGAATGTGAGGGGTATTATCCTCGATTCGTTTGTCATGTGGGCGCGCGCGCAGCAGGCACGTCTTACAATAAATAACTCACATTTTTAATGTCGCCTGGAGTTTGGCTTGCCAGGTGCTTCGATCACGGTCGTGTCCATGAGCTTACTGAACGCACTGCAATCCGCCCTGGGGACTGCCCACGTATTGACCGGTGCTGACGCCGAAACCTATGTGCAGGATTGGCGTCGCCGCTATCGGGGAGCCGCCCTGGCGGTGATTCGCCCAGGTTCGACCGACGAGGTCGCGCAAGCAGTACGTTTGTGTGCGCAGCACGGTACGCCGGTCGTGCCGCAGGGCGGTAATACGGGTCTATGTGGCGGCGCGACGCCCGACGACACGGGCCTGGCCGTGGTGTTGTCGACCGCGAGGCTGAATCAGATTCGAGCCATCGATACCGACAATGACACCATCACGGTGGAGGCGGGCTGTATCTTGCAGGCAGTCCAACAGGCCGCCACCGACGCGGGGCGTTTGTTCCCGCTCAGCTTGGCGGCCGAGGGCAGTTGCACCATCGGCGGCAACCTGGCGACCAACGCGGGCGGCACGCAGGTACTGCGTTATGGCAATGCCCGCGAACTGGCGCTGGGACTCGAGGTCGTGACGGCCGAGGGCGAGGTCTGGAATGGTCTGCGGGGGCTGCGCAAAGACAACACTGGTTACGATTTACGTGATTTGTATATCGGCAGCGAAGGCACGCTGGGCATTATCACGGCCGCCACCCTCAAACTTTATCCCTGCCCGGTGGCGTCCTGCACGGCTTTGTTGGCACTGGACTCGATTGATGCCGCCGTCGAGCTGCTGTCGCGCGCGCGCCTGGGTTTCGGGGCTGCGCTGACGGGTTTCGAACTGATGGCGGGCGATTGTTTGCAGACCGTGGTGAGTCTGTTTCCGCAACAACGTTTACCTTTTGAGGGCGCGTCGACACAATCGCCCTGGTTTGCATTACTCGAGCTCTCCGATAGCGAAAGCGAGATCCACGCCCGCGAGCGTTTCGAATCGGTGCTGGGCGAGGCCATCGAGGCCGGCCTGGTCACGGATGCGGCGATTGCCTCCAGCGTGGCGCAGAGCCGTGCCCTGTGGCATTTGCGGGAAAGCATCCCGCTGGCCGAGGCCGAGCAAGGCAAAGGGGTCAAGCACGACGTGTCGATCCCGATTTCATCCATTGCCGAGTTTGTGCACAAGACAAACGCGTTGCTGCAAGCGCGCTTTCCCAAGGTGCGCAACGTGGTCTTTGGCCATCTGGGCGATGGCAATCTGCATTACAACGTGGCGCGTGCGCCGGGCCAGACCGAGGCCGATTTGCTGGTCCTGCAGCAAGACATCTATGACATCGTGCATCGTAGCGTGATCGACCACAACGGTTCGATCAGCGCCGAGCATGGCATTGGCCAGCTCAAGCGCGACGAGCTGCCGCACTACAAGAGCGATCTGGAACTGGGCCTGATGAAGCGCATCAAGCGGGCGCTGGATCCGCAGGGATTGATGAACCCGGGCAAGGTCCTGCAGGCCTGACAAAGCCCGGCCTCACCATTGCTGCGCCTGGCAATCTCTTGCGGCGGATGTCCGCCGCAAGAGATCTGTTGCCTATTTATTTGAGCAGTAGCTCCGGCAGCCATAAGGAGAACGTCGGCACGTAGGTGACCAGTCCCAGTGCCGCAATCAGTGCGCCGTAGAACGGCCAGATGGTCCGCATGACGGTACCGACGGATACTTTGCCGATTGCGCATCCGACGAATTGCACAGTACCCACAGGTGGGGTATTTAAGCCCAGCGCGCAATTGATCAGGATAACGACGCCAAATTGCACGGGACTCATGCCGTACTGCATGCAGATCGGTAGAAAGATCGGTGTGCAGATGAGAATGGTCGCCGCCATATCCAGAAAAGTGCCCAGCAAAAATAGCGCGATATTCACCATCAAAAAGATCGCCCAGGGTTCGTTCGAAATGGCCGACATGAGTTCGCCTGTCTTTTCCGCGACGCTGTAAAACCCGATCAGATAGCCAAAGGTGGCCGAGATGCCAATCAGCAGCAGCACGATACCCGTGGTTTTGACGGCTTTGGCGGCGGCGCGGATGAACTGGTCCCAATTCAACGAGCGGTACACCAACGCCGTTAACGCCAGTGAGTACAGGACGGCAATCGCTGCGGATTCGGTGGCTGTGAATACGCCGCTCAGAATCCCCGCGATAATCAGCACGATCACAAACAGGCCCGGTGTCGCTGCGACCAGTGAGCGCAACACGATCGCCCATCCTGGAAATGTGCCAGCGGGATAACCGCGTTTGCGAGCCACGAGATAGGCCGCCGCCAGATTGCACAGTGTCAGAATAACGGCCGGGACGACGCAGGCGGCGATCAGTGCGGCGATCGAGACTTTGCCGCCGGTGGCCAGCGTATAGATGATGATGTTGTGACTGGTCGGCATCAGGGCGCCCACCAACGCCGCATGGGTGGTGACGTTCACCGCGTAATCGGCGTGATATCCCTCGCGCTTCATCATAGGGATCATCACGGAGCCCATCGCCGAGACATCTGCGACCGGCGATCCCGATACGCCACCAAACAGCGTGCAAGCTAACACGTTCGACATGCCGAGCCCGCCGCGGACATGACCCACCGTCGACTTCGCGAAGGTCACGATGCGGTCGGCAATGCCGCCGTACAGCATCAATTCACCGGTAAAGATAAAGAACGGAATGGCCAGAAACGAAAAGGCGTTCATGCCCGAGGTCATCTGCTGAAACGCCACCGCGATAGGCAGATCTTCGTACACGATGGCCGATATCGAGGCCAGGCCGATCGCAAAAGCGACGGGCACCCCGATCACCAGAAAGCCCATGAACGTCAGAGATAGGAGTGTTAGTGCCATGCTGGAACGACCTCCTGATTGCGCAACAGGGCAATGATGTGCTCTATCGAAAATAGGACGATCAACGCGCCAGATAACGTGGCGGGGATATATTTCCAGCCTTCGGACAAGCCTAGATTGGGAATCTTGTAGCTATGCACCGATTCGGCCAACTGGCCGCAATACCACGCCATCAATGCGCCAAACAGCAATACCAGCAGGTGCACCACTATCTGCAGGCGGCGCTTGCCTGTTTCGGGCAACAGGTCGGCGAGGGACTCGAAACCGATATGACTCGCGTCGCGTACGGCAACGGCGGCCCCTAGCATCGTCACGTACAACACAAGCAGTAACGATAGACTTTCGGCCCAGGTCGGGGTGTTGTTCAGGACGTGACGGCCAAATACTTGGAACGATACAGCGGCGACCAGGCATATCACCCCGATCACACTTAGCACCATGCAGAGTCGAGCGATGGCCGCGCACAACTGTGCGTAGCCATTGAAGACCCGTGCGAGTGTGCTGCCGCTGCCTTCCGTAGATGAAAGCGCTTGGGCAGACATGACTCTTCCTTATTTAACTGCCTGGATGCGAGACACCAGGTCTTTCATTTCCGGTGTAGTGACATACCGTTCGTATACCGGCGCCATGGCGGCCTGGAACGAGGCCTTATCGGGTTCGATGATCTCCGAGCCCGCTTTGACGACGACCGCGCGTGAAGTGTTTTCACGTTCGCTCCAGAGTTTGCGCATGTAGGGCACGGATTCCAGGGCGGCCTTGCGGATGATGTCGCGATCCGCATCAGAGAGCTTGTCCCATTGGCGTTTCGAGAACAACAACATCTCCGGTGTCATGGTGTGCTCGGTCAACGAGTAATACTTCGCGACCTCGTAGTGATGCGCGCTCTCATAGCTGGGATAGTTGTTTTCTGCGGCATCGACGAGCCCGGTCTTCAGTGCGGTGTAGACCTCGCCCATGGGCATGGGTGTGGCGTTGCCACCCAGCGCTTCGATCATGGCGACCGACAAGTCTGACTGTTGCACGCGGATCTTCATCCCGCGCACGTCGTCCTTGGTCTTGATGGGTTTTTCGCCCGAATACATCGAGCGTGCCCCACTGTCATACCAGGCCAGGCCCACAAAGCCGGCGTCTTCGCAAGACTTCAGGATTTCGTCGCCGATATCGCTGTCGAGCACTTTGTGTAGATGATCCTTCGAACGGAACAAAAAGGGCAACGACGGAACACGGGTGGTTTGGCAGATATTGTGCATGGCCGCGCTGCTCACGCGTGTCATGGCCAACGCGCCCAGCTTGACCTGTTCGATCGAGTCGCCTTCGCTGCCCAGCGCGCCGCCCGAATAAATTTTGACTTCGATACGCCCGTCAGTGCGTTTCTTGATCAACTCCCCCATATAGCGCACAGCCTGTACGGTGGGATAGTCGTTGGGATGGATATCGGCCGAACGCAGCGTTTCGGCTTGGGTGATTGCGCCTGCCGACAGGGTCAGGGCACTGAGCGCGGCCACGGTGGCGCGCTTGAGGGTAAAGCACAGCATTGTCTACCTCCGGATTGGGAGTACGTTGTCGACTCGACTCTTGTGGAAATCGCTGCGGGCACTGCGTTGGTGCCAGTGTGGGCCTGGGTGGCGGCCCGTTTATTGGGGCATCTCGGGGGCTAGCCGATGTGAGCAGATTCCTCCAGGCCGCAGGGGCCGGGTATGAAGGCGAATAACGCACCATCCAGCGCGTCTTTTGCGGCGTGGGGAGGGCGAATGCTAGTAATAAACAAGGTGTCTAGGCGGGCACCACCAAACGCGCACATCGCGGGCTTGGCAACCGGCAGGGCCAGGCTGCGATCCAGCCGGCCATCAGGGGTGTAGCGATACAGCATGCCGGCATCGTTACCGCATATCCAGTAGCCGCCGTCCTGATCCACCGCCGCGCCGTCCGGACGGCCCGCAGGCAGTCGTTCGATGAATACGCGGCCGTGATGCGGCACGCCGACATCCCTGTCGTAATCAAATACCCAGACCCTCTGGCGATCAGGATGCGAGTCCGATAGATACATTTTGCCGCCATCGGGGCTGAACGCCATGCCATTGGGCACGATGAAGGGGGCCGCGAGCGGGATGGTCAGCTTGCGATCCGCATAGCGATACAAGCGACCGGCGTCGCTGGCCAGTGACATGTCCTGAACCATTGTGCCGGCCCAAAATCGCCCTTGCCGGTCGCACCGACCGTCATTAAAGCGCATGTTGGGCGCGGCATGGTCGACCGTAGTCAATGGGGTGGCCTGGGGCTTGGGCTGATCCGGCGTCAGCGCGGGCAACGCGTACAGGCCGGTTTCCATGGCGGCCAGCCACCCCGTTGCAGACATCGCAATACAGCCTGCCATTTCGGGCATTTGCCACTGGCAGATCTGGCCATCGGCCGGGGTATAGCGCCACAGTCGGCGTGCCGGGATGTCGGTCCCGTACAGCGCTTGGTCACCGGGATGCCAGACCGGACTTTCTCCGACCGTGCACAGGAGGTCTCCCAGCCGCTCGATGCATGGCTGTTCAGTCATGCGTTGAACGGCCCGGCTTTGACAAAGGCGCCGCCCTGGTATTGCGTCGCAGGGTCGTTGGGGTCGGGCGTGGGTTGGGCTTCGACTTCGGCGCGAAACGGCTCGGACGAGTCTTTGGGGGCGAAGCCCAAATGCTGGGCGAGATGGTTGTCCCACCAGCGATCGCGATTGGCGGAGGCGCCATAGACAATCGTATGGCCTACGTCAGGCGTGAAGAGCGAACGTACGACGAGTTGCAGCAGGTCGTCGTAACTCATCCAGGTCGCCAGCATGCGTCGATCGCGTGCTTTTGGAAAGGACGAACCGATGCGCAGGCACACTGTTTCAATGCCATAACGGTCGAAATAAAAGCGCGATAGATTCTCGCCAAACGCCTTGCTGATGCCGTAGTAGCCATCGGGGCGCGGTGGCGTGGCCGCGTCGAGCACCTCGTCTTGCCGGTAAAAGCCGGTGACATGGTTCGAGCTGGCGAAAACGATGCGCCGTACGCCATTCAGGCGCGCCGCCTCATACAGGTTATAGGTGCCTTGGATATTGGCGGGCAGGATTTCCTCAAATGGGCGCTCGACCGACACGCCGCCCAGATGGACGATGGCGTCCGTGTCATGGACCAGCGCGATGACGGCTTGCAGGTCGGACAGATCACAAGGGACGACTTCCTCGCCCTCTGCCGCCGGCGAGAGCGGGGCGATATCCGACAGACGCCTTACCTCGGCGTAGGGGCGTAGTCGTTCTCGCAGAACGCCGCCCAGGCCTCCCGCGGCGCCCGTAATCAGCAGACGGTGGCAATGTTGGGCGGGCGGAGGGGAAGAGGTCATGCGGGCATTCCGGCTGGGGGTGGCAGAAGCAAGGGCGTAGGCTGACTGATGCGTGAGCGGGACAGTGTTGCGTGTCGAACATGTACGTTGTCGTACAACTTAGGGCAGTATAATGAGGCCAGAATTTTCACGTCAAGTGCACTTTTATCCGGGGTATCCCTTGATGACCCACTTCGCAGACTTGCAGGCTTCTGCTCCGCGTCGGCCTCGCAACCTGGCGCAGGGCCTGGTTGAAGACGTGTCCGATCGGATCCGGGGCGGGCATATCCTGCCCGGTGAAAAACTGCCGACTGAATCCGAGTTAATGCGGCAATTCGGCGTGAGTCGTACCGTGGTGCGCGAGGCTTTGTCCCGATTGCAGGCGGCAGGCTTGGTTGAGACCCATCACGGGATTGGCACCTATGCACTCAAGCCGAGCGATAGTGCGGATTTTCGTGTCGATCCGGCAGACTTGGCCACCGTGCGCGATGTGTTGGTGCTGCTCGAGTTACGTATCTGTCTCGAAAGCGAGGCGGCGGGCCTGGCCGCGCAGCGCCGGACTGACGTGCAGTTGGCCCAGATGCGCCAGGCGCTTGACGAGTTTTGCCACAGCCTGGCGACCGAGGGCGATACGATCACGCCGGACTTTCGCTTTCATCTGCTGATCGCACAGGCCACGGACAATCGTTATTTTGCCGATCTGATGTCGCATCTGGGGTCGGCCATTATTCCCCGCACGCGCATTAATTCGGCCCGTATTGCCGACGAAGACCGTCAGCAGTACCTCGCGCGGGTCAATCGCGAGCACGAAGACATCTATGATGCCCTTGCGCGCCAGGCGCCCGACGATGCTCGCGCGGCCATGCGAACTCACCTGAGCAACAGCCGCGAGCGATTGCGGCGTGCTCGGGCGCGTTAGTGATCAGGCCCCTTAGCGGGCGGGCATCACCGTGCCGACGGACTCCCCGAATCCGATCCGGGGATAACCGGCTTTTTGGCACTCGGCGCGAATGATGATCTGATCGCCATCCTCCAGGAACGTGCGCTGTTCCCCCCAGGGCAGGGCGATCGGCGCCTTGCCGCCATTGGATAATTCCAGCAATGAGCCCGCTTCGCTGGGTTGCGGACCTGATAGCGTACCGCTGCCCAGCAGATCGCCAGGTTGCAGATTGCAGCCGTTGACCGTGTGATGTGCGATCATCTGTGCCACCGTCCAGTAGCCCGCCTCACTGAAATTACTGGCCGACAAATGGGCGGGTGCATGTCGAGCGGCGCGCGATGCTTGCGTGGTTATCAGCACTTCCATTCGCACGTCGTAGGCCCCGCGGGCCCGATTGGTATCCGACGACAGATAGGGCAGTGGCTGGGGTTCGCCAGCGCCTCGGGTAAAGGCCGTCCGGAAGGGTTCCAGCGCCTCGAGCGTGACGATCCAGGGCGAGATCGTTGACGCAAAATTCTTGGCCAAAAATGGTCCCAGCGGTTGGTATTCCCACGCCTGGATATCGCGTGCCGACCAGTCATTCAGGATGCACAGGCCAAATACGTGTTCATCGGCCTGATCCAGTGCAATGCGATCGCCTTGCGCATTGCCGGTGCCTACAAAGATGCCCAATTCCAACTCATAGTCCAGTCGCTGGCAGGGGCCGAATTGGGGCGCCTCGCCTTCGGCCGTGGGACGCGTCTGTCCGACCGGGCGCGGAAATGCCTGATTGACGCCCAGGCTGGAGGCGCGGCCGTGGTAGCCGATCGGCACCCATTTATAGTTGGGCAGCAGCGGATTGTCGGGGCGAAACTGCTTGCCGATCGTGGTCGCATGGTGCAACGAAATATAGAAATCGGTGTAGTCGCCGATGCGCGCAGGCGTGGTGTACTCGGCGTCTGCCTGAGCCGACAGCAGCGGCTCGATTTGCGCTTGCAGGGGGGAACCGGTGCGCAGCGCGCGTGATAGGGCCAGGCGTAGCGCGCGCCAGTGATCGCGGCCCAGCGCCATCAGTGCGTTCAGGCTATCGCCGGTGCAGGTGTTCAGCGCCTGGGCAGCCAGGCCCTCAAAAACGTTCAGTTTGGCGAGGGCGGCCAGATCGACGATGCGATCGCCAATGGCGACGCCGGGACGAAAGGCACCTTGTGTGCCTTGTTTGCGAAACACGGCAAATGGCAGGTTTTGTATCGGAAAACCGGTGCTGTCGTCATTAGCGGTCGTGACCCAACTGGTCAGAGCGGTGTCGTGGGTTTCGTTCAAAGTTGTCATGGCGATAGATCAGTTAGGCGTGGTGGGGTTGAAGTGCTTCTTCAGGCCCTGCCAGCATCGGTAATAGTCGTCTTGCCGCGCGGCGCTAGCCAGTGCTTGTTCTGTGGGGCGAATAACGCGGCGCGTCTCGAACATGAATGCCATCGTATCGCGGATGTAGTGGGCTTGTGTCGTGTCCGCGGCACTGGCTTTTTCAAAGGTGTCCGCATCGGGACCGTGGCCGCTCATGCAGTTGTGCAGGCTGGCACCGCCTGGGGAAAATCCATCCGCTTTGGCATCATAGACGCCGTGAATCAGCCCCATGAATTCGCTGGCCACGTTACGGTGAAACCAGGGAGGGCGGAACGTGTCTTCCATGACCAGTACGCGCGGCGGGAAAATAGCGAAATCGATGTTGGCCGTGCCCGGCGTGTCGGACGGCGCTGTCAGCACGGTGAAGATCGACGGGTCGGGATGATCGAAGCCGATCGAGCCCACCGCATTAAAGTGACGTAGATCATATTTGTAAGGGGCGTGTGTACCATGCCAGGCCACCACATCCAGCGGCGAATGATCAATGGTCGCACGCCAGAACCCGCCGGTGAATTTGGCGATCAGTTCAAAGTCACCGTCGACATCTTCGTACCAGGCTGTCGGTGTCTGGAAATCGCGCGCGTTGGCCAGGCAGTTCGAGCCGATCGGTCCGAGCTCCGGCAGTCGCAGCGCGGCGCCGAAGTTCTCCAGCATATAGCCCCGAGCGTGACCGTCGGGGAGTTCGACGCGTAGCCGGACGCCGCGCGGAATGACGGCGATTTCCTGGGGCTCGAGGTCGATCATGCCCAGTTCGGTGACCAGGCGCAGTCGTCCCTGTTGCGGCACGATCAATAGCTCGCCATCGGCGTTATAGAAGACACGATCCTGCATGGATCGATTGGCCACGTAGAGGTGGATGCCGACGCCGCTTTGCTCGCCTGGGCTGCCATTGCCGCCCCAGGTTTGCACGCCTGCGATGAAGTCTGTGGGGGCATCGGGGACCGGCAGTGGGCTCCAGCGCAATTGATTCGGGGTAACCGGGCCGGTGCCGAATTCGCTCAGCCAACGCGGCGCACCCGTAAAAAGCTCGAACGGCAAGTGCTGTGCGCTGGGGCGGATGCGATACAACCACGATCGACGATTCTCCGAGCGCGGCGCCGTAAAGGCTGTGCCGGACAACTGCTCGGTGTACAGGCCATAAGGGCAGCGTTGGGGCGAATTGCGGCCGACAGGTAGCGCGCCGGGCAGCGCTTCAGTTGCCCAATCGTTGCCAAAGCCAGATTGGTATTGCAAGGACATGATATGAGTCTCCTGGCGCACGTATTCGGTAGCCTTGTCTAGCGGCCGGGCGGCGCCGTGATGATGTGCATATTGTCGAGAAAAAATCGTGGTGTGGCTATGGGAATATAAAAATATCGACTATAAATTCTATGAATATAGGTAACACCTCAAGGACAAGGCATGGCGGAGCTACGCAATATCGACCTGAATCTGCTGGTTATTTTTCAGCATTTGCTTGAGGACCGTAATATTTCGGCTGTTGCCCGGCGCTTGAATTTGTCGCAGCCCGCGGTGAGCAATGCCTTGCGGCGTTTGCGGTCGGTGTTGGGCGATGAGTTGTTCGTGCGGACCACGCACGGCATGCAGCCGACCCCTCACGCGGAGCGACTCGGCGGACCCGTGGGCGAGGCGCTGGCGCTCCTGTCGCATACGCTGGATGCGAGGCACGACTTTCGCGCAGAGGAGAGCCCGCGACGGTTTCGTATTGCCATGTCGGATGTGGGCGAAATTTACTTTATGCCCCGACTGATCGAGCACTGCGCTCGTCACGCACCGGGCGTACGGATGGATTCATTGCATTTGTCCGGCGCGGATCTGCGCCGCGAGATGGACGCGGGCAGAATTGATCTGGCCATCGGCGCATTCGAGGGACTGGGTAGCGGCGTCATGCAGCGCATGTTGTTTCGTCAGGGTTATGCCACGCTTTTTCGCCGGGGGCATCCCACGGCGCACGAAGGCATGAGCCTGAAGGCGTTTCGCGCCGAACGGCATTTAGTCGTGTCTCACGCTGCCCCCCACGGGCAGGTCAATCAGTCACTGGAAAAAGCCGGCGTCGCCCTCGATGCGCATTTCAGTGTGCCGCATTTTTCCGCTGTGCCTCATATCGTGAGTGCGACCGACCTGTTGGCTACCGTGCCACAAAAACTCGCCGATAGTGTCGCCGCGCACTTTGAACTGGGGCTTTTGGCGCCGCCATTGCGCGTGCCGGCATTGCAGACGAATCTTTACTGGCACCGGCGTTTTCATCGCGACAGCGGCAATCAATGGCTGCGGGCGATCACGGTCGATATCTTCGCCGATGCGCCTTAATCCGGCACCACAGAACGCCGCGCCAAGAGTAATGCTTCCCGAATAATGTCCATATCGCCGAGATGATTGGCCAGGAGCAAGATCAAGGCCGCGTTCAGTTCGGCGCTTTGTTCGTCGGTCAAGCCGCTGTGGATGTCGATCAACGTTTCGTAAAAGGCGTCGGGAGCAGGCAGGTTGGGTTCGGTGATCAAAGGCATGGCAAGGACCTCAAATGGCGCCGAGCGCGCGTTGTAACGCGTGGGTCATGACGCTGGCGTCGAAATGACGGCGACGCGCGGCGACGTGCTGGTCGGGGCGCAGGAGATAGCAGGTGCCGGGGCGAGCGTCGTAGCGTTGTGCCAGGCAGGTGTTGGTGTCTTGCACGACCGCAAAGGAAGGGGGAGCATGCAAGGGCTCGGCGCCCAGATTGACGAGCACAATGCGTACAGGCGTGGTGTGCGGCGTCTGTGCCTCCCATGCCGCCAGGGACGCACTGTCGAGCGAACGTGCATCGCAAAACACTGCCAGCACAAAGTCGCCGTCCAGGTAAGAAAGCCACCACGCGTCGTGACCCGCCGCATCGCGCACCGGTGCGTCCAGGGCGACCGCGCCGGGCACCATGCGGCCCGTAAATGCATCATCTTGCGTCGTGGTGTCGTCTGGCGTATTGAGGGGGGAATCGAGGTACGTACTGGGCAGCGACAAGCGTCCGCTGTTGACAAGTCCGCGCGCAAAGGAATGCGTACGTGCCAGGTTAAGTACGGCATTGCGAAAGTGACGGCTGGCCTCGCTTTTCGGGGTAATGAAATCCGTGGATCGCGTGGAATTCAACAGATTTTCGTCGGCCGCCTGTTCGCGTTCGGCGGGATAGGTATCGAGCAACGTTTCGGGTGCCGTGCCTGCCAGGACGGCCTGCAATTTCCACGCCAGATTTTCCGCATCCTGTACGCCGCTGTTGGCACCGCGCGCGCCAAAGGGCGAGACGCGGTGTGCGGCGTCACCCGCGAACAGAATCCGTTGATGGCGAAACGACTCCATGCGTTCACAGGCAAAGGTGTACACGCTGGCCCATTGCAATTCGAATGACGCGTTGGGCCCTAGCAGCGCGCGGATACGTGGCAGCACGTTGGCAGGCTTGATCGCTTCGGCGGGATCGGCGTTCCAGCCCAGTTGAAAATCGATTCGCCAGACGTTGTCGGGCTGCATGTGCAGCAGCACCGATTGATTGGGATGAAAGGGCGGATCAAACCAGAACCATCGCTCCGCGGGAAAGTCCGCCGCCATCTTGACGTCCGCGATCAGGAACCGGTCTTTGAAGACGCGGCCATGGCTTTCCTGACCGACCAGTTTGCGAGTAGGCGAGCGTGCGCCGTCGCAGGCGATCAGCCATTCGCCCCGCAATGGGTACGGCCCGTCAGGGGTGTCGACGATCACCTCGACATGGCCGGCATGTTGCGTGACCTCGATGACTTTGCTTTTCCAGCGCAGATCAATTAGCGGGTGTGCGTCGGCGGCTTCGTAGAGAAAGCCTTCGACGTAGTATTGCTGCAGATTGACGAAAGCCGGGCGTCGATGGCCGGGCTCGGGCAGCAGGTCAAAGCGCCAGACTTCTTCGTCGCGGAAAAAAACCCGGCCCACATTCCACGACACGCCCTTGCTTGTCATGCGTTCGCCTATGCCCAGGCGATCCCAGATTTCCAGCGTGCGTTTGGCAAAGCAGATGGCCCGGGACCCCGTGGACAATTTGCAGTCGTCGTCCAGTACAACGACGGGCACGCCGCGGTGCGCGAGATCGAGCGCCGTGGTGAGTCCCACCGGTCCGGCACCCACGATGATGACGCGGTGCGAAGCCGGGCGGGGGGATACTTGATCCGGGTGTGGTTGATAGGCGAACTCCAGCGCCTGGTAATCCATGTCGGTCACGCCGTGTCTCCTGGCGACGAGCTGCAAGCTCGTCACGACCCGTCGCCGTCTCCTCTAGGGGATCGGTGCGCGGGCCTGGTGCGGTGCGGGTACTGGGGCAGATGAATCAGCCTTCCAGTTGTTTCCACATCTCGATGTCGCGCTTGTCGGTCCAGATGCGCGGGTCGTCGTAGCCGGTTGCTTCGTCGTAGGCACGGGACACGTCGAAAGGCATGCAGTGATCGAAGATGACCCAGTCGCTATAGCGTGGCTGCATGAAGTCGTACACCTCGCGGTAGATCGTCTTCAAGTCTTTGCCCTGGGCCGCGCCGCGGTTGACCGCGCCATACAGATCCGTCAAAAAGGCCCGCGTGCCGGCCAGGCCCTGGCGGACTTCGGTGGCGTTCTTCAGGGAGGGACCACGACCCGGGACCATTTTTTCCGCACCGAACTCGGCGAGGGCGTCCAGCGTGGTGGGCCAGTCACGAAAATACGCATCGCCGCAATAGGGCGTGGACTGGTATTCGACCAGATCGCCTGCGAACAGGATTTTTTGTTCGGGTAACCAGGCGATGGTGTCGCCTTTGGTGTGACCGCGGCCGACTTGCAGCAGGTGGACTTCCAGATTGCCAAGGTTGACCGTCATGGCACCCTGAAAGGTCATTGTGGGCCATACCAGGCCGGGCGGGATCGACTCCGCATTGCGAAACAGGCGGGGAAAACGTCCGATCTCGCTTGCCTTGTCCTGCTCGCCGCGCTCGGCGATCAGGTCGTACGTATCGCGGCTGGCCAGGATTTCCTGGGCGTTGTAGGCCGATGCGCCAAACACCCGGACGGCATGGTAGTGCGACAGCAGGATGTACTTGATTGGTTTGTCGGTGACTTCGCGGATACGGCGGATGACGTCCTGAGCCATCACGGGCGTTGCCTGCGTGTCTATCACCATGACTGCCTCGTCGCCGATGATCACCCCCGTGTTGGGGTCGCCTTCGGCGGTATAGGCATAAGCGTTGTCGGAAAGTTTGTCGAACGACACGACTTTGTCAGTGAGGTCGGCGTGCGAGGCGAATTGTTTGCTCACGATGTCTCCTGTTTTAGGGGCGGCCATCGGGCCGTTCTGATTGGGATACGGCCAATATAGTTCGTGATTCGTTTTTGTGCAATACGTTTGCTATAGACGAATTTATGGCCATACAGGCAATCCGCCAGGCCTCTCAGCGTCGTTGGCAGCTCGGGCAGTAATAGGTCGCCCGCTGGCCCTGGACCAGTCGGCGGATAGGCGTACCGCAGACCCGGCAGGGTCGGCCATCGCGCTCGTACACTGCCGCATGAATCTCGAAATAGCTGCCGGGCTGGCCAGTGGCGCTGACATAGTCGCGCAACGTACTGCCGCCCGAGGCCAGTGCGTCGCCCAGCGTCGCGCGTACGCAATCCGCCAATCGCGTGCAGCGCGCCCGCGAGACACGGCTGGCGGGGGTGCGTGGATCGATGCCGGCGCGAAACAGGCTTTCCGAGGCGTAGATATTGCCCACGCCCACCACGGCGCTGCCGGCGAGCAGGGCTTGTTTGATGGCGATGCTGCGACCTCGAAACTGCTGATGCAGCCAGGCGCCGTCAAACCGGGGGTCAAAGGGTTCAATGCCCAGCTTGGCCAGCAAGGGATGGGACATGATGGGCCCATCGTTCTCGGGATGCCATAAGACGGCGCCAAAACGGCGCGGATCGTGCAGCCTCAGGATGGCGTGATCAAAGACCCAGTCGACGTGGTCGTGTTTGAGCGGGATGTCGCCGGCCAGCACGTTGCGCAGCGATCCGGACATGCCCAGATGCACAATCTGGGTACCATGCTCAAAACGTAGTAACAGATATTTGCCGCGGCGCGCGCATTCCAGTACGGTCCGCTCGGACAGCAACGCAGGTAGATCGTCGGGGATGGGCCAGCGCATACGCGATTCGCGCACGACCAGGCGACGCAGTGTTTTGCCCGTAATCACGGGGTCAATCCCGCGGCGGGTGGTTTCGACTTCGGGGAGTTCCGGCATGAGCCAGTGTAAGATGATCAAACGTGTACAGATGATTGTGCCATCAACCAGGCGGGTCGTGTGAAGTCGTCATTCAAATCAGCTCATTTCCTACCTACGATACTGACGTTTGCGCTGGCGGGCTTGTTGCCCCTGCCGGCGCTGGCCGCCGATGCCGTTCCGGGCGATGCGACGGGGCCACGGATGTCAACGAAGCCACGGGTGCCGGAAACGCAAATTATCCGCTTGCGTCCCGGGCAGTTGCCTTATGTTTCGCTGACGGCGGACATTTTTTTTCGCGTGATGGCCTCCGAGGTCGCCGCGCAGCGCGGCATGTACGATACGGCGGCCGCAACGCTATTGACCCTGTCTCAGGAAACCGGAGATCCCCGGTTGGCGCGTCGTGCCCTGGAGTTCCAGTTGGCCGGCGGCAATTTGGGCGGGGCACTCGAGGCCGCTCGCACTTGGTCGCGACAGGCTCCCACCGACATCGAAGCCAGCTCGACCGAATTGGCCCTGGCGGCTGCCAATGGCCAGACCGCCGGATTGGCGGCGGCGTTACGCAAGCGTATTGACGCTTCGCCGGACAAGCCCTTTGCGATCGGACAGGCGCTGGCGGTAATTGGTCGTTTGAATGACCGCCGCCTGGCGCTGAAGATTCTGGATGAGTCGTTCAGCCCCGAGGTGCGCAAGCTGTCCGAGGCGCATCTGGCACTTGCCGATATCGCCCAGGCCGCCGGGGAAAGCGATCGGGCGGTGGCAGAGGCTCGCGCGGCATTACAAGCGGACCCCGACTCGGAAGCCGCCGCGCAACGGGTATTGGAGTATGGCGCTCTGGTCGATCCCGGGCGCGCGGAAAGCGAAGCCCGCGCCTTCCTGGTCAAGCATCCTGACGCGCGCAAAGTGCATTTGTCTCTGGCGGGCATGTTGGCCGACCGTGGCGATTACGACGCGGCGCTCGCCGAGTTGCAGGCGATGGCGCGCCGTTCGCCCGAGGACTTCGACCTGCTTTACATGCAAGCACAACTGGCCTACAAGGCCGATCACAAAGATCAGGCGCGCTTGTTGCTGCAAGAGTATCTCTCGGTGCAAAACCAGCGTCAGGAGTCTATCGCTGAAGGCGCGAGCGATGCCGGTGCGGCCGAGGCCGACGCCCGCGTGCTGTTGTCCCGCATCGCCGAGGACCAGGGGCAATACGACGAAGCCATTGCGCAACTGAATCAGATTGATGATCCGGCGCTGCGTTATTCCGCCCAAATGCGCCAGGCCGCACTGCGGGCCAAGCAAGGACGCATCGACGAAGCCTTGTCCATGGTGGATGCGGCGCAACCGAACGACGAAGAAGACCAGATACAAGGGGTGCTGACCAAAGCGCAGATCCTGCGCGATGCCGATCGCATTGACGATGCGGTAAAGGTCCTCGAAATCGCTAATCAGGCCCAGCCCGATACGGTCGAAATCAAGTACGAACTGGCCATGCTGTACGAACGCCAGGAGCGCTACAAGGACCTGGAGGCGCAACTGCGTCAAGTTATTGCGCTGGACCCCGAACACGCACACGCCTACAACGCGCTGGGATACACGCTGGCCGATCGCAATGAGCGGTTGCCCGAGGCGCTTGATCTGATTACGCAGGCTATGGAGTTGTTGCCCGATAATCCGTTCGTCCTGGACAGCATGGGCTGGGTCAAATTCCGCATGGGCGATAAACAGGCCGCCGCGGATTACCTGTCTCGCGCCTATGCCCAGCGGCCCGAGCCTGATATTGCTGCGCATTGGGCCGAAGTGCTGTGGTCCGGCGGCCAGCGCGCCCAAGCCCAGGAACTGCTGCAGGCCGGATTCAAAAAAGATCCCCAAAATCGCACGCTGATTGATACGGCCAAGCGGCTGGGCGTACCGCTTGGAGGGGCTCAATGACCTGGGGCTTCGCAACGCTGCGTACGTGGCTGGCCGTGGCGGTATGCGCAGGCGTAGCCGCCTGCACGAGTGTGCCTACCGCGCCACCGGGCACCGCCGATGGTGCGTTTTCTCGCAGTGGGCGTTTTGCCATCACCGTGACCGAGGCGGACGGGCAGCAGCAGGCCGTGCAAGGGGGCTTTAATTGGCAAGACGATGGTGATCGCTATCGACTGGATCTGACGAGTCCGTTGGGGTCTATTCAGGCGCGAGTCGAAGGCCGTCCCGGACATGCCACGCTGACCAAAGCGGATGGTGCGGTATTCGAGGCCTCGAGCCCTGACGCTCTGGCTGAAGAAGCCCTGGGCGGTCCAATACCCGTATCTCATTTGCGCGACTGGATGCGTGGTCGCGTTGTAGAGGGGGCGGCGACGGACTTGCAGCGTGACGAGCTGGGTCGTCCCGTGTCGTTCCGTCAGGCTGACTGGCAGGCGCGTCTGTCTCGTTACGACACGCAAGGCCCGGGATTGCTGGTACTGCAACGTGTAGAGCCGGGGCGTCGCATTTCCGTGCGGCTGGCCGTCAATGAACCATGATGTATGACGTCCCCGCGCCGGCCAAGCTGAATTTGTTTTTACATGTGGTGGGCCGTCGCGATGATGGTTATCACCTGCTGCAAACCGTGTTCCGGTTTATCGATCTGTGCGACACCTTGCATTTCGAGGCGCGTGGCGATGGCCGTATTGAGCGCGTTTCCGACCTGCCGGGTGTGCCTTCCGAGCAGGATCTCACCGTGCGTGCCGCCCGTGCATTGCAGCAGGCAACGGGAACACGCCAAGGCGTGAGCATCACGCTCGAAAAACAGATCCCCCAAGGGGGCGGGCTGGGAGGCGGGTCGAGCGATGCCGCCTCGACACTTATCGCGCTGAATCGCCTGTGGGGCACCAGCCTGTCGCGCCGCGAGTTGATGGCATTGGCCCTGCCGTTGGGCGCGGATGTACCTGTCTTCGTATTTGGACAGTCGGCATTCGCCGAGGGCGTCGGGGAAGACCTCACGCCACTGACGTTGCCGCCCGCCTTCTATTTGGTGGCCCAACCCGACGTGAGTGTGCCTACGGCTAATATTTTTTCCGATCCGGATTTGACAAGGAATTCTTCTTCCGTCAAAATAACGGACTTTCTTGCTTCACAAAATTTTGGCACAGGTTCTGCACAGCAGGCAGCGCCGGGATTTTTTGGCAGAAACGACTTGGAACCGGTGGTTTACCGCCGCTATGTGGAGGTCTCACAAGCAGCGCAGTGGCTATCGGGACATGGCATACATGTCCGCATGTCTGGGTCTGGTGCGTGTTTGTTCGCCCAGTACGCCACTGCGAAACAGGCCGTTTTGGCAGAGCGGGAAATTACCGCTACAATGCGCGTCGCTGGTGAATTAACTGGCAACTCGCAGGCAGGATTCAGGTTGATACGGGTGTGTTCCGGGTTAACTGAGCATCCGTTGCGGAATTGGGTTGCAAGATAGTTGGGGAGTCGCCAAGCTGGTTAAGGCACTGGATTTTGATTCCAGCATGCGAAGGTTCGAATCCTTCCTCCCCAGCCAAAAAAATACATAAAAAAGCTGTTGAACACGCCCGTCAGACACTGGCCTCAGTTCAGCAGCTTTTTTATTTGCCGATTTCGGCAAGATTGATTGCACACGGCAATACACGTTCTCGCGTCTTCACTGACCATCGCAGCAGCTTCTATCATGGCAAACGATAGCTTCATGATCTTCACCGGCACAGCCAATACCCGGCTGGCCGTAGACGTTGTCAACCATCTTGATATGTCTCTCGGGAAAATGACCGTTGGCCGTTTTTCCGACGGCGAGGTCATGGTGGAGATCAACGAAAATGTGCGTGGCAAAGACGTTTTTGTTTTGCAGCCCACCTGTGCCCCGACCAACGACAACCTGATGGAAATCATGGTCATGGTCGATGCGTTGCGCCGGGCTTCGGCAGGCCGGATTACCGCCGCCATCCCGTATTTCGGTTACGCCCGCCAAGACCGTCGCCCGCGCTCCGCGCGCGTGGCCATCTCGGCCAAGGTCGTGGCCAACATGTTGCAAGTCGCGGGCGTTGACCGCGTGCTGACCATGGATTTGCACGCCGATCAGATCCAGGGCTTTTTCGACATTCCGGTTGACAACATTTACGCCGGCCCGATCTTGCTGGGCGATATCTGGCGCCGCGATTTGTCCAATCTGGTGGTGGTGTCGCCTGATATTGGCGGCGTGGTGCGTGCCCGTGCCCTGGCCAAGCAGCTCGAAGCCGATCTGGCCATCATCGACAAGCGTCGTCCGCGAGCCAATGTCTCCGAGGTCATGAATATCATCGGCGAAGTCGACGGTCGCACCTGCATCATCATGGATGACATGGTCGATACCGCCGGCACCCTGTGCAAGGCCGCCCAGGCCCTCAAGGACCGTGGCGCTGGCGCCGTCTACGCCTATTGCACGCACCCTGTGCTCTCGGGTGGCGCGATCGACCGTATCGAGGCTTCAGAGCTTGACGAACTGGTCGTGACCGACACGATTCCGCTGTCCGAACAAGGCCAGGGCAGCACCAAGATCCGCCAGTTGTCGTGTGCGGCGTTGTTGGGCGAAACCATTCTGCGTATTTCCAACGCCGAATCGGTCAGCTCGCTGTTCGTCGACTGAGTTAACGCTTATCGACCCCTATTTCGTATTTGCTCGCCTGCTGGTCGCGGCAGGCGCGTAAACAACACGGTCCGCGCGTCGCGTTCCGTGTCACTTAACAGGCAGTTTTGCGACTGCCAGTCTGTTTGGAGTTATCCATGAAATTCACTGCCACTGCGCGTAGCGTCCAGGGTTCGAGTGCGAGCCGCCGCCTGCGCCGCGCGGGTCGCGTTCCTGCCATTGTTTATGGCGGTAAGGCTGCCCCCGTAAACGTTGAACTCGACCACAACGAAATTTTCCACGCCCTGCGTAAAGAACAATTCCACGCTTCGATCCTGCAAATGCAATTCGAAGGCAAGGAAGAACCCGTTCTGTTGCGTTCGGTTCAATGGCACTCCTACAAGCCGCAAGTTCTGCACGTTGACTTCCAACGCGTCGATGCCGGTCAGGCCCTGCACACCAAAGTGCCGCTGCACTTCATCAACGGCGACGAGTCGCCCGCGGTCAAACTCAGCAGCGCCGTGATCAGCCATATCAACACCGAGCTGGAAATCACCTGCTTGCCGGCGGCTCTGCCCCAGTTCATCGAAGTCGACCTGAAGAATCTGTTGGCCGGCGCTTCGGTGCACTTGGCCGACATCAAGCTGCCCAAGGGCGTCACGTACGTGCCGCACGGTGGCGAAGCCAACCCGCTGCTGGCGACGGCTGTGGTCAAGGGCGGTGGTGCTGGTGCCGCTGACGAAGACGCCGCTGACGCTGCGCCTGCTGCTGAAGCCTAAGTTCCATTAACCCGACCTGCGTCGGGTGTCGGGCTAAAACCCTGCGTGTGCGTTAGCATGTGCAGGGTTTTTTATTGCCGGGCCGCCTGGGTTTTTGTATGCGCGACGGCTCGGTAGCCTTTCCCCTTTACTATTCTCACCATGTCTACTGCCATCCGCCTTATCGCGGGCTTGGGTAACCCAGGCCCCGACTACGAAACCACTCGCCATAACGCCGGTTTTTGGCTTGCCGATCATCTCGCAGATGATTTGCGTGCCCAATTCAATCTGGAAAAAAGTTTTTTCGGCCTGGTTGCCAAGGCGCGTCATGCGGGCGAGAACGTATTGCTGGTCAAGCCGATCACCTATATGAACCGGTCTGGTCAATCCGTCGGCGCCCTAGCGCGGTTTTACAAACTCGCACCCGAACAGGTGCTGGTGTTGCACGACGAACTGGACTTGCTGCCCGGGCAGGTCAAGCTCAAACAAGGGGGCGGGCACGCCGGCCATAATGGCCTGAAAGATATTCAGGCTGCATTGGGCAGTCCCAATTTTTGGCGCTTGCGTATCGGTATCGGCCATCCCCGGACCCTGGGGCTGGCTCAACAGGTCGTGGATTTTGTGTTGCATCCACCGCGCCGCGACGAACAAACAGGGATCGACGAAGTCATCCGTCGTTGCCGTATCGTCGTACCGGCCATGCTGGATGGCGACTTTGATCTGGCCACACGCCAATTGCACAGTGGCAACACGGCCTGAATTGATGAGTACTCCTTTGGCGCCATCGCAAGGAAATCTCCGCTTTCGCCAAGAGGTCGCCGATTTCTGGCAGTTTTTACAGCAGCCGGATTTGAGACGATTGCCTGGGCGTCGTACCGGCAGCGGCTTGTCCTCCGATTGGTGGCCGGGCCTGCCTTTCGGGCGCTTGTTCGCGTGGGCTTGCGTCTTGTGGGCCCTGAATTTTGTCGCGTTGGGGCCGATTGCTGTGATCGCGGCCAATTCGGGCGGCGCGGCCCATCGTATCGACCCCGCCGCGATTCCTTGGTTGACAGCGATCCTGTGGGCACCTCTCATCGAAGAAATGCTGTTTCGCTATGGCCTGCGTCGACCTGGACAGGTGTTATGGGTGTGTCCCGCCATGTTGCCGCCACTGCTGTGGGGCGCGCAGGGGTGGACCTTGGCGTGGGTGGGTATGGTGATCGTGCTGGCCTGCTTGCCGCTACGCCGTGGCCGGATCAAGCGCACGGGTTGGAAAATGGAATGGCGCCGGTACTATCGCTGGCGCTTCCCGTGGGTTTATCACCTGTCCGCCCTGGTGTTTGCCGGGGTACACCTGAGCAATTTCCGGTTGACTGACTCGGCCTACTGGATGCTGCCGCTGCTGGTGTTGCCGCAGTGGTCTGCCGGTCTGGTGGTGGGATGGATGCGCGTGCGGCGCGGCATAGGCGCGGCCATGTTGTTGCATGGCATGTTCAATGCCGGCCCGGTCCTGTTGATTTTCTTGATCATGCGCTGGACCACGTAACGCGGTGCAACATGTGTTGTTTAGCTCTTTGTAAGCTGCCTTGGGTTTGCCGATATACTTGATATTGACAATCAATATCATTATTAAGCAGTGACGGCCCCCGTCGCAACAAGGAGTACTACCGCTGTGAAACCCTGGATTTTGTTGGCAGGATCGGTTTTCGCCTCTTTCTCGTCGTTTGCGTTCGAGTTACCGCATGACGAGGTCGCATTAACACTGCCTACGACGCCCGAAAAAATCGTGACCTTCGATTTGGGGATTCTGGATACCTTGCATGCCCTGGATATCCCTGTCGCCGGGGTACCGAAATCGACCTACGAAGGGGGGCTAGCGCCGTTTAGCACGACCACCGTCGTTGGATCGCTGTTCGAGCCCGACTATGCCGTCTTGAAAGAGATCAAACCGGATCTTATTTTCGCGGGTGGCCGTAGTCAAAAGGCGATCCCGGAGCTAGAGAAAATCGCACCCACTGTCAGCTTTACGGCCGACCCGACGGCATTTTTGTCTTCCGTCGAGACCAGCACCAATGCCATCGGCAAAGCTTTTGGCAAGCAAGCCCAGGCAAGCGCAGCATTGGCCAAGCTCAATGGCGCGGTTGAGCAATTGCATGCGGCCAATCAAGGTAAAACCGGTGTCTTTCTCTTTGCCGTCAAAGGCAATGTGATGGCTCACGCGCCTGGTGACCGGTTCGGCTACGCGTACGAACTGTCGGGTTTGAAATCCGTCTTGCCGGCCAACGATCCCAACACGCCGTCACAGCCGCGCCCCGAACCGGGTTCGCCCGAAGCCAAAGCCGCCACGGCCAAGCGCGCCGAGACCCTCACCGCCGCGGTAAACGCAGACCCCGATTGGTTGATTGTTCTGGATCGCGGCGCCATCAATGGTGGTGAAAGGACGGCGGCACAAACCCTGGCCAAACATCCCGAGTTGAGCCAGACGCGCGCGTACAAGACCGGGCATGTCTACTACGCCGATCCGAACGGCTGGTATATCGTGACGACCGGGCTGTCGAATTTGCAGACAATCAGCGCAGACATGCTGAAGGCCATGAAGTAATAGCGGGCCATCTCGTTAACACCTAAAACGCACAAGGCACGCTGGCGCTTGGGCCGGCGTGTGACGACGTACGCGCAGATTGGGCAAACATGTTGCTGAGTGACCCGCTGCGTATTTTGGTTTCCTGATCCAGGTCATGGGCTGCCTGCAATTGATGATTGGAACTTGAAGCTCTCCGCAGTTACTTAGTCTGCAGTCCAACTCTATTTGGCTGTAGACATGGCAATCGATTCCGTGGCGATACTACGTAGCTGGGGGAGCCGCCTGGAGCAGGCCCTGGGTATTCCGATCTGCCTCGATGATAGCGGGGCCATGGTTCTCAAGACCAAACAGGGCCAGGCGCTGGGTATTACCCCCGTGCCTGGGCATGGCGTGTTGGTATTTACAGGAATACTCGGTATCGCCGACGCGTCGGTCCGGGTGGATACCTTACTGGCGTTGCTAGCCCTCAATATGGCGCCGAGCTGTTCCGGCATGGGGTGTGTGGGACTGGCGCCCGATACCCGGGAGATCGCGTTGCGATTGAGTTGGGTGCCTGCACCGGAAAATTGGACCGAGCAGGCGTTCGCCGCTACGTTGACCGCGTTTGTCGAGCATATCGACGCGTTGGCGACTGCCATCGTCAGCGGTGACATCGAGCAAATCCTGACAGCAACGACATCGATCGATGTCTCCCCCGCATCCCCGGACACGGGTCCCATTGCGCTTGTGTGACGAGAAAAAATGCAAACCGCCCCCACGATAACGCCGGTGTTGGCGCCGTTTTCTCCTGATACGTCCATGATTGACGCTGTGAAAGGAGGGACGGGAGACGCCATGAAGACCGCGGCTGCGGCATTGGCGCTGGAGCCCGTCGCGCATACGAGTTACGACACGTTGTGCACCATCGGCAGTATCACGCTGGATTCCACTTTTGCCGCCTTGAACGTGGTGGGAAGCGTTGTCGCATTCAGAAATTGCCTGAATGGCAGTTTCATCAGTCTCGATGGCGTGCTGTTTATTACTTGCAGCATTAACGCGGTTGCGTGTCTTGATCGTATAGTTGACGCTGCGGTTCAAGTGGGCATTGGCATCGGAAGTCACGGTCTCGTGACGAGTGGCTTGGTCAGCTCGGTCAAGCTCGTGTCGAAATTGAGTCAAGGCGACATGCTGGGTGCCACTGTCACGGGCGCGAAATTGGTGGCCACGCTGGCTCTGACAGGACATCCGGTCGTGTTGGGAATCGTGATTGCCGTCGATTTGGCCTATTCATACTCCCATTTAGTGTTGCCGGCGCCGATGCCGTGGAACCGTACACAGCAGATGCCTCCATTACCCGGCGGTATTCAGGAGCCGTCGACGTCTCCATTATCGGACGGCGTAGAGGAGCCGTCGACGTCGCGATTGTCGAATGCAGAGGAAGGACTGTCGATGCCGCCATTACCCGACGCTGAGGAGGGGCAGCCGACGTCTCCCTTGTCGAATGTCGCGGAAGGGCCGCCGAGATTGGCGAGCAGTTAGGCGCCATCGGCGTGGGGGAATATTTTCGTTATATAGTATTGTATATAGCGAAATTCTCAATCCTTGGAACCCCCCTGCCATGCGTACTTTGTGCCCTGCTGTTCTGGTAGCGACTGGCTTGTTTTCCATCGCCACATCGACCCTGGCGGGCGAAGTGCAAGTCGCCGTCGCGGCGAACTTTACTGCCCCCATGCAGGCGATCGCACAGCAGTTTGAGCAGGATACCAGCCACAAGGTCCTCGCGTCCTTTGGGGCGACGGGGCAGTTTTACGCACAAATCAAAAATGGCGCGCCGTTCGAGGTGTTTCTGGCGGCGGACGACGAGCGCCCGGCCAAGCTCGAGGCCGAGGGCCTGACCGTGCCGGGGTCGCGTTTCACGTACGCCGTGGGGGCGCTGGCGTTGTGGTCTGCCAAAGCCGATTATGTCGATGATCAGGGCGCGGTGTTAAAGCAGGATACGTTCCGGCATCTGGCCATTGCCAATCCGAAGGCCGCGCCGTATGGCTTGGCCGCCACCCAAGTCATGGCAAAACTGGGGCTCACCGACACGCTGAAGCCGAAAATCGTTGAAGGGCAGAGCATCGGCCAAACCCTGCAGTTCGTGTCGTCCGGCAATGCCGAACTGGGTTTTGTCGCACTATCGCAAATCTTCAAGGACGGTAAACTGAACGGTGGGTCGGCCTGGATGGTGCCCAGTTCGCTGCATGACCCTATCAAACAAGATGCGGTCGTCCTGGACAAGGGTAAAGGCAATCCCGTCGCCTCCGCGTTTGTCGAGTATCTCAAAGGCCCCAAGGCCGCCGAGATCATCAAATCGTACGGTTATCAATCAAGCGGCCAATAAAGGCAATATTGCATGCCCCTGGACTCTGCCGACGTTGCCGCCATTTGGCTGACGATTCAACTTGCATCGTTGACGACGTTGTTGCTGTTGCTGGTTGGCACGCCAATCGCCTGGTGGCTGGCGCGCACCCGCTCGCGCTTCAAAGGGCCGGTGGGTGCCGTCGTCGCGTTGCCGCTCGTTTTGCCGCCCACGGTGTTGGGGTTTTACTTGTTGGTCGCGACGGGCCCGCACGGCTGGGTGGGGCAGGCGACGCAAGCGCTAGGCCTGGGAATATTGCCCTTCACGTTTAGTGGTCTGGTCGTGGCCTCGGTGATTTACTCCCTGCCTTTTGTCGTGCAGCCCTTGCAGAACGCGTTCGAGGCTATCGGTGTTCGCCCTCTCGAGGAGGCGGCTTCGTTGCGCGCCAGCCCGCTGGATTGCTTCTTTTCCGTGGTGTTGCCGCTGGCACGCCCGGGATTTATCACCGCCGCCATCCTGGGTTTTGCCCATACGGTGGGCGAGTTCGGAGTGGTGTTGATGATGGGGGGCAATATCGAGGGCAAGACCCGTGTCGTGTCCGTCCAGATTTTCGATCATGTGGAGGCCCTGGAGTACGAACAGGCGCATTGGTTGTCGGGCGGCATGGTGGTCTTCGCGTTTGTGGTGCTGCTGTTGTTGTATACGCGACGGCGTACCTCGCCACTGTGGTGATGGAGCGTCAGGTCGGACATGTCACTCTCTGATCAGGCTGCTCTCTCGTCGAACACGGGCATCGAAGCGCGCTTTCGGGTGGATTACCCTGATTTTTCGCTGGATGTCGATCTACACTTGCCCGGGCGCGGCGTTTCCGTGCTTTATGGACATTCTGGTTCAGGCAAAACAACCTGCCTGCGCTGCATTGCTGGTTTAGCGCCTGTCACGCAGGGCTATTTACGGGTCAACGGAGAAGTGTGGCTCGATACCGAGGCCGGCGTCGCCGTGCCCACGCATCGGCGTTCGCTGGGATATGTCTTTCAAGAGGCCAGCTTGTTTTCGCACCTGACGGTGCAGCGCAATCTGACGTTCGGCCTGAAGCGCATTCCCGCGGTGCAGCGCCGCGTGGATCTGCGTCAGGCGACGGAGCTGTTGGGCATTACGCATTTGTTGTCTCGCATGCCCGCGGGTTTATCGGGTGGCGAGCGTCAGCGGGTCGGCATCGCACGCGCGCTCCTGACCAGTCCGAGCTTGTTGCTGATGGACGAACCCATGGCGTCGCTGGACATGGCGCGCAAGCAAGAAATTTTGCCCTATCTCGAGCGGCTGTACGACGAGCTGGACATCCCGGTGATCTACGTCAGCCATGCTCCCCAGGAGGTCGTGCGCCTGGCCGATTATCTGGTGTTGCTGAGCGAGGGCCGTGCGTTGGCCAGCGGCGACATTGCCCAGATGCTGACGAGGCTGGATCTGCCCTTGGCCCGAGCGGATGACGCTTCGGTCGTCGTCGAAGGTGCTGTCACGATGTTTGATGCCGACTATCAGTTGATGGCCGTACAGTTGCCGGGCAGCAGTGCTTGCCTGCGTGTCGTGCATCCATCGTTGCCGTTGGGCTCTACTGTCCGGCTGGCCGTCAAGGCCCGCGACGTCAGTATCACGCTGGTGCATCCCGAACAAAGCAGCATTGTGAATGTGATCCCGGTGCGCGTGCAGGACATGGCGCCGGCGGATCATCCTGATCATATTCTGGTGCGATTGGATGCCGATGGTACGCCTTTATTGGCGCGGATCACCCGTTATTCACGCGATCAACTAGGGCTGGCGTCCGGCACACATGCCTGGGCGCAGATCAAAGCGGTGTCCGTGTTGGTCTGAGGGTGGCATCGTGCTCGGATAGAGCGGCAGCATGCAAACTCATGAGCACGCAAGCATGCAAACACGTGAGCACGCCGTCACGCCATCACCCGAAAACATCGTCAGGCAAACAGTTGTTTCATGTCCAGCGCGCGAATGATGCTGGCGGTCGACTCGACGAAAGGCGGCAGCGTCTGGCGTATGGGGGTAGCCAACGTCAGGTTGTTCATGATCACGGGGTCGATGATCTCCGAGCAAATCAAGTAGTCTTGCCCTTGCATATCATTTAACGCGGAACGCGGCAGAATGGTGTACAGGCTTTCCTGGGTCATGGTTTCCAGGATGGTGTGCACGACGTCGACTTCGGCGGCGATATCCAGCGCGACACTGAGATCGCGGCATGTCTTATCGACGAGTGCGCGAATCGTATTGGGCGCGCTGGGCAAGACCAGCGGGTAGCGGCCCAGATCCCGCGCACGCACGCGTGGTGGCGGAGCCGGCCGACAGGATTTGCCGTACGCCAGCACGAGGTCCTCGCGGTACACCGACTCATATCGCACGAGTGTCGAGGGCGGCGGATCGTACAGCAAGGCCAGATCGACCCGATCCTTGACCAGCCATTCGTTCATTTCCAGGCTGAGCCCTTCAGCCAGGGTCAACGCGGCATGGGGATGTTGCCGGCGAAAGGACTGCACGATGTGCGGGGCCAGTCGGCGCGCGACGCGATGCGGCATCCCCAGGCGTACCTTGGCCTGCGAGGTCGATGCATAGGCGCGCATATCTTGTCTGGCGTGTTGTGCCAGATCATCCAGCGCCTGGGCGTGCGCCAGAAAGCGCAAGCCGGCGGGGGTGGGTTCGACCCCCCGACCCGTGCGGATCAACAAGTGATGGCGCAATTCGGCCTCTAACAATTGAATCTGCCGGCTCAGCGAGGGCTGCGACAATCCCAGCACCTCGGCGGCACGGGAAAGGCTGCGCATCTCGCAGGCCACAATGAAATAGCGGATTTGTTTGAGATCCATAGAGGCAATGGTATACGTTTTTTCTATATCAGAAGTCCACTAGACCCCATTGCCGGGGTCGCGCCGGCTGCGCATCATGAGGGGTCACGATAACGAAGCGATCCCTATGCCCGATTGCGCTGCCCCGCTCGCCCAGATCACCCCTGCAAGCCAAGTCTTGCCTGCACAGGCTTGCGATAGTCATTTCCATGTATTTGGCCCGGCCAATGTCTTCCCATACGCCGAAGGGCGTCCCTATACGCCGCCAGATGCCCCATTCGAACAGTTGCGTCAGTTGCATCAGCAACTCGGATTCAGCCGAGGTGTCATCGTGCAGCCCGGTTGCCATGGCTACGACATGTCGGCCACGCTGGACGCGCTGGACAAGGGGGCAGGGCAATACCGCGCCGTGGCCCTCGTGGCGCCTGATGTGAGTGAGCAGGACATCGCCGAACTGGATCGGCGCGGCGTACGTGGCGTGCGCTACAACTTTGTCGCGCATTTGGCCAATGGCGGTTGGGATGAGTTGGCACGTGTCGTGCCGCGTATCGCGCCATTCGGATGGCATGTGTGCATTCATTCGGACCAGGCATCGCTGATGGGTTTGTTGCCGCGCCTGAAAACGTTGCCTATCCCGTTTGTCATTGATCACATGGGCCGTGTGGCGGCTGCCCAAGGCGTCGCTAATGAAGCATTTCAGGCGCTGCTGGCGCTGCGGGACCAGCCGAATGCCTGGATCAAAATCTCAGGATTGGATCGCGTGTCGAGCCAGGGTAAACGGCCTTTCCAGGATGCCGAGCCCTTGATGGCGGCCTTGCTGGACGTCATGCCGCAGCGCCTGCTATGGGGCACGGACTGGCCCCATCCCAATGTGGCGGGCGACATGCCGGACGATGGTGAGTTGCTCAATACCTTTCTGCGCTTGTGCCCGGATCCTGCCATGCAGCGCCAGATACTGGTGGACAACCCGCAAGCGTTGTACCGATTCGCTCCCTGAGCGCGCTGCCGTTCATCACGAAATCCCTAACCTCACACACCACAAGTATGGAAGCAATGCTGATCAAATTTCCGGAAGAGACCTTGGACACCACTGCGTTGCTGGCCTTACCTGGCGTGACGCAAGCGCATGTGCACATCTATCACGCAGCGGACCACCGTGAAACCTATGCCTGGTTAGCGGCTGCGATTGATGTGCCGGCGTTGCAGGCTGTGCTGCGTGCGCGGCATCCGCAGGCCCAAGTGGTCAACCTGACTTTGACGACGGACGTCGCGGGCCACTCCACGGGACAGGCCGCTGCCTGGTTTTATGTGGTTGAAACCGATATCAAGCCGGGTGCCGAAGCCGATTTCGATCAGTGGTATGAAACCGAGCATTTGCCGGGATTGGCCGCCGTGCCAGGTACTGTGCGTGCGCGGCGCTACGTCGCGCAGGTAGGCTCGCCGCGCTTTTATGCTTGCTATGACTTGGTGGAGCGCGAAACGTTTGGATCGCCGTCATGGCTAGCGGTGCGCGCCACGCCCTGGAGCGACCGCGTTCGCCCCAATTTCGTGAATACCAAACGCACCATGTTTCGCTTGGTGCAAGAACCGACAAAGGCCTGAATATGCCCCGATTGAATCCACCCGAACTGGACAATATGTCCGACCATCAGCGTCGCATCTATGACGCGATTGCCTCGGGGCCACGCGGCAAAGTGCGTGGGCCATTGGCGATCTGGCTGCATCGTGCGGGCCTGGCAGAGCACGCTCAGGCGCTGGGGCAATACTGCCGTTACGACTCTAGCCTGAGCCCTCGTCTATCCGAATTGGCCATCCTGACGATGGCGGCATGGTGGGAGGCCTCATTCGAATGGTGGGCGCATCATCCCATCGCCGTGAAGGCGGGACTGGATGCGACCGTCGCCGAACAGATCCGCGTAGGCGATGAGCCGGTGTTTTCCCAACCCGATGAGTCGGTGGTGTATCGATTCGTGCGTGCCTTGCTGCAGAAGCGTCGTGTCGAGGACGCGTTATATCAAGAGGCGATAGAAGTGCTCGGGACTGATAGCGTGGTGGACCTGGTCGGGGTCGCGGGTTATTACACCTTGATTTCCATGACGATCAACGTGTTCGACATCGGTCCTCCGGATGGCAGTACGGTCAGCTTTGCGCGTTGATCATCGGCAGACAATTTTTCATGCGTCGGATTTTTACGGGTCATTGACGCCATAACAACACTACGAGAGACACAACATGACAGGTCGTTTACAGGGCAAGGTGGCTATCGTCACCGGCGCGGGGAGCGTTGGTCCGGGTTGGGGAAATGGGCGCGCAATCGCCTATCGATTCGCGCAAGAGGGCGCACGCGTTTTTGCCGTGGACCGCGATGAGTCCGCCATGAAGGAAACGGTTGAGCGGGTGCGCGAAGCGGGGGGAGATATCTCCACGTGGTGCGCCGATGTGACGGATACCGACGCGGTGAAAGAGATGGTGCAAGCCTGCGTCGAATCGCTGGGCCGCGTCGATATTCTGGTCAATAACGTGGGCGGTTCACGCAAAGGCGGTCCGGTCGGTTTAGACGAGGCGGCGTGGGATGGCCAGATCGACTTTAACTTGAAGAGCGTGTATCTCGGTTGCCGACATGTCTTGCCCGTGATGCAGGCCCAAGGGGGTGGCGTCATCGTCAACATTGCGTCCACTTCCGGTATCCGCTGGACCGGCTCGGCGCAGGTCGGCTACGCCAGCGCCAAAGCGGGTGTCATTCAGCTGTCACGCGTCGTGGCCGTGGAGCACGCCAAGCAGAATATTCGTTGCAATACGGTGATCCCCGGGCAAATGCATACCCCCATGGTCGAAGTACGCCTGGCCGGTCAACGCGCGGGCGGCGATGTAGAGCAGTTGTTGGCGCAGCGACAGTCGCGCATTCCGTTGCCGTTCATGGGTGACGGGATGGACACGGCCAACGCCGCCTTGTTTCTGGCCTCGGACGAGGCGCGGTTTATTACCGCTACGGAAATTGTCGTTGATGGAGGCATGAGTGCACGCTGCGATTGATGGGGCACAGCCCACCCGCTATCCCGACCCCGCCGTTATTACGCTGGATCCGCGTTTCGAGAAACTTGTGTTGCCGCTCGCGGCCGTCGAACGTTTGGCGACGGGGTGTCGCTGGGCCGAGGGGCCGGTATGGTTTGGCGACGGCCGTTATTTACTCTGGAGCGATGTTTCCAATGATCGCATCATGCGCTGGGATGAGGTCAGTCAGCAAACGCATGTCTGGCGTCATGGTTCGGGCAATGCCAATGGCAACACCCGGGACCGGCAGGGCCGCTTGATCACCTGCGAGCACCTGGGCCGTCGCGTGACGCGTACCGAGCATGATGGCCGCGTGACGGTATTGGCCGATCGATACCAGGGCAAGCGGTTGAACTCGCCGAACGATGTCGTCGTAAAGTCGGATGGGTCGATCTGGTTCACCGATCCTCCCTTTGGCATCATCGGTTATTACCAGGGCGAGAAAGCGGAGCAGGAATTACCCGCCGCGATTTATCGGATCAGCCCTGACGGCAGCGATATAACGTTGGTGTGCGATACCGTCCAGGGCCCTAACGGGCTGGCGTTTTCGCCGGATGAGCGGCACTTGTACGTGATTGAGTCCCGGTCGCGTCCGCGCAATATCCTGGTGTTCGACGTGACCGAGGATGGCGGGCGTCTGGAGGCATCTCGAGTGCTCTTTGATGCGGCCGACGGTACGCCCGATGGCTTTCGCGTCGATATTGAAGGCAATCTTTGGTGCGGTTGGGGCATGGGATCCGCCGAACTCGACGGTGTTCGTGTGTATTCCCCTCAGGGTGAATTGCTTGGGCGTATCGCCTTGCCTGAGCGTTGCGCCAACTTGTGCTTTGGCGGCAAACACCGCAACCGCCTTTTCATGGCGTCATGCACGTCGATCTATTCCTTATACGTCAACACGCAAGGGGCGACCACCCTGTAGGGCGTGTCTGACGTTCATTTCATTTTGTCGAACTCGCCGCACCTCAGACGGCAAACCATAATCAGACAGGAGACCACCGTGTTTCATCTATCCCATTCACACATCGCCAAGCGCCTGACCACCTTGCGCGCGCCCGTTCGCCGTTTGATCAAATGCATCGCCGCCACGACGTTGGGCATCGCCGCTATCGGGGCACATGCCCAAGACAGCACCAGTCTGGTTGTCGCATTCCCTGCGGGCGGGCCTGCGGACTCGCTGGCCCGCATTGTCGCCGCGCAGCTAGAGAAAGAACTAAAGCATCCCGTGGTCGTCGAGAACAAACCCGGTGGCAATGGCGCGATTGCCGCGACCGATGTGGCCCGCGCGCGTCCTGACGGCCACAAGTTGTTTGTGAGTTCGGTAGGGGCCATCTCGATCAATCCCGGCTTGTATCCCAAGCTGATTTACGACCCCATCAACGATTTCCTCCCCGTCTCGCAGTTGGTCTCCGTTCCCGAGGTGCTGGTAGTGGGGCCCAACAGCCCCTATGTGGACGCTCAGGCTTTCGTCAAGCAAGTCAAAGGCGAAGGCTTGTCCATGGCCTCGTCGGGGGTCGGCAGCATGCCGCACATGGCGATTGCTCAGCTCAAGCTGGCCACAAAAGGCAACATCCTGCATGTGCCCTACAAGGGGGCTGCGCCTGCCATCACCGATACCATCGGTGGTCAGGTAGCGGGCTTTATCGGCGACGTGTCCGGGTTGATGCCGCATATCAAATCGGGCAAGGTCAAGGCGTTAGCCATTGCCGCGGCCAAGCGCTCGCCGGTATTGCCCGACGTCCCCACCTTTGACGAGTTGGGTATTCCGAATGTCTATGCTAACAACTGGTATGGCGTCTTTGCCCCAAAGGACACGCCTGCGTCGACGGTCGACTCGTTGAACGCCGTGTTCGCCAAGGTGCTGGCCTCGCCTGAAATGAAAACCTACGCCGAGTCAACGGGCGTTGAGTTGTCTCCCACGACACCCCAGGCTTTTTCGGATATCGTCCGTGGCGATGCCAAAAAATGGGGCGACTTGATCCGTGAAGAAAACATCACCGTCAACAACTAATGCACTGAAGAAGAGGGAGCACCGTTGTCGCGTCAGGTAGATTTAGAAAAATTCGTATACATTCTTAGGCATTGATTCCCTCCGCGGCCTATATCCTGAAAAGGAAAGGGACAGCTGGGCTGCATGAGACGGGTCGGGCAAAGGAGTGAGCGCCATGACGCGAACGAAAAAAGTCGTGATCGGATTGGGCGCCGTCATCGTTTTATTGGTGGCGGCCCTGATTATCGGCATCGCGCTCTTCAATTGGAATTATCTCAAGCCCACCATCAACATGAAGGTCTCCGAGGCCATCGGACGACCGTTCGCCATCAATGGCGACTTGACCGTTCAATGGCGGCGCTCGGCTGACGAACCAGGATGGCGTGGCTGGGTGCCTTGGCCACATGTGGCGGCCAACGACATCGCGGTGGGCAATCCTCCCTGGGCACAGTTTCCCGACATGGTCACGCTCAAGCGTGCCGAACTCAGCCTGTCGCCGGTGCCGCTATTGGCGCAACGCGTGGTCATTCGCAATATTCAATTGACCAGGCCGAGCGCGAATCTGGAGCGTTTGAGAGACGGGCGCACGAACTGGCTGTTCACCTTTCCAGAAGGCAGCGGTGAGACAGAGCCCTCTGCCTGGGTGATCGATATCGATCAAATCGGTTTTGACCAAGGGAAAGTTGCGTTTCGTGATGAAACGCTACAAGCCGACGTTCAGGCGAAAATTGACCCACTTGGTAAGCCGATTCCATATGAAGCGATCGCCGGCGGCGGCAAGGATGAGGAAAAGCAGCAGGAGTCGAAAGAGCAGAAGAAAGAAAAGGCCACAGGGGGCCAGGTGTCTGAAAAAGAAAAGACCGCCGACGCCAAGAAAACCGCCGACGCCAAGACGACAGGCGAAAGCAAGCAGACTCCTGACACTCAGAAAGCGTCGGACGCCAAGCAGGTCGCTGATACCCAGAAGACGCCTGACGTTAACAAAACCAGTGACGCCAAGCCCCCCGTTGACGCGGACAAGACCCCTGACGCCGCGACCAGGGCAGCACTGGCCGCTAAGCCGCCCGCCAGTGGCGAGGATGGTGTTCAGGGGGCGGCAACCCCGGTGCCGGTATCGAAGAAGGCCGCGGTGCGGGACGATTACGTCTTTGGCTGGAGCGTAAATGGACGCTACAAGGACCTACCCCTAAAAGGGGAAGGCAAGATCGGCGGCATGTTGGCCATGCAAGATCCCAATCGCCCTTTTCCCTTGCAGGCCGACGTATCCATCGGCAGAACGCGTATCGCCGTGATAGGCACCTTGACCGATCCCGCGAACCTCGGGGCCCTGGATCTGCGTCTGGCACTCTCGGGCGCCAGCATGTCTGACCTGTATCCCTTGACCGGTGTGACTTTGCCCGATACCCCCCGCTATTCCACCGACGGGCGTCTGGTGGCACGTCTGAAAAACGAAGGGGGGTCGGTCTTTCACTATCAAGACTTCAACGGCAAGGTCGGCGCCAGCGATCTACACGGCGATATGACATTTCGCGCCGGCGCGCCGCGTCCCAAGCTCACAGGCAAGCTGAGTTCGCGTTTGCTTCGACTCCAGGACCTAGGGCCTTTGATCGGTGTCCAGCCAGGCAACCAGAAGAAGACCGCCGCTAAAGAGGAGAAGAGCGATAAGGCAAGGTCGTCAGGCAAGGTCCTGCCCACGCAGGAGTTTCGGACAAATCGTTGGCGTGACATGGATGCCGATGTGGCGCTGTCGGCTGATCGGATTATTTATGACGAAAAAAAACCTATCAGCAAACTCGACGTACACCTGGTGCTCGACAACGGATTGTTGACCCTGGATCCGCTGCGCTTTGGGTTCGCTGGGGGCACGATCAACACCAATCTGAAACTGGATGGCGCCAAGACCCCCATGGATGGTCGCGCAAAGATCGGCGTACGCGGGCTGCGCTTAAAGCAGCTGTTTCCCAATGTCGAATCCATGAAAAAGGCGCTGGGCCAATTGAACGGAGACGTTGCCTTAAGCGGCACGGGCAACTCGGTGGCCGCGTTGCTGGGCACCGGCAATGGCAATGCCACGGTGCTGGTCAATGATGGCGTGATCAGTAGAGGGCTGATGGAAATCGCCGGGCTGAATGTCGGCAACTACGTGATCACCAAGTTGTTCGGCGACGAAGAAGTCAAGATCAACTGCGGTGCCGCCGACCTGCAAATGAAGCAGGGCGTCATGACGCCGAAAGTCTTCGTCTTTGATACGGAGAACGCCATTGTCAGTATCGCGGGCAATGTCAATTTCAAAAACGAAACCCTGGATCTGGATATTTCACCCGAGAGTAAAGGGGTGCGGCTGTTCTCGTTGCGCTCTCCCTTGTATGTGGAGGGGACGTTTGCCGATCCGAAGGCTGGCGTTCAGGTCTTGCCCCTGGTCGCCCGTGGCGCAGGGGCAGTGGCGCTAGGCGTGCTGCTCACACCGGTGGCCAGTTTGTTGGCATTGGTCGCGCCAAGCTCCGGCGAGACCGACGAGCAGTGCGGTGCGATGCTGAAGCAAATACGCGAGCCCGCGAAGGGGAAAAAGTAAGTCCATGGGGCTCCGCGCGCCAAGCAAGATACCTGCCTTGAAAAAAGCATGTATAATCTTCGTCTCACTTGCTTGGGGCCTGTCAGTTTTTAGGGGTTCCAAGTTCAAGCGGGCTGTTAGCTCAGTTGGTAGAGCAGCGGACTCTTAATCCGTAGGTCGAGTGTTCGAGCCACTCACAGCCCACCAGAAATATCAAGGACTTAGCGAGAAATCGCTAAGTCCTTTTCTATTTCCAGCCTCTTCGTGTCCGACATGTGTCCGAAATTTCTCCATGTCGGATGAATGAGACGTGGCGAGACGCTATGATGCCGAGCCACTGACCGTGTGGCGCTCCGCTTCATCATGCTGGCCTTCGCGCCAAAGAATGGGACCTCGGCTGACAAGGTGGCTCAGTGGTATATCCCTGAGGGTCGTCAATCCAGGCTTGCAATGATGAGGGTGTCCAGCCGCATGCTCGCCCACCCAAATGCACCGGATGCGGAAATTTGCCGTCCGCGATGCGCCGGTACAACGTCGCCCGGCTCAATGCAGTAATGCGTAGCACGTCGACAATGCGGTAGAACGCCGGTCGGCGGTGCGATGGGCTATCGTCCTGATCGAAATGAGGCATGGCTGACTCCTGTGTGTACAGGCCGATCAGATTGCCTCAAGCGGTCTCGATGCCAAACCCGCAGGGGCGTAGTCAAGCAAAGCGCGACCTCGACCGCCTTAACGCTTGAAGCGCGGTGTCCAGGACTTGATAAGATTGTTCTCATCCTCTTCTTCTTCGGGGTCCGGAAGGTCGATGCCGTAGAGCACTGTCAGGGTTTTTCCGTAACGGCCTAGCCCTACTACGTCTTCGCTAATTTCAATGTGGCGCTTGCCGCCAAACCAGTGTTGGAGGTTTGAGGTCTCTTCCTGACGTACTCCATGCTCAACATTGGCAGGAACTTGGTTGAACGCGAATGTTGCGGTATTGCGTGGTACCCCTTCGCGTTTCTTAAGCCAGTCGATGCCATCAAGTTGTTTTAGCGCCTCGGACATGAAGCAGTGATCGATGACTCCGCCGCGACTGACGATGATAGCGACGGGATCGCGGGCGCATTGCGTGTACCTGATAGCGGTGGCATGTAGGGAGGTCTTACACAAGGTCGCGAGAGCCTCGATCGCCGCGAGCCCCTCTCCAGCCCTGTCAATGGCGGGAAAGAACAAATGCCGTGGCATCAGTAGACCCGCTGCGAAGCGATCGGCTTCGGCCTCATATTTGTTGCCGGAGTTAAAGCCCGCGCGTGAGAGGTGCATTCCGGTCTCGCCCTGGATGACGGCCTCGACATGGCCAGGCATGAAGTAGTGCCCCAATTCATGGGCTATGCTGAAATTCTCGAAACCTTCGTTCTGCAGGTGCGTGGCATAGGCAATGGCGAAATCATTCCCCAGGCGGACTAGCATTCCCGAGCACCCTTTGTCCTCGACCGGTTTAGCCTGAACGACGATTTCGCGCTTCTCTGCAATTGTGCACGGATTGATCGGAAGGGCCGTAACCCCCATGCCTTTGACGATCTGTTCTGCGGCTTGTGACGCAAAGGCGTAGGGGTCAGCGCTCATTTTTTTCCTTTATCTTCGGCGCGTTTGGCGAGCATCGTGATGAGATCGTCTGCCATCTTACGATCGGACCCATCCAGGGCTTCGTAGTGACGGTGGAGCCTGTCGGCCCCGGCTAGATCCTTGAATTCGGCAACGCGGCCCAAAAGGTAGTCGGTTGTCACATCGAGGGCATCGGCCAGGTATCGGAGGTTGTCGAAGGACGGCTTGCGCGTTCCGGTTTCAAAGTGGGAAATCGCTGAGGACTGCATGTTGGCCTTTTCGGCCAATTGGCTTTGGTTGAGGCCGCGATACTCGCGCGCCGTTCGCAACCTCTCCTGAAAAACAACTGCTGGGGATAGGGGGGTTGACTGAGACATGACGATACCGTATAGTTTGTGTTGACTAGTTCGTCATGGCCCTTCGGGCCTCTCTTTTGGCCGGGGGCTTGACGAATTCGTCATATTCTAGATGACGCTCCCGGCGCTGGCAAGCACAGAAAGGAATCTGCCATGGCTGACGCCCAAGTAACCTGTATTACGAAACCACATCCGCAAAGCACTCACGAACACATCACGCATCTCGGTAACCCCGGGCGCTGGACGTGGACGCGGGAGCAAGTGATCGAAAGCATCGAGGCCAAGACCAACACGTTCTTCGTGTTGGACCCAGAAAACGGGAAGCGCGCTGATATCGGCGTGGTTCGCGAGTCGGGGAAAGCCCCTTATGTCCGCACTTACGCGGATGGTCGGTGGAACAACAACCTGTTGTCGCTGAACCAGTGCCCCCTGAACTAACTAACGCCAATCTGACCAGAAGGAGGTTTCCATGGCGACGACGAAGAAGCCCGGTGAAAGCACCGGAAACAAAGGCGGGATCTACCAAGAGGTTGGACCCCGTGGCGGCAAGCAACCGAACTACACGACTGTTCCCGATAACCGGCAGATGCCGCCGACCACCAAGCCCGGCCATGCCTGGACACCTGTGAAGGTAACTCCCACCAGCGACCGATGAGGGATAGCGAAGTGCTTTTCCGGGCGGCTTTGGCCGCCCTTTTTGCTCGAAACCTTTAACTCTTGAATGATATGTCCGGAGCTTGCCGGGGAAAGGGGTCACCTCGCCGTAGTCTCGGAATGCAGCGTGGCATATCTCCGCCTAACTTTTCATGCGTCTGAATCCCCGATCGCTCTCGATGAATCTCGCCAGCATGTACGGAATCAACACCTCAGCATTGACCTTCTCACCGTAAAGCTGGGTGTGCTCGGTCGCATATCGCTCCAATTCATCCCTCAAAGTTGCCGATAGACTGATAGTCATTTTCACGGCCTGCTGCTTGGGCAGCGGCCCAAGGCGTAGCTTGTTCGCCATCGCGTCACCTATTGATGAAAATTGGCCGGTACGGCCGTAGCGTGATGTCCCGATTCACGATCACCCGCACCGGCATGCCGGGTCGGATTGTAAGTGTCGGCTGAATGTTCATGTTCCGGCGAGTCATCTCCTGGCCAAACTGGTTAACGCTGTCCTGAGCGCTATCGCGGCCCGCGATGATGATGCGATCGCCATCGACGCGGTTCTCCGGCGCGGCCAGCTCGGCCCCCACGCCCAGTAGTGTGGTCAGCGCCGCGCCAGCCAGCACTCGATCCCAATGCCAGTCCACGTCATCCTCCAAGCCGGCATAACCAGCTGGATCGATCGCCGCGAGGTTGTCGAGCGTCACCGACGACGTGTCCGGCAGAATGATCCGCTCCCAGACCGCCTGCGCTCGACTTTGCCCGTAGGCTACCCGGCTGTTGTAGCGGCCAATTAGCTGCGAGCCTTGTGGGACAAGGACATGCTGATGCGTCGCGCTGTCGTAGACCGGCTCCGTCACGGTGGCAATGATGTCGCCTGGCAAATCCGATTTGATACCCGTGACCAGCGCGGCCGCGATGACGGTACCGGCCATCAATGTGTCCGGCCCGCGCGGCGCCTCCATGCGGTGCGTGCTCTGCGTTGCTCGCGCGCCCTGGCCAGCGAAGGCCGTTTTGTTGTCCTGCATGTTCTGAGTTTGCAGGGGATCAACCGGGGCGGCGTCGCCGCCCATGCCGGCCAGTGCCGTCGTGCCAGGCGCAGTCATCGACGGCGGCACGCCCGCCGGGGCGCTGCCTCGGTTGCTACCCTTGTAGAAAATCGGCGCGCGGGCCGCGTCCTGAGCCTCTTTCAACCGCGCCAGCCGCTCAGCCTCGGCGGGGTCCGGTCCACCATGCGGGCGCAGATCCGCTTCCTGTTGGGCGCGCAGCATGGGCCGGCCCAGGTCGCCCGGCAGCGGCGGCCCGAGGGGCGGCGCCGGCATCGGTGCGGGTGACGGCACCTGGCTGTAATCGCGCGGCAAGGCGTTCAGGCCCTCTGCCGGAGAAATCTTGTCCACGTTGTAAAGTTCTTCGGAGGCGCCAGCGCGCCGCTTTTGCGGTTGTAGCGACCACATGGTCGCGCCCAACACCATGGCTGATACCCCGCCCACCAGAATGGCCAGCGTGCGGCGATTCAGCCTCGTCACTGGTTGAGGTGTCGCGCGCAACGCAACCGATTCGGGAGCGACCTTGGGCGGCGACTCTTCGGCGTCATCGGAGTGGTCGGTCGTCATGATCCGCTCCGCTTCGTTTGTACGTCGTTGCGCTCGATGCGCACGATCTTGGCGTCGTCACCGCCCAGGCGCAGTTCGACCGCTCCAAACAATCGATCGACGATGTAGTACGGCTCCACATATCTCGGGTTGACCAGTTGCAGGCCGCCGTCCGGCCCGATCAGGAACAAGGGCGGCAATTCGCCCTGGGCGATGGCGGCTGGAAACTGGATATACACCTTCTGCCCGTCATCAAAAGCTCGCAGCGGCCGCCACGGGGGCGAATCGCCCGTGATGTCATATCGGAACCGTAGTTGATCAAGCGACAACCCAGCGGCCAAGGGAGTTGTCGCTCGCGCCTGCTCGGCCTGCTTCTTCAATTCCTCCATGCGATCCTGCGGGTAGTCCCAAGACACGGAAGCCATCCAGGCCGATTCGGTGGACGTCAACTCCAGCAGGTAGATACGTCGATCGGTCGTCACGACCAGATTGGTTTTCAGGCCCGGGCGAATGGGTTTGACCTGCAGGTTGGCGCGCAACTTGGCGTCGCTTCCGCTGGTTGAGTCGCCCACGATCCAGCGCACCGTGTCGCCCGCCGAAATATCGATCAACTTTTCACCTGGTTGCAGCAAGATCAGCGTTACGCGGCCCGGACTGGCGTAGACCTGATAGAGCGCGCCATCTGAATATGGCCACACTTGAATGGCGTTGATGAAGCCGTCGCGAGTCGGCGCCATCCGTGCTTCTTGGTTGGCTTGCGCAATCGATGAGGCCGGATTGACCGGCTGCGGCTTAGGCTGCGGGTCCTCTATCGGCTTGAGCTGCCCCGGCAAAGGCAACGGCGTTGGCACCGGCACGATCTCGACCGGCTTGGCCGGCTCGGGAATTGCCACGGGTGCGGATACGGCCACGGGTTCGTCCAGCGAAATCGTGGGCGGTGGCGTGCCCCGCGCGGCGCAGCCGGCGAGCGCCGCCGACGCCGCGAGAATCATCCAAGGGGAAAAGGCTTTCATGGTGTATTGCCTCCAAGTTGCCGGCTCCAACTGATGCCATCGACATAGATACCGGGTGGGTTTTTTTTCAGCTTCTCTTCGGTATTGGGCGGCTGCAGCACGATGGTGAGAATCGCCGTCCATTGCTCGGTCGTGGCGAGCGAGCCGTTGACGTAAGCGCGCTCGCTCCACTGCACCTGGAACGACCGATCGCTGGCCCGAACGACGCTCGCCACTTCCACGGTCACGGTCTGCTTGCCGATTTTGGTGAAAGGATCATTTGCCCGCGCGTATTCGTTGAGGAACGCAGCACCCCGTGTGGTCGTATAGGCGTAGGCCTGCAGCCAGTTCTGCCGGACGATGATGGGATCAAGCGAAATCGAACGGACATTGCCGACGAACCGCGCCAGGTCATAGGCGATCTGCGCGTCGGTGGGCGTGTAGGGCATGGTAGCTTTGCCAACGGCGCGGACATGGCCGGATGTCTCGACCTCGACGACATAGGGCGTTACCAGGGATTGGGTGGAGCGCCATACATAGGCGCTCATCGATCCCATCGCCAATAGCAAGCACCCGAAAGCCATCAGGCGCCAATTCTTGGCCTGAACACGCGCGCTGCCCAGCCGGTCATCCCAAACCTGTGCCGCTCTCTGGTACGGAGTCACGGGTTCGGGTGTGGCGGAGTACTTCACCGACGGTCGCCGAAATCGCATCGCGCTCTCCTAGTTCGAATCATCATGCAAACGCGGGCTGGGGCTGCTGCCCCCGCCGCCATCGCCCGCGCGTAGCGTGTGGGCGGCCAGCGTTACGCCATGCGTGGCCTGCTGCCGACTTTGTGCCCGTTTGGCCCAGGCGGGCGGCCCGCCTGGTTCACCCGCGCCTCGCGCGGAATCGCTGTGGTGGGAAGGAGGTGCAGCATTGCCACCTCCCGAGGCTTTGCCACCTGGGGTCATCCGCTCCTGGGCAGCCGAAGCGCCAGCGCGGGCAACGGCACCCAAGCCCGCCGCCGCCGCGCTTAAACCGGACTTGCCTGCTGCGCCGGCGGCATACGCCTGCCGGGCGCCGCTCGCCATCGAGGCGGCAGCGCGAGCACCACCCATGCCGCCACGCAGCCCGGCACCTGCCAGCGCTGTGCCCGCTGCGGCGACACCGGCCACACCCATGGCCGTGCCGGCCGCGGCGCCCGCGCCTAGCTGCGGCGCACCGGATACCAGCCCAGTCGCTATGCCCGGCCCAAAAATCGCCAGCCCCAGCATCGCAAGCGAAGCCAGGACGACAGCTGCCGCTTCATCGAGCGTCGGCTCGGGACTGATGCCTGTCCTGAAGTCGTTGAAAACTAGCGTGCTGATGCCGACGATGACGGCCAGTACCAAGACCTTGATGCCGGCGGCAATGACATTACCCAGCACCTTTTCGGCAAGAAACGATGTCTTGTTCCACAGGGAGAACGGCACCAGCACGAAGCCGGCGAGCGTAGTCAGCTTGAACTCGATCAGCGTGATGAAGAGCTGAATCGCCACGACGAAAAAGCTCAAAACCACGATCACCCAGGCCAGTAGCAGCACGACAACAATTTCGAAGTTTGCAAAGATCGACGTGAAACCCGACAGCCTCCCGACCTCCGCCAACAGCGGTGCCGCCGTATCGACCCCGACTTGCGCCAGTCGCCCCGGTTGCAGTAGTTGCGCTACCGTAATGGTCGATCCGGAGGCCACCAGGCCCAATCCCGCGAACGAGCGGAAGATGATGCCAGCCAGCGCATTGAAGTTGCCGATGATGTAGGCGAAGGCGCCGACATACAGTGTCTTTTTGATGAGCTTGCTGAGGATGTCATCGTGGCCGCCCATCGCCCAGAAAAGGCCCGCCAGCGTCATGTCGATGACGACCAGCGTAGCTGTGAGAAAGCTGACCTCGCCGCCCAGGAGGCCGAACCCGCTATCGATGTAGCGGGAATAGACGTCCGTGAAGCGGTCGATGATGGCCAGGTCGTTCATGGCTGAGCGCGTGGCGCCTCGTAGGGCGTGTATTGCGCCTTGCCGTCGCCTTGGAAACGCTGCCGCCGCTTCTGAGCGTCCTGCGTGACGGTGGCGTCATCGGCAGCCGGTGCGGCGGCAGGCGGCTGCGGCTCTTCCTTGCCGCAGCCGGCCAGCATCACGCCACACAGGGCGGCAATCATCCAGCGATAGATCATGCGGATCTCCTCATTGATAAAACTGCACGGGTTGCGGGGTGTAGTTGGCACGGTCGCGGGAAAAGCGCCGGCGGACCTCTTGTGCGCGGGCTTCCTCGGCCGCCTCCTGGGCTCGATCCAGTACCATCGCGCGGTCCTGCGCGATCTGCAATTGCTGGTGCTGGATCGATTGCTTGGCTTGCAGGGCCAGGAGTTGATTCGTCGCTTGGGTGGCCTGCAAGGCTCCCACGGCCGATTGGCTCTGCTGCACCAGATCGGACAACACGCCTTCGTCGTCCCCCAGGTTCTGCACAGCCTGGGACTGGACATTGGCGGTGGTGCGCAAGGCGTCGAGCGACTGGCTCCATCGCTCGCGGGCATCCTGCGCCATCGCATCATTACTGATCGTCGCGTCGTACTGCGCGGGATAGAGTCGGGCGAACTCCGCCTCGGCCCGTGACACGTCGAAGGTCAGACCGCGCGCCTGGTTCATCAGGGTGGTGGTCGACGACAGCGACGTGCGCAACCGGCTGATCGCGTTGAAATCCAGGCCCGTCAGGTTCATCGCGTCGTGCGTGAGCATCTGCGCTTCGTTCTGGAGCTGGCGGATTTGGTTGTTGATCATCTCCAAAGTGCGCGCGGCCGTCAGAATGTTTTGGGAGAAATTCGTCGGATCGAACACGGTCAGGGCGTGCGCGGGATGCGCGGCCAGAGCGGCGCATAGCACCGCGGGGACAAGCAGGCGTTTCATGGCAAGATCTCCTCAGGATGGAACAACGGTGCAGGCACTGCCTGCGGGACAAACCCATCGGCCAATTCAGCGGCCCAGCCGAGGCCACGATGGCGCAGCCACGCGGCCGCGAAATGTTCATGCCCGGCCTGCGCGGTGATGGCATCGATCGCGCGCTGGTCAGCCGGCGTGGATGCCCCGGCAAAGGCCAGGGCCACCTCGCCCAGACCCAAGTCGAAGACGCGGTTGCCCAGCCGAGATTGGTAGTAGTAGTCGCGTTTGGGCACGGCGTGCGCGACGATCTCGATCTGCCGGGCATTCAGCCCGAAACCTTCGTAGATCGAGCGGATTTGTGGCTCCATGGCTTGGGCGTTGGCAAGGAAGATCCGGCTCGCGCAGCTTTCGATGATGGCCGGCGCGATGCTGGAGTCCCGGATGTCGGCCAGCGATTGCGTGGCGAATACGACGCTGACGTTCTTCTTGCGCAGCGTCTTGAGCCATTCGCGCAAGCGCGCGGCGAATACCGGATCGTCGAGAAAGAGCCAGGCCTCGTCCAGAATCAAGAGGGTCGGGGTGCCGTCGAACCGCGCTTCGAGCCGGGCGAAGAGATATTGCAGGACAGCGAGGGCGGCGGCCTTGCTGTGCATCAGCTCTTCCATCTCGAAGCCTTGCACGTCCGCGCTGCCCAGCCGGTCGTGGTCGGCGTCGAGCAGCCGCCCATGCGCGCCACCCAGGACGTAAGGGGCCAAGGCTTGGCGCAACCGGTTCGATTGCAGCAACGCCGACAGGCCCGTCAAGGTGCGCTGTGCCACTGGCGCGCTGGCGAGACTGCCCAGCGCCGACCAGATGGCGGCCTTTTCGTCCGGACCCACCGTGATGCCTTCCTGGATGATCCGGCCTTCGACCCACTCTGCTGCCCAGCTCCGGTAGCCGTACTGGTCGATGTGGGCCAGCGGCTGAAACGCCATGTCGGCATCCATGCCCAGGTCGTAATACTCGCCGCCCAACCCAAGTAGCGAGGCACGCAGTGAGCGGCCCATCTCGAACACAAAGACGCGCGAACCGGCATAGCGGCGGAACTGCAAGGCGAGCATCGCCAACAGCACCGACTTGCCGGCGCCGGTCGGACCGACGATCAGCGTGTGGCCCACATCGCCGATGTGCGGTACGAGCCGGAAAGGTGTGGCACCGTCGGTGCGCGTAACGATCAGCGGCGGTCCATCCAGGTGCACGTTGCGTTCCTGGCCGGCCCAGACGGCCGATACCGGCATCATGTGCGCCAGGTTCACGGTGGACACCAGATGCTGACGCACGTTGGCGTAAGCGTGGCCCGGCAGCGACGACAACCAGGCTTCGACGGCGTTGAGTGTTTCCATCAGGTCACGAAGCCCCTGCCTTGAATCGCGCGTTCGACCAAACGCAGCTTGTCATCGGCTACCGTCGGGTCGAGATCCATCACGACGACGGTGGAGGTCAGATAGCCATACGCCACATCGTCGGCTCCCAGCTCCTGCAAGGCGGCATCGGCATCCGCCGCCTTGTTGTCAGCATCGGTGTCGACCAGCGGGCTTTCCTGCTGGGAAAGTGTTTCCCGTAACATCGCCACGATGCTCTTTCTTTTGGCAAACCATTGCCGGCGCAACCGTGTCAGTTCCGACTCGGCTTCGCTTTTGTCGAGAAAGAGATAGCGGGTCGTCCAGCGATACGCGAAGCCAAGCCGGTTTAGCTCATCCAACAAGCCCGGCCAGGTCGAGGTGGGGAACCCACGCACCGACAGCACCCGCAGGTGCTGATTGCCCAGCATGGGCGCGAGACCGCCTATCAGCGGTGCATCGGCCAAAAGGCTGTCGATATGAAACGGCACCTCGGGCACAACGACCGGATGCCGGCGCGTCGAAATCGCGCCGTGCAGGTACGTCAAGGTCTCCCTGCTATCGAGCCAGGCGATCTCGGGCATGACGCCATCGAGCAGGCCGAAGAAGCGCTGCGTCTCGGCCAGGAAGCTGTCCAAACGCTCCTTCCAATCCACGCCGCGCCGGGGCTGGTTCTCGTACAGCAGCTTGGCCGCGCGCGCCCGCGTTTCCTCAGGCGGCAGCCATACGATGGTCAGGTAATAAGCACTCTCGAAGTGTGAGCCAGACTCCTCGAACGCGGCGCGCCGTTCCTCGTCGATCAGCCAGGACAATCCATCTGGGAAAGAGGAACTGGGATAGTCCGCCGCATCGCGCCTGTCGGCTTCAACAAACAAGGCCCAGCCCGATCCGAAGCGCTTGAGCGCATTGTTCAGCCGCGCCGTGACCGCCACCAACTCTGTGCTGGTTGCGCTGTCCAGATCAGGCCCGCGAAATTTCATCGTGCGCTGAAAGCCGCCGTCCTTGTTCAACACGACACCGTCGGCCACTAGGCCTGCCCAGGGCAGCCAGTCGGCGAGCAATGTCGGACGCTTGCGATATTCGATGAGATTGAGCATGGCAGCCTCACACGTCCAGTACCGAGGGATGCTTTACATGGCGCAGGAATACCGGCATGAATTGCACATCCAGGCGCGCGCCCCAGACCGCGAGCATGTGACCCGCGAACCAGCAGACAAAGCCGGGCAGCCAGAGTTGCAGTCCCAGGCCGATGGCGGCGGCCAGCGTTCCGTTGGCGATCGCCACGGTGCGCGGCGCGCCGCCCAACAGGATTGGTTCGGTCAAAGCGCGATGCAGCGGCGCCTCGAAGCCTTCAGGGAGTCCAGCGCGCTCGTTCATACCAGCGCCCCGCCGGAGAACTGGAAGAACGTCATGAAGAATGACGAGGCGGCAAACGCAATGGACAGGCCGAATACGATCTGAATCAGCCGACGAAAACCCCCGTTGGTATCGCCAAATGCGAGCGTCAATCCAGTGACGACAATGATGATGACGGCCACGATGCGCGCAACCGGCCCCTGTACCGATTCCAGGATGGATTCCAGCGGGGCCTCCCACGGCATACTGGAACCGGCTGCGTGAACCTGCACAGTCAAGACGGCAGCGAGCAACAATACCCAGCCGTGACGGCGGATGAATGTTCGCGCCTGGTCCAGCGACGAGGGCAACGGCGACAAGGTGAGCTTGGGGTTAGTCATGCGGTTTCTCCTGCGGTGAGGGCTATCGGCTCAAGGTGGTATCGCTCGCCATCAATGCCGACCACGCGCGCGATCTCCTTGACCTGGCGGGCTTGTCCGCGGCCAGAGAGAAAAACGATGACGTTGACGGTGCTGGCGATCAGGGCGCGCGGCGGTACACTCACCGCCTCTTGTGTGAGTTGCTCCAAGCGCACCAGGGCGCCATAGGCGGAGTTGGCGTGCAACGTGGTAACGCCGCCTGGATGGCCGGTTCCCCACGCCTTCAACAGATCCAGCGCTTCGGCACCACGGACTTCTCCGACGATGATCCGGTCGGGCCGCTGGCGCAGCGTGGAGCGCACCAGGTCGGCCATGCTCGCGATGCCGGGCAACGTGCAAAGCTGCACGCGATCTTCATTGCGGCATTGCAGTTCGCCCGTATCTTCCAGAATCACGATCCGGTCGCCGTCCTCGGCGATTTCATCGAGCAGCGCGTTCGCAAAAGTTGTCTTGCCTGAGCCCGTGCCGCCCGCGATCACGATGTTCGAGCGATCACGCACCGCGACGCGCAGGTAATCGGCGTGCCCCGCGTCAAGAATCCCGCTTGCCACATAGTCATCCAGTCGGTAGATGCTGACGGCCTGCTTGCGTATGCAGAATGTGGGCGCATAGACCAGCGGCGGCAGCACACCCTCGAAGCGCTCGCCATTGAGGGGAAGCTTGGCCGACAGCAGCGGCCGGTCCCGATGGACTTCGAGCCGCACCGAGGCGGCGGCCAGTCGGATGATCCGCTCGGCGTCCGCCGCGGATAGCGTGACGCCCACCGGCGCACGGCCCTGGCTGTGCCGATCCAGCCACAGCCGGCCATCTGGGTTCAGCATGATCTCCACGACATCCGGGTCGCTGAGTGCGGCGGCGATCTCCGGTCCCATGGCCGTACGCAACATGTCCAAACTGCGCTGGCGAGCTAGCCCGTCGGCGTCATGAGACATGGCGGCCTCCGTCTTCGGCATCCTGCGCGTCCGGGTCGTCCTGCGGCGCCGGGAACCATTCCTCATGTACTTCGCGCACGAGGCTGTGGCCGCGCTGCAAGTGGCGGGCCAATTGATCGACGAACTGCGCAAAACGCTGCTTGCCCTGCGCCCGTGCCGCATCTTGCTGCGCCTCCGGCATGGCGGGATAGACCGTCAGGAAATACCGGACGTAGAGCGACATCGTCTCGATCAGGATGTTCTGGTCGCGGTCAAGCTTGTCAAATTGCCGCGACAGCCGGTCCAGCCGGCGCGCTAGGGCCGCCTCGCGCTGGTCTCCTGCGTCAGGCGACAGGAAGGACGCCAGAGCGGCCGCCACGATGGATGACTTGGACACGCCGCGATGCACCGCCAACTCGTCCAGGCGGCGGGCGTGCTCGGGCTGAATAAACAAGTTCAGGCGCGCACGGCTCATAGCGGTATCCCGTCGTCGGGATCGAGCGCGGCCAGCCGGGCGGCACGCTGCAGGCGGCGGTCTGGCCGGATGGGCAGGACTGGCGCATCGTCGTCGTCCAGGAAGTCCAGGTCAGTACCCCCATCCGGTACTAGCGTGTCGACCTCGACATCCAAGTCAGGCTCACGCCGCAACCCGCCTTCCTCCTCCGCATAGTCAGCCGTGCCATCATCCACGCCATCGACCGGCTGAGGCAACACCAACCCGGTCCAGTCATCTGTGCGAGCAGCTGGCCGGTCCCGATACGTCGTGCCGGACAGGACCGGGGGATCCATGACCCGCTTCGTAAAATTTACGTCCTCGTAGTAGCGCAGCTTGGCGGCGTGAATCGGCGCCTGGCCCGACACCATCACGATTTCCTCATCCACCGGCAGTTGCATGATCTCGCCAGGGGTACGTAGCGCCCGTGCCGTCTCCTGTCGGGACACCATCAGGTGGCCCAGCCAGGGCGAGAGCCGGTGCCCGGCGTAGTTGCGCTGGGCGCGCAGCTCGGTGGCCGTGCCCAGCGCATCGGAGATTCGTTTGGCCGTGCGTTCGTCGTTCGAAGCGAAGGCAACGCGCACATGGCAGTTGTCCAGAATCGAGTTGTTCGGGCCGTAGGCCTTCTCGATCTGGTTCAGCGATTGAGCGATCAGGAAGGCGCGCAAGCCATAGCCCGCCATAAAGGCCAGCGTAGATTCGAAAAAATCCAGGCGTCCCAGCGCCGGGAACTCGTCGAGCATCAGCAAGAGCTTGTGGCGCCGCGCGATCCCGTCGGAGCCATCGAGCGATTCGGTCAAGCGCCGGCCGATCTGGTTCAAGAGCAGGCGTACCAGCGGTTTCGTGCGGCTGATATCCGATGGCGGCACCACTAGGTACAGCGAAACGGGATGCCGCGCATCGAGCAGATCGGCTATGCGCCAGTCGCAGCGCGACGTGACGGCCGCGACGGTCGGATCACGGTACAACCCGAGGAACGACATGGCGGTCGACAGGACGCCGGAGCGCTCGTTGTCCGATTTATTCAACACCTCGCGCGCAGCGGAGGCCACGACTGGATGCGGTCCATCGTCCAGATGGCGCGTGACCATCATGGCTCGCAGGGTTGCCTCGAAAGTTCGGGCCGGATCGGATAGTGCCGCTGCGACGCCCCGTAGCGTCTTGTCCGACCCCGCATAGAGCACATGCAAGATGGTGCCCACCAACAGTGCATGACTGGTCTTCTCCCAATGATTCTTGCGCTCTAGCGCGCCTTCCGGGTCTACCAGGATGTCGGCAATGTTCTGCACGTCGCGCACTTCATGCGTGCCGCGCCGCACTTCCAGCAAGGGATTGTTCGCGGCTGAGCGGGTGTCGGTCGGGTTGAACAGCAGGCAGTGCGAGAATCGCGCTCGCCAACCGGCCGTCAGTGTCCAGTTCTCGCCCTTGATGTCATGGACCACGACCGAACCGGGCCAGGTCAAGAGGCTGGGGACGACCAGGCCGACCCCCTTGCCGGAGCGGGTCGGGGCAAAGGCCATGACATGCTCCGGCCCTTCGTGACGCAAATAGTGTTGTTCGCCTTTATGCTTGAATCGGCCGAGGAATACGCCGGCCGAGCCCGTCAACCCCGTCTTGACGATTTCGTCGTAGGTCGCCCAGCGCGCCGAACCGTAGGTCGTGACACGCCGCGTTTGCCGCGCCCGATGGACAGACATGCCAATTGCAGCGCCTGCGGATAAGAGACCGCCGGTTGCTGCGATGGCGCCACCGTGCATGAACACATCCGGCGCATACGCCTCATAGATGTACCACCAGAGAAAGAGTTGCCAAGGCGGGTAGATAGGCATAGCGCCCCAGACCAGCCATGGCGTACCCAGGCGTGGTGAATAGCCCAGCGCTGCCGCGGTCCATTGCGTGGCAAACCAGAGACAAGCCAACGTGATCGCGCAGACCACCACGATCTGCCCGAAGAGCACGCCCGTATGCAGCGACACCGCCGACACCTTGTCCGCCATTCCGACCTCCTGCGCACGTGCCGCGCACGCCGTCATGGGCGTGCCGCATCAACACGTCGTCAGTCTCGTCTCCTGTCGCTGGATTCAAAACCCGCTCGGGCGTGGTCCAGCGCAGTGAATCGGTAATGGTTTGTCCAGCACGCAATCCGCGCGCGACAAACTTTCTTGTTGGGGTGGCGGCGGGACGTAGTATCCAGGCCGAGAGAACGTTTCCGCGACGGACGTAGGGGCAATCAGGCGCGAGAAGGGAAACGATCAGTATTGATAATCGTCAATGCAGTAAAACAAGTCAAAGACTGAAATTGCAATACTTGAGACGATTCGAGCAAACTCTAATTCAAGCACCTTCTATGCTGTGGCAATAGTGGCGTCGCCACATGAGGTCTTAGCTCTATCAAGCAGATTCCGCAGGGGCGCGCTCATCCCACCGGGGCGGCGGATCGCACACGTTGAAAACACGGCAGCGGCGTCTATCAAAGGTACGAAACGAACATCTTCCCATTTCAACATATTGGCGTGCGCGCGCGCGATAAAACTAACCCCGAACCCGGCGGCTACAAGCGTCAACATGCCAGTGATGCTCGAAGCATAATGGCCCACCCTTGGTGGGGGGTCGCTCTGGTGGATCAATTCGCGTAGACGTTCGCTAACTGCCGCATCATTTTGAGGTTGGCAGATCACCAATGGGTGCGCCAACATGTCGGCGAGCGTCACACTCTTGCGATCGGCCAATTGATGATTGGCCGCGATCACCCCCAAGATCGGATCATCCCACAAACGATGCACAACCAAGTCGTCAGCATGTACGCCGCCAAGCGTAATGCCGACATCCAACAGGCCATCGCGTACCTCACGCAGCATGGCGCCGTAGTCGCATTCAGTGACGACCAAATCAATCGTTGACGATGCGTGACGATGATAGGCTAGGAGCGAAGTCAGATTGGGATGTGCTAGGCCAACAGTCATACCAGATAGGCCGACACGTAGGCGATGCTGGAATTTGTGGCAGGCTTCTCGCACATTTTGCCTGGCCAGGTCATAAGCCACCAAGATGCGACGCGCGTCTTCCAGCAACACCTCTCCGGCAGGAGTAATACTGCTACCCCGCTGTGTACGTTCAAACAATCGTGCGCCTAACTCATCCTCCAATGTCTTAATCGCACGCGACAAGGGTGACTGATCCATATGCAGTCGCTCCGCTGCGCGATGGAAATTCCGTTCCTCAGCCACCACCACGAAATAGCGCAGATAGCGAATTCTCACTGTTCTTCTTAATATCGTTGCGAGTTCTTAGAGTAGAACCTTCTCTTATCGAAGATTCTGGGGTGCAAACCTCAGACTCTAGCCGCCGAAAACCAACAAGATGCGGACTGCCACATTACATTTCTGCAAGGAATGGCGTATCCAAATACTGCGTGGCTAATGGTGTCTTGTTCGAATTTTTGTATCGACAGCACTCTGTCATGGTGCTTCCAAACCCACGATGAAGGCGGAAATTTCGATTTAACCAATCGACGGTCCCAACTTCCGTCCAAACTCCCACGTCACACGGCCCGCCTGTATGGTCGCTGATATTGATTGCCCTAGCCGTTGTTCGACTACCGGTCGCCAGGGCACTAAGCTGAATCCGAGGCCATCGTTCAGCAAGGCATAACGGCCACTGACAAGCTGCAACGATCGCTTGTACACCCCGTGGGCGCGACCATGTTCGCCGACAGGTTTGTAGCTGAGTCCAGTCTCGGTCATGATCGTTGCGGCTGTCTGAGCCAATTCTCGATCACGTAGGGTTTGCAGCAGATTGCGCGCCAGCGTCAAGCGCTGTCCGCGCCGCTCGGCCAATTCTTCCCGCACCAAAAAATCCGCCCGATGCCACATCGCTTCGCGCACCTTGGCGCCAAAGGCCGACGAGGACAGTTCTTTGCCGCCGGCGATCAGTTGCGTGTCCAGCCAAGTTGCACCCATCGCTTGTACCTGTCGCACTAGCGGCAGGTGGCAACGCAACTCGATGGTCAAACCGCCCGTGCGCTTTATGTCAAAGACCTGACCTTGCTGCGTCAGATCCTGCGGGATTCTCCAGACCCCATCGTCGATGCGCTCCACCATGCCGGCACGGCGCAACGCTTCCAGGCGTCGTACATGAGATTTGACAACGCGGTCGGGGTCGCTATCGCGAGTGCGTACTTGGGTAAGGTGGTCGGACGTGCGGTAGATACCGTCGCGCGCTACGGCGGCGATGTTTCGATCCGCAGCGCTGGCCGGCGCAGACTGGGCTGCGACGATGCCGCCCAAAGGATAGTCGGCCAGTTCCGTCATGGATGGCAGACGCACGTAATGCGCCCGACCGTCCACCGCGTCGATGACCAGATAGCCTGTGTCATGCAATTCGTCGGCTAGCCCCTTGCCGGCAACCCGCCCAACGATAGGCGCCTCGTTCCGACCTGGTTCATGGATCACCCATTCTCGCGCCTCGCCACGCATTGCCCGGTGCAGCGTGCGGATGATGTCACCGCGTTCGCCCAGGCTGCGCAGCGTCTCCTCCATCCGCTCATCCAGTTGCCAGCGGGTCGGGTCAAGCGGATTCGCCAGGCCCAGGTCCGACAGATGCCGCAAGCGGCCACGCAGTATCGACTGGTCGCCGCTATCTACCCGTATCGCGGCAAGGTCCACCATGCCGGCCACGGCATGCCGCAGTAGCGTCCGGTCAAGTGTCGTGAACCGCTCCTGCCCCACCTCGCGGACCAGGCTTTGCTGGATCTCGCGCTCGGTCCGCGGGCCAAGCCATTCCGTGACGATTTCGGAGCCTCGCGCACGCATGCCGTGACCGAGGTAATCGGGAGCTATCACCAGGTCTTTCCCGTTGTCATCCCGACCGCGCAGGACAATGTGCGTATGGGGATTATCGGTATCCCAATGATCGACTGCCACCCAATCGAGACGAGTCTCCAGATCGATCGACATCTTTCGCATCAGCGCGCGGGTGAAGTCGCGCAGTCCGCCCAGCTCCTCCGCGTCCTCGGCCGATACAATGAAGCGGAACTGGTGTCGATCACCCTGGCTTCTGATCTCGAATCCGCGGGTATCGGCGTCGTCGGTGTCGGCGCCATAGGCGCGGCCAGGTTCGCCCTCCCGCGTAACGCCGTCGCGCTGGAGGTAGCGCAGGTGCCGGCCGATGCCTTCGCCGCCGGCCTTGACCAATACAAAGCGCGACTTAATGATCACCCGCCGGCTGCGCGGCGAAGGCTGAGCCGCGGCAAAACGGGCCGCTACCCTGCCGCGCCAAAAAGCCGAGCCGCCACGCCGCGCCGTGGTTCCGGCGCGGGCCGGCCCGGTGCGCGACACCTGGCGCAGCACCTGCGAGACAAAGCGTTGCCCACCATCCTTACCGCCGCCCTTGGGTGGAGCGGGACGTGGCTGGAAACGGTCTTCATCGCGGATCGCCATGATGCCTGCTCCAAATGACCCCGGCGTATCCAGGCGTGGATGGCACGTGGCAAACGCTGCATTCATGCGCGATTGCACCCCAGGACGGCACCCACGCTGCAACGCTGCGTGCCGTCTCTCCCCCCGTGCAGACAAGGCTTTGCGGCCAACCACGTGCTGGCCCTTTTATCTTGCCCCCGCCTTTGACGTTGCCGTGAACCTCGCTCCCAGTCCCTGGCGGCTCGCTTACCGATCGGTCGACACCGGGGCCGGCGCGTGGGTCGACACACCGCTGCGATGAGCATAGGCCAGGCGGTCTTGGCGACGTGGGAAAACCCGCCCACGGGCAAGCCGGCTGCACGTCGGAACGCACGTTGCGCGCATCCACGGCGTCGAACGATACGCAGCCCGTTCGGCGAGCCGGCTGCACGGATGAGGACAGCCCGTGTGTCGACGGATGTACCGATCTCATGGCGTCGTCCAGGTCCAGACGGGCGCGGCCCGGCCGTAGGCCGCCGCGCGCGGGACTGGCCCGAAATAGCGACTGTCGAACGACGCCGCATTGTCGGTGCTCAACAGGAACCATTCGCTTTCGGTCAGTATCCGGCAGCCCACCCAGGACGTAAGCAGCCGGCCTTGGCTGTCGTGCGTTAACGTCAAAGCCAGGACTTTCCCGTTGACCCGCACCATGCCATTGCGCACGCAAACGTGATCGCCATACATGGCCGCGACATGCTTCAAGAGCGGGATGTTGGCAGGCAGGTAGCGCCGTTCGGCGGCGAGTGCGGCCATCGCCGCCGGCAAGCGCGCGACAACGTAATCGCCGCGCGCGACCGGTAGCGTGGAGACGGCGTAGAAACCGCGCGGCGCGCTATCGCTGACATTGAACACCAGACGCGGTGCCGCTCGCCCATGTCGGGATAGCATGGCAGGCGCGAAGAGCGCCGCCAGGCCCGCCGTCATGCAAACAAGCAATCCGATCTGCGACATCCGTCGCCTTCTCCGTGGCTGCATCGTGCGCTCCAGACGGGTTAATTGGTTAACGCGCTACGCGCAAGATGTGCGGCATGACGCTCGGCCGTATAGGCCGGCGGCACGAGACGCGCAGCGAGCCGGTCGTTCACCACCTGCCAGTAGACGGTCGAGACGTGTAGCGGCGAGATGCCTAGCGCCTCGATCGCGTCGACGATAGCGAGCACGGCTTTGACACGAGGCTCGCCTTCGGCGCACAGCAAGATGCGCGCGCCGGGCGCCACACCCGCGATGCGTTGGATGCCATCGCGCTGTGTGCCAGCCTGTAGCACCATGACTTGCCAGTGCACCGTGCCGTAGTCGTTAGCAGCCCACGACACACGGCAGCAGACCGCACCCGGTAGAAACACGGCCTGGCGTCGGTAGTCGTCCAGTCGGAAGATCCGCTGTGGCGCGCCAAAGCGCAGCCAGATGTTGATGCGCTGGCCCACCGTGGCAAGCGCGACGCGCATGTTGGGCACGGTAGGTACGCGGACGGACGGCATCATCGCAGCTCCTTCTGAAACTCGCGCTCAAGCAGCTCGCGCAACATCGCAGCGACGGTGATACCACGCTCGAATGCGATGACCTTGATGCGCCCGCGCAGCAATGGTGTTACGTCGATGGTCAGCCGCGCGGTGTATGCCGGTGTGAGTCCATCTCCTTCGCCCCGGCGTACCCAGGTGGTCGCCGCCGTGGATGCCGGGCGCAGACCGATGGCCGCGCGTTCGCGCGCCGGACTCATTGCAATGCCTCGCGTACATGTGCCGCGAGCCGCGCGATTTCGCAGGCAGCGGCGCTGTTGGGGTCCTGCTCTCGCACGAGCCGGCCAGCGGCCACATTGTCGGCGAAGGAGATGCGCTGCGCGATCTCGGCGGCCAGCGCCGGCAATGGCTGATCGGCGAGCGCGCTACGTGCTTCGCGGCCGATCACCGTGCCAACGACACGCCGGTTGATGACAAACGCCGCGCGCAGCGCCGGCTTGTACAAGCGAGCCTCCTCGATCGCCCGCACCATGTCGCCGCTGGCCCAGATGTCGTAGGCCGAGGGTTGTACCGGAATTAGCACCAGGTCGGCCGCCAGCAAGGCCGAGCGAGTGATGGCGGCGGTGCGCGGCGGCCCATCGATCACCACGAAATCGGCCGTTCGTGCGATCTGAGGCACCTCGACATGCAAGGACTCACGCGCTAGGCCGAAGACGCCGTACAGGCGCTTCTGGCCGTTCTGGATGCGACGCTCGGCCCAATCTGAGGCCGAGGCCTGCGGGTCGGCGTCGATCAACACCACGCGCGCGCCGTCGAACGCCAGTTCGCCGGCTAGATGCGTGGCGAGTGTGGTCTTGCCTGAACCGCCTTTCTGGTTCAGCAAGGCGATGACGTACCCAGAACGCGGCGAGGCAAGATCGGCGGCCAGTACGCCGGCCGGCATCGGCAAGGGCTCGCATTGCCGACCGGGTGTTATGCCTTCCGTATGCGCACTGCCCATGTTTTGAGCAACGCCCGTCGCGCTTTTATTGTTAGTTAGTCTTTTAGTTAGATAGTTAGAAGCGCCCCGGAGCGTTAATGTTGGCGCGGGGTTCCAAGGGATCGTGCGCCTGAAAGCACGTACATTCTGCGCCTGATAGCACGTGCCCGATGCGCCCGATAGCACGTGCGTATCCACAGGTAATTCACAGGTTTGTCCACAGGTTATCCACATATCGAACCTCGTCAAGGCGCTGGCGCGCCGGGTTGCCGATAGAAGAACAATTTCTCCACGCCGCCAGCTCGCGCGATGCGCAAGCGGTAACCAGGGAGCGTTTGGCGCTGTGCGAGACGCCGAATGTCCAACGCGAAATCGGAGTAGCGCGCCAGGCTTCCAGACTTGGCGTGCAGATGGCGCAACTCGAACATCCACCCCATGCGCTGGCTGCCGCCGTGCTTACGCACCAGGCGGTATAGCCAGCGTTCGATGCCGCCAGTTAGCTGGAAGTAGCGGGTATCGATGCCGAGCACTAGGGCGTCGTCCAACACGCCGCGGTAGAACCAATCGGGCAAGATCAACTCGATGCCGGATGCTCGCCCATCGGGCCGGGAAGTTTCTTGCCACTCATTGATCCAGGAAAATCGATGCAGGCGGCGATTGGCGCCTTGGCGCAAGCTGGTGGCCACGGTGGTCGATTGCAGCCGGTCGAAGGCCGCGCGCAAGCGTAGATAGTCGTGCCGCGATGTGCCGCGTCCGGTGTAGGTCAGGATCTCGCGCGGTGTCGCGGACATGAGCCGCGAGGTTGGCAGGCCCACGTCGCGGGCAGCGACAATCTGGCTCGCGGCCCAGATCAGAATGTCCGCATCCCATATCGTCGCGATTCCATGTTCGGCCACGCCTTCGACCAGGATGCGCACCTCGCCCGCCTCAAAGGCGATGGGTGCCACGCGCCGCGACTTGCCCAGCGAGAAGAAGGGATACGCCATCAGGTCTTGCGCATCGCGCGGGCGCATGTCGCCAGGCAGCGCGCGGAACAGCGCAAGCTGTTCGCGCTCGCCAGCAGCATGCGCTGCATCCCGTTTACGCGGTGCCATGCCGGCCGGTCCTCGTCGCTTCCACGTCCACGCCTAGCCGCATCAGCGGCCGGCGTGGCGCTCCGTGTATTCCGGATCGGAGGTCATGTCGAAGGTATGGCTGGCGCTCCAGGCATCCAGATCCGCCAGGGTGTACCGCACACAACGCCCGTGCTTGCGAAACCGGGGCCCGCCGCCCAGCACGCGCTTCTTCTCCAGCGTGCGGGGCGAGAGTTTGAGATGCGCGGCGGCTTCGGCGTTGGTCAGAAACGCCGGCGCCGCGTCCGCGAGCGCGGGCGTAGCCGGGCTCGCCTGGGATGCGCGAGGCGAATGAGTGATTGTCATGGCTGTCTCCATCGGGCAAGAGCGTTGGCAGTCCAAACACCGCCAACGGGAGACAGTCTCGTCAAGGCTCATCGCTCTGCACAGGGAGAAATTCAGGAGGGGGAAGGATTTTCTCCCGGCGCGGGTACGGCAGTGGAGCTGGCGGGGCGCAGCCCGGCCAGAGCACGGTAGCCGCCGCGCATCAGCGCCAGGCCACGCGTGAGGTTGTAGCGGACCTGGGCGCGCAACGCGCTATCGGCGTGCCAGCCGCCACAGACTTGCTCACGTCCGTACAGCGCTTCACCTATCGCGCGTTGCGATGCACCCGCGAGCCGGCCATCGAGCGCCTGTAAGGCACGTAGATGCTGCTGTGCAGCCTGGGTGTAGCGAAAGACGCCGCCGTGGCTGGCGGCCGCGCTGGGCCGGCGACCTGTGGGCGAGGCCCGCCTCGGAGCGAAATGTGCGGCATGGGAGGACAACAAGGCGGCCTGTGGATGCAGGCGCGCATCGAGCGGGATGATGCACATGGCGGGCCGGCCATCAAGCACGCCAGGATCGAGCCGGGCGCGCAGGATGCGCACGCCGTCGCTGGCCTGCAAGGCCAGGCCGTGCGGAGTTACCGCGAGGTCCTTGCGGCCGGGGATGTGCCAGAGGTCCAGGCCGGCGCCGCCCGCTTGATTATCGGCCATCCGGATATGCAGCAGGGAGGGCAGGCTGTCATTCCAGACTGGATGCGCGCAGCGCGCATCCAGGTTGGGGTTTTCGAGTTGCTCTAGCCCCCATTGATGCGCGGCGGCAGGCTCGGCCTGGCGCCCCAGAGCACGCCAACAAGCACAGTATCCAGGATCGCGGCGCAGGTATTCCCACGCCAGGGCGGGATCGTCCAGCAGCAGAACATACAGGTACGCGGCCGTGGCTTGCCACGGCGCACAGCGGTCTGCAGCATGGTCATCGGGTGCATCCATATTGGTGTTGTCTCCTCTCGTATGAACGGCAAAATCCCCCCAAGCCCCGCGCAGCGCGTGGGGCTTGATGACACGCGCCGGCGGCAAAGCCGGCGGTGGTGGGGATTCCGAGAGGCAGGCGCAGGACGTGCCCAAACCTAAGACGTATTCGATGCCGGAGTTCAAGTCATCCGGTTCGAATCGAATCGACGGGGATAGGAAGCTTTCGAGGCTATAGCCGATACGCCGCTGGCGTCCAAGACTGATTTGGGAAGAGGTGAGACAAAAAACGCATCATGTCGTACGCGTGCTCGCGGGACGCTAGGGATCGCGATTGAATGGCTGCTTTTAGGCCGTAGTCTTACCTTGATGGTTCAGAACTCGTGGAGCAATTGATCTCGGTGACATGGAATCCAGGAAAAAAAGGGCCATAGTGATGGCCGACCTCCCTTTATCTCCAGAACCGCCGTCGAAGTCAGGTCCATGCCTGTGCCTATGTTTCTTGACCGTGGGTAGGGAGTGCCATCGCTGCTTCGTAGAGGAGGTAGCCTGAGTCGTAGATAGCGCCCGTCTGGTCCGATGAGGGCAACGCGTGGGCCAACCAAGCGAGAACGATCGCGCCGACGCTGCAACACAAGATCAAGCTGAATTTGGTGGTGTTCGATCCCGCGGGATATAGACAGCCCAATGTCACGCTCCGCCCATCCTGACTACGGGAATGAGTCAGATTAGGCAGCACGCCCTGCGAGTTCGGATGCGCCCCGATGTTGATCAACGTATCGTAGATGCCATCCGTCACTTCTGCGAATGACCTATCGCACAGCCTCGCTTCCTTTTGGACCGCCGCCCAGCCAAACTGCTTCGTTCGTTCCTTGCGGGCCGTCTCAGTCGCTTGCCAGACAAGGGCCTTCGCGGGGGTTCGATGGATAACCACCGCATACAACATGCTCTCCAGTGCGCTCCGTAGCAAGCCTGGAATCGGCGCGGTCTGCCCAGACAACGCAGCATGCAATGCAGACAGCAACAGTGCTTTGGCATTAAGGGCAAGGACCATCGCCGTCGGTATGGTACCGGTTGGTGGGTTACGAAGGACTAAGAGATGTCGATCAACCTCGGCGAAATGGTCGAGATAGGGTTTGATCGAGGGATGGGCGACGTTGTCCCGCAAGGTCGCCGTCGCATGATGTAGGAAGGTCTGGTAGTCATTCAGAATCAGAGTTGTATCCTTGGTGCTCATTGATGCCTCCTGAATAGGGTGCGGGCGTGATCGTGTCTACGACGAAACCACGTTGACGTGTTGTCGCCAGAAAACAGTGTGGCGCCGGCTTCCGNCGCCGCGGCGACGACATTGATCATCCAGTGCGCCGCGTCATGACCTGGTGTCATGCACGGTAACTCACTGGAACCCCATACCGTTTGAAGAGGGTCTCGAAGAACGTCTTGACTATGGCGTTCGCCGAATCGCCCAGCAGCTCGTATGCGCCAAACCGGAAGATCTGATAGCCCGCCAATTTCAATTCACGGTCAGCGGCCGCCATCTGCGCATAGCGGACAACGTCAGCCCGCCCGGCCTCATCGGCATAGTGGTGCTTGCCGTCCACTTCGATGACGATGCGGACCCCTTGCGGCAGCAGCAACAGAAAATCCATTCTGAACCGCAGCAGTGCGTCTCGACCCCGCTCTTTGACCGTACGCGGGTCCCAGTGCAGCCACACCTCGGGCAGAAGCGCTGGTAATTCGGGGACCGCACTGCCGAAGCCACCGTAGAACGCATCAAAGAGCAGAGCTTGCGGCGGGGAGTTCGGTGGCAAGCTCTCTCGCAATCGCCTGTAAAGACTCTTCTTGGCCGCTTCCGCCTCTGATATCTTCGACGTCTCGCCCCACCACGATTGCAAATCGCTCCATAAGAGACCGTCCATACCGATGGGACGGTCATAGACAAGTACCTTGTCCGCGTTGGTAACGATCTCGATGTCGTTGTTTACTGCATCGCGGAATCGAAGGTCTGGCTTGATGGATGAGGCAAAAATCAGATTTTTGGGACGCCCTGCTGGCGCAGTGTGGGTAGCGACCGTGCTGAAGACGGGATAGCCCCCATCCGTATCGCTTTCGCTGAGTTCGACACCGCAGTTACGTAGCGGCACATTGACGGTTTCCACGAAGCGGCGCTGCGCCGCCTCATCGGGGCGAACGTCGGACGATGCAAGGCCTTCGAGAAAGCGTACGAAGCGTCCGTTTGATGCCGTGTAGACGCCCAGCTTGTCGAACAGGAATTCGGTAGACCAATCGCCTCGATTCCGATGCACGTGTTGTTCGATGTCTTGCCGGAGGTTCGTTCTGCTGTTGCCCACCATACCGGCCCACGGATCGGTGTCCAAAATCCAGAGTCGATCTAGCAGCGAGTCGAATTGCTGTGCATCCACAAAGAGTTCTTCAATGTCCAAGGTCTGCGCCACTTCGCGTCGGAACCGTTTCGGTATTTCTGGACATGGGGAGTCTGCCCACAGGATGTCCTGGATCGCATTTCGCGTCGCAGGCGAAGGTGGATGCCGTAGCAAGAAGCGTTGCGCAGTGTCGGGCAACTGCGCATCGGGCAGCGCATTGAAGCTCGCGATCATACGCTCCCGTTTCGAGCCTTCGGGATCGGGGGCTGGTAACCCCAACGCCTCGCAGATGGACGGAAGCTCAGGGTGCGTGCCTGCATCCTTGAGACTTTCGATTAGCGGTGCAAGCACGTCGCGAAGGCAGGCGAAGTCCACCCTCAATCCTTGCTCGAAATGATTGACTTGTATGCGTGATCAGGCGAATACAGCTGCAATGCCTCTAGGAAGCGACTCGCCGCATCCTGAATCGCCGACTCGGTCTTTCGTGGCTGCTCTGACATCAATCCACCTTCAAAAAAACAATCTAGTTCTAAGCCGTGAACACACGTCTTACCAACGCACCATGTCGCTGTCTCCCCAGATCAAAATCATTGCGGTGCGCATCTGGCGAGAACAATCCCTGCTCATTGCCTGAAGTCGCCAATTCATAGCCTGCCGCATCGATCCAGTGAATCATGTCTCCGTGCCGAACTGGCACGACGCCGTAGCGCTCCAATTGGCCGTCGGTACCTGTCAACGCCGCATTCTCTGGGCCATTCTGTACAGGCTGCGCTGCGTTGGGCTGCGCTAGGCTGATCTGCCATTCTAGGAATAGCTGTGGGTCGATCATGTCATCCGGCTCTAGATTGATGTACCCCTCGTCTAGCCAGACCTCATAGTCAATGCGACGCTGCGCTGCTTCTCCGCGTGTTTTGGCCAATCCTTGGGCGAGGACAAACGCAATGAATGGGTCCAACGTTCCCCACCGTAGTAACTCGCGAGCCCAAAAGCCAAACCATGGTAGACCTGTCGTGGCACGCCACGTATCGAGCGTCGGTACGGCCAATGGATCGTTCGCACCGGCAGTCCAAGCCCTCGCAACCACAGCGCCAATCGCCACACCCAGTCTGAATTCCAGGTTCTCCGTGACGAATCGCTGCCATGCGCGCAGTTCGTTGGGCGGAGGCGACTGCGCATCCGGCCCCTGCATCCACCACGCCAGAAGGCCTGTCCAGGTGTTTAGCAGACGCTGATCCGTCGCCGTAGCACGGATGCGAAAACCAAAGCCCCGGTCATTGGCAATCAATTCACCGATCTCTTCGAAGACCGTCAATCGATCCGCGTCGGTAGCTTCGCCATAGTTCCTCGCTTGTTCGAGCAGCTCTTGCACTTGCTGCGCCACTTGCTCGAAGCGGCGGCCGACATAGGGCGTGAAACCATAGAGGTAGAGCCGTTTTCTCTCATCGCCATCAGGATAAACGGTATCCACCAAAGCCCGACCGCGCCGAACAAACGCCGCCTCAAGCCATGCTTCCTGCACCGCGGCGACATTCGTGAAGGTCTTTCGCCATAGCTGGACAAGATGTGCTTCGGCCCGTGCGCCATTCACCTCCTCAGCTTGGGCCTGGTTTAGTTCCTCGATGGCGCTCAATAAAATTCCATCGAGTTCATCGAGGCTATCCGCCAAACGCGCCTCCGGCGTCGTCTCGGCCCGACCGGCATCGTGGCTGATCCCGCTTGGCGTGACCGCATCAAGCCAATCTAGAAACTCAGCGCCGGCTATTCCCAAGATAGCCCCTGCTCGGGTGGCAATCGCATTCAGGAGTAGGGCCAGCGGACTGGAAACAGCCTGAACGGCCAGTGCGTTATCCACGAGTCGTTCATGCAACGAACGGTAATCGGCGATCAACTCGCTACGTTGAGTGCGTTGGGTCGCTCGCGTCGCATCTGCCGTCGTCGAGACGTTTCGAGGAATGGCAATCAAGGTCATGCCTTCCATTCCCTTGCTCGCGCCGGGGCGCCCCGCGCGGCCCGCTAGGTTCCGAAACTCCCCCGTCGAAAGCGGCGTGATGACCGGCCGCCGCGTACTAGGATCGAAGGAGCGCCGTTTCAAGGAAGTCACGAATATCATATCGAACGGCAGATTGACACCTTCCGTCAATGTCGCTGTGGCGACCGTGATTGGGCAGATGCGCTGGCCGATCAACTCGGTCATTAACCTGCGCAGCCGTTGAGGCATTTGACCGTGACTGGTCGCGATACCCCGGTCCAGCAGAGCGACCTCGTACGAGTCCGCCCCACAGTAGTCTACGGTTGTGGCTCGCGCCTCATCGAACCGTTCGCGCCGCCTGCCGACTGGGACGGTGAAACGGGGGAGGTCGGCCCAGTCCGGCAGTTCGAACGCCTCCTTGTACCAGCGCATTGTCTGCTCAGGCTCCTGAGCCACAGAGATCAGTATCCGTCGCTCATCGTCCATCAGATGCAGGGCCGTCCACAACACACTGAGTTCATTGAAGCGATACAAGCTATTGCGCATTGCCGCAGGAAGTTGAGGCATGACAGGTATGCGCAATGGTAAGTAGACTGGCGCATCCCGACCTCGCACATATAAAGCCCTTCCATTCATGATCTCCAGCAGGATTCGGCTGGCATGATTGGGCGAGGTTTCAAGAACGCCGATTAACTGGCGCGTGCTCTGATACCGCGTTCCGACGGCCGCGGCGTCACGGCGCCCCTCAATCCACTGAGCAACCGGCGTTGCGGCGCCACCTGCCACCGCGGTCAGCGCAATCCGGGCAATATCTGGTGACAGCGACAGCAGGCGCGAGACAAATCCTTCGAGACGAAGAGAGCGACTGCTGTGCTCTGCGAATGCTATACGTGTACTGTCGTTGTCTTCTGGTACGACCTGATGGGCCTCGTCAACGACAAGCAGGCGAAGACGGGCCAGCAGAAGTGGCCCCACATAGCGCATCAGCGCTTCGGCCTTTTCCACCGTGGCGATCAAGACGGTTGGCTTTTCGCTCTTGAGCCAGTAATCCGTGATACCCCAGTCTGCCCCACCATACAAGCCGGTGACGATCAGATCTTCACCAAGCTCGCTTCGCAACTTGGCTTCCACTTCACCGGCAAGTGCGCGGGAAGGAACCAAATACAGGGCCAGCGGATTGGCGGCATCCTCTTCCGGACGAATAAGCAACTCTTTCACCAACGCAAGATTGGCGACCAAGGTTTTACCCGATCCAGTCGGGGTGCAAAGTGCGAACGAAGAATCACGCAGAAGCCTAGCCAATCCGTCGCGTTGCGATGGCCAAAGAATTCCGCGGCCTCGGCTGAACTGTCCTCGCGCGAAGCGCAGCAACCGCGGCCTGCGATCAAGATTCGTCTCTGCAAGCTGTTCCACAGGAAGATAGATACTCGCCTCACGGTAGTTGTCAGCTACTGCTCGCATGAGCGTAATGAGAAGTGAAGCGTCTTCGCTGAATGTCCGCGTCGCCATCTTTTCCAGAGCATCGAGCTTCTCGATAGCACGGGAGAGCCGGCCGGTGTCTCCTCGCCTCAAGGATTCGGCAATCAACCCCAGACTGCGCACAAGTTCGGTCGTGAAGTACCAGGCGATATGCCCTTCGCGTTCCCTGTCAAGGAGTAGTCTGCGCGGTGCGTCGCGGTCGGTAAGATCAGCATGTTGATGCCAAAAGGCCATCACGACCTTCAGCACACCGTCAAAATCCGCTTGCAAGAAGCTAGCATAGAGCTGTGAACCCGCGTTGCCTAGATCGACTTGCCGCAGCAGGCCAGCGGCCATTGCCGGCAGTCCTCCAAGCTGGAGCGCCGCAGCGGCAAACAGTCCGATCGGCGCGATCAGGCGAAGTTTGTCTTCAGCGCGAGAGAGCCACTCAAGAATTTCGCCAGCACGCCGATAGCAGTCCATTGCGCCTGGTGAATTCTTACCCTCGATCTGCCGAAATATCTCCGCCGCATGGAGTAGACGTCGCGCGTCGGCAAACTGCTCACGCGACTCCTCTTCACTCCACTGGATAGGGGGTACCTGCCATATCGTTTGCAAACATCGCACGAATGCGCGTGCCTGTACGGTCGACAAGGTATTTTCGACGGCAAGCGCTTGCCGTACTTCTCGCGCAACCGCGAGACGGTCTCTATCGTTCTCGGCCATAGCTACTTAGTCCTGAGGCCAAAGCGCATCGTAGATTTGGTCGATCAGATCCCCGCCATCGCTGAGGATCAATTCGACAACCTGTAGATCGTGCGGAGCTGTATATTCTTCCGGCACCTCTTCCCATGGGATGAGTACCTGCCTTTCGCCGCGGCTCGGGACGTCGTTACCGGCAATCAGGATGAGATTGGTGCGCGGGATCGGTTCTGGGTTGCGCAGTGCCAATGCCTTGTCGAGCGAAAGAATTGCAGGACCATGTCCGTCAGGATCGCGTTCTTGAAGCAACCGCTGAAGTTGCCGCAGGCCATGAGGAACCGGTGTGTCGCGGTTCACTTCGTACCAGACGCCCTTCCCTGATCGAGTTCGTTCCCCGGTATCTCTGTTCGTGACCCATTTCCCGAGCATCAATGTATCGATAGTTGCAGGGCTCAACCGATCGCGCCATTTGGCTTCCCCAGCGATGAATCGAACGACATCTCCGTCCTCGTTCAGGCACAGTCCGAGGAAGTCCGATCCAAAGCGTCCAAACACTTGTCTCGTTCGTTCGCCATCTCGGGAAAGATCGAACAAATATTTCTCGACATCGGCGTGGTAACGGAAAAGAAAAATTGGTACATCCCATGCGTGATCGCCAACATAGGAGTAGTGCTCGGTGAGCATCCCTGCCATCACTTCGCCGAAAAGGCCGCGTCGCGCGCTGATCGACAAGCATCGTGGATACAGGGATTCAGCGTCTTCCGCTTCACCATCGCCAGCAACATCGTTATCAGGATGGAGATTGATCCCAATCTGCTCACAAAAATACATACGGGCATCATGGTGCGCGGATTCGAAGTACGGGACGAGCAAGTTAGCCAAATCCGGAACGAGATTCTCTTTTTGCTCAAGGAGAATGTGGCCGTAGTTACCGTCGACAGTGGGATAGTCGTCCAGCCATCCATTGAGGGCAACTTCCGGTGGTGGGCAGGTATGCATCGTCTCTCGTTTTTCTTATCAGTTGAATCGACTCACAAATTTGGAGCTTATGTTACATGTTCTGGTTGGCGCTGTGCTGAGCAATTCTCCAACGCTAGATTTCGACGAAAAAGGAGTCCGAAGGATGAATGATGGCGACGATGCTCACTGACCGTTGTCTTGCACAAGGGCGAAAATCAGTGAATCTTACAAAGCAGCTTCGTATAAATGCGCCGAACCGCAAACCCGTGATGCCGTGTTTTTGGCATACCGTACTCATGCAAAACCGTATCTACGGATTGACGATGTACAGGTTTTACGTATTTCAGGCGCTACGCCGAAAAAAAGCCGGCCACAGCGTAAAGCCGGGCCGGCGTGAAACGCCCGGCAAGCCGGGCGGTGACGGAACGTTTAGCTGTTGGCCTTCAGCCGGGACCAGATCAGGTCGAAGGTGCCGTCCTCATTGCCGATCAACCGTGCGTAGATCGTGGCCGGAAACGACGGATCATCGAGTGTGACCGAGAGGTAGGGACGGTCTGCCTTGGAAACTTGCTTCCAGGCCGCACCGATCTCGTAGCCGCCCGCCACGATGCGGTAGTCCGGGGACTTGTCGCCTTCCTTCTCGGACGGAACGATCTTGACCTTGACGTTCAGCGTCAGGGTACGAACCGTGCCCGCATAACCGTTGTCTTGCGCGTTGAAAGTGCCGATCATTGCCATGATGAAACTCCTTGAGGTTGCAAGTCCGCGCCTATCGCGTCCTTGTTGTGATCCGATAGTCGGAGGTCGGGCGCGGTGCATCCCGTCGGGACGGAAACGCAGTGGACGACCGGGAGAAGCGGCGATTTTTGGCCGCGAGGAATGCGCGCCAGCGCAGGGGAAAATCGTTGCGCCGGACGGTTGCGCCGCATAAGCCCGAGGCGGCCCAGGGCCGCCGTGCCGCAGACAGGATTCACACAAAACAAGGCCGCGATAGGACGGACGTTGCCCCAAGGCATCCTGGCAGGCGCGCTCGATGCCGTGACGGTGCGGGTGAAGTCGGTTTGCTGGCGCATGTCAGGGTTTGGTGATCTGTGCAAGGCTGGTGATGGGCATCGGTGCAGCGGGGAGGTGCCATTGGCGTAGCCTGGAAGTGGGTTTTCTGGTCTCCTGTACCCGACGCTCGCCGTGCTGTGACCAGCACCGTGCCAATACCGCTAGGGTCGATGTAGGAGACGCGCTTCGCAACCTGGATCGGCGCACTCGGGCGTAGACGTGCCTCGACGCTCGCCTGGCGGGTGGGTGCCGCACCTGTTGCACTTGGCGGCATGGGCCATGCCGCCAAGCTGATCGATGCCTTTCCGCCAGGTTGTTGCGCCCGCCGCATCGCGGCGCTCGCTGGGCCGTCTTGGCGGTGTCGGGACGGCGCTAGTCGGGTATGGAGTGGACGTTGCGCGCTGCGTGCCGGCCATGCCGGGGCGCAGC
>NZ_CBCSFP010000007.1:19599-119151 GCF_965138755.1 Bordetella tumulicola | reverse complement strand
GTGCGGACCTCGATAGGCCACGCAAAACGCCCGCCGCCCGCTACCCAAAATCCAAGGGCAGCGAACGGCGGGCGACGCGACAGGTTTCCCCACCGCGTTGAGCCGCGCTATCGGCTTAGGCCGGGGTTTGCAGCATCGCAGGCAACCACCCGCTGGCCGTGGCGTGTTGCCCGGCCTCTCCTGCCATCAGCGCCTTCTTGTACCCGCTCACGCGGCTGATCTCGCCCGGTTTGAACGCCTTGAATCCGGCCAGGATCTGCGCCTTGGAAACGTGGTTGAAATACCCCTCGGCGCTGGGTTTCCAGTACACAGTCATGTCTAGCGCCACGGCGCGAGCCAGCGTGTCGGCGCGGGTGTCGTGCTCGTTGCTGGTGACGGCATCGATCATGCTGGCGGTGCAAACCGCCAGCAGCGCCAGCAAGTCGGCGCGTTTGAGTTGTCGCAGCGCATCGAAGAGTTCGTCCGCCTGGGCGGGCAGACGGTCGCGCCACACCGAACGCAGCGCGTCGAAGTCCGCTGCGGCCTTACCCTGGGCCAGTTCAGGGGCATGACGTTCGAGGCCGTCTTGCGGATGAACGGACAGTTGCAGCAGGCTGGCCCGGCTATCGTGGTAGTACACCGACAGCGCCAACCGATGCGTGAGCGCGACGAGTGCCACGTCCGGCTTGCGTGCAAGTTCAGCTTGCAGTGCGGCCGTGCGATGCGCACTCAGGTTGCGGGCCAGCCGATCCGACAGGGTTTTGCCCGGCGCGGGGTTGTCATCCGTATTGCTACTTTCGCTTCCGTTGCCTTCACCCTCGGTGGGCGGTGTCTTTGCAGTCTGGGCTGCCGCCTTGATGTCCTCCGGGCGCAGCAGTCCGCGATGCACGGCCAGTTCACCGTCGCGGTCCACCGTCACAATCGCCCCGGATGCCGCCATCGTTTCAGGCGTGTAGACCAGCAGGGACGCAAAGAGCGCGTCCAGTGCCTCGCCCACCCGGTCGCCTTGCTCGTAGAGCTTGGTGGCTGCGGCTTCATCCTCGGCGTCTTCGGCGGCGTGTAGCGCTTCCTCGATACGTGCTTGGGCGGCTTGGAGCTTGGCGAGCCGCTTGGCTTCCCGCGCACGGAGTTGGCGCTCGGTCTGCTGCGCCCGCCGAAACGCAGCCAGTTCGCTATAGCCAATGGCGGGGATGGCATCGACCCATTTCCAGCCTTCGGTCCGGATATCGGCGGCGAACGCATCGAGCTTGGCCGTCGCCAGCCGATGCAGTAGGCCCGCATCGGTCAGGTAGACGCCCTGACCGTCCTCCGCAAACAGGTCGCGCCGGATACCGCCGCCTACTGCCTCGTAGGCTTCTATGCCGACGAATCGGGCCAGCACGTTGCGCGAGGCGTCGACCTCGCTGTGGGTGATGCGCCGACGCAAGGCGTAGGCTTCGCGCTCATGCTGTGGCGCGTCGTAGAACGCGGCTTCCTGCGTCTTATGGTCTTCCGTGATTGCCAGGGCCATGAGCTGGTCGAGCGTGACATTGCCTGCCCGGTAGTCGGCCAACAGGCGCGGTGATACGCTGGCGAGCTTCAAGCGCCGCAACACCACCAGCGGGGTCACGCTGAAATCTGCCGCGATATCCTCTACCGGACGCCCTTCGATCACCAGCGCCATGAATGCCTCGAACTGGTCGGCGGGATGCATCGCTTCGCGCTGCACGTTCTCGGTCAAGCTGACGATCACAGCGCTGCCGTCGGGCACGACGAGGCAGGGAATGCTCTGGTCTTTGCCGATCCGCTTTTGATGCGCCAGCAAGCGCAGAGCGGCCAGCCGCCGCTTGCCGCCGACCACGCCATACAGACCATCGGGCAGCGCGATGACGATCAGGTTTTGCAGTAGGCCCACGCGCACAATGCTTTCGGCCAGCGCGTCCACCGGGACGGTGCTGGTCTTGCGGACGTTGCTCTTGGAGATGCGTAGCCGCGACAGGGGAATGAATCGCAGTTCGGCGGGTTCCTGGCTGTCTTGTTCTGCTTGGAATGATGCCGTATCGGGCAGGGTCCCGGGTTCCTGGGCGAAGGCCTGTGCCTTGTCCAGCACGGCTTGCGCCTGCTGCTGCGCGGTGGTGTGCAGGGCTTTGTCGTCGGCCACTGCCTGGATGGGGGTATCGGTGGCGGTCGAAATAACAGTGGTGATGTTCATGATGCTGCTCCTTGGGTTGCATGCCCACATGGGCACGAAGGGCCGGGGTGGCCCTTCGTCCCATGAACACCACGCGGCATGGCAGGGGCGCGCCGTCAAGGGAGGAAGCGACTGGCCATGGCGCGGCCCGCAGCCGTAGGCGAGGACACGGGGGCCAGCCGCGGCCCTTGACGGAATAAGCGTCCCGGACATGCCAGGCAAGCGCCACCCGGCGCGCGCAGGCGTTCACCCCAGGGCTTTTCGTCTGGACGCCGGAGAGTCAAAACCAGTAGTTGTTCGCCGGAGCATCCGGCCAATGAATGGGGGATGTCATCAACCTGGTGCGTATCATTCGATGACGCAAAAAAAGGGAGGCCTGTTGCCTCCCGCATCGCGCCGGTTATATCTGTCCCAGCTCGGACATCGAGACAATCTTGGAACCCGCGACGATGAAATGGTCCAGCAAATGCACATCGATCAGTGCCAGGGCTTGCTTGATGATCTGCGTCATGTGCCGATCCGCCATGCTCGGCTCGGGATTGCCCGACGGATGGTTATGGACCAGCATCACCGATGCGGCGTTGTGCTGGATCACCAGCTTGACGATTTCTCGTGGATAGATCGAGGCTTGCGTCAGCGTGCCACGAAACGGCTCCAGGTAGGTGATCAGATGGTTTCGGCTATCGAGCAAGAGCAGCCCGCAGACCTCATGTTCCAGAGAAGCCAAGCGCAGCCGGAGAAAGTCCTTCGTCTTGGTCGGACTGCTCAAATCCTTGCCACACAGTTCGTTGATCGTCACCAGTTCGCGCGCCACTCGCAGGATTTCCTTGCGGCTAGCCGGGCGTACTTCGCCGGCCGAATCGCGCAACAGCAGCGCTCCCGTGCGCGTGAGATCGACATCGGTGAAAAGGGAATATTGGTCCATGACAGCCTCCGGATCGGAATCAGGCGGAATTGCCTGGAACCGGAGGGCTCACGCCGCAGCGCAAGCAGTCAGGGATCGAAGACGGCCACGTTGCGGCCGCTAGCGCTTCGCGCAGTCCTTGACAGCGAGAACGGTGTGAGACCATGAAAGGAAAGCAAGGCCGCCCCTCTTACAACGGCAGACGGTGCAGGTGGTTGGCAAGCGAGAGCGCGCAGGTGTCAGGGATGCGCAAGGCGGGCTGTGCCCGTCCCATCAGGGATGAGCGGCTAGCGAACCTGGAGGACCGCGACCCGGCTAGGCCGGGAGACACACAGCGAAGTAATTCGCTTCGCATCGTGCGGGATCTTTCGTTCGACCACAGAATCAAGCGCTTAAACCGAATGACCATGCCGCCGATCTTCCAAGCTTCGGGACGCGGACATACTAAGAATCGATACGAGCCGTGCGAAGCCGCAACGCATTGCCGATGACACTTACGGACGACAGGGCCATTGCCGCCGCTGCAATCACAGGCGACAGAAGAATGCCGAATATCGGATAGAGAACACCTGCTGCGACGGGGATGCCTGCTGCGTTATAGACAAAAGCGAAGAATAAGTTCTGTTTGATGTTTCGCATGGTTGCTTGAGACGCGCGTCGCGCCCGCACGATGCCCATAAGATCGCCTTTGAGCAGCGTCACACCCGCGCTTTCCATCGCAACGTCTGTTCCGGTTCCCATGGCGATGCCTACGTCCGCCGCGGCGAGCGCCGGCGCATCGTTAACGCCGTCGCCAGCCATGGCCACGATCCGGCCTTCCGCTTGATAGCGCTTGACCGCTGCACTTTTGTCTTCAGGCAAGACCTCCCCGATTGCCTCATCAATGCCCAGTTGCTGCGCCACGGCCTGCGCGGTGGTTTTGCTATCGCCCGTAAGCATGACGACCTTGATGCCTGCGTCGTGTAGCGCCTGTATCGCTTGCGGTGTGGAGGCTTTGATCGGATCCGCGATGCCCACGAAGCCGGCGTAGGCAGCATCGATGCCCACGTGAATGACAGTGGCGCCTTTGGCGCGAACCGCTTCGCCGGCCTCTGTCGACGGCACGGCAACGCCTTGTTCCGTCAGGAACCTCGCGCTACCACAGACCACACGGCGTCCCTCGACAGTGCCCATTACGCCTTTACCCACCGGGGAATCGAAATCCGTCACGGGCAATAGCGCCAAGTTCTGCTCTTGCGCGGCTGCGACGATGGCTGCGGCCAAGGGATGTTCGCTCGCACGCTCGACGCTGGCCAAGAGCTGGAGGAGGGTTTTTCCGTCTATTGCGCTCGCTGCTTGAATCTCGGTCACCTTGGGCCGTCCCTCGGTTAGCGTGCCAGTTTTGTCGACAATGACCAGATCCACCTTTTGCATCTGCTCCAATACCTCGGCATCACGGATCAGCACGCCGTGTTGCGCGGCGCGTCCTACACCAACCATGATAGACATGGGGGTGGCGAGTCCTAATGCACAGGGACACGCAATAATCAGCACGGCAACCATTGCAATCAGCGCGTACGAGAAAGCCGGCGCCGGCCCCCAAAGCAGCCAGGCGCCAAAGGCAACGAGCGAGACGAGGATGACAACGGGTACGAACCAGGCGGCCACCTGATCGGCGAGCCGTTGAATCGGTGCGCGGCTGCGTTGCGCCGATGCCACCATTTGCACAATCTGCGCCAGGAGAGTGTCAGCGCCTACGCGGTCGGCACGCATGACAAAGCTACCGGTCTGGTTCAAGGTGCCGGCGGTGACGGGTGAACCGGGAGACTTCGCAACGGGAATAGGTTCGCCCGTGACCATGGATTCGTCGATGGTGCAGCGTCCCTCGATGACCTCGCCATCGACCGGCACCTTCTCGCCGGGTCGCACCCGCAGCTTTTCTCCTACCTGGACCGTGTCCAGCTCGACGGTCTCGTCCGTGCCGTCCGCATTGACTTTGACGGCCGTTTTTGGCGCTAGATTCAACAACGCCTTGATGGCTCCAGACGTACGTTCGCGCGCCCGTAACTCTAGAAGTTGCCCCAACAGTACGAGCACTGTAATAACCGCTGCCGCCTCGAAGTACACCGCCACAGCACCTTGCGGCCGAAAATTTTCCGGAAACCACTGCGGGGCCACGGTGGCAAAAACACTGTAGAGCCACGCCACACCTGTCCCCAGCGCAATGAGCGTAAACATATTCAGGCTGCGAAAGACCAGAGATTTCCAGGCTCGCTCAAAGAAGGGCCATCCCGCCCACAGCACGACAGGCGTAGCAAGCAAGAGTTGTATCCAATTGGACACCTGAGGTGCAATGATGCCGTGAATATTGACTAGATGCCCGCCCATTTCAAGCGCGAACACCGGCATGGTAAGCACCAGACCGACCCAGAACCGCCGCGTGAAATCGTGCAGTTCATGGCCTTGCTGCTCATCGTTCAGAGACGCCGTTACGGGCTCAAGTGCCATTCCACAAATCGGGCAACTCCCTGGGCCGATCTGCCGGATTTGGGGATGCATGGGACAAGTGTATTCAGCATCCGGCGTAGCCGTTTTTTTCGCGTTCGCACTTTGGCGGCCTGTACCGTGCCCGTGGCAAAGCTCGCTATGGCCGGCCATAGCGGCAGCATGTTGGTGCGGAGCATGACCTTGAGAATCATGGTCTGCTGGCTTTTCGCCTTCAAGATAGGGACGACCGGCGGCGTCGGACGATTCCTTGAGCTTTTCTTCCATACTGGCCTCCACAAACGATGCGTTCCCGCACGATAAACCTTGCCATCTTTGGAATGTCAAGGTCTGAGAAAAGTCGCAGTCCCTACCCTATGGCCTGAGAAAGAACATGACCGACACATCTACTCATGACCGGCTTGCCCAGCCTGCCGGGCTAACGATACGTTTGGTAGACGCTGGCTTTCCCTCCTCGTGCGATGAGGAAAACGTCATAAGGAAATTTTCGGCCTTCATATTCGGGACCATCCATTCCGGGCGATCCGAGCGGCATGCTCGGAACGGTAAGTCCCACCGCGACAGGACGTTCGCGCAGCAAACGCTTGATCTCCTTGGCAGGCACATGCCCCTCCAGTGCGTACTCTTCTACTAGGGCAGAATGGCACGAGCCGTACTCGTCTGGGATGCCGTTTCGGCGACGGAAGGAGGAAGTATCACTAACGTCATGGGCGACAACGCGGAATCCGTTGCTCCGAAGATACTTGACCCAGTCTTTACAGCAACCGCAATCCGGTGTTTTCCAGACTTCGACTGTTGTTGCCGTCTGTGCCAAGGCCCCAATAGGAGACAGTATGAGCGCCGTTAATAGCGCTCTTCGGAGTGCCTGCGGATGTGTGGTATTCATTGTAGTCATTCACGCTTTCAAAAATTCTTTGAACGGTTAGTGATGATGCAACCGCCGGGACACCGTCTACCGCGCAATGCGATCCACCGGGTTATCGTGTGGTAAGCGAGCCGGCAATACGCCGGCTCACATCGACCCAGATGGACTCAGAGTTCCGAGCCAAGCGACCACCGCCAGAATCAAAACCGCGGCGCTAGCTTCGAAAATTAAGCTTTTTCGTAAGGACGCTACTGCTGATCCATGATCGCCGTGGGCTATCGCCCGCTCCAGCAAAGGACTTAGATGAAAGCGGTTCGCGGCCGCTAGTCCGAGCATTGCAGCGAACAAACCGAGCTTAATTAGCAGCAGCACACCATAAAAGCTGGACACGATGCCTGCGAGGGTAGGACCCACGATGAGTAAATAATTTACGATCCCCGTTATCGCAAGAATGATGACAATGATCGTTCCAATTACCGCAAATCCTGACAGTCCGTGGCTCAGCAGCCGCATCTGATTGTAGGAGTCACGTTTAGATGGGCGTAACAGTAACGCGAACGCGGCCAGCGCTCCTATCCATCCCGCTGCGGCAAGCAAATGAAGAATGTCAGCAGTGAAATGAACGTACCGGCGCGTCCCCTCATCCATGGCACCGTGCCCGCTCCAGGCGAGCGTAGCGAGGGCAATCGCCGAAAGACCAACGGTCAAGCCCAAACTAGCGAGCCGCCAACGCCTCATGAGTGCCAAACAAAGTATGGAGAGAAACAGCGCCCCGATCCGTACTGCACACGCCAAGCCGGCATCGGTGCCTGTAATCATCATGCCGAATATATGCTGCTTAAGCTCAATAAAATGTGAGGCGCCGCTCATCGATTTGGCAAGCAAAACCATACTGCAAACGGATAGCAGTAAACCGAGACTCGCTAGTCCGACCATAAGCGAATCAAACCTGAGTGCTTCCTTTGCCAGGCGTTGCTCATGCCTGAAGTTGTAAAGAGCAAAGAGCGGCAAGCCGAAAAGCAGCATCAGATCGACGTACAGCGCGAAGCGCACCCCCACATTGAGCCAATCGGTCATTGGGCTACTTCACGCTGAATGAAAGACTGCCCGTTACAGGGTGAGTATCCGATGAAACGGCACGCCACTCGACTCGATAAGTACCAGTCACGAGAGGTTTGGCCGGGGTGATGATCATAGTCTTACCGTCTGTGCCACCCGAAACATTAGCGTCGACCGACATAGGCGAATGCGTCATGCCGGGCATCCCTGTCATTACCAACTTAGCGCCAGAGAACTGGGTGACGAGAGTCTCAGAGAAGTGCAACTCTATTTTTGTTGGTGAGACTGTCTCAGCATTGGCTTGCGGGTCGGACGATATGAGTTTGGGATGAGCTTGTGCCAACGCACTGAAAAAGAGCCCACCGGCCAAGGCTGCAATGCTGAGCGACGTACGAAAAGTAGACATATGTTTCCTTAATGCTAATGATGTGATTTGCAAGTTCAGGCACGATCGGCCCTGGTATCAATTATGGATATGCCGAGGAACAAGGTGGGTCCGCGACCACTAGAACCACATGCGAACACCCACCAAAAATCGCGCTTCATTTCGGGCTTCACCGTCCGCACGTGCGTAATCGGCAGTGTTTCCATAGGCGCGGTTCCACGTCACGCCGATGTATGGCGCGAATTCGCGGCGGATTTCATATCTGAGCCTCAATCCAACCTCCGTGGTTGAAAGACCGGAGCCTACGCTCCTCCCTCGGTCGTTCTTGCCATGGAAGTTGATCTCTGCAGTGGGCTGCAGAATAAGCCGGTTCGTAATGAGTATGTCGTACTCGCCCTTCAGTCGCGCCGCGGTCTGACCATTCTCACCGACGAATGCAGTGGCTTCTGCCTCGAAGTTGTAGAGCGCTAATCCTTGTATGCCAAACGCGGCCCAATTTTGCGATGACCCCGGCTTGAAATCGTGGCGAATCCCGCCGACCACATCCCACCAGGGACTTACAGCATGCCCCCAAAGTGCTTGAATCTCCGATTCACCGAGTTTGCCATTGCTGCGTTCGCCTTCCGAGCGAATCCACAACCGGTCGATATCGCCACCTATCCAGCCCTTGACATCCCAATTCAAAGATCCGCCTTCACGACCGTCTTGCCACTCCAATTGGTCGACCAGAAAGAAGGAATTGATAGTCTTGTCGTGGACCGTATGCCCGTCCGAATCCAAGAAGGCTGCTTGTCGGTCGGCATCCGTTAGTGCGGGGATAGGTGTCCGGCTTTCCGCCGGCGCGCGCAACCCCATAGTCGGCACTGGCGAACGATCCGAGCCCGGCATTGTGGCGTGATCCATACCTGGCATTGTTGATGTTTCCGAAGCGCTTTGGCTGGACTGGGCGAAAGCAGCCGGCGTTTGCACCAACCCCAGCCCAATCGTTGCAATTGCGGCAATCAGGGCCTTCTGACGAATTGATAGAGTCATGTCCGATTCCTCACTCTTCCACGCGCACTTCGCGGAACATGCCCATTTCCATGTGGAACAGAAGATGGCAGTGATATGCCCAACGGCCTAAAGCATCGGCGGTGACACGGTAACTACGCTTTGAACCGGGGGGCATGTCAATAGTGTGTTTGCGCACCATGAAGTTGCCATTTTCGTCCTCAAGATCGCTCCACATTCCATGCAGGTGGATGGGGTGAGTCATCATGGTGTCGTTCACCAAAACAATTCGTACCCTCTCTCCGTATTTAAGGCGCACGGGCTTGGAGTCCGAGAACTTAATTCCGTCGAATGACCATGCGAACTTCTCCATGTGCCCCGTGAGGTGTAGCTCAATGGCGCGACTGGGTTCGCGCCCATCAGGGTCTTCGAACGTGCTTCGAAGGTCCGAATAGGTCAACACGCGGCGCCCGTTATTTCGCAAGCCGAGCCCAGGATCGTCCAACTTCGGAGTGGGACTCATTGTTTGCATGTCGACGAGAGGATTGTTGTTCTCAGAAGCCGGATGAGACTGCATGCCGTCCATACCCTTCATCTGGCTATGATCCATGCCCTGCATCTGGCCCGAGTCCATACCCTTCATCTGGCTATGATCCATGCCNTNCATCTGGCCCNNGTCCATTCCGGACATGCTTCCATGGTCCATTCCTCCCATTCCCATATCGTCCATCGTGACGAGGGGTCGGGGGTCAATTGCAGGAACAGGTGCCTTCAAGCCTTCCCGGACAGCCAGAGTACCCATCGCAAATCCCGTACGGTCCATGGACTGAGCAAAGACGGTGTACGCCTGCTCGCTCGCGGGCTCGACGATAACGTCGTAGGTTTCCGCAACAGCGATTCGGAACTCATCGACCGAAACCGGATTGACGTATTGGCCATCAGCCGCCACTACCGTCAATTTCAACCCTGGGATGCGTACGTCGAAATAGCTCATCGCAGAGCCGTTGATGAAACGCAAACGTATGCGCTCGCCAGGTCGGAAAATGCCCGTCCACCCGCCGTCAGGTGCGTGACCATTCAAGAGGTAGGTATAGGTGTAGCCACTGACGTCGGCGAGATCGGTGGGATTCATCTTCATCTCGGCCCACATCTTGCGATCCGCAACCGTCGCGGCCCAGCCCTTTGTTTTCACGTCGCTGATGAAATCGCCAACTGTGCGCTTATGAAAGTTGTAGTAGTCAGACTGTTTCTTGAGTTTCCTCATGACATCTTCGGGATCCTCATCCGTCCAATCGGACAGCATGACAACGTAATCACGGTCGTAAGTGAAGGGTTCAGGGTCTTTGGCGTCGATCACGAGCGGTCCATAGACGCCGGATTGCTCCTGAAGCCCGGAATGACTGTGATACCAGTAAGTTCCGTTCTGCCTCACCTTGAACTGATAGACATACATTCCATCCGGAGCGATGCCATGGAAGCTCAACCCCGGAACTCCGTCCATATTGGCCGGAAGCAAAATGCCGTGCCAATGGATCGACGTAGTTTCCTTGAGCTTGTTCCGAACGCGCAGAGTGATCGTGTCGCCTTCGCGCCATCGAAGTAAAGGGCCGGGCAGCCCGCCATTGATAGTCATGGCAGTACGCGCATTACCAGTGACGTTAATCGGGGTCTCTTCGATAGATAGGTCGAACTCTGTACCGGTCAATACTTGGGGAAGGCGAGTGTCGTTTACCGCCCAAACCGGCGTACGCCATAGGCCTAGGCCACCCATCACTCCGGTGACGGCAAGAGTTCTGACGAAGGTGCGCCGCGAGGTTTTGGTCTGCATGGGGCTGTCTAATCCATCAATAATGATCGGGCTAGAGTCCGGGGGAGCACGGGCTACCCGATCACTCTCCACTGTAGTGATCAGCCCCCCACCACAAGCTGTCGGAAAGATTACTTTTCTGTAATGTTGGAGGAAGTGGCTACGGTGAAGCCCACTTCCGATCCTTGGCTGTCCGCTACTGCGAACGCGTGTCCGCCGTGCATCAGGGCGATGGCTCGCACAATCGCCAGCCCCAGCCCGTGTCCCTCAGCGCGCCTGCTTCGGGAGTCATCTGTGCGGTAAAAACGATCGAAGATACGTGGCAGCGCGTCGGCAGCAATAGGAGTGCCAGGATTTCGTACTCGAATCTCTACTTCGTCGTCCCGAGCGACACAGTGAATCTCTATGAATTGGCCGCGGGGCGTGGCCTTTATCGCGTTGGACATCAAATTTGCAATGGCACGCCTCAACAAACGTGGGTTGGCCACGACAATGCTGTCACCATAGGTTTGTACCGATACCCCGGCGTCTTCCAGGCGCGCTTCGTAGAACTCCACCACGCGTGCAACTTCCTGGTCAATATGAACTTGCTGCAGGTCACGCGCCAATTCCCCGCCGTCGGCTCGCGCAAGAAAGAGCATATCGTTGATCAGCGCCTTAAGACCTCCGAGCTCCTCAAGATTGGACCCTAAAAGATCCCGTAGATCCTGCATCGAATGAGAGGATGACAGCACAACCTCCGTTCCATTTATCAGCGTAGCCAGAGGTGTGCGCAGCTCGTGTGCTACATCCGCATTAAATCCTTCCATCTGCTGATAGGCGGTCTGCACCCGACTCAACATGCTGTTGAAGGTGTGAGTGAATTCCCTCAATTCCCGGTCGATTTCTGCCTCCGGGAGACGTACGGCCAAGTTATCTGGCTGAATACAGGCTGCCTGCGCGGATAGGCGCCGAATAGGTGCTAATGAGCGACGCACTGCCCAAGCGGACAGGACCACGGTGGCGCCGATCCATACCGTACAGATGAACAACAATGCCGTCGCAAAAACGTATAGGAACCGCGCGCTTGGCCTTACGTCTGCGGCAACTATCAGCTCTGCTTCGGAAAACGCAACACCGTCGAGTCGTACGCGTAAGCCGCGCATATTCCAACCTTCACGCGTTTCAAGAAGAACTTCATCGCCGGATACGGCAGTTAAGGACTGCGGACGCTCCTCCCCGTACAGAACCTCGCCGGCTTTCCCAAGAATCCAGACTTTCAAGTTCGCGTGACCCACGAGGATAGGGTCCAAGGTCTCACGTAGTCCTTCCAACCGGTGCGGTGTTGTCTGCATGCTAACCAAGTGTTCGATTAGCTCAAGCTTTCCCGCCACTTCGGTCATTTCCTGGCTTTGCACTTCTCGCTTTAGCGCCAAAAATAGCGTGTATCCAGCGACACTCGATACCACGAGTGCAATGATGCCCAGTAATAAAGTGAGGCGTAACTCAATGGAAGCAATGCGCCAACGTTTCATTGATCGCGTAGCTCCAGGACATACCCCATACCACGGACGGTATGCAAAAGTTTCGTGTCGAAGGAGTCATCGATTTTCGCCCGTAGGCGACGAACAGCAACCTCGATGACATTTGTATCGCCATCGAAGTTCATGTCCCACACTTGCTCAGCAAGCATGGTTCGGGATAACACCTCGCCGCGGCGTCGCAGCATCAGCGCGAGCAAGGTGAACTCTTTCGCCGTAAGGTCTAGGCGTGTGCCCGCACGGCTGGCCTTGCGGCGTGCCAAGTCGAGCTCCAAATCGCCGAGCGTTAGCAGGGTGGATTCCTGTACTCGACCGCGCCGAAGCAGCGCATGGATTCGGGCGAGTAGCTCTGAAAATGCAAAGGGCTTGACGAGATAGTCATCGGCCCCACCTTCCAAGCCGCGAACTCTATCTTCGACCTTGTCCCTCGCAGTCAGCATCAAAACTGGCGTGTCTTTGCGTTGACGCAAATCAGCGAGAATGCCAAACCCGTCTATGTCGGGAAGCATCACGTCAAGAACCACCAAATCGTAGTTTCCTTCAAGAGCCGCGTGCCTGCCATCTTGCCCGTCGCGAGCAACATCTACCACGTAGTTCTGTTGACTAAGTCCCTTTTGCAGATAGTCGGCGAGTTTTCGCTCGTCTTCGATGACCAGTATTCGCATAAATTTCTCCGCTCGCCTTACTTAAGTATCAGGAGTCAATGCAGATCATGGCGATAGCTGTTATGCAGGGTGCGTCATGTTAAAAGGATCTGCCCGGCCGTTTTGACCTTGCCAGATCCCCCATCTTACAAACCTTTGCCTTAAGCACGAGGGAGGATGGCCGCCGCTCCGCCTTTGGTAGGGACACCTTTCCGCGTGTTACTAGCCTTATGGCCCAGATACCGCAATACAGCATATGCAATTCTACGATCGAATATGTTCCGACATAGCATGAAGCCTTCCAACATGGGAAGGTCAACGTTTTCTTCAGCGTCTCGCCCTCTGCGCATGTTTATGCGAATGACCAGAAGTTCACCCAGCAGCGCTGAATAGCTAAAATTCCGCACCGCTGCGGCGAGTCATCGTCGTTGACCGGCTCGCGCTGACTGCTTCAGTTTCAAGCGGAATCGTCTAAAAAGCCGCATAACGGACAAGCGGACTAACTGGCTAAACAGGGGCTATGGACATTACCCACCTCTCGGTTTAGCGCCATGTCTTGGCATAGGATCCAGCGAGGTATCCATGCGCCCAAAACGACTGCCACAAGGTGCTGGCCAAATAAAAGGTTCGCCGCCCTTGCAGGGACGGCGAACCGAGCGCATCAGTCCGATGCCGGCGCCACCATAGTCTGAAGCTGATCGATCACGCCAAGCTCCACGAAGACGCAAGCTTGGTCGGGAGTGACTTCCACGTTGAACAGACGCTAAGGACGTACTCGTCGGATTGCTACATCCGAGCGTCGTGGAAACAGCGATTTCGCTCCGTCATAATTTTGAGGTTCTTCGCCGGGCGCATGATGCTGGATATACCGATGTCCGGATACTTGCTTCAGACCGGTGTCGGTGTTTGCATGATCTTCTAGACGGACGCACGGTCAAAATACAGTCTCTGCTGGCTGCGTTTAGCGATCCGGTTGCTGAAATGCCACTGCTGCCGCCAGCCCAGACTCCCTGCGGTCACCTTGATTCGCCATCGCTCTGTACGGTGCATCTCGTGCCAGTCCAAAACCTTCGGCAGCCCGGCAATGACATGGCTTTTGCAGACTGGCTAGAGACGACGTTGACTGGTGGTAAAGACAAGAAAGAACTCGAATTGAACTGGCGTGACGTATTAGTCGCTCGAACTGCTCGTTTAAAACGGGGTGAGTGATTCGCAGAAATACGTCGATGCCATTTTGGCTTTCGTTTGAACAGCGCCCGTTAGGACAATCAGTGCCCAGCCTTGGCAATCGCTGCCGTATGACGAACGTCCGATGTGCCACGAAGAAGCAGAAGTGCAGCGAACGCAATGAGGCCCAGTCCGCTGGATAACCACAGTGCTCCGATTCCCCACCGGTTCAGGCAAAGCCCGAAGAGCCAAGGCGCCAACGCCTGCGTGATGCGAGCGGGAATCATCAACAGTCCTTGTCGCTCGCCATAGCCTTGTGGCCCGAACAGTGCCAATGGCAGCGTACCCTTGGCGATGGTCAAAATGCCGTTGCCTGCCCCATGAAAAATAACGAAGGCCGCAGCGGCGGGCGCGCCCAGTACCGCAAAGACTGCCGCGCCCAGCGGATGCATGAGGCTTGCCAGGCGCGCCGAAAACAAAGGGTGTACACGGCGAAGGATACCGAACTCCAGCAGCCGTGCGCCAACCTGAGCCGGCCCTACGAGCGCACCGGCGGCGACGGCTGCAGCAAGTGTCACCCCGCCGGCTGTCAATAAGTGCGGCAAATGAGCCGCCATCGCCGTGCTGATGAACCACGTCACAGCGAACACCACGGCGAGCAGTATCGACGCTCGCAATGAGCTGGAGCGCGAGGCAGGCTGCACAGTCTCGATGGGTGCCACGGACTTCTCGCTACGAGGCAGTGCGGCCGAAGGCAGCAAAGCATTCAGCGGCAACGCCAGCACGAGGTGCAGCATGGCCCAGATATAGCACGCGCCTCGCCAACCTATGTGCACTTCTAGAAAAGTGGATAGCGGCCACCCCACCGTGCTGGCAAACCCCGCGATGAGTGTAATGCCAGCAATCGCGTTGCGTGATTCGTGGCCATACAGACGAACCAACGATGCGAATGCCGCTTCGTAGAGTCCGCTCCCCATGCCGATGCCCAAGATCAGCCAGGCCGCGAAAAGTCCGACGAGGGTGTCGGCACTGCCGAGCCAACCCAGGCCGGCAGCAAAGATCACGTTGGTCGCCATCAGCACCGGCCTTCCACCCCACCGGTCAATGGCTCTGCCCGAGTAAGGCCCCAGCAATGCGGAGATCAACAAAGCGAAGGAGAACGCTGCGAAAATGGTGGGCGTTGTCACAGCCAAGTCCCGCGCCATGGGCTCGGCCAGCATGGCAGGCAGGTAGTATGAAGACGCCCACGCTAGCGTCTGGGTCGTGCCCAGTGCGGCAATCACGCCCGTGCGATTCGCAAGGCGCATGTTAGATAGCCCGTTGATTGACGCGCCTGGACAATTGCTCCGCGCTTTCCTTGCGCTCGCTATATCGATCCACCAAATAGGCGCTGGCATCGCGCGTCAGCAGCGTGAACTTGACGAGTTCTTCCATCACGTCAACGACGCGGTCGTAATAGCTGGACGGCTTCATGCGCCCAGCGTCATCGAATTCCAAGAACGCCTTGGGCAGCGAGGACTGGTTGGGGATGGTAACCATCCGCATCCAGCGGCCAAGGATCCGCATCTGATTGACGGCATTGAAGGACTGCGAGCCACCGGAGACTTCCATCACGGCGAGAGTCTTGCCCTGAGTGGGCCGCACTGCGCCCATCGAAAGGGGAATCCAGTCGATTTGTGCCTTCATGATCCCCGTCATTGCGCCGTGTCGCTCCGGCGATGTCCACACCATGCCTTCGGCCCATTGTGCGAGCGAACGGAGTTCCTGAACCTTCGGATCGGTCTCAGGAACGCTGTCTGGCAACGGCAGACCTGCGGGGTCGAATGTCCGGACCTCGGCGCCCAATGCTTCCAACATGCGGGCCGCTTCGCGCGTCAGCAGCCGACTGTACGAACGTTCGCGCAGGGATCCGTAGAGCATCAGAATGCGCGGCGCATGGGTCGATCGTTGAGCCGGTGCCAGCAGGCGCGCACAATCTGGAGTCTCGAACAATGAGGCATCCACATTGGGCAGGTCGAGCCGATGTTCAGACACGCTGCCCCCCCGCATTCACCACGGCCTGGCCATCCTCTTTCGTGAAGCTGCCTTGTTGCAGTTGCGGCAGGATATCCAATACCGCTTCCGACGGCCGGCAAAGCTTCGTGCCCAAGGGCGTCACCACGAATGGCCGGTTCATGAGGATGGGATGCTGTTGCATGAAATCGATCAGTTGATCATCTGTCCACTTCGAATCATTCAGCCCCAGCTCGTCATAGGGCGTGCCCTTGACGCGTAGCGCTTCACGCACCGTTAGCCCGGCGGCGGCAATCAAGGCCACCTGCGTTTCACGGCTCGGCGGCGTTTTCAGGTATTCGACAACGACAGGTTCCTCGCCGCTATTGCGAATCAGCGCCAGCGTATTGCGCGATGTGCCGCAGTCGGGGTTGTGATAGATCGTGACGTGGTTCATGCCATGGCCTCGCGGATGAAAGATAGTTTTGGGTCAGGTGCGTTCATACCAGCCGCGCGAGCGATTCACCACCTGAACGACCAGCAGCATGATCGGCACCTCGATGAGTACGCCTACCACGGTGGCGAGTGCTGCGCCGGAGTGAAAGCCAAACAAGCTGATGGCGGCTGCCACCGCCAGCTCGAAAAAGTTGGATGCGCCAATCAAAGCTGAGGGGCAGGCAATGCTGTGCTTTTCGCCAGCCCGGCGATTGAGCCAATACGCCAATCCGGAATTGAACAACACCTGGATCAGGATGGGCACCGCCAGCATGGCGATCACCAGCGGTTGCTGCAGAATGGCTTGGCCCTGGAAGGCGAACAGCAACACCAGGGTGAGCAACAGCGCAGCGATGGACAACGGTCCCATGCGCTCCATGGCCCGATCAAATGCGCCTTGTCCCTGGCGCAGCAATATGCGGCGCCACGCTTGAGCAATGACGACCGGGATCACGATGTACAGCACCACTGACGTGAGCAAAGTGTCCCACGGCACGGTGATTGAAGAAATGCCCAGCAGCAGACCAACCACCGGGGCGAAGGCGAACACCATGATGGTGTCGTTCAAGGCCACCTGCGACAGCGTGAACACAGGATCGCCGCCGGTCAGGCGGCTCCAGACGAAGACCATCGCTGTGCAAGGTGCCGCTGCCAGCAGAATCAGGCCGGCAACATAGCTGTCGAGTTGATCGGCCGGCAGCCAGTCGGCAAAGACATTTCGTATGAAAAGCCAGGCCAGAAAGGCCATCGAAAACGGCTTGACCGCCCAGTTAACGAACAAGGTCACGCCAATGCCGCGCCAGTGTTCCTTGACCTGGCCAAGCGCGCCGAAGTCCACCTTGACCAACATCGGTATGACCATGACCCAGATCAACAACCCCACGGGGAGGTTGACCTGCGCAAATTCCATACGGCCGATCGCCCGGAACACGTCGGGTGCGAACTGGCCGAACGCGATGCCGGCCACGATGCACAACAGCACCCATACCGTCAGATAGCGCTCAAAGACGCTCATCGACGGCATCGCCTGCACTGGGCAGATGGCGTTGCTTTGTACCGTCATCAGGTGCTCCTTATTGCTTGCCGATGCCATGCAGCTCTTTTTGGAGCGACATAGCATCGAGGCGTTGCAGCGGCAGATTCAGGAGAAGTTCGATGCGTCGCTTTAAGACAACCGCGGTGTCCAAAAAGGCCTTGAGCTGATGCTCCTCGGTGCCTTCAACGGCGGCCGGATCGGGCACACCCCAGTGCGCGGACATGGGCTTGCCTGGCCAGATGGGACAAACTTCGCCCGCCGCGTTGTCGCAAACGGTGAAGATGAAATCGAACTGCGGCGCATCGGGCTGAGTGAACTCATCCCAGCTCTTGCTACGGTAGCCTGTCGCCGGTAGACGCAGCCGCTCCAGCGCGGCGAGCGCGAGCGGATGCACAGCACCCTTTGGGTGACTACCTGCGGAATAAGCATGGAAGCGCCCGCCGCCTAAACCATTGAGCAAGCCCTCGGCCAGAATGGAACGCGCGGAATTGCCAGTGCAGATGAACAGCGCGTTATACGTCTTGTCGGTCATGAAAAGAAACCCCGGTCAGCAGGTTGTACACGTGGAGGATTCGGTGAGTTCACACACGCCGCCCTGGCAACAGTGCTCTGTCAGGTAGCCAAGTAGGCCGTTCATATGCGCGAAGTCGGCTCGGTAAATCAAATTGCGCCCTTGTTGTTCAATGGTCACCAAACCGGCATGAGATAGCTCTTTCAAATGAAAGGACAGCGCGTTGCGCGCAACGCCGAGTTGGTCCGCCAGCACGCTAGGTGTCAGACCCGCAGGCCCAGCGACCACGAGGGCGCGAAATGCTCGTAGGCGCTGCGTATGGGCTAGCGCTCCGAGGGCAGATATGGCTTGATCTTCTTTCATGATTCAATAGTACACCGTTTATTGAATCATCGATTGAATATTAGAACCGCTTTCGCCAAAAAGCGCGCCCTGTCGTGTAGGGCACCTCAAAAATCGATCGGTGGTTGATGACCTCGACAGCGCTGATCCGCAGGAGCACGCGGCCTTGCCGGCTGTGTAGCCAAACGCTGCTAGAAAGGAAGTTGAGTCGTTGCCGAGTGCCGAAGAAACATAGATGTGCCCCGCGCCCAGGGGTCTCCTCGCTGCGCGGCATATTGCAATGAAGCCATATCCTTGAGCTGCCAAGTCGGCAATTTGACCTCGCCGGTAGCTGCCTGATTTTCCTGTTGGCAGCGAGCCAGGAAATCGTCCATCCTACTCAAAATCTCCGCGTCAGAAACAAGCGTGACGTGCGGGTCGTAACGGATGACTGCCCGATAGCGCAGAAAGCGCGGCAACGGGGCAGCCAGGGACCATCGAACGAACGGTATCGGAACCGACGGATGGCTGGAATTTCGCGGAAGATAATGCGGCCCGACGTCGATCAGGGTTTTTCCAAGTTCTACCCAATAGTGTGAGGGCTCTTGGGAGTTGGGTTTTCCAAATCCTTGAAGCGTTGCCCTTTTACCATCAGGAGAAAGCGCCAGGCACAGAAACTCTCCCCCAACAATCTCGGGGCTCAAACCGGTTTCCTGCAAAAGCGAACGTAACCCAAACGCTGCGTACATGCAGCGCTTGTCAAAATCGTCAGGAAAGGCTGCGCGCAGTGCCTTATCCACGATCGCCATGCTGCGGGCAATGGGATCTTGTTTCGCCATGCTCAGCTCTCCGGCGGCACGTATCGTCAGCTGCGCTACTTGGACGATTGGCTGCCTTGGGCAGACGGGGTATTGCCGCTGCCCGACGTACTTTGAGGCGCGGCGGGGGCAGTCGTGGTGCTCTGCGCGGCCGGCGGGACTGGCGCCATGGTGCCGGCTGGCAGGCCTTTGGTCAACGGAGCTTCTGCCGAGCCACCAGTCATTTTTTGCATCATCGCGCTCGGCAATCCATCCTGAGCAAAACTCTTTGTTCCAGCCATAGCATTCGCCTTATTTAGATTAATTGCGACAAAGATCGAGGTGAAGACCAGCGCCAAAATAAACGCCGCTCCAGAGATGAGGTTGAACCACTTCGTGCATCGATCGCACCAGGATTGTCTGTTCAAGTAGCATTCATTCCCCTCCAGATAATACTTTTCTGCGTACTGGATAGACAGCGTCTGTGCCTTATAGCTGACCAAGAACGATACAGTAGTCAGCGCCGTGGAAAGCACGAACAGCGCCCAGGAACCGTACAGCAGATATGGCATTGTCGCTGTACGGATAGGGATGAAATCCTTGAGGAAAGCTAGCGACAGGGCCAGTCCGCCACTCGAATACGTCAAGATGGATTTGTCGAAGTTCTCGGAACTCGATAGCTGCCGCTTTTTTGCATCATCTAGGAACGCTTTATATAGCGTCTGCGCCGCCTCTGAGGGGGTGTACGAATTTTGGGGCGGCGTGGCAGGTCCACCGCTGGAGCTTTGGGAACTCACGGTTGTTACTTGCCCGATCCGCCGCCTGTCTTCGGCGGTACTGGTGGCATGTGGGAGGTGGGGACCCCGCCTTTGATCGTAATTCTCCCCGGTGGACGAGTGCCGCTTGGCTTGGCCACGGGAGGTGGCGTGCTTGGATTAGAGTTTTTAGTGGTAGCCATGCGGGATCGCCTAGAATAAGAGTAGGGTTCGGGGACTGTCGGCACTTGTATCGTTTACAGGTGCAACATTATCCTACGTACATCCAGGGTTTTGCATGCCCTTCGTGCGGGCGATTGAGTCATTTGGTGGCGGAAAGCGGGCGGTTGACCCATTGCTCAAAATTGAGTAAGCTACTGGCAGATAGATGTATCGGGGCCTGAAAAGGCGTCTATCTGCCCCCTGGCAACAGGGTCCAGCCGTGCTGGTATCAAGAGCTCCCGCGACATATGAGGCCCCGTTCTACGGGGCCTCGCCTTTTTCAGCCCTGCAGCGGCGCTATCGGCGGTGATGGCCGGGGTCGCGCAGCGGTTCCCCTCGGAACACCTTGGCGGCCATGACATGGAAACGTACACGGCCCTTGCGCTCATGGGGTACGCCTGGTCCGGGCGTGCCGTATGCACGGACATAGGCGCTTTCGACCACCATGCGCAGGGTATCCCCGCCATGCCGGCGTAGCTGAAAGTAGATTTCGTAATCCACCTCTTGGCCCCGGTCGTCGATGGCACGAATGACCAGCCAGTTCCCGTATCCGGTGAAATTGCAGTAGTGCCCATCGAGCGTGCGCATCAGTTCGGGCAGGGACTGCGACCAGCGGTAGCGGTCGAAGCAGAACACGCGTGGCATGTCCCGATGGTCGAGAATCCGGCGGTCGTGGCCCAGGACGTCGAAGTCGAGGATTTCGTCTTCCTTCGAGCCGAACGACACGCAATGCGAGGTGAATTCCACCTCGATACGCAGCGTCAAGGCTGGGTAGCGCGGGGTCGCCGCGATGGCCAGCTCGAAGGTGGGCCCGCGCATGTGCGTGAGGTCGTAGCGCGTACCCGCGACCTCGATGAAGCCTTGCCGCAAATAGCGAATCCACTTCATCGTGCTGTCGCCGTGTCGAGACTTTCCGGGCGCGGGACTATCTGAACCTGTAAGCCGTTCGTCATGCTGCGACCAGAGCCGATTCCTGGAGTGCGCTAGTTTCCCCGGCGGGCAAGGAAGTGCCCCCCGATGGTGCGGCACGGCGCGCCGCTTCCTCCGCAGCGGTATTCTCGATGAAGTCCGCGACGGTTTGCCAGCCGGCTCGCAACTGCGCCTCACCCTTGCCGACATAGTGGCCTAGGGTCACGTCATTGTTGGCGGCGTGGTTGATCATCCGCTTGAGTACGCCGCCGGACACCAGCTCTTCGGCCACGGTCGTAAAGGTCGCACGCATGTCATGCCCCTGCACGGTCGTACCCACCTGCTTGTTGATCCAAGCCAACGTCTTGCGGGCATCAACGATGGGGAACAATCGGTCATCGGGCTTGCGCCCTTTGCAAGCTTCCTCGGCGATCGCCAGCGCCTGCCGCGATAGCAGCAACACATGGTCGGTCCGGTTCTTGGTGTCTCGTAGCAGCACGCGGCCGGCCCTGAGGTCCACATCGCGCACCAGGATCGGTTCGTAATCGTATTTCTTCTCGCCGTGGATCTCGATACCACGGCAGCCCGTGAGCAATTGGAAGCGGTAGTAGTTCGCCGCCACGCGACGCGGGGACGCGCAGGCCGCCAGCCACCAGGCGCCGAGCTTTTCCGCGGGAATCGGTGTTGGATTGCCACGGGGCCCGGCAATCACGATCCGGTCCCGCCCTGCAGTTTCCTGGCTCAGAGGGCTATTGGGAACGTTGACTCCGTGCCAGCGCAAGACCGCGCGCAAGACCTGCATGGCGTAGTCCGCCCGGCGCTTGGCCCGTTTCAGCAGGTTGTTATAGACGTCCCAGATGTCCTTCGCAGTGATCTCGGGCATGAGTTTCTCGGCCAGAGGCATAAGTTCGCCGTCGGCGAATTTTCTGCCGTTCTTGGCGACCTTGCCCGGCTCGATCATGGCCACATATTCCGCCTTGGTGCGCGCCTTGAGCGACAAGCCATCTTTGGCCCGGCGCTTTTTCTCGACGTACTCGCGGATGCCTTCGGCCAACGTCAGGGCGTTCGAGGCCGCCGACTGTGTCTGGGTTTCAGCCTCGGCGCGCCGCCGGGCTTCTTCCTCGGCGGGCCAGTCGATGCCGGCGCGGGCCAGAGCACGGATGCGTTGCCCCTCGGCGCAGGCGTCGGCCAGCTTGATCTGGGCAGGGCCGTCCCCGTACTCCCGGGGCAGCGTGTATTGACGCTCTTCCTCCATGCCGCGCACGGTGTAGCGGATCAGGACGGTACGCAAGCCGTCGGGTGCGATACGGAGTTGCACGCCACGATCTAGCGTGATCTTGTACGACTTGTTTTTGGGCTTGTGAGCCTCGATAGCGCGGTAGGTCAGAACAGGCATAGGGATGGTCTCCAGGTCCGAGCGGAACGCTAGTGGCGGCCTCCTGGTCACCTCATCAGCACCTTCCGTGTCCGAACTGTGTCCGAAAAATCCGAAGATTTCGTACCATTAAATGAGACCATAAAAAACAAGAATTCACAATAACTAATTGATTTTAAATAGAATTATTCGTCTCATGCGGTGTCGTGAAATCTCACAAAATACGGATTATTGGGACTCTTAATCCGTAGGTCGAGTGTTCGAGCCACTCACAGCCCACCAGAATTCTATTGTTATCAAACACTTACGCCACTTCTTCGGAGTGGCGNTTTGTTTTTGTGCTTGAGTCTTGACCAAATCCTGACTGAAAAATCCGCTGGTCAACTTTTCCTCTTCCTTGACCAGCTGTCTCAAGGACGTTCACTGTTCGGGCGCGAGGCGCAATGTGACTCGGGGCAAGGTGTGCATGCTTTTGCACCATTGCAATGGTCTCCCAGCCCCCGAACTCCTTAAGAATCATCAGTGGTGTCCCGCGCTGGACGTGCCAACTCGCCCAAGTATGGCGGAGGTCATGCCAGTGAAAATCCTCAATGCCAATGGCCTTGCAAGCATGACTAAAGTCTCGTCTGTTGTTTTGTTCGATTCGAGTCGATAAATCTTCTCTTCTTGTGAAGGCCCATCGCTCGGCGGTCTTCAAGCTGCGCTCGAATACTGCCAGAGCACCGTCATTCAGAGCGCTTTGAAAATGAGCTTCTTGCGGTTCTCCGCCATACCAACGTGGAGAGTACCGTGCATGGAACATACCTGAGTTAACGTGGCGACCACGTCGTCGTTACGCAGATTTCGGCCGACGTAGATGGCGAGTTTCGAAATCAATGGGTTGAAATATTTACTATCGGCCGTCTGCATGCAATGTGCTTGTCACTATTGAATTCAATAATGGACGCCGTTGGGTGTAGGAGTCGTGCGATGCAAAGGGCAGGCATATTCCGCTTTTTCGGTGTTCGCATGGCGCTGCTTGGTGCTGTGCTGAGCATCGGGCTGGGTTGTGCGTCTGCCCATGCTGTGACTCAGATCGGCATGTTGAATCAACCTTATCCGTATCTGGTGATCGAGCAGGACTTGCGGATCGTACTGAGCGAGTTCGGGCGCAATCTGGGCATCGAAACGAAGGTGTCGCCGAATGTCGGCGGTGTGGTGCGTGGTATGCGACATGTCGATAGCGCTGATGCGTTTCTGCGTAGCTTGGCCGACGCCCACGATTTGGTCTGGTATATGGATAGAAATACGCTGTTTGTCAGTACCCGGAAAGAAAACAGCACGGAGCTGCTGCCAGTGCCGTCGATGAAGGCGGAACAACGCCAGGCGTTGGCGAGCGAATGGTCGAGGCAAGGGGCGGGTATCAACATCGTATTGGATGACCGGTCGCCAGCGCTAGTTGTGACGGGGCCGACATCCTTTCGTGAACTTATTGCAGCCGTAGTGAATAGTCGGCGCGTGACCAGTAGTCCTGGCCTGGCCCTTAGCCACAGCCAGGGCGTAGCGGAGATTACGGTGTATCGGGGCAAGGCCGGTCGCCAGCGAGTCATGGTCTCCAGGTGAGGCCGGGTGTGTTTTGTCATGCAACGTTTTCAGGAGCAAGAATATGTCAGTGATGCCAGTTGATTCCGCAGCGGTACCTAATGCGCCAGCGGAAGCCTCGTTCGACGTCGCCGTTCAGAATGCCCAAGCAAATTCTTCAGAAGATCAGGCACGGCTGGACGAAGCGATGCTGACGGGCGTGGTGGCGCTGGCCCAGACCATCATTATGCCCCGTATGAACGAGATGCTCAGCGAAGCCCAGTCCGATGAGTGATCTCTCGGTTTGGGGTAAGGTAAAAGAGAGCAGATAATGGATTTGCCGAGCGCTTCTGGCGTCGCCCTGGACGTTTCCGTGCATCAGGGCGGCGCGCATCCTGCGTCGCAGGACTTGTTCGAAGTCATGGCCCTGCAGGCACGTGACCGACATCTTTCAAGTGTTGGTGAGATCGGCCAGGTGGTGGCTAAGTATCTCGATGGGTATCTGGAACGAGCCAGCCTAGCCTCGTCGCGGGTGGAGCACGTGGCGGGTAGTCACGACCGCGTGTACGCCATGCCAAAAACCGAGGCCGCGAATACGGGTCAGGAGACAGATCAGAGGGTGATGACCGCGCTGGATGCTCTGAATCGCATGTTCGATTATTCCATCGAGACCCAGGTTGTCGTCCGCAGCGCAACCCAGGTTTCCGGCGCCGCTAATACTCTGATTCGAGGCCAATGACTCGTGTTCGATTTGATCGGTTGGCGCACTTTGCGCACGGTTGCCTTGGTCATGTGCGTCTTGATTTTGCAGGCTTGCAAAACGGAGCTGTATTCGGGCCTGAATGAGCGGCAAGCCAATCAGATGATTTCCGTACTGATGAAGCATGGCATCGAAGCCAGGCGGGAAAGCACCAAGGACGGCAGTCTGACCGTGATGGTCGATGAAGAGCGCTTTGCATCGGCCGTGCAGGTGCTAGAGGCCGCCGGCCTACCCCAGGCCCATTTCGATTCCCTGGGGGATGTCTTCAAAGGCAACGGTCTGGTGGCTTCGCCTATTCAGGAACGGGCGCAACTGGTCTATGCCATGAGCCAGGAGCTCTCCAATACTGTGGCTCAGGTAGACGGCATCCGTACCGCCCGGGTGCATGTGGACTTGCCGGATACGGATTTGCGGAGTAAGGAGACGCGTCCGGCGTCCGCCGCCGTATTTGTTCGCTATGAGGCGAGCGTAGATGTCGAGCCCTTGATTCCGAAGATCAAGTCGCTGGTGGCGGGGAGCATTTCCGGGCTGGACTACGAGCGGGTGTCGGTGATTCCAGTGGCGGTGTCCGTCGAGGAAATCGCAGCCGAGCCCAAGATGGCTAGTTGGCTGGGGGTGCCCGTGCCTGAGCATAGCGTCGGCAGGCTCGCCCAGTGGTCGCTGCTGATCTGGCTCTTGGCAGCCATCGTGGCTGGCGGCGGGACATGGTGGTTCATGACCCGGTCTGCCAGAGGGACGCGTATCTATCGCCAAGCGTCGTGATCATGGCGAAGACGACGACGCCTACCGGCGAGTGGGAACGATTTCAAAAAAACCCGTTGCCGGGTGTGCACGTGGCAAATTTGACGCGGTGTTTGGCGCCCATCCAGATCCAGGATGAATCGCTGCTACGGCAGGTCTTCGCGGTGGAGCCGTTCAGGTCGTCGCTCGTCGATTTGCTGCGCCAAACACTGGGCGTAAAGCCGTTGGCGGAGTTGGCCGTCGCGCCCGAGGAAGCCGGTTTGGCGGCTCTGGACGTGGCGGGCTGGGAACGGGCAGCCGGTGCCTGCGGCCTGATGTTCTGGTCGCAGGCGTTGGCGCGCGAATTGCGGGCGCCTGTGCTCAGATCGCTGGAAACGTATTTTGGCGCGTCGTGGTGGCGATGGGTGGAGTTGGGCCAGGATCTGGCTGACGATACGGCCTCGGCCGCGCAGGTTCGACGCCGGCCGGATACCGCCCAAGAGTGGATATCCGGGATCTGCGATGTGGGTTTTGCTGTGCTGGATACCAAGGTCTCGTTGCTGGACGAGGACCTGGCGGCATGGGTGCATTTGAAGCAGCCGCTGAGTTTGGATGGGGCGGGCGTGGATGGTATCTGGCATGTCGATGAGAAATCGGCTGTGGCGCTCGTCGAGGTCCTGAATCGTAATCTGCGAGAGTCTTCATGAGTGCGAATGTTCCAGCGGTTCGAGAAGATGCCTTGATCGTGCGTGCCGAAAGTTTGGCCGCATGGCGCGAGGGCGAACGCTTTCTCGAACAGGCCAGGCAAGAAGCGGACACGATACGAAGCGAAGCCCTTGCGCAAGCGGAGACCTTGCGCGAACAAGCCTGGCACGAGGGCTATGAAAGCGGCCAGCGTGCCGCGATGGACGAGGCGGCGGAATTGGCGCTACGGATTTCGGCCGAGCGGGAGTCGTATAAGACCGAGTTGGAACCGCATCTGGTACGGGTGATCGATACCGCGCTCAGAAAAATCCTCGATGGCATACCTGATCAGGACCTCGTCATGTTTGCCGCGCGTAAGGCTATCGGCGAATTGAGAGAGTCCGGCAGGTTCACCTTGAGGGTGGCGCCGGGGATGGCCGCGATTCTCGGCGAAGAGGCCATGCACCATCTGGCCCGTGCGGTCGTGCTGCGTGCAGATGATTCCTTACAGGAATCGCAATGCTTTCTGGAAACGCCGGCGGGCATCATCGAGTTGACGCCGCACGCCCAATGGGAGCGTATTCTCAAGGCACTACCTCGCGCCGGCGAGGAGAATAAGTAATGGTAGGACTGACACGGGATGACGCGGACCCCCTGCATCACATTCATGCCGCCATGCAAGGGGTCGACACCCGTCCCAGGCAAGGAAAAGTCCAGGAAATACGTGGGCTGACCATCCGAGCCTGGCTACCTGGGGCAACGCTGGGTGAATTCTGCAGTATCGAGCCGAGCATGCCCGAATATGCACCGGTTCCCGCGGAAGTTGTGGGTTTCGCGGATGAGCTGGCCTGGTTGGCGCCGATGGCCAAGGCAAACGGCATCAGCGCCGGTTGCCCTGTGTACCGGACGTCGCGGGGGTTCTCCATTGCGGTGGGCCAGTCGCTGCTGGGCACGGCCATCGATGCGTTCGGACACAACCTGGATCCGCGGGCGCCGCACCGCGTAGGCGAGATGGTCCTGCGCTCTGTTCATGGCACAGCGCCGGCGGCGATAGAGCGCCAACGCATCAGCGAGCCTTTTCCATTGGGCATCCGGGCCATCGATGGGCTCTTGACCGTGGGCCGAGGTCAGCGGGTGGCCATCCTGGGTGAGGCCGGCGCAGGCAAGTCTTCGCTGCTTGCCTCTATGTTGGCGGGCGCGCAGACCGATGTCATCGTGCTGGCGCTGATCGGCGAACGGGGCCGTGAAGTCCGGGAATGGCTGGAAGATGCAATGAGCCAGGACACCCGCGCTCGCACGGTTACCGTCGTGGCGACTTCGGATAAATCGGCCCTGGAACGGGTTAAGGCGGCCGAGACGGCCACTTGCGTGGCGGAGTATTTCCGGGATACCGGCAAGCACGTCCTGTTGATGGTCGATAGTGTGACGCGGTATGCGCGCGCGCGTCGCGAAATTGGTCTGGCCGTGGGCGAACCGCCCACACGTCGGGGATTTCCGCCTTCGTTGTTTGCAGCATTGCCGGAACTGCTCGAGCGTGCCGGTCCGGGCGTGCGCGGCAGCATCACCGGCATTTACACGGTGCTGGTTGAAAGTGACGGCGAAGCCGATCCCGTCGCAGAGGAGGTCACCTCTATCGTCGACGGGCACATCGTGCTTGATGCTCAGTTGGCGCGCAGGAACCGGTTTCCGGCGATCGACATCCTGCGCAGCCGAAGCCGTCTGATGCACAAGGTCGTACAGAACCGGCACGGCAATGCGGCCGCGCAGGTGCGCGACTTGATGGCGCGCTATGCGCAAGTGGAATTGCTTATCCGGCTGGGCGAATACGCTGCCGGCACGGATGCACAGACCGACGTCGCGATCCAGCGCCACGAGGCGATAGAGAGCTTCCTGTGCCAGGACATGAAAACGGTATCCAGTTTTTCCGAGACGCGCAGCCGCTTGATGGAGTTGATGGCGTGAGTACGGAACTGAAGAAAATCCTTACTGTGAAGGAAATTCGTCTCCGGCGCGAGGAGCGGCTGCTGTATTTGAAGAGTCTTCAGGCCAGGCAGTGCGAACGCGTCGAGCAGGAGTTCCTGGACGAGAGCCATCGTTCCGAGGAAACGATGGTTTCGATACAGCAACGAAAGCATGAGCGTTGGCAGGAGCTGTTCAGTGAACCTTTCGATAGCCGGAAAATCATGCATGCTCACGATCAGGATAGTGACGATGCGTGGCAAGTAGTGCAGATGGAGGTTTCGTTACAGAACCTGAAAGGCAAGTTGGCGGAGGTGCAAGCGGAGCTCGATCACCTTACGGCGAATCACGCGCAATGTGCGCGCAAGCTGGAGGCCTGCAACGAGTTGGCGGCCTGGCATGGCCGTCGGCAGTCCAGACGTAATGCGTTGCGCGAGGAGTTCTTGGCCGACGAACTGCAGGGGGCGCGCCATGGCCGTTGATGTTGCCATTCCGGTGGTGCCGCTCTGGCAAGAGCTACCCATATGCGACCCGGCCGCGTTGCAAGGCGGCGTGGCATTGTCGCCGCTGGTATTCAGTCTATTTGACGAGTCGATCACATTCAATTTGCGCGAGGTGCAGCAGACTCCACCGGCCGATGCGTGCTGCGTGGCGCTTGAGGTGGATGGCGCGTACGGTCGCTTGTTTGCCGACGCCAAATGGCTGGATGGCGCATGCCTGCGGGCCGGCGTGTCCCGCCCGCGCCAAACGCCGTGGCCCGAGATCGCGCCGCCGCTGCGGGTCTTTCTACTGTCCTGGGCGATGGCCAATGTGCTGTCACGTTTGAAGGCCGTGTGCGGCCATGACTTCGTGCTGTCGCCCAAGGACGGGCACCGGAATGCCGCCGTCGGTCTTCGCCGTGTGGCCTTGTTTCCTGACGGCGCCGACGAGTCGCAGGGCGCCTTGATATGGCTGGATTTGCCCGACGCCACAGTGAGCCGCCTGCCGCGCGAGCAGGCTCAAGAGGAAGTCTGGCAGCGTGTGCCTATCCTGGCGGCGCTTCAGGCCGGGCGGCAGATGCTGAGCCTGGTGCAGTTGAGTTCCTTGCGGCCGGGGGATGTCGTGCTGTTGAGCCGGCCGTTGGATGGGCTGCATTTGGCTGTAGCGCCCTCCCTGCTGGCTGATGTTCGCGAGCAGGATGGCGGTTATGTCATCGGCAGCGCTTGGTATATCGATGAACGAAGAGAGGTTTCCGTGGAAGAAATCAATGTCGAAACGGAAGCAGTTCCGTCCGTGATGTTGGATCAATTGACCGTGCCGGTAGTGTGTGAAGTCGGCCGCCTTGCCATGAGCATGGCGGATCTGAAGGCCCTCAAACCGGGGTCGGTGCTGCCGATGAGCCGGCGGGCTGACCAGGCGGTAGACCTGATGGTGAATGGGCAGAAGATCGGGCAAGGAGAGTTAGTACGGTTAGACGATGTGCTCGGTGTCCGGGTAACGAGGCTGGCAGATTCAAATGGCTGAGTATCAGCCGAATCTGGGCGTCATCATCCTATTGGTGGCAACGGTAGGGCTACTGCCGCTGTTCATCGTGACGATGACAGGGTTCTTGAAAATTTCTGTTGTGCTGTTTCTGATCCGCAATGCACTGGGTGTGCAGCAGACGCCGCCGAACCTGGTGCTCTACGGTATTGCTCTTATCCTGGCCTGCTACGTCACCGCACCTCTGATCGGCGAGATCAGCCATCAGTTCCAGGGGGTGCAGATACAGCTTAATTCCATGGAAGACTTGACCGATATCGCTAGCCGCGTGCGCGGACCCTTGCAGACACACCTCGCCAGATATGCCTCGACCGAAGAAAGGGAGTTCTTCCTGAACGCGACCGAGGGGTTATGGTCTGAACAGGCGCGTCAGAATTTGCGCGACGACGACCTGGTTGTGTTGGTGCCCGCCTTCGTCGGTTCCGAACTGGCCAGGGCGTTCGAAATTGGCTTTCTGTTGTACATCCCGTTTCTGGTCATTGATTTGATCGTGTCCAACATACTGATGGCCATGGGCATGATGATGGTGTCGCCCGCCCTGATCTCCGTTCCACTGAAAATATTTCTGTTCGTTATCGTGGACGGATGGTCGCGTCTGATGCATGGATTGATCGTCAGCTATGGAGGTTGAACGGAGATGGATCAGTCGCTGATTATTTCACTGATGAACAAGGCATTGATGACGGTCCTGATCATCTCGGCGCCGGCTTTGTTGATTGCGATCGTCATTGGTCTGGGTGTGGGGTTGCTGCAGGCCCTGACGCAGATCCAGGATCAAACCCTGCCGCAGGCGGTGAAACTGGTGGCGGTGCTGTTCTCGCTGATCTTCGGCCTGCCATTGCTAGCGGGGCAGGTGTCAGAGCTGGCAGATCAGTTGCTGACCGGGTTTCCCTTATGGACACGGTAGCGGGCGCTTCGGCGGATTTATGGTGGCGCGGGGCGTTGTTATGGCTGGGTGCCGCGTATCCGGCGATCATGGCCACGTCGCTGGCCATGGCGCGTTGCCTGGGGCTGGTGATGATTTCTCCGGTGTTCAACCGCCTGGGCATTACCGGCATGCTTCGCACTATGATCGCGTTGGTATTCGCGGCGCCGGCGGTGCCCATGTTGCTGCCGGAAGTCATTGACGGTTATTCCCATGCCGGTCATCGCCTGATAGGTGCGTTGGTGATAGAGATGCTGGTGGGCATGGTGCTGGGCGCAGTCTATGGCGTGCCTATCTGGGCCGCCGAGGCGGCGGGCGAATTGATCGATCTGCAGCGGGGCTCGACGATGGCGCAGTTGGTCGACCCGTTATCCGCCACGGAGTCTGGCGTGACTGCTACCTTGCTGGGCGTCATCATGGTGGCCATGTTTTTCCTGGCAGACGGGCTGTTCTTCATGCTGCAGGGGTTGTACACCAGTTACTCCATCTGGCCGGTCGGCGGGTTTTTCCCCGTCATGGATGGCTTGGGGCTAGCAATGCTGGGTTTGCTGGATAACGTACTGAGACTGGCGGTCATGATGATTGCCCCCTTGATGATAGCCATTCTGGTTTCCGACCTGATGATGGCATATCTGTCGCGCATGGCGCCCAGCTTGCACGTTTTTGATTTGTCTCTGCCCGTGAAGAACTTGCTGTTTGCCATATTGCTCGTCCTTTACATGGCGGTGCTGTTGCCGGATATGGCGAGTCTGGTGGCGTCGGCCCAAGGCGTGTCCGATTGGGTAGGCACGATGCGCCGGTAAGGTGATAAGCATGGGTGCCGGAGGTACAAAATGAGCAATGAATCGAGCGAAGAAAAGACCGAACCAGGCTCAGACAAGAAACTGCGGGACGCCAGGCAAAAGGGGCAGATGGCGAAAAGCCAGGACATGATTACTGCGCTGGTTGTGCTGGCATCTACGGTCTATCTGGGCTTGTCAGCGCAGACCATGGCTGTCCGGGCGATTGATTTGTTCGACAGAGTGGCCCTGATACTGGGGGCGCCAGATATGAAGTTCTCAGAAGTCTGGGGGGCCGTCGTGGTAGAGGCGTTGGATGCGTTGATGTCTACGACTTTTCCGCTGTTTGTGCTTATCGTGCTTGTTGTCTTCATCGGAAACGTCCTTATTAGCAAGGGAATCGTCTTTTCGACAGAACCTATCAAACCGGATATCAAGAGAGTCGACCCGATCAGTGGATTCAAACGATTATTCAGTCTGAGAAACGTCGTGGAGTTTCTAAAGGCGCTGTTGAAAGTGGCGGCATTGAGCGTGGCATTTTTCATGGCGTATAAAAAAAGCCTGCCTTTTCTGTTCGGCGCCCCGTCCTGTGGCGCCGATTGTCTGCTGGCATCGTTCAACCATTTATTCATTCCCATTGCAATTACCGCGATTTTGGCATTTTTGGGTACCGGGATACTTGATCTGCTGCTTCAGAAATGGCTGTTCGCGCGCGATATGCGCATGTCGCATAGCGAAGTGAAACGGGAACGCAAGGATATGGATGGAGCGCCGGAAATCCGCAAGGAAAGACACCGGCAGCGCATGGCCACGCAGGCAGGCTCATCTGCCCGGGGCGAGCATATGGCCTCTGTAATGATCGGGAGCGAGAAGGGCTGGATCGTCGGTATACGGTATATCCGTGGCGAAACCAAGGTGCCTGTGGTGGTGCATGTGGTCCCTCCGGACAAGGCGGCCCAGGCATGGGCGCAGCGCCATGAAAAGAGCGCGCCATACGTGTACGACCCGAGCCTCGCTGGCGAGGTGGCGCGCCAATGCTCTCTGGGGGAGCCGCTGCCGGAACGCCATTTTGGCCGAGTGGCGGAAGTCCTTGTCAAAGTGGGCCTGATATGACGATGGCGCGCCCAGGCTACGTGGCGGCCATGTTTTTGCAATCGCCTGTATGTTTGTAATGCTATGAAAATGTAATGCCGTGGTCATTTCATCCAAGCAGAATGGATTTGCTCGCAGGGGTATCTGATGAGCCCTCTATTCTTCGAGTGTTCAATTTCATATTTTTTTTTGGAGTCAATTATGAGCAACGTTTCTCCTACCAATACCGGTGGCGGCGCCGAAGCCGGCTTGGCAAAAATGGAAGCGGCTTTCGATCGCGCGATCGAGATGTCAGCCAAGGTTACCGAAATCACCACGGAAAAAAAGGCGGAACTGGACGCTAGCAAGCAACGTCCTAACTAATAGCCTTTATCGGTGGCAGGGCCGGGAACGATTCCGGCCCTTTTCTGTTTTTTATGTATCCGCCATGCCCAATTTAGTAATGATATGTCTGCTGGCCGGTATCGATTCCGGATGGTGTCGATTGTATGGATGAGCGCCGCGAATCACTTGCATTGCATATAGCAAGCGGCATGCATGCAGGAGCCAGGACGCGCATCCATGAAAATGTCAAATATCGCCTTGGGGCCGATCTCGATGGCGATCTCGTCGTACGGGATGAAGGAGTTGCTCCGTGCCATATGACAGTTGAGGTCAGCAACGGCTGCGTCAGGCTGGAATCGTATGCGGAATCGGTACTGATAGACGGTTTGCGCAAACTGCCAATGGGGCATATCGCAGAAAGCCGTCTGCCGTGCCGCTTTTCCATAGGAAGCGTGCAGTTGCGGATTGAGGATGACGTGAGCGGGGTGGGGCGGCATGACCGGTTGGCGCGCTTGCCCTGGCGGCGTGGCCTGTACGCCAATGCTTGGCTATTGGGGCTGGTTTGCCTGGGGGCAATGGGGGGCTACCTGCTATTGCCAGAATCGGGCGCGGCAAAGAATGCCCAGGCCGGCACGAAGCCCGATACCGCTCATGTTCGTTTGCCGGCGCCCACGGCGCAAGAAGTCCGTCGGGCGTTGCAGTCGCGCTTGCAGGTAGCGGGCTTGCAGGACATGGCGGTCCAGGTTGATGGCAGCGTGGCCGAAGTTCGAGGTGTACTGCCCGACCACAGCAAAGCGCGATGGCAGGCCGTGCAGGAATGGTTCGATCTGCGTTATGGATCGCGTTATTTACTCAGATCAAAGATGGTTGATGTGGAGGTCCCCAAAGTCGCCATTACGGCCGTTTGGTTGGGAAAGCGCCCCTATATCGTCGACGTCGAAGGCGAGCGCCATTACCAGGGAACCATGCTTAATGAAGGCTGGATGTTGAAGAGCATAGACAAAAGGCAAATAGTTCTGGTTCGCGGTGGACAAGAGCATATTTTCGGGCTGTGAGGGGATACCGGAATAATGCGGATCACTCGATCGGATGTTGATCTCTGGCGCGCGCGCGAGATGCAGGGGCTGCGGCGATTGGCCGAGGCTTCGCCTTTTTCTTCTCAGGAAAAGCGGCCCGAACCGGCGCTCAGGCGGGCCTCGAGCAGCCGTCGTCGGCTTGTTGACCGAACCGAGCAGGCAAACGCCGCGCCGCCTATCGACGATCAATTATCGGACACGGTGGGAAACGTCACGATTTTGCAGCATCTACTCGATAGCGTGCTGCCGGCGCTTGATCTGCCTGCTGACGTGCGCCGTGCGGCGGCATCGTTGCTGTCCGAAGACATGGATCATCATTTGCGGGTGCTGGGTGCCGATCTGGCCGACGAAGAAGAACTCGAGGAAGACGCACCGGAGGCCGAACCGGATGGAAGACTGGGATAGCCTTAGTACGGAATGGCTGTGCCGCCGGGCGCGGTTGCTTGCACTCAATGGGCATGTGCGCCGGGGCCTGGTGTATCAATTGGTTGCCCATCACATGCACCCCGTCGATATCGATGTATTGCATGGCTTGGCCGAGTTGTTCGCTATGGCGGGCGACGGCACACGTGCACTCACCGTGACCAACAAAATGGAGGCATTGGGCGTGTCGGCGTCCGACTTGGCCTTGCTGCGAATCAACGCGCACCTGGCGCTGGGCCAATTGGACACGGCCACGGAATTGCTGGCACGGTACGATAGCGGGCCGGAGGCGAAGGCGTGAAAGGCTTGTTGAATCGTATCGTCCGGATGGCGGCGGGCCGCAGCGACATCGTCGTCGCGTCCTTCCTGCTGCTGGTGGTGGTGATGATGATCATCCCCATCCCGGTCTTTCTGGTAGATGTCATGGTCAGTTTCAGCATCGCGTTTACGGTGCTGGTCTTGATCGTGGCATTTTACAGTTCTCGGGCAGCCGACTTTTCCGCGTTGCCTCCCATCATCCTGTTGAGCACCCTGTTTCGCCTGTCGTTGTCCATCACCACCACGCGCCTCATTCTCCGCGATGCGGATGCCGGCGAGATCGTGGCTGCGTTTGGCGAGTACGTCATTGCTGGTGATGTGGTCGTTGGTCTGGTGATTTTTCTCATCATCACGGCGGCGCAATTCATCGTGATCACCAAAGGCGCGGAGCGCGTCGCTGAAGTGGGTGCGCGCTTCAGCCTCGACGCCATGCCGGGTAAGCAGATGAGTATCGATGCGGACCTGCGCAACGGTGATATCAACAAGGAAGAGGCCAAGCTGCGTCGTCAGAACCTGGAGCGTGAGAGCCAGCTGTTTGGCGCCATGGATGGCGCCATGAAGTTCGTCAAGGGCGACGCAATTGCTAGTCTCATTATTCTTTGTGTCAACCTGATGGGCGGCATCATTATCGGCACTGTTCGCCACGGCCTGTCGTTCTCGGACGCGGTGCATACCTACTCACTGCTGTCGGTGGGGGACGGTCTGATTGCGCAACTTCCCGCGTTGATGACCGCGGTAGCTGCCGGGATTGTCGTAACGCGTGTCAACTCCGGCCAGAACGTCGACTTGGGTGCGGAAATCATCGGTCAATTGGGTGCGCAATCGAAGGTCATGGCCTTGTGTGCGGGCGTGCTTGTGCTTTTGTCGCTGGTGCCTGGCTTTCCCATGCATACGTTTCTTGTTATCGCCCTCTTGTTGGGGGGCGCGGCGTACGCGGCCCGTCGGCGTGAGACCGCTGCTGTCGGGGTGGATGACGGTGAGGCGGCGGAGGAAGGGCAGGGCGATGCCGGTGCCGTTCAAGTCAGCGCAGCCCATATGTTGTCTGATTGGGTTGATCCCCCGTCGGGGCGCGTGACGCTGCGTGTCGGCCCGGAGCTGGCTGCAGTGCTCAATCTGCAGCTAGTACAGTTGGCGCTCGAAGATGCCCGAATTCGTGCCGAAATTGCCTTGGGGATACCGTTCCAGCCAATCGGCTTCAAGCTCAATGATTTACTGGCTGACCCCCTGTTCAGTATTTACCTGGATGGGGTGCCAGTGGCAGGCGGAGCATTGCACCCGGGATGCGTGTTTGCCCATGGCAATCTGTCGATGCTGGAAGTGTTGGGAGTCGAACCGCAGGAAACCGTCAGTTTCGAAGGCCAGCCCGCTGTTTGGGTGCCACGTCAGCACATACAGGAAATCGAGAAACTCGGTGGCGTGTGCCTGACACCGGAAGAGGCGCTGGCGGAGTATCTGTTGGCCATCCAGCTTCAGCATGCGCCAGAGTTCCTCGGCATACAAGAGACTCGGCAATTGCTGGGGGAATTGGAGCAGGGCTTTCCGGAGTTGGTTCGCCAGGCTTTGCACGCCGTGCCTTTGCAGCGGATGGCAGAGATATTCAGACGTCTGCTGGAAGAGCGGGTGTGCATTGGGAACCTCAGGGCAGTTTTGGAGGTGCTGGCGAGGATGGGGGAAGGCAATTCCTTGCCTGCGCAGGTTGAAAGCATCCGGGCTGCCTTGTCTCGCCACATCTGCCATCAATATGCGGATGCGCATCGCACGATCGCCGTCTACGTTTTTTCGCGGGACCTGGAACAAGAAATCCGTCGGGAACTTTCGTCCAAGGAAGGGCGTGGCAGCACGCTATCGGTAGGCCTGAGCGCCCGTCTAATCGACGGCTTGCAGGCGGTGCCGAGTGTGGCGGGGCGCACATCCAGGGCGGTATTGATGATTGCTGCGGATATGCGTCGGTACATGTACCACCACCTGTCCAGGCATGGAGTGACCATTCCCGTCATGTCGTATACCGAGTTGGCAAGCGGTTATGTGTCGCACCCCCTCGGCATGCTGGGCCTGAATGGACGCCTGGAGGCCTTGGACACGCAGTCGCTGAACGAAGCAGGAAAGGCGGCTGCGTGAGCGTCAGCGTGAACTATTTATTGGCATAGGGAAGACTTCATGGCGTTTCCGAACAGTAGAAAAAAAACAAGCGAGCAAGCGAATTCGGTGTTTGGAAAACGCTGGCTGGCGGCCGTTCGGCTGCTGCTGGTCGTGCTGGTATTTATTAGTGGGTCGATGGCGCCCGTCGCGACGGTGATCGCGGCGCAGACTGGTTGGACGGTTGGCAAGGACGATGGGCTGATCATTCGTTTCGATCGTCCTGTCAGCTCAGTGATGGTCGCGAACGAAAATATTGCGGATGTAGAAATGGTCAGCACCACCTCAGCGTATCTGTTTGGCAAGAACGTCGGCACCACGCGCGTGACGGCCCTGGATGCGCAGCACAACGTGGTCGCGAATGCGAGAGTGCAGGTCGGTGTCGGGCTGGCAGGAAATGTACGGGAAAATGTCCGCGGCCACCGCATCGTCGCCAGAGGCGAAGTCGATGATTTGGACGAAGGCGTAGGGCAGAATGCCCTACTTGATGGGCACGCGTCCGAAGGCGTCGAGGCGGTGAACATGATGACGCAAGCGAATTTGCAACAGATCAATTTGCGGGTGCGCTTTGCCGAAGTCTCGCGCCGAGAACTACTGAGCTACGGCGTGAATTGGCAGGCATTGATCAATTCCGGGTCGTTCACTTTCGGGCTGATCACGGGCGGCCCGCTGTCCGGGAGTACTGGTGCTACCAACACGGCGACCGGCGGATTCAGTTCGAGCAGCGCCAATGTCGATCTTATCCTGGATGCTTTGCAGAGCAACGGGGTGCTGGAAATCCTCGCAGAGCCGAACATCACCACCGTGACGGGGCGTTCGGCGAGCTTCCTGGCTGGTGGTGAAATTCCGGTGCCGGTGCCCGTTACCAGCGATATGGTCGGCATTGAATATAAATCCTATGGGGTGTCGCTGGAGTTCACGCCGACCCTGCTGCCCAACAATAGAATATCGCTGCAGGTCAAACCCGAGGTCAGTACACTGGCCGGGACGGCGATCGTGGAGATCGCTGGAGTAAGGGTGCCGGAATTCCGGGTGCGAAGAGCGGACACGCAGGTTGAAGTCGCCAGCGGGCAGACCTTTGCGATTGCGGGCCTGTTCCAGCGCGATAGCTCCACGGATGCTGATCAAATGCCTTTACTCGGTGACATCCCTATCCTGGGCAATCTGTTCCGATCCAAGCGTTTCCAACGCAATGAGACCGAATTGGTGATTCTGATTACGCCCTATCTGGTGCGTCCGGTTTCCAACCAGGCCAGTGCGACGCCGCTGGATCCGGACAGCGAGAACCCCGCCATTCTGGCCGCCGGTAGCACCGCCGCAGTCCGGCGCAACGCGCTGGATTTCGGCTTTTATGTATTCTGAGAGAAATGTGATGAAGACGGGTGTCCGGAACATCATTTGCGCTGCTGCGCTGAGCAGCATGCTTGGCTGCACGACAATGTCTGAAACGAGTTATTCGCCGAGGTATGTGGGCGTGGTTGGCCCCGGGGGTGATATTGGCTATCTTCCCCGTGCATGTTTGTCAGATGTGGGTATGCGGCCAGGCGGGTTTTTACCGCCTGGTTGCGCTAATGCCCTGAATTTATTGGGTATGGTCGCCGACAAAAGAGATCTGCTGCAGGGGCGCGAAATGGGGCCGGCTTTTGTGGCGCCGGCCGCCGCCGCCGTGGAACGTTACTTGGGGGGTATACAAGATGGCCCACCGGATCAACAGAGCACTGAATCCGGCGTTTCGAACTAGCACGGTGAATGCCCGGCATTGTCGTCGCAAACGGAGTCATGCTCAAGGCGGATGGGGTCACTGTGCAGCGGGTGAGTCTTTGGATGATGGCGGGGATATGCTGCTAGCCGGGACGGGAGTCCTCAGTGAGGCCGTGATCCCGATGGCGGCCGCCTTTTCCGCAACAGTAGGCAAGTCACGGATGTGTTCGGCACGACTTATCAGCGAAGCACGTTCGGATTTTGGGAGTTCGTGTGTCAAGGCGATGGCCTGCTTGTCGTCTCCGGCCAGCATCAGAATGAGAATCGCCCGCCGCGTATGGTGTATTTCGGCCAATGGTGATGTGGTGACTGCCGATACTTGCTCGATGGCGATCGCCGGTTGCCCGGACAGCGCGTAGGCTAATGCCTCGTTGGTCTTGATTTCCAGATTGGCTGGCGCAAGCCGCTGCGCGCTCTGGAACGCGGACATGGCGGCATCCATTTCTCCGTTCAAGGTGCGGCTGATGCCCAGCAAGTTGTAGGCGCCGAACGTATTTAGCGCAGGCGCCGCCTGCGCAATGAGATCACTGGCACGCTTGACTCTGCCCTCCATGAGCGCCGCTTGGCCTAGTCCAAGCAGGGCTCGGGGGGCACCTTCTTGCAGCCGGTAGACCTGCTGGAAGGCGGTGGTGGCCGATTGGGGATCGTTATTGCGCAAATACGCGCGGCCCAACGCAAGCAGGATATCGGGATTGTTTGGCATCGCCATCGCGGCGCGTTCGTACAGTGCGATGGCGGATGTCGTGTCCCCTTTCTGGTCGAGTTCCGCCGCCAGTGTGGTCAGGCGGTTTTCTGCTTTATCAGCAAACAGATGGCCGGCGCAGCCTGTAATCAGCACTACGGCTGGTATCGCAGCAAAGAGGCGGAGCATCTGTATTCCCATACTATGTATTCCATGCATAAACCAACCATGCATTGAATGACTTTTCAATGACGTGTGCATGACAGGTGCACGCGGACGACGGCTTTCGCGTCATATAAAAACATGGCTACCGCAGTATCTGTATAGCCATGATGAAGCTTGATTGGACCACTACATGCGTCATAGTGGCGTCATGCGGGTACGCTAATTTGCTGGTAATGCGGTAGGGGTTTGGTGGCTATAGGAAACGCCACGCTTCGACTGTTTACGGATCAAGGCGCACGTCAGGCTCAAGGCAACAAACGTCGTATTGCTATTTCAACTCGATGGTTTAACTTGAGTATGGCGTGACGGTATCGAGATCCCTCGCTTCATCGGGAGAGTGATATGCAGGCAGGAACGGATTCCATTGGCGGATGGCAGGCTTTCCACGCTGACCGTACAGAACGTCTCAATGCGGCGACAGACGACGCGCTGCGCAAGCATTTCGAGGCTGAGTTGGAAGTAGCACGTACGACGATGCAGGCGATGGGCATAGAGGTACCCGATGCCGGTGTTTCTCCGTCAGAGATTCCGCAGGAAAACAACGCGGTGGAACAGCCCGGCGTAACCGCCCCTCGTGGCGACGGTGCCGCAGATCAGGCGCAACCGCCTACCAAGGAAGGTTCTGGCGACAGCAAGGCGTTGAGCTCGAATTTGAATCCGCAATTGGAGCCTTTCCGGGATGAGATTCTTGCGGCCTCGGAGGCGACGGGTATTGCGCCGAATCTACTTGCGGCAGTGATCTGGGACGAGTCGAAAGGAGTCGTGTCGGCCGGTTCGGTCAACGGGGAAAACGGAATGACGGATTCCGGTTTGATGCAACTGAATCCGGAAACGTTTGCCGATATGAAGGCGAAGAATCCGGACTTGATCACAGGCGACAGTTCCGATGCGCGCTCCAATATCATGGCGGGCGCAATGTATCTCAAAGAAATGCACGACCAGTTCGGCGATTGGGATTTTGCACTGCGCGCATATAACTCGGGCCCTCTTTCCGTTGATATGACCGATGCTTCCATTTCCACGACAGGATTCGGTACGAAGAATTATGTAGAAAAGGTGAATTTCTATCGCGAGATGCTTGATCAAGGCAATGTCATGCCCGATGGGTTCCCCGGCGGAAACCAGTTGTACTAGATTTTTTTCGCAGGATATTCATTTCAATTCCCGGCCTTTTCTGGTTGCGCCATCAAGGACATATTTCCGAGGGCCATATCGACTGGCCGAATTTTTTAAAACTTTGTGTGGAGAGTTCAAATGTCAGTAGCCATGCCAAACGCGGGTGTCGTCCAGCCCTCGCAGAACCAGCCTTCGTCGCAATTCGACCAGTATCTTGATTCGGCCAAGTCCAGTCAGATTTTGGTCGATTATCTGAAAGGTAAGGGCAAGTCAGCAATCAATATCCAGGAATTGAAAGACTTGGCCGATAACAAGAGCGGTGACGTGCCCAAGGATGTGCAGTCGGCTGCCGCCTATATGGTTCGTCACGAGGCCATCTTTACCGCCGTGGAAACCCATGACGTGGCCGGTACCGATGGTTTGTCGGGAGTCTGGAACTTCGAGTGGGCGGCTGAGGGCGGCATGACGGGTACCGCGGAAGAGGCCTTGGCCAAAATGAGCGACGCTTTTGATCGCGCCATCGCGATGTCCGCCGAGGTGACCAAGGTCACGACCGAGAAGAAGGCCTCGCTGGATGCCAGCAAGCAGCGCCCGCAGTAACTGATCTCAGAGTGCGGCCGCAAGCAGGGCGGCGACGCTGTCCTGCCGTGATGTATGCGGCAGAAAAGACTTGCTAGCAGAAGACGGCCGAGTCGATGCGTCACGGCTGTGTCATCGAGATGGTTTAGTTTTTTCAGCAAGCTACGTTAACCCCTTATTGCCCAGGAACGTTCTCATGTCGAAAGTCGCGTCTGCCCCCGTTGATCCCAAATCGGTCGATCCTAACAACACCAAAGCCTGGGACGAGGCGAAGGAGCAGGCAAAGGAAGCCGGTATCCGTTGGGAGCGTCCCGAAGACGATAAGCGTACAGCGAAGGAAATTCTGGACGACAGCGAGCTGCTGAAGAACCTTGGCAATCAAGCGGGCGTGCGCGAGTCGTTAGAAAAGCGTGTGAACGGCAAGATCGGCGTGGATGCCGACGCGACCTACCGCGCCGTGCAGGTGCTGGAACATATCGAGCGCTTCGGTGGTGACGGAAAGCGCCTGGTTGGCGACGACATCGGCAATGGCGAGATAAACGGATTCTCCAAGGACAACGAGGCTTATAACGGGACCGAGGCCGGGCGGCTGCAGGATTTCGGTAAATACGGTTTCGCCAACCTCAAGGGTGAGCTGCAACATATCGAAAGCGCATCCGAGGATCCCAAGGCTCGAGAGCAGGCTGAGGCCCTGGGTATCGAATGGGAACTGCCAGAGGGTGACGATAGAACCGCCAAGGACATCATCGATAAGAACCCGTTGCTGAAGAACCTTGGCAATCAAAGTCACGTCAAGGAGATGCTGAAAGAGCGGGTCGGAGATTTCGAAAACGATCCTGATGCGGCGCACCGTGCTGCGCAGGTGCTAGAACACATCGAGCAATACGATGAGGATGGAAATCGCGTTGCCAGCAGGGACGTTGGGAACGGCGAAATCAACGGATTCCGTAAGAGTGGCGAGGCGGATCATGGCACCGAGGCTGGGCGTCTGCAAGACTTTGGCAAATATGGTTTCGAAAGCCTGAAGGGCAAGATTCGTGACAGCGGAAACGCTGCCGATGACAAGGACGCGCGCGCCAAGGCCGAAGCTCTCGGCATCCATTGGGAGCGTCCCGAAACGGACAAGCGCAGCGCCAAGGACATTATCGAAAACAATCCGTTGCTGAAGGATCTGGGTAACCAGTCCGGTGTCAAGGACATGCTGAAGGAACAGGTTGGCGATTTCGAGAATGACGCCGATGCCGCCTTCCGCGCCGAGCAGGTTCTGAAGCATATCGAGACTTATGATGCCACAGGGAACTCGACTGGCGGGACCAGCGATGGCAAGATCAACGGCTTTGATCCTGAAGGCCGAGCCAAGACCAATACCGAGGCTGCCCGGCTGCAGGATTTCGGTAAATACGGTTTTGACGCATTGAAGGGCGAGATGCCCGACGAAATCACTCCCAAGCATGAGGACGCGGCCGAAAAGGAACGCATCGACGCCGTCAATAAAGCACGCGAGGAAGCCGGCCTGCCGCCGATGGACAAGCAGGACGTCACACAGCTGATGACCTCGGACAAAGGCGCCGACGGCAAGAACCTGACGGTGACCGAATCCGCCTGGCAGCAGGTCATGTCCGATTGGAAAACCGGCATCGAGGACGGCTCGATCAAGGCCGATGATGACCGTGCGAAGCTCTACAACGCGATGAAGGCTGGCGCGTTTGTTGATAATGGCGCGCAGATGTATACGCTGAACATTAGCGAGGGTGTCACGACCCGCGCTGTCACGGGCAGCGACATGGAAGGCATCATCGACAGTGCCAAGGTCGATGAACAGATCGCGGAACTGATGAAGTCCGAGGCGGTGACCAAGGACATTACTGCAGCCCGCAAGACTGCGCTCGGTAAGGTCGAAGGTGGCGACAAGGTTGTCCAAGAACTGAAGGAGATGGCAGAGAGCTCGGAGTATGCGAAGTACATCCAGGAGCTCAGCAAGGATCCCAAGATGAAGCAAGTGGCCGAGGATGACATCTCCTCGACGTATACGTCACTTTTGGCAGCCGACCCAGAAGCCGCGGCCAAGTTTGCCCAGAACATGCAGATCGACAGCATGACGATGGAGCTAGACGCGCTGATGGCTGATCCAAGCAAGATCAGCGAAGAAAACCTGACCCTTGCCGGTTCTGATGTGGGCAAGATGCTGTTGACGCTGATCAAGAAGGCAGGGCTTGATCTGGGGCGCCGCGCAGCCGAAGCACAGAAATTCTTAGAAAGCATGCTGGGCGACAAAAAGACCAGTAAAGAATTTGCGCAGGCAATGGCCGAGCTCGGCGCGAAATATTCGCATACCGGCGAAGTGACGACAAAGGATGTCGAGAAAATCATCGGCAGCGGCAAATACAAGGGCCTTGAGGAGGGTGGTGGGCGCGCCTTCTTCGAAACCATGACCAAGGCTGGCGTCATCGGCTCACTGGGCGGCATGGTTTCACTGGCCTCGGGAATTTATCAGCTGGCAGGAAAGGGTGGAACACTGGCCGACACGCCTGAAGAACGGCTGGCTATCGCCAAGGATTTTGTCAGCTTCGTCGGTGCCGGCAAGCACTTCGCCGATCTGGGTAACCATATCATCGGTGAGCACAACAAAGGCGTCATCGAGTTTAACGAGTCGATCGACAAGAAATACGTTGCCAGCGATGCGCCGAGAGAGGGAGACGGGCCGAACCCGCTTGAGGACGAAACGCGCGAAGTAAAGACTCAGGCCGAAATCGACGCAATGAAAAAGCAGCCGGCGCGGTCGTTGCTGGGTTTGGACAAGACGCTGGACGATCTGCTGAGAAGCCCCTCTGCAACCACGCCCGCCGGAGCACACAACAACTACGCTGGTTTCTACGACGCGGTGGATAACGCGTTGTCGAGTTCGACGAACCGAGAAACCTACGAAAACCGGATGGGTGAGTTCGAGATCGACGAGAAGGAAGGCAATAAAATCATCAAGGCGGTTGAGGAGGGGATTCAGACCCGGCCCGGCGTCAAGGGGCCGGACGGTAGCCCGGCCAGTGGATTGCACAAGGGGGCCTCGGCATATCTCCTGGTGGCCAGTGCTGGCGCCGATACGTTTGTGGGGGCGGCGGACATCGCCATTGGGGCGCTGACCATCAAGAAGGGGCTGGCGTCCGGCGACGATACCACGACGGCCAAGGGTGCGCTTCAGGTCGCTGCTGGCGGCTTTGGTCTGGCGGGCGGCGTCGCGTCTTCACTGGGTCTGCTCAAGAGCCTGCAGTTCGTCAAGGTCGCTGCGGCGCCATCCTTCCTTGTCTCCGCGGTGTTATCCATCGCGACGGTCATTCCCGACATCATCAACGACATCAAGAAGACCAACCAGATCGACAGTTACCGTGCAGACATGCAGGAGTTCATGACCCAGTTGAACGATCAGGGTCTCTTAACCGAGGACGGGTTGGACAAATTCCGCTTCCTGGATAGCTATATGGCCAGCTATGGCCAGCGGGATGCACCGGACGGCATCAGCATCTTCGATTACCGCGATGAGGAAGTGGATCACTTCCTGAGTTATTGGGATAGTGAGAGCGGCAAGAAAGCCGAGGAACGCGGGCAGTTCTCCTCAACCTTCGGTCTGGATGAGGACAATCACGAGGACTACAAAGGCGATGGCGATAACCTGAATACCGATATGGAGGGGCAGGGCGGGTTGTCTTGATCTTTGCGCGAATTCAGCTGATCTGGTTTCTGCTCGAGATTGTGGTGAATACTTAGGAACCAACCTGACCCATACGCCAACCCTTCGGGGTTGGCGTTTTGCATTTCTGCGTTCTGTTCGCCGCGGCATTCGCCGAGGGCCGCAGGGCTAGGGTTTGCCCTAGTTTCTAAAACATCATACGAATACGTAATATCACTATCGCAAATATCCAATAATAGGGGACATAATGCGACTTGGGTGTATCGCAGACGACTTCACGGGTGCGACGGACGTGGCCAACAATCTGGTCCGTGCGGGTATGCGTGTCGTGCAAACAATCGGCGTGCCGAAGGACGCGGCAGATATCGATGCCGACGCCGTGGTGGTAGCGCTGAAGTCCCGTACTACCCCCGGCGCCCAGGCTGTTGCAGAGTCGGTGCAGGCGAGCGAATGGTTGCGCAGGCTGAATCCATCGGCACAGATTTACTTCAAGTACTGCTCCACATTCGACAGCACTTCCAAGGGCAATATCGGGCCCGTAACGGAGGCGTTGATGAACGCGTTGGGCACCACGTTCACGATCGCGACGCCAGCATTTCCCAATAACGGACGCTCGGTGTTCAAGGGGCATCTGTTTGTGGGTGACGTGCTGCTCAGCGAATCCAGCATGCGCCATCATCCACTGACGCCTATGACGGATGCCAACCTCGTGCGGGTGCTGCAGGCGCAATGTGAGCGGCGTGTGGGATTGGTGGACCATCGTGTTGTGCGTCAAGGACCTGATGCAATCAAGCAGCGGTTCGGACAGATCGAGCAAGAGGGTGTGTCGATCGCCATTGTTGATGCGATCGACAATGAGGATTTATTGGCATTGGGCGCCGCGACTGCCGACATGGCGTTGGTGACTGCCGGGTCCGGATTGGCGATGGGGCTACCCGCGCAGTGGGGGTTTGCACCTAATGCCAGCGCTCAGCGATTGCCAATACCCGGTGGGGCACAAGCGATTCTTGCTGGCAGCTGTTCGGCTGCCACGCAGCGTCAGATACGCGCTTTTATCGATGCGGGTGGTGCTGCTTTGGCACTGGACCCTGTGCAACTCGCGCAGGCAAAGGACCCCGTCGCAGAGGTATTGGCGTGGACGCAACTGCGATTGGCTAAAGGCGAGCGCGTGATGGTGTATTCGACGGCTGACGTCGAATCAGTCAAGGCTGTGCAGGCGCGGCTGGGGGCGCAGGTAGCGGGCGAGCTGGTCGAGCGGACATTGGGCGCCGCGGCGCAAGGTCTCGTGCAATGTGGTGTGCGGCAGTTGATCGTCGCGGGCGGTGAGACGTCGGGTGCTTGCGTACAGGCGCTCGGTATCGATCGCATGCAGATCGGTCCACAGATCGACCCAGGCGTGCCGTGGTGCTATGCGCACAGCCCGGCGGCATCCGAAGACGGCATGCATCTGGCGCTGAAGTCCGGCAATTTCGGCAGCGATGATTTCTTTATCAAGGCATTTGAGATGTTGAACGACGAGGCGTCCGTATGAGCGAGGCTGCATTGCTCGAGGAGATATGTTTCGTAGGCCGATCGTTATTCGAGCGCGGCTATGTGCATGCGACTGCAGGCAACATTAGTGCGCTGCTCGAGGACGGTAGTGTGTTAATCACGCCCACAGATGCGTGCTTGGGTCGTCTGACGCCGGCGGACCTCGTGCGTGTCGATGCGGCCGGCAGTGTGCCGGCAGGTGCGCGTCCCAGCAAGACTATTGTGTTGCATCGTCGGATCTATGCTGCCGAGCCTGCTGCCCGTTGCGTGATCCATACGCACAGCACGCATTTGGTGGCGCTGACATTGAAAGGCGTGTGGCAGGATTCGGATGTCGTGCCGCCGATCACACCGTACTTTGTGATGAAGGTCGGTCATGTGCCGCTGATTCCGTATTGCCGCCCGGGTGACGCGCAGGTCGGCGATCTGGTGGTCGACGCCATCGCCGCAGGGCAGCGCGCCGGCGCGCCATTGCGTGCCGTCATGTTGGACCGGTTAGGTCCTAACGTCTGGCACGAATCTCCCGCAGCCGCGATGGCTGTGCTCGAAGAGCTGGAAGAAACGGCGCGCCTGTGGCTGATGACGGGTGCCGACACGTTGACGGAACAACAGATCGACGAGCTGCGCACCGCGTTTGGTGTGCGCTGGTAAACGCGCTATATCCCATCCAAATCTTCCCTTGTCAGGACATCATGCTGAAATTTTCCGCCAACCTTTCGATTCTCTTTACTGAACTGCCTTTCGTGAAACGATTTGCCGCAGCAAAGAATGCGGGCTTTGATGCAGTGGAGTGCTGGTTTCCCTACGAGGACGCATCGGCGGCCGAGGTCCGTGCGTTGCTCGACGAACATCAACTGAAAATGATCGGCATCAACACACCATGGGGCGGGTCCGGTCAGTGGGGCCTGGCGGCGCTGCCCAGCTATGAGGCCGCGTTTGAAAAATCCGTGCGCGATACGTTGGCATTCGCTCAAGCCGTTGGAAATCCCGCGATCCACGTGATGGCCGGCCTGGCCGGCGATGTGCCAGCACTCGATGCACGTCGCTGTTACCACCGCAATCTTGAACGTGCGTTGCGTTGGGCAGAGGGCAGTGGTTCGATGCTAGTGATCGAACCACTGAATGGACGCGATCGGCCTGGGTATTTCCTGCATAGCGTGGATCAGGCCGCCGATATCATCGAACGCCAGGGCTTGGGTGATCTGCGGATCATGTTCGATTGCTATCACATTCAAGTAGAGGAAGGCGATGTGATCACGCGAATGCGCCGTCACTTCGACAAGATTGGTCATGTACAGATCGCCGGGGTCCCTGTGCGCGGTGAGCCGGACAAGGGCGAGTTGAACTACGTCGAGGTGCTGCGCGAGCTTAACAACCTGGGTTGGCAAGGTTATGTCGGCGCCGAGTACAAGCCCACAGGCACCTCGGCAGAAAGCCTGGGCTGGCTTGCTGATTTGCGCCGACTGGGCATCGCCGCCTGAGCCGGGCCACAGACCCTGTTTCACCACGTAGCACCCTTGGCATCACCAAACATAAGCACTTAGGAGACCACAAATGAATTTCACCATTTCTCGCCAGCGGCTGAGCCGCTACAGCCTGGGCCTGGTTGCGGCTTGCTTTGCCGCGGGCGCGATCGCCGCCGACTCGCCTGACTATAAGCAGCGCAACTTCAAATTGGGCCACGTGATCGCAGACGATCACCCGGCGGCACTGGGTGCCAAGCGCTGGCAGGAGTTGTTGGCCGAACGTAGTGACGGCAAGATCAAGGTGCGTATCCATGGTAACGGCAGCATCGGCGGCGATGCGCAGATGACCTCGGCCGTGCAGGGCGGTGTGCAGGAGCTCGGTATCATCACCTCGTCGCCGATCGCGAGCGTCGTACGTGAGATCGGCCTGCTGGATCTGCCGTTCACGTTCAATACGGCCGAAGAGGTCGACGCTGTGCTGGCCGGCAAAGTAGGGGACGCCATTGCCGAGAAGATGAATGCTAACGGCATGGTCGTCGTGGGCTGGATGGAAAACGGTTTCCGCAGCATCACCAACAGCCGTAGCCCCATCACCAAGTTTGAAGACATGCAAGGCCTGAAGATTCGCGTGTTGCAGAACCCGGTGTATATCGAGACCTTCAACACGCTGGGCGCAAACGCGGTGCCGATGCCGTTCCCCGAGGTGTACACCGCGCTGGAGTCGCGCGCGGTGGACGGTCAGGAAAACCCGCTGGGAACGACCAATACGTCTAAGTTCAACGAGGTTCAGAAGTACTTGAGCCTTACCCGTCACACCTATACCCCGTATGTGGTGGTGGTCAGCAAGCGTGTGTGGGACAAACTCACGGCTGACGAGCAGACGCTGCTGAAAGAAACCGCTATGGAAGCTTCCGAATACCAGCGCAAGGTGTCGCGCGAAAGCGAAGCGCGCTTTTTGGCGGAGCTGAAGGAGCGCGGTATGGAGGTCAATCAGTTGTCGGAGCAAGAGTCCAATCGTATGCGCGAAAAGCTCCAGCCCGTCATCGACAAATTCTCTAAGGATTTGGGCGGTGATCTCGGTGCCGAAATGATGGCCGAGATCAACGAAGTTCGCGGTACTTCCAATTAAGCATCGGAGTCACAATATGCAGATCGCCATTACCGGCGGAGGTGGTTTCCTGGCATCGATGCTGGTACGCCGCCTGCTGAATAACGGCCTGGCCGGCCAACCAGTCACCCGTATCGTCACTATCGATCTGGTGCCGTGTCCTGTGGTGGACCCCCGTGTTCAAAGCATGGTGGCCGACGTGGGTGACCGCGAGACGCTCACACGTGCCATCGCGGCGGACACCAAGGCTGTTGTTCATTTGGCCGCTGTCGTCAGCGGTCAGGCCGAGGCGGATTTTGATCTCGGCACGCGCGTCAATATCGATGCAACGCGCGCGTTGCTTGAGCATGTGCGCGCGCTGGGCACAAAGCCCCGATTCGTATTCACAAGTTCGGTTGCCGCATTTGGCGGCAAGTTGCCCGAGCGGGTGCAGGACGATACTCGGGCGCTGCCCCAGAGTTCCTACGGCGTGCAGAAGGTCATTGGCGAGCTGCTGGTTGGCGATTACACGCGTAAAGGCTTCATCGACGGTATCACGCTACGGGTACCGACGATTTCGGTGCGGCCCGGCGCGCCGAATAAAGCGGCCTCCAGTTTTGCGAGCGGGATCATTCGCGAGCCGCTGGCCGGCATACAAGCCATATGTCCCGTTTCACCCGAAATGCGGATGTGGTTGCAATCGCCCGATCGCGCGATCGACAACCTCTTGCATGCACTCACGCTCGATGGCGAGCTACTGGGTAATGACCGGACGGTGAATCTGCCAGGTTTGTCGGTGTCGGTAGGGGCCATGATCGATGCGCTGCGCATCGCGGCTGGCGAAGAAATCACGAAGTTGATCCGCTACGAACATGATCCCGCGGTGGAACGGATCGTGGCGTCATGGCCTAACGATTTCGATGCGGTTCGGGCGCGTGCATTGGGCTTTGTCGCGGACGAGGACTATGTGTCGGTTGTGCGTGCCCATATGGCACGCGTGGGTGATACGCCCTCGGCGACGCAGCACACGCCCGCTTGAAGGAGCACGCATGAAAAGGCTGATAGACGGTTATTTTCGGATGCTGGGCTTGATGATGGTGTTATGCCTGGTGGGGATGGTGGTTCTGGTGTTCGGCAATGTCGTGCTGCGGTATGGCTTGAATTCGGGGATCACTAGCTCGGAGGAAGTGTCACGCTGGCTGTTCGTCTGGTTAGTGTTCCTGGGCGCCATCGTGGCCCTGCGCGAACGTCAACACTTAGGAGTGGAGGTTCTGGTTCGCCGCCTGCCGGTGGTGGGGCAGAAACTGTGCCTGATTGTGAGTCAATTGCTCATGCTGGTCACGCTCTGGTTGTTTATGTCCGGCAGTTGGGAGCAGACCTTGATCAACCTGCACGTCGAGGCGCCTGCGACGGGATGGTCGATGGCCATCGTCTACATGGTGGGGATTGTTTTCAGCATCTCTGCAGGCGCGCTGGTGCTGTGGGATATGTATCGGTTGCTGTCTGGGCGCATGCGTGACGAGGATCTGGTCATGGTGACGGAGTCCGAAGAAAAAGCCGAGCTGGATAACCTGCAGCGTGAGCTCGCGCGCGCTGAAAGGAAACAGCTATGACCGTATTGATATTCGTCGGGGCATTGCTGGGCGCGATGGCGCTGGGCATGCCGATCGCATTTGCGCTGCTGGTGTCCTCTGTGGCGCTGATGTGGCATCTAGACATCTTTGATGCGCAGATCATTGCGCAGAATTTCATCGCGGGTGCGGATAATTTTCCCCTGCTGGCAATTCCCTTTTTCATGCTGGCTGGCGAGGTGATGAACGTAGGTGGCCTGTCGCGACGCATCGTCGATGTGGCCATGGTATTCGTTGGGCACGTCAAGGGCGGACTGGGTTATGTAGCAATCGTGGCGGCTTGCATCCTCTCGGCGCTGTCGGGCTCGGCGGTAGCCGATGCAGCGGCGTTGTCTGCGCTGCTGGTGCCAATGATGATCAAGGCTGGTCACTCCAAGGCGCGATCGGCGGGTCTGGTCGCGGCCTCGGGCATTATCGGGCCGGTGATTCCGCCTAGCATCGGCTTTGTTATTTTCGGGGTCGCGGCAAACGTCTCGATCACCAAGTTGTTTCTCGCGGGCATTATGCCAGGTATCTATATCGCGGCGGCGCTGTGGGTGACATGGTGGCTGTGCGTGCGCAAGGACAATCTGTCCATCGGATCTCGCGCCAGCGCACGCGATCTCTGGCGCGCAACGGTGCAGGCGAGCTGGGCCCTGATGCTGCCCGTGATCATCATAGTCGGTTTGCGTTTTGGTGTGTTCACGCCTACCGAAGCCGCCGTGGTGGCAGCTGTCTACGCATTGTTCGTCTCCACAGTGATCTATCGCGAGTTGAAGCTCGCACAGCTATATGCCGTGTTCATGGCGGCCGCACGTACGACGTCGGTGGTGATGCTGCTGGTGGCAGCAGCCTCGATCGCCGGCTGGTTGGTGACCGTGGCGGATTTGCCAGGGGCCATCACGGACCTGATGGAACCGTTCCTCGATAACCCGACGCTTCTCTTACTGGCTATCATGTTGCTGGTGATCGTGGTGGGTACGGCGATGGACATGACGCCGACCATCCTGATCCTTACACCGGTGCTGATGCCTATTGTGCGACAGGCGGGTATCGATCCCGTATACTTTGGCGTTCTGTTCATTATTAATATGTCCATCAGCCTCATCACGCCGCCCGTGGGCACCGTGCTCAGCGTCGTGGCAGGGGTGACCAGGCAGCGCGTCGATCATGTGATGCGGGGCGTGTGGCCGTTCCTGATCGCCGAGCTGATCATCTTGCTCCTACTAGTGCTTTTCCCGGTGTTGGTCACCGGTCCGGCCCGCTGGTTTAGTGGCTGATATAGTGGCTGATATCGTCAGGAGCCAGGGTATGAGTGAGCGCTCAGTGGGAGAGGCCAACAAACCTGCGGGCGGCACATTGGCCGACCGGGTGACCGCGGAATTAATGCGACTCGTCCGTGGTGGCGCCTATCCCGTCAATACGCGACTGCCGACTGAGCCACAGTTCGCCGAGCAGTTTGGCGTCAGCCGGACCGTGGTGCGGGAGGCCATCTCGCGTCTGAAGTCCGAAGGCCTGGTCGAAACGCGCCAGGGCAGCGGCACGATTGTGCTGAACCCAAAGCGTAATACCTTTCGCATTGATGCGCTGGGCGGGCAGATCGAGGCGCGAGCCGTGCAGGAAGTACGCTGCGGTCTGGAGAGTGAAATGGCGGCGCTGGCTGCCGCCCGCTGCAACGACGCTCAGGTCGCACGTATACAGCGGGCGCTGCGGCGTATCGACGATGCGGTGGCCGATGGCTGCGATGGTGTGGCCGAGGATATGGCGTTTCACGCGGCGATCGCCGACGCGGCACAGAATCCGTTGTTGACGTCACTATTGGAATTCATCGGGCATGTGCTGCGTGACGTGATCACGATCACACGTACACACGAAGCGCGGCGCGAGGACTTCTTTCAGCAGGTCAAGGCCGAGCACGCAGCGATTGCGGACGCCATCGCGCGCCGGGATGTGGAGGGCGCCCGCCGGGCGGCGCTGCAGCATATGCAGACATCGATTCAGCGTCTGACAGCTGCGGAGTCTGATGACGCAGGGGCTGCCCCCCTAGTTTGACCGTGAGAGCAATGCGCGCGCCCGTCGTGTCCGACATGCATCCGAAATTTCCATGTCGGATGAAGCGCCATAGCGGTAGATGATTTCGCGCCGGGGGCGTTTGCGCGCAAACTCAAGCCGGCCGAAACATAACTATGTCGTTACTCCCAACTGCCAGGGTACGAATTCGTTCTGGCCGTAGCCGTGTTGCTCGCTTCGGGTCTTCCGGCCCGATGCCGTGTCCAGCATGGCCTGGAAAATGTGTGCGCCAGCTTGCGCCAGCGTCATTGTGCCGTCCAACACTTCGCCGCAGTTGAAGTCGATGTCGTCCTGCTGCCGGCGCCACAGATCGGTATTGGTCGACAGTTTCAGCGATGGTACAGGCGCGCAGCCGTAGGCGGAGCCCCGGCCGGTGGTGAAACAGATCAGGTTGGCGCCGCCGGCCACCTGGCCCGTGGCCGACACGGGATCGTATCCGGGGGTGTCCATGAAAACCAGGCCCTTGGCCGTGACAGATTCGGCGTATTGGTAGACCTGCATTAGCGGCACGGTGCCTCCCTTGGCCACCGCGCCCAGCGATTTTTCGAGAATAGTGGTCAGCCCGCCGGCCTTGTTGCCGGCCGAGGGGTTGTTGTTCAGGTTGGCGCCGTATCGCGCACAGTGTGCTTCCCACCATGCAATGCGTTCCAGCAGTTTTCCTGCGACTTCAGGGCTGGCGGCCCGCTGCGTAAGCAAGTGCTCCGCACCATAGATTTCCGGCGTTTCTGACAGAATCGCCGCGCCGCCATGGCGCACCAGCGTGTCCACGGCCATGCCCAGTGCCGGGTTGGCGGTAATGCCAGAATAGCCGTCCGAACCGCCGCATTGCAGGCCGACCACCAGATGACTGGCGGAAACGAGTTCGCGCGTGGCCTGGTTGGCGCCGGGCAGCAGTTGCCGAACCCTGGCGATGCCGGTGTCGACGGCCTTTGCCGTACCGCCCATTTGCTGGATCGTGTACGTATGCAGGGCCGGTCCTTCGGCCAGGTCGTAGTCTGCCATCAGGCCGGCGATTTGATTGGTTTCACACCCCAGTCCGACGATAAGGACCGCGGCGAAATTGGCCTGGCGGGCATAGCCTGCCAGCGTGCGGCGCAGTACCGCAAGTCCGTCTCCCTCGGCATCCACCGCGCAGCCTTGTGCGTGGGTCAGCGCGACCACGCCATCTACGTTGGAGAAGGGTGCTAGTTCGTCCGGATAGATTTCGCGCCGGAAACGATCCGCGATCGCGCGGGCCACCGTAGCGGAGCAGTTCACCGAGGTGAGCACGCCGATGTAGTTGCGCGTCGCGACACGTCCGTCAGACCGCACGATTCCCATGAACTGCGCGGGCTGCGCATAGGGCACGATCGGGGCAGGGGGGTGTGCCGGCATGGCGGCGTGTCCGTGTCCGGTCATCGCCAAGTTGTGGACGTGCACGTGCTGGCCGGCGGCGATGTTCCGCGTAGCCACGCCGATGACTTGGTTATATCGCTTGACTGAACTGCCCTGAGGCAGCGGCCGGACGGCAATCTTGTGGCCAGGCGGAACCAGCCCGGCAACCCGGAGATCCGCGGCGGGTAATTCCATGCCCGCCACCAATTGGTGGCGGGCGATGGCGACGTCGTCATCGGGATGGAGCAGAATGATGGGTGTAGGGCGGGGCATGTAAGGGTGCCGGAAGGACAGGTCAGTTGCCGCGGGTCAGCGCAGCGGCGAGTACACGGTGGGTTCGAGCAATTGGTTTTCAATGCGGGCCACGATCGGCCCTTCGGCTTCGTAGCGCTCGCGCGCCTGCAACCACTGCGGATCGGTCGAGAAAGCGTTCCAGATGCGCTCGCGCTCGGCAAGGCTTTCCCAGCGCAGCATGAAGGTCAAGGCCTGGTTGGTGGGGCCGACCACGGTTGTCCAGAATCCTATTGCCTGAACACCGTGTTTTTGCCACAGGGGTAGCGTGGCGTCCTGGAAGCGCGCATGCAGGGCCGGCAGCCGGCCCTGGGCGCAGTGATAGATGCGCAGTTCGTGGATCATGGCTGGTTGGCAGCGGGCAGATCGACGTCATTGTATTTTTTAAAAATCGCGTTGAGCTTTCCATTGGCGCGATTCTCTGTTACCCACCGGTTCACCCAGTCCAGCAACGCCGGCTCGCCTTTGCGCATGCCGATGCCCAAATCGAAGTTCTTCACCACGAATTTGGTCTCCAGGTTGGCACTGGGATTTTTCTCCTGAATCTCCCGCAGCAGCGTCGTGGCCGTCGAGACGATGGTGGCTTGGCCGGTGATGCCCGCGGTGACAAGCGTCGCATCGTCGTCGTAGCGAACGATCTGGGCGCCCACCGCGCGCTTCATCAGTTCCGCCTCCTGGACATTGCCTCGTGTGATGGCGATCGATTTGCCCTTGAGATCGGCAAAATCCTTGATCGGCATGCTCTTGGGGGCCGCGACAACGATCTGTACCGCAGAATAGGGCACTGAAAAGTCGATCACTTTCGCGCGTGCCGGACTGATGGATAGGGTAGCGATCGCGACATCGGCTTTGTTGGTCTGCAGATATGGAATACGGGTCGGCCCGGTGACGGGCACGATCTCGAGCTGCACACCCAGGTCGGCGGCCAGCAGCTTCGCGGTCTCGACATCGGAACCCGTGGGCTTTAATTCGCTGTCCATCATTCCGTAGGGCGGTAGCGAGAGCTCGATGGCAACGCGGATCTTCTTGGCTTTCTGGATGTCGGCCAGAAGGTCGGCGTGCGCCGCTGACGCGGCCAGGGCCGTCAGGCCCAGGGCCAGTCCGTATTGGACAGCGCGTTTGGCGATACGTTGATACATGTTTTGTCTCCCTGATGTATGGGTATGGGTATGGGGTGTAACGGGTGCAGCCGTGCGCGTCCGACAGCCTGCGGCGCCTATAGCCCGCTGCCGACGAACTTACGCAATTCCTGGGTTTGCGGCGCACGCAGAATAGAAGCGTCGCCGGTTTCGTGGACCTTGCCTTCGTGCATATAGATGATCTGGTCGGCAACCTTTTCGGCGAAACCCATTTCATGGGTCACCAGGATCATGGTCATGCCCCCTCGCGCCAGTGATTCCATCACTTGCAGGACTTCGCCCGTCAGTTCCGGATCAAGTGCTGAAGTGACTTCGTCGAACAGCATCAATTGCGGTTCCATGGCGAGCGATCGGGCGATGGCTGCCCGCTGTTGCTGCCCGCCAGAAAGCTGTTCCGGATAGCTGTGTGCTTTGTCCGCCATGCCGACTTGAGCCAACACGCGGGCGGCGATGACTGCCGCGTCGGTGCGGGAAAGCTTGCGCACGAGTTTCAACGCCAGCGACACATTCTGTTCGACCGTCAGGTGCGGGAACAGGTTGTAGCTCTGGAACACGATGCCGACATCGCGACGTAGCGTTTTCAGATTGAGCTTGCTGTCGTGCAACTGGTGGCCGCATACCGTAATGGCACCGCTGTCGATCGATTCCAGTCTGTCGATGCAGCGTAGCGCGGTGCTTTTGCCCGAGCCGCTCTTGCCGATAATGGCCACTACCTGGCCCTTGGCGACTTCGAATGAAACCCCTTTCAGTACCGGAGTCTGGTCGAAGCATTTGTGAATGTTCTCTACTTTGACGATGGTTGTCATATCGTGTTTCCTCAGGCCGTCGCACGCGCGCGGCGGCCGGTTTTCAGGCGCCGTTCGAGTGCATGGCTCCATCGCGACAGCGGATAGCACAGGGCAAAATAAAGAACTGCCATCAGGCTGAACACCATGAAGGGCTCGTAGAGGGTGTTGTTGACCATCTGGCCGGCTCGTACCAACTCGACGAAGCCCACCACTGAAGCCAGTGACGTGTTTTTCACTATCTGCACCAGAAAACCTACGGTACTGGGCGTAGCCAGCCGCATCGCTTGGGGCACGATGACACACACCATGCGCTGCGCTGGAGACAGTCCCAGGCATTCGGCGGCTTCCCATTGCGAGCGCGGCACCGCTTGCAGGCAGCCGCGCCAGATATCACCCAGATAGGCGCTGGCGTAGACTGACATGGCACCGCCGGCGGCGGCTAGCGGTGGTACGTTGTAACCCATCAGTCCCAGGCCGAAATAGAACAAGAACATCAAGATCAGCAGCGGAATGCCCTGGATGAGCTGGATATACAAGCTGGCCGCCCAGCGCACCGGTGTACGCCGCGAAATGCGCGCCAGCGCGATGATGCCCCCCAGGATCCCGCCGCCGAGGAATCCCATCGCGGACAGCCCGACCGTCCATGCCGCGCCTTGCAGCATGTACCCTAGATAAGCCAGATTGAAGCTCGTGTTGCCCATATCCATGCCCTCAGATCGGCGTGCCCAGCTTGCGCCGGCGCGGAAACAGCATCAGCCCCAACAGCGCGAAGCCGGCCCGCATCAATTGCGCCAGGCACAGGTATATGACGGCGGTCACCATGTAGGTCTCGAAAGCCCTATACGTCATCGACTGCACCAGGTTGGCAACCGCCGTGAGTTCTTCGGCCGAAATCTGGGACGTGATCGACGTTGCCAGCATCATCAGTACGAACTGGCTGGTCAGGGCCGGATAAACGCGCTCCATGGCGGGACGCAGGATCACATGCCAGTAGGTCTGCAGGCGCGACATGCCCAGGCATTCCGCAGCCTCGATCTGACCGGGGCTGACGGAATCCATGCCTGCCCGCATGATTTCGGTGGTGTAGGCGCCAACGTTGATGACTAGGGTGGCCATGGCCGCCACCGTGGCGGACAGGGGCAGGCCGATACTCGACAAACCGAAATAAGTCAGAAACAGCTGCACTAGCAATGGCGTGTTGCGGATGACCTCGACGTAGATGCTGACGATGCGTTTGAGCCAGTGGGATTGGCTGTTGCTTGCCGCCGCACACACGGACCCGAGGGCAAATCCGAGAATGGTTGCCCCGAAAGAGAGCTGGATGCTCAGCCATGCGCCATGCAGAAATTGCGGCCAGTACTCCAGTACGCTGGAATAATCGAAGCTGTAATCCATGGCGTTACACCGTTGCGACGGGTGTCGTCGGTGAGCCTACTGCACCGGGCAGGCGCAGAGGCGGCGCGGTCAGCAGGAACCGGTAGCGGCCCTGGCGGCGCAGGTGGGTTGCCAGTGGGGTCAGATGCCACAGTTCGCCCAGGTGGATGCCCAACTTGAACAGGCAGTGCTCATGCAAGGGCAGCGCAGCGCAGCAGCCGTCGGTATGGCCGGCGGGCAGCGCTTCGACGGCGGCGTTGTCGGAAATCAGCGCGGCCAGCCCGCTGTCGGTGATCCAGTTCAGCAACCCGGCGTCTCGGCCATCCAGTTCTGCGCCGATGCCGTTCAGCACTGCGGCGCTGGGTTGCCTGTTCTGCGCCAGCAATGCATCGGCAAAGCCGGTGTGCAGGCACACCATGTCGCCGCTTTCGATCTCGAGCCTGTCGTGATCGATGATGCGCATCAGCGCGTCATAGCCCACGCTTGTGCGCTGTTCGCCCAGGTGCGCCCGTAGATCGATCATGACGGCGCGTCCCTGCACACAGCGCTCAGCCATGTTTTCGATACCCAGCGCGCGGGCCGCCGACGTGGATGGCGCGGTTGCGGTCGGCGGCAGGCCGGCATCGGCTGCCGCGTTCGGGCCGATGATGTCGATGCCGGCGCGATAGCCGTTGTAGAAGACGGGCTCAGGAATGCCGTCACCGTTGGCGTCGAACAACTGGCCGATATGGGCAAGCGAGTCCCATTGCGTTGAATATTGCAAATGCAGGATCGCCAGGTCGTCACACAGAACATCCGTAAGATGGCTGTGTTCGTCCCGCATGCGGTAATTCATGTTGGGATGGCCATTGCGCAGCGTAGGACGCAGCACGGGAGGATGGCGTTTCTCGTTCAGTGCATTGCCGCCGGGAAAGTCCAGCGGCAGGCTCAAGCAGAAAGTCCTGCCCTCGCGAACTTCCGCCAGGCCCTGCAGGACTTTTTCGCTGGTGACCAGATTCATGCGCCCGGCTTGGTCATCGGCGCCGAAATCCCCCCAGTTAGAGCCCGAGGGTCGTTGCTTCCAGCGCGGCGAGTGGTCAATGCCTGGCGGCGTTTTAATGTGCACGACTGTTGTCTCAATTTTTATACGTGATCTAATTATTGAATAACATTGACACTGCGATAATAGGTGAAAACCCGCGTCGAAAGATCGATCATGCCGGCTGAATCCCTGTAATCATCTATTAAAGATGACGAGACTGCAGGACTCCGATGGCGAAAAAAGCATCGTGCACCGTCTTTTTTTTGATACACTGTCTCTGGTCCGAACTCCTCGAAGAGCAATGGTTTAGCGGGTGGACACACAACACATGGGTATGGGATTCAATCTTGCCGAGATAGGTGCGCGGGTGCGCGCCTACAGGCTCGGCGCCGGATACAACGCCGACCAGTTGGCGTCGAGGCTGGGCGTATCGCGCGCGGCGCTATATCGCATCGAACAGGGCGATATCATCAAGGTCGACGTGCTCGAGAGCATTGCCGCCATCTTGGGAACCAGTCTGGCATCGCTATTAGGCGTAGGGGCTGAATACCATTCGAATGCAGCCAGTTATCAGGCGCGCATGCAGCAACTGGAAGAGAATGCGAGCCACATCGTGGCCCTGTTCAGCCCATTGTCGTATCTATTGACGACCGAGTCCTACGACCACGACCTTGCAATCATGCTGCAGGAATCGGTGTCTGATACCGAGCAGCGCGCCGATCGGCAAAACGAGCAACGCGCCCTGCTGCGTACGTTGAGCGAACGGCGCAAACAGGCGCGCGAACGCAAGCCATCCATTACCTGCCTGACTTCGCTTGAAGAACTGCGTCGGCTGGTCACGCTGGGATTGGTCGGGCGCCTGGGCTTGCCCGAAGACGTTGTTGCCAAACGCCGCATGGCAGCGAGACGCGAGGTGCAACATCTGGCCAACATGATGAAGGCCGAGCCGGTGGGCGTACAGATCGGCCTGGTCGAGGATATCGTCCCCAATGTGGCGTTCCAGCTTTTTTATAAAGGCAACGAGGTGCTGCTGGGTACAAGCCCATTCCGCATTGCGGAGCTGCCGAACCTGCATGTAGGCGTGGCAAGTATCACGTCCAATCCCGAAGCCGTGGACCTGCACGTGCAATTGTTCGACCGATTGTGGAGTATCTGCAAGCGCGGCTCGGAAGGCGCCCGGTTGCTTGAGGACATGCTCGCGCAGCATTCTTAGATAGGTCAGGCACCGTGGTGCGAGCCTGACACCCGGTATCATTCGCACTCTCTTCGGAAGCTCACTGATCCGACCACCTAGGTACGTTGCAACTGTGCCGAGCCAATGTACGGAATGAGTGCAGCCTGTCCATGCAATACATGATCCTCGTCGACGAGTTGCCACACGGTCACATCAGATATCCAGAATCTTCGCCCCTCTTTGGTAATCCGTTCGCCGCGATAGTCGGATACATAACCATCCTTCTCGACCTGGCGAAGGAATTTCTCCCGTTCGATGCGTTCCGGTGCAGCGGCCGAAAGTCTGGAAGGTAATGCTATAAGCTCCTCCCAGTTATATCCAAAGATCAATTGCGCTTGCCGGTTTCCATAGACGAAGCGAGGATCCTCGCTGGTATCGTGCGCCAATAGACCGAAGGGCGCATGATGATAGATCCATTCCATCGCGGCATATGCAGGTACATCGGGGGGGACCAATGGCTTCCCAACGATGCGCAGATAGCTGTCCGTGAGCAGTTGAAAAAAATCAGTATCTGTTCGGCGACTCATGAGATCCACTTAGATTGAAATTGCGTTTTACACTAGCACCAGCCACTACAAACATAACCCATACCGCTGTCGGCGCGCTCCTATCAACGCCGTTTTTTTCTCCTATGCTTCTCGTGGCCTAGTTGGGGTGGCTGCTAGAAACATGGCAATCTCAGCGTGGGAACAGCGATGTGGCTCTGGTCCAGCAAGACAAGACGGGCATTGTTCGCGAATATGGCCTATGCTGGTTGATATGAGCGATTTCGCTCTGACCGTATTACCGTGAGATTGAAATGGATAAGAAAGACAAGGCACCCGAGAAAGCGAAGCCGGAAGGCGCGACGCCTGCCCTGAAGCAACAAGCCCGCTGGCCCGGGCAAGGCAACAGCGGGGGAATCAAGAACGCCAAATCCGCTCATGATCGCAAGACCATCGGGCGCGGTGCGGCGCGAGGGCGGTGATCGGAGGTCTGCTCTCGGCGTGTCCCGCTGATGATCCTCGCCTAGAGGCCGGCAGCACGCTTTGCGGCAAGACGGATGCTTGAGCCGTAGGTCGAGTGTTCGAGTTACCGGCTGTTCACTAGAAATATCAAGGACTTAGCGAGCAATCGCTAAGTCCTTTTTTACAATGATAAGACGCCGAAACTCGTTCAACGCGTTGTTTCTGCAACCGGCGTGGACGAGCGAGACTTTGCCGGCGCTTCTGCATAGGGGTCCAGGACGCGCTCGCCTGCAGCGTCGCGTACGCGGCTGACCAGTCCGATGCGGTTCATGAGTCCGATGAACGGTTTGGGATCGAGCTCTTCTACGTTGACCATCTGGCCGACATCCCAAACGCCATCGGCGATCAGCATGGCCGCCGCGACGACCGGCACGCCGGCGGTGTAGGAAATGGCCTGGCTACCGACTTCCTTGTAGCTCTCCTTGTGATCGCACACGTTATAGACGAACACTTCTCGAGGTTGGCCGTTCTTCGTTCCCTTGACCAGGTCGCCGATGCAGGTTTTACCGGTATAGGTCGGCGCAAGCGACGAGGGATCGGGCAATACTGCCTTGACTACCTTGAGCGGTACGACTTCCAGCCCTTCGGCAGTGCGCACGGGCTTCTCGGACAACAGGCCCAGGTTGTTGAGCACGTTGAACACGTTGATATAGTGCTCGCCGAAACCCATCCAGAAGCGGATATTGGGCACGCCCAGGTTTTTGGACATCGAATGGAGTTCGTCGTGTCCGGTCAGGTAGGCGGTACGCTTGCCGACGACCGGAAGATCCCAATCGTGCTTGCGCTCGAACATGGCGTTGGCTTTCCATTGGCTGTCTTCCCAGGACCAGACCGTGGAAGTGAACTCGCGGAAGTTGATTTCGGGATCAAAGTTGGTGGCGAAGTAGCGGTTATGGTTGCCGGCGTTGATATCGATGATGTCGATCGAATCGACCTTATCGAAATAGGCGTCCATGGCAAAGCGACCGTAAGCATTGACAACGCCGGGGTCGAACCCTACCCCCAAGATGGCGGTCACGCCGGCCTTGAGGCAAGCATCGCGGCGCTTCCATTCATAGTTTCCGTACCAAGGTGGCGCTTCGCACACCTGTGATGGGTCCTCATGGATGGCGGTGTCCAGATAAGCGGCGCCGGTTTCGATGCATGCCGTCATGACCGACATGTTCAGGAAAGGCGAACCTACGTTGATGACGATTTGCGCGCCGGTGGAACGGATCAGCGCCTTGGTGGCGGCCACGTCCATGGCATCGAGCTCATGCGCCTTTAGCAACCCCGGGCCTCGCTGGCTGCCCTTTGCCTTGATAGATGCGATGATCGCGTGGCATTTGCTCAGTGTGCGCGACGCGATATGGATATCGCCGAGCAGAATATTGTTCTGCGCGCATTTATGCGCTGCCACGTGAGCCACGCCGCCGGCGCCGATAATAAGAACATTGCGCTTCATTGGGCTATCCCCCCGTTTCTTGATTATGGACTGTCAGGACAGACTGTCGACGTAATCGCTAAAGGAAAATTCGCGTATTACGCGCATGGAGCCATCGCTTTCTTTCAGGACAATCGATGGCATGTTGACGCCGTTGAACCAGTTTTTCTTCACCATGGTGTAACCCGCGGCATCGCCGATCGAGATTCGATCACCGACCTGCAACGGCGAGGCAAAACGGCCTTCGCCGAATATATCGCCGGCAAGGCAGGTCTTGCCGCAGATCATGTACTGATGGTCACCCTCATCGGAGCCCAAGGCCGCGGTTTCACGATAGATCAGGAGATCGAGCATATGGGCTTCGGTGGACGCGTCGACGACAGCCAGGTGCTTGCCGTTGTGGCCGAGGTCCAACACGCTCACTTCCAGTGTGGCGCTGTGGCGTACTGCCGCCTCACCGGGTTCGAGATAAACCTGCACATCATGCTTGCGTGCGAAGTCGCGCAGGCGCTTGCTGAACTGCGCAACCGGATAGCCGGGCGCGGTAAAGCTGATGCCGCCGCCCAGGCTGACCCATTTCAGGCGCTGTAGCACCTGGCCGTAACGCTGTTCGACCTGGGTGAGCAGCTCATCGAAACGCTCGAGATCGTCGTTTTCGCAATTGTTGTGAATCATGACGCCGTCGAGCCGGTCGATGATCGCCAGAATGCGATCGGGATCGCGCTCACCCAGGCGGCTGAAGGGGCGGGCCGGATCGGCCAGATCGAAGCCCGCGACGCTCACGCCGGGATTCAGCCTCAACCCCACGGGTTTGCCTTGAGCGTGTGAGGCGTACCGTTCGAACTGGGCGATGGAGTTGAAGATGATCTTGTCGCAATGGGCGACGACCTCTTCAATTTCGTGATCGGCGAACGCGACGCTGTACGCATGGGTCTCGCCGCCGAATTTCTGAGAACCGAGCTTGGCTTCGTATAGGGATGACGACGTGGTGCCGTCCATGTGTGGGCGTATCAGGTCGAACACCGACCATGTCGCAAAACACTTGAGCGCCAGCAAAATCTTGGCGCCCGAGAGTTCTCGCACAGTGTCCATCACTGCCATGTTGCGCAGCAGCGCGGATTTGTCGATCAAGTAATAGGGCGTGGGTAATGTGTGCATTGCGTATCAGGTGCCCGGCGAGTGCTTCGACTCGGCCGGTTTGTTGTTTGTATCCTTAGAGGGTTTGGAGATTTTCTTGCCGAGGCTCTCGACGAGCAGCGGCGCACGGTTGGGGAACGTAGCCAGGATCTGCAGCGTCCCGCCCAGGCTTTGCACATAGTGCTGCAGGGTGGAGACCAGCATGTCGTGGCGCTTTTCGATGCGGGAAATCGTGCCTTGACCCACGCCCATTGCGGCGGCCAGGTCGTCCTGCGTGTGCTGTGTGGCTTTACGCAGATCTTTGAGCGTGCTGACTTTGACGGCCTGGATGTCAGTTGGGGATTTACTGCCGTTGCCGCGCTTGGGTCTGTTGTCGGCCATCGTGATAATGACCTTTTTCGTTTTTTTGGGCATATGCGTGATTTGCTTGGTGATCGGGCATGGAGAGTTGCCGGAAATACCAGGCAAGCGCCAATATGCCCTGCATGCTATATGCTTTCTAAGGAATATGCAATTAAGGCCATATTTAGGGCGATCGAATTACTCCTAGGGGCAGTCAGGGCAAGCCGATATATCATGCATGCGGCGAGGCGAAAGTACCCCGCATGCAACGTCGAGGTGACAGATGAAAACCCATCAGCTACGTGCGTTTCTGGCCGTGTTCGATCACCGCAGCGTCAGAGGAGCCGCTCGCGCGCTGAATTTGACGCAACCTGCCGTTACGCAAGCGATTAAAGAACTCGAGGCCTTCCTGGGCGTACAGCTCTTTCACCGTGGCGCCTCCGGTGTGATACCCACGATATTCGGCGAAGCGCTCGAAAAGCGTGCAAGGATTATTTGCCTGGACATCGAGCGTGCGGGTAATGAGCTGGAGCAAATTCGCGACGGTTCGAAGGGTGTGGTGTCGATTGCGATTTCAACAGCGGCCGCCTTGGACGTACTGCCCCCGGCGTTCGCGCATTTCAGGAAAAATTATCCGCACGTCGAACTGAAGTTGAATGAAGCTTCAATCCCATCCTCATTGCCCAAGCTGATGAGCGGTGAAATCGAATTCATCATTTCGCAGGTTCTTCCTGGCACTTTGCCTGATTGGGATGTCAGTGTTCTCTATGAAACCTCGATGATTGCAGCAGTCCGTGTCGGGCACCCAATCCTTGAGGCATTTAGCGACGAAGATGTCCCCGCAGCCGAGTGGCTCTTGCCCTACGATAACGAAAGTGGCCCAGCACTTTTCAAGCAACTATTTTCTGGCGGTTACCTCAGGCTGCCCAGTCAGATTGTGACTTGTACATCGACCGCAATGGGCCTGCGACTGGTGGGAAGCTCCGACCTCATTGGCGTTTTCGTCAAAACGATGGTGGCAAGCGAGTTCCCCCATTATGGTCTGGTCGAGTTACCCCTCACGCAAGCGTTGGCACCCCTGGAGGTTTGCGTGGTAACCAGGAAGCATGCTTTTCTTACACCGGCTGCTCAGAACTTTCTAGATTGCCTACGGTTTTACGCCAATCGCCTTCAGAAGTGAGAAGCACTGCTTATCGCTGCCAACCGCTGCTTGTCTTTTCGTCTGTGTGATCGAGGTTTAGGATGGCCCACAACTAACTCCTCGGGGAAAAAAATGGGCGAGACAGCCAGTACTGTGGGTAAGCCGTTGAGCAAACGGCGAGCAATAACAGCTATCACCGTTGGTAACGCGCTAGAGTTCTACGACTTCACGGTTTACGGGTTCATGACGAGCGCTATTGGACGCGTCTTCTTTCCATCGCTGAGCCCCTATGCACAAATTCTGCTGGCAATTGCCGGATTTGGCGTGGGATTCTTGGCAAGGCCGCTTGGCGGTATTGTGATTGGTAGTTACGCTGACAAACATGGCCGTAAGAAAGCCATGGGACTGACGATTAGCCTGATGGCCCTGGGGTGCGCAATGATTGCGTTTGCGCCAACGCCTGCGCAGATTGGCGTTCTTGCGCCGCTCGTCATTGTCACAGCTCGGCTGATCCAGGGGTTTTCAGCCGGCGGAGAGGTCGGTGCATCTACTACGTTGCTGGTCGAGTATTCGGGACGAAATGATCGGGCATTCATGGCGAGCTGGCAGGTCGCCAGCCAAGGCCTGGGCGTAATGCTCGGGGCATTTGTCGCTAGCTCAATTATTTCTTATTTACCGCCAGACGCGCTAGATAGTTGGGGTTGGCGGGCGCCATTTGTGCTAGGCATGGTGATCGCGCCAGTCGGCATGTATATCCGCCGGCAGCTACACGAGACGCATGTCGACAACGGGCCAAGAGCCGATAGCTCTGAGCGTCGGGCCAAGGTACGGATTCTATTTGCAGATTATTGGCGCGAGTTGATTCAGGCGAGCCTGCTGTTTGTCTCTTGCACCGTAGGTATTTACATCATTGCTTTTTATCTCCCCACATTCGCAGCCAGGGAGTTGAAACTTCCTGTTCACGTAGGCGTATGGGCCGGTGTCGTGTTTGGTGTCGTCAATTTCATTGTCGCGCCGCTCTCAGGTCGCCTCGCTGATCGATGGGGGAGAAAACCGATGATCTTCTGGTCACGAGTGTGTCTTTTGGGATTGTTGTTTCCGGCGTTTCTATGGTTGCTTGCCGAGCCTTCACCACCGAAGTTGTACCTGCTGGTGGGTGTTCTTAGCGTCTTTCTGACGTCACAGTTTCCGGCACTGTTAGTCATGTTGACTGAAATTTTTCCTCGCCACGTTCGTGCGACCGGACTGTCGGTGGTGTACAGCACCGTCGTCGCTGTTTTCAGTGGATTTTCACCATTTGTTCTCACCTGGCTTGTGCATGAAACCGGCAACAAGCTTGCACCAGCCTGGTACCTACTAGTGATCACTATGATCTCGTCAGCTGTTCTGTTCTGGATCAGGGACCGCACTGGTGAAAATCTTGATGAGACTGAGTTGTCGCTTGGAAATGCGGGCTTGTCTACCGATAGCATTCTCAGGAGGGCCTGATGCTGGATATCCATATTCCTGATTGTTTTTCGGCAACCTATCAAGAGGCGAGAGACAAGTTTCTGCTTGCGGCGCGTGACCGCCAGCTGAGCCATACTGAGAATGTGTTGCCTGCAAGGCGAGGGCTACACGATGAGGCACTGGCCACCGACATTGTGTGGATAGGTCCTGAAGACGCCGATAGACTGCTGATCGTCAGCTCCGGAATACATGGGGTAGAAGGATTTTGCGGATCCGGGTGTCAGATTGCATTGCTTAAAGACGACTCGTTGCTGGATCGTGCGAAGGATCTGGGCGTCGCTATTGCGATCATCCACGCAGTGAATCCGCACGGGTTTTCTTATGGCCGTCGTGTCAATGAAGACAATATTGACGTTAATCGAAACTTCCTATCGTTCAACGGCACCCTACCTGAAAACGACGCGTATCAGGAGCTTGCCAGCATGCTGCTGCCGACAACGTGGCCTGCCGACGAGAAAAACGCCGCGCAGTTATCGCGTCGGATTGCCGAAATCGGGGAGGACAATTACGGCCAAACTCTCTTCCGAGGGCAATACGATGTGCCGAACGGACTCTTTTTTGGAGGCACGTCCCCAAGCTGGTCAAATTCTGTCATTCGTCATTTCCTTCGGACCCGTGCCAAGGCCGCGCAGCAGATTGCTTGGATAGACCTTCATACAGGACTCGGCCCAAGAGGAAACTGCGAAAAGGTGTTCATTGGTAAAGCACAGGAATTTGAAGTTGCCAGCGCTTGGTGGGGGGCGGACGTCATATCGCCGGTTCGTACAGATTCGGTCATGTTCGAAATCAATGGGCCTATGCTGCGGGCGTTGAGCGAGGAATGTTCCCAGGCTCAGGGCGCGACTATCGCACTCGAATTCGGCACGGTACCGCTAATGCGAATGCTCGAGGCGCTTCGCGCAGATCATTGGTGCTACATGAACCAGGAACCGGAGGATTCTGCCCTCCGGAATGAAGTCCGGGAGGAGCTCCGCCGATGCTTTTTTGTCGAGGAGGATGATTGGTACGGAATGGTGGTCGGTCAGTTCAGGACAGCTGTCATTCAGTGCTTGCTGGGTATGGATCAGCAGTCCTTACGAACTAGAACGTCGTCGAATTAAAGTAAGCAGCCGGCAAACCTTGCAATTACCCACAACTTTTGGCTATCTGTACGCCGAATGGGAATCAGCCAAGCTGACGCATGCCTCTGCACATCACCGCGGGGGCTTGGGCTTCGCGCCGCCCAGGCCCAGTTTCTCCATGGCTTCGCTGGCTTCCAGGATCATGGCGGCCACCTCGGCTACGCTGACACGCAGTTTCGTGGCGCGGGTCCGCATGTGTTCGTAAGATTCGCGTTCGCCCAGATGCTGGTGATCCATCAACACGCGAATGGCTTTTTCGATGACGCGCCGTGACTTGATGGTGCCTTCGAGTTTGTCGATCTTATTTTGCTGGCGGTTCTGGAACTGTTTGGCCGATCGCGCCAGTACCAGTGTGCTCAGGATCCCAGCCGACCGGAACGGGCGTGTCAGTACGCCGTGGGCATTGGTCTTTAGCAACAGTTTCAATGTCGTGGGCGTTTCGTATTCGGACAGTGCGATCAGCGTGGCGTCAACCTCGCTGGCGCACCAGGCGGAACTGTTCTGCAGCACCTGCGACACCTGGAAGAACACGACGTCGGCGCCAGCGGGCGGATGCTCCGGGAACGGCCAGTACAAATGGATGCGGCAGCCGATACGCTGAAGCTGATCGATCAGCAGGTCGCGGTCTTCGCCGGGCGGGTACACCACGGCGACGGCCACGCTGCGCAGATCTTCATATAGGCGGCGAAGACTAGGGTCCATGCTTACCTCAGCCAGAATTCGTCCAGACCGAACGTGGTCAGGTAGGGATCCGGCTTGACGGGTTCGGCGCTTTGCCACACCACATCGAAACGGCCATTGGGTCCGCACACGCCTATGCGCGGCGTCAACACGCAATGATTGTTTTCGGCCAGGATGGACAGTGGACCTTCGGGCGAATCCAGCGATACGTCATGCGTGGCCTGCACCAGTTTGCGTGTGTCCAGGCTGCCTACACGCTGCAATGCTCGCGCGAACAAATGAACCTGATTGTACGAGGCCTCGGAATATACGCTGGCCGGGCGGTCGCCGAATCGTGCGTGCCAGCGCTGCAGGAAGTGATCGTTGCGCGGATTCTGCAGCGTGTTGAAGTAGGGCGCAGCCGTGATGTGGCCGATGCAGACATCGGCGCCGATTTCGCGGACTTCCGATTCCGTCATGGTCAGGCTGGCGATCGGGATGTTCCGTGCGTGCAGGCCCACCTCGTGGAAGCGGCGGTAGAAGCGCAGCGCGTCGCTGCCGATTTGCGTGGAAAACACCACATCGGGATCTATGGCCTGGATATCGCGGATCACGTCGTGAATGTCGCTATCCGCACAGCCCAGTGGCAGGTAAATTTCATCCAGGATTTCGCCGCCATGGTCTTCGACGGCTTCGCGCAGAATGCGGTTGGTTTCGCGGGGATAAATGTAGTCCGCACCCACCAGGAATATGCGCTTGCCGCAATGCTGCATCAGGTACGCGGCCAGTTGCATGCTGCTTTGATTAGGTGATGCGCCGGTGTAAATGACGTTGGGTGAATACTCGAAACCTTCGTACACCGACGCATACCACAGCAGCGCGTTGGTGCGCTCGACCACCGGTAGCATGGCCTTGCGGCAATGCGACGTGCAGGCGCCGAAAATCACGTTGATTTCATCGTCCAGCAACAAGCGGCCGGCCAGGCGCCGGTATTCGTCGGCGTCACTGCGCGGGTCGTACGCCACCGGATCCAGCATGCGCCCCAACACGCCGCCCAGCGCATTGATTTCTTCGATGGCCAACACGGTGCCGAAAAAATGCTGCGATTCGGTAATACCGGATACGCCGGTGCGCGAATACAGTACGCCCACGCGCCAGCCTGGGCTGTCGGGGGCGGTAGGGGTAGAGGACGTCATGATTATTCGTTCCACGGAAAAACAAGGCGACGCGCATGTTCCCGCAGCATACCGCGCCCGCGCGTTGCTGCGTGAAAGCGCGCTCGGACGGATGCATAGGCAGATTCACAGCAAGGCCCACACCTAGATGCATGGTCATCCAGATGCGCTGCGCGCGTTACACCTTTAAATGCTCAAAGATGCGCGTCGCCGCGTCGGGCTCGTGCACATGGCCCTGGTCGACGATGCTGCCTTGCTTCAACATCAAGTACCGGTCAGCGACTTTCAGCGCGAACGCTACGTTCTGTTCGACGATCAGCATGGTGGTGCCACGGCGTTCGCGTTCCCACAACAGGGCCTGCGCCAGTCGGTCTATGACCGAAGGCTGCAGCCCTTCAGTAATTTCGTCCAGCAATAGCAAGGTGGGTCGCATCATCAGCGCGCGCGCCACCAGCAGCATTTTCTGTTCGCCGCCCGACAAGGTGCCTGCGTGTTGCCGCAAACGCGAGCGAAATACGGGAAAAACTTCGGTCACGCTGTCGAAGCGTTCGTCAAACTGGCCGTCGTTGGCCAATCCTAACCGCAGGTTGTCGCGAATGCTCAAGTCCTGGAACAGCGGTTGTTCCTGCGCGGCATACGCCACGCCGCAACGCGCGATCTGGTAAGGCGGCATGCGGGTGGCGTCGCGGTCGGCCAGGTGCACGCTGCCGCGTTTTTTGGGCAGGTAGCCCATGATGGTTTTCAGCAAGGTGCTTTTGCCCATGCCGTTTTTGCCCAGCAAGGCTACGGATTCACCAGCCTGGATGGATAGCGAAATGTCCTGTAGCACGATAGAAGACTTGTAGCCGCTGGCGACGCGGTCGATGCTCAGGGTGTAGGTGGACGTGATCATTGCGTCAGGCTCCTTGTGGGCGGATGAGCGCGGACGCGGATGGGGTGCTCGCATCCGGCGCACTGTGTTGCCCCGCCTGGCGTTGCAGGTTTTCGGCGTCCGTGCCCATGGCGGTTTGCGCCGTGCCGGCGTAGATGGTGCGCACAAGCTCCGATTCCACCACGTCTTTGAAGCTGCCTTGCATGACGATGCGGCCCTGGTGTAGCACCACGATACGCGTGGCGACCTCCTGCACGAAATCCAGGTCGTGTTCTACCAGCAGGCAGCACAATCCATAGGTATGGGCCAGCGACGACAGTACTTGCCCGATCTGCGTGCGTTCGGTCTTGGTCAGGCCCGCGGTGGGCTCGTCCAGCAGGATGACGCGCGGTTCCAGCGCCAGCACCATGGCCAGTTCCAGCGCCTGCTGCTCGCCGTGGGACAAGTCGTGCGTGATGGTGTCCAGCTTGCGGTCCAGTCCGGTGGTGCGCAGGACTTCCAGCGCGTAGTCCGGCAATGCCAGGTGCGGCGCGCGTTTTAGCCACGATGGCGCTGCGCGCAGCGTGGACGCTATGCGTAGGCTTTCCGCCACCGTCAATGTATCGAACACATTGGCGTTCTGGAACTTGCGGCCCAGGCCGAATCGCACGCATCGATCGGGGGCATGGTGCGCAATGTCGTGGCCGCACAATTGGATGGTGCCTGCCGAACGTTCCTGGCCGTCGCTGATGCAGCGCATCAACGTGGTCTTGCCAGCGCCGTTCGGACCGATCAGACCCAGTAGCTCGCCGCCGTCGGCCTGCAGGTCTATGCCTTCCAGCACCTTCAGGCTGCCAAAGTGCTTGGCCACGCCGTGCATCGTCAGGGCCGAGGCAGTGGCGCTGGTCGACGACAGGGCCACGCGGCTGGCCGGTTGCACCGCGGATGCCGACATCCCCGTTAATGCCGATGCGCCTGGCATGCCAGCACTGACGGTCACTGCCCGCGAACGCAGGTCTGGGGCGGGCGCGGCGGCCGTGCGGCGGCCCAGTAGCGCCAGCAACAAGGGCAGCAGCCCGCGTGGCAACAGCAGGATCACGGCAATGAATGCCACGCCCAGGATCAGTTGCCACACAAATGGCATGCTGCCGCTTAAATACGATGCGGCCACGTTGATGGCTATGGTGCCGATGACCGGCCCCCAGATCGTGCCGCGCCCGCCTAGCGCTACCCAGATGATCAGTTCGGTGCCAAATACGAAACCAGCCAGTTCGGGCGCGACCACGCCGCTGAATGCGCCGTACCCAAAGCCCGCCGCGCTGGCCACCGTGCCGCACACGACCAGCAGCGCAATGCGAATCGACGCGGTGTTCATGCCCAGGTAGGCGCAGCGCGATTCGTTGTCGCGCAACGCCACCAGCAAACGGCCACCGTCGCTGCGCACCGCGACCCAGGCCAGCAAGGCAATGACGGACAAGGACAGCGCGGCGATCACATACCAGGCTTCCAGCGACAGGTCGAACGTTTCGTAGCCGGTCAAGCCCGATGACGATCCGGTGAACGTGCCGCCCGACAACGCCAGTTGTGTCAGCACGATGGGTAGCACCAGCGAAATGACCGTGGCGAAAAAAGGCGATGCACCGCGATAGAACGACAGCCATCCAGTGACGGCCGCGACAATCGCCGCGGCACCCAGCGCGGCCGCGAATGCCAGCCAGGCCATGCCGGGCGAGAATCCCAAATGCGTAAACACCAACCCCGCGGCATATGCGCCCACGCCAAAAAACGCGGACTGACCAAAGGTCAGGTAACCGGTATAGCCCCACAGCAAATCAACGGTGACGGCCGCGATTGCAAAGAACAAGGCCTTGATCAAGATGTTCAGCAAGTACGTGTCGAACAGCCACGGGCCGGCAACGGTCAGGATTAGGCAGATCGCGGCCAGCCAGCCCAATTCGCTGGCGCGACGGGTGCGACGAGCCGCAGTGTCGGGGGTGGCGTCCCCGGAGGTGGCACGCAAGCCGGCATGCGCGGCTGAGTCGGCGCCGTGGTTTCGTGCAGCCGGATCGGAATAGGCGCGGTCAGTCATGGGCGAATCCTTGGGGTCGTATACGCAGCGTCAATGCGGCCAGCACGGCAATCGTGACGCCGCCCAGGATGGGACTGACGACGGTGCTGACTACGACCTGGACGGCGCCAAACACCACGCAGGTCAACAGCAGGCTGGCCATGGAATGGCCCGATACCATGACCAGCATGAATGCGCTGATCAACCAAGGCAGTCCCATGTTTGGGTCCACACTGGACAGCGGGGTGATCAACGCGCCCGCCAGCGCGCCCAGGCCCGCGCCCAGACTGAAGGTCATGAAGCGGATGCGTCCTGAATGGATGCCCAGCCCTTTGGCCAGGTCTTCGTTCATGATGACGGCGCGGGTCTTTACGCCAAAGCGCGTACCGCTCAGCAACGCCGTCATCAGCAGGCACAGCGCCACTGCGATCGGGATCAGCAGCAAGCGGTACGCGGAATATTCGGTGCCCAGCACCGACAGCGCCCCCTGGACCGGCGAATCCACGAACTGGACTTCACGGCCAAAGCTGATGGTGATGGCCTGGCCTATGACGATACCCAGACCCCACGTGGCCAGGATGGCATCCAGCGGGCGCTTGTAGAGCGGCCGCACGATCAGCCATTCAACTAGCATGCCTGTGACCACGCCCACGACCAGCGCGAATGGCAAGCTGATCCAGGGATCTAGCCCCAAGCGCGTCACCACGAAGCTGGCGTAGCTGCCCAGCGTGATGATGGCGCCGTGGGCGAAATTGACGATCTTCATGACTCCGAAAATCATCATCAGCCCGGCGGTGACGATATACAGCATCGCCGCGGTGCTAAGAATATCCAGCAACATACCCATAGTGTTCTCCCGCGCGTGCCATTGCACGGCAGGTAACCGGTGGCGCATGGTGCGCCTGGCCGGCCCCGCCGCAAGCCGCGCTATGACTAGCCGTGCTTACTTCAGATTCGGGCACTGCGCGCCCGGGTCGACCTTGTCGAACGTCTGCAGGATCTTGATCGATCCGTCGGCCTGCACCTGACCCAGGCGCATCGACAGCGCGGCGTGGCGTTGCTTGTCCATTTGTACCGGACCGCGCGGGCCGTCGAAGGACACCTGGCTCAATGCATCGACGACTTTTTTCCCGTCCAGGCTGCCGGCTTTTTCAACGGCGGCCTTGTACAGGAAAAAACCTTCGTATTGCGGTTCTGACAATTCATTGGCGGTCTTGGTGTCGCTGCCGAACTTCGCTTTCAGGCCGTCCAGGTATTTCTTGTTCGCGGCGCTGTCGATGCTGGTTAGGTACGATGCCGACATGTACATGCCGTTCGCCGTTTCGCCCATGGTCTTGGCCGTGCCTTCGTCGATGGCCAGGTTGCCATACGGCATGGTCAGGCCTGCGCCCTTGACCTGTTTGGCCAGGCTGACATTCGGGCCGCCGCCGGCGGTGGAACTGATCAGCGCGTCGGGCTTGGCCGACCGTATTTTGGAAATTACTGTGGTCCAGTCGCTGCCGTCCATAGGCAGGTATTCTTCGCCTACGACCTTGCCGCCTTGTTTTTCGATGTATTGGCGCGTGAAGCCCAGCATGCCGCGGCCAAATGCATAGTCGCTTCCCACCAGGAAGAACGTCTTGGCTTTTTGTTCCTTCATGAAGTGGTCGACGATGGGTGCGACCTGCTGTTCCGGCACCCACCCATTGACGTGCATCCACCGGTTGCACGAACGGCCCTCGTAGAACGACGTGTAGATATACGGCACCTTGCCGCGGTTCACGATGGGCAGCGCGGCGTTACGGGCCGCGCTCGTTTCCATGGAGATGATGGCGTCGACTTTTTTCTGAAACACCAGCGTGTCGTACGCTTTTTGCGCACCGATGGCGCCCGAACCGTCGTCGGCGATTTCCAGTTCGACCTTGCGACCCAATATGCCGCCGGCTGCGTTGATTTCATCTACGGCTAGTTGCGACGATTGCACGACCGCGGGTGCCACGACGCTGTTGGCGCCCGACAGTCCGACCGGGACGCCTATGCGTATGGGGTCGGCAGCCTGGGCGGCGGGGATCATGGCGGCATACGCCGCGGCCAGGGCGGCGGCCGTGGCGCCGGCACGCAATAAACGTGATACGGATTTCATGAGGTTTCTCCTTGGGGGCGGTGCGCCGTTTGGTTTTGCATTGAAGGTGGTACGGAGACTACGATGCGATGTTGCAGTTGCTGGTTGCCGGTGGGCGCGATCGCGATTAGCGTGCCGAACGCGTGTAGTCGCTGCCCAGCATGGGGTCGTACACGTCGGCACGGCGGTCGCGCAGCACGTGGTTGAAGGCGTTTAATTGCCGGCTATACCGTATTTTCCGTAGGTTCACGGCGGCGATCAGGATTTCTTCCTGATCGTGGCTAGCGGGGCCAGCCACGACCCATCCTTGCGATCCCGCGATCAGACTGCGGCCTACAAATGGTTGTCCGCGTTCCACGCCGACACGATCCGCGCAGGCGATGGTCAGGCCATTGCTGTGCGCCGCCGCGATGGTCAACGAATGCGCCATGGCGGGACCTTCCAGCGTTTGCCCAGGCATGGGCACCCAGTTGGTGGGCACGGCCACGATGTCCGCGCCTTGCATGGCCTGCAGACGGAACACTTCGGGGAACCAGCCGTCGTAGCAAATAGCCACGGCCAGCTTGCCGATGCCGGTGTCGAACACCGNCAGGCCCAGGTTTCCTACTTCGAAAAACAGGTTTTCATCGCCCCACAGGTGCAGTTTGCGATAGGTGCCAAGATAGCCTTGCGGACCGGCGACAATGGCTGAGTTGTACAGTTTGTCATCGTCGCGTTCGGTAATGCCCGCCACCAGGAAGATGCCTAGGCGTTTGGCCAGTGCGATCCAGGCTTGCGACGACGGGCCCGACGGCACGGGCTCGGCCAGGGCATAGGCTTCGTCGCGGCTGGCGAACATGTAGCCGGTATTGGCCAGTTCAGGCAGCACGACCAGCTTGGCGCCGCGGGCAGCGGCGTCTTCGATGAGCGTGGTGGAACGCGCCAGGTTAGCGGCTACGTCGCCTATGGTGGGGTGCATCTGCACGCAGGCAATGAGCGTGTCGGGATACGCGGGCATGCCGGCATCGTGCCCGGCGGGATAGGTGTCCATTCGATCTCCAAAAACAAAAAAGCCCTCGACCACGCGTAAGCGTGAAAGTCGAGGGCTTCTATAGCCAACCTAAATGTGTAAGCGGCAATTATTGCCGCTGCCTGAGCGCGATGCTGCGCGCAGGTAAGTCATGAATTAAATTCTAGGGACCGGATTGCCATGGGTCAATACAGGCTAACCCGAAGTTCGCGCCGCTGGCATTGATACCCGCTTACCGCCCGGACCACTGTCTGTTATTTCCCCATCGACAGGATGCAACTGGTATTGACGACGGCCGCACATCAGGCTGATCAGCCCCTGGCGGCTTCAGTTTTCGGGGGCTTGGCTTTGCCAGCACTTTAAAAGTGCGAATTGAATAACCGGATGACGTGGGAAGCTGCGGTACGCCAAACGGCAAAGAGGCGACGACAAAGTCTCTGTCAGATTACATGAGCAGGTTATGCTCTGAAAACACGGAGGTCTTTGTGTTGGGCCAATAGCCCGGGCTCTTTCTTAGAGGAAATTATCGTGCAGGCATCTGACATGTTTCACCCACGCAAGAACGCGCTAGGCACACTGGTCGGCGTGGGCATCGTCGCCGGTATTATTTCCGCAATGGTCAAGTCCGGGGTGGAAACCGTGCTTCCTCCCCGGTTGCCCACCGCGGTGCCGCCGCCGATTGGTCTGCTCGACATGATGGGCTTTGATGCGGCGACAATGAACTATGTCTTTAATCAAACTGTGGTGAATTGGGGCGGCAACGGGTTCCATATCCTGTTCTCGATCGTCATCGCGCTGGCGTATGTCTGGCTGGTGGAACGGTGCCCAAAGGCTGGCGTCTGGTGGGGGGTACCATTCGGATGGCTGGTCGCCACGGTGGGGGCGCATGGCATCGTGCTTCCGTTGTTGGGCGTCGCGCCGCTTCCGTGGGATATGGGGTCGGCGGGACTCATTTCGGAGGTCGTTGGCACGGCTATGTGGATCTGGACGATCGAATGCGTGCGCCGTGCCCTGCTGCGCCGGTCGGCGGACTAAACCGCCAGCGTCCCGCCACTGAGGGCTGCAAACGGTAGGTCCTGGATCACTTCAGTCCGCACATTGCCGTCTTTCTCGCGCGCCTCAGTGGTCGTGTTTTTTAGGAGACTTATTATGAACAAGCCCTCTTTGCCGCGCCTTGGTGCACAGGCTGTGCTGCCTGGACTGCCCGGTTGGCAAGCGCACGCCGAACGAGATGCTATACAGAGAAGCTTCCAGTTCAAGGACTTCAACGCCGCTTTTGGCTTTATGACGCGCGTGGCCATGCAGGCCGAGAAGCTCGATCATCATCCGGAATGGTTCAACGTATACAACCGCGTTGATGTGGTGTTGACCACGCATTCGGCTGGCGGCGTGACCGACCTGGACGTGCGCATGGCCCGCTTCATGAATGAAGCGGCTGTTCCCAAGGACGTGGCTGACAAAGCGGGGTAAGGGGCGGGCCAGCCAGGTTCAGGCGTATCGGTGACGCGGCGCATGCCAGGTGCTTACACAACGCCGGCCTCATGATCGAAGAAAGTTGGTCTTTGCCAATTCGACCACTTCGTCACCACGGCCACTGATAATGGCCTTCAGCATATAGAGGCTGAAGCCCTTGGCCTGATCGGCTTTGATTTTGGGTGGCATTACTAATTCCTGTTTCGCGGTCACGACGTCGACCAGGGCGGGTCCCGGATGCGCGAACGCCTCGCGAAGTGCGCCATCCAGATCGGCCGAGGCTTCGACTCGGATGCCCTTGATGCCCATTGCCTGCGCCATGGCCGCGAAATCCGGGTTCTCGAGATCGGTGCCCGTGTCGAGATAGCCTCCTGCTTTCATCTCCATCGCCACGAAGCCGAGCGAACCGTTGTTGAACACGACAATCTTCACGGGCAGGTTCAACTGAGACAGGGTAATGAAGTCCCCCATCATCATGGTGAACCCGCCGTCACCGGAAAGCGAGACAACTTGTCGCGCAGGGGCGGCGGCTTGCGCGCCAATCGCCTGCAGCATGGCGTTAGCCATTGACCCGTGATTGAACGAACCCAGGAGGCGACGCTTTCCATTCATGCCAAGGTAACGTGCCGCCCAGACCGTCGGCGTGCCGACATCCGCCGTGAATATCGCGTCCTCCGCCGCTAAATCGCTGATGCGCCGTGCGAGATATTGCGGATGGATCGGACGCCCCACGGGTGACGGGCTCGCCAGATCATCCAGTGCTTTACGGGCTTTTTTGTAGTGGTCAACGGCCGCATCCAGAAACGTACGTTCCTGTCGTTCCTCTAGTAAAAACATCAACGCCGCGATCGTATCTCCGACATCCCCGACAAGGCCCATTGTCAACATCGCCCGCCGGCCAAGTGCCGCGGGATCGCGGTCGATCTGAATGATTTGCGCTTTTTCAGGATAAAAATTTCTATAGGGGAAATCGGTGCCCAGCATGAGCAGCACGTCCGCGTTTTCCATGGCGTGATAGCCAGAGGAAAAGCCGATCAGGCCGGTCATGCCAACGTCATAGGGGTTGTCCCATTCCACATGTTCCTTGCCGCGCAGCGCATGTACCACCGGCGCTTTGAGTCGTTCGGCTAACGCCACCACGGCATCGTGATGGCCCGCGCAACCACTGCCCGCGAGAATGGTGATTGCTTTGTCGCCATTCAATAGCGAGGCAAGGCGCTGAATGTCGGCCGCGGGTGGCACGATATGCGGCGCCACAGGCAGCGCTGGCTGCAATGCTGCCTCGAGGGGTGAATCCGCCAGTGCCACGTCTCCGGGGATCACGAGAACGGCGACGCCCTGCTTGCCAATGGCGGTATTCAGGGCACGATTCAGCACGCCGGGCAATTGCGCGGGACTGGAGACAAGCTCCACAAAATCCGCGCATTCGCGAAATAGCTCTTGAGGATGGGTTTCCTGAAAATAACCCAGGCCGATTTCTGATGACGGAATGTGCGCAGCGATGGCCAATACGGGGACGTGATTGCGCTTGCAGTCAAACAGGCCATTGATCAGGTGCAAGTTCCCGGGGCCGCAACTGCCGGCGCATACCGCTAGCGAACCGGTGATCGCAGCCTCCGCGCCCGCGGCAAAAGCGGCGGTCTCCTCGTGGCGGACATGCATCCATTCAATTCGATTGAGTCGTCGCAAGCTGTCATTGAGACCATTCAGGCTGTCTCCCGTCACCCCCCATATGCGCTGGACGCCTGCGTTCGCGAGAGTGGTGGCGAGATAATCGGCAACGGTGATAGCCATGAACGGCTCCTTATGGGGGTGGAGTCAAAGGCACTGAGATCGAATGACGCTTAAGACAGGGTAGTCTGTTTTCCCCGTTGATCTCTACTGTCTCGGTGCGCAATGAAACAAAACCCTACCATGACATTGGTTTCAAGCTCAATCACGATCGGGGTCTCTCGAGGGAGACTCCGTCGCGCCGACGCGTTTCAAGAATAGGGAGACCGCCGTATGACCATTTCTGCGGGCCAAGTCCATGGCGGATTGGTGAGAACGGTCCAGGATGGCGTTCAAGTTCGCCCCCGCCGCAACGAGACGTCGCACGATAGGCAGATTGCCATTTTCCGCAGCGATTATCAGGGCAGTCCTGCCCGCCGCGTCTGACGCGTTGACGTTCGCGCGATACTGCGTCAGGTTTTCTAGTGTATGCAGGTTGCCTTGCCGCGTCGCCTGCATGATGGGCGTGTGTCCGTGATGGTCTGCGATATTGGGATCGACGTGGGCAATCAACAAGAGATAGGCAACCAGATCGTGATCATTGTTGACGGCATGCCGCAATGCGGTAAGCCCGTCGACGTCCTGGACGTCGAGGTCGGCCCGCTCGGCCGCCAGCCAGGAGAGCGCCCGGGCGCAATCGTTTGCGGCCGCGTGCATGGCCGAGGTGCGCCCCTGATGATTGGTCTGATTGATATCGGCACCGAACTGAAGCAGTATGTCCATCATGTCCGGATGGTCGTTGTGCGCGGCGAGATGCATCGCGGTGTCTCCCTCGTGATTGGCGGCGTTTACCGGCATGTCTAGTTCGAGCAGAAAAACGGCGGCTGACATCTGGTTGCGTTCGGCGGCGATCGTCAGCGCGTTATTGCCGGTCGCGGTGGTCGCCTCGACCTCTGGACCATAATCCAACAACGTTTCCATGGCGTCGACTTGGTCGTGCGCGGCCGCGAATAGAAATGCCGACATCCCGTCTTGGCTTTGGGCGTTCACCGATGCGTGGGCTCGGCACAGGATTTCGATGATTTCCACCCGGCCACGTTGCGCGGCGACCATCAATACGGTGATCCCGTCGTCATCGACGGCATTGGCATAAGCGGGAAACGCCTGCAGGAGTGTCCGAAGCGCGTCGACATCGTTGGTGATGACGGCGTCGAGCACGATTGCGCCGACGCCGATGGTGGACGATGGCGCGACGACCGGTGCCGCGGCAACCGCGCTAACGTGCGCACTGTGGGGGAGGATCGCGGCAAAGGGAAAGGGGAGCATGTGAAACGAGCCTTGAAAGAGTGGCGATCATGTTGCTGTCGCCGAGCGATTTTCAGGCTGTCAGGGGATGCTCGACGATTCTGTGGCGTGAGTAACTCACGCCACAGAATCGGTTCCAACTAAATGTTTTATGGGGTCGGCAGGCGAGCGGCTTGTTAGCCGGCAGGCCCCGACACCGGCGCACTCGATGTCGACTATCGACCCGAGTTGTGGGATCGGGCTTCCCAGAACACGACGCGGCGGTGTATTGCCCGCATGATCAGCGAACCCGTGAGACCGATCACGGCCAACAACAACACACCCGAGAACATGGTCGATAGACTCATGCTGACTGACGCCGAGGCGATCAGATATCCCAGGCCTTGTTGCGCGGAGAGGAATTCTCCGACCACTGCGCCGATCAGTGCCAGCGACACACCGATCTGCAAGCCGGAGAAAATTTCTCCGGATGCGGCGGGCAGCTTGACGTGCAGCAACAAGTACAGGCGCGATGCTGAAAAGGCGCGGCAGGCGTCCAGCAACTCGGGATCGGTGCGCTTGATCCCGTTGACCGTGTTGACAAATAACGGGAAGAAGCAGACCAGCGCGACCAATACCACTTTGGAGGCCATGCCGAATCCGAACCACACCAGAATAATTGGACCCAGCGCGACTTTGGGCATGGCTTGCAGGCCGATGAGCAGGGGATACAGAAATCGCTCAAAGGTGCGTGATTCTGCCAGCAGGGCACCCATCAGCACGGCCAGGCCGCAGCCGATGACGTAGCCGCTGAGGGTTTCCCCAAGGGTGGTGGCGATGTGCGGCCAAAGCTCGCCCGACACCAGACCATTGTATAGCGCGGAGAATACGGCCGACGGCGGTGGTAGCAGATAATCCGGAATGACGAAGATCTGTATCGCCAGATGCCACACCAGCACCAAGACAGCCAGACTGATGAGCGGGTACAGGAACGCGGTGAAATCAAGTCGCTTGAGCATGAGTGAAATGGCGTCGCAAGTGATGGCAGGCTGCGGTGAAGTCCGCGTCGTTCAGGGTTTCCAGTGTGCGTGGCCGCGGCAGGTCTGGGCAATAGTCTTCAATAATGCGTCCCGGACGAGGGGACATCACCAGGATGCGATCCGCCAGGAAAACGGCCTCCGGAATGCTGTGCGTAATGAACAGCACGGATTTTTGCTGGGTGCTCCAGATGCGTTGCAGTTCCAGCGTCAGCGCTTCGCGGCTGAGGGCATCCAGGGCCGCAAAAGGCTCGTCCATCAGCAGCAAGTCGGGATCGGATAGCAGCATCCGGGCGATGCCGACGCGCTGCTGCATACCGCCGGATAGCTCGTAGGGGTAGTTTTTGGCAAAGCCCGAGAGGCCCACTAATTCCAGTAGCGCTTGTGCGCGCTGACGCGCCGGGGCCATGGGGAGTCGGAGCGTCGTGGCGGGCAAGAGCACGTTGTCCAGTACGGTTTTCCAGGGCAGCAGATTCGGTTTTTGAAAAACGACGCCCGCGCGGCGACTCGGTCGCAGGATGCGTTCGTCGCCCAGGCGCAGTTCGCCTTCGGTGGCCGGCAGCAAGCCGGCGGCCAGCTTTAAAAGCGTGGATTTGCCGCAGCCGGACGGCCCCAGTACGGCGACGAATTCACCGGCTTCGATCTGCAGGTCGATCCCTTGCAAAGCCTCGATGACGCCGTTGCGCGTGGGATAAGTAAGCCCCACGCCATTGAGGCTCAGATTGGCGCTCATGAGGACACCTGGCCGGGTGTGCCCGTGTCGGCCTGAGTACGTGACTCCGCGTGTGCACGCACGGCGGCGGCCAGGAACGTTTGGACGCGAGACCACGATGTCGTATTGGCGCGCGCATTGGCCTCGGGCGTGCCACCGCCGGTCAATACGACTTGGGCGACCGGATGCGGCTTGGCAATCAGGGTCGTCGGCAAGTTGGGCAGGCCAATCGCGTGGCCCGCGCCTTCGCCACGCACGTGTTCGACCGGCCAGGCGTGTCCGTGTTCGCGCAACATTTTTTCGATCTGTTCGCTGTACCAGGAGGATGGCCAGAAACCATCGTCAGTACCCGATACCAGCATGACCGGCCCTTGAATCTGTTCGATCGGAATACGCGCCGCGGCCACTGCGTCAGGATTGCGCATCGGGGTATGAAATGCGGGCTCCTGCCTGACGGGTTGGTCGTTTACCGGACGCTGGTCAAAGGCTGTCCAGTCGGCTTGAGGGTTGTTCTGCCAGACATTGGCCAGGGGTTTGCCTTGCCATGTCCAGACTGGCGAGTCCGGTGCTTGGCCCGGCTCGCCGGCACGCAAGGTGCCGTGGATCACAAAGCTGGGGACATAGGCGATGGTGGCACTGATCTGATCCGGCAAGCGCGACGCCAGCAACAGTGAGAGTTCGCCGCCGCGCGATTGACCGGTAATGGCGACGAATCCATGTGCAGGTTGCAGGTGCTGATGTACCCAGCTCAGGGCTTGCTGGAAATATTCCAGCGGCATGTTTCCGATGCTATTGGGCAGGCCCGGCGCTTTGAAGTATCCCAATGCGAAGGCGGTGTAACCCCGGGCCGCGTACAGTGCCGCCCGCTGCCGAGGGATGCCGCCGCCCGAGCCATTCATGACAATGATGGCAGGATGGGGGCCGGGTTGGGCAGGTTCGAACACGGTACCGACAAGTCCCGATTCCGAGATTTCGCGACGGGTGACACCCTCGACGATAAAACGCTGTATGAGTTGTGCCTGGGCCTGTTGACCCTGATCGTTCTGGGCGGCCAGATGCACCGTCAGAGTGTCGGTTTCTTCGGAGCGCGCGGGGTTCGAGGGCAGGGTCTGACGTACGAGCGACCAGACGGTCGCCATGGCGTCAGCAACGGCCCAGTCGCCTTGCGTGGGGACTTGCGCATCGAGGTCTACGATACCGTCCGCACCCGCCACAAAGTCGGCCGTGCTGCGCCAGGTACTGCCATCGGGATGCGTCAATGTCGCGGTGACACGCACCGGACCCGGCTCAAAGCCGGTCAGTTGAATTTGCCTGCGGACATCCACCGCCGCGTCGGCGGGGCTGACCACAATGTGGGGATGATTCATTTTGCGCTCCGGGCTTGCTGGCGCACCGCTTCAGCGTCGAAGTCATTGATCTGCGTGATCAGTTCGTTCGAGAAAATATTTTCGATGGGTACGTCAGCGGAGGGATACTCGCCGGCTTTTGCCATGGTCTCAATGCCTTGTTGAATGGCCTTGAGATCGTATTGGCCGGGGACGCGAGGCTGGCCATCGACGTGGTTCAGCACACGATCCAGGCGGCGCGACAGCAGCGTGGTGGCGTCGGCCAGTGCACGGGCCTCGTCAACGTTGCCCGACGGTTTGGCCTGCGGGTTGGCGCGCCAGAAGGCGTGGACGCAGTATTCGGGGTTCGCCTGGCAGGCGATCTGGCCCTTGGTGTAGGCTCGCGCAAAGCGCACCAGCAGGTCGGGGTGATCGCGGAAATTGTCGGTATGCGTGATGAAGCCGTTGCCGGCCGTTTCACCAAAGACCTTGGGGTACGCGACGCGGTGGATCTTGGTGCCCGACATCTCGAGCATATCGTTCCAACTGCTGTTGAAGTTCAGCGCGTCGACACGTTTCGTTTTCAGGGCCTGAAAGCCCGATGCCAGCGCGCCGACCGCGACATACTCGACGTCCTTGCCCGGCGTCAGGCCGGCCGTACGCAGGGCGGCGCGGCCGCCCGGGATCGTGCCCCAGGTCAGTGCGCCCACGCCGATTTGCTTGCCTTTCAGGTCTTCGATCGTCTTGATCGATGAGTCAGCCAGTACGGCAAACTCCATCGTATTGACGGGAACGCCATTATAAAAATAGCGTAGCGGCAGCACGTCTTTTCCGCTGAAATAGCTGGAGATGACGGGCTCTGAGGTCGGATAACCGAACGTGACCCGTTTGGCGGCGACTTGCGGCAGGAGCGCGCCCGCGCCTTGAAATACGATGGTTTTGACGTCGAGATTTTCGTCTTTGAAGAAACCCAGTTCGTCTGCGGCGGCGTAGGTCGCGCCGTCATGGACCGCGAGCGGCACCGCGAGCGCGACGGTGACTTCGTCTAGTGCATGGGCAGGCGCGAGTGGGGCGATCGCGCATACCGCGGTCGTGAGACTGAGCAGCGTAAAGCGCATAGTGAGTCCTTTTGTGTCAATGTGGGGTCGACGTCCCAGTGGGGGCGTGGTGGCGATACAGAGAGAGGTCAGTTTGCGTGTTGGGTGTCTTCGCTCAAGCGTTTGGCGGCTTCGGCCAATAATTGATGGCGATCGATCTTATTGGTGGATGCCAGGGGCAGGGCGTCAACGAACCAGACTTGGCGCGGGTGCTGATAGGCGGGGGCATTTGCCAGCGCATATTGCTTGATCTGCTCGGTGTCCACTTCTTGGCCTTCGCGAAGTATAACGAACGCCACCGGCTTGGTTCCCTTGATGTCATCATCGACAGGTACCACGGCTGCTTGTTGAACAGCGGGATGCTGTTCGAGCATTTTTTCGACCTCGCCGGGATAGATGTTCTCGCCACCGCTGACGAACATGTCGTCGCGCCGGCCGACAAAGAAGTAAAAGCCGTCCGCGTCACGACGAAAAACGTCGCCGGTGATGTAGTGGCCGTCTGCCGTGAAGGGCAACGTCAAATCCGGACGCTGGTGGTATCCCTGCATCAAGCCGGGGCTGCGCAAGGTCAGAATGCCCTGATCCGGGCCGTCGTCCGGTCCCGGCATCAGTTGTATGGATACCAAGGGGTGCGGGTAGCCGACCGACATCGACGGTGTGGGCAGGCCTTGCGGGTGTGGACCAAAGGCGACCGGGCCACCCTCGGTGGTGCCATAGGCATTGATAACGCGCGCGGCGGGGAACATGGCGTGAATCTGCGTCAACAGGCTTGCGCTGACCGGCGCCGATCCCATGCGAATGACCTTGACCGAGGAGAGATCGGTGCGCGCCAGCAGATCGCGCTCGCGCAGCATCATGGCAATCATGGGAGGGACCGCCGTCAACCAGGTGCAGCGGTAGGTGCTGATGGCGTCGATGTAGGCGGTGGCGGTGAACTGCGGCAACAAGACTGTTGTGGCGTGGCTGGCCAATGAGAGCAGTGCCAGGGCCAGGGCATTCATGTGATAAAGCGGTGCAGCGATCAGGGCGCGGTCGGCGGCCAGTGATGTGGCTTTCCGGCGAGTCTGTACCGTCCACCATTGGCCGGCATGAGACAGCAGGACGCCCTTGGGTTTGCCGGTGGAGCCCGACGTATAGAGGATGATGGCGGTATCGTCTTCATCGGGCACGTAAGATGGGGCCTCGCCTGCGCGACGCCAGGCGTCAAAGTCCGGTGTATCCAGCGCGACGCGAGGGATGTCGTCGGGGATCGCCGCGGTGCGCGCTTGATCATGCAGGACGAGCCGTGCGCCGCTATCTTTCAGCACATAGTCGATGAGCACGGGCGGGAACTTGAAGTTGACCGGCACGGCGACCAGACCCGCGCGCATGATGCCCAGCACCGTGGCGATGTAGGGCACTGAATTTGCGGCCAGGATGGCAATGCGGTCACCTGGCTGAAAGCCCTGAGCTCGTAGCGCCTGGGCGACGCCGCGTGCGAGGTCATCGACCTGGGCATAGGTGTATTGCTGCGCAGTCCCGGACGAACCCGCGTCGCTATCCAGTCCAATCAGTGCGATTTGCTGTGGATTGGCGTGCGGATCTATCAAATCGCCCAGGTTCTTCAGAGTAGTCATGATATGGACTGCGTGACAGCAGGAAGAAAGATTGAAATTCAGCGTGATGAGGCGCGCCCGGCCGTTGGGTCGGGCGCGCCGAGTCGTCAAGCCTTGGGCTTGGGCGTCGAATAGGCGCCGCGACCGCTGGCCAGCAGCTTGCCGTCGGCGTCATACACGTAGGCTTCCGCGATCGAGACCTGGGAGCCGAACTTGATGACTTTGCCCTTGGCCCGCAGATCGCCGCGCAGGGCGGCGCGATGGTAGTCGACACGCAGGTCGATGGTCGGTACGCCGCGCCCGGTTTGTGACACCAGGGCCCAGTCGGCCGTCAGGTCGACCAGTGCCGCCAGAATGCCGCCGTGGGTGTAGCCACCCTCGACATTGACCACCCATTCTTCGCGCCATTTGGCCGAGAGTTCGATTTCCCCTTCGGCCACGGACAGGACTTCGATGCCCAGCCATTCATGGTACGGGCCGCGACGCAGGCGGGCCTGGATATCTTCCTTGGTGGGGAGTGTGGTTTCGCTCATGTGTGTTTACTCGAAAAATAGTGGAGAAGGTGTGGGGGCTCAGGGCGTGACGATGACTTTGCCCAGGACTTCGCGGTCGCGGATCAGGGCCAGGCCTTCGGCGGCCTGCTCGAGCGGTACCACGCGGTCGATGACGGGCTTGATGCTGCCGTCGGCGACCATGTCCAGCAGGGCTTTCAGGTTGTCGTCGTAGAAGCTGTTCGAGCCCTTGATGTTCAGCTCGAAGCTCCACACATAACGCAAGTCTTCTTTGGGGTCATGGCCTGCCGTGGCGCCGCATACCAACAGCGTGCCTCCGCGCTTGAGGCACTTCAGCGACGGCACCCAGGTATCGCCACCGGTGAAGTTGATGACGACGTCGACACCGCCTTCGTTGTTGCGGCGTTGAGGTTTGCCGTATTGCGCGATCGCCCACTTCGAGAAGTCGGTCTCGCGGTAGTTGATGACGTGATCGGCGCCGATTTTGCGCAGTTGTTCGCCCTTGGCGTCGCTACCGGCGCAAGCAATGACTTCTGCGCCGAGCAGCTTGGCCAAAATGACGCAAGCCGTGCCCACACCACCACTGGCACCCAGAATGAGGACGCGATCACCGGCCTTGACGGTGTTATGCGTGATCAGCATGCGGTGTGCCGTGCCGTACGCGACGGGCAGGGCGGCCGCATCTTCGTAGCTGACTTTCTCGGGCAGGGCGATCAATTGCGGTTCGGAAACCAGGCAGTATTCGGCCATGCCGCCGTCAAGCATTTCGCCCATCAGGCCTTTGCCGCGATTCAGGGGGTTGACCAACACGCGGTCGCCCACCTTCCAGTCGGACACGCCTTCGCCGACTTCGGTGATTTGACCTGCCATGTCCAGGCCGATCACGACCGGCAGCGGAACCTTGATGCCAGGCATGCCGCGTACCGTGAAGACGTCGTGGTAGTTAAACGAGGAGGCGCCCACGCGAATCACCACGTGACCGGGGGTGGCAGTCGGCGCGGGTTTGTCGGTAACGACCTTCAGTTGGTCCAGGTCGCCGTGCTCGCTCAACAGTAGTGCTTTCATGGTTTTGCTCATCGATATTCCTTTGCTGGGTTACTTGATGGATTTGGATTGTTCGTACGGACCGGTCACGAACAGGTCGTCTTTGAGTTCGCCCTTGATCACGCCGCTGTCGGTAAAGACTTTGTGCTCGCGCTTTAACGTGGCGATGTCCGCGGGCTCGAATGCCACGCGGTTCATGTTGGACCATTGGGCCGCATACACACGCGCGTAGTCTTGCGGCAGGTTCGCGGACTTTTGCAGGATGCTCGCGACTTCTTCAGGGTTTGCTTCGCCCCAGGCCAGGGTATTGCGCAGGCCAGCCAATACGCGGGCAACGACATCGGGGTGTTTTTCAATGAATTCGGTACGGGCGGCACCGATGCCGATATACGGCACGGAATCGCTTTTCGTCAGCTTTTTCCACTCATCGGCAAACGAGCCTAGCGAAGTGACTTTCAGGTCAGACAACTGGGCGATCGTGACGGAGCGCAATGCAGCGCCGTCGACTTGCTTTTGCGCCAAGAATTGCGCCAAACGCGATTCGTTGCCCCCGACCAGCGAGAAATCGGTGGCCTTGATGTCATAGTTCCCAACCAACACCGCGGAGGCGATGGCAGAGACAGAGCTGCCGGCCGGGGACATACCGATTTTTTTGCCTCGTAGCTGTTCGATCGAGGTGATGGGCGAGCCTTCTGGGACGACGAACTGCACATCGGCGGGTTGGGTCGCGGCAAAGACTTTGATGGGCACGCCTTCGACCGCGCTGCTGAATACGCCGGCGGCAGGCGCCCCGAAGGCCAGGTCAATCGAGTTCGATGCCAGCGCGCGCAGTGGCGCATTCACATCGGGAAAGCGAATGAATTCGACGTCGAGATTTTGGTCCTTCAGGAAGTCGGTGCCTTCCAGCACGGAGCCATAGCCCAGGCTGACGCCGCTGCTCCAGTAGCCGATGCGGATTTTGTCGGCGGCCAGCGCGTTGGTTGATGCGAGGGCGGCTGTTGTTACCAGTGCCGCGGAGAATAGTTTTTTCCAGTCCATGCGAAAACTCCTTTGAGTTCTAAATCGGTTTCCAGCGGAACAGGCGACGTTCCATCGGTTTCAAGAGCCCCCCTTCGAGGGCTAGCATTAGCAAGACCAACGTCAGTGTCCAGGCGAACACCTGATCGGTTTGCACCAGATCGGCTGCCTGCCGCAGTCGGTATCCAATGCCGTCCGAAGAGCCCAGCGTCTCGGCGACCAGCGATACTCGCCAGCCAAATCCAAAGGCCAGTCGGGCGCCGGAGAAAAAGTACGGCAAGATGGAGGGCAGATAGATCTTGCGCAGGATCTGCGTGCGAGACATGCGGAAACTGCGGGCGAGATCAATATGCTGTTTATCGACGTTCTTCGAGCCCTGCCATACGTTGGTCAGGATCAGCGGCATCGCGGTCATGAACACGACAAAGATGGTCGTCGCGTTGGAGATGCCAAACCAGATGATGGCGAACACGGCCCAGATCGCCGACGAGACGGTATTGGTCACGGAGAGCAGTGGTTCAAAGAACTGCGCCAGCGTGCGATTGGAGCCCAGTGCGAGACCCAGCGGCGTGCCTACCAGCGTGGCCAGGAGAAAACCCATGACGACGCGATACATCGTCATGCCGACGTCGTGTAAAAAGGTCGCTGTACCGAACAAAGTGAGCATGGCGTCCCCGACCTTCGCGGGGCCAGGCAGCACAAATGCCGGCATACGTGATGCCGCGAGCGCCCATAGAGCGATGAATAGCGCCGCCAGAAAGAGACGTTGTGCCAGCAATGTCCAGACGGAGGGCGTGGTGGCTTGGCTCATGGCGTCACCTTCAAACGGAGTTGGCGAGTGAGTTCGGCGGTATCCGGATCCGTGGGTAGACGCGGACGATCGAGCGGCACCTCCACAATCTGCTTGACGCGGCCAGGGCGAGGCTCCAGCAGTACGATCCGGTCTGCCAGCACCACGGCTTCTTCGACGTCGTGCGTCACAAACAGAATGGTGGCGCCGCTAGCGACCTGGAGTCGCAGCAGCTCCTGATGCATTTGGCTGCGGGTATAGGGGTCGAGCTTGGAGAACGGCTCATCCATGAGCAGAATCGAGGGCTCGACTACCAGGCTGCGTGCCAGCGCGACCCGGCTGCGCATGCCGCCGGAGAGCTGATGCGGCCACGATTGTGCGAAATCGCCCAGTCCGACGGTTTGCAGAACATGCTCGGCGCGTTGATGGCGCGCACGGCGGGAAAGTGCCTGTGTTTCCAGACCGAGTTCGACGTTTTCACGGACGGTGCGCCATGGCAGTAGGCGGTCCTCCTGGAACATATAGGCCAGTTTGTGCCACTGCTTGAATTGCGCAGCGGGCTGGCCCTCGATCTCGAGGCTGCCGCCATCGAATGAATCCAGGCCGGCCGCGATATTGAGCAACGTGCTTTTGCCACAACCCGAAGCGCCAAGCAGGGCGACGACTTCGCCGCGGCGTACGTCGAACGAGACATCACGCAGGGCCTGAAGTTTGCCGTAGAACTTGACCATGTCGGTCACTTGCAGCACGGTGGGAGCCGCACTGAGGGGGGCGTCGTTTGTCATCAGGATCTCGGGCCGTGCATTCATCGCCAGCTCCCTGGTCCACTAATAGGAATCGCTGCACCGGTTTCGGCCAGGCTGGCGTAGAGTTTCTCCATGGTCATCGCCTGAAAGGTTTCGATATGCCGGCGCGCGATGAGCTCGGCACGCTTGGCGTCTTTCTCTTCGAAGGCGGCGATCATGGCGTTGTGGTCGTGCTTGATTTCAGGTTTGGTTTTCTGAACGCCAAATCCCAATGCCACGAGGCGCGACATTTCGTCCAGCAGGGACGCCAGCGTGCGATGCAGGCGCTCGTTGCCGCAGGCTGCCGAGATGGCCAGGTGAAAGGCTTTGTTTGCGTCCATGAATGCGTCGATTTGATCGTTCAATTGCATGACGGGATGCTGTACACGACAGGCCGCTTCGAGTTCGCGCAATTGCGCGATATCAATGCGATCCACTGCCAGGCGCGCGGCCAGGGGCTCGAGCTGTATCCGTAACGTGAACACTTCTTCGACGTCACGCAGCGTGATCGGGGCGATTTGATAGCCCTTGCGAGGCCGTGATCTGACAAATCCCTCTTGGGCCAATCGAACCAATGCAATACGTATGCTGTTTTTACGTATGGCGTACCTGTCCATGAGTTCAGGCTCTGTGACGAACGCGCCAGGCGGCAAACGGCACGAGAGGATGTCGCGCCGCAGGCGTACATAGGCGTCCTCACCACAGTTCAAGGTGGCGTTCGCTTCATGTGCAGGTGCGGAAAAAACAGGGAAAAACGTCATGGCCGCCACGTAGAAAAGAGGCTGTGAGCAGCTCACAGAGATCTATAAGTCAGCTTACAGAACCCATTCTAGGCACTCACTAACGTGGCGTGAAACACCAATATGCGCTTTGTATATAACGAAAAGATATATAGACCGTGGGGAAAGAGTGGCCACGAATCGTTACGGACTGGTGCACCTGGTGTGTCCCGGTGGGATTACAACGTTAGAAAGTGCATCTCATCGCGACAGGAGCCGCCTATGGCAAAGGACAAGAGCAAGGTGCCCACCTCTACGCGGACCTTGTGGAAAGGGGCGATCAGTTTTGGCCTGGTCCACATTCCTGTGGGCCTGTACTCCGCGACCGTGAGCTCTGGCATTGACTTCGATTGGCTCGACAAGCGCTCGATGGAGCCCGTCGGCTATAAGCGCATCAACAAGGTCACGGGCAAGGAAATCGCTGCCTCGGACATCGTGAAGGGCGTGGAGGTCGAGGATGGCCGCTACGTCGTTCTTTCGCCAGAAGAGATCGCCGTCGCCTACCCGAAGATCACCCAGACTATCGAGATCGAAGCTTTTCTCGATGCCGATGAGATTCCTTTCGTCTACCTGGAGCGTCCCTACTATACGGCGCCGCTGAACAGGGGAGAGAAAGTCTACGCGCTATTGCGCGAGGCGCTGCGCAAGAGCAACAAGGTGGGTGTGGCCAAAGTCGTGATTCAGACCAAACAGCATCTGGCCGTCCTGATTCCGTGTGGCCGCGCGTTGATTCTGAACCTGTTGCGCTGGGGGGGCGAGATCCGCTCCTTTGAGCAACTCAACCTCCCACCGCTGGATGGCAAGGCCGCCGGCATCAAGGAATCGGAGATGAAAATGGCGATGGCGCTCATTGAGGACATGACGTCCAAATGGGATGCGGACGCTTTTCGCAACTCCTTTGCCGACGAGATCCACAGGTTAATCGAAACCAAGACCGGGGCGGGTGAGGTCGCCGACGTCGTCAAAGTTGAACGAGAGACTGATTCGCCGAAGGGAGCTGACGTGTTGGATCTCACCGCGCTGCTTAAACGCAGCCTGGACGGTGGCAAAAAGTCCGGTTCGTCAGCGTCAACCCAAAGATCTCCTGCCTCTGTGACGGCTTTACGTTCGGCCAAGCGCGCGTCAAAGAAGAGCGCGCCGGCTAGAAAAGCACCCGCCAAGAAAGCATCCACTGGCAAGACGTCGAAGACCACCCCCGCGAAAAAGGCCGGACGTCGCTCGGCCTGAATGTCTATGGAGGTTCGAGCATGGCTGACTCTCTGGCGCTCTACAAGAAAAAGCGCAATTTTGCCCTGACCAACGAGCCCGCCGGTGGCGGCACGCCCAATGCGCCCGCTCCCGCATTTGTTATTCAGAAGCATTGGGCGAGCCGCCTGCACTACGATCTGCGGCTTGAGCTCGACGGTGTCATGAAAAGCTGGGCCGTGCCCAAGGGGCCCAGTTACGACCCCAAGGACAAGCGCATGGCGGTGCCGGTCGAAGACCATCCCATTGCTTACAACGAATTCGAGGGCGAGATTCCCGCCGGGCACTACGGCGCGGGCAAAGTCATTATCTGGGACGAAGGTTACTGGGCGCCGACCCAGAGTGCGCGCAAGGGCTATCGCGACGGTGTGCTCAAGTTTGAGCTCAATGGCGTCAAGCTTAAAGGACGGTGGGCGCTGATCCGGATGAGAGGGCGGGGCGAGAAGCAGCCTCCGTGGCTGCTCGTCAAGGAGAAGGACGAGTTCGCGCGATCGGCCGCAGAGTTCAACGTGGTTGATGAGGCACCGGATAGTGTTGTGCCGCTGCGCAACGCCGTCAACGGAGTCAGCAAGGCAACGAAAGCAACGAAGGAAACGAAAGCAACGAAGGCGACCAAGGCGACCAAGGCGACCAAGGCAACTAAGACAACCAAGGCGACCAGCGCAGGACCGGTCGACGCGAGCTTGCCGGGAAAGAATGCGGAGCTGCCCGCAACGCTTGCACCACAGTTGGCGACGTTGGTTGATGGCGTTCCCTCCGATCCCGCGGACTGGCTATTCGAGATCAAATTCGATGGTTACCGCGTGCTGGCTCGCGTAGAAGCTGACTCAGTACGGTTATTCACACGTAATGGGCACGATTGGACGCATAAGTTGGAGAAGCTGGCGACGGCGATTCGTAAACTGAAGCTTTCTTCGGGTTGGCTGGACGGCGAGATTGTCGTATTGAGCGACGCTGGCGTGCCGAGTTTTCAGGCGTTGCAGAACGCCTTTGATGCCAGCCGCACGGCCGATATCGTTTACTACTTGTTCGACGCGCCGTATCTGGGCGGGCGTGACTTGCGGCGTGAGCCGCTGGAAGTTCGGCGCGAATGCCTGCGTCAGTTACTTGGCGATCACCCACCGTCGGGTCTGCGCTTTAGCGAGGTTTTTGACGCTGCCCCCCGAAATCTGATCGCCTCTGCCTGCCAGATGGGGCTGGAAGGGGTGATTGGCAAACGTCGCGGCTCGCCCTATGTGACGCGCCGCACAGGCACGTGGATCAAACTGAAGTGCGCCAAGCGACAAGAGTTCATCATCGCCGGGTACACCGACCCAAAAGGCTCGCGACACGGTTTTGGTTCGCTGCTATTAGCGGTGAACGACGAACAGGGCAGGCTGCGTTATGCGGGTAACGTAGGCACCGGCTTTGACAACAAAACGCTGGTAGATTTGAAAGACAAGCTCGACGCGCACGCCACATCGAAGCGGCCTTTCGCGACGTCGACCGGCATGGATCGCGTGGCGCATTGGGTGCAATCGCGTCTCGTCGCCGAGGTCTCGTTTGCCGAATGGACAAGCACGGGGCGTGTTCGCAACGCCGTCTTCCGGGGGTTGCGCCGCGACAAGGCGCCCAAGGCGATTACGCGGGAGAAGCCAACACCTGCCAAAGCGGTCGTGTCGGACGCGCCTGCTCGGATTAGCGCCAATCCGTCTACCCGATCGAAAGTCAAGCAGTCGCTTCGCGTTACGCATCCAGAGCGGATCATCGACCCATCGACTGGCCTGACCAAGCTGGATATGGTGCGTTATTACGACCTGGTTTCCCCATTGCTGGTCGAACACTTGAAGGCGCGCCCAGTATCGCTGGTGCGCGCGCCCGCGGGCATTGACGGCGAACTTTTCTTCCAAAAGCACCTGGAGGGCAAGATCCCGGGCGTAAATACTCTGGATCGAAAGCTCGACCCGGATCACCCGCCATTGATTGAGGTTCCGACACGGGATGCGGTGATTTCTGCCGCACAGATGAACGTGATCGAGTTTCACACTTGGAACGCGGTAAAAACGGCGATTGATAAACCGGATCGCATGACGTTCGATCTGGATCCCGGCGAGGGGACGCCGTGGAAGAGCATGCAAAAAGCGGCGGAGCTGGTACGCGTTTTCCTGTCAGAGCTGGGCCTGGCATCGTTTGCCAAGACCAGCGGCGGCAAGGGGTTGCATATCGTTGTCCCTTTGAGAAAACACTATGGATGGGAAGCCATCAGGCGCTTCTCACAGGCGATTGTGCAGCACCTGGCTCGGACGTTGCCACAACTATTCGTCTCCAAGAGCGGGCCACGCAATCGTGTGGGAAAAATTTTCGTCGATTATTTGCGCAATGGCTTTGGGGCGACGACGGTGTCCGCCTGGTCCGCCCGCGCCCGACCCGGCTTGGGCGTTTCGGTGCCGCTGCACTGGGATGAGATAAATTCGATCAAGAGCGGCGCCCACTGGCAAGTCACCAATATCCACACGCGTCTCGATCAGGGCAACAAACCCTGGGACGCCTATGCGCCGCAGGCGGTGGGCAAGGCAATGAAGCAGCTTGGTTTTGATCCTCAGGGTGATTAATGGACCCTTTTCACGCGCGCGACATCGTCAATGCGCCGTGGCAGAGCGATCGTTTCCGGTGACATTGCGCGATGCGCGCCAGTTCTGAACTGTCATGTGGCTGAATGCCATCGAAAATAGAGGCATGGCGTTCCGCCGGAAAGTTGTCTAGTATCAAAGTCTGCTGAGCCGACTATCAATAAACAGGCAATGGCCGATACGCATGGCGTGTCGAGCCGAAAGGAGACATCTTATGCTGGGCTTCAAACGGGTTTTGGCTTCATTAGTGGTTGTCGCGTTGCCGTGGGCGGTGAGCGCCGAGCCGGCGAAGGTGATGGCGCCGGGTGGCCCAGGCGGCGGGTATGATGCCGCGGCGCGCGTGCCGCTGCGGGTCATGCAGGAGGCCGGCATTTTCACTGACGGTGCACAGGTCACCAACAAGGGTGGGGCGGGCGGCACGATCGGTCTGGCCGAGTTCATCAATACAAGCAAGAACGATGACAACGCCATCATGTCGATGGGGGCGATTCTGGTGGGCGGCATTATCCTGAACAAGTCGCCGGTTTCGCTCGACCAGGTCACCCCCTTGGTGCGTCTGACCGATGATGCTGATGTGCTTGCGGTGCCGATGGATTCTCCCATCAAGACGGTGGCCGATGTGATCAAGGCCATGAAAACCAATCCCGGCGCATTGGCGATAGGCGGCGGCTCGGTCGGCGGCGTCGATCAAGTGGCGGCCGGGCTGATCGCCAAGTCCGCCGGGGTGGATCCGCGCAAGCTGAATTACATCCCCTATCCAAGCGGCGCCGAATTGGTGCCGCTGCTGGTGAGCGGACAATTGAAGCTGGCCTTGTCGGGACTGTCGGAGTTCAAACCCTATGCCGATCAAAAGCGATTGCGCATTATTGCGGTGACGTCCGAAAAGCGTCTGCCGGGGGTGGATGCGCCGACGTTGAAAGAATCCGGTGTGGACGTGGTAATTGGCAACTGGCGCGGTATTGTGGGGGCGCCGGGCATGAGTCAACAGGGCCGTCAGATGTGGCTGGACCGGTTCCAGAAAATGCATGCTTCGCCCCAATGGGAGGAAACCCTGAAGAAGCAGGGGTGGGACGACGCCTATTTGGCGGGTGACGATTTCGCCAAGTTTCTGGAGCAAGAAAAAGTCCGTCAGGCGCAGGTGCTGAAGGATCTCGGTCTGACCAAGTAATCCCTCCCTCCGACACGAGAGACATCTATGTCCGCAACGCTGCAACGCCGCCCATGGTGGCTGGGTCTGGCCGTGATCGTCATTGGGGCGATCTGGCTGCAACAGGGATACGCGCTACCGGATGCGTCGGGTTATGGCGGTGTGGGTCCTGGGGCATTTGTCATGCTGGTCGGCTTGGTGTTGATCCTGCTCGGCTTGGCGTTGATGGCACAGATCGCGCGCGGTGATTCGTTCGAACCTCAAGAGGCAGAGAGCGCCGAGGCGGGGGCCAAGCCCTCTCGCCAGGCATTGGCCTTTGCGGCGGCGGGCGCAGGGGTTCCCCTATTGACGATGCAATCCCTGGGTTTCCCTCTGACCGCCATGCTGGCATTTACCTTGGTGACTCACGCCTTTGGGTCGCGTCGCCTGGTGCTGGACGCTGTCATCGGCCTGGTGCTGGGGGTGATCTGCTGGATGGGGTTTTCGTGGCTGGGCGTGACGTTGGGCGGTGCACTGCCGCTGGCGGGGTGGTGAGATGGATGCCTTTGATTCGTTGATGGTCGGCTTTGGGGTCGCTTTGCAACCGACCCACTTGATGTGGGCCTTCGTGGGATCGTTGCTGGGAACGGCTATCGGCGTGTTACCCGGTATCGGGCCGGCCCTGACGATTGCGCTGTTGCTGCCGGTCACGGTCAAGCTGGCGCCGACCGCCGCGTTCATCATGTTTGCCGGTGTGCTGTACGGCGCAATGTATGGCGGCTCGACGACGTCGATCTTGTTGAACACGCCTGGCGAAAGCGGATCGATGATGACCGCGCTGGAGGGCAACAAGATGGCCCGGGCCGGGCGCGGCGCGGCTGCCTTGGCAACGGCGGCGATCGGGTCGTTTGTGGCCGGCACGATCGCGACATTGGCGTTGACGTTTTTAGCGCCGGCGATTGCGGAACTGGCATTCGTGTTTGGACCGGCGGATTATTTTGCCTTGATGTTGTTGGCGTTTACGTCGGTCTCGGTGGTAATGGGGACATCGCGGGTGCGCGGCTTTATCGCGCTGTTCCTGGGGTTGGCCATGGGTGTGGTGGGAATCGATGGTCCCACGGGACAGGCGCGTCTGGCATTTGGCTCGCCGGCCTTATTGGATGGCATCGACATTACGGTTGTACTGGTGTCGCTGTTTGCCATCGGAGAAATCCTTTACGTGGCGAGTCGCTATCGTCACGCTCCGCCAGCCGTCAACCCCCTGGCGGGCGGGCGCTGGATGACACGGCAAGATTGGCGTCGATCCTGGAAGCCTTGGCTGCGAGGTACGTGCCTGGGTTTCCCGATCGGTGCGTTGCCGGCAGGCGGCTCCGAGATTCCGACATTTCTTTCGTACACCATAGAGCGCCGGCTGAGCCGCCACAAAGAGGAGTTCGGCAAAGGCGCCATCGAGGGTGTAGCAGGTCCCGAAGCGGCGAACAATGCGGCGGCTGCGGGCATCCTGGTGCCCTTGTTGACGCTGGGACTCCCGACATCGGCCACGGCCGCCGTGTTGCTGGCGGCGTTTCAGAGCTATGGCTTACAGCCCGGGCCATTCTTATTCGTGAACAGTGCCGATCTGGTGTGGGGCTTGATTGCCTCGTTGTATATCGGCAATCTGATGTTGCTGGTGTTGAATCTACCCTTGGTGGGATTGTGGGTCCGGTTGCTGCTGATCCCTCGCCCTTATTTATATGCCGGCATATTGGTGTTCGCGTTGGTGGGGATCTGGGGCGTGGGCACATCCTGGATGGACCTACTGCTGATGTTCGTGATCGGTCTGGTGGGCTATGTGATGCGCGTCTATGACTTCCCCATCGCGCCGGTATTGATTGGCCTGATCCTGGGGCCACTGGCCGAGACGCAACTGCGCCGGGCGCTGTCCATAGGCGAAGGCAATCCGCTCGTCCTGGTGTCATCTCCGTTGTCGGCCACGCTGATCGTGTTGGCGTTTGCCGTACTGTTTTTGCCCGGCCTATTGCGCAGACTACGAGCGAATGCGTGAAGGTGTCTCGTCGGAGGCGTTTCTGCCGTGGGCTCAGTGGCTGCACTGGCCTAATCGAAACGGCTCGGCCCAACCAGGGGCCTCGGCCCCGCTGCGCGGGGCTGCCCGTCTCTCAAAAGGCCAGTGCAGCCACTGAGCCCACGACGGAAACGCACAGCCGCGGCATGCATACAGCGCTGAACACTCTAGGCCTCCCGGATTCAACGCTAGGCTACCCCCTCCGCATAGCCATCACGCTGTGGGTCGGCGCCGCCTTCCAGTTTGCCGTCAAAACGGGTGATGCCATGTACGCCCGCAAAGGCGTAGCTTAGATAGCTGCGGCGGACTTCGTAGCCGAGTTGTTCCACGGCCTGTTGGACGGGCTGTGGAATGCGGTTGGAAATATCGATGGCGTTGCTGGTGGCCACCACGCGCGGCGCGATGATGGCCTCCTGGATGCCCATGCCCCATTCCAGCACGTTGAGAATGACCTGCGCGACGGCGGGCCCGATCCAGGAGGCCCCGGGGGCGCCCAGCGTGAATACGGGTTGCTCGCCGTCGTAGATGATGCTGGGGGCCATGGAAGAATAGCGGCGTTTGCCGGGCTCGATAGAGTTCGGTGTGCCCGGCGTGGGGTCGAACGTGCTCATGGCGCCGTTCATCATAAAACCCGCATCTTTTACGATGAAGCCTGATGGGTTGCCCAGGGTATGCGTCAACGACACGATCATGCCGTTGGCATCGATCGCACTGACGTGCGTGGTGTGCTTGGACTCTCCCGGACTGCGGCGTTCGACATTGGCCTTTTCACCGGCCCGGATGCGCGCGGCTTGTTCCTGGCAATAGGCATCGGACAGTAGGCGTTCGACCGGATTGTCCGCGTAGTCGGGATCACCGATGAACTGCTCTTTATCACGCAGGGCGATTTTCATGATCTCGGCGAGTACACGGATGTAATCGGGCGAGTTGTGGCCCAGTGCGGGTAAATCAAACTGTTCGGCAATCCTCAGGATTTGTCCGACCAGCACGCCGCCTCCCGGCGGCGCCGGCATATCGACGCGCCAGCCACGATAGTTGACGGACAACGGGTCGGCCGTGCGTAGACGGAATTGCGCGAGATCAGCGCTCGAGAGCAGGCCGCCTTGACCGCGTACGTCGTCGATGATGTGGGCGGCAAGCGAGCCCGTGTAGAAACTGTTCGCGCCTTCTTGGGCCAGCGTCTGCAGCGTCGTCGCCAGATCTGGATTGAAAATAGTGGATCCGAGCTTCTTGTATGAACCGTCGGGCTCTAGATAGATGCGGCGACCGTCCGGAGTGAGAGCCAGTTTCTCTCCGTAGTTCATGCGTCCGTACTTCTGCTCGTTTTGCGTGAAGACGGTATAGACGTGCGGGCGCACAATCCAGCCATCGCGGGCGACGCGAATCGCCGAGTTGAACAGATCCCCCCAGGACATGCTGCCAAATTGCGCGTGAGCTGCCGAGAGCGCCTTGAGGATGCCCGGCGCGGTGACCGACTGTGCGCCCGCTTCATTCAAAAAATCTTTGACGATGAATCCAAACCCGTCGGTGGTCTCGCCCAAGACAATGTCTTGCCACATATCCGCACGGCTCTCAACCGGGCAGCCGCCAAAGCCCTCGTAGACTTTGCGAGTCCCTGTCGCGGGATCATAGATGTGCAGCATACCGAACCCACCAATGCCACACATCAACGGGTCGACCACCCCCTGTACCATGGCGCACGCAATGACAGCATCCAGCGCCGATCCGCCGGCCCGAAGAATCTCGGCCCCCGCGGAGACTGCCTCCGGTTGAGGCGCAACAATCATGGCCTTGGCTGCGGGTATTTTGCGTTCAGGAGCTTGTCCCATTATGACTTCCTTGGATGATATCGACAGGGCGGTTTAACAAGTGCGCGATCCAGGTTGCACTACACACCAAAAATGAGGTACCTATTTCAATGTTCTCGGTGCAGAGTGACGTGGTTCCAAAAAGGACCATTCAAAACTCGACTCTGACTGCCACTTTGGATTGTTCTGGCCATTTCAAGACGAACTCGCACAGGGTCAGTTCAGGTTCACATCGGAGGCGTTTGTGCCGTGGGCTCAGTGGCTACGCTGGCCTTTTGAGANACGGGCAGCCCCGCGCAGCGGGGC
>NZ_CBCSFP010000007.1:12-19589 GCF_965138755.1 Bordetella tumulicola | reverse complement strand
GCCGAGGCCCCTGGTTGGGCCGAGCCGTTTCTATTAGGCCAGCGTAGCCACTGAGCCCGCGGTACAAACGCACAGCCGTGGCAAGCACCCACCGCTCGCCACGGTACTAAAAACCCCTTACAGCCCCGCCTTGAACTCCTTGTTCCAGAACTCCAGGCTGGCGGAGCGCTGACTGGCCAGGGCTTTCAGGTCATAGGAGTGAATGCGCGCCAGCTCTTGCTCCGTGAATCCCACCGACGCCTGCAGTTCGGGCGGTAAGGATGCATTGCGAACGGTTGGCGCGTAGCCCATGGTGTCGGCGAAGTGCACTTGGCCTGCCGGATCGAGCAGGGCATTCATGTATTTCCACGCCGCATCTTTATTGCGGCTGTTTTTCGGTACGGCTGCTTCGAAGGTCACGGGAATGGCGCCTTCCTCGGGGATGACGAACTCCAGTGGCAGGCCGGCTTCTTTCCACTGCAGGGCACGCGCTTTCCACATGCACGCGATCCAGATTTCACCCGACTTGAAAGCGGCGGCGACGGCTTCGTTCGAGGGAAACACCTTGGGCGAATTAGCTTGGAGTTTTTTCAGGAACTTATAGCCAGGTTCGAAGCTGGTGCCATTGCCACCCTCGGCCAGGCCGACAAACAGCGTGTTGAAATTGAAGAGAATGTCGGAGAACCCCACACGGCCCTTGTACTTGGGGTCCAACGCATCCTTGAATGAGTGCGGAGGCGTGGTGACCTTGTCCTTGTTATAGACCAGCACCATGGCGCTGAAAATATGGGGAATGGAATAGGGCGTCTTGAAGGTGTCGATCGCATTTGCGAGATTGGGCACGTTGTCTACGCTGACCGGTTCCAGCACACCCGCGGTGCTAGCGTCGTACATGTCCAGATCGCCCAGTAGTGCAACATCCATGGAGCCGCGTCGCGAATTGCGTTCAGCCTTGAGCTTGGTGTTACGTGCGGTGGCGTTACCCGTATCAAAGACGACGTCGATCCCTTGGGCGTTCACGATAGGGCTGATGAATTTCTGCAGCAGGTTCTGGTAGTCGCCGCCCCAGGTACCCACAACAACATTGGACGAGGCGCCATGCGCCATGCCAGGGATCAGAGGCAGGGCCGGCGCGATGGCCAGGCCCGCTGCCTGTTTGATAAAACCGCGTCGATGGAGATTGTGCTTATGCATAGTGCCCTCTGTAGAAATGGAATGGGTGCAGAGCATCCTGCCGGGGAAAAGAGAAAATGTATGGAAGAAATGTGCGCATGGCCGAGTTATCCGACGGTTTGATTATGCGCAGGCGGCCGCGGCCAGTGCGACCGGCGCGTCGGGAAACGCGGTATTGATGGCCGTGGCATCAATGTCGCGCGTGATGACGACGCAGATGTCTTCGGTGTTGACGCGCTGCATCAATCTGCGCGGCATGCCGAAGGTGGTTCCGACGCTTTGAATCAGTATAGGTTCGTCGCAGTCGGTTGTGTTGACGACCGCTTTGACTCGCAGCAAACGATCACCGCACAAACCTGCCAGGTCATCCAGCCAGATCGACATGTCTTCCCAGCTTGTGACGTCGCGCAGCGTGCCTTTCAGCACGTGAATGCGGGGATGTGCCAGCGCGCGAGTGTCGGGAGAAAATATCGCCCGTAGCGCGAGATCAACCGGATCGTTGGTGGACGCAATGGTGAAGGCTTGCTGCACGGCCAGGGCGCGATCGGTCTCGGCGACGATCTGTGCGAACGGGTTGACGCCACGAATGGTGCCGAGATGCTGTTCCAGGGTTTCCAGTGCGACCAAGTCGACTTTGGTCAGCACGATGCGTTGCGCGGCCGCTAGTTGTGCGGCGGCCTCGTCAAAGGACTCGATGTTCAGCAAACCCCGTTCGCAATCGTAGGTGCTGATGACCGATACGCGCAGGCCTCGTGCACTGAGCAGTGGATCCGCCAGGGACGCGATGATGGGGCCGGGGCGCGATAGCCCGCTGGTTTCCAGGACGATGCGTTTTAACGGCGCGCGACCCGCCGGCCTGGGGGCGTCGAGCAATGCCATCACCGTATCGACAAGACTGCTGCGCAGCGAGCAGCACACGCAGCCGTTGGCTAGCATGGTGACCGGCAGGTTTTGCGAGCCATCTTCCACAATGACACCGTCGATGCCAATTTCACCGGCTTCATTGACGATGACGCCGGTTTCTCCGCGGTCGTCGCCCTGGAGCAGATCGACGAGCAGCGAGGTCTTGCCGCTGCCCAGAAAGCCCGCAAGAATAATGAGTTCAATGGGCGTGTCGATGCGTCGCGTCGATGTCTCGGCGGCGTGTCCCGGGGAGGGTGCCGCCGATTGGGTCTCGGCAGCATTCGCGGCGAAATCAGCGGACATAGGGAGGTCTGTTTTTGTCGTCGCCCCAACCGTCGTTCACGAGCGCGCGCACGTCTGCCAGCAACTGGTCGACGTCATAGACCACGCCGGATTTGACGGTGTATTGCAGCGCACGACGCCATTCGGGTTTGCCCGTGCCGTCGTTCAGTCGCAGCGCACCGGTGCCGTACAGCAGCTTGAAATCCTCGAGTGGGTTTTCTTGCAGAATCAGCAGATCGGCACGCTTGCCGATATCGACCGAACCACGGTCCTCGCTGACGCCGAGGAGTTCGGCGCCTTGCGAGGTGGCGCTACGCAGCACCTCCAGGGGATGAAAGCCGGCCTCTTGCAGTAGTTCCAGTTCGCGAATCAGACCGAAACCAAATATCTGGAAGATGAATCCACTGTCGCTGCCGGCGCAAACACGGCCGCCGAGGTTCTTGTATTCGTTGATGAACTGCATCCAGATGCGGTAGTTTTCTTTCCACTCGATTTCGTTGGTGGTGCTCCAGCGATACCAGTAGGAACCATGGCCACCGCGTTGCGGCTGGAAGTATTTCCAGACGGCTTTCCAGGTGTAGTCGTCGTGCCAGTCGGCGCGGCGCGCACGCATCAGATCACGATTGGCGTCGTAGATGTTGAAGGTGGGAACGAACGTATGGCCCAATTCCAGGAACTGGTCCATGACGGATTTCCACTTTGCGCTACCGGGGGTCGCGGCTTGCTTGAAGGTCTGGCCGGCCAACGCGAAGCGAAAGTATTCGTCGTTGTAGTTGTAGTCGGTGGGGTAGTTCTGTACGACTTGATTTTCGAACAGGGCCTCGGGTAATCCGTAATAGTGTTCGGAACTGGTCAGGCCCCATTGGGCGGACTTGAGGGCGTTGACGCGGGTCACGGCCATTTGTGCATGGTGGCAACCGGAGCCCAGCCCGACCTTGGCGGCCTCGTCCAGCGCGGCCTGCATGATGGTCGGGGGGGCACCAAAAAACTTGATGCCATCAGCGCCACGAGCTTTCAGGCGTTGGACCCAGTCGCGCGCCTGATCGGGAGTGTGGATGGTTTTGACGCGATCGTTGACGGCAGGGAAATAGGCGTACGACAGAATGTGCGGCGCGGCGATCTCGTTCTTGGCCGAGGCGTCTTTTTGCTGCAGCGTGTATCCCAATCCATTGAGCCCGCCCATTTCACGCACGGTGGTAACGCCGTGCGCCAACCAGAGCTTGTAGATGTAGTCGGCGGGCGGCTCTACATCGCACATCGAGTGATAGGGCGTGCCGATGTGCGCATGCGAATCGATCAGCCCCGGCATGACGAATTTGCCGTGGCAGTCGATTTCATGATCGCCCGCGGCGGGGCGGCGGTCGGGGTTGATCGTGTCCAGCGAGGCGCCGACGCCAATGAGGGCGACGATACGTTCATTTTCGATCACGATATCGACCGGACCCCAGGGCGGCGCGCCGGTGCCGTCGATGATCGTGGCGCCGCGCAGCACCAAGCGCTTGAAGGGGCCGTCGCCTCGGTCACGGCGGGTGGCAGGGACCGGGGGCTTCCAGCCTTTGCTGGCATTCATGTCCCCCATTTCCTCGCCGGGCTGGGAGTTGATATAGGGATTGTCGGGCTTGGACATGGGGTTCCTTAATCAAATCAGTGTCGGGGATGAGGATCAGGCTGCGAGCTCGTCGTGATAGATCTGTCCGGCTTTCATGACCAGCGGAATGTGGTCGCCCTGGCCGAGCAGGCAATTGATGTCTTTGTAGGGGTTGCCATCGACCACCAGCACGTCGGCGATGGCGCCTTCGATGAGCTGGCCGAGTTTGCCCTGCATATTCAGAATTTCCGCACCGATCAGGGTGGCGCTTTGCAGGACCTCGAAGTTCGGGAGGACCTCGGCACGAATACGGAATTCGTCGCTTTGCAGCCGTTGTGACGGGCCGAGCAGGTCAGAGCCGAAACCCATCTTGACGCCGGCGCGCTTATAGAGCGCCAGCGAAGCCAGGCCCGCCGTGCGGACGGTGGCGATTTTGTCGACGCTATCGGCGGGCAAACCATAAGAGGCGCCTTCGTTGGCCAGGGCCTCGTAGGTGATCAGGGTGGGTACCACGTAGGCGCCTTTTTCTGCCATCAGCTTGGCGACGCGCTCGTCGATCAGGTTGCCGTGTTCGATCGTACGCACGCCATTGCGTACGGCGCGTTCGATGGCCTCGGCGGTATACGAGTGCGCCATGACATAGGTCTGGCGGCCCCGGGCCTCGGCCACGATGGCGGCAATCTCGTCCTCGGAATAACCGTAGGCCGCGATGGGGTCGGTGGGCGATGCGACGCCGCCCGAGGCCATGATCTTGATCTGATCGGCGCCCATTTGGAATTCCTCGCGCACGGCGCGGCGCAGGTTGTCGACGCCGTCGACGACGCGGCCGATGTCACCGGCTCGGAAACAGCAGCCGCAGTAACTCATGGGGCGAAGATGGTCCGAACGCTGGCGGGGATCGCCGTGCCCGCCGGTTTGGCTTAGCGCGCGTCCGGAAATGAACAACCGCGGGCCAATCACGGTGTCTTCTTCGACCGCGCATTTCAGGCCCCAGCCCGCACCGCCGGCATCGCGTAGCGTGGTGAAACCACGGCGCAGCATGGCCGCCATGATAGGCACGGCGCGCATCATCACCAGGGCATCCGGCAGGGCACCTTGGCTGCTGAGGTTGAGTTGGGTGGCCATCACGTGGCCATGCAGATCGATCAGGCCGGGCATGACGGTTTTGCCGCTGGCATCGATGACTCTGGCCGATGCCGCAGTGATGGGCTTGTCGGAGACCTCTTTGATCAGGCCATTTTCGACGAGGACGTCGTAGCCCTCTTGCAGTTCGGGCTGGGTGGGATCCAGCAAATTCCCGTTTTTAAATAGCACAGCGGACATTGAGGGTGCTCCTGGTATTCGGTAAAAAAGGATCAGGACACCATCGTCTTGACGTAGCGACGATGGATAAACCAGTTGGACAAGGTAGCCATGACCAGCGTGGCAACGACCAGCACGAGGGCCAGCGCAGCGCCGAACGGCCAGTTTGCGGCCTTGGTGATCTGGTCATACAGGGCCGGCGCCATCATGGTGATGCCGGTCCCGCCCAACAAGACCGGAGTCGCGTAGGCATTCATGCACAGAATGAAAACCAGCACGGTGCCCGCCGCGACACCGGGGGCGGCAATGGGCAGGACGATGCGATAAAAGGTCACGAAAAAATTTGCGCCGAGACTTTGCGAAGCCTCTTCGACGGCAAAATCGATGCCTTCGAGGACGCTTTGCAGGGTCAGGATAAAGTACGGCAGCACGACGCCCGTGGTGCCGACGATGACGGCAAATGGCGTGTACATCATCTGTAGCGGCTTGTCGATGAGTCCAAATAACTGCAGGAAATAGTTCACGAAACCGGCGTTGCCCAGAATGATCATCCAGCCTGCCGCGCGTACGACGTTGCCCACCATCAGCGGGAACACCAGCAAGATGATGAACAGGCTTTTGTAGCGGCTTTGGGATTTTGCCAAGAAATAGGCGACGGGAAAGCCCAGCACTAATGACAGTAGGGTGCACAGGCCCGCGACATAAACCGTATCGAGGAAGACCGCCCGGTAGTACGGGTCGCTAAAGAATTTGATATAGCTGTCCAGCGTGAAGCCTTCGACCATCATTGCATTATCGAAGTGGTTGAAGCTGTACCGGAACAACATCAGAATGGGCACGAGCATCACGATCAAGACCATGAGCGAGGCGGGGAACGCCAGGCTGGCGCCCATGCGCCGGCTCTGGCGCGCGCTTTTTTCAGCGGAATCCATGGTGTGTCGCCTTATTCGCTGAACAGCACGCAGTCCGCCGGGTCGAAGCACGCATGGACGCGCGCGCCTTCGGCCAGGTGCTGAATATGCTCGCCGCCACGGTTCGATATTTGGGCACTGACCGACTCGCCCGAATCCAGGCGTACGCGTACATCGATGATCGATCCCAGGTAAATGGCATTGTCGATGGTGCCGGCCAGCACGTTTGGCCCTTGGGGCTGGGTGCAGAGCATGACGCGCTCCGGGCGCACGCCGACTTTGTTGATGCTGCGATCGGTTCCGTCAATAACGATTTCGCGCTGGTGTTGCGTGATGAACCTGCCCGACTCGGCCACACTGCCGTCGAAGAAATTCATTCGCCCCAGAAAGTCCGCGACGAACAGATTGGCGGGCCGCTCATAGAGCGCCTCGGGCGAGCCGATTTGCTGGACCTTGCCGTCGTACATGATGGCCATGCGATCGGCAATGGCCAGGGCTTCTTCCTGATCGTGGGTGACGAAGATGGTAGTCAGTCCCAGGTTGCGCTGTAGTTCGCGGATTTCTTCGCGGACCTCGAGGCGTAGTTTGGCGTCCAAGTTGGAGAGGGGTTCATCCAGCAGGAATACGCGAGGCTGGATGGCCAGTGCACGAGCGATTGCTACGCGTTGTTGTTGCCCGCCCGAGAGTTGACGCGGATAGCGGTCATGGAATTGGGACATGCGCACCATGTCCAGCGCAGCGCGCATCCGTTTGTCGCGGTCGGCGGCGGGGACTTTGTGCATTTCCAGACCGAACAGGACGTTTTGACTGACGGTCATGTGGGGGAACAGCGCATATCGCTGAAACACCATGCCGGTATTGCGTTTGTGTACTGGCATATGGGTGACGTCGTCGTCGCCGATATGAATAGTGCCGGCCGTAGGCGGGATGAACCCGGCGATCATGCGCAAGGTGGTGGTTTTGCCGCAGCCGCTGGGGCCCAGAAAAGCGACCAGTTCGCCGTCCGCGATGTCGAGGGAAAAATCCGAGACTGCTACGGCAGAGCCGAACGTCTTTTTAAGCCGCTCTATAGAGACTTTTGCCATTGTTTTAAACCACCTGACTGAGTTTTACGAAGCGATCGGTCACGAGCATGACGATACCCAACAGCAAAATCTGGATCGCCGAGACCGCCGCAATGGTCGGGTCAAGGTTGAATTCGAGATATTGCATGATCGCAATCGGGAGCGTGGTGCGGCCGGGGCCCACCAGCGAGAGTGAGAGTTCGAGGTTTTCGAACGATACGACGAAGCTGAACAGCGAAGCCGCGACGATGGCGGGTCGAAGCATGGGCAGCGTAACCCGCCAGAATGCGATCCGTGGATTGGCCCCCAGGTTTCTGGCGGCCTCTGCGATGGAGGGATCGAGCCCGTGCATGCTGGCCGAGACCAGTCGTACCGTCCAGGGGATGGTCAGGCAGATGTGGGCAAGCACCAGTCCGCCGTACGTACCGACGACGTCCATGTCGAGAAAATTCTCGACCTGCAAATAGGCCAGGTAGATGGCGACACCCGCGACGATGCCGGGCACCAATAGCGGGGAAAGCAGCAGCGTGTTGATCAGGTTGTTGCCTTTGAAGGCATAACGAATGATGCCCAGTGATGCCGCCACGCCCAGCGTCACGCCGCAAATCGAGGCGATGGCGGCCACCTGCAGACTGGTAATGAACCCATTGACAAAGGCGGAATCGGTGACTGCCTTGTGATACCAGGAGAAGGTATAACCCGATGGCGGGAAATAGAGAATGGCGTCTTTGAAGAAGCTGAGCCACACGACAAAAATCAATGGGCTGAGCATGAAAAGGTACATCGCGACGATAAAAATGCGATGCAGCCATGTGATCCAAGGCGTCCGTGGTTTACGGCGAGAGCCAAGAGTGGCGGCAATGCGCATGTCAGCGCTGGCGGGGGTTTGCAATTCATTTACCTGTTTCAAGAGGCCTACTGCAAATCCATGCGACACACCTGGTTGCACCAAACCAATAAAGATGCAACCGATGCTAATTAATTAGGGCAACCTTTGATATCCGTATTAGCCCCTATGGTTGTACTCCGGATAATTTGCGGGGGGTAAACCCGTCGCGCCGTTGCATTCATAGCGATTTCTTGCAGGCCTCGCGTCAGGCGGTCGAGTTCGGGTTTGTGATGTTTTTTGCATTTGGCAGCGAATCAGACGCAGAATGTCACGGATGGTGCATGCGGTCTTGCTAGCATCATCACGCCGGGCTGACCCGGTTATGTCAATTTGCGCCATTCATGGGCGTTATTGGAGGCTGTCATGCAAGCAAAAAGAATATTTCCCCGTATCGCGACGTTGATCGCGGTGGCTGCGTTAGCCGCCGGCTGTGCGACGCAACAGCAAACCAATACCGCGGTCGGCACGGGCGCCGGTGCTGCGGCTGGCGCTGGGATTGGGGCCTTGATCGGCAATGGCAAGGGGGCGGCGATTGGCGCGGGTATTGGCGCTGTGGCCGGCGGCCTGATCGGCTACAACTGGTCGGGCGTCAAGAAAGATGTGCAGCAATCTGGCGCGTCGTCGCTCGGGATTGACGTGGTCGAAATGCCCGATGGCAGCCTGAAGGTCAATATCCCCAGCAACGTCTCGTTTGACACGGACAAGGCCGTACTGAAACCCGCGCTGTTGCCGGTGCTCGATAGTGTGGCGCGTGCGCTGACAGAGCACCCGGAACTGCGCACGAAAGTGGTGGGCCATACGGATAGCACGGGTGCCGCCGCGTATAACCAGACCCTGTCTGACAAGCGCGCTCGTAGCGTGACCACCTATCTGGCCGGCAAGGGCGTGGCTCAGAATCGCATGAGCATCGAAGGCCGTGCCGCCCGTGACCCGATCGCGGATAACGGAACCGCCGAAGGCCGTGCGGCAAACCGGCGCGTCGAGGTTTACTTGTACGCGGTAAAGCCGCAGTAAGAAAACAGCCCGCCGACAGGGGCGGGCTGTGAATGCCGTGGNGGGCCTTACGTGCCCGCCACGATAGATCGGTTAACCGCGCACGTAGTACACGCGCATGGCTTGCTGGCGGTCGCTGGGATCCATCACCTGGATGCGTATCGAGCGTGGGGTAAGACCCTCGGGCACCTCTGCCGTGCCTTGTGCCACGTGGTAGTGATTCAGTGTGATATCGATGGGAGGCAGATCGATCGCGCCCGCGCGCCCATTGCGATAGACGCCCTCTACGGTCAATCGCAATGTGCCCTTGAATTCGGGGCCTTTGCTGTCCCTCATCAAGAGCACTTGGTAGCTGAGTTTGCCCGGGGCGCGGCTGAACAGGCCGGAGCGCACGCCAATGTCGGTGCCGCGCGGATCCGGTGGGACCACGTTCTGGAAAACCGTCAGCGCTTTGTCGAGTTGCTGAAGCTGCTCGCGCGCTGCCGTCAGTTCAGTCGTCGCCTGTTTTTGAGCGGCCTGACTACTGTCACGTTGTGTCGTGGCCTCGCCGAGTTGCGTGCGCAGGCGCTGACGCTCGAGATTGGCCGCGTTCAGTTCAGACTGCAGTTGCTCGGATTGCTCGATCGTTAAGCGAGGCGGTCCGTAGTTGGCTTGCAAAAATAATACGCCGCCTGCGCCCAGGCCGACGCCGATCAACATCAAAAAAACCCAACGCGGCATCCGGCGAGCGCGTTTGCCGGGGTTATAGACCGACGGCTTGAAAGTGGCTCGTTGCGAGCGTCCGAACATCCCCATGCTTAAAACCTTGTGTGCGTGTGTTGCTGGCTGTGACGAGCCAAAATCGGTAAAGAATAACGTTTGTATCGTAGCTCAGGTTACGGCTGACAAATTTAGTTGCGTATTGCCGCCGTCGCGCAGGCTAGGTGGTGCTCAGTCGCGCATCCAGCATGGCCAGCCGTTGTGGGGTGCCGACGTCGGTCCACGTGCCGCGATGATGAGTGCCCAGAACCGTGCCGCGCTGCATGGCGGTGCGCAGCAACGGTGCCAGCGGGGCGGGGGTGGCCGCGGGCAAGGCGGCAAACAGGCTGGGACGGTACAGGCCGATCCCGGCAAAGGTCAACCGTTGGGATGCCCCGGCTGTACCCGAGATGCCGGCTTGACCCGCGGGCGCCGTGTCATCGCTCAACACGCGGCCTTGGGCGGACAGGACAAAGTCGCCCTTGGGATGATGCTCGGGGTTGTCGACCAGTAACAGCCACGCCTCGGCCTGGGCGGCGTTGAGCTCCTGCGCCCGGGTTTGCGCCTCGGTAGGGTCCCAGTCGCACCAGATGTCGCCATTGATGACCAGAAAAGGTGCTTGCCCGAGAAAGGGCAGGGCCTGGACGATGCCGCCTGCGGTTTCCAGGGCGGGCGGGGTTTCCGCGGAATAGGTGATGCGCACGTTGTATCGGCTGCCATCACCCAGTTGGGCAGGTAGTTGCTCGCCCAGCCAGGCGTGGTTGATCACCACTTGGTGTATGCCGGCCGCGGCCAGCCGTTCGAGGTGCCAGACGATGAGGGGTTTTCCACCGACCGGCAGCAATGGTTTGGGTGTGTGGTCGGTCAGGGGACGCATGCGTTCGCCGCGTCCGGCTGCCAAAATCATTGCATGCATCAGAACGTATACCCCACTTGGACTTCGCGATTGTCGAGTCGATCCAGGAGGCGAAGCAGGGGCTTGAAGACGCCATAGCGCTGCGCGACCTGTCGCACATAGGCATTGACGCGCGGGATATGTGTCAGGTAGACCGGCTTGCCATCGCGGTGATGCAGGCGGGCGAAAACACCCAGAATACGCAGGTTGCGTTGCAGGCTCATCCATTCATAAGCCTGATGAAAATCGGCGAAATCGCCATGGATGGGTAAACCGGCGGCACGCGCCATTTCCCAGTAGCGGATGGCCCAGTCCAGTTGTTGCGGTTCTTCCCAGGTGGTGCGTGCGTCCATGACCAGCGAGGCCAGGTCGTAGGTAATGGGGCCGGCCAGGGCGTCCTGGAAATCCAGAATGCCGGGGTTCGGGCCGAAAGCGGGGTCGTCGCAGACCATCAAGTTGGGCGAGTGAAAGTCGCGATGCACCAATACGGGCGGCTGAGCGGCATTGGCATCGGACAGCAGGCCAAAAATGTGCTGAATCGCCGTCGCGGTCTTGTCGTCGAGTTGCACGCCATGATGCCGCTCGACATACCACTGCGGGAAGAGCTCAAGCTCGTCTGCCAGACGGGGGCGGTCATAGGCGGATAACCCCTCGGTGCGCGCCTGTTGCATGCGCACCAGTGCGGCCAGGGCCTCGCGGTAGAGATTTTGTAACTGATCGTCGGGCAGGCCCGCCTGGATGCGTTGGTAATAGGTGTCGTGTCCCAGGTCCGATAGCAATAGCAGGCCTTGGTCGGGGGCCTGCGCCAGTATCTCGGGAACGTTCAGCCCGGTTTCCCGCAACAGGTCGCCGACGTGCAGAAACGGGCGGACGTCTTCGTGTGGCGGGGGCGCATCCATGATAATGGCCGTGCGTGCGCCGGCGCGAATGCGGAAATAGCGTCGAAAACTAGCGTCGCTAGAGGCCGGTTGCAGGGTTTCGGGGGCCAATGCCAACTCGGCGGGCAGGGTCGTTAGCCAAGTCTGGACCTGGGTCAGGCGGGGGTCGTGATCGGTGCTCAAGGGGGCCGTCTCGCAATACGGTAGGGTTTGGTTGCTTGCCGGGCGTGTTCTGTTAAAAACGTTATGCTCAGCTTCTCTATAATACCGGGTCGCCCCTCCTGACATGCATGCGAATGTGTATGTCCTGTCCGGGTCATTATCGCCGCCGTGCAGATTGGCATCGGGGCGGGTGTTTTTTATCAATAAGGCGTGCATTTACGGTGAGTATGGTCCGGTGGTTGATCCTCTCTGCTGTCAGCTTGGCCGGTGCCGTCCATGCGCAGGGCAGCCAGGGAACGCGTTTGCCCGCCGAGGCCAATGCGACTGGAGCGCCGACTTTGCGCGCGACGCCCCAACTGCGCAGCTCTACAGGCCTGCAGGAGCACAACCCGCCTGACGATAGCGTGCCGTCTTATTTGCAGGCCGATCATATCCAGGGCGACCCGAATGCCAATGTGACGTTGACGGGTAACGCCGAGGTGCGTCGTATAGACGGGGTGGTCAAGGGCGACAAGATCGACTATCGCAACGATACCGGTGCGACTGACCTCCAGGGCAGTGTGCGCATGATGCGTGGCGGCACGCTCGTGACGGGTCCAGCGGCACAGTTCAATATGGATACGGATAGCGGCGAGATCGAATCGCCGAATTTCTGGATCGGCGCGAATGGCGGTACGGCGCGTGCGGATCAGGCCGAGATTTTCAGTCGTTCGCAAATGCGGCTGACGAACGTGCAGTACAGTGGCTGCCCGTGCCCCAATCCGTCCTGGTACATCGAGGCTGATAGCGCTGATCTCGATTTCGACGAAAACGAAGGCGTGGCCCGCAATGGCGTGCTGTATTTCAAGGACGTGCCGTTGTTCGGATTGCCGTATCTGACGTTTCCGGTCAAAAAAGAACGTAAGTCAGGCTTTTTGGTGCCGACGTACGGGCTGACCAGTAATAGCGGCCTGGATCTGTCCATTCCGTATTACTTCAATCTGGCTCCCAACTACGATTTGACGCTGCAGCCCCGCTATCTGAGCAAACGCGGCCCGCAGTTGGGCGCCGAGTTCCGGTATATGGGCCAGTCCTATTCGGGTGACATGGTTGGTACGTATATGTCCCGTGACCAGGACACGGGGGACCGGCGCTGGATGTTCCGTTCGCGGCACCAGCAATTGCTGGGGAACGGGTTTTCCGCCGATTGGGACTATGCCAGGGTTTCCGACAACGACTATTTTCGGGATTTTTCCACATTGGGCCTGAACGAGGCTTCAACGACGTATTTGCCGCAGCGTGGCCGGGTGGGCTGGAGCGATCGTTACTGGAATGCCTATGCCCAGGTCTACAAGTACCAGACCCTGCAGGACGAAGACGCACTGCTCGCGCCGCCCTACAACAAAGTCCCCGAACTCTACCTGAAGGGCTCGCGGTATGACGCCAATGGCTTCGATGTCGAGTGGACCAATACGGCGGTGCGTTTCGAACGGCCCTTGCTCAACGACGAGCGCCTGGGTCCGGACGGAGATCGGTTGCAAAGTTATTTGACGGCGTCCTACCCGATCGTGCGTCCAGGCTGGTTCGTGGTTCCCAAGGCCGGCATTCACCATACGCAATACAAGACCGATTGGTATCGGTTGAATCAGAACGAGAGCAATATGTCGCGCACCCTGCCGATTTTTTCGGTGGATGCGGGCATGGTGTTTGAGCGGGACACCACGCTATTTGGCAACGACTCGATCCAGACATTGGAGCCTCGACTGTATTACCTGAACGTGCCTTATCGGGACCAGTCCAAGCTCCCGGTGTATGACACCACGCTGGCGAATTTCAGTTTCGAGCAGGCGTTCGAAGAAAATATTTATACGGGTGGCTGGGATCGTATTGCTAACGCCAACCAGTTGACGGCCGCATTGACCACCCGTTGGCTCGACGCGGATAGTGGCTTTGAGCGGTTGTCATTGTCGGCGGCGCAGCGTCTGTATTTCGAAGATCAACGCGTCACATTACCGGGTGAAAGCCCACGCGAAGACCGTAATGTGCGCTCCGACTTTCTGGTGGCGGCGAGCGCCGCGCTGACCGATACACTCAGCACCGCGGTCGCGGCGCAGTACGATCCCTACGACAACAATTGGTCTCGTGGCCTGATCAGTGCCCGGTGGCGGCCGCAACGCCTGACCTCGGTGGCGCTATCGTATCGCTATCAGCGCAATCCGCTACCGGACACCGGGATTTATCAGCCGCGCGGCCAGAACCAAATCAGTCTGGCATTCCAATGGCCATTTACACAACGGTGGTACGGTGTAGGCCGGATCGATTATTCGTTGGGCTCTGAACAAGCAACGGATACGTCGGCCAACGAGTCTTCCCGCGTGACGCAGGCGATCGCCGGCGTCGAGTACAAGGGGGATTGCTGCTGGACGGGCCGGGTAGTGTTCCAGCGCTATGCCGTGTCAGCATCCGACACCAACACCGCGCTGTTTTTCCAATTGGAATTGAGCGGTTTGGGTTCATTGGGCACAGACCCGATGAGCCTGCTGAACAAGAGTATTCCTGGGTATCAGTCTGTGACGCCGCAGACGCCTCAGGGCACGACATTTGAAAGGTATGAATGATGCGTAGCTTGCACACTTTGCGCCGGCTGTCCGGTAACCTGTTGGTCTTGACTGCATGCGCGTCTGTGCCTGTCGCCTACGCGCAGCAGCCTACGACCCGCGGGTCGGTCAAGCCCGCCGCCGCGCAATCCGCCAAGCAGGGCGATCAGTTTGTCGATGGCATTGCCGCAGTGGTCAACAAAGACGTCATTACGCTGCGTGAGGTCGATAGCGCCTCAAAACGCGCTATCGAAGATCTGCAGCGGCGCGGTATTCAGGTGCCGCCTCAAGATATCCTGCGGCGCCAGGTGTTGCAAAGCCTGATCATCGAGCGCGTGCAGACCCAAGAGGCGGACCGTCTGGGGATCCGCGTCAATGACGGGCAGATCGATCAGGCCATTGCCAGTATTGCCGAACGCAATCGTATAACGCCACAGCAAATGCGGGCTGAGGTCGAAAAATCCGGCGTGAAATGGGAGGATTACCGCAAATCCTTATCCAATGATCTGCGTATGAATCGCCTGCGCCAGCGCGCGGTGGACTCGAACATCGTCATCAGCGATGCCGAGGTCGACGCATTCCTGAAAGATCGCGCCAACAATCCCGCGGTGGGCGCCGCGCCCTCCGCGCCCTCCGCGCCCTCACCCGCGCAGCGTGCGCCGCAGGCACGCGCACAGTCCGGACCCGAGCAAGTCGCACTGGGGCAGATTCTGATCCGCGTCCCCGAGGGCGCCAGTTCCTCAGAGGTCGCCGAGTTGCGTAAAAAAGCGGAAAGCGTCCTCGCGCGTCTGAAAAAGGGCAGTGATTTCGCGAGTCTGGCCGCCGAAACGTCGGATGGCCCAGAGGCACTGCAAGGCGGTGTGATGGGCGCCCGTCCGATGGACGGTTGGCCTGACCTGTTCGTTCAGGCGATTGCTTCGCTGTCGCCCGGACAGGTGAGTGATGTGATTCAAAGCGGTAACGGCTTTCATATCCTGAAGGTGCTCGATCGCGCCGGCGGGGCGCCCGCTCAGCCTGCTCAGCAGCCAGCGCCGCAAAGTCCCGCCGTGGCTCCTCAACCGGGCCAAGGCATGCCCACGCAGCAAGGGCCGGTGCAAGTGACGCAAACGCATGCGCGTCATATTCTGGTCAAAACCTCCGCCGTGATGACCGACGATCAAGCCCGTCAGCGACTGGAGCAAATTCGTCAGCGCGTCATCAACGGAGGGGCTTCGTTTAGCGATATGGCTCGCCAGTACTCCGAAGACGGCAATGCGCCGCAAGGCGGTGACTTGGGTTGGGTGAATCCGGGCGAGATGGTGCCTGCGTTCGAACAGGCCATGAACGCACTGCCCGTGGGTGGCCTCAGCGAACCCGTGCTGTCGCCATTCGGTTGGCATTTGATTCAGGTCGAAGAACGCCGTGAGCACGATGTCAGCGACGACTTGCAACGCATGCAGGCCCGTCAGATCCTGTTCGAACGCCGTGCTCAGCCTGCGTTCGAAGACTGGGTCGAACAACTGCGTACCGGGGCATATATCGATAATCGCCTCGAAAAACAGATGGCCGACGACCAAAATAATCGCTAAGCGTTTCGAGTGCATCCATGAGCAAGCACCAGGCGCGCAAGCGTTTCGGACAACACTTTCTGACCGACGAAAGTGTGATTGAAGGCATCGTGCGGGCCATCGCGCCCGCATCGGATGACCACGTCGTCGAAATCGGGCCGGGGTTGTCTGCATTGACGCAGCCCCTGTTGCGTAGTCTGGCGCATTTGACCGTGGTCGAGATTGACCGCGATCTTGCCGCGCGGTTGCGCGGCAAGCACACCGCCGAACGGTTGACCGTAATCGAAGCCGATGCCCTGACGGTCGATTTCGCGAGCCTGGGGGCCGGACTGCGCGTCGTGGGTAATCTGCCCTACAACATTTCCAGCCCGCTCCTCTTTCACTTGATGGCCGCCGCCGATACGGTGCGCGATCAGCATTTCATGTTGCAACGTGAGGTCATTGATCGCATGGTGGCCACACCGGGTAGCTCGGATTTCGGGCGCTTGTCGGTCATGCTGCAATCGCGCTATCGCATGGAAAAACTGTTCGATGTGCCGCCGGAGGCTTTCGACCCCCCTCCGCGTGTCGTGTCAGCGGTAGTGCGTATGGTGCCGTTGCCCATCGACCGCGTGCGTCCTATCAGCGAGTCGGCATTGGAAAAAGTGGTGGCGCGAGCCTTCGCGCAACGCCGCAAGATGCTGCGGCGCGCGCTGGGGGACTGGGCGGCACTCGTACCCTGGGAGGCACTTGACATTGCGCCAACCGCGCGCGCCGAGGAAATTTCTGTCGACAAGTTCATCAAAATGACTGATGCGCTGGTCGAGGCGGGTGTCGTCTCGGCCTAAAGCCCTGGTCGGGACGGACGATGTGGCGGCAGGCATTGCCGCCCTATAGCATGCGCTTGCTGGCTGCCAACCACAGTTGCGTAACATCGCGGGCACGGTCGGACAAATACTGTGCAGCGTTGTCGCAGGCGTGTTGCAGGCTGATCGGCCCCGGCGCCAGACTGAAGGCGGCGGTGATACCCCCGGCATGCAGGTCTTGATAGCCCTCTCCCAACGAGCCCGCCAATGCGATCACTGGGACCCCCGCTCGCTGCGCAATACGGGCGACCCCAGCGGGCGTTTTGCCGCGTAACGTTTGGGCGTCCATGCGACCCTCGCCGGTGAAGGCCAGCGTGGCGCCCTCCATGGCTTGTGCCAGCCGGCCGAGCTCTGCCACGACCTCGACACCGGGACGAAAGCGCGCATTCAAAAAAGCGTGCGCCGCAAAACCTAATCCACCCGCCGCACCCGCGCCCGGCGCGTCGCGCATATCACGTCCCAAGTCGCGGGCGCAGACATCGGCCAATCGACCCAGACATTTATCCAGGAACGCGACCTGCTCTGGCGAGGCGCCTTTTTGGGGGCCGAAAATATGCGACGCGCCTTGTGGGCCACATAGCGGATTGTCGACATCCGATGCGATGTCGAGTTGAACCTGGGCGAGACGTGGATCCAGCCCTTGCGTGTCGACACGGTCCAGGTCGGCCAACGCTGCTGCGCCAAGGGCCAAGTCTTGACCCGCCTGGTCCAGAAAACGCACGCCTAATGCGCTTAGCAGACCCGCTCCGCCATCGTTGGTCGACGACCCGCCCAGACCCAGAATAATGCGCTGCGCACCGGCATCCAGCGCCGCACGCAACAGTTGCCCAACCCCCACGCTGCTGGCGCGCAGCGGATCGCGTTGATCCGGTGGCGTGTGCTCCAGGCCGGCCGCGGCCGCCATTTCGATGACTGCTGTCTTGTCCTCGAGCCAGCCCCACGCGGCATCCCGCGATGCCCCTAACGCGTCGCGCACAGTGGTCGACCGCCATTGCCCGCCGGCAGCGGCCAGGACGGCCTCGACGGTGCCTTCGCCACCATCGGCCATCGGCACACACACGGTATGCGCGCCAGGGTAGGCTTGCTTAATACCGCGTTCGATAGCCGCAGCCGCGTCGGGCGCAGAAAGACTTTCTTTAAACGAATCGGGGGCGATGACAATTTTCACGGGGATGATCGTAGATAGCAGAGAGAGGGACGAGGAAAGCGGTAGGGTAGAGTTTGCAATGAAAGATGTTAATAATACCCGCGCAGCCGTGAGACTTTGTTAGGTACCTGATTGCCTGCAATGTCGGAGGCCGGCGTACCATACCGTATTCGTCGTTTCGAGAGAGAGGTCATTTATGTCCGTATTGCGTCGCACCAAAATTGTCGCCACGCTGGGGCCGGCCACATCAACGCCAGAACAGCTGGAAGCGTTGGTGCGTGCGGGCATCGATGTGGCGCGATTGAACTTCTCGCACGGCACCGCCGACGACCATCGCGAACGTGCACGTTTAGTGCGCGACATCGCCGCCAAACAAGGCCGCTATGTCGCTCTGATGGGCGACCTGCAAGGCCCTAAAATTCGCATCGCACGGTTCACTGACAAGCAAATCGTCCTGCACACGGGCGATAAATTCATCTTGTCGAACAGCCATCCCAACGACGAGGGCAATACGTCCATCGTCGGCATCGACTACCCCGAGTTAGTCAAAGACTGTCAGCCGGGCGATGAGTTGCTGCTCGACGATGGTCGTGTTGTGCTGGTCGTGGATCATATCGTCGATGACGCGGTGCACACCACCGTCACCGTCGGTGGCCCCCTGTCGAACAACAAGGGTATCAATCGACGCGGCGGCGGCCTGTCGGCCCCCAGCCTGACCGACAAAGACCGCGCTGACATCCTCGTTGCCGCCGAGTTGAAACTCGAGTACGTGGCCGTGTCGTTCCCACGTTACGGCAGCGATATCGACGAAGCACGACAGTTGGTACAAGCGGCAGGCAGCAGTGCCTGGATCGTCGCCAAGATCGAACGCGCCGAAGCTGTCGTCGACGACCAGGCCCTTGACGCATTGATTCGCGCCAGCGATGGCGTCATGGTGGCTCGCGGCGACCTCGGTGTAGAGGTCGGTGATGCCGAACTGGTCGGCATCCAGAAGCGCATCATTCAACATGCGCGCACGCTGAATAAGGTCGTGATCACGGCGACGCAGATGATGGAGTCAATGATCTCCAGTCCGTTGCCCACACGCGCCGAAGTCTCCGATGTGGCTAATGCCGTCCTGGACTACACGGACGCCGTCATGTTGTCCGCGGAGAGCGCCTCGGGCCAGTACCCCGTCGAAGCCGTGCAAGCCATGGCCCGCGTATGCCTGGGTGCAGAAAAACACCCCACCACGACGCGTTCGCACCACCGCCTGGGCGAAACCTTTACCCGCTGCGACGAGACCATCGCCCTGGCCGCCATGTACGCCGCCAATCATTTCCCGGGCGTCAAGGCCATCATCGCGCTGACCGAAAGCGGGCACACCCCGCTCATCATGTCGCGCATCCGCTCAGGCGTACCGATCTACTGCTATAGCCCACACAGCGAAACTCAGCATCGAACAGCACTCTTTCGTGGTGTCTACACGATCCCGTTCGACCCGACCGCCTACGACCCCGCAGATCTGAGCAACGCCGCGATCGATGAACTCAAGAAGCGCGGACGCGTGCAAGAGGGCGACTGGGTAATCCTCACCAAAGGGGATTCTTATCGCGATAGCGGTGGGACGAATGGCATGAAAATTCTCGTTGTCGAGTAGGTTTTGCTTGCGGTGAGTGGCAGTTCTTGAGACGCCGCTGTCCGCCGTGTAAAGGCCACGCCGGCC
>NZ_CBCSFP010000006.1:219401-287465 GCF_965138755.1 Bordetella tumulicola | reverse complement strand
GCCTTTTGAACCTCGGGCAGTCCCGCGCAGCGGGACCGAGGCCCCTGGTTGGGCCGAGCCGAGGTGATTAGGCTGGCTCCACGCGCAGCCACGCCGCAGGGACGCCTCAATAGCTGACGCCCCCCGCAGCCACGTCAAACGGTATCGTCCTCGTACCAAACCCCTTCTGCCAGCATCATCCGATGATGCCCCTGACCTGCCGGCATCATGGGAAAGCAGTTCTCTTGCGCGGCAACGGCGACGTCCAGAAAGTACGGACCGGGATGGGCCAGGCACTGCGCCAGGGCTTGATCGAGTTGCGCCGGGTCATCGACCCGCGCCGCCCCCCAGCCAAAGGCTTTGGCAACGGCGACGAAGTCGGGGAGGGAGGCGTTGTAGCTGTGGCTATAGCGGCCGCCGTGGATGAGTTCTTGCCATTGGCGCACCATTCCCATGTAGCCGTTGTTGCACAGGACGACTTTGACAGGCGTCTCGTGTTGCGTGGCGGTGGACAGCTCCTGGATATTCATCAGGACTGAGGCGTCGCCGCTCACGCAGACGACGGTTTTGTCAGGGTGGGCGACTTGGGCGCCGATGGCGGCGGGCAGGCCGTAGCCCATGGTGCCAGCACCGCCAGAGGTCAGCCAGCGGTTGGGTTGGTCAAAGCGCAGGTACTGAGCGGCCCACATTTGGTGTTGGCCGACGTCGGTGGAGACGACGGCGTCGCGATCAGCCAGCGCGACGTTCAGACGCTGCATGAGCTGTTGCGGCAAGATGGCCTGCGCGCTGGGTGAAAAGGCCAGGCAATCTTTAGCGCGCCAAGCGTCGATACGACGCCACCAGTCAGTTAGCTTGGCGGGCGGGAACGGCTCGGCTTTCAGCGCATTGCGCAGGGCATCGATCAACGGTAGACAGTCGCCGACAAGCGCGACGTCGACGCGCACGACTTTGTTGATCGAGGCGGGATCGATATCGATGTGAATCTTGCGGGCGTGCGGACAAAACTCGGAGAGCTTGCCGGTGATACGATCGTCAAAGCGCGCGCCAATACACACCACCAGATCGGCTTCATGCATGGCCATGTTGGCCTCCAGCGTGCCATGCATGCCCAGCATGCCCACGTATTGCGGATCCGAAGCGGGAAACGCGCCCAGGCCCATCAGGGTCAGGGTGCAGGGCGCCCCCGTTTGACGCACGAGATCGGTAAAGGCCTCGCACGAGGCGGGGCCGGAGTTGATCAGACCGCCTCCGCCATAAAACACAGGACGGCGCGCCTGTGCGATCAAGGCAGCGGCACGGCGTACGGCGCTTTGGGGCAATTTCAGCGGGGCCTTGCCAGCCTGACGGCGTGCGCGCAGCGCCGCGACGCGCGCGCTTTCTGAGGGCTGCGCCGGGGGTAGGTGCGGGGTAAGCTGCACGTCTTTGGGAAAGTCGACGAGCACCGGGCCCGGTCGTCCCTGCCGGGTCAAGTCAAAGGCGCGACTGACCACGTCGGCCACATCGTCTACGACCCGGATCTGTGTATTCCACTTGGTCACCGACCGCGAGATCCCGATCGCGTCGCACTCTTGAAAAGCATCGGTGCCGATGGCGGACGTCGCCACCTGCCCGCTAATACACAATACCGGGATCGAATCGCACATCGCGTCCAGCAGACCCGATGTGGTGTTGGCCATGCCCGGACCCGAGGTCACAAATACGACCCCTGGACGGCCAGTCGTACGGGCATAGCCTTCGGCCGCATGCACCGCCGCCTGCTCATGGCGAACCAGTACGTGACGTAAACGCGACTCGTTGTACAAGGCGTCGTAAAGGGGCAGCACGGCGCCGCCGGGGTAGCCGAATACGGTATCGACACCGTGTGCAATCAGCGTGTCGAGCAAAATTTCCGCCCCGTTACGGGCGGGGCGGGTGTCGGAGTTCAAAGCGGCGAGAGCCTGGGCGTGGAGACGATCATTCATGGTAAGTATCTTATGCCTTTCTCTCTAGAATATTTCTCTCATTTCCTACAAAATTGGCCATTTTCCAGTAAATTTATCTGAGTTTTAGAGGAAATAAAGAAAATGAAACTGGACAAATTCGATTTGGCGATTTTGAAGGTCCTTCAGCAGAATGCCCGCGCCAGTCTCAATGAGATTGGCGCCGCGGTAAGTCTGTCGTCCACCCCTTGCTGGAATCGCATCAAGCGCATGGAGACCGCCGGCGTCATCCGCGGCTACACCGTGGATCTGGATCCCGCCAGCCTGGGCTTCATGGATACCGTCATTGTGCACATCACGCTGGAAAGCCACAGCGAAGAAACCTTGTACGAGTTCGGTCGTGCGCTGGCGCAAATCCCCGAGGTCCTCGAAGCCTTTCTCGTATCGGGCGACTACGACTACTACATCCGCATCGCCGTGCGTGACACCCGCGACTACGAACGTCTGCTGCGCGAACAGCTCTACCGCATTCCCGGCATTCGTCACAGCAAGTCCTGCTTTGTACTGCGTCGCCTGAAGGAAACCCAACTGCCGCTGACCACCGAGACATCGGACTGACCCTGTCACAAGTTCCCCCCTATAATCGCCGCTAATCCGCTACTTGGCTTTGCTTTCATGACCACTGCTGAATCACCCAAGCCCTGGCACGTCGTGCGCCGTTCGAAGCTGCACGGCAACGGGGTATTTGCCGCACGCAAAATCCCCGCCGGTACCCGGATCATCGAATACGTTGGCGCGCGCATCAGTGCCAACGAGGCTGATCGCCGTCACCCCACCAATCCCGACGATCCGTTTCACACGTTCTTCTTTTCGCTCAGCTCGGGTCGCGTCATTGATGGCGGCGACAACGGCAACGACGCACGCTGGATCAATCACTCTTGCGAACCCAACTGCGAATCCCAAGAGGGTAAGGGCGGCAAGCGCGTCTACATCATTGCGGCGCGCGACATCGCGCGTGGCGAAGAGCTGTTCTACGACTACGGCCTCGAGCTGGACGGCCGAATCACCAAAAAGCTCAAGGCGGCCTATCAATGCCTGTGCGGCGCATCTGGTTGCCGCGGCACCATGCTGGCCATCAAGACCCGAAAAACGAAGAAAGCTGCCACGGCGGACTAAGCGTACAATCTCCTCATGCCGCCTATCGCGGCATAGCAGTACGTCTTCAGGGCGGGGCGTAATTCCCCACCGGCGGTAAGTCACAATTACATGACAAGCCCGCGAGCGCCCGGCCTGCCGCATATGGCCGGGGTCAGCAGATCTGGTGTAACTCCAGAGCCGACGGTCACAGTCCGGATGAAAGAAGATGTGCCAGCTTATCCCCGCTCGCTCGCGGGCAGTCAGCATCGGCCGTCGGTCGTTGCGTACTGCCAGGCCATGTGTCCGGGGTGCGCTTGGCTATCCATTGCCCTGAAACGTTTTTCGCCAACCCTTCTGCGAGAGCGTTTCAATGTCCACCGCTATCTCTACCCCAAGTTCAACCACCGATCTCTTTGCCCAGCCATTCCCAACGCGGCTCACGCGTGCGCTGCATCACCTGCGCCTGGGACGCCCCGTGATTTTGATGGACGACGTCGATCGTGAAAACGAAGCTGACCTGATCGTCGCGGCCGACAAAATCACCGTACCCGTCATGGCCCAACTCATCCGGGACTGCAGTGGCATCGTCTGCCTTTGCCTGACCGATGAAACCCTGGATTTGTTGCGACTCCCTCCGATGGTGGCGCGCAACGAAAGCCGGTTCAGCACCGCGTTTACCGTGTCGATCGAGGCCCGTCATGGTGTCACCACGGGCGTTTCTGCCGCCGATCGCGTCACGACCATCCGCGCCGCGATCGCCGCAGGCGTACAAGCCGACGACATTGTCAGCCCGGGTCACGTCTTTCCCTTACGCGCACAACCCGGTGGCGTATTGACACGACGCGGCCACACCGAAGGGTCAGTCGACTTGGCCATATTGGCCGGCCTTCGTCCCGCCGCCGTTCTGTGCGAACTCATGAATCCTGATGGCACCATGACACGAGGCCCGGCCATTGCACGTTACGCAGCCGAGCATGGCCTGGTTGCCTTGACCATCGCCGAGTTGGCCGATCATCGCGAGCAGTTGGCGCAGGCATCGTCCGAACAAAATGCGGAAGCCGTCGTCGCGTAATCCACTCATCAACAGGCAATGCCTGGTCCAACAGGACTGGGCATTGAATCCTTGATGTCGGGCACTTCCCGTTCTAGCGCACCATTGCGCCGGATGCGATATTTGAGGATATCGGTCTGAAATCGATACCCTCGCTCAAACGGGGTAGTCACTAGACACCCATTACTCCTGAGCCATGCGCACCAGACACTGCGCCGCATCGCCCACCACGACTTTGACGCTGCAAGCCAACATCAAATTCAGATTCAAGCCGAAGTCTTCGACCGTATAACCCTCCGCATCCACATAGCGCTGAGGGTCCTCCCGCTGAGTCACCGCGAACCGTTGCACCAACGAATCCGCTTCGCTTACATACGCCCATACCGGCTTGTTCAGGGCAACGGCGTAACCGACCTCGAACACCGTGCCTGAGTCCGGCTCCGCGCCGCGAAACGCGTTTAGATTCGCCATCACCGCGTCGGCCTGACGAATCAGTGCGATATTGGCTTCGTAAATCCACTGGGCCAGTGCGCGACCCGATAAATCTGCCGGCGGCTCATTATCCAAGGGATACAACCCCTCAAAACCGTAGTCGCGGCACTGCTGTTTCAACCACTCACCGTGTGCCAGCGAATCTGCGCGAAACACATCAAAGCCGGCCAAATAAAGTGTCTTCATGATTCCTCGAATCCGCAGCAACACCGCAACCCGGTCACGGCCGTTTACACTGCTGCCGCACGCTGCGCCTGATAGACCTGCAAATGGGTATAAGCCACGCGCAAGTACGGCACATCCAACTGCAGCACCCCCGCACGACGGATCATATCGCCCACGATATGATCGGCCTCAACGGCTCCATTCAAGCTCAGATCGCGAAACATCGACGCCGTCATGGGCGAGTCGCGATCGATGAGCACCTTGAGCGCAAAGTTGTCGGCTTCTGCACGCACCGCGTGTCCCGACGCCGCCGCCACTTGCTGACACTCCCTCAGCAGGCCGCGCAAGACATCTTCGCCGGCATCGGTCGCGGCAATCTGCCCCACCGTGCCCCGCATCAAACACGTGGCCGATGCCAGCGTGGTCAGGAACACATATTTTTCCCAGATATCCTGTTGAATATCCATACTCAGACGGCTGGTGAACGCCGCCTCGCTCAATGCGGCCTCCAGGGCGGTACCACGCCCGCTGCGAGGCTCGCCGGCACGCTCGCCAAAGACAAAGCTGGCGTGTTGCCCCAGATGCTTGACCTGCCCCTGCGCGCCCAACGTCGCATTGATCTGGCACAGGCCCCCCAGCACCCGTGACGCACCAAACTCAACATCGAGTGCATCGTACTGCAGCACGCCGTTCATGATCGGCAAGATTGCGGTATCGGGCCCGATTGCCGGACGGATTGCCTCGATCGCGCTGGGCAAGTCATACGCCTTGCAACTGAGCACCACTACGTCATAAGCCGCATCCAGTTCGTCGGCTATCACCAACTTAGGTTGCACGACAGCATTGCCGAGCGGGCTTTCAATCTGCAAGCCGTCCGCCCGCAATTTCTGCGCCCGCGCCTCGCGCACCAAAAATGTAACGTCGGCGCCCGCCTGCACGGCCCGCCCACCAAAATAGCCACCTGTCCCGCCAGCGCCAAGAAAAAGCAATCGCATTCATATCTCCGGTCAGTTCGTCGCGCCGAGCCAGGGCGCGCACCTATTCATAGATTATGCACCGACAGAAACCTCACACACGCCGCAAGGTGCCTATAATCAATGCGCGCCGCTAACATTTCGCGGCGTCAGCCCCGTCATGTTGCATCGCACGCGCCCACGCCGTCGTTGTGGGGTATTGCGCTTCAGCGTTGCTTGGCCCAGGAACCCCGCCATGACATTTCGTTCTTCCCTGTCGACTGCCAGACGAACGCGACGTATATTGTTGCAGCAGAGTGCCGCCTTGGGTGCGCTGCTGGCGACAGGCAAGCTCTGGGCACAACCCCCCGCCTCTGTCGTTCGGGTCGCCGCCGCCTACCCCGTCCCGGTGGGACAACAATGGGTCTCGTGTATACACAAAGCGTTGGCGACCACGGAAGACCGCGGCGAAATCGACTACACCTATTCGGAAAACATCTCGCTCGCCGATTACGAGGCTGCCCTGCGCCAGTATGGCGAGCAGGGCATGCACCTCATCGTCGGCGAAGCCTTTCACGACGAGGCTCTCACTCGTCAGATCGCTCTCGACTATCCCGACACGGCATTTCTAATGGGATCCTCGGGCCGTCCGCAACATCCCAATTTTTCGGTCTTTAACAGCTACATCGAAGAGCCCACCTACCTGACGGGCATGATCGCGGGCGGGCTGAGTCAGACCGGCATCATCGGCCTGGTCGGCGCCCACCCCACCGGCAACGTCAATCGCCTGATGCACGCATTCATGGATGGTGTGTACGAGATCAATCCCGACGCGCAATTTCTCATCAGTTTCACCAACTCTCGATTTGACCCGCGCAAAGCCAGGCAAACCGCTTTCGCCATGATCGATCGAGGTGCCGACGTACTGTATGCCGAGCGCGTTGGCGTCGCCGAGGCTGCCGAACAACGTGGCAAGCTGGTCATCGGCAACATCATCGACTCGCAGCGCCAGTTTCCCGACACTGTCGTCGCCTCGGCCTTATGGGACATGGCACCCACCATTGAGCGCGCTCTGACGATGGTCAAGCGCGGTACGTTTCATGCCGACGATTACGGCAAATACTCCCAAATGCGCTACGAGGGCGCGATGTTCGCACCCTCTCGCACTCTGGAGGGCAAACTGCCCGGCGCACTGCTGGCACGCGTCCACGCCCGCCACCGAACCATCCTGGATGGCAGCTTCACGATCAAACTCAACGACAAGCCGCTCACGGCGACGAATCTTGCCGCGATCCCGCTTCAGACCAGCGGCAAATAAATACGCGTTTTCAGTTCTGCCGCGGGCGTGACCTTGGGATCATTCACGTACTCTTCCCACATCGGGAAATCACGCGTTTCATAACCACTTGCCGGCAGCCACTCGGAAAACAACCAATGATAAGCCGCCTCAATCTCGCTGTACGGTCCGATATATTCCAACACCGCGCAGGGCGTAGCCGGCAACGAAAATGGCTCAAACACCGCGGTATCCACGTCCCTCTCATCCGGTAGCGTCACACCGGCTCGCGCGCGCAATTGGTCGACAGGGACCTGATCGGGATCATCGTAGTACACACCAAACGACCGCGTCGCAGGTCCGATCAGCTCTCGGCTGGACGCCAGCAAGAACAAGCGATCAAAAGTCATGCCGATCTGCTGATAATCGCCACTGTGTGCCAGCGTCACCAACGACGCGCCTGCAAAAGATTCGATAGTTGTCGGATACATGCCAAGCTCCTGAGGATTAAAGGGCCTGGAGCGCGCATGTCGATAACGACCCGGCGGCATACCGAACACCGCACCAAAAGCCCTGTTGAAAGCGGCTTGCGATGTGTATCCGGCGCGTTGCGCCACCTGCTGCATGGACCGTGCACCCGCCAGATCTACGGACGCCTGATGCATGCGCAGGCGCAACATCGTGGCGTTCACCGTCTCTCCCATCAATGCGCGGTATACGCGGTGAAAATGATAGGGCGACAGGCATGCCAGATCGGCCAAGTGATACAACTCTGGCGCCGCGTCGGGATGCGAGGCCAGCCATTGCAGCACCGGTTCCAACCGGTTGGCATAGTGGATGCGCGTCTTGGATTTCATGCGTTCTCCAGGGCTGCCACTGTATCGACCACCACTTTGCAGATTTTGCGGTTTTTCGAAACGGAGCGAGACCTTCTCCCCACAGCGGTGTCGGGCACCGCTGTGGGGAGAAGGTACCCGGGGAGGTTTCTTGCGCGGCCAGGCGCCAGAACTGCGCGGTCAGTGAGGATACGTACCGGGCAGCAGCACGCTGCGGTCACCCGGCGTCAGCGACTTGCGTCCGCACAAGGCCATGGTCACGTCCATTTCCTTGTACAGGATCTCCAGCGTGCGCGTGACGCCCGCCTTGCCATACGCCCCCAGGCCGTACAGGAACGCGCGTCCGATCATGGTGCCGCGCGCGCCCAGCGCCACGGCCTTCAATATGTCTTGGCCCGAACGAATGCCGCCATCCATCCATACCTCGATGCGCGAACCGACCGCGTCAGCGATGGCCGGCAAGGCGGCAATCGACGACATCGCGCCATCAAGCTGGCGGCCGCCGTGATTGCTGACGATCAGCGCGTCGGCGCCGCTGTCGGCGGCCAGGCGCGCATCCTCAACATCCAGGATGCCCTTGAGGATCAACTTGCCGCCCCAGCGCTGCTTGATCCATTCGACGTCGGCCCAGCTCAGGCGCGGATCGAACTGTTCGGCCGTCCAGGACGACAGCGATGACAAATCGCCAACGCCCTTGGCATGGCCGACAATGTTACCGAACGTGCGGCGCGGCGTGCCCAGCATCCCCAGGCACCAGCGTGGCTTGGTAACCAGATTGAGCAGATTGGCCAGCGTGGGCTTGGGCGGCGCCGACAGCCCATTGCGAATATCTTTGTGGCGCTGGCCCAGTATTTGCAGGTCCAGCGTCAGCACCAGTGCCGAGCAGCCAGCCGCCTTGGCGCGATCGATCAGGTTAGCCACGAACTCGCGGTCGCGCATCACATACAGCTGGAACCAGAAAGGCTTGCCCGTGGCGCGCGCCNCGTCTTCGATCGAGCAGATGCTCATGGTGGACAGGGTGAACGGCACGCCGAATTCGGCGGCTGCCTGCGCGGCCATCATTTCGCCGTCGGCATGCTGCATACCCGTCAGGCCGGTGGGCGCAATGGCCAGCGGCATCACCGCATCGGTGCCGGCCATCGTGGTGCGCAGCGAACGGCCCTCCATATCCACGGCCACCCGCTGGCGCAGCTTGATGGCCTGGAAGTCGGCTTGGTTCGCGCGATAAGTGCCTTCAGTCCAGGCACCGGAGTCGGCGTAGTCGTAGAACATGCGCGGCACGCGTTTCTGCGCCAGGACGCGCAAATCTTCAATGCAGGTGATCTTGGCTAGGTTCGGATTCATGGGACACTATTGACACTAGAGAACCAAAAGGGCGTAGCAAGTATACGCGCGCCCTCCGTACCAAGAGGAATCGCAGCATGCAAGTCCCCCAACACGAGACGGTGCACGTCATTATCAAGGGTGTGGTGCAAGGCGTGGGCTATCGGCACGCCACTGTGCGGCGCGCCCATATGCTGGGCGTTACGGGCTGGGTGCAGAACATGGAAGACGGCACCGTCCAGGCCCTGGTACAAGGCACGCCCGACCAGGTCGACCATATGCTCGAATGGCTGCGCCGCGGCCCGCCGGCCGCCGTCGTGCGCGACCTGATCAGCCAGCGCGATGATACCGACAAGCGCTACGTGCGCTTCGAGCAGTTGTAGGCCTGCTCGCATTAAAGAGACCCCACAACGCCTACGGGCCGCTGCGACACCAGGCGCACTGGTTTACCCGCACATGGTCCGACACCGGCATCGGGTAGATTCAGGGTGCGCCTTTGTCGGCGGGCGCGGTGGCGAGTTTCTCTGATTCGAGATAGACGGTCTGCGTCGAAAAAGCGAAATCCGCACCGTGCGCGTGCACAATCTCGACGATCTTCAAGTAGACCTCTTGTTGTGTGTGCAGCCACGCTTCCCAGTTGGTGGTTTTAGTGAAGCAGTAGACCATGACGTTCAGCGACGAAGCACCGAAGTCGTCGAAATAGACGAGTAGAGTCTGAGTCTGGTCTATTTCTTCGTTTCCGCGCAGCATGGTGCGAATGGCGTCGACGATAGCACCCACCTGGCCCGCATCTTCATAGCGCAGGCCGATCTGCGTATTGATCCGCCGGTTGGTCATGCGGCCGGGATTCTGCACGGTAATCGATGTAAACAGAGCGTTGGGAATGTACATCGGACGGTGGTCAAAAGTCATGACCTTGGTGAGGCGCCAGCCAATCTCCACGACGGTGCCCTCAATGTTCCTGTCCGGCGAGCTGATCCAATCGCCGATGGCGAACTCGCGGTCGTAATACAGCATGATGCCGGAGAAGAAATTGCTCAGGATATCCTTGCCTGCCATGCCGATGGCGATGCCGCCAATGCCACCGAACGCCAACAGTCCCGATACGCTCATACCGAAGTGCTCACCGAAAAGAAGCACTAGCGCGATACACAAGGCGACCTTGAGCAAGCGTGCCAGGGCCCGGGCCGAGGTTTGGTCCTGGCTGCGCCGCAACTGATATTTCTCCAGCATATCGATCAACAGGAACAATTGCCACATGACGACGATCGTCATCGCCAACAGGGCGCAGAGCGCGACGCCTTGCTGTACCGTGTTACCGAGTTGGTACTGCTGGATCAAGCCTTTCAGATACTGTTCCGTCGTCAGTATGGCCGCGCACAGCAACGCAGCCCGCAGGGCGTGCAAAGCGACTCTGCGGCCCAGCTTGCTGACCCGGCGTTCATGGCGCTTGAGCCAAAAGGCAGCGATCAGGCAGGAAAAGATAGCGATGGCGCCGATGCTGTAATTGATAAGCTGAGTCTCGGTCATGCGTGCGTTCCACCTGTGGCGTTTTGTCGTTGTCGGAAAGCGTACGGTATCGTTATGGAAGAAAAGGGCACAATTCAATCGCACCAAATCGCGCTGCGTGACTGTTCCATTGGAACGGTCGCCGTTTTATGTGAGTCATATTTCCACTTGAGAGTACATGCGATGGAACGAATCACGATAACAATCGACGACGACCAGCTTAAAAGTCTAGACCAGCATGTAGAGCGTCATGGGTATTCCAGCAGATCGGAAGCGGTCAGAGATATCCTGCGCGAAGCACAGACCAAAGAGCGAGAGCAAACCTCACCGCGCATGCCATGTTACGCGACACTCAGTTGCGTGTACGAGCACGGAACCCGCGATCTGGCGAAACGTTTGGCGGTAGCTCAGCATGAACAACACGATTTATCCGTGGCAACGCTCCACGTTCACATCTCGCAAAGAGAATGTCTGGAGGTCACCGTATTAAAAGGTCCTTTGTCAGAACTCAGAGCGTTCGCCGATGGGCAGTTCAATCAAAGAGGAGTTCGCATGGGAAACCTGCACGTTCTCGCCTCTGACAGGAACGACCCCCACTGATCGCTGGCTCACTGGTCTGTTTGATGTCCACAGCCGTCCTCAAGTGCCTTGGGGGGCTATGCTCGAGTCAACTTGCGAGCGACACAGGAAAAGCCGGCAAGATGGCGTCGGTAAGGGCCCTGCCTTGTCTCGATTTCAAGAACAAAGGGCTTTGGACCGACGCGGCTTCGATAATTCTTCCCTCATCCATGATCAACACTTTCGTACAGAATCTTTCCACCAGCCGTAAGTCATGGGAGATGAATAGATAGGACACGTCCTGGCTATGCTGTAACTCCGAGAATAAATCGAGTATCTGAATCTGCAAGTGCAGGTCCAGATTCGAGACGGCTTCATCCAGGATAATCAACCGCGGGCCCGGCGCCAGCGCCCTGGCAATGCATACCCGTTGCAGCTGGCCACCGCTCATCTGTTGAGGATACTTGTCATAATCGCGGTCGGACAGATGCACCGCCGCCAACAACTCGGATACACGCTCACGTATCTGCACCCGGGTGAAGCGCTTTAGAAATCGAAGCGGTTCGGAAATGATCTCTCCCACCGTATATCTGGGACTGACCGCGGTTATCGGGTCCTGAAACACCATCTGGACACTTAGAAATAGACGTCGCATCAATGCTTTGTCCCTTGGATCCACACGTTGCTCTTCAAACATGGCGTAACCGCTGCTTGGCGACTCCAAGCCCATCAGAATACGCGCGAGCGTACTTTTGCCGCACCCGCTTTTGCCGACCAGCGCGATTGTCTCCCCATACCCTATGGATAGGCAAACTTGGTCAAGAATCGGCCGATCACTGGACTGCCAGGGGCCCGACCGCTGGCGAAAATGTTTGCTGATCTGCAGAGCTCTCAACAAACTCATGCTGCGTTTTTCCTTTCGTAAAGCGACAAGTGCGCGTCAATCAGCAGTCGACTTGTCGCGGTCCTGGGCTGGTAGAACACCTCAGCGGTATGCTCTCGCTCGATGATTTTTCCGGCATGCATGACACAAACGCGATCAGCCAGGCTGGCAACTACCCCCATATCATGGGTGACCATCAGTATCCCCAGCCCTCGGTTCGCCCGAATGCTATTGAGAAGGTCCAGGATTTCCCGCTGCACGACGAGATCAAGATCGGTTGTCGGCTCATCCGCAAACAAAAAAGGCGCCTCGCTGGCCAGTGCAAGAGCGATCATCGTACGCTGGAGCATTCCGCCACTCATTTCAAATGGGTGAAGGTTCAGGAGATGTGCCGGATTTTTCAAACCCGCCTCGATGAGTGCCGCTTCAATTCGTTGGGTCCAGGATCGCTTATCGAAGCCGAGCGCTTTGAACGTTTCGTATGCGTGAGATCGGATAGTGCGAACCGGATTGAAAGCGCTGCGAGGATTCTGAAGGATGCTGGCAACCAGCCGGCCCCGAATAAAGCCCGCAGGTTGCACGACGTCATCGACCGCCACCGAACCTTTAACTTTATGAACACCCGGGGGCAGTAGATCCAATGCCGCCGCACAAGTCATGGATTTGCCTGAGCCGCTCTGCCCTATCAATGCCAGCACTTCGCCTGTTTTTAATTCAAACGATACATCCTCAAGCAGCAAATGCTGACATCCGCCGACTTGGGTTTGAACCGTTACACCTCGGACAGTGAGAGTCTTCATCTTTAATGCCCATGCTGCATACGTACGGCAGGATCCAGAACATCGCGGACCGCGTCACCAAGCGTATTACACGCCAACACACTCAGGAAAAGCGCCAGGCCTGGCCAAAATATCAGCATCGGTTCGGTCCAGATATACTGACGCGCGTCGGAAATCATGACACCCCACTCAGCCGTGGGCGCTCGCACTCCCAGACCCAGAAAAGACAGACCGGACACGTGCAGCATGATGTGTCCAATGTCTAAAGTCGCCAGTACCAGCAATTGGACAAACGTGCTTGGTAGGAGGTGCTTAAAAAACAGTTCGAGGCGCGTTAATCCCGCCATTTTTGCGGCGAGTATGTAATCCCGATGGATCAAAGACAGTACGACGCCGCGCACAATGCGTGCATACCATGCCCAATGGGATAACACGATTGCAATGATGACGTTGACCAGCCCCATCCCAAGTACTCCAACCAGGAAAAGTGATAGAACCACAGTCGGGAACGCAAGGAAAACATCCGTAATACGCATGATGGTCTGGTCGACTCTGCCGCCCAGATACGCGGCCGTACCGCCAATGGCGATTCCGAGTACAAGTATCAACCCCAGGCAGGCGGCTACAGTACCTAATGAAATGCGCGCGCCTGAAATCAAGCGAGATAGCATGTCTCTTCCCAGGTGATCCGTACCTAGCCAATGATGAAGATCGGGCGCTTTCAAGCGGCTAGAAAGGTCGACCAGATTCGGGTCGTATGGCGCCAGGGCCGTGCCCGTGATGGCAATGATCGCAAAGGCCATTGCGATTACCGCGCATAAACGGACGAACCAGTTGCTGCCTCGCCAAAACTGAAAGATCGCCCCTGAATGGATAATGGCCGTCGTCATGTCAGTGGACGCCCTTTGCCGATACGCGAATCCTGGGGTCCGCCGACGCATACACAATGTCCACAACCAGATTGCAAAGGACGAAGATGACAACCATCATGAGCGTAAAGCATTGAATGACAGGGTAGTCCCTGTTAAAAATCGCCGTGACTGCATATCGGCCGAGGCCCGGCCAGCCAAATACACTCTCAATAATCAAGGTCCCGCCGATCAGTTCGCCCACGTACATACCCGTGGCCGTAATCACTGGCAGTAAAGCATTACGCAAGATATGGCGACGCTCGACTTCCCTGTCGGAAAGCCCCCGAAGCCGCGCGTAAGCCACATGCCGCTGGCCTGATACGTCCAGCATACTGGCCCTGAGCAGGCGCGCATTAATCGCGAGCGACATGAAGGAGACAGCCGCCGCCGGCATGATGACGTAGCTCCAGCCATCCCGACCCATCGGAGGCAACCATCCGAGGTGCACGGAAAAAACAAGAACCAAGAGAAAGCCGAGCCAGAAATTCGGCATGGACACGCCGAGAGTGGCGACCAAGCGCACGATATGGTCGAAGGAAGAGTTCTTATATCGCGCCGCCCATATGCCTAGCGGTATAGAAAACGCCATCATGATGATGAGCGCCGTTGCCGCCAGTTGTAAGGTCGCAGGCAAAAAATGCACAACATCAGCAAGCACGGGACGCTGCGATGCGTAAGAGATCCCAAAGTCCAAATGCAACGCTCTCCATAACCAATCCAGATACTGGGAGAATATTGGCCGATCAAGGCCAAGCAACTCCCGAGCAGACTCGATCGCTGCAGGTGTCGGCGGAACACTGGACAACCGCAAGTAGTCCAACGCCGGATCTGACGGCCCAAGCCTCAACACTAAAAATATGATCAGCGAGGCGCTCAGGAGCATCGGAGGCAGCCAGACTAGTCGCCAGAAAATGAATCGCAGCATTTAGATCATTCCGGGGCGGGCTGGAGGGTTTCGAACGGTATGTCGCTGGCCATGGCCCCGAAGGATATGTTGCTGATACCAGGCCGAGCCAATGCCATGGCCGTGATATAAGTCAGAGGCAAATAGACAGCCTGCTCGTGCAACTCACTCAAAATGGAACGGTATATCGCCTGTCGCTGCTGTTCGTCTGTGCTGCTCAATACCTCACCGATCAGCGCGTCAATATGCTTCTTGCTGGGCAAGCCCGACTGAGCTTGATAGTCCGCATGCGTGGGGAACCTCATTGAGCTGACGAAGGCGTGGGGATCGTAAGGTGCGCCCCATGTACGATTGAATATCATCCCGAAGCGGCCATCCCGCTGTCTAGCATAGATACTGCTCTCTTCTTCGCCGATTAGCGTGATAGCGATCCCCACCTTCGCAAGATCAGCTTGCACCACCTCGGCGATCGACCGTGAAACAGGATCATTTCCGATGAAAGCCAGATCGATTTCCAATGAGGTCCCACCTCGTACGCGTATAGCGCCGGCCGCCGAACGTGTCCAGCCCGCCGTTTCGAGCATACGCTCGGCCAACTCAGGATCAAATTTGTACGGCTGCAGATGGATATCCGCATAAGGTACGTTTGACGCGAAGAGAGTATCGGCCTTCTTTTGAGTACCGTGGAGTATTGTTTGAACGATCAAATCCTTGTTTACCGCGTGATTGATCGCTTTGCGAACGCTCAAATCGGCCGTAGGTCCCCGGGATGAGTTCAGGGCAAACGTCAGGGTCTGATAGGGCTCGGACAGCTGAACGCTCAATTCCGGCTTTTTAGAAAATCTCTCATAGGAATCCGGCGATATGGGGCCGGACGTACCATATAGAAAGTCGATTTGGCCGGTCTCGAATGCGATGGAACGACTGTTAGGATCAGGCAATATCTTGACCTTGACAGCACCGTAGGCCGGTTTATCCCCCCAATATCCCTCGTTGCGCTCAAAACGATAGTCTTGTCCAAGATTCGACTGCACCAACTTCCAGGGGCCGGTTCCCACTGGCGCTTTGATTCCTTTTTTAGTGCCTCCATCTACGAACTGTGAGGGCGCGATGAATCGGAATGGACGCGCCAGCGCCAGCTCCTGCAAAATCGGGTAATACGGATTCTTCAACTCGAGTTCGAACGTGTAATCGTCAATCGCCTTGAACCGCCTGATCTGATTCGCAAGCTCCAACCATCTATGGCGGTCAATGTTGTCGAGGATCGCCCGAAAATTTTCCTGCACCGTATGGGCGGTGAACTGTTCACCATTAGAAAAACGCACATCGTCGCGCAGGTTGAATCGATACGTACGGCCATCCTCGGACACGGTCCAACTGCGGGCCAGCCATGGAACTGTGCTCCCATCGCTTCGATACTTCACCAGCGGCTCGAACACCATCGATTGGGCGAACATCTGGTTCGGAGCGTATAGATGCGGATTAAGCGGGCCGAGATCCACCGGCCAGGCAAAACTCAACTCGTGGTCTGACGCGGCTGCGCTCGAACATGTTGCAGCCACTAGCAAGAACAGTATTGCTCTGCGCCGAATCCACTTGAACGTCAACAGGAAGTTGCCCAGGAAACGATCCCGGTGCATGAATATGGGCCCCGTGATCAGTTGCGTTCGGTTGTCATTGCGGTGCATACAATTCCGCTAAATCGTCATACTGATTAGTAAAAAAACGGGCTGATTCAATGCGGTATGGCATTGAATCAGCTACCGGGAAGTGTGATCAGCTCAGTCGATCTTTTGGCGCTTGCTGTTCATCTCCCAAAGTCCATATGCACGCTCCCCATACAGCGCGTCGAGTCCCGCCTCCTGTAGCTCCGGCGGTACGCGCAAGATACCCAAGGTATCGATAATTTTGAGAATGACAACCGTAGCCGTCCAGGCGAAGGCAGCAACGACGATAACGGCCAGCGCCTGAACGCCCGTCTGCGCCAGACTGGCGTCCACCGCATTAATATGGGGGCTGGCGAACACCCCTATCAGGATCGCTCCCGTCATTCCGCCAACGCCGTGTGCGCGCCAGACTTCGAGCGTGTCGTCAATCCGAAGGAGTCTTTGAACATACTTCGCATGAAAACACACCGTCGCCCCGATCGCGCCGATCAACAGGCCGAACATGGGTTCGACATAACCTGCCGCCGGGGTAACGGTGGCCAGACCCGCCACGGCTCCGACCAGCACCCCCTCAAAGGACGCGCGGCCTTCTTTACGCCACTCCCAAAACATCCAGACCAGCATTGCGGCAGCGCCCGCGAGCATCGTGTTAGTGAAAGCGTAAGCGGCAAGCGCATCCGCTGCGTAAGCCCCGCCGGCGTTGAACCCGAACCAGCCGAACCACAGCAAGCCCGCGCCCAGTGCAACGAGCGGCATGCTGGCAGGGTCGGATCTCGATTCGCCGACAACGGCCTTTCGCTTGCCAAGATACTTAGCCGTGGCCAAGGCCGAAAAACCTGCCGCGGTATGGATCACAATACCGCCCGCAAAGTCGACTACGCCAAGCTTCGCAAGGAAACCGCCCCCCCATATCCAGTGGGCTGCGGGAAGGTAGACGATGATCGTCCAGAGTGAGATAAATAGTAGATATCCACCAAACCGGATTCGCCCCACAAAAGCGCCGGTCATCAGCGCAGGGGCGATGATGGCAAACATCATCTGATAGGCGAATACCATGATGAATGGCACCTTGTCGGAGTATGCCGAGTTGGGCTCCACGCCGATGTGATACATACCAAAATAAGGTCGGATGTCTCCGATTACCCCAGCGATATCGGGGCCAAATGCCAGGCTGAATCCGCCGAAAACCCAGATAATTCCAATGACGCCCATACATACAAAGTTCTGAATCATGATTGACATCATGTCCCGTTCTTTCACGAGACCGCCGTAAAAGAGCGCGAGAGCCGGCGTCATCATGCACACTAGCGCAGTACAGATGAGTACAAATGCGGTGTCACCCGGATTAATATTCAACATAATTCAATCCTTATAGTTAATTTTTAATGGTCGAACTGTTTAATGAATATGAGCACTCAAAGACGATATTAATCGGAAAGCAGGTGGTCCGATGAGGTCCCTACATGACCATGAGGAGACATCAGTTTTTTCGGCGCCATGAATAAATACAATACCGCTACATAGGGCATAGTAAATGAAGGCAATCCATCAGGAAGCATGATCGCATCCAACGCTCCTTGTATGACTACGGTCAAAATCGTCGCCAGTCCCGCGTAGGCTGCAACCCGCCAACCAGGGGCGAGAAACACCGCACCGACTGCCATTGCCGTAAGTACCGCGCTAAAGCCATACAGCCCTTGGGAGACTGAAGCCGGATCCGCACGCAACACTATCGCAGCGACGATTGCGATTATCGAGCCAAGACAAGCGGCGATACCCGCTCGTACCGACGCAATGAAGATTCCCAATAAAATAATCGCGCCACTGACAGCGCTGCCCAAGAGAAAGACCTGAGCAATGTTCCTGAAAAAAATCTCGATCAGCTCGGTGATGGATGGAATGATGGAAGCCCCCTGAAGGTAATCCGTTGCAAGCACAGGCCCCAGCGAGCTGACCTGTAAACCACCAAATGAGTATGCGCCCGCAACCATGAGCCACCCTAGCAAAACAAAAGGGCCAGTAGAGCCTGGTATTCCCCAACTTTTGGTCAACGTGGCGCTAAGCGCCGCGGTGACTACTGTCGATGCGGCTGCACCAAATGCGATGTAGAACCACAGTAGCGAAGACGGTTCGATCAATGTGGGAAGCGCAGCCCCGACGAGAATCCCGTTGAATCCATAAAGTCCCGCGGATATCGAGTCGCCATCATCAATCAGTGCAATGGCCGTCAGAGTAGCCACGACAACGCCTATCAGCGCGCCGATCGTCGTGGCCCACGCACCGGTGCCGTACGAGCTGTAGCCGATCGCGATAAAGAACAACACTCCAGTCCAGGCATTCTCCATGAAGAACACTTGGCTAGTTCCGTTAAGGCATGCTCTTACGAAACCGGGACGAGCATTGTGCATACCCTTCTCCAATGAGTTTTTACCGCCACAGAAATTCTTCAGGCAACGTTTTGCCACGGGCCGCTTGCCTGACCGTTTTCCAGAAACGCCTTACCTCACCCCTGACATCATAAGATTCGACCCCTACCGCTCTAAGCATCAATCCGGCGCTGTTGGGCAACGTTGATACGCCGGAAATTACACGAGAGTTCACCGAGTCAAATAAGGGCTCAAACCGCTCCAGGACCTCGTCCTGCACGCCCGCAGGCGCGATCAGCAATATGTTCGCGAAGGCGTCGAATCCCTTCATCACCGCCGGATACTCTACTGTCGCGTCTCGCGCCTCGATCAGAATCTTCTCAGAAAAAAGGGGGGACCCGTCCGGCCTGTAGACGTTGACCGCCATGGACGACACATCGCAACCGAAACGTTCCGCTACGTGATGATGCTTACGCCCGGACATCATCATTTCCCCATAAAGGGCTACAGCGTCCTCGGCAACAAACAAGTCAGTGACGTTGATAAACCTGGATTCCCGGTAGGGGATCGTGAAATCCGGCAGGTACTCAAGATAGGCCTCTTCCTCCAGCACAACGGTCTGATGTTGAGATGCGTAATTCGCATCCATCTGGTGCACTCTATTGGCGCTTTGTGAAGTGACCTGCGCACAAGCCCCTTTACGCACCGTGATGTCAATTTTGTAGCGATCGCCCTGCAGAATGCCCCCGCCCACCGAGATAATGGAGCAAATCGGCAGCTCGGGCATCGCCTCATCCCAGTAAAGCGCCTGCTGGACCAGCAGCGGTGCGGCACGGTACAGCTCGTCGAGAATCGATCGTCCGTCCCGCATGGAAAATCCGAGGCGCAAAACACCGATTTTTCCCGGCGCAGCCGCTCGCATTTGCCCAGGCTCGCTCTGAAACGCTCTCAGTTCCGTTGCATCATCGAGTTTGCGCAATTCTGGATGCAATTCCATGGCGAAAGACCCTACACCGTCTGTTCGGGACGGCTGACCTCGACATCGAATAACGCCATGTCGAGAATCAAGTCAATCAGCGACTCGACCCCTTCCCCTGTCTTGCAGTTGGTAAATACGAACGGCTTCTTGCCCCGCATCAGCTTTGAATCGCGATCCATCACCTCTAGACTCGCGCCGACATACGGCGCCAAATCCGTCTTGTTAATGACCAAAATGTCTGACTGACACACCCCAGCGCCATTCTTGCGCGGTATCTTATCGCCGCCCGCTACGTCGATCACATAGATGTAAAAGTCCGCCAGTGCCGGGCTGAAAGTCAGCGTCAGGTTATCTCCGCCCGACTCAATCAGGATCACATCGCTGTCTGGATAAGATTCCTCGAGCTCTTCGACGGCCGCGAGGTTCATGGATGGATCTTCGCGCACGGCTGTGTGCGGACAAGCCCCGGTTTCAACACCGACGATTTTCTCTTCGACGAGAATGCCTTTTAATGTCCGTCTGACCTGCTTGGCATCTTCGGTCGTCACCACGTCATTCGTGATGATCAAAGGTTTGATACCCATGTCGATCAATCTCGGCGTAATCATTTCGATGACGGCCGTCTTACCGGAACCTACCGGCCCACCGATGCCAATTCTCGTAATTTTCTTCATAGAGCGCTCCAACGGGTCAACAAGTTCAATTCATGAAAAGTCTCAGATGTGTTCGGGTGTGATGAGCAACCAACACATCAAAAACAGGCGCAAACGATGACATCTCATCGAGCTTGCGGTCCTTGACCGCAAGATAGTCTTCCTCTACGCGCTCTTGGCTCTCGAACAATACTCGCTGCGTATCGATATGATCGATCCGCATCAGCCGCACGGCCGCACTCAATACCATGGCAGCCACCCCATATTGATGCACAACGAACGCCTCCTGTTCGCTGGCGCCAAGTTGCGATAGGCAAATCGCCTGCCCTATCGGAAAGCATCCGGGTGTCATCTGCGATTTAATATCCTGCAGCCAAATTTCGAGAGTGGGGAAGTTTCCCATTTTTAAGCTGAGCTCGGCGAGTTTTTTGCCCATTCTGGCCAGCATCTGCTGCTGTTCTCGACCGACTCGTCTGCGCCAGAGCGCTGCATCGGCCTGCCTGACGCCCTCATAATCTGCATCGCGAACCGCCCGGTATGCGTGGATGAACGCGACGCCATCCATCCTGGCCGATTGCCGGATCACCAGTTCAACAAATTGATGCAAGCTTGCCCGATCGGAAACCACCCCTGTCTGTATCGCGGATTCCAGACCGTTGGAAAATGCAAAAGCGCCCACTGGCAATGTAGAGTCGGAAAACTGCAGCAGACGTGCCAGCCGCAGCATTGCGCCATGACTGGAAATGCCGGCCGTGCCAGCGCTACTTATTTCAGCCGGCATCTCAATGTTTATGGCCTTCATGATGCCCATGATGGTGGTCGTGCGAATGCTCGTGATTGTGCGAATGCCCGTGATCGGCGGCCTTGGGATGATGGTGATGTGGGGTGGCGTCAGCGCCTGCGAACAGCAGCCGGACTTCGTTCGCATCGAGCAAGGCGGCAATCTCCTCGCCAGGAGCGAAACGCGTCTTGATGTTCTGAAAGCCATGGGTCCGCATGACCGAGGCCATCATTCTCTGATCGACCGACAGCGGCACATAAACCGTGGATCCCTTGATGACAGCCGGCCAGTGTTGGTTTCCCAGTCCATGGCCGAGATCGAAACAGGCGCGCAAAATCTCTTGCGGCGCCAGCTTCTCAAGGCTCTCGAGCTCTATTACCAGGACCTCTTTAAGAGACACCTTCGCCACAACGAGTACGTTGTTAGCCTCGTCGAAGTGCAAAACATCGCCATTGTGCAGGTGCCGGCTTCTGTCTAGCGATATCGCCAGCTCGACGCCGCCTTCGCTTGCCTTTCTTAGACGATTCTTGGGTGCCTCCCATTGCTCGAGCACGAGATAATCCACTGTCGCCTTTGCGGATTTTTCTTTCCACTCGGCTTCATGAATATTGCCCAGGACACGTTCTACAAGAATCATATTTACTCCAAAGACACGCGGTTGCGAGATAGGCTAAGAAGAACGCGTCCGATACGTTGATGAAGACCGCTCCGATCTTGAGACGCGCGTTAATGCGACTTGCAATGGACGTTCCGATCTGCCACCGGATCAATGATCTCACCCCCCCTACGCCGACCCCCAATCCCATCCAACGCCCGCATGCATGAACCTCTTTAGCTAAAGAAATACAGCTGGTTCAAAGGCAAGGTCTCGGCGGGCTCAATGGTTGCATGCTTGCCGTCGACCTTGACCGCGAAGGTCTCGGGGTTCACTTCGATCGACGGCTGAGCCGAATTCCTCACCATAGACTGCTTGGAGATCGACCGCGTGTTGTAGACCGGCATGACTTGGGACTGGAGTTGGTAGCGATCAACAATTCCGTCTTCGAACGCAGCATGCGATGTAAAGGTCACGCGGGTCTTGGACACCGTCGAGCCCATCGTGCCGAACATCGGTCGGTAGATGACCGGCTGCGGCGTGGGCAGTGAGGCATTAGGGTCGCCCATCAGCGCCCAGGAAATGATGCCGCCCTTGATGACTAATTTCGGTTTCGCACCGAAGAATGCTGGCTCCCACAAAACCAGATCTGCCATTTTTCCGACTTCGACTGACCCGATAACGTGACTGACGCCTTGCGCGATGGCAGGGTTGATGGTGACCTTGGAGACAAATCGCAGCACACGCTGGTTATCGTTGCCCGATCGATCGCCGTCATAAGCACCCATCCTGTGCTTCATCAGGTGTGCCGTCTGAATGGTTCGCGTCCAGTTTTCACCCACGCGCCCCATGGCCTGGCTATCACTTGAGAGAATCGAGATCGCCCCAATGTCGTGCAGGACATTCTCGGCGGCGATGGTTTCCACACGCACGCGACTTTCGGCGAAGGCGACGTCCGTCGGAATACGCGGATTGAGGTTATGACAAATCATTGTCATATCGAACAGTTCCGCCTGCGAGTTGATCCCGTAGGGCAACGTAGGATTGGTAGAGCTGGGGATGACATTGGACAGCGATGCCACGCGGATGATGTCCGGTGCATGGCCGCCACCGGCGCCTTCAGTGTGGTACGTGTGGATCGTTCGCCCTTCAAATGCCGCAATCGTGTTCTCGACGAAGCCTGCCTCGTTGAGCGTGTCAGTGTGAATGCAGACTTGAACGTCGTGGATATCGGCGACTGAAAGCGCACTACGAATGGCTCCGGGTGTCGACCCCCAGTCCTCGTGTATTTTGAAGCCCATTGCCCCCGCGTGCAGCTGTTCGACCAAGGGCGCAGATGTTGAGCAGTTCCCTTTAGCAAGCACCCCGGCGTTGACGGGCCACGTATCGAATGAGCGAAGCATCATCTCGATATTCCAGGTACCCGGCGTAATCGTCGTTCCGTTGGTGCCATCGGTCGGCCCGACGCCCCCACCAAACAGCGTCGTGACGCCATTACTCAACGCCGCCTGAGCCTGTTGCGGGGCGATGAAGTGAACGTGAGCGTCAATCCCGCCGGCGGTCAGAATCAGATGTTCGCCCGATATGGCTTCAGTGGCGGATCCGAGCGCCAGCCCTGGCGTAACTCCCGACATGGTAGATGGATTGCCGGCTTTCCCGATACCACATATGCGGCCTTGCCTGACCCCGACATCGGCCTTGATGACGCCCATCACACCATCGATAATCGTCACATTGGTAATGACCAGATCAGGGGCGCCCGCCGCACTGGTGAGCTCATTGTCGTAGCCCATTCCATCGCGCAGCGTCTTGCCGCCACCGTATACCGCCTCCTCGCCATAGACACGCAGATCTTTTTCGATCTCGACGTATAGATCCGTATCACCAAGGCGAATTTTGTCGCCTACGGTGGGACCGTAGAGATCCGCGTACTGCTGTCTCGAAATCTTTGCCATCTCGTGCACTCCCTATCTTGTGAAAGGCTTAGTCAGTCGACTTTGCTTTTGAAGCCGTAGCGTGCGGCCCGTTCAACGGCATCCGTGAGGCGGGGACGGTAGCTGTCGTAGTTGACATCTCCCACCCATCCGTCCACCAAGTTGTTGAAACCCAGCACACGCTGCTTGCCTTGATAGGGAACCAAGCTCACTTTTTTTTCGTCGCCCGGCTCAAAGCGCAGTGCGGTCGTCGCGGGGATGTTCAGACGCATCCCAAAAGCCTTTTCGCGGTCAAACTCCAGCCATGAGTTGACCTCAAAAAAATGAAAATGCGAGCCCACCTGGATAGGGCGATCCCCAGTATTTCGAACCGTCAATTCCGTGACGGGGTACCCGGCGTTGAATTCAATGTCGCCTTTGCCGAATATAATTCCGCCAACAGCAACTTTGCCTGACTTTTTGTTCTTTTCCATTTGTGGCTCCTTTCGCTCAGGCAATCGGGTTGTGAACCGTGACAAGGCGGCTTCCATCGGTGAAAACCGCCTCCACCTGTACATAGGGAATCATTTCCGGAACCCCTTCCATCACGTCCTCACGCGTTAGGACGTGTCTGGCAAGTTCCATGACTTCTTCAAGTTTTTTTCCTTCCCTCGCGCCATTCAAAGCGGCGACCGAAATCAGCGATACCGTTTCGGGATGATTCAGCTTCAAGCCCTGGTCTTTACGACTCTGGGCGACCTGTGCCAACATATAAATCAGTAATTTGTCGACTTCCCGAGGGGTGAAGTGCATAGACGACCTCCTGTTAGGTTAACGGGTGCAGTTGACTGCCCCGCATGCTGAAACGTTCGTATGCCTTCAGCAAGCAGGCGACTCCGGACTTCGTATCGTTTGGCGCACGCCAAAGCGACATAGCGCCTCGATGCGGTTTGTTTGACACAGTTACATCGATTCTAAATTAGTTTGCGAGATTTGACTCGCCCTATCACAACCGTTACGAATGATGGAACCAATTAAAAAAGCTGCCCGTGGGCAGCTTTTTTTGCGCAATCTACCGTGACTCGGAAAAATCCGGATCTCAATAGGCTGTTACACGGTCACGCGTCAATATTCGATGCGGACAACGCGTGCGTTTCGATAAACGCCCGGCGGGGTTCGACATCGTCGCCCATCAGCGTAGTAAAGACTTCGTCCGCCGCAATCGCGTCTTCGATCTTCACCCGCAGCAGACGGCGCACCTTGGGATCCATGGTGGTCTCCCAGAGTTGCTCGGGGTTCATTTCACCCAGACCTTTGTAGCGTTGTTTGGAAACACCGCGCTCGGCCTCGCTACGTAGCCATTGCATGGCTTCGCGGAAGTCGCTGACAAACTGTTCTTTGCGCTTGTCGCCTTCGCCACGTGCCACCACGGCGCCCGCGCCGAGCAAGCCCAGGAACGTCTTGGCAGACTTGACCAGCACCGCGTAATCCGCGCCATTAACGAAATCGGCATCGATGACGCTCACGCGCACATTGCCGTGATGCATACGGCGTACCATCAAACGATACTGTTCGTTCACCTCGTCAAATTCGGCACTGACTTTCACCCCATTGCCAGAGATCGCATCACGCAACGCATCCGTCAACCGTTCAGCCGACGCAGTCGCAGCCTCACCCGACGACAGATCGATTTCCGCGCCCTCGGCCATGGCCGACAACGCATCCACATCGAACAAACGCGACAAGCGCGCGATCACGGCATCGGCCAGCACATATTGACGCGCCAACTCGGCCAAGGCCTCCCCCGTGATCGGGGCCGCGCCTTGTGATGGAATCAGTTGTGCGTCTTTCAGTGCCAACTGCAGCATGAACTGCGCTTCTTCCTGGTCGTCTTTCAGATAACGCTCATCACGGCCAACCTTGACCTTGTACAGCGGCGGCTGGGCGATATACACATAGCCACGCTCGAGCAGCTGGGGCATCTGACGGTACAGCAGCGTCAGCAACAGCGTACGAATGTGCGCACCGTCGACGTCCGCGTCAGTCATGATGATGAGGCGGTGATAACGCAATTTGTCAACGTTGAAATCCGGCCCGATGCTGGTTCCCAGCGCCGTAATCAATGTTGCGATCTGCTCGCTGGCAATCAAGCGATCAAAGCGCGCTTTTTCCACGTTCAGCACCTTGCCGCGCAGCGGCAGGATGGCCTGGAACTTACGATCGCGGCCTTGCTTGGCCGAGCCGCCTGCCGAGTCACCCTCGACGATGTACAGCTCGCACAATGCCGGATCTTTTTCCTGGCAGTCTGCCAGCTTGCCAGGCAGGCCCGCCCCCTCCAGCACGCTCTTGCGACGCGTCATTTCACGCGCCTTACGAGCCGCCTCACGCGCGCGCGCAGCCTCGACGATCTTGCCGCACAGTGCCTTGGCGTCGTTGGGGTTTTCCAACAGCCAGCTTTCCAGCGTACGTGCCACGGCGTCTTCGACGGCCGGCCGCACTTCGCTGGACACCAGCTTGTCTTTGGTCTGACTACTGAACTTGGGCTCAGGCACCTTGACCGACAATACGCAAGCCAAGCCTTCGCGCATATCATCGCCCGACGTTTCGACCTTGGCCTTTTTTGCCAGCTCGTTGTCTGCGATGTACTTGTTGATAATGCGCGTCATGGCAGCGCGCAGACCCGTCATGTGGGCGCCACCATCACGCTGCGGAATGTTGTTGGTGAAGCACAACACCGTTTCGCCGTACGTGTCGTTCCATTGCATGGCGACTTCCACACCAACCGGTACTCCGCCCGCGCTGGACTCGGCCGACACGGCGAACACGTTCGGATGCAACACGGTCTTGGAACGATTGATGTATTCCACGAAGCCACGCACACCGCCCGAAAACGCGAAGTTTTCTTCCTTGCCCTGACGCTGATCCACCAAACGGATCTTCACGCCATTATTCAGGAACGACAACTCGCGCAAGCGCTTGGACAAAATATCGTAGTGGTACTCGATGTTATTGAAGATAACCGGATCAGCCAGAAATCGGACTTCGGTACCACGTTTGTCGGTCGTGCCCGTGACCGAGAGCGGCGCGACGCGTGCACCCTGGCGGAACTCCATCTGATGCACCTGGCCATTGCGACGAATCGTCAGGCGCAGCCACTCGGACAATGCGTTGACGCACGACACACCCACCCCGTGCAAGCCACCGGACACTTTGTACGAGTTTTGGTCGAACTTGCCTCCGGCGTGCAATTCCGTCATGACGATTTCCGCCGCACTACGGCCAAATTCGTCATCCTTGTGGATGTCTGTCGGAATGCCACGACCGTTATCGGTCACCGAGATCGAGTTATCCGTGTGGATCGTGACCACGATGTCGTCGCAATGGCCGGCCAGCGCTTCGTCGATGGCGTTATCAACGACCTCGAACACCATGTGATGCAGGCCGGTGCCGTCGGAGGTATCGCCGATGTACATGCCGGGGCGCTTGCGCACGGCCTCCAGCCCTTTGAGCATCTTGATCGAATCGGCGCCGTAGCCGGTGTTCTCGGGATTGCTGTTCTGCTGATCTGACATGTTTGTATCGCTAACACTTCAAAAGACGGCCTAACGGCCAGAGCGTGGCAGGCGGGTACATACTCGCCCCCACGACATCAACCCATGACGCGGATTAAATCCGCATGGGCATGACGACGTACTTGAACTGATCATCATCGGGCAGGGTAATCAATGCCGACGCATTGGCATCCGGCATCACTGACCACTGAATGTTTTCAGTCTTGACGTTGGATAGAACGTCCAACAAATAGCTGACGTTGAAACCCACGTCCAGGGGCTCGTAACCGTAATCGATGTCGAGTTCTTCCTGGGCTTCTTCTTGCTCGGCGTTCGAAGATGAAATCTTCATCACATTCTGCGCCAATTGCAGTCGCACGCCCTTGAACTTATCCGTCGTCAAAATGGCGGCGCGTTGCAAGCTGCCTTGCAGGGCCTCGCGATTGATCACAAACTGGCGCGTGTAGTTCGAAGGAATCACACGCGTGAAATCGGGAAACTTGCCTTCGACCAGCTTGGACACGAGCTCGACTTCGCCGAAACGGAAACGAATCTGACCCGGCGCCACATCAATCGAGACGGGCTCGTCGGAGTCTTCGAGCAAACGCTGCATTTCCAGCACGGTCTTGCGCGGCACAATGACTTCGTGGCGTTCAGCGATGCCCTCAGCCTCGGTGGCGCAATGCGCCAGACGATGGCCATCGGTCGCCACGGCACGGATATGCCCGGCCTCGAACACCAGCAGCATGCCGTTCAGGTAATAACGAATGTCCTGTTGCGCCATGGCAAAGTGCACCATGTTCAGCAAATGACGCAACGTACGTTGCGGCAGGGTCAGCGAGACATCCCATTTTTCGGGCTGTGCGACGGTGGGAAATTCGCTGGCGGCCAGGGTTTGCAACGCAAAGCGGCTCTTTGCCGCCTGCACCGACAGCTTATTGCTGGCCAATCCCAGTTTGATTTCGCCCGTATCGGGCAACGCTTTCAAAATATCCAGCAGCTTGCGCGCTGCCACAGTGGTGGACTCGTTGTCCTGGCCAACACCGAAATCCGCATGCGTCGTGATTTGCACTTCGAGGTCGGTCGCGATAAAGGCGACCTTGCTGCCTTCCTTGCGCATGAGGATGTTCGCCAGGATGGGCAGGGTATGGCGTCTTTCGACGATTCCCGCCACTGTCGACAGCGGTTTCAGCAATGCATCGCGCGAGGTTTGTACGAGTTGCATGTTCATCCTTTTAGAGTTTGTTCCAACACGTGCAGGGTATGGTTCAGCTCTGCCTGCTTGGCGCGGGCATCGGAAATCTTGCGTACCGCATGCAGTACGGTCGTATGGTCACGTCCACCGAACAGATCACCGATTTCGGGCAGGCTTTTTTGAGTGAGCTCCTTGGCCAGGTACATCGCGACCTGGCGCGGCATAGCAATATTGGCCGGGCGTCGTTTCGAATACATGTCGGCGACCTTGATTTTGTAAAAATCAGCCACGGTTTTTTGGATATTTTCCACCGTGATTTGTCCGTTCGATACGGACAACAGGTCTTTCAGCGCCTCTTTACATACGTCGACCGACACCACGTCGCGGCCGTGAAAGCGGGCGTAGGCCAGTACCTTGCGCAACGCGCCTTCGAGTTCGCGCACATTGCTGCGCAAATGCTTCGCGATAAAGAAGGCCACCTCTTCGGGCATGGGCACGCCTTCGGACTCGGCCTTGCGCAGCAAAATGGCGACGCGCATTTCCAGCTCGGGCGGCTCGATAGCGACCGTCAGGCCCGAGTCAAAGCGCGAGATCAAACGGCTGTCGATACCGGCCAGTTCTTTGGGATACGTATCGCTGGTAATGATGATCTGCTTGCGCTGCGCCACCATGGCCTCAAACGCATAGAAGAATTCTTCTTGTGTGCGGCTCTTGCCGGAGAAAAACTGAATATCGTCGATCAGCAGCAGATCCAGCGAGTGGTAGTAACGCTTGAAATCGTCAAACGCTTTGCGTTGATAGGCCTTGACCACGTCGGACACGTACTGATCCGCATGGACATAACGGACACGCACCCCTGTACCTGCCGCCACCATGGCATTGCCAATGGCATGAATCAAGTGAGTCTTGCCCAACCCCACGCCACCGTACAAAAACAGCGGGTTGTAGGAAATGCCGGGATTTTCGGCCACCTGCAACGCCGCCGCGCGCGCGAGTTGGTTGGCCTTGCCAGTGACAAAGTTCTCGAAGGTTAAATCGGTGTTCAGGCGCGAACGTTCGTACACCACGCCGGCGGCATCGGCCTGCAGCGCCGCGGCGACTTGCGTCGTCGGGGCGGCTAATGCAGCGGCCGCTGGCGCTTGCGGCGCCGCCGCGGCAATCGCGGCGCCGACAGCGACCGGACCTGGTGGCGCGGCGCTGGGTACAGAGCCCGCTCGAGCCGCGATGGGTATGCGCGCCACCGTGCCGTTGGCCGGCAGCTCAAACGATACCTGCACCGGGCGCTGAAACCATTCCGCTGCCAGCGCTTCGATTTGGTGAGAAAAGTTCTTGCGCACCCAATCCAGCTTAAACCGGTTGGGAGCGGATACGCGCAACACGGCCTGCGCTTCGTCGTACGCAAGTGGTACCAGCGGCCGTATCCAGGCACTGATTTGCTGTGGGGGGAGTTCCTGCTCTAGACGACTGACGCAGGTCTGCCAAAATTCTTTCATGTCGCTCTTATTCAAACCTCGATTCTACCTTGGTTGAGGGCAGGTTATCCACAGGCAGATCGCGTCCCGTCCCCCAGTCGTTGGCGTAACTGTTTGACAAAGCAGAGAAAACTTGCTGAAATAATGGGCTTTTCCGAATTCTGTCTGTCAGAAGGTTCCTTTTATCTCTACGCCGAGGGTCTTACCTCCGGTGTTAATGTAATGTGCCATACAAATGCATGTACGCATTTGTATGGCCAGGAACCCGTCGGGCAGGTCCCTTCTGACTTTTGTTCTTTTTGTGGATCGTCCATGAAACGCACCTACCAACCTTCAGTTACCCGCCGCAAGCGCACCCACGGCTTTCGCGTGCGCATGAAAACCCGCGGCGGTCGTGCCGTGCTGAACGCTCGCCGCGCCAAGGGCCGCAAGCGCCTGGCCGTCTAACGCCAGCCGCCCTGGTCTTTCGTTTTTCGCGTATCGACCTCGGTTGTTCGTTCATGCCGCGCGCCACGCTTCCCCCAGAGGCGCGGCTGCATCGCCCCTCTGAGTTTGCTGTCGCTCTAAAAGGTCGACGGTTGGCCCGAGGGGCTTTCTTCATTCTCAGTGCCGCCGCGCCCAGTGGCTTGCCCACAGGTCAAGCCGCTCAAGCACGTCTGGGCATGGTCATTGCCAAACGCTTTGCCGCACATGCGTCGACCCGCAACGCCTTAAAGCGAGTCATCCGCGAGGCCTTCCGTCATCGTCGATTGCAACTGCCCGCGCAAGACTACGTCCTGCGCTTGCACAGCAAGCTGACCCCGACGTCCCTGACTGCCCTGAAACGGCAGGCACGCGCCGAAGTGGACGCTCACTTATCGCGCGTCAAGCCACGGGAATGACGTCATGATCAAGGCCTTGCTAATCGCGCCGATCCGGTTTTACCGATTTTTCCTCAGCCCGTGGCTGGGGCGGCAGTGCCGGTTCACCCCGACCTGCTCGGCCTACGCGATCCAGGCGATTGAGCAACATGGCGCATGGCGCGGCGGGTGGCTGGCGGCGCGCCGCATTGGCCGCTGCCACCCTTGGTCACCCGGGGGATACGACCCGGTTCCGCCTTCGAACCACTCCGATGGGGCCTCGTGCTGCGCACATCATCGCCGCACGGATCCCAATTGACGCTAAACTTGTGGGTTTGCCGCTCCTTTTTCGGCCAGCCCGCAAACCTACCGTAGGCACCATGGATATCCGACGAACCATCCTCTGGATGATCTTCTCCTTCTCGCTGTTGCTCCTGTGGAACAACTGGCAAGTCCACAGCGGCAAACCGTCGCTCTTTGGCACGCCTCCCGCAGCCAGCTCAGAATCCCCCGCCGCACCGCAGGCAGGCGCCGACGGGCAAGCCGCGACGCCGTCGGTGCCAACGGCACCTGCCACGGCAGCCGCCGCAACCAGCACCGTACCCGGCGCGAGCACCGCACCGGCTGCCGTGTCGTCGACCGAATCCGTCGTCATTACGACTGACGTGCTGCGGCTGACTTTCGACCCGGCCGGTGCCCAGCTCGTCCGCGCCGAGCTACTGAAATACCCGACCGCCGGCCAGCCCAACAAGCCGACCGTGCTGCTCGATCGGTCTCCTGAGCTTACCTACGTGGTGCAATCCGGTCTGGTAGGCGCCGCCGAGGGACAGAGCTTCCCGAATCACCTGACGCCGTTCCGTTTTGTCTCGAGCGAGCGCGAACTGTCCGGTGACACGCTGAATGTCTCGTTCGAAGCCGAATCCGGCGGCCTCAAGGTCGTCAAGACCTACACGCTGCACCGTGGCCGTTACGACATCGCCGTCCAGCATGCGCTGACCAACACCTCCGGCCAGCCGTTATCTCCCTCGCTGTATCTGCAGCTCGAGCGTGATGGTAACGACCCGGCCGATACGTCCAGTTTCTATCACACGTTTACCGGCATTGCGGTCTACTCCGAGCAAGACAAATTCCAAAAAGTCACCTTCTCGGACATCGCCAAAAACAAGGGCGACTACATTCGGCAGACGGATAATGGCTGGTTGGCAATCGTTCAGCACTACTTTGCGACGGCATGGGTCCCTCCTGAAGGCAAACCCCGCAGCAACGAATTGCTGCAAGTCCAGCCTAACCTGTACGCCGCGCGCAGCATCGAAGCCGTCGGTGCCGTACAACCTGGCGCAACCACGCAGGTCGACTCCCACCTATGGGTAGGCCCCCAAGACCAGAAAGCCATGAGCGCACTGGCCCCGGGTCTGGATCTCGTCGTTGACTACGGCTGGCTGACCATCATCGCCAAACCCCTGTTCTTGTTGCTGACGTGGCTGCACGGCTTGCTGGGCAACTGGGGTTGGTCCATCGTCGCCCTGACCGTCATCATCAAAGCGGTGTTTTTCCCGCTGGCCGCGGCCAGCTACCGCTCGATGGCGCGCATGAAACAAGTCGCGCCTCGCCTGCAGGCCCTGAAAGAGAAATTTGGCGACGATCGCCAGAAACTTAACCAGGCCATGATGGAGATGTATCGCACCGAAAAAATCAATCCGTTGGGCGGCTGCTTGCCCATGGTGGTTCAGATTCCGGTGTTCATCGCCCTGTACTGGGTGTTATTGGCCAGCGTCGAAATGCGGGGCGCCCCCTGGATTCTCTGGGTACACGACCTGTCGGTGCGTGACCCGTACTTCATCCTGCCCGCCGTGATGATGGCTACCATGTTCCTGCAGATCAGACTGAACCCCACGCCTCCGGATCCCATCCAGGCCAAGGTCATGATGATCATGCCGCTGGTCTTTGGCGGGATGATGTTCTTCTTCCCGGCGGGTCTGGTGCTGTACTGGTGCGTCAACAACACCTTGTCGATCGCACAACAGTGGACGATCACTCGCGGCATTGAACGCAAAGCGGCGGCAGCAGCGAACCGATAGCGGTCACCGCCACGCGCGCCATCTCGTGGCGCNCGGCCCACATAGCAAAATCCCCAGCTCAAGGCTGGGGATTTTTGTTTTACGCAGGTCGGTATGTTCTACACATACGCAGAGATTCTGGCGGCGACGTCCTTTTGTTGTTGCAGATAGTCCAGGCAATGAAACAAGCAGTTCCCGTCGCCAGGAATAAAGTCCGTATCCTTGCCATCGATATAAAAGTGATTATCTGCGAATGCAATCTTGGAAAAATCGAGCTGCCTGTTGTCACAGTAGATCTCGGCGAACGCCCGGTATTGATGTTCCTTGTCGGTGATCACTAACAGATCAATCAGTGCTGATTTTTGCGTGTCAGTATAGGTTCGATCACCCGACAAATATTCCATAACAGCAGCCCGGTCTTCGTGGGGAAAAATCTCCTCCCTCATTCGACGCTTGAACGCGCCTCCGTTGCCTGGCTCGCCACGCCAAATTGGGTCGTCGTGCGCAAGATCCTTGAGGTTAGTGATCACCGCATCCGCCAAATAGAACCCAATAGGCTCGTTTTCCTTTTCAAAGAGTTCCTCCTTGAGAAAAGCCGCCATGTCGCGTTTTAAGGCCGCGACATTAGTGGCGGGCGCGTGATGAGATGCTTCGTCGGGCATGGCAGAACTATTCCGTCTGGCAGCCTCCAGGTACACATCGTAATCGCCCCGTTCACAATCCAAGGCGATATTCTCTTTCGCGAATATCTGTCTATCGCCCACAGAAAACGTATAGCTCCAGGCGCTTCGATCAAGCGCTATCGACACATCCACCCTGAATTTATCGAGATGATGTTGTGCGGCCAACCCCCGAAGTGTCTCGAAACGCACCAAGCGCTCAACCTCCGAATCGAGTCCAGCTGAAAGATCATCTATCTGCTCGAAAAGTTTCTGAATCTGCGCATGCTTAACCCAGCCACGCAGAAAATCCATGACGTAGTCGATGATCCCCATGCGCTGGGCGTCGGCTAACGATTTCGAATTGAGAATGGTCTGAATGCGCGACTCATTAAACGCGTAATTGTCGATAGATATGGCCATACCTAGTTCCTGAAATGTAATACGTGTGGTGTAAGTAACACCCCGATTACCGTAGTTCCATCCTGGCCACACCAATCTCTAGCTAAAAAATATCAACGAGGAAACTTGATTTGTATCCTTAACATCAGGCAACTCACTCAATCTGTTCACGCCGCCGCGCTGCGCTTGAAATAGCCGAAGGCCACCAACAGGCGGGCTAACGAGGCCAGGTTAGCGCTGCATCCCCCAACGCCGCACCGTGACCCGCTCCAGCGTATTGAAAACCAGATTTTCTACCACCAACCCGATAATCACCACGGCGGCCAGGCCCGCAAAGACGCGATCGGTATAGAGCTCGTTGCGGTTCTGGAAGATATACCAGCCCAAGCCACCCTTGCCGCTGGATGTCCCAAACACCAGCTCTGCAGCAATGAGCGTACGCCAGGCAAAGGCCCAGCCGATACGCAACCCGGCGACGATTGCGGGCAGGGCGGCGGGCACCAAAATACTCAGCACATAGCGCGGTCCCTGTAACCCATAATTGCGACCCGCCATGCGCAACGTTTCCGGGACCGCCAGGAACCCCGAATAAATATTCAACGCCAGCGCCCACAAGACCGAGTGAATCAGCACAAACACCAAGCTGCCTTCACCTAAACCAAACCACAGCAAAGCCAACGGCAGCAAAGCAATCGCGGGCAAGGGGTTGAACATGGCCGTCAAGGTCGACAAAATGTCGCGGCCCACGCGCGTCGAGACCGCCAGCGTCGTCAACAAGAAGGCCAACACAATGCCGGCGGCATAGCCCTTTAGCAACACCAACAGCGATTGCAGCGCACGCGCCGGCAACTCTCCGTCGATCATCCCGTGTACAAAGGCTTGAGCTGTCTGCCAGGCCCCGGGCAACAGCAAATCGTTATCGGTATAGCGGGCCGCCGCCTCCCACAGCAGGGCCAGCGCCAGCAGGATCAATGTCTTGCGAAACGCCGCATGTTGCCGCAAGCGTTCGTACCAGGGCAGAGGCGCCTCGGCGGCCAATCCCGGTACAGGGGGCAATACGTATTCGACTTCCGGGCGCGCCAAGGCACCCTCTGCGCCTAGCGTCATGGCACATTCCTTGGTTAGGTAAATCAAGCGGCGAGCCGCTGCGTTTCTTGATCAGAATCTTGATGCGAAGGCGCATCAAACAGCAGGTCATGAATGCGTCGCGTGGCAGATTGAAATGCCGCGGACCCTTGGCTGCGCAGATTGAACTGGTGCGCATTCAGTTCGGCACGGACCCGGCCCGGATGCGGCGACAACAGCAAAATACGATTGCCTAGCACCAGCGCTTCTTCGATAGAGTGCGTCACAAACAACAACGTGAAATGCGCGTCTTCCCACAAGGCTTGCAGCTCTTCCTGCATCTTGCGGCGCGTCAATGCATCGAGCGCCGCAAACGGTTCATCCATCAACAACACGCGCGGCTGCATGGCCAGCGCGCGGGCAATCGCCACGCGCTGCTTCATGCCACCCGACAGCGTATGCGGGTAAGCATCTGCAAACGCGGCCAACCCGACTTTGTCCAGGTAATGCAGGGCACGCTCATGCGCCTCGGCACGACGCAGTTTCCCTGTCGCCACCAGTGGAAACACCACGTTGTGCAACACGGTTTTCCACGGAGGCAGTTGATCGAACTCCTGGAACACCACGATGCGGTCCGGGCCCGGGCCCGCGACCGCCTTATCATCCAGCAAAATCTGTCCGGAGGCGGGCGGCACAAACCCCGCAATCGCCTTGAGCAGCGTCGATTTTCCGCACCCCGATGCCCCCAGCAGAATGTACCGATCACCGTCATAGACATCGAAGCTGACCTCGTGTGTCGCACGGACGCGGCGCTGCGGCGTCTTGTATTCCAGGGTGAGATCGCGGACCTGCAGCAACGGGGATGGGAGGCCGGGCATATCAGCTCCCCTCGCCAATCGCAGGGTCGTCGAAAAAGTAATCACGCCACCTTTCGACCGGACGCTTGATCGCCCCAACCTTGTGCATGAACTTCGCCAGGCCCAAGGTATTGTTTGGCTGCAACGTGAACTTCACCTCTGGATCGGTAATGACCTTGATCAGAAAATCGCGATCCAACTTGGCGCCCGTGACACGCAGATAGATATCAGCCGCCTCTTGCGGATGCGCAGTCACAAACTCGGCCGCCTCCAGCAACGCCTTCAGGAACGCACCATAGGTCTCAGGATGCTCGTTGCGAAACCTCTCCGTTGCGAACAACACGGTCGAGGCCGCGGGCCCGCCCAGTACATCGTACGAGTTCAGCACGATGTGAGCATCCGGATTCTGTGCCAGCTCTTGATTTTGAAAAGGCGGATTGCCGAAATGGGCCGTGATCTCCGTCCCGCCCGAAATAATCGCCGCCGTAGCATCGGGATGTGGCAGGGCCACTGAAATGTTGTCGAGCTTGGCAAACTCGGCATCGCCCCATTGCTTTGCCGCGGCCATCTGCAATACGCGCGCTTGCACCGATACGCTGACTGCCGGCAGGGCAATACGATCCTTGTCCGTAAAGTCGGCAATGGTTTTCACGGCGGGGTTATTCGACACCAAGTAGTACGGGAAATTACCCAGCGACGCGACGCCTCTGACGTTCTGGCGGCCATGCGTGCGATCCCAAATCGTCAGCAAGGGCCCGACGCCCGCTGCCGCGATGTCCACACCACCGGACAGCAGCGCATCATTGACTGCCGCCCCGCCCGATAGTTTGACCCACTCGACCTCGATATCGACACCCGCTTGCTTGCCGTATTTTTCGATCAATTGCTGATCACGTGCCACGTTCAACAGCAAATAGACAATCCCGTACTGCTCCGCGATACGCAGACGTTCTGCTGCGATAGCCGGCGTCGGTGATGCAAGCGCCAGCACTGCAATGACAACGGCCAGCACGCCCGCGCCAACAGCGTGCCCCACACGTTCCTGAAAACTTCGAGAAATAGGCATGATTAGAATGGCAGATCGCCTTCAATGGTGGTTCGGTAGAGTTTTCGGCGCAAGTGCGTCGGCGTGCCGCCAGCCAAATGAATCAAGGATCGGTTGTCCCAAAAAACCAAATCGTGATCACGCCACTGATGGCGATAAATGTGCTCGGGCTTGACGCTGTGCGCAAAAACCTCATCCAGGATCTGCTGGCTTTCATCGGCGGGTACTCCTTCGATGCGCGTGGTGAAGCCTTCGCTGACAAACAGCGCTTTGCGCCCCGTCTCGGGATGTATACGCACAGCAGGGTGCACGACCTCTTTGACCTGTGCTAATTGCTCGGCGCTGAGGGTAGGGCGCCAATTCGCTTCTTTCTGCATCTGGCCGTATTTGGCCAAGTAAGAATGCACCGCCTGACGACCGTCGAGTGCCTGGCGCAGATGCGCGGGCAACGAGTCATAAGCCAGATGCATATCAGCGAACAAGGTATCGCCGCCCTCGGCCGGTAATTCCTGCGCATGCAGCAGCGACCCCAGACTGGGCAGCGGCTTGTAGGAAATATCGGAATGCCAGTATTTGCCCGCGTCGCCCAGACCCACCGGCTTGTCGTCCTCGATGATGTTCGAGACGATCAGGATCTCGGGATGCCCCGCCAGGTGAAACTGATGCAGCACGTGGATCATCAACTTGCCAAAACGGCGACTAAAGTCGATGTGCTGCCGCGGCGTAATGCGTTGATCGCGAAACACCACCACGTGGTGATCCAGATGGGCGCGATGCACGCGCGCAAAATCGCTCGTATTTAGCGGGAGCCCGAGGTTAATGCCGACAATTTCCGCACCGATACCACCCGGCAGAGGCAATACCTCGAATGCCTGGGCGGTGTCGTCGGACACCTCATCAAGACGTGCCGCGTTGCTTTGTGTAGACATGGGTCGCTCCGGAACTCTGAGCGACCCATTATGCAAAAGCCTTATTCAAACCCAAACAACGTTATCGGTGTTTGATCAGAGCTTTTTCTCATATAAACATCGAGCTATTAACTTATAAGCAAACTATGCCTTGGCCAGGAATCTCTCGACCAACTTGACCCAATAGGTGGCGCCAACCGGCAACAACGCATCATTAAAGTCGTAATTCGGGTTATGCAACTGGCAAGGCCCCATGCCATGATAGCTGGCAATGCGATGGTCACCCTCGCCATTACCCAAAAACAGATAACAACCCGGTACTTGCTCCAGATAAAAAGAAAAGTCTTCCGCACCCATAAAGGCAGGAATATCGCAGTTGACCTGCTCTTGGCCAAACACCTCGCGTGCCACGTCCGCGGCGAACGCGGTTTCCTTTTCCCAATTCACCAGGGGAGGATACGCGCGCACGAAATCCAGTTCACCTGTCCCGCCATACACCTGGGGCAGCGTCGTGGCGATACGCCGCATGCCTTCTTCGATCTTGTCCAGCACCTCGACCGTATAGGTACGTACCGTGCCACGCAAAATGGCTTCGCCCGGAATCACGTTATAGGCATCGCCCGCGTGAATCTGCGTAATCGTCAACACCGCCGACGCCAGGGGATCCTTGCTACGCGAAATCAAGGTCTGCAAGGCATGCACCATATCGGCCGCGATAACGATGGGATCCACCGCGGCATGCGGTTGCGCCGCATGGCCACCAACGCCACGAATGGTGATATCCCACCGATTGCTCGACGCCATGGCCGGGCCACTGCGAAAACCGAACTGGTTGACAGGCATGCCTGGCATATTGTGCAACCCAAACACCGCATCACAAGGGAACCGATCAAACAGACCATCGTCCATCATGGCGCGCGCGCCCGCATTGCCGCCTTCTTCCGCAGGCTGAAAAATGAAGTGCACGGTGCCGTCAAAATTCCGGTGTTTCGCCAGATACGCCGCCGCTCCTAACAATATCGTCGTATGCCCATCATGGCCGCAACCATGCATACGTCCGGCGATCGTCGATTTATGCGCAAAGCGATTGTGCTCAGGCATCGGCAAGGCATCCATATCGGCACGCAGCCCTACCGTCTTGCCACTGTTGCCTGATTTCAGCACCCCCACCAAACCCGTTTTTCCGAGCCCCGTGTGCACTTCTATACCCAAACTGCGCAAACGCTCGGCCACGAGCGCCGAGGTGCGGGTTTCTTGAAAGGCCAGTTCGGGATGTGCATGAATATCACGTCGCAAAGCGGTCAGATCAGCGTGGGCACGTTCGATTTCATCTAGAGTTTTCATGGCAATAGGGCAAAACAAATAGAGGCAAGACAACAAGAAACCGCGTCGGATGTCTAACTTTTAGCACATCACCATCACACGTCAGGCATTAACCGGACGGTGAGCGACCGGACAGCTCGTCGTTCAAATGACAGGCACTGGCATGGCCGGTCGCCACAGCGCGCAGCAACGGGCGCTCCGTGGCACAACGTGGCATGGCGTGCGGACAACGCGGATGAAAAGCACAGCCGGTAGGGGGAGACAGCGGCGACGGCAACTCACCCTTGATAGGCCGATAATCGCGACGACCCGGGCGCAGATCCGGCAGCTCTTTCAGCAAGGCCTGTGTATAGGGATGATTCGCCCGCGAAAACACCTCATCCGTGGGCGCAATCTCAACTATGCGCCCCAAATACATAATAGCCACCCGGTCAGAAATGTGGCTCACCACACTCAGGTTATGGCTGATGAACAGATAGGTCAGGTCCAGCTCGCGACGCAATTGCGCGAACAGATTCAATACCTGCGCCTGGATCGACACATCCAATGCCGCGACCGCTTCATCGCACACAATAATCGACGGTTTAAGCGCCAAGGCGCGTGCAATACCTATACGCTGACGTTGTCCGCCCGAAAACTGATGGGGATAACGCTGTGCATACGTCGGATCGAGACCCACCTGACGCATGAGCCCAGCCACATAGTTCGCCTTGTCACCTGATCGGATCAGGCCGTGTGCGACAGGCGCCTCGCCAACGATATCCAGCACTCGCATCCGAGGGTTCAGTGATGCGTACGGATCCTGAAAAATCATCTGCACGCCCAGCTCATAGGCACGCCGCTGCTTGCCCGACATCTGCGCGACCGGCGTGCCCTGATAATCAATCTCTCCCCGCGTCGGTGGCAGAATACCTGACACCATCCGACCCAACGTCGACTTACCGCAGCCCGACTCTCCGACGATCCCGATCACCTCGCCGGGATAGACCTCCAGATCCACGCCGGCCACCGCTTGGACCACCAACGTCTTCAGGCCAGCGCCGAACAGATTGGCAATACGGCCGGCGATATCGACGGGCTGCACGAAGTGTTGCTCGACCTGCCGCAACGACAAGATAGGCGCCGTGATCTCGCGAGCGATAGGATCCGGCTTTTCGAGCTCAACAGTCTGCACTAGCGTTCTCCTGCATGCCAGCAACGCGCCCAATGCCCGGGCCGATGCTCGACGGCTTGCGGCCCCTGTAGACAGGCATCCGTCGCACGACTACAGCGCGTACGGAACGCACAGCCTTCTGGCAGATTCAATAGCGACGGCGTCATGCCGGGTATCGGATCGAGCGGCTTGCCGCGCGTATGCGGCGTCGGAATCGACGCGATCAGGCCATGGGTGTACGGATGCAGTGCGTGACTGATCACGTCGGTTGTCGTCCCCGTCTCCACCACGCGGCCCGCGTACATCACGGCCACACGATCCGCCAAGCCAGCGACGACCGCCAGATCATGGGTAATCCAGATCAGTCCGGTGCCCGTCTCGCGGCAGAGCTTTTGCATCTCGTACAGGATCTGCCCTTGAATGGTCACATCCAATGCCGTCGTTGGCTCATCGGCAATGATCAGGCGTGGATCATTCAACAGGGCAATCGCGATCGCCACACGCTGCCGCATACCGCCCGATAACTCATGCGGATAGGCGCGCAATCGCTCCTGCGGCGAGGGAATGCCCACTTTGGTCAACACCTCCAGTGCGCGGGCATGTGCCTGGGCACGGCTGACACGGCGATGCGCCAATACCGTTTCTACCATTTGCGTATCAACACGCAGCACCGGGTTCAGCGTCATCATGGGATCTTGAAAGATCATCGCGATATCGTTGCCCCGCAACTCACGCCAGCGTTGCGCCGTCACGCCGCGCAGATCCTCCCCATTAAAACGAATCTCGCCGCCCACGATCCGACCAGGCGCGTCGACCAAGCCCAGCAAAGAGAACCCAGTGATACTTTTGCCAGAACCCGACTCGCCGACCAACCCCAGAATTTCGCCCGGACCTACCGACAAGTCCACGCCATCCACGGCCTTGATCACGCCGGCACGCGTAAAAAAGTGGGTTTTTAATTCGCGGACTTCCAGCACGGGCGGCTTAGCATGGGCCATGCTTTCGACGCTCTCGGGGGAACTCATTGTGGTAGGAGAACTCATGGCCCGTGCACCGGTTAAGCCGCGTTATGCGGGTTCAACACATCACGCAAGTGATCGCCCACAAGATTGATGCCGATGATGGCGACCGCCAAGGCGATCCCAGGGAAAAACGAGATCCAATACAGCCCTGACAACAAGTATTCAAAACCGTTCGAGATCAGCATGCCCAACGACGGTTCGGTCACCGGCACGCCAACTCCCAAAAACGACAGTGTGGCCTCAAGGGCAATTGCATGGGCCAAATCAATGGTCGCGATCACGATCAGCGGCGGCATACAGTTAGGCAGAACATGGCGAAACAGCACCCGCCCCCACCCCAGTGACAGACATCGTGCCGCCTCAACGTATTCTTTACCGCGCTCCACCAGGGCCGCGCCACGCGCCGCACGCGCAAAGTACGCCCATTGCACCACCACCAACGCGATGATGACCTTATCCACCCCTTTGCCCAGGATGGCCAGCAATATCAACGCCACCAAGATCGCTGGGAATGACAGCTGAATATCCACTGCGCGCATCAGAAACGCGTCAATCCGCCCCCCAAAATACGCGGCAATCAACCCGACCGTCGCCCCAATCGCGAAGGCTGCCAGGACCGAAATCGCCCCCACCATCAAGCTGGTCCGCATACCATACAAAATCGCCGAGAACACATCCCGTGCCTGACCATCGGTACCCAACCAATACGTGATGCTGCCATCGCTACTGACACTGCCCGGCGGTAATTTGGAATCCATAATATCCAGCGTAGCGATATCAAACGGATTCTGCGGCGCCAGCCACGGCGCAAACAACGCAGCGCCTACTGTCAACAGCAGCAGAAACACCCCCAGCAAAGCCAATTTACTGGCACAGAAATCCACCATGAAGCGACGCAGCGGGGTCTCTACCCGAGCGGTAGGTAGGGACGGCGCGGCCGTCTCCACCGGGGAAACCGGCGTCGTCATGCTCGGCGCTCCAAACGTACGCGCGGGTCCAATACGGTATAGATGATGTCCACCACGAGATTCAAAGTGACCAGGAAAAATACGATCAACATCAAATAGGCCACCACCACGGGGCGATCCAGATTGACGATAGAATCAATCAACAGCTTGCCCATGCCCGGCCATGAAAATACGGTCTCGGTAACGACCGCAAATGCGACCACCTGACCAAACTCCAGCCCGGCAATGGTGACGATGGGAATCAGGATGTTCTTGAGCAAGTGCACGCCCAGCACGCGCTTTTCCGCCAATCCCTTGGCGCGCGCAAACTTGATGTAGTCCATGGGCAGCGCTTCCCGCGTAGCCGCGCGCGTTACTCGCACAATCATGGCGCACTTGGCCAGCGCAATCGTCGTCGCAGGCAAAATCAGACTGGCCCAGCCATCCAGCGTCAATACGCTCAACTGCACACCAAACACAGGTACCGTATCACCGCGTCCGCTTGCAGGCAGCCAACCCAGCATGACGGCGAACAGCATGATCAGCATCAACCCGACCCAAAAATTCGGCAAGGAAAATCCCAGCACGGATCCCGTCATGATGGCGCGTGATCCTACGGCCGTGGGACGCAAGCCCGCCAAAATTCCCAGCGGGACGCCGATGAGCACCGACATCAGCATCGCAACACAGGCGAGCTCCAGCGTTGCCGGCATGCGCTCCAGAATCAAGCGCATGGCCGGCTCGCCGGTTAAAAAACTGCTTCCGAAATTCCCCTGTATCGCGTGTCCCAGGAACACCAGATACTGCATCCAGAGAGGCTTGTCCAAGCCCAGCGAGACGCGAATCGCCTCACGCTGGGCATCGGTCGCCTCCGGACTGGCCAGCATCGATATCGGATCGCCGACCAGATAAATCCCTGCAAAGACCAACGCCGACATGACCAGCATCACAACCAGCGTCTGCAACAACCTGCGAATGATAGTGGCCAGCACGTCGAGTCGACTCCTGGCTTATTTTTTCAACGTCGCGTATTGCACCAAGGTGGTCTGATCGGGTCGACCCTCATAACGGATATCGTTCTTCATCGCCCAAACCGACAGCTCGAAATGCAACGGCAGCATGGCGTAATCGTCCATCGCCATGTCGCTGGCCTTGATCAGCAACTCCTCGCGCTTGGCCTCGTCCATGGTGCCGGCGGCTTCACGCGCCAGCTTATCCATTTCGGGATTGGAATAACGACCCCGGTTGGTCGTGCCTTCGCCGGCATCCGGATTGCGGGTCATCAGCAGCGACGCTAACGGATTCAACATTTCGCCGCTGGTCACTGACCAGCCCGCCAGATAAGCACTGAACGCATAGCTATCACGCTTTTTGAAGAACACCGATGGAGCAAGCGCTTCAACGTTCGTTTTAACCCCAATGCGCGACCACATGGAAGCCACTGCCTGCGCGACCTTGGAGTCGTTCACATAACGACCTGAGGGTGCGCCCAGCGTGATTGAAAACCCGTCGGGATAGCCCGCCTCTTTCAACAGCGCTTTGGCTTTTTCCACATCGGCCTTGGGTGCCTCGGCACGCGCTTTCGATGCCCCGAACATGGGGACTGGCAGCATATTGCCCGCCGCCTTGGCCACGCCGCCCATCACGCGGTCAACGATCGCATCGCGGTTGATCGCCAGCGACAGCGCTTCACGCACCCGCTTATCCTTTAGCGGATTTTTAGTCAGCCCCGGAATCCCTGGCGAGGGCTCGGCAAACTGGTCCATCGCCACATACATCACCCGCACCGAAGGCGTTTCCTGGACATACAAATCTTTGTTCTTTTTCAGGTTGGCCAAGTCGTCGGTGGGAGGATCCTCAATCAAGTCCACGTCGCCCGCGAGCAAAGCGGCAACGCGGCTCGCCGCATTAGACATTGGACGATAGATCACGCGATCCCATTCTGGCGCTTTGCCCCAATAGTTCTCATTGCGTGCAAACACCAACTCCGCGCCCCGCTTCCAGGACACAAATTTATAGGGGCCCGTCCCCGCCAACCCATTGCCGCTATTGAGCTCGGTCGTCGTTTTGCCTTCCGGGGCAGGGCCCGCCGCCGCGGTCTTTGACAGAATCGGCAGCTGCGCCAGATTAATCAGCAGATTCGGCGCGGGCGCTTTGGTCGTAATACGCAGCGTCAGCGGATCCACCGCTTCGGTCTTGGCGACCGAACCCAAATACAGCGTGAACGGTGACGGACTATTAGGCACCTTGGGGATACGGTCGTAGCTAAACACGACGTCCTCAGCGGTAAACGGCGAGCCATCCGAAAACTTGACATTCGGACGCAGCTTGAATGTCCAGACATTTCCATCCACGGTCCAGGACTCAGCCAGCGCCGGTATCGGCTGTAATTTAGAGTCAGAACGCACCAGCGGATCAAACAGCGTTTGAGAAATCTGCGTGTTGGGCGTCAGCGCGTGATATTGCGGATCCATCGAGCTGGGCTCAGTTTTGAGCGCTACCACCAGATCTCGCGCCGCGGCAGGCGCCATCATGCTTAACGCGATCGCCGCCGATAGTGTGCCGCCCGCCAATAAACGTAACCAATGAGACGCCATCGTGCTCTCCTAGCCTGTGCAATGTGGCTGTGTAGGTTGGACTGCCGGCAAACATTAACCAGCAAACACTTGCCTGCGCAACAGTTATATTCCCTTATTGCCGTATTGAATGAATCACCCATGTCCCCGTCTACACAGGTCCCCATCGTCGCAATCGCCACCGCCCCCGGCCGTGGCGGCATCGGCGTTGTTCGGGTGTCTGGCCCTGATTTATCGGCCCTGGCACGTCATCTGTTCGGCCGCGCACTCACGCCACGCCACGCCCACTATTTGCCCTTCATGGCTGCCAACGGCGAACAACTGGACGAAGGTATCGCCTTATATTTCCGGGCGCCGCAGTCTTATACCGGCGAAGACGTACTCGAGTTACAAGGGCACGGTGGCCCCGCCGTCTTGCGACGTATTCTGGATCGCTGCCTCGAAGCGGGCGCCGATCTTGGTGTTCGGCTGGCCGAGCCCGGCGAATTCACCCGTCGCGCGTTTCTGAATGACCGAATGGACCTCGCTCAGGCCGAAGCCGTGGCCGATCTGATTGACGCATCGTCCGTAGCAGCCGCCCGCGGCGCGATGGCCTCATTGTCCGGCGAATTTTCCGCCCAGGTCAATGCCCTGTCAGATCGGATCATTCACCTGCGCATGCTGGTCGAAGCCACCCTGGATTTTCCCGAAGAAGAAATCGATTTTCTCGAAAAATACCAGGCACGCCCCACATTGGAAGCCCTGGCCGCCGACCTGAACACCCTCATCGCCCAGGCCCGCCAGGGCGTCATCCTGCGCGAAGGACTGCACGTGGTGCTGGCAGGCAAGCCCAATGTAGGAAAATCCAGCCTCTTGAACGCGCTGGCCGGCGACGACATCGCCATCGTGACCCCCATTGCCGGCACGACGCGCGACAAGGTCGTACAAGAAATCCACATCGACGGCGTCCCCCTGCACATCGTCGACACGGCCGGTCTGCGCGAGACCGACGACACCGTCGAAAGCATCGGCATCGCGCGCACCTGGAAGGAAATCGAGCGCGCCGACGTTATCCTGCACCTGCAAGACGCCACCCAACCCGCGGACGAACTCGATACGCAAATCGTCGCACGCTTGCCTGCGCGCACGCCATTACTAACGGTATTTAACAAGGTAGATCTGCTGGATCAGCCCTTTGTCGCCGTTCAAGGGCAATTGGGTATTTCCGCTCGCGAAGGCGCGGGTCTGGATGAGCTGCGCAATCAGCTCCTTGCATTGGCTGGCTGGAACCCCGGTGCGGAATCCCCCTGGCTGGCACGAGAACGCCACCTACACGCACTACAAGACGCCGCCGAGCATCTCAGCACCGCGACTGAACACGCCGCGCAGGACGACCGCGTATTGGATCTATTTGCCGAAGAGTTGCGGTTGGCGCATGACAGCCTGAGCAGTATTACCGGCCGGTTTACCAGCGATGATCTGCTGGGGGAGATTTTTTCGAGTTTTTGTATTGGGAAGTAATCTCAAAAAAACGGTCGCGAAGTCAACTCCAATCCCAGCAAAACCATAAACACCAGAAAGCACTGGCGGAATCGCTTGGGGCTGATCATCGCCCGCACTTTCTGTCCCAACCACATGCCAATCAATGCTGGAACGATGGCCAGGGCAGATAACCCCAACTGATTCAACTGAAACGCCCCATACACCATCAGGCCAATCGCCAGTGCAATCGTGGATACGGTGAATGACAGGCCCAGCGCCTGGACCAATTCGTCCTTGTCCAAGTTCAGGGACTGCAAGTAAGGCACGGCCGGGATAGCGAACACGCCTGTGACGCCCGTCACAACACCGGTCAACATGCCAATCACCGGTGATAGCCAAGATTCAATTCGCGGCTCAACGGACAACGCCGGTGCAAACAACGAATACACCGAGTACACGACCAGCGCCACACCTAGCGAAAATGCCGACCACAGCGGGTCCACGCGCACCAACAGCGCCGCCGCCCCTACCGTTCCCACCATGACCGCCAGCATCATGGGCCACAAACGGCGTAGCAACGACGCCGTCGCGGGTCCCGCCAGCAATTGCCAGACGTTGGTCACAAATGACGGAATCACCAATATCGCTGCCGCTGTCGCGGGTGGGACCACCGAGCCCAGCAATCCCATCGCCACGGTGGGCAGGCCCATTCCAGTAACACCCTTCACCAATCCAGCGGCCAGAAACGTCAGGGTGAAAGATAAAAAGAAAATCGTGGATTCAGTCATGTCGCTATTGGAGTCTTTTTCATAGCTTGGCACAATGCGGTTTTCGGGTGTTTGCCTTCGGACCATCCGAAGGCTGAAAGGAAGCGCGTGACGCTATGCGGTTTGACCTGGCAGATCTACAACTATTTCTGTGCGTGGTGGATGCCGGCAGCATCACTCAGGGTGCCGCGCGTGCGAACTTGGCACTGGCTTCTGCCAGTGAACGGCTGCGCAATATCGAAACGGACGCCGGCGTCGCCTTGCTGACGCGGCACTCGCGCGGTGTCCTCACTACCGAAGCCGGAGAGGCCTTGGCACATCACGCCCGCTTGATCCTGCGCCAACAGGATTTGCTTAAGGTTGAACTCAAAGACTTTTCCACAGGCGCGCGCGGCACGCTACATCTGTACGCAAACACGGCAGCACTCACGGAGTTTCTGCCGCAGCGGCTCGCCCCCTGGTTAGCCAGCCGACCACAGTTGTATCTCGATCTAAAAGAACGCACCAGTACGGAGATCGTCAAAACCATTACGGCTGGCCTGGCACAAGCCGGCATCGTGTCCGATGCCGTCGACGCGAATGGCCTTGAGCTACAGCCCGTCGCAAAGGACCACCTCGTTTTAATCGTGCCGGCAGGACACCGTTTCGAACAGCACCGCACCCTCCGCTTGACTGACCTTCTGGGTGAGTCGTTTGTCGGCCTGGCGTACGGCAACGCATTACAGGATCACATCAATGAGCAGGCCAATGCCGTCGGTGGGACGCTGACATTACGCATACGCATGAAAACCTTCGAAGGGCTGTGCGAAATGGTGGCGCACGGCATCGGTGTGGGCATCGTGCCGCAAGGCATTGCCCACCGTTATCAACGCAAGCTGGGTTACCACACCTTGGCACTGGCCGAAGACTGGGCACGCCGGCAACTGTGTCTGTGCTTCCGAGAATGGAAAACACTGACACCACCTATGCAGAGCCTTCTGACGCATCTGGGCGGTCGGCATCAGACCTGACATCGACCGATAACCATGCATCAGAACAGTGCATGCCCGTGCGCTAGCCCCATTTTTTGCACCACATTGAAGAACAAGCCAGGGATGTACCGCCCCCGAGGCCCGACTTGGCCGGGGTAATCACCAGCCTTCCTGCGTTGGCACACTTGTTGCTTTATCTCTCCTGACGAACTCCGTTCGGCACGACAACTCATTCAAGTCCCAGGCAATGGCGCCTTTGACCCTCTCCGGTCATGGGCGCCTTTTTGTTTTTTTGGCTGTTGAAAGCCTCTTTCCCGATATAGGAACGCAACATATGTCCTACCTGGTCCCTTCAGAATTCGTCACCAAGATGGTCGACGCGGGCGAGTCGAAAATTTATATGGCCACGCGCGACGCGTTGATTCGCGCTTGCATGGCCGGAGCCATTCTGGCGATTGCCGCCGTGTTCGCGGTAACGATCAATGTGCAAACCGGATTGCCTATTCTGGGAGCCGCCCTGTTCCCCGTCGGTTTTTGCATTCTGTATTTGATGGGTTTTGACTTGCTGACCGGCGTATTCATGCTGACGCCCCTGGCTTGGTTAGACAAGCGACCCGGTGTCACACCCGGCGCCATTCTGAAGCACTGGGGCATCGTTTTTGTCGGCAACTTTATCGGTGCGCTTACCGTCGCCGTATTGATGGCCATTGTGTTCACGTATGGATTTTCTATCCCCGCCGGGAAGGTCGGAGAGGTGATTTCACATATCGGGGAAAGTCGTACGCTAGGCTACAAAGAATACGGCGCGGCGGGTATGTTGACGATTTTTATCCGCGCGGTGTTGTGCAATTGGATGGTGTCGCTGGGCGTTGTCGGTGCGATGATCTCCACCAGTGTCAGCGGCAAAGTCATTGCCATGTGGATGCCCATCATGCTGTTTTTTTACATGGGATTTGAACACTCCGTGGTCAACATGTTCTTGTTCCCGTCGGCACTGATCCTGGGTGGCAATTTCTCTGTGATGGACTATCTGATCTGGAATGAACTCCCCGTGGTACTGGGCAACCTGATCGGTGGTATCTCATTGACCGGACTGACGTTGTACACCACCCATATCAGGACTGCGCCCAAACGTCATTTTAACTAATCGCAGTACCGATTAACGTCCGCATCGTTATGCCGGCCCCACACATGGATCGCTTCGTATTCCAACCTGTCGTAAAGCAATTACGCGTCACGGCAGGACAGTATTCCGACCGGGGCCGTAAGCCCAGCAACCAGGACTTTCACGGCCTATGTATTCCAGGCAAGCCGTTGTTGGACACGAAAGGCATTGCCGTCGCCATCGCCGACGGCATCAGCAGCAGCGGCGTCAGCCACATCGCCAGCGAAACCGCTGTCGCGAGTTTTCTTGAAGACTATTACTGCACCCCCGAAACCTGGTCGGTTAAAAAATCGGCGCAACGCGTCTTGCACGCCGCCAACGGCTGGCTGCATGCACAGACACGCCAGAGTCAGCACCGTCACGATCAAGATCGCGGCTACGTCTGTGCAATGAGTGCCTTGGTGTTGAAATCCACCACGGCCCATCTTTTCCATATCGGTGATGCCCGTATTTTTCGACTGCGTGGTGAAACGCTAGAGCAACTCACCGAAGACCATCGTATCTGGCTCGCGCACGATAAAAGTTATCTCAGTCGAGCATTGGGCTTGTCTCGCCATGTAGAGATCGACTATCACACCCAGCGCCTCGAAATCGGGGATATCTTTATCTTGGCGACGGACGGCGTGTACGAACATCTTCACCCCGCAGCCATCGTCAATGCCATTGCCATGCATGCCGATGTGCTGGATCTCGCCGCACAGACATTGCGGGACATTGCCTACACCTGCGGCAGCACCGACAACCTGACCGTGCAAATCGTGCGAATCGATGAACTGCCGTCGGCTGATACGAGCGAAATCGCCCATCTAGCGGGGACATTGCCATGCCCGCCTCTGTTAACCGCCGGTACCGTGTTCGAAGGTTTCCGGATTATTGAACAGCGCCATGCCAGCAGCCGCAGTCATGTCTATCGCGCCGTTGATATCGGCACCGACGTTCACGTCGCGATCAAGATTCCGTCGTTAGATCTACGTCACGATCCCGTTTATCTGGAACGGCTATTGATGGAGGAATGGATAGCCAGGCGTATTGATAGTCGTCACGTGCTCAAAGCCTGGCCGCAAACGCGCACCCGCCTGAGTCTTTACACCGTTTGCGAATATCTCGAAGGCATCACGTTGACACAGTGGATGGATGAACACCCCGACCCGACGCTCGATCAAGTCATTCACATCATCGAGCAGATCGCAAAAGGTCTACAAGCATTTCATCGACAAGAAATGATCCATCAAGATCTACGTCCCGACAACATCTTGATCGACCCAGACGGAACAGCTCGAATTATTGATTTTGGTTCGACACGGGTTGCGGGCATCGCGGAAATAGCGATTGGTCATCCCATCCCACAAATACTTGGCACCGCGCAATATTCGGCTCCTGAATATTTCTTAGGCGAATCCGGCTCTACCGTCTCTGACATCTATGCTTTAGGGGTCATTACCTATCAGATGCTCACAGGTCGATTGCCCTACGGTACGCAAGTGGCAAAAGTCCGGACGCGTGCCGCCCAACGCCGTTTGCAATATGACTCCGTCTTGAATGATCAACGCGCAATTCCTGCCTGGGTCGATAGGGTATTGAGTCAAGCCGTACATCCCGATCCGCAAGCGCGTTATCAAGAACTGTCCGAATTCGTCTACGCATTGCAGCATCCTCATGCAAACACCGGGCGCGGGCACATATCTCTGTTAGAGCGCAACCCGCTCGCCTTCTGGAAAGGGTTGAGCGTGATACTGGTCGCCATCGTCATCATGCTATTGGCGTTTCGCTAGGCACGCCGATGCCATCAACAGCCTGAATTGTCCTGGGTCACGCTATCGGACTCCCTCTCCCGTTGCAATAATTCCCGCTTACGTTCCACGCCCCATCGGTACCCTGAAATATCCCCGTCTCGCCGAATAACACGATGACAAGGGATTGCAATCGCCAACTGATTGGCGCCGCAAGCCTGGGCTACCGCGCGTACCGCCTTGGGCGCCCCGATTCGTTGGGCAATCTCGGCGTAGCTGACGGTGGTCCCTGGGGCCAGATCACGCAACGCTTGCCAGACACGTTGTTGAAATGCCGTTCCACGCACATCCAAAGGCAGATTCAATCCCAGCGCCGGTGTTTCGACAAACCCGACCACTTGGGCAACCCACTGTTCAAAAATAGGGTCGTTTCCGCTCAACTGGGCATTAGGAAAGCGATCCTGCAGATCTCTTACCAACTGATCCGCATCATCACCCAACCAGATCGCACAAATCCCTCGTTCGCTACAAGCCACCAAAACCGATCCAAGTGAGCACTCACCCACCGCGAAACGTATAACCGTATTCGCGCCTCCCGCCTTATAGTCGCGTGGGCGCATTCCCAGCATATCCGCCGACGCCTCATAAAATCGGCTATTGGAATTGAACCCAGCTTCGTAGATGGCCTGCGTAACAGTGCAAGCGCCGCTCAGTTCCTGACGCAAACGCTTGGCCCGATGCGCACTGGCGTAGGCTTTCGGCGTCAATCCGGTTTCGGCCTTAAACAAGCGATGAAAATGAAAGGCGCTGACACCCGCTTGTTTAGCCAAGGCTTCCAGACTGGGGGGCGTCTGCGCACTTTCTATCCAGCGACAAGCCTGCGCAGCAAGCGCCGCGCGACGAGCAGCCGCCACGCTACGATCTGCACTGGCGCGCTGACTAGGTCGATAACCCGCCGCTTGCGCCGCTGCCGGGTTATCAAAAAATCTGACATTCTCACGGCGTGGCAAGCGTGCCGAACTGCTGGGACGACAGTAAATCCCGGTCGTGCATACAGCGTAGACAAAATGCTCGTCGGCAGTAGCATCTCTTTCTTGTACCGCTCGCCAGCGGGCTTCTTCAGTCGTGTACAAATGATCGCTGGACGGGTTTACGTCAGTCAGCACGGTTGACATGATAGTCACCAAAAAATCACCCTTTCGATGGAAATATCACGGTAAATCAGAATTCAAGCACAAGAACTCCATATCTTGCGCTTGAATTCTCTAACAAAAATTTTTCTGCCGAAATTAGTAGAAAGTAAGCATTCACACACTATCTGAAAATCCGTCATTCCCCGAAAACGCCCCTGTGGATAACCTCTAGAACGCGAGACTGTGCACAGCGTGTGGACGCAAATTGAACAAGTCCCCCTTTTAGCCTGTCCCTCAAAAGTTGTTCAACTTCGTTCGCCCAACTAAACACAACTGCTGCACAAGCAAAAACCTCTACAAGTCCATGAAATAAAATGTTTTTTTTGAGTTGATGCAGTTATCCACAGACACCCATTAATCATTAGTCTTTATATAAAGAAAAAGATAAGAGAAAACATAGATACTCTATCGCCGGCGGCAACCAGTGCGAAAATAAGCCATGCGTATACTCCTCATCGAAGACGAATCCGAACTGGCACGTTGGCTGTCGCGCAGCCTTGCGCGTCATGCCGGATTTGTGGTGGAATGGGCAGACGATGGACACATCGCCGAAAGACGGCTCGCTGTGGAGGAGTTCGACGCCGTTATTTTGGATCTGGGCCTGCCCGGCATGGATGGGCACAGTTTGCTGGCTAAAATTCGAGGTCGCGATGACCGAACACCGGTGTTGGTGCTGACGGCCCGCGACTCGTTGACCGAACGTGTCGGTACGTTGCATCAGGGTGCTGATGATTTTTTGCCCAAACCTTTTGTTCTCGAAGAACTCGAGGCCAGGCTTGTTGCCTTGATTCGCCGCAGTCGCGGACGCGAACATCCGCGACTGACACTGGGTGATTTGGTGCTGGATACTTCTGCACAGCGGTTTACCGTTCGCGGTCAACCGTTACAGCTATCTCCCCGTGAACAAGCTGTGCTTCGCGTACTTATCCAACGCAGCGGCGAACCGATCAATAAACAGCAAATTCTTGATCGCATCCAGACTGATGATTCCGATATCAACCTCGAGGCCATCGAGGTTCTTGTACATCGACTGCGTAAAAAACTCGCCAACACCGGTGTACAAGTCGTCACCTTGCGCGGCATAGGCTATTGCCTGGAGACGGTTCTTGAAGATTAGGCCGCTACGTTGGGCACAGCCTGCCCATCGGCGCACGCTGAAATCGCTGCTGTTGTGGTGGCTGATTCCCGCGCTGGTTTTCATCATGTTGATCGCTTTGTGGCTGTCGAATTATCAACTGCGCGAACAAGTCGATCGCGCCTACGATCGTGCTCTGGCGGGGGCACTGCGTTCCATCGACCACAACATATCCACAGCAAGCGGCGGACTCAGTCTCGAACAGCCCTACCTGATGCTGGAGTTTTTCGAGCTCACAGCCAATGGCAGCCTGTACTACCGCGTTGCGACAGAAGACGGTTTGGCGGAAATTGGCAATCAAGACCTGCCCTTGCCCAAGGCACCGCTGATTTCGGGTCAAGCTCAGTTTTTTAACGCCGAATATCAAGGGTTGGCGTTGCGTATTGCCGCGATGGCCCGGCCAATGGATCCTCCCCTGTACAACAACTACGGGGGACGCGTTGTCGTGCAGGTTGCCGAAGCGATCGATTCGCGCCAAAGTTTCCTCAACCAGGCATTGCTGCGCTCGGTCGAGCGAGACATCCTGGTCATTCTGATCGTGGTGCTGGTCGTGGTCTGGAGCGTTTTTCGGACGGTTCGTCCCCTGGAACGATTACGTCAGGATGTGGAGAAACGCTCGGCAGACGATTTAAGGCCCGTAGACGCACCAGATATTCCGGGTGAGGTCGCTCCCTTGGTTGATGCCGTAAATCGTCACATGAGCCGTTATACGGCCCAGGCGAGGCTACAAAGACAGTTCCTGGACGACGCTTCTCACCAGTTGCGCACGCCATTGTCCGTTTTGCGAACTCAGACCGCCTATGCGTTACGCGAATCGGATCCTGCAGAAATCCGCGCGGTCCTGCTGGCCATGCAGGACGGCCTAGATCGAGCCGTCCGCGCGACAAACCAGATGCTGGCACTGGCTCGCGCCAAGAACGCCTCGTTCGCAGAAGCCGGCCTGATGCCCGAGGACGTCGATCTGGTCGAGATAGCGGAAGGCGTCATCCGCACGCTGTTGCCGGCCGCCCGGGCACGTCACCTGGATCTGGGGTTGGAGGCGTCCCGCCCGGTTCGCATCCAGGGGATAGACTGGCTATTGCGCGAAGCCCTCAGCAATTTGGTCGACAACGCGATTCGCTATACCGCAGCCAATAGCGAGGTCACCGTTAGGGTGTATGCCGATGATCGCCATGCCAGGGTCACGGTCCAAGACCATGGGCCCGGCATGTCGGCCAGCGACATTTCTCAGGCCACCGTCCGGTTCCGCCGGGGGGCCGCCGGGAAAAACAAATCTGGCGCGGGCTTGGGTCTGGCCATCGTCGGCACGATCGTGGAACTTCATGGTGGCAAGATCGTTCTCGAAAACCGAGATCCTCTGCCCGGCTTGCGTGCAGCACTGGTGTTTACCGTGGATTCATTCCCGGATGCTGCAATGCGGCATGAAATTGCAGGAAATTGAAAGGTTCCGGAAAGGCATTATTGGGTACGGTTCTGATCCGTTGGCCATGATCCCGTTTTTATGGGAGTGGCCCGCCTACGACGACATCCAAAAAATGCGATTCACGGAGACCGCAAGATGCAACCCTTCCTAAAAGCCCGCCTTGCTGCGGTATTTGGCGCATGTGCCCTATCTTTGGGCATAACAACCGCCCATGCTGCTGACGAACCCCGTCGGCCCGAGTGCATTGCTCCCGCTCAACCGGGCGGCGGTTTTGATTTGACCTGCCGTCTAGCGGTCGAAGGCCTCAAACAGAGCGGCGCACTAAAGTCCCCCATGCGCATCGTCTACATGCCGGGTGGCATTGGCGCAGTGGCCTACAACAACATCGTTGCACAACACCCTGATGAGCCAGGCAAGGTCGTGGCGTTTTCGGGAGGTTCATTGCTGAACATTGCCCAAGGAAAATTCGGCAAATACAACGTCAATGACGTGCGCTGGTTGGCGGGGATTGGTACGGATTACGGTGTCGCCGTGGTCCGCAACGATTCGCCCTACCACGACCTGAAGAGCTTGATGGAGGCCTTCAAGCAGGATCCGACCAAGGTTGTGTTGGGCGCCGGCGGTACCGTGGGTAGCCAGGACTGGATGAAAGCCGCCCTCACGGCCAAGGCTGCGGATGTTGATTTCCGCAAAATGCGCTTTGTGGCCTTTGAAGGGGGTGGCGAAGCCGTCACGGCGCTGCGTGGCGGGCACATTCAGGCCTATATGGGTGATGCTGCCGAGGCTTTTACCATGCTCGAAGGGGGCGCGCCGATTCGTGTGTTGGCCGTGTTCAACGACGAACGTCTGCCAGGCAAGCTGAATTCCGTGCCGACCGCTAAAGAACAGGGCTATGACATCACCTGGCCCATCATCCGTGGCTTTTACGTAGGCCCCAAAGTCTCCGACGAAGACTATCAATTCTGGGTCGATGCATTTAACAAGACCATGGCCTCGCCGGAATACGCGAAGTTGCGCGACCAGCAAGGCCTGTTCCCGTTTAACAAAACGGGTCCCGAGCTTGATGCGTACGTGAAACAGCAGGTGCAAAAGTACCGAGAGCTGGCTGATAGTTTCGGCTTGATCAAAAAATAAAAACGTAGTGTTGGGGGGCGCCCGCTCGTGGCGCCCTGTTTTGCGTCATCTTTGCGCTTGACCAAGCGTGGATGAACGGTTGACGCACATCGATTTCAGGAATCGGGATCATGAATGATCGAACGCTGGGCATTTGTGCCCTAATTCTGGCTGCCTTCATGACATGGGCGGGCTGGGACATCGAAGCGCCTTTTGCCTATGAGCCTGTCGGGCCGCGCGCCTTCCCCATGTTGGTTGCCTTGATCATCGGCCTGTGCGGTTTGCGTCTGGCAATCAAGGGCGGCAATCCTATCGAAGGGAATTCGCTGGCGGCGAATTCGCGTATTGCATTGATGGTATTGGGGGCTGCAGGTTACGCATTCCTATTCCAGTGGTTGGGTTTCATTATTGCGACGGCGCTGATGACGGTTTATGTCGGTCGCCTGTTTGGCGGTGGATGGCTGAAATGCGTGGCGGGTGGCGTCATCATGGGCGTTTTCTTCTTTTTCTTGTTTGACAGACTGTTGGATGTTGTCTTGCCCACCGGTCTGCTGGGAGATCTGCTATGAGCGGCATCATGGATCATTTGTCCATTGGCTTTGGCGTTGCGTTCTCGCTGAACAATCTGTTGGTCGCCGCCATAGGCTCTTTTATTGGCACCATGGTGGGCGTGTTGCCCGGCCTGGGCCCGGTCAACGGCGTGGCAATGCTGATTCCGATTGCCTTTGCCATGAACTTGCCTCCGGAAACCGCGCTGATTCTGCTGGCCGCGGTATACGTCGGCGCAGAGTACGGTGGCCGTATTACGTCCATCTTGTTGAACGTGCCGGGTGAAGCCAGCGCGATCATGACGACGCTGGACGGTTATCCCTTGGCACGGCAGGGACTGGCTAACGTTGCGCTGTCCTTGTCGGCTTGTTCGGCGTTTATCGGCGCCATCGTGTCCGTGACCGGCATCATTTTGTTGGCACCCTTATTGGCGAAATGGGCATTGGCATTCGGGCCTGCCGAGTACTTTGTACTGATGGTTTTCGCATTTTGCTGCCTGACTAGCCTGTTGGGTAAAGAGCCTGTCAAAGGGGTGTTGGCAGCGATGATCGGTCTGGGCATTTCGGTGATCGGTGTGGACGCCAACTCGGGGGTGTATCGCTATACCTTCGAGTCCGTTCACCTGGCCGATGGCATCGATTTTGTCGTCGTCGTCATTGCGCTGTTTGCTGTCGCGGAAATGCTGGAAATGCTGGAGAAAGTCATAGCGGGCCAAAGCGTCGAAGTGACATCCAGTGGCCGCAAACTATTCAATCTGAAAGAGCTGGCCTTTACGTGGTGGAGTATTGTTCGCAGCTCATTGGTTGGCTTTGTCGTGGGGGTGTTACCGGGTGCCGGGGCCAGTGTTGCCGCGGCGGTGGCGTACTCGCAGGAAAAGCGCATCATCGAAGCGAAAGACCCCAATGCCAAATTCGGCAAAGGCGATATGCGGGGTCTGGTTGCGCCTGAATCTGCGGCCACGTCTTCCGCGATCGGGTCCTTTATTCCAATGTTGACGCTGGGTGTGCCGGGCTCAGGCACGACCGCAGTCATGATGGGCGCACTGACGCTCTACAACATTACACCGGGTCCGGTGTTGTTCGATACCAAGCCGGAGTTGGTGTGGGGGCTGATTGCTTCGCTGTTCATCGCCAACGTGATGTTGTTCGTCATGAACGTACCGTTAGTGCGGGTATTCTCCAAGGTCTTGTCTGTGCCGGGTTGGTTGATGGTGCCGGGTATTCTCGCCGTCAGTTACATCGGCGTTTATGCAATCAACGCGGGTACATTTGATCTGCTGTTGGTCGCCGGCATTGGCACGATCGGTTATTTCCTGCGCAAGTTTGGTGTACCTATGGCGCCCCTGGTGCTTGGTGTCGTGCTCGGCAATATGATGGAACAGAATCTGCGTCGCGCCTTGTCGATCACAAATGGCGAGATCTCCGTGCTGTTCGACAGCCCGGTATCGATCGGATTATGGGCAGCGGCAATTGCTGTGGTGGTGGTTCCGCAGATCGTGCGCAAATTACGCAAACGTCAAAAGTCGGAGCAAGTTACGGCTTAGTCGCACGACTTGCAGAAAATGGGGCGAAAGAAATGTTTCTTTCGGCCCATTTTTCTGGATAAACCAATAACGTGTAAACGGGTTTAAACGTCCGCTAAGCGTTCAATTGCTGCATCCAGGGTTGCGTCCTTCTTTGCGAAGCAAAACCGCGCCAGGCGATGATTAGAGGCCTCTGCATCGGGGTGCTGGTAAAAGGCAGAGATCGGTATCACCGTCACGCCGTGTCGCACAGTCAGATCCCGCGCAAAATCGGCCTCGGATTGTTTAGAGATTGCGCTGTAATCCGCCAACATAAAAAAGGTACCAGGACTGGGCAGCGGTTTGAATCGCGTGTTGGCCAAGCCTGCCGCCAACCGGTCGCGTTTGGCTTGATAAAACGCGGGCAACTCGGTATAGGGTTTGGGGTCCTGCATAAATTCGGCTAGCGCGAATTGCATGGGCGACGGTACGGTAAACACCATGAACTGATGCACTTTGCGCAGTTCGGCGCTTAATTGACGGGGTGCGCAGCAATAGCCAATCTTCCATCCCGTGGTGTGATACGTTTTCCCGAACGACGAAATCACGAAAGTATGTTCGGCCAACAACGGTCTCGTGGCCAGGCTGGCGTGCGGCTTACCGTCGAAGACAATATGTTCGTACACCTCGTCCGATAGCAGCAGGACGCCGGTTTCGCGGACAATACTTTCCAGGGCATCCAGATCGCTTGAATCCAGCACGGTGCCCGTAGGATTGTGCGGAAAGTTCAGCATGAGCAGCCGAGTCCGCGAGGTAATCGCGTCGCGTACGCGTTGCCAGTCGATGCGGTAGTAAGGATCCTCGGCGGTTGGTGCGCGCAGGGGGACGGGCACGGCAGTGCCTCCTGCCAAACGTATCGCGGGCAGGTATGAGTCATAGCAGGGCTCGATGACGACGACTTCGTCACCACTATTGACGGCTGCCAGTACGGTCGCCATCAAGGCTTCTGTTGCGCCGCTGGTGATCGTGATCTCGGTTTCCGGATCGTAGGTATGGCCGTAAAGCGCCTGGACTTTTTGAGCAATCGCCTGGCGCAACGGCGCGACGCCAGGCATGTACGGATATTGATTATGGCCGGCCGCCATGGCATCCGACACCAACTGACATAAGCGGGGGTCTGGATCAAAATCGGGGAATCCCTGCCCGAGATTGATGGCCTGATGCTCGATGGCCAGGCGGCTCATGACAGTAAAAATGGTGGTGCCCACATCGGGCAGCTTGGATCGGATCATGGCAATGACACAGTTTCAGTGGAGTAAAGGACCTGGTAAGTATCCCATTAACTCGACCGTCTGCACGCCAGATAGCCGGCTTTTATGACCGGTGTATTGCGCCGCCTGCAGCATGGGCAAAAAGCGACATAGGGGTAAACAACTATTTGTTTAACGCAATATGCGTGAGTATGCTGACTATCGCGGTTGATTCAAGCGTTGTACCGACCTTTCCAGTCGGCGTCCTTGATTCACTGGCAATTCGTTTTTACTACCAGGACGCTATACAAATGGTTCAGAAGGGCAAGGTTAAATGGTTCAATGCCGACAAAGGTTTCGGCTTTATTACCCCGGACACCGGCGGTACTGATGTATTCGCGCATTTCTCGGCTATTCAGGGCCGCGGTTACCGCAGCCTGAACGAAGGTCAGGAAGTGGAATTCGAAGTAAAGGATGGTCCGAAAGGGCCTCAAGCGGCCGAGATTCGCCCGCTTTAATTCGGGAAATCCCGCTTTCCCGTGAGCCAGGTTCGACCTGGCCTACAACGCCCCTTGGCCGCTTGGCTCCGGGGCGTTGTTGCATCTGCGCTCGGCGACCTGCGTTAGTGCAGATCACTCATGAAGGTCATTGGGGCCTAGTTATCCCGGGCTGTGGATAACATTGGGAGTAAGCGTGTGGACAAGGTGTGAATAAACAACCTACGTGAAAATCACGAGGCGTTGCCACATATTAAAAAAATCCTGGGTTTTGCACAGTGACGCTATATGAATGTCTCGATTCATAGTGTGTAGGCTATCAGGACAGAAATAACTGAGCATCCGCTAGCTGTTGATATTTTTCTTAGGTTTTTCAAGGCTTAAGCCGAGGTTCTTCTAGTTGGACGGTAAAACCTCGACAGATACGCAAGCTGGTCTATGGTTTTCTCGGTCCGATTCTTGGTTGCTTGATCAGAGTTGTTCACAAAGATATCCCCAGGCGATTTTGCACCCTTTTCTTCCAAATTCTGATCACTGAAAATCTTGGATTAGTTTGTGGATAGCTTTGTGATTCCCGCGGGATCGTGCGAGTTTTCTACGTAGAAAGTGTTGCCGTGACGTGTAGATAGGGGGTTGAACCCCAGTCTTATTATTTGACCCCACAACGATATTCACAGAAGCTGCAATTGACCACATATCGGTGTGGATAAGTGGTGATGGGTTGGTGCACGTGAAGCGCTAAATGTGGCACTCGGCGTTGAATACGAGTAGCGATGATTAAAAATACCTTGGTAGTTGTCTAGGGTATATAGATCGAACTCCTCGCTTCTTCCTACTCCATCGTATGTACCGAGCTATTCCCAGATAACAAACTGTCCGAGGATTTTTGGGATAAAGAAGAACATAGGAATTGGCATCCAACTGCGAGCTTTGGTCGTGGATCCTCCGTTACAGCTATGGTTTTCTTGGGGCCAGTAGACCAGACCTTCTTCGCAAATTTTCTAGAAGATATTGAAAATGGTCTTTGGTTAAGCGCGTTTTTCGCTTACGTTGTGAAAGCTCACGGAGTCACTGTCCCTTTGTGTTTCACGTGAAACGTGAGATCAATCCAGTACTTGAACATTGGGTTATGCCGCTGCCTACCGGTGGTGGACATTATCAATGCTCAGCCCTTCTCTTTCTGATAAACACTCCGTGAATCTAATTTTATTCGCTTCGTACTGTGAAAAATATGTGGGTGCTATGAGCTGGTTGTTCTATTAGCTACTGGTTTCGATATGTAGGTTTACCGATGTATGTCATGTCACGGGTAGCCGTTCCGTGCTTTAGCTTTGTGAAATGACATCTTCATGGAGTTTCCGCTATGTATGTTCCACGTGGAACATGTCTATTTCCTCCACTAGACACCTATCACCCCATTTTTGACTTGGTGCATCCAGCGCGAAGGCTTCCTACCATTCCAGTGGAAGAGAAGACTGTTCCACGTGAAACAATTTCATTTTGGATTCTTCTATGTGGTATTGGTGTTGAATAGCTCGGATTCATCTTCATAGGACTGACTTGGAAGAGCAGGCTGCAAATTGCGAATAGGCTTGGTGGCCCCATCATCGTGTTTGACTGAGTCGGCACCTCTGTTCCACGTGGTGCCGGAGAATAAGTCCACGGTGAAATAATCCTAGTTTGTCATAGACGCGATAGCATCACATGAAGCTGTAGATATGCGCGTATTTCTGAAAAATTGATCTATGTGCTTGTATCCGTATAGGGCCTGCCAGTGATCGATGCCTGCTGGTAATGTTCCACGTGGAACATCTTCCGACCTTCACGCCGCTGTTGATAGGCACGCCTATTCCTGTGGCTAGACTTCCATTGTTTCACGTGGAACAAGGGATCGTTCGAGAATAGCCGTGGCTACAGCACACGCACGGCGAAAAAATGCCCACCGTTGCAACTCCGTTGCATGTTTCACGTGAAACATCGGCGCTGGCACCTCTATAATGGAGTCTAACAAGCTCTTTCTCCCAGCCCTCATCATGAATTACCCGCGCGAATTTGACGTGATAGTCGTCGGAGGCGGTCATGCCGGCACCGAAGCTGCCCTCGCCGCAGCCCGCATTGGTGCTAAGACATTACTGTTGACCCACAACATCGAGACCTTAGGCCAGATGTCCTGCAACCCGTCAATCGGCGGGATAGGCAAGGGCCATTTGGTCAAAGAGATCGATGCCCTGGGCGGTGCCATGGCCATCGCCACGGACGAGGCTGGGATTCAGTTTCGTATCCTGAATAGTTCAAAGGGCCCTGCCGTCCGTGCTACCCGGGCACAGGCCGATCGTGTGCGCTATCGAAAAGCGATCCGGCATCGACTAGAAAATCAGGCCAACCTGTGGATTTTTCAGCAAGCCGTTGACGATCTTATGGTCGAAGGCGATCGCGTCATCGGTGCGGTAACCAAAATTGGATTGAAATTTCGTGCACGCACCGTCGTACTGACAGCCGGTACTTTCCTTAACGGGCTGATCCATGTTGGTTTGCAGAGCTATTCAGGTGGCCGTGCGGGAGACCCTCCCGCCACCTCGCTGGGGCAACGTCTAAAAGAGTTGAAGCTTCCACAGGGTCGACTGAAGACGGGCACGCCTCCTCGTATTGATGGACGCACGATTGATTACAGCGCCCTGGAAGAGCAACCCGGTGATCTGGATCCAGTGCCAGTGTTTTCTTTCATGGGGAACACGGCGATGCATCCCCGACAGTTGCCTTGCTGGATTACGCATACCAACGCCCGCACGCATGACATCATCCGTGCGGGATTGGACCGCTCGCCGATGTATAGCGGCGTCATTGAAGGAGTCGGGCCACGTTACTGCCCGTCCATCGAAGACAAGATCCATCGTTTTGCAGACAAGACGTCGCATCAGGTGTTCCTGGAACCCGAAGGGTTGGATACCCACGAGGTCTATCCCAATGGCGTGTCCACCAGCCTGCCGTTTGATGTGCAATGGGATCTGATCCACTCGCTGCCGGGTCTGGAGAACGCACACATCTTGCGACCAGGCTATGCTATCGAATATGACTATTTCGATCCTCGCGGTCTCAAATCGACGCTTGAAACGAAGGCAATTGCGGGTTTGTACTTTGCGGGTCAGATCAACGGTACGACTGGTTACGAAGAGGCGGCCGCTCAAGGATTGCTGGCGGGTGCAAATGCGGCATTGCGAGCGTTGGATCGAGAGGTCTGGACTCCTCGTCGCGATGAAGCCTATTTGGGTGTATTGGTCGATGATCTGGTCACGCGCGGCGTGACAGAACCCTATCGCATGTTTACCTCACGTGCCGAATATCGGCTCAGTTTGCGTGAAGACAATGCCGATCTACGCCTGACCGAAACAGGACGCAAATTAGGCTTGGTCGACGATGCGCGCTGGGACGCCTTTAGCCGCAAACGTGATGCCGTGGCGAAAGAGATTGAACGCCTGAAATCGACGTGGGTAAATCCCAGAAGTTTTCCTGCTGAAGTGGCCGAGCCATTACTGGGCAAAGCAATTGAACGTGAGTACTCACTATCAGATTTGCTGAAACGCCCCGGTGTTTCTTACGCCACGCTCATGGCGGCTCACAACGTCGATGGCACCTTGCTGGCGGGTCCAGGGGTTTCGGATGAGGATGTTCTGGCCGAGCAAGTCGAAATACAGGTCAAATACGCGGGTTATATCGCGCGGCAACAAGACGAAGTGCAAAAGCATCTCTCGCACGAACAACAGCATATCCCCTTAGACATCGACTATGATGCGGTCAGCAGCCTGTCTTTCGAGGTTCGCCAAAAGCTCAAAACGCACCGCCCTGAAACGATCGGACAGGCAGCGCGCATTTCTGGCGTTACCCCGGCCGCGATTTCGCTATTGCTCATACACCTCAAGCGCCTGCATTACGGCACGCGCCAACAAGCCGCATGAGCACCGTGTCTGACGCCGGTCTGGCACAGCAGCTGGAACAAGCCTGCGATACCTTGGGCTTGTCCGTTACGAGTGTACAAATCAATCTGTTGCTAGCGTATCTGGCGCAAATGCAACGGTGGAACCGTACCTACAACCTGACGGCAATCCGCGACCCCGAGCAAATGCTGGTGCAGCATCTGTTTGATAGCCTGAGCGTGGTGAATCCGCTTGTGCGCAAGTTCGATAGCGCTGTCACCGCCAAACTATATGACATCGGTTCGGGTGGCGGTTTGCCAGGCGTGGTGCTGGCTATCATGCGGCCTGCCTGGCAAGTCAGTTGTGTGGATGCGGTCGAGAAGAAAATGGCTTTCGTACGCCAGATGTCAGGGGTGCTGTCCCTACCCAATTTATCTGCGAAGCATGCGCGGGTCGAAGACCTGACGCCGGCAGATTGCGACATCGTCATCTCGCGTGCATTTGCCTCGCTTAATGATTTTGCATCGTTGGCCGGTCATCATGTATCCAACGATGGTACCCTCGTCGCCATGAAGGGAAAGCTTCCTGAAGACGAGATTCAAGTCTTGCATCAACAGGGCGCGTGGCAGGTTGAAAATGTCCAGCCTCTGCAGGTGCCGCAATTGGATGCGCAACGTTGCCTGGTCTGGATGCGTCGCAGTCAAGGAACTCTATGAACAAACCATCGTCCGACGCGCGTTCCACCCGCGTGTTTTGCATTGCGAACCAGAAAGGCGGTGTCGGCAAAACGACGACCACCATCAATCTGGCTGCAGGCCTGGCCACGCTAGGCAAGCGCGTATTGTTGATAGACCTCGATCCACAAGGCAATGCCACCATGGGTAGCGGCGTTGACAAGAGTACGCTGCAATCCACGCTATACGACGTGCTGATTGGCGATACCACGATCGAACAGGCCCGCGTACCTTCCGAGGCCGGTGGTTATGACGTACTGCCAGCCAACCGTGAGCTCTCCGGCGCCGAAATCGACCTGGTCAACATGCAAGAGCGCGAACGGCAACTGAAGTCCGCGATCCAAGCTGTCGCGACGCAATATGATTTTGTCCTGATCGACTGCCCACCGACGTTATCGTTGTTGACGCTCAATGGTCTGGCGGCCGCGCATGGCGTCATCATTCCGATGCAGTGCGAATACTTTGCCCTCGAAGGGTTGTCTGATCTCGTCAACACCATCAAGCGCGTGCATCGCAATATCAACGCGGATCTGCGCGAGATCGGCCTGTTGCGCGTGATGTTCGACCCGCGCATCACGCTACAGCAGCAGGTTTCGGCGCAGCTGGAATCGCACTTTGGCGAAAAAGTCTTCAAGACCGTCGTCCCGCGCAACGTCCGCCTTGCCGAGGCGCCTAGCTATGGCTTGCCTGGCGTGGTGTACGACAAGGGATCGCGTGGCGCCCAAGCTTATATTTCTTTCAGCGCCGAAGTCGTCAAGCGCGTCGAAGCCATGGACTGATTTTTTCATGACCATTCATATCGTCTTGCTGGGGTTATCCACACGTTCACGACATAGATGATCGGGCGTATCGTTCCCATTTGCGTTCCAAGCGTATTCCTTGGATTCTCGCCATCTATGCCACTCACAAGATATCCACAGCACGCATAGCAAGTTGTAAAAAGGATTTGCCACATGGCCACCAAAAAACCCAAAGGTCTGGGTCGTGGGCTGGATGCCCTGCTCGGTGCAGATGGGCCCGCGATCGATACCATCGGTAAACCCACTGCAGCCGCCGAAGCACCAGAAGGTCCGCCATCGATATTGCCCGTAGGTAAGATGCGCGCGGGCAAGTACCAGCCACGTACACGCATGGACGAGGGCGCCTTGAACGAGCTGGCGGAGTCCATTCGTACGCAAGGCATCATGCAGCCCATCCTGGTGCGCGCACTCAATGATGAGCCCGGGCATTACGAGATCATTGCCGGCGAGCGTCGATACCGTGCGGCCCAGTTGGCTGGGCTGAAAGAGGTTCCGGTACTGGTTCGAGAAGTCGCGGATGAAAATGCGGCTGTCATGGCGCTGATCGAGAACATCCAGCGCGAAGACCTCAACCCGCTCGAAGAAGCGCACGGTGTGCGCCGTCTGCTTGATGATTTTGGCCTGACTCACGAACAGGCCGCGACGGCGATTGGTCGTTCACGTTCGGCGACCAGCAACCTGCTGCGTTTGTTGAATCTCGCGGCGCCGGTACAGACCATGCTGCTCGCGGGCGACGTCGACATGGGCCACGCTCGCGCGTTGTTGGCGGTCGAGGCCGCTATGCAGATTCAACTGGCTAACGTGATCATTGCCAAGCGTTTGTCCGTGCGTGAAGCCGAGAAGCTGGTTACCAAAGCCGTCAAAGACAGAGATAGCGAATCGATGATTCGCAAAAAAAGCAACGGTGCTTCGCGAGACGTGACGCGTCTGGAAGAAGCCTTGTCGGATCAGTTGGGCACGCGTGTGGCCTTGAAAGTCGGCACGAAAGAAAAGGGGCAGATCGTGATCGATTTTCACGGTTGGGAACACCTGAACTCACTACTGGAGCGCCAGGGGCTCTCGGGAGTGCTGGATGCCTGAACGGCGCTTGCCGACGATTGTTGTCCTGGCGACGGGCGGCACCATCGCGGGCGCCCAAGCTGAGGCTGCCACGCACGCGTACCGTGCCGGCGCACTGGATGTTGGCCAATTGTTGGCTGCCGCACCCGCTCTGGCGCAATTGGCGCACATTCAAGCAGAGCAAGTGACCAGTGTGGGTAGCCAGAATATGACCCACGCCGTATGGGCCGACCTGGCCCGGCGCGTGGAGGCGCTGAGCCGGAATCCCTCCGTAGACGGTATCGTGGTGACCCACGGCACCGATACGCTCGAGGAAACCGCGTACTTTCTCAGTTTGGTGATTCGGCATGACAAGCCGCTCGTGCTGGTGGGTGCGATGCGTCCCGCCACCGCGCCGGGTGCCGACGGGCCGGCGAACTTGTTCCACGCCGTTGCCTTGGCGGGCCGCGCCGAAGCGGCCGGACGCGGACCGCTGGTCGTCATGAACGAAGACGTCCACTACGCGCGCGAAGTCCAAAAGGTTGCTTGCGCTGGGGTCAATGCCTTTGCCTCGCCCAATCGGGGTAGGGCGGCAGTCATGCGTGGGCCGGCCGTTCATTTTTTTTCTCGCAACGACAGCGTGCATAGTACGGCCAGCGAATTCTCGCTCGAAATGCTCGACAAGGCCGGTTGGCCGCGTGTAGAGGTGATTCATGCGGGCGTCGATCTGGGCAGCGATCTGATCGATTTTCTGGCGACGCGTGTGCAGGGGATCGTTTTGGCGGGGGTCGGCGACGGCAATGCCACGGATGTGGCGATGCAAGCCCTGGCACGTGCAATGGCCAACGGGGTGGCGGTGGTGAGATCCAGCCGGACTGGCAGTGGGCACGTTGGCCGCAATGTCGAAGTCGACGACGACGCGGCGGGATTCATCGCCGCGGGTGAGCTGAGTCCCCAAAAGGCCCGTATCTTGCTGATGCTGGGCCTGTCGAAGACGCAAAATTCCACTCAGCTACAAGATTTTTTCGATCGCTATTAAAAAAAATGCCAAATCCTTAAAAAACCCAGTCACTGGATTTGACTTTCATTTTAAAAGTGTCCATAATTTCAAGTTCTCCGGAGGGGTGCCCGAGTGGTTAAAGGGGGCAGACTGTAAATCTGTTGACCTTGCGTCTACGTTGGTTCGAATCCAACCTCCTCCACCAGAGACCCATATTCTGAATCCAGGCAGTCTGCCTGGATTCTTGATGTAAAGCCCTGTTGTTTGCGACTGATCGTACGACAGCCTGGGTGTAGCAAATGTGGGACGAGTGGTGAAAGGTGGCCCGCGGGTGTAGCTCAATGGTAGAGCAGAAGCCTTCCAAGCTTACGACGAGGGTTCGATTCCCTTCACCCGCTCCAAGATTGCCCATGTGGCTCAGTGGTAGAGCACTCCCTTGGTAAGGGAGAGGTCACGCGTTCGATCCGCGTCATGGGCACCACAAATTTTTTTGTTCTCTTCTAGTCAGAAGCTTCAATCCAGGTCAGGAGTCAGCCATGGCAAAAGGCAAGTTTGAACGTACCAAGCCGCACGTGAACGTGGGTACGATTGGTCACGTTGACCACGGCAAAACGACGTTGACGGCAGCGATCACGACGGTGTTGTCGGCGCAGTTTGGTGGGGAAGCCCGCGGCTACGACCAGATCGACGCGGCGCCAGAAGAGAAGGCGCGTGGTATTACGATTAACACGTCGCACGTGGAATACGAGACGGCAGCGCGGCACTATGCGCACGTTGACTGCCCGGGTCACGCGGACTACGTCAAGAACATGATTACGGGTGCAGCGCAGATGGACGGCGCGATCCTGGTGGTGTCGGCCGCAGACGGTCCGATGCCGCAAACGCGCGAGCACATTCTGCTGAGCCGCCAGGTTGGCGTGCCGTACATCATCGTGTTCCTGAACAAGGCGGACATGGTTGATGACGCCGAGCTGCTCGAGCTGGTGGAAATGGAAGTTCGCGAGTTGCTGTCGAAGTACGACTTTCCGGGCGACGATACGCCGATCGTGAAGGGTTCGGCCAAGCTGGCGCTCGAAGGCGACAAGGGCGAGTTGGGCGAGCAAGCGATTCTGGCGTTGGCCGAAGC
>NZ_CBCSFP010000006.1:195096-219344 GCF_965138755.1 Bordetella tumulicola | reverse complement strand
GGTGGAAGACGTGTTCTCGATCTCGGGTCGTGGCACGGTGGTGACGGGTCGTATCGAGCGCGGTATCGTGAAGGTCGGCGAAGAAATCGAAATCGTGGGCATCAAGCCGACGGTCAAGACGACGTGCACGGGCGTGGAAATGTTCCGCAAGCTGCTCGACCAAGGTCAAGCGGGCGACAACGTGGGTATTTTGTTGCGCGGCACCAAGCGCGAAGACGTCGAGCGCGGCCAGGTGTTGGCCAAGCCGGCGTCGATCACGCCGCACACGGAGTTCACGGCCGAGGTGTACATTCTGTCCAAGGAAGAGGGTGGCCGTCATACGCCGTTCTTCAATGGTTATCGTCCCCAGTTCTACTTCCGTACGACGGACGTGACGGGTTCGATCGACCTGCCCAAGGACAAGGAAATGGTTCTGCCGGGTGACAACGTGTCGATGACGGTCAAGCTGTTGGCCCCGATCGCCATGGAAGAAGGTCTGCGTTTCGCCATCCGTGAAGGCGGCCGTACCGTCGGCGCTGGCGTCGTCGCAAAGATCATCGCTTAATTTTTTAGCGATTTAGTACAGGGAAGCCGGCCCTAAATGGGCTCGCTTCCCATATTTGTCAAAAAAGTAGTACTATGTATGGTTCCGCAAGTTGCCATACATCGCTCACGAGAGTTTAGGGGTATAGCTCAATTGGCAGAGCGTCGGTCTCCAAAACCGAAGGTTGTAGGTTCGATTCCTACTGCCCCTGCCACGTTTGCGGTCATTTATGACCAACTTGGCCTAGTTTGTTTCAACCCCGCTCGCTCTTAAACTCGCCGGGAGATCACCGTCAGTCGCGCAATTACAGCCGGCTAGCGTCGCAAAATGTCTAATACCAGCGTAGAAACCGTAACCAGTACCACCGACCGGATCAAGCTCGGGCTGGCAGTGCTCGTTATCATTGCTGGCATCGTGGGATTCTCGGTGCTTAGCGCACAACCCATGGTCGCCCGCGTCGGCGTGTTTATCGGGGGCCTGGTGATCGCCGCAGTGATCGCCTGGTCCAGCGAACCGGGTCGCCGTACCCTCAGTTTTGCCAGCGAGGCATACAACGAAGCTAAACGGGTAACCTGGCCCACGCGCAAGGAAACCACCCAGATGACGGGCATCGTGTTTGCCTTTGTCGCGGTGATGGGGTTGTTAATGTGGGTGCTCGATAAGGGCATCGAATGGATACTGTACGGCCTGTTGTTAGGCTGGAAATAAGGACGCCAAATGAGTAAGCGCTGGTATGTCGTCCATGTGTATTCAGGCATGGAAAAAAGCGTCCACAAAGCCTTGAACGAGCGCATTGAGCGCGCGGCCTTGCAGACATCGTTTGGTCGTATTCTGGTCCCCTCGGAAGAAGTCGTCGAAGTCAAAGGCGGCCAGAAGTCGATCAGCGAACGCCGTATTTTCCCGGGCTACGTTCTGGTTGAGATGGATCTCACCGACGAAACCTGGCACTTGGTGAAAAACACAAACCGTGTCACCGGCTTTTTGGGTGGCTCGGGTAATCGTCCGACGCCGATTTCTGAAAAAGAAGTCGAAAAGATCCTCTCCCAAATGGAAGAGGGTGTCGAGAAACCCCGCCCCAAGGTCCTGTTCGAAGTGGGCGAGATGGTTCGCGTCAAAGAAGGTCCGTTTGCAGACTTCAACGGCAACGTCGAAGAAGTCAATTACGAAAAGAGCAAGGTGCGTGTGTCCGTCACCATTTTTGGTCGCGCGACGCCCGTCGAGCTCGATTTCAGCCAGGTCGAGAAGACCTGATTTTTAACCCCGGGGAGCTCGCCGCCAACGACGGTGGGCGTTTGAACCCGTAAGGAGCAAAGCATGGCGAAGAAGATCGTCGGCTTTATCAAGCTGCAAGTACCGGCTGGTAAGGCTAACCCCTCCCCCCCGATTGGCCCGGCCCTGGGTCAGCGTGGCCTGAACATCATGGAATTCTGCAAGGCGTTCAACGCCAAGACCCAAGGCATGGAGCCTGGTCTGCCGATTCCGGTGGTGATCACCGCTTTCGCCGACAAGAGCTTCACCTTCATCATGAAGACCCCGCCTGCGACGGTCCTCATCAAGAAGGCCGCTGGCGTCCAAAAGGGTTCGCCCAAGCCGCATACTGACAAAGTCGGTACGCTGACTCGTGCCCAGGCCGAAGAAATCGCCAAAACCAAAGAACCCGATCTGACCGCAGCCGATCTTGACGCTGCCGTTCGTACGATCGCTGGTAGCGCCCGCAGCATGGGCATCACGGTTGAGGGGATCTAATCATGGCAAAACTGTCCAAGCGCGCCGCCGCTATTGCTCAAAAAATTGATCGCACCAAGCTGTATCCGGTTAGCGAAGCCCTGACCTTGGTCAAGGAAACCGCTACTGCCAAGTTCGATGAGTCCATCGACGTGGCCGTTCAACTGGGTATCGACCCCAAGAAGTCCGACCAACTGGTTCGCGGTTCGGTCGTGTTGCCCGCTGGTACCGGCAAGTCCGTGCGTGTTGCCGTGTTCGCCCAAGGCGACAAGGCCGAAGCCGCTTTGGCTGCTGGTGCTGATATCGTTGGCCTGGAAGATCTGGCTGAGCGTATCAAGGGTGGTCAAATCGATTTCGACGTGGTCATTGCGTCTCCCGACACGATGCGTGTCGTCGGTGCGTTGGGTCAAGTGCTGGGTCCCCGTGGCCTGATGCCTAACCCCAAGGTCGGTACCGTGACGCCTGATGTCGCGACCGCAGTGAAAAACGCCAAGGCAGGTCAGGTGCAATACCGTACCGACAAGGCCGGCATCATTCACGCCACCATCGGCCGCGCCTCGTTTGGCGTGGAGCAGTTGCAATCCAACTTGGCCGCTTTGGTCGACGCCCTGCAAAAGGCTCGTCCTACGGCTGCCAAGGGTATTTATCTGCGCAAGCTCGCTGTTTCGTCCACGATGGGCGGCGGTGCTCGTGTAGAAGTAGCTTCGCTCGCAGCGAACTAATCGCTGTAAGCAAAACGTACTTTGGGCCGTATCCGGCAATTCTGCCGGCTGCTGCTGTCAAAGACCGCTGGAGCAGGGCAAGGGTAGCTGTACCGCCGATGTCCCGCTTAATCCCAGAGCTTGTTCAGTCTGGATCCAGCGTAGACGGCGTCCCCAGGAAGATTTCTTTACCCGAAGAACTCAACCAGGCGCCGCATTCGGTTGACGCGTAAGGCCATAAGGCCCCAGGCGTCTTTTGATGGAGTGTTCAAACCGTGAGTCTCAATCGTCAAGAGAAAGCGGTAGTAATCGAAGAAGTCTCGGCTGTTGTTGCCAAGGCGCAATCGATTGTTATCGCCGAGTATCGTGGTCTGGACGTCGCCTCTGTCACCGTACTGCGCAAAACTGCGCGTGAATCGGGCGTTTACCTGCGTGTTCTGAAAAACACGCTGGTTCGTCGCGCAGTTGCTGGCACGGCTTTCGAGCCGTTGTCCGAGCAACTGACCGGTCCGCTGATCTATAGCATCAGCGAAGACCCGGTAGCGGCGGCCAAGGTCCTTGCAAGTTTCGCAAAAAGCAACGACAAGCTGGTCATCAAGGCGGGCGCATTGCCCAACAACTTGTTGAACCAAGATGGTGTGAAGGCTTTGGCCACCATGCCCTCGCGCGAAGAGTTGCTGTCGAAACTGCTGGGCACTATGCAAGCCCCCATCGCGCAATTCGTGCGTACGCTCAACGAAGTTCCGACCAAGTTCGCCCGCGGCCTCGCTGCTGTGCGCGATCAAAAGGCGGCGGCGTAAGCCTCCCCTTATGGAATTCGCTGAACGACCGAGCGACACCCAACCTGGCATTTATCCAATTTTGGAGTTCTGAAAAATGGCACTTAGCAAAGCTGAAATCCTTGACGCCATCTCTGGCATGACCGTGCTCGAACTGTCCGAGCTGATCAAGGAAATGGAAGAGAAGTTTGGCGTGTCGGCTGCCGCCGCCGCTGTTGCTGTGGCTGCTCCCGCTGCCGGTGGCGCTGCCGCCGCTGCTGAAGAGCAAACCGAATTCACCGTTGTGCTGACCGAAGTCGGCGCCAACAAGGTGAGCGTCATCAAGGCCGTCCGTGAATTGACCGGCCTGGGTCTGAAGGAAGCCAAAGACGTGGTCGATGGCGCACCCAAGCCTGTCAAGGAAGGTGTTGCGAAGGCTGACGCCGACGCCGCCAAGGCGAAGCTGGAAGAAGCCGGCGCCAAGGTCGAAGTTAAATAAGACCTGCGTCAAACCGCCCGGGGACAGTGCTGTTTGCCGTCCCCGGGCTTTTGCGTTTCCAGAAAACCCCTACTGTCAGGGTGACCTTTACAGAGGGGTTTTCTGGAGTCGTATCACCTAGGGCCGTGGTTGACGGCCCATGCAACCTCGAGTCGGAGTGCTCATGCCTTACTCGTACACCGAAAAAAAGCGCATCCGCAAAAGCTTCGCCAAGCGTGAAGACGTTCAAAACGTTCCTTACTTGCTGGCGACACAGCTTCAATCCTACCTAACTTTCCTGCAGGCGGATACCGTTCCGTCCGATCGCGAGAGCGATGGTCTGCAGGCGGCGTTTTCGTCGATTTTTCCGATTGTCAGCCATAACGGAATGGCGCGCCTGGAATTCGTCAGCTACGTGCTGGGCGAGCCGGTGTTCGATGTCAAGGAATGCCAACAGCGCGGTCTGACCTATGCGTCGCCGTTGCGTGCCAAAGTGCGCCTGGTATTGCTTGACCGCGAAGTCAGCAAACCGACAATCAAAGAAGTCAAAGAACAGGAAGTCTACATGGGCGAAATTCCGCTCATGACCGGCACCGGTTCATTTGTCATCAACGGCACCGAGCGTGTCATCGTGTCCCAGTTGCACCGTTCGCCGGGCGTGTTCTTCGAACATGATCGTGGTAAGACGCACAGCTCGGGCAAGTTGTTGTTCTCGGCGCGCGTGATTCCTTACCGCGGTTCGTGGCTGGACTTCGAGTTCGATCCGAAGGACGTATTGTTCTTCCGTGTCGACCGTCGTCGCAAAATGCCCGTGACGATTCTGCTCAAGGCCATCGGCATGACGCCGGAATCTATCCTGGCGCATTTCTTCGATTTCGACAACTTCGAGTTGAAGAGCGAAGGCGGCATGATTGAGTTCGTGCCCGAGCGCTGGAAGGGCGAAATGGCCCGCTTTGATATCACCGATCGTGATGGCAATGTGATTGTCGAAAAAGACAAGCGCATCAATGCCAAGCATCTGCGTGATGCGGCTGCTGCCAACATCCAACGCGTTTCCGTACCCGAAGAGTTCCTGTACGGTCGTGTCCTGGCCAAGAACATCGTTGACGCGGATACCGGCGAAGTCGTGGCGCATGCCAACGACGAAATCACCGAAAGCGTGCTGAGCGCGTTGCGCGCGGCCAACGTGCTGGACTTCCAGGCCCTGTACACCAACGACCTGGATCGTGGTCCGTACATTTCGCAAACGTTGCGTACCGACGAAACGGCCGATCAAATGGCTGCTCGTGTGGCGATCTACCGCATGATGCGTCCTGGCGAGCCGCCAACCGAAGACGCGGTCGAAGCCCTGTTCCAGCGTTTGTTCTACAGCGAAGATACCTACGATTTGTCGCGTGTGGGCCGCATGAAGGTCAACAGCCGTCTGGGCCGTGGTGAAGACATCACGGGCGCGATGACACTGACCAACGAAGACATTCTTGAAACCATCAAGGTGTTGGTCGAATTGCGTAACGGTCGTGGCCAGATCGATGACATCGATCACCTGGGCAACCGCCGTGTACGTTGCGTCGGTGAACTGGCTGAAAACCAGTTCCGCGCGGGTCTGGTGCGCGTCGAACGCGCTGTGAAAGAACGTCTGGGCCAAGCCGAGACCGAAAACCTGATGCCGCACGACCTGATCAACTCCAAGCCGATCTCGGCCGCAATCAAGGAGTTCTTCGGTTCGAGCCAGTTGTCGCAGTTCATGGACCAAACCAACCCGCTGTCGGAAATCACGCACAAGCGTCGTGTTTCTGCTCTGGGCCCGGGTGGCCTGACGCGCGAACGCGCCGGCTTCGAAGTCCGTGACGTGCATCCCACGCATTACGGCCGTGTTTGCCCGATCGAAACGCCGGAAGGCCCGAACATCGGCCTGATCAACTCGATGGCGCTATACGCGCGCTTGAACGAGTACGGCTTCCTGGAAACCCCTTACCGCAAGATTATCGACGGTAAGGTCAGTGATCAGATCGACTACCTGTCGGCCATCGAAGAAAGCAACTACGTGATCGCGCAGGCTAACGCCGCGCTGGACGAAGAAGGCAGCTTTGTCGATGACCTGGTCGCGTGCCGCGAAGCGGGCGAGACCATGCTGACGGCGCCGAGCAACGTGCACTACATGGACGTCGCTCCGTCGCAGATCGTGTCGGTCGCTGCATCGCTGATTCCGTTCCTGGAGCACGATGACGCCAACCGTGCACTGATGGGCGCCAACATGCAACGTCAGGCAGTTCCCTGCCTGCGCCCGGAAAAGCCTGTGGTGGGTACCGGTGTTGAACGTACCGTGGCCGTCGACTCGGGCACGACCGTGCAAGCCGTGCGTGGCGGTGTGGTTGACCACGTTGATGCCGAGCGCGTCGTGATTCGCGTTAACGACGAAGAAAACGTCGCTGGCGAAGTCGGTGTCGACATCTACAACCTGATCAAGTACACCCGTTCCAACCAAAACACCAACATCAACCAGCGTCCTATCGTGGCTCGTGGCGACAAAGTCGCCAAGGGCGACGTGCTGGCAGATGGCGCGTCTACTGACCTGGGCGAATTGGCACTGGGCCAGAACATGTTGATCGCCTTCATGCCCTGGAACGGCTACAACTTCGAAGACTCGATTCTGATCTCCGAAAAAGTGGTGGCTGATGACCGCTATACCTCGATTCACATCGAGGAACTGACGGTTGTCGCGCGTGATACCAAACTCGGACCTGAAGAAATCACCCGGGATATCAGCAACCTGGCTGAAACCCAGCTCAACCGTCTGGATGATTCCGGCATCGTTTACATCGGTGCCGAAGTGACCGCAGATGACGTGCTGGTCGGTAAAGTCACGCCCAAGGGCGAGACCCAACTGACGCCCGAAGAAAAACTGCTGCGCGCTATTTTCGGTGAAAAAGCCTCCGACGTGAAAGACACGTCGCTGCGCGTGCCCTCGGGCATGGTCGGTACGGTGATCGACGTTCAAGTGTTCACTCGCGAAGGAATCGTGCGTGACAAACGTGCCCAGTCCATCATTGATGATGAACTGCGTCGCTATCGCCAAGACTTGAACGATCAGCTGCGTATCGTCGAGAACGACCAGTTCGATCGTATCGAAAAGCTGCTGGCCGGCAAGACGGTCAACGGCGGCCCGCGCAAGCTGGCTAAGGGCGCCGCGATCACCAAGGAATACTTGGCCGATCTGGACCGTTGGCAGTGGTTCGATATCCGCCTGGCTGATGAGCCTCACGCCGTCGTGCTGGAGCAGGCCAAGGAATCGCTCGAACAGAAGCGTCACCAGTTCGACTTGGCGTTCGAAGAAAAGCGCAAGAAGCTCACGCAAGGTGATGAGCTGCCTCCGGGCGTGCTCAAGATGATCAAGGTCTACCTGGCCGTCAAGCGCCGTCTGCAGCCTGGCGACAAGATGGCTGGCCGTCACGGCAACAAGGGTGTTGTATCCCGCATCACGCCTGTCGAAGACATGCCGCACATGGCCGACGGTACGCCTGCTGACATCGTGCTGAACCCGCTGGGCGTTCCGTCCCGGATGAACGTCGGGCAGGTGCTCGAGGTTCACTTGGGCTGGGCTGCCAAGGGCGTGGGCCACCGCATTGCCGACATGCTGCGCGACGAGCGTTCGGCTCAGGTACAAAATGTTCGTGTCTATCTGGACAAGGTGTACAACACCACCGGTACCGGCGCGCACATCGAGACCCTGACCGATGACGAAGTCATGGAGCTGGCGCGTAATCTCAAGAACGGCGTGCCGTTCGCGACGCCGGTGTTTGACGGCGCCACCGAGGAAGAAATCGGTACGATGCTGGAGTTGGCTTATCCCGACGACGTCGCCAAGCGTATGCGGTTGACCGATTCGCGCACTCAGGCGTGGCTGTACGATGGCCGTACTGGCGAACAATTCGAGCGTCCGGTCACCGTGGGCTACATGCACTACCTGAAGCTGCATCACTTGGTCGACGACAAGATGCACGCCCGTTCCACGGGCCCGTACTCGCTGGTGACTCAGCAGCCGCTGGGTGGTAAAGCGCAGTTCGGTGGTCAGCGTTTCGGGGAAATGGAAGTGTGGGCGCTGGAAGCATATGGCGCCGCCTACACCCTGCAAGAAATGCTGACGGTGAAGTCCGACGACATCACTGGCCGCACCAAGGTATACGAAAACATCGTCAAGGGCGATCACGTCATCGATGCCGGTATGCCGGAATCGTTCAATGTGCTGGTTAAGGAAATCCGCTCGTTGGCCCTGGACATGGATTTGGAGCGTAACTAATGAAAGCGCTACTCGACCTATTTAAGCAAGTCTCGCAAGACGAGCAATTTGATGCCATCAAGATTGGCATTGCGTCGCCGGAGAAAATCCGTTCCTGGTCTTACGGCGAAGTCCGCAAGCCGGAAACGATCAACTACCGCACGTTCAAGCCGGAACGCGATGGTCTGTTCTGCTCGAAGATCTTTGGTCCGATCAAAGACTACGAGTGCTTGTGCGGAAAGTACAAGCGCTTGAAGCATCGTGGCGTGATCTGCGAAAAGTGCGGCGTTGAAGTCACCGTCGCCAAAGTTCGCCGTGAACGCATGGGCCACATCGAGCTGGCCAGCCCGGTCGCGCACATCTGGTTCCTGAAGAGCCTGCCGTCGCGCCTGGGTATGGTGCTCGACATGACGCTGCGCGATATCGAACGCGTGTTGTACTTCGAAGCCTGGTGCGTGATCGAACCTGGCATGACACCGCTCAAGCGCGGCCAGATCATGTCCGATGATGACTTCCTGGCCAAGACCGAAGAGTACGGTGATGACTTCAGTGCCCTGATGGGTGCAGAAGCCGTGCGCGAACTGCTGCGCACTATCGATATCGATCGCGAAGTCGAAACGCTGCGCGGCGAATTGAAGGCCACCAGCTCCGAAGCCAAGATCAAGAAGATTTCCAAGCGCCTCAAGGTCCTCGAAGGTTTCCAGAAATCCGGTATCAAAGCCGAATGGATGGTGATGGAGGTCCTGCCTGTGCTGCCGCCGGACTTGCGTCCGTTGGTGCCGCTCGATGGCGGTCGCTTTGCGACGTCGGATCTGAACGATCTGTACCGTCGCGTCATCAACCGCAACAACCGCCTCAAGCGCCTGCTCGAACTGAAGGCGCCGGAAATCATCCTGCGCAACGAAAAGCGCATGCTGCAAGAAGCCGTCGACTCGTTGCTGGACAACGGTCGTCGTGGCAAGGCCATGACGGGCGCCAACAAGCGCCAACTGAAGTCGTTGGCCGACATGATCAAGGGCAAGAGCGGTCGCTTCCGTCAGAACCTGTTGGGTAAGCGCGTCGACTACTCGGGTCGTTCTGTCATTGTGGTGGGTCCGCAGCTCAAACTGCATCAATGCGGTCTGCCCAAGCTGATGGCGCTGGAGCTGTTCAAGCCGTTCATTTTCAATCGTCTGGAAATGATGGGCCTGGCCACGACCATCAAGGCTGCCAAGAAGCTGGTGGAAAGCCAAGAGCCGGTGGTCTGGGATATCCTCGAAGAAGTCATTCGCGAGCACCCGGTCATGTTGAACCGGGCCCCGACGCTGCACCGCCTGGGTATTCAGGCTTTCGAACCGGTACTGATCGAAGGCAAGGCCATTCAACTGCATCCGCTCGTTTGCGCGGCGTTTAACGCCGACTTCGACGGTGACCAGATGGCCGTGCACGTGCCGCTGTCGCTGGAAGCCCAGCTCGAAGCACGCACATTGATGCTGGCGTCGAACAACGTTCTGTTCCCCGCTAACGGCGAACCCTCGATCGTACCGTCGCAGGATATTGTGTTGGGTCTGTATTACACGACCCGTGAGCGTATCAACGGCAAGGGCGAAGGGATTTTCTTCACCGATGTGGCTGAAGTTCAACGCGCCTACGATAACGGCGAAGTGGAATTGCAGACGCGTATCACGGTGCGCCTGACGGAATACGAACGCGACGACCAAGGTGAATTCCAGCCGGTGCTGCGTCGTCATGAAACGACCGTGGGCCGTGCATTGTTGTCGGAAATTCTGCCCAAGGGTCTGCCCTTCACGGTGCTGAACAAGGCACTCAAGAAGAAAGAAATTTCGCGCCTGATCAACCAGTCGTTCCGTCGTTGCGGTCTGCGCGACACGGTGATCTTTGCCGACAAGCTGATGCAGTCGGGTTTCCGCCTGGCGACCCGCGGTGGTATTTCCATCGCCATGGGCGACATGCTGATCCCCAAAGCCAAGGAAGGCATCCTGGCCGAGGCCAGCCGCGAAGTGAAGGAAATCGACAAGCAGTACTCGTCGGGTCTGGTGACGTCCCAAGAACGCTACAACAACGTGGTGGACATTTGGGGCAAGGCCAGCGACAAGGTCGGCAAGGCGATGATGGAACAACTGGCCACCGAGCCCGTGACGAACCGTCATGGCGAAGAAGTGCGCCAGGAATCGTTTAACTCGATCTACATGATGGCCGACTCGGGCGCCCGTGGTTCGGCTGCCCAGATTCGCCAGTTGGCGGGCATGCGCGGCCTGATGGCCAAGCCTGACGGTTCAATTATCGAAACGCCGATTACCGCGAACTTCCGTGAAGGCCTGAACGTTCTGCAGTACTTCATCTCGACTCACGGTGCACGTAAAGGCTTGGCCGATACGGCACTGAAGACGGCAAACTCGGGTTACCTGACTCGTCGTCTGGTTGATGTGACGCAGGACTTGGTCATCACCGAGAGCGATTGCGGCACCAGCCATGGTTACTCCATGAAGGCCCTGGTCGAAGGCGGCGAAGTCATCGAACCGTTGCGCGATCGTATTCTGGGTCGTGTCGCCGCGATCGATATCGTCAATCCTGACACACAAGAAACAGCGATTGCCGCCGGTACTTTGCTTGACGAAGATCTGGTCGACCTGATCGACCGTATCGCTGTCGACGAGGTCAAGGTTCGTACGCCGCTGACTTGTGAAACCCGTCATGGTCTGTGCGCGCACTGCTATGGTCGCGACCTGGGTCGTGGCTCGCACGTCAACGTGGGCGAAGCGGTGGGTGTGATTGCCGCTCAGTCCATTGGTGAACCGGGGACGCAGCTCACGATGCGTACGTTCCACATCGGGGGTGCGGCATCGCGTTCGGCCTTGGCCAGCGCCGTGGAAACCAAGTCGAGCGGTAAGGTCGGCTTTGCCGGCACGATGCGCTATGTCACGAACGCCAAGGGCGAACGTGTGGCGATCTCGCGCTCGGGCGAATTGGCGATTTACGACGATAACGGTCGTGAACGCGAACGCCACAAGATCCCGTACGGTGCGACCGTGCTGGTGGGCGATGGTGAGACCGTCAAGGCCGGCGCTCGTCTGGCTGCGTGGGATCCGCTGACGCGTCCGATCGTGTCCGAGTACGGTGGTGCGGTGCGCTTCGAGAATATCGAAGAAGGCGTTACCGTGGCCAAGCAGCTCGACGAAATCACGGGTCTGTCCACGTTGGTTGTGATCACTCCCAAGACGCGCGGCGGCAAGGTCGTCATGCGTCCGCAGATCAAACTGGTCAACGACAGCGGCGAAGACGTCAAGATTGCCGGTACCGATCACTCGGTGAACATCTCGTTCCCCGTGGGCGCACTGATCACCGTGCGTGATGGTCAACAGGTTGCTGTCGGTGAGGTGTTGGCGCGGATTCCCCAAGAATCCCAGAAGACGCGCGACATTACCGGTGGTCTGCCGCGTGTGGCCGAGCTCTTCGAAGCGCGATCGCCCAAAGACGCCGGCATGTTGGCCGATGTCACGGGTACGGTGTCGTTCGGTAAAGATACCAAGGGCAAGCAACGTCTGGTTATTACCGACCTGGAAGGCGTCAGCCACGAGTTCCTGATTCCCAAGGAAAAGCAGGTGCTGGTGCACGACGGCCAGGTGGTGAACAAGGGCGAAATGATCGTCGACGGCCCTGCCGATCCGCACGACATTCTGCGTTTGCAAGGTATCGAAAAGCTGGCGACTTACATCGTTGACGAAGTCCAGGACGTTTACCGTTTGCAGGGCGTAAAGATCAACGACAAGCACATCGAAGTGATTGTTCGTCAGATGTTGCGCCGCGTGAACATCGTCGATGCGGGCGATACCGAGTTCATCCCGGGCGAGCAAGTCGAGCGCTCCGAGCTGTTGAACGAGAATGATCGTGTCACCGCAGAAGACAAGCTCCCGGCGGTCTACGATAACGTGCTGCTGGGTATCACGAAGGCTTCGCTGTCGACTGACTCGTTCATCTCGGCCGCTTCGTTCCAGGAAACCACACGAGTCCTGACCGAAGCCGCCATCATGGGCAAGCGCGACGATCTGCGTGGTCTGAAGGAAAACGTCATTGTGGGTCGTCTGATTCCCGCAGGTACGGGTCTGGCGTACCACATTGCCCGCAAGGACAAGGAAGCCCTGGAAGCGGCAGAGCGCGAAGCCGCACGGCAATTGGCGAATCCCTTCGAGGACGCGCCGGTTGCCGCCGAGGTGGGTGCTGGGAACGACGCCACCGATGCACCGCCACAAGCGGGCACGAGCGACGACGGTTCCGCTGCCTGACGGCGTTGCAGGTCCGGGTAAGTGCCGATGGGTTGTAAAACCTGCCGGCCCCCCAAACAAAACGGCCACTGAGATATTCAGTGGCCGTTTTGTTTGGGGGAGCGTTGGATTATTTGCCGACTCGCGCCTGGGCAGACGTAAAGACGGGGCCCCATTGCGGGTGGCCTGCCTCGTTAGGTGCGAGCGTGAAATCTGAATCCAATTGCAAGATTCGTACAAAAGTCTCTTCACACAACTGCGAATACTTGCGTACGCAGTAGCTGAAGGCCTGTAGCTTGTATGCCTCGATGCGTAGCGACTTGGGCGCGGCTGCAATGTCGTCAGACGTGGCAACGGTACGGATGACGGTGCCGTACTGCCCCGCCGAGTACTGTTGTTGGACCTGTGCCAATGCGTTTTGCGCGGCTGGGGAGGGAGGGCCCTCTTGGCTACTGAGCCCCAACCCGGAGCAACCGCCGAGAAGAGTCAGAACACAAAGCAAGGAGGGCAAGTGAGCGCGTATCTTCATGAACGTGGAAGCCTATGCCTAAGAGAAAAGAGGTCACATCCTGTTCCGGGCGTATGAATTGTGAAACGTAACCGGAAGGATGCTCGGATATTATCCGTTGTATGTGCTAATAGCAGTACGTTGTCGTGCGGAAAATGCATTTTACTGATAACTGGCGTTATAAAACGTAACGTAAGTAGTAAACTTCGCGCAGTATTTGCCCGGTTGTGTGGCAAGTTATACGGCGTGTGTATAGAAAAATGGTCCTTTCAAGTTAGTTTTTCATGTCTTCCTCTGCGGTCTTTTCCACGCCGCGTGGGCCCTTTGCGGGTGCCGCGCCCCTTGCCCTCCGACCGTTGAGCGCGATCGCGGCAACGATTGCGGGCGGGGTGCCTCAGGGTCGCATTGAGCGCATTATTGCCGAGCTTCTTTCGACGCTTGATCGTTTACATCAAGAAGGCCGTATATGCGGGGATATCTCGGTGCACTCGGTCGGACTGGACGAGTCTGGGCGCGCGCATTTAATGGCACTGACTACACCTGAAAATCAGGCCGACAGAAAGGTATTGACGCCGGGCTACGCGCCCTTCGAGTTGTATACCGAGTCCTCCGAATGGCCGCGCGGGCCCTGGACAGACATCTATGCGTTAAGCGCCGTGGTCTATTCATTGGTGGCCGGCCAACGACCGCCGCCTGCCCCCGAACGCCGCATTGACGACACTTATCAGCCCTTGACGACGCTGGGACTGAGCAAATACTCGCCTGCCTTTTTGCAAGCGGTCGACGCGGGTATGGAACTGAAACCCGACGATAGGCCGCAGACGACGCAGGCCTATGCTGAACGACTGGCCCTACCGTTAATTGGGCCCCCGACAGAGTCTGCTGCGCCGGCGGTGACAGATCCCAAAGAGGCTTCCGTGGTGGCCAGTGCGCAGCATGCGGCACGTAACGTCTCGTGGCGTTCGCTGCTGCGGGCCATCTTGCTTGGGGTTGCAACGATAGCGGTTGCGGCGTATTGGTGGGGAAGATTGACTAGTCAGCCCGAGAGTGTGATTACGCATTCGGAGTTGGTGGTCGATCAGCCTGGCAAGAGCGCTTCAACGGACATGACGATGCCGCCCTCGTCACCGTCATCAGCGTCTGCGCCGTCCTCCGGAACCCCTCGTGTGGCCGAACCCGTGCCCGACATGCCAGCGGATAATGAGCGGCCTGATTCCACCTCGGTTCCCGATACATCAATACCCGAGGCTGAAAAGGGCCTCGCGGTTGATCCGACTGCGGCAACGCCGCCGCCCGCTGTACTTGAGCCCAGGACGGCTGGAACACCTGCGCAGCCCACGCCGGTGCGTGTCAGCATTAATGTGCGACCGTGGGGGGAAATCGTGATTGACGGCGTTTCGCGTGGTGTGACGCCACCGCTAAAAACCGTGATGTTGCGACCGGGCCGGCATCGCGTCACGATCCGCAATAGTGCACAGCCGCCTCACCATATGACGCTGACCGTGAAAGCGGGCAAGCCTGCGGTGATCACGCACATTTTCCGTTAGTTGCCACGCAGGCGGCGTGCGCGGCACGTGAACGGCCATTATCGTCGAGGTAATACGCTCACGTATCGTAAACGTCGTCTTCCGGTGCGGTCGGCAGGCTCAAGACAAATCGCGAACCCGTGCCTTTTTCGCTATACAGCGTGATGTTGCCGCCATGGCGTTGTGCAACGGTGCGTACGAATGCCAATCCCAGTCCGGAACCGCCGGTAGCCGAGCGTCGGGCATCCCCTGTGCGAAAAAACGGATCAAACAGATGCGTTCGGTCCTCTGACGAAATACCAGGGCCGGCGTCTTCGATCTCGGTATCCCATGAATGCGCGCCGAGCGACAGACGCAAATGCACAGGGCTGCTATCCGGGCTGTATTTCACAGCGTTGTCCACCAAGTTGCTGAGGGCTCGCGCGATCAGCGACGAATCGCCATAGATCAACGCCACTGGCACAGAAGACTGCAGATCCAGCGTGATCCCGCGTGCATGTGCCGTCGCCCAGAAATCGTCGGTGATTTCGTGAAGCATGGCGACAAGATCCAGCCGCTCGTGCGCGATGCTCATGGACTCTGCGCGGGTGAGTTGAATGAAGTCATCGACGAGTCGCAACGTGCGGTTGGCCAGGTGGGCAATTCGCGCGAGTGTCTGCGCAGACGTGCTGTCTGCAGGAACCTGTTGGTGGTTGAGTTCGACGAGTGCCAGGATCGAGTTTTGGGGCGCACGCATGTCGTGCGAAATGAATCGCAGCGTTTCTTCGCGTTGCCGTTCTGCCTGGCGTATGGTGCTGATATCGCTCAAGGTCACCACCATTCCGGCATGAGAGCCCCGCGCGGTACGGATAGGCGCGCATCGAATCAATAGATCATGCTCTGCACGATCCCGCACTTCGAGATTGATGCGCGTGACCGCGGCGCTGTTCTCGGGGGTATGGGCGTCGCGAGGTTGCAACGCCTCTCGTACGGCGTGACGGGTTTCTGGCTCGGCGAGGGCCTGCTCCAGTGCGGGAGCCACGATTTCCCCGATGCGGGGGGGGCGAATACCCAAGTGCAGGAAATAGGTCGCGGCGGGACGATTCCAGTACTGCAGGCGGCCGGCTTTATCGATGACCATCGTGGCATCAGGCATGCCATCCAGGCCGTCCGCTACAAAGCGGCGCAGGTTGCGGACATGGCGCAATGTGCGGTGCAGCTCGTCGACATGCTGATCCAGCGAGCGTCCGACGTGCTGGCCAAGGGATAATGACTGCGTGTCGTCTAACACCGGCGGATACTCAACGCGCAATCGCTTCATCTCTTGGCTCATGTAGCGCAAGGCAGCCTCCTGGCTGCGCCAGCTCCATATCGGATAGCTGACGGCGACACCCAGCAATGCCGCCACGGGCGGCACCCATATATCGATCCAGTGCAGCATGATGATTGAGGTTGCCAAAATCATGATGAGCAGTGCCGCACTACAAAACATGGCCTGGCGGGGCGACAACCAGGGTAACGCCAAGCACAGCAATAACACTGGAACGATGCTTGCCAGGGCGGTTTGCCAAGGTTGAGCCGACACCAAGATCTGCTGTTGTCGGACAGCGTGTATCAGATTGGCCATGATCTCAATGCCTGCAATGCCGCTGACGTCATGGGATACCGGCGAAGGGAAAACATCCCCCAGGCCTGTGGCCCAGGCGCCGATCAAGACGTACTTATTTTTTATGGTTTCTGCAGGTACGTCGCCGCGCAAGACGCTCAGATAAGAGACGGTTTGAAAATGCCCTGGCGGGCCGGCATAGGGAATCAACGACGTGCTGTTCGCCGGTAGTTGCTGCGTAAAGGCCTCTGTATGCGACGCATCGTCGCCGATCCGCAGCATGGCCAGTGCGAAATGCTGCCACGGCAGATTTCCCGCGCTGCGCGTCCAGGTCGTGCGCCTGACGACGCCATCGTCATCGGGATTTACATTGATATAGCCCAAGCCGGCAGCCGCCTGGGCTAGAGGGGCCAACGGGAGTGTTGCACGCGTCGGGCGTTCGAGGTTGTCCAGCACGATGGGCAGCACAACGCGGCCATGGCGTCGGACAGCGTCGACCAACTGGCGGTCGTCGGCCGTACGTTGTGGGTCGGCCTCTGAAAACACAATGTCCAGGCCGACCGCGCGCGCGCTCTGCAGACGCTCTAGCAGCATCGCATGCAACGAGCGTGGCCATGGCCAGCGGCCCAATGTGTTGATGGCTTCGTCGTCGATCGTGACGATTAAAATATCCGGCGGGGCGGGGCGCTCGATCAGGGAAATCGCGCGATCGTAAATCATCTGATCCACTCGGCCCAATCCATTGAGCCACCCCAGCAAGGCCGAAAATACCACCAATGAGAGCGTCAGCAGCAAACGCAGCCGCGGACTCGTGGAACGGGTATCGGCGGCGGGGGTCACCATGGGCTGGCAGCGGGCCTAGTAGTCAGTCAGGACGACTACGCCGCCGTCGCTCAGCAAGATGGGTTGTCCCGACCCGGACAGTAGCGCATTGGCGCCCTCGAAGGCCACGTAAGCATCGCGGCCGCTCAAGCCTGCCGCGTCGATAGCGCGTACCGTCGCATAGTGCGTTCCCGGCCGGCGTGCGCTAAAGCGGATGTCGGCCGTATCAAACCGCTCGGACGAGGTGAGCTCCAAACCTTCCGCGTCACGCGATACTTGTACTAAATAGGCCACGGCGCCGGGTACGGGAGTGACTGGCGCGGTCCAGAGGCCAGACCCGGCCCGGTGAGGTTCCCCAAGCTGGGGAGCAGGCAGCAAAGGTTGAACATTAAGCTTGCCATCAGCCCCAATCGCCGCACCGTAACCGGCCGCCACGGCAACCGGCTGACCAGAGGGCCGTTGCGCGGTTTGCGGTTGAATGCGTACGCGACCATCCAGGACTTCGCTGTGAGCGCTCTGACCACTCGTCTGTACGCGAAAACGTGTGCCACGTACGCCCATGACAGCGACAGGAGTCCGAATCTCGAAACGACCCACGCCTTGACCCGCCGGCGCGACATGAGAGTCGATTTCGCCGCGTTGTACGCGTAGAACCGAGTCGGTCAGGGCGGCACCTTCGAATTGGCGCAACCTTTCGAGTTGCGTGGCGCTGCCGCGCGGTAGGGTGAGCTTGGTGCCGTCAGACAGTTGCAGGGTGACAAAACCGTCGGTGGCGGTCGTGACCGTTGATCCCTCGTTGACGGGCATACCGACACGCAAAGGGGAGCCATCGACATCGGCTTGTCCGCTGACGTGTATCGCCGTGGTCTGCGCCGGAATCTCCGGGATTACTGCAAACGGAATACGCAGCTCCGAACCAATGATCAGGCGCTGCGGGTCCGCAATGGTGTTGTGGCGTTGCAGAGTCGTCCAATTGGCGTTATTGCGCGTATAAAGCGTGGCGAGCTCAATCAGCGTGTCACCCTGCTGGATGCGGTAGATGAAATCGTCGCCAAGCGCACCCGCGGGCTGGGCCATGGCCAATGGGCTGACGATTATCGTGCTCCATGCGACGAACAGGCGGATAAAGCGCCAGATCATGTCAATACTCTCCGATAAACACCGGCGGGATCTGCCGATTGCCGGGTACTTCAATTTGGCGCGTTTGCGTACTAAGCGTTGACCGCTGACGCCGGCGTACCGTTGTCAACGAGTTCCAGGCGATAGCCCAACGCGTAGGATGACACCAGTCGCACGCCGTTTTCCGGATGCAACCGCAATTTTTGGCGAATGTTCGATAAATGGGTGTCTAACGTCCGCGATGTCGCGGGAATATCGCGATTCCAGACACTTTCTGCCAACACATCGCGCGACAGTAACCTACCCACATTGCGAAAAAACAACTGCGCCAATTCGAATTCTTTGGGGGCAAGCGTCACCGCGTGGTCTCGTAGTGAGATCACGCGATTGCCCGGATCGATACGGTAGGAGGCAACCGAAAAAGGGCCGGGGACGGGTAACGTCGCCTGGCTGCGTCGCAGCAAGGCGGCCATCCGCGCGAGCAATTCAGCCGGGCGCATCGGTTTGACGATATAGTCGTCGGCGCCTGCCTGCAAACCCTGGACCAGGTCTTCCTCCAGGGTACGGCTCGTGACAAAAATAACGGGGGTTTGCATACCCAGCGTCATGCGGATATGCCGTAACACCTCGTCCCCAGAAATATCGGGGACCTGCCAGTCGAGCAGAATAAGGTCAAAGGATTCGCTACGCAGGGCGGCCAGCAGATCCCGGCCGTGTTGATAGCTGTGGCACGTATATCCGGCGGAAACAAGGACTTGCTGAATATGCCGGGCCTGGTCCAGGTCGTCTTCCAGCGAGGCAATCTGCATAGTGAATTCGAGGTTGAAAGCGCCTTGGGTGTATATCGATCAGCGATCTGGCCGACCATACACCAAGTATGACGGGCCTTTTGCTGGTCAAATGATAACGCGGATACCCTATCGCCCTGCGGTTAGGAGCCGGAATTGTTAAGTACCGCAAACTTGACGAATATTAACTGCGGATTTGCGCAATAAGACGCCACACTGTGGGCGTTCTTATCGATACGTGCAGATGGGCTACGAAGCCAGGGGTTTTGAGGCCGTGTCTGACTATGTCTTATGAAGCAGTTGAAAATCCTTATCATGATGCCTGACCCGCTGACCTGTGGGAAATCGGTTGCGGCAATGCAACAGGCGGGTATTGCCGCACACGGCTGCGCCACGTCGCTGGAGCTATTCAATCAACTGGGCGCCGGCGGATACGACGCTGCCGTATTGGATATTGGCGGGCTTGACGAAATCGGCTACGCGCTGGTGTCACGACTGCGCACGTCTTCTGTATTGGGGATTGTGGTGCTGGGCGCCGGTTTGCAGGTCGAACACCGTCTGCGTTGCCTGCAAAGCGGCGCGGACGCGTGCGTGCCGGATCCTTGTGATAATCGCGAGTTGATAGGCATCCTGATGGCTTTGGCGCGCCGATTGCCGGGCCGGGCGCCTGCCGTGGCAGAAAATGTCGATACAGTTGGTGTAAACGGTCAATCAGGCTGTTGGGAGCTGCGAGACCAGAATTGGACATTGATGGCCCCGTCGGGGATTGCCATTTCGCTGTCAGCCAATGAGCGCCATATCGTGCGCACGCTGCTTGAGGCGACCGGCCAGGCCGTGGCGCGGGCCGAGCTCAACAAGCACCTCGATGACACTGCTGGCGTCAATCGAGCCAGTGGCACACGCAGCATTGATGTGATCGTCAGCCGCCTGCGGCGCAAGGCCGAGCTGGCCGGTGTCATTCTGCCTATCCGTACGGTATACGGCAGTGGATACCTGTTTGCCGATCAGTGACTGACTGGACTACGCTTTGCACGCTCAGTCGCACGACAGTCATGTGTAACGAATAGACTCTCGCCCTGACGCGTATTCCGGACTCATCCATGTTGGAACGCAAGAACCTTTGACATGGGTGATCTTCTGGGGTATGCTGACGGGCTTACTGCTTTATTTACGCATAAAGTCAGGCTTGCCGATCCCACGGTTAGCGGTCTTTGTGCGTTTTTGTCTGCAAGACTCGCTCTTTTACGTACGAAACGTTTGAGGCGGTTTTGCGTGAACTGTCTCCCGTTGGTGTGCTGGCCCTTATTTTAAAAGGCGGCTCGCCAGAGGTGCGAGTACAAAAGTACTTACCAGTGGTACGTAAAAGGGATTTCAAAGGTCATGCCTACCATTAGCCAACTCGTGCGCAAGCCGCGCGAAGTCAGCATTATCAAGAGCAAGAGCCCCGCGCTCGAAAACTGCCCGCAACGTCGCGGCGTGTGCACTCGCGTGTACACCACCACCCCCAAGAAGCCGAACTCCGCCTTGCGTAAGGTTGCGAAGGTGCGTCTGACCAATGGTTTCGAGGTTATCTCGTACATCGGCGGTGAAGGCCACAACCTGCAAGAGCACTCGGTGGTTCTGGTGCGTGGCGGTCGTGTGAAGGATCTTCCGGGTGTGCGTTACCACATCGTTCGTGGTTCGCTCGACCTGCAAGGCGTCAAGGATCGCAAGCAGTCTCGCTCGAAGTACGGCGCCAAGCGCCCGAAGAAGGCCTAAAGCCTTATTCACCGCAGTTTTAGCAGTACCCCGGTAGCGCGTAAGCGCCACCAGAATAGTGCGACCGCGTCAGCCCATATATCGGCATAGCACGCGGCACGTAAGGGGCCACCTTGTTGGGTGGCCATGGCTGGGTCACCAAGACCCGGTTCAACTGAATAGACACAAGGAAGCAACAATGCCCCGTCGTCGCGAAGTACCCAAGCGCGAGATTCTGCCCGATCCCAAGTTCGGCAGCGTCGAGCTCGCCAAGTTCATGAACGTCGTCATGCTGGATGGCAAGAAGGCCGTCGCCGAGCGCATCGTCTATGGTGCCCTCGAGCAAGTACAGACCAAGACCGGCAAAGAGCCGATCGAGGTTTTCAGCCTGGCGATCAACAACATCAAGCCGATCGTCGAAGTCAAGAGCCGCCGTGTGGGCGGCGCCAACTACCAAGTGCCGGTTGAAGTGCGCCCCGTGCGCCGCCTGGCCTTGGCAATGCGTTGGTTGCGCGAAGCCGCTAAAAAGCGCGGCGAAAAATCGATGGATCTGCGTTTGGCTGGCGAATTGATCGATGCCGCTGAAGGTCGTGGCGCCGCAATGAAGAAACGCGAAGACACGCACAAGATGGCCGAGGCCAACAAGGCCTTCAGTCATTTCCGTTGGTAAATTAAGGACTAACCCACCATGGCCCGCAAAACCCCGATCGAGCGCTATCGCAACATTGGTATCTCTGCGCACATCGATGCAGGGAAAACCACCACGACTGAACGCATCCTGTTCTATACCGGTGTCAATCACAAAATTGGCGAAGTCCATGATGGCGCAGCCACCATGGACTGGATGGAGCAAGAGCAAGAGCGCGGTATTACCATCACGTCGGCCGCTACGACGGCGTTTTGGCGCGGCATGGCTGGCAACTACCCCGAGCACCGCATCAACATCATCGACACCCCGGGACACGTGGACTTCACCATTGAGGTGGAACGTTCCATGCGCGTGCTCGACGGTGCGTGCATGGTGTACTGCGCAGTGGGTGGCGTGCAGCCGCAGTCTGAAACGGTGTGGCGCCAAGCGAACAAGTACGGTGTGCCCCGTTTGGCCTTCGTGAACAAGATGGATCGTACTGGTGCAAATTTCTTCAAGGTCTACGACCAGTTGAAGACGCGCCTGCGTGCCAATCCTGTACCTATCGTGATCCCAATCGGTGCCGAAGACACCTTCAAGGGCGTCGTCGACCTGGTCAAGATGAAAGCCATTCTGTGGGACGAAGCCAGCCAAGGCACCAAGTTCGACTACGCCGACATTCCGGCTGAGCTCGAAGGCGTTGCCAATGAATGGCATGAAAACCTGATGGAGGCTGCGGCCGAATCCACCGAAGAACTGATGAACAAGTACCTCGAAACGGGTTCGCTTGACGAAGCCGAAATCAACGAGGCTATTCGTCAACGCACCATCGCTGGCGAAATCCAGCCGATGTTGTGTGGTACCGCCTTCAAAAACAAGGGTGTGCAGCGCATGCTGGATGCCGTTATCGATTACCTGCCGTCGCCGATCGACATCCCGCCGGTTGGTGGTCAGGACGACGAAGGCAATCCCGTTTCGCGCAAAGCGGATGACGCTGAAAAGTTGTCGGCGCTGGCGTTCAAGCTGATGAGCGATCCGTTCGTGGGCCAACTCACGTTCGTGCGTGTGTATTCGGGCGTCCTGAAATCGGGCGAGACGGTCTACAACCCCATCAAGAGCAAGAAAGAACGAGTGGGTCGTTTGCTGCAGATGCATGCCAACAACCGCGAAGAAATCAAAGAAGTTCTGGCGGGCGACATCGCCGCCGTGGTGGGTCTGAAAGACGTGACCACGGGTGAGACGCTGTGCGATATCGATTCGCACATCCTGCTAGAACGCATGGTGTTCCCCGAGCCCGTGATTTCGCAGGCTGTTGAGCCCAAGTCAAAGGCTGACCAAGAAAAGATGGGCTTGGCCCTGTCGCGACTGGCCCAGGAAGATCCGTCGTTCCGCGTGCGTAGCGACGAAGAATCCGGCCAGACGATCATTTCCGGTATGGGCGAACTGCACCTGGAAATTCTGGTCGACCGCATGAAGCGTGAGTTCGGCGTGGAAGCCAACGTCGGCAAGCCCCAAGTGGCTTACCGTGAAACCATCCGCAAGACCTGCGAAGAAGTCGAAGGCAAATTCGTCAAACAGTCGGGCGGTCGTGGTCAGTACGGTCACGTGGTGCTCAAGCTCGAACCCCTGCCTCCTGGCGGTGGCTACGAGTTTGTCGACGCCATCAAGGGCGGTGTGGTACCTCGCGAATACATCCCGGCGGTCGACAAAGGGATTCAGGAAACGTTGCCGTCCGGCATCCTGGCCGGTTACCCGGTCGTGGACGTCAAGGCAACCCTGTTCTTCGGTTCGTACCACGACGTTGACTCGAACGAAAACGCGTTCAAGATGGCCGGTTCGATGGCCTTCAAGGATGGCATGCGCAAGGCCAGCCCCGTGCTGCTCGAGCCCATGATGGCAGTTGAAGTCGAGACTCCCGAAGACTACGCCGGTACCGTGATGGGCGATCTGTCCTCACGTCGCGGCATGGTGCAGGGCATGGACGACATGGTCGGCGGTGGCAAGACCATCAAGGCAGAGGTTCCTCTGGCCGAGATGTTCGGTTACGCCACTAACCTGCGTTCGTTGACGCAGGGCCGTGCTACGTACACCATGGAATTCAAGCATTACTCCGAAGCCCCCAAGAACGTCGCTGACGAAGTCATCGCCGCTCGGGCAAAATAAAGTAAAAACCGTCGTCGCGTCTCGACTATCTCACGAGACGCGACAATCATCCCAGTTTCCTTGAAAGTCAAAGGATAGAGATCATGGCAAAAGGCAAGTTTGAACGTACCAAGCCGCACGTGAACGTGGGTACGATTGGTCACGTTGACCACGGCAAAACGACGTTGACGGCAGCGATCACGACGGTGTTGTCGGCGCAGTTTGGTGGGGAAGCCCGCGGCTACGACCAGATCGACGCGGCGCCAGAAGAGAAGGCGCGTGGTATTACGATTAACACGTCGCACGTGGAATACGAGACGGCAGCGCGGCACTATGCGCACGTTGACTGCCCGGGTCACGCGGACTACGTCAAGAACATGATTACGGGTGCAGCGCAGATGGACGGCGCGATCCTGGTGGTGTCGGCCGCAGACGGTCCGATGCCGCAAACGCGCGAGCACATTCTGCTGAGCCGCCAGGTTGGCGTGCCGTACATCATCGTGTTCCTGAACAAGGCGGACATGGTTGATGACGCCGAGCTGCTCGAGCTGGTGGAAATGGAAGTTCGCGAGTTGCTGTCGAAGTACGACTTTCCGGGCGACGATACGCCGATCGTGAAGGGTTCGGCCAAGCTGGCGCTCGAAGGCGACAAGGGCGAGTTGGGCGAGCA
>NZ_CBCSFP010000006.1:0-195017 GCF_965138755.1 Bordetella tumulicola | reverse complement strand
CCGGTGGAAGACGTGTTCTCGATCTCGGGTCGTGGCACGGTGGTGACGGGTCGTATCGAGCGCGGTATCGTGAAGGTCGGCGAAGAAATCGAAATCGTGGGCATCAAGCCGACGGTCAAGACGACGTGCACGGGCGTGGAAATGTTCCGCAAGCTGCTCGACCAAGGTCAAGCGGGCGACAACGTGGGTATTTTGTTGCGCGGCACCAAGCGCGAAGACGTCGAGCGCGGCCAGGTGTTGGCCAAGCCGGCGTCGATCACGCCGCACACGGAGTTCACGGCCGAGGTGTACATTCTGTCCAAGGAAGAGGGTGGCCGTCATACGCCGTTCTTCAATGGTTATCGTCCCCAGTTCTACTTCCGTACGACGGACGTGACGGGTTCGATCGACCTGCCCAAGGACAAGGAAATGGTTCTGCCGGGTGACAACGTGTCGATGACGGTCAAGCTGTTGGCCCCGATCGCCATGGAAGAAGGTCTGCGTTTCGCCATCCGTGAAGGCGGCCGTACCGTCGGCGCTGGCGTCGTCGCAAAGATCATCGCTTAAGGCGACCCCCAACCAACGAAAGTGGTTGCGTCCCCTCCAACCGCTTTCGTTTTTCGTTCTTTAGGAAACACCATGAAAAACCAGAAGATCCGCATCCGCTTGAAAGCTTTTGACTACAAGCTGATCGATCAGTCTGCTGCCGAGATCGTCGATACCGCCAAGCGCACGGGCGCCGTGGTTCGTGGTCCGGTGCCGCTGCCTACCCGTATCCGCCGCTACGACGTTCTGCGTTCACCTCACGTGAACAAGACGTCGCGCGATCAGTTCGAGATTCGTACCCATCAGCGTTTGATGGACATCGTGGATCCCACCGACAAGACCGTTGACGCCCTGATGCGTCTGGACCTGCCGGCTGGTGTCGACGTCGAAATCGCGCTGCAGTAAGGTATGTCAAGCCCTTCGGGGCTTTGCCGGGCTTTCTGCTTGGCATGAAAAAACGCCACACGCTTCGGAATGTGGCGTTTTTCCATTGTGCACCTAACTACTTGTGCCATCAGGAAAAACTGTGCTAATATGCAAAGCTTGCCATTTTGTGGCAACAGCAACCTGATCGCATGCTAGTGAAAAGCAGTAGCGCCGTAGTAATAGGCGTAAGTAAAGCAAGCGGTTATGGTTACTTGGCCCTGTAGGGTGAAAGCCTTTACCTTTCGCCTGATTAGCCCCGACCAATCGTAGTCGGGAATGGAGAAAACAATGTCGAATTCGACGCCCACGCCCGCCGCTCACCGGCTGGGTCTGGTGGGTCGCAAGGTCGGCATGACCCGCATTTTTACCGAGGAAGGTGAATCCATCCCGGTGACCGTGCTGGACGTGTCGAACAACCGTGTGACCCAGATCAAGTCCCTGGAAGCTGACGGCTATGCTGCAGTCCAGGTGGCTTATGGCACTCGTCGTGCCTCGCGTGTGGCCCAGCCTCAAACTGGTCACTACGCCAAAGCCGGCACTGAAGCCGGCAGCATGCTGAAAGAGTTCCGTCTGGATCCGGCCCGTCTGGCCGAGTTCACGCCGGGCGCCGTCATCGCTGTTGAGTCGGTCTTCGAAGCCGGCCAACAAGTCGACGTGACGGGTACCACCATCGGTAAGGGTTTCGCCGGTACCATCAAGCGTCACCACTTCGGTTCGCAACGCGCGTCGCACGGTAACTCCCGTTCGCACCGCGTACCGGGCTCGATCGGTCAAGCACAAGATCCGGGTCGTATTTTTCCGGGTAAGCGCATGGCGGGTCACCTGGGTGACGTTACCCGTACCGTTCAAAACCTCGACGTCGTGCGTGTGGACGCAGAGCGCGGTCTGCTGTTGGTCAAGGGCGCTGTCCCCGGCCACGCAGGCGGCGATATCGTCGTGCGTCCGGCCATCAAGGCGCCGGCCAAGAAGGGGGCGTAAGCAACATGGATCTCAAGCTCCTGAACGATCAAGGTGAGGCCGCGACTTTTAGCGCGCCCGACACCATTTTCGGTCGTGATTTCAACGAAGCGCTGGTTCACCAAGTCGTCGTGGCCTTTCAGGCCAACGCGCGTAGCGGTGACCGTGCCCAGAAAGATCGTGCCGAAGTCAAGCACAGCACCAAGAAACCCTGGCGCCAAAAGGGTACCGGTCGCGCACGCGCTGGTATGACCTCGTCGCCGTTGTGGCGTGGGGGTGGTCGTGCTTTCCCGAATTCGCCTGAAGAAAACTTCAGCCAAAAGGTCAACAAGAAAATGTATCGCGCGGGTATCCGTTCGATTCTGTCGCAGTTGGCTCGCGAAGACCGCATTGCTGTTGTCGATACGTTCGATCTCGAATCTCCCAAGACCAAGCTGGCAGTTTCCAAGCTAAAGAGTCTGGGCCTGGATTCGGTGTTGATCATTACCGACACCCTCGATGAAAATGTTTACCTCGCCACCCGCAACTTGCCGCATGTTGCCGTGGTCGAGCCCCGTTATGCCGATCCGTTGTCGCTGATCCACTACAAGAAAGTGCTGATCACCAAGCCGGCCATCGCTCAACTCGAGGAGATGCTGGGATGAACGCCGAACGCTTGATGCAAGTCATTCTGGCGCCGGTGGTGACCGAAAAGGCCACCTTCGTCGCCGAGAAAAATCAGCAAGTCGCTTTCCGTGTCGTGGCTGACGCTACCAAACCGGAAATCAAGGCTGCCGTCGAACTGCTGTTCAAGGTGCAGGTCGAGTCCGTGCAGGTCCTCAACCGTAAGGGCAAAGTCAAGCGCTTTGGCCGTTTCATGGGCCGCCGCCGCACTGAGCGCAAGGCTTATGTTGCGCTCAAAGACGGCCAGGAAATCGACTTTGCGGAGGTGAAGTAAATGGCCCTCGTCAAAGTAAAACCGACCTCGGCTGGCCGCCGTGGCATGGTGAAGGTAGTTAGCCCGAACCTGCACAAAGGTGCGCCGCACGCTGCCCTGCTCGAAAAGAAGATCCGTGGTTCTGGCCGTAACAACAACGGTCACATCACGATTCGTCATCGTGGTGGTGGTCACAAGCAGCACTATCGTATCGTCGACTTCCGTCGCAACAAAGATGGCATTCCGGCCACGGTCGAACGCCTCGAGTACGACCCCAACCGTACGGCGCACATTGCTTTGTTGTGCTACGCCGACGGTGAGCGTCGCTACATCATTGCGCCGCGCGGTCTGGCAGTGGGCGCCACGCTGATCTCGGGTATCGAAGCCCCGATTCGCGCTGGTAACACGCTGCCTATCCGTAACATTCCGGTGGGTACCACGATCCACTGCATCGAAATGCTGCCTGGCAAGGGCGCCCAAATGGCGCGTTCGGCTGGTGCATCCGCGGTGCTGCTGGCTCGAGAAGGTACGTACGCTCAGGTGCGTCTGCGTTCGGGCGAAGTCCGTCGCGTTCACATTGAGTGCCGTGCCACCATCGGTGAAGTCGGTAACGAAGAACACAGCCTGCGCCAAATCGGCAAGGCCGGTGCAATGCGTTGGCGCGGTGTGCGTCCGACGGTTCGTGGTGTTGCCATGAACCCGGTGGATCACCCGCACGGTGGCGGCGAAGGCCGTACTGGCGAAGCACGCGAACCGGTCAGCCCGTGGGGCACGCCCTCGAAGGGTTTCAAAACCCGTCGCAACAAGCGGACGAACAATATGATCGTCCAACGGCGCAAGCGCAAGTAAGAGGCGAACACTATGTCACGTTCGATCAAGAAAGGTCCGTTTGTCGACGCCCACCTTATCAACAAGGTGGACGCGGCCGTCGCGGGCAAAGACAAGAAGCCGATCAAAACCTGGTCGCGCCGTTCCACGATCCTGCCCGAGTTTATCGGTCTGACGATCGCTGTGCACAACGGCCGTCAGCATGTTCCCGTGTATATCAACGAGAACATGGTCGGTCACAAGCTCGGCGAGTTTGCACTGACCCGTACGTACAAGGGTCACGCTGCGGACAAGAAGGCGAAGAGGTAAGCGATGGAAACTACTGCCATTATCCGTGGGGTTCACATCTCGGCCCAAAAGACCCGTTTGGTTGCGGATTTGATCCGCGGCAAGTCGGTGTCTCAGGCGCTGAATATCCTCACCTTTTCCCCCAAGAAGGCTGCCGGCATCCTGAAAAAGGCTGTCGAGTCCGCCATCGCGAATGCCGAACACAACGACGGTGCCGATATCGACGAATTGAAAGTCACTACGATTTTCGTCGACAAGGCCCAATCGATGAAGCGTTTCTCGGCTCGTGCCAAGGGCCGCGGTAACCGCATTGAGAAGCAGACCTGCCATATCACGGTCAAGGTCGGAGGCTAAGGAGTCACGATGGGTCAGAAAATTCACCCCACTGGGTTCCGTCTCGCGGTCACCCGTAATTGGTCTTCGCGTTGGTTCGCTGATGACAAAGCTTTCGGCACGATGTTGGCCGAAGACATCCGCGTTCGCGAATACCTCAAGAAAAAGCTCAAGAGCGCTTCTGTTGGCCGCGTCATTATCGAGCGTCCCGCCAAGAACGCACGCATCACCGTTTACTCGGCTCGCCCGGGTGTGGTGATCGGTAAACGCGGCGAAGACATCGAAAACCTGAAGGCTGATCTGCAGCGTCTGATGGGCGTGCCTGTGCACGTCAACATCGAGGAAATCCGCAAGCCGGAAACCGACGCTCAACTGATCGCTGATTCGATTTCGCAGCAGCTCGAAAAGCGCATCATGTTCCGCCGTGCAATGAAGCGTGCTATGCAGAACGCCATGCGTCTGGGTGCTCAAGGCATCAAGATCATGAGCGCAGGCCGTCTGAACGGTATCGAAATCGCACGTACCGAATGGTACCGCGAGGGTCGCGTACCGCTGCACACGCTGAAGGCCAATATCGACTACGGTACTTCCGAAGCCCACACCACCTACGGTGTGATTGGCATCAAGGTCTGGGTCTATAAGGGCGACATGTTGGCCAACGGCGAATTGCCGCCGGAAACCGCTGCTCCGCGTGAAGAAGAGCGTCGTCCGCGTCGCGCACCGCGTGGCGATCGTCCTGGTGGTGATCGTCCGGGTCGTCCGGGTGGTCGTGGTCGTGGTCCCCGCAAGGCGGACGCGGCCCCGGCTCCTGAAGGAGAATAACCATGCTGCAACCCTCTCGCAGAAAGTATCGCAAAGAGCAAAAGGGCCGCAACACCGGTCTCGCGACGCGCGGCACGAACGTGTCGTTCGGCGAGTTCGGCCTGAAGGCCACCGGCCGCGGCCGTCTGACGGCTCGTCAGATCGAAGCTGCTCGTCGCGCCATCAACCGTCACATCAAGCGTGGCGGCCGTATCTGGATTCGCATTTTCCCGGATAAGCCGATCTCGCAAAAGCCAGCCGAAGTCCGGATGGGTAACGGTAAAGGTAACCCGGAGTACTGGGTCGCCGAAATCCAACCCGGCAAGGTGCTCTACGAAATGGAAGGGGTTAGCGAAGAGCTGGCGCGCGAGGCTTTCCGCCTGGCCGCCGCCAAGTTGCCGATCTCGACCACGTTCGTCGCGCGTCATATCGGTGCTTAAGGAGTACACAATGAAAGCTACCGAACTCCGTTCGAAAGACGCCGCCGAGCTCGGCCAAGAGCTCGAGAGCCTGCTGAAGGCACAATTCGGTCTGCGTATGCAGAAGGCCACGCAGCAGCTTGCCAACACCAGCCAGCTGCGCAACGTCCGTCGCGATATCGCGCGTGTGCGTACCTTGCTGACCGAAAAGGCAGGGAAATAAAAATGAGCGAAACTCAAAACACCCAAGTCGCCAAGCGCCAGCGTACGCTGGTTGGCAAAGTTGTTAGCAACAAGATGGACAAGACGATCGTCGTTCTGGTTGAACGTCGCGTCAAGCACCCCATCTATGGCAAGATCATCATGCGCTCCGCAAAGTACAAAGCGCATGACGAGACGAACCAATACAACGAAGGCGATACCGTTGAAATCGCTGAAGGTCGTCCGATCTCGCGCTCGAAGTCCTGGAGCGTGGTTCGTTTGATCGAAGCGGTCCGCATCATCTAATTGATGCGAACCAGATCGACTGGCAATTAACACTTTGTTAAGAGCCGGTCGGTTTGAGGAACGGCGAGGATCCATATCCTTGCCGTTTTCTATTGGCAGGCCTCGTTGACAGCCTTATGGGCGAACCTATTGGTTCAGCCTATATTTGGTAAACCTGCTTGGTAAGATTGATGCGGCCATACCTTTTGTAGTGATACTGCACATTTTTCACACAAAGGGCTTGCGTTCGCATATTAGGTACGCTAGAATTACACGCTTTCCCGAGTTGCCTGTATTGGTTATGTGTTGCAGCCTGATGGCTGCGGTTGGCCGACAAGGGTATCGGGGAAAGTATCCGCAGGATTTCAACCCAGGGTCGTTGTTTTGTTTTGAAGATTGTCTTCGAAATGGGCGGCGGACCTGACGGGACCAAAACTGGCAGGAAATGCGACATCCCCTGGTCGGGAAATCGTAATTCCAGTTAAGTTGGAACAGGAAAAATCATGATCCAAATGCAGACCACGCTGGACGTGGCCGACAACACCGGTGCGCGTGCTGTTATGTGCATCAAGGTGCTCGGTGGCTCCAAGCGCCGTTATGCCGGTATCGGCGACATCATCAAGGTGAGCGTCAAAGATGCGGCTCCGCGCGGGCGCGTCAAAAAAGGCGAAATTTACAACGCCGTGGTGGTTCGTACCGCCAAGGGTGTGCGCCGTAAAGACGGTTCGCTGATCCGCTTCGGTGGCAATGCCGCCGTGTTGCTCAATGCCAAGCTGGAGCCCATCGGCACCCGCATCTTCGGACCCGTTACGCGTGAACTGCGTACCGAGCGTTTCATGAAGATCGTGTCGTTGGCCCCTGAAGTGCTGTAAGGAGCTCACGATGAACAACATTCGTAAAGGCGACGAAGTCGTCGTCCTGACCGGCCGCGACAAAAAGCGTCGTGGCACCGTGCTGGCTCGCGTTGATGCCGATCACGTTCTGGTCGAAGGCGTTAACGTCGTTAAAAAGCACGTCAAGGCCAATCCTATGGCCAACAACCCTGGCGGCATCATCGAAAAGACTTTGCCGATCCACATTTCCAATGTGGCGCTGTTTAACCCGGCCACCGGTAAGGGCGATCGCGTCGGCGTGCAAGAAGTCGATGGCCGCAAGGTCCGCGTGTTCCGTTCCAATGGTGCCGTTGTCGGCGCCAAGGCGTAAGGGGCGACAGACATGTCTCGTTTGCAAGAACTCTACAAGAGCAAAGTTGCTCCTGACCTGAAGGAAAAATTTGGCTACAAGAGCCAAATGGAAGTGCCGCGCATCACCAAGATCACCCTGAACATGGGTGTCTCGGAAGCCGTCGCTGACAAAAAGGTCATCGAGCACGCTGTTTCTGATCTCACCAAGATCGCTGGCCAAAAGCCCGTCATCACCAAGACCCGTAAGGCTATCGCCGGTTTCAAGATCCGCGAAAACTACCCGATCGGTTGCATGGTGACGTTGCGTGGTCAACGTATGTACGAATTCCTGGATCGCCTGGTGGCGGTTGCGTTGCCTCGTGTGCGCGACTTCCGTGGTATTTCCGGTCGTGCATTCGACGGTCGTGGTAACTACAACATCGGGGTGAAAGAGCAGATCATTTTCCCCGAAATCGAATACGACAAGATCGACGCGTTGCGTGGGCTGAACATCAGCATCACTACCACCGCGAAGACCGACGATGAAGCCAAGGCGCTGTTAACGGCCTTCAGCTTCCCGTTCCGTAACTAAGGGGCTGATGACGTGGCTAAACTTTCCCTCATCAATCGCGATATCAAGCGCGCCAAGCTGGCTAACAAGTTCGCGGCTCGCCGTGCTGAACTGAAAGCGATCGTCGACGATCAATCCAAGACCGACGAAGAGCGTTATCAAGCTCGGCTGAAGCTGCAACAACTGCCGCGCAATGCTAACCCGACTCGCCAGCGTAACCGCTGCGTCGTCACGGGTCGTGCGCGCGGTGTCTTCCGCAAGTTTGGGCTGACTCGCCACAAACTGCGTGAAATGGCGATGAAGGGGGAAATCCCCGGCATCACCAAGGCCAGCTGGTAGGAGAAAAAACATGAGCATGAGCGATCCCATCGCCGATATGCTGACTCGCATTCGCAATGCGCAGCAAGTTGACAAAGTTACGGTGAGCATGCCCTCCTCGAAGCTGAAGGCGGCAATTGCCGCTGTGCTCCAGGACGAAGGCTACATCGACAGCTTTGAAGTCAAAGGCACGCAGGCTAAGCCTGAGTTGGAAATCACCCTGAAGTACTACGCTGGCCGTCCGGTTATCGAGCGCATTGAACGCGTTTCGCGCCCTGGCTTGCGTATTTACAAGGGCCGTACCAGCATTCCTCAGGTCATGAACGGCCTGGGCGTGGCTATCGTTTCCACCTCGCGTGGCGTCATGACTGATCGCAAGGCCCGTGCAAGCGGTGTCGGCGGCGAAGTCCTGTGCTACGTGGCCTAAGGAGTAACGATAATGTCACGTATTGCTAAATATCCGGTCGATTTGCCCAAGGGTGTTGAAGCCAACATCCAACAGGACCAAATCACCGTCAAAGGCCCGATGGGCACTTTGAGCCAAGAACTGACGGGTCACGTCAAGGTCGCACTCGACGATGGCAAACTGACGTTTGTTGCTGTTGACGACTCGCGCCATGCTGGCGCTATGTCGGGCACCGTGCGTGCGCTGGTCGCCAACATGGTGACTGGTGTGAGCAAGGGCTTCGAGCGCAAGCTGAACCTGGTGGGTGTGGGTTATCGTGCCCAAATCCAAGGTGATGCCATCAAGCTGCAGTTGGGTTTCTCGCACGATGTTGTGCACAAGCTGCCTGCTGGTATCAAAGCCGAATGCCCGACCCAGACGGAAATCGTCATTAAGGGCTCCAATAAGCAAGTCGTCGGTCAAGTGGCCGCTGAAATCCGCGCCTATCGCGAACCCGAACCCTACAAGGGCAAGGGCGTGCGTTATGCGGACGAACGCGTCGTCATTAAAGAAACCAAGAAGAAATAACGGCGCACGCAAGGACGAATCATGGACAAAAAAGTTTCCCGTTTGCGTCGTGCAGTTACGACCCGTCGGAAGATCTCCGAGTTGCGCGTACACCGCCTCTCGATCTTCCGCTCGAATCTGCACATTTACGCCAACATCATTTCGCCGGAAGGCGATCGCGTGCTGGTCAGCGCTTCGACGCTGGAACCCGAAGTGCGTGCGCAACTGGCCGGTCAAACCGGTCAGGGCGGCAATACTGCCGCTGCCACGCTGGTGGGCAAGCGCGTGGCCGAAAAGGCCAAGGCTGCCGGTATCGAATTGGTCGCTTTCGATCGCTCGGGCTTTCGTTACCATGGCCGCGTGAAAGCGCTGGCCGATGCCGCGCGTGAAGCCGGCCTGAAGTTCTAAGCGAGGATTTGTCAAATGGCTAAAGTACAAGGCAAAGGCGCCGCGGAAAAAGAGAACGACGACGGCTTGCGCGAAAAAATGATCGCGGTAAATCGCGTCAGCAAAGTGGTCAAAGGTGGTCGCACCATGAGCTTCGCCGCGCTGACCGTTGTAGGTGATGGCGATGGCCGTATCGGCATGGGCAAGGGCAAGGCGCGTGAAGTGCCGGTGTCGGTCCAGAAAGCAATGGAACAAGCCCGCCGCGGCATGTTCAAGGTTGCGCTGAAGAACGGCACGTTGCATCACACAGTCGTGGGCAAGCACGGTGCTTCCACCGTCTTGATCTCGCCGGCTGCTGAAGGTACTGGCGTGATTGCCGGTGGCCCGATGCGCGCTATCTTCGACGTGATGGGTGTGCGTAACGTTGTTGCCAAGAGTCTCGGCTCGAGCAATCCCTACAACTTGGTCCGTGCTACGCTGAACGGCCTGCGTGCTTCCCTGACTCCGTCAGAAGTCGCTGCCAAGCGCGGCAAGACCGTCGAAGAGATCCTGGGGTAAATCATGTCTCAGAAGCAGATCAAAGTTACCCTCGTGCGCTCGACGATCGGTACAAAGCAATCCCACCGCGACACCGTCCGCGGTCTGGGTCTGCGCCGTATCAACAGCAGCCGAGTTCTGGTCGACACGCCCGAGGTGCGCGGGATGATCCGTAAAGTGGATTATCTTGTCTCCGTCTCGGAAGCCTAAGGAATTACGATGTCGGATATTCAACTCAATTCGCTGAAGCCCGCTGAGGGTGCCAAGCACGCCAAGCGCCGCGTCGGCCGTGGTATCGGTTCGGGTCTGGGTAAAACCGCCGGTCGTGGCCACAAGGGTCAAAAATCGCGTTCGGGTGGCTTTCACAAAGTCGGCTTCGAAGGCGGTCAAATGCCGCTGCAGCGTCGCCTGCCCAAGCGTGGTTTCACGCCCATGGGTCGACACTTGCATGCCGAGGTTCGCCTGTCGGAACTGCAAGCGCTGCCCATCGACGAGATCGATGTGCAAGCGTTGAAGGCCGCCGGCGTGATCGGTCAACAGGTTCGCTACGCCAAGGTCATCAAGTCCGGTGAACTCTCGCGCAAAGTGACGCTCCAGGGCATCACTGCGACGGCCGGCGCTCGCGCCGCCATCGAAGCCGCGGGCGGCTCGCTTGCTTGATTGCGGGGTAATACGTGGCTAACGCACAGGCACTGGGCAAGACCGGACCGAAGTACGGCGACTTAAAGCGCCGTCTCGTGTTCCTGGTGCTCGCCTTGGTGGTTTACCGGCTGGGTACGCACATTCCCGTACCGGGCATCAATCCGGACGCACTGGCGGACCTGTTCCGTCAAAACCAGGGCGGTATCCTGGGCCTGTTCAACATGTTTTCGGGCGGCGCGTTGTCGCGCTTTTCGATCTTCGCCTTGGGGATCATGCCGTACATCTCTGCATCCATCATTATGCAGTTGATGTCCGTTGTGGTTCCGTCGCTGGAAGCCCTCAAAAAAGAGGGCGAGGCCGGTCGCCGCAAGATCACCCAATACACCCGTTACGGCACTGTGGTGCTGGCGCTGGTGCAGGCGGTGGGTATTTCGGTAGCACTGGAGTCCCAGCCGGGGTTGGTGATTGACCCTGGCATGTTGTTCCGCTTTACGACGGTCGTGACGTTGCTGACCGGCACCATGTTTATCATGTGGCTGGGTGAGCAGATCACCGAGCGTGGTCTGGGTAACGGTATCTCGATTTTGATTTTCGCGGGTATTGTTGCCGGACTGCCTTCGGCGCTGGCTGGATTGCTGGATCTGGTTCGTACCAATGCGATGTCGGTGGTTTCGGCCCTGTTCATCGTGGCGTTGGTGGTGTTGGTCACTGCTTTTGTGGTGTTCGTGGAACGCGGACAGCGCAAGATCACGGTGAACTATGCCAAGCGCCAAGTGGGTAACAAGATCTACGGTGGTCAAAGCTCGCACTTGCCGCTAAAGCTGAACATGGCTGGCGTGATTCCGCCGATCTTTGCGTCGTCGATCATTTTGTTTCCGGCTACGATTACCAGCTGGTTTTCGACGGGTAACAGCATGTTGTGGTTGCGTGACCTGGCAGCGGCTCTTGAGCCTCGTCAGCCGCTCTACATCACGTTGTATTCGGCCGCGATCATTTTCTTCTGCTTCTTCTACACGGCGTTGGTATTCAACAGCCGCGAAACGGCAGATAACCTGAAGAAAAGTGGTGCGTTCGTTCCTGGCATCCGCCCGGGCGAGCAAACAGCGCGCTACATCGACAAGATTCTGATGCGTTTGACGCTGGTGGGTGCGTTGTATATCACCCTGGTGTGTCTACTGCCAGAGTTCTTGGTGATGCGTTGGAATGTACCGTTTTATTTTGGTGGCACGTCCTTGTTGATTATCGTAGTGGTGACGATGGATTTCATGTCCCAGGTTCAGGCCTACATGATGTCGCACCAGTATGATTCGCTACTAAAGAAGGCGAACTTCAAGGGTTCCTCAGGTTTGCCGATGCGGTAGCGAAGAAGAATGTCCAAGGACGACGTCATTCAGATGCAAGGTGAGGTTGTTGAAAATCTCCCCAACGCGACTTTTCGCGTCAAGCTCGAAAACGGCCACGTGGTGTTAGGCCATATTTCCGGCAAGATGCGTATGCATTACATCCGGATTCTGCCGGGCGACAAGGTCACTGTGGAGCTCACGCCCTATGACCTGACAAGGGCAAGAATTGTGTTTCGCTCAAAATGAGTAGATCTGGATTACGGAAAATTAGGAGTCAACCATGAAAGTAATGGCATCGGTTAAGCGGATTTGCCGCCACTGCAAAGTTATTAAACGTCACGGCGTGGTGCGCGTTATCTGCACCGACCCGCGTCACAAGCAGCGTCAAGGCTAACCCCGGTTAGCGACACGCAACGGATTTATTCAAGGAACAGTCATGGCCCGTATTGCTGGCATTAACATTCCGCCGCAACAGCACGCCGAGATCGGCCTGACCGCCATTTTTGGCATCGGTCGTACGCGCGCCCGCAAGATTTGCGAAGCAGCAAATGTACCCCTTTCCAAAAAGGTCAAGGATCTGACCGACGCGGAACTGGAGCGTATTCGCGAACACGTTGGTGTGTTCACGGTCGAGGGTGACCTGCGTCGCGAAGTCCAATTGTCGATCAAGCGTTTGATCGATTTGGGCACTTATCGTGGTATGCGTCACAAGCGCGGTTTGCCCGTGCGCGGCCAGCGCACTCGAACCAACGCCCGCACCCGCAAGGGACCGCGTCGTGCTGCTGCGTCCCTGAAGAAATAATCGAGGAATTAGATTATGGCGAAAGCTTCCACCAGCGGCGCTTCGCGCGTACGCAAAAAGGTCAAGAAGAACGTCTCGGACGGCATTGCGCACGTTCACGCGTCGTTCAACAACACGATCATCACCATTACCGACCGCCAGGGCAATGCTCTGTCGTGGGCGACTTCGGGTGGCGCGGGCTTCAAGGGCTCGCGCAAATCGACGCCGTTCGCCGCTCAGGTGGCTGCCGAAACGGCCGGCCGCGTGGCGCTCGAATATGGCATCAAAACTCTCGAAGTGCGTATCAAGGGCCCTGGTCCTGGTCGCGAATCGTCCGTGCGTGCGCTGAATGCGCTGGGCATCAAGATCTCGAGCATTGCCGATATCACGCCCGTACCGCATAACGGCTGCCGTCCGCCGAAGCGTCGTCGTATCTAAGGGGAATCCACATGGCTCGTTATACTGGACCCAAATGCAAACTCTCGCGCCGCGAGGGTACCGATCTCTTCCTGAAGAGCGCCCGCCGCTCGCTGGATTCCAAGTGCAAGCTGGATTCCAAGCCTGGTCAGCATGGCCGCACTTCGGGATCCCGCACCTCCGACTACGGTCTGCAACTGCGTGAAAAGCAAAAGCTCAAGCGTATGTACGGCGTGCTGGAGAAGCAATTCCGCAAGTACTTCGCTGAAGCCGAGCGTCGCCGTGGCAACACGGGCGAAACACTGATTCAGTTGCTGGAATCGCGCCTGGACAACGTGGTGTACCGCATGGGCTTCGGCTCGACGCGTGCTGAAGCCCGCCAACTGGTTAGCCACCGCGCTGTCGAGTTGAATGGTCACACCGCAGACATCGCTTCGATGATCGTCAAGGCTGGAGACGTGATCACCATCCGCGAAAAGGCCAAGAAGCAAGGTCGTATCCGCGAATCGCTGGATTTGGCCTCGAGCATCGGCATCCCCCAATGGGTGGAGGTCGATACGAACAAAATGGCCGGTACGTTCAAGGCAGCTCCCGATCGTGCTGATGTCGCTCGCGATATCAACGAATCGATGGTCGTCGAACTGTACTCGCGTTAATCGTAGCCAGTGCGATCTTGATGATCGCACTGCTTGCTTCGTTTTTTCGATTGCAAGTCCCGCAGCAACCCGCTTCCGCGATTTCCGCGCAAGCGGGTTTTGCGGTCATAGTGAGCAGCACTTTTTGCTGCGTTTCTTTTGTTTCCATCAGCCTTATCGGTGTAACGAGCCGAGGGTATTGAAAAGGAATACTGTACATGTCCACTCAAGGTTTTCTGAAGCCGCGTTCCATTGATGTTCAACCGGTCGGCACTCACCATGCCAAGATCGTGATGGAACCCTTCGAGCGTGGTTACGGCCACACGCTGGGCAACGCCCTGCGCCGTATTTTGCTGTCTTCGATGACGGGCTACGCGCCCACCGAAGTGCAACTGACCGGCGTCGTGCACGAATACTCGACCATTCCCGGTGTGCGCGAAGATGTCGTCGACATCCTGCTGAACCTGAAGGGCGTGGTTTTCAAGCTGCACAATCGTGACGAAGTCACGCTGGTGCTGCGCAAGAATGGCGTGGGCGCCGTGTTGGCCAGCGATATCGAGCTGCCGCATGACGTCGAGATCATCAATCCCGATCACCTCATCTGCAACCTGACCGACGCCGGCAAGGTGGAAATGCAGATCAAGGTCGAAAAGGGTCGCGGCTATGTGCCGGGTAACGTGCGTGCCCTGTCCGAAGACCGTACCCACACGATTGGTCGTATCGTGCTGGACGCTTCGTTCAGCCCCGTGCGCCGCGTCAGCTACGCTGTTGAAAGCGCTCGCGTTGAGCAGCGTACCGACCTGGACAAGCTGGTTCTGGATATCGAAACCAACGGCGTTATCTCGCCTGAGGAAGCCGTTCGTCAGTCGGCTCGCATTCTGATGGATCAGATTTCGGTGTTTGCGGCCCTGGAAGGCGCAGGCGATTCGTACGAAGCGCCGGTGCGTGGCACGCCGCAAATCGATCCGGTGCTGCTGCGTCCGGTGGACGATCTGGAGTTGACGGTGCGTTCGGCCAACTGCCTGAAGGCCGAAAACATTTACTACATCGGCGACCTGATCCAGCGTACTGAAAACGAGTTGCTCAAGACCCCGAACCTGGGTCGTAAGTCGCTCAACGAAATCAAGGAAGTTCTGGCTGCACGTGGCTTGACCTTGGGCATGAAGCTCGAGAACTGGCCGCCTCTGGGTCTGGAACGCCCCTGATTCGTCCATTAAATTACCCATTTTCTACCGGACCGCAGTCTGGCAACAGGCTGATAGAAGATCCGGATAACCTGGTGGTGCAAGCGCCGCCTTTAGATTCAAAAGGAACTTATCATGCGTCACGGTAATGGTTTGCGTAAACTCAATCGTACTAGCAGCCACCGTCTTGCCATGTTTCGCAACATGGCCGTTTCGTTGTTGACCCACGAAGCGATCAAGACCACGCTGCCCAAGGCGAAAGAACTGCGCCGCGTCGTTGAACCCCTGATTACTCTGGGCAAGGAACCCACTCTGGCGAACAAGCGTCTGGCTTTTGCCCGTCTGCGTGATCGCGATGCTGTGGTGAAGCTGTTTGCCGAAATCGGTCCCCGCTATGCGGCCCGTAACGGCGGCTATACCCGCATTCTGAAGATGGGTTTCCGTCAAGGCGATAACGCTCCCATGGCTTTCATGGAATTGGTGGATCGTCCTGAAGTCGAGGAAACCGAGGCCGACAACGCTGCCGAATAATCCGGTCAGTGAATAAGCGCAAAGGCGAGCTCTCGGGCTCGCCTTTGTTTTAAGGGCCTGCGTTCATTTTCTTAAGGACGGGTTTTTAAGGCTTCCTGCAACTGAGCGGCCGTCGCCGCCAATTGCTCGGCGGGCGGCTGCGGAGGCGTGATGAATTCCAGATCCTGCTGGGCAATGTATTGAGTGGACGTCACGTCTTGCAGCGTGTGCATGGGGATGAGATGCGCGTGTGCATGAGCCACGTGGATGCCGGTAAAGACGAATCCGACGCGTTCGACCTGATATAGGGCCTTCATGGCCTGAGCCAGCGATTGGCCGAGTGCCAGAATCTGATTGGCCCGTCGCTGCGGCAGATCTTCGAAGTACGGGTAGTGCTGCTTGGGAATAATCAGCACATGCCCTGGCCGGACAGGTTGAATGTCCAGAAAGGCCAGTATGTCCTCGTCTTCGTGCACGATGTGCGCGGGAATCTGGCCTTGTGCGATACGGCAGAACAAGCAGGAGTCTGACATGGCGATAGGGTCTCTGTGACGATACACAAAGTAAGATACCGTATAGACACTGCGGTGCAAACCGTTTGCAGGAGCTCTCATGTCGCGCGACGACGATATCGTGCTGGTTATCAGTAACGCCCCAGACCTATTGTTGGCTAAACGTATTGCCCATGTGTTGGTAGAGGATGGTCTGGCAGCCTGCGTGAACCTCGGTGCCCCCATTTTGTCCATTTATCACTGGGAAGGCCAAATCGAAGGGGCAGACGAGGTACCGATGTGGATCAAGACGACCGCTGGCCATCAGCATGCCCTTGTCCAGGCCTTGGCTAAACTGCATCCGTACGAGGTGCCTGAAATCATCGTCGTCCCGGTGATAGGCGGCAGTGCGGCTTATCTGGATTGGGTGCGTAATCAAGCAACGGGCAAGCCCATTGACTAAGAGAATTTGATGCATCAGTTCATGGTTCGTAAACCGTCGCGATGGCGGTATGGCTGGATCGCGCTGACCGCTATCGCGATCTGGCTCATGTTGGCCTGGCGTCCAGTGGCCGCGCTGTCAGAGGATGATTTTTTGCCGCCGGAGCAGGCTTTCGTGTTCAGTGCAACGATGGCCGCGCCCGGCACCGTCGAGCTGCAATATCGCATCGCCCCGGGGTACTACATGTATCGCGAGCGGTTTCAGTTGCAAGCCGATCCAGAGGGCGCAGTGACGTTGGGGCAGCCCGTTTATCCACAGGGTGACGTCAAATACGACCCTACCTTCGAAAAGAATATGGAGGTCTATCACCGTCAGGTGACGATCACGGTACCGGTTGCGGGAACGCAGCCGTTCGTCCTGAAAGTGACCAGTCAAGGCTGTGCCGATGCTGGGCTGTGCTACCCACCTGCAGATCACACGATCAAGCTGACCCCTATTGCTGGGGGGTATGGGTTGGACAGCGCCGATGCGAGCCGCTCAGTGACGGGCTTGGTGGTCGGTGGCTCGGGCGTGGCGAATTCATCTACCAGTTCGGCTTCCACGGGCGGACTGACTTCGCTGTTGTCTGCCGGCGATATGGGGCTGGCCGATGCAATCAGCGGTTTGGGTTGGCTCAAGACCGCAGGTGTGTTCTGGGTATTGGGCCTGTTGTTGGCGTTAACACCATGCGTGTTGCCGATGATTCCCATTTTGTCTTCCATCGTTGTCGGCGGAACACGGGATGTGCGTCCGGGGCGTTGGCGTGGCCTGGGCTTGGCAGCGGCCTATGTATTGGGTATGTCGGTGGTCTACACGGCATTGGGCGTGGCGGCCGGCCTGAGCGGCGCGGGTCTGGCGGCATGGTTACAGACGCCGTGGATTTTGGCCGTATTTGCTGGCGTATTGGTCATACTGGCCGTTGCAACGTTTGGCGCTTTTGATTTTCAGGTCCCGGGCGCCGTGCAGAGCTGGTTGACAGCACGTTCGACGCGCATCCCCGGAGGGCGCGTAACAGGTGCTTTGGCAATGGGCGCGATATCGGCGTTGATCGTGGGCCCCTGCGTCGCGGCCCCGTTGGCCGGCGCCTTGTTGTACATATCCCAGACCGGCGACGTGGTACTGGGCGCTGCAGCGCTGTTTGCGCTGGCTTGGGGCATGGGCGTGCCTTTGCTGATTGTGGGCGCGTCGTCCGGTGCGCTACTGCCTAAAGCTGGGCCGTGGATGGATGGCGTCAAGCGATTGTTCGGCATGCTGTTGCTCGCCACAGCGTGGTGGATGCTCATCCCCATTACACCGACGTGGTTGCAGATGACAGGCTGGGCATTTTTGGCCATCGTGGGTGCCGTGATGTTGCGCGCCTTTGATGGATTGCCCGATTCGGCAGGGGCTCCCCGTATGTTCGCAAAAGGCATCGGATTGCTGCTGGCCTTAGCAGCCGCAGCGTGGTTGGTGGGTGCGGCTAGCGGGGGGCGTGACGTTTTGCAGCCACTGTCGCATTTGGTGCAGCGAGGTGGTGGCAACGAGACGATTGCAGCCACGGGGCATGTGGAATTTACACGCGTGCGCAATACCGCCGAGTTGGATGCTTTGCTGGCGCAGAGCACCCGACCCGTGATGTTGGATTTCTATGCGGATTGGTGTGTATCGTGCCGCGAAATGGAGCGCTTTACGTTTTCTGATCCTGTCGTCGCGAGCAAACTGTCGCGCATGTTGCTGGTACAAGCCGACGTGACACAGAATAATGCGGACGATCGAGAGCTGCTGAAGCGATTTCGATTATTTGGGCCGCCCGGCATTCTATTTTTTGAGCCGGGTGGTACACCTATCGCTGACGCTCGCGTCGTTGGGTTTCAGGATGCGGCCCGTTTCGCGAGTGTATTAGACCGAGTGTTGCGTTAGGAATAAGAAAAGAGGGCCCTCTATGCGGCCCAGGGCGACGCAACTGCGGTATTACCGCTGTTTAAGTAGCTTGGCCGCCTCGATAGCAAAGTACGTCAGGATGCCGTCGGCGCCTGCTCGCTTAAAGCCCAGCAGGGCTTCCATCATGACCTTGTCGTGATCGAGCCAGCCGTTGGCGGCCGCGGCCTTGATCATGGCGTATTCCCCACTGACCTGATAGGCAAAAGTCGGGACACGGAAGGTGTCTTTGACGCGGCGTAGTACGTCCAGATAGGGCATCCCGGGTTTGACCATGACCATGTCGGCGCCTTCTTGAAGATCGGCGGCGACTTCGCGCAGCGCTTCGTCGATATTGCCCGGGTCCATCTGGTAGGCCATTTTGTCGGATTTGCCGAGGTTGCTGGCCGAGCCTACGGCGTCACGGAAGGGGCCGTAGAACGCGCTGGCGTATTTGGCGGAGTACGCCATGATCCGGGTATGGATGTGCTGCTTGGACTCAAGGGCGGCGCGTATGGCGCCGATGCGACCGTCCATCATGTCGCTGGGGGCGACGATGTCGACGCCGGCTTCTGCCTGGACCAGGGCCTGTCGGATCAGAATTTCGACGGTGGGCTCGTTGATCACGTAGCCATGGTCATCGATGATGCCGTCCTGACCATGGCTGGTGTAGGGGTCCAGGGCAACGTCGGTGAGAATGCCCAGTTGTGGGAAACGCTGTTTCAGCGCGGTGACCACACGCGGGATCAGGCCGTCGGGGTTGGCGGCCTCGATGCCGTCTGGCGTCTTGAGCGCCGGGTCGATGGCCGGGAACAGGGACAGGACCGGGATGCCGAGCGCGACACATTCCTCGGCGACGGTCAGCAGTGTGTCGGGCGAATAGCGGACGACGCCGGGTAACGATGGCACGGGCTCGCGCAGACCATTGCCTTCGGCGACGAAAACCGGATAGATCAGATCGTTGACCGTCAACGTGCTTTCGCGAACCAGACGACGGGTAAAGTCGTCGCGGCGCAGGCGGCGTGGGCGCGAGGTCGGAAATGCGGGAGCGATGAGGGTGGGCTTCATGGCACGACCTTTGGGGATATCCAGTTTTCGATGTATTGCGTTGCTTCGGGCAGGCCGATGCGTTCGGTGGCCGAGAACGGTACGGTGTAGAGCGCACCGATGTCAGCAAGTTGTTTGCGCACGGCAAAGACGGCGCGCTGGCGTTGGCCATACGGCAGCTTGTCGGCTTTGGTCAAGAGCGCCAGCACAGGGCGGCCCGTGGGCGCGATGAAATCGGCCAGGCGGCGATCCAGCTCGGTGACGCCGCGGCGAATGTCGATCAGCAAGACGATGCCTGCCAAAGACGGCCGGTCGCGGAGGTAGCCGCCAAGGATGTCAGACCATTTTTCTTTTTCCTTGTAGGCGACGGAGGCATAGCCGTAGCCTGGCAAATCGACCAGAAAACCCAGCGGCTGTTCGGGCTCCAACGGGTCGGGCAGGCCAAACAAGTTAATCAGTCGTGTGCGGCCGGGCGTCTTGCTGGAAAAGGCCAGCCGACGCTGATTACACAGCACGTTGATGGCGGAGGATTTGCCCGCGTTGGAGCGGCCAACAAAGCAGACTTCGGGCGCGCCGGGGTCTGGCAGTTGGTCGAGTTGGGCCGCCGAAATATAGAAGGAGGCGCGATGGAGGAGGGACACGTGGGAAGTCCGATACAGGTGGTTGTGAACCCTATTGTATAATCGTGCGTTTGCAGCAGTGGTACCCCTGCGTTGGCCGGGTCTTTCCGCTTCTTAAAAAGAGGGGAACTCCGGGGCGGATATATGTTCGGTCCGGCATGGCATGGGGCAGGCATGGGGCGCTTTTTGCGCCTTGATCGAGGTCCGGTCGTCGAGGTATTCAATGATGCGTGTGCTGTCCCAGATGTTGGTAGCCAGCGGGCTGATGCTCGGTGTGTCTGTTATGTCTTCAAGTTTTGCCGCCGAAAGCGCAGCAGGGCCTACTAAGCCCGATGCGACGAAAGGCGCGCAACTTTATGATCAGGGTGACGCTTCTCGAGGCATTGTCGCCTGTGCGTCCTGTCACGGCCCAGGGGGCAATAGCAGTATTCCTGCTAATCCCAACCTAGCCGCGCATCCCCACGAGTATTTGGCCAAACAACTGGCCGACTTCCAAACCAAAGAAGGCGCCGAGAAGCCCCTGCGCAACGGTGCGGGTGGCAATCCCACGCCGATGACCGCCATGGCGCAAAGTCTGACGCCGCAAGACATGCAAAACGTGGCGCTGTATCTGGCGCAGCAGCCGCTTGCGCAGCCAGCGACTGCGGGCTACGAAGATCTGGTCGAGCACGGGCGCAAGATCTGGCGTGGCGGTTTGCCGGAGCGCAATGTGCCGGCCTGTGCGTCGTGCCATTCCGCGAACGGCGCTGGCCTGCCCGGTCAGTATCCCCGGTTGGCAGGACAGTTCCCTTCGTATATCGAAGAGCAGTTGAAGCTGTTCCGCAGTAAAGACCGTGCCAACAACGCCGTGATGAATGACATCGCCGACCGTATGTCGGATGCCGATATCAAGGCAGTGTCTGATTACGCAGCGGGACTGCGCTAAAGTAAGCACTAGCCCCATTGCGTGGCTGGTTCGCACAACATGTCTGTATTTCTGGGGGTCGACTCCAGGGATGCTGCCCATAAGGGGGGAGCCGGTCGCGCGACCCCCTTTTTTTCATGAATTCAAGACTCTCCTCACCTCCTCGCTTTCCTCTGCGCAGTCTGCCGCGCGATGTCTTCGAATTAATCGGTTCGATGCGTTTTGCCGTCAGTTTGCTGATGTTTATCTGCGTGGCCAGTGTGCTGGGTACCGTACTGGCACAAAATCGCTCATCGAACGCATATATCGATCAATTTGGGCCTTTCTGGTTCGAAGTATTCGACAAATTTTCGATTTGGCACGTCTATAACAGTTGGTGGTTTCTGGCCATCATGGGTTTTCTGGTCGTCTCTACGTCGATCTGCTTGATCCGCAATACACCGAAGATGCTGCACGAAGCGCGATCGTTCCGCGAACATGTGCGGGCCAGCAGCTTGCGAGCATTTCCGCATCGGGTCGAAATCCACGATGCCGCGCCGGTAGATGGCGCGGTGAGCGGCGTGAAAGGGTTGCTCACTCAGCAAGGTTACGCCATACGCGAGCGTCGCGACGGCGACGGTGTCATGCTGGCCGCCAAAAAAGGCAGTGCCAATCGACTGGGCTATATTTGCGCTCACGCCGCCATGGTCATCATCTGCGTAGGTGGATTGCTGGACAGTGAGTTAGGGGTGCGTTTGCAGGTGTTGATGGCCGGTAAGCAGCCGATTGTGGACAACATGCTGATTTCGCAGGTGCCTGCCAGCGGGCGGCTTTCGGTGGACAATCCCAGCTTTCGGGCGAGCGTGCTGATCCCGGAAGGGGATCAGGTCAGTACGGCGGTGGTGATGGTGGGCGACGGGGCGCTGGTGCAGCCTTTGCCCTTTACCCTGAAACTCAAAAAATTCATCGTGGACTATTACTCGACGGGCATGCCCAGCCGGTTTGCCAGCGATGTCGTGGTTACGGATCCCGATACCGGCAAGACCTTTGAATCCACGATCGAGGTCAACGAGCCCTTGCGCTTCAAGGGTGTGACGGTTTATCAGTCCAGTTTCGATGATGGCGGCAGTACGGTCAGCCTCAAGGGCTATCCGCTGGTCGGTACGAGTACTACGCCGTTTGACGTTTCGGGCACGGTCGGCAAGTCCGCCGAGATCACGGCGCGCGGCAATGACGGCAGCGCCCGGGACATGCAAGTGGATATCACGGCATTGCGCCCGATCAATGTCGAGGATCTGAGCAGCGGTGCACCGCAAGGTGATAACAAGACGCTGGGCGAGCACGTTGCATCGGTGTCCGGAAGTGCGGCGGGCAAAAAGAACGAGCATCTGCGCAATGTAGGCCCGAGTGTTGAGTATCGTTTGCTTGACCAGGCCGGGCAGGCGCATGAGTTCATGAACTATATGCTGCCCGTTGAGTTGGACGGCATAGGGGTATTTTTGGCTGGGGTACGTAATAACCCGTCGGAAAATTACCGCTACTTGCGTATTCCGGCAGATGCCGACAGCTCGTTGACCGAGTTCATGCAACTGCGGGCAGCGTTGGCTGATCCGGCCGCCCGGAGTGAGGCGGCGCGTCGCTTTGCCGAGCGCAATAGCCCTTCGGCCGCCGAGCAAAAATCGTTACAGGGGGCTGCCGAGCGCGGTCTGGAAACCTTCGCAACAGGGGGGTTGCAGGCGATTGCGGGCTTTTTGCAGGCGAACACCCCTCAGGCAGACCTGGAGCGTGCGGCCGACGTGGTGATTCGCCTGATCGGTGCCTCTGTGGCTGAACTCCGTGGGGTGGCTCGTGAACGGGCAGGGTTGCCGGCATTGCCCGAGACAGGGCCCGAGGCCGAGCGCGCCGTACAATGGTCGAGTCTGGCCGTGGCCGCGTTGTCGGATCTGAATATCTATCCCGCACCGGTTTTCCTGACGCTGAGCGACTTTAAACACGTTCAGGCTAGTGTGTTTCAAGTCAGCCGTACCCCTGGCAAAAACGCGGTTTATATTGGTTGCCTGCTGTTGGTGCTGGGAGTTTTCTCGATGTTTTATATCCGTGACCGGCGCGTGTGGGTCTGGGTCAAACCCGCCGCCGATGGCGCGGGTAGCGACGTCCATGCTGCGATGACATCGCAGAAGCGTACACTTGATTTCAACCACGAGTTTGATCGCTTCAAACAGGCGTTGTTGCGCCGGAACAGGCCTTGAGGTTTTTCATGTCCGCCAGTACTACTACCCAGTCAGTTAATGCCTTGTGGCAGCCGGCACTATCGGCTACCGGTGACGCGCGCGCGCAGCGTGGCAAGCCGGGCTGGACTGACGTTGTGTTCTTTTTGTTGCTGGCCGTGGGCGCGGGTTATGCGCTGATGACATACAGCAGCGCCATGGACTATTACGAAAAAATCATCCTGTGCGCGGCGGTGTTCGTCCTCACCTGGCTGGGATGGCTGTGGCGCCCGCTGCGCAGCTTGATGATCGCCTGTGCACTCGCGGCGGGATTTGCGCTGCTGCTGTATGAACAGGACTTGGCGCGTGCCGAGCAGGTATTCTTCCTGAAATACCTGTTTTCATCCCAATCGGCCATCCTATGGATGAGCGCACTGTTTATCCTGGCCACGATCTGCTACTGGATCGGCATTTTCAGCCCCACGGCAGCCTGGTTGGGGACGGCATTGACCTGGGGGGCGGTGTTTGCGGGCGTGACGGGTTTGTTGGTGCGTTGGCGCGAGGGGCATTTGATGGGCCCCGACCTGGGCCATATTCCGGTCAGTAACCTGTACGAAGTCTTCGTACTGTTTTCGCTGATTACGGCCTTGTTTTACCTGTATTACGAACGCAAATACGCCACGCGTGCGCTGGGCGGTTTCGTGTTGCTGGTGATCTCGTCTGCGACCATATTCTTGCTGTGGTATGCGTTTACGCGTGACGCGGGCCAGATACAGCCGCTTGTGCCCGCGTTGAAAAGCTGGTGGATGAAGCTGCATGTGCCGGCCAACTTTATTGGGTACGGGACATTTTCTCTCGCGGCGATGGTGGGCTTTGCCTATTTGATCAAGCAGCATGGCACGACGACGTCGTGGGTCAAGTTGGCGCCGCTGTTTGTCTTGGGTGTGTTGCTGTGTGTGGAGCCCCTGGTGTTTCGTACCGATGGGCTGTCGGCGACCTGGATGATTTATTTTGGCGTCGGGGTCGTGATTGTCGGTGGGATTCTGTTGGGACGGCGTCGCATCGCGCAGGCGCTACCCTCGCTCGAGGTGCTCGACGACATCATGTATCGGGCCATTGCGATCGGCTTTGCGTTCTTTACGGTCGCGACCATTCTGGGCGCATTGTGGGCCGCTGACGCATGGGGAGCCTATTGGCAATGGGATCCGAAAGAAACCTGGGCGTTGATTGTCTGGTTGAACTACGCGGCGTGGCTGCACATGCGCTTGATGAAAGGCCTGCGCGGGCATTTCGCGGCGTACTGGGCGCTGGTTGGGTTGCTGATTACGGGATTCGCCTTTTTAGGGGTGAACATGTTCCTGTCGGGGCTGCACTCCTACGGAGAGCTGTAACCGACGGATCGTGCACCGTGCCGGAATGCAACGTCTGCCCGCCGCCGCCTGAAATCAGCCGGCGACGGGCAAAAGACCTTTAGGGCAGCGTGGATTCGCCACGCAGCAGGTCATCCAGGGTTTCACGTTGGCGCACGATGTAGTGCTGGTCGCCATCGACCATGACTTCTGCGGCCCGGGCCCGGGTGTTGTAGTTGCTGGCCATCACCATGGCATAGGCGCCGGCGGATTCCAGAGCGAGGACGTCGCCAGCCTGCAGGGCGAGAGGCCGTTGGCGGGCGAGCCAGTCAGCGCTTTCACAAACCGGTCCGACGATATCGTATTGCGTGGTGTCGCCGTCGTGGGGCGATACCGGCTGAACCCCATGGTACGCGTCATACAGGGCCGGACGCAGCAGGTCGTTCATGGCGGCATCGACAATCGCGAAATTGCGTGCAGGTGCGTGTTTCAGGTATTGAACCGTGGTCAGCAGCACGCCGGCATTGCCCACTAGCGAACGGCCAGGCTCCAGCACGAGATGCAAGTGCCCCAGGCCGCGCGCTTGCAAGCGTTCGAATACTTGATCCAGCAGCGCCTTGGGCGAGGGCGGGACTTCGTCGGTATAGCGGATCCCCAGACCACCACCGAGATCCAGATGCTGGACCGTGATGCCGACCGTGGCTAGCTGCTGGATTAGATCCAGCAGTTTTTCCAGTGCATCAAAGTACGGGCTGATATCTGTGAGCTGCGAGCCGATATGGCAGTCCACGCCCACGATATCGAGTCCTGGTAGCGACGCCGCCGTGCGATAGGCATCAAGGGCCGATTCGATGGCAATACCAAACTTGTTTTCTTTCAGGCCGGTAGAAATATACGGATGGGTCTGCGCATCCACGTCGGGGTTGACGCGCAGCGATACCGAAGCCCGTTGCCCCATGGATTGCGCAACCTCGGACAAGCGATGCAGTTCAGCCTCGGATTCGACGTTGAAGCATTTGACGCCAGCCTCGAGGGCAGCGCGCATTTCCCAGGCCTGTTTGCCCACACCCGAAAAAACGACCTTGGCAGGATCGCCGCCGGCGGCCAATACGCGCTTGAGCTCTCCGCCCGACACGATGTCGAAACCCGAACCCAATCGGGCGAACTCTTTCAGGACAGCGAGATTGGAGTTGGCCTTCATGCCATAGCAGATCAGGACCGGACGGTCGCCGATCGCGTCGCGATACGACTGCCAGGCTTGGGCCAGCGCGGCACGCGAATAGACATACAGTGGCGTCCCCAACTGGTTGGCCAAACTGTCTAACGCGACCCCTTCGGCGTGCAAAACACCGTTTTTGTAGTGAAAATGTGGGTGCCCGATCAAGCTGGGCTGTGCGGAATGGGAAGTCATGGAATCGGTTCAACAGGGGGGATATTAAGCGGCTCGGGCGGTTTGGGGTCGGGTTGTCCCGGCGCCGGCGGCAGATAAAGCGGACCCTTAAAGCCACAGGCCGCAATCAGGCTGACTGCGGCGAGCGTGGCTACAATGCGTAAGACCATACGGCCATGTGCCATGTGGGACACTAGAAACTCCGTAATTCTTGCAGGCTCAATTATGACTGAAACCGAATTCCTTGCGTTGGTTGACCAAGTACTGACCAGTATCGAAAGCCAGGCGGACGATTGGGCTGCCTCACAGGATGTCGATATCGAGACCAGTCGTAGCGGTAATGTGCTGACGCTGGTCTTCGAAGATGGCACCCATGTTGTTGTGAATAGCCAGGCAGCTATGCAGGAAATCTGGGTGGCTGCTCGTAGTGGTGGGTTTCATTATCGCTACGAAGACGCACAATGGAACAATACGCGAGGTGGGCCCCAGTTGCCCGATGCCTTGTCGCAGATCTGCTCAGAGGCAGCGGGGGTGCCGGTGGCGGTGCGCTTGTAGCGCGTACCGCACCCGTTTTGCCCCCGCTGCCTTGGCCCTGGCGTTTGCCTGGGGTCAGAACGGAATCTGTTGTGCCCAGTCAGGCGTTTGTTGGCCGGAGTTCAGGTTGGGAGAGACACGAATGGCGTCGTTGTTGCCATTGCCACTCCCTCCATTCCCGCGGCCTACCAAATCATTCAGGAAATCGCCCAATTGATCGGTCTCCACGCGGGTGGGCTCAGACAGGCCGAGGCGCGCCACGGACTCGCCGGGCGGAAATTCCGAGAAATAAAACTCGCCGCGTTCGACAATCAGCCCATCAGGACGGGGACGCTCTTTCTGCTCGGGCACGCCCTTGAGCATTTCGCCCATGTATTCGAGCCAGATGGGCATCGCGATGCCGCCACCCGTTTCGCGCGAACCCAGTGATTTGGGCTGGTCAAAGCCCATCCAGGCGGTCGCGACCAACGTCGGTGTGTAACCCGAGAACCAGGCATCGACCGATTCGTTGGTCGTGCCGGTCTTGCCAGCCACATCCGAGCGTTTGAGCGTGGCACGCGCGCGTGCAGCCGTACCGCTGGTGGCGACGCCGCGCAGCATGTTGTCCATGACGTAGGCCGTACGCGGGTCAATCGCCCGGGCGGCTTCGTCGCCAGCAATGATAGGTTTGGACTGCATAAGCACCTTGCCGCTGCTATCCGTTACGCGTTCGATCAAATAGGGGGCGATGCGGTAGCCGCCATTGGCGAATACCGCGAAGGCGCCCGCCAGTTGCAGCGGAGTGACCGAGCCTGCGCCCAGCGCCAACGGCAGCACGGCGGGTTGGCGGGCCTTATCAAAGCCAAAGCGCGTCAGGTACTCTTGTGCGTACTGGGGGCCGATCGCCTGCAGAATACGAATAGAGACCATGTTCTTGGACTTGTACAGGCCCTGTCGCATGGTCAGCATGGGTTCGTATACATTGCCGTAGTTTTTGGGCGTCCACGGCTTGGAACCGGTTTTCGCAGCGCTCAGATGGAACGGCTGATCAGAAATCTGCGTGGCGGGCGTCAAGCCGCGCTCTAGCGAGGCTGCGTAAATGAACGGCTTGATGTTCGACCCCGGCTGGCGCCAGGCCTGGGTGACACGGTTGAACTTGCCCCGATAGAAATCAAAACCGCCGACCATGGCGCGGATCGCGCCGTCCTGCGGAGCCAGGGCTACGAAAGCGGCTTGTACGGCAGGCATGTTGATGACTTCCCAGCCATCGCCAAATTTATGGATATACACCACCGATCCGCGTTTGAGGCGCTTGGATTCTGCCGCTTTGCTGCTCAGCGAGCGGGCCACGACATTCAGGACCTTTTTGTCGGTAATCGAGATGATCTCGCTGGCGCTGCGCATGACCTTGATTTCGGTCGGACTGGCCGACAGCACCACCGCAGTCAGCAGATCACCGCTGTCCGGGTATTTTTCGAAAGCGACATCCAGGAACTCGTCCAGCGTTTCAGCGTCCTTTTCGATGCCCTCAGGCATGTCGAGCTGCTCTTCGGGGCCCGGGTAGACGGCTCGGCGCGTGTATTGCAGGATGCCATCACGCACCGCGTTGTAGGCCGTTTCCTGGTCTTTTGAGCTGACGGTCGTGTAGATATTGATGCCGCGCGAATAAAGCTCGTCTTTGTAGATGCCGTAAAGCAATTGGCGCGCCAGTTCGGCGACATACTCGCCATGGATGGCATAGCCGCCCGCCGGTGTGCCCTGGGCGGCCTTCATCACGATGGGTTGCGCTTTGGCTTGCTGGTATTCCGCGTCAGTCAGGTAACCCAGCGAATGCATGCGGCCCAAAACGTAGTTCTGTCGGATGGTGGCGCGCGGCAGGTTGGCGATGGGGTTAAAACGCGACGGGGCTTTGGGAATCCCCGCGAGCATGGCTGCCTCGGCCGCCGTGACCTCGGACAATACCTTGCCAAAATACGCACGAGACGCCGCAGCAAAACCGTAGGCCCGATGACCCAGGTAGATTTGGTTCATGTAGAGCTCAAGGATTTGGTCCTTGGTGAGCTCGGATTCGATCTTGAACGTCAGCAGCAGCTCGTAAAACTTGCGCGAATACGTTTTTTCGGACGACAGATAGAAGTTACGCGCCACCTGCATGGTGATGGTACTGGCACCCTGCGATTTGGACATATTGACCAGATTGGTCAGGCCTGCGCGGATAACGCCCATCCAGTCGATACCGCCATGCTGATAAAAGCGATCGTCTTCCGCGGCCAGCACGGCCGATTTCATGACATCCGGGATTTCGTTGAAACGCAGCACGTTGCGGCGTTCTTCGCCGAATTCGCCGATCAGTACGTGGTCGCTGGTGTAAACACGTAGCGGTACGCGTGGCCGATAGTCGGTCATGGCATGCAGATCGGGCAGATTTGGCCATGCCAATGCCAGCGCCATCCCGCCCAGCAGGATGCCGCACAGCACCATGCCGCCACAGAAAATGCCCATCTTCACGAAAAACCGCAATATGGGAGATCCGCTTTTTTGGGGGGAGGTTTTTTTGGAGGAGTTTTGCGACTTGCTCATCGCGGCGATTTTACGGGTAACTGTAGATCCGCTTGAGAGCCATTTTCGAGTTTCTGTAACAAATTCGTTCAGTGTCGTAAGCGGGCAACTGGCTGGCAATGGGATAATGCCACCATGAACGTCCATGCCAATATAGCATCCGCAGCCCCGGCGGATCCCACAGAGAGTGTCGATATCGCCACAGAGGCGGGCACGCACGCGAGCCTGCCGCATGATTTGCCCATTTTTTTAGTGGGCATGATGGGGGCGGGAAAGACAACCATCGGGCGCGGTTTGGCCCGTGCGCTGGGACGCGAATTTATTGATCTGGATCACGAGCTTGAGGCGCGTTGCGGTGTACGGGTACCGATTATTTTCGAGATCGAAGGCGAAACCGGCTTTCGCAAGCGCGAAGCCGCCGCATTGGATCACTGTACGAGCCGCCGCGGCATCGTGTTGGCGACTGGCGGTGGCGCAGTGTTGTCCGCTGAAAACCGACAGATGCTGCGCGAGCGCGGCATTGTGTTGTATTTGCGCGCCAGCTTGGATGAGTTATTTCGGCGGACCAGCCGCGACCGCAACCGCCCTTTGCTCGCCAATCCCGATCCGCGCGGTACGCTGCGCGACTTGATGACAAAACGCGCGCCGCTCTACGAAGAAGTGGCTGATCTGGTGGTCGAGACTGGCACGACGCCGGTGTCTCATCTGGTGCGATCATTGCTGCCTCTGTTGCAGGCTTACGAGAAGACCTTATGACCGTCATTGACGTCGACACCCCCGGGGGGCGTTACCCTATCCATATCGGTCCAGGCCGGCTGGACGTGCTGGATCAGTCTATTCCTGCCGATGCCACGACAATCGCCGTCGTGACGAACCCTACAGTGGCTCGCCTGTATGGCGAACGCGTCGAGGCAGCGCTGGCGCGCACCGGTCGCCGCGTGTTGCGCATCGAGTTACCCGACGGCGAGGCTCACAAAGACTGGCAAACGCTGAACCTGATTTTTGATGCATTGTTGACGCATCGTCTGGATCGCCGTGCGGTATTGGTGGCCCTGGGGGGTGGTGTGATCGGCGACATGACCGGCTTTGCGGCCGCCGTCTATATGCGCGGTATCCGGTTCGTTCAGGTCCCCACGACGTTGTTGGCGCAGGTGGATTCCTCGGTGGGGGGCAAGACCGCTGTCAATCATCCACTGGGTAAAAACATGGTCGGCGCGTTTTATCAGCCGATCGCGGTCGAAATCGATACCGACGTGCTGAATACACTGCCGCCGCGCGAAGTCTCGGCGGGTTTGGCCGAGGTCGTCAAATATGGATTGATTCTGGATGCGGACTTTTGGGGCTGGTGCGAAGACAACGCGGCGGCATTGCGCGCGCTCGACCCGGCCGCGTTGGCTTATGCCATTCGCCGTTCTTGCGAGCTGAAGGCGCAAGTCGTGGGAAAAGACGAGCGCGAGTCCGGCCTGCGCGCTATCCTGAACCTGGGTCATACCTTTGGCCATGCAATCGAATCCGGCCTGGGCTATGGCGAATGGCTGCACGGCGAGGCCGTGGGCTGTGGCATGGTGCAGGCCGCTGAGTTGTCCGCCGAGGTCGCGGGCTTCCCCAAGGCAGACGTGTCCCGCGTGCGTGATCTGGTGCAGGCGATTGGTTGCCCCATTGTGGCCCCGGATCTAGGGGCCGACCAGTGGCTGGCGCTGATGCAGGTCGACAAAAAAACCGAGGGTGGCGAGATTCGATTCGTGTTGATGCCACGCATAGGCGAAGCGATCACACAGACCGCGCCGCTTGATGCCATCCACCGCGTACTGGCCCGTACGGTAGCGTAATCAAGCAGGGACGATGCTCATCATGACGGAATTGGCCCGCTACGCATCTGATCCCCAGGCAACCCGCGGTCGGCGACACGCTGAGTCGCCACCGCAAAACCGCACCGAGTTCCAGCGCGATCGCGACCGCATCATTCATTGCACCGCTTTTCGCCGCCTGGAATACAAGACACAGGTTTTCGTCAACCACGAAGGCGACCTGTTTCGTACTCGCCTGACACATAGCCTGGAGGTCGCGCAGATTGCGCGCACACTCGCCCGCAGCCTGCGTCTATCCGAAGACCTGACCGAAGCGATCGCCTTGGCGCACGATTTGGGGCACACGCCGTTTGGGCATGCCGGGCAAGACGAACTGAATGCCTGCATGCGAGAACTCACGCCGGAGGCTGGCGGCTTTGAACACAATCTGCAAAGCCTGCGCGTCGTGGACGAACTCGAAGAACGTTACGCCGAGTTCAGCGGGCTGAACCTGTGTTTCGAAACGCGCGAAGGGATTCTGAAGCATTGTTCAGTCGTGCATGCCCGTCAATTGGGCGACGTGGGCGAGCGCTTTCTGAGCCGGACCCAGCCGTCGCTTGAGGCACAGCTGGCGAACCTGGCTGATGAGATTGCCTACAACAATCACGATATCGACGACGGCTTGCGCTCGGGGTTGATTACCCTGGACCAAATGCAAGACGTGATGCTCTTTGCGCGCCACTATCGGGAGGTCGTGCAACGCTACCCGCAGTTGGCCGAGCGGCGTGCCATTGCCGAGACCGTGCGTCGCATGATCAACTCGTTGATTGTCGACCTGACCGAGACCTCGTCGGCGCGTATTGCCGATGCGAACCCCGTCGACAGCATCGCGGTTCGTCATGCTCCGCCGCTGGCTGGATTTTCAGACGGCGTGCGTCGCGAGGCCGACGAACTCAAGCGCTTTTTGTTCGAGAATCTGTATCGACACTATCGCGTGTTGCGCATGACCTCGAAAGCGCGCCGTATTGTTCGCGAACTGTTCCAGGCATTTTTGTCCGACCCGCGTCTACTGCCGCCGGATCATCGCCGGGACGAGCCGCAACAACCGCGCGCCATTGCGGATTACATCGCCGGGATGACCGATCGCTATGCTATCCGCGAGCATCGGCGGTTGTTCGATATGGGTTAGTTTTTCCCGCGTTGCAGGACGCGCCCCAGATAGTGGCCAGTGTGGCTTTGCGTGTTTGCCGCAACATCTTCGGGTGTGCCCGTGGCGACGACAAAGCCGCCGCCATCGCCACCCTCGGGGCCCATATCGACCAGCCAGTCGGCGGTTTTTATTACATCCAGATTGTGCTCAATGATCAGTACGGTGTTGCCACTGTCGACGAGTTGATTGAGCACCTGCAGCAGCATTTCAATGTCGCGGAAATGCAGACCGGTGGTCGGCTCGTCCAGGATGTACAGCGTGCGCCCGGTACTGCGGCGTGACAGCTCTTGTGACAACTTAACCCGCTGGGCTTCACCGCCCGACAGGGTGGTTGCGCTTTGCCCCAACCGGATATACGACAGTCCGACATCGATCAGCGTGTGCAGTTTGCGGGCGATCGCGGGGACGGACTCAAAGTACTCGAGCGCTTGCGCGACCGTCAGGTCCAGGACCTCGCTGATATTGCGGCCACGATAGCGGATTTCGAGGGTCTCGCGGTTATAGCGTTTGCCGTGGCAGACGTCGCAGGGCACGTACATGTCTGGCAGAAAATGCATTTCGACCTTGACGACGCCGTCGCCCTGACAGGCTTCGCAACGCCCGCCCTTGACGTTAAAACTGAATCGCCCCGGGTCATAGCCACGTGTGCGAGACTCGGGGACACCCGCGAACAATTCGCGAATCGGGGTGAACAGCCCCGTGTAGGTAGCGGGATTGCTGCGCGGCGTGCGACCGATAGGGCTTTGGTCGACGCTGATGATCTTGTCGAAGTGTTCCAGTCCCGTGATGGAGGTATACGGAGCGGGTTCGCTTTGCGCGTGATGCAATTGGCGCGCAATCGCGACGGCCAGCGTGTCGTTGATCAGGGTGGATTTGCCCGAGCCGGACACTCCAGTCACGCACACGAGCCGTCCCGCGGGGACATGCAGGTCGACGTTCTTTAGATTGTTGCCGCTGGCGCCCTCGAGGACCAGCCAGGGCTGCTCATCGTTGATAGGACGTCGATCGGGGATCGCAATGGCGCGCGTGCCGCTCAGATACTGCCCGGTCAACGATGCAGGATCCGCCTGGACGGCCTCGGGCGTGCCCTGTGCCACGACCTGCCCGCCGTGTTCGCCCGCGCCCGGGCCCATGTCGACGACCCAGTCCGCCAGGCGGATCATGTCTTCGTCGTGTTCGACGACGATCACGCTATTACCGAGGTCGCGCAAGTGCTGCAGCGTGCTGATCAGGCGGTCGTTGTCGCGTTGGTGCAGACCGATCGAGGGCTCGTCCAGCACATACATAACCCCCGTCAGGCCGGAGCCGATCTGGCTAGCCAGACGGATACGCTGGGCTTCGCCGCCCGAGATGGTGTCGGCGCTGCGGTCCAGCGACAGATAATTCAGGCCGACGTTGTTCAGAAAACTCAGGCGCGCTTCGATTTCGCGCACGATACGTTGCGCGATCTCTTGCTTGGCGCCCGTTAGCGTCAGGGCTCGAAACCATGCCAGGCAGTCTGACAGCGGCATGGCCTCGACCTCGTAGATGGCCTGGCCACGACGCGCGCCTTCGCGCTGTTCGGTGCCGATCAGCACATGACGGGCTTCTGCCCGCAGACGCGATCCGCCGCAGTCCGGGCAGGTCTTGATATTGCGATACTTGCCCAATTCTTCGCGTACGGTGGTCGAGTCGGTGTCTCGCCAACGGCGTTCCAGGTTGGGGATGATGCCTTCGAACGCATGTCGCTTGACAGTGCTGCGGCCCTTCTCGTTCAGGTACAGAAACGCGATTTCTTCCTCGCCGGATCCGTATAGAACCTTGTGGCGCACGTCCTCCGGTAGTTCTTCGAAGGGTGTTTCAATATCAAACTCGTAGTGTGCGGCCAGACTGGTCAGCAGCGAGTGGGTAAAGGAATTGCGACGATCCCAGCCACGGATTGCGCCCGAGGCCAGACTGAGTTCGGGGAATGCCACCACGCGTCTGGGATCGAAAAAGCCGACTTGGCCAATGCCGTCACAAGCAGGGCAGGCGCCCATGGGGTTGTTGAAACTGAACAGGCGCGGCTCGAGTTCAGGCAAACTGTGACTGCAAACGGGACAGGCGTAGCGGCTGGAGAATACCTGTTCGCGGTCGGAATCCATGTCCAGCGCGACCGTGCGCCCATCGGCCAATTGCATGGCCGTCTCGAAGCTTTCCGCCAGGCGCTGTTTGCTTTCCGCCTTGATGCGCAATCGGTCGATCACGACATCGATGTCGTGCTTTTCGTTCTTCTTCAGTGGCGCCATCTCACTGATTTCCTGCATCTGCCCGTCGACGCGCAATCGCACATAGCCCTGGGCCTGCAGGCTGGCGCATTCGTCTTCAAAACCGCCTTTGCGCCCTCGGGCGATGGGGGCCAACACCGCCAGGCGTGTTTCAGTAGGCCAGGTCAGCACGGCATCGACCATTTGACTGACGCTTTGTGCCTGCAGTGGCTGGCCGTGGTCGGGGCAGTAGGGAGTGCCTACCCGGGCGTACAGCAACCGGAGGTAGTCATGAATCTCTGTGATGGTGCCCACGGTCGAGCGCGGATTGTGGCCCGCCGCCTTTTGTTCGATCGAAATGGCAGGGGACAACCCCTCGATGAGGTCGACATCAGGCTTGTCCATGAGCTGCAGAAACTGCCGTGCATAGGCCGACAGGCTCTCGACATAGCGTCGTTGCCCTTCGGCATACAAGGTGTCAAAGGCGAGCGACGATTTGCCAGAGCCAGACAGGCCCGTGACTACCACCAGCTTGTGGCGAGGCAAGTCCAGCGAGACGTTTTTGAGGTTGTGGGTGCGAGCACCCCGGATGCGTATCGCGTTCATCGGGTCTTTCAGCAGTTTCAAAGGGCAACTTGGTACTATAGCGCGCCGAGGCTTTTTCCATCCCTGTTGCATGCCGGTCGAACCGAAACTGAAGTTAACTCCGTCGGAAAGGCGCGCCAGTGTTGCGCTAGCGGGACTATTTGCCTGCCGGATGCTGGGTCTGTTCCTCCTGCTGCCCGTATTTGCGGTTGCTGCCCGTGGTTTACCCGGGGGGGATGATCCGTTTCGGGTCGGCCTCGCGCTGGGCATGTATGGCCTGACGCAGGCCGTCATGCAGATTCCTTTAGGGTTGGCGTCTGACCGCTGGGGACGTCGCCCGGTCGTTGTGGCCGGCCTCCTGCTGTTTATCGCCGGCAGTGTCGTGTGCGCTTTGGCGCAAGACGTGTTCTGGATCACCATCGGCCGGGCTATTCAGGGTGCGGGGGCGATTTCCGCTGCCATCACGGCCTGGCTGGCTGATGCGACCCGCGACGCCGTGCGCACGCGCGCCATGGCCATGGTGGGTGGATCAATCGGCCTGTCATTTGCCGTGTCGCTGGTGTTGGCGCCCGTATTGGTGGGCTGGTGGGGCTTGCCGGGGCTGTTCTGGACGATCGGCTGTCTGGGCGTAGCCAGTCTGGCTGTGGCCCGCTGGTTCGTGCCCGTGGTCCCCCGTACCGAGGCTCGCAGCATGAACAACGTCGGTCCGCGCCAAGTCCTGGCCCATGCCGATTTGCTGCGCCTGAATTTCGGTGTGTTCGTGCTGCACTGTATTCAGGTGGCGTTGTTTGTGGTGGTGCCGGCGTTATTGGCCAATGCCGGCGGTCTTCCCACGCAGGCGTTATGGAAGGTCTATCTGCCCATCATCCTGGTGTCGTTCGTCTTGATGGTGCCTGTGATTTTCGTGGCCGAACGTCGTCGTGCGCATCGGGGGGCGTTGCGGGCGGCTGTGGCGGGGCTGATCGTCGTGTGCGCGCTGTTACCCGGCGCCAGCGAGGGGTTTTATACCCTGGCGGTGGCGATGACGGCATTCTTTGTGGCCTTCAATATCCTGGAGGCCCTGCAGCCCTCGTTAGTGTCGCGAGTCGCGCCCGCCCAGTACAAGGGACTGGCGCTCGGGTTCTACAACACGGCGCAGGCCGCGGGGCTATTTTGTGGAGGCGCGCTCGGCGGCTGGCTCGCCGCCCAGGCGGGCACACATGCGGTGTTTTGGGCAGCAGCGGGCTTGTCGGCGATTTGGTTGGCCGTGACGTGGGCCTTAAAGCCCTTGTCCTGACGGCTGGCGTCGCCGACGCTCCTCTCGCACCACGATCCAGACGCCCACAAGCAGCATAATCGCCAGCGCATACCAGGTAATCGCATAGCTCAGGTGGCTGTTGGCAAAGGTCACGACCGTTAATCCGCCGACCGGTGCACGAACAGGATCCCGGTTGTTGGCACTGCTGGCCGCATCCGCATCAACGAAATAAGGGGCCACGTCGGTCAAGCCACGTGCCGCGGCGATGGCCTGCAGATCACGCGTATACCAGCGATTGGCACCGGGGTCGTTATTACGCAGAAAGGCTTCGCTGGGCTCGCCCATGCGTAGTAATCCCGTGACCTGCGCGACCAGCGGGGGCGGATTTTCGGCCGCTGCGTTCTTGCGCCATTCGGGCAAGACAAAGCCGCGATTCACCAGAATCGTACTGCCGTCGGCGAGCATCAGGGGCGTCATGACCCAATAGCCGCTACCAAAGTTCGTCACGGCCTGGACCAGTGTCTGGCGATCATATTGATAATGGCCAGAGACGGTGACATGGCGGTACTCGGCGTTGTCCCGGGTCAACGATGGCCATTCGGATCGCGGTGGGGCAGGCGCGGCAGGCAAGTGTATGCGGGCATCGATATTCGCGATGAGGGTTTCTTTCCAGGCCAGACGATGGACTTGCCAGGTGCCGAGCGCGCACAGCGCCACGAAAATGGCGAGCGCAATCACCCCCATAACTACCAGGGACAAGGTGCTGCGCGGACGGGAAGAGGGGGAATCGGGTTCTGCTTTTACTGCGGTCATCAGGGCATATTTCGCATGTCGTGAACGGACATGGGCATCATATTCGAATCCAAGTGATACATGATCCAGAGGGATCCGCTCAGCGTGATGACAACGAGCACCAGCGCAAAGATGAACGCCAGCATATTCCAGCCGCTTTCGGACTTGGTATCCAGGTGCAGAAAGTAGACGATATGCACCACTATCTGTACGGCCGCAAAGGCCAGCAGCACCAGCGCCGTGGTGCGAGAGGAGTCGAATACCTTGTCCATGACCAGCCAGAACGGGATGACGGTCAGAATGGCCGCTAGTACAAATCCGGTGAGGTAGCTCTTGAGTGTCCCGTGGCCAGCCTCGTCGTCTCCGTGGCCGTCATGACCATGATTCGATCCGAGCTCCAGGTTCGACAGATGATCGGTTTGCGTCGTCATGGCAGCACTCCCATCAGATAGACAAAGGTGAACACGCCGATCCAGATCAGATCCAGGAAGTGCCAGAACATCGACAGGCACATCAGGCGCCGACGGTTTTCAGGGATCAGGCCATGCTTGTGCACCTGCACCATCAGTGTTATCAGCCAGAGTGTCCCGAACGTCACGTGCAGGCCATGCGTGCCAACCAGGGTGAAGAACGACGACAGGAAAGCACTGCGCTGCGGCCCCGCACCCTCGGCGATCATATGCGTGAATTCATACACCTCCAGCGACAAGAAGCCAATGCCCAGGACGCCGGTGATGGCCAGCCACAACTGCACCATGCCGGTGCGTTTTTGACGCATCTCCAGCATGGCAAAGCCGTACGTGATGGAGGAGACCAGCAGTAGCGATGTACTTAGCGCCAAGAGCGGCAAGTCGAACAAATCCGCGCCGGATGGGCCCGCCGCATAGTTGCGGCCGAGCACGCCATAGGTGGCGAACAAGCAAGCGAAGATCAGGCAATCGCTCATCAAGTACAGCCAGAACCCAAGCAGTGTGCCGTTCTTGGCATGATGTTCGCCAGGAACGTAAAACACCGGCTCGGTGGGCGGCGTCGCGCTGCCAGGCAACGGGGGGGCCAAAGTATCAGACATGTTGTTCCAGCAACCGGGTGCGTGCAGCCTCTGTTTGCACGACTGTTTCAGCCGGCACGTAGTGGTCGCGCTTGTAGTTGAAGGTATGGGTAATTGCCACGATGATCAGCGCCGCGAAAGACAGCACGGCCAGTGGCCACATGTGCCAGATCAGTGCAAACCCCATGACCATGCTGATGCCCGCCAATACGATGCCCGCCCAAGTGTTTTTAGGCATGTGTATCGGGATAAAGCCGGTCTGCGGCCGCTGATAACCATGTTGCTTCATTTGCCACCACGCGTCCTGGTCATGCACGCGGGGGGTGAATGCAAAGTTGTATGGAGGCGGTGGCGATGACGTAGACCACTCCAGCGTGCGGCCATTCCAGGGGTCGCCAGTGACGTCACGCAGAGACTCGCGTCGACGGTAGCTCACGACCAGCTGAATCAGGAAACTGGCGATACCCAGCGCGATCAGCAGGGCGCCGAACGCGGCGACCTGGAACCAGATTTGCAGCGATGCGTCTTCGAAATGATTCACGCGGCGCGTGACCCCCATCAGCCCCAGCGCATACAGCGGCATAAAGGCGAAATAAAAGCCCACCAGCCAGAACCAGAATGAGCATTTGCCCCAGAAAGGATCGAGCTTGTAGCCGAAGGCCTTGGGAAACCAGTAGGTGATGCCGGCCATCAGGCCGAACAACACGCCGCCGATGATGACGTTATGGAAATGCGCAATCAGGAACAAGCTGTTGTGCAGAATGAAATCCGCTGGCGGCACTGCCAGCAGCACACCTGTCATGCCGCCAATCACAAAGGTCACCATGAAGCCCATGGTCCACAGCATCGGGACGTCAAAATGGATACGCCCACGGTACATCGTGAACAGCCAATTGAATATCTTGGCGCCGGTCGGGATCGATATGATCATCGTCGTGATCCCGAAAAATGAGTTCACGCTCGCGCCTGAACCCATCGTAAAGAAGTGATGTAGCCAGACCAGATACGACAGTACGGTGATCACGACCGTCGCATACACCATGGACGCATAGCCAAACAGGCGCTTGCGGCAGAACGTGGCGACGACCTCGGAGAAAATGCCAAACGCGGGCAGGATCAGGATGTAGACCTCGGGGTGTCCCCAGATCCAGATCAAATTCACGTACATCATCGCGTTGCCGCCGAAATCCGCCGTGAAGAAATTGGTGCCGACGTAGCGATCCATGGCCAGCAACCCCAGCACAGCCGTGAGGACGGGAAAGGCCGCGACGATCAGGACATTGGTGCATAGGGAGGTCCACGTGAAAATGGGCATGCGCATCAACGTCATGCCGGGCGCGCGCATCTTGATGATGGTCACCAGCAAATTCACGCCTGATAGCAGTGTCCCCACCCCTGCTATCTGCAACGCCCACAGGTAGTAATCCACCCCCACATCCGGACTGTGCGCGATCCCTGACAAGGGCGGATACGCCAGCCAGCCTGTCTTCGCAAATTCACCGACAAACAGTGACAGCATGACCAGTATGACGCCACTGACGGTCATCCAGAAGCTGAAGTTGTTGAGAAAGGGAAACGCCACATCGCGCGCACCGATCTGCAAGGGCACGATGTAGTTCATCAATCCCGTGACCAATGGCATGGCCACAAAGAAAATCATGATCACACCATGCGCGGTGAATATCTGATCATAGTGATGCGGTGGCAAATACCCGGTGGATTCTCCGAAAGCGATCGCCTGCTGCGATCGCATCATGATGGCATCCGAGAAGCCGCGCAGCAGCATGATGATGCCCAGAATCACATACATGACCCCGATCTTCTTGTGATCGATACTGGTGAACCATTCGCGCCAGAGGTAACCCCATTTGCCAAAGTAGGTAATGCCGCCCAGCACGAGCATCGCACCGATGGCGACGACGATAAAGGTGACGACCAGAATGGGCTCATGATATGGAATAGAGTCCAGGGTCAGGCGACCGAATATCAGCTTGGTCAGGTCGAATTGATCGGTCATCTCGGTCTCAGGGTAACGATCATAAGTGCGCGCCTGTCAGAGCAGTAATTCCGCCGTCGACGTGCACATGGAGCCTACATACTGGCGCGGGGGCGTTTGCGTCAGGCCAAGGCGCTCGCGTACGGCAGGGCTCAGGCTCGTCACGTTGTACGCGCCAGGGATACCCAGACCGCCCTGAGCATCAATGGCCATAACGTCCTTGATGCACATACGGTTAGGTTCCACGCAGCGGTTGACGATGGCGCTGAACAAGTCCGGCGCCACGCTGTTATAGCGCTGCACCGGATTGCGTTCACTGGGTTGCTCTAGTTGCAGGTATGCGGCGCGACTCAGCGTATCGCTAGAGGCACGCGCATCAGCGACCCACTTGTCGAAACCCGCCTGATCCACGCCGTGGAACGTGAAACGCATGCCGGAGAAGCCCGATCCGCTGTAATTGGCCGACAGGCCCTCGTATTCGCCGGGGTGATTAATGACGGCATGCAGAGTAGTTTGCATGCCCGGCATGGCGTAAATCTGGCCAGCCAGGGCCGGAATAAAAAAGGAGTTCATGACGGCCGACGAGGTGATCTTGAACTGAATCGGACGATCAACGGGAGCAGCCATTTCGTTGACGCTGGCGATGCCTTGCTCGGGATAGAGGAACAGCCACTTCCAGTCCAGCGCGACGACTTCTATGACGAGCGGCTTGGTGTTGGGGGGAACCTCGCGTCCCTCGGATAACCTGGTCAGCGGGCGATAGGGGTCTAGTTTGTGGGTACTGACCCAGGTCAATGCGCCCAGCGCAATGATGATGAGCAGCGGGGCGGCCCAGATCAGTAGCTCGAGCACGGTCGAATGATGCCAATCGGGGTCGTAGTTAGCCGTTTCGTTGCTTTCCCGGTAGCGCCAGGCGAACAGAAATGTCAGCAGGATGACCGGTACGATGATCAATAGCATCAGCCCGGTCGAGATGATGACCAGATCGCGTTGCTGCAGGGCGATATCGCCGGACGGCGATAGCAGAACTGCGTTGCACCCTGCCAGCAATGGCAAAAGGGCAAGTAGGATCAATCCGCGGAACCTTGGGAAAGACGGCATAGCCAAACCCCGAAACGTAACCGTGGGAAGTAAATGCAACACTACCTCGGAAGTTAAGAAAAATCTACCATTACGCGTGTATAAATCTGCATAAAGCGACGTTTTGTGCACAGATTGATGCCAAGATGCTTGCGGCATTCCTTGACATGCGCGTACCCTTCTACCCGTATGTTGCAAGATCGTAGACAAGGTGTATCCAGAACCTCCACTTGCGAGCTAACCCATGTCGAGCACTACGCAATATCCTGGCCATACTGCCCCCGTACCAGGGGCGGGCCTGTCAGGCGGACACGGTAGCCGTGCCAAGGTGGCTCCCGGCGAAATCGCCGTCGGCGTGGTGGTAGGGCGCGCCTCCGAGTATTTCGATTTCTTTGTATTCGGTATCGCCTGCGTATTGGTTTTCCCCAGGGTCTTTTTTCCCTTCGAGGCGCCGCTTGAAGGCACGCTCTGGTCATTCGTGATTTTTTCGTTTGCCTTCATCATGCGGCCCATCGGCACGGCGTTGTCGATGGCTGTGCAGCGCCATTGGGGGCGCGCCACAAAATTGACGGTGGCGTTGTTCCTGCTGGGAACGGCCACGGTGGGGATGGCATTCCTGCCCAGTTACGATGTTATTGGTGCCTATGCCATCGTGTTGCTGTCGATATTTCGGTGCATGCAGGGGCTGGCGTTTGGCGGATCGTGGGATGGGCTCCCGTCGTTGTTGGCGCTCAACGCACCGTCTAATCGTCGCGGTTGGTATTCGATGCTGGGGCAGTTGGGGGCACCCGTTGGCTTTATGGTCGCCAGTGCACTGTTTCTATTTCTGCACGTGACCCTCACCGAAGCCGATTTCCTGTCTTGGGGCTGGCGTTATCCCTTCTTTGTCGCGTTTGCCATCAACGTGGTGGCGCTCTTTGCGCGCTTGCGCCTGGTCGTCACCGAGGAATACACGCAACTCCTCGAAGAAGGCGAGCTCGAGCCCATCAGGGTCAGCGAGATGGTGCGTGAGCAAGGCTATAACCTGTTCATTGGCGCCTTTGCCGCGTTGGCCAGCTATGCCCTGTTCCATCTAGTGACGGTGTTTCCGCTGTCATGGATCGCGATTCGTGCCTCGCAGGAGATTCCCCAAGTCTTGATCGTGCAGATCATCGGGGCCGTGCTTTGCATTCTGGGCATTATTGCCTCGGGCATGTTGGCCGATCGTATCGGGCGCCGGACGACCTTGGGTGCGTTGGCGCTATTAATCGGCGTCTACGCCTTGTTTACGCCCTGGCTGCTGGGCGGCAGTCCAACCGCACAAAACGCTTTCATTCTGATTGGCTTTGTGTTGTTGGGTCTGTCTTACGGTCAAGCTTCTGGCACCGTGACGTCCAATTTCTCACGGCGTTATCGCTATACGGGCGCCGCACTGACGACAGACATGGCCTGGTTGGTCGGCGCGGCATTCGCACCCTTGGTGGCGTTAGGCTTGTCGGTACGTTTCGGCCTGGTGGCTGTCAGCATTTATCTGCTGTCCGGCACGGTGTGCACGCTATTGGCGCTGCGTATCAACAAGGTCCTGGAAACGCGGGATTGATATTTTTGCTGCGTTGACCGCAGTTTTATTTCTATTCTCTTTTTTACGAAAGTTTTCCTGTGCGATGGCGTCGCATAGGAGATCGCGCGTGGTCGCGATGGCGGCGAGAAGCCATTATTACAAATTCAATCTGCTCGCCCAAAAACGTTGACAAAAACGTCGGAATTCCAGCGCTTGCTGTAATCGTTCCGTCTTCGTCCCTCCATAGACTTCCCCGCTCTTCGACAGAAAAGAGCCATGCATAGTCATCGCTGAAAAGCCGTTGGCGTCGCGACTGTGCTTTCAATAATCCTCACGACATAACTCTCAAACTTATGAAGCCAGAATCGACTGAATGGGCGTTCGCCAGATGCGCGCGTCGCGCCCGAGTGTTGCTAGCGCTTATTGGATTCACGTGTGTTCTTGCAGGGTGTGGGAGCGGCGACGACGACTCCAATGACAGCGGTAATCCTGACAACACAGCGCCTGTGTCGCTGCGTTGTGCTCCTTAAGTATTTGATAAGCGTTGCAGACTCAGATGACTATCAATCAATCAAAACGAAATTTTCTGCGCACGGGTGTCGGCGCCACTTTTTCCACGGCGGCCCTCAGCCTGTTTCCGCCCAGCATTCGTCGCGCCCTGGCCATCGAGGCCAATAATGCGACGGGCACGATCAAGGACGTCGAACACGTCGTGATCTTGATGCAGGAGAACCGCTCGTTCGACAACTACTTTGGCACCCTATCGGGGGTCCGTGGATTTGGCGATCGATTCCCCATCCCGATGGCCGATGACCTGAGCGTCTGGCAACAGAAAAATGCCGACGGCGCGCTGGTGCTGCCTTATCACCTGGATCAAAACGCCGGTAATGCGCAGCGCGTGAGCGGTACGCCACACTCATGGGTGGATGCCCGTGATGCATGGGCTTGCGGCCGTATGAACGAATGGCCCAGGTACAAAAATCAGGAATCGATGGGCTACTTTACAAGCCAGGAGATACCGTTCCAGTTCGCGTTGGCCGACGCATTCACGCTGTGCGATTCGTATTTCTGCTCGTTGCATGGGGGTACCAACTCTAATCGCCTCTTTTCCATGACCGGTACGAACGGCGCTACCTCGGATGATGGGAAGGTCGTAGTAAACAACGTGTGGGATTCGCTGAATACGACTACGGATCTGAATACGACGGGCTTTAATTGGAAGACTTATCCCGAGCGCCTCGAGGAGGCGGGTGTCACGTGGATGGTCTACCAAAACATGCCAAGCAACTTTGGCGACAATTCGCTGGTCGGCTTCGATGCTTATCGCCAAGCCAATCTGGACTCTGGCAAACCGGTCTATCACGACGTCGAAAATAACCCCGTCTACGAGGAGAGCGACGACGCTGTGGCACCGCTGTACAAGGGCATTGCAAATACGATGCCCGATGGTGGTTTCCTCGAGACATTCAAGCAAGACGTGTTGAACAATAAGCTGCGCCAAGTGATCTGGATTGTGGCGCCTTCGACATACTCGGAGCATCCTGGGCCCTCAAGCCCCGCGCAAGGGGCTTGGTACACGCAAGAAGTCCTGGATGCGCTGACGGCGAATCCCGAGGTCTGGAGCAAGACGGTGTTGCTCGTGAACTTTGACGAGAACGACGGTTACTTCGATCACGTGCCTCCGCCTTGCGCGCCGTCGATGGATGAAACCGGCGCGAAAATGGGCAAGACGACGCTCAGTGACGAGGATCTTTCTTACGAGTACTACACGCATCCCATCGTCGATGGGGCCAGGATGCCACCGCAGGATGGCGATTGCTATGGTCCGGGTCCCCGCGTGCCGATGTATGTGATTTCACCGTGGAGCAAGGGCGGATGGGTGAACTCGCAGCAGTTCGACCATACCTCGGTCCTGCGCTTTTTGGAGGCGCGCTTTGGGATTGAAGAAACCAACATCAGTCCGTATCGCCGCGCCGTGTGTGGTGACCTGACCAGCGCGTTTAACTTCGCCACGCCGAACGAGGAAGTGCCGACGCTGTCCGGCCGAACGACGAAAGACGCCGCCGATGCGTTGATTTTGTCGCAAGAGGCCTTGGGCGCCGTACCGCTGCCCAACCCTCAGTCAGTGCCGGACCAGGATACCGGTACCCGTGCGTCGCGTGCTTTGCCGTATGAGTTGCACGTCAGCGCCCGCGCCGATGCGGGCGCAGCGACCGTGCAATTGATTTTTGCCAATTCGGGGAAGGAGGCTGCGGTTTTCCACGTCTATGATCGTCTGCATCTGGACCGCATTCCGCGTCGATACATGGTTCAGCCCGACAAGCAATTGGACGATGTGTGGGAAGCGGGTGGCGACAACGGTGAGTACGACTTGTGGGTCTTGGGTCCCAATGGATTTCACCGTGCGTTCACGGGCGATTTGGCCGTCCAGGCCGCACAGACGGCTGCCGCACCGGAGGTGCGTGTGTGCTACGACGTGGCCAATGGTAACGTCTACCTCACGATGATGAACGCCGGAAATGGCAACGCCGACCTGGTCGTGACGGCCAATGCCTACTTCAATGGCGAGACCTGGAGTGAGACGGTAGGGGCGGGGGCGTCGAAAGATCTCCACTGGGACCTCGGCGGCAGCTCACGCTGGTACGACTTCACGGTCACTTGCCCAGCCCTGGCAGGGTGGAGTCGCCGCTTTGCGGGGCGTGTCGAGACCGGTGAGGATGGCATCAGCGATCCCGCGATGGGGTTTGATGGCTTTTAAGGGTTAACACAATACTCTGCTCTTCTGCGTTCTTTGCGGTTTTTGGAGAGTGATGCAGGAGGAGGTGGTGGAGTGTATTGACTGATGTTCTGCGATTGGACCCAACCGGGAGCGCTGTTCCAGGTTGGGCCAAAACCTATATCTGTTTTATTAATCGCGGGATAGGCGTGAAACACCGCGTCTAGTCGCGAGGCCCAATCATTTAGAAAGCCAATGTTGTCCAAAAAGTAATTGATGATCGTCGCTAACGGATAAAAACTGCGGTCACCGCTCGCCCCGATCTGCTTACGTCGGTATTCCATCGGTACTACGTCAACGCGCATGCGCCACAGGCGGCCATGATGCGCAACCGTATTTCGCAGCACTGTGAGCGTGTGAAGCCACGAACCAAACACATTGATTGTGTCCACGTTGAAGAATTTCGCGATGTTTTCTTTGAGAGTCTTATCGGCGAGGAGGCTGAATGTCTTGGACCATGCGCCGAAGCTAAGGCATTCACAGGTAGTCCAGCTGGGTGGCACAGGAGGATAGGTGTACTGTTTCCGATAGTGCGCGACGTAAGCACGCTTATGCGCGCGGTCTACCTCTTTTTTTTTTGACGTTGGGGTAGACGGGATTGGGTGTTTGAGCAAAGAGACAATCCTCCATGAACCAATGTGGATTCACTGCCTCGCTTAAATAACTGGCTATGCGTGCGTGAACAGCAACCTCGATTTGGTCGAGCGATTGCCAAGTTATTAATCGCAAGGCGCGATCAAATTCGTATCTGGCGATCACATCATCAAACGTTGTTCCGGCAGGGAATGCTCCGTTTGAGTCTCTAAGATGAAACCAATAGCCTTTGAGGCGATAGCCGCCCACCATATGCATATACGGTAAGGCTGTTGAACGGTTAATGGCCATGCCCGCTGTCTCGAGCTTTGCGAGAAGTGCTTCAGCTGAGAGGTGCTGGGAGTTCAACCAGGCAATCGGTCGAATCAGACCAATCCTATAGCCTTTTGGCGGCGCCCCTTTCTGCCCCGGCATGAATGTCGGGTTTCCGGAACGCCCAATGAAAAACCCACCTTTTGCACTGCCTTTTTCAAGGCACGTGTGGTGGGTGCGTTACCGAAATTAAAGCACGGCTGTTAACCGAGGTCAACGTTGCGCGAACAGGCCGGAATGCAATTATTTTATATAAACGAGAAAAATTCTCATTTGTGTTTGTTGCAAGCGTGATGTGAGACGTTTCGGCGCGCAGCCTCGTAGAATCATGACAACGTGCGGTAAGCTTACGATATTGCCTCATTGGGGACAGCCGTACGTTCTGTACGACTGGATACGTTCATCCCCCGGCACTATAAGAACCAGAGCTTGAAACCATTTCAGGTTAGCTCTGGCAAGTTCGGAAAATTCTGCAAATTTATGTCCATTGGGCAACGTTAGTTGTTCGTGGGCACCAGAGGAAAATCGTCATGGCATCGGTTAATAAAGTCATTCTCGTCGGCAACCTGGGGCGCGACCCCGAAGTGCGTTACAGCCCGGATGGCGCGGCGATTTGCAACGTCTCCATCGCGACGACCTCGCAGTGGAAAGACAAGGCCAGCGGCGAGCGTCGCGAGGAAACCGAGTGGCACCGCGTCGTCATGTACAACCGCTTGGCTGAAATCGCGGGCGAATACCTGAAGAAAGGCCGCCCGGTCTACATTGAAGGTCGTCTGAAAACCCGTAAATGGCAAGATAAGGACACCGGCGCTGATCGCTACAGTACGGAAATCGTTGCTGATCAAATGCAAATGCTGGGTGGCCGTGAAGGCGGCGGCGAGGGCGGTTACGGTGGCGGTGGCTACGACGAAAGCGCACCGCGTCAGCAGCGCGCCCCGGCTCAACGCCCGCCCGCCCAGCGTCCGGCCTCGGCAGCTGCCGCGCCGGCGGCGGGCGCGGCGGCGAACCTCGCGGATATGGATGACGATATTCCGTTCTGAATCGCACCTCAGCGGTCCACGTAAAAGAACCCAGACAGGCAAATAACCTGTCTGGGTTTTTCTTTTAGAGCTTGAGTCATGCGCATGTAAAGTTGCGCCCCTAGATTCCTTGCATCGTTCCATTCGCGTCGCGGAACTCCATAACAAGGAAGGCACTCATGTTTGGTCGTCGATTAGTCCTGAGCAGCGGTTTACTGAGCTTGGCGCTGCTGGCAGCCTGCGGTAGCGATGGTGATGATGATGACAATCTGCCGCCGCAGGCCACCAACTACTCGTTGCAGATTTTGCACACCAACGACCATCACTCGCATCTGGACGGCAGCGCGTACGACCTGCAGTTGGGGAACGCCATGGCGCGCGTACAGATGGGCGGCTTTTCACGTTTGGCCGGCGTGATTGATCGCCTGCGTACGCCAGACACACTGGTACTGAACAGTGGCGAACTGAATGGCACGTTGTACTTCAGCCTGTTTAAGGGCGAACCCGACTTCAAACTGTTCAATGCGCTGGGGCTGGATGCTTACCAGTTGGGTAATCACGAATTTGACGAAGGCGAGGCCGTGCTGCGCGGCCTGGTCGACATAGCCACGTTCCCGATTCTCGGTGCCAACGTGAAACCGACATCGCGTAGCCCTCTGTATGGCGCGCCGATCAAGCCCTATGTCATTCGGGAAATGAACGGCCAGAAGGTAGGCGTGATCGGCATCTTGAAAGTGGAAAAAACCGTGAACTCATCGATGGTGACCGATGCGGTGGAATTCACGGAAGAGATCTCGACAGTGCGCGAGAACGTTGCCGAGCTGGCGGCGCAAGGGATTAACAAGATCGTTGTGCTCAGCCACCTGGGTTATGACGGCGATATCGCGCTGGGCCAGCAGGTGGACGATATCGACGTGGTCATTGGTGGTGATACGCATGAACTGCTGGATTCGACAGGTGAATTAGCGGCGATGGGGCTGGAAGTCGATGGTGCTTACCCGACCGTCGTGTCGGCGCCGGACGGCAAACCGGTCTATATCGCTCAGGCTTGGGAGATGGCGCATGGTCTGGGGGTGCTGAATGTCGAGTTCGACCCGCAGGGTAACGTGCTGGTCGCCGAGGGCAGCATCGTGCTGCCCCTGGACAAGCCGTTTCTCGAAGCCAATGCACAAGGCGAGTTTGTCGCCGTGAGCGCCGGGCGCGAAGCCGAGATCGCCGCATTGATCGACACGTCGCAAACGCTCACGCTGCAGGAGCCAGATCCCGCTGTTGAGGCTATTCTCGCCCCATACGCCAAGGAGCTCGAAGATTTCCGTCAGCAGACGCTGGGCTCGGTGGCGCAGACACTGCCGTTCGATCGCATTCCAGCGGCTTTCGCGGCCGGCAGTACGCCTACCGGCAGCTATGCCGCCTACTATGTGGCCGATGCGTTCCTGAAATATATGCCGCGCGCGGATATCGCGATCCAGAATGCTGGCGGGGTGCGTACGCAGTTCCTGCAAGGTCCATTTTCTGTGGCCGACGCATACACCATGCTGCCGTTCTCAAACACTGTGGCTACCGTCACCCTGCGCGGCGATGGTGTGATCGCAGTTCTGGAAGACGCCGCGCAATATGCGTTGACCTCGGGCTCGACGGGCGCATTCCCGTATGCGTCGCATCTGCGTTTCGACGTGTACAAGAGTCAGCCTCGGGGCAGCCGCATCCAGGGTGTGGAAGTCAAGGATCGCACTACGGGCACCTGGGGGCCCATTGATAAGAACGCCAACTATCGTGTCGTGACCAACTCGTTCACCGCCCTGGGCAAGGATGGCTACGACACGTTCGCCCAAGCTATCGCGGCAGATCCTGGCGTGCATGAAGACAGTTCGGTGGCCTATGCGGTACCACTGGTCGAATACTTTCAGAAGCACTTACCTGGCAATGAACTGCCGGTGTTAGATCCCGCCGAGTACAGTCTGAAATCGGTCGTTGACTGATCCCATGTAGGCACACAGGGCCGGCAAACATCCCAGAACTCGCCGCCGTCATCGGCAAAAAATTCATTGCACGCGCTGATTCAGCACGTGCACGGTCTTGAGCAGACCGGGCAGCATGCGGGCGGCGAATTTTTCAGGCTCCCATTCGTGTAGCGACGCGGCGATATGCACCGCTCCCGCCGGTCTGCCGTCTTCGTCTAGTACCGCGGCTCCCAGAGTGAGTTCGCCCACGATCGATTCCTGCACCGCCATCGCATAGCCGTCTTTCCTGGCTGCGGCGATCTTGGCCATGATCGCGTCCACATCCGTGATTGAGTGGGGGGTGAGGGGCGTACGCGTGCTAGCCAAGACGATCTGCAGTGCTTCCTCCTCGGGCAGTTTTGCCAGCATGGCGCGTCCACCCGCGCTGCAAAAAACGGGCATACGCCGACCTACGAGTGTGGTGTAAAACTTTTCTCGCTTGCTTTGCAGGCGAATGACATAGACCAGCGTTGTCCTGTCGAACAGGCTCAGATCGACGCGCTCTTCGCACTCGCGGCGTAACTCGATAAGGTGTGGGGTGGCCACTTCGACCAGCGGGTTGGTGCGCACATACTGGAACGAAAAATCCAGCAACTGGCGGCCCAGCGCATAGCGACGCGTGTCTGCACATTTTTCCAGATAGCCCAGTTGATGCATCGTATGAGACATGCGTTGGGCCGTGCTTTTGTCCAGTCCACTGCGCGTGGCGATTTCTGTGAGACTCAGGTAACGGCCCGCGCCTGTGAACGCCCGCAATACTTCCATGCCCTTAGCTAAAGCGTTTACAAACAACGGGTTATCCCTAGGGGGTGTAGCGGGGCTTTGCATTGACGGTTCTCTTTCTAGTGCCTAATATTATTGTATGAAAATACCAGGTATTGCATTGCAATACAATAACTGGCGCTACTAAGTAGTGCCTTACAAAGGGAATACTCATGGCAGCCGGTACCACATCCCCATCTATGCCTGATGTTTCGACGGCCCAGTCCCGTAAAGCCATCTATGCCGCCTCCATCGGCAATATGTTGGAGTGGTACGACTTTGGCGTCTACGCCTATCTGGCGACGATGATCGCTGCCAAGTTTTTTCCCGGCACTGATCCCACGGCATCGTTATTGGCTGCTTTTGCCGCCTACGGTGTCGGTTTTCTGGCCCGGCCGTTCGGCGGCATCGTCATCGGACGCATGGGTGATGTACGCGGCCGCAAGGTTGCCTTGGTGCTTACGATCTTCATGATGGCATTCGGCACTATCGGCATCGGGCTGCTGCCATCCTACGAAACGATCGGTATTTGGGCGCCTATCTTGCTAGTGGCCTTGCGTATCATCCAGGGCATCGCCGCGGGCGGCGAGTGGGGGACGTCCACCGCGTTCATCATCGAGTGGGCCCCCCCGGAGCGGCGTGGTTTCTTCGGCAGCTTTCAGCAAGTCAGCACGGCAGGCGGATCGTTGCTGGGTTCGGCTATTGCGGCCTTGATCACCACCGTTCTCACCAATGAACAAATGCTGGCCTGGGGTTGGCGTGTGCCGTTTATCCTGGGTGTGGTGCTGGTGATAGTTGGGGTTTACATTCGCCGCAACGTCGACGAGACGCCGTCGTTCCAGGCCACGCGTAAAGCCCCCGTCAATGAGCCGGTGGTCTCCGGTTTGGGACTTGGCGTGTTGGCATTCGGGTTCACGATATTCTGGACGGTCGCTTACTACGCACTGCTCGCGTGGATGCCCACGTTCACACAGCGGTACGCCGGCCTCACGCCTTCGCAGGCGTTATGGTGCAACACCGTCGGTCTCATTGCCATGGTCATCGCCATTCCCCTGTGGGGGGCGTTGTCCGATCGCGTGGGGCGTCGGCCGTTGTTGCTTGCCAGCGCGATTGGTATTGGCGTGCTGGCCTGGCCTCTGTTTTCGTTGATGGCCAACATCGGCGGCATCGCGGTGGTGATGCCGATCCAGATTCTGCTGGGTGTATTACTGGCGCTTTATTCCGGCCCCGGTCCTGCCGCCATCTCGGAAATTTTCCCGACACATCTGCGCTCGACGTGGATGTCTGCCGGCTACACGGTTGCGGCTGCTGTGTTCGGCGGCTTCGCACCCTTCATGGCGACATGGCTCATTGACGCAACGGGTTCACCGGTGGCACCCACCTATCTGTACCTCATGCCCGCCGCGCTCATCTCAGTGATCGTCGTGCTGCGCCTGAAAGAAACCAGCGGTCGCCCCTTGCGCTGATCGCTCACACGGAGAACGCTCATGTCTGAACACACGTCCCTCGAACCCTGGCAATGGCCCGATGCGCACTGGCAGAAGCTGGTGGATCGTGTACGCGCAGGACGTTCGCTGCATCCCACGCATTGGCCCGATGGCGCACGCTGTGCCGTCGCGCTCTCATTCGATTCCGATCACGATTCAAACGAATTGCGCGATGGCGGCAAGTCGATAGGTCGTCTGTCGTGGGGGCAGTATGGCTCTCGTGTGGCCGTGCCGCGCATTCAGAAGCTCCTTGCCCGCTTCGATGTGCGCGCCAGTTTTTATGTGCCGGCGGTCGTGGCTAAACTGTATCCGGACGAGCAGCGCAGCCTGACTGCCGATGGCCACGAAATCGGCATTCACGGCTGGATCCATGAACTCAACTCGGTCCTGCCGGCCAAGGACGAGCGCGACCTGATGATGCGTGCGGCCGATGTGTTGGAGGCCGTCACGGGCAAGCGACCCGTCGGCTTGCGCACGCCGTCATGGGACTTCAGCGACTCGACGCTGGCGATAGAAAAAGAGATGGAATTGTTGTATGACTCGTCTTTGATGGCCGACGAGAACTGCTATGAACTGATGCTCGAGGGCGAACCCTCGGGTGTGGTGGAAGTGCCGGTAGAGTGGGTGCGCGATGATGCCGTGTATTTCATGATGAACCGCTTTCAGTCGCTTAGGCCCTACACCGCGCCTACCGATGTACTGGATATTTTTGTGCGCGAGTTTGAAGCAGCCTATGAAGATGGTGGCTTGTTTCAGCTCACCATGCATCCGCACATCATCGGCTATCGTTCGCGTATCTGGATCCTCGAAGAAGTGATCCGGCGCGCTCAGGCCAAAGGCGATGTCTGGTTCGCGACGCATGCCGAGGTTGCTGCATGGTCGCTCAAACACGCCGCGCCATGACCCTGTCCGGCAAACGCATCATCGTCACCGGCGCGGCCTCCGGCATCGGGCTTGGAACGACCCAATACCTATTGGCGATTGGCGCGCGAGTCGGCTTGCTCGATCGCGATGAGGCCGGCTTGCAGCGCGTTGTGGCGCATTTCGAAGGGCGGGCGGCGCCCGTCATCGCGAGCGCCGACGTGGCAGACGTCTCGCAGGTCCGGCGCGGGGTCGATCAACTCGTCGCAGGGCTCGATGGCCTGGACGGCCTGGTGAACTGCGCGGGCGTCGATCTGCTGCGTGATTTCGAGCAGATGACGGCTGAAGATTGGCAACGGTTGCTGGGCGTGAACCTCATGGGGCCCGTCAACGTGTGCCATGCCGCGTTGCCGGCATTGAAACGCGGGGTCAATCCGGCCATTGTGAACGTGGCGTCGGCCGCGGGGTTGCGTCCGCTTGCGCAGCGCACCGCCTACTGCAGCAGCAAGGCCGCACTGGTGATGTTTGGAAAGGCGCTGGCGATGGATCTGGCCGCCGACGGCATTCGCGTCAATACCGTATGTCCGGGCATTGTCGATACGCCCATGCTGCAGGATTCGGTGCGCACCGCGGTTGATCCGGGGGCGGCGATGGCGGAGATTTCCGATCGCTACTTGATCAAGCGCGCGGGCACAGTTCAAGAGATCGCGACCGCCATTGGCTTCATGCTTGACGACGCCGCGGGCTATATCACCGGAACCTCGCTTGCCGTGGATGGTGGAAGAAGTTTTCACTAAGTCCGTTCGACATTCACTCATTTCACTTAGGCCATTATGAGTCTGGAACAACAGCTCGCCGCTTTACCCCTCGACACCGAATCCATGGTGACGCGCCTACGATCATGGATCGAGTGCGAAAGCCCCAGCTATGACGCGTCAGCGGTCAATCGCATGATGACGATCGCCGCCGAAGAGATGGTTGCCATGGGAGGGCGGGTCGAACGCATTCCTGGTATGGCGGGCATGGCCGATTGCATCCGGGCGACTTTCTCGCAGAGTGGGGAGCCGGGCATTCTGGCCATGGGGCATCTCGATACGGTGCACCCCGTGGACACGGTGCAGCAATTGCCATGGCGTCGCGAAGGCGGCCGGTGCTATGGGCCGGGTATTCTTGACATGAAGGGTGGCAACTTCATCGTGCTCGAAGCGCTGCGCCAACTGAAGGCGGCGGGTATTCCGACCGGACTGCCTGTGACCGTGCTTTTTACCAGCGACGAAGAAATTGGCAGCCCGTCTACGCGCGCCCTGATCGAGACCGAAGCCGCACGCCACAAATACGTGCTGATTCCGGAGCCGGCGCGCCCAAATGGGGGCGTGGTGACCGGTCGTTATGCCATTGCGCGCATGAGCCTGCGAGCGACTGGCACACCCAGTCACGCGGGTGGGCATCTGAGCCAGGGTCGATCTGCCATCCGTGTCATGGCGGAAAAATTGATCGAGCTCGAACAAATGACCTGTGAGGATTTCACGTTTAGCGTCGGCGTCATCAACGGCGGGAAATGGGTGAACTGCGTCGCCCGTGAATGTACGGGCGAGGCTTTGTCGATGGCCAAAACACAAGCCGATCTGGACATGGCGATCAGCCGCGCCAAAACGCTGGTATTTGAAAACGCGGGTGCGAGTTTCAGCGTCGAAGTCACTGCGACTCGCCCGATCTGGGATACGACCGACGGCACGATGCAGCTGTACGAGGTGGCAAAAGAAGAGGCGGGTCGCATTGGATTTTCACTGCCGCATCAGTTGTCCGGCGGTGGTTCAGACGGCAATTTTACGGGCGCGCTGGGCATGAATACGCTCGACGGTTTGGGCCTGCGAGGCGCGGGCATGCACACCTTGAATGAATACATTGAAGAAGACAGCCTGGTTGAGCGTGCTCGCCTGATGGCGGGTTTGCTGGCACGGCTGAATTAGGAGTAAGCGATGCGATTTTCCGGGAAAACGGCATTGGTGACGGGGGCGGCGCGCGGTATTGGCGCTGCGATCGCCGCGCGACTGGCAAGTGAAGGCGCCCATGTCGTGGGCCTGGATATGCGAGCATTCGACTCGGTAGAAAGCGCGGGTGGAGGAAAGATTGACGCCATACAGGCCGATCTGTCCGACCCCGCCGTGTCGCTTCGTATGGCCGAGCACTTTCAAGGCACGTCGCTGGACTTTCTGATCAACAACGCAGGTATCGGAAACGCCAAGCCGATCGATCAGACGAGCGATGCGGATTGGTCGCGTTATATGGACATCAATCTGAGCGCGTCTTTTCGGATGTGCCGCGATCTTCTGCCTGTGCTCACGCCGGGTGACGCAGTCATCATCAATATGACCTCGGTGTTCGGGTTAGTGGGATTTCCTGGCTCGCTACCTTACTCGGTGAGCAAGGCGGGGCTGGCTCAGATGACACGACAGCTCGCTGCCGACCTGGGACCGCGCGGCATTCGTGTCAATGGCATCGCCCCGGGAGTGATCGAGACCGACCTTACGCGAGAGCGCATCGAGCAGAATACGTGGTACCAGCGCATCATGTGCGACGCAACGGCCTTGCGTCGCAATGGCACACCGCAGGATGTGGCCGGCGCCGCCGCGTTTCTGTGTTCGCCGGATGCCTCGTTTATCACAGGACAGATTTTGGTTGTAGATGGGGGCTGGCTTGGGGCGCGTTACCTGGCGCCTGACTCGTAGCCCTCTTGGTGGGAGACGCCCGTCTGTTGTGTACAGATGGGTTTTCTTTACCCAGACTTTATGGGCTTGCTTTCGCTGTCGACCGCATTAATGTTGCTGTCGAATCCGTACTCTTGCATCAATTGCTTGAAGTGCTGAAGATCATGCACTGCGACGGGGCCTAGCTTCTGTGCCAAACGCACCATCAAAATCTCAATGATAATGAGATGGGCGAGGTGCGTTTCGGTCCCCACAGGGCGAAGCGGATCCTGAGGCCCTGAGATGGCGAGCACCAAATCCGCCACCTCGGCCAAAGGACTGCCGGACTGCGTCAAGGCGATGACGGTTGCACCGTGAGTACGTGCATAACGCGCTGCGTCGAGCGTGTACGGCATGCGACCGACATGCGAGATAATGAATGCAATTCCTCTGGGGCCGAGCGTGCTGGCCGAGACCAGTTGTTGGTGAGCATCAAAAATCGCGTTGGACTGCACGCGCAATCGAAAGAGTCGACTTTGTAATTCGTTGGCGATGAAAGTCGAGGCTGCGCCGACGCAATAGCAGTCGATACGTTCTGCGATAGCCATACGATCAGTGATATCGTCGATCACTTTCGCGTCGATACTCTGAATCAATTCTCGAAATGACGAAATTGCGCCGTGAATCACTTTGCTAGCGACATCCGCAGTGCTATCGGTTGCGAGTACGCTGCGATGCAAATGCGATCCATTGGCGGCATAGCTTTGCGCAAGGGCAACCATAAAATCGCGCACGGAAATATAGCCAAAACTTCGGCAGGTCCGGACGATCGTGGGCATGGATACTCCTGCCCTTTTGGCCAGCTCTTCGACAGTGGCGACGGCCGCCGCCTGCGGGTCAGAAAGGATCACTCGGGCCACCAGGCCCTGCGACGGAGACAGGCTCGGCAAGCGTTCCTGAAGCTCTTGGAGTAGATTGTTCGCGCTGATAGGCATTATGAATGGGCGCCGGCCATACCTGCCTCATTTAGTTCGGCTGGGGTAGTCAGGTACTCCAGCCTCCGCGCATGCGGCATGGCGTAAATGCCCAACTATAGCAGGCACATCGTTGTTGATTTGGCCATTATCGCCACGTCCTAAAACACATTAATCAAGTTTTGGAATTTTGGCGGATTCAATGAGATTTCGATATTTTATCTGCTCGCTATTGATGAGTGTACGGAAGTCCTCAGGCGATCCGGGAACGGCAACAGCCCCAAGCTTGCTCATGGGATCCTGCACGGCATTCGTACGCAGTGCCTTATTCATTGAGGTATTGAGTTTATCGACAATACTTTGCGGGGTCCCCTTGGGTACGACGATCCCTCCCCAGGACACATTCTCATAACCCTTGATGCCGGATTCATCGAAGGTGGGCAGATCCGGGTATAGCGGAACCCGCTTCAGAGAGGTTATTGCCAGCGCCCTCAGCTTGCCACTATCAACTAACGGCATCACGACCGATGAGTTGCTGATGCTGTATTCGATCCGGCCTCCGATCAGATCCTGTAAAGATTGGGGATCGCCCTGGTAAGGCACAAATTGCACATCGAGGTTTGCCATGCTTCGGAGCAATTCTCCACCAATGTGACCACTGGTGCCGATACCCGAGGCACCGTAAGAGAGTTTCCCAGGATTTTCTTTCGCGTAGCTAAATAAATCCGGTGCTGTTTTTGCCGGATGATCGGCGCGCACGGCCAGTACGTTGTAAAGATTGAACATCAGGCCGACAGGCTCGAAATCTTTATTGGCGTCATATGGCAGGTGCTTGAACAGTGATGGATTCACGCTCAACGTATTGACGTTCGCATAGCCTAATGTGTAGCCGTCCGGCTTTTGGCGTTTGATGGCTGACATGGCAATAGTTCCACCCGCGCCTGGCCGATTCTCGATCACAAATGAAGTATTCAGCTCTTTGGCCAACTCGTTGAAGACGATGCGGGTAAGCACATCGGCAGACCCACCTGCCGCTGAGTTCACGATCACGGTGATTGGCTTGTTAGGCCATGAGTCGGCGGGATCGGTCGCGTGGACCGGCGAGGTAATAAAACCAATAAGAGGGGCGACGAACAGCAAGAGTTTTTTCATGATGGATTTCAACCTGATACGGAGCGGTAAGGATCATCCGAGACATGTAATTAATTTACATTCAAGACATGAGTGGCGGCCCTGATATAAAAATTAATCCGGTGATTTGGGTGTTTTGCATCTAATTCACAATATTGCGTGTAATATTATTACCAATTTACAGGAGACTTTCATGCTCGTACAAACCCTAGGACATGCACCTCTCTCTTCTGATGGTGAAGCCCGCCCGCTTTCACCTGCAACGCGCGCTGGTGATTTCGTGTTCGTATCAGGGCAAGTTCCTCTGAGCGATGCAGGCACGATTGTGGAAGGTGGAATCGCAGGTCAGACACGGCAAGTCTTTCGGCGTGTCGAGGCTGCGCTGGCCTTGGCGGATTGCTCGCTCCAGGACGTTGCCAAGATCACGGTCTGGCTGGCTGATGCTGGGGATTTTGCCGCGTTCAACCAAATCTACATGGAGTGTTTCGGGGCTCACCGACCTGCTCGCTCGACGGTGCAGGCGAGATTGATGGTGGATGCTCTCGTGGAGATCGAAGTGACCGCGTACAAGCCCGCTGTCTGAGACGAAGACACCATTCCCAACGAGATTTCACGAGATGACTACGACCTTCTCTTGTCTACATAGAACGGATGCGTTGGAACCGCATGACTGCCCGCCAGCGGACATCGCTACGCCTTGTCTAGTTGTCTTCGAGGATGCGCTTCTGCATAATCTTCGAGCCATGGTCGAGCGCTGCGGCGACATCGGACGGCTGATGCCGCATGTCAAGACGCATCGGGCCAGTTGGATCGTGACCCGACTGGTCGAGGCCGGTGTCACAGCCTTCAAAGTCGCCACCGTCGCGGAAGCGCGGATGGCCTTAGATGCAGGTGCCACCAGAGTGTTATGGGCTTACCCCACTGTGAATGCGCAGCACCTGGCCGCCTATTTTTCGTTAGCCGGGTCGTATCCGCAAGCGTCGCTCGGTGCTCTCGTAGACTCCCCCCAGGGCCTTGAGGCCTGGCGGCAATCGGTGCAACCAAATCGCTGGCCACTCAACCTGCACCTACACGTCGACCTGGATCCTGGCATGGGGCGCACGGGTACTGCCATCGACGTCGGGGCGCTGGAGCTGGCGGTTGCAGCACGCGCGCTGGGCTCCTTCGGTGGATGGCACGTCTACGACGGCCATATCCAGGACCGTGACATCGAACTGCGTCGTAGCAAAGTAGGTGCGATCGCCGATCAGATCCGCACGCTTGTTGCGCAGGGCCGCGACGCTGGGCTTGCCATCGAGGTGGTCGCTGGTGCCAGCTATAGTTTTGACCTTTGGCCGCATGACTTGGCGACCTATGTCGGACCCGGTAGTTGGGTTTACTCCAGTTCACAGCACGACGCCGATCTACCGCATCTGCGGTGCAAGCCTGCGGCGTTCGTGCTCGCAACTGTAGTGTCGCGGCATGGCTCGCGCGTGACGCTTGATGCGGGTTCGAAGGCGATCTCTCCAGACAAGCCAATGGCCGACCGTTTTCGTTGGGACAGCCCGATCCTGATGATGAATGAGGAGCACGTCGTGGTGGACGGCGCTGGTTTGGACGTCGGTGACCGTGTGATGCTGCTACCGCGACATGCCTGCACAACGGCTTATCTCTACAGCCAGGCGCTCGTGCGGACAGAGGACGGTCGCTGGGAGACCCGGGTACAACTGGGCAACTTGCGCTGAGATCGGGGCTGGCTGATGTTCGACTTGATATTCAAACACGGGACCGTCATCGACGGAACCGGTGCACCACGCCGCGATGCGGATGTTGGCATCGTAGGCCGCTACATTGAGGCGATCGGCGACTTGTCGGGCGAACCCGCTCGCCAAATCGTCGACGTCGCGGGTTTGATTGTCGCGCCCGGCTTCATCGATTCGCACGCCCATGATGACCGCATGTTGCTGTCCAGCCCTGATATGACGCCCAAGCTTTCGCAGGGCGTGACGACGGTGGTGGTTGGCAACTGCGGCATCTCTTTGGCTCCCATGCCGCGAACGGTGCCACAACCTGTCACGCCGCCGCTGGATTTGCTTGATCGTAGCGGCGATTGGTTTCGTTACTCGTCATTTGACAGATATCTCGACGCGTTGTGCCGGCGACCACCGGCGGTGAATTTCGCCGCGCTTGTCGGGCACACCACCTTACGCGTGGCAGCGATGGAAGATCTAGGCGCGGCAGCGTCGGATACCGAGATCGCGCACATGCGCACGCTTGCTGTGCAGGCGCTCAAGGCCGGGGCTATCGGCATCTCGACGGGTTTGGCTTACACCACGGCCATGTCGGCCACTATAGATGAAGTAGTCCGAGTATGTGAGGACCTGCGCGCATACGATGGTATTTATTGCACCCACATGCGCGACGAGTCGGACGGCATCATGGAGGCCCTGGCCGAGACGTTCGAGATTGGCCGTCGACTTGATGTGCCAGTCGTGATTTCGCATCACAAGCTGAGCGGCGCACGCAATTTCGGCCGTTCCCACGAGACGCTGCCATACATCGAGCGTGCCATGCGTATGCAGCCCGTTTGCTTGGACTGCTACCCTTATCACGCGGGCTCGACCGTGTTGGAGGTCTGGCGCACGCGCCGCTGTGATCGCGTCATTGTCACGTGGTCTACCCCTCACCCGGAATTAGCTGGACAAGATCTCGACGACATCGCTGCAATTCTGGGAGTCGGTCGCGACGAGGCCACACAACGTCTGATGCCGGGTGGAGCGATCTATTTCTCCATGGACGAACAAGACGTGGAGCGCATTCTGACATTCCCTTGCACCATGATCGGCTCGGACGGCCTGCCGCATGACAACCAGCCGCATCCGCGGCTGTGGGGAGCATTTCCCCGAGTGCTAGGCCATTATGCACGAGGCAGAGGCCTGTTCTCGCTGGAAGTCGCCGTGCATAAAATGACTGGGTTGTCGGCGGCCAAGTTTGGCTTCAGCGGTCGCGGGGTGATTGAGCCGGGGGCGTGCGCCGATATCACGGTCTTCGATGCACGCACTGTTGATGCCGGTTTTGGATACGGTGAACCGATACGGCCAGCGTGCGGCATAGCGCATGTCGCGGTCAATGGTGTGCTGGCTTGGGCGGATGGCATGACGACCGGTGCGCATAGCGGCCAGCAACTGCGGCGATGCGTCACGTAGCTGATCGCGTTATATGGACATCAATCTGAGTGCGTCTTTTCGGATGTGCGGGGATCTTCTGCCTCTGCATTCAACGCTCCTATACTCAGTGCATCCCTAGAAAGAGATATCTGTATCAATCCAGCCTATTGCACGATCACGATTGGGGCAACTCGGTATTGCTTCCCTTGTGTCGTCGCGAGCTCGATGCGTCTGCGGTGCGTATTCGGCAAGTGTGAGTGGAATTTCCCAATTCATGGGTCATTTGAATAGTGCGGTCGTAGAGACCTCTATTTGCAAACTCGCATTTCAGTCTGATGGCCCGGTGCGGTCACGATGCGCGTTTTGATCCACGTTCTTAGCTGCATTATCAGACCAATTCCCCTTGTGGGCCATGGCAGTAATTTCTCATAATTGCTGCGGAAATTTTAATGTCGTGCATCGCTGTTTGTTCAAGCCCTTACCGTCGCATAGACGGTATTTCTAGAGTCTGGTTATCGCAGAATAGGTTGTATCGCAATGAAAATCATCAAAGCTACGGCTCTGCTCTTACTGCTAGGAACGCTTAGTACTTCTGTTCGCGCATTTTCGAGTACGGAAAGTTGCACTGCTGGCTGGACATCTCATCCTGCATTCTTCGAAAGCGCAATGCAGTACGACGATATGCAGAGTAAGGCCAATCCTACCGTTCACGTGTTGGTTAACGGCAAGGCCATCAAGATGATGTTGGATACAGGCTCTCAAACAAGTGTGCTCTGGGATGCGTTCTTGTTCGATGAGGTTCCAGACCACGATTCACAGCGGATCAATGCTCGTGTGGCTTCGGCCGATGCGGGAAAGGTGAGTGCGACACTGGAAGACGGGCATGGCGATTCCCGTGGAACTCAGCGGGGGAAAGATCCCGTTTCAATATCGCTTGCGAGCGCGAGGTGAATGCTGAGGTAAGGTCATTGCGAATGACGCGGATCATCATTGCGCATCGGCCTGAAACGATAGCGAGTGGGGATCGTGTCCTGCACCTTGAGCACGGTAGGATGGTGGGAGCGTATTGAGGAAAACACGATCTTGACCATCGCTCGGGATTCGTTTAAACCTGAAGCGAATGCAGCGGATCAGACGCCTCGTTGATGCTGCTTTCCTTTGCCGAATGCCGAGTACCCTGCAAAATTCACGTCAACCGATACTGACCTGCCGGGAGGACTGCAAGGCCATGGAAATCTTCGTCCAAACCCTGGTGACAGGCCTTCTCATCGGCGGGTTGTATGTGGCAATCAGCATGGGTTTCGCGCTGTCGTTCGGCGTGCTGGATGTCGTCGATCTCGCGATAGGGATGTGGGTCGTGTTGGGTGCCTACGCGGCTGTCATCGGTCGAGAGGTATTCGGCATTGAGCCGCTGCTCATGTTACCCATCGTCTTGGTGGTTTTTGGGCTGATGGGTTGGCTGATCGGCCCCTTCATCTATAGGGTTCGAACCAGCAACTACGCGTTGCCGGCATTGATGGCGCTGGCATTTACCTTCGGGATCGAAACGGCGATACGTGGAGGCCTGCTCGCTACGTTTGGCTATACCCCCAAGGCAGTGCAAACAGAGTTTCTCCAGGGGGTGTGGCACGTAATGGGTATATCGATACCCATCGTTCGGGCGGCCGGATTCGTTTTTGCGCTTGTGCTGGCGATGGCGCTGCTCGTCTTCCTGTATTTCACCCGATTGGGCCTCGCCATCCGAGCCATGGCGCAGAACAAAGACTCTGCCGGCTTGATGGGTGTCAACGTCAAACGCATGAGCACGTTCGTCTACGCTTTGTACGTCGGTGTCACCGGCATGGCAGGCGTGCTGGTGGGGGCCGTGTATTCCACGACGCCCCAAGTCGGCCTGCGCTATACGCTATTCGCATTTTTTGTCGTGGTGCTTGCGGGCTTGGGCTCGGTGATGGGGGTGCTGGTATCGGGACTTGCCCTCGGTATGTTGCAGGCATTCGTCACCGTCTATGTGGGAGCCGACTACACCCTGATGACGGTATTCCTGGTGTTGTTCTTGATACTGCTATTGCTGCCCAACGGTCTGGCCAGGAGAACCGTGTGATATCGAAACGATTCGCTGACCGGCGAGGTCCGGGTGTAGGCGGTAAGGTAGCGGTTATCGTTCTAGCGGCTATCTGCGTGTCAGTGCCGTTTTGGGCGGGACCGTATTGGATACGGATTGGCACAGGCATCATCATGTGGGCAGGGTTGGCGCTGTCCTGGAATGTCATTTGTGGGTATGCCGGATACATCAGTTTCGGTCATGTCGCTTTTTTTGGCATTGGCGCCTACAGCACGGCCATTCTGATGCAACCGGATTACAACTGGAATTTCTTTGCTACGCTGCCGGTGGGTGCGGTCATTGCCGGCGGGTTGGCGGCAATCGTGGGTTGGCCGGTACTCAAGCTGCGGGGCGCCTATTTTGCGATCGGCACGTGGGCGCTTGGTGAAGCTATCCGAGAGTTCGCCACGGTCGTGCCGTTCACAGGGGGCAGCTATGGGCTGTCGCTACCCCCCAATACCAGTTCTGCATTTTTCTATTTCACGATGCTCGGGGCCACGGTGGTGGCCTATGTCGTTTGCTATGTCTTGCTTGAGCGTTCGCGGTTCGGCTATCGGGTCAAAGCCGTGCGTGATAGTGAGATCGCGGCGCGTATGCAGGGCATCAATGCCGACCGCGTCAAAATCCAGGCATTTGTGCTCAGTGCTGTCATCCCGGCTGTGCTGGGAGGCATCAATGCTTACTGGATTACGTTCATTAATCCCGACAGCGTGCTGAACACCATTCTTACAGATCAAATGGTCGTCATGGTGCTGCTGGGCGGGCTCGGCACCTTGTGGGGGCCGGCAGTAGGAGCGGCGGTACTGTATTTTCTCAGCGAGCAGTTTTCGGCGCATTTCGGCGGCAACACGTGGTATCTGGTGTTCATCGGCGTACTGGTAATGGGCGTGGTACTCGTGCTGCCCAATGGTTTGGTCAGTCTATTGCCAGGGGCTCGAAAACGAGGCGTTCTCAACCAAGTCATTGGCGGTGTGGTGGGGGATATGCACCACAAAGCGCCGCGCGCCGATGCCGCGACGCCGAAGGAGGCCCGCCATGACAGTCATTGACGTGAGCGCATTGCGTCGCACATTCGGCGGCCTAGTGGCAGTACACGGCATCGACTTCACCATCAATGCGGGAGAAGTCATCGGTTTTATCGGACCGAATGGCAGCGGAAAGAGCACGTTGTTCAATCTGTTGACTGGCGTGCTCAAACCCGACAGCGGAAAAATCCGATTGTTTGGTGAAGACATCGTAGGGCGTCCTACACATCTGATTGCCAGAGCGGGCGTCGCGCGCACGTTCCAGATACCCATGCTGTTCTGGAACATGACGCTCTTTGAAAACCTGTTGGCCGCCACGGTGGAGGAAAACTGGGCTACCGCACCATCGCGTGCGGAGCAGGTGCTGGAGCTGCTCGAACTACAGCACATGGCGCATCATCAAGCGCGGGATCTGTCTGGCGGGCAGCAGCGTCTACTGGAAATGGGGCGAATCCTGATGCGTGATCCGAAGGTCGTGTTTCTAGATGAGGTCGCCGCCGGTGTGCATCCGCGATTGCGAGAGATCATTCTGGCCGCAATACGCAGGCTACGCGAGCGAGGTGTCAGTATTTGCGTCATCGAACACGACATGGAACTGACCCAGTCGATCTGTGATCGGATGATCGTCATGGACGCGGGCAAGGTGATCGCCGAAGGCAATTTCGATGCGGTGACATCCGATCCCACTGTCATGAAAGCCTATCTGGGAGATGTGACGTTATGACATCCCTTCAGGTCAAAGACCTCGATTCCGGTTACGGGCGTATCCAGATACTGTCCGGTGTGTCACTCGAGGCAAAGGCCGGCGCGGTCACGTGTGTTTTTGGACCCAACGGCTGTGGAAAAAGCACGCTACTGCGAGCCATCGCGGGCGCCGTCGATACGTGGAGCGGCTCAGTGCGGCTGGGCGATCAGGATCTTACGGGTTTGCCTTCGCATCGCGTCCTGCAGCACGGGGTGACCTTAATGCCACAGGGAGGTGGAGTCTTTCCCGGATTGTCCACCAAGGAGAACCTGCTCATGGGCGTGTATCTCTTGCATGACAGGGCGCAAAGGCGTCACGCCGTTGAGCAGCAACTCGAGAATTTTCCTCGGCTGCGCGAACGGCTGTCTACCAAGGCGGGACAGCTCAGCGGTGGCGAACAAATGATGTTGTCGATCGCGCGATCGCTCATGCTGAATCCTAAATTCATCCTGTTCGACGAGCCTTCCGCAGGGCTATCGCCGAAATTGGTGAGCGAGGCCTTGCAGCGGGTATCGACACTGGCAAAGCAGGGCGTCGGCGTGTTGATGGTCGAGCAGAATATCCAACAGGCGCTGCAAGTGGCCGACTATATCCACATACTCGCCAATGGCACCAATCGTTTCTCGGGCACACCAGCGGAGATTCCGAGTCAGAAAGATTTTATGCAGCTGTATTTAGGAGTGAAGGATTCATTCAATCAAGACAAGGAGTTGCATCATGGCTAGAAAAATGTCGCGCAGGGACTTTGTTGTTCGATCCAGCGTGTTGGCCGGCGGGGCGATCATGGCGCCACGCGTGTTTGCCGCCAGCGCCGATACCTTCAAGGTGGGTGCAGTTCTTGAGCTATCCGGCTCGGCCGCCTCCGGGGGGCAGGTTGCCAAGCGCGGCTATGAGCTATGGGTGAACACGGTCAACGCCGCGGGCGGCATCAAAGTCGGCGACAAAACTTATAAAGTCGAACTGATCATTCAGGATTGCCAGAGTCAGCCCGCGCAAGGCGCCAACGCCTGCGAGCGGCTTATCACAGAGGAAAATGTCGACGCGTTGTTTGGGGCCTATACCAGTGGCGTGCAAATCGCCATGAATCCCATTGCGGCGAAGTACCAAACGCCATGTATTGCCGGCTCCGCCGAGTCTCCGGGCAACTGGACGTCGCAACCCGCGTTTACGTACGGCATTATTCCTGCCGTTGACAAGACGGCAGGCAAGTCCATTGCCGAAGTCATCAGCGTTTCCAATCCCAAGGCCAAGACGATCGCCGTGGTGGGGGTGAACGAGCCGTTCTCCAAGGATACGGCCGTGGGTTTTCGTGAAGGCGCGGAAAGCGCGGGCTTGGAGGTGGTGTACTACACCCTGTTCCCTAAAGATGCGGACTTGACGCCTATCGCGACAACGATCGCGTCGAAAAAGCCGGATATCGTTGCGGTAGGCGGGCATGACGTATTGTTGTCGGACATGGTCAAGGCCTTGAAAGGCGCAGCCTTTACGCCTGGCGCGCTGATCCAGCACTATGGCATTACCGATGCGGCATTTGTGGACGAGCTGAAGAAGGACGCCGATGGTGTAATGGGCATCAGTGTCTGGCTACCTAATGCACCGTACAAGGACGAGCTCTTTGGCAGTGCGGCGGACTACGCCGCAGCATTCAACAAGGCCTATGGCTCGGATCCGGACTACACGGCTGCCGGTTGCAGCGCCGCGGGTGTCGTGTTGATGAAAGCGCTGCAGCAACTCGGTGCGGCGCCGGGTTTGGATGCCGATGCGAAAAGCAAGCTCAACGAGACCATTGCGAAAACCGATATCACCGCGTTTTACGGCCCGATCAAGTTTGAATCCAGCGGCGATCATTTTCACGATAATCTGGCGCCTAAACCGTTCCTGGTCCAGATCCAGGGCGGCAAGGTCGTAGCCGTGGCGCCGACCGACGCGGCACAGGCCAAGGTGGTATATCCGATGGTGGCGTGGAAGGATCGTTGACGGGAATCAAACAAGAGGCAGGTTTTAGCAGTGCGCGGGCAGCGGCACACACTCCTCGACCGTCTCGACGGCCTACCGGCCCGTAGTTACAGGCAGGCAAAAACGGCGCATACGGCTGCAGTAAGCGCTGTTTTCAGGCGGGGTCGGGTGGCCACAAGCACGGCTAGGGGCGCTGACGGCCGCAGGCACACTCTTTGCTGGCGACGGTGATGCCATTCATATCAGGAGATCACTATGTCCGTATCGAATCATCGCGAACCCGCTGGGCCGCCCGACGATCCCGCGTGGCCCACCGATCCCAGACCCGAGGAACCTGTGCCAGATCCCGATCGGCCACCCTTCGACCCGGATGAGGTGCCTGGTACACCGCAAGGCCCCACACCGTCCTCGCCGACAAGCCTGGATCTGGCGTAAGGCCCCGATGCCGAGCTATCTCGATTCAATTCTGCGCCGCGCCTGACGCCTGCAGATTTCCTTCCATTTTTTGATTCACTATCCAGAAAGCCTGCCAGTTGCTGCGTCGACATTTCCATCGGCACGAGCCCCAGCGAGTTAAGGCGGTCACGGACGTCAGGCATTTCAGTTTTTTATGCGGCGCGACTCGGACCCGGTCCTCATCTCCCTGGCACCTGTTCTGACTCGGTGCGCCGACCCGAGCCCTGGCTGTCGGCGCCGAACGCCAGCATCCTGGTCATCAGGTCAAGAGCTGACCACGATGTTGCCGGCTGCCGGGTCGTTGAACTATCAACTATCGGTTATCGTCATCGTTTCGGACCAGCAACAAGGACGCATCGACGATGACAAGCTCTACGCCTGAAGCACACGCTGAACCCATTCTGGAAGTCTTGCCGCGCGATCTGTCCGCATATCGGGAAGGCAATGTGGGCATTCCCTATGTTCATCGGTTTGAGTCCGGCAAGCCCGGCCCGCACGTGTTGATCAACGCCATTACGCACGGCAACGAGATCTGTGGCATGGTGGCCGCGACGCATTTGCTGGATACGGGTGTGCGCCCCAACATCGGGACGCTGACGATCAGCTTTGCGCATATCGAGGCATACGAGGCGTTCGACATCGAGCACCCTTACAACAACCGGCAGCTTGTCCATAACCTGAACCGTATCTGGACGTCCGGCATGTTGGACAGTGATGACGGCAGTCCGGAAGTCCGTCGGGCGCGCGTGTTGCGTCCTGTGCTGGATGCGGCGGACTACGTGTTGGACATTCATTCCACCCGGGCGCCGGTGCAACCGTTTTGGGTTTACAACGAATCGGACCGCAATACGGCGCTGGCATCCGCGGTCGGCGTGCCTGTGGTTCATCTAGTGATGTCGCCGGACAAATTTCCCGGCACGCCGATTATCGGCTACGGTCGTCATGGCGATCCCACCGCGCAGAAGGGCGGTTCGGTGGTCGTGGAGTGCGGTCAACATTTTGCCCGATCCGCTTCGGATCTTGCCACCGATGTCACGTTGCGGTTTCTCGCACATCTTGGGTTGATCGACGCACTAGAGGGTGCAGATGCGCCACCGGTACCGCAGCGTTATCGTCTGCTGGAGACACACGTCATCAAGTCAGAGAATTTTGCCTTTACCCGTCCTGTCGTGGGTTTCGAGACCTTTGACAAGGACGAGTTGATCGCAATGAACGGCACCGAAGAAATTCGTTCGCCTTGCGATGACTGCACGATCTTTATGCCGGCACGCGAGCCGATCGTCGGGCGGGAAGCAGTGTATCTGACGGCGCGGATCTGAGTTTGATCGTACGGGGCAGGGCAAACATAGGTGGCGGTTATTGTTTCGCCATCTTGCTGGCTTGCGCAAAGGCTTTGGTATCGAGATATTCCGAGCGGATTTTTTCGGCAAAGGCGTTGCCTTCGACGTCCGCGATCGGTACCATGCCGGCGGTTTTAAACTGCTCGCGCAATTTCGGGCTCTCCATTGCCGTGTGCACCGCAGCCATGAGTTTCTGGGTGATTTCGGGCGAGAGCCCTTTTGGGCCGACCAGTCCATACCAAGGACGCATGTTTAATTCTTTATAGCCCAGCTCCGCAAACGTCGGGACGTTTGGAAGTGTGCTCAGGCGCTCCGGCCACATCACAGCAAACGGCTTAGCCCTTCCGGACAAGACGAGTGGTTGTACTAAATAGTCCACGTCGAGCATCAAATCCAGGTTCTGCCCCATGAAGTCATTCATTGCCGGAGCCGAGCCCTGATACGGAATGCTTTCAATATTGATGCCGAGGCGATGGTTGATTTTGGCGATGATCATATGTCCGAGTGAACACATGCCCGGGGTACCTTGGGTCAGTTTTCCAGGGGAATTTTTAGCGGTTTGAATGATTTCTTTGAAATCCTTTTCCGGCATCTTGGGTTGCATGACCCATATCATGGGCATATCCGCAACAAGAGAGATGGGCGTAAAGTCGTTGACGGGGTCGTATCCCGTATTCGAATTACAGACTGGGTTAACAACGTGTGTGGATACGGCAGCAACGCCGAGTGTGTAGCCGTCTGGTTTTGCACGCACGACTTGTGCCGTACCAATGCCGCCGCCCGCCCCGGGCTTGTTCTCCACGATGATAGTGTTATCCATCACCTTTGAGAGGGCATCCGCCAGGCTACGCGCGACGATATCCGTAGGTCCGCCGGGCGCAAAAGGAACGATCAGCTTTATGGGTTTGTCGGGGTAGGCCGCATGAACTGACGCGGCAAACGTCATTGCCGCGATTGCGGTGAGGGCGTTTTTATATGTTTTCATTGTGTCTCCTACTGATGGATTACTTCTGGCAGAATTCATTGACGCTATACGAGCAGATATCTAGCTGCGCTTCAAACTCGGATCCTCGCCATGTAGGCAAGAAGTAGCTGCCGCAGGTTTTTTCTTCTTTCTTGATTTGAGCGATCGCGGACGCCAGGCCTCTCTGCCAAACATTCACGTTTCTCCAGTCGTCCACTTTTGATTCTTTTGCCAGATCAACCAGCCCGAAGTGAAATCCCCTGATATGCGGTAGTGAGGATAGTTGAGGTGCCGACTCGAGCTCTTGTGCTGATTCAATCATCACGTAAATATTCGCGGATGGTTCACCACTTTCCGCGAGCTTCGTCGAGATACCCTCGATAAACTGATATGTATATCCTCCAGAAAGTAGGAATTGCGTTCCACCAAATTTCAGCACCTTGTCGAATAAGTACTCGCCATGGGGAGGAATCCGAAAGATCGGCGTGAGTACTCCCGCTTTCTGCAGAAGCACCATGGCAAAGAGGTGACGCTCATCAACAAAACCTCCCTCACAGTCGACTTGAATATGGCTCCATCCTGCTTTGAGCAATTGGTGGGTGAGATTTAAATCCCATGCGATCGGATTGATCCAGGCCTGTGTCATCAGTGATTCTTTGTCGAGTATTTGGCCAAGCCTGCGGGACGGTTTTTTTGCGGATCTATACCCTGACGTCCTTGAGGGTTCTGGTAGACAAGCATCTCTTTGGCCATGGGGCGAGAGGGAAAATCTTGCAACCACAGTCGATAAAGCAGTCGTCCATGGGCTAGATCGTCGGGGTTTACGAACGAACGACGGGCGTGAAGAATCTGGTAATTATTCATCCATGCGATATCACCAGGTTCCAATTGGAAATCGAAGGCAATTTCGGGACGATTGGCGACCTCATCGAAGTAGTCCAATGCTTCTTGCTCAAGGCCGGCCAAGTCTCGACCTAAGTCCCGATATGCCACTTCGATGATTTCTCGAACGTATCGGCAACTGATGACACCGTTTTTCTCTGAAAAAACCGGGATTTTGTAAGGGGTAATGGGCTCTGATTCTGGATGTTCTTCGCCTCGACGATGATAGGGATACCCGGCTTCTAGGACCTGCAGCAGGTCGGGCCTTTCTCGGGCGATCACATCCCGAATTTTCAAGGAACTCGCAAAAACGCTTTCGCCGCCACTCAGGCTTTTTCGTACACACATCAAGCAGATAATCTCGGCCGAGTCGGTGTGTAGGTCCAATTGCCGGTCGCTGGTGTAGCCTCTCGAGCTATTTTTGTCGCGTACGGCGACATGGCCAAGAATGTCGCCGAACGAGCTTTGGGAAACCGCATTTCCAAGGTGCAAGCCTAGGCCCATGTAGATGATTTCCATGTCCTCAGGTGTGTATGCCGTGGCATCGATTCCGCGGCTGATGATGAGCCCGGAACCCCTGCGTAATTCTCGTAATAGCCCTTGCATCGTGGCGTCAATCGCGGGCGTAGAGAAGTCTTCTCGGGTGATGGTTTCCGTCGTGAGATCGCGTGCTTTCGCGCTTTTGATGCAGGAACTCAGATCATTCAAGAACTCTCTTGAAAATGGCTGTACTAGTTTTTTGTCGCCGCGCATTTCAGCGCCCCAGCCTGTGGGGAACTGCCCTTGTGACCACGCAATATCCGGGTTCTTGCTGTCTGTCTTCAACATTTCATCTCCTTCGTGATGATGGAGGCAATGTTGAATTCAATACATACGGCAATCAATCAGTAATTTTTAATGCCCTATGCGAATTTGTTGAGATCGCAGTACAGAAACCGCTTGCCGAACCTCGGCAAACTCCTCTACTGTTTTCGTACGTCAATACAACAAAAAAAGTAATGAGATGAAGCTCACCAGAAACCGGGGCCTGCCGCCCATCGCCAATATTGAATCGTTCATCAAGGTGGTTGAACTGGGTAGCGTGAGTGCCGCGGCAGACGAACTGGCGCTGACGCAAAGCGCAGTTAGTCGACATGTCATCGACCTTGAGCGATTTCTGAATAAAACGCTACTGACGCGAGGCACTACCGGGCTCGGTGTGACGACGGAAGCCAAAGATTTGGCGGCCAAACTCTCGATGCTATTGGGGGATATGAACTCGGTACTGTATGGTGTCGAATCGGGCACGTCCGGGAGAACGGTGCGTATATCCGCGCCTCCGATATTCTGCATACACTTGCTGGGCAAGCATTGCCATCATATTCAGACATTATTTGAAGCGAATATTGAGATCACATCTAGGATCGGTACGCCGGATTTATTGGCGGATGGCATTGATATAGCGCTGGTAAATACGCCGATTCCTCCGCCCCACTATACGACCGAGTTGCTGCTCGCCACAGAGTATTTCCCCTATATCTCCGCGGGGCTATTGGGTGCGCGATCTCCTGACGATCCTAGCTTATTTCGAGCCGAAGCTTTGATTGATCAGCTTTCGCTTAAAGATGCGTGGTCTGTATTTTTTCGTGAAAAGGCGTTGGGGCGTCCACCTGGCTTGCGAACCACTTTCTCTATCATTGATGCCTCACTGTCCGCAGTCTTGTACGGACAGGGTATCGCTTTCTTGCCAGAGTTTGCCGTAGAGGATTACGTCAAAGAGGGCCGAATGGTGCGTTTGGGCGCCACCTCATTTGCCTCGGCCCGCAGTCGGTATTATCTGTTGATGGCTAATACATTCGCCGATGATGCCCGGGCAAAACGCTTCAGTGAGTGGGTGCGAACCGTTTTGCCATCCCTGGACAAGAACAACAGGAAACGTCTGTCAGAGGCAGGCTCATGTCTATACCACCCGACCGCTTGAGTTGCCGATAACTCCATCGTTTACTGATGGCCTACCAACGATACCGCAGCGTCGCCATCACGGTCCGTTCGCCACCCCAGTAGCAGCTGACGGCTGTGCCCAGGCAATTGGCCACGTAGCGCTTGTCGAACAGATTGGACACGTTCAGCGCGACTTGTGCGCCTGCCAGCACCGGGCTGGCTCGGCCCAGATCGTAGCGGATGGCGGCATCGACCAGCGTGACGGCGGGGATGGCGTATTGATTGTTCAGATCGCCGTAGAAACTTCCTCGGTATGTGACACCGGCGCCCAAGCCCACGCCTTGGAGCGGGCCGTCGCGCAGCGTGTAGTCCGCCCACAGTGAGGCCTGGTGACGCGGCACGAAGTTGAGTTCGTTGCCGCGTTGCGATGCGGTGTTGGTCTTGGTGATTTCGCTGTCGCTGAGCGCGTAAGACATCGTCAGATCCAAGCCATTGTCAAAGCTGGCCTTGCCTTCCAGTTCGATGCCCTGCACCTGGGCCTGGCCTGTTTGTACGACAAAGCTGGTATTGACAGGGTCGGGCGTACTGACATTTTCTTGCGTGATCTGAAAAGCCGACAGTGTGACGAAGCTGGCGACGCCATCGGGTTGGAATTTCACGCCGGCCTCATATTGTTCTCCCGTGGTTGGCTTGAGTGCGGCGCCGCTGCGCGTGACGCCCGTCATCGGCTGGAACGATGTCGAGTAGCTCAGGTACGGTGCCAGGCCGTTGTCAAAGCGATAGATCACACCGACGCGGCCGGTGAAGCGATCGGCGTCGGCATCGCGCGACGCCCAATTCCACTGGCCGTCACCGCCGAGCGTGCCATTGTCGGTGGTACCGTCGGTCCAGTCGTAGCGACCGGCGAAGGTGAAGCGTAAGCGGTCCAGTTCGATCTGATCCTGGGCATATATCCCCAGTTGACTGCGTGTCATGTTGATCTTGGTGGCCGTAGGCGGACGTGTCACCGGAGTGCCGTATTGCGGGTCGAACACGTCGAAGAGCGGCGAGGCCGGAGGCAGCAACAGGCCTAGACTGCTTTCGTTGTAGCGAGATTTCTCCCGCAGGTAGTCCAAGCCGAACGTGACATCATGGTGTGTGGGGCCCGCCTGAAACTTGGCGTTGAGCTGATTGTCGATCTGGAATATGCGCGAGGTCTCAGGAAACGCCCATGCGTAGCGGATAGCCTCGGATTCCGACACCATGGCGCCGATCTGGACGCGGCGAGTGTTGGTGTCGACATTGGTGTACCGGGTGCTTTGGCGCAGGCTCCATGTGTCGTTGATACGATGGTCCAAGGTATAGCCGACCATGGTTTGTTCGTTGGTGAAGATGTCGTAACCAGGCTCGCCCACGAACCTGTCGCGCGGGATGTAGCCGTCGCTGCCTTTCTCCAGCGTGCCGATGACGGGCAGCACGGGAGCACCGCCGCCGCCATGGCTGGTGATTTTCTGGTACTGCGCTGTCAGGTTCAGGCTGGTGTCCGACGAGGGGCGCCATGTGAAGCTGGGGGCGATGAAACCACGATTGTCGTCGACATGTTGATATTGGGTGTCGCTATCGCGCAGAGTACCCGTCAGGCGATACAGGAATTTCCCCTCTTCGTCCGCCGGGCCCGAGAAGTCGAACGATCCTTGATAGCGATTGAAGTTGCCGACTTGCAGTACCACTTCATTAAAGGGTTCCGCGGTTGGCCGCTTGCTGGTCATGTTGACTAATCCACCCGGCGCGCTCTGACCGTACAGACCGGAGGACGGGCCCTTCAGGATCTCTACGCGCTCCAGGCCATAGGTGTCGATACGCGGTTGCGAATACCCACGCGAGCCGAACGGCAGTAGCAGGCCGTCCAGATAGCGCGATGGGGTGAAGCCGCGCACCGTCAGCCAGTCATAGCGCACGTCGTTGTCGCCGTATTGCGCGAACACACCTGGCGTATAGCGCACGGCCTGGGCCAGCGACGTGACGCCGCGCTCGTTCATTTCACGGCGGGTGATGATGTTGACGGTCTGGGGGGTGTCGATCAGGGCGGCGTCGGACTTGGTGCTGGACCGACTGCGCGTGGCGACGTAGTCGTCTCCGGATGTCGGCGAGGCATCCTGAGCGCTTTGCACCACGATCGGGGCCAGTGTCGTGACATCGACTGGCGTAGATGTTTGCGCTACGGCCGTGGCCGAGGTGGCAAGGGCAGCCAGCAGCGCCAACGGCGGCGGCTTGATGGAAAAGACCACGGTGCGTTCCCCAGATCAATTTATAATTAACAAGAATCATTCCTATGCGTCGGCATCATTCCAGAAGTCCAGGCTTCTGTCTGACGGTTTCCCGGCGAGAATTAGCGGTTTTGCCGCTCGTCCGCGCTTTTGCACACACTTCTTATGCCTGTCAGCGCCGCCACTTCCCCGATCATTCCACCTCAGCCCGAGCTGTACTCCGCGCCGATCAAGCCGCACGAATGGTGGCGTGGCACTTTGCCGACGGTGCCGGCAACCGACGATTGGGAAGCCGTCATCGATTGCGTGCTGCGGGTGGAAGAGGGGGTCAGCCTAGTCGTGCTGGATGGCAGTCCGCCGCGCGCGCTGACGATTCCCGCACCGGGTGCCCCGGTGTTTGGCATGCAGGTCTGGCTGGAAGGCAGCGCCACGCTGGCGCTGGACGGTGGCGAACCTTTGAGGTTGAACGCCGGGGCGGGGCTTTTGTTCAATCACGAAAAGCCGATGCGTTGGGCAATGCAGTTGCATGCGAAACAGCGGGTGCGGATGGTGGATGTGCGCTTCACACCCGAAGCGCTGGCGCGGGCGGGCGATACAACGCTGGTGGCATTACTACGCGAGCGATTCCGCCATGATGCCAGCGTGCCAGCGCACGGCTCATTGGTCGCCACCGTGGATGCGCCGTCAAGTTTGAGGGCGCTGGCCAACGCGTTATCTGGTGACGCGCCGTCCTCTCCCGGGGCGCGACGCCTCTGGTATCGCGCCAAATCACTAGAAATGCTGTCGGCGTTTGTGCAAGTACTGTCTCTGCCCCAGGCGCTATGCAGCCCTACGGAGCGTGAGCTGCAGCAATTGCACGATGCTTGCCAATTATTGCGCGAGCGTTACGCGGAGCGGTGGCCACCCGCACGTCTGGCGCGGGCAGTTGGGCTTTCGGAGAAACGGCTGCAGCAAATCATGCGTGACCGCCTGGGCCGGTCGGTACATGCCCAATTGAGCGAGGTCCGTCTGGAGCGGGCCTCGGGCCTATTGCACGCGGGGGCCAGCGTGACAGAGGTGGCTTGGGATGTGGGATTTTCCAGCCTGAGCCACTTCAGCAAGATCTTTAAAGCGCGGTACGGCATTTCGCCGCGCGCCAGATAGTGAAATGGTGCGCACACATCTCCCCGGAGACGCGCCCGAGATCCATGACCAAGCTGGCGGACAGTCTGCATCGAGGGGGTGTCTGCTTCGGCGAGTCGCTCGGTCGACAGGCCTTGGTGGCCACAGCGTGCCGAGCCGCTTTGGACAGTTGCTGAAGTGGAATTTCTAATCCAGACTGATTTTTGCGTTCCCGATCAACCCCTTGTACGTGTCTGATTTTTCATCAAGTCGCTTGCGCAGTTCGCTTAATGGCCAGGTCAGCGGCTCGAAGGCAAACGTATCGAAGCGTTTGCGAATGGCCGGATCGGCGAGAATCTTGGTGACGTCGGTGTAGATCTTGTCGCGCACCTCGTCGGGGATGCCTTTGGGCGCGAGCAGAGACACGATGGAGTTGACGTCTAATTCTGCGGGGCCGCCGGCTTCGGCGACGGTGGGGACGTTGGGGTATTGGACGCTGCGTTGGGGGGCGGCGATGGCCAGGTAGCGCAGCTTGCCGCTGTCATAGACCGGGCGCGTGGAGGGGATGGTGCCAAAGGCCCAATCGACCTCGCCGTTGGCGACGGCGGTGTAGAGCTGGCTGACCTCTTTATAGGGCACGTGGACCATTTTGGTGTCGGTCAATGTGCTGAGCCATTCACCACCGAGATGCCCGGGGCTGCCGACAAACCAGGAGCCGTAGGTAACGGTATCGGGCTTGGCTCTCGCCGCGCTGACCAGATCGGTGATGTTTTTCCAGGGCGATTTGTCGCCGACGGCGATCATGAACGGAGTGTAGAAAAGCGGCGCGACCAGGTCGAACTTTTCCAGTGTGACGTAGTTGCGTGACTTGTACAGATGCGGCAACGCGGAGACGTGCTCGCTGTCGAGTTGCAGCAGGGCATAACCATCGGCAGGTAATTTACCGACAGCGGATAGGGCGATGAAACCGCCACCGCCGGGGCGATTTTCGACGACAACGGACTGCTTCCAGACTTTGCTGAGCTCTTGGCTCAAGATACGCAGCACGACGTCGGGGCCGCTGCCCACGGAAAACGCGGTGTACAGCGTCACGGTTTTGGTTGGGAAAGGGGTGGTTTGTGTGTTGGCGGCGTGTGCTGCGCTGCCTGCCACGAGCGCCGAAGCGAGGGCACCCGCAAGGAATAGGCGGCGAGAAGGGGATAGCATGAGTTGTCTCCGTTATCTGTCGTTATGGTGTGCCGCGGGGTTAATGCTTCACGGATGCTTCCGGTGTGTGGGGCAGTGTTCGGTTAGCGTGATGCAGGCGCCTGGTGTTTGATGCCTTGCATGCAGTTCTGGGCATTCCAGCCATACAACCACTGCAAGCCGTCGTAAAAGCGCGTTTGGGTGGCATCTTTCCACAAGGCGTTGCGCACGGTGCGTTCGACGCCTTTGGCGTGATAGATGCGACCCATCTCGCGCGTCGACCACACGACGCGCGCGCTGCGCGGGATACGCAGGGATTCGTACAGTTTGAAAGCGGCAGGAAGGTCGCCTTGGCACTGGGCGACGGCCTGCCCCAGCGTGACGGCATCTTCGAGCGCCATGCACGCGCCCTGTGCCATGTATTGCGACATGGGGTGTGCCGCGTCGCCTAGCAAGGTCGCGCGCCCGAAGCTCCATTGCTCGACAGGCTCGCGGTCGGCCGTGGCCCATCGGCGCCACGATGTGGGACGATCCAGCAGTTGTGCGGGTCGGGAGTGTATGCCTTGAAAGTACGACAGCACTTCTTCTTTGCTGCCGTCGCGAACACCCCACTCTTCTTGTTCGCGGCTATGAAAGGTGACGACGAGATTGTACTGTTGGCCGCCGCGCAGGGGATAGTGCACCAGATGACAGCGTGGGCCGGCCCAGAGCACGGGAGCGTTGATACGCAGGTCTTCGGGCATGTTGTCGCGTTCGACGACTGCGCGATACACCACATGGCCGGTCACACGTGGTTCGTCGCCGATCAGGTGCTGGCGCACGACCGACTTGACGCCATCACAGCCAATCACGACATCGGCACGGTAGCTGTTGCCTTGGGTATCGATCACCTCGGCATGCGCGTCGGTCTGTACAAAACGGTCGATTTGCGTGGAGGTGTGGAACGATATCAGCGGATCATTGCGCACGCCCTCGAGAATCGAACCGTGAATGTCGGCGCGATGGATGACGGCGTAGGGTCCATTGAACCGGTCGCGAAACGCCGTACCGGTCTCGATGCGCACGATTTCGGTGTTGTCCACCGCATCCATCATGATGATGTGATCGGTAAAAACGGCGCGTTGTCGGGCAATGTCGCCCACGCCCAACGCATCCAGTGCCGCGAAAGCATTGGGACCGAGTTGTATGCCCGCGCCAATCTCGCCGATCTCTGCGGCCTGCTCTAGCAGTTGGACTTGGATGCCTTGTCGTGTCAGCGCCAGCGCGGCGGCCAGGCCGCCGATACCGCCGCCCACCACGATGGCGCTTTGGGGCCTTGTGGTTGTCATGGGGGTCTCCTGCCGTGAGTCGCGATTAGGCGAAATCGGGTTGCGCGCTGGGCGCAGCCTGGACAAATGCGGGCTGTTGCTGGCAATGCGCGTGCACGGCCAGGGCGCGAGGAAAGGCGGAGAGATCGCAACCCATTCGCTGTGCATTGGCGATTTGCGGTACCAGACAGCAATCGGCCACGGTGGGGGCGTCGCCAAAGCAGTACGGGCCGCCGCCGTGTTGCGCGAGCAGGTCCTCGACCATCATCATGCCTTCGTGTATCCAGTGCTTGTACCAGGTGTCTTTTTGCGCCGCACTGACACCCAGCTCGTCTTGCAGGTAGCGCAGGATGCGCAGGTTGTTCACGGGATGAATGTCGTTGGCGATGGCGTTGCTGAGTTCAAGTACGCGGGCGCGTAAAGGTTGTTCGAGGGGAATCAACCGGGTTTCGGGATACTGAGTATCCAGGTAATCGATGATGGCCATGGACTGTCCCAGCGTTAGTTCGCCATCACGCAGCAGCGGTACGCCGCGCGACGGATTCAGCGCTTCGTAGTCGGCGTTGCGGTGCTCGCGTGCGCGAATATTGACCCCGGTGTAATCGTGCGGCAGTCCCTTGAGTGCCAGGGCAATGCGTACCCGATACGAGGTCGAGCTATTGAAGAAGCTATACAGTTGCATCACGACGTCACCTTGACCTGAAGCGTGCCGAGTCCGTCGATGCCGCCTTGCATCAGATCGCCGGTGACGACGGGGCCGACGCCTTCGGGCGTGCCGGTATAGATCAAATCACCCGCTTCCAGGCGGAAGTAGCGTGACAGGTAGGCGATCGTTTCCGCGACGGACCAGATCAGTTTGTCGACATTGCTTTCTTGTTTGGTTTGGTCATTGACCTTGAGCCAGATGTTGGCATGATGAACGTCATCGACCTGTGAAGCGGGATAGAGGGGAGCGATGGGGCCGCTCTGGTCGAAGGCTTTGCCCAGCTCCCAGGGACGGCCGGCCTCGCGCATTTTCATTTGCAGATCGCGACGCGTCATGTCCAGGCCGACGGCATAGCCCCAGACGTGCTCCAGAGCCTGCTCTGCCGAGATATTGGCACCGCCTTTGCCGATGGCCGCGACCAGTTCGATTTCGTAGTGATAGTTGGCGGTTTCGCCGGGATAGGCCAGCTCTAGTGTGTTGCCTTCTGCGACGGGCACGATGGCGTCGGCGGGCTTGCAGAAAAAGAACGGGGGTTCGCGGTCCGGATCAAAACCCATTTCGCGGGCATGCGCAGCGTAGTTACGGCCCACGCAGTACACACGGCGTACGGGAAATAAATCTTGGCTGCCGACCACGGGAATACCGACCGGCGATTGCGGGGTGATGACGTAAGACATGCGTGTTTCCTTGGAAAGAAAGTGTCGTTATTCGCGCGACTCGCGCCATAGGCCGAGCACGGCCTGTACGGGGCGGTCCGAGTAGCTAAAGAGCACGGCGTCGTTCAAGGCTGCGAGTTGCACGGGCACCCATGAGGGCACGACAAAGACGTCGCGGGGTCCAAACGGAAATTCCTGATCGCCGATGCGTGCGGTGCCGCGCCCTTCAACCACGCTATAGATGGTCGAGTCGGTGCTGCGATAGGTGCGGCCCTGAAAACCCGCGGGCAAGAACTGCATGAAGGTCGCCATGGTGGGCATGGGATAGCCCCCCGTGGCCGGATTGACGTAGCGCAGCTTGACGCCGTCCCACGCGTCGAGTTCGCCGTGGCGGTACAACTGATCCAGGGCTTCCCGAGTGCGGGCATAGGGATAATTGAAGATGGGCGACGTGCTGGCCTGAGGGGCTTCGTGGCGTACGGGCAGCATGTTGTAGCCGTAGCGCGCTGTGCTGTCGCCTTCGGGTCGCGTCACGGGCTGTGCCGCCTCCGGATAGTTCTCTGCAAAGCCAGCATCCAGCGATCGGATGAGCGGGATGTCCAGGCCATCGAGCCAGACCACGGGTTCGCCGCCGTCGACGACCTCGGCGTTACCATGATCGTGCCAAGTCCACGACGGCGTGATGATGAAGTCGCCGGGGCGCATGGTGGTGCGCTCACCGTTGACCGCGGTATACGCGCCGCTGCCTTCCACAATAAAACGCAGGGCGGATTGAGTATGGCGGTGGCTGGGGGCGATTTCCCCGGGCAGGATCAGTTGCCAGCCGGCATACAGCGTTTTTGTGATACTGGACTCGCCAGGCAGGCCGGGGTTTTCCAGTATCAATACGCGTCGCACGGCTTCTTCGGCGGTGATGAGTTCACCGGAGGCCATGATATCGGCGCGCATGTCGTCGTATTTCCAAAGGTGCGGCACACACTGGGGTGTGGGTGCTTTAGGAACGAGCGTGTGCAGGGATTCCCAGAGTGGGCTGAGATGTTTGGTCGCAATACGCGCGTAGTAATCCGCGCGTGCGTCGCTAGACGAAGTTCCGTCGGCCATAATTGTCTCCCACCGGTAAGTCGGCTGTATTCGGTATGGAAACTATTATGGCCATCAAGATATGTTAAAAAAAATGATATTTTTATATTATCTATACGAAAAAACATATATATGGAGGGGGCATGGACTGGACACACCGGCTGCGGCTGCGTCACGTAAAAATGCTGCTAAGTTTGGCGCAGACCCGAAATATCAGTCATTCGGCGGTCATTCTTAATACGACTCAGCCTGGCCTGTCGAAGTGGCTGAAGGACCTTGAGGAAGACATCGGCCTACCGCTGTTTGAACGCCACGCGCGGGGGCTGCAACCGACACCTTATGGCGAGGTCTTGATTGCCCATGCGCAGCGCATCAACGCGCAACTGGATCGGGCCAGTAGTGATATGACCGCGTTGCGAGAGGGGGGGAGCGGCAGGGTCGTCATTGGAATGAGCGGCGTCGCCGCATCGGATACTGCACCGTTGGCGATCACCCGGTTGCTCGCACGTATGCCCCGGGCCAAGGTAAGCCTGGTCGAAGGCACGACAGATCATTTGACGGGGCAGTTGGTGCAGGGGGAGCTGGATGTCGTGCTCGGACGTGCCGCGCCGGAGTTTGGCGATTCGGCGCTGGAGATGGAGTCCTTGTTTTTCGACACGATCGATCTGGTGGTTCGACCGCGCCATCCCTTGCTGGATGTGAAGAAGCTGGATTGGCCAGACTTGCATGCCTATCGTTGGATTGTGTGGCCCAAGGGGGCACCTATTCGCAACGCCATGGACCGTGCGTTGGCCGAGGCCGGTCAGGCGCTGCCGCGTGACACGCTCGAGACCAATTCGGTCACCGCCAATCTGACGTTGCTGAACAATAGCGACATGATCGGCGCGGCGTCTCATCGGTCTGCTTTACGTCTGGCACAGATGAATGCGATCAGGATCCTGCCCATACGTCTGTCGGGCTTTGGCGCGGTGGCGATGTATTGGCGCAAGGACGGTTTTATGCCGCAGGCGGTGCAATGGGCCATGGAGTGCTTGCGAGAGGTCGTCGCCGAGTACAGTGCTACACGCGTGGACAAACGATAACGGGCATCCGTGAGTAGCTGCGCTTGCCGGTCATCAAGGTTTTGCGATACCGGCTGACCCTAGGCCTTGGATGCGGGTCGTGAGGGTTTTGGCATGGGCGGCCACACGAGCGCCGCCAGTATGCCGGCTGCCGCGCCGGCCGGCACGTACCAGGCTCCCGGTACCAGTTTGTTGGTGAGTGCGGCCACGAGCAGGCTGACCAGCCAAGGCCAGGCACGCCCCAATCCGCGCCACATGCCACGCAGCATGACAAGGAACACGGCTGGGAACGCCATGTCGAGTCCGTAGAGTTCCGGCTGGCCCAACAGCGGGCCCAGAATGGCGCCCAGGGTCGTACAACTGACCCAAGCCACGTAGAACACGAGCGATGAGCCCATGTAATAGGCCAGACTGAATGCGGGTCCGATACCCTGTTCGGTGCGTCGCCGGATATCGGCCATGGACAGGGCCCAAGAGGCGTCGGTCATCAGGAACAGCGCCGGCAACACTTTGCGTTTGGGCAGGTGGTGCAGAAAGGGGGTGAGCGCGGCGCTCATGACCAGCATCCGGCTATTGACCAGAAAGGTTACTGCCATGATCAGCAGGAAGTGTGGGGGGAAAGTCCACAGGCCCAGGGCGGCGAACTCTGAGCCGCCGGCGAAGTTCAGGCCAGTCATGAGGGGCACTTCGAAGGGGGTGAGCCCTGTGTGTGCAGCCTGTGCGCCCAGTACCAGGCCGAAGGGGATGATGCCGAACAGCATCGGTAGGCTAGCCGTGGCGCCGGCACAGCATTGCGTCCAGGTGGTGGACCGGCCGAGTGTTTGCGCGTTGGCGCGATGGAGGTTTGGGACGTTCATTCGTGGGTGGTGGCTGAGGTCGGGGGCATCAAGCTAACAAGTGGCGCAGCAGCGCGGCACTACCCACGCCGATGACGACGGTGGCCAGCAGTGGCAAGCGCATGGCGGCGGCCACGGTACACGCGAGCGCGATTAGATCGGCAGGCTGATCGGACACGAAGACCGGCGCGATGACGGAGATCAGGACGCAACCAGGGGCCGCCTCCAGCACCGCCATCGCGCGCGGGCTGAGGCTGCGGTTACGCAGCAGGATGTAGCCACCGATGCGAGCTAGGTAGGTGACGCTGGCCATCAAGAGGATGGCCAGCAAGTTGGCGGGGTCGATCATTAAGGGCCTGTCAGCAAAACGAGGATCAACGCTCAGTGTAACGACAGATGGAGGCAGTCAGGTGCCGGTCTTTGACAAGCAGCTTGCCTCTTTTTCCGAAAGATTGTTGGCCTTCAGCCACGCTTTCGTTTCATCATCGCCGGCCTGTTTCAGGGACTTCATGATGGAATCAGAGGGGGTGGTGTTGAGCGTCATCTTATGTTCGCGCATACGGGCGTAGTTAGCCTCGATGCGTTGCTCCACACCCGCCCACGAGGCTGCGGAGACTTTCTCTGCTGCTTGCGTGAGAATGGCCTGTTGATCGGAACTGAGTTGATCCCAGGCATCACGATTGATGATGGTGTAGCTCAGAGGGATGGAATAACTGACTGCGGTGAAGTTGGGCAGATGATCCCAGAGTTTTCGGCCCGCACCGCCATCGCCGGAAGTGAGGACAGCGTTAACCTCGCCGGCAGCCAGTTTTTCGGCCAGGGCGGAATAGGGCAACGCGACGCTTTGTGCACCCAGACGTTCGAATACAGTTTTGCTGGTGGTGTCGTAGGTCCTGATTTTCAGGGCCTTGACGTCGGTGTCGTTGGCCAAGGGGGTGACCGACCAGATCCCCGAGGGTGGCCACGGGGTGACATAGAGCAGATGCGCCCCTAGCGCCTTGACGCGTTCTTGCAGGGCGGGCTCGGCGCAGCTGTACAGGGCATGGGCCTGCTTGAAGTCTTTGGCCGCAAAGGGCAGCGACGACAGCAGGAACAGCGAATCCTTATTGCCCAGAACCCCCCCGAATAGTGTGCCCATCAGGTCCTTTTCCTTGATGACGGCATTGACCTGCTCAGCGCCTTTGTAGGGGTTTTGTTTTTCCTGCAGAGTTTCGACCTTGATCGTGCCCTTTGATTGCTCATTGACGGCAGCGGCGAACTGAAGGTCGGCAGCGGCCGTAATGGACGTCGCGGGGTATTCGTTGATCAATTTCAGGGTCGTTTGTGCCCAGGCACAGGGCGATATGGCGACGGACGATATCAAGATGGCACGGATCAGCGTGTTGCAACGATGGTGGCACGTCATGGTTGTTCCCCTTGTTTTGATTGATTAGGTTGTGTGGAGCTTTGCTTGTAGCACCGGGCGGACGACAACGGGTAGTATGTTCACACTAAAAAATAATCATACGGAGATATCTATGGATCGCAGAAATTTCTTGCAGGTCGCAGCAGCAGGTGTCGCAGGCGCTACGCTGTCCGGGTGGGTCCACGCGCAGGCGGTTCATTGGCCGAATGGGCCGATAAAGCTGGTCGTGCCCTTTCCGCCTGGCGGGGGCACTGATACGGTATCGCGCTTGGTAGCCGAAAAGCTGAGCGCATTGAAACAGTGGCAGATAATCGTTGACAACCGTCCTGGCGCGGCAGGCAATATTGGCCTGGATCAGGCCGCCAAAGCCAAGCCTGATGGCTATACCCTGGCGATGGCGCAAACGTCCAACATGGCAATTAACCCGTGGCTGTATTCGAAGCTGCCGTTTGACCCCTTGACGGATCTGACGCCGATCGTTGAGGTTTGCGCGCAGCCTGTGGTGTTGGCGGTGCGCAGCGAGTCGCCCTTTCAAAACCTGGTGGACTTTATCGAGGCGGCCAAGAAAGAACCCGGCAAGTACACCATGGCGCAAGCCGGGATGGGTACCGTAGGCCATTTGGCGGGGGAAATGTTGGCGCGCGCTGCGGGCATCGAGGTCGTGCAGGTGCCATACAAGGGGGCGGGAACAGGGATGACCAATTTGGTCGGCGGACAGATCGATACCTATTTTGGCAGTGCGTCATCGGTGATGTCGCAATTGCAGGCAGGCAAGGTGCGGGGCATCGCAACGACGTCCGCCAAGCGTTTGGCGGCACTGCCGAATGTGCTGACCGTGGCCGAACAAGGCTACCCGGGTTTTGAGGCGACGACGTGGCTGGGATTGGTGGGGCCGGCCGGATTGCCCGACGATATTGTCAAGGTGGTCAATGCGGCTGTCGTGGACGCCATGGCGGACAAATCGGTGCAAGAGCGACTCGAGGCCGAAGGCAATGAGCCGCAGGCGGGAACGACACAGGCGTTTGCACAGTTTATTCGCAGCGAACACGAAAAGTGGGGCAAGGTCGTTCGCGACGCCAAAATCAAGATCAGCTAGTGGGCCCTGCAGCTACGCATCATGAAAGGTGGTGAATTCGTCGACCGGTACACGGGTGGTGCGGTATTGGTTGACGGGTTCGTTTAGGTCTTGATAGCCCATCGATATGCCGCAAACGACGATCTCGTCATCGGGAATGCTTAAGTGTTGTTTGACGATGTCTGGATAGTTGGCCAGCGCTGCCTGTGGGCAGGTGTCCAGGCCACAGCCACGTGCCATGATCATGACGTTCTGTAAGAACATCCCGTAATCCAGCCAACTGCCTTTATCCATGTCATTGTCGATGGTGAAAAGCAGTACGCAGGGCGCGTCAAAGAATTCAAAATTGCGAGCATGCTGGCGCATCGAAGCGTCGCGGTCGCCTTTTTGGATGCCCAGCAGGCTGTACAGGCCCCAGCCGGTTTTGCGTCGCCGTTCCAGGTAAGGGTCGCGCCAGGTGACGGGGTAATACTGGTACTCGCGACGGTCGGGTTCGCCGCGAACATGAGCCTGCACGAGCGCCTGGGATAGGGCGTCGCGACGTGCGCCTGTGACGACGTGCACTTTCCAAGGTTGAATGTTGCTGCCGCTGGGTGCACGCGAGGCTGCCTCTAGGATGCGGCGAATCAGATCGGTGGGTACGGGCTTGGGTAGAAAGCCACGTATGCTTTGGCGCGAGACGATAGCCTGTTCGACGGCGTGCTGTACATCGTTCATCACATGCTCCGAGAAACCTCGGCCTTTATGCCGGGGAAGAAAGGGGCACAGCCGTTAGGCTGCAGGATTGGTCGTAATTAGATGACGGTTGCGGGCGTCTCTGCGGTCAGGCGAGGGCCGCCGTATTTGAATGAGCCCTGTGCCGAGGCCAGAATGCGACCATCGGGGGCGGTGACTTCGGCGCGCGAAAAGTAAATCTTGCGGCCCCGGCCGGTTACGGTACCCGTGGCGAGGACTTCGCCGCTCTTGATCGAGCCGATGAAGTTGATGGCCAGCGAGATGGTGACGGAGTGGTTCTGTTCGGTACTGTCCGGATCAATACCCGCGTAGCCACAGGCGGCATCCAACAAGGCACAGACCACGCCGCCTTGCAGCGCGCCCTGGCGGTTGAGATGGCTGGGTTGTAGCGCCATGCGGATGGCGACTTGGCCGTCGCCCCAGCTTTCAATCGTGGCGCCCAGTGAATGCAGAAAAGGATTGTCTTCGAAACGGCTCATGTGACGGTAGCGACTCGCAACGGTAGTGAAAGAGAACTTTGGTGTGTCGTTGCTGATAATAACGTTGACTGGCAGTTCTTGCCGGAGATGTCTCCATCTCCGGCAAGTATTCAAAACGCGATGCTGGCGCTCAGGCTATAGGTACGAGGGTCGCCCGCCTTGACGTAGTTTTCGGATTGAAACAGCCAATAGCGCTTGTTGGTCAGGTTGTTGATCCCCGCGCGAAAGGTGGTGTTGTAGCCGTAGATGCGCGTGTCGTACGTGGCGCCGATATTGACGATGGTGTAGTCATCCACGTTGATGTTGTTCGACGCATCCAGCATGGTCGCACCGGTGTACTTGGCATCCGCGCGTAGTTTCAAACCCGGCAATTGCGGTACGTCATAGACGATTTGTGTCGCAGCGATGAATTTGGGTGCGCCCGCGACGCGGTTGCCGGTATGGGCCACGCCCTTTTTGTACTCGGTATCGAGCAGCATGATGCTGCCGCCAACGTTCCAGTTTCTGGCGACGCGGGCCGATGCGCCGAGTTCCAGGCCTTGGTAAATGGACTCACCGTCTTGGACGAGCTCGTTGTTGGTGTTGGTGTATTCGGATTTTTTTTCGATCCGGAATAATGCGGCCGTCGCGGCCCAGTCTGTGTTTTCTGTCTTGATGCCGAGTTCGTACTGTTTGCTCTTGAGCGGACTGAGCAGGGCGCCGCGGTTTTCGTAGATGTTGCCGACGACGGAGCCGGGTTCCAGGGATTCGATGTAGCTCGCGTACGCCATGGTTTGTGGCGTGAAGTTGTACATCAATGCCACGGTCGGGGTCAGTACGCCGTCTTTCGTATAGCGCGAAGTCTGCGTACCCGCCGGGTCATAACTGCGTTGTTCATAATCTGTGTAACGCAGCCCACCCAGTATCGACCAGCCGCCGGTCAAGTCGATGGTATCGCTCGCAAACACCGCCTTTTGCGTGATGTCCGCGGCGCGGTACAGATCTAGTTGGCCTTGACTGTAGTAAGTGTTGGTGTTCTGTTCGTACAGGTTGCCGGTCCCCTCTAGCTGGTACACGCCGTTAGAGCTGTAGTCGTTCTTTTGCTTTTGCCACGAGGCGCCGAATACGACTTGATGCTTGAGCGGGCCGGTGTTGAACTTGCCCTCGACCATGGCCTCCCATTGGTTATAGGAATAGGCCTCGCCGTAGTCCGAACGAAAATCGTCGTAGTCGCCGTCACCATTGGTCAGCGCCAGCACGCCTTCGTTGCGGCGAGTGCGGGTAGAGTTATAGGTGTAGTGTGTGCTGACGTTCCAGTTGTCGTTCAACTGATATTTTAGACCGGTGGAATAAAAGCGGAACGCGTTGTCGACATAGAGCCCCGGGCCTTCCAGATTATTGTTGTCGGCGCGGATGGGCGAGGGCAGCGACGTGCCAGACATACCGGCCGCCGTAATGGTGGCGTCTTGACCGATGGATTTACGGTCTTGGTAGATCGACTGAAAATCCCAGGTCAGTTTGTCTGTCAGGCGGGCATCCAGCGCCAGCGAGACCGAGTCACGATAGAGTGAACCATCGTTATACGTGGTGCCTTCTTCGTGCGTGGCATTGAGCCGGTAGCCAAACCGGCCATCGTCGCCGACTCGCCCGCCGAGGTCTGCGGACTCGCGCAGCAGGCCCTTGGAGATATAGCCGAGGGTAATGCTGCGCACGGGTTCGTCGGTCGGTTTCTTGGTCACGTAATTCAGCAGCCCGCCGGGCGCGCCGAATCCATACATGAAACCCGATGCGCCTTTTAGCAGGTCGATGCGCTCGAATTGCTCGTAGGGCAAGGTCGTGACATAGCTGACAAAGGGCTTGCCGTCGATACGGAAGGAATTTTGCCAATCTAGTGGCAGGCCGCGCACTGTCAGGTAGCTGGCCCAGGCGCCGCTGGATGAACTGTTGTCCGATACCGAGGCATCCAGGGCAAACACGTCCCCGAGTTTGGAAACCTGGCGATTTTCGATTTCTGTCGCGGTGATGACAGCGCTGGAGAAGGGTGTCTCTAGTTGGCTGCGGCTGCCCAATGCGCCGGCATTGACCGGGGTCTGCAGGTGTTCCAGATCATCGAATGCGTCCGCTGCAATGGTGACGGTCGGCAACTGCGCCACATCCTGCGTACCGGATGGGGTGGATTGGGCATGGGCGCAGGTCGTGTACATGCCGGCCAGGGCAAGTGCGAGGACGGAGGGAAGAACGGTAAATTGCGCACCAGACAGTGCGGGGCATATCCGAGAGGAATTTGAGCAAGCCACGTGGACGGTTCCAGAGGAAAGGAGCAAATCCGCAGTTGTATTACAAATACAACTGATTCTCAATGGCTTTTAACTATTGAAACGATCTTTGCTTTTTCTGAACGCGTCGTCCAGCAGCGCGGTACCTGAATTTGACAGGGTACCAATGCCGTTGCTCGGCCTTGCGCGGTGTGTTGGCGGGGATGACCGCAGTACGACTGCGGTCATCCCCGCTATGGCCAGATTTCTTAGTGTGCGGCCGATTGGGCCTTGTACGTTTGGCGATAACGATGCAACAACGGCTCCGTGTAGCCGTTAGGCTGCGTCAGCCCTTCGAAGACCAACGCGCTGGCAGCCTGGAAAGCGATGGAGGTATCGAAGTGGCCCGCCATCGGCTGATACAAGGGGTCGTTGGCGTTTTGTTGATCGACGACCTTGGCCATGCGCTGCAGCGTTTCTTCGACCTGCTCGCGCGTGGCGATTCCGTGGTGCAACCAGTTGGCGATGTGCTGGCTGGAAATCCGTAGCGTGGCGCGGTCTTCCATGAGGCCGACGTTGTTGATGTCGGGGACTTTGGAGCAACCGACGCCTTGATCGATCCAACGGACGACGTAGCCCAGGATGCCTTGTGCGTTGTTTTCCAGCTCGCGACGGATGTCGTCGGCAGTCCAGTCGGCGGGATTGCCGACCGGTACGCTCAGCAGCCCGTCGAGCAACTCGTCATGCACGCTAGCGAGTTTGGTGCCTTCAAGATGCTGTTGCACGGCGGCGACGTCGACTTGGTGGTAATGCAAAGCATGCAGTGTGGCGGCGGTTGGCGAAGGTACCCAGGCGGTATTTGCGCCGGCTTTGGGGTGACCGATTTTCTGTTCGAGCATGGCGGCCATCAGATCAGGCATGGCCCACATGCCTTTGCCGATCTGCGCACGGCCACGCAGGCCGCAATCCAGGCCCACGAGCACATTGCTGCGCTCATAAGCCGCGATCCAGGCACTGGCCTTCATATCGCCCTTGCGCATCATGGGGCCGGCTTGCATCGTGGAGTGCATTTCATCGCCAGTGCGATCCAGGAATCCGGTGTTGATGAAGGCAACACGTCCAGCCGCGGCGGCAATGCAGGCCTTGAGGTTGAGGCTGGTGCGTCGCTCTTCGTCCATGATGCCCATCTTGATCGTATGGCGCGGCAGGCTGAGCAGGTCTTCGACGCGATCAAACAGTTCATTGGCAAAGGCGGCTTCGGCCGGACCGTGCATTTTTGGTTTGACGATGTAGATGGAGCCCTTGCGCGAATTCCGCTTGTGAGTGCGATCGGGTAGCGCCGTCAATGTGGTGAGCACGGCATCCAGAATGCCTTCGGGAATCTCGTGGCCGTTGGCGTCCAGGATGGCCGGGTTGGTCATCAGATGACCCACGTTGCGCACGAACAGCAGTGAGCGGCCGTGTAATGTCAGTGTGCCGCCGTCAGGCTTGCGGTATTCGCGGTCGGCATTCATGCGCCGGGTAAAGGTCTTGCCGTTTTTGGTGACTTGTTCGGTCAGGTCGCCTTTCATCAGGCCAAGCCAGTTGCGGTAGATCTGTACCTTGTCGTCCGCGTCGACGGCGGCGACGGAGTCTTCGCAGTCCATGATAGTGGTGAGTGCGGCTTCGACGACGACGTCTTTGACGCCCGCCGCATCGGTAGCGCCGATCGTGTGCGTGCGGTCGATCTGGATCTCGACATGCAGGCCATTGTTCTTGAGCAAGATGGCCTCAGGGGCTGCGTCTTCGCCCACGACACCCGCGAATTGGGCGGGGTTTTTCAGGCCGGTTTCGCCTTGCGGCAGCGTGGCGGCCAGTTGGCCGTTTTTGACGAGATAGGCCGTGGCGTCAGCGTGTGAGCCCTGTGCCAGTGGCGCTGCTTCGTCGAGAAATGCACGGGCGCGGGCGATGACGGCCTGCCCGCGTTGCGGGTGATATCCATTGCCCGTATCGCCAGGCGTGGCGGCAATGGCATCGGTACCATACAGCGCGTCGTACAGGCTGCCCCAGCGCGCGTTGGCGGCGTTTAACGCATAACGGGCGTTGGACATCGGCACCACCAGTTGCGGACCGGCTTGCTCGGCGATTTCGGCATCGACATTGGATGTCGTGGCCTGCACGCTATCCGGCGTGGGCAGCAGATAGCCGATTTTTTCCAGAAAAGCGCGATAGGCGCGCAGGTCGCGAACGGGGCCGGGGTTAGCGCCATGCCAGGTGTCGAGCTCGACTTGCAGGCGGTCGCGCTCGGCCAGCAGCGCGCGGTTGCGGGGCGCCAAGTCGCGCACGAGGGCGGCAAAGGCGGGCCAGAAATCCCCGGAGGCAATGCCGCTGGCGGGCAGGGCTTCGTTTTCGATGAATTGGTGCAGGACGGTGGCCACTTGCAGGCCGTCTTGTTCAATACGTTCAGTCATGCGGATCTCGGCAAAAAATCAGAGGCGGGCGCAACCAGCGCGGTAAGGCTACATCATCGGGGCTGCGGACTAAGCTGTCTATAACTTGGCCCGCTGGTCATACCAGTTTATTTTGTGTGAATTTGCGGAGTTATCTATTTTTATGGTTTTATTTCAATTGCTTGACCGAGATAGGCATACAGAAGGTCTGCCTGTTCTTCATCCGGTCATACCAGTGGATCCAGATATGGAAATAGAAACTGCGGCGAGCCGCCAAGTCGCCGACGTCGTGGCCGAACGCATTGAACGCTTGATTATGGATGGGGTGCTCAAGGCGGGGCAGGCATTGCCGTCTGAACGCCGTTTAACGGAAAAGCTGGGGGCATCGCGCACGGCGTTGCGCGAAGGACTGAAACTCTTGCGCGCGCGCGGCATCATTCGTACCGAGCAAGGCAAGGGTTCGTTCGTGGCGCCGATTTCACAGGTGAATGCGGGGCCGTTGCTGCACCTGTTTCATTCTCAGCCACGTACGCTGTATGACTTGCTGGAAGTCCGCGCGCTGCTTGAGGGCGAGTCGGCGCGCCTGGCGGCGATCCGAGGGACGGAGGCGGACTTCATTATGATCCGGCGCCGCTATGAGGCCATGATTGATGCACACGGCCAGGATACGGATATCGCCACCCATGCTCATCTGGATCATGCGTTTCATCTGGCGGTGTGCGAGGCCTCGCATAATCCGGTGCTGACACATACCTTGCAGTCGCTGACGGATCTGATGTTGGGATCGGTGTTCGCCTGCGTGAATAATCTCTATCACCGTCAACCCCACAAGCAGCAGATCGATCAGCAGCATGCGGCCGTGTTCACCGCCGTGACGGCACGTTTGCCAGACCAGGCACATCAGGCAGCGACTGATCACGTTAATCGCGTGCGGCAAAGCCTGGGTGAGATCGAGCAGGAAGAACAGCGTCTGGTACGGGCGACCTTACGCCTGGAGGGGTGGACGTAAGCGTTTCCGACTGTTCGCTGCATCGGGCGTAGAAGCACAAAAGCCTCCCGAAGGAGGCCTCTGTGCCGGGGGAGGAGAGGGGTTCCCCCGATCGGGATGATCAGCTATGGGACGGCGGATAGTCCAGGTCACCGGACGAGTATTGGCCTGATGCCTTGGCTTGTGCCAGTTCGGCTCGCACTTGGGCGTGGGTCAGTTCGCTAGTTTGGCCCGAGATCTGGACGGGGTAATCTTGTTCGCCGTAGGTCACGATGCCGGCGGCTTTGGCTTGTGCCAGTTCTTCCTGGACTTGGCTGCGGCTGACGTTCGTGGTGTCTGCCGTGACCGTTGGGGGATAGTCCAAGTCACCAAAGCTGTATTGGCCAGAGGCCTTGGCCTGGGCCAATTCGGCTTGTACTTGTGCGCGAGTCAGCGATTGCGAACTCGTATCCGCGGCTTGGGCTCCGGTGATGACACCCAAGGATAGCAAGAGGGTAGTAGCGAGGGTCTTCATGGCAGATCTCCAGTTTTGTCTTGGGATCTCGACCCCTGCGTTTAATTTCGAGGGGGTCGATTGTTTCCCGTTGAAGACATTCTGTGCCTGTTGGAGATTAGGATAAACCCTTATTTTTGGAAAAAATAATTCCAAATAAACAAATAATCCGTCTGTTTCCGTGACAACGGGTTGGTTTTTACCCCTAATAGAGGGTCGGCGCAGGGGCCGTGCGCCTAGCCGTGCTTAGCGCTGTAGCGCGTCTTCGGCGTCCTGCAAGTCGGCTTGTGCTTCTTCGAGTTTGCGTTGAGCTTTGGTGATTTTGTCTTGTTTGCCCTTGCTGCGTGCCTCGGCGAGCTCTTCTTCGCGTTCCTGGACTTCTTCTTTGCGCTCGTCGATGGCTTGCAGCCGATCTTTGCGCAGGGACTCATCCGTGCAGGAGTCGCGGGCTTCGGACAGGGCGCGACGCAGACCGGCTTCGCGTCGAGTATTGCCATTGGCCTGCGCGGCCGCAATGTCGTTTTCGATGTGGCAGAATTTTGCCGCGCAACTACGCAATGTGCTGCATTCTTGAATGGCGGGAGGTGCCGCTTGGACGGTCAGGGTCGGCGTAATCAGGATAGCCGCAGCGAGCAATTGATGGCGTAGGGGTAGGGCGAGCATGGCGACTCCTGAAGGTGGGTGCCCTCTCCCAGGGCGTTAAATCAGTGTACCGGCTAACGCAGCTGCGATGAGCAGGGCACCGGTCCAGAGATTGGCGCGAAACAGCATCAGGCTGCGGGCTGGTCGTTGCAGATCAAAGATATACAGCTGCCAGGCCAAGTGAGCCGCGACGACGGCGATACCGACTTGGTAGGCCCAGCCCAGGCCGATGTCATAGCCGCCCCAGGCCCACAAGGCAATCGTTGCGATATAAAAGCCGCTGACCCATTCCTTGCCACGATCGCCAAACCGCAATGCCGTGGAGCGCAGTCCAAGTTGCCGGTCGTCTCGCACGTCGATATAGGCGTAGATGCTGTCGTAGCCGACCTGCCACAGGACAGCGCCCAGCCACATCGCGATGCCGCCCCAGGGCAAGGTGTTTTGCGTATCCGACCAGGCCATCAGCATGCCCCAGTTAAAGCAGATGCCCAGCACGACTTGCGGCCAGTAGGTGACGCGTTTGCACAAAGGATAGATGAAGACAAACGGCAGCACCGCGACGGCCAGCCAGCGGCTCATGTCGTTGATGAAAAACAGCAGCGAGCCGCAGACGAGCAATTGGCCCAGTAAGAACCAGACCGCCTGGCGCATGCTGAGTTGCCCGCTGGTCAGCGGCCGGAAACGCGTGCGTTCGACGTGCTTGTCGATGTCGCGGTCGCACATATCGTTGACCGTGCAACCGATCCCGCGCATCAGTAGCGCACCGAGCGAAAACACGATCAATCGGCCCAGATCGGGCAAGCCACCCGCGGCCTGGATCAGGGCCGCGATGCAGGGCAGCAGTGTCAGCCAGGTGCCGATGGGTCGATCCAGGCGGCACAGGCGCGCATACGGGCGCCATGACCGCGGCAGCCAGTGTTCGACCCAGTCGTTGAAGACGATGTCGTTGAGATCGGGGGAGGAGGGTTGCGGCGCGCTCACCATAATGACAGTACGACGGGTAGGCGTGGATGTGAAAGGGGGATTGGGCGGCGGATCGTCCGCCACCCAGAAGAGGTCAAGCGTGCTGCTTTATCAGCTTGCCCAGGATGGCCATGCCTGATTTGATGCTGGCTTCGGGGACGGTGACAAAGCTCAGACGCAGGGTGTTGGTCTGGGGTGTGCCCGCGTAGAAAGGTTTGCCGGGGACAAAGGCCACGTTTTGTTCAATGGCCTGGGCCAGTAGCTGGGTGCTGTCGATGTGCTCGGGCAGGGTGACCCACAAGAACATGCCGCCTTCGGGTTTGGTCCAACTGACCGTGTCGGGGAATTCGTGCGCAAGGGCATCGAGCATGCAGCGGCCTTGTACGCGATAGATTTCGCGCACGATGGGCAGGTGTGCTTCGAGGAAACCGTCTTTCACTGCCTCGTAGACCGCCATTTGGGTCAGCGTGGGCGTGTGCAGGTCGGTGGCTTGCTTGGCTTGTACGAGCTTGTCGATGATGCTGCGGTGTGCCGCGATATAGCCCAGGCGCAGGCCCGGGGCCAGCACTTTCGAGAACGTACCCAGACGAATCACATTCGCGCCGCATGCGCTACCTAAGGCCAGCAGGCCGGGTTGCGGCTCGCCCGCGTAGCGCAGCTCACCGTAGGGGTCGTCCTCGACGATAGGCAGGCCGAATTCGGCAGCCTTTTGAACCAGCGCCATGCGGCGTTCCAGGCTCAGGGTGCGGCCCGTGGGATTCTGGAAATTGGGTAGCGCGTACAGAAACCGCGCGTCTGCGGCCAGTTCGGGGGTGATGGCCTCGGGAATCAGCCCACCCTCGTCAGTCGCGATCGGCACGTAGGTGGGTTGGTAAAGGCTGAAGGATTGCAGTGCGCCCAGATAGCTGGGGTCTTCGACCAGCACCTTGCTGCCTTCGTCGATCAGGACTTTGCCCAGCAGGTCCAGGGCCTGTTGCGAACCCGAGACGATCAAGATTTGATCGGGGGTGACGTCGGCGCCGTTACGATTCAGGTCTTCGGCGACCCATTTGCGCAGCGGTGCGTAGCCTTCGGTCGGCCCGTATTGCAAGGCAGACCGGCCATTTTCAACCAATACCTTGTCGAACGCCGCTCGTACGACTTCTACCGGAAAACCGCTGGGGGCCGGTAGGCCTCCTGCAAAAGAAATCACTTCGGGCCGTTCGGTGACCTTGAGGATTTCGCGGATGGCAGAGCTGGTGAGCTGTTGGGCGCGTTGGGAGAACGTGCACACGGGTTTGAAAGGCTGGTCCATGGGAAGCTTTGGCTGAAAGAACGGAAACAAGAATAAATATTGTCCCACAACGCCAGGGGAGAGACCCTGGTGCGGGGTGGTGGCTCTAAAATCAGTTCGTTAGAAAGTCACCTGTACAGTTACATTCATGTTCACCTCTACCGATTTGCCTACCCACGACAAGCCCCGCTTCTATGCCGAGTTGGCCGGCCAGGCTCGCGCGTTGTTGACCGATGAAACCGATCGCATCGCGAATGCTGCCAATTTCGCCGCGTTGGCCTACCAGGCCTTGCCACGCATTAATTGGGCGGGCTTTTATTTCTATAACGGCGAAGAGCTGGTGCTAGGGCCTTTCCAGGGCAAGCCAGCTTGCGTGCGTATCGCCCTGAACCGCGGTGTGTGCGGGTTGGCGGCCAGTCAGCGCCAGACTCAGGTCGTGGCCGATGTGCAGGCTTTCCCGGGGCATATCGCTTGCGATGCGGCGTCGCGCTCCGAAGTCGTGGTGCCGCTTGTGCTCAATGGTGAGTTGCTGGGCGTGTGGGACGTGGATAGTCCCGAGCCGGGACGTTTCGATGACGAAGACCGCCAAGGCATGGAGTCGCTATGCGCTGTTTTCCTGGAGAGTCTGGGTTGACGCGGGTGGGATGCGTCGGTTGAAGGCCGTGCCGGTCGGATGTTCCAGAGGGTGTGGCGACAGTCGGTGGCCCGACGTACGTGCGCGAATTCGTCACTGCACGCACAGGTTTATCATATTGCTATGATGCGGCCATCCCGAATGTCCCCGGAGCGGACTGCTAAATGGCGCATACTTTTGAATCGCTGACGGCGTGGCAGGTGATGCTGGCAGGCCTAGTGTTTTTCGGCGGCATTTATCTGTTGTTTGGCATAGCGACCTGGTTGCTGACACGCTATGTATTGCCGGCGTTGGGGTGGGGCGGTGTGCTGGATACACGCCCTCTGGTGCCAGGGCAGTTGCGCCGCGAGTTGACGCAATCGAGCGTGTCGATCCTGATCTTTGGTTTGGGCATGATCTTTCCCTGGGGCTTGTTGCAACTGGGGTGGGCGCATCTGGATCCCGATGCGGGCGGCTGGCAGATATTTCTGGAGATCCTGGTCCTCGTGGCCTGGAACGATGTGCACTTCTGGGTTAACCACCGGTTGCTGCACACCCGGTTGCTGCGACGCTTTCATTTGCCGCACCATCGTTCGGTGGTGACGACTCCGTTTTCGACTTATAGCTTTCATCCACTTGAAGCGCTGATGCTGGGCAATGTGATTTTGCTGCCCATGGTGTTGCACGATTTCAGCTTCTGGTCGCTGTTTTCGGTGCCGTTGTTCAGCTTGTTTTTTAACTGTGTGGGACACGCCAACTACGATTTTTTCCCACGCGTGTCATATGCGCACTGGTTTGCCGCCAGCCGCCGGCATCATCTGCATCATGCTTGCTACAACGGCAATTATGGATTCCAGTTCACGTTCATGGATCGGCTGTTTCGTACGCGTTTGCCGGCGGATGCGGCATCGGCCCAGTTAGCGATGGCGGGGCGACGCGGTGGTGTCGAGCGTAGCGTCTAACGCGATGTCGAGACCGACAGCGCGACGAGGGTGGCTCGCTTTGCGCAATGCGCGCGATGTGCAAAGCCTGGTTTATATGGCGGCATTGCCCGCGTTAGCCGCCTGGCAGTGGGTCTATGGCCTGAATGGGTTTTTATACGGCCTGATGTTGTTCCTGACATTGGGTATTGGCGTCGTCCATCACAACCATACGCACTTGCGCATGTGGCGCGGTCGCTGGACGAACCGCGCCACCGATATGACGCTGACGCTGCTGCAAGGCCATCCCACATTTGTGTTTTTTCCTGCCCATGCGGGAAATCATCATCGCTATCAGCATGGGCCGCGTGATCTGGCGCGTACTTATCGCTATGGTGGCGATACGAATCATCTTGCTGGCTATTTGCTGCACCCGTTTCAGGCGGCATGGACGTTGTATCCCTTGTTCTGGCGCTGGCTGGGTCGTTTGCGCCGATACCATCCCGGGGCCTTGCGGTATTGTCTGTGGCAGTACGCGGCGTGGCTGAGCTTGTGGGGGGGATTGTTGGTGCTCAATCCGGTCAAGGCGCTGGTGTTCGTGATCGTGCCTCAATTGCACGGGCTGCATTGGTTGCTGGCGACGAATTATCTGCAGCATGCCCACACCGATGGGGGGCCACAGCGTCTTGCGGCGTTAAGCTATGCACGCAATTTCGAGGGTTTGGTGAATCCATTGCTGTTCAACATTGGATTGCACACGGCGCATCATGAACATGGCCGGGCGCATTGGTCGGCACTGACGCAGTTGCACAAACAGCATTATCGTCACCGCGTAGATCGGAGGTTGATCGAGCGTGGGTTGGTGCCGTATATGTTGCGCGTCTTTGGGATGGCGTTGATTTGGCCGCGCTATCGCAGTCGTTCGCTGATGCAGCCAGAACATATTCACTAAAAATTGGGGATTTCCTTTATGCCTGTCGCCTTTGATCGCGTTTTCCTGGAAAGCGCCGGCTATTTCATGCCGGGCGAGCCCGTGACCAACGAGGAGATGGATCGGTATATCGCGCCGTTGAATCGCATATCGGGCCGTATCAAACAGCGCATCCTGGCTGAAAACGGCATTAAGCAGCGCTACTACGCCATTGACGACGCGGGCAATACGCGTTGGACGAACGCGGCCCAGGCGGCGCAGGCGATCAGTGATTGCTTGCGTCGACAAGACCGTGGCTTGGCGGAGGTATCGCTGCTGACTTGCGGTTCGTCCGGGGGCGATGCTTTGATGCCCGGCTTTGCCAACATGATTCAAGGTGAGTTGGCGGCGCCGCCGATGGAAACGTTGTCGGTACACGGCATCTGCGCGGCCGGCGTATCCGCGATCCAGGCGGCGGCGCAAGGAATTGAGCTGGGTGCGCATCATCGGGCGCTGGCCGTGGCCAGTGAGATGCCTTCGCGCTTATTCAAGCGTTCACGCTTTGCGGCACGTGATTATGACGCGGATTTTGATTCGCACTTTCTGCGGTGGATGTTGTCCGACGGCGCTGGCGCCGTGTTGCTGGGTAATAGCGGCGCTGCCTTGCCGGGCGCTTCGTCCGGTGTGCGATTGCGCCTGAAGTGGGTACATCAGCGCGCGTTCTCGGGAGACTATCCTGTCTGCATGCAGCTGGGCTTGCCGGCCGAGGGCGGGCAGGGGCATTTGGATTACGCGTCGTGGACCGAAGCCGAGGCGGCCGGGGCGCTGTCGTTACGGCAGAACATCCGTTTGTTGCCACATTTGTTCGACATCGGTATTCACGAGTACGTGACCCTGGTGCGCGATGGCTGGGTGGATCCTGAGCGCGTGGATCATTTCCTGTGCCATTACTCGTCAGAGAAATTTATACCCGTCGTTGCGGACTTGATGGAAAAGGCCGGGCTCGAGATTCCTCGCGAGCGCTGGTTCAGCAATCTGGCCTGGCGTGGAAATACGGGGGCAGCCTCGATCCTGATCATGCTGGCGGAGTTTCTCGAAACCCACACGTTGACCCCCGGACAGCAGGTGTTTTGCTATATCCCGGAATCGGGCCGCTTCATGACGGCGTATATGTTGTTGGAGGCAGAGGCGGTGGATACGCCATTGTCCGCCTGCGCGTCAACGGTGAGTCTTGGGGCAGTGAGTCCGGCATCGACGGCGTACGCCGCCGCGCGATTTAGCGATGACGCGCAGACCATTGCGCCGCCGCATGATCCCGACCAAGCGCCGCAGGGGCTGGGGCCGTTGCTGACCGAGCTGGCATCGATTTGGCATGACTACCGCTCGCGTGTCTGGCGCACGCCGGTAGTGCGACGCTTGCGCGACCGCCGCTTTGTGACGGCGGACTATCTGAACTGGATGGAGCACTGGATTCCCCAGGTGCGCGAGGGCAGCAAATGGATGCGTGAAGGCGCTGCGTCGCTTGGCGAGACCTATCAGACGTTGGCGGATTTGATTAGCGTGCATGCCGGCGAAGAACAGGACGATTTTCAGATTCTGTTTCGGGACTATCGCAATGCGGGCGGGTCGGTATCCAATATTGATGCGCTGCGCCGTAACCCCGGCGGTGAGGCGCTGAACGCGTATCTGCATGCGTTGGCGGCGACGAAGGACCCCGTTGGTTTGCTCGGCGCCATCTACATTATCGAGGGCACGGGGCAGCGCATCGTGCCGGCCTTGTTGCCGCTCTTGAAGGATAGCCTGGACTTGCCTCCCGATCGATTCCGGTTCCTCGAGTATCACGGGCATAATGACGAGCACCATTTGGCGCGATGGCTGATGGCCGTCGAGCTCGTACTGGACGCAGATGATCGCGGATTGGCCGAGCGCCGTATTGTCGATACTGCACGCCGTACCGCAGCCCTATATCTGATGCAATTCCATCACGTGATGGAGGTTGAGTAATCGTGAATCCTCGCACCCCCGAGTTTTTGACGCGCGAGCATGATCCGGCAGACCCCAGCCCTTGGCTGGCCTTGTATCTGGATCGCAGTACGCCGCTGCCCGATGCGGTGAAAGAGGCGTGGTTGGCGGATTCCAGCTGCAAGTCGCGACAGTACTTGCTGCCTTTTTTACGGCCCCTGGCGCGTGCGTTCATTATCCTGATCCAGGTCATCAAGACGTTTTTGCCGCGCAGATGGTCGCATTCGAAATTGCTGCATCGGGTCCTGGCATGGGGGTTGGAGCACTTTGTTTCGCCCGAGGCGAATTGGCTGATCTTGCGTCATTTTCATTTGGGTGCACAGGTGTTGTCGTTCATCGCGCGTAACGCGCCGGTGCCGGTATCGACGACGCCGCTCGAGCCGATGAGGATTTCGGATCTGAGGGACGAAATGTTCGTCAAACATGATCTGAATTTATTCAATTTCGTGATTCGTCTGAATAGTGCGTTGCGAGAAGCGGGCGTCGAAATGCACGCACCGGAGACAGTCGATTTTTCGATGATCCGTGATCCCGGCCTGAGCCTGGCGGATATGCCGCAGCGCAAACGTAATTTTCTGGATTTGCAAAGCGCGATCGAGTTGTTCACGCCGCTGTATCAGTTGATGTTGACCGACAATGATTTTTGGCGTGCTGCCAATTCGCTGCAGCTCGATGAAACGGTTGGGATCTATACCGCCCAGATTCTAGAGGCGCCACAACATCTGATTCTGGTGAACAACAAACACCCATTGGTGCCGCTGTCGACGCTGCGAGCCGGCTATCGTCTGGTGTTGCATGGCTTGTCGACCGAGATGCTGCACAGCCTCTTGATGCAATTCAAAAGCGAATCGATGGCGGCGTCGAAAACCCCAACGCAAACACAACCGGCCACACCACCCGAGACGACCGAACCGCCCCCGCCACCCTCGGTCTGATCGGCCCTGTGCGTGATAGGATAGCCAAGCCCATTTGCTGCCACCTCCCCAAGTTTCCCCTATGCCTGAAACCCTTGAACTTCTCGCCACGATTTTGTTCGCGGTGGCGGTTATCCATACTTTTTCGGTGCCGATTTTTGCGCGTCTGGCGCATCGCAATGGGCCGCATGCGGGGATATGGCATCTGTTGTCCGAGGTCGAGGCGGTATTCGGCGTCTGGGCGTTTGTACTGATCGTCTGTATGGCGCTGGTCAGTGGCAATGCGACGGCCATGCAGTACATGGATACGCGCAATTTCACTGAACCGCTTTTCGTGTTCGCGATCATGGTGGTGGCGGCCAGTCGACCCATTTTGGAACTGGTGGGCTTGATTGTGCGAGGGATGGCTCGCTTGTTGCCTCTGCAGCGCGAAGTCGCGACCTTTTTTGTCGTGATGGCGGCGGTGCCGCTGATGGGCTCGTTTATCACCGAGCCGGCAGCCATGACGCTGGCGGCCATCTTGTTGCGAGATGGTTATTTTCGGCGCGGCGGGAATACGGGCTTCAAGTATCTGACGCTGGGCGTGTTGTTTGTCAATGTGTCGATCGGTGGGGTCTTGACGGCCTACGCGGCGCCGCCCGTGTTGATGGTGGCGTCCACCTTTGGCTGGGATTCGGCCTACATGGCGATGCATTTTGGCTGGCGTGCGGCAATTGCTGTTGTCATCAATGCGGCGGCACTGACCTGGATTTGCCGCCACGCGTTGGCTGGGCACATCGTTGGCACGGGCGATGGGGTAAATGCCGACGAGGACGAACCCCCCAGACGCGGGCCCGTCCCCTGTCTGATTATCCTGGTGCATTTGGCGTGCCTGGTCGGTGTCGTGATGGCGGCGCATCACCCCGCCGTCTTTCTGGGCCTGATGATGATGTTCATCGGCTTTGTGCATGCTTATCGACGCCATCAAGATCGTCTGTTGATTCGCGAAGGCTTGATGGTGGGCTTTTTCCTGGCGGGCCTGGTGGTGTTGGGCGGCTTGCAGAAATGGTGGCTGCAAGATCTGCTGGGAGGCCTGGAGCCCAATGTGTTGTTCTGGGGCGCGACCGCCCTGACGGCGGTGACCGACAATGCGGCGCTGACCTATCTGGGGTCGCTGGTCGAGGGGTCGACCCCCGCATGGCATTACATGCTGGTGGCAGGCGCGGTGACGGGCGGCGGTTTGACGGTGATTGCCAATGCGCCTAATCCGGCGGGTTATGCGATTTTGCGGCCGTTTTTCCCCGACGAAGCGATATCGGCGGGCAGGTTGTTTTTGTCCGCCCTGGTGCCTACCCTGGTGGCCGCCGGCATGTTCCTGCTGCCCCTGGGACGGTAGTCAGGCAGCGAGCTCCAGCGCCCGGCACTGCCTGAGCAGGAAAAAAAGCTAAAATTCAAGACTTTCCCGTATTGGATCCGGCGCCGCCTGGTCGCTGCCCGCTCGTTTGGGTGGTGAAACGGCGGTTTTTGATGCGCCGGTTACCTGGAAACTCCCGATCATGCCTATCTACGCTTACAAATGCAGTGCTTGTGGCCATGCCCAAGACGTGTTGCAAAAAATGTCCGATGCCCCGCTGTCGGTTTGTCCCGAGTGCGGCCAGAGCACGTATTCCAAGCAGGTCACTGCGGCTGGCTTTCAATTGAAGGGATCCGGCTGGTACGTTACCGATTTTCGCAATAATGGGTCGAGTGGCACCGCCAAGTCCGACGGTGGCTCGTCGGCGTCCAGCCCGGACACGGCGAAGACCGCCACGCCCGCGGCGAGCGATAGCTCGGCCAAATCGGCCACACCGGCCGCCGCGCCCCCCCCGGCGCCTGCCGTTTCGTCCTGATATCCAAAAAGGCAGACGGCATGCGCGTCATCAAGAAGTATTTCGTCACCGGGTTGCTGATCTGGACTCCCCTGGCTATTACTCTCTGGGTGCTGGGGCTGCTGATCGCGACGCTTGAGGGCCTGGTACCGAGCTTCTTGTCGTCGCAATCCTTATTTGGTATCTATATCCCGGGTTTCCGGTTTGCGCTGGTGATCGCGGTCGTGTTGTTGACCGGAGTATTTGCTGCCAATCTGCTGGGACGTACGTTGCTCGTACAGTGGGAGTCGCTGCTGGGGCGTATCCCGCTGGTGCGTTCCATCTACAATTCGGTCAAGCAGGTCAGCGATACGGTGCTGGCGCCCAATGGCCAGGCATTTCGCCAGGCGGTGCTGGTGCAGTATCCGCGGGCCGGCTCCTGGACCATCGCATTCCTGACGGGCGTGCCCAGTGGTGAGGTCGCGAGCTACCTGCCGGGAGATCACGTCAGTGTGTACGTCCCGACCACACCGAATCCCACGTCGGGGTTCTTTTTAATGATGCCTCGCGACCACGTCATCGAACTGCAGATGAGCGTGGACGCTGCCCTGAAGTACATCGTTTCCATGGGCGTTGTGGCGCCGCCGGGCCAGCCGGCCCCGGCAGTCACCCCCGTTCCGACGGCTCCGGCCGCCGATTCGTAACATTTTACGCTGACACACAGCACCTAGGAGTCATCCCGCAATGCGTACCTGCTACACCGGCGAGGTTTGCCGTGACCATCTCGGCCAGACTGTCACCCTCTTCGGCTGGGTGAACCGCCGCCGCGATCACGGTGGGGTCATCTTTATCGACCTGCGCGACCGCGCGGGGCTGGCCCAGATCGTTTTCGATCCGGATAATGCCGCCTTTGCCACCGCCGAGCGCCTGCGTAACGAATTCTGCATCCGCGTGACTGGCCTGGTGCGCCTGCGTCCCGAAGGCACGACCAATGAGGGTCTGGCTTCGGGCGAGATCGAGGTGCTGTGCCAGGATCTCGAGATCCTGAATGCGTCGGTCACGCCGCCGTTCCAGCTCGACGACGACAATCTGTCCGAGACGACCCGTTTGACGCATCGCGTGCTGGATCTGCGTCGTCCGCAGATGCAGCGCAACCTGATGCTGCGTTACCGCGTGTCGATCGAGGTGCGCAAGTTCCTGGACCAGTTGGGCTTTATCGATATCGAAACTCCCATGCTGACCAAGAGCACGCCTGAAGGCGCGCGCGATTATCTGGTGCCCTCGCGTGTGAACGCCGGCCACTTCTTTGCGTTGCCGCAGTCGCCGCAGCTGTTCAAGCAGATGCTGATGGTGTCGGGGTTTGATCGCTACTACCAGATCACCAAATGCTTCCGCGACGAAGACCTACGTGCTGATCGTCAGCCCGAGTTCACCCAGATCGATTGCGAAACGTCGTTTCTGAACGAACTCGAAATCCGCGAGATCTTTGAAAACATGATCCGTCATGTATTCAAGACGGTGCAAGACGTCGAACTGCCGTCGCCGTTCCCGATCATGAGCTGGACCGAGGCCATGCAGCGTTACGGTTCGGACAAACCCGATCTGCGCGTGAATCTCGAGTTCACCGATGTGACCGATGTCATGCGTGATGTCGAGTTCAAGGTTTTTGCCGCCGCGACCGCGCCGGGCAACCGCGTGGTGGCTTTGCGCGTGCCCGGTGGCGCTGAGTTGTCCCGTAGCGAAATCGATGCATACACGAAGTTCGTGGGCATCTATGGCGCCAAGGGCCTGGCCTATATCAAGGTCAACGCTACCGCCAAGGGCCGTGACGGCCTGCAGTCGCCCATCGTTAAAAACCTGCATGATGCCGCCTTGACCGAGCTGGTCAAGCGCACCAATGCGCAAGACGGCGACATTATTTTCTTTGGCGCTGACACCGTCAAAGTGGTCAACGATGCGATCGGTGCCTTGCGCGTGAAGATCGGCCACAGCGAGTTCGGTAAAAAGACGGGGCTGGTATCTCCCGGCTGGAAGCCCCTGTGGGTGGTCGATTTTCCGATGTTCGAATACGACGAGGAAGACGGCCGTTACACCGCTGCTCACCACCCGTTCACCAGCCCCAAGGACGGTCACGAGGACTTTCTTGAGTCTGATCCCAGCAAGGCGTTCGCCAAGGCCTACGACATGGTGCTCAACGGCTGGGAAATCGGGGGTGGTTCTGTCCGTATTCACCGCGAAGAAGTCCAGAGCAAGGTCTTCCGTGCGCTGAAAATCGGCGCCGAAGAGGCCCGCGAGAAGTTCGGTTTCTTGCTCGATGCGCTGCAATATGGCGCGCCGCCACATGGGGGTATCGCCTTTGGCCTGGATCGTATTGTCACGATGATGACTGGTGCGGAGTCCATTCGCGATGTGATCGCTTTCCCTAAGACTCAACGTGCGCAATGCCTGCTGACGCAAGCCCCGTCCGAGGTCGATGAAAAGCAATTGCGCGAGTTGCATATCCGCCTGCGCAATGTCGAAGTGAAATGAAGTAATCTGCGGGCAGAGGGCGGCGCGGGTCTGTTGCAGACTGGTGCGTCGCCTACCCGCTACCCAGGATAACAAGGGCAGCTTCGGCTGCCCTTGTCCGCCGCATAAAAAGGCGCCATTCGGTTCATGTCGCTTATCCGCATTGTCAGCTACAACATCCACAAGGGACGCTCGTCCCTCGGTCGTCGTGCATCTCTGAATGAATTGCGCCTTGGGCTGTATGGTTTGCGCCCCGATCTGGTGTTCCTGCAAGAGGTCCAGGGCCGCAATGAGCAGCGTTCGATGCTGGATGCTCAGCACGAGTCTCTGGCCGCGGCACTCCATCTCAATGTCGCTTATGGCTGCAACGCCATCCGCGATCATACCGATCACGGCAATGCCTTGCTGTCGCGCTATCCGATTGTGGAGCACGAGAATCAGGACATTTCCGATCATCGACTCGAGCAGCGTGGCCTGCTGCATGCGCGCGTTCGGATTGAGGATCATGATGTGCACTGCTTTGTGGTCCACCTGGGTCTGTTTGCTGTCAGTCGTGGCCGACAGATTTCCGCACTGATCGAACGCATCGCCCGATCAGTGCCGGACGGACAACCCATGTTGATTGCGGGTGACTTTAATGATTGGGGTGATCGCCTGGCGCCGTTGTTTGTGCAACAGTTGGGCCTGAGCGAGGTCTTTGCCAATGCGCCGCGCAGCCATGGCGGGGAATTACCTCGCTTGCGCGATTCGGTGCGACGGCTTGGCAACGCGTTGCGTGGTCTGCCGAATGGCCTGTCGGTACAGGAGCGCGTCAACCAGTTGGGTATGGATGGCGCCTATTGCCCCTTGCCTCCACCGCGTACGTTTCCCGCTGTATTTCCCTGGTTCCGGCTGGATCGGATCTACCAGCGCGGGTTTGCGGTGCGCAGCGCGCGCGTATTGCGGGGCCGCGAGTGGGCGCGCTTATCCGACCATGCTCCCTTGCTGACGGAGCTTGAGTTGCCGTGAAGGCCGATATCGTCAGGCTCGACTGGACCGATGACAACGCCGTCGAGCTCCTGCAGAATGGCGCTGATTTCTTTCCCGCGCTTTGCCAGGGGATCGATGACGCGCGCGTGAGCGTGCACCTGGAAACGTATATTTTTCAGCCTGATCGCACGGGCGAACAGGTATTGCAGAGCCTGGAGCGCGCCGCGCGCCGTGATGTGAAAGTCCGCGTGGTGATCGACGGCTTTGGAAGCGCGGATACGGCAAATGGCGTGCGTGATCGTATCGTGGCCGCGGGCGGATATTGTCGGGTCTACCGTCCCGAGCCGCCTTGGTATGGGCGCCTGGCGCTGTCGCGGAATCGGCTACGTCGCCTGCATCGCAAGGTGGTGGTAGTCGATGGAGACGTCGCTTTTGTTGGCGGCATCAACGTGGTGGATGATTATGATGATCTGGATCCTAAGGACGACATCCCGGCACCGCGCTTTGATTTTGCGGTAAAGGTACGCGGGCCGTTGGTGGCGTATGCGGTGCATGCACAAGACTTACTATGGGTGCGTCTGAGTTGGGCCAAGCTACGACGCCATCCGCGCGATTGGCGGCGTATGCAGTTAAGTCTGCCGAGGCGCCCCCCTAGCGAGCGGGCCGGGACCCAGCGTGCCGCGCTGGTGCTGCGCGATAACCTGCGTTATCGGCAGACGATCGAGCGGGCGTACTTGTACGGTATCGAGCATGCGCAGCGCGACATCCTGATTGCCAATGCGTATTTCTTTCCGGGGCGCCAGCTTCGCAAAGCATTGTGGCGTGCGGCAGCACGTGGCGTGAGGGTGCGTTTGCTGCTGCAAGGCAAGATCGAATATCACATGCAGTACTGCGCGACGCGTTCGCTCTATAACCGGCTACTGTTGGGCGGTATCGAGATTTACGAGTACGTGCCCAGCTATTTGCATGCCAAGGTCGCGGTGATCGATGGCATTGCGACCGTGGGCTCGTCCAACCTGGATCCGTTTAGCCTGTTGCTCGCGCGTGAGGCAAACGTGGTGGTCGATGACGTGTCCTTTGCCCATGAGTTGCAGCAGCGACTGGAGACCGCCATCGACGAGGGGGGACGATTGGTGTGCGCCGAGGATTACCAGCGGCGCGGTTGGTGGAACCGCTGTATCGATGCGGTGGCGTATGCCTTGCTGCGCATCGGTGTGGCCCTGACGGGACGTTCGAGCGAATACTGAATGGGGCTCTGGTGGCAGCGCTGCTACGTGGCTAGGGGGTCGACTTTTGAGTCGCTGGCCGGCGACGAATCAATCCCAGTGCCAGTGCAGTACCGATCAGAATAACCGTGGCGCCCGCCAGGATTTGCGGAGTGAGCGTTTCGTCGAGGAACCAGGCACCCCACAGAACGCCAAAAAGCGGCACCAGAAAGGTGACGCTGACCGCTCCGGTGGGGCCAACGCTGGCAATCAAACGAAAGAGCATCAGATAGGCGAGGCCGGTGCAGGCGATGGCCAGCGTGATAGTGGCCGACCACGCCTGCCAGGAAACAGCCTGGCTTGGCCAGGTGGCGATGGCCAGCGGCGCCAGGACCAGGGCGGCGCTGATCATGCTGCCCGTGGTCGCGGATAACGGGTCGATTGTGCTCAGAAAACGTTTGGTCCAGTTGGCAGCGATGCCGTAGAACATCGGGGCGGCGATGAGCGCCAGCACGGCGGGGCCGTCTCCGCCGCTGCTAAAGTCCAGCTTGTCCCACGACAGTACAAAGATGCCCAGAAAGGCGATGGCCAGTCCGATGGTGCGCATGAGGGGCAAGCGGTCTTTGAGCCATAGCCAGCCGATGATGGCGCCCCATACAGGCGTGACGGCATTGGATACCGACATGAACCCCGCACCCAGCGACTGAGCGGCGTAAGCGTACAACAAGAAGGGGATAGCGGAATTCAGCGCGCCGACGACGAAGATGGCTTTCCAGTGGCGCGCGATGACGGGGAGCTTGCCGCGCAGCAGCGCGACGGGCAGCAACATAAGGGCAGCCAGCCCGACGCGCAGCTCCATGAGCGGCCCCGGTCCGAACTCGGGTACGGCTATGCGCATGAACAGAAAAGATCCGCCCCATACCGCCGCCAATAGCAGGAGGTCCATCAAGTCGCGACGGGGCATGAGGCAGGTTTCCGGTTAGGCTTTGCGTGGCGTGGCGCGGGAAATGACGTTCTTCATTTTGACGCGGTGCGCCAGGTAAGCGCAGCACAGCGCCAATAGTGTACAGATGATCAGACCAATCCGCACGCCTTCGAGGACGGAGCTGCGTGCAATGGCGATACCCACTAACGCGGTGCCCGTCGCGCTGCCGATGGCGCGGGTAGTCTGGACCAGCGCCGAGGCGACACCGACGTCGCGGCGCTCGCTGAGCATTTGCATGAAGAGCGTCAAATTAGTCAGCAGAAAACCCAGCGCGCAGCCCGTGACGAAGAACGCCAGCAAGATCCATATGGTTGAGGTTCCTTTGCCGAACGTCAATATCATTAATGACCCTACGGCCAGCAGGAGGCCACCGAACACCATCAGGCGCTGCGGCTCGTTTTGCCTGGGAAACAAGTGTCCGTTGATAATGCTGCCGATAGGAATCGCGGCCACCAAGGGTGTCAACAGCAGGCCGGCTTCGCTGGGGGTGTAGCCCATTTCTGTTTGCAGCAGCAGGGGGCTATAGAAAATCAGCACGAACATCACTGCACCCACCGCCAAGGCCGCTACGTTGAGCAACTGGGGTTCGCGCTTGGCGATCACGCGCAGCGGAAAAATGGGCGACGCGATGCGACGTTCGTACGGCACCAGCAGCGCAATGGCGGCGATGCCCGCCAATGCCAGGCATATGGCGATCACCGGATGGGCGTGTTCGCCGGGGGCAAAACCGAGTTCCATCGCGGCCAAGGGGGCACTGACGGCGATGATCAACAGCAGGCTGCCGAGCCAGTCGATGCGTTGTTTGTCCGTTGAGGCATGGAGCGGCCGGATATGCGGGAAATAGCGCGCCAACATGAACAGGGCGACGATTGCCGCGACCGGGGCAATGAAGAAGGCGGCACGCCAGCCGAAAGCCTGGGTGGCAGCACCACCGAGCAAGGGCCCGACTCCGCTAGCCATTGCAAAGGCTGCCGAAACCAGTGCCAACCAGCGCACGCGCTCTTTGGCGTCGGGAAAGAGATCCGCTGGGGCCGCAAAGGCCGTGGCGATCATCATCCCGCCTCCAATCCCTTGTAGCGTCCGGAAAACGATCAGTTGCAACATCGATTGCGACAAGCCACAGGCGATGGATCCCAGGGCGATGATGGAGACCGACAATAGCATTAGCGGCTTGCGTCCGAACATGTCGCCCAACCGGCCAAAGATCAGAATCGACGCCGCCGTCGCCAATAAGTAACCGGTACCGACCCAGGCATAAAGCGCCATGCCGTTCAGGGCTTCGGCCACACGGGGTAATGTCGTACTGACAATCGTGGAATCAAAGGCGGCCAGCACGACGGTGGCGGCGACACCCAGCATCGCTTTCAGGAGGTCACGCTTACTGCGGAGAGGTTCGGCGGGAATGTCGGTGGGGGGTTCGGGAACGGCCGTAGCGGGCGTATTCATGGCGCCGAGGATATTGTTGATCGATCAATCATTGATTGTAACCCGCGCATATTTCGACCAAGGTCAAGCACTGTCAAATTCGGCTTGATCACGAGACAGGAGGGGCCCTGGGGTTATTTGAATAGGGCGTGATATCCCACAATGACGATCACGACAGCGGCCACTGCGAGCCACGACCAGCGCGACGAGGTTAGACCCCGGGAGGGCTCTTCGGGCTCAGGGGGCGGGGCCACGCGCGGCACCTTTGCCATCTGGTCGATAAAGGCGGTAAAGAATTTTTCTACGAGTTTTCCACCCGCCTTGATCAAGGCTTGCTCACCGACCTTGCCGAGTGTGCCACCCGCCATCGCGGCAACGGTATAGGCGAGCCGGGTGCCATCGTCTTTGGGGGATAACGTGATCTGGGCGGTGCCGATGGCCAGGCTGGAGGTTTGGCTCTTGCCCTCGAAGGCCAGCGAGAAGCTATGCGGCGGCTTTAGCTCGGAAAGCAAAATCTCCCCTTCGTACTGGGCTTGCACGCCCCCTACGTTGGCACGCATGGATAATGCGTACTCTGTTGGGGACTGGCGCTCGAGCTTGATACACCCGGGCAAGCATTTCTGCAGCACTTCAGGATCCATCAGGGCGTCCCAAGTTTGGTGCTGCGTAGACGGAATCCATTGAGCATCGGCTAGGCGCATGGCTGTCTCCTTGGTCTGCTTTGGAATTCATTGTGGACCAGCATGTCCGGCTTGTCATCTATTACGCGACCAATACGTCCCACGAGGCCACTGTGTAACCACTTTATAATTTAATTATATGTATCGTACGCGTACATTTAGATACTTTTCAAGGGGCTTAAACCCAATATAACCAACGGCTAGCATTGGGCGTGGCCTGCATGCATGGAGTTTTCTTAGGTGTTTTTACGCATGAGTTGGGCCAAAATTTTGCCGCTCTTGATCGCGGTGTCCCCGTCGTTGCTAATGATCTCGTCGCGCTCGGCGTCAGCCGGGCCGCTGCTTTTCCCCCAGTCTCTGGCGGGTACACGGCCCCACACCGCGGCGTACACCCCTTACAACACCGTGACCTTTGGCAACCTGACGTTGCCGTTCGCCGTCCTTGCCTGGTTGTCCGTCGGTCGACAATTGACGCGCCGGCGACGTACCGAGACAGTATCGAAACTTGTGGCGCAGGCGTATCCCCGTCATCGCGAGTCTTATTAATTCCGGGCCATACTGCCGCCTTATGTCTTTTTCCCAGCATTCCAACGAATACCGTCCTCATATCGACGGCCTGCGTGCTTTGGCGATATTGCCCGTCGTGTTGTTCCATGCAGGCGTGGCCGGGTTCGGTGGCGGCTATGTCGGCGTAGACATTTTCTTTGTTATCTCCGGCTATTTAATTACCGGACATATTTTGTCCAGTTTGTACCAGGGCAGTTTTTCTTTCTGCGATTTCTACGGACGACGTGCCAGGCGGATATTGCCCGCCCTGATTGCCGCGGTCATCGTTACGCTGGTCGCAAGTTTTTATTTGCTAATGCCCGGCGAGTTGGCGGAAGCGGGCAAGGCGGTCCGGCATGTGGTCTATTTCTTTTCGAACCACTATTTCTGGGGGCAGGAGAATGACTTCTGGGACCAGAATGCCCTGAGCACGCAGCCGCTGTTGCACACCTGGTCGCTAGCCGTCGGAGCGCAGTTCTATATCGTGCTGCCTTGCTTGCTGGTGCTGGTTTTTCGCTTTGGTCGACGTGCTTATCTCGCGGCACCTACGCCGATGTGGGTGGTGCGCAGTGTGCTGGTCGGGTTGGCGATGGTGTCGTTCGCGGTGAGTGGCGCCCTGCTGCAGGTAGATCAAGCCGCGGCGTTTTATCTGCTGCCCTCGCGGGCCTGGGAATTGCTGTTCGGTAGCATCATCGCGTCGCTGGCTGGCACGCGTTTGAGTCGACCGCCTTTATGGTTTGCGGAAATTTGCTCGATCGTCGGGTTGATTTGCATTCTGTGGGGTGTGCTGACGTATACGCAGGCAACCCCGTTTCCCGCGACCCATGCATTGGTGCCGGTGGCGGGGGCCGGTCTGATTCTCTATTCAGGCTATTCACACATTCCCACCTGGATGACGCGCTTGCTCTCGCTACGGGTGTTGGTGTTTGTGGGGCTGATTTCTTATTCTTTGTACTTGTGGCATTGGCCCTTGTTGGTGCTGTTTCGCTCGACGGTGTGGTCGGTAAAAGGTCTGCCACAGATTCCGGTGCTGGGATATCTGGCCATCGCGCTGGTCGTGTCGTGGGTGTCGTGGGCCCTGATTGAGCGGCCTTTTCGGACAGGGTTTCTCGCCGCGGCAAGGTCAAAGACAATATTGGGTGTGGCGTTGGTCGCATCGTTGACCTGTTTTGGGGCTGGCGTGTGGGCCATTCAAGCGAGTCGCACGGATCAGCAAGACTTGCCGCCTGTATTGACCCAATTGGACCAGGACATGGACATGGCGCCGGGTATTGCATGCGAGGGCAAGCCCGAGTTGGATGTGATCCGCGCGGGGCAGTCGGGGTGCGTATTAGGTGACCCGGCGGTCGCAGCACCCACGCCTGACTTTATCTTGCTGGGGGACTCGCATGCGCGCATGTGGGTGAGCGCATTTGACACGTTGGCGCGTGAGCTGGATCTGCATGGCGTGGCCATGGCGTACGCTAACTGCGTGCCGTTGAAAGGAGCAGTGCCTCCGACGCGCCCGGCTTGCACGGGCATTACCGATGCGGCGCTGGAGTATGTGGCCCGCTCTCCTGTCCAGCAGGTCATTCTGGCAGGCTATTGGATCGAGGCGGCGGAAACGGCCTTTGCTAAACCGTCGATGGCAAATGGCGTGCAAATGTCTACCCAGAATTTCAATACATCATTGCGCGACACGATTCGCTATTTGCAGCAAGCCGGCAAGGCGGTGACGCTGATCCTGGATGTACCGCAGTTGGAAAACGATGACGTCCCGCGTGATCTGGCCCTGCTCAGTGTGAGTCAACAAGGCGCCAACACGTATGGGCCTAGCCTGGCGGAGCACGTGACGCGTCAGAAACCTATGTTGGAGGGCCTCGAAGAGGTATGGCCAGACGTGAAGCCCTTTGGCGTTGTCGATCCGACCGTCGGTTTGTGCGCCGCGGGGCAATGCCTGGTGGCCCGTGAGGGGCGCACGTGGTATCACGATAAGCAACATTTGACGGACGATGCCGCCCGGGAGCTGCGTGCGGTATTCTTGCCTCTGCTGAGATCCGTTTCCGCGCCGCGATGACGCTTTTCGACGGCTCTAACAGGATTTTGGGAGATGCGGCCGCAGCCTACTTTGACAAGGCGGATTTTTAGGTCGCTGACAGAGGTAGACATCATAAATTTGAGGTTTGTTGTAAATTGCCAGGATTCTGTGTCGTGACCCGACCCGAGTTGGGTCGGAAATTTCAACAAAATGCCGTGAAGACCGATAGGGTTTTTGCATGAATACACCCGAAGGTTCCCGCTAGTAATCGATGGCAACCCGCATTCTCATTGTTCGTACCTCGTCGCTCGGCGATCTGGTGCACATGCTGCCCGCGATTTCCGACATTGCGCGTCACGTCCCCGATGCCGTCATCGACTGGGTCGCGGAGGAGGCGTTTGCGGAGATCCCGAGCTGGCATCCGGCTGTCCACGACGTGATAAAAGTGGCACACCGGCGCTGGCGTAAAGCATGGTGGTCAGCATCTGTAAAGGACGAACGGCGTGCGCTGGCGGCGCGTTTGCGCTCGGTGAAGTACGACGTCGTGCTGGATATGCAAGCGTTGATGAAGTCAGCCTGGTTGGTACGCCAGACGCGTGGCGTGCGCCATGGCCTGGACTGGCGATCGGCCCGGGAGCCGTTGGCGTCGTTGTTTTATCAGGTGCGTCATCGCGTCGAGTTCTGGCAGCCGGCGGTGACGCGGCAGCGCGAATTGGCATCGTTGGCATTTGGTTACACGTATAGCGGCCCCCCTGATTTTGGACTACAGGAGTTTGCGGAGCAAGCGCGGGCCGACGCTGAGGCTTGCGTGGCGGCGTCCGAGACGTGCGCCCGTCCGCATCATCATCTGAATACAGATCATGGCTATGCGGTCATCATGCCGTCGGCCAGTCGTGACGACAAGCTTTGGCCCGAAGACGATTGGCGCGCCGTGTTTACCCGTGTGCAGCAAGCCGGATGCACATTGCGCTTGTTGGCCGGTAATCAGCAAGAGGCCGAGCGTGCCCAAGCATTGGTGGCAGGCTTTGCGGGCGTCGAGGTATTGCCTCGGATGGATTTGACCGCTATTGCCCGGCAATTGGCCGGCGCGCGCATCATGGTGGGGTTGGACAGCGGGCTGACTCATTTGTCGGCGGCGCTGGGGCGCCCCACGGTGGGCATCTACCGAGCCTCTACGCCGGTGCGCACGCCATTGATCGGGTCGAGTTTCACGGCCAGTCTGGGCGACCGTGGCGCACCGCCGTCGCGTGGGGCGGTACTGGCGTCCGTGGACCAGGCGTTGGCCGCGAGCTAACGGCCATGGCGCTAGATTGATATGCGACGCGGCACCTACACCCTGGCGTTGTATGTTGTGGCTCCTTTGGTGTGGCTCTGGATGGCGCGACGAGCCCGCAAAGCCGGCGGCAACTGGGGTATTTTTTCGGCGGCGCGCTTTGGTCGGCCGAGTGCCGATAGTCCGGCGCCGTTTGCTCGACCGCCCGTATGGGTGCATGCGGTCAGCCTAGGCGAGACGCGCGCCGCTGAGCCCCTCGTCAAGGTGCTATTGGAGCGTGGTTTGCCGGTGTTGTTGACGCACACGACGGCGACGGGACGGGCTGAGGGCGCTCGCCTGTTTCCGGAGGCGATTGCTTCGGGTCAGTTGCGCCAGACGTGGTTGCCGTACGATTTTCCTGGCGCGGTACGCGAATTTTTAACCTGTTATACGCCGCGTTGCGGGCTTCTGATCGAGCGTGAAGTGTGGCCTAACTTGTTGGCGCAGGCACGTCGGCAAGGGATACGAATGGCGCTGATCAGTGCGCGTTTTTCCGCCTCGTCGCTGCGTCAGGCGGCATGGATGGGGCGGGTGTTGCGCGATGCGCTGGCGAACTTGGATGCCGTGCTGGCACAAACGCCCGACGATGCTCAACGGTTGGAGCAGGCGGGCGCGCATCGGGTCAGTGTGACGGGGAGTCTGAAATTTGATCTGAGTTTGCCCACTTCGCAGGCCCTGGAAGGCCGGGCTTGGCGGCAGGTGTTGGGACGACCGGTGATAGCAGTGGCCAGCACGCGGGAAGGGGAAGACGCTTTGTTTGTGCAAGCGATACAGACACTTCGCAACGTCAAGGCGGTAGAGGCTTCGGCAGGTGTCTCATCAGAAGGGGCGGCGTCCGGAGGGGCGGTCAGCGCGGGGGAAGCCCTAACGGCTGGGGCGCGCGTCTCGGCTCGGCGTGTGTTGTATCTATTGATTCCTCGACATCCACAGCGTTTTGATGAGGCTGCCGAGCAGTTGACTGCTGCCGGGCTCACGTACATGCGACGCTCTCAGGTTCCGACGTATGCCTTGGAAGACATCGCTTCTCAAGCGATATCGCAGCAAGGGCAATTGCCACTGACGCAAACGGAGAGTGTGCCGCCAGCGGATTGTGAGGTCGATGTCATGCTGGGTGACTCATTGGGCGAGATGGCGTTTTATTATGCCGCTGCGGATGTGGCCATCGTGGCAGGGAGTTTTGTGCCATTGGGCGGGCAAAACTTGATCGAGGCTTGTGCGGCTGGCGTGCCGGTTATTGTCGGGCCGTACACCTTCAATTTTGAACAGGCCGCTAAAGACGCGATTGCCGCGCAAGCCGCATTGCGGGCAGCGGATGCTCCCGAGGCATTGGGGGCGGCGTTGAGGTTGCTGGGCGACGAGAATCGTCNCGCGGCCATGGGCCGTGCCGCGCACGATTGGTCGGCGGCGCATGCTGGTGCCACAAAGCGTACTTTGCAGGCATTGGACGAGTGGTTTTCGTCATAGCCCTGCGCGTACGTGCGGCTCGATCCAGCGAGGGTTCAACCATGCGCCGCCCAGATGAACCTATTTTGGTGCTAAATCGTCAGCCTGATCAGGGCTCGGCGCCGAGAGTGCCGTAAACAGCGCTATAAAAGCAACATACAGGCTCACCGTACGCATGCCTCGAAACATGAGCTCGGTCAGTCCGAATATGGCGAAGCTCAGACACACTGCCAGCCCCATGGCTGCCGCCACGCGTTGGGTTTGTGGCACGTTGCGGCGCAGGCGGCGCAGGAATAGCCAAGCCGGCGCGAAATAGAGTGCTAGCAGGGCGATGCCGCCAGCCACGCCGAGGGTAGCCAGTGCCTGCAGGAAATCATTGTGCGGCTCACCGAAATCGCGAGCGACAAAGGGCGAGACCCGGCCAGCGGCTACGCCTTGCTGCAGCATATCTTTGAAGCTGGAGCGGTCTCCGGTTCCCGACCAGGGCGCGCTTTTGAACATATGCCACGCTGAATTCCATAGCTGCAGGCGAATGCACATGGACGTGTCGGCCGTCGGGGCGACGGTGAGACATTCATGAATTTCCTGGGCGCCTTGCGTGACGCGTTCACGCAGTGCCGGGTTGGATGCGCCGACGGCCAGTGCGATCAGACCGATACCCAGCAGTGCTGCCAGTGCTCGCATTGGGCGATGCAGCCAGCCGGCCAGCGCGATGCCGATGATGGCGAATACCGGTATCGCCATCCAGCCGGTGCGCGTCTGTGTCAGCACGAAACCCACGCAAGTCAGTGCGGCTGCGGCGATCTTGAACGCGCGTTCGGCTCGAGGATGGCGGGTACACTGCCAGCTCAGACTGTAGATTGACAGCACGGCCATCAACAGCATGAGGTTGCCATAGCCTACGGCATTGAATTGTGGCGTCGGTGGGCGCTGCAACGTCGGGCCTGCCAAATAGCAGACGATTGCGGTCGCGGCAATGCCCGCCGTGATCGGTCCCCAGATGAAATGGCGCAGCCGCTGGCGGTCAATCAGTAGAAAGCCGGCTAACAGACACGGAAAGCCCAAGCTGATTCGCAGGCCACGTTCGATGCTGGGGCCTTCCCAATGGGCATTGAGTAATTGACTGAGCAGTACGGCGGCCAGCGGCAAGCACAGGACGAGTAGTAACCAGCGATACGGACGCAATTGTTGCATCCAGTGCGTGGCAGGTGTGGTTGCGACCATGCAGAGGCAGGCGACGATCAGCAGATAGAACAGCGCACTGCCCCCACCGACCGTGAGCGTCAGCACAGGCAACAGCACAACGAGGAAAGTGATCAGAAACGGGGTATGGGATAAAGAAGAGCGCGTCATGTAAAAAGGGCAGTTCGGTTGCGGTAAGGAAGGCTATTCCTCAAATCAAATGCGACAAATTTGCTACAAAAATAGTACGAAATATTTAAAAAAAAGATAAAATTTATCTAATGATATGGTTTTTCGCGAAAGTGTGTAAGGGAAGATAGGCTTGTTGTGTCATTGAAATGACCAGCCGTTGCGACCTCAGGGCCCTACTGCGGCCGGGGTGAAATTTGCCGGGCGAGTATAGCTGAGACAACTGACATTACAGGGCAGGTACGCACGCATCGGTGTGCTTGGCATTGGCAAGTCGATAGACATCAGCAGACCAATCCAGAAACACTATGTGCGGGCGCCTATCTATACAATCCGTTCGAAACCTAGCAGCCCGGAGTTCCTTACACAGCTTTGTTATGCAATATTTATTGACGGCGTTTCTCACCTCACTCGTGTTCACCGCGCTACTCGTCCGGTGCCGATTCTGGGGTAACGGCTGTATCTTCGATTCCGAGCTGGACAGCGTGCAGAAGTTCCACGTCAAACCCGTGCCGCGAGTGGGCGGTGTGTCGCTGGTGGCCGCTATGGCCGTAACCTGTGCGGTGGCCGCTTTCCGAGAGCCCGAGGTGCTTCCGGGATTACTGTGGCTAGGGCTGGCGGCTGCGCCGGCTTTTTTAGGCGGACTCGCCGAAGACCTGACCAAACATGTACGGGTGCTGACCCGCCTGATGCTGGCGATGGCGTCGGGGGCGATCGCTTATTTCGTGCTTGATGCCGCGGTGACACGCGTGGATATCATCGGCCTGGACTGGCTACTGCAGTTTAGCGCCGTGTCGTTCGTCTTTACTGTCGTGGCGATCGGCGGCTCGGCCAATGCCCTGAACATCATCGATGGCTACAACGGCCTGGCGGCTGTCGTGTCGGCGATGATTTTCGCGGGCTTTGCCTATGTCTGTTTCTATCTGGGCGATCGCATGCTGCTGATCGTGGCCTTGGGTATGCTGGGCGGCGTGGTCGGCTTTCTGTTCTGGAACTATCCGCGCGGCCATATCTTTCTGGGTGATGGCGGTGCGTATTTCCTGGGATTCATGATTGGCGAGCTGTCTGTGCTGTTACTGGCGCGCCATCCCGAGGTATCGGCCTGGTTTCCGTTGTTGCTGTGCATTTATCCTGTTTTCGAGACGCTGTTCTCCATTTACCGCAAACGCTGGCTGCGCGGTCGTTCGCCCGGCGCACCCGACGGCGTGCATTTGCATATGCTGATCTACAAACGCGTGGTGCGATGGGTGGTGGGTTCGCGCGAGGCGCATCACCTGACTTGGCGTAATTCTTTGACATCACCGTATTTGTGGCTGCTGTCGTCGCTGGGCGTCATTCCCGCTGTGTTGTTCTGGCAAACCCCTGTCATGCTGATGCTGTGCGTGGCGGCGTTTTCCATGGGGTACATAATTTTGTATCGTAAATTGGTACTTTTTCGTATTCCCAAATGGATGGTCGTCAAGAAGAAAAAACGCACGTATTGAAAAAGGTGACTTGTACGGCATGGAGTATTTTTTTACCGCCGCGGATTGTCAAATGGGGCAAAATTGGCCCAGATTAATATTGTTCATGATTCTGTCATGGGGACGATTCCTTCCAAGAGAAGCATCCAATTCCCTCTAAACGCGACCAAGGCATCTTCATGCTGATTTCTGTTGTTTTGTCTGGCGGGGCTGGCACCCGTCTTTGGCCTGTTTCCCGCGAAGGCTATCCCAAGCCATTTATGAAGCTGGCGGACGGCGAGAGCCTGTTGCTCAAGACATACCGACGTGCCGCAGAAGTCGGTGCCACGAGTCTTCTCACCGTCACGAATCGCGATTACTACTTCATGAGCAAGGACGAGATGGCGTTGGCCAAGCTCGATGTGCCTGCCCATTTTCTGCTTGAACCCAGTGGCCGCAACACGGCACCCGCCGTGGCGATGGCCGCGCTTCAGGTGGCCGAGCGCCATGGCCCCGATGCGCTGATGCTGGTGCTGCCCGCCGACCATCTGGTGCTGAATCAAGACAGCTTCGCGCTGGCGGTGTCCCGTGCCCAGGTGCTGGCCGAACAAGGCAAGCTGGTCACCTTCGGCATTATTCCCACAGGGCCCGAGACCGGCTTTGGCTATATCGAAACCGGCGTCGACGTTGGCGACGGCAAGCAGGTCGTGCGTTTCGTCGAGAAGCCCTCGGCGGACAAGGCGCGCGAGTACGTGGATTCAGGCCGCTTTGTCTGGAATTCGGGCATGTTTTGCTTTAAGGCCGGCGTCATTCTGAAGGAGCTCGCCGAGCACGCGAGCGACGTGGATACGGCGACGCGCGCCTGTTGGACGGCCACACTTGCCGCGTGCGGCGATCACCCCGAGATGGCCGAGATTCCCGCTGAGTCGTTTGCCGAAGTGCCGGATATTTCCATTGACTATGCGGTGATGGAGCGTTCGTCCAACGTGGTCGTGGTGCCCGGCGATTTTGGTTGGAGCGACATCGGCTCGTGGGTGGCGGTGCGGGATCTGACCGCGCCCGATGCGAATGGCAATCGCGCTGCCGGCAACGCGATGTTCGTCGACAGTCGCAACGTCTACGTCCAAAGCGACGACCGCCTGGTGGCGGCTGTGGGCGTACAGGATTTGATGGTCATCGATACGCCGGACGCCGTGCTGGTGGCGCACCCTGACAAGGCGCAAGAGGTCAAGCAAATCGTCAAAAAACTCAAATCCCAAGGGCACGAGGCATACAGATTGCATCGCACGGTATCGCGACCGTGGGGGACTTACACCGTGCTCGAAGAAGGCCCGCGCTTCAAGATCAAACGCATCGAAGTCAAGCCGGGCGCCAGCCTGAGTCTGCAGATGCATCATCACCGTAGCGAACACTGGATCGTGGTCTGCGGCATGGCTCGGGTCGTCAACGGCGACAAAGAGCTGTTGGTCGGGGCTAACGAGTCCACCTACATCCCTGCCGGCCATAGGCACCGGCTGGAAAATCCCGGCGTGCTGGACTTGGTGATGATCGAGGTACAGAGCGGCGAGTATCTGGGCGAAGACGATATCGTGCGTTTCGAAGACATTTACGGACGTACGTGATGTTAGGTATGTTCAACGCGCTATGGAGCTATCGCGGCTTCATCATGGGCAACGTCAAGCGCGAGTTTCAGTCCAAATATCGCAATTCGTTGTTGGGGGCGGCATGGAATGTGCTCAACCCGTTGTCGATGATTGTCATTTATACGGTGATTTTTTCACAGGTCATGCGCGCCAAATTGCCGGGCGTGGATGGTACGTTCGCCTATAGTATTCACCTCTGCGCAGGCGTGCTCACCTGGGGGCTGTTTGTCGAAATCGTCAGTGGGGCCCAGAACACTTTTATCAACAATGCGAATTTGATCAAGAAGCTGAGCTTTCCACGCCTGTGTCTGCCGGCGACGGTGGTGGCGAATGGCCTGTTGAATTTCTCGATCATCTTTTCACTGTTCACGATTTTTCTGATCGCCACGGGTAACTTTCCAGGCTGGTCGTTTCTGGCGATGGTCCCCGTGCTGTTGATTATGGTGGCATTCGCAATTGGCCTGGGTATCACGTTAGGTGTGCTCAACGTGTTTTTTCGTGATGTGGGTCAATTTTTCACCATATTCCTGAATTTTTGGTTTTGGTCCACGCCAATCGTGTACCCGATCAGCATCTTGCCGGAGCGTCTGCAATCCTTGATGCAGTTCAATCCCATGGCGGTGTTGGTTGATGCGAGTCAGACTATTTTGATGCAAGGCCAATGGCCAGACTGGACCAAGCTGGCCTGTGTCGCCGTGCTGGCCGCGCTATTTTGTATGCTGGGGCTACGATTATTTCGCAAGCATGCCGGCGAAATGGTGGATGAACTCTGATGGGTAGTATCACTGTTTCTAATTTGGGCAAGGCCTACAAGCAATATCCGACACTCTGGTCGCGTTGGCGCGAATGGATGGATCCGCGCGATCGGCCACGCCATCAGTTGCATTGGGTGCTCGAGGACTTGAATTTCACGGTGAATGTTGGCGAGGCGGTCGGCATCATTGGCATCAATGGTGCGGGCAAGAGTACGCTATTGAAGATGATCGTCGGCACGACGCTACCGACTACCGGCAGCGTGCAGATGAGCGGTCGCGTGGCTGCGTTGCTCGAACTAGGCATGGGTTTTCATCCTGATTTTACCGGCCGGCAGAATGCCATTATGGCGGGACAACTCCTGGGAATGAGTGTGGAGGAAGTCAATGCCCATATGGCCGAGATCGAAGCATTTGCCGAGATCGGCGAATACATAGACCAACCCGTGCGCGTGTATTCCAGCGGCATGCAAGTGCGCCTAGCCTTCAGCGTGGCGACCGCGGTGCGGCCCGATGTGCTGATTGTGGACGAGGCCTTGTCGGTGGGGGATACCTACTTTCAGCACAAGAGTTTTGATCGTATTCGCGAGTTTCGTAAGCAAGGCACTACGTTGTTACTTGTGTCGCACGACAAACAGGCGATTCAATCCATTTGTGATCGGGCGATACTGCTTAGCGCCGGAAAGTTGTTGATGGAAGGCAAGCCTGAGGCAGTGATGGATTACTACAACGCGATGCTCGCGGACCATCAGGGGCAGCAGGTCCGGCAAGACGTATTGGACAATGGCAAAGTACAGACGATATCCGGTACAGGCGAAGCAGTTGTCACGGCTATCGCTTTATTGAACGAGGCTGGTAGCCAGATAGAGACGGTGGACGTTGGGCAACAGGTGACATTGCGCATCAAGGTTCAGACCAAGGCGTTCATCTCACGACTGGTTCTGGGGTATGGGATCAAGGATCGATTGGGCCAGGTTATTTATGGAACCAACACCGATCTGAAAAAGCAGGTGTTGACGGACGTTCCGCCTGATAGCAAGGTGACATTCAATATTGCGTTTCCAGCAAACCTTGGGCCTGGCAATTACTCCATTCAAACTGCCTTGGCCAGCTCGGACACACATCTGGTCAATAACTATGAGTGGCGGGATCTGGCGATGGTTTTCAATGTTATCAATACTGACAAACCCGATTTTGCGGGCGTTGCCTGGATAGACCCCGAGATCCAGATCGAGATGCTATGAGCTTTATTTCTTACGCTCAGAACTACGAAGACGTCATGTTGCGTCGGGTACTGAAGTCGGTATCGCGTGGATTCTACGTCGACGTCGGCGCAGCGTGGCCTGACGAGCATTCAGTGACTAAAGCTTTTTACGACCAGGGTTGGTCGGGCATCAATATTGAGCCCAACCCGAGGTTTCACGCCGCTTTATCAGAGGCTCGGCCGCGGGACGTCAATTTGCGGATTGCAGTCGGTGAGCATAGCGGTGAAGTCGTCATGAACATTATCGACGGCACCGGATTGTCATCGGTGGATGACGGTATTGCTCAGGGGCATATTGAGGCCGGCTGGAACCCGGAGCGACAAACCGTAAAAATGGAGCGACTCGCCGATATCCTGGACGAGCACGTACCATCGGGCCAGGAGATCAACTTCCTGAAGGTCGACGTAGAGGGCCTGGAAGAGCAGGCCCTGCGCGGCAATGATTGGCAGAAATTTCGACCGTGGGTTGTGTTGGTCGAGGCCACGTTACCAATGTCGCAGACGCCGTCCTACGAACAGTGGGAGCACGTCTTGCTCGATGCCGGCTATTTGTTTGTTTATGCAGATGGCCTTAATCGTTTTTATATTGCCCGGTCACATGCTGATTTGCGCGACGGTTTTACCTATCCACCCAACGTATTTGATGATTTCAAGGGCGCCGACCTGAAGACGCTGGAAGGCCGGTTGGATCACCTAGAGCGGCAAAAGCAGCAACTTGAGTTTCTGGCTCAGCAAGCGGAGCAACAACGGCAGCAAGCCGAGCAGCGCGCACAACAGGCCGAACAGCGGGCACAGCACGCCGAGCGGCGGACACAAGATGTCGAGCAACAAAAGCGCCAAGTCGATCAACAACTGAAGTTGATTCAGGCTAGTACGTCTTGGCGCGTTACAGCCCCATTGCGATCGGTGAGCCGACGTGTATTCAGGCACGGATTAAAGGCCCAGGTATGGTCGGCGGTACGATATGGCGTGAGCTACGTCAATCGCCATCCGACGCTACGTCGCTTAGCATTGCGGATTCTGAACCATATCCCTGGCTTGAAAGACAAGTTGCGTCGCGTGATGGGCGTGGCGCAGGCAACACAGATGGCTGACAATCACGATTTATATAGCTCGTCTAATCTGACTGCCCATGCAAGTCAAATATACGAAGAATTGCAGGCGGCGTATAAAAACAACGGGCAGGAGAAACGCTGATGCGCATTGTGTTGGATATGCAAGGCGCTCAAACGGAAAGCCGATTCCGCGGGATAGGCCGATACGTCCTCGGTTTTGCCAAGGGCGTTATACGAAACCGCGGGGATCATGAGGTTTTTCTGGCCTTGAATGGCTTGATGCCCGAGGCCATTGAATCGATTCGAAGTGAATTCGACGAGTTGTTGCCTCAGGAGAATATTCTTGTCTGGCATGCGCCGGGCCCCGTGGAAGAATGCACCGCAGGTAACGAGGCTCGCCGACAGGCTGCGGAGATCGCTCGCGAGGCGTTTCTTGCAAGCTTGCGACCCGATGTGGTGCATATCGGCAGCTTGTTCGAGGGCGTATCCGGGTTTGGCGTCACCAGTCTAGGCGAGTTCGATCGATCGACGCGGGTAAGCGTGTTATTACACGACTTGATTCCGCTGGTGAATTCGGCCAAATACCTGGATCCTTACCCTCACGTATCGCGCTGGTACTTTCGCAAGGTCGAATACCTCAAGAAGGCAGCCGTACTGTTGACGAATTCTGATTTCACTAGACAAGAAGGGTTGGAGAATCTGGGTTTGCCGGATGATCGCATCGTGTCGGTGTCGAGCGCGACGGATAGTTACTTTAAACAAATAACGATTAGTTCGGATCAACCAGCGGCTCTGCAGACAAAGTTTGGCATCGGCAAAAAATTTCTGCTCTACACGGGTGGAGCAGACGAGCGAAAAAATCTGCCGCGGTTGATTGACGCGTACTCACGACTGCCTGCTGATCTGCGAGCAGATGTGCAGTTGGTATTCGCGGGGAAAATGCCGGTATACGAATCGGACGTCTTGCGTTCCCACGCAAAAGCCGCTGGTATTGATAGCCAGAGTTTTGTATTGACTGGCTATATTACCGACGAAGAACTGCTATGGCTGTACAACCTGTGCCAGGCTTTCGTGTTTCCGTCATGGCATGAAGGTTTTGGCTTGCCAGCACTTGAAGCCATGGTGTGCGGCGCACCAGTCATCTGTTCCAATAGCAGTAGTTTGCCTGAAGTCATGAGACGAGAGGATGTGCTGTTCGATCCCACCAACACGCCTTCGATCACCGAGAAAATGATCCGGGTATTGCGCGACGACGTATGGCGCGACGAGTTACGGGAATACGGTTTAGAACAATCGAAGAAGTTTTCGTGGGACATTGTGGGTCGGAGAGCCATCGACGCATGGACGCAACTGGAGCCGCCTGCCGAACGGCCTTGGCTGGATCAGTCTTTGCAGAAAAATAGACTGACGGCGGCGTTGGTCGATCGGTTGATGCCAGAGCGTGACGAGCAGATGTTGGTGCCGCTGTCGGCATGCTTGGCCCAGAACGCGCAGACAGGCCTTCAACGTCAGTTGCTGCTCGATATTTCTGAACTATGCCAGCACGATGCAGGTACCGGCGTGCAACGCGTGGTTCGGAATTACTTGCGTTGTTTACTAGAGTCACCACCCGCTGGTTATGACATTGAGCCTGTTTATGCCACTGCCGAGCACGGCTATCGCTATGCTCGCCGGTATACGCAGAAATTTCTTGGCCAGAAAGAAGATCCTGCCGTTGTGGATACGGCGATCCGGTGGCAACGCGGAGATATTTTCTTTGGCCTGGATCTGCAGCATCATGTGCAGATTAGGCATCGTGCGTTTTATCAGACGCTGATGCGCCAAGGCGTCACGGTCAAATTTCTGGTTCATGATCTGCTTCCCATCCAAATGCCGGAGTGTTTCTGGGATGCCGATCTAGCACCGTTGCATGAGCAACTGATGCAGATGATCGCCTCGACGGATGGCGCAATTTGCGTGTCCCGCGCGACTTCAGACGCGTTGCTTGCATGGATACGCGATACCGGCGCTGCGATGTCGCCCAGTTTTCAGAGCACGTGGGTCCACAATGGTGTGGAGAGCCTCGTTCCGGCCTCAGAGGCGTTGCCATCCGATGCCGAGCATACGTTGTCCCTGATTCGCAGTCGGCCGAGTTTCTTATGCGTGTCGACGATCGAGCCGCGTAAATGCCAGGAGCAGATACTGGACGCCGTGGAGGGACTATGGTCAACCGGGCACGATGTCAATCTGGTGTTTGTCGGGCGCCCGGGCTGGAAGATGGATGCGTTCGCGGATCGTTTGAACAAGCATCGAGAGATAGGCAAGCGTCTGTTTTGGCTGCAAGGAATTTCTGATGACTATCTGACCACGGTTTATCAGTCGGCGACATGCCTGGTGGCAGCCAGTTTGAACGAGGGCTTTGGGCTACCTGTTATCGAAGCCGCTCGCCATAAGATGCCTGTTGTCGCTCGTGATATTCCGGTATTTCGCGAGGTGGCAGGAGATGCCGCATGGTATTTCTCGGGCGATACCGTTGCCGATTTGCAGGGGGCGCTGGAACAATGGTTGAGTTTGCATCGAGATGGCAAGCTTCCCGATCCGGGTGCGATGACGTGGTCCACGTGGGAAGACAGCACCGAAGCCCTGAAGTCGGCGTTGTCGACAAATATCGTCTCCAAGCAGCTATTCCTCGATATATCTGAATTGGTGGAGCATGATGCGAGGACGGGCATTCAGCGTGTGGTGCGCAGTATTCTAAAAGAGTGGCTGGAGCATCCCCCCTCGGGTTATGAGGTGGCGCCGGTTTATGCGCGCGTCAATGAACCCTATCGATATGCACGGCGTTATGTTGCCCAGATGATGGGAGTCCGGGCAGAGGGGCTGGTTGATGACCTGATCGAGTTTTCGCAGCGAGATGTCTTCCTGGGTCTTGATCTCTCTCCTCCGATCATGCTGACCCAAGTGAATTTTTATCAACGGCTGCGCAGGCAAGGCGTGCAGGTCAAGTTTTTTGTGCATGATCTGCTTGCGTTAAATCCCGACTACACCGAGCCGGCAGTCACGGAAAACTACCGGCGATGGCTGGTGGAGGTGGTAGCCGAAAGCGATGGCGTGATCTGCAATTCAAAGTCGACCGAGGATCAGGTTGCCGCGTGGTTAGGCACGCAAGAACCAAAGCGACTGAGACCTTTTTCCATGGGGTGGGTCCACATGGGCGCCGATATGGAAAATTCCATCCCGACGCTGGGGTTGCCTGATAACGCCCAACAACTGTTGACCGCGTTTCGCACCGACCCGAGTTTTCTGATGGTCGGCACATTGGAACCGCGCAAGGGACATGCACAAGCCTTGGAAGCATTTGAGACGCTATGGCGCGATGGTTGCGAGGTCAATCTTGTGATTGTCGGCAAACGAGGTTGGAAAGTCGCTGATCTCGCAGAAAAGCTGAGTTCGCACCCCCAAGCCGGTCGGCGGTTGTTCTGGGTTGAGGGGGCTAGCGATGAATTCCTGCAGGAAATTTATGCGGCATGTCGGTGCTTGTTGATGGCCTCATATGCAGAGGGGTTCGGATTGCCACTCATTGAGGCCGCGAAGAACAACTTGCCCATACTGGCGCGCGACATCCCGATTTTTCATGAGGTCGCAGGAAAATATGCGTCTTATTTCCACGCCGAACAAAGCCAGGATCTGGCTGATGCCATCAAGCAATGGCTGGCGTTAGATGCCAAAGGGCAAGCGCCGGGTTCTGTTGGCATGCCCTTTCTCACATGGAAACAAAGCGCGGCGCAGTTGGCTCAGCGCATCCTGAAGGACCATTGATAAAAGCATGGCAAAACCATCCATCATTCTCGTGCGATACGTTGCGCCGGATTTCTGGGAAAGCGTACGGTGCACATAGGCGTTGACGCGCGCCTGTTGACCATGCCTGTGACAGGTATTGGCCGATACACGACTGAGCTTGCCCAGGAGTTGCTGACGCAAGGTCGCGCGTTGACGCTGTACATGCCGCAGTCTCCCGTAGTGGGTGATTGGTCCAGCCCGAATGTCCACGTACGGGCTGGCAGCATCCGGGGCCGGGTCGGCCGGATGCTGTGGTCGCAGACGGTGTTGCCTTGGCAGGCAGGGCGGGATCGTGTTGATCTGTTCTGGGGGCCTGCGCATCGTTTGCCACGGTATCTTTCGCAGTCAATTGCGCGGGTGGTGACTATCCACGATCTGGTGTGGAAGCACGCAGGCGAGACGATGCGGCCGTTGAGCCGGTTTATGGATCGGACGTTGATGCCGCAGGCCGTGCATCTGGCCGATCGCATCATGGCGGTGTCGCGCAGTACGGCAGATGCCATAGAAGCGGAATTTCCGCAGGCCCGGGGCAAGGTGCGCGTGGTGTATCCAGGAGTCACTGCGTTGGCTCCCCCCGATAATCGCGAGGCTTTGCGTGCGCTGGGTGTGAGCCGGCCGTATTTCTTGTTTGTCGGCACGCTCGAGCCGCGTAAGAACCTCAGGCGCTTGTTGGGCGCCTATGCACGCCTGCCGCAAGCGTTACGTTCAGCGTGCCAGCTTGTCATTGCTGGCGGCAAGGGATGGGGCGGGGTGGATGTATCTCAATTGCTGGAGCAGACAGGTTTGACGGGGCAGGTGGTGGTGACGGGTTATGTGACAGATACCCAGTTATCTACGCTTTACGCGCACGCGCGTTTTCTGGCCATGCCATCGCTGTATGAGGGATTCGGTCTTCCCTTAGTGGAGGTTATGTCGTTTGGCGTCCCCGTGGTTACCGCCAATATCTCGTCGTTGCCGGAAGTCGCGGGTGAGGCCGGTGTGTTGGTGGACCCGTTGGATGAAAGCGCTATCGCCAATGGCCTGTCGCGTCTGTTGACCGATGAAACACTGTACGCCGAATTGGCGGGAAAGGCTCGTGCCAATGCCGCTCGCTTTACCTGGCAAGCCGCCGCGCAACAGGCGATGGCGGTATTTCACGAGGCCATTGAAGTCCGGCGCTCGGTGAGCAAAGGGACGTAATCATGGCTGCGCCGCGTATCCTGCATCTCTATCGCTGCTATTACCCCGATCCCCCTGGTGGGGTGGCAGAAGCGATGCGCCAGATCTGTCTGGCGACTTCAGATTACGGGGTACAAAGTACGATTTTCACTTTGTCGCCCAAGCCTACTCCGTCGACACTGAATCAACCAGAAGGACAGGTCGTTCGGGCTCGTTCCTGGGCGGCGCCGGCGTCTTGCGATCTGGGCGGCCCGGCGGCTTTTGTACGCTTTGCTGAACAGGCTCGGCGAGCCGATGTGATTTGCTATCACTTCCCCTGGCCGTTTGCGGACCTGATGGATTTGGTGGTGCGTCCGGAGGTTCCCACTGTATTGGTCTATCACTCGGATATCGTGCGGCAGCGTTGGCTCGGTCAGGCTTATGCACCGCTGATGCGGCGCATGCTGTCATCTGTGTCCGCCATCGTTGCGACTTCGCCAACGTATGCCGCTTCCAGTCCGGTATTGTCCGATCCGCGCTGGAAGGATAAGGTGCGCGCTATTCCCCTTGGCATTGTCGAATCCCCGCAGCAAGAGGATGCGCGCGTGCTTGGCCGGCTGGGCCTGACCGAGGGACAGCCCTATTTCCTGTTCCTGGGGGCGTTGCGCTATTACAAGGGTTTGCATACGCTCGTGTCTGCGGCCAGGCAGGTCAATGCGCCCATCGTGCTCGCTGGCTCGGGCACCGAAGACGCGGCGCTGCGGGCACAGGCCGCGCGCTTGGGCGCGGGTAATGTCCTGTTTGCCGGACAGGTATCCGATGCCGAGAAAACCGCCTTAATGAAGCGTTGCCTGGCATTCGTCTTGCCATCGCATTTGCGATCCGAAGCCTACGGCATGGTGCTGGTCGAGGCCGCTATACAAGGTCGACCGTTGATCTGCTGTGAAATCGGATCGGGTATGTCGTTCGTCAATGCGCAGGATGAGAGCGGTTTGCTGGTGCCCCCTGAGAACGAACAGGCCCTGGCCGAGGCCATGAATACATTGTTGAATGATCCGGCATTGGCGGCCCGGCTGGGGCGAGGCGCGCGAGCCCGCTATGAACGCCTGTTTTCAGGAGCGCCGCTGGGCAGGGAATACGCTGCGTTGTTCCATGAGTTGGCGGCGCGTTGACGCTGAGCAGCGTTGAGCGTCGTCGTCGGGCAATCGGATAAAGGACTATTTTTCAAACAGATCAGGTTGGCGCGGATCGGCTGGTTGCGGATCGTAGTTGATAATCACCGGCGGCTTCACGCAGGATATTTGGGACTGCAGACTACGGCCGGATCTTGATGCGTTCCGCATTCAACTCTTGGCTGAACGTGGAGCGATCACGTCCGGCATCCTCAGGCCGAGCGCCCATCCAGCCCTGGCCCAGTGCATAGACCCAGAGGTTGGCTAGGACAATCAGTACGAAAAGTACACGCATGACAGTTCGCTCACAGAGATTGAGGGTCGGGTTCAGAAGCAAGCAGTGCCAGGCCATCAAGCACAGGCCTATCCAGATAGTGCGGGGTTGGTGTCGAACCTGTCGCATTACCGGTTTGCGCCAGCAATCGTTCCGTTTCCTGTTGCACCTCGGGCCAACCACCACCCGCCACATAGAGGTCCGCAGGTTGACCATAGTGGTGGCAGGCCGCCAGCCACTGTCGAACCACGGCGCCGGCTTGGGCGGCGGCGATACCGGAGGCAATGGCTTGATGGGTATCGACCGGAAAATCGGTGACGGATCCCTCGGCCAGAGGCAAGTTCGCGGTGCCCCGGGCCAGCGAGCTGCGCATCAGCGCGGGGCCGGGGAAAATCAGGCCGCCAATAAAAATGTCATCGGGTCCGACCGTGTCGATCGTCGTGGCAGTGCCGAACGAGGCCAGTACGAATGGAGGGTGATTCGGCGTTAAACGACTGCGTACGCCGAGTAGCGAGACGAGGCGGTCGGCGCCTAGCTGGGTGGGCTGGGTATAGCCGTTTTTCAGGTGCAGCAATTGGGCGCGTGAGGTAATCCAATGCACGGGGCAACCGTGGCGTGCCAGTGCATCGTGAATGCCCGCTCCCCGTTCGCCGCCTGCGACATTCACGCCCAGGGCCAAGGCAGGTTTGTGCGTCAGGGTGCCGAGCCAGTCACCGAGGGCATGCGGGTCGAGATTGTCAAAGGCAACGGCAGCGGGCTCGCGTGCAGCAGGCGTTGCAGCAGACGCGACCCCGTTTATGGAGGGGGATTTGGCGTCGCCCGGTTTCCCGGCCGTCGGCGACATATGCAGCCAGCCGACTTTCAGCCGACTGTTGCCAGAGTCGATGAGCAAAATCATGGTGTTTGCTCCGCGGTGCGGGGTCGAATCGAGATCTCGCCCACTGACACCGGGACGAGATCCCGCGTTGTTTGCACCATCAAACGGCCGTGTTCGTCCAGGCCCCGAGCACAGCCACTGAAGAGCACCGTACCTCGATCAATGATGTTGACGTCGCGGCCCGCCAGGGCATCTACCGCGCTAAACCGATGACAAAATGGCGCGAAGCCGTCTGTTTCGAGTTGCGAGATCGCCTGACGCCACGCGGTGGCCACCGCGCAAACGATATCGGCCACGCTAACGGCGAGGCCATTCGAATGCTGTGTGACGGTTGCCCAATCGGCGATAGAGCGGCCCAGTGCTTGCGACAGCGTCTCAGCATCGCTCAGGTTGATGCCGATGCCGACGATGACGGTGTACGCGTCCGGTACGGCCAAGTTGCGTGTGGACTCGACCAGGATGCCGGCCAGCTTGCCGTCGTGCCATTGCAGGTCGTTTGGCCATTTGACGCGTAGCGGATCGGGGTTGCCGATCAGGCTGCGTAGCGCTTCCCCGGCGATCAGCCCGGCCAGGGGGGAAAGGGCTGGCAGGCGATGCGCGGGCATACGAACAGGGTAGGCGCAGGAAAACATCAAGGTGGCCCCGGCGCGGTTTTGCCACGGTCGTCCAGCTCGTCCGCGGCCTGCCTGCTGTTGGTGGGTCCCCAGTAGCCATGTGCCTGAGTCCTGGCGTGCGCGTGCCAGGAGATCGCCGTTGGTGGAGCCGGTACCGGCTGTCCAGGCGATATCCTGAAAGCCGTCCAGTCGTGCGGACAGCTCGCGCGCCAGCGTCTGGGGCGTAGGCAGATCAATAGGGCGGACATCATTAAGCATGGCGGCGATTGTAGGGCACCTGGGCAGGGCGGGTCACGGCGCCTGCACCGCGATCAAGGTTGGTAACATGCAGGCTGCTTCTATTATTTCGCATCCGCCTATGTCTGCTCGTACCGAAAACCAGGGTTTTACCGGCGAGGCCGGTCGTATCGATTGCGCCATTGACTGGCCTGCCGAGACGCCACGCGGCTGGGCATTGGTCCTGCACCCCCATTCTTTGCAAGGAGGGGCGCGCGATAACAAGGTCGTGACCACGATTTCGCGCGCCTGTGTCCAACACGGGTTGGTCGCGGTACGCCCCGATTTCCGTGGGGTTGGCCAATCAGAAGGCCAGTTCGATAAGTCCCGCGGCGAAACGCAGGACATGTTGGCGCTGGTGACCCAGGTGCGTGAGCGTTATCCCGATTGGGCGGCGATGCCCTGGGTGCTGGCCGGGTTTTCGTTTGGTACTGCGGTTGCGGCGCAGACCTATGCGGGTTTGGTGCAGGCGGGGGACGCTGCGTTGCCGTCGGCGTTGATGCTGATGGGGGCGGCGGTGCAGCGCTTTCAGGCGGCGGAGGTCACGGTGCCGGCCGATACCCTGATGGTGCACGGCGAGGTCGACGACGTGGTGCCTTTGAAAGAAACCCTGGATTGGGCCCGCCCGCGTGATATACCTATCGTGGTCGTGCCGGGTGCCTCGCACTTTTTCCACGGCAAGCTGTTAGTGTTGAGGGCTTTGGTGCAGGCTCGTCTGAAGGTCGCGCTGGACTAGAAACCAAGGCCGACAAGTGCAATGGCGTTTGCTGCTGCGACAGCGCCGTGCTATTGCGGAACGTTCTCTCCACGGCGCGGTCTTATGTGCCTGCCTATAATGACGCTGCTTTCATGGGGTTGCTTGTTGATCAAGCGGCCGCTGTCTATCTGGCAGGCCTGTTAACCGTATGCGTGTTGCCCGTGAGGGCTATTCTTGATTGTGGATCCCTTTTGCCGATGAAACTCACTCGCTCCTCCTCGCCTTCTGTTGCGTTTTCCCGCCGTGTCCTGGCTAGTGCCGTGTTGTCGGCGATGCTGGCTTCAACGCCGTTAGCCTGGGCGCAACAGGAGCCGGCGGCGCCCGTGCCCGCTGCGGCGCCTGCCGCGCCCGCGGCGGTGTCGCAGTTGGCAGAGCTGTCGAGCGTACCGGCCCCCACTATTGCGGCGCGCGCATGGATCACTCTGGATGCGACGAGCGGGCAGGTGCTGGCGTCGTCGAATCCGGATATGCAGATCGAGCCGGCTTCGCTGACCAAGATCATGACCGCCTATGTGGTGTTCAATGCGCTGAAAGAAAAGCGCATTACGCTGGATCAGCAGGTCACTGTTTCCGAAAACGCCTGGCGCACGGGCGGTTCGCGCATGTTTATCGAGCCGCGCAAGCCGGTGACGGTCGATGAGCTCATCCAGGGTGTGATCGTGCAGTCGGGCAATGATGCGTCGGTCGCGCTGGCTGAGGCGGTCGGCGGTACCGAGGCCTCGTTTGCGACGCTGATGAATCAAGAGGCTCAGCGCCTGGGTATGACCCAAACGAATTTCCTGAACTCCACGGGTTTGCCGGACCCGCAACACGTGACCACGGTGGCTGATCTGGCCAAGCTGGCCGTCGCGCTGATCAATGATCATCCCGAGGAGTTTCACTACTACAAGCAGAAAGAGTTCACCTACAACAAGATCACGCAGCCTAACCGTAATCGTCTGCTGTGGGCGGATCCCTCGGTCGATGGCATGAAGACCGGCCACACGGACGCCGCGGGCTATTGCCTGGTGTCCACTGCGATGCGTGGCGACCGTCGTATTCTGACGGTGCTGGCTGGCGCGGATAGCGAGGCCTCGCGCGCCGAAGAAAGCCTGAAGCTCCTGAACTGGAGCTTCCAGAATTTTGACTCGGTCAAATTGTATGGCGAGAACCAGCCTGGCCTGGATGTCCGCGTCTGGGAAGGTACGGTCGAGACGGTCAAACTGGGTCCGGCCCAGCCGATCTGGGTGACGGTGCCGCGCGGCAAGTCCGGTGAGATCAAGCCGATGGCACAGCGCACGGATCCGCTGATCGCGCCGCTGACCAAAGGGCAACAAGTCGGTACGCTGCAGTTGACACTGGACAACAAGGTCCTGCGCACCGAGCCGTTGGTCGTGCAAGAGGCCGTTGAGCGCGCGGGCTTTTTTGGTCGCATGATTGACTGGGCCAAGCGCCAGTTCGAGTAAGATTTTCTTGTCTTTTTCCTTTAGCGATTTCAATCTCAGGAGTACTTGATGATTCCGGGCATGCCAGGTGATAGCCAGGTGTATCTCAATGGTGAATTTACGCGAGCTGATCAAGCCAAGATATCGGTGCTGGATCGCGGATTTATCTTTGGTGATGGTATTTACGATGTGGTTCCGGTATACGACGGCAAGGCATTGCGGATGACCGAGCACCTGGATCGCCTGGACCGTAGCCTCAAGGCCCTGAGCATTGGGCAGCCGATGTCGCGCGCCGAATGGGAAAACCTGGTGGGTGAGTTGATTCGTCGCTCAGCCACGCCGTCGTGCCTGGTTTATTTGCAGGTGACCCGTGGTGTGTACAAACGCGACCACGCCTTCCCCAAGGAACCTATTACGCCCACGGTGTTTGGCATGGCAACCGCGTTTGCGCAGCCGACGGCCGCACAGCGTGAGCAGGGCATCAAGGTGATCAGCATTACCGACGAGCGCTGGCTGCACTGCGAGATAAAATCGATCTCGTTGCTGGGCAATGTGCTGGCACGTCAGAAGGCTGTCGAGGCGGGTGTGGACGAGGTTGCCCAGTTCCGCGACGACTTTCTCACCGAAGGGTCGTCCTGCAATCTCTGGATCGTATCGGGGGGCAAGTTGATGGTGCCGCCGAAAGACAATCTGATCCTCGAGGGTATTCGCTATAGCTTGCTGGGCGAATTGGCCGACAAGGTCGGGGTGCCGTTCGAGGCGCGCCGCATTGCCAGAGACGAGGTCGAATCGGCGGACGAAATCCTGGCGTCCTCAGCCACCAAGGGCGTGTTGCCGGTGACGTCGTTCGACGGCAAGCCTGTCGGTAACGGCAAGCCCGGCCCGGTTTATGCCAAATTGCGGGCGGCGTATGATGACCTGATTGCGTCCTTGTAAATCTGGGTTTTGCCGTGCGAGCGTACGGCGGTAGATTTTGTCATGAACATCATTTCTCCTGAAGACTCCCTGATCGAGTATCCGTCGGATTTTCCGATTAAGGTCATGGGTAAACAGCATCCCGAGTTTGCCCAGACCATGACCGAGTTGGTGCTGCGGTTCGACCCGGAGTTTGATCCGGCCAAGGTCGAAATGCGGCCCAGCAAGGGCGGCAACTATATGGGTCTGACATTCACTGTACGTGCGACCTCGCGCGAGCAGCTCGACGATCTGTATCGCGCGCTGCATGCGCATCCTATGGTGTCCATCGTCCTGTAGGGCGTATCGCTTGGTATATCCATGATCAAGTGGTTGATCCGTCCGGCCGAGTACACCTCGGTGTGGCAAGACATGCAGGCGTTTACCGCGGCACGGGGCACTGATACGCCAGACGAAGTGTGGTTGTGCGAGCATGCCCCGACCTATACGCTGGGGCAGGCCGGCAAGCCCCAGCATTTGTTGAGCCCGGGGGCGATCCCGGTTGTCATGTGCGATCGCGGGGGCCAGGTGACTTATCATGGGCCGGGCCAAGTCGTCGCGTATTCCCTGTTTGATTTACGTCGCGCAGGCTGGTTTGTGCGTGACTATGTGCGTCAACTCGAAGATGCCGTTATCGACACGTTAAGCGATTTTGGTATCGCACACGCCTGTCGCCAGCCTGGCGCGCCGGGCGTCTATGTGCCGCATCGGTCCACCGGCGATCTGGCCAAAATCGCAGCCCTGGGTATCAAGATTCGTAACGGTTGTGCCTATCACGGTGTGGCGCTGAACGTAAATATGGATCTGTCACCGTTTTTGGGTATCAATCCGTGCGGGTACGAGGGGCTGGTGACCGTCGACATGGCGACTTGTGGGGTGCAACAAGACCTGGTGGTTGTGGGCGATCGCCTGGCTCAGCGCTTGTTGGACGCCTTGCCCGAGCCCCTGTGCGATGCCCCTGAAAGGTTGGCGCGTTAGAATGCTTTTTTCTCTCCGTCCGGTGCCGTATTTTGATGCGCCGGTCATGACGAAGGTGACGAATGTCCACGCTTGAGTCCACTCCCGCTTCCTCGAACGACGCGACTATCGCTGCGCCGGCCCCCTATGACGCCACGCAAAAGCAAAAATCGCAGGCCAAGACCGCCCGTATTCCCATCAAGATCGTGCCGGCCGAACGTCTGAAAAAGCCCGAGTGGATTCGCGTCAGGGCCGCCGCACCGGGCTCGCGCTTTTACGATATCAAGCGCATTCTGCGCGAGCACAACTTGCATACTGTGTGCGAAGAGGCGTCGTGCCCCAATATTGGCGAGTGTTTCGGCAAGGGGACGGCGACCTTCATGATCATGGGCGACAAGTGCACGCGGCGCTGTCCCTTCTGTGATGTGGGCCACGGCCGCCCCGATCCGCTGGATACCAACGAGCCCGAGAATCTGGCACGCACCATTGCGGCCCTGAAGCTCTCGTACGTGGTGATCACGTCGGTCGATCGCGATGATTTGCGTGATGGCGGGGCGGCACACTTTGTTGACTGTATTTCGCGTATCCGCGCCTTGTCGCCTACGACGCGGATCGAAGTCCTGGTACCTGACTTCCGCGGCCGCCTCGAGCGTGCGCTGGCGATTTTGAATGCCGGCCCCCCCGATGTGATGAACCACAACCTGGAAACCGTGCCGCGTTTGTACAAGCAGGCTCGTCCGGGCTCTGACTATGCGCATTCGTTGAAGCTGTTGGCCGAGTTCAAGCAACTGCATCCCGAAGTCCCGACCAAATCAGGCCTGATGCTGGGTCTGGGTGAAACGGACGAGGAAATTCTGCAGGTCATGCGCGACATGCGCGAGCATGGCGTGGACATGCTGACCATCGGCCAGTATCTGCAGCCATCTGAGCACCACCTGCCCGTTTTGCGTTATGTGCACCCCGATACGTTCGCGATGTTTGAACGCGAAGCCTACGCGATGGGGTTTTCCCACGCGGCCGTGGGGGCAATGGTGCGCTCGTCGTACCACGCCGACGAGCAAGCGCATGCGGCTGGGGTGAATTAAAGCTGCTGGTACGCCGCATTGACGAGGCGTTCGACGACGGATGCGACTTGGCCGGCCTCGTTGTCTCGCCATGCGTAGGGATAGGTCTCGTCCATGTAAGTGGACTGGCACATTTCCAGTTGAATGGCGTGAATGTTCTGGTCCGGGGCACCGTATTGGCGGGTGATGTATCCGCCTTTGAAGCGGCCATTGATGGCCCAGGTGTAGGCGTTAACGTTGTCGAGTTGATTACGGATTGCGTCTTCCATCGCAGGGTTGCAGCTCCTGCCGCCTGCTGTGCCGATATTCAGATCCGGAAGTTTCCCATCAAAAAGGCGCGGGATGATGCTGGCGATAGAGTGTGCTTCCCAGACCAATACTTTGTCATGCTTGGCGCGCAAGCGATCAATTTCGTGGCGAAGCTGATCGTGATAGGGCTGCCAATAGTGTTGGCGTCGTGTTTCGCGCTCGGCATCATCGATGGTTTCTGCGCCGTCCAAATATAACGGTTGGCCGTCGAAGGTATGCGTGGGACAGAGGCCAGTTTTGGCTTGTCCTGGGTAGAGGTTCTCGTCATTGGGAGGGCGGTTTAAGTCCACCACGTAACGTGAGTAGCGCGCCCACAAAAACGAGGCGCCGAGCTTTTTGGCAAAGGCGTACAAGCGGTCCAAATGCCAATCCGTGTCGCCAGAGCGTAGACCGAACTCGGTCAATCGGGGTTGTAGGGACCCGGGGATCTGGCTTCCCAGATGCGGAATTGAAATCAGTAGCGGGGCAGTGCCGGCTTCAAAATGGTAAACGTCGCTCATAGATAAAAGGATAGCTTGATTTCAGGGATAGGTCTCGACTGTCGCCAACGTCATCCCAATGCTTTTCGTTACTCGGCCTGTACTCGCGAATGTGGGCTGGTCCAGAACACGTCGCTCATGCCCTGTAGGATATTCAAATGCCGCGCCAAGACGAACATCAAGTCAGATAACCGATTCAGATATTGACGTACCGACGCATTGAGGTTGTGGTGTCGTTCCAGGGTGACTACGGAACGCTCCGCGCGTCGTGCGACCGTGCGAGCGAGATGCGCCAGCGCCGCTGGACGGCAACCGCCTGGCAGAATGAACTCGCGCAGCGGTGGCAGGGCGCCGTTATAGTGCGCCAACCGTTGGTCTAAAAACGCGATCTGAGTAGCGGTCAGCGTTGTGTGGCCAGGGATACATAGCTCGGCGCCCAGGTCGAACAAATCGTGCTGGATGGCGTTCAGATCCGCTTGAACTGGATCAGGTAAGGATTCTGTGCGTAAGAGTCCAATGACGCTGTTGAGCTCGTCGACGTCGCCGAGCGCTGCGACACGCGGCTCGTCTTTGCGAAGCCTGCTGCCATCGCCCAGGCCGGTAGTGCCATCGTCGCCGGTGCGTGTAGCGATGGCCGAAAGTCGATTGCCCATGCGAAAAATCTCTCTAGTCGGTGGTTATATGCGGAAACAGCTTGATAGTGTAGTGCCTGCTGCAGTGCAGCCGGACGCGTTATCCTGTACGGGTATGTAGCGTCGGCGATAGTCGGCGTTTTAGGCCGGTTTCTGGCTGAAGGAGCAATGAATGAAAAAGCTGTCTAGCGTAGCGGGACGAGTGCTGATGGCGTCGAGGCTGGCTCTGGTCGGCCTGGCCTGGCCGACCGCGCACGTACTGGCCGCTGAGCAACAAGTGTCTGCGAAACAGGACGCTACCGCTACTGCAAGTGGCGAGGTGCGGCGGGTAGACGCGGCAGCGGGCAAGGTCGCGATCAAGCATGATGCGATATCGGACTTGGAGCTGCCCGCGATGACGCTGGTGTATCAGGCCAGTCCAGCCCTGCTGACCAACATCAAGCCTGGCGACCGTGTGAGGTTCACGGCCGCGCGCCAGAACAGCAAATATATCGTGACGGCGATCAGTAATTAGTCGCCTTGCGGCCTACCAGTACCGGGTTAGATAGGCCGCTTCGCCGTGATGTCGATTGGATAGTGTCCGCGCGCTACAGCATCTGGTCCAGCTCTTGCACCAGACGCTCATGGAATCGTTCGGGATCCTGGATTTGCGGCGAATGCCCCAATTCCGGGAAAGCCACCAGCCGTGCGCCTGGGATCGCCTGCGCGGTGGCCGGCCCTAGTGCCGCGTAATTGCCCAGCGTCGTGGCGACTTCCGGCGTGGCTGCATCCTTGCCCGGCGCCGTGTTGTCTTGTTCGCCAATCAACAGCAGAGTCGGCACGCGCACCTGGCCGAACTCATGCACCACCGGTTGGGTATATACCATGTCATAAGTCAGGGCCTGGCTCCAGGCGACCTGCTCGCGCCCTTCGCCCTGGACCATACCTGCCGCCATCGTGACCCAGCGGTCATATTCGGGTTTCCAGGTGTCGGCGTAATAGGTGTTCTGCTGGTACTTCTTGATACCCGCGAAGTTTGTCTTCAATTCGCGTTCATACCATTCATCCACCGTGCGATAAGGCACGCCCTTGGCCTTCCAGTCTTCCAGGCCGATGGGGTTTACCATCACCAGGGCGTTGACTTGGTCCGGGTACATCAAGGCGTAGCGCGTAGCCAGCATGCCGCCCATGGAATGGCCCATGATCACCGCACGTTCGATGCCCAGGGACTGCAGCAGGGCATGGGTATTGGCGGCAAGCTGATGAAAACTGTACTGATAGGCGGCTGGCTTGCTGGATTTGCAGAAGCCGATCTGGTCCGGGGCTACTACCCGGTAGCCTGCGCGCGTCAAGGCGCTGATGGTGCCTTCCCAGGTGGCGCCGCAGAAATTCTTGCCATGCAGCAGCACGGCGGTGCGGCCATTGGGGCGTTCAGGCTGAATGTCCATGTAGGTCATGGACAACGACTGGCCTTGCGACGTCAGATTGAATTCACTGACTTGGTAGGGATAGTTGAAACGTTCGAGCCGGGGCCCATAGTCGGGCACGGCGGGCTGGGCGTGAACGCTGGCGGTAACAAAAAGCGTCGCGGCGGCGATGGTGGGTTTGAACATGCGAGCCTTCATTGAACATGAACGAAGTTATGCGACATCCACGCATCACAATGGTTCAGCTTTTTGTCAGTAAATGCCGCGCCTGCATCGACTTGCATTATTTTGATGAGTCTCGCTGCACGAGGCTATGACAAGACAAGCACCGCCACGCCCACGCAGCGGTGCTTCATACGTTACAGCACGTAGCGCGCCAGATCCTGGCTGGCTGCGGCTTCGGACAACTGTTCGTTCACGTAGGCCGCGTCGATCTTGACGTTACGGCCGCTGCTGGCCGTTGCATCGAACGAGAGCTCTTCGAGCAGCTTTTCCATGACGGTGTACAGACGCCGCGCGCCGATGTTTTCGGTGCGTTCATTGACCGAAAACGCCAGTTCGGCCAGGCGTTCGATGCCCTCGGGTGTGAATTCGAGGTGTACGTCTTCGGTGGCCAGCAAGGCGGAATATTGCTTGGTCAGCGAGGCGTCGGTGTCGCACAGGATGCGCACGAAGTCCTGGGCCGAGAGCGATTCTAGTTCGACGCGAATGGGAAAGCGCCCCTGCAGTTCGGGGATCAGGTCAGACGGTCGTGACAGGTGAAACGCACCCGAGGCGATGAAGAGGATGTGATCGGTGCGCACCATGCCGTAGCGGGTGTTGACGGTCGTGCCTTCCACGAGTGGCAGCAGGTCGCGTTGTACACCCTGACGCGAGACATCGGAGCCACTGCTTTCTTGGCGGGTGGCGATTTTGTCGATTTCATCCAGAAAGACGATACCGTTTTGCTCGACGTTGGCAATGGCGACAGTGCGTAGATCGTCTTCGTTGACGCGCTTGGCGGCTTCTTCGTCGACGATGAGCTTGAAGGCCTCTTTGACCTTCATTTTCTTGGGTTTTTTCTTGTCGCGGGCCATGCCGGCGAACATGCCGCGCAACTGCTCGGCCATTTCTTCCATGCCCGGCGGGGTCATGACGTCCATTTGCGGCACCGTCTGGGCGACTTCGATTTCGATTTCCAGGTCGTCGATCGTGCCTTCGCGCAGCCGTTTGCGGAATGTCTGGCGGGCACTGCTGTCCTGGTTGCGTTCGGGTTCGCCAGATGCGCCCCGGGCTGGCGGCACCAGGGCGTCCAGGATACGGTCTTCAGCGGCGTCTTCGGCCTGGGTGCGTACGCGGCGCATTTCGAGCTCGCGCGTTTGTTTGATCGAATATTCGGTCAGGTCGCGAATGATGGTATCGACGTCGCGGCCGACGTAGCCGACTTCGGTGAACTTGGTCGCCTCGATCTTGATGAACGGCGCGTTGGCCAGCTTGGCCAGGCGGCGGGCGATTTCGGTCTTGCCCACGCCGGTGGGGCCGATCATCAGGATGTTTTTGGGGTGGATTTCATGGCGCAGGGGTTCGTCGACCTGTTGGCGACGCCAGCGGTTGCGCAATGCGACGGCCACTGCACGCTTGGCACGGTTTTGGCCGATGATGTATTTGTCGAGCTCGGAGACGATTTCTCCGGGAGTCATAGTGGATGCGGACATGAGCGGAATCCTTGCTGCAGCAACTCGTCGCGGCGGCTATTCGCCTAACGTTTCGACGACGTGGTTCTGGTTGGTGTAAATGCACAAATCGCCAGCGATCTCGAGCGATTGTTTAACGATGTCGGCTGGGGCTAGCTCGGTGTTGCGCAACAGGCCCAGCGCGGCCGCTTGCGCGTAGGCGCCGCCGGAACCAATGGCCGCCAGACCGTGCTCGGGCTCGAGGACATCACCGTTGCCGGTCAGGACCAGGGTGTGTTCGGCATCGGCCACGATCAGCATGGCTTCCAGGCGGCGCAGTACGCGGTCGGTACGCCAGTCGCGGGTCAGCTCGACGGCGGCGCGCATCAGGTGACCCTGGTGTTTTTCGAGTTTGGTCTCGAAGCGCTCTTGCAGCGTAAAGGCGTCGGCGGTGGCGCCGGCAAAGCCTGCCAGAATTTTGTCATGGTAGAGGCGACGGATCTTGCGGGCGGTTCCCTTGATGACGATGTTGCCCAGGGTGACCTGGCCATCACCGCCCAGCGCAACGCGGTTGCCGCGGCGCACGCAGATGATGGTAGTGGCGTGAAATTGTTCCATGCGTTCCTTCCTGTGAAGGTCTGAATTGGGGGCGATGCGCCAGATTTCAAGGTGCCGCCTGCATGACATTATCCCTCTGGATCATGCATAACAAGAAAAAGGGCCACATCGGAAAACCGATGCGGCCCTGGAGAGACAGACAAATAGCGCGGGGGAGGGGTTAGTCTCCGTAGAGCTTTTGACGCATTTCGCGCCGCTCTTGCGCCTCGAGAGAGAGGGTAGCGGTCGGGCGTGCCAACAGGCGGGGGACGCCGATGGGTTCGCCGGTTTCTTCGCACCAGCCATATTCGCCGCTTTCGATGCGGGCAATGGACTGTTGCACTTTCTTGAGCAGTTTGCGTTCGCGGTCGCGGGTACGCAGTTCGAGAGCGTGCTCTTCTTCGATGGTCGCGCGGTCGGCGGGATCGGGCACGAATTGCGTTTCGCGCAAGTGCTCGGTGGTCTCGCCGGCGTTGGCCAGGATGTCTTGTTCGAGTTGCTTGAGTCGTTCTTTGAAGAACGCCAATTGGCGGTCGTTCATATAGTCCGACTCGGGCATGGCCAGCAATTCTACTTCGCTGGGCAGATCAATCGCCGCGTCGCTCGTCGACTTGTTTGATTTTTTGGTTGCTGCCTTGGTAGCCATGAAAACACTCCACTATGAATCGATCCTGGCGCGATGCGCGCGTCGGGATTGCGGCGTTAGCCCGCCAGGCACTGCTCCAAACCCCGGGTGAAAATTTCCTGGGGCAGTTTACGACCGATAAAGACCATCTTGGTAGACGGTTTTTCGGCTGCGGTCCACGGCTTGCCAGGTTCGGCGCCCATCATCATGTGAACACCCTGAAACAACATGCGGCGGTTGATGCCTTTCATGTACAGGATGCCCTTGTAGCGCATGAGGTCGGGACCGTAGACCTGCACCACTCCGCCGAGAAATTCTTCAAGCCGTGCGGGATCGAACGGCTTGTTGGAACGGAATACGAACGCACCGATTTCGTCGTCGTGATGGTGGTGGTGGTGATCGTGAGTTTGACAATGCGCCCCGCATTCGCCTTCGTGGTCATGATCGTGGTCGTGACCATGGTCATGACCGTGCTCATGGGCATGGGCGGCGTCGGGGTGCTCATCGGCCAGGAATTCGGGGTCGATGTCGAGAATGGAGTTCAGGTTAAAGCCACTGATGTCGATGATCGACTTGAGGTCGACTTCGCCAAAATTGACCGGCGTAATGGGCGCGCGCGGATTGATGCGCACCAGGCGGGCGCGTAGCGCCTCGTAGTCGGCTTCGTTGACCAAGTCTTTCTTGGACACCAGGATGCGGTCGGCAAAGCCGACTTGTTTCTGGGCTTCGGACTGGGCGTCGAGCGTCGCCATGCCGTGCTTGGCATCGACCACTGTGACTACCGCGTCCAGGCGGTAGTATTCGGCGATGTCGTCATCCATGAAGAACGTCTGGCACACCGGGCCGGGATTGGCCATGCCGGTGGTTTCCAGGATAACGCGTTCGAAACTGAGCTCGCCCGCTACGCGCTTGGCGCGCAGCTCGGCCAGCGTGCGCATCAGGTCGCCGCGCACGGTGCAGCAGACGCAGCCGTTGCTGAGCTCGATGATTTCTTCGTCGCTGTCTTGTACGAGCAAATCGTTGTCGATGCTCTCGGGTCCGAATTCGTTTTCGATGACGGCAACGCGACGGCCGTGGTATTCGGTCAGGATGCGCTTGAGCAGGGTGGTCTTGCCCGCACCGAGAAAGCCGGTGAGGATGGTGACGGGAACCATTTTGTCCAAATTGCGCTGGGTATTCATGGCAAGGCGGTAAGCTGAAAGCTCCAAGGCGCACGAGTGCGTCCAAGGCGATTAACGACAGGCGGCCGCGGTTGCGACCGGACGCAGGATTACAGCACAGTCGGCGCGGGTGGGCAAACCCCGGGACAACCCCCGGCACCGAACTTTTGTCACCGGTATAAAACGCTACGGTAATCCATCAGATGCAGTTATATGGGGATGTATGTCTGCATTTCAAGTGCGGCAGCCTACTTGACCGGAATAAGTGGCGGCGCAATACGCGCGCGCAGCGGTCGCCGCGACCGTGGGGGACGATTCAGCTGGCTGGCCGTTGTCTCGTGGTTCAGTGTGCGTGGCCGTGATGATGGTGGCCGGCATCCGTCGATTGCTTTTGTTGGCACTGCGGGCACAGGGCACGGATTTCGGTCTCGTGGGTGACCAGGGCAAAGCCGGTCAGGGCCACGCGTTCGGCTAATTGCCGGCTCATCGCGGGGTCGCTGACCTCGGCGACCGCGCCGCAACCCGTACAGACCACGAGCAGATCATGAGGGGCGCCGCCGGCGTCCTGGCAAGCTGTCCAGGCATTCACGGCGTCCAGGCGATGGATCAGGCCTTCGTCCATGAGAAAGTCCAGTGCGCGGTAGACGGTGGGAGGCGCGGCGCCGGGATGTTCGGCGCGCATGGCATCAAGCAACTCGTATGCCTTCAGGCTGCGACCGTGGCGCAGGAGCAATTCCAGCACCTTACGACGTATGGGCGTCAGTCGGCGACCGCGCTGCGCACAGAGCGATTCGGCGATGTTGAGTTGTTCGCCTATGGTGTCAGAGTGGCTAGTGCGGGGCGAGGTGGGCATCACGATCAGGGCGGCGGTGTCAGGCCGGACAGGTAATCCCTGGAAAGTATCAGAAAACAGGCCGTACAGGGAGCAAGGGGTCGATCTTGCTCAGTATTGGTATGATATAACATATCTAAATTAAGTAAATGACGTCGCCTGGCCTATGCGCTGGGCGGCATGACACTGATATGTCTCATATTGTTTCCGCTGCTTCGGCGCGTTCTCATCGTTCCGCGCTGCGAACCTCGGTTTTTTGCCGTTTGGGCATCGCGGCGGTGGTGGCAGTGATCCTGTGGATGTTGACGGGGTGGGCGCTGGACTGGCGGTGGATCGGGGCGTGAACGGCATGGCAATTTCTACCCGCGAGGCAGGCGCGAGCGTATCGGTCGATGAACCTGTGATCGCGTTGCGTGATGCGGCTTTTGGCTGGCGGGGGCAGGCGGCCGTGCGGGCGGTGACCGGACATTTTGACCGAGGATCGATGACGGCGATCGCGGGGCCCAACGGCGCCGGCAAATCCACCTTGATCAAAGGCATGGTCGGGCTCATGCGCCCCATGGCCGGCCATCTGCATATCAGCCGTGCCGAACGCCACCGCCTGGCCTGGCTGCCACAGGCCGCGGAGGTCGATCGCTCGTTTCCGATCACGGTGCTGGACATGGTGGCCATGGGCGCGTGGCGGCGAGTTGGCGCGTGGCGCCGTTTTAGCCGAGCAGAAACGCAACGCGTCTGGCAGGCGTTGGAGACGGTGGGGCTGGCCGACGAGGCGGGCCGTATGGTGGGTGTCCTGTCGGGTGGGCAAATGCAACGGGCGCTATTTGCCCGGTTGATGCTACAGGATGCGCAAGTGCTGTTGTTGGACGAGCCTTTCGCCGCCGTCGACAGCCATACCGCGGACGCCTTGATGCAATTGCTATGTATGTGGAATCAGGAGGGCCGCACGGTGATTGCCGTGCTGCACGATTTGGCGATGGTACGCGCGTATTTTGCGCGGTCGTTGCTGCTCGCCGGACGGCAGGTTGCCTGGGGGCCGACGTCCGAGGCGTTGACGCCCGGCAATTTGGCGACGGCGCGTGGCGCGCTCGAGGAGTGGTTGTGATCGAACGTTGTCGGCATAGGCTGCGGGACGCGATATTCGATGTCGCAGGGAGTGTCGCATGACTGGGCTGGATTGGGTCGTGACGCCGTTTATTGACTATGCCTTTATGCGTCGCGCGCTGGCGGGGACGTCGGCGGCAGCGGTGGGCGCTGCGCCTTTGGGGGTGTTTTTGGTGCTGCGGCGAATGAGTCTGATGGGTGACGCGATGTCGCACGCGATTCTCCCCGGGGTGGCTGCCGGTTTTTTGCTTTCGGGCCTGTCACTATGGGCAATGCTGCTGGGCGGGTTGATGACCGGTTTGCTGGTCGCTGTACTGGCGGGTGTCGTGGCTCGGCTGACCCCATTGCGGGAAGACGCCAGTTTCGCGGCGTTTTATCTGATTTCGTTGGGGCTGGGGGTGTTGCTGGTATCGATGCGGGGTTCGAACATGGACCTGTTGCACGTCTTGTTTGGCACGGTGCTGGGTCTGGATGATGCGGCGCTGTTGTTGGTGACGAGTGTGGCGAGTGTGACGCTGCTCGCGATGGCGATGTGGTATCGGGTGCTGGTGGCCGAGTGTTTGGATGCGGGCTTTCTGCGGGCCTGCGGCGGTCGTGGCACGCTGGCGCATATGGTCTTTCTGATCATGGTCGTCGTAAATCTGGTGGCGGGGTTTCAGGTGCTGGGCACCTTGATGGTGGTGGGCATGATGATGTTGCCCGCGGCGGCCGCGCGGTTCTGGTTGTCGACTGTTGCAGGACAGATTGTTCTCGCGGCGGTGATAGGGATCGGGTCGGGTATCTCCGGCCTGTTGATTTCGTATTACTACAACCTGCCAGCGTCACCCGCCATCATTTTGGCGGCGGGTCTGGCGTATTTGATTTCTGTGGTTTGCGGGCCGCAGGGTGGGCTATTGCATGGCCTGATTGCGCATGGCCACGCAACGTTTTCGCTAAAGGAAAAATGATGCATAACAATTTTGTCGCACAGGCGCGGCGCCGTGTTTTGACGCTGTTGATGTTGGGAGCCGTTGGCGTATGCGCGCCGGCCGTGGCGCAAAGCGCCGAACCTCTGCGCGTCGTCGCCAGTTTTTCGGTGCTGGGCGATATGGTGCGTGAGATCGGTGGTGACGATGTGTCGGTGACGACCCTGGTCGGTCCCGATGGCGATGCCCATTCGTATGAGCCCACGCCAGCCGCGGCGCGTCAGTTGAAAGACGCGGCTGTGTTGGTCGAAAATGGACTGGATTTTGAAACGTGGCTGCCCCGCTTGGCCAAGGCCGCGGATTTTTCAGGCGCCAAGATCGTTGCCACCGCCGGGATTACGCCGCGCAAGATGGCTGAGTCAAAGTCAGAGTCAGCGCACGCGGGTAGCCATCACCAAGCCGATGGTGACGATCATGATCATGACGGTCACGATCATGACGCGCATGATCACGATCACGACACGCACAAGCACGACGATCACCATCACCACCATCATGGCGATCAGGACCCTCACGCTTGGCAAAGCCTGAAGAACGGCGCCGTCTACGCCCACAATATTGCCGAGGGTCTGGCCGCGGCCGATCCGTCGCATGCGGCGAGCTATCGTCAACGCGCTCAAGCCTATATCGCGCGCATCGACGCATTGGACGCTCGGATCCGGAAGATCTTTGCTGCGATTCCGGCCGAGCGCCGTCAAGTCGTCAGCTCGCACGACGCGTTCGGCTATTTTGGGGATGCCTATGGTGTGCGATTCATCCCCGTGGCAGGGTTGTCGACCGACGCGGAGCCTTCGGCGGCCGACATGGCACGCATTATTGAGCAGGTCAAGCGCGAGCATGTGTCCGCCGTCTTTGTCGAGAACATCAGCAACCCTGCCTTGGTTCGGCAGATTGCACGCGAAACAGGGGCCCGTGCCGGTGGTACGCTCTATTCCGATGCGCTGGCCCCATCCGGGCAACCGGCGGCGACTTATTTAGGAATGTTTGAATGGAATGCTCGTCAGTTGGCCGACGCCTTGCAGCCGCAATAATTATGGCCAGCGCGGCATCGACGGTACACGCTCATCCACATATGTGGATCGATGCTCGTGCGCGACTCGCTTTTGATGGGCAGGGCCGTATAACGGCGATTAAGCAAGACTGGAAGTTCGACGAGATGTTCGGTGTCTACACGACTCAAGGCCTGGAAAAAGGTCCCGGTGGCAGTCTGTCGGCTGACACTCTGCAAGGTATGGCGAAAGATTGGATGCAGGCCCTGGGCGAGCCGATTTCGCACTACTTTACGCAAGCCTCTGTGAACGGGCAGCCCTTGACGTTTGCCGAGCCGCGCGACGCCGTGGTTAGTTGGGACACGAAGAGCCAGCGCTTGACCTTGTCATTTACCCTCCCGTTTGCGCAACCTTTGGTGCCCGATAAGCAGGGCGTACAGTTCGATATCTACGATCCGACGTACTTTGTCGCCTATGCCTTTGATGCACCTGGCGCCGTGTCTATGATCGATGCCCCCGAGCATTGCCGCTCGTCCTATCGACCGCCACGCGAACTCGATTGGCAAACGATGCAGCAGTTGGCGAGTATCCCCGCCGAGGCGGAAACCGTGCCTGATGAGCTGTTGGCGATTACCAAAGGTCTGACACATCGAATAGAAGTGACTTGTAAATGAAGCGATTGGCTGTTGCGGTGGTGGCGTTACTGCTGTGGTTGTCCCCCTTGGCTGTATGGTCCCAGGGTGCCCATCCATTCGGCGTACCGGAAAGCGGGGGCGGCTTGGCCGGGCCGGATTGGCTGAGCGCCTTGTTTGCCCAGATAGCCGCGTGGCAATCGCATTTCTATCGACAACTGACGGGGGCCGTGCGTGCCTGGCAGGCCGATGGCGCCGCCGCTTGGGGATTGCTGGGGTTGTCTTTCGCCTATGGAATATTTCACGCATTAGGCCCGGGCCACGGCAAAGCCGTGATCGCCTCGTACGTCCTCGCCAATCGCCAGACCGCTCGTAACGGCGCGGTGTTGGCGCTGTTGGCCGCGCTATTGCAGGCGCTCGTCGCCATCATTCTGGTCGCTATCATGGCCTGGTTATTGAACGCCACCGCGCCAGAGATGAACCGCGCCACGCGTTGGCTGGAAACCGCCTCGTATGCGTTGATCACGCTGCTGGGGGCATGGCTGGTCTGGGCCAAGGCCGTGCGTCCCTGGCTGCGCCGGTCCGGGCGAGATCACGATCACGACCAGGGTTATGACGCCGGGCACGCGCATGACGCCACTCATGATCATCACCATCATCGTGACGCCGGGCACGCGCACGACGCCGCCCATGATCATCATTATCATGACGACTGTGGCTGTGGACATGCGCATGTCCCGCTGGCCGACCAGGTGGCGGGTGCGCTGGACTGGCGCAAAACGGGTTCAGTCGTTCTCGCGATGGGTCTGCGTCCATGCAGCGGTGCATTAATTGTCCTGGTCTTTGCTCTGTCACAAAATTTCTTCGCCGCGGGTATCGCCGCTGCCTTGGCGATGGGGCTGGGTACCGGACTGACTGTCGCGGCGTTAGCCGTGTTCGCCGTCGCGGCCGGGGGTGCCGCCACGCGTCTGAGTGCATACGCCAGCGCCATCTGGATGACCCGCGTTCGTATCGCCATCGAGGCCGTCGCCGCACTGCTTATTTTGTTGCTCGGCTTGCTGTTGCTCGGCGGGCAATTCAGCGGCGGAGCGTGACGGTCGGCGTCACTGAAGCACCCTTAATCCGTTCATCATCATTTTTTGTCTGGATTTTGTCTGCGAACAGTATTGATATGTTATATCATCCTGAAATTATTGGAATGTTATAACATCATTGGAAAGGGAAATGATACTTAAACCCCAGCCGCTGGCCTTCGCTTTGTCACTGGCGCTAGCCCCCGCCGTGCAGGCGCAACCTGCGCAAATCCCCGGCGAATTCGAAGAGAATGCCCCGACATTGGCGCCTATCACGGTCTCGGCCAATCCTCTCGGCCTAGATCTCGACAGCATGGCCTTGCCGGCATTGGTGCTGGATGGCAACGCGCTGATTGAACGCCGTCAAGGCACGCTGGGCGATACGTTGAACGGGTTGCTGGGGGTTCATTCGGATACGTTTGGCGGTGGCGCCAGTCGCCCGGTCATCCGTGGTCAGACTGCGCCACGCGTCAAGGTGTTGTCGGATGGTTCCGAATTAATGGATGCTTCCTCTATTTCGCCTGACCACGCGGTGACCACCGAGCCGCTGCTGGCACGGAAAATCGAAGTCCTGCGCGGTCCGTCTACGCTGTTGTATGGCGGCGGCGCGATTGGGGGTGTCGTCAACGTTCTGGACAATCGCATTCCCACGGCGATCCCCGAAAGAGGTGTCGAGGCCGAGGCAGAGATTCGTGGCGCGACCGGGACCAATGAGCGCGCCGGTGCGGTGAGTATCACCGCAGGGACCGGGCAGTTTGCTGTCCATGTCGAAGGCATGAAGCGTCGTACGGATGATTACGATGTTCCTGACTGGACCAGTGATACGTTAGCCGGTTCGTATAGCGAATCTTCGCAAGGTAGCGTGGGTTTGTCGTGGGTGACGCCGCGTGGTTACGTTGGGGTGGCGTTTACGTATCTGGACAGCAAATACGGACTGCCTGGCCATAATCACGAGTACGAGGGCTGCCATCCGCATGGCTCGCATCTGCATTGCGGCAGCCATGACGATCACGATCATGGGGATCACGACGAGCATGATCATGATCACGGTGAAGAAGACCCGCCTTACGTCAAACTGCGCAGCCAGCGCGTTGATGTGCGTGCCGAATACACCGAGCCGTTTGCTGGTTTCGAGAAAATCCGTTTCCGCGGCGGCCTGACCGATTACCAGCATCAGGAAATCGAAGGCGGAGAAGTCGGTACCACCTTTAAAAATCGAGGTTATGACGCGCGTCTGGAGCTGGAGCACAAGCCCCTTTATGGTTGGCGGGGGGTGATCGGTTTACAGAACGCATTCAGCGACTTTAGCGCCGAGGGCGAAGAGGCTTTCTTGCCTCGCAGCGATACGCAATCGACCGGTATTTTTTTGCTGGAAGAGTATCGCCTGGACGATTGGCGTTTTGAACTCGGCGCACGTCAGGATTGGCAGCGTATCTCGCCAGAAGGTGATAACCCGCGTTCGAGCCAGTCGGGCACGTCGCTGTCGGCCGCGGCGATTTGGGAATTTGCGCCGCAGTATTCCGTCGCCCTGTCCTTGTCGCGTTCGCAACGCTTGCCGACGGCCCAGGAGCTCTATGCCGATGGTGTGCATCTGGCAACGAATACCTACGAAATCGGTAATGCAGATTTGAATAAGGAAACGTCGCAGAATATCGATCTGACGTTGCGCAAATATGAGGGTGATACGACGTTCAGCCTGAGCGCATTTCACAATCGCGTCAAGAACTACATCTACGCCAATACGCTTGATCAGTATGAAGATTTTCGTTTGATCGAGTATGCACAGCACGATGCGGAATTCACAGGTATCGAGGGTGAGGTGAGTCACCAGTTCAACAAAGTGTTTTCGGCAGGCGTGTTTGGTGACTATGTGCGTGGCAAGCTGACCGGGGGCGACGGTAATTTGCCGCGTATCCCGGCCGCGCGGGCGGGCGTGCGCGCCAACGTCAACTGGCACAAGTGGTCGGGTGGCGTAGAGTACGCCCATGTGTTCCGTCAAAACGATATCGCGTCGTATGAGTCGACTACGGCGGGTTACGACATGCTCAATGCCGTGGTGAGCTATCGCGATGCGCTAGGCTCGGATGCCGCCTATGAGATTTATCTGCGTGGCACAAACTTGCTGAACGAGTTGGCGTATAACCACGCGTCGTTCATCTCGACGGCGGCGCCGCTGGCGGGCCGTAGTGTGTTGCTGGGCGTGCGGGTGACCTACTGATCGTCGTGCCAAGCCTATGACTTGCGTCCGGCTCTCGGGTGGGCTTGATCGTAGGCTTTGGCCAGGTGCTGGAAATCCAGCCGGGTGTAGATCTGCGTGGTGGAGATGTTGGCGTGGCCCAGTAGCTCTTGCACGGCGCGCAGGTCCTGCGCGGATTGCAAGACATGGCTGGCGAAACTATGGCGCAGCACATGGGGGTGGACATGTGCGGGCAGGCCGGCGGCTTGGGCGAACCTAGCTAATTGTGTTTGTACGACACGAGGGGAGATGCGCCGCCCGCGGGTCCCGACGAACAGGGCGTTGGCATCCGTAGCCGCGGCATTTGTCGCCGCGAGCTGAGGCCGAACGTCGATCCAGCGTTGCAGCGCGGTCAGCGCGGCCTTGCCTACCGGGACACTGCGGCGTTTGCCGCCTTTGCCCAGGACGACGACTTCGGCTTCGTCGCGGTTTATCCAACTGGAGGATTCGTAGTCGGCGGTACGTGTGTAGTGCAGATCGAGTCCGACCAGTTCAGACAGTCGCAGGCCGCTGGAATACAGCAGTTCAAACATGGCCAGATCGCGCAGGCCCGCCGGCTCGGTGGACAATTGGGCGGGGGCGTGATCCAGCAGCGCCTGGGCGTGCTCGACAGAGAGGGCTTTGGGAAGGCCGCGAGGCGCTTTGGGGGCGCGTACGCCCGCAACGGGGTTACCTGCCAGCCCCGCAGTGGGGGCCCACCATTGATAAAAGCCGCGCCAGGCGGCTAATGTGCGTGCCAGGCTACGTGCGCCCAGGCCCTGCGCGTGCAGGCGCGCGGCGAACTGTCGAATGTGTGCCTGGTTGGCTTGCTCGAGTGGCAGGTCGGCAGCGTGTGCCAGCGTGACCAGTTGGCGCAGGTCGCGCCGATAAGCGTCCAGCGTATGTGCCGAGTAGCGCCGGTGGGCCTGTAAATGCTGTAGCCAGGCATCCAGGGGTGCGGGCAAGGCGGTGGGCGGGGTAGCGGGGGCAATTGAACGGGTCATTGTCGACAGGAGTCCGTTTTAGGCCACCCGCTGTGGATCAGGCCTGATCCTGAGGCGTAGGCACATGCAGGCGATGCAGTGTCGCCGATGCCAGACGACCGATGGATTCGAGAAATACCGTGCCCATTTCCGGGTTGAATCGCGTGGGGTCGTCTGACCCCAACACGAGCAGACCGACGCTAGGCTGATCGGGTTCCAGACGTAGCGGAATCAACGCGAGGGATTGCGGTTTGGCGTCCAGCCAGCTGACGGCTTCGAACTCGGTGTCGGGGCCGCAATACGGGGCTTTCAGGCTATCGGTAAAGGTGCGCACGTCTTGTGAGACGGGTTCGCCATAGCCCGTGGGTGGCTGCCCGGCGAGATTCCAGAGGCGCAGGGCGACGTGATTCAGATCAAATTGCTCGGCTAGGCCCAGTGTGATTTCGCCAGGCAGATGTTGCTGCTCGGTTTCCCCCAGCAGGCGGCTGCACCATTGCAAGACATGGGAGCCGATGGTTTCGTTCGAGTCGGCGTGGTTGAGGAGCTCGTTCAGCCGCCATTCGAGCTCGCGCACGCGCTCGCGCAGCGTGAGAATTTGCCGTTCGGCCAGCGAAATGGCCCGCGTACCATGCGGATGGGGCACTTGCAGGGTGGCGAAAATCTCCGCGTGTTCGTCGAAGAACGCAGGGTTGTTTTGCAGGAAATCCGCGATGTCCTGAGCAGTGAAAGCAGTATCGGTCATGTAGGCGTAGCGGGCTATCGGCCAAGGGCCATGGAAAAAACCAGTTTGTCGATATCGACCTGGCCGTTATAGACGGAGGTGGCGGGGCCGGTCATGCGCAGGCGCTCGCCGTTCCAGTCGACGCAGAGGATGCCTCCGCGTGCATGAACGTGCACGGGCGACGCTAATAGGCCGCGGCGGATCCCGGCGGCGACGGCAGCGCAAGCGCCTGTCCCGCAGGCCAGCGTTTCGCCGGCACCGCGCTCATAGACGCGCAGCCGGATCGTCTGGCGGTCAACGACTTGCATAAAGCCGACGTTCACGCGTCGGGCAAAGCGCGGGTGGTGCTCAATCAGTGGTCCGAGGATTTCTACTGGCGCCGTGTCCACGTCGTCGACTTGCTGGACCGCGTGCGGGTTGGAAATCGCCACGGCGGAGACGTGCACGCTATCTGGCAGTCCGGCGGGGGTGTTGGGCAAGTCCAAATGCCACAGCGTGTCATCGCCTTGACGGTGCGAGGCCAGGCCGGCGGTGTCAAACGGCAGGGCGGCGGGATCAAAGCGGGTGCAGCCCATGTCGACGGTGACTTGCTCGTCATCGCCTTCGTCCAGGATCAGGATCCCGGTCGCGATTTCGGCGCGCAGCGGATTGCGATCGGACAGGCGCTGTTCGTGCACAAAGCGTACGAAACAGCGCGCGCCGTTGCCGCAGTGCTCGACCTCGGAGCCGTCGGCATTGAAAATGCGATAACGAAAATCCGCGTCGGCGTGCGTGGAGGGCTCGACCACGAGGATTTGATCGGCGCCGATGCCGAAATGCCGATCGGCGAGCGCGCGCGCNCGCTCCGGCGTCATCGTGATGGACTGGCGTACGCCGTCCAGCACGACAAAGTCATTGCCCGCGCCATGCATTTTGGTGAATTTCCACATCATGGCCTGATTATCGCGCATTACGTGGATGGCGTGGCGCCGATCAGGATTAATAGAACTTGGCCTCGCCCAAGGGGCGAGTTTTGAAGCGCCGGTGGACCCAGTAGTACTGACTGGGGCAGCGTCGCACCCAGCTTTCGATGTCGCGGTTCAGGCGGGCGGTGGCGTCCTCAAGAGAACCCTCGCCGGGAAAATCGTCCAAGGGGGGCAGGACATCGACATGATAGCGGCCCGTCGCGGGGTCCCAAAAATCGATGATCGGCATGACCGCCGCATCCCATTTGCGGGCCAGTTGGGCGGTGGCTACGAGGGTCGCGGCGGGCACGCCAAAAAAGGGCACGAATATCGCGCCGTTGCGACCAAAGTCCATATCGGGTAGGTAATAGACGGGGCGGGGGGCGCGCAGGTGGCGGATCAACTCACGCACGCCGTCTTTGCGATTGACCAGGAACACTTCGTTGAAACGGCCGCGGCCATCACGCACGATGGTGTCGACTGCCGGATCACTTTGTGGGGTGTACATGGTGGCGCTGCTGGGCAGTTCCAGCGTGAGTCGCGTTGCGGCCGCATCCAGCGCCACAAAGTGCGGGGCCAGCAGGATGACGCGCCGGCCTTCGGCAATCAGGGCGTTGATGCGGTCGGCGCCCTTGATCGTCACCAGCTCGCAGATCGCCTCGGGCGTGCCGTACCACAGTACGCCGCGGTCGACGATGGTCTGGGCGAGTGCGCGAAAGTGCGCTCGCATCATCGTCTCTCGCTCCCGCTCGGACAGGTCGGGGAAGCACAGTTGCAGGTTGATGCGTACGATGCGTGCGCGCGAACGAGCCAGTTTGCAGGTCAGCCAGCCGAGCGTCGCGCCGATGCGCTGACGGTTGGCGGGGCGTATGCGGCCGAACCACGCAAACAAGCCATTCAGGGCGCGCAGCTTGAGGTCATTCATGTGCGTCAGGTATGCGCATCGGATTCAGAGGAGGTAGGCGCGGCGCCCCGATCAGATGTCGGGGCATCGGGCATGGGTGGAATGGGGGGGGCGTCGTGTGGGGTTTTGTAGCGGTTGTAGCTCCACAAATATTGGTGTGGGGCCAAGCGGATCAGCTTTTCCATGGAGGCGTTGAACAAAGCAGCCTGGGCCTGCGAATCCGTCGGAAGGGGTTCGGGTACGCGCGAGAAATGGACCCGCCAACCGCGTCCGCGTGGCAGGCGTTCGCCCGCTACTACGATGACCGCGACCTTGGTTTGTGCAGCCAGCTTGCCCGGCATGGTCATGGTGTACGCCATGCGTCCGAAAAATGGTGCCCAGACGCCTTCGCCTTCGCCTGGCGCCTGGTCAGGCAACATTCCGACACACTCTCCGCGACGCAGGGAGCGCACGAATTCGCGTACGCCCTGCATAGTTGCGGGCACGGCCTTGAGGCCCAGTGCGTTGCGCGCCTCGGCCAGCAGCGGGGCGAAAGCCGGCGTGCGGGGAGGGCGAAACATGATGGTCATCGGTGTTTGCTGAATGGCCGCTACGTAGCGTGGGGTAATTTCAAAGCACCCCAGGTGAGGTGTCAGAAACAGGATGCCCCGGTCCGGGTTTTCGGCCAAGGTGGCTTCGACGACATGAAAACTGTCGGAGGTCGTCTTGGCCAGGCTTTCCGCGCTACGGAACCAGACCTTGGGCATTTCCATGATCATGGCACCCGTCTCGGCCGCTGCGCGGCGAGCAAACGCGGGGTCGGGATAACCGGCCTGCGCGGCGTTTGCTTGCAAACGTTGCCGGTAGCGGCCCGGGAAGGCATAGACCAGGCGGCCCAGCAAACGCCCTACCGCATGTAAAAGCGGCAGGGGTAGCAGGGCAATGGCGCGAAACAAGGCAAGCAGCATGCGGGTCGGGGCCTGTATAGCACCGCGGGAGCTGCGGTGCGGACCATTGGGAATTAGCGTATGAATTTATGCAATAAGCATGAACCCTGCATTTTCGCCTAAAATGACATTTGTCGCCGAGTTAACCGACAACTTGCGGGGCGACGCCTGTGATGTGTAAGCATCCCGGGCAAAATCCGCTAAAGCGTCGCGCCCAGATTGTCATTAATGACAGGTTTTGATCCGGGGCGCTACGCGCCTCGTTAACCCTGTGTACCGGTTTTGCCGGTCTCGTGAGGACATATCCGTGGCCAGTAACGATTTTCTCTTTACCTCTGAATCCGTCTCCGAAGGACATCCGGACAAGGTCGCCGACCAGATTTCCGATTCCATCCTGGACGCCATTTTTACTCAAGATCCCAATGCCCGCGTTGCCGCGGAGACACTGTGCAACACCGGACTCGTGGTGTTGGCCGGTGAAATCACCACGACTGCCAACGTCGACTATATCCAGGTGGCGCGCGATACGATCCGTCGCATTGGCTACGACAATACCGACTACGGTATCGACTACAAGGGCTGCGCGGTGCTGGTGGCCTATGACAAGCAATCGCCGGACATCGCTCAGGGGGTCGATCGCACGTCGGAAGACTATCTGAACCAGGGCGCGGGCGACCAAGGCCTGATGTTTGGCTACGCCTGCGACGAAACCCCGGACTTGATGCCGGCGCCGATCTGGTATGCACACCGCTTGGTGCAACGCCAGAGCGAGCTGCGCAAGGACGGCCGCCTGCCGTGGTTGCGTCCTGACGCCAAGTCGCAAGTGACGTTCCGCTATGTGGATGGCCGCCCGGTCGAGGTCGATACGGTGGTGCTGTCGACCCAGCACGCACCTGAGATCTCGCAAACCGAGATCAAAGAAGCCGTCGTCGAAGAAATCATCAAGCCCAGCTTCCCGCAAGGGCTGATCACGTCCAATACGAAATTCCTGGTCAACCCCACGGGCCGCTTCGTGATTGGTGGTCCGCAGGGCGATTGCGGTCTGACCGGTCGCAAGATCATTGTCGACACCTACGGTGGCGCATGCCCGCACGGCGGCGGCGCGTTCTCGGGTAAAGATCCTTCCAAGGTCGACCGTTCGGCGGCCTATGCGGCACGCTATGTCGCCAAGAACATCGTGGCGGCAGGCTTGGCGCGTCAATGCCAGGTGCAGGTCAGCTATGCCATCGGTGTGGCCGAGCCCATCAACATTACGGTGTATACCGAGGGCACAGGCGTGATCCCGGACGACCAGATCGCACAACTCGTGCGGGAGCACTTCGATCTGCGTCCCAAGGGCATCGTCAATATGCTCGACCTGCTGCGTCCGATCTATGCCAAGACTGCAGCCTATGGCCACTTTGGCCGGGCCGAGCCCGAGTTCTCGTGGGAAGCCACCGACAAGGCACAGGACCTGAAGAAGAGCGTCTGACGTCTTGCGTTGAAAAAACCCAGAGGCTTGTCCACATGGACTGTGGACAAGCCTCTTAACAGTTAGACAACAAGTCAGAAAAAACCTTACGCGACAATCACTTGGCGAAGGTGCTCAAGAATTGCTCCGATGTGCGCGCCAGCCGCTGCGCACCGCAGAATCACTCATTGCCCTCCAGTCGCATCCCGATCTTCAATCCGACCTGCCAGTGCGCGACCTTGCCGTCCTTGATGTGGCCACGGATCTGGGTGACTTCGAACCAATCCAGATTGCGCAGGGTCCCGGACGCGCGCTCGATGGCTTGGCTGATCGCATCATCAGAAGATTTGGTGGATGAGCCCACCAATTCGATTTGCTTATAGACATGATTCGACATAGCTCGTCTCCGCTAAGGGGGGTGAGTCGTGAATCGTCGGTCCGCTGGCCCTGTTCCGGGCGCTTACGCGCCGGCAATCCATTCGAACACTCAGGATACTCCCAAAGCGTTAGAGTGGGGTTACGAGTTCCGCCGCGCGGACGCGAGCGGCGAACAAGCGGGCCGCAAGCGCGCAGCACCACGCCGCCCATTGAGTGTGGGGCGGCCGTGCGAGTAGAAGCCGTGTTGCTATCCGGGTCGGCGGAGTCGCTTTTTACCCTTTGCGCCGGGGGTAGCCCTGGGCGCGGATGCGGTGCCACACGATTTGTTTTTCTTCTTCGGTCATAAAGACCCAGTTCGAGACTTCCATGGCGGTACGGCCGCAGCCGCGGCAGATCTCGTCAAAAAGCGTCGAGCACACTGCGACGCACGGAGAATCGGTCGCCACAAAGGCGTTCTGCGACGTCTTGGCGTCGTTGGTGTCGGGCGTGTCGCCGTCGGGGGTGGCTCGGGTGTTGCTCATCCTACGGAGCTTAGCATTCGCAGTGCGTCCCCTTTTGCAAGGCCCTGACGGAAGGTCGGATAAGTGCGGGTCCCGCTACTCGAACAGTTGCCGCGCTTCTTGCAAGACGAGTTCGGGGATTTCCTCGGCCAGATAGTGTGCTCCCGGCAAGGCCCGACCGGCCACATCGTCGCTGATTGAGCGCCATAGTGCCAAGACGTCGAAATTCTGTCCGACAGCGCCCCGTTCACCCCAGAACACGCGTAGGGGCATGCGCAGGCGCTCCCCCCGGTCGCGCCCCTCGCGATCGTGCTCCAAATCGATGGTGGCGGCTGCCCGATAGTCTTCGCAGACGCCGGTGGCCCAGCCGGGCAAACGGGCGCAGCGCTCGTATTCGGCCAAGGCTTCTGGCGCAAACAGCGCCAGGCCGCCCGGTCTGCCGCCCATGAGCGAGCGTACGTAAAACACCGGGTCATGTTCGATCATGGTCTCGGGCATCGGTGCTCGCTGGATCAGCCAGAACCAGTGATAGTAGGCCTGCGCAAAGGCGCGCGTCGTGTTGTCGTACATGTCTAGCGTGGGGGCGATGTCCAATAACATCATGCGTTGCACACGCTCGGCATAGTCCAGCCCCAGGCGATGCGCCACGCGAGCGCCCCGATCATGCGCCAGTACGTCAAAGCGATCAAAGCCCAGTGTTGTCATGAGCTCTGCCATATCGCGCGCCATCTCGCGTTTTGAATACGCGGCGTGATCGGATGACGCCGCGGGCTTGTCGCTATCGCCATAACCGCGCAGGTCTGCGGCGATGCAGGTGTGGCTGCGCGTCAGCTCGGGCCAAAGGCGATGCCAGATGACGTGGGTCTGCGGATGACCGTGCAACAGCAGTAAGGGTGGGCCGTCGCCTTGTACGCGAGCGGCAATGCGCAGGCTATTCACCGTAAAGGTCTGGATAGGCAGATCAAAGAGTGTGTCAGTCACGGTTGTTCCTTGCTTGTTGTCTATGCACGACGCTTTGCCATCCGTCCGGGTGGCGAAAGAGTTACGGTACTGTATTTAATCGGGTGCGCACACGTTGCGCGACGTCTTTCATCCAGGGATGTTGCGCCCAATGTTGCGTTTCATACTGCGCGATTTCGTCGAGTTGCTGCAACGAGGCGCTTACCATGTCTTGTCCTTGCGCAAACATCTGGCGATGTCTTGCAGACAGTGCAAACGTCGCCGTCCAGCCGTCCGCCGCGCGTACCTGTCCCGCCAATATATCGATCTCGAGTTCATGGCTTGCGACATTGGCGACCCGTTTGAGTAAGGCATCCACCCGATCGCCGGGTAGCGCGACCAGCAGCAGACCGTTATTGAGTGCATTAAAAAAGAAGATCTCGCCAAAGCTCGGCGCGATGATGACGCGAATACCAAATTGCTGTAGCCCCCAGACGGCATGCTCGCGACTGGAGCCGCAGCCGAAGTTCGGGCCTGCCACCAAGATGGACGTCTTGCCCTGATACGCGGGCTGATTCAGCACGAATTCGGGGCGCGGGGCGCCGGTTTCGTCGAAGCGCAAATCGTAGAGCAGGCCCTGGTCCAGACCGGCTTTATCGACGATGCGCAGGAACTGCTTGGGCATGATCTGGTCGGTATCCAGATTACTGAATGGCAGGGGCGCCGCGACCCCTTTGATGACTGAGGATGGGCTCATGTTGTTTGCTCCAATGTGCGCGCGTCAACGATGTGGCCGGTCAATGCCGCCGCGGCAGCCATGGCGGGACTCATTAAATGGGTCCGGCCGCCGCGACCCTGTCGCCCTTCGAAATTGCGGTTCGTGGTGGATGCGCAGCGTTCGCCAGGGCGCAGCATGTCATCGTTCATCGCCAGGCACATCGAGCAACCCGGTTGGCGCCATTCGAAGCCGGCTTCGATCAGTTGTGCGGCAATACCTTCGGCCTCGGCCTGTGCACGCACGGCGCCGGACCCCGGTACGATCATTGCGCGTACGCCGGGCGCAACCTTGCGGTCGTGTGCGATGGACGCCACGACACGCAGGTCTTCGATGCGGCCGTTCGTACAGGAGCCAATAAAGACGCGATCAATAGGCACGCCGGCGATCGGGGTGCCAGGCGTCAAGCCGATATAGTCGATTGCCTTGCGCAGCGCGATACGTGCGAGTGTGTCGGGTTCGGCATCCGGGTCTGGCACCGTGCCTGTTACGGGCATAGCTTGATCGGGGCTGGTGCCCCACGTCACGAATGGCGAAATGGATGCCGCATCGAAGACGTGCTCGACGTCGAATCGTGCGTCGGCGTCCGAATACAAGGTGTGCCAATGTGCGCGCGCGAGATCCAAGTCGGCGCCATGGAGTTGCGGTGCGCGTGCTTCGACATAACGATAGGTCGTGTCATCAGGCGCGATCAATGCGGCGCGAGCACCTGCCTCGACCGTCATGTTGCACAAGGTCATGCGGGCTTCGGCCGACAGCGCGTCAATTGCCTGGCCACTGTATTGCACCGCGTAGCCGCGTGCCCCCTGCGCGCCGAGTCGATACACCACATAGATGACGAGATCTTTGGCAGACACACCGGCGGGCAATGTACCGTCGATGCGGATATGCATGTTTTTCGCGAGACGATAGACCAGTGTCTGCGTGGCAAGGATGTGTTCGACCTCGGAAGTACCGATACCAAAACCCAGCGCGCCCAGTGCGCCATAGGTCGTTGTATGGCTGTCGCCACACAGCACCACCATGCCAGGCAGAATCATGCCGTGCTCGGGTGCGATCACATGCTCAATCCCTTGCAAGGGATCTGTCGTGTCGAATAGTGCAATGCCCTGCTCGTCGCAGTTGCGTTTAAGGTTGCGGGCTTGCAGCGAGGACGCGGGATCTTGAATCACCCGGGATGCCGCGGGCGTCGCATGCGTCGGAATGACATGGTCAACCACCGCCATTTGCTGACCAGGCCGCAGTACCTTGCGTCCACGCGCAGCCAATCCGCTGAATGCCTGGGGACTGGTGTATTCGTTCATGATGTGCAAGTCCACATAGAGCAATATGTGCTCGTCATCAATGCGGGCGACTGTGTGGCCAGCGACCAGCTTGTCGTACAAAGTCATAGGAGCCATGGTTAGCGATTCCTTAATCGGGCTGGGTTTTTTTGATGTGTATAACCAGTGTATAAGCCAAGTTTGTTCTTATAATTAATGAATAAATAAAGTTTTATTTAAATTAATTTAATAATATCGGTGCAAATAATCCATGAATGCGGTCTCCGACTTGGCGTTTTTTTCGCTGTTGGTCAAGCACGGCAACTTGTCGGCGGCCGCTCGCGAGCTCGGGCTGACGCCGCCGGCGGTGAGTACTCGCCTGGCCAATCTTGAACGCAGGCTGGGCGTACGGCTGCTGAATCGGACGACACGACGCGTCACGGTCACGCATGAAGGCGAGCTGTATCTAGCCGAAGGGAGTCGCATCCTGGCCGACCTGGAGGCACTGGAGCGCAATATCGCGAGCGGCCGGGCACAGCCGCGCGGATTGCTGCGGTTGAATGCGACGTTCGGCTTTGGCCGCGCCCATATCGTGCCGGCCGTGTCGGATTTTTCACGACAGTTTCCCGACGTCGAAGTGCAGATGCGCCTGACCGATCGCCCCGTCAATTTGCTGGACGAAGGCTTTGATGTCGCCGTGCGGTTTGGTGAAATCCCGGATGCGCGGCTCACGGCGCGCAAGTTCGCCTCGAATCGACGTCTGCTGTGCGCGTCACCGCGCTATTTGCAGGCATATGGCGAGCCACGGACGCCGGGCGAGCTGCAGCGTCATCGTTGCATTGTCGTGCGTGAGAATGACGTCGCTTATGGCACCTGGCATCTGCGCAGTGGACAACGCGTGGAAACCGTCAAAGTGCGGGGGACACTGAGTTCCAACGATGGTGAAAGTGCGCTAGAGTGGGCACTAGATGGTCACGGCATCGTGATGCGATCCGAGTGGGAGACCGCCGCCTATATCAGGTCCGGCCGCTTGCGAGCGATCCTGCCGGATTGGCGTACGCCGCCCGCTGATATTCACGCCCTGTACCCCGAGCGCCTGAATCTGCCCGCCAAGACGGTAGCGTTCGTGGATTTCCTGGTGCAACGATTTGCCGCTCACGTGCGGCCACCCGGCAGCGATCAGGACGTCTGGTAGGGCGCGGACATTGGCGATGTGCCGGCCTTGTCCTATGCCTGTCACATTTCTGTCTTTGACGCGTCATATTTTGCAGGCTAAATCGCGTCATCGCTATTTTCGCGCCGGGGTTGCCCATGCGTATTGTTTTAGTTACTGACGCCTGGCCTCCGCAGGTCAATGGGGTGGTGCGTACGTGGACCACTATGCAGCGCTTGTTGACCCAATGGGGTCATGAGCTGATCGTTGTGAACCCTACCGGCGCGCCTTCGATACCGGCGCCTTCCGAGCCAGAGCTACGTTTGTGCCTGACTCCAGGTCGACAACTGCGTCGTATCCTGGGCGACACTGTGCCCGATGCACTGCACATCGCGACCGAGGGGCCGCTGGGCCTGGCGGCGCGCAAGATGGCGTTGCGCAAAGGGTGGCGGTTCACGACGTCGTTTCATACGTTGTTTCCCGATTATCTGCAGGCCCGCATGGGGATTCCGGCATCGTTGCCGTGGCGGTATATGCGCTGGTTTCATCGGCCCTCTGCCTGCGTGCTGGTGCCTACGCCCACGGTGCGTGACATCGTGGCGGCTCGGGATCTGAAAAATCTGCGCGTGTGGTCACGCGGCGTGGATGCTTCGCACTTTCGTCCGGTTCGACGTGATGCATTTGCTGACTTGCCTCATCCCATTTTTCTGAGCGTGGGCCGAGTAGCCCGAGAGAAAAATCTGGATGCTTTTTTGTCGCTGGATTTGCCGGGCAGCAAGGTCGTCGTGGGAGCCGGGCCGGACGAGGCGCGATTGCGCAAGGCCCATCCGACCGCGCATTTCATGGGCATGCAGCCGGATGATAAGTTGCCCGCGCTTTATTCGGCGGCCGATGTCTTTGTCTTTCCCAGCCTGACCGATACGTTTGGCCTGGTGATGCTGGAGGCCATGGCTTGCGGCACGCCAGTGGCGGCGTTTCATACCGAGGCGCCTTTGGCCGTTATTGATGCGGGCGCGACGGGTTTTGTGAACAATGATCTGGCGATGGCCTGCCGACAGGCGCTGGAGCTGGATCGCAATGGGGTACGCGAGGGCGCATTGAAGCGTACTTGGGAGAAGATCGCTCACGATCTGCTCCAGGCGTTGGTGCCGTTGACTCCCGCAGGTGCGGCCGATTGGCCGATCCATGCGAATTCGGTTGACACCGCGTCGATGCCCATACGGACGTAATTCGGGCAGGCGCGGGGAGGGGGCCGGATTCACGACATCGACAGCCGTTCGTGTCTCGCGGGCGTTGTTGCACAGTTTGTCTCAACCAGTACAATTCAGTTCAGTCCTGAGGAGCGCTGCGACGATCCCCGGTTTGCCCCCTGGCGGGGTGGCCAGGCGGGTTGCCAGGCTCAGGATTCTTACCAGGCGTCGCTTCGGCGGCGTCCAGCAACGGCGCTCACCTTTGTCGCGGCAGGCGGTAAAGGCGGGCGCCTTTCTCATGAATGAGTGTTCCGTACGACCGTCTGTGACGCACATCGTTGTTGATACGTCGTTGATTACAGGAGCACACCATGAATACCGTTACTGACCAAGCCACCGATTACCACGTTGCCGATATTTCGTTGGCGGGATGGGGTCGGCGCGAGCTGGCTATTGCCGAAACCGAAATGCCAGGCCTGATGGCGATTCGTGAAGAGTTCGCCGCCAGCCAGCCGCTCAAGGGCGCGCGCATCGCCGGCAGCCTGCATATGACCATCCAGACCGGCGTGCTGATCGAGACGCTGGTAGCGCTGGGCGCCGAAGTGCGCTGGGCTTCATGCAACATTTTCTCTACCCAGGATCATGCCGCCGCCGCGATTGCCGTGACCGGCACTCCGGTGTTCGCCGTCAAGGGCGAAACGCTGCAAGAGTACTGGCAATATACGCACCGCATTTTCGAATGGCCCGAAGGTCGCCATGCCAACATGATTCTGGATGACGGTGGCGACGCGACGCTGCTGCTGCATCTGGGGGCACGCGCCGAGCAGGATGCATCGGTGCTGGGCAAGCCGGGCAGCGAAGAAGAGCGCGTGCTGTTTGCCGCGATCAAAGAAACGTTGGTGCGCGATCCCAAGTGGTATTCCACGCGCTTGGCGGAAATCAAGGGCGTGACCGAAGAAACCACCACCGGTGTCCATCGCCTGTATCAGATGTCGCAAAAGGGCGAGCTGGCGTTCGCCGCGATCAACGTCAACGACTCGGTGACCAAGTCAAAATTTGACAATCTGTATGGCTGCCGCGAATCGCTGGTCGACGGCATCAAGCGTGCCACTGACGTGATGGTGGCGGGCAAGGTCGCTGTCGTGGCGGGTTACGGCGACGTGGGCAAGGGATGCGCCCAGGCGCTGGCGGCATTGCGCGCCCAGGTCTGGGTGACCGAGGTCGATCCGATCTGCGCGCTGCAGGCGTCCATGGAGGGCTTTAAAGTCGTCACCATGGAAGAAGCCGCGCCGCTGGCCGACATTTTTGTGACGGCGACAGGCAACTACCACGTCATCACGCGCGCGCATATGGATGCGATGAAAGACCAGGCCATCGTGTGCAATATCGGTCACTTTGATAACGAAATCGATGTGGCGTCGGTCGAAGATTGCGAGTGGGAAGAAATCAAGCCGCAGGTGGATCACGTGGTGTTCCCGGACGGCAAGCGCATCATTCTGCTGGCCCAGGGCCGCCTGGTGAACCTGGGTTGCGCCACGGGCCATCCGTCGTTCGTGATGTCGTCGTCGTTTGCGAACCAGACGATCGCCCAGATCGAATTGTTTACCCGCAACGACGTCTACGAGCGCGGCCAAGTGTATGTGTTGCCCAAGCAACTCGACGAGAAGGTCGCGCGTTTGCACCTGAAGAAACTGAACGTGAAACTGACCACATTGCGTCAGGATCAGGCCGATTACATCAACGTGCCGGTCGAGGGTCCCTACAAGTCCGAACACTATCGTTATTGATCCTGTAGTACAACAGGGCGGTGCTTAGGCTTGCGTACCGGCCGGTACGCAAGCCTGCCTTGCCGCCGTGTGTTGAGCATGGTTATTTTCGCCTGGATGGGCGTGTTTCCGGAGAGACCACAATGACTTTAATTCTCGTTTGGCTGTTGAATGCAGTTGCCTTGTTGATTGTGGCTTATCTGCTGCCCGGCATTACGGTGGTTGGGTTCGGCTCGGCCTTGATTGCTGCATTGGTGCTTGGCTTGTTGAACATGCTGGTCAAACCCGTGTTGATCCTGCTGACGCTGCCTATCACCATTGTCACGTTGGGCTTGTTCCTGTTGGTGCTTAACGCCTTGATGTTTTGGCTGGCGGGCTCGATTTTGCGCGGCTTCCAGGTCAATGGATTTTGGTGGGCCGTGGGCGGCGCCATTTTGTACAGCATTATTTCCGCGCTGCTTTCGCGACTGATTGCTTGATCCTGATTCCCTGTTTTTGATTCCCTGATGACCGTACCTTCTACCGTGGCCCTGAGCCTCGAGTTTTTCCCTCCGCGCGATATCGCCGCCCAAGAGCGGTTGGTACGCGCGGCCAAGCAGTTGCTGGCGACGCATCCGCGCTACGTCAGTGTGACGTTCGGCGCGGGCGGCTCGACGCGTACCGGCACTGCCGACACGGTGCGCATGCTGCAAAACCTGGGGTGTGATGCGGCGCCGCACCTGTCCTGCATCGGGGCGACGCGCGATAGTCTGCGCGAGATCCTGACTGCGTACCGCGAGCAGGGGATTCGTCGCCTGGTGGCGTTGCGGGGCGACTTGCCGTCGGGGATGGGTGGCGATGCCGGTGAGCTGCGCTACGCGGCAGACCTGGTGGCGTTTATCCGCCAGGAAACCGGCGACGCGTTTCACATCGAGGTCGCGGCCTATCCCGAGATGCATCCGCAAGCCTCCAGCCCGCACGCGGACCTGAACCACTTTGTGGCCAAGGTCAACGCGGGAGCGAACTCGGCGATTACGCAGTATTTCTTTAACTCTGACGCGTATTTTGATTTCGTGGATCGCGCCCAGAGCAAAGGCGTCACGATCCCGATCGTGCCGGGCATTATGCCGATCACTAACCACACCCAGTTGGTACGGTTTTCGGAAATGTGCGGCGCCGAGATTCCGCGCTGGATACGTTTGCGTCTCGCCGAGTTTGGCGATGACAAGGCGTCGATCCGGGCATTCGGCGCGGATGTCGTGAGCGAACTCTGCCAGACGCTGCTCGATAACGGCGCGCCGGGCCTGCATTTTTATACGCTGAATCAGGCCGAGGCGCCGTTGGCGATCTGGCGCGAACTGGATCTGGGGACCGGGTCTTAAGTCCTTAAGACGTCTGCGTTTTGCCCGGATCTTGGGCGACGATCTGCAGAGGGGTGGGCCCAGGCTCATTCCCCCCCGGGGTGAGCCGGTGCGGCTGATGCAGGCGGCCGGCCGCGGCCAACGAGTCCGATGCTTCGGCCTCGGTCCAGATCGGGTCGGCGATCTCGGTAAATACCTGACGCAAGCGTTCGCCCCAAGTACGGCGGATCATGTGAAAGTATTCGTTGTCTTCGTCGATATGCGTGAAGTGCGTCACGCGCAGCGCGCCCGTTTCGTATACCAGTAGATCCAGCGGCAGGCCAACTGAAATGTTTGACCGCAAGGTTGAGTCCATGGAGATCAACGCGCACTTGGCGGCTTCGTCCAGTGGCGTGTCGGGACGCAAGACGCGGTCCAGAATGGGCTTGCCGTATTTGGCCTCGCCAATCTGCACATAAGGGCAGTCGTCGCTGGTTTCGATGAAGTTGCCAGCTGAATACACCTGGAACAAGCGGCAGCGTTCCGTGCCGATCTGGCCGCCAAAAATCAGATTGATGTTGAAGTCGACGCCATGCTCGCTGAGGGCTTCGGCATCGCGTTCGTGAACGCGGCGTACGGCTTCGCCGACACGGCGCGCGGCCTCGTACATGTCGGGTACCGACCACAGCGAATCCGGGCTGTCGCTATCGAGCTGCGCCAGCAGATTGACGACGGCTTGGCTGATGGCCAGGTTGCCGGACGTAAGCAGCACCATGACACGGTCGCCAGGCCGCTCAAAGACATTAAGCTTGCGGGCGATACTGACCTGATCGACGCCCGCGTTGGTGCGAGAGTCGGAGAGAAAAACCAAGCCTGAATTCAGGCGGGCGGCGACACAGTAAGTCATGGTGATTCGGTGAATAACAGCTGGCGTATTGTAGGGGCAGATGCGTCAGCGTGTGAGAGCGTCCGAGGCATTGTTCTGCCCCCAATTAATTTTCTTGTCGGAACGGCACGGCTCCTAGGTGTTTGTCGGCTGAGCGAGTGTTTTTCGCCCTGATTACTGTTGGGAGTGTTGCGGGGCCGTCTGGACTTGCACCGAGACGGTGAGTGATTCTTCTCCGCCGCCATGGCGTACCCCTCGCACGGGCGCGGCCGAATCATAGTCCCGTGCGACGGCCAGCCGGCAATGGCAATCCGAGGCGAACTGGCGGTTGGTGATATCCAGACTGGTCCAACCCGTTCCGTCCAGCCAGACGTCGGCCCACGCATGGCTGGCGGCGTGTTCCGCTTCGGTATACAGGTAGCCGCTGACGTAGCGGGCCGGCACGCCCAGGTCGCGCACGCAGGCCAGGAACAGGTGGGCATGATCCTGGCATACGCCATGGCCCAGCGCCAGGACCTGGTCTGCTGCCGTGGTCACGTCGGTAGTGCCGGGCTCGTAGGCGACGCGGTCGCAGATGGCGCCGGCCAGCGCCAGCGCGTCAGCCGGCGTGTGCAGCCCTTGGGGGACGGCGCTATGGACGAAATCGCGGATCGTGCCGTTGGCCTGCGTCAATGGGGTGGGAACACAATAGGCATGGATGGGGAGGCGATTGTCTTCCGGGCGTAGTCGGCCATCGGGCAGCGTATCGATCTCGACCTGGCCCGTCACGCGTAATTCGATGCTGTCGTGTGGGGTCGGCAGGGTCAACATGTGAGTAATGTTGCCGTAGGCATCGACCTGTTGCTCCAGCGCGCCCGGCGCGTCGATGCGCCAGCGCAGGGTACGTTGATGATCGTCGTGGCGAGGGGTCAGGCGCAGGGCCTGGATGCTATAGCTGACTGGCGCCGTATAACGGTATTGGGTCACGTGTCGGATAAGGTGTTTCATGCGTTTCTCCGTGCGTGCGGCGTTACGCCACCAGCGGCACCAGGAAATCTTGGCTGATCCGGTTACCCAGGTCGTTGATGCGCTCCAGGAAGCGTTCCAGGTAGCGGTGCAGGCCGCTGTGCAGAATGTCTTCGACGCGGCCATAGCGCAACTCGGCGTACAACATGCCGGCGCGGCGCTCTGTCTCGGCGGAGCGCTGGTTGGCCACGCGCGCCAAGTCTTCGGTCAGGGCTTGCACCGACGCCACGAGCGAGCGCGGCATATCGGGACGCAGAATCAATAGTTCAGCTACCCGGTCCGATGTGATGACGTCCCGATAGACCTTGCGGTAGATTTCCAGGCCCGATACTGAACTCAGCAGTGATGCCCAGCGATAGAACTCGCTGGTGCGCGCCACGATATCCTCGTGTTCTTCGTGCTCTTCGTGAAATTTCACATCCAGCAAACGCGCCGTGTTGTCGGCACGTTCCACGTGCATGCCCAGGCGCAGAAAGTGCAGTGCCTCGTCGTCCAGCATGGTGCCGATGGTGACGCCACGCGCCAGATGGGCGCGGAACTTGACCCACTCGAAGAACTCGCCGGGATTGCGTTCGGGCAGATGGGTTTGCAGATGCTTTTGCAGTTCTAGCCAGGTCGTGTTGTAGGTTTCCCATACCTCGGTGGTCAGACTGCCACGCACCGCACGGGCGTTTTCGCGGGCGGCGCGCAGGCAGGCGTAGATAGACGATTCGTTGGTCGGCTCGCGTACGAGGTAATGCAGCACGTCCAATGCAGTGACGGCCGGAAACCGGGCGTCGTAGTCGTGCTGCAATTCCGAGATACGCAGTACGGCGCGCCACAGGCTGTCGTGGGCACTGGCGTCCTGCGGCATCAACGACATTTGCAGATTGACGTCCAGCATGCGGGCAGTGTTTTCCGCTCGTTCAATGTAGCGGCACATCCAGAATAAGTTGTCGGCGGTACGGCTCAGCATGATTATTCTCCCAGTACCCAAGTGTCTTTGGTGCCACCACCTTGACTGCTGTTGACAATCAGCGAGCCTTCGGCAAGTGCGACGCGGCACAGGCCGCCCGGCACGGTGCGAATCTTTTTTCCGCAAAGCACATAGGGGCGCAGATCCACGTGTCGCGGGGCGACGCCTGACTGAACGTAGGTAGGGATGGTCGATAAGGCCAGTGTGGGCTGGGCAATGTAGTTGCCTGGTCGGCTGCGCACGCGTTCCTTAAAGGCCTGCACTTGCGCGCGGGTCGAGGTCGGCCCGACTAGCATGCCGTATCCGCCCGCGCCGTGTACTTCTTTGACGACCAGTTCGTGCATATGGGCCAGTACGTGCGAGAGCTCGTCCGGCCGCGAGCAGCGCCAGGTGGGTACGTTGGACAGGATGGGCTCTTCCCGGAGATAAAAGCGGATCATGTCGGGCACGTACTGGTATGTGGACTTGTCATCGGCAATGCCGGTGCCGATGGCATTGGCCAGGGTGACTCGCCCGGCCCGATAAACAGATAGCAGGCCGGGGATACCCAGTGCGGAGTCGGCGCGAAACGATAGGGGATCCAGAAAATCGTCGTCGACGCGCCGGTAGATCACATCGACCTTGCGCGGACCGCGCGTGGTGCGCATGTAGACCGTGTTTTTATCGACAAACAAATCCTGGCCTTCGACCAGTTCTACGCCCATCTGCTGCGCCAGGAAGGCATGCTCAAAGTACGCCGAGTTGTACATGCCGGGCGTGAGCACGACGACCGTGGGCGAGTCGCTGCTCTGCGGGGCGACTTCGCGCAGGTTGTCGAGCAACAGATCGGGATAGTGGGCGACGGGTTCTACTTTGAGGCTACCGAATGCCTCGGGCATCAGTCGCATCGACATTTTGCGGTTTTCGAGCATGTAGGACACGCCCGACGGGACACGCAGGTTGTCCTCCAGCACGTAGAACTCGCCGGCCCCGGCGCGCACGATGTCTATGCCCGCAATGTGGCAATAAATGTCTTCGGCGACGTCCACGTCCTGCATTTCAGGGCGGTACTGTGCGTTCAGAAATACTTGTTCCGCCGGTATCACGCCCGCGCGCACGATGTCGTGGCCGTGGTAGATGTCGCGGATGAACATGTTTAATGCGCGCACACGCTGTGTCAGTCCGGCGGATAGGTGTCGCCATTCATCGGCGGGAATGATGCGGGGAACCAGATCGAACGGAATCAATCGTTCGGTGCCGGCCTCGTCGCCGGCGACAGAGAACGTGATACCTACGCGGCGAAACGTCACGTCCGCTTCGATTTGCCGCACGGCCATGGCGTCCGCGGGCTCGTTCGATAGCCATTGCGAAAACGCCCCGTAGTGGGGGCGCACCTGGCCCTTGGCGTCGACCATTTCGTCATATGCCGTTGACGAGGCGGGTGATGCTGGGTGCATAGGCTCCTCCGGTATCCCGTCCGAGCCTGCCGCGTGATCCGGATGGAGCCTGCGGCCCGGACGGGGCGCGGGTCCGCGCGCCGTTAGCAAATTATATGAAGCAACCCCCGTGCCAAGTCTGATCTCGCGTGGGCGCTGGTTCGTTTGTAGCAGAGGAGGACGCGAGCCGTAAGAGGGTTGCCCCTAGGCATCAGGCAGGCATCGCCCTGGTGCATGCACCAGGGTGGGGCCGTTGTGTGTGCGTCAGCGCAGTACGAATGAACCGACCACACCGCCCGATGGTGCGCTGGGGCCGAGCAGGGGAGGCTCGGGGATCCAGCCATCGGGCGTCAGGATGGCGTCCAGTCGCTGGTCGTGCGGGGCGGGTTGATAGCCGTTCTCTAGCAAGCCTTCGTTCCAGGCGATGCCGATGGTCGTGAAGTCGTGGCCCGTCTGGCGCAGATCCGCCAGGGTACGGTCGTAATAGCCGCCTCCATAACCGACGCGGTCGGCCTGATCGGTATAACCCAACGTGGGTACCAAAATGACATCGGGCCGCAGTACAGGCCGATCAGCCAAGGGCTCTTGTACCTGATAGGGGCCCGCCTCCAGAGTGTCGCCCGGTGTCCAGGCCCGGAACTCTAGCGGAGCATCGGCAGCGCGAATGGCAGGCAGGGCCAGGGCAACGCCGGCCTGTGCCCATTGGTTGAGCAGCGGCCGCAGGTCAGGTTCGTGCGTCAGAGGCCAGAATGCCGCGACCGTGGCGGGCGCGGTGGCGCCGCGTTTGGTAGCCTGTTCGCGCACGGCGTTCAGCCAGGTGAATAGGCGCCCGCGTATTAACAATCCCCCACGGCTGCGTTGGGCATCGGGAATTTCGTTTCGGGCCTGGCGTAATCGCGTACGTAACGCGATTAAGTTATTCTGTTCAGTATTTTGAATGTTCATGCGGGTCGGCGATGCAGCAGTGGCTTGAATCAAGACGTTATCAGAAATCTGCGGCCTCCGAGTCTCGTCGATCGGCTAAGCCGGCTCGTCGACGCGCGCAACTCGGTCGTTGGCTGCCTGTCGCCTTGGCCTTGTTCACGGTCTCGTGCACGTCCGTCGATGCACAGCAAGGGCATGGCGCGTCGGGCCAGGGGCCCCGGCCAAGGCTACATGTGCCACCCGTCAAACTGGCTGGGCTGCCTCCTACGGCACAAACGCCGGCATTCCAGGCCGTCCTGGCCGCGCGCGATGCCAATGCTCGTAAGCAGTGGTCCGTGCTGGGCTTGGCGGCGGCCCAGGCGCGTGGGGATGTGTTGGGCGCCTATCCTGAGTACTGGTTGCTGAATTATCAGGTATGGAACGCCCCGACGAGTGCGTTTCCTAAAGCCGACGTGACCCGGTTTTTGCAGGAAAACGATGGTACGTATCTGGCTGAGCGCTTGCGCGGCAATTGGATTTTGTCAGCCACGCGTCGCGGGGATTTCGAAACCGCAAGCAAATTAAGCGAGGCGCCGACTTCGGGCACGCAAACCCAGTGCGCTGTGCTGGAGGCGCGTCACATGACGGGGCAGCGTACCACCGCAAAACAGGCACAGGCCGCGTTTAGTCCCGGCAAGGACTGCTGGAACTTGTATGACCAGCTGGTTGCCGACGGTGTCCTCGGCTGGGCTGAAATTCAGCCGCAATTACGTGCGGCCATCGAAACGAACGAGGTGGCGGATGCCCGGAGATTTGCCGGGTATCTCTTCGACACCAAGGATCAAAAATCCTACGATACGCTGATGAAAAACCCGATGCGATGGTTGACTCGCCAAGATCACCAGCGAATCGGACGTAACGAAAAGGAGCTCGCCACGTTGGCGCTGGCGCGCTTGGCGCGGCAAGATATGAGCGTCGCTGACGACTATCTGCGACGCGAATGGGCCAATAACCTGCCTAAGACCAATTTGGCCTGGGTACGCAATCAGTATGCGCTGATCGCCGCGTTGAATCTCGATAGCCGTGCCGACGGCTGGTATCGCGAGGCGGGCACAACGATTCCGTTGACGGAGTACAACGGTCCCTGGCGCGTGCGTTCGGCGCTGCGTCAGCCCAAGATCGACTGGCGTTGGGTGATGACGTCCATCGAACAGATGCCCGCATCGCAGCAAGCAGAGCCGGTCTGGGTGTACTGGAAAGCCCGTGCCGAGGCCGGTCGAGGGCGTCACGACGCTGCGCGCAAGGCCTATGCGAGCATCGCAGATCAGTATAATTTTTACGGGCAACTGGCGGCTGAAGAGTTGGGGCGCAGCATTACGGTACCCGAGCGCCCTGCACCCATGACCAACTCGGAAATGAACGAAGCCCGTGCCAACGGCAGTCTGCGTCGCGCGGTGCATTTGTTCCGACTGGGGTGGCGATCCGAGGCGGTCGGCGAGTGGAATTTCGCGTTGCGAGGGATGTCTGATCGACAGCTATTGGCCGCGGCGGAGCTGGCTCGCGCCGAAGACATCTACGATCGAGTAGTCAATACTTCCGAACGCACCGAGGGCGAGGTCGACTTCACGCAACGCTATATTGCGCCCTTCGAGGGGCGGGTCACGGCTCAGGCGAACGAGATCGCGCTGGACCCGGCCTGGGTCTATGGCCTGATTCGCCAGGAGTCGCGCTTTGTGATGAACGCGCGTTCGCATGTGGGGGCGTCGGGGTTGATGCAACTGATGCCGGCGACAGCAAAATGGGTGGCACGTCGGATCGGCATGGCGGATTTCACGTCCTCTAGCGTCAACGATTTCGATACCAACACCAAACTGGGCACCAACTACCTGAGCATCGTGCTCAATGACCTGGACGGTTCGCAGGTGCTGGCCACGGCGGGCTACAACGCGGGCCCGGGGCGGCCGAAGACGTGGCGCTCTACACTCTCGCACCCCGTCGAAGGCGCCATTTTTGCGGAGACGATTCCGTTTACGGAAACCCGCTTGTACGTCAAGCATGTGATGTCCAATGCGACCTACTATGCCGCGATGTTCTCCGGTCAACCCCAGTCGCTGAAAGCGCGTTTGGGACAGATCGACCCGAACGGCTCCATGCGTACGGCCGAGGCGCCGTAATGGGGGACGTGCACGTCTCGTCGTCGTTAACCGCGGCTGTTCAAGGCTTGGCCGACGATCCTATCGTGGCGGGTTTGCAGGTGTATATCGTCGGTGGGGCTGTACGCGATGCCTTGCTGGGCTTGCCCGCGGGTGATCGCGACTGGGTCGTCGTGGGCGCGTCGCCCGAAGACATGGCAACCCGCGGCTTTATACCGGTAGGCGGGGATTTTCCCGTGTTTTTGCACCCACGCACCAAAGAGGAATATGCGCTGGCGCGTACCGAGCGCAAGTCGGGCCGGGGTTATAAGGGCTTTACGTTTTATACCGGGATCGACGTGACGCTGGAACAAGACCTGCTGCGCCGTGATCTCACCGTCAACGCTATTGCCTGTACGCCGCAGGGGGCGTTGCATGATCCGTTGAATGGTGTGCGGGACGTGCGGGCGCGCGTGCTGCGGCATGTGGGCGAGTCGTTTGTCGAGGACCCCGTGCGGATCCTGCGCCTGGGGCGCTTTGCAGCGCGTTTTGCCGATTTCACGGTGGCGAACGAGACGTTGGCGTTATGCCAGCGCATGGTTGACGCGGGGGAGGCGGATGCCCTGGTACCTGAACGGGTCTGGAAAGAGTTGTCGCGTGGCCTGATGGCGGCGACCCCTTCGCGCATGCTGGAGGTATTGGTGCAATCGGGCGCGCTGGCGCGCATCATGCCGGAGTTGCAAGCGGTGGACACGGTAGGCGGCGACCTGGATCGTGCCGTGCAAATGACGCTGCCGCTACCCGGTCATTACGCCTTGTTGTGCCGGCTGACGCCTGACCGTGATGCGTTGAGTCGCCGTTTGCGCGTGCCCACCGAGTGTGCGGATCATGCCCGTTTGCTACCCAAAGTGCTTGATCACCTCGGAGCGATCTCGCCCGACGCACAATTGGCCTTGATTGAGCAAACCGATGCCTTGCGCAAGCCCGAGCGGTTTATCGCGCTATGGGAAACGGCAGCCGTGGTGGGCAAGGTGGACGTCGCCGTCTGGCGCCAGCGGCTCGAACGGGCACGCGGGGTGGATGCGGGCGCCATTGCCCGGCGATTCACCGGTAACCCCGAGGAAATCAAGCGCGCTGTGCGCGATGCGCGCTTACAGGTTTTGGTGGCCTTGCACTCAGAGGGCCCTGCGTCGGTATCAAAGAGCCGCTGATCGGTCCGCGCGTTTGAAACCCTGCAACGGGGTCTGAATGCCGCGCCCGACAGCCAGTACTTTGAATAGCTCTCCCATCTCGGCTTCGCTGAGCAGCTTTTGGACGGGAGCGACGACTTGCGCGTAACGCCGCGCGTCTGCCGGATCGTATTGCGCCAAGAGCTCGGCCAGGCCGGCATTCATCAAAAATCGGGCCTGCGAGGTATAGCCCAGGACTTGCAGGCCGGCCTCATGAGCGGCATCAGCCATGGCCGTGAAATCCACATGCGCAGTGATGTCCTGTACCCCCGGGGCGATCAAGGGATCCGCGTGGGCGTGATGGTGCAGATGGCACATGAGCGTACCGCCGGCACGCTGCGGATGGTAGTACTCGCTGCGCGGAAAGCCATAGTCCAGGAGCAGGGCGGCGCCCTGCGTCAGCCAGTGTCCCATCGCCTGCATCCAGGCCTCGGCTTGTAAATTGATTTCGGACACATAGCCCGGTAAGCCAGGCATACGGGCCGCCACGGCGTTGGCAAGCGCGGGCCCGGCGGGCCGATCTTCCCAGGTAAATTCCCCGTTCGCGTCCAGCGCCACCCCGCGTTCCAGTACGGTTGCCTCATCCCCCCAGCAAAAGAGCGAGACGGGCATGGCATCCAGAACTTCATTGGCCAATACGCAGCCCGCAAAACGGTCTGGCAGCGCATCGAGCCATTGCACGCGCTCGCCATACGGTGCCAGACGCGTTTGCTGGCGTGCCCGCAGGTCGGCCGAGACTTCGATAATGCGATATTGCGCAGTGATCCCGAGGTCGTCCAGACCGGTTAATACGCTCTCGGCCAACGCGCCGGACCCCGCGCCAAACTCGAGGACGGTGTGAGTATCGGTGTCGTTCAGAATCTGAGCCACTTGCCGGGCGAGGGTGTGGCCGAACAAGGGCGTGAGCTCAGGCGCCGTCACAAAGTCACCCAGCGCGATCGGTGTGCCACGCGCATCGGTCGCGTCCGATGAGGCTAGCTTGACGGCGCTCGCCGCGTAATAGCCCAGGCCTGGCGCGTACAAGGCCTGCGCCATCCATTGATCGAAGGGCAGCCAGCCGCCCGCTGTCTGAATGGCTAGTCGTAAATGAGCGGCCGTACGGGCACTATGCTGTGCGCTATCGGAATCGAGTGCGGGAAAAGAGGAGGTAGCGGAGCGTTGCATAGGCGTTATTGTCCCATGTCGACCGCGTATGCCAGACCCGAACGTGACACTGCCCGCCGTATCCGTCGGGTGACGGACAGAGCGGGCAGTGGCAGACTTGAACGGCTGGCTAGTGCTTGGCGAATTTAGTCGCGACGCGCGCCGGCAGGCTTGCTGTGGCGCTTGGCGGGACCACCATCACGTTGGGCAAACGGCTTGGTCGAGGGACGAAAGCCGGTGGGGCGACGGTCTGCACCGCGGAATTCTCCGTCGGTACGGGGACGGAATTCACCGCGGGGTTGAAATTCACCACGTTGGCCTTCACGTTGCGGGCGGGCACCAAGGCCGGCTGCAGCCGGACGGGCGTCACGGTCGGCGCGCCAATCGTTGCTCTTGGGGCGATCGCCATAGGCACGCGCCGGGCGGAATTCGCGATCGCCAGCGGGGCGGGCCGAACGCTCGTCATTGCCGCGCCAGCCGCCTTCGCGCGGTTGGAACTCACCACGCGGGCTGTCAGTACGCGACTGGGCATCACCACGAGGCTTGAACTCACCGCGGGGTTTGAAATCGCCACGGGGCTGGAATTCACCGCGAGGTTTAAAGTCGCCACGAGGCTGGAATTCACCACGGGGCTTGAAGTCGCCACGGGGCTGAAATTCGCCGCGGGGCTTGAACTCACCGCGAGGACCGCCTTCACGGGGGCCGTCGGCGCGTGCGCCACCATGGCTGCGTCCTTCGCGGAACTGCGGGCGATCACCGCCAAAGCCGCCGGGGCGCTTGCCAAAGGGCTTGCCACCACGGCTGGCACCGCCGCCCGCGAAGGGACGCGGTGTGCGTTTGGGTTCGAGACCGGCGATGATTTCCGGCGCGATCGGCTGGCCGATGTAGTGTTCGATACGACGCACTTTGTGGCGTTCGGCGTGCGTAGCCAGCGTAAATGCCTGGCCGTCGCGGCCGGCACGGCCGGTACGACCGATACGGTGCACGTAGTCTTCGGCTTGCATCGGCAGGTCGAAGTTGACGGCGTGGCTGATCCCCTGCACGTCGATGCCGCGCGCGGCGACGTCCGTGGCAACCAGAATACGCAGTTGGCCGCGTTGCAGTTGCGTCAGGGTGCGCGTGCGTTGGCGCTGATTCATGTCACCATGCAGTGCCGCGGCGGCAAAGCCCTGGTCGGCCAGGCGATTGGCCAGATCGTCAGCGCCACGCTTGGTGGCGGTAAAGACGATGGCCTGATCCAGCTTGGCGTCGCGCAGCACGTGATCCAGCAATTGCATCTTGTGGCTAGCATCGTCCGCGTACAGCAGGCTTTGCGTGATATTGGTGTGCTTGTCTTTCTGGCCTGCCAGTTCGATACGTTGCGGATCGCGCATCATGGCCGAAGCCAGCTTGGCCACGGTGCCGTCCAGCGTCGCCGAGAACAGCAACGTTTGGCGTTCTTGGGGCAGGCGGGCAACGATGGTTTCGATGTCTTCGATGAAGCCCATGTCCAGCATGCGGTCGGCTTCGTCCAGCACCAGGGTGTGTACCGTGCTGAGCTTGACGCGGCCGGCCTTCAGGTGATCGAGCAGGCGACCCGGGGTGGCGACCAGTACGTCAACGCGGCGCGACAGCGCCTTGAGTTGGGCGCCGTAGGGCATGCCGCCGACGACGGTGGCAGTACGCAGGCCCGGCAAATTACGGCCATAGGAACTCGTGGCATCGGCGACTTGAAGCGCCAGTTCACGGGTGGGGGTCAGTACGAGTACTTGCACGCCCACGCCCTTGTTGGCGGATTGGCCGGCGATGCGGTTCAGTGCCGGCAACATGAAGGCGGCGGTTTTGCCGCTACCGGTTTGCGAAGACACCATCAAGTCCTGGCCAGCCAGTGCTTGAGGAATCGCCGCGGCTTGTACAGGGGTGGGTTCAGAAAAACCAGCGTCTTGTAGGGCCGACAACAGAGTGGGAACCAGGCCCAGTGTTTCAAAAGACATTACTTGTCCTTACCGCGCAAAGCGGCGCATGTGCCGAGATAGCCGAGAAAGGGGGCGGCAGTATCCGGGCGACGGTTGATGGAGCATCGGGCCGACCGGATCAACCGTGCGCACGGCGCGTTATAGAGAACGCGAGGCGGAAGGAAAGGAGGTCAGGAATCGATGGTGTTCGGCATAAAGTCGGGTGACATCCCCGACAGGCTATGACTGCGAAAACCAATCGCGCAATTAAGCGCGTATGAAAAATGCCAGAACAAAATTTGTGCAGTGCCGCGACTATAACCCGAATTCTTGTTGGCGTACAGGAAAAGAATTTTCTGTGCTCCAGTCAATAGGGGATTTTCCCTGATCGAGCAGCCATGCGTTGACTTGGGCAAAATGCCCGCAGCCTATAAAGGGGATCGGAGGGCGTCGCGCCGAGAGGGGCGAGGGATGATTGGCCGTCAGTACCAGGTGTCCGGCGTTGCTGGGAAGCAACACTTGCTTTGCCTGGGCATGCGCGCCCCACAGCAAAAAGGCCTTGGGCACGGGGTCGTGCGCCACCAGGCTGATCAATGCGTCGGTGACGGTCTCCCAGCCGCGTTTGGCGTGGGACGCGGGTTGGCCGTCTTCGACCGTCAGTGAGGTGTTCAAGAGCAGGACCCCTTGATCGACCCAACGGGACAGGTCGTTGCCTTGCGGCAGCGGCGTCCCGGGAAAGTCCTGGGCGATCTCAGTGAATATGTTACGCAGGCTGGGGGGGCGTTTGCAGTCGTCGGGCACAGAAAATGCCAGGCCCTGCGCCTGGCCGGGGCCATGGTACGGGTCCTGGCCCAGAATCACGACTTGGACCTCGGCGGGAGTCAAGCCGTCCAGCGCCCGAAACGGGGTGGCTGGGTAGACGATGGCGCCCGCCTCTAACCGTGTTTCGACATAAGCGGTGACGTCCGCGAAGGCCTGAGCAACGCTCGGGCGTCGAAAGGCGGCCTGCCAAGCCGTCGGGAGCTGGCTGGCCTGTGTGGTCAGGGTATTTTTCTGCAAGCGATTGTCGTGTGCCATGGGCGAATTTTTGCACAAGACATCGCTGTCGCCCGGGAGTAAAGTAAGACGAGTGGTACCGGCTTGACGCGATGGGGTATTGACGGCCGTCGCTATCTCGCCGCTTTTTTCAGGAAAGACGATTATGAAGTTCCCATTTTGGCGTGCGGCGGTCGTGGCTGCCGCCCTGGCCGCCTGCAGTGGGCAGGTTTTTGCCCATGGCCATTATTACGGTGGTTATTATCGCTCCGGCTGGTGGATTGGCGGGGCCGCATTACTGGGCGCCGGGGTTGCGTTGGCGCTCAGCAGCGGCCCGCGTTATGGCTATAGCGGCGTGACGTACAGCTCGCCGCCTATGTATTATCCGCCGCCAGTGTATTACTCGTCGGTCCCATATGGAGGGTCATCCATCACCTATGCGACTCCGACACCCTCGATACGATATGCGGCGCCGCGGATCGCCTCATCTAGCTTGAGTGTCGTGGCCTACCCGGCCAAGGGGCAAAGCGAGTCGCAGCAGATGCAAGATCGCCAGGCGTGCGAAAACTGGGCAATGAATCAAAGCGGGCTCGATCCTGCAAACATCACCGAATACACCACCAGTGCGTCCGCGCAGTCGTACACACGCGCCATGGGCGCGTGCTTCAAGGGACGGGGCTACAGCATCAATTGATGCGATAGTGCCACGCGCTAGCGAATAGGCAGGGCGTACAGCAGTCCGCCCTGCGTCCACTGCGCGTTCAGGCCGCGAGCGATCTTGAGCGGGCTGCCCATGCCCACGTTGCGCTCAAAACTTTCACCATAATTACCGACCTGCTTGATGATTTGGTAGGCCCATTTTTCATCCAGGCCCATATTGGCGCCGGCGCCGGGCGTTACACCCAGGATGCGCTGGATATTGGGGTTGGTGCTTTTGGCTTGCTCGTCCACATTGGCCGAGGTGATGCCGTACTCTTCGGCCGCGATCATCGCCGATAGTGACCAGTGGACGATGTTCAGCCAGCGATCGTCGCCCTGGCGTACAAATGGGCCCAGTGGTTCTTTGGAGATGATTTCGGGCAGCACGACGTAGTCATCAGGATTTTGCAGCTTGGAAATCCGGATCGAAGCCAGGCCCGAGGCGTCTGTACTAAAAACGTCGCAGCGACCGGAGGCAAAGGCGTTGACGACCTCGTCGAACGTCTCCATGACGACCGGTTTGTACGTGACATCGTGGGCGCGCGCCCAGTCCGCCAGCGTATTTTCATTGGATGTGCCGGTTTGCAGGCAGATCGTGGCGCCGCTGAGTTCGGTCGCTTTTTGGACACCCAGGGATTTGGGAACCAAAAAGCCCTGGCCGTCGTAGAAATTGATCCCCGCATGAATGATACCGAGCGCGGTATCGCGCTGTTGGGTGACGGTCGTATTGCGCGTCAGCACATCGATTTCGCCCGACTGCAGCGCCGTAAAGCGTTGCTGTGAATTGAGCGGGACGACTTTGATTTTGCTGGCATCGCCAAAGACGGCGGCAGCGACGGCACGGCACAGATCCACATCCAGGCCGCGCCAGACGCCCTGGGCATCGGGGGCCGAGAAGCCGGCAAAGCCTGTCGTCGTGCCGCAGCGGACCTCACCGCGTTCTTTGACCACATCCAGTGTGGCGGCCTGTGCGCTGGCGAGTGCGCCGAGCGCCAACGCGGCGCCGATTAGTCCTCTTACGATCTTCATGGCGAATTTTCTCCTGCTAGCCAAGTTCGTGAACGGGCAGCCTGTATGGGGCGAAGCCGAGAGAGTAGCGGCCTTGGGGCCGCTTGCCAAATAACCGTATTGCATAATGACACGCGCTTGACGCTATGAGCGGCTGGTCGTGCCCATTAGTGCCATAGTAACGCGTCCATTTTTTCGATGAGGCGATTGCGATAACGGGGCAAGAGTTCTTGAAGGTGTGCCTGTCGCGCGTGCCATTCTGGCGGTTCGGCGCCCGCGGCGACGCGTGGTGTCGCCCAGATGGCGTCCGGAAAATGCCGGTCGCCGCGCCAGCGCGGAATCACGTGCCAATGAAGGTGAGGCACCATGTTGCCCAGCGATGCCAGATTGACCTTGTCGGGCGCGAGTATCTCGCGTTGCGCTTGTTCTATGTTGTATACCGCACGCATCAACAAGTCTCGCCCATGGGTCGAAAGGTTAGTCATTTCCGCCAGATGCGCGTGCCAGATGACGCGCGTAAACCCCGGATAATCGACATCGCCGACTTCGATGATGCGCAGGTGCGGGCCGCGCCAGAGTACGCTGCCACCGTCTTCGCGGCAGAGCGGGCAATCAGGGTCGCGTGCGCTCACAGGGTCTTCCGGTATTGAATGAAACCAGGTTGATCCGCCACGCGGTCGTAGAGGTGCCGGGCCGTCGTATTCGTTTCGTGTGTCAGCCAATATACGCGAGCCGCATTGGCCAGGCGAGCCTGAGCGTAAACATGTTCGATCAGGTGGCGGCCATGCCCGCCACCGCGGACGTCGTTGGCAACGAACAGATCTTGCAGATAGCAGTAATCGCCCGGTGTCCAGGTCGAGCGATGAAATATCCAATGTACGAGACCGACGGCGCGGCCTTCGTGATAGGCCAGCGCCGCGTGTATCGGCTCGGCCGGATCTAGTATGCGTGCCCACGTGGTGTGGGTAGCGCTGTCCGGGATATCGACCTGATAAAACGCTTGATAGCCTTTCCATAACGGCAACCAGGCATCGAAATCAGTATCGGAAACAGGACGGATATCGGGTGTTTTGGGTGAGGTGGTCATGGCTCGGGCGTGGGGCTAGAGGGTTTTTTCCATCGCAGTGACAATGTCCCGCAGGACTTGTACGCGGGCGTGGCGTTTGTCATTCGCCGCAATGAGGTGCCAGGGGGCGTCATCGGTATCGGTGCGCGCCAGCATATCGTTGGCGGCCTGGGTGTATAGATTCCATTTTTCGCGATTGCGCCAATCGTCTGGGGTGATTTTGAAGTTCTTGAATGGCGAGCGCTCGCGCTCGCGAAAGCGCTTGAGCTGTTCTGCGGGTGTGACGGCCAGCCAGAACTTCAGCACGATGGCGCCGTGTCCGGCGAGTTGGTGTTCGAAGTCGTTGATCTCGCCATAGGCGCGCCGCCACGCTGCACTCGAGGCGAGGCCCTCGACCCGCTCGACCAGCACGCGGCCATACCAGGACCGATCAAAAATAGCGATGCGGCCCTGACGGGGCAGGCGACGCCAGAATCGCCACAAATACGGATGTGCCAGTTCGTGGTGCGAGGGGGCACTGATCGGATGGATGTCGACTTGGCGCAGGTCCAGCGCGTGCGTGACGCGACGGATGGCGCCGCCTTTACCGGCGGCATCCTGCCCTTCGAACGCCAGCACCAGCGAGCGTTCTGCGAATGCTTTGGATCGCACGGCGTGCGCGAGTCGGCCTTGTAATTGCGAAAGTTCGGACTCGTAGTCGTCTTTATCCAGCGTGGCGCTGTAGTCGAGTTGCGCGAAACGGTCGGGACTGCGGCGCCGGGTCTCGCTGGATGCCGTGAATACCTGTGACTTGGGTGCGCGCGGGCGTTGCTCGAGGGCATGCAGGACGGTCTGCGCGGTGCAGACGGCGCGCATGTGTTCGTCGGCACTGGGGATGACGGTCCACGGGGCATGTGGAGCGTTGAGCAGACGGATGACGGTATCGCCTGCCTGGCAGATTCGGTCGTATTTTTTTTGGACTTTACGATCCGCCTCGGTGACCTGCCAGGCGGTTTCAGGGTTGGACAGCAAATTCTTGGTGCGCTTGGCTTGGGCCTTGGCCGACAGGTGATACCAAAGCTTGATGATCTGTATGCCGTCGGCGGTCAGGCTGGCCTCAAAGCGGTTGATGGTGTCGACGTACTCGGTGAGCCGCTGTGCCCGGGGTTTTTTGCGGGCAGCCTCACGCAGCAAGGGCAAATACCAGGATCCGAACACAATGCCCGTTTTGCCCTTGGCGGGCATTTCGTTCCAGTATCGCCAGAGCGGTGGGCGTTCTTGTTCGTCGTGTGTGGGTTCGCCAAAAGCCAGGGTGTGAATATGGCGAGGGTCCATCCATTCGTTGAGCAAATTGATCGTGGCGCCTTTGCCCGCGCCGTCGATGCCGGCGACGACGATCAGCAGGCCGCGATCCTCACGTTTGAGCTGACGGTACTGCGCTTTGAGCAGCGCGGTGCGCAAGCGCGTTTCTTCTGCTTCAAAAACCTCTTTGGACAGGGCGGGATCGGACTGGGCTTCGGCAAACATAGGCGAAAGGCTCGGCAAATGACGCGATGGCCTTGATGGTGCAACATATCTGTCTGAGGCACAAGCGTATCGGCACGAGAGTCCAGTCATTCATACGAGCGTACGTCGTCAATGACCTTGCCATCATTTGGCAGGCTACCCGTATCGACCCACTGCACATCGGTACGCAGTTTGGTGATATCGCGTGTCGATGAGGCGATGCGCTCGGCCAGGACATCCGAGTGTTCCGCGGCTTCGACGTGCAGCACCATGCGGTCACTGCCCATTTGTCCGCTGACGATCAATCGCGCCCGGGTGATTTCCGGATGGCGAGCCAGGACTTCGGCGACCTGGGAGGGATGGACGAACATGCCCCGAACCTTGGTGGTCTGATCGGCACGTCCCATCCAGCCCTTGATGCGCAGATTGGTGCGTCCGCAAGGCGACGCACCGGGCAGCACGGCGGAAAGGTCGCCGGTGCCAAAACGCACTAACGGGTAGTCCGGATTCAGTGTGGTGACGACGACTTCGCCGACCTCGCCGATCGGCACGGGTGTGCCGGTGCCCGGCCGGACGATTTCGAGGATGATCTCTTCGCCCACAACCAAACCTTCGCGCGCCGGTGTCTCAAAGGCGATCATGCCGAGATCGGCGCTCCCGTAGGCTTGGTAACCGTCAATGCCACGAGCGGCGAGCCAATTACGCAGCGAGGGCGGAAAGGCCTCTCCCGACACGAGCGCGCGTTGTAGCGAGGGTAGGGTCACCCCCAGCTCATCGGCCTTTTCCAGGATGATTTTCAGAAAACTGGGTGTACCTAGATAACCGCTGGGCGCCAAGTCCGCGATGGCGCGAACTTGCTGCTCGGTCTGGCCCGTACCGCCGGGAAATACCGTGCAACCCACCGCATGGGCGGCAGTCTCCATCATCGAGCCCGCCGGCGTGAAGTGATAGGAAAAACTGTTGTGGGCGAGCTCGCCGGGCCGAAAGCCCGCCGCATAGAGCGCGCGTGCAAAACGCCAGTAGTCGGCACGACTGCTTTCGGGCTCGTAGATGGGACCGGGCGAGGCAAAGACGCGCAGCGCCTTCCCCCATCCTATCGTTGAAAAGCCACCGAAAGTCTTGGTAGCGCTGGCCGTCGCCGTGCTGCCGCGGCTGTGCTGCTGTTTTTCCAGTAGTTCATGTTTGCGTAACACGGGCACAGCCGCCAGGGCCTGTCGCGAGGTCACATCGCGCGGGTCGATACCGTGCAGTTGTTCGGCGATGGCGGGCGCGCCCGACATCGCGCGTTCAAGCACGCCGGGCAATGCCGTCATCAAATCGTGTTCGCGCTGTTCCGGTACGCGAGTTTCCAGTGCATCAAAAAACGCGGGCATGTGGTCGCACTCTATGAAAGGCCGGGAGGCGTAAATAACAGCAATACGGCGTCAGCCATAAAGCCGGATGAAAAAACAGACTAGGCGGGATCAAGCCAGCCAGCGCTTTCGGCGCCGGTAGAATTTGTTGTCCCGGAAGCTCTTGCGTTCGCCGCTGGCAATACCCAGGTAGAACTCCTTGACGTCTTCGTTGCTGGCGAGTTCGGCCGCGTCTCCGTCCATCATGACGCGCCCGTTTTCCAGGATGTACCCATAATCGGCGTAGCGCAGTGCAATATTGGTGTTTTGCTCGGCCAACAGAAAACTCACGCGTTCTCGTTGATTCAGGTCCCGCACGATTTCGAAGATTTCTTCGACGATCTGCGGAGCCAGGCCCATGGAGGGTTCGTCGAGCAGGATCATGTTGGGGTCGGCCATCAATGCACGGCCGATCGCCGTCATTTGCTGTTCGCCGCCCGAGGTATAGCCCGCCTGACTGGCGCGGCGCTGCTTCAGGCGTGGAAAATACTGATATACCCGATCCAGTGCCGCCGCCATGTCGCCGCGGTTCAGATCACGGGTATAAGCGCCCGTCAGCAGGTTTTCTTCGATCGTCAGGTGAGCAAAGCAATGCCGGCCTTCCATGACCTGTACGACGCCCCGCCGCACGAGTTCGGACGGTGATAGCCTCTCAATACGCTGGCCCCGATACTGAATCGTGCCCTTGGTCACGTCGCCGCGCTCGCCTTTGAGCAGGTTGGACACGGCGCGCAGGGTGGTTGTTTTGCCTGCGCCGTTGGCGCCCAGCAGCGCGACGATGCGGCCCTCGGGCACTTGCAGCGACACGCCCTTGAGCACCAGGATGACGTGGTTGTAAATGACTTCGATACCGTTGACGTCCAGCAGTAACTGGGGGGCGTCTGTCGCGGTGGGCGAAGCCGGGGCGGTGTGGGCGGCGTGTGGAGCAGTCATGAGGGTTCCTGCGAGGTAGCCGCCCGCGCACCCGGCGCGAGCGGCTGGTTTACATCAGCCTTCGCACTTGCGAGGCGTGATGTTCTTCTCTTTGGCGTATTTGGCCGCGGCCTCTTCCACCAACGGCCTGGTTACCGACTTGTCGGATTGATACCAGTCGGAGACCACCTTGAACGCCTTGCCATCCCATTGCACGATGCGCGCCCAATCGTCACCCATGTGGTTTTCGCACGAGGTCTTCACAGGGCGCATGATGTCGCCAAAGCCGAGTTCGTTCAGGCGTTCCTGAGTGAGATTCAGGTTTTCAAAACCCCAGCGCACTTGTTCCGGCGTCATGTGCTTGCCCTTGCCGAACTTTTCTTGCGCAGCACGGATGGCTTCGACCTGGAGCATCGAAATCATCATGCCTCGGGTATGTGCGATGGTGCCCAGCGTGTTGCTGCCGGACGAGTCGGAACCTTGTCCTTTGTCGTACACGTACGTCTTCAGGTCGTCGTAGACCTTGCCGCGGGCTGCGCTGTTGTGGATCGTGATGGCGTTGTAGCCCTTGGCCACGTTGCCCAGGTCCTTGACGTCGCCCTCCGAGCCTGCCCACCAGATGGCGTACATTTTGTCGCGCGGAAAACCCGTACCCTGGGCTTCACGAATCGCGGTCGGCGTCATGATCCCGGCGCTCCAGAGCAGCACGTAATTGGGGCGCGACTGACGAATTTGCAGCCATGTCGATTTCTGTTCGACGCCCGGTGCCGTAACGGGGTAGAGCAAAAGCTCGAATCCTTCCTTGGCGGCACGCTTTTGCAGCAAAGCGATTGGTTCTTTGCCATAGGGCGAGTCGTGGTAGACCAGCGCGATCTTCTTGCCCTTGAGTTTGTCCAGGCCGCCTTCTTTTTTGGCGATGTCCTGGATCATGACGTCGGCCGCTGTCCAGTATGTGCCGAGCAACGGGAAGTTCCATTCGAACACCTTGCCGTCGACTGACTGGGATAGCCCGTAGCCCATGGTTTCGACGGGCACTTTGTCCACGACGGCCTTGTCGGTCACGGCGAAGGTAATACCTGTCGATTGGGTGTCAAAGCCCGATGCGCCGCCGCCCTTGGCTTTCAGGCGCTCGTAGCATTCCACGCCGCGATCGGTCGCGTAGGCGGTTTCGCATTCCTCGTAGGTGATTTTGACGCCATTGACGCCGCCATCGCGCGCGTTGACGAGTTTCAGGTAGTCCAGCTTGCCGTCGGCCCAGGGTATGCCCAGCGGCGCAAACGAGCCGGTGCGATACACCAAGAGCGGAACGAATTGCTCTTCGGCCGCCAGCGCTGGCGCGGCGGCTGATAGGGCGCCAGCGGCGGCCAGGCAGGCCGCTGCCCACTTCAGGTTAAGACGCTTCATCTCCATTTACCTCCTGCTTGGTGTGGTTCACACCAGGATTGGCCCGGTCTGAGGCCGGGTAGTCAAAGAGGTTGTCGTGCAGTGCATGGCACGGCAACCGGGAACAGATGCACCGTCAGTGCGGGAAAGGCCAAATTCGCAGTTTCTCTTTCGCAATGCCCCACAGGCGCGCCAGCCCGTGGGGCTCCGCAATGAGGAAGAACACAATCAGCGCGCCGAACACCATGTGCTCGATGTGTGCCGCGGTATCTACCGACAACGAGAGTCCGAGGATATGCGGCACGTTGGTCAGGGCCACGGGGACCAGCACGATAAAGGCAGCGCCAAAGAAGCTGCCTACGATGGAGCCGAGCCCGCCAATGATCACCATGAATAACAGCTGGAACGAGCGCGCCAGATCGAACGCCAGGGGCTCCCACGAACCCAGATGGATGTAGCCCCACAATGCGCCAGCGACACCCACGATGAAGGAGCTGACGGCAAAGGCTGTGAGCTTGGCGTACATGGGGCGTATGCCGATCACGGCGGCAGCCACGTCCATGTCGCGGATGGCCATCCATTGGCGGCCGATGGCGCCACGCACCAGGTTTTTAGCCAGCAGGGCAAAGACCACCACGAAGCACAACACGAGCACATAGCGTTGTACTGACGTCTGTATCGGCATGCCGAATACGCTCAGTGGTGGCACCGATACGCTGCCTGACGACGAATAATTCGTGAAAAACGGAATGCGCAAGAACGCCCAGTCGACAAAGAACTGCGCGGCGAGTGTGGCGACGGCCAGATACAGGCCGCGTATCCGTAAACTGGGGATGCCAAACAACACGCCCACCAGCGTGGCAAAGCAACCCCCTAGCAAAATCTGTATGACCAGCGGCATGCCGGGAAAGCGGACACCGAAGTTCCAGGCCGCATAGGCACCGACGGCCATAAAGGCGCCTGTGCCGAGCGAGATCTGGCCGCAATACCCCACCAGGATGTTCAGGCCAACCGCGGCCAGTGACAAAATCAGAAAGGGAATCAGAATGGCGCGCAGCATATAGTCGCTGGCCAGTAATGGCACGGCGACGAACGCGACCGCCAGCAGCAGCACGACAAAGATGCGGTCCTGGCGGATCGGGAAGATCTGCTGGTCGGCGCGATAGCCGGTCTTGAATTGGCCGTTTTCGCGATAGAACATAGTGTTTCCCTTAGACCCGATCGATGATTTTTTCGCCGAACAGCCCTTGTGGGCGGAACAGCAGGAACACGAGCGCCAACACGTAGGCGAACCAGATTTCGATACCACCGCCCACAAGTGAGCCCAAATAGACTTCGGACAGTTTTTCGCCGACGCCGATGATGAGGCCCCCCAGAATGGCGCCAGGCACTGAGGTCAGTCCGCCCAGAATCACGACCGGCAGGGCGCGCAATGCCGCGGTCGACAAGGTGAACTGCACGCCGAACTTGGATCCCCAGATAATGCCGGCGACGAGGGCGACCAGGCCGGCGACGCTCCAGACGATGATCCAGATGCGATTCAGGGGAATACCGATGGATTGCGCGGCCTGATGGTCATCCGCGACGGCGCGCAGCGCTCGGCCGGTGCTGGTGTACTGGAAAAAAATGGCCAGTGTTGCGACCAGCAGGGCGGCCACGACGGCGGCCGTCAGATCTTCCAGGTTGATCAGGATGCCACCCTCGAATACCGAGTCGAGGATAAAAGCAGGGTCTTTCGGCATGCCGACATCGATGCTGTAGACGGAGCTCCCAAAAGCAATCTGGCCCAGTCCATCCAGGAAATAGCTGATGCCCAGCGTGGCCATTAATAACGTCGTGGCTTCTTGGTTGACCAGGTGGCGCAGAACGTAGCGTTCGATGACGATGGCCAGCACGAACATCAAAATGGCGCTGATGATGAAGGCCAGGACATTGGCAAGCAACAGGTTTTCAAATCCCAGCCATGCCGGTATCCATTCCGAGAAGCGCGCCATCGACAGGGCGGCGACCAGCACCATCGCACCCTGTGCGAAGTTAAAGACGCCCGACGCCTTGAAAATCAGAACAAAGCCCAGGCCGATCAGCGCATACATCATGCCGCTCATCAGTCCGCCGAACAAGGTTTCTAGAAAAAATCCCATGTCTCTTTCGCCTTGGTTCTAGTGCGATACGCCCAGGTAGGCCTGGATGACGGCTTCGTTGGCACGCACCTCATCGGGCTTGCCGTCGCCGATTTTTTTTCCGTAATCCAGGACCACGACCCGGTCCGAGATGTCCATCACAACGCCCATGTCATGCTCGATCAGCACGATAGTGGTGCCGAATTCGTCATTGACGTCCAGAATAAAGCGGCTCATGTCCTGCTTTTCTTCGATATTCATCCCTGCCATCGGCTCATCCAGCAACAGTAGGCGCGGCTCCATGGCCAGGGCTCGGCCCAGGTCGACGCGCTTTTGCAAGCCATAAGGCAGACGGCCCACTGGCGTTTTGCGATAGGCCTGAATCTCGAGAAAATCGATGATGTTCTCGACAAACTCGCGGTGACGAATTTCCTCGCGCTCGGCGGGACCCCAACGAAATGCCTGGGCGAGCAGGCCCGTTGTCATGCGCAGGTTTCGGCCGGTCATGATGTTGTCCAGCACGCTCATACCCTTGAACAGGGCCAGATTCTGAAAAGTGCGCGCGATGCCCATTTCGGCCGCTCGGCGCGGGTTCATCCGCGTGTAGCGCGTGCCCTCGAATTCGATGCCGCCCTGTTGCGGGGTGTACACGCCGTTGATGACATTCAGCATCGAGCTCTTTCCCGCGCCGTTGGGCCCGATGATGGCGCGCACTTCGTGCTCACGGACATTGAAGGAAATATCGGTGAGCGCCTTTACCCCTCCAAAAGACAGGGAAATGTTCTGCAGGTCGAGCATGACCTTGCCAATGCGCTGGTCGCGATTTGTGTGGCTCATAATCTACGCGGCCCGGGCAGCGATGGGGGGAAAGGTTTTGACGGTGCGAATTTTTAAATCCGCCGCGATCTTGCCGCTGCGGCCATCTTCGAACTTCACTTCCGTCTCGATGTATTGCGAGTCTTTCCCGGCGAACAGCGCTTCGACCAAGACCCCGTATTTCTGTGAAATAAAAGCACGTCGAACTTTGCGCGTACGGGTCAGTTCGTCGTCGTCGGGGTCGAGTTCTTTATGCAGAATCAGAAAACGGCCGATCTGCGAGGCGGCCAGCTTGGGGTCGCTGGCGAGATCGGCATTCGTTTGCTCGATACACTCCGCCACCAGTTGATAGACCTCGTCCCTGCCTGCCAGATCGGTATAGCCCGCGTAAGGCAGGCCACGTCGTTCGGCCCAGTTGCCCACGGCCTCGAGGTCGATATTCACAAAGGCGCAAACGTGATCCCGATCCGCGCCAAAGGCCACGGCCTCTTTGATGTGGGGAAAGAACTTGAGCTTGTTTTCCAGGTACTTTGGCGCGAACAGGCTGCCATCGGCGAGCTTGCCGACATCTTTGGCGCGGTCGATGATTTTCAATTGACCATCGGTATCCAGATAGCCTGCATCACCGGTTCGATACCAACCATCGGCATCACGCGCCTCGGCCGTTGCATCAGGGTTGCGGTAGTACTCTTTGAACAAACCCGGACTCTTGATCAGAATTTCACCGTTCTCGGCAACGCGAATTTCGACGCCGCTGACGGGCGGTCCGACGGTATCGTCACGGACTTGGCCATCGGGTTGTACGCACACGAAAACCGAGGTTTCGGTCGAACCATATAGCTGTTTTAAGTTGATGCCGATGGAGCGATAGAACACAAACAGATCCGGGCCGATCGCTTCGCCCGCGGTGTAGGCGACGCGTACGCGGCTCATCCCCAGCGCATTGCGTAGCGGTGCGTAGATGAGCGCGTTGCCCACTGCATAGCACAGGCGATCCCAGAGGCCGACTGACTCGCCATCCAGAATGCGTACACCCACGCGACGGGCCAGTTTCATGCAGGTCTGGAACAGGCTGCGTTTGATGCGGCCCGCGTCTTCCATGCGGATCATGACGTGCGTGAGCAGCGCCTCCAGCACGCGTGGCGGCGCGAAGTAATACGTCGGGCCGATATCGCGCATGTCGATCGACACGGTTTCGGGAGACTCGGGGTGATTCACCGTAAAGCCGCTGACCAGCAACTGCGTATACGAGAACATGTTTTGGCCGATCCAGGCGGGCGGCAGGTAGGCCAGCACGTCCTCCTGGTCGGTCAGCTTTTCCAGTTCGGCGACGGCGCGCGCACGGTCAATCAGGGCATGATGCGTTAACACGACGCCTTTGGGTTTGCCCGTCGTGCCGGACGTATAAAACATGGCGGCCGCATCATCGGGCTGCACCGCGGCGACGGAGGCCTCGAAAAAATCGGGGTTCTGGTCGGCGTGCTCCTGGCCGATCATTTCCAGTTGGTCGAACGAGCGCAGCATGGGATCGGCGTAATGCCGCAGACCGCGTGGATCGTCATAGACCACGTGTGCGAGATCCGGACATTGCACGCGCACGTCCAGCATCTTGTCGACCTGCTCTTGGTCCTCGACGACTGCGACGGTGACGCTGGCATCTTGCAAGACATAGACCATTTCCTGGGCGACAGCGTCTTGATAGAGCGGCACGGGAATGGCGCCCAGTGCCTGGGCTGCCATCATGGCAATATAGAGACGCGGCCGGTTTTCGCCGATGACCGCAACGTGCATTCCTGGCCGGATCCCCAACGTCGCCAAGCCATGCGCGGCCAGACGGACCTCGCGAGCGACGTCGCTCCAGGTCAGGGTTTGCCAGATGCCCAGGTCTTTCTCGCGTATGGCGGGCCGCGACCCGCGTACGTTGGCATGCTGCAGGAGCAGGCCAGGAAAGGTGCTGGGTGCGGTCGACGTTTTGCCGTCGGCTGCGGGCTGTGAATGCACCACGTTGTCTCCTCCGGTTTGGGAGCCGCTGGTCCGGAGATCAAGCTGGCGGCTTGAACTCCGGGGCGACTCTTGACCAGTTCATTTTCGATGTACGGCAACAGTAAGGTATAAGCTTGGTGAGTTGCCAACTGTCACGATCACGACATTCCAAGAATATTTAGGGTATTCCCGATGCAATTAGCCGATTCCCTCCAGCTTGCCGCCGCCTGGTTTCGTGTTTTGACCGACGAGCAACGATCGCGAGTCGAACGGGATATCGCGGTGCAGTCTGTGCAGGCTGGTTCGATAGTAGAGCGCAAAGGGGAATTTGCACAGGTTTGGATCGGCGTGTTGGCGGGTCTGGTGAAGGTGTCGGTCGGCAATGCTGACGGTAAGGTTGCGTCGTTGACTGGTGTGCCGGCCGGCGGCTGGATTGGCGAGGGGTCGCTGCTTAAGCGTGAAATTCGCAAATACGATGTGGTGGCGTTACGCGACTCGGTCATCGCGCGCATGCCGGCCGCGACGTTTGAATGGCTGCTGGATACGAGTATTCCGTTCAATCGTTATTTACTGCATCAATTGAACGAACGGGTGGCTCAGTTCATCGGCAAGGCGGAGTACGACCGTTTATTGGATCCCGACGCACGGGTGGCGCGTTGCCTCGCGGAGTTGTTCAATCCCTTGTTGTATCCCGGAATGGGGATGCGGTTGACCATCACGCAAGAAGAGGTCGGTTATTTGGCCCGTGTCTCGCGCCAGCGCGCCAATCAGGCACTGGGCAAACTGGAGGAAGCCGGGTTGCTGCGAGTGGAGTACGGGGCGGTGCGGGTCCTGGACCTGGATGGGCTCAAGCGCTATGGCGCGGACGCCGTGAGCGGCATCGGTGCGGCATAGATTCCGATGGATGAGGCAATGCCGCTGGGCGTATGACGGGATGAGGGGCGTGGCGCTCAGGCCAAGCCATCGAGTGCCAACCGTATGGCCAGTGTGGCCATGATCAGCGCAATCGCGCCATCCAGGATGCGCCAAGCCCTGGGATTCAGAAAGTACGGCGCAAACAGGCGCGACCCTGCGCCCAACACGAGGAGCCACAGCACGCTGGCGGTCACCGCACCCGCGGCAAAGGCCAGACGCTCGTCGTCAAAACTGTGTGCCAGCGAGCCGAGCACCATGATGTCCAGCCAGAAATGCGGATTCAATAGCGTAAAGCCCGCCGCGGCCAGCAGGGCGCCGGTGCGCGAGGGGACGGCGTGCTGAGCGGCGTGCAGGCCGCCTTGTGTCCGAATGGCGCGCCGCGCCGATTGCAAGGCGTACCAGGCCAGGAAGACCACGCCGAACCACAGAATGACATGCGTTAGCCACGGAAACCAGCTCACCACTGCTTGCAGGCCCCACACGCTGGAGAAAATAAAAATGCCATCCAGCAGGGCGCAGATCGCCAGAATGCTGAATAAGTGGGCACGTACCAACCCCTGCCGCAGAATAAATGCGCTTTGTGCGCCGACGACGGCGAACAGCCCTAGCCCGGTGGCTGTGCCACTGGCCCAGGCAGTCAGGGCAGCAGAGGAGGAGGCGAACGTGAACATCTCGGGGATCCACAAAATAGCGCCGCAGCGACGCGCTTCGGCCAGAGAGCGTATTTTGGCTTGGGTGTAATATGAAATAAAGCTAATTTTCTTTAAGTGAATTAAGTTTTTCTAATGTAAAGAGTCATGAAAATTGATCACGGCAATCTGCGTGCCTTGGCCGCCGTGGTGCGCGAGGGCAGTTTCGAGCGTGCGGCCGCAGCGTTGAATGTGACGCCGTCGGCCGTGTCACAACGCGTCAAGCTGCTGGAGGCCCGGATGGGCCGCCTGCTTGTGCAGCGCACGGTGCCTGCGATGGCCACCGCCGACGGGCAAGTATTGGTGCAGTTGGCGGATCAAACGGCGCTGCTGGAGCATGACGCGTTAGATCGTTTGGGCCTAGAGGGTGACACGCTGCCGCAGATCAGCCTGACCGTGGCGGTCAATCACGATAGCCTGGAAACCTGGTTTATGAATGCGGCCCGGCATTTTGCCGCGCGCAGCCGGGCCACGCTGGATCTGCGATCCGAGGACCAGGACCATACGGCGGCCTTGTTGCGCAACGGCTCGGTGTTGGGCGCCGTGACCGCATTGGCGGATCCGGTTCAAGGGTGCCGTATTCATGCCCTGGGCAGTATGCGTTATGTGGCGACGTGTACGCCCGAGTTTCATGCACGGTATTTTGCGGCGGGGGTCAGTGCGCGGACACTGGCGGCGGCGCCAGTGCTGGTGTTTAACCGTAAAGATGCCATGCAGCACCGATTTGCACGCAAGGTCATGGGGGACGTCCCCTGGCAGCCGCCTGTGTGGTGGCTGCCGTCGTCACGGGCGTTTGTGCAGGCGACGCGGGACGGGCTGGGGTGGACGATGAATCCGCTGCCGTTGATTCAGCATGCGTTGGATGCCGGGCATTTGATTCCGCTGCGTGCACGCGCGACGGAGGATGTCCCGTTGTATTGGCAGCACTGGCGGGTAAACTCTCAGGCCATGGAGGCTTTGACTCAGTCGGTCTTGGCCGCGGCTGCCGATGGTGGTTTGATTCGGCGGCGTTAACCCGTCAGTGCTTTCGTTGGGACTGGCAGCTTTACGGAGACGTTCCTATGCAATTTCGTCAATGGGCACTGGTTGCCGCTCTGAGCCTGTGCGCGGCCCCCGCAGTGTGGGCGCACGATTACAAGGTCGGGCAGATTGAGGTCGACGACCTTTGGGTGCGGGCGTCTGCGCCGGGACAGTCTAATGGCGCGGGCTATATGGAGATCGATAACGATGCCACGGCGCCGGATCGTCTACTGTCGGTAACCTCTGATGCCGCCGAGCGCATTGAGTTGCATACGGTGCAAACCGACAATGGCGTGGCACGGATGCGGCACCTGCCCGAGGGGGTGCCAGTGCCGGCGGGGGGCGATGTCGCGTTGAAGCCGGGCGGCTATCACGTCATGTTCATGAAACTGAAGCAACCCTTTGCCGAGGGGGCCGAGGTGCCCGCGACGCTGAAATTCGAGAAGGCTGGCGAGGTGGCGGTGAAGTTCGAGGTCAAGCCTATCGGGCATCACTCCGGGGCGAGCCATGAGTCGCACATGAAGCACTAACGTCGTCCGGTATTCGTCGGGCGGCAGGCCCGCCGGACAGGCAGGGTGACGCGTTATTGCGGGTACTGCCTCGCACCAAAAATGGCGCTGCCGATGCGGACTTCGGTAGCGCCTTCTTCGATGGCGATTTCGAAGTCGCCACTCATCCCCATGGATAATCTGTCGAGCCGTACGCCATCGATGGCCAGGGTTTTTAGGTGATCGTGTAGTTCGCGCAGGGCACGAAAGCACGCACGCACGGCTTGGGTGTCGTCGGATTGCACCGCCATGGTCATCAAGCCCTGGATGTGCAGGGCGGGGCAGTCGCGGGCGAGTGTGCGCAGAAAGTCGGCTGCGCTTTCGGGCGGCAAGCCATATTTGCTGGGCTCTGGCGAGGTTTTGATTTGCACGAGGACGTCGATTTCCCGGCCCTCGGTTTCCAGGCGGCGTTGTAGGGCGTGCGCGAGTTCGAGGCGGTCAAGTGACTGGACTTCGGCGACATCGCGTGCAGCGTCTTTGGCTTTGTTGGTCTGTAGATGGCCGATCATGACCCACTGGAGATTCAGTTCTGCCAGGTCGCCGGTTTTTTGACGGATTTCCTGTGTTTTGTTTTCGCCGAAGCGGGTGAAACCCAAGGCAGTGGCTTCGCGTATGGCGTCGGGCCCGAAGGTTTTGCTGACGGGCAATAACGTGACGCTGCCGGCGGGCCGGCCGGCCCGGGTGCAGGCGGCATCCATGCGTTCGCGAAGTTGCGCGATGCGGGCCGCCATGTTGTCGTCGAGGCTCATGATGACTGTGAGATTCGGTGCAAAGACGTCATGATAGTCGCGGTGGGTGACGTGTGGTGCTGTTGTGCTGTGGCGGCGGGGTAGTTCTGTTGACGCCCGTGCTTCCCGTTCATAGCCCCCGCTGGCCAGATCGCCACGGCTCGGCCCAACCAGGGGCCTCGGCCNCGCTGCGCGNGGCTGCCCGT
>NZ_CBCSFP010000005.1:202680-323774 GCF_965138755.1 Bordetella tumulicola | reverse complement strand
GGCCACGGTGGCCTGTTTGAGGATCGGGCAGTCCCGCGCAGCGGGACCGAGGGCGCCTGCATGCGCCCGAGCCGAGCCGATCAGGCCACCGTGGCCATGGCACCGGACAGGGACTCACAGTAGTAGCTTGCCCTGAGGACCATACGCATCGCGACACACAACGAACGCGGTATTACCAGCACCGGTGAATGGGAAGATAACGCGAGCCGAGGCCCCTGGTTGGGCCGAGCCGACGCGATTACGCCGGCGACGCCTACACACGACGGACCTCGGCGCATTAAGAACCAACAGCGCCTACACCTTAAGAAAGTGCTCGCGATAATACTTAAGTTCGTCGATGGACTCGTAAATATCCGCCAACGCCTCATGCTTGCTTTTCTTCTCGAAGCCCTTATACACCGCCGGTACCCAGCGGCGCGCCAGTTCTTTGAGCGTGCTAACGTCCAGGTTTCGATAGTGGAAAAAGCGTTCCAGGTTCGGCATGTAGGCGTACATGAAGCGGCGGTCCTGGCTGATGGTGTTGCCACACAGTGGGGACTTGCCCGCGGGGACGTGCTGCGACAGAAAAGCCAGCAGCGTTTGTTCTGCCTCGGCCTCGGTGAGCGTAGATGCCTTGACCTTGTCGATTAGACCGCTTTTGCCGTGGGTGGACTTGTTCCAGTTGTCCATGGCGTCGAGCAGACTATCGGATTGGTGCACAACGAGCACCGGCCCTTCGGCCACGACGGTCAGGTCAGGCTCGGTGACGACGACGGCCACTTCGATGATGCGCTCTTTGTTGGGATCAAGCCCGGTCATCTCCATATCGAGCCAGACCAAGCGGTTTTCGTTTGCAGCCATATAATTTGCCTATAAAACACCACATTTTCTCATACGTAACGCGAACTCCGTGCCCCTGCCTACTCTGACCCTGCTGTTTGTATTCTTTTTGGTTGCCGATCTGTGTGTGCGCCAATGGTTGGCCATGCGCCAGATTCGTCACGTCGCGCGCCATCGGGAACAGGTTCCGCCCGAGTTTTCACCGCGCATCGGCCTGACCAGCCACCAACGAGCGGCGGACTATACAGCGGCACGCGTGCGTCTCGGGATGCTGGAGCGGGGGTATGACGCGGTCATACTGGTGGGACTGACCTTGTTGGGTGGCCTACAGGCCATTGACCTGTGGATCGCGCAAGCCACCTCGAATGACTTGCTGCGCCAGTTGCTGTTGCTCGGTAGCGTAGCACTCCTGCTGGGCGTATTGGGCCTGCCCTTTACATTGTGGCGTCAATTCAAACTTGAGGCCCATTTTGGTTTTAATCGTATGACGCCCGGGTTGTTTGCCTCTGACTTGGTCAAGGGCGTCCTGGTGTCACTGGTATTAGGGGCACCTCTGGCAGCTGCCATCCTCTGGCTGATGGCCGAGGCCGGCAGTCTCTGGTGGGTGTGGGCATGGGGGCTCTGGACGGCCTTTAACCTGCTGTTGCTGTTTATTTTTCCGACCTTTATTGCACCACTATTCAATAAATTTACACCGCTGGCCGACGCGGAACTGGCGCAACGCATCAAACAGCTGGCACAGCGCTGCGGCTTTGCGCTGAACGGTTTGTTTGTGATGGACGGCTCGCGCCGCTCGGCGCACGGCAATGCGTATTTCACGGGCTTCGGTAAATCGCGCCGCATTGTATTTTTTGATACCTTGCTGGCTCGCCTGAATGCGGATGAAATCGAAGCCGTGCTGGCTCACGAACTGGGGCACTTTGCCAAGCGCCATATCATCAAGCGCATCGTGCTGAGCTTTGGCACCGCCCTGTTGTTTTTTGCCGTGCTTGGCTGGTTGGCTCAACAACCCTGGTTCTACGAGGGCCTGGGCGTGTTGCCTCGTTTCAGTGGGCGTAATGATGCGATGGCGCTGCTGCTGTTTTTCTTGGTGATTCCGGTCTTTACGTTTATGTTGACCCCGATTGCCAGTTGGTACTCTCGCCGCGACGAATTCGAGGCAGACCGTTACGCCGCTACGCAAAGCTCGTCCGAACAACTCGTCTCGGCACTCGTCAAGCTGTACGATGACAACGCCGCGACTCTGACACCCGACCCTGTGCACTCCGCCTTCTACGATAGCCACCCCCCCGCTGCCGTGCGCATCCGTCACCTGACGCAGCACGCATGAGCGACAACCTTCCCCAACCCCTGGAGGGCCGCATTATTGCGGCGCATGGCCGCCACTACGTGGTGGAATTCCCGGATGGATCAAAGCGGCATTGCTTTCCGCGTGGCAAAAAGACCGGTGCTGCGGTGGGTGATCGGGTGAAAATCGCCCCCCAAGGGCGCGACGAAGGCGTCATTGAGGCCATTCTGCCGCGCAGCAATTTGTTGTTTCGCTCGGACGAGACGCGTTCCAAGCAGTTCGCCGCGAACGTCGATCAGCTCTTGATTGTGGTCGCGGTCGAGCCCACGTTTTCGGATGATCTGGCCTGGCGCGCATTGGCCGGCGCCTGGAGCGTCGGTATCGAACCGCTGATCATCCTAAACAAAGTCGATCTACAAGCGGGTGTCGAGACAGCACGTGCACGCCTGGCGTCGGTGCGCGCACTGGGGGTCCCGGTGATCGAACTCAGCGCCCATGATCAGCCCACTGTCCATGCGGCGTTAGCCGATCGGCTGGCGGGTAAAGTGACGTTGCTCCTGGGCCAAAGCGGCATGGGCAAATCGACGCTGCTCAATGTGCTGGTGCCCGATGCGGACGCCGCCACACGTGAATACTCCTCCGCACTGGATATGGGGCGACACACCACCACCAGCACACGCCTATACCATTTGCCCGCGCCTGGCGGAGATCTGATTGATTCGCCGGGATTTCAGGCGTTCGGTTTGCAGCACTTATCGGGCGACGATATTTTGCGTGGCTTCCCGGAGTTCACGCCGCATATCGAGCGCTGCCGCTTTTATAACTGCACTCACCGGCACGAACCCGGCTGTGGCGTCGTCGCGGCGCTGCGGGCGGGCGAGATTGATACGGCCCGCTATGCGTTGTACGAGCGCATCCTCGACGAAAGCGAGGCCGCGCAGCGCTATTGACGCGCGCTCACGCTGCGTCGACCGGTGACTCCTCGTTGCCGACGAGCCCATGACGCAGCTTGTGATACAGATTGCGCAGGATGCCGGCCGTCGCCCCCCAAATGAAATATTGGTGCCAAGGCATCGCGTAGTACTGTCGCTCGCGTCCATCCGGCAAAGGGCCGCGATGGAGTCGGTGATTCGCCGGATCCATCAAGAAAGACAACGGGACCTCAAAGATCTCGGCGACCTCGAATTCATCAGGCGCCAGCGTGAACCCGGATCGCACCAGCGATAACACCGGCGTAATGGCAAACCCGGTCGAGGTGAGATACGGGGGCATGGTGCCCAGGACCTCGATATAGTCCGCGGACAGGCCGGTTTCTTCGTCGGTCTCGCGCAATGCGGTCGCGACCGGCGTGGCGTCGACCGTTTCGACGCGCCCACCGGGAAAACTGATCTGCCCGGCGTGGTCGTATAAATGAGCGGTACGCTTGGTCAACATGATGCTGACGCTCTCGGGGTGCACCACCAGCGGAATCAGCACGGCGGCAGGAACAGGCGGGCCGTCGCGCCCGGGATGACGATACTCTGTCGAGCCGAGTCGATCCTGAGGCCAGGCTCCGCTGTGAGTCAATACGCCACGCAGCCGTTCGGGGACCAGCAACTGAGGATCAATGGCCGTCAGTCCCGCATCAGCGGGCTGCCAAGGTTGAGTGGCGGGATCAAACGGGGGGGCCGCACGCGGCCGACGAGGACGAGTCGAAGGATCAGGCATACCAGCTACGAATGTGAAAAAGGCACCTTGTTAGGTGCCTTTTTAACCCGGATTGCCGGGAGGCGCGGTGTGAGCCAGCCGAGACGAACATCACACCGGCACGGATCAAGAAGCCGACTTGACCTTCTTGATGACCAGCTTTTCTTTAATACGAGCCGATTTGCCCGAGCGGCTGCGCAGGTAGTACAGCTTGGCGCGGCGCACATCACCACGACGCTTGACTTCGATGCTGGCGATTTGTGGCGAGTACAGTTGGAACGTACGTTCGACGGCTTCGCCGGACGAAATTTTGCGAACGATAAAAGCCGAATTCAAGCCACGGTTACGCTTGGCGATAACGACGCCTTCGTAAGCCTGTACACGCTTGCGGGTGCCTTCAACGACGTTGACGCTGACCACGACGGTATCGCCAGGGGCGAATTCGGGTAGAGGCGTGCCGCCGGTAAGGCGCTTGATTTCTTCCTGTTCCAGGATAGCGATGAGGTTCATGAGAACTCCAAGATCATCGTGCCTTGCGCTGTTTTTGCGTGCAGTATCGACCGAGGCCGGTACCTTTGCTATCCGCAAGCAGAGGATGAGGTTTGTGGTAAACCCAGCATTCTACATCAAATCAAGACTTTACGCGCCGCGTGATAGATAAACATGGCAAACAGACAGCGGGACGTTGGGGAAATGAGAGAGATCGGCGGATGACACGCCTGATTTAGCGGTACTCTTGCCGGCGTTGTTGTCATATTTCTGTCATTTTCGGTAGTCGTTGCATCGATGTCTTATGCGTCCCTGATATTAGTCGTCTTGGCGGCCATGGCCCACGCTACGTGGAATCTGTTAGCCAAGCGCGCCGCCATGGTGGGACCGGCGTTTGTGTTTGCCTATGGGCTATGCGCCACCTTGTTGTATGCACCCTGGGTCGTATGGATTTTGCTGCACGAGGGCATGACGTGGACGTGGCCCATTGTGTTCTGCATTCTGGCTTCCAGCGCCCTGCACCTGGGTTATAGCCTCTGTTTGCAACGTGGCTATCAGGTAGCGGACCTATCCGTGGTGTATCCCATCGCCCGCGGTACCGGTCCACTCTTGTCGACCACAGGCGCCTTTTTGTTGCTGGGCGAGCCCGCATCCTCCACAGGGATTGCAGGGATGCTCTGCGTCGTCGGCGGCGTATTGCTGATTGCCACGCAGGGAAAGCTCACGCTTTTTCGCCAGCCCCAGGCCTGGATCGGCGTACGCTGGGGCGGCGTCATCGGGTTATTTATCGCAGCCTATACCGTTGTGGACGCCTACGGCGTCAAGGTGCTGTTGATTATGCCCGTCCTGTTTGACTGGCTCACCTGCGTCGCGCGTACCGTCATGATGGCTCCCCACGTCGTGCACAGGCGCGCGGAAAGCTGGCAAGCCATGCGCGGGTATTGGGGATTGGCGTGGGCGATCGGCTTGCTGTCGCCACTGGGTTATATCTTGGTACTGTACGCCCTGCGCAACGGTGCGCCGCTCAGCCTGGTGGCCCCTGCGCGGGAAATGTCGATGATGCTCGGCACTCTGGCGGGCATGTTTCTTTTACGGGAAAACGTGGGTGTTGGTCGCCTGTTGGGATGTGCAGCCATTTTGGCTGGCGTCATATTGCTGGGATCGAGCTAAGACCTGCTACCCGGATCGGAGCCTCGTCGCCACGCCGATCAGAACCCTGCCGCGGCGCCGAGCCACATCATCCCGGGAATCAACGCCCCCCACATCGCGACCAGCAAGACATCCACCACCATTTGGCGAGCAGTGACGCCCTGGTTCAATGCTCGGGCCGCCGTCCCCATGGACTGGCTGTGTGCGGCCGACATGTCGATGGAGACAGACGCGGCTGAGACCGACACGTGGGCAATCCCGCCAACGGGTTGATCTACGACCGGCTGAGTCGCAACGGGCCGGCCAACAACGGGCTGCGCAGCGACCGGCGAAATCGTGACGTCCGACTGAGTCGGGACATAGCGGCGCCCCTGCGACAAGCCCGACGAAAAAGGCCATTTGGCTGGCTGGCGCAGCACACCGCCGGCGGCACGTGCAACGATGCGAGGCATCCATGCCGGCAAACGGGAAGGCAAAGAAATGGCGGAATCAGAAGCAAGCGTAGCAGTGGACATGAGAAGGCTCCGGTTAGAACAGCGCTAACTGCGGTGAGGATGAAAGCGGCAACGAGGATCTCGACTGCCGTGATGTGCCCTGCCCCACGCCGGAGGCAGGCATGGCATGGGACGCGGAATCTGCAACCCGGGGCGCCTGGAATAAATGCGTGGCCAACTGGGGCCGGGTGGTATTGAGGCCGAGTTTGCGCACAGCCAGGTTGAAACGCTGGCGCAACAGGTCGGCCCACAGACCCGTGCCTCGCATGCGAGTGCCGAACCGAGAGTCGTTGCGACGGCCGTTGCGTAAATCCTCGATACGATGCAGCACGCGTTGGGCACGGTCGGGGAAATGGGTTTCCAGCCATTCCTCAAAAACGGCTTTGACCTCCCACGGCAGGCGTACCACCGTATAGCTGGCATAGCAGGCACCCGCCTGACGGGCGGCTTGCAAAATGTGCTCGAGGGATTCGTCGTTGATAAACGGAATAACGGGCGCGACCAATACCCCGACGGGGACACCGGCATCCGCGAGCGTACGTACCGCCTGGAGGCGCCGCCACGGCGCCGAGGCGCGCGGCTCAAGCGTGCGGGCCATCTCGATATCCAGCGTGGTAATACTGATATAGACGGTGATCAAATGCTGCTCAGCCGCGAGCCGAAGCAAATCCAGATCGCGCTCGATCAGGGCGTTTTTCGTGACCACCGTGGCCGGGTGACGGGTCTGCCATAGCAGATCGAGGATGCCCCGGGTCAATTGCCATTGACGCTCGATGGGCTGATACACGTCGGTCGCCGATCCGATATTAATGGGGGATACGCGATAGCCCGGGCGCGCCAGCTCGGCACGCAGCACATCGACCGCATTGGCCTTGGCGACTAGCCGGGTTTCGAAATCCAGCCCAGGGGAATAGCCCAAGTAAGCATGCGTCGGACGGGCATAGCAGTAGACACAACCGTGCTCACAACCTCGGTACGGGTTGACGGCCACATCGAAGGGAATGTCGGGGGAGTCATTGCGAGACAAGAGCTTGCGAGCCTGCTCTGGCGCGACGGTGGTCTTGGGTGCCGGTTGGGCGACAATGGGAATGTAACCGCCCGGGAGATCTCCGCCGCAGCCATCGCCCTCGGAGACAGCCCCCTGGGAGGCGGTATCGTCCTGCCCGCTGGACCAACCGTCATCGACGGGTTCGCGCTCGGCTTGCTGGAAACGGTGCTGAACATTAGTAACCGCTCCCCGGCCGCGCAAGGCGGCGGGGGCGGTAGCCGGGGACCCAGAACCGGCGGAAAAAACGTAATCAGTGCGTTCCATGAAAGTACTGTACAAAAAACCAGTACTTTCAGCAAGCCCCAATTGCCCTTAACAGGCGAAATCTCACTTTACCCCAAGACGAGAGCGCCGTCTGAAGTATTGATTTCACACTCTGGAAATCGGCCGAAAACCCGCATCATTATTGGATTTAGACAAAAAACAACAGGCCACCACCCGGCAAGGTGATGGCCTGAACGCCCCGTTCGACAGCCTAGGTGAATTCCCTTAGCGCAACATACCCGCGGCAGCGGTCTGATGCGTGGCCGCGTCGATCAAAATAAACGCGCCGGTCGCCGGCGCATCCACATAGCGATCGACGGCCAGGGCTTCGCGCGTGGCAAATGAGACGCGCCCGATCTCGTTCATATTCAAGGTTCCGCTCGTGTTCTGCACCTCTTGCAACTCGTGAACATCCCGTTGCGTCAATACGCCCCGAATCTTGGCAGAGGTTAAACGCGTGCCATGCTTGAGCAAATATTTTCGTGCGGGATTCAGGGCCTGCGTATCCAGCCAGCACAGCTCGGCCTCGAACTCGCGCCCGACCCGTGCTGGCGCCTCGGCATGCGACAAGACATCGCCGCGCGACACGTCGACATCTCGGTCCAGCACCACCGTCACCGAATCCCCCACCACCGCCACATCGACGGCACGATCAAACGCCAGGATCTCTTTCACGCGCGCCGTCACGCCCGAAGGTTGCACGACGATGTCGTCGCCCGGGCGCAACTCTCCGCTGGCAATGCAACCGGCATAGCCTCGAAAATCATCGGCGCTCTCGCCGCCGTGGCGCGCCACCCACTGCACAGGGAATCGCAAGGGACGAATAGCCGCTTCGTTATCCAGGCCCAGCTGTTCCAGCAAACTCAACAATGGCGGGCCGTCATACCACGGCGCTTTAGCAGACCGATTGACAACGTTATCGCCCTCCAGCGCCGATAGTGGCAACACATGAAAGTGCGCGATATTCAGTCGACGGGCCAGGTCGGCATAGGCTTCGCGAATGCGCTCGAACACCGCCTGATCCCAGTCGATCAGATCCATTTTGTTCACCGCAACGACGATATGACGAATACCCAGTAAATGCGCGATGGTACTGTGACGCTTGGTTTGCGTCAGCAACTTGCCATCGGTGGCACGCGTAGCATCGATCAAGATAATGGCGGCATCCGCCGTCGAGGCGCCAGTCACCATATTGCGCGTGTACTGCTCATGTCCCGGTGCATCGGCGACGATGAACTTGCGCAGCGGTGTCGAAAAATAGCGGTAGGCCACATCAATCGTGATCCCTTGCTCACGCTCGGCCTCAAGGCCATCGGTCAGCAACGCAAAATCAATACCGTCACCCGCCACACGCTTGTACTTGGCACGCGAAATGGCATCGAGCTGATCGGCAAATACGCCTTTGCTGTCGTACAGCAAGCGTCCGATCAGCGTGGACTTGCCGTCGTCCACCGAACCGGCCGTAATCAACCGCAGTACGCCATTGTCGGTATCGGGCAAAAAAGAATCATTCACTGCGTTCATCCATTACTCCGAGAAACCTCGGCATTCACGCCGGGGAGGAAAGGGGCGCAGCCGTCAGGCTGCAGGATTGGTCTGATTTGAGCTGACGACTGGATAGAAATCCAGTTATTGGGTTTGACGCGGATAGCATCTTGGGCATGCAAACCAAACGTGCCTACCGATTCCGCTTCTATCCCACGCCCGAGCAAGCGATCACGCTGGCTCGCACGTTTGGTTGTGTGCGCGTGGTCTATAACCACATGCTTGCCCTTCGTTCGACGGCTTGGGCCCAGCGGCAAGAGCGTCTGGAATATCACGTGACCTCGGCTGCGCTGACGGCGCTGAAAAAGACGGCGGACCACATCTGGTTGAACGAGGTCAGTAGTGTTCCCCTGCAGCAAACGCTGCGCCATTTGCAAACGGCGTTTGTTAGTTTCTTCGCCAAGCGCACCAGATACCCTCGCTTCAAACGCAAAGACGGCTCGCAATCGGCCGAATACACCGCCAGTGCCTTTCGATGGGATGGCCGTTCGCTCAAATTGGCGAAGATGGCTGGAGTTCTCCCGATTCGTTGGTCCCGTCAGATTCCGAAGGCTGCCAAAGTCACCGTCGTCACCGTCGGCAAAGACCCGGCAGGGCGATACTTTGTCAGCCTGCTGTGTGATGACGCCGTGGTACAGAAACCTCCGGCGTCGAGCTGTGTCGGGATCGATCTGGGGCTGTCTCATTTTGCGACCCTCTCAACAGGAGAAAAAGTCGATGCGCCACAGGTCTTTCGACAACACGAGGCGAAGCTAGCCAAGCTGCAACGTCGCTTGGCCAGGAAACATCGCGGATCGGCTCGCCGTGCCAAGGCGAGGCTAAAAGTCGCCAAACTGCATGCAAAGATCGCAGACATCCGCAGGGATTTCCTGCACCAGCTTTCTACCCGGTTGATCCACGAAAACCAAGTGATCGCCGTAGAAAGCTTGTCTGTGTCCAACATGCAGAAAAACCGCTGTCTGGCTAAATCCATCGGAGATGCCGGGTGGGCTGAGTTCGTGAGACAGCTTGAATACAAAGCGCGTTGGGTCGGACGAGACGTCGTGCGGGTGGATCGCTGGTACCCCTCCAGCAAGCGCTGCCACGCTTGCGGGCACGTTTTACCTAAGCTGCCGTTGAGCGTGCGGCAGTGGTCCTGTCCAGAATGTGGCACAGACCACGATCGTGACATCAACGCCGCGCATAACGTATTAGCCGCCGGGCTGGCGGTGTTAGCCCATGGAGAAACGGTAAGACCTGAGTGCATGAGTGTTGATGCGCAAATGGCTCGGTTCGGTGAAGTGGGAATCCCTTTCCCTTTAGGGAAGGGAGCAATCAAGTTGAAATCCGATAATCAGTTCAGAAATAACCTTCTTTCTTGCGGCGCTCCATCGAGGCCTCGGAAGTCTGGTCATCCATGCGCGTCGCGCCGCGCTCGGTAATGTCGGTAACGGCCGTCTCGGCAATGATGGCCAGCGGATCTGCAGCGTCGGACGCCACAGGGCAGGTGCAAGAGATATCGCCCACCGTGCGAAAACGCACCGATAGATTCTCGATCTGCTCGCCCTCTTGCGGCGGGGTCAAAGGCGTCACCGGCACCAGCAGGCCCTTGCGGCGAACCACATCGCGTTGATGGCTGTAGTAAATCGACGGCAAGGCCAACTGCTCGCGCTGGATGTATTGCCACACATCCAGTTCGGTCCAATTGGAAATCGGAAAGACACGCATGTTTTCACCCGGGTGCACACGGGTATTGAACAGATTCCACAACTCGGGACGCTGCGCTTTGGGATCCCACTGGCCAAACTCGTCGCGGAAGGAAAAAATACGTTCCTTGGCGCGCGCTTTCTCTTCGTCACGACGAGCGCCACCGATACACGCGTCAAAGCCGAATTCTTCGATAGACTCCAACAGCGTCACCGCCTGCGCTGCATTGCGCGAATCCGTCTCGCGTCGCAACACCACGCTGCCGCGACGGATCGAGTCCTCCACGCTGCGTACGATCAGCGTCTCGCCCAACTCGGCAGCACGCTGATCGCGAAAAGCAATCACCTCGTCATAGTTGTGGCCGGTGTCGATGTGCATCAGCGGAAACGGAAAGCGGCCCGGACGAAAGGCCTTTTCGGCCAACCGCAGCAACACGACCGAATCCTTCCCTCCCGAGAACAGCAGGACGGGCTTGGCGCATTCGGCGGCCACTTCGCGCAAAATGTAGATCGCTTCGGACTCCAGCCAATCCAGGTGGCTACGATTGATAACGACGGACATGATGTTCCTTTAAACAGAAGTCGATTTTTCGGTCGCCGCGACCACCGAAATCACACGATTGCCGGCATGCAGGCCGCATTCTTTAGAATCGGAGGATTCCCACCACCAACGCCCTGCCCGCACATCCTCGCCAGGGCGAACAGCGCGCGTACAGGGCTCGCAACCTATCGAGGGATAGCCTTGGTCGTGCAGCGGGTTGTAGTGGATGCCCAGCGCGCGGATGACGTGCCAGACATCCTCTTCACTCCAGGCGGCCAACGGGTTGTATTTGTACAAACCGAACACGGGATCGTGTTCGGCCTCCGGCAACTCGCCACGTGTGGCCGCTTGCGCACGACGTTGTCCCGTAATCCAGGCGCCGCGTCCCGCCAGGGCGCGCTTTAACGGGTCGACCTTGCGGATCTGGCAACAGGCTTTACGCAATTCCACGCTTTCATAAAATGCGTACGCACCATGGGCGTTGACATGCGCATCGACGGCCGCCGCGTCCGGACGATAGACCGTCAAGCTGCGGCCATAACGTTCACGCACGGCGTCCTGCATGCCCAGCGTCTCGGTATGCAGGCGGCCCGTATCCAGCGTAAAAATCTCTAGCGGAAAACCGCCCTCGTAGATCGCGTGCGTCAGGACCATATCCTCCGCGGCCAAAGACGAGGCCAGCGCGGCGTCGGGATAACGTTGAGCAATATCGGCCAATTGGCCTTGGAGTCTTTGCCAGAGAACATCCACGGCGGGTTCGAGAACGGAATCGACAGTCGTCATGGTTACGCATTGGCGAAAACACGAGCACGACGCGGTCGCGCCAGCAGGCTTTCGCCCTCCTTCAAGTTGAGTTCACGATAGAGATATTCGGGGACCTGGGCTTCGATGGTGGCCTGGGCGTCCTGGCGCTCCAGCTCCAGATAGGCGCTAGGCCCCGCCAGATACACATGATTCAAGCGCACGGGAATCCCCTGCCCCAGCCCATCATCACGAGCCACGTCAATCTCGTGAGGCCGCACGTAGGCGATCGCTTGCTGATTCTCGACCTTTGCCAGATCAGGCGCGGGCAGCTCAATACCATGCGCATGCCAAATGCCGCGCGTAGCGTGGCCGCTGACTTGATTCACGTCGCCCAGGAATCCATACACGAACGGCGTCGCCGGATGCTCCCACACCTCGCGCGGCGTGCCGACCTGCTCGATACGGCCGGCGTTCATCAACACGACGCGATCGGCGACCTCCAGGGCTTCTTCCTGGTCATGTGTCACAAAGACGCTGGCGACGTGTAGTTCGTCATGCAGCCGGCGCAACCAGCGGCGCAGTTCCTTGCGTACCTTGGCATCCAGCGCGCCAAAGGGCTCGTCCAACAACAACACCCGAGGCTCTACGGCCAAGGCTCGCGCAAGCGCAATACGCTGGCGCTGTCCTCCTGACAGTTGGGCGGGATACCGATCCGCCAACCAATCAAGCTGGACCAGGCTCAACAACTCATGCACTTTGGCGCGAATCTGCGCCTCGCTGGGCCGCAACGCGCGACGCTTGACCCGCAGGCCGAAGGCCACGTTTTCAAACACCGTCATATGCTTAAAGAGCGCATAGTGCTGGAACACAAACCCCACCTGACGATGACGCACGTCGACCTCGGTGGCGTCTTCACCCGCAAAGAGCACGCTTCCGGTGTCAGCCGTTTCCAGGCCCGCGATGATACGGAGCAAGGTCGTCTTGCCACAGCCCGATGGCCCCAGCAACGCAACCAGCTCGCCCGTTTCGATATGCAAAGACACATCGTCCAGGGCACGAAAATCGCCAAAGCGGCGCGAAAGATTCTTGACTTCGATACTCATACCTGGAGCTCCATTACGCCGTCGCCGGCCTCGGTACCACCACCGGCGCGCCCGCGGCTTCAATGGGTTGATCTGCACTATCGAGACGGGCGCTGCGCCACTCGACGACGTTTTTGATCACGAGCGTTACCAGGGCCAGCAACGCCAACAACGAGGCCACCGCGAATGAGGCGGCAAACTGATACTCACCGTAGAGAATTTCCACATGCAGCGTCAGCGTATTAGTCAGCCCGCGCACGTGACCGGACACCACCGAGACCGCGCCAAACTCGCCCATCGCCCGCGCATTGCAGAGAATCGCCCCGTAGAGCAGCCCCCATTTGATATTCGGCAGCGTCACGCGCCAGAAAATCTGCCAACCGTTGGCGCCCAAGGTCAACGCAGCCTGTTCTTCCTCGCTGCCTTGCGCTTGCATCAAGGGGATCAACTCTCGCGCGATGAACGGGAATGTGACGAACAAGGTCGCCAACAAAACGCCGGGCACGGCATAGACGATCTTGAGGTCGTAGACTTGCAACCACGGCCACAACCCGCTTTGCGAGCCAAACAGCAACACAAACACCAAGCCCGCCACGACAGGCGATACCGAGAACGGCAGATCGATCAAGGTGATCAAGAACTGCTTGCCCCGGAACTCGAACTTTGCAATGGCCCAGGCCGCCGACACGCCGAAAATCAGGTTCATCACGAGCGACAGCGCCGCGACCCACAGAGTCAGCTTGATTGCGCTCCAGGCATCTGGCTCGGTAATCGCCGCGAGATACAGCGCCCACCCCTTATTGAAGGCTTCGACAAATACCGTAATCAAAGGCAGCAGCAGAAACAACGCCAGAAATGCCAGTGCCAGCGTCAACAGTACGCCGCGTACCCAACGGGGCTCGGTCAGATGGTTGGCACGGTTCGTCACTGCACTCATGCGAACCTCCTGCCGCGACGGGCCTGCCAGCCCTGCAGTAAATTAATAAGCAGCAGCATGACAAACGAGATTGCAAGCATCACCGTGGCGATCGCCGCGGCGCCCACGTAATCGAATTGCTCCAGCTTGGACATGATCAGCAAGGGTGTGATTTGCGTCATCATCGGCCGGTTGCCCGCGATGAACACCACGGATCCATACTCTCCAATCGCCCGCGCAAACGCCATGGCAAAGCCCGTCAACAGAGCCGGCGTGATGGTGGGAAACAGGACGCGACGCAAGGTTTCCCATCGGTCGGCGCCCAGGCTGGCCGCGGCCTCTTCGATCTCGCGTTCGATGTCTTCCAGCACGGGCTGCACCGTACGCACGACAAACGGCAGGCCGATAAACGTCATGGCGACGATAATGCCCAGCGGGGTAAAGGCGACCTTCACGCCCAGCCAGTCATTCAGCGGTCCGCCCAACCAACCGTTCTTGGCATACAACGCGGTCAGCGCAATCCCTGCCACGGCCGTCGGCAATGCAAAGGGTAAATCGACCATCGCATCGACCACTTTCTTGCCGGGGAACTGATAGCGCACCAACACCCATGCCACCAACATGCCGAACACCAGATTCACCAGGGCGGCGATCAAGGCCGTGCCAAAGGTCAACTGGTATGAATACACCGCCTGAGGCGCGCTCACAACGCGCCAGAATCCGTCCCATCCCAAGCTCGCGCTTTTCAATGGCAGCATCGCCAGCGGCACCAACACCAACAGGCTCAGGTAAAACACCGTAAAGCCCATAGAAATACCGAAACCCGGCAGAACGCCGGGCCGTTTACGCTGCCGGCCGACGGGTGTTTGCGCACCTGGGGCCGCCATCATCGCTGAACTCATGATTGCATCCTGCTGTCTCGCCTATTTGCCGCCGGGCAGGTAGATCTGGTCAAACGTCCCCCCGTCGCTGAAGTGCGTTTTCTGCGCCTTTTGCCAGCCCCCGAAGATGGCATCATCTATCTGAACGAGTTTCACTTTGGGAAACTGATCAGCAAACTTCTCGGCCACTTGTTTGTCGGTCGGGCGGTAGAAATTGCGAGCGATAATTTCTTGCGCTTGCGGCGTGTAGAGAAACTCCAGATAGGCCTGCGCGGCAGCACGTGTGCCTTTGCGATCCACGTTCTTGTCTACGACAGCAACAGGCGGCTGGGCCAAAATCGACAAGGACGGCACCACAATGTCGAACTCGTCCGGCCCCAACTCTTTCAGCGCCAGGAACGCTTCGTTTTCCCAGGCCAGCAACACATCACCAACCTCGCGCTCGACAAAGGTCGTCGTGGAGCCGCGGGCACCCGTATCCAACACCGGAACGTGCTTGTAGAGCTCTCCGACAAAGGCTTTGGCCTTGGACTCATCGCCCCCGTTTTTCTCCAATGCATACGCCCAGGCAGCCAGGTAATTCCAGCGTGCGCCCCCCGACGTTTTGGGGTTGGGCGTGATGACCTCGATGCCGTCTTTGATCAGATCATCCCAATCATGAATCTGCTTGGGATTGCCCTTGCGCACCAGGAATACGATGGTCGAGGTATAGGGCGAGCTATTGAGCGGCAAGCGGGCTTGCCAGTCCTTGGGCAATAAACCGCGTTCGGCAATCGCGTCGATATCGTAGGCCAGCGCCAGCGTCACCACATCGGCATCCAGGCCGTCGATCACCGACCGCGCCTGCTTGCCCGAACCACCGTGCGATTGACGAACCGTCAGCGCCACACCGGTCTTATCCTGATAAGCCTTGACGAAGGCCTCATCCACCTCGCGATACAGTTCACGCGTCGGGTCGTACGAGACGTTCAGCAGCGTTTGTTTTTCTTGTGCCTGAGCGGGTAATCCCAAGATAAAGGTCGCGGCGACCGCGGCCAAGGCCGTCCAGATTTTTTTCTTGTGCAGCATCTTCACATCCCAAACAGGTAGACAGTGGATGCAAGTGTGCAGGCGGAAAGACCTAAATTAAACGAATCATTTTTTGATTGCTCATCGCGATTAGAAATAAAGAACAAGGCGGCGCACGAACAAGATGCAAAAAAAAGCGCGCTCTATCAATAAGATAGGGCGCGCAAGCGGCACCTGATGTGAGCCAGGCGCAATGCGCCTCACCCACACCACGGGTAATTTACTTATTCGGTTGGGGCGTAATACGCAGGTAGGGGCGTACGGCTTTGTAGCCTTTGGGGAATTTTTGCTGGATCACCGCCTCGTCCTGCAAGGACGGCACGATGATGACGTCGTCGCCGTCTTCCCAGTTGGCCGGCGTTGCCACGCTGTGGCTATCGGTCAGTTGCAGCGAGTCGATCACGCGCAGGATTTCGTTGAAATTACGCCCCGTGCTGGCTGGATAGGTGATGATCAAACGGACTTTCTTGGCCGGATCGATCACAAATACCGAGCGCACGGTCACAGTCGCGCTGGCGTTCGGGTGAATCATGTCGTACAGCTCGGCCACCTTGCGATCATCATCCGCAATAATGGGGAAATTCACCTGCGTGGATTGTGTGTCGTTGATATCGTCGATCCACTTGGTGTGCGAGTCGACATCGTCAACCGAGACGGCCAGCACCTTGACATTGCGCTTGGCAAACTCATCGGCCAATTTGGCGGTGTAACCGAGCTCGGTCGTGCAAACGGGCGTGAAATCGGCCGGGTGCGAAAACAGCACGCCCCAGCTATCTCCCAGATACTCATGAAAGCGGATCGGGCCGATGGACGTTTTTTGCTCGAAATCCGGGGCGGTATCGCCCAGACGAAGTTGGGTCATGGAAGGTCTCCGTGGCGGTTAGCAACGCCAGCCCGGCAAGGAGCTAGCGGTTAGCGAGGGAAATCTCGGGCTAATAACGAGATCATGCCCGATGATTCTTACATCAAATGCGTATCACTGGAAATACGTTTGTTGCATATGTTTAATAACTTTATGCAATATTGGATTGTGCGGCGCAACTATCGGCCACGTCACCCGCACGAACCGACGACGACAAAGCCAATGCACGCGGCAAGATCTGTGCACCATAAAACAGGGCCGTAGACAGCTTGCTGCGATAGAAAGGATCGGTCGTCCCCTCGGTCAATTTCTGTTGGCACACCAGCGCAGCACGAGCCATTTGCCAGCCGCCGTGCACAATACCCGCCAACATCAAATAGGGCACGCTGCCGGCAAAGACAGCGCGAATATTCGATTGTGCATGCTGCAAAATGAAAGCCACTGCAGCCTCATAGGCCTGAATACCCAGATCCAGGTTGTCACGCAGCAGATTCAGCCCGGCACGATCACTGGGCTCGGCACGCGCGGCGACAGTGTGCAGGGTCTGTAGCGTATCGCGCATGGCGGCGATGCAGGCATAGGCTGTCGCCCCCCCATCACGCAGGGTTTTACGCCCCACCAGATCGTTAGCCTGAATCGCCGTCGTTCCTTCGTAAATCGGCAGAATTCGGGCGTCGCGGTAATACTGCGCGGCACCGGTTTCCTCGATAAAACCCATCCCTCCATGCACCTGCACGCCCAACGACGCCACCTCGACCGCAGACTCCGTTGAAAAGCCTTTCACGATAGGCACCAAGTATTCGTAAAAAGCGCGGTTGCGCGACCTCACGGCGGCATCGGGATGATGCGTGCCCTTGTCATGCGCCGCTGCCGCCACAAACGACACGGCCCGCGCCGCCTCGGTCAAACCGCGCATCGTCAACAGCATGCGCTGCACATCGGGATGATTCACGATCGCCACCGGCCCGGCCGATCCCTCGATCGCCCGACCCTGGATACGCTCTTGTGCGTACGCCAACGCGTGCTGATAGGCGCGTTCCGATATCCCGATACCCTGTTGGCCGACCCCGAAACGCGCGGCGTTCATCATGATGAACATATACTCCAGGCCGCGGTTGGCCTCGCCCACCAGGTAGCCAACCGCGCCCTCACCGGCCTCGCCCTTGCCTGATCCATAGAGCAGAACGGCCGTGGGGCTGCCATGAATACCGAGTTTGTGTTCGAGCGACGCGCACCAGACGTCGTTGCGCGCCCCGAGACTGCCGTCCTCGTTGACCAGGAATTTCGGGACAATAAATAGCGAGATGCCCTTGACCCCCGCCGGGGCGTCAGGCGTGCGAGCCAACACCAAATGAATAATGTTCTCGGCCAGGTCATGATCGCCGTAGGTGATAAAAATCTTCTGCCCGCTCAAACGATAGGTGCCATCGCTCTGCGGTACCGCACGGGTGGTCACCTGAGCCAGATCCGAGCCGGCCTGTGACTCGGTCAAGTTCATGGTGCCCGTCCACTTGCCGGAAATCAGATTGGGCACATACGTCTGGCGCTGCGCATCGGAGCCCACCGTCAATAGTGCCTCGATCACGCCGTCGGTCAACATCGGACACAACGAAAATGCCAAACTGGCCGCCTGAAGGTTTTCACAAGGCGCGCACGCCACCAATTTAGGCAATCCCTGCCCGCCCCATTGCGGCGGGTGTTGCAGCCCCTGCCAGCCACTTGCCGCATAGTCGGCAAACCCCTGTTTGAATCCTGGGGTGGTGGTGACCTGTCCGTCGTTCCATTGAGGCGGTTGTGTATCACCCGGCACATTCAGCGGCGCAATCGCCTGCTCTGCAAAACGCGCGTTTTCATCCAGAATCGCGTCCACCAGGTCAGGAGTGACCTCTTCAAAACCTGGCAGCTTCAGGATTTCGTCCAGACCGGCCAGCGAATTAAGCGTGAAACGAAAATCCCGCAATGGGGTGACGTAGGACATGGGGTCTCCAGAATCGATTGGCGGTTGCTGTGCTCTATCAGGCCAATCTTAACCTTTGACACCCTCGTTGCGGGTGAACTCAGTGTCGAGTTCTGCACCGCCGGGCAGCAAGACCTCCAGATCGACGGCATCGGCCATCGCGCGGTTGCCCTCATCGCCGGGATGCAAATGGTCGCCGGAATCGTAACGAGAGTCGATGCGTGCGGGGTGCTGGGGGTTGCGCAGATGCGCATCCAAATCGATGACGGCATCGAACGCACCACTGTGCCGTATCCAATCATTCACCTGCCGACGCAGCGCATCCTTGTCGGGATGATAGTAGTCGGCCAGCGGGGTACCAGGCAGTGCGCCCTCGAATGGCGTAAGGGTCGCGCCAATGACACGAATGCCGCGGCTGTGGCCCTGTGCAATCAACTGACGGTAACCCGCCGTAAGCGCCTCCAGTGTGGGGCGCTGTGCTTCTCGTGCAAAAGCGGTGCCCGGCCAGGAAATGTCGTTGATGCCGAGCATGACGATCACGCTCTCTACACCCGGTTGCGTCAGCACATCATTATTCAGGCGCGCCAATGCATTGACCCCCATGCCGTCCGAGAGCAGTCGCGCCCCGGAAATACCCGCATTGACGACGGCCACGCCACGCGGCGCCAGGCGCGCAGCCAGGAAATCGGTCCAGCGATGGTCTTGATCCAGGCTCGCCTCGGCACCGTCCGTAATGGAGTCACCCATCACCACGACTGCGCCCGCGGCCTCCCCGGCCTCGACCTGGATTCCCGACAGCAACGCGCGAGCGGTCGTGACCTGTGCTTCACTGTCTTGTTTCTTGAGTGCCGCGACGGCCGTCTGGTCTCCAGGGACGATCCAGGCCGTTTGCCGACCATCCCAGTGGAAAGTCTGCAAAGGTGTTCTTTGCGGCAGATAGAGACTCACCACGAGCTGTTCCAGCACAGCCATCGACAATGCCACCGGGTCGCTGACCAGCGATGCGCCGGGCGGGATCGTGGCGGTAGCGTGCCCGCCAAAGGTCACCATGCGCACGCTATCGGCAACGACCGCGCCTTCATCACCCTCCTGAGGACGCGCCACCGTAGCCTTGCCCACGACGAGCGGCTGCCGGCCGTACGTATTGGATAACACGATACGCAGGCGCGGCCCACCCAGGCTGACGCGCGCGACCTGACGGACCGTCTGATTGAACAACTCGGCAGGCACGTTGGCCGGGAAGAGGAAATCCGGTCCCCAGACCGGCTGAGGGCTAGCCTGCCAAGTCGCCACCCATGGTGTTACGGAGACCGCCTGAGCGCTCAGCGCGGGCGACATAGACAGCATGCCCACCGAGAGGATCAAGGCTGACAACGCGGTGGCGATGATGTTTTGAATGGATGGGTTCGGCAGTTTCATAGTAGTGAATTCAAAATCCAAATGACACCGAATCATGAATTCAAAACCCAATTTGGAATAGACTAGCTGCACGAAATTCATTTATGAATTGAACTCACCGAAGAGGCAGACATGGCCCGAATGGAAGTCAACCGATCTCGCGAGCTAGAGGTCTTCGTGCGCGTGATCGAACTGGGCGGCTTCTCTGCCGCCGCTCGCGTTTGCGACATGACACCCTCGGCCGTGAGCAAGCTGGTCGCCCGCCTGGAACAACGCCTGGGCACACGCCTGATACATCGATCCACCCGGCAACTGCAACTCACGCCCGAAGGTTGCGTTTTCTATGAACGCGGTGTGCGCATCCTGTCCGACCTGGACGAGGCCGAACGCTGCGCCGGCGAACACACCGCGCCACGTGGCCGGCTTCGCGTCAATGCCAATGTCCCGTTCGGGCACAGTTTCTTGTTGCCCCTGGTACCCGAGTTCCTGGCGCGCCACCCGGACGTCACGCTGGATATCATGCTGACGGACGAAGTCATAGACATCCTGGAACAGCGCACTGACGTAGCAGTGCGTGCCGGCCCGATGAAAGATTCGAACTTGATGGCACGAAAGCTCGGTGCCACACGTATGGTTATTGTGGGTGCACCCGACTACCTGGCACGACACGGCACACCGCGCACGCCGCAGGAACTGCTGGCACACAACCGTCTGGGTGCAACGTACGTGCGCGCTCAACCCGGCTGGCCGCTAAGGCACGGCGACGAGGACATCGTGATACCCGTGACCGGCAATGCCCAGGCCAGTGATGGCGATGCGCTACATCGCCTGGCGCTAGGCGGACTGGGTCTGGCTCGATTGGCGGCCTTTCAGGTGCGCAGTGATCTCGCGGCGGGTCGGCTACAAGCAGTCATGGAAGACGCCAATCCGGGTATCTTGGAGGAAGTGCATGCCGTCTATGTTGGTCACGGCGGACTCATGCCGCAACGCGTACGGGCGTTCCTGGACTTTCTCGTCGAGCGCGTCGATATCAGCCAAGCCGGGTCGGAATCAAAGTCCCCGCTCAGTGGCTCGCACGCGACGGCTCCAAGAAAAACGGGTGTGTAAACCGGCAAAAGCCGGCTTACACACCCGTTGTAGCGCGTTGAGTACTTACAGCGCGCTGGTCAGCTCAGGTACCACCGTAAACAAATCGCCCACCAGGCCATAGTCGGCTACGCCAAAGATCGGCGCTTCGGGGTCTTTGTTGATGGCCACGATGACCTTGGAGTCCTTCATGCCGGCCAAGTGCTGGATAGCACCCGAGATACCCACCGCCACGTACAGTTGCGGGGCCACGATCTTGCCGGTCTGACCGACCTGCCAGTCGTTGGGCGCATAGCCCGCGTCGACCGCGGCGCGCGAGGCACCCAGGGCGGCGCCGAGCTTGTCAGCCAAAGGATCCAGGAGCTTGAAGTTTTCAGCACTGCCCAAGCCACGGCCACCAGACACGACAACGCGTGCACCGGCCAGCTCGGGACGATCGCTCTTGGCGACCTCGCGACCGACGAACGACGAGAGACCCGAATCGGCCACCGCGTCCAGCTTGTCGACAGCGGCCGAACCACCCGTGGCCCCGACCGCGTCAAAGCCCGTGGTACGCACGGTGATGACCTTGACGGCATCGGCGGATTGCACCGTCGCAATGGCATTACCCGCGTAGATCGGGCGCTGGAAGGTGTCCGCGGACTCGACCCCGATGATGTCGGAGATCTGGGCCACGTCGAGCTTGGCAGCCACGCGCGGGGCCACGTTCTTGCCCGAGGCCGTCGCCGGGAACAAGATGTGGCTGTAGTCTGAGGCCACGGCCAGCACCTGGGCCGCCAGGTTCTCGGCCAACCCATCGGCCAAGTGCGGCGCGTCGGCCAGCAGGACCTTGGCCACGCCAGCGGCTTGTGCCGCCTGGTCAGCCACAGCCTGGGCGTTGCTGCCGGCAACCAGCACGTGGACATCGCCACCGAGCTTGGCTGCAGCGGCAATGGTGTTCAGGGTGGCGCCCTTGAGTTGGGCGTTGTCGTGTTCGGCAATAACCAACGTCGTCATCTTAGACCACCTTCGCTTCGTTCTTGAGTTTGTCGACCAACGCAGCCACGTCGGCCACCTTGATACCGGCCTTGCGGGCAGGCGGTTCGGTGACTTTCAGCGTCTTGAGGCGCGGAGCGGGATCGACACCCAGATCTTCGGGGCTGACGGTATCGAGCTGCTTTTTCTTGGCCTTCATGATGTTGGGCAGCGTGACGTAGCGCGGCTCGTTCAGGCGCAAATCGGTGGTCACGATGGCCGGCAACTTGAGCTTGATCGTTTCCAGGCCGCCGTCGACTTCACGGGTCACCGTGACGCTGCCGTCAGCGACCTCAACCTTGCTGGCGAACGTGGCTTGCGGCCAGTCGAGCAGCGCGGCCAGCATCTGGCCAGTTTGGTTGGCGTCGTCATCGATGGCTTGCTTGCCCAGGATCACCAGTTCCGGCTGTTCCTTGTCGACCAGGCCCTTGAGCAGCTTGGCCACGGCCAGGGGCTGCAACTCAGCGTCGGTCTGCACCAGAATGCCGCGATCAGCGCCGATGGCCATGGCGGTGCGCAGGGTTTCCTGGCACTGTGCCACGCCGCAAGACACGGCGATCACCTCGGTGGCCCCGCCCTTTTCTTTCAGGCGAGTGGCCTCTTCGACGGCGATTTCGTCGAACGGGTTCATGGACATCTTCACGTTCGCGATATCCACGCCCGTTTGATCCGATTTCACGCGGACTTTGACGTTGTAGTCAACCACGCGCTTTACAGGTACCAGCACCTTCATCCAGCAGCCTCCTAGCTCTATGAAATAGTCGATCGGCAAAAGCCAATCCCGCATTGCACAATTTGTTGATTCTACAACTTTGTCAGCGCTCGCAAATGCGCCAGCACGCTACGACCCAATGCGGACAAGTTGTAACCGCCCTCGAGCATGCTGACAATACGCCCCTGAGCGTGTCGCTCGGCCATCTGCACGACTTGTTCTGTGATCCAGGTGTAGTCGGCTTCCACGAGTGCCATTTGACCCATGTCATCCTCGCGGTGTGCATCAAACCCCGCGGAAATCAGGATCAGCTCTGGCGCATGGGCATCCAGGCGCGGCAGCCAACTGTCTTGCACCAGGGCACGCACCGCCGCCCCGTCAGTATAGGCAGGAACCGGAACATTGACCATGTTGGCGGCGGGATCCGTGGCACCGCTATTCGGAAAAAATGGATGCTGGAAAAAACTGCACATCAGCACGCGCGAGTCGCCTGCAAAAGTTTCCTCGGTACCGTTGCCGTGATGCACGTCAAAGTCAATGATCGCCACGCGCTGCAGACCATAGACATGCATGGCATGCTGCGCGGCGATCGCGATATTGTTCAAAAAACAAAATCCCATAGCCTGACCGGACCGCGCATGATGGCCAGGCGGACGCACCGCGCAAAACGCATTCGCCGCCTGCCCCTGCATCACCGCGTCTACGGCCGCGATACCCGCTCCTGCCGCATGCAGGGACGCGTCGTAGGAGCGCGGATTCATCAAGGTGTCGGGATCGACGTGGTAGTACCCCTCGGCCGGCGTATTGGCCTGCAGACTATCGAGATAATCCGCGGAGTGCACGCGCAGAATCGCCTCGCGTGTCGCCGCGGGGGCTTGCCGCTCGGCCAGAAAAGGCAGCAGTCCGCTGACCAATAATTGATCAGAAATCGCATCCAGCCTCTGCGGGCATTCCGGATGCCAACTGCCCATTTCATGCAGCCTGCACGACGGATGGGTAAGATACATGGTCTCCATATAAGGGAAGATTATGTTCGTGTGTAGGCGTTTCGTGCAAATCGGTACGGTTTTCCTGGTCTTGACGGGTTGTGCGAGCACCGCGCCCTCAGGCCCCTCTCAGGCCTCAGGCGCCTCTGTAGCACCCTCTGGTGCGACGTCAACACGCATCGGCCCGGCCAAGCCCGCGGGCGAGCCTCCTGCCGCCCAGACGCCCGCCGGCACGCTCCGACCCGAGGCCCAGGCCTTTGCCGCGCAATTGGCGGCCGAGCGCAACTTGCCCTTGAGCCCCATCGTTGCGGCGCTCACCAGCGCCCGCTATAACGCGACAGTCGCTCGCCTGATTGCGCCTTCGCCGCCGGGTCGCAAAATATGGCGCAGTTGGAAAACCTATCGCTCCCGATTCGTGGAACCCAAACGCATCAAATGGGGGGTTGAATTCTGGCAAGAAAACCAGTCTCTGCTGAACCAGGCCGCGCAGCGCTACGGGGTCCCTGCTTCCGTCATTGCTTCCATCATCGGCGTGGAAACGCTGTATGGCCGGAATGTGGGCAATTTCCGCGTGCTGGATGCGCTGACGACGCTGGCATTCGATTATCCCGACCCCAGCCGACCCGAACGAGCCGACATGTTTCGCGGGCAATTGGGTGATTTCATCACTCTTGCGTTGCAAAACAAGCTCGATATGGAAGCCGTCGGCTCATACGCGGGCGCCATGGGCCTTCCCCAATTCATGCCCGGCAGCATTATGCGTTACGCCGTCGATGGCGACGGCGACGGTCACATCGACCTGACCCACAGCGTCAACGATGCGGTCATGTCCGTCGGTAATTTCCTGGTCGAACATGGCTGGTTACGCGGTCTGCCCGTCTTTGCCCCGGTAATGTTGCCAGCGGATCCGTCCGCATTGGCGACAGGCGGCCTCGAACCCACGCAAACCTGGAAAACCTTGCAAGCGGCGGGCGCACGCGTCTCGGCTGGCGCCAGCATCGAAAGCTGGCAGGATCGCCCCCTGGGCGTCGTCGATCTGGTCGAAGAGGCACGTGGCACCGTACAGTACCGAACCGCCACGCCCAACTTTTTTGCCTTGACGCAGTACAACCGTAGTTATTTCTATGCGACAGCCGTCGCAGATCTGGCGGCCGAACTCGAAGCCCGCATGGGTCGTTGAACGCGCGGCTTTACCTCGGTCTCCTGCCGGCCTCGTCTCATCAAGGTCGGCAGGAGACCGTCAACACTCTTGTAGCCAATGCGTCGCGACGACTGGGAGGCTAGCGCGTTTCGTTAAACACGCCCGTGGACAGATACCGGTCGCCACGATCGCAAACGATGAACACGATGGTGGCATTTTCGACCCGCTCTGCCACACGTAGCGCACCGACCAATGCCCCCGCCGACGAGATACCCCCAAAGATCCCTTCTTCGGCCGCCAATCGACGGGCCATGACCTCGGCGTCGGACTGCTCGATGGACTCATAGGCGTCGACCAGGCTGCGATCAAAAATCGCGGGCATATAGGCCTCGGGCCATTTACGGATCCCGGGAATCTGCGAGCCCTCGGCAGGCTGCGCGCCCACCACCTGCACGTCGGGATTACGGGATTTCAGGTAAGTCGACACCCCCATGATGGTGCCCGTGGTGCCCATGGCGCTCACAAAATGCGTTACGCGTCCTTCGGTCTGGGTCCAGATTTCAGGGCCCGTGCCCTCGATATGCGCGCGCGGATTGTCGGGGTTGGCAAACTGATCCAGGACTTTTCCTTTGCCTTCGTCCTGCATGGACATGGCCAGATCACGGGCGTATTCCATGCCGCCTTTGCTCGCCGGGGTCAGGATCAATTCAGCGCCATAGGCCGCCATGGCGGCACGACGCTCGACCGACAAATTGTCGGGCATGATCAACACCATGCGATACCCGCGCATCGCGGCCGTCATGGCCAGGGCAATACCGGTATTACCGCTGGTGGCTTCGATCAGGGTGTCGCCAGGCTTGATTTCGCCGCGTGCCTCGGCACGCAAGATCATGGACAGCGCCGGACGATCCTTGACGGATCCTGCAGGATTATTGCCCTCCAGTTTGGCCAGGATGACGTTGCCCCGTGACTGCACCGCCAAGCCTGGAATGCGTTGCAGACGGACCAGCGGCGTGTTGCCGACGGTTTGTTCGATAGTGGGATAGGAAATGGTAGCCATGCCGTCGATCATACCGCCGGACGTCGCGATGCGTTGGTAAAGCCTTGCTGACGCCAGGGAAAACCGGGACGCGCGCTATGGCGCCGGCGGCATGATGCCGGGAATCGTCGGCGCAAAGTGCGGCATCGCGATGGTATTCGGACTGAGTATGGCCACGCCTGCGCCTACGGACAGACCCGCCGCCTGCAGCCGCCCCAGCCGCTTGCGGCCGATACCGCGCACGCGATCAGAAAGGTCCTCCAGCGACTCAAAGGGCCCCGCGCGCTCACGTTCCTGGATGATGATCTTCGCGGTACGCGGACCGACGCCGTTCAGTGTCTCGAGCTGCTCCACCGTGGCCGCATTGGCATCGAGTGCCTGCGCGGGCATCACAGTCATGCCCAGCCCGCAGCCAATCACCAAACGGCTGGCCACGTGCGTCAAGCGACGTCGCGTCGCCGGCCAACCCGTGTATTCAGGCCGGAAATGCCCCACCACAGGCCAACGCGGCAGGCGACGCATCCTCGCAAGGGGCCGCGACATCTCGTTGCGCATAACAGGATCAGGTAAAAAGGGATTCATGGGCAGGCTCCGTAAAAGACGGCGGATCGAGCGATCCGCCTGCCTGCCATCATGCCTATCCCCTTCTGCGGCAAACCGCCGAGTGAACGGGAAAATCAACCTCGGAAACTACGCGGGACAAATCGCTGATTCGGTACGTAAAGCGCCCTGCCCGCAAGGCCCTTGCCCCCCCCGTTCAGGCCTGACGTGCGCGCCAGTATTTCACGTACTCGGAAACACCGGTCTGGACGTCCCGCATGGGCGCCATAAAACCAGCGGCACGCAATTGCGTCGTATCAGCCTGCGTGTAGCTTTGGTAACGGCCTTTCAGGTCGTCGGGGAACGGGATATAGCGCAGCAAGCCCTGTTCGACCAATTTTTCCAGCGGCAACGCCGTTTCTCCGCGCTCTTCGCGCAGGGTATTGACCACCGCCATCGCCACGTCGTTAAACGGTTGGGCACGTCCCGTTCCGCAATTGAAGATCCCCGAGGATTCCGGGTGGTCCAGAAAATGCAGATTGACAGCCACGACGTCTTCGACCGAAATGAAATCGCGGCTTTGTCCCCCATCGGCGTAACCATCCCAGCCGGCGAACAAGCGCACATGACCCTCGGCCAGAAACTGGTTCATATTGTGAAAGGCCACCGACGCCATACGACCCTTGTGTTGCTCGTGCGGGCCATAGACGTTGAAATAGCGCAGCCCCACCACTTGAGCGGTCAATGCATCCATCCGGGTGCGCAGCACCTGATCGAACAACAGCTTGGAATAACCGTAGACGTTCAGCGGCCGCTCGTTGGCCGGATCTTCGACATAAACCGACGCCCCCCCATAGACCGCCGCCGACGAGGCATACAGAAACGGGACACGCTGCGCCTGGCAATATTCGAACAACTCCAGCGTGACCCGGTAGTTGTTGTCCAACATATAGCGGCCATTGCGCTCGGTGGTGTCCGAACACGCCCCCTGGTGCAGGACAGCACGTAGCGGCGGCAGCGAACCCGTCGATACGCGGCGACGAAATTCGTCTTTATCGAGGTAATCAGCGATCTGGCAGTCGACCAGATTGAGGAATTTGTCGCCCTCGGTCAGATCATCAACGGCGATGATGTCCCGGACACCCCGTCGATTCAGACCCCGGACCAAATTGCTGCCGATAAAACCTGCGGCACCTGTAACGACGATCATAGCGAGTCTCCTGCAAGTTCCTCGGCGGTCACGGTCGAGGTGCCCAGTTTGCCCACGACGATACCGCCCGCACGGTTGGCCCACGCCATGGCTTGCACCCAGGGCAATCCGATGGCGCGCATCGCGGCCAATGTGGCCAGCACGGTATCGCCGGCACCCGACACATCAAAAACCTCGTGCGCCTGTGCGTCCACGTGTTCGCGCCCCGCTTCGGTGAAAAGTGTCATGCCCTGCTCGGACCGCGTCACCAGCAAGGCTTCGATATCAAGATCGGCACGCAGTCGCTGAGCGCGCTCGGTCAACTCGGATTCGGAGTTCCAGCGGCCCACGGCCTGCTGCATCTCGGATCGATTGGGCGTCATCAGCGTCGCTCCCCGATAACGTGTGTAGTTGTCCCCCTTGGGATCGACCAGCACGGGCACGCCCGCCCCGCGGGCCAATGCGATCAAGGCCTCGACGCGATCCAGTGCACCCTTGGCGTAGTCAGACACCACCATCACGTCATGCTGTGCCAAATGGCGAGCCACCCGCGCGTCCAGATCGTCCAGCGCCACACTCGCAGGGGGTTGCTCGAAATCGACACGCAGCAACTGCTGCTGACGCCCCAGGACACGCATTTTGAGCGTCGTAGGGTTCTCTGCATCGATGGCCATATCGGCATGCACGCCGCCCTGCGTCGCCAGGCGCGCAATGCTTTGACCGGCCTCGTCTGCGCCCACGATCCCGATCAACGTGGACTGCCCACCCAGCGCCACCACGTTGCGCGCAACGTTCGCGGCGCCGCCCAGGCGATCCTCGCGCCGTGCGACTCGCACAACGGGAACAGGGGCCTCGGGAGAGATGCGCTCAACTTCGCCAAACCAGTAACGGTCGAGCATGATGTCGCCCACAACCAGCACACGGCTGCGCGCTATCGCCTCAGTGGGGTATGCGTTCATTCGAGTTCTTCCAGGCGCCGCGGGGCGTAGGTTTCCCAACCATTGCATCCCGGACATTGCCAATAATAACGCCGCGCCTGAAAGCCGCAACTGCGGCAGGCATAGCGATCCAGCCGCTGCGTATGCTTGTGAATCAGACTGCGCAACAAGCTCAGGTCGGCACCGCGCACGGGGCCCCGCTCTTGCTCTTGCTGTGTGCCATCGGTGCTGCTCAACTCGGCTTCGAGCAGGCGATCCAGCCCGAGCAATGAAGGATGGTGGCGCAAGGCTCCGCGCGCAAACGCCCAGGCGAGCGCCGCGCCCTGCTGGACACGTAATTCACGAAACACCACATTGAAAAGATCAAGCGATGCATAGCGGGCGTATTGCCTTTGCAGCAGATCCAGGCCCTCTGCCACCTGCCCGGCGCCGCGGTAATTCGCCAGTAATTGCTCGGCAACCTGTCCCGCGAACTCGGGCGCGTCGGCCAGGATGGACTCCAGGTACATACGCTCACGCTTGGGATCGCCTTCGAGTTGAGCCAATCGGGCACGCAGCATGGCCGTGCGAACCCTCGCCGCCTTGCCCAGGCCGTCACGCTGGCCGACTTGTTTGGCGGCGTGATCCGCGGCATCCAGCGCGGTATGGGCGGCATCCGCGTCAAAGGGCTTGGCCACCAAGGCCGTTTGCGCCTGCTCGCAGTAGTAGTGAACGATCTGTGGCACGGGCTCATCAACCAGGCCCTGCAACGTCTTGACGGCCTCGATAGCGCGCGGCCAATCGTGCTCGGACTCGTAAATGCGAATGAGCGAGCGCAACGCAGGTAGCGCATGGCGGGTGTCCTTCAGTTGCTCAAATGCCGCTTCGGCGCGATCGAGCATACCCGCCTTGAGAAAATCGTGCGCCAGTTCGTGCTGGGCGTGCTCGCGCTCTGCGTCGGGCAAATCGGAACGGTTCAGCAGGCTCTGATGTACGCGGATAGCGCGCTCCATCTCGCCACGACGGCGAAACAGGCTACCCAGCGCAAAGTGCAACTCGGTCGTTTCGGGATCGAGCTTGGCCACCTCGACGAATGCATCGATCGCACGGTCGGGCTCTTCGTTAAGCAGGAAATTCAGCCCGCGAAAATAAGAATCAGGCAAGGTTCGCGTTTCGCGCAGCATCTGCCGAAAATCGAAACGTGCCGCCAGCCAACCCAGTGCAAACAGCACGGGTACAAAAATCAACCACCAAGGTTCAAAGTCCACGCGACAGGCTCTATAGCAGTAAAGAGAAAGGACGCGGCTTAGAGCGGCGACATGGGGGCAATGGCCTCGGGCGCGATTTCAGGCGTCGTGCCATTGGCCGCCGCCTGCAAGCGATCGAGCTCGCGGCGCAGGCGCACCGCCTCGCGGCGACGACGCATGGCTGCCGGCACGGTCAACAACAAACCGAACACCGTACCCACCACAAACGTCACCAACATCACCACAATCAGCGGAACCTCTTGCACGACGTAATCGGCATAGAAATTGACCGCAACAGGGCCGGTGTTCTTGAGAGCGAACATCAACACAGCAATAAAGACGAGCAATCGCAAAGCCCAGATTAGGTAACGCATGGCGCATGCTCCAGAATATTCGAGACGTTCAATTGTAAGCGGAAGCGGGCCGAATACGTGCATCTCCCCGACGCACTTCGATGACCCCCTCATGAATGCCAAAGCCCCTTGAACATCCAGAGACATTCAAGGGGCTCGGTCTATCTATCGGGACAGCCTGGCGCCAAATGGCGACGCACCTGACAAAAACTACATGACATGCATGCCGACTACCGCCGGCATGGAGTCGTCCGACACATCATCGGACGACGGTGTGTCTGCCATATCAGCCACCAGATCAACCCGCTCGCGCAACTCCTTGCCGGCTTTGAAGTGCGGTACCTGTTTACCAGGCACCAGCACCTGCTCACCGGACTTGGGGTTGCGTCCGATGCGGGGTGAGCGCTGCGACAAGGAAAAACTGCCAAAACCCCGAATCTCGATGCGCTGGCCCGAGGCTAACGCCTGGGCCATCGCGTCAAGCATGGTCTTGACCGCGTAATCCGTGTCGCGGGCAGCCAGCTGAGGGTAGCGGGCTGCCAGAGCGGCGATCAGCTCCGACTTGGTCACTATTAGCCGTCGTTACGCTGTTGGTCCAGCTTGGCCTTGAGCAACGCGCCCAGGTTGGTCGTACCCGTAGAAGCGCTGGCCTCGGACATACGGTGCAGCGTATCTGCGGTTTCGGCGTTGTCACGGGCCTTGATCGACAGTTGAATCGAACGCGTCTTGCGGTCGACGTTGACGATCATGGCTTCGACGTTTTGGCCCTCTTTGAGCACGGTGGTCGCGTCCTCGACACGGCCAACCGAGATTTCGGAAGCACGCAGGTAGCCTTCGACGTCAACCGACAACGTCACCACGGCGCCCTTGGGCTCGACTGACTTGACCACGCCCGGCACGACTGCGCCCTTGTCGTAGGTACCAACGAAGTTGTTGAAAGGATCGCCTTCGAGCTGCTTGATACCCAGCGAGATGCGTTCCTTGTCGGTATCGATGCCCAGAACCACGGCTTCGATTTCGTCGCCCTTCTTGAAGTTGCGAACGGCGTCTTCACCGGTCTCGGCCCACGACAGGTCGGACAAATGCACCAGGCCATCGATACCGCCAGGCAGGCCAACGAACACGCCAAAGTCGGTGATCGACTTGATGGCGCCACGGACCTTGTCACCACGCTTGAAGTTGGTGGCGAACTCTTCCCAGGGGTTTTGACGGCATTGCTTCATGCCCAACGAGATACGGCGACGATCTTCGTCGATCTCGAGAACCATGACTTCGACTTCTTCGCCCAGGGTCACGACCTTGCGCGGATCGACGTTCTTGTTGGTCCAGTCCATTTCGGAGACGTGCACCAGACCTTCGATGCCGGCTTCGACTTCGACGAACGAACCGTAGTCGGTCAGGTTGGTCACCTTGCCGAACAGGCGGGTGCCTTGCGGGTAACGACGGGCCAGGCCCACCCACGGGTCTTCGCCCAATTGCTTGACGCCCAGCGAGACGCGGCTCTTTTCCTGATCGAACTTGAGGACCTTGGCTTCGACTTCCTGACCCACTTGCAGGACTTCGGAGGGGTGACGCACGCGGCGCCATGCCATATCGGTGATATGCAGCAGGCCGTCGATACCGCCCAGGTCGACGAACGCACCGTAGTCGGTGATGTTCTTGACCACGCCCTTGACCACTGCGCCTTCGTGCAGGGTTTCGAGCAGTTTTTGGCGCTCTTCGCCCATGCTGGCTTCCAGCACTTGGCGGCGCGACAACACGACGTTGTTACGCTTGCGATCGAGCTTGATGACTTTGAATTCGAGGGTCTTGCCTTCGTACGGGGTCGTGTCCTTGACGGGACGCAGGTCGACCAGCGAACCCGGCAAGAATGCACGGATGCCGTTGGTCATGACGGTCAGGCCGCCCTTGACCTTGCCGGTGATGGTGCCGGTAACCAATTCGCCGTTTTCGAGGGCTTGTTCCAGTTGCAGCCAGGCCGACAGGCGCTTGGCGCGGTCACGCGACAGGATGGTGTCGCCGTAGCCGTTTTCCAGGGAATCGATGGCCACCGAGACGAAATCGCCAGGTTGTACCTCGAGCTCACCCTGGTCGTTCAGGAATTCTTCGAGCGGGATCAGGGCTTCGGACTTCAGGCCGGCATTGACGACGACGAAGTTATGATCAACGCGAACGACTTCGGCGCTGATGACTTCGCCAGACTTCATGTCCTGGCTCTTGAGGCTTTCTGCAAAGAGGTCGGCGAAGCTTTCGCTGCCGGTGGCGGGGGTGGAAACGGAAGACATGGGGTTGAAATCCATTGGGCCAAAATGGCCATTAAAAACACACCGAAGCGGATTGCCCGCGACAGTGGAGTGAATGAACCCGGCGGGATCCGATAGCCCCGGGCACATGCCCGTAAACCACGAACCGCCACCAGGGACGGAAAACTGTCAGGTACCCTTCCAAAAATCGAGCACCGCTTGCACCGTTTGCTCGATCGTCAACGAAGACGAATCCAGCACGTGGGCATCGGTGGCCGCCACGAGAGGCGCCACGCTACGCTGCGTATCACGAGCGTCGCGTTCGCGCATATCGCGCAGAAGGTCGTCAAGATTAGCAGAAATTCCCTTTTCGATCAACTGCTTACAACGTCTTTCTGCCCGTGCCTGAACGTCGGCCACCAAAAATACCTTGAGCGCGGCGTCCGGGAACACCACCGTACCCATGTCCCGGCCATCGGCCACGAGCCCAGGCGGCACGCGAAATACCCGTTGACGCTCAAGCAGCGCTTGCCGTACCGCGGGATAGGCGGCAATGCGCGACGCAAAATTGCCGACCTGCTCCTGGCGAATCGCGTCGCTGACCTCGTTGTTCTCGAGGAAAATCCGGCCGCCGTAAAAACGAACGTCCAACGCGCGCGCCACCTCCGCGACACCGGCTTCGTCGTCGGCGGACAAACTGCGATCCAGCGCCGCCAAAGCGGTCAGGCGATACAACGCGCCACTATCCAGTGTGGCCCAACCCAGCGCGGCGGCAACACGATGCGCGATCGTTCCCTTGCCGGAGGCAGTGGGGCCGTCAATCGCAATCACAGGCACTGGCGTCTTAGTGCTTTCAGGGGGCATGACAGCATGGGTCGTCATATCAATCCGTATCCGTACCGGACACCAGCCCGGCATAGACGTCAAAATAGTCCGGAAAGGTCTTGCTCACGCAATCCGGGTCCAGGATGCGCACCGCGGCCGGCCCAAAGGCCGCCAGCGAAAAGCACATCGCCATCCGGTGATCGTCCCATGTGCCGATGTGGGCATCACGCCACCCGTCCTGGGTCGGCGGCGTGATCTGCAACCAGTCTGGGCCCGACTCTACCGTCGCGCCCAATTTGGTTAATTCGGTATGCATGGCATGAATACGATCAGTTTCCTTGACACGCCAACTGCCGATGTTACGCAGCCGACAAGGGCCATCCGCAAACAGCGCCAGCGCGGCGGCCGTCATTGCCGCGTCGGGAATTAAATTGAAATCCGTATCAAAAGCCTTTAGCCGCTGGCCCTGCGCCACGCGGACCCCGCGTGCCTCGATCCAGTCAGGGCCGTATTCGATCCGGGCCCCCATCTCGACCAAGGTTTGCGCAAAGGCCACGTCGCCCTGGATACTATCGGCGCTCACACCGGTCACTCGTAGCGGGCCGCCCCCAATAGCGCCCAAGGCCAGAAAATACGAAGCGGACGAAGCGTCCCCTTCGACCGCCATCGCGCCCGGACTGCGATACGCCGAGCCCGCCTCAATCGTGAATCGCCGCCATCCGTCGCGACGCACCGGTACACCATAGCGCGCCATCAAGTTCAGGGTGATCTCGATATAGGGCTTGGAGATCAACTCGCCCGTCACCTCAATGACGACCGGGTGATCGCTTTCTTGTGCCAACACCGGCGCTGCCATCAGCAAGGCGGTCAAAAACTGGCTGGACACCGACCCTTGCACACTAATGGCCGCATCAGACCGGATCTCGCCAGCACCGATTTCCAGAGGGGGATACCCTTGCTGCCCGGCGTAGCGGACTTCCGCCCCCCATTGGCGCAGCGCATCAATCAGGTCACCGATAGGCCGCTCGTGCATGCGCGGCACACCCGACAAGCGATATTGACCGCCCATCAGGGCCAGCGCCGCCGTCAACGGTCGAAACGCCGTCCCCGCATTCCCCAAAAACAAATCGGCCTGCTTCACCGGAAACCGCCCCGCGCCTGTCACAGTCACGCAACCCGGGCCGGTGTCGGTCACCACGACACCCAACTGCCGCAGAGCGGCCAACATCACCCGCGTATCGTCCGAGTCCAGCAGACCCGAGATATCGGTACGTCCGGCCGCCAGCGCAGCCAGCAGCAGTACGCGGTTGGAAATGCTTTTCGAGCCCGGCAAAGCGAGCTGACCACGCGCGCGCCGGGCACGGGGCAAATCAAGAAATGGCTGTCCGGCCATGAAAACTACTCCTTACGCCAATTGCGGCGCGCCTGCGCGGCCCGCAACAGCAACGCTTCGAGCGCCTCACCGTCGCCCTGAACCATCGCGCGTTCCATCTCGTCCAACACCGCGCGCACTGAGCCCAGCTCGACGCGCAGCGCATCGCGATTAGACAGAAAAATATCACGCCACATCTCGGGCGAACCCGCCGCAATGCGGGTGAAATCCCGGAATCCCGTCCCCGCCAGCGTCAGTCGCAGCGCCGCATCGTCAGCGCCTGCCACCTGGGCCATATAAGCGGCCGCCAGCAAATGGGGCATGTGGCTGATAGACCCCAGCACGCGATCATGCGCCTGGGCCTCCATCTCGAACACACGGGCGCCACAAGCCTGCCATAGCTCGCGCACGCGCGCGACGCCACCTGAGGTATTTTCGGGCAACGGCGTCAATATGACCGTACGGTGACGATACAAGGTGGCGCTGGCTGCTTCGGGACCGCTGCGCTCCGCGCCTGCGATGGGGTGGCCCGGAACAAACTGTCCGATACGATCGCCCAGCACCGCTCGTGCGGCCTCGACGATCTCAAGTTTGGTACTGCCCGCGTCCGTCAGCAACGTCTCGGGGCGCAGGTGCGGACGCATCTGCGTCAACGCGGCCCGCACGCCCCCCACAGGCATTGCAAGCAACACGACATCCGCCTCGGCGGCCGCCTGCTCAGGCGTGGCCACCTCATCGATCAAGCCCAGGGCCTGAGCCCGGGTCAATGATTGTGCGTTGCGGCCTACGCCGAGCACCCGCCCGACCTGCCCCGCTTCGCGCAATGCCAAGGCCACCGAGCCGCCAATCAGGCCAACGCCGACCACCGCCAGGACAGGAATCAGGGGGCCATCGGCCCCCTGCGCAACACCACTTGCCGCGGTCAGCGTCATATCGCCAAGACTTCCGTCAACGCGGCGATGAACCGCTGGTTTTCCTCGGGCAACCCGATAGAAACACGCAGCCACTCGGGCAAACCATCGCCCCCGACCGGACGCACGATGACGCCACGCTTGAGCAACTCGACATTAATACGTGCCGCGTCTCCCACGTGCACCAACACAAAGTTGCCATAGCTGGGCACATAGCGCAGCGACAGGCGATCGAATGCCTCGCACAACTGTTGCTTGCCCGCCTTGTTCAAGGCGTAGGAACGCGCCAGAAAATCCGCATCTGCCAACGCCGCGATCGCGGCCGTCTGGGCCAGCGTATTCACGTTGAACGGCTGACGCACCCGATTCAGCAAATCGGTCAATGTCGGCTGAGCCACGGCAAACCCCACGCGCAACCCCGCCAGACCATAGGCTTTAGAGAACGTGCGCGACACGATCAGGTTGGGATACTGCCGCACCAACGCCACACTATCAAAACGCAACTCGGGTTCCAGATACTCGTTATAAGCCTCGTCCAGCACGACCGTGACACGGTCGCCGTGCGCTTGGTGCACACGCTCGAGAAACTCGGCGATTTCCGCCCCAGGTACGAACGTACCGGTGGGATTATTGGGATTGGCGATAAATACCAGACGGGTGTCGTCTTCGATCGCCGCAAACATGGCATCCAGATCGTGGCCATAGTCACGTGCAGGCACCTGGATATGACGTGCGCCTCGCGCCTGCGTCGCCAACCGGTAAACCGCAAAGGAATGCTGCGCATATACGGCTGAGGCGCCGGGCTCCAGCAAGGCCAACGCCGCAATTTCCAGGATATCGTTCGACCCGTTGCCGAGCGTGATCCAGTTCATCGGCACGCCATAACGATCAGCCAGCGCCGCCTTGAGATCAAAGCCGTTGGGATCGGGGTAGCGCCCCAGCGAATCGGCCGCCACGACCAGCGCCTCGCGCGCTGACGCCGGCATGCCCAACGGATTTTCGTTAGAGGCCAGCTTGATGATGTCGGCCGGATTCAGTCCGAATTCGCGAGCCAGTTCATCAATGGGTTTACCTGCTTGATAAGGCGCAATGGCGCTAACGTGGGCAGGGGCAGTTAACGGCTTGATAGCGGTAGTCATGAGGGCGTACGCGTGCGCAAAAAAGTGACTGCAAAATGACTGCAGCAAATTGCTGCAAAATCGATGATTAATACCTGAAAAACCAACACAGCAGGACGGCGGGCTCACCACGAACCCACCGCGACATCACTGCGCCGGATACGAGCCCAATACCTTGAGGAACGCCACCTGGGATTGCAAGTCGGCCAACGCGCGCGCCAATTGCGGATCATCGCGATGGCCCAGCATATCCACGTAGAAATAGTATTCCCACTGACCGGTACGCGCAGGACGCGACTCGAAACGGCTCATGGACACGCCATTGGCTGCCATCGGCGCCAACATGTCATAGACCGCGCCCGCCCGATTGGGCACGGCCAAAATCACGCTGGTCTTGTCCTTGCCACTGGCCAGTGGCTGGAAATCGCCGACCGCCAAAAAACGGGTGCGGTTGTTCGGGTCATCTTGAATACCCGCCTCGACAATCTGCAGCTTCCAGGCAGGCGCGGCCGTTTCGCCCGCGATCGCCGCGATCGCGGGATTCTCGGCGGCCACGCGCGCTGCCTCGGAATTGCTGGACTCCGCGACGCGCTCCAGCCCCGGATAATTGCGGCTCAACCAACCTTGGCACTGCGCCAGGGCTTGCGGGTGCGCGGCGACCGCCGTCACCCCTTCCATCGTGCCTGACTGTGTCATCAGACAGTGGCGGATGTCCAACGAGTGCTCACCCAGGATTTTCAACGGCGTGCTCAAAAGCAGATCCAGATTGCGGTTGACGGCGCCTTCGGTAGAGTTTTCCACCGGCACCATCCCCACGTCTGCCTGACCGGCCTCTACCGCGCGAAACACCTCGTCGAACGACGGGCACGGCAGCGGTTGCACCGAATGGCCAAAATGCTCAAACGCCGCCTGTTCTGAAAACGACCCCCGTGGCCCTAAATAAGCCACGGTCATGCCCCGTTCCAGTCCACGGCAGGCAGAAATCACTTCGGTCCAGACCGACGCGATCGCGTCACGGGGAAACGGCCCGCGATTGAGCTGTTGCAAACGTCGAATGACCTGGGCTTCGCGCTCCGGGCGCAGGACCGGGCCATCCACCGCCGCGGCGTGTTTGACCTCGCCGACGTCTTGCGCGGCACGGGCGCGCTGCGACAACAGCTCCAGAATCTGCTCGTCGATTGCATCAATACGCTCACGCAACGGCTTGAGCTTGGCCTGCAGGGAATCATCCATAACGGCGCTCGAATTCTTTCAAGTAATCAACCAACGCCTGCACGCCCTCAAGAGGCATTGCGTTGTAAATAGAGGCACGCATGCCCCCCACGCTCTTGTGCCCCTTGAGCTGCGTCAGCCCTGCAGCCTCTGCACCTTGCAAGAAGGCATCGTTGCGCGACTCGTCGCGCAAGACGAACGGCACGTTCATACGCGAACGCGCCGAAACGTGAACGGGGTTGCGATAAAAAGACGTGCTATCCAGATAGCCGTACAACAGGTCCGCCTTGGCGCGATTGGCGGCTTCGATGCCGACCACCCCACCCTGCGCCTTGACCCACTTGAACACCAGGCCCGCCACATAAATCGCAAATGCCGGCGGGGTGTTATAGCGAGAGTGCTCGGCCGCCACATTGGCGTAATCAAACGCCGAGGGGCAAATCGGCAGGGCTTTCCCGATCAGATCACGGCGAGCCACCACCATCGTGACGCCTGCGGGGCCCGCATTTTTCTGTGCCCCGGCAAACATCAGGCCGGTACGACCGACATCCATCGGGCGCGACAGGAAATGCGACGAAGCATCGACCACCAACGGAACATCCGGCGCACCCAATGCACCCAAATCCGGCCAGTCCGTGAACTCGACACCATGAATGGTTTCGTTGCTGCACAGATGAAGATAGGCCGCCTCGGAACGGACATTCCAGGTATCGACTGGCGGCACCCAGGTCCAGGGCGCGTGCTCTGCCCCATCGAGCTCGGCGGCCACGCCACTGCTGGCGGCAATATGCGTATCGCCGTAACGGCCGGCTTCTTTATGGGAGCGCGTCGACCAATGCCCCGTCAACACAAAATCCGCCGCCGCGTTACCACGTCGGCCGATCAGGTTCATCGGCACAATCGCGTTCTCGCCCAATCCGCCGCCCTGCATGAACATCACCGCGTAATCCGTCGGCACGCCCAGCAGCTCGCGAAGATCGGCTTCGGCGGTATCGCAAATTTGCACAAAGTGCTTGCCGCGATGGCTCATTTCCATCACGGACATCCCGCTGCCGTTCCAATCCAGCATCTCGGCAGCGGCCTGCTGCAACACCACTTCAGGCAGGGCCGACGGCCCCGCCGAAAAGTTCCAGGGACGAGCCATTATTGCTCCGTAGGTTCAGTCGGTTCGGACACGTCGGCATCGCCACTGGCGGCGTCGGCGTCCTCTTGCTCATCGCCGTCGGCATCGGCGTCGCTTTCTACCACGCGCCGCACACCCGACAAGGTGCTGCCGTCATCAACGCTGATCAACGTCACGCCCTGCGTCGCACGCCCCATCTCGCGGATCTCGCTCACGCGGGTACGCACCAGCACGCCACCCGTCGTGATCAGCATGATCTCGTCGGACGGCATCACCAGCACCGCCCCCACGACCTTGCCATTGCGCGACGAGGTCTGGATCGCGATCATGCCCTTGGTACCGCGACCATGGCGGGTGTACTCGACGATAGAGGTACGTTTACCGTAGCCGTTTTCGGTGGCGGTCAGCACGCTTTGCGACTCGTCGCCAGCGACCAACAGCGAAATCACGGTCTGGCCTTCCTCGAGCGTCATGCCGCGCACACCACGCGCATTACGGCCCATCGGGCGTACGTCGTTTTCGTCAAAACGCACGGCCTTGCCGGCATCAGAGAACAACATAATGTCATGCTTGCCGTCGGTCAGGTCGGCGCCGATCAGGTAATCCCCCTCGTCCAGGCCCACGGCGATAATGCCGGCCTTGCGCGGATTGGAGAAATCCGACAACGGCGTCTTCTTGACCGTGCCGCGCAACGTCGCCATAAAGACGTAAGTGTCCTCGCTGAATTCCTTCACGGGCAACACGACGGTGATCTTTTCGCCGTCGAGCAGCGGGAACATATTGACGATGGGCTTGCCACGCGAGTTGCGGGTCCCCTGGGGAACCTCCCAGACCTTGAGCCAATACACACGGCCACGATCGGAGAAGCACAACAGGTAATCGTGCGTGTTGGCAATGAAGAGTTGGTCGATCCAGTCGTTTTCCTTCATCGCTGTCGCCTGCTTGCCGCGGCCACCGCGTTTTTGCGAGCGGTACTCGGACAAAGGCTGGCTCTTGATATAGCCCGTGTGCGACAGCGTCACCACCATATCGGTGGGGGTGATCAGGTCTTCGGTATCGAGCTCGGTGGCATTGAGCTCGATCTCCGAACGGCGCGAGTCTTTGGCGCCAGTCGAAAACTCGGCTTTGATCGCCTGAAGTTCATCGCTGATGATGGTGGTAATACGCTCGGGCTTGGCCAGGATGTCGAGCAAATCGGCAATGGTGGCCATGATGTCTTTGTACTCGCCAACGATCTTGTCCTGCTCGAGGCCGGTCAAGCGTTGCAGGCGCATATTCAGGATTTCCTGCGCCTGCGTATCGCTGAGACGATACAGGCCGTCGCCCTGCAAACCGAAACTCTCGTGCAAGTCTTCGGGACGGAACGCGGCACTTCCGCCGATCTCATCGCTGTCCACACGCGACAACATTTCGCGCACCAGAGACGAATCCCAAGTACGCGCCATCAATTCCTGGCGCGCGACCGGCGGGGTCGGCGCAGCCTTGATGATGGCAATGAAATCGTCGATATTGGCGAGCGCGACGGCCAGGCCTTCGAGCACGTGCCCGCGTTCGCGCGCCTTGCGCAATTGAAAAACCGTGCGGCGCGTGACGACTTCGCGACGATGCTGCAGGAAATAGCTGATCAGCTGTTTCAGGTTCAGCAAGCGCGGCTGACCATCGACCAGCGCCACCAGGTTCATCCCGAAGGTGTCTTGCAGCTGGGTGTTCTTATACAGATTATTAAGAATGACCTCGGGCACCTCGCCACGCTTGAGCTCAATGACCAGACGCATGCCGTCTTTGTCGGACTCATCGCGAATATCGGAAATGCCTTCGATTTTCTTTTCGTTGACCAGCTCGGCGATGCGCTCTTGCAACGTCTTTTTGTTGACCTGATAGGGGATGGCATCGACCACGATGGCCTGCCGGTTGCCCTTTTCCATGTCTTCGAAGTGCGTCTTGGCACGCATGATCAAGCGCCCACGGCCCGTGCGGTAACCGTCGCGCACCCCGACCATGCCGTAAATAATGCCGCCGGTAGGGAAATCAGGCGCAGGAATAAGCTCGATCAGCTCGTCGATCGTGCATTCCGGATTACGCAGGCAATAGAGACAGCCGTCGACCACCTCCTGGAGGTTATGCGGCGGAATATTGGTCGCCATCCCCACGGCGATGCCCGAGCTGCCGTTGACCAGCAGGTTGGGCAGGCGCGAGGGCAACAGCAGCGGCTCTTGCTCGCTGCCGTCGTAGTTAGGGCCAAAATCGACCGTTTCCTGGTCGATATCGGCAAGCAACTCGTGGGCGATCTTGGCCAGACGGATTTCGGTGTAACGCATGGCCGCGGCGCTGTCGCCGTCGACCGAGCCAAAGTTACCCTGGCCGTCGACCAACATATAGCGCATGGAAAAATCCTGCGCCATACGCACAATCGTGTCGTATACCGACTGGTCACCGTGCGGGTGGTATTTACCGATTACGTCACCAACGATACGAGCCGACTTCTTATAAGCGCGGTTCCAATCATTGTTGAGTTCATGCATCGCGTAGAGCACGCGTCGGTGCACGGGCTTTAACCCGTCGCGCACATCTGGCAGCGCACGCCCCACGATCACGCTCATGGCGTAATCAAGGTAACTGCGGCGCATCTCTTCTTCCAGCGAAACCGGAAGCGTCTCCTTGGCAAAGGAATCCATATATATAGCGACTGAATCGTGTAAAGAGAGAAACCCGGGCTGGGTAAACAGGAAATTCTATCATCTGAATCCCAAGGACCCTTTACCTCGCTAACCCGCGCCCGCAGTCTGCCGTCTTGCACTGCCCTCCCTGCCTCTCTGTTGCCAAAAACCAACATCCCTGCCACCCCACAGAGAATAAAAGCTCATATCCAGCATTAATGCGCCCTTTCAGGGGAGCCAAAGCCCACCAAATCGCTTAACATTGCTTCCAGCACGCAGGAGACTCAGTAGCGATTCTTTGAACCTTTTCTGAGCGTTGCTATACTGACCCCGTTTCCTGATATGCGGCGGGGATTCGCTGCGAGTCTACTTATCCAGCTTCAAGCTCAACGAGGAGAAACATGAACAAACCCTCCAAATTCGCTCTGGCGCTCGCCTTCGCTGCCGTTACGGCTGCCGGTGCTGCTTCCGCGCAAACGGTGGACAACTGGCGCAATCCGTTTGGCGACGTGTGGATGAACGGCACGAATGAACTGTGCTGGCGCGATGCGTTCTGGACGCCGGCTACCGGCATCCCGGGCTGCGATGGCGTACCGGTCGCTCAGGCTCCCAAGCCCGCGCCCATGGCCACCAAGGTCGTATTCAACGCTGATACGTTCTTTGATTTCGACAAGTCCACCCTGAAGCCGGAAGGCCGTCAGTTGTTGGATCAAGTTGCCCAGCAAGCTCAGGGCATCAACCTCGAAACGATCATTGCCGTTGGCCACACCGACTCGATCGGCACCGAAGCCTACAACCAAGGTCTGTCCGAGCGCCGTGCTGCTTCGGTCAAGTCCTACTTGGTCGGCAAGGGTATCGACCCCAACCGCATCTACACCGAAGGCAAGGGCGAATTGCAGCCCGTGGCTTCGAACAAGACGCGTGAAGGCCGTGCCCAAAACCGTCGCGTAGAAGTTGAAATCGTGGGCAGCCGCAGCAACTAATTGCTGAGCTAACCGCTACAATGAAGGGCCTCGCTTGCGAGGCCCTTTGTTATTGTCGCGGGGGTTCGCTGCCTGGCCCCTTTTCATTTCGGCGTCATCGCGCGCCGCTACGCTTGTTGCCCATGACCCAATCCGCTGCCACTTCGACCCGCCCCGGCGTCAACGCCGACCAAGCCGAATTAGATAAATTCGCTGCTTTGGCCGCTCGCTGGTGGGATCCCGAAAGCGAATTCAAGCCACTGCATGCCATCAATCCCCTGCGTCTGAACTGGATTCAAGAATGCGCGGGCAGCCTGGCCGGCAAAAACGTGCTGGACGTCGGCTGCGGTGGCGGCATCTTGTCCGAAAGCATGGCCGCCGCGGGCGCCACCGTCACCGGCATCGACCTGGCCGAGCGTTCGCTCAAAATTGCCCGGCTCCATGGCCTGGAATCCGGCGTCAAGGTCGACTACCGCGCCGTTCCGGTCGAAGATCTCGCCGACGAGCAGCCCGGGCAGTATGACGTGGTCACCTGCATGGAAATGCTTGAGCATGTCCCCGACCCCGGCTCGGTAGTCCGCGCCTGCGCCGCCCTGGTCAAACCCGGTGGCTGGGTGTTCTTTTCCACGCTAAACCGCAACCCCAAATCTTTTTTGTTCGCCATTCTGGGCGCGGAATACATCCTGGGCCTGCTGCCGCGCGGCACCCATAGTCACAATCAGTTCATCAAGCCCAGCGAGCTGGCGGCATCCGCCCGCCAGGCCGACCTGCAACCGACCAGCATGCGAGGCATGGAATACAACCCGATTACCAAGGTGTACAGCTTGTCCAACGACACCTCGGTCAACTATCTAATGGCCACCCGCAAATGAGCGCCCTGATTCTGTTCGACTTCGACGGCACCCTGGCCGATACCGCCCCCGACCTCGCCGCAGCCGCCAATCGACAACGCACGCGTCGCGGCATGGAGCCTCTGCCCTACGAAGACCTGCGGCCCGTCGCGTCGCAAGGCGCCCGTGGCCTGATACGTGTTGCACTTGGCCTGTTGCCCGATCACCCCGACTACGAACCTGCCCGCCTGCAGTTTCTCGAAGACTATGCCGCCGAATCGACCGTCCATAGCCGGCTCTTTCCTGGTGTCGATGCCCTGCTCGACAATATCCGAGCGCGCGGCCTGGCCTGGGGAATCGTCACCAACAAAGTCACCCATCTGACGCTACCTATCGTCGAATTTCTGGGCCTGACTCGCCACAGTGCGGTGCTGGTCTGCGGCGACACCACCGAACACGCCAAACCGCATCCCTTGCCGCTACAGCATGCCGCCCAAGAAGCAGGTTACGCCACGGACCGTTGCGTCTATGTCGGCGACGACCTGCGTGATATCCAGGCCGCACACGCCGCCGGCATGCCCGCCGTGGCTGCCGCCTATGGCTACCTGGGACAAGACGAAGACGTCATCTCCTGGTCCGCCGACGCCTGCGCCACCACGCCCGGCGAACTTTGGGGCGCAATCGAGCCGTTATTACCCAAAGATCTATCCAGAGACGCGCGCTAAACCCGTCCCCCCATCCGATCTGATCCAGCCGCTTTTCACGATCAGTATTCGCTGGAGCATGACTGTTCGTTTCATTCGAATAGTCATGCCGAAAAAACCCTCTTTATTCGCTCGTCAGGCCAATATACGCTAGCGCCTGAATCTCCCCAACGTGCCGTTCGTGCGTTGTGCACGCCTGCCGTGTGCAACGCCGCGCCGTTACTTGCGTACCCCTGATATCCGGATCGACGCGACATCTGCCGTCGCCCGCCATTTCCGCCCTCATCGGCACAGCACACCGTATACCCATGCTCTTACCTATTCTGCTGCTTTCGACTGCAGGGTTCACTATCTTGACGACAGAATTTCTCATCGTCGGGATACTACCCCCGCTGGCACGTGACCTGCATATCACCGTCTCCCAGGCAGGCCTGCTCGTCACGCTGTTCGCCTTTACGATCGCCACCGCGGGGCCGTTTCTCACGGCGCTGGCCAGCAATGTCGACCGCAAACGGCTATTCGTCGGCACATTAGTGCTATTTGGCCTTTCCAATACCGTCGCGGCATTGGCACCCAACATCTGGGTCATGGCGCTGGCGCGTTTCGTCCCTGCCCTGGCGTTACCCGTGTTTTGGTCACTGGCCAGCGCTACCGCGATTGAACTCGCGGGTCCCGCGCGCGCCGGCCGCGCCATTTCAATGGTGGGATTCGGCATCGTCGCCGCAACGGTCTTTGGCATCCCGATTGGCGTCCTGATCTCCGATGCCTTTGGATGGCGCACCGCCTTTGGCGTGCTGGCTATCGTTGCCTTCGCCAAGGCATTGATGTTGTGGGCGCTTTTCCCTCGCCCACCGCAGCAAGCCCAACCCGTCAAACTACGTACGCAACTGCGCATCCTGCGCGATCCCGTTGTCGTGGGTCACGTCTTATTGTCGCTGCTGATCTTTACCGGCATGTTCACCGCCTACACCTATCTGGCCGATATGCTGGAACGTCTAGCGGGTTTCAACGGTCAATGGGTGGGTTGGAGCCTGATGGCATTCGGCGCGATCGGACTGATCGGCAATTTGGCCGCCGGCCGGCTCGCCGATCGCAGCGCATTGGGCGCCACCTTGTTGTTCTCCGGATTGATGACGATCGGTTTGATCGCATTGGGACCCAGCATTCACTCGCCGGGCCTACTGACACTGGCGCTAGGTGTCTGGGGGATCGCGCAAGCAGCGTTATTTACGGCATGCCACGTCCGCGTGATGAAATCCGCGCCCAATGCCCCGGCATTCGCCGCCGCACTCAATATTTCGGGCGCCAACATCGGTATCGGTCTGGGCGCCGTGGTCGGTGGCGCCATCATTGATCACTATGGATTGGCATGGCTGGGCTTCACCGCGGCTGGCATTGTGCTTGTCGCCATCGGCCTGGGTGCCATTCTGGCTATGTTCAGCCGACGACGCACACGGCATGCGCCGCAAACGTCCCGCGTCAGTGCCTGAATGTGAAACGGGGTGCGGCCGGCCAGCATACCGGTAGCCCCCCTTGTGTGGCGACAGGATACTTGTCGTCAACGCTTCAAAGACACGTTCTACTTCTCGCCAAACGGCCGTCCGCAGGGTCCCAAACGCATATCGGGCGCCAAATGCTTCCACGGCAATTGCTCAATAATCATCGGCATGGACCCTGGGGCCGCCGCCACAATGATTTCTTCGGCAATCGGCGTGAAATCCGCCCGGAAATGCACCGCGCTCTTCACGACCAAGATATTCTGTTCGGTCGGTTCGATACCCGCAAAGCGGAACATCGCCTGATCAGCCATTTGCACCTTGTAAGAAGACACCACCACACGCACGCCATCCAGACGCAGACACGCTGCCGGCCCGACATCCAGACGAAAGCCGCGATAGAAAGGACCGGTCGCATCGAATTTTCCGTCAGAAACATGCTCGATGAAAAAATCGCCCTCAAAAGGCTGGTCGTCAGGCAAGCCCGCATTACCACCGATGGCAACACGCATCGTCTTTCCTTGGCCGACCGCGTGTATTTTCTCAATCGCGGCAGGATCCACGATCAGACCGATGGCGGCGCGTTCCGCCCCATTGCGTAATAAGGCACGCAACATACCCGTCGTATCCGAGTTACTACCTGCCCCAGGATTGTCTTGGCCATCTGCGATAACGATCGGGCGTGAGGCCGACTTGGCAGCCTGCATCGCATACTGCACGGCCTCGTCCGGCGTGTAGAGTTTTCCGGCAAAAGTGGCCTCGGCCGCATTAACGGCGTCGGCCAGTTTGTCTGCCGCGGCGTCCGCACTAGCTTGATCGCTGCCATACGCCCACACCACCGGTGCGCATTCATCAAAATCCGCCGCCGGAAATCCCGTCGCGAACGACACATGCAACGCGTCTTTCTCGATGACCTCCAGCAAGTCATACAGCCCTCGCGCCGGCTCAATATCTGTGCACTGCCAACAGATCGGGATCAAAAACTTCAGCGGACGCATCGCCAGCACCGGTCGCTTGCCCGACGCCAGACGCACACCCAATAATGCATGAGCACGGCGCCCTGTCTCGGCCATGTCGACGTGCGGGTACGTACGATAAGCCACCAGTGCATCCACCTGGGCCAGCATTTGACGCGTCACATTGGCGTGCAAATCCAGCGTGGCAAACAAGGGCACATCCGGGCCGATCAACGCACGCGCCCGGCGCAAGAGCTCACCTTCGCCATCATCAAAATGCTCGGCCACCATCGCGCCGTGCAGATCCAGATACACCGCATCAACAGGCATGGCCGCTTTGATGCCATCCAGAATCATGCCGGCGATTTTTTCGTAAGCCGCTTTGGTCACATGAGCCGATGGGCTCGCCGCACACCACGTGGTGGGAATCACCGTATCGCCCGCATCCAACGCAGCCTGCACAAAACCTGCCGCGGGGATATTGGCGCCGCCAACGGCGGGCCATACGGCCTCTCCCGACACAATGCCCGGCCAACCACCGCCCAGCTCAAACGCGCGCCAGTCCGCCTTGTCCGGGGCAAATGTGTTCGTTTCGTGCTGAAAACCACCATACACAATGCGTGCCATGACGCTATTCTCCGATTTCTCTGAAATTCAATGTGAGGATGTCGCTGCTGCCGCGATGGATTGCGCGCAGAAGTTCTTAAAATCCCAGCCTCGACCGGGTGCCGCGTCAATCAAGGCGCGGGTATAGGCCTGCTGCGGTTGAGTCAATACCTTCTCTGCCGTGCCCGCCTCGACAATGCGGCCGTGCTGCATCACGACGATGGTGTCGCAAATTTGCGAGGCCACACGTAGATCATGCGTGATGAACAAGACGCCGATACCCACCCGCTGGCGCACCTCTTCCAGTAAGTCGAGCACCTGCGCCTGTACCGAGACGTCCAATGCGGAAACGGCTTCGTCGGCCACCAGGATATCGGGTTCCATCACGAGCGCGCGCGCGATGCAGATCCGCTGGCGTTGGCCGCCCGAAAATTGATGTGGATAGCGCTCGACTGAATCGGCAGGCAAGCCCACGAGTGCTAACGCGTTGGCGGCCTTTTCTACCGCGGCTGCACGGGTTGTGCCGTAGTTCAACAGCCCTTCGATAATGGACTCGCCCACTTTGCGCCGGGGGTTCAAGCTGCGATACGGATCTTGGAAAACAATCTGGATGCGCTTGCGCATGGGTGCCAACGCACTGCGCCCCAAAGTAGCAATATTCTCGTTGGCAAGCGTGACCGTGCCCGACGTCGGATCAATGAGACGCACAACGCAACGGGCAACCGTCGACTTGCCGGATCCCGATTCCCCCACAATGCCCACGATCTCGCCACGCTTGATATCAAACGCAATATCACTCGCCGCAGCGACGGGCTTTCCCTTCTTGAAGAAGCCACTTTTGCCGTAAATTTTATTCAGAGCTTCGACCTTTAATACTATCTCTCCGGTCGGCGCACTACGTGTCACGGGAATCAAACTAGGCACCGACGATACCAAGGTCCGCGTGTAGTCTTTCGTCGGCCGTGCCAAGATGTCATCACGCAGCCCCGTCTCGACGACGCGGCCCTGATTCATCACAACGATGCGATCCGCAATCTCCGCCACTACCCCAAAATCGTGGGTAATGAATACGACGGCCGTGCCGTTTTCCGACTGCAATTCGCGGATCAACGCAAGGATCTGCTTTTGCGTCGTCACATCCAGCGCTGTCGTCGGCTCGTCGGCAATCAATAGTTTAGGCTTCAGGATCAACGCCATCGCAATCACAATGCGCTGGCGCTGACCACCGGACAACTCATGCGGATAAGAGTCATAGATACGCTCGATATCGGGCAAATGCACCGACTCCAGCATGGCCATCACTTGCCGCCGCCGCTGCGCACGGCCGATCCTGGTATGCAAGCGCAGGACTTCGTCGACCTGCTCGCCCACCCGCTGTACGGGGTTCAAGGCAGTCATCGGTTCTTGGAACACCATCGCCATTTTCGACGCACGCAATTCGCGCAGGCGTTTGGGCGAGACCTTCAAAACGTCCTCGCCATCGATTTCGATCTTGCCGGCCGACGCGACGAGTGCCCCTTTGGGCAGCAAGCCCATCGTCGCCATGGACGTCACCGACTTGCCCGATCCCGATTCCCCCACAATACAAACGGTTTCGCCAGCATGAACATCAAAATCCAGGCGCTGCACCACGGCCCGGCCCGCTCGCTTGGCATCCTCAACGCCCTCGTCATTGTCATGACAGACGCGTACGGTCAGCCCGCTGATTTTCAGTACGGGGCTGCGCGACTGGGCGGCGCTCAATTCGCTTCGAGGGTTCATTACAGTATCCATCTCTTTTCGACTCCTCGCGTCACAGCCGACGCGACATGCGCGGATCGAGCGCATCGCGCATGGCATCACCCAGTACATTCACACTCAGTACGGTCAACGACAACAAGATGCCGGGAAACAAGACCAGACCGGGGAACAGCTGAAAGAACGAACGCCCCTCGGCCATGATATTTCCCCACGAGGACACCTCAGGCGGAACGCCGGCACCCAAAAAGCTCAGAATGGCCTCAGTCAAGATAGCGGAGGCAAACACATAGGTTCCCTGCACGATCAGCGGTGCGATGGTGTTGGGCACCAGATGACGCAGCATCAGCGTAAAGGTCGGTGTGCCCAGAGAGATGGCCGCCTCGACATAGGGCTCATTGCGTACGCCCAGAATCACGCTGCGCACCAATCGCACCACGCGGGGAATCTCAGGAATCGTAATGGCGATCAGCACCGTCGCCAGGCTTGCGCCGGACAACGACACCAGCGCGATCGCGAGCAGCACACCCGGAATGGCCATGAGGCCATCCATGATGCGCATCACAATCGCGTCCACCCACCGAAAATAACCCGCCACCACGCCGATAGCCAGGCCGACCACCATGCTGAATACCGCGACACCAATTCCGACCGTCAGCGAAACCCGGGCGCCATAAACCACGCGCGAATACACATCGCGGCCATAAGCATCCGTACCCAACCAGTGAGCGGCGGACATAGATTTCAAACGTTGCGTCGGATCGATCTGCATCGGATCGACGGTATGCAACCACGGTGCAAACAGCGCCATGATCACCACCAGGCACAACACCGCGAGCGCGATCATCACCGGACCACTTTTCAGGACACGCCGTAACGGAGATTGCGCTCCCGACGCAGCGGGTGCTGGCGCTACCAGCACAGCATTAGCTGAGTTCGACATAAGGGGCTTCTCAGTATCGGATACGGGGATCAAACACGGTATAGAGCGTGTCGACAACCAGGTTGATGAGTACGTAAACGAAGGCGAACAGCAGGATCAGCGCCTGAATCACTGGATAATCGCGTCCGAGCACGGCTTCGACCACCAGTCGTCCGAGTCCGGGCAAGTTGAATACCGACTCGGTCACCACGACGCCACTGATGAGCAGCGCGACTCCCACCCCAATGATGGTGACGATGGGAACCGCCGCGTTACGCAGGGCATGCCCCAGCAACACGCTTCGCTCGCGCAACCCTTTTGCGCGAGCGGTGCGGATGAAGTCCTCGCCCATGACCTCGATGATGCTGGTACGCGTGATCCGGGCGATCAATGCCACGTACACCGTACTCAGCGCCAGCGTAGGCAACACCAGTGATCTCATGAACGGCCAGATACCCTCTGACAAGGGCTTGTACCCCTGAACCGGAAACCAGCCGAGATTGATCGAAAAGAACAAAATCAGCACATAGGCGGTAACGAACACCGGTATGGAAAAACCCAGTACCGACGTCGCCATCACCAACCGGTCGAAGAGCTTGCCCTGACGCCAGGCCGCCAAGATACCCAGCGGCACCGCAATCAACACGGACAGCGTGATCGTGCTCAGGCACAGCGCCAGCGACGGCCCCATGCGTTGCACAATCATGTCCGATACAGCCGTCCCCGACAGCAACGACACCCCCAGATTGCCGCTGAGCAACTGACCCACCCAGATAAAGAACTGCACATAGATGGGCTGATCCAGCCCCATCACCCGACGGATCTGCTCGAGCTGTTCGGCCGTAGCCGCATCGCCCGCAATGATCGCCGCGGGATCTCCGGGGGTTAGACGCAGAATCGCGAACACAATCACTGCCACCATCGCCATGACGGGCAGGACAGCGAGCATCCGCCGCAGAATAAAGCTAATCATCGACGTCTCACTTATCGGTCTTTTTCATGCCCCAGAACACGGGAACGGAGGCCGTCATGGGATCCGACAGATTCTTGCGCAGCGCGGCAGGCACGTAGTACTCGCCCATCGGCAGCAACACGCCCTCACTGATCACCAATTCCTGGATGTCATTGGCCAGCTTCTTCTGTTCCGCCAAATCCGACGTCAGCGCGAACTTCTCGCGCAGCGCTTCGATCGCAGGTACATCCGGCCAGCCAAACCAGGCCTTCTTGCCGTTGGCTGCCACGCCAAATGCACGCAGCGGGTCGGAGGCCTCGGCCATAACGTTGTTGGTCGCAAAAATATTCCAGCCACCTTCGGACACCGGCGCCTGCGATGCGCGTCGCGTCACCAGCGTTTGCCAATCCATCGCTTGCATCTGTACGTTAAACCCCGCCGCCTTCAGGGCTTGACCGATCACCACAGGTTGCGGGCTGACCGACGCGGAGTCGGTAGGCTGCAGGATCACAATGGGCTTACCGTCGTAATTCGCCTGCTTCAACAAGGCCTTCGCCTTCTCCAGATTGGCCTTGACGGTCACATCCGCGCCGGCCTGGCTCTCATAAGGCAATCCACAACCAAACAGGGCCGCGCAGGTCTTGTAGTATTTGTCGTTGCCGATCAACGCCTGCAAGACGTCTTCCTGGTCAACAGCAAGCATCGCGGCCTGGCGAATCAACTTGTTATCAAACGGGGGATTCAGGAAATTCATACGCATCACGGTCTGATAACCGTGCGGGTCGAACACTTCCAGCTTGATGTCGGCGTTATTCTCGACCAGCGGCAGCATGTCATAAGGCATCTGCTCAAGATAATCGACCTCGCCATTGATGAGGGCATTCACCGACGTCATTGCATCGGGCATCGCCACCCATTTGACTCGATCCACGTTGACCACCTTGCCACCGGCCAACCCACTGGCGGGCTCACTACGCGGAACATAGTCGGTGTTTTTCTCATAGACAACTTGCAAACCCGGCTTGAACTCGGCCTGCACCATCTTGAACGGCCCCGAGCCGATGTACTCCTTGATCGGCTGGCCGGACGGCGTCTCGGCGATGCGCTTGGGCATCATAAATGGCGCGACACCGCTGGGCTTGGCCAACGCACGCAACGCGATATCCGTCGGTGCCTTAAACGTCATGACAAAACGCTTGTCGTCGATGACTTTCATCTCTGTCATCTGACTCGTCATCATCTGGCCCATCTTGTCTTGCTCGGCCCAGCGCTTGATGGACGCCACACAGTCCTCAGCATTGACAGCGGCGCCATCATGCCATTTCAGGCCATCACGCAACGTAAAGGTATAAGACTTGCCATCCGCCGATACCTCCCATTTCTCGACCATCTGCGGCTTGATCTCGTTCTTGCCATCAGTCGCCAGCAACGTGTCGTAAATCATGTATCCATGGTTACGCGTGATGTGTGCCGTGGTCATGATGGGATCCAATACCCGCAGGCTGGCATGCATGACGGCATTGATCGTTTGCGCTTGCAGGGCCGGCGCCGCGCCCAGGAACGCGCCACTCACCAACGCAGACAACGCGACCTTGCGCAATGAAAAACGAATACTCATCGACATTTATTTCCCCTTGAGTTCAATTTTGATAATGACAGCCGAGCATGGCCCGTTACGGCATGGTGACGACAGTCCGTCCATGCTCGAGAAAACCGCGGTATTCCTGATCGGGCACAAACAACCCGCCCGTACTCCAGGCAATGTGATTGGCCTGATTCATGAGATGGAGCAAACCCTGCTGCCGCAGGTAAGCCAGGCCGGCTTCGCTGGATAACAACATGCGCGGGCCGCTCAATGAGGCAGCGGCAGAAGGCTCTACCTTCATACCTTCCTGCTCATGCAGACGATAGAGATCCGCGAACATGGTGTCGTCGGTCGTCGTCATGACGCCCGAGAGCATGGGCCGCATCTGCGCCAACGCCAGTTCGGAAGCCACCGGCACTGCCAGCCCATCGGCCTCGGTCTGGTTATCCATGCCAACGTCATAGATCGAGATGCCCGGACGATCCGGATTCGACATACCGGCCAGAAAGCAAGCCGCCGCAGTCGGCTCCACAAAAAAGCAATGGACGGCATCACCGAAAATCAGTTTGCAACCGAAAGTGATACCCGCCGGCGCGCCGCCGACGCCACAAGGCAGATAGATAAACAGCGGGTGTGTCGCGTCGACCTGGATGCCTGATTCAACAAGCTGTCGCTGCAAGCGCAATGCCGCCACGCTATAACCCAAGAACAGCGACAACGAATGCTCGTCATCGACGAAATAGCTGAACTCGTCGCTCGCCGCACGTTGCCGGCCCGCCTCGACCGCTTGCGCGTAATCGCCTTCATACTCGAGCACGGCCACGCCGTTGGCGCGCAATTTGTCCTTCTTCCACTGTTTGGCATCAGAGGACATATGCACCGTCACCCGAAAACCCAGGGCGGACGCCATGATGCCGATACTCAAGCCCAAATTACCGGTCGAACCGACAGAAATCTCGTATTGTGCAAACAGGGTCCGCGCCGACTCACCGACCAGCACACCGTAATCAGGTGCGCCGTCCAGCAGACCATGACGATGCGCCAGGGACTCGGCAAATTCGAGCACCTCGTGAATCCCCCCACGTGCCTTGATCGAACCCGCAACCGGTAACGCGTGGTCCGCCTTGATCCACAGCGCGCCGGCGGCAGCGCCACCTGGCAACTGGGGTTGCTGCAGATGGTTCAACGGCAACAGCGCCGACTCGATCACTCCCTGCGTGGCACGCAACTCGGGAAACAGCGCCATCAATACGGGAGCGAAACGATCCAGCCGCTGCGCAGCGGCTTTCACATCTGCCATACTAATGTCAGACGACATTTTTCCATCGCTTGATTTGCAGACATCAGGGTTTACCCATACCTGAGGAGCATTAACCTCATGCTGCGTCTTTTTTCCGTTTATTAGTGATTTCCCTAGTATTTTTGGCATATTTCGTGTCTTGAAGCGCTGAATGACTCATTCCGCATTCTTCGTCAACCATGATGACGGCACAACTCATTTATTTTAATTTAATCATTAATAATACTAATGCGTTCGCTACTATCTTCCTCACTTCTGACTTGGCTTCGTTACTTCGACGCCGCCGCCCGCCATAACAGCTTCACGCTTGCCGCCGGGGAACTGCACGTCACGCAAGGTGCCGTCAGCCAACAAGTCAAACACCTCGAAGAATGGATAGGCACGCCGCTTTTTCATCGGACACCGCGCAAGCTGGTGCTGACTCAGGAAGGCCTACAACTCAAGCTGGCGGTCAAAGAATCCTTCCAGATTCTGGAATCCACCCTCTCACAAATACAAACCAAGGGCAAAGAAAGCGCACTCAACCTGAACTGCTCACCGTCGTTTGCAATGCGGTGGCTAACGCCGCGCATCAGTAATCTATTGCGCCAGCATCCCGACCTGACATTGCGGGTCTATGGAGAGTTTCATCTGCTGGATAGAATGCGCATGGAGCAAGAAAGTATTGAGGCCGCCATCCGCTTTGATCCCGGCGAGTATTCCGATGTCCGTGCCGTCGAATTTCTAGACGAGTGGCTCGTCCCCGTCGCCAGCCGCGCGTTCATGCAAACCCACCCGGAAATCCGCGTGGCCGCCGACATCCCCAGCCACCTCATGTTGCACGACGCCTCACCTTGGCAGCATGCCGAAGAATGCGTGGAATGGAATCACTATTTAGCCCGTATGGGATTACCTATCCCCGAGCACCATGACGGGCAACGATTCAACATGTCACAGTTGGCCGTCAGCGCAGCGGTCGCCGGGCAAGGTATTGCCATCGGCCGCCTTGCCCTGGTGCTGGACGACCTGATAGAGGGGAACCTCGTTCCTCTCTTCCGACTGGCCGTCGCCTCGCGAGCGACCTACCACTATGTGTGCCTGCCCACCAAAAACGCGCGATTAACGTTAATTCAAGCGTGGCTATTTCACGAAGGGCAAGTCTTCAGCAAACAGCGCAACGAATGGTGCAGAAAAGTGGGGCTTGAGTTTGTCCGGTGATCGACCAGCAATCCGCGACGCGCTGGCGGCCGGCGTTCGAGCGGGATAGACGCAACAAGGCTCGCCGCAACCAGTGACAGCACCAAGGCGATCGCGTACGACGTCGAACCGCCCACTGCACCTTGACTGCTCCCTTCCCTAAAGGGAAAGGGATTCCCACTTCACAGAACCGAGCCATTGCGCATCAACACTCATGCACTCAGGTCTTACCGTTTCTCCATGGGCTAACACCGCCAGCCCGGCGGCTAATACGTTATGGGCTGCGTTGATGTCGCGATCGTGGTCTGTGCCGCATTCCGGGCAGGACCAACGCCGCACGCTCAACGGCAACTTGGTCAAGACATGTCCGCAATGGCTGCAGCGCTTGCTCGACGGATACCAGCGATCCACGCGCACGAACTCACGCCCAACCCAACGCGCCTTGTATTCAAGCTGTCTCACAAACTCAGCCCACCCGGCATCGCCGATGGATTTAGCAAGGCAGCGGTTTTTCTGCATATTTGACACAGACAAGCTTTCTACGGCGATCACTTGGTTCTCGTGGATCAACCGGGTGGAGAGCTGGTGCAGGAAATCCCTGCGGATGTCTGCGATCTTGGCATGCAGCTTGGCGACTTTCAGCTTGGCCTTGGCACGGCGAGCCGATCCGCGTTGTTTCCTAGCCAAGCGACGTTGCAGCTTGGCCAGCTTTTCCTCGTGTTGTCGAAAGACTTGTGGCGCATCGACTTTTTCTCCTGTTGAGAGGGTCGCAAAATGAGACAGCCCCAGATCAATCCCGACACAGTTCGACGCGGGCGCCTTCTGCACCACGACGTCATCACACAGAAGGCTGACAAAGTATCGCCCTGCCGGGTCTTTGCTGACGGTGACGGTGGTGACCTTAGCGGCCTTCGGAATCTGACGGGACCAACGAATCGGGAGAACTTCAGCCATCTTCGCCAATTTGAGCGACCGGCCATCCCAGCGAAAGGCACTGGCGGTGTATTCGGCCGATTGCGGGCCGTCTTTGCGTTTGAAGCGCGCGTATCCCGTGCGTTTCGCGAAGAAATTAACAAACGTCGTTTGCAAATGGCGCAGCGTTTGTTGCAGCGGAACACTACTGACTTCGTTCAACCACAGGTAGTCGGACGTTTTCTTCAGCGCCGTCAGCGCGGCCGAGCTCGCGTGATATCCCAGACGCTCTTGTCGCTGGGCCCAAGCCGTCGAACGAAGGGCAAGCATGTGGTTATAGACCACACGTACGCACCCAAACGTGCGAGCCAGCGTCATCGCTTGCTCGGGCGTGGGATAGAACCGGAATCGGTAGGCACGTTTGGTTTGCATGCCCAAGATACTATCCGCGCCAAACCACATAACTGGATCTTCATCCGGATAGCAGCTCAAGTAAGACCAATCCTGCAGCCTGACGGCTGCGCGCCTTTCCTCCCCGGCGTGAATGCCGAGGTTTCTTGGAGCAAATGATGAAAACGTGGGCCGAGATTTTCTTTATTCGTCATGACAGGCAGCCATCCATTTCCGCATTAGCGCTGCGCTAGTGTCTTAGGTTTTTGAATGCTTCGCGCCCGGTTTCTTGCCTCTGAATTCCGTACCGTGATGCGCATCGTGAGACAATCACGTCGCGCCCCTCTTTCTACTTATCCATGTCCGACGCCCCCTCGCCCGCCTCTTCTGCTTCTGTTCGCATCGCCATCATCGGTGGTGGCCCCGCTGGCCTCATGGCAGCCGAAACCCTGACGCGTCAGGGCATACTGGCTGACGTCTACGACGGCATGCCGTCCGTGGGGCGCAAATTTCTTCTGGCGGGCCGCGGTGGGCTAAATCTGACACACAGCGAGCCCGCAGAACGCTTCAATCAACGCTATCGAGGACGTAGCTCCGCCGTCGCCGCCTGGTTGCGCCATCTGGATGCCCAATCCTTGCGCGACTGGGCCCATGGACTGGGCATCGACACCTTCATCGGTTCGTCGGGCCGCGTGTTTCCCCGTGAAATGAAGGCTGCACCCCTATTGCGCGCCTGGCTGTCGCAGTTGCGCGCCGTGGGCGTGCGCTTTCACATGCGGCACCGCTGGAACGGCTGGGCCGCCGATGAAACAGCCGGCCCGCACGCGCTGCATTTCGAGACACCGCATGGCGCACTGACTGTGCGGGCCGACGCCGCCATCCTGGCGCTGGGCGGAGGCAGTTGGGCCCGGCTCGGCTCAGACGGCGCTTGGGTAACCGGCTTGCAGGCACACGGTGTGAACGTGGCGCCGCTACGTCCGGCCAATGGCGGTTTTGAGATTGACTGGAGCACACACTTGCGCGAACGCAGTGCCGGCATGCCGGTCAAGTCGATCGCGATGGCACTGGACAATAATGGCGCTCCCGATACCTGGCGACGCGGCGAATTCCTGTTGACCGAATCCGGCATCGAAGGCAGCCTGGTCTACGCCCTGTCGGCAGGCCTACGCGATGCCATCGACGCGAACGGCACGACCATCGCATGGGTCGATCTGCTGCCCGACATGCCCGCTGAACGTGTCCTCGCCCAAGTTTCTCATCCCCGCGGCGCGCGCTCGATGTCCAGCCACCTACAAAGCCGGCTCGGACTCAAGGGCGCCAAGGCGGCGCTATTACGCGAATGCGCGGACACGCAAGCCTGGCAAGACACAACACTACTGGCCCGCAGCATCAAAGCGCTGCCGCTGCGCTTACTGCGCACGCGTCCGATCGACGAAGCCATCAGCACCGCCGGCGGCGTCCGCCTGGAAGCGACCGACGCAGCCTTGATGCTCACCGCTGCGCCGGGCGTTTTCTGCGCAGGCGAAATGCTGGACTGGGAAGCCCCAACCGGTGGTTATCTACTGACGGCCAGTATGGCCAGCGGCGTGATCGCGGCAGAAGGCGTAGGGGCATTCCTCGCGTCCTGATGAATCTTGGCGAAAGCTCGAGGCAAAACCGTCAATCCGACCTACGTAAGACGACTGACCATCATTAACTCGTCCACCTCTTTCCCGTCTTCCAGCGTCGCGGCGGGGATTCTGCCAATCTGACGAAAACCAAAGCGTTCGTAAAACCGAATTGCCTCTGCATTATTACCATTAACGTTCAGCTCCAACTGCCACACCCCTTCGTCCCGTGCGAACGCGATGGTTGTCTGCAAGAGATCGGCCGCGAGACCTCGCCCACGTTCGCTTTCGCGCACATAAACCATGATAATCGTGGCGCGGTGGGCTCTTTTGACGCCTTGCTGGCGGAGCAAACCCATAATCCCGACCGGCTCACCGCTCCTGAACGCGACGAACACCGGCTTTCTCACACGATTCAGCCACTCATCGTTCGGAAGAGACTCCCAGTCCGCCAACGTAGTCTGAAAAGCCGATGGCACGAGTCGCAAAGACTCCAGACGAATTGCCTTGAAGGCAGGCAAATCACTCTCTTGCAGCCGCCTAATCTGCACGTCACTCATTACTGCCGCCTCCTCGTATCAAAACCGTGAATGAAACTAACTGAATTTCGATGCTGCGTTAATGCGTCATCGGCATCGACTGTGCTCGCGCGAGTCCTGCTTGCCGAATGGCCTTGATGAGGCTCTCTGCCGCAGGTGAGGCATCGACGTCAGTCCGGCGCAATAGGCCCATGGGCTCGTCAGTCCCTGCCAGCGGCATATCCAGGCGAACCAATTCGCCCTGCTTGACCTGTTCGGCAACCAAGCTGTCAGGAACAAACCAGATCGCATCGGCAGTCCTCGTCAAGGCCAGATTCAACGAAACGGACAGGCTTTCGACTGTGCGCCCGTGAACCGTCGCGCCGAAACGCGCCAGAATGCTCTCGGCTGACTGACGAATCAACGTGCCGGCTGGCGGCAGCAGCAGCAATTGCGTGCCGATGGCGTCCGGCGTCAGGGCGCCGGCATCCAACAACGGGTGGTCTGCACGCACGACCGTGCTCAGGGGTTCGCGAAAGAGATGCTCAAAACTCATCCCGCTCATGGCTTCGGCCTCGCCCATACGAGCCACGGCAAAAACGATGTCCGCAGACCGCAGTCGTTCGAGCAGTTCGACATTGCGCCCCGTCACGACATCGAGACTCACTTGGGGCCATTCTGTATGAAAGGTCCGCAGAGCCGGAGGCAACAGGACACTGGCCACCGTGGGGAGTATTCCCAGTCGGATCATTTCTGGCATGCTTTCCTGATCGCTCGCCAATTTGCCAACGCCCTCGTCCAAGCTGGCCAGGCAAGCGTTCGCATACGGGGCGAACACGCGACCCTCGCTCGTTAGCTCCGCCCCCTGCCGGCCTCGATGAAACAAGCGCACGCCCAGCAAGCTCTCCAGTTCGAGCAAGGTCTTGGATACCGCGGGCTGCGTGATCGACAGCCGCTCGGACGCGCGCTGCAGGCTGCTCAGTTGCGCCACGGCCAAGAAACACTGGATATGCCGCAACTTAATGCGGCTGCTTGCCAAAGACTTTTCCATAACTTTTTGTGCGCGCCAATGCCATAAAACATCAATTTCAATAACTTTACATCTTAATTATCGTTCTCTTTCGTATAAAACAGACGGAGACTGCCATGGACGGTGCGAATCGCCGCAGCGCCATTCTTACCCCGAGGGACTGGAAAGAACATCCTCCTTATCAGTACGCGGGATACAAGTCATCAGTGCTACGCAGTCCATCGTTACCGCCTATTCCGCGGACAGATGCGTTAAGAAATCTCTATGCGCCCGTGTACGGCGCCGATCAACTGGGCTCCCAGGACGCCGACCTGACGGTCAATGCCGCCAAGAATGGCGCGCCGCTTGGCGAGCGCATCGTGGTAACGGGCCGCGTGCTTGACGAAGGCGGTCGGCCCGTACGCAACACGCTGGTCGAGATTTGGCAGGCGAATGCCGCAGGCCGTTATGTCCACAAAGGCGACCAGCATGACGCGCCTCTCGATCCGAACTTTCTTGGGGCCGGCCGATGTCTGACCGATGATCAAGGACGCTATCAGTTCCTGACGATCAAACCTGGCGCATACCCGTGGGGCAACCATAGCAATGCCTGGCGACCCGCCCACATCCACTTCTCGTTATTCGGCGAGTATTTTGGGTCCCGGCTGGTGACTCAGATGTATTTTCCCGGCGATCCCTTGCTGGACCTGGATCCCATCTATCAGGGTACGCCCACTCATGCCCGCGAACGCCTGGTGTCGCGTTTTACGCTGGACGCCACACAAGAAGGTTACGCGCTCGGATACGAGTTCGACATCGTGCTGCGCGGCCCGCGCCAGACACCCGCGGAGTGAGCCATGCATACGTTGAAACAAACTCCCTCCCAAACCGTCGGCCCGTTCTTTGCCTATGGACTATGCCCAGAGCAATACCACTTCGACTTGAAAAGCCTGTTTACCGCGACGGTCGCTGCGCCGCATGTGGCCGGCGAGCACATCCTGCTGGTCGGTACGGTGCATGACGGCGCCGGACAGGTCGTACCGGACGCCGTCATCGAGTTCCTGCAGGCAGACGCGTCGGGGCAATATGTGACATCAGCAGCGGATGCACAAAAAACGGGGTTCAAAGGCTTTGCGCGCGTGGGCACAGGCACCGACCCTGATCAACGCTACGTCGTCGAAACCATTAAGCCTGGCGCCGCTGCACCCGGCGCGGCCCCCTGTATCGATGTCATTGTCCACATGCGTGGCATGCTGCTCCATGCCTACACCCGCATTTACTTTGAAGACGAAGAAACGGCCAACGCCCAAGACGAGGTGCTGGCTACGGTACCTGCCGCGCGTCGTCCCACCTTGATCGCAAAACGGGAGCCAGGGTCATCACGAAAGGTATATCGGTTCGATATTCGCCTGCAGGGCCCAAATGAAACCGTATTTTTCGATGTCTGACGCGCTCGCGGCGCACCGGGTGATGCTCCCCAGGACGTGACCGAGTACGGCGCCGCGCTGACGCGTCAAACGCGTCAGCGCAAGGGCATTCCCCGACTAGGGAATGCCCTTGTTTTTTTTCACACTTCAGGCATTGAATTTTAATTAGATCTCTAATATTATTTTCTTGTGCGCAACCCGAAATGGCCGCGCACGCAGCATAAATCTCGTTAAAAAACATAAATCAGAGGACGGAGACAAGATGCAAAACCACCAAACGGCGCTGACCTATTCCATCAGTTCTCGCAAACTCATCGCGGCCTTCGGCGCGGCTGCGGCATCCCTGGCATTGACCTGTAGCGCGGTCGCCTCTGAAACGGCGTCGCAGTTCCCTAATCGCGCAATTCGATTCATCGTGCCCTATGCGTCCGGCGGTCTGCCAGACACGGTGGCCCGTGTTGTAGCCCAGCAGTTGACGACCACACTGGGTCAATCGGTCGTCGTCGAAAACAAGCCGGGCGCCAATGGCGTCATCGCGGCCCAGGCGCTGATGAGCAGCCCGCCCGACGGTTACACCTACCTGGTCACCGACGGTTCGATGATGTCGATCAACCCCTCGCTGTACAAGGATCTTCCGTACGAACCAAAGCGCGATTTCCTCCCCGTTTCGTTGATCGCCACGTCACCGCTGTTCCTGGCCACCAGCACGCAAACCGGCATAAAGACACTGCAAGAATTCGTGGACCGCGCCAAAGCCAATCCTGGCGATCTGGACTACGGGTCGTCCGGTATTGGCAGCTCTCACCACCTCAGTATGGAGGCTCTGACTCAAAGTCTGAACACCAAGCTCACTCATGTGCCGTTCCGAGGATCCGCCCAATCAGTACCGGCCCTGGTCGGCAACCAAGTCGATGTCGTGTTTGCAGCATTGCCTTCCATTGCCGGGTTCGAAAACAAAGGGCAGGTCAAGATCCTCGCGACCAACGCGGGAAAACGCTCGGCGCTGGCACCCAACATTCCAGCGATCGCCGAGATCATTCCTGGTTTTAATTTTGCGGTAACGGTAGGTGCCCTGGCCGCGTCAGGTACCCCGGACTACGCCGTGGAAAAAGTAAGCGCCGAAATCGCCAAAGCGGTGAAAACGCCCGCGGTGGTCAAGCAATTCAATACGCTGGGTATTGAACCCGTCGGTGGTTCGCCCAAGCAATACGCCACTGCCATCGACGAGGAAACACAGCGGTATGCAAGCGCCATCAAATCAGCAGGCATCAAAGCCGACTAAGCCCGCGTCGTCGTCATGAGGTTTGCCAGCGACAGCGGCATCACGAAATTTATATACCCCAGTCGCTGGCGCAGCGGTGGGAAGCAATCTGGAGGCCCCTATGTTGACCGTCGAAGAAAACAATCTGCTGTGCCGCGTCGAAGAAGACGCGCCTATGGGACAACTCATGCGCAAGCATTGGATCCCCATTTGCCTGACGGAAGAAGTGAGCGAACCCGACTGTGATCCGGTCAAGGCACGCGTGCTAGGTGAAGACCTCGTCGTATTTCGCGACACGGATGGGCGGGTGGGCGTCATGGACGAGTATTGTCCTCATCGCCGTGTGTCGCTTGTGTACGGACGCAATGAAGAATGCGGCCTGCGCTGCCTGTATCACGGCTGGAAGATGGATGTAGAAGGAACCGTGATCGAAATGGTGTCCGAACCCGCGGCAAGCACGATGGCGGACAAGGTCAAACACAAGGCATACAAGGTACAGGAATGGGGTGGCATGGTTTGGGCGTTCATGGGTCCCCAGGACGCCATACCCGAATTCACCCCTCCTCCCTGGGCGCCGACCCAGGACGCAAAAGTCAGTATTGCCAAAGTGCTCGTCCCCTGTAATTGGGCGCAGATCCTGGAGGGCGCTATCGATTCGGCCCATAGCTCCAGCCTGCATTCGTCGGATTTCGTGCCTGCCCGCGTCGGTGGCGCGCAAGCGACAGAGAAAAACTGGTTGCGACCGTCCACAGACAAGGCCCCCCGTATGCAGGTGCATAAGACCTCGTATGGCTTTCGTTACGCGGCGATTCGCAGACCCATTACCAACGCCGCCAAAACGGACTACATCCGCTCGACGGTCTTCGTCGCGCCAAACACCGTGTTGATCCCGCCAAACAACCTGTACAACGTCGCGAATGTGAACGTGCCGATGGACGATACGAACACGGCGTTCTATTTCATCGCATGGGGAGAACGGGCGACCACGCCCGACACCGAGACCTGGCGCAAGTTCCTGGGGACCAGCGTCGGAAAAGACCTGGACGAACGCTATCGCCCCTTTCGCAACGAAGAGAACCGCTTTTGGCAGGATCGCCAGGCCATGAAAGCCGGCAACTTTACGGGAATCAAGGGATTTCCGAACCAGGACATCGCCATGTGGGTCACCATGGGTCCTATTGCCGACCGATCAAACGACCGCCTTGGGGCCAGCGATCTGGCCGTCGTCGAGTTTCGCAAGCAAATGCTGGACGCCGTCCTGGCGTTCAAGGATGGTGCGCCGGCCATCGGCACGGGCGATCAGCGTATTCCGGCGCAGGTATGCGCATTCCAGGCGATCGTCCCCAAGGAAATCGATTGGCGGAATTTCGACGCCAAGCCCGTGGGTCGGCAAACGGAAGACACACCGGAACTCGAAACCAACTATCAAACAACCGCTTAACAGCGACAACCTGAGGACAACTCGCAACATGGCCAAACTACCGCTTTCCATTGCCATCGGCGACTACGACCGTAATCGCGCCTTGGTTGACGGCGCCGTGCAGATAGACGGCGTAGACCCCGCGTACATGCTTCTGAGTCCCGAGGAAATGTTCTTTCGTGCGTTTCGCTATCAGGATTTTGATATCAGTGAGCTGTCTTTTTCGAGCTATCTGGTGAAACACGCCAACGGCGACTGTCCGTACATCGCGCTACCCATCTTTCTGTCGCGCGCATTCCGACACACGTCGATCTATGTCCGCAAGGACAGAATCACGCGCCCCGAAGACCTGAAGGGAAAACGGATAGGTATCCCCGAGTATCAGTTGACCGCCAATGTATGGGCGCGCGCCATATTGCAAGACGACTATGGCGTGCGGCCATCGGATGTCACCTGGGTGCGCGGCGGCATCGATCAGCCGGGCCGCCCCGAAAAAATAAAGCTGAAGCTTCCCGCTGACGTAAAAATGATCGACGCCCCCGCCGACACGACCATCTCGGACATGCTGGACCGGGGTGAGATCGATGGATTCATGGCGCCACGCGCGCCGTACGGCGCCGCGCGCGAGAACCCCAACGTCGGCTGGTTGTTCGACGACCCGACGGCCGTCGCAAAGGACTACTTCAACCGCACACGCATTTTTCCCATCATGCATGTCTTGGGCCTGCGCAAGACCCTGGCCGAGCAGCACCCCTGGCTGGCCGCCGCCCTGGTCAAGGCATTCGATCGGTCGAAATCCATCGCATTGGAAAAACTGTCGGATACATCAGCGACGAAAGTCACTCTGCCCTTTGTTGAAGAGCAGCTCAAAGCCGCGCAAGAAACCATGGGACCCAACTACTGGGCCTATGGCGTGCAGGATAGCCTGGCCACCCTAGAGGCTTTTACGCGCCACCATCATGCGCAGGGTCTGTCGTCCCGTCATGTTCCGGTCGAAGAACTGTTTCATCCCAGCACTTACGAAACATACAAGATCTGAGTGTTACGCAGATTGCAGGAGATCGACATGACCCCGCCCAGCACGTCCATGGATACCGAAGTGCGTTTGAGGATCCAGAAAATCGAAGACGCCGCCCAGGGCATACGTGCATTTGAACTCGTTTCGGAAAACGCGGAAGACCTCCCGCCGTTCACCCCTGGTTCTCATATCAAAGTGCAAGTGCCCAACGGCGAGTTTCGCAAATATTCCCTCTGCAACGATCCCGGCGAACGGCATCACTACGTCATCACCGTCAAGCGCGAAGCGCAAGGACGCGGAGGCTCGATCAGCCTGGTCGACGAGGCTAGAGAGGGGCAAATCCTTTCGGCGACGATGCCCGATAACGCATTTGCGCTGGTCGACAATCCCGACAGTCTGATTTTCATTGCTGGGGGAATCGGCATCACGCCTATCCTGTCGATGATTCGCTCTTTCGGCGAGCTCGCCCCGTGTCCTTGGAAGCTTTATTACCTGAGCCAGGCACCCGAGACCACCGCATACTTGGACGAGTTGACTCACCCCGACATCAAGGCGCACGTCAAGATTCACCACGATTACGGTGATCCCGCGAATTCGTTTGACTTGTGGCCCGTCCTGGAAAAGCCCAATCGGGGGCACGTCTACTGCTGTGGTCCACGCGGCCTGATGGAAGGCGTGCGGGACATGTCGGGGCACTGGTCACCCGCGCGCATCCATTTTGAAAGTTTCCTGGAGGGTGGCGGAAAAAAACCCGACGATCAGCCATTTCGCGTCGAACTGGCCAAGTCCGGTCGAGAGTTCGAAATCCCGGTGGGCAAGTCGATTCTCTCGGTCTTGCTCGAGGCCGGCGTCAAGGTCAGTTATTCATGCGAGAGCGGCACCTGTGGTTCATGCCGGACCCGGATGCTGCAAGGATCGGCCGATCACCGCGATATGGTACTGATGCCTGAAGAGCAGGAAGCGGAAATCATGGTGTGTGTCTCGCGTGCCACTTGTGAAAAACTGGTGCTGGACCTTTAACCAACAGAAAGCCTGGACATGAATACACCAACATTGAGATTAGGCGTGGCCGGGCTGGGACGGGCGTTTTCACTGATGCTCCCCACCTTCCTGAACGACAGTCGCGTGCAGTTGGTTGCGGCAAGCGACCCTCGACCAGAAGCGAGAGCGCGATTCGAACGAGATTTCGCCGCGCCCACCTATTCGGATGTCGATGCGTTGGTCGCCAATCCCGACGTTCAGGTGGTCTACATCGCCAGCCCGCACCAGTTGCATGCCGAACACACGCGCATCGCCGCCGCTCACGGAAAACACGTCCTGGTGGAAAAGCCGATGGCACTGTCTTTGGACGAGTGCGACAGCATGATCCAGGCTTGCAAAGCATCGGGTGTCACGTTGCTGATCGGACACTGTCACAGCTTTGATACCCCGTACCTGAGGACGCACGAATTGATCTCGGGTGGAGAATTCGGATCGGTACGAATGGTGCACGCCTTGAACTACACCGACTACCTATTTCGTCCCAGACGTCCGGAAGAGCTCTCGACCCAGGACGGTGGCGGCGCCGTGTTCAGCCAGGCCGCTCATCAGGTGGACATTGTCCGCATGCTCGTGGGCGCGCGACCGGTACGGCTGCGCAGCGCGCTCGGACGTTGGAACACATCCCGGCCAACCGAGGGAGCGTATAGCGCCCTGCTTTGGTTTGCGTCAGGCGCGTATGCGTCGTTGAACTACAGCGGGTATGCCCATTTTGATTCAGACGAATGGATGGATTGGGTGGGAGAAATGGGCAATCCCAAGTCGGCACAGGATTATGGAGCCGCCCGGAAAAAATTAGCCGCGATCGCCAGCCCCGCTGCAGAAGCGACCCTGAAGGCAGCAGGAACCTACGGGGGAAGCGCATACGCCAGAGCGGCCGCACAGACCGCATTTGCGGAACCATCGCATCAGCATTTTGGCTCCCTCATTGTGTCATGTGACCATGCCGACCTGCGGCCCATGCCCAACGGAATCCTCATTTATGGCGACACGGGGCGCGAATTCCGGGCGCTGCCCGCACCGGTGATTCCGCGTTTTGAGGTCATCGATGAATTGCATGGGGCCATTTATAACGATCGCCCTTGCCTGCACGACGGCGCGTGGGCCAAAGCCACGCTCGAAATTTGTCTGGCCATGCTGAAATCGGACGATCACGCCGAGGACGTCTTGCTCAACAATCAGGTCTAGGCGGCCGCCACGGTCACCGGAGGGGTTGCCACCCGGTGGGAGTATCATTTCGGGCGATTTCGTGACTTTCTAATCTGCACCGATGACTAGCAAAGAAACCCTGAATGTGCTGGATCACTGGCGTGAGGCCGTGCCTGACGATCGTCTCGCGCACCTGATCAAGGACGCCACCCGAGCACTGGTACGAGGCCTGCAAATGCGGCTCGCCGAGCACAACGTGTCATTTGGCCACTGGACCTTTTTACGCATCCTTTGGGAACAAGATGGGCTGACTCAGCGCGAGCTGAGCGAGCAGGCCGGCGTCATGGAGCCCACGACCTTTGCGGCGATGCGGGCGATGGAGCAACTCGGCTATATCGAGCGCAAACACTTGCCCGGCAACAAAAAGAACATCCACGTGTTCTTGACACGCACTGGGCGCGCCCTGAAGAAAAAACTGGTTCCACTGGCCGAAGAGGTCAATGCTATCGGCACGCGTGGTCTCAAGGCGACGGAAATCAAGACCGCGCGCAAGGTGCTGCTGGCGATCATCACCAACATGGCAGAGGACGAGGCCTCGGAAGAAGGCGCCGAACGACGGATTCCGTCCACCCGCGAGCTATCTCGACGGATTAACGAAACATCTTGACCGGTTAAGGCGTCGGTACCCCGCTCATTAGGACCGCCGACAGCCCCAAAAGGGTGCAAGGGCCTACACTATCGGTTAATTCAGCTATTTGCGGTTTTTACCACCCGCCCTATTGTGACTAACACGCCCTTCTCTACCCTGCCCCTCTTGCCCGCCTTGCTGGAAAATCTGCAAAGCCTGGGTTTCGAAAAAATGACGCCGATCCAGGCGCAGAGCCTGCCACTGATCCTGGAAGGCCGCGATCTGATCGCGCAAGCCAAGACCGGCAGCGGCAAGACCGCGGCCTTTGGCCTGGGGGTGCTGCAGAATCTGGACGTGAACCGTCTGGTCCCGCAAGCGCTACTGGTCTGCCCTACCCGTGAACTAGCGGACCAAGTCGCCCAAGAACTGCGTCGGCTGGCTCGTCTGATTCCCAACGTCAAGATACTGACGCTGTGCGGGGGGGCCGCCGCACGCCCTCAAGTGGAATCGCTGGCACGTGGGGCACATTTGGTCGTGGGCACACCGGGTCGCCTGCAAGACCATCTAGAGCGCGGCAGCCTGGACTTGTCGGGCCTGAATACACTGGTGCTAGACGAGGCCGACCGCATGGTGGACATGGGGTTCTATGACGATATCGTCGCCATCGCCTCGCACTGTCCCACCAAGCGCCAAACCTTGCTGTTCTCGGCCACCTACCCCGACAACATTCGCAAGCTCAGTGCGCGCTTTCTGCGCAACCCGGCCGAGGTGAAGGTCGAGGCCCAACATGACGCCAGCCGCATTGAGCAGATTTTCTACGAAATCGACGACGCAGACAGGCTAAACGCCGTGGTCACGCTGCTGGCCCATTTCCGCCCGGCATCGACGCTGGCCTTCTGCAATACCAAAATCCGCAGTCACAATCTGGTCGAGCGCCTGCAGGCCGAGGGCATCAGTGCCCAGGCCCTCAATGGCGACCTGGAACAGCGCGAGCGCGACGAAATCCTGATCCAGTTCGCCAATCAAAGCTGCGCCGTACTGGTCGCCACCGACGTCGCCGCTCGCGGTCTGGATATCCAGAACCTGGGTGCGGTGATCAATGTCGACGTGACCAAGGACACCGAGGTCCACGTGCACCGCATCGGCCGCAGCGGTCGCGGCGACCAAAAAGGGTTGGCGCTGAGCCTGTGTTCGCCCAACGAAACGCGCTGGGCCAACCTGATCGAGGAATATCAAGGCACCCCATTGAAATGGGCCGATATCAAATCGCTGCGCCCCAAGGCCGACCGCCCCCTGCGCGCGCCGATGATTACCTTGTGCATACAAGGCGGCAAAAAGGACAAGCTGCGCCCCGGCGACCTGCTGGGCGCCCTGACCGGCGATGGCGGCCTGACATTCGAGCAGGTCGGCAAGATCAATATCACCGAATTCAACGCGTATGTGGCGTTGGACCGCCAGATTGCCAAACAGGCGTTTTCACGCTTGTCCAACAGCAACATCAAGGGACGCCGGTTCCGTATGCGCTTTCTGGAAGAGTTCTGATCGGCTGCTGGTCCATATCCATACTGGTGGTGCTTGAATCAACGTCCGTGCTTCGCCAGGGGTGATCAGACGGCCGAAGGGGTGAAATTGTTGGCCATCCAGTCGTGGCGTGAAAGGCCAGTAAGGCCCACCGTGCTGTTCGCTAGCGGCATGAGCGTTCGAAGAACGCCAGCACCTGTTCACCCAGCCACTGCTCGGGCGTATTGAAATGAGCCACGATCGATACATGATTGTGATCTGGCAAAGCGATGTGCAAAGGCGCTGATGCGCTAGCTTTGCCTAGCGCCAAGGCGAACTCAAGGCCATAGATGTCCAGCAACGGGTTTTCATATTCGGCGTTCACCACGAGCACCGGCACGCGCGCACGCGCGGCATGGGTTAGCGGCGACCCGCTTTCGTAGTGCGAGGGGTCATTGCCAAAATACGCCCTGACACCCGCTGCGTTGGGATTCACTGCAAGGATGTCTGCCTTGAGCCGTGCGGAAATCAGCACGACACCCTGCACATTGAGCGGCGCCGATCCGTAAAGCGGATCACAAGCCAATGTCGCGACATGTGTGCCCCCGGCGGAATGACCAATCAGGCAGATTCTATCGGGATCGCCATCAAACTCGTGGACATGGCGGGCGACCCATTCGCATGCCTGTGCTACGTCAGCAGCACCGCCGGGATAGGGAGCATCCTGCGCAAGCCGGTATTCCACATTGATGCCGATGTAACCCTGGCGCGCGAACCATGTCAGCACATTGCCGTACATCTCTGCGTTGATATTCTTCGCGCCCCTGATAAAGGCACCTCCATGCACGAAGAGAACCACTGGTGCGCGATGCGCGCCTGTAGGCCTATACACGTCCAGAATTTGTCGTGGGTGATCGCCATAAGCCAGGTTATCGATGATATCGACGCCTGCCTTGGGCGCCTGCGCCAGCAAGGGCACGTAGAGCGCCTTAGTCTCATCGCCGCCTTTGCGTATATCGTGCTGCCATCGCACACCTAGTTCGCGCAGTCGCTGCGTAAGCCGTTCAGGACGTTGGGACATCGTGCAGTCCGGATCAGGCGGATGCGGGCAGGAAGGCGATGCCCTCGATTTCTACCAACCATTCAGGTCGGGCCAGTGCTTGCACGACCACGACGGTGGATGCCGGCCGTGATTCACCGATGAATTCGGCCCGAACTGGGCCCAACTGCGGCAGATCCGACTGTCGGGTCAGGAACGTGCTGACTTTTACCAGATGCTCAACCCGCATACCGGCGCCCGACAAGACAGCCACCAGGTTAGCCCACGTCTGGCGCGCCTGTGCCTCAAAGCCATCCATCAGTTGGCCGCTTGGATCCACACCGACCTGGCCGGCGATATGCAGCCACGTTCCAGAACCCACCGAGGCGATAGCCAAGCTGTATGGACCTAATGGAGGGGCCACCTCGTTGGTAGCAATGATGCGATTCGACATGGAGTGGCTCACGATATGCAGTCGTCGATTTCGGACACACGGGGAATCTCGACCCCATACACACCCACATCCTCACGGATCTGGTTCAAACCCTTGCGAATAATGGCGATCTCGTCGTCCGGATGCGTCGCACCTAGACCGTATTCCGCGGCCAACGCACGGTTGCGCCCCGACCGGGCACGCTCTTCGTCCGGCAGATTAACGACCGCGTAGACGCCATTGAGCAGGCTGCCCTTGAGTTTCTTCGCTACCTTTTCCCCGATGGTGCGTTTCTCTGTCGCCGGTAGTTCGGAAAAAAAACGGCGCATGATAATGCGGCCAAATTGAATATGGCGTGCCTCATCGCGCAGGATGAGCCGACAGGCTTCGCGAATCGATGCGAACTTTGCATTTTCGTAGCGTGCTTGAAGCAGTTCGCCCGAAAGCTGTTCAAACAAGGTATTGACCGACAAGCTTGCATAGAAGCTCATTTCCTTTTCGTCTTTCTCGTCGTGAAAGCGCGGGATAATGTCTTTGAAGTAATCTGCCCGCGGGATGGCCTCATAGCCATGCAAATGGTCCGCGATTCGGAAACTGGCCTCGTGATGCCTCAACTCTTCGGCAATGAAGTTGGTGATGTGCTGCTTTATCTCGAAAGGTTGATGCGAAAAAATCGCTTCGCGCAGGCGTTCGGCGCCATACGGCGTTGCGCCGTGTTCCATCCAGGCACGCAAGCTCCACCATTCCGCTCCCGCGACGCGCACCTCATCGGGAATATCAGCGTCCTTCAATTCCGAATAATCAATGTCCACAACGGGATCCCAGGCCAACTCCCGCGCTTGCGTGCACAGGCGCCAAACTTCTGGATACTCAATCTTCGCAACCACCGGATACGGATTGGGAACTTGGGGGATTTCTTCGAGTAAGGACGGTTGCATCTGATCGGATCCTCAAGTTAGAACAAAGAAAGGGATTGAATATGTTCATGCTAGGGGCGCCACCTTGATACATCCAATACTATTTACATAGCCCCGTGATTCGTGTCAGATATTGCCAATCTGACTTCGCATAGTGGGTGACGCTCATGTTTGAACTCCGTCTGGTCCGCCAGTTTGTCGTGGTCGCTGAAGAATTGAATTTCCGCCGCGCGGCCGAGCGATTGCACATGTCGCAGCCGCCACTATCGACCGCAGTAAGGAATCTCGAGACCGATATCGGCACGACGCTGCTCGATCGAAGCAAGCATCACGTCAGGCTGACACCGGCCGGACAGGTCTTCTATAAAGATGCGGTACGACTACTACGGTTCATTGAACAGGCGCGCGAACGCGCCCGTCGAACGAATTGCGGCCTTGAAGGCACGTTGCGCCTATCTTTCGTACCCAGCGCGGCACTCGACGTACTGCCGGAAATCTTCAAACGATTCCAGCACAATTACCCGACCGTGCACCTAACGCTGACAGCGGAAACCACGCGACGGCAACTCGAAGATCTCCAGAATGGGCATACCGATCTGGCGCTGTTGGTCGGACCGGTTTATGACTCGCGCGGGCTGGAGCTTGTCGAGCTACGCCCCCAACGCTTCGTGCTTGCCGTTCCGAGCGGACATCCACTGGCCAAGCGCGAGAAAGTGAAAATGAAAGAACTGGCGGCAGAATCGTTTGTCTCGTTTCCCGCGGCCGAAGGAATGGGCTTTGTCAACGCGCTGCTGAGGGCTTGTCAGACGGCGGGTTTCATGCCCAGAGTCGTCCAGGAAGCCTCGCAGATGCAAGCCATCTTGACTCTGGTCGCAGGGGGACTAGGTATCGCCCTGGTTCCATCCGCCATGCGCCGCCTGCATATGGAAGACGTGTGCTTCCTCGACATTTCCGATACGAAGAACCCACCCACCTATCAACTGGTATTTGCCTATGCAAGTGGAAATGACAACCCTGTCATTCCCGCTTTCTTGGCAAACGCGTTGGGCTCAGCCCACCCCTTACATGACCGGAATGAACGCACTAAGTCAGTGCGAAAAATGCCCGAAACGGTGTGATTCGTCGGACGTATCAACACCTACATTGAACGGTATTAGACAAGCAGGTATTAACTTGGGAGCATCTGGAACGAACGACGGTCCTCGCCCAGCAATGGAAGCCCACCCATGATGGATAAATTGCATGCACCCACTGTGCCGACTCATTGCTCCTGTGGCGTCCTGTATCCTGCTCGCCGCGGCGGGACAGGCAACAGCTCAGGACTTTCCCACCCACTCTGTCACCCTGGTGGTTCCTTATCCAGCCGGGGGCTCCGCTGATATCCTGGCTCGCGCCATCGGGAAAATGCTGGGGGAAAAACTTGGCCAGCCAGTTGTCGTCGAAAATAAGAGCGGCGCAGGAACGGCCATTGGTTCGCGCTTCGTTGCAAAAGCACCCGCCGACGGCTACACCCTACTCTTGGGCACCGTCAGCTCGCACGCCATCAATCCGGCGATTACAAACGTCGGCTACGACCCGCTCAACGACTTCGCGCTGGTGGCGCCCGTGGCATCGACCCCCTTCGTTCTGGTGACACCCGTCGGGTCATCCCTTCGCACCTTAGCGGACGTCATCGAGGCAGCGCGTCAACAGCCGAACACGCTGGATTACGCCTCTGCCGGCCCTGGAACATCCAACCATCTGGCGGGTGAGATGCTAGCCAACGCCGCCAAGATCCAACTGGTGCACGTTCCGTATCGCGGCAGCGCACCCGCACTGGTCGATGTCATGGCCGGCCATGTGCCACTGATGTTCGACCTGCAAACCACGTCGGTTCCAAACATCCGCCAAGGTACCCTGCGCGCTTTGGCTGTCACCAGCCTGCAGCGCAGCACGCTGCTGCCCGATATACCCACGGTGGCGGAAAGCGGTATACCCAACTTCGAAGTCAGCGCCTGGTTTGCCGTGTTCGCGCCAGCGAAAGTTCCTCCACCGGTATTGAAACGCTTGCAAGACACGATGATCGCCGTCATGGAATCAGCGGACTTCAAGCAGCAACTTCGCCAGATCGGCGCAGAGCCAGACTCACGATCTCCGGAGGAGTTTTCCGTCTATGTGGAACAAGAAGTCAAAAAATACACAGGGGTCGTAAAAGCGGCTGGCTTGGCCGCCCAGAAATAGTTTTACTCCCTTGCGGCGCACCCATTTGCGAGCACCGAACGACGCAGTCAATGACGTAACAAAATCTGCAATTTTTGTTCCATTTTGTATGTCGAAATTGCGTTGCCCTGGGCGTCGGCGCTAGGATTAGGCACTTGGTTCAACCGCGGAACATCATGGCATCTGGCATCAGCAACGATCATCGAATTGACATGCATTTGAACAACGGCATGCTCAATGGACGCCCGCTTTATATTCATTACACGTCGCATAACGGCCACGCCAACATCATGATGCATCGGTGCATTATGGCCAGACCCAACGCGGACCGCCGGGGCACCAATGCCAAACCGGGCGTCTATCTCGCCTTAGCCAAAGACGCCATGAACAGCACGCTAGCGCATTACACGCTGTTTCTAGGCGAAGAGCGGTACGCTCAGAGCGCGACCCATTGCATCATTTTCACTTTCCACACGCATCCCTTCCTGGAACAGCAACTCGTTACCGAGGGCGGCATCGTGCATGAAGCCATTCATCGTGGAAACATCCCCTTTCACAGCATTGACGTGCTGTTCGATGGCCCGAACCCGTTTATTTGAACGCACAAACGGATATGACGTCAGTCCTGCATCGGGGCTGAGACAACCATAGACCTCGCGGTTACGCCGCTCGATCTATAGCGATCACTTGCTCATAGATCCATCAGCCCGGCTCGATCAGATCCAGCACGACGCCATGCACTCAGTCCGCCGCCACATCATCCTCGGCGATCACCAGCAGAACCGAGGCGGGCCGCGTGCCGATCGAGGTGATCTTGTGTGGAATGCTGGAGTTGAAATGCGCACTGTCGCCAGCGCGTAGAGTTTCGTTGCGCCGGGCAAGCTGCAAATTGACACTCCCCTTGAGCACGAACAGGATTTCTTCCCCCTTGTGGTGACTCATGGGATGGTTGCGGACCGGTTCGCTCGTAGGGGTCATCACGAACGCGACCATCTTGTGTCCCGGCAAGGTACCTGAGACGAGGCGCGGCATGTGGCCGGTGCTTCGATTACCGGGCGGCGCACGATTGATCACAATGGGATCGCCGTCGTGCGACTCGGAGAACAACTCCTCCACTTTGACGTCCAGGGCTTTCGCAATCCGCAATGCGGCGCCGATCGAGGGCGTGGAAACACCGCGTTCCAGCTTAGACACGTAGCTACGTGTGAGGTCTGCTTGCTGGGCAAGCTCCTCCAGCGTCAACCCCGCCTGCACACGCAACAATTTCAGTTTTACAGCCATTGCTTCCCTTTAGGACACTTGTGTCCTAGAATAAACTTGTTTCCTAACTCGAATCAAAACCTGAATGGGCTGCCACCCGTTCTTCACGTGGAGATCTGCTATGTCTTTGAGAGGACGCGTCCGCGCATTTTTCGCTATTGCTCTATGTAGCATCACCGCCGCCGCCCCGCAAATGGCATTGTCCGCTGATGCCGACTATCCGAACAAACCGATTCGCTTGATCATCCCCTTCGGGGCGGGCGGCATCACTGACGTAGCTGGGCGATTAATTGGACAGTATCTGGGCGAAGCACTTTCCCAGCAGATTATCGTGGAAAATCGGCCAGGCGCTGGCGGCTCCATTGCGGCCCAGACCCTGGTAAGTGCAAAGCCAGACGGCTACACGCTATTGCTGGGAACCGTCGGCACGCAAGTCGTCAACAAGATGCTTTATCGAAAGCTCAGCTACGATCCGGCGGTAATGACGCCTGTGTCGCTGGTCAGTAATTCTCCTTATGTCCTGGCGATCAACGGCATCGAAGGCGTCGAAGACCTCCAGGGGCTGGCCGCCTATGCCAAGCAGCATCCAGGAAAATTGAACTTTGGGTCAGCAGGCAATGGTAGTTCTCCTCACCTTGGCATGGAACTATTCAAGCTCTCTACCCAGACTGACATTGTTCACATCCCGTTCAAGAGCGGTGCCGAAGCCGTGAATGCGGCGGTCGGCGGCCAGGTAAATATTGTGATTGACGCATTACCCGTCATCAAGCCTCAAGCCCAGGCGCAACGTCTGAAAATGCTTGCCATCGCGGCACAGACGCGCAGCCCCGCCGCCCCGGATCTGAAAACCAGCACGGAACAAGGTCTGCCAAAATTTCAGATAGGCTCATGGAATGCGCTGGTCGCCCCGCCCGACACTCCCACCGCCTATATCGACGTGCTGAACAAGGCGCTGGCCCAGGCCATGGCTCGGCCCGAACTGCTGTCCCGACTGGCCGAGATGGGGATTCAGCCGCTGCCAACCGGTGTCGCGGCCTACCAGCAACATATCGCCAGCGAAAGCGAAAAATGGGGCCAGGTCATCCAGGCCGCAGGAACCCAACTCGATTGATTTTCGGTGCCAACATGTTGAAACTGTACGATACCCTGCGCTCGGGCAATGCTTGGAAGGTACGGCTGCTGGCCAGCCTGCTGGGCATTCCCCTGGAACGCCAAACACTGTCGATTGATCGCGGCGACTTGAAGCAACCTGAATTTTTGCGAATCGCGCCGATGGGCCATGTCCCGGTGTTGCAGTTGCCCGATGGCAATCATCTTGCCGAATCGCTGGCCATTCTTCATTACCTCGCCCAAGGCAGTGACTGGTGGCCGCAAGACACCTTGGCACAGGCGCAGGTATTAAGCTGGATGTCATTTGAACAAGATCGACACATGAAGCCGCTGGCGCAACTACGGCTGCACCTGGCGCTGCACGGGCATGGCAACCCTGACAGTGAACCCTTTGTCGGCCATGCCGCGGCGGCCCGGGCAGCACTACAGGTGCTGGACTCGCAGTTGGAGCGCCAGGGCGCGCGGGGATGGGTGGCAACGCTCGCCAAGCCCAGCATCGCGGACGTTGCGCTATATCCCTATACGCGCATGGCGCCCATGGGAGGCATCGGCTTGCAGCCCTATCCCGCTATCCGTGCCTGGCTCGAACGCATCGAGTCCTTGCCTGGATATCAATCACTTTTCCCGGGACAACCGGAACGTAATCTATCTACCGCTGAACTCGCGTGAGGCCCAGTCATGACTCAACCTGATACTTTTCAACTCGACAAAGCCACTCTGGTGTCGCAATCCACCAGCCAAATGGACCGCCAATTCCAGGACAGCGCCTACTCATTGCGCCAAAAGCTGGCGCTGACCTGCCGAATTCTGTTCGATAACGGCCACGATTCCGGATTGGCCGGCCAAATCACCAGCCGCACCGATACACCGGGGCAATTTCTGACGCAGCGGCTGGGTATGGGATTTGATGAAATATCCGAAGACAACCTGCTGCTGGTGGACGAGGACCTGAACGTCGTGGCGGGATCTGGCATACCCAATCCCGCCAACCGGTTCCACTCCTGGGTCTACCGTGCTCGGCCAGACGTGAATTGCATTATTCACACGCATGCCGCTCACACCGCGGCCCTGGGTATGCTCGAGCAGCCGCTCGTCGTCTCGCACATGGACAACTGCGTCCTCTACGACGATGTCGCTTTCGTGGCCAAATGGCCCGGCATCCCGGTCGGCAACGAAGAGGGGGAATTCATCGCCAGCGCACTAGGCAAGAAACGCGCGCTGATGCTGTCGCACCACGGCCTGTTGATCGCCGGCTCCACAGTTGAAGAAGCCTGCGTACTCGCCATTGCCTTCGAGCGGGCCGCGAAAATGCAACTACTGGCAATGGGGGCCGGGGAAATTCAGCCTATCGACCCGGTACTCGGTTCTGAAGCGCATGACTGGGTGCTCCGACCCAAGCGCAATACGATCGCGTTCGAATACTATGCTCGCCGTTCGCTCAAGAATCCGAAGAACGATGATTGTCTTACGCAGAAAGCGTAACGGCTAGCATACAGGGGCCAACGTCCATTGCGGCTAGTTCGGCCCCTGTACGCCTGCCGCCTCTGCTCGATCCACTACGAATTTCCCGTTATCTATGGCCCAACGCTCGAATTCGCCAGAGGATTTCATCGGGGACACTTCATTGCCCGCCGCCAAGAGCTTGGCTTGGACCTTTGGATTATCCAGGGATTCCGACACAGCCTCGAACAGCTTCTCCTGCACGTCTTTGGGGAGATTTCCCGGGCCGAAAAGACCATACCAAAAGCTGAATTCATAGCCTGGTATTCCAGTATCGGAGATCGTTGGCAGTTCGGGGGCAACAGGACTTTTTTGCTTGGTGGAGACACCCAGCATCCGCACAGCGCCCGCCGTGCCGAGCGGAAGCACCGATGCAGCTGTGCCAAACGAGAAGTCGACCTGCGCCGCCGCCACTGCCTGCAGCGCAGGCGCACCGCCTTTATACGGGATGTGGGTAACCTTGACCCCCGTCGCTTTCTCGAAGATCAGCCCGCTCATGTGTGGTGAACCACCGATACCGGACGACGAGTAATTCAGCTCTCCTGGACGAGCCTTCGCATAGGCAGCCAGCTCCGCAGCGGACTTGATAGGTAACTTTGGGTTGACCGCCAGTATCAGCGGCGAGATGGTCAATCGGTTGATGGGAGTAAAGTCTGTTCCCTTGTATTTCACCTTATAAAGATACTGATCAATACCGAATAAGGTACCGGATGCGAGCCCCAGCGTGTAGCCATCGGCTGGCGCATTCGCCAGCAGGTTCGACGCCAGCGTGCTTCCGGCGCCAGGCTTGTTTTGCACAATGATCGGCTGACCCAGCCTCGGGCCCAGATCGTCGGCCAGGATTCGCGCTATCAAATCTGCCGCTCCCGCGGGGCTATAGCCCACGAGCAGTTCAATAGGCCGATTGGGATACCCTTCGGCAAAAGCGCTGACCGCACCCGAGCTGGCACATACACAGGCGGTCAACAGAGCAAGTGTTCTACGGTTCATCTTTGTTTCCTTAAAGAGAAAACTCAACGGCCGACAAAGTTGGGGGCTCGCTTTTCTTGCCAGGCCGCGCGGCCCTCTTGCAAGTCTGCAGATGCGGCGGCCGCGGCAATATCGCGCTGTAGATCGGCCATATCGACGGTGCCACGAGCGATACGATTCAGGTGCTTCTTCATGGCCAGCAGCGGCAGTGGCGCCATCCCGGCAATCATTGCAGTGAGTTGCTCATCCGTCGCAGTCAACTCGTCCGCTGTCCCCAGATGGGTCAGGTAGCCGATGCGGAACATTTCAACGGCATCGATGTGCTCGGCCGTCAGAAAAAGCCGCAGCGCCGCGTTGATCCCCAAGCGAGCCACATACCGCTCCATACCACTCACGTAGTAGTGCAGCCCTAGACGCGCGGCGGGCATAAACATGTTCGTTGCCGGCGTGCCAATGCGGAAATCACACGCCAACGCCATATCCGTCGCGCCACCATACACACCACCATGAACCAGTGCAATCGTGACAGGTCGTGCGGCCTCTAGCGCATCGACGGTGCTCTCGAAACTGACGGCCCGGCCCGCGCCGATGCGACTGATGTCATAACCGCTGCAGAAATACTTCCCAGACGATTTCAGCTTCAAAACCAGAACCTCTGGCATGGCATTGACCGTCTCGATGTGGTCATAGATCGCGGCCAGATCATCGGGGCCAAGGCGATTGGCCTGCTCCGGGCGCTGTAGCGTGATGGTAGCCACCCGCTCCTGCACGCTGAGTTCTGGAATGGTCCCGGGCTTGTTTGCTGTCGAACTCATGCCACCACCTCCTCAGCCTTCATCCTATCGATCTCGTCATCGCCGTATCCCAGTTCGCGCAGCAGCTCAGCACTGTGCTCCCCAGGATCCGGACCCGCATATTGAAAATGCTCCGGATGCGGAAACGCCGATAGATTGATCGGCGAACGCACCAACTCCATATCGCCCATCACCGCGTGGCGGGCCGTCCGCGTCATGCGCAGATGCCGGGTCTGAGGATCCTCAAAGGCCTGTCCTATGTCATAGACCGGACCACAAGGTACGCCGACCGGGTTCAGGCGAGCGACCAGTTCCTCGACAGTAAAACCAGAGGTCAGCGTATTGATTTCGGCGTTCAACTGATGCCTATTTTCAAAGCGCGCAGTGCGGTCAAGGTATTCCCGCCTTTGCATCATGTGTGGCGCACCTAGCGCCTGGCAAAGGTTTTGCCACATGCGTTCTGTGCTGGCTGATAGATTCACCATGCCGTTGTTCGCGTCATAGGTCCCCATCGGCGCCAACGTGGGATGAAAATTGCCTTCTTGCACCGCCACTTCGCCCCGAGCGGTGTAGCGCGCCGCCTGGAAATCGAGCTTGTTCAGCATAGACTCCAGCAGCGAGGTGTGCACCCATTGGCCTCGCCCCGTATTCGTCCGGTGCAGCAGCGCCAGCAAAATACCTTGACCCAAGAACATTCCGGCAGAGGTATCCGAGATAGCGATGCCCACACGTGTTGGCTTGGTGCCTGGTTCGCCGGTCACCGACATCAGACCGCTCATGCCCTGCATGATCTGATCCACGCCAGGCCGTTCGCTATAGGGGCCACTCTGCCCAAACCCCGAAATACTGGCCAGGATAATGTCCGGCTTGACCTGACACAGTTGCTCGTAATCAAGCCCCAGGCGTCGTTTGACGACCGACCGAAAATTTTCCACCACCACATCGGATTGCATGACCAGTCGGCGTAGTACCTCGGCACCCGTCGGGGTCTTGAGATCCACGCATAGACTGCGCTTGTTGCGGTGCATGTTTTGCTCGTCGGGCGCGCGCCGCTTTCCCGTGACTGATCCTCGATCTTTCTTGGGAGGAGGCTCAATGCGAATGACGCGTGCTCCCCAATCTGAAAGCAATCGCACCGCGACGGGACCCGCTCTCGCGATAGACAGATCGAGAACGGTGTAGCGAGAAAGCGGTGCGGGTGGCGTATCGACGGTGCAAGCCATGCTACTCCTTGGAAGCAGGTTATAGGACACATGCGTTCAAAATCAGCTGTTCAGGCAGCCGTAGCCTTAACCCTTGACCGAGGCTACGCTCGAAATTGTCTCCAATCAGATATATTTATTTAAACAACTGATATTTTATGTAGATGCAGCACTACCTCGAACGCGAGGCATTTTATGCTGACGTGAGCAAGTGTAGTAGCGCGTCAGTCATATAGGAAATTGATTGTTTTGATCTACTTATAAATTTTCCGACCGTTGCCCGTTGCTGGAAACCAGTCGTGCCTTCAGTAGAAAGATGAAGCGTTGAGCCGCTATCGAAAGCGCCCGACAGCGTAGTGAGGCTGCATAGATTCGTCGTTCGACGACAGGCTCCATCAACCTTGAGGCGCGCAACGTTTGGGTCTGATGCAACTCGAGGGCATAGTGCGGTACCACGCAAACGCCCCTCATCGCGTGGGTCATCGAGACAACAGTCAGCCAGTGATGAGAACGCATCAGCGGTTGTAAACGCGTTTGGCATACCGACCACAACGTATCTTCCACCAACCGCCCGACGCTGCTCTCGCTAGCCATGCTGATAGGCCGGTGCTTGGCGAGTTCGGCCCATGTCATCTCGCCCGCCAGTCCCAGTGAGGGATGAGACAACGCAATCAGAGCATCGTCAAACAATGGTTCCAAAGCGATGTCTGGAGCCTTGCTGTCGAACGTTCCGATGGCTATCTCGATATCCCGTAACGACAACAGAGACAACAATTTTGTTGTCGATGCGTCTTCGAGGCGCAAGTCGATCTCGGGATAGTCGTCGTGAAATTGCGCAATCAGATCCGGGATCAGTATGCTGCCCAAGAGGGGCGTCACACCGATCGACAACTGCCCTCTTTCCAGCCGACCGACCGCCTGAACGTTGTGCACGGTCGCATCAAGCTCGTCGAGCAGCCGCCCGACGGTCTCAGAAAACTCCGTGCCAACCTCAGTCAGAGTGACCGTCTTGGTACTGCGATCAAAAAGGCGTACGCCCAGCAGCTTTTCGGCCTCTCGAATCGTAATGCTGAGGTTCGATTGCGTCGTGTTCAGCCGAGCCGCTGCAATCGTGAAGCTCTGAGCACCTGCCAATGTCTTGATCGCGGACAGTTGCTTGATCGTGAGCTTCGTCATCAGCGCACCCAGTCAACGATCAACCGACTATTCCAAACCATCCTCCAAGCTCCTATGCGGGCCATCTCGCGCTCTGCTGGGCTCAGGGCACCAGAATGCAGGCACCCGTCGTGCGGCGCCCTTCCAGCGCCTCGTGTGCGGCCCTCGTCTCGGCTAGCGCGAAACGCTGACTCACTTCGGGTGTGATCGCGCCACTGCGCACCGCGGCGGCAAAGGTGGCCACCGAGCCATGTAGCTCGTCGGTGCTAGCAATAAAACTCTTGAGCGTTGGACGGCAGACGGACAACGACTTGGCGTGCAAGCGTTGCAAGTCCACCCCTTCGACATCGCCAGACGCCGTGCCATAGCTGATCACTACGCCGCGCGTGGCCATGCAATCCAACGTCGGAAAAAATACGTCGCGGCCCACAGCGTCGTAGGCGACGTGCACGCCCGCAGCCCCGGTGATATCCAACACCTGCTGCGCGAAGTCGTCCTGTCGATAGTCAATGACATGGTGGCAACCATGGGACAGTGCCGCCGCGCGCTTGGCCTCGGATCCCACGGTGCCGATAACCTCGGCGCCCAGCGCACGTGCCCAGGCCGAAAGGATTTGTCCCATTCCCCCTGCAGCGGCATGTACCAGCACTCTGTGGCCGCGTTGCACGGCAAACAGGCGGTGCAATAGGTATTCGGCCGTCATGCCGCGCAGCAACGTGGCAGCCGCGGTCTCCAGAGTCAACCCCTCGGGCAGCGGCACCAAGCGTGCGGCAGGTACCAACCGTGCCTGCGCATAAGCACCGGGGTGCACATAGGCCACCGGCTGGCCTACGGAAAAACCCTGCACTTGCGGCCCTAACGACTCAACCACGCCCGCGCCCTGCGAGCCCAGAATGATCGGAAAAGGCTGCGCGGCATGCGGCCCGTGCGATCCACGCCGCTGATACACGTCGGCGAAATTCAGGCCGATGGCCTGTTGCACGATGCGCACCTCTCCGGGCCCGGGATCGGGAACCTCGATTTCGCCGTAATCCAGCACCTCGGGACCACCATGACGATGAATGAGAACGGCCGATGTGCGCAAAGCTGCCATATTCAGTACCCGAAAGTAAGGATGAAACGAATGAGTGTTTGTACGCCGTCAGTTGAATATTAATACCTAGAATTGATATATTAACGCGATGGATCTGGACCTGTCTCGCGAACCCTCCGCGCCTGCCTCGAGCAGTATGCAAGACCGAATACGCCTCTCGCTCGAGAAAGAAATACTCTCCGGCAAGCGGCCGCCGGGCAGCGCAATCGACGAAAAGGCACTCGCCGCCCGCTTTCAGGCCTCGCGCACTCCTGTACGCGAAGCACTGCTGGTGCTGGCCACTCAGGGATTGATCAGTATCGTGCCGCGCTCCGGTATCTTCGTACGGCGCGCCACCGCGGGCGAACTCATCGCGACGCTGGAAACGCTGTGCGAACTAGAGGCGGCCCTGGCGCGTTTGGCCGCCCGTCGAGCCACGCCCACACAGCACCGGGAACTGAAGGCCGCACTAGCCAAAGCCTCTGACCGCGCCGTCGCCGCCGATCGCCCCGGCTATCAGAAAGCCAACGCCGTCTTGCACGAAGCCATCTACCGCGCCAGCGGCAATAGCGTGTTGGTGGAACATGTGCGTAACGTGCGCCGCGCGTTGGCCGCCTACCGGCAGCGCGGCTTTGACCAGCCAGGCCGACTGGCAGCGTCCAATGCCGAACACCGCGAGATCGTCGCGGCAATCTGCGCCGGCAACCAGACCCGCGTGGATGAGGCGATGCGCCGGCACATCAACGTGGGCGGCGACGCCATGACCGCGCTGGTCATGGCGGCGGAGGCTGGAGCAGTCGCCTCGACATCCGGCGGCGCCCGTCGGCAAAAAAAGCCCGCCTATTGAAAGTATGAAGGCGTATCGTCACCGCAACGACAATACGCCTTTCCTTACGAACCGGCAGGACGCTGCGCAATACCGCTATATTTCTTCGCCGCCTGCTCCAGATAGCTCCCGAATGCTTCGGGACTATCGCTGACTTTCACTTCGATCCCCTGCCCGCTTAATTGGTCGCGAAGCGCGGGCTGCGACAGCACTTTGGCGATGGCCTTGTGCAACTGCGCCACGATAGGCTCAGGCGTTCCAGCCGGTGCCAGAATGGCATTGAAAGTCACATCCTCGTAGCCCGGTAGACCCGACTCCGCCACCGTGGGTACGTCCGGCAGCGACACCGCGCGGGTGGAAGTCGTCACGGCAAGAGCACGCAACTTGTTCGCCTTGATATAGGGGCCAGACGTACTGACCTGATCGAAAATCATCATCACCTGCCCGCCGACCACATCGGTCAGTGCCTGGGCATTCCCTTTGTAGGAAACGCTCAGCATCTTGATACCCGCTTGCCGGCTGAACAACTCTGCCGCGATGTAACCCGTAGAACCCACCCCGGACGATCCAAACGAGACCTCGCCAGGATGAGCGCGAGCATACTCAATCAGCGCCTTGACCGTATGCTGCGGCACCGAAGGATTCGCCACCAGCACCATGGGGATCTGGCATGTCTGCGTCACGGGCGCAAAATCTTTCAATGGATCATAGCCAGCATTCGGCACAAAGGCAGGCGCCGATACAAAGGTATTCGCCACCGCCAGCAGCGTGTATCCGTCGGGGTTGGCCTTCGCCACGTCACGCGTTCCGATCAGCCCGCTCGCGCCGGGCTTGTTCTCGACGATGACGGACTGCCCCAACTCTTCAGCGAGCCCTTTTGCAATCAGTCGCGACACCATATCTACCGTTCCGCCTGCGGCCAAAGGCACCACGATGCGAATCGATTTCTCTGGATAAGCCGCGGTGGCCTGCAATGGACCCACGGCACAAGCTGTACCCACAACCAAGGCTCCCAACACGCGTAGACGCATGATCATGATTTTCTCTCCTTGATGTTATAGATTTTTAATACGACGCCTATCGATGATCAGAAGCCATACAACCGCTCAGGGTTATCCGTCATGATCTTGCGCACGCGTTCTGGCGTTTCTGCCCACTCCAGGCAACGAGACAGCGCACGACGATTGTCTTCCTGACGAAAAGGCGTAATGCCATCAACGGATAGCGGGCCGCCTGCGGCCGAACCGGGATGCGGCCAATCTGTTCCCCACAGCACGCGATCAGGATTTGCATCAATGAGTGCACGAGCCAGCGGCGTCACGTCGGCATAATCCGGCTCGCGCGAGATGCGATAGGGAGCCGACAATTTCACGTACACATGGCCAGCGGCCACGGCGTCGAGCAAGCGATCCATGCCAGACTGAGCCGGGCCCAGACTCGCCTGCGCCCGGCCAAAGTGATCAACGACCAGCGCGGTGGGCAATTCGGACAAGCTATCGGCCAGCGCGGCGAAGGTAGCCAGGTTGGTAAAGGTTTGCACGTGCCAGCCCAGCGGCGCCACACGCTCTGCCGCCTGCCGCAGCTTTCGTCGCGCCACCGCCGGGTCGTGTTCACCCGCTGTTTCCAGATTGACACGCACGCCCCGTACACCGGCACGGTGCATGTCAGCCAACGCGGCATCGCTGATCGTGTCATCGATCACGGCCACGCCTCTGCCGGCATCACCCAATTCAGCTAACGCGTCCAGCAAGCAGCTATTGTCGGCGCCGTAGGGGCTCGGTTGCACGATGACGGTACGACTGATGCCCAATTCGCGGTGCCGCGAGACCAACTCCGTCAAGCTTGCATCCGCAGGGGTATAGGTGCGCGCAGGATCGAAGGCATACTGCCGTGCAGGGCCAAACACATGCACATGGCAGTCGCACGCGCCTGCCGGGATATCTAAAGGCATAAGCATCGTCTCTGGAAAGTCGTTAATGCAGGTTATCAACGGGTATATGGCGGATAGCCACCCGGCTCGGCATCCAGCAGACGCAACATGGCGTGCCATTCCAGCTCGCCATACGGTCGGCGTGTACCCGGCTGGTACAGATGAGCAGAGCGCTCCAGCACCCGCTCATCAGGCAACCGGACCTGATCGATGCCGGCCGCCATCGCGTCTACCTGTGTGCGGCAGGCCATTTCAAGTTGGTACATCAGGTTGAAAGCCTGCGCGATCGATGCACCGCACACCAGCAGTCCGTGATTGCGCAAAATCATGGCATTGTGTGTGCCTAGATCCGCGACCAGGCGCTCCTGTTCGGCCAAGTCGACGGCAGGCCCCTCGAACTCGTGATAGGCAATGTGACCATGAAAGCGCGAAGCGGTTTGCGTGATCGGCAGCAGCCCCTCGCGCATGGCCGACACCGCCATGCCCGCGCGCGTGTGCGTATGGATGACACAATGCACGTCTGGGCGGGCTCGGTGAATGCAGCCATGAATGACATAACCCGATTTATTGATGCCGTAGTCGGTGTCTGGCTTGCGGCAGACATTGCCGTCATAGTCGATATCGACCAGGCTGGATGCCGTGATTTCTTTGTACAACAGACCGTACAAGTTGATCAGCAGATGGTTGGGCTTGCCCGGAATCTGGGCGGTGATGTGGTTGTAGATCATGTCCGTCATGCCATAGCGGTCCATGAGCCGATAGCATGCCGCCAAGTCTTTGCGCGCCTGCCATTCGGCTTCGTCCACGTGGCTCTGCAACGATGGAAACTGAGTGCTGTATCGCATATTCACCTGCATACTCCTCGTCAGGCATAATTAAAAAAACAATCCATGAAACAACCTGCGTCTGTGCGGGAGTACGGTCATGAATCCGCAATTGCCTCCCCTGAATCCCCTACGTGTATTTGAAAGTGCCGCCCGACACCTGAGTTTCACTCGAGCCTCCCAAGAGCTGCACATTACGCAGGGCGCGGTCAGCCACCAGATCAAGGCGCTGGAATCGTGGCTCGGTTTCAACCTATTCGAGCGACGAGCAGGCCAATTGCAGCTCACTCGCGGCGGCGAACTGTATGGCGCGGCACTCAGTGGCGCCTTTGCGCAGATCGTGCGCGCCACGCAAGACTTGGTATCGACAGGTTCCAAGCAGGTGCTTACCGTGCGTGGGCATACCACGCTGTTTCTGCGTTGGCTGATCCCGCTACTACCCGCCTTCCAATCAGCGTATCCCGACATCAACGTGCGGCTGACCGCCAGCGTCGAGGGGGTCGACTTCAAACGCGACAACGCCGACATCGGCATTGTGTACGGCGACGGTCCCTGGGATGGCCTACGCGATGATCTGTTGTTCAGTGACGAGCTGACACCGGTGATGGCGCCCGAACTCGCCGGACGCCTGCCACGCCCCTGTACTACCGAGGCACTATTAGAACTGCCCTTATTGCACTCGAATCGGCGACCGCAACATTGGCCCGACTGGATCCAGTTGGCGGGTGCCTCGCGAAAATTAGCGGTGGGAGACATGTTCTACGAAGACCTCAGTGTCATCTATCAATGCGCGACCGAAGGCCTGGGTGTCGCGCTAGGCCAACTGCGGTACCTGGAAAAAGACTTGATCCAAGGCCGGCTGGTAGCACCACATCCGCTGGTGCTGCGCCGACGCCGGGGCTACCACCTGGTTTGCCCCGAGCCGCGCGCGGACGACGGCAAGATTGTCTGTTTTCGTCAATGGCTGCTAGCGCGCGCTACTGTGCCCGTACCCCTCGTTCCTGGATGATCCTGCCCCATTTGGTTCGCTCGTCTCGAATGAGTTGACCGAAAGCTGCTGGCGTCATCCCCGCCGGTACCGCCCCCATATCCGCCAAGCGTTCGCGCAGCGCAGGATCCTGCAACACCTGCTGCACCGCCGCATTGAGCTTGTCAATACGATCGGCGGGCGTACCCGCAGGTGCGGCCAAGCCGAACCAGTTGGTAAAGTTGTAGCCCGGCACCCCAGCCTCGGCCAGCGTAGGCACATCGGGCAGTAGTTCCGATCGCTGATTAGCCAGCACGGCCAGGGCACGCAGCTTGCCATTCTGTATATACGGCAGTGACTGCACCAGACTGTCAAACGTCAGTGACACCTGCCCGCCAAGCAGATCCGTGAAACTGGGGCCGCTACCCTTGTACGGAATATGCATGAGTTTCACGTCAGCCATATCATTGAATAACTCTCCCGCCAGATGCGGTGCCCCACCGACCCCCGACGATGAGTAGTTAATTTGATTCGGCTTCTGTTTGGCCAGCGCGATCAGCTCTTTGACGTTGCGCGCTGGAAACTTGGGATTGGCGACCAACACGAAATTCACGTCGACCACGTTCGATATGGGTGCCAAATCCGTAGCCGGATCCACACCCATCTTGTACAAATGGGGATTGATCGACAGGTTACCGAGCGTCGCCATAAAAATGGTATGGCCATCTGGCGCCGAACGTGCGGCGATCTCAGTACCTATCACGCCACCTGCCCCGCCGCGGTTGTCGACGATAACCTGCTGACCCCATAGCGTCGTCAACTTCTCAGCCAGCAAACGCGCCACAATGTCAGTCCCACCGCCAGCCGGAAACGCCACAATCATCCGTACCGGTTTTTCCGGAAAAACGGCTTCGGCCTGTACTACCGAAGCACAGGTCCAAACGCACGCGGCAAAGACCAGTTGCCCCATTCGCCGCAGTAAGAAACGGCGGCTGGCAGTCATGCCGCCCCCTCTGACTGAGTGGCCAGGAACGCCTTGGCAGAATCCTCATCCAGCAAGGGATAAACATCGAAATGCGCGGGAATGATGTCCGACCATTCGTTCATGAAACGATGCAAAGTCAGGTTTGAGTCGACATCGAATAACGCGACGGCGCCGCGACCCGCACGGGCATAAACGGATTTAGCCTGACCCGACTGCAACAATGGACGCATCCAGTCCCAATAACGACTACGTGAATCGACGAGAGAGGACGGATGATCGGGACGCGGGGTGCTGATGACGAGAAATAACATGGTGTCTCCTACTGTTGTTTTGCACAATAGTAGGAGCATGCTGCCTTTTGAGACAGCGACGATATCTCAAGTCGTCATGAAGAAAAATAATAGGGTCAACAACCCCCTCGGTTGATCATGTCGCTTCCGATTCTCACGGTTGCAGAAGCAGCGATACATCCAGATGGGTACTGCGATCCAGGTCCGCGGGCGCAATCACATATTCTGTGGATTGCGCCAGAGCGCGTTCAAGTTTGGATGCAGACAATTGCTCGGAAGCATCGGCCAGCAGCAACGACAATGATGAGCAAGGCCCGTGTTTACCGCCGGAATCCAGGTTGTATCTCATTGATGGGGCGGCACCCGCATAGGCCCCTATGCTGATAACGCGGCCCGTTTCTCCGCGCAGCAGTAAACGTGAGTCGACCGCGTACAGACGATAGATGCGCCACGGCGACTGCATGGGGTCTCTATGGCGTGACGAGGGCGACGACGCCGAGCCCCTACTATCCCGTGGGGGGTCATTGGCGTGCGGCAGCAGCTTCACGAAAACGTTCAGCACGCTTGCTAAGAAGCGCTTCAGGATTTTCATGACTATTCCCGCCTTGATGTATGTAGTCTGGCAACAAAAAGTGCACCGTACCGTGCACGCTTGCACTCAGCTTACTCCTGCGGCGCAGAAACAACGATAACTACCGGCGATGCAAAAAAGGCCGGATCCACATAAGCGGTTCCGGCCTTGCGACTCGCTACCAAATTGCTTGCCGATAAAGCAAGCAGCCTGGCTATTAAATCGGCTTAATCATTGTTGCCTGAGGACCTTTTTGTCCTTGACCAGCGACGTAGGAAACGCGCTGATTCTCTTCAAGGGACTTGTGCCCGTCGCCCTGAATTTCAGAGTAATGCGCGAAGAGGTCTTTGCCACCTAGCTCCGGCGAAATAAAGCCGTAGCCCTTGTCGTTGTTAAACCACTTCACAATACCAGTTTCGATCTTCAATGTAAGTCCTAGATAAACAGGGAAAAAGATATCCCGATCGCGACTATGGGCGCTTGGGCAGGATAAAGATACTGCTGTTTCAAAATAATACATTTATCAATGGGTGCATCGCTGGGCAACGGGCCGCTATAGTTTTTCCATATTGTTCTTTTCCACCACCTCAGTCCATTTCTGAACCTCGTCGGTAATCAGCTTGGAAAACTGCTCAGGCGTGTTCGGCGTATGCATCGCGCCCATGGTGGCCAGTTGCTTCTGGATGTCGGCATCGTCGGTGATGATGTCGGAAATGCTCTTATTCAATTTATTCACAATATCCGTGGGCGTACCGGCGGGCGCCAGAATACCGAACCACGCTTGTACCTCGTAGCCCGGCACCCCCGATTCGGCAATCGTGGGGACGTCCTTGAAAGAAGGCCACCGCTGCGGCGTCGTCACACCCAATGCCTTCAGATTGCCTGACTGGATATGCCCCGCGGATGAGGGCAGATTGTCGAAAGCCACGGGAATCTGTCCGCCAATCACCGCATTCAGCATAGGGCCTCCACCCTGAAATGGGACGTGCACGATATCAATACCGGCCTGCGCCTTTAGCAACTCACCCGACATGTGAGGGCTGCCGCCCATGCTGGTCGACCCAAAGTTGACTTCGCCGGGATGCTTGCGCGCGTATTCCAGAAACTCCGCAACCGTGTTGTAGGGCGCATTTTTATTCGCCACCATGACATTGGGTGTGGAGGCGATGATGACGACCGGATTGAAATCCTTGACGGTGTCGTACAACACGTTTTTGTACACGGCCGCATTGGTGCCATGGGTGCCGATGGTCCCCATCATGATGGTGTAGCCATCGGGCTTGGCTCTCGCCACGGCCTGCGTACCTATCATGCCTGACGCGCCAGGCTTGTTCTCGACGACAAACGTCTGACCTAACTTTCCGGTGAGTTTGGCCGACACGATACGGGCCAGAATATCGGTAGTTCCCCCTGGAGGATAGGGCACCACCACCGTGACCGCGCGATCGGGATAAGCCGCATGCGCAGCACCCGCGAACGCAATCAACAAACCAGCGCCCATCAAGCTCAGCGTCATTCTTTTTTTCATGTCCCCGTACTCCACTTTTAGAAAAATATTATCGGGCCTTGAACCTATGCGGAATAGCAACGCAGACACTCAAAGCAAGGGTTTTCCGTGCAATTTTTCGGTCAAATGATCCGGGACTTCCAGTTCGAATCCCAGAATGGCAGCAGAGAGTGCCTTGCCATAGTTGTCCAGGCACAAACTGCGCGATACTCCCCCGCCCAAAGCCCCATGCGCCACAAAATTCAGCGCATGAATGTTGTCGACCTCATACCTTTCGACTTTTCCCTGGATGGCCTTTCGATAAAACGCCTTGAAAGCATCGGCGGTCAATTGCTCTTTGATCAAGCCATAGAATTCAGGCTCGTAGGCAAAAACCGAGATATTGGATGTATTGCCTTTGTCGCCCGAACGGGTATGGGCAACATGCTGTAGTCGTACTTTCATCTCACGCCTCCAGATAGGTGATCGTGGCAGGCACATGCTCGCGCGGCACCAATGAAGACCACACACCGATGATCTCGCGTGTACGCTCCTGATGGGGCACACGTTTTCCGGTATGGCCGACACCCGATACCGCCATGCCGTCAACCTCCCGCCCTACCTTGGCCGCCTCTTCTCGCGTCGCGGTCCGCGCCGCCACGCGTACAGCAATCTCGTAGGGTTCTGGTGCATTATCCGGGGTGGCATCACCATGAATCGCATTCAATCCCAGAAAGTCGATACGAATCTCTTCGGCATCAAGTTTGACGATTTTGAATCGCTCTTCAAGAATACGTTTGGCCAACTGCGCGCGACGCAACGCGCCCGGTCCGGCATAGAAAAACATATCCTCGCCGATAAAACCCTCGGTACAACCGATCGAGACTTTCAGGGTAGGCGTGCGGGGCTTTCCCGTCAGGCCAGTCACACGCACGCGGTCAGGTCCGACTTGTTCGAGCTGGGCCTGGGTAAAGTCAACCACCACATCGGGCGTGATGTAGTTCGCCGGATCATGCACCTCGTAGAGCATTTGCTCTTTGACCGTCCGGATATTGATCGCCCCGCCAGTCCCCTCCACTTTGCATAGCACCGCCGAGCCATCGGCCTGTACCTCAGCAATGGGGAACCCAAAATTCCATGGATCGGGTACGTCTTTAAACCCGGGGTCCGTAAAGTATCCGCCGGTCACCTGGGCGCCACACTCAAGCAGATGCCCCAAGCCATTGCCGCTGCCCAACAAATGATGATCCAGCGGATCCCAGCCAAACTCATACATCATGGGTGCCATGAAAATAGAAGGATCCGCCACACGGCCTGTCATGACAATTTGCGCGCCCTGCCGTAATGCCTCGACAATCGGCTCAGCCCCCATATAGGCCTCGGCCGAAATCATGGTCGACTTCAGCGTATGGGTGGGTTCGTCATTCTCCAGAATCCGATCCGTCAGCTCCAGGACGTGTTCCGTAATGAGGCTGCCGTTGACAGCGGCCACCTTGACCCCGCTGATGCCCATTTCGCCCAGCAACTCCACAACGCGTTGCGCTGCCCCCTGGGGATTGATCCACCCCTGATTCGAAATGATTTTGACGCCCTGCTTCATGCAATGCGGCAACACGGCGCGCATGCGGTCGTCCAGGTAGGTGTCGTACCCCGGAAAGGACGGATCGCGGCGACTACGCACCTGTGCCGCCGATACGGTGGCTTCGGCCATGGTTTCGAAACATAAATAATCAAGCTGGCCTTTTTCGGCATTCAGCGCAGCCGGCTCTACACGATCGCCCCACCACGCTGAACCCGACCCCACGCGGATCGTTTTATTCATGGATTTCGTCTCCAGTTAGTCAAATTATTTTCCGTCTTCTAGTCTATTGACGCTTTCCTTGTATGCCCATACCCTGCCAGGAACAGGGGATGTGAATTTCATTCACAATCAGACACCATGGACAAGTACACCCAAATACAGGTCTTTCTGGCCGTCGTAGAAAATGGCAGCTTCTCGGCCGCGGCCCGTAAGCTGGGGCTCACTCCCTCGGCGGTCAGCAAGCTCATTTCCCGGCTAGAGACCCGTCTTGCGACACGCTTGTTCGATCGCATCGGCACGACCATCCGGCTCACCCAGGAAGGCAAGGCCCTGCAAATACGTGCCCAGCGCGTCGTCGATGCCATGCAGGAAGTCGAAAATGCGGTGATCCCCGAAGAAGACCAAATAGCAGGCCTGATCCGGGTACATACCAGCCTGACCTTCGCAAAGTATCAGCTTGCGCCCCTGCTTTCAGAGTTGCTGAATCATTTTCCAAAGCTGCGTATCGAATTTGTCATCGGCACAGATCGGGGCAGCTTTCTGGAGAGCGACATTGACGTCGCCATCCACAGCGGCAACCCCACGGAAATGTCGCTGATTGCAAAGCCCTTGTTTCTTCGCAGATGGGCGATCGCTGCATCACCAGCGTACTTGAAGCAGCATGGCACGCCACGATCGCCGGATGATCTGCTTCATCACCATTGCTTGAATTTCACAGTACGCACGCACTGGAATACGTGGTCATTTACCGAGCAAGGCACAAGCCGCGTGCTCACGATTCCCGAGGGCCCGGTGGGCGCCAACCAGGGCGAGCTCCTGCACAGTCTGGCCTTGCATGGCCTGGGTATCGTTCGCTTGGCCGAATTTCATATCGGTGCGGATATTCGGCAGGGAAAACTGGTGGAACTACTTAAAGCGTTCGAACCCAAAACCCAAGACACCATGTATGTGCTGTATCCGAAGGGGCGCTCTCTTGCCCCTCGTATTCGCGCGTTTTTATCGTTTATTGAAGCGCACTTTTCCAACTGCTAGTTTTTATCGTTCGCCGCTCGCCCAAGACTAAGGTAATAGTCCAGCATGGCAACGATGTCCTGCCCTCTGCGCCCACCCGCCATTCCCACCGAAATCATCTCCCGGACCAATGACGCGGCGGGCGTGGGTTGCGAGAGCTTGCGCCCCAGTTCGATACCCAGCGCGACATCCTTCTCGCCCAACTCGATCTTGAAACCTGGCGCGTAGTCTCCCGCGACAGCTTTGGGAAAGCGCTTGAGAAAATGGTGAGATCGGCCACCGCTCTGTGAGAGCACATTGAACAAGGTATTCGGGTCCACGCCTGCCGCGGTTCCTAAGGCAAAGGCTTCAGCGGCAATCACGATGTTCCCCATCGACATCATGTTGTTAACCAGCTTAACGGTTTTACCGGTGCCCACAGCACCCGTCATATGGCGCGAACTCGAGAGTGCGTCCAGGACGTCGCCAACCGAATCTATGTCCTCTTGCGTTCCGCCCGTCATCAAAACAAGCTGGCCGCAAGCCGACTCGACCGGCCCCCCACTCACTGGCGCGTCCACCATGCGCACGCCCTTTTTCTCTGCCTCGGAGGCAATCCTGCACATGGTGTCGGGATCGATCGAGCTCAGCTCAATACCGACGGCGCCTTTGGCCATATAGGTCAAAATACCGTTCTCGCCTAGCCAGGCCTCTAGCGCAATTGCCGAGTTCGGCAGACTGGTCAGCACGACGTTCCGCCCATGGACGGCGTCCCGCAGACTCTCGGTAACCTGAACACCCTCTTTGGCCGCCAGGCTACGACTAAGCTCGCTGGGGTCATAGCCCGTTACCGAAAAACCCGACCGCACGAGGTGAGCTGCCATCGCCCCACCCATTTGACCAATACCTACGAATCCTAGCTGCTGTTTCATAATGAGTTCCTAGTTGATTTCAGCGCAGCTGTAGACAGTCGCGCGTGATTGCATGCAACATGCGATCGCCAAAGCACAAACAAAACGGCCCGACCCGATTAGACTCGCTGCAGCGCTACGCCCTTGTTTCGATAAGCTCAGGTCTTCGCGGCGAACGGGTCTCGGTCTTCTCCCGAAAAATCCACCATAACGTTCTTGAGTACGCTGAATTCGAGCAACCCTTCGTCGCCTCTCTCTTTTCCGTACCCGCTGCCCTTACGACCGCCGAATGGCGCTTGCGCCGAGACCATGCGATAGGTGTTTACCCACACCACCCCCGAGTCCATGGCACGGATCATTCTCATCGCTCGCGAAATATCCTGCGTCCAGACGCCCGCTGCGAGGCCAAGTTTGGTTCCATTGGCGATGGCAATGGCCTCCTCCTCGGATTCGAAAGGGATGACGGACAGTACCGGGCCGAATATCTCGCTTTGCGCGACGCTCATGTCCGGATGCACATCACTGAAAATTGTCGGTTTTATGAAGAGGCCATTTTTGAGCGTGGGGTCCGTGGCGCCCCCTCCCCCTGCCTTTAAATTGGCCCCCTGCGCTTTCGCCTCGTCGATCGCGGCGATAATCCGCTCAAATTGAGGGCGATTCGCAGCCGTTCCCATCTCGGTGGCAGCATCCAGAGGGTTACCCAGTACGATTTTGTTCGCACGTTCCACCAATTGCGTCACAACCGTGTCGTAGACAGAACGTTGCACCAGCAGGCGCGATCCCGCGATACAGGTTTGCCCGGTCGCCGCGAAAATTCCAGCCAGTGCGCCGACGATAGCCCGCGGCAAATCGGCATCGCCAAAAATGATATTTGGCGACTTTCCTCCCAACTCGAGCGTCACGGGGATCAGCCTTTGCGCGGCAGCAGTCGCGACGCGCCTTCCCACACCCGGGCTACCCGTAAAACTTATCTTATCCACGCCCTCCAGTTCGGTCATGGCCGCGCCCACCTTGGCATCGCCGGTGACCACATTGATGACGCCCGGTGGAAAACCCGCCTCCTCGACATATCGGCAGAACTCCAGCGTGCTCGCGGAGGCGTGCTCGGAAGGTTTGATTACCACGCAATTGCCTGCGGCCAGAGCGGCCGGCAATTTGTTGGCCAGGAGCGCGATGGGCGAGTTCCAAGCCGTGATCAAAGCGACAACACCGTATGGTTCACGAAGGGTAAAGTCAAGAATATCAGGATTGTCCAGCGGAATGGTGCTGCCACGCAGTTTGTCCGCCAGGCCCGCAAAATACCGGAACACGCGCGCGGCATAAATCATCTGGGCACTCGTTTCCCGAATGACTTTTCCATTATCCGTCGATTCGATCACTGCAAGTGGCTGCGCCTCACGTTCGATGATTTCGGCCAGCCGTGTCATCAGAGCAGCGCGTTTCAAACCCGGCATACGACGCCATACCGAGTCGAACGCACCCCGTGCCGCCGCAATCGCGCCGCGCACGTCCTCTATCGAGGCCTGAGGAATAGACGCCCACGCCGTCTGCGTATAGGGGTTGAGCGTGTCGAATCGCTGCCGGTCGGACCCGGACGTCCAAGTGCCATTGATGAACATCTCATAGGATTTCATACTCGTCCTCTCTAATTATCGGTGGCGACAACTTGTACGTGGCTGCGGCCGTTCCATAGAACAGCGCCGAGCGCTCGGTCGGCGTCGCGGCCGCTGCGATACGTTTGAACGCATTCCAGAGCACGACATATTGCCCGACGCTTCGGTCCACAGGAAAATTGCTCTCGAACATGCAACGGTCAGCGCCAAAAGCGTCTATGCACGGCTCGATGTAGGGACGCCAAAGATCCGCGAGTTCCTCCGAGGTAGGCGGTCGAGCTGCTTTGGAAAAATCGAATCCGAATGTCGCGGTGCCGAGACCGCCCAGTTTGACCTTAACGTTCGGGCAACGAGCCAGAAGCCTCATGGCCGGTAACCACTCGCGACGCGCGGCCGCATCATCATGCGCATAAGGGCCAACGCCCAACACGCCACCGACGTGATCCAGAATCAGGGGAATATCAGGGAACGCCTGAGCCAACGCCACGACTTCCGCAATCTGCGTATGATAAATCCACGCATCGAACGAAAGCCCATACTTTGCCAGCCGGGCATAACCCTTCCGAAACGCCGGGTCGCGATATAAGCCCAGCGGCGGCCGCGGAAGAACGCCATGTTTGAATGCTTCATGGCGCGCGGCCGCATGCCGGATACCCTTGAACCGGCCCGATCCCGCGGCCACATGAGCCGAGAGAACGTCGTCGACCCCATCGCCCAGCGTCAAATCTGCGAAGCCAACGATGCCCGCAACCGCAGCGCCGTCCGTCTCCCCCAACGAACTCGCTTGGGCGACGACATATTCCGTCTCACCCACCGGCTTTAAATGATCAGGCCCGGTATTCCTGTACTCGTGTCCGCATTGGATATAGACGGTGGACAGGACCGCGTGGCCCGCATGCATGTCCTTGCAGAGATCCTTGATGAAGTACCCGCCCCAGTGCGCTGAGAAATGATGGTGCGGATCGATGATGGGCAGATCTGGATCGATAGCGACTTCGGCATACGACGCTCCGTTAGCAGGAAGACCCGCGTGCGGAATGACAAGCAAATCTTCTTCCGGGATTTCAGGCATTGCGACACTCCATTTCGGTCTGCTGGTCTCTCTACATACACGCACGTCTGCGGCTGTTCGAGGTGTTCATGGCCTGATGCGCTAGACAGGTTTTGTCCCGCGTATCTGGACCCTATGCATAAGGCGACGCTGGCCTTGATAATCATCTAGCGCTAGATGTTGCAAGCACCGGTTATCCCAGAACGCCACTGAACCCGGCGCCCAACGAAAGCGACACGTGAATTCTGGACGCGTGGAATGATCGTATAGGTACCGCAATAACGGGGCGCTTTCGGCAATCGTCATATGTTCAAAGCGCTCGGTATGCATCTCATTGACGAACAACGCTTTGCGGCCCGTCTCGGGATGCGTGCGGACAACCGGATGTATGGCGGACAGGGTCGTTTTATTGCTACCGACACCTTGCCCCTGCGCCAAGACATCATCGGCCTCGAGCGAAGAAAGAATGCGGCCATTGGAGTGAATGGCGTTCAACCCATTGAGCATGTTCTTCATACCGTCCGAAAGCGTTTCATAGGCAAGATACTGATTGGCAAAAAGCGTGTCTCCTCCTACCGTCGGCAATAACTTTGCCGCTAGCACTGAACCGAGTGGTGGAATTTCGAGATGAGTCGTGTCTGAATGCCACTCCCATCCGAACACGAGTTTTGTCTCTGGCTTCTTGTCGATGACCAATAATTCGGGCAGCGATCCGGGATGTTGACGATGCGGCGGCAAGACCGCCAATTCGCCGAAGTATTTGGCAAAACGCGCCAGGTCAAGATCCGACACTTGCTGATCCCGAAAGAAGATCACACCGAATCGATGATAGGCCCGTTTCACCTCTTCGAGTGTCTCATCGTTTATCTGTTCAGACAGATTGACCCCGAATACCTCCGCGCCTGCCGCTCCCGACAAGGGCAGGACATGAATGATTTTGAAATCCAGATGTTCACAGGATGGTTGAGTCATTTGTCGATCCATAATTTCGTTCACATAAGTGTTCGGGTTCAACGACCTTGATCGCCAAGGCGGCGCACTCACTAGAAAACGCGGCCCATGACAGGCCGCTGTCGCGGCCCGACCGCGAACAAGCGTGCAGATCAACGCGCCGCAATGCCCTCCCGCGCAATAATCTCCTTGTTTATCGCCGTTTCTTTCTTGATCTTCTCGGCGAATGCCTTGGGTCCGTTGATCTCGACACGGCCGATCGCCTCCAGTTTCTTGCGCAGCTCTACATTCGTAGATAGCCCACTGAGCGCATCATTCAGCTTGCTCAACACGTCAGGTGGTGTGCCCTTCGGTGCGAATACGCCAAACCACGGACTGATGTAAATCGACGGCAATCCCACTTCATCCATTGTCGGCACGTCAGGCAAATCTCGCCACCGCTCATGCTCAGTGACGGCCAAGGCGCGAACTCTGCCATCCTTTACGAGAGGTACGGTATCCAATGTATTAAAGGCGAAATCGATCTCGCCCGACAACAAGGCAACCCGCATAGGCGTGCCGCCACGATAGGGAATATGCGTTGCTTCTATGCCCGCTTCCTTAACAAACAGAGCCCCCGCAATATGAAATAAATTACCGATTCCCGCCGACCCATACGTCAATGGCTCTTTTTGCGATTTGGCCAGTTCCACGAGGTCTTTGACTGTCCGTACGTTTTTTGTTTTTTCAGCCGTTGCATTGATAGTCAGCACCAGCGGATAGCCCAGGAGAGTCGTGATGGGTTCGAGGTCCCGCTCCGGATCATAGGCAATATCCTTGTTAATCAAGGGGTTTACCGTAATTGAACTGGTATTCGATACCAGCAGGGTATATCCATCCGGCTTGGCCTTCGCAACCGTTTGTACGGCAAGCGAGCCGTTGGCTCCCGTTTTATTCTCCACAACGGCGGGTTGTCCGAGCTGCTCAGTCAGAATTTCACCCACAATGCGTCCGGCGGTGTCATTGCCGCTGCCGGCAGAGAATCCGACCAAAAGTTTAATGGGGTGATCGGGATAGTTTTCGGCGTACGCGTAAGCCCCCACTGTCGTCGATATTGCCAGCAAAGCCAACGAGCACACATACGTCATTTTGCGAGTTGATGCGCCAATCATTTTGTGTCTCCTAGTGTATTTACTTATATTCCCACTGCACCAATGTGTAGGGGACCGGCCCTTCATCATGCGGTTCGAACACGGCCTTGACCTCGGCACCCATTCTCACCTCCTGCAGTGGATCCCCCAGCAAGTTGCCCACCATTCGGACGCCACCGGCATGAGGCAAATCCACCAGGACGGTCAAATAAGGAACGCTCTCCTTTAACGTGGCCATGGGGGGATGCCACGTTCGTTCCCAGCTGTAAATGCGTCCTTGCGATGTGACTTCCTCCCACGCCACGTCGAATTTCCGGCAACGATGGCAGATCCATTCGGGGCCCCATTGCCATGTCTCGCAGTGCTTGCATCGTTGGATCATTAGGCGACCCTCGCGCGTACCCTTCCAGTAAGGTGCGTCCAGTCCGTCCGCCTCCGGCACAGGAGCAGGCAGATCGGTCGAAAGATAAAAGCGTTTGTCCGTCATAACGTTGCCGCCGTACCCAGTATCATGTTGGAGACGGGATTCACCATGGGTCCCGAGATAACGATGCCAAGGTCTGCACCGGCAACCTGAGCGGTCGACTGATTCCGAAGCTGCCGCACGGTCTCTATTTGCAGCTCCAAACCGTGCATATAGCATTCTGCCAAGTTACCGCCGCTGGTGTTCAATGGCAGCTTTCCCGTTGGCGCGATCAGATTGTCCAGAACCAGAAAATCGTTGGCTTCGTCCGGCTCGAAGAATCCATGCTCTGCCAAGCTCATGACCACCCCGCCCGTAAAGTTTTCGTAGGCTTGTACGACCTTGATATCTTTCGGCTTGACCCCGGCGTGTTCAAATAGACGCGGCGCCAATGTGCTGAACCCGGACGTCGCGTAAAGCGGTGCGTTGTGACACCGTGCGGCACCTCGATAGTCGCCCCCCTGCTCCGCCGCCAATATATAGACAGGCGATGCCGAGATATCTGCCGCACGCTCGGCTGGCATCAGGATCAATGCGGCCGCGCCATCGTTTTCCATGCAACAGTCAAATAGCCGAAACGGCTCGACGATCCAACGCGATTCGTCGTAGGCCTGAGGCGTCAGCGGTTTGCCGTGCATGACAGCTCGCGGATTCATTTGTGCGTGGTGATACGAAGCAAGCGAAATCGCCCGCAGCGCATCGCGCTCGATACCGTGGTCGTACATATAGCGCGTCACTTTCATCGCGAACTGCTGAGCCGGCGTAATCATCCCATAGGGCACCGTCAGCGCGTTTGCCCCGTCGACGGTGGACTGCATGGACCCCTGGCCGATTCGGCGAGACGCGCTCTGCACAAGCGAGCGATACACGACCACACACTCTGCCGTGCCCGCGGCAATAGCGGCAGCGGCATTCCCGATTGCCGCTGCACCGCCACCACCGCCGCCTCCCCACACAAGATTCGAGAAACGCAGCTCTTTGACGCCAAGTGCGCTCGCAAGCCGAATGGGTGTACTGCGCTCATCGTGAAAACTTGCAAAACCGTCGATCTCGGAGGGATCGACGCCGGCGTCTGCGGCAGCAGCCAGTATTGCCTCAAGCCCCATGCAGAACTCCGGATCGGGAGACGTCCCCCGTTTGTAATAGCGGGTTTCACCCACCCCGACAATAGCGACCTTTCCTCGTAGCGTGCGTGCGTTCATGTTGATGATTTCCAGTGTGCTGCGCCTATCATCCAGAGCATTGACGATCTACATCGACTTACGCGACGCGTTCGAATAGGTCATTGCTGATAATCTGCTTCATGATTTCTATCGTGCCCCCGCCTATACGCGTCAAGCGAGCATCGATGAACGCACGCGCGATGGGATACTCGAGCATGTATCCATAGCCACCAAAGAATTGCAGACACTGGTCCAGCACCTTTCCTTGCAGTTCAGTCGAAATCAGCTTGGCCTTGGCTGCCTCGATGGGGCTCAGCTCGCCCTCCATGAACCGCCTGATGCACCAATCGGTAAAGATGCGCGCCGACGTGGTCTCTGCATCAAGCTGGGCCAGTACGAATCGGGTGTTCTGGAAATCGGCGATGGTTTTACCGAACGCCTTGCGGTCACGGGTATAGCGCACCGTCCATTCAATCGCCGCTTCGCAGACTGTCGTGCTCCTGACGGCCTGGCACAAGCGTTCCTGAGCGAGCTTGGTCATCAGCATCTTGAAGCCACGATTTTCCTCGCCCAGCCGGTTGCTGATCGGCACATGCAAATCCGCGAAGAACAGTTCCGCAGTGTCCTGCGCATGGGTGCCCACTTTCCGAAGCGCCCTTGCCTTCTGGAACCCCGGTCGATCTGCCTCGACCAGAATCAGGCTGATGCCTTTTTTTCCCGCTGTAGAGTCGGTTTTTGCGGCCAAGATCAATAGGTCGCACTGGACCCCATTCGTGATGAAGATCTTCTGGCCATTGATCACGTATTCATCGCCGACCCGCTCGGCGCGAGTCGTCATGTTTTGTAGATCGCTTCCGCCACTGGGCTCTGACATGCCGATAGCGCCGATGACTTCTCCGCGAGCCATCTTTGGTAGCCAAGTTTTCTTTTGCTCGTCGGAACCCCAAGCGTAAATATACGAGGCGACCATTTCCGCATGAACCATGAAGGCACTGCCTGGGCCACTCATACCCGCGTGCCATAGTTCTTCGATCACAATCACATCGAATAGCCAATCCGCGCCAGAACCACCATATTCTTCCGGCAGGCTCGGGCACAGAATGCCGAGCTCGCCCGCGCGTTGCCATAGTTCGCGGGGCACCTTGCCGTCAATCTCCCATTGCGCATGATGCGGCGCAATCTCCTTCTCGATGAAGCGCCTGACTGTGTCACGGAACGCATCATGGGCTTCGGTAAAAAACGGTCTGGCTATAGTCATTTGATCTCCAATTGACCTCTGTCAATGACGATGATTTCACGAGCGGGGACACGGGCACGCCACTGCAACCCAATGTCAGATTTGAAAAATTCGAATTGAAGGCTGTCCCCTGGATAGACCGGGCTGACAAATCGGCCGGACATCGCCTTGATACGCAGCGGATCGCCATCGCAGACCGCGTCAATCGCCGCGCGGCATCCCATTCCAAAGGAGCAGAATCCGTGAAGAATGGGTTCTTTAAGGCCCATGGCTTGCGCGGTTTGCGGGTCGGCATGCAGCGGGTGGTAGTCACCGCTAAGCCGGTACAACAGCGCCGAATTACGCGCGGCGTCGAGTACCACTATCTGATCGGGGTCCCGGTCCGGCACAAGGGGTGCGACGGCCGGTGCTTCACCAAAGCCGCCTTGACCGCCGTCATTTCGCAGCATGACCGTTTGTGCAATGGTGGCGAGCCGCTCGCCAGCAGCCCCCATCAACACCCGCTCTGAATGAATCGTGGCGCCTTTTTCACGTCCCTTATCCTGCACCGCGACGATGCGGCTCGTGGACGTGACATTTCCCTCTGCGGGAACGGGTGCGTGGATCTCGAAGGAAACTTCACCGTTGAAGATATGTGACCAATCGATATCTAACGATGGATCACGAAGCCACAGCCCCGGGTAGGCCAATGCCAGGCAGTAGGATGGGACCACCTTCTGCTCTTTCTCATATACATAAGCCAGTTGTGCCGGGTCCACTGGATCCGCGCCGTAACCCAGTCCCAGGCTATACAACATCGAATCCCTTCGCGAGAAAGACTGGCTACCTGCCGGAATTGAAAACGCTTTGACACTTTTCAGGTTCATTATTTTTCCAAATCGGAACCAAAAACAGACTCAAGCAGTCCTGAGGAATCCGTCCCGCCAGCCATAGAGGACAGATCATTTAATGGACAGACCATTCTAAAATAGAATATTAGGCGTTAAATTGGGAGAAACCCTCACAGAATTGCCCTAGGTCGTATTGGCTCGCGTTGCCGTCGTAATCTGTTTTTTGAGCCAACCCTAGTCGTGATGTTCAGGCCCAGATTGCGCCTTGTATCGAGCGCTCATTTCCGAAAAACCGAAAATCCTGGCCGAGTTTTCTCCCAGTACCTTGCGCCGGCTGGACTCCGAGAGTCCTCCCATATGCCGCTCGATAGCCTGGGCAGAGTGAGGCCAGGTTCCCTCGTGGTGGGGATAATCATTGGCCCAAATGCAGTTGTCTTGAAGGTTGAACGTTTCCATGAGAGCCAAACCGGTCCTGTCTTCTCCAAAAGAAGCAAACCCGTTTGATCGGAAATAGTCACTTGGCATCCGCTTGAGCTTTGGCCTGACCCAAAAGTGATGCTTCAAGTAGGCTTCATCCATGGCATCAAGCGCCCAGGGCAGCCAGCCGATACCAGCCTCGACACTGCCGAACTTCAGATGGGGAAACCGTTCAATAACACCCGACGCACAAAGAGTGATCAACGGTTCAGCGGTGGGAGAGAGAGAATGAACGACATAGTTCACAACGGCGCCGCCCAAACCTCGCGTGGTCCGGGGGTCTTTGCCGGTGGAGACATGAAAGGTGATTGGAACGTTTGCCTCTTGAAACCTTGCCCACATTGGATCAAAAGCGACGTCGTTGTAATTAATATGGCCCGTTTTCGGTGGGCCGAACATCGGCTTGCAGGGAAGTGTGAAATGGCGAAAGCCCAATTTCAGGCAGCGATCAATCTCGCCTAATACACCCTCTATATCCCCTGTCGATAGCGCGGCCGCCGGCGAGAGTCGATCGACATACTGTCCAAACGTTTCCCAGGCCCAAGTGTTGTAGACCTCACATTGCGCGGCAGCAAAGATGGGATCAAACGTGTACCACATCCCCATCCCTTTGTTGGGGAAGATGACCTCGCCATCGATACCATCGAGCGCATGATCTTTCAGCCTGTCAAGAGGATCAGCACCGGACTTCGAGCGTAGGAAGTCTTCCCCCGTCAACCGAGAAAGCACTAATCGATCGGCTTGTTCGGACGCCTCCATCTTTCGCCACTGAACGCCCTTATCATCAATCCACACCTTTGGCAGGCGATCGCGGTATTTTTCATCAATGCGTTCCGCCCATAAATTCGCCGGCTCATTTGCATGGCAGTCCGCCGAAATCATTAGATATTTATTAGACGCCCCAGGTTGAACACTGCTCGCCCATCCGTTTGAACCAGGCGTAACGAGACGCCATTTATTCTCTTCGTTTACAGTCATTTCAGTCATGGCATATCTCCAGAGTCTTTACGGAATAAACAAACGACATATCCAGGCAGTTGATCTAAACAACGTCCGACGCACCTTAGGCAATTTGTCATCAAATTTGCGCAGCGCCATCTACGAGAGATTCGCCAAACGTACCTTCTTGGCGTAACTGCTCCACCACGTCATTCCCGTATCCCAAGACGGATTTCAGGACAATATCCGTGTGTTCTCCTACCGATGGAGATACTTGAGGATCAGCAGTCGGTGTCAATGAAAAACTAACTGGTGGTGCGAAATTGGGAATCCATCCTGCCTGGGGGTGTGGTATTCGAGAATGAATATTCAATTCCCTCGACTCTTTCGCCACAATTTGATCGGAGATTCGGCGAACCTCACCACATGGCACTCCCGATTTGCGGATCCTCGGCCCCCAATAGGACCAAGGTTGTTTTTCGAAATCCTGCTGCAAGATGCTCATTAATTCGTCTCTTCTCGCCAGCCGGTCCGATCCACGCTCATAATTCTTGTTTGTAGCCAGATCCTCACGGCCCATGACGTGCCCGACCAACTTTTTAAATTGGGCGTCATTGCCGCAATTGATATAGAAGGAACGGTCCTTGCACTTGAAAACCGCCGCGGGACAAATGTCGGGACTCACATTCGCATTCCGGCCAATATCTTTTCCTGTGAATAGATATTGCATTCCGGAGTAGCCAGTCATTTGCACCGCACTCTCGTACAAAGACATCTCGATATATTGGCCCTCGCCCGATCGCTCTCGGTGATATAGGGCGGCCAAAATAGAGCCATAGGCTAACGTACCTGTGTGGACATCGATGACGGGCGTCGTGGTTCTCACGCCGTCCCGATCACCGTATCCGTTAGTGGACATAAATCCACTTTCCGCTTGCGTAACGGGGTCGTAGCCGTTTCTGTCGGCGAACTCCCCTTTTCTGCCATATGCCGAGATCGAACAGTAAATGACAGCGGGATTCATTTTCTTGCACGCCTCGTAATCGAAGCCGAGTCTCTGAGTCACGCCCGTAGAAAAATTCTCTACAACGACATCTGCCTTGGCGATCAGATTTTCGATTATTTCCTTTGCTCCCCGAGCCTTCATGTTGAGCGCGATACTTTTCTTGTTCCGATTGCACCAGACAAAAGGAGCGCCCTGTTGCTGCAAGTCAGGATGCATCGGCGGGTAGTGCCTGAAATCGTCTCCTCGCCCCGGCTTCTCCAACTTGATCACCGTCGCGCCCAAGTCGGCCAGCATCATTGTCGCCAGTGGACCTGCTAGATAATGCGTAAAGTCGACTACCAGCACCCCCTCAAGAATATGTGGTGCCCCCACAGCGCGGGCTTTATGAGGTGGGAGAAGAGCTTCTATGTCTATCACTGGTTGCCTCTCTACTTATTGATATTCAAGCGGGTACTCGAATGCAATAGCACTTATCTTTTAAATGTCTTACCATTCTATGGTAATCATCAATCCGTGCAGTAGTAGGGTATACCCTTGTTCAACGTAGTAAAGAGGAGCTTGGCACCCTCGTGGTCACTAGGTGCCGTAGGTGCTGCCGGAGACAGCACACTGCCTGATTCGTGCGTAGAATTCGCACAGGGCGGGGTATTCTCGAGAACTTTCAGCGCTTGAACCGCAGATAATTTTCCACAATTGTGGGTCTATTCAATGCAGAACTTTGACTTTAGAGAGATCCGGACTTCACGAGTGTTCGAGGACATTTGCGAACAAATTCGCGGCCAGTTAGCGTCGGGGCAGTTGAAACCTGGCGCTAAACTGCCAGGCGAGCGCGATCTCGCCGCGGCCTTTGGCGTTGGACGGCCGGCTGTCCGCGAGGCGCTTAGAACCCTGGAGATTTCCGGCATCGTTTCCATTCAAAAGGGCGCGCACGGCGGCGCATTTATTTGCGAAGGCGACACGCAAATAATGACGAAGGCCCTTAGGGATTTCATGCTGCTGGGTCGAATCTCGATCGACAACTTGAAAGAAGCGCGCATCCAAATATGGAGCGTCGTCGTAAAACTTGCCTGCCAGCGTGGAACTCCTGAAGACTTCGACGCTATAGAACGGCATCTCGAATACATTGAGAGCCTAAGCGACCTGAAGCCACGCGCGGTGGCAGCCCTCGAAATGTTCAGTCTCATCGCGGCCGCCTCCCACAATGAAATTTTCGTCCTGTTAATGGATTCGCTTGGGAATATTATTTTCCAAGTTGTCGAGGAAGCCGGCCGCGTGCATTTCCCGGAACTCCCGGCGATTCGTATGCGCATTCTGCAATCATTGCGAGCAAAGGATGAGGCAGGCGCAACCCAGGCAATGGAAGAGTACTTGACCATCGTGCACGGAGTGTTGGATACCCCCACGTCCGCGTGAGACGCGCTGACCAGCGCACAACTACCACCCATGAATCCTTATCAGGGGAACGACAGCTCTTGTTATTTCGGGATCGGATAACTGTTAGCCGAATATTGTATTAGCCACCCTATTGTTAATTCTCTAGAGTGACGTGCCATAGAGCAGACAGCAATTTCATTTCGAACATCGCGCAGGAGCAATCATGGAGCCAGTTCCCTATTCCCCGTCTTCGGTAGACGGCACGGATGCCTTATGCAGCCCTGCCCCGGAGACGAAACGCTATAAGGTAAGGCGACCGAATGGGGTGGAACTGGAGGTCTATGCACAGGGCAGCGGCGATCTGATTGTGATGTTGCCCTCACTGGGACGCGGCGCGCAAGACCTGGCTGAAATTGCGGACCCACTGGCCCACGCCGGCTACCGGGTGTTGTGCCCCGAGCCACGAGGCAATGGCCAGAGTACTGGCCCCCTGGAAGGAAAAACGTTGCATGACTGGGCCGAGGATATCGCCTCGGTCATTGAGCATGATGCAAGCGGCCCCGCCTTCATCATCGGGCATGCCCATGGAAACTGGATCGCGAGAACACTCGCGTCCGATCGGCCCGAATTGGTACGCGCGCTGCTGCTCTTGGCGGGCTCTGCCGGCAAAGTTCCGGCAGGCGACGAGGGCATCCCTATCAGTCATGAAACCCGGGCACTGATCGAAGTATGCGGGAACATGGCGCTTTCCGAAGCGACGCGGCTGGAGAGTCTGCGGAAAGTTTTTTTCGCGCCGGGCAATGATGCGAGTGTCTGGCTCGGTGGATGGAATACCGAACTCATGACGATGCAAACGCTAGCGCAAAAAAGGACGCCCGTTGATGATTTTTTCGCGGGTGGTACAGCGCCGATACTGAATCTTCAGGCCGAATACGACGTGATTGCGCCCGCGCGCTTCGCGAACGTACTCAGGGATCATTTGGGTGAGCGGGTCACCAACAAGACGATCAAGAATGCGGCCCACGCGCTGTTGCCCGAGCAACCGGAAGCCGTCATACGGGAAATCCTCACCTACCTGGCTGCGCAAACGCACCACCAGCCCTAAACCGACGAGATCGCGACACGCAGCCTATGACTCAATCCAGCCCTTCTCTATTAGACAATGCCACGCGCGACCTGGCCATATTTGCCTCCAGCCTGCAATACCGTCAAATTCCAGCGAGCGTCATTGAAAGAATCAAGACCAGCGTATTGGACAGTATTGGATGCTGCCTGTTTGGCATGACATTGCCTTGGACACAGAAGGTCCAGGCGATGGTAGAAGAACAAGGCTGCCTCCCGGTAGCATCGCTATTCGGTTCCGAACGGAAAACCTCCGTGGCCGATGCGGTTCTCGTCAACGCCACCGCAGGTCATGCGTTCGAACTGGACGATATTCACAAAGAGTCAATCGTCCATCCCGGCTCGATTGCTCTGCCTGTCGCAATCGCTCTGTCAGAGAAAACAGGCAAGCGCCGTGGCCGAGATCTGTTGACGGCGATCGTGGCCGGCTATGAAATCGGCACGCGTGTTGGCAACGCGGCAACCATGGATCTGTTCTTCAGGGGCTTTCATCCCCAGGGAACGTCCGGCGTTTTCGTGGCGACGACGACGGCAGCCCGCATGCTCGAACTGGACGCGCATGCTATGCAGCATGCGCTAGGTATCGCCGGTTCGCAGGCCGGCGGACTGATGGCGGCGCAAGAAGGCGCAATGGTCAAACGGTTCCATTCCGGTCGCGCCGCACAAAGCGGGGTGTATGCCGCGCTGCTGGCTGACAAGGGCTTCACGGGCATCACGGATGTACTCGAAGCGCCCTACGGCGGCTATCTAAGTACTTATTCGGGCAAGCCCAATGCCGCTCGACTGACCGATGGCCTGGGCAGCATCTGGGAAACAGAAAAGATCGGCTACAAGCCACATGCCAGCGTCACCAGCATTCATGCGGCGCTCGATGCACTGGCACAACTGATGAAAGAACACCATCTACAGCCGGACGATCTGGTCGGGGTCGACATTGGCATCAGTCATATGACTTATGTGCACTGCGCCTGGGAATACAAGGCGCAGGGTGTCACCGCCGCACAAATGAACCTGTTCTACAGTCTGGCAGTGATGGCTTACGATGGCATGGCTTTCGTGGAACAGTATCACCAAGACCGCCTGAATGATCCCCGGGTCCTGGCGCTTATTGCACGCATGACGGCTCGTGTCGATTCCAAGATCGACGCCATGGGGCCTGCATTCCGGCACGCAGCCGTCGTAACAGTAACGTCGACATCCGGCTCCGTGTTCACTAAAGAAATACTACATCGTCGCGGAAGCCCCGAAAGTCCGCTCAGTCCGGCGGAGATCGAGTACAAGTTCCGCCATATCGTGAAGCCCTGCTTGTCGGCGGATAACGCCGACGCCGTAGTTGCGTTGACACGCAACCTCGATCAATTGGATGACATCCAGCCTCTGCTGGATATCCTGGCAATGTCACGAGTCTAATCGCCGGGTCGGACCGATGGTCCGGCGGTGATCACCGGTCGACCCAAGCTTTTTTGCATTATCCGCGCTCGACAAATGGCTCGTACATCACCTGCCGTATGACCTTCTTGATCAGCTCTGATGAAATCTCGTCTCTCCATACTGCGTAGAGATGCAGGTGACCAGCACTATTGTCGACGTCCTTAAAGACGATGCCGGGAAAAGGCAGACGCGCATAGGGCTTGGGAACGATGGAAATACCCAGTCCAGAACGGATCAACTGGAAAACGGTGAATGGTGTCCTTGCCTGGTGCACGAGGGTAGGCCGAAAACCCTTCGCCAGACAGCATGCCAATTGTGCGTCATAGAGCGACGGGGAGTGCTCGCGCGAAAATCCGATAATGCGGTATTTCTCAAGATCTGCTGCGGTAATTTTCTCTTCTTTCTCGAGCTCATGACCCTCTGGAATGGCCAGGATGAAAGGCTCGGAATAAATCGGCAGTTTGTTGAACGCAGCAATGGCCGGGATAGAATGAACGATTCCGATATCCAGGCGCTCTTGCATAAGCGCCTCGACCTGGTCTCGTGATGACATGTCGTAGACACTCAATTCGATTTCGGGAAAGCTCTTCGACATGCGGGCCAACAGGCTGGGCAGCACATCCAAGAGCGCCGATGTCACAAACCCGATTTTTACATTGCCGCCGTCAGCCTCGGCAGCCCTGATCGTGGCACCGACTGCGCTGCGTAAGCTCGCGAGAATCGTTCGGCTTTCATTCAGGAAGATCTTGCCCGCCTCGGTTAACCGAACCTCACGCCGGCTACGCTCAAGCAACTGTACACCCAGATCGTCTTCCAGCGCCTTTATTTGTTGCGACAACGGCGGCTGGGACATATGCAGACGCACCGCCGCCTTGCTGAAACTCAGTTCTTCCGCGACGGCCACAAAGTAGCGCAGATGTCTGATTTCCGGACCGTGCATGACTCACTCCCCTTGACAGTACCAATCATGCCAGCCCGGCATGGTATGCCGATCATAGCGTCGTTGGTTATATCCAAGACAAATAACTCGAGTATCGAAACAATATTGGACCGGCGGTACGATGAAGCCTAGATTGTCAGCGACGAATAAAGCGGTGCCGGGGAGTTATTTTCCGCGCCCCATTATCCCTACGGAGACAAAAATGAATCAGCTGAATCGATCACGACGCGTGTTGCCAATCGTTGCCATGGCAATGACCTCATTGATGGTAGCCCATGCGCACGGCGCCCCAGAGGCCTTTCCCTCTCGGCCCATTACGGTCATCGTGCCCTACACGCCGGGAGGCTCGGTCGACACGGTGGCACGTCTCGTTACGGCCCAACTGCAGAAACAATTAGGTCAGCCTATTGTGATCGAAAACAAGCCTGGCGCTTCGGGCATGATCGGGTCGGAACAGGTCGCGCGGGCCAAGCCCGACGGCTATACCCTGCTCTTGCACGCGTCCAGCCAAGTCTATCTTCCTTTGGTTAATGCAAACGCTAAATATGATGCGCTGAAAGACTTTACGCCGGTCGCACGCATCGGCACCGTGCCACTGCTGATCGTCACCGCAACGACGTCGCCGCTTAATTCACTAAAGGATATGCAAACGCAGGCTCAAGCGAATAAGAATTCCCTTACCTGGGCCACCTCGGGATACGGTACGTCTAGCCACTTGGTGGAAGAAATGCTGAATCGCGACCTGAAGCTCGGCATGCAGATCGTGGCCTATCGGGGTGCTGCGCCTCAACTGACTGATGTGATGGCCGGACACGTATCGGCCGCCGCCTCTCCCATGCCCGGAGCCTATCCCTACGTCGCGTCTGGCAAGCTCAAAGCAATTGCAGTGACCAGTGCGTCACGGATTGCCAAGCTGCCCGATGTCCCCACTGTAGCGGAAAGCGGCGTAAAAGGTTTTGAGTTCTCATCGTGGTATGGCGTCTGGGGCCCGGCGGGCTTGCCGGCCAATATCGCGAACCAGTTGGCCAGCGAAATCAACAAGGCGACTCACGCGCCCGAGGTGACCAAGGTTTTCGAGACGATGATGTTCCAGCCTGCCGACACTTCGCCACAGGACTTGGCAAAGGTGCAGCAAGATGAGCACGACAAAATAAGCCAGCTCGCGAAAGAAGCCAACATTGTCATCAAGTGATATCAAAAGGGACTTTGGCATGATTACCCGTAGTTTGGCGGCATGGCTCGCGAATTTGTCGCGAGATCAGATCCCTGGCTCTGTCCACAAAGAACTGCGTCATCTGGCGCTGGATACGTTCAGTGTGGGACTCAGAGGCAGGCATACCCCCTGGTCCGAAGCTATCCGCGACTGGGCCACCCAAGACAGCCACTTGCCACACGGCGCCTCGCTTTGGGGTGAAAATGGCTTACGGCTCAGGCCATCAGACGCTGCTCTGGTCAATGGCACGGCGGCCCATTCGCTGGAACTCGACGACTTTCATAATGCAAAGGTGCATCCGGGCGCCGTCATTGTTCCGACGGTATTCGCGGTGGCCGAGCACTACGGTGTCGACCCCGCGCGACTGGATATCGCCTTGGCAGCCGGCTACGAGGTAATGATACGTACCTCGCTGGCGCTATCGCCCGCCGAGACCCGTCTGCGAGGCTGGCATCTGACCCCCGTATGTGGTCCATTGGGGGCCGCGGCGGCTACGGCCGTCATGCTGGAATTGCAGCCGCACCAGATCCAATCCGCTCTAGGGCTGGCGGCGACGCAGTCCAGCGGTTTGTTCGCCTTTACCCTGGACGGCGCCGATTCGAAACGACTGCATGCGGGCATGGCTGCGCGGGCCGGAGTGGTATCCGCAGAGCTGGCCCGCAAGGGCGTGACGGGCCCCGCCTACGCCATCGAGGCGGAAGACGGAGGCATGATGAAGGCGTTTTCCGATCACTCGGATGCCTCACGCATGCTGCACGCACTGGGCGACACTTGGCACGCCGCCAAAACCAATTTCAAGCCCTACAGCTGCTGCGGCAGCGCGCATGCAAATGTGGACGCGGCGATTGAACTGCGCGCTGAATGGCCGCAGAACGGCCCTGTGCGAGTGGGCGTGCCAACACTCGTGGACATCCAGTGCGGCTATCAATACGAGCCCGGCTCCGAACTGCAGGCACAGATGAGCGTGCGATACGCCGTAGCCAGCGCGCTCCTGCATGGTTCTGTACTGCCCCAGGATTTCGAAGCGGCCCGGCGCCATGATCCCGCTATGGTTCGCCTCGCCAACGCCATCGAAATCGTCAGGGATACGGATCTGGATCAACGCTATCCCAAGGATTTCTGCGGCTGGGTCGAAATCATCGATCGATCCGGGGTGCCCCGCAAGGTCTTGAACATGAACCCGTCGGGGTCTGCCGACAATGCGGAACGCCATAAAAGACTGCGGGAAAAATCCAGTCTGCTGTTGAACCAGGATTGCGGCCCGGAAGCGTCCGAGGAAATCTGCGATTTGTTCTTGAAACCGGCGCAGCTGGATATTCAGAGGATTATCGCGACAAGTGTCTGAACATCAGCGCTCCTGCGGCATCGGACGCCAAGTCCGGCCGCAGACGCTGGCCTCTGCAAATCAAGATCAGCCCTCTACTTTCTCAAGGTAGGCATGAAACAACCCGACATGTACCTCTGCGGAATCACTTCCGTCTTCCCATAGGTCACTGGCCAGAAAACAGACGTCAAACGAGACCTGCCGGGCGCTTTCAAGACCATGTGCGGCGGCATCGGGATAGGGATAGGCGGGAGAAACGCCGACGATCGTCCCGACTTTGCCTCGAACATATCCAGGCATGCGAATGTGGCCGGGTGCAAACAGGTTGCGTACGCGAACCGTATCGCCGATCTTCAGATCCGGCAACGAACCCTGATGTGCACGCCCCGATTTGCTCGGCACGGATAAAGGGACCGCCTCCCCGATCGCTTGCTCGAGCTCCTGAGGCGTAATGACGCCTTTTTCGATACAGAGACTCGCAACGCCGGTAAAGACGCGCTCAAAATACGATGCCGAAAGGTAATGCGCAGGTGCCATTCGCTCAATGGCGTGGCGGTATTCATCCATATTGAAAACGCGCTGCCCCACCATCTGTCCCATTAACGAACCGGCTTTGATTTCCCAGTCCGCCTTGAAAGCGGTGCGCTTGCCTTCCTTATTGATGGGGCTAAAGCCTTGTTTCCCGCCCAAATCATGCATGCCGTCCATGTCGTCTCCCCTAAGCCATGATTAAACAGATGCCGCCGATGCACCGAACGGTGGCTCCAGGCGCTGGACACCGATCAGGCAATCTTGCGTAATCAGGCCGGCAAGCTGATCCTCCGTCCAGCCGTCGGTACCGGGGGGACGCATCGGCAAGATCATATAGCGCGTGTCCGTCGTGGTGTCCCAGATACGCAGCTTCATGTTTGCAGGAAGCGTCAATCCCATCTCGGCAAGCACGGTGCGCCCTTCTCGGACGATCCGGGCGCGATAGTTCACGTCCTTGTACCAGCCCGGCGCCATCCCGATGATGGTAAAGGCTGTACAGGAACACAAAGTGCAACAAATCACATTGTGAATCTCGTCGGTATTTTCTTTGACGACGAGACTGGCGTGGTGCTCCGGCATGGGGTAACCCAGCGAAGCAGCGACTGCCCTGCCATCCGTCAACAGGGCTTGCTTGAATTCTGGATCGAGCCAGGCTTTTGCGCAGAGCCTGGCGCCAATAGCAGGCGACCACTCCTCTGTAACCTTGTGCTCATAGTTCGACACGGTGTGTTCGTCGAACAGCCCTTTGGTTTGAAGCAAATCGATCAGCGCATCCACACGCCGACTCATATCTGGTGATGACATTTGGACCTCCCCTCCTATAGGCAGCACTGGCCGAACGGCCACCCGCACATTTAGTAGTACTGTACGCCAATTCGCCATTCGCCCGGTGTTTTACCTATACGTACACCCACGGTCGTCCACTAACGGAGACTCCCTGCTGTACGACTGGCGGGGCCGCATCTTGCGGCAAGCGCGTAATATTGCACACTGCCTCCAACCCTACCGTAGCCCTTGCACTCTCACATGGCGTACAAGGGCAGTACAAGACTCTGCCGATCAATGCCCGGATTCTCCTTTGTTCTACGTCTGATGGCCGTCTTGGCGGCGGCGCATGTCTATGTCGGTCTGCGCTTGATTCCCGATCTTGCCTTGACCGATAGCCAGCATGTGTTCGCCGTGGCGGCCCTGGTGCTTTCCTGCATCCTGATGCCCATGGCCCTGTTGGTCCGCCCCTTTTCCGCTCGCGCCTGGTCCGACTGGGTAGCCGGTATCGGGCTTGTGGTGATGGGCCTGTTCTCTTCGGTCTTCGTGCTGACCCTGCTGCGCGACGCAGTGCTGGCTGCGGTGCTGACAGTCAGTACGCTCTTTTCCATCACGCTATCGTTGCCTGCTCTGAAGGCCGACAGCGCGCTTGCGGTGTTGGTGCTGGCTTTGGGCGCCACGCTGCTGGGCGCGTTCAACGCCAGGCGACTGGCGCGCGTGGTGCGTGTCGACGTACCCATTGCCGGCCTGCCACCTGCGCTGCACGGGTTCACCATCGTCCAGATCAGCGATATCCATGTAGGCCCCACCATCAAGCGGGGCTATGTCGAGCATATCGTCAAGGCCGTTAATGCCCTGAAACCCGATCTGATCGCTATCACCGGAGATGTGGTCGACGGTCCGGTCGCCCGATTGGCGACCCACACGCAGCCGCTGGGTCAACTGACCGCACGTCATGGCGCGTTTCTGGTGACGGGTAACCACGAATACTATTCCGGCGTCGACCACTGGGTCGCCGAGTTTCGTCGTATAGGCCTGAGCGTATTGATGAACGAGCACGTGCTGCTGCACCACGACGACACACCACTGGTGGTGGCCGGCGTCACCGACTACAGTGCTGGCGTGTTCAATCCGGCACAAACCAGCAACCCCGCAGCGGCCCTGGACGGTGCACCAGCCAATGCCATCAGCCTACTCCTGGCACACCAGCCTCGCAGCGCCGCTGCCGCCGCCCCGGCCGGCTACAAGCTGCAGTTGTCGGGCCATACGCACGGCGGCCAATTTCTACCCTGGAATCTCTTCGTGCGCTTGCAGCAACCGTTTACCGCCGGCCTGCACCGCTTTGAGGATATGTGGGTCTACACCAGCCGGGGTACCGGTTATTGGGGGCCACCCAACCGGTTGGGCGCGCCGTCAGAAATCACCTTGCTGACATTGGTTGCCGGCTAATCTGGACGCAAGACCCCCCACCCGATAGTGGGGCGAGGTACTGAAGGCAGCGCTTCGGTCATTAGCTGCCGGGTATCGCGAATCGCTTGTCGTATAGTTCGCGCACCCAGTCTATGAAGACGCGCACTCTCGGCGAGAGCTGACGGTGAAATGGATAGAGGGCGCAGATCGGCAAGTCCGGACACTTCCATTGCGTCAGAACCTGGACCAGCCTACCGGCGTTCAGGTGCTCTTCCAGCCGAAAACGCGGCACCTGGATCAGCCCGCAGCCGGCAAGCGCAGCGCTCGTATAGCATTCCGCATCACTGACCGAAATCCAGCCCGTGGCCGGGAACTCTTGTACGTCCCCGTCCACGATCACGGAGAACGGATAGCGGGAGTCATTGCCTCGAGAGAAAAAACCAATTGCGTGATGCTGCGCCAACTCGCGCGGATGCTTCGGCGTTCCGTATCGGGCCAAGTATGCCGGGCTGGCACAGATGATCTCTGGCAGGTCCGCCAACTTTCTGGCGATCAACGACGAGTCGCGCGGCTGACCTGCCCTCACCACGCAATCGATGCCTTCTTTGACTAAGTCGACCAGCCGATCGCCGCTGCTGAGAATCACGTCGATATTGGGGTAGCGCTCCCGAAAGTCGGTGATATGAGGCAGGAGGATCGTCGTCGCATGTACCCCATGTACATCCAATCGCAGGGTTCCACGCGGATTGACGACTTGCGTACTTACCGAGGACTCGGCATCTTCGAGATCGGCCACAACACGCCTGCTGCGTTCGTAGAATGCCTGTCCGTCCAAGGTGGGCTTTACCTGACGTGTCGTGCGATCAAGTAGTCGAGCGCCTAACCGGCTCTCCATCTGCTTGATGGCGTGCGTCGCCGTCGCGCGCGGCACATTCAGCATTTCCGCAGCCTCAGTGAAGCTACCCAGTTCGACAATGCGGTTGAACAATTGCAACGCAAGAAAGCGATCCATGGAGAGCCAATATTTAGTTTTACGTGAATAAAAAAATTTTGCAGCACCTACCTGTTGTGTGCACTGTCGACGTCAATAGCGTACAACGGTACCCCACACAGGTTCCGTGCAGGGGCAGCGCATTTATGCGAACCCGCCATTCGCGCGCACGACTTGGCCGTTGACCCACTCGCCATCGGCACTCAACAGGAACGACACGACGCGCGCGATATCTTCGGGTTGTCCCAAGCGTTCCAATGGCGTCATTTTTGTTATCTGCGAGATCTGCTCTTCGGTCTTGCCGTCGAAAAACAATTCGGTGGCAACGGGGCCCGGCGCCACCGCATTGACCGTGATCCGCCGACCGCGCAACTCGTTGGCCAGCACACGTACCAGGCCCTCAACCCCCGCCTTGGATGCAATGTAGGCCCCGTACTGGGGAAAAGATCTAGCGATCACGCTTGTGGAAACGGCCACGATGCGTCCGCCGGCCTGCAAGTGCTGGGCGGCATGGCCCAACACCAAGAACGCGCCCCGCAAGTTGGTCGAAATGGTACGGTCAAAGGCGTCGATGTTTTCCGGCGCGATCGGTGCCAGCGACATGATTCCAGCGCTATGCACAACGGCGCCGATGGCTCCATAGGCTTGCAGCACCGTGGCGAAAAGCCGCTGTACGTCTTCGGTTTTGGACACATCTGCCTGCACCGCAATAGCTGTTCCGCCCGCGGCATGGATTGCGGCGACGACCTCATCAGCCTTGGCGGAATTGCCCGAATAATTGACGGCGATCTTGAAGCCATCGGCGGCCAAGCGCAAGGAAATGGCCCGACCGATGCCTCGGGAGGCCCCGGTAACGATCGCCGTCTGGGGCATCAATGATGCTAGGGAAGAATTGCTGGTGTTCATGATGATTTCCTTTAGGTAGATCGGTGACGACCAGCGTTCGCGCGTGTCGAGCACGCGGACGGACTGAGCCGTTTGCACCCGGAAAACATGATGACATTTGCTTCAGAATGAATAAATAGGGAAAAATTTACTTGTTAATTCAAAAATCATCAACAATCGTAGCGCAAAACCATCAACTCGTCGTGTGGCAACGCTGAATCAGTTGCGAATCCATTAGCGCCTCGCGTGCCATGTCGGCAATGGTTTCGAACACGCGCAAGTCGCCAATAAGCGGAAATGACGCATAGATGGCAAGTGGCGGCACCGGTCGGTCCACCTCGAGAATATCGATGCTGTCGTCGTCCAGCTCGCGCTGCAAAATGGCCCTCGGCAGGATCGCCACAGCCGTACCTGACGTCACCAGACGCAGCATGACTGCCAGCGAGTTGCACGAATTGATTCGGGGAGGCGATACACGTGCGCCGGCGAACCAGGACATATTCAGAGCATGCAACGCCGATGGCGCCGGCACCGTCAATACCGGCATGCCGGCAATGTCCCCTGCCGTCAATGGCGCGTTCTGTTTGATCTTCCCTTTGGCACTCACCCAGCTCATTGCCGAGTCGCCAAGTAGGACATCGCGAATATGCGGATGTGCGCCGGGATCCGTCGAAATAGCAAAGTCCAGCCCACCGGCACACAATCTGCCACGCAAAATCGATCCGACATCCACACTCAACTCGACTTGCAGCGAGGGATAGTGCTCGCTCAGGCTCGCAAGAAATGTCGCCAGACCGGAAAGGGCCGCAGACTCATTCGTGCCCAACCTCAGCAGACCGCGCATAGGCGTCGCGTCATCGGTCAGGACATCATCGGTCAGGTCAAGCAGCCGTGTGGCCTTATTCAGGAATGACGCGCCTTTCGGGGTCAGTGCCGCGCCTTTTGCATCGCGCTCGAGAAGCCGATAACCCAGCGCATTTTCCAGCTCGTGTATCCGCGCCGACACCGTGGGCTGCGTCAGGTGCAGGTGCCGGGACGCAGCGTGGAAACTTTTCAGCCGGGCTACCCAGTAAAACGTCTCTATCTGGGTTAGGGAAAGCCTCATGATAGAAATTGACCACAGTCCGCTTGAGAATTTTGATTACCTTCCCCTGGGATATGCCATATAGGATGGGGACGCATGTTGCATGAAAGTGTACCAAAGCGTTCATAGACGCCCAGAATCGCACAAAGAGAGAAGATATGAGCCCCAAGCGTATCGGCATCCTGATTCCCTCGACCAACACCTCGGTCGAAGCGGACTTTCAGCGCCTTCTTTTCGATGCCGTCACGGTGCATAGCGAGCGTCTGTACATTCCAGATGGCACGATGACCGAAGCGTCCCTCGACCTGATGAATGCAGACTTGCAGGAAAAGGCGGCGTTGCTGGCCACGGCCAAGATCGACGTGATTGCCTACGCCTGCACTTCCGGCAGTTTTTATCGCGGGACGGCCTGGGATGAGCAGGTCAGAGATACGATCGAACAGCGCACCGGCGTCCCCTGTGTAACCACGAGTACGGCGGTTTCGAAGGCATTCCAGGCATTGGATGTGCACACGATCTCTGTGATGACCCCCTATCCGGACTGGACGAATCAGAAGCTCGCTCAGTACTACGCCGCACAGGGATTGAGCGTCAAGGGAGTTCATGGCGACGCACGCGCCGCCGCGGATGGCCATCGCGCCATCAATGACCAGGACCCGGCGCAGATCGAGCAATTCGCCCATGAGCATTTCGATCGCGATGCGCAAGCCCTGTTTTGCTCGTGTACCGCGTGGCGATCATTAGAGTGCGTACAAGCGCTCGAGACATCATTGAACGTGCCGGTCGTCACGTCGAACCAGGCGACGATCTGGGCAGCTTTGCACACCATCGACAGTCTGGACAAGGCAAAACCAGTGGGACGCTTATTTAGCGTGCTGCCGGCGCAATAATGCAACGCAGTACGCACGCCAATGGTGCGCAAGCGCCATGGATTGCACCAAGCTTGACCGAGCGTACCGACCCGGGACACCGCATTCTCTTCATCAACAGAAGGCCCAAATCATGAACTCGCATGAGCATGTCGTTCCACTTCCGCAATGGGCCGCCACGCCCGCCGGCGTTCGAGCGCAGGCCCGCCTGGGTCTGTTCAACGGTAATACCAGTGGGATGGCACCTGGCTACGGTCAGGGCAATTTGGTGATTCTGCCCAAGAGCTGGGCCGAGGATTTCTACGGCTACTGCCAGGCCAACCCCACCCCATGCCCCTTGCTCGGCATGAGCGAACCGGGCAGCCCAATGGTTCCCATGTTGGGTAACGATATCGATCTCAGAACCGATTTGCCGCGCTATCGCCTGTGGCGCGACGGCGAACTGGTGGATGAAATCGACGATGTCGCCGCACTATGGCGTGACGACTTTGTGGGCTTTGTGCTGGGGTGCTCTCTCTCATTCGAGTACGCGCTTGAACAAGCGGGCTTACGCGTGCGGCATGTGGATGAAGGAAAAATCGTACCCATGTATCGCAGCTCGATCCAGACCCAGCGCGTGGGCGCCTTCCATGGCCCTATGGTGGTGTCGATGCGACCCTATACGCCTGAGCAAGCCAAGATCGCCTACGACGTATGTGCCCGTCTACCGGGCGCACATGGGGCACCCGTACACATCGGCGACCCTGCTCAAATCGGAATATCCGATGTCAGCCGCCCCGACGAAGGCGAACCCACGGAAATCCGATCTGGCGAAGTACCGGTGTTCTGGGGTTGCGGCGTAACACCCCAAGCAGCGGCCATCCTTGCCAAACCTCCGATTCTCATCACCCACGCCCCGGGACACATGCTGATCAGTGATGTCCCGGTCGAACAGTTGCGCCTGATTTAGGCGGTACGCGGGGCTCGTCGGCCCCCATTGTTATCCGTTTAATTTCGCCGCGATGCGCCCGGCACGTGGCTATACAACAGGGGAATAGAAATGAAGCAGACAAACAAACAACTTCTTTGCGCCATCGTGATGGCGACGGCTGCGCTGGCAACTGCCACCACGCATGCGCAAACTGACGCCAAGTCCGAATTGATTACCCTTGCGCAAGGAATGGAGCCGTTCTCGATGCGCGTGCTTGGCCCGCCAGTGGGCACCGCGGAATGGTTATTCGTCGTCAAGCCTTTCTGGAGCGAAACGGTCAAGGAGCTCGGGGCCGGCAAAGTGACGGCCACCTTGAACAGCGTGACCGACATCAATGCGCAACCCTCGGATGCTCTGCAACTGACTTCCCAGGGCACCTTCGATATGACCAACATGGTCGCCAACTACGGGTCGGGCGATATTCCGACCCTGGACGGCTTCGATCTGGCCGGTGTGGCCACCTCTGTCGACAGCATCAAGAAAGTGCTTGCCGCCTACGAGCCGGCGGCAGAAGCGGCCCTACAGAAGCGTTATCGCGTCAACCTGCTTGGCGCCGGCATGTCAGGCGCGCAGACGTTCTTCTGCAAGGGAGATATCAAGACCGTCGATGACCTCAAGGGCAAGAAGGTACGCGTCAGCTCGAGTACGCTTTCCGAACTGGTGCAGGGCCTGGGGGCTGCCCCCGTCACCATGGCGTTTGGAGAACTGGTTCCGGCCTTGCAACGCGGCGTGATTGATTGCGTGATCACGGGCACGATGTCCGGCAACACCGCCAAGCTCTACGAGGTATCCGACACGATGTTTACCCTGATTGCAGGCTGGGCGCCGACCATCCAGGTCATCAACAGCAAGAGCCTGGCCAAGCTGGATGATACCCAGCGAAAATGGCTGACCAAGGCGATCGATTATTACTACCGCGACATCAGCGACACAATCCAGACCAAGAACGTCAATGAGGGAATCTGGTGCAACACCGCCGACAAACGTTGCACCATGATCGGTAAAGCGGGTGTAACCGCGGGCAACATGAAGCTGGTCGAGCCCAGCACCGAAGATTTGGCCAAAGTCCGCCAGGTGGTCCAGCAGAACGTCCTGCCCCAATACGGCAAGGCATGCGGCAAAGACTGCGCCGCCGCATGGAACGATAGCGTCGGCAAGGTCGTAGATATGCAGATTCCCGTCAAGTAATTCAACACCACACTGGGTCAGGCCCAGCAACGCGCTGGGTCGGGCTCGGAACGGGAGCCATCATGCCTTTTATCACCAAAGCAAGAATTCGGTTCGAACGCCTCTCACGAAATGTCGCGTTAACCGGTTTGTATGTACTGTTTGTCACGGCACTACTCGTTAGCACCGATGTGGTGGTACGCAAAGTCTTCGGCATTGCGTT
>NZ_CBCSFP010000005.1:137520-202670 GCF_965138755.1 Bordetella tumulicola | reverse complement strand
CCCCCCNAACTCGCGGGTTATGCGCTCGCACTGGCCACCAGTTGGGCTTTGTCCTACGCGTTCTTCGAAGGTAGCCATATACGGGTGAATGTGCTGCACCTGACGTTGTCGCCACGCGCCAAGGCCCAACTGGACGTCCTAGCCGTGCTGGTGACAACGGTCTTGATCGCTATCCTCGCGTGGCAAGTGTGGGTTCTTGCCTTCGATTCGTGGACGTTCGACGCGGTGTCCAATACGCCGCTGCGTATACCCATATGGATTCCGCAGTTCATTTTCCTGGCGGGTGTCCTGCTTTTCTTGATTTCCGCGGCGCTGGTGCTGCTGGAAAGCATCGGTCTTGTACTAAACGGCAAGTATGAAGAAACGATACAACTGATAGAAGAAAGCGAACAGTCTGGAGAGTACACGCTATGACGATCGGTATCGCTTTCATACTGGGCGCATTCATTCTTTTCTTTGCAGGCCTACCCATTTTTTCGGTCATCGGACTGGGAGCGTTGGCGGTGGGCTTGATCTCCCCGGTTCCGATTGTGGATTCATTAGGAATGACAGCCTGGGCCCAGGCACAAAATTATGTGCTGATCTCAGTACCTTTGTTCATCATGCTGGGCGAGATTTTCGTGCGCAGCGGTATCGCGGGCGAAATGTACGATGCGGTGGCTCCGTGGCTGAACAAGATGCCCGGCCGGCTGATGCAGACGAATGTCGCCACCAGCGCCATCTTTGCCGCCACGTCGGGATCCAGCCTGGCCACGGCCGCTACGATTGGGTCGATCGCCATTCCGCAGATCAAATTGCACGGCTACAACGAACGGTTGTTCCTGGGCACCATTGCGGCGGGCGGCACGCTGGGCATTCTTATTCCACCGTCCATCAATCTCATTGTGTACGGCAGCATCACCAACACCTCGATCCCTGAGCTCTACCTGGCCGGAATCGTGCCGGGCTTGATCCTGATGGCTTTGTTCATGCTGGTGACGACCGTTCTGTGCATCATGCGGCCGGAATGGAGCGGCAAAGAAATCAAGACCGACTGGCACATGCGTATCGCCACACTACCGAAATTGCTGCCGCCCCTGGGGCTATTCCTGGTGGTCGTGGGGTCTATTTACGCCGGTATCGCCACGCCGACCGAAGCAGCCGCGCTTGGCGTGATCGCAACGCTTGCGCTAGGACTGGCAAGACGCAAGATGTCTTTCAAGATTCTGAATTCGGCGCTTCTTGCCACGGCCAAGACCAACGCCATCCTGATGATCATCATCATCTTCGCAGCCTTACTCAACTTCGCCCTGGGAATGATCGGGTTTTCTCGCCTGCTCGAGAGTTTCGTGTTGGGACTGGACCTCAGTACGTATGCGATCGTGCTCATGGTCGTGCTGATCTATCTGATCCTGGGCTGCTTTCTGGAAGGCTTGTCGTTAACCGTGCTGACTGTGCCGGTCCTCGCGCCCATCATGGCCAAGCTTGGCTTCGATCCGGTCTGGTTCGGCATCATGGTAATCCTGGTCACCGAGGCCGGCTTGATCACACCGCCGGTCGGCATGAACTGCTATGTAGTGCAAGCCACACGCGGACGCGGCTCGTTGATAGATGTCTTCATCGGCGTATCACCCTATCTGCTCGCCCTGCTTACCTTGGTGGGGATCATTATTGTCTGGCCCGAAGTCGCACTCTGGTATCGATAGATCATTACCTTTGCAGGTTGGTCGAGGATAGTCACATCGCCGGCCAACCTGAATCGCACATCATCTGACTCACCCTTCACTCTAGAGACCACACTCATGTATCTACTGAAATCGCTCCCAGAGCAGATTGCTCCCGAACGCATCGAATTGCTGGCGCGAGCCGAACCCGCCACCATCGGCCATTTTCTTCATACCGGATTCATGGACAGCGGCATTCGCGCACTGTTGCCGCCTCAGCGCATTGCTGGCACGGCCGTCACGGTACGCTACCCGGGTGCGGACGGTGCCATGGCGCATTACGCGGTAGGCCAGGCTCGCCCCGGCGATATTCTGGTCATTGACCGTTGCGGCGACCAGCGCCACGCCAGCCTGGGCGGCGCCCTGGCCTATGCGGCGCGCGCGGCCGGCGTTGTCGGTATCATCGTGGACGGCGTCGTCACCGATATCGAAGAGCTGCGACGCTACGGCCTGCCGGTCTGGGCACGCGGTTTGACGACCATCACCGTCAAGACACTGGGCATCGGCGGGGAGTTCTGCATTCCCGTCTCCTGCGGCGGCGTAGCCGTGTCGGCCGGAGACGCCATTCTGGCCGACGAAAATGGTGTGCTCGTGCTGCGGCCCGAACTCATCGAATTTGCCGCCAACAAGGCCGTCGGCCTACAAACGGGTGAGAAACAGACATTGCAGCGCGTAGACGCAGGCGAGAAATACCCAGACATTCTGGGCACCTCGGCTGTCATCAAGGAACACCTGGCCCAGTACTGAAAAGGAAATGCAAACGATGTCATCGTCCCCTTCATTCATGACCGTGAAAGAGATAGCCGCCCAACTCGACGCGGGCAGCCTATCGTCTGCAGCGCTGGTAGAGCATTATCTGCAACGAATCGCCGGCCAGGATTCCCGTTTTCACGCGTTTACTGAGACGTATGCAGACGAGGCCCGGCAAGCGGCGCAGAGTGCCGACCTTGCCCGCAGCGCCGGATGCAGGCTTGGACCACTACATGGCATTCCCATCGCCCTCAAGGATCTAATCGAAATCGAAGGCCGTATTACGATGGGTGGATCCGCCGCCAACCGCGAGCGTCGCAGCCCCGTCACCGCGACCATCGTGCAACGCCTTCGGCAACAGGGTGTGATCATTCTGGGCAAAACACATACCGTCGAGTTCGCCACCGGCGGCTGGGGCACCAATACGCGTCTGGGCACGCCGCTAAATCCCTGGGATCTAGATGTCCCACGCACGCCGGGCGGCTCCAGCAGCGGGTCCGGCGTGGCCGTCGCCGCGGGCCTGGCGCCTTGGGCGATCGGCACGGATACGGGCGGCTCAGTGCGCATGCCGGCGTCGTGGTGCAACCTGACCGGATTGAAAGTCTGCACGGGACGCATCAGTACCGATGGCGTGCTGCCCCTGAGCACGACACTGGACACGCCTGGGCCCATGGCCCGCACCGTCGGCGATACCCGGCTGCTCTACCACGCGTTGCGGGAACCTGAACCCTTCGATATGCACAGCGCGTCGCCTGCGCGATGGTCAGGTCGGATGACCACACGTACCGACCTAGCGGGTCTGCGGCTGGCCCGCCTTCCCCAGAACGAGCGTGCAGTAGCCACGCCAGAAGTCCTGGCCGCTTATGATGCGTCGCTCGACGTATTGCGCGCAGCCGGCGCCGATATTGTGGACATCACCCTTCCGTACGGCTTTGCCGAGGTGGCCGAGCTCAATAGCCTGATCATGAATACCGAGGGCTATAGCTTCTATGCCCAGCTACTGGACGACGCGTCACAACCTCTTGATGAAGACGTACGCCCCCGTCTGCTGAAGGGCCGCGAGGTACGGGCGGCCGACTACCTGAACGCGCTACGCCGCCGCCAGGCAATGCAACAAGAACTGTACGCTATTTTCGAGCAGGTCGACGCACTGCTCACACCTACCACCGCGACAGCGCCGTTGCCGCTCACTGACGTCGACCAGAACGCGACCCCTGCGTACTACACCCGATTCGCGAATTTCTTCAATCTGGCTGCGCTAGCACTGCCCAATGGGGCCACGCAGGACGGCCTGCCGATATCGCTGCAGATTATTGGCCGCCCGTACAGCGAGGAGCAGATGCTCGACATCGGAGAGGCATACCAGTCGCGCACCCAATGGCATTTGCGCACACCGCCGGAGGTATGACCGACTCACCATCGCTTTCAATGAAGACGCACCCTGAAGACCGTCGATATCAACCCTGACATCGACGACGATTCTGGCGATGGCTTGCCCTGCTACACCGACGCCAATTGAAAACGCTCGAATCGGCCCAGAGCGTCTTCCACCGCCGCCTTTAATGTCTTGCTGCGCGGCGCGATCCAGGTCCACTTTTGCACCAGCAGCTTGCCCGCCTTTCGGTCGGTCTTCAGGTCCAATGCGGCGACGATACGATCGCCCGCCAATACCGGTAACGCGAAATATCCCAATACGCGCTTCGGAGGCGGCACATAGGCTTCGAACTTGTGGTCGTAGCCAAAGAACATGCTCAATCGCTTGCGCTGGATGATCAATGGATCGAACGGCGACAGGATGTGTATCAAAGGAGAAGCGTCAGTGGGGGGCAACAGGTCGAGCGTATCTGGCTCGACCCAAAAGGCGGCATTCGGGTGGCTGTCCATATGGACGGGCACCAGTCGTTTGCGGCGCACCTGCGCCGCGATCAGTTCGGCGACCACCTTCTTGGTGCCCAGATTGCCATAACAAATCGAGTCCAGACTGACCATGCCCTGTGCACGCAACGCGCGTGTCAGCAGGTACTGTGCGAACTGCATCTCGCTGGCGGGTCTGGGACGCTTGTCCCAGGCGAAATGGCGCGACGCAAGATCGTAGCTTTTCAGCATACCCGTGCGTTTCGCAATGGCCAGGTCGCCGGCAAAAAAACCGAACCGCAATGCACGACGGGAAGGCTTCTTGCTGTCCCACGGATGCGTCTTTTCGACCAGGTCTTCTTCTATGTCGCGAATGGAGATCGGCCCTTCCCTACGTATGCGCTTGAGCAACACCGCATAGTCGTCCGCGGTGACGGAGGCAAAGGAATCGCGTGGCGTATCACGATGGCGCGCCATCGCAGGCATGAAGTATCGATAGTCTGACGTGGGTACATACGAAAGCGCATGCGTCCAGTATTCGAAAGCCGACTTTTCGACCGACTGTACGTGCTCCAGGTCCGCTAGCGCGTAGTCCGGAATTCGGGTCTGCAGAATGTGGTGATGGCTGCGCTCGATCACGTTGATGGTGTCGATCTGGACGTAGCCCAGATGCGCGATGGCGTGCCGAGCCGCCTGCGGGCCGGCGCCAAATGGCGCGTACTGATCCAACCGCTGTGCCCGCAGCCAAACGGCCCGCGCCTGGGGCCCTGAAACGGGAAAGGACATGATTTTCACGTCTATTTTTCCATGCATCCAATACGTGCAGCGCATTCTGCACAAGATGTTTTAGCACACCGCGTAAACCCGACTGCGGCTATGCCCTGACAAATCACGACAGCGCTGCCGCGCACGCCTCGCGGCAACGCCTATGTCGACCGTTAACCCAGGTTTTCAGGAGATCGACAGGAAGTCATCACGACTGCGTCACAAGTGATTTCTATCATCGCACCGGCACACTTGGAATCTGTTTCGTCTTGCGATGCAGATTCCAAGAATTCGAACAGACCTTTCCCGCCAAGCCCCCTCTGAGATATCTTGCGATGACAAAACCTTCTTTCCCCGTATCGGCTTTGCCGGCTGTCCAGGCGACCCGCCGCCGACTGCTCAAGATGTTCGCGGGCGCGCCCATGTTGCCATTGGGAGGCGCCTTTGTGTCTGCCTCCGTGCTGAGCGCCTGTAGCAGCAGTGATGACGACTCCGATTCGCCGGCTCCCGGGACACCAGTTGCCAATTTCGTTTCAGCGTCGTTCATCGGCATGGCCGCGCCCTCGTTGAGCGATGCGGCCGCGATGGCAACGACCACGGTGGGTTCGAAGCTGCAAGTAAACTTCGATGACGGCAGCAACCAGACCTATTCATTAGCCTATGCTCCGTTCTTCACCACCGGTGATATCGTCAAGGATCTGCAAGGCAATGACGTCATTGCTGGCGGCTACTACGATATCAATAACGCCCCCATCATGGACAAATCGGGTACGGGTGCCGCACGCCAGCTCTTCTCAGATGCTCCGGACGGCACGTCGATGATTCACCTGCCGGATGCCAAGGTCGACGGCGTGGCCAACCCGGTGTTCGTTGTGGTTCAGTTCGAATACGTCACCAAGGACCTGGGTGGTAACGACACCTACGGCAAGCTGCCCTCGCCCATCGCCGTGTTGACGCTGGACCAGGATCCCGACACGGGCAAGCTCACGCTGGCCCGTTACCACAACGTCGACATGTCCCAGGCGCATGGCCTGTGGATCACCTGCGGCGCCAGTCTCTCGCCCTGGAATACACACCTGTCCAGCGAAGAGTACGAACCCGATGCGTTCACGGCGAAGAGCAATGACATGTTCTTGGGCTATAGCAACTACCTATACGGCGACTCGACCACCGCCAAGCCCTATCACTATGGCCATCTGCCCGAGATCACTGTCAACCCAGATGGTTCCGGCACGGTCAAAAAACACTATTGCCTGGGCCGCATTTCGCACGAGCTCATCCAGGTCATGCCCGATGAACGCACTGCATTGATGGGCGACGACTACACCAATGGCGGCCTGTTCATGTTCGTGGCCGACAACGCGCGCGACCTATCCTCGGGCACGTTGTACGTGGCGCACTATGATCAGGTTCTGACCGAAAAGTCGACCGCACGCATGAACTGGATCAAGCTGGGCCACGCCAACAGCGCCGAGATCGAAGCGATGGCCAACTCGCTCGAGCCGACCGACATTATGGACGTGCAGTACACCGATCCGGGCGACCCGACCTACACGTTGATGTACTGCGACGGCAAGGCGAACTGGATCAAAGTCGTCCCGGGCATGGAAAAGGCGGCCGCGTTCCTCGAAACGCACCGCTATGCCAACCTGGTTGGCGCCAGCATGGCATTCACCAAGATGGAAGGCACGACCGTCAACGCCAAGGACAAAATCGCCTACTCGGCGCTGGCCAACATCCAGGCCTCGATGGTGTCGGGCGATGCTTTTAACGCCGCGCACAACGTCCTGTTTCCGACGACCGTTGCCGGCGGCGTGCTGGCTCACGCATTGAAAGGCAGTGTGCTCGACACCGACGGCAATGCCATCAATAGCGAATGGGTGCCTGGCGACACGCACCTGGAATTGTCTGGCGAAGACCTTGATACCCCCGACGCACTGGGCAACACGGCAAATGCCGACAAAATTGCAAGCCCCGACAATCTGAAGTTCTCGGAAAAGCTGCGCACGCTATTCATCGGCGAGGACAGCGGTAACCACGTCAACAACTTCTTGTGGGCGTATAACGTCGACACCAAGGAATTGACGCGCATCCTGTCGACGCCCGCAGGGGCCGAGTCGACCGGCTTGCACGCGGTAGACGAAGTCAACGGCTGGACCTACATTATGTCCAACTTCCAGCACCCCGGCGACTGGAAAAAGACGGGCCTGCATTCGGTCGTATGGGAAACCCTCGATCCCCTCATCAACGCCAACTACAAGGACAAATATGGCGCTGCGGTGGGTTATGTAACAGGTGAATTGACCAGCATCAACCTAGTCAAGAAGACTGCTTGATAGGATAGCAGCGGGCCCGCACAGCGGGTCTGCTCTGCGCCCCAGGCGGCTTAAGAGTCGGAGACCGGCGGCACCGGCAAAATAATCATCTATTTTATAAAAATAATAAATTGATGAAAATCTAGCGTTTCCCCGTCGTTGCGCAGACACCAAAGAGAAAATCGGGCAAATAAAATTTAGGCCTATCATTTCGTCGATTCCATATGCATTTTCGTCGAAAAAAACTGGATAAATCGGTGCCGTTCAAGTAGCTTTCTTGCATTCCTCCAAACATCTCAATACATGTAGTCCGACGATGAGAGTAAGCATGAAACAGCTAACGAGCACCCAGCATTCCGCCCTAGGCAGAGGATGGCGGGCCATCGCACTGTCGGCCACCCTGATATTCACCTTGGCGGCATGCTCGGATGGAGGCTCGTCGTCTAAAGACGAAGAGAAACACCTGAAACTTTCGGGTCACGTCGAGAGCAACTCGACGGGGCTCGCGGATTACAACGTCAAGCTATATGCCAGCTTTTCCGGCGATGGCGGGTCGTGGGTGCCACTGGGTTCGGGATCGACCAACCGTGGCGGTGAGTTCACCATCAGGTACGCGCTATCCGAATCGCAGCAGGCTCAGCAGGCGGTCCTGTTCGTCGAAGCAACACGGGGCTCGGCCATGCTGGCCAGCGCGATCGGCAGCGACAACAGCAGAATCGACACCCCTATTGTGGTAAACGACCATACGACGGTCGCCACGGGTAATGCCTTCGCGCAGTTCATCAGCGCGTCGGGTATCGCGGGCGACGCTATCGGTATGTACAACGCGTCGCAGATGGCCACCAATTTGGCCGATCCCATTTCCGGATCCGTCGGGGCCGCACTGGCCTCCTCTCCCAATGGTGATGAAACGTCGACACTAGCGACCTTCAATTCATTGGCCAACGTCGTCGCGGCCTGCGTCGCGGAGGAAAGCGATTGTGCCGAGCTGTTCGCAGCGGCAACCCCTCCCGGCGGTACGCCAGCTAGCAATGTGCTAGAAGCGCTGTCCAATATCGTGAAATACCCGTCGTACCCCGGCTATCCGGATGATGCGGCTGATCCGATATTCGGCTTGTCAAAAGGCTCGCCAGCCCACTATCTGGGACTGGCTGCGCGCCCAACCAACTGGCTGTTATTTCTGAAAGTCACTGGCGGCGCCTACAGCGACCAGAGTCCGAGCAACTTGGTCAACGCCGTGGGCAACATCGCTTTCGACGCACTGGGCTACGCATGGGCGAACGACAACTATGAGCCGCAATACCCCGGTCAGCCGGCGTGCGCCGGCTTGCGCCTGATCAAGTTCTCGCCCTCGGCACAGGTCGTGCCTGGTTCGCCCTACTTTGGCGGCGGCCTCAGTGGCGCCGGCTTTGGCATTACGCTGGATCCCGTCGGGAACATCTGGACGGGGAATTTCGGTTTCGAGGACCCGCCCTGCATCGGCACGCCACAAGAGGCACCCCACAACAGCGTATCGGTATTTCAGCCCGATGGCACGCCAATTTCCCCAAGCACCGGCTTCACCCAAGGCAACATTTCATGGCCACAAGGCACGTCGTCCGATCGAGCGGGCAACATCTGGGTGGCCAACTGCGGCAATGATTCCGTCACCAAGATTCCAAATGGAGATCCGACGCAGGCGATCAATTTTCCATTGGGCCCGCTCGCACCCGGTGAACTGCCAAAACTCAAACCGTTCAGCACGGTGGTGGATCTGGACGGCAATGTCTGGGTCACCATGAACCGGGGCGACAGTATGATGATTATTGCGCCCGACGGCGCGATCCTGAAAACGCTGACCGCGGGTAGCGACCCGGCGCGCCCGCTGATTAACCACCCCATTGGTAACGCCGCCGACAGCAAGGGCAATGTCTGGATCGCCAATTCGAATTGGCTGGACGCCCCGTGTCCCGCCAGTCTGCGCGAAGGCCCGGCCACGAATCCGTCGATCACGCTGTATCAGGGAGATACGCACGAACCGTATCCGGGATCCCCCTTTACCGGCGGAGGCCTCACCGTACCATGGGGTATTTCGGTAGACGGCAATGATACGGTGTGGGTGTTCAACTTCGGGCCGGATGGCATCGAGGCCACGCCAACGACGGCATTAACCGGCATCAGCCGATTCTGCGGCGCGGACACGAGCAAGTGCCCGCCAGGAATGAAGGTAGGCGATCCCATCTCGCCCGCGACCGGTTATATGAGTGACGCCCTGGAACGCATCACCGGCGGCCAGATCGATCGATCCGGAAACGTGTGGGTAATGAACAACTGGAAGCAAAATCCCAATCCCGACCTCAACCCCGGCGGTAACTCGATCGTCATTCTGATCGGAGCGGCCGCACCGCTGAACACCCCGGTGATCGGCCCGCCGGTTCCGTTGGCTGCCGTGGCGGCTGGGAAGCGCTAAGCGGGAAATGGGTGCCCTTGTCTGGCACGTGCACCCACGTCCACACGAAAAACTACAGAAAGGTGACGTACACCATCACGATCTGATGCGTCCCCAAAGGTAGGCAACCGCGGCCACCACCGCGACGGACGCAAGAGGATTCGCGCGAATGCAATCCTTGGCGCAGGTCAAAGCTCCTTCGAGCGCGTCCTGCCCCTCATGCAGCGCATCCTCGGCCGCCGCTTTGGTCGAAGCGGCTCGCCTGGACACGGCGCCGACGGCCGCCTTTGCTTTCGCGGCCCCTTCGTCGATCAATTCTTCAGCCTTGTCTTCTGCCTGGGACGTTGCCATGATTTTCTCTCCAAGAGTGGGTTCGCTCCATACCAGTATTCACCAACTCGCCACGTATTGTCGATCGCTTGGTAACGAGATTTTCCGATTGACGTCGAGACAGCACGCTAGCGGGCCACTGACGATCCCGACTTTGGTCACATGGCGGTCATTGCGCAAGGTCGCGAACGAAGGCGCTTTCGTTCAGCCTTGCTGATGCGTGAACCGCAACGTTGCTCCCGTCTGCGCCTGCAACGCCTCGTCGCTGATATCAACCAGCTTGTCTAATACCAGAAACCCTTGAGGCGTGATTTCCACGACGGCCAAATCGGTGTACACGCGATGCACCACGCCCAAACCCGTCAACGGCAACGTGCATTTCTCCACTAATTTCGGCGTGCCGTCCTTGGCATTGTGTTCCATCAGAATGAAGACGCGCTTGGTTCCCACGGAGAGATCCATGGCCCCGCCTACTGCTGGTGGCTCGCCCTTGCGTCCCAGTGACCAATTCGCCAAGTCGCCCATGGGTGTCACTTGCATACCGCCCATGATGCACAGGTCAAGGTGGCCGCCGCGCATGATGGCGAATGAATCCACATGCTCGACGAAAGCGCCGCCGGTCAATAAGGTGACGGGATGCTTGCCGGCGTTGACCAGCTCCAGGTCTTCCTCTGCCTGGTTTGCGGCAGGCCCCATGCCAACGATCCCGTTTTCGCTGTGCAGCAAAATCTCGTCGGCCGGATCCAGATGGTTGGCGACCAGTTCTGGCATGCCGATGCCGATATTGACATAGCTGCCAGGCAATATATCCCTGGCCAGGCGAGCCGCCATCTGATTGCGCGTCAGTCGTTGCATGTCGCGCTCAACTGGAAAATTGTGGGTCGGAGACTTCGACCACGCGATCAACGAAGATGCCGGGCGTGATAATGGCCTCGGGATCGAGGTCTCCCAGCTCGACCTTTTGCTTGACTTGCACGACGGTCGTCTTAGCCGCCTGGCACATCACCGGCCCGAAATTACGGGCGGTTTTGTTGTAGACGAGATTGCCCCAACGATCGCCCTTCTGCGCCAGGACCAACGCAAAATCCGCATGCATCGGATATTCAAACACATAGTGATGGCCATTGATCTCGCGAACTTCTTTACCCGCGGCCAACTCGGTGCCATAGCTGGTGCGCGTATAGAACCCACCCAGGCCCGCACCCGCCGCGTGCAGACGTTCGGCTATCGTGCCTTGTGGAACGCATTCCAGCTCGATGCGCCCTTCGGCATAAAACTGGTTAAAGACATAAGAATGGCTGCCTCGCGGAAAGGAGCAGATCATTTTCTTGACTCGCTCGGCCTTGATCAGCGCCGCCAGCCCTACCTCGTGGTTGCCGGAGTTGTTGCTGACCATGGTCAGGTTACGCGCCCCCTGCTCCAGAAGCGCATGCAATAACTCAGTGGGGTGGCCTGCTCCACCAAACCCACCGACCAGCACGATGGCGCCGTCGTGGATGTCCGCCACCGCCTCGTGCACACTGCCCACGAATTTGTTGATCATGTTCTGTCTCGCCTCTATTGTCTTGTGTAAGCTCGCGCATCACGCGCCGACACTGGCACCGCCATCGACCAAAATCGCCTGACCGGTAATGTGGCGCGAGGCCTCGCTGGCGAGGAACACCGCGATGCCTTTCAAGTCATCTTCGTTGCCCACTCGTCCCAGGGGGATACGGTCCAGGAGCCCTTGACCCATACGCTGAATCTGCACATCAGCCATGCGCGACGAAAAATAGCCCGGGCAGATCGCATTGACATTGATATTGTGTGGCCCCCACTCACAAGCCAGGGCCCGCGTGAAATTCACGGCGGCCCCTTTTGAGGTGTTGTACGCAATCGTGGTCACGCCCTTTGCGGTGCCGCGCATGCCAGCCGCCGAGGCCACATTGATGATCTTGCCGCTGCCACGAGGAATCATCACCCGGCGGCCGATTTCGCGTGACAGATAGAACACCGCATTGATGTTCAGATCCATGACTTTGTGCCACGCGTCGTCGGGATAGGACTCGGCTGGCGCCCCCCATGTCGTACCGGCATTGTTGACCAGAATATCAATAGTGCCAAAACGCGCCAGCACCTGATCGACCAAGCCCGCTATGCCATCGAACTGCGACAGGTTGCCAGACACCGCCAGGACATCAACACCCTGGGCCTGCAGATGCTGATGCGCGGCGTCCAACTCTGACTGTTTTCGAGCGGTAATCGCGATTTTGCACCCCATCTCGCCTAATGCTTCGGCGATCTGCAGGCCCAAGCCGCGCGATCCCCCCGTAATCAGGGCGACCTTGCCCTCCAACTGAAACAATGCTCTGACGCTGGTGCTCATGGCTTTTCCTCGGGACCGATCAGACCACTTCGAACAAGCCGGCGGCACCTTGCCCACCGCCGACGCACATAGTCACGACCACATATCGCGCGCCACGCCGTTTGCCTTCGATGAGCGCATGGCCGGTTAGACGCGATCCCGACACGCCATAGGGATGTCCCACGGCAATGGCTCCGCCGTTCACATTGAGGCGATCATCCGGAATACCCAGCTTATCCCGGCAATACAGCACCTGGCAGGCAAAAGCCTCGTTCAATTCCCACAATCCGATGTCCGATACTTTCAGGCCGGCGCGCTCCAATAAGCGAGGCACGGCAACCACGGGGCCAATGCCCATTTCGTCCGGCTCGCAACCCGCGATGGCAAAGCCACGAAAGATGCCCAGTGGCTCGATGCCGCGACGCTCAGCCAGTTTCGCGTCCATCACGAGACAAGCCGAGGCACCATCCGAAAACTGACTGGCATTACCCGCCGTGACGACACCACCGGGCAACGCGGGACGCAGGCGCGATACGCCTTCGAGCGTCGTATCCGCGCGTATGCCTTCGTCAGCGGAAATCGTGATTTCGCGACGAGACAAGCGGCCAGTGACCTTGTCCTGTACCGCCATGACTGTCGTCATGGGAACGATCTCGTCATTGAACAATCCGGCAGTCTGCGCAGCGGCAGCACGCTGCTGGCTGCGCACGCCATAGGCATCCTGAGCCTCTTTGCCAATGTTGTAGCGCTTGGCCACGTTTTCGGCCGTCTGCAGCATACTCATGTATAGCGCAGGCTTGTGCTCAAGCAGCCACGGGTCGCGACGCATATGTTGATTGGCTTCATTCTGCGTGCAGGAAATGCTTTCCACACCGCCGGCCACGATCATCGGTGCGCCTTCGACCATCACGCGTTGTGCCGCGATGGCGATGCTCTGCAGGCCCGTCGAACAAAAACGGTTGATACTCATGCCGGCCGTCGTGACCGGCAAACCCGCACGCAACGCAATGCCGCGTGCAATATTGCCTCCGGTGGTGCCCTCGAGATAAGTCCCCCCCATGACGCAATCCTCGACTTCGGCCGGGTCCACGTCAGCGCGCGCCACGGCATGCCGCACCGCGTGCGCTCCGAGCGTAGCGCCGTAAGTCATATTGAATGCCCCGCGCCAGGATTTAGCCAAACCGGTGCGGGCCGTGGAAACAATGACAGCTTCTTTCATAATATCCTCGAGACGCGATACTGGAATTATTTAAGGGCTTCGCCAGACTCGGCGCACTGGACCAATAGATCAGCGGGCTGCCAAAATTCCGCGGCCTTGTCCGACTGGCGAGCAAACCGTCTCATCGCCCGCACGACGTTATACAGACCAAGCTGCTGGGCGTAATGCATGGGGCCGCCGCGATGCAACGGAAAACCGTAGCCGTTGAGGTAAACCACGTCGATGTCAGAAGCCCGCAGCGCAATACCCTCCTCCAGGATGTGCGCCCCCTCGTTGACCAAACCAAAGACGCAGCGCTCGACGATTTCTTTTGGCGAGAACTGACGAGGCTCAATACCTTTTTCCTTGCGATAGTCGGCCAGTATCTGTGTCACCACGGGGTCTTCCAACGCCTGCCGGTTGCCCGTCTCGTAGCGATACCAGCCTGCGCCGGTTTTTTGGCCGTAACGTCCGGCCTCGCAAATGCGATCGGCCACGGACGAAAAATCCAGATGGGGATTCTCTGCTTGGCGACGCTTGCGAACAGCCCAGCCGATATCCAGTCCCGCCAGATCTCCCATACGGTACGGGCCCATGGCAAAACCGAAGTCTTCGAGCGCGTGGTCGATCTGCGCCGGCGAGGCACCATGCAGCAGCAGCTCTTCGCCCGCCGCGCGATAGCCATTCAACATGCGGTTGCCGATAAAGCCATCGCATACACCGGACACCACGGGCTGTTTGCCGATGGTTTTGGCCAACGCCAGTGAAGTTGCCAATACCTCGGGCGAGGTCTGGTCCGCGCGCACGATCTCCAGCAGTTTCATCACATTGGCTGGGCTGAAAAAGTGCAGACCGACCACATCCTGTGGCCGATTGACAAAGCCCGCGATCGTGTTGACGTCCAATGTAGAGGTGTTGGTCGCCAAGATCGCGCCAGGCTTTAGTACCGCGTCCAGCGTACGGAAGACGTTTTCCTTCACGCCCATGTCTTCAAACACGGCCTCGATGACCAAATCCGCGCTGCTTAGATCGTCGTACTTGAGCGTCGTGCTCAATAGGCTCATCCGGTCATCCACCTGAGCCTGGGTCAAACGCCCCTTTTTCATGGTGTTTTCGTAGTTGCGGCGGATGATGCCTACGCCACGCTCCAGCGCGACCTGCTCGGCCTCCAGCAACGTCACGGGGATCCCGGCGTTCAGAAAATTCATACTGATGCCACCGCCCATAGTCCCCGCGCCGATCACACCCACGCGACGAATATCGCGTTTGACGGTAGCAGACGTGATACCCGGCACTTTCAACGCAGCCCGCTCGGCGGCAAATACATGACGCAGCGCGGCCGACTCGGGCGAGTTCATCAACTGCATGAATAACACGCGCTCTTGTTTTAAACCCTCGTCAAACGGCAGCAAGCAACCGGCCACCGCCTCCACGCATAAGGAGGGAGCAGGAAAGTGCTTGCTGGCAGCAGCCACGTTACGGCGGGCCACCTGCAGCAAGGCCTGCGCATCAGGCTCGGCGATCTTTATGTCACGAGTCCGTCTGAGGACGCTGCCGGCGCTCACGCATTCTCGTGCGTATGCGATAGCCGCCTCCTGCAAGGGCGTATCCACCACGCGATCAACCAATAGCGTGCCAGCCAGTTTGCCGGCCTCGACTTTGAGACCGTTGACGATCATATCCAGACCACGCTCCAGGCCCACTAAACGCGGCAGCCGTTGCGTACCACCGCCTCCTGGCAACAACCCGAGCTTTACTTCGGGCAGGCCCAACATGGCACGCTCGGTAGCAACCCGATAATGTGCCGCCATGGCCAGCTCCAACCCACCCCCTAGGCATACCCCATCAATGGCGGCAATCACGGGCTTGGTGTATTCATCCAGCGCCGTGATGACATCGCGCAATGTTGGATGCCAAGCTGCTTTGGGCGTACCGAATTCGGTGATATCTGCGCCGCCGGAAAACGCCCGGTCAGATCCTGTCATCACCACGACCTGCACCTCTGGTGCCGCCTCGGCCTGATCCAGCGCCTGCAGGATGGCCACGCGCAAACCGTGGCCCAGGCTGTTAACAGGGGGATTCTGAAAAACGATGCAAGCTACACCGTCTACCACTGCATAATTCACGTAGTTCATGGTATTTGAGAGTTCGTGTTTGACGTAATAGGTTTTCGGCTTCGATGTCGACAGGTTCGGTGCCGAGCAGACAGCGGGATCAGGTGCCTCCGGCCATTTTTTTGATTTCCGTGGCCAGATCAAGTAATCGAGGACGGACTTCGTTCATCAGGTATTCCGGTGACATGCGGAATGCCGGGCCGCCAAAGTTCAAAGCCATCATCGGAAAATTTCCTCCGAGGCGCAGCGCGACGCCGATGCTGTGCACATCAGGATTCCAATCCCCAAAGCAGCAGGTGCATCCTAGTGCGGCGTAGTCCTCCAATGCTTTGTCCAGGCCACGCACAATGGCTTGACCCGCACGCTCGTCCAGCTCGCCAGCTCGCTCAATGATTTCCTGCCGCTCGATCTGACCGGCCTCGACCAAATAGGCGCGTCCCATTGCGGTCACGGCAATGGGTACATGCGATCCCACGTTGAGGTTCAACGTCAGGGCGTCATGGCCCCGGCATGCCTCCAAATACAGCATGGAAAATCGGTCACGCACGCCCAGGGCGACCATCCCCTGGCACGTATCGGCCAAACGCTGCATACCCGGTTTGGCAATTTGCCGTATGTCTAGCTTGGCCAGCATGCCAGCGCCCAGGGCCAATGTGGCAACGCCTAGCCGGTATTTGCCGGTCTCCTCGCTCAAGGTCAGGTAATTCAGCTTGGCCAACGTCGCCGTCAAGCGCGAGACCGTAGACTTGGGCAAGCCGCAAGCCCGTGCAATCTCCTGGTTGCCAAGCGTGACATCACCGCCCTGAAAGCTGGCGAGAACCTCCAGGCCACGAGCGAGCGCGGTCACGAAATGGCGATCCTCGGGCTCTTTGCTTTTTTTAACGGACGTCGACGGAGATTGCACGGTGTTCATAGCTTCCAATAACGGGCCTTATAGGCCCAGGTTAGTAATCAGGTCTTTTTCGCTCGCGTAGTCTTTTTTCGCAAACGCGGCGTAGTCGTCGTGATCGAGATAATACGTACGCACCCCGAAGTTTTCCGCCACTCGCTTGACCTCAGGGTCTTCCAGCGCGACCTTGATGGCTTGATCGAGTTTGTCGACGATAGGTGCTGGCAAGCCCGCCGGGCCCGCTATCCCCAAGGGCGAAGGCACCACAACGTCGTAGCCCAATTCTTTGAGCGTCGGAACATCCGTGAAATAAGGGTTGCGTTCGGCGTCAGCCGTCGCCAACACGCGCACGGCTCCGGACTTGAAGTGAGGCAAAATGCTGTTAGTGACGACAGCGGCTTTTACGTGCTGGCCCAACAGCGCAGTTGTCGCATCAGCGTCCCCTTTGTAGGGGATGTGGGTGAAATCGACGTTCTGGTTTTTGCCCAGCGAAGCCATCACGACTTGGTTGCCGGTATATCTGCCAGGCGAGCTGTAGTCGATATCACCTGGGTGTTTCTTCGCGTAGTCGACCAGTTCCTGCACTGTTTTGAACGGCGAATCTGCCTTGACCGTGACGGCAAAATCATAGCTCAGCACCGTTGCGATGAAAGTCAGATCTCGGATGGGATCATAGGGTACAGACTGTAGATGCGGCTCGCGAAAAATCCCCATGGGCGCCATCGTCAGCATGTAACCGTCAGGCGCCGATGATTTCATCTGAATCACCCCCATGGCACCCGCCACGCCGGGCTTGTTTTCGACGACCACCGTCTGTTTAAGCTGACGCGACAGACTGCTGGCCAAGGCACGGGTCATCACATCGGTCGTGCCGCCAGGACCATAAGGCACGATGATCGTAATGGGCTTGCTGGGATAGTCCGCCTGCGCGAGCGCTGTCAGGGGCATAAGAGCCGCAACGCTAGCGATGGCCAGGATTCTGCCGAATTTTGATTTCATAGATGTCTCCTCCGTTTATAGAGAAAAGGCGATTACCCGTCTTGGGATGATTGCTCAAGCGGAGCGCGCGCCTATGTTTTTTGGATTATTTTTTTGGAATTCTATCCCGTTTTCAACGGAATTCAATTGAAATTTAGTGCTAGCATGACTTAAATAGACCGCTATGCAGTTTTTTGTTCTGCATTGCAGAACAAAAGTTGATGCACATCAACTCAAAAGAGACAACACCATGACGACCGATCTCCTTATCCATCGCGAGGACCTGGATTTCCTGCTCTACGACGTGCTCGATAGCGCAGCACTGGCGCAACGCCCACGCTACGCCGATCACAATCGAGCAACCTTCGATGCCGCCATCGACGCCGCGCACCGGTTGGCCAGTCAGTACTTCGCGCCTCACAACCGGATTTCGGACGAAAACGAACCACAGTTCGACGGCCAGACCGTCAAGACACTGCCCGCGGTAGGCGAGGCCGTACGGGCTTTCGCGCAAGGCGGTTTCCTGGCGGCGACCCACGACTACGAACTGGGCGGCATGCAGTTGCCGGTAACGATTTCACAATCGTGCCTGGCCCTATTCCGCGCCGCCAATGTGGGCAGTTCGGCCTATTGTTTTCTGACCGCCGCCAACGCCAACCTGATCCGCGCCTTTGGCAGCGACGAACAGAAATGGCGTTTTTTACCCCCCTTGCTGGACGGCCGATGGCTGGGCACGATGGCATTGACCGAGCCGGATGCGGGATCATCCGTGCCCGACCTGCGCTCGACCGCGATGCCGCTGCCAGACGGCCGCTATGCCATCAAGGGCCAGAAAATTTTTATCTCGGGAGGCGACCACGACATCAGTGAGAACATCGTTCATCTGGTGCTGGCCAAGACGCCCAGCGCGCCCGCCGGCGCCAAAGGGCTATCCCTGTTCATCGTCCCCAAGCGGCGAGTCGACATGGACGGCAAAGTCACGGACTCGAACGACGTGGCGTTGGCAGGACTGATTCACAAAATGGGTTATCGCGGTACGACATCCACCATGCTCAGTTTCGGTGAGAACGACGCGTGCATAGGTGAACTCGTTGGGGAAACCGGACAAGGCTTGCGTTATATGTTCCACATGATGAATGAGGCACGCATCGGCGTCGGCATGGGCGCCACGATGCTGGCTTACACCGGTTATCGCCACGCCTTGGCATATGCAAAAGAGCGTCGACAAGGGCGTCTGCCCGGTAATGGCGACCCGTCGAGCCCTCCTGTGACGATCATCGAACATGCTGACGTGCGGCGAATGCTGCTTACGCAGAAATGCTATGCAGAAGGTGCTTTGTCGCTCTGTCTATACGCAGCTCGCCTGGTCGACGATGAAAAGACCCATCCCGACGCCGCTCAGCGCGAACAAACTGCACAGCTGCTCGCGCTCCTCATTCCCATCGTCAAGTCTTGGCCCGCGCGTTATGGGCTGGCAGCCAACGATCTGGCCATCCAGGTGCATGGAGGCTATGGGTATACGCGCGAATACCCTGTAGAGCAGTTTTACCGTGACAACCGCCTCAATGCGATTCATGAGGGTACGCATGGCATCCAGGCGCTAGACTTGCTTAACCGCAAAGCGGGTATGAAGGAAGGACAAGCATTTGCCCGCTTGCACCAGCGCGTATTGGATACCGTCGGGCGAGCCAAGCACAGCGGCAATCCCGACTTGGCCGAGAACGCCACGAAATTGGAACACGCCTGGCAAGAGTTGCATGAAACGACCCAGACCTTGCTGCGCGCCGTTCGGGTAGATCCGATTTCAGGCAGTGCCAATGCGGCCTATTATCTGGATCTGTTTGGCCACCACGTCGTTGCTTGGCTATGGCTGTGGCAGGCCACGGCGGCTGACGCACAATTGGCAAAGCGCCCGCACTTGGGCGATTTTTACCGAGGAAAGTTGGCGGCGTGCGATTGGTTTTTCAGTACGGAACTGGCGCTGACGTCCCCTGTACATGTGTTGTTGCGCCAGGGTGAGCAGCACGCTTTGCGGACCGAGGTTGAATGGCTCTGACGGGCAATTGTCCTGCCATGAAATGGGACATTGACGGACAAAAAAAAGCCGGAAACCCTTGAAGGTTCCCGGCGTTCTGCGTACTTCAGCGGATAATAAGTGGTGGAGCCGGGGGGAATTGAACCCCCGTCCGCAAGCCCTCTGCAATCAGTTCTACATGCGTAGTCGGCCTATTTCGTTTTAACCCTGGACTTAGCCAACCGACAGGCCGGACCAAGGCGATTCACGTAATTTAAGCCTGAACCGTGTGACCCCAGTGCAGACCGATTCCTTGTGAATGTCACTGCTGCGGTTCGGGGTTGCCCCCTAGGAAGTTGCCTTCCTCCGCCTGACCCAAGGACAGATCAGTGCAGCGGCTCACCGCTTAAGCGGCGAGAGCGAAACGCTCGTCGTTGGCGTTTGTAGTGTTTCCAGTGGATTAACGAGCGAACTGGTGCTCGGCATGCCCTGAGTTGTTTCGCGACCCACGTCGAATCCGGATCGGCCCCAATAATGTTAATTGTACTCTAATTGGCCCCCTTCAGTTGGCGCTACGCCCCCTGCTCCGGCTGCATCAACGCGGCGCACACTTCGCGCACGATGTGCGCAAAACTTTCCTCGACATCCAGCGGCAGATCACGCACTTGGCGGATCAGGCTGACCGGTGGCAATTCCCAGTTCCAGTCCCATTTCACGCGCGCGACGCCCCCGGCTGACGCCATGTCGATCGCGATGTCTTCGGGCACGATAGACAGCAGGTTTTGGTTGTTGCGCAGCATGCCGGCGATCACGTCGATCGAATAGGTTTCCACGCGCGCGACAGGTGGGCGGACTTGTTCGCGCGTGAAGAGTTCGGTGACCATGTTGCCGATGGGTGTGGCGGACGATGGCAGTATCCAATCGACATTGGCCAATAGGCGCCAGTCAGGTTTGGTGCGTGCCATGCGCTTGGCGAGCGCGGGGTGGGCAATCAGGGCGGGACGCTGCGTGTAAAGCACTTCGTGCCACATATCGTTCATGCCAACGGCGGCCGCGGCTCGGCCGATCACGCAATCGATCTCGTGGCCGCGCAAGGCCTTTAGTAGCTGATCGGTGGTGGCGCGGTACAGGACTACGTTGATGCCCTGGGCGCACAGGCGTTCTAACGTGGGCGTCAGTACGCGTTCGGAGACAAAAGGGATCACGCCGACGCGCAGTTGGGCCGCCCGTCCGGATCGCACGGCCTCCATTTCCTGCCCCCAATGATCCAGGTCGAGCATCATGCGTTCGGCGCGCACGAGAGCCAGTTTGCCTAGGGGCGTGGGCTCCAGGCCCTGTCGCGAGCGGACAAACAAGGGGGCCTCAAAGATGTCTTCGATTTCGGCCAGGGCCTTGGTGGCCGCGGGCTGGCTGATGCCCATGGTGTCAGCGGCGCGCGTCAGGGAGCGTAGTCGTCCCAACCGCGTCAGCAGTGTCAGATGCCGCAGTTTGAGACGAGAAAGCAGCCGTGTGCCGGGACGACGAGCGGTGGGATCCACGGTAGAAGCGCGGGCAGCGGAAATGGGCATGATGAGAGATGAGCAAAGGGCCGAATGAGCAGCCGGGAACGGACGACCGGTGATCGCAATCTGCAACAGCAACAGCTACCAGCCGTCAGCAGCGAACAGCTGGCAATCAGCAACCAGTAACCAGTAACCAGTAACCAGTAACCAGTAATCAGTAATCAGTAATCAGTAATCCAACATTTTACATAACCAATTGGTTATGCATCTATCATAAATCCGCAGATTATCGTTATTCATAGCTTTTATACTGAAGATCACTCCTTAGCGCCCTCTTCTGGTATTCGTCTATGTCCACCCCCAGCTTTACGACTCGCCCGGAAATTCGCGGCACGTTTGGCGTTGCATCGTCTACGCATTGGCTCGCCACACAGGTCGCGATGAGCGTGCTGGAGCGAGGGGGCAATGCCTTTGATGCGGCCGTTGCGGGCGGCTTTACGCTGCAAATCGTCGAACCGCATTTGAACGGCCCAGGCGGCGAGGTCCCCATTCTGTTTTGGAACGAGAATGACCCCCGCGTGCAATCGATATGCGGTCAGGGCACGGCCCCGCAGTTGGCCACGCCGGCGTATTTTCGGAAGTTGGGTGTCGACCTGGTCCCGGGCGTCGGATTGTTGCCCGCGACCGTACCCGGTGCTTTTGGGGCCTGGCTGACCCTGCTGCGCGATCATGGCACGTGGGAGTTGGCGGACGTGCTGCAGCCGGCGATTGAGTATGCCCGCAACGGTTTCCCGTTGGTGCCGCGCATTGTGCAGGCGATTTATGCGGTGCAGGATCTGTTTCGCCAGGAATGGCATAGCTCGGCCCAGGTCTGGCTGCCCGATGGCAAAGTGCCGCACCCCGAGCATCTGATGCGCACACCTGTCATCGCGGATACGTACACCCGCATCGTCACGGAGGCCAACAACAAGGGCAGTGATCGTCGCGCCCGTATCGATGCCGCGCTGGAAATCTGGTATCGCGGTTTTGTTGCCGAGGCCATTGATGCCGCCTACCGTACGCCCATGCGCGACTGCACGGGCGAGCGCAATGCCGGTCTGCTGCGTCGCGAGGATATGGCGGACTGGCAGGCCACGTATGAGACGCCCGCGACGGTGGACTTTGGCAATTACACGGTGGCGAAATGCGGCGTGTGGTCGCAGGGGCCAGTATTCCTGCAGCAACTCGCCATGGCACGGCACCTGCAATTAGAGGGCCTGGCAGCGGACTCGCCCACGTTCGCGCACAAGATTGCCGAGGCGGCAAAACTGGCGTTTGCGGATCGCTTGGCTTGGTACGGGGACCCTCGCGTGACCGATGTTCCCTTGGCGGACCTGCTATCGGATGATTACGCGCGTGCACGGGCCGCGCTGATTAATGACCAGGCCTCGCGCGAGCTTCGTCCGGGGTCGCCGGCAGGGCGCACTGCCCTTTTGCCGGATCTGGATGCCGCGCGGCGCGCGCTAGCACAGGCCGATACGCGCTTTGGGGTTGGGGAGCCGACCTTCGCGCAACTGCCGCCCGTCGAGCAGTGGCTGGAACGCGAGCTATTCGTGGGTGATACCTGCCATATCGATGTCATCGACAAGGACGGCAATATGGTGGCGGCGACGCCGTCAGGCGGATGGTTGTCCTCCAGCCCCGCGGTGCCGGGGTTGGGATTCTCGATCACGACGCGCCTGCAGATGACGTGGCTGGACGACGATCTGCCCGGGCAGTTGCGCCCGGGTGCACGGCCATGCACCACGCTATCGCCGGGCATGGCCCTGCGTGACGGTCAACCTTATATGGCATTTGGGACGCCAGGCGGCGATCAGCAGGATCAATGGACGGTCTCGTTTTTCTTGCGTCATGCCTTATGTGGGATGAATCTGCAGGAAGCCATCGACGCCCCTTCTTGGCACATTGATCATTTTCCCGGTTCGTTCTGGCCGCGCACGACGACGCTGAATCGCATCACCATAGAGTCACGCATGCCCGAGAGCACGCTGGAGGCCCTGCGCAGCGCAGGTCATGACGTCAAAGTCGGTCCGCCCTGGTCCGAAGGTCGCATCAGTGTCTGCACTCGAGAGCCGGCGGGCAATGGCGTGCGACTGTTGCGCGCGGGCGCCAATCCGCGGGGGATGCAGAGTTACGCGGCGGGACGCTAGATCATCAGACGATTAACGACGGATCCCGCCCAAGCGGGACCACCATTCTGTATCGCGACGCCTGTCGCACATAACAAGGGGTTTCCTATGAAATTTTCTTTTCGCAGCGCATTACGCGCTCTTGTCTTGGCAGCCGGCATCGTGCCCGCTGTCGTGATGGCCGCGTGGCCCGAGAAGCCGATCACGCTGATCGTGCCGTGGGCCGCAGGCGGCTCGACCGATATTCTGGCGCGCATGCTGTCAGAACATATGACAAAAACGTATGGTCAGTCGGTGATCGTGGAAAACCGCTCGGGCGCCTCCGGCAACATCGGCTCGGCCTTGGTGGCCCGCGCTAAACCCGACGGCTACACGCTGCTGATCGGCTCGATGAGCACACACACCATGAACGACGCGCTGTACGACAACATGCCGTTCGATGGCGTCAAAAGCTTTACTCCTATCGCGGAACTGGCCCTGGTGACCAACACCATGGTGGTGAACCCGGCATTGCCAGTTAACAGCGTCGAAGAGTTCATTGCCTACGCCAAAGAGCGTCCGGAAGAAATCGCTTATGCATCGGCAGGCACGGGGTCGACCAACCACCTGAGCGCGGCCATGCTCGAGAAGGCTACGGGGATCAAGATGATCCACGTCCCCTATCGCGGCGGCGCGCCTGCCGTGCTGGACACGGTGGCCAATCGCACGCAAGTGCTGTTCAGTGCCGGCACGCAAACCCTGCCGCATGTGCAAACCGACAAGCTGAAGTTATTGGCCGTGACTGAGACGTCGCGTTCGCCCTTGCTGTCGGAAATCCCGATCGTCGGCGAAACCGTACCCGGCTATTCGATGGAAGTCTGGTACGGGGCGTTTGGCCCTGCGGGGATGGATCCTGCGCTGGTCGCGAACCTGAATGCGGAGATCAACCGTATTCTCGCGCTGCCTGACGTCAAGAAGCGAATGGGCGACATGGGCGTGCTGGTCATGCAGACGACGCCTGAGGAGTTTGCCAAGACGCTGGAGGCCGATGCCAAAAAATACAGCGCCATCGTGCGCGATCTGGGAATCAAAGCGGAATGACGGAACTTGATGCACGCATTGCAGGAGCCGTCAGCAACAATGTAGACGTCGCCAATGCCCTTGCCGGCCTCGACCGCCTTGCGGTCTTTGCGGCCATCGATACCTGGGCTCGCCCCGTACTGCAACAGGCGTTGTGCACCGTCAACCGTTTTGATGCCGAAAATATGGCGGTGATCCGACTGTATAGTTCAGACCCCGTGTCGTATCCTCCCGGCGGTTCAAAACAGAAACGGGGCATGCCCTGGGGCGAACACGTGCTGGTGCAGCGGCGCATCTACGTGGGCGAAGGCGCTGACGCGATTCGTACCTCATTTGACGACCATACCGCGATTTTGGGATTGGGCCTGCAATCCGTTATCAATGTGCCCGTGGTCGTGGGCGATGTGTGCCTGGGCACTGTCAACTTTCTGATGCGTGAACCCCGTATCCAGGATGCCCACGTCAATTTTGCACGTTTGGCCGCGTATATGGCCGCGCCGGGGTTTCTGGCTTGAACGTATGCCGCGGCAGTGTTGATGGTTGTGCCGCCCGCAGAGTACTGAGCAGGCCTAATCTCATTAAAGGCCCAGTCAGTACTCTGCCTCTACTTTCCAACTGACGGGAATCTCGGCAACGCTAGCGGACGCAGGCAGCTCTAATGCCATCCGCACGATTGTTGCGATCTCTTTGGGCTGAGTCAGTTGGGCTTTGATGCCCTCCTCCACCCCATCTGCCATATCTGTCGCAACAAAACCTGGGCAGACAGCGGTACAGCGTATGCCGTCGACATCGCCGGCATGACGTAGGCTATGCGCAAGCATCAGCGCCGCTGCCTTGCTCATGGAATACAACCCTCCTTCCGCCGCGCGCACGCGTTTGCCCGCTAGCGAGGCCACCACAATGACCTTGCCATTCTGCACCGCTTTCAGGTGAGGCCATGCGCATTGCGTCAAGCGCATCGGCGATTTGACATTGACTTCGAAAATTTCATCGAATTCCTGCGAGGTCGCGTCAATGACGGACTGACGGCTAAGAATGCCCGCGTTGTGCACCATCGCATCAATCTGACCGAAATGCGCACTGGCGGCTTGCACCCAGGCGGACTCCGTCGCAGGATCAAACGCATCGAAACGGGCCCAGTGATACCGATCGCTGGATTGGCCGGCAAGAGCCTCGATAGGCCCGCGCGTTCCGGCGCTGACGCGCCACCCATGCTCGAGGAGTTCTCGCGCGATCGCCAACCCTATTCCTCGGCTAGCACCACTGACGAGCGCCACTCGGGAAGACGTAGAGGTTTTCATGTTCAGCGCCCCAAGAAGCCTTCGAGTAACGCGCACACATTGCTGCGCAACGTATCTACCTTGTATCCGCCTTCTTGGACAAACAACGTGGGCAACTTAAGTTGAGCAATGCGATCCCCCAACACACGATAGTCTGCCGTGTCGATGCATATATTGCCAAAGGGATCATGGCGAAAGGTGTCGTAGCCTGTCGCGATAACCAGCGCGTTCGGCGCAAAATCCTGAATGCGTTGCAGGGCTTTGTCGAAATCCTTGAGGTACACGCTCAACTCGGTGCCGGGTTCCAGAGGGAGGTTCAGGTTAAAGCCCTCTCCTGCTCCCGTCCCCAACTCGTCGGCATAACCGGAAAGGAATGGGAACAACACCTCGGGTTTACCGTGTAGCGATATCGTCAGTACATCATCACGATCATAGAAAATCTGCTGCGACCCGTTTCCATGGTGCACGTCAATATCGAGAACGGCGACGCGACCCAGTTGCCTGCTTAAGCGTTGCACCGCAATCGCCGTATTGGCGATAAGACATCCTCCCAACCCCATATCGCGCATGGCGTGGTGACCTGCCGGGCGCAACAGAGCGTACGCGCTTTCAGCACCCTCGATGAGGGCCTGCGCAGCCTCGATGGCCGTATCCACACTCCCCGCCATATTGGACCAGGCGTCCTTGACGATGGGAGTGCCCCCGTCTCCCAGATAATGGCCTGCCATCACGACCGGCGTGCGTGTCCTGAGGTCAGGAAAATAGCGATTAACCGCGATATAAGGGCGAATCTCGAACGAAGCATCCGGTGCTTGTGACCATGCTTCCCACGCCGTCTCCAAGTATTGAAGATAGTCGGGGGCATGGACTTCAAGCATTTCTGACGGCCGTTGGGCAGCCCGCTGGACGTTGATGCAATCCAACTTCAGGTCATCCCGCAGGGCAGCAAGAATTTCGATACTGCGCTCAGCGCGATCATGATGGGGCTTGAGCACGCCGCGAATCATGGCATTGCCTGTCCAGACTGCATCGTGCGTAGGGGAGATGTACGCTTTCATAGCACAACCCTTTGTGTTTGGTAGGTAAAATCGATTTACTTCCAGTGGCGCCCGGGCACCGCGTCGATCAACTGACGCGTGTAGGCATGCGCTGGATCTTGCAAAATCCTGGCGGCAGGCCCTTGCTCAACGATCTGACCGTGTTTCAGCACGATGATGCGCTCGCACAACTGCGCGGCTACACGCAAATCGTGAGTAATAAAAAGCATGGATAGCTGAAGCTCTCGCCTGAGATCCTTGAGCATCTCCAGCACTTGATCTTGCACGGACACATCCAACGCGGATACCGGCTCGTCGGCCACGATGAACTCGGGTCGGACGGCGATCGCACGAGCGAAGCCTAAGCGCTGACGTTGCCCACCAGAAAACTCATGAGGATACCGATCCAGTGCAGAAGCATCCAACTGCACCAAACGCATCAGTTCACGTGCACGCGCCATCGCGGCGTCCTGCGTCATCCCGCTAAGCCGCATACCTCCAGTAAGAATTCTGGCCACGGTATGACGAGGATTAAGCGAGCCGTAGGGATCCTGAAAAATCATCTGCACGGATCGACGTGTGCCGGCGTCGTCGAAGGCGCCGGGCGCCAGGATATTCTTGGACTTCAACATGACCTTGCCGGCATCGGCATCAACCAGGCCGGCAAGAATACGGCCAATGGTAGATTTACCCGATCCGGACTCTCCGACCAATCCGACGATTTCTCCGCGACGAACGTCAAAGCTTACGTCCTGCACGGCAGGAAATGTCTGAGCCGATCCAAACAACTTGGCCTTGCGCACGTATGTCTTTTTCAGGCTGCTTACCGAAATCAAAGGCGTCGTCTGTTCAACCCCCGAAGACAGCGGCGGTGTAAAAGACGGTACAGCGGCCAACAAGCCTTTGGTGTATTCAGCCTGGGGCTGTTGCAGTACCTGCTCGGCCGAGCCGCATTCAACGACACGGCCTCCTTTCATGACCACAATACGATTCGCGATCTCGGACACCACGCCGAAGTCATGCGTAATGAACAGGACGGCCAAGCCTTTACGCTGCTGAATGTCTCGGACTAGTGCCAAAATCTGAGCTTGTGTGGTGACATCCAATGCCGTCGTAGGCTCGTCAGCGATGAGGACTTCCGGCTCTAGCGCCAACGCCATCGCGATCATCACACGTTGACGCTGGCCACCCGACAGTTGGTACGGATACGAATCGGCAATACGCTGATGATCCGGCAAACCCACCGATACCAACAGATCGCCAACCCGCTCATTGATCGAGCGAGACGCGTCCACACCGTGAGCACGCAATACCTCGTCGATCTGTTGTCCACAACGCATCAATGGGTTAAGGGCACTCAGCGGCTCCTGAAAGACCATGGCAATACGCTTGCCACGAATCTTACGCAGTCCAGCCAAAGGCAAATTGACCAGATCCTGATCATCGAACAGAATTTTTCCGTTCGCGACATTCAGACCGCGCGGCAACAAACCCAGCACGGCATGTGCCAACGTGGACTTACCCGAGCCGGATTCACCGACCACGCAGACGATCTCGTTGCGATTCAACGTCAGGCTGACATCATCCACGGCGAGCGCACGATCGCCTCCCGTCGGCAAGGCGACAGACAGGTTCTTGATATCCAGTAATGCCGTCATGACCTCAGCCTTTTCGATGCAAACGCGGGTTGAGCGCATCATTCAACCCCTCGCCTAACAGGTTGACCGCCAGCACCGTCACAAAAATAGCGAGCCCTGGAAATAGACACATCCACCAAGCCAGACGCAGGAACGTGCGGGAGTTCCCCACCATATATCCCCACGTCATGAGATTGGGATCACCCAGACTCAGAAAACTAATGGCGCTCTCAAGCAAGATGGCATTGGCGATCATCAAGGACGCCATGACAATCAGTGGAGAGATGCAGTTCGGCAAAATTTCCTGAAAGACTATGTGCCACCGAGAAAACCCTTGCACCCGTGCAGCCTCGACGAATTCGCTGGACTTGACCCGCATGAATTCAGCGCGAACCAGACGCGCAATCGGCGGCCAACTGACCAGCGCCACGGCCGTAATCACTGAGCCAAAAGAAGGTTGGAAAATGGCGACCAACACGATGGCGAAAAAGAAACTGGGGATCGTCTGAAAAATTTCTGTGAAACGCATCAACAGGCCGTCGCAGCGTCCGCCCAAGAATCCTGCGGGCACGCCAACCACCAGGCCGATAATCACGGCAACCAGCGTCGCCACGATGCCTACCTCCAGCGAGGCACGCGCTCCGTGGACAATACCCGCAGCGATATCACGGCCTAACGAGTCCGAGCCAAGCCACGCCTGACTGTCTTGAAATGGCTTGAGAAATGGCGCGACGGTGGGGTCCCAAGGGTTTCCCGGATAGACCCAATTTGCCGTGATAGCCATCACGACGATGATAACGAGAATACCCAGGCCCCATAGGGCTCCGGCGTTCTTGACGAATCGTTTCGTAAATTGATTCATACCTGACTCTGCATACGAGGATCCACAAGGCGATACACCAAGTCGGTCAACAAATTAAAGACAACCACGACAACCGAAGTGCAAAAGAACACGCCCAACAGAACCTGATAATCGCGTTGGAGCAATGCATCGAAGGCCAGTCGGCCAATGCCCGGCCAAGCGAAGACGGTCTCGACCAGCACCGACCCGCCGATTAATTGACCGGCCTGCATACCTGCCAGCGTAATCACCGGTAGCACCGCGTTACGCAACTGATGGACCCAGACCACACGGCCCGCACCCAACCCCTTTGCCCAGGCAGTTTTTACAAAGTCAGCTCCCTGAACCTCGTTCATGGAAGCGCGCGTCATCCGTGCATACACCGCCAGATTGAATCCTGCCAAGGTCACCACAGGCAACAAGGCATGCACGGCAATGTCCTTGATACGCGCCAGACCGGTCAGATCGGATCCCATCTTCTCGTAGCCAAACGGCGGCAGCCACCCCAATGTGACGGAGAACAACAACACCAGCAGCAGTCCTACCCAGAAGATGGGTGTTGCATAGAATGCCATCGAGCCTGCCGTAATGAGGGAATCCCACACCGAGTTTCGATGGCGGCTCGCCAACGCTCCCAGCAGGATTCCTCCCAATAGGGAGATGACGAAAGCAGGAATAGCCAGAACCAACGTGGCGGGCAACCGATCTGCAATCAAATCCCAAACCGGTTGTTGCTGGCGATAGCTATACCCCAGGTCTAGCTGAGCAATCGACTTCAGATAACTAGCCAATTGCACCCACACAGGCTGGTCTAGTTTGAACTCTTTGCGCAATTGTTCGACGAATTTTTGATCCGAAACGCCCGCCTCACCGGCCAATACACTGACCGGATCCCCAGGCGTCATCCGCACCAACGCAAAGTTGATGATGGCAACTGCGATCAGCACCGTGATCGACTTGCCCAGCACGGAGAAAAAAGATCGCAGTAGCCTCATCACACTATCCTCATTTTTCGATATAGGTCGTGGCAAAGCTTTCCGCGACACCAATTGCCGAGGTCGTCACGTTTTTGACCTTTTTATTGGTAATCGTCGGGAAAGCCAGTTCGACCAACCAAGCCGTCGGGGCGTCGTTGGCGACCTGGGTATAGGCTTGCGAGTACAACTGCTTGCGCTTGGCGGGATCGTTCTCGAGTTCGGCTGCACGTAGTGTCGCGTCAACATCCTTGTTGACGTAGCCCGACACGTTGGTACCATAGCCGCCTTGGTGAATATTGGTGGACAAATAAGTACGGTCCACGCCCAAGGCAGGATCGGAGTACTGATATAGGTACTCCACCACCGAGTCGAACTCCCAGTTCGAGAAGCGACGTGCCCAACTTCCCGCATCGGTGTTCTCTAGTACGACATCAACGCCTACCTTGGACAAGGCATTCTTCACGTATTCGGACACCTTGGTCCAAGTATCGCCGTACGGCAGACCCAACAACTTGATACTGGCACGTTTGCCGTTGGCATCGGGCTTCAAACCCATTTCATCCAACAGCGCGATCGCTTTTTTGGGATCGTAGTCATACTTGGGCAGGTTGGGATCATAGAATCGCGTGACCGAAGAGACCGGCCCCGTCGCTGGACGGGCTGCGCCAAAGAAGATACGTTCCGCGATGAACTTACGATCGATCGCATATTGAATAGCTTGGCGGAACCGCACATCATCCAGCGGCTTGACACGATGGTTCAGTTCGATCGCGGCATGCGGACCTGCAAACTCATAGCCCTTGGTCGTGACCTCGAGCTCGGGATTCGCTCTGACCTGTGGCAGGAAGGCAAAATCAATGTCGCCAAAGCTGGCGACCTGCACCGAACCATTCTCCAATGCCACCAATCGCGAATTGGCATCGGGAATCACCTGAAAGTAGATCTTGTCCAGATAAGGAAGATTGGGACGCCAGTATTTGTCATTGCGCTCCAGCAAGACATAGCGACCGCGTTGCCATTCCTTGAACTTGAAGGGCCCCGTACCAATGGGCGTCTGGTTGGCCGGGTTAGTGCGAAAGTCCGTTCCACGATAGAGGTGGGCAGGCACCATCGGCGCCGACGACATCTCGAACGCGTTGATGAACGGCGCGTAGGGTTCCTTGAGCTTGATGACAATCGTGCTCGGACTGGTGGCTTCGATACTGCTGACGTGGCTTAGGTTGTTGCGCGCGCGGGCGTGTACTTCGGGCAAGTACTCCTTGAGCGAAAACAGGACGTCGTCCGCCGTGAAGGGCTTGCCGTCATGCCAGGTCACGCCTTCTTGCAGCTCAAAGGTATAGGTCAGACCATCAGGAGAAACCGACCAGGATTTGGCCAGACTGGGTTGAGGATTCAGATCAAAATCATAGGTCAACAGACCTTCGTAGATTTTCCCGCCCACAATCTGTGTAGGCGTTTGCTGGTTAATACCCACCATCAGAACGGGCGGCTCTGGATTCAATATCACATTCAGCGTGCCGCCGCGCACTTGCGCCTGAACAGGGCTGGCAGCCAGAGCCATCAGACTGGCGCTCGCCAGCAGGACATTGAGTAAGGATTGTCTGAACAACAGGGAGATACGCATGGCTATTCCTTGCGAAAAATCGATTAGAAAACAGGACTGACGTCCGGTATTCACAAAACGGAAGTCAAGACAGCCTGGCACTGCCGGGCCAAGGCGGACAGGAGGAGGTCCACATGCTCCACCTGAAAAGTCAGAGGGGGTCGAATCTTCAGCGCATTCCCCTGGCGGCCAGACACACCAATCAATACGCCTTCCTGGCGCAGCCCATTCGAAATGGCCTGAGCAAGTCGCGCATGGCGAGAGGCATTTCCGTCGGGATCACGAATATCCACTCCCCAATACAACCCCTGCCCTCGCACGGTGCCAATGCAAGGAGCGGTTTGAGCCAAATGCGACAAGCCCTGCGCCATCACTTGGCCAACGCGTGCAACCTGTGCGGGTGCATCCATCCGCTCGAGTTCATTCAAAACGGCCAGGCCCACCGCCGCGGAAACGGTATTACCACCAAACGTGTTGAAGTAACGACAGTTCTTGCCAAAGGCTTCGACTAACGGCGCCTGCAGGACGAGGCCTGCCATGGGATGCCCATTGCCCATCGGCTTGCCTAACGACACCATGTCGGGCACCACGTTGTCGCGCCCGAAGGCCCACCAATGGTGGCCGATGCGGCTAAAGCCACCCTGCACTTCGTCCGCAATGAATATTCCGCCGTGTTGACGCACTTGAGCGGCGGCACGGGACAGCACGTCATCAACACCGATGTAAATGCCATCGCTGGCAAATACCGTATCCACCATCAAAGCCGCGACGGGCGTACCTGCCCGAGCCAGATCGCGCGCGGCCTCATCCACGAGCGCCGCGAATTGCGCAGCCACCTGATCGGGTGTGCCGACCAATTTACAAGGGGCTTCAATGGTGCGCACATGCGCGGCAACGGGCCGCAAAGAGGGAGATACATCGGCCAGGGCCTGCGTTACACCATGGTAGGCGTTACGCGTGACGATGATTCCTCGACGACCGGTGGCTTCGAATGCAATGCGCAGCGCCAGATCGTTGGCCTCGCTCCCCGTGCAAGTGAACATCACGGTATCGAGTGCTGAGGGGAAATGTTCCAGTAAGCGTTCTGCATACTCGACCACGCCTTCGTGCAGATATCGGGTATGCGTATTGAGTACCGATGCCTGACGTGCCAGGGCGTCGACGACAGCAGGATTGGCATGCCCCACCACAGGCACGTTGTTGTAGGCGTCCAGATACCGCTTGCCGGCAGCATCAAACAGCCAGACATCTTCACCGCGTACCGGATGAACAGGCTCGTCGTAAAACAAACGATAGGCCGGACCTAACACCCGACGACGCGCCAGCAAGTCGGAAACATCGGCAGCCGCATTAGGAGTTGAAGACATAGGAAATACCTCGTCGTTCAGAATGTGAAAAATTCAATGCAAAGCGGTGCGCAGGACACATGTCGTTATCGCGATATCTGCGCGGTTTTCCAATCTGCGTACAGATGATTGAACAAGGCCGTCGCGGTGGCATGACTACGCAGGATGTAAGCTCGATTGTCCGGAAAGCGCGCGGCCCGCCATGAGGTAATGACCATGCGCTGCGCCAGGCGTGCAAGGACCAGGTCCAGCACGTGCAGACGTTCTATCGAAGTCAGGGGCAAGACTTCGGTATAACCATCCAGCACACATGCCAGCACCGTCAGCGGATCGGATGAATACGTCATCAAATAAGACGCCGCGATAGCGACCTCGGCAATACGTGGGGCGTACACCATGTCACCAAAGTCAAGGATCCCGACTAAGTCCAAGCCATCGCTATCGATCAGAATATTGCTAGGTGACAGATCGTTATGAATGACTTGTTTGGGCAGCGAATCCAGGACTGGCACCACCTGACGCTCGAACAGCGTCAAAAACTCGGCAATCATCTGCCGTTCGGTATCGCTTTCCACGGCGCCCAAGAGCGGCTGTAAGTCCAGGACCTGGCAGGCATCCCAGAGAAATTTTCGATGTGCGGCGGGGTGATCAAACTGCAACAACTCTCGGTTCAGTGCGGCCGCGGCACGGCCAACCGCCGTCCAGGCGCGCGGATCCGCCTTCAGACCCGTACCGGGAGCCCCTTGCAGATAACCGTAAGCACGCACACGTATTGGTTCGCCGCCGGACAAGGGAATGTATTGAATCCAGTCTCTTGTTGAACCCGTATCCGTTTGGCCGACCTGCGCATCCGACAAGGCTGCCAAGCCTGCCGTATCGACAGTCTGGTGATGAGAGGCCTGCACGGACATGGCGCCCTGCAAATGCTTGAGTACCGCGACCTGCATCTCGGTCTCGGCCAATTGCTCCGCCGAATTGATGAATTTGAGCGTCAGAACCGAGCCGTCAACCCGCGTCACTCGAAAATTGACATCGCGTTCGCCGGTCAGGGGCGCGCAGGCCACACTGCCAGGAAAACAGGCGCGGGCCACCCGCTCGGCGTCCGCCAATAGGATCAGCGGCGGCGAAGTCGTAAACAACGTACCCACATCTTCCGAAACTCGTTTCCCTGCAGCGCCCTGAAATACCACCACACAACCTCGAATTTTGATGTTTGATGCATTATAAATATCCGAGGAAAAACTTCGTATTAGTACATTCCCTTGAATGGCCGTATAGAGCGCTCCCTGCAGTGGACGCATCTGCCTATGAAAACATACAATGGCCAGTACAAAATAGCGGGTTGACCTCTTGGATAATTTGCGCCCAGCGAGCAGCCCTCTCACGGAGACTATCCGTCTTGATGCATCATATTTAGCCTCTATCCACAACAGACCTAATAGAATCAATGACGCCTGAGCCTGAAATCGATGAGTCCCGTTTTTCCACAGTGCAGTACGAAAGCATGGGAGACCGGGTTTATACCCAGATAGCCACCGCCCTAATCGAAGGCAAGCTCAAACCGGGAGACCGGCTTCGCATTCGTGAACTCGCCGCCGAACTTGGCACGAGTGTCACGCCGGTACGTGACGCTATTTTGAGACTGGTGCAGGACGGTGCACTGGTCATGCGCAGTGCTCGTGACATCGGTGTGGCAAAAGTCAGCCTTGCGCAATACCTCGAAATTCGCGATATCCGCCTTGAGCTCGAGGGGATGGCCGCGGCCCGCGCGGCGATCACGGCGACGGACGAGGACGTCGCTCGCATCGAGGCGTTGATTGCCGAGAATGAGCGAGCCCTGGAAGCGGGCGACGTGAACAGCGCGATCGGACTGAACCAGCGCTTTCATTTCGAATACTGCCATATTGCCAATATGCCCGTTCTGTTGGACATCTTGGAGCGCCTCTGGCTTAAGATGGGTCCACTCATCGCCCAATCTTATGTACAAGGCGGCCGCGACATGATCGACGGCCACTACGCGCTACTGCGCGCGATGCGTCAACGTGATGGTCAGGCTGCCCGCATTGCGGTGCAAACAGACATCTTGCATGGAGGTCAAGCCATCTTGGAGCTAAAAAAACAAGAAACGTAAAAGTGCACGCTCAGCACATGCCTCTGCTTTCGTCAACGCAGGCTTGTGAATCACTCGCAACGCCAGTTAGCATGACATTTTTTCCAGGCATGGCTCATGACTCTGCACTCACGCATCGAACCCAGCGCGATCGGCGCGCTCTCAGGCTGGCGCATCAGCACGCCCTACGGCAGCGCCCTCATCGCCCAACAGGGGGCACAATTGCTGAGCTACACCCCGAACGGCGGCCGCCCGCTTGTCTGGCTGTCCGAGCAGGCGGAGTTCAAGCGCGGCGCACCGGTGCGCGGGGGAATCCCCATTTGTTGGCCGTGGTTTGGGGTTTACGAACGCAATCCGGCATCTGTGCGCGATAGCGTACAGGCACAAGGCAAAGCGTCGTCACACGGCTGGGTGCGTCAGGCCGACTGGGCGTTGACGGAACAACGCGTCGAACCCGAATCGGTTGAACTGCTCTTTGCTTTCACGGCCCCGCGCGACTATGCCGCAGGCTGGGCACATCACGCGCAGTTAACGCTGCGGATGCGATTCGGCAAGCGCATCGAACTGAGCCTGGCGGTTCATAATCAGGGGCAGGCCCCACTGACGACGGCCCTGGCGCTGCATACCTATTTGGCCGTGTCTGACAGTCGCCATGTCACCCTCCAGGGACTGGAGGGTCGCCAATATCTGGATACGACGCAAGACTGGACGCCGCATCAGCAGCGCGGCCCCGTCACGCTGAACGGTGAAACCGACAGGATCTACCTGGACACCACGGCCCCCGTCACCCTGCAGGATCCGGGTTGGCAACGCCATATCCGTTTGCAATCGCCCGACTCGCGATCGACGGTCGTGTGGAACCCTGGCCCTACGAAAGCCGCACACTTGAGCGATATGGCCGATGACGAATGGCTGCGCATGGTCTGCATCGAAACCGCGCGCGTACTGGACGATGCGCTTACGGTGGCGCCTGGCGACACTGAGACGGTGTCCTTGTCTATCAGTTGGAACGCGGCAGGCGCCTGACCCTGACGCGTTACTGCTGAGGGGCAGGTCTCGTCGCAGTGACGGGTTGCGCCGAGGTGTTCTGCCGCAGCCACTGCAAGGACTTCATTCCAGCGCGGCCATTTTCCGGGAATCCCGCCTCGCGCTGGATGTCTTGCAGGGCTTTGCGGGTGCGCGAGCCTATGATGCCGTCGGGCTCACCGATGTCGAACCCGCGCGCAATCAACAACGACTGCAATTCTCGTCGCTCGGCGCGCGAGATACCCGGATCATCGGTAGGCCAAGCCTGGACAAAAGGTCCACCACCACGCAAACGATCTGACAAGTGGGCAATCGCCAAGCCATAACTCTCGGCCGCGTTGTACGAGTACAGCGCATCGAAATTACGGGTCACCAAAAAGGCCGGGCCCGAGGCGCCCGCCGGCAACAGCAGCCCGACTTGCGTGTTGCCCGAGGGCAATGGACTGCCATCGGCCCGGGTGACGCCTTTTGCCGCCCAGGCCGACATGGCTTGCTTGTTGCGACGTCCTGCACCCTCGGTATTCATGCCATCAGGCAGGCGGACTTCGAAGCCCCAAGGCAGATCGGCTTTCCACCCGGCGCGCTTGAGAAAGTTGGCCGTGGATCCCAATGCGTCGGGCACACTGTCCACGAGATCACGACGCCCGTCACCATCGAAATCCACCGCGAGTCGCATATACGTCGAGGGCATGAACTGGGTTTGACCAAACGCGCCGGCCCAAGAGCCATTCAGCCGTTCGGGACCCAAGTGATCTTGCTGGATGATTTTCAGCGTGGCAAAGAACTCGCCACGAAAGTAGGTTTGTCGCCGTCCCATGCACGAGAGAGTCGACAAGGACGTCAACAAGGGACGGCCGCCGAGATTTTTGCCGAAATTACTTTCTACGCCCCACACCGCGACGACGGTGGCGGGGTCTACGCCAAACTGCGATTGCGCCCGGGTCAGCTCAGATTGCCATTGCTGCATGGCGAGCTTGCCATCGGCGACACGTTCGTTGTCGACCAACGCGGCGAGATAATCCCAGATCGGCGTTTTGAACTCGGGCTGTGCGTCCAGCAAAGGTAGGATGCTCAGGTCGGGCTCGAGCCCCTGGGTGTAGGTATCGAACGTGCTGGCCGATACGCCTTGCTTGATGGCCTGCCCGCGCAGTTGCGACAGGCATTGCGCGAAATCTGCAGAGGAGTCGGCCGTCGCGCCTGGCGCGGGCTCTGCCGCATAGGCAGCGCCCGCCCAGAGCGCGAGGGAAAGTACGGGCAAGGAGTATCGTGGTTTCATGCCCACGATTTTATAGGCAGGTGCGCCACATGCCGAGCGGCAATGTGCGTTCGTGGTATCGCGCTGTAACGAACCGTGCCATCCTGCCCTTACCCAGCCCCGGTCAAGTCGGAGGAATACCTGCGTTTTCCGCAGCACGCTTCCAGCGTGCACGATCCTCTTGCAGGAAGGTAGCGAATTCAGCCGACGTATTCCCCACGAGTTCCACCCCGTCACCGCTCAAACGCTTGGCAATCTCGGGTTTGGCCAGGACTTTGGTTACGGCCTGCTGCACCTTGTCGATGGCTTCCTGGGGCGTGCCCTTGGGCGCACACAAACCCGTCCAGGGGACTAAATCAAAGTTGGGCAGCGATGATGATTCCGATATGGAGGGGATATCCGGGAAAGCGGCCAGACGTTTGGGATTGACCGCCGCCAAGGCGCGCAATTGTCCGCTTTTCACGTACTGATAAGAACTGATGGGTTGGTCAAAAATCATTTTGACTTCACCCGACACCAGATCGGCCAGCGCCTGGCCCGTGCCCTTGTAGGGGATATGCAGAAACTCGACACCCGCCAGATGCTGCACGGCCTCGCCAACCAAATGCCCCGCCGCGCCGACACCAGAGGATGCATAGCTCAATTCACCGGGATGTTTCTTGGCATAGTCGATCAACTCTTGCATGGAATTAACCGGCACGCTGGCATTCACCAACGCGAGATACGGGGTCATTCCAATCAGGGTCACGGGCAAAATGTCCGTTGCCGGCTTGACCCGCAGACTGGGATACAAATACGGCTGGACCGACATGAACCCTGACGTGCAGATCAACAGAGTGTGCCCATCGGGCGTAGCCTTTAGCAACGCATCCGCGGCGATGTTGCCATTGGCGCCGGGCTTGTTCTCGATAACAATCTGCTGGCCCAGTTCTTTACTGAGTTCGGGTGCGATCAAGCGAGCAACCAGGTCATTAGAGCCACCCGGTGAAAAGCCAATCAGAATGTGTAAAGGCTGGCTGGGAAAGTCCGCTGCGAACGCGTTTACCGTCACCATGGACAGTGCTGCCACGAGTCCTTTGATACGCGGCAGTCTACGTTTTGTTTTCATGTAATCCCCTGGCTATCAACTATCAATGCGGTTATTGATCAACCGCGTGTAATCCAATTAACACTACGAAAGCGAAGCACGTGCCCGCGCGACACGGCTGCACCCTTGCAGCAATTGCTCTTCGCTTGCGGCAAAGGACAAACGGAAGTGCGACGGAATCCCGTAAGCACTGCCTTGCAGTACCGCGAGATTTTCCGAATCGAGCAAATGCATCACCCAATCGTCACTACTCTTAATGACGTGCCCATCGGGCGTCTTTAGGCCAAACAGCGCATCGCACGCGGCAAAAATATAGAACGCACCTTCCGGCCGATACGCGTGGATGCCGTCGATGCGATTCAGGGTTTCGACCACGAGATCGCGTCGCGTCTGAAAACTGTGACGGCTGGTCTGAATAAAGTCCTGCGGGCCATTCAAGGCCGCGACCGCCGCCGCCTGCGCCACCGAGTTCGGATTCGAGGTGCTTTGCGACTGCAGCTTGGTCATGGCTTTGCACAACTCGGCCGGTGCTGCCCCATAGCCAATGCGCCAGCCGGTCATGGCATACGATTTGGATACGCCGTTAATGGTCAACGTGCGTTCTTTCAGCTCGGGCACCGCCTGGGCGATCGTGACGAACTCTCGTCCGTCATAAATCAGATGTTCATAGATGTCATCGGTCATCACCCAAACGTGAGGATGGCGCTTGAGCACTTCGCCCAACGCGACCAGTTCTTCGCGGGTATAGGTGGCGCCACTAGGATTGTTGGGCGAGTTCAGCAGCAGCCAGCGGGTGCGTGGGGTGATCGCCTGCTCCAGATCGTCAGGCTGAAGCTTGAAGCCGTGTTCAGGCAAACCCGTCACCATCACAGGCTTGCCGTCGGCCAGCAAGGTGATGTCTGGATACGACACCCAGTAAGGCGCCGGAATGATGACTTCGTCGCCCGGCTCAAGCGTGCACATCAAAGCGTTGAACACGATTTGCTTGGCCCCGGTACCGGCGACGATCTCGTTAACGGCGTAGTCCAGCGCGTTTTCACGCAGGAATTTTTGGCGGATCGCCTCGCGCAACTCAAGTGTGCCACCCACATCGGTGTAGCGGGTCTTGCCCTGCTGCATTGCCTGCCAGGCGGCCTCCTGGATGTGCTGGGGCGTATCGAAGTCAGGTTCACCAGCAGTCAGGCCGACGATGTCACGCCCTTGGGCCCGGAGTTCTCTGGCGCGTGCCCCAGCCATGGAGCTCGGTGAAGGCTTGATACGTTGTAAACGAGAAGAAATAGCAATCATGGCCGAGCCACCGTCCGCTGTCATAAGAATGACTTGGATTATCTGGCACTGGCCGTCACGGATATAGCGAATAATCGGAACACCGGGGTATTCCTTTTTTTCTTGCCACATTCGATAATGGCTTGCGTCAAATTCGCCCCATTCGCCTAAGCCGGCCCTTCGGTTCGCCCCCATGAATCCTACTTTCAAGCAACTCGAAGCGTTTCATTTCAGCCTCAAACTGGGCAGCTTCAACGCCGCGGCGACCCGTCTGTACACCACTCAATCGGCGATTTCCAAGCGCGTCAGCGAGCTTGAAACCATGCTGGGGGGACGTTTGCTGCACCGACGCCCGACCGGCCTGAGCACCACGGGCCTGGGCCAACGTTTAGTGCCTGTCGCCGCCGAGGCGATGCAATTGCGTGCCCGCATTGAGAATCTGGCGAGCACACAGCACGAAATTCGAGGTGTGCTGCGCATTGGTGTCACGGAGCTGATCGCGCTGACCTGGTTTACCGATTTGATCCAGCAACTCCATAACAGCCACCCGGAATTGCGGCTCGAGCCCTTGGTGGAGTCGGGCATTACGCTGTTTCGCAACGTGGAATTGGGACGGCTCGACGTCGCGATGATGGCCGGCACCTATTGGAAAAATGGCTACACCACTGTCCCTGTCGGCAAGACGGAAGACTGCTGGGTGGTAGGCGCCCACGTTCCGATTCCCGACCGTCCATTGCAACCAGCGGAGTTCGCGGCCTATCCCGTGCTGGAACAAGTCGAGGACTCGGCCAAAACACGTTATTACTCCGACTGGCGCGCGGAAAGCGGCTTTGTATTTGGCCCGGTATTTACGACCAACAGTCTGGTGGTACGTCGTGAAATGGTCGCTTGCGGGGTCGGCATCAGTCAGATGCCATTTGATTATGTGAAACAGGATATCGACGACGGCCTGCTGAAAATCGTGCGCAGCGATCCCATGCCACCGACCGCGATCTATAGCGCAGTGTTCCACGAAGACAACCGGACGCCCGTCTTGGATCTGGTGATCAACAAGGCCATCGAGGTCTGCGATTTTTCTAGCCGCCCCACATTTCCCACGGCCGATAGTGCACTGAATCCGACGATTCCTTTAGATTAACGACGACCTGCCAAGGCCGCGATGAGCGCCGGCCTACGAGGGGGGCCGCTGCAATGCTTCCAGTTCCGCCTCGTCAAAACCTGCCTGACGGCGCGCCTCGAGGTTGAATGGCCCGCGCAGTCGTGGGGCGTTGTAGCGCTGCGCCAACTCGGCGTAGCAGGCGACCGGATCCAGGCTGCGCTGGGTGCACAAATGACGGTACCAGTGGTTGCCGATCGCCACATGACCGATCTCGTCGCGCAGGATAATGTCCAGGATGGCTCCACCCGCTTTGTCGCCCGCGCCGATCAGTTTGTCCCGAATCAGGGGCGAGGCATCCAGGCCCCGGGCCTCAAGGGTGCGCGGGACCAGTGCCAGTCGGGCCAGCAAGTCGTCCCGGGTTTTTTCTGCCATTTCCCACAAGCCGTTATGCGCCGGAAAATCACCGTAAGCATGGCCCAGGGTGCCCAGATGCGTATTAAGCAACTCAAAATGGTAGGCCTCTTCGCGCGCCACGCGCAGCCAATCGCGATAAAACGCCTCGGGCATACCGGCATAACGCCACACCGCATCCAGTGCCAGGTTCACCGCATTGAACTCAATATGTGCCAAGGCGTGCAGGAGCACCGCACGCCCCTCCGGCGATTGGACCGAGCGTTGCTTGACTTGCTGAGGTGGCACCAGTTCGGGCGCGTCCGGNCGCCCGGGTATCCGGGCGGGCTCCTGCAGGTTGGCATCCACCGCGATCATCGTATCGTCATCAATGGCTCGCACGGCGGCCAGTTTGTCCGGCCAGGCGCGGGCGGCCAACGCGGCGAGCGCCTGACGGCGCATCTCGATATGGGTTGCGGGGGAAAACGCGGAGTCGGTCATTGAGAAACAATCAGGGTGTAAAACACAACATCGTTGCAGGCAGCCTGCCAGCCAGACTTTATCATTACGCCCATGACCTCCTCTGCGCAGCTTGGCGTTGCACCCTCGTTATCCCAAATCGATCCGTCCGAGTGGAATGCTCTGGCGGGTGATCAACCTTTTGTACGCCACGAATTTCTGTCGGCGCTGCATGAGACCGGCTGTGCCGCCCCGGAGACGGGCTGGACGCCGTATTACCTGGTACTGCGGCGTGCGGGCCAATTGGTCGGCGGCGTGCCGCTGTATCTGAAGGCGCATTCGCGTGGAGAATACGTGTTCGACTACGCATGGGCCGATGCCTTTGAACGGCACGGACTGCGCTATTACCCAAAGCTGTTGACATCGATACCTTTTACACCGGTCAGCGGACCCAGACTGCTGGCCGGCAACGCGGCGGACCGATTGACGTTGGCGCGCGGTTTGATCGAACTGGCGCAAGGCCTGAAAGTCTCGTCACTGCATGTGCTGTTTCCTACCGACGACGATTTAGCCGCCCTGCACGAGGCGGGCTATATGGTGCGCGAAGGCATACAGTTTCACTGGTGCAATGCGGACTATGCCAATCTGGACGTATTCCTGGCGGCCCTGAATCACGACAAGCGCAAGAAGATTCGCCAGGACCGCAAAAAAGTACAGGCTGCCGGTATTCACTATCGCTGGCTGCGCGGTGCGCAGATTGATGCGCAATCGTTGTCGTTCTTTTATCGCTGCTACGAGCAAACCTATTTTGCGCACGGCAATGCGCCTTATCTAAGCGCCGAGTTTTTTGAACGTTTGCATCGAGAATTAAACGATTCCATGGTCCTGATTGTGGCGTTGCGCGGCGCAGAGCCCATAGCCGCCGCGTTAAACATGCTGGGAGGTCAAACCCTGTATGGACGATATTGGGGTGCCCTGGATTTTGTGCCGGGCCTGCATTTCGAGACCTGCTATTTACAATCTATTGACTACTGCATTCAGCACGGGCTAACGCGTTTTGAAGGCGGTGCCCAAGGTGAACACAAAATGGCGCGCGGCCTGCTGCCCACCCCTACATGGTCGGCGCACTGGATTTCCGATGCGCGATTTTCCGCCGCCATTGAGGATTATCTGCAACGAGAGACCCAGGCAATAGATGGCTATCTGGACGAACTGGAAACGCATACGCCGTTTCGCCGCGTGATGTAAATCGCCGTTACGATTGATTGTCTGAACGTTTCTTGACACTACTCAACCGTAACTAACCGAACAGGTATCACGCCCGCCTCTCTGCTGTAAACAAATCAAGACCTCAGTCGTTACATTTGTCTACAGCATCGTTTGACACTGTCCACGACCGCCCGTACGGTGATAACAGGCTCATCAACAAGGAGGTTCACATGAACAACGACATCGTTGCAGGAAAGTGGAAACAGTTGACGGGTAAAGCCAAGGCAGCGTGGGGCGAGCTGACCGATGATGAACTGACACGCGTTGAAGGTAACGCGGAACGTTTGACGGGCTTGATCCAAGAGCGTTACGGTAAGACACGAGAAGAGGCCGAAAAGGAAGTGCGTACTTTTTTCGACTCCAATCGCTAATCCTCGACTCCAATCGCTCATCGCGTAAAAGGAGGGATCCGAAATGCTGTACTACGCTGTTGTGTTTTTCGTCATCGCCATCATTGCTGCCGTATTAGGTTTCGGTGGTATCGCCGCCGGCGCGGCAGGGATCGCCAAGATTCTGTTCTTTGTATTCCTGATTCTGGCATTGCTGTCGATATTTAGTGGTGTATTCAGGAAGAAATAATCCGGGCGGCCCGTCACGGCGCCGCACGCCACCTAACCCACCGCGTCATCGCAACGTAGAAGGAGAATCTCTATGAACATGCGTAAACTGATCATTGCCACGGCCATCAGCACCGGTACCGTGCTCGGTACCGTCGGCACCGTGACGTACGCGGCTGAAACGGATACCAACAAGCAGTCCGTAGGCGAGTACGCATCGGATGCCATGATTACGACCAAAGTAAAAGCGGCATTCGTGGCAGACACCTCGCTCAGCGCGCTGGATATTTCGGTCGAAACACAAGACGGCAACGTTACGCTGACGGGTACGGTGGGCACTGATGCCGAAGTCAAGCAAGCGGCTGACACCGCGGGCGGTGTCGAGGGCGTCAAACAGGTGCAGAACAATCTCACCGTCGATCCGGCCAAGGCTGAACCAGCCAAGACCGATTCGACAACGACCGAGCCCATGACGAGCGAACCCGCCCCAACCCAAGCAAAGTAACGCGTATTAGCGCATTAAGTCAGTCTCAGTAAGTCAGTCTCAGTAAGTCAGTCTCNGNNCGCGGAAATGGCATATTTCCGCGNCCCGCTTTGATTGTGTCGCCACGAGCGTACATCGCACCGGGCTCAAGACCCGCCCCCGCACGAGTCGATCATCAAGCGCTTGATCACCACACCGCAAAAAACAGTACCCATGCGACGCAGAACGGTATCAAACCACTCGCCATCAACACCCACGCGACCAACTTGCGTAGCCCGGACACCGTACGTTGCGCCAGCAGCCGCCATCCCAAGCGCATCGACCAGCCGACGGCCAAGGTCAGCAAGGTAAAGCGCACGGGATCGGCCCAGCTCGTATTCAACCCCTCGTGTCCCAGCAAGGTAATCGTCGTGGCGGACAGGCCAAGAAATACGCCGATGCCTGCAGCGGGAATGAAGGCTTGCGCCAGTTTATGCACGCCAGCGAAACGTCCTCCCGACAGCTTGGCCGGCGCAACGAGATCGGCCAACCATAATCCGATCAGCGCCACACCGCCCACGCATACCGTACTGCCAACCACAAACAACAAAATACCTGCGCCATCCAACCACGAAAAGCTGTCGTTGAGTTCAGGGTAGTGGGTCAGGATGAACCACGGCGCGTTGTCCATCAACGGCCATAAGATGTCGCGTTCAACCAGCCACACAGCCGCCCATTGTTTTACCGTCACGAACCAGGGGCTGGCACTCCAGAGAAAAGCGCCGATCGCGATGCCCATCAAGCCAAAACAGATCAGCGCGGTTTGCCACGCATCACCGGTGGCCACGCGCACAATTTCTTCCTCGGGCGAACGAGGTGTCAAGGCAATCGCCCCCCGATAGCCGCTGCAACGTCCGCAGGCATGGCAATCGCCCGCGCCCTGCATATGACGCAGCGGTACCAGCGGCGCGCAGTTTATGGATTCGATACGAATGACGGGACGCCGCCAGGCCTCTTCGTCGACCTTGAAATGCCACGGCGCCAACTTGGCCAACAAATTGAACACACCATTGACCGGGCAAAGATATTTGCACCAGACGCGCTTGCTGCGACCATAACGCCAGCCAACGATCATGGCCGCGACGGTCGATCCCCCCAGCACGACCAGTACCGCCAAGGGATATTGATATACGCTGACCAGTTGGCCGTAAATGGTGGTCAAGCCAAATGCCACAAAGGGCCAACCGCCCCAACGCATCCATTTCGGGATGGCACGGCCCTGCCCATGTTCACTGGCCCATTCGGTCAACATGCCTTCCGGGCACAACCAGCCACACCAGGCTCGTCCCAACAACGGCATGGACACCAGCACGAAAGGCCACCATACGCCCCAGAACGCGAACTGCGCCACGATGGTTAAGTTGTTGAAGACGGACGCGGCATTGTCGGGAAGCGGCAACAAGACCGGCACAATCAACAGGAACGCATAAGCGCCGACAATGCCCCATTGCAGCTTGCGCAGCAGCGATGCGTGATCACGCAGAAAATCAGCGAAGCGAGTGGTATAGCGCCCGAGTGCGGCGGCCATGAATGAACCTTTAGTGCCATGGCCGGCATCAGCACCGACCCGTGTTGCTTGTTTCAGATCAGGCAGGAATGGGGGCTGGCTTGCGAGGCTGGTCTGCCCTGCGTAGCAAGGCCCACACCACGATCCAGTAGGCGACCCATAGCAAGACAGAGGTCAACGCCGGGTAAGCACGATAGCCGGCAAAATCCGCAAGTACTTTGCCCAGACCACTGCTATCGTCCAACAATGCGGAACTGTCCCAAACCGGATCAACCAGCGTCGGCAACACGCCCAGCGAAATCAGGCGATCCAGTCCGCCCACCAACAAAGCACTAGCCAGTAACAACAGCAAAATTTCAGTCAATCGGAAAAAGCGGCGCCAGGTAATCAGCTTGCCGCCCAGTTGCAACAGCCCAAACGTCAACAGCGCAATCGCAAAACCCGCGCTACCGGCCAGGGTGAGTTTCCAGATGTCGGCGCCCTGCACGGCGGACACGGTGCCATACAGAAACACGACGGTTTCACTGCCCTCGCGGGCGACGGCAATCATGACCAATATCAGCAGGCCCCACCAATTGTTGTCCGCTAAGGATGCGTTGGCCCCCGACTGCAACTCACTCTTGAGCGTACGGCCATGCGTCTTCATCCATACAATCATTTGCACGACCAGCGCGCACGCGGCCAATGACATGATGGCCTGGAACCACTCCTGGCCTTCGTCGCTCAGCCAGGACGAGACGCCCAACAACACCAGGGCGAGTGCCACCGCCAACGCCAAACCAGCGACAACGCCACCCCACAAGTAAGGCAGGCCGCGACGCCCTTCGGGCGCAGCACGCAGCCATGAATACAAAATGCCCACGACCAACAGGGCTTCGACGCTTTCACGCCAGACGATGAAAAGTACCTGTTCCATAAATATGCCGGATCAGTCCTTGGGAACGACCACCAGCGTGCCGCGCACGTCTTGATGGAAATCATCAAAGAACGGATATTCGCCCGGCCGCGAAATGGTGATGACAACGAAAGAGCTGACGCCTGGCCCCATGACTTTTTCTTTGCGCAAGGGGATGCTCTCGAACTCGACGGGTTCGTTGCTTTGATTAACGAGCTCGATCTTGAACCGCCCGGCAGGCACCTCAAGACGCGTAGGCTCAAAGGTGCCGTCTGATTTAAAGATCAGCTTGAAAACGGGCAGATCGGCCGCGCGCGTCATACCTGGCATGATGGCGGACAGACTGAGGCACAATGCCAGCGCCGTGGCCCCGACCGTACGGCCACGCACCATCAGTACCCACCCTTTTTACCGGTGCCGGCATAGACGAACTCGTAATCCAGTTCGAAGGGCTCGAACCACGGACCCACGCCGGTTTCCTTATCGATGTGGCGGCCGAAATGTGCGTCATGACCAGCCGTGGGCGGCAAGATGTTGTACTTCAGTTTGTACTTGCCGGGGCCTTCGAGCTTGACGTTGTCGCCATAGTGCGGGCCATCGTTGGCGACCATAGGCATAAAGGTGCCTTTTTGCACGTGCTCGCTGCCGACTTTCTGGATCTCGTAATTGACGACCAGATAGGGCACCCATTCGCCCTCGGGAAAACCGGTCTTGTTGTCAGCCATCGCGTGGATATCGGCCTCGAGGTGCACGTCGGAATCCTGTGCGGGCCGCATCATGCCGGCCGGGTCCATCTCGATGGGCTGCAGATACACTGCGCCGATCTCCATCCCCCCTTTTTCGGCTGGTTTACCGATGGGGTATTCGACGGCGATTGCCGAACCCGACAGTGCCAGGCCAGCGGCCAGCACCAAGACTTTTTTAAGCATGTGGCATCCCAAGTACAGTAAAAAACAAAACGGTTCTGTTAAACAAGAACCGTTTTCATTACTGTATCGTGGGTGCGCTGACAGAGGCCTGACGACTCTCTGACACGAACCTGAAGCAATCGGCTATTTGCGGCCGCTGCCACCCTGCCCGGGACCACCCGGCGTGAAAGGAAACGTGGAGAACATCGCGCGCGTTTGATCCTGCATCTGATCTTGCATCTGCACAAACAGATTTTTGCTTTGGTCAATATAGTTGTTCATCATGTTCTGCAGCATGGGGGTCTGGACATCCATAAACTGCGTCCAGGCCTCGGGGCCGAACTGACTGCCATACAGGCCTTTGGATTGCTCGGCCATGCGTTGCTGGATCTCCATGAACGCCTGGATGTTTTTTTCCAGGTACGAGCCCATGATGCCCTGCATGGCATGTCCATAAAAGCGAATGATCTGCGAGAGCATGTTCGACGAGAACATCGGCATGCCCCCGCTTTCTTCTTCGAGAATAATCTGCAGCAGGATACTGCGCGTCAAATCGTCGCCGCTCTTGGCGTCAATGACTTGAAATTCTTCGGTGGCCAACACCAGTTGTTTGACGTCAGCCAATGTAATGTAGGTACTGGTCTGCGTATCGTACAAACGACGGTTGGGGTACTTTTTAATCAGGCGCAGACTGGCGCCAGTTTGAGCTTGCGTCATGGTTGTCCCCGAGATCGGCTGATCTCTTTTAACTTTAAAGTATTCCTAGTGTAAGCCCGCCGGCCGAAAAGTCCGCAGACGTTCCGGCCGATCTGTCTTCAGCCCATGTGCAGGCCGCCATTGAGCGAAAAATCCGCCCCCGTCGAAAACCCCGATTCGTCAGAGGCCAGCCACGAGGTCATCGATGCGATTTCTTCGGGCGTACCGAGGCGGCGCACCGGAATCGTGGCGACGATTTTTTCCAGGACGTCGGGCCGGATGGCGCGGACCATGTCCGTGCCAATATAACCTGGCGAAATGGTGTTGACCGTCACGCCTTTGCTGGCGACCTCTTGGGCCAGGGCCATGGTAAAGCCGTGGATGCCGGCCTTCGCGGTCGAGTAGTTGGTCTGCCCGAACTGCCCTTTTTGCCCATTGACCGAGCTGATGTTGATAATGCGACCCCATTGGCGCTGGACCATGCCCTCGATGACTTGCTTGGTCACGTTGAACAAGCTGTTCAGGTTGGTATCGATCACGGCACGCCAATCATCGGCCGACATTTTGCGAAAGAGGCCATCGCGGGTAATCCCCGCATTGTTGACCAGCACGTCAACGGGCCCCAGCTCGTTGACGACGCGTTCAAACGCGTCCACCGTCGAATCCCAGTCGGACACATTGCCGACCGATGCATGGAAGGTATAGCCCTGAGCTGCCTGTTCGTCTATCCATTGTTGATAGTTGCGGCTGGGGCCGCAACCGGCGACCACGCGAAATCCGTCTTTAGCCAGCCGGCGGCAGATTGACGTGCCAATGCCGCCCATGCCACCCGTAACGTATGCCAGTTTCCCGCTCATTTGCCTTCCTCCTGCGCGCTGGGCGCGTCAATAACTGCGGCTGCTTGTTGCTTCATATTTGCAGGACTGTCTACTCAATCTGCCCGGACTTTTACATAGCTGCCCGGTGCCGGTTCGATAGGAGCATAGCGGGTATTACCGACGGACGTGCGTGCCTTGCGTTTTGCGCCAGCATGCCCGGCCAGCCAACGTGACCAATCAGGCCACCAACTTCCTGCGTGCTCTTGCGCATTCGCCAACCAGACACCAGGATCCCCCGGCAAGGCCGGATCCTCATTGACCCAGTAATTCCGTTTGCCTGCCTGCGGCGGATTGATCACGCCCGCAATGTGTCCCGACGCACCCAACACGAAACGCTGCGGCCCGCGCAGCAATTGCGTCGACGCATACGCGGACGTCCAGGGCACGATGTGATCATCACGCGAACCATATAGGTACGCGGGCATCTTCAGGCGTGTCAAATCCAGCGCGGTATCCCCGGCGCGTGCGCGACCGGGCACCTTGAGATTGTTTTCGAGATAGGTATTACGGAAATACCAGGTAAAGAAAGGTCCGGGTAAATTGGTGCTGTCGCCATTCCAGAATAAAAGATCAAACGCGGACGGCATTTGACCTTTGAGGTAGTTGCCGACGACGTAATTCCAGACGAGCTCATTGGGCCGCAAAAAAGAAAATGTCGTGGACAGGTCGCGACCGGGCATCAGCCCGCCCTGCCCGATTTGCTGGTCCCGCAGCAAGGCATGGGCCTCGTCGACAAAGACTTGCAGCACGCCGGTATCGTGAAAATCGAGAAGCGTCGTCAGCAGCGTCAATGACGCCACAGGTGTTTCGCCGCGCGCCTGCGCTAACGCCAGTGCCGACGCCAACATGGTGCCCCCGACGCAAAAACCCAAGGCGTTGACCTGAGGTTGATTGCTGATATCGCTGGCGATCTGCAAGGCCTTGAGGACACCCTCATCCAGATACTGGACCCAATTCGCCTGTTGCACGCCGTCCTGATCCGTGGAAAGCGGATTGCGCCACGACACCATGAAAACTGTCTGCCCTTGTTCGACCACATAGCGCACGAACGAGTTGGCGGGCTGCAAATCCAGAATGTAGTACTTGTTGATATTGGGCGGCACGATCACCAGCGGGCGCTCGTGCACGGTCGCCGTTTGCGGCGTGTACTGAATCAACTGGAATAGCGAATTCTGAAAAACAACCTGCCCAGGTGTGGTGGCAACGTTAGCGCCGATTTCAAACTGGCTGTCGTCGGTCTGGCTGATCCGGCCTTTGCGTATGTCGTTGGCCAGATTGGCCAGGCCATCGCTGAGCGCGCGACCCGCGGAATCGATCACGGCTTGTTGCGCGTCGGGATTGAAAGCCAGGAAATTAGAGGGCGATAGCGCATCGACCCATTGCATGATGGAAAAACGCAGACGATTGCGCAAGGGCTCGCCGACTTGGGCAGCATCGACCATCCGCGACAACACGCGGGCCGACAGCAGATAAGCATGCGCCATCAGCAGATGCTGAGGGCTGGCGGCCCAAGCCGCACCACGGAAACGGCGATCGGCTGGCGGCGCCAGTGTGCCGCGTTGGGCTTCGTCGCAGATGCGCTGCCACTCGCGCAAAAAGTCGGCCTGAATGTCTGCCAGCGCGTCCGGCGCCACGCTAACCGGAACAGGCCAAGCAGCGGAAATAGGGGCGTTCACTTCGACACCTTGTTATGGACAAAAGCAGGGGCATCATCATGGATATACCCTGCGGATTAACGGCGTGACATTACCGATGTTGCATTGCCCCCTGGTGACTGTCAATGCGGGTATACAAGGACTCGCGTTTATACGGAAAAACCTAGTCCCGCCACGCCAGCAGCGCCATACGACCGGTCGTGCCATCGCGCCGGTACGAAAAAAACCGCGCCGGATCAGAGACCGTGCACAGGCCGCAAGCATGGGCGTCCTCGACCCCCGCCCGACGCAGCCGCAACAGCGCCAGCGCAGGCAGATCGGCCAACCATTTACCGGAATGCTGCGGGCGCGGCGTAAAACACGCCAGCGCCGCCGGACCGTCTGCGGCAAAGGCGGCGAGCACGTCCTCTCCGACTTCAAAGTGATCCGGACCAATACCCGGGCCGATCCAGGCACGCCAGCCGCGCGCGGCGGGTGCTTTGGCGCGCAACTGCTGCAATGTGTTCTCCAGCACACCTCCCGCCAGTCCGCGCCAGCCCGCGTGCGCGGCGCCAACGACGGTGCCATCCAGATCGGTCATGATGACCGGTAAACAATCGGCCACCATAATGGCAAGCACCCGACTGCGCATCGCCGTCACGCTCGCGTCGACAGCCGGTTCAACCGGAAGTCCGTCCTGCGCCCCGGCAGAGAGGCTGCCCACACGATCGGCGTCAACTACCTCGGCGCCATGCACCTGGCGCAGCCATAAGGGATCGGCCGGCACCGCCGCACGTACGCGACGGCGATTTTCCCGCACTGTCTCGGGCACGTCATCCGCTCGTAGGCCCAGATTGAGCGTGTCATGCGGCGCAACGCCCACGCCGCCCGCACGCGTTGTACAAAAATACTGAACACCCGGCCATTGCGGGCCTGTGATGACGGGCAATCCGCCGATCAGTTGTTCCATTGTGTGGCTTCCTGCGCCTGGCGCATGTCGTTCGGCGGATCGGCACGAAAAGTGGCCTGCCCCCTGCCGCCCGGATCGTCAAAATGCAAGACGCGCGCATGCAGCATTTGCCGTGATGCGCCCGAGGCCGTCCGTCCGCCGTACAGCGTATCGGCGAGCAGTGGATGCCCCAGACTAGCCAGGTGCACGCGAATCTGATGCGTGCGGCCCGTTTCCAGGCGGCAAATGACTTCGGTGACGGGTTCGCCTGCCGGCGCGCGTCCCTGCCTCGAAGGAGAATAATGAGTAACAGCAGGTTTCGGCGCAATCGGGCGCTCGACGCTCATGCGCACGGGTACACGCGGGTCCCGGCCAATGGCGCGATCGACCGTGCCGGCGGCGGTGAACCAGCCGTGGGCCAACGCGATATATTCACGGCCCATGCTGCGTGCCTGCAATTGCCGCACCAAGTGCGTCTGCGCCAGGTCGTTGCGCGCGACGACCATCAGACCCGAGGTGTCCTTGTCCAGACGATGAACAATGCCGGCGCGTGCTACCCGGGAGAGCTCCGGATAGCGGTGCAATAGCCCATTGAGCAAGGTGCCGTGCCAATTGCCCGCGCCAGGATGGGTCACCAGCCCCGCGGGCTTGTTCACGACAATCCAGTCGGGGCTTTCGTCGACAACGCCGAATTCGACGGGCTCCGGGGTAAACGCCAGGCTTTCGGGCGCGGGCTGCTCCCAGACTGTCAGTACGTCACCCGGGCCTACGACCTGGCGGATCTTGGCGGCGCCGCCGTTGACCTGCACCCAGCCAGCCTCGATCCAGCCCTGCAGGCGGTTGCGGGAATGCCCGTCGAGCAGCGCCGCCAGGACCTTATCCAGGCGGTCGGCGCGCGTGCCGGGCGGTACAGTAATACACTGAGGTTCGTCATCCGCTGAAAGGTCAGCGCCATCAACGGCAGGGGCGTCTATATGGGACATGAAGCAAAATCATATAATTCAGCGTGCCATCCTAACACCAAGGAATTGAATCTCGTGATTTTCCGCACTGCAGCCCTCTCAAACCGTCTCAGTCTGCGCGCCCTGCTCCTGCGCTTGGCCGTGGCGTTGTCTGTCACTCTGGCTGTCGCAGGTTGCAGCGGCACCGACACAAAATACGACAAGACCGCTGGTTGGAGCGCCGAACAGTTGTACTCCGACGCCAAGGCCGAAATGGATGCCGGCGGGTGGGGCGACGCCCGCGATCGCCTCACCGCGATTGAAAGTCGCTACCCGTTTGGCGTGTACGCCCAGCAAGCGCTGATCGACCTGGCCTACGTCAACTGGAAAGACGGCGAAAACGAACAGGCGTTGGCGGCGATCGACCGTTTTCAGCAGATGTACCCCAACCACCCGGGAACCGATTACATGCTGTACCTGGAAGGGTTGATCAACTTTACCCCTGCCAGTGCCTTCATGAGCAATCTGACGGGCCAGGATCCGGCTGAACGCGATCCCAAGGGTCTGCGCGCGTCCTACGAAGCGTTCAATGAGTTGATTAAACGTTTCCCCGAGAGCAAATACACCCCCGACGCCCAGCAGCGTCTGACGTGGCTGGTCAATGCAATTGCGATGAACGAAGTCCACGTCGCGCGCTACTACTACGAGCGTGGCGCCTATGTGGCGGCGGTGAACCGCGCACAGACCGTGATTACTGACTTCGAAGGCGCCCCCGCCGCGGAAAACGCCCTGGTCATCATGTCCGCCTCGTATGACAAGCTCGGCATGGCCGACCTCAAGAACGACGCTGATCGAGTGCTGAAGACCAACTATCCCGACGGCACTGTCACCGAAAACGAATTGCTGACCGATAAGAGCTGGTGGAATCCGTTCTCGTGGAAGTAAGGCCGTTGTCCCGGACTTAAACGATGTGCCGCCCACTGGGCGGCACATTGCATTTCAGCCCTCGCCTTGTTCGCGACGGGCGTAAAACGCCAGCACTTCGTTCAGATCCCGGGTGCGGGAAAAGGGAGGCAATCCGCGCCACAGACGCTTGCCATAGGGCTTCTCGACCAGGCGCGCATCACCCACCATCAATACGCCCCAATCGCGCTCGGTACGAATCAGGCGCCCGGCCCCCTGCTTCAGGGAGATCGCCGCCTCGGGCAATTGGTATTCGGCAAAGGGGTTCCCGCCCCGTGAGCGGCAGGCACGCAACCGGGCTTCGATCACGGGATCATCAGGTGGCGCAAAAGGCAGCTTGTCGATGGCCACGAGGGTGAGCACATCGCCGGGCAAATCGATCCCCTCCCAGAACGTCGCACTCCCCACGAGGACGGGATGATCGAGTTTGCAAAAACGGTCCAGCAAATCGCCTCGCGTCGCATCGCCCTGCTTGAGCAGGGGCCATTCATAGCCCTGATCTTCAAACGCCTCGGCCAGCAAGGTGGCGACGCGATCAACGGCACGCAAGGTCGTGCACAAGACCAGCGCCCCCCCTGGGCTGGCCGCCAGCAAGGGGATCAACGTCTGTACAAAGCGTTCGACAAAGCGCGGCGACTGCGGCTCGGGCATATCGCGCGGGACAAACAGCAGCCCGTGCTGGGTGTAATCGAACGGGGATTCCCAGCGCCCGGTACGCGCGTCATCCAACCCCAACTGGCGGGTGTAGTACTCGAAGTCGGCCTGCACCGACAACGTCGCCGACGTGAGGATCCAGGCTTGTCCGGGTTTGCGGAACCGGGAAAAGGCCTGCGCGACAGATAACGGGGCTGAATGCAGCCGTATGTGATGCAGCCCGTGCTCTACCCAGCGCACCGCGGGCCCGGTGAACAAACTCGCCGCAGCGGCGCCTTGTAGCAGCGCCTGCGCGGTTGAGGGACCATCATCGGCATCCTGGACGGACGCGTCATCTGCGGTCCCTGCCAGGGCGTGCGTGTCTTTTCCCCAACCCTCTTCCGTCAGTGCCTTGACACGATCCGACCCGTCTCGTCCGGGCGTTGCCCAGCGCGCGAGACGCAGTGCGATGTCGGCGCCACTGCGAGCGACTGCGGCCAGGTCAGGGTGTTTTTCCGCCACGCCGGCCAAGGCCCGCGTCGCCGCCTCGATCGCCTCACGCAGGGCAGCCAGCGCGATGTCGAATTGCTCGGCGTCGGGCATGGCCTCAAAGGTCGCCTTGCGTCCCGGTAGTTGATCCAGCGCCGCACAGGATAAGCGCAACTCGCGAGCGGCGGTCTCCACGTGCCGGCTGACGTCGGCCCATTTGGCCGCCTCGCGCGCGTAGGCCAGGCCGGCGACCTCGAGGGCACGGCCAAAATCCAGCAACTGATGGGTTGACACGCTGCTGCCTAAAAAGCGCGTCGCAGTGTCGGGCAACTGATGCGCCTCGTCAAAGATCACCGTGTCGGCCTCGGGGAGCAAGTCGGTTACGCCTTCTTCGCGCAGCACCAGATCCGCCATGAACAGGGCGTGATTGACCACCACCACGTCGGCATCCTGGGCCTGTCGCCGGGCTTTGATCACAAAGCAATCCCGAATACGGGGACACTCTTGGCCCAGGCAATTTTCACGGGTGGACGTGACGCGCTGCCAGATATCGGCGTCCTCGGGGATTTTGCCCAGATCGGCACGGTCGCCTGTTTTGGAGATCCCGGCAAAGATCTGAATCTGGCGCAGTTGGGATATTTCGCTGCGGGACTTCAGCGCGCGCTCGTCGCCCTGCAGGCGATCCAGGTGATAGTGACAGACATAATTGCTACGTCCCTTGAGCAAGGCAGCAGTGACGGGCGCGGCCAGGGCGGCGCGCACGCGTGGCAAATCGCGGGCAAACAACTGGTCCTGCAGGGTACGCGTGCCCGTCGATATGACGACTTTTCCGCCTGCCACCATCGCCGGGACGAGATACGCCCAGGTTTTACCGATGCCGGTCCCGGCCTCGGCCACCAGGGTGGCGCGATCGGTAATGGCTTGGCCAATCGCCTGCGCCAACTCGACCTGGGCCGGGCGAGGGGTATAGCCCGGCAACGCCGTGGCCAAAGGGCCGTCAGCGGCGAAAAACTCGGAAATATCCAGATCTAGCATCAATGAAGTCAGGCGGTAAATTGGCCCAAATGATACCCCGAGCACCCTGGGGCGCGTGCTCGAAATAGCCCAGTCAACAACAGCGTGTCGCCACCTTGTGGCAAAATCCGCCCCTTGATTTCCCTTTGCAGCCGTATCGAGATGCCTGAAACTTCTGCCACCACGAGTACTGCGCCCAGCGTCGACCAAGCCCGTATCCTTGCCCAGCTTGCTACCGAACTGAATAGTCGCCCTTCCCAAATCGCCGCCGCGATTGATCTGCTGGATGACGGCGCCACCGTGCCGTTTATCGCACGCTATCGCAAAGAAGCCACCGGAGGCCTGGACGATACGGTGTTGCGTAATCTGGAAGTCCGGTTGGGCTATCTGCGCGAGCTCGAAGAGCGACGCGGCGCCATTCTGGAATCCATCACGCAACAGGGCAAGCTCACGCCCGAGTTGCAACAGGAAATTTCCACCGCCGAGACGAAACAGCGTCTGGAAGACTTGTACGCCCCGTACAAGCCCAAGCGCCGCACGCGCGCCCAGATCGCACGCGAAGCCGGCCTGGAACCCCTGGCGGATGCCATCTTGGCCGATCAGGCCTGCGATCCTGCCGTTCTAGCCGAGCAATACCTCAATCCCGAAGCCTCGATCAACGATACCAAGGCCGCCCTGGATGGCGCTCGCGACATTCTGGCCGAACGCTTTGCCGAAAATGCCGACTTGCTGGCGGACATGCGCGAGCATTTGTGGTCCACGGGCCTGCTGTACGCCAAGGTCGCCGAAGGCAAGGAAACCGAAGGCGCCAATTTCCGCGACTGGTTCGATTTCAACGAACCGCTGCGCACCCTGCCCTCACATCGCATTCTGGCGCTGCTGCGCGGTCGCCAACAGGGTATCCTGGAACTGCGCCTCGGCATCGACACCGAACTGGAAGCCCAGACTCCGCATCCCTGCGTCGCACGCATCGCCGGCTTTTTGAAACTGGGCAATGGCTTGTTTGCGCTGGATGCGTCGCCACGTGCCCGTTGGCTGGGCGAGGTTTGCCGCTGGACGTGGCGCGTCAAGCTCTTGACCGCCTTCGAAAGCGAATTGATTAGCCGTCTGCGCGAGGCCGGCGAAACCGAAGCCATCCGCGTCTTTGCTGCCAACCTGAAGGACTTGTTGCTGGCGGCGCCGGCAGGCCCCAAAAACGTGCTGGGGCTCGATCCGGGCATTCGTACCGGCTGCAAGGTCGCCGTCATCGACAGCACCGGTAAGGTCGTTGATACGACGACCGTGTACCCCTTCGAGCCGCGTCGCGACCGCGAAGGCACGATCGCTACGCTGGCCGCGCTGGTCGCGCGTCACAATGTCGAACTGATAGCCATCGGTAACGGTACCGCTTCACGCGAAAGCGAAAAGCTGGTGGGCGATATGATGACCCAGTTCCCCGACCTGAAAGTCACGCGCGTGGTAGTCTCCGAAGCCGGAGCCTCGGTGTATTCCGCCTCCGAAACCGCCGCTCTGGAGTTCCCCGACCTGGATGTCACGTTGCGCGGCGCGGTCTCGATTGCACGCCGCCTTCAGGACCCGCTGGCCGAGTTGGTCAAGATCGACGCCAAAGCCATTGGCGTGGGCCAGTACCAACACGATGTCAACCAGCGCGAGCTGGCGCGGTCGCTGGACGCCGTCGTCGAGGATTGCGTGAACGCCGTGGGCGTCGATGTCAACACTGCCTCGGCCGCCCTGTTGGCGCGGGTATCCGGGCTGAACTCGCTACTGGCCAAAAACATCGTGTCCTGGCGCGACGAAAACGGGGCCTTCCCCACGCGCGAACTGCTGCGCAAGGTGCCCCGTTTCGGTGACAAGGCCTTCGAACAGGCCGCCGGCTTTCTGCGCATTCCCCAGGGCGACAACCCGCTGGATGCCTCTGCGGTGCACCCCGAGGCCTACCCCGTGGTCGAGCGCATCGTGGCCAAGATCAAGGCCGACGTCCAGCAAATCATCGGTCAACGCGATGCCCTGAAAGGCATTTCGCCCGCTGACTTTACCGACGAGCGTTTCGGTTTGCCGACCGTGCGAGACATTTTCGCCGAGCTGGAAAAACCGGGCCGTGATCCGCGTCCGGAGTTCAAAACCGCCCAGTTCAAAGAAGGCGTCGAAACACTCAACGATCTGTACCCCGGCATGGTGCTTGAGGGTGTCGTGACCAACGTGGCCAATTTTGGCGCGTTTGTGGACATCGGCGTGCACCAGGATGGCCTGGTGCATATTTCGGCATTGGCCGAAAAATTCGTCAAAGATCCGCGCGACGTCGTACGCGTGGGCCAAACCGTCAGCGTGAAAGTGCTCGAGGTCGATGCGGCACGCAAGCGCGTTGCCTTGACGATGCGTTTGAATGACACAGCTCAAGCCGCCCAACCGTCCCGTCGTACCGGCAGCGAGGCGCCTCGTAGTGGTGGTGGTGCACGCGGCACAGGTGGTGGTCGTCGCCCTCAAGGCGATGCTGGCCGCAATAGCGAACCGCGCAACAGCGCCATGGCCGACGCGTTCTCCAAGCTCAAGCGCTGACGTTTAACGCCAGCGCGCTACACTGGACCCCTTCCAAAAACGCTTTTTTGCCCTCGCCCCCGCTCATGAGTACCCGCGTCCTTACCGGCATCACCACGACTGGCACCCCTCACCTTGGCAACTATGCCGGGGCTATCCGGCCCGCCATTGCGACCAGCACCCAGTCGAACACCGATGCGTTCTACTTCATGGCGGACTATCACGCACTGATCAAGTGCGACGATCCGGCCCGCGTTGCGCGCTCACGACTTGAGATCGCGGCGACGTGGCTGGCGGGCGGTCTGGACCCCGAGCGCGCGACCTTCTACCGACAGTCGGACATCCCCGAGATCCCCGAGCTGTGCTGGATACTGACCTGCGTCACGGCCAAAGGCCTGATGAACCGGGCACATGCCTACAAAGCCTCGGTCGACCAAAATACTGCCAAAGGCGTCGAGCCCGACGACGGCATCACGATGGGTTTGTTTTCCTATCCCGTGTTGATGGCGGCCGATATCCTGATGTTCAACGCCAACAAAGTGCCTGTGGGGCGCGACCAGGTCCAGCACCTGGAAATGGCGCGAGATATCGCACAGCGGTTTAACCATCTGTACGGGCGCGAGTACTTTGTGCTTCCCGAAGTCGTGATCGAGGAATCGGTCGCCACCCTGCCGGGTCTGGACGGGCGCAAGATGTCCAAGAGCTACAACAACACCATTCCCCTCTTCGAGGGCGATGCCGCCTCGCTGCGCGCGGCAGTCATGCGCATCGTGACGGACTCACGTCAGCCGGGCGAGCCCAAAGACCCGGATAGCTCGCACCTGTATACCCTGTATCGCGCCTTTGCCGCACCTGAGGAGGCCGCGGCGTTCCGCGAGCAACTCGAGGCCGGTATCGGCTGGGGTGATGCCAAGCAAGCCCTCTATGAGCGCCTGGAACGCGATATCGCTCCGATGCGTGAGCACTATCAAGCCCTGATGGCCCATCCCGAACGCATCGAAGACATTCTGCAGGCAGGCGCACAAAAGGCCCGTACGCTCGCAACACCGTTTATGGCGGAATTGCGCGACGCCGTCGGGCTGCGTCGACAAGTCGCCGTGCCAGCCACCACCAAGGCGTCGGGCAAAAAACCAGGCAAGGCAGCGCGCTTTGTCAGTTTTCGCGATGATGACGGTAAATTCCGTTTCCGTCTGCTGGGCACGGATGGCCAAGAGCTCTTGCTATCACGCAGCTTTGACAATCCGAAAGAGGCCGGTGCGCTCATGCAACGCCTGCAATCCGGCAGCGGCCTGGACGGCCTCCAAATCGACGGCCTGAGCTACAACATCGTGGTAGATGGACAAACCGTTGCTCAAGGCCCAACCAGTACCGATGACATGCAACGGGACACGCTGGTGGCACAAGTTCGCCAGGGATTGACTGCCCTCGCGGGATAACGGCCATACCGGCGCGATACGCCAGCGCGTTGCAATGCCGTTGGCAACGCGCCTGCAACGCCTGCACGACCCGTCACAACACAACGGACTTTACGCAAAGGCTCCCAAAACAGGAGCCTTTGTCACACCCACGCGAGCACGGGCGCCGCGACTGCGCATAGGCCGCCGGCCGCGAGCGCCGGCGCCGGTCGATAGCTCACAAACCAGATCAGCGTCAGGCCGGCCAGGGTGAGAATGCCGATCCATTCCACCGTTCCGTAGGACCATCCCCACACGTTCGCCGAAGCGAATAGCGACAGCGCCAGGGCGACCCAACCGAACACCCGCAAGGGGGTTCGATGCTGCCTTGGCAATTCCCGGTCGAACACCGCCTCATAGTGGCGGTCCATACCAAGACACAGCGCGGCAAAACCTGCGTAAGCCAGACAAAAAGCGGCAATACCCATCACGAAGTGACCTCCTTGATTGAACAGCTGCCGTTCATGGATTCCACGACCGGTTTACGAATCGTATCGACGGCTTGGTATCTGGACGGTTGACGGTCAGCCGGTGTCGAACGCGTCAACGCCGTTATGCTTTTTCGATAGGCCTTGTGCGCCTTGTGTGCCATCCAGGCCATCAACACGCCCCAGGCCAGGGCCGTCAGATCAAATCCGGCCATGATCCAATCTCCCGCCGGCAAAGACACCCCCAAATGACGCGTCGTCGTCACTGCATTGAGCACCGGCAACGCCAGTGCCAGTGCGGTTGCCAAGGACAGCAAATCACGCCACATCCTTGCGCGAAACGCGAAGGCATACAGGAAACTTAGCCCCCACGCGATGAAGAACGCCCGCGTCTCCCAAGTCGCGCGGCCCGCCAACTCAGCCGGCACCAGTCTGTTTGCCCAAAAGTACACACCGATGGCGACACACAGGCCCGCGATGGCACCGGCATTCAACGCGTCGACCAAGCGCAGCGAGAACTTTTCTTGTGCGGCGTTCCCGGCCTTTTGCCGGCGTTTGGCAACCCACAGCATCAACCCCGTGCCCACCATGGCCGTACCGGCCAGACTCACGAGGAAGTACAACCAACGCAGCATCGGCTCCGCAAAGAAACCCAGGTGCAAACCAATGATCGTATTGGCCGTCGTCACAGCGGCGCCATCGCCATCATGCCGCGACAGCAACGCGCCATCTGCGCCGTTGAATTGAATACTCGGCCCGCCGCGAGCATACGACACCCGTTCGCTCGGATCACGCTGCACTGACACCATGGCGCCTTCTTTGCCTGGCTTGATCACCGTCACCCCACCGGCTGTGCCACCTTGCCACAGGGCTTCAGCCTGCGTGACCAGGCTGCCCAACGGCAGTAACGGCGCCGACTCCGTACCGGCTGCCGCCTGTGTCAACGACGGAAAGCGCTCATTAAAATAGCTCTGTGGATTGTCATACGCCGCCGAAATGCCCGCAGGCAACACCATGGCCACGAAGAGCAGCACACCACTAAATGTGATCATCAAATGAAACGGTAAACCCAACACCGACAGCGCGTTGTGCCCGTCCATCCAGGCGCGTTGCCCGCCTTTGGCGGGGCGAAATGTAAAGAAATCCTTGAAGATTTTCTTGTGTGTGATGATGCCGCTGATAATCGCCACCAGCATGAACATCCCCGCGATAGTAGCCAGCCATCGTCCCCAGGGGTTCGCGATCTCCAGTTCGAAGTGAAAGCGATAAAGAAAATCGCCACCCCGCGTTTCACGAGCCTGGACAGCCTGTCCCGTCGCGGGATCTAACATAACCCGCTTAAAAGGTCGGGTACCTGGAGCCGGCTTGGCAACGCGGTAAATCAACCTCACATACGGCTCACGTGCAGTCGGTAGAGTGATGAACCAACGCTCGGAGTCCGATGCATGCTTAGCCAAATAACGCTGTGCCATATCGGCGGCTTGCGCCGAGGACAACACCTGCGGCTGTGCAGGTAGCTCGGGGCGCATCCAACTCGTGATCTCGGGCCGAAAAAACGCCAACGTACCTGTCAGAAACATGGCAAACAACACCCAGCCCAGCACCAGCCCGGACCAAGTATGCAACCAGGACATCGCCTGCCGCAAGCCCTCGCCCTGCGTCTGGGAAGATTGGGCCGCCTTCATGCCAGCCCCGCCAGTTTGCCCATGCCGTACAGGCCTGCTAACACGGTGGTCGGTATCACGATACCGAACCAGGCTCTCCAGGTATTGCGTGCCGCAAACACCCACATGACACCCACCGCATAGATCACAAACGCCAACATGCTGGCCATGACAACGGCCTCCACACGTGCCATGGGCAGCCAAATCGCCAAGCAGGCGGCCGTCGCCGAGGCTAGCGCATACCCGCCAAATATCGCTGCAACAGAGCGGGAAGCCACCGCCCATCGATAGCGCGTCAAGCCGGCACCCGGAATAGGTTTCACTGCTAATCCTGAAAATTCTAGTAATGCGAATTATAAGCATTACTAGAATAAATTATCTATCGAGGCGATAGGTAATTCATCTGTCCACGCGGTACGGTGCCCGCCCTACAGGCCCACTGTCATGCGTCGCTCGGACTCCAGGTACTCTCGCGACTGCATTTCCAGAATACGCGACACCGTCCGATGGAACTCGTTGGCTAGCGCGCCCTGGGTATAGAGCTCCTCGGGCGCACACTCAGCCGACATGATCAGCTTGATCTTGTGGTCATAAAACACGTCGATCAACCACGTAAAGCGACGCGCCTCGGAGGCCTGCCGCGGCCCCATGCGCGGCACGTCCGACAAAATTACCGCATGAAATCGGCTCGCCAGTTCCAGATAATCGTTTTGCGAACGCGGGCCGCCACAAAGCGTCGCGAAATCAAACCACACCACCGATCCCGCCAACTGCTGCGCGCGAATTTCACGATGTTCGATATGCAAAACAGGCTCTTGAGGGGGCGTATCGGCCAGTCGATCAAACGCATCCTGCAACGCCGTCTTGGCCACCTCATCAAGCGGCGAGTGATAACACTGCACCTGCTCCAACGAACGGCGCCGATAGTCGATCCCCGCATCAACGTTCAGGACATCCATGCGCTTTTGAATCAGATCAATCGCCGGCAAGATCCGATCACGATGCAAGCCATCCGGATACAGCGTCGACGGCTCATAGTTGGACGTCATGACAAACGACGTCCCATACTCAAATAACTTCAGCAGCAGCCGATACAAAATCATCGCATCGGCTACGTCGGACACGTGAAACTCATCAAAGCAAATCAAGCGATAGCGCTTGGCCACACGGCGCGCCACCTCATCCAGCGGATCTTGCATCCCCTTGACGTTTTCCAACTCGCGGTGCACACCGCGAATGAACTCATGAAAATGCAAACGCGTTTTGCGCACCACCGGCACCGTGGCATAAAACGCATCCATCAAAAAACTCTTGCCACGTCCCACCCCGCCCCACAGGTACACGCCGCGAGGCACATCGGGCCGATTCAACAGCTTCTTTAGCGCATTCGAACGCAAAGACCTGAAACGCACCCAATCATCGTAATAAGCCTGCAATCGATCAATAGCCTGCTTTTGCGCCACGTCAGGTTGATAACCCCGTTCCGCCAGGGATTGTTCGTAATATTCACGGACGTTCATGTCGCACCAGCAAACCTAAAATAGAAAAAAGACGGGCGCCAGGCATCTACATACCTGGCGCCCGTCGGCGTCTCGCTCAGAATCAGAAATTCAGCGCGCGCTTGTCAACGGCCAACGCCGCCTCTTTCACCGCCTCGGACAAGGTCGGATGAGCGTGGCAAATACGCGCAATATCCTCGGCCGCACCACGGAACTCCATGATCGTCACGGCTTCGGAAATCAGCTCCGATGCCATCGGGCCAACAATATGCACGCCCAAGACCTCATCCGTCTTGGCGTCCGCAATCACCTTGGCAAAGCCCGTCGTATCACCCAACGCACGTGCACGGCCGTTCGCCATGAACGGGAAGCTGCCCGCCTTGTACTCGCGGCCTTCGGCCTTGAGTTGCTGTTCGGTCTTGCCGACCCAGGCAATTTCCGGCGAGGTATAGATCACCCACGGAATCGTCGCAAAATTCACATGGCCATGCTGACCCGCAATACGCTCGGCCACCGCCACACCTTCCTCTTCGGCCTTGTGCGCCAACATCGGGCCACGCACCACATCACCCACCGCCCACACATTCGGCAAATTGGTCTTGCAGTCGCCGTCAACCTCGACAAAGCCGCGCTCATCCAGCTTCAGGCCCACGCCATCGGCATTCAGACCACCGGTGTAGGGCACACGACCGATCGACACAATCAGCTTGTCCACCACCAGCTTTTGCTCGCCGCCCTTGGCATCCACATAAGGCACCGTCACCGACTTCGCCGTCGCCTTGATCTCGCCGATCTTCACGCCCATCTGGACATCCAGGCCCTGCTTCGTGAAGGCCTTCAGCGCTTCCTTGGCCACCTGCTGATCCGCCGCGGCCAGGAACTCGGGCATGGCTTCCAAAATCGTGACTTCCGCACCCAGACGACGCCACACGCTGCCCATTTCCAGGCCAATCACCCCTGCGCCAATCACGCCGAGCTTCTTCGGCACAGCAGCGATATTCAGTGCGCCATCATTGGACAACACGACCTTTTCATCAAACGGCAGACCCGGCAACTCACGCGCCGACGAACCCGTCGCCACCACAACATGCTTGGCGACCAGATCTTCTTCGGACGTGCCGCTGACCTTGATCCCATAACCCCCCTCCACCTGGCCAGCAAACGCGCCCGTGCCATGGAAGAAAGTGACCTTGTTCTTCTTGAACAAATACAAAATACCGTCGTTATTCTGCTTAACCACCGTATTCTTGCGGCCAACCAGCGTATCGAGCTTCAGGCTCACACCCTTGAGCTCAATACCATGCTCGGCAAAATGGTGATTAGCCTGCTCAAAATGTTCTGACGACTGCAGCAACGCCTTGGACGGAATGCAACCCACGTTCGTGCAAGTGCCACCAGGCGCAGGGCCACCCTGGCCGTTCTGCCAAGCGTCAACGCAAGCCACCGACAACCCCAGCTGCGCAGCGCGAATAGCCGCGATGTACCCGCCTGGGCCGGCACCGATGACGACGACGTCAAATTGTTTAGACATAATGATCTCGAAAATTGGGATTTAAAGAAGCGCCAGCCGACGCAAAGATGTCTGATCTAAGCAAACCATCGGAACGACCCCACGATAAGGCACAAAAAACACCCTGCACCTTCGACGTACCCGCGCCAACGTACTGTGATCGTGAAACGACGCCTCAACAGCAAAGCGAACGTCGTCACGGCAAGGCACGAGCGCCAGCGATGTGCCNGGGTCAAAGGGCTTCGGTGTGGCGGGCCCGTTGAGGCCGCCGAGGGCTACCGAAGGATGGCGGGGGGCAGTCGGCTGGGCATGTTTGAGCGTAGCGTAGCGAAGCGAGTTTGCCCAGCCGCCTCGCCTGACGAGGTAGGCAACGGGAAGTG
>NZ_CBCSFP010000005.1:101974-137510 GCF_965138755.1 Bordetella tumulicola | reverse complement strand
CGGCCAGACCGGCCGATAGGGCCCGCCACACCGAAGCCCTTTGACCCCGGCATAGCGCGACTAAAGAGCCCATCTCTACGCCCATCAACACCGACGCAAAAATTACAGGTCCAACAACAAACGCTGCGGATCTTCCAGCGCATCTTTCATCGCCACCAGACCCAACACGGCTTCGCGACCATCAATGATCCGGTGGTCATACGACAGCGCCAGATAGTTCATCGGACGGATCACGATCTGGCCGTTTTCAACGACCGCACGATCCTTGGTCGCATGCACGCCCAGAATCGCGGATTGCGGCGGGTTGATGATCGGGGTCGACAACATCGAACCAAACACACCACCGTTCGAAATCGAGAACGTACCGCCGGTCATTTCCTCAATGCCCAGCTTGCCATCCGCCGCACGCTTGCCGAAATCACCAATCGTCTTCTCGATCTCGGCAATCGACAACTGATCGGCGTTGCGCAGAATCGGCACCACCAGACCACGGGGGCTACCCACCGCAATACCGATATCAAAATAACCGTGATAGATAATGTCCTTGCCGTCGATCGACGCGTTGATCAGCGGGTACTTTTTCAGGGCAGCCACGGCCGCCTTGACGAAGAACGACATAAAGCCCAGCTTGACACCGTGGTCTTTCTCGAATTTCTCTTTGTACTTGTTGCGCAGGCTGATCACCGCCTGCATATTGACCTCGTTGAACGTGGTCAATATGGCGTTTTCTTGTTGCGACTGCAGCAGACGCTCCGCAATACGCGCGCGCAGGCGGCTCATCGGCACGCGCTGTTCCGGACGGCCATCCAGCGACATCGACGTCGGAGCGGGTGCCGCAGCGGCCTTGGCCGGCGCAGCGCTAGCGGCTTGCGCATCAGCCTTGGTCACGCGACCGTCACGACCCGTGCCTGCTACGTTGGCAGCGTCCACGCCCTTTTCGGACAGGATCTTGGCAGCAGCCGGCGAAGCCACACCAGCCGAAGCTGACGAGCCCGACGAAGCCGGTGCGGCGCCAGCCGGGGGAGGAGCCGCGGCAGCAACCTCAGCCTTGGCTTCAGCGGCCGGCGCGGCAGCCGCCTTGGCAGCCGTATCGATCTTGGCGAGCAATTGACCCGCAGTCACCGTTGCGCCGTCGGCTTCGACGATCTCGGACAACACGCCCGATGCAGGTGCCGGGACTTCCAGCACCACCTTGTCGGTTTCGACTTCGATCAGGATCTCGTCGGCTTCGACCGCCTCACCCGCCTTTTTCTTCCAGGTCAGCAGCGTCGCTTCGGACACGGATTCGGACAACTGGGGGACAACAACGTCAGTAATAGCCATGGTAATAAATTCCGTTGAATAAGAGTTCGATATCGGCGACTGAGCTTATTTAGCCAGCATGAAGCCTTTGTATTTCGCGGCGAAAGCTTGCTCCAGCAATGCCTTCTGTTGCTCTTGGTGCTTGGCCAGGTAGCCTACCGCAGGCGACGCCGAAGCCGGACGACCGGCATAACCGAGCTTTTGGCCGTCGGCCATGTTCTCGTACAGATGATGCTGGACATAGAACCACGGACCTTGGTTCTGGGGCTCGTCTTGCACCCAGATCACTTCGGTCACGTTGCCGTACTTGCGCAGTTCGGTTTCGAATGCTTTGTGAGCGAACGGATACAGTTGCTCAACGCGCAGGATGGCGACGTTGTTAGCCTCACGCTCGCGGCGAGCATGGACCAGATCGTAGTAAACCTTGCCCGAGCAAGCCAGAACACGCGTGACCTTGCTGGGGTCGATCGTGTCATCGACCTCACCAATCACGGGACGGAAGCTGCCACCCGCCAAGTCGGTCAGCGGCGAACCCGCATCCTTGTTACGCAGCAGCGACTTCGGCGTGAAAATCACCAGCGGCTTGCGGAACGGGCGAATCATCTGGCGACGCAGCAGGTGGAAAATCTGCGAAGCCGAGGACGGTTGAACCACCTGGATGTTGTTGTCCGCGCACAGTTGGAGGAACCGCTCGATACGGCCCGACGAGTGCTCCGGACCCTGGCCTTCGTAACCGTGCGGCAGCATCAGCGTCAGACCCGACTGACGGCCCCATTTGGCCTCGCCCGAACTGATGAACTGGTCGATCACCACCTGCGCGCCGTTGACGAAGTCACCGAACTGGGCTTCCCAGATGGTCAGCGTGTTCGGCTCGGCGCTGGAGTAGCCGTATTCGAAGCCCAACACGGCTTCTTCGGACAACACCGAGTCGATCACCGTGAACGGCGCCTGACCGTCAGAGACGTTTTGCAGCGGCACATAGGTGCCATCATCCCAACGCTCACGATTTTGATCATGCAGCACAGCGTGGCGGTGGGTAAACGTACCGCGGCCCGAATCCTGCCCAGTGATGCGAATGGCGTAGCCCGACGCCACCAGCGTCGCAAACGCCAGATGTTCGCCCATGCCCCAATCCAGGTTGATATCACCCTTGGCCATGTTGCGACGGTCGTTCAGCAGCTTGTTGACCAGCGGGTGCACCGTAAAGCCCTCGGGCACCGTGGTGATGCGCTCGCCGATGCGCTTGAGCTCAGCCAGCGGCACAGCGGTGTCCGCCTGATCTGTCCACTTGGCGCCCAGGAAGGGGGACCAGTCGATCGCGTACTTGCTCTTGTAGTCGGTCAGCACGGGCTCGATCGTGCGCTGGCCGTCTTCCATGAGCTGGCGATAGTCTTTCACCAATTGGTCGGCTTCGCCTTCAGCCAACACGCCCTGAGCCGTGAGCTTGTCGGCGTACAGTTTGCGCGTGCCGGGGTGATGACCGATGCGCTTGTACATCAAGGGCTGGGTCAGCGACGGGGTGTCTTGCTCGTTGTGGCCGAGTTTACGGAAGCAGACGATATCCAGCACCACGTCGTGGCAGAACTGCAAACGGTAGTCCAGCGCCAGCTTGGTTGCGAACACCACGGCTTCGGGATCATCGCCATTGACGTGGAACACAGGGGCCGCAATCATCTTGACCACGTCGGTGCAATACAGCGTCGAACGCGTATCGCGCGGGTCAGACGTCGTGAAACCGATCTGGTTGTTGATGACGATATGCAGCGTGCCGCCCGTACCATAACCGCGCGTTTGCGCGAGGTTCAGGGTTTCCATGACAACGCCCTGCCCGGCAAAGGCCGCATCGCCGTGCACCAGCACTGGCAACACTTGCTTGCCGTCGGTGTCGCCGCGACGCTCTTGGCGTGCACGGACGCTACCTTCGACGACCGGGTTCACGATTTCCAGGTGCGAGGGGTTGAATGCGAGCGACAGGTGAACGGGACCGCCACGCGTGGACAGATCGCTGGAAAAACCGTTGTGGTATTTCACGTCACCATCGGTCAGACCTTCGGCGTGCTTGCCCTCGAACTCGGCAAACAAGTCACCGGGCATCTTGCCCATGATGTTGACCAGCAGGTTCAGGCGACCACGGTGAGCCATGCCCACCACGATTTCCTGGACGCCGGATTCGCCGGCGTGGTTCACGACCTCGTCCATCGAGGCGATGAAGCTTTCGCCGCCTTCGAGGGAGAAACGCTTTTGGCCAACATACTTGGTGTGCAAAAAGCGCTCGAGGCCTTCGGACTCGGTCAATTGCTGCAGGATGTGGCGTTTTTCTTCGGTGCTATAAGCCGCCGCACCGAAGGTTTTTTCCAGACGTTCCTGGATCCAGCGCTTGGCGGCGGGATCGGGGATATGCGTGTATTCGGCACCGATGCTGCGGCAGTAGGTATCACGCAGCGCCTTCAGGATGTCGCGCAGCGTCATGGTGCTGGCGGTCGTGAAGTAGGTATTGGTGGCCGAGTAAGTTTGATCCAGATCGGCTTCGCTCAGACCGTAGAAGGCCGGGTCGAGCTCGGGGATCGCGGGACGTTCCTGGCGCTTGAGCGGATCCAGGTCGGCCCAGCGCGCGCCATACGAACGGTAGGCGGCGATCAGTGACTGAACCGAGACCTGCTTGCTGGCAACGGACAGATCGGGCTGGGCCGAATGCTGTACAAAGCCGTTGCTGCGGGCACGCAACGCAAAGGACTCGACGATGGGCGCATGCGCCTGATCGCGGGTGGCTTCTTGGCCGTCGGTAGCGGGGGTGTGTTGCAGCTGGTCGAAATAGTCTCGCCAGTTGTCAGGCACCGAGCCTGGATTGTCGAGGTAAGCCTCGTACATCTCTTCGACGTAGGGGGCATTACCACCAAATAGATAAGAGGTGGAAAGAGATTCTGATTCGGAAGACATTTTATTGCTTCACCTTGGCGAGTGCTTCACTCGATACGATGCAGGAAAACCTTCCGCAACACGGGCTTCCCGTTAGCGGATAGCAGGGGGCAGAAGGCACGTACAAGCCCTGAAAGCCTATGACGTGAAAGTATACTCCGGGGGCCTGTGCCTGTCTTGTCGCACTGCCACATATGCCTTGCACACGATTTCACCCCTCAAAATCGGCATAAACCGCAAACCTCAGGCAACATCCGTCATGATGCCCATTATGAGTATGGAGTTTTTGATGTCCGGCCCGAGAAAATTTTGTCCCAGGCCGTGACGAGAAAACCACGAAGTCATTACGGGTGGTTTCAGTAATACCGAGCGCAACCTATCGCCCCGGCTGTCCGGCTGCGGACATAATGCGTCGGTAGAACAGCACCGCCACCGTGGCAAACACCGCCAGGCCCAGCCAATCGGCGATCGGTTCGAATCCTTGCCCCACCAGGGCCAGCGGCGCCTCGTTGCCCGTGGCGCCAATGATCGCCGCCATCAGGACCCCGATCAGGCTTTCTCCCACAATCAGTCCCGAGGCGAGCAACGTACCGCGCCGGCTGGGAAGCTCGGCATAGGTGTCATAGGACTGATCGGCCTGCTGGGCACGACGCCGCAAGACACGTTCTATCAACCATCCCAGCACGGCCCCCACCACCAGCGGCGCACTGACTGTCGGCGGCAAATATATCCCGATTCCCACGGCCAGCACGGGTATCCGGGCAACTCGGCAAGTTCGCTCTAAAACCCGGTCCACAATAATCAGGGCGACGCCGACCGCCACGCCGATCAGAATCATGAGCCAGTTCAATTGATGGGTAAAAATTCCTTGGGCAATCGCCAGCATGAGGGTGGCCTGCGGCGCCGACAGCGCCTGCTCGGGATCCATCCCCGAACGCGGCAGCGCCCCGGAAAAACCGTAAGCGTTATAGAGCAGCTCGAGGATCGGGGAAATCACGATAGCTCCCACCACGCAGCCGATTAATAGCGCGATCTGCTGGCGCCAGGGCGTCGCCCCGACCAGCCAGCCGGTTTTCAGGTCCTGCAGGTTGTCATTCGCAATAGAGGCCACCGCAACAACTGCCGACGTGGTGAAAATCGCCAGGGCAATGGCCAACTGCACGCCCTCTTGGTTGCCCAACAAGCCCGTCGCACTCTCCAATCCCAGCATCAACAGTGACACCAGCATGATGGCGACGATCCCGACGCCAGAGATCGGGCTGGTGGACGACCCCACCAGGCCCGCCATATAGCCGCAAGCGGCCGCCACCAGAAAGCCAAAAATAAAGGCAAAGGCCACCGAGCACGCCACCAGCAACGCCACCACGCCCGCCGAAGCCGGCTCGGCGCGCAAAAACGAGGCGAACGTAAACACGAGGATGGCGACCAACACCAGGGTAACCACCGCAATCCAGCGCGCCGACAGATCTTGCTCGGTACGCGGCGCCGCCCCTTGCGCTGCGGCACCCGCCCGGCTAAAGGCCGAGAAGGATGTTTTGATCCCCCGCATCATGGGCATGAATAGCGTTCCCAGCGTCCAGATGGCGCCCACGCCAATGACCCCGGCCCCAATGAATCGAACTTGCGAGCTCCAGAGTCCATTGGCGTATTCGACTACCGACTGCCCGGCGGGCGGGTCACCCAAGGCCGTCAGCACCGGGACGGCCACCCCCCACGCAATCACCAACCCTATCAGCATCGCCAGACCGGCGACGATCCCGATCAGGTAGCCCGCGCCCATCAAGGCCAAGGAAAACCCCATGGGCAAGCGGAACACCGCGGCACCGATGGTGGGCCACACGCTGACTGCATCGCCCAGGACGCGCAGGCCGCTGGACGCAAAGCTGACCACGGCCGCGACCCCGGCACCGCTGACGATATCGGCCATACCCGTTGCGACGCGTTTGCCACTGTGCGTGGCATCGTCGGCCCCGCCACTCCCCACCCGCAAGATTTCCGCCGCCGCCACGCCCTCGGGATACGGCAAATCACTTTGCACGACCATGATGTGGCGCAGCGGGATCGTGAACATCACGCCCAGCATGCCGCCCGCCGCGCAGATACCAAAGGTTTGCCAAAACGGAAACCCTTGCCAATGTCCCATCATGACCAGCGCCGGCAAAATAAAAATAATGGCTGACAAGGTGCCCGCGGCCGACGCCTGAGTCTGCACCATGTTGTTTTCCAGGATGTTGGCGTTCTGGAACATCTTGAGCACCGACATGGAAATCACCGCGGCCGGGATGGCGGATGAAAACGTCAGCCCGACCTTCAGGCCCAGAAACACGTTCGATGCCGTAAAAACCACCGTAATCAAGGCGCCAATAATCACGCCACGCAGTGTCAGTTCGGGCAATATCGTCGAATCGGGCACGCGCACAGGCTGTGTCATGAGTCGAGAAGTCCTTGAAAAAAGTGGGGCGGAGTCAAGAGTGTTGCAGATTCTAGCGCCAAGCTCACGACACGACCATTATCTCAACGTTAACTCGATCTGATATTTCACCTGCTTTAACGCAAAACCTGAACGAATATTGCGAACGCCGAGAATGGGCGATAAGCAACTCACCACAAAGTGCTCCACCTCCTGGATGTCGGACACGGCCTCGGGCACCTGTTCCATGCCCCACAGCACCTTCACGGCATACATGTCGAGGACCGACAGCGTATCGTCTTCTCGAGTCGTCCTTCCTTTACCAACCGCGGAAACGCGGCCAGCATGCAAGCACCTCCGGCGAGGTGCCGCGCACGACGTGGTAGCTGTCGTGCTGCGCGCCGGTGGCGCAGGCATGATTGGGAAGGATGCGCAGGCGCGTGCCCAGCGGCAACTGCGGCAGTGGCGCGCTGGTGCCGGGGCGGCGCATAACGATGCCCTGCTCCTGGTTGGTCTGTTTGAGCACGAGGTCCGCAAATGGCCTGCCCTGCACGTCGCACACCACGCCATAGTATTGGTCGACAGGCTGGCCAGCGGTGCCGCGGTCGCGCGACATTGCCATCCAGCCGGCGTCGACCAGAATCCAGTCTTTCTCGGGCTGGTGGCCGATCACCGTGGTCAGGACCGACAGCGCGATGTCGTCCTGACGACACACGCCCAGGCCGGCCATGAACAGGTCGAAGAATACGAACACACCGGCTCGCACCTCTGTCACACCATCCAGATTCTCCGCAAACATGGCAGTCGGCGTCGACCCTACACTGACCACCGGGCACGGTAGGCCGCCCGCGCGCAGCGCCTGGGCAGCGTCAACCGCGGCGCGGCGCTCGCGCTCGGCCATGGTACGGATCGCATCCTCGTCAGGCGAGCTGTATGACTCTCCGGCATGCGTCAGGACGCCACGCAGCTGCGCGCCACCGTCTTCCAAGGCGCGGCCGATGGCGCACAGCAGCTCAGCCTGGTCAGGCCGCACGCCAGCGCGATGGCCGTCGGAATCGATCTCGATCAGCGCCGGAATCGGCGCGCCAGCCGCGCGCGACCGCGCCGCCACCGCCTGCGCACCGGCCACGCTATCAACGACCACCGTCAGGTCAGTGCCATAAGCGCGCAGCGCCAGCACGCGGTCCAGTTTGGCGGGCGACACCCCCACTGCGTAGAGGATGTCCCGCACGCCAGCGCGCGCGAACTGCTCGGCCTCTTGGAGCGTCGAGACGGCGGCTGGCCCTGCGGGGGTTTCCATTAGCAGCCGCGCCACGTCGATCGATTTGGGCGTTTTCAGATGGGGACGCAATGTCACACCCAGGCGCGCCATGCGCGTCTTCAGGCGCTCGATATTGGCTTGCATGCGCGGCTCGTCCAGCAGCAGGCAGGGCGTGTCAAGTGCTTCGAGGGTGGAGGCCGCAGCCGTCTTGTCGCTCGTCATCTTCCAGTATCTCCGGTAAGGCAGGAATTCTATGGCTGGCCCCGTAGCCGCGCGTGCGGCGACCAGTCGGCCAGCGCATCCAGCGGCACCACGGGCCGAGGTAGGTTACGGAAATCGAAGCGCGCCAGCATGGGCGATGTCAGCCCCGGCGCATCCACGTTGTAAATATGTTGCGGCGGGAAGAACTCGTCGAAGGCCGCCCGGAAATGCCCGCGCGATTTCACGACCACGGTACGAGCGGCGGCGATATCCAGGCCGAACATTTCAAAGAACATCGGCTCGTGACACTGATGCCGGTTAGTGATCACCACCACCTGCACGCCGCCCACCTGCAGTAGTGCGCTGGGCCCCAGATTGAAGCTGCAGCCGGCCAGTTGACCGCGCCGGCCCACACCACGACCACCATGCAACTTCAGCACCGTTGCCGGCGCCGTGTAGGCCTCGGAATACACCGTCGTCTCGTCGCGGTTGAAGTGGGCTTCGATCGCTGCGCCCTCGCCAGCGGCATGGGCTTCAGCCGCCAGGGCGGGATCGGTCACGACGCCTAGGATGGCGCCCTGCACTCCGCCCTCGATCAAGGCTCGTAGCAGAAACGGCGTGTTGCCGCGGGCGCCCCCGCCAGGGTTATCGGCCACGTCGGCCAACAACACCGCAGACGTGCCAGGCTCCACGCCCGCCCGGCGCGCGAGTTCGACCGCCCTGGGCAAAGACATTAGTTCGGGCGTGAAGGCTGCGCGCTCGCGCCAGGCATGCTCCGCCAGCGTGTGCGCCGTGGCGCGCGCGTAGTCGCCGTCACCCTTGGTGGTCACCAGTATCGTCAGCCCGTTCTTGCCTGTGTCGCCATAGGCGAAACCACCTACCACCGACACATTCACCAGACGCGGGTCATCCATGGCCTCGGCCGCATGAATCATGTCCGCGTACGGGCCGGTGCCGGGCGCCGTCAACAACTGCGTGGGCGGCGCCACCACCGGCATGCGTACGTGCGCCACCGCAACGCGCAGGCCCTCCATCAACGAACTCAGCACGTCGGCCGCCTCAGTGCCACGCTCGGCCATGTCAGTGTGGGGATTGCGGCGGTACGAGATCAGCACGTCCACCTCGTCGACCATCCGGTCCGACACATTGGCATGTAAGTCGACGGTGGCGACCACGGGCACGTCCGGCCCCACGATGGCCCGCACCCGCTGGAACACCAGGCCGTCGGGATCCTGCTCTTCGGTGGTGATGGCCGCACCGTGCTCGCAGAGATAGACGGCATCCACCGGCAGCGCGGCGCGCAAGCCCCGCTCGAACTGCGCTAGCGTATCCAGGAAGAACGCATGCTCCACTGGACCACCGGACTCGGCGTTGGCGAACAGAATGGGTACTGGGGTCCATGGCCCGCGTCGGTCCATTCGGCGCACGAAGGCGGGAATCTCCGGCGTCATGGCGGGCGCGGCGCTGCGAGCGTCGGCCAGCATCGATTCACCGGCCAGGTAAGCACGAGATTCAAAATCGTCGCGTCCTGAGACCGGCGCGAAGCGATTGGACTCGATGGCAAAGCCCAGGATGGCAATGCGGGGCGTGGCGGGAACGGCAGTCATAGCAGTCGCGACCATCAGTTCTGTTTTTCGATATGGGCAGTGTCGATCAAGTCGGCCCACTTCTTTTGCTCGGCGGCGATGTAGCGCGCGAAATCAGTGCGGTCGCCTTCGCCGGGTCGCGCGCTCAGCTTGCCCAAATCTGCACGCAGCGCGTCGCTAGCCAGCACCTTCTGTAATGCCCCGGACAACTTGTCCACGATGGCATCGGGGGTACCCTTGGGGAACACCAGACCACCCCAGGACACGTTCTCGTAGCCGGGCAGCCCCGACTCCGCCAAAGTCGGTAAGTCGGGAAAGAACGGCACGCGCTGGGCGCTGGTGATCGCCAGCGCGCGCAGCTTGCCGCCCTGCACCAGCGGCCAGGCCACAGAGGCATTGGTGAAAGAGTAATCGATGCGGCCGCCGGCCAAGTCCGCCAGCGAGGCGGGGTCGCCGTTGTACGGCACAAACATCGTATCGATGCCAGCCATATGCTTGAATAGCTCGCCGCCCATGTGCCCGCTGCTGCCGATGCCGGCAGCGCCGTACGACAGTCCGCCGGGCTTGGACTTCGCCAGCGCGATCAGGTCAGCCACGCTCTTGACGGGAGAGTCCGCGCCGACCACCAGCAGGTTGTAGACGTTGAACATGCGGCCGACCACCGTGAAGTCCTTGACGGGGTCGTAGGGCAGCTTGTTGAACAGGGCGGGATTGACGGCCATCGTATTGATATTGCCGTAGCCCAGCGTGTAGCCGTCGGGCTTGGCGCGGGCGATCTGCGCCATGCCGATGCCGCCAGCGGCACCCGGCCGGTTCTCGACGACAAAGTTGGCACCGGTGGCAATGGCTAGGTGGTTCAGAACCAGGCGGGTCAGCACATCGGCGGAACCACCCGCAGCCGATGCCACGATGACTGTGACCGGCTTGGCGGGCCAGCCGGTATCGGCGGCATGGACCGGGGCCGCGCTGGCGGCGAACGAGAACAGGAGGAATGAAAGCAGGCGTCGCAAGATAGTCTCCGGGAGTGACGGGATTCCGGCGGTGGACCCGGCACATTATTGAAAGAACGGCCTGTGCCGAGTATGCGGCAGCCATCGAGACTGGTGTTTAATGACAGCTTAATTCTTTATTTAGCTGATACTTACGATGTTGAGCAGCGACGATCTGCTTTTCTTCCTGGCGCTGGCCTCGGCCAACTCACTGACGGACGCGGCGCGAAAGCTGGACGTGACCCCATCGGCGGTCACCCAGCGCCTCGCCGGGCTAGAACGCCGGCTGGGCATCGGTCTGGTCGACCGCTCGGGGCGGCGCATGGCATTGACGGACGAAGGAGAACTGCTGGCCGAGCGGGCGCGTGGCATTTGCGCCGACCTCGGTGGCCTGGCCGACGCCCTGGCCAGCCGGCGCGGACAAGTGGCCGGCCACCTGCGCGTGCTGGCGCCGCTGGGCTTCGGGCAGCGCTACGTCGCACCGGCCATCGCGCGCTTTCGGCGCCAGTGCCCCGAGGTCACCGCCACGCTGACACTGTCCGACCGGCCGGGCAGTCTGGCCACACACACCTGGGATGTGCTGATCCACATCGGCGAACTGCGCGACTCGGCTCTCGTCATGCACCGTTTGGCACGCAACCGGCGTGTGCTGTGCGCCGCGCCTGCATACCTGAAGCGGCGTGGCGTGCCCGACCATCCGGAAGCGCTACACGAACACGACTGCATCGCGCTGCGCGAGAACGACGAAGACGTCACGCTGTGGCGCCTGCGCCATGACGACGGCGCTATGGCCACGGTACGCATAGACCCGGTACTGGCCTGCAACGACGGCGGCGCCGCGCGCCACTGGGCCTTGGCTGGCATGGGCGTCCTGGTGCGCTCCGAATGGGACGTCGCCGACCTGCTGCGCCAGGGCCGGCTGGTGGAACTGCTGCCGGGTTGGCACTTGCCCGACGCCAACATCGTGGCGCTGGTGGCGTCGCGCAAGGCCCGCTCCGCGCGGACCGAGCATTTTCTTCAGCACCTGCATGAGCTGGGCGGCCGTGCGCCCTGGCTGCAGGCGGCCTCGTAAGCGCCGCGTCTGGCGCCAGCGCCAGACGGCACCGTCACCGGGCCTGCGCGCCTCTCAACGCCCTCCTTTTCTCTGCACGGGTCAGCTCAGCGGCAGCGCGGTCTGGTATTTGACCTGCTTTAACGCGAACCCCGACCGAATATTGCGCACTCCCGGGATGCGCGACAAGCGGCTCACCACAAAGTGCTCCAACCCCTGGATGTCGGGCACCACCACGCGCAACAAATAGTCTGAATCGCCACTCATCAGATAGCACTCCATGACCTCGGGACATTCGGCCATGGCATTCTGGAAGCGCTCGAGTTCGGGCTCGATCTGCTTTTCCAAACTGACCTGAATAAATACATTCAAACTCAATCCCAACTGCAGGGGATCAGCCAGCGCCACATACCCCCGGATGACGCCCGCCGCCTCGAGAGCCTTGACGCGCGCCAGGCAGGGCGAGGGCGACAAATGGACGCGGCGTGCCAACTCAACATTGGTCAGGTTGGAGTCCGTCTGCAAAATACCCAAAATGCGACGATCAATGGCATCCAGCGCGGCAGTCAGCATATTTATCCTTTAATTTTTGAATTCCCCAATTATTATGCTGCCACAGGCGGTTTTATGGCGCATATTCGATGACTTATGCCAGCACGAACGCGCTAGGATGGACGTCTACACGGAGACTTCCATCGCCATGCTCGACACTGTGATCTCGCCCCTGATCGACGACCTCGACCCCGAAGAAACCACTGAATGGCGCGAGGCGCTGCTCTCGCTGGTCCAGACTGCGGGTATTGCCCGCGCCGCCTACGTACTGGATGCGTTGCTCGGCCAGGCGGCGACACTGGGGGTACGCGCCGGCGGGCAGACGCGCAGTGCCTATCTCAATACGATCGCGCTGCGCCACGAGCCGCCTTTTCCGGGCGACTTGGCCATCGAGGAGCGCATTGCATCGATCAATCGCTGGAATGCCCTGGCCATGGTGGTGCGTGCCAATCAGGCACATGGCGAGCTCGGCGGCCATATCGCCAGCTACGCCTCGGCCGCCGATTTGTTCGAGGTTGGCTTCAATCATTTTTTCCGCGCGCCGACCGACAACTTTGCCGGCGATCTGGTCTATTTGCAGCCACACTCGGCTCCGGGGGTGTACGCCCGTGCCTTTCTTGACGGCTTTCTAGGCGAGGACGATCTAGCCCATTTCCGCCAGGAGATCACTGCCCGCGAGCGTGGTTTGCGCGGCTTGTCCTCCTATCCGCATCCGTGGCTGATGCCCGATTTTTGGCAGTTCCCCACGGGGTCGATGGGCATCGGCCCCATCAATGCCATTTATCAAGCGCGCTTCATGCGATACCTTGAGCACCGTTCGTTGGCACAGCCATCCGATCGCAAAGTCTGGGGACTGTTTGGCGACGGCGAAATGGACGAACCCGAGTCCATTGCGGCGCTGACGCTGGCCGCCCGCGAAAAACTCGACAATCTCGTGTTCGTCGTGAACTGTAATCTGCAACGCCTGGACGGCCCGGTCCGAGGTAATGGCCGCATCATCGACGAACTGGAAACGCTATACGCCGGCGCGGGCTGGAATGTCATCAAGCTGGTCTGGGGCGGGGATTGGGATGCTCTGCTGGCACGCGACACGGATGGCGCACTCGCACGCGCCTTTGCCCATACCGTCGATGGACAATTCCAGACTTTCGCGGCCAATGATGGCGCCTATAACCGCGCCCATTTCTTCAATCAAAATCCCGAACTCGCCGCGTTGGTGGCGGACTGGTCCGACGAAGCGATCGACCGATTGCGCCGCGGCGGCCACGATATCGTCAAGATCTACGCTGCCTATCATCGCGCGGCACACCACCGTGGCCAGCCCACGGTCATTCTGGCACAAACCAAAAAGGGCTACGGGATGGGTACCGCCGGCCAGGGGAAGATGACCACGCACCAGCAGAAAAAGCTGGACGACCAAGCCCTGCTGGCCTTTCGTGACCGATTCGCCCTCCCCATTTCGGATGCCGACTGCCTAGCCTTGAAGTTCTACAAACCCACGGCAGACAGCGCGGAGCTGCGCTACCTGCAAGCGCGCCGAGCCGCGCTGGGCGGCCATTTGCCACGCCGCCGCACGACATCCCCTCGCCTGCCCACGCCTCCCATCGAACAATGGGCCCGATTCGCCTTGCAGGCCGATGGAAAAGAAATGTCCTCCACGATGGCTATCGTGCGCATGCTGGGCGGACTGCTCAAGGACGAGACGCTAGGCAAGCGCATCGTGCCCATCGTTGCCGACGAGGCCCGTACGTTTGGCATGGCCAACCTGTTTCGCCAGATCGGTATTTACTCGGCGCAGGGCCAGTTATACGAACCCGAAGACATCGGCTCGGTGCTGCACTACCGCGAAGCCCTGGACGGACAAATTCTGGAAGAAGGCATCACCGAGGCAGGCGCCATCTCGTCCTGGACGGCCGCCGGCACCAGCTATTCGGTCAATGACCTGCCGATGCTGCCTTTCTATATTTATTATTCAATGTTCGGTTTTCAGCGCGTCGGCGATCTGATCTGGGCGGCGGCGGATCAACGCACGCGCGGTTTTTTGATCGGCGCGACCTCGGGCCGCACGACGCTGGGTGGCGAAGGCCTGCAGCATCAAGATGGCGCCAGCCATTTAATCGCGTCCACGGTTCCCAACTGTCGCGCCTACGATCCGGCCTACGCCTACGAGGTCGCGGTCATTCTCGAGCACGGCACGCAGCGCATGCTGGACCAGCAATGCGACGAGTTCTATTACCTGACCGTCACCAACGAAAATCTTGCCCAACCCAACCTGCCCAACGAGCAAGCACGCGAAGGCATTTTGCGAGGCATGCATCGAGTTCGGGCTGCACAACCGGACGGACTAGCACAGACGAACCCGGGTGATGGGGAATCCTGCACCCAGGCGCCCGCCCATCTGCGGCTGCTTGCGGCCGGGCCCATGCTCAACGAGGCCCAACGTGCAGCCCAACGGCTGGAGCAAGACTTCGGTATCGCCACCGAGGTCTGGAGTGTCACGAGTTTCTCTGAACTGGCGCGCGATGGCCGAGCCTGCGAACGTGACCGGGCCCTGGGTCTGAGCTCCCCACCCCCACAAAGCTGGCTGGAACAATGTTTACCCGACGCCGTTCCCGTCGTTGCCGCCAGTGACTATGTCCGTGCGGTGCCCGAGCAGATCCGCGCCTGGGTCCACGCCCCTTTTCGCGTGGTGGGTACCGACGGTTTCGGCCGCAGCGATACGCGCGCCCGTTTGCGGGACTTCTTTGAAGTCAGCGCCGACTGGATCGCGTTGCACGCCCTGGATCTGCTCTGCGACCAGGACCCGAAGCATCAAGCGGCGCGCGATGTACTCCGCGAACAACTGGGTGCTTCGCTGCGCGTCGCGCCCCCCTGGTTAAGTTGATTCGCTGCACTGCAACAACCATCGCGCCTCGCTTTCTGTTGAAATATGTGCTTTCGCGATTCCCGGACGGGCCTGTTGCAGGCCCGTTTTTTACTTTGTTAGCAGTGCAGCATAGGCCTTCACCATCATGGACGAAACCTTAACCAAACGGGCGCTTGATTATCACGCCTATCCCACCCCCGGCAAAATCTCGGTCGTACCGACCAAGACACTGGCAAACCAGGACGACCTCTCGCTGGCCTATTCGCCCGGCGTCGCAGCCGCCTGCATGGCCATTTTCGACCAGGGTGAAGACGCCGCCTCGATGTACACGTCCCGCGCCAACCTGGTGGGCGTGATCACGAACGGCACTGCGGTACTGGGCTTGGGCAACATCGGCCCGCTGGCCGCCAAACCCGTCATGGAAGGCAAAGGCTGCCTGTTCAAGAAATTTGCCGGCATCGACGTGTTCGACATCGAACTGGCCGAGAACGACCCCGACAAACTGGTTGACATCATTGCGGCGCTGGAACCGACACTGGGCGGCATCAACCTCGAAGACATCAAAGCCCCCGAGTGCTTCTACATCGAGAAGAAGCTACGCGAGCGCATGAAGATCCCCGTCTTTCACGACGATCAGCACGGCACCGCCATCATCTCGTCGGCCGCCATTCTGAACGGACTGAAGGTCGTAGGCAAAGATATCGGCAAGGTCAAGCTGGCCGTGTCCGGTGCGGGCGCGGCCGCCATTGCCTGCCTGGACTTGCTGGTTAACCTGGGCATCAAGCTAGAGAACATCTATGTCGTGGACTCACGCGGCGTGATCTGGCAAGGCCGCGACGAAAACATGGAGCCCAACAAAAAGCGCTACGCGCAGAAAACCGACGCCCGCACCCTGGCCGACGTCGTGCGCGATGCTGACGTATTCCTGGGCTGCTCCGCCCCGGGCGTACTGACTGCCGACATGGTCAAGACCATGGCCGACAAGCCGCTGATCCTGGCACTGGCCAACCCCGAACCCGAGATCCGTCCCGAAGTCGCCCGCGCCGCGCGCCCCGACTGCATCATCGCCACCGGCCGCTCGGACTATCCGAACCAAGTCAACAACGTCTTGTGCTTTCCCTTCATCTTCCGCGGCGCCATGGATGCGGGTGCCTCGCGCATCACCGAGGAAATGAAGCTGGCTTGCGTCAAGGCCATTGCCGAGCTGGCACAGGCCGAACAAAATGACGAAGTCGCCCACGCCTATGCTGGCCAGGACCTGTCGTTCGGCCCGGAATACATCATTCCCAAGCCCTTCGATCCACGCCTGATCGTCCAAATCGCCCCCGCCGTCGCTCAGGCCGCCGCCGACTCCGGCGTCGCCGCTCGCCCTATCGAGGACATCGAAGCCTACCGCCAAAAACTGCTGGGCTTTGTGTACCACTCGGGCCAACTGATGCGCCCCCTTTTCGCCCAGGCCAAACAAGCACCCAAGCGCGTGATCTATGCCGACGGCGAAGACGAACGCGTCCTGCGCGCAGTGCAAACCGTTGTCGATGAAAAACTGGCGCAGCCCATCCTCGTGGGGCGCCCGTCCGTCATCGAAATGCGCATCAAAAAAGCCGGCCTGCGCCTGATTCCCGGCGAAACCATCGAGATCGTCGACCCCGAAGACGACAGCCGTTTCAACGAAACCTGGAACGCGTACTACCAACTGAAGGGCCGCGAAGGCGTCACCCCCGCCATCGCCAAAGCCATGATCCGCAAGCACAACACGCTCATCGGCGCCTTGCTGCTGCAACGTGGCGATGCCGATGCATTGCTGTGCGGAGTCGCCAGCCAATACGACAACCAGTTGAAGTACGTCGACGAGATCATTGGCCGCAAAGCGGGACAAACCTATGCCGCGCTGAACGTGCTCATGCTGCCCGACCAAACGCTGTTCGTCACTGACACGCATGTCAACGAAAACCCGTCGGCCGAACAAGTCGCCAACATCACCATGCAAGCCGCTCACGAAATGCGTCGCTTTGGCGTCGTGCCCAAGGCTGCCCTGCTCTCGCACTCCAACTTCGGCAGTCGCTCGACCGAATCGTCGCGCAAAATGTCCGAAGCACGCCGCATCGTGGCGCAACGCGCGCCCTCACTGGAAGTCGACGGAGAAATGCACGCCGACGCCGCCCTGTCGGAAAGCATCCGTCAACAGGCCTACCCCGACAGCCAACTCAAAGGCCGGGCAAACCTGTTGGTCATGCCCAATCTCGACACGGGCAACATCACCTACAACATGTTGAAAATGACCGGCAGCAACGGCATCGCCATGGGTCCCATCCTGTTGGGCGCCGCTCGCCCTGTACACATCCTGACCACCAGCGCCACCGTGCGCCGTATCGTCAACATGACGGCACTCGCCGTCGTGGATGCCCAGCAAGAGGCAGCCGAAAAGCACTCTGCGTAAAAGCCGATGTGCTAGCCTAGGCGGACCAGCGCTCCCTCTGGTCCGCCTTTTTTATTGCGGGGCCATCCCAAAATAAAAACACGCCTTGGGAGGCAGCAAAGCCACGCAGTGGCTGCCGCGTGGCTTTTTTTGCTCGCGAAAGCCTTGGACACATCGCTTGTCCAACAGCCTTCGGCGATTCGCTAATAGGCCCCGCTCCGTAGCACCCTCCTTTCATCTCAACCACCTCGAGGTATCGATGTTGCAAGACGCCCTGCTCGCCTGGATTCACTACCTTGCCATCTTCCTGCTGATCGTCGCCATGACCGCACAAACCGTCTTGCTGCGGCCCACTCTGACCACCCCCACCCTGCGCCGCCTCGCCATTTACGATCGCGTGTACGCCGCAAGCGCCATCGCCGTCCTGATCACCGGCGTCCTGCGCCTGATTTTCGGCGCCAAAGGCGCGGCCTTCTACATGGCCAACCCCTGGTTCCACGCCAAATTCGGCGTATTCATCCTCATCGCCCTCTGTTCCATCCCCCCCACGATCGCCTTCATCAAATGGAACAAACAGGCCAAACTTGACTCAACATATCTCCCGGCCCCGCTGCAAATCAAACGCGCCCGCCGCTGGGTCATGGTAGAAGTCCACCTGCTAGTCCTCCTCCCCCTATTCGCCGCACTAATGGCACGCGGCATAGGCATGTAATCCCAGGGCGAATCAATGCATCACGTGCCACCAAGAGCACCCGATGCAATGAACATTGCATAACACCACCAGGGCATGCAGTTAACGCGAGTCCCGGCCGCGCGCTTGGAAGCGATACCGGCGTTTTGAGCAAGGGCAGCCCGCGCGCAGCGCGGGCCGAGGCCCCTGGTTGGGCCGAGCCGCNGCGATTACGCCGGTATCGCTTCCAAGCGCGCGGCCGGGACGTCTTAATAGCGACACCCCCGCAGAAGCAAAAAAGCCACGCATCCAAAGACGCATGGCTTTTTAACAATGCAATCAATCCCTACCTCACTAACGAAGCAGAGACCGACGAAGCAAATTAACGGTTATCCATCGAAGGCACATCACGCGTGACCGAGCCAGTGAACAATTGGCGCGGACGGCCAATTTTGTAATCCGGATCCGACAGCATTTCGTTCCACTGGGCGATCCAGCCCACCGTACGTGCCAACGCGAAGATGGCCGTAAACAGCGACGTCGGAATGCCAATGGCGCGTTGAACGATACCCGAGTAGAAGTCCACGTTCGGGTAGAGCTTGCGCGACACGAAATAATCGTCTTCCAGAGCAATACGCTCCAGTTCCATCGCCAGCTTGAACAGTGGATCGTTTTCCAGGCCCAGCGACTGCAGGACTTCCTTGCACGTCTCTTGCATCAACTTCGCGCGCGGATCGTAGTTCTTGTAGACACGGTGGCCAAAGCCCATCAGGCGAACGCCCGAGTTCTTGTCCTTGACCTTCTCCATGAACTCGCCGACCTTGTCCACGCCACCATTGGCCTGGAGTTCTTCGAGCATCTGCAAGCACGCTTCGTTGGCGCCACCGTGAGCCGGGCCCCACAAGCAAGCCACACCCGCGGAAATCGCCGCGAACGGATTCGTACCCGACGAACCGCACAGACGTACGGTCGAGGTCGAGGCATTTTGCTCGTGGTCGGCGTGCAAGATGAAAATACGATCGAGTGCGCGCTCAACGACCTCGTTGACCTTGTACTCTTCGCAGGGCGTCGCGAACATCATGCGCAGGAAGTTGCCGGTGTACGACATGTCGTTCTGCGGGTAGATGAACGGCTGGCCTACCGAGAACTTGTAAGCCATCGCCACCAGGGTCGGCATCTTGGCGATCAGGCGAATCGCCGAGATATGGCGATGCTGCGGGTTGGTGATGTCAGTCGAGTCATGATAGAACGCCGACAGCGCGCCCACCAGGCCCGTCAACACAGCCATCGGATGCGCATCGCGACGGAAACCGCGCAGGAAAAGATGCAATTGCTCGTTGACCAACGTGTGATGCGTCACCTGCGAATCAAAGTCGGTTTTTTGATCACGGTTGGGCAGTTCGCCGTTCATGATCAGATAGCAGATATCGAGGAAATCGCAATTCACCGCCAACTGCTCGATGGGATAGCCGCGATACAGCAATTCGCCCTTGTCGCCGTCGATGTACGTAATAGCCGACTCGCACGCCGCCGTCGACATAAAGCCGGGGTCGAACGTAAACATGCCAGTTTGGCCATACAGCTTGCGGATGTCGATGACTTCCGGGCCGACCGTGCCCTTGTACACGGGAAACTCGATCGGCTTAGAGCCGTCCGAGAACGATAGAGTGGCTTTCTTATCAGACAGATTCATCGCATATTTCCTCAAAATTAATCAGAGCTCACGCATTTTTCCGATGATCTCTCGCAACCGTGGCGTATCGATTGCCCCTTCGGGCTCTGTGCGCGCCAACAGCAAATCGAGCAAGTCGTTGTCACCCAGATCGAACAACTGCGTCAACGCGCTGACGTCCTCATCGGTGAGCTGCGTTTCGTACGCATCCAGATAACGGGTAATGATCAAATCATTTTCGAGCAGCCCGCGGCGTGCCCGCCACCGAAGGCGTGCCCGTTCAAGTTCAGTCAAACCGCTCATATTGATCTCTTTACCGTATTAACTAGACAGTACGACGCACCATCAGTTCCTTGATTTTGCCAATTGCCTTGGTGGGGTTCAGACCCTTGGGACAGACGTCCACGCAATTCATGATGGTATGGCAACGGAACAGGCGGTACGGGTCTTCCAGGTTGTCCAGACGGGCACCCGTGGCTTCGTCGCGGCTATCCGCGATGAAACGATAGGCTTGCAACAGGCCGGCGGGGCCCACGAACTTGTCGGGGTTCCACCAGAAGGACGGGCAGGATGTCGAGCAGCAGGCACACAGAATGCACTCGTACAGACCATCGAGCTCTTCGCGGGCTTCGGGCGACTGCAGGCGCTCGCGCTCAGGCGGCGGCGCGTCGTTGATCAGATACGGGCGAACAGAGTGATACTGATTGAAAAAGTGGGTCATGTCCACGATCAAATCTCGGATCACCGGCAGACCAGGCAACGGCTTAAGCACGATAGGTTGTTTAAGCTCGCGCAGGTTGGTCGTGCATGCCAGGCCGTTCTTGCCATTGATGTTCATGGCGTCAGAACCGCACACGCCTTCGCGGCACGAACGGCGCAGCGACAGACTGTCGTCCACGTCGTTCTTGATACGCACCAGCGCGTCAAGCAGCATCTTGTCGGTCGGCTGGAGTTCGACGTCCAGCTTTTGCATGTACGGGCGCTCGTCCTTGTCCGGATCGTAGCGGTAGATTTCGAATTTGACGATTCTTTTAGTGCTCATCACAGAATCCTGCTTAGAAAGTACGCGCTTTAGGCGGGAAGGACTCGACCGTCATCGGCTTCATTTGGACGGGCTTATATTCCAGACGGCTGCCTTCGGAATACCAGAGGGTATGCTTGAGCCAGTTGTCGTCGTCGCGAAGGGGGTGGTCATCCAATGCATGGGCGCCACGGCTCTCCAGACGGCTCGCGGCCGATTTGATGGTGGCGCGCGCCACTTCAGTCATATTGGCAACTTCTAGTGCCTCGATGCGGGCCATGTTGAAAACCTGGGACTTGTCCTTGTAGTAAAGATGCTCGGCTTGCTTGGCCAGATCTTCGATCTGACCCACGCCTTCGTTGAGCAAGTCCAACGTACGGAACACGCCGCAGTGACGCTGCATCGACACACGGATCGCGTTGGCGACGTCTTGCGTCTTTTCGCCCGAGGTACGGCCTTCGAGCTTGGCAAGGCGATCCAGCGAGAAATCGACAGCCGCTTGGGGCACGGGCTGGTGCGCGTGCTGGCGTTCGGGATGCGAATTCACGATGTGGTTGCCGGTCGCACGGCCAAACACGATCAGATCCAGCAGCGAGTTGGTGCCCAGGCGGTTCGCACCGTGGACAGACACGGCCGCGCACTCACCCACCGCGTACAAACCATTGACGATCTTGTTTTCGCCATTGACGCGCGACAACACCTGACCATGATAGTTGGCCGGAATCCCACCCATCTGATAGTGGATGGTCGGCACCACCGGGATCGGTTCCTTGATCGGGTCGACGTTGCCGAACTTGATCGCGATTTCACGAATCGACGGCAAACGTTTGTTGATAACGTCAGCCCCAAGGTGATCAAGCTTGAGCACCACGTAGCTGCCATCGGGACCGCAACCCCGGCCTTCTTTGATTTCCTGGTCCATCGAGCGGGACACGAAGTCACGCGGGGCCAAGTCCTTGAGCGTGGGCGCATAGCGCTCCATGAAGCGCTCGCCATCCTTGTTCAACAGGATGCCGCCTTCGCCGCGCACACCTTCGGTAATCAAGACGCCCGCGCCGGCCACGCCGGTCGGGTGGAATTGCCAGAATTCCATGTCTTGCAAAGGGATACCGGCGCGCGCTGCCATACCCAGGCCATCGCCGGTATTAATGAAGGCGTTGGTGGAGGCGGCCCAGATACGGCCGGCGCCACCGGTGGCCAGCACCGTGGTCTTGGCTTCCAGGATGTAAATGTCGCCCGTTTCCATTTCGAGCGCCGTTACACCGACGACGTCGCCGTCTTCGTTGCGCAGCAGATCCAGCGCCATCCATTCGACGAAGAACTGCGTGCGGGCGGCGACGTTACGCTGATACAGCGTGTGCAACAGGGCGTGGCCGGTACGGTCGGCCGCGGCACAGGCACGTTGCACCGGTTTTTCACCGAAATTGGCGGTGTGTCCACCGAATGGACGCTGGTATATGGTGCCATCGGCGTTGCGGTCAAACGGCATGCCGAAATGCTCGAGTTCGTACACGGCGTTGGGGGCTTCGCGGCACATGAATTCGATGGCATCCTGGTCACCCAGCCAGTCCGACCCCTTGACGGTGTCGTACATATGCCAGTACCAGTTGTCTTCGCTCATGTTGCCCAACGAGGCACTGACGCCGCCCTGAGCCGCCACGGTGTGCGAACGGGTGGGGAAAACTTTGGACAGAACCGCAACCGACAGGCCGGCTTGGGCCAGTTGCAAGGAACAGCGCATGCCGGCTCCGCCGGCACCGACGACGACCACATCAAATTGGCGGCGCGGCAGGGATTTCGTGACAGAGACCACGGCTTAGATACTCCAGATGATTTGCGCGAAATAGACAATCGATGCGACCAACCAGAGGATAGTCAGCACTTGCAGCAACAGGCGCACGCCTGTGGGCCTGACGTAATCCATCCAAATGTCGCGCACACCGATCCAGGCGTGCCAGGTCAACGCAAAGAAAAACAAGGTGGCCAGCAATTGGCCAACAGGAAGTGCCCCAACGTGGAAGGTAAACAACGCCTTCCAGTTTTCGTAGGAGAACGACGGCATGACGAGCAGGCCGACGATCAGTACCAGGGTATACACGGCCATGATGACCGCCGTAATGCGTTGCGCGATAAAGTCGATCACGCCGTAGTGGGCCCCCACAACCAGGCGCTTGGGGCCATAGTTTTTGGTTTCAGCCATTACAGAACTCCGAATAGTTTGAGGGCGAAGACGACGGTCAGCGCCAGGCTGACACCAAAGGCGACGCCAGCGCTTTTCTGGGCCGAGATCTTGTCGATACCGATATGCAGATCCAGCACCAGGTAACGGATGCCGGCACAGAAATGGTGCAGATAACCCCACACCAATGCCAGGAACACCAGCTTGACTATCGGATTGCCTGCGTACTCGGCGATCTGGGCGTAACTTTCGGGCGAGGCCACGCTGGCCGCGAACAACGGCAGAATGACCAAGGGAAGACAGAGAAACAACAACGCGCCGCTGACGCGGTGCAAGATGGACAATTTTCCTGCCAGGGGCAGGCGATATTTGGCGATTTGCGCAATACCTATATTGCGAAACTGCGGGCGTGGCTTGGCAGCGGTGTCGGTCATGACGGCCTCGGTGTTACGGTGCTAGGGATTCGTGACAACGAAAGTGGAGCCGCCCTTTCGGGCAAACGCTCTATTTTCGCCTAGAGAACGGTTGGTATCAAATCGTAGGAAAAAAGCTCATCAATTCAAGTTATTGCGGTAATGGTAGTGATCAGTCAAGTAGAGTCCACGACGAATTTCCACTGGTCGGTCGCCATAGGTATAAGACACGCGATCGACCTGTAACAGCGGAGAGCCCGGCGTGACGCCCAACAATCCCGCGATCTCGGCGGGCGCCTCTACAGCGCGTAGTTTTTCGTCGGCGCGAACCATACTGACGCCGAATTCGGTCTCGAACAGACCATACAGCGGCGCCTTGTTGGCCTTGAGAACCTCGAGTGTCAGGCCCCGAAAGACTGGGCCAGGCAGCCAGATGTCATCAATGACCGTGGGGCGATGATTCATGGACAACTGGCGGCGGATCATGACAACGGTTTCGCCGGTGCGCAACTCCAGTGCCCGCGCGATTTCGGCAGGCGCACTCTGGCGGCGGCACTCGAGGATACGGCTTTCGGCGCGCCCGCTCTCGCCTTCGACATCAGCGGCGAGCCGGAGAAAGCGGTAACGGACACGGGCTTCGTGGTGGGTGGCAACAAAGGTACCCTTGCCTTGGCGACGCAGCAGCAGGTGCTCGGCGGCGAGCTCATCGACGGCTTTGCGTACGGTGCCCTGGCTGACCTGAAAGCGCGCGGCCAGGTCGATCTCGCTGGGGATCAACTCGCCGGGCTTCCATTCGCCACGCTCGAGGCCCTGCACCAGCAAGTCTTTGATCTGACGATACAGCGGACTGAAAGCGGCCCCCTCGCCCGCCGGTCGGGCGGCGCGATTGCGTAGCGGAGGTTCGGGCCTGGGGTCTGCCATGATCGTTGTTTTCGGTACTGTGTTTGTCGGCGGGCATGGCCGCTATGTGCCATGAATACAGGATGCCGGCCAAACGCCGCATTGTGGCATAACTGGCGCGCCACTGTCCAACGTCTTATGTCTTATATAAAACATAAGAGCAATTGACGTATACGTAAATTCGATCTAGGATTTACGCCACTTTAAACACCACGGACGGCGCATCCGGCGACGCCCTGCGATTAAACTGATTGCGAGATTGTTGTCTCACAGAACTCATCACGGAGAATCTTCATGTCCAAGCCTGCCTTGCGTGTCGCCGTCACCGGCGCCGCCGGCCAAATCGGTTACGCCCTCCTGTTTCGCATCGCCTCCGGCGAAATGCTAGGTAAAGACCAGCCGGTCATTTTGCAACTGCTGGAAATCCCCGACGAAAAAGCGCAAAAAGCCCTGCAGGGCGTCATCATGGAACTCGATGACTGCGCTTTCCCGTTGCTGCAGGAAATCACCGCTCACAGCGACCCCCGCACCGCGTTCAAAGACGCTGACGTGGCACTGCTGGTCGGCGCGCGCCCCCGCGGCCCCGGCATGGAACGCAAAGACCTGCTGAGCGTCAACGCCCAGATTTTCACCGCTCAGGGCAAGGCTTTGAACGACGTCGCCAGCCGTGACGTCAAAGTCCTGGTCGTCGGCAACCCCGCCAACACCAACGCCTACATCGCCATGAAGTCGGCGCCGGATCTGCCCGCCAAGAACTTCACCGCCATGCTGCGCCTGGATCACAACCGTGCCCTGTCGCAACTGGCAGCCAAGTCGGGCAAGGCCGTTGCCGATATCGAAAACCTGATCGTATGGGGCAACCACTCGCCCACCATGTATCCGGACTTCCGCTTTGCCACGGTGGGCGGTGAAAGCCTGACCAAGCTGATCAACGACGACGCCTGGAACCGCGACACCTTTATCCCCACCGTGGGCAAGCGTGGCGCCGCCATCATCGAAGCTCGTGGTCTGTCGTCGGCCGCTTCGGCCGCCAACGCCGCCATCGACCATGTGCATGACTGGATCCTGGGCAGCAACGGCAAGTGGGTCACCATGGGTATTCCGTCCGACGGTTCCTACGGCATCCCCGAAGGCATCATCTACGGCGTGCCGGTCACCACCGAAAACGGCGAATACAAGCGTGTCGAAGGCCTGGAAATCGACGCCTTCTCGCGCGAGCGCCTGGACTTCACGCTGAAAGAGCTGCTCGAAGAGCGCGACGGCGTGAAAGACCTGCTGAAGTAATTCCCGCAAGCTGCCAGGCTCCGGCCTGGCGGGCGGCGCGGTATTTTCCGCGCCGCAATAAATCTGTGTCTTTTCCATCACCATGCCTCATGGCGTGATGAAGGCGCCCTGTGTACAAGCCTGCCCGTCGTTGACAGCAGCGCAGATCCGCTGCCACCAAGGAAACAGATTTATTGCGCAGCCCAAGCGGCTGGTCGATGCATGCGGCAGTGCTACCCGAGCGCATCGTCAGAGTACGTAGACGGCATTTTCTGCACTATCAATCAGGCCACAGGGCGCCCGACTGAGCGTCCAGCCCTAATCCTCGGAGACTCGTCCATGACCCGCCCCACTTCTCCTGGTGCTCTCTTTCGCCAAGCCTTGGCCGAAGAAAATCCGCTACAAATCATTGGCACCATCAACGCCAACCACGCCCTGCTGGCCAAGCGTGCCGGGTACCGCGCCATTTACCTCTCGGGGGGCGGTGTCGCCGCCGGCTCGCTCGGTTTACCCGACCTGGGCATCAATACCCTGGACGATGTATTGACCGACGTACGCCGTATCACGGACGTATGCGACGTCCCCCTCATCGTCGACATCGACACCGGTTTTGGTCCGTCGGCGTTCAATATCGCGCGCACCATCAAAAGCCTGATCAAGTTCGGCGCGGCGGGTTGCCATATCGAAGACCAGGTCGGCGCCAAGCGTTGCGGCCATCGTCCGGGCAAAGAAATCGTCAGCACCCAGGAAATGGCTGACCGCGTCAAAGCGGCCGCCGATGCACGAATCGATTCCGATTTCTACCTGATTGCGCGTACCGATGCGATCGCCTCGCATGGCGTGGATGCGGCCATCGAGCGCGCCCTGGCGTGCGTCGAGGCCGGTGCTGACGCCATCTTTGCCGAAGCCGCCTACGACCTGCCTACCTATGAGCGTTTTGCCAAGGCGGTCAGCGTGCCGCTGCTGGCCAACATCACTGAATTCGGCAAGACCCCGCTGTTCTCCGTCGAGGAACTGGGCAGCGTGGGTGTCGGCATGGTGCTGTATCCGCTGTCGGCTTTCCGCGCCATGAACAAGGCCGCCGAGAACGTGTACCAGGCCATCCGCCGCGACGGCCACCAACAGAACGTGCTGGATACGATGCAAACCCGCGACGAGCTGTACGATCGCATCGGCTACCATGCTTTCGAGTCGCAACTGGATGCGCTGTTCCAGCAAGGTAAAGGCAAGTAATTTTCGCGCGGGTCGATACGTGTTGTCGCATCGACCCGCGTTGCAAGTCAACTTTCGCCCCATTCATGCCCATCAGGGCAAGGAGTCAGAGACATGAGCACGTCGCCCAAGAAGCAAAGCGCTGGAACAACACCCCAAACCGCCAGCGCCTCCACCGAAGAAAAAGCGGGCTTCAAGCCAAAAAAATCCGTAGCGCTGTCTGGCGTTGTCGCCGGTAATACAGCCCTGTGCTCGGTAGGTCGCACCGGTAATGACCTGCACTACCGCGGCTATGACATTCTGGATTTTGCTGGCGAAGCCGAATTCGAAGAAATCGCCCATTTGCTGGTGCACGGCAAGTTGCCCACCAAGGCCGAACTCAAGGCTTACAAAGAACGACTGCGCTCCCTGCGCGGCCTGCCGGCACAATTGCAAAATGCGCTGGAAAGCCTGCCGGCATCGAGCCATCCCATGGATGTGATGCGTACGGCCGTGTCGGTCCTGGGCTGCGTGTTGCCCGAGAAGGACGATCACAATATTCCCGGCGCCCGGGACATCGCCGACCGCCTGATGGCGAATCTGGGATCCGCCCTGTTGTACTGGTATCACTACAGCCATAACGGTCGCATCATCGACGTCCAAACGGACGACGACAGCATCGGCGGTCATTTCCTGCATTTGCTGCACGGCAAAAAACCGTCGGACGATTGGGTTCGCGCAATGCATACGTCGCTGATCCTGTACGCCGAGCACGAGTTCAATGCCTCGACGTTTACCAGTCGCGTGATTGCCGGCACGGGCTCGGATATGTATTCGGCGATCACCGGCGGCATCGGCGCTCTGCGGGGTCCGAAGCACGGTGGCGCTAACGAGGTGGCGTTCGAAGTGCAAAAGCGCTATGACAGCCCGGACGAGGCCGAGGCGGATATCCGCCGCCGCGTTGAAGCCAAGGAAGTCATTATCGGCTTTGGCCACCCGGTCTACACGGTTTCGGATCCGCGCAATAAGGTCATCAAGGACGTTGCCCAAAAGCTGTCAAAGAAGGCGGGCAGCACAAAGATGTTCGATATTGCGGAGCGTCTGGAAACGGTGATGTGGGATGTCAAGAAGATGTTCCCGAACCTGGACTGGTTCTCGGCGGTGAGCTATCACATGATGGGTGTGCCGACGGAGATGTTTACGCCGCTGTTTGTGATCGCGCGTACGGCGGGCTGGTCCGCCCACGTGATCGAGCAGCGTGTCGATAACAAGATCATTCGTCCTACGGCTAACTATGTCGGGCCGGATGATCAGAAGTACGTGCCGTTGGAAAAGCGGAAGTAAGCTCTTCCATTGGTTAGCTCGGACTCGGGGCGGAGAGGGTTCTTTTGGCGCCCTCGCCCTCCGTATCAAGCCGACACCGGCCGTTCACTATCTCCGGGCAGTGAGCATCATTCTGATGGCTAGGCCGGCCAGGACGGTGCCCATCAGCCATCGTTGGGCAACGGCCCAAGTGGGCCGGGTGGCGAGAAAGGAAGCGATGCTGCCGGCCAGGATGACGATCAGCAGGTTTATGCTGATGCTGATGGCGACTTGTACGGATCCTAAAGCCAGGGATTGCGTCAGGATGCTGCCCTTGTCGGGGTCGACAAACTGCGGCAGCAGCGACAGATACATGACTGCGATTTTGGGGTTCAGCAGATTGGTAAGAAAGCCCATCAAGAACAGCTTTTTAGGGCTGTCTGGCGGCAATTCCTTGACCTGAAAGGGTGAGCGGCCGCCAGGGCGAACCGCTTGCCAGGCCATATAAAGCAGGTACAGGGCACCGCCGTAGCATAGCGCTTCGTAGGCATATGGAACCGCGAAAAGCAGTGCCGAAATACCTAGCGCAGCACTGACCATGTAAAACACGAAGCCCAGCAATACGCCCAATAGCGACAGGACGCCTGCGCGCCGCCCCTGACAGATAGAACGCGAGACCAAATAAATCATATTCGGTCCGGGTGTCATGACCATACCCAGTGAAATAGCGGCAAAAGCAAGAATGGTGGCGGTTTCTGGCATGGCTGTTTCTTGTTCAGGTGGGCATATCTTGAATCGAATTGTACTGACGCTAGTCGTCTACCACCAGCAAACTATTCTGATATCTCACGCCACCTGAACATCTAAATCCCACCAACAAATAGGGGCTGATCTTGCTGCGCCTGCCTATCCAGCAATTACCCCCGATTCGGTGCCCACGGCACACGCACCCAGCCCTCCATCAGCACGCGCGCGCTGCGTGACATGATGGCCTTGGTGACGGTCCAGTTGCCATCGACCTGGCGGGCTTGCGCTCCGACGCGCAACGTGCCGGACGGATGGCCGAAACGCACGCCATCACGCGCGCCACCACCGGCGGCCAGATTGACTAAGGTACCCGGCACGGCGGCGGCCGTCGCGATCGCAACTGAGGCCGTCCCCATCATGGCGTGGTGCAATTTGCCCATGGACAAGGCGCGCACCAATACGTCAACGTCACTCTCCGAGATCGTTTTACCGCTGGAGGCGGTGTAGGCCTTGGGCGGGGACACGAACGCGACTTTGGGTGTGTGTTGACGACCTGCCGCCTGCTCCGGCGAACTGATCAATCCCATGCGCACCGCCCCATAGGCACGGATGGTTTCAAAACGCGCGAGCGCGGCGGGATCGCTATTAATGTCGTCCTGCAACTCGGCACCGGTATAGCCCAATGCGTCAGCATTCAGAAAGATCGTGGGAATGCCAGAGTTGATAAACGTGGCCTGGAATTTACCCACGCCCGGCACGTCGAGTTCGTCCACGATGTTACCGGTGGGGAACATGGAACCGCTATCGCCCTCGCCTTCATCGGCTGGATCCATGAACTCGAGCGTGACTTCGGCGGCCGGAAACGTCACACCATCCAGTTCAAAGTCGCCGGTTTCCTGGACCTGGCCGTTGGTGATGGGCACATGAGAGACGATGGTTTTGCCAATATTGGCTTGCCAGATCCGCACAATCGCGATGCCGTTCTCGGGCACGCGTTGTGCGTCCACTAGTCCATTTGCAATCGCAAACGGACCGACGGCGGCCGACAGGTTGCCGCAGTTGCCGCTCCAGTCGACGAAGGGCTGATCAATGGACACCTGGCCAAACAGGTAGTCCACGTCATGGTCCGGCCGGGTGCTCTTGGACAGAATCACGGTTTTGCTGGTGCTCGACGTTGCCGCGCCCATACCGTCAGTCTGCTTGCCGTACGGATCCGGGCTGCCGATCACGCGCAGCAAGAGCGCATCACGATCGGGGCCGGGCACCTGTGCGGCCTCGGGCAAATCGGTCAGCTTGAAAAATACGCCTTTACTCGTGCCGCCGCGCATGTACGTGGCGGGGATCTTGATCTGGGGTGCGTGAGTCATAGTCTGGTCCTGAAAACGGGAATGCCTGGTAGGGAGCCTTGTTTAACCCGCCTTAGCGGCGACGCCAGCGGACTCTGCCTCGAGAAAGTCCTGGGCAAAACGCTGCAGCACGCCGCCCGCCTCGTAAATAGAGACTTCCTCGGCCGTATCGAGTCGACAGGTCACGGGAACCTCCACTGTCTGTCCATCGCGACGATGCACGATCAGCGTCAGATCGACGCGCGGCTTGCGTTCGCCCGTGACGTCATAGGTTTCCGTGCCATCAAGCGCCAGCGTCTTGCGATCGGTGCCCGGCTTGAACTCGAGCGGCAACACGCCCATTCCAAGCAGGTTGGTGCGGTGAATGCGTTCGAAGCCTTCGGCCACGATGGCCTCTACGCCCGCCAACCGCACCCCCTTGGCCGCCCAGTCGCGCGACGAACCCTGTCCGTAGTCAGCCCCCGCCACAATGATGAGCGGTTGCTTGCGCTGCATATAGGTCTCGATAGCCTCCCACATACGCAATGTCTTGCCTTCGGGTTCGACACGGGCCAGCGAGCCTTGTTTGACGCTGCCGTCGTCGTTGCGCACCATCTCGTTAAAGAGCTTGGGGTTGGCAAATGTCGCGCGCTGCGCGGTCAGGTGATCGCCCCGATGCGTGGCATAGGAGTTGAAATCCTCTTCGGGCAAACCCATTTTTGCCAGGTATTCGCCAGCCGCGCTATCGAGCAGGATAGCGTTCGAGGGCGACAGATGGTCGGTGGTGATGTTGTCGCCCAGCACCGCAAGCGGACGCATGCCGCGCAACGTGCGTTCGCCTGCCAACGCGCCTTCCCAGTACGGCGGGCGACGAATATAGGTGCTTTGAGGACGCCAATCGTACAAGGGGCTCACGGCCTCGCGGCGTTGGTCGCGAATCCCGAACATCGGCGCGTAGACCTTGCGGAATTGCTCGGGCTTGACGGCCGTCGCGACGACGGCATCGATCTCTTCGTCGCTGGGCCAGATGTCTTTGAGGCGAATATCCTGGCCGTTGACGTCTTGCCCCAGTACGTCTTGTTCGATATCAAAGCGGATCGTGCCGGCAATCGCATATGCAACGACCAACGGGGGCGATGCCAGGAAGGCCTGCTTGGCATAGGGGTGGATACGGCCGTCAAAATTACGATTCCCCGACAACACGGCAGTGGCATACAAATCGCGGTCGATGATCTCTTGCTGAATCTTGGGGTCCAGTGCGCCAGACATGCCATTGCACGTCGTACAGGCGAAGGCGACGATACCAAAACCCAGTTTTTCCAGCTCTGTCGTCAGGCCGGCTTCGTCCAGATACAGCTCAACGGCTTTGGATCCCGGTGCGAGCGACGTCTTGACCCAGGGCTTGCGCGTCAAACCCGCACGGTTGGCATTGCGCGCCAACAGCGCGGCTGCGATGACGTTGCGCGGGTTACTGGTATTGGTGCAACTGGTGATGGCCGCGATGATGACCGCGCCATCGGGCATCAGATTCGGCTGGTTTTCCACGACACCCGCAATACCGCGCTCGGCCAGATCGGACACGGGTAACCGGCGATGCGGATTCGAAGGGCCAGCCATCGTGCGCACCACGCTCGACAGATCGAAATGCAGCACGCGTTCGTATTGCACCTGGCTCAGGCTATCGGACCACAAGCCCGCGACTTTGGCGTAGGTTTCGACCAGGCGCACCTGCTCATCCTCACGCCCCGTGAGCTTCAGATAATCGATGGTCTGTTGATCGATCGAGAACATGGCCGCTGTCGCACCATACTCGGGCGCCATATTGGAAATCGTCGCGCGATCGCCCAGCGTGAGGCTGGATGCGCCTTCGCCATAAAACTCCAGATACGCGCCCACGACTTTTTCCTTGCGAAGGAACTCGGTCAAGGTCAACACAATATCGGTGGCCGTGATACCAGGCTGACGACGCCCCGTGAGCTCGACGCCCACGATGTCGGGCAAACGCATCCACGACGCGCGGCCCAACATGACGTTTTCGGCTTCCAGCCCGCCCACGCCAATCGCGAACACGCCCAAGGCATCGACATGAGGGGTATGGCTATCGGTGCCCACCAGAGTGTCGGGATACGCCACGCCCTCCTGGGCATGGATCACCGGCGACATGCGCTCCAGGTTGATCTGGTGCATGATGCCGTTGCCCGGCGGCACGACATCCATGTTGTGAAACGCCTCGCGTGTCCAGTCGATGAAATGGAATCGGTCCTCGTTGCGACGATCCTCGACCGCGCGGTTCTTTTCAAACGCATCGGCTTCAAAGCCACCATGCTCGACGGCCAACGAGTGATCCACGATCAACTGCACCGGCACGACAGGATTGACCTTGGCGGGGTCGCCGCCCTTCTCGGCGATGGCATCGCGCAGACCCGCCAAGTCGACCAGCGCCGTCTGCCCCAGAATGTCGTGACAGACAACGCGGGCCGGAAACCACGGGAAATCGAGATCGCGGCGGCGCTCGATCAATTGACGCAGCGCGTCGTTCAACAGCGCGGGATCACAGCGTCGCACGAGGTTTTCGGCCAACACACGTGACGTATAAGGCAACGTGTCGTAGGCGCCAGGCGCAATCGCATCGACAGCGGCGCGCACATCAAAATAGTCCAGACTGGTGCCCGGCAGGGGCTTTCGAAATTGGGTATTCATGCTTCGGCCTCGGTGTGCTGCAGGTTGCCCTGCGCGATCTGATGTTCAATGTTGAGACGGGATGCACGGATGTGTCTGCGCATCAGGAGTTCTGCCAATTCGCCATCGCCATCGGCGATAGCGTCGAGAATGCGATGATGTTCGGTAAACGCTTGGCGGGGTCGATTAGGCGTAGCCGAATATTGAATACGATACATGCGGGCCAACTGATAGAGCTCATCGCACAACATGCGAATCAGCATCTGGTTGCCACTGCCCTGGACGATACGATAATGAAAGTCGTAGTCCCCCTCTTGCTGGTAGTAGCCGCGACCCGCCTGAAAAGCCTCGTCGCGCTCATGCGCCTCGAGCACCCGGCGCAGCTCGCTGACGGCGGCCGGCGTCATGCGCTCGGCGGCCAGGCGGCAGGCCATGCCTTCGAGCGACTCTCGAATCTGGTATAGCTCGCACAGCTCTTGCTGACTGAGCGACACGACACGCGCGCCCACGTGAGCCACGCGCACCAGCAAGCGCTGCCCCTCCAGCCGATGCATAGCCTCGCGCAGCGGCCCACGGCTAATCCCGTAGGTGCGAGCCAGCTCAGGCTCGGAGATCTTGCTGCCGGGCGCGATTTCGCCTTTGACGATGGCGGACTGGATCTTTCGGAACACATGGTCCGACAAGGTCTCTGTCTCAGTCGCGCCGTTCACCGGCAATGTCAGGATTTTTTCGGACATGTCGACAATCAAACTATTTTTACGAGGAAAATTATAGCCAAACTGTTTTTTATAAGCCAGATTGTCAACAATTAATCTTTTTCAGGCTATGATTTTTGAGGCTATCACTGACACCGTAATGCCACGTGGTTGATAATGTTCAGGCAAGCTATGCGCTCTGATTCACTCAAGCAGGCTATGTATCCTGCTCCGACTCGCGAGCCGGTTTCCATAACTCCCTCTGGATTGCGATGCTATTTGCCCTGCCTCTCATCTCCTGTCCCCGATAACGAGGGTACGCATTCACGCGTGCCCTCCACCGCGCCGACGCGCGGTCTGTACAGAAGGAGTTCCGCATGTCCGCTCACATCTCCAACGTCCGTCCGCAAGCCGATCAGGTCCTGACAGACATCGTCGACTACATCTTAGGCTACGACATTCAAAGCAGTCTCGCCTATGAGACAGCTCGCAATTGCCTGATCGATACGCTGGGTTGCGGCCTGGAAGCGCTGGAGTATCCCGCTTGCCGTAAATTGTTGGGCCCTATCGTGCCTGGCACCGTGGTTCCGAATGGCGCCAAAGTCCCCGGCACACAATTTCAGCTGGATCCGGTGCAAGCCGCCTTTAATATCGGCGCCATGATCCGCTGGCTGGACTTCAACGACACCTGGCTGGCCGCGGAATGGGGCCACCCGTCGGATAATCTGGGCGGGATTCTCGCCACCGCCGACTGGCTATCGCGCAATGCCGTTGCCACCGGCAAACCGCCACTCACCATGCGCGACGTCCTGACGGGCATGATCAAGGCCCATGAAATCCAAGGCTGCATCGCCCTGGAAAACTCCTTCAACAAGGTTGGCCTGGATCATGTCGTCTTGGTCAAAGTCGCCTCGACCGCCGTCGTCGCGCAACTGCTGGGCCTGAGCCGCGAAGAAATCATCAACGCCGTCTCGCTCGCCTGGGTCGATGGCCAAAGCCTGCGAACCTATCGTCATGCCCCCAATACGGGCAGTCGCAAAAGCTGGGCGGCCGGCGACGCCACCAGCCGCGCCGTGCGCCTGGCACTCATCGCCAAGACCGGCGAGATGGGCTACCCATCGGTGCTCAGCGCCAAAACCTGGGGCTTTTACGACGTTTTGTTCAAGGGCCAGCCCTTCACGTTCCAGCGCCCCTATGGCAGTTATGTCATGGAAAACGTGTTGTTCAAGATATCGTTCCCCGCGGAGTTCCATTCGCAAACCGCAGTGGAGTGCGCGATGGAGATCCACGCCCAACTCAACGCCGCGGGCAAATCCGCCGACGACATCAAACAGATCACCATCCGTACGCACGAAGCATGCATTCGCATCATCGATAAAAAGGGCCCACTGAACAACCCCGCCGATCGCGACCATTGCATTCAATACATGGTGGCCGTCCCGATCTTGTTCGGCCGCCTCACCGCCGCCGACTATGAAGACACGATCGCCCAGGACCCGCGCATTGACGCCCTGCGCGACAAGATCATCTGCGTCGAAGACCCCGCCTATACTCGCGATTACCACGACCCAGACAAACGCTCGATCGCCAACGCCCTGACCGTTGTCTTTAACGACGGCACCCGATTCGACGAGGTCACCTGCGAATATCCCATCGGCCACAAGCGACGCCGCCAGGAAGGCATCCCACTACTAGAGACCAAATTCCGCACCAATCTGGCCCGCATTTTCCCCGCGAAGCAACAAGCGCGCATTCTGGATGCCTCGTTAGATCAACAGCGGCTCGAAAACATGCCGGTACACGAGTATGTGGATTTGTACGTGATCTGACGTTTGTTTCTGTTGCGTCCGGTAGTAAGTGCTTTGGACGCCGGAGCAGCCGTGAGCCTGCCACCGCCGGCCCCTCACCTCGGCTCGGNCGCATNCAGGC
>NZ_CBCSFP010000005.1:101652-101910 GCF_965138755.1 Bordetella tumulicola | reverse complement strand
CCGGCTCGCAATATCTCTTATTGACGAGTGCTGTCGGTGCGTCATGCCTGGATAGTGTTGATGTCACCACGGGGTATAGATAGCGGTGTTTATTCCTAAAGCACGTCGGACCGTAAGCTGACAATCGACGACATACCTGGCTGTGAGTCCGCGTCGCCTGCTCTGTGGTGGCGCCGGCCAGTTTGAGCAAGGGAAGCCCGCGCGCAGCGCGGGCCGAGGCCCCTGGTTGGGCCGAGCCGCGGCGATCTGGCCGGCGCC
>NZ_CBCSFP010000005.1:64856-101640 GCF_965138755.1 Bordetella tumulicola | reverse complement strand
GTCTCAACAGAGACGTCCTACACACGACTACAATGCCCCCATATCCACCACTGAACAACAAACCAGCCCGCCATGCTAATGCTTTGGGTCAAGGCCTTTCACATCGTTTTCATTGCATCCTGGTTTGCCGGGCTGTTCTACCTGCCTCGTCTCTATGTAAACCTGGCACAGCAGCCTGACCCGGCGGTACAAGCCTGTTTGATCGCTATGGCGCGCCGGCTGTTTCGGTTTAGCACCCTGCTGGCGGTGATCGCCGTCGCGCTTGGGCTGTGGCTTTATGTGGGCTATGGTATTGGCATGGGACCCGGCAATGGCTGGATGCATGCCAAGTTATTCTTCGTGTTGCTCATCATCGGCTACCATCATGCCTGCTACGTGATGCTGCGCAAGTTTGAACTAGGCCGCAACACACGTTCTCACAAATTCTACCGTTGGTTTAACGAAGTGCCCGTCTTACTGCTCGTGGCAGTGGTACTGCTCGTGGTGCTCAAACCCTTCTGATCACACTGCCCGGCCTGCGGCCAGGATTCGTATGTCCTCTGATGAACAAGACCGCCGTAAAACACTGACGGTCAAAAAAACGGCGCGCGACGCACATGCGGCGGCCGACGATACTCAGCGCAAACGTAGTGGGGCGCGTGCGCGCACGGCTTCGCTGATCGAACGCGCCAAAGATCAGGCGCAACGTCTGCGCGGAGAACCCGCCAGCGATCCTGCGACATCGCGTGATACCGCAGTACGCGGCCGCGGCAAGCCTGGTTCGCGCACCTCCGATGAATTCCGTTCGCCCCGCCGTGAATCCGGCAAGCCCGATACGTTGCGTCGGCAACGCCGTGAATCCGCCCCACCTGGTGAGGCCCGTCCTCAGCGGCGCGACTCTGCCGCACCTGGTGAATCCCAGCAAAAGCGCCATGAATCCGCAGCACCGGACAAATTCCACGAACGGCGGCGTCAAGCCCCAGAGCCGGATGCATTTGTGGATCATGATGATTTTCCTGCCGAGACGGAATGGGTGCCCGAACCAGATGTTCAGCGCAGAGCGCCTCGCGCGCTACGCGAAGCGGAAATATTCGAGGTCTTCGCGCCCTGCCCTCAAGGTCTGGAAGAGGCCCTGACCGCCGAAATGCAGGCGTTGGGATTTACGGACGCCCAGGCGGGTCGTGCCGGTTGCCATTTCAGCACGGACTGGCCCGGTGTACAGCGCGCCAATCTGTATTCGCGCTTGGCGACTCGCATTCTGGTGCAGGTCGCACACGAGGAAATCTCGCACGAAGACGATATTCTGGATCTGGCCTACAGCGTGCCCTGGGAACGCTGGTTCGGCGCGGAGCATACGCTGCGGGTCGACACGTCAGCGATAAAAAGCCCTGTTCAAAGCCTGCACTATTGCAATCTGCGCGCCAAGGATGGGATCTGCGATCGACTGCGTGACCGTGAAGGCGAACGACCCAGTATTGATACCGTACGACCGGATGCCCGGGTACATCTGTTTTTGACTGGCCACACCGCAACCCTGTATCTGGACACATCAGGCGAGTCACTGTTCAAGCGCGGCTGGCGCCTGGATAAAGGTGAAGCCCCCCTGCGGGAGAATCTGGCGGCCGGGATGCTGGCGCTGGCTGGCTGGGATCCCGCCGCCGCGCTGCTGGATCCGTTCTGCGGTAGTGGCACGATTTTGATCGAAGCGGCCTGGATTGCATTGGGCGTACCCGCCGGGATCTCGCGGCCGCTGGGCTTTGAACGCCTGCGCGGCCATGATCCGCACCGTTGGCATGATCTCAAGGACGATGCTCGTGCCCGCATCTTGCCCGGCCTGGATGCCCCGTTGGTCGGCTACGACCTGGATCCGCAGGCTATCGAGTTCGCGCGCAACAACGCCGAACGCGCCTGGCTGACGCCGGACACGATCCGCTTTGAGGTGGGCGATGCTCGCGAGGTGCCTGCGCCCGCCGAACGAGGCTGGATCGTCACCAACCCCCCGTATGGCGAACGTTTGCCCGCCGACGAGACGGAGCTATGGCGTGCCTGGTCGGCCAACCTGAAACGGTCTTTCGCGGGTTGGCAGTTGCACGTGATCTCCAGCGACCGCGATCTACCCCAGCGCCTGAGGCTCAAACCCCTACGCCGCACACCCTTGCACAACGGTGCGCTGGATTGCCGCCTGTTCGGCTTTGAGCTCGTTGCCGCCGGCTACCGAGATCCCGTCTGATCAAGGAATGTTGTAAAAACACTGCAATATTGGGCCAGTAATGTGGCGACAAAGCCACAATATGCGCATTTAGCGCATTATCGGCACCATAGGTTTGCACTCTGCACCAAAGACTTGCATGTATTCAGGGTTAACCCTAAAATACGGGTTATCCCCAAGTGGCTTAGGTGGACTTTCGCACATAAGTGACGACACCCCTGGCTGACTTGAACGCATTACATAACGAATACGCGCAAGCTCTGGAACATCGTGCCCCACATTTATACCAACTCTTCTATTCGGTTGACCGACGAACTCGAACGCCAGTTGATGTTGCAAGCGATCGAAGAACAATTCCGCCCTCGCCCCCTACGCGCCCTGGCCCGCGGCCTGCGCCAGGTGGGTAAGGTCGTCAAGACCGTGATCGGTCGCCGCGTCGACGCGACATCCGCGCACTCGGCCGCCTAAGAACAACGACGTAACCGTTTTCCCCTTGGGGGCTGCTTCAGCCCCTTTTAAGACCCACTCTAAACCGGTGGGTTTTTTTTTTTGCCTTGGGCAGTGCTCCAAAAGAAAAAATGCTTCCCTGTGCGAGAAGCAAGCAAACCGAAATCAAAAAGATGAACTTCGACGCATGCGTAAAGCGCCGAGATTTATCGACACGTCCTTTACCTGAATGACTTGACCTTCCAACGATGGCAAGGATTATGATCGCCGGCCTATATCGGTTTTAACAACGCCAAAAAGTCTGATCTGTATGCATAAACGCGCTTTCTTTTTTATTGCTGCGGCCGTCTTCGCGATGAGTTCGGTTTACGCTCAATCGTCTGGCCACGCCGGTCATCAAACGGGTATGAGTCAGGACGCGCCTACGAGCCAAGGCGGCTATCAACCGGGCAAAAATCCGGTGGTTCAAGCCTATCAAGACGCGAATAATCGGATGCACGCGGACATGAATATCGCGTTCACGGGAGATCCCGATGTGGACTTCATGCTCGGCATGATTCCCCATCATCAGGGCGCAATCGACATGGCACGCGTGGAACTCAAATACGGAAAGGACCCTGCCGTACGCAAACTGGCCGAGGAAGTCATCGCCGCCCAGGAAAAGGAAATCGCGATGATGCGGAAATGGTTGGCTGATCGGGGGCACTGATAGGATCACCGGCACATCCCGGTAGCCAGTTTGAGAGATGCTCGGGATAATACGCCCCCATGACTGACGCTACCGCCTCTCTGACCCCCAGTCGGCTACGCCGATTTGCCTGCATGATGTACGAAGCCGTCCTACTGTTCGGCGTCGTTTTTCTAGCGGGCTACCTGTTCGACACCTTGACGCAAAGCAAGCATGCCTTGATGCTGCGACACGCGCGCCAAGTGTGGCTTTTTGTCGTCATCGGCATTTATTTTGTGCTGTGTTGGCGTAAAAATGGCCAGACGCTGCCCATGAAAACCTGGAATATCCGCGTGATGGACCGCGATGGTCAGCCGCCCTCGGTACCGAGGTTGATCTTGCGCTATGTCCTGGCGTGGCCGCCTGTGCTGGCCGCGGCGGGCTTGGTCGCAGTCGCCTCTACAGCCACGGGATGGAAATCGGTCGACCTGTTTATTGTGGTGGCGCCCTTCGCCATTTTTGTGTGGTCGTGGTTCGACCGCGATGGACAATTTCTGCATGATCGGCTGCTGGGCACTCGCCTGGGTAATGCTCCTGCGCGAAAAAAATAATCCTGCGTCACAACTGCGTCATTTTTTCGTCACGTAGACGTCACGGCACCATGGTTACATTCTCGTATACCGACAGCCGTAAGGGATGCACACGTGAACGAGACCCGACCCACTCACTGGCGCACGCTCTGGATTTCTGACCTGCATTTAGGCACTGCCGGGTGTAAAGCAGATTTCCTACTGGATTTTCTGGATAAGAACGAATCCGACACGCTGTATTTGGTGGGCGACATTATCGACGGCTGGCAGTTACGCAAACACTGGCACTGGCCCCGCGCACACAATGATGTCGTACAACGGATATTACGCAAGGCCCGCAATGGCACTCGCGTGGTATTTGTCCCGGGTAACCACGATGAGTTTGCCCGCGAATTCATCGGTTATGCCTTTGGGGACATCGAAGTTCTGGACGAGGATGTACACATCACGGCAGACGGCACGCGACTGCTAGTGCTGCACGGAGATCAGTTTGACGGTGTCATTCAGCATAGCAAGTGGCTGGCCCGTCTGGGCGACACGCTGTACCAGTCGGCTCTCTGGATGAATCACCATTTCAACCGGATGCGCCATCGCATGGGCCTGCATTACTGGTCGCTTTCGCAGTATCTGAAACACAAAGTGAAGAACGCCGTGGCCTTTATCACGGATTTCGAGGAAACCCTGGCGAGCGAAGCCCGGCGCCGCGGTCTGGACGGCGTCGTGTGTGGTCATATCCACAAACCCGAAATGCGCGATGTAGATGGCATTTTGTACTGCAATGACGGTGATTGGGTCGAGAGCCTGTCCGCGTTGGCAGAAAACCACGATGGGCAACTCAGCCTGCTTAACTGGGCCGAGCAGCATGCGCGTCGAGAGGCCGGTTCTCCCCCGACACGTCCGCGACGCCCCTTGTCGCTGCCCGCCCTGCCCTCGGCGCTGCGCCGCCAAAGCAAGCACCCGTAATAACCCTTATATGTCCCCGTTAGTGGCACGGGGATATTGCAGTTCGCGCCCCTCTAGGTCATGCTTGCACCTGTAGGGGGCATTCCGGCCCCCGGGCGGCATCCTCCAGGGTGATCGCCAGCGCGCTTACAAAATAGGGCTATGAACGACCAATATCAGTCGCTCTACCAATCATTCCGCTGGCTGGTTCCGACCCAATTCAATATTGCGGAAGCCTGCTGCCACCGTTGGGCGGCCAGTAGCTCGGACGCCCGGCGTATTGCCATTTACTACGAAGACGAAGCCGGCAACCGTGAAGTCTGGACCTACGCACGCCTGTCCGAGGCCGCGAATCAACTGGCGCACGGTCTGGTCAAGATGGGAATCGAACGCGGGGACCGAGTCGGTGTGGTTTTAGGACAACGCCCCGAAACGGTCGTTGCCCATATGGCGATCTATAGTGTCGGCGCGATTGTCGTGCCGCTGTCGCCGCTGTTCGGCCCCGAGGCACTGGAGACGCGATTACGAGATTCCGACGCTCGAATCGCGATTGTCGATTACGCCTCCAGCGCCAATTTGTTGGCCATTAGCGACAACTGTCCCAATCTCAACCAGATCATTGGCATCGGTTTTGTCGATGAGCAGGTCCTGCCGTGGCGCAGCCTGCTGGCGCGCCAACCGGGTGAGTTCAAGCAGGTCATCACGCGCGCCACCGACCCGGCGATCTTGCTCTATACATCGGGTACCACTGGGGCTCCAAAGGGCGCTTTGTTGCCCCATAGCGTGCTGATCGGCAATCTGCCGGGCTTTGTCGCCTCGCAAAACTGGTTTCCCAAACCCAACGATGTGTTCTGGTCGCCCGCTGATTGGGCCTGGACCGGCGGCATGATGGATGCGCTGTTGCCGACCTTGTACTTCGGGCACCCCATCGTGGGGACGCGCGGGCGTTTCTCGCCCGAGCGCGCCTTTGAGCTGATGGAGCGGTATCAAGTCACCAATACGTTCCTGTTCCCCACCGCGCTCAAGATGATGATGAAGACGGTGCCCGAGCCAGGGAGCCAGTATCGACTGGCGCTGCGCGCCATCATGAGCGCCGGTGAAAGTGTCGGCGAGACCGTCTTCGGATGGTGCCAAACAGCGTTGGGAATCACACCCAACGAGATGTTCGGCCAAACCGAGTTGAATTATGTCGTAGGCAATAGCCACCTGCGCTGGCCCGCCAAACCGGGCAGCATGGGCAGGCCCTATCCTGGCCACCAGGTCGCGGTCATCGACGACGAAGGACAAGCTGTCGCGCCAGGAGAGACTGGCGAGATTGCGCTCAACCGCCTGGATATCGTCGGCTTTCCCGACCCTATTCTGTTCTTGGGCTATTGGCGCAACGAAGCCGCGACGCAGGCGAAATTCACCGGCGATTGGTGCCGCACGGGAGATCTGGCCCGTGTCGATGATGAGGGTTACTTGTGGTACGCCGGACGCGCGGATGATGTTTTCAAATCGGCCGGTTACCGAATCGGCCCGGGTGAAATCGAAAACTGCCTGCTCGGCCACGATGCCGTGGCGAACGTCGCCGTCGTGCCCAAGCCCGATGCCGAGCGCGGCGCACTGGTAAAGGCCTATGTGGTCTTGACGCCGGAATACGTCGCGCGAGATCCCGACGTATTGATCCAAGCGCTACAAGCCCACGTGCGCGATCGCCTGGCGCCCTACGAATACCCGAAAGAAATCGAGTTCATTGCCGAACTCCCCATGACGACGACCGGTAAAATTCAACGCCGAGTGCTGCGCCTGCGCGAAGAAGCCCGCGCCGCCCACCAAGCCTGATACTACCCGAGACTGCTGTATGCCTATTTATCAACTCGACGACCTCATCCCCGACATCGATCCTAGCGTCTATATTGCTGACAGCGCCGACATCATCGGCAACGTCACCCTGCAAGCGGGGGTCAGCATTTGGTCGCATGTGGCGATCCGTGGCGACAATGCCCCGATCATTGTTCAAGCGGGGAGCAATATCCAGGAGTCGTCGGTACTGCACGTCGACGAGGGCTGCACATTGACGGTGGGGCCCGGCGTCACGGTCGGCCATCAGGCGATGCTGCACGGCTGTACCATCCACGAAGGCGCACTGATTGGCATGCAAGCCATCGTGCTCAATAATGCCGTCGTTGGGCGAAATTGCCTGGTTGGCGCGGGAGCCATTATTCCCGAAGGCAAAATCATCCCCGACAACTCGCTCGTGATCGGTATCGGCAAAGTCGTTCGCGAACTCTCAGCCGACGAAATCGCCAATATGCATAAAAACACGCGTGATTACGAGACACGGGCGCAGCAGTACAAACGGGTGCTCAAGCGGATCGGCTGACAGGGCTGGGATTCTGGATGCAGATAGGCCACCTGCTCCGGCGGATGCAATCGCCTGGCGTTACAGGGCGACGCCCGTCACACATCGGGTCAAGCTGATCGGCTAACATTCCAGCTATGACTGATCAACTCAAAAAATACCTCTTCGAAGACCACTCTGTGCGCGTACAAACTGTGCGGTTGCACGAGACTTGGTTACAAGCCCAGGAACACCATCAGTATCCGCCCGCCGTCCAGAAACTGCTCGGTGAGCTGGTGGCGGCGGCGGCATTGCTGGCCGCCAATATCAAGTTCGAAGGGTCGCTCGTACTGCAAATTCAAGGGGCCGGCCCCATCGCCCTGCTGATCGTCGAATGCCAGTCGGATCTGAGCCTGCGCGCGACGGTCAAGATCCGCGAGGGCCACGAAATGCCCACGGATGGCACCATGCAAAGCCTACTCAATGCCGATGACCAGGGCCGCTTTATCGTCGTTCTGGATCCGCGCCGCAAGGTACCCGGCCAACAGGCGTACCAAGGCATCGTTCCCCTGGAGGGCGATACGGTCGCCGAGGCCTTGCAACACTACATGAAGGCGTCGGAACAGCTCGACACCCGACTGTGGCTGCAGGCTGATGCTCAGCACGCCGCGGGCTTGCTGATTCAGCGCCTGCCTGATCACGGCGGCAGCACACAGGGCGATGCGGCCTCCGACACGATGCATCGCGCCATCACGTTGGCCGATACGCTGAAGTCGGACGAACTCCTGACCACGGACATCGATACCCTGATTCATCGACTGTATTGGGAAGAAACGCTGATTGCCTTTGAGCCGGCGACGGTACGCTGGTACTGCCCCTGCACGCGCGAGCGCGTCGCCAGCATGCTGCGCTCGTTAGGCGAGGTAGAGATCAACGACATTTTGGCCGAACAGGGCCGGGTGCAAATCACGTGTGATTTCTGCGGTAAACCTTATGAATTTGATCCGGTCGACTGCTCGGGCCTGTTCGCTGCCGCCAAGCCCATGCCCGAGCAAGATCCGCCGACCGTGCATTAAACGCCGCACGTCTTGCCCCGCTCGTATACAGCGGGGAGAGAGACGTAAGCACCTCCCTTACACGGACGCCAAGTGCGCCTCGGAAACGGGAGCCGCAGACACCGACGACACCCATCCCGCGTCAGTATCTTGCATGACGAAATGCAGCTAACGGCAGGGGTAGTCGCAATTACCGCAGTCGTAATTGCCACAATCGACGTGTTGGTCTTGGACGAGCACACTGCTGTATCTTCCAATACAACGTTGTGATTTCTGATGTATGCACCGCGAGACCTGCTGCCTACCTGTCACATGACGCTTCTCTTGCGTAGCGGTTTGGACAGGTCTACGTTGCCGCGCGGATCGCGGATGGCCAGACGTAATGAACCCGCAAAACAGCGTGAGACTGGCGCGGCGATGATCGAATTTGGCCTGCTGGCCTTGCCGCTGCTGTTAATGAGTCTGCTGATCATCGAGGCCGCACATTGGCAATTGGTGCGGCAGTTGGCATACGTGGCGCTGCTGGACGGTGCTCGCGCGGGTGCGACGCAGCATGGCCGCCCCAGTGCTATTGAGCAGGCATTTGCACATGCCTTTTTGCCACGTTTCATCCATGCGGGCAGCAATGCACGCGAGACGCAACGCCGCAATTGGGAACGTATTCAACAGCGCACAGATATGCCGGCGTGGAAAATTGAGGTTTTGCAGCCCGACGAGGCTGCATTTCGAATTCATGCCCAGCCGGGTCTACGAATCCCGGGTGTGACCGGGCGCCTCGTGATCAACAACGACTTTCAAGCAGAGCAACATGCTCGGACGCCTGCCACGCATCCTGATATTTTTGAGGCGAATACGCTACATGTCCGCCTGACTTATCTGCACGAACCGCTGACACCTTTGGTGCGCACGCTGTTGCGGCGCATCGCTGGACCAACGGACAATTGCGCCCGGCAGGCCTGGTCGCACGGATTGCTGGCGATGCGACTAGCGCTACGCGTGGAAATGCACTCACATCCCGTGGCGTGGCAGGAGACGCCACCCGCGCGCCACGATAAAGTCATCCACGGGACGTGGACCTGTATGGATGAATGATGAGAATCTGTGCTCACAACGATGAAGGGCCGTGTCAACACGAAGGGCTATCTCAACAATGGCTAAGGGTAGTGCCCACAACGACGCAGAGCCGTGCCAAGACGATGGAGAACCACGCCGTTTAACGATTCGGTCGAGGATTATTCGGCTTGGGATTATTCGCGGTGGCGTTATTCGACGAAGGGCTGTTTACCGCAGGGCTATTCGCAGCGGGACTATTCGGCGGCACGATCTGCACAAAAACTTCGCCTTCGCGCATCATGCCTAGCTCATTGCGAGCACGTTCTTCGATAGCCCCTACGCCGGTTTCCAGGTTGCGCACTTCGGCCTCCAGCGCCGCATTGCGCGCGCGCAGGCCTTCGTTGGTTTCATGTCGCTCGACGATCTGTTTCTGCAAGTCCCAGACCTTGAACCAGCCCCCTTTACCCAACCATAGCGGATACTGGATCAACACCACCAAAACCAGCAGCACCAGAAACAACAGGCGCATATGCAAAAACCCTTATGGGAAAACCTTGACGGTAATGGACCAAACCAAAGTGCCAGGCACCTGGCGTGCCGGTGCCTAGCCTTGCAACGCTACTAAATCAACGCAGATTGTAGAACGCATCCAGCCCCGGGTACGAAGCGACTTCGGCGAGTTCCTCTTCGATACGCAGCAACTGGTTGTACTTGGCCATACGATCCGAGCGCGACAGCGAGCCCGTTTTGATTTGCATGGCGTTCGTCGCAACAGCAATGTCGGCAATGGTCGAGTCTTCGGTTTCGCCCGAACGATGCGACACGACGGCGGTATAGCCGGCACGCTTGGCCATCTCGATGGCGGCAAAAGTTTCGGTCAACGTACCGATCTGATTGATCTTGATCAGGATCGAGTTGGCGACACCCTTTTGGATGCCTTCGCGCAGAATGCGGGTGTTGGTGACGAACAGATCATCGCCCACCAGTTGGACTTTTTTGCCCAACTGATCGGTCAGCAGCTTCCAGCCGTCCCAGTCGTTTTCGGCCATGCCGTCTTCGATGCTGATGATGGGGTACTTGTCGCACCACGTGGCCAGCAGGTTGGCAAACTCTTGTGACGACAGCGACAGGCCGCCCTCGCCTGCCAGCGTGTACTTGCCGTCACGGAAGAACTCCGAGCTGGCGCAATCCAGACCCAGTGCGATCTGCGAACCTGGCTCGTAGCCGGCTTCAGTGATGGCCTTGAGGATCAACTGGATGGCCGCCTCGTGATTGGTGACGTTAGGGGCAAAACCGCCCTCGTCGCCCACGGCGGTGGACATACCCTGATCGTTGATGATCTTCTTCAGGCTGTGGAACACCTCGGCGCCCCAGCGCAGGGCTTCGCGAAAGCTCGTCGCGCCCACCGGCAAAATCATCAGTTCTTGCAGGTCGAGCGAGTTATTGGCATGCGCGCCACCGTTGATGACGTTCATCATCGGCACGGGCATGCTCATCGGGCCACTACCGCCAAAATAGCGATACAGCGACAGACCGGACTCGTCAGCCGCGGCGCGTGCCACGGCCATGCTGGCGGCCAACAACGCGTTGGCGCCCAGGCGTTCTTTGCTATCGGTACCGTCCAGCTCGATCAGCGTGCGGTCAACAAAGGTCTGCTCTTGCGCGTCCAGGCCCATCAGGGCTTCGGAAATCTCGGTGTTGAGGTTTTCGACAGCACGCAGCACGCCTTTGCCCAGATAGCGGGATTTGTCGCCGTCGCGCAGCTCGATGGCTTCGCGTTGGCCGGTGGACGCGCCCGACGGAACGGAGGCGCGACCCATCGCGCCGGATTCCAGCAACACATCACATTCGACCGTGGGGTTGCCACGCGAGTCGAGAATTTCACGACCGATGATATCGACGATTGCACTCATGATTTCTTGATTCCCTGAACGATAGACAAATTCATGACAGCTACATCAGCTCAGATGAACTGATTTTCGATGAAGCCGTTGCGTTTGGTCACGCGATCGAGCTCTACCAGCGACTCGAGCAGCGCAGGCATCAAGTCCAGCGGCACGGCATTCGGGCCATCGGACAATGCGCAAGCGGGATTGGGATGGGTCTCCATAAAGAGGCCCGATATCCCCACCGCCACCGCCGCACGCGCCAGCACAGGCACGAACTCGCGTTGCCCGCCTGACGACGTGCCCTGCCCACCCGGTAACTGTACCGAATGGGTGGCATCGTAGACAACGGGACAACCGGTTTCTCGCATGATAGCCAGCGAACGCATGTCGGACACTAAGTTGTTGTATCCGAAAGAAGCACCACGCTCACAGACCAGGATGTTGTTGCCGTCGCCACCCGCCTCGATAGCGGCGTCGCGGGCCTTTTGAGCGACCTGCACCATATCGTGCGGCGCCAGGAACTGGCCTTTTTTAATGTTGACCGGTTTGAGCGAGGCTGCGCAGGCACGGATGAAGTCAGTTTGCCGGCACAGAAATGCCGGCGTCTGCAACATGTCGACCACTGCGGCCACCGGCTCCACGTGCGCGGTTTCGTGCACATCGGTCAGCACACGTACACCCACCTGGTCCCGGACATCGGCCAGAATTTTGAGCCCCTCGTCTATGCCCAAGCCACGAAACGACTTGCCGGAACTGCGATTGGCCTTGTCGAACGAGCTCTTGTAGAAGAATGGGATGCCCAGCGCCGAGGTCATTTCCTTGAGGCGCCCCGCGGTATCAAAGGCCAGTTCGCGCGACTCGATGACGCACGGGCCCGCAATCAGAAAAAACGGGTGTTCCAGACCAATATCGAAACCGCAGGCTTTCATTCGCTTTCCTTGCGTTTGTCGTGACGAGCGATAGCTGCCTCGATAAAGCTGGAGAACAGCGGGTGCCCATCACGTGGTGTGGAGGTGAATTCCGGATGGAACTGCACGCCGACGAACCACGGATGATTCGGCAACTCCATGATTTCAGGCAGGTTTTCGGTGGGCGTACGCGCACTGATGACCATGCCGGCCTCTTCGAGTCGCGGCACATAAACGTTGTTGACTTCGTAGCGGTGACGATGGCGTTCGTTGACCTCGTCGCCGTAGATAGCCTGGGCGCGGGTGCCTGCCTTGATCGGGCAGCGCTGCGCGCCTTTACGCATGGTACCCCCCAGATCGGAGGTCGTGTCGCGCTTTTCGACCCTGCCTTCGCGGTCCATCCATTCGGTGATAAGGGCCACCACGGGATGCGGCGCGGACGGGTCGAATTCGGTACTGTTTGCGCCACCCAGGCCGGCCACGTGGCGAGCAAACTCGACCACTGCCAACTGCATGCCCAGGCAAATCCCCAAATAAGGGACGCCGTTTTCACGAGCGTAACGAATCGCGGCGATCTTGCCCTCGGTGCCACGCTTGCCGAAACCGCCCGGCACCAGAATGGCGTCCAGGTGCTTGAGCTGATCTGTGCCCCGCGTTTCGATGTCTTCGGAGTCGATGTACTCGATGTTGATCTTGGAGCGCGTGTGTATGCCGGCGTGCACGAGGGCTTCGGACAGGGACTTGTACGACTCGGTCAGATCGACGTACTTGCCCACCATACCGACGGTCAGCTCGTGCTTGGGGTTCTCCAGCGCGTCGACCAGGTTGTCCCACATGGACAGGTCGGCCGGCGGCGGAGTCAGGCCCAGAGCCTCGCAGACGATGTTGTCGACACCTTGCTTGTGAAGCATGGCGGGGATCTTGTAGATCGAGTCGGCATCCCAGACCGAAATAACCGCGTCAAGCGGCACGTTCGAGAACATCGAGATCTTGGCGCGCTCGTCGTCGGGAATACGACGGTCGGCACGGCACAAGAGCGCGTTGGGATAGATACCGATCTCGCGCAGCTTTTGTACCGAATGCTGGGTGGGCTTGGTCTTGAGCTCGCCGGCCGACGCGATGAACGGCACCAGCGTCAAGTGCACAAAGGCCGCGTTGTTGCGGCCCAGGCGCAGGCTCATCTGGCGAGCGGCCTCGAGGAACGGCAGCGACTCGATGTCGCCGACCGTACCGCCGATTTCAACAATCGCCACATCGGTCGCGCCCTTCCAGGCGGCATCGGCCCCACGGGCGACGAAATCCTGAATTTCGTTGGTAATGTGCGGAATCACCTGCACGGTCTTGCCCAGATAGTCGCCCCGGCGCTCTTTGCGCAGTACGGACTCGTAAATCTGGCCGGTGGTGAAGTTATTCACCTTGCGCATCTTGGCGGAAATGAAGCGCTCGTAGTGACCCAGATCCAGATCGGTCTCAGCGCCGTCTTCAGTGACGAACACCTCACCGTGCTGAAAAGGACTCATCGTGCCCGGATCGACGTTGATGTAGGGGTCGAGCTTGAGCATGGTGACCTGCAAACCACGCGACTCAAGAATCGCGGCGAGCGAGGCAGCGGCGATGCCCTTGCCCAGGGAAGACACCACACCGCCGGTGACAAATACGTATTTGGTCATCGTAATGAGCACCCGGGACGAGCGGGCGCGTGCGGGAAATTTGGATTATAGCCGGGAGGATGAGGTTATTTGGGTTTTCCCCTAGCTTTGTCCACGTAACATTTGGCTGCATGATCGACGCCAGGGCCTGGGCCGAGCCCTGCCAGCCGGTTTCATGCCGTCAAGAACCGCTCATCATGGCAAAGGGGTCAAATCGGCGCGGTACGAAGCGCCAGCCAGGCCAGCGCTTCGCCCTCGACCAACGGCGATAAACGCACTCGGACCGTCTTGTGATAGTCGTTGAGCCACTCGATTTCATCTTTGCGCATCAGTGCGGGTTCGATGCAACGGGTGTCGATCGGGCAAAGCGTCAGCGTTTCAAAGCAGAGGAATTCCCCCAGCTCGGAAGTCAGCCAACTCCGGTTGGCCACCAGGTTTTCGATACGCACGCCCCAGCGGCCGGGACGATAGATGCCGGGTTCGTTTGAGGTAATCATGCCGGGCTCCATGCCGGTATGCGGGCCCGGCACGGCGCGGTACGAAATGACCTGTGGCCCTTCGTGGACGTTCAGGAAATAACCGACGCCATGGCCGGTGCCGTGACCGTAGTCGGCGCCGCCCTGCCATATCGGCGCACGTGCGATCGCGTCCAGCATGGGTGATGGCGTGCCGCGCGGGAAGGAGGCGAGCGACAGCGCGATCATGCCCTTGAGCACGAGCGTAAAGTCGACCTTCTGGTCCGCGTTGGGCGTGCCCACCGCCACCACGCGGGTGATATCGGTCGTGCCGCCCAGATACTGGCCGCCGGAGTCGATCAATAGCAAACCGTCGCCTTCGATGACGGCGTGCGCCTCTGGCGTTGCGCGGTAATGCGGCATCGCGCCGTTGGCATTAAAGCCGGCAATCGTGCCAAAGCTGGGGCACACGTACCCGGGTCGACGCGCCCGGGCCGCGGTGATCTGCTTATCAATCGTCAGCTCGGTGATGGCCTCGGCAGGGGTATCACCGCCCTCTTTGCTCATGGCTCGTTCGAACCATGCAAAAAACTCGCACAACGCCGCGCCATCTTGCTCCATGGTCATCCGCACCTGAGCCAGTTCGGCATCGGTCTTGGTCGACTTCAGCAAGGTAGAGGGATTGATGGCCTCGACGCGCGGCACCGCCGGATTCATGGCATGAAATACGCCGCAGGTCACGCGCGCAGGATCGATCAGCAGGGTTTGATCGAGTTCCAGCGAGCCCAATGCCTCGGCAGCCTGCGTATAAAGGGCCACATCGATACCATCGGCGGCCAATACAGCACGCAGGTTGTCGTCGATCTTGCCGTCGCCGACAAACAGCGTGGCGTAGTCCACGCCAATCAGGGCATACGCCAGAAACACCGGGTTGTACGACACGTCGGCGCCGCGCAAGTTGAACAACCACGCGATGTCGTCCAGCGTGCAGAGGAAATGCACGTCGGCGCCGCTGGCCTGCATGGACTGACGAACCTGGGCCAGCTTGTCCGCACGGGTTACGCACGCCTGCGGTGCGACGTGTTCGTAAATCGGCGCATTCGGCAGTCCCGGACGATCCGACCAGATTTCAGATAACAGATCCGTCTGAATATCGAGTTGCACGCCCGCCGGCGCCAGCGCCGCAGACAAGGCGCGAAACGCCGCCAGGCCCAACACCTGCCCATCGACCCCGACGCGCTGCCCTGCTTGCAACTGTTTCGCCAACCAGTCGACATGGCCGGGCGTCCCGGCGGCACCGAGTTTCATCAACTGCACGTCGGTGCCGGCCAACTGCGCCTCGGCCTGCATCCAGTAACGGCTGTCCACCCACAACCCTGCAAAATCGGTCGTCACGACCAACGTGGCCACCGACCCGGTAAAGCCGCTGAGCCATTGGCGCCCCTGCCAACGCCCGGGCAGGTATTCCGACAAATGAGGATCGGCGGATGGCACGATGCAAGCATCCAGGCCCAAGCGGCGCATGGCCTGCCGTAGCTGGGCAACGCGGGTATCGGTGAGAGACATGAGATTCCTTAAGGCAACATGGACGGCGTGCAAAACAGATCGGCCAATGCCACAGTCTGTCTGCAAGCCGCATTTTATAGGCTCGGCCACGTGAGCGGGAGCCGTACGGCCGGCGTCATCTCACCTCACGCAACAGCTAGCATCCTCGTGGGCCGGCCATCAACGCGTCAAAATACGGTAGGCAAGACGAATGCGCGCCTCAATGGGAAAATTCTTGTTTGCCAGTATGACGATGCCCTTGTCCTGAGCCGGCAGAAATGCAACGTAGGCGCCGAATCCATTGGTCGATCCGGTTTTGTTGACCCAGACCGCCGATGCAGGTGCGCGAGGCGGCACGATGGCCTGAATCGGATGCGTTTCATACGCGACCTTGGCTGAGTTTCCCTCGAGCAGGTCATCGAGCCGGACGGGCGCATCGTACTGTTCCCAGACCAGGTCCTGCGTCATGGCGCCGAGCTTGTAGTACCCGACACGAGTGTCGCGCAGCGCTTTGTCAAGATTACCTTCGCCCCCGGACGACTCAATGTTCAACTGCACAAAGCGAATCAGGTCTCTAGCAGTGGCTTTGACACCGTAGGCCTCGTCCGCCAGAACGCCCGGGGTCACACGCACTGGCGCGTCGGTTTTGTCATAGCCCTGGGCATAGTCCTGCATTTTTGCCCGCGGCACATCGATATAGCTGTCATGAAGCCCCAGCAGGGGAAAGAGCTGCCGTTCCATGATCGCCTTGTATGGGTGTCCCAACGCCTCGGCGGCCACCATGCCCAACAATCCGATACTCGGGTTAGCGTAGGTCCGCGCCGAGCCTGCCTCATACTGAGGCGTCCAGGCCGCGAAATAACGCATCAACTGTTTCGAATTGGTGATCGCGTCTGGCACCTGCAGCGGAAACCCACCCGCGGTGTGGGTACCGAGATGCACGAGACTGACCTTGCTCAGATTGCTGCCGCGCAGAGTCGGGAGATAGCTGGCGGGACTATCGTCCAGGGAAAGCCGTCCAAGCGTCTGGGCGTATGTGGCCAGGGTCGCGGTGAATGTCTTGCTGACAGAGCCGATCTCGAACAACGTATCGCTAGTGACGGACTGGTTTGTCGCCTTTGAGGCAACGCCAAAGTTATAGAACGTTTGTCGCCCATGGTCAGTCACAGCGATGGCCATACCCGGCACGTTGTATTCGCGCATCACATGTTCGGTCGCCTGACTGATCTCGACAGCTAGGCCGGGGGTGGATTCCTCAGCCGAGGCGTGGTTCGCGATGGTAACCACACACACACAGCAAAGAGTTTGAAGAAAGCGTCTATTTGTCGAATACATAGGCCCGTCACGGACGAGTGAAAAATGAAGACTTAACGCAACATGGACGACATGGCGGACAAGCTATTAAGCGTGCGAATAGCAGCCTGCATGGTATCTACCGTAAAACGCAAGGTCACACCGTCCACGCGCTCCAGCGTGGGCCACATACAAAACAAATCGGCCAACGCCGTTGTCTGTATCTGCAACCGGCATTCTATAGGCGCCGCGATTTGAAATGGAGCCGCGCCCGCTGCCTGACGTACGGCAGTTTGCGCCGCAGCGGTGATGGCTTCACGCGCGGCGGCAGGCGATAAGGTCGCACCACTGCCCTGGCCATGCGCGACTTTGGTCTGCACCCATTGCGCATGCGGAAACAAGGGTCGGGTTTCTTCGATGAATACATCATCGCCGCTAGCCATGATGACCGGCACGCCCAGTTCGCCGGCCAAGGCGCCATACAAACCGGCTTCGCCAAGTTCCGTGCCATTGATAAAGACGCGGGCGAAGGCAAAACTGTTGATAGTGTGCGCCAGAATTCCGCGTGCTTGCGAACGTGCGTGGTAGCCGATCATGAACACCGCGTCGCAAGCCTCTTCCAGCCCGCCCATCATGCCCAGGTAGCGCGGTTTACCCAACACCAAACGCGCGCGCGGATCTAGCTGATCGGGCAGCAAATTACGGAAACCGCCGTGCGAGTCATTGACCAGCACCTCGGTGGCCCCGCCGGCGAACGCCCCGATGACAGCGGCATTGGCTTCGCCCGTCATCCAGGCGCGGGCGCGTTCGTATTCACCGTTGCCGGCTCGAACCTGCTCGGCATGAAAGACACCGGCGACGCCTTCGATGTCAGTGGAAATCAGAATTTTCATGGGCTATCCGCAAAAAAAGAACCAAAAAATTCGCCCCTTGTTCAGCAAAACTTTGGGGGCAGACCTGTTGTCTAGTGGGGTCATGGCCGGTGCATCGCAACGCGGCGTACATCGGGCACGGCACCCGCTACATGTCAGTCATCCAGATCGGCCAGCCATTGTCGCCAATCCGGAATCATCTCAGTGATGGCGTGCCGCACGTGGCCGTCGCGACCCCGCACGGTTACGGCGCGCCATAGGGCCGCCACAATCGCCTGCTCGCAGGCTTCGGCAGCCGCCTCGAACAACACATCGATGAGCCCCTCGTGCAACATGGCTTGTGCCGGCATGGCGCGCTCGGCTTGATGTGGCACGGTATAGGCGGTGGAAAAAGCTAACGCAATATCACCGCTGCCATGGCCAAAAACCGAGCCGGTCCGCGCCAGTCCCGCGCCGGCGCGCAACGACAGGCGACCCAGTTGGCGCGCATCCAGAGGCGCGTCCGTCGCGAGCAAGAGAATGATGGATCCTTTTTCAGGTCCGTTTTCATGCGTCTGTTGTTGGACATAACGCTGACCAAATGGTCGACCCGCAATCGTCATGAGCGGCAATCGCCCAAAGTTCGATAACACCAGCGCGCCGACGGTATAACGCTCTACTGACGACACATCGGCCTGCCGGGATGCCGAGCCGATGCCGCCTTTGAAGGAGAAACAGGACATGCCACGCCCCGCGCCGACGGCACCTTGTGTGAAGTCTGCGACGGCCGCATCATGGGCGGCCAGATAGTCCTTCTCGGTGACGGCCAGTGCCTGGATATCGTTCAAGTAACCGTCATTGCACTCGAACACCAACGGATTGACGGTGGCCCATTCGCGGCCGATCTGCGGGTTGGCGGCAATCGCCTGGCGGATCTGCGCGTTCGCGACCGTGCCCACACCAAACGTGTTGGTCAAGGCAATGGGGGTTTCCAGCACGCCGAGCTCGCGTACCTGCACCAGCCCTATGCTTTTGCCAAACCCATTGATGACACTGGCCGCGGCTGGCACCTTGTCGAGATAAGGGTCGCCGGCGTGCGGTCGCACTACTGTTATACCGGTCTGACAAGCGCCTTGTGCCAAGGTCGCATGCCCCACCGTTACGCCAGCCACGTCGGTGATGGCATCGCGTGGTCCGCTTGGCAACCTGCCCACGCGCGGCATCGGAAAAGCAGAATCAATTTTCGTCATGACAATGCCGCCTGCCGGCAGCCTCCTTGTTCCACAGGAAAAAAGGGCACAGCCTGCGCCGCGCCCTTTCATACTCACTGCTGGTCACGCGCCCCGTTCAACGTCGATCGATCTTGGGATCCAACGCGTCACGCAAGCCATCGCCCAGCAGGTTGAACGCCAACACGGTCAGGAAAATGGCCAGCGCGGGGAAAATCGCCACGTGTGGTGCCAACACCATATCGGCGCGGGCTTCGTTCAACATCGCCCCCCATTCCGGCGTCGGCGGTTGCGCGCCCATGCCCAGAAAAGACAGGCTAGCCGCTGTGATGATCGACGTGCCGATACGCATCGTGCCATAGACCACGATAGGCGAAATCGTACCAGGCAAGATATGGCGCATGATAATGGTCCAATCAGAGGCCCCCACGCTGCGCACGGCTTCGACATAGGTCATTTGCTTGATGGCGAGGGTATTGCCACGCACGAGTCGCGCAAAGGCCGGAACGCTGAACACCGCCACCGCGATGATCACGTTGATCATGTTCGAGCCCAGGATAGCCACGACGCCGATCGCCAGGAGCATGCCGGGAAACGCCAGCAGCACATCCGAAATGCGCATCGTGATGCGTTCCCACCAACCTTGGTAATAGCCCGCCATCAACCCCATAAAGGTACCGACAATCGCCCCCATCGCGACGGACAACAAACCCGCCGCCAACGAAATCTGCGCCCCCATGACGATGCGACTGAAGATGTCTCGACCCAGCGAGTCCACCCCTAGCCAATGTTTAGCCGATGGGCCTTCATTCAAGGCATCGTAGTCGAAGAAATTTTCCGGATCGAACGGCACGATCCAGTGGGCGAAAATCGCGACAACGACCAACAACAGGACGAAGAGTCCCGCGCCCACGGCGAGTTTCTGTTTCTTGAATTTGCGCCAGAATTCGGTGACCGGCGTACGCACTGCATTCTGCCTGGAGGCCGGAACCGTCGCGGCGGTAGTCGTATTGCTCATGCCCGCCTCACTTATAACGGATACTGGGATTGATAACGCCATACAGCACGTCGACAATCAAGTTGATCAAGATAAATTCCAGCGAGAACAGCAGCACCAAGCCCTGGATCACGGGATAGTCACGCTGTGTCACAGCATCAACCAACAGACGTCCGAGACCGGGCCAGTTGAATACTGTCTCGACCACAATGGAGCCGCCCAGCAAAAAGCCAAACTGCAAGCCCATCATCGTGATCACGGGAATCAGTGCATTGCGCAAGGTGTGTTTGATTACTACACGGCGCTCGCTCAGGCCCTTGGCGCGCGCGGTGCGTACGAAGTCCTCCTGGATGACTTCGACAAATGATGCGCGGGTAAATCTCGCCATCACGGCCGCCACGGCGGCGCCAAGTGTGATGGACGGCAGAATGTAGTGTTTCCAACTGGATGCCCCGACGGTGGGCAGCCATCCCAGATTGACCGAGAACACCTGCATCAGCACCATCCCCAACGCAAAGGCAGGGAAAGAAATGCCGGACACGGCCAGCGTCATGAGTACCCGATCCGGCCAACGATTGCGCCAGACCGCCGAGACAATCCCGAAGATCATCCCAAAGCCCACTGACCAGATCATGCTGGCGATCGTCAACCATAGCGTGGGCATGAAGCGCTCGGCGATCTCCGTCGAGACGGGGCGCTTGGTACGCAACGAGTTCCCCAGGTCGCCCTGCAGCATATGGCTGAAATAGCGCACGAACTGCTGCGGCAACGGCAGATCCAGTCCGAGTTCCTGGCGCACCAGTTCGACCGTAGTCTGGTCGGCATCCTGCCCAGCGGCCAGACGCGCCGGATCTCCCGGGAGCATGTGTACGAACAAGAACACGACGACCGAGACCAACAACAGGGTCGGGATCATGCCCAATAAACGTTTGACGATATAGGTCAGCATTGAAATTCCTGAGACATCGGCGGGCACACCATACGCCCGCCGCGCCTTGCTTGCGATTACTGCTTGAGATCGATATCACCGAACCAGAACGAGGTGTCGGGTTCGACATAGACACCGCTCAGGTTCTTCGACTTGACGTACACATTGTTCTGGGTGACCAGGAAAGCCCAAGGGGCATCATTCCAGATCGTTTCCTGAACCTTGCTATAGATCTCCGCCTTTTTTTTGCGATCGACCGTCGTCAGGGCCTCCTGGATACCGTCATCGACCGACTTGTTCGAGTAATACGACACGTTGTTCAACACGGGTGGGAAAGCGGGCGTGCTCAGCAAGGGACGCAGTCCCCAGTCGGCTTCGCCGGTCGAGGACGACCAGCCGGCGTAGTAAAGGCGAACCTTGGCGTCCTCGGGTTTTTGGACTTGTTGGACACGTTGCACGCGCTGGCCCGACTCCAGCACTTCGACCGACGCCTTGATACCGACCTGAGCGAGTTGCTGCTGCAGGAACTGGACGACTTTGACCGACGTACCGTCGTTATAGGCGGACCACAACTGCGTTTCGAAACCCTTTTCGTAGCCGGCTTCTTTCAGCAACTGGCGAGCCTTGGCGGGATCGTAGGGCCACGGGCCGGTTTTGTGCGCGAAGTCCACACCCTTCGGCACCACACCATCCACAATCGTGGCGTAGCCGTTGTACGCGACTTTGATCAACGCTTGCTTGTTGATGGCGTAATTGATGGCCTGACGAACCTTGATGTTGTCAAACGGCTTGACCTGGGTATTCATCGACAGATAGCGGGCCATGATCGAGTTTTGGTGATCGACCACGTCCAGCTTGTCGTTCTTGGCCAGGATGGCTGCCTGTTCGTACGGCACGGGAAAAGCAAAATGCGCTTCACCGGTTTGCACCACGGCGGCACGCGTGTTGTTGTCGGTCACGGTACGGAAGGTGATCGAATCCACCTTCGGCTTGCCTTGATTCCAATAGCCGTCGAACTTCTTGACCTTCAGGTATTCGGCGGGCTTCCACTCGACGAACTCAAAGGGTCCGGTACCCACGGGATGAAAACCAATTTCCTTGCCGTACTTGGCCAGCGCGGCCGGCGAAATCATCATGGCGGCCGGGTGGGCCAGCGCATTCAGGAATGCCGAGAACGGTTTTTTCAGCGTGATATTGACGGTCAAGGGATCGACCACGTCGACATGGTCAATGACGCTGAACTGAATGTAGCGCGACAGGCGGTTATCCGGATTAGCCGGACGTTCAAAATTGATCTTGACGGCTTCAGCGTTAAAGTCGGTGCCGTCCTGGAATTTCACACCCGGACGCAGCTTGAAGGTATAGATCAGGCCATCGTCGCTGATGCTGTAGTCGGTCGCCAGGACTTTCTGAATCTTCAGGTCTTTGTCGAACTCGAGCAGGCCTTCGTAGTAGGCCTTGCCAACAGCCTGGTTCAGCGTGCTGTTGGTGTTGTACGGATCAAGCGTTTCCAGTGCGATCGACACCGCAAAGGTCACGTCCTTGCTGGCGTGAGCCAGCGGCGAAGCAATGACGCCAAAGGCCAGCGCGGCGGCCGCCATCAGCTTGGTGGGACGCAGTACATGCATTTTGACAACTCCTAAATCAGAGAGGAGACAGCTTTAGTGGATAAAAACGGGCCAGCGACGTCATGCCGCCGGTCTTCTCAATAAGCGCCACCCACGGCGTGGCGCGCAACAAAATGCTCTGAACCCACTTGCATCAACGGTTCGACGACGGGCTCATCGCCAACCCTGCGAATCGGGCTCGGGATTTCTTCGGTCAGCAGTGTGCGCTTAAGATGGCGCCGCGCCGGATCGGCGATCGGCACCGCCGACATGAGCTTCTTGGTATAGGGATGCTGGGGGTTTTCAAAAATGGCGCGACGCGGACCGATTTCGACAATCTGGCCGAGATACATCACCGCCACACGATGGCTGACGCGTTCAACCACCGCCATATCGTGCGAGATAAACAGGAACGACACGCCCAGGTCGTGCTGCAAATCGATCAGCAGATTGACGATCTGCGCCTGAATGGACACGTCCAGTGCCGACACGGATTCGTCAGCGATCACCACTTTGGGATTTAACGCCAAGGCGCGTGCGATACACACGCGTTGACGCTGCCCCCCCGAGAATTCATGCGGATAGCGCTGCGCCATCTCTGGCGCCAGGCCGACACGCTCGAGCAACTCGGCGACACGGGCTTCGGCCTCACGATTCGAGGCGACGCCATGTACCAGCAGCGGCTCCATAATTGAAAAACCCACGGTGACGCGCGGGTCGAGCGAGGCAAACGGATCCTGGAATACGAATTGAATATCGCGGCGCAGGGCCTGCAATTCCGTGTTTTTGAGTTTGACGATATCGCGACCGCCAAACAAGATCTCGCCGCTCTGGCTATCGACCAAACGCAGCAACGAGCGCCCCGTCGTCGACTTGCCGCAACCCGACTCGCCCACCAGCGATAGCGTCTCGCCCGGATAAAGATCAAAGCTGACTTTTTCAACGGCATGCACGCGACGCCGCACGCGACTGAGAATGCCGCTGCGCAAATCAAAACGCGTCACGAGATTACGCACACTGAGAACAGGCTCCCGCCGGACCGGCATGCTTTGCGGGTCATCTTTCATCGGCTCGGTGGCCGGCGTGCCATCAGTCACATGCAACAGCGGAAAACGCGCCGGCATGTCGGTACCCTGCATCGCCCCCAGACGCGGTACGGCAGAGAGCAAGGCCTGGGTGTAGTGATGCTGGGGTGCCGCAAAGAGCTGATCGGACGGTCCTTCCTCGACCTTGTCGCCACGGTACATGACCAACACGCGGTCAGCCACTTCGGCCACGACGCCCATATCGTGCGTGATGAACACCACGCCCATCTGCATGTCATCTTGCAACTGACGGATGAGCTGCAGAATCTGCGCCTGAATCGTGACGTCCAACGCCGTGGTCGGCTCATCCGCGATCAGCAAGGCGGGCTTGCACGCCAACGCCATGGCGATCATCACGCGCTGACGCATACCGCCCGACAATTGGTGGGGATAGCGATCCAGCACCGATTTCGCCTCGGGGATGCGCACTTGCTCCAGCATGCGCAAGGCTTCGGCCCGTGCCGCGGCCGCGTCTTTGCCCTGGTGCAGATGAATCGTTTCGGCAATCTGGTCACCCGCCGTGAACACCGGGTTCAGCGATGTCATCGGCTCCTGGAAGATCATCGCCATATCGGCGCCACGCACGCTGCGCATCATGCGCTGCGAGGCATTGGCCAAATCGACGATGGCATGGTTGCGACGACGCAGCGCCATGCGGCCCTGGGCGATGCGCCCGCCGCCGTGTTCGACCAAACGCATCAAGGCCAGCGAAGTCACCGATTTGCCCGAACCCGACTCTCCCACGATCGCCAGGGTTTCGCCCCGATCGACGTGAAAAGACAGATTGCGCACGGCCTCGACCGTTCGTTCCGAGGTCACAAAGCGTACCGTCAGATCATCGACCTGGACCACGCGGTTTTCCGGCAGCACCAAGGTCTGGGCACGATCAACCATATTGAATTCCGTTTCCGACTTGAATACGCAATGACACGAAGGTCATCGGTAAATGGCGACGACAGCGTCCTCGCCGACTCGGCCGTAGCCGCGATACATGCCTTCAGTATTGAAGGGCAGCGTGACGTTGCCCTGACCGTCCACCGCGATCAGACCGCCCTTGCCCTCGATCGTGGGCAATTTTTCGTGCACCACACGCTCGGCGGCCACCTCGAGCGACGCACCCTGATATTCCATCTGTGCCGAGATGTCATAGGCCGCCACCATCCGGATAAACATCTCGCCGGTACCAGTCGTCGACACTGCGCACGTGCGATTGTTGGCATAGCAGCCCGCACCGATCAACGGCGCATCGCCGATGCGTCCCACTTGTTTGTTGGTAATACCGCCTGTGGAGGTTGCCGCAGCAAGATTGCCTTGTGCATCCACGGCTACGGCGCCCACCGTACCGAATTTACGGTCCGAATCGAGTGGATCCGCCGGTGCCGGTTGACCCTGTGCCACCAGTGCCTGGCCGTCGTGGTCCAGCACGGCCGCGTCGGGATGATCGTGCTGCACGCGCAGCAGTTGCTCACGACGAGCTTCGGTCGAGAAATAAGCTGGGTCAACGATATCCAGGCCCTCGCCGCGAGCGAACTCAATGGCCCCCTTGCCCACGAAAAACACATGCTTGCTGTTTTCCATGACTTTGCGCGCGGCCAACACCGGATTGCGTACGCAATCGACGTTCGCGATGGCCCCGGAGCGCAAGGTGGCGCCATCCATGATGGAAGCATCCAGCTCATGCGTACCGGCACTGGTAAACACCGCACCGTGGCCCGCGTTAAACAAGGGGCAGTCTTCCAGCAAGCGTACGGCCTCGGTCACCGCGTCCAGCGCGCTGCCGCCCTGCGCCAGCACGGTTTGGCCTGCCTGTACGATGCCATGCAACGCCGACAGGTATTCCTGTTCTTTTTCGGGTGACATTGCGGCACGCGACATCGCTCCTGCGCCACCGTGAATGGCGATCACTGGCTGAATCATCTTTTTCCTGCTCCTGCACCATGAAATAGCCACGGCATGATTGACTGTGTCACGCCGGCCGCGGCCTGAATTGAATTTTTGGCTCGATGAGCCACCGCTGCGGACAGACCCTCTACCAGTCCAAGCGCCGCCGTCTCCGAGTTCGACGACAACTGGCGCGAGGAATGCGCATACAGCGCCACGGTTGCCAATGGCGCCAGCGGCGAGGTCGCTTTGTCAGTCAATACCAGCACCGGCACACCGGCCTGCTGAGCCGCCTGGCTCAAGGTCACGGTGTCGGCCAAATAGCGCGGAAAACCAATGGCAATCACCAAGTCACGCGAGGTCATTCGAGCCATCTGGCGCGCCGCGTGCGATACCCCGCCGGGGCCGGCCAGCGACTCGCAGGTATGCAAATGCATACACAGGCTACGCTGCAGCAGTCCTGCCAGGAAACCACTGGCGCCAAAACCGATGATAAAAACGCGCTCGGCGCCCAGCACAATATCCACGGCCTGTTCGCAAACATCTGCATCCAGATCCTGCAACGTGCGCTGCGCATTGCGAATGTCTTCTTCTAGCGCCGCGGCCATGATTTGCACCGCCGTGGCCGAGTGCGCTAACTCGACCCGCAGCTTTTCGATGGGCTCAAGCGCGGCCTCAAAGCCACGCGCGAGTTCGGCACGGAATTGCGGATAGCCCGGCAGATCGAGCGCGCGAGCAAAGCGATTCGCCGAGGCCACCGACACACCCACTGCGGCAGCAAACTCGTCGATCGTCATGGTCGCCACGCGGAATTGATGCGCAAGCACATATTCCGCCATGCGATGCTGGATACGGCTAAACGTGGGCTGCGCGCGGGCAATCCGGGCGGCAAGAGACGGGGGTGTCCGGGTCATGAACGATGAGAACTGCGCTGGATGTGTACGACGGCGAGCCGGTGCGGTGCAATGTAAATTTGTTTACATCGCAATTGTAATTAAGAAAATTAATTTTCATATTCAGGGTTTACCCCAAATACGGTTGCATCAGGGACTCAAACCATTCCAGGAACACGGCCAGCCGCCGCGAACGCTGGCGCCGGTGCGGGTAAAGCAATGAGACGGACATGGCGGCGGCACGATAGCCGGGCATGACCTCGACCAACTCGCCGCTGTCCAAGAGATGCTGCACATCAAAACGGGGAATCTGGATCAGTCCCAATCCTGCCAGGCAGCAGGCGATATAGCTCTCGGCATTGTTCGCGATCACTCGGCTGGGTATGGCGATCATGTACGCCTTGCCATCCGGCATCAAATACTCCCAGGGCACCTCCCGACCCGTCACGGGAGACGCGTAGCCCACCGCCCAATGCCCGTTCGAAAGATCATCAGGATGCCCAGGCTCATCGTGCTCCCGTAAATAAGCCGGACTGGCGCAGTTGATCAGAGCGATATGGCCGAGCCGCCGTACCACCAGGCTGCTGTTATCCAGGGTGCCAATGCGCACGGCACAATCCACACCTTCCTGAATCAGGTCGATCGCACGATCGGTCGAGCCCAAGGCCAATTGCAAACGAGGATGTTGACGCAGCAAGCCAGGTAAGGCGGGGGCAATCAATCGTCTGGCGATGCGGCTGGGCACGTCAATACTGAGACGCCCGGAGACTTGGCGCTCGCTGAGCTGAAACAACTGATCGATGCTTTCGGCTTCGGCCAGCAATGGGCGCACGCGCTCGAGCAACTGCTCGCCATCCGCGGTGAGCCGCACACGTCGAGTGGTCCGATGCAACAAGCGCGCGCCTATCTGGGTTTCCAACTGCTGCACCGCGGCGGACACAGAGGCTCTGGGTAGATCCAGCGCGTGAGCGGCCTTGATAAAGCTCCCCATTTCCGCGACGTGGACAAACACACGATACTGATCGAATCTATCCATGAGCCTCATCCGCCGGTACCAGCGGCGCGGAAAAGTCAGCCCGCAAAACCGCCTTGATCCAGAAAAGCGCGCTCTGGTTCCGTCATGTCGCGTCCGAGCAAGAGATTACGGTGCGGAAAACGGCCAAAACGCTCGACGATATCGGCATGCTGCAAGGCATGCGCCAACCAAGGCTGCCCTATTCGCTGGTTCAGCAAGACGGCACGGCGTTGGTCATTCATTTCCTCGGAATGAGAAAACGGCAGGTAAAAGAAGACCCGCAGTTCGCGCTCTACCTGTTCGTCCAGTCCCGCATCGACCGCTTGATCCGCGATCTGCCTGGCTCGCGCATCGGTCTCGTACATCCTGGCAGTGCCTCGAAAGGCATTACGAGGGAACTGGTCCAGCAGAATCAAGAGCGCCAGGCCACCCTCGGCGCAATGCACCCAGTGGTCGAGTTCGCCGCGCGCGGCAGCTTCGTGCAAGGACAGAAAGCGCTCACGAAATTGACGATCAAACGCCTCGGACTTGTTGAACCAGCGATCGGCCCCCGCTTCGCGCCAAAAACGCACCACACCCAAGGCCTCGTCTGGCGCCGCAGCCTCGTCGCCCTGCCTCGCATTTAACGTCGTAACCACCACCAAACCCCCCAAGCCACGGCAACAGGAATGCCGAATAGCGCCACATGAATAGGTAATTCTTCTGCCAAGGTATAGCCGTGCGACAAGCCGGTACGCAGGTTCCACGCCGAAACGGCCAACCAGGCCGCGGTAAATAGCCCCGCGACCCATGTGCGATACGGCATCGGAATCCAGCGCAGCAGCGCCGCCGCCAGGACCACCCCAACCACGATGAAAATTACCGTTCGCATGACAGCCTCACTTGGTGGTGTAACCACCGTTGATCAAGATCGTTTGACCCGTAATCCACCAGCCATCACTCACCAAATGACGAATAAAAGGCACGACGTCTTCGATGTCGGTCAATCCCGTCTTGGAAAATGGCGATAGGGCCGCAGCGGTCTTGTGATAAGCAACCGCGTCGGCGCCTTCGGCAGGATAAAAGAACGGGGTATCCATCGGCCCGGGACCGACTGCCGTTACCGAAATCCCTCGCGCGCCGAACTCTTTGGCGGCAGCACGCGTGAAGTGCTCGACCGGCGCCTTCGTCCCCGCATACGAGGCATAAAAAGGCGTAAACGCCCCAAGCAGCGAGGTCACCAAGGTCAGGACCTTGCCATTGTCGTTGACATGCTTGCCGGCTTCTTTCAGAAAGAAAAACGCCGATTTGGCATTTACGGCGGACATCTCGTCATACTCGGCCTCGGTGATCTCCGCGAGCGGCTTTTTCAGGACTTTGCCCACCGTGTTGATCGCAATATCGGGCTTGCCCACGGCGGCGATCGTGTCGACGAACAGCTTTTCAACTGCCCCGGCGGTGGTCAAATCCGCCTGAATGGCGACCGCCTGCGCGCCTGCGGCCTGGATAGCCGCCACAGTCGCCTCGGCATCCGCTCGGCTGGCCTCGCTGTTGTAATGAATCGCCACGGCTTTGGCACCCTGTTGTGCCAAATCTCGCGCTACCAAGCCGCCGAGGTTTTTAGCGCCGCCGGCGATCAATACGACTTTGCCCTGGATGGAATGGTCTGCCATGGAAAATCTCCTGTACGAATAGAAAGGAGTTTCAGCATAGGCTTCGGGATCGTTCTGATAAACCCGTCGCCTCTAGATAGATTATCCAGAAAAAGCGCCCAATTGAATACCTATTGGGCAATGATCGCAGCTCATTTAGCCCGACAGGATATGTCCTTATGTAGGCAGACCCTGCGTGCGTATCATCCCGCTACGCGTTTTCATGCAAAAAACCCTGCCATGGCAGGGTTTTGTATAGCCATACGCCGAAGAAAGCTACACGCCGGAGACGTCCAGCTTGACCCCTGTCTTGGATTGAATTTCCTCAACGGTGACCCCGGGGGCCAGTTCCAATAGCTTCAGGCCATTGTCACCGACTTCCATCACGCCCAGATCGGTGATGATCAGATCGACCACGCCCAGGCCGGTCAACGGCAAGGTGCATTCGGGCAACAGTTTGATGTCTACGGTGCCGTCTTTTTTCTTGGCCACGTGCTCCATCAGCACAACCACCTGACCAACACCCGCCACCAGATCCATGGCGCCGCCCATACCCTTGACCATCTTGCCCGGAATCATCCAGTTGGCCAGATCGCCCTTTTCCGAGACCTGCATGGCACCCAGAATAGCCAGATTGATCTTGCCACCGCGAATCATCGCGAAGGAGTCCGCCGAAGAAAAGATCGACGAACCCGGTAATGTGGTCACGGTTTGCTTGCCAGCGTTGATCATGTCGGCATCGATCTGATCTTCGGTGGGAAACGGACCAATGCCCAACAGGCCATTTTCGGATTGCAGCCATACTTCGATGCCCTCGGGCACGTGGTTAGCCACCAGGGTAGGCAAGCCGATACCCAGGTTCACATAAAAACCGTCTTGCAGTTCGCGCGCGGCGCGAGCCGCCATTTCATCGCGGGACCATGCCATGTCGTCTTCTCCTTAGGCCGAGCGAGTGGTGCGTTGTTCGATGCGCTTTTCCGGGTTCTCATTGAGCACAATGCGCTGCACATAGATGCCCGGAAGATGGATCTGATCGGGATCCAGCGCGCCCGTGTCGACGATCTTCTCGACCTCGACGATGGTGATCTTGCCCGCCATGGCCACGTTGGGATTGAAGTTACGTGCGGTCTTGCGAAACACCAGGTTGCCACTGCGATCAGCGACATAGGCCTTGACGATCGAGACGTCAGGCACCAGGGAGCGTTCCATCACGTATTCATGTCCATCGAACTCGCGCAGCTCTTTGCCGTCAGCCACGATGGTGCCCACGCCCGTCCGGGTGAAAAATGCCGGGATACCCGCGCCGCCCGCACGCAGTTTTTCCGCCAGCGTTCCTTGGGGGGTGAACTCCAGCTCGAGCTCGCCGGCCAGGTATTGGCGCTCGAATTCCTTGTTTTCGCCCACGTACGAGGCGATCATCTTGCGTATCTGGCGGGTATTGAGCAATTGGCCCAGCCCAAAACCGTCCACCCCGGCGTTGTTGCTGATGCAAGTCAGGTTTTTAACGCCCGAGTCACGCAATGCCGCGATCAGAGCCTCGGGAATACCGCAAAGACCAAAACCGCCGACCGCGATCATTTGGTCGTCTTTGACGACCCCTGCCAGCGCCTCGGCGGCGCTTGCATATACTTTGTCCATCTCTCCAGCTCCTAATAACGAAAACGAATGTTCGGGTTTGGATGGGCGCGGCTGCAAGGGGTGGCGCACCCAGTATTGCGTCTTGCGCGATATTGTTTGAATAGATTGTAGCGGCTAGGCGAAACGGTGCATCACCCCTGCTCGTCGCTAGCGGGCACGCACTGGGTTGCCAGGCCCTGCAGCACAGCGGGCGGCAGCGGTATCGAACGGTTGGCGGTATAGTCCATCCAGACCATCACCGTGCGTCCACGGGCATATGGGCCGGCATCGTCGCCCACCTTGTCCAGGATCAGCTCGGTCTCGAGACTGGATCGCCCAATACGGGTTACTTTGTGTGTCACGCGTACGTCGCATGGATACGTAAACGATCGCACAAAATCGCAGGATGCGTGCGCCAGCATAAAACCCTGGCCCTCTGCAACGACGGGCACCTGCAATTGGCATCCCTGCAGCATCTGCATGCGCGCCTCTTCCATCAGACGGAAGTAGACCGTGTTATTCATATGATTCAGCGCGTCGCTATCGCCCCAGCGCATGGGGAGATCGATTTGGTGACAATCGCCCACCGCAAGGGTGCGCGCAGCGGAAGTAGTCTGATTCACAAAGAGGCTCCTGGCAAAATTCGGGCGCTGCAGCGTACAACCGTCCGCTGCAATACAATCGCCGATAATACTTCCTTGCAACACCAGAAGACACCTAGAGGGGATTGGAGTAATGTCCGAACGCGAGTCAATGGAATATGACGTGGTCATTGTGGGTGGCGGGCCCGCCGGCTTGGCTGCGGCGCTGCGTCTCAAGCAGCTAGCTACCCAGAAAGATCACGACCTGAGCGTCTGTGTCCTGGAAAAAGGCGCCGAACTCGGTGCCCATATCCTGTCGGGCGCCGTCATGGACCCCCAGGCGCTGACCGAACTGATCCCCGACTGGAAAGACAAAGGCGCGCCCCTGAACGTGCCTGTCACCGAAGACCGGTTCCTGTTCCTGACCAACAACGGCGCGCGCAGCACGCCCAACTGGATGCTGCCCTCCTGTTTCCAGAACCACGGCAACTACATTGTGCGTCTGGGCGACGTGGTGAAATGGTTGGGCGAGCAGGCCGAAGCCGCGGGCGTCGATATTTTCCCCGGCTTTGCCGCTTCCGAGGTGCTGTACGACGAGAATGGCGCCGTCCGTGGCGTAGCCACCGGCGATATGGGCGTGGCGCGCGACGGCTCGCATACCGAGCACTATCAGCCCGGCATGGAACTGCTGGCGCGCTACACGATCTTTGCCGAAGGCGCGCGCGGGCAACTTGGCCGCCAACTGATCGAGCGCTACAAGCTGGATGACGGTCGCGATCCGCAAGCCTACGGAATCGGCCTGAAAGAGATGTGGGAAGTCGACCCGGCACAATCGCGGCCTGGTCTGGTCGTGCACACCGCGGGCTGGCCGCTGGATGCGGACACCTATGGCGGCTCGTTCCTGTATCACCTGGATAACAATCTGGTGGCCGTGGGCATGGTGGTGGGATTGGACTACGCCAACCCCTGGTTGTCGCCGTTTGATGAGTTTCAACGCTACAAGACCCATCCCAACATTCGCAGCACCTTCGAAGGTGGCAAGCGCATCGGTTACGGCGCCCGTGCCATCACGGCAGGCGGCCTGTTGTCCTTGCCCAAGCTGACCTTCCCCGGTGGCGCGTTGATTGGCTGCGAGGCCGGCTTTTTGAACGCCTCGCGCATCAAGGGTAGCCACGCCGCCATCAAGAGCGGTATGTTGGCCGCCGAGGCCACGTTCGACGCGGTCGTCGCCGATCGCAAACAAGATGAATTGTCGGCCTACCCCGCCGCCTTTGAATCGTCGTGGCTGCGTACCGAGCTCAACAAGGCGCGCAACTTCAAGCAATGGTTCAAAAAAGGCCGCACCGTCGCCACCCTCATGACGGGTATCGAGCAACTGGTGCTCAAGGGCAATATCCCCTGGACCCTGCATCACAGCAAGCCCGATCACGCCTGCTTGCAGCCGGCCTCGGAATGCGCACGCATCGACTATCCCAAACCCGATGGCAAGCTCACGTTCGACAAACTGAGTTCGGTCTTCATCTCGAATACCAATCACGAAGAAAACGAGCCCGTCCACCTGACGCTCAAAGACCCTAGCGTGCCGGTATCGGTCAATCTGGCCAAATACGGCGGCCCTGAAGCCCGCTATTGTCCGGCCGGCGTCTACGAGTTCGTCAAAGACGACCATGGCGCAGATCGTCTGCAGATCAACGCACAGAACTGCGTGCATTGCAAAACCTGCGACATCAAAGACCCCACGCAAAACATCGTCTGGGTGGCGCCACAGGGTGGCGAAGGCCCCGTCTATAGCGGCATGTAAGACCGATGACCCGGCGCGTACTGCTGGCAGGCTGCGGTGACTTGGGTTTACGCCTGGCGCACCGCTTGCTGGCAGACGGCGCAGAGGTCTGGGCATTACGCAGACATCCCCCCGTTGATGAGAGACAGGTTTCTTCATCAACGTCGCCCGCCCGGATCCACTGGCTGCAGGGTGACCTGACTCGGCCCGACACGCTCTCCGGCTTGCCCCCTGGTATCACCCACCTGGCCTACCTGCCCGCGCCGGGCGCACGCGATCCGGCGGTATATCGCGCCGTGTTTCAAGAGGGTTTGCCGGCGCTGCTGGCTGCGCTGGACGACACAGCATTAAGCCGGATCCTGTTTGTTTCGTCGTCCGCGGTCTATGGCGAACATCATGGCGACTGGGTCACTGAAACAACGCCCGCCGATCCGCTGGGATTTAACGGCCGCATTCTGCTCGACACGGAAACCTGGCTGGCGGCTCAGCCGATCTCGTCGGTCAGCCTGCGACTGGCGGGCCTCTACGGCCCCGGACGATTACAACTGATCGACCGTCTCCGTGCGGGCAGCGCGCGCGCGCCGCAACATCCACCGCACTGGGCCAATCGCATTCATATCGATGACGCGGCCGCCGCGGCGTTCCATTTATTAGGTCTGTCGCAACCCGATGCCGTGTATATCGGGTGCGACGACACGCCGCTGCCGCTGCATGTGTTGTACGCTCACCTGGCCGAACAGGTCGGGGCCGCCGCCCCGGCCGATGGCCCCGCGCCCGCGATGGTAGGCAGCAAGAGGCTCAGCAATGCGCGATTGCGGGCCAGCGGCTTGACATTGCAATGGCCCGACTCACGCGCTGGCTATGCCGCGCTGTTGCGCTAGCGTCCCGTCCACACGGGACGTTGTTTAGCCAGGAACGCCTCGATACCGATGCGAAAATCGCCGCTGCCATAGCACTCACGTACCAAGTCATCATTACTCGGCAGACCGTCGGTCGTTAAGCGCCGGATGGTTTCCTTGGCCGCCTTGATGGTCAAGGGCGCATGACCCGCGAGTCGCTTGCACAGGGCCGCCACGGTGGTATCCAGCGCATCAGGCTCGACAACCTCGTGCACAAAACCGCACTCTCGCGCCTCGGCGGCATCGATGGTCTCGGCCAGCAGCAACATCCGTTTGGCACGAGCGGCACCAAAGCCCGCCACGACCCGCGCCATATTGGCGCTGGACAGGCAATTGCCCAACGTGCGGGCGATCGGCACGCCGAACGCTGCGTTGGGCGTTGCCACACGAAAATCACACACGGCCGACAGCGCCAGGCCCCCACCAATCGCATAACCGTCAATGACGGCTATCGTCGGAAACGGCAGGCCCTCCAGCAACTGCACACGCGCATCGATCGTCGCTTCGTACCGGATACCGTCGTCCCCCGACTCGAAGGCCAAGAACTGCTCGATATCCGTGCCGGCCACAAAGGCCTGCCCGCCCACGCCACGGAACGTGGCCACGCGAATATCGTCTCGCTGCTGCAAGTCTAGGCAAATCGCAGCCAGCTCGTCGTACATGGTCCATGTCATCGCGTTGCGCGCCTCGGGGCGGTCAAACACCACGGCAGCTACGCCATCCTGAATAGTCAAATGAACTTTACCGTCGCTCATGATGCGGTTCTCATTTCTAGATTGAGGGAGGCTTTATGCCCTTGCAAACGCTCAGCCGAAATACGCACGAATGGCCGAGAGCACTTTACGAATATCGTCCTCTGATACATCGAGATGGGTCACGAGGCGCGTGGGGCCGCTATATACGGCACGAATCATGATGTCATCGGCTTGCAAGGCGTTGGACAATTTTTCAGCATGCGCCGGGTCGAACTCCGCAAAGACCATGTTGGTGTTTTGTGCCAGGACCTTGACGCCTTCGATGCCACGCAACCCTTCGGCCAGCAATGCCGCATTGTCGTGGTCCTGTGCGAGGCGCTCAACGTGATGCTCAAGGGCATATAAACACGCGGCGGCCAGAACGCCCGATTGCCGCATGCCGCCCCCCAATACTTTGCGCCAACGCCGAGCCTCGTCGATGATTGCCTTGCTGCCGACCAGCACAGAGCCGACCGGCGCCCCTAGCCCTTTTGAGAAGCAGATCGACACGCTATCAAACGGCGCGCAAACTTCGTGCGCGGTCCGGCGCGATGCCACAGCGGCATTAAAAACACGTGCGCCATCCAGATGCAGCCCCAAGCCGTGTTGATGCGTAAACGCGGCGGCTTGCTCGATATACGCGGCAGGAATGACTTTGCCCTGAAAGGTGTTTTCCAGCGCCAGTAACCGCGTGCGCGCATAGTGCGGATCGCCCTTGGGCTTGATAGCGGCAGCCAGTTTTTCCAGGGGTAGCGTGCCGTCGTCAGCATGCTCGATAGGCTGAGGCTGAATGCTGCCCAGCACCGCCGCCCCACCGCCCTCGTATTTGTAGGTGTGTGCCAGTTGGCCGACCAGATACTCATCACCTCGGCCACAGTGGGCCATCAGTGCAGCCAGGTTGCTCTGCGTGCCCGACGGAAAAAACAGGCCCGCCTCTTTACCCACGCGCTCGGCGAGCGTTTGCTGCAGACGCTGCACGCTGGGGTCCGCCGCCATCACATCATCGCCCACCGGCGCAGTGGTCATTGCCTGCAACATAGCCGCGGTGGGCCGCGTGACGGTATCACTACGCAAATCAATCATGAATGCTCCTGGTGCTGTGATGGTTGAACCAAATTTTCCTGCGGGCGGGCCCTCGGCCGGCGACTCACGACCCAAAGCCCCACCATGATAAGCGCCATACCCAGTACTTCAACGAACGTCGGTCGCTCGCCCAACATCCACCAGGCAAACAATGTCGCGACGATCGGCACGCCCAGGCTGGACAACCCCGCAATCGACGCCGGCACGCGGCGCACGACGGATAACCACAGCAACCAGCCCATCACGGTGGCCACCAAACAAGAGTACGCCAATCCGACCGTGAGTTGCCATCCCCACACGATGGGATCATGCGGCACCAGGATGGCGGCTGGCAACGTCATCAACGCGCCCAGAAGCATCTGCCATGTCGTAAAGGTCATGAGATCGGGCGCATGAAGATCGAACATGCGTTTGGACAGCACGGTGCCCAACCCCCAGAACAGTCCACCCGCCACCGCGCAAACCGCGGGAAACCAGTCGCCCAGCCCCTGCCAGGGCTCCAGAAAGCAAACGAGCCCGGCGGCGGCCAACACAAAACCCACGCCATGGCGCGCCGTCGGCCGATCGCCGAGCAAGGCCCAGGCAAACAGAATGACCCAGAACGGCATGGTGTAGGCCAGCACCGAGACTTTGCCCACCCCGCCCTGGACCAGTGCCAACTGCACCAGAGCCTGAAACCCGGCCGTTTGTGTCAACCCGGTCAGCAGCGTCAATTTCCACGGCGTCATGGCAAGCGGACGCCGCAAAATGATCAGCAATCCAAACAGCAAGACCGCGCCGATCAGATATCGGGCCGCGGTCATTTGAAATGGCCCGATATACGACACCAGCGCCTTCATTGCGATCCAGCTTCCCGCCCACACCATAATCGTGGTGAACATCAGGGCGAGGCCAGTTCGATCGAAGTTGCTACCAGTCACGAGGAAATTCACCTAAAAAAACAAAAAGCGCCCCCACGCCGCGCCTTCG
>NZ_CBCSFP010000005.1:0-64845 GCF_965138755.1 Bordetella tumulicola | reverse complement strand
CCTCGCGGCTAGTACGCCGCTCGGATTCGCCAGGCACAGAACAGTCCGCAGGGACTGTTCTGTGTCCGGGCTCATCCCCCAAGGGGGCGTTTTTGCCTTGGGGCGGCCCGGCGGCAAAAAAAGCGCTCGAACCGATATGGATCGGAACGAGCGCACTCGATGATACTCCTGCGGCGCCTGGCCCTGCCCCATCACCCTATGCGTGACGGGGTCACGTGTTGACACCGCGCCATCGGATCATTACACGGGCTTTGATAACTGATCGAGAATGGCGGGGTTTTCGAGCGTGGAAACGTCCTGCGTGACTTCCTCGCCCTTGGCCACGACGCGCAACAGGCGACGCATGATTTTGCCCGAACGCGTCTTGGGCAAGTTTTCGCCGAAACGTATGTCTTTGGGCTTGGCGATCGGGCCGATTTCCTTGCCCACCCAATCACGCAATTGCTTTGCAATGGCCCGTGCGTCATCACCGTCGGGCCGAGGACCCTTGAGCACCACAAAAGCCACGACAGCCTCGCCGGTCGTGTCATCCGGGCGGCCCACGACTGCAGCCTCGGCCACCAGTTCGTGCGAGACCAGCGCGGACTCGACCTCCATGGTGCCCAAACGATGGCCGGAGACATTGAGCACGTCGTCGATACGGCCCATGATCCAGAAATAACCATCGGCGTCGCGCTGCGCGCCATCGCCCGCCAAATAGCAGCCGTTCAACTCGGGCGGGAAGTAGCTTTTCTTGAAACGCTCGGGATCGCCCCAAATGGTGCGAATCATGGCAGGCCAGGGACGCTTGATCGCCAGGAAACCGCCGGTGCCCGGCGCTGCCTCATTGCCCGTTTCGTCGACCACGGCAGCGGCAATGCCCGGCAGTGGCAACGTGCACGAGCCCGGTTTGGTGGGTGTCGCGCCCGGCAAGGGGTTGATCATGTGGCCCCCGGTTTCGGTTTGCCACCAAGTATCGACGATCGGGCAACGCTCTTGACCAACGTTTTTGTGATACCAGATCCAGGCTTCGGGATTGATGGGCTCGCCCACGGTCCCGATGATGCGCAAGCTATTCAGATCGTAGTTGCTCGGATGCGTGGACGGCGTGGCGTCGGCGGCCTTGATCAGCGAACGAATCGCCGTAGGCGCGGTATAGAACGTCGTGACCTTGTGACGCGCGATCATGTCCCAGAATCGGCCCGCATCGGGATAGGTCGGCACGCCCTCGAAGACGATTTGCGTCAGGCCGGCGGCCAGCGGACCATAGGTGATGTAGGTGTGCCCCGTGACCCAACCCACGTCGGCGGTGCACCAATAGACGTCGTCTTTGCGTGCGTCGAAAGTCCACTTCACTGTCATCAGGGCCCACAGCAGGTAACCCGCTGACGAGTGCTGCACGCCCTTGGGTTTGCCGGTGGAGCCAGACGTATACAGGATAAACAGTGGATGTTCGGCATTGACCGGCACCGGCTCGCACGTATCGGCCTGACCGGCCTCGACATCATGCATCCACAGATCGCGCCCTTCGGTCCAGGGCACATTGCCGCCCGTGCGTCGATAGACGATGATTTTGGTCACGGCGTCGCAGCCGCCCATCGCGATGGCTTCTTCGACGGCGGGCTTGAGGGGAATCGTCTTGCCGCCACGAACCTGCTCGTCGGCGGTAATCACGACCGATGCGCCGACATCGCCGATGCGCTCTTGCAGGCTTTTAGCCGAAAAGCCGCCAAACACCACCGAGTGCGTCACGCCCAGACGTGCGCACGCCTGCATGGCCACGACCGCCTCGATCGACATGGGCATGTAGATAATGGCACGATCGCCCTTCTTGTAGCCCAGGGATTTCAGGCCATTGGCAAAGCGGCACACGCGCGCGAGCAATTCGCGATAAGTGATCTTGTTGACCGTGGCATCATCGGACTCAAAGATGATGGCCGTCTTGTCGGCGTTGCCGTTGGTCAGGTGTACGTCCAGACAATTGGCCGAAACGTTCAATTCACCGTCGCCAAACCAGCGATAAAACGGCGCATTGGACTCGTCGAGGACTTCGGTGAAGGGTTTGGTCCAGGTCAGATTTTCACGTGCATGACGGGTCCAGAAGCCATCGAAATCCTGTTCGACTTCCTGACACAGGGCACGATAAGCATCCAGGCTATCGATGCGCGCGCCTTTTGTGGCCCGTTCCGGCGGCGGAAAAACACGCGTTTCAACCAGGACGGACTCGATAGAATTGGACATGCTTGTCTCCGGATTCATGATGTTTTGAAATTGCGTTTGCGGCTATACCCAACCGTATCGCCGCGCTCTTACGAGCACCTTACGATGCGCGCCTGCGCCGGGACGTCATCGTCCACATTGCGTAGAGGCTCACGGCTACTAACGTAAGGATACCAGCCCAAACATCCCGGTTTTATTGCGGCGCACCATCGCAGAACGTCAATGCGCTGGCGTCCACACAGGCATTTGCAGTTAGCCGCATCAGACCGCCTCTTGAGCGCGACGCGCCAGGCCACGTCGCACATCGACACGGGCCAGCAGCAACAGGCCGCCGACGAAGAATATGCCGGTGACCAGAATGGCCAGGCGGTGATTGCCGGCCGTCACCCAGGTTACCAGGCCATAGGTCAATGGGCCGACCACGGCGGCCAATTGCACGGCGAACGTCCAGAGCGCAAAGAACTCCGCCAGTCGCTTGGCGGGCGCCATCGCACCCACCATAGCGCGGCCCGCGCTTTGGCTGGTACCCATGCACAGGCCCGCCAAAATCGCCGCCACCCAGAATACCGCGACGGTGACGGCGGCATAGGCGACGAGCACCATCACGATCCACCCCACCAGGGTGATACCCAACGCCCGCTTGTGACCGATACGGTCTTGCACATAGCCGAAGCTGAACGCCCCTACCGCCGCACCGATGTTGACAGTGAAGACCAGCAACATGATCTGCGGCATGGTGAATCCCATGACCTGATCGGCGTAAATCGCGGCCAGTGTCACGACAACGGCAATACCCGCCTGATAACACGCTCCACACATCAACAACCTGCGGAATTCGGGATAATGCGTGCCGGTATCACGCCAGACGGCAGCCAGTTGGCTCAGCATGCCCGGCGCATTCAACGCCATGCCTTGCGGCACAGCACGCTCACGCAACAAGAAAAACGAGGGTAACGCGGCCAGCGCAAAAACCAGGGCGGTGATGACGATCACCCAAGGCACATATTGCGGCGCGGTCAGTCCGCGCGATTCCCCGATCGTCACGACGGCCAGAGACAAGCCAAGGGTCAGCATGCCGCCGCAATAACCAAAGCTCCAGCCCCATCCCGATACCCGTCCCAGCGCCTCGGGGCGCGCCAGCTCTGGCAAAAATGCCCCCACCACGGACTCACCGATGCAATAGCAGTAGTTGGACACCGCCAACGCCACCAACGCCAACCAGACGTCTCCCGGCCCAGCCTGTGTCAGGACCAGCGTCGCCACCACGCAGCCCGCCGTACTGCTATAGAGCAACCGCCGCTTGGCCGCGCGTGCGTCGGCCCGGGCGCCCAATCGCGGCATGGTCAGCATGATGAGGAGATACGATAGTGAGAGCGCCGCCGTCCAGGCCAATGTCGCCCAATGTGCGCGCTGCCCGACCACGCTGACAAAATACGTACTGAACACCGTGGTCAAAATCACGGTGGTATAGCCGGAATTGGCGAAATCGTACATGGCCCACGCCCAGACTTCGCGGCGGGCAACGCCGGGATTCAGCGCGCCCGACACACGGTCTGTCGTGGGCAATGTGACGGACTCCGCCGCCTCGGTATCCGGCGGCAGAGGCTGTGTCACAGACCTAGAGCCGCGATGCCCGCACGCGCGATTTCGACGTCTTCGGTCGATTTCACGCCCGACACGCCCACTGCGCCAACCACCTCGCCATCGGCAATGATGGGTACACCGCCTTCCAACATGCCCTCAAGAACCGGCGCGGACAGGAACGCAATACGGCCCTTGTTGATGAGTTCCTCGTAGCCACCGGACTCGCGACGACCCAGCGCGGCGGTCTTGCCCTTGGCCGGCGCAATATGGCTGGAAATCGGCGCTGCGTTATCCAGTCTCAGCAGACCCAGCGTATGGCCGCCATCATCCACCACGGCGATGGTCACCGCCCAGCCATTCTTGACCGCATGGGCCTCAGAGGCGGCCAAGATTTTCTTGACGTCTTCGGCGGTCAACACGGGTTTGCTCTTCATTGCAGTGACTCCTTGATTTGTTCGAGAGAAGTGGGGTCTTCGATGGTGGTGAGATCTCCGGGATCGCGACCTTCGCATACGGCAACAATCGCACGACGCAGGACTTTGCCCGAACGCGTCTTGGGCAAAGTGGACACAAACCGGATGCGCGCCGGACGCGCAACCGCGCCCAACTGCTCCTCCACCACACGCATGATATCGCCTTCCAGCGTGCGTGCGGATTCCGGCTGATCGGCCAGCGCCGAATTTTTGAGCACCGCGAAGGCCATCGCCACTTGCCCCTTCAACGCATCGGCCACTCCCACGACGGCACACTCCGCAATCCCGGCGTGGCTATTGATGGACTCTTCGATCTCACGCGTGCCCAAACGATGCCCGGCCACGTTGATCACGTCATCGGTGCGGCCCAGAATGAACCAATAGCCGTCCTCGTCGACCTGACCCCAATCAAACGTGGAATACAACTGACGACCCGGGATCGAGGTGAAATACGTCTGCACGAAACGTTCGTCGTCGCCCCATATGGTCGACATCGCCCCCGGTGGCAACGGCGGCGCAATCGCGACCACGCCTTTCTCACGAGGCCCGAGATCCTCGCCCGTCTGCTCGCTCACAATGCGTGCGTCAAAGCCATATACGGGGAACGACGGGCTGCCAAAGCGCGTCGGCACGCGTTCGACGCCGGGTTGGGCTGACAGGATGGGCCAGCCCGATTCCGTTTGCCAGTAGTTGTCGATGATGGGCTTGCCCAATGCCTGAGAAATCCATTGTGCCGTGGGCTCATCCAGTGGTTCACCGGCCAGATACACCGCACGCAACGACGACAAATCGTGCCGCGACAGCAACTCGGGCGCCTGTCGCTTGAGCACGCGCACCGCAGTGGGTGCCGAGAACAAGGTGTTGACACCAAAGCGTTCGACCAGTTTCCATAAAATCGCCCCATCGGGCCGCACGGGCGTGCCCTCGTACAGAATCGTTGTCTGACCACCGATCAACGGCCCATACACGATGTAGGAGTGTCCCACGACCCAACCGATATCGCTGGTACAAAAATAGGTATCGCCGGGCTTGCCATCGAAGAGGTACTCCATGGACGACGCCAGCGCTACGGCATATCCCCCCACGTCGCGTTGCACCCCCTTGGGTTTGCCGGTCGTGCCCGAGGTGTACAGGATATAGCTGGGCTCCGTGGACTCGAGCCATTGCACGGGGACTCTGGCCCCGTCGTGACGTTGACGCAGCTGCGCATAGTCCAGATCGCGTCCCGCCTGGCGCTCGCATGGCGCCAGGCCACGATCCAACACAATGACGGAACCGGGCGGATGCGCGCACAAGGTCAACGCCTTGTCGAGCAGGGGTTTATAAGGCACGACCTTACCAGCGCGCGAGCCCGCCTCGGTCGACACAATGACCTTGGGCGTCGCATCATCAATACGCTGGGCCAGATTCACCGAGGCAAATCCGCCAAACACGACCGAGTGCACCGCCCCCAAGCGTGCGCAGGCCAGCATCGTAAACACGGCCTCGGGCACCATGGGCATATAGATCAGTACTCGGTCGCCATGACCCACGCCCTGCTCGCGCAGCATGGCTGCCACGGCGTTGACCTCGTCGTAAAGTTGTCGACGGGTATAGGTAATTTCGCGATCCACCTCGGTCGAAACCCAGATCAGCGCCGGCTGATCCGCCTGCTGAGGCAGCCAGCGGTCCACCGCGTTGTAGCAAAGATTGGTCTGCCCGCCCACGAACCAACGTGCAAAGGGAGGACGGGAAAAATCCAGAACTTGCGAAAACGGCGTTTCCCAGTGGACGCGCTCGGCCTCGGCACGCCAGAAGGCATCCCGATCCTCAATCGAACGGCGATGAAAATTGCGGGTCTTTTCCATGCGGGTCTCCGGATATGCGCAGGATGATGCAGGCGCCATAGCATTGTTTCCCCTATTGTCGCGGGCAAAGCTTGCGTCAGACTTGCCAATAAACCTGGGGAATTCCCGTATCCGGTGCCTGAAATACGCGGTCTCTCGCTGGAAATGTCGCTTTTGTGGAACAAGGTCTCATATGAAACAAGGTGTTTGCTAGAATCGCAACATCCCCTTTTCTCATCAGCGCTTGGCCCTGTGTCTTTCGGGCATGCACACACCTGCTCATGACGCGCGCGCACGACACGCAAAACGATGGATTGACTTACCGAATGCCGGGTTTGCTGGCAGTCGTCCTGTGCCTGTTGCTGGCCGGCTGCGCGGGTAGCGGTACGTACCGCGATGCGGATGCCGATACGCTAGACCCTGCAGACTTGGCTCTGGCGTCCTTGTCAAAGGACCCGATCGGCGCGTTGGTCTCGCGCAAGCACAGTGCCCAACGACGTCAAGCCATCGGGAATCCAATGATCAGCGAGGCGTTGGATCAACTCGGCATACGCTACCGCTACGGCGGCACGTCACCCGATACGGGTTTTGATTGCAGCGGCCTGGTGTTTTATTCGGCTGAACGCGCATTGGGTCTGAAGCTGCCACGTGACTCCTCGTCCATGGCATTGGTAGGCACGGCCATCGACAAGCCCGAACTCCAACCCGGTGACCTCGTATTCTTTAATACCTTGGGGCGGCGTTATTCGCACGTGGGGATTTATTTGGGCGATGACCGCTTTGTACATTCACCCAGTTCGGGTGGCGTCGTCCGAATCGAAAAAATCACGCTGGCCTATTGGGCCAAACGCTATAACGGCGCCCGCCGTCTCGATGGCGATCTGCTGGCATCGGCCGGCCACTAGACCCCCTCCCAGTCCCGGCCCCGAATAAGCAGACTGCGTTCACGTCAAACGCAGTCTGTGTCTGGCACAGCGACGTATTAATGCAACCCGCACAACCCACACTGTTGCAAAGCCTGTTGCATGCTGCACACCGAGCGACGGCATGCCACCACCCGGATACCGCCACGCTGAGCCGCATTGCGGAACGTCTTCATCACGTTGTGGCCGAGAAAATCGGTCAGCAAAATGACGAGTTGGGTGCCTGACGGTAATTGCAAGGTTTTCTTTTGATGCGATGGATCACGCCCACTGATGTGATGCGTGATCGAAATGTTATGCCCCTTCAGCAGGTCCGGAATATTTCCCAGCCTGTCTGCGCCGACGACTACTGCGCTAAGCGCTGCTGCTGTCATGATGTGAACTCCAGATCGTTGAGACATGGAGTTAATGATAATGATTCCTATTTTTTAGTCAACACAAATGAGATCGGTTCTTATTTAATTATTTAATCGGCCTCAGTCCTGACATAGCAAGGCTCTTCATGACCACAGCCCATGAAGGCGCCGATTGGTCATCGACACCGCAGGGACTGCGCACGGCGATCTAGTCGCGGCTGCCCTGAACCGCCTCGGTGACCACCTTGCGGGTGAGGCTCGGCGCCATCATCTCCAGGAAGGTGTACACGTAGTCGCGCAGGAACACCCCTGCCTTGACCCCTACTCGGGTCGTGTGCGTGCCAAAGAGATGCCCTACCGGCAGGCCGACCAGGTTGCCATCGCGACGAGGGTCGTACGCCACGCCGGCAATAATGCCGATGCCGAGACCCACATCGACGTAGGTCTTGATCACGTCGGCGTCGATGGCTTCAAGCACGATGTCGGGATGAATGTTCTGGCTGGCAAAGACCTCGTCGATGGTGCTGCGACCCGTAAAGGCACGGTCATAGGTGACGATGGGATATTCCGCCAGTTGCTCTAGCGACAAGTTTCGGGCGGCGCTGGAGGTCAGCTCGGCCAATGGATGATCGGGCCGCACCACCACCGTATGCTCCCACGTATATACCGGCAAGGTTGCCAGGCCCGGCGTCAACGCCAAGGACTCAGTCGCCAGGGCCAGGTCCGCCTGCTCGTGCAGCACCATTTCGGCCAATTGTGCCGGACTGCCTTCGGCCAGCGACAGATGGACTTTGGGAAACTGTTTACGAAAGCCCGGGATCACGCGCGGCAGCAGATAGCGCGCCTGCGTATGGGTGCACGCAATCACCAGGCCGCCTTCATCACGGCGGGCAAACTCGTCACTGACTTTTTTGAGATTGTCGACTTCGCGCATGATGCGGTCGATCACCTGAGACACGGCCAAACCCGGCTTGGTCAGCCCCTTGATGCGCTTGCCGTGCCGTTCGAAAATCTTGATACCGAGCTCGTCTTCAAACTCGATAATGGCTTTTGATACACCTGGCTGCGAGGTGTACAGCATGCGGGCGGCTTCGGTGAGGTTGAAGTCACGGCGAATTGTCTCGCGCACAAAGCGAAATTGTTGCAGGTTCATAATGGCCCCGAATAGATGGGCCATTATAAGTAATATAGAACCTATTTTATATAACTTATATTTATAAACTTAGAGGAAGCGAAGAGGGAACGGTCCGCCGCCAACCGGCCAGCGCCAGACCATTCCCTTGGCCATGCTCAACGCATCGAGATGGTGGTATTCACCGTCCGCCCGTGGGAAGACCAGCGAGCCGTGACCGTCTTGGTTTGTGTCCAGAATTGCACGGCTTGCTTGCCGTTCGGGCCCAGGTCACCCCGCTTTGAGCCGCGCGAACCCGTGAAACTGAACCACGCCACCGGCACGGGGATGGGGATATTGATCCCCACTTGGCCGACATCGATGTTGTTCTGGAAGTAGCGCGCCGCGCCGCCATCCTGCGTAAACAGGGCCACCCCATTGCCGTTGGGATTACGATTGATAAACGCGACGGCTTCTTCCAGGGTTTCGACACCGACCACGCACAGCACGGGGCCAAAGACCTCCTCGGTGTAGATGGTCATGTCTTCGGTCACGCCCTCAAACACCGTCGGGCCCACGAAGTTGCCTTGCTCGAAGCCTGAAACGGTCAAATTGCGTCCGTCCAGCAGCAGCTTGGCGCCCTCGTCCACCCCTTTTTGAATGAGGCTTTCGACCCGTTTCTTTGCATTGGGCGAAACCAATGGCCCCAGATCGGCCCCACGGTCCGTACCGGCATTGACTTTCAGGCGCTTGGCACGCTCTACGAAATCGGGCAACCAGTTACGGGCTTCACCCACCAGCACCGCCACCGACGCTGCCATGCAACGCTGACCCGCGGCGCCGAATGCGGCGCCAATGAGCTGATTGAGAGCCACCTCGGGATCGGCGTCGGGCAAGATCACGCAGTGGTTTTTGGCACCCATCATCGCCTGGCAACGCTTACCGGCATCAGAGGCACGTTGGTAAATCTCGGAACCCACGCGGGTCGATCCGATAAACGACACGGCCTTGACATCGGGATGCTCGCACAAGCCGTTGGCAATTTCAGGCCCGCCATGCACTACGTTCAGCACCCCCGGCGGCAGCCCCGCCTCTAGCGCCAATTGCGCCAGGAACAGGGACGAGGTGGGATCTTGCTCGGATGGCTTGAGCACAAACGTATTGCCGCAAGCGATGGCCAACGGGAACATGAAGCACGGCAACATGACGGGGAAATTGAAAGCGGTAATCCCCGCGCAGACGCCCAACGGCTGGATCAAGGTATAGACATCAATGCCGCCCGCCGCATTCTCGGCATATTCGCCCATTTGCAGGCTGGCGATCGAGCACGCGTGCTCGACAACCTCCAGGCCGCGCCCGACTTCGCCTTCGGCATCGGGCAGCGTTTTGCCGTGCTCACGCGTGATCATCTCGGCCAATTTGCCGGTGTTCTCGCGCAGCAAGTGCTGCAGCTTCAGCATGACGCGCATGCGCGCGCCCTGCCCTGCATTGCGCCAGGTCTGAAAAGCCTCTTTGGCATTGGCCACGGCCAGATCCAGTTCCTCGCGTGTGGCAAAGGGCACACGCGCCACGACCTGCTGCGTCGCCGGATCAATCACGTCGCGCCACTCTGTCGTCTTGGACTGCACGAGCTTGCCGCCTATCAATAGCGGAACGCTGGGAACTTCACTCATGATGACTCCTTTTGCCTGATGAATTACCGCCATGTGGCGGAAGAATTAAGCGTTACTTTTTAAGCAGCGGACAACTGGATTCGGCCAGCGGCTGAAAAGCCTCGTTCGCCGGGATCGTGGCGATCAGTCTGGAATAATCCCAACCGCCCTTGGACTCGTCCGGTTTTTTGACTTCGTACAAATACATATCGTGAATCACACGGCCGTCAGGACGGATGCTGGCGTTGCGCATGATCGGATCCTTGATGGGCAATTCGCGCATCTTGTCGGCAACGGTATGCCCTTGCGTACTGCCGGTCGCGGCCACCGCACGCAAGTAATGCAATACGCTGGAATACACCCCGGCCTGCGTCATCGTCGGCTTTAGACCGCGAAACGCTTTTTCGAAACGCGCCGCCCAAGCGCGTGTGTCGTCGTCGTAGTCCCAATAGAAGCCATCGACATAGGACAGGCCCTGCGCATTTTCCAGACCCAGGGCGCGTAGATCCGACAAGAAGATCAACAGCGACACCAGACGCTGCCCACCCTCGACAATCCCAAATTCGCGCGCCTGCTTGACGGCATTGACGGTGTCTTGGCCGCCGTCAGCCAAAGCCACGACTTGCGCTTTGGAGCTTTGGGCTTGCAACAGATACGAGGCAAAATCAGGCGCATTCAAGGGATGGCGCACCGACCCCGCAACAGTGCCGCCGAGCGCTTTGACGGCCTTGGCGGTGTCGGCCTCCAGCGAATGCCCAAAGGCGTAGTCCACCGTGATGAAGTACCAGGATTTGCCGCCCGCCCGCACGGTGGCTTTGGCCCCGCCCGCAGATTGCGAATACGTGTCGAACATCCAGTGAAAACCGACCGGCGAGCATTCCTTGTTCGTCAGGGCGGTGGTGGCCGGCCCCGAGAACATCACCACTTTATCTTTTTCGCGTGCGATGCCTTGCACGGCCAACGCCACAGCCGAATTGGTCAGATCGGCAATCGCCGTCACGCCATCGCGGTCAAACCATTCCCGGGCGCGAGCAGCGCCCACGTCGGCCTTGTTTTGATTGTCTGCCGAGAGCAACTCGATCTTCATGCCCTTGCACTCAGCCGCCAGGCAATCGTCGATCGCCATTTGCGCCGCCGCGACGGAACCCGCGCCGCCCATCGCCGCATACGTGCCTGACATATCCGTCAAAACACCGATTTTGACTGGGGGTTTATCCGCGGCCACTGCTTGGCCGACCCACATAGCGCCCAGGCACAAACCGGCGGCCAAGCCGCGAGCGTGCAATGTCATGATGATGTCTCCGGTAGTTATTGATGTTGTGAGCGACCCGTCGTTGTGTTCCGCGGATCTGCCGATCTAGTGTAGATGTGTAAAAATCATCAAGCAACCGGACAAAATGCACATTCGTTGTGCATAAATACACAAAGGGATTTTCATGCTGGATTGGGACAGCCTACGCTACTTCCTGGAGGTCGCGCGCACCCAGCGCGTCAGCGCCGCGGCACGCAAGCTGGGGGTGGAACACACCACGGTCTCGCGGCGTATCCGTGCCCTGGAAGCCGAGCTGGATTCCTTGCTGTTTGAAAAATCGCGCAATACGGGGTTCCTCTTGACCGACGACGGGCAACGTCTGTTCGTTTATGCCGAACAGATGGAGAGCGCGGTTCACAGTGCACGAGAAAATTTGTCCGGCATCGGCCAGGCCCTGTCAGGCCATTTACGCATCGGCGCCACAGAAGGGTTCGGCAGTTATGTGCTGACCCCACTGGCGGCGGATTTTCAGCGGCGTTATCCCCACATTACTCTGGACATCCTGCCGGTACCGCGATTTGTCAGCCTGTCTAAACGCGAAGCCGACCTGGCCATCACGATTGAACGCCCGCAACGCGGCCCCTATATCTGCACCAAACTGTGCGACTACACCCTGCGTTTATACGGCACGCCCGGCTACCTGGCCAACCATGCACCGATTCACGAACGGGCCGATCTGGCCGGCCACACGTTTATCGGCTATGTGGACGAATTGCTGTTCAGCGAGCGCCTGCGCTACCTGGAAGACCTGCTGCCCGAGAGTCGCGTCGTGCTACGCAGCACCAGCGTGATTGCGCAGTATCACGCGACGTTGCAAGGGCGCTCGCTGGCAATTCTGCCGTGCTTTATTGCCGCCCAGGATCCGCGATTAGTGCCGGTACTGGAAGACGAGATCGCGATCACGCGCAGCTTTTGGATGTATTGCCACGAAGACCTTCACAAACTCAAACGGATGGCGATTTTGTGGGATTTCATGCGCCGCTCGGTGACACGTAATACCAGGCTATTGGCGGGCAAACAGGGCACGATGCGCTATTTGCCCTGACTCGGTAGGCGTTATGGTTGCTTGGGCGACTTGACCCGCAAGCGTCGCATCAGCAGGTAGGTGGCGAGCAGCAGTACCACCAGATGGACGGCCCAGACACCGATGCCAAATGGCAGCTTGCCGCCGCTGATCCAGGCCCGCGATAGATTGATCATGTTCATGTAGAGCAAGCCGACGAGCCCCGCAATCAGCAGATCTCCGGAACGGCCTAACCGCGGATTCACGGCGCCCAGCGGAATGGCGAGGAACGCCAGATTCAGCGCCGCCAAAGGCATGGATATCCGCCACATGATCTGTGACCACGAGCTATCCGTGTCGTCGGCCACCAATTGCAACGTAGGACGCGCCTTGGTGGAGCGTTCCGCAGCGGCGCGAGCTTCGGCCAGGGGGTCGCCCGATTTGCTCTCGAGCCGCATGCCGTATTTATCAAAATCCACCAAGCGGATTTCCGGCGTACCCGGCTTCAGGTCATAGCGATGGCCACGGCCCAGCACGAGGAAGCGATCGCCGTTGGGCTCGGTCGTGATGCGCGCGCTGCTGGCCGTCATGACGCTATGCCACTCGGGACCGGTTTCGCGAGCAAACACGTTGCCCAATTCATCCTGAGGGTTCGTCGGTTCCTCAGCAAAAAACACACGCTCGCCGTTGTTTGATTCGGCAAACTGGCCTGCCGTGACTTTGGACAAATCCGAACGCTGCTCGAAGCGCTCGCGGTATTCGGCGATTTGCCGATACGCCCACGGGGAAGCCACCAACGTCAGGACCGCGATCAGCCCGGCCGTCGGCACCGCCACGCGCAACACCGGGCGCAACCAGTCGGCCAGCGACAAGCCGCTGGCGAACCAGACCACCATTTCGGATTCGCGATAATTGCGGGTGACCGTCGTCAACACCGCGATGAATAACGACACCGCCAACACAGTCGGCAGCGCGGTAATCGTAGAGAATGCAGCCAGGCCCAGTACCACGTCGGCACCGATCGAGCCCCCTGCGGCTTCGCCGAGCAAGCGCACCAATAGCACACTGAGCCACACGACCACCAGCGTGGAAAACACAACGCCAGCATGGCTGGTGATCTCGGCGACGACAGACCGTTTGAATAGAGACATGTGAGAATATGCGGGATAATCAACCGCACTGCACCACGCACACGGGAACCCTCCATGGAATTTAGCACACACACTACCGCTTCCCTGCATCAAATCAAGACGGCCGCGCTGGCGATCGGCATCTACGCCGACGGCGAGCTCAGCCCCGCGGCCGACGTGATCGACCGTGCCAGCGATCATGCCGTTCGAAATGTCGTCAAAACCGAGTTCCGTGGCCGCGCTGGCGCCACCCTCGTACTGCGCTCGCTACCCGGCGTAACGGCGCAACGGGTGGTGCTCGTCGGCCTGGGTAAGCAAAGTGAATACAACGCGCGCGCGCATGCGGCAGCCGAGCAAGGTTTTGCCGCGTATTGCGCCACGGCCCGCCTCACCGAGGGGGCCTCGACCCTGGTGGCCAATCCCGTCGCCGACGTCGATCTGCGCACCCGTGCCCGTAGCGCCGCGATTGCCGCGGGCGCTGCCACCTATCATTACGACACGACCTTCAGCGCCCCCGACCGCGACGCTCGCCCGAAACTGAAGAAAATCGTACAGGTGGTCGACCGCGCCGATGTCGCGCAAGTCCAGCAAGGTCTGCGCGAAGGCGCCGCCATTGCGCACGGCATGGAATTGACCCGCAACCTGGGCAACCTGCCCGGCAATATCTGCACACCCACCTATTTGGGCGATACCGCAAAAAAACTGGCGCGCGAATTTGGGTCGCTCAAGGTCGAGGTCCTGGATCGCAAGCAGGTCGAAGCCCTGGGCATGGGCTCATTTTTGTCCGTCGCGCGCGGCTCCGAAGAACCGCTGCGTTTCATTGTCTTGCGCCATCAAATCAAGGCGGCAAAGAAATCCAAATCGGGTCCGGTCGTGCTGGTCGGCAAAGGCATCACCTTTGACGCGGGCGGCATCTCGCTCAAGCCGGCCGCCACCATGGATGAAATGAAATACGACATGTGCGGCGCCGCCAGCGTGCTGGGGACGTTCCGCGCCCTGGCCGAATTGGAGCTGCCGGTCGAGGTCGTAGGCCTGATCGCGGCCTGCGAAAACCTGCCCAGCGGCAAGGCCAACAAGCCGGGCGACGTGGTGACCAGCATGTCTGGCCAAACCATCGAGATCCTTAATACCGACGCCGAAGGCCGACTGGTATTATGCGATGCCCTGACCTACGCCGAACGATTCAAGCCGTCGGCCGTCATCGATATCGCGACGCTGACTGGCGCCTGCGTCGTCGCGCTGGGCCACGTCAATACCGGTCTGTTCTCGACCGACGACAGCCTGGCCGACGCGCTGCTGTCGGCCGGCAAGCAGTCGCTCGACACAGCGTGGCGCCTGCCGATGGACAGCGCCTACCAAGATCAGTTGAAGTCCAATTTCGCTGATATTGCCAACATCGGCGGACCTGCAGCCGGTTCGGTGACGGCAGCCTGCTTCCTGTCGCGCTTTACGAAGGCTTATCGCTGGGCTCACCTGGATATCGCCGGCACCGCTTGGCGCGGCGGTAAAGACAAGGGTGCGACGGCCCGCCCCGTACCCATGCTGATGCAATTTTTGCTGGACCAGGCCTGAGGGTCGTTCATTGATAATGACCTTTGACGCCCCCTCTCGCACCCTCGTTCGCTCATGACGCGTATCGATTTCGCCTTTGGTGCGGGTGATCGCTTGCGAGCCGCCTGCCAGGTGGCCCGCAAGCGCTATCAGGCAGGTCAACGACTGATTGTGTACTGCGCCAATGGATCGCGCCTGACGGCGTTTGACCGTATGCTCTGGGCATTTGATGACATCTCGTTCGTACCGCACGTCCTGGTTACGGATCCGCTCGCCGCGCAGACGCCCGTGCTGTTGACTGCCGCCGCGCCGCAGGCCTCGACGGTCACGGCCGAGGGAGGCGACCCTCCCTGGCTGCTGAATCTGGATGACGATTGCCCCCCCGGTTACGATGGCTTTGCGCGACTATTGGAAATCGTCTCGGACGATCCCGACGACCGGCAGGCGGCGCGTCAACGCTGGCGCACCTATCAGGCCGGCGGGCATGACCTGCATAGTCACGACTTGGCCGGTCGCATTGGATAACGGGGTATCGACTGCGCCGTCGGGCCGCCCTGACGGTGGCGATCTCCCTGATGGTCGACACGATTCCGAGCCCGTTTAGACGTTTACCTTCACGAGCAAACTCCCAATGGAGCCACCATGCCTCACCCCTCTGATCCCGGCATCCCGACCTTGACCCAGCGGGCCGAACCGACGCTGGCGCCCGCCACACCGGCGCCGCCTCGTCAAATCCGGCCCGAACGCGACGATCTGCCCGTATTAACCGAGGTGGCTGACCCTGACGCGCCAGTTCTCGCCCCGGGCACCGCAAATGCGCACGCCCCTCAGGCCGCCGGCGGCGCGCACTCGCCACAGGCCGCATTCAGCACGGCAAGCCAATCCGACGCCAATACCGCGGTGTTACGGGCGGCTCTGCAAGCCGAGCTGGAGCAAACGCTGCAGCGCGCCTTGGATGACGCTACGGCGCAGTTGAGAGCGCGCCTGGAGGCCGAGCTGCCTGCCCTGATCGACCGCGCAGTGAAAAGTGTGCGTCCGGGTTGACCTACCCCTTGTGCCCAAAGAATTTTCCCCCATCTACAAGCGGAATCCGTCCGGCACGAATCCGCCGGAGCGGTCATAATGATTCAGTTTCCACGCAAAATTTGCGTACATATTGACCAAAACTAGAGTGGCACGCCGATTAAGTAGATATTTCAGGGAACTGTAAGGTATTCTATCCCTCTAAATACATTGGTTAGGCAACCCCGTTTGCCACACACAGGAGCCGTCCATGAACAATTACCGCCCTTCCCCCTTCAACCGCACTGGCGCCATTGCCGGCGCGCCGGGCGAGGTCGTCCGTAACAAAGTCTTGCGCAATACCTACTGGCTGCTGGCGCTGTCGTTGATCCCCACAGTGCTGGGTGCGGCGGTTGGGCTGTATACGGGCATCAACCAAGTCATGATGACCAGCCCCGGGCTGTCAGCGATCGTGTTTCTGGTCGGTGCTTTCGGCTTGATGTTTGCTATCGAAAAGAACAAAAACAGCTCACTGGGCGTCGTCCTGTTGCTGGCCTTCACGTTCTTCATGGGCATCATGCTGTCGCGCCTGCTGGGTTTTGTGCTGGGCATGGGCAACGGTGCGCAACTGGTCATGATGGCCTTCGGTGGCACTGCGGTGGTGTTCGGTACGATGGCAACACTGGCCACCAGCATCAAGCGCGATCTGTCCAACATGCAGAAATGGCTGTTTACCGGTGCAATCGTCATCCTGCTGGCGGCAGTGGCCAACATCTTCCTGCAGTTGCCCGCCCTGATGATCACCATCTCGGTGTTGGCGATCGTGATCTTTTCGGCCTTTATGCTGGTTGATCTGCAGCGCGTAGTAAACGGCGGCGAAACCAACTATGTGTCCGCCACGCTGGCCATCTACCTTGATGTCTACAACGTGTTCTCTAACCTGTTGATGCTGCTGGGCATCTTCGGCGGCAATCGCGAATAAACCCGATCAGTACTGCGTACTCCTGAGGCCCGCCTTTGTGCGGGCCTCATTCTTTTTATCCCAGTGACATTGGGTCTCTATGGCAGGTCCGTGTACGCCGACATGACCCGCCGGCGATCACGATCAATCCGATTATTGATGCGCTCGAGTTCCGCCCTCGCTTGATCGACAAACGCGTGCATCTCGGTTTCCAGCTCCTCATGCCAGCCTTTTAAAAAGCCATGTGCCTCAAGTGCTGTAGCCGCATCGATCTGCCCGGCATTCACCATGCTCTGGGTAACGGCGAGGAATTGGTCTGATTCATGGTGCACGATGTCCTGCACACAGGTAGTGGCATGATTGGCGGCGCCCATCGCCTGGGATGTATTTTCTTTTTTGATCTTCAACGCCGCCGCATCATAGGCCTGCGCGCCGTCCCGATCGACGTAGGTCACCCGCAGATGCGCTGCCAATTCGTGTTCGTTGGCGGCGTGCACGAAGACCCCGCCACCCGCCTGTGCCACTTTGGCCAGCACATCGCGTTCCGGCAATGACACATCAAAACCAATGATATTGACGATGGTCTCGCTCTCCGACTCATGCACGGTCTTGGCCGCCGCGACAGGGTCCCCGCCACAGGTCTCCAAGCCATCGGACACGACTAACACGATGGGCGGTTGTCCGTCTTTAGCCAATGAATCCAGACTTTGGCCCGCGGCCATAATCGCACCGGCCAGCGGCGTCCAGCCCTTTGCCTGCAAGCTATCGAGCACCTTGGACAGGGGTTTGCGCGTAGCGGGCGTCGGCCCGGACAACATTTCTATGCCCGCACAGGACAGGGCCTTTTCGCTCTCGTTATTGTTGCCCTGATGGCCAAAGGCGAGCACGCCAACTTGAGCCCCCCGGGGGGCAGAACGCACGAACTGGCGTACCGCCGTTTTGGCCATCATGATCTTGCGCGTGCCATCAAGGTGGCGCTGCATGGATCCCGACGCGTCAATAGCCACAACGGCGGCGCTACTCCATGGTTTTCCCAAGACCTTGGGTGTACCGGGTAACGGCGGCGCACCGTGCAGTCGATAATTGGAAAAACAGGCTTCGACGCCCTGACCGAACTCGGCCAGAAAATCGTCATAGAGTTCCTCGGACGTCCATGATGTCCGCTTGGGGGACAGCGTCGGCGCGTCGGCACTGATTGCCATCGCAGGAATCAACCACACGCAAAGCGTGGCCCATCCGATCCATCGGCGATCCCCCGCGCGATGGTTATTATTAAGTATTGTGCTGTCCAATTTTCGCCTCTTTCAGGGCGCGACGGGAAACGATCTCCCGCCCACACCCCGCGCCAACGATACCATCACAGCAGAAGAAAACGAGAGGGAAAACCTTGGCAAGCCTGTTACAAGCGATACCGCCTATAACTGCAGCAAATCCAGCAACACCCGTCGAGGGCACATCGACACGACCCCACCCTACGGCCAATGGCATGGACATCCGGGCCCGACGTGTGCTACATGATAGGCTGCCGCCCAACCCAAGAGCCCCGGATGACACTCCACCCCCTACGCCCTACCCTGGCTTGTTTCTCGGTCGTCGCGGCGCTGGCCGTGCACACGGCTGACGCCAGCTCACCCGCCGCCTGGCAACAACAAGAAGACAAGGCGCTGCGCCTATGCGCGCAAGCCTCGGGGCTGGGGCAAACCGAGCAGGTCGGCATGCCCATGCAGTTCGACGACCAATCGGGCCAGACCGCTCTGCTGATCCGCGGCCGAGCGCCCCAAGCCCACATGCAGGGAGCGGCACTGACCATGCTGTGCCTGGTCGACCGCCGCAGCAACCGCGCCAGCGTCGTCGAATGGACCGGGTCCGCCAGCCCAACCGATGCCGCCGCGCCAGCCCCTATCGTGGTGCCGCTGTCCAAGGCCCCGGCAGCGCTGGTGGTGGCCCAGGAAGCGGGCGAACCCGCGTCCATAGGCACCTACAGCGTGCGCCTGTATCGCGACCTGTCGGTCGGCGACTATGCCGACGGCCTCATTCGCTCGCGCAACGGCGAACTGCGCCAGGCAAAACTCGAAGATGTCGATGGCGACGGCCAGCCCGAGTTGGCCGTGACCCTGGTTACGACGGGTTCGGGTAACTACGTGACCCGGGATGTATACAAGGTGCGCGACGGCCAGCGCCTGGAATGGATGCCAGCGCTGTCCAAAAGCCCCTGAGGTGCGCCGCGACGCTATATTTTTTGCAGATCCAGCAGCACTCGCCGGGTAGCCAGCGGACGCCCCGCCAAGTTGGCGGCCAAGCGTTCGCGCAGATCGCGTCGCAGGCCGGGCTCGATCACCGGGTCGTCGAAATCAGGAGGATCCTGGTCAACGCCATAGCCGGTTTCGCGCAACAAGGTCCATTCAAACCGCCGCAACGCGCCGGCCGCACGGGTGCCGCCCGCCAATTGCTGCAAGGCGGTGTCGTAGGCATCGAACAACGCCGGGTGCGCGTCCTCGCGAGGCAGCAAGCGCAGCAACAATTCGTTCATATACCAGGCCGACATCAGCGCCGTGCCCGTCAGCGGTCGCAGCCCCGCGACCTCGGCACGCGTCAGTGTCTTGACCTCGCCAGCCCCGCTCCAGGAGAGCAAGAGGGGCTGAAAGGCGGACAGTACCGGCCGCAGCACCGAATAAGGGCGCTTGGCACCCTTGGCGACCAGGGCTACACAGCCATGTTCACGGGAAAAGCTCTGGACGATCAATGAGGTTTCGCGCCACGCGGTTGCGTGGAGCATAAAAGCGGGGCAATCCTGGACGCGGTTTGCCCGTCTACTCATAGCCCAAATCGCGTAAAGCACTTTCGCGATCAGACCAGCCCTTGCGCACCTTGATATAGACCTCCAGGTGCACCGGTTTGTCGACCAGCTTAGCGATATCCTGGCGCGCTTCGGTCGCGATGCGCTTCATGTGCTCGCCGCCGGACCCAAGCAGGATAGGACGATGGCTTTCACGTTCGACCACGACGCAGGCCGCCACACGCAACCCTTGATCGTTCTCTTCCCATTGCTCGATGACGACCGTGCAGGCGTAGGGCAACTCGTCGCCCACCAGGCGGAAGATTTTTTCGCGCAGCAACTCGGCGGCGATGAATCGCACGGGCCGGTCAGTCAAAGTGTCTTCTTCGAAGAGGGGTTCGCCCTCTGGCAGCCGCGTGGCAATCTCTTGCAATAGTTGATCCAGTTGCTGAGATTTTTGTGCACTGACAGGTACCACCGCATCGTAGGGATGCAGGGCCATGATTTTGGAGACAAAGGCGAACAAGTCGTCGCGATGCTTGATGGCGTCGATTTTGCTGACCACCAGGATCGTCCGCTTGGGATCGGGCAGCAACGGCAAGAGCTTAGCGTCACCGTCCGTCCATTTGCCGGCCTCGACCACGTGCACCACCACATCGACGTCGGCGAGCGCCTGTGTCACGACCCGGTTCATCATGCGGTTCATCGCGCCACCGTGGCGCGTCTGAAATCCGGGCGTATCTACGAAAACAAACTGTTCGTGTTCTTGTGTCAGTACGCCATGAATACGATGGCGGGTCGTCTGCGCCTTGCGCGAGACGATGGAGATTTTCGAGCCGATCAAGGTATTGGTCAGCGTGGATTTGCCGACATTGGGGCGGCCAACCACGGCCACAAAGCCGGTTCGGAAAGGGGTATCGCTCATTTGACCTCTTGGGCAACTGCCACGGGCAGTGACAATTGCGCTGTTTTGCGGGGCTTGCCCGATTTGCGCCCAGAACGCCCGGTAGGGCTGGCGACCTGGGCTGCTTCTAGTGCCAGTTTGGCGGCAGACTGCTCGGCGGCGCGCCGACTGGCGCCCGGGGCTATGACTTTAATCTCCAGCGAGGGAATCGCGCATTCGACCTCGAATTGCTGACTGTGGGCGGCGCCATGCGTGGCCACGACCGTATAGATCGGCAAGGCTAATTTGCGTCCCTGCAAAAACTCTTGTAACAGCGTTTTGGCGTCTTTTCCCAGGGTTTTGGGATCCATGGTGCTCAGCACGGGCTGATATTGTCGCGCGATGACTTTGCGCGCCACCTCAAAGCCCCCATCCAGGAAAGATGCACCAAAAATGGCTTCGACCGCGTCGGCCAAAATCGAGGGCCGGCGAAATCCGCCGCTTTTCAGTTCGCCCTCGCCCAGGCGCAGGTATTGCGATAACTCCAGGCGCTGCCCGATTTCCGCTAGCGACGCCTGCTTGACCAGATTGGCCCGCAAGCGGGACAGGTCCCCCTCATCCAGTTTGGGGAAACGCTCGAACAGCAAGGCCGCGACGACAAAGTTCAGCACGGAATCACCCAGAAACTCCAGGCGCTCATTGTGATGAGCACTATGGCTGCGATGCGTCAGCGCTTGCTCAAGCAAGGCAGCATCGCTAAAGCGATAGTCCAGGCGGGTTTCCAGCGTGGCAAGTGACATGTCAGTTAAAAGCTGCCAATGCGGCCAAGGTTGCTGAAGTTCATCCAAATGAAGAATGCCTTTCCGACCACATTCTCATCCGGGACAAATCCCCAATAACGGCTATCGGCGCTGTTATCACGGTTGTCGCCCATGGCGAAATAATGGCCTTCGGGTACTTTGCAGCGTACTCCATTACGGGCGTACTGGCAGTTACCGATGTTGGGAAACTGCCATATCGGACCGATCATCTGGTTTTTGTTTTCATCTAACAGTATCTGATGATCAATTTCGCCCAATTTTTCCTTATATTGGGAAATATAAGTCACACGGTCGGGCTCGAAATATTCTCCGTCGCGAACGTGCGGCACCAGGGTGCCGTTGATGTAGAGTTTTTTGTCCAGGTAGGCAACCTCGTCACCCGGCAGCCCGACGATACGTTTGATGTAATCCACGTCCGGATCGACGGGATAACGGAAAACGACCACATCCCCACGCTCCGGTGCGCCGACGTCGATGATTTTCTTATCGACGATGGGCAGGCGAATGCCGTAGCTGAACTTGTTCACCAGGATCAAATCGCCGGATTGCAGCGTGGGCAACATGGAGCCAGACGGAATGCGGAACGGCTCGACCACGAACGAGCGCAGCAGAAACACGAACACAATGACGGGAAAAAAACTGACGGCGTATTCGACCCACCATGGCACGCGTGTCGCGGATTCGAGGGCCGCTTGACGCATACGCGTGGCCTCTTGGGGGTCTGTCACATAGCGGGTGTCGACGGCGTCGACGGCCNCCCGGCCGCGCGCTGCACGCCGCCGCCGCAATACCGTCACGTCCAGCACCCAGACAATACCTGTTACTACCAACAGCACAAAAAGTATTAGCGCAAAATTCCAACTCATGAGGGTGTCGCCTTTTCCTTACTATTTGTCGTCGACTTGCAAGATAGCCAGGAAAGCTTCTTGGGGAATTTCCACGGCGCCTACCTGCTTCATACGTTTCTTGCCGGCTTTCTGTTTTTCGAGCAGTTTTTTCTTGCGGGAAATATCGCCGCCATAGCACTTGGCCAACACGTTCTTGCGCAAGGCCTTGACGTTTTCGCGCGCGATGACTTCGGCGCCAATGGCCGCCTGAATCGCCACGTCAAACATCTGGCGCGGAATCAGGCCCCGCATCCGTGTCACCACGTCGCGGGCTCGGTAGCGTGCATTGGCCCGGTGCACAATCAAGGCCAGCGCATCAACCCGATCGCCGTTGATCAGCAAATCAACCTTGACGACGTCAGCCGAGCGGTACTCGAGAAACTCGTAATCCATCGACGCATAGCCGCGCGAGACGGATTTCAGCTTGTCGAAGAAGTCCAGCACGATCTCTGCCAGCGGAATCTCGTAGGTCAGATGCACCTGGCGGCCGTGGTAGTTCATGTTGATCTGGACACCGCGCTTGTTGTTGCACAGCGTCATGACCGCTCCCACGTACTCTTGGGGCATGAACAGAGTCACCTTGACGATAGGCTCGCGAATATCGAGGATCTGGCCGACCTCGGGCATGCGCGCCGGGCTGTCGATGATCGCAAAGGAGCCATCGCGCTGTTCGACCTCGTACACCACCGACGGCGCGGTGGTGATGATGTCCATATCGAACTCGCGTTCCAGGCGTTCTTGCACAATTTCCATGTGCAACAAGCCCAGGAAACCGCAACGAAAACCGAAACCCAGTGCTTGCGAGACCTCGGGTTCGAACATCAGGGCGGAATCGTTGAGCTTGAGCTTTTCGAGCGAATCGCGCAGTTGATCGTATTCGGAGCTCTCGACCGGATACAGGCCTGCAAACACCTGCGGCTTGACCTCTTTGAAGCCTGGCAACGCCTTGGCAGCGGGCTTGCCGGCCAAGGTAACGGTATCGCCGACCTTGGCATCGGCCAGCTCTTTGATGCCGGCGATGATGAAACCCACCCCACCCGCCGAGAGCTCGGTACGCGGCTGTGATTTCGGCGTGAACACGCCCAGTTGCTCGCAAAAATGCGTCGCCCCCGACGCCATCAACAAGATCTTGTCTTTCGGACGCAGCTTACCGTTGACGATACGCACCAGCATGACCACGCCCACATAGTTATCGAACCAGGAGTCAATAATCAACGCCTGCAGAGGCGCGGCAGGATCGCCCTTGGGCGGTGGCACGCGAGCCACGATGCTTTCCAGGATCTCGTCGATCCCCATGCCGGTCTTGGCACTGGCCAGAACGGCGTCATCGGCGTCAATACCGATAACGTCCTCGATCTCCTGGCGTGCTGACTCGGGATCGGCCTGCGGCAGATCCATTTTGTTGAGCACGGGCAACACCTCGACGCCGAGGTCGATGGCGGTATAGCAGTTTGCGACAGTCTGCGCCTCTACACCCTGCGAGGCGTCAACCACCAACAGGGCCCCCTCGCAGGCCGACAGCGAACGGCTGACCTCGTACGAAAAGTCGACGTGGCCCGGGGTATCGATCAAGTTCAGGTTATAGACCTTGCCGTCTTGGGCGTGATATTCCAGCGCGGCGGTCTGGGCCTTGATAGTAATGCCCCGCTCGCGTTCGATGTCCATAGAATCCAACACCTGAGCCGACATTTCGCGCGCAGCCAACCCGCCGCAACGCTGGATCAGGCGGTCGGCCAAGGTCGATTTGCCGTGATCGATGTGAGCGATGATGGAAAAATTGCGAATATGCTGCATAGAGTGAATTTATTAGGGACAGAATACGCGTGAACACAATACGCGCAAAACAGGCACAAAAAGCGCCGAAATACAGGCAAAAACGGATATTTGGCCGCCTGCACACACACAAAACCCCGCGCAAAACGCCGGGCGGCCAGCCAAAAAGAGGGGGCGCCATGCGCCCCCTGCTCGCGGCAACCAGCCATTTTAGCTGGTCTTGCAGCTTATTTGGACGGTTCGACCGCCACCCACTGCGCCTGATCGCCACGACGGACCAACAAACCAGCCGCCTTGCCCTTGGGCAGCTTGCTGACCAGTGTGCCGAATTGGCTTGCATCCGTCACGTCAGTGTTGTTGACTGCCAGCACAATATCGCCCGGCTGCAGGCCGGCTGCCTGGGCAGCTCCGGTCACCGTACGAACTTGCACGCCACCTTTGATCCCCAGCTTGCGCTGCACGTCGGCAGCCACATCCACCACGCCCAACCCCAGTGCATTGTCTGCGTGTTCCGGTTCGGCTTTCGCCTTGGATTCGCTCTCGCTGGACTGGCTGGTGAGCTGGGCAACCTTGACCGACAACGTGACGGTCTTGCCTCGACGCCATACTTCCATGTCCGCACGCGAGCCCGGCTTGGTTTCACCAACGATACGGGGCAGATCAGACCAGCGCTTAATAGTTTCGCCCTTGAACGTGAGGATCACATCTCCCGCCTTGAGACCGGCGTCGTCTGCGGGACCATCGGGCTCGACATTGCTGACCAATGCACCCTCGGCCTTGGGCAAGCCGATGGCGTCCGCCACGTCCTTGCCTACCTCACCGATCTGTACACCAATGCGACCACGGGTGACTTTGCCATCCGCGCGCAACTGATCGGCCACGCGCATGGCTTCGTCAATAGGAATGGCCAGCGAGATGCCCATGAAGCCGCCGCTGCGCGAAACGATCTGCGAGTTGATGCCGACCACCTCGCCCTTGAGGTTGATCAGCGGGCCACCCGAGTTGCCCGGGTTGACGGCGACGTCGGTCTGGATGAAAGGCAGATACTCACCCGTGTCGCGGCTGATTGCGCTGACGATACCCGCGGTGGCGGTCGAGTCCAGCCCGAACGGCGACCCGATGGCCAGCACCCACTGACCTTTTTTGAGCTGCTTGGGATCGCCCACCGTCAGCGGCGTCATATCTTTGGTATCGATCTTGATCAACGCCACATCCGTGCGCTCGTCAGTCCCGATGACCTTGGCCTTGAACTCGCGCCCATCCGTCAGGGTGACATAGATGTCCGCGGCGTCGCTGACGACATGATTGTTCGTCAGAATGTAGCCGTCAGCCGAAATAAAGAAACCCGAGCCAACACCGCGCGGCACCGTACGCTCTTCGGGCGCCTGGCGGGGCGAAGGCTGGGGTTGTTGCGGCATCCCCGGCGCCTGGAAATCCGGGCCGAAGAACCAGCGGAACAATTCGTAGGGATCGGCCCCACCGCCCGGTCCGCTACGTACGGGTACGCTAGCGGTCGTGCGGATATTGACCACCGCCGGATCTGCCTTGGCGATGATGTCGCTGAAATCAGGTAACACTACCGCCGGGTTGGCCGTGGCCGTCGACGTTTGAGCTTGGGCAATAGGCCCATAAGCCCCCGTCAGCATAGCGGCCGACAATAGAACGGGAGCAAAGCGCCGGAAAAAAGGTTTCGACACTGAATGCGATTTCATAAGAGAACTCCGAAAATTCCCCAGGCCTTTTGCAGACCCTGTTGTTATTTAGAAGAAACAGGTACGTATTCGGTAGAGGTCGCCAACTGCTCAAGCGTGACGGCGGGGACTTCGCCCAGCGCGGTCAGCCAGAAATCAGCAATGCGCGTGCTATAGATGTTGATGGCGCCGCGCCGCCCTGACCCACCGGACATCGGCTGATGCTGACTATCATAGGGCTCGATGAATACCGAGATCGCCGCCAAGCCATCAGACAGTACCAACTGATTGACGTTGCTGCGCCCCATGGAACGCGCCACCTGCATTACAGCCACAAAGCCCGCGGGCGCAGGAATGCGCCATCCCTGGGCGGCCAGATCGATGGTATCGATTCGAGGCTGCACGACTTTCCAGTCACGCGTATTCCAGCGCGACTGCAACTCATTGGACTCGACCTTGTCGCCCAGGCGAATCGACGTAAACGAAACCTGCTCGACGACACCGAACTCGCTATCGATGGTCTGGGCCCGAAGCAACAAATTGGTGTCGACATCGGCGCACAGTCGATAGCCATAGCGCTGGCTATCACGCGGATTGATCGCGATAATGCGGCACTGACGGTCGGCCACGCGGTGCAACTTGTCTTGCACGCGGATCTCGTAGTACTGCGCCAACTCGGTGGGATTGCCCAGCAACAGTCCCGGGAACCGATCGCCGCGACGCGGCTCCATCAGCACGGTCTTGCGCTCGGGAATCAGGCACTGGATATCGTCGTTGTGGCGCAGGTATTCGCGCGGCTGACCATCAAGTATCTCGAGGCGCTCGCGCTCACCGGTACCATCAATGACGTGCACCAACCGCGACGACTGGATCGCCTCGCCCTGCTGATACATGAAAACGCCGGCATAGTCCTGCTTACGGGCTGCCTGCTGGATATCGTAGAGCAGTTGCACCGCGCCATCGGACGAGGATGGCTCCGCGGCCTGGGCAGTGTCGTGCATGGCGGACAGCGCGACGAGCAACATCGCGGTCAACGCCCATCCGGCGCTTTGTCCGGGCAGGCGATTCAAGCCTGCACGGGTCAGAACGGGTCGACAGAATTGTTGCAGCTGCGCAATCAACGTCCCGCTCCAGCATCAAATGAGACCTGGCGCACCGCGCCAGGACCCGTCATCTGGCGATGGGCTTCGAGGTAGTCGTGCAGCACCGGCGTTTCGTTGATCGAGGCATCCGCCAAGGTTCGGGTCTCCATAGGCTGGCTGCCACCCCCCATGATATAGGGCTGGGCGACCCATGCCACCGTCGCCACGGCAGCGGCTACCGCCAAGCCGGACAATCCCAGGCGCAATGGCGAACGTCGTCGTTGAGGCGCCACAATGGGCAACTCGGCATCCAGGGCGCGCGACAGCCGGGCATGGAACCCGGCGCTGGGGCTGACGGCCAGATCGGCATTGCGCAGGGCATCGCCTATCAAATGATAGGTATCCCAGGTTCGGCGGCCTTGCTCAGTGGAAAGGTCGGGAAAATCGGCATCGGACGACTCACCGTCCATCCAGGCCGACACAGACTCCTCGAAAGAGATGTCGGTTTCTACCACTGTTTTAGCTGATGACTGCATGACTGCCGCTCCTTACCAACGACGCTCGGCATCGGTGTCCAGCAATGGACGCAACCGGGTGGCGATAGCTTCGCGCGCACGAAATATGCGCGAACGTACCGTACCAATCGGGCAGTCCATGCTTTGGGCGATGTCTTCGTAACTCATACCTTCGATTTCACGGAGCACGATAGCGGTCCGAAGCTCTTCGGGCAAACCTTCGATCACGGCGTTGACCGTTTCGGCGATTTCCCGACTGGCGAGCATGGATTCTGGCGTGCTGATATCAGTTAGGTTGTCTGTTTCGTTAAAAGTTTCACCATCTTCTGTTTCAATGGCATTTGGTGCGCTGGGACGGCGTGCTGCCGAGGCCAGCCAATTACGGGCGGTATTGACCGCGATGCGGTAAAGCCACGTGTAAAAGGCACTTTCGCCACGAAACTGGGGGAGCGCCCGATAGGCCTTGATGAAGGCTTCCTGGGCAACGTCCTCGATCTCGGAGGGGTCACGGATCATGCGCCCCAGCAGGCGCAGAATTTTGCGCTGGTACTTGAGCACCAGCAGGTCAAAGGCCTTTTTGTCGCCTCGCTGTACGCGGGCGACTAATTCGGCGTCGATATCGCGTTCGCTCATGACGCCCCCCCGTGCTCCGGTGCATTCAGACGTTGCGCCGCCCCTGCCAGCAGGCAAAGCCGGCGCCAGCAGTCCGTAGACATGCCGGTCTGCCAAATGGAAATTTTGTAACTGGCAAGCGGTACCTCACCGGCCGCGCGATCCGCCTGCAGGCGCAATTCCAGCCAGCACGGCCCTCGCCGGCTATCGTGCAGCGTCACCGGGCGCCAATAGCCACCCTGGCGGACCTGCCACTGCCGACTGCCTGCGCTGGCTCGAAGGGCGCGCACAGGCAGCGCGCGATGCCCGGCGCCACGCAAAGCCTGATGCTTACGCCGCGACCGTCGCACTGCGATCGCCCCAGCTCCGGCTACGATAGCCAACCCTGACGGCCAGGCCATCCGACCCGCCGCAGTAGCGAAATCAGAGGATGAGGCCCTGACCTGCCACCACACGGCTGTCGCCGTGCAGAGCGCCGCGCTGGCCATGGCCGTACGGCTGAGCAGGGTCAGGTGACGCGGACGGCGCACGGGCACGCAGAGCGTCCGCAGGCCGGTGTCCCGAGGGAAGGCCAAATTAGATCCGGCGAACGGCCATGGAGCCGTTCGTGCCACCAAAACCAAACGAATTGGATAGCGCCACGTCGATCTTCATATCGCGCGCCTGGTTGGCGCAATAGTCCAGATCACATTCGGGATCCTGGTTGAAGATGTTAATCGTGGGTGGCGATTTTTGGTTGTACACCGCCAACGTCGTGAACACGGCTTCGATGCCGCCGGCCGCACCCAGCAGGTGACCTGTCATGGACTTGGTCGAGTTAACGACCAGCTTCCTGGCATGGTCACCGAACGCCAGCTTGAGCGCCTCGGTTTCGTTCTTGTCACCCAATGGGGTCGATGTGCCGTGCGCATTGACGTAATCGATCTCGTCGAGATTGATACCGCCGTTGCGCAATGCGTTGATGACCCCGCGACGCGGACCGTCTTTGTCGGGCGCGGTAATGTGATGCGCGTCCGAGCTCATTCCGTAGCCGGCAAACTCGCCATAGATACGGGCGCCGCGTTTCTTGGCATGCTCGTACTCTTCGAGCACCAGCACGCCGGCGCCCTCGCCCAGCACGAAACCGTCACGATCGATATCCCAGGGACGCGATGCTGTGGCAGGGTCATCGTTGCGCGTGGACAAGGCACGCATGGCAGCAAAACCCCCGATACCCAACGGCGACACGGTGGCCTCCGCGCCCCCTGCCAACATGACGTCGGCATCACCGTATTCGATCAGACGGGCCGCATCGCCGATGGAATGCAGGCCGGTCGTGCATGCCGACACCACCGCATAGCTGGGCCCCTTCATGCCGAATCGAATCGTCAACTGACCCGAGATCAGGTTGATCAGCGAAGCCGGCACAAAAAAGGGTGAAATCCGCCGCGGGCCCTTGGCCAGCAGTTCGGTTTGGGTTTCTTCGATGCGGGGCAAGCCACCGATACCCGAACCTACAATCACGCCGATGCGATCGGCATTGGCCTCTGTCACGTCCAGCCCGCAGTCTTGCCAGGCCTGAATGCCTGCGGCCACGCCGTAATGAATGAAAGTATCCATTTGACGGGCTTCTTTGGCAGGCATGTACTGCGTGACGTCGAAATCTTTGACCTCACCGGCAATATGCGTGGTGATGGCTGACGGATCGAAACGGGTGATGCGGCTGATGCCGGAACGTCCGTTGACGATATTGTCCCAGGCGCTGGAGATGTCGTTGCCCACGGGCGATACGATGCCCAGGCCAGTAATGACGACTCGTCGCTTCACGGAGGACTCCTAAAACAGACAAAAGAAAGGCGGCTTTCGGACGCGCCATGCGAACGGCTCGCTCACCGGTATATCACTATGATATCCGGCAGACGAACCGCACGACACTCCTGAAACCGCCCCGGTCCCCGGGCCCACTCCCGCACGCGGGAGGAAGGCACGGAACAAATACAGGCTGCGCTTACTGCTTACCGTGCGAGTTGATGTAATCAACCGCTTGTTGCACGGTGGTGATCTTTTCGGCCTCTTCGTCGGGAATCTCGGTCTCGAATTCGTCCTCGAGTGCCATGACCAGTTCAACCATGTCGAGCGAATCGGCACCGAGGTCGTCAAGGAAGGAGGACTCGTTCTTGATCTCGGCTTCGTTAACGCCAAGTTGTTCAGCGACGATCTTCTTGACGCGCTGTTCGATGCTTTCCATGCAGATCTCCAATTGGGAAAAATCCCGCGAATTATAGCCAAGCGCGGAGGAAAGCCAACGCCTGACCGTGACAAAAGTGACTGTACGCCTTTCAGCGCACCCCGACCGACCCCTTTTGGGACCGACCTTATTGCATATACATGCCGCCGTTCACGTGCAGCGTAGTCCCGGTAATGTAACCTGCTTGAGGGCCAGATAAAAAGGCCACCGCGTTTGCGATGTCTGCCGGCGCTCCCAAACGGCCCAGCGGAATTTGCTGCAGCAGTGCTGTGGTTTGATTCTCGCCCAAGGCACGGGTCATGTCAGTATCGATGAAACCCGGGGCCACGCAATTAACGGTGATATTACGGCTACCGAGTTCGCGAGCCAGTGCACGCGACATCCCGGCCACACCCGCCTTGGCGGCTGCGTAGTTGGCTTGCCCAGCGTTGCCACTGGCGCCCACGACCGATGTCACATTGATGATACGGCCCCAGCGGGCCTTCATCATGCTACGCAACACCGCGCGGGAAAGCCGGAATACCGACGCCAGGTTGGTATCAATCACGGCCGACCAGTCCTCGTCTTTCATGCGCATGGCCAAATTATCACGCGTAATGCCTGCGTTGTTGACCAAAATGTGCGGGCCGCCCTCGGGCGCCTTGCTCAGGGTATCAATCAGTGCGTCACAGGCCTGTGCGTCCGTGACGTCCAGCACCACGCCGCGTCCGCCTGACGGGGCCAGCGCTTCGCTGATGGCCTGTGCGCCGGATTCGCTGGTGGCCGTGCCAACGACCACCGCGCCGCGCTGCGCAAGCTCTAACGCAATGGCCTTGCCGATGCCGCGCGTCGCGCCGGTCACCAGGGCCACTTTACCTTGCAATTCTGCCAATTGAGTTTCCATATCCATTTCCGTTATGGCGGTCTTTTAGGTGGGTGCCGAAACCGGCCTCAAACCTACCCCAAGGTCGCCATCGCCGCCTCGAGCGAAGCCGGATCGGTGATCGAAAGCCCGATCAACTCGCCATCAATGCGCTTGGTCAAGCCTGTCAGTACCTTGCCGGGACCACATTCAACCACATGCGTCACGCCCTGGGCTTTCATGGCGCGCAACGTTTCGACCCAGCGCACAGGATGCCATGCCTGACGCACCAATGCATCCCGGATGGCTTGAGGCTCGGCGGGCGAGGCCACGTCGACATTATTGACGACGGGGACTTGCGGAGCCGCGATAGCTACCTGGGACAGTGCCCCTGCCAGCACCTCGGCGGCAGGACGCAGCAAGCTGGAATGAAAGGGAGCCGACACGGGCAACGGCAAAGCACGCTTGGCGCCCGCAGCCTTGGCCGCCTCGCAAGCACGCTCGACCGCCGCCTTATGGCCCGCAATGACGACTTGCGAGGGCGCATTGTAATTGACCGCTTCGACGATTTCGCCTTGAGCGGCCTGTGCACACGCGTCACGTACGGCGTCGTCGTCCAGCCCCAGGATGGCCGCCATCCCGCCGGTACCCACCGGCACGGCTGCCTGCATGGCGTCGGCGCGCACACGCACCAGACGTACGGCGTCTTCGAGGGTCAGTGCACCCGCCGCCGTCAAGGCCGCGTATTCGCCCAAGCTGTGACCGGCCATTATGGCGGGCAACGGCCCGCCCGCGGCGCGCCACGCGGCGAACACAGCCACGCCTGCCGTCAGCATGGCTGGCTGGGTATTGGTGGTGAGGTTGAGTTGATCGGCCGGTCCGTACGCGATCAACGCGCTCAGGTCTTGGCCCAGCGCCTGATCCGCACGTGCCAAGGCGTCGGCCACGGCGGCATTGCCGGCCCAGGCATCGAGCATGCCAACAGACTGGGACCCTTGGCCAGGGAAGACAAACGCGATTTTCATGATAAATGCATCAACTGATTTCAGAATTGGGAGGATACCCGACATCGAGCTATCGCAAACCCTGTCGCCGAGCACGGCATAAACAGGGCACAAAGAGTGCGGCGCTACATCCGGGCCAGTACCGAACCCCAGGTAAAACCGCCGCCCACGCCTTGCATCAACACCAGTTGACCAGCCTTGATCCGACCGTCACGACGGGCGACGTCCAGCGCCAACGGTACGCTGGCTGCGGAGGTATTTGCATGCGAATCGACGGTAATCACGACCTTTTCAGTCGGGACGTGCAATTTGCGTGCCAGGAAATTCAAAATACGGACATTGGCCTGATGAGGGACCAGCCAATCGACGTCCGATACCTCGATGCCTGCTTCGGCGCACACATCTCGAGCGGAACGATCCAGCACCGTGACGGCCTGCTTGAACACCGCCTGGCCATCCATGCGCAAGAACGGGTCACCTACGACACTGCCATAAGCCACATTGCCGGCCGCACACAAAATATTGGTCTGCGAGCCATCGGCATGCAACTGCGCCGCCAGGATGCCTGGCTGGTCAGAAGCCTTGAGGACGACGGCGCCCGCTCCATCACCGAACAGGACACATGTGCCGCGATCACTCCAGTCGAGAATCCTGGAGAAAACCTCGGCGCCGATGACCAGCGCGCACCGCGCACGCCCTGCCCGTACAAAGGCGTCGGCCGTACTGAGCGCATAAACGAAGCCGCTACAGACCGCCTGCACATCAAAGGCAGCGCCGCCCTTGGCGCCCAGCTTGGCCTGGACCAGGCAAGCGGTGCTCGGGAACACAAAATCGGGAGTCGAGGTCGCAACGATGATGAGATCAACATCAGCGGCCTGCACGCCGGCATCAGCCAATGCGCGTTTGGCAGCCTCGGTCGCCAACTCACTGGTCGTCGCGCCGCGCTCGGCCAAATGGCGCTGGCGTATGCCTGTACGCTCGACGATCCATTCGTCGGACGTGGAAATATTGCGCGTTGCCAGTTCGGCAGCCAACTCATCGTTGGACACGATACGTTCTGGCAAAAAACTACCCGAGCCAACGATCATGGCATATGTCATTGCGTTACCCATCAAACCGTATTCCCCGATACTTCGGGTGCGCTGGAAGCCGCCTCACCCATCTGGACACGCTGATTGATCAGCGCCACGATCTCGGCAGTGCGTTCCTGGAGTTTACTGATCACAGCCTCGCGTGCGCGTTGCAAAGCGAATCCGTACCCGTAGACATCCGCAGAACCGTGGCTTTTGATCACCACGCCGCGCAATCCCAACAGGGCAGCGCCGTTGTAGCGACGGTTATCGACACGATTACGCAGACGATTCAGGACGGGCTTGGCGATAGCGCCAACCAACAGCGTGACCAGGTTACGCTTGAATTCCTGGCGGATCACGCTGGACAGCATTTTAGCCAGGCCTTCGACGGATTTGAGCACGACATTGCCAACGAAACCGTCGCAGACGACAACGTCGACGGTGCCCTTGAAAATATCGTTGCCTTCGACGTTGCCATAGAAGTTCAGGGGGCTGCTACGCAGCAGCTCCGCGGCCTCTTTGACGACCTCGTTGCCCTTGATGACCTCTTCGCCGATGTTCAGCAGACCCACCGACGGGTTATCGCGGTGGTCGACCGCCTGGGTCAACGCCACGCCCATGATGGCAAACTGAAGCAAATGCTGGGCCGTGCAATCCACGTTGGCGCCAAGATCAAGGACTGTCGTCGCCCTGCCTGTCTGATTGGGAATAGACGTGGCGATAGCTGGACGATCGATGCCATCCAGCGTTTTGAGGACGTAGCGCGAAATCGCCATCCAGGCGCCGGTATTACCCGCTGAAACGCAGGCATCAGCGCGGCCATCTTTGACGGCCTGGGCCGCCAAGCGCATGGACGAGTCTTTCTTGCGACGCAGGGCGACCTCTACGGGGTCGTCCATAGCGACAACCTCGGTAGCAGGGACGATCTCCAGGCGATCAAGCGGGACGTTGCGGTGCTCGGCCAACGCCGCCTCGATAGCGTCAGGCAGCCCGACCAGCAACAACTGGGAATCGGGAAACTGCCGGGCGAACTCGATCGCGGCCGGAATCGTGACGGGCAGACCGAAGTCGCCGCCCATGCAGTCAATAGCGATGCGTATCACAGGTGCAGTTCAGCGGCTGCCTTGAGTGCAAAGTGTGCGTCCGCAGCGACTTATTCGTCGGCCTTGGTCTTGAGAACCTTGCGGCCACGATAAAAGCCGTTGGGGCTGATGTGGTGACGCAAATGGTTTTCGCCAGTGGTGGGCTCGATCGCGGTCGGCGGGTTGACCAGAAAATCGTGCGAGCGGTGCATACCGCGCTTGGAGGGGGACTTCTTGTTTTGTTGAACAGCCATGATGACTCCTAGAGACGGGCCGCATTGTACGCGATGCGACCCGAAGTTGATCTAATCTTTACGCTTTAGTTGTTCGAGCACCGCGAACGGCGACGGACGCTTGGTGGCCAACGCGTGTTGCGCGTCGCCGTCCTCGGCCTGCGCGCCCGGGCATACTGGATGCTTGGGCACAAATGGAATGCTTAAAATAAGCTCGTCTTCGACCTGGGCCAACAGGTCAAAACGATGCGAACCTACGACCTTTTCGGGCAGTAAATCCGCGTCTTCCGGGTCTTGCGTGTCAAAGGACAGATCGTCGTCGAGCTCGTCTTCCGACTTGACCAACTGCAATACTGCCCGGGAATCTACTGCAAAAGCAAACGGGATATTGCAACGCTGACAGATCACAACAGGATGAGCCTGCACATGCAGATGCAAGAGCGGCTGTCCCGACGCGATGGCAGTCCTGGCTACGCCCTTGCCGGTTTCGCCCTGGACCGACCACCTGACCAGCCCGGCCTCGCCCGCGGGCTGTTCGGGCAAGCCCTCGACAACCCGGGACAACCGTACCAGCGGCACCGTGCCCTGAGCCACACCACCCTGCCTGGCGAGCGCAAACGCATCGACCACGGTATCCGCCGACACGGACCTGCGCGACGCCGCCGCCCCTGCCCGTTCTTTGTTGCTCATGCGAACTCCGTACTCTGGTTTGAACTATGCCGACCGAGTGGGCGTGAACCCGGGCGTGAACCCGGGCGTGAACCCCGGTTTAAAACCCCGGGCATAAACCCGACGTAACCCCGTGCCGTGCAAAAATCCCGCAAAACGTTAGATAATACTGTGACTTACGCCCAACCGTCAAACAACGCATGCCCAAATTACCCCCTCGCCTGATCCTGGCCTCGAGCTCCCCCTATCGCCGGGAATTACTGTCGCGACTGCGACTGCCATTTGAGGCGATTTCTCCGGACGTCGACGAAACGCCCCGCCCAGGAGAATCCCCCGCCGAATTGGCCCTGCGCCTGTCTGTCGACAAGGCTATGGCGGTGGCCGCCAATCACGCCGGCTCTATCGTAATTGGTTCTGACCAGGTTGCCACTATCGATGGGAGCCCCATCGGCAAGCCGGGCGACTTTGACCGTGCCCGGGCCCAACTACGAGCCCTCGCGGGCCACACGGTGGAATTCCACAGCGCTCTGGCCGTGACCGACGGCCAGCGTGTCGAAAAAACCGGCGTGATCACGCTCTGCCGCTTTCGCCCGCTTCCCGATGCGATGATCGATGCCTATTTGCGGGCCGAGGAGCCCTACGACACGGCCGGCAGCGCCAAAGCGGAAAGCCTGGGCATCGCGCTGATGGAATCCATCCGCAGCGACGACCCCACGGCCATTATCGGCCTGCCCCTGATCGCGTTGACGCGTATGCTGATGACGTTTGGCCTGGATCCGCTCACCCACGCGGCCAGCCTCCACGCCACCAAGGACACCTCACAATGAGCGGCACCCTGCACCTCATTCCCGTCAGTCTGGGACCTTCCGCCCCCGAGCGCTGGCTGCCCGCGGATGCCCGCGCCCTGGCCGGTACGCTGGATACTTACGTCGCTGAAAACGCCAAGACGGCGCGTGCCTTTCTGAAGCAAATCGGCACAGTCCGCCCGCTGCAAGAGATCACCATCCATACACTAGGGCCCAAGACGGATGTCGGCCAGATCGAGCAATGGCTCAGGCCTATGCGCGACGGACAAGACATTGGCCTGGTTTCCGAGGCCGGGTGCCCGGCGGTGGCCGACCCCGGCGCAACTGTCGTCGCCGTCGCCCATCGGCTGGATATCCCTGTGCGGCCCTGGGTGGGTCCATCATCTATTTTGCTGGGCCTGATGGCGAGCGGCCTGGACGGACAGCGCTTTGCCTTTCATGGTTACGCCCCGGTAGACCCGGCCGAGCGCGCCAAACAATTACGAGCCTGGGAGCAACACTCCGCCCGTCACCACCAGACCCAGCTCTTGATCGAAACGCCCTACCGGAATGCGGCCATGTTTGCTACCCTGCTCTCGGCCCTGCGTGGCGACACGCGACTGTGTGTCGCCCGGTCGCTGACCACCGACCAAGAGTGGGTACGGACCTACAGCATCAGCGACTGGAAAAAAGCACCCGCCCCCGACCTGGACAAGCAGCCCACGCTGTTCCTGTATCTCGCTCAACGCGCATGATTCGATACCTATCCTCCCGGCTATTTGCACGACTGGCCACTCTCGCGGGCCTCGCGCTCACGCTGGGAGGATGTACCGGCACCCAGGCGCCGTCGCCCACAACGCTGCATATCGATGACTCCATCACCGCCGTCAGCCACGACAGCCGGGTACGTTATATCGTGCTGCACTACACCAAGACCGCGGCCCAGGATTCACTCAAGCTGCTGTCACAAGGCCAGGTCAGCACCCACTACCTGATCACCAACGACACGCCTGCTAAGATCTATCGCCTCGTCGACGAAACGCGCAGCGCCTGGCATGCAGGACAAAGCCGCTGGCATCAGCAAGTCTCGCTAAACCCCGTCTCGATCGGTATCGAATTGGTCAACAGCGGCCGCAAAGACCTGCCGGGCGGCAAAACAAGCTGGGAGCCCTACGCTGCCCCTCAGATTCAGACGCTGATATTGTTGCTGCAAGACTTGATCGCGCGACACGGTGTGCGGCCTGAGAATATCGTGGGGCACAGTGATATCGCGCCTCAGCGCAAGACCGATCCCGGACCACTCTTTCCCTGGAAACAACTGGCGCAGGCCGGCATCGGGCGCTGGTATGACGAGACGCTGGTTGCCTCAAACTGGGTCACACTCCAACAAGAGGGCACCCCCGACGTGGCCTGGTTCCAGCAGCAATTGGCGCGTCTGGGCTATGCGGTGCCGCAACACGGCCGACTGGATCGCGACACACAAAATGTGATCGCCGCGTTTCAGATGCACTACAGACCCGCCCGCTACGACGGGCGGCCAGACGCAGAAACCGCCGCCATCATGATGGCGTTGCCGGGGGCCTGAGTGATGGTGTTGCTGGGCGCCTGAGCCGCCACACAAGCCGCCAGCCCAACAACGCCGCCAGAATGGCTCCATAGATCAGCGGCTGCTCGAAATCATTCTTGCCCGCTTTGTGCCACCACAAATGCACGATGGCCAGGATTCCAATCAGATACACCAAGCGATGCAAGGTTTGCCAATGGCGCCCCATCTTGCGCATTGCCCACTTCGTCGACGTCACCGCCAACGCGGTCATACACACAAAAGCGGCAAAACCGACGGTAATAAAAGGCCGCTCCCCGATGTCCTGCACCATGGAGGCCAGATCCAGGCCGCGATCCCACCAGAACCAGGCGGTGAAATGCAAAGCCCCGTAAAAAAACGCGAACAGCCCGCACGGGCGACGCAAGCGCACCAATGCGGGCTGCTTCAATAACCGCCGTACGGGCGTAATCGACAGCGTTACCAGCAAACACACCAATGCCCACGTACCCGACGATCGCGTCAAGAACTCCAGTGGATTGGCCGTCAGACCATCGTTAAACCCCAACCAGAACCAACGCGCAAACGGCAATAAACCCGCAATGAACAATATTGGTTTGAATCGCCCTACCGCCACCGCCGACCATTGCGACATACGTGCGGCAACCTCAGTAATTGGCCTTCAAGTCCATCCCCTGGTACAGCGAGGCGACCTGATCGGCATAACCATTGAAAATGACGGTCTTACGCTTGGGCGCGAAGAAACCGCCTTCGCCAATACGACGCTCGCTCGCCTGGCTCCAGCGCGGATGCGGGACATCGGGATTCACGTTGGCATAAAACCCGTACTCGTTAGAAGCGGCCTGCATCCAGGAACTGGTCGGCTGGCGCTCTACCAGGCGAATGCGTACCAACGATTTAGCCGATTTGAAGCCATATTTCCAGGGGACTGCCAGACGTAGCGGTGCGCCGTTCTGGTTGGGCAAGACCTTGCCATACAAACCGAACACCAGCAGCGACAACGGATGCATCGCCTCATCCATCCGCAACCCTTCGACATAAGGCCAATCCAGCACCGGGTAACGCAGGCCGGGCATGTTTTCCCGTTGTTCGACAGTAGTGAATTCGACGTACTTGGCATTGCCCGTGGGCTCCACCTGCTTTAACAAAGCCGACAACGAATACCCCACCCACGGGATCACCATCGACCATCCCTCGACACAACGCAGCCGATAGACGCGCTCCTCAAGCGGGGCGAGCTTGAGCAAGGTGTCAATATCAAAGGTCTTCGGATGCTGAACCTCGCCCTCGACCGAGACGGTCCAGGGGCGCGTCTGCAACTTGCCGGCATTTTCCGCCGGCTGGTCTTTATCGACCCCAAACTCGTAGTAGTTGTTGTAGGACGTGATGTCTTTTAGCTCGGTCGGCTTGTCCATCACCGAATACTCGCGGCTGGGCTGACCCGGTAGCTCGTCCGCGCCTTGGGCAAACGCGCGACGCGACGCCCAGGCAGGCAACCCGGCTGCCGCCGCGACCATCGAGGCACGCGCCATCCATTCGCGGCGAGACTGCCAGACCGCCTCGGGGGTGATTTCAGACGACAGCGGCTCGGGGCCGGACTTGCGTATCAGCATGACGAAGCTCTCCTGGTGCCGTACCGTTACGCACGGTGTGGCGCACGACGGGCAAATTGCAGCAAATGAACTACGACAGAATACGCCCAGGACTTAAATTCAACCACTCACGCGCGATAACAACCACTCGCGCAAGGCGACCACATCGTCGACCAAAGCCTGGGGCGTACATGCCTGCAATTCCTGTGGGCTATGAGCACCATAGGTGACACCTAACCCATGTACGCCAGCATTGGCCGCCATATTAAGGTCGTGCGATGTATCACCCACCATGATCACGCGTTCAGGTTCGACATCCAACTCGCGCATGAGTTCATTCAACATGGCCGGATGCGGTTTGCTGAATGTTTCGTCGGCCGTGCGCGTGGCGTCAAAGACGTCGCGCAGCCCTGTCGCGGCCAACACCCGGTTCAATCCGACGCGACTCTTGCCGGTGGCCACCGCCAAGCGGATTTGCTGACCTGCCAGATCCGCCAGCAACGGCTCAATCCCCTCGAACAACCGCAGATCCGGGTCCCGCAGCAAATAATGCGTCCGGTAGCGCTCCAGGAAACGCGGCACCATAGCCTGGGTCAGATCGGGCACCGCCCGGCGCAACGCGCTTTCCAGCGACAGGCCGATCACCCAGCTCGCCTCCGATGTGGATGGCACCGGTAGATCCATATCACGACAAGCCGCCTGAATGGCAGCCACGATGCCATTCGTGGAATCCATCAGGGTTCCGTCCCAATCGAACACCACCAGCGAATACGACGACATATTTATTGAGACTCCAACTGCTGTAGTAGCTTCTGGCAGGCTGGCGGCAGGGGTGCGACCAGCTTCAGGGTTTCGCCGGTCAGGGGATGCGGCAGGGTCAACTGGTGAGCGTGCAAAAACATGCGGTTGAACCCGCGGCGCACGAACTCGGCCCGTGTCTCATCCGTCCCGTATTTATCATCCCCAATGATCGGGAACCCGCTCGCCGCCAGATGAACACGAATCTGGTGCGTCCTGCCGCTGCGCAACTCGGCGTCAACCAAACTGTAACGCCCCAAGCGCTGCTGCAGTGTGACGATGGTGTGAGCCGGTTGCCCGTCCGGATCGGGACGCACGCGCCGCTCGCCGGATTGTGTCGTCCATTTGGTCAACGCCAGCCGAATATGCTGCCGGTCGTTGACCCAATCACCCTCGACCAGCGCGAAATAATGCTTGTCACCCTTGCCTTCGCGCAGCATGGCATGCAGGGCCAGGAGCGCATTGCGCTTCTTGGCGATCATCAGCAAGCCCGACGTGTCGCGATCCAGGCGATGGACCAGCTCCAGAAAGCGCGCGTCCGGACGCGCGGCGCGCAGCTGCTCGATCACACCGAACGACACTCCGCTGCCGCCATGCACCGCGACCCCCGCAGGCTTGTCAATGACCAGTAACGCCTCGTCCTCGTACACCACGGGGAACTCGATCCCGGGCACGGGCTTGGGTTGACCGGGATCTGGCAGCCGCAGGGGCGGCACGCGCACGATATCCCCCGTCGCGACACGGTAGTCGGCCTGAATGCGTCCCTTGTTTACTCGCACCTCGCCGCCGCGAATGGCCTTGTAAATATGGCTCTTGGGTACCCCCTTGCACAGGCGGACCAGAAAGTTATCGATGCGCTGGCCCTCGTGCTCGGCGTCGACCTCTACGAGGCGGACGGTGGGCGGGGTTTTGGCAAAAGCGGGGGTTTCTTTGCGCATTACGGAAAGCGACATATAATCGGGACAGCCTTGAGGGGCTGAACATCGGGGGCTGAACAACGGGGCTGAACAAGCCGCCCGACGTAGAGATGCAGGTACGCGTCTCCGTCGAGCGTGTGGGCCGTCATTGTACCGCCGCCTGCCGGTTCAGTTCCGGGGTCTCTCGGTCGCCGGCGCAACCGCGCTCTGCCGGATGGTGGTGTGGCACTTTTTGCCCGCTGTCCTGGCTGAGTCGTTGCCTGCCGCAAGTGGCTCTGAAGCACTGCAAGAATATCGCGTAATTTTAAAGCACCAGGTGCGTGCAGACTGATCGTTCGCCGCACCTGTGTTCACAGCAACCCTTTCCGTCAACCACACTTAGTGATACTGACTCTCCTGCTGACAGAACCCCGTGCCTACTGGCACGATGTGCCCGCCTAAACGGCGGCGGCACCGCCTGGGCGCAGCCCGGCCGCCGTTTAACGTTTGATTTTCTAGCGCTGCTACAGTCCACAGCCCGAGTGACCCGGGGTCACGCGCCGATATCGGCGCGTCATGACAACGGAGAACACCACTCATGAAGCGCATGCTGTTCAATGCAACGCACCAGGAAGAACTGCGCGTTGCCATCGTCGATGGGCAAAAACTCATCGACCTCGACATCGAAACCGCCGGCCGCGAACAGCGCAAAGGCAACATTTACAAAGGCGTCATCACCCGCATCGAACCCGGGCTGGAGGCCTGCTTTGTCAACTACGGCGAAGACCGCCATGGCTTCCTGCCCTTCAAGGAAGTCGCCCGCAGCTTCTTCAAAGAAGGCGTCGACGTACGCAGCGCCCGTATCCAGGACGCCCTGCGCGAAGGCCAGGAACTGATCGTTCAGGTCGAGAAAGAAGAACGGGGCAACAAGGGCGCCGCCCTGACCACGTTCATTTCGCTGGCCGGCCGCTATCTGGTCCTGATGCCCAACAACCCGCGTGGCGGCGGCGTCTCTCGCCGCGTCGAAGGCGAGGATCGCCAGGAACTGCGCGACACCATGGAGCAACTGCACGTGCCGCAAGGCATGAGCATCATTGCCCGCACCGCTGGCATCGGCCGCAACGTCGAAGAGCTCCAGTGGGACATGTCCTACCTGATGCAGCTCTGGACGGCCATCGACTCGGCCGCCCGCGACAACGCCGCGCCCATTCTGATTTACCTGGAATCCAGCCTGGTTATCCGGGCGATCCGTGACTACTTCTCGCCCGAAATCGGTGAGATCCTGATCGACACCGACGAAATCGCCGATCAAGCCACCGCGTTCATGAGCGTGGTGATGCCGGACAATGTACAGCGCGTCAAACGCTACCGCGACGATATCCCGCTGTTTTCGCGCTTCCAGATCGAACACCAGATCGAAACCGCCTATTCCCGTACGGTGCAGTTGCCGTCGGGCGGCTCCGTGGTCATTGACCACACCGAGGCCCTGGTGGCGGTAGACGTCAACTCGGCTCGCTCGACTCGCGGCGCGGACATCGAAGAAACCGCCCTGCGCACCAACGTCGAAGCCGCCGACGAAGTCGCCCGCCAGTTGCGCTTGCGCGACCTGGGTGGCCTGATCGTCATCGACTTTATCGACATGGAGGACAACAAAAACCAGCGCGCCGTCGAACAGCGCCTGCGTGATGCCCTGCATTTCGACCGTGCCCGCGTACAAATGGGCAAAATCTCCCGTTTTGGCCTGATGGAGCTATCTCGCCAGCGCCTGCGCCCTGCCCTGAACGAAGGTTCGCACATCACCTGCCCGCGCTGCACCGGCACCGGCGTGATCCGCGACGCCGAGTCCAGTGCGCTGCAAGTCCTGCGCCTGCTCCAGGAAGAAGCCATGAAGGAAAACACCGCGGCGCTCCACGCTCAGGTGCCGGTGGACGTGGCGACCTTCCTGCTCAATGAAAAGCGCGCCGACATCACCAAGATGGAAGCCCGCCTCAAGGTCAACATGGTGCTGATCCCCAACAAGCACCTGGAAACCCCCCACCACCACATCGAACGCCTGCGGCACGATGATCCGCGCCTCGAAGAAGTCAAAACCAGCTTCGACCTTGCTGAGGCACCCTCTACCGACATGGCCTGGACGCCGACCGACCAAGAGGTCAAGACGCGCCCCGAAGCCCTGGTCAAGGGCATTACTCCCTCGCAACCGGCCCCCGTGTCGGCCGCGCCCGCTGCGGCCCCGGTATCGTCCGGCTTCAGCTTGGGTAACCTGTTCAAGCGCCTGGTTGGCTGGCTGAGTGGCAGCACCCCCCCTGCCGCGCCGGTCGAAACCAAAGAAGAACCCAAGCGCAACGGTGCCTCTCGCGGCAAACGCGGCCACGACGGCCAGGAGCGTCGCGGTGACCGCCACGGCTCCGATCGCAATCGTCAGCGCCGTAACGATGCACGTCCGACCTCAGACAACGGGGATGGAGCCGAAGGCGCGGCCCGCCATCACGTCCGTGGCAACCGTCGCCAAGAGGACCGCAATGATCGCCCGGCACGTACCGAACGCGACAATGCGCGCGATCTTGACACGTCGGGTGCCGAGCGCGCTCAGACGGCCGAGGCCGCCGCAGACGACGCCCCGCGCGGTAATCGCAACCGCCGTGGCCGAGGCCGCAACCGTCGCGATGACAGCCACTCGCAAGACAATACGTTCGTCAACGAGCAGGACAACGCCGTGGCAAGCGCCGCAGCCGTAATCGGGCTTCCCGCGGTATCCCAGGCAGCCGCCACGTCCCAGTCCGCTGACGGAGCCAACATCGAAGCAACCGCCGACGACACCCAACGCAACGACTTGCCCGGTAGCGACGACAACGCCGAGGGAACAGGCGATCCGGAGCGCAAGCGTCGCCGTCGTCGCAGCCGTCGCGGCCGCCGCAGCCAGGACGAACAAACCCTGCAAGGCGCCGACGAGCAGTCGGGCGATCAAGCCGATGCCACCGCGGAGGCCTCCCCGGAAGCTCAGGCCGAACCCGTCGTGACACCGATCTTACCCGTTGCCTCGCAGGCTGACGTGCCTGCCGTCGTCCCCCAAGCGCAGGACACACACGTGGACACCGTGGCACAACCGCAGGCCGCCACGGCAGGCATTGTTGCCGCAGCCGCCAGCGCCGCTTCGCTAACCCAAACGGCAGATACGGACGCCGAAACGACTCCCCGCCCGACGGAAACCCCGGCGAGCACCGAGTCCGCATCGACGCCGGCCTCAGCAACGCCTGTCGCACCTGCCGAGTCCACCGTTACCGAACCTGCCAGCACCGAGTCGATCAACGCCGAATCTGCCGGCACGGAATCTACGGACACAGCGCCCGCCCAGGCCGAACCCGTGACGCCCGCTGCTACCGCGGTAGAACAGGCCGCGCCGTCGACCGTCGCTGCCATCACGCCCGCCGCGGTGGAAACGGCATCGACGCAGCCAGTGAGCACGGCAGCCGAAACGGTAACGCCGCCAACAGCCGAAGGCGCTGCGCCGACTGAGACGGCCCCGGAAACCGCCTCAGCGACGCCTGCCACCCCGGCCCCCAGCGCCGAGCCGGCTGTTCCGGCACAGGCTGCGCCTTCGGCGGTCTCTCAAGCACCCGTGACCAACCCCGTGCCGGCCGCTGAACCCGCAACCGCTACGCAGCCCATCGTCATGCCGGCCGCCGCCCCTACGGCCCAAGCCTTGCATGACGTGGTCGGCGCCGCGGGCCTGAAGTGGGTGGAAACCGACCCAGAGCGTCTTGCGCAAACGCAGCAACGCATCGCTGCCGACCGTGCGCCGGTACGTCTGGGCCGCGAACGCAAGACCGTTGCTCCCGTGTCAAACGCACCTTTGGTGCAAGTCGAAACGCAACATTCCTAAGCGTTTCGCTTAAAGCAGTCCCTACAAACGCCGGCAGCATTTGCCGGCGTTTGTTTTTGGGCTCAATCGCCGTCATGGCCATTGCCAATCTGGCCATGGCGCCCGGCAACATTGATCGCACCCAAAATAAAACCCCGGCCAAGGGCCGGGGCGAGATGCTCACTTTTGCATAGACCTGGGTGGCGACTAGTCCGTCCCCTGCAAGCTCAGAACTGATATGTGTACGTCAACTGCAGCACGTCAAGGCCCGGATTCGGGCGCTTGATGCTGGCATTGGAAAAATGCGAGTAACGCAGACCCAGGCGGTTGTTCGGCGTAATCATGAAGCCCAAACCCAAGTGATCGCCAAACTGGAAAGCCGTGCTGATCTGCTCGTCGGCAAAGGTCGTGTGCGTAAATGCCGTCGCGCCGATACCGGCCTCGACGTAAAAACGATCGTTCATCCACCAGCGGAACATCGGGATCGCATTAAATTGCCAGACGTGGCTGGGAGAACGTGAACCGTCGGCCATCCAATAGGCCGCGCCAAATTCACCATTCAGCTCAATATGGCCCCAATTACCACCAAACCGAAACAACTCAATGCCTGGGGTTTCGTATACCAACTCAAGGCGTTGATAGTGATCGCCGACGCCATAGTGCAGGCCAACGCCACCTTGACTCGTTTGAGGTTGAGTTTGGGCCTGAGCCGAAAAAGCCAGCCCAGTAAACGACAAAGCAGCTAAAACTGCCCGGATGTTTTTATTATGAAAACTCAGCATGAAAACTCCTGTATTCCGTGTACTGCCAAAGTTATCAGAAATTAATCGATATCTGCAGGCGTTGTATAAGCTAGGCAACAGTTCTGTCGTAAAACTCGACATCGAGTGGTGAATCGGCGGGGGATTCCCTTCGAAAATGGAAGAATCATTCTGATTTTGCCGGACATGGTTGTCATGAACCTGACGTGGCAAAGCCCCCGAAGGGGCCCTGAGATCACGCACTGAACAAGGTCACACGACCAGAGATCGGGACCAGCCCCAGGATCAGGCGTTAATCAGGCTGCTACGACATCGGCAGGCTGGTCTGTCAGCAGGGCCAACAGGCGGGCGATTTCCTCACGTAGTTGTCGGCGATCGACCACCATGTCGATGGCGCCTTTTTCCAGCAAAAACTCGGCGCGCTGAAAGCCTTCGGGTAATTTTTCGCGTACGGTTTGCTCGATCACGCGTGGGCCGGCAAAGCCGATCAACGCCTTGGGCTCGGCAATCACGACGTCGCCCATGAAAGCAAAACTGGCCGACACGCCACCCATCGTCGGATCGGTCAACACACTGATGAATGGCAAGCCCGCTGCCGACAAACGCGTCAACATCGCATTGGTCTTGGCCATCTGCATCAGGGACAGCAGACTTTCTTGCATCCGTGCGCCACCCGAAGCGGCAACGCAAATAAAAGGCGTCTTGTTATCCAGCGCAGCCTGGGCACCCCGGGCAAAACGCTCACCCACGACCGATCCCATCGAGCCGCCCATAAACTCGAACTCAAAACAGGCCAATACGGCGGGCACCCCGCGAATCGCACCACTCATGACCACCAGCGCATCGGTCTCACCCGTTTGCTTGATAGCCTCCTGGACGCGCTCGGGGTACTTGCGCGTGTCTTTGAACTTCAGCGAATCGACCGACCGCGTGTTGTCGCCGATCTCGACCCGCCCTTCGACGTCCAGCAGCGAATCCATTCGGGCACGAGAGCCGATGCGCATGTGATGATCGCATTTCGGACACACATGCAGATTGGCGGCCAGATCCTCGCTATACAACACCGACTCGCACGACGGGCACTTGACCCACAGGCCCTCGGGCACGCGCCGCGCGCCGCTGTCGTTGGTCGTCTTGTTGATGCGGGGTGGCAGGAGTTTGTCAATCCAGCTCATTATCTATTTCCATAAAGAAACCGTGCATCTGCCCTCAGGCAGACACACCATCTCGTTTGACTTGGTCGAGTGCCTGGCGAATACCGCTGAGCCACTGGCTAGCGGCCGCGACGGCAAGTTCGGTATGTTGGTCGGCGGGCGCGTTTGCCACGGCCTGCTCCATGGTTTCGATCAGCTTGCTGCCAATCACCACGGCGTCGGCCTGACGAGCAATGTGTTGGGCAGTCTGCGCATCGCGGATCCCAAAACCCACGCCCACGGGAATGCTCACGTGTTGTTTGATCAACGCCACGCGCGCAGCCACGTCGTCGGTATTCAGACTGCCCGAACCCGTGACGCCTTTGAGCGACACGTAATAAACATAACCCCGTGCAACATCGGCAATGGCCTCAATACGGGCCTGTGTCGACGTGGGCGCCAACAAGAAAATCGGTGCGATACCGCAGGCCTCGAGATGACCGGCAAAGTCTTTGACTTCTTCGGGTGGGTAATCCACCACGAGCACGCCATCGACACCGGCAACCTGCGCGGCCTGCGCAAAAGCCTGCTGGCCGATGCGTTCGATCGGATTGGCATAACCCATCAACACCACGGGCGTGTCAGCGTCGTCGCGCCGAAACTGGGCGACCATCTCCAACACCCGACGCAGCCCCACGCCCTGGGCAACGGCCCGCTCGGCAGCTCGCTGAATGACGGGGCCGTCGGCCATCGGATCGGAGAATGGGACGCCTAGTTCGATGATGTCTGCCCCGGCTTTCGTCAAGGCGTGCATCAGCGGCACAGTGGTCTCGGGCGAAGGGTCACCCGCGGCAATATAAGGGATCAGCGCTGCGGCGCGACCGGCTTCGGCCACACGGGAAAACGCAACAGCGATACGGTCGGTTCGGCTTGTCATGGTGTCAGAACTGAATGCCCGCGCGTTCCGCGACGGTGTGCATGTCTTTGTCGCCACGGCCCGACAAATTGACCAGGATGATTTTGTCCTTCGGCAACGCAGGCGCCATTTTTACGGCCTGGGCAATGGCATGCGACGACTCCAGCGCCGGCATGATGCCCTCGATGCGGCAGCAGTCATGGAATGCCGCCAGCGCCTCGTCATCGGTGATACCGATGTATTCGGCGCGGCCGCTGTCTTTCAGCCAAGCGTGTTCGGGGCCGACACCAGGATAATCCAGACCGGCCGAGACCGAGTGCGTCTCCAGAATCTGGCCGTCCTCGTCCTGGATGATATAGGTACGGTTGCCATGCAGCACCCCGACCTGCCCGGCGGCCAACGACGCCGCGTGACGACCGGTCTCCATACCGTCGCCGGCAGCCTCGACTCCGATCAGTTTCACGTCGTCGTAGGGGATGTAGGGATGGAAAATACCCATGGCATTCGAACCGCCCCCCACCGCGGCGACCACGAAGTCCGGCTGACGGCCAGCATCCTGCGGCATTTGCTCCAGGCACTCGTTACCGATGACCGTCTGAAAATCACGGACCATGCGGGGGTAAGGATCCGGCCCCGCGACGGTACCAATGATGTAGAACGTGTCCTCGATATTGGTCACCCAGTCGCGCATGGCCTCGTTCAGTGCGTCTTTCAGTGTGCGCGATCCGGACTCGACCGCCACGACCGTCGCCCCGAGGAGCTTCATGCGATAGACATTGGAAGCCTGGCGCCGCATGTCCTCGCTGCCCATGAACACCACGCATTCCATGCCATAGCGGGCCGCCACAGTCGCCGTCGCCACGCCGTGCTGGCCCGCACCCGTTTCGGCGATCACGCGCTTTTTGCCCATACGGCGGGCGAGCAACGCCTGACCGATGCAATTGTTGACCTTGTGTGCCCCCGTGTGGTTCAGGTCTTCGCGCTTGAACCAGATCTGGGCACCGCCCAACTCGCGCGACCAGCGCTCGGCGTGATAGACCGGGCTCGGGCGCCCGACAAAATGCTTGAGCTCGTAGTTGAACGCCTCAATGAACGAGGGATCAACGCGGCAGTTGTCGTACGCAGTACGCAACTCGTCAAGCGCGTGCATCAGCGTTTCCGCGACAAACACGCCACCATAGGGGCCAAAGTGGCCCTGTGCATCCGGAAGGTCGTAAGAAGTCACCAGTATCTCCTGGGCAGGCGGCAAACACGTCGTTGGCCACTCAACCCACATCGCAACTTATCATTTTACCCGAGCGCGCGATGCAAGCGGACCGACACCAGTTCACCCCTGGCCAACGACACCGGCACCCCCGCCGGCAACGCCATCCTCGTTACGTCAGCGACTGCCCCAGACGCCGCAGAAACCTCTCGCAGTCGGCCAGTTGGTCCAGCGCGACATACTCGTCAGGCTTGTGCGCCTGCTCGATATGCCCGGGCCCACACACCACTGTGGGAATGCCCAAATTGTGAAACAGGCCCGCCTCAGTGCCATAAGCCACCTTGCGTTTGGCATGGTCGTTCGTCAATGCACGAGCCAATTGGGTGATCGCGGCCTCTTCGGAAGCATCCATCCCCGGAGCCCGCGCCCCCATCACGATATCGATGCGAGCGCCGTCGTACTCCGCGCGCATGGCAGGCAACAGTGTTTCTTGCACGTAGCGATCAATCTCGGCCTGAATTTCGTCAGGCGGATTGCCGGGCAGGTTTCGGAACTCGTACGAGAACTCGCAACGCTCCGGAATCGTGTTGACCGCGATTCCGCCCTGAATCAGGTTGGTCGTCAACGTGGAAAACGGCACATCATAAAGCTCGTCATAAGGGCCCTGCGCCTTGAACGCGTCGGCCACATCGCGAATCCGGCAAATCAGGCGCGCCGCGTATTCAATGGCATTGCACCCTCGCGGTGTCAACGACGAATGCGCCGCCTTGCCCTGCACGCAGCAGCGAAACAGATTGATTCCCTTGTGCGCGACCACTACCTGCATCCCGGTCGGCTCGCCCACGACGCAGCCCTCAGCCTGAATACCGCGATCACGCAGTTCGGCCAGCATCACCGGCGCACCCACGCAGCCCACCTCTTCGTCATAGGAAAACGCCAGATGAATCGGTTTTTTGCGCGGCATGGCCAAAAATTCGGGCACCAGGGCCAGCGAGGTCGCGATAAAGCCTTTCATATCGCACGACCCACGGCCGTACAGCCGACCTTCGGACTCGGACAAAGCAAAGGGGTCCGTTGACCAATTTTGTCCATCTACCGGTACCACGTCCGTATGGCCCGACAACACAATGCCGCCCTGCTCGCCACCATCACTGGCCGGCAAGGTGGCAAACAAATTGGCCTTGTTGCCCTCTGTGTTGTGCGTCAGCCAAGCCTGCACGCCTTGCGCCTTGAGGCTGTCCCGCACTGTTTCGATCAGACCCAGATTCGAATCACGACTCGTGGTATCAAATCCCACCAGCGTTTCCAGCCAAGTACGCGTGTCCATGTGATGACTCTTTAGGTGTAAACCATCAGTGTAGGCGAGAAATTACAGACGCCACAGTAGCGAAAACACTGCCCGGCACCCGCCTAATAGCGCACCGCCGAACTCACGCCCGGCACCTCGGACAGCGCGGCCAAGGCCTTGCCCAGCGACTCTCCGCCACGCACTTCGACGGTGAAAATCATATGCGCCAGCGACTGGCGGCTTTGTGTATTTACGCCCACGACATTGAGTCGGAGCCGGGCGAAGACCTCGGACAAGTCCCGCAGCAACCCCGAGCGATCCCGGGCATGCACACTCACGGCGACGGGATAAAACGTCTCCGAGGTCTCGCCCCAGGCCACATCGATGATCCGTTCGGGCTCGCGCGCGGCCAGCGCTCGATAACTGTGACAGCCCGTACGATGAATCGACACCCCGCGCCCGCGGGTCACAAATCCCGCAATCTCATCCGGCGGTGCCGGACGGCAGCAGCGGGCCAACTGTGTCAACAACGACCCCACTCCCACCACCAGCACCCCGCTTTTTCCGCTGCGGGTCGCACTATCCACACTGTGCGCGTGCGCCAAATCCGCCGCCTCGGGCTCGACCTCCGGTGCCGGCCGCTGAAACACGGTGTCGATCTGACGCAAACTGAATTCGTCTTTCGCCACCGCCACATACAGGTCATCCGCCCGCGCAAAACCCAGATTTTGCGCCAACTGCTCGAGATTGACTGCTGTCTTGCCCAAGCGTTGCAGTTCCTTTTCGACCAGCGCCTGACCCGTCGTGATACGTTGCTGCAGCTCAATGGCGTTAAACCACATGCGCACCTTGGCGCGCGCACGCGGACTGGCCAGAAATCCTAACTGCGCATTCAACCAATCCCGCGACGGCCCTCCGGATTTAGCGGAAATAATTTCCACGGTCTGGCCAGTGGCCAAGCGGGTCTGCAACGGCACCATCTGGCCATCGACACGCGCTCCACGGCAGCGATGCCCCAAATCCGTATGCAGGTGATAGGCAAAATCGACCGGCGTCGCGCCCTCCGGCAACTCAATCACCCGCGCTTGCGGTGTCAGCACATAAATACGCTCGCCGGGCTTCTTATTGTCGGGTTTCGTCGCACCGGACGGATCCAGGGCATCACCCGCTTCCATCTCCGTATTCCAGGCCAGCAATTGGCGCATCCAGGACAACTGACGGTCGTATTCGCTCGATGCCGCGACCTGACCGCCCTGGACGCCCGCCTCTTTGTAGCGCCAGTGCGCCGCCATCCCGTACTCGGCGAACTGATGCATCTCGCGGGTACGGATCTGTACCTCGAACGGCTTGCCGTCCTCGTCGGTCACTACCGTGTGCAGCGAACGGTAGCCATTGGGCTTGGGGCGGGAAATATAGTCGTCGAACTCCTCCGAGACAGGGCTCCACATATCGTGGATCATGCTCAACGCGGTGTAGCAGTCGCGCACGTCATCCACGATGACGCGCAACGCGCGCAAGTCATACAACTGTGAAAACTCCAGCCCCTTGAGGCGCATCTTGTTCCAGATGCTGTAGATATGCTTGGGCCGGCCACTGACATCGGCCGCAATCCCCGCCTTGGCCAGCGTCGTCTGCACGCGCTCGATCGTGCGCTCGATGAAGGCCTCGCGTTCGACTCGCTTTTCTTCGAGAAGTCGCGCGATCTGCTTGTAGCGATCAGGATCGAGAAAGCGAAACGAGAGATCCTCCATTTCCCATTTGACTTGCCAAATACCCAAGCGATTGGCCAGGGGCGCGTACAAGTCCATCGTCTCGCGCGCGAATGCCGGTGAGCAAGGTTCTTTGGAGGCCGCGTACCACCGCAACGTCTGCAACCGCGAGGCCAGGCGCATCAGGACAATGCGCAGGTCGGCGGCCATGGCCAGCAGCATCTTGCGCTGCATTTCCTTTTGGTCGCCGCTGTCCGACTCGCTATCGCTGGCATGCCGCGCCACCAGCCCCAGCCGCAACAGGGCACGCGTGCCCTGCACCAAGCGTGCAATTTCCGTGCCGAACTCGGCGGCGACCGGATCATTACGCAACGACGGTGCGGGTGCCGACAAATCCACCGGTAACGCCGCCACTAACGCAGCAATGCGGGTCGCCACATCCGTTTGCAACCCAGCCAGAATACGCACCACGTTGGCCGCATGAAAAGCGACCGGCTCGCCAGTCGCCGCACGCTGTCCGGCAAACCGGGGCAACACCCAGGCCACGGCGTGCTCAATACGCGCGCGGGTGTCGGGTTCGAGGCCGGCCCCAGCTATCTGGTGCCACGCGTCGTCAAAAGGCGAGAACGCATCAGTATCGGGTATCACGGACATCGCAAACGAAACGGGCCAACAGGAAAGCGAAATTTTCCTACACTCTACACTAAGCGCAAACGGGACGATGCCCGCACAGCACGGTATATGAGGAATTCTGAATCATGTTGCGATGGCTCAAAGGCCGCGGCGCAGGCGCTTCGGCGATCGCCCAGATGCAAGCCCGCATCTCACCCGAACTCTGGGGTCTCGTCTTGCAGTCATACCCCTTTCTGGCGACGCTCGGCGCCGACGAAGCTGCCCAGCTACAAGCCCGGGCCGCCTGGCTGCTGGCCAGCAAGACCATGAACGGCGCGCGCGACCTCGAACTCACAGACTTTATGCGCCTGTCCATTGCCGCCCAGGCCGCGCTGCCTATCCTGAATCTCTCTCCCAAGCTGTACGAGGGCTGGGACGAAATCATCATTTATCCCTACGGCTTCACCATCCCTCGCATCCTGCAAGACGACGCCGGGGTCGTTCATGAATACGACGAAGACGCTGCCGGCGAGGCCTGGGATGGCGGGCCGATCATTCTGTCCTGGATGGACGCGCTACCCGGCGACACCGCCTTTAACGTCATCATTCACGAATTCGCCCACAAACTGGATCTGTCCTCCGGTAGCGCCAACGGCATCCCGAGCCTGAGCGCGCACCCGGGCCTGTCCGTACATACGTGGCGCCGCATCCTGAACAACAGCCTGGACCAGTTCACCGCCGCCCTGGAGGCCGTCGAAGCCGCCATCCCCCACGACATTGACCCAGAAAGCGACGCCGCGACACACTGGTACCGTCAACTCCCCCTGGATCCCTACGCAGCCACCGACGAAGCTGAATTCTTTGCCGTCAGTTCCGAACACTTCTTCGTCGACCCCGAGCCTCTCGCGCAAGCCCTGCCCGACTGGTACGAATTACTCCAGACCTACTACCAGCAGGACCCGTTGGCGCGATCGAAAAGCGAGCCACCGATATGAAACACCTGCTCATCATCTGGCACTCTCGCACCGGCGCGGCAGAGCAAATGGCCCAGGCTCTCGTTCGTGGCGCCACTGACGCCGCCCGAGCCCTGGAACAAACCGCCAGCCTGCAAATCCACCTGCAACCCGCGCGCGCCACCCAGCCTGCAGACCTGATCGCCGCTGACGGCTACCTCTTTTGCGCCCCGGAAAATCTGGCCAGCCTGACTGGCGAAATGAAAGAATGTCTGGACCGCTGCTACTACCGCGTCCTGGATGAGCTGCAGGGCCGCCCCTATGCCGTGGCCATCAGCGCCGGCACGGATGGCGCCGGCGCCGCCCGCCAACTCGAGCGCATCTGCACCGGCTGGCGCCTGCGCGCCATCGCCCCCGCCCTCATCGAACGCAACGGTGCGCAAACGCCCGAAGCGATCCTGGCCCCCAAGACCGTCCCGCCCGACGCCTTGGCCCGGTGCCACGAACTGGGTGGCCTGCTCGCCGCCACCCTGCTGGTCACGGGAAGCTAACGATCAGTGGCGCCCCACGCCGTCCTCAAGTGAAAAAAACGCCGTGCTCTCATGAAAAACCCCTGAAGGTTGGATCTACATCCAACTTTCGGGGGCCGTTCACTCAAGCACAGCGGTTTTTCAGTGCGGCGCCAAGCAGCGTTATTTACGCTACAGCGGCCGTGACGACGATCTCCACCTTGAAATCGGGATTCGCCAGACGCGCTTCCACGGTCGCGCGCGGCGGGGCATTGCCATCGGCGACCCACGCGTCCCACGCCCGGTTCATCGCGTCGAACTCTTTCATATTGGACACAAAGATCTGGGCCATCAATATCTTGCTTTTGTCCGACCCAGCTTCGGCCAGCAAACGATCGATCGTCGCCAGCACCTGAGCCGTCTGACCCGCCATATCCAGCGACCCATCGTCAGGCACCTGACCCGCCAAATAGGCGACACCGTTATACACGGCCATATCGGACAGACGCTTCTCTACATTGACGCGCTTGATGCTCATCAAATATCCCCAAAAAGAAATAAGTTAACTAAAGAATCAACACTGCCACCGACCGCACTCAGGCCGGAGGCAACTGAAACACCTGACGTAAGTACGCCAAATAAGCCGGGTCGTCGCACATGGTTTTTTCCGGGGCATCCGACACCTTGGCCACCGGCTGACCATTGCAACGAACCATCTTCATCACGATCTGCAACGGCTCATGGCCCAAGTCATTCGTGAGGTTGGTGCCGATCCCGAACGAGACCTTGCAGCGGCCGGCAAACTGCCGGGCCAACTCAATCGCGCGCGGGAATGTCAGCGAATCCGAGAACACCAGCGTCTTGGCGCGCGGATCGACACGATTATCGCGATAGTGCTGCAGCAAGCGCTCGCCCCACACAAACGGATCACCCGAGTCATGGCGCGCGCCATCAAACAGTTTGCAGAAATACATGTCGAAATCGCGCAGGAAGGCATCCATCCCGTACACATCCGACAGGGCAATACCGAGATCCCCCCGGTACTCCTTGGCCCAGACCTCGAGCGCAAACACCTGGGAATCCCGCAATCGCGGCCCCAACGCCTGGCAAGCCTGCAGATACTCGTGGCCCATCGTACCCAGTGGCGAAACATTGTGCTGCATAGCCAGCAAGACATTGCTGGTGCCCGCAAAATGCTTGCCCATCTGCGCTTTCATGGTCGAGACGATTTCCTGGTGCCACAGCTTGGAAAATCGTCGCCGCGTGCCGTACTCGGCCACCCGAAAATCCGCCAGCGCCGGATCATCCAGCACCAAATGCATTTTCGACTGCAACCGCTGGCGCCCTTCTTCCCAGTCGGGATTGCGGCTCGTATTGCGGAAATACACCTCGTTGACGATCGCCAGCACCGGGATCTCGAACAAGATCGTGTGTAGCCACGGCCCTTTGACGGTGATCTCGATTTCGCCGGGCAACGCGCCCTCGGTAATCGAGATACAGCGCTCGGGCATGTGAAACAAGCCCAGAAAATCCACGAAATCGCTTTTGATAAACCGCAGGCCGCGCAAATACTGCAATTCAGGCTCGGTAAAGCCCAACTGGCACAAGTCGTGCACCTCGGCACGGATCTCATCCAGATACGGCTGCAAATTCGCACCTGGTGTACGGCATTTATACCGATATTCAACCTGGGCAGCCGGAAATTGATGCAACACCACCTGCATCATGCTGAATTTATACAGATCGGTGTCAAGCAGTGAAGTAATGATCATGATGACGCGCGTTGCGCGCGGATTGGTTTGTCATACCTGATTTTCTCCACACCATAGCACAAGCAAGGCGGCCTTTCGCCCCGGCGCCCCCGTGTCAGCACTACCGCGGCCAGGGTTATCAACGCCTCGATGGGCCGCATATGAGTAAAATCTTGGAAATTCAAAAAGTTGTTGCTTGTCTGCGGAGTCCCGAATGACCCACGTCGTTACCGAAAACTGTATCAAATGCAAGTACACCGATTGTGTCGACGTGTGCCCAGTGGACTGTTTTCGTGAAGGTCCCAACTTCCTGGTCATTGATCCAGACGAATGCATTGATTGCGCGGTGTGTATCCCCGAATGCCCTGCCAACGCCATCTATGCAGAAGAAGACGTCCCGCAAGATCAACTGCAATTCATCGCGATCAATGCCGAACTCACGCCCGAATTCGCACCCATCAGCCGCACCAAAAAGCCGCTGGACGATGCCGACGACTGGAACGGCAAAGAAGACAAACTGCAGTTCCTGGAAAAATAGGCCTGGGCCAGGCCGGGCTCGCCATCGCGAAACGCCCCCACACCCCTAGATGACCGATTTAAAGTACACGCGCCAAACCATCACCCACGTACACACCTGGGTGGCTGACAAACTGTTCTCGGTACACGTTACCCGCGACCCGGCCTTCACGTTCCAGGCGGGCCAGTTTGCGCGTGTTGGACTGCCGGACGCCAGCGATCCTGATGGCGCGCCGACCCTGTGGCGTGCTTATTCCATGGTCTCGGCGCCCCAAGAATCCGGGCTGGAGTTCTACTCCATCGTGGTGCCCGACGGGCTCTTCAGCCCACGTCTGGCTCAGCTCAAAGCCGGCGATGCCCTCTATGTCGAAAAAAAACCGTTTGGCTTTCTCACCATCAATCGTTTCGCCCCCGGCGGCGATCTCTGGTTGCTGGCCACGGGCACGGGCTTGTCCGCCTATCTGTCCATGCTGCGCGATCCCGCGACATGGCAAGCTTTCCGACGCATTATTGTGGTCCATGGCGTGCGGTCGGCGACCGAATTAGCCTACCGCCAGGAGATCGAAAACTGGCACCAGCGCCCCGAGCTTGCCGATCACGTCCAACAGGACCCGTGCAAGTTGATCTATCTGCCTATCGCCACGCGTGAAGCCCTGCCCGGCATGCCCCAGGCGCGACTGACCACCCTCATCGAGGATGGCGGACTCGAGCAACTCGCCGGTATCCCCCTGGATGCCCAGCAATCCAAAATCATGCTTTGCGGGAATCCGGCCATGCTGACCGACGCACGCAAACTGCTATCCGAACGCGGTTTTGCGCCGGGACGACGCGGTATTCCCGGCAATCTGGCTGTCGAAAATTACTGGTAATACGCGCACATCACGGCAAGAAGTTGTTTTTTGGGCACACAAAAGCCGCAAATAACGCCAAGCATCCAGACAAATTAGATATATCCTTACTCGAAATGGTAATAATCAAACCCGAGAAATTCGACTTTTTTGACGAATTTCCCGGCTGACGGATCTCTAGTTCTGGCCAGCCCGCCTGGCCCCGTCCAGATAAAGGAACATCGCCTAGATGCTGTATCACCTACATGAAATGCAGCGAGCGTTCCTCACGCCGCTTGCCGCCTTCACCGACGCGGGCTCACAGCTTTTTTCCAATCCCTACAGCCCGCTGGCCTACACCCCGCTATCACGCCAATTAGCCGCCAGCTGCGAGCTGGTGCACCGCCTGGGCAAGGAATACCAAAAGCCCGCCTGGCTGTTGCCCACGACCCACATCGACGGACAAGACGTCGCCGTGACGGAAACCGTTGCCCTGGCGCGGCCCTTTTGCCGTCTGCTGCATTTCGAACGCGACACGCGTCGCAACGATCCTCGCGTGCTGCTGGTCGCCCCGTTGTCGGGTCACCATGCCACCCTGCTGCGCGACACGGTGCGCGCGCTGCTGCCCAACCACGACGTTTATGTGACCGACTGGATGGATGCCCGCATGGTGCCGCTGGCCGAGGGTCCGTTTCACCTGAACGACTACGTCCGCTATATCCAGGACTTCATCCGCCACCTGGGCGCCGATGTGCACGTTATTTCGGTCTGTCAGCCCACCGTACCCGTGCTGGCGGCTATCGCCCTGATGGCGGCTGAGGGCGATCCCAAACAACCTCGCAGCATGGTCATGATGGGCGGCCCGATTGATCCGCGTCAATCTCCGACCCAGGTTAATCGACTCGCCACGACCAAGCCCTATTCCTGGTTCGAAAGCCAATTGATCAACACTGTGCCGGCCCGCTATCCGGGCGCCAACCGGCAGGTGTATCCCGGCTTTCTGCAGCACATGGGTTTCGTGGCCATGAACCCGGACCGGCATCTGAAGTCCCATTACGACTTCTATCTGGACCTGCTGCGCGGCGACGATAGCGACGCCGAGGCCCACCGACGTTTCTACGATGAATACAACGCGGTACTGGACATGCCGGCCGAGTTCTATCTGGACACCATACGCATGGTGTTCCAGGAGTTCCAGTTACCAAACGGCACCTGGAAAATCGATGATCAGCTCGTCAGGCCCGCAGCGATCAAACAAGTCGCCCTGCTCACCATCGAGGGCGAACTGGACGACATTTCCGGCCAGGGCCAGACGCGCGCGGCGATCTCGCTGTGCCGCGGCATCCCGGCGGCACACAAACAGCATTACACCGCGCCGGGCTGCGGCCACTACGGCATTTTCTCCGGCCGGCGCTGGCGCGAGATGATCTGTCCTAAAATTGCGGAATTCATCCGTCAGGCCTAGGCCGGACGTCTACCGGATCATCCCGGTCCCAGCCGCACCGAGCGCCGTGCTCCGAAAAGGGCACGGCCTGTTTTCGCATTCTCTGTCATGTCCTGTCCCTCCCTTGCCGACCGTATCGATGCCCTGCTGCCGCAGACACAGTGCACCAAATGCGGCTACGACGGCTGTCAACCCTATGCCGAGGCAATTGCCGATGGCACCGCATCCATCAATCGCTGTCCGCCGGGTGGCGATGAGGGCATCGCGGCGTTGGCCGCATTGCTGGACACTGCCACGCTACCCCTCGATCAAACCCGCGGCCTGCCCGGGCCCCTCTTGGTCGCGCGCATCGATGAAGCGCATTGCATCGGCTGTACGCTGTGCATTCGCGCCTGTCCGGTCGACGCAATCATCGGCGCCAACAAAAAAATGCATACCGTCCTGAGCGACTGGTGTACCGGCTGCGATCTGTGCGTCGCGCCCTGTCCCGTCGACTGCATCGATATGGTGCCCGCCAATCGCGCCTGGACACCCGCCGATACGCAAATCAGCCGCCAGCGCCATCGTGCCCGCCAAGCACGTCTGACGCGCGAAACCGCCCACAACGAGCGACTGATGGCCACCACCATCGATGCTGATGCGCCAACCGCGTCGTCGCCCGCGGCCCCTCCTGTGATGAGCGCTGACGACGAAGCACGCAAGCGCTCTGCCATCGAATCTGCCCTGGCACGCGCCCGGGCACGCCGAACGACCTCCTCATGAACGCTGCCAAACGCCGAGCCATTTTTCAACGCCTGCAAGCTGCCAATCCGCACCCCACGACCGAACTGGAATATGGCTCGCCGTTTCAGTTGTTGATTGCCGTATTGCTCTCGGCCCAAGCGACCGACAAGTCCGTCAACCTGGCGACTCGCAAGTTTTTCCCTCAGTACGTGACGCCCGAGGCGATGGTCGCGCTGGGCGAAGAAGGCCTCGCCGATTACATCAAAACCATCGGTCTTTATCGCACCAAAGCCAAAAACGCGATTGCCACCTGTAGGCTCTTGATCGAGCGTCATGGCGGCGAGGTACCGCAAACACGCGAGGCCCTAGAGGCGCTACCCGGCGTCGGCCGCAAGACCGCCAACGTCGTGCTCAATACCGCGTTTGGCCAGCCCACCATGGCCGTCGATACGCATATTTTTCGGGTATCCAATCGCACCGGCATCGCACCGGGCAAAAATGTACTGGAAGTGGAAAACAAATTGGTGAAATTTGTACCCTCTGAATACATGCAGGATGCTCACCACTGGCTGATTTTGTTAGGCCGCTATATTTGCGTGGCGCGTACACCCAAATGCCCACAATGCGGCATTGCGGATCTGTGCGAATACAAGCCCAAGACCCCACTGCAATAATGGCGAAGTAACACGCTATTTTTCCATCGTCGCCGACCTGCATGTTGCAATGCGATGCGACGATCCCTGGCATTTACGCCCTCACATTGTCAGCTAGCCGACAATGCGACATGTCGCAATGCAATACCTATGAAAAACCCTCATGGAATTTTCAGCCATACGTGCGCATACTCGCCGCAACTCTTAAAAAGATAGCGCTGGTGCCGCAGACATGGATGACATAATCCTGGAGACAAAAGGCCTCACGAAAGAATTTCTTGGCTTCGTTGCCGTGAACGGGGTCAACTTGCGTGTGAAGCGTGGACATATCCATGCCTTGATTGGCCCTAACGGCGCAGGAAAGACGACCTGTTTCAATCTGCTGACAAAATTTCTGGCGCCTACCAAAGGCCAAATTTTGTATAACGGCGTCGACATCACTCGCGATCGCCCGGCGCAAATTGCACGACGCGGCATTATTCGCTCATTCCAGATTTCAGCCGTATTTCCGCATCTGTCTGTGCTGGAAAATGTACGCATTGGCCTGCAGCGCAAAACGGGAAAATCGTTTCATTTCTGGCGCAGCACCAAACAGCTGGAATCCCTCAATCCCGCGGCACTCGCGCTACTCGAAGAAGTCGACCTGGGCGCGTTTGCCAACGAGACCACCGTCAACCTGCCTTATGGTCGTAAACGTGCGCTGGAGATTGCCACCACGTTGGCAATGGAACCCGAACTGATGCTGCTTGATGAGCCCACGCAAGGCATGGGTCACGAAGACGTAGACCGCGTCACTCAACTGATCAAACGAGTCAGCCAGGGACGCACGATTTTGATGGTTGAACACAATATGAATGTCGTCTCATCGATTGCCGATACCATCACCGTACTGGCACGCGGCGCCGTGCTGGCAGAGGGGCCTTATGCAGAGGTTTCGCGTCACCCGGCGGTGATGCAAGCCTATATGGGCACCACCGAGGGGGAACTGGAAGGAGCGCACGCATGAGTACCCCCGCACTCGAAATTTCCAATCTGCAGGCATGGTATGGAGAGTCACACATTCTGCATGGTGTCGATCTCCAGGTCAGCCAGGGCGAAGTCGTTACCCTACTGGGCCGTAATGGCGCCGGCCGCACCACGACCTTGCGAGCCATTCTGGGATTAACGGGCTCGCGCAAAGGCTCGGTACGCATACATGGCACCGAGGCCATCGACCTGGCCACCTACAAGATCGCTCATTTGGGTGTCGGCTACTGCCCCGAAGAGCGCGGTATCTTCGCCAGCCTGTCGTGTGAAGAAAACCTGTTGCTCCCGCCGGCCGTGGGTGGCGCATTGGGCGGCGGCATGTCGCTGACAGAAATCTACGACATGTTCCCCAACCTGCAAGAGCGCCGCAACTCGCCGGGTACGCGCTTGTCGGGCGGTGAACAACAGATGCTGGCCGTGGCCCGTATCCTGCGCACCGGTGCGAACCTATTGCTGCTGGACGAAATATCCGAAGGCCTCGCACCGGTCATTGTGCAGACACTGGCGCGCATGATCACAACGCTGAAACAACGCGGCTACACCATCGTCATGGTTGAACAGAATTTTCGCTTCGCAGCGCCATTATCCGACCGTTTCTATGTCATGGAACATGGTCAGATTGTCGAGCACTTTGAGGCCAGCGAACTTCAAGAGAAGCAGGATACGTTGAACGAACTGTTAGGCGTATAAGAATCCTGTCATTCGCCGTATAGCGGCACCCACAAGAGAAGTGAAGGAGTCGTCCCATGAAGCTGCAACATATCACTGCCGTGCTAGCCTTGGCTGGCCTGGGATTATCTGGACTACCCGCCCAGGCCGCCGGCATCTCCGACGATGCCATCCGCATCGGTTTCATTACTGACATGTCGGGCGTGTACTCCGATATCGATGGCCCCGGCGGAGTCGAAGCCATCCGCATGGCCATTGCCGACGCCGGCGGCGTCATCGACGGCAAGAAAATCGAACTGGTCACGGCCGACCACCAAAACAAGGCCGACATTGCCTCCAGTCGCGCACGCGAATGGTTCGACCAGAACCATATCGACGTCCTGATCGGCGGCACCAACTCTGCCACCAACCTGGCCATGGCGGCTGTCGCGGCGGAAAAGAAACGTCCCTTCATTTCCATCGGTGCGGGCGCATCGGACCTGACCAATGCACAGTGTACGCCCTACACCGTTCACTATGCCTACGACACCGTGGCGCTCGCACGCGGCACGGGTTCAGCAGTGGTGAAAAATGGCGGCAAATCCTGGTTCTTCCTGACCGCGGACTACGCGTTCGGCCACGCCCTGGAGCGTGACACCAGCGCCGTGGTCAAGGCCGCGGGCGGCGAGGTCAAAGGCAATGTGCGCGCACCGCTGGCCACGTCCGACTTCTCATCATTCCTATTGCAAGCACAAGCCTCTGGCGCCCAGATCCTGGGCCTGGCCAATGCCGGTGGCGACACCGTCAACTCGATTAAAGCCGCCAATGAATTCGGCGTCACTCAAACCATGAAGATGGCGGGTCTGCTGATCTTCATCAACGACATCCACTCGCTGGGTCTGCAAGCCACCCAGAACATGTACCTGACCGACAGCTGGTACTGGGACCAATCCGACGAGGCTCGCGCCTGGTCCAAGAAGTTCGAAGAAAAGATGAAGCGCAAACCGTCCAGTCTGCAGGCCGCCGACTACTCGTCGGTCGCCTTCTACCTGAACGGCGTCAAAGCCTCCGGCACGGATGACCCCGACACGTTGATGAAATGGATGAAATCCAACAAGGTCAACGACTTCTATGCCAAGGATGGCTATGTCCGCGAAGACGGCCGCATGGTACACGACATGTACCTGATGCAAGTCAAAACGCCCGCCGAGTCCAAAGGACCTTGGGACTACTACAAAGTCGTAGCCACTCTGCCCGGCGACGAGGTCTACACCAAGCCCTCGGAATCGACCTGCAAAGTCTTCAAAAAGTAATCCGTTAGTCTGCGCGGCGCCCACTCTCCTACCCGGACCCGGGCACCGCGCACTAGCACGCCTCCATCCGAACGCGCAGGATTCTTCCCTACATGACTGACCTATTCGGCATACCAATACAGGCCCTACTCGGCCAACTGCTTCTGGGCCTCGTAAACGGGTCGTTCTATGCCATGCTGTCTCTGGGCCTGGCCGTCATATTCGGGCTGCTGAACGTCATCAATTTCGCGCATGGCTCGCTCTACATGCTGGGCGCATTCGTGGCCTGGATGGGCCTGTCCTACCTGGGCCTGAACTATTGGGTCATGCTGATCCTCGCCCCGCTGGTCGTGGGCCTGTTCGGCATCGTGATAGAAAAACTGCTGCTCAAGCACCTCTACAAACTCGACCACCTGTACGGCCTGCTGCTCACATTTGGCCTGACCCTATTGATCGAAGGCCTGTTCCGCAGCTTTTACGGCGTATCGGGCCAACCTTACCCCACACCTGACGCGCTGCGTGGCGCCACCAATCTGGGCTTCATGATCTTGCCCAACTATCGCGCCTGGGTCGTCGTCGCCTCCGTCACCGTCTGTGTAGCGACCTGGTTCATCATCGAGCGCACCCGCCTCGGCGCCCTGCTGCGCGCCGGTACCGAGAATCCAAGACTCGTCGAGTCCTTCGGCGTCAACGTGCCGCGCATGGTGACCCTGACCTACGGTTTCGGTGTCGCCCTAGCCGGCTTTGCCGGCGTGCTCGCGGCCCCCATTCTGCAAATATCGCCATTGATGGGCTCGAACCTGATCATCGTTGTCTTCGCCGTCGTCGTGATCGGTGGCATGGGCTCCATCCTCGGGGCCATCGTCACGGGTCTCGGACTAGGCGTCATCGAAGGGCTGACCAAGGTCTTCTGGCCCGAAGCCTCCAGCACCGTCGTGTTCATCATCATGGCCATCGTCCTGTTGGTTCGCCCCGCCGGACTGTTCGGGAAAGAAAAATGAATCGCCAACTACTCTGCTACGCGGCGGCGGCCATCGTCGTGGCCCTCTTGCCCTTTATCGGCGTGTATCCCATCTTTGCCATGAAGGTGATGTGCTACGCCCTGTTTGCCTGCGCCTTTAACTTGCTGCTGGGCTATACCGGCCTGCTCTCATTTGGCCACGCTGCCTTCCTGGGCAGCGCTGCCTACGCGGCTGGACATGCCATCAAGATCTGGGGCTTTCCTACCGAGCTCGGCCTCATTTTCGGCACTGCCGTCGCTGCCGCTCTCGGCCTGGTCATGGGCCTGTTCGCCATTCGACGTAGCGGCATCTACTTCGCCATGATCACGCTGGCCCTGGCGCAGATGGTCTTCTTCTTCTTTCTGCAAGCCCACTTTACTGGCGGAGAAGATGGCCTGCAACGCGTCCCCCGCGGCACGCTGCTGGGCTTCATCGACCTGAGCGACGACCTGAACCTCTACTACATGGTGATGGGCATCTTCGCGATCGGCTATTTCATCATCTGGCGCACCGTCCATTCACCTTTCGGCCAGGTCCTGCAAGCCCTGCGAGAAAACGAACCCCGCGCCCTTTCCCTAGGCTACGACGTCGATCGCTTCAAACTACTGGCCTTCGTCCTCTCTGCCGCCATTGCAGGTCTAGCCGGCGCCACCAAGACGCTCGTCTTCGTCTCGGCCACCCTCTCCGACGCTACTTGGCAAATGTCGGGCTTGGTCATCCTCATGACCCTCGTCGGCGGCCTTGGCACCTTGACCGGCCCCATCCTTGGTGCCTTCATCGTCGTCCTCCTCGAAAACAAAGTCGGCGACTTCGGACGCTTCATGGCCCACGCCACCGGCAGCGACTGGTTTTTGCGCCTGGGCGAATCCGTCACCATCGTCATCGGCCTCATCTTCATCATCTGCGTCCTGGCCTTCCGTAGAGGTATCGTCGGCGAACTCCAAGCCTTCGTCCAACGCCGTCGGGCACGAGTGGCGTCGTAGAGAGTTGAGTCCTTTTGGGGCGGTGTTGTTGCTTGCTGTTGCAGGGTTTCTCTATGGTGACGTTCGGGGATCGTGCCAGGGCGTGGGGGTGGCCAAATCACCTCGGCTCGGGCGCATGCAGGCGCCCTCGGTCCCGCTGCGCGGGAC
>NZ_CBCSFP010000004.1:318320-356404 GCF_965138755.1 Bordetella tumulicola | reverse complement strand
CGGCCTCGCTGCGCGAGACTTCCNGCNNNCGATAGGACCGCCTGGGCTCTCAGATGCCGGACAGGGGCTCACAATCGTGGCATACGCAGGCTGCTTTAGCTTGCCACGCCCAACGCACCAATAGCATCCGTAAATGGGAAACTGTGCGAGCAGGAGGCTGCCGTGTAAAAGCCCCGGCGGCCCGTTGAGCAAGGGCAGCCCGCGCGCAGCGCGGGCCGAGGCCCCTGGTTGGGCCGAGCCGCGGCGANCGGGCCGCCGGGGCTTTTACACGGCAGCCTCCTGCGCCTCAAGAACCTTAACCTACGGTATGCCCCCGATCCGCGCCTGCACCCGAGCTCACCTCATCGACGGCATCAGCAGACGCCGTATCACCCTCCACAACCGTTTCCGCCTCAATCGCGGACTCCGGCACTTGCACAACGTCCGGCTCCGGCGAAACCATCTCCACTGCCGAATCGCCTTCTGCATCGACCCGTGGATCGAGTGCAACCGAGGCCGGAGAGCTTTGCAGGTTGTCGGGCATGGGCACGAAGTGCACTGGTGCCTCGTCGACCTGGTGCGCGCCGGTCACACGTGCCGGACGTACTTGCCATACGAGGATCAAGGCGCATCCGGAGACGAAGACGTAGTACATGTTGGGGCCTGCCAGCGACATCAGGATACCTGCCACCATGGGGCCCAGGCACGCCCCGACGCCGTAGGTCATGAGCAGGATGGCGCTCAGGCTGACTCGACGTTCTGAGGCAACGTGATCGTTGGCAAATGCGGCGCCCAGGGGATACAGGGTGAACTGCAGTACGCCCAATATGCACGACAACAGGACCAGTGCCCAGAATGGCAGGACGATCCATCCCCACAGGATGGCGGGCAGCAGCACAAGCAGACAGGCATTAAAGCGGATGAGACCCGCGCGGTTGATGCGGTCGGACAGCCAGCCGATGGGCCATTGCGATAGCAAACCTGCGGTCGCGCCAGCCGCGACGAAGACGGCCGACTGCGAGGTTGTCAGGCCGTATTTAGCGGCAAACACCGGGGCCAGGCCATAAAATGCCCCGGACAAATTGCCGGCGACGAAGAGCACAGTCAGGGACAACGGGACGCGCTGGACGAAAAAGCGCAGGTCCAGCGGCGCGGGCAGCGGCGTTGGGGGGTGGGTACGCGCGGTCAGCGCGATAGGCACGAGGCATAGCACCAGACAGGCGGCCACCAGGATCAGGGGCTCCTGGCTCAGCGAGCCATAGACTGTCAGCACCAGTTGGCCCATTACCGTGCCCAGACCCGACACCACCATGTATACGGAGAACACGCGGCCGCGCTGGTGGTTTTCAGTTTGTTCGTTGAGCCAGCTCTCGATGACCATCAGCTCGGTCACCATCACGATGCCCGACACCAGTCGAAATACCAGCCAGACGGGCATGGAGTCGACCACCATCTGCGCCAGGATCATGCTGGTGGACAAGGCGGCACAGGCGACAAATGCCCGGATATGGCCGACGCGAATGATCAGTTTGTGACCCAGCCGCGCGCCACAGACCAATCCCAGGTAATAAACGGCGATCAGCGCACCGATCCAGATCTCGCTGACCGATAGGGCGGTCAGCCGCAACCCCATGAAAGTGTTGTACAAGCCAATGCCAACCAGCATTAGCAGCGTCGCAATGTAGAGCGACGAGAAAGAGTAAATCGTGGTTAACATGGGATACGGCTGGCAGCCGTCACACTAGGAAACGCCGTGGGCGCACGATGCGCCCACGGCGGGAACGACAAAATAAGTTAGATCTGTGACAACAGGGTGGCAGCGTCGCTGACTTCGAATTTGCCGGGCTGCTCGATGTTGAGATGCGTGACGACGCCGTCTTTCAAGATTGCCGAGTAGCGCTGTGAACGCACACCCATGCCGCGCTCGATCAGGTCCAGTTCCAGACCCAGGGCGCGCGTCCAGAGAGCCGAACCATCGGCCAGCATGCGTACTTTGCCTGCGGTCTGTTGATCACGCCCCCACGCGCCCATGACATGGGCATCGTTGACGGATACGCACCAAACTTCGTCCGCACCCTTGTCTTTCAGGGCCTGAGCTTGTGCCACGTAGCCCGGCAGGTGCTTGGTCGAGCAGGTCGATGTGAAAGCGCCCGGGACCGCGAACAGGGCAATGGTCTTGCCCTTGACCAGATCGGCGACCTGGAATGCATTGGGCCCGAGGGAGCAACCATTGGCTTCGGATTCAAAAAACTCGCTCAGGGTGCCGTCCGGTACACGGTCGCCGACTTTGATGGTCATATGCATCTCCAGGTAAACGCAAAGGCGTCCGGGCGTGAGTCGCCCGGCAAACCCTCATCATAGTGCCAACCTAGGGCTATCCCCTATTTGTTTGCTCGCCGCAGGACGGTAGCGCATCGCGGTGCGTTGCCCATGCGCCACATCCTCGATCGGCGGCACGCCACCACGGTCACTGCAGCGCGAAATCCACCCGCGAGGGTTTTGCGTCCCCCTCGCCTGCCTCACCGTCGATCGCCGGCGCCACGATGAAAATCCGGTCGGCGGGGCCGATTTTTTGCAGCTTCTCGTAAATGGCGTCTGCGCGTGCTTCGGCCAGTTTCTGCAACGATTCCTCATTCACAGGCGCGGCCTTTAGCAGCATGGCAGTCATTTGATCGGTGGGGACCGACTTGGCGAAGCCAATGAAATTACGCGGTTTTTCCTCGATGTCGGTATCGTCATAAACCTCTTCGAGGTATTCCGCGCGCTCTGCATCGGTGAGGGTGACGCGGGACAAATCGGTCTTTTTATCCTTGCCTGACGTGTCCTCCACCTTGGCGCGGCGAATCTGGCGTTCGAGCCATGCCTGGCGCAAACCCTCGCCATCGGTGACCGGATCGGCGCGGCCGATGATATCCAGCTTCAGCGCGGGCCGGTCATTCAGGGCCTGGGCCAGGGTAGTGATACTTTCATCGGCCTGCGCCGCCAGTTCGGCACTTCCCGGCTCAAAATTGATATATGACAGCTCTTCGCCACTGCCGAATGCCGAGGCCAGCAAAGAAAACGGCGAGGTCACAGCTTTCACCAGCAAGTTGCCCAGCACCCGCAAAATGATGCCTCCTACCGAAAACTCGGGGTCATCCAGCGAACCGGAAATCGGCAGGTTGATATCGATATTGCCCTTGCTGTCTTTCAGCAGCGACACGGCCAGCATCACCGGCAAGGTCGTGGCATCCGGACTGTTGGTCTTCTCGCCAAACGTCAGTTGATTAAGCACAACGTGGTTGGAGGCCTGTAAGGCGCGGTCTTCCAGCTTGTAGGCCAACTCGACCGACAGTTTGCCTCGCTTGATCGGATAGCCCACGTACTTGGCGGAATACGTTGTAAAACGCGGCAGATCCACGCCTTTGGCCAACACCTTCAGGTCCAGCGACATGAACTCGGCAAAGGGCTGTACCGTCCCGTCAATAGACAGCGGGGCCGTGCCGTAGACGCGACCCTTCACGTTGACCTTCGCAGGTTTCGGGTTACGCGAGGACACCGCAGACAGGCCCCCCTCGATACGCGACAGCTCGGCGGTATAGTTCGGCTTGACGAAGTGATCGGTGAACGTCATGCGGCCGTTTTTCAGCGTGACGCTGTTCAAGGCAACATCAGGCATCTGGCCTGTCTTCTCGGCCTTGGCCGCGCGGGCTGAACGACCGCGGGTTTGCGTATCCTCGGTGATAGACCCGCCCGCCTGACCAGGCTCGGCCAGCAAGTCCATCACATTCAGGCGGCCCTCCGCGCTGAGCAAGACCCGGCCATAAAAATCATCCAGCGTAATGTCGCCCAGGTTGGCTGCAAACTGATCACCGTCCACAGACACCTGCATGCCGCTGAGATTCAGTTGCTTCCACTTCAGGAAGTCATTCTGGTTCACGCGATCAGCGAGATGCAAATCGAGGACGTCGACGCCGCCTTTCCAACTGCCTTTCATCGGCGACTCACCCGCCGCCGCCGAAAACACGGCTTCGCCGCGTGCGCCCACGCTCAAGGAACGCACGGTCGCATTCAGACTGGACGCGACATATGGTGCCAACGAGGCCAGGTTCAAGTTTTGCAAGTCGACCTGGGTTTGCACCGCCAGAGGCTGCGTCGTCAAGGATCCTTGCAGCGCGAGACTGCCATCACCCTGAATACTCTTGGCTTGCAACGTAAATGGCGTGGGCGTGGCATCCAGTGCCACACGGTCCGCTGCCAGTGCCAACTGGCCAATATTCAAATCCACCGCCGGTTTCTGCGACTCGTCGCGTGCCGCCAATTGCGAGACATCGAGCTTGACGCCAGTCGCCACGACTTGCGTGGCACCTGCCTGCTGGGCGACCTTGACGTTGGCTTCCAGGCCCAGAAAACCGTCGAGCAACTGAATCGGCGCCTGGCTACGTACTGCGGACGCGTACGGGGCCAAGCCCAGATGGCCGGCGCGCAACTCCAGCGTCAACGCCAGCGGGCTAAGTATCAACGGCCCTTTGGCGCGTATCCAGCTATCGTCGACAAGGTTATCCATGTCGAGCCACAGGTTGATCGGCTGATCCGCCGGCTGCGGGAACTGCACGTTCTCCGCCGTCATCGCCAGGCCGGCCAACGTGGTGTCCAGCTTGGTGGCCGCGTCTTGTACGTGCAGCCGGGCGTCATGAATGTTGATCGCGTCCACCGCGACCTGCCATTCATCAGGGGTCTTTGACTTCGGCGCGACGGCGGAGGCGGCTTCGTCAGACGATGCTTTCGGCAATGTCGCCTGGAGGGCCGCGGCAGCTTTGTCTGTGGCTACTTTGTCTGTGGCTTTGTCGTCGACCGCCTTGTCAGGCGTCTTGCCGTTCGTGCCGGCATCGGCTTGCGCAACGAGCGGCTCACTGGCGGTTGTCTTGCTTGCCTCGGCCGCCGCTGCCTTGGCTGAGACTGGCGCTTTGGCGGTCTGTTTGCTACCGCCCTCTGCCCCTCCGATGGCCTTGAGCTTGTCGATCACCCGCAACCAATTCAGTTGCTGCTTGGCATCCCTGCTCGCCTGCAACACGGGCGACCACATCTCGACCTGGCCAATCGAGAACTGGCGGGCCAGCATGTCCAGCTTGACCCGCTGAATCTCCAGGGTGTTCCACTGGATCAAGGGCGCGCCCGACGTCTCGCGCAGATTCAACTCTCGCAAGCCCACGTCGCCGGTCACCAAGATCTTGGCATCCGCATCGCGTGGCTGCTCAAACACCAGCTTCAGATTCGAATCCAGCAAGGCGCGTTCGACTTTGATGGGTATCGCGATGGGCCAAATATCGGCCCATTTTTCGAGTTCCAGCCCGCGAAAATCCAGATTCAAGGTCGACGACGGCACGACATCAAATGGCCTCGCCACGCCTCTCATATCGAAGGGACTGCCATTGACGCGCAGATGCACCAGCGGTTCCACATCGATGTCGGTGGCATAGCCAAACGACGAAATAAAGGGAACGCCCAGCGCGATCTCGTCGATTTCCTGCTTGCGGCCCGTCACCTTGTCATCCAGCGTAATGGCCCCGCCCTCCAGCACAAGGTTGTTCAACGAAAACCGCGGCAGGGCATCGTCGTCCTTTTCGCCTGGCTCGGGCGCGGGCTGAGCCGCCGCCCTGTCCGCGAGTCTTTTCTGGATATCCGAGAAATTGAATGTCGTGGTGTCCTCGCGAACCAACGCGATCTGCGGACGCTGCAAGCGTACCGAATCGACCACGGGCGCAAACCAGAACAATGACTTCCACGACGCGCTGACGTCCATCTGGCCGACATTCAGCAAGGGCGCCTCGCCGCCGGGCTGCTCGATCACGAGATCCTGCGCGCGCACCGACAGGGTAAAAGGATTAAAACTGATCTCGCCCACCTGCACCGGACGGCCCAGCAGCTCAGCGACATCCTCGGTCAACACCGACCGCAACAGGTTCGGAACCTGCCACGCGGCCACCCCGAATAGAATCAGGATCGTGGCTATGATCGCCAGGAGAATTTTTCCAAGACGCCGAGTGAATCTCAACCTGGGCATCGTAAGGGCCATGCGTAGTCTCCTGGTTCGGATAGCGGAGCAGCGGCGACGGTAATTTCACGCGTAGCCAGAGCTCGTCTATGATAGGACGCAAGCGTGGCCCACTTTAGCAAAAAGCCGCGCTCGTTTTCAATCGTTAACACTTTTCCTATCATGCCATCCTCTGCCCCTACGCTTAGCCACCTGGACGAATCTGGCCAAATCCGCATGGTTGACGTCGGCGCCAAGACCGAAACGGACCGCATTGCCATCGCCCGTGGCAGTGTACGAATGAACGCGGTAGCCTATGACTTGTTGACCCAACCCGGCCAAGGCAAAGGCGAAGTGCTCAATACCGCACGCGTAGCAGCCGTCCTGGCGGCCAAACGCTGCGCAGAGCTGATTCCGCTCTGCCACAGCCTGCCCCTGGCCTTTGTCGGCGTTGAGTTTTCGTTAGACGACGACACGCATACCGTCGACATCAGGACGACGTGCCGGACCCGCTATAAAACGGGTGTCGAAATGGAGGCGATGACCGCCTGCAGCGTCGCCGCGCTGACCATTTACGACATGTGCAAGGCGGCCGACAAGGGCATTGTGATTGAACAAATACGTCTTGAATATAAGGCGGGAGGTAAAAGCGGTGAGTGGCGCAACCCTTAATATTCTGTACTTTGCCCGTGTCGCCGAGCTCGTCGGCAAACGCAGCGAAGCTTGGCCGCTGGCCGAACCCTCGACAGGTACCCAACTGCTAGAGGCCCTGCAAGCCCGCTATCCGCAACTTGCGCCCGCCGCACGTCTGAAGCTGGCGATCAACCAGACGCATGCCAAGCCATCCGCCATCATTGCACCGGGTGACGAAATCGCGGTTTTCGAGCCGGTTACCGGAGGCTGACAATATGGTTATCGTTCAAGAAGCCGACTTTGACGGCGCCACCTTGCTCGCCGATCTGCGCGAACGGGTCGGCGCCCAGGCAGGCGCCATTGTCACGTTTACCGGCTATGTGCGCGACTTCGCCCCGAATCAGGCGACACAAACCCTGTTCCTGGAACACTACCCCGGCATGTGTGAACGCGAGTTGCAAGACGTCGCCGACACCGCCCGCCAACGCTGGCAACTGGCCGGCACCGTCATCGCCCATCGCGTCGGCGCCTTGCCCCGCAACGCCCAGATCGTCTTCGTCGCGGCCGCGAGTGCGCATCGCGGCGATGCGTTTCGAGGGTGTGAATACATGATCGATGCGCTAAAAACCCGCGCGCCCTTCTGGAAACGCGAGACTCTGTCCGATGGCAACAGCTTCTGGGTCGAACAACGCCAGACCGATCACGACCGCACCCACGCCTGGGATGCGGGCGATGCCGCTGCGCAATCCACCTCTCATACCCATCATCGATGAACAACGACCTGCTCGATTTTGAACGCGCTCAAGAACTGTTGGCCCGTGCCGCCGACCCGATTGGTCGCCGGGAAGAGGTGTCGTTGGCACACGCAATCGGCCGCGTGCTGGCCACCGACCTGACCGCCACGCTGGACTTGCCCCCCGCCGACAACAGCGCCATGGATGGCTACGCCATTCGCTTTGCAGACTACCGGCCTGACGTCACCCTGCCCATTCAACAGCGCAGTTATGCTGGCGACATGCCCGCCGCGCTGATCCCGGGCCAGGCCACGCGCCTGTTTACGGGTAGCTTGATTCCCGAAGGCGCTGACACCATCGTCATTCAGGAAAACACCCGCGAGGCCAACGGCCAGGTGCAAATCCTGCAAGCCCCCAAGGCCGGCGAATTCGTACGCAAGCGCGGCATGGACACGTCGGCGGGCCAACCCCTATTCTCCGCGGGCACCTTGCTGGATGCCGCACATATCGCGTCATTGGCTTCGCAGGGCTTGACGCATGTGCAGGTCTACGCGCCGCTGCGTATTGGCATCCTGACAACGGGCGATGAATTGGTGCCCCCTGGTGCCGAGCGCGCGACGCAACAAATCTACAACTGCAATGGCGTCATGCTGGCCGCCCTGGTCCAAAAGGCTGGCGCCCAAGCGGTGCACGTGCTGCACGCACGTGACAATGAACCGGAATTGCGCGCTGCCATCGGCACAATGCTGGCCGACTGCGATCTCCTGCTTAGCATCGGCGGCGTCTCGGTGGGCGAAAAGGACCTGGTCAAGCCGGTCCTGGAGTCCCTGGGCGGCACACTGGCGCTATGGCGAGTCCGCATGAAACCGGGCAAGCCCGTCGCCCTAGCGCATATCGACGGCAAACCCATTGTGTGCCTGCCGGGCAATCCCGTCTCAGTCTATGCCGTCTACGCCGTGCTGGTGTCGCCCCTGGTGCGCCGCATGCAGGGACGCACAGCCGTCTTTCCGGCCGTCAGCGCCGCCCCGCTGCGCACGCCGCGCCCCCACCATGACAAGCGCGAAGAATTTCTGCGTGTCCAGTGGCGTCCCAATCCCGACGGCGCACCAGAGCTGGTGCCTTATGGGAACCAGGACTCTTCGGTCATCAGTTCCCTGCCCTGGGCCACCGGGCTGGCGCGTACCCCCGCCGGGGTCACGGTAAATGACGGGGACATCGTGGCATATTACGATCTGGCGCACTGGCTGGCGTAGCGCCACGGCGCTGTCACCCGCCGATATAACTCATCTCGATCTTGCGCTCGCCTTGATGGGCGNGCNCCGCACCCCGGCCTCGCAACTCGGAATACCGGTCGTCACGTTGCGTCCAGATACCGGCGATGGCGCGCGCGACCTGATCATCGTCTGCTGCGCTGCGCAGGAGCCCGCGCAGGTCATGGCCATGAGACCCAAACAGGCACAGGAAAATTTTGCCTTCCGGCGAGAGGCGTGCACGCGTACAGCCGCCGCAAAACGCCTCGGTCACGCTCGAAATCACGCCGACCTCGCCCGCGCCGTCTCCATAAGACCAACGTTGGGCCACACGCCCCATGATCTGCGCGTCGATGGCCCGCAAGGGGTAGGCCTCGCCGATCCGTTGGACGACTTCGGCACTCGGCACGACCTCTTTCAAATTCCAGCCGTTGGTGGTGCCCACGTCCATGTACTCGATAAAACGCAGCACATGGCCGGTATGGCGAAAGTGCCCGGCCATCGGCACTATCTGACCATCGTTCAGGCCGCGACGCACGACCATGTTGATCTTGACAGGCGCCAGCCCCGCGTCGGCCGCAGCATCAATGCCGCGCAACACATCGTCGGGAGTAAACGTGCTGTCGCTCATGCGGGCAAACATCTCCGCGTCCAGCGTGTCCAGACTGACCGTCACCCGCGTCAAACCTGCCTGTTTCAAGGCCACGGCCTTACGCGTCAACAACGTGCCGTTAGTGGTCAGCGCCAGCTCCAGCGGACGACCGTCAGGCGTGCGCAATTCGGCCAGCATACCGATCAAGGCTTCAATATTCTTGCGCAGTAGCGGCTCACCGCCCGTCAGGCGGATTTTCTCAACCCCCAGTTGGGCGCCCAAGCGGGCGATGCGCGTGATCTCTTCGAACGACAACAGTGCCGAATGCGGCAAAAAGGCATAGTTGCCGTCGAACACCTCGCGCGGCATGCAGTACGTACATCGAAAATTACAGCGATCCGTGACCGAAATCCGCAGATCACGCATCGGCCGCGCAAACGCATCCTGCACCGGTTGCCCAGCGGGCGGCAGCGCCGACTGCGGCAGCGGCGGCAGATGCTGCGCAGAATGATCGGTCAGGTAAATAACTTTACTCATCTGAGCATCATATCGCGCAATGAGTCGGCCCTCACTAGCCCGCCTCCGATTATTGAGGTCTGCATGCGGATGTCGACGTCACCCAAAGGCTTCCTCCAGCGTCTGCAACTTGCCCGTATCCGTGGCGTCGTAGCCCACCAGTTGATGCACATACCCCAGATATTCATGGCCCCGCATGATGTTCAACAGGTCTTGCATGGCAGGGGTATCCAGCGACGCGCGGCGAATCGCAAAGAAATAACGCTCATGCACCAGCGGAATAAAGTCCAAGCCAAAACGCCAGGCTGCTGTCTCGACGCCCACCCCGGTGTCCGCCATCCCGCTGGCAATATGCGCCGCGATCGCCATATGGGTGAACTCGTTGGTTTCATAGCCCTGCACATCGCTGATCGACACGCCCGCCTGCTCTAGCATCAGACTTACCAGATAACGCGTACTGGACCCAATTTGCCGATTCACGAACCGCACATCCTTGCGCGACAAATCCGCCATGCCGCGAATGTGCTTCGGATTGCCCGGCACGACAAACAGGCCCGTATTACGTACGGCCAGGTGGATCAGCAGATAATCGTCTGGCGACAACCATTGCGCATAACGCGCCATGATCGGTGCCTCAAACGTGCCGCTCGGCACCTGAAAGCCCGCCAGATCACATTCGTGGCGTTCCAGTGCGGCCAGTGCCTCGATCGCCGTGCGATAGCGAAGCTCCAGACCCGGCTCGCGATCGCTCATATGTTGCATCAATGCCTCGACCGCAAAGCCATGGCTCGCGTGCAAACGCAAATGCGGAATTGTCTCGGGCAGCAGCTTTTCCAGTTCCTCTTGCAACTCGGACGCCATGCTTTCCAGCGTCGGCATCAAACGCGCCTCGATGCGGCGATTTGCCCACAACAAACGTTGTGCAAAGGGCGATAACTGCGTGCCTTGACGCCGCTTGGTAATCAACAACGGCGTACCGAACAGCCCCTCAAAACGCCGCAGCACCCCCCAGGCATGCCGATACGACAGGCCACAGGCCCGGCATGCGCCGGCGATATTGCCCGTCGCATCAATGGCCGCCAACAGCGCCAACATGTCATGCAACGCCTGACCGGGATGTTCCGCATCGCCCTCCAGCAGCCATTGGGGGCGCAGTCCGATACGAAATTTATATGTCATTTATTTCCTATTGAACGTGGCAGATTTGGCGATTAGAGTACGCACATCAGATAGATAGCACAGTTTTATATGTTTTAAAAAACATATTATCAATGCAATCGGCTGGCAACAACTAGAGAACAATGCGGCCCCATCTTTACGCGAGGGTCGTCACCAGGAGACAAGCATGCCTATTTCGCAGGCAAAGCCCAATCCGCCCGGCGGCGGCGGTGCACGCGGCGGCGATATGGCCTTATCGGCCGCGCGTCAGTCCACCACCCCCACGGTGGCGGCTGCGGCACAGGCCGCCACGCAATGGCAGGATCAACCTGGCGCGCTGCTGCCTCTGCTGCACGAGATACAGGATGAACTGGGCTGTATTCCGGCCGACGCGGTGCCCACCATCGCCGAGGCCCTGAACCTGTCCCGCGCCGAAGTCCACGGCGTGTTGAGTTTCTATCCGCACTTTCGCACCGAGCCCGCGGGCCGGCATGTGCTGGAGGTTTGCCGTGCCGAATCCTGCCAGGCGATGGGCGGGGAGCATCTTGCCGAACATGCGCGCCACACACTCGGCTGCGATTTCCATCACACCACAGCCGACGGCGCCGTCACCCTTGAGCCCGTATATTGCCTGGGCCTGTGCGCCCAATCACCGGCCGTGATGCTGGACGGCAAGCCACATGCGCGCGTCACCCCTGACAAGCTCACCCGCATTCTGCAGCGAGCCACCGAACACGATCGGGCGGTGCAACCATGAACGCCCCCGTCACGATCTATCTGCCCCGCGATGCGGCGGCCCTCGCGGTCGACGCCGATGATGTCGCTCTAGCGATCGAGCAAGAAGCGCAACGCCGTCACCTGGCTATCCGGTTGGTACGTAACGGATCGCGGGGCCTGCTCTGGCTGGAACCGCTCGCCGAAATCGTCACCCCCGCGGGACGCGTTGCCTACGGCCCCGTACAGGTCGACGATGTGCCCGGCCTATTCGACGCAGACTGGCTGCATGGCGGCAACCACCCGCTGCATCTCGGACTGACCGAGGCAATTCCGTATTTAAAAAATCAACAACGGCTGACCTTCGCGCGTGTCGGCATCACCGACCCGGTGTCAACAGTGGATTACCTCGCGCACGAGGGCTTGCAGGGCTTACAGCGCGCGCTGGCCCTCACGCCCGAACAGATCGTCGACGAAGTCACCGCATCGGGTTTACGCGGCCGCGGCGGTGCAGCCTTTCCCACCGGGATCAAGTGGAAAACCGTGTTGACCACGCCCGCCACGCAGAAGTACATCGTCTGCAACGCGGATGAAGGCGACTCCGGGACGTTCTCCGATCGTCTCATCATGGAAGGCGACCCCTTTGTTCTCATCGAAGGCATGGCGATCGCCGGCCTGGCTGTGGGCGCCACCTATGGCTATATCTACGTTCGCTCAGAGTACCCGCAAGCCATCGCGACGTTGAACGCAGCCATCGACCAGGCGCGTCAGGCGGGCTGGCTTGGCGACGATATTCAAGGCAGTGGCCAGCGCTTTGATCTCGAGGTCCGTAAAGGCGCGGGCGCCTACATCTGCGGCGAAGAAACCTCGCTTCTGGAAAGCCTGGAGGGCAAGCGCGGTGTGGTGCGCGCCAAACCGCCGCTACCCGCCATTGCCGGCCTGTTCGGCCAGCCCACCGTCATCAACAACGTGATTTCGCTGGCATCGATCCCCATCATTCTGGCGCGCGGCGCCGCATACTATCGCGACTACGGGATGGGCCGTTCCCAAGGTACGCTCCCCTTTCAACTCGCTGGCAATCTCAAACATGGCGGCTTGGTCGAGGCCGCCTTTGGCGTGACATTGCGCGAGCTGCTGTACGACTATGGCGGCGGCAGCGCATCGGGGCGTCCCCTGCGTGCCGTACAGGTCGGTGGTCCGCTGGGCGCCTACCTGCCCGAATCGCAGTGGGATGTGCCGCTGGACTACGAGTCCTACCTCAAGATCTCGGCCATGGTAGGCCATGGCGGTATCGTTGCCTTTGACGACACGGTCGATATGAGCCGCATGGCCCGCTATGCCATGGAATTCTGTGCCGTCGAATCCTGTGGCAAATGCACGCCGTGCCGCATCGGCGCGGTGCGCGGGACGGAAACCCTGGACAAGATCCGTGCCGGCGGGCCGCAACACGAGCAGCACATCCATCTGCTGCGCGACTTGTGCGACACCATGCTGGGCGGCTCGCTCTGTGCGCTGGGCGGCATGACGCCCTATCCCGTCCTCTCAGCGTTAGAGCACTTCCCAGAAGACTTCGGCCTGAACACATCCGCCACGGCTGGCGCCCAAGCCGCCTCTCAACCGACCTGATTCGAACGGGACCTGCCATGCTCGAAACCGTTATCAAGCGCGACCGCGACCTGGGCACTCCCGCCCGCGACACCAACGCCCGCCTTGTCACCCTGACCATTGATGGCCAGGAAATGTCCGTCCCCGAAGGCACCTCCGTCATGCGTGCCGCGGCCGAAGCCGGCATCAATATCCCCAAGCTCTGTGCCACCGACAGCCTGGAGCCCTTTGGGTCCTGCCGGCTATGCCTGGTGCAGATCGACGGGCGTCGCGGCTATCCCGCGTCGTGCACCACGCCGGTCGAAGACGGCATGGTGGTCTACACCGAAACCCCCAAACTGCATGAACTGCGACGCGGCGTCATGGAGCTGTATATCTCCGACCATCCGCTGGACTGCCTGACCTGCCCCGCCAACGGCGACTGCGAACTGCAGGACATGGCCGGCGTGGTGGGGTTACGCGCCGTGCGCTATGGCTATGATGGCGCCAATCACCTGAAAGATAAAACCGACGACTCGAACCCCTACTTTTCATACGACCCATCCAAGTGCATTGTCTGCAACCGCTGTGTCCGGGCCTGCGAAGAAACCCAGGGGACATTCGCGTTGACGATTTCGGGCAAGGGCTTCGCCTCGCGCGTCGCGGCCGGCCAGGATCAGTCCTTCCTCGACAGTGAGTGCGTGTCCTGCGGTGCCTGTGTGCAGGCCTGCCCCACCTCCACCCTGCAAGAAAAATCCGTCATCATGATGGGTCAGGCCGAGCACTCGGTCATCACCACCTGCGCCTACTGCGGCGTGGGCTGCGGATTCAAGGCCGAGATGAAGGGCCAAGAAGTCGTGCGTATGACGCCCTGGAAAGACGGCCAGGCCAATCGCGGCCACGCCTGCGTCAAGGGTCGCTTTGCCTGGGGCTACACCACGCACAAAGAGCGCGTGCTCAAGCCCATGATTCGCCAGCACATCACCGACCCCTGGCGCGAAGTCTCATGGGACGAAGCCCTCGCCTATACCGCTTCTGAGTTCCGCCGCCTGCAGGACAAGTACGGCCGCGATTCCATTGGTGGCATCACCTCTTCGCGTTGCACCAACGAAGAAACCTGGTTGGTGCAAAAACTGGTGCGCGCGGCCTTTGGCACCAACAACGTCGACACCTGCGCACGCGTCTGCCATTCGCCTACCGGCTACGGCCTGAAGCAAACCCTGGGCGAATCCGCCGGCACGCAGACCTTTGACTCCGTCATGCACACAGACGTCGTCGTGCTGATGGGATCCAACCCCAGCAGCGCCCACCCGGTATTCGGGTCTCGCCTCAAACGCCGGCTGCGCGAGGGCGCCAAGCTGATCGTCATCGATCCGCGCCGTATCGAGTTGGTCAACTCGCCTCACGTCAAGGCGGACTATCATCTGCCCGTGCGTCCCGGCACCAACGTCGCGCTGCTCACCGCGCTGGCCCACGTGATCGTGACCGAAGACCTGGTCGCCGAAGACTTCGTCGCCCAGCGCTGCGAAACCAAAGCATTCAATCAATGGCGCGACTTTGTCGCCCGCCCCGAAAACTCTCCTGAAGCCACTGCAGAAGACACCGGCGTCCCGGCGGACGATGTACGCGGCGCGGCGCGCCTGTATGCCACCGGCGACAATGGCTCGATCTACTACGGCTTGGGCGTCACCGAACACAGCCAGGGCTCAACGGCCGTCATGGCGATTGCCAATTTGGCCATGGCGACGGGCAACATTGGTCGCGAAGGCGTGGGTGTGAACCCCATGCGCGGCCAGAACAACGTGCAAGGCTCCTGCGACATGGGCTCGTTTCCCCACGAGTTGCCGGGCTATCGTCACGTTTCCGATAACGCGACACGGGCCCAGTTCGAAGCAGACTGGGGCGTCACCCTGCAGTCCGAACCCGGCTTGCGCATTCCCAATATGTTCGAGGCGGCCTTGGCGGGCAGCTTCAAGGGCCTGTACTGCCAAGGCGAAGACATTGTCCAGTCCGACCCCAACACCCAGCACGTCGCCGCCTCGCTGGCGGCCATGGAGTGCATCGTGGTCCAGGACCTTTTCCTGAACGAAACCGCCAAGTACGCTCACGTGTTCTTGCCCGGCTCATCGTTCCTGGAAAAAGACGGCACCTTTACCAACGCCGAACGACGCATTTCACGCGTGCGCAAGGTCATGGAACCCCGCAACGGCATGGCCGACTGGGAAGTCACGGTCGCACTGTCTAACGCGCTGGGCTACCCCATGAACTACCGTCATCCCCGCGAAATCATGGATGAGATCGCCCGGCTTACGCCAACGTTTAACGGAGTCTCTTACGAAAAACTCGATCGCATGGGCAGCCTGCAATGGCCCTGCAACGATGAGGCGCCCGAGGGCACCCCCATTATGCATATTGACGAATTCGTACGCGGCAAGGGGAAGTTCATGATCACGAAATACGTCCCATCGGATGAGCGCAGCACGCGCAAGTTCCCGCTGTTGTTGACGACGGGGCGCATCCTGTCTCAGTACAACGTCGGCGCGCAGACCCGCCGTACCCCCAACGTCGCCTGGCATAACGAGGATGTCCTGGAAATCCACCCGCAAGACGCCGAAGACCGCGGCGTCGCCGAAGGCGATTGGGTGGGGGTGCAAAGCCGTGCGGGTGAAACCGTGCTGCGCGCCACGCTGACGGACCGGGTACAACCGGGCGTGGTTTACACCACGTTCCATTTTCCCGAGTCCGGTGCCAACGTGGTCACGACGGATAACTCCGACTGGGCCACCAACTGCCCGGAATACAAGGTCACCGCCGTGCAAGTGATGCGGGTCTCGCAACCCTCCGAGTGGCAACGGCAATGGTCGCGCTTTAGCGACATCCAGCAAAAACTGCTGCGCGAACGCGCCCGTGAAACCGAAGCCACCCTCGTCAGTAAGTAACGTCGACACAATCCAATAACGTTATGGATCATCTTCCCGATTTCACCCAACACCGCTCGGACTACGCCGAGGCGGCCGTCTTGCGCGTGCGCGGAGGAGCGCTCGAAGCCAGTACGCAAACCGACCGCGTTGCAGAAGAAACGCCTATCGCGCTGGAATACAACGGGATTAGCCACGCCACGATGCTGGCTTCGCCCAGCGATCTCGAAGATTACGCACTGGGTTTTTCTCTGACCGAAGGCATTATTGATCGGCCCTCGGATCTACGCGGCATTGACATCGTGCCGCAGCACAACGGCATCGTGGTGCAACTTGAAATCTCCAGCGCGTGCGAAGCCCGGCTGAAAGCGCGTCGACGCGCCATGGCGGGCCGCACCGGCTGCGGACTATGCGGCGTCGAGACGCTACCGGAGGTCCTGCGCCAAGTCGCCGCCGTGCCCGATGCCACGCCGATTTCACTCCCTGCCATTCTGCACGCCATGCGCGCCATGCGCGCGCGCCAGACCCTGCACGACATGACGGGCGCCACCCATGGCGCCGCCTGGGCCAACGCCAGTGGACAGGTGCAGGTTGTGCGCGAAGACGTTGGGCGCCACAACGCCCTGGACAAACTGATCGGCGCCCTGACCCGACGCGATGAAGCTCTGCAAAACGGCCTGGTACTGGTATCGAGCCGCGCCAGCTTTGAAATGGTGCAAAAATGCGCCGCCGCCGGTATCGGCATCCTGGCAGCGGTCTCGGCCCCCACTGCGCTCGCGATCCGCCTCGCGCAGAACACCAATGTGGCGCTGCTCGGTTTTGTACGCCATGCCGACGCCACCATTTACTCACACGCTGAACGCATTCAGAGCTAACCGTCATGGACATCGCCAATCTTATCCGCATGGCCAATCGCATCGGCGAGTATTTCGATGCGCTGCCCGACCGCGAAGAAGCGCTGGACAGCGCCGCCACGCATATTCAGAAATCCTGGGAACCTCGCATGCGTATCGCCTTGCTGGGCTTTCTGGATCAACACGCGGACGGCCAGGCCGACGACGTCCGCTTGCACGCGCTGATGCTCGAAGCCATTACCCGCAACCGCGCTCGTTTGACACCGGCCCAACCTGCTTAACGCAAGACCGCTCGACCCCGTCTTACCCCATAACAACACCCAGAGGCGCCGCACTCATCCGCGAGCGTCCCTATCGGCCCGTGAGCCGTTCCCCCTGAGAGGAGACACTATGAGCAACACTGCCACACTGGATTTGCCGGGCATGCGCCCGGGATTTTTAGATAAAGAGCGCACGATTGCAGGACCAAATTTCAATCGCTGGTTAGTGCCGCCCGCGGCCTTGGCCATCCATTTATGTATCGGGATGGCCTACGGATTCTCGGTATTCTGGCTGCCCCTATCCAAGGCATTGGGTACGTCCGTCGCAACCTGCTCGGCAGATGTCGGCCTGATTGCAGAGTTGTTCACCACACAGTGCAACTGGCGCATTTCGACAATGGGGTGGATGTTTACTCTCTTTTTCGTGTTGCTGGGTTGCGCCGCGGCATTGTGGGGTGGCTGGCTGGAACGTGCAGGTCCGCGCAAAGCCGGCATCGTCGCGGCGGTATGCTGGTGCGGCGGTCTCCTCATTTCTGCACTAGGCATTCATCTACACCAGATGTGGATGCTGTGGCTAGGCTCCGGAGTGATCGGCGGCATCGGGCTGGGGTTGGGCTACATCTCGCCCGTGAGCACCCTGATCAAATGGTTTCCTGATCGGCGCGGCATGGCGACCGGGATGGCCATCATGGGTTTCGGCGGAGGTGCCATGATCGGTGCCCCCTTGGCAGACATGTTGATGCGCCACTTTGCCACGCCGGACGGTCTGGGTGTCGCGCAAACATTCATCGCATTGGCCATCATCTATTTTGTGTTCATGGTGTCGGGCGCGCTAGGCTACCGTGTCCCGCCTACCGGCTGGAAACCCGAAGGCTGGAAGGAACCCGTCAAGCACGCCAACAATGCCATGATCACCAAGGGCCATGTGCACGTGAAGCGTGTGTGGGGTATCCCCCAGTTCTGGCTGGTATGGCTGGTGCTGTGCTTGAACGTGACAGCAGGCATCGGGATTCTCGGCATGGCCTCGCCGCTGTTGCAAGAAGTATTCGGCGGCACGCTGCTCGGGCAGCCCGAGTTGCTCTATGGCCAATTGGACAAGACGCAACTGGCCGTCATCGCCGCCACCGCTGCCGGATTTACCGGACTGCTGAGCCTGTTCAATATCGGGGGACGTTTTTTCTGGGCTACGCTATCGGACAAGCTCGGGCGCAAGATGACGTATTTTGTCTTCCTGGTACTGGGTTTTGTGCTGTATTCGTCGGTCCCCTGGTCGGCCCACCTAGGCGCACTGGCGCTGTTTGTCGGCGCGTTCTGCGTCATCATTTCGATGTATGGCGGCGGGTTTTCAACGGTGCCGGCCTATTTGGCAGACTTGTTTGGCACACAGATGGTAGGCGCCATCCACGGGCGGATTCTGACGGCATGGTCGGCGGCAGGGATTTTTGGTCCGGTACTCGTGAACTACATTCGCGAATATCAGCTCTCTATCGGTGTGCCCCGTGCGCAGGTATACGACATCACCATGTATGTGCTGGCCGGCATGCTCGTACTGGGTTTCCTGTGCAACTTGGCGATACGGCCGGTGAACCCCAAGTATTTCATGGGCGAGGAAGAACTCTCACGCGAGAAGGCACTCGCCCATGAGCGTGCCGCCGCGGCCGAGGTCCACGGGTTCTCCAGTTCCACGTTCAAAACACCCCTCGCGGTGGTGTGGTTTGCTTGGGCTTGCGTCGGGATCCCGCTGATCTGGGGGATCTGGATAACGCTGCAAAAGACGGCTGTGTTGTTCTAACGGTGCCTCGGCATTGGCGCCAATGGGGACGTCTGGGATTTTCCTGGACGTTCCTGTTCTTTTGACGGCATCTTATCGTGGACGTCAGTGATTTCGTTGCATACGCGATCACGCAACAAACAAAATCATCTCTTTGATTTCCTGGGCCGTAGCGTCGAAATCATTGCCGTTTTTCGAATTAATGAGGCAAATGCCCGCACGGGCTTTGACTGAGCCTGACCCTCCTTGAACAGCAACCCTGGCGTTCGCATAGGCGTTGGCCCCTCGATCGGTAAGGCGCACAATCCGCTGTTTTCGTTAATCGCACTAGAGGCCACAATCGCGCCGACTTGAATCCGGGAGACAAGTCCAAGCATGGCACTTACCGTGTTCATCTCCGCAATGATGTTCGGTGAAGCCCCTGCCGCAGTCAAGAATTCGTCCAGCATGCGCCGAGTGGAGAAACTACTGGGCAACATGACCAGAGGTTCTCGATGCAGCTCGATCATGCGGATACGTTTCCTGCCGGCCCAGGGATGCGAGTTGGCAACGACCAGGACAAGCTCCTCGTTAAATAAGGGTTCAAAACGCAACCCAGAACGCAACTCAGGGCGATAGGCCACGCCGATATCTAATTGGCCAGCATCCAGGCTGGCTGCGATCGCGTCAGCGGGCAACTCTTCAATCACGACTTTCACGGTGATGTTGCGCAACAGAAACTGAGCCACGCACTCGGGGATGAACCCAAGATTAAACGTATGGGTCGTCCCGACGCGAACCACGCCAGACATTGACACGTCCCGCGCCTTTAACTCACCCAGGCCTTGATCGATCTCCGATAACGCACGAGAGGCATAGGTCAAAAAGGCCTCGCCCGCCTCCGTGATGAAAACCCGTTTCCCGACCCGAGCAAAGAGAGGTTGACCAATCTCGTCCTCAAGCCGGCGAATCTGGTGAGACAGCGTCGATTGCGTCACATGAACACTCTCGGCAGCGCGAGTGAAGTTCAACGTGCCGGCCAAGGCAATGAAATACCTGAGGTGGCGCAGCTCCACACGACCTCCCATTAATCGATGGCATCAATGATAACGGAAGAAAATCATCATTTTCATCTTTCGTCCGGGTCATTTAGTCTTGCGCTCACTCCCCATAAGCGGGGAATGGCTGAGAAAACGACGCTCTCAGCGGTCCGACGGTGCGCTTCCCGTCACGAATGAGGATCACACGCATGGCGAAAGTATTGGATGGCATTACCGTCATAGAACAAGGCACGTTCATCACAGGACCTGCGGCGGGAATGCTGCTGGCCGACCTGGGCGCCAATGTCATCAAGGTCGAGCAACCCGAAACGGGCGATCCATTCCGGGCATTCAAAGGCGGACTCTATAGCCCGCACTTCCAAACGTATAACCGCAATAAACGCAGCATCACGTTGAATACAAAACAGGCGGACGACGCCGAGGTATTCGATGCGCTGATCCGAAAAGCGGATGTCTATATACAGAACTTTCGCCCGGGTACCACCGCACGCCTTGGTGTCAGTGAGGAGCGGTTACGCCAGCTCAATCCCAGACTGATTTACTGCGCAATCAGCGGTTTTGGACAAACAGGGCCGGCATCGGGGCGCCCGGCCTACGATACGGTGGCGCAAGCGGCGAGTGGCTTTCTGAACTTGCTGATTAACCCAGAAAATCCCCGCGTTGTCGGCCCCGCTATCGCAGATGCGCTTACCGGTTTTTACGCTGCCTACGGGATTCTGGGGGCGTTGGTAGAAAGAAACCACACCGGTGTTGGCCGATCCGTAGAAGTCTCGATGTTAGAGGCGATGAGCCACTTCAACCTGGATGCCTTCACGCATTTCTTCGCTGAAAACGAGGTCATGGGCCCCTATAGTCGTCCAAGCGTCTCACAATCTTATGCCTTGAAATGCGCGGACGACAAATGGGTGGCGCTACACATGTCGTCGCCAGAAAAGTTCTGGCAAGGTCTAGCCAGAGCGATCGAGCGCCCCGACATTTTCAAGGATGAGCGATTCGCAACGCGTGAGGCGCGTATTCATCACCAAGCGATATTGATTGAGTTGTTGGGCTCCCTTTTCATCACCCGCACACGAGCGCAATGGTGCGAGCGCCTCGCAGCGGAGGATGTCCCCCATGCGCCCATTTATGACACCAGTGAAGCCCTGCAAGACCCGCAGGCCAAGCATATGCAATTGGAGATTCAAGGTACGCACCCCACCCTCGGCGCGTGGAAAACCGTTCGTTCCCCGGTGAGTTTCGATGGGCAAAGACCCTTGGAAGTCATCCCTCCCCCTTTACTGGGTGAACACAGCGCCGACATCCGCGCATCGCTGCTAACGGAGCAGAAAACACGCAAACCCTGAGTTGATGTTCCTGACAAAATAATTATTGGAGACAACAGTGACTCACGCCTCGACGTCTACACTCGCCCCGACCCCTGCCAGCCCAGCCGGGCTGGATCAAATCAGGACAAGACAACCATGGATCCAGCTCGTACTCGGCATGATTGCCATGATGGCAATCTCCAGCCCTCAGTATGTCTGGGCGCTATTCGTCCAACCGTTCAGAAGCTCGCTTGACGTTTCTCTCTCGGCGCTGCAGGTCACGTTCGCATTATTCAGCATCTTTCAATGCGGAATCGGTCCACTACATGGCGAACTCGCCAGCCGATTCTCATCGCGCACCTTTGCCGCCGCGGGCGGCCTGCTTGTGGGACTCAGCTGGATTAGTTCGGCCTACGTCACCTCGCTTCCGCTCTTGTACATCACATACGGCGTGCTCTCCGGCATCGGTACGGGATGGGTTTATGTCGCCGTGATCGAACTCATGGTGCAGTGGTTTCCGCGTCGTAGAGGGTTCGCCGTCGGCATGGCGGCCGGCTGTTATGGGCTGGGCGCAATTGTCACCACCTTTCCCATCGCGTCAAGCATTCGGAATCACGGTCTGCAAACCACGCTAGTAGTCTTCGGCGTCGTGCTGTCAGCCATCATCGTGTTGGCATCGTTGGGCATGAAACGCGTAACGGCCACGAACCTATCCGAGGAAAACGCCTCACCCACGACAACATCGGCGGCACACTTCAACTCGCGTGAGATGTTGCGCACCCCACTTTTTTGGCTCATGTTTTTCATCATGGCCATGGTTGCCACGGGTGGACTCATGGCCATATCTCAACTGGGGGCACTGGCGACACACTTCGGCATATCCGACACCACACTTGTGTTGGGGATGGCCGCGCTTCCTCTCGCCCTGACCCTGGATCGAGCCGCCAACGGCTTGACGCGGCCTTTTTTTGGCTGGATCTCCGACAGAATCGGTCGGGAGCCGACCATGTTGATCGCATTTCTGATGGAGGCGGCATCCATCCTGCTGCTACTGAAGTTTGGATCAAACCCAGTCGCTTTCGTCGTGCTTTCTGCCGTCGTTTTCTTTGGATGGGGCGAAATCTACTCCTTGTTTCCGTCGCTACAGGCCGACGCGTTCGGAACAAAACATGCAGCAAAAAACTTTGGCTATCTCCTGATCGCTACCGCCGTGGGGTCTATCCTGGGCGGGCCGTTCGCAGCACTGCTGTACGAGAAAACTCAATCCTGGGATCTGATTTTTTATTGCATTGCCGGACTGGATATTCTCGCCGCGCTGCTCGCTCTGTTTGTGCTCAAACCCATGCGCGTGCGTTGGGTCAATAGTGCGCGCCTGGACAGGCAATCATGATTCACATGACCCGGTAAGAAAAAACATCAGGAGAATATCGATGCATCAACAAGAAAGCCTACAACTGACCCAGACGGTCATCGAGCGATTGGCCGACACGCAGGACCCAAGATTCAAGGTCTTGATGACTGTACTGATCACCAAACTGCATGAATTCATCCGCGAAGTCGATTTAACACCGGACGAATGGATGGCCGCGATCGAGTTTCTAACAAAAACAGGCCAAACGTGTACGGAGAAACGCCAAGAATTCATTTTGCTGTCCGACACGCTCGGCGCGTCTATGCAGGTTGTCATGGCCGCGCAAGCCCGTGCCTCGGCCACACCGGTGGTGGCCGCTGCCGCGACAGAAGCCACCGTCCAGGGCCCCTATTATTGGGCCGGTGCGCCTCAGAGAGAAATGGGCAGCAACATTGCACAGGACGTTGCGGGTGAGCCGGCGTATTACGCTGGCCGAGTCACCGACCCACAAGGCAACCCGATGTCCGGCGTGGTCCTGGACGTATGGTCGGGTGACGGCGAAGGAGTCTACGACATGCAAGTCGAGGGACAAACGGAAATGCTGGCGCGAGCACGCTTCGTGACCGATGCGGACGGACGCTATGCGTTCTGGTCGATCCGACCCAGCTACTATCCCATCCCCATGGACGGCCCCGTCGGCGTAATGATCAAGAAAATTGGCCAACACCCGAATCGTCCCGGCCACATCCATTTCAAGCTTTCAGCGCCTGGCTACGTCGATATCACCACCCATTTATTCGTCGCGAATAGTCCTTATATCGACTCCGATGTGGTATTCGGCGTGCGTGACAGCCTGATCGTCGATTTCCATTATCAAAACCCTGGCGCCGCGCCTGACGGTCGGGAAATGGCGACTCCTTATTGGTGCGCGGAATTCGATTTTTGTCTCGCACCTGCGCGAACCTGAGTTCCGAGCGCTCTATTCCCTTCCGGAACGATGCCCAACCTAAGGTAGCCTCATGAAAATCGGCAAAGCAACTATCCCTCATAGTGCAATCTGCACCTCCGACGAACACACCATCGTCGTACGTGGCGAAGACCTGTGCAAGGACCTCATCGGCAAGATTTCCTTCACGGACTATTTCCATTTATTAGTCACAGGCAAACGCCCCTCCCCAGCGGCAACCGCCGTACTGAACGCCACACTTGTCGCCATCGCGGAACATGGCCTTGTCCCTAGCGTCCAGGCCAGCAGGATGACACTTGCCGCGGCCCCGGATGCGCTCCAAGGCGCCGTTGCGGCCGGCATCCTAGGATGTGGCTCCGTCATTCTTGGCGCGTCGGAGAATGCCGGGCGACTTTTCGTCGACATTCAAGATCGCCAGGCTAGCGGCGCGACGCTGGAGGCCGCCGTACAGGCAGAGCTGCAAGCGCTTCACGCTGCCCGCAAAGCCATTCCAGGCTATGGGCATCCACTACATAAAACGCGAGATCCACGCGTCGCGAGACTACTCGACGTCGCCCGGATCAGTGGCGCCGATCTCAGCTACATTGCTATTGCGGAAGAAATAGAAAAACAAATACCCGCCATCATCGGCAAGGATCTTCGGCTCAACGTCTCCGCGGCGATCCCCGCCGTGCTCTTGGGCGTGGGCTTTCCGCTTGCAGCATTAAAGGGCGTTCCGATTCTGGCTAGGACAGCGGGCTTGATCGCGCATCTCAACGAAGAACTACAACAGTCCATCGGATTTGCGCTGTCCTATCAGGCGACTCGGGAACTGAAGTACGACGGAGAATTCCCCGCTGGCTTTGGTTCAGATCAATCGTAAACACCACTTATAACAAAAACCCAGGATGAGACATCATGCCAACTATTTTCCATCAGACTCGATTCATGACATTGCGATGCAAAGCGGCGGCGCTGACAGTAGGCGTTTGCCTGTTTAGCATGTTCTCCAGTCCCGTTCACGCCCAGGACTACCCCACGCAATCCATCAGAATGATCGTCCCCTTTGGCCCCGGGACATCCACCGACACCGTCGCACGTGTCATGGCCAATGCGATGTCTGAGTCGCTGGGGCAATCCATCATCGTTGAAAACAAAGCCGGCGCGGGTGGCACGATCGGCACGGAACAGGTGGCTCGTTCCCCTGCGGACGGCTATACCATCCTGATGGGAACCGTCGGTACCCATGCGATCAACAAGACCCTTTACAAGAAACTCGGCTACGACCCGATAAAAGATTTTGTGCCCATCGGACTGGTAGGCCAGACCCCTACGCTACTGATCGTCAAAGCGGATTCGCCGTTTCAATCGCTCGAGGATCTTGCCGTCGCTGCCTCAAAGCCTGGAGGTATCAGCTTTGGATCTGCCGGAAATGGTACATCGGGGCATCTCGCCGGTGAACTATTGAAAGCGCGTCTGGGTGGCGAGATGACACATGTCCCCTATAAAGAAGGAGGCATGGCCGTCACAGACGTCATCTCAGGACAAACGCAGTTCATGTTCTATCACCCAGCCGCAACCCTGCCCCATATCAAGTCTGGCAAGCTCAGAGCACTGGGCGTCTCAAGCGCGACGCGAAGCACCTCCACCCCCGAGACACCAACGATTGCCGAGCAAATAGACGGAGAGTTCGATTTGGTCGCCTGGTTCATGATTTACGCGCCGGCCTCCACGCCCGCACCGGCGGTCAACGCATTGCAAAAGGCTCTTCACACAGCGCTTTCCACCCAGGCCGTCAAGACGAAGCTCAGTAGCCAAGGGGTAGAACAACGCGATCTGGCCACCACCGACTTGAACAAATTCTCCCAGGATGAAATCGTCAAATGGGCAGAGCTCGTTAAACAATCTGGTGCCCAGATAGATTAGTTGCCCACGCTCGCCGCGTTATTCGGGCCAAGCGTCTCGAGACCCTGCTTGTCCTGGAAACTGCTACATTGCGAGGCATTCACTCTTTGCTATGCCCATGCCTGCTTTACCCCTCGTTCATTGGACCGAATCCGGCCAGCCGCACAGTGCCCTCTGGCGCTCTGAATCCGCAGCCCCGCCGCCGGGGCGCATTCAGATTGCCGACGACAAGCTATCGGCGGATGCCGCGTATCGGCTGATCTGCGAGGGTACGCAGTTGCTCTGGCGCGGAGATTTTCATAACGCACGGCAGTTATTGCAGGCGCTGGCTCGGCGGATTGATAAAAAACCTCGCAAACCCGCCGCTACACCACTGGACGCCTTTAATCGTCATCGGCAGGCGCAATCGCAACGCGCACGCCTGTTGGGCAGCGTCCTGGTCCCCTTTGATTCAGATCATCAAGTGACGTTGCGTCGGGCACCTGACGTGCAACAAGCCTGCCTCGAGGCCTATGGGCCGTCATCCGGTCCCTACCTTGCCTCATTACGGGAACTGCAGGGCATTATCGGCGCGCACGAATGGCGCAAAAAAGGGGTGCAGATCCCCGCGTTGAATGCGCGTATTCATCCGCACTATGGCGTGTTTTCGCCGGTACGAGGGGAATACATCGATCTGGTCGCGCGCGCGCCCTTGCCGGGGGGCCACCCGGCGTTGGCCTACGACATTGGCACAGGCACCGGCGTCCTGGCGGCCGTGTTGGCGCAGCGCGGCGTCGATCATGTCATTGCGACAGACCAGGATCCGCGCGCCCTCCATTGCGCACAGGAAAACCTGAACCGCCTGGGCCTGCAAGCCCATGTCGAACTACGTCAGGCTGACCTTTTCCCGGACGGACAGTCCCCCCTGATCGTCTGCAACCCGCCCTGGCTCCCCGCGCGCCCCAGCGCACCCGTGGAATACGCCATCTACGACCCGGACAGCCGCATGCTGCGCGGGTTCTTGCAAGGCCTGCGTGCACACCTGCTGTCAGACGGCGAAGGCTGGTTGATCTTGTCGGATCTGGCCGAGCACCTTGGGTTACGCCAGCCCGGTGAACTGGCATCTCACATCGCGCAGGCCGGCCTGCGCGGCCTCGCTCGGCGNGCNGCCAGCTCGCGCTCACGGCTGCGCAGATCGGCTCGNCGCACGTCCGACACACGGCCGTGCCACGGATCCGACTGACCCGTTGCACATGGCACGAGCCGCGGAAATCACCTCGTTGTGGCGACTTGCCATCGCCAACTGACAAACGAGTCATCGCATCGTCATAGAGTATTCATTCCACGGTCATCTGCATCCTCAATCATGCCGTTTCCTGGTGACATATTATGAAACGCTATGAAAAACTGGAAGAGGAATACCCAAGTACTAGTGCTCAGCAGCTTGGCGCTGCTAGCCGGTTGTAGTAATAGCAACGACGATGACGATGACGACTCACCTCCCCCGCCCGCCGTCAGCCGGGCAATGGATTTGACGATTCTGCACGTCAACGATCACCACTCGAATCTCGACAGCAAGAGCAAAACCCTGCAGCTCAAGAATGCCAGCGGGACAGCGACCGATGTTGCGGTTGACGCCGGAGGCTTCCCTCGTGTGACCGCGGCCATCAACGAATTGGCCGCGGAATCCCCCAACGTGCTCAAACTGCACGCGGGCGACGCCATGACGGGCACGCTGTACTTCAACCGCGCAGGCGAGGCAGGCGAAGCCGATGCCGCCATGATGAATACGGTGTGCTTTGACGCCATGACGCTCGGCAACCACGAGTTCGACAAGGGCGACGACGGCCTGTATCAGTTCATCGAGTTCCTGCACGCCGGGTCCTGCCAAACCCCGCTGCTCAGCGCGAACGTCAGCTTTGGCCCCGACTCTGCGTTGAACCCCGCCAAGGCACCGGACTGGGTACAGCCCTCGATCACGGTCCAGCGCGATGGCCAGTCCATCGGCCTGATCGGTTTGACGATCGCGGACAAAACCCAGCAGTCCTCCAGCCCCACGCCGGGCACGACGTTTTCCGACGAAACCGAAGCCGCTCAACAGCAGATTGATGCGTTACGCGACCAAGGCGTCAACAAAATCGTTGTGATGAGCCATATCGGCTATGGGTACGACCAGGAAGTAGCCGCCAACCTGAGCGGCGTAGACGTTATCGTTGGCGGCGACTCGCACAGCTTGCTGGGCCCCGACTCGATGGCCGACTACGGCATCGGCACGCCGGCGGGAGCCTATCCCACCAGGCTGACCGATAAAGACGGCAAGCGCGTCTGCGTCGTGCAGGCCTGGGAATACGCCCAAGTCGTCGGGGAACTGAAAGTCAGCTTTGACGAAAATGGTGACGTCACCGCTTGCGAGGGTCGCCCGCATGTGCTGATCGGCGAGACGCTGACCGTGGGCGGCACCGCGCCCAACCCTGCCGACGAAGCCGCCATGCAGGCCGACATCGAGGCAAGCAGCACGCTGCGCGTGCAGGCCCCCGATGCCAACGCCGTCGCCACCCTGGAACCGTTCAAAGAACAAGTGGACGTCTACAGCCGCAGCGTTGTGGCATCCGTACCGCAAGAACTCTGCTCGCGACGTGTCCCGGGCGGTCCCGGCTCGGTGGACTATGGTCGCTCCAGCGCCCAATGCAATGCCGAAGGCAGCGTTAACGCCCGCGGTGGAGACATTCAGCAACTGGTCGCCCAAGCCTATCTCGAGGTCGCCAATGCCCAGTACGGTGGCGCGGACATCTCGCTGCAAAGTGGCGGCGGTGTGCGTATCCCGCTGCAAGGCAACGTGACGGCAGCCAACGTCATCGAAGTCTTGCCCTTCGGCAACATGCTGTGGCGCCTGGACATCACGGGCGAAGAAGTCCTCGGCATGCTGGAAGACGGCCTGGAAGCCGTCTACGGTCCAACCGGCTCGACGGGTCCGTACCCCTACGCCGGCGGCTTGCGTTTTGAGGTGGACAGCCTGGCATCCAAAGGCAATCGCGTCTCCAACGTGGAAGTGTTCGATTCCGCCACCAACAGCTGGCAAGCCCTGAATCCTGCCCGCAGCTACAAGCTCTTTGTCCTGAGCTTCAATGCGACGGGTGGCGATGGCTACACCACACTGGCCAACGTACCCGCCGACCGCCGCCAAGACATTGGCGTGCTGGATGCCGACGTGCTGCAAACCTACATCGACATGCAAACCAAGGACGTCAACACGAACCTGCCGGTTCTGAAGCGTCTGCCGGTCGAGCTGTACAGCACCAAGCGCCTCGTAGAGTAAGAGCCAGGCTCACCCCAACGGCGCCGCGAGGTCATGACCTCGCGGCGCCGTTGGCATTCAGGGCCGACCGAATACCGCCTAAGCCGATCGAAGGCCTCCTGCTCCTCCAAAAAGGCGCGTGCAGGTAAGAGCGCGAGGTACCGTAGAATGGGCGCCTGCTGGCCGTCCAGCGCCTGATCTCACGCAGTTTATGTCTACGCCCACCGCGCAATCGCCCGCCATCTCGTTCTATCCCGTCTTGCTGCTGATAGTGGCCATGCTGTCGTTGCAAGGAGGAGCCGCCCTGGCCAAGACGTTGTTCCCCGCGGTCGGGGCACAGGGCACCGCCGCGCTGCGGCTCTTTCTCTCGGCGTTGCTCCTGCTGGTCTATTTCCGGCCGTGGCGCGTACGCATGACCGCGTCAGGGTGGCGTCTCGTAGCGGCCTACGGGGTATCGCTTGGCACCATGAACTTGCTGTTTTATATGGCGCTAAACACCATCCCGCTAGGGATCGCAGTCGCGCTGGAATTCACCGGCCCACTGGCGGTGGCGCTGCTGTCATCACGCCGACTGATTGATTTTGCCTGGATCACCCTGGCGGTGGCAGGCATTTTGCTGCTCATCCCGCATGGTGCCGACGTCGACACCCTGGACCCCGTCGGCGTATTGTTTGCACTGGCGGCCGGGCTATGCTGGGCGCTGTATATCGTGTTGGGTCGCCGGGCAGGTATGCACCTGGGCACACAGACCATCGCGCTGGCGACGAGCGTCGCCGCCCTGTTCGTGTTGCCCATCGGACTGGCGCACGCCGGCACGGCCCTGTTTTCCCTGGACATCCTGCCCTGGGCGATTGGCGTCGCGGTGCTCTCCAGCGCCTTACCATATGCGCTGGAAATCAGCGTGTTGCGCCGCATGCCGGTCCGGGTGTTCGGCACGCTACTCAGCCTGGAGCCCGTCTTTGGCGCCATTTCGGGGCTGATGTTTCTGGGCGAGACGCTGTCGCTGACGCAATACGCGGCGATTATTGCCATCGTCGCGGCATCCGCCGGCATCACCTTTGGCAATCGCCCCTCAATCAAAAAGCCCAGCAAGCGAAAAAGTCAGTCCCGGAAGTTCTGATACTGCAGCGGCAAGTCCACATCCGTCTTGCGCAGCAGTGCAATGGCCTCTTGCAGATCATCTCGCTTTTTGCCGCTGATGCGCAGTTTGTCGCCGTTGATCTGGCACTCGACCTTGAGCTTTGCGGCCTTGATCGCGGCGATCAGTTTCTTGGCAATGGGCTGCTCGATCCCTTCGCGTACGGTGACTTTCTGACGGGCGCCACCCAGGTTTTCGAGGGGGTCTGCGACCTCCAGGCAACGTACATCAATACTGCGCGCCGATAAACGGCCACGCAAAATGTCCAGCATCTGCTTTAACTGGAACGCACTGGGCGCGATCTGCGTGACCACAAAACCTTCGAGCTCAAACTTGGCGTCAGTGCCCTTGAAATCAAAGCGGGTCGCCAATTCGCGGTTGGCTTGATCCAACGCGTTGCTGAGTTCGTGCTTGTCTACTTCGGAAACCACGTCAAAACTGGGCATGGTCAAAACCTATGAAAAAAGAGTCAATCAAGGGTAGCCGAATCCATAAAAGGTCCGCCATCCGTACAGAGTATGCAGTGTAAGTCGATTCACGGCGATATGATGCCTATTGAACGGTGCCTCTCCGACACCACACTACAGGAAATTCTGCCATGTTTTACAGCGTTCTAAAGCTCGTGCACATTCTGGCCATCGTGCTGTGGGTGGGCGGAATGATTTTTGCACACTGTTTTCTGCGGCCCGCCGTCGCCGCCCTCGAGCCTCCCCAACGGCTGCGTCTGATGCAAGACGTGCTGGGCCGCTTTCTGAACGCCGTGCTCGGTGCAGTATTGATCGTGATTGTCAGCGGCGCGTGGATGATCGGTGGCGCCGCCCGCCAAGTCTCGGAATCCGGTGGCACCTTTCAAATGCCCCACGCCTGGATCGGCATGACAGTGCTGGGTGTCGTCATGGCGGCCATTTTTGGACACATCCGCTTTGCGCTCTACCCGCGCCTGCGCCGCGCAGTACAAGCCAGTGAATGGCCCGCGGGCGGTGCCGCCGTGGCATCCATCAAAACCTGGGTGATTATTAATCTGGCACTGGGCTTGCTGACCATCGCTCTTATCGTGCTGGGCTGAAAACGACCCATCTCAATGCACAAAGCCTGTCCGCGACATCACGGACAGGCTCTGTCATCGACCGGTCAATACATCGGGCGTTTAGTCCACCTTCGCGCCTGACATTTCGACAACCTTGGCCCAACGCGCGATATCCGCCTTGTGCACACGCTCGAACGCGGCCGGGCTAGGATCTGCCGGCGGCGTGATGCCTTGCGTATCGATCAGCCAGCGCTTGAATTCGGGCTTGGTGATCTCCGTGATCACCGCGTCACTCATGCGCTTTTGGATGTCAGCGGGCAACTTGGCCGGCCCAAACAGCCCATACCACGTGCTGCTCTCATAGCCGGCCAATCCACAACCTTCGGCTACCGACGGCACACCCGGCAGCGCTTCGATCGGTTTGGAGACCGTCACCCCGAGCGCGCGCACCTGACCCGAGTTCACGGCTGCGATACTGGGCGCGCTTTGATTAAAGAAAAAATCGACTTCACCCGACAGCAACGCCGTCATCGCCGGCCCTTGCCCACGGTATGGCACATGCACGATGTCGACGTCGGCCATCTGCGTAAACAGCGCCCCCGCCAAGTGACCTGACGCCCCATTCCCGGTCGATGAGTAATTCATCTTTCCCGGATTTTTGCGAGCCAGCGCCAGCAGGTCTTTGCAGGTTTTGATGTCGGGATGCTTTTTCGGATTGATCAGCAAGACGTTGGGCACATCTCCCAGCAACGCAATGTGCGTAAAGTCGTTCCAGACATCAAAGGACAGCGTTTTGTATAGCGAGGCGTTGATGGCATGCGTCCCGGCCGTGCCGAACAAAAAAGTATAGCCATCCGGCGCCGATCGGGCGACGGCATCCGAGGCCACATTGCCACCGGCCCCGGTGCGGTTTTCCGCCACGATGGGCACACCCAATGTTTCCGTCAGGCCTTGTCCCAACTTGCGGGTGTACAAGTCTGTCCCTGCGCCAGTCGGAAACCCGCCAACGATCGTAATGGCGCGTGTGGGCCATTTAGTGTCTTGCGCCATCGCCGGCATCGCGGCCGCCAATGTCGCGGCCGCCAGCGCGGTCATACTCAAAATACGCCTCATGATTATTCCCCTTGTGAAGTGCGTACGGTGAAACATTAATTCAGTTGTTCAACAGCCTTGGCAATGCGTTGCAATGCTGTCTGCAACTGAGCTTGTGAGGTGGCATAGCTAATACGGAAATACGGCGCCAAGCCAAAGATCGTGCCCGGCACCACCGCCACATCATGGTCCTGCAACAAGTATTCGCAAAAATCCTCATCCGTCTCCAGGCGCTTGCCCTTGGGCGTGGTCCGCCCGATCACGCCCGCGCAACTGGCGTACGTATAAAAAGCCCCTTCGGGACGACGGCAACTCAAGCCCTCGATGGCATTCAATCCGTCCACAACCAGATCTCGACGAACCTGGAACGACTGTTGGCGCTCAGCCAACACGTCTTGCGGTCCATCCAACGCCTCGATCGCCGCGGCCTGGCTGATGGAGCACGGGTTCGACGTGCTTTGGCTTTGCACCACGGCCATGGCGCCGATCAATTCCTTCGGTCCACCGGCATAGCCCAACCGCCAACCGGTCATCGCATAGGCTTTCGATAGCCCATTAATCGTCAGGGTGCGTGGCTTCAGGCGCGGCTCGACCTGCGCCATTGTCTTGAAGACGAAATCGCCATAAACCAGATGCTCGTAAATATCGTCGGCCATTACCCATACGTGTGGGTGGCGCAGCAACACCTCGGCCAAGGCCAGCAAATCCGCCTCGCCATAGGCCGCGCCCGTCGGATTGGACGGCGAGTTCAACATCACCCAGCGCGTACGCGGCGTAATCGCACGCTCGAGATCGGCCGCGGTCATACGAAAACCGTTCGCCTCCCGACACGCGACCTCGACCGTCTTGCCGCCAGCGATGGCAATCATGTCGGCGTAAGACGTCCAGTACGGTACGCCCACGATGACCTCATCGCCCTCGTCCAGCGTCGCCATCAACGCATTGTGAATCACCTGCTTGGCGCCGGCGCCCGCATTGATTTCGTCCGGGCCATAGGTCAAACCGTTTTCACGCTCGAACTTGCGCGCAATGGCCGCCTTGAGCTCCACCGTGCCATCGAGCAACGTGTATTTTGTCTGACCGGCATGAATCGCGCGAATCGCCGCCTCTTTCACGTTATCCGGCGTATCAAAATCGGGCTCCCCTGCCCCCAACACAATGACGTCGCGCCCTTCGCGCTTGAGTTGTGCGGCACGCGCCCCAATACGCAAGATGCCTGACACCGCAATTCGAGAGATACGACTGGCACGGCGAAACGCCGGCGCCTGAGAATGATCGGTAGACATACTGATTCTTTAACCTTAAAAAATCGATTTATACGGCTGCGGTGACCATGATTTCAACCAGGATATCCGGTGCGGCCAGCTCAATCGCCCCGCAACAGCGCGCTGGCGCCTGACCCTGCACGATCCAGGCATCATAGACCTCGTTCATCGCCTGAAAATCCGTCATATGCTGCAGCCAGATCGTGACATTCAATAGCTTGGACTTGTCCGTGCCCGAAGCCGCCAGCATCTCATCAACCTTGGCCAACACTTGGCGTGTCTGTCCGGCGGCATCGGCGCTGCGGTCATCGGCGGTATGACCTGCCAGATAAACCGTGCCGTTATGGATCACTGCGCGCGAACGACGCGCATTCTGGTCCAGACGGGTAATCGTGGCGCTCATTGTTGCACCCCTTTGCCCGAGATGCGGCGGCAATGATTCAATGCGGATTGAATCAAATTGTCGCTGGCCTCCGGTGTGCGAAATGCCGAATGCGCCGACAGCGTCACGTTTTCCAGCTTGGTCAACGGATGATCCTTGGGCATCGGCTCGGTCACGAACACGTCCAGGCCCGCGTGAGCCAATTTGCCCGATTGCAGGGCTTCGATCATGGCGTCTTCATCCACCACCGCACCGCGCGCCGTGTTGATGAGAATCGCGCCGTCACGCATACCAGCAATCCGTTCGCGCGAGATCATGCCACGCGTCTCGTCCGTCAACAACAGATGCAGCGACACCACATGGCTGTTGGCCAACACCTCTTCCAACGCCACGAAACGTACGCCCGGGTGCGTTTTCGGGGTGCGGTTCCAGGCAATGACCTCCATGCCAACGCCTTTGGCCAGTCGCGCGACTTCAGCCGCGATACCGCCAAAACCGATCAAGCCCAAGGTTTTGCCTGTCAATTGCAGCGCATCGCTGCGCAACCAGTTGCCGGCACGCATCTCACGATCCATATGGCCAAAGCTCTTGGCCGACGCCCACATCAGCGCAAATGCGCATTCGGCCACGGCCGTATCGCCATAGCCCTTGATGATGTGTACATCGATGCCGATCTCGGCCAACTCCTCCGGGTTCATATACGAACGCGGTCCCGTGCCCAGAAACACCACATGCTTCAAGCCTTTGCATTGACGCGCGATATCGGTAGGCAAATGGGTATGGTCAATAATGACGATCTCCGCATCGCCCAACACGGCCGGCAATTGATCGGACGTGATATCGGGTTGGCGGTTGATGATCAACTCCAGATCATCGGCGCGGTGCAAGCGCTCGGCCACAGCCGCCAAAGTGGGATTCGCATCAACAAAAATAGCTTTCATGAGAAAAACATCCTAAGTAAGCGTTAAATCGACAATCAGAAATAAGAACAAAGATAAAAACTCACAAGACCGCAGAGTCCCCGTCCGCCTCTGTAAAGCGGGACTCGGCATACTCGGCCAAGGCATTGCCCGTATAAATCTCGGCGTAGCCTGCACGCGTCAGCTCGACCACATGATCCAGGTGTTTCTCGATATGCTGGCTCATCAACGCATGTACGATGGCTTGATCACGAGTCTGCAAAGCACGCACGATTTCAGGGTGATCATTGCGCGTCTCAGTGCGACGCACTCTCAGATCGATCCAGCGTGGAAAACGCAGGCGCTCGTTGATCGAACGTACAGATCGCAGGAACTCCGGATTGCCCGTCAGCCCTGCCAAGTGCTCATGAAACGCCTCATCACGCGACAACAATTTCAACGCCTGCGCATCGGTATCCGGCTCATCGCGGCTATCGTCGACCAATCGGGCCAGATCCGCCAACTCTTGATCGGTCGCCCGCGCACAGACGAGTCGCACCACGCCCAGTTCAACCGTTGCCCGGTACTCATACAAGGCCATTAATTGCTTGGCATCCAGCGCCCTGACGGTATAGCCACGGTTGGGCGTCGCCACCAGAAAACCCTCGGCCGCGATGCGATTCAACGCCTCGCGCACCGGCGTACGGCTCACCCCCAGCTGACGCGCCAACTCAAGCTCACTGACCTTGTCTCCCGGCCGCAAACGAAAAGTCGTCGCCATGGCCTTGATCCGATCGTAGACATGGCTGGCGGGAAGAGAACGAGCACCGGAAATTTCAGAGGTCATACATCAATATCAATAAAATCACGCTGCCACCACTGCAGGCAAAGACATGCCATGCGGATGGGCGAGGCAACCCCATGCCTATCTGCACACTGATTGGCATACACATATTGAATATTATCTTGTATACAGTCAAGTGCTATGCTTTTATTACCCGAAAATGACGCATTGGCATCAGGGATATCCATGACCTTGCGCCGCATACGCGCCCTATAACGGCCTTAGGGGCCCATCCCATGTGCACGATTTCACGCTAGCAACACAATGAGCACAGACCAGCATATCGTTATCATTGGGGCAGGCGCAGTCGGCGCCGCTACCGCCGTTCAGGCGCTAAACGCAGGGTTACGCGTCACATTGATCGAGCCAGACTCCCCAGGCGGCCCTCAGGCCTCCAGTTATGGGAATGCCGGCTGGCTATCTTCACACTCTGTTCTGCCGCCGGCCTCGCCGGGTGTCTGGAAAAACCTGCCAAGGTGGCTGAAGGATCCTCTAGGACCTTTGGCTATCCGCTGGAACTATCTGCCGCGGGCCATTCCCTGGCTCGTTCGTTATCTAGCCTCGGCCTGGACTTGGCCTCGTGTCGAACACACCGCCCACGCCCTGCGTTCACTCTTGGCGGGCGCCCCAGCCCTGCATCAGGCACTAGCGGCGCAAGCCGGAGTACCCCATCTGATCGAACAACGCGGCTTGCTGCACGCCTATCTATCGGAGCAACACTTTCGTGCCGACAGTCGTGCCTGGGAGATTCGCCGCAACGAAGGGATTCAATGGGAAGAGCTGGATAACGACGCACTTCATGCACTGGAGCCCGATTTACATCCTCGCTATACCTTTGGTGTCCTCGTGCCCGAAACGGGCCACTGCCGGAACCCCGGTGCCTACGTCGCCGCTCTGGTTCAACTGGCCCAGTCATTAGGGGCCGATCTCCGTCGCACGCGCGCGACGGGCTTCGACATTCGGGCGGGAAAGCTACGCGCTGTGCATACGCTCGACGGCGATATCCCCTGCGATAAAGCCGTTATCGCGACCGGGATGCGCTCGCGCGAGCTGGCTCGCCAGGCAGGCGACCGCGTACCGCTTGCCGCCGAACGTGGCTATCACGCCGTCATTACGCAACCCGAAGGCGCGCCGCGTGTTTCCACGATGCTGGCCGACTGCAGGGTCGTGGTCAACAACATGGAAACCGGTCTGCGCGTGGCAGGCCAAGTCGAAATCGCCGATATTGACGCCGCACCGAATTGGCAGCGAGCACATATCCTGCGAGACCTGCTCGTCTCGATTTACCCGGCTCTCCCCGCCAAACCCGCAGAAGACCGCGTCGATTACTGGCAAGGTTCTCGCCCCAGCATGCCGGACGGCTTGCCCTGCATTGGCCCCGCATCGGCCAGCAAAGATATTGTGCACGCCTATGGCCACGGACACGTCGGCCTCGTCGGATCGGCTCGCACAGGAGAGCTCGTTGTACAGCTTCTTCAAAACCATAGCCCGACGATTTCGCTCGAACCATTCAGCCCCCGTCGGTTCGCCTGAGCTCACCTCACTCATTCTGTAGGAAACCCGCCATGTCTACGCCTTCCTCGTCTGGCCGCATCGCTCGCGGTGGCAAGTCGCTTTATGGCGCTCCACTAGGAATTTTGATGCTGGACGCCCGCTTTCCCCGCATCCTCGGGGACATGGGTAATGGCCAAACCTGGCCCTTCCCCGTGCTCTATCGCGTGGTGCGCGGCGCGACGCCAGAGAAAGTCGTCTTGCAAGGCGCAGCGGGCACACTAGACGCCTTTATTGACGCGGGCCGGGAACTCGTCGACCTGGGCGCCGAAGCGATCACGACGAACTGCGGCTTTCTGGCGCTTTTTCAGGAAGAATTTTCACAAGCACTGGGCGTACCCGTGGCCACCTCTTCCCTGATGCAAGTGCCCTGGGTACAGGCCACACTACCGCCCAGTAAGCGCGTTGGCATCGTCACCGTCAGCGGATCGACGTTATCGCCCGCTCACTTGGCAGCGGTGAATGTCCCTGCCGACATTCCCAGTGCCGGCACCGAAAACGGCAAAGAATTTTTTCGCGTCCTGATCAAGGCCGAAAAAGAGGACATGGACATCGACTTGGCGGAGCAAGACATCTTGGACGCTGGGCGGGACTTGGTCAGGCGACACCCCGAAGTCGGCGCCATCGTCCTGGAATGCACCAACATGCCCCCCTATGCCGCCGCATTGCAAGCAGAGCTTGGGCTGCCCGTGTACGACATTTACTCGATGATCACCTGGTTCCATACCGGACTCCGTCCTCGCGCATTCGCCTGACAGCTCGTTGGGTTGGCACGCATCGCGCGGCTAACCCATTTCAAATCTTCTCCCTGCCAGCGAAGAGAACTACCGAAGCAAATCACACCTTAAACAATTAGATACAATTTTCCGTTTGACCAGTCTATCTACTGATAGGTAATATTCGTTCCATGGTTGGTGAACAAAGCGATCCAGCCACCGCGCAACAGGTTTTTATCCAAGCGCTTTTTTATTTCCCGCTTCATCTATCTATAAGTAGATAGTTTAACAAACTTACTTTCACTTCATTAAAGAGAACTCACCATGAAAACCCTCGCTTCCCTCGTCCTGATCTCCGCCTCCCTGGNNNNCNC
>NZ_CBCSFP010000004.1:99825-318234 GCF_965138755.1 Bordetella tumulicola | reverse complement strand
CNNCGCCTCCCTGGTTGGCACCGCTGCTTATGCACAAGAACCCTCCGGCGAATTGGACTATCCGCCCGAAGTCGTCCAAACCAGCAGCCTGACGCGCGCTCAAGTCATCGCCGAACTGCAAGCTGCGAAAGCCGCCGGCCAAGTCACCTTCGGCGACATCGATGAGCCCGCCACACAAACCGCCTCCAGCACGGTGACCCGCGCTCAGGTTCACGCCGAAGCCGTAGAAGCCAACCAAAGCCCCAACGGTTCTGTCGCGTTTGACGGCCGCGGCTATCCCAACACTGGCGCCTGAGCGTCTTTCCTAACCCTCTTTTTATTTCACTCGAAATCTATCTANACNTAGATANTTTAACAAACNTACTTTNACTTNATTAAAGAGAACTCACCATGAAAACCCTCGCTTCCCTCGTCCTGATCTCCGCCTCCCTGGTTGGCACCGCTGCTTATGCACAAGAACCCTCCGGCGAATTGGACTATCCGCCCGAAGTCGTCCAAACCAGCAGCCTGACGCGCGCTCAAGTCATCGCTGAACTGCAAGCTGCGAAAGCTGCCGGTCAAGTCACCTTCGGCGACATCGACGAACCTGCTACGCAAACCGCCTCCAGCACGGTGACCCGCGCTCAGGTTCACGCCGAGGCCGTAGAAGCCAACCAAAGCCCCAACGGTTCTGTCGCGTTTGACGGCCGCGGCTATCCCAACACCGGCGCCTAAGTTTCTTTTCCTGAACTCTTTTTATTTCACTTGAAACCTATCTATACATAGATAGCTGAATATCAAACTTAACGCTTTGGAGAAGCACCATGAAAACCTTCGTATCCGCTGTGATGTTGTCGATGACCATGATGGGTGCCGCGTATGCCGGCGAACCTTCGGGCGAACTGGATTACCCGCCCGTCAACACGGCAGCCAGCTCGGTCACCCGCGCTCAGGTCCAGGCTGAATTACAAGCCGCAAAGGCCGCCGGCCAAGTGACCTTCGGTGAACTGGAGCAGCCCGCCGCTTACGCTGCGAGCCCCGCCCGCACCCGCGCTGAAGTTCGGGCCGAGGCTCAGGCCGCCCGTGACAACGGATCGGATGCATTCGGCGAATTGGACTACCAAGCCAGCTATGACGTGACTTCATCCTCACACATCTAAGGTCACCACATGTTCGAACCTGCGGAGCCGCCACCCAGGGCGGCCCGCCTTTCTTTCACTCGTTTAGGAGTTCACCCTCCCTTTCAGTCCTTTCACCCTGAAACCCCACCGATAGCCCCGATCATGAATACAGAAACTACCCGCGAAAAAATTGTGCAGCATGCTCAAAACCTGATTCAGACAGGCGGCTACAACGGTTTTAGCTACCGAGATTTGGCCGCTCTGATCGGCATCAAGACATCCAGCATTCATTACTATTTCCCGCAAAAAGAAGATTTGCTGTTGGCAGTCATCCAGCGATACCAGACGAACTGGAACGAAGCGATACAACGTATCGATCCTGGCCTGAGGGCCGATGACAAACTGCGTGCTTATGTCGACGTGCACCGTCGTGCCTTCTGTGGGACCGAACGTATCTGCCTGGGTACCGCGCTCTCGGCGGAGCTCGGTTCGTTGCCCGGCTGTGCCCGGCGAGCGCTACGGGACTTTTATGCCGCCAATGAGGCCTGGCTCGTCAAGCTGCTGGAACAAGGCGCTCGCGAGGGTAGCCTGCGTGTGCCTGGTGATCTACATGCCTCGGCACGTGCGTTGTACTCCGCGCTGCAAGGCAGCCTGATGGGGGCACGTCTGTTTAATGAGAGCGAGCGCGTCGCCGAGCTGTTTCCCGCCATCGCGGCCTAGACACGCTCAGTGCGTTGCGCGTGCCCTGCACTGCACTGCCGCCACGACGTCGCACAGACGTTGTGGATCCTGAAACAGGCGCGCGCTGATGATTGCCCCCTGAAGCATGGCAAACAGCCAGCGGCCATCGGCTTCGGGATCACCAGAAAACGTTAGCGTGCCGTCTTTCATCCCCTCGGCAACCACGTGGGACAGCCATTTTTCGTGCAAACGAAAAAAGGCGAGTACCGATTCGCGCGCGCGATCCGACAACGAGGCGACATTCGAGGCCAGCATGCCGCCGAGGCAAATTTTGTCGGTCGGAGCATTCCGAAACAACGACGCATAGGTCGCCAGTTTTTCGTTGGCGGGCAGGGATGGGTCAATGCCCTGCAGGACGGCGCGAACGTGGACCGTGTACTTGTCCATGACCTCGGTCAACAGATCGTCTTTGGCGGGAAAGTAATAATGAATACTGGCGGTTTTCACGCCCACCCGTTCGGCCAGATCCCGATAGCTAAAGCCGTTACAGCCGCGCTGCCTCATCAGGAGCTCAGCGTGTTCTAAAAGTTGTTCGCGGGTGGTGGCGGTATTCATCTCGCCATTGTTACCTACCAGTAGATCGGGGGTCAAGTTAGTAGGATTCCCTACCCCTGGTTAGCCCTGGCTAACCTTTCGTGGCCGCCAGCTCTCCGGAAATCTGTACTTTTTTGACCTCGGAGAAGTACATCACGATCAACGACACCCACACCACGCCATAAAGCAGCATGAAGCAGCTGGACCGAATCTGCAGCAGGTCTGCCAGCGCGCCAAACATCAAAGGCAGCAAGAATCCGCCCAGCCCCCCTGCCAAACCGACAATCCCCGTCACGACACCCATGTTTTCAGGAAAATCATCAGCCACGTACTTGAACGTAGATGCCATGCCAAAAGCAAACATCGCGCCAAGCACGAACAGAACAAGCGTAAACAGCCATACCGGCAGATAAAGATGGAACGACGAGGCCCCATCCAGCGTCTTGACCGTCAACGTCGTGTCGGGATAGGACAGCACAAACAAGCATATCCATGCCACCCACAAACACCACCACGTCATCTTGTGAGCACCAACGCGATCTGCCAGACCCCCGCCTACCGCACGCAACACCGCGCCCGGCAAGGAAAACCCGGCGGCCAGCGCCGATGCGGCGACTAGCGCCAAACCGTATTCGGCCTGGAAATACTGGGGAATCCATAGCGATAGCGCCGTAAAGCCCCCGAATGTGATGGAATAGTATTGGCAATAACGCCACACCTTGGGATTTTTCAGTACCTTGAACTGATCCGCCAGCTTGCCGCCTGTCTTGCCCGCACCGGGATCCGGGGCCGAGGCAAACCAGAAGATGGCGGCGGTCACCAGCAAGGCAACGGCGTAGATCTTGGGCACCATGCGCCATCCGTAGGCCTCGAGCAATACCGGTGTCACAAACAAATTGACGGCCGCGCCGACCGTGCCCGCACCAAAAAATCCCATGGCAAAGCCCTTGCGCTCTGCGGAGAAAAAGCGCGAGACATAAGGCGTACCCACCGCAAACGAGGCACCCACCAATCCCAGGCACAAGCCGATCAACAAGAACTGCCACAAGACCTGCGCATAGCTGACCAGATACACCGGCACCGCACACCCCACCAACAGCACGGTCATGACGATGCGGCCCCCAAAGCGGTCCGTCCATATTCCCAACGGCAGTCGGAAAATGGCGCCCGTCAGCACCGGCGTAGACGTCAGCAGTCCGAACTGGAAGGCATTGAGCCCGAGTTCTTCCCGGATGCGGATGCCCAGCACGCCGAACATCATCCACACGACAAAACACACCATGAACGCAAATGTGCTGCTGTACAACACCGAATAGGCACGAGGATGGGTGCTCATTGTGGTCTTCCTGATCGATAGACAAACGGATTCACATCAACACGGACTCAGAGGCACTCACTGCAACAATGGGGAATCCGCGCCCGAAATATCCACGCCTTCGATGCGGGCCTGCCCGACCAGCCATTGCAGATACTGATGCGTCGCGCGACGTTCGGACGTCTGGCTCAGCCAGGATGCGATGCGCGCGTGCACCGCGTCAAAGGTCATCAGCGAGCCCTCTGCCTTGCGGCCCGTGCGCACAATATGAAAGCCGTGGCGGGTCTGCACCAATTTGTTCAGCAAGGTATGCGCGGGCATGGCAAACACAGTTTCCTCAAACTCCGGCAGCGTCTCGCCACGGCCAATGTCGCCTAAGCGACCGCCCTCTTGTGCCGAAAGACAATTGGAGTATTGGCGTGCATAGTCCGCAAAAGCTTGTGCGGGCGCCTGGTGCACTTCTTGCAAGACTTCGCCCGCTCGGGCACGCAAACGCGGTGGATCGACGCGTGGCGTAAGCTGGAACAAAATGTGCCACACCTCGACCAACGCGCCACTCAAAAACCGATCGGGATGCTGCTCGTAGTATCGACGGCAACTGGCCTCGTCTGCGGTAGGCGTTTGCACCTCTGCCGCCAATACGGCCTGTATCGACGCATCATCGTCGTGCTGCGCGACCCCAAGCTCACGGGCCCGTTGCAACAACAACTCGCGCAACACCAACTCGTGGCCAGCGCTTTGCTGAGGGTCGCTCTCGCTCTGATGTCGCGCCATTTCGGCCTGCACCTGCGTGTCGTCAATGGAAACACCGTTCACCACAATCATGTCCGCATCCTCTCAGCGTGAACGCACTAATTGCCAGGCCCGGCCGAGATAACCCACCGAGGCAAAACCGCTCCACACGTGGACCAACCGGGTGAACGGAAAAATCAGGAACAAAGTCATTCCCAGCACCATATGCCATTGATAGACCCAGGGCACACCGGCCATCACTTCTGCGGCACCCGAACGAAAAGTCACGATGCGTTGCGCCCATTCGCCGAGCACCAGCATCAAGGAACCATCCTTGTGCTGCGCCGACGTGAATATCGACAACAGCCCGAGCGAAAGCACCATCAGTATCCAGAACAACGTCAGCCAATCTGAAAAGCGCGACGTTGCGTGCAAGCGCGGCTCGGAGATGCGGCGGTAGATCAAAATCAACAGCCCCGCCAGACAGACCACCCCCAGAATCGCACCCACCACCACGGCCAACAACTGCTTGAATTCGGTCGACACGCCCATCGCGTGATAGACCGCCGGAGGCGTTAATAAGCCAAACAAATGCGTAAAGAACAGCGAAAGAATCCCGATATGGAAAAGATTGCTGCCCCACCGTAACGCCCCACGCTTGAGCAACTGGCTAGAGTCGCTCTTCCAGGTGTATTGCTCGCGCTCGAAACGCGCCAGACTGCCGAACAAAAAAATGGCCAGCGCAATGTAGGGATACACCCCGAAAAAGAAATCGTGCACATAGGCAGACATGCGGATCTCCTTACGACGAAGTGGAACCGGACGCGGCCGGCATATGCCGGGGATCCGTTTCGTAAAAATGAATGGGCTGCGACGTTTGTGTGCGGGCACGCAACGCGGGCTCCGTCCCATCCGCTTGCGGTCCAAAGGTCACCATGGATTCCTCCATATCGCCCTCGGGTGGCTCTGGCAAAGGCTGCGGCGCGATCGGCGTCAACTCACGCAGCACCGCAAACACCGTGGCGTACGGGTTGCCGGACTCCGACAGCTTGTCGCCAATGCGCGCCAGCACATGAATCGCGTCGCCTAATAGTGCTGCGGCGCTGTCTGGTGGAATCTGGCCCAGGAACTCCAGGAACAATGGCACATAGTCCGGCAGCTCGGACGTATCCAGCACCAATCCGTGACGGAAATACTCTTCGCGCAAATCCACCATTGCCTGCCCGCGATCTCGCGACTCGCCGTGAATGTGCTCAAACAAATGCAAGGAATGCACGGGGCGCCGATCAAACGTCGCCACATACTGCTCCTGCACACTGATCAGATCATCAGCCTCGCTCAGCACGGCGAACAGAGGTGCCAATTGCACCTGATGCGAGGCGCTCAGACAGGACTGCAACTCGGGCATGGCCTGCAACAGTGCTTCGTCGGGATAGGTCAACAAGGCCGACAACACGCTGTAGACGGACACGTCTCTCGCCGGGGGCATAGGGGTTTCCATAGACTGAGTACGCATCGTCCTTCCTTATCCCGATACCTTGTTGCGCTGTATTTCCATAAACACCACCTGCTGTGCATCGCCGCGTGGCTTACTCCCGAATAAGCTGCCTTCAGATGCACCGCCAGAGCAGCCATTGCCAAACGAAAACCCACAACTGCCCTTCGTATCAAACGCATCTTCGGCATACTCGCGATGCGAAGTGGGAATGACGAATCGGTCTTCGTAGTTCGCAATCGCCAGATAGCGGTACATCTCCTCAATCTGGCTGGTGCTCAGGCCGACTTGCTGCAGAATGTCCGGACGCTCCTCGCCATCGACGGTACGTGCCCGCATGAACGCGCGCATCGCCAACAAACGCTCGAGAGCCAGCGCGACGGGCGCCTCGTCGCCGGCGGTCAACAAATTGGCCAGATAACGCAAGGGAATCCGCAGCGACTTCACATCAGGAATCTCGCCAAAGGCCCCGATGTGGCCGCTATTGGCCGCTGCCTGGATCGGCGATAGGGGCGGCACGTACCACACCATGGGTAGCGTGCGATATTCCGGATGCAAGGGAAAAGCGATACGCCATTGCACAGCCATCTTGTACGTCGGGGACTGACGCGCCGCGTCCAGCCAACCCTGCGGCACGCCATCGGCCAACGCCTGCGCAATCACCGCAGGGTCTTCGGGGTCCAGGAACAGATCCAGTTGCGCCTCATACAAGTCCTTTTCGTCCTGGACGGAAGCGGCTTGTTCAATACGATCGGCGTCATAGAGCAATACACCCAGATAGCGGATGCGGCCGACACAGGTTTCCGAGCATACCGTCGGCTGCCCCGCCTCAATACGCGGATAGCAAAAAATGCATTTCTCGGCCTTGCCGCTTTGCCAGTTGTAGTAGATCTTTTTATACGGACAGCCGGATACGCACATCCGCCACCCGCGGCACTTGTCCTGGTCCACCAACACGATGCCGTCTTCTTCGCGCTTGTAAATGGATCCCGAGGGACAGCTCGCCACACAACTGGGATTCAGGCAGTGTTCGCACAGTCGCGGCAAGTACATCATGAAGGTGTTTTCAAACTGACCGTAGATGTCCTTCTGGATGTCCTCGAAGTTGTAGTCCTGCGATCGTTTGGCAAACTCTCCTCCCAGGATTTCCTCCCAGTTGGGGCCCCATTCGATTTTTTCCATGCGCTTGCCGGTGATCAGCGAACGCGGGCGCGCCGTGGGCGCCGCCTGTAACTCTGGCGCGCTCTGCAGATGGTCGTAGTCGAACGTAAAGGGCTCGTAGTAGTCATCGATCTCGGGCAAATTGGGGTTGGCAAAGATATTGGCCAGCAGACGCAACTTCCCCCCCTGACGCGGCTCGATCTTGCCCGATGCGGTACGTTTCCATCCCCCATTCCAGCGTTTCTGGTTTTCCCAATCCTTGGGGTAGCCGATGCCGGGCTTGGTCTCAACGTTGTTGAACCAGGCATATTCCATGCCGCTGCGTGACGTCCAGACGTTCTTACAGGTCACCGAACAGGTATGACAGCCGATGCATTTGTCCAGGTTCAGCACCATTGCAATTTGCGCGCGTACTTTCATCATCGTCTCCGGTGCTCAGGCTTGTGAGGGTGCGGGCTGCGCGGCGCGCTGCCCTTCGAGCCAATCGATCTTGCGCATCTTGCGTACAACCACAAATTCATCCCGGTTCGAGCCTACCGTCCCGTAGTAATTCAATCCGTAGGACAGTTGGGCATAGCCACCGATCATGTGCGTGGGCTTGAGCACGATGCGCGTCACCGAGTTGTGAATACCGCCGCGAGCACCGGTGATCTCGGAACCCGGCATGTTCACGATTTTTTCCTGCGCGTGGTACATCATCGTCAGGCCTTCGGGCACCCGCTGACTCACCACTACGCGGGCCACGAGTGCGCCATTTTCGTTATAGGCCTCGATCCAGTCGTTATCCACCAGGCCGGCCTTGACGGCGTCTTTCTCCGAAATCCACAAAATCGGCCCGCCACGCGACAAGGTCAACATGATCAGATTGTCGGTATACGTGGAGTGGATCCCCCATTTTTGATGAGGGGTAATAAAGTTCAGGACGATCTCGGGATTCCCGTTATCGTGGCGGCCATCCCTCATGGCCCCGATGGATTTGGTATCCACAGGCGGGCGATACACACACAACGCCTCGCCAAAGGCGCGCATCCAGAGGTGATCCTGATAGAGCTGCTGGCGGCCCGACAACGTGCGCCAGGGGATCAACTCGTGCACGTTGGTATAGCCCGCGGTGTAGCTCACGTGATCCGACTCCACACCCGACCACGTCGGCGATGAGATGATCTTGCGAGGCTGTGCCTGCAAATCGCGATAGCGGATTTTCTCGTGTTCGCGAGGCAGCGCAAGGTGTGCATGGTCACGCCCCGTGATCTTGGACAATGCGTTCCATGCCTTGACGGCCACTTCGCCATTGGTCTCGGGCGCCAGCGTCAGAATGGTTTCGGCGGCATCGATATCTGTGTCCAGGCGCGGCAAGCCCTGGCTGATCCCTTCCTCGGTCACCTGATAGTTCAACTGACCCAGCAGGTCGCATTCCTCGCCCGCCGCCCAATTGATCCCTTTGCCTCCCACGCCAAGTTTGCGCGTCAGCGGTCCCAACGAGGTGTACTGCTTGTACAAATCCGGATAGTTGCGCTCGACTACGGCTATCGCGGGCATCGTCTTGCCGGGGATCATCTCGACTTGCCCCTGCTTCCAATCGCGCACGCCAAAAGCGTTGCCCAATTCCGACGGGCTATCGTGTTGCAAGGGTGTCAGCACCAGGTCCTGCGCTGCGGGCAGCTCAGTCTGTGCAATATCGGAGAACGCCTTGGCAATTCCTTTGTAGATTTCCCAATCGCTACGCGATTCCCATACAGGGTCCACGGCCGCCGACAAAGGGTGAATAAACGGATGCATATCCGACGTATTCAGATCATTTTTTTCATACCAGGTGGCCGTAGGCAACACCACATCGGAATACACGCACGTCGTCGACATGCGGAAATCCAGAGTCACCAGCAGATCGAGCTTGCCTTTGGGCGCCTCGTCATGCCACGCGACTTCTTGCGGTTTGTCCTCGCCGGTCTCACCCAGGTCTTTGCCCTGGACGCCATGATCGGTACCGAGCAGATGCTTGAGAAAATACTCGTGCCCCTTGCCTGACGAACCCAGCAGATTCGAGCGCCACACAAACATATTGCGCGGGTAGTTGTCGGGATGATCGGGGTCTTCGCACGACAGCTTGAGACGGCCATCGCGCAAAGCCTGCACCACATAGTCCGCCGGCACCTGACCCGCCTGCTGCGCGTCGCGCACGACCTGCAACGGGTTCGTCTGCAATTGCGGGGCCGAGGGCAACCAGCCCATTCGTTCGGCGCGCACGTTGAAATCGATCAATTCCCCTTTGAATGCCTCGCTATCGGCCAACGGCGAAAGAATTTCGGACACCTTCAGCTTTTCATAGCGCCATTGATCGGTATGGGCATAGAAAAACGACGTGCCGTTCATGTGACGCGGCGGGCGGCACCAGTCCAGGCCAAAGGCCAGTGTGGTCCATCCCGTCTGCGGGCGCAGCTTTTCCTGGCCGACATAGTGGCACCAGCCACCGCCCGACTTGCCGACACAGCCGCACATCACGACCAGATTAATGATGCCGCGATAAGCCATATCCATGTGATACCAGTGATTCAGGCCCGCGCCCAGAATCACCGAGGACTTGCCCTGCGTCTTGTCGGCATTTTCCGCAAACTGGCGCGCAACCGTAATGACATCGTTGCGCTTGACGCCAGTGATGCGTTCCTGCCAGGCGGGGGTATAGGGCACGTCATCGTCGTATGACGTGGCGACATTGGCGCCGCCCAAACCACGATCCAATCCGTAGTTGGCCATCAACAGGTCATACACCGTCACGGCCAGGACGTCACCCTCCACGGTCTGGATGCGCCGCACCGCCATGTTGCGCTCCAGGACATCTGCGTGGTCGGTACCCTGGAAATAATCATGTTGGCGGCCACCAAAATAGGGGAATGCCACCGGCACCACCTCGTCATGCTGACCGACCAGGGACAAGCCCAGCGTCAGGGGATTGCCATCGGCATCCTTGGCATCCAGATTCCATTTGCCGAGATCGCCGCCTTCTTGTTGCCCCCACCGAAAGCCTATAGACCCACCCGGCACGACCAATTCGCCGGACCCGTCACGACAGGCCACGGTCTTCCATTCGGGGTTGTTTGTTTGTCCCAGTCCGTCGGGGAAGTCCGACGCGCGCAGCATGCGCTCGGGTACGTAATGTGTGCCCTGGCGTATCAGGCGCACCAGGAATGGCATATCCGAATACTGCCTGCAGTACTCACGAAAATAGTCGCTCTTGCCCTCCAGGTGAAACTCTTTGAGGATCACATGTCCCATCGCCAGCGCCAAGGCGGCATCGGTGCCCTGCTTGGGATGCAGCCACACGTCGCCGAACTTCGCGCCCTCGGCATAGTCAGGGAAAATCGACACGACTTTGGCGCCACGATACCGTGCCTCGACCATGAAATGGGCATCCGGCGTACGCGTCTGTGGCACATTCGAGCCCCACATCACGATAAAGCTCGAGTTGTACCAATCCGCGGACTCGGCAACGTCGGTTTGCTCGCCCCAGGTTTGCGGGCTAGAGGGCGGCAAGTCGCAGTACCAGTCGTAAAAACTGAGGATCGTGCCGCCCAGCAACGACAGATACCGACTGCCGGCGGAGAACGACACCATGGACATCGCGGGAATCGGCGAAAAGCCGATGACACGATCGGGCCCATAGCGCTTGATGGTGTAGACGTTGGCGGCGGCAATCAGCTCATTGACCTCGTTCCAGGTCGCCCGTACAAATCCGCCCATACCGCGCACGCGCTTGTAGTCATCCGATAGACCCGGTGTCGTACAGATGTGTTCCCACGCGGCCAGCGGCGTCATCGTCTTGCGGGCCTCGCGCCACAGACGGGCCAATCGGCCACGCAGCATCGGATATTTGACGCGATTGGCGCTATACAAATACCAGGAATACGACGCGCCACGCGAACAGCCGCGGGGTTCGTGATTCGGCATGCCGGGACGTGTGCGGGGATAATCCGTCTGCTGGGTTTCCCAGGTGACGATCCCACCCTTGACGTAGATTTTCCAGGAACAGGAACCTGTGCAATTCACGCCATGCGTTGATCGTACGATCTTGTCGTGCTGCCAACGATCGCGATAGGCTTTTTCCCACCCCCGATCTTCTTGAACCACACTACCGTGCCCATCAGAGAAAGACTCTTTGGCGCGGGTAAAGTATTTGAGGCGATCGAGGAAATAACTCATTGTCAGGCTCCTGGTGGCATTTGTAGAGGGCTACAAGATGCTTAGGCGCTACGGAGGCGGCCTGACAAGATTGCGCGAAAGAGATGTCATCGAGGGTGTCCTTGTCGACGATCAACTTACAGGCAAAGCTTGGGTACATTACTGCACGCGGCACATTGCGTCAATATTCGCAATAATCGACACAAATCATCGTCACCAGCACCCAACAGGCTCGTCCACGAGCAAGTCATGACGATAAAGCCTGCCCCGCGCCCATCCGGGCGCAACGATGTTCAATCGTTGATAAAAATCAACCTATGGCTCGATACGCCCCCGGGAGGGGCAACGCGTCACGCCAGAACGGCACCGCGATCGGCCAGCAATTGGCGTAGCACGCTGCGATGGCAGCGATTTTCGTCTTCGCAGTAGCAACCCACAGAAAAATCCGTGGTGGCGGACAACGCCGCCAGCATATCCAGCACTTTGGCTGCGTCGCCGTGATTGAGCTCGGCTTGCATTTTGCGAGCGACGCCTCGCCATTGGGTATCGTTAGTGACGGCCAGCGCCTGTGTCACTAGCTCGGGGCTAGGCGACAAGATGGGGAGCCAGACATCGTAATAATTTCGACTGGCGAATTCGGCCTTGGGCACGCCGCGCGGCGGACGCCGCACCGTGCCAATGCGCAGACCCTCGTGGTCAGCACGTGGTGATCCCAATCTTACGATGCGAACGCTCATGGCCTCTCCGATACGGCACGCTAGCCGATGTGTCGCTGCAGTCTAAACACCAACGTATCCAGTTGCTTTAACCCCCGCTCTATAAACTTCGGTTCTTTTGTCAGGATATCCCGCCGGTCGATCAATATCGCATCCGAATGGGCCGCGTATATCGCCTGCACCTCGTCGTCGCGCACAGAAAACGGCGGCCCCTCCATCTGGCTTTGCTCATAATCCAGGGTGATCAGCAGCCCCCGGTAAGCGTCGGATAACTGACCATAGACATGCTTGGCATACCGCTCGCGCATTTCCGTGGGCAACGCCACTAACGCGGCACGATCGTAGGCTCCCACGCAATTCCCCAATACGTCCGCCCCCAAAGCGAAAATATCGCCGCAAAAAATTTCGATGTTTCCCGCGATGAAATAACGCCCCTGGTCGGCATCGCGAGCGACGGGCTGCAGGTCGTTTTCAGCGAAAAACTGCTCCACCGCCAGGGCCGACAGCTCGACGCCCAGCACCTGATGCCCTTGCTCTGCCAGCCACACCATATCCAGCGACTTGCCACACAGCGGCACCAGCACTTTGCCGCCCGCAGGCACCTCCAGCGTGGGCCAGTATTTCGCCAACAGCGGTGTCACGCGTGCCTGATGAAAATGCGTGCGCCCATCACGCCAACGTTCCAGCCAAAAATCCGCATCCATCCAAAGTCTCCGTTCTCTACGTTTTGTCGATATGGCTATTATTGTAGAAACTTAAAGGAACAACGCATGCATGCCCCCGAGTTTTCTATCCGGCCCTTTCAACCTGCGGATGCTGATGCCGTCGTACAACTGTGGCACGACTGCCAACTGACGCGCCCCTGGAACGACCCTTACAAGGACATTGCCCGCAAAATGACGGTACAACCCGAGATGTTTCTGGTCGGAACAGTGGGGAGCAATGTCGTGGCTGCCGTCATGGCGGGCTACGATGGACACCGGGGATGGGTCAACTATCTGGCGGTGGCACCGGCATATCAGCGACGCGGTTATGCCGGCGCATTGATGCAGGAAGTCGAACATCGACTGCTGGCCATGGGTTGTCCAAAAATCAGTCTGTTAGTGCGCAGCGGCAATGCCGCCGTCGTGGCGTTTTACAAAAAGCTGGCATTCCAGCAAGATGAGGTCGTCAGCCTGGGGAAACGGTTGATACCGGATATTGAACCACCGCAGCCAACCGTTCCCTAGTCACGCTTTGTCGTTATTTTTCTTGAAATTCTCAGGCGATTTTCTTGCCGGGGATTGGTTGGCGTGTGTACCCTAAATACTTGCTTGCGAGTTTCAACAGGGGTGTTCGCCGTTCGCCGCTGCCCTATGTGCTTTGCTGGAGGAACTTATGAAGCGTCATCTGAAAAACACGTTGTTAGCCGGATTGCTTGGCCTGGCTGCAAACGCCTATGCCGATGTCACGGTGCCGGTGCACTTGACCACGGACAAAGGCCCAGGCCAGGAAATCGGCTCGGTCAGCCTGGCCGAGAGCAAGTACGGCCTGGTGCTGACACCCAACCTGAAGGATCTGCCACCCGGTGTGCACGGATTCCACGTCCATGAAAACGGTAGTTGCGATGCCACCCAAAAGGACGGCAAGACAGTCCCAGCGGGCGGTGCCGGTGGCCATTACGACCCGGATGGCACCAAAAAACACGGCACACCCTGGGATGACGATGCCCATCGTGGCGACCTGCCAGCGCTGTATGTCGGTGCGGACGGCACCGCTACGACGCCGGTGCTTGCCCCGCGCCTGAAGTTATCCGGCGTCCAGGGACGGGCATTGATGGTGCATGCGGGTGGCGACAATCACAGCGATCATCCCAAACCGCTGGGCGGCGGGGCGGGCCGCATCGCGTGCGGGGTGATCCCGAAATAACAGCGGCATCACCCTGATTGCATTGCCAGCCCCTACCCTCTACTAGGCCTGGGCCACGGGGGCAGCGGCCACAGGGGTGGCCNCCGCCGGGGTTTCCTGCCCGTCGATCGCATAGCGAATCGCGTCTTCGATCCGATCGAGCAGCAGGAACTTCAGCTTCTGTCGCGCCTCGGCAGGGACATCGTCGATATCCTTCTCATTGCGCCGCGGGATCATCACCGTGGTGATGCCCGCCCGCAGCGCCGCCAGGGTTTTTTCCTTGAGACCGCCGATCGGCAGCACCAGACCGCGCAGGCTGACCTCACCCGTCATCGCCACATCCGAACGCACCGGACGCCCAGACAGCAATGACGCGAGCGCCAGGAACATGGCGACCCCGGCGCTAGGCCCATCCTTGGGCGTGGCACCGGCGGGAACGTGTATGTGCACGTCGGTTTTCTCCAGCGCATCTCCGCTCCAGATTTTGGCCAGCGTCAACGCCGTCTGCGCCGACTCTTTCATCACATCGCCGAGTTGGCCGGTCAAAATCAAACGACCGCCACCCGGCGTCTTGCTCGCCTCGATAAAGAGGATATCTCCGCCCACGGGGGTCCAGGCCAACCCAGTCGCCACGCCGGGCACACTGGTACGCAGCGCGACCTCGTTTTCGAAACGATGAGCGCCCAGGATATCGGGCAAGTCCGCAGCATCAATGACGATGTGCTCGGTCTTGCCTTCGGCCACCTGCATGGCGGCATGGCGCAACACCGCACCCACCTCGCGCTCGAGCTGACGTACGCCCGCCTCGCGGGTGTAATCGGCCACGATGGATGACAAGGCCGCATCGGTCAGCTCAGCTTGCTCTGGCTTGAGGCCGTTGGCCTCGAATTGACGCGCGACCAGATAGCGGCGCGCGATCTGGATTTTTTCTTCTTCCGTGTAACCGGGCAGTTGAATAATCTCCATCCGGTCGCGCAACGGCCCCGGAATCGTGTCCAGCATATTGGCCGTGCAGATGAACATCACGTGCGACAAATCGAAATCCACGCCTAAGTAATTGTCGCGGAATTTATGGTTTTGCTCGGGATCCAGCACCTCGAGCAAGGCACTGCCCGGGTCGCCATGAAAACCGCCGGCGCCGAGCTTGTCGATCTCGTCGAGCATCAGCACGACATTATTCGTCCCGGCACGCCGCATCGCCTGAATGATATTGCCTGGCAATGCGCCCAGATATGTGCGCCGGTGACCGCGAATCTCGGCTTCGTCATGGACGCCACCCAAGGCCACGCGCTGAAAGGCGCGCCCGGTCGCCCGCGCAATGGATTGCCCCAGCGAGGTCTTGCCTACCCCAGGTGGTCCGGCAAAGCACAGAATCGGGCTACGCCCCTGCGGGTTGAGCTTGCGCACCGCCAGATATTCCAGGATACGGCGCTTGATCTTGTCCAGGCCAAAGTGATCATCGTCCAGCACTTTGCGGGCTTCTGCCAAATCAATCGGCGGCTGCAGCGTCTGTTTCCAGGGCAGCTCCGTCAGCCACTCGACGTAGGTGCGCAACATGGCCGACTCGCCGCTGGTCTCGCCCATGCGTTGCAAACGGCCCAATTCTTTGCGGGCATGGCTCAGCACCTCGTCGGGCATGCCCGACGCTTCGATGGCGTCTTTCAGGCGCGCAATCTCGACGGCGCTGTCATCGACTTCGCCGAGTTCTTTCTGGATCTGACGTAATTGTTCGCGCAGCACGGTCTCGCGCTGCCGCTCATCAAATTGCGCCCGGGTACGGTCACCGATTTCCTTGGACAGTCGCAGAACTTCGACGCGCCCGGCCAACAGTTCGATGGACTTGTCCAGACGAGTCGGCAAGTCGAACGTTTCCAGAATGTCCTGCTTTTGCTCTGGCTTGATGTCGATCATGTGCGTCACCATGTCGGCCAACAGGCCGGGCGACTCGATACCGCGTACGACGCCGATGAGCTCGTCAGGCACATTGGGCAACAGGGTGATGGCGTCAGTCGCCTGCTCTTTCAGTTGCAGAAAACGCGCCTCGATCTGGCTGTCCTGCGTGTCGCTCGCCTCGACCTCGGCGACGCGAGCCACCATGAACGGCCAACCCGTCAGGAACTCCAGGACACGAAAGCGCGACTGCCCCTGCACCAGCAAGTGATGGGCGCCCTCTTGCCCGGTGATGTAGCGGGCGATCGGACCTTCGGTCCCAACCCAGCACAGGTCATTGGGTCCCACCTCGTCTTTAGACGGATCACGCTGCAACAGAAAACCGACGGGACGCTCGGTCTTGACGGCCTCTTGCGCGGCCGCGACAGAGGATTCCCGTCGCACCGTCACGGGCGACAACACGCCCGGAAACAACACCGCATCGCGCAACGGAATGATGATGCGTGCGTCATCGGGCAAAACACGGGTATCGCTCATGGAGCCTCCCTTACTTTAGTCAGCGTCAACACCAGGCAGCCGTCTGCCAGCGTAGAGGATTCCGGCTCAAGCGCGTGCAACGGCAACGCAATGCGGCGGCGGAAACGGCCATAGGGAATTTCAAATCGGTGAATGCGGGCATTGGCCGCACACGGCATGGGGCGTACCCCCGAAACCGTGATACCGCCAGGATCGAACGCCACGACCAGCCGCTCGGACGGTACGCCAGGCAGCGCGACATAAACCAAAACAGCGGTAGCGGTCTCGATAATGTCCACCGGGGGTTCCCAGTGGGGTGCATCCGCGGGTCCTGCGCGCAGCAACTGTCGATGCAGGCGCTCGGCGTGCTCCAGCAGCGATTGTGCATCGCCCCAGATCCAGGATGAAAAATCTCGCGATCTCATGAGCTTGCCCTCATAACCATGCTACGTATATAGCGGCGAGTTGGCGTATTTCAAGCCGATGGGGCAAATCGCGAGCTAGCCGCGTGATGTAGGACGTCTGATATCAGTGTAACGGGACCAGATGCGGGGCCGAAGGCGTCACCGGCCCCGCTTGTGCCGGCCGCGATGTCGCGGTTTACCCGGCTATGGCCACTGGCCGACCATAAAATGGGTAACTAGGATCGTTATACCCCGGCGTCGAGGCATGACCCGGCGTTACCCATCCGTTGACCATGGTTTCTTCCTCGGGCGTGATCTGTACATCCACGGCCGCATAGTAGTCCTGCATTTGCGCCAGCGTACGCGGCCCGGCGATCACCGAGGAAATCAGCGGGTTGGCCAACACCCAGGCCGTCGCAAAATGACCGGGTTTGACACCGCGCCCTTCGCTATACGCCGTCAGCTCGGCGGCGATTCGCAGGGACTCTTCGCGGAATTCGGTATCCAGAATGCGCTTGTCGCCGCGGCCTGCACGGGTGTCGGCCGCCGGCGCCTGTCCGGGCGCATACTTCCCCGTCAACACCCCTCGGGCGATGGGGCTGTAGGGCACCACGCCCAGGCCATAATGGCCGCAAGCCGGCAAAATCTCGACCTCGGGGCCCCGGTTCAACATGTTGTAGTACGGCTGGCACACCACCGGTTGCGGCACGTTCAACTCACGGCACAAACGCACGACCTCCGCGATCCGCCAGCCGCGGAAATTGGAAAGACCAAAACTGCGCAGCTTGCCCGCGCGAATCAAATCCCCCAAGGCACGAATTGCCTCTTCGAGATTTTCTTCGTGAAAATCGCGATGCATGTACAGGATATCGATGTAATCCGTCGCCAGTCGGGCCAAACTGGTCTCCACACTTTGCACCACCCACTGACGGGAGTAATGCGAATGGTTGGGGGCCTTGGCAACGGCGTTACCGAGTTTGGTCGCCAACACCCAATCATGGCGTTGGCCGCCCAGCAGCTTTCCCACGACCTCTTCTGACCGGCCGCCGTTATAGACGTCCGCCGTATCGATAAAGTTGATCCCGGCCTCGCGTGCCGAGGCAACGATACGCTCTGCCTCATCAAACGGGGTTTGCTCACCAAACATCATGGTTCCCAGGCACAATGGGGAAACACGCAAATTGCTGGTACCGAGACGACGGTATTTCATGAGGCTATTCCTTCGTGGAAATTGGGCAAACTGATACAAGCCTGCGGGATGATACAGAGTACCGCGCCCCTCCCATTTTGCCCAGCCTCGGCCCTGGCGCTCGGACGCGCCGCCATTCGCGACGGCACGCCCGCGCACTTCACCATCCGTGAAGCCCTCTTTAGGTATCTTCAATATCGCAAGCCGGCAATCACCATTACAGTAGTAACTTATTCCCGAGACAAGCCATTACCTTCGGCCAGCGATCACCTCAAGCCACAGAAAAACCAGAGATCACCATGAGTCACACCGGCGTACTGCAAATCCCTTCCATGCGGGATCAATGTTCAGAAGCAGAATGGAAAGCACGTGTCGATCTGGCCGCCTGTTATCGGCTGGTGGAAATCTATGGCATGGCCGACATGATGGCCAACCACATCTCCTCTCGGGTGCCCGACGAAGACGGCGCCTTTCTGATCAACCCGTACGGCATGATGTACGAGGAAATCACCGCATCCTGCCTGATCAAGGTCGACCTGGCCGGCAATATTCTGTCCAAACCCGACTTTGGTGATCTGGACTACGGTATCAACAAGGCCGGCTACGTCATCCACAGTGCCGTACACGCCGCCCGCCATGAGGTCGATTGCGTCATTCACACGCACAGCTGGGCCTCGATGGCCGTCTCGTCCCTGGCTTGTGGCTTGGTACCGGCCACGCAAACCGCCATGCGCTTTCTGAAAATCGGTTATCACGACTATCAAGGCGTGGTGCTGGATACCAAAGAACAAGCCTCGTTGATTGAGGACTTGGGCAACGGGGAAGCCCTGATCCTGCGCAACCACGGCGCCTTGACGGTGGGCCGCACCGTGGGCGAGGCCTTCAACTGGATGCATCGCCTGGAACTCTCCTGCCGGGCACAACTGGCGGCCCAAGCGACGCAACAACCCCTACAGACCATTTCGCCCGAGGTCCTCGAAGAAACCTGGAATAACTACCAGCCTGGCACGCGTCGCCCGTACGGCGTCATGGAGTGGCCGGCGTTGTTGCGCAAGCTGGACCGGATGGACAACAGCTATCGCAACTAAGCGGTCCCCCGCGGGTCGGGCGCTCGCATGCAGTTTTTTTTACGCAAGGTCTGATTTGCCATCAAGCACAGCCGCATCATCCGATGCGGCTGATGTACGACAGCGGTGGGCGCTGGTTCTCCAGTAGACGCCACGCAATACAAAGAAAATAACGAGGAGACTCCTTATGAAGAAAAGCTGCATTTCCCTGCTGAGCGCCGGTATCCTGGCCCTGGGCACGGCCCTGCCCGCGCACGCCGAGTATCCCGATCGGCCCGTCAAAGTCATCGTGGCATTCACGGCAGGCGGCACCACCGACAAGCTCACGCGCGCCACGAGCGAGAAACTGGCTCAATCACTGAAACAGTCGTTCATCGTAGAAAACCGCCCTGGCGCGGGCGGCAATATCGGCACCGAATATGTGGTGCGCTCGGAACCTGACGGGTACACCCTGATCGTCGACTCGGTCGGCCCGATCGCGGTGAATCCCTCTCTGAAAAAGCTGAGTTACGACCCGCTGACCGACTTGACCCCCATCGTCCAGATTGCGACGGTTCCCAACGTACTGGTTGTACCGCCAGAGCTGCCGATCAAGAATTTCGATGATTTCATCAAGTACGCCAAATCGAAAAAAGACCTGAACTATGGCTCGACCGGCGTCGGCACCTCCTCGCATCTGTCCAGCTATCTGCTGATGCAGCACCTGGGGGCCAATGCAACCCACGTTCCCTATAAGGGCGCCGATGCCATCAACGATCTGATCGCCGGCCGACTGGACTTTATGTTCGCGACCGCGCCCTCGGTCATGGGGCAAATCCGCGCCGGTAAGCTGCGTGCCCTGGCAGTCAGTACGGACAAGAGACTGGCTTCGCTGCCTGACCTGCCCGCCGTCCAGGAAAAGGGCTTTAAAGACTTTGACGCGGGCTCATGGTTTGGTTTCTTCGCGCCCAAGGACACCCCGCCGGATGTCATCGCAAAAATCAACAAAGGCGTCAATGATGCGCTATCCGGCCTCAAGGACAACATGCTGAGCGAAGGTGCGATCGCCGTGGGCGGCACACCAGAAGATTTTGATAAATTCACTCATGTCGAATACGAAAAATGGAAGAAGATCGTCGAGCAAGCGGACGTAGCGGCACAGTGAGCGATACCGCGCCACTGCATATCCTATGCTCAGAGCGGGAAGCGCCGCTCCTGGCGCCCTTGCTCCCGACGCTGGAACGCGCCATCAAGTTGTGCCACCCCGGGGACGAAATCGCGGCTCACATCGAGGCCGCTTTTATTTCCCGGGACGTCACAGGCCGTTCGACCAAGTTCGAGATCATGCCCGATACGGAGCGTTTTTATACGGCGCTGCGTGCCGCGCCAAATCTGCAATGGCTGCACGTTCATTCCGCAGGGATCGATCGCGATTTTTACCAACAGCAACAGCAGCGCGGGGTGCGTGTGACCGCCTCGCACGGTGCGTCAGATGCGGTCGTCGCCCAATCCGCGTTGACGGGTCTGCTGGCTCTGGCACGCAAGCTCCCGCAGATCCTGCAGGCGCAGCAACAGCACTCATGGGAACCCCTGCTGGGCGAAGGCAAGACCCCGCGCGACCTGCAGGGACAACATGCGGTCGTCGTCGGCTGGGGAGGCATCGGACAGCGTATTGGGCAGTTGCTGCAAGTATTGGGCCTGGAGGTCTCCGTCGCCCGGCACAGCGGGGAGCCCGCAGGTCCGGACTTGCGCACCGTGCGCTATGACCAGTTGCATGAGGTATTGCCCACGGCATCCTGGCTCATCCTGGCTTGCCCTCTGACTGACGCTACACGGGGGTTGATCAGTGCGGACTTGCTGACGCTCCTGCCGGCGCATGCTTGCGTGATCAATGTCGCGCGCGGCCATGTCATCGACGAGCCCGCACTCGTTCACGCACTACAAGACGGCCGACTGGGCGGGGCTTTTCTCGATGTGTTCTATCACGAACCCCTGCCTGCCGACTCCCCGATCTGGGGCTTGAAAAATGTGATTGCCTCCCCTCACAGCGCCGGGTTTTCGGACGGCAACGCGGCTCGGGTACGGCAGATCTTCGCCAACAAACTGCAGTTGTGGGCACAGGGCAGCCTGTGAGGCAACGGGCAATCAGTAACGTCACAGGGAAGGGACATCGGTGAACGCAGCAGGTCGTGCTGCGTTCACTCTACCTTGATCCCGCCACGCTGAATTAACTCGATCCACTTGGCCACGTCGGCCTGGATACGCTGCTCGAACTCGGCCGGCGTACTCCCTACCGGATTAAAGCCCTTTTCCAGCAACGCCTTGTGCAAGCTGCCCGACCGGATTGAGGTACTCACGGTCGACGACAATTTATCGATCACCGCAGAAGGTACGCCTGCAGGTGCGATCAAACCGAACAATGGGGAAAGATTCACGCCTGGCAGCCCCTGCTCGCTAAAAGTCGGTACATCAGGCAATAGTGATGAGCGTTGCTCGCTGGTCACCGCCAACGCCCGCAGCTTGCCCGCCTGAATATGTGCGCGCATGCTCGGCACCGTGGCAAACGCAAACTGTATCTGCCCCCCAAGCAAATCGGTAAAGACCGTACCACCGCCTCGATACGGGACATGCAAGATATCGATCGCGGCCTCTTGCCGCAGTTGCTCACCTGCCAGGTGCGGGCCGCTGCCCACCCCCGCCGATCCATAGGACAAACTCGCTGGTTTGGATTTGGCCAGGCGAATGAATTGCGCCAAATCCTGCGCATGCACCGACGGATGCACCACCAGGACAAATGTCGCTGTCGCCATCAGGGAAATCGGCAAGAAGTCTTTCAGGGTGTCATAAGGCACACGATCGCCCAACAGGCCGGGATTGATCGTAAACGTAGAGTCCACCATCCCGATCGTGTAGCCATCGGGCTTGGCTGTCGCCAACGCGCGCGTCCCGATCGTCGTGCCGCCTCCCCCACGGTTTTCCACGACAAACGATTGTCCAAATGCCTCTGTATAGGTCTGGGCCGCCATGCGCCCCAGCACATCCGTCGCGCCACCGGGAGGATAAGGAACGATCATGCGCACGGCATCAGCCGGATAGTCCGCGGCCACTGCGGGCCGCCCTCTGGTGGCGGCGATCACGCCAAGCCCGAGTGCCGCGCCGCCCACCATAAATGTTCTGCGTGATGATTTCATCGTGTCTCCTGTTTTGCGTATCCGGTTATTGGTATTCCGCTTTATATATATGCGTTTACTGTCGGTACTTGCCCTGCATGAGCGCCGGCTCGGGATCCGCTCCCAGCCCTGGCGTATCGGGCACGTTCACCCAGCCCGCCTCGATCGGCACCGTTTCACCATAGGGTACGTGCGCCAGTTCGACGTACAGGCGCTCCAGCGAGACCTCTTGCTGCTGGGCCGCGATCAGATGCAGGCTCGCCAAGTATCCCGGCCCAAAAAAGGCCACCTGCGGTGCGCAGCATACGGTCGTCGCCTGGCATTGCTGCGCCAAGGCCCACGCCGCGCTCAAGCCCAGCTTGATCACACTGGGCTGGACATACTGCACCGCCTGCTGCTCGATCAAACGCGCCAAAGCATAAACACTACTGGCGTTCTCCCCGACCGCCAAAGGCACGGCACACGCTCGCTTCAATCGCATCAGCGCCTGGTCGTCCTCGGGTGGCCACAGGGGTTCTTCGATCCAATAAGGGTCATGCGGCATCATGGCGGCAATGGCGTCGGGGGCTTCGTCCGGTAGCCATGCGCAATTCGTATCCACCATGATGGGGATCTGCGGACCCGCCGCAACGCGCGCCGCCCCCAAGGCCGCGGCCGTGCGTTCGTGCAGTTTGATTGCGGTATATCCCTCGCCCAGCGCGCGCGTCACGACATCGTCCAGACGTTGTGCGTCACCGTAATACTGCAGCAACGAGGCATAGACACGCACCCGCTCGCGACGCTTGCCGCCCAGCAAACTATAAAGCGGGACCTTTTCGCGTTTGGCACGTAAATCCCACAGGGCGATGTCCAGCCCTGCCAAGGCATGCACGACCGGCCCCGAGCGCCCCAGGTTATGCAGCGTGCGCTGCATAACCGGCAATAAGGTCTGATCTGCGGCGTCTTTGCCGCAAGCCAGCGGCGCAATCAGGGTATCGAAAACCGCCTCCAGCGCACGCGGCTCCACGCAATACGACTCGCCCCACGCCACCATCCCATCCTGGGTCTGCACCCGCACCAACGCACTATCGAGCTTGTCGCGCGGACGACCCGCAAACAAGGGGGGAGGACTCCAGTGAAAAAAAGGCAACCGCATCGGGATGCAGGTTACAGAGACAATCGTATTGGCACTCATGGCATCCAGACTCAGCGTAACGATGCGTCAATCGCTTGCGACACGCACCGCCACAGAAAACAAGACAGCCTGAATTGTGGTCACCTCTCAATCATATGGTCAAATAGATAGATAGACTGAGTTCATACAAATTTCATATGTTTAATCGACGCGAACTGACCTTGTTGCGTGCCATGTACCAGCGCGGCACCGTGACGGCGGCCGCGGCGGCATCCAACATGACCCAGCCTGCCGCGAGCGCCCTGTTGCGCGACATGGAAATTCGTCTGGGCTTTGCGCTGTTCAGTCGCGAAAGCCGTCGCCTGCAACTCACCAGTCAGGGACGCACCCTGATCCCCGAAGTCCTCAACGCGCTGGCGGGTATCGAAGCCGTCGACCGCTTGGCGGGCGATATCCGCCAGGGCGCGCTGTCCCGTCTGGCCGTCGGCGCCGTCGCAATAGCGGCCTCCAGCCTGCTGCCCCCCGCGTTGGCCGCCATGCGCCAGCGACATCCGTCGGTCACCACGACCGTACGCGCGGGCACCGCACTGGAAATTATTGAAATGGCCGTGGATCACCGCATTGATTTGGGCATCATCATCGGATCGCCTGCGGATCTGACCCGGGTCGGCAGCCAAACCCTCAGTCCATTGAGCTTGTACGCCGTAATGCGTCCCGACCATACCTGGGCGGGACGATCAGCATTGACGCTCGATATGGTGGCGGCCGCCTCGCCTGTGGTCCTGGCGACCGCGTTGCCCGCCGGCCGCGCCACCCGGCAGGCCACCGAAGGACAAGGGTTGGTTTTTCAACCGATCATCGAAGTTGCCCAGTCGTCCACCGCCTGCGCATTGGCCAGCGAAGGACTGGGAATTGCGATTGTCGAAACCCTGGGTGCGCGCTACGCGCAGCGGCAAGGGCTGTTGGCACGGCATTTACTGACCCTGTCCGACCCTGTGCTCGCCCTGGTCTGGGCGCACGATCGGGCGCTCAGCGATGCGGCGCGTTACCTACAACAATGTCTGCAGGACCAAGCGCAGCAGCAACTCTAGAACCCAATACATCCGACACGATTATGCGTAATTTATCGATTTTTTCAGTCCGACAGGGGCTAAAAACCAGCAAACCGGTTGCAAAACGTGCCCGTGCGCCGCACACCTTGTAAACTGGCGCATTTTGACTCTGGCACGTATGGTGCAAGTACCCCGGCGCACAGGTGTCAGCGGCCCCACGCTTATCCGTCTGCTTGCTCGTCTGACGGACGCTGACGTTTCTGAATCCCGCCAACCTCTCTCAGAACGGCTCAGCCTATGGTTAGGCTGGACGGATGCGATCGCCCTTTCCACCGTGCTGGAACGAGGCCCATTGGCTGTCGCCGCCAACCCCAACACCCTGGACAGCACTGAGCTCCAGGAATACGAACGCATGCGCGCCGCGCTGGCCTATGCCATCGCGGACGAAAAAGCGTTCACGGCGGACGTGTTCGTCCCCTCGCAACGCGACGCGAAGACCGTTACCGCTGGCCCGGTGCCAGAGATTCCCGTCGACTACACGATTTACCGGAAACGGTATCAGACGATCCAGCAAGCGATGGAGGCCAGTATCGCCAAGTTGCGAGGCAGCTTGCGCGCCATCCTCGCGGCCCAGACGCCAGAGCGGGCGCGACTGGCCATGGTTGACGCCATCGTCGAGCGCTCGTTGAGCATCCAGGAACGCCAACTACTGGCCACGGTGCCGCAGTTGCTGGAAAGACACTTCAACCGCATGAAACAAGCGGCCCAAAAAGCCGAGCAAGAGGCCCAAGAACGCGCAGTCAAGGCTGCCGAGGCCTCGGCAACAACTATCCCGGCCTCGCCATCCAGCGAGGTACAGGCGGCGGCGCTCGCTGCCCCCTCTCCCGCCGTCCAGACTCTGACCCGCGCCGTCCCATTGGCCAATACCCGTGTTAGCGCGAACCCTCGCGCCAGCAAACCGGTCGCGCCGGTCATTCCCCTCTGGCTCGCCACCTTTCGCAAAGATATGCGTAGTGTGCTGCTGGCCGAACTGGACATCCGTTTACAACCGATCGAAGGCTTGCTGGCCGCGCTGCGCACCAGTTGACCGTGCCACCCGTACCCTATGACCCGAAACATTCTCTCCCTTGTCGTTTTCCTGGCCGGTCTGGCCGTTGTAGGCTGGATCGGTACCGGTTACCTGGGTACCAACCCGCTCGCGCTGGCGATCATCCTCCTGATCGGCCTGGTCTATGTGATCGGGGCGGTTGAACTGCAACGCTATCAACGCGGGACAAATACGCTGTCAGGCGCCGTGTCCGGCCTGACGGTTGCCCCCTCCAGCCTGGATAGCTGGCTCAGCCAATTGCATCCCAGCTTGCGCGGCGCGACGCGCCTGCGCATCGAGGGCCAGCGTGTCGCCCTGCCCGGTCCCGGCCTGACACCCTACTTAGTGGGATTGCTGGTGTTGCTGGGGATGCTCGGCACCTTCCTCGGCATGGTCGCCACCTTGCGAGGCACTGGCGCCGCCCTTGAAAGCGCCGTCGATCTGCAAGCCATCCGCGCCTCGTTGGCAGCGCCCGTCCAGGGCCTGGGTTTTGCTTTTGGCACCTCGGTCGCAGGGGTCGCAACATCAGCTGCCCTGGGCATGCTGGCGGCGCTCTGCCGCCGCTCGCGCGTCGAGGCCGCACAACAACTGGACGTCCTGATCGCGACCACACTGCGCCCTTACTCGCAAAACCACCAGGGCGAGCAGACGTACAAATTGATGCAGCAACAGGCCGAGGCCATGCCCGTTCTGGTCGAACGGCTACAAGCCATGATGACGGCCATGGAAAAGCAAAGCCAGACGCTGCACGAACGCCTGGCCGCCAGCCAGGATGCCTTTTACGGCAAAACCGAGATGGCCTATACCGGACTGGCCACCGCCATCGAGCAATCACTCAAGCAAAGCGTGATGGATAGCGCCCGCGTAGCAGGCGACGCCATCCAACCTGCCGTGCAATCCACGCTGGCCGGTCTGGCACGCGAAACCAGCGCCTGGCAAGACACCCTCGCCATCGCCATACGCCAACAACTGGAAAGCCTGTCCGGCCGTTTCGAAGCCACCACCTCATCAGTGGCCGACATATGGAATCAGGCACTCGCTCAACAAGAGCGGACCAACGCCAAGCTGACCGAGGAAAATCAACGTGTACTGATCGCCGCGACCGCCGGTCTGGAACAACACGCCACGTCCCTGCTGCGCAGTGTCGATCAATCTCACACTGCGTTGCAAAACAAGCTCGCCGAGCATGATCAACAACGCCTGGACACCTGGAAAGGGGCTTTGGATCACATCGCTACCGGATTGAACACGTCGCTGGAAAGTACGATATCGTCCTTGAGTGCCGCGCTGGAAGGCACCACTTCGTCCCTGAACACCACACTGGCAGGCACCACATCGTCCCTGAGTGCCGCGCTGACAGACACCGCGTCGACCCTGCGCCAAGAATGGGCGCAGGCCAGCACGCACGCCACCGAGTGCCAGCAGACCATCTGCGACACCTTGGCGAAAACCGCACAAGAATTGTCGTCGCAGACCCAGGCGCAAGCCCGTGACACCATCACCGAAGTGTCTCAGTTGCTGCACACGGTATCCGAGGCGCCCAAGGCCGCGGCCAGCGTCATCGCCGAACTCCGCCAGTCACACGCAGACCTGCAAGCCCAACTGATCGCACAAGACCAACAGCGCCTGGACAACTGGAAAGCCTCGCTCGATCACATCGCGTCGAATTGGAATACCTCGCTCGAAACCACGGCCAGCGCGCTCAATACCAACCTGGAAGCCACCGCCAGTACACTGCACACGTCGATGGAGAACACGGCGTCTTCCTTGAGTGCGTCCTTAGCAGGCACCACATCGTCACTAAGTACCGCGCTGACGGACACCGCCTCAACCTTGCGCCAGGAATGGGCGCAGGCCAGCACACATGCCACCGAGCGCCAGCAAACCATCTGCGACACCTTGGCGAAAACCGCACAAGAATTGTCGTCGCAGACCCAGGCGCAAGCCCGCGACACCATCACCGAAGTGTCTCAGTTGCTGCACACGGTATCCGAGGCACCCAAGGCCGCGGCCAGCGTCATCGCCGAACTCCGTCAGTCGCACGCCGACCTGCAAGCGCAACTGATCGCACAAGACCAACAACGCCTGGACAACTGGAAGGCATCGCTCGATCACATCGCGTCCACGTGGAATACATCGATCGAAACCACTGCCAACTCATTGAACGCCTCGATGGAAGACACGGCGGCCTCGTTGAGCGCCTCACTGCAAGGCACTACCACCACGCTAAGCACCACGCTGGAAAATACCGCGTCGACGCTACATAACTCGTTCGACGACATCGCGTCCTCGTTGAATGTCTCCCTGGAAAACACCGCCCTTACATTGCGCCAGGAATGGGAACAGGCCAGCACACAGGCCGCCCTCCGTCAGCAAGAAATCTGCGACACGCTGACCCAAACTGCGCAGGAACTGTCCACCCACACCCAGACCCAAGCGCGCGACACAATCGCAGAAGTCGCCCAGTTGGTGCAAACCGCCGCAGAGGCACCCAGGGCAGCCGCCTCGGTCATCTCCGAATTGCGTCAACGCTTGTCCGATGGCATGGCCCGCGACAACGAGTTGCTCGAAGAACGCGGTCGCCTGATGGAAACGCTGAGCACACTGCTCGATGCTGTAAATCACGCCTCGACACAACAGCGCGACGCCGTCGACGCGTTGATCGCCAACTCCTCCGAGCTCTTTGAACGCGTGGGGTCGCAATTCACCAACACGGCCCAGACAGAGAGCGTCAAACTGACCGACGCCGCAGCTCACATTACGGGCAGCGCCGTCGAGGTCGCCAGCCTGGGCGAAGCCTTCGGCACGGCCGTGCAGCTTTTCAGTCAGTCCAACGACAAGCTGGTCGAGCACCTCGAGCGCATCGAAACCGCTCTCGACAAATCGATGGCCCGCAGCGACGAGCAACTGGCCTACTACGTCGCACAAGCCCGCGAAGTGGTGGACCTGAGCGTCATGTCGCAAAAGCAAATCATCGAAGACCTGCAACAGCTTGCCAACCAACAGGCCAGCGCCAATAGCGAAGCCGCGTCATGAAAGACGAAATCGACGCTGGTGTAGAACCCTCCGCCCCGGCGTGGGCGGTTTTTGGCGACTTGATGACGGTGCTGCTCGGCGCGTTTGTGCTGATCCTGGTAGGCGTCATCGCCATGCAGCTCGAGCTCTCCACCGAGTTGGAATCCGAAGTCAAAAAGCGACTGGCGCTCTCCACTAAACTGGAAACCGAAGTCCAGCAGCGTCAAGAAGAAACCCAACGCCGCGAGGCCCTGGAGCACGCACTGGCCGTACCTCTGGCCGCCGGACAGGTCACGCTCATCGACGGCCGCATCGGCATCGCCGGCAGCGTGCTGTTCGCCCTGAATTCCGACCAGCTACAGCCCGAAGGCCGTAAAGTACTGCAAAGCCTGGTCACCCCCTTGACGGAATATCTGCAAACGCACGACGAAGTATTGATGGTCAGCGGCTTTACCGATAATCAACCGATCCACGAAAACAACCGTCATTTTTCCGATAACTGGGAGCTCTCCGCCCAGCGCGCATTGACCGTCACCCGTGAATTGATCCGTAATGGCATCTCGCCCGATATCTTGTTTGCCGCGGCCTTTGGTGAACAACGTCCCGTCGCATCAAACGGCGACCCCGACGGCCGCGCCAGCAATCGGCGCGTAGAAATCGCCCCCATTCCAAAGACCTCGAACGAGGCCGCCGCCGCCCGTGACTGATGCCACTCATTCCGACATCCAGGCCGCCCTGGACGCTTGGCGCGAACAAGGTGCCGATCGTCTGGATCCCGTGCGCTTTCAGTTTATTCAGGCCATGGCCACGCGCGCCGTCAAACTTGAGGGCCACGCCAGGAAAGTTCTCGATGCGCGCCTGAGCGAATTGCTTCAACAGTATCGAACGCACCTGGACAGCGCCGCCGCATCGGCCACCACGCCACGCAAGGCACGGCAAGACGACACGCTCAGCACGCTCGTGAATCACTTGGCGACGCTCGTCCCCCCAGGCACCAATCACCTCTTCGCAAGTCGCGTCAATAATCTGCGCGAGCGCTATCCCGAACTGCCGGTGCTGGACGAATTTCGCGCCACGTGGTCTCGCGTCAGTGCTAACCGGCAAGTCAGGCAATCCGAAGAGCAAGTCCACGAAAACGCCGGCCCGCTCAACTCGAATCATCTGGTGCACCGTACGTTATCAATGATGCGCGACGTGTCGCCGGGCTATCTGCATCAGTTTTTGTCCTATCTGGACACGCTGGGCTGGGTAGAACAGCTACAAATCGCCAATAGCCCAGCCCCTAAAGAGCGTGCAAGCAAAGGGGCGAAGGGCACAAAAGCCACGAAAAGCACAAAAAAGACCCACAGCGGCGCAAGAAAAATCCCGAAAAAGCCCGCCTGAGTCCATCGGTTGTTTACGTCCACTTACACTCATATCGAGAGTGCGACCACGCTCGCGGGCGATTGTCACGGTCGTTATACAGATGGTCACGAATATGCGCATTCGTCACGATTAAACGATTTCTAAACGATTACAGAAATCGATGTAGCCCCTTGCCGTATGCCTAAATAGGCGCGTCTGTACGGAGCAACCCGTACGTTGCTGAAGGAGCGACATCATGAAAACCCTTGCCATATTGCTTATCACCGCCACGACCTTGGCTGGATGCATTGTGGTTCCGCACGGTCACGGCGGCCGTGGCCACGGCGGGTACGGCTACGCACAACCGAGCCACCACCACGGCGGACATTACTCGGGACATCACGGTTCTCGTTATCGCCACTATCGCTAAAGATTTTCCCTACGGGAGATCGCTATGAAGACATTCAAACGCCTATCTGCCAGTGTGTTGATATCGGGCTCACTGGCCGTCGCATTACTTGCCCCGCTACCCGCAGCGGCCGCCGACGTTTCTATTAGTATTGGCGTCAACGCCTGGAACGAACCACCGCCACCGCTGCCCATCTACGAGCAGCCGATGATTCCGGGTCCGGACTATATCTGGACGCCCGGCTACTGGGCCCTAAACCGGGGGGGCTATTACTGGGTGCCCGGCGCCTGGAGTCTGCCGCCCTTTATGGGGGCGCTGTGGACCCCCGGCTACTGGGGCTATGTCAATAACGTCTATCGTTGGTATCCCGGCTACTGGGGCCAGCACGTCGGCTATTACGGCGGCATCAACTATGGGTTCGGCTATATCGGCTCGGGATATTCGGGCGGCTACTGGAAGGACCGACACTTCCACTACAACCGCGAGTACAACCGTATCGACACACGGCGTGTCAAACACGTCTACCACCGCAAGGTCGTCCATCACGTCGACAACCGCCGCATCAGCTATTACGGCGGCCGGGACGGTGTTCAACGTCGCCCCACTGACCGGGAAATGAGGGTCGACCGCGAGTATCGTCGGGCCGCCGAGGCACGCGATCACAAAGACCGTCGCCGAGACGCCGCCTACGACCGTCCGTCACATGACGGCCGTCCGAACGACCGTGCAGATCAGCGAGAACATTCTGACGCAAACCATCGTGACGGCGGTCGACGCAATCAGGAACACCAGCGATCGGACAGACGCGAGCAACAAGCTCGTCAGGAGAAGCAACACGAGCAGCGTCAGCAACAAGCTCGTCAACAGCAGCAGCACGAGCAGCGCCAGCAGCAAGCCCGTCAACAGCAGCAGCACGAGCAGCGCCAGCAGCAAGCCCGTCAACAGCAACAGCACGAGCAGCGCCAGCAACAAGCTCGTCAACAGCAGCAGCACGAGCAGCGCCAGCAGCAAGCCCGTCAACAGCAACAGCACGAGCAGCGCCAGCAGCAAGCCCGTCAACAGCAACAGCACGAGCAGCGCCAGCAGCAAGCNCGTCAACAGCAGCAGCACGAGCAGCGCCAGCAGCAAGCTCGTCAACAGCAGCAGCACGAGCAGCGCCAGCAGCAACAGCAAGCCCAGCGCCAGCAACAGGCCCGGCAACAGCAGGCGCGGCATTCTCAGGAATCACGTCAGCGGGGAGGCGACCGTGGTGGCCACCGGGGTGGCGAAGACCGCGGCGGTCGGGGCCGTGGGGATTGATTGCTCGTCGTCGATGTACGCGTAATGGCGCCTCAAAGAACGCGCAGCGTCGGGTTGCGTGTTCAAGGGATAATCAACGGGCCGCCATGGTTTCGGATGGTGGTGGCTGCCAGCCACCACCAAGCGCTCTGAACGCGGCGACGGCAGCACGCGCCAATTCAGTTTGTGCCTGAGCCTTCGCGTCCGAAGCCTGCAAAAGAGACGCGTCGGCGTACAGCATGTCGATCAGGCTCGCGGCGCCACGTTGATAAGCCGCGAATGAGGCCCCCCTTGCACGGGAAAACGATACCTCTCCTTGTGTCAAGGTCGTGGCTTGTTCCCCGCGATTCGTCAATGCCGAAAAAGCGTTCTCCACATCCTCGGTCGCACGCAGAACGGCTTGACGGTATGCGGCCAATGCCTCGGCCTCCTTTCCCTTCGCGAGATCGATCTGTGCATTGATGCGGCCGAAGTCGAAAAGCCGCCACCGCAATCCCAAGATGCCCACTGCTTGGCTCGCGCCGCTAGTGAACAGATTGCCGCTGGAAATCGTCGTAGCGCTTCCCAACAATCCACTCAGCGAGAACTTGGGGTAATACTCTGCGACCGCCTCGCCGATCCGGGCGTTGGTCGCCGCTAACCGGCGTTCGGCTACGATGAGGTCAGGGCGACGTTGGAGCAAGTCGGCGGGAGACCCCATATCGGTGATCGGTGGCATCACTGGAATCGGTGCGGCAGCTTCGAGTTCAATTCGATGCGTGCCTGGTGCAACACCCAGCATCACATCCAATGCGTTCATCGCCGCATCGAGGCCAGCCTGGAGAACGGGAACAGTTGCTTGAACCTGCGACAGCGCACCTTCCGTCTGTCGCACTTGATACTCGGCAGCCAGTCCCTTCCCGTAGAGTAGGCCGACTTTCTCCAGCAAGTCTTGCTGGGTTTTAACCTGCCGCCGGGCAATGTCGAGGCGGGTCTGCAGGCCCCGGATGGTGATGTAGATGTCCGCCGTCTGTGCGGCTACCGACAGCCGTGTCGCCACGGCGCCGGCTTGTGAGGCTTGGTAGTCCGCCTGCGCTGCTTCTTGACCGCGCCGCAGCCCCCCGAATACATCGGCTTCCCAGCTTGCACCCAGATTGATCTCATAGGCATTTCCCCATCTGTTATATCCAGGCGTCGCATTGAGCACCTGTCCCAACGGGGCTTCTACTGACTGCTGGGCACGAGCGGCCGAGCCACTGGCTACGCCAGACGGAAATAGGGTCGCATTGGCTGCCCCAAGGCCTGCACGTGCCTGGGTGACGCGAGCAGCTGCCTGCGCCAGATCCAGGTTCTGTTCAAGTGCCAACGACACGAATCGCGTCAGCAACGGATCGTCGAATCCTTGCCACCATGCAGCTAACTCGGCCGCAGACATGCTGCGGCCTTGTCCGGGTGACGCTTGCCCGATGTAGTGGCTCGGGAGAGGCGCAGCCGGTCGGCGATAGTCAGGGCCCACCGCGCAACCGGCCGTCACGCCGGCCAATAGCAAAAGAACGAGAAAGCGACGGGGAGGCATGATGATCCTTGGGGTTGCGATTTGCTGTGACCATAATACCAAATGGTCACTTGTTGTCAATCTTCTGTCCTCGCAGTAAGCTGATGCAATGACTAAGACACCTTCTCCCGCGCCCCAACTTCGGGGGCCTTCGGATCATGATGTCCGAGATCAAATCGTCGAGGCAGCGACCGAGTATTTCGGTCTTTACGGCTATGAAAAAACGACCGTCTCCGATCTGGCGAAGGCGATCGGCTTTTCCAAGGCGTATATCTACAAATTCTTCGACTCCAAACAGGCGATTGGCGAAGTCATTTGTGCCAACCGTCTGAGCGCGATCATGGTGGCTGTCGATCAAGCCACTGCCGACGTGTCCTCCGCGTCCGAGCGGTTTCGCCGAATGTTCAAAGTATTGGTGGAAGCTGGCAGCGACCTGTTTTTTCATGACCGCAAGCTCTACGACATCGCCGCGACTTCGGCCAGAGAATCCTGGCCGTCTGCTCGTGCCTACGAGAGCCACCTCAAAAGCCTGGTCTTACAGATCGTGCGCGACGGCCGCGAGTTGGGCGAGTTCGAGCGTAAGACCCCGCTGGACGAGGCCGCCAATGCGATCTACTTGGTGATGCGTCCATACATCAATCCGCTGTTGTTGCAGCACAACCTGGTCAGTGCCTCCGAGGCGACTCCTCAGCTTTCCAGTTTGATATTACGTAGCCTGGCACCTTGACTGCGCCAATGTGACTATTGACTATTTTAGTCACTTGAATAAAATGAGAGCCCTATTTCGTCAGGAAGGGTTCCCATGCTTCGGCGCCAGCTCGTCTCGTATGTCATCTGTCTGTTGCCGCTTGTCCTAACCGGATGCGGCGACAACAACGCCTTTGATCCGCGCACGGAGTCCCCCCTGGTCAGGGTAGATGCGGTTCAAGATGCATCTGCCGCGTCACGATCATTCACGGGTGTCGTGGCTGCCCGGGTTCAAGTCGACCTGGGCTTTCGCGTACCCGGCAAAGTATTAGAGCGTCTCGTCGATACCGGGCAGACCGTCAAGCGTGGCCAGCCTCTCATGCGCATGGACCCGATCGATCTGGAATTGCAGGCGCGAGCGCAGCAAGAGGCAGTTGCGGCAGCTCGGGCGCGTGCCAAGCAAACGTCCGACGATGAAGCGCGTTATCGCGATCTGGTCGCCGAGGGCGCTGTTTCGGCGTCCACATACGATCAAATCAAAGCCGCGGCTGACGCGGCGCGGGCGCAGCTCAAAGCGACCGAGGCCCAAGCCGACGTCGCCAGGAATGCGTCGAGCTACGCTATCCTGACGGCCGATGCGAACGGCGTCGTTGTGGAGACACTGGCCGAGCCGGGGCAAGTCGTGAGTGCTGGGCAGCCCGTCATGCGCCTGGCGCGGGCAGGACAGCGCGAAGCCATCGTGCATTTGCCCGAAACGCTACGACCGACCGTGGGGTCACTTGCCCAGGCGAGGCTGTACGGCAAACAGCAGGCTACCGTATCGGCAGAATTGCGACAGCTATCTGATGCGGCGGATCGCGCAACCCGCACTTACGAGGCCAGGTATGTCCTTCAAGACGTGCTCGCCAACGCACCATTGGGCGCAACCGTCACTATCGAGATTCCAGACAACATCACGTCCATGCAGCTGCTTCAGGTGCCGATCAGCGCCTTGTTCGATCCGGGCAATGGAACAGGTGTTTGGGTCGTCCAGGGCCAGCCGGCAAAGGTAACGTGGCGATCCATACAAGTTCTGGAATTGAGCGATGACGCTGCACGAGTGAATGGCAATCTCAAGCTCGGCGAGCAGGTTGTATCGCTGGGTGCTCATCTGCTTCATGAAGGAGAGCAGGTGAGATTGCTCAGCCAGCACGAAGCCTCGGCCACCGGAGGCCGTCCATGAGCGAAGGCCGTTTCAATCTCTCTGCGCATGCCGTCCGCGAGCGTTCCATTACGCTCTTCCTGATCATTCTGATCTCGATCGCGGGCCTTCTTGCGTTCTTCCAGCTAGGTCGTGCGGAAGACCCGCCCTTCACCGTCAAACAAATGACTGTCATTACCGCGTGGCCCGGTGCGACTGCGCAGGAGATGCAGGATCAGGTGACCGAGCCACTGGAAAAGCGCATGCAGGAACTACGCTGGTACGACCGCACGGAAACCTACACCCGCCCAGGATTGGCCTTCACCGTTGTCTCCTTGCGTGACAGTACGCCGCCTGCAGAGGTCCAGGAGCAGTTTTATCAAGCTCGCAAAAAGCTGGGGGACGAATCCAGGAATCTACCGAACGGCGTCATAGGGCCAATAATCAATGACGAATTTTCGGACGTTACGTTTGCACTCTTTGCCCTGAAAGCCAAAGGCGAACCACAACGGCTACTGGTACGTGATGCGGAATCTCTGCGACAGCAGTTGCTGCATGTGCCGGGCGTGAAGAAGGTCAACATCATTGGCGAGCAGTCCGAACGCATTTTCGTTTCTTTTTCCCATGACCGACTGGCAACACTGGGCGTTGCGCCGCAAGACATTTTTGCCGCCCTCAACAGCCAGAACGTACTAACTCCCGCTGGCTCCATCGACACTGACGGGCCACAGGTCTTCCTTCGTCTGGATGGCGCGTTCGATAAACTGGAGAAAATTCGTGAAACCCCGATCACGGCGCAGGGGCGAACACTAAAACTTTCGGATGTAGCGACGGTTGAACGCGGCCACGAAGACCCGGCAACCTTTCTGGTACGCAATAACGGTGAGCCGGCGTTGTTGCTAGGGGTTGTGATGCGTGACGGCTGGAACGGCCTGGACTTGGGCCAAGCGCTCGACGTAGAGACCAGCAAAATTAACGCCGGCCTGCCCTTGGGCATGACACTGACCAAAGTGAGCGACCAGTCCGTCAACATCAGCTCGGCGGTCGACGAGTTCATGGTCAAATTCTTCGTTGCGCTGCTTGTCGTGATGGTGGTCTGCTTCATCAGCATGGGCTGGCACGTCGGTATCGTCGTCGCAGCAGCGGTACCCCTAACACTGGCCGCCGTCTTTGTAGTCATGGCTGCCACAGGCAAGAACTTCGACCGTATCACCCTTGGTTCGTTGATTCTGGCATTGGGTCTGCTAGTAGACGATGCCATCATCGCCATCGAAATGATGGTAGTAAAAATGGAGGAAGGCTATAGCCGCGTCACGGCATCGGCCTATGCTTGGAGCCATACAGCAGCCCCCATGCTTTCCGGCACGCTGATCACGGCCATCGGATTCATGCCCAACGGATTCGCACACTCAACAGCGGGCGAGTACACCAGCAACATGTTCTGGATCGTCGGCATCGCCTTGATTGCCTCTTGGGTCGTCGCAGTGGCGTTCACGCCCTACCTCGGGGTAAAGATGTTGCCAAAGATCAAAAAGGTGGAAGGTGGGCCCGCAGCTATCTACAACACCCGCAACTACAACCGACTCCGTCAGGTATTGGTTCGCATCATTGCGCGTAAATGGCTGGTTGCCGGAACCGTTGTGGGACTATTCGTGGCGGCTATTCTGGGAATGGGGTTGGTCAACAAGCAGTTCTTCCCGAGTTCCGACCGACCCGAGGTACTTGTCGAAGTGCAAATGCCGTATGGAACGTCGATTGAACAAACCAGTGCCACGACGACAAAGATCGAAGATTGGTTGAGAAAGCAAAAAGAAACAAAAATCGTAACGTCCTACATTGGCCAGGGGGCACCGCGTTTTTATCTGGCCATGTCGCCTGAATTACCCGATCCCTCATTCGCCAAAATCGTCGTGCTGACAGGTAGTCAAGAGGAACGAGACGCTCTCAAACTTCGGCTGCGCCAAGCCGCAGCGGATGGTTTGGCTTCTGAAGCCCGGGTACGTGTCACGCAACTCGTGTTCGGTCCATATTCACCATTCCCAGTCGCCTATCGGGTCATGGGGCCGGACCCCAACAAACTGCGCGCTATTGCAGCGCAGGCTGAAGCCGTCATGCAAGCGAGTTCCATGATGCGGACAGTCAACACGGATTGGGGATCACGCGTACCGACCTTGCACCTCACGCTTGACCAAGATCGACTTCAAGCGATCGGCTTGACCTCCAATTCAGTGGCTTTGCAGTTGCAGTTTCTGCTGACTGGCGTGCCGCTTACAGAAGTTCGCGAAGACATTCGCTCGGTACAGGTAGTAGGTCGTGCGGCGAGCGACATCAGGCTCGATCCAGCAAAGATCGCCGGTTTTACCTTGGTGGGATCAGCAGGGCAACGCATCCCCTTGTCTCAGGTGGGAATCGTCGATGTGCGAATGGAAGATCCCATTTTGCGGCGTCGGGATCGCACGCCAACCATCACGGTACGGGGCGATATCGCGGAGGGCTTGCAGCCACCGGATGTTTCCGCCGCCATTCTGAAAAAACTGCAGCCCGTCATCGACCAACTGCCGCCGGGTTATCGGATCGAGCAAGCCGGTGCGATCGAAGAATCGGGAAAGGCCAGTACGGCCATGCTGCCGCTATTCCCAATCATGATCGCGCTCACCCTGCTAATCATCATCTTTCAGGTGCGTTCGATTTCGGCAATGGTCATGGTGTTTGCCACGAGTCCACTCGGCTTAATCGGCGTAGTGCCGACCCTGCTCATATTCCAACAGCCGTTTGGCATCAATGCACTCGTTGGCTTGATCGCCCTGTCCGGCATCTTGATGCGCAACACCTTGATTCTGATTGGTCAAATTCACCATAACGAGAAGGAAGGGCTAGATCCGTTTCGTGCCGTCGTTGAGGCTACGGTGCAACGTGCCCGCCCAGTACTGTTGACGGCATTGGCGGCGATTCTGGCATTCATTCCACTGACGCATTCCGTGTTCTGGGGAACGCTGGCCTATACCCTAATTGGCGGAACATTCGGCGGAACGATTCTGACCTTGGTTTTCCTCCCGGCGATGTATGCCATCTGGTTCAAGATCAAGCCTGGTTCCACCGGTTTGGCATGACGACCACCGCACATACCTCTTAACAAGGCCGCAATATGTCGCCGGCCTCATCCGCGCATAAGTTGTCAGCGCTGACCGTCCCGCCAAGCCACGTCACTTGGCTGCCGCGCCTGCCGCCAACTGATCAAATTGCTGATCCAGTTCCGCCAACGAGGCGTTGATATGATCGCGACGCGCTTTGATCCAGGTCGTCTGCTCCGTCAAGCGCGCTTGCGCTTCCTTGAGCATTCGCTGCATTTCGGCGGGCTGTGGACCGCCCGACGTCTGACGATTCTTGACGATCGCCACCGGATCCAGAGTCGACCGAAACTCGGCCTCACTCATGGGCAACTCGGCGGGATAGTCCGCGCCCTTTACGGCTTCGGCATAGATACGTCGCGCCTGATCGTAGGGGAAGTCCAGCGGCTTGATGTTGTTGGCCTTGGCATAGCTCACGACCTCTGAGGCAAAGTGATGCCCCACGCGAAACGGCAGCTTGTATTGACGCATGAGGACGTCGGCCAACTCCTGTGACGCTGTCCAATCGCTATTCAACTCCTCGAGTGCGCGCTCCGGACTGACAACCAACGCCTTCAGGACGCGGTCCCAGCGCTTTAACACCGTAATAGCGCTGTCCACCATGGCGGTATTTTGCTCGGTGTCCTTGGGGTCGCTCATTCCCGGGGTAATGTTGTGCGTCTGCCAGACCGGCCCCATTGCCAGGGTCACGGCCGTCGAGGCGTCGCTACGCGTGCTATTTAACAAGCCCGGATTACGCTTTTGCGGCATCGCGCTGGAAACATAGGTATTGCCGCCACCCTCTTGCAGCAGAATCCATGGGCGTGGCTGCGCATACTGCGTCATCACGTCTTCAATAAAGTTGCCGGCATGCAGGGCAATGCTCGTGACAATCGCCCCCACCTCGACAGGCTGATCCATCGACGAGATCTGCGACGCATCATAGGCATTATCGACCAGCGCAGTGAACCCCAGGTACTGCGCCATGCGTTTGCGATCCAGCGGCCAACTGGTGCCATTGAGCACCGTCGTGCCCATGGGAGACCGGTCAATACGGACGTAGGCTTCACGAATGCGCTGCGCGTCGCGATCCAGCGCAGCCGCGTGGCCCAACAGATAATGACCGTAGCTATTGGGCTGCGCCGCCACACCATTGGTGTAGTTGGGCACAATCGTGTCGGCATGCTTTGCCGCCTGTTTGACCAGGGTCGTAGACGTAGCCTGCAGCTGATCGGCCAACGCCAGCAGATTATCGCGCAATATCGCGCTGCGATAGGTAGCATGCATGTCCTGGCTCGAGCGGCCGGCGTGCAACAACGTGATGTCCTGGCCCGCCGCCTTGATCAATAACGGCTCAAACGTAATCACGGTAGAGGGCCGTTTCGCGCCGGGCTGATTCCCCTCGTCGATGACCTTGGCAACACCTGCGGCCAGTCGCGCACCCAGGGCTTGATCCAATAGCCCCTGCTCGGTGTTGATCACCGCCGTCGCCTTGTTCATCTCCCCAAGCCAGAAAAACGGGTCGCGCACGGGTTCGGCGGCAGCTGTCGCCGGAGCGGCACCCGCGGGCGCGGCGGATTTAGCCGTAGCCGGCTGCTGTGCCCACGCACCCGCGCTGACAACCGAAAAACAAAGTACAGCGCTCAAAATACCAGGGGAATAATGTCTCATATGTTCTCGTTCTGGGCAGGTTATCCGTGGGGAGGGGCAAGCGATTAGTGTACTGATTAACGCGGCACTGCTGAATCGTCCTTGTCGTCGCCAAAATCACCGATCTCGACCGGATTCGGCGTTTCGCCCCAGCGCGGAACATTGGGCATATCCAGGCCAAAAGAATCTAGCGCGCGTCCCAATGAATGATCGACGATGTCCTCAATGGATTTGGGATTCGTATAGAACGCGGGGACAGGCGGATGAATGATGGCGCCCATCTCGGTCGCACTCAACATATTGCGCAGATGGCCCGCATGCAACGGTGTCTCGCGCACCATCATCACTAATGTGCGCCGCTCTTTGAGCACGACATCCGCGGCGCGCGTCAGCAATGACGTCGTCACCCCCGTGGCCACCTCGGCCAGCGTACGTACGGAACACGGTGCAATCAACATTCCCATCGTACGAAACGACCCGCTGGCGATCGCCGCGCCGACATCATTAATGGGATAGACAACATCCGCCAGCTCATGCAGATCACGACGGCTCAGTTGGGTCTCGTATTCACGTGTCATTTCTCCGGCCCGCGACACCACCAGATGTGTCTCGATGCCAAGCTCGCGCAACACTTGCAGTGCGCGAATACCGTAAACCACCCCGGTTGCGCCGGTAATACCCACGATCAGACGGCGCGGGGAATTGGACTGCTTCATTCTTTGGCCTTAAAAAATAGCGACAAACCGTCAGCGCCATCATAGCCGCCTGCGGCGCCTGCCTGAACAACGATCACACCGCCGGCACCAGTTCTATGCGTCGCCGCACCGCGGCATCGACGGCCTCGCGTGAGTACAGCAGCGGCACATATCGCCCACGGCACCAGCTCGACGCCATGTCCGCATAGTGCGGGCTGGCGGGATCCCCCGACTGGCCTGGCGCGTTGATGGCCACGCTGCCGTCCCAGGCCCCGACATCCATGACCAATCGCACTGACGCACCGATCGTGGCGCGGAAATCGCTCATGCGATAAGAGGTATTCATCACGGTATAGGGCGACCCGCCCACCGGATACGGGCCGGCATTCCACAACCGCTGGGCCTGCGGATCCAGTCGTCCCACAGCATGTTCAAAAAACCCGTGATGCAATGCGCCCCATGCCCACCCCTGCACGCGCGGCCCCAGTTCGCGCACGCAAAAAGCGTAGGCGCGCGCCAGCGTGTCTCGCATCAAGGCGTTACGCCCGGTAAAAGCGTTGGATTGCGCCGGATCGATGAGATCAAGCAACGTCGTCACGTCGCCGGGCTCCAACAATGGCCGTACCACGGGATCGTTGGAAAAATGATCCAGCAACGCAGGCCGCAGAAATTTTGCCCACCAAACCTCGCACAGCGCCGCCGCCGCACTGTCCGGATCCAGATGGCCACTCCAGGCATGCAACAACCGCCATCCCAAGTCCGCCTCATCCTGACCTGACGACGGTTGCGGCATAAAGGAGGCCAAGACCTTACATAGCCGCTGCGCGGGCAGCGACAACGTATCGCACTGCAAGTCCATCGATCCCTGCACCGTATGTGCCGTGCTGGCAGACAACACCGTATCGATGCGCGCGGCGCGCGAAGGGTCCGCCCACTCGTAGCTCACATGCCGATCGCCCCAATCCTCGCCTGCGGGTAGCTTGTTCTCGTTGGCGCTCGCCACATAGCCACAAGGTGGATCCTGCAAGCTGGGCAATCCGTCACCCGGCCAGAAACCTTCCCATTCGTATCGGCCATCTCCCGGCACCGGCAATAGTCCGTCCCAATGGCGCCGGCGCGGCCATTTGCCTGCCGCGACCCATGCGATATGGCCCGAGGTATCGGCATAAACATGATTGACGGCGGGGACCGACCAGTTTTTTAACGCCTGGCGATACTGCGCCAGATCCGTCGCCGTCATTATCCCCAGGCTGTTGTAATACGGCGCGCTGCCGGGCTCCGTCCAGACCGTGCGCAGGGCATACGCCAGATGCCGATCGGTATCGATCCAGGTCACCGGGCCATGGCGTGTATAGCAAAGCTCGACATCAACATCTGCCTGCCCTTTGACGGCGATCACCTCACGCTCGACACGCAGCGACTCCCAGCCATCGCCATAGCGATAACGGCTGGGGTCGTCCGGATGCAGCGTCACGACCACCAAGTCCTCCTGGTCCATCATCAACAACGTCAGTCCGAAAGCGATCGTGCCGTTATGGCCGATGCAGATACCGGGTTGGGCGGGCTCGCCCGCGCCGGCCACATCCAAGCCCGGCGCCTGCAAATGCACCAGATATCGCAACGACGGCATGGAGTACGCCCGGTGCGGGTCGCTCGCCAAAATCGGTCGACCTGTCGCCGTGTGCGTAGGGGCAATCGCCCAGTTGTTGGAGCCTTCGGCATCCATGTCGAGGCAAACCTCGCCATTCACGTCGGGCTTGCGCCATCGCCAAGCGTCCTCGGGCCGGCATGCCAAACGCTCGGCCGAAAACGTCACCGGCGCGCACGCCAGCTTTAGCGCGTCCAGCGCAAGCTCGTCCAGACTGGATAAATCCAGCCCCGGCGTCACCTGTGGTGCACGTGCAGGCTCGATGGAACGACGCAATAGATCTGTCTGTGCATCCGCCGCAGCCATGACGAGACCACGCTTAAGCTCAAAATCCGCATTGCGCATCAACGAATGCGATCGAATGCGCACCACGTCATCGGCCTGCCAATGCTGGGGCCGTGTATTCAGTCGATGAAACTCGGGCGGCAGACGCTGCGGATCTTGCAACACGTAGTCCACGTACGCGTTAATGCCATCGACAAAGGCCTGGGCGATCTCGCGTGACTCAGGATGCGTGTAGGCCTGCCATTCGGCCTGCATATCGCCACGGTACAAAAACAAACGCGCCGCACGATCCTGCTCGAGATAGCCAGGCCCAAAATCGGCAGACAGCAACCCCAGGCCACGCTTGCGCCACAGGTCTATCTGCCAGAGTCGATCGCGAGCGGCATTGAAACCCTGGGCCACAAACGCGTCGCGCACATGCTGGGCGCGAATATGCGAAATACCCCACGTATCAATGAGGATATCCACCGGCCCCGCCAGCCCCGCCACCTCGTGTACACCCGCTGAATGCATGCCCCCTCCGTGTCAGACCCGCGCCTGTGATGCCGACGCCAAGTGGGTAGTTTGCCATCACTCACCGCGAGCACGCCAACCATCACGCGTATCCGTTATCCATATCTGGATAGCCCGTTTTTCCGAACAAATCAGACCGATCTATTTGATTACCCCAAAAAATGGAATGATGTTCTCAAAAAATAAGGGTTTATCCCAATTCACAATCAGCGCAGACTTCAGCCATCGGGAAAGCAAACGAACCTCGACGGATTCGCCGCCGGATTCTCCCAAGATCAATAGACAAATGGAGGTCTGATCATGAAAACCCTGACTACTACCCTACTAGTTTCGCTGAGCCTATTGAGTGCCGGTGCTTATGCCGCCTCGCCCAATATCGAACCGAACAACGTCCCCTTCCAAGGCGTCTATGGACAAGCGGATGCCAACGCCCCGACGCGTGCCCAGGTCGCGGCTGATCTGGCTCAAGCCAAAGCCAACGGCCAATACACGTTTGGTGAAGAGGACTACCCCGTCGCCGTCGCTGCCAGCACCCCTGGCAAGAGCCGCGAACAGGTTCGCGCCGAACTCGCGCAAGCCAAAGCGAATGGCCAGTACACCTTTGGTGAAGAGGACTACCCCCCTGTCGTTCGTTAATCAGGGCTCGTGGCCGCCTTTCGGAGCCGTTGCGTAAACCAGTGATCTATCGCTATTTTGCCCGGCCCCCATGTGACGATCGCGAAGGCCATGGCCGCCCACGTCACGTGCACCGGCCACCCCTCGGGGACGGTTAATTGAATGACGCAGGTCATCAACAACAGGCCTACACCGGCAAATCGTGCGCCAAGCCCCAGTACCAGTAAGATCGGCAGCACAATCTCGGCACAACCAGAAAGAAAGGCCATGATCTCTGGCGCTGGATAGGCGTATGGCCCTCCCGGCAGATGCAGCTTGAATTCGTCGGTAAACAGATAGATCGCCGTGTCATTTAACTGAAGGAACCCCTGCCACTTCAGGACACCCGACATCCAGAACGGCACCGCCAACGCCCCCCGCAGCAACAGTTGCGCCAAGGATGGCACGGCAAAACGTCGGATGATGTGCAACGGCTTATCGATCAACGGATAAGGGTGGCCTGTATCGCTGGCAACATGAAGCATCTCGTTCAACCTTAAAAGTGAATGTCCGTGAACGCCCCGGCTGAGATCATTGCCGCCATATTCTGCGCAAGATCAAAATCGGCGTATTCCCTCGCTGCGATCTGAACGGCGTGCGCCAGGGGTTGCCCGGTCACCATCGCCGAGAGAAACGCCGCCCCTCCGGGGGCAAGCCGGGACACGATGACCTCGCCATCGGGACGCGTAATCAATGCATCCTCTTGATCGCTGGAACATAACGGCGAAACGGGCCCCTCTTGCTTGTTCATCACAAAGATCGCCACTGCCGGATAGCGTGATCGCACGATACGGGTCGCAGGATGCGCGACGAATCGCACACCATCCAACTCGGCAGCATCAACCGCGGCCAGGCGATCAAACGACAGCGGCGAGCTATCTGCTGCGTGATACGCGTCCAGCCAGGCACGCTCGACACGCGCCGTATCCGCCAGCCAGGGCATCTCACGCGCGTACGCGTAGCGTTCGATAAATTCCGGGAAATCCCGCCCATACTCAAACAGCAATGGAGACGAAGGCGGACTGGCGCGCACATAAAACCGTGCCATGGCGCGAAAGAAGGTTTCTCCGGTAATACGCTGAATCGCCGGGTAAATAGCCACCAGCGCATCGATCAAACTGACGGTCACATTATTGCGATAGACGTTGTATCGCCGCTGTGCGGCACCATCGACGCGCGACACGATATCCGTCGGCGCGTCAATCAACGGATGGGTCAGGCCAGGTACGAAGCGATCTTCGAATGCTTCGTGCATGCCGGAAGTCAGTGTTTCAGCAGGCATACTCAAGACTCCCCCCCACCACGCTCAACGTATGCATCAATCCGCGCGCCTTTTCCGCCTGGTCGCGCAACACCTGCCATTCGGGCAGTTGGCTGTCCCACTCAATCAAGGTAGGAACCGGGCCCGTGCGTGCAATCACGGACTCGTACAAACGCCAGACTTCATCAGAAACAGGGCAATCGTGGCTGTCGATCAACAGCAACTCCTCGCGATCGTCAAGCTGTCGTGTATGGCCGGCCAGGTGAATCTCTGCGACATGCTCGCATGCGAGCTGCGCCAGATATGCCGATGCCGAATACGCATGATTCGTGGCTGACACGAATACATTATTGACATCCAATAGCAAGCCACATCCGGACCGCCGCAGTACCTCGTTCATGAAATCGGGTTCGCTCATCGTCGATGAGGCGAACGTGACATAGGTCGCGGGATTTTCCAGCAACAACGGACGGTGGATCGCCGCCTGTACCTGATCAATATGCTCACAGACATGCGTCAATGTCTCGCGAGTGTAGGGCAGCGGCAATAGGTCATTAAAAAAAAGTCCCTCATGCGTCGACCACGCCAGATGCTCGGAAACCAGCATCGGTTGATATTGATCCACCACACGACGAAAGCGTTCGAGGTGCTGGGCGTTCAGCGGTTGGCTCGCGCCGATGGACATCCCGACGCCATGGACCGACAGCGGATAATCGCGCCGAATACCTTCTAGCGCCCGGTGCGCGGGACCGCCGTCGCCCATGTAGTTCTCGGCATGCACCTCGAAAAACCCATGCGTCAGGCCCTGCTCTGCGATGGCCGGCAGATGCTCGTGCTTGAAACTCGTACCGACCAGCGCCCGCGTTGAATCCCTGCACGTGCGGGAAGGCCAATGAGCACGCTTGCCGCCAAGACTCGGTAATGTGCTCATGGCAACTCCCTAGTCGCTGGCCACGCTTAGGCTTTGATCGGCGTCAACGAGCCGTGACCGCCGCCCGGCACCTCGATGCTGGTGCACGTTCCACCCTTCACGAATTTCCATGCATTGCCCTGGTAGTCCATGGTGGACGTTCCCTGGCAGGTCGTTCCAGGGCCGGCTGCGCAGTCGTTCTGCCCCTTCAAAGCCACGCCATAACATTTCTCTTTCTTGGCCGCCACGGCGGCATCGACCTCCGCCTTGCTCAACGGACTCGCCGTTGCCACAGACGCCAGCAGCGTGGCGACTGCACCCATCAAAACCGCTGAATTGATCGTTGACTTCGCAGACATTGCATCTCTCCTTTACGTTAGTAAGGTGTGTTTGAACGACACACGAGAACAAGTTCGCTAGCCAGCGCGCTGCGGTTACAGGGGTGAGGGTTTTTATTTATTTTTTGATCGACGTCCGCCTGCTCAACATCCACCTGCCGCGCGATCGCGCCAGACCATTACCAACGCAAAATCCGAGGGCCGAGCCAGGCGCCAATCGCGGCAGGCAGCAACATGCCGAGGGTGTACCAAACGCTCCAGAATGCCGGGCTCATCTCGGGACAATGCAGGGAATACACCACCGCCGCCATGGCGCTGCCCAACAAGCCACATACAGCACCCGCCAGACGCAGACGCGTCGGCGCAAGACTTTTCAGAGCCCAGAAACTGGCCACGGCGGTAGGTACGGACAACAGCAGAATATTGAACGCACAGATTTTCCAGGTCTTGCCCAGCAATAGGGATACACGCTCGTCAGGCTGTACCTCCCATAGCACACCGGCGGCCACGACCATTACCACCACAAACGGCAGTCCTATCGCGAGCCAGCCATAGCCCACGCGCTGGCCGGGCCGACCCAGGCGAACGATGCTCGCCAGAGCCGCCAACGCAATACAAAATGGAAAAGCAATTTTCGCCCAGAAAACGGGGGATACCATCAGCGCGCGAATATCGGGTCGGATGCCGAAAAAGAGGCTCATGATCAGCAATGCGCCCACGATCCCGAGCGGCAACGCCGCGCCAAAGCGGCGCGTCACCGTACGGCTATCCACCGGCGCCACACCAGTCGCCAACAATCCAATCAAATCGTTCGTTTTCATTTTTCGCCCCGGATTCTCGCTGCCAGCGCCCTCAGCCCGCGGTGTACACCCACCTTCACCGCAGACTCCGAAAGCCCTGTGATCTGGGCCGTCTCCTTTACAGAAAGGCCTTCTAGCTTAACGTGCACAATGGGTAGCCGCTGTTTATCTGGGAGCGTATCGAGCAGTTTACGTATATCGCGGCGGGCTTGCGCCGGCTCGTCGACGGCGACGGCAAATAGATCTTCATGATCATCCAAAGGATCGTTCAATGCGTCGCGTCGCGCGTGCACGCGAAAGAAATCCATGAGCTTGTATCGGGCAATCGCATGCACCCAGGCGGTCAGGGGCTCATCAGGCCGATAGGTATGCCGAGCGTTATGCACCGCGAGCAAAACTTCCTGAACAATATCCTCCACGTCGTCATGCCGCTGAGGAATACGTCTGCGCAGATAGCCACGCAAATGACGCGCGAGTTCGTCCAGAAAGCGAGCGTACGCTTTCGCATCGCCATCAAGGCTGCTGACCAGCAAAGCGCTCAGACGGCTTTCTACTTCGTACAAATATTGTCCTATCTCGTCAGAGGATGGCATGGGCCTGAATGTAGCCGCTCGTGGTTCGCGTGACCAGACACGCTCCATACTGGCGCAGCAGCATTCAATCCTTCATTATTCTAGATCATTTGATCCAAAATAGATTACCATTGTGCCGAGCACGGACTTACCCTCAAATCACGCTAGGACAACCGTAAACCGGCTGCTTGTTCAATATCTACTGACGATTACCTATACTCGGTAATTCGTTCAAACAGGACGATTGGTTACACCATGGCCCGCCCAAAACAGTTTGACGACGCATCCGCCATTGACGCAGCCACTCTGCTCTTTTGGTCTCGCGGCTACGAAGCCACCTCTACCCGCGACCTGGCCGAGTCAATGGGCATCAGCGGCGCCAGTCTTTACAACACGTTTGGCGACAAACGCACGCTTTATCGCCTGGCGCTCGACCGCTATATCGAACGCGGTTTCTGTGATCGCATCAAACGATATGAAACACAATTAGCGCCGCGCGATGCGATTTTCGCCTTTCTCGACGAAATCGTTGAACTCTCCCTGGCGGATTCGGAGCACAAGGGTTGCTTCATCGTGAATTCCGCCCTGGAGCTGGCTCCTCACGATCCGGAGTTTCAGGATGCCCTCAGACAAGTCCTGAGCGACATGGAGCATTTTTTTCTTCGCTGTGTCGAGGCCGGCCAGGCCAACGGCACGATCAACACGGCCGTTCCCGCGGCCGACCTCGCCCGCATGTTGCTCAGTGTATTAATGGGCTTGCGTGTTCTGGCGAGATCGCGACCCGAACGCGCCTTATTGCAGGGTGTGATACGACCCATCACCACATTACTGGACGTCACCCCTCAACCATAGACCAATATTTCCAACGCTCGATTACCTAGGAGGCCTCGCCATGATTCGGTTCTATTTCCACCCCACGCCAAACCCCGCAAAGATTTCCCTCTTTCTTGAGGAAGCGGGTCTTGATTATGAGGTTGTTCCGGTTGATACGAGCAAAGGTCAACAGCACACACCGGAGTTTCGCGAAATAAACCCCAATGGCAAAGTCCCTGCCATTGTTGATCTGGATAGCTCGACGGGCAAACCTGTCGCGGTATTCGACTCTACGGCGATCTTGTTATATCTCGCCGAGAAAACCGGCAAATTCCAGGGCTCGCCCCAGGACCGCGGAGAACTGCTGTCGTGGCTATTATTCATTGCCAGCGGATTGGGCCCTTTTTCCGGGCAAGCCGTTCACTTTCAGTATGCCGCGCCATCCGGATTGGACTATGCCGTCAATCGCTACCGCCGCGAAATTGAACGTCATTATCAAGTGTTGGACGACCATCTGGCCGGGCGCGAATTCATTGTCGGCAACGAATTCACGATTGCCGACATTTCAGCCTGGGGATGGCTCGGCCGTGCATCCCGCGTGATGAAAGGCGCCGAAGACCCGCTAGCGCACTATCCCAATATCAAACGATGGTTCCAATCCATCGACGCCCGGCCTGCCGCGAGCCGCGCGCGCGAAGTCGGGTCCGATATCGAATTCAAAAAGGTCAATGACGAGGAAACACAACGCGCCCTGTTTCCGTCTAACTTCGCGTAATCCGTCTGACAGCCGAGCAAACGCGCCACTCACGCCACCGAGGTCACATTCGGTGGCGGCCCCACATATCGTCCGTGCTGTTTATCGACACGCTCAGCGCCATTAAAGAGCAACTCAAATCCGGCAATGCCCGACGTCCGAGCCAAATTAGAGGCGGCTGGCATCGAGATCCAAGGTGGCACACCATTTGAAATCTGCGCTACTGTGATCGAAAATCGGTATGCATCGCCCACGTGGTCGTGGCGAAAAATCGGCTTTCATTGCAGATCAAAGGGGATAAATATGGTTGCTATTGTCACGGGTGCCACCGCGGGATTTGGGCTGGAGATTACGCGGCAATTCGTCGCCCAAGGAAAGAAAGTCATTGCGATCGGTAGACGCGCCGAGCGACTGCATGCCCTGGCTGCTGAGCTTGGCCCCGCCGTGCATCCACTGGCCTTGGATCTGCGTGACACCGATGCGATCGCGGCGCTGCCTGATTCCCTGCCCGAGGAATTTTCGAAGATCACCATCCTGGTCAACAATGCAGGTTTGGCGCTAGGCCTGGAAAAAGCCCAAGACGCTCACTGGAATGACTGGAAAACCATGATCGACACCAACATCACCGCTCTGGTGGCGATCACAAGAGCCTTTCTTCCGGGGATGATCGACCGTCAGGTCGGCCACATCGTCAACATTGGATCCGTTGCCGGGACTTATCCCTACGCAGGCGGCAATGTCTATGGCGCGACCAAAGCCTTTGTGAAACAGTTCAGCCTGAATCTACGTGCCGACGTGTTTGGCACACCGCTGCGCGTCACGAATATAGAACCCGGTTTGGTGGGTGGCACCGAATTCAGCCAAGTGCGCTTTCACGGCGATGAAAAACTCGCCGCCAGCCGATACGAGGGCGTGACAGCCTTGGATGCAAAGGACGTCGCCGAAGCCGTTTCCTGGGTTGTCAACTTACCGGCTCATGTCAACATCAATCGCCTAGAGCTCATGCCGGTCGCGCAATCATTCTCTGCGTTGTCGATCGACAAAAAATAGCGCATTGCGGCAAGGCGTACTCAATACAGTAAGACGTACCGTCAGCTGCGTGGAGGACGCCTTGCGGAGTCTCCGTTTGCCATGTGCGCCGCAGGTCTCGCAGAACGTAAGCACGTGCCACTCTTGCGAAGACCCGCTGCGCCATTGAGCCCGTCTGCTACGATCAAGGCCTCTACTACGGAAGACAGGGGAAATAGATCAATGGTTCGTCGCATGCATATCAAACGTATTCTGGCCGCTACCAGTCTCGCCGCCGGCGCAATGTTTAGCCTCAACGCTCACGCCGAAACCCCCACCTGCGAACTGGATAGACCCATAAAGTTTGGTGGCATGAACTGGGAATCCAATCTGCTGATCGTGGACATCGAACGCTATATTGTCGAACACGGCTATGGCTGCAAAACCGACGTCGAACCCGGCGATACCTTACCGATGTTTGCCGCGCTGCAACGCGGCGATGTAGACATCAACGCCGAGGTCTGGAGCACGCAGATGCAAAAGGCCTGGGATGAAGCCATTGCCGAGGGAAAAATCAAACAGATCGGCGAGGTTTTCAGCGGCACGGACGGCTGGTATATCCCCCGCTACACGGCAGAGAAATACCCGGATCTTCGCAAGGTCGCCGACCTGAAAGGCCGGCATGAGTTGTTCCTCGATGACGAAGAGCCCACCAAGGGCCGGCTCTACGGCTGCGCGGTAGGCTGGACATGCGGCAATCTTAGCGCGAACTTGATCAAGGCCTTCAAACTGCAAGACGAGTATCTCGTGTATTCCCCGGGCAGTTCAGCATCACAACGCGCGGCCATCACCTCGGCATATAAACGCAAGAAGGACATTGTATTTTATTACTGGACGCCGACATCCCTGGCCGGGTCTCTGGATCTCGTCAAGCTGGAGCTTCCGCCTGTCGATGAGAAAGCCTTGGAGTGCTTCAAGGATGCGCAATGCGCCGACCCGCAACCCACCGGCATCGCACCCTACACGGTCAAGACCGCTGTCAACGTTAAATTCGCTGACAGCGCGCCCCAACTAATCGCCTTTCTTGCCAAAATCAACTTTCCCGAGAAAACCGTGACCGAGGTCCTGGGGCATATGGAGAACGAAGGCATGGAGGTCGAGGAGGCAGCGCTTTATTTTCTGAAAACCCACCCGGACCTCTGGACCAAGTGGGTACCTGCTGATGTCGCCGAGCGTGTGCGGAACAAGCTGGCAGCCAGTTGACAGACTCACATCACGACGCGCCAGCACCGCAAACCATCCCGCCCAAAGCTTGCAATGATGCCAAAGACAACAATCTGACTGTGAAGCGAACTCGAACGATCATGCTTTTACACACCGTCATTGTGTTGGCCGTATTGGCTGCGGCCTTCTGGGGCACGCTCGCCCTATGGTTTCAGGCTCCGATACCGGTCATATTGGCCATCATCTGGATTGTCTTGACCATTGCGGCGGTCATTGGCCTGATCCGCGGCACGTATCTTCCGCTAGCGGTATTCGCTTTCGCGTGGGTCATCATGCAGGCGTGGTGGTGGCTGGGCGTACGGCCCTCCAACGACCGGCAATGGATACCCGAAGTTGCCGAGCAGACCCATGGCACGATAAGGGGCGATCTGGTTACGCTGCACAACGTGCGCAACTTCGACTGGCGTTCAAAAACCGACTATGACCCACGCTGGGAAACGCGCACCTATGATTTGACGCAGCTACGCTCCGTAGACTTGGTCTTGTCGTCCTGGGGCCGCCCCGCCATTGCCCACACCATGGTGTCTTTCGGTTTTACCGACGGTCAATACGTCGTGTTTTCGGTAGAAATCCGCCGCAAGCAAGGCGATAAATTTTCAGAGATCGGCGGATTCTTCCGCCAGTATGAATTAGCGGTACTCGCCTCTACAGAACAAGACAGCCTGCGCGTACGCACCAATGTACGGGGCGAGGAAGGCTATCTTTATCGCGTGAAAATGCCTGAGGGTACGATACGCCCGTTATTTCTTTCATATATGGAAACGGCCAACCAACTGCAAGAACACCCGCGTTTTTACAACACGATCACGGCCAATTGCACCACGATCATCTATCAACTAGCCAAACAGATCGTGCCCGGCCTGCCGCTTGATTATCGACTGCTGCTCTCGGGCTATCTGCCAGAGTATCTATACGAACTGGAGGCCCTCGAAGGCGCGGACAGCATGGCAGACTATCGACACGCAGGTCATTACACTCAACGTGCGCGGGAATCAAAGGACGTTTCGAGTTTCTCGCAAGACATCCGGAAAGGGGTGCCGGGGATTGCATCAGTCGAATAAGAATACCCAAGCTTATTATGCAAAATCCACTTGTCCTGATGCAACGCTACGATGACCGCCGCAACGTAATTTCGGTGATCTCCGACGGCCGGCCGATACGCTGAGGGAAGCCGGGCCACAAGCCCGCGCCATTGCTCACATACAAATGCATGCCGCCGACCTCGTACAACCCCGATACAAACCCGGCGTTAAAACGCGCCACAAGCAGATCTAAACCTCGAATATGGCCACCATGCGTATGGCCAGAGAGTTGCACGTCCACACCCTGTGCCTGATTGTTCCCGGCGCCACCAGGACGGTGATCCATCAAGATCACCGGCACACCTCCCGGCCTGCCTGCCAGCGCCTTCTCGACGTCGGGACCGATCTGACCATGACGCGGCCCAATCTGGTCGGGCACACCTGCGATGACCAACGATCCCTCTCCCACCTGGATAAGCGCGTGCTCATTCTCGAGCACCGTCACACCCAATCCACGAAATACTTCGATCCACTGTGAAAACGCCGCGTAGTATTCATGATTCCCCGTGACGGCGTACACCCCATTTTCCGCAGATAAGCGGCCCAGTGGCGGGTAATCGTTCTGACGTATTTCGGGGGTGCCATCCACCAAATCTCCGGAAATCAAAATCAGATCAGGATTCAACATATTGGCCTTATCGACCACGGCATCGACCCAAGGGCCGTGAAAAAGCCGGCTAATGTGTAAGTCGGTCAGATGCACAATACGGTAACCATCAAACTCCGGCGCCAACCCTGCCACAGGTAATTCCAGCTTGCGTACCTCAGGCACACGGACGGCCTGTGATGTGCCCCATGCCCCGAGCGACAGTGCCAGTACCGCCATGAAATGTGGCAATCTGCGGCCAGCTAGAACGCGCACTCCCGCAGAGCGAGAGGCCAGATACAGCAGCCCGCCGAGCAGATCTTTTAGCGCCAAGAAGCACGCCAACAAGATAAGCGCCCCATAAGCAGCACCGAATCCGATAATGAGCCATCGCGGGCTCTCGGGCGATGCCATGGATCCCGCAATCTGGCTGACCAGCCACTGGTGCTCGGCGACGACCAAGACGGCGGCAGACAAAATTACCTTGGCGATGACGCCCAGCTTTAGCGGCCATACATAACGCCCTATCACGTAAAAACCGATCAGACCCGCGGCAAGCTGAAACACGTGCGCCTATCCCATTAAAAATGAGCAACGCAAGACATGAGCTGCCCGAGGCAAGCGAGTCTACAAGACAATGGCAGTCGATCCCCTGACGGCTGACTGACAGGGTTGTCAGAAAAAGCGGATACCGGTGCGCACTCAAATATCCAATCCTGTTTATCATTCATGGAGGATTGCGCCCTAAAGTGAGAAACAAGCATGCAGACCGTAGCGACCGAGGATATTTTCGTCAAAACCGATCGTGGCCAACTCTTCGCCAGGCGCTGGACGCTGGAGGCGTCGGTCCCTCGCCTTCCCACGATCGTCATGCAGCACGATTCGCTTGGGTGCGTAGAGTTATGGCGGGATTTTCCCCAGCAACTGGCTGTCGCCACAGGCCATCCCGTCATTGCCTATGACCGCCTGGGCTTCGGCCGCTCGGACCCGCATCCGGGTACCCTGGACTGCGACCTTGTCGGTCAAGAGATCCACGGGGATTTTCGGGTGTTGCGCTCGGCGCTCGATCTGGAGCAATTCATTGCGTTTGGCCACAGTGTCGGCGGCGGGATGAGCATTGCCAGCGCGGCCGTCTATCAAGACGCCTGCCAAGCCCTTATTACCGAGTCCGCCCAGGTCTATGCCGAAGAGCACACGCTCGAGGGCATTCGGCAAGCCAAGGCCGCCTTTGCGCAACCCGGACAACTGGATCGCCTGAAGCGCTACCACGGAGACAAGGCAGCCTGGGTCCTGAACGCCTGGACCGAGACATGGCTATCTCCGCGCTTCGCAGACTGGACACTGGAGGCCTATCTCCGCGAGGTCCGTTGTCCGGCATTGGCGCTGCATGGCGATAACGATGAATATGGATCGCTGGACCATCCCCGCCGCATTCATGCCCTGGCAGGAGCCAGATCCGTAATTCTCGAGGGGTGCGGCCATGTCCCGCACCGAGAGATACCCGATACGGTCGTGGCGACGATTCGCGACTGGCTAGCCACGCTATAGCCCGTCGACGGTCAATGGGTAGCGATTAACCCGCTTGCGCACCCGAGGCTTTTACGACCGTGCCCCAACGCTCGATTTCAGTCTGCAAAAAGCGTTGAAATTCGGCGGGAGCTCCCCCCTCGACAAGCAAGCCTTCTTCGAGCAACTGCCCTTTGATCTTGGCGTCATTCAGGACTTGCGTCGTGGCCTCGGACAATTTTTTCGTCCGTCCGGCATCCATCCCTGCCGGTCCTAGAAGACCGTACCAGGCGCTGAAGTCGTAGCCGGGAATCGTATCGGCAATCGGTGCAATATCGGGATATACGCTCATGCGCTGTGCGCTGCTGATACCCAATGGCTTGAGCGCCTTGGATTTCAACTGTCCTTTTGCCAATGCCGCGCCTGCAAACATCATGCTGACTTGCCCGCCCAACACATCCGTCATCGCAGGCGCTGTCCCCTTGTAGGGCACGAGCAGCACATCAATGCCCGTCTCCAGCATGATCACTTCGGCGCCGAGGTGGCCGGCAGACCCGATACCCGGTAAGCCCATGCTCAATTGGCCGGGCTCGGCTTTGGCCAAGGCAATCAGCTCGGCCATATTGTTGGCCTTCACAGAGGGGTGCGCCAACAATATCGACGGCGCATTAGCGACGTGAACAACCGGTGTGAAGCTCTTGATCGGGTCAAAAGGCAGTTTGGGATACAACGTGGCGTTAATGGCGTGGCTGGTGTAGCACATCAACAGGGTACGGCCGTCAGGCGTCGCGCGCGCCACCTCTTGGGCGGCGATATTGCCTCCCGCCCCCGGGCGATTCTCGACTACAAAGGTTTCGCCCATCACGCGGCCCAGCTCGGCCGCCAGCACGCGTGCGACCGTATCGGTGCCGCCGCCGGGTGTTGCACCGACAACAATACGCGTCGTGGGCGTCTGCGCGTGGGCGACGCCCGAGGCCGCCAGCGCCCCTGCGCCCAAAACTCCCATGAATGTTCTTCTGTGCATTGCCGCGTCTCCGTCCATGCTGCTATTTCGTGTGGGGAAGTAGTCTAGTCATAGACGGTACATTAGGAATAACGAAGTTATTTGAACTCTTTACTAAGGATTTTTGTTGATGTCGGCCTGACTTCCCTACAACGCGATGCAAGCGCCCCCCCAAAAAAAGTGGCCCTCATTGCTTCGATAACTTGTGATAGTCCGCACAGGCCTGCGCCATTGCCTCGCGCACGACACCCAACGGCCGGCTATCGTCGTCCGACTTGCGATTGACCATCGACAACTGCAATATCGGCGCGGACTTGCCCAAGCGAAAGATGCGCACGGGATAACCATGCAACGTGGCGGGATCTGGCCGCTGGATCACCGAGATACCCAAGCCCGAACTCACCATGGCCACAATGGCCGCCGCGTTATCGAACTCCAGTGTGCTGCGTACGTCGCCAATCTGGCTGTTGACGTACTGTGCGGCCATGCTGCCCGAGACCGCTTTACGGTCATAACGTATCCATTCCAATTGACGAAACAGCGTAGGAATCGGCGTATCGGCGGTGTCGGGTGGGGCAACCAGCACCAACTCCCGGCGCAACATCGGCGTCCATGATAGGCGACCGGCCTGCGCGCCGACGGGCTGGGCGACCAGTGCGGCGTCGATCTCGCCGGCCTTCAGCGCAGTCGTCAGGCTGCTGCTTCGTCCCCGGATGGGGATGACATCCAGTTTAGGATGGCGGGTGCGAATAAAACGCAGCAGGCCAGGCAACACGAGGGGCTGCATCGACTCGATGATCCCCACCCGTACCACGCCCTCAATCTCCAGCACCGTGCCGGAACGTAGTGCATCCAGCCCTTTCAGGGCCTCTCTCAGGGTGTCCGCCACCTCGTGCGCCAGTTGGGTGGGCCGCACCTGCAACCCCGACCGGTCAAAGAGAGGCTTGCCCAGATAGCCCTCAAGCTGCTTCATCTGCATGCTCACCGCGCTGGGCGTGATATTCATCAAACGCGCGCCCCCAACGAAGGTACCCGCCTGCAAGATGGCCTCCAGGGTGGCAAAGGTTTCGATTTTCATCAAAATTCCTTATGAAACTCGTCAAATAACATCGTTATTCTAAATGAAGTGATGTCATTACACTGCAGCTATTGATGTTCAGACCCTTCATTACGGAGATAAATATGTCGGTAGTCGATCCCTCCAAACGCCCATTCGCCTGGACACCAGACCAAGTCAAACAGGACGATTCCTGGATCTTGCGCCTGACGAACGAGCAGGTCGATGGCGTTCAAGCCGCCGTGGCCCATGCCAAGCGCCTGGACAAGCCGCTATTGGCCATGGAACAAGCGGACTTTCCGCTGCCGGCTGCTTCGCAAGATGCGTTACAACAAGCCATCGACGCCACCCAGCAGCGCTGGGGTATGTGCCTGCTGAAAGGCTTTCCCGTCGATGACTGGAGCGAAGACGAGACTCGCATGGCCTACTGGGGCATGTCCCTGTACATGGGCGTCGGTCGCACTCAGAACCGAGCTAGCCAGTACATCAACGACGTCCGCGATGCGGGTGGTTCGTACAAAGTCAAAGGCGGACGCGGCTATAACACCAACGCCGGTCTGGATTTTCACCAAGACTCCTGCGACGTAGTCGCCCTGCTCTGCCGTCGTACGGCCAAATCGGGCGGCACCAGCAAAGTCGTCAGCTCGATCGCGCTGCGCGATGCCATCCAGAAAATCCGCCCCGATCTGATCGAAGCCTTGAAAACCCGCTATTTTCACAGCTACCAAGGCACGCAAGACCCGAGCCAGCCGCCGTACTATCGCTTGTCTATCCTCGGTTCGCATCCGGAATATTTTTCGGCGCGCTCTAACCGCAAGAACACCGTGGCCGCGCAAAACGACTTTCCCGAAGTCCCCCGCCTGACCGCGGCACAGACCGAAGCCCTGGACTTGCTGGATACGTTGATGCCCACTGACCAATTCTGCTATTCGATGGAACTGGAACGCGGCGACCTGCAATTGCTGAACAACTATGTCACGCTGCACTCGCGCACGCCCTTTGAAGATTACGAAGAACCGGATCTCAAACGCCATCTGCTACGACTGTGGTTGGCAATCCCCGGATCACAACCGCTGCCCGACGACTGGCTTGAGTACTACGGCGATACCCGCGCGGGTTCCGTACGCGGGGGGGTGCGCGGCAGCTCCATTACCGAAGAGTTCCTGGCATACGAAAAACGCCAGGCCGCCGCACTGAACATGCCCTTTACTACGTGGAAGCCCACCGTCACCAAGGAAGACATGCAAGCCTATATCGCCTCTGTCTCGCCCAGCGAGACCGCCGGGAGCCCCGTATGAGCCGCGTCAACCTGCGTGAGCGTCTCGCAAATGGTCCCGCCGTCCTCGCGCCCGGCGTCTATGACGCCCTGACAGCCCTGATCGCCGAACAAGCCGGCTTTGATGCCCTGTATTTATCGGGCGGCGCCGTCGCCTATACCCAACTGGGGCGTTCCGATGTTGGCCTGACCACCGCCACCGAAACCGCCGACGTTCTGGCGCGGATCACCGATCGCGTACAAGTGCCCGTCATCGTCGATGGCGACACCGGCTACGGCAACGCCCTGAATACCCAGCGCACTGTGCGCACGTTCGAGCGCGCCGGTGCGGCGATGATTCAGTTGGAAGACCAGACCTTTCCGAAGCGTTGCGGTCACCTGGACAACAAGACACTGGTCTCGACGCAGGAAATGTGCGGCAAACTGCGCGCGGCCCTTGATGCGCGGCACTCGACCGACACGCTTATTCTGGCCCGTACCGATGCCGTTGCCGTCGAAGGCCTGGACGCGGCCCTGGCGCGCGCCGACGCCTATCTGGCCTGCGGCGTCGACGCCCTCTTCATCGAAGCTGTCGTGTCGGGCGACGACATGGATCGGGTTTGCGGCAAGTACGCTACACGCATCCCGCTGCTGGCCAATATGGTCGAGGGTGGCAAGACCCCCGTAGGTAGCGTCGAAGAACTCTCGGCCCGCGGCTATCGCATCGTGATCTATCCGGGTGGCACGGCACGCTTTGTGTCCCATCAACTGCAGCGCTACTTTGCCAGCCTGAAAAACCACGGGACAACCCAGCCCCTGTGGGGCGAGATGAATGACTTCAACGCGCTGAACGGCCTGATCGGCACGCCGGAACTGCTGGAACTCGGGCGCAGCTACGAGAAGTAATCACACGCCCGAACGCCAACGACCACCCTGCCGACTGACGCTCGGATCCCGTCGTCTGTACCCGGCGTCCCGGCCCGGGACAACGAACGTTAATCGTGTTGCGTCGCGCAGAGGCGGGCCGCAACACGCTGAGGCTCGGACTTCCGGGCTCAGCGTTCGGGCTTGGGCTTCGGACCTGGTCTTCGGACTTAGTAGCGCTTGAGCGACAGCACATTGAATGTGCTTTTCAGGGTAGCGACCGACTTGTCGTAGTTGGTCAATGCCAGACACGCAATCAATGCGTCAATAATGGCCAACTGAGCCAGACGACTGGTCATCGCCTCGGTACGAAAGCGTGTCTCGCGCGCGATGGTGTGCAACACCACGTCAGCAAACGACTGAATAGGCGATTTGCCAAAATTGGTGATGCAGATGGTACGCGCACCGGCTTCTTTGGCCAGGCGCGTGGCCAGCACGGTTTCATGCGTACTGCCAGAATGCGAGATGGTCAGCACGGCCACATCGGGGCCGGTCAGCGAGGCGCTGATGGCCTGCACGTGCGAATCCGTGACCGCGGTCGCGTTCAGGCCAATGCGCAGCATCCGGTAATGCGCGTCTTCGGCAATGGTGGCCGAGCTGCCTATGCCGTAGATTTCAATGCGACGGGCCTGCGCAAGCACTCGCACGGCCTGCTCCAGCGCCTGGGTATCCAGTACCGAAGCGGTTTCCTGCAGCGCCTGGATATTGCTCTGGAAAATCTTGGACACCACGGTACCGGCGCTGTCTTCTGGGGCGAGGTCTTCGTGGATGTACTGCACCGGCCTCACGATTTCCTGGGCCAACGAAATCTTCAGTTGCTGAAACCCCGACGCTCCCACCAGCTTGCAAAAACCGATGACACTGCCCTCGCTGGATTCGGTTTTCTCGGCCACCTCGCTGACCGACATGTGCACCACCTGGTCGGGATAACGGCTGACGAATTCGCCGATGCGATGACTCGCCGGCCCCATGGTGGGAAGCAGGCTTTCGATACGCGCCAGCATGGCAGACGGTGCCGCGTGGGATACGGTGGGCTCGGCGACAGGAGGCTTTTTGGTAGTGGCCATAAGCTTGACGGTGAAAGGTGCAAACATTCTCGCATAACAGTATGACCGCCCAACGCCACCCGGCTTGTCCCAGATGCTGTTTCCGGCACTTGTTGCACTTGTTATTAGGCCCGTTTTAAGCAACATTATGGGGTCCCTTATCTTGTGCGCGCCGCCGCATCGAGCCACCATGTATATTCCCTCGCATTTTGCCGAAGACCGGCCGGAAGAACTCCACCGCATTATTCGCCAGCATCCGCTGGGCGTCTTCGTGACCCAGGGCGCCGACGGACTGGACGCGAATCACATCCCCTTCGAACTGGATCCCGCGGTCGGACCGCACGGACGACTCTGGGCCCACGTCGCCCGGGCCAACCCCGTATGGCAAAGCTGTCCGGACGGCTCTGCCGTCATGGTCGTCTTTCGTGGCGCCCAGAGCTACATCTCGCCCAACTGGTATCCCAACAAGCACGAGACCCACCGCGAAGTCCCCACCTGGAATTACGAGGTGGTCCATGCCCATGGGGTGCTCACCATCCTGGACGACGAACGATTCGTGCGCCGGGTCGTCGCGCAATTGACCAAACGGCACGAGGCCACAGAACCCAAGCCCTGGAAAATGGGCGACTCCACGCCCGAGTACATCGACAGCATGTTGCAAAACATCGTCGGCATCGAAATCGAGATCACCTCGCTCGTTGGCAAGCGCAAGCTGGGTCAAAACAAGCCCGCCCGCGATCGCCTGGGCGCGGCGGATGGCTTGGACGCACGCGGCGCCCACGAATTAGCGGATATGATGCGCCACGCGGGATAGCATCCCCGGGGGGAAACAGACGCCCCTTGTTTTGTAACAAGAAAATGAACTTTGTACGGGCAAAATGCTCAGATGGATTCCTTTCTGAAAGCTGTTTCCGAGTAGGCCGAAGACCAACCCCGAGGAAAGCGTGATGTTCGACAAAAGCAATAACTTGAAACCCGCAACCATCATCGCCGCCTTATTCGCGGCAACGGTAGCCACCAGCGGCGTCAGCGTCTCTGCCCAACCCGCGCCGCCGCAGGCCACCGCGCCACGCTCCCAGAGCATCGCGCCCCAATGGCCTCGCAAGCTGGATTTTCATGGCACTCGCTACGAAATCTACCAGCCGCAGATTGATAGCTGGACAGGTACCCGTATCACGGGTCGCGCAGCCATTGCCACGGGCCCCACCAACGGCAATCCGACCTACGGGGTGGCGGATTTCAGCGCCGACGCCGAGGTAATAAACAAGGCCAACGACGAAGTCCATCTGACGCATTTTCAGATTTCACGCGTCCAGATTCCCACGGCGCCCGACACGGCACAAACCGTACGGGAACAATTCAGCTCGCGTCTCCCCGTCGAAATGACCGTGCGCCTGAGCGAACTGCAACTCAGCTACACCGCTTCGCGGCAATTGGCGGACTTGAAGACCGTCCAGGTCAAAAACACGCCCCCGCAAATTTTCGTTCGCACGACGCCGACCGTCTTGGTGCTGATCGACGGGAAAGCCATCTTCAAACCGGTACCGCAAGTCGAAGGCTGGCAGCGCGTCATCAACAGTCGCGCCCTGATTGTCCGTGGCCCCAACGGGGAATACCACTCGAATGCCGCGGGTTATTGGTACACGTCTCGCTCGCTGCTCGAGGGATGGCAAAGCGAATCCCCCTCGCAAGCCCTGCTCACCGTGGCCGCCGCGGCAGCCCGACAGGCGCCCGTCGATCCGTTGCTCGCCAAAGGCGCAGCACGACCGCCCCAGCCGCCAGCCATGATCGTATCCTCTGATCCCGCCGAACTCGTCCTGCTGCAGGGCCCGGCGCAGATGCGGCCCGTGCAAGGCACCAGCCTGCTGTCCGTCAATAATGCCGACCATGCGCTATTCATGCTGCCGTCGGACAACCACTACTACCTACTTGTATCCGGGCGCTGGTTCAGCGCGTCGAAACTGGACGGTACCTGGAGCTACGTGCCCGGCAACAAGCTGAATCCGGCTTTTGCCCGCATCGATATCCACGATCCCCAAGCGGGCGTACTGGCCTCGGTACCTGGAACACCACAAGCCAAAGAGGCACTCATCGCCTCGACGATTCCGCAAACGGCAACCGTATCCCGCACCAAGGCGACACTGCACGTCAACTACATCGGCGGGTCGCCCAAGTTTGATCGTATCGCCGGCACCTCATTGCACTATGCGACCAATACCTCGGTGCCCGTGATCCAGGTCACCAGCAACGAGTACTACGCCATGTCGAAGGCGGTCTGGTTCACCGCCAGCTCACCCCAGGGACCGTGGCGCGTGGCCGATTCGGTTCCCTCGTCCATTTACACCATTCCCCCCGAGTCGCCGCTGCACTACGTCACCTACGTCCATATCTATGGCTCCACACCCGATGCCGTGGTGGTGGGCTATACGCCGGGCTACCTGGGTATGGTGGTCAACCCGGACGGCACGGTGGTGTACGGCACTGGCTACGCCTATCCCCCCACTGTCGTCGACAACACGTGGGTCAGCTATCCGCCTACCTATGGGTATAACGCCGCGCTGGATACCGCGGCGGGCTTCGCATTCGGCTTTGCCGCGGCAGACATGTGGGGGCCCGAACCCTATTGGGGGCCGTACGACGGGTTCGCTTATTCGCGCGGCGTGGATATCAATCGGACCAACGTCTATGGCACATGGGGCCAAGGCGCCGTGACCCGTAGCGTCGGCTACAACGACTGGACCGGCAACGAATGGCGCACCGGCCACGCGGACGTCTACAACTCTGCCACGGGTAGCCGATTCGAGGGCTCGCGCGGCGCCGACTACAACGCTTACTCCGGCAACTATGCCGCCGGGCAGCGCGATGCCTACAAGAATACCGCGACGGGCGTATCAGGCGCCAGCCGTTCGGGTGTCGTCGAAAACGACGATGGCCAATGGCGTGCGGGGCGCCAGAGCGCCCGCACCAACAGCGATACCGGACGCACCGTCGTATCGGGTACGACGGCCACCGGCCAAGCCGGTGACGGTGCCAACAGCGTCGATCGTCGCGGGGTAGAGCATGACAGCCATACCGGCAACACCGTCGCATGGAACAACGGCAACCTCTACGGTGACCATAACGGTAATGTTTACCAGCACACTGCCGACGGCGGCTGGCAACAACATACCTCGTCAGGCTGGCAGCCCATGCAACGCAGCGATTTCTCGTCGAGCAATGCCACGGGCAACTACCTGGATGGGCAACGTCAGGCGCGTGACTGGAGCGACAATCGCAGCGACATGAGCTGGTCCGGAGGCATGGGCGGTGATCGCTTTGGCGGCGGAGACCGTTTTGGCGGCGGCGGTCGCTTTGGTGGAGGCGGCTTTGGTGGCGGTCGCTTTGGCGGACGTCGTTAATCTGCCTCAGACATCGTTATATCGACATCGATAACGTAGAAGGCGCGACCCCGAACAAGGGTCGCGCCTTTTTTAATTTTAATAGTGCACAACGCTACGGATTGATTTGCCCTCGTGCATCAGATCAAAAGCATTGTTGATCTCGTCCAGATCCATGGTGTGTGTCACAAAGGGGGCGAGCTCGATCTTGCCCGACATCGCGTCTTCGACCATGCCCGGCAATTGCGAACGGCCCTTGACCCCGCCAAACGCTGTGCCCAGCCAACGACGCCCCGTCACCAACTGGAATGGACGAGTCGAGATTTCCTGGCCCGCGCCCGCTACGCCGATCACGACCGACTGCCCCCAACCACGGTGTGCGCACTCGAGCGCAGCACGCATGACGTTGACGTTGCCGATGCATTCGAACGAATGATCGACCCCCCAGCCAGTCATCTCCACAATGACTTCCTGGATGGGCTTGTCGAAATCCTTGGGATTCAGGCAATCGGTAGCACCAAAGACTTTGGCTAGGCCGAATTTGTCGGGATTGGTGTCAACGGCGATGATGCGGCCTGCCTTGGCCTGGCGTGCGCCCTGAAGCACGGCCAGCCCGATCCCGCCCAGACCAAACACGGCGACGGAATCGCCTTCCTGGACTTTGGCCGTATTGTGCACGGCACCGATGCCGGTCGTCACACCGCAGCCCAGCAGACAGACGTGCTCGGGATTCGCATCAGGATTAATCTTGGCCAGCGACACCTCGGCGACCACCGTGTACTCGCTGAACGTCGAACAACCCATGTAGTGATAGACCGGCTGACCGTTGTACGAGAAACGCGTCGTGCCGTCGGGCATTACGCCCTTGCCTTGCGTCGCCCGCACGGCCACGCACAAATTGGTCTTGCCCGACTTGCAGAACAAGCACTCGCCACATTCGGCGGTGTAGAGCGGAATCACATGATCGCCGGCCTTGACGCTGGTGACACCTTCTCCGACCTCGACGACCACGCCCGCCCCCTCATGGCCCAGGACGACCGGAAACAAGCCTTCCGGATCCTCGCCCGAGAGCGTGAAGGCATCAGTATGGCAAACCCCGGTATGCGTAATTTTGATGAGCACTTCTCCTTTACGGGGGGGCTCGACATCAAGCTCGACGATCTGCAAGGGTTGGCCTGCGGCAAAGGCAACGGCGGCACGGGATTTCATGGATATGGCTCCGTAAAGGGAAAGCAAACTGCACAGCCAGGCTGGCAATATTGATTATTTCAAGTAAGTGCGCACCAAGGTCAGAAGCTCTTGCACGCGTTGATCATACTTATCGCCAGGCGCCGAGGGATCGCTAAAACCCTCGCGGATATGTGATTCCAGGACCTCGGACATCAGCCCATTGATCGCGCCGCGAATGGCTGCGATTTGCTGCAGCACGGGGCCGCAATCTGCGCCGGCCTCAAGCGCACGTTCCAGCGCATCGCACTGACCACGTACGCGACGCACCCTCGCGAGGGCCCGCTTTTTTTCATCAGGGGAATGAGGCATAGGTCAAAACAGGCATCAAAATATACTAGGAGGGAGTATATATCAACCCGCGCACGCACTCACGCTTCACCGTTCCGTCATAAGAAAACTCAGATCTTTGCCTCGGGATGATCTCGGCGAAACAACGTCCACTCTTCGATACGCTCGCCGCTGGGTAATACGCAAATGCCAATCTCGCCCGAGGGGGTCTGCTGGATTTCAAGCTGTCCGCCGACCTTCCCGCAATACACCGATGCCGGATTCGCCATGCCGACAGAGGGCTCATTCTGGCTTGCGCATCCCGCCAGCATGACCACACAGACGCTCAACCATTTCCTTGACACTTTATTTCTCCGTCAACCAAGACCGAAACCCAGTATATTGCGCCGCCCCTCCGATTTCATCCGCAATGCCGCCACTTTGTCCCCGTTATCCCTATACAATTTCCGATTACCCCGTTTTGACAGATAGCGCCAGCAGGTGTTAACTCCTGGATATATCGCCCTGATCGCCGGGCGGCTACCGTTTTCCTCCGACTCTTGGCATCAAAACCCGGTCGAGTCGATCGCAACATCCCCTTTGGAGCATTCATGAGCAGTTATCCCGACACTCTCCTGTTGATTGACAACGAATGGCGCGAAGCCAAAGGCAACAATCGCATTGACGTCGTCAATCCCGCGACCGGCGCCAAGATCGGCCAGGTCGCCAGTGCATCTCGCGAGGATCTGGACGCGGCACTGGCCGCAACCCAACGCGGCTTCGAGACCTGGCGCAACATGTCCGCCCACGAGCGCTGCGCCATTATGCGCAAGGCGTCGTTGATTATCCGTGAGCGTGCTGACGACATCGCGCGCCTGCTGACCCAAGAACAAGGCAAGCCGCTGACCGAGGCTCGCGTCGAAGTCAAAGCCGGCGCCGAAATCATCGACTGGTTCGCCAACGAAGCCCTGCGCGTGTATGGCCGCATCATTCCGGCTCGTAACGTCGCCGCCCATCAAATGGTGTTGAAAGAGCCCGTCGGCCCCGTCGCCGCCTTCACGCCGTGGAACTTTCCGGTCAACCAGATCGTCCGCAAGCTGGGCGCGGCCCTGGCGGCAGGCTGCTCGTTCCTGGTCAAGGCCCCCGAAGAAACCCCGGCCTCTCCTGCTGCCTTGCTGAATTGCTTCGTTGATGCGGGTATCCCCAAGGGCGTGATCGGTCTGGTGTTTGGATCGCCGGCCGAGATTTCCAGCTACCTGATCCCGCACCCGATCATCCGTAAGGTGACCTTCACGGGCTCCACCCCGGTCGGCAAGCAACTGGCCGCCCTGGCGGGCCAGCACATGAAGCGCGTCACGATGGAGTTGGGCGGCCACGCCCCGGTGATCGTCGCCGAGGACGCCGACGTCGAATTGGCCGTCAAGGCCTCAGGCGCCGCCAAGTTCCGCAACGCCGGCCAGGTCTGCATCTCGCCGACCCGCTACCTCGTGCACTCGTCCGTCAAGGCCGACTTTGAAAAAGCCTTCGTGGCGCACGCCGAAAACCTCAAGTTGGGTGATGGCCTGACCGATGGCACGACGCTGGGTCCGCTGGCCAATGACCGCCGCCTGGTCGCCATGGACAAGATCGTCAAGAACGCCCGCGAAAAAGGCGCACGGGTCATGACCGGCGGGGAACGCGTGGGCACGGCCGGCAACTTCTTCTCGCCGACCATTCTGTCCGACGTACCACTGGACGCCGACATCTTCAACGAAGAACCTTTCGGCCCCATCGCCGCGATCCGCACCTTTGAATCGCTGGACGAAGCCATCAACGAGGCCAACCGCCTGCCTTTCGGCTTGTCGGCCTATGCCTACACGCGTTCGTTCAAAAACGTCAACGAACTCTCGCGTCGCCTGGAAGTCGGCATGGTCTGGATCAACCAGCCCGCCACACCCTCGGCTGAGTTGCCGTTCGGCGGTGTGAAGGACTCGGGCTACGGCTCCGAAGGCGGCCCTGAGGCGCTCGAAGCCTATCTGGTCACCAAGGCCGTATCGGTCGTCGGCGTCTAACGTCTAAAGCCCTAAACAAACCGCCCCCCGCTCGGTCGTCGAGCGGGGGGCGGTTTGCGCTAATAGGGCGGAAAATCAAGCAATCACATTACCTGAATCTGATCCACATCGAACTCTATGCCGTGGCGATCACGATCGACTTCGCTACACAATTCGACCATGAGTTTGTCGTCGATTTTGACGACGGCGTCCTAATTGGTGGTGATATTTCGCTCTTTAATGAGCTGACTCCAGCGCTGACGTTCCTTGTCCTCGAATGCGGCAAGGTCTTTGCCTGTGAGCGTGCCCGCGGTGGCGCCCAAGGCCGCCAGTTGCGCCTTCACGTCCGCACTGGCCAGTGCCTGGGTCGCGGCGTCGATCAACTTTGCCTGCACGTCATAGGGCGTGCCAGCCGGGGCATACAGCGCAAACCAGGCCGTTACGTCGAAATCCGCGATCCCGGACTCCACGACCGTCGGGACATCGGGTAACGACGATGACCGCTCTGCGGAGGTCACAGCCAGCGCGCGGACGCGAGATCCATCCTTTAGCTGACTGATCGTGCTGGGCAAATTGTCCATCAGTACATCGATCTGTCCGCCGATCAACGCAGGCATCGAGCCCGACACACCTTTGAACGGCACATGCAGCATCTCGATATCGGCGGCCTGTTCGAGATACGCGCCGGTCAAATGCACCGACGACCCGACGCCAGGCGATCCATACGAAATGGGCTTGTCCTTGCTGGCTTTGGCTTTGCCGAAAAGATCCTGCATCGTCTTCAGCGGCGAGTCCTGGCGCACCGCTATCACATTCGGCGTCGTCAGTACCATGGCCAGAGAGGCGAAATCTTTAGCCGGATCGTACGGCATGTCGTGATAGAGGAACTGGTTAATGGTCTGCGTGCCAATCGTCCCCATCGCAATGGTGTACCCATCGGGATCCGCGCGCTTGAGCATCCCCATGCCGATGCTTCCGCCCGCGCCCGCACGATTGTCGACGACAATCGATTGCTTCAGATAGGGTCCCATCGCTTGGGCAATAGTCCGCGCCGCCAAGTCGGTCGTCCCTCCTGCCGGGTAGGGAACAATTAACGTAATCGGTCTGTCAGGATAGGTATCCGCATGCGCAGCCATCGCCGCGCCGCCAATGGCGATTGCACCCAAATATTTATATAGCCGAGTCAATTTCATTGTCTGTGTCTCCATCCACCTGATGCTAGTTGGGAATGCTCGTACGTCTTGCCAAATCGTACGAGACGTATATCACCGGAATTGATTCTCGGGCCGCCCCTTACACCATCAGTTCGATCAAGAACGGCGTCTGTTTTCCAAAGCTGCTCTTCATCAGATCACCGCACTGCTCGAGTGTCGTGGCACGGGCCGCCTCTACGCCCATCCCGTTGGCCAGGCTCACCCAATTGAGCGACGGATTGCCAAGATCCAGCATGCTCATCGCGGTGTCACCCGGCGTCGCACCGACATTTTTGTACTCATTAATCAGAATGTTGTATTTGCTGTTGTTCAGAATGATCGTCGTGCACGGCAACTGCTCGCGGGCTTGCGTCCAAAGCGACTGTAGCGAGTACATGGCGGACCCATCCGCTTGCAAACTAATCACGCGCCGTTGCTTCTGCCCGCCGATCGCCGCTCCCGTCGCGACGGGCAGCCCGTCGCCAATCGCGCCACCCGCCAGATGCAACCAATCATTCGCGGGCGCGGCGTGGCTAAACTTATAGAAACCACGACCAAAAGAAACACTCTCGTCCGAGACGATGGAATTCTCAGGCATTAACGCAGCGACTGTCTGGGCCAGGCCTTCAGGCGTGGGCGTCCCCGTCGCGATCTCTGGACGTGGACCGGGATCAGGAATCTCGACCTCGGGGGCATTCAGGGCAGACACCAGTGCTTGCAACGCCGCAACAGGGTCTTGATCGGGCCGGGACAAGACATGCAATTGTGCATCCGGTGCGTATTGCTCCGACGGCAACCCTGGGTAACCAAAGAAGCCGACTGGACCCTTGGCATTCACGAGAATAATGTGCTTGAAGCGCTCGAGCGCCTGGATGGCCGCCTCCATGACATACGGCGTGCGCTCGAGCTGCAGACGTCCGCGACCGCGTGCCACATGGCCCGTGACAAAGTCCCCCATCAACGTGGCGCCCGTCGCTTGCGCCACGCGCCATGCCAGGGGTTGAGCCTCGCTCAACGTGGCGGGACCGCCCAGCAGGATCAGGGTATCGGCGCCCTTGGCGCGCAGCGTCCGAGCCACATGCTCGACCGCATTGCCGTCCACGGGTGGCGTGGCGGGCACACTGATCCGCGTACCGACCACACCGCCTTCGTTCCAGGACACGTCGGCGGGCAGAATCAGCGTGGCGATCTGACCCGGATAAACTTGGGCTGCCGCAACGGCCTCTGCTGCGTCCCGGCCCAGATTCGCGCTCAGCGTGCTGGCACGCACCCACTGTGACACCGTTTGCGCCATCCCCGTCGTGTCTGCTGTCAGCGGCGCATCAAAGGGGCGGTGATAAGTCGCCTGATCGCCCACGATATTGACGATGCCGCTGCGCGCACGGCGCGCGTTATGCAGGTTAGCCATGCCGTTGGCCAGGCCCGGGCCGCAGTGCAGCAGCGTGCAGGCGGGCTTGCGGGCGATACGGAAATACCCATCCGCCATGCCGGTCACCACGTTTTCCTGAAGACCCAGGACACACTTCATGCCCGGCACTTGATCCAAGGCCGCCACAAAATGCATCTCGCTCGTGCCGGGATTGGCAAAGCACGTATCAATACCTGAGGCAAGTAACGTTTGAACCAGGCTTTTGGCGCCATTCATTGGGATATCTCCAGGACTCGTTTGTTGAACAGACAATCTTGTACCGCATAACCGCTATGGGCAGTGCAGTGAAAACTTACCACATGGCGAGTTCCTCGGTGCGCGCTGCACAACAATAGTCGCGTTGCGCATGTGCATTGCCAACATGCCGCTTATCGATAAAAAAAGCTGAATGATCATTCAAAACAATCAACTGGACTGACCGCGAGACGCCTCCTAACCTGTCCGTCATAAGAACGACATCGACGGAGACATATCATGAATAGGCAGTTGAAATGGGCCCTTGCTGGACTCGCGAGCGTCTTCACGCTCTGCGCGGCCGTCACATCCCCCTTGGCTAACGCGGCGTATCCGGACAAGCCGATCAAGCTCGTCGTCCCTTTCTCGCCCGGAGGCGGTGCCGATAGCTTAGCCCGACCACTGGCCGACAAACTGGGACAACGACTAGGCCAGCCGGTCATTATCGAGAACAAGAGCGGAGCAAGCAGCAATATCGGGACAGCATACGTCGCCGGCGCAGCCCCCGATGGCTACACCCTGCTGATTAACACTGATGGTATCGCGCTGGCTCCGTTGCTTTATCGCAAGCTCGGCTACGATTTCTACCGAGATTTGTCGCCCATCACTTACGTCGCCAAGTCACCCCTGGTTTTTGCCAGCAATAAGAAACTGCCGGCCTCGAACCTGCAGGAATTCATTGCGTTGGCTCACCAAAAACCCGACACATTGAACTTTGCCAACCCGGGACTCGGCACGCCGCATCATCTCGCTTTTGAGCTTTTCGCCCGCGAGGCGCAGGTGCAACTAGGGGAAGCCATTTATCGTGGTGGCGGCCCTTCGTTAGTCGATGTGCTCGGCGGCCATGTGCAAGTAGGCATGTTCACGTTAGGCGCGGTGCGTGGCAACATCAAAACGGGTGATCTGACGCCACTAGCGGTCATGACCTCCGAACGCACATCCCTGGCCCCGGACATTCCCACCATGGTCGAGTCAGGCCTGCCCAAGGCCCACCTGGAATTGGGGTTCGTCGTCCTGACGCCCGCCAAAACGCCGCGAGCCGTTGTCGATCGCTTGCATAAAGAGATTGACGCCGTCGTTCGCGACCCGGATTTCGTTTCCATCCTGAATCAGCAGGGCTATGAGCCCTACGCCACCACCCCGCAACAAACTAGCGAGGCATTGCGCAACGAGTACGAGCGCTGGAAGCCCATTCTGGAAGCCTTGAAACTTCAACTCGATTGATCCACGTCGCACTCATCCTCAGTTAATCAACGCCAATTTCCGTTTTAATCCCAAGGAGACGTTCCTCATGCAGCTCATCAATCCCGGCCACGAACCCAATCCTGCAACCGTCCGCGACAATGCACGACGTGTTTTCAATATGGCGCGTGCCGGCGGCGTTTGCGTTATCCCGTTTGACGTTTCCTACGCGATCTTCGCCCACACGGCCCGCGCAGTTGAACGAATCTATGAACTCAAAAACCGCAGCAGCGCAAAACCCAATGGCATATTGGGAAACTGGGACACATTCAGCGAAGTCATCGAGTGCGAGCAGTTGGACCGGGATATCGTGAAATGCATCACCATCGACCACGATATGCCCCTGTCCATCGTAGGCACCTATCGACCCGATCATGACTTCCTGCGCACCGTCGAGTTTGGCGCATTACGCCGCTCGACCAAGGGGCCGACCATGGATCTGCTGATGAATGCAGGCTCCCTGCACCGGGAACTGGCTCGTCTGTCTTTTGAATCCAGCTCACCGATGATGGGCTCGTCCGCCAATGTCTCTCTCAAAGGGAACAAGTTCGAGTTGAATGATATCGAGCCCGAACTCTTGAACCACGTCGACATCGCCGTCGACTACGGCCGCTGCCGATATGCGAACCCTCATTTTGTGGGCAGCACCATCATCGAAATGGGCACGCGTCGAATCCTGCGTTTCGGCTGCCTGTACGAAGAAATCCAGGCCATTCTGAGCAAACAGTTTTCTCTGGACCTGCCAAATCGCCCCACCGAAGGCAGCATGAGCCTGGTATAGCGCATTCCCGCATGCGCTTCGGAAAGTGGTATTCCTGAGCGCAGGCAATCAACATAAAAAATACTCAGGAGACAATGCAATGAGTTCGCCGTTCACGACTAACGATCTATCCGTTTACACGTATCCCGCTGGGCTGCAGCGTGCCGTGCGCAATACCCTGCGCCGCATGCTGGCTGGCGCCCTGGTGTTCCTGGCGGCGACCGCTGGCCCGGCCATAGCGGCAACGAACGGCGACGGTTTTCCGTCCAAACCCATTCGCCTGATTGTGCCGTACGCTGCCGGCGGAGGCACCGATGCTTTTGCCCGGCTGGTGGGCGAATCACTAGCCAAACAGACGGGTCAGTCCGTCATCGTAGAAAACAAAGTGGGAGCAGCCGGTTTGGTGGCGGGAGCCGCCGTCGCCAATGCGTCGCCAGATGGGTATACGATATTGATAGACCAATCCTCGATCGCCTATCAGCCACTTCTGTATCCAAAGGCAGCGTTCGACGTGCGTCGCGACCTTGCGCCAATCATCCTGGGGGCAACACTAGACAACGTGCTCCTGGTAACGCCGAGCTTTCCTGCCAAATCGGTAGACGAAATGATAGCGCTCGTGCGTAGCAAGCCGGATGCTTTCAACTACGCATCCACGGGTATCGGCACACCACAGCATTTAGCCATGGAAGTACTCAAGCGAGATGCTGGAGACTTGAAAATCCAGCATGTCCCCTACAAGGGAGGCAATCCCGGGATCGTCGCCACCAGCACCGGTGAAGTCAACATGTTCTTCATCAGTGTCTCGACAGCATTGCCATTTATCGAATCGGGGCGCGTGCGCGCTGGCCAGCGGAGGTAAGCAGCGTTCAACCATGCTGCCAGATCTGCCAACCTTCGCAGAGTCAAGCTTGAAGACATTTCAGGCGACGGGTTGGCTAGGATTCTTCGCGCCGGCCAAGACCCCTCCAGAGATCATCGCGCGCCTGAACTCCCTATTCGAAAAGGCTTTACAGGATGACGCAACCCGCGAAGCCACCGCCAAACAAGGGTTTGAAGTCGCGGGAGGTTCGTCCAAACAGTTTTCTCAACTGTTGGCTGACGACCTGGCGGTATACGGCCCGGTGATCGAGCAATTGGGTCTGGCGTCCCAATAAGCATCACGTGGCCAACGACGTACGGCTGAGGCGCACCGCGCTATGATGGATCGCACTGTGTTGCTGTCAGGTTACATCCCGCATGTACCTCAAGCTGATCTGCGAGTCCCTATGAGCGTTACCCTGCGCCAACTGCGTGTCGCTGTCGCGGTCGCCACACACCTGAATTTCAGGCGTGCGGCCGAGACCGTCCACTTGTCGCCGCCGGCCGTGTCCGCGGCGATTGCGGAATTAGAGCAGGCATTAGGGATTGTGCTGTTCGATCGCAGTTCCCGGGAGGTACACCCTAGCGCAGCGGGCGCAAGCTTCTTGCAGGGGGCCGCGCGCCTATTGGCTGACTACGACCGACTGCTGTGCGACGCGACGCTTACGACTCAGGCACGTCGTGGCCGTGTCACCATATCTTGCGTGGCGTCACTGGCAGGCCGCGTCATGCCACTCGCCTTGAAAGCATGCAGCGAGCGCTACCCTGAGTTGGAAATCGACATACTTGATGATGTTGCCAGCCAAGTCACGGTATCGGTACGCGCGGGCGGGGCGGATTTTGGGTTAGGCGTAAAACCCGACACCGAAAGTAGTGCAGTGCTTTTTACCCCACAGGCGGAAGATCCCTTCTTTCTGGTTTGTGCTCGCGAACACCCGTTATCGACGAGACGCAGGGTCACATGGAAGGATCTCGCGGGCGAACGGCTCGTCCTGCCTGCCAGTGGCAGCGGGACCTGGCAGATCGTCAACGACCAACTGGTACGCGCACACGTCAAACTGCGCGGGAAAACACCGGTTTCTCATATATCGACGGTGTACGGGATGGTAGAAGCAGGCTATGGCATCAGCGTATTACCCGCCACGGCCCTACCTGCCGCAGGTCATCCGATTTTGACGGCTGTTGCCATACATGGGCCGCGATTGTGCCGCATACTGGGTATCTATCAACGGCGCGATCGATCTTTATCACCGGCGGCACAAACGGTGTTGGACTTGGTGCTGGAAGCATTAGTGGAACTGGCTCCGGCGAAGTTCGATACTCGACGTTCAGAACCCGTATAACTGCGCCGGATTGTGCACGAGGATCTGGTCACGCACGGTTTGTGACGGACACCAGTCATCCAGCAGCGCAAGCAGGCCCCGGTCATCAGGACGCTGCTCCTGACCGGGATGCGGCCAGTTACTGGCCCACAGGCAGCGTTCGGGATAGTGGTGCACCAGTGCTTCGGCCAACACGCCGACATCACGATACGCGGGCGCACCCAAACGAGAGGTTTCGTACATTGCCGAGAGCTTGACCCAGACGCGGCCGGTGTCCAGGAGTCGCCGCAATGCGGCAAAAGCCGGATCTTGTGGAGTAACGGGCTCGAGAAATTTCCCCACGTGATCGATCACCACGCGGCACGGTTGTTGGGTAATCAAGCTTTCGTAATCGGGTAGCGTGCGGCCATCCAACTGCAGATTGATATTCCAGTCCAGGGCGGCGATACGCCGCGCGGCGGCGGGTAGGTCATCCCACGTCATGATGTTGCCGCTATTGGGCACCATCTGAAACCGGACCCCTACGACACCAGCGCTTGCCAGCGACGCCAGTGTTTCGTCCGTCGCCTCTCCAGGCATGGAAATGACAGCGCGTGCGGACCCGTTTGCGGCTTGCAGGGCATCCAGCGTGCAGCGGTTGTCAAAACCATAACCCATCGGCTGCACGATCACGCAACGGGTGATTCCCAACTCGCGGCGCAACGCGAGATAGTCGGTCCAAGTGGCCCGTGGGGGCGAAACAGGCGATGTTTGCGGCAGCGGATACGCGTCCAGATCATAGATGTGGAGGTGGCAATCGCAGCCGTCTGGAGGGACTGGCCAAAGGGTTTGAATCATGAAGCCTCCGCCCGCGTCACGCTTTTGGCAATAGCAGTCCGAAACGATCTCGGGCTCGAATGGCATAGGGCGCGTTGACACAGGGCGCGGGCATCTGCCCGGCAATCAGCGCCTGCACTTGTCGCACCGAGTCCATGGCCTGATGCTCCGACGCCTGCGGCGTGAGTCCGCCGACATGCGGTGTCGCGATGACTTTGGGATGCCCCGCCAGCCCCATCGCCGGCATTTGATCCGCAGCAGATCCCACGTCCAGTGCGCACCCTGCAATCAAGTTGTCTTCCAACGCCCGCAGCAAATCGTGCTCGTTGACCAACTCGGCACGAGATGCGTTGATAAAGTAGGCCGATGGTTGCATCTGTTGCAAGCGAGCCAAGTCAATCATATGCGTCGTCGCCGCAGTCGCGGGTGCCAGGCACACCACAAAGTCGGACTGTGCCAACAACGTGTCGAGCGAGCACTGCTGCAGGTCAGGCGCATTTTCAGCAGTGATGTACGGGTCGTTAATGATCAGTTTCATGCCAAAGCCGCGCGCCAGCTTGGCCAAATACTGGCCTATCGTGCCATAGCCGATAATGCCCAGCGTGGCACCGCGCAACTCTCGTCCCATCAACGGCAACGGCGCACGACCATGATGGTAGGCATACGATGCCCTGTCGATGTGCCGCGCCAGACTGATCATCATGCCGATGGTCCACTCGGCAACCGATGCGCCAAAGCCCGGCGTGGCGCGCGTCACGAGGATCCCCAGGCGATTGGCGCACTCAAGATCAATATTGCGAATATCCACGGCCACTCGGCATACGGCAGCCAAGTCAGGCAATGCCTGCATCAATTGGGCGTCGATCGGCGGGACGCGAAAACTGACCAGAATCTCGCAATCACGCGCTTGACGGATGATGTCTTCGGGCGATGTGTCTTCATCGCTATCGTGAAAACGCACATCACCCAACGACGTCAATTGTTGCAATGCGCGTTCACCATAGTAATGATGCAGCGCGGCGCGGTTATGCGTAAGAAAAATCCGGGTCATGATTTTTGAGGCGTGGCGTTGGATTGAAAAGGTTTACCGGGCTCGGACACTGATTGCCGCTCGACAAGCCGTGGGGGAAAACTGAACTCACGCGGCGGCATGTCGGATGCATTGACGCGCGCGATGGCCTGCTCGACCATGGTTTCGGCAACCTCACGCACGGGGGTCGCCACCGTTGTCAGGGGCGGCCAGACGTACTCGGAGACCGCGACGTTATCCATGCCAACCACCGAAACATCCTCCGGGATAGACAAACCGCAGTGCCGTAACCCTGCCATCACACCGATCGCGGTCATATCATTGACCGCCACCACCCCGGTGGGTCTTGGCGACAGCGCGACGATTTTCTGCGCGGCTTCAAAGCCCAATTGACCCAGTTCGTTATCGCCAAATCGCGAGCCGCCGTCGATTTCGATGATCTGCGCGGAGCACTCTGTCGCTGATTCTTTCGCGGCCGCTAAAAAACCCTCGACTTTTTCTCGGCGGCTGATCGTCGCCCCTTTGGGTTTGACGAACGCCAGATGCCGGTGCCCGTGCTCGATCAAGTGATTCGCTGCCAGGCGACCTGCCAGGCGGTTGTCCGGTAAAACGTGATCGTGCTTGGTGGGCTTGGAGGGATCGATACCCAAGTCATAGCTGACAACCGCCAGCCCCTTGTCAATCGCCGCCTCGATATGCCGCTCGTCATTGAGCGACGAAATGACAATGACGGCCCGGATACCCAGGCCGATCAGATCATCAAGCATCTTGGCTTCGAGATGTTTGTCGCGGTAGGTGTTGCACACCAACACCCGGTAATTGTGCCTGGATTGCGCCACGGCCTCGATGGCGACCGCCATTTGGCCGAACGACGGATTGGACATAGAAGGAACCAATAAACCCAGAATCGGGAGATGGCCGGTCTTCAGGTGCCGGGCCATTTGATTGGGACGGTATCCCAGCTTGTCGATGGCCTGTTGAATGCGGACGAAGGTGTCCGGACGCATCCGTTCGGTTCGGCCGTTCAACACGTTAGACACCGAACTGATCGAGACGTCAGCTAACCGGGCGACATCCTGGATCGTTGCCATCAGGCTCCTCGTTTCGCAAATAAATGAATCGTTATAGTAAATCGTTTTATTGACTATATCATGGCTCAAAAAAATAACTCTGTATCGTTTTTTTCTATCAAAATCATCCTGTTTAAGGATATTAGGGTAATGCCTAATAGCTGATTACTGTCGCAAGAAATCAGGTCGTGATAAGGTATTGGTAAAACGATCTACTAAAACGATATATCTAATTCTGACAGACCTTGACTCAATCACAGGAGGAGACACGATGAGATCCCTTTTGCCCCGTTTTCGCACCCAACCGCTGTTGGCTGCCCTGCTAGCTACCGCAGCGCTTGCCGTTGCGCCGACCGCCCACGCCGATGACAAAAAAGAGTGGAAAATTTCCCACTCGGCCCACGGTGACATTACGTCCGAACACCATATCGTCGCCTGGGTGTTCAAAAACTACCTCGAAGACCACTCGGATACCTTGTCCGCGCGTATCTACCCGAGCAGCGCATTGGGCGATGAGCGTGCGGTATTTGAAGCGATGCAACTCGGTGCCGGCGCCACCTGCGCCGTGGCGGGGACCGCTATCCTGAATAACTTCTCTAAGCGCGTCGGCGTCATTGATCTGCCGTTTCTCTGGAAAGATTATGACCACATGAACCGCGCGCTGGACGGTAAGGTCGGCGACGAAATCGCAGCCGATCTCGAGAAATCCGGTTTCAAGGTGCTGGCCTGGACGACCAACTGGGGGGCACGTAACATCGTCACCGCCAACAAGGCAATCAACACCCCCGAAGACCTCAAGGGCCTGAAAATTCGTACCATCCAGAGCCCCGTCTATGTCGAAACCATCAATTCGATGGGCGCAAACGCGACACCGATGTCGTTTGGAGAGGTCTACACCTCCATGCAAACCGGTGTGCTCGACGGTTTCGAACACGGCTCTGCCGTGGTTGTCACCAACAAGTTCTACGAAGTCGCCAAGAACCTCGCCATCACCAATCACTTCCTGGGCCCCGCGGTCTTTGCCTGCTCGTTGAACGAGTGGAATAAGCTCAGCGACGCACAGAAAAAAGTAGTGATGGACGGCGCCAAGCTGGCCGGTGACGTCAACCGGGCGCTCGCACCGATCCGCGAACAAGAGGCACTCGAGTTTCTGCGCGCGAAAGGCATGACCATCACGACGGTTGACACCACCGAATTCCGCGAAAAAGCCCAAGGGCTGCAAGACAAGATCGCCAAGGACGTAGGCGGCACTGAACTGCTGACCGAAATTCGCGCGGTGCAGTAACACCCACGACGTTTCACTTGCGGCCCGGCTCCCAGCCGGCGCCGCGCCCATTCGCCGTCATTAGCCTGATACCGTTTCGCTATTCCGAGAAGCCGATGCGCTACATCAACAAGTTTGTCGAGGCCCTGATTACCCTGCTGTTCGCGGCCATCGTCATCGCTGGAACACTGCAGGTCTTTAACCGTTTTGTGCTGAACGTATCGTTGAGCTGGAGCGAAGAATTTCAGAAATTCGCCTTCGTCTGGCTGGTCTTTCTGGCGATTCCCATCGCGTACAACCGCAGCGCGCATTTGCGGGTCGATACTTTTTTTGAGCGGTTCCCAGCAAAAATGCAACGTGCCATGCTTTGGGTCATCGACTTACTCTGGATAGGTCTGGGCCTTTCGTTGATGGCCTACACCTGGCGCTTGATGCAAGTCACGAAATATCAGCTCAGCCCGGGTTTGGGCATCAGCATGTCGCTGGTCTACGCGGGTATGGTGATCGGCGGCGCCTATCTTGTTCTCTGCGTCGTCGCCACGATGGCCGCGCGCCTGAAGTCTGAGGAGCGCCCATCATGACGCTGATTATTATCTTCGCGGCCATGCTGGTGCTGGTGTTCTTCGGCATCCCTATTCTGTTGTCTATCGCATCGGTCAGCCTGGCCGGCGCGATGATCATTCCGGGCCTCGTACCGGCCTTGGTGCCACAAAAAGCCTTTGCCATGCTGGACTCGTTCAGCCTGCTGGCACTGCCCTATTTCATCCTGGCAGGCGCCATCATGACGCGCGGCGGGTTGAGCGCCGGACTCATCGAGTTCTCGCAGTCGTTGGTCGGACATATACGCGGCAGCCTGGGGCATACCGCGGTGGTGTCATGCACGGCCATGGCCAATATTTCGGGATCCTCGACGGCGGAAGCCGCGGCCGTCGGCTCGGTGATCATTCCGGCCATGAAAGAGCGCGGCTACAAGCCCGGTCTGGCGGCGGCCATCGTCGCCGCGGCCTCCACGATAGGTCCCATCATCCCGCCCAGCATGACCATGATTGTCTACGGATCCATCACCGGTGTATCCATCGGCGGACTGTTTATGGCGGGCGTGGTGCCTGGCATCATGATCGCGACGCTATTGATGGTCGTGATCTACGCACTGTCTTATCTGCCGTCCAATGCGGCGCTACGCGTCACGCAACCGCGCTCGTCTCTGAAGCAGATCTATCGGGAGACCCTGCGCGTCTGGCCCGCCTTGCTCGCGCCCGTGGTCATCATGGGGGGGATCCTCAGCGGAGTATTCACCGCCACCGAGGCCGGTGTGGTGGCATGCGTATATAGCCTGCTTGTCAGCATGATCTGGTATCGCAAGCTGAAATGGAAGGATATCCCCAGCGTCGTCGTCGACGCCGCGGTGACGACCGCCATGGTCGCCGGGGTACTTGGCATGGCCGGTGTCCTGGGCTGGCTATTGAGCTATCTGGATTTCAACGACACCGTATTGGCCGCGCTCAAGGGTGTCACGGATAGTTCGCTGCTGATGCTGGTCTTGCTCACCATCATCATGCTGATCCTGACCATGATACTCGACGGGCTCGCGGTGGTTGTCGTGATGGTGCCCACGATCGTGTATGTCGGGAGCGCCTTTCACATTGATCCGCTGCAACTCGGGATCATCATGGTGATGATTACGCAGATCGGCGGGCTTACTCCTCCTGTCGCCATCTTGCTATTCATCACGACCAGCATTGCAAAGATCCCGTTCGCCCAAGGGGTTCATGCGGTCTGGCCGTTGCTCGGCGTGATCGTGCTGGTGATGGTCTCAATCATGCTGATTCCCGAGATCGCCACCTGGCTGCCTCATCAGGTCATCGGCGGAAATTAAAGCCTGATCATCGTCGATTTTTGAGTATCGCGTCACGGCGCGATACTTTTTTCGTGGTCCCGAGACGGAGATATCGGTCTCGTAACCGGCGGGCAACCTGAGGCAATAGCGCACCGAATACGTGTCCGCTACGCAGAGATGCTCGTCGTTGGCGATCACCCCCCCTGACGGCGCGTCACTAAAGCGCAACGTCACAAAGGGCTTGCCCGCATCCGGTGCATCGTTGAACACAATCTGCAGCGATTCGCCCTGCGCAAGAAACCGATAACTGCGCGTGCACCGAACCGTCTGGCCATTGTGCAGCGTCAACACCCCCTCTTCGCGATAGAGGAGCGCGTCCTGGGCAAGCCGCGAGAATTGCGCGCGCCCCTGCATGACTGCCCCCTCAGCCTCGATGCTGCGGCTCAGTCGCCACGCCCCTTCGAGCATGTCCAGCAGATCGGAAACATTCATCGTCGTGCCTGTGTTGATTCACGCATAAAAAGCGCCATGTGCTGGCCCTCCCAGAGCAGGCTTCTCATGAGTGGCTCAATCATAGCCGCGCGGGCCTGCTGATCCGTTCAATAACACTATCCAGGTAACAGGGATTACCGTTCGGCATATACTTTCGCCAAGTCTTCTGGAGCTATTTTATGTCTACCTCATCCCCCGTCCTGCGCGTCGGCATCGCCGGCTTTGGCGCGATCGGCCAGTCCATTGCCGCCAAACTCGACGCAGGCGTCCCTGGCGTGCAACTGGTTGCCCTTGGTGTTCGCGATGTCGAGAAAGCACGTAACGCGTATACCTTTGCACAGCCCGTCACGTATACCGACATCGATCATCTCGTAGAGCACTGCGATGTCGTCGTCGAATGCGCACCCGCTGCCCTGTTGCCACGCATCGCCGAACCGGTACTCAAGGCGGGCAAGAAACTGCTAGTACTGAGCTCAGGCGCACTGCTGCTGAACGAGCACCTGATCGAGATCGCTCGTGAACACGGCGGACAGATCATCGTCGCCACCGGTGCCCTGCTCGGTCTGGATGCGGTCACCGCGGCGGCCGAAGGCAAGATCAACGAAGTGCGCATGGTCAGCCGCAAACCGCCGCGCGGCTTTGCGGGCGCCCCCTACGTCGTCCAAAACAACATCGACCTCGATGCCATCACCGAGCCCACGATGATTTACACGGGCACCGCACGCGAAGCCGCGTCGGGCTTTCCCGCGAATCTGAACGTCGCCGTGTCCCTGTCGCTAGCCGGTGCCGGACCTGATCGCACGATCCTGGAGATCTGGGCCGACCCTACCGTGACGCGTAATATCCATCGCATCGAAATCGATGCGGAAGCCGCCAAGCTGAGCATGGAAATCCAGAACATCCCTAGCGAAAGCAACCCCCGGACCGGCCGTATCACGGCGTTGTCCGCCGTGGCAGCGCTGCGCAAGATGGTGTCGCCGTTGCGTATCGGGACTTAAACGGCCGCGCAAATGGCTACCAAAACGGCCACCTAAGCGACCACCCACAGCTGCTGGGTCGGACATACGGGTGATGCCAGCACTCAGCCAGCGCTGAGTGTCGGCGTCACGCCACCCGAAACCCGTGTGTGCCGTCGCGTCCCAACTGCTCGACCAGTCCGTACTCCCAATCCAGATAGGCCTGCATAGCGCTCGGCGGGGCGTCGGTCCCTTCGTAAGGTCGTCGATAGCGATCCGTGCGAGCGGACGCCAAGTGCGTCTCGCCTTGTTCGAGGGGCAACCCCGCCTCCTGCCACGCGCGGTTGCCGCCCTCCAGAACATAAACCGGTGCGTCCGTCAGGCGCTGGGCGTCATGCGCCGCACATTGCGCGAGCGCGCCCGAACCACACGTAAATACATAGCGCTGCGCCTGGCCCATGGTTTTCAGTGCCGACGCCAATTGCGCGCGTATCGCGAACCAGGCGCCCGGAATATGCCCTTTCACGTACTGTACACTCGGTGCCAGATCCACGACCCGGATGTCTTCGTCAAATTCCAGCCACTGCTCCAGCACCTCCGGCGTGACGGACGGTACTTGGGGCAGCGCGGGCTCCGCGCGGCTCCAGGCACCCGATACGTCCCCGCCAACAGGCGGGTCTACCACATAGACCTCCCACCCCATCTGCGCCAGCCACGATCCACTCATTGATGCCCGAACGCCATCGTCATCGGCCAGGACAATTCGTGCACCACGCACCGGCGCGCGGTGATCGGTTTCTTGAACCAACTGGCCACCCGGCGCCGACGCAAACTCGGGCAAGTGCCCCGCCACGTATTCTTCGGGTGTACGCACATCGAACCGGTAAAGCGTACGTTGCGCATCCTGCAAGCTCGCTACATCCTCAAGACGGATACGCCGCACGCCTGCTAAATCCGCCACGCGGCGCGCATCCGCCTGCGCCGCCACACGAGTGTCGTCCGACACCTCGCCGTAGTGGCGTGTCGCACCGTGATCGAGGTCCTGGCCGGCGAGTTTCCAACCTATCGTGCCATTGCGTAGCGCGGCGACCTTATTAGGGATGCCAGCATTGACCAAGGATTGCGCGCCAATGATGCTGCGTGTGCGGCCCGCACAATTGACAACCACCCGTGTCGCCGGATCCGGCGCCAGCTCTCGAATCCTTAAAACGAGTTCTGCGCCCGGCACACTGGTGGCCGTCGGAATACTCATGGTGTTGTACTCGTCGTACCGGCGCGCATCGACAATGACCATGTCCGCCTTGTCGTCAATCAGCTGTTGCACTTCCTGGGCGCTGAGCGACGGCGTATGACGATGAAACTCGACATACTCGCCAAACGCCTTGCTCGGGACATTTACATCGCGAAAGATCTCTCCGCCCGCAGCACGCCACCCCTCAAGCCCGCCCTCCAGGGCAACGACATCGCTATAGCCAAGCGACCGCAGCACCTGCACGGCGCGGGGCGCCAGATCGCCGGACGCATCATGGCCGTACACCACGATGTGTGTGTCTTTCCTGGGAATGCGCTCCCAGGCGTCCAGCTCGAGCCGCCCCAGGGGAAAATTAGCGGCCCACAGCGGGTGCTCCTGCGCGTAGGGGTCTTCTTCACGCACGTCGATCAATGCGATCTCTCGCCTGGCCAGCAGCGTCTCGCGGACATCGTGAAAGGACACCGTGGGAATGGGTGCTGTCGCTTGCGTCACGCTCATTGTTTCTTCAACTCTTTGGATAGATCCCAGATATTGGGAAGGGTCGTATTGTGATAGCCCGAAACAAAGGGCTTGCGCGCCCCCTCGTCCGTATAAACGTTGCGATTCACCGCGCCAATATTAGCGCCGTAGACATGAATACTGATCGATACCCTGTCGTCGTAGGCGTTGGAGACGCGATGCACATCGCCTACTGTCGGGGACACCGCCTCGACTTGCCCCGGCGTCAACCTGACGGCCTCACCCGCCATCCGAATACCGGATGAAGCATCCAGCGCATAGGGCTGAGAGGTCTCTGCGCCCCTCAACATCCCGATCAAGCCCCATACGGTATGGTCGTGGATGGGAGTAAGCTGCCCGGGGCCCCAAACAAAACTCACCACAGAAAAACGCTGCGCCGAATCCGCGTGCAACAGGTACTGACGATAAAAATCGGGGTCTGGCTGCGCGTACTCGTCCGGCAACCAATCGTCCTGCGAGACCAACTGCCCCAGTAGTGCGCCGCCTTCGCGCAAAATGGTGGGTTCATCAGGATGGCGCGCCAATAGCTCCGCAAAACGGATCACGAATGTACGCAACGCAGCAATAGGGGTCGTCGTCGACGGATGGTTCATAGTGACAGGTTGCTCGTCCCGGCAAGATGGATCGGTATACCGATAGACTATCGCATAACCAGCCCGCCATCGACAAACAATACCTGCCCCGTCATGAACCCGCTCCAATCAGACGCCAGAAACAGCACGGGCCCGGCGACATCCTCGGGTCTGGCGATACGCCTGAGCGGGGTGGCGGCGATAAGGGACTCGCGAAACGACTCCTGGGTCTCTCCACTCGAATCGGTGGGATACACCAGGCCCGGCGCGACACAATTGACCCGTATGCCAAACGGCCCAAGCTCGGAGGCCAAATTGCGACTAAAGGCGACCAACGAGGCTTTGGCTGTGGTGTAGTCGTGGTACGGCACCACGGGATGTTCAACCAGATTGGTCGAGATATTGACGATACAGCCCTGGGCGCGCAACTTGAAATGCGGCAGCGCGGCGCGGCACACGTTGAATGCCGCGCCGACCGCACCGTCGAATTGCGACTGATAGTCCTGCCAGCTCAGCGCATCAAAACGCGTGCGGCGGCGCGGATCAAAGGCATAGTGCCGCAAGGCATTGTTAACCACGACGTCAAGACGTCCAGTCTCTTGCACGATACCGTCGATCATGTCGCGCACGGCGTCCTGCGCACCCACATCAGCCTGTACGGCCCAGGCGTCTGCGCCCACCGCCAGACATTGTGCGACGACAGCGTCGGCAGCGACCGTATTGCTTAGATAGTTGATGACGACCGTCGCGCCCTCCCGGGCGAAGCTGCGCGCGATCTCTGCGCCGATACCGCGACTGGCGCCCGTGACCAACACAACTTTGCCTGCGAACTTTGGGGTAGCACTCATATCACGGCTCCGGCAAAAAGCCTGTATCGACGACGCTGGCCACGTCGATGGGATGTTGGATGAGGCCCAAGTCCCGATACGCATCGGCCGCGCGCTGCAAAAGGCCCAGATCGAACGCGCCCAACACGCGCTGAGCGCCATCGGGCCCGGGCGGCGCGATGGCCGCGTCATTGCGCAACAGGATGACGCCCAAGTTTACCTCTCGATCTCTGCCATCGATCGCACGCCGGGTCGCCAGCGTAGCGGCCTCTTCAGGTTGGGCCTGCATCCATGCCGCACTATCGCGATAGGCCCGCAGGAAGGTTCTCAGCAAAGGCTTTTTCTGCTGATAGACCTGCTCGCGCACGACGAAAAGATCGCTGGACACATTGATGTAGTCACGGACTTCCATCACGTTCACCTCACCCACTCCACGACGCCGGCCCACGAGCAATCCGGTATCGGTCGCCGCCGTGGCATCGACTTGACCCTGCAGCAACGGGGCGAAATTCAACACGCCCGTCACGACAATCTCGACGTCGGCCTCCGTCAGGCCCGCCTGGTGCAGCAGCACCAGCAGGTTCTGGCGCGTCCCGCTGGACAGGCTGTAGACACCGATGCGCTTGCCCTTCAGATCCTGGGGGCGCGTGATGTTGGCAGACTTGAGCGACACGACGTTAAAGACGTTCTGGGGATAAATGTCATAGATCGCGCGCAGTTTCTCGCCTTTATCCAGTGCCATAAAGAATGAGCCGGGGTCGGTAAAGGCCACGTCTGCCTGACCGCTCAAGATATTACGGATCGCGTCGCCGCCGCCCGCGCCGGGCAGATAAACGAGCTCCACACCCTGCGCCTTAAAAAAACCCTTGTCGGGCTCGACCAGCAGATTCGTGATCTCGGAGATGGGCTTGCTCCAACCGGCCAGCGTGATCGTCCCCGACGCCGCAGCTTGAGCGCGGACAAGGGGGGCAACGAGCGACGTGACGGCAAAACCCGCGGCGGCTGCCAGCAGCGCTCGACGAGAAGGAGACGGATACATGGAAAACTTCCTGAAAAATGTCATGAGTGGCTCTCGTAGGCACGCAGCAAACGCCGCTCTAATGCCAGCATGGCCTGATAGCCCAGCAGTCCGATCACAGCGATGGCGGTCAATGCCGCAAACATGAGGGACGTGTCCATCATGCCCTGGGCGGCAATAATGACGGCGCCCAAGCCGCGGCTGGCGCCGATAAACTCGCCGACCACGGCACCGACCAGGGCCAGCACCAGCGCCACGCGCCATCCCGCCAAAATCCCCGGCAATCCCGCAGGCAGCTTGAGCCGCCACAAGGTTTGGGCGCGCGATGCGCCCAGCATGCGAAACAACTGCAACCGATTGGGATCCACCTGCCGCAGGCTGGTCAATGTGTTTTCCATCAAGGGGAAAAAACAAATCAATGCGGTCATCACCACCGTCGGTACGATGCCAAACCCGAACCACAGTACAAACAAGGGTGCGAGGGCGAGCTTGGGGATGACCTGGCTCACAATCACATAGGGCTTGAGCACGCGGTCAAGCAAAGCCGATTCGGCGAGCGCAATACCTATCGCCAGGCCTGACATTCCGCCCACGATCAATCCAAGCAGCATCTCGGCGAGCGTCGCGCCAATGTGTGGCCAGAGATAGCCAGAGGAAAGCGTCGCCCATAACGTTCGCGCCACCGCCGACGGCGCGGGTAGCACCAGCGCGGAGATCCCGATCTGCCGTACGAGCCATTCCCAACCACCCAACAGGATCAGCAGCAACGCCACAGGCAGCGCACGACCATGCAGCCCCTGTCTCATCGGCTCGCTCCCGTCATGATGTCGAATATCCGGGCGCAGTATTGATTAAATGTCGTGCCATGACGCTGAGCTTGCGTGCGGGGCATGGGAATATCTATCGCGATGTCGGCCAGCAGACGGCCCTTGTGCATCATCCCTACGCGATCCCCCAGATAAACCGCCTCGCTGATGTCATGCGTGACAAAAAGCACGGTTGTTTTGCGTGAACGACACATCCGCATCAGATCATCCTGCAATTCGCCACGCGTGATCGCGTCAAGCGCGGCAAAGGGTTCGTCCAGCAACAGCAGTTGCGGCTCCAGGATCAACGCCCGCGCCAAAGCCACCCGGCTCTGCTGCCCCCCCGACAATTGCCGAGGATACTGTTGCGCATGATCGGATAGCCCCAACATGGCGAGCAACCCTTGCGCGCGCTCGATGTCGGCCGCGAGTGGCTGGTGTTGCAACGAAACCGGCAGCAGTACATTGTCGATCACGCGCAGCCAGTCGAGCAGCGTAGGCGCCTGGAACACATACCCCAACTGCGGCCCAGGTTTGACGGGCTTGCCATCCGATTGGCAGATGGAGCCCGACTGCGGCGCCAGCAGACCGGCGGCGAGCTTAAGCAACGTTGTCTTGCCGCAACCGCTACGACCGACCAAGCAATGAAAGCTGCCTGTCGCCAATTGCCAACTCACGCCATCGACAATAGGCTTGCCACCCCCATAGGCGTAGGCGACCTGTCGCATATCCAGAAAAGGCGTAGCCGACGCTGTACTCATGGCTCGTACGGGGCAAACGGATCCGCCGCGGATTCGGCCGAGTGTTCGATTTCGGTCATGCGCACCAGATCCAGCAGATTGAAACGACCATCGTGATGCCAGCCGGCCTCTGGCGTACTCATCGAACCGATCGCACTCACGCGCGTGACGCCCTCGGCGCCTAACTGTTCGGCCAGTCGATATAGCTCTCGCGGCGTGGCCGCGATACCGGCAGTTTGCAGAAACACGGCACTTGCAGCCACTGCCGGAGCAACGTCGTCCAACGCATCAATGCCCGCCACCACGATGCTTCGTTGCAGCGCAGTGGGCGCCAACGCCTGCGTATCATCGGTATAGGCGACGCTCCACGCCGCCATCGGGTCGCCGATCAACAGGTCTTCACTCCCTTGCCGATGCTGCGCCGAGGGCTTCCATTCGATGGACTGCCGCCATTTTGCGACGGCCGTCGACTCGGCCAGATCCAGTGGGCGACGTGGATAACGTCGCTGCAAATTGGCCAACTCACTCGCCAGATAACCGGCGAACTCGCGTGGCGCGATTTGGCCACCCCGCTGCACATAGAAGATCTGCGGCGAATAACAGCCCTGCTGGTCATAACGCATCACATCCCACGCCGCACGCCGTGCCAGCGCAGGCGCCTTGAGCGCATCAAGCGCCGCGGCGCTGACCACACCGAACCCCAGCTTGTGCCCATGTGCCAGAAAACGCGTGGTGACCGGTAGTCGGCGCTGAATCGCCTGCAATGCGTCATTGCCCCCGTAGGCCACCACGGCATCAGCCTGGCGATACAACGCATCCGCGCCCTCGTCTCCAGCCCCACGCCACCACACGACGGCCAGGCAATCCGCCAGCGGCGGATGTACTTCGACCAACAATCGCGCAAACCAGCCCGCAAACAAGGGCTCAGCGCTGGGCAGCTTGCCGATATTGCCGGCCTTGACCAACAGACCGCAAACCAGACTCCACAGCGCCAAGGCGGGGACATTCCCCGCCCAACTGTGCACCAGCAGTCGCGGCCCAAAGGCACGCACCGCGCCGCCCTTGATCGCCGGCTGAAAACCATCGAGCACTTTCGGATTCGCAAAATCCTCGGCCACGAATCGATGCAATTGTGGTGCGCGAAAGGTCTTGAAAAAACCCGTCAATCCCAGGTGAACCATCTCGGTGTCATAGCCACTGACTAGCGGTAATAACGCATCGACCTGACGGCGATACGGGTCGTCGCGATCGAGCAACCGACTGATGGCGCGATCAATGATGTCGATGATATCGGAGACCGACAGCGCCCTGAGCGTCCGCGCGCTAGCGTCCCGGACCCGCTTTGCCAGGGCATCCATCTGTGATGGCGATAGCTCCGGCACCGTGACTTCGACGCGTTGACCGTCTCGATCGAACGGCAGCGTCCGCCACTGAACATCGCTGGACGACAGCCCCGGTAGATAGCCGGCCTCGACCCGAATAACGCTCATGGCGCAACCGACCGGATGAATTCTTCGACCGCCAACGAACACCCCTTGGCCTGCGCACCCTCGGCACGTCCCAACAACAAAAATCCACCCTCGACGGGCTCCCCGACATCCTCGGTCAAAATCGTATTAACCGAATTGAAGTTACCTAAATCGCAATGAGCCAGAATGCCACGCTCGCCCGCCGGTACGGTACGGCCTGTCGCGGGATCCACCAATCGCGAGCGTATCCAATGCGGCCCCGACTTGACCGACGGCACGACCGCATTGCCATCGTCATAGAACTGCGTACTGAGCTCGGTCATACCGTACATGTTGATGCACAGATGACGCGGCACCCCCAATAGCTCGGACAATGCCGAGTAAAAGGCCTCCAACGGCAACTCGCGCGATTGTCCCTTGTAGCCACCGGTATCCAGAATGCGGCTACCCGCTGGCAAACGAAATGATCGTCCGGCTTTACGTAGCGCGTCGATCACGTGCACAAAGCTATAACTGGCACCCAACAGGGCATAGGGCTCGCCCGAACGCTCGGCCTGCGCCAGGCGCTGCCACAGCCCTTCCAGGTCGATCCCCGTGGGCGACATGAAATAGCGACTATCGTCGGTGCCAAAGGTGGTTTTCGCCAATGCCAAATAATGCGCCAGCGATGAATTAGGCATCGCAATGTCGTCCGGGAACAAAATACCCATCGGCATGCGCTCGACGCCTTGCATAAAGCGTTGCGCGAAATTGCGGGTCATCGACAGGTTATATACATCGAGCCGTGGATGAAAATGCCGCCCCCGCATGTCGGCCCGCGTCGTACCACTCGTCATGAATACGCGTTCGGTTGGCGTCGGCGGCTCGCAACGTAGTTCCATGGCCTTGAAGGCATCGATAGGCACGGCGGGAATGTCATTCCACGATTTCACGTTACGCACCGTGGCCCCGCGACGCTGGCAAAAGCTACGATAAGACGCACTGGCGTTGTATTGATAGGCAAACAGACGCAGCGCAAGCTGATCGAATTGCGTGTCCGTGCAACCCTCTTGGGCGATAAATTCGAGAATATCGGCGACCGGCGGTTCGACGTAGTTCATGGGCTTGGTTAGTTCCTGTACATGGAAGCTCCGAAGCCCGCCCGCACAAGCCGCGCATCCACGCGCCCCGGCAAGACCAGTGCTCTTCTTACGCCGGTATAAACCGGGTCAAGTTCGCGGGTGTGAATCTCAGCACTGGCGTGCACCCCGGAGCAAAGGCCATGTTAACCCGCATTGGGAAACTGAGCGCCGCGATCGCCAGGTGTAACCGTGACCCGCACTTCCAATCATTGCGAAATGGGAGTGCGGGTCAATACAACGAGAGCGACTATTGCAAAATCAGTTACGCAAGAACTTGAGCAGATCTTCGTTCAGGCGATCCTTGTGCGTTTCCGTCAGGCCGTGAGGAGCACCGGGGTAGACGATCAGCTTGGCACCCTTGATCTGCGCGGCGGATGCCTTGCCTGAGGTATCAATCGGGACGATCTGGTCATCGTCGCCATGGATCACCAACGTAGGTACGTCAAATTTCTTCAAGTCCGCGCGGAAATCGGTTGCCGAGAATGCGGCGATCGAGTCATACGTGTTCTTATGGCCGCCCTGCATACCCTGCACCCAGAACGCCTGGATCAGGCCCTGGCTAGGCTTGGCGCCGGGACGATTAAAACCAAAGAACGGACCTGAGGCGATGTCCAGATAGAGCTGCGAGCGGTTATCCAGAGATGCTTTGCGCAGACCATCGAAAACTTCGATAGGCAGGCCTCCAGGATTGTCGGCGGTCTTGAGCATCAGCGGCGGCACCGAGCTGACCAGCACGGCCTTTTTTACGCGGCTGGTGCCGTGACGACCAATATAGCGTGCTACCTCACCGCCGCCGGTAGAAAAGCCCACCAGCGTGACGTCGTTCAGATCCAGCGCGTCGATCACCGCGGCCAAATCGTCGGCATAGTGATCCATGTCATTGCCATCCCAAGGCTGGCTGGAACGACCATGACCGCGTCGATCGTGGGCCACCACGCGGTAGCCTTGCGACGCCAGGAAAATCATTTGTGATTCCCAGCTATCCGAACTCAAAGGCCAACCATGGCTGAAGGTGACCACGGGGCCGTCTTTGGGGCCCCAGTCCTTAAAGTAAATCTGCACACCGTCGTTCGTCGTCACGTAGCTACCGGTTTTGGTGATGCTGCTAGCCACGGCAGAGGCGTCCGTCGATGCCGCCTGAACCGGCGCACCGGCCTGTACAGCAACAGCCAGTAGTGTTGTCGCAACCGCTTTGGAAATAGTGTTCATGGTGAACCTCGTTGTAGTCAATCGTTGGAGGCCGAAGTGGCTTAACGACATTCTGCTTGGTCCAACAATACGATTGGTGATATAAAATCCAAAAAACACTACCTAAAGTACAAAATGACCGATCGGTTAGCCGAACTACTGCATCGCTTCGCGATTAACGCGCAAGTGTTTCACGCCGGAACGCTATGCGGCGATAACCTGCTGGAGGCACAACCCGGCCTGGGTCAGTTGCATCTCATACGACGCGGGTCGGTGGAGGTCATTCATGACGATAGCTCGCTCACTATCGCGGAACCCAGTCTGTTGCTATATCCCCGGCCGATGGCGCACCGGTTTCTCTCGGATCCCTTAGCGGGTGCGGATATGGTGTGCGCCAACCTGCGATTCGAGGGTGGCATGCACAACCCCATCAGCGCCGCCCTCCCCCCGGTAATCTGCCTTCCGCTCACGTCGATCAACGATTCGGCAGACGTATTACGGATCCTGTTCGACGAGGCGTTTGAGCAGCGCTGCGGCAAGCATGCCGTCGTGAATCGGCTCTTCGAGGTAGTTATCATCCAGATCCTGCGGCAGTTGATGGAAAGCAAACAGATGAAAAGCGGCATGCTGGCCGGACTTGCACATGCCCGCTTGCGCCTCCCCATCGTGGCAATGCACGAAAACCCGTCCAAAGAATGGTCGCTAGAGGATCTGGCCAGTAACGCCGGTATGTCACGCAGCGCGTTCGCCACCACATTTCGTGACGTAGTGGGCATCACGCCCGGTCAGTATCTTCAGGGCTGGCGCATCGATCTGACCCAACGCGCCCTGCGCCAAGGTCAGCCCCTGAAACTCATCGCCGCCGACGTCGGCTATGGCAGCGAAGCGGCATTGTCGCGCGCCTTCAAGGCCCATACGGGGCAATCACCTGGCCAGTGGCGCAAAGCGGCGGGACATTAAAGGCACGCTGACTTGGGACGTCCCGAAGGAAGCGGTGTTGGAACTGAATTTACGACGTATCGCCGCTACGCCGCTTCCTGAACTGTGCGGCCTTGTAGCGATTACCGCACAAGGCCATGCTGCACCAGCGGCGCTTGTGTGCCTTGGTACGGTCATAGAACCATAAGACGCAGTCAGGATGCTCGCATTGTTTGACTAGGCCGAAATCACCCTCAACCAGCAATTGCGCCACGGATTCCGCGACGGGTCCGAGTAATGCGTCGGCCCCGTCGCCACACGCGCGGCGTGCCAACACCAGATTGCCGTCACGGTCGTGCTCCAAATGCGGGGCACTCAGGCTGGCGTGCAAATACCGGTTCAACGCACTAATTTCACCGATGGCGCTCTGCTTGCGCTGAATGATCAACGCACGCGCCAGTCGTCGCAGTGCGGTTCCATGCGCCAGCAACTCGGCGGGGTCGACCGCCTTGCCCGGCGACGGGGGGACTACGCCGCAACGCGCCAGCCATCGGCGCACATCGTCACCGCTGCTCCAGTAATCAACGGCCACCCCATTGACGCGTGCTTCCGTATTGAGCAAATCCATTGCGAGATGATCACCCACCATTGGGGCCTCTCCCGGGTTGCCATCGAGCCGCGTTTCTACACCCGCCATTTGATAACCTTTAAAAATTAATTTGACAGGTTACTTTATCGTGCTCATACTAGGCGCAAAGTAACCTATTTAAATTAATTATATAGGTTATTCATCTGGAACATCGAACGCCACTCCAAGGAATGCCATGAACACCCGAAACCTGCTTGCTGCCGCCTCGACCCTCGCCACCGCCCTCACCGCCCAGGCCGCAGAAAGCCCCGCGCAAGTCCATTACCGTCATATAGAAATCCAGGGCGTCAACGTCTTCTATCGCGAAGCCGGATCACCGACTGCGCCAACCGTCCTGCTATTGCACGGGTTTGCCGCCTCGTCATATATGTTTCGTGACCTGATCCCGCAACTCGCCCGTCAATACCACGTCATTGCGCCAGACTTGCCCGGTTTTGGGCAGACGACGGTCATGCCTGACGTTGAGTTCAAGTACACGTTCGACAACGTAACGTCGGTGATCGACGATTTCACTGTAGCCAAAAATCTAGACCACTACGCGATATACGTGTTCGATTACGGCGCGCCCGTAGGCTGGCGATTGGCGGTAAAACACCCACAGAAAATCACTGCCATCGTGAGCCAGAACGGCAATGCCTATGAAGAAGGATTGAGTGCGGGCTGGGCAGACATGCGCCGCGCGTGGGCCGAGCCAACCGCTGCCAACCGCGAAACGCTGCGCCGGTTCAACACCCCGGACATGATCAAGTGGCAATACACCGAGGGCGTCACGGACCCGACGTTGATCCCGCCGGAGAGCTACCAACTAGCCTCCGCAGCCATTGAGCGCATTGGCGTCGACGCGCAGATGGATCTGCTGCTGGACTATGGACAGAACGTCAAGCAATACCCGCAGTTGCACGAATACTTCCGCCGTTATCAACCTCCCCTGCTGGCTCTCTGGGGCAAGAATGATCCGTTCTTTACGCCACCGGGCGCCGAGGCATTTAAGCGAGACAACCCGAACGCCGAAGTACGTTTCCTGGATACAGGGCATCTCGCGCTTGAAACGCACGGCGATGACATTGCGCAGGCGATGCGCGAGTTTCTGGACCGTAATGTGAAGCCGTAAGCGGGCCTTGAGGGTTTCTCACCCATATTGTTATCCCATTTTTGTATTTGTCATGCGCAGCATCGCCGTCGATGATGGCAGACCCTATCCTCATCAACCGCTGCCATGACATCCCCTTTGTTTCAGCCAACTCGCCGTCAACTCCTAACCGTCGCGGGCGCCGTCGGATTGACGTTGACCGTCCCTCGCGCCGTGCTAGCCGCCGCTGACAAGAAACTGCGCATCGGCTATCAAAAATCCTCGACCCTGATCACCATCGTCAAGGCCCAAGGTACATTGCAAAAGCAATTGGCCGATCAAGGCATCACCGTGTCTTGGCACGAGTTCACGAACGGTCAGCCTTTGCTGGAAGCTCTGAACGTAGGTGCGATCGATTTGAGCGCGGATGTCGCGGATACTGTGCCACTGTTTGCGCAAGCGGCGGGTGCCGCACTGACCTATTACGCTCGCGAAACGCCTGCACCGTCCGCCCAGGCCATCATCGTTAAAGAAGACTCGCCGATTCGCAGCGTGGCAGATCTCAAAGGCCGCAAGGTGGGCTTTGCGCGTGCTGCCGGCGCACATTTCCTGGTGATTGCCGCGCTGGAACAAGCGGGCGTGCCGCTGGCCGACATTCAGCAGGCGTATCTGACGCCCGCCGATGGACGCGCTGCATTTGGCAATGGCTCGATCGACGCGTGGGCCATCTGGGATCCGTTCTACGCGGCAACGCAGCAGCACGAACGTGTACGGGTCTTGATCGACGGCCGCGATGGGCTGGCCGACTATGCACGCTATTACTTGGCGTCCACGCCATATGCCGAAAACAATCCTAAAGTCGTCAATCAGGTGTTTGATGCGTTGCGGACCGCGGGCCTCTGGGCCAAACAAAATCCGGACGATGCGGCCAGTCTATTGGCTCCGGTGTGGGGTCTGGATAAAACGATCATCGTGGCTGCGAATAAACGACGCAGTTACGATGTGCGGTCCGTTTCCCTTGAGAACCTCGACCGGCAGCAACAGATCGCCGACGTGTTTTTGGTGAACAAACTCCTGCCCCGACGTATCGTGACGCGTGACGCGACGATTTGGCAGCTCGGGACGTAGGCACGTTCGCCGAGGGCTTGGGTATACAGGCACGCGGCGCTGAGCCGCAGAGTTCAAAAAAACCTTGCAGACACGAGCGCAATGTGGGGCAATATCGCGTCAAGTATCAATTTTCGACAACGTTAAAAAAGGTACGCCGCCATGTTTCTACTTGCTTCGCCACAAGTGGGCGACTTCGAATTGTTTTCCGCTATGCCTGATACGTTCAGACGGCGCGAACGCAGTGCCTGGGCCGATGCTAACCGTGGCGGCGTTATGGCTGACTCGTTTCTGGAAGGACCGGTATTTGACGGTGATGACAATCTTTATGTCACCGATATTCCCTGGGGCCGGGTCTTTCGCATTACTCCGTCAGGGGAATGGATTCTGGTCGCAGAATATGATGGCGAACCCAACGGCATGAAGTTCATGAATGCCAATACGCTACTCATCACCGACTACAAGAACGGACTGATGCAGCTTGATATCGGCACCGGAAATGTCACACCCTATCTGGAACGACGCAACAGCGAACGGTTCAAGGGCGTGAACGATCTGGTGTTTGACACCAAGGGTAATCTGTATTTCACCGATCAGGGTCAAAGTGGCCTGCACGACCCCAGCGGACGCCTATATCGGTTAAAGCCAAACGGCGAGCTCGACACCTTGCTCATCAATGTGCCCAGCCCGAACGGCGTCGCCCTCTCCCCGGATGGCAGCGTTCTATATCTTGGTGTCACGCGGGGCAACTGCGTCTGGCGTGTTCCGCTGCTTGCCGACGGCAGCGTATCCAAGGTCAGCCAATTCTTCACGTCGTATGGTCCTATCGGCCCGGACGGTTTGGCGGTGGACGAAACGGGAAACCTTGTCGTCGCCAACCCGGGGCTTGGTTATGTCTGGCTGCTAAATGATCGGGCCGAACCCATCAGGGTATGGCGCAGCAATCAAGGCTCATTGACCACCAATATTGCGTTTGGCGGCAAGGAACGACGCACGCTGTACTGCACCGAGTCGACATCGGGTGCGATTCTGAGAGCGTCAGCCCCGAACGCTGGTGTGACACTACATCAGGCGACCTCATAGTTCATTTGGATTCCCGCTGTCCAACCCACGTAAGTCAGGCACGCTGCTTGCTGAATTTCCCGGACGAATTACTGTCAACGGCGTCAAGCGCCACGTTCGGGAGAAACTCATGAATGCTCGCTACTTCGCAGCCACCCTACTTGCCCTAGCGGCGCTAAATGGCGGACACGTCGCCGTCGCGCAAACGACACAGCCCGCACAACCCACGCCAGGCGTACCGAGTACGCCGGGCACATCGGACACGCCGGCCGCGACGAAAACACCAATCAACTCGGACTCAGAACTGGATGCCGATGATCGCAGCTTCCTGGAAAGCGCCGCACAGTCAGGGCATCTGGAAGTCCAAGGAAGCAAACTTGCCTTGGAAAAATCGGGCAATGCAGAAGTAAAAGACTTCGCACAGAAAATGGTCGACGATCATGGCAAGGCGGGACAGAAACTGGCGGATCTGGCCAAACAAAAGGGATTTGAGGCCCCCACTGAACCATCGTTGATGCAACAAGCCAAGCTGAAGACGCTTGGTCTGCGAGAAGAAGGCTTTGACAAAGCATATGCCGATGGAATCGGGGTTTCCGCTCACGAGGACGCCGTCAAGCTCTTTCAGGAAGCATCGACTGACGCCAAAGATGCGGACGTCAAGCAGTTCGCGTCTGAGACCCTGCCAACGCTGCAGCAACATCTTCAAATGGCCCAAACACTCCAGCAGAGCGTAAGCAAGACGCCCTGAGTCAGCCTCTGCGGCCGCTACCCTAGCGGCCACTTGCCTGAAATGGCCACGCATGGCGCGACCGGGGTTGGATCCAGTCACAGTAATGCGGTGTCGCTCCCGGCGCCTCAAAAGCGGGCGCAAGCGTATCCCGCCCCACCTGCACCACTTTGCGATCTTTTAGCCTGAAGGCGGTCAACACACCGCCTGTTACGCAACCGGTATCTACACACGTGACATCCGTACGCACGTACAGGCCTAGCGTCGCCCAATGTCCGAACACGATCGGCGTGTGTTCGGTAGGCCTGCTCGGGACATCGAACCAAGGCACGGTCCCGGATGGCCAACATCCGGGCGCAGCTTTGGCCCCTGGTACCAACGCACCTGTCTGCGTACACAAGCGCATCCGCGTAAACGCATTCACAATAAATCGCAACCTGCGTTCACCTTGCAATTTAGTATGCCATGTCGAGCCGGCCGAGCCACAGAGCGTGCGTATGTAATCACGCCATCGGCTATCTCTGAGCACATCTTGCGCTTCTCGTGCGAGCGACATTGCCAACGTCGCATCCCATTGCGGATAGATCCCCGCGTGAGCAAGGAGGTAGCCTGCCTCGGAATGCATCAGCGGACGACGACGCAGCCAATTCAGCAAAACGTCCAGATCGGCAGCAGTCAGGAGATCGTCGAGCGTGTCACGCCGGGCCGGTCGTAGACAACCCGCCGCAATGGCTAATGCCCGGAGATCGTGATTTCCCAACACGACTGTGGCGCGTTCGCCTAGCGCCATGATGCGGCGCAACGTCGCGGCCGAAGCCGGCCCTCGGTTCACCAAGTCACCCACGAACCAAAACCGACTGTCTGGATCGTCTGCGATTTCGGGACGCGACAACAGTGCGTTCAGAGATGCTGCGCAGCCATGCACGTCGCCGATCACCCAGATAGAGGGTGCCGTAGGCGGACCGACTACCCCATCCCTTTGGGAAGTCATGTGCGGTGTCAGGACTTGTTTCTTGCACCGCCTCCGCGGTTTCGCTGGCTCTGTTGATCTTGCCCGGTTCCGATCTGCGTGGCATGGCCTTCTTTCTTGGTACGGTTCTGCGTGTCGCGATGACTGGATTGGGCTTCACGAGGGGTATCATCGGTCGAGGGGTTGGACTTTCCTTCTTTCGGTTTCATGGCACGAGTCCTCCTGACATTAAAAGTCGGGTATGTACAAAAGTACAAAAACAGTAGCAAACGCCATTCCCGGCATAGGCCAAAGCCAGCGACCTCATGAGCCAATCCGCCTAAACCGTGCCAAGCCCACCAGCCGCCAATAGATGGAGAGCAACGGAATAAACGCCGAGGTAATCGCCAAGTCCATCACGTTGCGTGCGCACTTGTGGGTGCCCTGCAAACGCTTTACGAAGAAGAACGTCGTCAGCACTATCCAGACACCAGCGGCGCACAGCGCCGCGAACTCGTACCCCATGATGACCAACACAGCGGCCAATAGAAGCGCGACGGTCACGCCAAGATAGAACCATGGAAGATGAGCCTGAATGCGGTTGCGATAAAGAAGGGGGTACTTTTTCCTCAGCAGCATGTCGAACATGACTTTCTTTTGCATGCCAAGACCGGCGGCAAAGCGATTGGGGCGGACGGGATGCAGCACGCGGGCCGGCGGACAGCGTTCAACCCGAAACCCTCGGTCCAACAGAGCAAAGTGCAAGTCGGAGTCTTCACGCCATGCCATGGTGTAGCGAGTGTCGAATCCCCCGACGGCTTGCAGCGCCGAACGGCGCACGAAACAATTAGCGGTGATGAATTCGGCTCGGGTCAGGCCACAAGCGTCGCGTTCATAATCGCTGGGCGGATCCGGCATCGGCATGTCGGTGTCGCCCACTACTGCCGCTACAGTGGGAGATAAGGCGCTCACACCATGCTCCAGCCAATCTTCATCGGGAATCGTGTCGTCGTCGGTAAAAGCAATAATCGCACCCTTTGCGCTGCGCCAACCCACATTGCGTGCGCCAGCAGGCCCACGGCTGTCCTCTACAGCCAGGTAGCGAATCTCAGGTTTGCCGGAGCACCGCTCGCGCAGCGCCTCGACCTGCTGTCGCGTCGTGATGCTTGCTGCGTCATCGCACACCAGGATTTCGTAGGTATCGCGCGGAAACTGCTGGCGGACTAATGCATTCAAACAGCGGGCCAGCAATTGTGGACGCAGGTACGTCGGCACGACCACCGACACCAGAATGGAACCCGTGACCGGCTTCATTGCGATTTCTCGACGAACGGACGGCGGCCATTCATCAACTCTCGCGCCGCCATCGCCACGCGCCGCGGCTCGACGCCCGCGAGGCAGGCGTGATGGCCTTCCGGACAAATGCTTCGATAGCAATACTTGCACGGCACATCGTGGTTCAAAATACGAGAGGCGGTGATCCAGGGCGTATGCTGCGGGTTCGTCAGAGCGTACAGGTCGACAACAGGGATGCCGAGAGCGGCCGCAATATGCGCCGGGCCGCTGTTGTTGCAGATCATCACGACCGCGCCTTCCAACGCGGCGCCAAGCTCCCCCAAGGACAACTTGCCAGAGAGGTCTATCAAACCCGGCAGCCACTTTCGCGCCTCCCGCAGCTCGGCAGCCCATGACTCGCTCTCGTGCGCGCCTAGCAGTAAGATTCGGCGACCGTCGCCGCGCAGTTCTACCAGCGCCTGCACCATTTGCCGTGCGGGATAGCGTCGCGAAGGCGCGGTCGCGCCAGCATGCACGCAGATCCACTCCTCCTCGTCGGCCACGCCTTCGTGATAGAGCTTCGTCCGCAGCGACAGGCGGTCGATCTCTTTGACATGGAAAGACAGACGCAAATCGTCGCTGTGCGCGCCAACGCTCGCCACCAGATCCAACTGGCGCCGAACTTCATGGCGGATGCCATCCGCGGGCTCCGTTTCCCGAACCCAGTCGGTAATCAGTCGATAGGGATTTTCGCGACAATGAGCAAGGACGCGCGGAACGCCGGCCAAGTGACACAGCAGCGCGGCGGGTAGCGGGCTTTGGCTGTACGCCGTGAAGATCACCGCCGCGTCGGGCCTCAGTGCACGCAATCGTCCGATCGCATCGATATCCTGATCTCGGCCATCCGACGCATTCTTGATCCAGGCGGCATCGTAAGACAGCGTATTGTCGATTTCGGGAATAAATCGCGCCGCGATCGCCCCCGAGGGCGAAGTCAGTAATGACAGGCGCCGCGCACCTGACTGGCGCAACGCCCTGAAGGCCGGCGTACACATCAAAACATCGCCCATATTGTCCAACCGAATGCATAGGACATGAGCGCACTGTCGCCATTCTCGCGTCCTTGTTTTGCTCTGATAATCGGCATCATGCATGGGGTCCTCGACGCCGACACCCGTATTCAGGTTGAAATCGTCATCGTTACCCCGGCCAGAATATCGTTGATCACAGTCCATCGTTCCGCCTCCTGACGGCGTGTGCAGTCTCGTCCACCTGAGTTTCGAGCACTCGCGAGTTCGGTCTGTGCAAGAGCAAACGGTGTGCCGAACGGCTGTCCAAACGTCGTCCGCTGCGGGTTTCTCATGTACGACATGGCGTGCTTTGCACTTCTTACACACACGGGTAAGAAGTGCCGGCTCCAGGTCTTTGCTCGCAACCGCAGTCGCTGAGCTTTAGCGACCCGCCTCGTCACGCCAGACGGCCGCCAGCTTGCGGCAAAGGGCGGCGTCAAGCACCCGGCGGTGACGCCGGACGCACCGCCATCCGACCAGTGCATCCCGGCACGCCGCGAACCGGGTCCTCCAATCGGGTAGAAAGGAAAGTTGATGCCAACTGCGCGCCAGCGCCAACGGTAGCGGAAGGCGCAGCCAAGCTGTCCATAGCGCATTGCGCGCCAACAAACGCCGACGCAATGACGTATCGCGGGAAATGGAAGGCCAGTGGCGGAGCTGCACAGCCGGTGCATAAACGATGGTGCCGCCCTGTGCCAAGATGTCCAGCGCCAGCAACGCCTCTTCTCCACCGATAAAAAAAGGCGCCCAGTATCCTCTCGCTTGCCGAAATGCGTGGGTTCGCATGACGCTTGCGCCCGCCATAAAACCCGTCAGTTCCGGGCCGACGCCAGCGACAGACGGCAGCGGACTCGACGCCATGGCAACGCAAGCCGGGTCTGGCCGAGCATCCTCCCCAACCCAAATCCGAGCATTCAATACGGATATCCCGGGGTGCGCATCCAGGATTTCAACGGCCTTTTCCAGTGAGCCCGGCATCCAACATGTGTCGTCGTCACAGAACGCGACATAAGGCGTAGCGACCTTAACCACGCCTTGGTTCCGGCCGGCGGCCCCTAAATTGGCGCCGACGCTTACGAGGGTTACGCTCGGGAACTCACGTTCGATGCGGGGTGCTGTGTCATCGGTGCTACCGTTGTCCACAACGATCACAGGATAGGCAACGGGCAATGCCGACAAACCCCTGAGTGTGCGGCAAACTTCCTCGCACCGGTTATAGGTCAGAACAACGATCGATATCCGACCCGCCGCAGCGGGTTGAGCACTGACCATGGCATGGCCAAGCCGTTCCGTCATTCGTGCCACCCCTTAATTGACGCATCCGTGCTGGTTGACTTGGTCGCCCAACATCAACAATGCACGCTGGACCTGAGTATGTACGCATACTCGCAAACAACGTACCAGCCACAGGGAGGCAACAAAGCCACCACGACTCCACGTCGCAGGTATGAAAAATGCTGTCTCTCAAGGGAATCCACCATTATGAGGAGCCACTATGACGCCCACAGAAAACCAAATGGAGCGCTGCATAGACAGTTGCCTTGCCTGCTATAGACGCTGCGTACAAACCGCCATGGGATACTGCCTCGAGGAAGGAGAAATGCACGTCCAACCCACCCACTTCCGCTTGATGATGGGATGTGCTGAGCTATGCCGAACCGCGGCGCACATGATGCTTGTCCGAGTCGAAAACCATAAATTCGTCTGCGGCGCATGTGCCGTGATATGTGAGGACTGCGCGCGAAGCTGCGAGGGCCTGGACGGAATGGCCGATTGTGCACGCATGTGCAAGGAATGCGCCGAACAGTGCGACCAGATGGCTGCATGATGCATACGCAGCGGTCAGGGTTGCCGTAATGCCACTTTGCGCCGCGTTCGAACCTACGGCTTGGAGTACGTTCGAACCCGTTGGAGAATTGTGTCTATTTAACGCTTCAACCCCACGCGTAGCGCCTGCAGCCAGCACGTTACCGCGACGGCGCCGCCATCCGGTATGCCAACGGCGCGCTCGCCCAGATAACTTGCCCGGCCCAGACGAGGTTGCATGTTGGCTGTGTCCTCGGCCGCCTTGCCCGCGGCGTCAACCGCCTGGCTGAATGCCTCTACGCCATCCGTGCCGGCGCTCAACGCCGAGTGCCAGGCGTCGCTGGCCGCCGCAAGAGCATCGACCATTGTGCGATCGCCCGGTTTGGCGCCGCCCATCTCCATGACGGCATCCAGGGCAGCGGCAAAGGCGGTCTGCCATTGCGTAGGCGTGGGTTGTGCCACGTCCGCCAGCTCTCGGCTGGCACGCAATAGCCCAACCGCATAAAACGGCCCGGAGCTACCGGCGATCGCGCGCCGCATACTCTGCGCCAGTGAAGCGAAAAACTGATTAGGCGTATGGAACGCTTCGGGCGGCAAGTCAAGAATGGCCTGGCCGCCACGCGCCATGCTGGCGCCCAGATCTCCGTCCCCTGCTTTCGCGTCGAGGTCAGCGAGTTCGGCTTCGGCGGCGATCAACGCATGCGCGACCCCTGTTGCGATTCGCTGGAGTGTCGCGGTCAGTGGGCCTTCAGGCGTAAGGGTGAATTCCACCTCCAGACCTGCGGGCGCCGAAACAGTGGCGCGCTCTTCAGTAAGACGAGCCGAAGCCGTCCACGCCGGCGCAGCGCAGGGCGCATCCAATAGTTCCAGTAGTTCCCCATCCAATGACAGCACCGACAGCGAACATCCGGGCATTTCGAGTGCGGTCATGAAATTGCCGACCCAGGCACGCGTGGGTGTAAGACCCCTTGCGCGTAGGGTCGCCAGCGCGTGCCGTGCGACGATCTGTAATTCGAGAGGAGGTGTCGCGCCCAAGCCGTTGACCAGCAACGCGACCTGATGGGTATCACCCGGTATCTCGGCTAATATTTGCTCGAGCATGTCCTGCACGATCGCGTCAGCGGGTTTCATATTGACACGCCGCACGCCCTTTTCGCCATGGATGCCCAGTCCATACTCGATCTCGGTCTCGCCTAGCGAGAAGCTCGGTGTGCCCGCTGACGGCACGGTGCAGGCTCCCAGCCCCACGCCCATGGACCCAATACTCGCGGCCGCGCGTGCCGCAACTGCGGCGACTTTGTTCAGCGACCAGCCCTTGGCCGCTGCCGCACCGGCAATCTTGTGCACCCATACGGTGCCGGCAATCCCGCGACGGCGTTCGGCCGGAACGATATCGCGCAACGCCACATCGTCGGCGACCACCACGGCCTCAACGGGGATGCCCTTCTCGCGTGCCAACTCAGCGGCCAGCCCGAAATTCAGGCGATCGCCTGTGTAATTTTTGACGACCAACAAGGCGCCAGCAGGGCCGGCGACAGACAGAATGGCCGCCAGCACCGCATCCACGCTAGGAGAGGTAAACACGTCACCTGCAATCGCCGCGCTGAGCATGCCCGCCCCAACGTAGCCCGCGTGGGCAGGTTCATGGCCGCTGCCTCCCCCGGACAAAACCGCGACCGGGCGTTGATCGGGCTGGGGTAAGTCGCGTAAAACAACAATGTTCTCGCCCTGAACGAGTGCGAGGTGGCCGGTGGTGTCGACCAGACCCTCAAGTGCTTCCCGGACGATGTGACGAGGATCATTGATGAGTTTTTTCACACGGACTCCGCAACAATATGGTTAGGAATAGCCTGCTCTCGGGCTAGTTTACGGCTCCGCGACCGTTCCCATGCTTTCTCGTGGAAAAAGTAAGCAAACGCCTGGACCGTGGGCTCCAACAAACTCAGCGTGAGTGACGCCAACCAGTTGCCCGTCACGGCGTAGGCCACCACGGCTGCGACCATAATGTGCAGAAAGTAATAGCTACCGGTCTTGAGCAGCATGCGCGAAGTTTCGGGACGGAGTTGGCGAAAGCGGGACATGGCGGGCTTCTTACGTGAATGAACTTAAGTAAACGATAATTATTATTATTTATATAAGCCAATTGGAATTTATGCTTCACGCTATAGCTAATTTCTATCATAACAGATAAAGCAATTCACTTCTTCTCCACCACCGCTCACAAGCGAGCACACTCCCTATCGCGCCTGGCGCTGACGATGTCAACGCTGTTGCTTCGCATAAGGGCTATTGCCCTCTAGCAAAATGACAAAATTCTGCGGCTGCCTGGCCAGATAATGCACCTCGAATGGCTGGCCTACGGCGGGATAGCGTACTTGGCCGCGGCTAGGGTACACATTGAAATTAGAACTATCGAAGTGCGTTTCTATCCGCTCGCCATCGGCTTTCTGCAACATGACCGAATAACGTTCGACGGACTGATTGTTGTGAATATTGCCGGTATCTTTGACGGAGACGACCACTGCTTGCCCGGGGACGCCATAGTGATAAATCAGTGGCGCCGTCACGTAATGACCAAACATGAACAGCACTGGCGTTCCAAAGGGAATACCGATCATCAAGACGCACACGACCACGAGTAGCGGTGTGCTGGATGAGGGCACGCCCATCAGCCGGGAAACCAGCAGGATGATGAGTACGAGCGCAATAATAAAAACGGGGAATGGCCAGACCTTATCCATCATCCAGACCAGCCATGACACTAGAGTTTCCGCCATATGAATCCTGACCCTGCGTTATCGGTTATTAGCGTTGCGGAATTGCCCGTTGCTAGGGAGACAACACCAGGACTTTAAGCTGACTGGGGACGATGCGGATCGATAGCGGGCAGTTGATCAAGTTTGCCGGCCCGAGACTGGTGACCCGTGTGCTGGGCGTTCCCCTGACAATCACCGTAAATGCTCCCGTGAGATGCTGCTGCCGGGACATCACCGTTTGTGAAATCAACCCCAACCCAATGCCCGGCGTGTCCCCCACCGTCAGCGGGCGGGCGCTCATCAAGTTATGCCATGGCCCGCCACCGCACAGAATATTGAATGCGATCGGGATCGTCAAAGGCCCGAAGGCCATATTGGGATACGGAATCGGAGGAAGCGGCGTCTTACATACATCCGGAAAACCTAAATCCATTCCGCCGAATTGTGCATTTGCAAACATGAGTTTCTCCTCGCGTGGGGGCTGTATCGTGCTGCGCCAAACGTGGCGTCCTAGCCCATCAGAATCTGCTTACCGTCGACTTTCATGATCGTTTCACCATTAATAAACGTGGTGTTTCCATTTAGCCGAGCAATGAAATCGGCGGCATAGTCGATATTGATCGCTTTCACCGTGTCGGTGCCGGTGACGTAACGTGCGGACCGGCTCGTCGTTTCACTCACGGACTGGTAGTACGACTCTCGCTGATCACCCGTATATCTGGACGTTACCGACACCACGTTCAGTTCAACGCTAGTGAGCGTGTAATCAAGGCTTTTGATAGACCAGTCTTTCGTGTTGACGGCACCCGAGTCGGCCTCGAGGCTAAAAGCGTCCGTTTGCATCGTCAGACGGTCACGGCCCGTCAGCGAAAGCGTGTCGGCGGATACGGCAAGCTCACCATCGACTTGCAAGATCATGCGTCCTCGGGTGCCCTGCTCCAGTACCGCAATAATGTACAGCCCACCTGCCACGTCCCCCGATACCAATACTTTGTCACCGGGATCCGGACGCAGCAGGCAGCTCGCCGCACGCTTGACCTGATACTGACGCCCGTGCTCGCGATTGCTGACCGTAAAAAAAACATTATCATGGGCGTCGACCAGAAATGCGCTGTGCACATGCGTGTCGCCACCAAACGCAGTTGCCGTCTTTTGAAGCAGCGGGTCCAAATGCCCCGTCTTGGCATCGATCTCGCCATCGGCACTGGCGCGAACGTCATTATCCTGTTGACGAAGGTTCATGATAATTTGACCCATTGCTCCGCCTGCAACAACGCATGATCCGGCGACAAAATGCCACTCTTGGACCCATAGCGGGTCTCATGATCAATGACCGCGTGGTGCTTGCTTCGCATGAAACGCCCGCCACGAAAATTGGCGTAGCTGATATTGGAGTACGAGAAATCCGTAAATGACATGCTGCAATCAGAAAAGTCAGCATGCTGTAAATTGCTGCGATTCAAGATCGTCATCGTCATATCGGCACCCCGGAAGTTGGCACCCTCGCAGTTAGTGCCAGAGAAATTTGCGCTTTCAAGCTGCGCGCCGGCAAATACCGCGTTGGTCGCATTGGCCTCTATGATTAACGCCTGCCGAACCGTGGCACGGTCAAATCGGCAGGCCTGCAAGTCACACCCCTTTAAACACGCTTGAGATAAATCCGCCTGCGAAAAATCGCTGCCCGCCATATCGCTGTCGGTAAACTGAGCCTGGACAAGATGCATGCCCTGAAAACTATAATCTCTCGCCGTGCATTCCAGCGCAATCAGATTCGTGAAGCGTGTGTTCTCCAGCGTCAGGTTTTCGAAATTGAAATCCGTCATTACCAAATGCTGAAAATCGGAGTCCTTAAACCCTAACCGTACCTGCTCATTATGGGACATCACGAGCTTTTCTATCTGGGACGCCTCGATTTGCAAATCAAGTATCGGCGCCTTGACCAGCATGCCCTCGTTATAGCGGCACTCGCTGAACACACAGCCTTCAAATGCACACCCGAGAAATTGGTTTGTATGGAATGTGCCTCTTTCAAACACACAATTTACGAACCGGCAACTGGAGAACACGCAGTCCTTGAGCGCCGTATCCGACCAGCGAACGCCGGCGAATACGGACTCATCGACATGGCAAGACCGCCAGTCCATTTCAGAGAACGCATTATTCTCAAAGATGCACTGTCGAATCTCCGCGCCATGCCACGCCAAGCCCTGCCAAGACAAATTTTTCCATAAAGAATCGGTAATCGACTCCCCGTCATGCACCAAAGACAGGAAGTGTTGCTGTGCCGTGTCTAGCCCCATCATTTATTTACGCAATGGATAGACATTAGACCTATCCATCAACATATCCTGCTGAATCGTATTTGCATCGGCCTTGATCATGGCAAGCTCAGCGCTAAAAAAAGACACATGCCGCATGTCGGTACAAGTGAAGTCGGCCGACTTCATTTGCGCCTCACTGAAATCGGAATTATTGATATGCGCTTTGGACAAATCGGATCGAACAAACAGGCAGCGTTTGAAGAAACTATCCGCAATACTGGTCTCCTGCATTTTCGCTTCCGAAAAATCACACGTACTTAAATCACTGGCCATGATCGTGGCTTGGTTGAAGTCGACTTTTCTAAAACTGGATGCCGAGACCGTCGAATGGGAAATATCGAGATCTTGTAGCATCGTGTCCGCAGCAAAATAAAGCTTTGACGCCTGACATTGGGAAAGATGGAATCCTTGTATGGCCGTTATGCCGGCAAATGACATAGAGTCAATGTGGCAAGCGTCCATACGCAGCCCTTTTATCCGTCCTTTGAGAAAACCGTGCCGTAGAAAGTGGCATTTTTCAAAGGTGATATTCTCCAACCGGCTGCGCGTGTAGGCAAAATTAACGAAACGGCATTGCTCAAAAATGCAGTTTTTCAAGCTGATTTTGAAATGCATCCACGCAGTCAGATCTGACTGTACAAAGCGGCAATCTTCAAATTGCGCTTTGTCCGACTGCACATCAGGTAGCCGGCAATCAATAAACTGGCACTGTTTGAAAATGGCTTGATTCCAGTCCACTGACGAAAAATCGCAGCCATGGAAAACGACTTGATAGAAATCACACCGTGCCATCTGCGATTTCGAAAAATTACAGCGAGAAACGCGGCTTTCCGTGATTGTCAGGCCATTCAAACTCCAGCCGGCATAGGATGCCTCCGTGGCCACAAATCCATGCAACTCGTAGCCGTCATCACCTGCCGGCAGTGGGTCAGTAATGAGCTGGTTCAAACCAAAGATTCGATATAACTTCCTCGGCCTACCGGACCAATCACGCTTTGGCGGCGTTGTAGTGAGCGCTCTCGAGGAGCTATCCTCAAACTGCTCTAGCTGCAGTAACCGAAGTTGCCGTAATTGATCTTGTGCGGCGGGACTTGCCGCGGTCTGCGGGCTTTCTCCAGGCGAAATGCTTTTCTCAGCGTCTTCTTTCAAAGAGACCAGCAGAGCCTCTCGATGCTCTCGCAGATAGCGCTGACGCTCATCAGCCGTTTTCTTGGACGGCTCTTCGGTGCTCGGTTTAGAGGCTTGACGACGTTTCCTGAACTGCTGCTTGGCCTCCTTCAGGCTCATCTTGCCCTGCCGCTGCTGCTTAAGGATGTCCTCAATGACTTCATCGCGAGAGATTTTCCCGTTCCGACTTTTCTTCAGCCAGGCCAGCTCTCTCTCTACCTCAGCAGTCTCTTCGGATTTGGTCGAACCTGCCTCCGCGCGTAGCGTGTTCTGCGCCAACTCTTTCTCTAACTTTCTGAACTTGTTCTGCAACAACGGAGAAAGCTCGATCTCATCGTCTGACGTCACGCGGATAAAACGCGTATCGACAAGCGCCTTATCCAACAGCGCGGAAAACGCGGCCGTTTGCGGATTCAGTCGCTCATGAAACTCTTTTTCGTAATACGCCTGCGGCCTGGCTAAATCAGTATGCTCCGCGGCATACAAAATATGACTAACGTCGCTGGCGTCATCCTCACCGATAAGCACCGCGCCCTGATAGATCAGGATCGCCTTTTCGAGATGAGGGTAGGCCCAATAAGTGGTCAGTTTCAGAGGCACTTCCCTGAGAAAACCCGACTCTTGGGCGACGACCTCCGCCATTTTAATGAATGCCCTGACAACCAAAGGCGGCACGGTCGTGATCAGTTTTTCCTTATCGCGATGCATATGCGTAAAGGCAATCTGGTCTCCCGTCTCGAGACGATTGAGTCGCTGCCGTGGCGGGCTTTGATTGAAGTACTCCCAATCAATATCCCGGGCAAAACCGGGAAACTCATGCACCCGCCAGTGGTCGTCATAGGTACCCAACATCAGATGCCGACCGGGAGTCTCGATGGGTATGGCGGCGTACCCGGCAGGCGCGTAGCGTTTGCCCGGGTGAATCACGGGATGGGCGGGGTCTTCGATATTTGGCAGGAATCGAACTGACAGGCCATTAAGTTCAGTATCGTGATGCCCCTTTCCTACCGGATTATCCTCATAACCCGCGCCACCGTAGGCATTGCGCCAATTGATGGGGATGCTCTCAAACGGAATCGCCTGGGTAGGTTTGCCATCTGACCAATAACGATCGCCGGTCACCCACAAGTCTTTTCTGACATTGTTGACCGATACCGACACGGCCGTCCTGCCATTGACGGCATATACCCCAAATCCATGGGCGTTGAGGATAATTTCCGGCGTGTGCTTGGGGATACCGAAGTCCAGCGCTTCCGTGCCGAAATTCAGAACAGATTCATCCTTGAACGTGCCCCATAGCCGCTGCTCGGTATCCAGATAAAGCCCGGATGAAAAATCCACCATCGCGTAAGCGGTGACAGCCAGATAATCCTTGTTCAGATATTTATATGGACGAGTCAGGCAGGACAGGCGATTGGGTTTGATGACGTTCATTAACCAACAACAAATTTCACAGTGATCAAATAATCAAGAACAGCGCTTTGAACACCGTCTTGAGCTCGCCAAATTTCCCGTCTATCCCAAAACCTTTGGCAGACACCGCGCCGATATCAACCTTGACGTACCCGAGGTCCGATTTCTTGCCGTAGATAGTATTCTGAGAAAGATTGAATTGATGCCGAGCGGCCGAAAAAGACTGATGGAACGCGCGGAATTGAAATACCTCTACGTAAGCCTCACCTTTCCAAATACCGTGTGTGAAGTTAGATTTGCTGGTTTCTTTGATTGTTGCCCCATTCAACAGCAACTCGGGCGTTTTGAACTCGATGGCGTCTGGCGCTTGGTGCGTCGTCTTCGATCCGGCCATGTTGATAGAGTGTGAAGCATCGCCGCGTTGAATATCCAGTGGGCCCGCATCCGCCAGCAATTTCATCGTCGTGGCGGTTGTGAAATCACCCTTACCTGCGGTTGCGTCGATCATGACATCCGTAGGCGCCTTCAGGTACGCATTGTCGCCGCTGAACATCAACTGATGATCAGGGCCGCCTTTCTCCAGGGTAACCGTGTTATCGCCGGTCGATTTAACCCGCACAAAACCGTCCGCCTCGAATACGCCATAGCCAGAATCGGCTTTGATCTTGATATGGCCGCTAGTGGAGGTCATATCAATATCTGATGTGGTGGTATTGGTATATTTTTGCGAGAAAGTCTCTACGCGATCGCCGGAGGTAACCTTCAGCGTATCGACACCGCCATCTACGGTTGTATCCCGGTAGCCGCCAATCAAGTTCTTTTGATAATCGCCAATATCATTGTCTTCAAAAGTCCCAATCGTGGTCGTGCGGGATTCGCCTACGTCACGCGTTTCCAGCCCTTCAACCACGACATGCAGATCTTTCTCCGAATGCAGCTTCACATACTCGCCACCCAGCTTGTTCTCAATATACATGTGGCTTTCGTTGGCCGGACTACCATAATGAGAACGGCTGCTGAAACCGACAATAGTGGGTGACGGGCTGAATCCCCCCGCAGGCATCTGACGATCGTTATAGACGCGACCCGTGACGATTGGGCGATCGGGATTGCCGCCGATAAAGTCCACTACCACTTCCTGACCCACGCGCGGCGTACTGACCGCACCATAACCATTACCAGCAGAATCATTCGATACGCGGACCCAGCACGAGCTGTTTTCGTCAGGCTGGCTGTAGCGGTCCCAACGAAAATGGACTTTTATGCGCTGGAAGTCATCGGTATAAACCTCCGAGCCCGACGGCCCTGTCACCACGGCCGTCTGGGGACCCGTCGTTTTAGGAACGGGCGTGGCCACGGGCGCGCGGAAAGGCAGGCTGGTGGGCTGAACCGAGAACTCGAATCGGTACTCCCCTTCGCCCTCTCCCGACTGATAGCCGGCCTCAGTCAGAAAATATTTGACCGAAACAATCAGATATTCCCGGATATCCACTTTGCGGGGGCTTCGGCGCAAACTAAACGTATAACCGGGAGCTAGCCCACGCACAGTGGCGCAACCGCTGCTGCGCTCGCTGGCGGAACGTGTTTCCTCAAGCCGAATCCTGACGTAATGTTCGCCATGCTGGACATCAACGTACCCCCCTTGCCAGTCGTAGATCTCACGATTGGCTTGTTCTACCGGGTAGGAATCCTTGAGACGGCTTTGCAGATTGAGGCTCGATTTCTTGAAGTCGTAGTCGTTGACAACATACTCGACCCCCCGCAGTTCCTCTTCACTGCGCCACGTGTAAATGACGTCATCGCCGATCACGGCATTGTTTTCGTGAGGCAGGTAATCCAGCGAGGCGTAGTCTGGCAGAGGCTCATGCTCGCCGATGTCATCAATCAGCACCAACGTGTTCTGATTCTTTTCGTGTTTGAAGTAATAATAAATACCTTCATGCTCCATCAGCCGGCTGATAAAGTCGAAATCGCTTTCCTCGTACTGGACACAATATTCACGGGTTCGATACGAACCCTGTAGTTTTTTCTCGTAGGTGCAACCCGAGTACGAGCCCAAAACTTCGTCCAGTATCTCGACGACACTCTTGTTCTGATAGATTTTGCAATCGCGGTTCCGCGTCAAATACCACAACCACGGGCACACGGTTGCTCGGTATCGCGCCAGGCGCACGCCGCCCGCCTCCTGCCCAACATAGGAAAATCGGGTGACATCGCCGGTTAAATAACGCTTGGCGCCAGGTTGCGTTTCTATTTCCAGCGTCAGGGGCTTACCCAACACAGAGGTAGCACTGATTTCGGCCGTTTCCGCCACGAGTTCCACTTCAAACTCATACAGTTTGGACAATGTTTCTTGTCCGTGCATGCTTTTGAACTTCAATGCCGCCCCTAAGGCGGTCTCAGCGACGACGACTCGATTCATGATCCCCACTCTATTCAACGGCGTTAGGCACGGCTACACCTGCTCCGGCTGTGGCACTTTCGAGAGGGATACTAGATTTCCAAGATGCCAAGAATATGACTGTTAATGAAAATTACATTTGAAGCACATTTGTTGAAAATTATGAATCGCCGGCGTCACGGCATTTTGAGAACTGACTCCCGCGTACAGTCAAGTCAACCACTTGCTGTACGAGTCGGGCCTGACGCGCTCGCGACGTCACGATGAAGTACTCGACCTGGCCAGTGGTAGGCATGCCCATCACTTCCATAAGCTCTCCACGTTTTAGCCGCTCTTCGATCAGTACTCTCGGCAGATAACCCATCCCGCCGTTGCGTGCCACAAGATCGATCAGCGTGTTCATGTTGTCGCAGCTATTCACATTGCGCAGATCGGCCCCCTTTGATTTCAGCATCTCGACCTGCCCCGCGAAATATGGCGAATCTCTTGGTATCAACCAAATGGGCCCGGCATTAAGCAAAGAAGCCAGCGCTCGCTTCTTGAGGTTGCCGTCACCGAAGAGGCGCCAACGATCCTGTGCCATCACCCAGAGCATGGGCGTGCACCCTAGCGAGGTGCTCGTCAGTGTCGGGTATTCCACCCTGCCCGCCATGAGAACAAAATCCAATCGGCCGTCCTCCAATTGAGCGAGCAATCGGCGGGCAATGCCAATATGAAGCTCGTAGGTCACGTCCGGCATTTCGCGCTGCAGTTGGCCGACTAAATTTCCAAACCAAGTCATCGGAATATCACCGGAACCTATCCGGATTACCCCTTGAGTGGCGAGACTGTCACGGGCACTGCCGAGCACCTCTTGAACTTCAGCCACCAAGGGCTCGATGCGATGAAGGAATTTTCGCCCTTCCACCGTGGGCTCCATACGGTGGCCTTTACGCTCGAACAATGTCGTGGACAGCGACGCCTCAAGTTCACGTATGCGCAACGAAATTGCCGGCTGAGTCGTGTGCATTTTTTGTGCCGTGGCTGCAAAGGTGCCAAGACGGTTAACCCAAAGCGCGGTTTCCAAGTTAAGCAAGGTAGGGCGTGACATAGGGTGTGAAGATTCCATCAACATAATAATTTCTTATGTTATTGGAAAATTAAAAGTGATTTTTTCTTTTATTAATTTAGGCTTTAAATAGCACGACATCACCAAATCAGCTCAAGGCGTGTCATGCCACTAAGCTCCCGACTCGATCGGAATGCGTCCTCAAAAGATCTGCCCCAATCATCCAGAGGGTCAACGCCCTCTTTCCCGGATGCACAAACCGTTGCTGATCTACGTGCCATCGCTCGACGTCGCTTGCCGCTAGGTCTATTCGAATTCGTCGATCGAGGCAGCGAGGCCGAATTGGCTTTACGTGGCAACCGCGAGGCGCTGGATCGCGTTCGACTGTGGCCGCGGGGCCTAGTCGACGTTAGTGAACGCAATACGCGCACGACGTTGTTTGGCCGCACGATGGCGCAGCCCTTCGCTATCGCACCCACAGGCGCCGCTGGGTTGTTGTGGCATCACGGCGAAATTGCTTTGGCACGGGCAGCCGCAGCGCAAGGCGTTCCCTTTACGCTCTCCACCGCGTCCATCACCTCGATGGAGGATGTAGCCGATCAAGCAGGGGGACGACTTTGGTTTCAGCTCTACATGTGGCCGGATCGACGTATGTCTTATCAATTGCTTGATCGCGTCAAGGCAGCGGGGTACGAGGCCCTGCTGGTCACTATTGATACGGTTGTATCTCCCAAGCGTGACTACAACCATCGCAATGGATTCTCGGTACCGATTCGCATCAATCGGCGCAATGCACTGGACGTGGCGCTGCATCCACGTTGGATGTTAAGCGTCATGGCCCGCTACTTGTTAACTAGCGGCATTCCCCGTCATCAAAATTATCCAGAAGCGTTGCGTCGGTCCCTGATGGAAAGGCCAAGGCATGTGCGCGGAACACCCAAGAACGAGACGCTTACCTGGGAAGACCTGCGTGAACTGCGAAAACGCTGGCAAGGGCCGTTATTAGTCAAAGGCGTCATACACCCGGAAGACGCGCGGGCAGCGATGAATTGCGGTGCTGACGGCGTGGTGGTATCGAACCATGGAGCCCGTAATTTCGATCCGGGTATCGCGGCCATTGACGCGCTACCCGCCGTGGCTGAAGCCATAGGCGACCACGGCACGGTGTTAGTGGACAGCGGCTTTCAACAAGGCAGCGACATCGTCAAAGCACTCTCTTTGGGCGCAAATGCCGTGCTGCTGGGCCGTGCTCCGCTATATGGCGTGGCTGCCGGCGGCGAAGGTGGGGTGACCCGCATATTGCAAATCCTGGCGGACGACGTGGACAGAACCATGGCATTCATGGGCTGTCGCAGCATCGCCGAACTAGGGCCGCATTGCATAGCACGCCGCTGATCCTTTGCCCGATTTTCGCGCCCCATTATCAATTACAACGACGAGACAACGCTATGCAACGGAGACATTTTTGCCTGTTCCTTTCCACGATAGGCCTGGCCCCGACTCTCGCCCTCGCCAATGAGGACTATCCCGCCCGAGCCATCACGATGATTGTCCCGTTCGGACCCGGCCTCTCCACTGATGCGATCGCGCGGTACATGGCGGACGAAATGGGCAAGATCGTCGGCCAATCCATCGTTGTTGAAAACCGGGCCGGTGCCGGGGGCACAGTGGGTTCACAAGTCGCGTCGCGCGCGACTCCCAACGGCTATAACCTCGTATTCGTGTCGAACGGCTCTCATGCCGGTAACGTCGCGCTGTTCAAGAACCTACCCTACGACCCGATTAAGGACTTCACGCCGGTCGGCGCCATCAGCGCCGCTCCCTGGGCACTGGCGGTACGCCCCGACCTTCCTGCCAAAGACGTACCCGAGTTCCTGCGTTATGCGTCCGAGAGACCTGGCGCGGTAACGGTGGCGCATGGCTCGGCAAGCTCCCGGGCCTGCGTGGCGCTACTCGAGACCAAAGGCGGCATAGACGTCAACGACATCCCCTATAAGTCACTACAACCGGCAATGATCGACGTCGAGGCCAAACGACTGGATGCCTGTTTTCTACCTTTGGGCGTGGCAATCATGGCCCACAACGCAGGCAAGCTGAAAGTTCTGGCCATCACGGCACAAAAACGGTCGCAATTGGCGCCCGATATTCCGGCCATGGGCGAATACCTTCCAGGTTACGAACTCGTGTCCTGGATTGGAATTATGGCGCCCGCTGGTACGCCATCGGACATCGTGCAAAAGCTGCATTCAGCGATGGCCACCGTCCTCTCCAACCCTAAGACAGTCGAAAAGCTGGCTGGGTTCGGGCACGACGAACTTGCACTGGACCCGTCTCAGTTCGCCGAACTGGTTGCCGCTGACATAGGCCGTTGGAAACAGCTCGTGCACGACGCCAACATTCCACAGCAATAGGCAGTTCGACTTCTTCTTATCAGACAGGAGACCCATATGACGCTGCAGGTCCGCCCTTTCAACGCTCTATTCGCCGCGCAGGTAACCGGCATTGATTTGCGGCAGCCGCTTTCCCGCGATACCTATGAAAAGCTCGAGGATGCCTTAGCCACATATGGCGTGCTTGGCATTCCCTCTCAACCCATCGATGACGCCCAGCAAGTGCAGTTTTCTTCGGGATTTGGCCCGCTGCATCAGGCCAGCCGTGACCCGGCGCAACGTCGGATAAAGGACCCGAATTTTCAAGATGTCTCGAATCTGAATCTTCAAGGCGAAATCGCCCGCAGTGGGGAGCGCGCCTACAGCGATGCCAATCTGCTCTGGCACACCGATCTTTCCTTTGTTGCCGCGTCAGCGCGCATTACGGTTCTGTCGGCCCGCGAACTGCCCGCGGAGCCACCGCCCACCGAATTCGCCGACATGCGCGCTGCCTGGGACGCACTACCTACCGATCGTCAACGTGAACTCGAAGGCTTGCAAGTCGAGCATAGCGTTCTCACCTCCCGCGCCAAGACCGGCTACACACGATTTACCGAGGCCGAGCGCAAGGTATTGCCGCCCGTGACACATCCACTCGTGCGACGCCATCCTCGCAGCGGCCGAAAATCCCTTTATCTGGCTTCGCATGCATCGCACATCATCGGGTGGCCCGTTGAAAAGGGACGTGCCCTGCTTGCGGATCTGATCGAATACGCCACGCAACCGCAGTTCGTCTTTGCGTATCAGTGGAACCCATTTGACGTGCTGATGTGGGACGACACATGCACCATGCACCGTGCCGTACCTTTCGACTCGCGTAACCAGCGTCGAGAGCTGCGCTGGAACGCAGTAGTCGAGCCCGCTTGAACAACATGGGGAAAATAGATATGAGCGTCCGCGTTATTCCGTTTACACCCACTTTTGGGGCCGAAATCGAGGGACTGGATCTGACACGCACATTGGATCCCGACAGTCTCGAAACGATTGAGCAAGCACTGGCGCAGTATTCACTGCTGAGTTTTCGAAATCAAAAGGTCAGCGACGAACAACAGTTGGCATTCTCCAGCCGATTTGGCCGCGTACATCAATCGGTCATGGATACCGCGCGACGACGTCTCACCGATGCGCGCTTTGGCGACGTATCGAATATTGCCAAGGACGGCGGGCTGCTGACCAAAGATTCTGAACGCCGAAAATTCAGCGACGCCAACCAGCTTTGGCATACGGATCTGTCTTTTATGGCTGCGCCGGCGCGGATGACGGTGCTATCGGCTCGCCAACTTCCGCCTGTACCGCCCGCCACCGAATACGCAGACATGCGTGCCGCCTGGGATGCGTTACCGCCCAAGCAACAACGCGCACTTGAAGGGCTGCGTGTGGAACACAGTATCTTCGCCTCACGGGCCCGCGCCGGGTTCACGGAATTCAGCGCCGAGGAACGGGACAAAGCGCCCCCGGCTATTCAGCCTCTGGTTCGCACTCACGCCCGTAGCGGACGAAAATCGCTATACCTGTCGTCCCATGCCGGTTGCGTGGTTGGCATGCCGGAGGACGAGAGTCGCGCACTGTTGGCCGAACTGACAGATTTTGCGACGCAGTCACAGTTCGTTTTTTCCTACTCATGGCAGCCTTACGATCTGATCTGCTGGGATGACAGCTGCACGATGCATCGAGCAACGCCGTTCGACTCGGAGCAACACGTTCGCGAACTACGATGGAACGCCGTTTGTGAGCCCGCTGCGCTGCTCGCGACGCTCTCTGTGTAATCGAAGGTGTGCGTTTTGGATTGAACATATATATAAAAAATGGAGACAACATGACGCAACGCAGACAGTTCATCACGGCCATGGCCATTGGTATTTCGATTCCCCTACTGGCTCGTGGCAACACACCGGACTACCCATCTCGGCCCTTGAAGATCATCGTAGGTTTTCCGCCGGGTGGATCGTCGGATAACACGGTAAGACTGCTAGGCGCCGCGTTGCAAAAGCAAATAGGACAACCCGTGATCGTGGAAAATCGTCCGGGTGCATCCGGCGCCATTGCCGCCCAGGCAGTGGCTGCCGAGCGTCCCGATGGCTATACATTGCTATACGCGACATCCAGCAGCCATGCGATTGCCCCGCACTTCAATCCGAAACTGGGCTACGACCCGCTGAATGATTTCACGCCCATCACATTGATCGGCCGTGCCGGGCTGGTGTTGACTGCCAACAACTCACTGCCCGTAAAAGACATCACTGACCTTATTCGTTATGCGAAGCAACAGCCGCCGGATACGATTACCTATGCATCCCCCGGACAAACCAGCTCTCAGCATCTGGCTATCGCACTCTTGAGCAGAGCTGCCGGCATCGAGCTGCGCCATATTCCCTACAAAGGTAGTGCGCCCGGCCTGATGGATCTGGTCGGCGGGCAGGTCAACTTGATGATAGATAATCTCACTGCACCGCTTCCCTTTATCCGTGATGGAAAAATTCGGCCCTTGGCTGTCACCTCGATCAAGCGAGCTGAAATGCTGCCCGACGTGCCAACCCTGGACGAAAGTGGCATTGCCGGCTTTGATGTCCAGGCGTGGGGCGGGATTATGGCTCCAGCCAATCTGCCTGCACCGCTAACCGCCAAGCTGAATCGAGAAATCAACATAGCGCTGACGGATCCCGCCGTGCGTAAGTCCATGCATGACGCGGGTAACGTCCCACAAGGCGGATCGTCCACCGATTTTGCAAATTTCGTGGCCGGCGAATCGGCATTCTGGAAACGCTCCATCGGCCAGTCCGATATCAACAGAGGCTGATCATGCAGCGCCCTACCGACCGTGAAGCCTGTACTGCATTGGTGTATCGCTTTTACCGTAGCCTGGACACACATGACTACGCGCCGCTGAAAGACATTTTCACAGCGAATGCCAGCATGACCCGAATGGGAAACGGCCATGCAGGCTTGACCGCCATTCGGACTGCCCTGTCAAAACGCGCAGCGACGCTACGGACACGGCACGTCATCAGCAATTTGACCATCGACCCCGAAACGAACGGAGCCGCCTGTGGCCACTTGTATATGACGGTGGTCCGTTCACATGCATCACCGAACGCCACATTGCCACTATTGATTCGCGGTCCCTGGCGAATGTCCGACGTAAAAATTGGCTTCGAGCACACGGATTCAGGTTGGCGCATTGCCACTCTATCGACGACTTCTCTGTTCGAATTTGATCCATCGTTACCTGCTGAAGAGGTATCCGCATGAAATTGGCTCGCTTCCGTACAGAAGACCGCACCAGTTGGGGGCTGGTATTGGAGGAAAAGGGCGTCCTCGTCGAAGCGCCGGCCGCGCTTCGCTCCAGTGAGATGATACGTGTGCTCACCGAGTCAGGCAGTGAGCTAGCACAATATTTCTCTGCCCCGTCCTTATGCCAACTCCCTCTGGAACAGTTAACCCTGCTGCCACCAGTCGCCCTACCGGGACGAATTCTTTGTGTCGGTCTGAACTATCGTGCCCATGTCGAAGAGGTCGGCCGAGAAATGCCACGCCATCCCAGCATATTCCTGCGAGCAGGCGATACGCTGCTGGGGCACAACGGTGAGGTTCCAATGCCGGAGGTGTCGGAATGCCTGGACTATGAGGGGGAACTGGCGTTGGTGATCGGTCGTGGCGGCTCGCGCATCGCGCAGACCGAGGCACTGACGCATATTGCCGGCTACACCTGCTTCAACGATATCAGCGTGCGCGATTGGCAGAAGCAGTCGGTCACTGCCGGAAAGAATTTTCCGGGGACAGCCCCTTGCGGCCCTTGGTTAACCACGGCCGATGCCGTCGGCAATCCCGAAACACTTGTGATATCCACTCGTTTGAACGGCCGCGAAGTGCAACGCGATCAAGTGAGCAACATGACCTATACGTTACCCGCACTCATTGCTTATCTTTCGACCATCGCACCGCTTAAGTGTGGTGACATCATCGCGACCGGTACGCCGGCCGGCGTTGGCAGCGGTCGTACGCCTCCAGTCTGGATGCGCCCAGGAGATCGCGTCGAGGTGACGATCAGCAAGGTGGGAACGTTGACTAATACCGTGGGATATCCGTCTTAGAATACGGATATCCAGATTTTAGGAAGATTGCGTACCAAAAATTACTAGATAGAGGCACGGCCTCAACGTGTTATCAACACTTCCTCCGGCGCCTGCCCCACGAGCCGCTCATATAGGGTCGCGTCTGTCGCACCCTCAGTATTGATCACGAAGATGCGCGACTCGGCATCAATGCCCAGCGCTACCTTGATTTCAGGATCACGCATTGCGGACAAGAAGCCTGCTAAACCTACGCAACCGCTTTCGCCGGCAACAATCGGTTGATCACCTTCGTGCGGCTTTGCGAGCAAGCGCATGGCATTGACCGCGTCATCCTCATCCACCGTCATGAACGCATCCGCGCAGCGGGTCAAAATGCGCCAAGCCACCAAGGAAGGCTCGTAGCACTCCAGCATTGCCATGATAGTCGGGCCAGCGTCTGCCACACGCGTGCGCGCCCCAAGCCGGGCACTTTCGTAAAGACATGCAGCGCGTGCCGGATCGACGACCACGAACTGCGGTCGTCGCTCGCCGTACGTTAAGTAGAAGAACGCCGCCGTTGCAGCCGCAATACCTCCAACACCGGCCTGAACGAACACATGCGTTGGCGGCGCATCCAATTGTTCGATCGCCTCTGTGAGCATGGCGGTATATCCCTGCATGACCAATAAAGGAACGTATTCATACCCAGGCCATGAGGTGTCCGACACCACCATCCAGCCCTCTCGTTCGCACGTAGATGTGGCTTGGGCCACAGAATCATCGTAGTTGCCCTGAACCCGAACGATTTCAGCGCCCAATTTTTCAATGGCGGCAATGCGTGCCTCGCTGACGCCGGCGTGGACGAAAATCACTGATCGGGCTCCGACCACCTGGGCGCCTTGGGCCACGGAGCGGCCGTGATTACCGTCGGTGGCGCATGCGACGACGATTTCGCGTGCGACCGCGCGAACGTCTTCTTCCTCGATGTTTGACATATCGACAACACGGTTAAGACGCTTTCCCGCCATTTCAAGAACTAAACGAATCACCGCGTAGGCGCCTCCAAGCGCCTTGAAACTACCCAGGCCGAACCGAGCGCTTTCGTCTTTCACCTGAATGGAGGCCACCGCAACGTCAGACGCCAGCCCAGGCAAGGAAACCAGCGGAGTAACTGCGTAGCCTGGACGGGCAGCAATGTACGTTGCGGCTTTGTGAATCGAATCGGCATTGAACATGCCTTCATCTGCATATTCCAGGGCAGAGTTGTGGTCAGGGTGGGCATTCAGGATAAACATAGCGTCCTTGGGAATTTCCGAGGGAAAGTAGATGACGGCATCGAAGAACTCCCGTCATAGTCCATAGATGAAATAATATTTCCCCAAGGGTGTCTAAACAGCTGAAAATTTGCCCATAAATTTGAATAATTTACGAATTTCTCGCACGTTACTGGAAAGGAATTCCTCATGACAATGGAGCTGGACGGATATGACCGGACCTTGCTTGCTGCGATTCAAAACGACGCGCGCTTGGCGCAGCGTGATTTAGGGGAACTCGCCAACTTGTCGACGGCGGCCGTCAATCGGCGACTCAAGCTGTTGAGTCATGCCGGCGTAATCGAACGCTATGTTGCCTGTCTCAATCCCAAAGCCCTAGGCCATGGCCTCACCATCATTGTGGAGGTCAAGGTAGAGAGCGAACGCGCTGAGTTGCTACAAGAGATGCAGCGCAGCTTTACGTCTTGCCCCCAGATCCAGCAGTGCTACTACGTCGCGGGGGAGTGCGACTTCGTGCTTATTTTCTTGGTACGCGACATGGAGCAGTACGTCGCATTGACTCGTAGTCTGTTCCACGACAACAACAACGTAAAAGCATTCAAGACGCTTGTGGCTCTGGATCGGGTCAAAACAGGAATGTCGGTGCCGATTTAGAAGGTGACATCACGCGCCTGTGCCCCGCATTTTCACGACCATCTCATAAAGCAGCTTGGCTACCGGACTTAATTCCCGTCCGCGCCGATGAATCAGTCCGATGGTGCGGCTGACGACGGGATCGAGCAATGGCACGCTGGCCAGGGCCGTATGCCCTACAGGGGGCATTGCCAACTGAGGCACCACGCCCACCCCCAGGCCCGCTTCGACCATGCTGACCAGTGCCGGCACATGCTGCACTTCGCAGAACCATCGCGGCCGATCGGGACGGTGCGCCAGGGCCTGGTCGATCAGGAAACGGTTGCCGCTGCCCTGGGCCAAGCTGATGTATTCGCAATTCGCCAGATCGCGCCAGGCTAGCCGGCGACGACGCGCCAGCGGGTGGTCTGTGCGCAGCGCCACCACGAACGGCTCTTCCAGTAATGGTTGGAATTCGATGTCGGCATCCTGTGTGCCGATATACGTCAGACCAAAGTCGGCGTCGCCGCCGGCCACTGCGGTCAGAACCACCGACGATGACTCGTCGACGAGCCGGATGCGGATGCGCGGGTACTGCCGGTGGTATTCACGAATAACGGCAGGCAGGAAATACGCCACGGCCGAAGGCACACACGCGATGGTGACCTGCCCCGACATGCGTTCGGCCACATCCTGAATGCCGACCAGCGCGCTTTCCAGTTCATTCAGGACATTGCGTGCGCGGGGCACGAATCCACGGCCGATGGTGGTGAGCTCGACCTTGCGTGTGGTGCGCGTAAACAATTGCACGCCCAAGGCCTGCTCCAGTTTGCCGACGCGCCGTGATAGGGCCGATTGCGACAGGTGCAGTACTTCTGATGCCGCGCGAAAACTGCCCAAGTCAGCGACCGTCAGAAATGCACGCAAATCAGCCAGATCGAATTTCATGCGTTTTTATCAATAATCAATCGAATATTTGCACTTTACTGGATATTCGGGTTTGCGCATCATTTCGCCTCATCAAGCCGCGCGTTGCGGTATCCAAGACGGAGGTAGACAACGATGAACCTGATGCACCGATTTCTGCAGTGGCGCGCCGCGCCAGCCTTGGCGCTGGCCAGCCTGACCTTGCTTGCCTGCGGGGCCGCCACGGCCGCCGAGGAATGGTCGCCGCAGCGTCCTGTGCGTCTACTGGTGCCCTACGGACCGGGTGGCAGCTCGGATGTGATTGCGCGCGCCATGGCTGCGGAAATGTCGCGGACCCTGGGCCAGCAAGTCATCGTCGAAAACAAGGGCGGTGGCCAGGGCGTGATCGCGACGATGGAAGCCGCTCGCGCCGAGCCGGACGGCTACACACTGCTGCTGGGCCACGTGGGCACGCTGGCGGTCAACCCGGCCATGATGTCCAAGCTGCCGTATGACCCTCAGCGCGATTTCGCGCCCATTGCGCTGCTAGCCAAAGTGCCCATGATCTTCGCCGTGGGCAAGAAGGTGCCCGCCACGGACCTGCCCTCGTTCGTGGCGCTGGCCAAGTCCAAGCCGGGGGTGTTGAACTACGGTTCGGCCGGCAACGGCAGTGCCGGTCACCTGGCGTTCGAGATGCTGAAGACAGCCACCGACATCGACGTCATGCACGTGCCCTACAAAGGCACCGGCGCGCAAACCACCGACCTATTGGCCGGCAACATCGACGCGGCCTCGGCCGGTACGCCCGGACTGCTGCCGCACGCGCAGGCGGGTAACGTGCGCATCATCGCCGTCGGCTCGACGCGGCGCTTGCCCGTGCTGCCCGACGTGCCCACGGTAGCCGAGCAAGGCTACCCCGGTTTCGAGAGCTCGCAATGGTTCGGCCTGCTGGCACCGGCCGGCACACCCGCACCCGTGATCGCCCGCCTGCAAAAAGACGCCCTGATCGCCCTGCGCTCGCAATCCGTCAGCGACCGCCTGGCGCACGACTCCAGTGAGCCCGTGGGGCTCGGACCACAGGAATTCGCGGACTTCATCCAGGCCGAAGGCTCGCGCTGGGGCGAGGTCGTGCGCCGCGCCAACCTGCGCACCGAATAACAGCCGCCATTTATCCCTACAGGACTTTCGCTCACATGAACGCAGCAATGACCTCTTCCACCGTTTTTTCTGAAACCCAATTGTTGGATCTAGGCACGCGAGCCTTCATGGGCCTGGGCCTTCCCCCGGAAGACGCCGCCGACGTAGCACGCGTGCTGGTGCAGGCCGACCTGTTCGGCCTAAGCACCCATGGTCTGAGTCGCATTGAATCGTATGGCGAGCGCCTGCTGGTAGGCGGTATCCAAGCCCGCGCCCGGATCTCCGTGCAAAGCCCCGCGCCAGCGCTGCGCCTGATCGACGGTGACAACGGCATCGGGCCCCTGGTGGGCATGCACGCCCTGCGCGCCGCAATGGAAGCCGCTAAAGCATGTGGCGTCGGCGTGGCCTTTGCCCGCCAAAGTAACCATTTTGGGCCAATCTCGCCGTACGGGCTGATCGCGGCCCAGGCGGGCTTTGCCAGCATCATCGGCAGCAATGCCACCACCACCATCGCGCCCTGGGGTGGCAGCGACGCCCGGCTGGGGAACAGCCCGTTGGGCTTCGGCGTGCCCAATCCCGACGGCCCGCCATTCCTGCTGGACATGGCCATGAGCGTGGTGGCACGCGCCAAAATCCGCAACGCGCTCAAGCGCGGCGCGACGATCCCCGACACGTGGGCAACCGACCACAACGGGCGCCCCACCACCGATCCCGCCGCAGCGCTCGATGGCTTTCTGCTACCGATCGGCGGACACAAGGGCTATGGCTTGGCGTTGCTGGTCGATATGTTTGCGGGCGTACTGTCCAACGCCGCCTATCTCACGCATGTGAAATCGTGGGTCGATACGCCCGACCAGCCGCAAAACCTGGGGCATTTCTTCATCCTGATCGATACCACGCGTCTGGGGTCGGCAGCCTGGCTGACCGAACGCATGACGGACTTTGCCGCCATCCTGCACGGCAGCCCGCCCGCCCAGGCCGACCAGCCTGTCATCGTGCCCGGCGAGATTGAGCTGGCCAATATGGCGCGCCAACAGCGTGACGGCATCGTGGTCGACCCGGCCGTGCTGACACTGCTGCAGCGTCACGCTGCGCAGGCATGACACAGGCGAATCCGGCGGCCCCAGCGAGCCGGCAGGCTGCGCTGAACGCCGGGTTCGGCGATACTTTATAGAACGCACCCTTATCGACCTATGCCACACCGAGCAAACCGCCCGCTACAGCACCTGACCTTATTACTGGACCTAGCATGACTCTCGATCCCAAGATCATCGCCGCCTTCACTCCCACTGGGCGGTTGCGCGCCTCCATCAACCTGGGCAATCCCATCCTGGCCGGCCGCGACCCGAACACCGGCGAGCCGGCAGGCGTATCCATCGATCTGGCCCGCGCGTTCGCCGAGCAGTTGGGTGTTGAACTGGAACTGGTCGTCTGGGACAGCGCCGGTAAATCCGTCGAGGCCGTCACGGATGAGCAAGCCGACATCGGTTTTTTTGCTATCGATCCAGTGCGCGGCGCCGGCATCACATTCACCGATGCCTATGTCCTGATCGAAGGAGCGTATCTGGTGCGCGACGACTCGTCCCTGCGCGAGCGCGACGCCGTCGACCGCGAAGGCATCAGTGTCATGGTAGGCAAAGGTAGCGCGTACGATTTGTACCTCACGCGTGAACTCAAGCAAGCGCAGATCCTGCGCGCGCCCACCTCGCCCGCCGTCGTCGATACTTTTTTGGCCGAAAACGCCGACGTGGCAGCCGGCGTCAAACAACAACTGGAAGCCGACATGGCCCGCCGTTCAGGCCTGCGCATGCTGCCGGGCAGCTTCATGGTGATCCGCCAGGCCATGGGCCTACCCAAGGGCCGCAGCCCTGCCGCCGCCGCGACGCTCAGCGCTTTCGTCGAGGAGATGAAAGCCAGCGGCTTCGTGGCCCAGGCCCTGCAACGTCACCATATACAGGGCGCCGCCGTAGCACTGGCATCGGACGTTACGTAGCCAGGTGGCGTCCACAGCGACCCCACAAATAACGGGAACTAGAGACCCGCTAGCCCGGTGTGGACTCACCTAAGAATCGGACTGGACACGGCATGGGTCATATGACGTACCAACGTGTCTTGAAAGGCCTTTGCGCGTGCGGAGATGACCCGACTCTCATAAAGCGCATACAACGTGATCGGGCTCAACTCCCATTGAGGAAGTACGCGTTCCAGATCATGCGCATCGATTGTCTTATCGACACCGATGTGGCAAGGCACCCAGGCGATCCCCCCTCCCTGCGCCGCGATCTCCACCCCCAGCAGCGTACTGTTGCTGGCAAAGTGGGCAGACACCGGGACGCGTTGAACTTCCACGTCTCGCCGCAACTCCCACATCGTCTCATCGCCCGAACCCATAATCTCGTGATTCAAGAGATCTGACGGTGCTTTCAGACGACCCGCTCGGGCAAGGTAGGAGCGCGACGCCACCAGGATCCGCCTCATTTCGGCCAGTGGCTTCTGAATGAGTTTTGAGTCCTTTTGCATACCTCCGCGTATGCTCACATCAAAACCAGTATGCTCGATCGGTGACGCCACGCCCCCGAGTTCAATTTCATAAGTGAGCTGCGGATATTGCCGACGTAAATCTTGGACGACGCCTGGAACAACGGCGGTCAAGCCCGGCAAAATGGAAACCTTCAGCCTCCCTTCGGGACGTTCAAGCGTAGTCTGAATGGTCTCCTTGGCGGTCAGAATGCTATCGATACCCTCAATACACTCCTGATAAAAGTGTTCGCCAACCTGCGTCAGACTCACCTTGCGAGTCGAGCGGAGCAAGAGGGTAAAACCTAGCGCTTGTTCCAGCAACCCGACACGCCGAGAAAATGTCGCGATAGACATGTCCATCGCGTCCGCCGCGGCCGTGAACGTGCCTCGCCTGACGACTTCCACAAAACACCGGACGTCATCTAAAGATATATGTTTTCTCATCGCTCGCCGCCTCCGCGGTCCGCCGCAGCGCTTGCCTTGCCGCTCGTCTCGAACCTGCCTAGAAAGGTATCAACAGCCAACCGCACCCATCGATCAAGGCTTTCTTCCGAGGGTTTTGATCCGGGATGTAGCAAGCATTCCAACTGACCTTCCGTGCGGAGCATGCCGATGAACAACGACGCCGCCGTTTCGGCGCCGATGGCGTGGATGTCAATATCGCCCGCTCGGGAAGCCGCGCTGAGGAGATCAGCCACTATCACAGTCGCCGCGCGCGGCCCCGCAAGATAGAAGTACCTGCCCGCTTGTGGGAATCTGGGCGCCTCGGCGATCACTACGCGGAACAACGCCACGCCGATATCGGACAAGGCGATATCCAAATAGGCCCTGCCGACATCCGTCAACGTCTTGCTGAGGTCACCGGGCGCGGGCTTAATCGACCGGACCGTCGCGTCCATGGAGGCACATTGCCGCTCGATGACTGCCAGGAACATGGCTTCCTTACTTGGAAAGCAGGCATACAGCGTCTTCTTGGAAACCCCCGCCGCGCGCTGAATTGTGTCGGTCGTCGCTGCGCTGAACCCATGGGTCAGAAAAACCGATGCCGCTGCGTCCAGAATCACCTGCTTCTTGTCGGGGTGAGGATGTGCTGTATCGATCACTGAAGGCTCCAAATTTTGGCAAGTATACCTTTCGGTATCGTTATTAATCAATGATTATTACCTATGTTTTTGCTTGACTGGTTGAAATTTTAAGATTTAAGATACCGATCGGTTTCTTTTATTTGATACTGGCACCTGCTGACCTTTCAATGCGAAGACAGGATCAGGAGACCAAGCGGTATTGAACTCAGTTAAGGAATGACATGCACCGTCCTGCTCAAAGGGCATCCATCTGCCTCGCTCCGCTTGCGTCAGCCGTCTTGTTGGCGGGTTGTGTGGCCGTGCAGCCGTTCGACACGCCGTCCATCGGGCCGGCATCGGCAGCCCTGAATTCGCGCGAGTCCATCATCGCCAGCCAGCCCGCGCTGGACGAGGCGTCTGCGCCGCAGCGCTGGTGGGATTTGTTCAATGATTCGACTCTGACGGACTTGGAAGTCGGCATCGAATCAAACCTGACGCTGCGGGCCGCTGCATTGCGCATCGAGGAAAGCCGGGCGCAACTTGGCCTGGCAGATGCCCGGCGTCGTCCTAACGTGGGCGCAAACGCAGGGTACGCCAGGGATGCCATCAGCGAAAACTCGCCGATTCACCAGCTTGGCGCGCCCACAGCGGGATATGACACGTGGTCGCTCGGCCTGCAGGCCGCTTGGGAAATCGACCTATGGGGACATTTACAGCATCTCAGCGCGTCCGCGCGGGCCAACCTGCAAGCCACCTACTACGACAGCAAGGCAGCCAGAGTATCCGTCACGGCTGAACTTGCGCGTACCTATCTGGTGCTGCGAGGCTTGCAGGCGCAGGAATCGATCGTCAATGAAAATCTCGATATTGCCCGTAACCTGGTGCGCTTGGCGCAAAGCCGGCAGCGCAACGGAGTCGTCAGCAAATTCGATGCCGTGTCTGCCCGCGCCGATGTGTCCGCCCTAGAGGCGCGTGCAACGCAGCTGCACCACGAACGCGCCGCGCTGATGAACGCCGTGGCACGCCTGTCGGGTAAGGCCCCGCGCGAACTCGACGCGCAGTTGGCGACGGCGCCGTTGCCCAGCATGCCCTCCCGGCTACCGATCGGCATTCCCTCGGAACTCGCCAAGCAACGTCCCGATATCTTGCAGGCAGAGGCTAAATTGCGTGCGGCCGTCGCGGATATCGGTGCCGCAAAGGCAGACTTCTATCCCCGCATCAGTCTTACCGGCACGATAGGCATGCAAGCCTTTAACTTGTCCGACTTGGGAAGCTGGGCATCAAGGCAATACGCGTTCGGCCCTTCCTTGTATTTGCCGATCTTTGAAGGCGGCCGGCTCCGCCGCCAGCTAGAACTGACCGAAGTCCGACATCGCTTGGCGGCAATCGCCTACCAGGACACCGTTTTACAAGCTTGGCACGAGGTGGACGACGCGCTGGGCGCCTATGCCAGTGAACTGAAGCGACATGAACAGCTTCAATCGGCGATGCGCGACAACCAGACCGCGCTGACCATCGCCCGGCGCTCCTATCAGCAGGGCGCGGCTGATTTCACGACTGTCCTGATCGCGCGCCGCACGCTTCTCGCAAGCCAGGCTGATCTGACCGACTCCGCCACGGCGTCCGCGCTTGCGGTGGTGTCGCTATATCGAGCCTTGGGCGGTGGTTGGTCGCCTGAACTCAATACCGGAGCCGCACCGAAGGCAACGTCATGAACGCCCCCACATCCGCCAGCACACCGTCGGCCCCGCCTTCCGAACCGGCGTTCGGACCTCGTCTGGCCGTTGGGCTGCTGGGGATCCTGCTTGCCGCCATGGTGTCGGGCCTAAGCGGTCGCGTTCCTTCGCTGGTGCTGATTGATATACAGGGTGGGCTTGGATTTTCCAAGGACGACATATCCTGGTTAACGACGGCCTATTCGGCGGGCGAACTCGCCGCGATGCCCTTTGCCGCATGGTTTGCCATCACTTTCTCTATGCGCCGTTTTCATATCGCCATGCTTGCTGCAGCGATGGCATTGACGACGGTGCTGCCGTTCATTCGCGATCTGCATGTACTGCTGCTCTTGCGAACCCTACATGGTCTGTGCGCCGGATCGCTGGTTCCCATTTTGATGATGGCCGCGTTACGTTTTCTGCCCGCGCCGATTCGGCTACATGGCCTGGCGCTTTTCGCGATGACAGCCACGCTATCCCCAAATATTGCACTTTGGCTGGCGGCATTATGCGCGGACCGCATGGACGACTGGCGATGGGCATATTGGCATGTCATTCCTCTCGGCCTGATCGCCATGGCGATGGTGGCCTGGGGTATTCCAAAATTGCCGATGGCCTTACCTCGGATCAAGCAGGCGAACTGGTTTGGCATGGTGTTCGCAATGCCAGGTTTGATGCTGCTCGCGGTCGGCATCGATCAGGGCGTGCGTCTGGATTGGTTTCAATCGCCCGTGATCACCGTCGCGCTCGGAATCGGACTGACGTTCACGGCATTATTTTTAATAAGCGAGTGGTGCCATCCCGCACCCTTCGTGCAACTCGAATTATTAAAGCGCCGGAATATCTGGCTAGGATTCGTCACCCTGATCGGACTCCTGGTGGCCATGTTTTCCGGCGCCGGTCTGCCAGCGAATGTGCTTGCTGGGCTCCATGGATTTCGACTGGAACAAACCGCGTCGTTGGGTTTAATGATTGGTGCCCCGCAACTTGTTTTAGGCTCCGCGGTGGCCACGCTTCTATATCGGCGCTGGATAGATGCCCGACACGTGTTCGCCGCTGGACTGGCTTGTATGGCCGCCGCGTGCTGGCTGGCATCCTACGTCACCGATGAGTGGATGGTTCCACAGTTCCTGGGGGCCACGCTACTGCACGTTATTGGCCAGCCATTAGCCATGGTTGCCATGCTCTTTCTGATCGTAAGCGTCATACAGCCAATAGAAGGCCCATTTCTAGCAGGTCTGGTCAACATCGTCCGGGTCATCAGTACGATCTTTGCCGGTGCCGTCATTGGCCAATTGAATGTCGTACGGACCCGTTTTCACTACGAAACACTGCGGGATCAGGCAGGTAACGCCATGGGTCGATGGGGCGGCTTTGATATTCCGTCTCACGAGCTTGTCGAGCTCATTACCCGACAAGCAAGCGTGCTGGCCGCAGCCGATGTCTATCGAGTGATAGGCCTCATGGTATTGCTGTTAATCCCCGTCGTGCTGAAACTCCGGTACATCCCTGCTCCAGTGGTACCTCGCGCCTCACGTGCCGTCGCCTCCCCCGCCATAGCCGGTCCTACAACCTGAATTTGCTAACCAAAACGAAGAAATGAGCAAGAATTTCCATCTAAAAGCCGGTATCGGTCTTGTCGCACTCGTAGTCTTGACGGCAGCGGTGCTGATTCTGAACAAACCTGAGTCCAGCGCGCTTTCACAAAGTACTGACGACGCCTACGTACGAGCGGATATGACTGTCGTCGCGCCTCAAGTATCCGGTGTCATCACAACGGTTGCCGTCGAGGACAACCAGTGGGTACAAGCGGGAGATCCGCTCTTTCATATTGATGATCGTGGATTGCGAGCGGATCTGAACAGCGCGACAGCCGCGGTAGACAGTCTGCGAGCCCAACTAGACCGGCAACAAAGTTTGATCGCCCAGGCACGCGCAGCGAAGGCCGCCTCCAGCGCGAATGTCAAATTAGCCGAGAGGAATTACAAACGGTTTACGAATCTGGCACGCGATGGATCGGGCACAATTCAGGCGCAACAACAAGCCGAGGCCGATCTGGCTGTCCAGCGCGCCGCCTTCGAACGTGATCAAGCTGGACTGCAATTCGCAGAGCAGCAGGTTGTCGTACTCAATGCCGAGCTCGCCAAAGCCCGCGCGATGGCGGCCGACGCCGAGATCAAACTAAGTTATGCCACGGTGATCGCTCCGAGCTCGGGCGTCATCGCGCAGCGACACATTCGCGTTGGTGGCTATGCCCACGCTGGCGAGGCACAACTCACGATCGTTCCGCTTGACAAGGTTTATATCGAAGCCAATTTCCGGGAAACCCAACTTGCCCGCATGCAAATCGGCCAATCGGTAGACATCACCGTGGATGCACTTCCCGGCGTTCGGCTGAACGGCTCGGTCGAGAGCCTGGGGCCCGCGAGCGGATCGAGCTTTTCCCTGGTGCCACCACACAATGCCACGGGGAACTTCACGAAAATCGTCCAACGTCTTCCCATTCGCATCCGTTTGGCCGCCGGCCAAGCAGACGCGGCGCGGCTTCGTGTCGGAATGTCGGTGACGCCAACCGTGGAGGTCGGCGCAGGGCAAACCAACACGAAAGTCGCGATCAAAGCATCCAGATAAGAACCGACCATCTTCAGAACCACGCAGAGCCAGGCAAAATTTGCGGTCGTTGGGACGCGCTCACTGCAAGAAAATTTTTCTTGCAGTGATGACCTTTTCCCAGGCCTCTGTCTCGGCTTGCATGCAATTCTCAGCAAAACGAAGGTACATTCAAACGTGAGAAGAACGACCTGGAGCACCGATGATTCGTTGGTTGGCCTGCACAGCGGCGGCCTTTGCTTGCATCACGCTTTCGTCGCCTGCCACTGCTGATCCGCTCGCGCGCGGACAAGCCGTCGCTCGATCTTTTGCGCAAGGCGACGTTCAATCGATCTGGAAAGACATGACGCCCGAAATGCACGACGCGCTAAGGTCAGCAGAGGCGTTGATGACCGTGCGCGATCAGGTGCGGCATCGCTTTGGCACGGAGACAGAAGTGTTGTCAGAAGTGGTGGCACCGCAGCGTTCTCACCAGGTATACACGCGGCTTTCCCGTTGGAGCGGGACATCCGCACCGATCGAACTCGTGGTCGCCTTCGATCCAGATGACAGGATTTCAGGCTTTTTTGTCAGACCCAAGGCTGCCGAGGCGTCCAGTCGATTCCTTGATTACGAGACTCGCGCCGATCTACGCCTGCCGATCGAAGGCCCGTGGTATGTGTACTGGGGTGGGCGCGGCCTGGACGATAACTACCATGCCGTTGATCGCGGACAGCGTTTTGCCATCGATCTGGTCATCGTCAGGGATGGCAAGACTCATTCGGGTGATCCAGCCGTGTTGGCAAACTACCATTGCTGGAATCAGCCGATTCTAGCGTCGGCAGATGGAACAGTCGTGCATGCCGTCGATGGCTTGCCGGATCAACGTATCGGCAGCACCGACCCTGCGCATCCAGCCGGCAATCATGTGGTCATCGATTTCGGAAACAACGAATACGGCTTTTTGGCTCACATCCGACAAGGCACGGTGACGGTCCATAAAGGCGATCATGTCCAGGCGGGACATGAGGTCGGCCGATGTGGCAACAGCGGCAATACCTCCGAGCCCCATCTGCATTTTCATCTGCAAACCAGTCCGACGCTTGGTCAGGGTGAAGGCCTGCCAGCCCAATTCGTGAACTACCGCTCCAACCGCAACCTAGTCAAACGAGGCGAGCCCACGAAAGGCGAAATCATTGAGCCAATGAACTGATCAACGCCGAGTCGGACCGTTGATCACGGCGTCCAATGACGTTTTCCTGAAATGGCACCATCAAATTTAAATAAATGGCTCTTATGTATGGGTCCAAACTGCCCTTTAATAGGTAGAGACCTGCTGAAAACAGGATTTCCACCTTGCCCTGGGGGCAATCCACGGACTTGCTGAGATCGCCATGAAAAACCTTGATTTGAATACGCGCCGTTCGCTTGCCACGCCTAGAGGCGTAGGCGTCATGTGCAATTTCTATGCGGCGCGCGCGGAAAACGCGACACTGTGGGACGCGGAGGGCAAAGAGTACATCGACTTCGCGGGCGGCATCGCGGTTCTGAATACGGGCCATTGCCATCCCAGGGTGAAAGCCGCCATTGCCAAGCAGCTGGATCAGTTCACGCATACCGCCTACCAGATCGTGCCGTACGAAAGCTATGTGGCGCTGGCCGAACGCATCAACGCCATCGTGCCGATTTCAGGGCTGAAGAAAACCGCTTTCTTCACCACCGGCGTCGAGGCGATAGAAAACGCCGTGAAGATCGCCCGCAGTCACACTGGGCGGTCGGGCATCGTGGCTTTCACGGGCAGCTTTCATGGGCGCACGCTGCTGGGCATGGGCCTTACCGGGAAAGTAACGCCCTACAAGCTTTCCTTTGGCCCAATGCCCAACGATATCTTTCATGTCCCTTTTCCCACTGTGACGCAGGACGTCAGCGTGGCAGATTCCCTCAAGGCGCTGGACCTGCTGTTCCAGAGCGACATCGACCCCAAAAGCGTCGCCGCCATCATCATTGAACCCGTACAAGGCGAAGGTGGCTTCAATATCACGCCGCCGGAACTCATGACGGCACTACGCCTGCTCTGCGACGAACACGGCATACTGCTGATCGCCGATGAAGTGCAGACGGGTTTTGCCCGGACCGGCAAACTGTTCGCCATGGAACACCATTCCGTCGAGCCCGACATCATGTGCATTGCCAAGAGCCTGGCCGGTGGCATGCCCATTTCTGGTGTGGTCGGCCGCGCCGAGGTCATGGATAGCCCCTCAGCAGGCGGACTCGGTGGTACGTATGCGGGCAATCCGCTGTCGGTCGCCGCCGCCCACGCTGTGCTCGATATCATCGAGGATGAAAAATTGTGCGAGCGCGCGAACCAGCTCGGGCAAAAACTCATGAATCGCCTCAATACCCTGCGGGGCGGTTGTCCTGCGATCGCCGACGTGCGCGGCCTGGGCTCGATGGTTGCCCTCGAGATCAACGATCCCAGCACAGGTGTGCCGGATGCCGCGCGGGTCAAGCAGATCCAGGACAAGGCGATCGAACAGGGGCTGATATTGCTGAGCTGCGGCGTCTACGGGAATGTATTACGGTTTCTGTATCCGCTCACGATTCCTGACGAGCAGTTCGACCGCGCGCTGGACATCCTGGCGAACACACTGACCACGTAACTCCGCTATCGTCAGCGTTCATCATGCCCCGCTCCATGCGCCTTCGTTGATCATGTTGCTGGATTTGCGGGGCTGCTGACGCGAGCGGCTGACATGCTCCAGCGCCGGGACAATAGCGGGCACGAGCTTTTGGAAGGCGGGCCCGATGACATCGTCGGGTACGCAGGCATACCCCAAAACCAGTCCTGCCCGTCCCCCGCCTCCGGCATAGTAGCGAGATAGCGGCCTGAGAGAAATACCCAGGGATCGTGCCGCAAGCACGATACCGACATCGTCCGTGCCTTCGGGCAAGTGCATGACCAGGTGTTGCCCCGCCTCGTGTGTGGAAATCGGCCAGCCGCCGCCGAATTGCGCCAGTATTGCGTCGCGCAACAGCGTCTGGCGACGCGCGTACTGGGTGCGCATGCGCCGTATGTGACTGGCATAGTGGCCATCGTTCATGAAATCGGCCAGCACGGCCTGGTCGATCAAACGTCCCTCCCGGTAAAGCTCGGACAGCCCCGTTCCAAAGTGCACGCTCAATACCCTGGGGACCACCATGAAGCTCAGCCGCAAACCGGGAAACAGTGTCTTCGAAAACGTACCCAGATAGATAACGCGCTCATTGCTATCCAGCCCTTGCAACGACGCGATCGGGCGACCATCGTAACGAAACTCGCTGTCGTAGTCGTCTTCAATGATCCAGCTATTGTTGCGATGCGCGTATTCCAGCAGCATGCGCCGCCGGCTCAGGCTCATGACCGTGCCCAGCGGGTACTGGTGAGAAGGCGTGACGAACATGAAGCGCGGCGGCGTCTGCATCTGCTCTTCGCTAGGCGCCATGCCTTCATCGTCCACATGAATGGGTTGAACACGAAGTCCGTTTGCTTTCAATACGGTGCGCGCACCCCAATATGCCGGGTTCTCGATCCAGGCAACTTCATTGCTGTCGCCCAATAGGCCCGCAATCAGGCTCAGCGATTGGTGGACGCCGTTTGTGACGATCACCTGATCCGGCTCGCAATCCACGGATCTCGCGAACCGCAAGTGCTGTGCCAGCGCGGTGCGCAAAGGCAAGTAGCCCGGCCCGTGGGAATACGTCAGCAGCGCCGGATCGGGCTTGCGCCAACGCCGCCTGGTCAGGCGAGACCAGATCTCATGCGGAAACAGCGAGACATCGGGCACGCCCGGCGTGAATGCTCCCCACTGCACACTGGAGGCTTGCGCATTCCGAACCAAGTCTGCCCCTCGCCGCGACAAGGCCAGATGCGCAGGCACCACTGCCGCCACATCGGTCCGGTCCGAATGACGCAGGGGTAAGGAAGGCACCGTATCGGAAACGAAAGTACCGCTCCCCGTCGTGGATACCACGTAGCCCTCGGACTGCAGTTGCTCATAAGCGCCCAGCACGGTATTGCGCGACAAGGCCGTTTCCTTGGCGAGCACGCGGCTGGCGGGCAATTTGGTTCCTGCGCCAAGGTCACCCGCAAGGATCAATTGACGAAGAACGTCATATAGCTGGCGAGCGAGCGATGTGGCCCCTTTGCGCTCCAGTTTTTGCAGTAGAAATTCTGACAAAATCACTTCACGCATAATGGCCCCGCAAATAATCGAGGTAATGGACCTTTATAGAGTACCAAATGTCATCTACTTTTGTGCCTCGGCATCGCGAGACATCTAAGAAAGATTTCGAGGGGATGGGCATTGAAGCTGACTACCACACAGATCACGGCGGCCATCGAAGCGCTCGGCGGCGTACAAGAACTCAAACACCCCTGACGTATCACCCGCAGTACCACAACAAGCTGTCGCACCTATCCATACCCATTTGCAGGATTCCTGAAGGGAGATCCCTATGAGATTGAAAGAGTGGTTCAAACTAAGCTTGGGTGCCATGGCGATGAGCCTGGCCGTGAACGGCGCCATCGCCCAGACGCCGGGCGGCTCGCTCAGCATGATTGTCCAACCCGAACCTCCGATACTGATTCCCGCGCTCAATCAGCAGGCTCCCACCCAGTACGTCGCGGGCAAGATCTACGAAAGCCTGTTGACCTACACGCACGATCTAAAGCCGCAGCCCGGACTGGCGAAGTCCTGGGAAACCTCCCCCGACGGCATGACCTACACCTTCCATCTGAACTCGGGTGTGAAATGGCACGACGGCAAGCCGTTCACCGCTGACGACGTGGTGTTCTCGCTAGCGGAGATGTTGCCCAAGACACACGGGCGCGCCCGTGTCATTCTGGCCAAATATGTTGACTCCGTCGAGAAGGTCGACGACCTGACCGTGAAGATCAAGCTCAAGACCCCCTTCTCGGCCTTCATGATCATGTTCGAGCCGGGCTTTGCACCGATGATGCCAAAGCACATATACGCGGGCTCTGACTACGCCACGAATCCGGCCAACCAGAAACCCATCGGGACAGGCCCATTCATGTTCAAAGAATGGAAACGGGGCGAGTACATCAAACTCGAGCGCAACCCCAACTACTGGAAAGAAGGCAAACCCTATCTGGATGAGCTGATTTTCAACGTCATTCCCGACTCGGCCTCACGGGCCGTGGCCTTCGAGCAGGGCACGGTCGACGTCCTGCGCGGCGGCGACGTCGATAACGTCGATATCAAGCGCCTGCGCGCCCTCCCCGACGTGGACTACACCACGAAGGGCTGGGAAATGTTCTCGCCGCAAGCCTACCTGATATTCAACGAACGCAAACCGCCGTTCGACAACGTCAAGGTACGGCGTGCCGTCATGGCCGCCATGAACCGCAAGCTGATCGTGAACAATATTTTCTTCGGCTTGGGCAAGATATCCACCGGCCCCTTTGTCGCCACGGAAATGTTTTACGACAAGAATATGCCGCCCATGGATTTCAACATGAAGCAGGCGCGCGCGCTGATTAAGGAATCAGGCCTGAACCCGGGCGATTACACCATCAGGCTGCTCAGCTTTCCTTATGGCGCCACCTGGGAACGGCTGGACGAATACACCAAGCAAAGCCTGGAGCAACTGGGTTTCAAGGTCAACCTGGAAGCCACCGATGCCGGCGGCTGGGCCAGCCGCACGGGCAACTGGGACTTTGACCTGACCACCTCTTACGCCTACCAGTATGGCGATCCGGCGCTAGGTGTCGAGCGTTTTCACATCGCCTCCAACATCGTAAAAGGCTCACCTTTCGCCAACGTTCAAGGCTACAACAATCCCGAACTGGACAAGGTCTGGAACGCTGCCGCGTCGGAAACCGATCCGGCTAAGCGCCAGGCGCTGTATACCCAGATTCAGAAAAAACTGGTCGAAGACGTTTCGCTGGGCTATCTGGTCGACATGGAGTTCCCCACGCTGTCAAGGAAGAAGATCAAGAACCTCGTTAAGACCGCGATCGGCCTGAACGAATCGTTCGATGATGTGTACATAGAGAAGTAAGCCTTTCTGGACGGGCGCAGTGCGCCCGTCCAGATACCCATCTTCCCTGCATGCCGGTGCCACGCCCATGAAATTATCTCTTTCGTTTCTTGTCTCGCGGCTAGCCAAGGCACTCTTCGTGATCCTGGGCGTCGTAATCGTCAATTTTTTCCTTATCCGGCTTGCCCCCGGCGATCCGGCAGCAGTGCTGGCCGGCCAGGCCGGCTCCAGCGATCCCACCTATGTTGCACGCCTGCGTGAATCCTTTGGACTGGACGAGCCCCTGCTCACTCAGCTTTACCTGTACCTCAAAGGTGTCGTCCAACTGGATTTCGGCTTTTCGTACCGCAACCACGTGCCTGTCCTCGACCTGATCCTGGAACGCCTGCCCGCCACTTTCCTGCTGATGAGTTGCGCCTTTCTGTTCTCGATCATCATGGGCGTCCTGCTGGGTGTCGTAGCGGCCAAAGCCCGCTACAGCAACAAGCGCCGATGGCTGGACAGCACCGTCATGACGGGCGCGCTGGTCTTGTACGCCACGCCGCTGTTCTGGTTGTCTCTCATGGGCATCCTCTTGTTTTCCGTCGTGCTCGGATGGCTGCCCGCCTTCGGCATGGAGTCCGTCGGCTCCAACCTGACGGGTCTTGCACGAGCGCAAGACATCGCCATGCATCTGATCCTGCCCACCATCACCCTGGGCTGCTTCTTCATGGCCTTCTACGTGCGGCTCACACGCGCCTCGATGCTTGAAGTCATCGGCATGGACTTCATCAAGACGGCCCGGGCCAAAGGCGTACCGCCCGGCAGCATCATCCGCGTCCATGTGTTGCGCAACGCGCTGCTTCCCGTCATTACCTTCGCCGGCATCCAGTTGGGGCAGATGGCGGGCGGCGCGGTCCTCACTGAAACGGTGTTCGCCTGGCCGGGCATCGGCCGGCTGATGTTCGATGCGCTCCTGCAACGCGATTACCAGCTTTTGATGGGCATTTTCCTCATCACATCGACCATGGTCGTCCTCTTCAATCTCCTGACCGACATCACGTATCGACTCGTCGATCCGCGCATTTCGGCCGGTGGCGAACCGGGAGCCGCATGATGAAGAAATTCGCGAAACGATATGCGCGCAACTACGGCGCCGTGTTCGGTCTGTGCATCATCCTCGTGGTGGCCGCACTGGCGGTCGCCGCCCCCTATCTCTACGAGAGCTCCCCTTGGATGATGGTCGACTCGCCACTCATCCCGCCCTTCACCGATACGGCCTATCCGTTCGGCACCGACATGCTGGGCCGCGACATCACCGCCGGCCTGGTATGGGGCGCGCGTGTTTCCCTGATGGTCGGTCTGCTGTCCACCGCCATCGCGCTGGCCTTCGGCATTGCGATCGGCGCAGCGGCTGGCTATTGCGGCGGCCGCATCGACGACGCGCTGATGCGATTCACCGAGTTTTTCCAGACTATTCCGCAACTGGCGCTGGCAGTGGTGATTGTGGCCGTCATGGGACCTTCCATCTACTCCATCATGGGTGCCATCACCGTGGTGTCATGGCCGCCGGCCGCGCGCCTGGTTCGGTCTGAATTCATGACACTCAAGCAGCGCGAGTTCGTTCTGGCCGCCATCGTGATCGGCCAAAAGCCCTCTCGCATCGTCTGGTCGCAGATCCTTCCCAACGCCATGTCACCCATCATCGTATCGGCGTCCTTCATGGTAGCTACGGCCATTCTCACGGAATCGGCGCTGTCCTTCCTGGGGCTAGGCGACCGCAACATGATGAGCTGGGGCTTCATGATCGGCGCGGCGCGCACCATGATTCGTGAAGCCTGGTGGATGAGCGTATGGCCAGGCGTGGCGATCCTCATCACGGTGCTGGCTATCAACCTGATTGGCGAAGGTCTCAGCGACGCCTTGAACCCGCAACTGCGCAAGCGCGGCGAATAAGGAGCGCGACATGGACAGCAAGACACCCCTGCTCTCGGTACAGAATCTCTCCATTCCGCTTCCCGTCGGCGGCGACCGTCCCTACGCCGTCGAAGATGTCTCGTATGACATTTTCCCTGGCGAAATCCTATGCATCGTCGGCGAATCCGGATCCGGGAAATCCATGAGCGCCAATGCCATCATGGGATTGTTGCCCGACTACCTCAAACCCACGCAGGGACGCATCCTCTTCAAGGGCGTCGACTTGCTCACACAGCCCGAAAGCCAACTGCAGGCCATGCGCGGCCAAGAGATCGGCATGATCTTCCAAGAGCCGTTGTCGGCCCTGAATCCGCTCATGACTATCGGCAAGCAGATCGGCGAAGTCATGCAGGTGCACGACAAGTATCCCGGAGAACAGCGCAAGAAACGCGTGCTCGATCTATTGAACTTCGTGGGCCTGCCCGATCCCGGCACGCTCTACGACGTCTATCCCTTCCGCCTGTCAGGCGGCCAGCGACAGCGCGTCATGATCGCCATGGCGCTGGCACTCGAGCCTGCCCTGCTGATTGCCGACGAGCCCACCACTGCGCTCGACATGACCACCCAGGCGCAGATACTCGCGCTGATCGCCCGCATCCAGAAAGAGAAAGGCATGGGCGTCATGTTCGTGACGCACGATTTCGGTGTGGTCGCGGAGATCGCGCACCGCGTCGCCGTCATGGAGAAAGGGATACTGGTTGAACAAGGGCCCGTCGAACACGTGCTCAACCAACCCCGGCATCCCTATACCAAGCGCCTTATTGCCTCGGTGCCCCACCGCCGCATGGACGAAAGCCCACTTGCGGAAAAACCCGTGCCTGTCCTCGAGGTCCGCAATCTGCACAAGACCTACGTTTCCGGCGGCGGGTTGCTGGGCGTCAAGCGCATCGTCCGAGCGGTCGACGACGTCAGTTTTACGGTCAGCCGTGGCGAGACCGTGGGTATCGTGGGCGAGTCCGGCTCGGGCAAATCCACAGTCGGGAAATGCTTACTCAAGCTCATCCGCGTCGACAGCGGGCAAATGCTTTTCCAGGGCGAAGATATCGCACCCCTGTCTGAAGGCCGCTTTCGCCCGATGCGTCACAATATCCAGATGATTTTCCAGGATCCGTTCGCCTCGCTCAATCCACGTCACCCCATAGGCAAAATTCTCAGCGATGGCCCAGTCGCCAACGGGAAGCCACGCGCCCGCGCCGAAACGCGCGCGCGCGAGCTCTTGGATCTGGTGGGAATGGACGCCTCCGCCTTCAATCGTTATCCCAATGAATTTTCAGGCGGGCAACGCCAGCGCATTGGCATTGCCCGCGCACTCGCCCTGGATCCAAAGCTGCTGGTAGCGGACGAATCCGTGTCAGCCCTCGATGTTTCCGTGCAGGCACAAGTGCTGGATCTGCTCCGAACGCTTCAGCGGGAACTGCAAATCGCCATGATCTTCATCACACATGACCTGCGCGTGGCAGCTCAGATCTGCAATGCGGTCGTGGTCATGCATCAGGGCAAGATCGTCGAATATGGCCAGCCCTCTCGGATCTTCGATGCCCCCCAGAATCCTTACACGCAGAAATTGATCGCCGCCGTGCCGGGCAAGCACTGGGATCCGACCCAATCGGAAACGGCATAGCGCAGCCAAGGAAAACATTAGTCTTGCGGTTGAACATCAGGAGTAAACCATGACGCGTCCGGCAGCAATTCCCACCGTGCAAATAGACAATGACACCGTCAAGGTGACGGAATGGCGCTTCCCTCCCGGCGGAGAAACCGGCTGGCATCGCCACGGCATGAATTACGTGGTTATCCCGCAAACCAGCGGCCCGCTGCTGCTGGAAACGCCAGATGGCGAAGTGACAAGCCAACTGACCTCGGGCGTCTCGTACTTCAGGCCAGTGGGCGTGGAACACAATGTCGTCAATCCCTCGGAAACCGAATTCGTGTTCGTCGAAGTCGAAATCAAGTAAGCGGCGAGTTTTTTCGGAATCAACATGAAAGCATTTTTCTCTGAAGAGCAATTGCTGCATCAGCCGCAGCAATTCATGCGCGCCGGGCGTATCTGTGCACCCACCGACGTCCCGGCCCGCGCACGCGTGCTGAACGACATGCTCGCCCAGATGGGAATTGCGAGCGAAGTCCCGCCGGACTATGGGCACGCCATGCTGGCCGTGCATAGCCTGGAATACCTTGAATTCTTGAAAAATGCCTATTCCCGATGGCAGCACTTAAAACGGCCTGGCCTGGAGCCTGGCCCCGAAGTCCTGCCCAATATGTCTCCGTACCACAATGGTCGCATCGAGCAAGCGGGACGCGGTCCCTGCCCCTCGACATCCATCATCGCCCAGGCTGGATACTATCTCAGCGACCTTTCCTGCCCCATCGGGCCACACACATGGCAGGCCGCCTTACGTTCCACGCACGCTGCCATTGCCGCAGCCGACTGGGCCAGCGCGACCAAGGACATTGCCTACGCACTGTGCCGCCCCTCCGGGCACCATGCGCATTATGATCGGGCGGGCGGTTTCTGCTATTTGAACAACAGCGCCATTGCGGCGCAGCGCCTGAGGGAAACCTTTTCCTCCGTCGTCGTCCTGGACGTGGATGCCCACCACGGGGACGGCACCCAGAACATCTTCTACCTGCGTTCGGACGTGATGACCGTGTCCCTGCATGCCGATCCGGGCGATTATTACCCCTTCTATTCCGGCTATGCCCACGAACAGGGATACGGCAGCGGGCACGGCTACAACGTCAACGTACCCTTGCCTCATGGCACGACGACGGAGGGATTCATCGGCGCACTGGACGAGGTCCTGATCACTCTGCGCGACTTCCGGCCCCAAGCGCTGGTCGTGGCATTGGGTTTCGACACCTACCGCGACGATCCCATCAGTGTCCTCAGCCTGGATCTCGACGCCTATCGTCAAATCGGCGAACGGATCAGCTCACTGGGTCTGCCCACCGTCGTCGTCCAAGAGGGTGGCTACATGCTGGAGGTCATCGGTGAAGCCCTGGGCTCGCTATTGCGGGGCCTGAGAGCCACTCAATCCTGATATCCGCAAGGAATCCGGAATAAGCACACCCGCCTGACACCCATGAGCTCCACACCCGTATCCACGCTTGCGGCGCCCGCCTCACAGAAGGTGGGCGTTCTGCTGTTTCTGTGCGGCCTGCTGACATTTTCCATTTTCGACGCGTCCTCCAAGTATCTGCTCGAGACCTATCCTGCGCCTTTCCTGAACATCATGCGCTATGCCACCGTGGCGCTCGTGGCCGTCGCCATACTGATCAAGCATGGCGGGCCGAGGCTGCGCGACGCGCCGCACAAAGGGCTGTTGATCGCGCGGGGCGTTGCGCTAGGCACTGTGGGTACCTGCTTCATGACTGCCCTGATCTGGATGCCGCTGGCCGAAGCGACTGCCATCTATTTCACCTCGCCGCTCATCGTCGTCGTGCTGTCGCGCTGGTTTCTGCAAGAAAAAGTCGGGTTCGCCAAATGGCTGGCCGTATTCGCCGGTTTCGTCGGCATGCTGCTGATCGTACGGCCGGGCAACGACTTACCCGTCCTGGGTACTGCGCTGATGGTGGTCTCGGCCATCAGCTTTTCCATCTTTCAGCTATTGACGCGCAAGCTCGCGGGCAAAGTGCCTGGGCACATCCAATACGGCTACACCGCCTTCGTCTGCCTGGTAATCACGGGCCTGCCAGCACCTTTCTTCCTGCCCGACCCCTGGCCCGATCTACCCGACTTCCTGTTCATCTTGAGCCTGGGCATCAGCAACGGCGCTGGGCATCTGCTATTGATCGCGGCCTTCCAGCGCGTGGCCGCGTCCACGCTAGCTCCCCTGAACTATGGCCAGTTGCTCATGGCTGTGGCATTTAGCACGTTCCTGTTCAACCGGCCACCCGACTCGCTGGCGATGATGGGCATTACGCTGATCACCGCGGCGGGCGTCTTTCTCGTCCTACCCCGCCGCAGTACCCCGTCGGCTTGAGCCCATACGGGCCTACCCCTTGCCCGATCAATATCCCTTGTCGCCGGCAATTAACTGAATTCCGCCCCTCGACCCACCTCGACCGCTGGAGCGCGCCTAGACTTGGCGAGCAAGGCGAGGAACGCAAAGCCGATGGTGATGACGCCCTGAAAAATCCATGCCACATCAAAGCTCCACGTTGCTGCAATCCGGGTAAAGACTGGCGCAACCGTTGCCCCGCCCACTGCGACGATGGTCAACATAAGGCCTATAGCCGTAGGAACGTCCGAAATCAGGAATCCACTGTCGCGTTGACCTGGTATCGATACCCACGGTACGAATGCGGCGATCAAGGACGCACCGATAACGCCTGCCGCCACTTGGACACCGAACAGATCAACGTAGGGGACCATGAGGAACATGAGCCCTTGCAGCGTACAAGCGCCAATGAAGGTCGGTAGCACACCAAAGAAGCGGTCGGCACACACCCCCCCGATAATGCCGCCAGCGATTCCGCTCAACATCAGAATCACGCTGATGGCGTCACCCGCCGAGGCATCGACGTCGAATGTTGTTTGCGCGTAGTGCGGCAGCAGTTGAGCGGCACTGAAGTAGCTCCCGTACGCGCCCAGGAGGGCGATCCCCATGATCCATAAGGCCGGATTGCCAAAAACGCGTTTCAGCGAGTCCTTTCCTAGATGGTGACCTTCGAGCACATCGTCGCTACTGCCTGGAGGCGTCGGAAAGAAAAGCAGAACAAACACCCATGTGGCCACGCCGATCAGTGCGCCGATCATTAGCGCATCCTGCCATCCAAATGCCACGATCACCGGTCTCCAAGCGTAAATCCCGATGGCTGCACCGAGTGTGAAAGCGCCACCCTGGATGATGCCATTAGCCGTCGCCAGCTCTTTTCCGCGAAACCAGGCTGCGGTCAACCCGATGGCGCTGCCAATGTAGATCGAACCTCCAATGCCGCAAAGGAATCGACCCGCTAACAGTATTTCGAAAGATGGCGCCGTTGCAGATACTGCCGCACCGGCAGTCTGGATGGCTATCCCGGAAAGCATGGCGGCCCTCATGCCGAAGCGTTCCGCCAACCACCCGCCCGGAATGTGCGCGAGGCCATATCCTGCAATGAAGGCACCAACAATGATGCCCACTTGGGCGAAGGAAATCTCCATGTCCGTCACGATGCCGTCGAAGGCGGGCACGATACAGAACCAGTTAATAGTGAACTGGAGAAAGGAGATGAAGACGATGGCTAGCGCTGCCCAGCGATTTTTCACGATGTCCCCTTGAAATTGAGTTCAGATACTCAAACTTCCGATGCGTGCGCAGGAAATCCATACAGCCTGTTCCAGTAAAGGAGCGGTCGCTTTTCGTTGGTTGTCAGACTATTTACCGCGGCGATGAAAAGGCGATGCGTACCCGCGTCGGTGGCAGATACGATTGAACACTCGGCCGACATGGAAACGCCTGACATCATCGGCTCCCGACCGTCGCTCTGGTTGATCCACTCGACGCATGAAAAATCGTAGGCTTGCCCGGTCTTGGGCCGGCCGGCGAAGCAGTCTGCGATGTGCGCTTGATCAGCTGCAAGAATATGCACACCGAAAATTCCGCTGTCGGTCATTGCGCTGCACATGCGACTATCACGATTGATGCACACCGAGATCAAAGGCGGATCTGCCGAGACCGACAGGAATGAGCTGACGGTCAACGCCATCCGTTGACCATTGCTGGTCGTCGTCACGACGCAGACAGGTGATGCGGCTTGACGCATCGCCGAGAGAAAGGTGTCGCGAGACACCGACTCCAAAGCGGCTGAACGCGCCGTCTTCACGGCGACGGTGGGGCCAAGGGGTTCGATCATCTGAGCACTCCTGCTAATCCGCCAACGCGTCGACGCCACACGGAAGTCCGAGCAGAACGCGGCCGTAGGTCGAAGCATTGACGTCCCAATTCTGGGTGATATGGCGATGGGCCACGGTGACGTCCGATACGCATCGAGCGATGGGATTTCGTTCGTAAATCACGCCGCCACCGCCTGCGTCCAGCACAAGATTCACCGCGGATGCGGCAAGCTTTCCCGCGTAAGTCGCGATAGCCCGATAGCGCGTCCTATCCTCGACGGTCGAAATGTCACCCCGTTTGAACAGCGCTTCGGCGTCGGCAAGGACCGAGTAGATGAGTTGGCGTGCTGCCAGCACAGCGGTTTTCGCCTCAGCAACCTTTACCTGCTGCGTGGTGAAATTTGAGACACTGCTGCCTGACGCGGTCGATACGCGCTTTCGGGCATTCTCAAGGAAGTAGTCGACCGCAGCCTCAGCAACGCCAAGTGCCGCGCTGCCGATATAGCAGCCGAATAAGCTGTAAAGGGGAACCTTATAGAGCCAGCCCGTATTGACCTTGGAGCCGGGACTAGAACCTTTCCCTTTGAGATCGTCCAGCGTGACAGCCATGTGCTCGGGCACAAAAGCGTCCGACAGAACACAATCCTGGCTCGATGAGCCTCGTAGTCCAATCGTGTACCAAGTATCTAGAATGTTGACTTGGTCCTTGGGCAGAACGAAATGAAGTTCTTTCTTTTCTGCAGTGTCGTCGATGACACATTCACCCGTGAAAATAATCCAGTCAGCGATTTCGCATCCGCTGACGAATGGCCACCGGCCCGAGAGCATATAACCGCCATCGCACTTCACTGCCTTGCCGATACCCGGGATCAGTATCCCACTGACAAGCGCGTCCGGGCTGCCAGCCCAGATCTCATCCTGAGCCTGCTGCGGCCAGTTCGCAAGCATCAGGTTATGCATAATGTTCTGAGCGAGAATCCACGCTGTCGAACCGCAACCGCGACCTATCTCTCGCAAGATGTCTGCGCCTTCGATCAGTCCGCCCTCCGCCCCACCATATCGCTTTGGCTGCCATAGACGCGCCACGCCGTCAGTCTTCAGGCGTAGCCTGACTTCCTCAGGCGGGTGTCGCAGCGAATTGGTTTCATCCGCCTTTTCACGAAGGAAGGGGATCATTGCCGTCGCTTTTGCAACGAGATCAACGCCATCAAGTTGACTGGATAAGTTCATTATTTGTTTTCTTACCAAAGGGTCCATTTCACACTCCTTGAGCACCAGAAAAGTTCATCTCGATCGTGATTCCAGAGGGATCTGCAAAGAACAACTGGCGAAGATCCAGACCAGGCACATTCCTTTGCTGATAAGCAATCCCGTTGCTATCGAGACGCTCACGAAACTCATCGATGTCATCTGCTAGGAAAGCCAGGTGGTCAAGCGCACCGGTGCCGTGCCCCGTCTCTTTCCTTTCGCCTAGGTAGTCCGCAAGGCCTGACCCGCCTCCTCCGGTGCCGATGAGATGGACCACGCCAAAATCTGCTTCGTCTCCGCCTTGATAGAGCCAATAACCAGGAAAATGCAATGGAGGACGGTAGCCGATATGAAGACCCAGAATCTCAACATAGAAGCGCATCGACTCCTCGAGATGGGGCGTTCGGACTGAGAAGTGGCCCAATTTCCGAATTGGCATACGAAAGAATCCTTTTATTGATTGATTGATAATTTATATAAAATAAAACATCAGTTCTATAGATGATTTATTTCTATAAGCACCAATTTTTAGTCGAAAGCCTCAAAGCAGTATCCACTATTTAATTTATCATTCGATAAATAATACTTCTGCTTTTCATGATGACCAAGCACTTTTTAACTAGGGAAAACGCGTGTATTGCTAATGAGTCGATCACGAACGCAGTGGGGAGCCGGGCTATACTGAACTTGGATGACAGCTTCACGCCCTTCTTTGGGAAAAAACCCACTGGGACCGGAATGACAACAGACCAAATCGAGCAGCCCACCACTGCCAAACGAGGACCAAATAAGTCTGCAGCAGGGAAAAAAACAGTCGACGCACCGCGTGTTTCCAAGCCGCGACTGTCCAAGGAAGCTCGCGAACAACAGATCGTTCAGAAGGCCATCCAGTTGTTCGCTGAACGTGGTTTCAGTGTCAGCACGCACGAGATCGCCCGCGCACTAGGCATCACCCAACCGCTTCTCTACAACCACTTTGCGACCAAGGAAGCACTGGTTGATCGTGTCTACGACGAAGTATTCGTTCGCAGGTGGGATCCAGTCTGGGAAGACTGGCTTTCGGATAGCAGCCGGCCGTTGGCAGATAGGCTGAAGCACTATTTAAAAGACTATGCGCAATTTGTTCTGAAGAACGATTGGATAAGGATTTTTATCTCGGCAGGTCTGACCCGTGAAGGCATCAACCAGCGATACGTGGCGCTGCTGCGTGAGCGCCACTTCATTGTGATCGCGCGTGAAATGCGCAAAGAATTCGGCATTCCTGAACCGCGCAATGCAGACGAACTTGAAGACGAAATCGAATTGATTTGGTCCATGCACTCGGGCGTCTTTTATATTGGTATGCGCAGGTGGATCTATGGATTGCCAGTGCCGAAGGATCTCGGACGAGTGATCGACATGCGTGTTGACAGCTTTCTATTGGGCGCAACGCAGGTGCTGAAACACTCTCGAGAGGCCTCGAAGCCGCAAACATGATTTTAGCGAAGCAGCCCATCCGTGGATCGGCACGGCGAAACGGCATCGCCCACTGATTTACAGCGGGTCTTACCTATTTCAACCTGCGCTGAAATTCGCGCCCTTTCCTTATACAGATACTGTAAATCCCAAATCTCAATATCCCCTGTCGCGCTCCACCACACCGGTCAGCGGCTCACCGCGCAGATAACGATTGATCTTGTCCGATACCTGTTCAATGGTTTCCTCGCGCAGGCTGGCGGCAGCCACGTGCGGGGTGATGGTAATGCGTGGATCCGACCAGAACGGATGCTGTTGCGGCAAAGGCTCCTCTCCGAAAACATCGAGCGTCGCCCCCGATAGATGACCTGAATCCAACAATGGCTGCAGGTCTTCTTCGACCAGATGGGCGCCGCGCCCCATGCTGATCAGATAAGCGCCCGGCAGCAATTGCTGCAAGGTTTCCCGGCGAAGAATACCGCGCGTTTCATCGGTAAGGGGCAAGGTATTGATCAGGACACGCGTACGCGCCAGGAACGCGGGCAATTCATCCGGACCCGCAAATTTTTGTACGCCCGGCAGTTCCTTGCCGCTGCGCGACCAGCCCGCCACGGGATAGTCCAGGCTCGCGATCGTCTGAGCCACCCGTGTCCCCATCACGCCCATGCCTAATACCCCTACGCTCCATGTAGCGCGTTGTATATCGGGTTGCGGATCCCAGCGTTTGAGCTTTTGCAGACGTTCGTACTCGTCGAACTGGCGCGACGCCCGCACCAGGGCATATACCGCGTACTCCGCCATTTGCACGGCCATACCCGCATCTTCGATGCGGACGACGGAGACGTCGTCGCCCAGACCCGGCAAGCGAAACAACGCGTCGACCCCGGCTCCCAGATTGAACACAGCCCGTATCCCGGTTTCGCGCTGGAACAGGTCTTTGGGAGGATTCCAGGCAATCGCGATATCCGCGCCCACTGAGGCACTGTTAGCAGACCAGCCATGAATGCGGGCAGACGGGATGGCGGCCTGCAGCGGTTTGATCCAGGCGTCACCGTCCAGATCCATGGTAGAGGCAAAAATGATGTTCACGTCAATCTATAGTCCAAAGTTTCAAGGGAAAAAGCCAACAGATCAGAGATGATCATATCGTCAGCCTCACTTCAGCGCAGGCGTTCAAGCTAATTCTCCGGTATCTGCCTGGACGACAACAACGCCTGGTTCAGCGCGGCCACCTGATCTTCAGATATCGCGTGCTTCGACCTCAGGCCGACGCCGCGCGCCCAGGCCAGATCGTCCGCCAGCGCCTGGGCGTCCGGATAAGCGTACCCACTGTCGACCGCCAGGCATCCGGCGGCTGCACATTCCAGTGCGAAACGGCTACGCACATGTCTGAGCGCCGTCGCGTCGTCCGGATTTTCCATTTGCAAGACCTTGGCCAGCCTCCTGCCCGCCAGCATACCTGCCTTGACGCGCGAACTGGCGGCGAGCACCTCGAATGTGCGCACGACGGCCAACGGCGAAGCCAGCACCGGCACGATGGCAGTATGCCCCAGTGGCAACCGCAGCCGGGTTTCACACGCCCCTAGCAACGCATCGAGTTCCTCGATATGCCGCGCCGCCTCAGTCTGCGATATCAACACGGCGGCCGGCCCGCCTTCGATGACTTTCTCGAGCTGTCCTTGGCCACCCTCGTCCAGGGAATTGATGCGCACTGCCGTCACCACGCCAGCCTGCCGGCATTCCGCCATGAAATCCACCACGCGAATGCATCCCGCCTGTCTATCTTGCGGCGCTGTCAATTCTTCCAGATCGGCTACCAGGACGTCGGCGCCAGAGCCCAATGCGCGACGCTGGGCGGCACTGTCCAGCGCCGACACGAACAGCCAGCTTCGAGATCTCGATGAAACGCCGTCAGGCAGGCAGGCGCGGGCCTCATGGCTCACGAGACTGGAATGATTGCCGGGGGGATTAGGGAGCGACATGATGCTGATCCATGTGTCGGGTTGAATACGCGCTTTACAGCGACGTTCGTCCAAAATCCGCCCGCAGGCGCGCCAGGATGCCGACAAGGTGATCATGCATGGCATGGCGTGCTCGTCCCGGGTCGCGCTGCGCGATAGCGTTGAGAATCTGCTCGTGCTCCAGCTTGGCTTGCTCCCATACGTGCCGTGTGACGAAATGGGTCTCCATACGCGAATAAACCGGACTGCTCTGGCTCAGGCTCCATAAATGCGTAATCGCCGAAGCCAACGCCGCATTGCCGCAAGAAGCGGAGATCGCCAGATGAAAGGCGCGATCATGACGCCCCGGCGCGTCGGCCGTATTCATCGCCCGATGCGCCGCTTCTATTGCGACAATCTGCGCGGGCAAGGCCACCTGGGCCGCCAGCGAGGCGGACTCGGGTTCCAGCAGCAGGCGCGTTTCCAGCAGATCGAACGGCCCCATATCATTGCCGCCGGCATCATGGATGGAGGGGACCCCCTTGATCTCGCGCCGCTCGCCCGCCTGTGTGTTCGTCACGAAAACACCGGTTCCCACCCGGACGTCGACATAACCCTCAAGCTCCAGCGCAATCAAGGCTTCGCGCACCGACGCCCGGCTGACCTGCAGATGCTCGGCCAAGTCTCGTTCCGAAGGAAGCCGATCGCCGGGCGCGAACTCACCCTCGCGGATCCGCCCGGCGATCTGCCCCGCGATGATCCGATAGAGACGAGGAGAACTGACGGCTTGAAGGGGAATCATGTCCAGCACATCCCAGTGGTCGAGTGGTCAGGCCAGTCAATGTAAAGGAAAACTCGCCCGATCAATACACCTATAAACCCGGATGTCCTCGGAATGAATACGCGCTAGTGGTCCTCTCGTGGCAAATTTCAATAAGACGCTGTGGGACGCAGCGTCACTCCGATTACACCTTCGCCAGCGCTTGGTCCAGATCGAACAACAGGTCATCGATGTGCTCGATGCCGATGGACAGGCGCACGGTTTCGTCGCGTACACCCGCCTTTTCCAGCTCTTGCGAATTCAGCTGGCGGTGCGTCGTAGAGGCAGGGTGCGTGGCCAACGACTTGGCATCGCCGATATTGACCAGGCGCGTGAAGAGCTGCAGCGCGTCTTGGAAGCGCGCGCCGGCATCGCGACCGCCCTTGACCCCGAACGTAAACAGCCCGGGCGCCTTACCACCCAGATACTTCTGAACCAACGCGTGATCCGGATGGTCCGGCAATCCAGCATAGTTGACCCATTCCACCTTCGGGTGTTCGCGCAAGTAGTTCGCGACCTTCACGGCATTCTCGACAATGCGATCCACCCGCAACGCCAGGGTTTCTATCCCTTGCAGGATCTGGAACGAGTTGAATGGCGAAATCGCCGCCCCCGTATTCCGTAGCGGCACCACGCGAGCACGGCCAATGTAGGCCGCCGGGCCGAAGGCCTCGGTATAGACTACGCCGTGGTAGCTGACGTCCGGTTCATTCAGGCGCTTGAAGCGATCCTTGTGCTCGGCCCAAGGAAACTTGCCCGAGTCGATGATGGCGCCGCCCAGACTGGTACCATGGCCGCCCAGATACTTGGTCAACGACTGCACCACAATGTCGGCACCGTGCTCGATGGGACGCAACAAATACGGCGATGGCACGGTGTTGTCCACGATCAGCGGCAGACCATGACGGTGTGCCAGTTCGGCAAGCGCGGCAATGTCAGTGATGTTGCCCAGCGGATTGCCGACGGATTCGGCGAAGATAGCCTTGGTGCGCTCGTCGATCTGCGCTTCGAAGGCGGCCAGGTCGGCGGGCTGGGCGAAGCGCGTGGTGATGCCATACTGCGGCAGCGTGTGCGCGAACAAATTGTAAGTACCGCCGTACAGCGTACTGGACGACACAATGTTGTCGCCCGCTTCGGCTATCGTCTGTATGGCGTAAGTCACCGCGGCCTGTCCCGACGCCAGCGCCAGCGCGGCGATGCCGCCTTCCAGAGCCGCTACGCGCTGCTCCAGCACGTCGGTCGTCGGATTCATGATGCGCGTGTATATATTGCCCGGCACCTTCAGATCAAACAGGTCCGCGCCATGCTGCGTATCGTCGAACGCGTACGCCACGGTCTGGTAGATGGGCACCGCCACGGCGCGCGTGGTCGGATCGGGACGGTAGCCGCCATGCACAGCCACGGTTTCAAGCCGCCATTCAGGCTTCTTCGGTTCAGTCATCAGATGCTCCAGGAGAATTGCTTGTTAATGATTCAGTCCAGAAAACACCGACCGAACAGATTGGTATCTCCGGATTCGCCGGTGGTCAGCTCTACGGCAATACCTCGCAATGTTTCGCGCAAGGCCGGTAGCACGATGCTTGGGGAATCAGCTGCTCACAACATTCCGATGGGACCGAACTCCAAGCGGGAGGGCATTCGTACGATGCTGATGAGACTGAGCTGCTCATACATGTGCGCAACAGAACTCGCCAATGTGGCAATATAGTCGCGATCCTGCACCAACGAAAGCAACGCCACCAACGAGCTAGTCTCCACGGTCGGTTTGGGGCGGTGACATGCCGACGTCGACCACGGCCAAGGAGCTTGGCATCACGGGGCTAGTGCCGGCCGGATGATTTGGCCTGGCGGTAGGCGTTACGTGACGCAGCCTCCGCCAGTCAGTCACATTGTGAGTCTCTGCCGGGAGCGTGTGGACAGATATCGCCCCGCCAATTAGCCGGTGTGGCTTCTGAAGAATCAAGAACCAAGCGCCGATGCTGCGAGCTTCGCCACCTCGAGTGGAGTGCCCGGCTCATGGTTCCCCTCCAGCATCCAAGAGGCTGATAGCCCTGTCCATGCAAGCACCCATTGCAGTAGCCTGCGACGATCAATGCCGCAGGCCTGTGCCACGATCTCGACCCGGCGCACAAAACGGCCTGGTGCCAAAGCGCTTTTCCCATCGGGGTTGCAGAAAATGTTCGCGTAATCGAAGCCACACTCACCGTAAAGCCCTTTTGGATCGATCGCGAGCCATCCCTTCGGTCCGAAATCCAACACATTGCCGTGATGGATGTCGCCATGTAGCACTGTCATATCGCGAGGAGCGTCCAACAGTTCACGGGCGGCCATTGCACACTGCTCAAAAATTCCCCCGTGCGTAGCCGCTGTGCTCCATAGCGCTTCGAACCATCGCGTCAGTGGAACTAAAGTGGGAAGCGGCTTTTCGCGTGGGGCGTGAAGACGACCAGCTACAGCACTGAGGATACGAGTGGCCTCGTCATCCTGACCGCAGTTCACCATATGCGTAAGCGACGCCGAGCCGCATGCACGCTCCATAAGTAAGACCGCACCGTCATGAGCCAACACTGGCGCCGCACCCTCACCGTCCCACCAGACCATAAGCAAGCTACCTGCCTGTTCTTCGACCTCTTCTGAGATTTTGAGCATGGCTGGCAAACCTCGTTGCCGAACGGGAAGCAGATTTCCATTCATGGAACCGAAAGCCTCGCCGTCCAGGGTCAGCCCCCATCGCTCCAAATACTCATCGAACATAGCGTTTGCCATAAAAGCTGATGTCCATCTCCAGTCAAGAAAAAACGGATACTTCCCACTGATATATGTCGGGCTCTTGAACCGGGTAACTCGGCACCATGCAGACCTTCCCTAGGCGGCCACCTCCCCCAAGCCTGCCATTACCTTGTCCAGCGTAACCGGGAACTCACGCACGCGAACACCCGTGGCGTTGTAGACGGCATTGGCGACCGCCGCCCCCGCGCCGCACACACCCAGCTCGCCCAAGCCCTTGACGCCCAACGGATTGGCATTCTCATCGGGCAACTCCAGAAACACCACCTCCATCTGCGCGATGTCACCATTGACTGGCACCAGGTTCTCGGCCAAATCATGATTGACGAAATGCCCGTGGCGCGTATCGAGCAGGTTCTGCTCCATCAACGCCGATCCTATGCCCCAGACCATACCACCCAATATCTGCGATCGCGCGGTCTTGGCATTGAGGATACGCCCTGCACCGATGACCGACAGCATGCGGCGCATGCGGATTTCGCCGGTGTCGATATCAACCTCGACTTCGACAAAATGCGCACCGTAAGAATGCTGCGAGTACGCTTTGTACGGTTCACCCATCGGCCCCACGCTGCCGTCGGCTTGCAGGCCGCCGGGCGCCACGCGAGCCATCAGCGCGGCAATAGATTCGGATTGATCGCCCACACTGACATTACCGCCGGCAAAGCGCAGCGTGGCCACGTCGGCCTCTCGGTAAGGCGAACCAGCGGCCTCAGCAATCTGGCGCTTGATCGCCTGGCAGGCCGCTAGCACCGCACTAGTGGCACTGGCGGCGCCCCACGAGCCACCCGAACCAGCGGTGCGAGGATAGCGACTGTCACCCAGCCGCACTCGCACCGCCGACATGGGTACACCCAGGCTTTCGGCGGCAACCTGTGTAAGGATCGTGTAGGTGCCGGTACCGATATCGGTCATATCCATGCTGACGGTGACCCGCCCTTGCGCGTCGATCGCCACCCGGGCGCTGGAGGCGCCGATGTAGTTAGGCCGGATGGCGGCCGCCATGCCGATGCCGATCAGCTTGCGGCCCTCTCGCACGCTGGCGGGCTTGGGATGACGGCGCTCCCAGCCAAAGCGCTCGGCACCGGTGCGCATGCATTCGACCAGGTTGCGAGTGGAAAACGGCACGCCGCGTTCGGGGTCCTGGTCGGGTTCGTTGCGCACGCGCAGCTCGATCGGGTCCAATCCCACGCGCTCGGCCAGTTCGTCCATGCCGCACTCGAAGGCCAGCATGCCGGGTGCCTCTCCGGGCGAACGCATCCATTCGCCACGATTCAGATCCACCGGTACCAGACGATGCCGTGTCAGACGGTTGGGCGCAGCATATAAGTGGCGTGCGAATACCGCCGTCTGTTCGCAAAACTCCTCAAAGCGCGAGGTGGCGGAGTAAACGTCGTAGCCCATCGCAATCAGCCTGCCGTCCGGCTCGGCGCCCAGGCGCAACTGGTGGACCATGGCCGCGCGATAGCCTGCATTGGCATACATCTGCTGCCGCGTCAGGGCGACCTTGACGGGACGTTGCAACACGCGCGCGGCCAGGGCCGCCAGAATGCCATCGGCATGGGGGATCAGTTTGGCTCCAAAGCCTCCGCCGATGTAGGGGCTGATAACACGGATACGCTCAGGCGCGATGCGCAGTGTGCTGGCCAGGGTGGCGCGGAAATTATTCAACGTCTGCGCTGACGCGTACACGGTCAGGTCATCGCTCCGCCATACCGCGATGGTGGCCTGCGGCTCCATGGGATTATGACTTTGATACGGGGTCGTGTAGGTGACATCCAATGCGACCGCTGCTCCCTTGAACGCGCCCTCGAACTCTCCCACCGCGCTATCGGGCGCCATGCCCGCATTGACGCGTGGCGGTGTATAAGCCTGTCCCAGGCGCGAAACCAAATCGAAATCAGCCTTTTCCTCGGCATAGCGCACGCGTATCAGGCGGGCCGCCGCGCGTGCGGCCTCAAAAGTTTTGGCCACGACGAGGGCAACGGGTTCGTCGTAATAGCGCACGCGATCGTTGGCCAATGCAGGTCGGGCACGCGTGAAAACGTCCGGCACATTAGGCGGCACGGCAGGGCCGAACGCCGGCTGTGCGGGCGCATTGCGATGAGTCATTACATATAAGACCCCCGGCGCACGCTGCGCGTCGCGGTCATCGATGTCCAGGATCTTCCCCTTGGCGATGGACGCCCCCAGGATGTAGCCGTGGACGGCCTGCCCGGCTTCGGTCTGTTCGTAGGCATAGGTCGCGCGGCCGGTCACTTTGAGCCGGCCATCGACGCGGTCGACGGGCTGGCCGATGAAGCGCGAGTCTTGCGTGGATGTCGTCATGATCAGGCTCTCGGGGTCTGAGCGGCAGTCGCCAACGCTTGTTGCAGGGTCCGTTTGGCCAGCGGAATCTTGAAATCGTTGCCACCGTGGCCCTGTGCCCCCGCCAGGGCGGCCTCGGCAGCAGCAGAATACGACCGTGCGGCGGCCTGCTGCCCGGCCAGAGCCTGCTCGGCAGCCACGGCACGCCATGGCTTGGGGGCAATGCCACCCAGTGCGATACGTGCACTTCGCACTTGGCCGCCTTCGGCATCCATCACCACGGCTACCGAGACCAGAGCAAAAGCATACGAGGCGCGGTCGCGCACCTTGCGGTAGAGCTGATGGCCCGGCGGCGCGGGCGGCAGCGTGACGGCCACAATCATCTCGCCCTGGGCCAACTGAGTTTCGATATGCGGAGTCGTCGCCGGCAAGCGGTATAGCTCGGTAATGGGCAGGCTACGCGTCTGACCGTCGGGCATGATCGTTTGCACCGTGGCATCCAATGCGGTCAGGGCCACGGCCATATCCGACGGGTGCACCGAGATGCAGTCGCCGCTGGCTCCTATCACCGCGTTCATGCGGTTATGGCCCTCGAGGGCCGAGCACCCGGCACCCGGCTCACGCTTGTTGCAGGGCATATTGGGATCGTAGAAATAGGGGCAGCGCGTACGCTGCAGCAGGTTGCCACCGGTACTGGCCTTGTTGCGAATCTGGCCCGACGCGCCCGCCAGCAGCGCCTGCGACAGCAAGGGATAGCGGCTGCGCACACGGCTGTCAGCCGCCAAGTCGCTGTTGCGCACCTGGGCCCCGATACGCAGACCACCCTCGGCGGTGTCTTGCATCGTGGCCATGGGCAGGCGGCTGATATCGACGAGATGATCGGGCTTTTCGATTTCGAGCTTCATCAGGTCCAGAAGGTTAGTGCCGCCACTGATAAAGCGCGCCTGCGGATTGGCCGCGACGGCTCCTGTAGCCTGAGCCGGGTTGGAGGCTCGCTCGTAGGTAAAGGGCATCATGGGATCAGGCCTCCTGGGCCACGTCATGGATGGCGGCAACAATGTTGGGATACGCGGCGCAGCGACAAATGTTGCCGCTCATGCGCTCACGGATCTCGACATCGGTCAGTCTCGCCATGGGCGCTGCCACATCCTGGCTGGCATGGCTGGGCCAGCCGGCGCGCACCTCTTGCAACATGCCCACGGCGGAGCAGATCTGGCCGGGTGTGCAATAGCCGCACTGAAAGCCGTCACGCGCGATAAAAGCGGCCTGCATAGGATGCAGCGTGTCACCGCTGGCAAGCCCCTCGATGGTCGTGATGTCATCGTCCTCATGCATGACCGCCAGCGTCAGGCAGGCATTAATACGGCGGCCATTGACCAATATGGTGCAAGCGCCACACTGGCCGTGGTCACAGCCCTTCTTGGAACCTGTCAGGCCGATCTGGTGGCGCAGCGCGTCCAGTAGGGTGGTGCGCGGATCAAGCGACAGCTCATACATGGCGGCATTGATGCGCAAAGTCACCGGGCGAGTCGGCAGCGAGCTCGCAGTGTCTGGCACGGCGTGGGTGGCGAGCGCCTCGCGAACCATGGTCGGCACCCCGCTTGCGACCAGCAGACCTGTCGCGGCGCCGGCCTGCAGAACAGCGCGTCGCGACGGACGCGCTGGAGCCTTGTCATCCATGATTATCTCCTGAAAGAAGGTAGCAGGCGCCCAGTATGAGGAAGATCGCCGCGCCGCTCTTTCAGGAATCAGGAAGCGATGTCAGAATCCTGGAAACCCATGCCTTGCCGGTAGGCATGGGGGGTGATGCCGGTCAGGCGCCGGAAGGTCGACGTAAAGTGGCTTTGGCTGGAGAAGCCCAATTCCAAAGCCATGGCGCTGATCGGCATACTACCGGCACGCAGTAGCGTTTCGGCCCTCCACACTCGCCGCTCGATGACATAGGCATAGGGCGCCATACCGGTCTCGGCTTTGAAGCGCCGTGCAAAAGTATCGACAGGCATGTCGGCCAACTGGGCCAGTTCGCTTAGCGAAATCCCGGCGTCGATATGGGATTCGATGTATTCGTCCAGTCGCTTGACAACCCCACGGCCCAAGCGATGCACTTTGGCCGGAGGATCGGCACAAGCACGCCCCCTGACGCCACCGCCGCCGCCCAGGCGCAGCGACATCAAGGCCAGCAGATGTTCCAGGTAGACAGCCTCCGGCACTTGGCCCGCGGCCATTTCGGCACCGAGCGAGGCCAGCAGGGTCCGAATCACGGGGTCGCTGGTATTGACGCGCAGCGGCAGGGCGGATAGCTGCGAACAGCCCGGCAGGTCCAAACCGGGATCGACCCACAAAGCGGTATAGACCAGGTCGGCATCGCGGAAATAACCATTACGTTCGACCCCGGCGGGCACGAAGCTAACCGCCCCTGAGCGGTCACGTCCGTCATAAATCGGCTTCGTGCCGCTACGGATGTGAGTGCGGGCGGTGGCCCCCCGCTCGGTCAAGATAATGACATGCTGTGGCGCCGTCCAGCTAAATTCCGCCTCGCGGCAAGTCCAGCGACGACGATCGACGGTAACCCGTCCGCCATACAACGAATGCGTCTGCAGCGCCTGCCCATCGGGCTGATGCGCGTGGATGTGCCCATTGCCCACCAGTGGCTGCAGCGACCTCGCCTGCACTCGATATGTCGTATCCATGCGCTCATTCCCCCTGTCGATGCGGGATAGACCGAGACCGAAGGACAAGGTTCAGACGATGAACCGGACTACGGGGGAAATTCTCATTGACCATCCTGCAAAGTACCAAATTTTTGCACGATCTCGCGATGTGCCCGTCCATACCTGCTGCGACTTCGTTAACGCCTCTGCCGGTAAATTCAAAAACATTCGAGTAAAGCGTCGACGGGTTGCAAAAGTGGCACCTAAACGTTCGCCTGATTAGACCGAGCACACGTCTACGCAACCACCAAGGCATTGGTGTAATCCCGGCCTATTCATAAGCAACTGCTTTAGATAATATTCCCTTATAACGCCTGAACATCCGTAATAACGTAAGCCTAAACCAGTGTTCTCAGGGGAAGTCATGAAGCGATATCTCAAACGATGGCAAGCTGCATGTGTAATGGCAGTGGCGGCGTGCTTACTCGCACCAGCGACAGTCAGTGCTCAGAAACGCGGCGGCGTCGCCAACGTAGCGGTCATCGGCGAGGTGCCGACGTTCGATCCCATGGCATCGACCGCCGATCTGGTCGGTGTCATCACCCAGCATTACTACGAGACACTGTTCACCTTCGATTCAAAGTGGGAGGTCACTCCCCTACTGGCCGCTACCCTGCCGGAGATCAGCGCCGACGGTAAGCAATACACCATCGCACTACGTTCGGGCGTGACGTTTCACAACGGCGCAACGATGACATCAAAAGATGTGGTTGACTCCTTGAAGCGGTGGACCCGTGTCGCGCCACGGGGCAAACAGGTCGCCGACAACATCGAGACGATAGAGGCCATCGACAGCAGCCATGTACGGATCACGCTAAAAGAGCCTTACGTACCCCTGCTTTCGCTGCTCGCCTTCAATAACGCGGCCGCGGTGATCATGCCGGCCGGCACATCCGATGCCGCACCCAAGCAACCCATAGGAACCGGACCTTACACCTTTCACGAGTACCGGCCCGATCAATACCTTCAACTCACACGCTTTGACAACTATGCGTCGCGAGAAGAAGCGCCCAATAATTTTGGCGGCGCGCGTCATCAATATTTAGACGAGATTCGTTTCGTGCCGGTGCCCGATGTCAACACACGCATCGAAGGTGCGCTGACAGGCCAATACGATTATGCCGAGGTGATTGGCGCAGAAGCGGTAGATCGCATCAAGGGCCAGGCCGAGCCCTTTGTGCTCAAGCCAGCTGTGTTCTATCTGTACGTGCTCAATACTCAGAAGGGGCCCTTCGCCAATGTCAAACTGCGCCAGGCGATGCAGGCCGCTCTGAACATGGAGGACACGCTTGCCGTGGCCATCGGGCGTAAAGAGTTTTACTCGGCCAATGGCGCACTTTACCCCGAGGGCTACGTCTGGCATACCGACAAAGGGGTGGGCGGTCACTACAACACGGGCGACCTGGACAAAGCCACTCGGCTGGTCAAAGAGAATTACGACGGCACGCCAATCCGCATCATCGCTACACGCCAGAACGAGATCAATTACCAAGTGGCTTTGATGGCGAGCGAGTACCTGAAAGCAGTCGGTTTCAAGGTGGACCTGCAAGTCATGGACTGGGCAACGCTGCTGGGACGTCGTGCCAATCCCGATCTCTGGGATATCTTCGCCACCAGCACACCCTATTTGCCCGATCCGGCGTTGATGGCGACCCTTTCGGAGAGCTATCCAGGTTGGTGGGTTTCGCCAGAGCGCAGCGCCACGTTCGATGCCATGAATCGCGAGATCGATCCCGAGAAGCGCAAAGCCTTATGGGCCGACTTGCAAGCCGTCATCTATGAACAGGCACCGTTCATGAAAATCGGTGACCTGAACACGCTCGCCGCCAAGTCCACCAAGCTCCAGGGCATGAAGCCTTCACCGTGGCCCTATTTCTGGAATGCGTACAAAGAGTGAGTAAATATATACTCAAGCGCGTAGGGGGCATGCTGGTCGTGATGCTCTTCGTGCTGACCATCGTCTTTTTGATCGTGCGGATCACGCCGGGCGACCCAGCAGCCATCATGCTCGGGCCCGATGCCACGGCCACCGAGATTGCAGCCTTGCGCACTAATCTCGGTTTGGATGCGCCATTGATCAAGCAGTACACCCTGTTCCTCGCACAACTGGCACGAGGCGACTTGGGCAACTCGATTTTTTTGCATCGTCCGGTCACCACCGCCTTGTACGAACGCAGTGAACCGACGCTGTTTCTGACTTTATTTACGATGGTGATCGCGACAGCAATTGCGATACCGTTGGGCATTTTGGCGGCCTATCGGCGGGACTCCTGGATCGATCGGGGCGTCACCACCTTCGCGATGTTGGCCGCCAGCGTACCCAGTTTCTGGCTCGGTTTGCTATTGATCCAATTATTCGCGGCCCAACTGGGCTGGCTTCCCGTGGCGGGCTATGGCGGACCAGACGCCTCGTTCACAACCCGACTGAGTCATTTGCTTCTTCCCGCAATGGCGCTGGGTACGGGCGCCAGCGCCATTATCCTGCGATCGACGCGCTCCAGCATGCTTGATGTGCTGAACGATCAATACGTACGTACGGCACGTTCCAAGGGCATGAGTGAACTGCGTGTGGTCATTCGCCATGCTTTGAAGAACGCGCTGATTCCCATCATCACGGTGCTCGGATTAACCGCTGCGGCGCTGATCTCGGGCGCAGTAGTCACCGAGACGGTATTCAGCCTTCCAGGCATCGGAAATCTGGTGGTGTCGGCCGTCATGCGGCGCGATTACCCGGTCATACAAGGTGCGCTGCTGGTGATCGCTGCACTTTATGTGCTGTTCAATTTCTGTGTCGACATGCTGTATCTGGCAGTCGACCCGAGGGTACGCTACCAATGAGCGCTATCACCGCCATCCAGATCTTGCCGCCACCGCCTTCGCGGCTATCAAAATTTTGTGCATTCGTCATGGCACGCAAAATGGCCGCACTGGCGCTGGCCGTACTCTGCCTGCTGATTCTCGCGGCAGTGCTGGCACCCTGGGTCACCCCTTATCTTCCGAACAAGCTGTCCATCGTCAACCGGCTCAAGCCACCCTCCGGAGAATTTTGGTTCGGCACCGACGCGTTCGGACGCGACGTGTTCACACGCACGGTGTTTGCCGCGCGAGTATCGTTGGCCGTAGGGTTGGCAGTGGTCGTCATATCCATGTTGGCCGGTGTCGTCCTGGGCATCATCGCAGGCATGTCCAAACGCCTGGACATGCTGCTCTCGCGTTTGCTGGATGCCATGATGGCATTTCCCGATACGCTACTGGCTATCGCGTTGGTGGCGGCGCTGGGACCATCGTTGCATACGGTCATCATCGCCTTGAGCATCGTCTACACGCCCCGGCTGGCGCGCGTGGTGCGCGCGTCCACGCTTGTGATCAGCGAGCTGCCCTATATCGAGGCCGCGCGGGCCTTGGGCGTATCGACAGTCCGCATTGCGATCCGCCATGTATTGCGCAATCTGGTTTCGCCTCTGCTGGTGCAAGGCAGTTTCATCTTCGCCTATGCCATTTTGGCCGAAGCTGGCCTGTCGTTTCTAGGCGTCGGCGTCGATCCGGATGTGCCCACCTGGGGGACGATGATTGCCGCTGGCCGCCAATACAGCGGGCGCGCCGAATGGCTGATGCTCTACCCCGGGCTGGCCATTGTTATCGCAGCGCTCTGTCTACAGGTGCTGGGCGACAGCCTACGCGATCTGCTGGATCCGACTGTTCAAAAGTCCCTATGATCACCGAGGACCAGAGATGACCGCTAACCCGTGCGCCATTCATCTTCCCGACGACGTCGTTTGCCGCGTCCAGAATCTGCAGACGAGCTTCTCGCATGGCAAACACTGGATCAAGTCGGTCGACGACGTCAGCTTCGATATACCCCGAGGTAAAACACTGGCCGTTGTGGGCGAATCCGGTTCGGGAAAATCGGTCACAAGCCTGTCAATGTTGCGCCTGTTGCCCAATAACGGCCGTATTACCGGCGGCCAGGTTTTATATCGCCACAGCAACGAAGACGTCATGGATCTTGCCGCGCTCGAAGAGCGCCGCATGCGGAAAATACGAGGCAGACACATCGCCATGATTTTCCAGGAGCCCATGACCAGCCTGAACCCGCTGTTCACGGTGGGTGACCAGATCGCCGAAATGCTAATGCTGCACGAGCCGGTGACACGTGCAAAGGCCTTGGCCCGCGCCGCCGAAATGCTCGAACTGGTCGAAATTCCCGCGGCCCGTCAACGCCTGAGCGACTATCCGCATCACATGTCCGGCGGCATGCGCCAACGCGTCATGATCGCGATGGCGTTGGTCTGCAATCCCACATTGCTGATTGCGGACGAACCGACGACAGCGCTCGATGTGACCGTGCAGGCACAGATCATCGCCTTGCTGCGCCGGCTGCAAGAAGATCGAGGGATGAGCATTATGTTCATCACGCACAACCTGGGTGTGGTGGCCGAGATTGCACACGAAGTGGTGGTGCTCTATGCCGGTCGTGTGGCCGAGCATGCCAAGGTGCACGATCTTTTCGACCACCAAAAGCATCCTTACACGCGTGGCCTTCTGGCCTGTATTCCCGATGCGAAGCGCGATCGTGCCGCTGATGGCACGCGGATCCGCTTGCGACCCATCATGGGCAACGTGCCGCCAGCGGGTCGCTGGCCCGAAGGCTGTACCTTCGCGCCCCGCTGCGAGTATGCCGATGACGTATGCACGCAAGTCGCCCCGCCCCTGGTTCGCGCAGGTGCACTGGACCACCTCTCCAGTTGCAGGAAACACGAAGCCCTATGAGCAATTCCAATCAAGCAGCCGCATCGTCGATTCTTTTGAACGTGGTCGATCTCGTCAAGCAATTTCCCGGACCATCGGGTGCGGTTCGTGCCGTCGATGGCGTGAGCTTCGAGCTTCGTCGCAGCCGTATCCTCGGCCTGGTGGGAGAGTCCGGCTCGGGCAAGACCACCGTTGGACGCAGCTTGCTCAGGCTGGTGGAGCCGACCAGCGGTCGTGCGGACTTCGAGGGCGTCGATCTCTTTTCGCTGACCAGCCGCCAGATGCGCGCCTACCGACGACGCCTACAAATGGTTTTCCAGGATCCGTATTCGAGCCTGAATCCAAGACTGCGTGTGGCCGACATCATTGGCGAGGCAATCGATACCCACAAACTGGCAAAAGGCGCAGAGAAGAAAGCGCGGATTGCCGACCTCCTCACACAGGTGGGTTTGAGCCCTGATCATGCGCGCCGTTACCCCCACGAGTTCTCGGGTGGCCAACGCCAGCGCATTGGTATCGCACGCGCGCTCGCGGTTGAGCCCGATTGCATTATTGCGGACGAGCCCGTCTCGGCATTGGATGTATCGGTACAGGCACAGATCATCAATCAGATCCAGGATTTGCAGCAACAGCGAGGTCTGAGTGTGCTTTTCATTTCACACGACCTCTCGGTGGTTGAACACCTTTGCGATGACATTGTCGTCATGTATCTCGGCCGCGTCATGGAAAGCGGTCCGAGCGAGCAGGTCTACAGCACGCCTCGCCACCCCTATACACGCGCCCTGCTATCCGCATCGCCCGTAGCCGACCCGTACCGAAAAACGCAACGCATCGCATTGCGCGGCGACATTCCCAGCCCCTTGAATCCCCCTTCAGGCTGCGTGTTCCGCACGCGGTGCCCGCACGCCATCGATGCGTGCGCCGAGACCCGTCCAGCGCTTGAGCAACTCACGCCCGGACACAAGGCCGCCTGTATCCGACTGACTGAACTTGTATGACCCCTGGAGTCGATTTGAATCTGAACGCCGCAGTTCCCGAAACCCCTGTAGTCGATTGCTATCAACGCTTGGCGCAGCTGGGTATCGTTTTACCCGAATCACCGCCGCCCATCGGCAATTTTGTGAGTCACACCAGAGTGGGCAGCTTGTTGTTCCTGTCAGGCCAGGGCCCGTGCACGAACGAGGGCTTTCTGCATACCGGCAAGGTCGGGATCGATGTGACTGCCGAGCAGGCCTACGCACATGCGCGCCTGACGGGTGTGAATCTCATCGCGGTGCTGCATGAAGTGCTAGGAGATCTGAGTCGCGTGGTGAAAGTAGTGAAGCTATTCGGCATGGTAAACGCCAAGCCCGACTTCGTGGCACATCCCAGCGTCGTCAATGGCTGCTCGGACCTCCTGATCGAAGTTTTCGGCCCGCAGGTGGGTACACATGCACGTTCTGCAGTAGGCATGGGCTCCTTGCCCAACAACATCACGATCGAGATCGAGGCCATCGTCGAGATCAAGCCATAGCCATTCAAGTTATTTTTTTAGATCACACAGACTGAATTGGGGTGCTGCATTGAAAGACATAAGAGAATCTCTGGGGCTGCGGCGCGTCATCAACGTCTCGGGCACAATGACCAGCTTGGGCGCATCCATTGCCGTTCCGGAGGCGATCGAGGCCGCATCGCAAATCCTGCCGCAATTCGTTGAAATTGGCGCACTGCAAAAGTATGCCAGCCGCGTCATTGCCGAGGTGTGCGAAAGCGAAGCCGGCTTTGTGACGGCATCCTGTTCCGCGGGTTTGACCATCGCCGTGGCAGGCACGATGACCGGCCCGGACTTGGGCGCGGTCGAACGGCTGCCCGATACGAGTCGACTCAAGAACGAGGTGCTCATTCAGACGGGGCATCTCATTAACTACGGCGCCCCGGTGGATCAAGCCATCCGCATCTCGGGCGCGCGCATCGTGCCCGTGGGTCAATCAACGACAGGCCGCCGATATCAGCTCGAATCTGCGATAACCGAAAGCACGGCAGCAGCCGTCTTTGTCATATCGCACCACGCGGTTCAATACGGATTGATCCAACTCGACGAGTTTATCGAGGTCTGCCATGCACGCAATGTGCCGGTGATCGTGGATGCCGCTTCGGAATACGATTTGCGTCGATTCCTGGCGCTAGGCGCCGACATCTGCCTGTACTCCGCACATAAGTTCATGGGCGGAATCACCGCTGGCATCGTGGTGGGTAAACGTGAACATGTACGTCACGCATATTTGCAAAACATTGGCATTGGTCGCGGCATGAAGGTCGGCAAGGAAGGCATTCTAGCCACCGCCGCCACCTTGCAGGCGTGGGTCAAGCGTGATCATGCGGCCGATCGCCAACGTCAGAACGCCAATCTGGTGTGCTGGCAAGACGCGGTAGCGGGTTTTGCAGGCATACGTACCGAGATCCTGCCCGATCCCACCGGTAATCCGCTGAGCCGCCTGCGCGTCAGCGTCGATCCGGCACAGGCGAAGGTCACTGCCTGGGAGCTAGCGGACCTACTTTCGCAAGCCGAGCGTCCCGTCATTGTGCGTGACGACGAGATCGATCAGGGATATTTCGAAATGGATCCGTGCAATGTCCGCGATAACGAGACTGACATCGTCGCCAAGACACTACGCACAGCGATCGCGACCGCTGCCACGCAGTCGACGCACAAGCCTACGCCCGTCCATGAGCGACGCAATCGCAACGCCGCCGCGCTGTTGAACTGGCCCGAATAACACCTCTATTGGAGCCTTGCATGAAACTCTTTTCGGCATCACTGGCGACAGAAACCAATACATTCTCGCCGCTCATTTGCTCGCTTGAAGCCTATCGCACGGGTACATTTCTACGCCCTGGCGAACACCCCGACGAACATCCGCTGGCGCAAACGGCACCGCTTTGGGTGGCGCGCAAGCGTGCTGCTATCGATGGCTTCGAGCTGATCGAGGGAAGTTGCTTCCAGACCTCGCCTGCGGGCACGACAACGCGCGCCGCCTATGAGTTCATGCGCGACGAAATTCTGGACCAAGTGCGTGCGGCCTTGCCACTCGATGGCGTATTGCTCGGTTTGCACGGCGCCATGGTGGCCGATGGCTACGATGACGTTGAAGGCGACATCCTTGAGCGTGTGCGTGCGTTGGTGGGCAAAGCCTGCGTCATCGGGGTGGAGCTCGATCCGCACTGTCATCTGACCCGCAAGCGAATCGCGAACGCTGACATCACCATTCTCTACAAGGAACATCCACATACCGACACCGTCGAGCGGGCAGAGGAAATTCTGGATCTGGTGTTACGAACCATTCGTGGCGAGATCAAGCCGGTATCATCAGTGTTCGATTGTCAGCAGTTAGGGAGTTATCGCACCACCCTCACGCTAATGCGCCAATTGGTCGACGACATCATCGCCATGGAAGGCCATGACAATATCCTGTCGATTTCGATCTGCCATTCCTTTCCCTATGCAGATGTGCCCGAACTGGGCGCACGCATTCTGGTAATAGCCGATGGCGACAAAGCAGCGGCCGATCGTGTCGCTACGCTAGTCGGCGAACGCCTGATCGCGCTGCGCGGTCGCAGCATGCCGGAATATTTCGAAGTCGAGGCGGGACTCGATCACGCCCTCGCTTCGACGGCCTGGCCCGTCGTGATCGCAGATCCCGCCGACAACGCCGGCGGAGGGGCAGGCAGCGACAACACGACGATTATCCGATCATTGGTCGCGCGCAACATACAAGGCGCTATCGTCGGCCCGCTGTGGGACCCGATCGCGGTCCAACTATGCTTTGCGGCGGGGATCGGTGGCAGGCTCCAACTGCGTTTTGGTGGAAAGACGGGTGCATCGTCTGGCATGCCCATCGATGCCTATGTAGAGGTGGTCGGGCTAGGCACAGACTGCAAGCAGACCTTGGTTAAGGCCGTCAACGATCTCGGCGATTGCGCCGCCATCCGCGTGGGCGGTGTGGAGGTCGTGCTAACGACCATGCGCACTCAGGCATTAGGCCTACAGTTGTTCACCAACGTTGGTATCGACCCTACCCAACGCAAGCTGGTAGTGGTGAAATCGAACAATCATTTCATGGCCGCTTATGCCCCTATCGCGGCAAGTGTGATCTACATCGATTCGGACGGCCCCATGGTAAGCGACTTCACAAAAATTCCGTTCACCAAAATCACACATCCGCTGTGGCCACTGGATGCCGAAACCGAGCCGAAATTGATTATGTAATGCCACAATATCGAATCAGCGTTCATTCCGAACGTCTGCCTCCTACCCGCCATCGATCATGAGCAAATCCTCTTCGGAACGACCATCCCCCACGGCAACGCGTTCGCGCGTAAGCGGTATCGACCGTGCCATTCAGGTGTTCGACTACCTGCATGCCTCGAACGGACCGGCCGCGCCGTATGCCATGGCCAAATCGTTGGGTTTGCCTATATCCACAGCCTACCCTCTGATCGAGTCGTTGGTTGAGCGCGAGCTGCTGTCACGGCAAAACGATGGAAAAATCTGGTTCGGCGTACGAATGTACCGATACGGCTTAAGTTATGCGCGGGCGCTAGATTTTCTTGAACTCGCCAAGCAACAGATGCAAGGGCTATCCGATGAAGTAGGCGAAACGGTGCAAGTATGTACTCGTGAAGGCTACGAAATGGTGGTGGTAGGCATGGTGGAAGGCAAAGGCCATTTTCACGTTAGCTCCCGGGTCGGCTCGCGCATTCCGCTGAACTGGACCGCGTCGGGCCGATTGCTCGTCGGCCACTTACCCAAGGAAGAGCGGGTGGCATTGTTCACGCTGGCGGCCAAAGCGTCACATACCGGGCGTGCCGACACCGATGCAGAGCATCTTGCGCAAGCCGCCGGCCAGGCGTTCCGCGATCGGCTATCTATTCAGATCGGGGAGTCGGACTATTCTGTGGCATGTGTCGCCTCGCCGATATGCGATGCCTCGGGCGCGTGTGTGGCGACCATTTCGATCGTGTTGCCCGAACAACGCGTGCACGAGCGGCGCGACTATTACGCCGACGCAGTCCAGCGTGCATCCCTACGGGTGCAGCGTGCGCTTACCGAATAAGCCCGGCACGTAAAAATCGCCAAAATCTGCCTTTTGCCGGAAAAAGCCTCTCATTTTAGTCTTGCGTATACAAGGGGCCGAGAATACAGGCTTCGATCAACTCGGGATCAATATTGGAATCACGAGCTCCACGCTCTCGCGCCGCGGTTGCCTATAATTGCCACGATCCTTGCTTCGACGGCAATCTTGCCGTGCCTCATGCCCACCTTGCCTTTACGCGTGCTGTCCATCATTGCGCCGATGACGCAGTTGAACACGCCCTATCCGTCCACTGCCTATTTGACCGGTTTTCTGCGGTCGCGCGGAATAACGGCGTTCCAAGAGGATCTCGCGCTTGCTCTGGTACTGCGCTTGCTCTCGTCTGACGGCCTACGTGCCGTGGCGGAACGTGTCGCCGCGCTACCGGCCAAAACATACAGCCCGACGGTCCAAGCGTTCGTAGCCCAGCAACCACGTTACCTGGCGACAATAGGACCGGTGATCGCGTTCTTGCAAGGCCGCGATTCCACCTTGGCACACCGCATCGTCAGTCGTAACTTTCTACCCGAGGGGCCGCGTTTCAGTTCCTTGGACGTGTACCTGGACGAAGATGGCGGTGACCCTTTGGCTTGGGCATTTGGCGCGCTGGGCTTGCATGACCGCGCCAAACACCTGGCAACGTTGTATCTGAATGATCTCGCGGACGTGTTGCGGGACGCCATCGATTCGCGTTTCGAGTTCGTGCGCTATGCCGAATCACTGGCCGGCAGCCAGCCCACTTTCGACCCCTTGGCCCAATCGCTATCGGCCCCATTGAATCTGGTGGACGAAACCCTGCGCGATCTGACCACGGAGGCGCTCACGCGCCATGCGCCCACAGTGGTGCTGTTGTCGGTGCCATTTCCCGGCACCGTTTATGCCGCCTTTCGTATCGCCCAAACCATCAAGGCACAAGACCCGACCATCGTCACCGTGCTGGGCGGCGGCTTCGTCAATACCGAGCTACGCGAACTGCAAGACCCGCGCGTGTTCGATTACATCGACTATGTCACGCTAGACGCCGGTGAACGGCCCTTGCAGTCTTTGCTGGAACATCTGCAAGGCAAGCGTTCGCGTCAGCGTCTGGTACGAACCTTCCTTCGTGATCACGACACTGGAACCGTACAGTACGTGAACATGGTCGAGCCCGATATCGCATTCGCGGAAGTGGGCACGCCCACCTGGGACGGCCTCCCACTGGATCGCTACTTGTCGCTGCTCGACATGCTGAACCCGATGAACCGTTTATGGAGCGACGGGCGCTGGAACAAGCTGACCGTAGCGCATGGATGCTATTGGAAGAAATGTAGTTTCTGCGATATCAATCTGGACTATATCGGCCGTTACGAAGGCGCCTCGGCGAAAGTGCTCGCGGACCGGATCGACACCATCGTGAACGAAACAGGGCAGACCGGCTTTCATTTCGTCGACGAAGCGGCACCCCCCAAGTCGCTGAAGGCACTCGCGACCGAGCTGATCGAACGCAACGCCGGCATTTCATGGTGGGGCAACATCCGCTTCGAAAAAACCTTCAGCCCCGAGTTATGCGAGCTGTTGGCCAATAGCGGCTGCATCGCCATATCGGGCGGACTAGAAGTGGCCTCGGACCGGCTGCTGAGCCTGATGAAAAAAGGCGTCTCCGTCGGGCAAGTGGCACGGGTGACCCGCGCGTTCACCGATGCCGGCATTCTGGTGCATGCTTACCTCATGTACGGCTTCCCCACGCAAACGGTGCAGGATACCGTCGATGCACTAGAGTACGTGCGACAACTATTTGAGAATGATTGCATTCAAAGCGGCTTCTTCCACCGCTTCGTCTGTACCGTCCATTCACCGGTAGGCATGAACCCCGAGGAATACGGCGTGACGTTGGAGCCATTGCCTCCCGTCACGTTTGCGAAGAACGATATCGGTTTTCATGATCCCACGGGGGTTGATCATGACGCGCTCGGGAAAGGACTAAAGAAGGCTATCTACAACTACATGCACGGTATCGGCCTGGACGAGGACGTGCGCACCTGGTTTCCTTTCAAGGTGCCGCGAACCACGGTGGCGCGCAACTACATCAGCCGTGCGTTGAACCAACGTGGTTAGTGCGAGAAACTCTCCCCACCAGCGTCTGCAGTCAGCCATCGGAGCCTCATCCCTGTCAACAGCGAAGAATGTTTACGGGCTGCAGACGTGCTGTACGTGAAAGCCAGGCAGGGTCAGCTCTATCAATCAGCCGTGATGCCACGAGCGTCGATCAATTTTTTCCACTTGATCGACTCTTGATTGATCAGTGCCTGCGCGTCTTCTGGAGATCCGCCTGCCGGGTCAATACTCAACTCTTTCAGTTTTGCCCGGATCTGATCATCTTTCAACGCCGCATTCACGGCATGATTCAGCTTGTTGACGATATCATCCGGTGTCGCTTTCGGGGCGACCAAGGTATACCAGAGGAAAATCTCGAAATCCTTGAGGCCGGCCTCGCTCATGGTAGGCAGATCCGGATACTGAGCGGAACGCTCCAATGTCGATATGCCTAACGCCTTTATTCGCCCTGCCTGAACAAACGGCATTCCTTCTGGAACCAGGACAAGCATGGCATCAACTTGGCCGGATACCAGATCTTGCAAGGCAGGCGCGCCACCACGATAAGGTACATGCAATACATCAATGCCCGCGTTTTGCTTGTACATCTCCATGCCTAGGTGACCCGGAGACCCAACGCCCGGTGACGCGTAGGTATTTTCAGAGTGCGACTTGAAGTACGCGGTCAACTCCTGCAGCGTATTCGCCGGGACCTTGGGGTTGACAGTCAAGATCGCGGGAACACTTGCGATGTGGACAATCGGCTTGAAGTCCTTTTCAGGGTTGTAGGTCAGAGACCCTTTGTACAGCGCGGGGTTAACGGCCAGACTGGACAGCGTGGCCAGCATCAGCGTGTAGCCGTCAGCGGGAGCCGAGGCTGTCGCGCCGGCGCCAACGGCCTCGGCCGCGCCAGGCCGGTTTTCGACGATGATCGGTTGCTTGAGTTCACTACTGAGCTTGGTGCCCAAGAGTCGGGCCAGAACGTCCGACGTGCCGCCGGGCGGATAGGGCACGATAAGTCTGATGGGTTTGTCTGGGTAATCAGTACTGGCGGCAACCGCAGGGCTGGCGGTGATGGTCGCAGCCAGAATCATGGCAGCCGATATGGCAATGCGCTTCATGTTGTGTCTCCTCTCGTTATTTAATAAATTTCAAACGCGTTTGCGCCATTCCTATTTCATCTGCTTCGAGGCCTCAATAATGGATTCGATCAAACGATGGGTTTCCAATGCCTCGCCGCCGGTGACGAGAGGAGGACGGCCTTCTTTGACCGCTTGTGCAAAGTCCTGGATCAAATCCTTATGTGCCGCAGGAGAAAAATCCATGATGCTGTCGCCGCTACCGGACTTGCCCTCGGCCTCTACACCGATGTGCCTGCCATCATGAAAATTCACGTCCAGCCGCCCGCCCTCAAGTCGCGCGGTCGCTTGCAGGCAGATGATCTCGAGCGATTCGGCTCGGCCTGGATAAGAGGCCGTCGTCGCAATGATCGAGCCCGGAGCACCGTTGTCCAGATCGAGCAGAGCGGTGACATAGTCTTCGGTCTCGATCGCGTGGATATCGGTGGTGATGGCCCGCGCCGCGAGTACTTGCCTGACGCCCAGCAGACTGCGAAACAGATCAATGGCGTGGATGGCTTGCGTAAGCAAGACGCCTCCCCCGTCCCGGGCGCGGGTACCGCGGCCCGCCGCATCGTAGTACCCCGCTTGCGAACGCCACCAGGGAACGGTCAGCGTTGCTGCCTGCACTTCACCTAGATCACCGATAGTTAATAGTTCACGCAGGCGTTGGGCGCCGGGACGCAGCCGATGTTGCAGAACCACGCCAAAGCGCAGGCCGCTGGACTGCGCAAGCTGGACAAGTTGTTCGGCGCGGGCAAGCGACACCTCGAGTGGTTTTTCGACCAGGGTGTGTTTTCCGGCAGCGAGACTGCGGCTCGCAATGTCTAAATGCGTGGCGGCCGGCGTTGCAACGATGACGATATCGACCTGTGGATCGCTCAGAGCGCGGTCGATATCGGTGGTGGCTGTCACCCAATTGTCCAGCAGACCCGGCGGCACGCGTGCGGGGTCGCGACAAATGGCCCATCGAAGATCGAGCTCGTCGCGCAGGTCCTTCAGACTGGCAACGTGTGGCTGGGATCCGGGGCCAAGCCCGATGAGCGCAACGCCGAGCTTGGTCATTGTTTATCTCCTTGTCGCGCGATCGCGTCGGCCTCCAGTGCCAGTCGGCTGACAGTGAAAACGTGCGATTGGCCCATGGCCGTCTCGGTACGGTCGCGTACGTCATTGACCAACTGACGAAAAAACACCAAAGGCTCTTGTTGGCAATCGATGTGGTGGGTCCCTTTCTTGTCGACGAGAAAAAGATGGTCTGTACCAGGACGGCCCTCAATGTCGAGATACTTGCGCAGCTCCAGACTGCCTTCGGTCCCGAGGACGAACAAGCGACCGTCTCCCCAAGTCGGCAATCCATCGGGCGTGAACCAGTCGACACGGATATAGCCGCGCCGCCCTGTCGAGGGCGAGCGCAGAGCGATCTCGCCAAAGTCCTGGAACGAGTTCGGTGTCTTTGCACCGAAATGCCCCACTGCGGCGTGCGATATCTCTGCATCGCTAGACCCGCTGAACATCATGAACTGATCGATTTGATGTGAGGCGATGTCGACCAGAATGCCGCCATAGGTCGCCGTGTCAAAGAACCACTCGGGGCGGATATCGCGGTTCAACCGATGCGGGCCCAGGCCGAGGGTCTGAATGACTTCGCCAATCGCACCCTCAGTCACCAGCCGCAGCGCAGTTTGCACCGCGGGCACAATCATGCGTTCGGAAAAGCAAATCGAAAATATCCGACCGGTCTCCTGGGTAGTACGTTCAACGAGGGCGAGCTGTTCGGCATCGGTAATGCCAGGCTTGTCAGTGAGAACGTCCTTGCCGAGCCGCATCGCCTCGACGGCAATAGCCGCGCGTTCGCACGGTACAGCGGCCGTCACAATCAGGTCGATATCAGGGTTCTCCAGCAGCGCCTGACGGTCGTCAATGGGCGGGATCTGCGGAAAGCGTTCCCGTACGCCCTCTAGCACACGCGGATCAGAGGTTTGCGTCCAATAGCCTATGCACTCGGCACCAACGGCGAGAAGTTCTTCGATGAGATGATAGACGTGGCGGTGGTCCAGTCCGATAACCGCAAATTTGATCACGATTCGTCCTTTTTACTTGGTGCTGCCCCCAAGGCACGGCCAGGCCGTGCCTCCATTGGCGTGTAGTCATGCACGACAAATGGGCCGCCCTGATACTGAGACGCGACAGGATCGGCATGCACGGCGATGCCTTCGGCTTGGCTGGCCCATTGCTCCGCATTCTGCCGTGGAGCGTAGCCGATCTGATTAGGCTCGGACATGTCACAGTACGCGCGGCTATTGGCGGATACGCCCCATACCTCGGCGTAGCCCACATCGGGGGCCTCAATCGCGCGTTGCACCAAGTGGATGAGGTCTTCGACGCCCAGCCAGGTGCTCAGATGCCGGCGATTGGCCGGTGGGGTCTCCGAGGCGCTGCCGATACGCAGGCAAACTGATTCGATGCCGTGCTTGTCCCAGTACATCCGCGCCATGCCTTCACCCCACATCTTCGACAGGCCATAAAACCCATCTGGCCGATAGCACGTACCTTGATGCAACGTGTGCTCGACCGGATGCATTCCGAAGGCGTGGTTCGAGCTGGCGAAAATGATACGCTTGACGCGATGCCGACGTGCCCCCTCGTAGACGGCATGCAGCGCAATCAGGTTATTTTCGATGATTTCCGCCAAGGGCCGCTCGACGCTGGTCCCGGCCATATGAACCAAGACATCGATGCCGTCGAGCAGTTTGTCCACGACCTCGGGCTCACGCAGGTCGCCATGCATGATGTCTTCATCCGGGAAAAGAAGCCTCAGCTCGGTGCGACCTCCCGCACTGCGTACTTTGTATCCGAGCTCGGGCAATGCTGTGCGCAAAATACGCCCCAGATTTCCCGCTGCGCCACTCAGGGCAATTTTAATGGGGATGGCCATAGTATCTGCTATGCAACCTGCGACCGAGTGCGCCCAGGTTTCAGTCTCCGATGAATGAGGCATCCGAAAATGGGCTCGGATGCGATTTTATGGTGTGTGGCCCAGGGTTTTGCCGTATATGCTATTGAGTATGGTGCATCGCCAAGCGGTTCGCCAATGCTAAAAAAGTAATGGGCCTTACTGATTCCGTAACGGGCAGGAGTATGGATCTTAAACAGTTGACCTCATTTATCGCGGTTGCCGAGGAAGGGCAACTGAGTCGCGCCGCGGTGCGGCTATGTCTGTCGCAGCCACCACTCAGCCGTCATATCCACGCGCTGGAAAGCGAGCTGGGCGTGCGTTTGTTCGATCGCACAGCCACGGGCATGTCGCTGACACAGGCAGGGGCAGCCTTACTCGACGATGCGCGCAGCATTGAGGGACTGTTTCGACAAGCCCGCGAAAAGGTGCGCAAATCCGGACTTGGCCAGACTGGCCAGATGAGCGTCGGGCTTTACGGGTCTTCGATCTACGGTGCCGTTCCCCGGGTGCTGCGCCAATTCAGGATCTCGCATCCGGATGTCGAATTGAATCTGCACTACGCTCAAACGCCCGAGCAGGTAAAGGCGTTGCGTCGAAATCAGGTGCTTATTGTGTTTGAGAGAATGTTGCCCACGGAATCCGATATCGAGGTGTTGCGGGTCTGTGGCGAGCGCCTCTACGTTGCCATGAACGAGGAGCATCCACTGGCGCGCAGCGAATGGATTGACATCGGAGAACTGCGGCATGAAACCTTCATTCCAGGCACCGAAGTCACTGCAGCATCGCAGCTCGTCGAGATCTGTCGCAAGGCAGGCTTTATACCGCGCATGACGCCGCCGTCCAATAGCGTGGTCACCGCAACATTACTTGCCGGAGTTGGCGTGGGCGTCAGTCTCGTTCCCGAATCGATGACCAATGTGCAACTGCCGGGCGTGATTTATCGACCATTGAACGTGGATGAGGCGTATTCAATGGATTTGCACTGCTTCTATCTGAAAAATAACGAATCGCCGCTATTGGCCAGCATTTTGGAGATTGTCCGTGGGTTTATCGAGCCTTCTCGGGCGGCCTGAAACTCGACCGCCTCGTGAGATTCGATAACGTCTAGCCGGCATTCTCATTGAATATCGAAGCGCTTTACAGCCACTACGATGGAAAGTCACTGGAGTGCAAATTTCGCCTGCGCTCGTGAGCTCGTCACTAATCAGCACTGCTGTACAAACAGGGAGCTTTTGAGATTGTGCTTCAGCAAACTTCTGTGGTGCGGCTTGGCGTGACGTGGTCGCACCAAGCCGCATCCTTTCAATGCTGATTGGCCGATCTGACCTTGGCCACTTGATCTGGTGTCACTTCACCGGCCTTATTGCCCCAAGCCGAGCGCACGAAGCTCGCCAGCGTCGCAACCTCCTCGTCACTCAGACGGTCAGAATAGCCTTGCATGACCAGATGCATAGGGCGACGACTCGTCGACGGCACGGACGTGCCGTTCAATATCGTCGACACCAGCGGGCTCGGGTCCTTGCCTAGGACCATCGCGTTGCCTTGCAGCTCGGGGAATATCTCGGACGCTCCCTTGCCTGTGACGAAGTGGCAGCCGGCGCAGTTGTCCAGGTACAGACGTGCGCCCAGAGGCATATCGGGTGAAGCGGCCGTTAGCAGCTTGGCTGTGGCCAGCCCGGCCTCATTGGCAGGCCTTGGGGGCATAGCGTGAGGTCCAGGAGCAGCTACCTGCTTGGGTGCGTCTTGTATGGGTTGTCCATCCATGGACTTGAGAAATATGGCGATGGCGTTCAGGTCTTGATCATTCAGGTACTGCAGTGAATGCTCGACGGCCAGTGCCATTTCTCCGTTGGCGATAGAGTGGACATTGCGCCCGGTGGCCAGGTAGGCTGCCAGATCAGCGGTGGACCAGTTTTCAATGGAAGAATTTGAGCCTCGTAGCGCGGAAACGTTCCAGCCGTCGAGTTCACCGCCAGTCAGGAAATTGGCATCACCCAAGCGGGTGCCATCCTGTGCCATCAAGGCCGAGCGCGGGCTATGGCAGGCGGCGCAATGGCCTGCGCCTTCGACCAGGTATTGGCCTCGGATTTGCTGCTCATTGCCATCCATCGGTTTGAAGGCCGAATCGCCGGTCAAGGCCAACCAGTTCCAGGCCCGGATGCCAAAACGCAGGTTGAACGGGAAGTCCAGTTCGGTGGCTTGTACCTCGTTTTTGACCGGCTTCACGTCGTTCATCAGGTAGGAGTACAAGGCCCGGATATCGCTCTCGCTCATGAAGCGATAGTTCTCATAGGGCATGGCCGGGTACAGGTGTTTGCCGTTGACGACGCCATCGACCATCGCGGCGCGGAACTGATCCAGTGTCCAGTTGCCGATGCCCGTTTCCTTGTCGGGTGTGATGTTGGACGACCAGATGGTGCCCATGGGGCTGGCGATGCCCCGCCCACCCGCCAGGGGCGAACCGCCCTCGGCCGTGTGACAGGCCATACAGTCACCAGCGCGCATGACGTATTCGCCACGGCCAAGTTCGGGCTTCCAGTCGGAGGCCAGGTCTTCGTTGGGTGGCGTGGTCTTGACGGGCACGTAGATGAAAGCAAGTGCCGCGAGGACAACCAGCACAACCAAGACACCCAAGATACGGAGGGCTGTTTTCATGGTGTGCTCCTCAGACCAGGGGACGCGGGTTGCGCAGGTATAACGTGCGGATGGCGTTCACCGTCCAGAAAGCCAGGCCGCCAACCATGCCGGTGGGGTTGTACTGGGTGTTCTGTACGAAATTGCCTGCTCCCATGACGAATACGTTGTGCTTGTCCCAGGCTTGGCAGTAGCGGTTCACCACGCCTTCGAGCGGGCTGTCGGACATAATGTGACCACCCGTGTTGTGCGTGGTCTGATAGGGGCGCACGTCGTACTGCGCGCCTATATCCTTGAAACCCAGCCGCATCATGTCGGGCTTCATAGCACGGCCCACCTCTCCGGCTTTGAGTTTCATGTACTGGTTCATCTTGAGGTCGTTTTCCTGCCAGTTGAAGGTCATGCGCATCAACGGGCGACCATGCGGGTCCTTGTACGTGGGGTCCAGATCCAGGTGGTTGGCACGATAGGACATGTGCGAGCCGTGTGAGCCGATCGACATGGTGCGGCCATACCATTCCTTGATGGATTTCTTCCAGCCCGCGCCCCACGTGGGGGTGTCAGTCGGCAAAATCATGGAGCGAATCGGCTGTCCATTGAAGGTACCCGAGCGCCAGTAGGCGCCGCCGATAAAGCCCAGCTTGCCAAAGTCGTTCTGGTTGACACTAAAGTCATCAATGCAGATACCGTTCGAACCGTGGCCAATAAAGGGGTTGAAATTGGCGTCCTTGAAGAACATGTTCACGCCGCCGTTCATCTGATAGGCGTAGTTCTTGCCGGTCACGCCTTCGTTGGTGGCCGGGTCATAAGGCTTGCCAATGCCGGACACCAGTAGCAGATGCACGTTATTCAGTTGGAACGACGACAGAATCACCAGGTCTGCGGGTTGAAATACCTCTTCCTGATTGGTGGCATCGAAGTACGTCACGCCAGTAGCGGTCTTGCCATCGGACGAACTCTCGACGCGCAGCACCTCCGCATGCGTACGATATGTGAAATTCGGCTTGCGCTTGAGCGCATCGAGGATGGCGGTCTGCGGCGACGACTTGGAATACTGATAACAACCGTAGCGCTCACAGAACCCACAGAAATTACAGGGCGCCATCTGCATGCCATACGGGTTCACGTAGGCGGTGGACGCGATCCCTGCCGGCGCTGGGAACGGGTGATACCCCATGCTCTTACAGGCAGCCTCGAACTTGGTCGAGTCAAAAGTAGGCGGCATGGGCGGCATGGGATAGTCCTGCGACCGCCAACCCTCAAAGGGATTACCACCTTCCTGGATCTTGCCTTTCAGGTTACCGGCCTTGCCGGAAATGCCGGCGACCAGGTCAAACTGCGTGAAAAACGGCTCCAGCTCATCGTAGGTAACGGGATAATCCATCAAATTCATTCCCTCTGGAATGATGGACTCTCCCCATTTCGCTTTCACGTAGCTGAACAACTGGATTTCTTCAGGTTGCGGCCGCCACAGAAGGCCGTTCCAGTGGACACCAGCACCGCCCACGCCATTGGCAGGCAAAAATGAACCCATGGACCGGTAAGGCAAAGCCGTTTCAGTTTCTGTACGACGAATGGTCACTGTTTGCTGGCTGGGGTGCTGCATGTTCTTCAGCCGCACGCCGTAGGTCAGCTCATCTATCTGGTTGGGGTATTTGAATTCAGGCACCGTGCTCTGGTCGCGGCCACGCTCCAGCGCCACGATCTCCAGCCCTTCAGCGGCCAGTTCAATACCTGCAATAGCGCCCGTCCAACCCAAGCCAACGATGACCACGTCCTTCTTTTTCTCGATACGTGCCATGGTTCAAGCCCTTTCGCCTTTGATGGAAACGGGGCCCAACGGGTACTTCACGTTGTGCTGATCCACCCATTCTTTATAGCTGGCGCGCGCACCTGGAAAGCCGATGTACGACCAAGCCTGCATGCCGTAATTTCCGCCATGCATGGGGTCGGCGAAATAGCCTTCTTTGGTGTTGCTCAGCAAAGTAGCGAAAAAAATACTGAGCTCTGGGTCCAACTCCACTTCGCCTTTTTGAAGCGCAGTGAGGGCTTCGTCCTGCTGTTGCGCTGACAGATCTTTGAAGTCCTTACTCCAACGCGACTTACACCATGCACTGACCGCGGGTATCGCCTTGCGATAGAGCTCTGCGGGGTTCAGTGGGGTTTGCCAACCCCGATCCGGACTGGCCGTTGGGTCGTGCGGACCAACCATGTACCAGTCCTTGGCACTTCCATATTCACCCGCCAATTGGCGATCGATGAATACCGGAACATGGGCTTCCAGCGCCCCTGGGCCATCCCCGTCAGAGGGGATCAGACGGGCTGTAGCTGCGAGTACAAAGCTCCACTCTTCAGGCGTGAAATACTCAGGCTTGTACGTATCAAGCTGAATGGGGGCTTCTTTGGCATTGACATGAAACGGCATGGCAAGGCCGGTGAGTGCCATGCTGGCGCTGGATGCAAGCAGAAAGGTTCTGCGACTTGGGGGAAGCGAGTCAGGCATCTTGTGTTCCTACTTCAAGGGCTATGGTTACATGGATCCCCATCTAGACCTTTGTTCTTATACGTCAGATTATCCGCAATTTCCTGCCGGGCACAAATTTAGCGAGTTACTGAATACCTCCAACTTGCCCGAGAGCACACAGCGTCAAACTCGCGCGGATCTATATACGGAACGCAAGATCAACAATAGCAAAGCGCCAACGCCCAAAACCGCGCCCGCCACATAAAAAACAAATCGCGCGCGTGAGACATTGTCGATTTGTTCAGTATCAAGTACATCTGCGCTTTGAAGAAGCATTGCCCGAATTTCCGATGGGGTCACAACATAGGCAAATAAAAGCAGACAGACACCCAGCAGCATCAGAAGAATCGCCATCCAGTTCAATGTTGCCGAGTACGACGTTCTGGGTATAGGTTGGCGGATTTTGATCTGCTTGTCTTTTTTGTCGGAGATTCGCGCCGGTTTCTTGGCAGGTGTCGAATTCGAAGCCTCTGTCCGACGGTATCGACGACGCAGCAAACTGGGTAAGCAAGCCATCAACCCCACCGCAACCGCGGCTCCGCTCGCAACGGCGGCCGAAATCTGATTGCCACCTGCGAACTGCTGTGAGACGCCTTGCGCCAGCGCTCCCTGCCCCAACAACTCGGACAGCATGTGAGCCGCGCTATAGCAACCCAACAGTATCAATACGGTCGCGGCAAACACGGCAATACCGTTGGCGATATCCTGATCTCGTTCGTCGACTAAGTGCCCGACGGCGTAGCGGATAAATTTCAGACAAGCGATCGTGACTACCAGCAAGATGACGGCGATAATCAGGACCATTCCAAACCCGAAGATAAAGCGGGAAAGAGCAAATGGCATTCGTTTAAAGCGACCGAAAGTACGATCTAAGGGGTTGGTTGAAGAGTCTCGGATTATTGTAGGGTAATCCCCCCACGATGTGCCGATGATGGCGCGCATGTCCATGGGTTCATGCCATGGGGTAGGCGGCGCACTGCGTTCACCACAAGGGGTGGGGGGCCGCGAAATCGACTTCGCTCATGACGCGTTCGCGCATGGCGGCTACCAGGGGCCGGATGTCGTCGCGCCGGCACTGGAACGAATAGTGCAGCCGCTGCAGCGGCGGATCGCTTTCGATGGCGCGGATGGCATGCTTGTCGTACAGGGTGCGCATCCAGCCTTCCGGAAAGAACCCCACGCCGACGCCGGCGGCCACCATGCCGGCGATGGCACCCATATTGTTGCAGGCCAGCTGGCGCGACACGCTCAGGTTGTTTTCTTGCAGCCAGGCTTCGAAGATGCGAGTCGACCCCGCGCCCGGAGGCATGGTGATGACAGTCATGTCTTGCAGACTGGCGGGCGTCAGCACCTTGATCCCTTCGAGCTGAGTGGCCGCGCCCGCCCAGGTATAGCGCACCTCGGCGATGGTATGCGAGGCAATGGAGGGCCGCGACGACCAGCCCGCCACCACGGCGAAATCCAGCTCGCCGGCCTCGACCCGGCGTTCCAGGCTCTGACCCACATCCACGTGGGGTTCCAGGCGCAGGTCGGGATAGTCTTTGCGACAGCGGGCCACGAACTTGGGTAGCCAGCTCATGGCGGCCAGTTCGCCCATGCCGAAACGGCACACGCCTTGCAGGCCGTCGTCGGTGCCCACTGCTGCGCGCGCCCGGTTGGCCGTGCTGAGCATTTCGCGCGCTAGCGGCAGCAGGGTCTTGCCCTCGCGGGTCAGTATCGAACGGTGACCGCTGCGATCGAACAGCGCCTTGCCCAGGTCGGCTTCCAGCTCGGTGATGCGCTTGGACAGCGATGACTGCGACACATGGATATGCATCGCGGCCGCCGCAAAGCTGGAAGATAGCGCGGCGGCATAGAAGGCCTCGAGTTGCTTGAAAGTCATGCGGGCGGTTCCAGATTGCCGCCTGCGCGGGCGGACGTGGCATTGATGCCGAAAATCGATGAAGGTTGAGGGAAATTTATCACTTTCTTCTGAGTATCGTTATTGCTAGAGTGCCTGGGCCTATAACGACAACCCTGCTTCCTGAAAGCGGAGGAGACATCATGAGCACAGCCTTCACTTGGCTGGCCGGCGCCGCGCTGGCCGTCGCCTTGGCCGGCCCTGCCGCCGCGCAGGATTGGACCCCCACCCGGCCCATCGAGATACTGGTCGGCTTCGCGCCGGGCGGCTCGGCCGATCAGATTGCGCGCCAACTGTCCGAAGCGGTGAAAAACACCGTGCCGGTGCCGGTCGTGGTGATCAACAAGCCGGGCGTGGCCGGGGTGCTGGCCGCCCAGGAAATCGCCGCGGCCGAACCCGATGGCTACAAACTGTTCGTGGGCGGCGGCAGCGAAACCACTTCGGTGGGCAATCACCAGAAAATCTCGTACGACCCGCGCCGCGATTTCACACCCGTGCTCAAGGCCGCGCGCCTGCCATCGGTGCTGGCAGTGAATGTGAATTCGCCGTACCCCGACATGAAGGCCTTGATCGCCGCCGCGCAAGGCAAGCCCGAAGCGTTGAGCTATGGGTCCACCGGCAACGGCAGCCTGTTCCATTCGACCATGCTGGCATTCGAGGCCAATAGCGGCTTGCGCTTTCTGCACGTGCCCTACAAGGGGGCGGCCGCTTCGCTGACCGCACTGGCAGCCGGCGAGATCGATATGGCTTTCGGCGCGCCCGAAGAAGTGCGCGGCCTGATCGATGCAGGCAAGATCAGGCCCATTGCCCTGTTCTCGAAATCGCGCGTGCCGTCGCTGCCCAACACCCCCACCATGACCGAGCTGGGCTACTCCATTGCGCTGGACAACATGAAAGGCCTGCTGGCGCCGGCGGACTTGCCCCAGCCGGTGTACCGCTACCTGAACCGCGTATTCCACGATGCCCTGCAAAGCCCGTCGTGGAAGGCCTATGCCGAACGCAGCGGACTGACTACCGACTATGCCGACGGCCCCACTTTCCAGAAAGAGATCGACGACAGCTACACGCTGATCGGCAATTCGCTCGAAGCCACGCGCTCGGCCACGAAATAGCAACAGGAGACCCGCATCATGACCCCGCACGCCAAGCCCACCCTCGGATTCATCGGCCTGGGCATCATGGGCCGAGGCATGGCCGCATCGTTACTGCGTGCGGGCCATGACGTGGTCGTGCACAACCGCGGCCGCGACGCCGAGGTCGCACTGGCCGCAGCTGGCGCCCGCCGTGCCGCCACGCCGGCCGAACTGGGCGGCATGGCGCGGGTGGTGATACTGTGCCTGTCGGATACCGCTGCGGTCGAGGCCGTGCTGTTCGGCCCACAGGGCCTGGCGCCGGCGCTGTCCGCCGGCAGCTACATCATCGATACCAGCACCATCTCGGCGTCGGCCACGCGCGACCATGCGCGGCGCCTGGCCGAGCAGGGCGTGGCGTTGCTGGATGCGCCGATCAGCGGCGGACAGCAGGCCGCAGAACAGGGCACGCTTAGTTGCATGGTGGGCGCCGTGCAAGCGGATTTCGAGGCGTGCCTGCCGTACTTGCAGGCTATTGCCTCGCGCGTGGTGCACGTGGGCGGCAACGGCGCCGGCCAGGTAGCCAAGGCCTGCAACCAGGTGGCCGTCAGTGCGGTGATGCTGGGCGTGGCCGAGGCGTTCTCGCTGGCCCGCGCCAGTGGGGTAGACCCAGCGGCAGTGCGCGAAGCCCTGTTGGGTGGCGCCGCGCGCAGTACCATTCTGGAAAAAAACGCCTTGCGCTTGCTGCAAAACGATTACCAACCGGGCTTTCGCGCCAGTCTGATGCGCAAAGACCTGCGCCTGGCGCTGGAAGCCGCGCGCGATGCCGGCGCCTGCCTGCCAGTGGCCGCCACGACGCTGCAATGGCTCGAGGCCCTGTGCAACACGGGCCATGCCGATGAAGACTGGAGCGCGGTGGGCCGCCTGATTGCCGAGTTTGCGCGGCCTGTGCCGCCCGTTTGAAGCGGCGGCGCATCATCGACTATCGTTGAGCAGGCTATCTCGCGCGCAAGCCATCGTTTCCTCGCGAGTGTTATCACTTCTATCGCCATCTCCAATATTATTGTTGGTCGGCGAAGAGCAGAAACATTCCACTTAGGCTGAATTTCGATATCAGCGCTAATTGCATCAAAAATGTAACAACACCCCCTCCCCCCCTTGAACCTGCCGACATCATCCCTATAATTAGCACTCGCTGCCGGTGAGTGCTAACACTGCTTTTCCGGCCTGAACCCGATCACTTTCACCTTCTTATATAGAAACAGGAGTTCCTCATGGCCCTGCGTCCCCTGCACGATCGCGTGATCGTCAAACGCCTGGACAACGAGCGCAAAACTGCCTCGGGCATCGTTATCCCCGATAGCGCCGCTGAAAAGCCGGATCAAGGCGAAGTCGTGGCCGTTGGCCCGGGCAAGAAGACCGAAGACGGTAAAGTTCTGCCGGTCGATCTGAAGGCCGGCGACAAGGTGTTGTTCGGCAAATATGCCGGCCAAGCCGTAAAGGTCGACGGCGAAGAGCTGCTCGTCATCCGCGAGGAAGAAATCCTCGCCGTGATCCAGTAATTACCTGAACGAATTTTCGAAGGAAGCTCATAATGGCTGCCAAGCAAGTCCTGTTCGGCGATGACGCCCGCGTTCGCATCGTTCGTGGCGTGAATGTTCTCGCCAATGCTGTTAAAACCACCCTGGGCCCCAAGGGCCGTAACGTCGTGCTCGAGCGCTCGTTCGGCGCCCCGACCGTCACCAAAGACGGCGTGTCGGTTGCCAAGGAAATCGAACTGAAAGACAAGTTCGAAAACATCGGCGCTCAATTGGTCAAAGACGTTGCCTCGAAGACCTCGGACAACGCCGGCGACGGCACCACCACCGCCACCGTGCTGGCTCAAGCCATCGTCCAAGAAGGCCTGAAGTACGTTGCCGCGGGTTTCAACCCCATCGACCTCAAGCGCGGTATCGACAAGGCTGTGGCTGCTGCCGTGGCTGAGTTGGCCAAGCAATCCAAGCCGGTCACCACCAGCAAGGAAATCGCTCAAGTCGGCTCGATCTCGGCCAACAGCGACTCGTCGATCGGCCAGATCATCGCTGACGCGATGGACAAGGTCGGCAAAGAAGGCGTCATTACCGTCGAAGACGGCAAGTCGCTGGACAACGAGCTGGACGTGGTCGAAGGCATGCAATTCGACCGTGGCTACCTGTCGCCCTACTTCATCAACAACCCCGAGAAGCAAGTTGCCGCTCTGGACGATCCGTACGTTCTGATTTTCGACAAGAAGATCAGCAACATCCGTGATCTGCTGCCCGTGCTGGAACAAGTCGCCAAGTCGAGCCGTCCTCTGCTGATCATCGCCGAAGACGTCGAAGGCGAAGCCCTGGCTACGCTGGTTGTGAACAACATCCGTGGCATCCTGAAGACCACCGCTGTCAAGGCTCCTGGCTTCGGCGATCGCCGCAAAGCCATGCTGGAAGACCTGGCCATCCTGACCGGTGGTGTGGTGATCTCCGAAGAAACCGGCATGTCGCTGGAAAAGGCCACCCTGGAAGACCTGGGTCAAGCCAAGCGCATCGAAGTCGCCAAGGAAAACACCACGATCATCGACGGCGCTGGCGACAGCAAGTCGATCGAATCCCGCGTGAAGCAAATTCGCGTGCAGATCGAAGAAGCCACGTCGGACTACGATCGTGAAAAGCTGCAACAACGCGTGGCCAAGCTGGCCGGCGGTGTTGCCGTGATTCGCGTCGGTGCTGCCACCGAAGTCGAAATGAAGGAAAAGAAGGCCCGCGTCGAAGATGCCCTGCACGCTACCCGCGCTGCTGTGGAAGAAGGCGTGGTTGCTGGCGGCGGCGTGGCTCTGCTGCGTGCCAAGCAAGCCATCGCTGGCCTGAAAGGCGATACGCCTGACCAAAACGCAGGTATCAAGCTGATCCTGCGTGCTGTCGAAGAACCCCTGCGCATCATCGTTACCAACGCCGGCGAAGAAGCCAGCGTAGTGGTCGACAAGGTTCTGGCCGGCACGGGCAACTACGGCTACAACGCCGCAACCGGCGAGTACACCGATCTGGTCGAGCAAGGCGTGTTGGATCCCACCAAGGTGACCCGCACTGCACTGCAAAACGCCGCTTCGGTGGCCAGCCTGCTGCTGACGGCGGAAGCCGCTGTGGTTGAACTGGCTGAAGACAAGCCCGCTGCTCCCCAGATGCCTGGTGGCATGGGCGGCATGGGTGGCATGGACTTCTAAGTCCACGTCATTGTCGCGAAGTATCCCCGGCGTGCCGGGGATATGCCGAATCAACACCCTCGAGCTTACGTTCGAGGGTGTTTTTTTTCGCTGAGCTACACCTCAGCCCGATTCAGCCTGCGGCGTTAAGTACGCCTGTCATACGTTGCTCAACTTCGTCTCTCGTCGCTGCCCACGCTGGCACGGGTTGGAGTAGCCGCTCCTGCCAGGCAATGAGGTTGGGGAATTCGTCGAGCGGCGCGCCAGTTCGGTAAATCCTGAATTTTTCAGCTATGCCAATGGCGGTTGATCAGGCTCAGAGCCTGAGATCAGCATAGCGCGCAAGCGTTGGCGTTGATTTTCGAGCGCGTCTATCTGTCGTTCGATCATCGCAAGCCGCTTGCGCCGAGCATCAGTCATGTTCGCGCATGCCTTCGCCCCTTCGATCAACAGCATGCAATCGGGAAAGCTACGAATTTCCTCCAGGCTGAAGCCGGCCGCGATCAGACGCTGCAGCTGCTTCACCTGCGTGATGGCTACTGCCTGGAATACGCGGTAACCATTCTCGGCCCGCGTGGATGCGAGCAAGCCGTGCCGATCATAGTGACGAATGGAGCGTACGCTGGCTCCGGTAGCTTGTGCCAGAGCACCGATCTTCAACATGGTTGTTGGCAATGTTTGGCTCATGGATTGAACGATATCACTTCCTCCTTGACTGTGACACTGATGTCAGGGTTTAGGCTGCGATTTTTCAATTCAATGGAGTTCAAAAATGACGTCCTTCAAAGCTATCAACCACTGGCGCAGCTGGTTTGTGGGACTGGCCCTCATGAGCGCCTCCGTATTGGCACGGGCTGGTGTAGAACCCTACACAGTGACCGCTCCTGACGGGGTATCCATCGCAGTGCAAGAAGCGGGAGACCCGAACGGCCAGCCCATCATTTTCATTCACGGCCTGCTTGGCAGTCATCTGAGCTGGGAAAAGCAGGTCAATAGTGCTGAACTGCAGCGTTACCGTCTGATTACCTACGATATGCGTGGCCATGGCATTTCTGGTCAGCCTGAGCGTGCCGATGCCTACAGCGATGGACGACGTTGGGCCGATGATTTGGCGGCGGTAATCGCTGGATCTGGGGCCCGGCAACCCGTCGTCGTGGGGTGGTCGCTGGGCGCAGCCGTGACGACGAATTACCTGGCGGCTTATGGTGACGAGAAGATCGCTGGCGCTGTGTATGTGGGCGGCGTCATCGAGCTGAAACCTGAACAAATTACTCCGCGGCCCCATGCATACAGTAGGATGGCTTCGCCTGATCTGAAGACCCATCTCGATGCCGAGCGTGAGTTTGTGGGACTGTGCTTTGCCACGCAGCCTGACGCCGATACCTTCCAGCGCCTGTTGGCCAATGCGGCCATGGCATCCGAGAACATGCAAAATGCAGTACATGGAATGTCGCTAGACGCCCCCAAGGGCTTGGGAGCAATGCACAAACCGCTGTTGTTGATCTATGGCGCGCGTGACGCACTGGTTCAAGTGGAACCTTCCTTCAACCGGGCCAAGGCGTTGAACCCAAGGGTGATCGGCAAGTTCTACCCAAACTCGGGCCACTCTCCCTTCCTGGAGGAAGCTGAACGCTTTAATCGTGATCTGTCCGCCTTCGTTGAGGATGCGATAAAGCGTTAACGATTCGTCGGCGCGCAGCCCGGTGTTGCGCGTTTTTCGTGCTGGGCTAGGCGCGGATTAATGGACGATGCTGGGCAAGCCAGACTACGCAGTGGCTGCCGCGTGGAGGTCTTATTTATAGTGAGTGGCTGGGTCATACGAGACGTATCCAGGCGTAAACATCAGAGATCGGTTTGTAACTCGACAAAAACGCCCCCTACAATGCAAAGAATCTGATCGCACCCGTTGTACGACATGCCCATCCCGCCTCGCTTGTTGAAATTACTGCGCCCTTCGGAAATCTATGGGCTGCTTGTCGAGTCGGCCAAACAATGGTCGTCGCACCGCGCATCAAGTAAAGGGGCCGCGCTATCGTTGTATATGGTGTTTTCGCTGGCGCCCATGTTGATTCTGGTGATTGCGGTCGCGGGCGTGTTTTTTGGTGAAGAGGCCGTCCGTTCTGAGTTGTTTGAACAAGTACACGGGTTGATAGGCGCGCGCGGTGCCGAAGTCATTCAGACCGTACTGGCCAGCGCACACGAGTCCGGCGGAGGCTGGATTGCCGCCCTATTGTCAATTGCGATCCTGGTCTTCAGTGCGACGACGGCGTTTGCGGAACTGCAGGCTAGCCTGGATGAACTGTGGGACGCCAGACAGCAACGCAAATCGGGTATCCAGGGCATGGTTCGCAGCCGCATGGTGGCGTTTGGCCTGGTGCTGGTGTTGGCGCTGTTCTTGTTGCTGTCGTTGGCGACCAACGCCGCGTTGGGCGGCGCCAAGGCTTATTACGGCGATCTGTGGACGAGCTCAGTTTTTGCCACCGTGGCCGAGTGGATGTCCAATCTGTTTTCTTTTGCGGTCGTGACAGCCCTGTTCGCCGTGGTGTTCAAGCTGCTCCCCAGCATCACCATTCCCTGGCGCGACGTCATTCCGGGCGCGATTGTGACCGCCGCCCTGTTTTTAGTGGGTAAATGGGGAATTGGCCTATATCTGGGCCGTGGCGCCGCGGTATCGGCTTATGGGGCGGCAGGCTCGCTGATTGCGCTGTTGTTGTGGATTTATTATTCCGCGCAGATTTTCTTTTTTGGGGCAGTATTCACGCGGCAGTTTGCGGAGCGATTCGGCAGCAGGCAAGCCGAGGACGAGACTGCGCAATCGCCCCCTTCGGCGACGTGACGGCACGGCCACTTTGGCCCCACACAGCACTGCTGGCCCTGACTCTGGCGCTGGCAGTCAATCCGGCACATGCCGATACAGTATGGTTGAATAACGGCGACCGCATTACCGGCAAGATTCAGTCGCTGGACAATGGCTATCTGCGCGTCAATACCGAGTACGGCGGTGATTTGCGCATTGCGTTCGATCATGTGAAAACCTTGCAAAGCGACACACCGCTCGTCATCAACGACAAGTCGGTACAACACGACTACCGCGCCAAGCTGATCGGCGCCAAGGACGGGCAAGTCATACTGGAGGGTGTACGACATGATGCGCACGGCGCCCAGCCCGTAAAAGTCGATGTGCCGCTGGCATCCCTGGAAACCGTGGTGCGGCCACGGCCTTTCTTGCGTGACGTCTCTTTCACCGGGCACATCGATGTGTCGGCCACCCAGCGCACCGCGTCGACCGATACCAAGAACTATTCCGTCACCTTGAACACGACCATGCGCCACGACTGGTGGCGACATCAGTTCAATGGCATCTATCTGCATAGCAAAGAAGACGGCAGCGTCAATACCAACAACTACGGGGTGGACTACACGCTGGATCGCTTCTTTACCGAAAAGGCATTTTGGCAGGCCCGTCTGGCACACCGGCGTGATTGGGTCGAAGACCTGAACCGCCAAACCGCCTACGGGACCGGACCAGGCTATCAGTTCTGGGACAATGAACTGGGGGCCTTCTCGATGTCGGCGTTGCTGGGAAAAGTGGATTATGGCTATAGCGACGGCAGCAGCGATTCATCGTTTGCAGCCAGCCTGCGCTGGGATTACTCGCGATACTTGAGCGGCAAAGAATTCGAACTCTTCACCAAGGGAGAACTGATGCGCCCCCTGGAGGGTGATGCCAAGTTCGCCGTCAACGGCGAAGTCGGTGTGCGCTACAACGTCAATAGTTGGCTATCGATGTACCTGAAGTATGCCCGTAATCAGGTCAGCAGCACATTCGAAAGCCTGAATGAGTCGATCTACAGTGCTGGTATGGGCGTGCACTGGTAAAGCGTGCCAAGGCGATCGCCTGGCAGGAAAAAGCATGTGGCATGCGTCGCTCACCCCCGCCAGCGGCCCTCCAGCCAGGTGCCTGAAGAGACGGCCCGCTGTGCCTCATCGACCAGCAGATCCACCGTGCAGCGTACAGCCCGTGCCGTAGGACGGTTCGTCGGCAGCGCCAAAACAATCGTGCGCGTGATATCCGGCGCTGTCAGCGGTGCGCCTTTCAGCTTGCGCCCGCGCAAATCATCGGCCACCGCGATCGGGGGCAAGATCGTCAAACCATGCCCACCCAAAACCAGGCTACGTTGCACACTCAGCGCATTGGTCTCGACCGAGACGTCCAGCGTGACTTGCGCGGCCGCGCAGGCCTGCTCGACCAGTGTGCGTATGCCATGAGGCGCGCTGGGCAGCACCAGTTTTTGATGCGTCAACGCAGCTAACGGCACCGGCCGCTCAGGGCTCAAGTCGCTGTTCTTGGGCCCGATCACCCACAACGGCTCTTCGATCAGGGGCATGGTCTGGATATGGGCCATTTGCTCGACGCCGTACAGCAACGCCGCATCGACCTCGCCAGTGACCAGCCAGCGCTGCAGCGTACCCGCATAACCCATGGCGATGCGAATCCGTATGCCGGGATACGCCGCCGCCACGGCCGAGGCCAACGGGCTGGACAACATGTCGATACTGCTGGGCAGTAACCCCAGTGTGACCAGGCCAGTCACGCCCTGCCCGACGCCGCCGACTTCGACACGGGCCCGATCCAGCTCCAGCAGGGCTCGACGGGCGTATCCCACCAGGACCTCGCCCGCCTCGGTCAACACCATGCCGCGACGCTCTCGCTCGAACAGCGGAGCCCCGATGTCTTCTTCCAGTAGGCGTATCTGGCGCGACACGGCGGGCTGCACGAGATTCAGCACCTCGGCCGCCCGTGTCACGTTGCCCGTCTCCGTCACGGTCAGAAAAGCACGTAGTTGCTTCAAATCCATCTTGCTATGGTCCGATCAAAAAGTGTGATTGTTCCATGCCAATTTTCTATTTTATTTACTTAGTCATCATATTTTATGATGACTCTGTCATTAAACCACCCTATCTCATCCCATGAACCCAGCATCCGTTGCGTCACCTGCCTGGCAGGAAGCTATTTTTAAAGTGTTCAAGCAAGGCGGCGTCAGGCAGATTGCCTATGTGCCCGATGCCGGACACTCCCACGCTATCCGTAGTGCGGTCGGCGATCCCGATATCGAAGACATCGTGCTGACCACCGAAGAAGAAGGTGTGGCCCTCACCTGTGGCGCCTGGCTGGGCGGCCAGCGGGCCGTGTTGCTGATGCAAAGCAGCGGCGTGGGCAATTGCGTGAACATGTTCTCGCTGCTGCAAGCGGCGGATTTTCCGTTCTTTACCTTGGTCACGATGCGCGGCGAGTATGCCGAGTTCAACCCTTGGCAGGGCCCCATGGGCAAGGCCACGCAGGCCGCCCTGGAACTGATGGGCATCCACGTGCTACGCGTTTCCCATCCGGACGAGGTCGAGGAAATCGTAAGTGCGGGATTCGACGCCGCCTTTGAGGCCGGTGAAAAAGTGGCCGTATTGCTGAGTCAGAACCTGATCGGCCGAAAAAAGTGGGAGCGCAAATAATGAATCAAACCACCCAACAGCGAGCCGACCGCCGCGAGTTCGTCGCCCGATTGCTGGTCGGCGTTCCCGATGCGCTGGTGATCACCGGGCTGGGGTCGGCCGCCTACGATGTATTCGCCGCCGGCGATCGCGACCGTAACTACTATCTATGGGGCGCCATGGGCGGCGCCGCTCCCATGGGGTTAGGCTTGGCATTAGCGCAGCCCGACAAGCCCGTGGTGGTCATCACGGGGGATGGAGAACAACTGATGGGCATCGGCAGCCTGGCCACCATCGGCGCCAAGCAACCGAAGAACCTCACCATCGTCGTGCTCGACAACGGCCATTTTGGCGAGACAGGTATGCAGCGCAGCCACTCCAGCCTGGGTACCGATCTCGTGGCGGTCGCCAAGGGGTTTGGTATCGCCGACGCCTTCACCATCGACAGCCTGGCGGGATGCAATGACATCACCGATCGCATTCAGGCTCGCGCCGGCGTGGCTTTTGCACAGGTTTTCATTGAAGTCGAGGAGCCGCCCCGCAAGCTGCCGCCGCGCGATGGCCCGTTCATCAAAAACCGTTTCCGGACCGCCCTAGGGTTGCAACCATTCTGATAAAAGCGCAATCAAGAAAAACGACGTGCACGGACGACGCGGCAGGCACTCCGCCTGCCGTCCAGTCACTTAACGCTTGGCCTTCACTATACCCATACAGGAGACAAATCCATGGGCAAGACGCTCGGCAGTATCATCTTCATAGGTGCTGGCATGCTGTCGCAGACAGCGATGGCGGCGTGGCCCGACGACAAGCCAATTGAATTGGTAGTCGGTTTCGCGCCTGGCGGCGGCACGGATGTGATGGCGCGCAACCTGGCGCGTTTCATGGAAAAACGCCTGGGCGAGTCGGCCCGCATCGTCGTCGTCAATAAACCCGGATCCAGCGGCGAGATTTCCAATAACTATATCCAGAATGCCAAACCCGATGGCTACACATTGGGCATGATCAACGTACCCGGCTATGTCTTTTTGCCGATGTACCGCAAGACCATCTATCAACCCGACCAGATCCGCCCGATCGCACGCATTGTCGATGACCCGGCCATGCTGGTGGGCAATCGCGATGCGGGCAAGCCCATCACACTGAAAGATTTCATCGCGCAAGCCAAGAACACCTCATTTTCGATAGGCCACTCGGGCGACGGCACCACGGGTCATCTGGGCATGCTGGAACTCGGCCGGGACGCGGGATTCAAATTCACCTCGATCCCCTACAAAGGCAATGGGGAAGCCAAGGCTTCGCTCATCGGCAAGCATGTCGACTACGTCATGATGACGACCGGTGAAGCCCTGGAACTCGGACAACCCGGCACACCGTTAGTGGGCGTTGCGCTGTGGGGCGCCAAGCGTGCGGCCAACGGCGTGCCTACGCTGGCGGAACAGGGCTATGACTTGCAGATCTCGTCTGAACGCGGTATCGCCGGGCCGCTCGCGCTACCCGACGACATCGCAAAACGTGTCCAAGATGCGGTGGAGGCCACGATGAAAGACCCTGGCTTCCTGGAGGCCGGCAAGGCCGATGCACCGGTGCTGGCGTTTATGCCGGGTGCGCAATGGAGTCAGCGACTGAAAGAGCTGGAAAAACGGATGAAAACCTTGGTGGATCTGATGGCGGCCTCAAAGTAAAGCCGGAAAAAACGGGCGTGCACGAATCGTGCACGCTTAAGCCGCGCCTGCCTCGCCCGCATCGGGTAGCGTTATACCCAGACGCGCGCTCCACTGCTGGAACTCTAGCCATAGTCCGGGCTCGATGGGAATGCCATCACGCAGTCGTTGATCCTGGGCGGCCTGTTCGGGGTCACCTGGCATGCGGGGTTGGCCAGGTTGGGCGGCCAATTCACCGGCCATTTGAGCCACTACGGCGGCCAGCATGGGTCCACCGGCAAAACGGGCGGGGTCGATCACGATGAAAAAAGCGCCCAGGCGCCGAGCGACATCGAGCTGATCATACATGGACGAAATATGCGGGCCAAAGGGATTGCCGTTCAATGGGCCGCACAGCAGTTCGATCATCAACGCCAGCCCATAGCCCTTGTAGCCTTGCTCCAGGCCACCCAACGGCCGTAGGGCGCGCGCGAGTTGTGGATCGGTGGCGTCCTCGCCGGCCTCGTCCAGGGCGACGCCAGGGGGCAGCGCATGTCCTTCTCGACGAGCATTCATGACGCGATTCCAGGGGATTGCGGTCGATGCCATATCCAGGCACACAGGAGGACCATCCTGCCTCGGGACAGCCACCGAAATGGGATTCGTGCCCAAGAACGGCCGGTGCCCACCGAAGGGGGCCGCGACGGAATCGGAATGGGTAAATGCCAGACCGATCAACCCGCGCTCGGCGGCGGCACGACTGTATAGACCCACCGCACCGCAATGGGAAGAATCGCTGACCCCAACGGCAGCCACCCCGGTTTCCTGCGCAATCTCCATAGCCAGCCGGTTAGCGCGATGCGCCACCACGATGCCGAGTCCCTGTCCTCCGTGCACCTGAGCGGTAGCGGGACCGCTGCGCACAATGCGCAGATCGGGTCTCGCCAGAATGGAACCATGCGCCAATCGATTTAGATAGTGAGGCAAACGGGCGATACCATGCGAGTCTACCCCCCACAAACTCGTCTGTACCAAGCTGTCGGCCAGACAGCCCGCATCGGTATCGGAAAGATCCATGGCAAGCAAGCAGCGACGGCCCCAGTCTCGCAAAGCGGGTGCATGGCAGCGGCGCAATGTGGCGGCATCATTCATATTATTGCCCTCCGTTCACTTGCAGCACGGCGGCACGCACACCGCTTTGCCGCAAGACAGCCGCGTGACGCGCGACGGCGTTAATAAGCTCGCCGTGCCCGGCCAGATCGCCGAACACCGGTTCATAGCCGATCAATGCGCGCGCACGCGCCAAGTCGGCTCCTTCGTTTTGTGCCGCGGCCGTCAAGCACGCTTGAAGTTCACCAGCCAACGGATCCTCGATAGGATAGGCCCTGCCTTGCTCGTCGTAGCCGCGCAGATAATGCATCCACGCCGCCACCGCCAGTGCGAGACGCTCAAAACCGGCGCCCGCGCGCAGACGATCGCGCAACGTACCCAGCAAGCGCTGCGGCAGTTTCTGCGAGCCATCCATGGCGATCTGCTGCGTACGATGCGGCAATGCCGGATTCGAAAAGCGGGCCAGCAAACGCGTGCGCATCATCTTTAGATCCACGCCCGGAACGGGCGGTAACGTGGGCACGATTTCTTCTTTGATCAGGGCATCAAGGTAGTCATGTAGCAACGGATCGGCCATCACCTGGCTGACGGTGCTAAGCCCCGCGGATGCCCCCAGGTAGGCCAACGCGGAATGTGGGCCATTGACCATGCGCAACTTCAACTGTTCGAAGGGCGCCGCGTGGCTCACGAAACGCGCGCCACCAGGCTGATCCCAGGCGGGACGACCGGCGACAAAGCGATCTTCGATGACCCATTCAAGAAAAGGCTCGCCGACGACGGGCCACGCGTCTTGTCTGTGTAGACGCGCAGAGATGCGCTGCCGGTCGGTATCGACGGTACGCGGCACGATGCGATCAACCATGGCGTTCGGAAACGTACAGTGCGCCGCGATCCAGTCATGCAGTGCGGGATCACAGGCATTCGCCAATTCCAGCACCAGGCCGCGCAGAGTATTGCCATTGGACGGCAGGTTGTCGCACGACATCAGCGTGATAGGCGGCAGGCCTGCATGGCGGCGGCGCGCCAGACCATACACGAGCATGCCCAGAGCAGTGCGTGGCGCCTCGGGATGGGCTAGATCGTGCACGATATCGGGATCATCGCGACGCAGACGTCCGCTGGACGGTTCGTAGCTATAGCCTTTTTCTGTCACGGTCAGGCTGACGATGCGTGTATCGGGGTGCGCGATCTGGGCCAATACGGCGTCAGGATCATTGGCCGCCACGAGTACACGCAGCACTGCCCCCACAACGGACAACTGCTCGCGTGGCGTCCCTTCTGCGTCAGAATCGCGCAGCGACAAAGTGTACAGGCCGTCTTGGGGCGCCAACGCCTCGTGCGTATCCGCGCTGCGCAGCGATACGCCCACGATACCCCAGCGCAAATCGCCGGTAGCCGCCAACGCCATATCGGTGACAGGCGCCTGGTGCGCGCGATGAAATGCGCCGATCCCCAGATGCACAATGCCGGGCCGCAAGCGTGTGCGATCGTATGCTGGACGGCCGATGTCGGCAGGCAGGCTGCCCAGAGCAGCGTTGTTCAGACGCGCAAACATCCTGCTACCAATGCCACAACGTACCGTCGTGGGCCTGACGATTCACCGGCAGGTAGGTGCGCTGATAAGGATACTTGGCGGCGAGTGCCTCGTCGATATCCACGCCATGACCGGGCGTATCACCCGGGACCATCATGCCATCGGCAAAGCTGTAGGCATGCGGAAACACGGCATCGGTCTCCTCGGTATGGCGCATGTATTCCTGGATACCGAAGTTGGGGACCCACAAATCGAAGTGCAAGGCTGCGCCCATGCAAATGGGCGACAAATCGGTAGCGCCATGACAACCCGTGCGGACTTGATACAGGGCGGCAAGATCAGCGATGCGACGCAGATGGCTGATACCACCGGCGTGGACGACGGTGGTGCGGATATAGTCGATCAGTTGGTTCTGTATGAGGTCTTTGCAGTCCCAGATCGAATTGAAGATTTCACCCACCGCTAGCGGCGTCACCGTGTGCTGGCGGATCAGCCGGAATGCCTCCTGATTCTCGGCAGGTGTGGCGTCCTCCATCCAAAATAGCCGATAGGGCTCCAGCGACTTGCCCAATCGCCCCGCCTCGATAGGCGTTAATCGATGGTGCACGTCGTGCAGCAAATGCGTGTCCCAACCGACCGCATCGCGCACGTGCTGAAATAGTTTGGGCGCATGGTCCAGGTACTTTTCCGTTGACCAGTCATGTTCAGACGGCAGATCGGCATCGGCAGGCTCATAGAACATACGGCCACGACCCACGCCATACACGGCATTCAGGCCGGGCACGCCACTTTGGGCGCGAATGGCACGGTAGCCCATGTCGCGGTAACGCAGCACTTCGTCGACGGTTTCCTCGATGTCGCGGCCATTGGCATGGCCATACACCATCACACCGGTGCGACTCTTGCCCCCCAGCAACTGATATAATGGCATGCCGGCCGCCTTGGCCTTAATGTCCCACAGCGCCGTATCGACCGCGGCAATGGCCGACATGGTAACGGGCCCACGCCGCCAATACGCGCCGCGATATAAAAACTGCCAGATGTCTTCGATCTGATGTGCATCGCGCCCGATCAGACAAGGCACCACGTGATCGGTCAGGTAACTGGCCACGGCGAGCTCTCGACCATTCAAGGTGGCGTCGCCTATACCCGTCAGGCCTTGATCGGTTTCGATTTTCAGAGTGACGAAATTACGTCCCGGACTGCAAACGATGACACGTGCGTTAGTGATCTGCATAGAGAACCTGAGTAGATGAATCCGCGGCCCCGCGCCGCTTACCCGTACTGCGTGCTTGCTACATCACGGCCCCCAACTGCCAGGGCACGAATTCATTCTGTCCATAGCCATGGATTTCGCTCTTGCTGCGGCGGCCCGAGGCGGTGTCCAGCATCAAACGGAAAATGCGCTCGCCCATGGCTTGCACATCGCACTCGCCATCGACGACTTCACCGCAGTTGATATCAATGTCGTCGGCCTGACGTCGCCACAGTTCGGTATTGGTCGCGAGCTTTAACGATGGCGACGGCGCACAGCCATAGGCCGACCCGCGGCCCGTCGTAAAACAAATCAAATTGGCGCCACCGGCCACTTGCCCCGTGGCTGACACCGGGTCGTAGCCCGGCGTATCCATGAACACCAGCCCGCGTGCAGTGACGGGCTGCGCGTATTCGTAGACATCAACCAGATTGGTGGTGCCGCTTTTGGCAATAGCGCCCAGTGATTTTTCCAGGATAGTGGTCAACCCACCGGCTTTATTGCCGGCAGAGGGGTTGTTATCCATTTCGGCATCATTACGGGCGCAGTAGTTTTCCCACCAACGCAGGCGCGCCAGCAGCTTGTCCGCAACGCCCGTCGATACCGCTCGACGCGTCAGCAGGTGCTCGCCGCCGTAGATTTCCGGCGTCTCGGACAGGATCGCTGCCCCGCCGTGACGTACGAGCAAGTCCACGGCAGCGCCCAACGCCGGGTTGGCACTGATACCGGAATAGCCATCGGAGCCGCCGCACTGCAAACCCACGATCAGATCACTAGCCGGCACAGGTTCGCGCTGCACGCGATTAACGTCATCGAGCATCTGTTCGATGAGCGCAATGCCCCGCGCCACGGCAAGTCGTGTGCCACCAGTGCCCTGAATACTGAACGTGTGTAGACGGCCGCTTTCCTGCAGATGCTCTTGTTCCATCAAGCCACCGATTTGATTGGTTTCGCATCCCAGGCCCACCACCATCAATGCACCGAAGTTCGGATGTCGCGCATACCCCCCCAACGTGCGGCGCAGTACCCGCAGAGGCTCGCCATCGCTACCGGTGGCACAGCCCGCGCCGTGAGTCAGCGCCACCACACCGTCAACATTAGGGTAAGCGGACAGCGCATCGGGATGGACATCGCGACGAAAATGATCGGCGATCGCGCGCGCCACCGTGGCCGAACAATTCACCGAGGTCAACACGCCAATGTAGTTGCGCGTGGCGATACGCCCATCCGCGCGCACAATGCCATCAAAGGTAGCGGGCTTGGCCACGTAGTCGGTGGCATGGGCATCCTGGCCCACTGCATAGTCGCGCTCGAAATCGGAGAACGCCAGATTGTGACTATGTACGTGCTGGCCGGGTGCGATCGCTTGCCGCGCAACGCCGATGATCTGGTTGTAGCGGCGTACCGGTTGTCCGGCCGCAATCGCCCTGATCGCCACCTTGTGGCCGGGTGGCACCAGCCCGGCTACGGTGACGTTTTCAGTGGGCAACCGTGTGCCGCCCACTAATTGCCGACGCGCAATCACGACATTGTCGGCGGGATGAATACGAATGACGGGCGTATCGCCGAAGCTGTCCATTAACGACCGCCTCCGACCAAATCAGGCAGCCACATGCTGACGCTGGGCACGTAGGTAATGACGATCAGCGCCAGGAACAAGGGCACCAGCCAGGGCAAGATAGCCATGGTAGTGCGCTCGACCGACAGTTTTGACACCCTCGCCAAGACGAACAGCACCATCCCCAATGGGGGATGCAGCAGGCCTATCATCAGGTTCAAGGTCATGACCAAGCCGAAATGGATAGGATCGATACCCAGCTTCAACACGAGCGGCAGCAAGATCGGCACCAAAATGGTGATGGCGGCAATGGTGTCGATGAAACACCCCACGACCAGGATCAGCAGGTTCGCCAACAACAAAAACACCCATTTGTTTTGCGTCACCGCCAAAATCGCGTCGGTCAATGTCTGGGCCGCCTGGGTGGTCGTCAACAACCACGCAAATACCGAGGCGGCCGTCACGATAAACAGCACTGACGCAGTGGTTTCAATGGTGTCGAATGTCGCCTTGGCAAGTGTGCGCAGCGACATCGAGCGGTAACGCACCAGGCCCAGGAACAGTGCCCAGATCACGGCGGCGACAGCCGCCTCGGTCGGCGTGAACCAACCCATCGTCATGCCACCGATGAGGATCACAGGCGCCATCAGCGCCATCACGGCCGAGAAATCAAAATACCAGTCAGCAGCCAACAACGCGACGAATGCCACAAGCGTCGCCGTATTGGCCGACACGCCAAACTCCGTCATCCCCCAGATAGACATCGGAAAGGCCAGCACCACCGCCACCTCGACCGCGGCGGCGCCCAGCAGTTTCCAGTCGAACGGTACATCGCCGCCCCAGTTATTCTTGCGGGCAAAATAAGCCACGGTAAACATCATCAACAGGGTCAATACGAGACCGGGCACGATACCCGCCAAGAACAGCGACCCAATCGACACGTTGGCCATCATGCCGTAAATCACAAAGGGCAACGACGGCGGCAGAATCGGACCCAGCGTGGCCGAGGCCGCCGTCACACCCACGGCGAATTCGGTGTCGTAGCCATGATCTTTCATCGCCTTGATTTCGATCGTGCCCAAACCAGCGGCATCGGCAATGGCCGTACCCGACATGCCAGCGAACACAACCGAGCCCACAATATTGACCTGACCCAGCCCACCACGCATCCAACCCACTAACGCGACCGCGAAGTTATAAATACGGCCGGTAATACCAGCGATATTCATCAAATTGCCTGCCAGGATAAAAAACGGCACGGCCAAGAGCGGAAACGACTCGACACCGGCGATCATGCGTTGGGCGATCACCACATCAGGCACGCTGCCCGACCACAATACAAACAACAATGAAGCACCAGCCATCGACACGGCCACCGGCACGCCAAAGATCATCAACAACAGGAAGGTTCCGATCAGAATTCCCATACGAGCTCCTTGGCCGTGGGTCAGTCCAGCGATTGATAGGCGGCGGGGTTTTCCAGCGACGAGTAGCCCTGGCGCCAGTTCTGCACGCTGACCTGTATCGAGCGCACAAACATCATGACAAAGCCGGCCAGCGCCAGCCAGTACACATAGGACTTGTTCCACATAATGGTGGTCATGGGTTCTACACCCACCAAATCGATGTAGACATACACCAGCCACACGGCATAGCCGAAGAACACCGTGCGCAAGACATCGATCAGCGTGGCCAACACGCGGGCAAGGCCTTTGGGCAAATAGCGATACAGGAAATCAACCTGAATATGACGGCAGATACGGACACACATAGCGGAGCCCATGAACACCACACCGATCAATGCGTAGACGGCCAGTTCTTCCGTCCAGGCAAACGAATTGTTCAACACGTAGCGCGTGAAAAACTGCAGAAATACCAATGCCGCCATGATCCAGAACAGCGTCAGGCAAAACCAGTCTTCAAACGCGTAGCCAGACAGATCGACGTCATGCTGCTGGTCGGCTTCCTCGAAGCTGTGGACAATGGACTCAACGGATGTTTCGTGCGAATGAGCCGCAGTATCGTCGTCGCCATCGGCACCGTACTGAACTATGGGGGGCGTACTGGCCCCGGCGTTCACGTGCATGTGCTCCTCCTATCGATGTCGTATCGCGGGTGCCGCAGACCGCGGCACCCCACCGGATCTACTTGATCGCCTGAATGGCTTCCCAATCGGCTTTTTCGTAGCCGTATTGCTCGAACGGCACTTTCTTCAGCACGATCTCGCGGAACGCATTGGTATCGACTTCCGCAACGTTCAGGCCTTTTTTGCGAAACACATCGACCAGTTCTTTTTCACGTTTGACGACTTCCATTGAGGCCGTGGCGGCAGCCTCCTGAGCCACTTCCGTAAAAATCTTGCGATCTTCTTCGGACAGGCTTTTCCATAATTTTCCCGAGATGACGGTATTCAGGTGATCGACGATATGGCCGGTCAGAACGATGTTCTTCTGAACCTCGAAAAACTTTTTGGCCTCGATGGTGGTCAACGGGTTTTCCTGGGCCTCGACCGTACCGTTTTGCAAGGCAAGGTACACCTCCGCAAAAGCAATGGGCGACGTGTTGGCGCCGCAAGCGCGCGGCATGGCCAAATAAGCGGGCACGTCGGGCACCCGCATTTTCAGGCCCTGCATGCCCTCGCAGGTCGTGAACGCGCGATTGGAGGTGGAATGACGCGTGCCGTAGTAGGTCGTCGCGACGATATGGTTGCGGCTTTTTTCCTCGTACCCCTTGGTCAGCGTCTTGTAGATATCACTCTTGGTATAGGCCAGCAGATGCTCGGGGCTGCGGAAGGTATACGGGTAATACGTCACGCCGATACGCGGAAAGCTCTTGGCGGCAAAGCTGGAACCGGAAATGATCATATCCACCGTGCCTAGCGTCAGGCCCTGGTTGATGTCGTTTTCCTTGCCCAGTTGCGAGGCGGGATACACATCAATGTGATAGCGGCCATTGGTGCGTTTTTCGATTTCTTTTGCAGCCCAAACCGAGCTGGTGTGAAATGGCTCGGAGGTCTCGTAGACGTGTGCCCACTTCAACGTTGTCTGCGCCAATGCACTGCCTGATACGGTCAGGGCAGCGATGGCCAGTAGCGACTTGATGGCGTTGCCTTGCTTCATTGTTGTCTCCTCTCTTGAGGTTGAGCAGGTGGCGGCGTGTCTTTTAATAATGGCCGCTGCCTTTGGTGGTGGTCAGGAATCACATACAAGTTGCACCTTGGTACTGCGCTTGCGATCGGCCGCCAATTCGAAGGCCTCGACCGCACGCTCGAGTGGCAATTGCGCACTCATTAATGGCCGCACATCGACCCGGCGCGTACGCAGGAACGAGACGGCCCAATCAAACTCGAGACCCGCGCGAAACGCACCGACGTAATCCAGCTCGCGTGCCATGATGTTGTTGGCGGGAAAAGCAATATCGTCTGCGGGTAATGTTCCCACCTGTACGATGCGGCCACCTCGGCGAGTCGCACTCAGACAGGTCTGCAGTGCGCCCAGATTGCCAGCGGCCTCGATGGCGACATCGGCCAGTTCTACTAAATCTGCAGGCGCCACCTGGTCGGACCGTATGGACTCGTCGGCCCCGACTTCGGTCGCCATCCGCAGCGGACGATCGGCGATATCCGTCACAATCACGCGCGCCGCGCCCGCGAGTCGAGCCGCGATCACCGTCATACAACCGATGGTGCCTGCCCCCGCGACCAACACGGTTTTACCCAACAATGGGCCCGCTCGATTCACACCATGCAGACCAATGGAGAGCGGCTCGGCACAGGCCAGCTCCCCCAGTGAAATATCCTCGTGCACGGGCGTGAGTTGACGTTCGCCCATGACGAAGCGCTCACGAAACATTCCCTGCACGTGTGGATAGACACTGGCGCTGCCTAGAAAACGCATGTTGCGACACAGGTTGTCGCGGCCGACGCGGCAATAGTCGCATTGACCACAGGGATGGGATGGATTAATGGCGACCTTCATGCCGGGCTGTACCCGCGTGACCGCGGCGCCCACGCGTAGCACCACGCCCGATGCCTCATGGCCGGGAATGAGCGGCTCTCGAATCACAAAGGCGCCGACACGCCCATGCAGGTAATAGTGCAGATCAGATCCGCAGATGCCCGCCGCCCCCAGCCGCAATTCGACGTCGGTTGGCGCCAGAGGGGCCTCGTCATCGGCCTCCAGGCGCAGGTCGCGCGCGCCATGAATTCTGCATGCCAGCGTCATGTTTTCACCTTGTCTGATGTGGGCACCCAATTGGCCATCAGGCGATCATATGAACACGACAAGTGATGGCGCATGGCATCGCGTGCACGCACCGCGTCGCCCGCCGCAATGGCCTCGACGACCAGGCCATGCTCGGCGATCGCCGCCTTCCAGCTTGCGGGGTTCTCAAAGTAGTCGCCCAGCTTGACCGAGAGCGGATTGTGACGTTCGTCGAATAGATCACCTACCACGCGCAGCAACACGGAGTTGCCCGTCATTTCAGCGACGCGCAGGTGAAACAGGCGATCCCCCTGAATAGGCACCTGTCCGGCGGCCGCCTCATCCCGCATGGTTTGAAGCGCCTCGCGTAATGCTGCCACTTGGGTCGGTTGCGCTAACTCGGCGGCCTGAGCAGCCAATTCGCCCTCGACCAACTGACGGGCGCGAATGGTTTCCAGCGGGCTTTCGGCCACCACGCTGTTCGCCGCATCGCGGCTGTGCACATAAATACCCGAGCCCATGCGGACCTCGACCAGGCCTTCGACCTCCAGCGCGATCAGGGCTTCGCGCACGGACGGTCGGGACACGCCCAGCTTGAGCGCCAAGTCACGTTCAGGCGGCAGGCGCGCACCGATAGGAAACTCACCGCTCTGAATCAACAGGCGCAGTTGATCGGCAATCTGGCGGTACAGGCGGCGAGGCTCGATGGGCTGAAAAGGCATAAAAAGGGAAAAAGAGAGAACAGGCAAAGAGGTAAAGTGGCCTTACCAATTTTTCCGCATCTTGCACCCAACTGGGGAAGCCTCACAATTAGGGTTTGCGCTAGGCGTCAACCGCCCCCCTCTGACGCAAGCAATACGAATCTGTTAAAAACGACCCGCCTACTTCTATGTGTCGCCTTCATGTCCCAATCTCCGCATCCTTCGCCCTATAAAAGCTCGGGCGGCCTACGCCGCATCGTGAATGCCTTGCGTTATTCGCTGCAGGGTCTGCATGCCGCGATTAAGTACGAAGCCGCGTTCCGCCAGGAACTCGTGCTGGCGATTTTGTTGATCCCGGCCGCCTTTTTTCTGGGGCGCACCACGGACGAGGTCTTTATCCTGATTGCCTCGGTCATTCTGGTGCTGGTCGTGGAATTGCTGAACTCCGCAATTGAAGCCGTGGCCGATGCCCTATCGGTCGAGACGCATACGCTGTTGGGGCGCGCCAAAGATCTCGGTAGCGCGGCAGTCATGCTCATGCTGTTGTTCACCGTCGCGGTGTGGGTAGGCGTCGCGATCAGCCGCTTTGTGATGTCGTAGTTCAGCCGCCAACCCTGCCAACCCCTGCCATGGCGGCATTGTGGAGCTGCTCAATGCCTCGTGCCAGACAGCAGCACGCAGAGTTAATGCCCTGATGACGGCCAGTTAGTGGGAGATCGGTCGCCGGATCGTCGAAGCCGAGCGGAAAGGCAAGCGACGGGCCGGCTACGGCAAACAGTTGATGGCTCGGCTGTCTACCGACTTGAGCGTCCGGTTCCGGTTCTATCCTTAACGCAGTACATAACGTATTAGCCGCCGGGCTGGCGGTGTTAGCCCATGGAGAAACGGCAAGACCTGAGTGCATGAGTGTTGATGCGCAAATGGCTCGGTTCTGTGAAGTGGGAATCCCTTTTCCTTTAGGGAAGGAAGCAGTCAAAAGACTATTGCGTCAGCACGCTTGGAGCCAACGCACTTTATACTTCGCATATGAACCAAGCGTCCTCTCGGGCTACCTCTGGCGAGCCCCATCATGTCATCATCATCGGCGGTGGCGCCGGTGGGTTAGAGCTTGCCGCCAAGCTCGGCCGCAAGCACGGTCCCAAACACGTCACGTTGGTCGATAGCCGGCCTATCCATATATGGAAACCCTCGTTGCACGAGGCGGCCGCCGGGACGCTGGATATTTACCAAGAGGGCCTGTCGTACTTGATGCTGGCCAACCTGTGCGGGTTCACGTTCACGCTCGGTGAAGTCCAGGCCGTGGATCGCGAACGGCGTTGCATTACGGTGGCAGAGGTACAAGATCCACAAGGCGATGTCGTGCTTCCCCAACGCGAGTTGCAGTACGACACGTTGGTGATGGCGCTGGGCAGTGTTTCCAACTTCTTTAATACACCGGGTGCGGCCGAGCATGCGGTGACGCTGGACACAACCGAAAGCGCCGAGGCTTTTCGCCTGACCATGCTCAAGGCCATGGTGCAGGTGGATAACGCCAAGGTGCAAAACCCCTCTGCCGAATTGAACGTGGTCATCGTGGGCGGCGGCGCAACGGGCGTCGAGTTGGCGGTCGAGCTGCATGAGGCTGGCGGCATGGTGGCCGCTTACGGGTTGCAGAATTTCCGTGCGGATCGGGATTTGATAATTACGCTGGTCGAAGGCGCTCCGCGCATTTTGTCCGCACTACCCGAGAAGATTTCCAACGCCGCCCATACGCGATTGACAGAGCTGGGCATCCGTGTAGAGACTGATTGCCGGGTGGCCGAGGTCACGGCCGATCACGTCAGAACGGCTGATGGACGCGAGTTTGCAGCGGGCCTGTGTATGTGGGCGGCGGGGATTCAGGGCCTGCCATTGATGGCGACTCTGGACATGCCCGTCAATCGCATTGGCCAGTTGATCGTCAACGGCCAGCTCGAATCTCCGGACCCGAATATTCTGGCACTGGGCGATTGCAGCGCCGTGCCCACGGGCGAAGAGGGTCGTACGGTACCCGCTCGCGCGCAGGCTGCACACCAAGAGGCCAGCTATTTAGTCCGCAAGCTGACGGCCCGCATTCGTAAAACGCCGGAGCCCACGGAACCGTACGTTTATCGCGATCACGGTTCGCTGGTATCGCTGGGCCAAGACACGGGGGTGGGCAGCCTGATGGGCAAACTGGCAGGACGTGGGCTATTTGTCAGCGGTACACTGGCGCGTCTGATGTACATGAGCCTGCACCTGATGCATCACCATGCAGTGCTGGGTATTTGGCGCACGGGCACGCTCGCTTTGGCACGTCTATTGCTGCGCCGTACGCATCCACGCGTCAAACTACACTGATCCCATGACCTTCATTCAACAACTCGAACAAGCCTGGGCTACCGGCAACACCCTGCTGCAGGTGGGCCTGGACCCGGATCCGCAACGCTTTCCGCGTGAGCTTGACGGTAAACCGGATGCGATTTTTCAGTTCTGCCGCGACATCGTGGACGCCACCGCGCCCTACGCATGCAGCTTCAAGCCGCAGATCGCGTACTTTGCGGCACACCGCGCCGAAGACCAACTCGAAGCACTGTGCGCGCATATCCGCACCCAGCATCCTGACCTGCCGATTGTGATGGACGCCAAGCGCGGCGATATCGGATCGACGGCGGAGCACTATGCTCGCGAAGCCTACGAGCGTTATGGCGCGCATGCGCTGACGGTCAATCCGTATATGGGGCTGGATTCAATCGAGCCTTATCTGGCATGGAAGGATCGCGGCGTGATTGTGCTGTGCCGGACCTCGAACCCCGGCGGATCCGATCTGCAGTTCTTGACGCTGGACAACGGCGAACCGCTCTATTTGCACGTGGCGGGCCTGGTGGCGGACAAATGGAATACCGGAGGTCAATGCGGCCTGGTAGTCGGCGCGACATTTCCCAAGGAATTGGCGGCAGTGCGCCAGCGCATTGGCGATACCTTACCCCTGCTGGTGCCGGGTATCGGCGCCCAAGGTGGCGACATCACCGCCACGGTGAATGCGGGACGTAATGCGGCAGGCGCCGGCATGATGATCAACTCGTCACGCGCAATTTTGTATGCCAGTGGCGCCGACGACTGGCGCGAGGCCGCCGCTACCGCCGCGCGCGATCTGCGCGACGCCATCAACGCCGTTCGTTAGTTAGTTCGTTAATACGCTCGGTCGATAATCAACCCGGCGAGCGAAACTCACGACCGGGTGCGACTGACAGGCTCGCCAATCAATTCCAGCAGCCCGCGCAGGGCATACACCACCGAGGCCTGTCTGACCTGTGTACGGTCGCCCGGAAAGACCTCCGTAAAAGCACGCGAGGTAATGCCATCCGGCCCGCGCAATGCGAACCCGAAACACACCATGCCCACCGGCTTGCCGGGCGTGGCACCCCCTGGCCCCGCAATGCCGGTCGTCGACGCGGCAATATGCGCCTGGGGAGTGGCCAGCAACACGCCATTGGCCATTTCCAGCGCGACGGCTTCGCTTACGGCGCCATAGCGATCCAGGGTATCGCCCGACACACTGAGATCGGCCATTTTGGCAGCGTTGCTGTAGGTCACGAAACCGCGGTCGAACCACTCGCTGGAACCGGCAACGGCGGTAATTGCCCCCGCCACCAAGCCCCCTGTGCAGGACTCTGCCGTGCCCACGATCAATCCGCGTCGCTGCAACGCGACACCCAGACGTTCGGCCAGGCCTAAAGCCTGGGCCTGAGAGAGCGAGGCCGGCGCCAATCCGGGCACGGGCTTGGACGGTATGCTCATTAGAAGACTCCAAAGCGCACAAGAATCGCCATGATCAGCAATGCATAGGCAGCCGCAACGATGTCATCCCACATCACGCCAAAGCCGCCCTTGACCTTGGCATCAAAGTATTTGATAGGCGGCGGCTTGGCAATATCGAAGAGGCGGAACAAACCAAAAGCGAGCAACTGTGCGTAGAAGGTGTCGGGCGTGAGCCACAAGACCAGCCAGAAAGCGACCATCTCGTCCCACACGATGCCGACATGATCCTCCACCTGTAATTCGCGCGCCACGCGATGGCACGCCCAGCAACCATAGAGAAATGCCAGGGCCAGAAATACGCCGATGGCCGGATCGGGAGCCGCCCCCGCGGCGGCGGCCCAAATCAGCCAGGCCAGCAAGGTCCCCCAGGTGCCCGATGCGGGGCGAAGCAAGCCGCTACCAAAGCCAAAGGCGATCAACCGTCCAGGGTCTTTCATGACCCAGGACGGCTTGGGGTAACGGACCCGCGCACGATCGCGCATGGAGGTGGCAGACGAGTCGCTGGACGAATCGCGAGAAGAATTTGACATGAATCAGGACACCGGAAAATGATCGAAACCGCGCGGCAAGCTGCGCATAGGTTGGCCGTCTGCACCGACCACGATCAGGCCGGGATCCTGTGTAATGTGGCCAATAGCAGTCACGGACACGCCCGCATGCGCGGCAACCTCGGTAACCCGAACATGCTGGTCGGGCGCAGCGGTAAAGCAGAGCTCGTACACATCACCGCCGCCCAGTACCGCCTGCCTGACAGCGGTCGGCGGTAACCCCTGTAGCGAGGGTGCGATGGGCATCGCGTCGTATTGCAATTGCGCGCCCACATGACTGGCCGACAATATATGCCCCAGATCCTGTAACAGGCCATCAGAGACATCGATGGCAGCATGCGCGACGTCGACCAAGGCCTGTCCGAGCGCGACACGCGGCTCGGGCCACTCGAGCGCCCGACGCGTCGCCGCCAGCAACATGGCGTCGGCGGGTAACTGGCCAGCGAGCAGACGATAGGCCACATCCGCGGCACCCAATGCGCCGGACACCCAGATCTGGTCACCCACTTGCGCCGCATCGCGATGCAGTGCACGACCGGCAGGTGCCGCACCAAAGACCGTCACACTGATCACGAGATCGTGCGGGCTGCGCGTCGTGTCGCCACCGATCAGCGGACAACCCTGCGCGTCGGCCAGGTCATGAAAACCCTGTGCAAAGGCGGCCAGCCAGGGTTCGCTGGCCCGCGGCAGCGCCAACCCGAGCACGCAACCGATCGGCTGCGCGCCCATGGCGGCTAAATCGGACAGATTAACGGCCAGAGACTTATGGCCGAGCGCCTTGGGATCGACGTCAGGAAAGAAGTGCCGCCCTTCGATAAGCAGATCCGTGCTGGTCGCGACCCGCATGCCGGCGGGCACCGGAAACAGCGCGCAATCGTCGCCCACGCCCAGCAGGCCGGCAGGCGCGGGCCGCTTGAAATAGCGCGAAATCAGATCGAACTCAGACGCCACAGAGGCCTCCATGCTGGGCCCTGCCGCAAAGCCCCGGCCTGCGCTTAACGGCGTTGAGAGGCCGCGCTGCGGACTTCGGTAGCCCGTACGTCGGCAGCCAGCTTGTCGAGCACGCCATTGACGAACTTGAATCCGTCGGTGCCGCCAAACGACTTGGCCAGCTCGACCGCCTCGTTGATGGCAACCTTATAAGGGACCTCGACGTGATGCACTAGCTCGTAGCTGCCAATCAGCAGAATGCCGTGCTCGACGGGTGACAATTCATTAAGCGGACGGTCGACATAAGGGGTAAAGCGTTCGCGCAAGCCGGGAGCTTCGCGAAACACGCCGTGCAAGAGCGTCCGAAACCACTGCGCGTCGGCTTCGGAAAAGTCTTCGGCATCGCGCAGGTGAGCATCAATCTCACCGGCCTCTTGCGTGCCTTCGCCACCACGCAGCAGCCACGCGTATACGCCCTGCAGGGCGAATTCGCGGGCACGGCGGCGGGCGCTGCGGGCGCTGGCACGTGCCTGGGCAGCGCTATCCGCGGCGATCGGTTTATTTGTCGTCAAAATCTTCGTCCTCGTCTTCGTCCTCGTCGTCGTCGCCCTCTTCGGGCTCAAGCGCCGCGACCAGGTTGGCCATTTCGACGGCGACCAGGGCGCAATCGCGGCCCTTGCCGGCCGCACGGGCCTGTGCCTGCTCGTCGGTGTCGACGGTCAGGACGCCATTGGCCACGGGGATGCCAGTTTCCAGAGAGATGCGCGAAATGGAACGGGCCATTTCGTTGCTGACGACTTCAAAATGGTACGTTTCGCCGCGGATGACCGCACCCAGGGCGATCAGAGCGTCGAACTCGAATGTTTCGGCCATGTGGGACAGCGTCACGCCCATCTCGAGCGCGCCGGGTACCGTGACCACCATGACATCGCGCTCGTCGACGCCCTGCTCAGCCAGTTGCTGCAGGCAGGCGTCAAGCTCGGCTTGACCGATTTCTTCGTTAAAGCGAGCGCGCACGATGCCGATGTGCAGCCCTTCGCCATTCAAATCAGGAGTGAGGATGTAAGGATTCATGTTTCAGCCTAAATGAGAGGTGGCGGAGGTAGCAGGGTCGCAATCGTAACCCGTAACGGTCAGGGAAAAACCGGCCATGCTGGGCATTTTGCGTGGACGGGCCAGCAAACGCATCTGGCCGACATTCAAATCACGCAAAATCTGGGCGCCAATACCGTAGGTGCGCAGTCCGTAGCGATCGCCATCGGTACGGGGGTGCTCGTCGGCACCTGTCCAACCGGCGATCTGCTCGAACAGGTGCTCGGTGGACGACTGGCAATTCATCAGCACCACGACACCCGCGGGCGTCTTGGTGATGGCTTGCAATGCGCGTCCAACACCCCAGCTATGGTCGGTCTCGCCTGTATCCAGCGCGTCCAGAATGGAGGCGGGCTCGTGCACCCGCACCAGGGTTTCGCGTTGCGGATCAATATCACCGTGCACCAGTGCCAGATGGGCAGAGCCGTTGGCGGTGTCTTGGTACGCCACGGCGCGGAACTCGCCCCACGCGGTTTGCATGGCGCGATCACCGACACGCTTGACGACGGACTCGTGCTCGCTGCGATATTGGATCAGATCGGCAATAGTGCCGATTTTCAGGTTGTGCTCGCGCGCGAACTCGACCAGATTGGGCAGGCGGGCCATCGTACCGTCGGGATTGAGGATCTCGCAGATGACGGCGGCCGGCGTCAGACCCGCCATCGCAGTCAAGTCGCAACCCGCCTCGGTATGGCCAGCGCGCACGAGCACCCCGCCAGGCACCGCCCGGACCGGGAAAATATGGCCCGGTTGCACCAGGTCGCTGGGCTTGGCGTCGCGTGCCACAGCGACCTGAATGGTGCGGGCACGGTCGGAGGCGGAAATACCGGTCTCTACACCGACCGCGGCCTCGATGGACTGGGTAAAGTTGGTGCCGTAGCGTGTGCCGTTGCGGCTGGCCATCAGGGGCAGCTCGAGCTGTCGGCAACGCTCTTCGGTGAGCGTCAGGCAAACCAGGCCGCGTCCGTACGTAACCATGAAGTTAATGGCCTCGGGCGTGACAAACTCGGCGGCCATGACGAGGTCGCCCTCATTTTCGCGGTCTTCTTCGTCGACCAGGATAACGATACGACCGGCGCGCAGCTCGGCGATGATCTCGGCAACAGAAGCGATATCAAAGGATTCGGGCGCGGCGTCGGGGGCGACGGAAGCAAGCGGAGCGGACATAAAGTCAGGAAAGCCGGGCGTAAAAATGATAATTTTACCCGCCCTTCGCGTTAACCGGGGCGACAGCGTCCGGCGCACCTCGCCACGCGCCCTGCCCTGCGCCTCGAACGGTACACTGCACGCACGCAGCACATCAAAAATCAGACAGAAAAACCATGCAGAATCTTGCCTCTCTACCCGCCGTTGTGGCCGCAGGCATCAACATCGTTCTCACCGATATCGACGACACCCTGACCACCGAGGGCCGGTTACCCGCCGACGCGTATGCCGCACTCGAACAGTTGGACACCGCCGGGATTCAAGTGATTCCCATCACGGGTCGCCCGGCGGGCTGGTGTGACCATATTGCCCGCATGTGGCCGGTACGCGCCGTCGTAGGCGAAAACGGCGCGTTCTATTACGCCTACGATCGCGTGGCGCGCCGCATGAAAACCCACTATTGGGCCGATGCCCAAACCCGTGCGAAAAACCGTGCCCAGTTAAACGCCATTCGCGACCAGGTGTTGCGCGACGTACCCGGTACGGCGGTGGCCAGCGACCAGGATTACCGCGTTGCCGACCTCGCCATCGACTTTTGTGAAGACGTGCCGCCGCTGCCCGACACCGAAGTCAGCCGCATCGTGGATATTTTTCAGGCGGCCGGCGCGCAGGCCAAAGTCAGTTCGATTCACGTGAATGGCTGGTTCGGCGACTATGACAAGCTCAGCATGACCCGCACGCTATTTGAACGGGAGCTGGGATTGGACATCGACCACGTGCTCTCCGAATGCGTGTTCATCGGCGACTCGCCCAATGATGAACCCATGTTTGCCTTTTTTCCGGTGTCGGTGGGCGTGGCCAACATTCAGGCACTGTTACATCGCCTGACGCATCGCCCTGCCTACGTCGCGGCTCGACACGGCGGCGGCGGCTTTGTCGAGATGGCCAGCCACCTGCTCGCGGCGCGCAACGCTGCTGGACGACTCGCATGACAAGCCCAGGCACCACGGCGGCCCGGCCCGGTGACGGACGCCGCAGCATTCAATCCGTCGAGGTCGGCTTTCCTTTGCTTGCCGCCCTGGTAGAAGCCGGCAAGCCGTTGACCCTGCGTGATCTGGCCAACGCTGCTGGCATGACATCGGCGAAGGCCCACCCCTATCTGGTGAGTTTTATCCGGGTCGGCCTGGTGCAGCAAGACGGCATCACCGGCCAATATGAGTTGGGACCCTTTGCCCTGCAAATGGGGCTGGTCAGCCTGCAACGGCTGGACCCCGTGCGCGTGGCGTTACCCGAGATTGCCGAGTTGCAGTCCAGCATTGGGCACACCTTGGGCATCGCCGTACTGGGCTCGCACGGCCCCACCATGATTCACATGACCGAAGCCAGCTATCCTGTTCACGTCAATATGCGCAAAGGCACGGTCATGTCCATGCTGCATACAGCCACCGGCCTGGTGTTTGCGGCCTGGCTGCCGCCCAAGATTGCCGAGCACTATATTCAGCGCGAGGCCGGCGACACGGCGGTCATTGCGGGCCAACAACCGCCTCGCAACGTGACCTATGCCGACGTCGAGGCGCGGTTGGCCGACGTCCGCGTGCACGGTATGGCGCGCGCGATCGGCAACCCGCTGCCCGGTGTCGACGCCCTGTCGGTGCCGGTCTTTGACAATACCGGCAATGTCACCCTGGCCCTGACCTGCCTGGGCCCCTCGGGCCTGTTTGATGTCACCTGGGATGGTGCGATTGCCCGACCCTTACTGGCCTGTGCTCGTGAAATTTCGCGCAAGCTCGGCTATCGTGCATAAAAGCGCGAAAAACGAACAAAAGAAAAAATACGAACAAATTCCGAAAACAAAGCTCGGCCAGTTTCCGCTTGAGTAGTTTCGTTTGTTTGTGTTTGAATACCCAAAACATGTCATTTGTTTGTCATATTCAAACGCACAAGAGGAGACTCGATCATGCAAGCCTTACGCCTGCTGCGCGCGACTGCTGCCGCAACTTTGATTTTTGGTATCCCGGCCGCCCACGCTGCCGATGCCGACACCTGCACCAATCGCGGGGACCTCGACAAGATGTATTGCGACGCCAATAACGATCTGGTCGCGGATACCCCCACCGACGCTTCCCAGCAAAAAACGCCTTCGACGTTGGTATTTACCTACACCCCGGTCGAAGACCCGGCTGTATATGCGAACATTTTCAAGCCCTTCACCGAGTACCTGGGTGAATGCACCGGTAAACGCGTGGTGTTCTACCAAGTGCAAAGCAACGCCGCCGAGATCGAAGCCATGCGCTCGGGCCGTCTGCACGTAGGCGGATTCTCGACGGGCCCCACCGCCTATGCCGTGAATATTGCCGGCGCGGTACCTTTTGCGGTCAAGGGATACGCCGATGGTTTCCAGGGCTACAACCTGATCGTCATCGTCAAGAAAGACAGCCCCTATAAAAACCTGGTCGACCTGAAAGGCAAAAAGCTCGCTCACACCTCGCCGTCGTCAAACTCGGGCCATATGGCGCCGGTTGCTCTCTTTCCCAAAGAAGGCCTGACCCCCGACAAAGACTACAAGATCATCTTCTCGGGCAAGCACGACCAATCCGTGATGGGCGTGAACTCCGGTGACTACGATGCCGCCGCCGTGGCATCCGACGTATTTGGCCGCATGGTCGAACGTGGTCAGGTCAAGGAAGAAGACTTCCGCATCATCTACCGCAGCGAAAAATTCCCGACCTCGTCGTTCTCGTACGCACATGACCTGGAACCGGCTTTCCGCGACAAGATGCTGAAGTGCTTCTACGACTATCGCTTCCCCGAAGAGATGAAAAAAGCGTTCGACAACGCGGATCGCTTTTATCCCGTCACCTACCAAAAAGACTGGGCCATCGTGCGCCAAGTCGCCGAACAGGGTGGCGAACGCTTTAACCGCGACGCGTATGAGCGCGAAACCGCGAAGAACAAGGGCAAGCAGTAAGTCATGACCACATCTTTACGCATTTCCGGCCTGGTCAAGGAATACCGGGCCGGCAACCCTGTACTCAAAGACATCAATCTGCATGTGCAGGGTCAGGGCGTCACGGCCATTATTGGGCCGTCGGGTACAGGCAAGAGCACACTATTACGTTGCGTTAACCGACTGATCGATCCGACGCGTGGCGAGATCGTGCTGCAAACCGCTGACGGCACGGTCGATCTGGCCGATGTCCGCGGTACGGCGTTGCGCCAGGCGCGGCGTCGCATCGGCATGGTGTTCCAGGAATACAACTTGGTCGAACGCCTGACCGTCATGGAAAACCTGTTGACCGGTCGCCTGGGCTATAGCGGTGCATTCAAAGCCTGGATGCGCCGTTTTGAGGCTGACGACATCGAGCGTGCGTATCAGTTGCTGGACGTCGTGGGTTTGAGTGGTTTTGGCGACCAGCGCGCCGATGCCCTGTCTGGCGGACAACGCCAACGTGTCGGTATTGCACGCGCCTTGATGCAGCGCCCGCAATTGCTGCTGGCTGACGAACCGACCTCCTCGCTCGATCCGAAAACCTCGGTCGAGATCATGGAACTCCTGGCGGAACAGGGCTCTGCCAATGGCATTCCCGTGCTGATCAATATTCACGATGTCGAATTGGCACGCCGTTATGCCAACCGCATTATCGGCATGTCCGGTGGACACGTGGTGTATGACGGCGATGGCCAGGGTCTGGACCCCGACATGCTCAAAGCCATCTACGGAGGCGAATCTTGGCTGACGTAAAACGCCGTCCGTTTGCGCTGTCGTGGCAGGCCAAGCTGATTGCCCTGTTGATATTCGTATACGCGCTCTATGCTGCGGGCCAACTGGACTTCAGTCTGGACCGCTTTCAACGTGGCCTGGGTCACGCCGCCACGCTGCTGGGCCGCATGTTTCCGCCGCATATCCAACAACCCGAGACGCTGTGGCAGGGGTTGGTGGAAAGCCTCGAAATCGCCGTCCTGGCGTCGGTCCTGGGCATCCTGATCGCGTTGCCGGTGGGCTTGCTGGGCGCACGCAATCTGATGCCCGTCTGGGCATCGTGGCCCGCTCGCGCCATTGTGGCGCTGTGCCGTTCGCTGCACCCGGTGATCGTTGCCATCCTGTTCGTCAAGGCCGTCGGCTTTGGTGCGCTGGCGGGGATTCTAGCCCTGGCGGTGGCCTCGATCGGCTTTATTGGAAAACTCTTCACCGAGTCCATCGAAGAAATCTCGCTCAAGCAAGTCGAGGCCGTGCGCGCCACGGGCGCCTCGTTCGCCAACGTGATTTTGTTCGGTGTATTGCCACAGGTTTTTGCACGCTTTATCGGCTTTGCAACGTATCAGTTCGATTCGAACCTGCGAAACTCCACGATGGTCGGCATCGTGGGCGCCGGGGGGATCGGAGGCACGCTGTTCTCGGCGTTTCAACGCTTTGACTACGATTTCGTGGCGGCGATCCTGATCACACTGATCATCATCATTATGCTGGGCGAAGTTCTGGCTCGCTTCGTACGTTCGGTATTCTTGGACAACCTGGGATTCGACACCCTCTTCTCGCGTCGTTTTAATGCCGCGCGCGGACTGGGAAGCAAACCACTGGCAAAGCCGGAGGCCGACGAATGAGCGCCCCCACGACAACGCTGGGAGCCAGCGGCTACCCTCGCACCTGGCAACGCTATACATCCGGACAACGGTTACTGCGCTTTGCGCTGTATCTGCTCGTGGTGCTGGCCATTGTGCAAGCCATCCGCCACGTCGAGGTCATCCCCGAGTTTCTGTATGACGCTCCGGAGCAAATGGCGGACCTGCTTGGCCGCATGTGGCCTATCGATTGGGCCTACTACCCCGAAGGGGTGCATGCAGCCCTGATGGAAACCCTGCACATTGCCACGCTGGGTACGATTCTGTCGGTGATACTGGCCGTGCCCGTCGGATTGCTGGCTGCAAACAACTTGACGCCCAATCGGCTGATCAATCAGCTCGCCCGATTGATTCTCGTCTCAAGCCGTTCGGTTAACTCGCTGGTCTGGGCCTTGCTGTTTATCGCGATATTTGGGCCAGGCGCCTTGGCCGGTACACTAGCCATTGGGTTTCGGTCTATTGGCTTTGTAGGCAAGCTGGTAGGCGAAGCCATCGAAGAGGCTCACCGCGGCCCGGTCGAAGCCCTGACCGCAACCGGCGCCAGTTCCAGCGCCGTGCTGTGGTACGGCTACTGGCCCCAGATTCGACCGGCCTTCTGGTCGATCGTCTTGCTGCGCTGGGACATCAACGTACGCGAATCCGCCGTGCTGGGCTTGGTCGGCGCTGGCGGGATCGGGATGGCGCTCGATACCGCCCTGAACCTGTTCCAATGGGATCGCGTTGCGCTCGTGCTGGCCGCGATTTTCGCGGTGGTCATCGTCGCGGAAGTCATCATCACGCAGGCACGCAAGCGGATTCTGTAATCTGTGGTCACATCAAATGGCGGCTAACTGCCGCCATTTGATGAAGATTTTATGACAAGTCATCAAAATCCGCGACATATTGGGTAACATCGCTGCTCCTCCAGTATCGATCGTTGCCATGTCAGAACAAGAATTGAAGTTGCACGTCCCGGCGTCTGCACGCCGGGCAGTTTTACAAGAAGTTCGCCAGCGCGACGCAACACGCGTGCGGCTACATGCGCTGTATTTCGATACACCCGCTCGTGAACTTGCCAACGCGCGCATTGCCTTGCGGCTGCGCAAAGAGGGCAGCAACTGGGTGCAGACCCTGAAAATGCCGGGGGCCGATGCGATTACGCGTGTCGAAATCAATCACCCGCGACCGGGCCCAGTGCTCGATCTGTCCGTCTATGCCGGCTCCGAATTCGAAGGCCCGCTCTCCGCGCTGAAAGGCGAACTGGGCGTGCGCTACGAGACCGATGTGCAGCGTCTGTTGCGCAAGGTTCGCAGCCGTTACGGCTCGATTGAGCTGGCATACGACACCGGCATACTGCGCGCGGGCTCGTTAGAACTGCCGATTTCCGAACTGGAATTCGAATTGGTCTCCGGCCGGCCGGCCGCCATCTTTACCGTTGCACGCCGCTGGCAGCAACGTCATGCCCTGGTACTGGATACGCGCAGCAAATCCGAACGCGGCGATGCGCTGGCCAGCTTGGCGAGCCAACTGAGCGAACAGGACGCGAGCGGCGACCCAGATACCGTCCAAGCGCACCGCAGCAAAGCGATTGCCCGGTTTTGGGCGCCCTGTGGCACTTCGCCCGCGAAACTGCATGAGGACATGACACCGGCCGAGGCCATGGGCCGCGTCGCCGAGGAGTGCTTGAATCAGGTTGCACGCAATGCGGCTGTGCTGGCCGAAGTCGATACGCTAGGCGTATACCCGGCGGGCAACTCCGAACACGTCCACCAACTGCGAGTAGGCATGCGACGGCTGCGGTCCGCATGGCGCTTGTTTGACGGCTGGATTACACCGCCCCCCGACTCGGTCCTGGAAGGTGTGCGCACGCATTTTTCCGCATTTGGAGAAAACCGTGATCAAGACGTGTTGAACGAGACGGTCACACCGATACTGGAGCGTGCCGGCATGCCGGCGATCAGCTTTGAAGTGACGCCGCCTGACGTGGACTCGCAAAGCATTGCAGCCAGCAAGGCCTTTCAAGGATGGTTACTGGACACCCTGGAATGGAGCCTCAGCGTGGAGCCCCCCCAGCCGGCTACCCTGCCAGCGATGCCCGAGCCCTCCGATATCGCGCCCGAGCCCTCTTTCAGCCTGGATGGCACTGCACCTGCGCTCGCGGCGACGCCCACCCTGATCATTCCGATGAATACGCATGTCAAACCGCCGTCGCTGCGCAAGCTTCTGACTAAGCGTCTGCACCGCTGGCATAGCAAAGTCGTCGAGCAAAGCAAGGATTTTGCGGCACTGGATATTCCTGCGCGCCATGATTTGCGCAAGCGTGGCAAACGCCTGCGCTATGGCCTGGCCTTCGCGCAATCGCTGCTCCCCCAAACACAGCTGCGCACCTATCAAAAGCAGTTGGCGAAAGTGCAGGATGTGTTGGGGGAAATCAACGACCTGGCAATGGCCAAGGAGTACTACCACGCGTGTGTCGGCACGCATCCCCAGGCCTGGTTCGCCTTGGGATGGATCACCGCCAGACTCGAAAAGCTGACGGGAGAAGCCCAGAAGGAATTCGATCAGTTGGCGGCCAGCAAGCCGTTCTGGAAATAAGCACCAGATTGAGCCGGCCGATCCGGCTCAATCGTCCGACAGCAGCGCAGCGGCAAACTCATCGGCCACAAAGGGCTGCAGGTCTTCCATGCCCTCGCCCACGCCAATCCAGTACACCGGAATAGGACGCACGCCATTGCTGCCCGCCGCGACAGCAGCCAGCGTACCGCCCTTGGCGGTACCGTCGAGCTTGGTCACCACCAGGCCCGTCAGATTGATCGCCGCATCAAAGGCGCGGATCTGCGCGAGCACGTTCTGACCGGTATTGCCGTCAACCACCAGCAAGACTTCGTGTGGCGCGGCGCTGTCAGCCTTGCCAATCACGCGGCGGATTTTTTTCAATTCTTCCATCAGGTGCAACTGCGTCGGCAAACGGCCCGCCGTGTCCACCATGACGACGCCCGTGTCGCGCGCGCGCCCCGCATTGACGGCATCAAAGGCCACCGCGGCCGGATCACCGCCATCCTGGGCGATGACGCTCACGTTATTGCGAGCGCCCCATTCGATCAATTGCTCTCGCGCGGCGGCTCGAAACGTATCCCCCGCGGCCAACAACACGCTCGCGCCTTGCTGCTGGAAGGTGTGCGCCAGTTTGCCGATCGAGGTGGTTTTACCCGCGCCGTTGACACCGGCAATCATCACCACCAGTGGCTTGGCCTTGTTTAAAGGAAACGCGCGCTCCAGCGGGCGCAAATGATCGGCCAGCAACTGACGCAACGCGATCTTCACTTTTTCGGGATCGTCGAGACGCTCTTTACGCACGCGCGCACGCAGCGCGGTCAGCATTTTTTCGGTGGCCTCGATACCCGCGTCGGCCATGATCAGCGCCGATTCAAGCTCTTCGAACAAGCTCTCGTCAACCTTGACGCCCACGAACAAGCCGCCCAGGTTTTGTCCGGTACGCGCCAAACCCTGCTTGAGTCGGCCCAACCAGGACGACTTTTTCGCAACGGGTGCCGGGGCGGGCTCGGCGACGGCCTGGGAAGTGGGTGCCGGCGTCGGCGCCAGCTCAGGCCTGGGCTCAGGTTCAGGTGCCGCAACAGGCGGCGTGTCTGAAACCGGCACGACGGGCGCTGGCGTGGGCGCAGGGACGGCCGGCGACCTGGATACGGGTGTAGAGGCGACTGCGGACGACTGCGAATGCTCGGGTATCGGCTCGGGTGTAGGTACCGGTGGTGCCGCTACCGGCGCAGGCGCAGTTGCCGAAGTGGGCTCCTGAGCCGAAACTGGCTCAGGTGACGGTGCTAGTTCAGGTGTCGGCGCGGGAGTCGGTGCCGGCCGCGTA
>NZ_CBCSFP010000004.1:66041-99818 GCF_965138755.1 Bordetella tumulicola | reverse complement strand
CCCCGAAGGGGCTTCGCCGAGACACGTCGNCGCCCTCTGGGGCGGCAGGAACAGGAGGCGCAACAGAGGCCGGCGTGGCCGGGGCCTGTTGCGGCGGTGGCGCATCGGCCGAGCGCGGGTCGTCTACGGGCGGAGCAGCATCAGGCTGTACCGGCGCCGCAGGCGGCGGAGTTTTTTTCTTGAAGAAGCGGAACATGGATCGAAGTATATTCGGTTCCCCGCAGTGCAGCAGCCCGACCGGCCGGCCCGACTGCTATATTCGCGCAGGAGGTTCGCTTTCTTGAAAAAAACCAACACGGGCAACAAACCCATCCGTATCGTTGCCGGCCAATATCGACGTACGCCCATTGCCGTGCCCGACGTGCCCGGCCTGCGTCCCACGCCCGATCGCGTGCGTGAAACGCTGTTCAACTGGTTGACCCATTTGTGGGATGGAAACTACACCGACAAACGCGTACTGGATCTGTTTGCCGGCAGTGGTGCACTGGGATTCGAAGCCGCCTCGCGCGGTGCCACGCAGGTACAAATGGTCGAAAACGACCGCTCGGCCATCGCCTCGCTACGTACGCTGCGCGACAAATTAAAGGCCGATGCCGTGCGCATCCATGCCGGCGAGGCGCTTGCAGTCGTCCAGCGCATGGATGCATCACGTTTTGATCTCATTTTGTTAGACCCCCCTTTTAATCAGGACTGGCTGACCCGTCTGTGGCCCTTGTTACCCGCGATTTTGGCGGACGAAGCCCTGATTTACGCCGAGTCGGAAGCCCCGCTGGCCCCACCCCCGGAATTCGAAATTTTGCGCCAGGATCAAGCCGGTGCGGTCCACTACGGACTCCTGCAATTTGCTGCAATGCGGAAATAAGTCAATAATCCTCAATTCGGAGGAAGGTGTAAGCCAGTTAAAAGGATCGGAGCCCACATGATTACCGCTGTCTACCCCGGCACGTTTGACCCACTGACCCGCGGCCATGAGGACTTGGTGCGCCGCGCGGCGTCCCTGTTCGACAAGGTGGTGGTGGGTATCGCCCACAGCCGCAACAAAAAACCATTTTTCGGTATTGATGAACGCGTAGAAATCGCCCAGGAAGTCCTGGGCCACTATCCCAACGTCGAGGTCAAGAGCTTCGCCGGGTTACTGAAAGATTTTGTACGCGAACAAAATGGCCGCGTCATCGTGCGTGGCCTGCGCGCGGTCTCTGATTTCGAATACGAGTTTCAAATGGCTGGCATGAACCGCCATCTGTTGCCCGAAGTCGAAACGATGTTCATGACGCCCTCGGATCAATACCAGTTCATCTCGGGCACTATCGTGCGCGAAATCGCCCAACTGGGCGGTGACGTCAGCAAGTTTGTGTTCCCGTCGGTCGAGCGCTGGTTACAGGCCAAGGCCAAAGAACACCGCGAACAATCCTGGCCGGCCGCAGGCGAACCGCAGATCAAGTAAACGGCATGGACAGGCAAGTCCTCCCCTGCGAGTGAGCGGCGTACAATGGGTACATTCTGCCCATTCGCGCAGGTTCGTCCCTTGTCATGGCACTAAAGATCACCGAAGAATGCATTAATTGCGACGTATGTGAGCCGCAATGCCCCAACGAGGCCATCTCGATGGGCGATGAGTATTACATCATCGATCCCGATCGCTGCACGGAATGTGTGGGGCATCATGACGAGCCCCAATGCATGGTCGTCTGCCCCGTCGAGTGCATCGAACTTCATCCCCAATGGTACGAAGGGCAAGACGCACTGATGGCCAAATACTATCGCCTGACGAACTCCGTCGCGTGAACGTCTCCGGCACCACGATTCCCGCATCGCTGCGCAATCCGCCGGCACGCGACGTTTCGCTCTCCGCGATCGTGGCGGGCCTGGTTTCCGTCCTGGTGGGCTTCAGCGGCACAGCGGTCCTGATGGTCCAGGCTGGCCACACCGCCGGTCTGGACGCCGCTCACATTGGTTCCTGGCTGGGCTCTATTTGCCTGGTGGTGGGCTTGGGCGGATTGATCCTCAGTCTGCGCAGCCGCATCCCTGTCGTATTGGCCTGGTCTACCCCCGGCGCGGCCCTGCTCGTCACCGCGCTGGCTGGCGTTCCATTCGATCAGGCCGTCGGCGCTTTTGTGTTGGCGTCGGCCTTGACCCTGGCCTGCGGCCTGTTTGGCTGGATCGACCCCATCATGCGTCGCGTGCCCATCGAAATCGCCAGCGCGATGCTGGCCGGCGTGCTGTTGAATTTCGGGCTGGGTATTTTTACCCGCATCGGCGAACAGCCCGCCCTGGTACTGGCCATGTGCGCCGCCTACCTGATCGGCAAACGCTGGGCGCCGCGCTACGCGGTACTCGCGGTACTGGTCACCGGGCTCGGTTTTGTGGCCGCAATGGGCCAATTGCAATTGGGCAACGTCGACTGGCAACTCACGCAATTTGTCTGGACCACACCGGTCTTTACATGGCAGGCTGCGATCAGCTTGGCCGTGCCCATTTTCATGGTGGCCCTGGCCTCGCAAAACCTGCCTGGCCTGGCCATTTTGCAGGCTGCCGGCTATCCCGTCGCGGCCTCCCGATTGGTCGGCGCCACGGGTTTCCTAGGGCTGCTGGCGGCGCCCTTTGGGGCGCACAGCGTCACGCTGGCCGCTATTACCGCCGCCATTTGTACAGGCCCCGAGGCCCATCCAGACCCCGCTCGCCGATATATTGCGGGCGCCGTCTCGGGCGCCACCTATATCTTGCTCAGTGTAGTGGCGGGCGCGGTGGCGGTGTTCTTTCAGGCCCTTCCCCCGGCTCTGATCGCCGCCCTGACAGGGCTAGCGCTGTTGGGCGCTATCCTGGGCGGTCTTGCTGGCGCCATGTCCAACCCGGCACGCCGAGAGGCGGCGCTCATCACGCTGCTGGCCACGGCATCGGGATTTACTGCCTGGGGAATTGGCTCCGCGTTCTGGGGGCTAGCGGCCGGCCTTGTTGCGCATTGGGTGCTTGAATATAAGCGACGCTAAGACTCAAGCGTAGGGCCAAGTACAGCGCCAAACGCGAGACGAAAAGCAGAGGTCCTCGTACAAAGACCCGCACAGGGACCGCAGGATACATGCAAAGGATCAGGCTAGCGTCACGCCCGTGGGCGAGTCATGCAGGCCAGTTCACGGACGCCATGTCCGGATGCACCTTGAGCAAACGACACGGAATCTGCAAAAAATTAGACACCCAGGCTGCCGCCAGGTCGCCCTCATCGACGACATCGACCACCTGTTCGCCAATGCGGATCTGATAGCGCACGCTGTCATCGTCTTCGATGACGTCCAGCGGGATATCCAAGCGCAGCATACCCGGTGCCTTCATCACGAGATAGCCCAAACGCAGTTCGACCGAAATCTCTGCCAATCGCGGGCACAATGAACGATCTAGCCATGTCCCGGCATCGTTGCTGACCAACCAGCGCTGATGGTAATCCTGGGCCTGCTGTTGCCGCGTTTCACCGCACTGGGCGATAGGCTGATAGGCGGACGTGCTCATTTTCTCAAAATCCCTTTCAGGGCATCGTTAATCTTGGGGACGAATTTTTCATCGTGCAGCTTTTCGATGACAGCGTCCTCGATTTTCTTTTCCAGGCCTTTTTTAAGCGCCTCTGTCGCCGCGCCGCGCCACTGTATGGTGTAGACGGGTTTGTCGAATGAGCCGCTGATCAGCACCGGAATGGTGATGCCTTTCAGTTCCTCCAGGTGTTTGCCATCCTGGCCAGTGCTGGTGTTGACTACCCGTACTTTGGCCACGAAATTCAGCGCGCTTCTCACAAAATCGATCGCTGCCGGATCGCCCTGAGAGACGCGCAACAAGGGCGATGCCATGTCCAGGCGTTTGGCCGTCGCAATGCCCTTGGTAAAGACCAGATCAGCCTCAAGCGAGGTAAAGTCGGTATGGCGAGTCTGATCGGCGGCCAGCGCAGGATCTTGTGCCTCACCTTTGAAGGCAGCCTTGAGTTCGCGCAACGTCTGTGCCACATTGATGCCGCTCACGGCGCCGTCACGTAACCGCAGTTGCATGCCGCCATTCAAACCTGTGGTCAACGCATACGAATTCGAGCCCGCAGTTTTCAAATCCAGCGCAACGCTGCCCGTGCCGGTCAAAACCGATTTTTTCAACAGATCGGTCAACAAGGGACCAATCGATATCCCGGCCAGGCTCATTTTGGTCGCGATTGCGTTCCCCTTGGCTGCGTCGACAGACAGAGTGCCGCCCAGCTTGCCGTTGTACAGCGCGGCCGTCAGTGCCGACACATCGAGCTTACCTTTGTCGAGCTTGATTTTGGCCGACAGGTCGCTGGCTTTCAGGCCGCGCACCACCAGTTGGCCGATCTTGATCGTGCCATTGGCCGTCGGCCCCACCAGTGCCGACAAATCGAACGAACTATCGGTCGTGGCGTCGGCAGTCTGGCCAGTCTCCGGCGACTTGTTGGGATCGTCTTGTTTGCCATCGCCAGCAGGGGCCTTGGCGGGCGTCACGATGGGCGGTGCGAGCTTGTCCAGATCCAGCGTGTCGACCGCCAAGGCGAACGTGATATCAGGCACCTTGGTTAATTGCTTGACGTCGGCCGTCAGGTCGAACTTGCCGCCCTCGAGCACCGCGTTGATCTTGGCGCCGGCCTGGTCGTTTTGCAGGTTGGCGTTCATGCTGCCGATCACCGGAATCTGCAAGCTGCCCTTGGGCAGGCCCGGGTCGGTGATATTGAATTCGCCGCGCAGCGCCGACAAGCTGATGGCACGCTGCCAAAGGTTAAATGTGGCGGGCGAGCTGAAGACCGCCTTGACCACCCTGTCACCCTGCGTCAACGTACTGTCGAATTTCACTTCCTTGATATCCAGCTCGCTGGCATTACCGCTAATGCCATTTAACCCAAAACTGGCATCCAGGCCTTGCAAACGCACCCGGCCCGTCAACGCCTGACCCGTGGCTTCGCTCGGAGAAATATTCAGCGCTGGCGCATCGGCCGCCAGCTCAAATGGTCCGCCCGGCAAGGAGCCCTTGGCGCGCAAGGCAAGCTTGTCGGTTTGCAATTGCAGCTTGTGCGGGTCCAGCGCCAGCTTGGGCACCGTCAGACTCGCCTCGACGTTTTTCATCGGGGTGGCCGGATCCGGCACATCGCCCTGGAACAGGATTTCCAGGCCATTGACGTCCAGGGACGAGGTCGCGCCGTTGAAGGCCAGATTGCCGCGCGCGCTCAGACTCTTGGCTTCGGTGCCCAACACATTGCCGTCCATGCGCATATCGAGCTTTTGTGCGGAAAACCGCTGGGCCAACGGATCCAGCATCAGCAAGCCCTGTCCCGTCAGATTGGCATCCATGCGAGGATTGCCACCCTCGACATGCGCGGACAGGGTCACATCGAACGGCTGTTTGTACGTGACGCGGCCCGTATTGGCCGTCAGATTGGTGACGGCGACGGCCATGCCCGAGATTTCGTCCTGGATCTGCACTTCGCCCGACTGCAGATCCAGCCCGGCGATATCAATCTGCATGGTGGCAGGGGCCGACGCACCACCCGTGGCCAACGCTCTGGCCGCGCCGGCCATTGCCCCTGCCGCCGTCTCGCCGGCGCCAGCAGGCTTGTCAGTGGTAACCACACCGGTGCCCACCAGGTCTTCGAAATTCAGGCGGCCGGATTTATTGCGCGCCACCCGGACTTTGAATCCGTTGATCGCGACATGGTCCACCACCAGATTGCTCGACAGCAGCGGCCAGACAGCCACCGCCAACCGCATGCTTTCGATAGAGGCAAAGGGATCCGCGCTATTGGCCTCGGACAATGACACCCCCTGCACAGCCAACCCGATACGCGGGAACAACGACAGCTCAATCTCGCCATCAATCGCCAACGTGCGGTGATAACGCTCTTGGACGAGTTCTTCCAACTTGTATTTATAGGCGTTGGGGTCGAACGTGAGCAAAAAGATGGCCAGGCCGACGACGGCCACAAGAACCAACACCACCAGGCCTATCACTATGCGCTTGAACCACGTTTTCATTGCCGCCCCGAGGGTACCTCGACTGGGAAAATAAGAGTAACCGCCCGCCATCCGGTAAGGTAATGGCGTGACGCTAGCCGCCTCGAGTCCGCGGCGTGGCAATATGGTAACAAACCAGAGACCGGAAACCGCGCTAACTTACTGATAAATACGGCTCTTAATATGCATACACTTACTGAATTCCCTCGCCAGCGACTCCCGGAATTGCTGCGCACCATGCCTAAAGCCGAGTTGCACGTGCATATCGAGGGCACATTAGAGCCCGAACTGATCTTTGCCCTGGCCCAGCGCAATGGTGTCACGCTGCCCTATGATAGCGTCCAAGCTCTACGCACCGCCTACGCGTTTACCGATCTGCAAAGCTTTCTGGATATTTATTACGCCGGGGCCAGCGTGCTGCTGCACGAACAAGACTTCCATGACATGGCCATGGCGTACTTTCACCGTGCGGCAGCTGACCATATCGTGCACGCCGAGCTGTTCTTCGACCCCCAGACGCATACCGCCCGAGGCATTTCAATCGAAACCGTCATTCATGGCCTAAAACGTGGCTGTGATACGGCACGCGACGAACTCGGTATCAGCAGCGCGCTGATCCTCTGTTTTCTGCGCCACCTGAGCGAAGTCGATGCCTTTCAGACGCTGGAACAAGCCTTGCCGCATCGCGAGCACTTCATTGGTATTGGCCTGGATAGCAGTGAACGAGGCAATCCCCCCGAAAAATTCGCACGCGTCTTTGCCCGGTGCCGAGAGTTGGGCTTGCGCATCGTAGCCCACGCCGGCGAAGAAGGCCCCGCCAGCTACATCCGCGACGCGCTTGATCTGCTAGGCGTAGAACGTATCGATCACGGCGTGCGCTGCGTCGAAGACCCGCAATTGGTCGAACGACTCGTGCGTGAACGCATCCCACTCACTGTCTGCCCACTGTCAAATATCAAGCTACGTGTATTTGATACGATGGCCGACCACAACGTCATGACCCTGCTCGAAGCGGGTCTTTGCGTGACAGTGAATTCCGATGATCCGGCCTATTTCGGCGGATACCTGAATCAGAATTTCCTGGAAATGTTCGGCGCCCTACCGACGCTGGATGCCCGCCATGCCGTTGAATTGGCGAAAAACAGCTTCGATGCCAGCTTTGTTTCCGATGACCAGAAAACACGTTGGCACGCCGCCCTGGCGGACACGGTGGCACAATTAAAACAAGGACCGGTTAGCTGACGACCCTCAAGACCTCACTGCCATCCCTGGCACCATCCGCCCCAACCCACCGGTCGCTGACGCCGCAGTAGGAGACACCGCTTTGCCCAAACAACAACAAGGCCTGCAAGTCGTTCAACAGCTAGGCCAAGTCTACCGAACCATGCTGGCCGCATTCAGCGGCCGTGTAGGGCACGCCATGCCACGCTGGCGTATTTTGTTCACGTTACATGAATACGGCCAGTGCTCACAAAAAATGCTGGCGGAGAATTGCCGCCTGGACCCCGCCTCATTGACTCGCTTGCTGCAAGCCATGCAACAACAAGGCTGGATCACCCGCAGCGCCGACCAAAACGATAACCGCGTCACCAACGTCTCCCTGACCCCGACGGGCCAGGCCGTCGTCGACGAGGCACTGCCACGCCGGGCGGCATTCTTTGAAGATGCCTTGCAAGACCTGTCCAGCCAGGACATCCAGGCCTTAACCCATGCCCTCGATGTCCTGGAGCGCAACTTCGCCCACGCCGGCTCACCGCGCACCGACCCCGACCACTGATCCTGCGCGCGGCTTGACAGGCTGTCGACCTTCTTTGTATCGTACGATATATCTTAAGATACAAAGAAGGCCTTATGCACCCAGAGCATCCGCGTTCTCGCCTCCCATCTCCAGATAGCTTGGACGATCGCCATCGCGCGGGCAGTGATGGCGCCGGCATGATGCGCGGCCGCAAGTTCAGTGCCGGCGACCTGCAACTCATGTTGCTGGCCCTGCTGGAGGAGCAGGCCCGCCACGGCTACGAGCTGATCAAGGAATTCGAAACTCGCTCCAACGGCTATTACAGCCCCAGCCCCGGTGTCATCTACCCCGCGCTCACGTATCTAGAGGAGCTCGACTACACCACCGTCCAGGCCCAGGGCAACCGCAAGTGCTATCACCTGGCCCGCACTGGTCGCGCTCATTTGGATACCCAGCGCGACCATGCCGAGCTACTGCTCGCCAGCCTGCAGCACGCCGCCCGCAAAATGGCCTGGATGAAGCAGGCTTGGCAAGGCGACGCGAACGACACCGATGCCGTCAACGCCAGCGGCTGGCTACGCGAATATGTCCAGGCCCGCCACGCCCTGCGCGAAGCCCTCCTGCGCCGCTCTGGCGCCGACGAGGCTGAACAACGCCGCATCGTCGCCATCCTGCAACGCGCCACCGCCGAGATTCTGGGCAAGACGCCCGAGGCCTGTGACACACCCCGCGCGACCTCCGCCTGACGCCCCACCACAAGGATATTCATGGATCACTCCACCACCGACCGCTACGCCGTACAAAAAGTCCGACACCCCTTGAAAGCCCGCTTGCTGCAAGTCCGCCGCGTACGTCCCTTGAGCCCGCATATGGTGCGCATCACCCTCACGGGCGACGACCTGGCAGACTTTCTCTCTGCATCGTTTGATGACCACGTCAAAATCTTCCTGCCCGAAGGCGACGCCCTGCCTGTCATCCCCATCATCGGCCCCAAAGGCCCTGAATTTCCCCAAGACATGCCACGTCCCGCAGCTCGCGACTACACCCCGCGCTGCTACAACGTCGGCACCAACGAACTCGACATCGATTTCGTCCTGCACGACCACGGCCCGGCCGGCCGATGGGCGGCCCAAGCCCAGCCTGGCCAACACCTGGGCATCGCGGGCCCGCGCGGGTCATTCATCATTCCGCATGACTTCGATTGGCATCTGCTGATCGGCGACGAAACTGCCCTGCCCGCCATCTCTCGCCGCCTCGAAGAACTGCCGGCCGGCAAGCGCGTGCTCGCCATCATCCAGACCCACACCTCCGACGCTCGCATCGAGTTACCCACACGAACCGACGCCACGATTCAATGGGTAGACGACGCTGCCGATTCAGCCCCGCCAATATCGACCTCAACGGGTGTCATGTCAGCGCTGGAACGTGCCGTTCGCCAACTGACATTACCCGACGGTAACGGCTATATCTGGGCCGCAGGCGAGTCCACCGCCATCCGCGACATACGGCAATATCTCGTACAAGAACGCGGCATCGACAAATCCCGCATTCGGGCCGCCAGCTACTGGCGNGCCGGCAATGCCGGCACGCACGAAGTCATCGAAGATTAAGTAGACGCACAGTCGTTTGCAGAATGCGATTCACAGACGGCGCCGGAATCTTAGTCATGTCAGCCCCGCACTGATGTCCCGGGCCAATCGCTGCAAACTCGGCAAAAAGTGAGGGACAACCCCTTCCGGCGGATGCTTGGCTTGATTAAGGCTGGTCGTCAATGCCGCCACGAGTTGGCCTTCGCGATTGTGGACAGGCACTGCCAGCGCGCAGACACCTAATTCAAAATGCTGACTGGCCAACGCATAACCGCACTCCTGCGCGGTGCGTATCGCCGCGCGCAAATCATCGGCGTCGACCAACGTGTGCGGCGTCAAGCGATCAAAAGGCGCCCGGGCAAGGAAAGCATTCAGCTCGTCTGCCTGGAGCTGGGCCAACAGCACATGCCCCGTGGATGTCGCATGTGCCGGCAAGCGCTCACCCGTGATCAGTCGTCGTGCCGAGGGGCTGCGGATCTCGGCACGGGCCACATAAATAATGTCGTCCTTGTCCAGCACGGACAACGAACATATCTCGCCGTGATCGCGCGCAAACTGCTCCAGATAGGGCAGCGCCACTTCGCGCAGCGACAACGAATTCAAATAGGAATAGCCGATATCCAGCACGGCGGGAGTCAGTGAAAACGTGCGTCCGTCAATCCGCGCATAACCCAGCGTCACCAGGGTATGCAGCAGACGCCGTGCCCCGGCGGGCGTGACCCCCGCTCGCTCAGCCACCTCGGACAGCGTCAACGCCTGGCTGTTGGGGCCAAAGGCGCGAATCACCGCCAGCCCGCGAGCGAAAGCCTCAACGAACAAGTCGCTGCCCTTGGGTAATCCCTGATGTTGAGACACGGCGATATCCCTTACGATTTTCTATAGAAGAAATTATTTTCTACAGTCGAAATAATAAATCACTTTCTGACCAGAAAACCTAAGGAGATTCCCTAATGCTGGACATCGCGCCGGTGGCCGACGACTTCGTGGCAGAGATCGTCGGGATCGATCTGACCCAACCCCTTGCACCCGAACAGGAGCAGGCCCTGCGGGCCGCCCTCGATCAATACGCGGTATTAGTTCTTCCGGACCAACCGCTCAACGAGGAGCAGCAACTACGCGTCGCGCAAATCTACGGCCCGCTGGAAACCTCGGTCGGTACCTATACCGCCAGCGACAAAAAACAACGACGCCTGGGGCATGCGCAGTTATCCGACATTTCCAACCTGGACGAGACCGGCGAGTTGATGAATGACACCGACATTCGCCGATTGGTATTGCTGGGCAACCAGCTATGGCACACCGACAGTTCGTTCAAATCCACCCCGGCCAGCGCCTCGTTACTGAGCGCACAAGAAGTGCCCCCAGTAGGAGGCGCCACCGAATTCGCCGACATGCGCGCGGCCTGGGATGCGCTGGACGCTGATACACAGGTCCAGATCCAGGACCTGATTGCCATTCACGACTATTTCCACTCGCGCAGCCTGCTGGGCATGGAGGCGCAAGTCATCCCCGATGAGTGGCGGGCACGCCAACCCCCCGTCCGACAGGTACTGGTGCGCAACAACGCTTACAACGGTCGTCGGTCGCTCTACCTGGCCTCTCATATCAAAGCGATCGAGAACATGGACGACCAAGCCAGTCGCGCGCTGCTGCACAAACTGATGGCCTTTGCCACACAGCCGCAATTCATCTATCGCCATCGTTGGCGTGCCAATGATCTTGTTATCTGGGACAACCGCTGCACCATGCATCGCGGCACCAACTACAACCAGAAATACCGCCGCGCCATGCGTCGCGCGACCGCACAAGATGCGGGCCCCACGATTTCAACGCAATAACAACACAGGAGAGACAACCATGAAACTATCCACACATTTGACCCGCTGCGCCAGACTGAGCCTGGGCATTCTGATAGGCGCATTGGCGAACCCTGCAGCACACGCCGCCTATCCAGACCAGCCGATCACCATCGTCGTGCCATTCGGCGCGGGCTCGGGCACCGACGCGATCGCGCGCATGGTCGCTCAAGGCCTGAGCGAGGAATTGGGCCAACCGGCGGCAGTCGCCAACAAGCCCGGTGCAGGCGGCATCATCGGCGCATCGTTCGTCGCCAACAGCGAACCCGATGGCCACACACTGCTGGTCGCCACCAGCGGCCCCATGGCCGCCAACGCCAGCCTGTACAGCAAGTTGCCCTACGACCCACTCGCCGACTTCGAACCCATCGCCATCGTCGCCAAGCGCCCGATGGTCGTCCTCGCCAGCAAAGAGGCCAAGGGCAAAACACTGAACGAGATCGTCGCCGAAGCGAAAGCCAACCCCGGCAAAGTGAACTTTGGCTCCAGCAACACTACCTCGCGCGTATTCGTCGAACTGCTCAAGAAGAGCAAGGACATCCAGGTGGAAACCGTGCTGTACAAGGACGTAAGCAGCCTGATGACCGACTTGATCAGCGGTCGCGTGTCGTACGCCTTTGAAGATGCCGGGCCATCGCTCACCCAAATCAAGGCCGACCGCGTCAACCTGGTAGCCGTCGCGGACAAAAAGCGTGCCGGGTTTGCCCCCGACACCGCCGCCACCAGCGAAGATGACTTCGACGACCATGGTCTGGTAACGTGGTATGCCGTCTTCGCCCCCAAAAACACCCCACCTGACGTCGTGGCCAAACTCAATCAAACCATCAACGCGTACATCCAAGGCCCCGCCATGAAAAAAATGGCGGACGACGTCGGACTGGAACTCACCAACGTAACGCCCAGCGAATTCAAAGAATTCCAACAAAAGGAAGTCACCAAGTGGCAGCATCTGGTCGAACTCACTGGCGTCAAACTGGACTAATCATGGCAACTGACAACGCATTTAAACAAGCATTACAAAACCGCCAGCGCCAAATCGGCCTGTGGGTGTCCATGGCCAACCCCTACACCGCAGAAATGTGCGCCGCCTGCGGTTTCGACTGGCTACTCATCGATGGCGAACACTCGCCCAACGACCTCACCGCCATCCTGGGTCAATTACAGGCCGTCGCCCCCTACCCCAGCCATGCCGTGGTCCGCCCACCCATCGGCGAAACGTGGATGATCAAACAATTGCTGGACATGGGCGCCACCAACCTGCTGATCCCCATGGTGGAGACGGCCGACCAAGCACGCGAGCTCGTACAAGCCGTGCGCTACCCGCCGCATGGCGTGCGCGGCGTCGGCGCACGCTTAGCCCGCGTATCGCAATTCGGCGCGCAACCCGACTATCTACAAAAGGCCAACGACCGGATTTGCCTGCTCGTTCAAATCGAATCCCAACAGGCCCTCGACAACCTCGATGAAATCGCCGCCGTCGAGGGCATTGATGGCATCTTCATCGGCCCATCCGACCTGTCCGCCTCAATGGGATTCCTCGGTCAACCCGGCCACCCCGAAGTCCAAGCCGCCATCGCCGATGCCGTCAAACGGCTAGCCGCCGCCGGCAAACCCTCGGGCATCCTCAGCCTGGACGAAGAGGAATCCCGACGCCACGTAGAAATGGGCATCACCTTTGTCGCCGTCGGCGGCGACATCGCCATCCTGACCGATGGCGCCAGAGCCCTAGCCAAACGATTTAAGTAGTCCTCCGGGCAAGAACAGCACCAAAGGCAACTCCCTGCTGCAGTCTCGGCGGGTCTCGCGGGCTATCGGCCCGGACCTGTTGGAGAGAGGGAAGTCCCCGCAGGGGACATCAGGCGCATGGTTTGCGCCTGAGCCGAGCGACCAGGTCCGGGCCGATAGCCCGCGAGACCCGCCGAGACGTGTCAACAGCGATAACCCTCACGCGCCAAACAAAAGCCGCTCAAACAAATCCTCAGCCCCCATCTGCCCCCCCTTGAGCATGACCTCCATGCCATCGAACGCAGGCACATCGCTATGCAATCGACACAATGCAACCCCAGGCTGCATCCGCGCCACATGCGACAACCCCCACGCATCCAACGCCTGCATCGCCAAACTGGAGCTATCCCCGCCCGCAACGCCAAAACGCTTAACGGGCGCACGACGCAACACCGCATCCAGCAAACGTCCGCCCGCGCTCGCCAGCGCCTGACTTTGGACCCCCCCCGTGCGCTCGCCTTGGGCGTTATCCATCCAGGCCAGCACGTGATGTCCCTCGCGTAACAACCCGGCCAACTCCGCCGTGATCGCTTCTTGATAAGCCGCATCGTTGCCAGCCAAACGCACGGGATCCAGACAAATCTTGCGATACGACGTCGCGGCCTGTATTTGCCGTGCCGTCATCGGCGACAAACTACCCGCCAGCAACAACACCGGCCCCTGCGCCGCCTCAAACGTATCAAATGCAGTCAAAGCCCGAGATGCCGCATCGCCCCACTGCGCGCCTAGCGCTTCCGTCACGCTGCTCGCGCCCACTGCCAGTAAAGACTCCGTCGACGATGCGCGAGCCAACACCGCACCAATCGCTTCTAAATGCTCAGACGCCGCGACGTCGAATAGCACCGCATCCGCCCCACTATTCCACACGGCCAACATACGTGCCGCCATCGCTTGCGCGCCTTGAGCACACGACCGTATGTCGATGCTCTCAACGTGCCCTGCCCCCAAGTTGGCAAAATGACAACGCAGATCCGCCTCGTTCATCGGCGTGACGGGATGCTTGCTCATCGTGGGGTGTCGGTCGATGCGACGCACTTCGCCATCCGCCGCCGCGAACAATTGCCCGAACACACAGAACCGACCCAGGCTAGGCTGGCCACCGATGATGAACGGCTTATCCTGATCGACCGCACGCCCTAGCATCTCCATGGCGACGGCAATATTGCCGACGTGCAGCGCACTATCAAAGGTGGAGCACACCTTGTAGTGCACCACGCGGGGAGCGAGTGTCCGAAAGAACTCGGCCACGGGTTTCAGGGTTGTGCGCATCGCGTCAGGCGCCATGGCACGCGTCGCCCCCGCAATGCCCAGGCAATCCAGCGGACCGACTTGCGCCAACTGCGCTGCCGTCGGCACACCGAAAAACAGCAGGCTACGCAAACCCGCCCGCGTTGCCGTCGCGAGTGCATCCGTCGCACCCGTGAAATCGTCGCCGTAATACGCCAGGCGAGGCGAAGCCACACTCATTTTGATCCGAAAAATGCCAACGCCCGCGCCAACTCAGGCGCTTGCCGCGCGGCGTCCGCCAGATCCGTACCACGACTCACGGCCTGCCATGCCTGACGGATGCTAGTCACCCCCGCGGCCGGACCATCGGGATGAGCCAGAATGCCGCCGCCCGCCATGAACAACAAGTCGTCGCGAGCAATGGCATTCCAGGTGGCAGGCACCGTACCCGCCCACTGTCCCGACGAAAACGCCGGCATCACGGTATCGGCACGATCCAGCCCCGCCGCCAGCGGTGTATAGCAATCTCGGGCGCCCGAGATCACCTCTTCATCAGACTGCGAAAACTTCCCTTGCAACCCGTGTACATGCATATGATCCACACCCGCCAGTCGCCACAGCGTCTGGTAGGCCTGATAACCCATGCCCAGCAACGGATGGCGCGACAAGGCGCCGAAGCCGTTGCGATGGCCGTGCAGCGCCAGCGACGTATGGCGACGCAAGGTTTGAATCGCGGAATACCCGCAGGCATTCATGCTCGCCATCACACACGTACCCTCCTCGCGCTCGACCAGGTCGGCGTGGCGTCGCATGGCATCCGTTTCGTCGGTGATATTGAAAGCCACCATGACCTTCTTGCCAGTGCGTTCCGCGTGCTCGCGCACTACACGCATCACAGCCGGCACACGCTGCGCTAACGGGGCATGCTCCGGATCCGCGCAGACCTCATCGTCCTTGATGAAATCCACGCCAGCGGCGCATAGCTGCGCAACCAATTCGGCCGTCTGTTCAGCCGAAAACCCGACATTGGGCTTGATGATCGTCCCGACCAGCACGCCTGTCGCGACGCCGGTGGCGCGACGCGTGCCGTCGATCCCGACACGCGGAAAATCAAAACGTGAACGATACGATGCCGGTACCTGCAACGTTTCCAGACGCAGGCCCGTAACCTCGCCCAGATCGTACAAATTACCCGCTACCGTGCTGGCCAACGTCGGCAGATTCGCCCCGATATTTGCCGGTGGAAAGGCGATGTCGATACGCGCACGACGCCACGGACCGCGCTGCTGGCGACGCTCGAGCAGCGCGTTAGGCAGGCTGGGGGTGTCCACCTCATCCAGCAACTGAACCGACGTTACCGTTGCGCGCGCACGGGCGCGCAGATCATCCGTCTCGCCCGCGACACGCGTAAACGTGCCGCAAGACTGCTCGCCCGCCATGACTTCAGCGACTTTGGCGGGGTCCAGCGGCGTCTCGATGACGTAACTGGCGAGGATGCGCTCACTGCTCATTGCGCCCCCAGATCGGGAAACGGACGAATCAGATCGCTGCCGTCCCAACCTTCGGACGCTTCGCGGATCTGCTGGAACATGCGGCCTTTCGCGCCCGCCACTTCCGACAACTCGATCACCGTACCGGGATGGTATTCAGTATTGAAATAGATAAAGCGACCGCGCTCACCGACCTCGCCGCTCATTTTCGGCTTGAAACCCTGTTTCAACAGGCGTTCCAGATCCGCATCGTAGTCCTCGGTCCAATAGGCCACGTGCTGCAACCCCGTGCGGCCCGCTTGCAAGAAATCGCGATACATCGACGGCACGTCATTACGTGTCTGAATCAACTCGACCTGCACAAAACCCGAGTTCGCCAGGGCAACCGAATTATGCGGTTCATACGACTGGTCGTCGTATTGGTAATTCACGATGGGTACGCGCGGGTTATAGAACCACGGACCGACGCCCAGCGTCTTGCCCCAGTAGTCCATAGCGGCCTCGATGTCAGGCACCACATAGCCCAACTGGCGGATCTGGCCGAGGAAACGGCTCATGACAATGCTCCCGTGCAAAAGTACGAAAAAAGAAGATGAGACTTACAGGAAACCGATGGAGATCCAGGGGATCGCGGCCACTAGAATCAAGCCCACGATCAGGGCGGCCATATATCCCCAGATTGGACCGATACCTTCGTTGGGATCGACCTTGCCCACTGCACAAGCGCCGTAGTAGCCCACGCCGAACGGTGGTGCGAACAGGCCCACGCCCATGGCCAGAATGACCACCATGGCGTACTGCACCTCGTGGATACCTACCTCGCGCGCGATGGGAAACATCAGCGGTCCGAACAACACGATCGCGGGAATGCCTTCGAGCACGCTGCCCAGCACAATGAATGCGACCAGCGACACCGCCATAAAGGTGAATTTTCCGCCAGGCAAATTGGCCATGGTCTCCGCCAGATCATGGGCAAAGCCCGATTGCGTGAGTGCCCAGGCCATCGCCGTCGCGCAGCCGATGATGAACAAGATGGCGCCGGACAAGGTCGCGGTTTCAATCAGGATGCCCGGCAAGCGCGGCCAATCGAACTGGCGATACATCAACAGCCCCGCCAGCACGGCGTACGCAATACCGATCGTCGAGACCTCTGTCGCCGTCGCGACGCCTTCGACCACGGCGGCACGAATCACAAACGGCAAGGCCAGCGCCGGCAACGCGACCACGAATGTTTTACCTATCAGCTTGCGCGACACACGCGGCACCGCGCTCAGATCTTCGTGGCGATAGCGCCACCACACGATCACGCACAGTGCCAGGCCCAGCACCAGGCCCGGCAGCAGGCCGCCCGTAAACAACGCGGCGATGGACACACCCGTCACCGAACCAATGGTGATCAGCACAATAGACGGTGGAATCGTTTCGGTTTGTGCACCCGTGGTCGACAGCAGTGCGATCAGGTCACCCGGTTTCGCGCCGCGCTTTTTCATTTCGGGCAGCAACACCGGGGCAATCGCGGCCATATCCGCGGTTTTAGAGCCAGAGATTCCCGACACCAGGTACATACCGCCAATCAACACATAGTTCAGCCCGCCACGCACATGACCCAGCAGGCTGGCGAGGAACTGCACCATGGCGCGCGCCATGCCGGTCATTTCGATCAGCATGCCCAACAGCACAAACAACGGCACCGCCAACAACATCAAGTGCGACATGCCCTCGTCCAAACGCCCTACCATCACCACCATGGGAGTACGCGTCGTCAGGGCAAGGAAGCCAAACGTCGCCAGCGCAAAAGAAAACGCAATGGGCACACCGGCAAACACGCACGCACCCACCACACCCGCAAAGAAAATCAATAGATTCAGTTTGCCCAGTGACATCAACCACGGCCCGGCCAGCCAGAACACGATCGCGATCGCCGCGGCCGTCAGCAAGGCGGGAACCACTTGACGCGTGTGCTCGGTGCGCAGCAAGCGCACCACGCACACGAACAGCATCAGCAACGTTCCCGTCGGCAATGCGAACGCACGCCACGCATTACTGACCTCCATCGCCGGCGTGACGATGATCATTTCCTCGATCGCGTATTCCCAGGCATGCGGCATCAACAAGACCAGAAACACCAATGCGGCCGCCAGTGCAAAGGTCTCCAGAAACGCCCTCGTCTCGGGTTTGCTCTTGCTGACAAATGCCGTCATGCGCATATGCGCGCCGCGACGCAGCGCGATCACCGCCCCCAGCATCGACAACCACAGGAACATGATCGATGCGAGCTCATCCGTCCAGATGATGGGCTCATGCAACACATAACGGGCCACGACGCCCGACAACAACACAGCGACCTCCGCCAACACCAGCAGGGCGGCAGGCCATTCCGACACGACGCCCAACGCGCGGTCGAGCCAGGCCAACAGACCTCCACCTGGCCGAACCGAGATGGGTGCAGTGGCCGCTGTCGCTGCCGAAACCAGACTTTCCGCGGGCGGCGCGACCCCGACCGCGGCCTGACTATCGTGGCCCGAATTCATTAGGACACCTTACCGACAGACGCTTCCAACAAGGCCCAGGCTTCGTCGCCAAACTTCTTCTTCCATTCGGCATAGAAACCCGCCTTGCGCAATTGCTCGCGGAAGCTGGCGGTTTCAGTGGCATTGAAGACCATACCTTTTTCGGTAAGGTCCGCTTGCAAGGTCTTATTGAGCTCGGCCAAATCGGCACGCTGCTGCAGGCCAGCGTCGTTAAACGCGTTGGTGTAAATCGCCTTCAAGTCATCCGGCAGACCACGCCAGGCACGACCATTGATCACCAAGTGGTAACCGTCCCAGCTATGGTTGGTCAGTGAACAATACTTCTGTACCTCGAACAGCTTCGCGGTCTGCAAGATCACCAACGGGTTTTCCTGTGCATCCACCACCTTGGTCTGCAAGGCGGAGTACACCTCGCTGAACTGCAAGCTGGTCGGCGCGGCCTGCAAGGCCTTGAACAACGAGATCGCCATCGGGCTGACCGGCACGCGGATCTTGATTCCGTCCAGGTCCGCCGCGGTCTTGATCGGACCCGCGCTACTCGTCACTTGGCGAAAGCCGTTATCCCACATCTTGTCCAGCGTATGCAGACCCACCTTGGCAAAGGCTGCACGGACACGGTTGCCCAGTTCGCCGTCGACGGCCTTCCAGACTTCCTGATCGTTCTCGAATGCAAAACCGACCGCGGTAATCGCGCTAATCGGTGTCAAGGTAGCAATCACCATGGTCCCGGCGTTGAACATTTCGAGACCGCCGCTGCGCACTTGCGCCAGCATGTCGGTGTCGCCGCCCAACTGGTTGTTCGGAAACAAGCGCACTTCCATACGGCCATTGCTTTCCTTGGCGATACGGGCGGCGGCTTCTTGCGAGCGAATGTTCAGCGGGTGACTGACTGGCAGGTTGTTGCCGTACTTGAATACATACTCGGCCTGCGCACTACTGGCCAAACGAGGCATGCTGACCATGGCCGCCAGCGGCAGGCCTGCCAAAGTGCGCAACGCGCTACGGCGCGTGAAGGCTTTATTGTTCGTCATGACACTGTCTCCTGTGTACAAGCTAGTCGGCGTTACCGACGATATTGAGAATCTCCGACCGGCCCGCCTTGAAGGCGCCGGCTCCACCTGACTTGTTATTGATCTGCGCGCACGACGGCGCAGTTGCAGAGGGGCGTAGGATAGAAGCGCGCGCGGCAATTCTTCAAGCAAGTTTTTTGATGGGTTTTGAGGTAACCCTCAATAGTACGTGTAACGTATAGGCCTTGTATTTAGGCAGGAGCACAGGGAGAACATGCCTAAGGCCTTACCCACCGTGATTGATATTGCGCGGCTCGCTGGTGTGTCCGCCGCGACAGTGGATCGTGCACTGCACCATCGATCTGGCGTCCGTCAGGCGACGTTGCAACGTGTCCTGAAAGCCGCGGCGGAGCTGCAATACCTGCCTCAGGCCGAGCTGTATGCCGCCATGGCGCCGCCGCCCATGCGCCTGCTCTTCATCTTGCCCAGCCGCAGCAGCCGCTTTTTATGGATGCTGGGTGAATGGGTCAAGCATTCCCAAGAACATTGGGCGCCCTATAACGTCAGCTGTCGGGTCGCAGCGGTCGAAAGCTTCGACCCCGATGCACTCACACGATTGATGTTGCGGCGCGGCAAACAATGCGACGGGGTCGCGTTCATGGCGCTGGAGCACCCCAAAGTCCGCGAAGCGGTCGCGGACCTCGCCAATCACGGGATTCCCACCGTCACGCTGGTCTCCGATCTGTCCCACTCTCAACGCAACGCGTATGTGGGTCTGGATAATCGTGCCGCCGGACGCACGGCGGCGCATTTGATCGGTCGTTTTCTGCGCCCCGCCCAGGGTGGTGGCCCCCACCACGATCCTCAGCGGCGTGCCAAAGTCGCCCTATTGGCCGGCTCGCTTGACTACCGCGCCCACGAAGAGCGCGAAGCGGGATTTCTACACCTGTTTACCGAGCAATACCCCGACATGCGTGTCGTGGGACTGCGCGAGGGTTATGACGACCCGCAGACCAACTATCGACAAACCCAGGCTCTGCTGAAAGAGCACCCCGACCTGGCGGCCATTTACAACATAGGCAGCGGCTCCGAAGGCATCGGACAGGCATTGAAAGAATGTGGACGCCAGCACGATATCGCGTTCATCGGACATGGCTTGACGCCCGAGACCCGTGCGCTGCTGATTGACGGCAGCATGGATGCGGTCATCAATCAAAGCCCATTGACCACCATCCTGAACAGCATCCGGATTTTTGCGAACCTACGCGATCATCGCAGCATGCTCTCGGGCGTAGAGGCGACGCGCACGGATGTGATTTTCAGGGAAAACCTGCCGTAAACGAACCGGCTCACGCCGTAGACCGCCGGGGACAATCCTAGCCATCGTGCAAAGGCACATGTGGCAAGAATGCACCCGCCACCTCGAACGCGCATTCCTGGCGAGCAATGTCGATCACGGTCGCAGCGACAGGATTCACGAGATGTTTTTTGTACACCGCGTAGTAATTGATGGTCGGCAGATCAGGCTGCACATCAAGCTGTCGCAATAGGCCACGCTCAACCAGCGGCGCGAAATACGCCCCCGGCAAGTAACTGATTCCGAGCCCAAGCATTGTTAACTGAGCCATCATGCCCAAGCTATTGCACGTCAGCACCCGTTTAACGGATAGGCCCTGTTCGACAAACCACGCATCGTACAAATGCGACAAGGCTGAATTGGTGGGCTGGGAAATCACCGGGTACGGGGCTAAATCATGCGGCGTTAGCGGCGTCGACGCCGCGATGTCCAGTCGTGGGCTGGCCATCCAGACATTCGTTACTGCCCCCAGATGAACACAATCGTACTGATAGCTCCAAAACGGCCCGGGCATGATGGCGAGATCCAGCTGGCCTTGCTCCAGACGCTCGTACAGTGTGATGCCGCCATCGATCTCTGGCATGAGCTGCACACGCGGATAGTCTTGGCTGATCTGACTGATCAACCGGGCCAGCCATGTCATACCCACCAGTTCTGTGACCCCCAGACGCACGACGCCTTCGACGCTGGCGGCGTCGGCCATGCTTCGCACGATGCGACTGTTCAACTCCAACATCTCGTTGGCCAGATCGAACAATCGACGGCCGTGCTGCGTCAGCGAAAGCCGTTTGGCTCGCCGTTCAAACAGTGGCGCACCGGTAAACGACTCGAGTTCACCCACCCGTTTGGCCACGGCTGATTGAGTGGTGTGCAGTTTTTTGGACGACGCGCTGAAACTGCCAAGCTGCGCGCTCCAGTAGAACGCCTCAAGTTGCTTCAGGGTATACATCGCGGTGGGCGCCAAATATCTGGGAACCACCACCATACCATCCCCCCCAGATGGATTACTCATCCTCTCGGGTGCAGAATATCGCTGAGAAAGCGCTGAGCACGCGGATGTGCCGGCGCGCTAAAAAAGTCCGCCGGTGAGCCGCTCTCGAGGATTTCCCCGGCATCCATAAAAATCACCCGATCGCAGACGTCACGGGCAAACCCCATTTCGTGCGTCACACACACCATCGTCATGCCGTCTTTGGCCAGAGACTTCATCACCTGCAAGACTTCGCCAACCATTTCCGGATCGAGTGCGCTGGTGGGCTCATCGAACAACATCACCGGCGGCTGCAAAGCCAAGGCCCGTGCGATCGCCACCCGTTGCTGTTGTCCGCCGGAAAGCGCTCCCGGATAGGCATCGATTTTGTGCGCGAGACCGACACGCTCCAGCAATGCATGAGCGAGCTCCGCTGCTTGCTTGCGAGGACGCTTCTGGATATTCACGGGCGCAAACACGACGTTGTCCAGAACGCTCATGTGCGGAAACAGATTGAACTGCTGGAACACGAAGCCAATCTTTTGGCGCAGCTGATTGAGATTGGCTCCCTTGGCATAGACATCCTGGCCGTCGACCAGGATGGTGCCTTTTTCAATGGGCTCCAATCGGTTGATCGTCCGGATCAGGGTCGACTTGCCAGACCCGGAGGGCCCGCAAACGACGACAACCTCGCCGCGTGCAACGTCCAGATCGACATCTTTCAGCACATGGTTTGCACCGTACCACTTGTTAACTTTTTCGAGCTTTATCATGAACATGCCTTCAATACGTTAGGCCATCGCACGCGCGCGACGCACTCTTCGATCCACCCAATTCATCCCACGACTCAGGCTGAAGCACAGCAGAAAGTACATAATCGCCAGAATGCCGAATACCTGTAGCGGCTTGGTCAAAACCAGGTTATTGACCTGGTTGGCGGCAAACGTGAGTTCGTTCACACTGATGACGTAACCCAATGAGGTTTCCTTAATGGTGGAAACAAACTGGCTCGTCATGCTGGGCAGCACATTCACCAACGCTTGAGGCAACACGACCTTGCGCATCGTCGTCCAATAACCCACCCCCAAAGACCGCGATGCCTCGGTTTGTCCGCGTGGGATCGCCTCAATCCCTGAACGAATCACCTCAGAGAGATAGGCACTTTCATACAGCACCAGTGCGCACAGCAGCGTCCAAAAGCCACTAACGACCTCGCCGGTCAGTTTGGGAATGACGAAATAGGCCCAGAAAATCAGCATCAGCAAAGGCATTCCGCGCACGACATTCACCAGCACGGCGCTCGCGCGACGCAACCAGGAAATCGGACTTACACGCGCCAACGCGATCAACAAGGCCAACGGCAAAGACAGGGCCAGGCCGCACATCGCCAAAATCAAGGTCAAGGCCAGACCACCAAGCGGCCCATTCGGATATTGTCCGACCAGAAACGTCGGCCAGTATTGAGCAATCACCTCAAGCATGATGGCTCCTACGAGTGGGCACGTAGCGCGAATAAATGTGCGAACCGATAAACATGATGCAGAACGAGCCCAACAGATACATCACCGTGGCGGCGCCAAACGTCGCAAAGGTCCGATAAGTTTCGTTTTCGATTTCTCTGGCCTGATAGGTCAGTTCGACCACACCGATGGCCATCGCCACGCTCGTGTTCTTGAACAGCAGCAACGCCCGGCCGATCAACGGTGGAATCGCCGCGCGCAGCGCTTGCGGCACAATCACAAATCGCATGCATTGCAGATAGCTGCAGCCCAGCGCGCGCGCCGACTCGAACTGTGTCCCGGGAATGGAACGCAACCCGCTACGGATGTCTTCCGCAATGTACGCGGCAGACCCTAATGCCAACGCAATCGCGGCCAGCGACAACTCAGCATTGTGTTCATAGAGCCAATCCCGCACGCCTTCGGGCAGCAGTTCAGGCATACCGAAATACCAGAACAGGACCTGCACCAGAAGCGGCACATTACGGTGGTATTCGACGTAAGCGTCGACGAACCAGCGACACGGAGCAAAATCGGTCGTACGCACCACCACCAACAGGACGGCAATCGTGAATGCCATCACCCAGGCAACCAGGAACAGTTGCACGGTGGTGAGCATGCCATCGAGCAGTTGATATAGATAAATTGGTTCGAGAAAACCCATAAAACGACACTCTCTCTAGTGGCGTACCGCGGCCAACCGTTTTAACCGGGAGACAACGCACGCCGAACGCAGTGCTCACACAGATGCGGGCCGCACGTCACTGCGACCCGCGCATTGCACAACGGCGGATCAGCCTGCGATCGGACCGATTTTGAAATCGCGCTTGAGCTTATAGGGCGTTTCCGCGCCGAACCATTTCTCGAACAGTTTGGCGGCTTCGCCCGAGGTTTCGGCTTCGTCCAGCACCTGATTCACAGCCTCCAGGAAGCGGGTTTCAGATTTCTTGATGCCCAGGCCCCATGATTCGCTGAACACCGGCTTTTCCACCACACTGACCGGCGCGGTGGGCGGGCTTTGCAGGACCAGGCGAACGAGCACCAATTCCGACGCGAACTGTGCGTCAACTTTCTTTTGTTGCAAGGCCAAATACGCCGCCGAACTATCACTGAATCCCAGGACTTTGGATTTGTCCAGGATGCGCTTGATTTCGCGCTCGGAGCTAGAACCCTTGGTCGCGGCAATACGACGTCCGTTCAACGACTCGATCGTGTTAAAACCCGAGTCCGCGCGCACCAGCAACTTTTGCGGACTGACATAGTAGGCATTGCTAAATGCAATCTGCTCTGCACGTTCGGACGAATAACCCAGGTTGGCTGCCAGAATATCGACGCGGCCTTCGCTCAACTCAGGGACACGCGCGGCCACCGACAACAACTTGTATTGCACCTTCACGCCCAGCTTGTCAGCGACTAGCTTGCAAATATCAACGTCGTAGCCCACTAGCTGGCGCGTCGACGCGTCTTGAAAGCTAAACGGCTGAGACGTACCCAACGTACCGCACAAGAGTTCGCCCTTTGCTTTGACCTCGTCAAGCTGATCTGCCTGTGCCGACACGCCGGCCAGGGTAGCGCACGCCAGGAATGCGGCCAAAACGGTTCTACGTATCATTGATTGCCCCTTTTGATAATTAGTTGTGGTGAAAAAAATCCAATACTGATGGGAGAACTGCGCGCAGCGCCCAGCCGCCATCAATCTGGCTTAAACAAGCTTTTCGCAAGCGGCACGAATCGCCGAACAACCCTGGCGGATATCGTCCAGCGATGCCGCGAAGGACAAGCGGAATGTACCCGGTGCGCCGTAGGCATGGCCATCAATCACGGCAACGCCCGCCTCACGCAACAAGTAGTGCGTCAATTCGGTATCCGTGTTGATAACTTCGCCTGTCGGGGCTCGCTTGCCGAGCAAGCCTCGACAATCCGGGAACACGTAGAACGCCCCTTGCGGCTCGACAATTCGCAAACCCGACGTGCCCGTCAGGACTGCCAATGCCGTATCGCGGCGCTCGCGGAACACCTGGGCAAACTCGGCGACGCAATCCTGCGGACCCGCCAATGCCTCCAATGCCGCCGCCTGACTGACGGACGATGCACCCGACGTGCTTTGCGACTGCAAAATCGCCATCGCCTTGATCAACTCGTCAGGTCCGGCACCATAACCGATACGCCAGCCCGTCATGGCATAAGCCTTCGACACGCCGTTGACAACCAAGGCGCGATCGGTCAACTCCGGCGCAGCCTGCAGCGGATGTATCGTGGCACTGCCCGAGAAATTCAGCCGAGCATAGATATCGTCGGTCATCAACCAGACATGAGGATGACGCACCAGCACATCGGCCAAAGCACGCAGTTCCTCGCGGCGATAGACCGCGCCCGTCGGATTACTGGGTGCATTGAGCATCAGCCACTTGGTGCGCGGTGTAATGACACGCTCCAGCGCCTCGGGCGTCAGCTTGTAATCAGTTTCCGGTGCTGTTTCCGCGATCACCGGCACACCGCCATTGACAAGCACCATATCCGGGTACGAAACCCAGAACGGCGCCGGGATGATCACCTCATCGCCCTCATTCAAGGTCGCCGCCAGGCCATTGAAAATCACCTGCTTGGCTCCCGTGCTGACGATGATACGGGACGCCGGATACGCCACGCCCGTTTCTTCCAGCAACCGTACACCGGCGGCCTTGCGCAGGGCCACCGTCCCCTGGGCCGGTGGATACTTGGTCTCGCCACGGTTCATCGCCGCCGTCGCAGCCAGACGAATATGCTCAGGCGTCATGAAATCCGGCTCGCCCACGGTCAGATCAATGATGCGGCGGCCTTGCTCGCGCAGCTCGGCAATAATGGCTCGGGCAGCGACACTGGGCGACAGTTTGATGCGTTTGATTTTGTCAGCGATGATGCTCATTACACAGCCCCCGACTTCTGCGCAATGATCCGGTCTATCCAGGGCTTGGTATAGGTACCGGTATTCAGTTTTTCCTTGATCGAGGTTTCGTCGGCCTCTTTCTTCAGCGCCAAGGCCAAAACGGCCTCGGCATGTGCGGCCGGAATCACGACGACACCATCGGCATCACCTACCACCACGTCGCCAGGAAACACAACCTGACCGCCCACCGACACCGGTACATTGATCTCGCCTGGACCTTCTTTGTAGGGGCCGCGGTGTGTCACGCCACGCGCAAAACAACCGAAATCTTCTTGCGCGAAAACGTCAGCGTCCCTGACCGCCCCATCAATGACAAACCCCACTACTCCACGCGCGCGAGCGTCCATCATCATCAACTCGCCGACCAACGCATTGTTGGTATCACCACCACCGTCGACAACGATCACATCACCTGCCTTGGCAAGCGAGATCGCTTTGTGAATCATCAGATTGTCCCCGGGACGGGCCTTGACCGTCAGCGCGCGGCCCACCATACGGCGCGCCTGCGCATGCAAGGGACGCAATCCGATCACGCCATACAGGCGATTCATACAATCGCTGATCTGCGCCGAACCAACCGCCGCGAAATTGGCCAGGACGTCAGAGGAAACAGCCGGTTCAGGCTGGGGAAGAACACGGTATCCGATAAGACTCATGAGCTTGGGCAATGAATGTGTGAGTAAAGATAAAAACCAGCACGCATTACAAAGCCTGGGCCATCAATCCTCAAAACGATATAAATTCTACGAAATTCACGAAAAAAATTCGTGCATAGATAAAAGGGTTATCGATACGTTCGCAGATCGGCAAACGAAGGCCGCCGACGATCTACCGCTATAGCCAACACCTTGACCCTGAACCACCACGAAAAACGGGGCGGAGTTTGGGTCATCCGAACCCAAACATCCGCCCCGCGCGATTAACGCGTGCGAGTCCAACTCAGCGGTTTACTTGCTGGCGTCGATACGTTCCTGCATATGTGCCGCACGGTCGGGCGAGGACGGGTGCGAGCTGAACATGCTGCTCTCGCCGCCATCAAGCTCGGCCAGTTTCTGGAAAGCCGTCACCAGGCCTTCGCGGTTCATTTTCTTCTCGGTCAGCAGATCAAACGAATAATCATCCGCCGAGGTTTCCTGCGATTGCGAGAACTGCGCGTTAATGAACGCTTCGGTCATATCACCCAGTTGCGACGAGTTCAGAGCGGTCGCAATGTTGTTGCCCGAGGCATTTGCGGCATCGCGTGCAGCGGCCACCGCGTAAGCGGTTTGCATGGCTTTCTTGGTGTGACCCAGGGCCACGTGACCCATTTCGTGACCGATCACGCCACGCAATTCGTTGTCATTCATCAAGTCCATCAGGCCGCTATAAACGCGCACGCAGCCGTTGCCCATGGCCCAGGCGTTGACGTCCTCGGTCAGGTAAACCTTGTAGTTGATCTTCTGGCCGTTAAGGTCCATGTTGCCAAAGCCCTTCATGATCTTGGTCAGGCGCTTGGAGTATTTGTTACCGGCTGGTGCGATCTTTGACGACTTATCACTATCCTTGCATGCCGCATCCGACAACTGAACAATCTCGGTGTCCGACAGGCTGACGGCCGATGCCAAGTTCGAGCCAGCGGAGAGCAGGCTGTCGGCATTCATACCGCTGCAACCTGCCAAAAACACGCTGGCAGCCAGTGCCGTGCACATCAATTTCGCTTTATGTTTCATTTGTTTGAGATCCTCTTCTTCAGCCTGCTTGTACATTATTTGAGTGGGCTACGCGTGCCCGATGACCCCATCGGCTCGTCCCAATGGGCCGATAAATGGCAGGCTAGACTGTAATGACAAGTGACTGATCGTTAGGTGTTATACATTTTCAAATTGCAACTAAACTTTTTAACTAACCAATTTTAAGAACATCAGTCACGTGTCGGACCAACGCACTTTCAATGCCCCATTCCTAGGCGGAATCGGTCAGACCGACAAAGTCGAAACGATGGCGTCTTTCAAGTAATTACGCTGCACCGGATTGTGGCCCCGCGGCAATTAGGCAGCAACCTGCTGCATAATTTCGACAGCCGGCCACGCTTGGGCAAAAATCCGCAGGGACTTGAGGTTGCGTGGCGAAAATCGATGGTCTTATAGTGCTCACGATCAGATAAGGAGACCACCGTTGCAAGGTCCTCACGAGCACCTGGTAACCGTTGCACAGCTTTATGGTGTATCGGAAACCGCTCTGGTATTAAGCATGCTGGCCGGTAACGGCATCCCTACGACGGTCGAAAGCTGGCACACAGCGACCACCGCATGGCATTATTCCCTCGCGCTGGACGGGGTCAGATTGCTCGTGCCAGCGGGTCACGCGCAAGCGGCGCGCGAGGTGCTAGGCAGCTTCGAACCCGCGCCTCGCGGACGTCGATGGAAACTGACCTTGTACTTCTTGCTGGCTTTTTGGTGGGCAACGGTTCCACCACCGCCTCGGGGATTATTCATCGCGCGAGAGACACACGTTGACGCTGCCGACGATCTGGCAGCCTTATGAACTAGGCATCATCGCTAGCGGTACAAGGCGATCAGACAATCAAGTCAGCTGACTGGCGGCATTTTCTACGAAATTGCCGGCCCATGGATCTGGTGCGCCAGCGGGCCGCCGGCCACGCAGGCATCCACATTGGCCGCCATTAAACGGGCACGCCGGTTGATGGTGCCGTCGGTCCAGGCCGACATATGCGGCGTCATGACCACATTGTCCAGCTGCGCAAACGGCAGTCGCGACGGAGCGGCTGCCTCGTTGGGCCGGGCGGGGTACTGATACCAGGTATCGATGGCCGCTGCGCCAATGCGTTTTTGCGCCAAAGCGTCGTACAGCGCCTGCTCGTCCACGACCGGTCCGCGCCCCACGTTGATCAACATCGCATGCGCACGCATCTGCGAAAAAGCCGTGGCATCGACCAACCCTTCGGTGGCCGGCAACAAGGGCAAGGACACGACGACAAAGTCGCACGCGCGATAGAACGATTCCAGCGCATCCAGGCCAGACCAGCCATCGACCTCATCAGACACCGCCACGGGACTGCGGTTGGCCGCCAGCACCCGCATGCCAAAGGCCTTGGCGCGCCGGCTGATTGCCTGCCCGATATGGCCATAGCCCAGCAGCCCCAGCGTGGCCGTACCAATCTCGCCATGCAACGCATCCGGCATGCCCGAACGGTACCGCCAGTCGCCTTGGGCGAGGCGGGCATGCGCATCGGCCAGCGGCACGCGCTGATTCAAGATCGTGGCCATGACATATTCGGCGATCGCCGGCTCATGGCCATAGCAGTTGCACACCGCCACCTGTGCGGGCAGCACGCCTAGGTCGATACGGTCGTAGCCCGCCGCGCAGACCTGGTACAGGCGCAGGCGCCGCGGCGTGGGCATCGAAGCATCCAGCCGGTTGCCGACTATCATGTCGGCCTGCTCGAACGCCTGGATATCGGCCGGCTCGACAAGTTTCTCAGGTACGACCCGAATACGGGCCTCGCACGTCAGCGCCGACTGAAAATCCCGCAGGTACGTGGTGGCGTTCTGGCCGTGGAAAACAATATTGATCATCGCCGTCTCATTCGCATCGCGGCCGCGGTCCGCGGCCGGCCGGTCAATCTTGCAAGGCGGGCGGAAATGGTACGCCCAGTTGCCGGGTCCAGGTCTCGAGGCCCGTACGGATATCCGCGCTGACGCTCACACCGTCGCGGCGCTGTCGCGCGGCGCGGGCCAGCGCCGCGTCGCCCGGCACCCGTACCGGCCGCGCCGGGTCGATGGGACGGGCGGCACGCGTGGTATCGGCCAGGGCTTGCATTTCATCCAGGAATATCTCGCGGCCCGCAAAAGCATCCGGATCGATCACCTGCAACAAGAACCCTTGGGCCTTCTCGCCAGACAGGCGCCCCAGCCCCGGCAGACCCAACGACATGGCGCCCACCAGCATCGCGATGGCATAGCCCTTGTACCCATGATCCAACCCGCCCAGCGGCAAGATGGTGCCGGGTGGATCGGTTGCCAAGGCACCAGGATCATCGGTCACCTGCCCGTCCGCACCCAGCAGTGCCAGCCACGGCAACCGCTCGCCGCGCGCCTGTACCTGCTTGACGAAGCTGTTGCTGGTCAACGAGGTGGTGGTATCGATCAGAATGGGCGTCCCCCGCGTAGGAATGCCGGCAGCAATGGGCTCACTGGTTACCACGGGGTCCAGCCCGCCGAACGGCGCCACGGAACGCACCTTGGTATCGGTGGCCCACAAGAGGCACAAGTAGCCGGCATCGGTCAGGTCGGGCAGGTAGACCTGCAGGGCGCCGATATGCTGGCTATGGCGCACCGCAATGCTGACCATACCTTGCTCGGGCACGCGTTGCAGCGCCGTCTGAATGGCTTGGTCCAGCACCCAGTGACCCGGCAACATGCCGGCATCCCACAGCAGGCAGCCGCCCTTTTCCGACACGCGCTCGATCTCGCCGTGGCGCCGTGTGGCACCCTCGACAATCTCTTTCAGGTAACGCGGTAACAGCGCCAACCCGTGCGTGTCGTGGCCGTACAGGTCGGCGTCGACCACACGCCGCGCCACGACGGCCGCGATAGCCGCATCGACCTCAATGGCCAGCAGGCAACGTCGGGTGAATTCAATCAACGCCTCATAGGCGTAACGTGTCTGGGGCATGGGGGAATTGGTAGGGAGTGTCATACCAGCGCAATACCACCGGCCTGTGCGCTGACATCCGCGCGCAGCCATTTGGGCTGCGGAGTGGCCGCCAGCAGACTGCGGGTGTATTCGTGGCCGGGTTGCGTAAAAATAGCCGAGGTCGGCCCTTGCTCGACGATCTTGCCTTGCTGCATCACCATGATCCGGTCGGCGAACTGGCGCACGATGGGCAGGTCATGCGTGATGAACACATAAGACAGGCCCAACCGCGTGCGCAAATCGGCCAGCAGGTCGATCACCTGCGCCTGGATCGACACGTCCAGCGCCGACACCGCCTCGTCGCACACGATCAATTCAGGTTCGCTGGCCAGCGCACGGGCGATGGCAATGCGCTGGCGCTGGCCGCCGGAAAACTGGTGCGGATAGCGCGGCGCGTGATCGGGCTTCATGCCCACCAATTCCAGCAACTCGGCCACCCGGCCGTGCCAACGGGACTTGGCCAGAATGTCGCCATGGATGGCCCAGGGCTCCGAAATAATGTCGTGCACGGTCATGCGCGGGTTCATCGAGCCGAACGGGTCCTGGAACACCATCTGTACCTTGCGACGGAACTTACGCATCTGCCGCTCGTCCATCCGGAAGATATCCACGCCGTTGTAATAGGCGGCACCCGAGGTCGCTTCGAACAGCCTGAGCAGCATACGGGCGACACTGGACTTACCCGAGCCCGATTCGCCCACGATACCCACCGTTTCGCCTCGGCATACCTCGAAACTGACATCGTCCACCGCGCGCAGTACTCGCTTGCCCGCGAATGCGCCGGACGACAGCTGGTATTCCTTGACCAGGTGCTCTACGCGCAGCACGACTTCCTGAGCCACAATGCCCGAACGACGGTTCGATACGTCGGCCTCGTCGCCGTGCGGCAGCGCCGCCGTCAACGTGCGCGTGTAGTCGTGCTGCGGGTTAGTGAATACCTCGCGCGCGACGCCAGCCTCGACGATCTTGCCCGCCTTCATCACGATGACCCGGTCGGCCATCGAGGCCGCCACTTCCAGATCGTGCGTGATCATGATCAGCGCCATGTGGTGCTCGCGCTGCAGGTCACGCAGCAGATCCAGGATCTGTGCCTGCACGCTGACATCCAACGCGGTAGTGGGCTCGTCGGCGATCAGCACGTCGGGCTTGAGCGCAATGGCCATGGCAATCATCACGCGCTGACGCTGGCCACCCGAGAATTGGTGCGGGTAGAAATCGACACGCAATTCCGGTTCGCGGATCCCGACACGGCGCAGCAGTTCGATAGTCTGCTCGCGCGCGGCTTTACCGCTAGCGGCGCCATGACTTTGAAAGACCTCAGCGATCTGCCTGCCCACCGTATACACAGGGTTCAGGTAAGCCAGCGGGTCCTGAAAGATCATGGCGATCTTGCAGCCGTTGATGTGCCGGCGCGCGTCTTCGCTAAGGTGAGCCAGGTCTTGCCCCTGAAACAGGATGCTACCTTGGACGATATCGCCCGGTGGGCAGTCCACCAGCCCCATCACCGTACTGGTGCTGACGCTCTTGCCCGAGCCGCTTTCGCCCAGTATCACCAAGGTCTCGCCCGGATGCACGTGGAAAGACACGTTGTCCACCGCGCGCACTGGTTCATCGTCCGACAGGAAGTCCACCGTCAGCCCGTCGATACGCAAGATAGGCTGTTTGATTGTTTCGGTATTCATCGCGCGGCCTTCTTCAGTGTCTGCAGCCGCCAGCGTTGCTGCGGGTCGGCCACGGTCCGAGCCCAGCTCGACAGGATATTGAGCGACAGCGTGGTCAGCATGATGGCCAGCCCCGGCCAGAAAGCGATCCACCAGGCGCTGGACAGATAGCCACGCCCATTGGCGACCATCGCCCCCCAGGTGAACTCGGGAGGCTGAATACCCAGGCCCAGGAAGCTCAGGGCCGACTCGGCCAGGATCACTGTGGCGAAATCGATGGCCGAGATGGTGATCAGCGTGGGCAACACCAGCGGCGCAATGTGCCGCAGTATGATGCGCGCCGAATTCGCCCCCATGGCACGCGCCGCGCTGACAAACATGCGCTCGCGCAGCTCAAGCACTTCGGCACGCGCCGTGCGCAAATAGACAGGCATGCGCGTAATGGCCAGCACGATCACCAGATTGGTGATGCTGGGCCCCAGCGTATACAGCACGATCAGCGCCAGCAGCAGCGACGGAAAGCTCATGATGATGTCGGCGCCGCGCTGGATGACATGGCTGTACCAGCTTTCGCTATAACCGGCCACCAGTCCCAGCAGGCCGCCCACCAGCATCGACGTGAACACAGCGGCGGCAGCAATGCCCAGCGTATTGCTGGCCCCCACCACCAAGCGGGGCAGAATGGGTCGACCCAGCGTATCGGCGCCCAGCATATACAGCCAACCGGCATCGATATTGAACGGCGCCATGTTGCGATGGCGCAGTCCCAGCTTGGTGGCGGCGTCGCTCATCAGCCAGGGGCCCAGCAGCGCGGCCAGCACCAGCATAGCCAGGAACACGGCGGCGACCAATGCCAACTTGTCGCGCTTGAGATAATTGAACAGCACCCGGGCCTGCGGCGGCTTGGGCACGGACGTCGATGGAACAACGGATGAAATAGCGGACATGATCAATACCGAACGCGAGGATCGAGCACCGCATACAGCAGGTCGATCAGAATATTCAGAATGAAGATCGCGGTCGCGGTGACCAGGATCGTGGACTGCACGACAGCGAAGTCGCGCTGGATGATCGAATCAATCATCAGTTTGCCGATGCCGGGCCAGCCGAACACCGACTCGACGATCACCGCGCCGTTGATCAGGCCCGTGGCCAGATCACCCGCCACGGTAATGACCGGCAGCAGCGAATTGCGCAGAGCGTGGCCGAACACCACAGAGTGGCGGGCCAGACCCTTGGCACGCGCCGTCTTGATATAGGGCGAGGCCAGCGACGACAGCATGGTGCCGCGCACCACCTGCACCAGCAGGCCGAAGGGGCGCAGCATCAGCACAAAAATCGGCATCACCCAGAATTCCCAGCCGCCGGTGCCCGACGTCGGCAATATCCCCATACCTACCGCGAACACCAGGATCCCCACGATGGCCACCCAGAAATCGGGCGCGCNGGCGCCCGC
>NZ_CBCSFP010000004.1:38386-66002 GCF_965138755.1 Bordetella tumulicola | reverse complement strand
CGCTGGCGCCCGCCAGCGACACCACGGTGGCAATGCGATCGAACAGGCCACGCGGTCGGGCCGCGGCCATCGACCCCACCACAATGGCCAGGGTCAGCGACAACAGCATGGCCACGGAGGCCAGTTTCAAGGTCTGCGGAAAGGCTTCCAGCGCCACATCCAGTGCCGAACGGTGCTGCCGCATCGATTCGCCAAAATCCAGCCGCAGCAGGTCGGCCAGGTAATTCCAGAACTGGATGTAAATGGGCTGGTCCAGCCCGTTCAAGTGAGCGAAGGCGGCACGCGCCTCGGGAGTGGAATCCAGCGGCAGGTACAGCGCCGAGGGATCGCCGGTCAGGCGGGTCAGGAAGAACACCAGGGTCAGCAGACCCAGCATTGAGATAACGCTATAGGACGCCCGTCGTCCAAGATAATGCAGCATAGTCGGGTCCTTGGCTTGCTTGAAAGACAGCAACCGGAAACGCCGCCGCAACCATGCAGGTAGCGTTTCCGGAAGGAAGCATCAGTTCTTGAACTGAATGTTCGCGAGTGGGATTTCGCTGTTCGTGGTGATATCCGGCTTCCAGTTGAGGCGGTCGCCCACGCGGGTGTAGCCGAGCATGTGGAACATCGGAATATCCGGCACGATTTCGGTGCGCATCTGGCGGAAGATTTTCTTGAATCCATCTTCACGCGCCGTGCCGGTGGCGGCCATCGCAGCATCGATTTCCTTGTCCACGGCCGGGTCGGTTATCGACGAATACTGGCCGCTGGAACGATAGAAAATCGGGATGGAGAATGCCGCATCACCCTTGTTGTTGTCATGCATCATCTGCACCAGGGTGGCCCCGCGTTCGGCCGGGAAAGGCTTCTGCAAATAGCGCGTCCAGTCCGCCACGTCCAGCATCACCAGCTTGACGTTCAGGCCCGCTGCCTGCCACATGGTCATCATGGCTTCCATGGCCTCGGCGCCATTAGGGTAGATGCCATTGCGGCCGATCAGCTTGATCTCGGCGTCGACCTTGACGCCATCGGCCTTGGCAGCTGCGATCAACTTTTTGGCTTCGGCCTCATCGTATTTCCAGGGTTCCAGCCCGTCGTCGTGCCCGATGATGCCGGGCACCACCATCTGCGAGGCGCGCTGGATGTCGTCGCCGAATAGTTGGGCAAGGCCCTCCCAATCGATCGCCAGGTTCAGCGCCTTGCGGATGCGCACATCGTTTAACGGAGGCTGATCCATGTCGATGCGGATGGCAGTCGTTTCCGAGTTCAGGTAGGCGAAATCAGTCTTGGGATTCGTCGCATCCTGGATGGCAATGGACGGTGTCAGATCGGCTTCGCCGGTTTCTACCATCGCAGCGCGTATCGACGATTCCTGGCGCCAGACATAAGTGGCCTTGGTCACCACGGGCTTCTTGCCCCAGTAGCCGTCGAACGGATCCAGCACCACTGTCTGCGGCGAAAAGGTCGTGAGCTTGTACGGGCCGGTACCCACCGGGTCGTTTACCGCCTTGTCGACCGGCGTCTTGGGCGAAACCGCCATCACCACGCTCAACAGCGTAGGCAAGATGGGTTGGGGCCGGTCAGACTTGATTTCAACCGTGTAGTCGTCCAGCGGCTTGACCGTCAGCTTGGCGTTGCCGAACTTGGCCATGTTGTTGCAGGTCAGCTTGCCGCCAGTCATCCGTTCGATGGAAAACGCCACTGCCTTGGCATTCAGGTCGGAGCCATCATGGAACTTGACACCCTCGCGCACCTTGAAGTGCCATGTCGTGGGATCGACCTGCTTCCATTCTGTGAACAGTTTGGGCATGGCCTTGCCGGTCTTGGCGTCGATGACCGTCAGCGACTCGGTGATGTTCTGGTTCAGCACCTGACCGACGTTGGTCATGATGCTGCCGCAGGGCTCCAGGTTGGCGGGCTGTTCGGGCAATACGATGCGGATGTCGTGGCTGGCGCCTTGCGCCAGCACTGGGCTTGCCGCGCCGGCCAGAATGGCCGCCGAGACAAGTGAAACGATGCCTACTGGATTCATGTCTTCCTCCGTTGGGGGTTATGCAACAGTCCTGCTTTGTTTTTCTCGGACGGTTACCTGGTACGGGCCGCGCCCGTGCGCGGCTCGTACCAGTGGCTACTGCAGATCAGCTGCCGGCACGGGCGATAAGTGCCTTCAGCATGTCTTTCTCTTGTGGCTTCAAGTCGGTCAGCGGCGCGCGCACCGGGCCCGGCGTATGGCCAATCAGTTCCACGCCCGCCTTGATGATGGACACGGCGTAGCCCTTCTCGCGATCGCGAATGTCGGCGAACGGAAAGAAGAAGCTGTCCAATATCTGCGCCATGGTGGCCTCGTCATTGGCGTTCAGCGCCTTGTAGAAGCGCAGCGCCAGCTCGGGCACGAAATTGAAAACGGCCGACGAATAAGTGCTCAGGCCCAGACCCTTGAAGCCCTGGGCAAACAGTTCGTGGGTGGGCATACCGCCGATATAGCTCAGCCGGTCGCCCAGCTTGGCGGTAATGTGACGCACCAGCTCGGTTTTGCCGGTGCCGTCCTTGAAGCCGACCAGATTGGGGCAGGCATCAGCCAGGCGCGCCACGGTGTCGGCTGTGGCCACCGAGTTCGCGCGGTTATAGATGATGACGCCCAGGCCGGTCGAATCGCATACGGCCTTGATGTGCTGGTAGATGCCTTCCTGCGGCACTTCCATCAGATAGTGGGGCAGCAACAGCAGGCCGTCGGCGCCCGCCTCTTCGGCGCGGCGCGCAATGTCCTTGGCCAGTTCGGTACCGTAGCCGCAGCCAGAAATAATGGGCATGCTGCCCGCCGCTTCCTTGGCGGCGCGCGTCACATCGCCGATTTCCTGCGGCGTCAGCGAGAAAAGCTCGCCGGTGCCACCAGCGGCAAACAACGCCGCCGCCTCGTAGCCCGACAACCAGGAAACATGCTTCTGGTAGCTGGGCAGATTCAAGCTGAAGTCAGCGTTGAAATGCGTGACCGGAAACGACAATAGCCCGGATGCGATACGAGTCTTGAGTTCTTGGGGGGACATGCGTGCCTCTCAGTGTCATAGGATGTATTTCCAGCAAATCATATTATGACTTCTGAAAGCACGTCAATCACTTTGTGCCGCGGTCGGGCGCCGCCGGGTCAACGAGCGGTAGCGCTGGATACCGGTCAACAGGTGGCGCCGCATCGCATCACGCGCGCGGTCTACATCGCTGGCGAAAATGGCCTCGGCGATCTCGACGTGCTCGTCCAAAATAGTGTGGTCGCGGTTGGGCAGCGGATCGTACCCGCCCATCACCGTGCGGAACTTCACCCGCGGGATGATGCGCCGGCCGATGTGTTCCAAAAACGTCTTGAAACGGCCGTTGTTGGTAGCCGCCGCGATCGCCATATGGAACCGGAAGTCTGAATCGTCGGTAGACTGGCCGTCGGCGATGAGTTGGGCGAACTGATCGAGCTCGGCCTGGATAGCGGCTTCCTGGGCAGGCGAGCTGCGGGCGGCCGCCAGTCCCGCGGCCTCGACCTCGATGCCGATACGCAGCTCAAGCTCTTCGATAATGTCCGATATCTTGTCGGTGGCGTGCGAGAACAACGTCAAGGTCTCGTCCGATTGCTGCGGCCCCAGCACGAACACGCCCGCCCCCTGACGGGATTCCAGGAGGCCGTCGGCGCGCAGGGTGGCCACCGCTTCGCGAATGACGGTGCGGCTGAATCCGAACTTCTCTACCAGCACTTGTTCAGTAGGCAGCTTGTCGCCCGCGGCATACATCCCACCCTCGATCCGGGACCGAAGTTCGTCCGCCACCTGCGATGAAAGTGTCTTCTTTCTTGCCTGGGCGGGGGGAGGTGCTTTCATGGTGTTCTCCTGCGGCACGGCGCGTAGTGACACATCATATCATTTTGACTTATCAGTCATATGACCAAAAGCGAAAGGGTGCGCCTGCTGCGGTTGTTCCGCTTTTTGCCACAAAAAAAGGGGGAAGACGGCTTGATATTGACCTTGTCCCTCAAATCCTTGTTCGACTCATTATTTTTATAGATAATAGATAAAACTATCGTCCCAGGAAGAAATCATGACCGGCGGCAACCCCATTACCTTGACTGGTGAAGACCTGACCATACGGCAGATCGTCGATATCGCGCGGCACCACGCCTCCGTCAAACTAGGAGAAACGGCACGAGATAACCTCGTAGCGACTCGCGCGTTTATTACCGATCACTGGCTTGTGGATGACGCGCCGCTTATGTACGCGTTCAACACCGGGGTCGGTGCGCTAAAGAACCAACGCATCAGTGCACAAGACATTGCGAGGTTCCAACGAAATCTCATTCACTCTCATTCGGCAAGCACAGGGGAAGTGATGCCGAATGAAGTCGTACGGGCAATGATGGCCATTAGAGTCAATACCTTTGCGCGTAACCATTCCGGTATTCGTATTGAAGTCGTTGACCGACTCATTGCCATGCTCAACGAGGGGATCACCCCTCTCATTGCAGCAAAGGGCAGCGTTGGCGCCAGCGGTGACTTAGCACCGCTGGCCATCATGAGCGGAGCACTACTGGGGCTCGAACAGTCAAAGGTCGAATTCCAGGGCGCTGTCGTTAGCGCTAGATCTGCATTCGAACAAGTCGGGTTGCCTGCGACATTCGACGTAGAGGCAAAAGACGCTACAGCCTTGATTAATGGCTCCACGGCGTCGCTCGCCTACGCCGTCATCGCGGCGTTTGACGCGAGGCGCTTATTGTCGAATGCGACGATCTCGCTGACACTTTCTTTGGAGGCTATCAGGGCGGAACGCTCGTGCTTTGAAGATCGCGTGATGATGGCTCGCCCCCACCCCGGACAACGCAGGGTTGCACTGGCCATCAGGCGACTGCTCAATGGCACGTCTCGATGCACGGATGAAGCGCGTGCGGCAGTGCTTTCGGAGTCCTCGGGCAAAGTCAGCAGAGGCGATGCGCCATCGACCACGGCACAACCACGCATACAGGATGTTTATTCATTTCGTTGTGCGCCCCAAGTCTATGGGCCGGTTCTCGACGCTCTCGACTATATCGATGGGATTCTATCGACCGAGATGAACAGCGCGACAGACAACCCTTTGATATTCGCGACCAACGAAGGGTATGACATTGTCTCGTGCGGCCATTTCCACGGTCAGTACGTGGCTCAAGCGATGGATTTACTGGCATTGGCGGTGACCGACCTGAGCGCGATATCTGATCGTCGCAATAACATGCTCATCGATCCCGCCGGTAATTTTGGGCTGCCCCGAAACTTGATCGCGTCCGAGCCGGGAATAAACACCGGTTTTGCCGTAGTCCAAAGCATGGGTACAGGCCTGGTTCTGGAAAACATGGGACTTTGCAGCCCTGCCAGCGTTATCAGTTTGCCTGCCAAGGGAAACCAAGAAGACCATATCAGTAACTCTTGCTTCGCTGCGCGGCGCACACGAACCATCGTAGAAAATGCGCAGGCTGTCATCAGTGCGGAGATTCTCATCGCGGCACAAGCCCTTGACCTCGCTCATGAGGCGCTCTTGAACTGGCCCATTGCGCGTGGAACACGCGCCGCTATTGAGCGGGTCAGGTCGGAGATCCCAGCCATGCTGGGTAATGATCGTTGGGTCCATGACGACATCGAAACGATAAAGCGTCTGGTCGTCGAGGGAAAGCTGATAGATGCCGTAGAGGCCGTTTGCGGTGACATATGGACGACACCGGAATGACCGAGAAAGCCAACGTAAACAGCAAGGCGTTAGACTCGCTCCCGACGCGTATCGCAGCCTCCTTGGCGGAGCGGATTATTCGCGGGGCGCTCAAACCTGGCGATCGTGTACGGCAAGACGAAGTCGCAAGCGACTTTAACGCGAGCCATGTTCCCGTGCGGGAGGCCTTTCGGCAATTGGAATCGCGAGGGCTTCTGGTTTCCCGCGTCAGAAAAGGGGTCTACGTCTCGCCTCTGGATCAGGCATCGCTCGTGGAAATCACGCGTATGCGAGCGGCGCTCGAAGTCCTTGCGCTACGGTACGCCATCCCCAATCTGAGTAACGAAGATATCGCTCTCGCAGAGAAACTCTCAAAGCAAGCAGATTCTTCCAAAGACATGAGCACATGGGAGGACGCAAACCGACGCTTTCATTTGTGCTTATATCGCCCTTGCGAGATGCCTCGCGTGCTTCATGGCATTGAGACGCTCCATGAGGCAAGGCTTCGCTATATGTATGCCACCGCGACGATTATTGATTGGAATCCGACTTCACAAGACGAGCATAGGGAAATCATCGCTGCGGTGAAAGCCCGCGATATAGCCCGTGCTTGCTCACTGTTGGAAAAACATATCGTTGAAGCGGGAGATGTTTTATTGGCTGCGTCGGGGGCGTTGTCAGCGTAGCGCACGGTTTCCGGACAACCCTCGTAGCCATAGGAAGGCGGCTTTATATTGACAAATTACGCTGCAACACCTACCATTCTTTTCAACACGGCCCCTCTCGATAACCCTGCTTCGGCAGAGAAATTGCTGAGGGGTTTTTTCATGCCTGCTATCACCAAGCAGCCTCCCAGCCGCTTGGCGCGCCCATACCTACCAGGTTCAGGCCAAGGTCGTTCAGATCGGGAAAGGCCTGCAGTTGCATCTTCATTCGTTCGGGCCAACTCGAACGATGGTTGACCACACTCAGCAAGTGTCGGATGATCGTCAATAGCAAGAAGCAGCGCGCCTGCGCGTGCGTATCGCCCTCAAATAGAGCGACCCACTTCAATTCAGCCACCGAGGGTAACTTGGGTTGCGAGACTATATTGCGATTCCACAGGCGGCCATGATGCGCACAGACGTTGCGCAGATAATTTAGACTGCGCAACCATGTTGCGAACACGCGACCGTTGCTCACGCCGTACCCGTTGGCAATCACGTCCTGCTCACTCTCTCGCATGCCATTGAACAAAGTTGAGAGCGTGCCAAAGTCCCACACCTCACAGGCTACCCAGATGGCAAGCGGGAGTCCGTATTTGCTGCGGTTATGGCGTACAAACTCCTCCTTAGAGCGGCCGATCAGCTGAGCATGCTTGCTCAACCAGTCGTGGTGCCGAGTAACACCGGTGTCTTTATTCAGCTTGGTGCTGAACTCGTCGTGGAGCAGTTCGGCCTTGAGGTACGCGAACTGATCAAGCCTCCCCAACGTATAGGACACATCTACCCGCAAAGCGACCTCGATGCGTTCCAGTGCGTCCATTACCAGCATCCGCAACTGCTTGTCGAACACGTACAAGTCCACCGCATTTTGGAACGTCGCCCCAGCACGGAAGGTGTCCAGCGCGATCCGTTCTTCTCGCACTTTTTTCGGCTTTTTGCCACCCTCATCTAACAGACATAACGGTTCGCTGCGCTCACGAAATGCAAACCAGTAACCACTCAGCCGGTAGTAGCCAATACGTTCCAGGTAATCGAGAGCGCGATCCCGGTCACTGACAGCCAGTCCCCTTGCTATCAATTGGTCCAGTTGGTCGGCATAGCTTTTCCAAGGCTTGGGGTCGCTCACTTAGATCATCTTTTAACGCACGAATGGGCGGCCACTTTAGCGTTGTTTCGCGAAACCTGGCAATGGCATATCCCCCGCTGGCACGGGCATATATGGGTCATCATCCTGCATGATCGCCCAGGCTCGCTGATTCGATTAGCGCGGCAAACGTCTCAATATCCGGATTTCACGCAATCACCATCATGTAATCTGTATAGCTCCGCTATCAGACTAATCCTAGTGTCATGCGGCAAGCGAGACACAGTGTCGATCCATCGTTCAGGTAGCGATAGTTCGGGCAGCAGCAGGGTCAGCACGCGCGACATGCGGCCGTTGCTAGCCGGAAGGGGGTGAATGCGCAGGAAGTCAAGCATCGCCTGAGGGATCAGCACCAGGGGGGCGGCCAAGTGCTAATCCAGTGTGACAATCTACCTAACGGGAGTCCGGCCCAGAAAAGGGGTATTGGAAGCATAAATTACCCCATCTAATTATTGGACTGCCCCATTTCTAGACTTCTATTACTTGCAAATATGCAGGAACAAGCTCCTCGCTGTCTGGAAATTTCCAATCTCGACCAGCAGGTTTGACCGACTTTGGCTTGGCATCGGAGACTTTCGAAATAAGAAAAAACTGTCAGACGTTGATCACACGTTTAAACGTTAAACAAGAAATTCAACACATCGCCATCCTGCACGACATATTCCTTGCCTTCCGCGCGCATCTTGCCGGCTTCTTTGGCGCCGGCTTCACCCTTGTAGGTAATGAAGTCGTCGAATGAGATCGTCTGCGCGCGAATAAAACCACGCTCAAAGTCCGTGTGAATGACACCCGCAGCCTGAGGCGCGGTGGCGCCGACCTTGACGGTCCAGGCACGGACTTCTTTAACACCCGCGGTGAAATACGTCTGCAGGCCCAGCAGGCGGAAGGCGGCGCGGATCAGGCGATCCAGGCCCGGCTCTTGCATGCCCATGTCGTCCAGGAAAACCGACTTGTCGGCATCGTCAAGCTCGGCGATCTCGGACTCGATGGCGGCGCAGATGGCGACCACGGGCGCGTTCTGCGCTTTGGCGTATTCCGTCAGACGGTCCAGCAGCGGATTGTTCTCGAAACCACTGTCGCTGACGTTCGCCACGAACATGGCGGGCTTGGCGGTGATGAAGCCGAACGATTTCAGCGAGAACAGTTCCTCGGCATCCAGGCCCATGGCGCGAATGGGTTGAGCAGCATCCAGCTGCTTCTGGCAGCGTTCCAGCAGCGCGACCAGCTTGGCGGCTTCCTTGTCACCCGAGCGGGCCAACTTGTTGTTGCGGTGAACAGCTTTTTCGACGGTTTGCAGATCGGCCAGCGCCAGCTCGGTGGAAATGACCTCGATATCGGCAATAGGATCGACCTTGCCGGCCACGTGTATCACGTTAGAGTCTTCGAAGCAGCGCACCACGTTGACGATGGCGTCCGTTTCACGGATGTGCGACAAAAACTGGTTGCCCAGGCCTTCACCCTGGCTCGCGCCCGCCACCAGGCCCGCGATGTCGACGAACTCGACCACGGCGGGCACAACGCGCTCGGGCTTGACGATCTCGGCCAACTGGGCCAGACGCGGGTCCGGCACCTCGACCACGCCCACGTTGGGCTCGATCGTGCAGAAAGGGTAGTTCTCGGCGGCTATGCCGGCCTTGGTGAGTGCGTTAAAAAGGGTCGATTTGCCGACGTTGGGCAGGCCGACGATGCCGCATTGCAGAGCCATGGAAATCCTTGATTATTCAGCACGCTCGGGCCGTGAGTGAAATAGGTAAAGTATCAGCGCTGCCACTGTTACCTCAACGGGTTACCACCGCTAAATCACCTTAGCCAGGGCGTCAAGACGCCGTTTTGTGCTTGATTTGTCCAAATTTATGTCGATTGTAGCTTTGTCGGGTACCTGCAATCGGCCATAAGAAAACTCTGCGCGTATGCGGGAAAGGAAAAGCAGGGATATCAGGGCCAGGATTCGTCTGGTTTCGCCAAAATACTGTACAAACAAACAGCCTTCTACATTAAGTCCAATAGGCTTGAGGATCTTTGATTCCCTAGTGCAACGTGTCATCAACAACCTGACCGTACTGTCCGGCTCAATCAAGCCATACGAGTTGGCTGAGGTTCTTATTTGGGCTCATAGCAATCGCACCGTGTTGAGACAAAAATGGCAGGAGCTAAACCCGTGAATCAACCTCAATTCGTTATTACCCATATATCCATCGCCGGTCCGCAACGATTGGGCCTGACTTTTGCGGACGGATACCGTGCCGAGGTGGATCTGTCAGGCTTGATCGCCAAGTGTCCACCTTTGGCTCGCCTGTCTGACCGCAAGCTCTTTGCCAAGGCAGCACTTGATGAATGGCGGCGCGGCGTCATCTTTTCAAGCACTAGGCATCAGCCGCCGAATGCTCGCGTATTACCGCAGCGGGACAAAGCCTATGCCCAAGTCCATTGGACTCGCCATGCTGGGCTGGGAATCGCTGCGTCATCAACGCAAAGCCGCATGAAGGAATGCCGCCACGCACGCCTTATGAAAACCGACACTGCACTCATTGCCACACAACGATAGCGGCCACACTATTGTTGCTCTGTATCGGGCCTGTCGCGATTGCCCCCCTGTAACGCACTATCTTGTTCGCCCGAGCCATTCGCTTGCGGGTGTACATGCATCTCGCCAACGTCGCAACCACCGGTCTGATATTTCCAGTCAGCACCTCAATTTGTTACAGACTCCCCGCAACTTTCACTCTGTTGTCACTTCTCCCCCTTAGGCTTGCATCGGCTTGACGCTTGATCTCGTCAGATCGTTTTTCATCCTTCGCAAACCTGAGCTTATGCCCACCCTTTTCTCTGCACGCCTATTGGCCGCGTCTCTGGCGATGGCCATTCTGCTGACGGCCTGTGGCAGCGGCGATGACGACGACTCGCCGTCCACGCCCACCGATCCCGGTACCGAACAGCCGGCGCAACCCCAGTTGCGCTGCGCGCCGTAACGCCCGCCATCCGCCCCATGACTGCCTCACGGATTCCCATGACCTCTCGTCGCCAATTCCTGCAAACCACTACGGGCGCAGGCCTCGCCGCCGCCGTCCTCGCGACATTTCCGCCCAGCATCCGCAAAGCGTTGGCCATTCCCGCCAACAACAAGACGGGCACGATCAAGGACGTCGAACACGTCGTCATCCTGATGCAAGAAAATCGTTCGTTCGACCACTACTTCGGGACGCTCAAGGGCGTGCGCGGTTTCGGCGACCGGTTCACTATCCCCATGATCAACGACCGCAAGGTCTGGCAGCAGGAACGCGGCAACGGTGCGCTCTTGACCCCCTACCATCTGGATAGCACGGCCAACAACGCCCAGCGCGTGGCAGGCACAAACCACACATGGGTCGACAGCCAGGAGGCCTGGGATAACGGTCGCATCACACAATGGCCCCGCTACAAGCAGGACCAATCCATGGGGTATTACAAGGAACAGGAAGTCCCGTTTCAATTCGCGCTGGCCAATGCGTTCACGCTCTGTGATAGCTATCACTGCAGCATGCACACGGGTACCGACGCCAACCGCTCTTTTCACCTGACGGGCACCAACGGCCCGACCGCGCAGAACGTCGCGTATGTGAACAACGAGTGGGATTGGATCGCCGGCACTGCGGGCAATGATGAGACCGGCTACACCTGGAAAACCTATGCCGAGAATCTGGAAGACGCCGGCGTCAGTTGGATCTGTTACCAGAACATGCCCGACGAATGGGGCGACAACATGCTGGGCGCGTTTCGCCAATTCCGCGCGGCCAATCTCGCCTCGGACTTTCCTGTTTCCAGCGGCGGCGAACCGAATTCGCCTTATGCCGAAACCGGCCAGGCACTGCCCTATCACGCCTATGACGCGACCACGGATAACCCAGGCAATCCGCTATACAAGGGCATCGCCAACACGCTACCCGGCACTGCGCCCGATACGTATCTGGATGCCTTCCGGCGCGATGTGCAGCAGGGCAACTTGCCGCAAGTATCCTGGGTGAATGCGCCTTCTATCTATTGCGAGCACCCCGGACCTTCCAGCCCTGTGCAAGGCGCCTGGTTCATTCAAGAGATCCTGGACGCGCTCACCGCCAACCCGGACGTCTGGAGCAAAACCGTACTGCTGATCAATTTTGACGAGAACGACGGATTCTTTGACCATGTGCCATCGCCGTCCGCGCCGTCGCCCAATAGCGACGGCAGCCTGGCCGGCAAGACAACGCTATCAGACGACGATATGGCGTACGAATACTATACGCAGATCCCACCGGAAGGCAGCGCTGGTCAGCCCGACGCCGATGGCCGCGTCTTCGGCCCAGGCCCCCGTGTTCCCATGTTCGTGATTTCACCCTGGAGCCGCGGCGGCTGGGTCAACTCGCAAGTGTTCGACCACACCTCGGTGCTGCGCTTCCTGGAAACCCGTTTTGGCGTCAAGGCGCCTCACATCAGTCCGTTCCGCCGTGCCGTCTGCGGCGACCTGACCAGTGCGTTCAACTTCGCCACACCAAACGAAGAGGTACTGCCTGCCCTGAACGGCCGTCTCACGCGCGCCGACGCGGATCAGTTGCGCGACGCTCAGGCCGCGTTGCCCCCAGTACCGCTGCCCGCCGATCTGCAGATACCTCTACAAGCCAGCGGCACGCGCCCATCGCGCGCGCTGCCGTACGAATTGCACACCAGCGCGCGCAGCAACGCTGACGGCCAGGTCCAACTGCTGTTCTCCAACACGGGGACTCAGGCCGCCGTATTTCACGTCTATGACCGTCACCATCTGGATCGTATCCCGCGCCGCTACACGCTAGAGGCCGGAAAAACCCTGGACGATACTTGGAACGCGGGCCTGGACAATCTGGGCCACTACGATCTATGGGTGCTGGGCCCCAACGGCTATCACCGTCACTTCGTCGGCGATACCGGACGTCTCGCCGACGGCGGCGCGCAGCCAGAAATCCGCGTCTGCTATGACATCGCCAACGGTAATGTGTATGCGGAACTGATCAACGCAGGTACTGCAGACTGTACGTTCACCATCAGCCCCTTGGCCTATCGAGAGGATGGGCCATGGACAATCACGGTCACGGCGGGCGCCCAGGAATCCCTGCATTGGGAATTGGCCGACAGCGGCCGTTGGTATGATTTCCAGGTCAAATGCGACAGCGATGTCACATTCGTGCGCCGTTTCGCGGGCCGCGTAGAAACCGGTGAGCACTCCGTTAGCGATCCGGCAATGGGCACTGAAGCCTGAGGCTGATCCGTCTGCAACAGCGAAGGAAGGCCGCAACGCCTTCCTGCTCTTTAGAGAATTGCCTCAGGAAAGTCTTTGAATTGCATCCCTAGCGTCAGGCAATCGGAGGGCTTTTTCGCCCATTTCCGCTTATAGCGGCGCGGCCAAATGAAACAAGCCGTCGCCGCGTGCGCAAAGGGTGGGAAACCGTCGGCACGAGACGATCCCATCGGCCCCGAAGTTGAGCGTCAGGGGTGGCGCCAGCGGATCCTCCAGCTCGTACAGGCGCAGGGCGGGCTGCCCCGCGCGCACGGCCTCTCCTACCTCGGCCAGTGGCTCCATCAGGCCAGCGCGCGGGGCGTAGATGGCGTGTCTCGGCCCCAGCGAGCTCAGGAGCTGCGTGGCGGGCGCGGGCACACATTCGATGTTGGGGGCAATACCGTAATGGCGCAGCACACGACGTACGCCTTGTTCGGCAATGGCGAGCCCCTGCGGGCTAAGCGTCGCGCCGCTCCCTAATTCCGTGGTCAGAGCGGGAATGCCGCGTTTTGCCGCGGCAGCGTAGAGCGTGGTGGCGCCCCCTCCGCCCGAACCGGTGGTCAACACGCTGTGCGGCGCCCCGAATACCGTCAAGAGCTCTCGCAACGCCTGATCTTGCGCTTTGTCGGCGACGCGCTGCGCGAGCGCCGTATGGGCATAATCCAGCGACCGTCCGCCAGAATGCACGTCGATCACCACGTCGGCCAGCTCAAACAGAACGCTATCGACATAATGCGCGATCATCTCCGTAGCCGATCCGTTGGCACGTCCAGGAAACAAGCGATTCAGGTTGCCCTCGTCGACCGGCGACACGCGACGGCCACTCTCGACGGCGGGATAGTTCAAGGATGGAATGATGATGACGCGGCCGTGGACGTCTTCGGGCGACAGCAGCCGCGCAAGATTGCGCAAGGCAATCTGCCCCTCGTACTCGTCGCCATGATTGCCGGCGGTCAACAAAGCGGTCGGCCCCTCGCCATGACCGATGCAGACGATGGGGATCTGGATCATCGCGTAGGCTGACAGGTCCACCGAATGCGGGACGTGCAGATTGCCGACCTGCTTGCCCTCTTTATTGAAATCGATGTGGGTCCAGATGCGGGAGCTTTCGGCCATGATGAGAATCCTCGGTCGGTGCTGACTTACAAAATTTGGCTCAGAAACTGCTTTGCGCGCGGATGCGTGGGGGCGCTGAAAAAGGTCTCTGGATCGGCTTGCTCGACGATGCGGCCGGCATCCATGAATACCACGCGATCGGCGACAGTGCGGGCGAAATTCATTTCGTGCGTGACACAAATCATGGTCATCCCCTCGCGCGCCAAATCCGTCATCACGTCCAGCACTTCCTTGATCATTTCAGGGTCGAGCGCCGAGGTAGGCTCATCGAACAACATGACCTTGGGGTTCATGCATAGGGCGCGCGCAATGGCCACGCGCTGCTGCTGTCCTCCGGAGAGTTGGCCGGGATACTTGTCTTGCTGCTCGGGGATACGCACCCGCTTCAGATAATGCCGTGCGACCTCTTGGGTCTCGTCGCGCGTCATGCCGCGCGCCTTGCGCAACGCAAGCATGCAGTTTTCGAGCACGGTCAGATGCGGGAACAGATTAAAGTGCTGAAAGACCATGCCGATATCGCGCCGTATCAAGTGCATATTCGGCGTGGATTGACTGACCCGCTGGCCGTTGACTTCGATGATGCCGCCCTGATGCGTCTCTAGCTGATTCACGCAACGGATCAACGTGGACTTGCCGGAGCCCGATGGGCCGCAAATAACGATGCGCTCATTAGTTTGCACCGTGAGATCCACGTCATACAGGACCTGAAAGTTGCCATACCATTTCTGCAGACCCTCGATCTGCACGGCCGGTGAGTTCAAAACGGAATCCATAGTGTTTTTGTCTTTGCCGGGCTAATTAACGCTGATGCGCAACCTGGAGCCGATGCTCAAGCTTGCGTACGATCAGATTGATACCCAGCGCCAGGATCAGAAAGATAATGCCCACGGCGACCATAGGTTCCGCATAACGGAAGGAGTTTGCGCCGACTTCCATCGCCAGACCCAGCATTTCCGGGACCGCGATCACGGCCAGATAAGGCGTGGCCTTCAGCGCTGAGACAAAGTAGTTGCCCATCGGGGCGGCAACATTGCGCAGCATCTGCGGCAAGATCACCGACACAATCACGTCTGAACGACGCAATCCCAATGCCTTACCCGCCTCGAACTGGCCCGCATCGATACTGTCGATGCCGCCCTTAAAGACCTCGGCCAGATAGCCGCTGTAATAGATCGATAGTCCCAGCACACCCGACAGGGTTGCGGGCAACGTCAACCCGTAGACCGGCAGGACGAAGTAAATGAAATACAACTGCACCAGCACCGGCGTCGAACGGATTACATCAATGATGAAACGCATCACGTAACCCACCCAGCGGTTACTGCGTCGCAAAATCTCCAGCACGAACCCCAACACGGCGGCGCCGATCGACGCGGCCACGGTGATCCAGAGCGTCGTGCCCAGTCCCGCCAAAATCATGGGGACGACGGAGATCGCAAATTCGGGATCAAATCTCACGGCTACCTCGACCCTGGATTTTCACCCGACGCTCCAGATAGCGGCCAAAGAGCGTGGCGGGGTAGCACACGATCAAGTAGGCCAGCATCAGCGACGTGTAGACACCAACGGGGTTGTACTGCAGCTCGGCAATCTGTTTGGCGCGAAACGTCATATCCGTCAGCGTAATCAGCGAGACGATGGCCGTCCCTTTGACCAGTTGAATGAACTGGTTGACGAAAGTGGGCATCATGGCGGATATGGCCTGCGGCAATTCGATCAGGCATAGGATGTGCAAACGATGCAATCCCAGGGCGCGGCCCGCTTCAACCTGACCACGATCCAACGATTGCAGCGCGGCACGCACCGCCTGGCTGCCATAACCGCCGATATTCAGGCCCAGCGCCATGGCCCCCACGGTCATGCTCGACAATCGCACGCCGAAATCGGGCAGCGCGTAATACAGCACGAACAGCAGGATGAGGACGGGCGAACTGCGCCAGAACTCGATCAAGCAGGTCACGGCGAACCGCGTCACGCCATGCGTAAAGTGCTGCAATACGCCCGTGATCAAAGCAAAGGGCACCGCCCAGAGCATGCCATATAGCGTGACCAGCGCGGTGACGCGGAACCCTTCGAAAATGCCCGCAAGAATGTCGAACCCTTCCATGGCCACGCTTCTCGTTTACGGTTAATACTTACCGGCGCACACTTTCTCGGTAGTCACCGCGTCGTCAACCTTGTCATCGTCGGTGAATCCATATGTATCGCGCAGTTTGTCGACGACGCCTTCAGCTTTCAGCGCTTTTAATTGTTCGTTATAGGCGTCGCGCAACGAGGTATCGTCTGTACGAAATGCAATGGCCGTGTACATCATGGCCGGCACGCCGTCGCGAACCAGACCCGTGAACGGCTTCGCGCGTTCCACTCCCTGCAACTTGGGATCGTCCAGCAGCCCGACGACGCTGGGCGCGGACAACGTGACGGCATCGACGCGATCGGCCAGCAACGCGGACAGCATGGCCTGGACATCGCCCAGATAAGTCATCTGCGATGTCGGCACACCCGCGTCGATGGCGTTCTTGGAGTTAAGCGTGCCTCGTCCACCGCTCAGGCGTATCTTGGGATTGGCCACGATGTCGGCATAGCTGTGGATTTTCAGCGGATTGCCCTTCTTGACGATCAAGCTATCGCCAACGGCAAGATCGGGCTCGCTGAAGATGATGACCTTGCAGCGCTCGGGGGTAATGGCGATCCCCGAAGCAACCATATCAAAACGTCCCGCGTTAAGGCCGGGAATCAACGCACCGAACTCGGTGATCACGAAATCCACTTGCTTGACGCCCAGGCGCTCGAACGCGGCACGGATCAAGTCAGGGTGAAATCCTGTCGCTGCGCCATCTTCTGCGCGAAAGCCCCAAGGCTGACGGTTGTGAATGCCGATGGTGACTTTTTTATTTTCCAGGATGGTGTCTTTTGTGTCTGCATGGGCGGCGGGTAGCGCGCCCAGCAAGACAGTCGTCATGGCCGCGGCAGCGGCACTTTTGAACAAGTTGGTGAGCATAATTTTTCCTCTTGATATGTCATTTTTTTTCCGCGAAGTGCCCTTCACGGCCCTGCTCGATACCGGTCAGCCTCGCTGGGCACCATAGGCTGACAAAGCAGCCTGAAGCTCAGCCAGCAACAACTCGGGATCCTCTACGCCTATCGCCAACCGGATCAGCGGCTGATCGGTAGCGGGAAATTGGCGACTGCTTTGCAGTTCGGCGGGGTAGAACGCCGCCAGACTATGAACGCCGCCCCAGCTGGCACCGATAGAAAACCGCTGCAGCACGTTGAAGAACGCGCGGTAAGCATCAGCATCGCCAGGGAGCAACTGCACCGAGAACAGGCAACCTTTGCTGCGGATATCACGCTGCCACAAGGCATGGCCGGGATCCGACGGCAGGGGCGGATACCACACGCGCTCGACCAACGGCTGACGCTCCAGCCAGGTCGCAATGCGCAACGTTGACTCCCCTTGTGCCGCCAAACGCAGCGGGAAGGTTTCCAGGCCGCGCAGCACCAGAAAACAATCATCGGGGCTGACCTGCTGGCCCAGCGTGCCCTGTGCCTCTCGCAAAACAGCGTAGTGTTCGGAATCGTTCGTCGTGACGCTGCCCATCAGCACGTCGGAGTGTCCGCTGAAGAACTTCGTCGCCGCCTCGACACTGAAATCCACGCCATGATCCAGCGGCCGAAAGCCCAGCGGGCTCGCCCACGTGTTGTCCATCATGGTCAGGACACCGCGACGCTGCGCCACGGCGGCGATCGCGGGGACGTCACTCATTTCCATGGTCACCGTGCCCGGTGACTCAAGACAAATCATGCGCGTATTGGGCCGGATCAAGCGCTCGATCTCGTCGGCCGATGCAACCGGCAAGTAGTACTCTACCTCCACGCCCAGTCTGGTCAGCCACTGGTTCGCCAACGACACCAGTGATCCGTAACTGGCCGCCGACAGCAAGACATGATCACCAGTGCGCACGTACGCCATGACCACCATCATCAAGGCCGCGGCCCCAGACGGCGCGATGACGCAATGCGCGCCGTTCTCCAGCGCGGCAATACGACTCTCGAGCAGACGAGCCGTAGGCGTACCCGTCACGCCGTAGCTATAGCCATCCGGCTGGCGATGTCTGCGTTCGGAAAAATCGTCCAGCGAGTCGAAAACCACCGTCGAACCGCGCCAAACCGCGGGAGACAAACTGGCGAAGGGCTGGTCAGGACCGGTGGTGTTGTCAGGAGTTGCCATCAGCAATAGACCGCGCGGGCGGTGTTGTGAGTTGTGTAATGGCTCAGTTTGGGCGCTAGCTACTATTATTTCAACAATTACTATTACTCATTCTAAAAGCGGTACTTATAGATATGGAAATGCGCGATATCCAGATTTTCCGCGCCGTCATGCGAGCGGGGACGACGAGCAAGGCGGCGCTAGTGCTGGAAATTTCCCAGCCGGCGGTCAGTCAGGCCATCAGACGGCTGGAGACCGACGCCGACCTGCGCCTCTTTGATCGGGTGCGTAATCGCCTGGTGCCAACACAAGAGGCCGATGCATTATTGATAGAGGTGGACCGCTGCTTTGCGGGATTCGAGCAGATCGAGCATCGGATTCGTAGCTTGAAATCCTTTGGCGTCGGCCGCATGGCCATCGGATCGCTGCCCGCGTTGGGCGTGGGATTCATGCCGCGCGCCATTGCCGCTTTTTCGCCGACCTCGCGCCGCATACAGATGTCGTTTCAGATCATGAGCTCGCGCGAAGTGCTGCAGCAGGTCAGCGCGGGACAACTGGATTTCGGACTGATGGCCGATGAAATCACCATCGTTGGCCTGGAGCATTCGCCCTTTATCGAAATCCCCGGTGTGATCGCGATGCGTCCCGACCATCCTTTGGCCAAGCACAAAATCATAGAGCTAGAGGATCTCGTCGATCAGGATTTCATCGCGCTCAACCCCGAAGACGCCAGCCGCCGACGCCTGGAGGCCGCATTGACCGCCCGAGGATTGAATTTGCGTCCGGTGCTGGAAACACCATATGCCTTTTCCGTATGCGAATTGATATTGCAGGGGATGGGAATCGGCCTGATTCACCCGATGACGGCCGTCGACTATCTACCGCGCGGATTGATCATCAAGCGGCTGGCCGTCGATACGACGTTCCGCTCACTACTCGTGTTTCGGCCGGGTAAGCCGCTATCGAGTAATGCCCGTGACCTGCTCAGCCTGATGCGTATTCAGGCCGAACACGATCTGCAGCGCATTCAGGCTGCGCTGCGATAGCGTTTGGACTTTTGTGATCTGGCCTTCTTGGCAATGTCAGCGGTCCCTGAACACGAACCGCAGCGAAGAACGCACAGAGAAAGATGGGCAGATACAAAACAACGCCAACCCCGAAGGATTGGCGTTATCTTGATTCTGGTGGTGGGCCCTGCGAGACTCGAACTCGCGACCAACGGATTAAAAGTCCGCTGCTCTACCGACTGAGCTAAAGGCCCGACCGAAGCGCGAAATTATGACCTATTTTGACCGTTCCGTCAAACGAAGGGCGGAAAAATGCTCAATTACCAGGCGGCAACCACGGCCCCTTTGAACTTCTCGGCGATGAAGGCCTTGACTGCCGGGCTTTGGTAGATGCTGACCAGTTTCAGCAGATCCGGGCGGGCCTTGTCTTGTTCACGCACGACCAGCACGTTGGCGTAGGGCGACTCGGATGATTCGCGCACGATGGCGTCCTTGTTGGGATCCAGGCCGGCTTCCATGGCAAAGTTGGTGTTCACGGCGGAGGCGTCAGTGTCATCAAGCGAGCGCGGCAGTTGTGCCGCGTCAAGCTCGACGAAACGCAAGTTGCGCGGATTTTCCACCACGTCGATCGGGGTGGCCTTCAGGCCGACGCTGGGGTCCAGCTTGATCAGCCCCTGTTCTTGCAGCAACAGCAGCGCCCGACCACCATTGGTGGGATCGTTGGGGATGCCGATCTGCGCGCCTTCTTTCAGGTCCTTCAGGTCTTTGACTTTCTTGCTGTAGATGCCAATGGGAAAAATCACGGTTTTGGCGATACTGACCAGCTTGTAGCCACGATCGGCGTTGGCCGAGTCCAGGTAAGGCTGATGCTGGTAGCCGTTCATGTCCAGGTCGCCTGCGGCCAGGGCGGCGTTGGGCTGAACGTAGTCGCTGAACTCAATGACTTTGAGTTCAAGACCTTGCTTGGCGGCCTCTTGCTTGACCACGTCGAAGATCTGCGCGTGCGGGCCCGCGGTGACGCCGATCTTGAGCGGCTTGTCTTGCGCGAGTGCGGGCTGGGTCACAACGGCAGCGCCCAATGCCAGGGCGGCCAATGATTTGAGGAATTTGATGCTCATGATGTAGCTTCCGAATAGGAAAATTAGCGATGCGACATGCGACGTACGAGCCAGTCGCCTAGGCCTTGTACAAACTGCACGAGGACGACCAGCACAACCACGACGGCCAGCATGACTTCGGGCTGGAATCGTTGATAACCGTAGCGGATGCCCACGTCACCCAAGCCGCCGCCGCCAATGGCGCCGGCCATGGCGGAGTACCCAATCAGGCTGATGATGGTCACGATGGTGGCGGCGATGAGGCCGGGCAGCGACTCAGGTAACAGGACTTTGACGATGATCTGCAGCGGGCTCGCGCCCATCGCGCGCGCGGCGGTCAGCAGTCCGGTGTCAACTTCGCGCATGGCGTTTTCGGCGATGCGCGCCATGAATGGAATGGCCGCTACCGAGAGCGGGACGATGGCGGCAGTGGTACCAATCGACGTTTGAGCGATAAAGCGCGTGAACGGAATGATGGCCACCATCAGAATGATGAAGGGCACCGAGCGGGTGATGTTGACGATGGCGCCCAACACACGGTTGACGGTCAGGTTTTGCAGCATCGCGCCGCGCGCCGTCACGACCAGGATCACGCCTAGCGGAATGCCGATGACGACGGCGATCAGGCTGGGAACGCCCACGAGCAGCAGCGTTTCCAGCAGGGATGTAAAGAGCAGGTCAATCAGTTGCTGGCTCATGATGCGATGTCTTCTACTGAAATGTCTAATGCAGCCAGGGCGGCCTGGGCCTGGCTGACTGCCGTCGGCGTCCCTTGCACCAGTACAAACAAGGTACCGACAGCGACCCCCTGGATGTCTTCGACGCGGGCCTGCACCAAGCTGACGTCCAGCGCATGCTGACGCGTCAGATCGGATAACACGGTGCCGGCCGTGGCGCCACCGGCCAGTTTCATACGCCACAGCCGCGCGGCGGTGCCGGGCTTGGCGGCCGTCAATTCGGCAATACGCTGTTGAGTGGCGGCCAAGGTGGCATCGGTCAGGTCCGATGCCGTCGCCGCGGACACCATGGCGCGCGTGACCTCGTGACGAGGTGTGGCGAAGATGTCTTGGGTACGGCCGGATTCGACGACTTCGCCGTGCGACAGCACGGCCACGCGATCGCAAATTTCGCGTACCACTTCCATTTGGTGCGTGATCATCACGACGGTCACGCCCGTTTTTTGGTTGATGTCACGCAGTAACGCCAAAATCGTGTGCGTCGTTTCCGGGTCGAGCGCCGACGTCGCTTCGTCGCTCAACAATACGTCGGGATCGTTCGCCAAGGCGCGGGCAATCCCCACGCGCTGCTTTTGCCCACCGCTGATCTGGCTGGGATACCGGTCACGCAGAAGCTCCAGACCCACGAGCGCCAGCAAACGCTCGACTTTCGCAGGAATCTGGTCGCTCGGCACGCCGGCGATTTCCAGCGGCAGCGCAACGTTGCCATACACCGTACGGCGCGCCAGCAAATTAAAGCCTTGAAAGATCATGCCGATGCGACGGCGCTGTTGACGCAATTCGGTTTCAGCGAGGACGGTAAGCTCGGTGCCGCCTATCGTGATCTTGCCGCTGTCGGGACGCTCGAGCAGATTGATGCACTGGACCAGCGTGCTTTTACCCGCCCCGCTGGGGCCGATGATGCCAAAGACCTCGCCCGGCTCAATGTGCAGGCTGATGTCGCGCAATGCGTCAAAGCGCCCGTGCGGCGTGGCGTAGGTCTTCGATAGAGTTTCGATGTGAATCATGGCGTTGCGATTGTCTAGGATCGCGTTTCTAAAGAGAACGACAGTTTCGTCTCTTTTTAATAACTATTAGTTATATAAGTGGATGGCCCAACAGGCCCCCACCTCTATCACTCAAGAAGTGAAACCCTGTTGGACCGAAAGACGGAACGCCCACGCTTTATGGGGACAGCGTGGGCGCCCGGAGAGGCTATCGGGCGCGCGAAATGCGGACCTCGGCCCCGCGACGCTTGACCTCCAACCCCTCTGCGGGCAGGATACGCAAGCCTTCGAGGCCCTTGATATAGCTGGACCCCTGCATTTGCATGACGCGAATCTTGTTGCGCATGACCACCGGGTTGTGCACCGGCATGCCGAACATCCAGACCTCGTCCAGGATGCGGGCGGAGTTGAATTCGCCAGCATGCTGGGCAATCGGCCCCAGGCACAGCATGTGCCCTTCGCGACCGAAAACAGGGTATTTGTCGGTGCCCCACTCCACAGCCAGCGTGGTGCCGCCCTCGTAACGATAGCCGGTGTTCAAATCCCACCAGGCATCGCCCTTGGGCAAATACACGGTCACGCTGTTTCCGGGCTTCATCACCGGGGCCACCAGCAGCGCAGGCCCCAGCAAGTATTGCAGATCCCAGTCATGCGCATCCGGATCGTTCGGAAAGCTCAGCGCCATGGAGCGCTGTACCGGCAGGCCGGTACGCGCAGAGTCTTCGATCGCACCCAGCACATACGGAATCAGGCGGTAACGCCATTGCAACCAAGTGCGGGCCTGCTCGAGCGCCGCGTCGCCAAATGCCCACGGCAGCAGAGCAGACGTGCCTTGGAAGCAGAAGTTGGCCGAGAACACCCCCACCGTCAACCAGCGCAGGTAGAGCTCGGCGTTCATGCTGTCCAGAGGCGCCGTAGCGCAGCCGATGTTGTGCACTTGCACCGGCACGCCACTGGCGCCGATCGACAGGGCTGTGCGCAATGTGTGCTCCAGTCCGGTCCAATCATTGGTGACTTGCGGGCCAAGCTGCCACGGCAGACGCTGCGCCGCCGGGAACAGATCGGTACTGGGCACGACGCCTTCGGGTGGGACTTTATGCCCCGCCACCGCATCAAACAATGCCCGGCGCGCCAACAGCGGGTACATGAACCGCAAGGTGGCGCCGCTATCGCCGTTACGCGCGTTGACGTCATCGGGGATGGCGATCTGCGCGTCACAGACAGGCGCGTCGAGACCGTCTTCGAGCAATTGGCGATGCCGTTCGATCCACAGGTTATAGACGTCGCGATAGGTCAGATCCAGCAAACCATAGGGCCGGCCAGCAGTGGCGGCGTTGCCGTCAAAAACCTGTGCGCTACCGTCGTCGCGCGTCAGCAGCCAACCGCGATCTTCGAGTTCCTCGAACAAAGGGCTGGACTGAATGACGCCCGGGAACCCGGTCGCGGCGACATGGACATTGTGCTTGTGAAACAGCGCCAACATCTGCTTGGCATCGGGAAACCGCTGGGCATCCCATTCGAATACGGCCTTGTCCGCCTGAAACCCCCACGCGGACGGCGTAGCGAACTTCACCGCATCCAGCGGCAACTGCAGCTCGCGCATGCGGGCGACCAACGCCGCCGTATCGGTGGCCATCTCGCCTTCGGCTTGTTGTAGCCAGGCACCCATGGCCCATAACACGGGCTGGCCAGCGCGACCCGTCAGCGCCGTGTATTGATTCAGGATTTCGGCGGGCTCGCCCGCGAAAAAGAACACATCCAGGACGGTGTCTTCGACGCTGAGCGTGTAGGCGGAATCCGTGGGCGCGACACCCAGATCGTGATGTGCGCGACGCATCGTATTGACATAGAGCCCCCAGCCGCGCGGGCTCCAGGCCAATGGCAGCGCACGATGGGCAGGATCGTCAGACACGATGGATTCTTCGCGGCGATTCAAATCGCCGTCGGTCTCGCCCAGACCATAGAGGCGTTCGCCCTCCTCTAGCGCGAACGCGGCACTCCAGACGGCGTTATCCGCCTCATCCAGCGCGTTGTAGCCAAACGCAGGCTCATGCTCTGACACATCAGAGGCAAACACCTGCGTCTCGCCACGATACAGCGCAATACGCACGGGATCGGTCTGGATATCAATCGACGTGTCGCCTTGGGCGATACGCCACCCCTGGCCACCGTCATGCGGCGTGACGATGCATTCGCCCACCGCTTCCTGGCGGGCTAACAGCATTTCCGCAACGGCGCGTACGCGCGCGCTGGGCTTCTCTTCATTAAGGACATTCACCTGGCCGCAGCGCAGGCGAAAGACACCAGGCGCATGCGCCTCGACTACCAGGCGCAGCCCGTCGCCCGCATCGAAATCGATGCGGCTGGAACGTGACGAGAGCAACTCGAGATTATCGAGTTGGGTAGTATGGGCAAAGTCGAACTTGGGCGGCACAGAGCATCCCCCGGCTTAAGCCAAAAAATCGGTAAAGATGCTATTTTGACGGATTTAGCCGGGGAAATAAAATCGCGCCTTTTTTAAGGCCAAAAAGACGGGCCAAAATCGCCCGAAAAACAAGCCGTTGGTGCGGTAGCGATGACTCACTTTACGCCCCATGCGGTGCTTTTGATCGGGGTATTAAAGGCATCAGGCATCGAACGACGGCCATCATGGTGCTAACGCGGCGCGATGGCGGCCAACAGATCTGCCTCTAATGGCACGGGCTCGCCACACAACGCGGCGGCGATCAAATCTCCGCTCAGCGCCGACCAACTCAACCCTCGCGAGGCATAACCGGCCGCAATCCAGACTCCCGGCGCATGCGCCAACGGACCTATCGCGGGCAGCCGCCCCGGCAACACGGCACGCCACCCCGCCCAGCCCGGCAGTTGACCGGACGTGAGCGACGCCCAGGCCGACGGCAGCCCCCCTAAGAGCCCGGCGACCTTGTCCAAAATGGTCTGTTGACCCGCGGCGCTGATTTCGGACGTCGTGGCGCCATGTTCGTAGGTACTGCCTGCCACGCACCATCCGCCGACCGCCGGCAACAGATATCCCTCGCCCCCGACGATGCAACGCGGCCCGCCGCTGGCCCTATCGCTCGGTAACAAGCTGACTTGCCCCGCCAGTGCGTGCATTTGCGCCAGGCGCGGCAGGGGGTCCAACAAGCCACTTTGACGTAACAACGCCTGCGCCCCAAACGCGTTGGCGACGACCACCGTCGCGGATTGGGCCAACACGCGACCGTCGGGTCCGCTGACCTGCCAACCCAATGCGCTGCGGGTTAAGGCCGTCGCCTGACCCGTGACTCGGCGCACGCCGGGGGTGCTCAATAACGCGGGAATCAACGCGGCGGGCCGCAGCAGCATGCCCTGGCTAAAAAACAGGCCGCCCCGTGCGACTGGCACGCCAGCCAACGACGAGGCCTCGTCGCGATCGACGGCCCTGACCCACTCGGTCGGGAACTGCAGTTGCCGGAGGGTTTCATCCAGTGCGGCCATGCGGCCTTCGTCCCGCTCGAGCTGCACCGTGCCACAACGGTGCGGCGACGCGGCTGACGTGAGGTTAGCCCAGCGCACTTGCGCGCGCTGGCTGCCGGCTCTCGACAATCGCGCACGCGGATTGTCGTCACGAGCAATGACGGGTGTCAGTGCCGCCGCCACATGACCGGCATGCGCCATCTCGCCCGTCACGCCGGCCGGATCAATCACCACGGCCGACCGGCCTCGCAAAGCCAGGGCCTGGGCAATCCCCGCCCCCGCAAGGCCACCACCGATCACAACGACCTCGTCGCTACTGGCACCGTCCGCCTCGCGTGCGGACGCCCAGGCCGCTCCCCATGGCGATGCAAGCGACGTTTGCGGCGCCCGCACCCCAACGGTCATGTGCCACTTGCCCCCGTAGCCGGGCTGCTTGCTGACGTGAAATCCGGCTTCGCTCAACGCATGACGCACCGCACCCGCACTGGCCCAGGTCGCCAGCGTGGCATCGGGTGCCGCCAGGCGCGCCAGATCGCGCATCAATGCAGGCTGCCACAGGTCAGGGTTGCGATCAGGCGCAAAGCCGTCCAGAAAATACGCATCGACGCACGCGCGCAATTGCGGCACGACGGCCGCGGCTCGCCCGAAAGCCAGCGTCAACGTCACCGCGCCGTCATCGAACTCGATTCGATGCAGGCCCGGCAAACACGTGGGCCATTGAGAGGCCAGTTCATCCGCCAATGCCCGCAGCGGTTCGGGCGCCAATTGGCGCAACCAATGTGTCAAGGCGTCGCGCGAAAACGGATGCGCCTCGATAGAGAGCATGTGTAGTCGCGCGGAACGCGCTGGGTCACTACGCCAGGCGTGCCACAGCGCGAGGAAATTCAGCCCCAGCCCAAAACCCGTTTCGCATACGGTAAAACCGCGCCGACCTCGCCACCGTCGCGGCAGTCCGTTGCCACGCAAAAATACGTGTTCCGCCTGCCCAAGCGCGCCAGAAATCGAATGATAAACATCACCATACGAGGCATTACTGAAGTGACCATTGGCATTCAGACCAACGTCAGGAGCGATAAGTGGTGAGTAAGACATAAACCAAAATACTGGCCATCTACGCCTGAATTTTGCGCGGATTAGGCGGATTTACACGATGATGCGCATCGCGACACGGCGCACAGCATACTCAAAGCGACAAAGTCATGACGTTGGCTGAAAGCCACGCCCACTGGCGCGATTTAGTCACAATCCGTAGAACCGTCGCCTCAAAGGCTTACACTGGCCTCATGTTGAAGACCGAACGTACCACGACGAACGCGCCTGCGGCGCTGGACTTGGGCGCTGCAATTGATGCCGCCGCTTCGGCGGCTCATACAGGCGCCGCGATTCTGCAATCGTACGCCCATCATCGCAGCGACCTGGTCATTGACCGCAAGGCCCACAACGACCTGGTCTCGCAAGCCGATCGCGAAGCCGAAGCCGCAATACTCGACGTCTTGCGTGCCCGAACCCCCGAGTTCGGCATCGTCGCCGAAGAAACGGGCGGCACGCCCGGCGGTCCGGCCACCTGGTATATCGACCCCCTGGACGGCACTACCAACTTTTTGCACGGCATTCCTCACTATGCCGTATCGATCGCACTGGTTGCCCATGCGGGCACCCGGGTGCCCGGCGCAGACCCTCTACAAGAAGACACACCCGTCATCGGTGTCGTGTATGACCCCTGCCGCGAAGAGTTATTTACGGCGGTGCACGGCATTGGCGCATGGTTGAATGGTCGTCGCATCAGTTGCTCGCGCACGCAGTCGCTTAATGATGCCGTGTTGGCCACGGGCTTTCCGTATCGCGATTTTTCGTTCGCCGAGCAGTACATGCCCATGCTGAGAGACGCCATCTGCACCACCCGCGGTGTGCGGCGCATGGGTGCCGCGGCGCTGGATCTGGCCTGGACCGCCTGCGGCCGCTATGACGGCTATTGGGAAATGGGCCTGGCATCCTGGGACGTGGCTGCGGGCACGTTGATCGTGCGCGAGGCCGGCGGGGTCTGTCACGATATGCATCAACATGACCCCTGGCCCGTGGGCGGACGCGTCGTGGCCGGCAACCCGGCCATCGTCGACGCCCTGCACGAGATGGTTGCGCCGCATCTGCACAAAGAGTGATTTCGGCATGACGGCGGGCGGCAGGCGTCGCGGATTCGCGACG
>NZ_CBCSFP010000004.1:0-38376 GCF_965138755.1 Bordetella tumulicola | reverse complement strand
GCCTGCCGCCCCTAGCCCGACCTATTCCGGTCGTAATTCGCGCCGCAAAATCTTGCCCACATTGCTCTTGGGCAACTCGTCACGAAACTCGACGCTGTGCGGGCGCTTATAGCCCGTGAGTTTTTCCCGGCACCAATCAATCAACTGTTGTTCCGTCAACGCTTGGTCTTTCTTGACCACGAATGCTTTGACGGCTTCGCCGGAGTGTTCGTCAGGCACCCCCACCACGGCGCACTCGAGTACGCCGGGGTGTGATGCAATCACCGCCTCGACTTCGTTCGGATAGACCTTGAAGCCGGATACTGCAATCATGTCTTTCTTGCGATCGACGATACGGGTGTAGCCCTGCTCATCCATGATGCCGATATCGCCGGTGCGAAAAAATCCGTCCTCGGTCATGCTCTGACGTGTTTCGTCGGGCTTTTGCCAATAACCCAACATGACTTGTGGGCCACGGATGCATACTTCGCCACGTTCGCCCATAGGAACGGGGTTGCCGGCGTCATCCAAAATCGCCACGTCCGTCGACGGCAGCGGCAAACCAATGGAACCCGAGTAGGCCGTCGTATCGGTAGGATTCACCGTCGCCACTGGCGAGGTTTCCGACAGGCCATACCCCTCGACCAAAGGATGTCCGGTGATTTCCAGCCAGCGCTCGGCCACGTGGCGCTGCACGGCCATGCCGCCGCCCAGCGTCAAACGCAGCCCCGAGAAATCCAGCCGGGCAAAATCCGCGTTATTGGCCAAAGCGTTGAACAAGGTGTTCACGCCCGGGAAAATATTGATCCCCGTCTTGCGCCACGTGGCAATCAAAGTGGGCTGGTCGCGCGGATTGATGATCAGCACATTACGCATGCCAGCGTACATGCCGAACAGGCCGTTCACCGTCATGGCAAACACGTGATACAGAGGCAATGCGCTAATGATCGTGAGCTGCGTATCATGGACATCACCCAGCGCGGGACGAGCGACGGCTTCGAGCTGCAGCACGTTGGCAATCAGATTGCCATGCGACAACATGGCGCCCTTGGGAACACCGGTCGTGCCCCCCGTGTACTGCAACACCGCCACATCATCGTGCCCCAATGTCGGCGGCGTGAAAGACTTCGCCGTCCCTTGTGACAACACCTGCGGCAAGCGGTGCGCGCCATCGATATGCCAGGCGGGGATCATGCGCTTGACGTAACGAACCACGAAATTGACCAAAGGTGCTTTCAATCCGCCCAACAGATCGCCCGGACCGGTGACCACTACATGCCGCAACGCCCCGCGATCGCCTACAGCTTGCAGTGTGTGTGCGAAATTTTCCAGAATGACAATGACCTCGGCGCCACTGTCGAGTAGCTGCCGCTCCAGTTCCTCGGATTTATATAGGGGATTGACATTGACCACCACGTGGCCTGCGCGCAAGGTTCCCAACATGCAAACCAGATAGGCCGGCACGTTGGGCATCATCAACGCCACGCGCGCACCTTTTTCCAGGCCCAGGCTTTGTAACCAGCCCGCAAACCCGCGCGCCTGACGGTCGAGCTCCGCATAGGTGATATCGGCCCCCATGGCCGTGCACGCGACGCGCGAAGCATGCTTGTGGCAGGCCTGGTCCAGCAGAGCAGGCAACGACGCATAGGGCTCAATGGATATCTCTTCAGGAACGCCAGCGGGGTAGTGGGCAAGCCAGGGACGCGACATAATGAGTCTCCATACGTGGTATCTGTTATGAGGTATTTTGCTTGATAATACCTTCGTTGCCCTTGGCTTAACTCAATTGAGACATCCGATGAACTTGTTAGAACCCATCGTTGCATGGCAGCAAGACATTGCCCGCATCCGGCGCGATATCCATGCGCACCCGGAGTTATGTTTCGAAGAATTCCGCACATCAGACGTGGTGGCGGCCCGTCTTGAGGAGTGGGGCATTGACATCGACCGCGGGCTTGGCGGCACCGGCGTCGTGGGCGTTATCCGCGGTAACATTGACAGCCCCCGCACGGTCGGCCTGCGTGCCGACATGGATGCGCTGCCCATGCAAGAGGCCAATACCTTTGAGCATGCCAGCCAGAATGCCGGCAAGATGCACGCCTGCGGCCACGATGGCCACACGGCCATGCTGTTGGCGGCGGCGCGTTATCTGTCGCAACACCGCGATTTCGCGGGCACGGTGTACGTGATTTTTCAACCCGCCGAAGAAGGCGGTGGTGGCGCCAAGCGCATGATCGATGACGGCCTGTTTACCCGTTTTCCCATGGAAGCGGTGTTCGGCATGCACAACTGGCCCGGCATGCAGGTGGGGCAATTCGGCCTGACGGCCGGCCCCATTATGGCGTCGAGCAACGAATTCATCATCACTATCGAAGGCAAGGGCACCCACGCGGGCATGCCTCATCTGGGGGTGGACCCCGTGATGACGGCGGTGCAGTTGGCCCAGTCGCTGCAGACCATCATTACCCGCAATCGCAATCCCCTGGATGCCGCAGTGCTCAGCATCACGCAGATCCATACGGGTAGCGCCGACAATGTGGTGCCGAACGTCGCGACGATGCGAGGCACCGTCCGTACCTTTACGTACGAAACGCTGGATCTGATCGAGCGGCGCATGAATGAGATTGCCCAGCATACGTGTGCCGCGCTGGATTGCAAAGCAACCGTCGAGTTTCATCGCAACTATCCGCCGACGATCAACCATCCCGACGAGTCTGCATTCTGTGCGGACGTCTTGCGTGGCATCGTAGGCGCCGACAGTGTCAATGATCACGTCCAGCCCACCATGGGCGCCGAAGATTTTGCGTTCATGCTGCAAGCAGTCCCTGGCTGCTACGTCTGGATCGGCAACGGCGATGGCACACACCGTGCAGCGGGACACGGCATGGGTCCCTGCATGTTGCATAACGGCAGCTACGACTTCAATGATGAATTGTTGCCGTTGGGGGCCACCTATTGGGTAGAACTGGCGCACCAATGGCTGGCGCGGCCCTAGCGCCCCATCACCCCCTGAGGACTGACGCCGCCGGGTTCGCGGTGCACGATGCGTGCATCGCCCGGCGCGACCGCAGTATGGGCACTAATCGTGCTTTGACGGCTGCAATGCCAGACAGGCCTGCAGAAAGCGTTGTGCGGCCCGTCCCGACGCCTGCGCATGTGGCACCAGGATACTGAGAGTGCGCGTCAGCGGCTGCGGCGCCAGCCTGATGACGGCCAACGTACCGTCTTCGTGTCGCATCGACATCCTCGATACAAAACTAATCCCCAGGCCGGCACGCACCGCCTGTTTCACGCCCTCGACGCCTGCCAATTCCAATCCCACTGCGGGCGCCAGCCCCGCATTGGCGAACGCGCGCTCCACCAATTGCCGTACACCGGATCCCGGCTCACGCATGATCAGCGAATACGCCGCCAACTCATGTGCGTGGGCCACGCCCGTCTGTGCCAGCGGATGATCGGATCTCGCAATCGCCACCACCTCGTCCTGCTGCCAACGATGAACTTCCGTATCACCCGGCAATCCCGTCGGCACCTCGCCCTCGATAAAGGCCAAATCCAGCGTAGGCAGGCGCTCGACAATCTGGCTGGTATTTCCATCGGACAGATGCAGACTGATCGACGGCAACTGCCGGCGAAACTCGGCCACCAACCCAGGTAACAAATAGCTGGCTGGCGTCGTGCTCGCTCCCAGACGCAGTACGCCCGTCTCCAGCCCGCTCCAGGCGTCACGTACAGCTTGGGCCTGCATGTAAACCTGCCGTAACTGACGGGCCTGCTCCGCCAGACTCTCGCCCGCGGTGGTCAACACCACGCCGTGCCCCCTGCGTCGATACAAGGGCTCGCCAAACCAGTCTTGCAGCAAGCGCAACTGTCCTGACACGGCAGGTTGCGAGAGATGCAATAGCGCGGCCGCACGGCTGATATTGCCAGCGTCAGCCACGTAGGCAAACGTCAGCAGTTGTTCTGGTGTCATGATAGATAAACCAATTATCGTATTTGCAGATATTAAATATAAAAATTAAAGATTTTTCAAATAACTTGAACCGATTTAATATTTCTTTTAGTTATTTAATTATTCCGGAACTGCTGTGTCGTCTTCTACCGCCCTGCCCATGCCCACCCCCTGGCGCGACAGGCTAAATGGGGTTTTATTTGTCGCGTTAATGACCGTCGCGGTGATGCAGCTAACGAGCCTGCCTCCCATCCAGAAACTGGGGTTTTCGCCGCTGATCATCGGTATTGTGTGCGGCATGTTGTACGGCAATTTCCTGCGTGGCACGATGCCCGTCGATTGGGCAACCGGGGTGAATTTCACGGCCCGCCGCCTGCTGCGCATCGCGGTGGCGTTTTACGGCCTGAATATTAGTATTCAGCAGATCGCTGCCATCGGTTTGCCGGGACTGGCAGTCTCTGTTGCCGTCGTGGTGGGCACCCTGGTGATTGGCACCACCGTCGGCCAGCGCCTGCTCGGCCTGGACCGCGATACGGCCATGCTCACGGCCGCCGGCAGCGGCATCTGCGGCGCCGCCGCTGTGCTGGCGTTCGAACCCACGCTTCGCGCCGCCCCGCACAAGAGTGCCGTGGCCGTGGCTACGGTAGTGCTATTCGGCACCCTGTCCATGTTCTTGTACCCCGTGGCCTATCAGGCAGGATGGCTGCCATTGACCACACAGGAATTGGGGCTCTACATCGGCGGCACCATCCACGAAGTCGCTCAGGTCGTCGGCGCGGCCAGCAATATCGACCCGGCCACCACCGAAGTGGCCACCATCGTCAAAATGACGCGAGTCGCCCTGCTGGTGCCCGTGCTGTTGATATTGGGTCTCTGGCTTCGTCGCGCCGCAGCGCCCACGGAACCGGGCCAGGCCAAAGCCCGCCTGCCCATCCCCTGGTTTGCCGTAGGCTTTCTGGCATTGGCCATCGTCAACTCGGTAGGCGTTCTCCCGCCCGATGTCATCACCGCGATCCGTCGCCTGGATGTCTTTGTCTTGACGATGGCCATGACGGCGCTCGGCATCGAAACGCGGTTCAGCCAGATACGCCAGGCGGGTCCCAAGGTCATGCTATTGGGCCTGATTCTGTATGTGTGGCTGGTGTTCGGCGGCTACGGAATCGTCAAGCTCGCCATGTAAATTTGCGTCACGACAACAGAAAGGCAGCCAGGGACAAATTTTCCACAGAGTGCAGCCGCATGGAGTCGCGTTTTCCTGCATAATCGGCCCGTTTTCATCCAGGATTGGAGGCCGGACCCATGTCTAGCATCAAAAGTCCCCCCAGCGCCCTCCCTGCCGGCCGGGACCCCGTCCTCCGGGTCATGCCCATGCCCTCCGACGCCAACATTCATGGCGACGTTTTTGGCGGGTGGATCATGGCCCAAGTCGATGTTGCGGGCTCCATCCCCGCGGCACGTCGCGCCGCAGGCCGTGTCGCGACAGTCGCGGTCAACGCCTTTCAATTCAAGCAACCCGTCTTTGTGGGTGATTTGCTCAGTTTCTACACGACCATCGTCAAGACCGGTACGACTTCGGTTACCGTATCGGTTGAAGTCTTTGCCGAGCGCAACCGCATGGACGCGGAGGTCGTCAAAGTCACCGAGGCCGTTCTGACCTACGTCGCTACTGACGAAGCCCGGCGCAGTCGCCCCCTGCCCTCTTTGTAATCTGAACTATGACGCAGCCTGCCGCCGCGACCAAGCCGCCCGCGACGCCCCGCCGCCTGGATCCCGAAGACGCCCAGCACGCGCTGGCCGAGGTCCAGGAGCGCCTGCGCCGGCAGCAATTAGTCGAAGTACTCGTCCATCGCCAGGAGCAAGGCGACAGTAAAGCCTCGCTGGTCGAAGACCTGGTGCATCGCCAGCACGAAGCCGAGCTCAAAACGCTTGTCGATGCCCTGCATCCGGCCGACATCGCGTTCATCCTGGAGTCCCTGCCCAAGGACGAACGTCAGTCCGTCTGGCACCTGGTCAGCCCGGAGCATGATGCCGACGTGCTGCTCGAGGTCGAGGACTGGGTCCGCGAATCGCTCATCGAAACCATGGACCGCCAGGACCTGGTGGCCGCGACCGGCAGCATGGATGCCGACGAGCTGGCCGACCTGGCACCGGATCTGCCGCCCGATGTGGTGGCCGAAGTCCAGAAAGGCCTGACCGAAGAAGAGCGCGCGCAGTTGCTCGAGGCCATGGGCTACCCCGAAGACAGCGTGGGCGCCATCATGGACTTCGAGATGGTGCGCGTACGCGAAGACGTCACGCTCGAGGTCGTGCTGCGATATCTGCGTCGCCTGCACGAACTGCCCGATCATACCGACCAGATATTCGTGGTTGATCGACAGGACAAACTACTGGGAATCCTGCCCCTGTCGCGCTTGTTGGTCAGCGAACCCGAGACCGACGTGAGCACGGTCATGAGCACGGATTTCCTGACGCTCAACCCACTCGACTCCGATGCGGACGCGGCAGGCGCCTTTGAGCGCTACGATCTGGTGTCTGCGCCCGTCATGGACGACCAGGGCCGCCTGATTGGCCGGGTCACCATCGCCGACGTGGTCGACGTGATGCGCGAAGACTCGCAAGAGCAAGCCCTGTCGCGCGCGGGGATGCAAGAAGAAGACATCTTTGCCCCGGTCGCCATGGCCTTGCGCAACCGCGCACCTTGGCTGCTGTTCAACCTGTGTACGGCCGCGACGGCATCGTTCGTGGCCTCGCGATTCGAAGACACAGTCAGCCATATCGTGATCCTGGCGTTCTTGATGTCAATTGTCGCAGGCATTGGCGGCAACTCGGGCAATCAGACCATGACCATGATCATCCGTGCACTGGCCATGGGCCGCATTACCGGACGCAATCTCTGGCAATTGGTCAAACGCGAAATGCTGGTCACGCTGCTGGTCGGCCTGTGCGGCAGCTTGGTCGCTGCGCTGTTTGCCTGGGCGATCTCCGACTCTATCGCCATCGCCATCGTGATGATGGCCTCGATGATCTGCAACATGCTCGTCGGCACGTCGTTCGGCGTCATGGTGCCCATGCTACGGGCGCGCTTTGGCAAAGACCCCGCCATTGGCTCGTCGGTGTTGCTGACATTCGCGACCGACTCGCTCGGTTTCTTTATTTTCCTGGGATTGGCGACGATCTTTCTGCTGTAAGGCGCCCGTCGCGACTCAGGCGTAACGATCTGCCGTCAGACCTTCCAGATCAACCTCAGGCGGGCGGCCCGACACGATATCAGCGACGATCTTCCCAGTGCCGCACGCCTGCGTCCACCCGTTCGATCCGTGTCCACAGTTCAAGTAGAGATTGGCGTAATGGGTCTTGCCCAGGATCGCCGGGCCATCTGGCGTCATTGGGCGCAGGCCCGCCCAGGCCTGCGCATCGTCAATGCCGACGCCCTCGGGAAACCACTCCCGCACCACCTTCTTTAAAAAGGCCACACGACCGGGGTCCACCGCGAGGCTATAGCCTTTTAGTTCGGCCATACCTGCCGCTCGCACCCGGCCACCCAAGCGCGAAATCATGACCTTGTTGTATTCGTCCATGAGCGCGGCCCGGGGGGCGCGGCCTGGATCGTCGACACGCGCCGTGATGGAATACCCCTTCAGTGGATAGATCGGCAACGAGAGCCCCAACGGACGCAGCAAGAACGGGGTTTGCTGCCCCAGGGCGACCACGTAAGCATCCGCGCTGATCAACGCCGCCTGGCCGTCGATTTGTACGCCCTGGATGCGATCTCCGGCTTTTACCAACGCGGTGATGGCCGTGCCGTAGCGAAACGCCACCCCCTGTTGCACCAAATACGCGGCCAATCCCGTCGCAAACTTGTGACTATCGCCCGAACCATCGCGCGGCAGGAACAAAGCGCCAGCAATCGGCGCACGAGACGCCGCCAGCGCGGGCTCCAGACGGCGGGCCTCGTCACCATCCAGCAAACGCCATGGCACCTCGAACTCGTCCAGCGCCCGCGTAATGCCCGCGACGACTTTCAGGTCGGACTGATGGCGAAAGAGCTGCAGGGTGCCATCTTGGTGATAGTCGAACTCGATGGGCAATCCCGAATCCGCCAGGGACTGCAAGCAGGCGCTGCTGAAATGCGCCACGCGCTGCATGCGCAGCTTGTTCGCCCGAAAACGCTCGGCATTGCAGTTTCCGATCCAGCGCGCCAGCCAGATCAGTTTGCGGGGATTAGGCGAAAGGGAAAACCGGATCGGCGCCTCGCGCTGCAAGGCCATTTTCAGGACCTTGCCTATCATGCCCGGTGCGGCCCAAGGGCCCGCAAAACTGGGGCACAGGCCGCCCGCATTGCCAAAACTGGTCTCGAGCGCCGCGCCGCTTTGGCGATCCAACACCACCACTTGGTGGCCATCCCGCCACAAGTAATAGGCCGCCGCGACCCCGGCGACGCCTGCCCCCAGCACAGCCACTTTCATGCGTACTCTCCGCCACACATCCGCTTTATTTTTCAGGGGCGCGAATGCCGCCGCGCCAGGCCCCTGCATTGACCATTACACGCCAACGTCGAGCTCTCGTATTCCGTCTTTGTATTCTATGGCTAGCCGACCCAGGCGAGGCACGAGAGCCGTATCGTCGTGCACAACGTGCAATCGCAGATTGCCCAGCACGACGTCCCAGCCGGATGCGGATTCTTCGACTCGTGCGTCAGCTACCACACCCAGTCGCCATGCGACTTGTTGCACATCCGTCGTTAGTATTTCGATCTGATGGATACGCAACACCCCGTTGGGGTGCGCCATCAGTGATGGACGCCATACGCACTCGGGCGTCAGATGTTGGCAAAAATACATCCGGATGCCCGCAATGGGCTGCTCGGCAAAGCGCACCGTCTGAAAGCTCGCCTGCTTCTCGTGACCGTCGATCTGCACCGGACGGCTAAGCAGTTGTACCGGATTGACCTCGAAGCCCTCTTCGCGTAGACGTGCATACGTCGCGTCGGCGTCATAGGTACGAAATACGAGTGCCTCCAGCCCAAAGGGGGAGTCGGCGATCTCTTTGCGGGCCGGTGGCGCCCCAGGTGGCCAACCCAGCAGCTCCATGTACGTGCCGTCCAGTGGGATGAGACGATTGCACGAGCCCAGGTTGTGAACCGAGGTCTCACTCAATAAAAACCCCTGCCCCTCGAAATGCGGTGCGAGTGCATCAAGCCGATCGCGCACCATGATCACCGCATGATCGAATTCGGTCTCGTCAGAGGGATGTAACATGATAGCGCCTGCCTTAAAAAACAAAGGGGATGGCAATTTACCATCCCCCGTGTGTTAAGCCAGCTTGCCGTGGCAGTGCTTGTATTTTTTGCCACTCCCGCAAGGGCATGGGTCGTTGCGTCCGACCTTGGGCATGGCATTACGCACCGGCTGCTGTTCTGCTGCGTCTGGCGTCGCCGCATCCGCATTGGCCAGGGCCTCGTCGTAGTCGGAATGGTGATACTGCACATTCTCGACATGCGACTGATTGGTCTCGGCTTCGGCTTGCTCGACCTGCTCGGGCGACTGTACGCGCACCGTCAACAGGACACGCACCACATCATCACGGATGCGGTCGAGCATGCCCGAAAACAGTTCGAACGCCTCGCGCTTGTATTCCTGTTTGGGGTTCTTTTGCGCATAGCCACGCAAATGAATGCCCTGACGCAAGTGATCCAGCGCCGACAAGTGTTCGCGCCAATGCGTATCGATCGCCTGCAACATGATCGAACGCTCGAATTGGGCCCAGGGCTCTTCGCCAACCAGCGCGATCTTGCCGGCATAGATGCCACGAACCCCTTCGGTCACACGCGTCAGGATATCGTCATCCGTCAGGCTGGATTCTTTTTCCAGCATCTCGGTCAACGACAGTTCTACTTGCCAATCGGCAGCCAGTGCTTTTTCGAGGCCATTGACGTCCCATTGTTCTTCGACAGAATCGGCGGGAATGTACTGGCGCACCAGATCGGCGGCGGCGGCTTCGCTGAGGTTTTCAACGGAAGGCCGGATCGACGACGACTCAAGCACGTCGTTACGCTGCGCGTACAACACCTTGCGCTGATCGTTGGAGACGTCATCGTATTCGAGCAATTGCTTGCGAATATCGAAGTTGCGACCCTCGACCTTGCGCTGCGCGGTTTCGATGGAACGCGTCACCATGCCGGCTTCGATGGGCTCGCCTTCGGGGAGCTTGAGGCGCTCCATGATGCTGCGCACGCGATCACCCGCGAAAATCCGCATCAGCGGGTCTTCGAGCGACAGGTAAAAGCGCGACGAACCGGGATCGCCCTGACGGCCTGCCCGGCCACGCAACTGATTGTCGATACGGCGCGATTCGTGACGCTCGGTACCAATGATGCGCAATCCGCCGGCGGCCTTTACCTGCTCGTTGGCGGGTTTCCAGTCGGCGCGGATTTTTTCGACGCGGGCGTCTTTTTCCGTATCGGACAGTGTCTCGTCCGTCTGGATCAGGCCGATTTGCTTTTCGATGCTGCCACCAAGCACGATGTCGGTACCACGACCGGCCATGTTGGTCGCGATCGTGATGTGCCCGGGCATGCCGGCCTCGGCCACGATCTCGGCCTCACGGGCGTGCTGCTTGGCGTTCAGGACTTCGTGGGGCAGCTTGGCTTGTTGCAGCAACCCGGACAGCAGCTCGGAGTTTTCGATGCTGGTCGTACCCACCAGAACGGGCTGACCCCGTTCGTGGCAATCGCGAATGTCATTCAGGATTGCGTTGAATTTTTCTTGCGCGGTCTTGAAGACCTGGTCGTTTTGATCCTTGCGGATCATCGGCTTGTTGGTCGGAATGATGACGGTTTCCAGGCTGTAGATCTCCTGGAACTCGTAGGCCTCGGTATCGGCCGTCCCCGTCATGCCTGACAGCTTGCCGTACATGCGGAAGTAATTTTGGAACGTGATCGATGCCAGCGTCTGATTTTCGTGCTGGATCTTGACGCCCTCTTTGGCCTCGACGGCCTGATGCAGACCATCGGACCAACGACGGCCCACCATCAGGCGACCCGTGAACTCGTCAACGATGACGACCTCGCCGTCCTGCACGACATACTGCTGATCACGGAAGAACAGCGTGTTGGCGCGCAATGCAACCATCAAGTGGTGCATGAGCGAGATATGACGCGGGTCATACAGCGACTCGCCTTCGGGCAGCAAACCCTGCTGCGAGAGCAGGCGTTCGGCCGTTTCGTGTCCCTGTTCGGACAAGTAGACTTGCTGGGATTTTTCGTCGAGCCAGAAATCGCCCTCGGGCTCAGGCTCGTGCTGCTTGGGCTCGGATGCCATGCGCGTCAGCAACGGCGGCACGGCATTCATGCGAATGTAGAGTTCGGTATGGTCTTCGGCCTGGCCCGAGATGATCAGCGGGGTACGCGCCTCGTCGATCAGGATGGAGTCGACCTCGTCGACGATCGCGTAGGCCAACTGACGCTGGCGGCGATCTTCGACACGGTACTCCATGTTGTCGCGCAGGTAGTCGAAACCGAATTCGTTGTTGGTACCGTAGGTGATATCGGCAGCGTACGCGGCGATTTTCTCGTCGTTGGGCTGCTGCGGCACGACCACGCCGGTGCTCATACCCAGGAAACGATACAGGCGCCCCATCCATTCGGCATCACGACGGGCCAGGTAATCGTTGACCGTCACAACGTGCACGCCCTTGCCCGCAACCGCGTTCAAGTAGACCGGCAGCGTCGCCATCAGCGTCTTGCCTTCGCCAGTGCGCATTTCGGCGATCTTGCCGTTATGCAGGGCAATGCCGCCAAGCAATTGCACGTCGAAGTGGCGCATGCCAAAGACGCGCTTGCCGGCCTCGCGCACCACGGCGAAAGCCTCGGGCAGCAGATCGTCCAGCGACTCGCCCTGGGCGTGCCGGCTGCGGAACTCGTCGGTCTTGGCCGAGAGCTCTTCGTCGGAAAGCGCGACGATTTTGGATTCCAGTGCGTTGATCTGGGTAACCAGCTTGCGATACTGCTTAAGCAACCGGTCGTTGCGGCTACCTATGAGTTTTTTGAGCAGAGAAACCATGCGTGTCGTTGGCGGCGCCGACGGCCCCTGCCCTGTAAAGGCCAAGCCCCGCGCGGCGCGGATTGTTACGTGGTTGAGCGGAGTAATCCCGCTGGGAAACAATCGAGTTTAACGCACCTGAAGCCTATCGGCCCGCCCGGAGACAAAACGAGCCGCCGTCGCAGGGTGCGGACGTCTCAACGCGTCACGGAATGGCCGGTCGTCGTACTAGGAGCACGGGCCACGGCGTCGGACGACGGCCCTGCATCACCGCGCGTATGCAACACCCCGTCGGAGACCTGTGCCACTACAGGCGGCGTCGCACTGGGTGACTGCAGAAACAGGCGCGGATCGAGTGGTTGACCCGCCAAACGCACTTCGAAGTGCAAGTGAGGGCCGGTAGATTGGCCGGTGGAACCCACCTTGGCGATCTCTTGGCCACGGCTGACCAACTCGCCTGGTTTGACCAGTAATTTGGAGGCATGCGCGTAACGCGTGATCATGCCGTCGCCATGATCGATCTCGACGGCGTTGCCATAACCCGGCATATAGCGCGATTCCAGCACCACGCCCCCCGAGGCCGCCAGGATCGGCGTGCCGTTCGGCGCCGCGAAATCCAACCCCTCGTGCATGGCATAGCGATGGGTCACCGGATTGCGACGCCAGCCATAGGAGGAACTCAAAAAGGGATAGTCGCTGATCGGCATGCTCGACGGCAGACGGGCCTGGTCGGCCGAGCGACGCGTCAGTGTCACGTCCAGCATGCGGAGATTTTCGGTCTGCTGAATCAAACGGGATTGCAGCGCATCAAGCTGCCGCCCCAGTTCCTCGGCGGACGTCTGCTCGGGGGGCTGGCGATCGGTAAAGAGATTGTCCATGACCTCGTCGGCCTTTGCAGGTGTATTGAGCCCCGCCGCCAACTCGGGATCGGTGTAGGCTACGCCAGCCACCCGGGCCACACGCCGCCCTACGCCATCTATGCCCACCAATTTGGCCTGCAACTCGCCGACTTTAGCGGCCAGCAAACCTACGTTCTCCCGCAGGAACGCGGCATCGCGCTCTGGTTGGCTACCTGGGGAGAAAGATGCCCAGTCAACGGCATACGCCGGCGGCGCAACAGGAGTAAGGTAACGTTGTACAGTGGCGCCAATGAGCGCTGCCGTGGCTAACAAGGCGACCAGCATCAACCCAAGACGAAAGCCGCCCAGGACCGACTGTCCGGGCTGGCCCTCGCGGGCGTGCATAATGACTATTTTCAAAGTACCTAATCCTGTTACTGAGCTGGCATGAACAGACCTGCTTCAAACCGCTCTCGTTCGTCTAGCAGCCGGCGAGGTGAAACTCCGCTGAACTGGCTGGGTCACGATACACGCGGCGCTGGCGTACTGGCCACGGCGCGCGTGCATCTGCAAATACAACATGCGATCGCAGCCGTGTTGCCACCGGCGCTAGGCGCCGTTTGTGTCGTGGCAAAGCTGGAAACCCCCAGGCTGCAAGTCGCGGTACCTAGTGCGGCGCACGCGGCCAAACTGCGTCAGTTGGCCCCGCGGATTGCACAAGCACTCAATACCCAAGGTTGGAACCTTAACGAAATTGCGGTCAAGGTTCAAGCAGGGATGCCTCGTCCTGGTGCAAAAGCACCCCGTCCCCCAAAAGAAGCACAACCTCTGGGAGATACCGCCCTGGATGCGTTCGAGACATTACAGGGGAATTTGCGCCCCGGGCCACTGGCAGATGCCGTGGCCAAATTGCTGGCCCATCACAAGGACAAGTAGCGGGAAAAGCCCCAAAGGGGCTTTTTTACCTTGGGGCGGCCCGGCGGCAAAAAACCCGCCGCCTGATCTGAATCAGGCGAGTTTCCACTCGTGGCGGAAAGCCTGCGGCGCTGCGGCTTGGGACTCGTAGGACACGAGCTCCCAGGCGTCTTGCCGGGCCAGCAGCGCGCGCGCCAACTGGTTGTTGAGGGCATGGCCTGATTTGCAGGCGACATAGCGCGCGACCAACGGCTTGCCGATCAGGTAGAGGTCACCGATCGCGTCCAGAATCTTGTGTTTGACGAACTCGTCGTCGTAACGCAGACCATCGCTATTGAGCACCCGGTACTCGTCCATGACAATGGCGTTGTCCAGACTACCGCCTCGGGCGAGACCCATGGAGCGCAATGCCTCGACTTCGTTGACGAACCCGAAGGTGCGTGCTCGTGCGATTTCGCGGACGTACGAATGCGTGGCAAAGTCGATTTCGGCAAAGTTCGCCGTGGAGTCGATGGCGGGATGACGAAAATCGATGGAAAACGCCAGAGAGAAACCCTCGTGCGGTTCGAGGCGCGCCCATTTCAGGCTGCGGCCTTCGCCCTCGCGGATTTCGATGGGCTTGGTCACGCGAATAAATTGCTTGGGCGCGTTTTGCTCCACGATGCCGGCCGACCGCAATAGATAGACGAAGGTCGCGGCGCTACCATCCATGATGGGCACTTCTTCGGCGGTCAGGTCGACATGCAGATTGTCGATACCCAGACCCGCCAGCGCGGACATCAGGTGCTCGACCGTGGAAACACGGACGTCGCCCTGCTGCAGCACGGACGCCATGCGCGTATCGCCCACACCATTGGCCTGCGCGGGCAGGTCAACGACCTGCGGCAGATCGACACGGTGAAAAATAATGCCAGTGTTGGCTTCGGCAGGACGCAGGGTGAGCTCGACCCGACGTCCTGAATGGACGCCTACGCCAGTAGTACGGACGAGATTCTGGATGCTACGCTGTCGAAACATGGTCTTTGTATGTGAACTTGCCGGTAAAAAACGATAATTTCACCAGCATAAGGGCATATTGTAACCTCGGCGAATGGCCGGCGTCACGCGTTTGATACATTTGCCGACATCTATCGTCGATGTTATCGAGCGCAAACGATGCGCCTGATCAGACGAAAACCGCCCCATGTGCCCGGCTCGTTCGGGGAGAACGAGCCGGCACTGAGGGAGTCGGGCCAGTTCCCCGGCCCGTTTACTGCAACGTCAATCCGCTTGCTTGCGCAAGAAAGCCGGAATATCGAAGTGATCCATACCCGAGCTTTCCAGTGCACGCACTTGGGCCGACGCCTGCGTGCGCGGGTTGCGCATCACCGACGGCGTATCCAGGTTGCGGTAATCACCCTGAGCCATGTGGCCCATGACCGGCATGTTGTCCGTGCCGGTACGCAGGCTTTCGGCCATGGTTTCCACCAGCCTCGGCGCAGCCATTTGACGACCCAGGCCCGTTGCCACCACCGTCACACGCAGGTTGTCGCCCATGGATTCGTCGTAGGCGGTACCGAAGATCACGGTCGCGTCGTCCGAAGCATAGCTGCGGATCGTTTCCATGATTTCGCGCGTTTCGCGCATCTTCAGTGTGCGGCTGGCAGTGATGTTGACCAATACGCCACGAGCACCGTTCAGGTCCACACCCTCGAGCAGCGGGCACGCAATGGCTTGCTCCGCAGCGACGCGGGCACGATCTGCGCCGCCGGCCGTAGCGGTACCCATCATGGCCTGGCCTTGCTCGCCCATGATCGTCTTGACGTCTTCGAAGTCAACGTTAACGTTGCCTTCGACGTTGATGATCTCGGCGATACCGGCGCACGCGTTGTGCAGGATATCGTCGGCGGACTTGAAGCACTCGTCTTGCGTGGCGTCTTCGTCCATCAACTCATAGAGGTTCTCGTTGAGCACCACGATGAGGGAATGAACGTGTTTGGCCAGCTCGCCGATACCGTCTTCAGCCATCTTCAGGCGCTTGTTGCCTTCGAAGGTAAAGGGCTTGGTCACCACGCCCACGGTCAGAATGCCCAGCTCTTTGGCGACTTCCGCTACCACCGGACCCGCGCCCGTACCCGTGCCACCACCCATACCGGCAGTGATGAACACCATGTGCGCACCATTCAGTGCGGAACGGATTTCCTCGCGTGCGGTTTCCGCCGACGCGCGGCCTTGCTCGGGCTTGGCGCCCGCGCCCAGGCCGGTACGGCCCAGACGAATTTGCACCGGCGCATTAGTTGCCGCCAGTGCCTGGGCGTCGGTATTGGCGCAGATAAAATCCACGCCATTGACGCCGCTACGGATCATGTGCGCAACGGCATTGCCGCCAGCACCCCCAACACCCACGACCTTGATAACGGTCCCTTTGGTGTTGTTCTCAAGCATTTCGAAATTCATCATGATGACTCCCTCACAAGTCTGGATACGCAAATCACAAAATTTTTTGTCCCCTCGCCGCAACGTCGTACTGGAAAGCGGCTACTCGACAAAATCATTCCCCAACAACTTATATTTGTGAATCGCTTCAAAATCGCCGCCGATCGGATGATCCGCAACGGGTTTGAAACGTCTCCCCTATTCGGCCTGCGCCGTCTTGCGACGAATCAGGCCAGGAGCAGGCCCCGTTCTGCCCCTTGATCAGTTCATAAACCATTCCTTCATGCGCGTGAGCAGGCTCTTGAAATTGCCCGTCTGCGCGGCAACCTTGCGGCCCCGCACCCGTTGCATACGCGCTTCTTGCAACAACCCCATCACTGTCGAGAAACGCGGATTACGCATCACATCAGACAGGCTGCCTTCGTACTCGGGCATCGCCACGCGCACGGGCTTGAGGAATACGTCTTCGGCCAACTCGATCATGCCGGGCATCTGAGCGGAACCGCCCGTCAGCACCACCCCTGAGGCCAGCAAGTCCTCGTAGCCCGATTCGCGGACCACTTGCTGCACCAGGGTGAACAGTTCTTCGACTCGCGGTTCGATCACCGCGCCCAATGCCTGGCGCTTGACTTGGCGTGGGCCACGATCGCCCAGCCCGGGTACTTCTACTGACTCGTCCGCGCGCGCCAGCACCTGCTTGGCCACGCCATAGCGCAGCTTGATTTCTTCGGCATCCGGTGTGGGCGTGCGCAGCATGGCGGCGATGTCATTGGTGATCTGGTCGCCCGCAATAGGCACGACCGCCGTGTGCCGAATAGCGCCACCGGTATAGATCGCCACATCGGTCGTGCCACCGCCGATATCCACCAAGACGACACCGAGCTCCTTTTCGTCTGCCGTCAGGCACGACAGGCTGGATGCCAGCGGTTGCAGGATCAGGTCTTGCACCTCGAGGCCACAGCGGCGCACGCATTTGACGATGTTCTGCGCCGCGCTCACGGCCCCCGTGACGATATGCACGCGCACTTCCAGGCGCAGTCCACTCATGCCAATGGGTTCGCGAATGTCTTCCTGGCCATCGACGATGAACTCCTGGGTCAACACGTGCAGGACTTGTTGATCTGTCGGGATATTCACCGCCTTGGCCGTCTCGATCACGCGCGCCACGTCGGTCGCGGTAACCTCCTTGTCCTTGACTGCCACCATGCCGCTGGAGTTGAAGCTGCGGATATGGCTGCCCGCGATGCCGGTATAGACGTCGCGGATTTTGCAATCTGCCATCAGCTCCGCCTCTTCGAGCGCGCGCTGAATGGAGTTGACGGTGGTTTCGATGTTGACGACCACGCCTTTGCGCATGCCGCGCGATTCGTGCTGCCCGAGGCCGAGCACTTCGAAACGCCCCTCCGGCAGGATTTCGGCGACCACGGCAACCACTTTGCTGGTGCCGATATCGAGGGCGACGATGAGGTCCTTGATGTCACGGGTCATGGCGTTAACGCTTTCTTGAAGATGTGGATGAAGATTTCGATTGCCCTTCTGGCAGCGGTGCCAGAGCCAAGGCAAATCCGTTGGGATAACGCAGGTCGGCCTGGGTCACACTGCGGCCTTCCAGCCGGCTGACGACGGCCGGCCAAGCTTGTACAAACCGTTGAATACGCGCGGCGAACGGCAAGGCGCCAGGCACGCCGTGCGGATCGGGAGCGTCCGCTCCCGGATCGCGCCCCAAGTCCAGCACGAGATCGTTCGAGAGCGTGGCCTTCCAGGCATAGCGAGGGCTGAGATTCAGTTCGCGCACCTGCAAATCCAGCGGTGCAAACCAGCGAGCCAACTCGGCGTAGCGCTGCACGACCAACCCTTCCGTACCCTCCGGACCGGAGAACTGCGGCAGCACCATATCGTCGTCCAGCTCGCCCGTGTTGGCCGTGAACGCCTCGCCCCAGGTGTTGATCATCTGGTTTTCGTTCCACAAAGCCAGCGGCTGCTCTTCTTCGAGCTGCACGCGTAGTGTCCCGGGCCAGATACGCCGGATCGACGCACGCCGCACCCAGGGCACCGACTCGAACACTTCGCGGGCTTCGTTGAGGTCCACTGTGAAGAAATTCCCGTCGAAACGATTGGCGATCACCGCGCGCACGGATTCGGGCGACACGTAGTGCAACTCGGTATCGGGCGCGGGCACCAACTCGATGCTCGACAGCAAAAAATACGGACGATGCGCCATCCACACCAGGCCTGCGATGAGAATAGCCACCACGGCCAGCACGGCTAGCGTGTTGGCTATCAGGTTGGTGGTGCGAGCGTCGTTCCACACGGATGATTCCGATCCAGTTGCTATTAAGAGTTACGCGGAGGGCTGTGCACCTTGCACGCAGCCCCGGATAAAATGGACACACACAATTCGGCATAGCTCATTCCGACCGCCTTGGCCGCCATCGGCACCAGCGAATGGCTGGTCATGCCCGGCGAGGTATTGGCCTCGAGCAACCACGGCTGATTGTTGGCATCCAGCATGAAATCAATTCGACCCCAGCCCGCGCAGTCCAGCGCGCGATAGGCCCGCACGGCGATATCGGTGATCTGGTTCGAGACGTCTTCGGGCAGCGCTGCCGGGCAAAAATACTGGGTATCGTTAGAGATGTACTTGTGCTCGTAGTCGTAGTTGCCGTCGGGCGCCACGATTTCGATGACCGGCAGCGCGCGCGCCGCACGCCCCTCGCCCAGCACCGCGACAGTCAGTTCGCGACCGGCGATAAATTGCTCGGCCAACACTTCGTCATCAAAAATCGATGCCTGCGCATAGCCTTCCTTCATGTCGGAATAGCCGATTACCTTGGCCACACCAACCGTGGAACCCTCATGCGGCGGCTTCAAGATCAAGGGCAATCCCAGCCGATCAGGCACGGTGCGCAACTCGGACTGCGCATCCAGCAACTCAAAATCCGGCGTGGGCAATCCATGCTGCAACCAAACGCGTTTGGTCATGGTCTTGTCCATGGCCAGGCTCGACGCCATGGGACCGCTCCCTGTATAGGGCAAGCCCAGCAACTCCAACGCCCCCTGCAAGGTGCCGTCCTCACCATAGCGGCCATGCAGCGCGATGAAGACGCGATCAAAACCTGCCTGGGCCAAGTCGGCCAGCGAGCGCTCACCGGTATCGAACAAATGGGCATCCACACCCATCGTCAACAATGCCTGGTGCACGCCATTGCCGGACTGTATCGACACTTCGCGTTCCGCTGAACGGCCGCCATACAACACGCCGACCTTGCCAAAGGCCTTCACATCGGGGAGAGGTTGCTGTGTCGTCTGGTTCATACAAGTTCTCCTACTTGACCTGGCACTTTGCTGATCGAACCGGCTCCCATCACAACGACGACATCACCGTCACGTACGAAATTCAAAATCGCTTGCGGTAGCTCGGTCACGTCTTCGACAAAGAGCGGCTCGACACGGCCCGCCACACGTAGGGCCCGGGCCAATGCACGCCCGTCCGCGGCGACCAATGGGGATTCGCCCGCGGCATAGACCTCGGTCAACAGCACCGCATCGGCGTTGCCCAGCACGCGAACGAAATCTTCGAAACAGTCGCGTGTGCGGGTATAGCGGTGCGGCTGAAACGCCAGCACGATACGGCGCTGCGGCCACGCCCCGCGAGCCGCGTCCAATGTGGCGGCCATTTCGACGGGATGGTGACCGTAGTCGTCGATCAACGTAAATGTGCCGCCGCCGTGAACCGCCGGCACCGCAAAGTCGCCGGTTTGCGTAAATCGACGTCCGACGCCGGTAAACGAGGCCAGCGCCTGGCAAATCGCATCGTCGGAGACACCCAGTTCCGTGGCGATGGCCACTGTCGCCAAGGCATTGCGCACATTGTGCAGCCCGGGCAAATTCAACTCCACATCCAGCGACGGCAACGTGCTATCACGATCTTTGCGCTGCACCGTAAAGCGCATACGGGTGCCATCGGCCTGCACGTTTTCACCACGCACCTGCGCGTCGGCACTCAACCCGTAGGTAGTAATCGGGCGCGACACGAACGGCATGATCTCGCGCACGTTGGCATCATCGGCGCACAGCACAGCGCTGCCATAGAAGGGTAGACGCTGCGTGAACTCGATAAAAGCACTCTTGAGTCGTGCCACATCGTGACCGTAGGTATCCATATGGTCAGCATCGATGTTGGTCACCACCGCCATCACCGGCAGCAGATTCAGAAACGAAGCATCTGACTCATCGGCCTCGACCACGATGTATTCGCCCTGACCCAGCCGGGCGTTCGCCCCCGCCGAATTCAGGCGACCGCCGATCACGAAGGTCGGGTCCAGATCGCCGGCTGCCAACACGCTGGCGATCAGACTGGTGGTCGTGGTCTTGCCGTGGGTGCCGGCGACGGCGATGCCGCGCTTTAAGCGCATCAACTCTGCCAGCATGATGGCGCGCGGCACGACAGGGATACCGGCGGCGCGAGCGGCGATCACCTCGGGATTGTCCCCGGCCACGGCGGTGGACGTCACAATGGCGTCAGCGCCGACCACGTTCGAGGCCGTATGGCCGATCGCGACGTTGGCGCCTTGCGTGGCAAGCCGCCGGGTCACGGCGGTCTCACTCAAGTCGGATCCGCTGATGGTATAGCCCAGGTTCAGCAGGACCTCGGCGATGCCGCTCATGCCTGAACCGCCGATACCGACGAAATGAATATGCTGGATTCTGTGTTTCATGTTGAGCGCCTCGCTGCTTGTACGCAGACATCGGCGATATCTGTCGCGGCTTGCGGACGCGCGTGTTGATGCGCGCGCTCTGCCACGGACTGGAGGTCAGGACGCGTGCGCTGGCCCAGCCAATCGGCCAGCCATTCAGGCGTGAATTCGGTTTGGGGGCACAACCAAGCGGCCTGCTCATCGCTCAAAAAGCGGGCATTGGCCGTCTGGTGATCATCGATGGCGTGCGGGAAAGGCACGAACAACGCGGCCACGCCAGCAGCGGCAACTTCGGCCACCGTCATCGCACCGGCCCGGCAGACCAACACGTCGGCCTGTGCCATCGCGGCCGACATGTCATCAATAAAATCGCGACAATCCGCTGGTACTCCGGCCTCGGCATAGGCCTGGCGCAGCGCTTGTAGATGCTGCTCACCGGATTGGTGGGTAATCTGCGGACGCGTCTCGGGCGCCATCAGCGCCAGCGCACGTGGCAACACGGTATTCAGCGCTTGCGCGCCCAGACTGCCGCCTACGACCAGGATACGCAACGGCCCGCTGCGTTCGCCATAGCGAACGGCTGGCTTAGGCAAATCACACAAATCAAGGCGCACGGGATTGCCCAGGACCTCGGCTCTGGGCAACACACCAGGAAAACCGCTCAGCACACGCCGCGCGCGCTTGGCCAACCAACGGTTGGCTGTACCCGCCACCGCATTTTGCTCGTGCACGACCAAGGGCATGCCGCGCAATGTCGCCATCATGCCCCCCGGAAAGGCCACATAACCGCCCATCCCCAGCACCACATCGGGTCGGACTTGCGACAGGCGCTGCCAGGCTTGCACGCAGGCGCGCGCCAACAGGAATGGCAGTTTCAATAACGCCGCCACCCCACGCCCTCGCACCCCCTGGAAGTGCATAGGCACCAATTCAATGCCGCGCTGGGGCACCAATCGGCCTTCCATTTTGTCGGGATTGCCCAACCAGAGCACGCGCCAGCCGCGTTCACGCAGCACCTGCGCCACGGCCAGCCCTGGCATGATGTGCCCGCCGGTGCCGCCCGCCATGATCAGAATGGTCGGCGTCGTCATGCGCGCCCCCCTCTCATCATGATGCGATTCTCGATATCCACGCGCAACAGAATGGCCAACGCGCAAAGATTCATCACGATGCCCGAACCGCCGTAGCTCATCAACGGCAGTGTCAGCCCTTTGGTCGGCAGCAATCCCAGACAAACGCCCATATTGATAAATGCCTGCACACCAATCCAGATCGCGACACCCTGCGCCACCAGACCAGCGAAGGTGCGTTCCATCGCGATAGCCTGCCGGCCAATGTCGAAACCCCGATAAATAATGACGGCGAAAAGTCCCAGCACCAGTAACACGCCGGCAAAACCAAGTTCCTCGCCAACGACTGCCATCAGAAAATCAGTGTGTGCTTCGGGCAAGTAATGCAGTTTTTCGACGCTGGCGCCCAAGCCCACGCCCAACCATTCGCCACGGCCCAGTGCGATCAGAGAGTGCGACAACTGATAGGCGCTGCCATAGGCATTGGCGTCGTCCCATGGATCCAGATAGGCGAACAAGCGCGCACGCCGCCACGGTGACAACCAGATCAGTGCCAGGAAGGTTCCCATCAACACGCCGAGCAGGCTGCTGAAGTACTTGCCGTTAATACCGCCGACAAACAGAATGCCCATCGCGATCGCAACGATCACGATGAACGCGCCCAGGTCGGGCTCAAGCAGCAACAACATCCCGACCCCGCCCAGGGCGAACGCCATCGGCAAAAAGCCGCGCGAGAACGACTGCATGTACTCCTGCTTGCGTACGGCGTAATCCGCCGCATACAACAGAGCGGCAAGTTTCATCAACTCCGATGGCTGGAAACTCAGCGGTCCAAACGGAATCCAGCGATGTGCGCCATTAACCTCTCGGCCGATACCGGGAATGAGCACGGCCAGCAAGAGTGCTAATGCCACCATAAAAATGGGCACAGCCATCCGTTGCCAGAAGCGCATGGGCAACGAAATCGCCACCGCGCCCGCCATCAAGCCGGCGACCAGGAAAAGCGCATGGCGGATGACAAAATAGTAACTACCATACGAGGCATAGCGCGGACCGTCGGCCAGTGCGATCGAGGCCGAATAGACCATCAGCAGGCCAAGTAGCAACAAGGTCACGGCCGCCAACACCAGCGGCGCATCGTAGTTGCGCATGCGGGTACGCCCCGGGCGAACGGCGTTGACACTGGTCGTGAGATCGGCGAAGAGACTCATGTCACACCTCTCCTTGATCACGCGCGAGGTCCTCGACCTCTTCGACGAACACCACACCACGGTGGGGGTAATTGCGGAACATGTCCATGCTGGCGCACGCCGGCGACAACAGTACGGCGTCGCCCGGCTCGGCCAACTCGGCGCCACGCCGAACCGCCTCACGCATATCATGTGCGGCCACGCAGGGCACACCAGTTTCGGCTAGTACTCGACCAATTTCGGGACCATCGGTGCCGATCAGCACCACCGCCCGCGCGTAACGTGCGACCACCGGCACCAAGGGCGAGAAATCCTGACCCTTGCCCAGGCCACCCGCGATCAACACGACCGGTTGGCCTAGGCCTTCCAGCGCGGCGACCGTAGCACCGACATTGGTGCCTTTGCTGTCGTTGATGTAATCCACTGCGCCAATGCTGCGAACAAATGCCGCGCGGTGCGGCTCGCCCGCGTAGTCCTGCAGAGCACGCAGCATGGGGCCCCAGCCGATATTCAGCATACGCGCCAACTGCAAGGCGGCCAGTGCATTCAAGCCATTGTGCAGACCCCGAATCCGCAAAGCATCCAAAGGCATCAGTCGACTCATGCGTCCGGTTTCGCGCTGCGGCGGCGGCGCATTTTTCTTGCGCTTGACCGGTGGGGCCTGATCGTCGAAACCCGTCGATTCGCAAGCGACCAGCCATGCCATGCCCTGACCCAGGTCGACGCCCATGTCGCCGACCAACTCAGGCAGGTCACGACCAAAACTGCGTACGTTCATATCCGGCAGGGCATCCACCATCGCGACAACCCGCGGATCGTCGCGATTTACGATGCAAACTCGAGCCTGCTTGAATAAGCGTGCCTTGGCCTGCGCGTAGGCCTCCATGTCACCGTGCCAGTCCAGGTGATCTTGCGTCACGTTCAGCACCACCGCCGCATCGAGCGCCAGGCTATGCGTGGTTTCCAGCTGAAAACTGGACAGCTCCAGGACCCACACCTGAGGCAGATCATCGGCATCCAGCGCGTCGATCAAGGCGGTCAGGGCCGCCGGACTGATGTTGCCCGCGGCCCGCGCGCTAAAGCCTCCAGCCTCGACCAGTTGCCGCGCCATCACCGTCACCGTGGTCTTGCCGTTGGTGCCCGTCACCCCAAAGACGTGCGGACGGTATTCCCGCGACACCGCTAAATCCGCCAGCGCCCGGGCAAACAATTCGATTTCACCCACCACTTCGATACCGCGTTCGGCGGCCAGGTGCAACAACGCCTGTGCGGGCGCGTCGATGGGAGACAGTCCGGGGCTGAGTACGAGCTGCGACACGCCATCCAGCAGTGCAGGATCAAACGCATCGCCGCAACCAAGACGGTAATCGACGTCGATCCCATCGGCCTCCAACGCGGTACGCAGCCCAGCCAGGCCACCCGGCTCGACGCGAGTATCAGCCACCCGCAACGCCGCTCCCTGCCGAGCGCACCAGCGAGCCGCAGCCACGCCCGTCTCGCCCAATCCGAGGATCAGGACGAGCGGTGCATCAGCACGGAGGGTTTCGGAACTCGTCATCGCAATTTCAAGGTGGAAAGGCCGATCAGCACCAGCATCATGCTGATAATCCAGAACCGCACGACGACTTGGGTTTCTTTCCAGCCGCCGACTTCAAAATGGTGGTGTAGGGGTGCCATCCGGAAAATCCGCCGCCCCTGCCCGTATTTGCGTTTGGTGTACTTGAACCAGGTCACCTGCATCATCACGGACAGTGTTTCGACAACGAACACGCCCCCCATGATGAAGAGCACGATTTCCTGACGGACGATCACGGCGATCGTGCCCAGCGCGCCGCCCAAAGCCAGCGCCCCGACGTCGCCCATGAATACTTGCGCCGGATACGCGTTGAACCACAAGAACGCCAACCCGGCCCCCGCGATCGCCGCGCACAGCACCATCAACTCGGCAGCGCCGGGAATATACGGAAACAGCAGATACTTGGAATAGTCGACCCGACCCACCACGTAGGCAAAAATGCCCAGTGCGCTGCCCACCATCACGGTGGGCATGATCGCCAGGCCATCCAGTCCGTCGGTCAGGTTCACCGCATTGCTCGTGCCCACAATCACGGCCCAGGTCAGTGCCACAAAACCCACCACCCCCAGCGGATAGCTCACGGATTTAAAGAACGGGACGATCAGGTCGGCCCGCGTCGGCAGAGGCATGCTGAAACCGCTGCCGACCCACTCCTTGAACAAGGGCCACAACTCGGTGTTGGCGGGCGCTGAAACAGCAAAGGCCAGGTACACGGCAGCCACCAACCCAATGGTGGCTTGCCAAAAGAATTTCTGCCGGGCGGGCATGCCTTCGGGATCGCGATGAACGACTTTGCGATAGTCATCCATCCAGCCGATCCAGCCAAAGCCGAAGGTCACCATCAACACCACCCAAACAAAGCGGTTGGTCCAGTCGGCCCACATCAAGGTGCTGATAGCGATAGAAATCAGAATGAGCGCTCCACCCATCGTCGGCGTACCGTTTTTCACCAGGTGCGATTCCGGACCGTAAGCGCGCACGGCCTGACCGATCTTCAGTTCGGTCAGCTTGCGGATCACGCGCGGTCCCGCCACCAGGCCAATGAGCAAGGCCGTCGCGCATGCCAGCACGGCGCGCATGGTGATGTACTCCAGAACGCCAATGGCGCTCACATCGTCAGACAACCAGCGGGCGATCTCAAGCAGCATGAGAATCTCCCTGGCGTTCGGCCGTCGTATTGTTATTGTTAGTAGACAGCTCTTTCACCACCCGCTCCATGCGCATAAAGCGCGATCCTTTTACTAATACACTCGCCGCACGCATGCGATGCAGCGCCGCCACAATCTCGTCTACCGATTCGCACGCCAGGGCTCCGTCTCCGAAGGCTGCTACGGCATCGCGGCAGGCTTGGCCCAGCGTGTAGAGCGCTTCGATACCATGCTCGCGCGCATAGGCGCCAACCTCGCGATGCATTTCGGGGCCGTTGTCACCCACTTCGCCCATGTCGCCCAACACCAGGACGCGCGGGCCGGGCAGTTGCGACAACACGTCGACGGCCACACGCACCGAATCTGGATTCGCGTTATAGGTATCGTCGATCAATATCGTCCCGTCGGCCAATACGTTGCGCTGCATACGTCCGGCCACAGCGCTGAATGACGCCAGTGCGCGGACGGCGGCAGCCAACGATGCCCCGGCGGCCAGCGTCGCGGCGATAGACGCCAGGGCATTTCGGACGTTGTGCAGACCCGGAACCGGCAGCATCAGGTCCACGCTACCGGCGGGCGTCACCACATGGCACGCGGTGCCCTGCTCGGTCGCCGTGATGCGTTCAGCATAGACATCGAGCCCAGGCTGCAAACCAAAGCGCAACACGCGTCGCGCACCGGCCTGGGCCTCCCAGACACCGCAATGCGGATCATCACCGGGGAATACTGCGACACCATCCTCGGGCAATGCCTCGATCACGGCGCCGTTTTCTTGAGCGACCGCCTCGACCGAATGCATGAACTCCTGGTGTTCGCGTTGCGCATTGGTGATCAATGCCACCGACGGCGCGGCCATCACGGCCAGCACCGCGATTTCTCCCGGATGATTCATCCCTAACTCGAACACGGCGGCGCGATGTTGCGCGCGCAGGCGCAGCAAGGTCAGCGGCACGCCGATATCGTTATTAAAGTTGCCAGCCGTCGCCAGCCGACCCGCCTCGCCCTGCCAATCGGCCAGGATCGCGGAAATCATTTCTTTTGTGGTGGTCTTGCCGTTGCTGCCCGCAACACCAATCACGGGCAACGAAAACTGTGCCCGCCATGCCGCACCAATCCGCATCAGGGCTAGACGGGTATCGCCCAGTACCAGTTGCGGCGGCGACATTCCCGGGACCGGGTGAGCCACGACGGCCGCGCACGCGCCGCCTTGCTGAGCCTGCAACAAGTAATCATGACCGTCGAACTGCTCACCGACTAGCGCCAGAAAAATTTCATTCGCGCCGACACGCCGGGTATCCGTCGACAAGGCCGCGACATGGGGCAAGAGCAAGGCAAGTTTTGCCCATTCACGATCATCAAAAGGCTGTTTGGCGCCGGCGACTTCCTGATAGGTTTCGTGCCCCTTGCCCGCCAGCAAGATGACATCATCGGGCTCGGCCGCCCAGATCGTGTGCATGATCGCCCCGGCGCGATCGACTTCGACCGTCAGGCGGGCACCACGCGGGATGCCAGGCAGAATCTGCGCAATGATGGCGTCGGGATCTTCGCCGCGCGGGTTGTCGCTAGAGACCGTAATTTTGTCGGCCAGGTCCGCGGCAACGCGCCCCATCTCCGGTCGTTTGCCCGAGTCGCGCTCGCCGCCGCAACCAAACAAGCACACCAGGCGTCCGCCTCGCGCATCCGCCATCGGGCGCAATGCGGTCAAGGCACGCGCCAGCGAGTCCGGCGTATGGGAATAATCCACCACGACCAATGGCCCGCGTCCAGCCGTCACGGCATTCGTCAAGGCCAGGGGCTCCACGACTTGCAGACGACCGTCCACTGGTCGCGTCGCAGCCAACGCGCGAGCAATCTGGGACAAAGGCCAACCGAGCTTGGACAGCACGCCGGCCACCAACAGCAGATTCGATACGTTATGACGGCCCAGAAGCGAGGTCACGATCTGTGCCCCGCCTGCGGGCGAGAGCAAGGTAAAGACTTGTCCGTGCGAGGTGGCCTGCAAATCCTGCACCCGGAAAGCCGCCGGCGTATCCTGCTGGGTATAGCCCAGCGCGAGCGTGTCGGGCAATGACTGCAGGAGTCGCTCGCCCGCCGCATCGTCGGCATTGATAATGGCGGCGGCCAGACCGGGCCACTGGAACAAGCGGGCCTTGGCTCGCTCATATTGCTCCATCGAGCCGTGATAATCCAGATGATCGCGCGTCAGGTTCGTGAATCCCGCCACCTCGATACGGACACCATCCAGGCGGCCTTGCTCCAGACCGATCGACGAGGCTTCGAGTGCCACTGCCTGGGCGCCCGCCTGGTGCATGAGCGCCAGCACGCGGTGCACCGTCAATACATCAGGTGTCGTCAGGCTGCCGCCCAGGGAACGGCCATCCGGCAACAACGCACCGAGCGTGCCGATACTGCCGCAGGGCTTTCCGGCATCGGTCAGCGCCTGCGAAATCCATTGCACGCAAGACGTCTTGCCGTTGGTACCCGTAATGGCCACCACGCTCAGGGCCGCCGACGGCTGCCCGTACCAGTCGTCAGCCAGCTCGCCCAGCAACCCTCGCAACGCCGGCACTGCCAGCACTCGAGCGTCTTCTTGGAACTCGGCCGGAACGGGTGTTTCGCACAGCACGGCCGAAGCGCCCTGCGTGATCGCTTGGCCAATGTAACGTCGGCCATCCGTCGAACCGCCCGGGCACGCCACAAATACATCGCCGGTGACGATCTCACGCGAATCCAGTCGCAAGTCGGCGCCCATCGTGGCCTGCTCACGCAACCAGCGCAAGGCCTCGACGGCCTCAGCGGACAAAGGACGCGTCGTATTCATTGCGCCCCCTCCCGTACACCCGCCACAATCGTCGACTCGAAGGGTGCATCCGGCTGCACGCCCATCAGGCGCAGGCTACCCCCCACAATGGTGGAGAAAATCGGTGCGGCGACCGCACCACCGTAGTACCCCCCCGCCGTGGGTTCGTCAATCGACACTGCGACCACAATACGCGGATCCGAAACGGGCGCAAACCCGACATACGAGCTCCGGTAGCGCTTGGTGCTGTACTTGCCATCGACGATCTTGCGCGCAGTACCGCTCTTGCCGGCAACCCGATAGCCCTGCACCTGGGCAGCCTTCGTGCCTTCGGGACCGGCGGCGGCTTCGAGCATGCCGCGAACCAGTTGCGCCACTTGCGGGCTATAGACCTTGACGCTGGTCGGATCGCTATCGCGTTTGATCAGGGTCGGTGCCACCATGTCGCCATTGCGGGCAAAGACGGTGTACGCACGCGCAACCTGCAACAGCGAAACTGACAGACCATAGCCATAAGCCATCGTGGCCTTTTCAATCAGACGCCACCGATCCCAGGGACGCAGGCGGCCAGGCGCCGCGCCTGGGAAACCCAGTTGCGGTGCACGGCCCAAGCCCAGTTCGGTAAAGCGTTCCCACATCTCGCGGGCTTGCAGCTTTTCGGCGATCATGGTCATGCCAATATTGCTGGACCGGCGCAATACCCCCGCCACATTCAGTGTGCCGTTGCGGCTCACGTCATGGATGGTGTTGCCCTGGTAGCGAAATGACCCATTACCCGTCTGAAACTGAGTATTGGTATTGATGCGCCCCAAATCCAGTGCCAACGCGGCGGTGAAGGGCTTCATGATCGAACCCGGCTCAAACGTATCGGTAATCGCGCGATTACGCAGATTGGGCGGGTGAAACGTCTCGCGACGATTCGGATCGAACGTCGGCAGGCTGCTCAAGGCCAGGATCTCGCCTGTACGCACGTCCATGATGATGGCGCTGGCCGCAGCGGCCTTGTGACGCACCACCGCCTCGCTCAACTCGCGGTACAACAGATACTGCAAGCGCGCATCGATAGACAAGCTGAGGTCACGGCCGTTGACCGGCTCGGTCACGGCCTGCACATCCTCAATCACGCGCCCCAGACGATCCTTGATCACGCGACGGCTGCCCGGCGTACCTGAAAGCAGCTTGTCGAAAGTCAGCTCAACGCCCTCTTGGCCGGTGTCTTCGACGCTGGTGAAACCCAACAAATGTGCCGTGACCCCACCATCGGGGTAGTACCGACGGGATTCCGCTTGCTGATGAATGCCCGGGATCTCGAGCTTCTTGATCTGCTCGGCGATATCCATCGGCACTTGGCGTTTCAGATAGACAAAATTGCGATCCACGTCGGCCAAGCGGGCACGCAGATCTGCGATCGACAAGCCCAGCAGCTCGGCGAGCTTCTTGAGCTGGTCGGCCGTCGCGGGCTTGGTGTCCTCGGGGATTGTCCAAATCGCGCGCGCCGGCACACTCGATGCCAGCACCACGCCATTACGGTCAAAAATCTTGCCACGCGTCGCGGCCAGCGTCAGGGTACGCTCGTAGCGACGCTCGCCCTGCTGCTGCAGAAATTCGGTAGAAAGCCCCTGTAAAAACAGGGCACGACCGGCCAGCACGACAAACGAGGCCAACAACAAGACCAACACGAGCCGCGCCCGCCAGGTCGGCAGTTGCCCACGCAAGACTGGGTTGTCGAAGAACGGCACGTGCCTCATTGGGCACCCCCGACAGCTGGAATCGGCGCCTGATGCAGGTACAGCGTGCGATCAGGCACGACGGGGATCATTTTCAGATCCTCGCGCGCCGCGTGGTCAATCCGTGCATTGCGCGCCAACTCGGCGCGCTCAAGCTGCAGGCGGCGCCAATCCGTATCCAGCGTGTTGGCCAAGGTGTTGCTGCGGTCTAACTCTATAAATAGCTGGCGAGAATGATAGCGGCTGGTCACCAGCGAAATCGCGGACAGCATCAACAGCATCGCAAAGAAGAGGCTCATGCGTGCCATCAGCGTGCCCTCCGCTTGCCACCGCGCCGGGCAGGCTGCGCTTCGCCCGGCACTCGCATGGCCGGCACAAAGCCCTCGGCACCATCCGCACCCAAAGGTGTGCTTGTACGCTCGGCCACCCGCAACACGGCCGAACGCGACCGCGCGTTGCCGGCGATCTCTTCGTCACTGGCCAGCACACGCCCTAACGAACGCATGAGGGGCCGAGGCATTTCGCTCTCGCGCAAAGGCAAACGCGCATGCGCGACGGCCGGCCTGGCCGCCGCCGCGATGCATTGTTTAACCATCCGATCTTCGAGCGAATGAAAGCTGATCACCGCCAACCTCCCCCCTGGGGCAAGCAGTCCTAAAGCTGACGCGAGGGCGCGCGCGAGCTCTTCGAGTTCCCGATTGATGTAAATCCGTAAAGCCTGAAAGGTGCGTGTGGCCGGATGTTGACCTTTTTCGCGCGTGCGGACGGCGCTGGCGACGCACTCGGCAAGCTCGAGCGTGGTGCACAGCGGCCGTGTTGCGCGGCGAGCAGCAATCGCCTTTGCAACCTGAAAAGCAAACCGTTCTTCGCCATAATCTGCTATGACCTCCCGCATCTCATCTATGCTGGCTTGCGCCAGCCATTCCGCTACCGTAGGGCCGCGGGTCGTATCCATTCGCATGTCGAGCGGGCCTTCGCGCATAAACGAAAAACCTCGTCCGGCATCATCCAATTGGGGCGAAGACACCCCAAGATCCAACATCACGCCATCGATTTTCTCGATACCGTGTCCTGCCAACGCGTCGCGCATGGTGGCAAAGCCGTCATGCACCACCGTCACCCGGCGATCGCGAGCGGCCAACTCAGTCGCTACCGCAATCGCCTGGGGATCCTTGTCGAACACCACCAGCCGGGCGTCAGGCCCCAGGCGGCTGAGCAGCTCGCGGCTATGTCCACCGCGCCCAAAGGTGCCATCGACAAACACGCCGCACTGTGCGCGCGCCTGAGCTTGCACCTCGACCAACTCGTCATCCGCCTGAGCCGACCGCGTCGCGCCCTTGCCGCCAAAATTGGCCTGCAATAACGCATCCACCGTCGGCGCCAGCAGCACGGGCCGATGTTCGAATTCCATACTCGGTTTCAGAACGAAAACTGGTTCAACACGTCCGGCATCCCCTGAGCAAGATCCTCCGCCTCGCGGCGGGCCAGGGAAGCGGCATCCCAGAGCTCGAAGTGCGCGCCCATACCGAGCAGCATCACATCGCGCGTCATACCGGAAGCGTTGCGCAGTTCAGGCGCAATGAGCACACGGCCGGAACCGTCGAGTTCGACGTCCTGGGCGTTGCCCAACAACAGCCGCTGCAGCGCGCGCGCCGACATGGGGAACGCAGCGATCTGCTCGCGCTTTTTTTCCCACTCTTGTCGCGGATACACCAACAGACAACCGTCAGGGTGGCGAGTCAGGGTCAACCGGCCTTCGGCCTGCGCAACGAGCGCGTCACGATGCCGGGTCGGAATCGAGATCCGTCCCTTCGCATCCAGCGTCAGCGCGTTGCTTCCTTGAAACACCACATTTACCCCACTTAATTGCACAAATTCCTACTTTTTCCCACTCTACGGTAATGGATTAACCCGGTCAAGCGCACGGTTGCAATTTTTTCAATCACAACAAGGACTTAGAGCACCTATCAGGAAAGCCAAAATAAAAACCCCCTGATAAATCAGGGGGTTGCAGTAACAACTAAAAGTCCTTCGTCAGGAGTGAGGCAAATAGAGCGCCCTTTCAATGTTTTACGTTCGGCCCTGCCTGAGCAGGACCGGCCACGCCGTCTGTATTCAGCTGCAAGACAGATCTATAGGCCGGATTCTGTACGCCGAGTCACCCCGGCGGGCAATCATTCCTCTGCGCGGATCATTGCTGAGCCGCTGTAGCCACCTACCCGCATGCTAGAGCGAGCCGCCCTTCAGGCCCGAAAGCCGTACGCATGCCTATTTGGTGTTGCTCCGGATAGAGGTTGCCGCGTTTCACCCTGCCGCGCCGCTCGCCGTTGCCGACGGACGCAATACGGAGATGGCCGTATCGGTGCATGCCGAAACATGCCCGCGCCGCAGACTCGTCTCTGTGGCCCTATTCCTCAACCGCTGACCGGACATAAGCCCGGGGCGGCCGGACGGCTGTTAGCCGCTACCCTGCCCTGTGGAGTCCGGACCTTCCTCGATGGATTTGCATCCACCGCGATTGCCCGATCTGCCTTGCGGGCGCCATTGTACGGCACAGGATCGGGATCGTCGCCGCCGCGACCTGCGACAATAGCGTCATCGCAGCAAATCTCCGCAATTTTGTAGACCCCATGGCCAACAACACTCTGATTACCCTGACGGACGTACAACTCGCGTACGGCCACCATCCGTTGCTGGACCACGCTGACTTCGTCATCCAAGAAGGCGAACGCATCGGACTGATCGGCCGCAACGGCGCCGGCAAAAGCTCACTGCTACGCTTGCTCGATGGTCGCAACGTCCCCGACGACGGTGATATCGCGCGCAACTCCGGCCTAACAGTCGCCACCGTCGAACAAGAGCCCGAGCTGGACGAGGACGCCACCGTATTCGAAGTCGTGCTCGACCGTGACGACGATCACGAAGACTGGCAGCGGCCATCACTTGTCCAATCTTTACTCGAACGCCTGGGCCTGCCCGGCGACGCACGCATCTCCGAGCTCTCGGGCGGTATGCGCAAGCGCGTGGCCTTGGCTCGCGCCCTGGCCAACGAGCCCGACTTGTTGTTGCTGGACGAGCCCACCAACCATCTCGACTTCAACGGTATTGCCTGGCTGGAAGACCTGCTGCGCAATTGGCGCGGCGCGGCCATCATCATCACCCATGACCGCCGCTTCCTGGACGCCATCACCACGCGTATTGTTGAACTCGATCGCGGCAAATTGCTGAGCTTTCCTGGGAATTTCTCCCAGTGGCAAGAACGCAAGGCGCAATGGCTCGAGTCCGAGCGCCTGGAAAACGCCCGCTTTGACAAACTGCTCGCCCAAGAAGAAGTCTGGATACGCAAAGGCGTCGAAGCCCGTCGTACCCGTAACGAAGGCCGGGTGCGCCGCCTCGAGCAACTGCGCGTAGATCGCGCAGAACGCCGTGACCGGCTGGGCAATGTCAGCCTGGCCATTGCCGAGGGAAAACGCTCGGGCAAGTTGGTCGCCGAGCTGGAAAACGTCTCAAAAGCCTTTGGCGAACGCGTCGTGATTCGCGAGTACAGCACGACACTGATGCGCGGTGATCGCATCGGCATCATTGGCCCCAACGGCGCCGGCAAAACAACGCTGCTGAAAATCATGCTGGGCGAACTGGCACCGGATTCAGGCACCGTCCGCATGGGGACCAACGTCTCCGTCGCCTACTTTGATCAGATGCGAGCGCAACTCGACGAGAACGCTACCCTGGTTGACATCATCAACCCTGGCAGCGAATGGATAGAAATCGGTGGCACCCGCAAACACGTGATGAGCTATCTGGGCGACTTCCTATTTTCGCCCGCACGTGCTGGGTCGCCAGTCAGCAGCCTGTCCGGCGGCGAACGCGCGCGTCTCTTGTTGGCCCGCCTGTTTGCGCGCCCCACCAATGTGCTGGTACTCGACGAGCCGACCAACGATCTCGACATCGAAACGCTGGAGTTATTGGAAGAGCTGTTGCAGGAATACACCGGTACCGTGCTGCTCGTCAGCCACGATCGCGCCTTTCTGAATAACGTCGTCACCCAGACCATTGCCAGCGAGGGCGACGGCCAGTGGCGCGACTACGTGGGGGGCTACGATGAGTGGGTCGCTCAACGCCCTGCCGCGCCTACCCCGTCATCCGAGGCAAACAAATCCGTGCGCCCCACCAATCCGTCGAGCGAATCCGCCGCCCTGGCCCCACCAGCCAAACCCGCGCGAGTCGCCAAGCTCAGTTCTTGGGAACAACGCGAATTGCAGGAGCTGCCCGATACGATCGCCACGATCGAAGCGCGCCAGGCTGCGCTCTCGGCACGACTGGCCGACGGCGCGCTATATCGCGACGCGCCTGATGAAGTCGAACGAATCAACGCCGAACTGGCGACGCTGGATACCCAGCTCGAAGAAAAATTCGCGCGCTGGGAATTACTGGAAGCGCGACGCGGCAACCCCTGATCGCGAAGCGGGNNACACTGCTGCTTGTCGCAAGCAGCAGTGTTGCCCCCCACCGATATTTACTCAGCGCGCCAGTCCAGCGACTCGCCAGCGGCCAAAGGCACAAGGGACGTGTCCCCAAATGGCACGTCGGCGGGAATCGTGTAGGACTCGCGGCGCAGCGTCAACGTATCGGTGTTGCGCGGCAAACCATAAAAAGCCGCCCCATGAAAACTGGCAAACCCCTCGAGGCGATCCAGACGCCCGGCGCGCTCGAAGGCCGTGGCGTATAGCTCCATGGCATGCAGCGCGCTGTAGCAACCCGCACAGCCACAGGCATGTTCCTTCAGGCCACGCGCATGAGGTGCGCTGTCCGTGCCCAGGAAAAAACGCGAGTTGCCGCTAGTCGCCGCATCCAGCAGCGCCTGGCGATGGATTTCACGCTTGAGGATCGGCAGACAATACCAATGCGGCCGAACCCCTCCCTGAAAAATCGCATTACGGTTGTACAGCAAATGTTGCGGTGTAATAGTCGCGGCGATCGGCCCTTCGGCATCGCGTACATATTCCGCACCGTCCTTGGTCGTGATGTGCTCGAACACTACCTTCAAGCCCGGGTACGCCTGGCGCAGAGGACGCATGACGCGGTCGATGAAGACGGCTTCGCGATCAAACACATCGATCTCGGGATCCGTGACCTCGCCATGCACCAACAAAGGCATGCCACAGCGCTCCAGCGCCTGCAACGCCGGCCCACACTTGCCCAGCAAATCCGTCACGCCCGCATCGGAATTGGTCGTCGCCCCGGCGGGATACAGCTTGACCGCATACACTTGGCCGGACTCGTGCGCGCGCACGATCTCGTCCGCCGAGGTGTTATCGGTCAGATACAACGTCATCAGCGGGGTAAAGAGAGGTAAGTCATCGTGTTGACGCAAAGCGTCTTCGATCCGCTGCCGATACGCCAACGCCTGCTCCGTGGTCGTCACCGGCGGGCGCAGATTCGGCATGATGATGGCGCGCGCGAATTGACGCGCCGTATGGCCCACCACCGCCTGAAGCGCCACGCCATCACGCAAGTGCAAATGCCAGTCATCCGGCCGGGTAATCGTAAGCTCAGTAATATTTTGATCAGACATGAGTGCAACCGGCCTAGTCAGCCAAAGGCATGCCGCGCTCGGCCAGGGCGCAAAACATGGCGCTACCTAGCGGAATCACAGCATCGTTAAAGTCGAAGTGGGAATTATGCAGCACGCAGCCAGATTCGGCGCCGCCCTGGCCCAACCGAAAATAGGCCCCCGGCCGTGTCTGCAACATGAAAGAAAAATCTTCGGAGCCCATTGACGGCACCAGATCGCGCACCACGTTTTCTCGGCCCACCATATCGGTCGCAATATCAGCGACCAAATTTGCATGTTGCGGCGTGTTCAGGGTGGCGGGATAAATGCGCTGATAATCCACCTGTGCCGTGGCTCCAAAGCCACCCGCCACCGCGGTGACCAGTTCGCGCATACGCGTCTCGACCATCTCTTGCACGGATTTGCGAAACGTACGAACCGTGCCGACCAGCCGGGCCTCGCGCGGAATCACACTCATCGCACCCGGATGACCCGCCTGCATCGAACCGATGGACAACACGGCGGAATCCAGCGGGTTCACATTGCGCGAAACGATGGTTTGCAGCGCCGTAATGACGTGCCCGGCGATCGTCACGGGATCAATGGTCTGATACGGATGCGCCCCATGCCCACCCCGGCCGGTGATAACAATTTCAAAACGATCTGCCGCCGCCATCATGGGGCCCGGATTAATGCCAATGGTGCCCGGCTTGAGGCCGGGCCAGTTGTGCAACGCATAAATCGCATCACACGGGAAAGTATCAAACAATCCGTCTTCCAGCATGGCCTTCGCGCCACCGCGGCCCTCTTCGGCCGGCTGAAAAATCAAGACGGCGGTTCCGTCAAAGTTACGCGTCTGCGCCAAATAGCGTGCCGCGCCGAGCAAAATCGTCGTGTGCCCGTCGTGACCACAACCATGCATCAGCCCGGATTTATTGGATTTGTACGAAAAATTGTTATCCTCGGTCATAGGCAACGCATCCATGTCGGCGCGCAGGCCGATCATGCGTCCGCTATCACAGCGTTTGCCGCGTATCACACCCACGACCCCGGTCTTGCCAATACCGCGATGAACCTCTATGCCCAAGGCCTCTAGCGAACCCGCCACAATGCCCGACGTACGCACCTCTTCGAAGCCCAATTCAGGATGCGCATGTAAATCTCGACGGATTGCCGTCAACTCGTCGTGGAATAGCCGTATAGAATCTAGTGCTGATCTTGCGTACATAAGACGTTACGCACCTTGTACATTAAGGGGGTCAAGTCCCTATTTTAGTTGCTACAGAGCATAAATGACTTTGTCTTTGAGAGAGAGACACGTTATGCTCCGCCCGCAGGACAATTTTTCTAACAGCCAGAGAAGGAGCGCCGCATGGCTACAACCTCCAAACCCGCGACCGCACGCAAGCCGAATGCGGCATTCATGAAGCCCCTGACCCCCAGTCCCGAACTGGCCGCTGTCATCGGTGCCGACGCAGTGCCGCGTACCGAGGTCACCAAAAAGATCTGGGAATACATCAAAAAGCATGATCTGCAAGATGCCAGCAACCGGCGCAACATCAATGCTGACGCCAAGCTGCGCCCGATTTTCGGCAAAGACCAGGTCACGATGTTCGAACTGACCAAGCTGGTCAACGTCCATCTGAAGTAAGCAGGAGCTGGGCACGTACGCCGTACGTCCCAACCCCTTCTTGCCCAATGGGCCGTTTTCCCGGCCCATACGCCCTGGGCTTGCTACGCTTGGCATGCATTTATCATGGCGTGCATTTATGGATGCGAGCCCAAATAAAAACGGCTGACGAAAGTCAGCCGTTTTTATTTTGTTTTTTATCCTGGATTTGTATTTACCCAGCCGCCCTGCCCACACCCAAGACTAGGAGGGGGTTTATCGCAGGCACACGGCCGCCCTGAGGCGACCGTAGCGCGCTTAGGCATACGGGGTAGGGGCAGCACCACTCAGGAGCGCCAGCCAGCCCTTAATAAGCCGGTAGAGCGTCCAAATCACGGTGGCAACAACACCTAGCCAGCCAATGAAAATCAGCGTGCCTATAGCGCTGATCGCCAGCCACAGCAAAGCCCACCAGAAGGTGCGCAACAGCCAATCAAAATGCGCGGCATACATGGTGCCCGCGGCGTCCGTGCGCTTGAGATACATCAGCACGACCGCTGCCAATGTCGCAATACCCAAGAACCCGCTGGTCACAAAACCCAATGCAAAAAGGCCATAGGCCACATGGGTCAGCGTACGCAGGTCCAGCGAAGTATTAGAGGACGAGATCTGGGGATCGCTCACAATAACCGCTCCATCGAATAGATTTAGCCAATCTTACCGCACAAAGACGCAAGATCGGGGATGGAGATAGCAGTGAGGTTTGAGCGCCACAGGGTGTGGGCGTTGGAGACCTCAGGCCACGAGACGGTGAGCACGGCGACTGCGTCCTGGCAACGGGCGGGGGTCGCGTGGGCCGGTAGGAT
>NZ_CBCSFP010000003.1:261349-473412 GCF_965138755.1 Bordetella tumulicola | reverse complement strand
GGCCTGGTCGCTCGGCTCAGGCGCAAACCATGCGCCTGATGTCCCCTGCGGGGACTTCCCTTCCTCCAACAGGCCGCCGCGGCCCATTAGCCCGGCTCTGGACTTCTTCGGGTCGAGATTGGGTGCGCGATGGGTTTGTTCCGATTTGTGTGGCTCGGTTTTAATTTGGGCTGCTCGGATTTACTTCGGTAGGGCGTTTTTTCTGCGTGGTTTGCGGGGTTTGGGGGCTACGCCTATGCGCGGGTCGTGCGCCAGGACCAGGGTCGTCAGCTTTTCGGCGGTTTCTTCGAACGCGGCGTCGTCTTGGGGCATGTATAGCCACTTGCCCAGAACGGAATGCGGACGCAGGGCGGGCATGTCCTGGATGAGTTCGGCATGTTGCTCTTTCGCTGTGCAAACCAGCAAGCCATCCCAGGCGCCTCCTTTGTCCGCCACGACCAGGCACAAAAGATCGTCCAGATACGCCGCTTCGCAACCAAACATTCGCTTGCGCAGATAACCCGCATCACGTTCCAGCGCATCGAAAACCCAAAGCAGCGAATTCTGCCCCCCGTCGCGTTTAACCACGCCAAAAATAGACTCAACCATCCCAATCACCTCATCGGTACACGGTATATCCCCCGCATCAGCCGACCATGCCGACACCGTCGATAACATAGCCCTAGAGTAGTACGAAGAATCCGACATCAATCGACAACATACCCCCAGAGTCGCGTGAAGCGTCCGACATCAGCCGACAACATAACAGTCAGGCGAAACGTCCGACATAGAAGCATCCGACATTATTCAATAACGCAAGTCCCGGGCGGGGTAATGGCCCCCACCGGCCTGTTGGAGGGAGGGAAGTCCCCGCAGGGGACATCAGGCGCATGGTTTGCGCCTGAGCCGAGCGACCAGGCCGGTGGGGGCCATTACCCCGCCCGGGACGCTTTAAGAACAACATCGCATCGCAAAAACGCGGGTTTTCCCTAATGCAAACCCTGTCGATTAGAGAAGAACACGTTCGTCGTAACGGTACATCCTCTCTTTTTAACCAGAACGGAGTACATACCATGTCGACGGGAACTGTTCATCTGCATCGTGTTTTGCGTGCCACCCCTGAGCGGGTTTATCGGGCTTTTCTAGAGGCCGATGTCGTTGCCAAGTGGCTGCCGCCTTATGGGTTCACGTGCCAAGTGCATCACCTGGACGCGCGGGTCGGCGGCACGCACAAAATGTCGTTTCGTAACGTGACGACGGGCAAGGCCGACTCGTTTGGCGGCGAATATCTGGAGCTCGTGCCGTTTGAGAAAATTCGTTATACCGATAGCTTTGATAATCCGGCTCTGCCAGGCGAGATGATCGTCACCGTGACACTGCGGCAAGTGTCTTGCGGGACGGATCTGAGTATTGTGCAAGAAGGGATTCCCGAGCAGATTCCGACAGAGATGTGTTATCTCGGCTGGCAGGAGTCACTCCTGCAACTGGCGAAGGTCGCAGAGCCCGTGATTCCCGATGAGTGACGTCAATTTTCGATAGTTGCGCCGTCGTTGATCAATCGCTGTTGAATCGACGTCACGGGCAGATCGGTGAAGGCGCCGCCCGTGAACAGGCTTGCGGCGGTGCCGGCGGCTTGTCCCATGACAAAGCATCCACCACTGGCGCGCGAGGCGGATTGCCCCTCGTGGGTAGCCGAAGCGCAGCGTCCCGCTACCAGCAGATTGTCGACTTGACGCGGTATCAGCATGCGCCATGGCAAGTCGTTGTAGGCGCGAGTCGATGAGGTCGGGAAGACCCATTGAACGCCACCCGACGTATGGAGCTCCATGGGCCAGGCATTGATGCCGATCGAATCTTCGAATTGTGCCGAACCTTCGATATCCGCGCCGGTGAGCTGATAAACGCCTTTTATCCTGCGCGTTTCACGGATGCCGATTTGTGGCGCGATTTCGATAATGTAGGCGTTGGAAAAGCCGGGGACTTCGGCGCGCAGAAATTCGAAATAGGCGGCGACTTGGCGGCGGCCTTCGATCTCGCCGCGGCTTAACTCGAGCGCGTCTACGCCATTGACGGCATTGCCTTGGGCATTCTTGATTTGCGTGACATTAACGCGCCATTCCGTCGGGTTGATCTGGGGACGAATAATGGCCCCGTCGCGCGGGAATTGGTATTTGTTAGGGTGTTTTTCTTGAGCCAGGCGCATGAAATCGTTGATGGCCTTGAACTCGCCCACGGCTTTCAGCGCGATTTCCGCATCCACATTTCCGACGCGAAACATGGTGGTGGGATACAGGCCGCTACCGTGACCATCACCGACCTCGAAGTCCACGCCCGCCTGCGCCGCAAGGTCGCCGTCGCCCGAGCAATCGATGAACGCATTGGCACGTATCGCGCGTCGCCCTGACTTGGTTTCGACAATGACATGTGTGATGCGGTTGGCGTCTTTGAGCACGGCGGCCGCGTGCGCGTGGAACAAAATGTCGACGCCGTGATGCAACAGCAGTTGGTCCGCCGCGCACTTATAGGACGACGTATCGTAGGAGCGCACACGGATGCGGCCCTGCATGCCATCTTGGGGTTTGTTCAGGCCGCCGAGGCGATCCAGTCGTTCGAGTAGTTCGTCTACGACGCCATGAACGAGCTGCACCATTTCCCCATTGCGACGACCGTACAACCCTGCGAAATTCGTGACACCGCCGGCGGTACCCATGCCGCCAAGAAAACCATAGTGTTCGACGAGCAGCGTCTTCGAGCCGTTTTTGGCGGCGCTGACCGAGGCAGCGATGCCAGCGGGGCCTCCACCGATCACGACGACGTCGTATTCCCCATAGACGTCAATGGCTTTCTCCGATTCGCGTAATTCCATAGTCATGTATGAGCCAAAATAAGGTTGCGTTTCGTGTTGTGTCCCTTGATAGTAGCGCGCCGGGGTTTGGCCATGACCGGATCGAACTGTGTCAGGTGACTTCAGAATGGCGTTAAGGTGGCATTAGGATCGCATTAGAGCGGCTTGGGCGTAGCATTAGGGTGGCCCTGTAGCACGCTCTACACCGGCTTGCCCAGCACGTCTCGCAAAATCTCCTGCGTGTGCTCTCCCAGCAGAGGCGGCGCCTTGCGATACACCACGGGCGACGCGGAAAAACGTAGCGGGCTGGCCGTGACCGGGGCCGTGCCGCCTAGTGGATGGGGGAGTTCGCGCCGCAGTTGGCGAGCCTGTACCTGCGGGTGGGCGAAGGCTTGCGCGATATTGTTGATGGGCCCGCTGGGCACGCCCGCGGCTTCCAGTTTGGCAATCCACTCGTCGCGCGGCCCTTGCTTCATGATGTCTGCCAACAGGGCGATGAGCGTCTCGCGATTTGTCACCCGTAGGCGGTTGGTGCAAAAGCGCGGATCATCGCCGAGCTCGGGCGCTCCGATGGCTTTGCAGTAGGCGCGGTACTGTGACTCGTTGCCCGTCGCCACGATCAAGTGTCCGTCACTGGCGGCAAACACCTGATAGGGCACGACATTTTGATGGGCATTGCCCGCGCGCACGGGTGCGACGCCCGAGGTGAAATAGTTCGAGTTCTGGTTTGCCAGCATCGCTACATGGCAGTCCAGCAGTGCAATGTCCAACTGTTGCCCCAGCCCGCTGCGGTGCCGCTCTTGCAGCGCGGCCAGGATCGCCACGGTGGCATACATCCCCGTGATGATGTCCGTGACTGCGACGCCGGCTTTCTGTGGCCCGCCGCCTGGCAGGTCATCGCGCTCGCCCGTGATGCTCATCAGGCCGCCCAGCCCCTGGATCATGAAATCATAGCCGGGCAACTGCGCGCAGGGGCCGTCCTGGCCAAAGCCCGTGACCGAGCAATAGATCAGGCGCGGGTTCAGTTCCTTCAGGCTGTCGTAGTCCAGGCCATACTTGCGCAGGCCGCCGACCTTGAAATTTTCGACCAGGATATCGCTGTGCACGACGAGTTCGCGAATCAACGAGGCGCCCTCTGGCGTGGCCATATCGGCCTCCAGTGATCGCTTGTTGCGATTGGCGCTCAGGTAATAAGCGGCTTCGCTGGTGTCCTGCCCCTGGCCGTCTTTCAGGTAGGGAGGGCCCCAGTGGCGGGTATCGTCACCCGTGCCCGGGCGTTCGACCTTGATCACATCTGCGCCCAGATCGGCCAGATTTTGGGTGCACCAGGGGCCAGCCAGGATGCGGCTGAGATCGAGGACGCGTATACCTTCCAGGGGTGGGGGGCGTTGTTGCATGAGAGGTGAGGCCTTGTTGCGGCGAACCGCGTTCAATGAGGAATCGTGCCGATACCGGGGTTTAGGAGCCTGCCGTCGAACATCCCGTGTTTGACGGGATATGCATTCAGGCGATGGCGCTTCTCAGATGGGATCCCAGTCGATGACGTCCGGCGAACGCTCTAATGCGTAGAAATGTTTACGCATGGCGGGCATGGCGATCTCGCCGATCAATTCCGGGGTCCAACCCTCGCTGTGATGCACGGTGCGTAGTGGCCGCGGCTGGCTCATCAGCATGATTTCATTGGCGCGCACCGCGAAAATCTGCGCGGTGATTTCGTGGGCGGCGTCGCTGACCAGATAGACCGCCAGGGGAGCCACCTTGCCGGCTTCCATCTTCTTCAGTTTTTCGACACGGGCTTTCTCTGCCTCGGTTTCCGCCGGGATGGAGCTGGTCATGCGGCTCCAGGCAAACGGCGCAATGCAGTTCGAGCGAACGTGGTAGCGCGACATATCCAGCGCGATCGATTTGGATAGCGCCACGATGCCCAGTTTGGCGGCTGCGTAGTTGGCCTGGCCGAAATTGCCGATCAGGCCCGATGTCGAGGTCATGTGCACCAGCGCGCCCGATTCTTGTTCGCGGAAATAGGGCGCGGCGGCACGGCTCATGTAGAACGATCCGTTCAGGTGCACGTCCAGCACCTGGCGCCATTCTTCTTCGCTCATTTTGTGAAAGACGCGGTCGCGCAGGTTGCCGGCGTTGTTGACGACGGCATCAATGCGTCCATAAACGTCAATGGCGGTCTTGATGATGTTGTGGGCGCCCTCGTAGCTGGCGACGCTGTCGGTATTGGGGCAGGCCTGGCCGCCCGCGGCCTGGATTTCCCGCACTACGGCCTGAGCGGGGCCATCGCCGCCGCCTTCGCCTTGCAGTGACACCCCAATATCATTAACGACCACTTTGGCGCCTGCCGCGGCCATGGCCAGCGCGACGCTGCGCCCAATCCCGCCGCCCGCTCCTGTGACGACGACCACTTTGCCTGAAACCATACCGCTCATGAAAATGTCTCCTTATAGGGCGAGTCCGTGACGGGGAGTGAGCCAGCCCGAACTGTGTACCGATGTTGGCACACTTCACTGCCTACATGGTAGATTTCCAGGCTGGGTAGCGGAATTCAAAATTAAAGACACCCCCCTTCTGCACGGCGGAACATGAGACATGACCTGACCGACCTGCGTTTATTCGTGAACGTAGGAGAAACCCTGAACTTGACCCGTGCCGCCGAGCGCACCTTCCTGTCGCTGCCTGCGGCCAGCGCGCGCATCAAGAACATGGAAGAGGCCTTCAAGGCCCGATTGCTGGTGCGGCAGGCAACGGGTGTTGCCCTGACGCCGGCGGGTGCGGTGTTGCTTAAACACGCACATGCGGTGTTCCGACAACTAGAGTGCCTGCATGCGGATTTGCAGCCCTACGCCAGTGGCATCAAGGGGCGGCTGCGGTTGCTGGCCAATACCACGGCCACCAATTCGTTTCTGGCCGATGCGATGTCCACGTTCCTGGCAGAGAATCCCGATGTGGATATCGAACTCGAGGAAAAAATCTCGGGCGACATCGTATTGGCCATCCGCGCCGGCGCGGCGGATCTGGGAATTGTCGCAGGCAATGTCGACGTCGAGGGGCTGGACGTGATGCCGTTGTTTCGCGATGATTTGGTCGTCGTTACGTCATTGAATCATCCCCTGGCACAGTCGGAGTCGGCGCGTTTTGTAGACGTGATCGACGCGTATCAGTTTGTGGGTATCCATCCCAACAGTGCGATTCAGACGTTCCTCGAAGACATTGCCTCGGGCCTGGGCAAGCGCCTGTGTCAGCGCGTGCACGTAGGCAGTTTCGAGGCCGTCTGCCGTATGGTCGAGGCGGGAGCGGGTATCGCGGTGGTGCCGCGCGCTTGCGCGGCCCGTTATAGCCGTCCGCAAGCCCTGCATGTGCTGCGTCTGGAGGACGCCTGGGCCAAGCGCGCACGCCTGTTGTGCCGTCAGCGTGGTCGCGATGTGCCGCGCTTTGTCGAGAATTTCATCGAGCATGTGCGCACGGCGGCGCGCGCGGGTTAGCGTCGTGCTGCGACGGGCGCGGAGCAGAGGCTGTGCTGGTGCTGAACAGGGGGTTCGGCAAATAAAAATCGGCAAGCAGGCCCGCGTGCGCGAATAATACGGGCACAGCGCACGGTATGACGCCGACGCGCACAGACAAGAAACCGGAGACACACACATGCAAGATCCGCAACGCCGCCGCTTGCTGGCGGGGCTGGGGGCCGCTTGCGCAGCCGCTTCTTTACCGTTTGCTGCACGCGCGGCCGCCTGGCCCGACCATGCTGTTAATTTCATCGTCCCGTTCCCGGCAGGGGGACCAGTAGATACCACTGCACGGTTTATCTCTCAACCGCTGGGCACGATGTGGCACGTACCGACTGTGGTGGACAACAAGGCAGGCGCGGGCGGGATCGTGGGCGCCCAGGCGGCGGCCAAGTCCCCCGCCGATGGTTATCACTATTTCTTCGCCTCGATTCACCATACCGTGCTGCCCAGTTTGCGTGGGAGCTTGAGTTACGACGTGATGACGGACTTTGTGCCGGTAGGCATGGGGGCTGTCTTTCCCATCGTGCTGGTCGTACACGAGTCGGTACCCGTCAAGAGCGTCGAGGAACTGATCGCCTATGCCAAGAAAAACCCTGGCAAACTCTCCTACGGATCATCGGGCACGGGCGGTGGGACGCATTTGGCGGGTGCGTTGTTCAACAGCATGACGGGGACACGCCTGCAGCATGTGCCTTATCGCGGCAGTGCCCCTGCCATGCAGGATTTATTGGGCGGTCAGGTCCAGGTCATGTTTGCGGACGGCCCGTCGGCGATACCTCATCTTTCCGGAGGAAAAATTCGCCCGCTTGGCGTCGGCAACCCCGAGCCGTCGGCACTGTTTCCCGGAATCCCTACGATTGCCGCGTCGGGCGTACCGGGTTACGAGGCATATTCCTGGAGCGGCATGCTGGCCCCCGCAGGCACACCGATCGATATCGTCAAGCGGGTCAATGCCGACATGAGACAGATATTGAGTGATCCGGTCACGGTCAAGCGCATGCTCGCAGCGGGCGCCGAGCCCAAGCCTGGGTCGCCCGAAGAGTTTGAGGCGTTCCTGCAGGCGGAGCTGGCGAAGTGGAGCAAGGTCATCAAGGACGCCGGGATCAAGGTCGAGTGATCGGCGCCTGAGGCGCGACGAGTTCAGTATGCGCCCCTCTAGACGTGCCATGCGGTTCCGTACGCCCTTACGGTTCAGTACGTGCTATGCGTTCAGTAACGCCCGACGAGCCTCGTCATACTCCAGGGCAAGCTGTTCGATCAGGGCGGGGGTGGGGAGCAGTTCCTGAACTGCACCGACCCCCTGTCCCGCGCTCCATACGTCTTTCCACGCTTTAGGGCGGGTACGCTTATCCATGTTGACCGGATTGGTGGCCATTTGCGCCAGTTGCGAAGCATCCAGCCCTGTGGCCGCGATACTGGGAATCAAGTAGTTCGCCGGGACGCCCGAGAAAAACGGCGTATAAAGCACATCATCGATACTCGCTTGCAAGACCATGTCGCGATAGGAATCGGGAGCCAGCGATTCCTGTGTCGCGATGAAGCGTGTCCCCATGTACGCAAAATCACAACCCAGCACCTGGGCGGCCAGCACGTCTTTGCCGTGGCTGATACAGCCTGACAACACGAGCGGTCCGTCATAGAACGCCCGAATCTCGTTGACCAAGGCGATGGGATTGAGCGTGCCTGCATGGCCGCCCGCGCCCGCGGCCACCAGGATCAATCCATCGACACCGGCCTCCAGCGCACGGCGCGCATGTCGTACGGTCGTGACATCATGAAAAACCAGGCCACCGTAAGGATGCACCGCCTGAACCACTGTATCGGGGGCATGCAGCGACGTGATGATCAGCGGAACACGGTGCGTGACGCAGATATCCAGGTCGCCCTGCCAGCGTGGGTTGGTGGGGTGCACGATCAGATTCACGCCATAGGGCGCCACACGCGCTTCGGGGTGCGTCTCGCGGTAATACGCCAGGCCGGACATGATGCGTGTCAGCCAGTTATGCAAGGCCTCTTGCGGCCTGGCGTTCAGCGAAGGAAAGGTTCCGATAATGCCCGACGTGCATTGCGCGATCACCAATTCCGGCCCCGACACCAGGAACATAGGTGCGGCGATGATAGGTAGGCGGGTACTCGCACGCAACGACTGCAAGGCGGACATGATCAGATACTCCAATCTCAGATCAATTGCTTTGGATATTGGCGGACTTGATGACCTCGTCCCACATGGCGTATTCACGATCAATGCGCGACTGAACAGCTTGGCCGTCACCCTCGTCAACGGTATAGCCGCCCTTGACCATAGCCTTGCGAAATGCCGGATCCTCCTTCACGTCGTTCAGCGCCTTGTTCAGTCGTGTTTTGATGCCATCCGGCAGTTTGGGCGGCGCCATCAATGCGTACCAACCAACCACTTCGTAATCCTTCACGCCTGCTTCGATCATGGTAGGAACATCAGGCAGCTCTGGATTACGGGTGCGCGAGGTCACCGCCAGTGCGCGTGCCTTACCGCTTTTGATAAACGGAATGGCGGTGCTGGTAATGTCGAACATAAACGTGATTTTGCCGCTGACCACATCCAGCATGGCGGGTGAATTACCGCGATAAGGCACGTGCAGCATTGGCGCCTTGGCCTGCAGTTTGAGCAGTTCCGCCGACAGGTGGTTAGAGGCGCCGACGCCGGCCGAGCCAAAGCTGACCGCATCCGGGTGGGCCTTGGCATACTCAAGCAGCTCGCCAACGCTCTTGGCGGGGTTCTGCGGGCCGATCAGCAGGACGTTGGTGTAGTCCACCACCATGCCGATGGGCGTGAAATCCTTATGGGGATCAAACAAGGTGCTCTTCTGTACCAGCGGAGAAATCGTCAGTGACGGGCTGGCGGCAAATCCCAGCAGATAGCCGTCGGGCGTCGCCTTGGCGGTGGCATCCGACGCAATCATGCCGCTGGCCCCCGCACGGTTCTCCACCACCACAGTTTGCCCCAATTTGTCGCCAAGATACTTGGCAAAGACCCGGGCCGTGGTGTCGACCGGTCCGCCGGGTGCGTAGCCGACCAGTAGGCGCAGCGGTCGGTCGGGATAGGTGGCTGCCTGCGTGGACGCGGCCGCGGTACCTAGCGCCGCGGCGAGCGCAGTGGCTTGCAAGAAGTTCTTGATAATCATGATGTGTCTCCGTTTTGCTGTTTTGTTATGAGTGCGAGTTTGATGGGGACGCACCGTGTCCCCCGTCCGCGGCATGACTATCTGTCCGGGACATTTCCTACAAGGTTGCTTGCGTTCCCAAAATGGCGGTGGACTGACTGGACAGCGTGCCGCCATTGCCATGCACGAGCGCCAATTGCGCCCCATCGATCTGACGCGCGCCACCTTCGCCGCGCAGTTGCCGCACGGCTTCGATCATGATGAACACGCCATACATGCCAGGATGTACGCAACACAGTCCGCCGCCATTCGTGTTGACGGGCAATCGCCCGCCCGGGGCAATCGCACCGTTCTCGACATAGGTGCCACCTTCGCCCTTGGCGCAGAATCCCAGGTCCTCCAGAAACAGAATCGTGTTGATGGTGAAGGCGTCATACAACTCAACCACATCGATATCCGCAGGACGCACCCCGGCCATGGCAAACGCACGCTGACCCGACTGCTGCGCTGCCGTGACGGTCAAGTCTTCCATTGAAGAAATCTGTCGATTCCACACGGCAGTCGCATTGCCCAGCACATAGACCGGCTTGCGAGGCAAGTCACGCGCACGGTCGGCGCGCACCAGCACATAAGCCCCCGCACCATCCGTGACCAGGCAACAATCGCGCACGGTCAGCGGATCCGACACCATGCGCGCGGACAGGATCTCATCCAGCGTCGTGGGCTCGCGCAATTGCGCTTCCGGATTGCGTTGCGCCCATTGATTCGCCGCCAGGGCCACATGCGCGAGCTGCTCGCGCGTGGTGCCATACTGATGCATATGACGTGCAGCCGCCAGAGCATACGAGCTAAGTGGGCTGAGCGGCGCATAGGGCGTTTCGTAGGGTTGCGGATCAAAGTTCTTGCGCACCCGCCCGATCTCGGCGCGATTCAACGTCGATGTCCGTTGCGTACTGCCATAGCACACCAGCACGGCATTGCATTGCCCCGATTCCAATGCCTGCAAGGCGGGCATCAGATGTGCCACGAAGCTCGATCCACCCAACATGGTGCTATCGATAAAGGTCGGACGAATTCCCAAATGCTCAATCACTGGCATCGCCCACATCGTGGCCGCCACACTGGCCGTACAGATGCCATCGATATCGCGCAGGCTCAGCCCGGCATCGGCCACGGCACGCTGCGCCGCCTGCACCAAAATCTCCATTTCGGAAAAGCCATCCGCTCGCCCCAGCCCGGCATGGCCCACGCCCGCAATCGCAACGGCACCACGCAACTGTCGCAAATCGCTCATGCCGCCTCCCGCGCCACAAATACCACTAGCCCCTGATTCTGATGCACGCGAACATCCGCCCGCACATCCATACCAATGCGAACCGCATCAGGTGCCATACCCTCGACTCGGCTCATCATGCGTACACCTTCGTCCAGATCAATCAGCGCCACGTTGTAATCCCCACCGGCTTCGGCTTTTCGCCGCACTATCGTGGTCGAATACACCGTCCCGCGCCCGCTTGGTGTCTCCCACCGCAAGTCGGGCGCACCACAATGCGGACAAACCATACGGGGATAGAAAACTGCGCGCGCGCAGGCGTCACAACGCTGAATCAAAAACTTGCCCTGAGCGAGCGCCTGCTGATAGTGCAAATCAGGGCCGCTCGCCTGAGGTGTGTCATTTTCTACGGAGGTCATCATTCTGCTACGCGTCGATCAATGGTAATGGCGGCAGTGTCACGGTTGTTGGCGCCGTTGACCATTCTTCATTGCCGAAGCAGGGGTTTTGCGTAGCGGTATTCTTTTGTTCTTCTTTGTGGCGGCGGGGGTGTTTGCTGACGGGGGGTGTCTCGGTTAACACGTCCGGTTCGCGCTGGACGGGGTCGCACCGGCCAGCTCGGAACGGCTCGGCCCATTATCAGGGGCCTCGGCCCCGCTGCGCGGGGCTGCCCGTTCCTCAAACTGGCCGGCGCGACCCCGTCCAGCGCGAACCGGACTCGCTATCGTGGCACGCGTCGGATACATGGCTGCGATGGCAATGGGCAAGTGGTGCTGCGCTGTGCGATATCCAAGTGGTGTTGCGATGTGTAGGTAATGCCGCGATGGACGATGACATTGCCACGAACGATGTCCGACAATTGCGGGTCATCGGTGACTGGGAGATGTTGCGAGTCGCAGAGTGTGTGTAGAAGGCNGNGGCGGCNTGGTCGCTCGGCTCAGGCGCAAACCATGCGCCTGATGTCCCCTGCGGGGACTTCCCTCCCTCCAACANGCCGNNNCCGCCTTCTACACACACTCTGCGACGCCTAAAGAACCAACACCCCCCAAAAATAAGCCAACCTTCGCGCCAACAAAACCCCCGCTTCCGCAGAGGCAGATTGCATCGAACCCACCTCTCGTGGCTAGATGCGTGTTAAGGAGACAAGACATGGATCTAAGTTGGACGCCCGAAGAACGGCGATTTCGCGAGATGGTGCGTGATTTTGCGAACGAGAAATTGCCGCAGGATATTCGTGCCAAAGTACTGAAGCACCAGCGCTTGCATCGTGACGACTATGTTCGGTGGCATCGCGTACTGGATGATCAGGGGTGGGGGGCGCCTACCTGGCCTAAGGAGTTTGGCGGGACCGGGTGGAATGCGATTGAGCGGCTCATCTTTGAGGTGGAGTGCTTCAAGGCCGGAGCGCCGCGGTTGTTGCCATTTGGGTTGAGCATGATTGGCCCCGTATTGATGAAGTACGGAAGCCCTGAGCAACAGCAGCGCTTGTTGCCGCGCATTATCCGAGTCGATGACTGGTGGTGTCAGGGATATTCCGAGCCCGGGTCGGGGTCGGATCTGGCTTCGTTGAAAACGCGTGCGGAGCTCGATGGCGATTGTTATGTGATTAATGGCCAGAAGACCTGGACGACGCTAGCGCAGTACGCGGACTGGATGTTTTGCTTGGTGCGCACGGATCCGCAGGCGAAGGCGCAGCGTGGTATTTCGATGGTGTTGCTGGATATGCGTTCGCCCGGCGTGAGCGTGCGGCCTATTCGTACGTTGGACGGCGGGCACGATGTGAATGAGGTGTGGCTGGAAAACGTGCGGGTACCGATAGCGAATCAGGTTGGCGAGGCGGGGCAGGGTTGGACGTATGCCAAGTATTTATTGGGTCACGAGCGCACGGGTATTGCCGGATTGGGGAGTTGCTATCGCGAGTTGGGCATTCTCAAAGCGTTGGCTGCCCGGACGTCGTGGCGAGGTCGGCCAGTCTTGCAGGACAGTCGAATACGCGATCGCATTTCGCGTGTGGAAGTCGACATCATGGCGCTGGAGATGTTGTTGCTGCGGGTTGCGGCGGCGCGAGGAGATGCACCTGGGCCGGAGGCGTCGGTGCTGAAGATTCGCGGCTCGGAAATCCAGCAGGATCTGGCCATGTTGCAGATGGAGATCGCGGGACCGGATGTGTGGCCGTATGACCCGGACTGGATGGAGGCCGATGCGGCGTTTCAGGGGCCGGGGCCCGAGATGGCGGCCGCGGCGGGTGCAGGGTATGCCGATATGCGCAAGACGTCGATTTATGGCGGTACGACGGAAGTGCAGAAGGGCATTATTGCTCGCATGATGTTGGGCCTGTAGTGCGCCCCACGACTCGCTATCGCAAGGAATAAGACAATGGATTTTGCATACACGGAAGAGCAGCGCATGCTGGCCGATAGCCTGCGGCGTTTGGTGCAGGATGAGTGGGGGTTCGCGACGCGGCGTGCGCGGGCCACTCAGGTCGCAATGGATGCGCGGGCGTGGGCCCAGTTGGCCGAGCTGGGCGTGTTGGGGCTGAATATTTCCGCGGAGTACGGTGGGTTTGGTGAACCGCCCGCGAGTTTGTTGCCGGTGCACCTGGAGTTGGGGCGAGGTCTGGTATCGGAGCCGGTGATTCCCAGTGCTGTGATGAGTGCGGCCTTGCTGGTGGCCTGCGCCGATGTTGCCGTGCGGCAGCGGTGGTTGCCCGCGTTGGCGACCGGGCAGGTGATCATGACGGTGGCGTATCAGGAACCGGGTCGTCGTTATGAGACGGATCCGAGCCTGTGCCGGCTGACGTCCGCCGGGGATACGGGGTTGCAGTTGTCCGGCACGAAGCATCTCGTCTGGCATGGCGCGGCGGCGCATGCCTGGTTGGTGTCGGTGCGAGATGCCGATAATGAACCGGTGCTGCTGCGGGTCCCTGCCGATTCAAAGCGCGTGACGGTGGTAGACACGCCGACGTTGGATCGGGCGCGCTGTGCCCGGCTGGATTTTGATCGTACGCCGTTGGCGAGTGACGCAATCGTGGCGCGCGGAGAGCGTGCGCGGGACGGTCTTGCCATGGCATTGCAGTGGGGAGTGGCGGCACTGTGCGCGCATGCGGCGGGCGCGATGGAGCGCTTGTTGGAGATTACGATTGATTATCTGAAAACGCGGCGCCAGTTCGGTCAGCCGTTGGCGGCGTTTCAGGTGTTGCAGCACCGGTTGGCCGATATGTTGGTCGCAAAGGAAATGGGGTTGTCCATGGCCTATGTAGCCGCGGCGGCGCTCAGCGAGCCTGATGAGGGGCGGCGTTCTCGCATGTTGGCCAGCGCCAAGCTTGAGGCGGCACGGGCGGGGCGGTTTGTGGCCCAGAGCGCAGTGCAATTGCACGGGGGCATGGGGATGACCGACGAGCTGGAGGTCGGCGACTATTTCAAGCGCTTGACGATGGTGGATCAGCTATTGGGCGACAGCGCTGAGCAACTGGCGGTGCTCGAGACGTTGGCAGCGCTGGAGTAATCGGCAATGCAGCAAGAGTTGACAGCACCGAAGAGGTCGGCAACGCGAAAGGAGGCGGTATGACGCTGGACTATCATCAGATTCAGTTCGTTTTGCAGGATGGGGTGGGCGTGATTACCCTGAATCGGCCGGACCGGCTAAACAGTTTTACGGCGGCCATGCATGGTGAGTTGGCGCAGGCGCTCGATACGCTGGAGGCTTGCGACACACTGCGTGGTCTGGTGATTACGGGTGCGGGGCGAGGGTTTTGTGCGGGCCAGGATCTGGGCGAGCGTAAGCCCTTGCCGGCAGGGCAGCGCCGGGATCTGAGCGAGGGTTTGAGGAATTGGTATCGGCCGTTGATTTTACGCCTGAGGGCGCTGCCGGTGCCCGTCGTGTGTCTGGTCAATGGCGTGGCGGCGGGTGCCGGCGCCAGCCTGGTGCTGGCCTGTGATGTGGTGTTTGCGGTGGAGTCCGCGCGCTTTATCCAGGCATTTAGCAAAATCGGCCTGTTGCCCGATGCGGGGGGCACGTGGTTCTTGCCGCGCCTGGTGGGATCCGCTCGCGCGATGGGGGCGACGTTGTTCGGCGAGACCGTGACAGCGCGTCAGGCCGAGGCCTGGGGGCTGATCTGGCGGTGTATTCCCGACCAGGATCTGCTCTGCACACGCGAAGAAATCATCGGTACGTTGGCGCAAGGGCCCACGCGGGCATATGCCGCGACAAAGCAGGCGTTGCACGCCTCCAGCGGCAATACACTGACCCAACAGTTCGATCTGGAGTGTGAGCTGCAGCGCGAACTGGGGCATACGGACGACTATCTGGAGGGCATGCATGCCTTTGCAGAGAAACGCGCGCCGGTGTTCCTGGGGAAATAGCACGATCGTCCGGACCAAGGATTTCAGCCTTTTGAACACGGTCTTGTAGAAATACGAATTCACAAATATCGGCAGGGAAGGCATGCTTGCGGTTGCCATGACATTGCCCAAGGAACCCTGTATATGACGTCTTCTCATCCCGCCGACTGGATCGGCCGCGGCGAGTCTGTGACCGATAACCTCGACGCAGGCCATGCCGCGCGTATTGCCGTCACCCTAGGGGGGGCCGCACCCGCTGCGGGCGAGCCGCTGCCCGCGCTATGGCAGTGGGCGTTCTTTATCTCTCCGGTCGGCCTGGAAGGTATCGGCGAAGACGGCCATCCGGCGCGTGGAGGCTTTCTGCCGCCCGCCGATAATCGCAACCGTATGTGGGCGGGCGGACGGGTGACGTTTCATCAGCCCCTTCGGGTGGGCTCGCCCGCCGAGCGCCGTTCCTCGGTGATGGATGTGCGCGAGAAAACCGGTCGCACGGGCGCGTTGCTGTTTGTGACGGTACGCCATGAGTACCATCAGGATGGCGTGCTGGCCCTCGAAGAAGAACAAGACATTGTCTATCGCCAGCCGTCTCCCCCGAAGCTCGTAGGCTCGGACGCGCCGCCGGCGTCGCAGTGGCGCGAGCAGATTGACCCTTCGCCGGTATTGTTGTTCCGCTATTCGGCCGTGACCTTCAATGGCCATCGTATTCATTACGACCATCCTTATGTCACGGGCACTGAAGGGTATCCCGGGCTGGTGGTGCACGGCCCCATGATCGCAACCCTGATGGTGGCGGCGTTTCAGCACGCGAATCCGACGGCGCGGCTGGAGCACTTATCCTATCGTGGCTTGCGTCCGCTGATTGCGCCGACGCCGTTCGACGTTGCCGGTCACGTGGCCGAGTCCGGCCTGGCCGAGCTGTGGGCCGAACAGGACGGCACGCTGGCACACCAAGCCCAACTGAGGTTTTCCGCATGAGTGATTCTCCCGCTATTCGCCCGCTGGACGGGATTACCGTCATCAGCCTCGAGCATGCCATTGCGGCGCCATTTTGTACCCGTCAGTTAGCCGACATGGGCGCCCGCGTGATCAAGGTCGAGCGACCCGGCGGTGGTGATTTTGCACGCGGCTATGACGAGCGCGTACGTGGCTTGTCGTCGCACTTCGTCTGGACGAATCGTTCCAAGGAAAGCCTGACATTGAATCTGAAGCATCCGGACGCGACCGACGTGATGGAGCGTCTGCTCGAGTCGGCCGATGTGCTGGTGCAGAATTTAGCACCCGGTGCTGCAGAGCGGCTGGGCTTGTCGTTTGAGGCGCTGCATGCCAAGTACCCCAAGCTGATCGTGTGCGATATTTCCGGCTACGGAGAAGGCGGGCCGTACGAGCGCAAAAAAGCCTACGACTTGCTGATCCAGAGCGAAAGCGGCTTTGTGTCGGTGACCGGTTCGCCGGACGCGCCGGCCAAGGCAGGATGCTCGATTTCCGATATCGCCGCGGGCATGTATGCGTATTCCGCGATTTTGAATGCGCTGCTATTGCGCCAGCGCACGGGCTTGGGTAGCCGTCTGGATGTGTCCATGCTGGAAAGCATGGTCGAATGGATGGGCTACCCGATGTATTACGCTTTCGAGGGGGCCGCGCCACCACAGCGTGCGGGCGCGGCGCATGCCACGATCTACCCGTACGGCCCGTTCCCGGTGGGCGACGGCGCCACCATAATGTTGGGCCTACAAAACGAGCGCGAATGGCGCGTCTTTTGCGAGCAGGTGCTCAACCAGGTCGAGTTGGCCGATGACGAGCGTTTTGCGTCGAATTCGCGTCGAGCGGCCAATCGCGACAGTTTGCGTGCGTTGATTGTCCAGGCCTTTGCCGAGATGACGATAGATCAAGTCACCGATCGCCTCGAAGCCGCGCAAATCGCCAACGCACGCGTCAACGACATGAATGATGTGTGGGAACACCCGCAACTGCAGGCGCGCGAGCGTTGGCGCGAGGTGGGCAGTCCCGCCGGGACGTTGCCGGCGCTGCTGCCGCCTGCCTCGAGCAATGCCTTTACACCGCGCATGGACGCCGTACCGGCAGTGGGCGAGAACACCGATGCAGTGCTAGCATCACTAGGATACGCGCCCGAGGATGTGGCGCGCTTGCGTACTGCCGAGGTGGTGTGATGCAAACTGTTGTTCGTTCCACATTGTTCGTGCCGGCCAGTCGGCACGAGCGTATCCCCAAGGCGCTGGCCAGCGGGGCCGATCGGGTGATCGTTGATCTGGAAGACGCCGTCGAGCATTTGGCCAAGCACAGCGCGCGCGAGGCGCTGTGCGATTTTCTAGGCACACACCCGGACGTCCGGCTGTGGGTGCGGGTCAACGATGCGTCGACCGATTGGCATGATGACGACCTGAAGGCCTGCCGCAATCATCCTGGCGTGGTGGCGATTATGTTGCCCAAGGCCGAAAGTCTGGCCCAGGTACGGCATGCGGCGCAGACAGGCAAAGAAATTGTCCCCCTTTTGGAAACTGCAGCTGGCATTCTGAATGCGGCCGAGATTGCGGCCACGCCGGGGGTGCAGCGCCTGGCGTTTGGCAGCCTGGATTATGGGCTGGACTTGGGCCTGACACCGAATACCGAGGCTGCGTCCATCGTGCTGGATCACGCTCGTATCGAGATATTGTTGCGCAGCAAGGCGATGGGTTTGTTGCCGCCGCTGGATGGCGTGTTTCCCGGAGTCAAGGATACCGAAGGGATGCAGGAGGCCGCCTATCGGGCGCGTGACATGGGGTTTGGCGGGATGTTGTGCATTCATCCAACCCAGGTCGACATCATTCACCAGGCCTTTGTGCCACCGGCCGAAGAGGTGGCGTGGGCCCGCAGAGTGGTGATCGCGCATCGCGAAAGCGGTGCGGGCACGTTCATGTTCGAAGGCACAATGGTCGATGCGCCCGTGATCGGACACGCCAGACAGTTGCTCGAGCGCGCGGGCGAGCAGGTGTAGCGTTTTTTGCCGCCGGGCCGCCCCAAGGCAAAAAGGCCCCCTTGGGGGGCAGCAAGCCAAAGGCGCAGCGTGGGGGCTTTTTTTGCCGCCGGGCCGCCCCAAGGCAAAAAGGCCCCCTTGGGGGGCAGCAAGCCAAAGGCGCAGCGTGGGGGCTTTTTTAGTCTTCCAGACGTTCGATCGATTGGTCCGACAGTGCCGCCAGCAGATCGGCCGGCGAGCCCTGCGACAGCATCAGGCCCGGCGTCAATTCATAGAGCGGCGCCAGGACAAACGCCCGCTGATGCAGCCGCGGGTGCGGCAGAATCAGGCGCGCCGTGTCCATCTCGATATCGCCATGCAGCAGCAGATCCAGATCAAGCGTGCGGGGTGCATTTCGATAAGGTCTCTGGCGTCCGTGCTGGCGCTCCAGCGCCTGTAGCAGATCCAGCAGCGCCAGGGGCGCCAGGGTCGTGTCCAGCGCGGCGACGGCATTGATGTAATCCGGGCCGGCAGCGTCGACGGGGGCCGTGCGATAAAAATGAGAAACTCGGCATGTCACGATACCTGGCGCGGCGCTTAGTTGATCCAGCACCGTGCGCAGCGTGGCGCGCGCGTCTCCCAGGTTGGCGCCTAAACCGATATAGGCGCGTTGCGACCTGCTCATTCCGCGTCGCGTGGCACTGCGGGGCGACGGGGCCGACGGCGGCGTTTGCGCGGGACACTGGCTTCGGCGGGGTCGCGAGGCAGATGCGCGAGCGCTTCGATCATGTCGGCGCGCGTGGCATCGTCGCCATTGGCCAAATCCATCCACCATTGAGCCAGCACGCTATCGAACTCGCCAGCGGCGGCGCGCAATTGCAGAAAATCGCACGAGGCACGGAAGCGCGGCTGTTCGATCATGCGGTAGATGGTCTTGCCCATGCGACGCTCAAAGCGCGGTTGCATGAACCAGATCTCGCGCATGTCCGACGAAAAACGTCGCTGGATAGCGAGCTTTTCCGTTTGCTCGTCCAGTACTGAATCGGCGGCTTTGGCAAGGGCGGGGACGTTATGCTCGCCTTCGGCGCGCAACTGTTTCCAGCGTAATTCCACTTGTTGCCACAGCAGCGCGGCAAACAGGAAGCTGGGGCTGATGCTCTTGCCTGCGCGTACGCGCGAGTCGGTGCGTTCCAGGGCAAGTTCGACGAAACGTTCGCCGCCGGGTTGCTCGAGCACGACGTCCAGCAATGGCAATAGGCCGTGGTGCAGGCCGTCTTCGCGCAATTGACGCAGACAGTCCATCGCGTGTCCACAGGTCAATAGTTTGAGCATTTCGTCGAACAGGCGCGACGCCGGGACGTTGTCGATCAGCGACGCCATGGTTTCGATGGGCTGGCGAGTCGCGGGATCAATCGTGCCATTGAGCTTGGCCGCAAAGCGCACCGCCCGCAACATGCGCACCGGATCTTCGCGGTAGCGCGTGGCGGGGTCGCCAATCATTCGGACTTGGCGTTTTTTCAGATCCGCCACGCCCTGGTGATAGTCGATCACCTCTTCGGTGTGCGGATCGTAGTACAGCGCGTTCATGGTGAAGTCGCGCCGAATGGCGTCTTGTTCCTGGTTGCCGAAGACGTTGTCGCGCAGGATGCGGCCGTGCTCGTCGGTCTCTTGCTCTTGCGTCGCGGGCGCGCGGAACGTCGAGGTCTCGATGATTTCCTGGCCAAACACAACGTGTACTAGCTGGAAGCGCCGTCCGATGATCCGGGCGCGGCGAAACAGCGGGCGGATTTGTTCGGGCGTGGCGTCGGTGGCCACGTCAAAGTCTTTGGGTTCCAGGCCGACGATCAGGTCGCGTACGGCGCCGCCGACGATATAACCCTGATAGCCATGCTGACGCAGGACTTCACAGACTTTGATCGCATGGCGCGAGACATTGCGGCGGTCGATGCCGTGTTTGTCGCGTGCAATGCGCTGAGGTCCCCGTATGGCGGGTGAAAATAAACGACTGACGAATTTTTTTATGGTGTCGGTGATCATTAGGACTTGGCATCTTCCATGTGTTCGAACAAGTCGAGCACTTTCCAGCCCCGTGCTTGCGCGATGTTGCGCAGCGCCGGACTGGGGTTTGCCGCTACAGGATGCGTGACGATGTCCAGTAGCGGTACGTCGTTGATCGAATCGCTATAAAAATACGATTCTGAAAAATCTGCAACGGTCAGATTGAGGGTGGCCAACCATTGGTTGACGCGGACGACTTTGCCTTCTTTGAAGCTGGGCGTGCCGTGAATGCGGCCGGTGTAGCGTCCGTTGCGATATTCGGCGTCGGTGGCAATCAACTGCGAAATGCCAAAGGCGCGTGCAATGGGCGCGGTGACAAAACTATTGGTGGCGGTGACCAGCGCACAGAGATCGCCCGCGGCCAAGTGTTGTTCGACGAGTTGTATGGCTTGCGGCGTGATGTCGGGGCGAATGACTTGCGCCATGAACTCTTCGTGCCAGACCGCGAGCTCATAGGGCGTGTGGGCGGCCAGCAGGCCCAGCATGAATTCGGCGGCTTGCTCGGCGGTCAATTGCCCCTGGTTGTAGCGATCCATCAGGTCGTTGTTGCGGCGACGGGCTTCGGCCGGGTCGCCCGCGCGTCCGGTGCGAGCGAGAAAATCGGCCCACTGGTAGTCGCTGTCCAGTGGCAACAGGGTGTGGTCCAGATCAAAGAGCGCGAGTCGTTGGGGCATCATGGTGTTTGTGGTTGGGGTCTGCCAGCATGGCACGCAGCAAGGCTACCGTGATATGCCGGCCGGTGGCCAGCGAATAGCGATCCAGCGCATCAAGCAGGGCCGCCAATTTGCGGATATCGCGTTCGCGATGCGTCAGCATCCATTGGATGACTTCGGGCGCGAGTTGCAAGCCACGCTCGGTCGCCTGCGCAGAGAGCGCGGCCAGCTTGTCTGCGTCAGATAAGGGATCCAGTCGAAAAACCAGATCCCATCCCAGGCGGGTGCGCAGGTCTTCACGCAACGGCATGGAGATCGGCGCGCGGTCGCCAGCGACGGCCAACGCGAACGCGCGGTTGGTGGCCGCACATTCGCGCCACCGATTGTACAAGGCGAACAGGCCGGCCTGCCGGGTTTCGTCCATGTTGTGCACGTCATCGACCGCGACGACGGGGGGCATGGCGGCGGCAGAGTCGGCATCGGCCAGGCTGCGCAAGGTACGCGCGTCCTGCTGGACATCGACATAGATGGCATCGGGCGTGCTGGCCAAACCCTTGAGCAGGTGGCTACGGCCGCAGCCGGCCGCTCCCCATAGGTAGAGGGCCCGACCGGGCGCCAGCGCACGCACGGCGGCCAACGCCTGGCCGTTAGCGCCGGCAATATAGTTTTGCAGCGTAGGGGCGGGTGCGGGTAGAACGTCGAGCAGGAGCTGGCGATTCATGGGTAAACATCTAGTATGGCAGGGGCGCGGAACCATCAAAAAGACGGTTTACGCGATGCTTGGCACCTTACATCGTAAAATCATGGGTACGGCACTCCCTATAAACTCTGCAATTGTCACATACCCGACGGTTTTTCTCATGACGACTCAACCTTCTGCCCCCCTGACGTACCGCGACGCTGGTGTCGATATCGATGCGGGGGACGCTCTGGTCGACCGCATCAAGCCCCTGGCGGCACGCACGATGCGCCCTGGCGTACTGGCCGGCATTGGCGGCTTCGGCGCCTTGTTTCAGGTGCCTGGGAAATACCGTGAACCGGTTCTGGTGTCCGGCACGGACGGCGTAGGGACCAAACTGCGCCTGGCTTTTGAATGGAATCGCCACGATACGGTCGGCATCGACCTAGTTGGGATGAGCGTCAACGATATTCTGGTTCAGGGCGCTGAACCGTTGTTTTTCCTGGACTATTTCGCTTGCGGCAAACTGGCTGTCGATACCGCCGCCGCCGTGGTGGGAGGCATCGCCCAGGGCTGCGAGCAGGCCGGTTGCGCGTTGATTGGCGGTGAAACCGCCGAAATGCCCGGTATGTACCCCGACGGGGAATACGATCTGGCCGGTTTTGCGGTCGGCGCGGTCGAAAAATCCGACATCATCGACGGCAAGTCCATCAAACCGGGCGACGTGGTGCTGGGCCTGGCCTCCAGCGGCGCGCACTCCAACGGTTTTTCGCTGATTCGCAAGATCATCGAGCGCGCCAACGCCAAGCCCGATGATGATTTTCACGGCCAACCGCTGGCTGACGTGGTCATGGCGCCGACGCGTATCTACGTCAAGCAGGTGCTGGCCGCGCTGGCCAAGCATGGCACCGACATCAAGGGCCTGGCCCACATCACGGGTGGCGGCTTGCTGGACAACGTACCTCGTATTCTGCAGGCCGGCCTGTCGGCCAGGCTGCATCGCGACGGCTGGGAAATGCCCAAGCTGTTCCAGTGGCTGCAGCAGCAGGGCGGTGTCGAAGACAACGAGATGTACCGGGTGTTCAACTGCGGTATCGGCATGGTGCTGGTCGTAGACGCCGCCCAGGCCGATGCGATCGCCGCGACCTTGCGCGAGCAAGGTGAAACCGTCAGCAAACTCGGTGAAATCGTCGAGCAGGCTGACGGGATGGCCCAGACCGTCGTGGTGTAACACGTTGTCGGTTCTGTAGCGCCGAGGCTGCCCTGCGTAATTCCGATGCTCGGCGCACTGCGCCTGTGCTTCGGATTACTCCGGGGTCCTCGGCTCATGTCGGTCCTGGCGCCGACGGCTACAGAGCAGAGGCTCGGCAGTTCAAATAACAGAGCCAGACGCTCACCATCAACCCGAAACCTCGCCAGCCACGGCATCGATGACTTGCCCGACGGCATCTTCGGCGAGGCAGTCCACGATGACGCGGTCCGGTTGCGCTCGCAGCCAGGTGATCTGCCGTTTGGCTAACTGGCGCGTTGCGGCAATGGCTTGTTCACGTGCTGTGTCCAGATCGGTGACGCCGTCCAGATGTGCCCACATCTGCCGATAACCGACACACCGCACCGAGGGCAGACCGGGATGCAGATCGTCGCGCGCATGCAGGCGGCGGACTTCGTCCAGCAGACCCGCATCCAGCATGGCATCAAAGCGCTGGGCAATACGCGCGTGCAGCGCCGTTCGATCAGAGGGTTCCAGACTCAGGGTGATGTAACGGTGCCCCGACACCTCGTCCCTCGCTTCCCTGTCGGTCGTTTCGACGGTCGCGGCGCGGGATCGTCGCTGCAGCAAGTTGGACATGGGCTGCCCGCTCAGGATGCAGACCTCCAGCGCGCGCTGGATTCGCTGGCTATCGTTTGGGGCCAGTCGCGCGGCCGTCACCGGGTCCCGCTCGGCAAGCTCGGCGTGCAGGGCGGGCCAGCCCTCTTGGGCCGCACGGGCTTCCAGTGTGGCGCGCAGGGCCGGATCGGCCTGTGGCAGGTCGTCCAGGCCCTCCCGCAGGGCCTTGTAATACATCATCGTGCCACCCGCCAGCAGGGGCATGCGGCCGCGTGCCCGGATCTCATCGATCAGGCGCAATGTGTCCGTGCGGAATTCGGCGGCTGAGTACGACTGGGCCGGGTCCCGGATGTCCAGCAAGTGCTGCGGAACCAGGGTCTGCTCGCGAACCGAGGGCTTCGCCGTCCCGATGTCCATGCCCCGATAAATGGTGGCGGAATCGACGTTGATGATCTCCAGGGGCCAGCGCTGCGCCAGCGCCAACGTGGCGGCGCTTTTACCGGCAGCTGTCGGGCCGGCCAGACAGAAAATGGGGGCAGGCCTCGTCATGCCGGGTTGGACGTCGGGCGTCCTGGTCGTGAAAACGGCGGCATCGCTTATTGGCCGCGCAAAAAGAGTTTGTCCAGGTCGGACACGGACCACTGCACCCAGGTGGGACGGCCATGGTTGCACTGGTCCGCGCGTTCGGTGACCTCCATCTGGCGCAACAGGGCATTCATTTCTTCGAGGGTGAGGCGCCGGTTGGCACGCACGGAGCCATGGCACGCCATGGTTGACAGCAATTCGTTGCGTTGCTCGGTGAGCAGGCCCGAGACGCCGACGGCGCCCAGGTCGCGCAGCACGGCGCGTGCCATGGTCTCGATGTCGCCCCGCGCCAGCAGGGCGGGTACGGATCGCACGGCGATCGACGTGGGCCCCGCCGGGCGCAGATCAAAGCCCAGGCCGGCCAGTTGTTCCTGGTGTTCTTCCGTGAGAGCCACGTCCTTTTCCTGGGCATGGAATACCACGGGTACCAGAAGGTCTTGGCGCGGCAGCTCGCGGGCATCCAGGGCATGTTTCAGCTGTTCGTAGACTACGCGTTCGTGCGCGGCGTGCATATCGACCAATATCAGGCCGTGGCGGTTTTGCGCCAGGATGTAGATACCATGCAATTGCGCTAGCGCCATTCCCAGCGGGTGCTCTTCGTCGGGCGGCAGTGAGGTGGCAGCGCCGGGGGCGACAGAAGGAGCCGGTTCGCGTAAGGTCGTGGCCGACGAGGCGGAGATTTCGTCCAACGGTCGGTAGTGCGCGCGCCAGTCCGCGACGGGGTTGCCGCTGGATTCGGCATGCAGACGGAACGGCACTTGCGTATGGGGGCGCGTCGCTGGGCGAGACGCTGGTTGGGGAGCAAAACGCGAGGCCGAGGTGGACGGCACCGAGGCGCCGTCGGTGCGAGGTGTCTGCCACGCGCCCGGTTGCACTTGCTCAGGAGTGCCTGCGGACGCACCGTCCTGATGAGTGGTGGGCACGCCGGGCGTAACGGGCGTCGTGGGTGCGTCGGCCGCCTCAGGGGCGGCGGAAACGGCTGACGCGCCGCCTGTCTGCGCCAAGGCCTGCCCCACGACCTGATTCACAAAGCGGTGTACGGCCCCGCTGTCACGAAAGCGGACCTCGTGCTTGGCCGGATGCACGTTGACATCGACGGCACCGGGATCGATGTCCAGATACAGTACATAGGCCGGTTGACGATCGCCATGCAGCACGTCCGCATAGGCGGCGCGCAGGGCATGGCTGACGGTGCGATCGCGGATATACCGGCCATTGACATAGAGGTATTGCCTATCTGCGCGGGCACGGGCGGCCGTGGGGCGCGTGATCATGCCCGACAGGCTGATGGCCCCCATCGACACATCGACGGGCAGGCCGTGTTCGGCGAATTCGGCGCCGAGAACATCGCGAATGCGTTGGCCCGGTGCGGCGGGCAGCCATTGGCGTTGTGCGCGGTCGTGATGGAACAGACGGAACGCAACGTCGGGATGGGCCAGCGCAATGCGTTCCATGGCATCGACGCAATGACCAAATTCGGTGGCCTCGGCACGCAGAAACTTGCGCCGCGCCGGGACGGCGTCGAACAATTGACGTACATCGACGGTGGTGCCCGGCGGTCCTGATGCGGGGGCGACCTCAAGACTGCCGCCGTCGATCTGCCAGGCGTGATCGCCCTGGCGCGTGCGAGAGATGATCGTGACTTGGGCCACCGACGCAATCGATGCCAGCGCCTCGCCCCGGAATCCCATCGACGCAACGGACTCCAGTTCGCCGAGCGAGCTGATCTTGCTGGTGGCGTGTCGTGCCAGCGCCAGAGGTAGTTCGTCGGGGGGAATACCACCGCCATCGTCCGAGACCGCGATGCGTCGAATACCGCCCCCTTCGAGTCGCACCTCAATCGCGCGCGCGCCCGCATCGATGGCGTTTTCCAGGATTTCCTTCAGCACAGAGGCCGGCCGTTCGATCACCTCGCCCGCCGCGATCTGGCTGATCAGCAAATCGGGCAGGGCAGCGATACTGCGGCGTTCGGACACGGAAGGCGTTTGGGGCAAGTCAGAGAGTTCGGGCATGTGGCGATTTTAGCGCCCGAGGGCCCATCGATGCGCGGACAGCCATGACGGCTACCCGGAATATCGGGGAATGATCGCGTGCATTTGGTCATCGATGTGGTGACGTGTTGCGCTATAGTCCAAACCGGTCAGCCTTGGAAACCCCCGGCGAGTATCCCCGCCTTATTTACTGACACGGTTATTGCATGCTCGAATTTTTTCAGATGGTGTTGCACATCGACCAGACATTGGGTATTTGGGTCGAACAGTACGGAGCCTGGGTTTACTTGGTTTTGTTCCTGATTATCTTTGCCGAAACGGGGCTGGTGGTCTTTCCCTTTTTGCCAGGCGATTCCCTATTGTTTATTGCGGGTGCGTTCGGCGCGACCGGCAGTTTGAATCCCGTTTTGCTGGGCGCGCTGCTCATCGTGGCGGCTGTGACCGGCAATACCGTGAATTATGCGATCGGTCGTTATATCGGGCCGCGCGTATTCACCATGAATGTGCGTTTCCTGGACCGTGCCGCGCTTTTGCGAACGCACGCGTTTTATGAAAAACACGGTGGTAAAACCATTGTGATGTCGCGTTTCTTGCCGATCATTCGCACGTTCGCGCCGTTTGTGGCGGGCGTGGCGGAAATGAACCTGCTGCGTTTTCAGTTGTTCAATATCGGGGGGGCGGTGCTATGGGTGGCCAGCCTGATTACCGCCGGCTATTTCTTCGGCAACATCCCGCTGGTCAAAGAGCACCTGAACACCATTGTGCTGCTGGGCCTGGCCGCGGCCATCGTGCCGCTGATCGTGGCAGGCCTGGTCAAGTTGGTGCGAGGACGACGCCAGGGCTAGTGGGGAGCTGAGCCCTGGCGTGCGTATCAACTGGCGTCGGCAATATGCGCGAGCGGCGGGTTCGCCACAAAATATTGCTGGATGCCGGTCAGCATGGCCAATGCCAGCTTTTGCTGATGGCTGCTTGAGCGCAGGAGTTGCTCTTCCTTCGGGTTACTGATAAAGGCGGTTTCAACCAGAATCGACGGAATATCCGGCGCCTTTAATACAGCAAAACCGGCCTGCTCGACTTGGCGCTTGTGCAGACGGTTGATCTTTTTGATTTCATCCAAAAAGGCCGAGCCCAGTCGTAGCGAATCATTGATCTGCGCGGTCGTGGAGAGATCCAGCAGCACCTTGGCGACCTGTCTGTTATGGCTGCCCAGGTTGACGCCGCCGATCAAATCGGCCGCGTTTTCCTTGTCGGCGAGCCAACGTGCTTGCGTGCTGGTCGCGCCGCGCTGCGATAACGCAAAGACCGACGACCCGTTGGCCGAGGGCTTGATCCAGGCATCGGCGTGGATGGAAATGAACAGATCGGCACGTACCCGACGGGCTTTTTGTACGCGGACGTGCAGCGGCACGAAGTAGTCGTCGTCGCGTGTCAGATAAGCGCGCATATTGGGCTGATCGTCGATCAACTCCTTGAGCCGGCGAGCGATGCGCAGCACGACGTCTTTTTCGCGCAACCCGCTGCCGCCAATGGCGCCGGGGTCTTCGCCGCCGTGTCCTGGGTCGAGTGCGATCGTCACCATGCGCTTGCGGCGCGATGGCGTGGAGGGAATCGAGGGTGCAGGGGCCGGCGCAGGCGAAGGCTTGGGCAGGGCGATCCTGGTGGGTGGCTCCTGGCCCTCGGCTTGTGGCGCCGGGGCCGGGATTTGAGCCGGACCCGAGCCCGAGGGGGCAGGCGTGCTGCGTGAAATGTCTTCGAGAATGCGCGCCAGCGGATCATCGACATCCGCCTGGGCGGGTCGCTCGAGTATTGCCATCAGCGGATCTCGTGCGACCTTGGGGTACAGATCCAGCACCAGCCGGTACTGGTAATCGGCCACCGGTTTCAGTGTGAACACCTGCGGCGCGACCGATTGTTTCAGGTCAAATACCAGACGTACGACGTTGGGGCGATTTTGCGCGACCCGCAAGCTGCGGATGTACGGATCGTCGTGACGGACCTTGGAAATCAGTTGGTTCAGCGCGGTGGTAGCCTGCAGTCCTTCGATATCCACCACCAGCCGGTGGGGATTTTCCAGGGTGAAATGCTCGGCTTTGAGCTCGCTGTCGAGCTCGAGCGTGACGCGCGTGTATTCATCGGCGGGCCAGGTCCGTACCGCCAGGATCGTGGCGGCTTGTGCCAGACGTGGGATAACCGGCAGGACGAGCAGGGTCGTGGCGACGCTGATCAGGCGTCGTCGGCGGGCCCCATTGGGGGACAGGGCATCTGGGTCGGAGGAGCAATCGCGTTCAACCATGTTTGTCCTCGTGCGGTAAAAGCGGTCAGGGTGACGACGCGGCCCGGGTCGGCATACACCAGGGAAAGCTGCATGTCAGGGGGGGGAAGAACCCCCTCTGCTCGCTCGGGCCATTCGATCAAGACCACTGCGTCCTCGCGCAGTAAATCCCGGAATCCCGCATCCAGCCATTCGCGCGAATCGTTAAATCTATAAAAATCAAAGTGATAGAAGTATAAGTTAGAAACTTTATAGGATTCAAGTAGCGCGTAGCTCGGACTTTTGATTCGGCCCTGTATGCCGCATTCCCGCAACAGTGCCCGGGTAAAGGCGGTTTTTCCGGCTCCCAGGTCGCCTTGCAGATGGATGCGTCCCCCTGGCGGTTGGCCCGTGGCGCCGCTGACCAGGGGCGCAAATTGTCGGGCGAGTGCATCGGTGGCGGCTTCGTCGGGCAGGGTCAGGGTCAGGCTGCACAGCGGGGCGGACATGGCGGGCATCGAGTGGTAAAACAGGTTGAACGTGTTCGGATTATAGGGAGCCAGCCCTCTGCTATGATCGAATTGATTTTTATTCTTGTTTAAGCTTCGCGTCTGGGCCGCGGTCCGGCCCACTTCTGCCAGGAATTTTGACATCATGACTACCCGCATCGAAAAAGATACGTTCGGCCCTATCGAGGTTCCTTCCGATCACTTGTGGGGTGCCCAGACACAGCGCTCGCTGCACTTTTTTGCCATTTCGACCGAGCGCATGCCCGTGCCGCTGGTGGCGGCCATGGCGAGCTTAAAGCGCGCGGCGGCCAGGGTGAACGCCGAACTGGGCGAACTCGATGCCAAGATCGCGGATGGCATCGTGCGTGCCGCTGATGAGGTGATCGCCGGCAAGTGGCCCGACGAGTTCCCGCTGTCAGTCTGGCAAACGGGGTCGGGCACGCAAAGCAATATGAATATGAACGAGGTGCTGGCTAATCGCGCCTCGGAACTGCTGGGCGGCGAGCGTGGCGAGGCCCGCCTCGTGCATCCCAACGATCACGTAAACCGCGGCCAATCATCCAACGATACTTTTCCGACGGCAATGCATGTGGCGGCGGCCGTGCAGGTCGAGACGCATCTGTTGCCGGCGCTGAAAGCGCTGCGTGCCACGTTGGCGGAAAAGAGCGCGGCGTTCTATGACATCGTCAAAATCGGCCGTACCCATTTACAGGACGCCACGCCGCTGACACTGGGACAAGAACTGTCGGGCCACGTGGCCCAACTGGACCTGGCCGAGCAACAGATTCGGGCGACCTTATCCGGGCTGCATCAGTTGGCCATCGGCGGCACCGCCGTGGGGACGGGGCTCAACGCTCACCCGGAGTTCAGCGCCAAAGTCAGCGCAGCGCTGGCGCATGATACCGGTGCTGCCTTTGTGTCGGCGCCCAACAAGTTCCAAGCCTTGGCCTCGCACGAGGCCCTGCTTTTCGCCCACGGCGCCCTGAAGGCATTGGCAGCGGGTCTGATGAAGATCGCTAACGACGTGCGCTGGCTGGCCAGCGGCCCGAGGTCGGGGTTGGGCGAGATCAGCATTCCGGAAAACGAGCCAGGCAGCTCGATTATGCCGGGCAAGGTCAATCCCACGCAGTGCGAGGCCATCACCATGTTGGCCGCCCAAGTGCTGGGCAACGACGTGGCGATCAACATTGGCGGCGCCAGCGGTAATTTTGAGTTGAACGTGTTCAAGCCGTTGGTGATTCATAACTTCCTGCAGTCGGTACGCTTGTTGGCCGACGGCATGGCCAGCTTTGATCAACATTGCGCGGCAGGCATTGAACCCAATCGCGAACGCATCGCTGAGCTGGTGGATCGCTCGTTGATGCTGGTGACCGCGCTGAATCCGCATATCGGCTACGACAAGGCCGCCCAGATCGCGAAAAAAGCGCACAAGGAAAACCTGTCGCTCAAGGACTCGGCGCTGGCGTTGGGTTTCGTGACGGAAGAACAGTTTGCACAATGGGTCGTGCCGGCAGACATGACCAACGCCAAACGCTAAGCTAGCCTTCACGCTGTTCGACCGCGGGCCTTGGCAGAGTCACGCGGTGCCTGGCCGCATGCTGCCCCGAGACAGTCAGCCACCGACGATCATCAACCACATCGGCAGGGTCACGACCGAGAACAGCGTGCCTAGCGAAATGATCAGTGCCACCATGCGACCGTCTCCGCCCATGCGCATGGCCAGTACATAGGCAGCCGAGGCCGTCGGCAAGGCCGCAAACAGCAGCAGGATGCGGGCCTCGGCATCGGCCAGGCCGAACAGGGTGGCAGCGCCGATGGCTGCCAGGGGCAGCAGCAGCAGTTTGACCGTCAATATCCAGGTGATCAGGCGGCCGTGCCCCTGGCCGCCTTGCCACGAGAGGCTGGCGCCCACGCACAGGATGCCCAGTGCCAGCGAGGCGGCGCCCAGGCGTGCCATCACCGTGTCGACAGGGCCCGGCAGTTGCAGGCCCGCCAGATTGCCGGCCAGGCCCAGCAGGGTGGCCACCAGCAAGGGGTTGCGTATCAGCTCGCGCAATAGGCCGCTGCCGCCATGGCGCGCCAGCCCATAGACGGCCGCGAGGTTCGCAAAAGGGACCGCAAAACCCACGATCAGCGCCATGGTGGTTTGACCCTGTGCGCCGCCCAGGCTGGCCGCCAAAGCCAGGCCGATATACGTATTAAAGCGATAGCCGCATTGTGCCGCCGACGCCAATGCCAAGGGTGGAGCCCGCAAAATTCGACCGCCCAGCCATGCCAGCGCCACGCCCACCGCCAGAACCGACACTGTCGACTGCAGCAACAAGAGGGCATTATCGGCACTGATGGGCGTGCGCAGAATCGATTGAAAGAGCAGCGCCGGAAACAGAATGAAGTACACCAGGCGCTCGGTGCCGGCGAAAAAATCCCGGTTAAAACCCAGTTTGTGACGCAATACCCAACCGAGGGCAACCAGCAAAAAATCAGGCAAAACCAGTAGCGCAACGGACATAAAAATCAGCGTGGGGCAGGAAAATAGGGTATTTCTAGTCTACTCGGAGAGGCCGATTTGCTGCTATTCTCCCGAAACCCGACGAAGATGCAATCTCAAAATTGCCTATACTTCGCCTAGTTTTTTGCGTTGACGGCGTTTGGCTTATCGGCTGGGCGCTGACGCCTGCACTAGTGGTTCCCGGACAGGGAGCCTCGCACATGGAGGAATCACAATAATGAAGATCAACACTCGTATCCTGGTGACGGCCATCGCGATGGCCACAGGATTGGCCGGTGCGTCGGCCGCGTTGGCGGCGGATGCCTACCCCAACAAGCCGGTTCGCGTCATTGTGCCGTTTGCCCCGGGTGGCTCGACCGACATCATCGCGCGTCTGGTGACCCAGCGCATGGCTCAAGAGCTGGGCCAGCCGTTGGTCGTGGAAAACAAAGGTGGCGCCGGTGGTGCAATCGGTGCGGCCGAAGCCGCCCGCGCCAAGCCCGATGGCTACACCTTGTCGATCGCGACTGTCTCGACGATGGCAGTGAACTCGGCTTGCCGTCCGAACGACCTGCCCTATGATCCGATCAAGGATTTCCAGCCGGTCACCAATTTTGCCAACACCGCCAACGTGGTGTCGGTGAACCCCAAGTTCCCGGCCAAGGACTTCAAGAGCTTTCTCGAAGAGCTGAAAAAGAATCCCGGCAAGTATTCGTACGGTAGTTCGGGTACGTGCGGCGTGCTGCACTTGATGGGCGAGTCCTTCAAGGACGCAACCGGCGCCGATATCGTCCACGTGCCTTACAAAGGCTCGGGTCCCGCCGTGGCGGATGCCGTCGGTGGCCAGATCGAAATCGTGTTCGACAACCTGCCCTCGTCCATGGGTCAGATTCAGGCGGGCAACCTGCGCGCCATGGCCGTGGCATGGCCCGAGCGTCTGAAGTCGCTGCCCGATGTCCCGACCTTCAAGGAAGTCGGCTTTCCGCAAGTCAACCAGCCGGTTTGGTACGGTTTGTTGGCGCCGGCCGGCACGCCGATGGAAATCGTGAACAAGCTGCGTGACGCTGCCGTGGTGGCACTGAAGGATCCCAAGGTCATTCAAGTCCTCGACCAGCAGGGTTCCGCGCCGTCTGGCAATACCCCCGAAGAGTTCGCCAAGGAAATCAAAGAGCAGAACGACTGGGCGAAAGACATCGTCAAAAAGAGCAACATCAAGCTCAACTAATCCCCGCGGCAGGGTTGACCCGTCCTGGGTTCGACCCCGTCATCGTGGAATACAAAACGCCTCATTCTTGAGGCGTTTTTTTTCGTTCAGGACGAGGTGTGATGGGATAAGTGTAGGGGTTCGTCTCAGACTGAGTTCTGCGATTTCGTTCAATGAAAAGTAGGTAGCACAAGCGGGAACCAGGCTGTTTCGAGGGGTACTTAGGGACGCGCGCATAACTCAAGCGCATCCCTCAGACTCATCTCGCCCACGTTCACATGACTACCCACGATATCGAATTACCAGACGCTACCACCCTCCTACTTAACTCCGTCACGAGTGACAATCACGATACCTGGAACGTCGTCATGCCAGGGTTGAATGTGGTGGTGGTCAAAGGGATTGACGTCACTATCAATCCCACCATGACGGGCACGGATACCAGCGCCAACAGTATCGGTGCGTTTGACGGTGCCGACGTGATCATCGGTACTGCCCAAGGGGTCTGCGCACACAAGCAGATGACCTACAAAATTGAGGGAGAATCATCACTCACCTACCGTAGCCAAGGCCTGGACGCGAAACAACTCGACCACACCGATTTCGAGTTCACGGGGGATGCCGGCGGTACGCTCAAACTCCTCTTGCCGAGTGATCCAAAGATCGATATTCCTACCATTTCCATTAGTGGACTACGTCCTGGCGACAACATGCTCGTGGAAATGAACAATCCCTACGGTGGCGCCAATATTCTGCCAAAGACCCTTTATTACGATAGGGGAGAGGGCTTGCTGAGCTTGTCATTCAATGTGAATGGTGCCAACTATGAGTTTAATGGCGCTCCGATCAAATGGGTGCGTTTCCAACTCGATGAAGATATGCCAGCGGGCTACTCTTTTAAGCCGAACGGAGATGGTTCGCTCAGCTACGCCTGCTATCTGCGCGGTACGCACATCGCCACGCCCGACGGGGAAACTAAAGTCGAGGCCCTGCAAGCCGGCGACAAGGTGTTGACCGCCGGTGGGCAAGTGGCCACCGTCAAATGGCTGGGTTATCGCAAGCTGACCGCATCGCGTATCCCCGCCCAAGACGCGCTCAAGGCGTTTCCGATCACGTTTCAAAAAGACGCCATCGCCGATAACGTGCCGCACCGGGATCTGACGATCTCGCCTTATCATCATCTGTACTTCGACGGCAAATTGATTCCGGCCATGGCGTTGGTCAACGGCCTGACCATCACGCAAGATTTTTCGCGCCAGTCGTTTGAGTATTTCCACGTTGAGCTGGATCACTTCGACATCCTGTTGGCCGAGGGCGTTGCCGCCGAGTCGTACGTGGATACGGGGAATCGTTCGATGTTTCAGAACGTCAATCCCACCTCGATGTTGGCGGACTTCGGGCCTGCCCCGGGCCGTCAATCCATCGCAGGCATGAAGATCGTCCGTAAAGGCCCCGTGGTCGAGGCCCTGCGCGAGCGTCTGCGCCAGCGCGCCGAGGCGATCGCGCCTGTGGTCCAGCCTGTGGTCCAACGCTGCGCAGCGTAAGTCGACCACGAGCCTTCACGGCTTGCATTGCGATCGTCGACATTGCTACGCAAGCGTCAATTACGCCAAGTCTGCAGCCGCGACGCTCGGTGGCGCGCGTCGCGGACATGCGTAATGGCAAGGCCTCGTCGCATATTGAACTCGACGATTGCATTCAATGAAAAGTAGGTGGAACAAGCCGGAACTAGACCGTCTTGAGGGTTACTCAGGAACGCGCGAATAACTCAGGCGCATCCTTCAGACTCATTCAGCCTATATTTCCATGATCTATAAATACAAAGTACCAGACGACACGGTCGTTGAGATTAATGCCGGCTCATGTAATCCTCACGACACCTGGAAACTCACGATGACGGGGTCGAGCCGGGTAGAGGTCAAGGGCATTGACATCAATGTTAAGCCCATCATTGATTGCCCTGACAGCTGCGCTAGCAGCATCGTTGCTATGAACGGCGCCGACGTCGTCATCGGCCCTACCATGGGTGTCCGCGCAGACACCAGCATGACGTACAGGATCGACGGAAAATCCTCGCTGACCTACGGCAACCAAGACTCGAGCGCGAGCGATTTCGACAACGTCGATTTCGAGTTCACCGGGGACACCGGCGGAACGCTCAAACTCATTTTGCCGAATGATCCGAATATTGATGCTCCTGTTGTCTACATTCGGGGTTTACGCCCTGACGACACATTTATTGCGGAAATGACCAATCCCGCCGGCGCCAACTTTCTACCGGTGGACATGGAATACGACGCGGAGGGTCTGCTGAACCTGGCATACGCCGTCGATGGCCCCCTCTATGAATTCGACGTCCCCGACGCCAGATTCGTGAAAATCTACCTGGACGAAAGTGTGACGGAAGGTGATCGGATCGCCCTGTACGACGATGGTTCGGTCGGCTACGCCTGCTATCTGCGCGGTACGCACATCGCCACGCCTGACGGGGAAACCAAAGTCGAGGCCCTGCAAGCCGGCGACAAGGTGCTGACCGCCAGCGGACAGGTGGCCACCGTCAAATGGCTGGGTTATCGCAAGCTGACTGCGTCGCGTATTCCAGCCAAGGACGCGCTCAAGGCCTTTCCAATCACGTTTCAAAAGGACGCCATCGCCGATAACGTGCCGCATCGCGATCTGACGATCTCGCCTCATCATCACCTGTACTTCGAGGGCAAACTGATTCCGGCCATGGCGTTGGTCAACGGCAAGACCATCACGCAAGATCTGTCATGCCAGTCGTTTGAGTATTTCCATGTTGAGCTGGATCACTTCGATATCCTGTTGGCCGAGGGCGTTGCCGCCGAGTCGTACGTGGATACGGGGAATCGTTCGATGTTTCAGAACGTCAACCCCACCTCGATGTTGGCGGACTTCGGGCCTGCCCCGGGCCGTCAATCCATCGCAGGCATGAAGATCGTCCGCAAGGGTCCCGTGGTTGAGGCCCTGCGCGAGCGTCTGCGCCAGCGCGCCGAGGCGATCGCGCCTGTGGTCCAGCCTGTGGTCGAGCGCCGCGCCGCGTAAGTCGACCACGAGCCTTCACGGCTCGCATTGCGCTCGTATCGCTACGCGATCGTTGACGCCGCTACGCGAGCGTCGATTGCGCCAGGTCTGTGCAGGCCTGGCGCAGCGTCGCGCGCACGGGCCTTCGTCAATGGGCGACCTCGTCGCATGTTGGACTGGACGATTGCCTATCGAGAGAAGTCGTTGAAACGAGTCGGAACGAGATGAGTTCGGCTGTTACTCAGAAGCACGCGAATCATTCGAACGCATCCTTCAGACTCATTCAGCCTCTTTCCATGAATTACAGATACACAGTTCCTGACAACGTCATTATCAGGATTGACGATAACGCTTGCAGCCCTTACGACACCTGGAAACTCAAGATGACGGGGTCGAGCCAGGTAATGGTCGATGGCGTTGACGTCATTGTCAACGCCATCATTGAATGCCCTGATAGCTGCACCAACAGCATCGTTGCTTTGAACGGTGCCGACGTCGTCATCGGCCCCACCATGGGTGCCCGCGTAGATACCAGTATGACGTACAGGATCGACGGAGCGTCCTCGCTGACCTACGGCAACCAGGACTCGCGCACGAGCGATTTCGACAACGTCGATTTCGAGTTCACCGGGGACGCCGGCGGTACGCTTAAACTGATCTTGCCGAATGATCCGGCCGTCGATGTTCCTGTCATTTCCATTCGCGGTCTGCGCATCGGTGATCGGATCATTGCGGAAATGAACGATCCCGATGGCGGTGGCAACTTTCTGCCGGTGGACATGAAATACGACGAGAATGGTCTGCTGGGCGTGGGATACGCCATCGATGGTCTCCCTCTTGAAGTTAACGGTCCTACCGTCAAATTTGTGAAATTCCAGATCGATGGTGATGTGCCGGCGGGCACCGTGCTTTCCGTGTACGACAATGGTTTGATCAGCTACGCCTGCTATCTGCGCGGCACGCACATCGCCACCCCTGACGGGGAATCCAAGGTCGAGGCTTTGCGGGCCGGCGACAAGGTGCTGACCGCCAGCGGGCAGGTGGCCACCGTCAAGTGGCTGGGTTATCGCAAGCTGACTGCGTCGCGTATCCCCGCCAAAGACGCGCTCAAGGCCTTTCCGATCACGTTTCACAAAGACGCCATCGCCGATAACGTGCCGCATCGCGATCTGACGATCTCGCCTCATCATCACCTGTACTTCGACGGCAAATTGATTCCGGCCATGGCGTTGGTCAACGGCAAGACCATCACGCAAGATCTGTCACGCCAGTCGTTTGAGTATTTCCATGTTGAGCTGGACCACTTCGACATCCTGTTGGCCGAGGGCGTTGCCGCCGAGTCGTACGTGGATACGGGGAATCGTTCGATGTTTCAGAACGTCAACCCCACCTCGATGTTGGCGGACTTTGGGCCTGCTCCGGGCCGTCAATCCATCGCAGGCATGAAGATTGTCCGCAAGGGCCCCGTGGTTGAGGCCCTGCGCGAGCGTCTGCGCCTGCGCGCCGAGGCGATCACGTTTGTGGCCCAGTCTGTGGTTCAGCGCCGCGTCGCGTAAGTCGACCACGAGCCTTCACAGCTCGCATTGCGATCGTCGACATCGCTACGCGATCGTTGACGTCGTTACGCGAGCGTCGATTGCGCCAGGTCTTCGCAGGCCTGGCGCAGCCGTTCAATGAGCTCGCGATGCAGGCTCGATAAGGGATCCTGTGTTCGCGTCAAAATGCTGAGCGGGACCTTCAGCGGCGGATCCAGACGCCGCACGATCATGCCCGGACGCAACATGGCGCGCACGGTAATGGCATCGACGATCGCTTCGCCGCAGCCGGCTTCTGCTAGTGCACAGGCGACGTAATGGGTCTGCACTTGAATGGCCACATCGGGATTCAGGCCTTGGGCATCCAGCGCCATCTGCAGCAGCGTGCCTGAGGCATCGCGCGAGTCCAGCACGATCAAGGTGTCATCGACCAGGTCGGCCAGGCGGGTCGTCGTCGTAGTGTCCGCCTTGCGGCCCAAGTGCACCAGTTCGGTATGGCCCAGCGGCGCGCGGGTCAGGCCCGCATAGTCGTGCATATCGAATGTCACGGCCAGGTCCAGCTCGCGGCTCAGCAGTCCCTGGACCAGCTCGGCGCTGTGATAGGTATGAATATCGAACGTCAAACCGGGGCGGGCGTCACGGCTGGCGCGTACCACTTGCGGCAGCAGGCCCAGCCCCAATGCGGGTGCGCAACCCAACCGGATGTGGCCGTGCGGCCGATCGCGCAGACTGGCCGCCAGTCTGCGCACGCTATTCAGGTCTTGATTCAGGCGAGTGACCTCGGGGGTCAGGATCTCGGCCTCGCGCGTGGCCACCAGACGGCCCTTGACGCGCTCGAACAGCTTGAAACCCAATTGCGCCTCGGCGTGCGCAAGCAGCTTGCTGGCAGCCGGTTGGGAAATATGCAGCGCCGCCGCCGCTTCGGTCAGTGAGCCCGTACGGCGGATGGCTTCGAAAATTTCGATGTGTCGAAGACGCATGATAAAAGGGTGGGGGAAAACAGGGATTCTATTGCGATAATGGCGGTTGGCACAGGTCGATTTCATTACAGCCGCAATCAGGCCGCGGATTTAGAGCAAGGCACGGCACTGGAGAATCTGGCGCCGGCCCTGCGCGGCATGGGGTACGAGGTCAAGATGGTCGATTTCCCCAGCGGCCTCCAGGGCATCGTCATCGATGCGGGAGGGCTGCTGGATGGGGCCGATCCAAGACGCGAAGGGTGGGTGCTGGGTGACTAATCGCCGAGGTCAGCGCGGATCTCGGCATCGTGCTCGCCGAGCGCAGGCGGTAGCCTGCNCAGGCTGGCTGGGGTGCGCGATAGCTTGATGGGCGAGCCTACCCCGCGGTAGTCGCCTTGCTCCAGCACCATGTCACGATGCTGCGTGTGCGGATGGTGCAGCACGTCTTCGACGGTCTGTACGGCCGCCGCCGGCACGCCTTGCCGCAGCAACTGTTCGGCTAGTGGTGCCGCTTCGTACGGTGCCAACAGCGCAGTCAGTGCGTCGCGTAGTGCCTCGCGGTGCTGCAACCGGTCGGCGTTGTTAATAAAGCGCGGGTCCGTGGCCAACTGAGGGACATCCAGCGCCTTGGCCAGCGCTGCGAATTGCCGGTTGTTGCCCACCGCCAGAAAGATCGGCCCGTTGCGGGTGGGCAGCGTTTCATAGGGGGCGATGTTGGGGTGCGCATTGCCGGTGCGGCCCGGTACTTTGCCGCTATAGAAATAATTCGCCGCATGCGGATGCAGCAACGACACGGCGCAGTCGTACAAGGTGATATCCAGAAACTGCCCCAGCCCACTGCGCGTGCGCTCATTCAGGGCCAACAGTACCGCCACCGCCGCGTTCAGGCCCGTGACCATGTCTACCACGGGCAGTCCCACGCGCGTCGCTTGACCGTCGGCATCGCCGTTGACGCTCATCAAGCCGCACATCGCCTGCGCGCAGGCATCGTAGCCAGGCAGGCCGCCCAGCGGGCCGTCCGCGCCAAAGCCGCTGACGCGACAATGAATCAGGCGCGGAAATGCGGCACAGAGTTCGTCATAGCCGAGTCCCCATTTCTCTAGCGTGCCAGGCTTGAAGTTCTCGACCAGCACATCGGCGTCGGCCAGCAGTCGGCGCAACAGCTCCTGGCCGGCGGGTTGCGACAGATCGAGCGCCATGCCGCGCTTGTTGCGGTTGACGCCGACGAAGTACGACGCCGTATCGCCCAGAAACGGAGGCCCCCAGCCGCGCGTTTCGTCGCCGGCAGGAGGTTCGATCTTGATGACATCAGCACCGTGGTCCGCCAGCAACTGCGTGCAGTACGGGCCGCCCAGCACGCGAGACAAGTCGATGACGCGGCAGCCCGCCAGCGCGCCGGGTTGCAGAGTAGGGATAGGCATAGGGAATCGATCCTCAGTCCAGCGCCACGTGGGCTTCCTGGACGATAGCGCGCCACTTGGGTACTTGCGCATCAATGAAGGTGGCCAGGCCTTCAGGCGTCTTGTCCTCGGCGTCGACGATGCCCTGCTTGTGCAGGGTTTCTTTGACACCCGGGTCCGCTAACGTCGCGATAAAGGCCTGGTTCAATTTGGCGACCACCTCGGCAGGCGTGCCGCGCGGCGCCACGATGCCAAAGAAAACGCTGACGTCGTAGCCCGGCAGGCCCTGTTCGGCGATGGTGGGCAGATCGGGCAGGGCGTCGGAGCGTTCGGCGCTCGCCAGCCCGATGGCACGCAACGTGCCGGCCTGCACGTGCGGCAATGCGGTCAGGATGTCGGTGAACGACATCGATACCTGGCCACCCAGCAGGTCGTTCAGGGCCGGACCGGTGCCCTTGTAGGGCACGTGCAGGATTTTCGTGTCGGCCATTTTGTTAAACAGAATGCCGGCCAGATGCGAGGAGGCGCCGTTGCCCGACGAGGCATAGCTGAGCTTGTCGGGATTTTCCTTGGCGTAGGCGATCAGTTCCTGCACATTATTTACGGGTACCGACGGATGCACGGTCAGGATGTTGGGCAGGTGGCCGATGCGGATGATGGGCGCAAAGCTCTCTTGGGGGTCGTACTGCTGTTTCTTGTACAGGCTGACGTTGATCGCCAGCGGGCCCGACGTGCCGAACAGGAGGGTGTAACCGTCGGGCTTGGCGTTGGCGACGTATTCGGCGCCGATGTTGCCGCCGGCGCCGCTGCGGTTTTCCACCACTACGGTTTGCCCCAATTGGTTTTTCAGACCCTCGGCCAGGCGGCGCGCCATAGCGTCCGTGGGGCCACCGGGTGGGAAAGGAACGACCAGCGTCACAGGCCGGTCGGGATAGGCGTCGGCCGCCGAGGCAGGGGCCGCGGCGAGTAGGGTGGCGGCTGCCATGGCCAGGCAGAAAATACGACGTTGCATGGTGGTCTCCTGAGGGGAATGAACGCGCTTTTGCCCGGGACGCGGGTCGGATAGCGCTGTTGTGAAGGCCGCGGGCCATGTGGCCAGCGGTGGGACATTACAGGGCATCGGCCAGGATGGCGCGGCACGCGGCGTCTTCTTCGCCGGGGATCGCGCACGGGTCGCGGGGCGCCAGGCGATGCCGCAGCACCTGATCGGCCAATAGGCCGCGGCTGGCCAGGCCCGGGGCGCTGGCTTCGCGGCGCAGTGCGGCCAGCGATAGCGCGTGGTACAGCGCCGAGGCGGCCTGGCGGGCCAGATCGGGCCGGTCCTGCAGTGCGGCGTGTCGGGCTAGTGCAAAGGCGCTGTCGAGCGCGCGTGCCTGATTGTCGGCCAATGCCGGATCGCAGGGGGCGCCGTCTTGCAGCAGGGTGTCGATATGGCGGCGCAATGCGGCCAGCGCGTCGGTTTTCTGGATGGCGCGCAGCACGTCTAGCGCCACGATGTTGCTCGTGCCTTCCCAGATAGAGCCCAGGTGCGCGTCGCGTACCAGACGGGATTCGACGAACTCTTCGATGTAACCGCAGCCGCCGCGCACTTCCATGCCGTCGCCGGTGACTTTGCGCGCGTCGCGGCAAGCGCGAAATTTGATCAGTGGCGTCAGGATGCGGGCCAGCGCCGCGGCGTTGGCGTTCTGCTCCGAGTCGGCCAGCGCGATCGCCGTCTGGAACATGACGCTGCGCGCTTGCTCCGCCCAGACATTCATCTTGGTCAATTGGCGGCGCATCAGCGGCATATCGATCAGGCGTTTGCCAAACGCGCGGCGTTGCTGGGCAACGTAGATCGCCTCTGTGACGGCGCGGCGCATCAGGCCAGCGGCACGCATGCCGTTGGACAGTCGCGAGTTGTTAATCATGTCGGCCATGTGCTTGAAGCCCTGGCCGCGCTCGCCAACCAGCCACGCCAGCGCGCCTTCTAGACGGATCTCGCCGCTGGCCATCGAGCGCGTGCCGAGCTTGTCCTTCAGGCGCAAGATGCGGTAGGCATTGTGCGTGCCATCGGGCAAGTCGCGGGGCAGCAGGAACAGGGATACGCCTTTCAGGCCGTCCGTGGCCTCGCTGCGTGCCAACACCATGGCAAAACCCGCGTCGGGGTTCGAGCAGAACCATTTGTCGCCATGCAGGCGCCAGGTGCCGTCGTCGTGCGGTTCGGCACGCGTCGTGGTGGCGCTGACGTCCGAGCCCGCGCCCTGTTCCGTCATGAACATCGCGCCCTGGCGCAGTTCGTCGAAATCCTGCGACGTGACTTGCGGCAGCACGCGTTCGATCAGGTCCGGGTCGCCGAATTTGCGTAGCGTACGGGCCAGCGAATCGGTCATGCTGACCGGGCAGCACAGACCGAACTCGCCTTGCACAAACAGATGGCTGAGTGCGTACTTGGCCGCCGGGGGCATGGGTTCGGGCCAGCCCAGCACGCCGCCGCGATGCGATAGCGCGGCCAGACCAAACTCGCTGTAGGCCAGGCGTTCCAGTTCGATATAGGCGGGGTGCTTGTGTACCCGTGATTCGTCCTGTCCGGCTCGGTTGCGCACCGACAGAGTCGGCGGATTCTGGTCGGCTACGGCGGCGAGTGTGTCGATCTGACTGCCGGCCAGTGCACCCAGGCGATCCAGGTGAGGCAACAGATGGGCGTACAGCGCCGGCGGCAGGTACAGCGCGCACAGTGCGGCGGCGTACGGATCGGCGCTGAATAGGTTCAGACCACGCGAATCAGGAACTTCGGTAGCGGTGCAAGCAGCGGATAGGGTGGGCATAGCGGACACTCGGATGGCGGGACAGTGCATGGTCGCGCAAGCTATCTATCTATACAAATACCGTTTTTATGTAGAACAATACATAAAAAATATAGATTCAAACTCACCATCGGAACACGCCATGGATCTGGAACCCCGCCTGCTGCGCTATTTCATTGCGGTCGCCGAAGAGCGACATTTCAGCCGTGCCGCGGCCCGACTGCATTTGTCGCAGCCGCCGCTCAGTTACGCCATTCGCCAGTTGGAGTCCACGCTGGGCGTTCGTTTGCTCGAACGCACGAGCCGGCACGTCGCTCTGACCGAAGCGGGGCGGGTGCTCTATCGTGAGGCCCAGGCGCTGTTGCGCCAATCGGAAGCCATCGGCACCTTGGTCCAGCGTGTTGACGCGGGGCTGCGGGGTCGGTTGCGTATCGGGTTTGTGGGGTCCATGTTGTATCGCGGGCTGCCTGATCTGCTGGCGGCGATGCGTGCGGCGCTGCCCGATGTCGAACACGTACTGACCGAGTTGAATTCGCATGACCAGGTCGAAGCCGTGCGTCGCGGCGAACAGGACCTTGGATTCATTCATGCCAACCCGGCGCCTGCCGAAGTGCAGACCCAGGATTTGATGGCAGAGCCTTTCGTGCTGTGTGTACCCGATACCCACCCGTTGGCCCGGCGCCGGCGCGTCCAACTGCTGGAGCTGGAGGACGATGACTTTATTTTGTTTGCACGCGAGGCGTCGCCCAGTTATCACGAGACCGTGCTGTCGCTGTGCGTGACCGCGGGCTTTCATCCTGTTATTCGCCATGAGGTGCGGCATTGGCTCAGCGTGGCCGCGCTCGTGTCGCAGGGGTTGGGCGTGTCGGTTGTGCCAGCCTGCCTGGCACGCAGCGGCCTGGCGGGAACGAAGTTCATCGCCTTCGAGCACCAGGCTCGCTCGGTCAGTCAGATGATTTGGCCGCGCGAATCCGATTCGCCATTGTTGCGCATGGCCGTGTCGCTGGCGCAAAAACACTATGGCGAAAACCGCCAGACGCGGCGCTGAGCCAGGCGCGTGGTGACAACTACGCGATACCAATACGGCGTCAATCTCGAAGAGATTTCTCTGACCGTATCCGACTGAACATCCCCGTTGCTGCGCCGCGGGAAGAAAAATCGTTGACAAGGACTCTTCCTTTGTTGGATCATTTGTCCAGACAAAGTGATAAATAAGACAAAGGAGACAAAATGGAAGTCGTGGCAGTGAGCCCCAAGCGATATCGCTTCAGTTTCGGTCGTTATTTGGAGGAGTTCGAAGTGGGGGCGGTGTACGAACACCGACCGGGCCGCACCTTGACCGATGCGGACAACATTCAGTTCTCGCTGATGACGATGAATTTTCATCCCATGCATTGCGATGCCGCGCACGCTGCCAAAAGCGAGTTTGGCAAATTGCTGGTCAACAGTGGCCTGACGGTGGCAGTCGTCTTAGGCATGACCGTCGCCGACGTCAGCGGCAAAGCCATCGCGAATCTGGGCTGGAAAGAAATCAATCTGACTGCCCCGGTCTTTGCCGGCGATACCTTATATGCCGAGTCAGAGGTACTGGAGTTGCGTGAATCGCGCAGTCGACCAACACAGGGCATCGTAACGACACTGACGCGTGCCTATAACCAGAATGGCGTTGAAGTGATGAACTTCATCCGGTCGTGCCTGGTGCCCAAGCGCGGGCATGGTGTGGGCGATCAATAGTCGGCACACCTGTTTTTCCAACATCGCGCGACAAATTTTGCTGAAAACGCCGCAGCGCTGTGCGCCAGGATCGTGCACGTGCTGCATTGCAGTACTCATCCAGGAGATATTGCCATGTTTCATTCGCTATTGCGCCGGGCTGCATTGTTGTTCCTTACGTTGATCGTCCCCTTGAGTGCCGGAGCCGTCGAGATGGTGCTGACGTCGGAAGTCGCCGCGTCGCACTGGAAAACGCGCTACATGAATGAGTTCGCCAAGGATGTCGCCAAGCGCACCAATGGTGAAGTGCAGGTCAAAGTCTTTCCCGCGTCACAGCTGTACAACGATCAGGACGGTATGGCGGCGTTGGGCACAGGCGCCGTGCATATGGTGTGGCCTGTCTCCGTTCGCCTGGAAACGTTGGATCCTGGCTTGGGTTATGTGAATCTGCCATTTGGCTTGTCGGACCAGAAGATGGAGAACGCGTGCTTTGCGAACGGTCTGACGGCACTGATTTCCGACCGCTTGAAGTCCCGCCAGCTGCAGGTGCTGGGGTTGCTGCGTACCGCTGACCTGTTCTTCATTTTTCGCGATCGCGATGTGAAATCACTGAAAGATATGGAAGGCGCGAAGCTGCGGGTGACGGGGGGGCGGATCTTCCTGGACATGGTGCGCAGCTTTGATGCCAGTCCGATCTCGATGGCCGCGTCGGAAATGAGCACGGCCTTGGCGCAGGGCGCGATTGACGGCGTGTTGACCTCACCGGCGGGTTGGGCCGAGATGATCGGCAAGACTGGCAAATACGCCTTCCATGTTCCTGGCATGTCACTGGCGACCTATGCGGTCGTGGTCGATCGCAACTGGATGGATGCGCTGACGGATTCGCAGCGCAAGGCCGTGACCGACAGCCTGAACAGTATTGTCCAGCGCCAATGGGAAGAGGCCCGCGAGGCTGACGCCAAGCTGGTGAAAAAAATGGAAGAGCAGGGCTCGACCTACCGCGTTGCCGACGAGGCCGCCTCGGCAGAGTGGAAAGCCCGCGCCGATGTTGCCAAAAAGGCCTACACCGACAAATATCCCGAGGTAGTGAAGCAGGTCGACGAGATCACCAAACGCTGCGGGGCCTGACGTGAGTACCCCGACAGCGTCGGCAGTGCATGGGGCGCGCGAGTGCAATCTGCCCGTGAATGATCGAGATTTAGCGGAGTTGACCGAGGTTGTGGCCGCCTTGACGGCGACTCTGGCGCAGGAAACGGCGACATTATCGATGACGCAGATGGCCGTGCCATTTGGCCACGTGCTGCAAGCGTTGGCGCCGCAGCCATGGTTCGATGTGCCTGTTGCCGAAAAGACTGCCGTCATGAGCAGCGAAGACTGGGTGCGTGCCAGTCTGGCCGCGATAGCGCGTTCGGCGCCAGGAAAATTGGCATGGATGAGTATCGATGCCGATGCGGCGTTGGAGGCCGCGCGCCACTGCGACGACGAGCGGCGCCAGGGTCGAGTACGAGGCCCTTTGCATGGCATGCCTGTCGGGATCAAGGATATGTTTGACCTGAAAGGCCGGGTTGCGGGCTGGGGAACGCCCTTGCGTTCTGATAGTGCGCCCGCCCGTATCGACGCGACGATCGTGACGCGCTTGCGTGCGGCGGGCGCCATCGTATTGGGCACGCAACATATGGCGGAGTTTGCCATGTCTCCCACAGGTTGGAATGCTACTTATGGGCCGGGCCGCAATCCCTGGGATACGGATCGGGTCTCGGGAGGCAGTTCCAGCGGCGCGGCCATGTCGGTGGCGGCCGGGCATGTGCCGCTCGCGATCGGCTCCGATACCGGCGGTTCCATTCGGTTGCCCGCTGCGCTGTGTGGATTAACCGGGCTGAAACCGACCCAGCATCGCATCAGTGTCGCAGGCGCGATGCCGTTATCGGCAAGCCTGGATTGCATTGGCCCATTGGCGGGATCGGCCGAATTATGCGGTCAGGCCTATCAGGCCATGGCGGGACCGGACCCTGCGGACGGGTCCTGTCTGGATGCGCGGGTCGCGGTGGGCGCGGCACAACGTCGTCTGCGTGTGGCGGTACCTCAATGGCGAGATGAGGATCCGCTGTCGCAAGAGATGCGGCGATCGCTGGACGAAGCCGTGCAGGTGTTGCGCACATCGGGCGTGGAGTGTGTGACCGTGCCGTCGCCCTATCCGATGTTGCAACGGGCAGGGGTGCTGGCGTCCATTTTGCTCGTTGTCGAAGCGTCCGCGATGCATCAGCGCTGGTTGCGCCAACAGGGAGATGCCTATGGACATCAGGTGCGTCGGCGCATTTCGCGCGGCTTCTTGGTGTCAGGCGTGGATTACTACGATGCCTTGCGTTTGCGCGAGCCCTTTTTGCAGCGCTATTTGCGTGAGGTGCAGGGCGATGCAGACGTGCTGTTGTTGCCCAGCACACCGGGTGTGGCGCCGCTTGTCGAGGACACCCGAGTCGGGGACCAAGCTCGGCTGGAACGCGAGTTCTCCTTGTTGTCGGTATGGACACGAGGCATCAATTATTTGGGGCTGCCCGTGCTGAGCGTACCGATCGGCGGGGGGACGGGAGGGTTGCCTTTAGGGATGCAACTGGTTGGCCCTCCGCTGGGCGAAGACAGGGTGTTGGCGTTAGGCCGGCTGTATCAACAAGCGACGCAATGGCATCAACAGCATCCCAACGATTACGCAGCACACGACGATCAATTCCCGCGCGACCCATCAGGGCGTCGTCAAACGACAAAGGAGGCAACATGAAGGCATGCTGGAGTAAAGCCGCATTCTGGATGACAACGCTGGTTGTCGGGTGGGCGTCAGCCGCGAACGGAACAGAAATGATCATCACCAGTGAGATCCCACTGGCGACCAATCCCAGTCCGTATATCGAGCAGTTCATCACTGAAGTCGACAAGCGGACTGACGGTGCGATCAAAGGAAAGTATTTCCCCGCGTCGCAGCTCTATAACGATCGTGATGGTCTGGCCGCACTGGGTACGGGTGCCGTGCACATGGTGTGGCCCGTGTCTTCGCGGCTAGAGCAGTTTGATCAGCGCGTGGGGATCGCCAGTCTGCCGTTTGCACTAACGACAGAAGAAATGACCAACGCGTGTTTCGCGAATGGATTTACGCGTCAGATTTCGGGTTATCTGGAGCCCCGTGGCATGCAGATTCTAGGGTTCTTGCGCACGGCAGATCTGATTTTCCTGATGAAGGATCATGACATTCAGACCGTCGCGGATCTAAAGGGTCAGAAAATTCGCGTGATTGGCGGGCAGATCATGTTGGACGCGATGCGTTCGGTACAAGCCAGCCCCATTTCAATGTCGGCCTCAGAAATGTCGGCGGCGCTATCGCAGGGCGCGATCGACGGCGCAATGACTTCGCCGGCGGGGTGGGTCGATGTGCTGGGAAAGACAGCAAAGTACGCCACGCTGGCACCAGGCATGGGATTGGCAACGTCAGCCGTGACCGTGGATAAGCAATGGCTGGACGCATTACCTGATGCACAGAAAAAAGCGATTCAAGAGGTGCTGAGCGAAATCATCGCGCGGCAATGGAAGGAGACCGTGGCCAAGGATAAGGCGCTGATTGATCAGATGGTCGGTAAAGGGGGGCATTACCGCGTGATGGCGCCCGACGAGGTCAATAAGCTGAAAGAACGTTTTCTGGCCGCGGGTGAGGGTTTTCGCAACAAGCATGCGGATGTGATTGCGCAATTAGAAAAAACTCGCCAGGAGTGCATCCATGATGGCAAGTGATCTTAAGCCTGGCCCACTGCACGCGAGACAGCCTTTGCCTGACAAGGCAACGGCTGCCCCGCGCGCCGCGCCGGTTTTCGGCCAGCTAGGCTGGCTATCCAGAATCATCCTGGCGGTGGGCACTGTCCTTGCGTTGGGCGCGACCGGCATCATGATTCTGGAGGGGTTTAGCCGCTACGTTCTGAATGTCAGCTATTTCTGGGCCGAAGAGTCGGTTCGCTTTTTAATGGTGTGGGCATTCTTCCTGACACTGGGCGTTGCCGGCTTTCGTCACTATCACATCCGTACGGAATTGCTGGTGCAGCGTTTGCCGCGCGGCCTGCAGCGTGCCGTGTGGTTGCTTTCTTGCGTGGCCGGCATGCTGTTCGCGTTCATCCTGGCGTATTCGTCCATTCCTCAAGTACAGCGGTTTTATTCCATGGGCATGGTGTCCGAGTCGTCACTGGAGCTGCCCATGTGGTTGCTGTTTTTGGCGATGCCGGTGGGTGGCGTGGCGTTGTTTCTGTATTACGCATGCGCTGCCTGGTACGCCTGGCGTTGGGGCGATCCCTTTGCGCCTGAGCCTATCGACGAGACACCGGACGCCGGCGTCGCCACCGCGCTAAGCCGTCAGGAGCCACTGCTATGACATTAGGACTTTCCGTAATTGGGTTGTTGGTGTTGCTGGCGCTGGGGGCGCACGTCGGAACGGCCATGGGACTGATATCCAGCGGCATGGTGATGTCCGTAGACGGTGTTCCGCTGACGGTCGTCGCGCAGACGGCGTTCAAGTCGATCAATAGTTACCCGTTGATGGCGATTCCCATGTTCGTGTTGATGGGCAATCTCATGATGCGCGGCAATATCGTGGCCGTGATGATCGAGTTGATCGGTAGCCTGGTGCGCTGCGTGCGAGGCGGGCTGGCGTTGACAGTGATGCTGTCGTGCGTCTTCTTTGCGGCGGTTTCGGGATCGAGCGTCGGGTCTGCCGCCGCCATTGGCGCGGCGACGGTCGACGGGTTGAAACGAGAGCACTATCCGCCGCGTTTCTCTGCCGCATTAGTGGCAGTGGGGGGGACGCTGGGTTTGATGATTCCTCCGTCATTGGGTTTCATTCTGATCGGCTCCATTGTGGGGATTCCCGTCGACAAGCTCTTTGTGGCCGGCATTCTGCCTGGCCTGATGGAGGCGGCGCTCCTGTTGTTGACGACGATCTACCTGACGCGTCGTTATGGCTATGGCGATACGACGGGAAAGCCTGATCTGGCGGGTTTCGCGAAACGCTTGCCGCGCGCGGCCGGCGCCTTGTCGATGCCGGTGATCGTGTTAGGCACGATCTATCTCGGCATCTTTACGCCGACTGAAGTGTCGGCTGTGGCCGCCGGGTACGCGGCGCTGCTGTGCGTGGTGGTGTATCGCACCATGAATTGGCGTGGCGTATGGCTGGCATCGCAAGAGTCGATTCTGCAGTCGACCATGATCTTCATGGTGGTCATGGGCGGCAGCCTGATTGGTTTCATTCTGGCGCGCATGGGCGTATCCGCTTCATTGATTGGCGCGATGGAAAGCATGGATATGTCGGCCTGGCAGTTTCTGTTGCTGGCCAATGCGGTTTTGCTGGTGCTGGGCATGTTTCTGGACGGCGTGGCCATGATCGTGTTGACCGCGCCGTTGCTATTCCCCATGGCCACGCATCTGGGTATTGATCCGGTGCACTTTGCCGTGATCATGGTGGCCAACGTCGAAGTTGCCACGCTGACGCCGCCTATTGGTCTGAATCTGTTCGTCATGAGTGGCATCGCTCGCATTCCCGTCGAGCAGGTGGCGCGCGGTGTTGTTCCCTTCTATCTGACTCGTTTGATATCGCTGGCGTTGATTACCTTTGTTCCCGCGATATCGCTGACGCTGGTGAGTTGATGCCCGAACGTGTTTCTGCTGGAGAATCCTTATGAAAGACAATGTCGATACGCCCGTGGTCGGGCAAGCATTATCCGAATTGCTGGCGGATTACGCCGCTGGCTTCAAGGCCGAACGCATTCCCGCCGAGGTCCGCGAGCGCGCGCGCTTGCTGATGCTGGACTCGATTGGTATTGCCCTGGCCTCGCATGGCTACGACTTTGCGCGACGAGCGATGGCCGCCGTCGGTGAGTTGGATGGAGGCGGCGATAGCATCGTGATCGGCACGTCCGTCAGGATGGACCCGCGTAATGCGGCGCTGCTCAATGGGGTGCTGGTGCACGGCTTGGATTACGACGACACGCACGCACGCGGCGTGATTCACGCCACGGCCTCCGTACTGCCTACTGTACTGGCGCTGGCCGCGCGTGATGATCGATCCGGTGCGGACATGGTGGCCGCCTATGTGCTGGGCATGGAGGTCGCGACACGGTTGGGCGCGGTTGCGAAAGGCGGCTTTCACCAGGTGGGTTTTCATCCTACCGGACTGATCGGTACGTTCGGCTGCACGTTGGCGGCCGGCTGGCTGCTGGGCCTGAATGCAAAACAGATGGTGGATGCTCAGGGCATTGCGCTGTCTATCGCGTCTGGCAGTCTGGAGTTCTTGAACGACGGCGCGTGGAACAAACGCATGCACCCCGGCTGGGCGGCCAACGGCGGGATCACTGCCGCGACCTTTGGCAAGCATGGCTACACCGGCACACGCTTGGCCTATGAGGGGCGCTTTGGCCTGTATGCCAGTCATCTTGGGGACGCTGACTACGACTTGAGCCTGGCGTCGGCTGATCTGGGCGAGCAGTGGGAGGTGCCACGTGTGTCAGTCAAACCGCTACCCGCCTGCCACTTTACGCATGCCAGCGTGGACGCGGCGACACGATTGCACGCGCAAGGGGTGCGGCCGGAACAGGTACGGCGCATTACGGTGCTGGTGCCGCAAGAGGTCGTCAAGACCGTTTGCGAGCCGGAGGCCGCCAAGCGCAAGCCTGCCAACAGTTACGAGGCGCAATTCAGTATTCCCTATCTGGTCGGTACCGCGTTGTGCAAAGGCGGTTTGACGTTGGACGACTTAGAGGAGAGCGCGTTGCGGGATCCTGCCGTGCTGGCGTTGGCGGCCATAACTGACTATCAATGTGATCCGCACAGCGGGTTCCCCAAACATTACTCGGGCGAGGTCATTGTGGAACTCAATGACGGTCGAATTTTGCGTGAGCGCGAGGCCGTCAACCGTGGTGCGGAAGACCGGCCCCTGACAACAGAAGACATTCGTGGCAAGTATCGCGACAACGCGTTGCGTCAAGTTTCCGCGGCGCGTGCCGAATCCATCGAACAAAGCGTATTGCGGCTGGAGCAAGGTTCGGCGCGCGCGCTGGCAGATCAATTGGGGCAGGCTTAAGCCGCCGCCTGACGCATTCAACATACTGAGGAGAGGACGACATGACGGACCGTGATGACGGCCAGGAGCAACTGATCCTGGATATGGTGGGACGCTTTCTGGAGCAGGAAGTACGGCCGCACGTGTGGCAGCTTGAACACGACGATACGTATCCAGAAGAGATCGTCGAGAAGATGAAGGCGATGGGCTTGTTCGGCTGCCTGATCGCGCCGGAATATGGTGGGCTTGGCTTATCGACGGTAACGTATGCCAAGATCATCGAGCGCATATCGGAAGAATGGATGTCGCTTTCGGGCATCTTGAATTCCCATTTGATTATGGCGACAGCGGTGCAGCGCAACGGCACCGAGGCGCAGAAGCAAGCCTATCTTCCCCGATTTGCCACGGGTGAGCTGCGCGGCGGCATCGGGTTGACCGAACCCGATTGCGGAACGGACTTGCAGGCCATTCGCACCGTCGCGCGTCGTGATGGTGATGCCTATGTCGTCAATGGGGCCAAGATGTGGATCACGAATGGCTACCACGGCAATTGTTTTGCACTGCTGGTGAAAACCGACCTTCAAGCCGAGCCGCGCCACAAAGGCATGAGTCTGTTCATCGCGGAAAAAGGTCCCGGCTTTACGGTGAGCCGCCAGTTGGAGAAACTGGGTTACAAGGGGATCGATTCGACGGAGTTGGTGTTCGAGGACTATCGCATTCCGGCAGACAGGCTGATTGGCGGGGTCGAGGGGCGTGGGCTGCAAATGGTGTTGAATGGCCTGGAACTGGGGCGCATCAATGTCGCTGCGCGCGGCGTCGGCGTGGCGCAGGCGGCCCTGCGGGAGGCGGTGAAGTACGCTCAGCAGCGCAAGACGTTCGGCAAGCCTATTTGTGAGCATCAGGCCATTCAGACCAAGCTGGGTGATATGGCGACGCGCACCGAGGCCTCGCGCCTATTGACCTTGCGCGCGGCCGAGGCCTACGACCGGGGTGAGCGTTGCGATATGGAGGCGGGCATGGCCAAGCTTTTTGCGACGGAAACCGCGGTCGAGAATAGCCTGGAGGCCGTGCGTATCCACGGCGGATATGGCTATTCGAAGGAATACCTGGTCGAACGCTTTTATCGCGATGCGCCGTTGCTGGTCATTGGCGAAGGGACCAATGAAATGCAGCGGATCATCATTTCCAAGCAATTGGTGCAGAGGAACCGTATATGAGCTTGCCGTTGACAGGGTTGCGCATTGTTTCGGTAGAGCAATATGGGGCAGGGCCGTTTGGCACGCAGCATCTGGCCGACCTCGGTGCCGAGGTCATCAAGATAGAAAATCCGCACGATGGCGGGGATGTGGGGCGTGCGGTCGGGCCGCATTATTTTGGACCCGGAGATAGCCATTTCTATCAAGCTTTCAACCGCAACAAGAAAAGCGTCACACTGAATCTAAAGCATGATGAGGGTCGGCAGGTGCTTCATGATCTGTGTCGGGAAGCGGATGCCGTATTCAACAACTTGCGCGGCGATTTGCCGGGAAAGCTGGGACTAACGTACGAAGCCCTGCGCGAGGTCCGTCAGGATATCGTCTGCGTGCATCTTTCCGCCTATGGCCGAGAGGGGGAGCGCGCCAGTTGGCCGGGATACGACTACCTGATGCAGGCCGAGACGGGTTACCTCTCGCTGACGGGCGAGCCGGACGGGCCGCCGTCGCGCTTTGGCTTGTCTGTGGTCGACTTGATGACGGGCACGACCGCCGCGCTGGGCCTGGTCTCGGCGGTCCTGGGCGCGCGCCAGAGTGGCGTCGGGCGCGATGTGGATGTCAGTTTGTTTGATGTCGCCTTGCACACGCTGGGTTATGTGGCCACCTGGTATCTGAACGGCGGCCACACCACAGGGCGAGCGCCTCGCTCCGGTCATCCCTCGCTGGTGCCAAGCCAGTTGTACCGTACGGCAGACGGCTGGATTTTCATTATGTGTAACAAGGAAAAATTCTGGCCCCTGCTCGCGCAAGCCATGGATCATCCCGAATGGGCCGAAAATCCGAACTACCGCAGCTTCAAGGATCGTCTGCAACATCGCGAAAGCTTCAATCAGGAGCTCGAGGCCGTCTTCATGACAGCGTCGACCGAACACTGGATGACACGCTTTGCCGGCCGCGTGCCCGCGGCGCCGGTTTATGATGTAGCGCAAGCGCTTGATACCCCCTTCGTCCAGGCGCGGGAATGTCTGCTGGATGCCTACGATGCCGACGGGCGTCCGATCAGGAGCGTCGCCTCGCCTATCCGTTGTCCCGGCGAGGTCCCGTTGGCGCGAGCGGCGCCTGCCATGGGCGTGGATACAGAAGATCTACTGGCGCAGGCGGGATACGGGCCCGACCAGATTGCCAGGCTGAGGAAGAATGCTGTGTTATGACTGTAAAAATCGAAGCACCGGGTGGCCGTCCGCGATATCTGCAGCTGGCCACGACGCTGATCAATGAGATCCGTTCCGGTCGCTATCCGGTGGGCGGTTTATTGCCCACCGAGTTTGAGCTCTGTGACCAGTTTGGCGTATCGCGCTTTACGGTGCGCGAGGCGATCAAGCAACTGGTACTGAGGGGCATGGTGACGCGTCAGGCTGGTGTCGGCAGTCGCGTCTTGACCGACGCACCGGTCACGCAGTACACGCAGACCATGTCGGGAATCACCGACCTGCGGCAGTACGCCTACGAAACCTCGTTGGAAATCGAGGGCCAGGCGTTGATCAATGTCGACAGCGAACTGGCGGATACGCTGGATGCGTCGCCCGGAGAGGTGTGGCTGCATGTTTGGGGGCTACGCTATACCGAGGCGCATGATGCGCCGATTTGCCTGACAGATACCTACATTGCCCCGCCATTTCGGGCCGTGACAGGCATCAGCGGCCGAATGACCAAGGCAGTGTATGCGGTGTTGGAAGAGCAGTTCGACCTGCAGATCCGGACGGTGCATCAGGAAATCCGTGGGGTCGTGCTCGACAAGGCGACGGCGTCGCGCCTGGGATCCAAGCCGGGTTCCGCAGGGTTGCGACTGGAACGTCGTTACCTGGATGCACGTGATTCACTGATCGAGTTCGCTGTCAGTGTGCATCCCGCGGATCGTTTTAGCTATCGCGAGTCGTTCCGGCGAGACTGGCAGGTGCCCGCGTGAAAATTTCCGGAGCGGGAACGTTGGCGATTACGCTGACGGTGCAGGCGCTGGTGGCGGCCGCCGCATTGGTCGTGCCGGCCGAGTTGATCGGCGTCTATGTTTCCCTGATCTATGTCGGGGCGATGCTGGGCAGCCTGATGGCGGGCGGTTGGGTCCAACGGCAGGGAGCGATTCGGGCGAGTCAGTGGGGATTGGTCTTGTGCGCGGTGGGGTTGCTGCTCAGTATGCTAGGTCACTGGGTCGCGCTGGCCGGAGGCGCCCTGTTGCTGGGTCTGGGTTATGGGCCGATCACGCCCGCCAGCTCGCACTTACTGATTCAAACGACATCGGCCCGTCGACTATCGTTGGTGTTTTCCATTAAGCAGACCGGCGTGCCGCTAGGCGGCGTGCTGGCCGGGTTATTGGCGCCCAAACTGGAAATGACGATCGGCTGGCATGGGGTCTTGCTGGTAACGGCGCTGGCGTGTCTGCTGTGCGCGCTGCTGGCCCAGGTCGTACGCGACGAACTGGATGCGGATCGCAAGCCGGATCGCCGGGCGGGACTAGGCGACTTGCGCGCGCCGTTGATGCTGATTTTTTCGCGGCGATCGTTGACGCTCCTGGCGGCGGCGTCGTTTTGTTTTTCGGCGGTACAGTGGTCGTTCAGCGCCTATGTCGTCACGTATTTGCACGACGGCCTGGCCTATACCCTGATTGCGGCAGGGGCAATGTTATCGCTGGGTCAGGTCGCCGGCGTTGTCGGACGCATTTTATGGGGGTGGTGCGCGGACCGTTATCTCGGGGCCGTGGGCATGTTGTTTAGCCTGGCGCTGTTGATGGGCGTGGGCACGATTGGGCTGGCCTTGTTGCCGGCCAACGCGCCCGTACCGCTGGTGGCGCTGGCCTTGATGATATTGGGCGCGGCGGCGGTCGGCTGGAATGGCGTCTATCTGGCAGAGGTGGCGCGTCAGGCGCCGGCTGGCAAAACCAGCCTGGCCACGGGTGGCGCCCTGACGTGCACGTTCTTTGGCGTGGTCTTGGGGCCGGCCCTGTTCGGGGTGGTCGCGTCGCTGTTTGACAGCTATCGCATCGCCTTTATTCTGATCGCGATTCCTGCACTGCTCTTTGGCACGCTGTTGTTCACGCGGCGCAACCTTTTCGCCCCTCAGAAATCCACGACCCCTGCCTCCTGACGCCAGCCCGAGCTCAGTGATTATGCCGCGGCATCCGTTTAGCAATCTGGCGGAATGGCAACGTGTCTTCCAGCACGGCACCCTCTGCCAGCGACCCCACGCGCTGCCGATAAATCATTTGCCAGGGCGTGGCATCGGGCGGCACGGCGGGAATGCCGTCGTGTTGCTGGCGACGCGAGATTTCCGCGTCGTCGACGAGCGCATCGCACTGCCCTTGATTCAGATCGATGCGCACGATGTCACCCGTACGCAGCCACGACAATCCCCCGCCTGCCGCGCTTTCGGGAGAGGCATTCAGAATGGAAGGGCTATCGGCCGTGCCCGATTGCCTGCCATCGCCCAGCGTTGGCAGGCTGGATATCCCACGCCGCAATAGGGCATCGGGCGGTTGCATGTTCACCACCTCTGCCGAACCCGGCCAGCCAATCGGACCGGCGCCGCGAATGACCAGCATGCAGTGTTCGTCGATATTCAAGTCAGGATCATTAATGCGGCGGTGATAGTCCTCGGATCCGTCAAACACGATCGCCCGGCACTCAAAGACCCCTTCGCGGCCCGGCTCGCTCAAATACCGTTGACGGAATTCCGGAGAAATGACGCTGGTCTTCATGATGGCGAAGTCAAACAAATTGCCCTTGAGTACCAGAAAACCGGCGCGTTCTTTCACGGGGGCGGCGTACGGGAAGATCACGTCGCGGTCAGTGCTTTCGCGGTCTTGCAGGTTTTCGCGCACGGTCTGGCCGGTAACGGTGGGGCAGTCTCCATCCAGTTTGCCTTGTTGCAGCAGTTCCCACATGATGGCCGGCACACCGCCCGCGCGATGAAAGCGCTCGCCCAGATACTTACCCGCCGGCTGCACGTTGGCCAATAGCGGCAGGTCATAGCCCTCGCGTTGCCAATCATCCAGCGGGAGTTCCACGCCGGCATGACGCGCCATTGCCATCAAGTGAGGTTGCGCATTTGTCGATCCGCCCAGGGCCGTATTCACGCGTATCGCGTTGAGGAACGCCGCACGCGTCATGATGTCCGACGGTTTGATGTCATCGATCACCAGTTCGACGGCGCGTCGACCGGTGCGATAGGCCATCTGGCCGCGTTCGCGATACGCGGCCGGAATCGCCGCACAGCCCGTGAGCGACATACCTAGGGCTTCGGCCATTGCGTTCATCGTGGATGCGGTGCCCATGGTGTTGCAGTGTCCCACCGACGGGGCAGAGTCCAGTGCCGCCTGCATGAATTGCGCCTCGTTGATTTCCCCCGCCGCGAGCTTGCGGCGCGAGCGCCAGATGACCGTGCCGGACCCCACCAGTTCATTGTCATGCCAGCCATCCAGCATGGGGCCGCCGGACAGGACGATGGCGGGGATGTCGACCGTCGAGGCGGCCATCAGCGCAGAGGGTGTGGTCTTGTCGCAACCGGTGGTCAGCACGACGCCGTCGATGGGGTAGCCGTACAGGATTTCCACCAGTCCCAAGTAGGCCAGGTTGCGATCCAGCGCGGCGGTGGGGCGCTTGCAGTTTTCAAACAATGGATGCGTGGGAAACTCAATCGGAATGCCGCCCGCATCGCGAATGCCATCGCGCACGCGCTTGACCAACTCGAGATGCACCCGGTTGCAGGGTACGAGGTCGCTGCCGCTTTGGGCAATGCCGATAATCGGCTTGCCTGAGCGCAGTTCCTCGGGCGTGATGCCATAGTTCATGAAGCGTTCCAGGTACAACGCCGTCATGTCGATATGATCGGGATTGTCGAACCAGTCCAGCGAACGCAGTCGTTTGACAGGCTTTTTACCGTTGTTCATTGCGTGCTCCTAAAGCAACTGGCCATTCAGTTCGTCGTCGATATGTGCGCGAATAATTTCGTCGAATGAAGACTCTGCCGTGAAACCCAGCTGCCGAGCCCGCTGGGCGGTGAACCCCGGCGCCCATCCCTGAACCATTTGCGTGATCATGTCATCCGGTTCGCGTCGAATCAGGCGCACGGCCTTGTCGCCGGCGATACGGCGCAACGCCTCTATCTGCTCGCCCACGGTGGCGCTGACGCCAGGCATATTGAGATTGCGCCGCGGTCCGAGCGGCTGCAGATCAAGCGTGGCGGCATGACGCAAGAATCCCACCGCCGAGCGCGGCGAGGCGTGCCAGTGACGCACGTCTTCCGGGACCGGCAGCACGGCCTCCTGGCCAACTAGCGGCTCGCGCAGAATGCTGGAAAAAAAGCCCGATGCGGCCTTGTTGGGTTTGCCGGGCCGGATGCACAGGGTGGGCAGGCGTATGCCTATGCCCTCGAAAAAACCGCGACGTGTGTAATCGGCCAGCAGCAGCTCACTGATGGCTTTTTGCGTGCCATAGCTCGTCAACGGCGTGTGGTGATAATCATCGGGGATAGGGTAGGGCAGCGGCGCGCCATACACGGCAATCGATGAGGCGAAGATAAGACGGGGGTGATAGCCGTCGGCCAGCGATTGCACGCGGATCGCGTCGAACAGCGCCCGCGACCCGTCTAAATTAATCCGATACCCCTTGTCGAAATCCAGCTCGGCCTCGCCCGACACGATCGCAGCCAAGTGCACGATCAGATCCGGGCGCGATGCTATCACCTTCTCCGCCTGTCCAGGCTCGGACAGGTCAGCGGCGTGGCAATCGACTCGCCCGTGAAAGTCCGACGGTGCTTCCGGTGGCAGCACGTCCCAGAGCGTCATTCGGTCGACGTGGTGGGGTTTGAGCATCGGGTCGCGTACCAACGACGCCGTCAGTTTCCGACCGACCATTCCTGCTGCGCCAATGATGGCGATATGCATGTGTGTCTCCTCCGGGTGTCCACACACCCGATCTTTGTGGGTCTTGTTGTTGTGTTGTTAGTGAAGGGCTTAGGGTTGATCTCTAGTAGGCAGATTAACGACTTCCAAGTAACCTGACGACCTATTATAGGGTTGTCTGACAAGCTGACTACTGGTAAAAACATGCCTACGCAAAATTTTCAGGATTCCGCATGACATCGCCCGTTGCTCCCGACATTTCCGAGTTGCAGGCGGCATTGGTGCGACGGTTGGGCGCGACCTCGGTGATTACCGATGTTGCGGATCAACAGCGTTACTGCCGCGATTGGCACGGCGATGTCACGACGGGCGCCGTTGCAGTGCTGCGTCCGGATTCCACGCAGGCCGTGGCCCAGGCAGTCAGGGCTTGCGCCGATTTGGGATTGGCGGTGGTTCCGCAGGGCGGCAATACGGGACTGGTGCTGGGCGCCACGCCGGATGACCCCCAGCGTCAGGTGGTATTGAGCCTGGAGCGCATGAATCGCGTGCGCCAGATGGATCCCGATGATTTTTCCGCCGTGGTCGAGGCGGGGTGCATCCTGCAGCAAATCCAGGAGGCCGCCGACGACGCCGGACTGTTTTTGGGGTTGTCATTGGGCGCCGAGGGTAGTTGCCAGATTGGCGGCAATATCAGCACCAACGCGGGTGGCATCAATGTGCTGCGCTATGGCATGGCGCGCGATCAGGTGCTGGGACTGGAGGTGGTGTTACCCGATGGCACGATCCTGGATGCGCTGGGGTCGCTGCGCAAGGACAACCGTGGCATGGACGTCAAGCAGTTGTTTATCGGCGCCGAGGGAATCTTGGGCATCGTGACGGCCGTGTCGCTCAAACTGTACCCGCGTCCCGAGCAGATCGAAACGGCGTTGCTTGGGGTGGATTCGTTGCAGTCCGCTATTGCGCTCTATCGCCGTGCGCGACGCGACTGCTGCGATCTGATGACGGCGTTCGAGTTCATGCCGCCCGCCGCGTTAATGCTGGCTCGCGAGGCGCTCCCCAGTTTGACGGTGCCCATCGCCGCGGATCATCCCGGCTACGTGCTGATGGAGATCTCGGGTTCGGGGCTGGTGGATATTCGCGCGTTGCTCGAACAGTTTCTCGAAAATGTGATGAATGACGGGCTGATGCATGACGGTGTGGTGGCCGCGTCGCGCGCGCAGGCCGCGAATCTGTGGAAGATTCGCGAGGCCATGAACGAAGGCCAAGCCAAGCGGGGAGCCCACCTGCGTACGGACGTATCGGTGTCGCTATCGCGTCTGGCCGAATTTGTCGAACAGGCCGAGGAGCGCTTGCGGCAGGCATTTCCCCAGTGCCTGACGTTGTCGTATGGGCACGTCGGCGACGGCAACGTGCACATCAATGTGCTGCCGCCTGTGACGGCGAATGCCGTCGACCGCGAGCAAATTATCCATGATGCCAAGGACTGCATTAACGCTGTGATCGACGAGTTTCACGGCAGTATCAGCGCCGAACATGGCATTGGCCGCCTCAAACGCGGCGAATTCGAGGCGCGACTCAGCGAGCCGCGCCGTCATTTGCTGGTGGCGATCAAGCGGGCGATTGATCCCCACTTGATGTTGAACCCCAATTGTCAGATCCGGCTGGACACATGAGGGTCGTCGTCTCGGTGTTTATTGTCACAACGTAGCAGGAATAGATGGTTAATTTTGGACAGATCCAGCGCTTGGAGCATTTGCCTGCCAAGATCGCTGCGACGATAGGACAGGAAATCGCGGCGGGCCGTCTGAAAGGCGGTGAAAAGCTGCCCACCGAGCACGAGCTGGCCAAGACCTTTGGGGTCAGCCGTTCGGTGGTGCGCGAGGCCATTGCACAACTGCGCAATGAGGGCCTGCTGGATACGCGCCAGGGCGTGGGCGCCTTCGTGCTGGAGACACAGCGTCGGCCCGTGATCCGTATCGACAGCATGGATTTGTCGAATCCGGAAAGTTTTCGCAGTTTATTTCAGTTGCGCATGCCGCTGGAGGTCGAGGCGGCAGGGCTGGCGGCGTTGCATCATACGGCCGAGGATTTGCAGCGGCTGGACGATGCGCTCGGCATTATGCGTGATATGGATACGCGCTGGACGACCGAAGGGATGCAAGCCGACCTGGCGTTTCATTGTGCCTTGGCGCAAGGCACGCAGAACGAGTACTACTCGATGTTCGTGGGCTTCGTTGGCGAGAAAATCGCGAACACGATTGCCGTCGCCCGTGCGCGCGCCGAACTCGAAACGATCGTGCAACTCACGGTCGATGAACATACGGCGATACGTGATGCCGTTGCCTTGGGCGACATGATGCAGGCCCGCACGGCCATGCGCGCCCATATTTTAGGTGCAGCCTCACGTCTGGGGCTGCAAGTGGATAGTCCGACGGATGACGCAAAGAGAGATTGTGATGCATAGGTCAAAAATGATTGCCGGATTGAGCGTGGCCGATATCGTGCCGCATGATGCGGATCAGGCACGCCTGGTCGGTCGCGTGTGGTCGAACCAGGCGGGCGGCCCATGTCCCGTATTTATACGTCAAGGCCAGGTGTATGACGCGAGCGCGGTGGCGTGCACCATGTCAATGTTGCTCGAGCGTACGGACCTGTTGGCGCAGTTCGATCAAAACGACGAGTTGCCGGTATTAGGGTCACTGCAGGATTTCCTGGACGGGTCCGCTGGCGATTTGCTGGCCCCGATTGATATCCAGGCTATCAAGGCCGCCGGGGTGACGTTTGCCGACAGCATGCTAGAGCGGGTGATCGAAGAGCAAGCCAAGGGCGATCCTTCGCGTGCGCAGTCGATACGCGCCAAGCTGGCGCCGGTGTTGGGCGATAACTTGCGTGGCTTGGTGGCAGGCTCTGAAAAGGCGCTCCAGGCCAAGGCGCTGCTCCAGGATATGGGATTGTGGTCCCAGTACCTGGAGGTCGGCATCGGCCCAGACGCCGAGATTTTCACGAAGGCGCAGCCCATGTCGGCGGTTGGTTGCGGCGCAGCCATCGGCATCCATCCCGGGTCGCAGTGGAATAACCCCGAGCCGGAAGTCGTGCTCGCCCTCTCTTCGGATGGTCGTATCGTCGGCGCGACGTTGGGCAATGACGTCAACTTGCGCGATTTCGAAGGGCGGTCCGCGCTGTTGTTAAGCAAGGCCAAGGATAACAACGCGTCTTGCGCGCTGGGTCCGTTTATTCGCCTGTTGGACGATGATTTCACGTTGACGTCGATCGGTCAGTTGGAGGTCTCCCTGGATGTGCAAGGGCCGGACGGTTTTCATATGCAAGGCGTCAGCGCCATGTCCGCCATCAGCCGCACGCCGCGCAATCTGGCCGACCAGCTACTGAATCGCTGCCATCAGTATCCCGATGGCGCTGTTCTGTTCCTGGGCACGATGTTTTCCCCCACGCAGGATCGTCGGGGCGCAGGACAGGGCTTTACCCATGAGGTGGGGGATCGGGTCAGTATCTCGGCGCCGCAACTGGGCCGTTTGGTCAATGAGGTCGACACGTCCGATGCCTGCCCAGAATGGACATTTGGTGTGGGTGCGTTGATGCGCAATCTGGTGAAACGGGGGGTGTTGACACCCATGATGTAGCGTTATCTGGCTGACTGACGCATGTCAGTCACCGCTCTGCTCTGTACGACGACCTCAACGCATCGCGCACGCCGACTGGCCTAGCGCGAGCATCAAGGAGACAGGTATGCAAGGAGTCACCAATTTATTTTATAAATTTCTGGGCCTCGTCATGGTGCTGCTTTTGGCGGCCATGGTGTTCATGGTGTTCGGAAATGTCATGCTGCGTTATGGATTCAACTCCGGCATTTTGGTGTCTGAGGAACTATCGCGCTATTGCTTTGTATGGCTGACCTTCGTAGGAGCCGTGCTGACTTTCCACGAGCAGTCGCACATGGGCATCGAAAGCCTGGTGCAACGGCTTAGCCGTCGCGGACGTTTGATCTGCATGGCGTTAAGCAACATTGTCGTCATGGGCTGCTCTGCGATTTTTTTCTGGGGCGCGCAGATGCAGTTCGATATCAACGCGACGATGTTTGCACCGGTCACGGGGTTGTCTTTGGCGTGGGTCTACGGCATCGGCTTGTTCACGGGGGCGGCGTGCTTTGTGATCTCGGCCCTTCGATTGATACAGGTGCTCACCGGGAAAATCAGTGACGAGGAGATCGCCCGTTTTGTGGGTGAAGACGGCCAGATTGCGGAGGTTGTCTGATGACGTTGCTGATTTTTGTGGGTTCTTTACTCGGGGCCATGGCGATTGGTGTGCCTGTCGCATTCGCGTTGATTTTTTGCGGCGTGATGTTGATGTGGCACATGGATATGTTCAACGCGCAGATTGTGGCGCAGAACATGGTCACGGGCGCCGATACGTTTACCTTATTGGCGATTCCATTCTTTTTGCTAGCCGGCGAGTTGATGAATGCCGGGGGATTGTCTCGCCGCATTATTGATTTCGCGTTGGCGTGCGTCGGCCATATCAAGGGCGGCCTGGGGATTGTCGCGATCCTGGCCGCCATCATCATGGCGAGTTTGTCAGGATCGGCCTCGGCAGATACCGCTGCGCTGGCAGCCATTCTGATCCCCATGATGCGTGAGGCCGGCTACAACGTGCCGCGTTCGGCCGGCTTGATCGCCTCGGGTGGCATCATCGCGCCGGTGATCCCGCCTTCCATGGCATTTATCGTGTTTGGTGTCGCAGCCAATGTGTCGATTTCCAAGCTCTTCATGGCCGGTATTGCCCCTGGGTTGATGATGGGGTTCACGCTGGTTGCGATGTGGCTATGGCTGGTACGCAAGTCGGATATCAAGCCGCTGCCTAAACAAACGATGAAACAGCGTCTGCAAGCCACGGGACGCGGTGCATGGGCGCTGGGTATGCCGGTGATTATTCTGGGTGGCATACGGATGGGCGTCGTGACGCCCACGGAAGCTGCCGTCGTGGCGGCCGTGTATGCGTGGTTTGTGGGGATGTTCGTTTATCGCGAACTCAAGATCCGCGATCTGTATGAGGTATTCCTGAAATCAGGGAAAACCACCGCCGTCGTGATGTTCTTGGTGGCGGCCGCCATGGTGTCGGCCTGGCTGATCACCGCCGCGGACATCCCGGGTGAGCTCAAGGGGCTGATCGAACCGTTGATCGATCATCCCAAGATGCTGATGTTCGTCATCATGGTGCTCGTGATGGTCGTGGGTACGGCGCTGGATCTGACTCCGACCATTTTGATCTTGACGCCTGTGTTGTTACCCATCGTGAAATTGGCGGGGATCGATCCCGTGTACTTCGGCGTCATGTTCGTGATGAATAACTGCATCGGGCTCCTGACGCCGCCGGTGGGCGTGGTCCTCAATGTGGTCAGCAGTGTGGCGCGGGTGCCGTTGGGCCGTGTCGTGTGGGGCGTGATGCCGTTCTTGCTGGCCTACACGGTGTTGCTGGTTTTGTTTGTGATATTTCCGGAACTGATCACCGTTCCCATGCAGTGGCTGTATTGAGTTCGGCGCCATGCGGTATTACCGCCTGGCGACCGATCGCAGATTGTGGTGCGTAGCGAGCAATAAGACTCGCCTTTTCTTCAAGCTCGCAGCTTACGGCTCGACGTCAAACGTCAGCTTTCACCAATCAGATGAGGAGATACAAATGAAGAAACTAGCATTGGCCGTCGTGATGGCCACGCTCGGTGTGGGGGCCACGCTCCCCGCATCCGCCGCGGGTGATTTCAAGTCGCGCAATATTCGTTTGTCCAACGGGCTTGCTCAGGACCATCCCGTGGGCAATGGCGTCAAGGTCTTTAATCAGTGCCTACAGGATAAATCCGGTGGCAAGATGAAGATCACGGCGTACTGGAGCAGCTCACTGGGCGATGATTTGCAAGCGACGCAAGCACTGCGTTCGGGGACACAAGAGGCGGTTATCACCTCGTCATCCCCGCTAGTTGGACTGGTGCCCGCGTTAGGTGTCTTCGATTTGCCGTTTTTGTTCAGCAATGAAAAAGAGGCCGACGCCGTCATGGACGGCGAGTTTGGCAAATTCATCAACGAAAAGCTGGACGCCGCAGGGGTGGTTAATCTGGCGTACTGGGAAAATGGTTTTCGCAACCTGAGCAATTCTAAGCACGCCGTGAATAAATGGGAAGACTTCGGCGACCTGAAACTGCGCGTCATGCAGAACAATATCTTCCTGGATACATTCCGCACGATGGGAGCGAATGCGACGCCCATGGCGTTCGGTGAAGTTTTCTCCGCGTTGGAAACCGGCGCCATTGATGGCCAGGAAAATCCATTCGTGACCATCGACACGTCGAAGTTCTACGAAGTCCAGAAATTCATCTCGGTGACGAATCACGCCTACACGCCTTTCCTGGTGTTGTTCTCCAAACCCCTCTGGGCGGGCTACTCCGATGATGAAAAGGCCGCGCTGCGCGAGTGTGCCGTATTGGGTGGCCAAGAAGAGCGCAAAGTGATTCGAGCCATGAACGACAAGTCCCTGGACAAAATCAAGGAAGCCGGCCTGAAGGTCAACCAGGTGAGCCCCGAGGAGCAAAAACGGATGCGCGAGAAGGTACAGGTCGTGTACGAACAGCACAAGGCCACCATTGGCGCCGATGTGGTGGATCGTGTGCAAAAAGAGCTCGCCGATCTGCGTGCGAAAAGCGGTTCCTGATTCCGAGGCAGGCCCGGACGACCGGTAAGACCGGGCCGGGCCATGGATTTCATGCGAGAGGGCTTACCATGACAGGACATTTGCAGGGCCAAGTGGTATTGGCAACAGCCGCGGGACAAGGGATAGGACGTGCATCGGCGCTGGCGTTCGCCCGGGCGGGCGCCACGGTCCATGCGACGGATATCGACACACAAGCGTTGCAGGATTTATCCGCACAGCCCGGCATGTTTACGCATGTGCTGGACGTGCGGGATAACGCGGCGATCCGGGGCTTGGTCGAGCGTATTGGCCGCATCGACGTGTTGTTTAATTGCGCCGGCATTGTGCAGTCGGGGGCCGTGCTGGAGATGGCGGACAGCGATCTCGACGTGGCGTTTGATTTGAATGTGCGCGCTATGGTACGAACGGTGCAGGCCGTATTGCCGGGGATGCTGGAGCGGGGTGCCGGGAGTATCGTCAACATGGCGTCGGTCGCGGGCTCGGTCAAGGGGGTGCCGAATCGGTGCGCCTATGGCATCACCAAGGCGGCCGTGGTGGGGCTGACCAAATCGATCGCGGCCGACTATGTGGCTCGCGGCATACGTTGCAATGCGATCTGCCCCGGTACCGTCGACAGTCCCTCGCTACAGGAGCGCATGCGTGCGCAAGGCGACTATGACGCGGCACGTGCCGCGTTCATTGCCCGCCAGCCCATGGGTCGCCTGGGTACGGCGGATGAAATTGCCGACTTGGTGGTCTATGTGGCGGGCGCACAGTACACCACGGGACAGGCGCATATCATCGATGGCGGTTGGGTCGGTTGAGCGTTTACGATTCAGACTAAACAGGAGCGTTTTTATGAAATTGGTGAGATTCGGCCAGGCAGGCCAAGAAAAGCCGGGTGTAGTCGATGCGCAAGGCGTCGTGCGTGACCTATCGGGACATGTCACCGATATCGCGGGTGCAGTATTGGACGATACGTCGTTGCAAACCCTGCGTGGTCTGGATGTGAACAGCTTGCCGCAGGCGCCCGCCGGTGTGCGCTTGGGACCGTGTGTCGGCCAGGTCGGCAAGTTCATCTGCATTGGCCTGAATTATTCAGATCATGCGGCGGAGACGGGTGCACAGCCGCCCAGCGAACCCATCATTTTCATGAAAGCCACCTCTGCCATCTGCGGCCCGGACGACGTCTTGCGTATTCCGCGCGGATCCGAGAAAACGGACTGGGAAGTCGAGTTGGGTGTGGTGATTGGCAAGACCGCCAAATACGTGTCGCGCGAAGAAGCACTGGATTACGTGGCGGGCTACTGCGTGGTGCATGACGTCAGTGAGCGCGCATTTCAGATCGAGCGTCAGGGCCAATGGACCAAGGGCAAGTCTTGCGATACGTTCGGCCCGATCGGTCCGTGGCTGGTGACAAGAGATGAAGTCGCCGACCCAGGTCAATTGGCGATGTGGTTAAAAGTCAATGGCGACACCCGTCAAAACGGATCTACCCGCACCATGATCTTCGACGTGGCGCACTTGGTGTCCTACTTGAGCCAGTTTATGTCGTTGCAGCCGGGGGATGTCATTTCCACCGGCACGCCACCGGGCGTCGGCATGGGCATGAAACCGCCCCAGTATCTGAAAGCCGGTGATGTGGTCGAACTGGGTATCGACGGCTTGGGCACACAGCGACAATCGGTGCGCGCCGACGACTAATGGGGGGCTTGCATGGCATCTGGGCCATCGATCAAATCGACAGCACCCGCGACGGCAGAGGGGACCATGTCCTCGATGGGACCGGTGACGTCTCGCTTGTTCGACCTGTCGCGCCGCCGCGTGCTGATCACTGGTGCCAGCCAAGGCTTGGGCTATACATTGGCCCGAGGGCTTGCCCAGCACGGCGCCACCGTGGTCATGAACGCGCGCAATGTCGTCCGGCTGGACGAGGCCGTGCAGCGCCTGCGCACCGATGGGCTGTCAGCGTACGCGCTGCCCTTTGATGTGACCGATCCCGTCGCGGCGCAGATTGGTGTCGATCACGCCGAGTCGGAATTCGGCCCGATCGACATCTTGGTCAACAATGCGGGCATGCAACATCGTGCGCCGCTGGACCAGTTTCCACTAGACCAGTGGGACGCCCTGATGCGTACCAACGTCAGCAGTCTCTTTTACGTCAGCAAGCCGGTCGCCACGCACATGATCACGCGTGGCAGAGGCAAGATCATCAACATCGCCTCCGTACAAAGCGAGCTGGCGCGCCCCGGCATTGCCCCCTATGCGGCGACCAAGGGCGCGGTACGCAATCTCACCCGAGGCATGGCGACCGATTGGGCACGACACGGCCTGCAAGTCAACGCCATTGCGCCAGGATATTTCCGTACCGAACTGACCCAACCTCTAGTGGACAATCCTGAGTTCACACAATGGCTGAGCCAACGCACGCCCGCAGGACGCTGGGGAGACCCCACCGAACTAATCGGTGCCGCCGTCTTCCTCGCCAGTGACGCCTCATCCTTCGTGAACGGCCACACCCTATTCGTGGACGGCGGCATGACCGCCAGCGTATAAACCCCATGCGTGTCCACAAAGACAAAAAAGCCAAGGCCAGGCGCCCGGCAGGGACGCGTTAATAGAGACAACCAGCCAAAGAGCGATACCCGCCTTTTTACGGAATGCACAAAATGACCAACCCCCTGACGACCCAGTTGATCCAAACGCGCGTCGTACCCGTCCTGCGTTATACCGATGCCGAGACGGCCCTCTATGCGGCCGACATTGCCGTACGCGCGGGCTTTGAGGCCATCGAATTGACCTGGACCATCCCCGATGTACTCGATGTGTTGCAGACCTTGCGCAAACAACACGGGACATCGATTTTGCTGGGCGTGGGAACCTTGATGAATGCGGACCAGGCGCGCGCCGTACTGAATGCCGGCGCCGATTTTCTGGTATCGCCCGGATTAGCGACCGATATGGTGGCGCCCGCACACGAGGCCGGCAAGCTATGTTTGGTGGGCGCATTCACCCCCAGCGAGGTGATGGCCGCCATCCGTGCAGAGGCCGACGTGGTCAAGATTTTTCCCGCTGATACGGGTGGCCCGGCGCATCTGGCGGCGTTACGTGCCGTTTTTTCGTCCACCGTGTTCTGCCCCACAGGGGGCCTGTCGGCGAAAAATATGCACGATTACTTCCAGGCGGGGGCCAGTTTTGTCGGCATCGGTTCGTCGCTCTATGACAAAAAAGCCCTCGCAGCGCGTGATACCGACGGCTTGTTGGCAAGCGTACGCAGCATTCGGGAGGCGGCCCATGGCAAGCACGCATGATTTCGATGTGGTCGGGTTGGGCGAGGCACTGATTGAGTTCAACCAGACCGTGCCGGGCGAGCCGACATATCGTCAGGGCTTGGGTGGCGATACTTCTAATGTGATTATCGCGGCGGCGCGAGCGGGGGCGCGCACGGCCTATTTGGGACGTTACGGGGGCAATGACGATTTCGGCGAGTTGTTGCTGCAAACCTGGCGAGACGAAGGCGTGGATGTGTCGGGAATGTTGTGCGATGAACAGGCGAACAACGGCCTGTATTTCGTGCAGCATACCCAGGACGGTCATCGCTTCAGCTACGCGAGGCATCAGTCAGCAGCTGCGCGCATGCAACCGTCCGACCTGCAACACGGCTTGGTCGAGCGATCACGCTATCTGCATGTATCGGGCATCAGCCTTGCCATTAGTGTTAGTGCTTGCGATACCGTCTTTGCGGCCATGCAGCGCGCGCGAGACGCTGGGAGGCAGTCGTGTCTGGATGCCAACCTGCGCACGCGCCTATGGCCGATGTCCCGCGCACGTGCCATTTTGCGCGAAGCCATCACGCAGTGCGATGTGTTTTTACCGGGGTGGGACGATATGGCGCTGTTGACGGGCTTGGATCAAGCTGACGCGATGCTGGATTGGATCCGAGCGCTGAACGGCCAGGCCGTGGTGGCACTGAAAATGGGTAGCAAGGGTGTGATTCTGGATGACGGGCGCACGCGCACGTCGATCATGCCGCACAGCGTGCAGTCGGTGGATGCCACCGGGGCCGGCGATTGTTTTGCCGGGAACCTGTTGGCCCGCATTTGTGCAGGCGATGACTGGTTGCCTGCCTGCCACTATGCCAATGCCGCGGCGGGTTTGTCGACGATGGGATACGGGGCAGTGGATCCGTTGCCGCGACCCGATCAGGTCAAGGCGCTGTTGCAGCGAGGTTAAGCACACCGTCGGGGTGTCAGGACAGCGGTGTTTCGCCGCCCCGGCCGCGTCATGATCGCAACAGCCTGCTAGCGAAATACCACTGTCTTGTTGCGGTTGAGCACAATACGATGTTCGACGTGGCTGCGTACGGCGCGCGCCAGCACCAGGGACTCGACATCGCTGCCGACTTGCGTCAGGTCCTGGGCGGTCATGGTGTGATCCACGCGCTCGATGTCTTGTTCGATGATCGGACCTTCGTCGAGGGCCGACGTCACGTAGTGGGCCGTGGCGCCAATGATCTTGACGCCGCGCGCATGCGCCTGATGATAGGGGCGTGCGCCCTTGAAACTGGGCAAGAAGCTGTGGTGGATATTGATGGCGCGGCCATTGAGCGCCTCACACATGTCTTGCGACAAAATTTGCATGTAGCGCGCCAGCACCACCAGATCGATCTGCTCCGATTCGACCAGGCTCAAGATTTGTTTTTCTTGTTGGGCTTTGGTGTCGGGGGTGACGGGCAGGTGATGAAAGGGAATACCGTAGGACGCCGCCAGACCTGCATAGTCATTGTGATTCGAAACAATAGCGGCGATCTCGGCGTGCAACTGTCCACTCTGCACTCGGAACAACAGGTCGTTCAAACAGTGTCCCTGCTTGCTGACCATGATCAGCAGACGAGATTTGCGGCGTGCATCATGTATTTGCCATTCCATGCCGAGACCCTCGGCTACTTCGGTGAATTGTTCGCGCAGGCTGTCTACCTCGACGGCGCTGGGCAGGTCAAAGTGCACGCGCAGAAAGAAGCGCCCGCTTTCGTCATCGCCGAATTGCTGGGAGTCCAGGATATTGCAGCCCAACTTAAACAGCAGACCACTGACGCGATAGACGATGCCAGTACGGTCGGGGCAGGACAGGGTCAGGATGTGGTCGTTGTGGGGCATGATCCGAAAACGCAAAAATAGTAGCTTAGGAAGACAGGCGAGCCAGGGTTTCGTCGGCGAGGGCCAGACTGGCAGTCAGGCCCGGGGATTCGATCCCGAACAGATTCACGAGGCCTGCCACGCCATGCACCGCTGGGCCGGCGATCAGGAAGTCCGCGGCAGGCTCGGTAGGACCTGAGATTTTAGGTCGGATTCCCGTATAGCCAGGGGCCAGCGCGCCGTCGGGCAAGGCGGGCCAATAGGAGCGCACGGCATCATAGAATACCTCGGCGCGGCTGGGCTCCAGCGTGTAGTCTTCTTGCGGGATCCATTCGGTATCCGGCCCGAATTTAGCTTGTCCACCCAAATCCAGCGTCAGGTGTACGCCCAGGCCGGCGTGTTGCGGAACGGGGTAGATCAGGTGCGAGAACGGCGCCCGGCCCGTCAGGGTGAAGTAGCTGCCCTTGCACAGATATTCAGTGGGAATGCTGGCCTGCGGCAGGCCTTCGATACGGTGGGCCAGCGTGGGCGCGTGAATGCCCGAGGCGTTGATCAGCACGTTGCACGACAGGCTCATGGCTTCGTCGCCGCCGAATTCAACGTCGAAGCCGCCCTCGGGGCGCACGCGTGCCGACAGCATGGGCGTATGAAACACACATTGCGCGCCTGCGTTTTCGGCATCTCCCTGGTAGGCGAGCATCAGAGCATGACTGTCGACGATGCCGGTCGAGGGAGACAGCAGGGCGGCCGTGCAACGTAGGGAGGGTTCGAGCGCGGTGGCCTCGGCCCCGCTGAGCTTGCGCATATCATCCACGCCATTGGCGCGGGCGCGTTCGGCAATGCCGTCGAGCAGGCGGGCTTCGTCGTCCGTGGTGGCGACGATCAGTTTGCCCAGTCGCTGATGGGGCACCCCGCGCGCGGCGCAGTACTCGTACAGCATGTGTTTGCCACGCACGCACAACTGCGCTTTGAGGCTGCCGGCAGGGTAGTAGATGCCGGCATGAATGACTTCGGAGTTGCGGGAGCTGGTGCCGGTGCCGATGCCTTCCGTGGCCTCTGCCAGCAGGACTTCTCGGCCTTGCAAGGCCAGCGCGCGCGCCACGGCCAGGCCTACTACGCCAGCGCCGACGACGATGCAGTCGATATCTGTACTCATGATTCGATCAGATTTATTGGGAGTTCTTGTGAGGCGGCGTCAGTTCAAAGCCGCCAGCATGAAAAACGAGCGGTGCCTCGCTGGAGTGGCCGCAGTGCTCGACCTCGCCGACCATGATGATGTGATCGCCTTCGATATAGCGGCTGCGGTTACGGCACTCAAACCAGGCGGCGCTTTGTGCGTCCAGCATGGGGGTGCCGTGGGCGCTTTGCCCGTGCGCCAGTCCGTTAAAGCGCTCGCGCGTATTACCTGTGGCAAAGCGTCGGGCCAGTGCGATCTGGCTGGCGGACAACACGTTGACCACGTAGCGATCACAGTGTTCGAAGATCTCGAGCGAGCTCGATCGCAGCGACAAGCTCCACAATACCAGGGGTGGGTCCAGCGAGACGGAATTGAACGAACTGACCGTCAGCCCGATGGGTGCGCCATCGGGCGCCGCCGTGGTGACGACGGTGACGCCAGTGGCGAAGCGGCCGAGCGCGGTACGGAAATAGCGCGCGTCAAAGGAAGGGTCAGTGTTGAGCATGCAGGCAGATAATGGCAGATGGGCCTCGGCCCCCCCGCTCATGGCGAGAGTCGGTCGATGATCCAGCCACCTTGGCTGTCGGGGAGATAACGCAGCCGGTCATGAAGCCGTGAAGGACGGCCTTGCCAGAATTCGAATACGGTCGGCACGAGACGGTAACCTCCCCAGTGCGGAGGCCTGGGCGGTTGGTCGCCATAGCGGTCGCGGAAGGTCTGTTCGCGGGCCTCGAGTTCCGCCCGAGTGACGGGCTGGCTTTGCTCGGAGGCCCAGGCGCCCAGGCGCGAGCCCAATGGACGGCTATGAAAATACGCGTCGGATTCTTCGGGGGCGACTTTTTCGATCAGGCCTTCGATACGCACCTGGCGTTCTAGCGGCTGCCAGAAAAACAGCAGGGCGGCGCGCGGGTTGACTTGCAGGTCGTGACCCTTGCGCGACGCGTAATTGGTAAAGAACACAAAACCCCGCGCGTCATAGCCCTTGATCAGCACAGTGCGCGCCGACGGCTGGCCGGCGCTGTCCACGGTGGCCAGGGTCATGGCGTTGGGTTCGGGGACTTTGGCGGCCAGCGCCTCGTCAAACCACAGGCGGAACTGCTCGATGGGAGAGGCGGCTGCCGTTTCCTCGAGCAGAACGTTTTTTTCGTAGCTTTGGCGCAGATCGGAGACAGGCATGGACGGCGTGGAGTCGGCACGTAAAAATCGGGTAACCCCCAGTTTACCGCCTTCGTCGGAGAACGATCAGTTGTCCGGCAGTAAGTTGGTTTGTTCTTTCAGCAGTCGCGTAATGCGGTCGAGGCTGGCGTCGCGAATACCGGCCGAGCGCAGTGCATTGGCGGTTTCTATCACGTACTCGGTGCAGGGGCCGTAGGTGCCGGAGGCCCGTCGGATGACGGCCAGTAATTCGGCTTCGGGCAGGGCAGGGATGTAGGCGGGGTTGTCGCGGTTCATGATGAAAACCAGCGCGCGGACGGGGCCCTGCTCGGTCGAGCAATTGAGCCAGCGCGGCAGGTAGGCGCCCGTGGACATCTCGCGTCGCCAGAGGGCGGGAAAAAAATCGGGGACGGCATTGCCAGCCAGACGATACACGACGCCGCGGCACGAGCCGCCCCTGTCCAGTCCAAACACCAGCCCGGGGCATTCGGGGGTGCCGCGATTGACGCGCGACCAGAGACAGAGGGCACGATGATGTCCGTGCAAGGTGGCCAGCCGGCGTTCCAGAAAGTCGAATTCGGGGCGCCAGATCAACGAGCCGTACCCATAGACCCAGACGTCCTCGCCGTGGCGCCAGTGCGTCAGCGCCTCTTCGAGGGAGGCGCGCCGCTCTTCTGGCGTCCACAGGCGAAAGGGNGGGGCGGGCGAGGNCAGGGGGGAAGAGGGCGTTGGCAAAGTCACGGCGCGGGCGTTTCAACGTCTTGCGGGGGATGGCGGTTGACCCAGCCGCCCGCGGTGATGGCGGCGGCGTAGGCCCAAAACAAGGGAGCGATACCAATTACCGCACCCAACGCACCAAAGGTCAATGGCAGGGAAACCTGCGAGGCATTGATGAGCGCCAGACGAAGGCCGACGGCCTCGGCGGCACGTCCGTGCGGCGTATGTTGGTGCAATAGCGACAGCATACTCGGTTGGCAGCACCCCAGGGCCAGCCCCAAAACGAAAGAGAGCGATATCAAGACGCTAATGTCGCGGAACATCGGGTACAGCAGGAAATCGATGGCCGTGATGACCATGGCGGTGCGAACTAATGTCCAGGATCGAACGCGGGTCTGGATAAAGGGTAGTGCCAGTCTAATCAGGAAAGTTCCCAGCGCGAAGGCAGCAAGTACGGTGCCGATCGTGGTGGCGCTCAGGCCGATGGCGACGCCGAACAGCGGGACGACGAACAGGTGCGTATCCCAGGCGCCCGAGAAAATGGTATTGACCATCAGAATGCGGCGCAGCGGCGGGACCTGCAGCAGTTCGGTGGCTCGCCGGCGTACGGCTTGCCGCGCCCCAGGGTCGAGTGCCTGGTCGACTTCGCGCAAGGCAGGCTGTAGTCGGCGTAGTCCCGCCAGCGCCAGCAAGGGCCCCAGGCTAAGGATGCCGAAGGCTAGCTGTGAACCCAGATTGTCGATGGCCAGGCCCGCCACGAGCGGACCGCTAAAGCCGGAGCCTGCCATCGTGAGCGACAGCCAGGAAAAATTGCGCAGCCGGCGTTTGGGCTGGGCCTGTCCCAGGACATCCTGGGTGGCGACTTGGTGCAGCATGAAGCCGATGCCAATACTGCAGGAGGCGATGAGCAGGCTGATCTGGTTCTGAATAATGAACGGCAGCAGGGTGCCCGTCACTACCAGTATATTGCCCAGCGTGAGGGGGCGACGTACGCCCACGCGATCAATCCATTGGCCGACACGCACCGACATCAACATGGGGAGAACGGCGAAGACCGCCACTAAACACCCGACAGTGAACGTAGATAGCCCCAGATGCAGGGCAGTTAGCGATACGGTGATGCGCCCGCCGGTCAACGCGAAATGGTTGAGCATGGCAACCACGCACAGTAGACCGGCTCCGGAAAATTCCGTCGCGTGAGGGGAAGGCGAGGGGGAAGGCGATGAATTTGACACTGATGCGGCAGTAACTTCTTTGATTTTGGCCCTAAGTCCGCACAGTGTCGAGTCAACGGCCGATATTGAGATACGCGCTGGGCGCCGAGTCAGATAGCCTCAATCCGTCACGTAACGATGGGGTTAGTACCTAACTGGCGTGAATTAATTGATAGATCACAGAAGTTGTGGCGTTGCCAGGTGTCGGTACCGATCGCCAGAGTCGTTGAGCCTGTCTCATTACTGCAACATTGAACGATCAACCCCTCTGACGCACGCAGGGGGCCGGTCGTGGGAAAATACGCGCCATGGACATTTCATCGACATCGTTACCGGCGAATGAGCTGGGCGAGAAAACGGCATCGGCATCGATTGCCGGCTCGTCTACCCAGGCGACCGGCCATCAGGTTGGCCAGGATGACGCTGACCTCGAACGCCGATTCGGCGGCTTGGCCCGGCTATATGGGCCGGATGCGCCCGCGCGTCTGCGTCAAGCGCATATCGCGGTCGCAGGGTTGGGAGGGGTGGGATCGTGGGCCGCCGAGGCACTGGCGCGTTGCGGTGTTGGGGCGTTGACGCTGATCGACCTGGATCACATTGCAGAGTCCAACGTCAATCGACAGATTCACGCTCTGACCACGACGATCGGGCAATCCAAGGTCGACGCGATGGCGGACCGTATTCTGGCGATCAATCCGGCTTGCGTGTTAACGCGCGTCGATGATTTTGTCGAACCGGACAATATCGAGCAGGTGCTGCCCGGCCCGTATACGGCGCTGGCCGATTGCACGGATCAGGCGTCCGCCAAGATCGCCATGGTGTTGTATGCACGTGAACGCCGCGTGCCCCTGCTGCTGTGCGGGGGGGCGGGGGGCAAGACGGATCCTTTGTCGCTGCGTGCCGGCGATCTGTCGCAGGCCCTCAATGATGCGTTGCTGGCCAAGTTGCGCAATCAATTGCGCCGACATCATGGTTTTCCCAAGGCGAGCGATGCGCGCGGCAAGCCGCTCAAGCGCGTGCCGCGCATGGGGGTGAGGGCGCTGTGGTTTGATCAGCCCGCCATCATGCCGGCGGCTTGGGCGAGCCGCGCCGAAATGGACGACGATATGGGTGCCGCGGGGCAGGCGGTAGCGCCCCAGGGACTGTCATGTGCGGGCTATGGATCTGTGGTGACGGTGACTGCGGCGATGGGATTGGCCGTCGCGAACGAGGCGCTGCGGCTGGCGCTGGCCGGCCAAACACCGGCCACGGCTGGCGCGTGACCGTGTCAGGCGGCGCGCAGTGTGACGTCGAACCAGCCACGTAGCGCGTTCGATAGACGCACGCCTTGCGCATCGCGCAGGTCCGCCAGCGTCAGCACGCGCGCGTGAGCTTGGCCGCGTTCGAGCAAATCGGCACGCTGCACGCCCGGCAGGCAGCCGCTGCTCGTGGGGGGCGTGTACCAGACGCCGCGGACGTGCAGATAGACATTGCTGCGACTGCCCTCGCAGAGTTCTCCGTGTTGATTCAAAAACAGTAGATCAAATACCTCAGGGTGCGAGGCTAACCATGCGGTCGCGTCGGCATACCAGGGCCGATGCGTGGTTTTGTAGCGCAGCAGGGGTTCGTCGGCGTCGAGGACTTGATCCGACAGCATGAGCTGTGGATTGTCGGGCATCGCGGTAAGCGGCGCGGTCTCGATGGTGGGGTGTCCCGACCGGTCCAGCAGCAGACGCACGCGATGGGCGCCCGGTGTGGTCAGACCCGCAGCGACGACGGCCAATGCGGACTCGATTTCGTCGTTGCCCGGCCATATATAGTCCAGCGCGGTGCAACTGGCTTGCAGGCGTTCCAGGTGGCGCGACAGCAGCGGGATGTCGCCTTGCGCATCGATAAGCAGGGTTTCGATCAAGTCAGCGGGCATGTCTCTGCGGGCCTCGAGTGTCTATTAGGGCAGGTGACGGGCCCGTGCGTGGCGGACGGTGCCGTTCGATGCTGCGCACGGCCTATCCGTACGCGGGCAGCGCGTCTTGCAGGATGCGGGCTTTCCAGAGGCACTCCTGCCATTCGAGTTCAGGATCGGAGTCGTGCACGATGCCACCCCCTACACTGTAGACGCCGCGCCCGGTTTTATCCAGTATCAGGGTACGAATCGCCACGTTGAGCGAAAAGTCGCCGTCCGGGGCCAGCCAGCCGATGGCGCCGCAGTACAGACCGCGCGGCGCGATTTCCATCTGGCGAATGCGGCGCATCGCGGCGACTTTGGGGGCGCCAGTGATCGAGCCACAAGGAAATAATGCCCGCAGAATCTCGGCGAATGTGGCGTCCGGTGCTTCGGCGGTCACGGTCGAAGTCATCGTCCACACGGTGGGGTAACGTTCCAGCGAGAATAGCGCGGGTACCCGTACTGTGCCCGGTTGGGCTAACCGGCCGAGATCGTTGCGCAGTAAATCCACGATCATGAGATTTTCGGCCCGGTTCTTTTCGCTGTTGTGCAGTTCGCGGCCAAGTCGCGCGTCTTCACCAGGGTCGGGATGACGCGGCGCGGTGCCTTTCATGGGGCGCACAGTCAGTTGCGAGCCCTCGCGTCGCACAAAGAGTTCGGGAGAGAACGACAGGATCGTGCGCGCGCCATCTTCGATATAGGCGGCATGCGCGACGGGGTGGCGTGCGGCGATGCGCCGATAGAGCTGTTGCGGATCCCCTTGCGTCTGGATATCCAGGGGCTGGGTGTAGTTCACCTGATAGAGCTCGCCCTGGGCGATCAATGTGCGCAGGGTGTTGATCTGGCGCAGATAGTCGGCGCGTGCCATGCGGGGATGGATGGCGGTGATCTGTGCCACAGTGGTCGCAACCGCATCGGGGCCGGCGTACGCATTCGCATCCGCGTCTGCGGGCGCGGGCCAGGGGGCTTCGATCTGCATGCGGTCGAATACCAGCGCCGTCAGGCGAGCCTCACCCGTATCGGCACCGGACGCTGCGGGCCTCCCCGTCGGCGGGGGCAGAGTGGTTTCGGGCGCCAGCCATTCGCCCACCTCATAATCGAGCAGCAACGCGACCCAGTGCCCGGCGCGGCGTGCGGCATCAATGTCGTCCAGGGCGGCGGACAATTGATCCGGGCGTCGGGCCTCGATGCGTTGGCGTAGCACGTGCAGGCTGCGGGCATGCCCCGCCAGCCGGTCTTCAAAGCGGCATTGCGTCACGATCTATGATTGCTGTGAGAGAAATTCCGCCAACACGCTGCCCGTATGAGAACGATCGCGCAAGGTCATGACATGCTCTGGCGAGCCTTCTGTGACGAGTTTTCCGCCACCGGTGCCCCCTTCGGGACCGAGATCAAGCAGCCAATCGGCCTCGGCAATCACATCCAGATTGTGTTCGATCACAACGACAGTATTGCCGGCCTCGACCAGGCGATGCAGGACGTGGATGAGCTTTTCCACATCGGCCATCGACAGGCCCACGGTGGGTTCGTCCAGCACGTACAGCGTGTGCGGAATACGCGATGCGCGACCGGTGGTGATGACGCCCTCGGTCAGGCGCGCTTTGGAGAGCTCGGTGACGAGCTTGATGCGTTGTGCCTCGCCGCCCGATAGCGTGGGCGAAGGCTGGCCCAGCGTCAGGTAACCCAGGCCGACGTCTTGCATGAGTTGCAGCGGCCGGTGAATTTTGGGGTGGGCGGTGAAATAGCTCAACGCATCGTCGACCTCCATGCTGAGCAATTCCCCGGCGTTCTTGCCACGCAGTTGCACGGACAGCGTGTCGCTATTGAAGCGGGCGCCATTGCAGGCATCGCATGGCACTTTGACGTCTGGCAGGAAGTTCATCTCGATGGTGCGCATGCCCTGACCTTCGCAAATGGGGCAGCGGCCGTCACCCGTGTTGAACGAAAAGCGAGCAGCGCTCCAGCCGCGCATGCGGGCTTCGCGCGTGTCGGCAAATTGGCGACGGACGTCGTCCCAGAATCCAATATAAGTGGCCGGACATGAGCGGGGCGTTTTGCCGATGGGGGTCTGGTCGACTTCCAGGACGCGATCGATCGTTTCCCAGCCGGTGATGCTTTCGCAGCCGTTCCAGCGCGGCGTCTTGTCTCGTGAGACGGCCTGCAGCAAGTTGTCCAGCAGCACTTCGCGCGCCAAGGTGGATTTGCCGGATCCGGAGACGCCGGTAACGACGCTCAGTCGTCCGATCGGGATGCGTGCGTCGACGTGGCGCAGGTTATGCAGATGCGCGCCATGGATCTGGATCATGGGGGTGTCGTTTGCGACGGCGCGTCGACCATTGAGCGGATGTTTGAGAGGCTTGGCCAGATAGCGGCCGGTGACGGATTCGGGCGCGTCGATCAGATCCTGGGCGCTGCCTTGGGCAACGACGCGCCCGCCGCGTACGCCCGCACCCGGGCCGATATCGATGATGTGCGAGGCGCGCCGGATAGTGTCGTCATCGTGTTCGACGACGACCAGCGTATTGCCATTGCCCTCCAGGCGGGCCAGGGCATCGAGCAGGATACGGTTGTCGCGCGGATGCAGGCCGATCGTGGGCTCGTCCAGCACATAGCAAACGCCCTGCAGATTGGATCCCAGTTGGGCCGCCAGGCGGATGCGTTGTGCCTCGCCGCCCGACAGCGTGGGCGCGGCGCGATCGAGTGCCAGATAGTCCAGTCCGACTTCTTTCATGAAGTTCAGGCGGCCACGGATTTCCGTCAAAATATCACGCGCGATTTCCCCTTCGCGGCCGCGCGCGACCAGGCCGGTGAAGAACGTATGCGCCTCGGAGACAGGCATGGCTGCCAACTCGGCGATGGAACGATCACGCCAGCGCACGGCCCGCGCAATACGATTCAGGCGCTGACCATCGCACACGCTGCACGTGCTGGCTTCGCCATCGTAGCCGGCATTCCAGGCGGACTCTTCGCCGGTTTGCTCGGCATCGAAATTCTGCAGTTGCACGCCCGTGCCAAAGCAACCGGTGCACCAGCCGTGCTTGGAGTTATAGGAGAACAGGCGAGGCTCGGGCTCGGGAAAACTGGTGCCGCACGACGGGCAGGCACGCTTGACCGAGAAGTGTTGTTGCTGCAGTTCGCTGTCGAGCGCCTCGTGCAGTTTGTTGACAGGCCAGACCATGTTCAGCACGCCCTGGCCGTGTTCCAGGGCGCGCTTGACCGCGTCACGCAACGCGGCTTCGTTGTCGGAGGCGACGACCAGGTCGGCGATCGGCAGTTCGATCGTGTGTTCTTTGTGGCGATCCAGCCGCGGCCACGGGCTGACGGGAATAAACGTGCCGTCGACTCGCAGATGGCTGTATCCCTTGGCGCCCGCCCATTTGGCCAGATCGGTGTAGTAGCCCTTGCGCGCGACAACAAGCGGCGCGAGTAGGCCGATATGCTCGCCCTTGTGATCGCGCAGCAGGCGGGCCACGATCTGGTCGGCGTTTTGCGGCTCGACTGCGGCCTGGCAATCGGGGCAATACTGCGTGCCCAGCTTGACGTAAAGCAGGCGCAGGAAATGGTGAATTTCCGTCATGGTGGCGACGGTGGATTTGCGGCCGCCGCGGCTGGTGCGTTGTTCGATGGCGACGGTAGGGGGAATGCCGAAAATCGCATCGACGTCGGGTTTGCCTGCGGGCTGCACGATGGCGCGCGCATAGGCGTTCAGGGACTCGAGATAACGGCGCTGGCCCTCGTTGAAGAGGATGTCAAAGGCCAATGTCGATTTGCCCGATCCTGATACCCCTGTAATCACCGTGAATTTGTTGTGCGGGATATCGACGTTGACGCTCTTGAGGTTGTGTTCGCGCGCGTTGCGTATCTCGATGGCTTGCGTGCGCCGCTGGCGTTGCATGACGGATTGCAGCGGTGTGCCCGTGTCGTCGCCATAGGCGGTCATGGGTTCGGCCAGCGTGAGCGCCTGGCTGGGGGAGGTTTCGGATGACACAGGGTCGCCCACCGCCGTGGCCGCATTGCTTGGCAGCACGCTGACCGCGTAGTCGCGTAGCGCGGCCCCGGTATGCGAATGCGGATTGTCCATCAGGTCTTGGGGGGTTCCGACGCCGATGACCAGGCCGCCCGCATCGCCGCCCTCGGGGCCCAGGTCGATCAACCAATCGGCCGCACGGATGACGTCGAGATTGTGCTCGATGACCAGCAGCGTATGGCCGGCCGCGAGCAGTTTACGGAACGCGCGCATCAAGCGCGCAACATCGTCAAAGTGCAGCCCCGTGGTGGGCTCGTCGAACAGGAACAGGCTGCCTTTTTTGGCGACGCGGGCCGTTGAGATGCCACTGCGCGCGGCCTCGGCCAAGTGGCCCGCGAGCTTGAGGCGTTGCGCTTCGCCGCCCGATAGCGTGGGTACGGGCTGCCCGAGCCGCACGTATTCCAGGCCGACATCGGCCAGCGGCGCCAGACCGGTCTGGACATCGCGCAGACCCTTGAAAAAGTCCAGCGCCTCGCTGACCGTCATTGCCAGCACGTCGCTGATCGAGGCGTTTTTGCCCAAGTGTTCGATGCGGACCTCGAGGACCTCCGGCCGGAAGCGTTTTCCGTCGCAGTCGGGACAGCGCAGATAGACATCGGACAAGAACTGCATTTCGACATGCTCGAAGCCCGTGCCGCCGCAGGTGGGACAACGGCCGTCGCCGCTATTGAAGCTGAAGGTGCCCGCCGTGTAGGCACGTTCTTTGGAGAGGGGCGCCTGGGCAAACAGCTTGCGGATGGCGTCAAAGGCGCCAACATAGCTGGCGGGATTGGATCGCGCGGTTTTGCCGATGGGGGTTTGATCCACCATGACGACATCGGCGATTTGTTCGGCGCCCAGCAAGCGATCAAACGCGCCGGGGGCTTCGGAAGGCTTGCCTTGATACTTGAGCAGTGCGGGGTACAGGACGTCCTGGACCAGCGTCGATTTACCGGAGCCCGAAACGCCCGTGACGCAGACCAGACGGCCGAGCGGCAGTTCGATCGAGACGTTGCGCAGATTGTGGGCAGTCACTCCCTCGAGCAGCAGGCGCGGGGTATTGGCGGCGACCGGCATGGGGCGCGGCGCCTCGACGCGTTGACGACCGCTCAGGTAGTCTCCGGTGAGGGTGGCAGAGGTGCGCAGTTGTGCCGGTGTACCGTCGAACACAATGCGGCCGCCGCGTTCGCCGGGGCCGGGACCGATGTCGATGATTCGGTCGGCCGCGACCATGACTTGCGGGTCGTGTTCGACGACGACCAGGGTATTGCCAGCGTGGCGCAAGCGGTGCATGACCTCGACGACACGATGCATGTCGCGTGGGTGCAGCCCAATGGAGGGCTCGTCCAGAACGAACAAGGTGTTGACGAGCGACGTACCCAACGCGGTCGTCAGGTTGATGCGTTGCACTTCGCCGCCAGACAGCGTGCGGCTTTGGCGATCAAGTGTCAGATAACCTAGACCGACATCGCAGAGAAATTTCAGGCGCGCCCGAACCTCGGTGAGCAACAGGTCGGCCGCGGCGTCCATGGCGCCGCCGAATGACAGTGTGTCAAAGAAACGCCGGACGCGCTCGATGGGCAGCAGCATCACGTCGTGAATCGACAGGCCGTCGAGTTGCTCGAGTTGGTTGAGGCTCCAGGCGGCACCCACGGGCATGGCGCGCGCATAGCGCGCGTCCCCGGGGGGCAGCACGGCGTCGGCCTCGGCCCGCGATCCCAGGCGCCATAGCAGGGCATCGGGCTTGAGGCGTGCGCCATGGCAAGTGGGGCAGGCCGTGTAGCTGCGATATTTGGACAACAGCACGCGCACGTGCATTTTGTAGGCGCGGCTTTCTAGCCAGGCAAAGAAGCGGTGTATGCCATACCACTGGGTTTTCCAGGCGTTATTGCCGCCTTTCCAGTCGGGGTCGCCGTGCAGCACCCAGTGGCGTTGCTCGTCGGTCATGGCCTTCCAGGGAACGGAAAGCGGAATGCCCGCGCGGGGGGCGTACTTGGCCAGATCGTCCTGGCATTCCTTGTACGAGGGGGTTTGCCAGGGCTTGATGGCGCCCTCGCGCAGGGTTTTGTTTTCGTCCGGGATGACCAGGCCGTAGTCGATGCCGATGACGCGGCCAAAGCCGCGGCAGGTCTCGCAGGCGCCGAGCGGCGAGTTGAACGAAAAGCTGCTGGGCAACGGATCGGTGTACTCGATATCGCAGTCGGCACAATGCAGGCGATCGCTGTATTTCCAGACGTGCGCGTCGGCCCCCTCGTCGTCGAGCGCATGGACGGCCATGTGGCCGCCGCCCATGCGCAGTGCGGTGTCGAGAGCCTCCATCAAGCGGTCTCGCTCGGTACTGCTGTGGCGAAAGCGGTCCTGGATGACATGGAGGATGCGGCGTTCGCCACTCGCCGCGGCGGTGGTCTTGCGTGCGGTCTTGGCAGCTTTGCGGGGGGCTTTGCGAGGGGGGATAGCGCGTGCGTCGCGGGTTTCTTCGCGGTGTACCCGCGTGTAGCCCTGCTGTTCGAGAAAGCCGCGGACTTCGTCTTCGGTGAAGTTGGCGGGTACGGCAATCGGGAATGTGATGACCAGGCGAGGATCACCCGCGGCCTGCGCACGCTGCGCCAGCGAGTCGGCGACCGATTCGGGGGTGTCGCGGCGGACGAGCTTGCCGCAACCCCGGCAGTAGAGTCTGGCGCCGCGGGCAAACAGGAGCTTGAGGTGATCGTTCAGCTCGGTCATGGTGCCGACGGTGCTGCGCGAGCTGCGGACCGGGTTGGTCTGGTCGATGGCAATGGCTGGCAGGATGCCTTCGATGCGATCGACCTGTGGCTTGTCCATGCGATCGAGAAACTGGCGCGCGTAGGGCGAAAACGTTTCGACGTAGCGGCGCTGCCCTTCGGCATAGAGCGTATCGAACGCCAGTGAGCTTTTGCCGGAGCCCGACACGCCGGTAATCACGATCAGCTCGCCGGTGGCGAGCGTCAGGTCCAGGTTTTTCAGATTGTTCTGGCGGGCACCGACGATGCGAATATGAGAGCTCATGACGAGGAAACGTAGCGTGGACAAGGCGGAATTCAAAGCAATCCCGCAGGCGAAAGGATATCGCTGAAATATCTGTATATATAAACAGTATCTCAGATTATTGTTGTTCAGGGTAATTGTCGCTTTCGGCTCGCCTGGCGGACGATTGTCAGGGTTGATTTGGTAAGGAGCGGTTTTCGGGATAAAATGGCAAGTTATCTATTTTCTGCCACCAGCCTGTGGCCCTCTGTGTATGTCGCGTACCATTTGCGCATATGCCGGGAACGTCGGGCAGGTTTGGGCACCATCGAACCTTACCGGAGATCATCATGGCTGAGCGCAAACGCGTGCGTCGTAACACCCTGGAACGCCGTTGCCTGGGCAAGGCTTTCAAGCGTTTGTTCGTTAATTCCCCCAAGGGAATTTTCAAGATGCTGGAAAAGATCAAGCGCGTGTAATAAACGCGGTTTGACGAAAAAACCACCGATTATGTCGGTGGTTTTTTTTTGTCCAAAATTTTTTTTTGGGTTTTTGCGGCCCATTGCGCGGCTGTATTGAACGAATATGGGCCCGGGTTCGATAATTTTGTATCACCGCGGAACAACATGAAAAGTTTATTTGCAAAATTGAGGGATGGATTACATCGTAATTTTGCATATCCCCCTAAACTTGACGCTATCCTATACCGGCAAAACAAGCCAATCGCGGCTGCCGATGTTTACGCAAACTGTCTGACTGCATGAGTGAGCCTCGTTACGCGTTCACGATACTGACGCCCACTTATAACCGGGTAGCCACGCTGCATCGTGTGCATGAATCCTTAAAGCGACAGACCTGTCGGGATTTTGAGTGGTTGATCGTCGACGACGGGTCGACGGACCGTACGCATGATGCCGTACTGGCCTGGCAGGCGAAGTCGGATTTCCCGATTCGGTATGTCTGGCAACGAAATCAGCATAAAAAGACCGCGTTTAACCGCGGGGTGCGCGAGGCGCAGGGCGAGTTTGTCATCACGCTGGATAGCGATGACGAGATTCCGCCGGATTCGCTGCAAATTTTGAAAGACGCCTGGGAAAATATTCCATCAGATCAACGCGATAAGTATGTGGGCGTGACGGGTCTCTGCGCGCGACCGGATGGCGAGATTGTCGGGGATCGTTTCCCGCAAGATGTTTTTGATGCGTCGGCGGTGGATTTGTATTTCCGTTATCGCATCAAGGGTGAAAAATTCGGGAGTTTGCGCACGGAGGTGTTGCGCCGTTTTCCGTTTCCCGAGGAAGTAGCGGGTTTTGTGCCGGAGAGCTTGATCTGGTGGGCGATGGCGCGGGCGGGCTATCAGAACCGCTGTATTAATCAGGTGGTGCGTACGTATCACGCGAGCGAGGATGGTTTGAGTCGCGCACCGGTCTCGATACGGAATAATGCCCAGGGGCTGTATTTGCTAGCCTGGGATACGCTTGAGCATCACATGGATTGGTTTCGCTATCGGCCCAAGGATTTTCTGATGGCGGCGGCGCGCTATACCCGGTTCCGATTGGACCTGAAACATTCGGGCGTACCGACGGCGGTCCAAGCTTATCCGCTGACACAGCCCGTTGCGCGAATGCTTGTCGCGGTGATGTGGCCCGCGGGGTATGCGCTGCATCGGCGGGATCGGCGGCGGGGACTGACTTAGCGGTTGTTGGGTTGACGCTGCGGGGTTGGGTTCCGATTAGGTTCGATTGGGTTCTTTAGGCGCCCCTGTCCCGCCGGCCTCTCAATGGGTCGCGCCGGGCCAAATCGGCTCGGCTCGGGCGCATGCAGGCGCCCTCGGTCCCGCTGNGCGGGACTGCCCTCACCTCAAAAGGCCCGGCGCGACCCATTGAGAGGCCGGCGGGACAAGGGCTCGCGTTATCGGACTGCGCGTCCTGGCGTGGGCGCGCTGAGAGGAGAAAACAGTCCGCGTTATGGTTATTGGACTGTTGTGCGATGTCTCTCGCTTTTCGTTGACTCTCAGGGTGAGGCGGATTAGTGGTGGCGGTAGCCGGGGGGAGGGGTGTTGCCGTCCGGCTCGTCTTCGACGTCGCCCTCGTCATCATTGCCGTCTTCCTCATCCTCATCGTCGTCTTCCTCATCATCGTCATCGTCCGGCAATGGGTCGTCGGTGAGGGCGAAGGGGAGGACGTCTATCAGGTCGTCGGACCAGGCGGCTTCTTCGCCGTTTTGATCCAGTTTTATGAATCGCTCGCCTTCTGTGAGGGTGATTTGTATCGCCCAGAGGTAAAGACAGTCGTAGGCGTTGTTGTCGTTGGGATCGAGGCCGCCGCGGTTGCCGAGGAGGCGGGCTTGCGGGCCGCCCATCTGGATGTGGGGTTGTTCGTCGTCTTTGGCGTCTTGGGCGATGGGTGTGCCAAAGCTGACCCATTCGGTGCCTTCGTCGCCGAGGACGACTTCGGCCAAGACGGGCTTGCCGACGTAGGCGCTAAGAGCGTCCGCGGTTTTGGCGAGCATGTCGAGTTCTTTGGGGCTGAAGTGCGTTAATGAGGCCGGCGGCGTGGCGGAGGCGGTCATGGGGAGTTCCTGAATGGGGCGGCGAATGCGGGGTGGCGATTCGGTCGAAAGTGTATGAAAGCGATATTGTCGCGCGTTTTTTGCCTTGGGCTGCCTCAAGTCAAAAACGGCCCCTTGGGGGATGAGCCCGGATGGCACGAACCCGCTTGAGCAGTCCATCGTAGCGCCGTCGTGCATGAGGAGGCGTTGCGAACAACTATTGGCTGCTCCTTTTGCCATTGCGCTGGTCGTAGGCTGCACGGGCTTGCTCAATGACCTCCAAGCTTTGCTCAGCCCAGATCCACACGCCGCAAAATGCTGCGCCCAAGCCAAGGCCCAGATCCGTCAGTTGGTATTCCACTTTGGGCGGCACCACGGGGAAAACAGTGCGGGTCACCAGCCCTTCGCGTTCCATCTCGCGCAGCGTTTGCGTCAGCATCTTCTGGCTGATGCCGGTGACTCTCCCGGCTAACTGGGTGAAGCGCAGCGCGCCGTGTCCGGCCAGCACGTCGACGATGATCATCGTCCATTTGTCGGCCACCCGTGCGATGACTTCATTGACCAAGGCCTGTACGCGTGGGTCCGGGGGCTGCTCGGCGGCCAGTTTGGCTTGCATTTGGGCGTGTTTGACGAAATCGATGCTCATGCGTGTTCCTGTGGGTGCGGTGCTTCGGCCGTGTACCTGTGAAGGGAATTGGCGTTGTCCCTCGACGATTACTCCATTTCTTACCAGAAAGTCTGTATAGCACTTTCAGGTGCCTTCTTCCCAAAAGAGAGTATAGAAATTAATCTTCGCTTCGTCCATTGCTTGCCGGTGGCAAAAGGCGGTGGCCAGATGCCCGCAACGCGCTACGGATGGGTTGCTGCTGCTTGGCAATGCAGCTTCCGCCCCCTCTCCAGAAGGAAGAAAGATCATGCAAACCACAGAGAACACCATCCTTCTCACCGGCGATGGCTCCGGTATTGGCCGTGAACTGGCGCAGCGTCTGCACGCGCTGTGAAACACCGTCAGCCGGTGACCCGCCACAGCAAGGCACGCCCGTAGGTTCTGCTTTGCAATATCGATCCTTTTATGGAGTATCACGTGTCCTACAAAGACTTCACTTCACACGACCCGGCAAGTCCGGGCGGGGCATATCTCTCGCGCCGCAATCTGCTGCGCGCCGCCACCTTGGCTGCGCCTGTCGCGCTGCTGGCCAGCACCGCAAGTGCCGCGACTCCTGTCACGGCACCACCTGATGGCAACCCGTCCAAGGCGGCCTTGGTGACTGGCTCTTCACGTGGCATTGGCGCGACGACGGCTAAGCGTTTGGCGCAAGATGGCTACGCAGTAACGATCAACTACTTGAACAATCGGGATCTCGCACAACAAGTGGTGCGCGAGATCACCGATATGGGCGGAAAAGCCATATACGTGCAGGCGGATGTCAGCGATTCAGAAGCAGTGCGGCGTCTGTTTGATGCTCATCAAGAGGCGTTCGGGTCATTGAACGTGGTGGTAGCCAACGCCGGTATCCAGCGCCTGGGTACCTTCGCGCAGATGAGCGATGCCGACTACAACCGCCTGATCGACGTGAACATGAAAGGCTGTTTCCATACCCTGCGTGAAGCTTCGCGACGCGTGGTCGATGGCGGCCGCATCATGGCGCTGTCGTCAGGCACGGTGACGATGCGCCCACCTACCTACGGTGCCTATGCCGCTAGCAAGGCGGCGGTGGATGTGTTCGTGAACATTCTGGCCAAAGAGCTGGCGGGCCGAATGATATCCGTCAACGCGATCGCGCCAGGCACTACCAACACCACCTTGTTCACCGATGGCAAAACAGCCGAGCAAATCGCCGGCTTTGCCCGCCAGACGCCGCACCAGCGTTTGGGTGAGCCGCAAGACATTGCCAAGGTCGTTTCGATTCTGGCAAGTGAGCGAGGCGCGTGGATCAGCGGCCAAGTGGTCAATGCCAATGGCGGTTTGACCTAAATCGCGCTACGACGGCGCGCAAGGCCGCATCGATGGACGCCGCATGTCGGTCACCGCGCTTTTCCTGATTTTTCCGACCTTTTTGAAACGACGAGGAGCTGACATGTCAAAAGATATCATCGACACATCCACCGAGATTGAACACACAGGCCACTCGCGCCGTAACTTCCTGCGGGCATCGGCGTTGGCAGCGCCTGCGGCCATGTTGATGGGCGCTGGTAGCGCAGCTGCGGCAACGGCCGCGGCAGGCGCTACTGATGTCGGCATATCCAAACCCGCCAATGGCAAAGTGGCGCTGGTCACCGGCTCCTCACGCGGCATTGGTGCCGCAACGGCCAAACAGTTGGCCGCCGATGGTTACAGCGTGACGGTCAACTATCTGACCAACCAAGCGCTGGCCGAGGCGGTGGTTGCACACATCACCCAGGCGGGCGGCAAGGCGATCAGCGTACAGGCTGACGTCAGCGATCCGGAGGCAGTGCGCCGCTTGTTTGCGGCCACCCAGCAAGCATTTGGCGGCGTGGATGTGGTAGTGAGCAACGCCGGTATCATGCGCCTGGCGCCATTCGCCCAAATACGCGATGCTGATTTCGACCGGATGATCGCGGTAAACATCAAGGGCAGCTTCAACGTGTTACGTGAAGCCGCCCAGCAGGTGCGAGATGGTGGCCGCATCATCGCCTTGTCTTCCAGCATCACCAAGCTGCGCAGCCCGACCTATGGCCCATACGCGGCCTCCAAAGCGGCGCAAGATTTGTTTGCCAGCGTGTTGGCCAAGGAGCTGGAAGGCCGCAATATTTCAGTCAACGCGATTGCGCCGGGCTTGGTGAACACCACCTTGTTCACCGATGGCAAAACAGAGGTGCAAATCGCGGGCTTCGCGCAGCGCACGCCGCACAAGCGTTTGGGCGAGCCGGAAGATATTGCCCAGGTGATTTCCACGCTGTGCAGCAATGACGGCTGGTGGATCAATGGCCAAACCGTGTTTGCCAACGGCGGTATTGTCTGATGGCTGGGGAATCCGAGCGGCCTGCCCGCCGTGAGGTGGACAGCAAGCCCAAGACGCGGTTTGTGGCGATGAATTGGGTGCGAGAGCAGTAATATCCCGGCTTTGCTTGCGGAAGGTGGGATGTGATGTCGAATGCTGTTGCCGTGCCGTCTATGCGCTATATGTTGTTTCCCCTGTCGGCGGTGTTGATCTGGTCGATGAATATGGTGGTGACGAAGATGGCGGCGGGGGTGATTGAGCCGGCTTCGATCGGGTTTTATCGGTGGGCGTTGGCCGCGGCGTTGTTGACCCCTTTTGTTTTGCCGAGTGTGGTGCGCGACTGGCGGGTGATTGTGCCGGCGTTGGGCAAGCTGGCGGTGTTGGGTGCGCTGGGCATGGCGGTGTATCAAGGGCTGATTTATGTGGCGGCGGAGACGACGACCGCGACCCATATGGGCATTATTACGGCGATGGTGCCTCTGCTGACGATTGTGTTGGTATGTGTGGTGCTGCGGGAGTGGCCGACCTGGGCGGCTGTGGCGGGCGGCGTGTTGTCGCTGTTGGGGTTGGGGGTGTTGTTGAGCGAGGGGGATCCTTTACGGTTGCTGGAGGTGGGTGGCAGCCGGGGGGATGCGTTGATGGGCGTCGCGGCGCTTGCTTATGCGACGTATGGGGTTTTGCTGCGTCGCTGGCCGTTGCCTATCAAGGTGTGGCAGTCGCTCTATGTGCAGATATTGTTCGGGTTGTTGTTTCAGTTGCCGGTGTTTTTGCTGTCGGTAGCGTCGCCCTTGACTGACGCGAATATTCCGCTGGTGCTGTATGCGGGGATTTTTCCGTCGCTGTTTGCGCCGTATTTGTGGATGCAGGCGGTGCAGTATCTGGGGCCGAACCGGTCAAGTATTTTTCTGAATTTGATGCCGGTGGGCACGGTGGCTATTGCGGCGGCGATGTTGGGGGAGGTGCCGCACGGTTATCACATTGTGGGAGGGATGATGGCGCTGGCGGGTGTAATGCTCGCGCAGTGGCGGCCTCGGCCGGCGGCGCGGCCGGCTTGAGGCAATCCGGCCTACAATCATGGCTTCTAGTTGATCCGTCTATTTACATACGAGCCCATGGCCCAATACGTTTACTCCATGAATCGCGTCGGCAAAATCGTGCCGCCGAAACGCCAGATTTTGCGTGATATTTCTCTTTCGTTTTTTCCCGGCGCCAAGATCGGCGTGCTGGGCCTGAACGGGTCGGGCAAGTCGACGTTGCTCAAGATCATGGCCGGCGTGGACAAGGATATCGAAGGCGAAGCCGTGCCCATGCCGGGCTTGAACATCGGGTACTTGCCGCAAGAGCCGCAATTGGACCCCGAACATACGGTGCGCCAAGCCGTCGAAGAAGGTCTGGGGGCGGTGGTGCAGGCCAAGAAACGCCTGGATGAGGTGTACGCTGCCTATGCCGAGCCAGATGCGGATTTTGACGCGTTGGCGGCCGAGCAGGCCGACCTTGAGGCGGTGATTGCCGCAGCGGCATCCAGTGGCGCCGACGATATTGAACACCAGATGGAAATCGCCGCGGATGCGTTGCGCTTGCCGCCCTGGGAGGCGACAGTGGGCAACCTGTCGGGCGGTGAAAAGCGCCGCGTGGCGTTGTGCCGTTTGCTGCTGTCCAAGCCCGATATGCTGCTGCTGGACGAGCCGACCAACCACCTGGATGCCGAAAGCGTAGAGTGGCTCGAACAATTCCTGCATAAATTCCCTGGCACGGTGGTGGGCGTGACCCACGATCGTTATTTCCTGGATAACGCGGCCGAGTGGATTCTGGAGCTCGATCGCGGTTACGGTATTCCCTGGAAGGGCAATTACAGTTCCTGGCTCGAGCAAAAGGACGCTCGCCTCAAACAGGAAGAGTCTTCCGAATCGGCACGCCAAAAGACAATCAAGAAGGAACTCGAATGGGTGCGTCAAAACCCCAAGGGGCGTCAGGCCAAGGCCAAGGCGCGTTTGGCGCGGTTTGAGGAACTGTCATCGTACGAATACCAAAAGCGCAATGAAACCCAGGAAATTTTCATTCCAGTCGGCGAGCGTCTCGGTAACGAGGTTATCGAGTTCAATAACGTCAGCAAGGCCTACGGCGATCGTTTGCTGATCGACAACCTGAGCTTCAAGGTGCCGCCAGGCGCGATTGTGGGCATCATCGGCGCCAACGGCGCCGGTAAGTCAACGTTGTTTCGCATGATCTCCGGCCGCGAGCAGCCGGATTCGGGCAGTGTGACGCTGGGTCAGACGGTGCAGGTGGCGTTTGTCGATCAGTCGCGCGATTCGCTGCAAGACGCCAAGACCGTGTTCGACGCGGTCGCCGATGGTGCTGATTTGCTGACGGTTGGCAAGTTCGAAATGTCGTCGCGCGCTTATCTCGGTCGCTTTAATTTCAAGGGCGCGGATCAGAACAAGGTCGTCGGGCAGTTGTCAGGCGGCGAGCGTGGCCGCCTGCATCTGGCCAAGACGCTGGTCGCGGGCGGTAACGTCCTGCTGCTGGACGAACCCTCTAACGATCTGGACGTGGAAACGTTGCGGGCGCTCGAGGATGCCTTGCTGGAGTTCCCCGGCAGCGTCATGGTGATCAGCCATGATCGTTGGTTCTTGGATCGTATCGCGACTCATATCCTGGCGTTCGAGGGTGATTCGCAAGTGGTGTTTTTTGACGGCAACTATCAAGAATACGAAGCCGACAAGAAACGTCGCCTGGGCGAAGAAGGCGCCAAGCCGCGTCGTCTGCGCTACAAGGCACTGAAGTAAGCCGGGGCCGCCATGTTGCTGCGAGCTGCCGATTCAACCTTATTGATTGTGGACATGCAGGAACGTCTGCAGCCCGCGATCATGAACGGGGAGGCGTCGGCGGCGACGGCCTGCAAGTTGGCGCAGGGCGCTCGGCTGCTGGAGGTCCCGGTGGTGGCGACCGAGCACAATCGCTCGGCGCTGGGCGCGACGATTGCGTCCCTGAACGATTCGGTACAGGCGGTGTTTCAAAAACGGCATTTTTCAGCGATGGGTGAGCCAGGCTTCGAGGCTTGGTTGCCACCGGCGCGACGCACGATCCTGGTCGCCGGCTGGGAGGCTCATGTGTGTGTGCTGCAAACGATCATGGGCCTGCTCGCGCTGGATTATCGCGCGGTGCTGGTGGCGGATGCGGCGGGATCGCGTCGTGCATCGGATCAGCATGCGGGCTTGCGGCGCATGCGCGCCGCCGGAGCAACGGTCATCACAGCCGAGATGGCCCTGTTCGAATGGCTGGAGAGCTGCGACCATCCGCGTTTTCGTGATGTGTTACGACTGGTGAAATAAGCCCGACAAGCGGCAACGTTTCGCGTCTATATCAGGGTTTATACCTACGCATCGATACAATTTATGGTGATCCCTCACAGCTAGGCAGTGCACTTTCTGCGATGCTGTGTGTTCGTAGTAATACGGGGAATATTGTATATAGGCGAACCCGGCTCGATCCAGGTTTGTGAGCTTTCCCGGGCGAAGGTGCCCCACGCTTGCCATGATGTGGCGAGGTTGTCCCAGGATATGTTGTCTTGGAACGGTCCGGTGGCAAAAACAGGAGTCTCATTATGACGAAAATCGGAACTATCTCAAAAATTGTAATGACGGTCGTGCTGGCCGCATCTGCCGCGGGCTGTTCGTCCTGGGATCGCATGAGCCATCGAGATAAGGCCACCGTGGGTGGCGCGGCCGCAGGCGGCCTGGCCGGGGCCGTGATTACGAACGGCGGCGTGCTGGGGACTGTCGGGGGCGCCGCATTGGGTGGCATCATCGGGAACCAGGTTGGCAAGTAGGGAGCACGGTAAGTAGCGTCCTGCGCACCTGATATGCCCGAATACAGCAAGGCCCCGGCAGAAAAATCTGCCGGGGCCTTGTGTTGTATGGGACAACAAAAGTCGCCGTGGTCAGGCTTCTTTTTGGGGCATTTCGATTTTGACTTCCAGGACTTCGAGTGTGTCCTGGCGTTCCAGGTGCACCCGGATGTCCTCAGGGTTGATGTTCACGTATTTGGAAATAACGGCGATCAGCTCTTGCTGTAATTGTGGCAAGTAGTCGGGCGATGAGCCGCGACCCGTACGTTCGTGTGCCAGGATAATCTGCAGGCGTTCTTTGGCGACTACAGCCGAAGTTTTTTTCTGCCCAAGCAGAAACGACAGGAAGGACATCGCTTACTTTCCTCCGAACAGGCGTTTGAGGAGGCTGGGTTTGTTGTAATCCGTAAAACGCAGCGGTTTTTCTTCACCCAGGTAACGAGCCACGACGTCTTTATAAGCCTCGGCGACGTCGGTTTCGCGCAAATGAATGGCAGGCACGCCCTGGTTGGAGGCTTGTAGTACGGACTCTGATTCCGGAATGACGCCGATCAGCTTGATGCGAAGAATGTCTTCGATGTCGCCGAGGGACAGCATTTCGCCGTCATTGACACGCTTGGGGTTGTAGCGCGTCAGCAGCAGGAACTCTTTGACGGGCTCGTCGGCTTCGATGGCGCGGCGAGATTTGGCGGCCAGAATGCCCAGAATGCGATCGGAGTCGCGTACCGAGGAGACTTCGGGGTTGGTCACCACCAATGCGTCATCCGCGAAATAGGCGGCCATCAGGGCACCTGCTTCGATACCGGCGGGCGAGTCGCAAACGATGTAATCGAAGCCCATTTCTTTGAGCTCGTTGATGACTTTCTCAACGCCCTCCTGGCTGAGCGCGTCTTTGTCGCGCGTTTGCGACGCTGGCAAGATGAACAGATTTTCCAGCTGCTTGTCTTTGATCAGCGTCTGCTTGAGCGAAGCCTCGCCCTGGATGACGTTGACGAAGTCATACACGACGCGACGTTCGCAGCCCATGATGAGATCCAGGTTGCGCAGGCCGACGTCAAAGTCGATGACGACGGTTTTGTGGCCGCGCATGGCCAGGCCGGAGGAAAAGCTGGCGCTGGTGGTCGTTTTGCCGACCCCGCCTTTTCCGGAAGTCACCACCACAATTCGTGTCATGACTAATTAACCTTTATGTTCGAGGAAATCGCGTTATCGTAAAGCAAAAAGCACTGTAAGGCTTTTTACAAGTTGTAGGTCTCGCTAACGGTACGGTGTACCGAGGCGAATCCGCGTGGTGTTGCTTATTTTTTTAATGCATCGACGCTGAGTGTTTCGTTGTCGAGATAGACCAGAGCAGGCTGGTTATGCAGCGCGCTGTCGAGCTTCGCTTCTACCACACGGTAGACACCCGCGATGGCGAGAAGCTCGGCGTCAAGCTGGGTCGTGAAAATCCGTGCGGACGTATCACCGCGCGCACCGGCCATGGCTTTGCCGCGCAAGGGGCCATAGACGTGCACATTGCCATCGGCAATGACTTCGGCGCCTTGGCTCACCATACCGATCACGACCAGATCCGTATGCCGTGCATAAACACGCTGACCCGAGCGCAGGGGCTTTGTGATGACCAGCGCGGTGGTGGGCAGGGGCTCGGGCTGCGCGGAAGCNNCCGCGCTGGCTGCGGCGGCCTTGGCGTCTGTGGCCTCGGCATCGGCGGGTCCTGGCTCGCTTGGCTTGGCGGCATTCGTCGTCGGATCCTTGGCCGCCACACTAGGTACGGGTGTCGCGACGGAGGCTGAGGCCATTTCGACGGTGGCGGCAGGACGTGCCACCGGTGTGGACAGTTCGACGGGCGTGAGGCCCGCGGCCTGGGCGGACGTGAGGTTGTCCCCCTCGGCGATCACCCCAATGGGTGGCAGATTGTGGCCGCGCAGCGCGGCGATCAGGGCGGTCCAGTCGACAGGGTCCGTCACGCGGCTGGCATCTACGACGACAGGTTCGTTTTCAAAGAAACTGCCGGCGTCGGCCATGCGTTGATCGAGCGCGGTGGACAAATGTGTCAGATCGGCGCTATGCAGGACCACGCGTATGGCATACAGCGTGGCACTTTTGAAATCCAGGGCTAGGGAATCGGTAGTCATAGTTATCAATCAGGCCGTGGCCCAGGAGTCGCGCAGGGTCACGATGCGGTTGAGTACCGGGGCGTCAGGCGTGGAGTCTTGGCTGTCTGCGGTGAAATAGCCCAGCCGTTCAAATTGCCAGGTGGCACCGGGCGTGGCCACGGTACCCGGCTCTAGCCAGGCATCGACCGTTTTGCGCGAGTTCGGGTTCAGGCAGGTCAGAAAGTCCTTATCGCCGGCATCTGGGTGGGGATCAGAAAACAGACGGTCGTACAAATGGACGCGAGCCGGCACGGCATGTGCGGCGCTGACCCATGTGATGTTGCCCTTGACCTTGACGCTGTCGGCGCCGGGCGTGCCGCTCTTGGTGTCGGGCAGGTATTCGGCCTGAACCTCGGTAATCTGGCCGGACTCATCTTTAGTGAAACCGGTGCAGCGTACGACATAGCCGTATTTCAGGCGGACGGTGTTGCCCGGGAACAGGCGGAAGTACTTCTTTGGCGGTTCTTCGCGGAAGTCGTCGCGCTCGATCCAGAGCTCGCGCGAGAAGGGAAACTCGCGTTTGCCGGCTGCTGGGTCGTGAGGGTTTGTGGGGGCCGAGCAAAGCTCTTCCTGGCCCGCCGGATAGTTGGTGATGACCAATTTGACGGGGTCCAGCACGGCCACCGAACGGGCGGCGATGGGATCCAGGTCGTCGCGGACGGCTTGTTCGAGCAGGCTGTAGTCGATGCGAGAGTCGGATTTGGAGACGGCCGTGCGATCGCAGAACAGCCGGATGGCCGCGGCGGTGTAGCCGCGCCGACGCAGACCGAACAGTGTCGGCATGCGCGGGTCATCCCAGCCGTCGACGTACCCTTCGCGCACCAGTTGCAGCAATTTACGTTTGCTGGTGACGACGTAGCTCAGGTTCAGGCGCGCGAATTCGTATTGGCGCGGCAAAGGATGGCTTAGTTTGCCCAATTCGGCCAAGCGCGCCAGGATCCAGTCATAGAACGGGCGTTGGTCTTCGAATTCCAGGGTACAGATGCTGTGGGTGATGCCTTCCAGGGCGTCTTCGACCGGGTGTGCCCAACTGTACATCGGGTAGATGCACCATTTGTTGCCGGTACGGTGGTGGGTGACGTGTCGCACGCGATACATGACAGGATCGCGCAGATTGATATTCGGCGAGGTCATGTCGATTTTGGCGCGCAACACCAGGCTGCCGTCGGGGTACTTGCCGTCGCGCATGTCCGCCAGCAAGGTAAGCGACTCGGCGGCAGGACGGTCACGCCAGGGCGACGCCGTACCCGGTTCGGTCAGGGTGCCGCGGTTCAGGCGGATCTGCTCGGGTGTTTGCTCGTCGACGTAGGCGTGGCCGGCCTGCACCAGCGCCTGGGCGAATTCGTACATGAACTCGAAGTAGTCGCTGGCGAAATACAGGTTATCGTTGCCGTCGGCTTTCCAGTCGAAACCCAGCCAGTGCACGGCCTCGGCGATGGCATCGACGTATTCCTGGTCCTCTTTTTCGGGATTGGTGTCGTCAAAGCGCAGATGGCAAACCCCCCCGTATTCGCGCGCCAGACCGAAGTTGACGCAGATGCTCTTGGCGTGGCCAATGTGCAAATAGCCGTTGGGCTCGGGCGGGAACCGAGTGCGGATCCGCGCGGGATCAGGCTCGCCTTGAGACTGTACCGAGGCGGGACCGGGCACACCGGCCCAGCGCTTACCTTGGTAGCGGTTGGCCTGCAGGTCATCGTCGATGATGTTGCGCAGAAAGTTGGTGGCGGCAGACGTGGTGGGGGCGGTGGTCATGCTCAATGGAATAAGTAAATGCAGCAGCAAAGCGTCAATTTTGCCACGTTCAGCTGAAGGTGCCGTCGTAAACCCGTCTCCCACGTATCGAAAACAGGCTCTACACTACCGGCCATCATGGATATTGTTCCCCTACTACTGGCTCGCATCCAGTTTACGACCAGCCTCAGTTTCCTGGCACTGTTCATGGCCCTGGCGTTCGCGCTGGCCTGGCTGTTGCTGTTTTTTAAGTTGTGTACGCACGGACCCCGGCGGGCCGGGTGGACGGCCGCCTATCGGTTTTGGGTGCGTTTTTTCGCCCTGTCGTTTGTGTTGGCGTTGGCCTCCGGGCTGCCCGTCCTGATCCAGTTGGGCAGTTTGTGGCCGGGCCTGATGGACAAAATAGGCAATATCGCTGGACCGCTCGTGGGTTTTGGCGTGCTGTCGGTATTTATTCTGAAGTCGTGTTTTCTGGGCGTCATGCTGTTCGGTCAGCGGCGCGTTTCGGATGGCGTACACACCTTTGCCGTGTTTATGGTGGCGGTGGGGCAGGCGGCGACGCTGTTTTGGGTGCTGTCGCTGCAATCATGGGTCCAGACACCCGCGGGAGCGACACTGATCGATGCCCGATATCGGGTTTACGACTGGAATGCGGTGATTTTCAATCCCTCCCTGGGATGGAACTTGGGCTTGATGGCCCTGTGGTCTGCGTTGGCGGCGGCGTTCCTGATGCTGGGGGTCACGGCCTTGCATGCGCTGCGGCGTCCCCTGGACGACGGAGAGCGTTGCACGTTCAAGACGGCACTGGTGGTGGCGGTGGTGGCCTCTGCGCTGCAGATTCCCGTGCTCGCTGGCGCCTCACGTGTCATGGCGGAGCATCAACCCGCCAAGGCCGCTGCGGCCGCGGGTTATTGGCACAGCGGTGCCGAGCCCAGCTGGACGCTATTTGGGTGGCCAGATCATCGGGCCGAGAAAAATCGTTTTGCCTGGACGCTGGACCAGGCAGGCGGTGAATGGCTGGGCCGCGATACCCACGGGCAGTACCTGGGACTGGACACGTATTCAGGTATGCGGCCACCGGTGGCGCTGACGTTCTGGTTGTTGCGTGCCGTGTTGCTGTTGGGCGGGCTGATGTTGCTGATGTCGTGGGCCACCCTGATCCTGACGGCGCGACGTGGGCTGGATCCGTCTCACTTGCCTCGCTGGTGGCTACGCCTGATGGTGGGCATGGTGTACACCGGCGGCCTCGCCGTGCTGGCGGGAGGCGTTTTTTCGTTGGTGGGGATGCAGCCGTATGCGGTCAACGGCACGATCACGCAAACCGAGGTGCTGGGCACGACCGGCACAGCTGCACTGGCGTTGGGTCTGGTGGGCTATAGCGTGTTGTATATCGTGCTGATCGCGGCTTTTAACAGCATGTTGTTTCACGCAGTCCGCTACGGGGTCGTACCGGTACGCAAACCCGGAGGGGGGGCCCAATGATCGCTGCGCTGGCTGCTTCGCTGGGCGTGAGTGCCAATGATCCGACATTCTGGATCCCGTTGGTGTTCATGGGCCTGCTGTTTTTGTTAATCGCCGGCGGTGTCGTGCTCGATGGCTTTGATATCGGCGTGGGCATGTTGCTGCCGTTGGCGCCGGCCCACGAACGCGGGCGCATGATGGGCTTGCTTAGCCCATGGCGGGACGCCAACGAATTTTGGCCCCTGTTGGGGATAGGCTTGTGTGCCGCGGCCTTCCCGTTGTCGTGGGGGGTGGTGTTCGGCAGGCTGTATGGCCCGCTTGCGCTGATGGCGCTGGGGCTGATGTTGCGCAGTGTGTCCTTTGAATTTCGGATTCGGGCGCGTGCCGAGACCAAGCCGCGCTGGATTTTCGGATTCTGCCTGGGATCGCTGGCGACCGCTTTTGGCCAAGGCCTGATCCTGGGGCGCATCGCCACGGGTTATCAGACGGCCTCCGGCTACGGCTGGTTTACGGTTCTGATCGGGCTGTGTGTGGTGGCGGCCTATGGATTGCTGGGAGCGGCTTGGCTAGTGATGCGTGTCGATGGCGACTTACAGCGTCGCGCGGCGCGCTGGGCGCGTCATGCGATCCGCTGGACGGCGGTGGGCATGGTAGGCACCTCGGTCATGCTGGGACTGGCAAATGCCGGGATTTTCTACAAATGGAGCAACCCAGGTGGATTGGCGACCGTTGTGGGGGTATGGGCGGTCATGTTGCTTTGTTTCTCGTTCGTCGAAATGCTGTTGGTGCGGGTGCCACGCCACGAGTCGGCCTACCATTGGCTGCCGTTTGTATTGTGTGTGGTGTTGATCTGGCTGATGTTGGCCGGGCTGGCATATAGCCTGTTTCCGTACCTGATCCTGGACGACATGACGCTCTGGGACGGCACGGCCTCTATCGAGTCGATGCGGCTCGTGTTGTCGGCGGCGGTGGTGGGCGCGCCCGTGGTGTTGATTTTCAACCTGTGGGCGTACCGGTCCGTGTTTGGCAAAGAACGTCGTAGTTAGCAGTTTTTGCGGCGAGATGCCGTCAATTTGGCACCTTGTGCCGGTCGGGCTTTTGCCGCTAAATCAGGCGATTAACGGCAACCGAATACGCACGAGCAGCCCGCCACTCTTGGCCTGCAGCAACTCGAGGCTGCCTGCGTGGGCCCGGGCAATCGCGTCTGCCAACGCCAGGCCCAGGCCGACGCTGCCGGTGCGAGTTCGTGCATCGTCCAGGCGGGCAAAGGGGCGCAATGCCTCCGTACGCCGTTCCGGATCGATACCCGGGCCGTGGTCCGCCACGTCCAGGACGGCATGCTGGTCTTGACGATACAAGCGGATATCAATCGGTGGTTGGCCGTGATGCAAGGCGTTACCGATCAGATTGTCCAGCAGTCGTCCGAGTGCGGGCGCATCGCCCTGGATGGTCATGGCTTCGTCAGTCGCGTCCAGCGTGATCGCGGTGCCGGTACTAGTCCAGCCACCGACGTAGTCGTCCAGCCATTCGGCCAGGACCAATGGGGTGTACCGATACGCGGCGGGATCGGTGCCACGGACAAATCCAATAAATTGGTCGACCATGCGCTGCATATCCTGCAGGTCTTTGCGCAGGCCTTCTTTCAGCGTCGGGTCATCGGCCATTTCGATACGCAGCCACATACGCGACAACGGGCCTTTCAGGTCGTGAGGCAGCCCGGATAGCAATGTGCGACGGACCGAATCGGATTCGGCCAGGGCGTCCAGCATGGCGTTAAAGCGTTCCCCGAGTGCCCATGTCTCGTTCGGACCAGAGGGCACGACGCGTTGCGGTTGGCCGGCCGCCAAGCGGTCGGCGGCTTCGGCCAGGCGAGTCAGGGGACGGGTGATGTGCCAGGAAAAGCCGGCCGCCAGCAATAGCACCAGACCCAGTCCGCCCAGCCATGCCGCGATCATGGGGGGGGCCAGTGGGGGATCCAGGCGTTCGAGCGGGATGACGAGCCATTCGCGCAGGCGCGGGGCATCCTCGCTGTCGGGATTGCGGGCCAGCGATATGTAGATTTCGGGATCGGGGCCATGCGAGAGCGCGACGCGGGTGCCGTCGTTGAGTCTGTCATTCAGATCACGGATCGGCCCACGCAATTCGCGCCGGATGTCATCGGGCGGTCGATTGCCATCGCCTCGGACGTTACCCCCCCGGCGTGATGACTCGGATGAGGGAGGGCGAGGCGACTGAGGCCGGTATGTTTGCTGAAGCTGGGCTTCTGCGGGCAACGTTCGCGACCACAGCCGCCATTGATTCTGCGAGGCGTTGCGCACGAAATCGGCGCGATCCTCGGTGGGGATTTGCGACAGCGACGCACGCAGCGTACGAATGGTGGTGGCGATATAGCTGATCGCCACATCTTCGATGAATTTTTGGCGATAGTACGACGCCGTGGTCAGCGTGGCCGCCTGCGCCAGGAGAACCGCGCCAAGGACGAGCAGAATAAGGCGTGCCCGCAGCGAGCGCGGTAATAAAATTCGGGTCAGGCGATGCATGCGTCGTCGCGTGGTTTAAGGCGAGAATCGATAGCCAATGCCCCAAACGGTCTGGATCCATCGAGGTTGTTTGGGGTCGTCTTCGATGGCGCGGCGCAGACGCAGAATGGCGATGTCGATCGCGCGGTCGTTGCGCTCGCCCGCATCATCGTCGCGGGCGAGGACCAGCAGTCGCTCGCGCGACAAGGGCTTGCCTGCATTACGAACCAGTGCTTCCAGCAGGTTGATCTCACCTCCGGTCAGCTTGACGACTTCGCCGTCGCGCAGCAGTTGACGCATAGCGGGGTCGAACGTAAAGGGGCCGAAAGTCACCGGGGCATCTTTGGTCAAGGCCGAAGGGCCGCGCTTGCGGCGCAAGATGGCCTCGATACGCGCCAGGAGCTCACGCGGATCGAACGGTTTGCCCAGATAATCGTCTGCGCCAGCCTCCAGGCCGATGATGCGGTCTACGGTTTCATCGCGGGCGGTCAACAAGATAACGGGGAGGTCTTCGCCCTGTTCGCGCAGGCGACGGCAGGCATCCGCACCATCACCGCCGGGCATCATGCGATCCAGCACCAGCAGGTCGGGCGCGTAACGGGCAATGCGCGCGGGCAGATCGCTCGCATCGGCCGCCAACAGCGTATCGTAACCGTGGCGATTCAGGTAGTCAGCGAGCAATTGCCGTAAGGCGGGGTCGTCATCGACGACCAGCAGCTTGGTATGAGGAGTATCCATGTCACCATAGTGGCCGTGGAATGGCTTGGGAGCAAGAGGGCAGAAACGGATTGAAATATACCGTGGCTGTGCAGGTATTTCACGAAGACGGTATGTAGAGTCACTAAAATCGTGCCTGAATTTTCGCGTTTGCTGATGAACGTTTGCTGATGTTTTGTTTTCCGATGTCTATTTTGCTCGAAACCCTGTTTATATGCGCGCGCTCGGGCAGGCGGGCGGCACGGCTGCCATTGGCGGCAATATCCGTGTGTGTGGGGGGATTGGGGGCGTGTGCGTCGGTTGAGCCGCCCCTGGACATCGCAGCGGCGGCTCGCGATCCCGTCCCCAATGGCTTGTTGAGCACAACGGCGCCACCTGGCAGCATTGCGGATCTCGAGCCCAAACAGACGGCCGTGCCCGTCGCCCGGTTGATACAGGATGCGATCGAACGCGCCTCTCGAGAGGGCATCGGCGCGTTGGCGCCCGCCAATTCGATACCGGTCGCGCCCGCTGCCGACATACCGCTGCGTGAGCTGCCGCTCGATCCCATGCCGTGCGAGATGTCGCCGGCCGAGGGGTTGATCGATGCGTCATTGCAGATCGATGCGCCCGCGGCCCCCTTGCCCGTCCAATGCGCCAGTCTGTTCCCCGATATCGCGTCGGTGCCGGAGCAATCGTATTCTTTTGGGCTGGAGACGACGGAACTGGCGGCCGAGCATCCCGTCATATTGGTAACGCGCGCGCATCCCTCTACCCACCCCTGGTTTTCGGCCGTCGGGTCGCAGCAGGGCTTTGCTTATAGCGGGGGGCGATGGACCTATCGTGACGCCGAGGGGCCCATGCTGTCTCTGGGTAATTTGACTGCCAACGCACCGATCTGGGGCGGCACGGTCCCCATCGGTGGCCTGCAAGTCTCGTCTGGCTGGCGTGGCGGAATACAAACGCTGCCTGAGGGCGCGTTGGCTTATTCGTCGTCGGTGGGCCTGCTCAACTACACCGACACGGCCGCGTCGTCGGGGGCGATCGATTATGGCGTGACGGCCGGTAGCGGATCGCTACGCTATGGGCTGACGCCGGCGCTCACCGTGGAGAGCCAAATGCAGAGCGCGCCGAATCTGGCGACGCAGGGTGTCGGGACGACGTATGCCGCAGGCGATCTGGGTGCGTTCGCCTTTGGCGCGACACAAAGTACCTTTGACAGTGTGAACGCCTGGCGTTATCGCTTTGGTTACAGCGTCAACCTGGCCGAGTCGGTCAGCCTGGCGGTGACGAATGAGCACATTGATGCCGGGTTTGGGGATCTGGCCTCGTACCGCAACGGGGCAGGAATCGCACCCCAAATGCGTAATACTCTGGCGGCGGGCGTTCCGCTGTCTGGTTGGGGAACACTGACCGGGACGTATACCGATACGCAGGATGCCGGCGTCTCGGTGGAGCAGCGCTTTGGTCTGGAACACAGCATGCTGGTCGCGCCCACCGTCCGGTTGGCCGTTGGCGCCGATCGCGATGTGGTGACCGGCGACTATGAAGTGCGCGCGGGCATCAGTATGCCGGTCGATACGTTTATGTATGGGCGATGGTTGTCGTGGTAGCGCGGCAACGGCGCGGAAAAGCGGGCGAGGTCAAATTGTGCACCCCTGCGCCCCAGGGAATCGCAATGGGGCTTAAAATCGCCGCCATGACGTTTTTCGCTACTTCCCATGTCTGACCCGCGCGCCCAGGACGTCCTGCAGCGCGTTTTTGGTTACGAATCCTTCCGAGGCGACCAGCAATCCATTGTCGATCATGTCATCGACGGTGGCGATGCGCTGGTCTTGATGCCTACCGGTGGTGGTAAATCGCTGTGCTACCAGGTGCCCGCGCTGGTCCGCCCGGGTACCGGTATCGTGGTGTCCCCCCTGATCGCGTTGATGCAAGATCAGGTCGACGCCCTGACCGAGCTGGGGGTACGCGCCGCGTTTCTCAATTCGACACAAGACTGGCGCGTGGCGCGCGAGGTCGAGCAAGCCTTTCTGAATGGCGAGCTCGACCTGCTGTACGTGGCGCCCGAGCGATTGCTGACCGATCGGTGCCTGCAATTACTCGAGCGTGGCCGCATTGCCCTGTTTGCGATTGACGAGGCGCATTGTGTATCGCAATGGGGGCATGATTTCCGCCCCGAGTACCTTGGGCTGTCGATGCTGCACGAGCGCTGGCCCGACGTGCCGCGCATTGCCCTGACGGCGACTGCGACGGCGACCACACGCGTCGAGATCGCGCAGCGTCTGGCGTTGGATCACGCCGAGCATTTTGTGGCGAGCTTTGATCGCCCGAACATTCGCTATCGCATCGTCGAAAAAAACGAAGTGCGCCGTCAGTTGCTGGAGCTGATCCGCACCGAGCACGAGGGCGATTCGGGTGTGGTGTATTGCTTGTCACGCGCTCGTGTCGAGGAAACCGCCGATTTTCTTTGCCAGAACGGAGTTAACGCGTTGCCGTACCACGCCGGGTTAAATCCCGCAGTACGGGCCGGGAACCAGTCACGTTTTTTGCGCGAAGACGGCATCGTCATGGTCGCGACCATCGCCTTCGGCATGGGGATCGACAAGCCTGACGTCCGGTTTGTCGCGCACATTGATTTGCCCAAATCGGTGGAAGGCTATTATCAGGAAACGGGCCGGGCGGGTCGCGATGGTTTGCCTGCCTCGGCGTGGTTGGCCTATGGTTTGCAAGACGTGGTGCAGCAGCGCAGGATGATTGACGAGTCCCAGGGGGACGAGTCGTATCGGCGGCGATTGGGGCAACAGCTCGACGCGATGCTGGGGCTGTGCGAGACCGTAGAGTGCCGACGCGTGCGCCTGCTGGCGTATTTTGGGCAGACGATTACGGCCTGCGGGAATTGCGATGTCTGCCTCGAGCCGCCGCAGGCCTGGGATGGCACCGTCGCCGCACAGAAAGTGCTGTCGGCCGTTTATCGGCTATGGAAAGAGCGAGGGCAGCGTTACGGGGCGGGCCACATCATCGACATCCTGCGTGGCAAGGTCACTGATCGTACACGCCAGCATGGGCACGACACCCTGAGTGTATTTGGCGTTGGGGCCGACCTGTCCGACAACGCGTGGCGCGGCGTCTTGCGCCAATTGCTGGCTCAGGGCTTGCTGACCGTGGATCACGAGGGCTATGGCACGCTGGCCCTGACCGAGGGCAGCCGCGCGGTACTCAAGGGCGAGCATCAATTGATGCTGCGGCGCGAATCCGAAAAGAAACCCCGCAGTTCGAAGTCGAGCAATCGGACTCGCGCGGTCATCGTTGATCTGCCTACCGAAGCCCAGCCGCTGTTTAATGCCCTGCGCAATTGGCGCGGCGAGATTGCGAAGAACAACGGCGTGCCCGCTTATGTGATTTTTCACGATGCAACGCTGCGTGAAATCGCGATGGCCCGGCCAGCGTCCATGGAAGACCTGGGCCACATCAGCGGCGTCGGGGCGCGCAAGCTCGAGGCTTATGGCGAGGATATCCTGCGCTTGGTGCAATAGCCCACGCATCTGCGGTGCCCTGTGGTAGGGCGAGCCTCGGATTGATCCATGCAAAGACGCCCCTGGACTTGAACTGACCCCAAGAAGTCGAACACCAGTCCAACCCTTGGGGTCAGTTCAAGTCGGGGGGACGTCCGCGTATTTACTTGCCGAACAACTCCGCGCTGTCTGAAGGCGGCGTAAGACCCAAATGTCGCCAGGTCGTCAGCGTGGCCGTGCGTCCGCGTGGCGTGCGCTGCAGATAGCCGTGTTGAATGAGGTAGGGTTCGATCACGTCTTCGATGGTGTCACGCTCTTCGCCAATAGCTGCCGCGAGGCTGTCTACGCCCACTGGCCCGCCATCAAATTTGTGAATGATGGCCTCGAGGAGCTTGCGATCCATCAGGTCCAGGCCTTGAGGGTCGACCTCCAGCATCGCTAGCGCGCGATTGGCCGAGTCAGTATCGATGATGCCTCGCGATTTGACTTGCGCATAGTCACGCACGCGCCGCAACAAGCGGTTGGCGATACGCGGCGTGCCGCGTGCGCGCCGCGCGACCTCATTCGCACCATCAGGGGTGATTTCGACATTGAGCAGGCCCGCGCTACGCGTCACGATGCGTGCCAGGTCTTCTGCGTTATAGAACTCCAGGCGCGACACAATGCCAAAACGGTCACGCAGCGGATTGGTCAGCATCCCTGCGCGCGTGGTGGCGCCGACCAGCGTAAAGGGCTGCAGATCCAGTTTGACGCTGCGGGCAGCGGGGCCTTCGCCGATCAGGATGTCGATCTGAAAATCTTCGAGTGCCGGATACAGAATTTCTTCAACGACGGGTGACAAGCGGTGAATTTCGTCGATGAACAGGACGTCGTTTTTTTCCAGGTTGGTCAGCAGTGCTGCCAGATCGCCCGGTCGCTCGAGCACGGGTCCGGATGTCTGGCGCAGTTGCACGCCCATTTCGTGCGCGATGATGTGTGCCAGCGTTGTTTTGCCCAGCCCGGGCGGACCGAATAACAGTACATGATCCAGAGCCTCGCCGCGATTGCGCGCCGCCTGAATGAATATCTCAAGCTGCTCGCGGGCGCGTCGCTGCCCCACATACTCTTGCAGGGCTTTGGGCCGCAAGGCGCGTTCAATGGACTCTTCGTTGGGTGATACCGGTTGCGGTGTGACCAGACGAGGAGCGTCGGGCAAAGAGGAAAGCGAATCGGACTGGATGGCCATAGTTCAGAACGGGCTGGAAAAACGCCGGCGGGCAGGGATCGTACACCCCGCAGGGTACACCACCACGCAGGGTCAGCGCACCAGCGATTTGAGAGCCAAACGGATCCCGTCCGACACACTCGCGCTGTCGGGCAGACTCTTGAGCGCCGTCTGCGATTCCTTGTCCGAGTAACCGAGCGCCAGCAGGGCATTCAGAATGTCGGTCTGCGCGTCGGGGATCGCGTGCGCCGCGACGCCCAGGTCGGCGCCCAGTTTGCCCCGCATTTCCAGCAGCAGGCGTTCGGCAGTCTTCTTGCCAATCCCCGGTACGCGTGTCAGCCGGCCGGGCTCTTGCAGCGTGATCGCCTGCGCAAGATCCCCTACCGACATCCCCGACAACACCGCCAGCGCGATGCGGGCGCCAATGCCGCTGACTTTGATCAGCTCGCGAAACGCACTGCGTTCACTAGCCGTGGCAAATCCGTACAAAATGTGCGCATCTTCGCGGACCGTCAGATGGATATACAGCGTTACCCGCGATCCCAGATCGGGCAAGTTGTACAGCGTGCTCATGGGAACGTCGATGTCGTAGCCCACGCCATTGACGTCCACGCACAGCGTGGGCGGGAGTTTTTCGATCAGGGTTCCGGTGATGCGTCCGATCATGGTGTCGATATACCAACAAACGAGTGTAAGAGGGCGCGCGTTGCGCCGCGTGTTGCAGGCATTCTATACGGTGTGTGGGTCGCCTTAGGCCTTGCGGTCGTCTACTTAGATCACCAATCGCCCGCGCCGCACCCGTGCGCGGCCGCTCCCCAGGGGGGAAGACGCGCCTGCCAGCCCGCTCAGCCGTGCTTGCAGGGGGCCGACATGAGCATGGCAGATGGCGCAGGCCAGGGCGTCGGCGGAGTCAGGCGCAGGGACGCCATCCAGTGATAGCAGGCGTTGCACCATCATCTGGACTTGTTCTTTGGCCGCTCGGCCAGTGCCGACGACCGCCTTTTTTATTTGCAGCGCCGTGTATTCGTGCACCGCCAGTTGACTGTCTGCCAGCGCGCAGAGTGCCGCGCCACGCGCCTGCCCCAGCAGCAGGGTTGATGCGGGGTTGGTATTCAGGAAGACAATTTCCAGCGCGGCGACATCCGGTTGTGTATCGCGCGCGACTTGCCGCAGATTGTCCAGAATCACTTTCAAACGCTCTGGCAGCGTCAGCGCCGGCGGGACCACGATGGTGCCGCTGGCGACGTAACGCAGTCGCATGCCATCGGCATCGATCACACCGAAACCGGTGCGGCGCAGGCCGGGGTCGATGCCGAGAACACGCATTAGTGGCGGAAGTGACGCGTGCCGGTCAGCACCATGGCAATGCCATGTTCATCGGCTGCCGCGATGACTTCGTCATCACGGACGCTGCCACCCGGTTGAATCACGCACGTTGCGCCGGCACCGACCACCACATCCAGGCCATCGCGGAACGGGAAGAAGGCGTCCGACGCCACGGCCGAGCCTGCCAGCGTCAACCCGGCGTTTTCGGCCTTGATCGAGGCAATGCGGGCCGAGTCCACGCGACTCATCTGACCTGCGCCCACGCCCAGCGTCATCCCGCCGCCGACGAACACAATGGCGTTGGATTTGACGTACTTGGCCACTTTCCAGGCAAAGGTCAGGTCGTTCATTTCCTGCTCGGTGGGTTGACGCTTGGTCACCACCTTGAGTGCGTCGCGCGGCACCTGGAAGGCGTCGGGCGTTTGCACCAGCCAACCGCCACCCACGCGCTTGATGTCGAAATCATTCTGGCCTACGCCAGTGGGGATTTCGAGGACGCGCACGTTTTTCTTGGCGGCCAGCACTGCCAGAGCGGCGCCGTCATAGGCGGGGGCCAGCAGGACTTCCAGGAACTGGCTGCTGACCGCTTCGGCCGTGGCGGCGTCTACCGGACGGTTAAACGCGATGATGCCGCCAAAGGCCGACGTGGGGTCGGTCTTGAATGCTTGCTGGTAAGCGTGCAGGGTGTCTTGCGCGACGGCGACGCCGCAGGGGTTGGCATGCTTGACGATGACGCAGGCCGGCGTGTCAAAGCTACGCACGCATTCCCAGGCTGCATCGGCGTCGGCGATGTTGTTGTACGAGAGTTCTTTGCCTTGCAGTTGGCGATAGTTGCCCAACAGGCCGGGCGCGCGCTGAGCGTCGACGTAGAACGCGGCCTTTTGGTGCGGGTTTTCGCCATAACGCAGGGCTTGTGCCTGTTGGACCTGCAGGGTCAGTGTGCGGGGCCAATCCTGACGGGCCGGCGCCGCATCTTGTGCCGGCGCGGCTTCGGCCAGGCTGGTCAGGTAGGCGGCGATGGCGCCGTCGTAGGAGGCCGTGTGGGCATAGGTCTTGGCAGCCAACTCCAGGCGCAGCGCATACGACGTACTGCCCGTTTGATCCATTTCGTTCAGTACGCGGGTGTAGTCGATCGGATCGATGACGACCGTGACGCCACCGGCGTCGGTACCGTGGTTTTTGGCGGCAGCGCGCAGCATGGCGGGGCCGCCGATATCGATGTTTTCCACAGCGTCGGCAAAGCTGCAATTGGGCTTGGCGACGGTTTCGCGGAACGGATACAGGTTGACGACCAGCATGTCGATGCGATCGATGCCGTGTTTCGCGATGGTGTCCAGGTGTTCGGCGCTATCGCGGCGAGCCAGCAGGCCGCCATGGATCTTGGGATGCAGCGTCTTGACGCGGCCGTCCAGGATTTCGGGCGAGCCCGTGTGGGCGGCAACCTCGGTGACCGTCAGGCCGGACTCGGCCAGCAGGCGAGCCGTGCCCCCGGTGGATAGGAGGCGTACGCCGCGTGAGGCCAGAGCGCGGGCGAATTCGACGATGCCGGTCTTGTCGGACACCGAGAGCAGGGCGGTTTCGATTTTCATAATGGACGGCTGATAAAAGGGAAAACAGTCAGAAGCGCAGAGCGCTGAAGAGGCTCAGGGCTGGATGTTGTGCGCCTGAAGTTTTTTGCGCAGCGTATTGCGGGTGATGCCCAATATTTCGGAGGCTCGGGACTGGTTTCCGCCCGACCGTTCCAGCGCGACTTCGAGCACCGGGCGTTCGACGCAACGCATCACCATATCCCACATGTCGTGAGGCTCGGAGTCGCCCAAGTCTTCGAAATAGCGAGCCAGGCTGGCGCGCACGCAGTCTTCCAGGACATCTTTCTTACTCATTTGTACAGCTTTTATAGTTGGAGGTGAGTAGCGGATCACGCCGCCAGCAGTGGTTGCGCGGTGAGGGCCGGGATAGGCGGCCCACCGCGCGCAAGTTCGTCGAACCAGTCCGACACGGCGCGCCATTGGTCGCGCGTGTTGTCGATCTGGTTCATGCGGTCGCGAAACGGATCTGCGCCGGGCAGCCCGTCCACGTACCAGCCTATATGTTTACGCGCCGAGCGAACACCGGTGTGCTCACCGTAAAAGCGGTAGTGATCATCCAGATGTTCGAGCAGCAAATCACGCATTTCGTCGCAAGACGGCGGGGGGAGCCGATCGCCTGTGCGCAGAAAATAATCAATTTCGCGAAAAATCCAGGGCCGTCCCTGGGCCGCCCGGCCGATCATGATCGCGTCGGCACCAGTGTAGTCCAGGACAAAGCGGGCCTTGTCGGGCGAGTCGATGTCGCCATTGGCGACGACCGGGATGGAGAGCTCGGCCTTGACGGCACGGATGGTGTCATATTCGGCTTGGCCCGTATAAAGATCGGCGCGGGTGCGGCCATGCAGAGCCAGGGCGGCAATGCCGGCATCCTGGGCCTGTCGGGCGACTCGCAGCGCATTGCGGTGTTCTCGATCCCAGCCCGTGCGGGTTTTCAGGGTGACCGGGACGCCCAGCGGAGCACATGCTGCCACGACGGCATCCAGGATGCGGGCGACCAGGTCTTCGTCGCGCAGCAGCGCCGAGCCCGAGGCCAGATTACATACTTTTTTGGCCGGGCAACCCATATTGATATCGATGATGCGTGCACCGCGTTCGGCATTGAATACGGCCGCCTCGGCCATCATGGCGGGATCGGCGCCGGCGATTTGCACGGCCACCGGCGCGATTTCGCCATCATGATTCAGGCGACGCGAGGTCTTGACGCTATCCCACAGGCGTGGATTGCTGGCGGCCATTTCCGATACCGCATAGCCTGCGCCCAATCGTTTACATAATTGACGGAAAGGACGATCCGTCACCCCCGCCATGGGAGCGACCAGAACGTTATTGGAAAGCGTCCACGGGCCGATGCGCATGCGCACATTTTAACCGACCCGGGCGCGNGGTTTTGGGTCAGGCGCGAAATCCTTGCAATAAATGACGCGCGAGAGGAGCCCGTAGCGGCGCGGCCAGATCGAGCGCCAGCAAACCGGCTCCGCAGGCATGCTCCAACGGCGCCAGGCGCGTCGCAAAGGCGCGCGGCATCAGATCGGTCAAGCCTGCTGTGATCCATCGATCAGCACGGCGCGCACTGACAAACTCAGCGAGTCTCGCGCCGGGATTGTCAGCGGGGCACGATAACCATTCCGTGAGGGTATGCGCCAGACGTGCGGCGTCGCGCAGGCCCAGGTTCAGTCCTTGACCCGCGACCGGGTGCAACGTTTGCGCGGCGTTGCCGATGGCGACCAGGCGTCCCTGGACGAGGGTGCGTCGTGCGCTGAGCGCCAGCGGAAATACATGGCGCGGGGCCTGGCTGGACAAGCGGCCGAGCCGCGTGCCGAAGGCTTCGCTCAGCGCTGCGGAGAAAGCGCCGTTCTCCATTTGAGCCAGTTGGGCCGCGCGCCCGGGAGCGCTGCACCACACCACCGAATACGCCCGGGCGTCCAGGGGGTGCGGAAGCAAGGCCAGCGGCCCTTCACGGGTGAAGCGTTCCCACGCCCAGGCCGCCCGGGGGAGTGTCGCTACCGCGCTGGTCACGATGGCATGCTGATCGTATTCGCGACGGATGTCGGCGCCACCACTGCCGTCCGACAACACGGCGATGCCGCAGCGTAGCTCGGTGTCACCCTGGCGCACCCGAATGCCCAGGCTATCCTGGTCTTGCGCCTGCGCGGGGGGGCCATACAGGATCGTGACACCGCTGGCTGCGACGCATGCCTGCAGCGTGGCATGCAGTTCCGCATACGACACAACGCTGCCCAGGCGCGGGACCTGAAAATCGTCACTGTGGATGATGGTGCTGCCCAGGCGCCCGCGCTGCGAGACATGAACGTGGCGGATATCCGCCGCGCGACCGGACCAGGCCTGTAGCGACTCCAGCAATACGCGGCTGCCATGGTTCATTGCCAGCACGCGCGGATCGGCTGCCGGGGACGACGCAAGCAGGGCAGGGGTGGCCGGCGGAGATCCGGCGAGCAAGACAATGCGTTCTGGTTGTGCCGTCTGGCGAGCCAATAGCAGCGCAAGCACATGCCCGACCGGGCCAGCGCCCAAAATCGCGATATCGTAAGCAGACTGAGTCATGTCGGAATTTTACCGTCTGCCTCTACAATCCCATTATGTCGTCTTCCCAACTCATCGCTTCCGCTCCCACTATTCGCCCGCGCAACAAGATTGTGCTGGGGTTGCTGGCCTGTTTTTTAGGATGGCTGGGAGCGCATTGGTGGTATTTGGGGCGACGCTATGCCTGGGTAGTCACGCTGGCTTCAGTCGTCTGCTTGCTGGTGGCCTTGCGGTTTCCCGTGTGGTACGACAATCCGGCGTTTTTTCTGGTATTCATCCCGATGATCGATGGGTTCATCGAGGGAGTGGTGTTCAGCCTGATGCCAGACGAAAAATTCGACCGCTTGTATCACCCCGAGCAGGGGCGCGTGACGCACACCGGCTGGGGCCCGGTACTGGTGGCGATCATCGGTGGCCTGGTCGGCTCGACCGCCGGCATTTTTGCGATTGCGATGGTGGTGGTCTACACCTGGACAGCCTTGGGCTGGCTGGACGGATATGTGTTGTAGCGCTTGAACTGGCTCATCTTGCGCAGAATGCGGAGATAGTCGACCACGGGGCGTTTACGGCTTTGCGTTTAAACGGGATGTCAATGCGCTCATTCCCGCATCAGCGCCTCGATTTCTTTGGCATCCACCGGCACGCCCCGGGTGATGAGCTCACAGCCCTCCGCCGTGACCAGTGCGTCGTCTTCGATGCGGATGCCAATATTCCAGAATGACTCCGGCACATCGTCGGCCGCGCGTACGTAGATGCCGGGTTCGATCGTGAGCATCATGCCGGCCTCCAGCGTGCGCCAGGGGCGTTCCGCGTCCGAGGGCGCGCCTTGCCGGTAGTCTCCCACATCATGTACGTCCAGGCCCAGCCAATGACCGGTGCGATGCATATAAAACTGTGTGTGCGCGCCCGAATCGAGAACGCCGTCCAGCGAGCCTTGCAGCAATCCCTCGTCCAGCATGCCTTGTGCCAGGACACGCACGGCCGCTTCGTGGCTGTCGTTCCAGCACCGTCCAGGCGCGGTGGCCTGGACGGCGGCTTGCTGCGCGGCCACGGTCAGGTCGTAGAGGGCACGTTGCGGACCGGTAAAGCGACCGTTGGCAGGAAACGTGCGGGTGATGTCGGACGCGTAGCTGTCATATTCGCAGCCGGCGTCAATCAGGACGAGATCGCCGTCGCGCAGCACCGTATCGCCCGCTGCATAATGCAGCACGCAGGCATTGGCGCCCGCGGCCACGATGCTGGGGTAGGCGGGCGCCTGCGCGCCATGGCGCCGAAACTCATACAGCAGCTCGGCCTCCAATTGATACTCATGCAACCCGGGTCGGGCGGCTCGCATCGCGCGGGCATGGGCGCCGGCCGAAATCCGGGCGGCTTGACGCATCGTCGCAATCTCGCTGGCGTCTTTGATGACGCGCATTTCGGCCAGCACGGGGCGCAGATCCTGAATGTGCGCGGGTGGCTGGCGTCGGCCACGGCCTTGCTGCTCGGCTTGTGCCAGCCAGCGGCGCAGTTTGCGTTGAGCTGAGCCCGCGGCGGCAAAGGGACGATAGAGCACGGACTGATCCAGCAATAGCGCGGGCAGCAGCGTGTCCAATTGATCGATGGCGTAGGCCTCGTCGAAGGCATAGCGTGCGATCGCCTCATCGGGTCCGCATCGAAAACCTTCCCAGATTTCGTGTTCAGGATTCTTGGCCCGGCAAAACAGAATCGCCCGGTCGGTGGTACCCGCTACCAGCACTAGCCATGCCTCGGGCTCGATAAAGCCCGTCAGATAATAAAAGTCACTATCGTGGCGATACGGGTACTCGGCATCGTGGTTGCGCTCGGCCTGCGGCGCCGTTGATAGCACCGCGATGCCACCGCCTGCGGCGTGCATTTGCGCCAGCAACCGCCGGCGGCGATCAACAAACGGAGTGATGTCAGTGCAGGGCAGGCTCATGGCAGATTGGGCGGACCCGAGAGCCCGTCGTCAAAAGATGCGAACACCATACTGTATTTCACGCAGACCCCGTGGTGGAGGTATGTATAGTCTTTGCTTGTGCGTGGCGGTATTTCTTGCGCTGAGTCTGTTGCATCGCTGCACAATGCTTGCAAATGGCAAGAGTCCGTCGCGGGAAAACCCTTGCTCGGGATGGCAAGTTCGCGTAGCATTGAATTGTTTACATCATACGGAGCCTTCTGTGAATACCGATTCCGGCGACAGTAGTCGACCTTACGTCGACGTCGCTGCCTGACAGGAACTCCGCAGAATCTCCTTCTGCCGCATCCTGCCAGTGCAGGGTGCGGTGCGTGACACACGTCCTGTGTTGTCATTTCCCACCAAACCGCCAGAACCGCCGCTATTTCAACGCAGCCCGCGTTAACGCGTACCTATCGTGCGCCTTGCGTGTCGCTGCGTGGTGACGTGCGTATTCGCTGAATGCTTTTTGCTTTGTCAGGAGGCTGCTATGCGTTTATTTGATCTGTTCATGCGCCGCGCTGGCGTGGACCGCGCCAGCTCGCTCAATCGCCGCCACGGCATGTCGCGCTTGACCATCGTGTGTCCGCGCGATGCCCTGGGTGCCGTACGCAAGCAAGTTTGTTCGGATTTTGGTGCAGCGGGGCTTAATGTCGCGCAATTCCAGATAGACACTAATCGTGACGCCGACTTTGCGTCGGCATGCATTACCGTCAATTGTCCACCCGAGCTGCGGCCCGAACTGATGTCGCAGGCGCGTCGCCTGCAGGCGAACCCCTCCGTTCGCCATGTGCATTTCGGTACATCGGGTCACATCGCTAGCGCCGCTGCCTGATTTCGGGCATGGACTATCTGGGCTGGCTCGTTCCCTGGGAGTTTTCCCCCTCGCTGGTCGCCGCATTCGTGGCGGCCAGCGTGTTGTTTATTCGCGGTCAGCGCGTGCATCGCGTCACCAAAGCACGCCAGTTTCTGTTCTGGACCGGTATGGCGCTGCTGTATCTCTCGCTCCATACCCGGGTCGACTACTACGCCGAGCGCATGTTTTTCATACATCGCATCCAGCACTTGGTCCTGCACCATCTGGGGCCGTTGCTCGTGATGGCGGCGTTTCCGGGATCCGTTATGCGCGCGGCCCTGCCGATGGCCTGGCGAGTCCGTTTACGGGATTTTTTGCGCACCGGCGCTGGCCGGGCCTTGGTGGGCGTACTCACCCACAAATATCTCGTTCCCGCGCTGTTCGTCTTTCTCGTTCTGGTCTGGCTCATTCCGTCGGTACAGTTTTATTCCATGCTGGATTGGCGCTTGTACCGGTTGATGAATTGGTCCGTCGTGATCAGCGGCTTCATGTACTGGAACTTGATCCTGGATCGACGTCCCAGTCCGCCGGCCGCCATGAGCCCGGGCGGGCGCGTCCTTTCCCCCGTGCTGACCATGGCCCCGCAGATGGTGGCCGGCGCGGTCATCGCCTTTACCGAATCCGATATCTATCCCTTGTTTGACCTGTGTGGCCGGGCGATTGCCATGTCGGCGCAGACCGACCAGACCATTGGTGGCCTTACCATGTGGATCCCGGCAGCGATGATCGAGGTTTTTGGGTTGATGGTGGCACTGGGCACGTTGATGCGCCTATCCGCCAAAGGCCGTTTACGCCCCGAAGACCGCCAGGCAATCGATCGTGCGCGTCGTCAGATCAACGCGGACAAGACCGCGATCGGTTCCTGAGGGGCCGTAGCGGGCTGATTCGGCGTGCACCCCGGGGTTGTTCCCCTTGCGCGCCGCGTCAACCCCCGGTGTCTGGCTCGGGGATGAGCCCGTGATACTTGCGCCCCAGCGCGACCGTTGCCTGAAACATGCCGGCCTTGCTGCCGCAGTCGTATCGCTGCCCTTCATAGCGGTGGGCCAGAACCGTTCGTTGACTCAACATCGAGGCAATGCCATCGGTCAGTTGAATTTCATTGCCGGTGCCGAACAGCGTGGCGCGCAGGTGGTCAAAAATCTCTGCCTCAAGCACATAACGTCCCACGACGGCTAGCGTAGATGGCGCTTCTTCGGGCGAGGGTTTTTCAATAATATGCGTGATGCGAGCCGTACGATTACTCAGCGGTCGCGTGGCGACGATACCGTACCTGCTGACTTCCTGGCGGGGAACATCCTGTACGCCCACCACGCTCGCGTCTTGTGCGTAAGCGGTATCGATCAACTGCTTCAGGACCGGCGTCTCGGCATCAATGAGATCGTCGGCCAGCAGCACGGCAAAGGGCTCATTACCGACAGCCGGCGCGGCGGTCAGCACCGCGTGACCCAGACCCAGTGGTGCCGATTGACGGATATACAGGCAATTGACGTGGGCCGGCAAAATATTGCGCACCATTGCCAGCAGCTCGGTTTTGCCCTTGCACGCCAGATCGGCTTCCAGCTCGGGCGACGAGTCGAAATGATCTTCGATCGTACGCTTGTTGCGGCCCGTGATAAAAATCAAGTCGGTAATGCCAGCCGCGATGGCTTCTTCGACCGCATACTGAATCAACGGTTTGTCGACGACCTGCAACATTTCTTTGGGCATCGCCTTAGTGGCCGGCAGAAATCGCGTACCCATTCCCGCGACAGGAAATACGGCTTTGCGTATTGGGCGCATAAGAAGAGGATCCCTATAGAAAATTAAGCGAACCATCAAAAATTAAACGAACCACCAAAACTTTTGCTGGTGATCGCTATCATATTGCCATGAACTGCTGCTATTCGATAATCAGGATCACTATTCTGAAGCGTTGCCTGGCCGCCACCCTGAGTCTGAGCCTGGTCGCGCCCTTCGCGCCCGCCATGGCTCAGCCTACGGGGTTGCCGTCTATGGGGGCGGCGTCGTCGGCCGATTTGTCGCCTGCACTAGAGCGTCAACTGGGCGAGGCCATCATGGCCCAGGGCCGGCGTGATCCGACCTTTATCAACGACCCCGAGCTGACGCAATACTTGACTACGATGGGGCGCAAACTAGCGTCTTACGCGCCGGGTGCCGTGCCCGAAGTCGAAATGTTCGGGGTGCGAGACCCTCAGATCAACGCGTTCGCGATGCCGGGCGGATTTATCGGCGTCAATTCCGGCTTGATCGTCCAGTCGACCAGCGAGTCCGAGCTGGCATCGGTGGTGGCTCACGAAATTGGCCACGTCGCCCAGCGGCATATTGCCCGTGGCATGACACAGCAAAACCAGACGGGCGTGATCATGATGGCCAGTCTGGCAGCGGCCCTGTTGACGGCCCTGGCCGGCGGGGGAGGCAACCTGGCGATGGGGGTGGCGGCGTTTGGGCAGGCCGCCGCCATTAATCAGCAACTCGGTTTTTCACGCGATGCGGAACGAGAGGCCGATCGCGCTGGCTTTGTCATGCTGACCAAGGCGGGCTATGACCCCGAGGGCATGGTGCGCATGTTCTCCCGGCTGATGGGGGCATCGCGCCTGAACGAGGGCATGGGCGGCGGCGCGTGGGCGAGTACCCATCCCTTGTCGATTGAGCGGATGTCGGACGTTCAGAACCGTGCCCGCAATTTGCCCTCTGAGCGTTATCGGGACAGTGACGATTATTGGTACATTCGCGCGAAAATGCGGGTGATTCAGGGTCGTGATTCGGTCAGTTTGCGTACGGCCAACCAGCAACTGAAAGACGAGGCCCACCGGTTGACCGGCGTGCAACAGTCGGCGGCCAATTACGGCTTGGCCCTGCAAGCGTTTCAGCGAAATAACCTGAGCGAGGCCCAGCAGTTTCTGAACCAGGCGCAAGCGGGGGGGCGTAGTTCGCCCCAATTGGCGCGCTTGGACATCGACCTGGCCGCGGCGCGTAAAGACAATGCGCAGGCGCTGCAATTGGCGGCCGCAGCCGTCAAGCGCTGGCCGCAACAGCGTGCGCTGGGTATCGCATACGCCCAGGCGTTGCAGGGTGTGGAGCGCCATGCCGATGCACAGGCGTATCTGCGCGGGCGCATCAAGCAGTGGGGCGAGGACGAACCCGGGCTGTACCAGATGCTGGCGCAAAGCGAAGAGCGTAACGGCCAGCCGGTGCAAGCGCGTCGTGATATGGCCCGTTATTACGTGCTGACGGGGGCCTACGCCGCGGCCGAGTCCCAGCTACAGCAGGCCCGCAACATGTCGAAGGATTTTTACGAGCAATCGCAAATCGACGTGCAGATCCGGGAAGTCGCGGCCCGGCTGGCCGAGGAACGCGAATTACTGGAACGATTCAAGAGCTGACCGCTGCACGCCAAGCCTCGGCTTTCAGACCAGACCGGGATACTGCGGGCGACGTGAATTAGCGGCCTGTCTCGAAAAAGCGTCCCAGACGTTGCGGCAACCATCCGAGATGGGCTGGAAAGCTGCCAGTCGGAAAACCGGCGTGACCGCCTTCGGCCGGCTGGTGCAGCAGCACGTGCGCGGAGCATTCGCGTGGCATCGGCAGGGCGCTTTCAGGCAAGAACGGATCGTTGCGCGCGTTCAACACCAGCGTGGGTACCTCGATGCTGGTCAGCCATGGCTTGCTGGACGCTCTTGTCCAGTAATCGAGGGCATTACGAAAACCGTGCATAGGGGCGGTGTAGGCATCGTCAAAATCGCGCAGGTCGCGCGCATGCGCGATGCGCATGACATCGATGGCACCCGGAAAGCGCCGGGCTTTTTCCAGGACCTTGTGCTTCATGGTCTTGAGAAAATGCGCGCTGTACACGCGGCGATTCAATAGACCGCGAGACAGAGTATTGCCGCCCGCGACCAGATCCATCGGGACGGATACGCCGGCACAAGCCGCCAGCCACGAGACGGCATCGCCTTGTTCGCCCAGAAATTTCAGCAAGGCATTGCCGCCCAGCGAGACCCCGACGGCGTGCCAGCGCGCATGGGGAATGCGGGCCCGGACGGTCTCGAGCATGAAACCGACCTCGGCGGAGTCGCCGGAGTAGTACGCGCGGGCCAGGCGATTGGGTGTGCCGGAGCAGCCCCGAAAATGGGCGACCGCGACGATCCAGCCTCGTGCCCGGAAATAATGGGCGATCGACTGCGCGTAGCGGCTGGTACTGCCGCCCTCTAGGCCGTGGAACAACAATAACGCGGGCGTATCGGGCGTCTGTGGCAGGGACGGCCAGTCCGCATCCGTGATCCACCGCGCGGCCGCAGTCTTGCCGGACACCACGGGTGTCGTGTTATCGATCGGTTGGCCGTCGGCGCTTTTATGAGGAAACAGCCCTGGGCCCGTCCAGTCAATATCGATGAAATCGGTATCGGGCGTGTCCACACGCTGGCGCACGAAAGCCACGCCGTGATGCTGCGCAAAAAAGGCGCCATAAATCGTCTGGCTATGACGATCAGGCAGCCACGCGGGGACCGGGCAGGGCGAGGTGTCGAGTCGGGCGATAGGCACGCGAACTACCCGCCTCAGTGCAGTCGATCGGGTACATCGTGCAGATCCAGCACCCCGGCGTCGGCGGGCGCTGGCGAGGCATGGTGTACGACCATGCGCCACCCAGTTGGGCCCTTGTGATAGATGTTGGTGGCGTAGCAATGGGCATACTGTGTGCCGCTACGCGTGCGCACCAACACTTGTTCGACCAGCGTGTGTATCGAGCACATCATGCTTTGCATGATCTGGGGGCGCAGGGGACGGATATGCAATGGTCCGCCTGCCAACGTTTGTTGCCAGGATTCTTGTACCGCCGTATGGCCGACAGCCCGCAGCCCGCCAGGATGAATACAGATGATTTCCTCGTCATCGGCCCAGATTTGCATGAGGCGGACGGTGTCAGCCTGCTCGAGCGCATCGTAGAACGCTTGTTCGGCTTCTTCTGGCGTGGCAAACATGTGGGCGGTAGCAGGTGACAAGTGGGTGAGAAGGTCAGTGGCCGCGAACGACCGTGCCGGGCTTGAGTCGGTATTCGGCGCCACAGTACGCGCAGCGGGCGGAACCCGTGTGGGCAACGTCGAGAAATACGCGGGGGTGCATGCTCCAGAGGGGCGCCTTGGGGCCCGGGCAATACACGGGCAGGTCTTCGGCTCCGACTTCGATGGTTTCGTGTGCGGGCGCGGCGGCAGGGGCGGCAGCGGTCATGATATTTCCTGAAAAAGACAAATGAAGAAGCAAACAGGGCCAAGCGTCAGAACGTATGCGGTGATAGCACACCACGAAGCATACTTGCCGTCGTACCAGATGAAAGCGTCGCGATTCGCCACATGGTATTCCCCTTTCAAGTGGCGCCTATTGTATCAAGCAGTAGGGGTACAATGCGGCCTTTGAGCGCTAAGCGCTCTGCGATCTCTCTAACTGGGTGCCGTGCCATACCGGCTGGCGTGCGTGAGTTTGTCTTTGAAGCGTTCCATGCCGTTCAGTTCCATTCGTTTTGGGGCACGTAGTGTCCGTTGACTTCCTTTTGCCCTCGGACGATCCCCGCCTTGTCCGCCAGGAACGCGTCGCTGCCTTTCGCCAGGGCATACACGCCATATTGCCGGCGTTGATCGCCACGGGCACGTGGGGGCTGGTGACAGGCGTGGCCATGGTCAAATCCGGTCTGACCGAGTCCATGGCGCTGGCCATGACATTGCTGCTTTATGCCGGGTCGGCGCAGTTGACCTCTTTGCCATTGATCGCGGCTGGCGCGCCCCTATGGCTGGTGTTCATGGCCGGCTGCGTAGTCAATCTGCGCTTTCTCATCTTTGGCGCCGCGCTGCACCCTTATTTTCGTCACCTGTCGTGGCCTCGTCGGTTGGGCCTGGGGTATTTCACGACAGACATGGGTTTTGTCCTGTTTATGCCGCGCTTTGGCGATGCGGCCGAGCGCGGTACGCGTGAACAGCTATGGTTTTTCCTGGGGACGATTGTGCCCGGGTGGCTGGTTTGGCAATCGTCGTCGATCATCGGCATTTACCTGGGGGGCATGGTGCCCTCGGATTGGTCGCTGGATTTCGCCGCGGTGTTGGCATTACTGGCGATTACGGTGCCGTTGGCCAACTCCAAACCCATGCTGATTTCCATGTTGGCGGCCGGCTTGGTGGCCTGGGTGGGGCAGTTGTTGCCCCTGCGCCTGGGGCTCGCGGCGGCCGTGATCACGGGTATCGTGGCGGGCATCGTCGCGGAACGCTATTTCCACAAAGGTCGGGCATGACCTTCTGGCCCTCCGAAATCTACGTCTATTCGGCTATTTTGCTGCTGGCCCTGTGCAGCGTGCTGACGCGGGCGGGTTTTATGTTGTTTGGCGACTACATTCCATTGCCCGACGGGGTGCGGCGCGCCCTGCGTTATGCGCCGGCCGCCGCCCTGACTGCCATCGTCGTGCCCGATTTGCTGCCTTGGAAAGCCGGTGCTGGCCCGGCGTTTGACTACCGGCTGGTAGCGGCAACGGTGGGCATCGTCGTATTCTTGCGTAGCCGCAGCGCGGTGCTGGTGATTGTGGCGGGCATGGTCACGCTGTGGGGCTTGCGCTGGCTCGCTGGCTGAGGGTTTTTGCGGCATGGATGCGGGCAATATCCCGGATTGACTTCTGGTAGTATGGCTGGTTGCGCTAAAATAAAGTTATCCACAGCAATCCGGGCTTAGCAGCACTCTCGTTTTGTTCTTTTTCGTTGCCCCGGCTTCTGCCCATCCTGATGACTGAACCTACTAATTCCGCAGCGCCTACTTCTGACATTCCTACCCCGACCTTTACCGAGTTCGGGTTGCACCCCCAACTGCTTCAGTCAGTTGTCGATACGGGGTATACCACGCCCACCCCCATCCAGGCCCAGGCACTACCTGCGGTGATGGCCGGGCGCGATGTCATGGGCGCAGCGCAAACCGGTACAGGTAAAACGGCGGCCTTTACGCTGCCGATTTTGCATCGCCTGATGCCGCAGGCCAACACCAGTGCCTCGCCGGCGCGGCACCCCGTACGTGCGCTGATCCTGGCGCCCACACGTGAATTGGCCGATCAGGTATACGAGAGCGTCAAACGCTATAGCAAGCACACGCCGCTGCGCTCTGCGGTGGTGTATGGCGGCGTCGATATCGGTCCTCAAAAAGAAGCGCTGCGCCGTGGTTGCGAGGTGCTGGTCGCGACGCCTGGGCGTTTGCTGGATCACATCGAACAAAAAACGCTCAACCTGGGCCAGGTTGGCATTTTGGTGCTGGACGAGGCCGACCGCATGCTGGATATGGGCTTCCTGCCCGATCTGGACCGCATCGTTCGCTTGCTGCCCGCGCAGCGCCAGGGCCTGCTGTTTTCGGCCACCTTCAGCAACGAAATCCGCAAGCTGGGCCGCACGTACCTGAATCAGCCTGTCGAGATTGAAGTCGCGGGGCGCAATGCCACGGCCGACACGGTCACGCAAATTGCCTACCAGATGCCCAGCGACGCCAAACGGGCCGCCGTCGTGCATTTAGTGAAATCGCGTGGGCTCAAACAGGTCATCGTGTTCTCGAACACCAAAATCGGCACCGCCCGCCTCGCTCGCGAATTAGAGCGTGATGGCGTGCGGGCCGAGTCCATCCATGGCGATAAAAGCCAAGCCGACCGCATGAAGGCCCTCGAGGCCTTCAAGGCGGGTGAACTCGAAGTCCTGGTGGCGACCGATGTGGCCGCGCGTGGCCTGGATGTCGCTGGCGTGCCTTGCGTCATTAACTACGACTTGCCGCATAACGCGGAAGACTACGTGCACCGCATTGGCCGCACGGGCCGTGCAGGGGCATCCGGCGAAGCCATTGCCTTGTTCACGGCCGACGAAACCCGCTATCTGCAAGACATCGAAAAGCTGACCAAATTGCCGGTGCCGCGCGGCACGCTCGACGTTCCCCAGGAGTTGGTCGCACGCAGTCACACCCGCGAGCCTCGCGAGACCCGTGGACGCGATCGCCGCAGTGGAGGCTACACGCAGGCAGCGTCACGTCAGCCGGTCGACGACTTTTTCGACAAGCCCTACGTACCCTCCGCGTCGGCGGCCAGCCAGGCCGAGTCCCGATCCGAATCCGCGACGCCCAAGCGTCAGTTGGCGGTACTTCTGGGCGGCAGCCGCAAGCCCGCTGCTTGATCAGGCTTAGGCCGTTCCTCGCAACAAACCCGTCACATCAGGGAGTTGCGTGGCGACTTCAGCGCTATCTGGCGCCAGGCTAGCCAATAGGCGTTCCAGGTGCCCGATGTGCGGCAGCATCGGTCCGTAAAACAGGATGCGCGAGCCGTGTTGCACCAGCAACGTCGGAAAATTCTCGACATCTTCGTCCCCGAGTAGATCGGGATGATCCTCGATATCAATCCATGCATAGACCCGATCCGGCTGGCTATCGGCCAACGCGGCGAGTTTTGGGCGATATTGTGTGCAAGTGTCACACCACGCGGCGCAAAAGCACGCAATGAACCAACGGTCATCGCTGCCAGAGAGCAGGGCGGTGCGCAGGGCGGACGTGTCGGGGCCGGGGACGAGCAAAGGCATGTCAATGAAATCGCAGCGTATTTGAGACTATGATACCCGCCATGTTCATCAACCGCTTTGCGATATGACTTCTCCCCGCCCCGAGTATTCCGTCCGTACCGTTGCCGTTGGGACGGCAGGCGTTGCGCAGGCGTTCAAACGCGCCTTGGTATCACAATGTCATCCCAACATGCTGTTGGCGATATTGCTGCCTTTTGTCATTGCGCTGTTGGGCGCGTTGCTGCTGCTGTGGCTGTTCTGGACACCGTTGACCGGATGGCTGAACATGCAGGCATCGGAATGGGAGTTTGTGAACGACGCCGACGCCTGGATGCTAGGCGTTGGATTGTTCTCGCTCAAGCTGTACTTGGTCCCCATCGTCGCCGTCATCATTTTGCTGCCGCTTTCCGGCATTTTGGGATTGGCGATCGCCGCGATTTTTGTGATGCCGCTGGTATTGCGCCACGTCAGTGCGCGGGAATACGTCTCGGTGGATCGTCAAGGGCGTAATGCCACGGCCTATAGCGTCTGGAACGCCATCTGGGTCAGTTGTGTGTTTGCCGCGGGGTGGCTGCTGACGCTGCCTTTGTGGCTGGTTCCGCCCGTGGGGATCCTGTTGTCGATCTTCTGGTGGGCATTTGCTTTCTCGCGCATGATGCGGGTCGACGCGATCGTAGAGCACGCCAGTCCCCAAGAACGCGCCATTTTGCTTAAACGCCACAATACCGGGTTTTGGGTGATCGGCCTTGTCTGCGCGTTACTGAACTTGCTGCCGCCGGCCTGGATCATCCTGCCGGTGTACGCTGGTCTGGTAAATGCCCACTATGGGCTGGAAGCCCTGCGACGTTTGCGCGAAGAACGTGTCATCGAAGCCTGATCCGGTGGATATCATTATGGCGAACTCTCTCCCTACCCCCCGTCGTATCCGCCTGATCATTGTGGGCGACGAGATTCTGTCCGGACGCCGTCAGGACAAGCATTTTCCCAAGGTCGTCGAGTTATTGGCGGCTCGTGGCCTGCAATTGTTCGGGGTCGAGATACTGCCCGACGACCGCGAGGCGCTGACCGCCGCCTTGCGCCGCAGTTTTGCCTCGGGCGATATCGTGTTGTCGTGTGGCGGTATCGGTGCCACGCCCGACGACCACACGCGCCAGGCGGCGGCCGCGGCACTGGATCTGCCGTTGCAGTTACACCCCCAAGCAAGAGAAGCGATTGCCCAGCGGGTGGCCGAGATGGTGAGGGAGGGAAAAGCCCCGGCCGATCTGGACGCCGCAGAAAACCAGCAGCGCATGCAAATGGGCGTGTTTCCCGAGGGCTGCGAGATCGTGCCCAATCCTTATAACCGGATTCCCGGATTTTTCATTCGCGACCATACTTTCTTGCCGGGTTTTCCCGTTATGGCATGGCCGATGCTGGAATGGACCCTGGATACGCGCTATCACGCACTGCACCATGCGCAGGCGCATGCGGAGCATTCATTCCTGGTCTATGGACTGCCCGAATCCCGGGTCGCACCCGTCATGCATGCGGTACAAGCGCGTTGGGCCGGCGTGAACGCATTCAGCCTACCCAGCATGGGCGAGACCCCGCGTATAGAGCTCGGCGTGAAAGGGGACCCGGACGACGCCGTAGCGGCGCTGGCCTACCTGCGGGAAGAGGTTTTGCGCTTGGGCGGACGCCTGTCGCCCTAACGAAAGGTTGCCAAAACGCCGTCAAAATTTCACAATACGGGAAATAAGTTGATGTTGCACAGCGGCATAAGCGTGAATTCCGCGTGCCGCGGCCTCCTGATTTGCCCCATCTATTCATTGTGATTCCTGCCATGTCTGTTATTGCGCCTAGTCCGGACAACGAGCGAACCTCGGGCCACTCTCCCATCGCCATCCAGGTTATCGAGCGTGCCATGCGTCTGCTGGATGCGTTGGCTGCGCATCCCGACCCGGTGACGCTGAAAGCGTTGTCAGCGACGACGGGGCTGCATGCGTCCACAGCCCACCGTATCCTGAATGACCTGGTCGTGGGCCGCTATGTCGAGCGTGTCGACAACGGCCTGTACCAACTGGGTATGCGTTTGCTGGAGTTGGGTTCATTGGTGAAAGGGCGTTTGAATGTCCGTGAGGCCGCCATATCGGAGATGCGCTCGCTACACAAACTCACGGGCCAGACGATTAACCTGTCGGTCCAGCAAGGCGACGAAATTGTCTATATCGATCGTGCCTGGAGCGAGCGTTCCGGGATGCAAGTGGTTCGCGCCATCGGCGGGCGGGCACCGCTGCATCTCACATCTACCGGCAAGCTTTTCCTGTCGACCATCGATAGCAGGCAAGTCCGCGCGTATGCGCTACGCACCGGCCTGGCGGGCCACACCCGCAACAGCCTGACCGATATTGACCGACTGGAACGCGAGTTGTCTCTGGTACGCCGTCACGGCTATGCCCGCGACAACGAAGAGCTTGAGCTCGGCGTGCGATGTATCGCCGCCGGTATTTTTGACGATACCGGCAAGCTGGTGGCAGGGCTGTCTATTTCGGCGCCGGCCGAACGTTTGCAAGACGAGTGGATTCAGGTGCTGGTCGATTCGGCCAGGACGATCTCCGAAGCCCTGGGGTTCGAATCCATCACGAGCCCGAATGGCAGTGGCGTCGGCGGCGCGTTAGGCAAGAGCCTGACGCCAACAAACGTGGCGCGCGCCTAAAAAAAGAAAAGAGGAGAGGGGGGAAGGGCCCCCACGCTGCGCCTTTGGCTTGCGACAAGGCAAAAAAATCCCTGCAAAGGCAGCGTGGCGCTTTGCAGGGATCGATACTGGTGAGGCATCAGGCCAATGCCGAGGGGCATCGGCCTGGCGTCCTCTGGTTTACTGCGCCGAGATGCCCGCGTTCTTGAACAGCTTGGCCCATTGCGGCACTTGCTGGTTCACCTTGGCATCGAGGGCTTGGGGATTGGCGTCGTTTGTCAGGACTTCGGCGCCCAGGCCAGCCATGCGTTCCTGGAACTTCGGATCAGCCAAGCCTGCTTGCAGGGCCTTGACCAGTTTGTCCACGACGGGTTGGGGCGTGTTTTTTGGAACCCACATGCCGTGCCAGATACCGACCTGAAAGCCCTTATAGCCCGATTCGTCCATGGTGGGCAGATCGGGCAGCGTCGGGACGCGCTTCAGGCTGGTCACGGCATAGGCCTTGACCTTTTTGGCTTTGATGTACTGGGTGGTGTTGGTGGTCTGGTCGCACAGCATGTCGACCTGCTTGCCCAGCAAATCGTTCATGGCCGGGGCGGTGCCCTTGTAGGGAACGGTCAGCAAGTCCACGCCAAGCGCATCGACCAACATGGTGCCGCACAGGTGGCTGGCTGCGCCGATCCCGGCATTGGCGAGCGAGATCTTGTCCTTGTTGGCTTTGACGTACTCAACCATCTCTTTGATATTGTTGGGCGGGAAGTCCTCGCGGGCGATAACCGTCATGGGGACGTCGACGACCAAGCCGACAGGCGCGAAGCTCTTGTCGACGTCGTAGCCCGGGTTTTTATACAGCGAGGCCGCGGTTGTGAAGCCCAGGTGCATGAGCAATACGGTATAGCCATCGGCATCGGCACGCCCGACGAACGAGGTACCGATCGTGCCACCTGCACCGGTCTTGTTTTCGACGACGACGCTTTGACCCAGGGTCGGTCGCATGGCTTCGGCGAGCGAACGGGCGACGTTGTCCGTGGGGCCGCCAGCGGCGAAAGGCACGACCATCGTGACAGGGCGCTCGGGGTACTCTGCTTGGGCCGCGCCCGCTGCAAAGAGGGCGCTCGCGGCTAGCAGCACGGAAAGCGTACGGGGAATCAATCTCATGAAGTCTCCTGGGCCGCAGGATATGCGGCAATTTTCAATAGCGTAGCGTGATGAGTCTTTTTCGAATGTCATCAGCCGGTCTTGAGTGTAGAAAACAATATAGCGGACGTCACCGGGGGGTTTCCCCTGAGACGAACGCGCCTCTATATGTTTGCACGAAGTTGGTGCCGTATGTTTGCACAAAGTTGGCGCAAAAAGTTGTTGCAATGCATCAAAATTGCTTGACAGCGGATTTTAAGGACGTAGAATGGCATTTGTGCAGTGCAACAAACGCGCCGGCCTTAGCTTCATATAGTGGTTCCGAGCTCGTTTTCCTATTCGTCGCAACCTATCGCTATTGCCGGCCACCGCGGCCTTATTTTCCGGAGACCACCATGACTGCTATCCCCCAACAAATTCTAGACCGTCAAGTATCCGCTCTGAACGCGCTGACCGCGACGCAGACCACGCTGTTTGCCGGCTTTGAAAAACTGGTTGATCTGAACCTCAAGGTCGTCAAGGCCACGCTCGACGAGGTCGCCCAGACTTCGCAGCAGGCCCTCAGCGTCAAAGATCCCCAAGAAGCCACCGCTTTCGCCACGTCGCTGGTCCAACCCGGCGCTGAAAAGGCCCTGGCTTATGGCAAGCATGTGTACGACATCGTTGCTGGCGTCCAGGGCGAGCTGGCCAAGTTGGCCGAAACCCAAATCGCCGCTGGTCAGCAACAAGTCGCTGATGCTGTCGAGCAACTCGCCAAAAACGCGCCCACGGGCTCGGAAAGCGCAGTTGCCCTGCTGAAGTCCTCGCTGGCGACCGCCAACGGTGCCTATGATTCGTTGACCAAGGCTGCCAAGCAAGCTGCTGAAGTCGCCGAGTCCAACATGAACGCCGCTACCAACGCCACGTTCAAGGCTGCTTCCGACGCCACCCAGGCCGCTAGCAAAACGGCTCGCCGCAGCGCATAATGTGTAATCGGTGCCGAGAGGTTGTCGGCACGCAGCTTGTGTAGTACTGTTGAGTGACAGAGCAGAGCTGGAATTAGGCCACCCTTCGGGGTGGCTTTTTTTATGGGGGTGGCTTTTTTTATGGTCGGGCCGCGGCGGCCATCGCTACCGCGCCATTGCCACTGTTTCAGCGGGTTTTGATCGCCTGTACACACTCGCTCACCAGGGCCGGGCCGCGGTAGATCAAACCGGTGTATAGCTGCACGGCGTTGGCGCCCGCCGCCATTTTCTCCCTGGCTTGTTGGCCCGACACAATACCGCCGACACCGATGATGGCGGCTTCCGGACCCATGCGTTGGCGCAGACGGGCGATCACGGCCAGCGATAGCTCATGAACCGGTGCTCCCGACAAGCCGCCAGCCTCGTTGGCATGGTCGAGTCCCGTTACCGCGTCGCGGGACAGGGTGGTGTTGGTGGCGATAACGCCATCGATGCCAAAACGGGGAAGAATGTCGGCAATGGCGTCGATCTGGGCTTCGGACAGGTCCGGAGCAATCTTGACTGCCAGAGGGACGTGCCGTTGATGTTGATCGGCCAGTTCCGCGCGTTTGTCGCGCAGTCGGGCCAGCAGGGCGCTCAATTCGTCTTCGCCTTGTAGCGCGCGTAAATTCTGCGTGTTGGGTGACGAAATGTTCACTGTGACATAGTCAGCATGCGGATAAACGCCTTCCAGGCCCAGCACATAGTCGTCCGCCGCGCGCTCAATCGGGGTATCGGCATTTTTGCCGATATTCAGTCCCAGGATACCGCCCTGATCACGCCATTGACTGCGGCGGACATTGGCGATGAACGCCGTCAATCCCTGGTTGTTAAAGCCCAGGCGATTGATCAATGCCTGCGCCTGCGGCAGACGGAACATGCGGGGTTTGGGGTTGCCCGGCTGGGCCCGGGGCGTCACCGTGCCGACTTCGACGAAGCCGAATCCCAAATTACCCAGCGCATCGATATAGGCGCCGTTCTTGTCCAGCCCGGCCGCCAACCCTACCGGGTTGCGCAGCGTCAGCCCCATCAGGGGGCACGGCGCCTGCGGCTGGGCGTGCAGCAGCTTGCGCGTGATGCCGCACGCGTAGGCGCGTTGCAGGTTGGCCAGCGTGACTTCGTGGGCAGTTTCCGCGTCCATGGCAAACAACGCCGGACGCGCCAGGGGATAGGCTTGGAAGAGGATCGACATGGGGGGCAATTGTAGCGAGTTTGCCCGGCCCGACAGACAAAATCAGGCCAGATCGGGGGGGGCGGGTTGCCAGTCGCCGTCCAAATGCATCTGCAGGGGGCGAAAGCCGGATTTATAGGCCATTTTCCGGCTTTCGTGGATCCAGTATCCCAGATAGAGCCAGGGCAGGTTCAGTGAGCGGCACTGCTCAATCTGCCACAGTACGTTATAGGTACCCAGGCTGCCGCGCAGACTCGGATCGTAAAAGGTATAGACCGAAGACAAACCATCATCGAGTACATCAATGATCGACACCATCACCAAGCAATTATCGGCATCGCGAAACTCGACGAGGCGCGTATTGACCCGGCTGGTCAGCAGAAACTGTGCATATTGCGTTCGGCTATCGTCATCCATGCCGCCACCGGGATGTCGACCCTGCTGGTAGCGGGTGTATAGATCATAGTGTTCGGATGACCAGGCGAGCTCCGCGACAAACGCCTGCAGACCCTGGTGGGAGCGCCACGCACGGCGTTGGCTGCGGCTAGGTACGAAATGCGCGGTATCGACCCGTACGGGCACGCACGCCCGGCAGTTGTCGCAATGCGGACGGTAGGTAAACAGGCCGCTGCGCCGAAAACCTTGTTCTACCAACTGTGAATACGTGCCCGCGTTGATCAAATGCCCGGGCGCAGCGACCTGTGAGCGCGCTTGGCGATCGGGCAGGTAACTACACGGATACGGTGCAGTGGAATAGAACTGCAGCGTGGCAAACGGAAGTTCTTTAAGCTGACTCATCGGCGGGTCGCACCAGCATCGGGCTCGTGCATTCAGGTAAACATCTTAACGCGATGACGGCCTATGACAAGCGTCAGTGTTGCTCGATCAGGTCATGCAGGCTGCCCCGGCTATCCAGCCAGCCTGTTCGCCAGTCCGGCGTTGGCCGGGTCACGGCCTGTCGTACGTGCTCGACAAACTCGGCGCGTGTAACGGGCCCCGCGCCCAGGCTGGCCAGGTGGCGGGTCTGTTGCTGGCAGTCAATCCACTGCACGCCAAAGCGGCGCAAGAACGTCACCAGATACGCCAGCGCGATTTTCGAGGCATCGGGGGCGCGCATAAACATCGATTCGCCAAAAAACATGCCCCCCAGGCTGATGCCATACAGCCCGCCGACTAGTGCCCCGTCGATCCAGGTTTCCACGCTGTGTGCATCGCCCGCCAAGTGCCAGGCCAGGTAGGCCTGCTGCATCTCGCCGGTAATCCAGGTGCCCGCCTGGCCATCGCGTGGCGCCGCGCAGTAGCCCATGACGGTCTCGAATGCCGTATCCACACGAACCTGGATGCGTGGCGTGGGACTGGATTCGTCTCGTGCGATCTGGCGCAACCGCTTGCCTAGCGAACGCGAGACCGCAAAATCGCGGCAGGCCAATACCATGCGTGGATCTGGGCTCCACCACAAAATAGGCTCGCCGCAGCTATACCAAGGGAAAATTCCGTTTGCATAGGCCAGCCGTAATCGCGCTAGCGACAAGTCCGCGCCGAGCGCCAGCAGCCCTGCGGGCTCGGACAGCGCGTCTTCGACCGGAGGAAAAGGGGTGTCGGGTTCAAGCCAGGCTAACTTCACTGTTCTGCGGTGTTAATCAGACGGAGAATCAATACAAAGGATACCGCCACCCGTCGCTGCGGCCCTTGGGCCGCTAGCGATGCCAGTCCAGCGTGTAATGATGGCAGCCAAAGCTGCCGCGCCGACGGTCCTCCAGGTACTGTTTCAAGGTCGTGCTGACCGTGCGGAATGAAAGTTCATCCCAGGGAATATCCGCCTCGTCGTAATAGCGCGCCTCCAGGCTTTCAGGGCCTGGGTCGAGCTCAGGGCCCGACGCCTGGGCCAGATAGAACAGGTGCACCTGGTCGACCTGGGGTACGTCGATCACGGTAAATAAGGCCCCTAGCGCGATACGAGCGCCGGATTCCTCCAGCGTTTCGCGGGTGGCTCCCTGCGCCGTGCTTTCACCCAACTCCATAAAGCCCGCGGGCAAGGTCCACGTGTTGTACCGCGGTTCGATCGCGCGCCGGCACAGCAAAATGCGGTCCTCCCAAACGGGCACCGTTCCCACGACCATCCGGGGGTTTTGATAATGAATGGCCCCACACTGATCACAGATATCACGTTCTCGATTGTCGTCATCGGGCACGCGCCGATGCGTCGGTGCACCACATTGGCTGCAAAAGCGTGCCAGGCGCGGCGCGGGAAAATAGGTGGGGGGCGATCGGTCAGTCATGTCGTCGATTCTAACGGCAGTCGGGGCTGCTGTTGTGTTCGCCTTATTATCCTTTCATTCGGGTACCGGATTCGCTATAAAATCGAGTTGCTGTTTGATGTCCTTCGCGGTGGCGCCATTGTGCAACGGCACCGTCCCGGGATAGGCTGCGTGATTGACTTGCCATATGGCATCCGGCGGGGAGTTCTCGTCGCCAAGCGCCTCCAGCAAGGCCGTTTCGCCCGGCATGACGCGTAGCTGATCAAGAATGCTCGCCAGGTCACGTCCGTCAATTAATCCACCACCGACGTCGGTCTGAGCATAGAGCCGTCCCGTGTCATCCAGCCACCATCCGGCGATGGTCTTGACGGCCACATCGGTGTGCGTGATCAGACCTTGGCCCGTATCGGCGCGTCGCAAAACATACGGAGCCGCATCCAGGCGCACATAGACCCGTTGCGGACCGTTCTGGAAATACCAGCGGCCTAGCTCGTCCGCGACGTAATTGCGACCAATAAACGCCAGAATCTGCGGGTTCGTAATCGGGTCACCTCTGCCGCCCGCCGTTGCATCACCCTGCTCGTGAATGTGCCACCGGCCGCGTTCGTCCAGGGATAGCCAGCCGTAGACCGCAGGAACATTCGGCCACTTGGCGAGCGCTTGTTTAACGGATAAGTCCATGGAGAGGGTCATCAATGCAGCAAGACCCACCATTTAACCAGACCGGGTACTTGTCGCCAGCACGTCCATCCCCGCATAGGCCCTTATTTCGTTCGCCATCCTGGGCCATCCCAGTGTTGCGCCTCTGGAAATTGCCGTATAAACGGCTTCAGTCCGGCTGTGCACATGCAAACGCTGGTACACCGTTTCTGCATGGACTTTGGCGGTCGCCGCCGCAATATTCAGATGACGGGCGATCGCTTTCAAGGTATAGCCTCGTGCCAATAGCACCAGCACTTCATATTGACGCGGCGTGAGCCCCAGGTTTTTGCTTTCTTGTTGCGCATAGGGCGGCATCGCTGACGTGGTGCTCGTCGTGTCGAATGTGGGCGCTGGAAACGATTTCATTGGCGGCCCGACGAGAGAATGCTTACCAAAAGGCGATTGAGCGTCCGGCGCCTCGTCTGCCAGCGCAAGTGTGATCGCGGCCTGCAGGATGTCCGGGCTGGCATGGATAGGCACACATCCGACCACGTTCGACGGCAAATCTTGAGGAACGGATGCTAGTGCGTCTGATAGTACGATGATGGATTTGGGCTGGTAGGTCTGTGTCGCTGCGGTGATGATTTGCGTTGCGGCATCATCCAACAGTACGAGCGACAGCAGCATCAGCGCATAACCCGACAGTGGTAGCGGGACAAGGGCCGTGGTGTCTTGGTGAAGGTCTTTTTGCGCGGCTACATCGATCTGACAACCGGGTACGGTTTCCGAGATCAACTGCACAATGCCTCGTAGTATCAGTGGCCGCGATTCTATGATAATTATTGTTGACACGTCTCCTTCTCCTTCATTGGATCGGGTGTGCATTTTTCCCAAAATCTAGCCCGAATCACGCGATATCGCAATAAAACAATAGCTATACAAACGTTAATTCGCGCACTGTTTTTTAATTGGTTATTGGATCCAACAATTAAGTTGGACTGTTTCCGGTCGCGTTTCCCAGTTGATCGGGAATGCCTCAAAGCGCTCTGCGAAGCATGACGCTCGCAGGCTGTAGCCGGACTGCGGTAGCCAGTCATCCAGTAGCTTGCCATAGAGCCCCACGACTTCATCGGATGTGCAGTGGGCGACACATGCCGCGATACGTCCTGCGGGCAACATAATCTCAAACGCTTCTTTGGGCTTGGGCCCCAGGCCTGGCGGCACTTGAACCCCGCAGTAATAGCGCATAAAGGGCAAGGGTACGAACATGGGCGTGTCGTAGGTCAGCCCAAAAAAAGGGCCCTCCAGCATCGTGGCGGGCAGGTCGGAGAACAGCTTGCGAAAGTCACTCCAGCACGCGTGCTTTTGGCCTGACAGCCCTTCATACCGAACGGCCCAGAAGCGAATGGCTGGCCACTGACGGATCACGATTTTCGTGTTGTCTACAGACGGATGGCCGACGTCAGACGTCAGCTTGTAGGCGGCATTGAGTTTGGCGATGTAGCGCACGTGCGCCTGTCGGAACTGGCAGGGCGATATGCCCCAATAGTGTGTAAAGGCTCGCGTGAACGCTTGCTGGCTGGAGAACCCCATGTCGATCGCTATCGAAAACGGCGATTGGCGAGTATGGGCAATCATCAGCGCGCAGCGCCCCATCAGATTGCGGTGGATGTAATCCCTGGGCGAATACTGAAAATCCTTGAAGAACAGACGCGTGAGATGAAATCGGCTGAGCTGCATTTCCTGGGCCAGCGTCTGTATTAAGGCGTCGTGCGTGCAATGCTCTGTCGAGTCATGCAGGATCTTGTGCTCGATCTGCGTGACGCAATACTGAATACGAGGGTCCATCTGGCTTCTCCTTTTCCTTATTTTTGTGCCCGGGCACATTGTTTTTAAAGTGGAAGAATGCGTTGGATAGCTTTGTCTCAAAAAAAACTTCAAAAAAATTTCAAACATCACAAACTGTAAATTATGTGAACTAAACCTGCCTAGAATGGCATCCATGCAAACGGTGTTTGAGGAGACAAAAACAATTCCGAAGGAGATTGATAGAGACGCATTGGAATTGTTAAAGATTAGTAGGAATTACGCCGCGATTGTGAAGTTTGATTGATGCCCTGTATATGGGGGTTACTACATAGACCATTGGTAGTAGGCCATAAAAACTATCGACAACCCCTGTTGCAACAATCAGATAGATTAATTCATGCATTGGTTTTTTCTTGGGTTTTAAAAATCCAGGATGGGAAGTTTTTGCCAAAAAAACAGAACTTTTATTTAGAAAAATTGTTTCAAAAGCCTGTTTTTTGACTGGAAACTTATTTATAAGTCGGAAATTTTCCCGGAAATGATGGATCTTCTATCGCCATTGTTAATCCGGATAACGATGTAGTACCGCTTCGAGACGGTCTCTCGAAATATTCGGAGGAAGACATCATGAAAAAGACTCTTTTGGCTGTGGCCTTGGCAGTTAGCTCTATTGGTATGGCTCATGCCGCCGGTTTTGCAATCGGTGCTTTTGGCGGCACGGGTACTGCCGGTTCGGGCACGATGGGTGGCTCGCAAGCCACCAGTGGCAGCGGTTCGATTGGGCCGGGAGTGGCGGTGCAGGGTACGACTGCCACCAGCTCGACCAGCGCGAACTCGGGCGTGTCCCTGACACCGCAAGGCACCACCACTTACGCCAACGGTGCCAGCGTGAACCAATCTGTCGGCGGTAGCTTCTCGTCGGGCTTTGCCGGCGGTACGACCGGCGGTATGGCTGGAGGTGAATACACCAGCGGTGCCACCGGCAACGTGGGCACGATCGGCTTCGGTGGTTGGACCTGGTAAGTCTCCTCGTACCGAACCCTATTGTGCAGGGAGACGATTGTCTCCCTGCACATGGGAGAACCCCAGTGAAATATACGCTTTGTTCCCTCCTGTTGATCTGGGCCATCGGCCTGGTTTTGGTGAGTCATGATGCCCATGCTGCCAAGTCCCGTGCCAATGCGCAGGCGGTACCCGTAGTGGCTTATGTTGAGCCCGAATTGAGCTGCCCGCCGGGTTTCCCACGCGACAAGCCGTTCACGAATGCGTTTCCCGACCTAGCCGCAGATGAGCGGGACTTGTCGTTTGCCGATAGCGCTGGGCAGGGTGAATTTCCTGGCTATCGCGATGGCGCTGGTCGTGGCTTTACTTGCTTTATCTCGCAGGCAACAGATGCCGGCACTTGGGCGAGATCTCGCGATTATTGGCTGGATACATCGAGGCTCGTGCCTAGCTATCCGGTAATGGGAGGCCCGCTTTTTTTATCTACTGGATGGCAATGGATCGATTTTGATTGATATTGCCGTTACATCATTATTTTTAATCATAAAAAATAATGTAACACCAGGCGCATGTGGAGATTCCGAAAATGAATCCAAAACTTGATGAAGAAATCAAGCGGTGGACTGTTCGACGCAAAAGCGCACTGGTCATGGATATTATCCAGGGCAGGACGACGGTGCGCGAAGCCAGCGACGCGTTTGAGTTGCCTGTCTCAGAAATTGAGCGCTGGGTCGAGGAAGGTAGACGCGGAATGGAAAATGCGTTGAGATCCAATCCATTGAATATAAAAGAAATATATGAAAAACAGATAAAAACGCTGCAACAGGCGTACGGCGAGGCCATGCTGGAGCTACGCGTGAAATCCCGGCAAAATCCATCGCCAAACGATGAGGATAATTAGAGCATGGGGTATTTTTTGCTTTAAATCAACGATCTTATAAATATTAAATTTATTTCGCTATTTTTATAAAAAATCCATTTAAAAATCACAAAATGGTAAAGACAAATTTTAATGTAACCATAAAATAAAATTACCGTATTCGTAGTGTTACAGCGTCTTTATTTGGCGAACATACGGCAAAAAATAGTTTTTAACAATATATGGGTGGCTTATTTTCAGGAGAAAAAGCATGAAACGCCTAATATTGGTGACACTGGCCTTATGTAGCTTTGGCGCTAATAGCCAGACTATAAATACAAATGCCGGTGCTTCATCCAACGCAACAGGTAACGCAAATTCGTCGTCCCAGTCGGGCACCTCGCAAGTCGGAGTGAACGCCCAAATGGGAATGGGCAACATCACCTTCGAAGGCTCCTCGCAGCGCGAGCATCAAAGTATCTCGACAACGCCTAACGTCTATATCGCGCCCAGTATGTTTGGCGGTGCAAACAATTGCGGTCAGAGCAACACGATGGGAGTCGGGGTAACCGGATTCGGCATCGGTGGCTCGGTGGCGAGCGAGAGCGACGCATGTAATGCACGCGAAGACACTGCCACGGCCTATAAGCTCGGATACAAAGATGTGGCCGATATGCGGTTTTTCTGCTTTGGCGAAGACGCAAACCGACTCGCCTGGGAGGCAACGGGACGAGCGTGCCCCTCAACCGCGGAGCCCTCCGCACAGATCGTGAGCCGTTATTACGTGGCGACGGGCAACGCAAGTAACGGCCCTTTTGAGGGCTACACTGAGCATTGATAAGGTTTCGGCAACTGCACAAAACAAACGGCCCTGGAAAGGGCCGTTGTCTACTGTAGGCGCAACTCGCCTTAATGCCGCTGGCGATCCCTTCAAGCCCTCTGAGGAAAATGATCATGTCGAAGAACGATATCCGCGTTATCAAGGAGCTTTATGATCGCTTCAATAGGAGAGATATCGACGGCATACTTGTCGCCCTTGCCGATGATGTCGCTTGGGCGAACGGCATGGATGGCGGCCACGTTCATGGGCATGAGGCTGTGCGCGCCTATTGGACACATCAATGGACCCTCGTTAGTCCACACGTTAAGCCGATAGCATTCAGGCAGACAGAGGATGGTGCCGTAGCTGTTGAGGTAATACAGTCAGTATTCGACCTCCACGGGCAGCCCTTGAGTGGCCAGACTCATGGGTTGAAGGATAAGACGGTGACGCACATTTTCCGGATGGATAGTGACAAAATCACGCACTTCGACATTCAGGAGGACCTCGAAGCATCGCGTCCGACTATGCTGGAATGACCGTAGCAACGTTTGATACCCCACTGGGCGTCAAATTTGTAATCTGGACTGTTTGCTACAACCTTGTGAATCCCCGATACACTGCTACAAAAGAAAAAGGCCCTCATTGCTGAGAGCCTGATTTCTAGTGGAGGCGCAAGCCGGAATCGAACCGACGTACACGGATTTGCAATCCGCTGCATAACCACTCTGCCATTGCGCCAAGGCTGATTAAGCCAAGCCCGCTATTATACAGGAATCTGCAGAAAGGTGTTTAGTCTACCGTGATGCCGGCATCTTTGATCGCTTTCGCGCTTTGCGTCATGTCTTGCGCAAGCTGCTGCTCCAGATTTTGCGGCGTTCCTTCGCGTGACTCGTAGCCCTGGTCTTTAAAACGCTGTACCAGCGCAGGATTATTCAGCGCTTTATTGAGGGCGGTGTTCAAGGTATCGATGGCCGCGGGCGACGTTCCGGCCGGTGCAAACAGCCCATACCAGAGCTCGACGCTATAGTCTTTGACACCAGATTCCGCAATAGTCGGCACGTCGGGAAGCAATGGGGTGCGCTTGGCGGTGGCGACGCCCAGCGGACGTAGCCGATCATCCGCAATGAACGCTTTCACCGACGAGAGTGTCAGGATACTGACCTGAGTATGCCCCCCCAGAAGGTCATTGATGGCGGGCCCGCCTCCTTTGTACTGAACGTGCGTGATGTCCGCGCCCGTCATGCTGTTGAAAATTTCGCTGGCCAGGTGGTGTGGCGTACCGGTCCCGGGAGCGCTCCAGTTCAGTGTGCCGGGCTTGTCGCGGGCCTGTGTGATCAGGTCTTGTACGGATTTGATAGGCAGTTTTGCATTGGTGACCAGCACGAGGGGCGCTGTGGCCACCATGCCCACGGGTGTGAAGGATTTTTGAGGGTCAAAGGACAAGTCTTTGTAGAGCGCGGCGTTGATCGCCAGCGTGTTCGAACCGAACAGGATCGTATAGCCATCCGGGGCGGCGCGAGCGACCGCCTCGGATCCGATATTTCCGCCGGCGCCGCTGCGATTATCGACGACGACGGTTTGACCCAGCGCTTCGGCCAGGCGCGGGGCGAGATCGCGCGCCAGAATGTCCGTGCCGCCGCCCACCGAGAACGGCACGATGAGTCTAATGGGCTTGGCGGGAAAGGCGTCTGCGGCCTGGGATGGCGAACAGAGTACCGACAGTGCGGCAACGCCCAGGACAAGACATAGTTGTTGAGATAGATGCGTGGTACGGAACATGGGGTGTCTCCTCTGTATTTCTTTTATTCGGCTGGCGGCAGCTCAACGTCGAAATGGCGTGCCAATACATCCGCGATCAACTCATAGCAGGATCCCACGCGCACGACCTCTAACGTGGCAAAGTTGATGAGCGTTGCCGACCGCTGATAGCGGTGGTATTTGCGTAGGCCGTAATCCACGACGACGTCGGCGATATCCAAAAGTTCAGCCGGAATGTCTTGCACGCGGAACTTGGTACCGGTGTTCGTCAAATTGGCCGAAGAGCCAAAGATTGGATGATTCTCTTCGCGACTCAGTTTGCAGATTTCGCGGTGAAACGGACCGGCATTGATGAGCATTGCCACGGTGCCGTCCTTGGTGCTGCCGACTAGGGCACCCGGGTCCAGCCGCTGGATCAGCGGGTGTTCGGGACGATAGGGAGCGATCGCGCCCAATGGCAATTCATAGCCTTCGGTAATGCAGCGCACCATTTCACTCGCGCGTTCATCGAGCACATGCAACGCGCGATGCGTGGTCATGTCTCCCACCATGGCGTTGAGCTTGGTCGGCGCTCTACCTTTGGCCTTGAAAATACGCGCCAGCGACTCCGCAGACCCCCCGGCGATGGTGTAGCCGACATCGACGGGGAAAATGGCGATACCACCTTGCTGTAGCGCAGTGAAAGCCCTACGTGCGTCGGCGGCAATGTTTGGAAAACTCATTTTGTGCTTGGCTCCTGGTGGGCGAGTGTGACATCGTCCGGCTGATCCGGCAGGGCTAGCGTACGTTTGGTCTATGATTTGGACAATTTTATTGTTCTTATCTATTGATATGATTTTCTTATGCATGTGACTGTACGCCACCTGCGCGCGGCTTTGGCGGTCGCTCAGCGCCGCAGCTTTCGTCGCGCGGCAGAAGATCTGCACGTGTCGCAACCCGCCCTGTCCTTGACGATCCATGAGTTGGAGGTCGCGTTGGGAGCGGTCTTGTTTGATCGCAATTCCCGTTCCGTGTCTATTACCGAACTGGGCCAATTCTTTGTGCAGGGGGCTTCGCGCGTTGTGGCGGATTTCGACCATCTTGTTCAAGAGGTCGGTGATGTCGCGCGCTCAAAGCGTGGCCGGGTCGCCGTCTCTTGTGTGTCATCGGTGGCCGGCCGGGTCATGCCGCAGGCAATTCAGCACTGTGCAATCCATTACCCCGGCGTCGAGATCGTCATCCATGATGATGTGGCGACTCAGGTGCTCGAGCTGGTTCGCTCGGGCATTGCGGATTGTGCGCTGACGATTCAGCCGTCGACGCTAGGCGACGGCATGCTCTTTGAGGCGTTGCTCGAAGACCCGTTTTATGTGGTTTGCGATCAGCAGCACCCATTGGCCTCGCGGACTCAAGTCCCCTGGAAAGCCCTCGACGGCGAAAGTTTGATCGAGTTGTCGACCTCGAGTGGCACCCATCGTATGGTGCGCGAAGAGTTGGCGCGCAGTCATGCACGCCCGAGTCGCTCTACGGCAGTCTCGCATCTATCAACCGTACATGGCTTATTGGAGGCGGGCTTTGGCGTTGCGGTGCTGCCGCGTATTGCGCTTCCCGTGGAAAAGCATCCCACGCTGGTTGCTCGACCGTTGGTGCGGCCCGCGTTGAGCCGCACGATAGGTATTTACCGGCGCCGCGATCGTTCGCTGGCGCCCGCTGCCCAAGCATTCATTGAGTCCGTACGTGCTGTGTTGACGGATTTAGGCTGACACGTTCAGATCCAGATCAATATCCTGGATCTTTATTTGCGTGGCCACCAATTGGGCAATGACATCCGGGGTGCGGCCCGCGACAGGGTGCTTTGCCGCCAGGTCAGGCGCCCAGCGCTGCAGGATCTTGGTCCACAATGTGCTGAGGTTCTTGCCCGCGAGGTTTTTTCCTAGTGAGCGTACATAAAAATGCGCCCCGATAAGGGCGGCCAGCAACAACCCTGCAATGATGTCGATCGCGGTGGAGAAAGGCATTACGCCGGCTGTGAGGCGGTTGGCCGCGTCCAGAATCGTGTCGCTCGCGATCCCAAACTTGAACAAGGCATAAATAATCAGTGCGATAACAAGGATGACGCAGGCCACGATGACCATTTTTTTGGCAGCGTTGTACCGGCGCAGCGATTGCGCATAGGTCTGATCCCCCAGCGCGCGTTCGAGATCGGTAGCCTGCTGCCAGAAGTCGTCTGTTTTTTCGACGGGAATTTGTTGCGCATCAATCAGCGAGTGCATGCCCAGCAGTTGCAGCTTGGCAAATTGGCTGAATGAAAGCGACGCGCCCACGTTGTGCGAAGAACTCACGGCAAACTTTTCCGAAAAAGAGAAGGGCAGTTTAGCCCTTATTGGGCCTGAAATCGGGTCCACCAGGTCGCCGCGACCACGGAGTGACTTGAGTTTCAGGCCTTCAAGCTCGGGGCCATGGCATTTACGCTACCTGGCATTGGCAGAGACGCTGTCGTTGCGAAGCAACTCTCGCCTCGCTCCGCATCTGAAATTTTCCTGAGCGCTAAAGATTATTGATAAGCTGTGTCGCGCATCCGCACAATTAGAAGTCATTAGACGTAACTATTGCAGCTTTTTGGGGTGCAGGATCCCGACTTCCCTGATGTGGCCGCCTACGAGTACGTCGAAAAGGGGCTATCTTGAAACGTCACCTGGTTCCGGGTAGCAAGCATCGCGGGTGGGATTCCATGGCGGACTGGCGTGATGGCGCGGCCAGCGCGGCAGACAGGGAGACCTGCTTTCAGATCCTGAGCCGGCGCAGTCTTCTTCTAAGCCTGCTTGCCACCGCCGCGTCGATCTCGTTGCCGATCCAGGCGCGCGCGCAGGTGACGCCGAGCTGCTCCACCACCGGCACGACCTACAACTGCAGCCTGAGTGGCGCATCGACCGCTTCAGTCGCTATCAGTCCACCCAATCCGTCGGGTCCGCCCTTGAACCTAGCGGTCACGAACAATGCCAATTTCGTTTATGCGGTTCCCTCCAGTGCAGGCTCTGCGCTGGCGCTTTCCGCCGTGGCGGGCGCTGGCCAGAGCGCCCAGGGCATCACGCTTAGCAACCAGGGCAATATCGTTCTCTCGCTGGGGCAGCCGCTGGTCAATGACTATGTCTTCGGCATCTCGGCCCAGCAAATCGGCGGTGGCGGAACCGACGCGGTGCAGGGCATCAGCATCACGAACGATGCCAGCATTACGCTAAATTTGTCCGGTCTGCAGGCCACCGGCGGCGCGGCCATCTGGGCAGCCGACCAGAGCGCCAATGGCAATGATGGCGGGACGCCTTATGGGGTCCAGATTACCAATACAGGAACGATCCAGGCTTCCTTGAGCGGTACATCTGGGTTCGCGGGAATACAAGCCGTGACGATTGGCGGCGACGGCCCCAGCAGCTCGGATTCGGCCGGATACGGCGGCTCAGCGACTGTTACCAACAGTGGTTCGGTGGCACTCAACTGGACATGGCAGAATGCCGGCAGCACCAATAACGGCGTCTGGGGCATTCTGGCTTACTCGCAGGCGGGTAACGGTCTTAATACAAACACCAGTGCCAGTGGAAATAACGGCACTCCCGGTGGCAATGGAGGCCCTGCGACGGTGGTTGTTCTTCCGGGCGGCGACGTCACGGTCAGTGTGCAGGGCACGCCTCCGTCCACCGCTTCCCTGCCTAGTGCGGCGGTCGCGGCCATCAGCGTGGGCGGCGCTGGCGGGTCTGCGCAACAAGGCAACGGCAATAGCGGGGCCTTTGGTGGTAACTCCGGAAATACGCAAATCACTCTTACCGACGCCTCCGTGACAGCCACAGGCGATAACCTGCCCGGTTTGCTGATTTACGCCGCGGCAGGTGCCGGCGGCTATGGCGGTACGCCAGCAGGATCCAGCGAGGGTAATCCTTCCCAGAACGGCGCTTCGAGCACCTGGGTGAACGGGGGCGGCATCACGGTTGCGGCTCAGTCCAGGTCGATAACGATATCGACTGCATCCAATGGCGTTGGCCTGTCGCCCGCGATAGCGGCAACGTTGCAGGGCGGCGCGGGCGGATACGGCGGATACAGCCAAGACTCCGGGTTCTCTACTTCGTATGGCGGAGACGGTGGCAACGGCGCCAGTGTTGGCACAATCAACATCCAGGTTCAGGGCAGTAACGGCAACACCGTCACGCTGGGCACTACTGGCGTCAGTTCGGCCGGCATTTATGCATCGGCCCTGGGCGGCGCCGGTGGCTATGGGGGTGGGGCATACACGGTGATAAGTGGACACGCACACGCTGGTGACGGTGGCGGGGGCGGATGGGGTGGAAATATCAATGTGTCGGTGGGCTCGACGGTCATCCAGACTCAGAATATCCAGTCGCCCGGGATCGTTGCACGATCCGAAGGAGGGGTAGGCGCATCGGGTGGCTTCGCCGATGCGGGTACGGGCACGGCCTACGGCGGCAATGGAGGCTCTGGCGGGGGGACCGGCAATGTGTCCATCCAGACGGACAGCGCATCGTCGATCATCACCCAGGGTACCGATTCCATGGGCATACTCGCTCAGACCGTGAGCGCGGCCGGCGGTAACGCGAACGGCAACAACTCCATCGGCGGGGGGAATGCGGGCGACGCCGGACTGGGCGGCGGTACGGGTAGCGTTACGTTGACCAACGGGGCCTCGATCACGACGATGGGCGCGACCGCGCGCGGCATACTGGTGCAGTCCATAGCGGGTTCCGGTGGCACGGGCGGATCCAGTTGGTCGCTCGCTCATTCGGGCGGTGGCACGGGCGGGAACGGCGGTGGCGCGGGCGTGCTGGACATCACGAACAGCGGCACCATTGCCACGGGCGGAGCCAACGCTCAAGGCATACTCCTGCAGTCGATCGGCGGCGGCGGTGGAGCCGGCGGACAGGCATCCGGCGTGATCTCAAACCTGGGCGGCAGCGGCGGCACCGCCACCAGTGGCGGCGCGCTTACTTTCACCAATAGCGGCGCGATCAGCACCGGCGGTCAGGGCGCGATCGGCGTGCTAGGTCAGTCCATTGGCGGTAGCGGTGGCGATGGCGGTGGCGCATCGGGAATTACGGTCACCGTTGGCGGCACGGGCGGCAGTGCGGCAGAGGGCGGCGCGATCACGGCCAATTTGAATAGCGGTTCTAACGTGATCACCTCCGGTGATGGCGCGCACGGCGTGATCTTCCAATCGATCGGCGGCGGTGGCGGTAACGGTGGTGATGCCGACAGCACGGGCACGTTCGTGTCGGTAGCGGTGGGCGGCAGCGGTGGCTCTGGCGGCGCCGGGGGAACGGTTACCGTCAATACGAGTGGCGCAAACATCTCTGCCGCGGGCAATAAATCCGCCGGCTTGATCGCGCAGTCGATCGGCGGGGGCGGTGGCACCGGCGGGTCGGCGATGGCAACATCCATCGGCGCGGTGTTCGATACGTCGGTCTCGGTGGGCGGGACGGGCGGTAGCGCATCCAGCGATGGCGGGCAGGCCTCGGTCACCCTGGTCGGCGGCGCCATCGCCACTGGCCAGGATCCGCGCCTGACCCAAGGATCCATCGCGGGTCCGTGCCTAGGTTCGTCGAGCTCGACCGGAGCATGCAACGTGCTGCCGGTCGACAGTCATGGCGTGGTGGTGCAGAGCATAGGCGGTGGCGGTGGCAAGGGCGGACAAGCGACTGCTCAGTCGATCGCGGTCGCCACGCCGGTTACACCCGGTGGCTCGCAATTGGCCGTCAGTGCGGCAGTGGCGGTCGGTGGCAATGGCGGCGCGGGCGGTGACGGGGGAACCGCACAGTTTTCCCTATCCAGCGGGGGCACGATCACGACATCGGGCAACGGTGGGGTCGGCGTGCTGGTCCAAAGCATCGGCGGTGGCGGCGGCGATGGCGGTGACTCGTCGGCGATGGCCGCGGCCATGGGTTATGGGTCGAGCCCGGTGCCGTCGGACGGCAAGGCACCAGGCGTCACCCTGACCGCGACCGTAATGAGCAACGGCGGCCAGCCAGGCAACGGGGAGACCGTACAGGTGGCGGTGGGCGGGACGGTGTCGGCGGATGGCACGACGTTCACCTGCGATTGCGACGGCACCTCCACCTTCATCCAGACCTACGGTGATTACGCTTCGGGCATCCTGGCGCAATCCATCGGCGGCGGGGGTGGAAATGCGGGGCAGGGAAGCAGCAGCACGCAGAGTTTCGGTACGGGGTCCAGCACGTCGCTGTCGTTCAATGTCGGGCGCAGAGGCGCATCGGGGGGCAGCGGTTCACCAGGGGGCAACGGCGGTAACGTTACGCTCAACCTGTACCCTGGAAACGGCATCCAGACCTGGGGTGCCGGGGCCGTGGGCGTCATCGCCCAGTCCATAGGCGGCGGGGGAGGAACATCCGAGGGCGGGTCTTTCAGCATCGCGCAGTCGTACCAGGACTCCTCGGGCACGACCCAAAAGCCGGGCATGAACGTCAACCTCGGCAATGAGTCCAGTGACGCTGGCGGCACGGGCCAGACGGTGAGCGTGTCCGTGCAGGCGCCCATCGTGACCCACGGCAACGATGCGACCGGCGTGCTGGCGCAGTCGATCGGCGGTGGTGGTGGCAAGGGTGGTTCGGCCGCATCGGATGGCTCGGCCGATAACCCGGTACTCACGGCATTGGAGGGCCGCGAGTTCGAGAGCAACGTCATCAATTACATCAACAGCGAAGGCAGCTCGTCGCCGCAGTCCAACACGACGATGAATGTCTCTATTGGCGGAACTGGCGGGTCGGGCGGCGCGGCCGGACAGGTGTCAATGACGCTCGCGTCGTCGGTCGCGACATTGGGCAACCCGGTTACGTCGGGAGGCAACCAGCAGGCAAGCACAGGCGATTGGGCGCACGGTATCGTGGCGCAATCGATCGGCGGGGGCGGGGGCAAGGGCGGCTCGGCCATGGCCACGGGCTCGGGTGCCGATCCGGCGGAAGTCAACGTCTTCTACAACATCTCTGTAGGGGGGGCCGGTGGCAGTGGCGGCGCCGGCGGGCAGGTGAATGTCAACTTCCAGGACGGGGCCGCTATACAGACGTCAGGCTACGGCGCCACCGGTGTGATCGCGCAGAGCATTGGCGGTGGCGGGGGCATCGGCGCCGATGGATCCGACGCCGGCGCGGGCAATGTCTCGGTCGGGTTTGGTGGCAGCGGCGGCAGCGCAGGCGTGGCGGGAAACGTCGACTTCGAAAACAGCGCATCTAACGGCTCGATCAGCACGGCCGGAACGTTCGCGGACGGCATGAATCTGCAGTCGATCGGCGGCGGCGGCGGTATCGCTGGTGCAGGCGCGAGCGTGTGGGTCCCCTTGGGGTTGCCGCAAGTGTCCGGATCAATGACCTTCACGGCTGGTGGCGGCACCGCCTCCAGCGGCGCAGGCGGCAACGTCACTGTCAACCAGAACTTCGCGAACAATGCCCCGCTCAACATTAACGTCTCGGGTTATGGCGCGTACGGGATCGTGGCGCAAAGCATCGGCGGTGGGGGCGGCAACCTTATCGTCAACCAGGCTGGCTCGGGCGATCCAAGCATCAAGCTTGGTGGCCTGAGCGGAGACTCGAGCGCTACCGGCGGTTCGGTGCTGGTGCAATTGACCACGCCCTCGACTATCAACGCCAATGGCGTCGCCGGCATCGGCGTGGTGGCGCAATCCGTCGGTAGCGGTGGCGGCATTATCCGGGTCAACGATGGCAACAACAGCACGCCCTCTCTGACCACCGCCTACAACTCGGCCTTCGTGAATCAGAGCAATCCCGGCCCGGCGAACGGCGGGTCCGTGAATATAAACTCCTATGCCACCATCAATGCCAACGGACCCGGCGGCATCGGGATTTTCGCGCAGAGCGTGGGTGGAGGTGGCGGTTTGATCCTGAACGGTTCCACACTGTATGCCGGCGCGCCGTTGCAACAACATAAAGACTGCACGACCAGTTCGTGTGGCGGCGTCTCGGCCGGCAGCGACACTGCCTTCGCAGTGACGGTCTCGGGCGGGTCCGTGTCCGCCACCGGCTCGAACGGTATCGGTATTTTTGCGCAGGCGGCGGGCTATGGCACGCCTGGCGGCGGCACGCCCGACGTGCAGATTGGCAGTTGGGGGCCCACCGCGACGGTTACTGGCGGTACTGGCAACGGCGCTGGTATCTGGATCGATCGGCCCAACGGCACGTCCTCCGACAATGATGCCTGGGTCACCGTCAACGGCGGCGGCGTCGTCACCACGTCGCGACGCTCCGACGGCCTGGCGATGCTGGTAACCGGCGGTGGCATCATCGCCCTGGCCAATTACGGCAACATCACTGGCGCGCTCGAGCTGAACACCTCCCAAGGCATCGTAGGAAATGGGACATGGCATCCCAGCGCGCTGACCAGCCGCGGCGCTCTGCAAAACGACCGCGGCAGCCTGAACAACTATGGCACGTGGACGCCCGGCCCGACGGCCAATGCGGATGTCCTGAACCAGGGGGCGATCCAGTTTGACAACGCCGCAATGACGACTCGTATGAACGGCCATTACATCCAGACGGACAGCGGACGTCTCAGTCCCATGATTGACTCCTTGAGCGGCAAGGCGAGCCTGCTCGATATCAGCGGTAGCGCTTCCGTAGATGGCGTTATCGTGCCCAATGCGACGTCGCTCCTAACCGGTATGGTGACGATATTGAAGGCGGGCGGCCTGACTTCCACCGCGCAGGCGCAGGATTCGTTGCTGTTCGATTGGGATGCCAAAACGCAAGGCACCACCATCAACATCACACCCAACGCGACCTTCAAGCCGGGTGGTGTTTCGCTGACTGCCAGTCAGTCCTCACTAGCTGACTACCATACCCGAGCCTGGAACAACTCCGATCCACTATTCGCCAAGCTGTTTGCCGGCTTGTCGCAGATCGGAGATTCCGGCACTTACAAGTCCGCGTTGAATACGCTCTCGGCCAAGGCCACGCAGGCCCAGTCGATCGCGCTGTCCAATGCCTCGGGCACTATTCTGGGATCCTCGATGAGCTGCCCGGTGTTCGAGGGCAGCACGGTGCGGCTGGGCGAGGACAACTGCGTCTGGGGCAAGATCATTGGGCGCTGGTCGGATCAATCGTCCGGAGGTGACGTCCAGGGCTATCACGTCTCGGGCACTACCTACCGTATCGGCGGCCAGCATCAGGTCGCGCCCGGTTGGTTCCTCGGTGCTTCGGCTGCGGCCGGCCGAAGCTGGGCGCGCATGAGTGGCGGCTCGAGTGGCAATGGCGATATCTACGACGGCTCTATTACGCTCAAGCGCGTGATGGGGCCATGGTCCTTCGCCGGTTCGGTTGCGGCGGCCAGAGGATCGTTTGACACCAACCGCAACGTCAACCTGGGTGGCGTGAATCGCACAATGACCAGCTCGCAGGATATGACCTTGCTCGGTGCGCGCTTGCGGGCAGGCTACGAGTTCACGTTCGATAGCGGCTATATCAAACCGTATAACGATATCGACCTGATCTACACGCACCTGCCGGGATTCAAGGAGTCGGGTAATGAGCCTGGCGCCCTGAAAGTTCGTGGCAGCGACAAGACCAACGTCGTGATCTCGCCGATGATTGAGTTCGGCAAGCGCTTTGACCTCGATCCGAAGACCAGCTTGCGCGCCTATGCAGCCGTGGGTATGAGTTGGCGCCCGGATAGCTCGCGCACGATCCACTCGAGCTTCCTGGGGGCGTCATCGGCTGACGGTACCTTCACCGATTACGTGAAATCCCCTGAACTGCTAGGCAAGATCGATATCGGCGTGCAGATCTTCAGATTGGGCGGCATGGAAATGAAGGCCGGCTACACCGCGGACTTCGGCAACTCGTTCGTGAGCCAGACGGCCAGCGCGCGTTTTGCGTATCACTTTTGAGCCTTCATTCAGCATCCTGCGCCCACGGTTCCTTAGTGACTAGATCGGCCAGGTAATCGATGAGGGCCTGCACACGCGCCGGCCGGCTGCGTCCTGGGGGCGTCACGATGTGCAATGCGATAGGTTCGACCTCCCAATCGCACATGACGGTCTCCAGCGCGCCCGATTGCAAGTCAGGCCAGGCCAGGAACTCTGGCTGTAGTGCCACGCCGAGTCCGGCCAATAGCGCTGGCGTCAACGCCTCAGCGTTATTGACATGCAGATTGGTCGGTATAGTTTGTGTGACCTCGCCATGCAGCGGGTGGCGAAAGCGCCAGGTTGGTCCACGGCGTGCATACACATATTGCAGCGCTTTGTGATTGGCGAGATCGCTCGGATGCCGTGGTCGCCCATGGCGCTCGAAGTAAGAGGGCGAACCGACCAGCAGGATACGGACCCGGCACAGGCGGCGAGCCAACAAGCTGGAATCGACGAGGTTGGCGATTCGCAGCGCCAGATCGAAACGCTCGGCCACCAGGTCTACTTGCTTGTCGTTGAATTGCACGTCCAATTGCACCTCGGGGTGCGCCTGCATGAAATCCGGCAGAATCGGTGCCAGGCGTGCGATGCCAAATGACATGGGTGCCGAAACCCGGATCAATCCACGCAAGCTCGTGGACTGCTCCGCGACCTCTGCCTCGACTGTTTCGCCTTCTTGCAGAATGCGGGTGGCACGGTCTAGTGCGGCATAACCGCTTTCAGTCAATGTCATGTTGCGCGACGTGCGATAAAAAAGCATTGTTTTCATGCGTGTTTCCAGGCGCGTGACCGCCTTTGATACCGTCGCTTGCGACAACGAAAACTCGGCGGCGGCTCGCGCAAACGAGCCGACTTCCGCCACCTTCGCAAATATTGCCCACGCTTCCAGATCTGGTATTTTTTTCATCAAGATTTCCGAAATGACTGGGTTGGACTAATAAATAGTTTTCGCTATTCATTTCTTAAAAAGCGTTCAAGGAACTAACAAGAATGGAAACGATGGAATTCCATATGTCTTGTTCCGAGCGTCTTTGGTTGTCTCTAGACTGAAACGGATCGAACTTTGCTTGCCGCAGGCAGGCATGGTTGAACTCCCGTTCCATCAGCCTCGGCAAAAGCCAGCTGGCCAAAGAGTCTTGCATGACCAAAATGACTGAATTGACATCGCCCCTCACGGGCCAACCTAGCAACGGATTGTTCCCCGCCCCTGCAGCCGTGCCGACGGGATGTGCTGAACGCCCGAACAAACGCCAGTGCAATGAGGGCTGATATCGGGCCATATATCAAAGAGCTTCGCGCGGCCTTGCTTTTGCGCCTGATATTTCTGCTGCTGTTGCCACTGCCCATCTTAGCAGCCAATGATGTGCGCCCCACATTCGAAAAGACCCGCTATGACGAAGACTGGTCGTTGATGCGAGATCCCGCTCAGCGCATCGACTTCCTGGACAGATCGAAATTCATCGCGCTCAACACAGAAGGCACCAACTGGCTGTCGCTGGGCGGCGAGGCGCGCTGGCACTACGATTACATAGACAACCCAGGATGGGGCGATGATCCGCAAGACCCACATGGCGTTTTGCTTGAGCGCTATCTGTTGCACGCGGACCTGCATCTGGGTAGACGCTTGCGGGTGTTTGGCCAACTCTATAGTGCGCGGGAAAACGGCAGGACCGGTGCCCCGGCGCCCATCGACGAGAATCGCCTGGATATGCAGCAGGCATTTGCTGACGTCGTACTCGGAGATGGTGACAATGCCGCGCCGATGCTGCGAATCGGCCGCCAGGAAATGGCCTATGGTTCGTCACGGCTCATCGACGTGCGCGAAGGCCCTAATGTGCGCCGAAGCTTTGAGGGCGCGCGCCTGCTGACCCAGGCTGGAGCGTGGCGCACGGATGTCATTGCGGTGCGACCCGTCCTCGCGCAGGTCGGAAATTTCGATGACAAGAGAGATCCCGATCAGGCTCTCTGGGGCATCTACGCGTCCAATCCCGCACTGACGCAACTTCCATGGGGCAGCGGGCTCGATCTCTACTACCTGGGCTATCGACACCGGTCGGCGAGCTTTGACCAGGGCACTGCCGCAGAGCAACGGCACACGATTGGTGCGCGGCTATGGGGCGATCGCGGAGGCTGGGATTGGAACTGGGAGTTTATTGGGCAAGGCGGGCGCTTTGGCCAGGGCCACATCGCCGCCTGGAGCCTCTCGGCAGAGACCGGCCATACCTGGCCAGAGGCAAAGGGCCTGCCGAGAGTAGGGCTGTCAGTCAATGCAGCCAGCGGCGACAAGGACCCGAACGACGACGATCTTCAATCGTTCAATGCACTGTTTCCACGCGGCAACTACTTTTCCGAACTCGCGTTGTTGGGGCCACGGAACTTCGTGAACCTACGCCCCAGTATCAGCTTCCAGCCTGCTCGCTCCGTCACGATGACAGCAGATGTTGATTTTTTCTGGCGCCTGGAGACACAGGACGGCATTTATTCGCCCAGCGGTGGCCTGCTGCGTAGCGGACAGGGCAGCGGTGCGCGTTTCGTCGGCACGGAACTGTCTTTGAGCACCGCGTGGAACATTAATTCCAGGTGGACCTTGACCGCAATCTATTCGCGCTTCATATCCGGTCGCTTCATTCGGGAAACTGGATCGTCCTCCGACATCGAGTATGTCGAGCTCACCCTGCAGGCAAAGTTCTAAATGTCGCTTTTTTTTGGTTGATCGATTTTCAGAAATGACCATGCCAAAAACAGAAAGCATGCAATTCGATTCGTCGGATTCTGGACAACGAGTACGCGATTTAGACTTCGATTTTCGCTCTGGTAGAGGGGAACCATCGGCACCCTTGCCGCGATTGCGTGACTGCTGTCGTTTCCGCTCCAAGCTTGTAGCCCCTAATTTCGTCAACCAAAGGAGATAGTCGCGTGTCCAACAAATACCTCGAACTTCTGACCCCCCACAACAGCCAGGTCATCTTCATTGACCAGCAGCCGCAAATGGCTTTCGGCGTACAGTCGATCGATCGCCAAGTACTGAAGAGTAACGTCGTGGGCTTGGCCAAGGCGGCCAAAATTTTCAACATCCCGACCACCATCACCACCGTCGAGACGGAAAGTTTTTCCGGCAATACCTTCCCCGAGTTGCTGGCCGTGTTTCCAAAGAACAAAATCCTGGAACGCACTTCGATGAATTCCTGGGACGACCAGAACGTACGCGATTCGCTGGCCGCCGCCGGGCGCAAGAAAATTGTCGTTTCTGGTCTGTGGACTGAGGTGTGCAACCTGTCGTTCTCGCTGGACGCCATACGTGACAGTGACTATGAAATCTATATGGTGGCCGACGCGTCGGGAGGGACTTCTATGGACGCACACAAGTACGCGATGGATCGCATGATTCAGGCTGGCGTGATCCCTGTCACTTGGCTGCAAGTGCTGCTGGAATGGCAGCGCGACTGGGCGCACAAGGAAACCTACGACGCTGTGACCGGCCTGGCGAGGGAACACGCCGGTGCCTACGGCATCGGCATTGACTATGCCGTCACCCACGTACACAAGGGGCCTGAGCGCGTCGAACATGGCGAGCGCGTTGGTCCCAACCCGGCCAAATAGTAAGGCGACTGACGCTGGGCGTGTCGCGGTCACGGCACGCCCAGCGTCAGTGCCTGCGCGGCGCAACGCACTGCGCAGGCATCGTATGCCGCGCATCCCAATACCCTGTTCGAGGTGTGTATGAAGCTCTATGTATTGTCCCTGAGCGCCGGTTTGCTCGTCGGCGTCATTTACAGCATGTTGAGTGTCCGCTCTCCTGCACCACCTCTGGTCGCACTGATCGGGCTGCTGGGCATTCTCATCGGCGAGCAAATCATCCCGGTCAGCAAGCAGTTGCGCAGCGGCGTTGCGTTCAACACCGCCTGCGAGAAGACCCAAGCCACCCATCATGTATTAGGTCAGTTGCCCGGTCGGAACACGGTCGGCAAGGTATCCGAAACAGATCAAGCATAAGCACCACCACGGCAATCCTTCGAGCCTGTGCGTGACGGCGCGTGCTTGGTTGATTGGGCGGGCGAGTGCACTTGAATCATCAACTGGAGTCAAACCGATGATATCCCGGAGAAAAGTTGTCGGTGCCGCAACGTCGCTGGCATCCGCGTTGGCGCTGAACGGCGTCTTGGGCCGCAGTGCGGCAGCTGAAGCATTCAGAAAAGGAGAGTCTTCCATGTCCGATGCTGTTCCCGACATTATTTTCCACAACGCCCAGATCACGACGCTTGATCGCAGCAACCCCGTTGCCAGCGCCGTGGCGATCAAGAACGGTCGGTTTCTTGCCGTCGGCACGGACTCGGATATCCTGCCCTTGGCCGGTTCAGCCACCCGGGTCGTCGATCTCAAGCGCCGCAGCGTGTTGCCCGGTCTGTTCGACAACCACACCCATGTGGTACGCGGTGGCTTGAACTACAACCTTGAATTGCGCTGGGATGGCGTGCGCTCGCTGGCCGATGCTCTAGACATGCTCAGGCGCCAGGTCGCGATCACGCCTGCGCCGCAATGGGTGCGCGTGGTGGGTGGCTTCACCGAACATCAGTTCGTGGAAAAACGCCTGCCGACCATTGCAGAAATCAATGCGATTGCTCCTGACACACCCGTGTTCCTGCTGCACTTGTATGACCGTGCGCTGCTCAATGGCGCGGCCTTGCGCGCCGTCGGTTATACCAAGGACACGCCCGAGCCACCGGGCGGCCAGATCACCCGCGACGGTAATGGCAATCCCACCGGTCTGCTGCTGGCTAAGCCCAATGCGATGATTCTCTATTCCACGCTGGCCAAGGGGCCGAAGCTGCCGTTCGACTATCAAGTCAACTCCACTCGGCATTTCATGCGCGAACTCAACCGCCTGGGCGTGACCGGCGTGATCGACGCTGGCGGCGGTTTCCAGAACTATCCGGACGACTACGAAGTCATCCAGAAGCTGGCCGACGAAGGACAGATCACCGTACGCCTGGCCTATAACCTGTTCACGCAAAAGCCCAAGGAAGAAAAAGAAGACTTCCTGAAATGGACGTCCAGCGTGAAATACAAGCAGGGCGACGACTATTTTCGCCACAACGGCGCTGGCGAGATGTTGGTGTACTCGGCCGCCGACTTCGAGGACTTCCGCGTCGAACGCCCGGATATGCCGCCGCAGATGGAGGGCGAGCTGGAGGAAGTGGTACGCGTGCTGGCGCAGAACCGGTGGCCGTGGCGGCTGCATGCGACCTATGACGAAACCATTACGCGCGCGCTGGATGTGTTCGAGAAGGTCAACGAGGACATCCCCTTGGAGGGCATCAACTGGTTCTTCGACCACGCCGAGACGATTTCCGACAAGTCCATCGACCGCATTGCGGCGCTGGGCGGCGGCATCGCCGTGCAGCACCGCATGGCCTACCAGGGCGAGTACTTCGTCGAGCGCTACGGGGCCCGGGCAGCCGAGGCCACCCCACCGGTCAAGCGCATCCTGGAAAAGGGCGTGAAGGTCTCGGCCGGCACCGATGCTACCCGCGTGGCCTCCTACAACCCCTGGGTGTCGCTGTCGTGGATGATCACCGGCAAAACGGTCGGCGGTCTTGGCTTGTATCCGCGGCACAACCTGCTCGACCGCGAAACGGCGCTGCGTATGTGGACCGAGAACGTGGCCTGGTTCTCCAACGAGGAAGGCAAGCGCGGCCGTATCGAGGCTGGTCAGTTCGCCGACTTGATCGTGCCGAGCAAGGATTTTTTCAACATTCCCGAGGACGAGATTTCCTTCCTGACTTCGCACCTGACCGTCGTGGGCGGCAAGATCGTCTATGGCGATGGCGAATTTGCTGGGCTGGATGACAACCCGCTGCCGCCGGCCATGCCCGACTGGTCGCCCACGCGTACCTTCAAGGGCTACGGTGCCTGGGGCGAGCCAGACGGCGCCGGCAAGAAATCGCTGGCACCACTGCATGCCCAGGCCGTCGCTGCTTGTGGATGCGCCAGCGGCTGCGGTCTACACGGCCATGACCATGCGCGAGCCTGGGCATCCAACGCGCCGGCATCGGATCTGAAAGGATTCTTCGGTGCGCTGGGCTGCTCTTGCTGGGCCGTGTAAAGGAAACCGACCCCATGTCAACTCTCGACCCCTTTGCAAGCAAGCTGGCCGCCGCCGCGCGGCCGTTGTTTGGCAACCGCACCGTTCGCTTCGTCGCCTATCTGGGCATGTGTGCGGCATACCTGCAGGGCGGCCTAGTTAAGCTCACCGATTTTCCTGGTGCGATCGCCGAAATGACGCATTTCGGGTTGTCGCCGGCCCCGCTGTTCGCGGTGGCGGTGATCGCGCTCGAGTTGGTGGCCTCGTTGATGATCCTCACGGGGTGGCTACGTTGGCTTGGGGCGTTGGGGCTGGCCGGCTTTACGCTACTGGCCACCGGTCTCGCCCTGCGTTTCTGGGAGTTGCCAGCCGGGCAGGAGCGCTTCTTCGCTGCCAATTCGTTCTTCGAGCACCTCGGATTGGTCGGCGGTTTTCTGCTGGTGGCATGGCTGGATTTGCAGGAGAAACGGACATGACGGACAAGATCGCTGCGTCGAACGAATCGTCGAGCACCTTCGCGCCCCTGAGGCAAACCCTGTTCGCGGTGCTTTGGGTGGCCACCGTGGTCGGCAATACTGGCAGCTTCGTCCGCGATGTTGCCAGTGCGTGGTTGATGACCGATTTGTCGACTTCCCCTGCGGCCGTGGCACTGGTGCAGGCTGCAGCGACATTGCCCGTGTTCCTGCTGGCGATTCCCGCAGGCGTGCTGGCTGACATTCTCGACCGGCGAAAATTCCTGATCGGCATCCAGTTCCTGCTGGCCGGCACCAGCATCAGCCTGATGCTGCTGTCCGCAGCGGGACTTCAGTCGGTGGGCTCGCTGGTCGCACTGACCTTTCTCGGCGGCATCGGCGCGGCGCTGATGGGGCCAACTTGGCAGGCCATCGTGCCTGAACTGGTTCAGAAGAAGGATTTCAGGAGTGCAGTGGCACTCAATTCGCTGGGCATCAATATTGCGCGTGCCGTCGGTCCGGCACTGGGCGGGCTGATCCTTGCCAGCATGGGTGCGGCCTTCACTTATGGTGTGGATGTCATCAGCTATCTATTCATCGTGGCCGCCCTGTTGTGGTGGCCGCGTCCGAAGGCCCAACAAGATGTGTTATCCGAGAAGTTCGTTGGGGCCTTCCGTGCCGGGTTGCGCTACGCCCGCGCCAGCCGCGAACTGCACGTGGTACTGCTGCGCGCCTTTCTGTTCTTCGCGTTGGCCAGTTCGATCTGGGCACTGCTGCCGCTGGTGGCGCGCCAGTTGCTCGGCGGCGGCGCGGGCTTCTACGGCATTTTGCTCGGGGCGGTCGGCCTGGGTGCGATCGGTGGGGCGGTCATCATGCCACGGCTGCGCGCTCGCCTGGGCGTCGACGGTCTGCTGTTGATGGCCGCGCTGGTGACAGCGGCGGTGATGGCGTTCTTGTCCTTCGCTCCGCCGCAGTGGGCGGCGGTGGCTGCGCTGCTGGTGTTGGGCATCGCCTGGATCACGGCTTTGACCACGCTCAATGGCGTGGCCCAGGCCATCCTGCCGAATTGGGTACGCGGGCGCTCGCTGGCGGTGTATCTGACCGTGTTCAACGGCGCCATGACCTTGGGTAGCCTGAGTTGGGGTGCGGTTGCGCAATGGACTTCGGTGCCGTTCACCCTATTGGCCGGTGCGAGCGGGCTGGTGCTGGTCGGCCTGGTGGCCCACCGGATCAAGCTGCCTACGGGAGAGGCCGACCTCGTGCCCTCGAACCACTGGGCCGAACCGCTGACGGCCACGCCGGTCGAAAACGATCGTGGCCCGGTGCTGATCCAGATCGAATACCGCGTCACCGTGCAGGATCGGCCCGATTTTCTCAAGGCGCTCGCCCGGCTATCCGCCGAGCGGCGGCGCGATGGCGCCTATGCCTGGGGTATCACTGAAGATACCGCCGACCCTGGCCTGATGCTCGAATGGTTCCAGGTCGAGTCGTGGGCTGAACATCTGCGCCAGCACAAGCGGGTATCCAGGGCTGATGCCGATATTCAGGACGACGTACTGCGCTTCCATCAGGGCGAGCAGCGCCCGGTAGTACGCCATTTTCTGGCCTTCAACCATCCGCATGAAGGGCGTGCATAGGAGATTGCCATCCGGCACGTCAATCTCCCCCAGGCTTGGAGTCAGTCCTCTACCCGTCTGAACTGTCAGGCAGAGGTCAGGAAGTTGACAGCGGAGCACGTATAAGTTCGCAGTATGAGCTCAAGCAACAGTCAATATCCGGAAGAACCGCAGAACAATGGCGTCTTATGACCACGCATTCAATTTAAACGACCTAGCCATTTTTGTAGAAATCGCCAAACGGCAGAACATCTCCAAGACGGCGGAAGTGACAGGCGTTCCTTCGTCCACGTTATCGCGTCGTCTGAGTATTCTGGAAGCCCATCTCGGCGTGCAGCTTCTGGCCCGAAGCACGCGAAAAATGGCCCTTACCGAGGCGGGGAAACTCTACTTTGAACGCTGCCGGAAACTTATTGAACTTGCGTTTAACGCGCGTGAAGCGTTGCAGGAGGAGGGACGCCGACCCCGCGGGAAGCTAAAGATCTTGCTGCCCGGCACGCTTGAGTCGCTAAGGGTTATGGAAGTGATCGGCGATATCGTGCGAACTAGTCCCGAGTTGTTCGTCGAGTGCGACTATTACTTTGGCGAAAATTCACTTGCAGACTGCGAGTTCGACGTTGCGCTGAGATGGGGCACTCAGGCGGACACGGATATGGCCGCACGTTTGATTTGGCTCTTTCCCTTCCATCTTTATGCATCGCCAGCATATGTTGCGCGGCATGGGCAGCCGGAAACGCCGGAAGATTTGCAAGCGCATGAATGCCTGGTATTCGACGGTTGTCGCGAATTGCGGATCTGGTCGCTTGGACAAGGGAGTAAGCACCAACTCGTTTATCCGCAAGGGCCTTTGCGGATGAATAGTCTGGATATTACGTATCGCTTTGCCCTGGCCGGTATTGGCATCGCCGCGCTTCCTGCCCATCGCGATAGGCGCGATACGCTCGTGCGAGTATTGGAAGACTGGGCGCTCACGCCCGTTGCGCTTTATGCCACCTATGGCAGTAGCACGCCGTCGGTAAGTGCTCGCGCATTCGTCACGGCACTTATCGAATTGTCCCGAGGATCATGCAATGAGAAGTCCTCACGCGTAGCTGACAAAAATGTTCGGTTGCGGTCATGCTTGGGTCAGCTTCAGGAATCTACAGTGCAGGTGTGGGGTTGACAAGCGCCGCATGACTTGTCAACGCCAACCCGACAATCTCTGAAGGAAATTCATCATGACTACTCGCACTAACATTTCGCGTCTTCTTGCTTGCGCCATTTTGGGCACGGGCTTTGTTTCCGCTACTCAAGCACAAGAGGAAACGCCTGCCCAAACCGCGCACAGCACCAGCACCCGTGCCGAAGTCGTCGCGGACCTGCAAGCTTGGAAAGCAACTGGCATGGACGATGTGTGGCACGGAGAGAACACGCCGGACATTGATAGTCTCACGTATCGCGAGCTTCACGAACGCTACGTTCAAGCGAGCGGAAACGATACGTCAAAACTCGCGCAGCGGACTAACGGCAGTATGCTTCGTTGAGCGTTTCCACCGTCGTGATGGATGGGTGCGCACCTGCACCTATCCATCCGGCGGTGCTACTAGCTCCGGTGGACGTGGCGATGAAGTCGCGAGTCCAATGCATAGGCCCCGCCGCCTCGCGCCACCATATATAGCGCCAGAAATCCCATCAACACCGGAAACTCGATGCCACGGTCGATCCAGGGCCACGTCGGCCCGAGCGCATAGCTGATGGCTACCATTTCCAGGGCAACAAGGCATGCGACGAATCGCGTGCACAGGCCGAGCGCCAGCATGAGGGCACCGCCTGTTTCCAGCAGCATGACCAGGATTCCCAATTGCGGAGCGAATGGCAGCCCCATCACATTCTGGATCAGATTAATCGACCCGGCCATCGGGTCGGCCATGGAGCCGTGTGATGTGCCGAGCGCCTTGGGAAGACCGTGAGTGAACAGCACGGCACCGAAAGCGATGCGTAGCAGGGCGTAAAAGGCGGGTTCACAGCGTTCGCAGTATCGTCGCAGGATCGCAAGCGCACTTGGCGTTGGCTGTCCCATCGAGTTTGCCGTAATTTCCGTCGTCATCATCATTCTCCTTCAATAGCCGTGTGGGATGTAGTCCAAGCGTTGGTGAACGGCATGGCAGCTTTGCTATGGCGCAAGTGGTCTATCAAAAAAACGATGTGAGGTCAGGATGCGGAACCGGCGGGACGAACCGCGCGGACGCGATGCGCCCAGGCATGCGCGAGAAAACCCGCCGTTGCGCCGATCGCTGCGGCCAAGCTGAGGCTGGCGAAGCTATCTGGCGTGGGCGGCAGGTGCGAGGCAAAGTACGACACCAAGCCAAGGAAAAACCCGAGCAGGTTATTCAATACCGGCAGCCGGGCAAGCGACAGCGCAATCACCGTGATAACCATCACCACGGCACCGATTGCGTAGGTCCCCAGATGCGGGCCGAGGGCACCCAGCAGGTGGGCGCCAGCGATGCCTAGCGATAGTCCGATGAGTACGCAGCCCAGGTTGACCAGCCCAGCCTTGAAGTTGAAGCCGCGGGTAAAAAACGAGATCCAACCGATGAACATCGCCCATACCGGCAGCTCCAACACCACCGCACTCAAGGTGGCTGCCGAAGACGCCACGATCGATTCGCCCACTACGATTCGGAAATGCATATTCCAGGAATGACTAGCCGACATGGAACGCCTCCGTATGGATGTGCACACGGAACGGTCGGCGACCGAACGGCGTATCGATCGCGTCGATAAGGGTGGTTTTAAGTGCCGCGTTTGTATTCATGGCGTGCTCCGGATTGAAAGCGGGCGACATACCCGAGGAGCACATTGTTCTTGTTTAGTCTAATGAGATAAATGGGGCTAAATTAGTATATGAATTCAATCAGGAACAACAATACAGATTGGCCGGCTCAGGGCTGGCCCGCGTGGAGCGAGCCTTAAGTTTCGTACCCCTCACCCCGCAGCATCGCAACCACCACGACGGTGCAACTCACGGAAAAGCAGCGGCGACATGCCAAAGCGCCTGTCGAACGCCTTTGATAGCTGCGCCGCGGTGAGGTATCCGACTTTTGCCGCGATCTCCTTGAGCGACATGCCGCTGGCGAGGTAAACACGGGTCTGATCCAGCCGTAGGGTTTCAATGAACCGCGCGGGGGTTTCCCCCATGCTGCGCGCGAAGTGCCTCAAGAACGTGCGCTCCGACATCGAAACTCGCGCGGCCAGTGTGGGCACGTCAAGCTGTTGGGTGAGGTTTTCCCGAATCCATTCGATCAGCTCCGCAAAGGGGGCCTCCGCCTGGCTTTGCGCATTCAATACCGCGCTGAACTGGGATTGATAACCTGGACGTCGCGCGTATAGAACCAGGCGCCGGGCTATCAGGTTCGCAACGGTATCGCCCAAGTCCGCGGCGACCATGGCCAAGCTCATATCGATACCCGTCGTCACGCCGGCAGACGTCCACAAGTTTCCCTCTGTCACGAACACCGCGTTGGCATCCACGATGATATCGGGCCACCGCTCGGCCAGCGTGGTACAGGCCGACCAGTGTGTCGCGACACGCTTTCCGTCCAGCAGCCCAAAGTCAGCCAGCGCGAAGGTGCCCGTGCAGATCGATCCGTAACGGCGGGCGACCTTGCTGGACTTCACCGCCCAGCGCCGGACGGTCTCGTTGGCCGTGAGCAGTTGCAGCCCGGCCTCGTCGCCGCCCGCGACCAGCAAGGTGTCGACCAGAGAGGGGTCCAGCTCGTGGATCGATTTGGTGACCAGCGTTACCGCGCTGCTGGTGTCTATCGGGCCGCCGTCTGCCGAAAGAATGTGCACGTGATAGTGCATGTTTCCGAGCGCGTCGTTCGCCGCCTGAAAGACCATGGCAGGCGCCGTAACGTCCAGCACCTGGCACCTGGGGAAAGCGAGGAGGGCAATGTTGAGCGGCGGTGACATTGGCGGATATTAGCTAGATATTGTCATTTACGCCACCATGCATCGATTCCATAATCGGTCATCGTTTAGGTATCAATGGACACTCCATGCTCACGCCTGTTCAGATCGGATTTCTGGTTTTCCCGCATGTTACGCAGTTGGATCTTATGGGGCCCGCGCAAGTGTTGAGTCGCGTGCCCGGGGCCAAGGTGCACCTTGCTTGGAAGTCGATTACGCCTTTGATGACCGATGTTGGTTTCACCATCAACCCGACGGTCTCGTTCGAACAATCTCCACAATTCGACGTGCTGTGTGTGCCGGGCGGCGCCGGCGTGGTTGAACAGTTGAGTGACGACGAAACCTTGGCCTTCTTGCGCACCCAAGGCCAGGCGGCCCGCTATGTCACGTCGGTCTGCAACGGTTCGCTACTGCTCGGCGCCGCTGGATTGATCGATGGCTACAAGTCGGCCTGCCATTGGATGTGGCGCCACTATTTGCCGCAATTTGGCGCACAGCCGGTGGCAGCGCGCGTGGTGCGGGACCGCAATCGTCTCTCCGGCGCCGGCGTGACGTCCGGCATTGATTTTGCTTTCAGCCTGGCTGAAGAATTAGCGGGCGGCGAGGTTGCGCGGATGATCCAGTTGGGGCTCGAGTATGACCCCCAACCGCCATTCGATTGCGGTTCACCCGAAAAAGCCGGTGCCGAACGGGTAGCTCGGGCGCGCTCGGCACAGGAGGCTTTTCTGAAGGACGTCGACGTCCACGTTGCGCGGGCCGCGTCACGAAGATAAGCCCGCGTCGGACCGTTGGTTTACCCATACATAAAACAAGGGGAAGGTTGATGAAAACCAGCATTCGTACATGGATTTTCGCGGCGGCCTGGGCCGTCACGCTACCGGCCTTTGGGCAGATTTCCGACGACGTAGTGCGGCTCGGAGTGATCAACGATCAGTCCGGACCGTTCTCCGCATTGAGCGGGCCAGGTTCAGCGCTGGCGGTGAACATGGCCGTTGAAGACATGCGGTCGCAACTCGGTGCGATCAAGGTGGAAGTGGTCGTGGCGGACCATCAGAATAAGCCCGACATCGGCTTGACGATCGTCAAGCGCTGGTTCGATGTGGACAAGGTCGACGCGGTACTCGATATTGCGAACTCGGCCGTGGCACTGGGCGTTCAGTCGCTCATCAAAGAGAAGAACAAAATTGCCATGTATGGGCCGATCGGGACTACCGATCTGACCGGCAAGCAATGCGCCAAGACCGGCTTTTCGTGGCAGCACGACTCGTACGCCCTGGTGTCTGGTCCGGTGAGAGCCCTGACCCAAAGCGGACTCGACACGTGGTACTTCGTCGCTGCCGACTTTGCGTTTGGCAAGAACATGGTGCAAGAGGCCAAGGCGCTGGTCGCGGCAAACGGGGGCAAAACGGTGGGCGAGACATACCATCCGATGAATACCTCGGATTACAGCTCGTTTCTGCTGCAGGCACAGGCGTCCGACGCGAAGGTCGTGATGTTCGCCAATGGCGGCGCGCAACTTGTCAATTCGATCAAGCAGTGGAAGGAGTTCGGCATGCAGGACGGCGCGCAACGGCCCGTCGCCGCGCTGCTCACGCTGTCGGACGTGCATGCGGCAAGCTTGGCCGTGGCGCAAGGTCTATCGGCCACCACCGCTTGGTACTGGGACCTGAATGATGATAGCCGCGCCTTCGCGCGACGTTTCTTCGAGCGCTTCAAGGCCATGCCCACGGAGTCGCAGGCCTCGATGTACTCGGCCGCCACCCATTATTTGAAGGCCGTCGTCGCAACCCAGACCGATGCGACCGATCCCGTGGCATCGCACATGCGCAGCACGCCGGTCAATGATATGTACGCGAAGAACGCAGTGTTGCGCGCGGACGGCAAGCTCATGCACGACTTCCTGTTGATCACCGTCAAGTCACCTGCAGAGTCCAAGGAGCCGTGGGATTACTACCGGGTCGATGGCGTCGTGGCAGCGAAAGACGCATTCGCACCCGAGAGCGCGAGTGACTGCCCGCTGATCAATGGTGCCGGCAGCGCAAGCAAATGAACGGGCGCACGCTTGCGGGCACGGCGCCCATTCTTTCCGCACGCGGGTTGACGTGCAGTTTCTCGGGGTTCACGGCGGTCAACAACGTCGACATCACCATTGAGCGCAATACCCTGCACTCCGTCATCGGGCCTAATGGCGCGGGCAAGAGCACCTTGTTCAACCTGCTGACACGATTCCATGATCCGGATTCGGGCAGCATCTTCTACAACGGCGTTGACATCACGCGCACGCTGCCGTCGCAACTGGCCAAACAGGGCTTGGTGCGATCGTTTCAGATATCTGCTGTGTTCCCTCGCCTGACCGTCGCGCAGAACGTCTGCATCCCCTTGCAACGCCTGTCTGGCCTGCAAAAAGTCTTCTGGCGTTCCGCCTCATGCCTGAGCGCGCTAGACGACCGCGTACATGCGCTGTTGCGCCAATTTGGATTGACCGACTGGGCCAATTCCATCGCGGGAGAGTTGCCCTATGGTCGCAAGCGGGCTCTGGAGCTGGCCACTACATTCGCGCTCGACCCCGACATTGTGCTGCTGGACGAGCCCATGGCGGGGCTGGGCATCGAAGATGTGAACCGCGTCGCGGACCTCATCGCGGAACATGCCAGCGACAAGACCATTGTGATGGTCGAGCACAACCTGAAGGTCGTCGAGAGGCTATCGAATATCGTCACCGTTCTGTGCCGGGGCGAGGTACTCGCTGAAGGCTCCTACGACGACGTGGCGGCCGACGAGCGGGTCCTGCAGGCCTACATAGGACACTGATCATGGATAAATCGGCAGCCGTTCTTGAGGTATCGGATTTGTGCGCGGGATACGCCGGCAATCAGGTCCTGGATAACATCAGCTTCCGCTTGCAGCGCGGGGAGATCGTCACGTTGCTTGGCCGCAATGGCGCCGGGAAATCCACGATACTGAAATGCTTGATGGGTTTCGTCAAAGAGAAGGTGGGCTCGATCAATTTCGAGGGTGTATCGATCGCACGGTGCACGCCTGAACAGATCGCTCGGCTTGGTATGGCGTACTGTCCTGAAGAGCGCGGCATCTTCTCGCAACTGAGCGTACAGGAAAATCTGACGCTGCCTCCGGTGATACGAGAGGGGGGGCTTACGCTGGACGAGATTCACCAGCTTTTTCCCAATCTACGCGAGCGCGGAGCCAGCCAGGGTACCAAGCTGTCCGGCGGTGAACAGCAGATGCTGGCGATCGGTCGCATCCTGCGCACGGGTGCCAAATGCCTGCTGCTGGACGAGCCCAGCGAAGGCCTGGCGCCCGTCATCGTGAAGCTCATCGCGCAGACGATGCACGAGCTCAAGCGCCGCGGTTTCACTATCCTGTTGGTGGAGCAGAACCTGCGCTTTGCGAGCGAGCTGGCGGACAGGCACTACGTCATGGAGACCGGGCGCGTGGTCGACATGCTGACACGCGTGGACATGGAACAAGACAACACGCGCGTCCAAGTCTATCTGGGGATTTGACATGATTGAATCACTGGGTCTTTCTCCTGCCCTGTTCGGACAACTGCTCCTCGGACTGATAAACGGCTCTTTCTACGCGATGATGAGCCTCGGGCTTGCCATCATTTTCGGCCTGTTGAATGTCGTGAACTTCATGCATGGCGCCCAATACATGATGGGCGCCTTCACCGCATGGATGCTGCTGCAATGGTTCGGCATCGATTACGCTTACGCGCTCGTGCTGGCACCGCTTATCGTCGGCCTCAGTGGTGTTCTGCTGGAACGACTGTTCGTGCGTCGTCTCTATCATCTGGATCACATCTACGGTTTGCTGCTGACATTCGGGTGCACGCTCATCGTCGAAGGCCTGTACCGCAAGGCGTTCGGCGCCGCGGGCCTACCTTATGCGAATCCCATGCCAGGCGGGTTCCGTACCGCATTGGGCTACCTGCCGTATTACCGGGTCTGGATTCTGGCCGCTTCGCTGCTGGTCTGTGTGGCCACCTGGTATCTGATCGAGAAGACCAAGCTCGGTGCCTACCTGCGCGCCGCGATCGAGCGCCCCGATCTGGTGCGCGGCTTCGGCATCAATGTGCCGCGTATGGTGACGTTGGTCTATGGCTTTGGCGTCGCGCTCGCGGGTCTGGCCGGTGTGTTCGCCGCACCCATCTATAACGTCAGTCCCTCCATGGGCTCCAGCCTGATCGTGGTCGTCTTCGCTGTCGTCGTGATCGGCGGCATGGGTTCTGTCAAAGGCGCCATCGTAACCGGCTATCTGCTGGGGATCGCCGAAGGGTTGACCCGTTTTTACTATCCACCGCTTTCGGATACGGTCGTCTTCATTATCATGGCGGCGGTTTTGCTCATCAAACCCGCAGGCCTGTTTGGCAAAGGCGTCGTCGCCCAACACGCCGGCGCCGTGCTGGACAGCCGCGCCGACGTCGAGCCGAGACTGCGTACACGCCTCAGTTGGGCCATTTTCGTCGTCTGCGCGGCGGCACTGATCGCGGCGCCGTTCGTGGTGTATCCCACGTTTCTGATGAAGGTCATCTGCTTCGCCGCCGCCGCCAGTGCAATCAATCTGCTGCTGGGCTACATGGGCGTGCTGTCTTTTGGTCATGCCATGTTCTTCGGTCTGTCGGCCTACGTTGCAGGATATTTGGCAAAGGGTTGGGGCTGGGCGCCGGAGTGGGCCATCCTTGGCGCCACACTGGTGTCGGTGGTTCTAGGGGGTATTGTCGGCGTCATCGCGATCCGGTTGCGCGGCATCTACTTCGCCATGTCGACGCTGGCATTGGCGCAGATGGTCTACTTCTTCTGCCTGCAGGCGCCATTCACGAACGGCGAAGACGGCATCCAGCAGATACCGCGCGGCATCGCCTTCGGCGTGTGGGATCTGAAGAGCGACGTGTCCGCATACTACTTTGTCCTCTTGATGTGTGGCGCGGCGATCCTGCTGATCGCCAGATTGGTTCACTCGCCGTTTGGCCGTATCATCGCTGCCGTGCGCGATAGCGAGCCGCGGGTGATTTCCCTCGGCTACAACGCCAGTCGCTACAAATGGGCCGTCTTCGTCTTTTCTGCGGGCGTTACGGGCCTCGCGGGCGCGACCAAGGTCATCGCTGTCCAGATCGCCACCCTGACTGACGTGAGCTGGCATATCTCGGGCGAACTGCTGCTCATGACGCTGGTCGGCGGACTGGGCACGATCACCGGACCCATCCTGGGCGCGATTGCTCTCATCGGCATGGAAACCTATATGTCCGAACTGCGGGATTGGGTCATCATTGCCCAAGGCGCCGTCTTTGTTGTCGTCGTGCTCGCCTTTCGTGGAGGTATCGTCGGCAGCCTTGGCAACGCCTGGCGTAGGCACCGGAGCCCCGCACCCAAGCCGCGCGCAGGTCGCCTTATCACGACCGATGCCACACGATAAGCGAGCCAGTGCAAGCAAACCTGATCCTCATCCCTCGCGTATTCCGAAAAAGGATATCCAGACATGACCGACAAACACCTGCAGATCGGTATCATCGTGTTCGATGGTATGACGTCCCTCGATGCTCTCGCGCCATTCGAAGTGCTGGCCCGCACGCCCAACAGTACCTGCCATTTGGTCTGGAAGCATTGTCGACCCATCAAGGGCGATACCGGACTGATCGTGACGCCATCTCTGTCGTTCGATGACGCCACGCAGTTGGATGTCATCATGGTCCCTGGCGGACCAGGACAGAACGATTTGATGGCCGACGAAGAACTGCTGGGTTTCTTGCGCAAGCAGGCCGCCGGAGCCCAATGGGTGACATCCGTGTGTACGGGTTCGCTGCTCCTGGCAGCGGCAGGTCTGCTGAACGGCTATAAGGCGACCAGCCACTGGCTATCTCTGGATTTTCTGCGCCTGTTTCCCGTTGAAGTCGTGCCCGAACGCGTGGTTATCGATCGCAATCGGGTGACGGGGGGCGGTGTGACCTCGGGCCTGGACTTTGCATTCGTCTTGCTGTCATTGCTGCGTGGCGATGAAGCCGCCCGCACGCTTCAGCTCTTGATGGAGTACGACCCGGCGCCGCCGTTTCGTAGCGGACACCCTGATGTGGCCGACGTTGGCACGGTCGACGCGGTCAGGCAGCTTGCGGCCGGCATGCTCGAGAAGCGCCGTGCGGTCTGCCTCGAGGCGGCACGCATACTGGCGCAGCGGTAATACGTCCAGAGGTGCCAAAAGAACGATAGGTGCCCGGGGCCGATGCTGCCAAGCCTCGGGCGCCTCGTGCCTGCGGGCTACGAATGCGTAATGTTCGTCCCCAATACTTTCATGCACTCGCGCATGAAAGCGGCCAGTCCCGTCCAACCTTTCGCTGATACCATGGTGCCATCGACATACGCTTCGTGGGGCTTCACGTCGATGTAGGTGCCGCCGGCAAGGATCACTTCGGGTTCGCAGGCACCTAGCGCCGCTACCTTCTTGCCTCGAACCACGCCCTCTACCGCGACAAGAATCTGTACGCCATGGCAGATGGTGAAGATCGGCTTCTTGGCCTCATGGAAGTGACGCACCATGGCCTGGATCCGCTTGTCCGTGCGGATGTATTCCGGTCCGCGGCCGCCCGCGCAATATACCGCGTCATATTCCTCGACGCGCACCTCGGAGAACGTTTTGTTGATTTCGACTAGATGGCCGAATCGCTCGATATAGGTTTGGTGCCCTTCGAAATCATGCAACGAGCTCTGAATTATTTCACCCGCTTTCTTGTCGGGGCAGATCACATGGACGATATGGCCTACGGCCTCCATGCCTTGCTGGAAAACATAGATTTCATATTCTTCGGTGAACTCACCGCAGAGCATAAGAATTTTCTTGCCTCTCATTTGATCCTCCTTTGGGCTGTTATCACGGCCGGAATGATGGTCCCGGCCAACTATCGTCAGAATGGGCTGTCGGGGAAATAGAACTGGTCGGCGTTCTCGGGTGTGATCAACGGCGCGTCGAGCTTGAAACTTCCACGCATCGGCGCCTGCCCACTGAGCTGGGCTGCCGTCATGTAGATGGCCGATTTGATCATCGAGGGCGGGTAGGGCGTCGAGATAGGAGTGACGGGGTTTTTTGCTTTTACGAGTTCGATCACGTCTTTCATGCCGTTGCCACCCAATGCATATTTGATCTCGGTGCGGCCGGATTGCTTGATCGCTTCCAGCACACCCAGCAGCATGTCGTCGTCATTGGCCCAGACGGCGTCGATCTGAGGATACTTGGCCAGATAGTCCTGCATCAGCGTAAAGGCCTGATCCTGGTTCCAGTTGGCATATTGAATGTCGAGAATCTTGATGTCGGTGCCGTTAATGACGTCGGTGAAACCCTTGATTCGTTCATCGTCAATCACCGTCGGGATGCCGCGCAGCACGACGATTTTTCCTTTTTTACCCAACTTCTCTGCCAGCCATTTCGCGGTGTTTGCGCCCACGGCGATATTGTCGCCCGCGACATACAGATCGTGAATCGTCGGGTCGGTCAGGCCGCGATCGACGACTGCGATAAAGGTGCCTCCCGCCTTTACTTGCGCGACCGGGCCGGTCAGTTCTTCCGAGGTAAAGGGCAGGATGACCAATGCGTCGAGCTTCTGGCTGGCAGACAGATCTTCCAATGCCGATACTTGCGCCGTCGCCGAAGGCGACGTCTTTACCACAACATCGATATTGGGGAATGCGGCCTTTATCTCTTTCGCAGCCTGTTCTGCGTGATAGACAACGCCTCCTGTCCAGCCGTGAGTGGCTGCCGGAATTGAAACGGCGATTGTCTTTTTGGTCTGCGCCAAGGCACTGGTTGCGGTAGCTGCCATCAGACTGAGGGCCAGCATCGCGAGTGCACGCTTGGTTATAGATGTCATTGTTTGTCTCCTGATTATGGTTGTCATGTCATGTCTCCTTTGAAAACCTTCACCCTTTGTCGTGGTGATTATTTGATGAAGCGATGCGCCAACATGGCGAGGATGATGATGACCCCTTGCACGGCTGCGACGAGGTATTCCGAAACCATGTTGGATAGCACCATCAGGTTTGCAATCATCTCCAGAATCAGTGCGCCGGCGACGGTTCCCCAGATCCGGGCCTTGCCTCCCCGAAGTAGCGTGCCGCCAATCACGACGGCGGTAATGACCTGCAATTCCCACAATTGGCCTGTCGTCGGTGTCGCGGCACCGAGCCGGGGGATATAGCAGATCGCCGCAATGGCGACACAGAGTCCCTGTATCACAAAGGCAATGGTGCGTACTTTCGTGACCGAGATGCCCGAGAAGCGCGCCACATCGGCATTCGAACCGGTGGCCATGCAACGGCGTCCGTATTTTGTTCGGTACAGGATGAAGGCTCCGACCAGGGCGACAGCCAACGTGATGGCGACCGGTATCGGAATACCGAGCACATCTCCGAAATAGACCGGCCGGTAGGATTCGCGCAGCTCCCGGGCCATCGGAATCGAGCCGCCATCGGACATCCAGGTAATCAGGGCGCGAAAAATTCCCATCGTGCCAAGTGTGGCGATGAAGGGTTCGATCTTGCCCACGGTCACGATCAACCCATTCAGCAGTCCACAGGCCGCACCGACCAGAAGCCCCACGATCGCGCCGACGAAAATAGCGTTGGCTCCGATCGAGGGTTCAAGCCGGTTCATCGTCAGGATCATGATGCCGGTCACGAAGGCCATCATCGATCCGACCGACAAGTCGAGACAGCGAGATGAAATCACAAAGGTTGCGCCCACCGCGATGATCGCGATGAAGGCCGATCGCGTGACGACGTTCGCCATGTTGGTTCCGGTCGCGAAGTTCGAGTTCAGCATCGTGCCGGCCAACACGACCACTGCCAGTGCGATGAACGGGCCCATGGCCGCCCAGCGGATGCGTCGTGGCGTTTTAATGATCGCGATATTCGTCGTCGCGCTTGTCATTCTGGTCTCCTACCTTATTTATCGTTATAGGGTCTTGCAGGTCTATCTCATGCGCGTTGCCACTGGTGGCCGCATAGACGACGTTATGTTCGGTAATCTGGTCGCCAGTGAGCTCGGCCACGATGCGTCCTCCACGCATCACCAGGACTCTATCTGCGAGGCCGACAAGCTCCGGCAGTTCTGATGAAATCACGATGCAAGCTTTGTTTGATCGAACCAGGCGGTCGATAAAGTCGTAGATCTGGCTTTTGTTGCCGATGTCGATGCCGCGTGTCGGCTCGTCGATAATGACAACTGAAGGGTCGGTCATCATCACCTTTGCCAGCAATAGTTTTTGCTGGTTGCCGCCAGACAGTTGGCCGGCGTTCAGGTGGACTGAATGGACGCGGATGTCGTAGTCGCGAACGGCTTTATCCAGTGCTGCGGCCTCTTTGTCGTGATCCAGCGCAAGACGCGGATGGATTCGGTCCAGCGCCTGCAGGGTCAGGTTCGGGGCTAGCGGCTCGTCCAGCAAGAGGCCCTTTCCCTTGCGGTCTTCCGTCAAATAAACCAGGCCCCGTTCTCGCCAGTCCCTGACTGACAGATGCTCGACCGCGTTACCCGCCAGTTCGATCCGGGTTACCTCGGCGGGCCGCAGACCCATTAGCCCTTCGCACAGTTCGGTGCGACCAGAGCCGATCATGCCGCCGATACCAAGCACCTCGCCACGACGAATCGTCAGACTCGCCTGGATCGCGCCGCGATCGACCGATAACCGTTCAACCACCAATAGCGGGGCGCCCGATGACGGTGGGCGTTTAGGGGGATACAACACGTCGAGCTGGCGGCCGACCATCAGCTCGGCCATGCGGCGCTGCGCCAGGCCTGACGCGGGCCAGGTGCCGATCATCTTTCCGTCGCGCAGTACGGTGACGCGGTCGGCCAGCGCTTGAACCTCGTCCAGGCGATGTGAAATATATAGGACGGCAACCCCTTGTGCCCTTAGTCCACGGACCACCTCCAGCAGTGCGGCGACCTCGTCGTTGGCCAGAACGGCGGTAGGCTCATCGAAAATCACGACCTTGCGCGGTTGCAGCAGCGCCCGGCCGATTTGTACCAACTGCCGTTGTGCCAACGGCAGGTCGCCCACATGGTCGCGCGGGTGGCAGTGGGCTCCGATAGAGGCCATCACGTCGGCAGTGCGTTGGTTCATGGCGCGGTCATCGATCAGGATGCCACGTGATAGTTCACGGCCAAGAAAGAGATTCTCTGCGACCGTCAGATCGGGTGCTAACAGAATTTCCTGATGCACCAGGACGACGCCTGCAGCTTCTGCTGCGGCGGCATCGGCGAAAGCGATCGGCTGCCCTTGCATGAGCAGACGACCTGCTGTGGGGCTTACGTAGCCGGCCAACAGCTTCATCAATGTCGATTTTCCTGCGCCGTTTTCGCCGATCACCGCGTGGACCTCGCCGGCGCGAATATCCAGCGTGACATCGGACAAAACGGTGATCGGGCCATAGGCTTTTGTCAGTCCCGCGGCGGCCAGCGTCGGAACGGAACACGCGTCTACCGCCGCCGGGATGGTGGCCGATAGCGGTGAAGCGTCAGCGGCAATCATTCGAAGGCCGCCATCAGGCGATCACGTGAGCATTGGATATGTTCACGCATGGCGGTTTGTGCGGCCGTCGCGTCCCCCGCACGGAAGGCCGCCAGCAACTTCTCGTGCTCTTGCAGCGCCTCTTGGGTGACGCGGCTATGGAACATCAGGCGGAACAGGTGCAGATGTACGTGCTGATTGAAGAGCGTCGCGCGGATGATTTCGTTCCCGGCAATCCTCATGATCTCGTCGTGAAAATCCGAGTCGATTCGGGCAAAACGAGAATAACGGCTGGTCCGATCCACCGGCGTTCCCCCATCCGCCATGTCGGCCGCAATGTTCTCGATATGGTCAAGTGCGGCGGGGGTCATATTCAGTGTCGCCAGGCGTGCGCCTTCCGGCTCGATCAGCAACCGGAAGTTGAATAAATCCTCGAATTGCTTGCGGCTCAGTTGTGGGGCGGCGCTGTAGCCAATGAGATGTGCCTTGTGAACCAGCCCTTCGCGTTCCAGCCGCGAAAGGGCTTCACGCACAGGGGTCTGCGAGACGTTCAGGTCTCGGGCGATCAAATCGATGGGAATGCGGGCGCCGGGTGCAATGGCAAGCGACATCAGTCGTTCATAGATGCCGTTGTAGACATCATCGACCACGCTTGACCGGCGCACGGCGACACCATTCTGACTTTCTCGTTGCACGGCCATTTCCTCAGGGCGCTCCGTAAGTTCATCTTGACATGCACAAATGGTGGCAAATATCATATCCAATGTCAAATAAAATATCCTATACGATATGATTTATGGGATCGGGTCTATACCAAATAAGCGCGGCCGCATGCTGGCGGTCGTCACGATAAGTACAACGAGGGGACGCTGAATGACGCATTTCGGTGCAATGAGATCGCCGCGCGAAGTGATATTCGGCAGCGGACAACGCAAGGCGCTGGGCCTTGTGGCGAAACGGCTGGGTCGGCGGGCGCTGGTAGTCACGGATCAGCGCCTGGCAGGTGACGCTGATTTCCTGGCTATGGTCATGGACTTACAGGCTAGCGGTCTGGCTGTGCGGATCGAAAGCGGCACCTTGCCAGATGTGCCGGTACCCGCCACGCTCCTCGCCGCTGACGCCGCGCGTGAGTTCGCCGCGGATGTGGTGATTGGGGTCGGCGGAGGCTCTTGTCTGGATATGGCGAAGTGCATCGCGCTGCTGCTGAGCCATGGCGGGCAACCGCAGGATTACTACGGCGAGCTGAAGGTGCCTGGCCCCGTCTTGCCAGTGATCGCCGTTCCGACCACCGCCGGAACCGGCTCGGAGGTCACTCCGGTCGCGGTCCTGTCAGATAACGAGCGAACGCTCAAAGTGGGCATCTCCAGTCCTTATTTGATTCCGATGGTGGCGATCTGCGACCCTGAGCTGACGTTGACTTGCCCCGCTACGCTGACCGCTATCGCCGGCGCCGATGCGCTGACCCATGCGATCGAGGCGTTCACCGCCGCACGTCGCGAGGTCACCCCTGGCTTAACCCAAGATAGAGTGTTCATCGGCAAAAATACGCTATCCGATCAATACGCGCTGACCGCAATCTCGCTGCTGTGGAAAGGACTTGAGGCTGTATGCGCAGACGGCAAGAATCTGGTCGCACGATCTCAGGTGATGCAGGGGGCAATGTTCGCGGGGTTGGCGTTTGGTGTCGCCGGCACGGCCGCGGCCCATGCTATTCAATATCCGGTTGGCGCAGTCACTCACACCGCACATGGGGCGGGTGTGGCTTGCCTGATGCCTTGGGTGATGCAATGGAACCGTCCTGTGATTGGCGCCGAACTAGAACAAATGGCCGCGGTCATGAGCCTGCCAAACGGCGCAGCGGTGATTCCCGCTATCGCGGCGCTGTTCGCCCGTATCGGGATTCCGCCCACGCTGGCCCAGCTTGGGCTGGTCGAAGATCAATTGGATTGGGTGGCGGATCAAGCTTGCGGCATCGAACGGTTGATCCAGAATAATCCCCGCCCGCTCGACCGCAGCGACATGCGAAAGCTTGTCCAAGCCGCTTATTCCGGTGTTGCCGACGTGATGCAGGGCGCGGAGGTGGCGTAATGGGTGTGCTCGAATTCCTGGGGCCAAAATATTTCGCGGTGGACTGTTGAACATGACTCAAGACCTTTATCGCAACCGCGATTTCATCCCGGATTTCGACGAGATCGTCACCGAGACAGCTGTCCGGTCTCGAGAGTTTGCCAAGCGGGTCGAAATACGGCCCAACGTGCCCTATGGTCCGGGACCACGTGAACGGATAGATATTATTCTTCCGCCCCGCATGGCAAAAGGTGCTCCGCTTCATGTGTTCATTCACGGCGGTTACTGGCGCTCGGGCAGCAAAGAGGATCATTGGCTTGTGGCCGCGCCCGTGCTGGCTGTGGGCGGAATTGCTGCCCTTGTCACCTACGACCTGATGCCTGGCACCAGGCTGGGACCTATCGTCGCGCAGGTTCGCGCGGCTGTTCGGCATTTGACCGCGATGGCTCCGGATCTCGGCGCCGACGCTAAGCGCCTCACCGCCAGCGGCCATTCGGCAGGCGCGCATTTGGCAAGCTACCTGGCCGCGGTAGGTGCCGAGGAAGAATGCGCCCCGCCGGATCTGCCCACGCTTGGCGGCCTGCTACTCGTTAGTGGCATTTACGACCTCACAGATATCCCCGGCAGCTTCTTAAAGAGCGAAGCGAGAATGACCCCCGCCGAAGCCTCGGCATGGTCACCTCTGACCTCCCGTCAAATGCGCGGCCCTCGACGTATCGTCATGGTCAGTGAAAGGGATACCGCGCCATTTCACTCTCAGGGCCGACAGTTTGCATCATTGCTGGAGCATACTGTTCATGACGCGCAATTCCGAGTCGAAGCCGGCCTCAACCATCTCACGATCGTCCTTGCATTGGGCGATCCCAAGAGTCCTTCAGGACTTTGTCTTTCAGGTCTGGTTGGCGGCTAAGGTCCTTGGCGATTCATCAGGATATCTGCGAAGGATTGGTCCTGCGCTGGAGGTCCTTGCGCAGGGTTCGAACTCGATAACGACAGTAATTGGTTCTACTCCACGTCGCATCGAGCGCTCAGGCCTTGCAAGGCTAAGTCACTCAAGGCTTGGGCTGGGGCGGCACAGCCTTTAGCGATGATGTGGACGTTCATGTCGAGCGCTTGTGGAGATAGGGCAGTGTGGGTGACGCAATGCTGAGTCATCATGCCAGTGAGATAAATGTCGGTGATGCCTGCTTCGCGCACGATTTTCTCTAAGTTTGTCTCGAAGAAGCTGTCGGCTTCATTTTTTACGACGATTGGAGCGTCACCCAATGCGGCGGCAATGGCACTGTGGATTTTCACGCCTTTGGTGCCGGGCTTGAAAGCGGGTGCGTGCGGAGAGTTGACGTGCTGCACTCCAACAACCAGCCATCCGTCGTGCTTTGCTTGTTCTATGGCCTCCACGGCACCTTTGCATGCTGCATCGGCATTTTCCAATGTAAATGCACCGCCGGGAAAATAATCATTTTGAATATCGATAACGATTAGTGCTTTTTTCATTGGGTTTCCTTATTGAGTTAGAGGCTGCTCAAAATTTGGGCAGCCTTGCTTCATTAGAACTTCATCGCTTCGCCATCGGCTGGCGCGAGAACACGAGAGGGGGCCATGCCTGTTTCGGTGGAAACGCTCATCACCGAACAATCAGAACCTCAAGGTCTCACCATCTTCGGGAATCATCACCCTTTTCTCAATTTTTTGGTCTTGCAAAAAGCCACGCAGCTCTTTGCGGCTGAGTGACATGTGGTTCACTGCATCCATGTGCACAGCCACGATTGCCGCATTAGGTGCTGCCTTTGCGGCTTGCAGTGTGTCCTGCTTGCCCATGATGATGGGATGCTCCTCAAAACCACTCATGATCGCGCTCCCGGTGTTGAGAATCACCACGTCTGGCTTGTACTGCTTCAGTGCTTGATCCACTTCCGGACGCCATACCGTGTCGCCAGCCACGTATACCGTTTTAGCCTTAGGAGCTGAAAACACGACCCCCATGACTGGGCCCATCGCCTCAGCACGTGCGGGGTCTGCAAACCACAAATCAGTGCCATGCTGACCTCCGGTTTTGCTCAGTCTCACACCATTAAATGTGGACGAGGCTTCGAGTACGCGTACATCTTTGAAGCCCTGATTGCGAATGATCTTGGCATCAGCTTCGTTCTGCGTGAATATAGGCAGGTTCTTGGGAATCGCTTTTTGAGCGGCCTCATCCCAATGGTCCGTATGGGTGTGGGTCACAACCACCGCTTCCACACTTTCAAGCACATCCTTCACTGGAAAAGGTAGATCTACCAAAGGATTTCTCAGTTCGCTGCGGTAAGTACCCGGGAAGCCTGGAAACTCCCCTTTGGCCGATAACATAGGGTCTACCAAAAAGGTCGTACCAGAAAAGTCGATTTTGATCGTCGCGTTACGGATCTGTTGCACCTTGACCGAGATGCCGGTGGTAGTTTCAGGGGCTGACCAAGCGGTAGCCGCGAAGGCTCCAAGCGAGAGCGAGACCAGCAAGGGGGCAAAGGCTTTCATCGAGTACATACGTAATCATCAGATTTGAAGTTGTAGAAGCACCTATTGTTGTGCCTGAAGCTTTTTTATAGAATTGACCCATAAGTCAATCTTCGAAAGATTTGGGCCAATTCGCTCTTTAACGCCATGCCAAAGCCACTTCCCCTCGTCGCCCTCGTTACTTACCCCCGCTTCAGCCCGTTTCACTTTGGCGTGCCGTTCTTGATATTCAGCGTCAATTTTCCCGAACACGCGCTGTTCGACCTGAAGATCGTCGCGCCAGGCGGTACAGCACTGGCTGCCGAGCGCGCATTGCTTGTTCAACCTGATGGCGGGCTGGAGTTGCTTGCGCAGGCAGACATCGTGGTGATTCCTGGTTGGCATGATCTAGACGAAAGTCCTGAGCCAGAGCTAATGGCCGCCTTGCTGCAGGCACGCCAGCGAGGAGCCCATGTGGTTGGCCTGTGCTACGGTGCGTATGCACTCGCCTATGCAGGCTTGCTTGATGGCAAACGCGCTTCCACACACTGGATGGCGGAGCAGGATTTCAAACTGCGTTTTCCGCAAGTGCAGTTGGACATGAATGCGCTGTATGTAGATGATGATGGCTTGATCACATCTGCCGGCACAGGGGCCAGCCTGGACTGTTGTCTCTATATCGTACGCAAGTTCTACGGCCAAAAAACGGCAAACAAAGTCGCCCGGATGATGGTCGTGCCGCCTCACCGAGAAGGTGGACAGGCTCAGTTTATTGAACAGCCTGTTGCTTCATCAACGCAAGACGCCAGAATCAACCAGATGATGGACTATCTGCGTGAACACCTGAATCAAGCACATTCGGTGGACGACCTAGCGCAACGTGCAGCCATGAGTCGAAGAACTTTCACACGGCATTTCAATAAGGCAACAGGCATGTCATTCATGGCGTGGCTCACCAACGAACGATTGCAACGCACGAGAGAGCTGTTGGAAAGTACGACGCTCCCGGTGGAGTCGATCGCGGATCTCGTCGGGTTTAAAACGCCGACGTCACTGCGCCAGCACTTCAAGAACAGAAATCAAGTCAGCCCTAGCGAGTGGCGGAAAACCTTTGGACGTCAAAATGAATGAGCTGTTCTGACCGCCACCTGTATAGCGAGCTTGATGAGGATGTCAGGCGCGACGTGGCTTTGTACTGGTACCTATTCCTATAGCCAACGGATTCGTCTCATCACCGACGCGAATGTCCGTTTCGGGCTACGCCCCTTAGAATGTTTGCTATCGCCAACCCAGACATGCGCGCAATTGCATGGCGCCCAGGAGCTGCATCTTGAATAAAGCCAACCGTCACCCGGTCGACGGCAAGAAACCTGTCACGATCTACGGTCCTGATTTTCCGTTTGCATTTGATGACTGGATTGAACACCCGGCCGGGCTGGGAAGTATTCCAACCGAGTGTCACGGCGAAGAAGTCGCCATTGTCGGTGGGGGGATTGCGGGCCTGGTGGCTGCCTATGAATTGATGAAACTGGGCCTCAAGCCAGTTATCTATGAAGCTTCGCGATTGGGTGGTCGTCTGCGCTCCCAAGCGTTCGAAGGGACTGATGGAATCATTGCTGAGCTGGGTGGTATGCGTTTTCCGGTTTCGTCGACGGCGTTCTATCACTACGTGGATAAGCTGGGGCTCGAAACCAAGCCTTTCCCAAATCCGCTGACGAGCGCATCCGGCAGCACGGTTGTCGATCTAGAAGGCGAAACGCACTACGCACAGCAGCTTTCGGACCTGCCGAAGCTGTTTCAAGAGGTCGCAGATGCCTGGGCGGATGCGCTAGAAGAGCGAGCCCATTTCAGTGACATCGAGCACGCGATTCGTGAGCGCGACGTTCCGCGCTTGAAGGCATTGTGGAACACGTTAATACCACTGTGGGACGATCGCACATTCTACGATTTTGTCGCCACCTCGAAATCGTTCGCGAAACTCAGCTATTTGCACCGCGAAGTGTTCGGCCAGGTAGGATTCGGCACAGGAGGGTGGGATTCAGACTTTCCTAATTCGATGCTGGAGATTTTTCGCGTGGTCATGACGCATTGCGATGACCACCAGCACTTGATCGTGGGAGGCGTAGAACAAGTACCCCAGGGGATCTGGCGGCATGCGCCGCAGCAGTGCGCTCACTGGCCGGCCGGAACGAACCTGATTGGTCTGCACAACGGCGCACCACGTTCGGGGGTCAAGAGCATCGCCCGCGCCGAGGATGGCCGACTGGCAGTCACTGACAGCTGGGGTGATACCCGCCACTATGCGGCCGTCCTGACAACCTGCCAGAGCTGGTTGCTGACGACCCAGATCGAATGCGAAGAATCGTTGTTCTCGCAAAAAATGTGGATGGCGCTCGATCGCACTCGCTATATGCAAGCCTCCAAGACATTTGTGATGGTTGACCGCCCCTTTTGGAAAGACAAAGATCCGGAAACCGGCCGTGATGTCATGAGCATGACGCTGACCGACAGGTTGACCCGCGGCACCTACCTGTTCGATAACGGAGACGATAAGCCAGGTGTGATTTGCCTGTCCTATTCGTGGATGAGCGATGCGCTGAAGATGCTGCCGCACCCCGTCGAGAAACGTGTCAAACTTTCTCTGGAAGCACTGAAAAAAATCTATCCGAATGTGGACATCGCTGGCCACATCATCGGGAATCCGATCACGGTTTCCTGGGAGGCCGACCCCTATTTCCTCGGGGCATTCAAAGGGGCTTTGCCGGGCCACTACCGCTATAACCAACGCATGTACGCCCATTTCATGCAGGACAAAATGCCGGTAGAGCAGCGTGGCATATTCATCGCCGGTGACGACGTATCCTGGACTCCAGCCTGGGTTGAAGGCGCAGTGCAGACGTCACTGAACGCCGTTTGGGGAATCATGAATCACTTCGGCGGCAAGTCGCACGCTGAAAATCCTGGCCCGGGTGATGTCTTTGCCGAGCTGGGTCCGATCACACTGGCGGATTAAGGAATGACTTCATGCGCATCGCTCTATTCCAATGTGCGTCTTTGCCACTGGACGTCACGGGCAACCTGGCACGCCTGAGCCACCAGGCTCATGCTGCCGCAGCACGCGGGGCAAGCGTGCTGCTCTGCCCCGAGATGTTCCTGACTGGGTATAACATCGGCGCTGATGCTGTGGCTCGGCTGGCGCAGCCTAAAGACGGTTCCGCAGCCCAATACGTCGCTGACATCGCACGTCGCTCAGGTATCGCGATTGTCTATGGTTATCCCGAGCTGGCCGATGACGAGGGTATCTTCAACAGCGTGCAAATGATCAGTGTGCAAGGCCAGGAACTTGCCAACTATCGAAAGACGCATCTGTTCGGTGACCTGGACAAGCGTATGTTCAGCGCGAGTAGTGATCGCAGCCCGGTTATCGAGTTCAATGGCTGGCGGCTTGGTTTCTTGATTTGCTACGACATCGAATTCCCGGAAAACAGCCGCCAGCTCGCGCTGGCAGGCGCTGATCTGATCCTGGTTCCTACCGCCAATATGCGGCCGTATGACTTCATCGCACAAGTGACTGTCAGAGCTCGCGCTCAAGAGAATCAGTGTTTCGTTGCCTACGCCAATTATTGCGCCACTGAAGCACAGATCCATTATTGCGGGCAAAGCAGCGTGGCTGGCCCTGACGGAAGCGTATTGGGCCTGGCATCGGATAGCCAGGAAGAATTGATCGTCGTCGAACTCGACCCAGCGCTCATTACCACATCGCGTTCTGACACGCCATATCTGCGAGATCGTCGGCCAGCGTTGTACGGCGATCTCTGTAAGGTTTGACTGCGAGTGTAGGCAAGCCCGCCCGGGTTCGGGGCAAACCGACACTGTGTATAAGCCGACGCATCATTACTCTGTTGATATCCCACTCCCGCAAGACTACGGGCTTGCCGTGCCATCGGATTCGCCAGGCCTGCGCAATGGAACTGCGCAGGCCTGAATATCACATCCGTTACGCTGCGGCGTGTGATGTTGGAGCGGGGCCTAGTGGCTTCCCGCCAGGGCCGTCACTGAAGGTTTGCCAGGGGTCTGGCGCCACTTGACCGACACCAGGCTTGCTGTAGTCACATACCCCGCCTGGGAATACGGCGGAGAGTCTGCTCCATTGCGAGTTGGTGAAGTTTGCTTGATAGTCGCCGCGGTTCAGCGGCTTCAGTTGGCACTTCATGATGTCGCTGGCTAACGACTCGCCAGAGGCTACGCGCGTATCGCGAAAGACTGGCCATTCGTCAACGCCGGGTTCAAAGAGTCCGGCTACGACGGTCGAATCCATGTTTGGCGTTGCGCCCGTATTGCAGTATGCAGGATCAGTGCTCCATTGTTCGCTGTCGGAGCGATAGCAGGAGTCGGTAGCGATATCAGGCTTGTTTGCTATGAGCTTTTCTCGCAAGGGTCGATCCGTGGCGTCCGCTTCGGTGCGCATTAGCCAATCATTCATCGCATCGAACCGGCGGGCAGCGAAATCAGGCACACGGGATTTGTGGCGCCAGATCACATGGTTGTCGTAATCATCGTGCACCGCCAAAATGCGATTTCTAATCACCCAGGTGCGGAAATCGTAATGCTCTTCCGTAATGTTGAATTCCACATCAGCGATGATGGCGACGTTGCCTAGATTCTGACCATAAGGAATCCTGCCTGAACCGTGTGCAATTTCTGCTGCGCCAGGGTCAGCTTGCATACGTGAAGGTTGCCATTGGCCGTCGATGTCGTAGCCGCCGACTTGCTCGTTCATGGCGACGAATTGCTCGGCGGATATGGCTCCACTGTTCAGCGCATTGAAACCGTACTGAATGCCAACATTGTCCAGCGGCGATTTGGCGTAACCAGTAGCATCGCGAGGTCCGAATACCGCAATGTTGAAATCCTGGAGCGTGCACCGGCTGCCTGTCGGATTGCTTCGTGACCATTGATCGTCGGGATCTCCGCAGCCCACCGCTGGGTCAATATAAAACGGAACGCGGCTCGCCATGTTGGTGTTGGCAGGGCCTTCGCATACTTGATTCCATCGGTGGCCGGCCACAAGTGCTCGTTGCATGTTTGTCATGTCTAACGATGTGCCTGCCTGGCTGTCGTGATAACGCTTCAATAGGCCGCAGTCCGCGAACTCGCGGCCGGCTGTCCAGGTGTCCTGCCATCCCGCAGCGGGAAGAATGCCCTGCAGTAGGCCCGGGTAATTGGACGCATGCAAGTGTTGTTGGTGAGCGCCTCCCGAACTGCCGTCGGCCATCGTGTATCGAATCGGTCCGTATTTTTCGATAATGTGCTCTTTCATCATGATGACGGTCTCGGCAGAGGTCACGTCGTTGCAGTGCGTGCCGTACTGGGTCATCTCTGACGAAGCAACCATGAAACCTCGGCTTAGCGCCACATAGTCCATGACGTTGCCTGGATTTCCCTGGACGCGTCGGTAGTCGCAACCAGAGCCGAATTTCCAGAATAGCTTTTGGTTCCACGATGCAGGCACGTTCCAGGGTTGCCATGCAGCAGTGGGATCGCTTGGGTCGGCCAGGTAGGCCAGATCGTATTTCCCTCGGTTAATCACGCCGCGTTCGATGCGAACGATATAAGGCACTGTGTGGCCCTGATCTGTCGTGGTTTTTGCAATCGCATCCGCAGCGGGTGGATTGGCAACGTCATACGGCGCAAACCCGCCGGTTAATGTACGGTACTGGTAGCGATACACGGGTGCGGCGATATTGCATTGCGCATCAAGCGGATCACCCAGATCGGGATTATTGGCGGTGGGAGCGGTTACCGTAGTGTCGCAGGTCCAGGGCGTGATCTGAGCGCCAGAGATGACTGGTCCACCAATCGGGTGATTCGTGATCTCGAGTTCAGCACCTTTGCCTGTCGGCGATGCTGCACGCAATAGGTTCCTCCCTTCCGTCAAGCCAGTCACCAAGCCATAGTAGCGGCCATCGGGACGCAGTTCGAATGCATTTGTGACATCGGCGCCATTCACGTCGATCTTTAGCGTAGCGGGGTCGGTACCGGCTGGCGCGACGACTTCTATCAGTGCATCACCGCCGGACACCAGATCCGCTCTGTTGGACAACACTTTCAACTCAGCTACGGGACTTGGATTGGTGCCTCCATTCCCGTCGTCGTCACCCCCACTTCCACCGCCGCAGGCGGCGAGCATACTCGCCATTGCAAGCAGGACGCCTCGTGTAAGCGCCGTTCGTTTATGCATAGCTATCTCCTCGTTGTTCTGAGCCGAAGCTCGGTCCAGATCTCTATGAATCCTTGATTCAGGAACGGCGTTTTGCGAACGCATCTCTATGAGCACCTGTGGCTGCACCAGTCGATGAGAGACTCACACAGCGCGGCACGTCAAACCGACTATTCGGGTTGATGGGCAAAATGTCGTTCGTCAGGTGTCTCCCCAGTCTTTTTGTCTATAGCGCTTTTTTGCTTTTTACTGTCGTTAAGCGGCGTTGATGCGACTGAGTGTAGGGTCTACTATCTATATAGTGAATTCTAAAATTTAGATTAACTTATCTGATATTCAAATGAATGTTTCGCTACGTCCCAACCTTTCGATCCGGCAGATTCAAGCCTTCATCGCACTCTCTGAACAACGAAGCTTCACGAAGGCGGCTGCCACTTGCTTTCTGTCTCAGCCCGCTTTCAGCGCGCTGATTGGCCAACTCGAAGGCACATTGGGGCTTCGTCTTTTTGATCGAAGCACTCGTCACGTGGTACTGACGGCGGAAGGCTCGGATTTCGAAATTTCGGCTCGGCGCTTGCTCGCCGAGTTCGATGCTGCCTTGTTGGGAATGTCGGATTATCTTGCGCGAAAACGGGGTCGTGTATCTATCGCGCTGCTGCCTTCACTTGCCGCCAACTGGCTACCTACCGTGCTTCGCCAGTACCACGAACAACATCCTGGTGTCGCCATCACTGTTGCCGATGTCCTTTCGGAACCCTGCGTTGATCTCGTGCATAGCGGCAAAGCAGATCTTGCGCTGGCTGCAATTCGTGCCGATACCCCGAACTTGTGTGCGGAACCTTTCTGCAATGATGATTTTCACTTGGTGTGCCCCGTTGGTCACCCCCTTGCGCGTCTCAGGGAGGTTCGCCCGCGTGATATCGCCTCATACCCCTTTATTCACATGGCTCGAAATTCTAGCGTCCGCCAGTACTTGGAAATGGCATTGCATCCCTTGCAAATGCAAACGCTGATGGAAGTGGACCAGCTAGCCACGGCCATGGGTATGGTGCGAGCAGGGCTCGGTGTCAGTCTCATGCCTGCATTGACACTCTTTCATTTCGCACAAAAGGGTATCGTGACACGGCCGCTTCCTTGGCCTGAGCTAAAGCGTTCCATCTATCTCGTGCGACGCAGAGAGCGTTCCTTATCTCTTGCCGCTCAATCTTTATATGATCTCTTCATGTCGAGTCGTCCCTTGGAGCATCCCGCAAAGCGCGTTAAGTAATCGGTATCGTTGAAGATCCGGCCAGTCCAGGTTCATCATGCATAAAAAGCCCCGAGCTGAGACCCGAGATTTTTGAACAGAAAAAAAATAGTGTGCGTGTTGGTGCAAGACAACGCCGCTATTGCAGGGGCTGGTAATGACACGCGCGATCATACGGCGTTGACCGGCATAGTGTTATGCATGCCGCTGTTGGTGTTTGTCGCAACGCGGTTATTGCCGTGGCCAATGCCCAGCGGTCGTTGCTGGACGTTATCATTTGTAGCCCTTGAGCATCAAGGTTAGCCGTAACTAGCTAATTTGATGCTCAAGGGCTACAAATTCTCGGGCGCATGCTATTTCTTGCAGACGCAAAAAGGCCCAGATCGAAATCTGGGCCTTTCTAGAATCTGGAGCGGGAAACGAGACGTGTACTAGGACAGTAAGTCGTTGTTTCCCAAACACTTTCTTCGTTGGACTGGCCAGCGAAGACCTCAATTGTAGCCTTGTTTTTCGTCCTCGGCAACAAATTCGTCCAAAGAGTTCCACAGACGTCCAAAGAGCTGCACTCAGTACACCAGACCCACGATCGGTACATCGTCGTAGGCGACTGCCTCGAACTCATCATCCACGCCCGGTTGTCTGCCCCGCATCCATCATCGTGAAGACGATCAGGCAGATGGTTCTGGTGATGGCACAGGTCGGATGCTGGGAACGCCTGCACCACAACTCACAAGGACCTTCTGCTCAAGCTCCTTTGAAAGAACGCGCACGCTGGCCACCGCGTTTCCGCACACGATTCTTTGTCGATATATCAGGATGACGGGGCAAGCATGACAGACGCGGGTTTGCTGCGTCCGGCTGGACATTCGACGACGATTGCGGCCCCTTAACGCCTCCTGAGACCGCTGGCATATCAGGTCATACCTAGACGGTTTTGCAGAAACCGTAACTTCTCACGACCCTGATAGCGTGAGCGTCACTGTCGAGCCTACGTCCCGATGCTCGACCTTCTAATCGATGAATTTTTGCACATCGAGCACACGACGACTACCAGTTGCGCGAACTGGTGAGCAGTATTCAAACCACATGACGAAGCGGCCTTCGGTGCCCACTTCCTGCACAGACGACAGGCCGACCATGAGGTCGGTGACAAAGGAGTCGGTCATGTAGTTCTTCTCCTGGAAGGAGACGGAGCATGCACGAGAACAAGAATGATGCACCAACATCAAAGGTGTTCTATCGCCCGATCGAAGCGTCCATCCGCTGGGCCGGGCTGCTGCGATACGAGCAGGTGATCCTGGCTTCGATTTCGTCGCCAAGGCGCCTGCCGCAGTCGTTGGACTGCCCACGTTGCGCCGAGCTGAGACTTTGCACCGAACGTATCTTCGACGGCATCCTCAATGGAGAACTGCCCTTCGGGCAGAACGGCATCACGACGCGCGATTCCACGCTGATCGACTCCCCTGATCTGACGGTGCGCCACGTCGATCTGAAGCGCTGGATGCGCCAACACTATCCCGAGCAACGACCGGGCTTCCTCTTCTCCCGAAGCGAGCGCATCACCCATCCCTTCATCTCGCTGGAAACTGGGCAGGCGATGCTAGTCGAGCGCCTGGCCCTGAAATCCACCTTGGACCAGTACAAACGCCAACTGCATGAGTTGCAGGAAAAGCACGGGGCGCTTCTCAAGCAGATGGCGCCCTCTGCTGGCGCACAGTGCCTGATCAGTGATCGCGCCGAAGCCACCTACCTGAACATTATCGGCAGCATGCTGGACCTGATGCTCGGCCAGTCGCCTTCGGGCGTGCCGTACTCCAGCTTCAAGACGCAGGAGGCGGTGGTCAGTGCATTGGTCGCCCATCACAGCGGCGCCATGGGGATCGCGGAGCGGACGCTAAACGGCAAGTTCGCCACGGCCAGACGCCGGCTGCGTAGCGCGACAGTCTGAGGTTTTCCATCTTGTATGTGCAATCGCGGAGATTGCATTTGCAATGTCTTTTCCCATCCATGTCTATTGAATGGAGGTCACGCCAACAAACGCCACTGAGCGTTCAGGAGTGACCGCCATGTCGCAAACACCTGCACTGCCCGCAAGCGAGCGCCGCATCCTGCGGCTTGATGAAGTCGAAACCAAGTCCGGTTTCAAACGCGCCCACATCTACAACCTGATGCGCAAAGGCTTGTTCCCGAAGGCGCTGCGCCTGGGCGTGCGCGCGGTCGGCTGGGACTCCATCGAGATCGATCAGTGGATCGCCGAGCGCGTCAACAACCGGGCCTGACCCGTTCTCCAGCGGACTTCCCATCCTCACACGGAGAACGCCATGCAGGTCGTATCCATCATTTCAACAAAAGGTGGCGTCGGCAAGACCACCACGGCCGCGAACCTCGGCGGGCTTGCCGCCGACGCGGGGCTGCGTGTGCTACTGCTCGACCTCGACGTGCAGCCCACCTTGTCCTCGTACTACGAGCTAGGTCACCGCGCACCTGGTGGCATCTACGAGTTGCTGGCCTTCAACGAGCGCGACCTCGGGCTGCTTGTGTCCCGCACGATCGTCGCGGGCCTGGACTTGGTGCTCTCCAACGACCACCGAGGCGAGCTGAACACCTTGCTGCTGCACGCGCCGGATGGCCGCCTGCGGTTGCGCCATCTCTTGCCGGTCCTGGCGCCTCTCTATGACCTGGTACTGATCGACACCCAAGGCGCGCGATCGGTGCTGCTGGAGATGGCGGTACTCGCCTCCAACCTCGCGCTGTCGCCCGTGACCCCGGAAATCCTCGCGGCGCGCGAGCTGCGGCGCGGCACCATGCAGTTGCTCGAAGACATTGCGCCCTACCGGCACCTGGGCATCGAGCCTCCACCTCTGCATCTGCTCATCAATCGCGTCCACCCTGTGTCAGCCAATGCACGGCTGATCCAGCAGGCCCTGCGCGATCTTTTCCAGGACCATGCCGGCATCCGCGTGCTGGCCACCGACGTGCCGGCCATCGAGGCGTATCCGCGTGCAGCTACGCGCGGATTGCCAGTGCATCGGGTCGAATACCGCCAGCCGCCGGGCAGAGTCGCCCCCGCCGCGCTCGACACCATGCGCGGCCTCGCAGACGAACTATTTCCGCAATGGCGGCACCGATTTGCCATGGTGTCCGGCCGTCCGCCACACCCTCTTGATGCCGGGAGGTTCCATGGCGAACGCACATGAGCTTGCCCGAGGCCACAAGCGGCTTCGCGCCCTGATCGAGTTCGCGGTTGGCGAAGGTTGGCACGTCAAACGCACGCCTGGCGGCCACCTCAAGTTCACCAAGCCTGGCTGCGCCGCGATCTACACCAGCTCGACGGCCAGTGACCACCGGGCGACCCTGAATGCCCGTGCGCAAATCCGCCGCGCCGAGCGCGAGGCCCGATACCAAGCGCAGGGAGGCGGCCATGGCTGAGATCACCTCCCAGCAGATGGCTGGCAAGCTGCTCGCGGCCGGGTTCGAGCGCAGCGGCCCGTCAGCCTCGACCTTGAGCGACCCGATCGCCGACACACCCATGGTCGTGACCCTAGATCAGTTGCGCCCCTACGACCACGATCCCAGGAAAAAACGCAACCCGGCCTACGAGGAAATCAAGGCGTCCATCCGCGAGCGCGGTCTGGACGCGGCGCCGGCCATCACTCGCCGACCAGGTGAGGACCACTACATCATCCGCAACGGCGGAAATACGCGGCTGGCGATCCTGCGCGAACTATGGTCAGAGACCAAGGACGAGCGGTTTTTCCGTATATCGTGCCTGTTCCGGCCGTGGCCCAGCCGCGGCGAAGTCGTCATGCTGACCGGCCACCTGGCCGAGAATGAATTACGCGGGGGCCTCACGTTCATCGAGCGCGCCCTCGGCGTCGAGAAGGCACGCGAGTTCTACGAGCAAGAAAGCGGCACTACCTTGAGCCAGTCCGAGCTGGCCCGCCGCCTCGCTGCCGATGGCTTCCCGGTACAACAGTCGCACATCAGCCGCATGAACGACGCGGTGCAGTATCTCCTGCCCGCGATCCCCACCGTGCTCTATGGCGGCCTCGGTCGCCATCAGGTCGAACGCCTGTCGGTCATGCGCAAAGCCTGCATGCTCGCGTGGGAGCGCTACGCCAAGGGCCGCTCCCTGGTTCAGGACTTCGACGAATTTTTCCAGGAAGCGCTGTCGCAATTCGACGTCCAGGCCGACGAGTTCTCCGCGCAGCGCGTACAGGACGAGCTGATCGGCCAGATGGCCGAGTTGCTGGGTGTCAATTACGACGTGCTCGCCCTGGACATGACCGAATCCGAAAGCCGGCAGCGCGCCTTGATCAGCGACCCAACGCCGCCCTCGACGCCGCCTGCGTTGCCGGAGCCGGAGTCGGAAACCATCGCGCGCCCAACTGCCAACACCGCGCCACCCACCGCAGGGGCTGCATCGGCAGCGCCGCCTGCAGGCCGACCTGCGCGCGAGAGCGACACGGATACCAGTCAGGCGGGTCCGGCCAGCCCTGCGGCGGGGAGCGATCTGCTTCGGGAGCACATCGTTTCGCCGGCACCGACGACCGAACGGCTCCAGTCCATCCAGCGCATGGTCGCCGATCAGTTGGGCGATGCGCTGCCTCCCGACTTCTCGGCGAGCGTCTTGCAGTCCATCCCCGTGCAGGCTGGCGGGCTCTATCCGATCTCCGATGTCTGGTACATCGATCCCGGCTTGGATACTGCCGAGCGCTTGCGCATCCACATCGCACAGTTCGCCCGCGAAATCGCGAGCGAGGCAGACCTGGACGAGTGCATTGATGACCGTGCAGAGGGTATCGGTTTCGCCTGCCGGGCCCGCACCCAAAGTCCGGCGCCGCTGGGCCGTTCCGTCCTCGCATTGTTGGCGTGCCTGGCCGGTCAGCGGCCCGCCGACGTCGGTCTGCACGACGGGCAAATCGTCATCGACCTGCCGGCATTGCTGCACGGCCAGGGTGATGCGGCCCAGCGATTGAGCGACACCGCGCTGGTCAAGCTGTTCCGGCTGCTGCGGCTGGCCCGGCGCCTGCTCGATCTTGAAGCCGGCGCTGCGGACCTTGGAACGTGAGCGAGGGAGGCCAGCATGTCCGCACCACACCCACTCAACCAGGCCGTCATCGCGCAGGCCCTCTATGACCTGCGCAATGGGCAACTGCGCCGGTGCAAACTGATGGGGTTTGGTGAGGAAGAACTGGACGCCCTCAAGCATCCCGCGCTGATCAGCGTGCTCGCCAACGCCAACGTCTCCTGGTGCTCGGTGACGGTCAACCGCGAAGTGCTCCGGCGACTACTCAAGCAGGCGCAGGACGTGGAGAAGGAAATCGCCACGGTCGATCGCATGCTCAGGCTGGGTGCGAGCACCGAGATGGTCAGTCGGTTCTATGGCCTGACCCACCAAGAGGTGGCGCTTCGCCGCGAAATCCTCGGCCTGCCCAAGCGCAAGGGCCGCCACCCCGTGCTGGACGAGAAACAGGACACGGATCTGTGGCGGCAATGGAAGGCCGTGACCGGCAGCAGGAATGTCGATCTCGAAGACGAAACCTCCATTCTCGACGCCGCCATGGACTTGGCCGAAGGCATGTCGCTGCCTCTGTCGGTGGTCTGGGCCTCGATCAAGAGCTGGGTCGATCAAGGATTGGGTTGAGCCATGGCCGTGGACGACACCGCACCACGCCGTGGCCCCGTCGCACTCGCGGACCTGTTCGACGCCGCCTTGAAAGACCTCGTGCCCAAGCCCAGTGCGCCAGCACCTATGCCTGCGCCGACGCCCGCCACGTCCGGCGATGCCTTCCTCTTCAGCGGCAACCGGCATGAGACCGTGCCGCGGCGACTGTTCCTCGACCGTCGCCTTACGCCGCTGGAGCGCAACGCCTGGCAGGTGTTCCGGCTGATGCTCAACGACGATGGCGTGACAGCCTTCCCGACGTATGAGCAGCTTCGACCCTGGCTGGCATCGATGCCCTGCGCCGGGCAGGCCTCGCATGAAACCGTGGCCCGAGCGTTGACGCTGTTGCGCCTCACCCGATGGTTGAGCCTGGTGCGGCGACGGCGTGACCCCAAGACCGGCCGCATCCTCGGCAACCTCTACGTTCTGCACGATGAACCGCTGACGCCCTTCGAGGCCATGCAGCTCGACGCCGACTACCTGGCACTGGTCAGCCAGTCCCTCGGCCATTCGGCCAAGGCCGTCCAGATGGTCGGCCTGAACACCCTTAAGGAGATCGCGGAAGATCCGCTGCTCTCCGGGCGCACATTGCCGTCGCGGCTGCAGGTTCTGGCAGAACGCCTCGCCAGCCAAGGCATCACGGCCGCCGCAAGTTATCCACAGGAGGACGCCGCCCACGATTCCGAAGAAGGAGTATCGAGCCTTCTTCGGAATGCGGATGACCCATCTTCGGAATCCGAAGCAGGGGCGAAACCCGTGCCAAACGCCTCTCTTCGGAATCCGAAGCAGGCCCGTACAGTACGTAGTAGTCGTATTAATGAAGTACGTACTACCGCGCAGGCGCGCGCGCTGGGCGATCTGCAATGGCCCAAGCGCTTCACGGAACTGAAGGCAGAGCAGCAGACAGGTGCCAGGGTGGCATTGCAGCAGGTTGATGCCGCGCTGAGACAGGCCGTGCTGGACGAATGGGCCACACGATGCAGCAGTCATGGCATACGCAATCCTGCGGGGTATCTGTTCGGCATCATCCAGCGCGCCATCCATGGCGAGTTCAATGCCTGGGCCAAGAAAGACGCGCCATCGGCATCCGTCCCACCAAACGAGCGACCACCACCAGCACCGCCACCTCAGCCGCAGGGTAAGCCAGTGCCGCCAGAAGTCGCCAAGCAGCACATCGAGCGGCTACGCAATCTGCTCGCCAGCAAATGAGTCGGCATGCCAGGCGGTGAAACTAGATGCCCATGGCCGCCAGTAGAGCTATCCCCTGGGGATAGTTCCGCTGCTGGGCACAACGCCAAGCTGTCGCAGGCCTGGGATCGACCATCTGCCGCAGCATCGGCGTTGTCCCCCCTGATCTCGGCGTGCAGCGTTCGTTAGCGCTCCATGGAGCTATCCCCTGGGGATAGCTCGCGCCGCATGCAACCGCCACGCCCTAAACCGGGGCCCGCCGGGATTCGGATTCTTGACTGACTGCCTTCCGCTTCCTGTCGAAGCTGGCCGCTCCTTTTCCAACAACGAGCAGACACCATGGCAACCAATGAACCTCTGCAACTGAATCTCGGCTCCCTGCGCAGTGCGATGTCGCTGACCCTGCACACCCATCACGCTTCCCGCATCTGGCATGGCCGCGCCGCCGCCGAGGGGCGACCGGGCATCGTCGGCCTGAATGGCTATATCGCTCAGATGAACAAGATGCGGCGGGGCTCAGAACAAGACGATCCGTACTCGGACTGGTGGATGCTGCGCATCGAGGACAAGCTCGACCACACCAAGGTCACGCTGCAATCGCTGCGCGAGCAGGTGGACCAGGCGCTGGCGAGTGTGCCGCCGGCGCTCAGCCTGGGCGAAAACCTCAACGTGCAGCCGGTCAAGCTCCCGCTCTTCGTCAACGCGCAGCTCGGCTTTGCCGCGGTCTATCTCCTGGCCGACTACGACGACATCGCCCGCAAGCTGATCCTCGCCCATCACACCGCGCTCATTGACCGCAGCACCTTGGAACGCTGGCTCAACGAGGGCGCACATTCATTGCGCAGCCTGTTCTCGCTGGCCCAGCAGTATCGCTATTCGGGCTGCACACGCGATGACTTCGCGTCGAAGAATGCCGCAGCGCGGGCAGCGCTGGAGAAGTATGGCGAACTGCCGCAGGACGTGCTGGAAGGCACGCGCCGGTCGAAGTTTGCGCCGCCCATCGTGCGCCGTGGCCTGAAGCAGCGCGGCGACGGTCCTGCCGAAGCATCACTGCTCGGCGATGAAACCACCACCGCAGAGTCGCCCGAAGCCGCAGCCGGCGAGGACGAGCCGGCATGAGCGATCCGAACCCACCGACCCGCTACTTCCGAGGCCTGCAACAGGGTGCCTTCATGCGGCTGGAACACGCGGCCTATCTAAAAGGCCTTTTAAAGCCTTTTAAGGGTAAAGGGGACTTCGAGGCCTGGGCCAGCCAGTGCTTCGCCATGCGCGACGAGTTGATTGCCCTGGCACAGCGACAGGTACTGGAGCAGGCATGCGGGCACCCCTTCCACCTGCTGCCCATCGAACTGGCCCAACAGACCACTGGCGCAGGAACCGTCTTCTTGCGCTGGCGCAGACACGACAGGTCGGCCATGGGCGTGGCGCTGTGGCGGGAGCTGGTCGCCAGCAGCAGCACACCCGTCAACCTGCTGGCCGACCTGCACGCGATCGAGCTGCAGCGCATCACGTTGAACATGCAGATCAGCCTGCTGCACACCTTGGGCAGGCAGGCGCAGGAATGCGCCAGCAAGGCGGCCGAGGCGGACGACGCCTACCTGCGCCGGCTCACGCCCATTCCCGCCGCAATGCGCGATCGGTGATTGCGCCGGGCACCCAGCACGCTCCCGGCGCCGACGAGGCACGGGTATTTCAACCACCACGGAGATCACATCATGAGCACGCATTTTTCCGGCGAAGGCAACATCGGTTCGCCACCGGAGTACCGCGAATTCCCCAACGGCAACGACGAACCCAGTCGCCTGCTACGCCTGAACGTCTATTTCGACAACCCTGTGCCGAAGAAGGATGGCACGTTCGAGGACCGGGGCGGCTTCTGGGCGCCGGTGGAAATCTGGCACCGCGACGCCGAGCACTGGAAGGACCTGTACCAGAAAGGCATGCGCGTGCTGGTCGTCGGCCGCATGGAGCGCGAACCCTGGACGGATAACGAGGATCAGCCGCGCGAGACCTGGCAGATCAACGCGCGCAGCGTCGGCATCCTGCCGTACCGCATCGAATCCGTGACCCTCAGCCCGAAGCCGCAAGAGGCAGAGCCCAAGCCCCAGGCCGCGCAGGAACCGGCTGCGCCGAAAGAATCCAAGCGCAGGAAGTGAACCGGCATGGAGGGCGGTCGCACGTCTTCGCCGCCCTCCATGCGCTCGCGAGCTATCCCCAGGGGATAGCTCCACCAACGTCCACCGACTTTCACGCGCTCCCTCATATCGCGGCTCCCGGTCCGCACACCTGCGGCCACGCGCCACCCCCGCACAAGCCATTCCATCCCGTGAAAGCGGTCACCGCCGCATGCGGCTTGTTTGCTGCTGCCCCAGGTGGCGCTCGGCATCCTCGATTCCAGCAACTCCATGAACAACGGGAATCGGGATGGACGGACATGCGGCTGTTCTTGTGCGAGAAGCCCTCCCAGGGCAAAGACATTGGCCGGATTCTCGGTGCCACGCAGCGCGCTGAAGGCTGCCTCAACGGTTCCGGCGTCACCGTCACCTGGTGCATCGGCCATCTCGTAGAAGCCGCAGCGCCCGAAGCCTACGACGAGCAGTTGAAGCGCTGGTCCATCGAGCAGTTGCCCATCATTCCTCAGCACTGGCGGGTCGAGGTCAAACCGAAGACCGCCACGCAGTTCAAGGTCGTCAAGGCGCTTCTGGCTAAGGCGACCCAGCTTGTCATCGCCACAGATGCCGACCGCGAGGGCGAGTTGATCGCCCGCGAGATCATCGACCTGTGCGGCTACCGCGGCCCCATCGAACGGCTGTGGTTGTCGGCGCTCAACGATGCTTCCATCCGCGCGGCACTCGGCAAGCTCCGGCCATCGGCCGAGACGTTGCCGATGTACTACTCGGCGCTGGCACGCTCTCGGGCGGACTGGCTCGTCGGCATGAACCTCAGCCGCTTGTTCACGGTGCTGGGACGACAGGCTGGCTACGACGGCGTGCTGTCGGTCGGCCGCGTCCAGACCCCCACGCTCAAACTGGTCGTGGACCGCGACCGCGAGATCGCCGCCTTCGTGTCCGTGCCGTACTGGGCCATCGACGTGTCCCTGTCCGCTGGTGGCCAGGCTTTCACCGCGCAGTGGGTTCCCCCGAACACATGCACCGACGACGCCGGCCGCTGCCTGCAGCAGCCCATCGCGCAGCACGCCGCGCAGCAGATCCGCGCCGCGGACAGCGCCCAGGTGGTGGCGGTCGAAACCGAGCGCGTGCGGGAAGGCCCGCCGCTGCCGTTCGACCTGGGGACCTTGCAGGAGGTGTGTTCCAGGCAGCTTGGGCTCGATGTGCAGGAGACCTTAGACATTGCTCAGGCCCTATACGAGACGCACAAGGCCACGACGTACCCGCGCTCCGATTCGGGCTACCTGCCCGAAAGCATGTTCGCCGAGGTGCCAACGGTCCTCGACAGCCTGGTCAAGACCGATCCCTTGCTGCGACCGATCATGGACCAGCTCGACCGCACTCAACGCTCACGCGCCTGGAACGACGCGAAGGTGTCTGCTCACCACGGCATCATCCCGACGCTCGAACCGGCGAACCTCTCGACCATGAGTGAGAAAGAACTGGCAGTGTATCGGCTGATCCGGGCGCATTACCTGGCGCAATTCCTTCCTCACCACGAGTTCGACCGCACTGTGGCGAACCTCTCCTGCGGCCAGCAGACGCTGGCGGCCACCGGCAAGCAGGTCGTCGTCAAGGGTTGGCACCTGGTGCTGGCCGAACCGCAATCCGAGGAGGATGGCGACCCTGCGGCGCGCAGCCAGGTACTGCCCGCGCTGCGCGAGGGCCTGGCATGTCAGGTGGCCGACGTCGATCTGAAGGCGCTCAAGACGCTGCCCCCTCGACCCTATACGCAGGGCGAGTTGGTCAAGTCCATGAAGGGCGTCGCCAAACTGGTCTCGGACCCGCGCCTGAAACAGAAGCTCAAGGATACGGTCGGCATCGGCACCGAAGCGACGCGGGCCAACATCATCAGTGGCCTGCTGACGCGGGGCTACCTCGTGAAGAAGGGCCGCGCCATCCGTGCCTCGGATGCGGCCTTCACCCTGATCGACGCGGTGCCCACAGCGATTGCCGACCCAGGGACAACCGCCGTCTGGGAACAGGCGCTGGACATGATCGAAGCTGGACAGCTCACGCTGGACGTATTCATCGGCAAGCAGGCTGCATGGATCTCACAGTTGATCGCGCAGTACGGCAGCACGTCCCTGTCCATCAAGGTTCCCCACGGACCGCCTTGCCCACAGTGCGGCGCACCGACGCGCCAGCGCACCGGCAAGAGCGGCCCATTCTGGTCGTGCAGTCGCTACCCCGACTGCAAAGGCACGCTGCCGGTCGAATCCGGCACGTCCAGGCGTGGTGCCTCGCGCCCGCGCCGCAGCGGCCGCAAAGGCTCCTGACCGACCCCGTTCCCCGTGAGCCGTGCCCGCCATCGGCGGCGCGGCCTGTGTTCCGCACGCCCTGCGGGACGCCCAGCGCGCAACGCCTTCTTGTCCGTGTGCGCGTCCCGCCTGGCCGTCCCCGGCCGCGGGACCTGAAGGTAGCTTCTCCGCGAACCGCCTCCTGCGCGTTCTGCTGATCTGCATTTCTCCCGCCTCTGCGAAGGGTCCCCCGGTGGCTTGCCAAGCTGCGCGAGCCACCCGGAGACCCTTCGTGGTCAGCGGTATTCGGTGCCGGTGCCCGCCGGCGCAAAAACGGGCTCCCTTTGTGCGCGGATGTGCGCCAGACGATGCCGGCGCGAACCACGACATGCGCCGGGTGTGATTGCTGATGAGCAGACGGTTCTAGCGACGACCGGGCCTGCACCAGCCCACGGGTGGTTCTGTCCTCCCGAGCCGAAGGCCGCAGGGCCTTCGGCGCCTTTCTCCTGCCTATCAACGTCCCGGCCCGCCCCGGGCCACACGAACAGGAGACCCGACATGAACCCGCAACCTTGCACCCTTCGCGGTGCGCCCCAGGCCGCGCCACTGCTGTACGGCAGCGTGTGCAGCGGCATCGAGGCCGTGAGCCTCGCATGGCAACCCCTCGGCCTCAAAGCCGCGTGGTTCGCCGAGATCGAGCCGTTCCCGAGCGCCGTGCTCGCCCACCGTTACCCCCATGTGCCCAACCTGGGCGACATGACCGCGATCGCCCGTCAGGTGCGCGCCGGCATCGTGCCGGCGCCCGNCATCCTGGTCGGCGGCACGCCGTGCCAGTCGTTCAGCGTTGCCGGCGCGCGCCAGGGGCTGAACGACCCGCGCGGCGCCTTGACCCTTGCCTATGTGGAGCTTGCAAATGCCATCGACCAAACCCGCCACCAAGACCGCCGCCCGCCGGCAACGCTCGTCTGGGAAAACGTCCCCGGCGTCCTCAACGACCGCAGCAATGCCTTCGGGCATTTCCTGGGAGCACTGGCCGGAGAAAGCCGTGCGCTCCAGCCGCCAGGGGAAAAATGGGCGCACGCTGGTTGTGTGTCTGGACCCCGCCGCCGCATCGCCTGGCGCGTGCTCGACGCTCAATATTTCGGTGTCGCCCAACGCCGCAAGCGCGTGTTTCTTGTGGCATGTGGTGGTGATGACCTCGATCCCTCCGAAGTACTTTTTGAGCGCACAGGCCTGCGCGGGGATTCTTCTGCGGGCCGCGCGCCGTGGCAAGAAGCTGCCCGCGCTGCTGGATCGGGTGCTGCTGCAGCAGGCGGATACGCAGGATTCGCTGGACTGAACCAGCCCTACGGCAAGGTCACGACGACGTTCGGATTCAGCGGCGGCATCGGCCCCGTCGATGTTGCGGCATGCCTGATGGCCGCGGGTCCCAAGCACGACATCCGCACCGAGACGTTCATGGTGCAGTCCATCGCCGGCAGCATCGCCCACACCCTCGACACCGCCAACAACGGCAAGGGCAGCAGCGAGGACGGTACGGGAAAGGGCGTGCCGATCATCGCCTTCACCGCCCAGGGCAGCGGCGCGGACGCCACGATCGACCTGACGCCGACGCTGCGTGCCGGCGGGCATCGCAACAGCCATGCGAACGCAGGCGTCGTACCCGCCATCGCCTTCGCGCAGAACAACCGCGGCGAAGTGCGCTTCGAGTCGGGGCATGGACAGGTGTCTTGCACCGTCCTGTCCAACGGCAAGCCGGGCTACGGTGTGCCGATGGTGGCCTGCGTTGCCCTGCGGGGACGGACGCAGGGTCTTGCCGCCGAACTGGGCGGAAGCGTTGCAGCGGCGTTGCGTACCAGCGGCGGCGGCGCAGACAAGCCCCATGTCCTGGCCCCCGACTTCGAGGCACATTTCCGCTACGACTGGAATGAATCCGGTGCAGCGGACTGGTCGCAATGGCGGGTGCGGCGGCTGATGCCCATGGAGTGCGAGCGGCTGCAGGGCATGCCCGACGACTACACGCTGATCCCGTATCGCGGCAAGCCTGCCGCAGACGCTCCGCGCTACAAGGCGATTGGCAACTCCATGGCCGTCCCGTGCATGGCTTGGCTGGGCAACCGGCTGGTGCAGTGCCTGCACAAGACGGACTTGACCGATTCGGATTGATCGACGACGCAGCCTGCCGGCCGCGCCATTCTCTCCCTGCATTGCCGATGTATCGGCAGCAGCCCGCAGCCAGGGTGTCAAGGCTGCCGTGGGTTCCGCCCACGCCACCCACCAGTTCGCTTCGGCATCTCACCGGCGAACGCTGCCCACCGGGGCATCGATGCCTCCTTTCTCCAACCCACGGGATGGTCGCCACGTCCCGTTAGGGGCATGTCGCCACCCGGTCGATTTCAGGATCTCCCATGGAAACCATCACCAAGCAAGACCGCATCACGCTGAAGAACCTCAAGGTGGCCGACTTCGCCAGCGAGGAAACGCTGTGCTTCACCGCGACCATCGTGTTCGACGGCATTCCCATCGCCGAGGCCCGCAACGACGGCCACGGCGGCTCGACGTTCCTCCACGCACTCAACGGCAAGGCGGCGCTGCTGGCGCAGGCCGAAGCCTTCGCCAAGGGCCTGCCGCCTGCGCCGCTCGACCTGGGCCACGAGGGTGAAGACCCTCATTACATCGCCATGACGCTCGACTTCCTGGTCGATGAGCTGGCCGATGCCATGCACGCGGAACGCAAGGTGCGAGCCGCGTTCAACCGCGACATCGGCAACAAGGTGCTGTTCATCAAGGACCGCAAACTGCTGTTCATCAAGGGCATCAAGCTCAAGGCCATCGCCGACCGCAAGTCGTACTTCGCTTCGCTGCGCGCCCGGCAGGCCCAGCCCATCGTCATCCTCGCCGAGCTGCCGCCCGAGCAGGCATTCGACCTGTGGAAGCAGCATGTCCTGGGCGACAAGCCCGACTGACCCAGCACCACCGCACCCTCCTGACAGCCCCGCACTCGACGCGGGGCTTTTCTTTTCTCTGAGCCCATCAATCGGGGCTGTGCCGGATGCGGTTTTCCAACTGACGCAGCACGGCCCTCGCAAGAAGCTGCCCGCATGTTCGCTGATTCGTCAGCACATGCCAGCAGCCAGGGTTCCAGGCTGCCGCGGGTCTCTCCCGCGTCACCCACCAGTCCGCATCGCATCAATTCTGCGGATGAGCGTCCCCGTGACGCTGATGCTTTTTATCAACCGCGTGCGGGAGCTGCCATCCCGTGAGGGACAAGGCCCCGCTTTTCCAAGGAGCCCGTCCATGTCCCAGCAAGCCTCTTTCGGCCAGTTGGCCCTGACCTACTGCGGCAAGTTCCTGCCGCTCGAAGTCTTGCAAAGCGCCGCCGGCCACTACATCGGCACGCGCGATACCGAAGGTCCCGTTTCGCGGGAATCCCGCGAGTACTTCCGCAGCTATGCCGCGGCTCAACGCGCCCTCGAAAGAGGCGGCTGGTCCCAGCTCGCCATTCCCTGATCCAACTGGAGAAATCACATCATGAACCAGCTACTGCCGCGGGAAGTCGTCGATCAGATCATGCGGGAAGAGCAGCATTTCGCTGCCGCGCCCCAAGCCTTCTTCGAGGCCTGGAAGCGCGGTGTCGAGATTGCTGGTCCCGAGTGGTTCGGCGACGGCACCCGTGAAGGCCTGAACCGGGCCAACACCAAGTGGGATTTGCGTCCCGACATGCTGCGGCTCAACGATGCCCTCGGCGTCCTGAGCAGCGGCGAACGCATGTTCCTGTCCGCCATGGTCAGCTTCTACAACGCGCGCGAGGGCGGTGCCATGCTCAAGCGCTGCCACTTCCACGGGCTGTCGGACTTCGACGGTCTCGATCTGGAACGCCGCAAGGTCATCGCCGACCTGCTGGTGAACTACAGCGGTTGGTGAGTCGGTCTCCGGCACGCCACTGTCTTCTCGATCCTCCCGTGAGGGACATGCGCTCATAAGGCCATGTCCCTCAATTTTTCTTCCCCATCGCCCGGCGCCAACGGCCCTGGGCTATTCCCTGCGGATGCCATCGTCCGCAGGGGCTGGCTCCGCTCTTCTCGAAAGGAGCCAGCATGGCAAACAACTACTACGAAGGCACGGGCGTTCTCGTGCTCGACCGCGTTACTCCCGTCATCAAGGCACTGTTCGATGCCTTCGCGCTCGACGAAAACCATCCCGGCAATGGGCAGGCCTACATCGCCCAGATCGCCGAGACCAATGATCCACGCTGGACAGATGTGCTGGACGGTCTGGAAAACCTGGCCACACAACTCGGAATCCCCATGCCCGACGACGAAGAGTTGTCGATTCCGCCTCTGCTTGAACGGCTGGCCGCGCACTTCGGTGCTGACCAGGACGGGGAGCTGGAGAACCTGATAGAGCACCACCACTTCGAGGACAGCGCGGACCTGGAAGCCCTGCTTCTGATCGCTACCCGCTTCGATGATGGCCATAACCTGACCGCCATACAGTTTGAGGGCTGCTGGTATTGCAGCAAGCCAAGGCTATTCGAGTTCGGCGGCAACGGCTGCTACCTGAGCCGCGAGGTCCAGGTCTTCAGAACGTCCTCGCAGGCGCTTCAACTCGGCGATCAACTGCGCAACACCATCCTGGCCGCCGACATCGAAGAGGCCTCAGCGTTGATCGCGCTGGAGGCCGCCAACCTGCTTGCCGGCATCACCGATGAGCAATTTCGCCTAAATGTGCGCCATCGCATCGCCGAACGGCTGGCTCAGACGTCAACGATCAGCGCCGACTGACGCATTTTCCACTTTCAACCCACCGGGTCCAATTCCCGGTGGCGGGGATTGGCTCCATTATTCAAATCTGGAGAGTTCCCATGTCCCTGAAACCCAATCCCTTTCTCCGCGGATACTGGAATCTGAAAATCGTCCGCACGCTGTGCATCAGCTACGAGGATGGAAGCCCGCATGTCTGGCGAATCATCCACCCGAGCCAAAAGCACCTTTCCGACGAGGAAATGATTTCATCCTCGTGCATCGTCACCAGCGATTTCGCCGTAGTCAGGAATGGTCCCGAACCCGTGAGTGCCGAGGTACTGGCCGAATGCGATGCCGGAGAAGGTGTCAGCGGCGAAGGCGTAATCGGCGCCGTGGTCTATGCCATCCATGGCGATGACTTCGACGGCCGCCCCATCCACGTCGGCGACGCCTATTCGGCAGAGGCAGCGCGGGAGGTCGTACAGCGCCTGAGTTTCGAGACCGGCTATTACAGCCGGTGCTGGGAAATCAGCAGCGCGCACATAAGCGAGGAAACCAGCCAATACCTCGCCAACCTGGCAGACCTCGCCACGCCGGAGGCCTTCCTGTTCATCGCGTTCCGGGTTCCGTACAGCCCGGCGATCGGCATCAAGCTGATCTCCACCCCCTGGACGGACAAGAACCTGGACCACGCCGAGGGCATCAGTGCGGAGCAGCTTCGCCAGGAGCACCGAAGCAAGGGTATGCCGGATGACCTGGCGAACGTCATTGAACTGGCTGGCCAGGCCGATGTGCGCATCCTGATTCTCGACGCCGACGCACCCGTGCTGTTGGGCCTGCCGTTGGCCGAATCCTAGCAGCCGCTCGACGCAACATCCTTCCTCTTTGTTCTCCCCCATACCGGCCCGTCTCCCTCCCGGAACCGGGCTGATCCATTTTCATAGGAGCAACCTCATGTTCCCCGACCTCATCTCGCGCACGCCAGACTTCGAGCACCAGCTCGGCGCCTGCGTCAATGCCATGGGCCAGGACGACGCCATCGGCCAGATCCTGGTATTCGAGCGCATGAGCGGCACGCTGCACATGCGCCATATCGCCAGCGCCGACCTGGTGGACACCGACATTGACGACTACGAAATGGTCGTCTTCGACGGTGGCAACACCAGCGGCGATACATGGAAGCATGTCTTCTTCCCACGTCAGCGCGAGCACTACTTCGTGTACGAAGCCTGACCCAACCAAGCCCCTTTCGAGGGGCTTTTTCTTGTCCGCAGCGCAGGAAAGCGGGTGCGACGCTGTGCGATTTCTTGCGGGCAGGCCGCCCATTCCAGAGCCATCCTTGCTCCATGTTCGTCGGCGTTGCCGACACATGCCCTGGCAGCCGAGACCTTCAAGGCTGCAAGTGCGGGAAACCGTGCTGGTCGTTTCTTCCTATGGACGTACCCCGTCCGTTCACGCCACCCACAAGGGACCTCTCCCTTGCGGGCGGGGAATCCCTTGTTCTTCCTCAAGGAGATTCCCATGGACCGTTCCCTCATCAAATCCATGATGCCTTCGCTTGTCGCGGGCCATATGCCTCGCAACGTGCGTTCGTTCAAATACCGCGTATTCGATGATCAGCCGCAGTCCTCGACGTTGGGCTTCGCCATCGACCCTCAGCCCTTCAACGGCAAGGTGGTCTCCGCGACCGACGATGCCATCGTCGTCAAGCTCAAGCCTTCCGAGTTCGCCGTGCTCGATCCCAACCTGGTGACCACCGTTCCCAGCGAGGGCGCCAAGGTCCATGTCCAACCCTACGCCCGGCGACGTTTCGACGGGCTGCGCGCGGACACCCCGGAAGTCGTCACCGAGAAGACTTCGGATGGCACGCCTTACACCATCACGAGGCATATCCTTGGCAAAGCACCCGCCAAGCTGCCAATTCCCGAGCCGCAGTGCATGGAGCTGGGCCAACTCATCGAGCAGTTGGAGGAGATGCCCGCGCCCGACGGGTTCCGGTGCATCACCCACATGCTGGTCGATGCAGGTGCCCGCGACTTCGCCTGGGTCGATCCCAAGCCCTCCAAGATCATCGAGACCCCGCCGGCGATCAGCTTCACGGTCTCAACCACCAAGTTCGAGGGTCAGGTGACGATCCTCTACGACCGTGGCGGCGACACCTACGTGGTGGAGCTGCACCGCGACGGTGAGTTGATCGATAGGCACGACGAGGTGTATTTCGACATGCTCGGTGAAGTGCTGGAGCGGCTCATCGACGACGGGCGCTGGCGCCTGATCGGCGTGAGCGTGATCGACGCCAAAGCCTCTCGTCAACGTCAGGCGGTTCCAGCCTGACGCGCCAGACAGGAAGCCTAGCGGCACGACTGATCAGTCCACAGCCTACCGGCGACTGCCCCACAAGCCTTCCATCCGTTTCGGTGGAGGGCTTTTTTCTTCATCCATACAGGAGATTTCAACCATGTCACTGCGATTCAGAGGCTCCGACCTGCGCCCCGTGCTTGCCGAGGCCATCGCCAACCAATGCCGCGTCGCCCTGGCCAAGGACCAGGGCGTGTACTTCCTCGCCGAGCGCGGAGAGCGCCGCCCCGATGGCCGCGTGAAGCTGCTGGCCTATGCCGTCGGCTGCAACCCGGATACCGACCCGTTCGATGACTGGTGGGAACTGGCACGCGCCGAGCTTGGCGGCGACGATTTCGGCGAGTTCTTCGACCCGAAAGACAGCGTTTTCACTCGCATTCTGCAAAGCTCAGATGATCTGGAGCTGTCCGCCACCGCTACGTATCTGTCACTGGCGGCGGTGGAATCGGCGTAGTCCAAAAATGTCCGCATACCCCTTGAAGCCCCCATTTCGGGGGCTTTCTTTTGGGCGGAACTGGGCAGCCTGGAAAAAATGGGAAGCGCCCGGATGCCGATTGATTGCTGTCGCGCGCGCGAGGCCCGGCCATGCTGACCCCATGCCTGCTGACGTTGTCAGCGACATGCCAGGCAACCATCGGTCTTCGAGGTTGCGTCGCAGTTCCCACTGCGTGACCGAGCCAGCTCGCACCGCATCCATCCGCGAGCGGCCACCAGTCTCTGGTGGCGGATGCTTTCGCCTTATCGACCCACCGCGGGGTTACGCACCTTTCCCCGCATGCGTGGGGCTGGTGTGTCTCCGCTTCTTCCCTATGGAGATTCACCATGAACACCACGTCCAACGAGAAATCGTATTTCGACCTCCACACCTCGGGCATCGGCTACATCCAGCGTGTCCGTGAAGTGCCTGTCCGGGGCGGCCGCCGTGCGCAGCCTTTCCTGGCATGCACCGTTGCCGCGCTGGTCGGCCCCGCCAGGGACCCCAGCTACCGCTACTTCGACGTCAAGGTCTCGGGTGCCGAGGCCAAGAACCTCGTCCAGCGCTACATCGGCGTTGACGATCCCAAGCAGCGCCCGCTGGTGCGCTTCCGCCTCGGCGACCTGTGGGGCGATGCGTACATCCGCGACAAGGGCGAGCGCAAGGGTGAAGCCGCCGCGTCCCTCAAGGCGCGACTGCTCAAGGCCGAGCCGCTTGACCGGGCCGAACTGGCTTCCATCAAGCAGCACGAGCTGATCACCCGCGGCATCGGCTACCTCAGCCGTCCGAAGGACGTCACCCCCAAGGATGGCGATCCGTTCCTGTCGTGCTGCGTCGCGGCTCTGGCCGGGCCTGTCGGTGAACCGGACTATCGGTACTTCGACACCATCGTCGCCACCCCTGAAGCCGAGCACCTGGTTCGCCGGTGCGTGCAGGCCATCGAAGGGGACCGCAAGGTGCTGATCGCCTTCAAGTTGAACGACATGAAGATCGATCCGTACATCCGCACCAAGGGTGAGCGCGCCGGGGAGCCGGGAGCGAGCCTGGAATCGACGCTGATCCACATCGGTCTGATCAAGATCGACGGCACCCAGGTCTATCCGACGAGCCAGGCGCAAGCCGAGGCGCCGCAGGCCGAGGACGCACCCGCGCCCGAAGCCGAGGATGCCGCCGACACCGCTGCCGACCAGCCTATCGAGTCCGCCGAGCGCGAGCCCGCAGGTGAAGTCGAAGAGCAGGAGCCGGCATTGGCTGCTTCGTTCTGATCCGGCATGGCCCCTCACGGGGCCTTGCCTTTTTCCTATTCCTCAAGGAGAAGCATCATGGCAGTCACATCGGCACCCGAGAAATCGGCCACGCCCATCATCGTCCCGGGCCAGCTCGCGCTGCGCACCATTCACGGCCGCAACGGAAAGTTCAACGTTGGCAAGCTCGAATGCCAACTCGGCAAGTTCACGATTAAAGACGCGGAGTTGGAGCAATACCCCGAGGGCAAGTACCAAGGGGAATTCGTTCTTCGCTACATCTTCCTCAAAGGCTATCCGATCAGCGACGGCAGCATGCGTTTCGAGATGCGCGCCAACCTGGACGGTATGACACTTTTCGGCATCGACAAGCTGAGCAAGGCCGAAGCACATAGCTTTGCTCCGCAGGAAGTCGATCCGCTCGATGAAGAGCAAGGGACACAGCCTGCGACAACGCCGGCCAAGCCCGCCAAGGCATCCAGGTCCGCCAAACCTGCACCCGTGCAGACGTCCGCGGACCCGCTGGTCGATACCACGCCCTTCGGCGTGGACGCGCCGCCTGCTGCGGCTGCTGCCCCCGGCAGCACCGAGGATGGCGACGCCGCGCTGTTCGGCCTGTTGTGGCCGCTGGGCGAGTCTGTGAAGCTGGATTCGACCATCGACCGCCGCACCCTGCGCGCGCAGATCGCCCGCCTGGGCGAACTGGGCTACGCGCTGGACTTCAAGACGCAGGAGTGGAGCCGCCAGGCCGAACTGCAACCTGCGTGATTGCAGACACCGCATCCGCGGTGTTCTTCATCCACCCGCCGGGGTTCCTTCCCCATGCGGGGGTGGCCTCGGCTTTCTTCTGGAGGTCTCCATCATGTCCATCATCACTTGCGATACACCCCGTTCCGCGCTGGACGAAACCGCGTGGCGCGCCGTTTGCAAGACGGCCGCCGAGCATGCCCAACGTGGTTGCGGCCTGTCCTGGGATCACTGGGTCACGCTTTTCAGCTCGGAGATCGACGCGCAAGCCAGTCGATTGCCGGAAAGCCAGCGCGTTCATGCGCTGGAAATCGCGACCCAGGAATGGGACTACGCAACACCCGCCGAACGGCAGGAAACCCAGGACTGGCTCGCTGAAAACGGCTGCTGTTCGCATGGGATCACGCTGGGTTGCTGCCCGGCCGGTTGCGGTTCCTAGCCCGCACTGCATTCCATCGCCGCACACGCGGCATTCCATCACCCGCTGGGGGTTCTTCCCCACGGGGAGGCCTCTGGCTCTACATTCTTCAGGAGGCCTCTCATGGGCTGGTATTTCTCTCCCCAATCGCGGTCTGAACTGATCGCGGAACTGATCGCACCGCAGGAGACCGAGCGCGCCAGCGTGAAGGTCATCGCCCACACGCTGCGCGGCAACGTCCTCTGGTCCGTCGCGGAAGTGACGGCCAGGGCCGAAGGCGTGCATCGTGATCTCGCACCGGGCCAGTCCCTGCGCTACATCCGCTGCGATCTTCTGGAGCGCAGCGGCAGCCAATGGGGCTACAAGCCCTTGGACGAGTCCATGCACCCGTACTACTACTCGTGCCCGTTGAGCTACCTCGACATGACGCCGGAGCAGTCCGCCGACTGGCGTGCAGGCGTTCGCGCCTACCACGCGCGGCGGCGCACCCCCACGGCATCCACGGCACCCGCCGCGGCGCTGTTGGCCTGAGTCAGGAGGAACCGACATGGACCCGATCCTGGCTGCGCTCCCCGCCTCACTGTTGAAACTCGTTGAAGGCAGTTTGTCCAACGACGAAGTGTCTTCCGACGAGGAAATGCAGGAGTACTTCATCAGCAACGGCCTTACCGAGGAACAGGCGCGGCAGGCGCTGACCTACCGCGACCAGTACCTCAACAACATCTACCTGGACGGCTTCACGCCGATCACCGCGGTGGACGAGGCGCTTCACTTCAACCCGCACACCCGGCAGTTCGAGCCGGACTGAGCGATTTTCTTCCACCCCCTGGGGCAGTACTTGCCCCGGCGGGCGGTGCTGTTCCCGTTCATCCGAGGACACCACCATGCCCGCAAACACTTCTTCCACGCTGTACCGCATCGACGAATGCCCGGACGTGATGGCCGACGCCTGCGTCGGCGATGACCAGGGCAACCTGATCTTCCTGTCCATCTGGGCGCGCGACACCGCCGTCCAGCAGTTCCTCGCTCGCCTGACCCTCGGGCGCGACGAGCAAGGACTGGACCAGTTCCACGTCATCACCGACCAGGGCGGCAGCGTCCCGGTGTTCGTCGGCAACGTCGATCGCCTGGAAAAGCGCATGACCCGCGCCTACCGGCGAACGCTGTTCGGTTCGCTGTCCAACGTGTGGCTGTTCGACCGGCGTTGCGTGAAGCCCGACAAGGCCAACGCCAGCGCGCTGGCATTGCTGCCACGCGACAGCTCCCACCGGCTTGACCGCCTGTGGATGCTGGTGCGGGACACCTGCCCGTTGCCGCTGCTCGACCACTGGCGCGAGACCGTGCTGGAACTGCTGCAAACCCGCGAGATGCTGGCCCGCCTTCCGTTCGCCCTCGGGCCGTTGGAAGGCCATCGGCTCGCCATCGACGTGCCGGCGCTGACCCTGGCGCTGGGTTCCCTGATCCGAAGTGACGTACTCACCGCCTATCCGTATCCGGCCAAGATTTGGACGCCGGAAGCGGTAGCGGCTTGACCCACCTGCGGAGGCACGCCTTGGCGTGCTTCCGCCATTCCTCCCCGCCAACCAGGAGACTTCCATGGCCCTCATGTTCCCGCGGCTTGCCCGCAATTTCGCCAAGAACGGTTACTACCCGACCGACGAACCCACGCTCGAAAGAGCCCTCAACGCACTGATGCCCAGCGACGGGCCGATGTGCATCCTCGATCCCTGCGCCGGCGAAGGCGTGGCGATCGCCGAAGCCGCCCATGCCCTCGGGCGCGAGCAGGCCAAGGCGTTCGCCGTCGAGTTCGACCCGGAGCGGGCACGTCATGCCCGCGGCCTGGTCGATCACTGCCTGCACGCGGACCTGATGGACACGATGGTCTCCAAGCAATCCTTCGGGTTGCTCTGGCTCAACCCGCCGTATGGCGACCTGTCCAAGGACGTCAACGGCAACATCGGCTACCAAGGCCAGGGCCGTGCCCGCCTCGAAAAGCTGTTCTATCAGCGTTCGCTGTCGCTGTTGCAGTACGGCGGCGTGCTGGTCTTCATCGTCCCCGGCTACGTGCTCGACGCGGAGTTGGTCGGTTGGCTGACACGCCACTACACGGACCTGCGCATCTACCGAGCGGTGGAAACGCAATTCAAGCAGGTGGTGATCTTCGGCCGAAGGGTGCGACAGCGTGAACAGGCTCCCGATGGCGTCAAGGCCGTGCGCAATCTGCTGCTGCAGGTTGGGCTTGGCGAAGTCGAAGCCGAGGAGCTGCCGAGCGATTGGCCGTTCCTGCCGTACATCGTCCCCGCCAGTCCGGCCGAGCCGGAGCATTTCTTCCGCGTGACGATGGAGCCCGAGCAGTTCGCCGACGAGGTTGGCAGGCTGCAAGGCCTCTGGCCGTCGCTGGACACGCACCTGGGGGCCGCGCAGCAGTCGCTGCGTCCACCGGCGCGGGCTTTGTCCCACTGGCATCTCGCCCTGGCTCTGGCCGCGGGCGCGATCTCGGGGGTTGTGCGCTCCAAGACCGGGCGCGTGCTCGTCGTCAAAGGTGACACCCACAAGGACAAGACGCTCCAGCGTGAATTCACCGAACGCGAAGACGGCTCGATCGCCGAGACCCGCATCCTCACCGACAAGTTTGTGCCCGTCATCCGCGCGTGGGACATGACGCCTGGCTCCGCGACACGGGGCGAGGTGTTGACCATCCGCTGACTCACCGGACGCGCTGCCGTCCTGCTATTCCCACATCGAAGGAGAAACACCATGTTCGCAAACCCGTTCAAGCGGCCCGCGCCGCAGAAGCAACCGTTGTTCGCACCGGGTACGCTGAAGTTGAGCGAGAAGGTGCATTGGTTGGCACGCAAAGGCCTGATCGACCCCTTGGCCTATGTCCAGCGCCACGTGCGCGGTGACTGGGGCGAGATCGACGAGGCCACCCGCCAAGCCAACAACGTCGCAATCCAACAGGACAACCTAATGATCTCGCAGTTCAGGATCACGCCGGACCTGGCACTGATCGTCAAGACCAGCGAGGACCATGAAACCACGGTGGTCCAGCTATCCGAGGAGCAAGATCTGATTTGACGGCCCCACATCGTCATTCTCATCCACCTGACGGAGCCACTTCACTCCGCCAGGGGTGTCGTGGCTCAATAACCTTTCAAGGAGGAGCCCATGGCATCACATCGCATCGAAACCTACTGCCAGAGGCTGGCGTTCCCCATCGGGGCGCTTATCTTCAGCAAAGGCATTGACCGCCTGGTCCGCTCGGGTCGCCTCGACCCGATCCCGTACTTCAGGCGCCACACCCGTGGTGACTGGGGCGACGTCAACGTCCAGCAATGGCAGGCCAACAGCACCGCGCTTCAATCAGGTGCTTCGCTGGCATCGCACTACGTGATCCACCCGGGGCTGGCCATTCGCATCGTTACCGACGCGGAGCGCCGCGCCACCGTCATCGTTCTGCCGTCCGAGGACTGAGCACGGTTCACCCGCTGGCCATCCAGGCCAGCACCTTCAACCACCTTCGGCCACGCGCCGATTTACTTCCCACCACGGGGCATGCCACTGCCCCACTGGGGGTGGTGCATGCCCCATTTTCTTTGGAGCATCACCATGTCCCTCGATCTCGAAACCAATGCCGCTGAAGCCGCGCCCGTACAGGGCGAACTGCTCGATGCGGAATCTTCCCCTCTGACCCTGAGCCTTCAGGATTTCGTCGGCGAGTTCGGCGACGAACTGCTCGACGCCCTCAACAGCGCTAATCCGCCGGTCTATACCGGCCAACCGCAGGCACATCGCCAGCTCATCGTCGCCAGCCTCAAGCGCAAGCTGTTCCAGGCCCAGGCCGAAGTCGTCCATGCCGCCGCCGAGCTGCTGATTGACCGTGGCGAACATGCCGCGATCGTCAATGGCGAAATGGGCTGCGGCAAGACGACCGTCGGCATCGCCACGGCCGCCGTGCTCAACGCCGAAGGCTACCGCCGCACCTTGGTTCTTTCGCCGCCGCACCTTGTTTACAAGTGGCGGCGCGAGATCCAGGAGACGGTAGCAGGCGCCAAGGTGTGGGTGCTCAACGGCCCCGATACCTTGGTCAAGCTCATCAAGCTACGCGAGCAGTTGGGCGTGCAGCCCACGGGCCAGGAGTTCTTTGTCCTGGGGCGCGTCAGGATGCGGATGGGGTTCCACTGGAAGCCTGTCTTCACTCAGCGGCGTACCCGCCACGGCAACGTGGCAGCGTGCCCGGACTGCGGCACGGTCATCACCGATCTCGACGGCGAGCCGGTCAACCCGGTCGAACTCGAAGCCGAGGAATCCCGCAGGAAGTGCAGCCACTGCGCCGCCCCCCTGTGGACGCTGATCCGCCCGAGAAGCCTGTCCGGCAGCGATCAGTCCTCGGCCGTCCTCAAAGCCTTGAAGCGCATCCCGACCATCGGGGAAGTCACCGCGCAGAAGCTGATGCAGAAGTTCGGCGACGGCTTCCTGGCCTCGATGCTCGGCGACAACATCCATGAGTTCATCAACCTCATGGACGGCAACGGCGAACTGGTGTTCTCCGACCGTCAGGCCACGCGCATGGAACGCGCGATGGCCAACATGGAGTTCGGGTTTGGCGAGGGCGGCTATCAGCCGTCCGAGTTCATCAAGAGATACCTGCCGCAAGGCACGTTCGACCTGCTCATCGCCGACGAGGCACACGAGTACAAGAACGGCGGCAGTGCCCAGGGCCAAGCCATGGGCGTGCTGGCGGCGAAGGCTCGCAAAACCTTGCTGCTGACCGGCACGTTGATGGGCGGCTACGGGGACGACCTGTTCTACCTGCTGTTCCGAGCCCTTCCCGGGCGGATGATCGAAGACGGCTACCGCCCGACCACGAGCGGCAGCATGACCTCGGCCGCGATGGCGTTCATGCGCGATCACGGGGTCTTGAAGGACATCTACTCCGAGAGCGCCGGCACGGCGCACAAGACGGCCAAGGGCACCAAGGTATCGGTGCGCACGGTCAAAGCCCCGGGCTTCGGCCCCAAGGGCGTCTTGCGCTGCATCCTGCCGTTCACGATCTTCCTCAAGCTCAAGGACATCGGCGGCAACGTCCTGCCGCCGTATGACGAAGAGTTCCGCGAAGTCGCGATGGACACGGCGCAAGCCGCGGCCTACCGCGATCTGGCGGGCCGGCTGACCGCGGAGCTGAAACAGGCTCTGGCGCGACGCGATACGACTCTGCTGGGTGTGGTCCTCAACGTGCTGCTGGCCTGGCCGGATTGCTGCTTCCGGTCGGAAACCGTGGTGCATCCGCGCACGCGCAACACCTTGGCGTTCGTCCCGGCTCAGTTCAACGAGTTCGAGATCAGCCCCAAGGAGCGTGAGCTGATCGATATCTGCAAACAGGAGAAGGCGCAGGGCCGCAAGGTCCTCGCCTACACGGTCTATACCGGCACGCGCGACACCACGTCGCGCCTGAAGGTACTGCTGGAGCAGGAAGGTTTCAAGGTGGCGGTGCTGCGCGCGAGCGTGGATGCAAGCCGCCGCGAGGACTGGATTGCCGAGCAACTGGATCGTGGCATCGACGTGCTCATCACCAACCCCGAGTTGGTCAAGACGGGATTGGACCTGTTGGATTTCCCGACAATCGTGTTCATGCAGTCGGGCTACAACGTGTACTCGCTCCAGCAGGCGGCCCGCCGCTCCTGGCGCATCGGGCAGAAGCACCCCGTGCGCGTGATCTATCTCGGCTACGCCGGTTCCTCGCAGATGACATGCCTCGAACTGATGGCCAAGAAGATCATGGTCTCGCAGTCCACCTCGGGCGATGTACCCGAATCGGGGCTGGATGTCCTGAACCAGGATGGTGATTCCGTCGAGGTCGCACTGGCCCGGCAACTGGTCGCCGCCTGATTCCCACGCCACAAGCCGGCCTAGCGCCGCCGGCATTTCTGTTGTTCCCACCTTGCAGCCACGCCCACGTTCTCCGTGGACGTGGCTGCGCTTTTTTCATCCCAAGGAGATTTCCATGAATACCAACACCCAACCGTCCGAAGCCATCGACACCCAACGGAAGCTGGAAGCCGAGATTGCGGATTTCCTGCGGCAGCGCATCGAAGATGGGAACCTCGATGCGGAGGACATCCCTGTGCGCCTGGCACGCTATGGTCTGATGGCCCCCGAGGCGTTCCTCGCCGAAATGCGTGAGCGCATGGGCATCGACGACGAGAAATAAGAGACCCATTTTCACAGGCCCCAACTTGGGGCCTTTCTTTGGTGAAGGCGCTGCCGGCAAATCGGGCGCTGTCTGGTTCGCATTGTTTGCTGCCGCTCGTAGCCCGAGCGGCGATGGTGAGGGCTCGATGTTTCAGGACGCCGAGCTATGTGCCCCTCTCCACCCTGGTTTCACCATCCCGAACGCCGCCTGCTGGCGGGATTTTTCGGCCTGCTTTGGTCGGTGCTGGCCGGTGGCTGCGCGACGACGACTGCGCCGGTCGCGCCCGACACCATCGAGGAAGTCTCGGCCGCGCCCGAACCCGAAGCGCCCGAGTACATCCCGGTCGTGCGCTACGCCCGCTACACGCTGGTCGAACTGGCCCCTACAGCGGCGCAGCGCGACCTGCTGTTGCAGACCATCGACGTGTCGATGCCCGAGGATGCCCGCGCCACGGTCGGCGATGGGCTGCGGCATGTGCTCAAGCGCAGCGGCTACAGCCTGTGCCAAACGGCGCATGCCGTGATCGAGCTGTATGAGCTGCCGCTCCCGGCGGCGCACCTGCATCTCGGTCCCATGACCTTGCGCGATGCGCTGCTCACCCTGGCTGGTCCGGCCTGGGAACTGCACGCGGATGACCGCGCACGACAGATTTGCTTCGAGCGGCCCGGCGACAGCGTGGCCGCCGAACCCATGCCCGAACCGACCGCCGCCGATGCGGTGCAGACCTTCCCGCTGATGCCTTCCACTCCAGGAGGCCAGCCGTGAACGCTCCGCAATCTTCGCGTCGCCCGACCGCCGCCGTGGTGGTGCAAAGCATGCTCTGGCTCTGGCTGCTCGGTCTAAGCGTCATCGTGGCCCTCGGCTACCAGGCGATGAGCGACCAGGCCGACCAGGAACGGCTCGATTCCCGTCTGCAACGCCTCGAAGCGCAGGCGGTGGCCCTGGCCGAGGCCATCGAGACCATCCAGCAGCGTCCGGCCGTCGCAACGGCGGCGGACCTCAAAGACACCCGCCAAATCCTGGAAGCACGCGCTTCCCAGGTTGAGAAAACACTGAGCGGCTACGCAGCCGCCGACGACCTTCAGGCGCTGCGCGCGGAGATCGAGCAGATCAAGACGCGCCAGACCGCCGCGCGTGCAGCAGCCCCCGTCCAGCCGCGCACATCGAGCAAGCCCGCCGCCAAGTCTGAACCGCCGCCATTGCCGTTCCGCATCGTCGGCGCCGAACTGCGCGCCGGCCAGCGCAGCGTGTCCGTCGCGCCGAGCAGTGGGGACTTCACGCCCGACCAGCTTCAGGTGCTGCTGCCCGGTGATGCGGTCGGCCCATGGCGCTTGCAGGCAATCGATGGCAGCGCCGCGGTGTTCCAAGCCGGCGACCAGACCCGTCGCGTGGCGATTCCCTGATCGGAGCACACCACATGAAGCCGTCGATCATCCTTTCCGCACTCCTACTGGCTTCAGTCCAGTGGCCCGCGTGGGCGCAGCAGTCAGCCACGGCTCCCGCTCGCAATGCGCAGAGCCAGGAGCGCCCGCTGGCCGCCCGCGTCCTGGACGACCGAGTAGCAAGCAACTGGGGCCTCCAACCCCAGGAATGGGTGCGTTACCGCGAGCTGATGGATGGGCCGCTGGGAATCTACTCGCCCAACCTGGACCCGCTGTCTGCCCTAGGCATCGAGGCACGGACCGACGAAGAACGGCGGCGCTATGCAGAGCTGCAGGTGCAAATCGAAGCACGCCGCGTCGAGAAGTTGCTCGCCTACCAACGCGCCTACGACGAAGCCTGGCAGCGCCTGAACCCCGGCATGCAGCGCGTGAACCTGCCCGACGACGGGCCGGGCGCCGGCACCGCGCGCGGCAGCGGCCGAATGGCGGTGTTCGTCAAGGACGGCTGCGCGGCCTGTGGGCAGCTCGTGCAGCGCCTGCAATCCTCGGGTGCCGAGTTCGACCTGTATATGGTGGGCAGCCGCCAGGACGATGCACGCATCCGCGACTGGGCCAAGCGCGCGCAGATCGACCCGGCGCGCGTGCGCAGCGGCAGCATTACCCTCAACCACGACGGCGGCCGCTGGCTGTCGCTGGGCCTGCCCGGTGACTTGCCCGCGGCTGTGCGCGAGGTGAACGGCCAATGGCAGCGTCAGCCGTAGCGGCCACCTCCGTCTCGCAGCTCCTGCGCGCACTGGTGCTTGCTACCGGCCTGTGCGCCTGCGCCGTCCATGCCCAGGAGGTTCCACCACCGGCCTACCAACTCGCCGCACAGCGGGCGGGCATCCCCTCGACCGTGCTCTTCGCCGTGGCCTTGCAGGAGAGCGGTGTTCGGCGCAACGGGCGCATCGTCCCGTGGCCGTGGTCCCTCAATGTCGCCGGCCAGTCGCGCCGCTTCGCCACGCGCGCCGACGCCTGCTCGGGCTTGCAACAGGCAATGCGCGCCACGCCCCACACGCGCATCGATGCAGGCCTGGGCCAGATCAACCTCGGTTACCACAAGCACCGCTTCACCAGCGCGTGCGACCTGCTGGACCCCTATCGCAACCTCGCCATCGCCGCTGAGATCCTGAAGGAGCAGCACACGTCCGGCGAAGACTGGCTGTTGGCGATCGGCCGCTACCACCGTCCTGNGGGNGG
>NZ_CBCSFP010000003.1:0-261339 GCF_965138755.1 Bordetella tumulicola | reverse complement strand
CGGCGAGCCCGCCGCCCGCTACCGGCGCAGCGTGTCGCGCCATCTCGCGCGTGTGCAGGGCGCACGCCCAAACGCCGCGGTGCTCGCCACGCGCCAGGAGACTTCCCCATGACGAAATCCCATCTGGCCCTGCGGGGCCTGCTTGTGCTGCTGGCGGGTCTGCCGCTGGCATCGCGTGCCGGCGATCCGCTGATCGTGGTCGAAGATCGCGGTGGCACGTCGGCGCTGCCGTACTACGAGGCCCTCAACCTCCAGCCGCGCGCCGATGTCCCGGCCCGGCCGCCCATTCCGACGCCACAGGTTCCCGCCACACCCGCGGACGAGGCAGCGATGCTGCCGGTGCGCAGCACCAAACTCACGCCTGGCACCGTCGCTCGGCGCGTGATCGAAGCGCCCGGCCTGCGGCCGTTCGTGGTCATCGGCGACGACGACGCCTCCCGGGCCTGGTTGCAGCGCCGCGGCGTTGCTTTGCGCGAACGCGGCGCGGTCGGCCTAGTGGTCAATGTCGAGACCGCGCAGGGCCTGGCAGGGCTGCGTGCCCTGGTGCCGGGCGTGCCGCTCGCGCCCGTAGCCGGAGACGACCTGGCCGATCGCCTAGGCCTGCGGCATTACCCGGCGCTGATCACGGCCACCGGCATCGAGCAATGAAGCCATGTCGGGGAAACAGCCGGTCGAGGTTCTGCTACGCCCAGCGGTGGAGCTATACACCGTCGCAGCGTGTGCAGGCGCCGCGTTTCTGTCCCTGGTGGCCCCGTGGTCGCTCGCGCTGAGTCCGGCCATGGGCGTCGGCAGCGCCCTGGCGTTCGGCGCCTACGGCGCGATCCGCTACCGCGACGCTCGCGTCATCCTGCGTTATAGGCGCAACATCCGCCGCCTGCCGCGTTACGTGATGACGAGCAAGGATGTGCCCGTCAGCCAGCAGCGGCTTTTCATCGGGCGCGGATTCCTGTGGGAGCAGAAGCACACCCATAGGCTCATGCAGACATACCGGCCGGAGTTTCGCCGCTACGCGGAGCCGACACCGGCCTATCGCCTGGCGCGTCGGCTGGAGGAACGGCTGGAGTTTGCGCCGTTCCCGCTGTCCCGGCTCTCCGCTCTCACGGGCTGGGACGTTCCGTTCAACCCTGTGCGCCCGCTGCCACCTGTAGGTGGCCTGCCGCGGCTGCATGGCATCGAACCCGACGAGGTGGACGTCAGCCTGCCGCTGGGTGAGCGCGTCGGACATTCGCTGGTGCTGGGCACGACGCGCGTGGGCAAGACGCGGCTGGCCGAGCTGTTTGTGACTCAGGACATCCGTCGCAAGAACGCTGCCGGCGAGCACGAGGTCGTGATCGTTATCGATCCCAAGGGCGACGCGGATCTCCTGAAGCGGATGTACGTCGAAGCCCAGCGCGCAGGCCGTGAAGGCGAGTTCTACATCTTCCACCTCGGTTGGCCGGAAATCAGCGCCCGCTACAACGCGGTAGGACGCTTCGGTCGCATCTCGGAAGTCGCCACCCGTATCGCAGGGCAACTCTCCGGTGAAGGCAACAGCGCGGCCTTCCGGGAGTTCGCGTGGCGCTTCGTCAACATCATTGCCCGCGCTTTGGTGGAACTGGGGCAGCGCCCGGACTACATGCTGATCCAGCGGCACGTCATCAACATCGACGCACTGTTTATCGAGTACGCCCAGCACTACTTCGCCAAGACCGAGCCCAAGGCCTGGGAGGTGATCGTCCAGATCGAGGCCAAGCTCAACGAGAAGAACATCCCGCGCAACATGATCGGGCGCGAGAAGCGCGTGGTCGCGCTGGAGCAGTACCTTTCCCAGGCGCGCAACTACGACCCGGTGCTCGACGGCTTGCGCTCGGCAGTTCGGTACGACAAGACCTACTTCGACAAGATCGTCGCATCGTTGCTGCCGCTGCTGGAAAAGCTCACCAGCGGCAAGATCGCCCAGCTCCTGGCCCCGAATTACTCCGACCTGACCGACCCGCGCCCGATCTTCGATTGGATGCAAGTCATCAGGAAGCGCGCCATCGTCTATGTGGGACTGGACGCGCTGTCCGACGCCGAGGTTGCCGCAGCGGTCGGCAACTCCATGTTCTCCGACCTGGTTTCGGTCGCGGGCCATATCTACAAGCACGGGATCGACGATGGCCTGCCGGGCGCATCCGCTGGCACGCGCGTGCCGATCAATGTCCATGCGGACGAATTCAATGAACTCATGGGTGACGAATTCGTGCCCCTGATCAACAAGGGCGGCGGTGCCGGGCTACAGGTCACGGCGTACACACAGACCCTCTCGGATATCGAGGCCCGCATCGGCAACCGCGCGAAAGCTGGCCAGGTGATCGGCAACTTCAACAACCTGTTCATGCTGCGCGTGCGCGAGACGGCCACCGCCGAACTGCTGACGCGGCAGTTGCCGAAGGTCGAGGTCTATACCACCACCATCGTCTCCGGGGCGACCGATAGCTCGGACATCCGTGGCGCGACGGATTTCACGTCGAACACCCAGGACCGCATCAGCATGTCCAGCGTGCCGATGATCGAGCCATCGCACGTAGTCGGCCTGCCAAAAGGCCAGTGCTTCGCGCTGCTGCAAGGCGGCCAGCTTTGGAAGGTTCGCATGCCGCTGCCGACACCAGACCCGGATGAAGTGATGCCGGCGGATCTGCAGCAACTGGCCGGATACATGCGCCAGAGCTACAGCGAGGCCACGCAGTGGTGGGATTTCACCAGCTCCCCTGCCTTGCAGGATGCGGCCTTGCCCGATGACCTGCTGGACGATGCTGCTCCAGCCGAGCCTGCTGCGGTGGCCACCGACACCGACCACAGTACCGACGAGGCCGCGCCATGAAGGACGCCGCCTCGACCGCGCAGCGGGAGCAGAACCAGCGCCAGGGTCTGATCGTCGGCACCATCACCTTGCCATTTCGCCTGCTCGGGGTATTGATTGGCTCGCTGCTGTTCTCGATCGTGGTGGAGTGCGTCGGCATGCACCTGTTCTGGAAGGATCAGGGCTGGCGCCATTCCCAGCAGATGTTGCAGTACGAGCTTGGGCACCTGTCCAGCCACTTCACGCGCAGCGTGGTCGTGCAGGAGCCAGGGCGCACGGCGCACGAGTTGGTGGATACAGGCTACGAATGGGTGTTCGTTCGCTCGGGGCTGCTGGCGCGCATGAGCCAGACCGCCGAGCGCGTCCGCGCGCCCAGCCACGAGCAGGCGCGCAACTTCCGCTACTACATCAGCCAAGTCTATGTCTGGGCCGAGAGCTACCTCATCGCCGCAGCCTTCACGACGCTGACCTTCCTAGTGCGCCTGCTGGTCCTGGTGCTCACGCTGCCACTGATCTTCACGGCCGCCTTCGTCGGTCTGATTGACGGTCTGGTGCGACGCGACGTGCGCAGGTTCGGCGCGGGCCGCGAATCCGGGTTCATCTACCACCGTGCAAAAGCCAGCCTCATGCCGCTGGCCGTGCTGCCGTGGATCACGTACCTGGCGCTGCCGATCTCGGTGCATCCATTGCTGATCCTGTTGCCGAGCGCCGCCTTGCTGGGACTGGCCGTGAGCCTGACTGCGGGCAGCTTCAAGAAGTACCTCTAGCAGATCAATCCGGTCATCTGCAGGTTCCTATTGTTTGCGGCCTGAAACAGCCCCGATCTCCACGATCTAGCCATTGCTGATCACACAGGAATGGCGCGATGTTGGCTCCGATCTGGCTGCGCGCCGCGCATCGCGGCGTGCCCACTTTTCTCGTGACGGCCCTTGTACTGGGTCAGTCCTCGATGGCGTTGGCCGAGTCCCCGGCGCAGCGTCAGGAGTTGGTCGCAGCGCTGCGCCAGCTCGACGCGCTGGAGCGCACCGTCGCCGACAGCGCTACGCATGCCCCCATCCAGCCGGGCGAGCGCTACCACTTCGATTACCCGAGGCTGCTGGCTGACCTGGCGCGCGTGCGCGCCGGCATCCAGGCCCATCTCACACCGTCGCGCGCCCAGCCGCGCGACGCCTCCGAACTGATCGGCGACTACCGCACGGAGCGGGTCGTCCCGCCATCACCGCCGACGACCACGGAGGGCAAGCCATGAACGGCGCCCAGGTCTCGGCATTTCAAGCCAACAGCGGCATCGCGCCTTCAGCGATGGCGACCGTCCTGGTCGGCGTCGTGTTCGCGGTCCTGCTCGTCTGGGGCGTCTGGGCCATGCGAACGGCCTACGTGGGGTGGTCCGAAAGCCGCCTCAACCAGCGCCAGTTCCTCGGCGTCTGCATCCGATTCGTCGCGATGTACCTCGTCCTGACTTTCTTCCTCCTCTCCTGACCTGAAAGGCATGACCATGCAAAACTGCATCCTCACTTCCCGTCTTGCCCAGCGCGCCACCGTGGCCCTGGGCACCGCAGCGCTGCCCGCCCTGTCGTTCGCGCAGGGTCTGCCGCAGTTGGAGAACCCGACCCGCGGCACAGGCAACGGCATCATGGAAACGATCCGCAACTACGGCTACGACATCATCATGCTCGTGGCTCTGCTGGTGGTGGCGTCCATGTTCATCGGCGTGTGCTACCACGCCTACGGGACCTACGCGGAAATCCACACAGGCCGCAAGACGTGGGGCCAGTTCGGCCTCACGGTCGCCATCGGCGCCGTCTTGCTCGTGATCGGCATCTGGCTGCTCACCGAAGCCACCGGCATCCTGTAAGCGAGGCCGGTATGTCCGAGCAGCAGCACGTCCGTGCGGACGGGACGGTCACGTTCCTTCCGCACCGGCTCAATCGACATCCCGTTGTGGTGCGCGGTCTCACCGCCGACGAGTTGTGGATCTGCTGCGGCCTGTCCGGCGCCGCCGGTCTGCTGGTCGGCGCACCGCTGTCGTGGGTGTTCCGCACGATCGCGCTAGCACCCACGTTCGTCGTCCTGGGCGTGGCCTTCGGCGTGTTCATCGGCGGCGGCATTCTTCGCCGCCTCAAGCGCGGGCGTCCCGACACCTGGCTGTATCGGCAACTGCAATGGCGCATTGCCACACGCCATCCGCTGATGGCGGGCTGGGTAGGCGGCCATGTGCTGATCTCGCGCTCCGGCTTCTGGACCACCCGAAGGAGCGCACGATGAGCCGCTTCAAGAACGAGATCACCCACCTGCAGGCGCACATCAAGACGCTTCGCCTGGGTGCTGGCGCCCTGATCATCGTCGCCCTGGTCATGGGTGGCGGCTGGTGGAGCGCTCCCCGCGATCTGACCATCCACGTTCCGCCTGACCTGCGCTCCGGCAGTACCAGGAAGTGGTGGGAAGTGCCGCCCGAATCGGTCTATGCGTTCACGTTCTACGTGTTCCAGACGCTCAACCGCTGGCCGACGAATGGCGAAGAGGACTACGCGCGCAACCTCCACACGCTCTCGCCGTACCTCACCCCATCCTGCCAGGCCTTCCTGCGCGCGGACTACGACTACCGCCGCAGCACGGGCGAGTTGCGCCAGCGCGTGCGCGGCATCTACGAAATCCCCGGCCGCGGCTACGGCGACGACCCCACGGCCCGCGTGCGCGTGGTTTCCGACCGCGACTGGGTAGTGACGCTGGACATCACCGCCGACGAGTACTACGGCGCCGAGCAAGTCAAGCGCGCTCTGGTGCGCTATCCCGTGAAGGTCACGCGGGTGGACGTCGATCCTGCCCGCAACCCGTTCGGCCTGGCGCTCGACTGCTATGAGGGCGCGCCCCAGCGCATCAGCACGCCGGAGCCGACGCGCCCGGCGTCTGGTGGCCTGTCTCCGCAAGCGCCCCAAGGAGAAACCCCATGAAGCATCCTGTACTCACGCTGCTGGGGCTGTTGGCCGTGGCCGCGGCTCCTGCTGTCCAGGCGGTGGAGATCCTGCGCTGGGAACGTATGCCGTTGGCGGTGCCGCTGAAGGTCGGCCAGGAGCGTATCGTGTTCATCGACCGCAACGTCCGCGTGGGCGTACCCTCGGGCGTCGGCGAGCGCCTACGGGTGCAGAGCGCGGGCGGCGCGGTGTACCTGCGCGCCAGCGAGCCGATCGAGCCCACGCGGCTGCAATTGCAGGACGCCGACACGGGCGCGCTGATCCTGCTGGACATTGCGGCGGAGCCAGCCAAGGACGGCGAAGCCGAGCTGGAACCAGTGCGCATCGTCGAGGGCAACAGCACCCCGGCGCGCTATGGCGATCAGCCCGGCGATGACAACGAAGCTCCGGCGCGCGCCCAGGACCAGGCAGGTGCGCGGGCGGCGCGACGCGAGACCCCGGTGCCGGTTGTCCTGACGCGCTTCGCCGCGCAGAACCTCTACGCTCCGCTGCGCACTGTGGAGCCGTTGCCCGGCGTCATGCGGGTGAACCTGCGTCGTGACCTCGACCTCGGCACGCTGATGCCGACGCTGCCCGTGCGCGCGGTCGCGCTCGCGTCGTGGCGTCTGGAAGACCAGTGGGTCACTGCCGTGCGACTGACCAACAACAGCAGCGGCTGGATCACTCTCGATCCGCGCATCCTGCAAGGCGATTTCCTCACCGCCACCTTCCAACACGAGGCACTTGGCCCGCGTGGCACGCCCGAGGACACGACCGTCCTGTACCTGGTGACGCGCGGGCGCGGCCTGGCGCAATCGCTGCTACCGGCGATCAACCGCTTCGACCCGGCCGTGCATCTCCCGCAACCGGAAGACCGCAAGGAGGCCCGCCATGCGCAGTAATGGACTCCTGAAGTGGCTGATGGTCCCGGTTGCCTTGCTGGTGCTGTTCGTTGCCATCCGGCTGTTCTCGGGTGGCAGCAGTTCGGCGCCACCGGCCGCGGATGCCGGTGCCAAGCTCACGCCAGCGGAAATGAAGGCGTTGGGCATCGAGGGCGATACCCCGCGCGACACCGTGGCGACGCTCGTTGCCCAAGTGAAGCAGTTGCGCACCGAGCTTCAGACCGCGCTCTCGGACAACAAATCCCAGCGCGAAGAAAACCAGCGACTGCGCCAGCGCGAGAACTCCATTGATCAGCGCATCAATTCGGCCCTCGACTCCGAGCGTACCAACCTGCGTCGCGACCAAGAGCAGGCAGCCAGCGCGCGCCAGCAGACCGAAGGGTTGCTTGCCGACCTGCAGCGGCGTCTGGACAGTATCGGCGGACGTGGCGGCGGCCATGCCGACCTGCCGGTGGGTCTGGGGCTGCGCGACGGCGACGAGGCCGGCATGGAAGGCGGCGTGCGATGGGTCGAACCCGACGATGCGAGGAAGGCCGAGGGGCGGAACAGCAGTCGTGGCACGGGTAGCGGCATGAGCTTCCCGACGAGCTTCGGCCCCGCGCAGAGCACGTTGGAAACCACGGCGGAAACCGTGGCGAACGCGGGCGCACGCGCAGCAGGCGTCAAGAGCGCCAAGGCGGTCTATACCGTACCGACCAATTCGACGCTGATGGGGTCGGTGGCGATGACGGCGCTGATCGGCCGCGTGCCGATCGACGGAACCGTTAACGATCCATACCCCTTCAAGGTGTTGGTCGGACCGGACAACCTGACCGCCAATGGCATCGACATTCCCGACGTGGCCGGTGCCGTGTTCAGCGGCACCGCATCGGGAGATTGGACGCTCTCGTGCGTGCGCGGCCAGGTGCGCAGCATCACCTTCGTCTTCCACGACGGCACGATCCGCACCATCCCCGAAGACCGCGACGGCAACCAGCAGAACAACCAGCAGCGAGACGGCCTGGGCTGGATCAGCGACCCATACGGCATTCCCTGCGTCAGCGGGGAGCGGCGCAGCAACGCCCAGCAGTACCTCGGCTCGCAAGCCCTGATTACCGCCGCCGGTGCCGGCGTCGCTTCGCTGATCGACAGCGACAGCGGCCAGATGTCCTACGTCGGCGCCGACGGCTCCATCGGGAGCGTCGGCATCTCGGGCAATGAAGCCGTGGGCCGCATCCTGGCCGGTGGCGTGCGCGACATGGCCGACTGGGTGAACAAGCTATACGGCCAGGCCTTCGCCGCCGTCTATGTCCAGCCCGGCGCGAAGGTCGCCGTCCACCTCGAAAAGCCGCTTGCCATCGACTTCGATCCCGAAGGCCGCAAGGTCGATCACCGCGCAGGAGAAAGCCATGCTCTCGAACTTGAATAAGGGCCTGGCGCTGGCCCTCGCCGTCGCGGTGCTCGGCGGCTGTGCCACCAGCAAGGAAAAGCTGCTCCCGCACGGCGACAGCACGATGATGGACATCTGGCAGCAGAACGCCGGCGACGGCAGCGGTGGCGCCGGCCAGGTGGCGCGCAGGCAATTGCTCGATGCACGCCAGAGCCTGCGCCGGCCGCTGACCGAGGCCGACGTGGAGGCCGCGCCCGCCGAACAGATGCGCTACACGCGCACGGCGCGAAACGAGGTCTATCGCCAGTTCCACCGCCTCCCGAACCCCGATCTTGTCATGTATGTGTACCCGCACCTGGCGGGTACCGACCCCGTGCCTGTTCCGGGCTACACGACAGTCTTCCCCCTGTACCAGCGCGTGCAGTACGCCATGCCGGGCGAGCGCGTGGAGGACTACTGATGCGCTGGAAACTCCCTTGGCCGAAGCTGGCTGCATCCGATGGTGGCAATGACGAGCAGCCGGACGGCTGGCAGCGCCACGTCGAGGCGTTGCGCCAAGCCGGCATCGCCGAACCCGGAGCGACGATCCAGGGCCGCAAGCCGGCGACCGTGGCGGACGAGCAGGCGCTGTACGACGTCGCGCAGTCGTTCGCGGAGCTGCTGCCGTGGGTGGAGTTCCTGCCGCCGTCGAAGTCCATGCTGCTGGAGGACGGGCAATCGGTCGCAGCCTTCTACGAGCTGGTCCCGCTGGGCACCGAAGGTCGGGAGCCTGGCTGGCTCGCGCATGCCCGCGATGCGCTCGAAAACGCGCTCCAGGATTCGTTCGATGAGCTGGACGAGAACCCCTGGGTGCTCCAGCTCTACGCCCAGGACGAACCCAGCTTCGACCAGTACATGCAGACCCTGCGCAACTACGTGCAGCCGCGCGCTCGCGGCACAGCCTTCACCGAGTTCTATCTTCGCTTCTTCGGCCACCACCTGCGCGCGGTGGCCAAGCCCGGCGGCCTGTTCGAGGACACGGTGGTCACGCGGTTGCGCTGGCGCGGCCAGACGCGGCGCGTGCGCATGGTGGTCTATCGCCGGGCCACCGGCCAGGCGAACCGCCGTGGCCAGACACCCGAGCAAATGCTGAACATCGTCTGCGATCGCCTTTGCGGCGGCCTGGCGAACGCCGGCATCCAGGCCCGGCGCATGGTCGCGGCCGATGTTCACGACTGGTTGCTGCGGTGGTTCAACCCACGCCCAACGATGCTCGGGCCAAGCGCTGAGAATCGAGAGCGCTTCTATGCGCTGGCCCGCTATCCCGACGAGGTGGAGGAAGGCGAGATCGAGCTGGCGAGTGGTCGGGATTTCAGCCAACGGCTGTTCTTCGGTCAGCCTCGCTCCGATGCCGGGCACGGTACCTGGTACTTCGACGGCATGCCGCACCGTGTGCTGGTCACCGACCGACTACGCATGCCGCCCGGTACGGGACACCTGACTGGCGAAACCCGCAAGGGCGATGCGATCAACACGCTTTTCGATCAGATGCCCGAAGACACCACGATGTGTCTGACCATGGTGGCGACGCCCCAGGACATCCTCGAATCGCACCTGAATCACCTGGCGAAGAAGGCTGTCGGCGAAACACTGGCATCGGAGCAGACGCTCAAGGATGTGCAGGAGGCGCGCTCGCTCATCGGCAGCGCGCACAAGCTCTACCGCGGCACGCTGGCCTTCTATCTGCGCGGGCGCGACGAAGCCGAGCTTGACAGGCGCGGCCTGGACCTCGCCAACGTGATGCTCAACGCGGGGTTGCAGCCCGTGCGCGAGGACGATGAAGTTGCGCCGCTCAACAGCTACCTGCGCTGGCTACCGTGCTGCTACAACCCTGCGCAGGATCGGCGGAACTGGTTCACCCAACTGATGTTCGCCCAGCATGTGGCGAATCTCTCGCCGGCGTGGGGACGCAGCCAGGGTACGGGCCATCCGGGCAACACGTTCTTCAACCGCGGTGGCGGGCCGATCACGTTTGATCCGCTGAACCGCTTGGACAGGCAGATGAACGCCCATCTGTTCCTATTCGGCCCCACCGGCTCGGGCAAGAGCGCAACGCTCAACAACCTCTTGAATCAGGTCACGGCCATCTACCGGCCGCGGCTGTTCATCGTGGAAGCCGGCAACAGCTTCGGCTTGTTCAGCGACTTCGCCAAGCGCCTGGGTCTGACCGTAAACCGGGTCAAGCTGGCTCCTGGCTCAGGCATCAGCCTGGCGCCGTTCGCCGACGCTCGCCGGCTGATCGAAACGCCCAGCAACGTGCAGACGCTTGATGCCGATGCACTGGATGAAGAATTGCCAGCCGATTCCTCGGTCATGGAGGAGGACGAGCAGCGCGACGTGCTGGGTGAACTGGAGATCACGGCACGGCTGATGATCACAGGCGGCGAGGACAAGGAAGAAGCCCGGATGACGCGGGCCGATCGCTCGCTGATCCGCCAGTGCATCCTCGATGCCGCCGAACACTGCGTGGCCGAGAAACGCACGGTGCTCACGCGCGACGTGCGCAACGCGCTGCGCACGCGCGGCCAGGACCCGACGCTGCCCGAGATGCGGCGCGTGCGGCTGCTGGAGATGGCGGACGCGATGGACATGTTCTGCCAAGGCACGGACGGCGAGATGTTCGATCGCGATGGCACGCCGTGGCCCGAGGCCGACATCACGCTGGTGGATCTCGCGACCTATGCCCGGGAGGGCTACAACGCGCAGCTCTCCATCGCCTACATCAGCCTGATCAGCACGGTGAACAACATCGCCGAGCGCGACCAGTACCTGGGCCGTCCGATCATCAATGTGACCGACGAAGGCCACATCATCACGAAGAACCCGCTGCTCGCGCCCTACGTTGTAAAAATTACAAAAATGTGGCGCAAGCTAGGGGCCTGGTTCTGGCTGGCTACACAAAATATCGACGATCTGCCGCGTGCCGCGGAGCCCATGCTCAACATGATTGAGTGGTGGATCTGCCTGTCGATGCCGCCCGATGAGGTCGAGAAGATTGCACGCTTCCGCGAACTCTCGCCCGCGCAGAAAGCGCTGATGCTCTCGGCGCGCAAAGAAGCGGGCAAGTTCACCGAGGGCGTCATCCTTTCCAAGAGCATGGAAGTGCTGTTCCGTGCCGTGCCGCCCAGCCTGTACTTGGCGTTGGCGCAGACCGAACCCGAAGAGAAGGCCGAGCGCTACCAGCTCATGCAGCACTACGGCTGCACCGAACTGGAAGCGGCCTTCAAGGTGGCCGAGAAGATCGACCAGGCGCGCGGCATCGAGTCGCCGGCCTTGGAACTGTCGTAAGACGGAGAACGCCATGGAACAGAAACGTCCTTCCATTCCGATGCAGGTCCAGGCGTTCCGCCGCCGCAACGGGCGGCCCCGCTGGCCCTGGGCATTGGTTGCTGTGCTGGTCGCGCTGCTGCTGATCTGGCTTGTGCCGAGGTCGCCCGGCGAATCCCCGCCGCAGCCGCCCACGCCGGTCAGCATGGCACCGGTGGCCGGGCCGCCCTGGCTAATGGGCAACCCCAAAGGCCGTTTCACGCTGACGCTCTATGCCGACCTGGAGTGCCCGTTCTGCCGGGAATATTTTCCGCAGCTCAAACGGTGGGTGGGCACCAACGCCGACGTGGCGCTGCAATGGCACCACCAGCCGCTAGCCGCGCACGAGCCGGCCGCGTCGGCCGAGGCACGTCTGGCCGAATGCGCAGCCGAAGCTGGCGGGCATGCCGCGTTCTGGCAGGCGGTCGAATGGGTCTATGCCCACACGCGCAGCGACGGCCTGGGCTTGCCGGATGGCTTGCGCTACCCCGAATCGACGCCAGCCATCGAGCAGTGCATGTCAAGCGAAAGGTCCAGTGCCGCTATCCGCGCCCAGGCCGCGGAAGCCACCAAGAGCGGCGTTACCGCCACACCGTCACTGCGTCTGCTTGATCGCGAGACGGGCCAGGCCATCCTGCTGCAGGGACCAATCGAGGGCGACGCCTTGTTGTCTGCCATGGACATGCTGACGGCTGACGGTCCGACCGGCACACCCACATCCGAAATGCCTGCCGACGTCGTCGGCGACATGCCCAGGTAGCCCCGGTCTTCAAGGCTACGGCGCAGTCCGCTGCGCTGACCGCAACCCGTTCGCCTCGCATCCTGGTCGCGAACGATCGCCGCTGCCGCGGTGATGGATGCACCTTGTTCGTTCCCTAGGAGGGCTGGCCCTCCTAGGGCGCGCGCCCTCCGATCTCACCGTCTGGAGGTTCGCCATGTCTTTTGTCGTCAACGACTCCTGCCCGGAGTCGCTTTCCGTCACCGCTGCCCAACACGAGGACTGGATCATCCAGCAAGCCATCGTGCTGCTGGAGAGGCGGGTTTTCAAAGCTGGACCGTGCCTCAGCCGACCGGCCGCTGTGCGGGACTATCTGCGCGTGAAACTGGTCGCTGAACCCAACGAGATATTCGCCGCTGTGTTCCTGGACAGCATGCACCAGGTGCTGGCCTACGAGCCATTGTTCAGGGGCACGATCAACTCGACTTCTGTTTATCCACGTGTCGTCGTACAGCGTGTGCTGGAGTTGAACGCCGCCGCGGTGGTCTTCGCGCACCAGCACCCCTCGGGCATCTCCGAGCCGTCGAGCGCGGATCGTGTGCTGACCCAGCAACTGCAGGCCGCGCTGGCGCTCATCGATGTACGGGTACTGGATCACATCATCGTAGGCCAAGGTTCCCCGTTCTCCTTTGCGGAGTCAGGCCTGCTGTAACGGTCGCATTGCTTCATTGATCCCCGCGGAGGCTTCGGCCTCCGTTTTTTTATGGCGCGGGACAAGCAGGTATGCGGGCAGCCCGCGATGCGCATTGTTTGTTGGGGTGGCATCGGGTTCGCGTTTGACTATGGCCCTGATCAACTTTCGGGGCACGCGACATGCCGGCATCCTTTTCCACGTTCGCGTCGGGCTGGCGAACCCTTGGTCTCGTCGTGGCGCTGCCGGCGTCCCTGGCCGTGTTCAGCCCCGTCGCCTTCGCAGCCGACGTACTGGTCGTCACCGACAGCCACCACCCGGTCAAGACCATGGGCGGCGAGCGGCTGATCGAGCTGGACGAAGCCCGCCGGATTGAAGCGGAGCTTTCTGCGGAACTGCCCGCCGCCCCCGAACAGGCGGCGGCCACCGTCAAGCGTCGGCTGAGCCAAGGCGGCGCCGACCTACAGCGCCGCATCGCTTCCGCATACCAGGGCGTCACCGACGCATGGAGCCTGGGCATCACCAGCATCCCGGCTGTCGTGGTGGATCAGCGCTACGTGGTCTATGGCGAGCCGGATGTGGCCCGCGCTGTCGCGCGCATCGAGCAGCGTCGGAGGACCCAGCCATGACGCGACCATTCGACCTGATGCGCCGCATGCGGGCCGGCGTGGCTTCCTTGCTGCTGCTCAGCGCCACGGGTAGCTACGCCTTGAACACCACCGCCATCGTTGCCTCGGTGGCCTCGCCCGATTGCTTGGAGTACCGGGTGGTAGGTATCTGCTACTGGCTCTACTGCACCTGGGGAGGATGCACGGTGCGCACCTCTGTCAAGGTGCGCCACTACATCCCCGATGCGGTCGTCTCCAGCTACAGCAACACGGGCGAGAACCCGTGGGTCGAAGTCCGGGCGATGAGTACGGCCAATCCGTCCGCCCAAGCGGGGGGCGATGGAACGACGAACGAGGATCACGAAAACAATCTTGCGAAATTCAAGAACGCCGACGTGATCGGCCATCCCGGCGTCGAGGTGTTCAACCAGTTTGTTTCGTCCTCGGGCTACTTCTGCGAGGGCGCAGGAACGGCATTCATGCCGTATCTGCTCAGCACCTTGGACACGCTTGCCTGGCGCTACAACGTGCCCGAGATGGCCTACCCGGAGGCATTGATTCCCGGCATGCGCGAGGTCGGCGCACGCACCACGATGAACCTTTGGGGCAACGTGTATCCCCGCGGCGGCTTCCTGCACCAGACCGACGACCACAAATCGGGGGCCGTGGTGGCCCAGCGTGCGGGAGATATCGTCACTCGCCGGGGGCAGTTGCACGTGTACCAGCCGCTGCTTGCCAACGCCCGCGATGGCTACTGGCCCGCCGGCGCGCTGATGGAGGGTGATGCCTCGACTGGCAAGTGGCAGGAACTCACGCCCGTCCTGTCCTCGTCTTGCACGGTTTTCCCACGCACCGGCTTCCTGACCCAGGCCCAGCAAGGCGACTACGCCTGGGCACTGTGGCGGCCGTATGCCTGCTGCGAACGCCGTGGACAGGTGTTCCTTGGAAGCGTTGATTTCCTTTGAGGTGCCGCGATGAAGCGTTTCGACTCTATGCAGTTCTCCCCTCCGGCTCGTGGCAAGAGGATCTGTTTGGCGCTCACCGGCGCGTTGGTTCTGGCAAGCGGCGTGGCCTGGGGCCAACTGGGCTACCAGACCAGCGGCAACGTCATCGGCGATGACGTCATGTACTCCATCGGCGGCGGCAGCGCCGTTTCGATGGGTCGCGCAGCCGGCATGCGCTCGCTCGGCGTGGGTGTCGGCTGGAACAGCAATCTGATCTGCGGTGACATGAGCATCCAGACCACGTTGAAAAATCAGCTCAACGGCGTGACCAATGGCTTTCAGCAGATCATGTCCTCGGTGATCCAGAGTGCTACGAGTGCTGTGGCCTCCCTGCCGGCGTTGATCATCCAACGGGCTGATCCGGGCCTCTACAACCTGCTCACCAACGGCGTTCTGCAAGCGCGGCTGGATTTCGACCGCTCGAAGCTGACGTGCCGCGCCATGGCCGAAAAGATGGCCGAAACGGCCGGCGGCCAGCTCGGCTGGAGCCAGATGGCAGAGGGGTTGGCACTGCGCGATGCTGTTTCGAGCACGGATGCCGTCTCGGCCGTCGAGCAAGCCGAGACGCGCCGTGGCAACGACGGCGTGCCTTGGGTCGGGGGAAGCAATGCCGGCGGCTCCGGTCAGCCCGCGATCAAGGTGGTCGGCGACGTCACCCGCGCGGGCTACAACCTGGTCAATGGCCGCGGTGTGACCGACACATCGGCAATCGCACCGGCAAGTTGCGCGAGCCTGTCGTGCCAGACCTGGACCACGCCGCAAGCGGCCGTCGAGTGGGCGACGCGGGTGCTCGGCGAGAAGGAGCAGCGCACCTGCGACGCCTGCACCAAGACGGAGACGGTGCCCGGCGTCGGGCTGACGCCGCTGATCCAGGATGAGTACGATGCCAAGCTGCAGGCGCTCCAGGACCTGGTCTCCAAGGCGAAGAACACGACGCCCGAAAACCTGCGCGAGGCCGGCAGCGCGTCGCTGCCCATCACACGCGGAGTGATCGAGGCACTGCGCGACGAGCCGGACCAGCACCTGCTGTCGCAGCGCCTGGCGTCCGAGGTTGCGCTGGCGTCGGTGCTGGAGAAAGCGCTACTGCTGCAACGCACGCTGCTGACCGGCAAGAAAGAGCCCAACGTGGCGGCCAACCAGCTCGCCGTGGAAGCTGTGAACCACGAGAGCGACACGCTCGATCGCGAGATCCGCAACCTCAAGACCGAGCTGGAGCTGCGCCGGGAGCTGGCAAACAATTCGCCCATGGCGATCATCCAGCGCCACGGCACGCGCGCGGCGGGCTCGCGTGGGATCTACGAAGGCGATCCGGTGCCTGACCGCCTCGATCAGTTGCAGAAGGGCAATCCGGGAGGCCGGCCATGAGCCCGATGCGTGCGGCCTGGCTGCGCCCGCGCTGGCTGTTCAGCCGGCGCGCAGCAAAGGCGCTGCTGTGGACGGTGGTACTCGCGGCCGTCGCCGTGTGCGCCAACATCGTTGGCATCTACCTCGTCGGAAGCGTCGCAGGCTGGGAGCGTTGGCTGGCGGCAGCAGCGGGCTACTTCCTGGTCTGGCGGCTGTGCCTGTACGGCGCGACGGCCTACGGCTGGGTCTGGATGCGTCGCCGACTGCTGGCGCGCGAGGACGACGCGCAAGCGCGGCGCCGCCTGGTGCGCAGCGAGATCGCCGGCGTCGTTGCCATCGTGGCGCTTGAAGCCAGCCTGTTGATGCAGGGCTGAGGGGAGATCCGAGCCATGACGCTTTTCGCGACCGACTACCTGGAGTACTACCTGACCCTGGTTTCCTGGATCGTCAACAACGGCATCTGGGCGGTACTGGTATCCAGCGGGGTATTCGCACTGCCCTTCGTGGCGATCATCGTGCAGGAATGGCTCAAGGCCCGTGGGGAGGGTGCAGACGAAGGCAATAAGGGCGTGCTCTCGGCCGCACGCATTGAGAACCGGGTGTTCGTCGCCATCGTGGTCGTGATGTTCGCCGGCATCCCCTTCATCGACGTGGACCTCAACACCATTCAGTACGACAGCTCGCGCTCGGCTCAATGCCAGGTCAGCGTGCCGCAGCCCACGGATACCGGCTGGTCCCAGTCCTTCAGCACCATCAACAACCAGAGTGCCAAGGTGCCGGTCTGGTGGGCATTCATGCACGCGCTCTCGCGCGCCGTCACCAGTGCCTCGGTGGCAGCGATCCCGTGCGGAACAGACCTGCGACAGATGCGCATGGAGATCGACGCTACCCGCATCAACGACCCGGTGCTGGCTCAGGAAGTGGCCGATTTCACACACGACTGCTACGGGCCAGCACGCGCTAAATTGTTCATGGCGCGACCGGAGCTGGACGAAGCTCAAATGAACGACGTGACATGGATCGGTTCGAGGTTTTTCACGGACACCGGCGGCTACTACGACAGCTACCGCTCCAGCACGGCGCGCGAGTCATGGCCCTATGACGACACTCGCGACGCAGGGCTTGCGCAGGTGGCCAGTGGCGGCGGCTACCCGACTTGCAGGCAGTGGTGGGCCGATGGCAGCAACGGCCTGCGAGCACGGCTGCTGAGCCAGGTGGACCCCAGCCTGTTGAATCGCTTGGCGGGCTGGGCCGGGTTCCTCAGCCGTACCGAGGTGGACGATTCGGTGGTCCGTACCATCGCGTCACCGCGACAGCAGAAGCTCAACCAGGGTTCGGTCTATACCGACTACGGCGGCCAGATCGACAAGACCCTGCCGAACATCGTGACGCGGGCCACGGGGGACGTAGGAATGGCGGTCGGGGCACTTGCCGCATTCCCTGCCATGGACGTGGTGCGCCAGGCGCTGCCCATGGTGCTTGCCTTGCTCAAGATGGCGCTGGTCATCTGCATCCCGCTCGTGCTGGTCGTCGGCACCTATGACCTGAAGACGGTCGTCACCGTCAGCGTCGTGCAGTTCGCGCTGTTCTTCACCGATTTCTGGTTCCAACTCGCTCGCTGGATCGACAGCACCATCCTCGATGCGCTCTATGGGTGGGGCTTCGGCTGGAACCGGCCGCACACTAACTTCGATCCGCTGGTGGGGTTGAACAATGCCTTTGGCGACCTGCTCCTGATGTTCGTCATGGGCACGATGTTCCTGGTCTTGCCGGGTTTTTGGCTTGCGAGCCTTACTTGGGTTGGGATTCGGGCTGGACACGTCATCCAAGGGCTTTCGGATGGCAGCAAGAGTGCCGGCCAAGCAGGCGGTAAGGGCGCTGGGGCCCTTACCGGAGGTAAGCTGAAGTAGCGCGGCGCCGGTCAGTCGTCGGTGTACAACTCGTGCGACGTATCGTTGTACAGGTTGGGATCGTAGCCCGGCGTCTTGCGCAGTTCGGTGAGGTCGGTGAAAGGCCACTCGTCTTCATCCGAGGTATTGGCAGCAGCAGCCCATCCCGCCACCACGACTCCCAACAACACGAGTGCGAACCAGAAGGCGACGTAGAGCAGCGCGCCCAGCACAGCCAGCTTGACCGCCCACAGCAGCACTGTGGCACCAACCGAAGGCACCCCTTTGACCATCAACCAATTCGATACCCGCCGTTCGCCACGCGCATAGGCACGCCATACACGGCCAAATGCGCGGCCGATACGTTCTGCGGTGCTGGTACGAGTTGTGGTGTTCATGGTCGTCTCCTGCTACTGAGGGATGTCTATTCCAGGGTGCTCCACTTCATTCCGTTTCAGGCTTCAATGTGTTTTCTCGCTGCTTCAGGACGCTTCGTCATCCGGTTCCACCGGGCCCGGGTCGGGTTCCACGCCGATGCGGTAGGTGGCAACGAAACGCGGCCAATCCACATGGTCAACCAGATCGATGTCCTCGATGACGCTGACCTTCGCTCCCGCACGCTCGAACAGGGCGATGCTCTTGGCGGGATAGTTGTTGCGCGACGGATAGAGCACTCCGTCGAACAGAGGTTGGCCGTCGTCGCCGACCATCGCATGCACCTGAGCGGACACCTGCTGCGTGTGCGTGTAGTCGCGGCTGGCCAACTGCTCCAGGTTCAGGCCAAAGTAGCCCGCCATGACGCTCGGTGCCGTGAGATCGGCCAGAAGCACGTCGGCCACCACCCCTACAGCGCGCACCATCCTGCCCTGGACTTCTTTCAATGCGATCGAGCGCTTCGCGTCATCAAGCCACTGATGCTTGTGAAACACCGACTCCATCAACGCCGTGGGCAGGTCGCGCCCCAGGTAGAGCACGCCGTAGGCTCGGGCCGGGTCGTCGTAGCGATTGGTGCTGCTGCGACCATAGTACAGCGGGCTGCCCCGATAGACGACGCGGCTCACATGCTGGAGCAGTTCACCGGCATCGATCAGAAAAGAAGGCAGCTCGTGGTTCATGGCAGTCTCGCTTCAATGCACCTGAACGCCCAGCACGTTAAACACGGCCTCGGCCACGGCGTCGATCGTGCCATGCGTCACCGCATCCACCGGCGAGCGACCGCCCAAGCCTTCGAGCGGTTCGGACAGTGCGCGGTAGATCGTCCAGTGATCGATACCCTCGACCTCCTGAAGCACGGTTTGGGTCAACTGCTGCTTTACCGGGTCGAGCTGCCAGTCGGGCAGCTTCTGACCGCGCGGCCCCACGTTCAGCGCCAGCAGCCGACGCGCGAGGATGTCCTTGTAGATCTGCTGGCGCGACTTGTCCGCCAGCTTGGCGAACTCCGCGGGCGGCAGGTTGTGCGGCTGGTTGAAGGTTTCCAGTAGCACCGCACGGCCTCGCTGGACGTCGGTTTCATTCGGTGCCCAGCGCGTGTCGGCGCGCAGCGCGGCCGCCTTGCGTGCAAGGGCCTGCCCAACGGTCTCCCCCTGCAAGTTGGCGGGCAGTGTTACCGCTTCCACGCGCTCGTGGACGAACGCCTGCAACTCGGCCGCGAAAGCCGTGGCATCCCGGATTTCGACGGTATCCGCGAAGCGGCGTACATCTTCCACCGTGACGCGCGGCAGACGGTCGGCAATGAATTCAATGGCAGTGGGCATGGTCATCTCCCAAGTAGGTTTGAGACAGGTTTCACTCTAGTCGCCTTTGTCGCGTTTGTCAACTTTGACGCCTAGAAAGCAACCTACCCGGCGGAAGCAGCGCCTTCGCAGCATAGACCGAGGCCAGCGCCTGGTCGCCGTCCAATGCATTCGAGCGGGTTCCACATTGACGGTGGAGCCGCGATCCAGGCCCCGCTATACCGAAACGGTTAAAGGCCAAAGGGTCGAAATGGCAAGGGAATGGGGTGCAAGGGGAAAGGCCCTACCTCGAAAAGGCCAAAAGGCCTCCCGGTCGGCCCGTCATTAGGACACCTCACATGCTCTCCCTGTTCCAGCGAAAACGGCCCCCGGTCGCTGCCGCACCGACGCCATCACCCGTCACCGACCTCCCGAAAGGGCTGCTGCGTCCTGAGTCGGCCGCATCGCTGCTGGCCACCCCACGCCGGCAGAAGCTGCTGGAGCACATCTGGCAGCGCACGTCGCTCTCACACCGGCAATTCGTCACCCTGTACCGCACGCCCCTGGAACGCTACGCCGAACTGGTCCAAGCCTTTCCGGCCTCCGAAGCGCATCACCATGCCTATCCGGGCGGCATGCTCGACCACGGCCTGGAGATCGTGGCCTACAGCCTGAAACTGCGGCAGTCCCATCTGCTGCCCATCGGTGCCAGTCCCGAAGACCAGGCGGCGCAGTCCGAAGCCTGGACCGCCGCCGTCGCCTATGCTGCGCTGCTCCACGATATTGGCAAGATCGCCGTCGATCTACACGTCGAACTGGCCGACGGCAGTACTTGGCATCCGTGGCATGGCCCGCTGCACCAGGCGTACCGATTTCGCTACCGTGACGACCGCGAATACCGCCTGCACAGCGCCGCAACAGGCTTGCTCTATCGCCAACTGCTCGACCGCCACGTCCTGGACTGGCTCAGCGACTATCCGGCTCTCTGGGCACCGCTGCTCTATGTGCTGGCCGGTCAGTACGAACATGCCGGTGTACTGGGGGAACTCGTCGTGCAAGCAGACCGGGCGTCGGTGGCCCAGGAGCTGGGCGGCGATCCGGCGCGCGCCATGGCCGCGCCTAAGCACGCACTGCAACGCAAGCTGCTGGACGGGTTGCGCTACCTGCTCAAGGAACAGTTGAAGCTGAACCAGCCGGAAGCCTCCGATGGCTGGCTCACCGAGGATGGTTTGTGGCTGGTGAGCAAGACGGTCTCGGACAAACTGCGCGCACACCTCCTGTCTCAGGGGATCGATGGCATTCCTGCGAACAACACCGCCGTGTTCAACGTGCTGCAGGACCACGGCATGCTCCAGCCCACCTCGGACGGCAAAGCGGTCTGGCGCGCGACCGTCACCAGCACGACCGGCTGGTCCCATTCGTTCACCCTGTTGCGTCTCGCTCCCGCGCTGATCTGGGAGTCTGGCGAGCGACCAGCACCTTTCGCAGGCACGGTAGAGATCGACGCGACGCCCGCAGAAAACGACGCCAGCATGTCGGCTCCCGTGCCAACCGTCTCGGTGAACCCAGCGCAGGGAGGTCAAGAGCCTCCAATTTGGGAGGACGACAGCACCACCATCGTTTCACCGCCCGCGGCCCAGCCCGTGCCCGACGTCATGGAGGACTTGCTCGCGATGGTGGGCTTAGGTGAGTCGGCCGGCGTTGGACAGGATGCCGAAGAGTTCCTCCACCCTCCCGCGCCAGCAACAGCCGCGACGTCCATTCCATCACCTGTACCCGCGCCTACGCCTGGGTCATCGGCAACGAAGCCATCCACGGAACAGTTCATGGTTTGGCTGAAGCAGGGAATCACCTCACGACGGCTCATCATCAACGACGCGAAGGCGCTCGTGCATACGGTGAATGACACGGCCTACCTGGTCAGCCCGGGTGTGTTCCAACGCTATGCGCAGGAGCATCCCGAAGTGGCCGCGCTCGCCAAGCAGGAGAATCAACAGGATTGGCAGTGGGTGCAGAAGCGCTTCGAGAAGCTGCAGCTACATCGCAAGCACCCCAATGGCCTGAACATTTGGACCTGTGAAGTCACGGGCCCGAGGAAGTCCCGCCGACTGCATGGCTACCTCCTTGAAGATGGGTCCTTGGCATTCCCCGAAATACCGCCCAACAATCCCTATCTTGCTCTGACTCAGGAAGGATGACGCGATTCGGGCATTGATCGCCACCGTCGTTTGGCGACGATCAATACCCCGCGAAAGCTGGCAACATTTGGCGAACTGAGCTACTCGGCCCGCGCCAACTCCTGCGCAAGGAACGGAGCGGTTCGGCTGCCAGACGTTCGGGCCACCTGCTGAGGGGAGCCCGCCACCACGATGCTGCCGCCGGCAGCGCCTGCACCAGGCCCCACGTCGATCACCCAATCGGCCTGAGCCACCGCGCGCATATCGTGCTCGATCATCACCACGGTGTTGCCGGCATCGACCAGGCGCTGCAACTGCACCAGCAGCCGGTCGGCATCGGACGCATGCAGCCCGGTGGTTGGCTCGTCGAGCACGTACAGGCTTCGGCCGCGCTGGCTGCGCTGAAGCTCGGTCGCCAGCTTGATGCGCTGCGCCTCGCCACCGGAAAGTTCCGTGGCCGGTTGCCCCAGGCGCAGATAGCCCAATCCGATATCGCGCAGCAATTGCAGGGGCCGGGCCACGGCGTCTTCACCCGCAAAGAATTCGCTGGCTTCGTCCACGGTCATCTGCAGCACCTCGGCGATGTTGCGCCCGTTCCATTGCACCTTCAGCGTGGCCTCGTTGTAGCGTGCGCCATGGCACGTCGGACACGGGGCGTACACGCTGGGCATGAACAGCAACTCCACACTGACGAAGCCCTCGCCCTCGCAGGTCTCGCAACGCCCCTTAGCCACGTTGAACGAGAAGCGCCCGGCGTCATAGCGGCGGCGTCGCGCATCGGGCGTGGCGGCGAACAGCTTGCGCACGTGGTCGAACAGGCCGGTGTAGGTGGCCAGGTTGGACCGGGGCGTGCGCCCGATCGGCTTCTGGTCCACCTGCACCAGGCGCTGTATGGCGTCCACGTCGCCCGCCAGATGACCGCCAGTCGCTTCGATCACTGCCGGCCCTTCGCTGGTGGCGCTTTCGGCCGCGTCGTCCTCGGGCTCGTGGCCCAGGTGCAGTAGCACCAGCTCCGGCAGCGCCTGCGCGACGAGGCTGGACTTGCCCGAGCCGGAGATGCCGGTGACGGCCGTCAGCACGCCCAGCGGAATGCGTGCGTCCACGCCATGCAGGTTGTGACGATGGATGCCCTGCAGCTCCAGCCAGCCGGTCGCTTCGCGTGCCCGGCTTCCCGGCGCGGCGATTTCGTCGAACAGATAGCGGGCGGTGCGCGATTCGGCAATCTTGCGCAGGCCGTCCGGCTCGCCGCTGTAGAGCACGCGGCCGCCACGCTCCCCGGCATCCGGCCCCACATCCACCAGCCATTGCGCGCGGCGCATCAGGTCCAGGTCGTGCTCGACCACGAACACCGAGTTGCCCGCGTCACGCAGCCGGTCGAGCGCGTCGTACAGCGCCTGGCTGTCGGAGGGGTGCAACCCCGCCGAGGGCTCGTCGAGCACGTACACAACACCGAACAGCAGGGAACTCAATTGCGTGGCCAGCCGCAGGCGCTGCAACTCGCCGGCCGAAAGCGTCGGCGTGGCCCGGTCCAGCGTCAGGTAACCCAGGCCCAGCCCACGCAGTTGACGCAGGCGCGCCATCACACCGCCGGCCAGGCGCTGCGCGGCGAGGCGCTTTTCTTCCGACAGCGCGGAGGTGCGGCGCACGTCGGGCGATACCGCATGGACGGCACGGCCGGAGGCCGCGCGTTCGGCACGGTCGCGTCGGGTCGCTTCCTTGTCCGTAGCCGCCCCCGCTGCATGGGCGCGGAAATCGCCCTGGGCAATGGGTTCGAGCAAGGCCGCCAACTGGTCCAGCGGCATCTGCATGAACGCGCCGATGTCCACGCCGGCGAAGGTGACCGACAGCGCCTCGGGCTTGAGCCGCTTGCCGTGGCAGGTGGGGCACGGCTTGCCCTCCATGAACCGGGACACGCGCTTTCTCATCAGTGCGCTTTGGGTATTGGCAAAGGTGTGCAGCACATACCGCCGGGCGCCGGTGAAGGTGCCCATGTAGCTCGGCTCCATCTTGCGCTTGAGCGCCGTGCGGGTCTCGGCGGGCGTGAAGCCGGCGTACACCGGCACTGTCGGTGTTTCCTCGGTGAACAGAATCCAGTCGCGGTCCTTCTTCGGCAGGTCCTTCCACGGTCGGTCAACGTCGTAGCCCATGCTGACCAGGATGTCGCGCAGGTTCTGGCCTTGCCAGGCGGGGGGCCAGGAGGCGATCGCCCGCTCGCGGATGCTCAGGGAGGGATCGGGCACCATGATGGCCTCGGTCACCTCGTACACATGGCCCAGGCCGTGGCAGGTCGGGCACGCTCCCTGCGGCGTGTTGGGCGAAAAATCCTCGGCGTACAGCATCGGCTGGTTGGCTGGGTAGGCGCCGGCGCGCGAATACATCATCCGCACCAGGCTGGACAGGGTGGTCACACTGCCCACGGAGGAACGCGCGTTGCTGGAGCCCCGCTGCTGTTGCAACGCCACCGCCGGCGGCAGGCCGTCGATCGCATCGACGTCCGGCACGCCGGCCTGGTCGATCAGGCGCCGCGCATAGGGGGCCACCGACTCGAAGTAGCGCCGCTGCGCCTCGGCGTAGATGGTGCCGAAGGCCAGCGAGGACTTGCCGGAGCCGGAAACGCCGGAGAACACCACCAGCGCGTTACGCGGGATGGAAACGTCCACCTCTTTGAGGTTGTTCTCGCGCGCGCCGCGCACTTCCACCATGCCGCTGGCCGCAGCGGTACAAGAGGATTCACCGAAAGAATTGTTTGGCATGTTCTTATCCTGTAGTTCGTCCCGCTCAGGACGGGACTTCCTGAGTTCGGGGGCCGCGGCGACTGGCTTCGAGCGCCGCGGTGACAGTGCGGGCGTCGTAGCTGCCGCGCAGACGACGACCCTCGACGAAGAACGTCGGCGTGGCGTGCGCACCGCTGGCGACGGCACTGGCGAGGTCGCGCTCGACACGCTCGATCACCGCGGTGCTGTCGAGATCCGCGATGAACCGTTCGACGTCGAGCCCAAGCTCGGCGGCGTAGCCGATCAGATGCTCGCGCTCCAGCGCATGCTGACGGGTGAACACGAAGTCCAGCCACGGCCAGAACATCCCCTGGTTCGCCGCTGCCTCGGACGCCCGCGCGGCAATCGGCCCGTGCGGGTGGTGCGGCAGATGGCGCACCACATACCGCAGGTCGTCCCCGAAGTGGGCGCGCAGATCGTCCCACGAACCGGTGGCGTGCGCACAGTACGCGCACTCGAAGTCCACGTACTCGACGAGTGTGAGCTGGGCGTCCTCCGGCCCGCGGATGTGATCGATCTCCGGATCGACCGGTGGCTCAAGCACCATCGGCAGGTCAGCGGTCTTCTCACCCCACCGCTGGGCGGCGACCTTGAAGATCAGCCACCCGAGCAACGTGGCGAACACCATCGACACGAGCACGCCGACCGTCGCCTGGCGGCCCAAGTCGGAGGTCGTGCCGAACGCGAGCCCGATGATCAGCAGCGACACGGTGAACCCGATCCCGGACAGTGCCGCACCACCGAACACGCTGCCCACCCCGACGCCCTCGGGCAGCCGGCCCAGGCCGAGACGGACGGCGATGAGAGTGATGAGCCCGATGCCCAGGAGCTTGCCGAGCACGAGCCCTGCGATGACGCCCCACGTGACTGGCGAGCCGAAGGCCTCGGCGAGCAGCCCGCCACGCACGTCCACTCCGGCGTTCGCCAAGGCGAACACCGGCACGATCAGCAGCGCCGTCGGCAGCCGCAGGAACTCGTGCAATCGCTCGTTCACCGAGATACCCCGGGACAGCCCGCAGTCCACCGCGCGGGCCGATGCGGCACTCGGAGACTGCCAGAAGTCGCGGAACAGTTGTTTTGCCGCGACGACCTTGTGACGTTGCGTCGCGTAGGCGGGGATCAGCAGCCCCGCGGCCATCCCGGCGAGAGAGGCATGGATGCCGGAGTACACGGTTGCGAGCCACAGCACGATCACGATCAGCACATACGGCATTGCCCGCCACTGGCGGGTGCGCCCTAGCCGCCACAACGCAACGAGACTGGCGAGGGCGATCAACAACGGGACGATCCGAATCTCATCGCTATAGACGATGCCGATGATGGACACGGCGAGGAAGTCATCGACCACGGTCAGGGTGAGCAGGAACACGCGCAACTGACCGGATAGCCGCGGGCCGACGATCGCCAGGGTGCCCAGCATGAATGCCGTATCGGTGCCGACCACCGCCCCCCACCCGTGCAGGCCCTCACTTCCGGCCAGCCCCACGATCAGGACATACACCAGCGCGGGAAGCACGACACCCGCGACCCCCGCGATCAGAGCGAGACGGGCACGGCTGCGATCCCGGAGCGATCCGTGGGCGAACTCCTGACGCACCTCCAGGCCGATCAGGAAGAAGAAGACCACCATCAGGCCGTCGTTGACCCAGTGATGCAGGTCCATGTGCAGGCCCAGCGGCCCGAAGTCAAACCCGACGTCCAGGTGCCACAACTCGAAATAGGCATCGGATAGCGGCGAGTTCGCCCACGCCAGCGCCACGACCGTGACGATCACCAGCAGCACCGCAGCACCAGACTCCGTGCGCAGATAGCGGGCAACGCGTCCCCGGCTGATCTTCGCCGAGGATGCACCGAAAGAAGTGGCTGACATGTTCTTATCCTGTTCCTGTAGTTCGTGAAGTCGCGATGAGCCGGTTTCGGAGACGACCAGTCAGGCGTCCGCCTCTGGCAGCGTCCCATCATCCAGCGAGCGCAGCCAAGTAAGCCTTTCTCCCAGCCTGCGCTCAACACCTCTGTCCGTTGGCTGATACCAGCCCGGCCGCGCCACGCCCTCGGGAAAGTAGCTTTGCCCAGCGGCATAGCCGTTGGGCTCGTCATGGGCGTAGCGGTAGCCTTCGTGATACCCCATCTGCTGCATCAGCTTCGTCGGCGCATTGCGAAGATGGAGAGGCACAGGCAGGGAGCCGTTGTTCTTGACGAAGGCCTTCGCCTTGTTCCAGGCGGCATAGGCAGCGTTCGACTTGGGGGCGGCAGCAAGGTAGGTCGCCGCGTGGGCAATCGGTATTTCGCCTTCGGGGGAACCCAGCCTCTCATAAGCCAGCGCGGCATTGAGCGCCAGTTGCAGCGCCTGCGGGTCGGCATTGCCGATGTCTTCGCTGGCCACCACGATCATGCGGCGCGTCACCTGGCTGACGTCGCCGCTGCCGTCGAGGATGCGGGCCAGCCAGTACAGGGCCGCGTCGGGGTCGGAGCCCCGCAGCGACTTGTGGAAGGCGGAGAGCTGCCAGTAGAACTCGTCGCCGCCCTTGTCGAACCTGCGCAGTGATGGGCTGGTGGACAGTTTGGCAAACTCGCCATCGACCACGGCCTTGCCCGCGCCCGACGCAGCATTCGTCACCTGCTCAAGCAGATTGAGGAAGCGCCTGCCATCGCCATCGGCAAAGCCCTTGAGCAGATCCAGCGCGTCCGCGTCCAACGTGACGCCCTGGAGATGCGGCAGTGCGCGTTCGTAGAGCTGGTTCAGTTCGTCGCCGGACAGCGGTTCGAGGGTATAGACCTGCGCGCGCGAGAGCAGCGCGGAATTGACCGCCAGCCCCGGATGCTCGGTCGTCCCCCCCACCAGGGTCAGGAGCCCCGACTCGACATGGGGCAGTAGGGCATCCTGCTGCGCCTTGTTGAAGCGATGGATCTCATCGACGAAAAGCACCGTCGATCGACCATGGTTGTCCAGTTCTGCCTGGGCCTCGTCGATGGCTTGCCGGATGTCCTTCACCCCGGCAAGCACGGCCGAGATGGCGATGAATCGGCTGTCGGTCGCACTGGCGGCCAGGCGCCCCAGGGTGGTCTTGCCCACGCCTGGCGGCCCCCAGAGGATGAACGAGTGCAACTTGCCCGCCTCGAACGCGAGACGAAGCGGCTTGCCGGGGCCGAGCAAGTGCCGTTGCCCGACGAATTCATCCAGCGTCTTGGGCCGCAGGAGTTCGGCCAAGGGAGGCTTGGGCTTTGTCGTGAATAGATCGGTCAAGTTCCTCTCCCTGGCATTTCTGATAGTTGACGTTCCGATAACGTTGGCACCTCAATCCAGGGAGCCGGATTTGTCCAACGCCGCGGGCTCTTTGTCGCTAATCGCATGCATGATGATGCGAGAGCCGCGGTAGCCGATGCTGTGGTTCCATACCCAGCTCAAAGCGACGCTGAGACGATTTCGCGTACCGATCAGAAAGTAGATGTGCGCCAGCTTCCAGATCCACCACGCAAAGGCACCACGCAGCTTCACCCGCCCCATGTCAATCACCGCCAGGCTGCGGCCGATGGTGGCCAGGTTCCCCTGATGCCGGTATTTGAAAGGTCCGTCAGCGGGCTTGCCCTTCAAACGCCGTCCAATGAGGTTGGCGACGTACTTCCCTTGCTGTTTGGCGGCCGGGGCGATGCCCGGCACGGGCTTCCCATCGGCCATGGTGCACGAGGCTGTATCGCCGATGGCGAAGACCTCCGGCCGACCGGCCACCGTCAGGTCAGGGCCAACGACCACCCGACCCGCACGATCAGACGCAGCGCCCAGCCAGCGAGCCGCGGGAGACGCCTGGACTCCGGCGGCCCAGACGATGGTCTTGGCCGAAAGGGGCTTGCCACCGTACACCACGCCATCGGCCGAGCATTCGGTGACCGGCGTACCCAGCACGACCTCGACGCCGAGCTTTTCGAGCGCCTGGCGCGTATAGGCCGAAAGATCCTCTGGAAAGACGGACAACAGACGCGGGCCAGCCTCGATCAGTACAACCCGCGACGTGCTCGGGTCGATCGAGCGAAAGTCACGCGCCAGCGTGTCTCGTGCAAGCTCGGCGATGGTTCCGGCCAATTCAACCCCGGTGGGACCACCACCGATGATGACGAACGTCTGCAGCGCGGCACGCTGCTGAGGATCGCTCGTGCGCTCAGCCTCCTCGAAAGCCGCGAGGATTCGGCCCCGAATGGTCGTGGCATCTTCCAGCGTCTTCAACCCCGGCGCGAAAGCCCCCCATTCGTCGTGTCCGAAGTAGGCATGGGTAGCGCCTGTCGCGAGCACGAGCGTGTCGTAGGTTTGCCGCAATCCATTGTTGAGAATGACCTGACGCGCGTCCTGGTCGATACCTTCCACTTCCGCCATCAAGGTGTTCACTTCCGGGCGATTTCGGAAGAGATAGCGAATAGGCCAGGCGATCTCGGATGTCGAAAGTGACGCCCCTGCAACCTGGTAAAGCAAGGGTTGGAACAGGTGATGATTGCGCCGATCGATGATCGTCACATCGACCTCGGCACCAGCAAGCTGGTTGGCAACCTCGATCCCGCCGAAGCCCGCTCCGATAATGACGACGTGATGTCGGTTTTTGGAGGTCTTTGTCATGACCTGATCTCCTCTCTCTCAGCGTTTCAGCGCCGATGCGTGGTGTGCCATATGCTCGCCAATGAAACTGGCAATGAAGTAGTAGCTGTGGTCGTAGCCTGGGCGCAGATTCAACGTGAGCGGGTGCCCCGTCTCGTCGCAGGCCTTGCGCAGCAGGTCGGGCTGAAGCTGGCTCTCCAGGAACTCGTCGCCCAAGCCCTGGTCCACCAGCAACGGCAAACGCTCCTGCACGGTGCGAATCAGCTCCACGGTGTCGTACTGTTTCCACACCTCCCGATCGCTGCCCAGGTACGCCTCGAAGGCCTTGTGCCCCCAGGGAACCTGGGTGGGGGCGACGATGGGCGAGAAGGCCGAGACGCTTCGATAACGGCCCGGGTTGCGCAGGGCGATGACCAGAGCACCGTGTCCTCCCATGGAATGGCCGCTGATGCTCCGCTCCGCTGTCACGGGAAAGTGGGCCTCGATCAGCGCCGGCAGTTCCTGCACGACGTAGTCGTACATCCGATGATTCGCAGCCCAGGGTTCCTGTGTGGCATTGACGTAGAACCCCGCGCCCTGTCCGAGGTCATAGGCAGGATCGTCGGCAACGCCTTCGCCGCGAGCGCTGCTATCGGGCGCGACGACGGCAATGCCATGTTCGGCCGCGTAGCGCTGGACGGCGGACTTGGTGATGAAGTTCTGCTCGGTGCAGGTCAGGCCCGAAAGCCAGTACAGCACCGGCACTTTGCCGTGCTGCGCCTGCGGAGGCAGATAGACGCCGACCTTCATCGTGCAACCGAGCGTCGTCGATTCATGCTGATAAACGTCCTGCCAACCATCAAAGCTGGCGTGATGTTCGATGCGTTCCATGTAGTTCTCCTATGTTCAAAGGAACGGCGCAGCTCTCGCGCGCCAAGACGGCAGCTCGTCAGGAAGATTTCTCTTCCGCCACCGTGTCGCCGTGGGCATGCCTGATCCTGCGCACGATCCACCAGATCGTCAGCATCACCGCAGGCACCAGAACCGCCATCACCGGCGCCACGCTGTCGTGAACCATCGGAATGCCCTTGAGCAAGTAGCCGAGAAGACTCACGACGTAATAAGAAATTGCCGCGACCGACAGGCCTTCGACGGTCTGCTGAAGGCGCAATTGCATCTTGGCCCGGTTGTTCATCGACGCCAGCAGATCGCGGTTCTGGCGTTCAAGCTCAACGTCGATCCAGGAACGCAGCAACGCGATGGCCCGGGTCAGCTTGTCTGAGAGCTTGGCCTGGCGCTCCTTTACGGATTGGCATGTCCGCATGGCTGGAGCGATGCGGCGCTGCAGGAAATCCGCCCAGGTGCAGTACCCGGATACGGCCTCTTCCGAAAGCGCTGCCAGCCTTTCCTCGACGATCTCGTAGTAGGCACGGCTGGCACCGAAGCGATAGAGATTCGCCGCAACTCCAGCTTCCAGCTCGGCAGCCAGGCCGGTCAATTCGGACAGCAGCACGTCGCTGTCGCGCCGTTCCACCAAGCTCGTACACATCTCGTCGGTGATCGCCGCAAGGCGCGACTCCATGCGTCGCAGCTCCGACGTCATCGATCGTGTCAACGGCAGGGACAGCAACGCCAAGGTACGGTAGGTCTCGATCTCCAGCAGACGTTGAGCCAGCGCACCCGCCCGCGCCGGGGTCAAATCGCGGGCCAGGACGAGGATCTGCGTCAGGCCATCCTCATCCTGTCGGAAGTCGGTCAGAATGGCGGCAGAGCCGTTCTCCACCAGCGAGTAGCACAGGCTGGCAGGATCGAAGCGATCGGCCTCCTTCTCCGTTTCCGGCGTCCACGGAAGAAGTCTCAAACGGATGCCGGATACGACCGGGCCGGGAGGCACAAATCCATGCCTGAACGGGTTTTCGCCGCACGGCTCTCCCGTCTCGGAATCCAGCGAAGCGCACCAGAGATACGTCGAGAACTCGGTGTGCTTTTCACAGTGCAGGTCTCCTTCGTCCCATGTCACGCCGTGAAGCGGCGTAGCATGGTCGGGTTCGGCAACGCCGAAGCGATGAGACAACTCGCTCATCGCCATCTGATCCTTGGCCTGGTCGCCTTCGGTCATGAAAGCGAGCTGCAATATGCCGCGCGGGGCCTGAATCAACAGATGCGGGCGCGCATGCACTTCACCCACGGCGGCAGCACGATCGGTGTAGGCCGGCATGCCGTACACGGTGGCGGTCGGGGTGGGTTGTACGGTCGTCGTATTTATGTTGGCCGGCTCTTTCATAACGACCTCATTTCTTCTTGGTTGAAAAACACGCTTCAAAGCAAATGCCCGCAGCCATGCGTTTCGCACATGGCTGCGGGCCGATCTTCATGAGCAGACACCGCTCTACACGGTCCGTCTAATAGGCTCGCCGTGTAGAGGCTTGTGCTGGCCCTTTCAGAACGCCCTCAGCTTCCTAGCTTTCAGACGAAGGTGTACGAGCAGACCTTGTTGCCCGCCGGATCACGCAGGTAGGCCGCATAGGCACCCGGCAGGTGGCCACGCGGGCCAGGCTGGCCCTCGTCGGTGCCGCCTGCGGCAAGGCCGGCGGCGTGGAAGGCATCCACTTCGGCGGGAGTGGCGGCCGCAAAGCCGACCGTCACGCCGTTGCTCGAAGGCGCTTCACCATTGCCCGGACGGGCGATGATGAAAGCCGGCTTTTCGCGACCGAAAAGCACCCATCCGTTGCCGAAAGGACCGAGGTTCTTGATGCCGAGAGCACCCAGGGCGGCGTCGTAGAACGCGGCCGACTTCTGGACGTCGGCGGCGCCGATGAAGACGTGCGAGAAGATGCCGTCGCCGGAAATGACAGGAGTGGACATGGTTAGTTTCCTTGATGGTTGGTGTTGAATGGATAGTGGGTGATCAGTAGTGGATCACCGTGCGAATCGACTTGCCTTCATGCATCAGGTCGAAGGCGTGGTTGATCTCGTCGAGACCCATGGTGTGGGTGACGAACGGGGCGAGATCGATCTCGCCTTTCATTGCGTCTTCCACCATGCCCGGAAGTTGGGTACGCCCCTTGACCCCGCCGAAAGCAGAGCCCTTCCAAGTCCGGCCGGTGACCAACTGGAACGGACGGGTCGAGATTTCCTTGCCGGCACCGGCGACACCGATGACGATCGACTGGCCCCAGCCACGATGGGCAGCTTCCAGAGCCGAACGCATCACGTTGACGTTGCCGATGCACTCGAAGGTGTGATCGACACCCCAGCCGGTCATCTCGATGAGAACCTCGTGAATCGGCTTGTCGAAGTCCTTCGGATTGAGGCATTCGGTCGCGCCGAAGGTACGAGCCAGCTCGAACTTCGCCGGATTGGTATCGATGGCGATGATGCGGCCCGCTTTGGCCTGGCGTGCACCCTGAATCGCGGCGAGACCGATGCCGCCGAGGCCGAAGATGGCCACCGAGTCGCCCGGCTGCACTTTGGCCGTGTTGTGCACGGCGCCGATGCCGGTGGTCACGCCGCAGCCCAGCAGGCAGACGTGCTCGGGATTGGCGTCCGGGTTGATCTTGGCCAGCGAGACTTCGGCGACGACCGTGTATTCGCTGAAGGTCGAGCAGCCCATGTAGTGGTAAAGCGGCTGACCGTTGTACGAGAAGCGAGTCGTACCATCGGGCATCAGCCCCTTACCCTGGGTTGCACGAACCGCGACACACAGGTTGGTCTTGCCGGACTTGCAGAACAGGCACTCGCCGCACTCGGCGGTATAGAGGGGAATGACGTGATCGCCAGGCTTCACGCTGGTCACACCTTCACCCACCTCCACGACGATACCCGCACCTTCATGACCCAGCACGACCGGGAAGAGACCTTCGGGGTCGTCGCCCGACAGGGTGAAGGCGTCGGTATGGCAAACGCCGGTGTTCGTGATCTTGATGAGCACCTCGCCCTTGCGCGGCGGCTCGACGTCGATCTCGACGATTTCCAGCGGCTTTCCTGGCCCGAAGGCAACTGCTGCACGTGATTTCATGATGTCGCTTCCTTTACTAGCTAACTAAATTTGCCCTCACCGAGGGCACCCTGGTGCCTCTACCGCAGATAGGAGCGGACGATAGAGATGGTCTCGTCAATGGACTTGTTCTGCGAATCGCTCCTGATTTCGCTACTGGGAAACTCTTCCCGCAGATAGCTCTCCAGAACCGTTGCCATCAATCCGTTGACTGCCCCACGAACGGCCGCAAGCTGCTGAAGAATTGCAGGACATTCCGCACCTGCATCAAGCGCTTGCTCAAGAGTCGCTACCTGACCTTTGATGCGCCTGATGCGCGTCAGTGCTTGCTTCTTTTCTTCCGGGCTGTGTGGCATCGAACACCTCTCTACTTGGGTACACCGCCGCATTATACAATACTCCCCCATAGTATATGCGGCCGAACTTCGCCACAAAATCTGTGCTCTTCGAGCACGCTTACAGGCTAGTACAGATTTGTTCCCAAGAAGCGCAAAACATTCAAATTAATGAATATTTCTTGCATGTATCGACAGCATCGGGGCAAGTTCAAAACTGGTCAAACTGGAAAAATCTATGCGCAGATAGACGTGGCCTATCTAAGCCGACTCATCGAACTGAAGCTAACAAGATGAGACCGGCTAGGCGACCTGACGACCCGAATACCGAGCCTTCCGCAGTGCAGGCAACATCTGGCCGTCCCAGTCACGATCGACCGCAACCTGGGCCTGTTCCTGGTTTCGTTCGAGTGCTTCAACGTCAAGATCACCGATCGCCCATGTCTGCGTGCCGCAAGTCGTCGCGAGAATGCCATCATCCGGGAATCCACGATCCATTGGTGCATAGATCGTGGCCTCGCCAGTGTTCGTGTCCAACGCCGGACTCCAGTCAGCAGCTCCGGTCGTCACGGCCTGCGCGATGAACATTCGGTTCTCCAGCGCCCGCGCCATGCAGCCCACACGGACCCGGGTTGCACCTGCTTGGGTGTCGGTACAGCTCGGGACCAGCAGCAGGCGCACTCCCGCCTCTCTCTGGGCTCGCACGGGCAATGGAAACTCACTGTCATAGCAAACAGCGATGCCGGCACGCACACCGTTCAGGTCGAACACCTTGAGTTCGTCGCCACCTTCGATGACGCCGGTGTCCTTCTCGAACCCCGTCAACTGCAGTTTGTCCTGGTAGTCGCGTGTACCGTCAGGCGCAAACCACCAAGCTCGGTTGCGGTAGCGGTCCAAACCAACCTGGGTCAAAAACGTACCGGCCTGAATGGTCATGCACAACTCGCGCGACAGGTCGGCATACAGTGCCAGCCAAGCAGGCTGCAAGGCCTGCAGCGCGGCCAGAGAGGCGTTGAAATCACGGCGGATGCTAGGCTTGAACGTTGCAGCCAGTTCGAGGGATAGATACTCGGGCAACACGGCCAGTTCCGCTCCGCCACGGCGCGCCTCCTCCAGAACCAGTCGCTGCCGCGCAGCAAATGCCTCGAAGTCCGTCGGCTTACCCACTGCATATTTCGCAACTGCTACTTTCACTTCGCGTTCTCCAGAGAGTGCAGCCACATCGTGAGCGTCTGCTCGGTTTCGGTCGGCTCACCCACCTCCTTCCAGGGCAGCGTAACCTTCATGTCCGACTGTCGCACGTAGCCACGACGGGTCCAGAAGGCATCATTACTGCGGTAGTTGGAAGGACGCCGGGGATCGTCGTCTGCTCGATCCACCGACGCGAACGATGTCCACTGCATGCCGCCCAACGAACGGGCATGCGCTTCGCGTTCGTCAAAGAAGCGATGGCCCAGGCCAAGGCCCCGAAAGGCTGGGAGCAGGACTGATTCGCCGCAGTAAAACACTGCCTCCATCGGGATTCCTCGATCGGCGAACGGTACCTGGAAGGCCGGCTCCGTATCGCCGAGCGGCAACCCCGTGGACGCACCCACAACCACGTCATCAGCGAGCACGAGCACCAACAGGCTGTCTGCCGAACGGGCGTACATGGAAAGGTAGTGCTTCTCGTATTCGATGTCGCCCTCGTACAGGTATGGAAAGCTGCGGAAGACCTTCGCCCGCAGATGTGCCACGGTGTCGAACCATTCGGCAATGTCCGGCCCACGACGAACCAGCACCTGCACGTCGCTGGTCATTTCAGGCGTCCCCTCCGACCTGTGCGATCCAGTCGCCGAGGTTGTAGTAGTTGGTGACACGAGCGATCTTGCCATCGCGGATCTCGAAGAACGCGCCACCCGGCAGCACGTAGCGCTGGCCCTGGGCGTCCGGCAGCCCGTCGTCCGTCACCTTGTATTCGCCATGCACCACGTACTCCGCGCCTGCGCGCAGGCCGTCGGCGCTGACCATCACCACGATCCCGCGGAGTTGCTCGCCATAGCAGCGGTCCATGCGCTGCAGGAAGGCGCGGAAGGCTTCGCGACCGACCTCACGAGCGCCCTGGTTCAAATCGTGCGCGACGTCATCGGTCAACATTGACAGCATGGCCTCGCGGTCACCGCGGTTGAAGGCGTCGTAGTAGGCAGTGATGAGAGTCGCAGCGTTCATTCGCGTTCCTTGTTGGGTTGTTCGGAGCGGAGCATTCCGGGGTGCTGTCAGTCTGGGCAACCGCGCCTCCCTTGTATATGGAATTGTTGCGATTTTATAATTCCACCATCTGGAACAATTAACGAGCGGCGAAACCGACCATGAGGCGTGCGTCATGAACAAGGAAATGGAACTACTGCGCATCTTTCGGGTGGCGGCCGAAAGCAGCAGTTTTCGCGATGCAGCCGTCCGGCTGGGGACTTCTCCGCAAGGTGTCACCCGTGCCATCCAGCAACTGGAGCAACACTACGGCGAGGTGTTGTTTCATCGAAGCACGCGCCAGGTGCGCATCACCGCCTTCGGCGAAGGGCTGTTAGACCAGGTGCGCCCGGCATTGGAGCGGTTCGAGGATCTGTGGCGAACGCCTGGCTCCGACCAGCAGGCATCCCTGTCCGGTACGGTTCGCATCACCGCACCGCACAGCTTGGGCACCAGAGCGGTGCTGCCGGCACTGGAGCGCGTGGCCGCGCGTCATCCCGACATCACGCTGGATGTGCGCCTGTCCGATCGCATCAGCAATACGGTTGACGAAGGGATTGACGTCGGAATCAGGGTCGGATTCATGCGTGATAGCCGCTTCGTCGCACGCAAGGCAGCCGACATGAAACTTCCGATCGTTGCCGCTCCGCGCCTGATCAAGAAAGTGGGCGTACCTGAAAACATCGATGCGCTAAGCAGCCTGCCAGCTACCGTGGCCTTGGATATCAATACCGGCCGTCCCTGGCCTTGGCACTTCAAGGCGGGACGCCAGTGGACACCTGCCGCACCCACTCTCGTCGCCGACAATGCCGACATGGAAATGGGAGCGGCGCTGGCCGGGATCGCGTTCGCGCAACTGGCGGACTACATGGCCGCCCCCTACATTGCCAGCGGGAAGCTCGTGCGAGTGTTGGAGAGCGAAGAACCTCCGGCATGGGGGTTGTACGTCTATCGGCCTCAGCGTGGCCCCATTCCGGGAAGGGTTCGAGCGGTATTTGATGAAATGCTGGTCGCCGTTGGATCGTTGCCAGCTTTGCGCTGACACGTCGCAAGACACTGAAAGGCACACGCCCTGGAAAGCGGGGCACTGAGCCTTGGCGGCTCGCCCCTCCGGTTGAATGATGAGCCGACCGTCTGCCCGCTTGCGCCAGGTGCAGATCGGTCGGCCATGCAACCCTATGCCGGCAAACGATTAGATGTAAATGAATTGCCGGTACAAACCATCCAACTGACGACGAATATCTTCGACGCGCTGCTCGTCACCGGTATCGGTAAATTCGAGTAGCTGCTGTTCCTTGGCAGTGATCTGATCGCAAAGGTCGGACAAATTCTCGCAGAAAGCCTCGGAGTGAACGGTGGGCTCCTCCGTATTCGTCTCTTCTCCTGCTAGTTTTCGCACAGACGAGGCCGGAGAAATCCCATTTTCCTCGTTAAAGGCAATTTGAAGCTGCCTGCGCCTATTGGTTTCATCGATCGCCTGTTTCATCGCCGGAGTCACCGCGTCGGCGTACAAGATCGCCTTGCCGTTTTCATTCCGAGCGACTCGACCTATCATCTGAATGAGAGCATGGGCCGAACGCAAGAATCCTGCACGGTCTGCATCGAGAATAGCAACCAATGATGCCTCTGGAATATCCAGCCCTTCGCGCAAAAGACTAATCCCAATCAAAACATCGAACTCTCCTGCGCGCAGGCCATTGATGATCTCAACACGATCCTCCGCTTTTATGTCCGAATGCATGTAGCGCGCTCGAATCCCGTTGTCCGTCAAGAAATCCGTTAGCTCTTCTGCACTGACCTTCGTCAGCGTAGTCACGAGCACGCGATTTTTCTTCTTCACGCACTTCGATATTTCGGCAAGCAGGTCATCTATGTATCCGTCCGCTTTCCGCACCTCAACCTTGGGATCAAGCAGTCCCGTTGGTCTGATAACTTGTTCGACAACCCTGTCTTTCGACACCCTCAGCTCGTAGTCTCCCGGAGTAGCGGAAACAAAGATGGTCTGAGGCTTGACCTTCTCAAATTCACCAAAGTTCAACGGGCGATTGTTCTTAGACGAAGGCAAGCGGAACCCGTAATCTATCAACGTCTCCTTGCGCGCCTGATCCCCCCGGTACATTGCGGATATCTGTGGCACCATGACGTGGGATTCATCGACGAACAGAAGCCCATCTTTCGGCAGGTAATCCAGCAATGTGATCGGAGGCGAGGCCGGGTCCCGTTCGCTGAAGTAGCAGGAATAATTTTCCATGCCCGAACAATAGCCTACCTCGCGCATCATCTCCACGTCATGCGTGATCCGCTCGTACAGCCTGTTTGCCTCGACCAAGCGATTATTCCTGTTCAGCTCGGCAACCCGCTCTTCCATATCAGCGAGTATCTTCTTGGACGCGGAATCTATTTTATTCGTGGGCGGTGCAAAAAGCGTCTTTGGCGAAACCAAGTAATGGTCAATTGCCCCAAGCGTTTTACCTGTAACAGGGTCTAGCCATTGAACAGACGCAACAGAGTCATCCAGCAGTTCCACCCGAACTGCCCTATGCTCGGAATCAGCAGGAAAGATATCGATCACATCACCTTGAGCGCGAAACGTTGCACGTTTGAGAGTGCGCTCAGTGCGATCATATTGCAGCAGAGCCAAACGACGAATCAGCTCTCTCTGGTTTAGTTTGACCCCAGGGGACAGAGCGATCTGCAACGCTCGGTACGCCTCCGGGTCACCCAGGCCGTAGATTGAAGACACCGAAGCGACGACGATCACATCGCGGCGCTCAATCAAGGATTTGGTCGTGGACAGGCGTAGGCGCTCAAGGTGATCGTTGATGGCCGAGTCCTTTGGAATGAAACGATCGGTGCCCGGCATATAAATCTCGGGCTGAAAATAATCGTAGTAGGAAACGAAGTACTCGACAGCATTCTCAGGAAAGAAGTGCTTCATTTCACCATAAAGCTGCGCGGTCAATGTCTTGTTAGGAGCCAAGATCAACGTGGGCCGCTTCAGACGATGAATCACATTGGCCATCGTAAAGGTCTTACCAGAGCCGGTGATACCCTTCAGCGTCTGGTGTGTCGCACCTTCTTCTATGTCCGATAGCAGGCGCGCTATCGCCTCTGGCTGGTCCCCCGCCGGCGTATAGCTGGAGTGCAGAATGAACGTACCGGTTGACATTAGATATCTCCTAATTGAGCTACTTCAATTTGTCCTGATGTATCGGCTATTTCGGAAGACCTATAGCAGTACCAAACTGGGGTGTAAATGACGGCGATCCTGCCACGCCCCACCTGGGCGTAGGCGTCGCCAACATGATAGCCCAACACACGGGCGGGCTTCCCAGTGCATATCCGCCGAGCGCCACGACGTCAGCCAGCGGCCCGTCTGCCAATGCACCTGGAGCTACTCGCCTCGTTCAGCGCCGACATCGAGTCGTGGCGGGCGAGATTGCTCTGTACGCCCCATGTGTGGCGGCGGCTCCCGCCGATGCGCGCCTTTGCCTCTCTCAGCCATCAAGACGAGACGCCGGAGGCGTGGAGCTACGTCACCTGCTAAAGATGCACGATCTCAACATTCGGCCATTTGCCTGCAAGGTACTCGGCCACTAGCCTCCGATGGCAGTGATGGGGCTTGTCTTCGCTGCAAAGCAGGCAACTGTTATCAATCTTTTCTTTATCGATTGACTCAATCTTTCGGGACGACATTAAATCCAGAAACTTCCTCGCGTAGATATCCCAATCTCCCCCTTTTATTTTATATGCCTCGAACATGTCCTTGGTTGGAGCAAGTGCTGGCAGGTGCTCATATTCCATCCCACACAACGCCTCGGAAAAATACCGAAGATCCTCGCGCTTTGCGAAGCCGGCCAATTGCGAAACATTATTCAGACGAACATCGACTAGGCGTTTGGCACCAGAATCACCTAATTTGGTGAAGAAGGATCGCGCGGAGGTCTTAGTGAATCCAATCGTGAATATCTTCATCTGCCTTACTCCACTCGTTCCTTCATCCATAAATGGCTGTTATTGATCTGCCGCCAGGTACGCCCGTCAATCGCAGCCAAGGAAACGCCGGGGGCATGGCGTACTAGCTACTCCACAACGGCCACGGCAGGCTCCATTCTCTGGCCGCTTCAACGACTCGCGGCCACGACCCGAGCAGCTCAAGAGCTTAGCACCGCCTTTTGCGGTTGCGTGCTTCACCACTCCCGCTTCTTCCCTTCCAGAACGCGCCAACTGCTAAGCTACATGAGGACGACTCGCCCTACAGCGCGAAGCACCTGTGTTCGCGCTATTGGCTGTCCCGTGCGTTGTGGTGCTGGCCGCCGATGACGAGCCGAGCCTACTGAATGGGCACTGCGCACAACAGCCTTTCATGCGTGCCACCTGCGTGATCAAGGTTGAACGCAGATCGAAGCGTGCACAGGTTTTTTCATAAAAGTATAAAATTCAATCAACTCTATCAGAAGAAAATCTATGATCGTAAGAAACTTTGAATACTTGCTTGCTTTGCACCGTGAAGGCCATTTTGGCAACGCGGCAAAAAGCTGCAATGTTTCTCAGCCGACACTCTCCGCGGGCATCAAGCAATTGGAGGAAGACATGGGTGTCGAGATCGTGCGTCATGGCCGACGCTACGACGGGCTCACTTCTGAAGGAATGCGCGTACTGTCTTGGGCTCAGCAGATGTATGACGACTGCAAAGGACTGGAGCGAGAAATCTCCGCACTACGGCGGGGTATAGAGGGGAAATTCCGGCTAGGGATACTCCCAGGAACTGCCGGCGTAGCACCCACATTAAGCATCGCCCTTGCCGAAAAAACACCTTTACTTCAACAATCAATTCTGGTCTCCGGCGCTTCTTCCCTGCTGCAGGCGATTCGAGAAAACAATCTGGATATCGCACTCATGCATTTGGAGGATATTCCAGGGGAAGACTTCGATACTCACCTTCTGTACCGTGAACGCATTTTCCTTTTTCACGCCGCTAGAACACAGCAACCCCGAAGCACAACGTGGGACCATGTTCTTAATAGACAACTGTGCCTGCTGAACTCGGCAGTACCTGAATCCATTCAAGATAGACTGACGCAATGTACCGCACAGACTATTCGCACTGATTCAATTGACGTGCTATCGGCACACGTGGCGACAGGAAAATATTCGGCAGTTCTTCCGCAATCTCTCGCCGGCCAACTCGCACACATTCCGAATCTCCACGCAATCGGTATCAGTGGACCAATGTCACACTCAAATGTCGGATTCGTTGCTGGGAAAAATGCGTTCGAGGCACCGTCATCGCACGCATTGCTCGAAATGGTGCACACCCCAGAACTGGCCGCCGCTCTTCAATCCGTTATATCGATCCATCGTCGGTTCCAGCCCAAAGCAGACTCATCCCAAAGCCCCTTGAAATAGCGAGTCTCGAAGAGCAACGCTGTATTGCTTCAACCAGGCAAAGATGGCAGGCACGCCGTGTGCGCCGCTAACAGGCGCCACGTGCTGAGCAACCCATCGAAGGCCACCAGGTCTAGGGGCAACACGGGCGACAGGAGTACCTGCTGCATGCGGCCTCCTCATGTCTCGCTGGGTCAAGCTGACTATTCCTAGATCAAGCTAGGAGGCGCGATGTAGTGATGATCGTTGTCCTCTCCCAGCTAGGAGACGAGCACGGCTCGACGAGCCCGTGTAGATAGATCGTGTCTATCTGCACATAGATTATTCCAGTTTGACCACTTCTGAGCTTGATCCGATGCTGTCAAGACCGCAGAAGGAGACGCGGCCAACGGCTAGGCAGTACCACGATCGTTCTTCTTGACAGCGGTAAGTCTCGTTTCCCACTTCGATTTAGAAGATGGAAACATTAACGCACAGAGGTGACGAAATGACTCCGACCGGTAACCGAATCGTGACTTTCGAGAAGCCCTTGGAAATGAAGGTCAACACCTTCAAATTTCCAGAGCTGATAACCCCTCAAGGGAAAAGTGCACCCCACGGCGCTATCCTCAAAATAGTTACCACAAATATCTGTGGCAGCGACCTTCACATTTATCGCGGTTCGTTTGCTGTTCCCAAGGGAATGACCATGGGCCATGAAATGACCGGCGAAGTGATCGAAGTGGGATCAGACGTCGAAGTCGTGAAGAAGGGCGACATCGTTTCCGTCCCCTTCAATGTGGGTTGTGGGCGTTGCTACAACTGCAAGCATATGCGCTCCGATGTATGCGAGAACACCAACCCCGAAATCGACTGCGGAGCCTACGGGTTCAACCTCGGTGGCTGGACGGGGGGCCAAGGTGATTATCTCTTCGTACCGTATGCGGATTTCAATCTCCTGCGCTTTCCTGACAAGGATGCCGCCATGGAAAAGATCCGCGACCTGACCCTTCTCTCTGACGTACTACCCACAGCTTTCCATGGGTTCGCTGGCCCTGATTGGCCAGCCGCACCGGCCTACGTCGTCGGCGAAAACATCCTGATCTTCGGTGCCGGGCCGGTCGGCAGAGCGGGTGCCGCCTGCGCCAGACTTCTGGGTGCAGGCGCCATCATCGTTGCCGATTACATTCAAGAGCGGCTGGACCTTCTCAAGCCACACGGCGTGGAAACCATCAACCTTTCCGACGGCGTGCCGATCGAGGAACATCTCGAACGCATTACCGGGCACAGGGAGGTGGATCGCGTCATCGACTATGTTGGTGTGGACTGCCGCGGGTTTGGCGCGGAGGCTGACAAGATCGTGGAGAGCGCTGTTACCAACGCAATGCTCAAATATGTCCGCTTCGGCGGAATGACCAGCACGGTCGGTGTGTACTGCGCAAACCCGATCTCGAAAGACCCGAAAGCCAAGAAAGGCCATATGGATCTGGAATGGTCCAACGCCTGGATCAAGTCGCCGCGAATGTCGGCTGGTCAATCCCCGACGGCCAATTACAACCACGCGTTAATGCGGGCGATACTGAACGATCGCATGCCTTACCTTTCGCCGATGATGAACACTAAGTTCATCAAGCTCGAAGACGCGCCCGCCGCGTACAAAGAGTTCGACGCGGGTTCTGCATACAAGTACGTCATCGACCCGCATGGTTCAGTGCGGCAGTAAGTATCCGGCGCGGGCTACGCATCAGGATGTCTCACACTTTCTGGTGAGAGACATTCTGGCTCCTCTAGTCTCCGGCCAGCAACTGAAGCCGGCGAATATTTTCGCCGGCATTTGTCTGCTGCCCCAAGGCGTTGTGATTTTGACGGGGTGCTTGCCTTGGCTCGGGCCAGGAGCAGAACCTCAGCAATCCGCAGGTGATGATCAACCGCAGGCGTGTTCGAGCGCCTGGTTCGCAATCGGTCAAGGGTCGGACGGAGAAGATGCGCGGCATCCATTGATGTGCGTGGCTGAACATAGCCTTCGCCTGATCCTGACCACCCCACGGACTTGATCAGTCTCGCCTGGTGTTGTGCCGGCCTCGGGCCATCGCACGATCAGCCCAGCCCTGGCTCATTTAGCCAGAAGTTTCCAAAGACGTGGCCGAACTCGCCGCCGCCGAAATGGCAGTCACTTCTATAGGGAGATAGCACAGTGTTGGATAAGTCGGAACGGGAGGGTGGCCTATGGAGCTGCGCCATCTTCGCTGCTTCGTAGTTCTTGCTGAGGAGCTACATTTCACGCGGGCGGCTGAGCGCTTGCATATCGAACAACCACCGCTATCACGAGCCATCAAGGAACTTGAGGACGAGTTGGGCGTAGTGCTCTTCGACCGAAACCGACGAGGAACAGTTCTGACGGCGGCGGGTGCGGTCTTCTTGCAAGATGTACGCCGTCTATTCACTGTGCTGGAACAGGCTCGTGAAAATGCCAAGGCTGTGGCATCGGGCTTGCGCGGTAGCCTGCGCATCGCAGTATCAGATGGAGCTATCGATCCACGACTGTCGGCATTTCTGGCTCGTTGTCGCGCCGAGGAGCCGGAGATCGAAATACGCTTGTCAGAAGTGCCTCTGGCAGAGCAAGTGCGCGGTTTGCGCTCGGGCGACTTCATGATCGGGTTCGCGCACACGGCCGATGTCGGCGACGGTATCGCTGCCGAGGCAATCTGGCACGACCCGCTGGTGATTGCTGTGCCAGCTCGGCACTCATTGCTCACCTACAAGGAGGTGCCACTTCAAGAACTCCAAGGCCATCCACTTGTCCTGTGCGACCCGCAGGTATGCGAGGGTTATTGCCGCGAACTCAAGCGGCTGCTCAACACGTTGGAGCACAAGCTGAATGTTGTCGAGGAAGTATCCTCACTGGACATGATGCTCACCTTGGTCGGCGCCGGCTACGGCATCGGCTTCATGACGGCGACCAAGATTCCCATCTCTCAACGGCCGGATGTGGTGATCCGCCCCTTGGCGATGGATTCTGCCGTGATCACGACCTACCTGCTTCGGCCCGACGGCAGCAATTTATCGGCTTCGGTAGAGCGATTTGTCGTTCGCCTACGCGACTCATCGGACGGTTGACGGAGCCTGGCAAGCCAGACACTCAGGGATCGGTGTCGGCACGCAGATTGCGTTCGGTCGCCGTCATCAGGTCAGCCGCGCTTATTCCGAGTGCCGTAGAAATTTTCAGTATGAGCGGAAGCGTGGGCACGTGCTCACCACGCTCGATCTTACCCATGTGAGAACGCGAAATGCTTGCCCGAGATGCGAACTCGTCTTGCGCGACTCCTTGAGCGACGCGCGCAGCGCGCACGGCCTGTCCGAAGGCTAACGCCGACTCGGATTCATACGTCGATGTGCCAGAAGGACGGCCTGGCTGAATTGTTGATTTCTGCATTAGCAGAAGCGTCAAACAATCTGCCACAATTAACCACGTTAAAGATAACGACGTTAAACTTCACTCTTTACTGCGACGCTGGTTTGCCTTTCTGGACAGATCGCTTATTGGGGGCCCTCATGCATGACGCCACCAGCCAGTTTTCCCATTTCAGGCTTGCTATCGCACCTGGAGTGCCATCCTCTTGCCTCATAACGCTTCTTGCCCTTCAGCGCGCAGAGGAGCCTGAAGTCACCATCGCGTTCTTTGAGACCTCGGGCGACGACCTGATGACGGGCCTTGAGGAAGGCCGCTACGACGCCGGAATCTCGCTTCGGAACGCTGGTGCTCCAGCCGTGAAAAGCCAGCCGCTCTGGGTCGAGAACGTGGCCGTTGCAATGCCGCTGGGGTCCCCCTTACTTGCCCAGGCGAAGATCACGCTTGCCGAGCTTCTGGACTATCCGGTGTTTCGCTGGCCGGCGGAGGCATGCCTACTGCTCGATCAGCGACTGTCTTCCCTTCCGTTGAGCCAACAGAGCGTGCAGCATGTGACTTCGTTCGAGATGATGGCGCTTTGGGTCACCGCTGGCTACGGTGTGGGGCTCTCGGCGCAATCGCGCATGGAGCGTGCCCATGCGTGGGGGATCACTATGCGACCGCTTTCAGACGGCCCCTACGAGATCGTGACATACCTGCAGCGGCCCCACGGACGAGCCAATGCTGTTTCTGAGCGGTTCGAGCACAGGGCAATGCTGGTTGCCAGGGATAGGGCGGCTTGCTCGAATATCCCATAGCCCGCTCTCGCCGAGGCTGCGTTCGGGTAATTACCGCGGCACGCACCTGTTAGCGCGCCAGTGATAGCGCTTCCATCTTTGGCAATATGATGAATTAACATGGTCTTTGGAGGCACGAATGGTTGGAAGTGGTTGGGACCGAGTACCAATTGACTCGCAAAGCATCGATGCGCCGCTGTCGCGCGCGGCGGTGTTTCTCACGTTGACGGTCGCCGAGGGCCACGAGGCCCTTCAGGCGGTCGCCGGCATCTTGGACGGGCTGGACGACCTGATCAAAACGGTGGGCTTCCGCGATCTCAACGGCCGGCTGTCGTGCATCACTGCGCTGGGATCGGCGCTATGGGACCGTTTCCAGACCGGGAAGCGCCCGAAGGAACTACGGCCCTTCGTGCCCATCGAGGGTGCCAAGCACACCGCGCCTGCCACGCCCGGCGACCTGTTCTTTCACATCCGTGCCGAACGTGAGGATCTCTGTTTTGAATTCGAGCGCCTGCTGCTGGACCAACTGGGCAGCAGCGTGACGGTGGCCGACGAGGTGGTCGGTTTTCGCTACTTCGACTCCCGCGACCTGCTTGGCTTTGTCGATGGCACGGCCAACCCGACCGGGCACGACATCGGCGCCTCGACGCTGGTCGGCAGTGAAGATCAGGCGTTCGCCGGCGGTAGCTACTTGGTGGTGCAGAAGTATCTGCACCAAATGCAGCCGTGGGCTCGGCTCGCCAAGGACGAGCAAGAGCGGATCATCGGCCGGGAGATCGTCAGCAATGTCGAATTGCCCGACGCGACGAGCGGCCAGAAATCGCACAAGACCCTCGCCACAATCGTGGACGACGACGGCACCGAGCACGACATCCTGCGCGACAACATGCCCTTCGGCCGCCCCGGCCAGGGCGAATATGGCACCTACTTCATCGGCTACTCCAGGCATCTGTGGGTGACGCAGAAGATGCTGGAGCGCATGTTCCTCGGCGATCCGCCAGGCATGCACGACCGCCTGCTCGATTTCTCGACGGCGCACACCGGCGCCGTGTTCTTCGCTCCCGCACCGCGCACGCTGAGCGAACTCGTGGAGGCGGTGCAAGCGTAATGCAGGGGCCACAAGGCCCCTGCAAGGTTTGAGAGCCCTATGCTCCGTCTAGAACTACTGCGCTATCCACCAGCCGACGAACGCTTTGCCGCACATCCTCGGGGATGGGGTAAGGGGCAATGGCCTCGGGCATATCCGCATGGTGCTGGTAGTCGCCCATGATGACCCGGATGATCGCCGGCACGTTGGTCGGCGTGACCGCATCAATGGCCGCGCGGTCCCCCAGGTCAGGGTGCGGCTGGGTCAGCATGCGGTACAGATCCCACGAATCCGCGTGCAGGCACTGGTTCATGAGCACCTGGGCCAGCTTGTGCTTGAGCGGCACCAGTTGCCAATCGGGAACACGCTGCCCCCGATTACCCAAACTGATGGACAGCAACTTGCCCGCTTTCAGTTCGCGGTTGATCTGGTCCTTGGACTTTCCAGCCAGCTTGCCGAACAGCGGGACCGGCAAGCTGCTTGGAGACTCGTAGATGGTCAGCATTTCCTCGCGCTCGCGCTGGATCGCGGACACTTCCGGCTCTGGGGCATGCGTCGGAGGCGGCGGCACCTGAGACAGCCGCTGGAACGTGATCCCGCCGCTGCTCGGGGTTACGACAATAGGCGTGGCCACGACGGGCGGGACGCCGGGAGGAGTGGGCTCGGCCATCGTGAGGGTCGCATCCATCGTTTCCTCCACTTCTGCCATTGCCGGCACCCCGTCGATACGGATGGTCAGGTGCGCGCTCGCGGCTTCCACTTCGCCCTGTTCGAGCAGGTCGAGCCGATCGGCCCAGTCCTGCATCATCCGACGGCGCGGCTCAACGTACTTGGCGTGGTTGTAGGACGAACTCACCTTATTGGGGTCGGAATGGGAAAGCTGCGCGTCCACCCAAATCTTCGGGTAGCCAATCTCGTTGAGCGCCGTCGAGATGGTGCCGCGGATGCCGTGGCCGGTCAGGCGCCCCTCATAGCCCATGAGCTGCACGGCCTTGTTGAGGGTGTTCTCGCTGATGCGCTTCTTGAGTTCGCTGCGGTGTGACAGCAGGTACCTCTGCGCCGGCCGCATCACCCCCAGAAGATAGCGCACGATCTCGATGGCCTGCAGGGATAGCGGCACGATATAGGGGGGCACATCCTGCGGCCGCTTCCCTGCCTTGCGCATTTCATCCTGGAGCTGCTTGACGATCTGCGGCGGGATGATCCACAAGCCCCTGTCGAGGTCGAACTGTTCGGGTTCGGCCAACCGCAGTTCGCCGGTGCGCACCCCGGTCAGGAACAGCAGCCGGACGCCAAGCTGGGTCTGCCAGCCACGGGGGTTGTAGAGCCGGAGCTTCTGGAGGAACTCGGGCATCTCGGGCAGGTGCAAGTAGGGGTTGTGGGCTACCGGGGGCTTGGGTTCGGCTACCACGTCCAGGTCTGCGGCCGGGTTGACCTCCAGCCCCTCGGCGATGACCAGGGCATAACGGAACATCTGGTTGAACCAGGTGCGGACCTTTTCCGCAGTAGTGAACGCCTTGCGCTTCTCGATCGCCGCCAGGACGCCCAGAAGCTGAGGGCGGCGAATGTCATAGATCGACATCTTCCCCAGAGTGGGCAGCACGTCTTTGTTAAAGATGCGCAGGATCTGGGAAAGCGTGCTCTGACGGCCTTCCTTGAGTTCCTTACGGCGATGCTCGACCCAAGCATCGAAGACGGTCTTGAAGGTGTATTCGCCCGCCAGCTTGGCCGCGTGCCGTTTCTGGTCGCGCTCGACCTGGGGATCGATCCCCCTGGCAAGCAGGGCCTGGGCCTTGTCTCGCTCGGTCCGGGCTTCACGCAGGCTGAGGGCAGGATAGCCGCCCAGGCACAGGCGCTTTTGCTTGCCCAGCCAGTAGTAGCGGAATTGCCATGACTTGCCGCCTGCGGCTGAGACCATCAGGCCCAGGCAGTCGTTGTCGGAGAGGGTGTAGCGTTTTCCGGTGGTCTTCGCCTGCCGGACGGTCAGATCAGAGAGCGCCATTTCGAGACTCCTAAGTAATGACTTAGGCCCTATGCTCGTCATGGTTCCCGCTCAGCCCCAGCAACTATCCGGTAGCCGCCCCACCCGTATTCTTGTGCCTTATTTGGTCACTCAAAAACGGTAGCTGTGGGTGGATTTCCGTGGCACTCGCTGGAATGAAAAAAGGAGCCGAAGCTCCTTTTTTCAATGACCTACAGACCCCAGTAGAAGTCTGTGGATCAAAATTTGGAGCGGGAAACGAGTCTCGAACTCGCGACCTCAACCTTGGCAAGGTTGCGCTCTACCAACTGAGCTACTCCCGCATTTTTAGTAAACCAGAGCTGGCCACCAAAGACCAAAATTATAGCAGGCTTTTATGCGATCGTGCAAATTCTCGCGTTGACCATAGAAACTCAGCCTACGAAGGTATCAGGAAAATGTTCTGAAAGTCCGAGGTCGTGAAAGATCGCGGCCTCAGCAGGTCTTGTATGAGACTGGCCTGAATAAGGACCAGCGACTGAGCGGGTTAACTGCCGTGACGTCGCCGCAGATGCTGTGGCCCTAATTCAGACGGGCTAAGTACGCCTAGCAGTGCCATATTGCGCGCCATTTCGGTGGCAAGGATGCCGATGGCATGCGTGATGCCGGCTTGCCCCGCTACCGTGCCTGCATAATTGAAGGGGCGGCCAACGAACACGAATTTCGCGCCTAGCGCGAGCGCCATGAGTACGTCGCTGCCGCGTCGAAAACCCCCGTCTATCATGACGGGATAATCTGGGCCGAGCGCGCGTACCACCTGTGGTAGCGCACGTAGCGGTGCAATGGCGCCATCGAGCTGTCTACCGCCGTGGTTAGACACAATGATGCCGTCGGCGCCATATTGCCGTGCCATTTGAGCGTCCTCTGGGGAGAGAATGCCTTTGATGACCAAGCGGCCTTTCCATCGGTCGCGTATCTGTTGGACATGTGTCCAGTTCAGATGATCCCGGGCACCGAAATCCCGCATCACGCTTGATGCGATGATGGGTGCGCCGCGCGTGGCATGAGAGTTCTCGAAATGCGGAACGCCGTGGCGCACGATGGTTCTAAAAGCCGTGCCGAATAGCCAACGCGGGTGGGTGATGCCATCCCAGGCCAGTCGCAGGCTAGGGCGCAGCGGGGTGGTGAAGCGCGCACGAATATTGTTCTCGCGATTACCCGACACAGGGACGTCGGCTGTGACGACAAGTGTCTTAAACCCTGCGGCAGCGACGCGGTCTACCAAGGCATCGATGCGCTCCGGTTCACCGGGGACATAGGCTTGAAACCAGGCTTTGGGGTTGGCGGCGGCGATATCTTCCAGGCGAATGAGCGACGAGCCGCTCATGATGGCGGGAATCTGTGCCGCCGCGGCGGCCTGGGTCTGGATGAAATCTCCGCGATAAGCCGATAATGCGCTCACCCCCATGGGCGCAATGCCAATGGGAGCCGCCCAGCGTTCGCCGAACAGCGTCGTGGAAAGCGACCGATGCGAGGTGCTGATGAACGCACGAGGAACCCAGTCGTAGTCGGCAAAGGCGTCCTCGCTACTTCGTAGTGCACGATCGGTTTCACATCCACCGCTAATGTACGCAAAGATGGGCGCAGGCAGATGACGACGAGCGGCCTCTTCGAAGTCCGCCAACGACAGTACGCGCTGCAGGCGTTTCGGCACCTGCCATCCCCCCTTGGCGGACTTGCTGGGCAAGGTATGGCTGGCGATGGGATAGTCCTGTAGGCGGAGTGGGTCTTGCATGAAAATTCCGGAAAAAGCGAGGAAGGTCACATGCTAGAGCGATATGCTTAAGTGATGGGCGATAATTCGTCGTTCGATAAGCAAGAGTTTCTTGACAATGAAACTGCAATATTTGGCCACGCTTTCTGCCGTTGTGGCGCATGGCAACCTCACCGCCGCTGCCGAGCAGGTCAATCTGACGCGCAGCGCGGTTAGCCTGCAGATGAAACAGCTAGAGGCGTACTTTGGCCAGCTGTTGTTTGACCGTTCCGGGCGTCATGTGCAGCCCACGGCATTTGCGCGAGAGGTGGTTCGTACCGTCGATCGCGCCATTGCCGATATCGAAGCATTGCGCAGCCACGCGGCGCGTGCCCCAGGTGGGCTGGTCAGGTTGGGTATTACCGACTCTGCACAAACCACGCTTTTGCCGTTGGCTTTTGCGGATTTGCTACGCAATGCACCGCAGGTCGAATTACAAATTGAACGAGGTTCGACACCTATCCTGCTGGATGAATTGAAAGCGGGCAGGATCGATGTAGCGGTATTGATTCGCCCGCCCACCGGGGGATCCAGCCGGCTCATGTGGACCGAGCTACTCAATGATGAGTTGGTGCTGGTCGTGCCAAAGGGCTTGCGAGCTGCGCCGCCAGCGCAGATTCTGCGTGAGCAGCCTTGGCTTCGCTTTGACCGACGCATGGTTGCCGGGCGGATGGCGGCGCAGTTCGTGGAAAAGCTGATACCCCAACGGCATGCATTGATCGATTTGCCGTCAATAGACGCGATTGTCGCCATGGTCGGGGCTGGCGTCGGCGTATCCGTGTTGCCACGGTTGCGTGTCGAGCATTTGCATGCGCATGCCGTGCGCGAAGTAAGCCTGGGGCCGAATGCCCCAGTGCGCACGCTCGCGATGGTACGTCGCAAAGCCGAGTCGGATCATCGGCTGCTGGATATTGTGCAGTCGTCTTTTGTGGAGGCTGCCCGGCAACTGGGCAAATCAGTACCAACGTGAGGGTGCCAAAATGGCATAGTGCCCTAGTCTGGATCTGCACTGATCATGTAGCCAAAGCCGCGTACGGTGCGCACTAGCGGCGCCTCGCCATCATGCTCGATTTTGCGTCGCAGGTAGCGGACGTAGACGTCCACTACTTTTGTACCGGGATCGAAATCCATGCACCAGACATCGCGCAGTAGTTGGGCGCGACTGATGACGGTGCCAGCATGTCCCATCAGGTATGCAAGCAGCGCATATTCCTTAGCGGTCAGGTCAATACGCCGCTCACCGCGATACGCCGTTTTGGCTGCAAAATCGAGCTGCAGATTCCCCACGCTGAGCACCGTGGCAGCGCCACGGCTTTCCTGTTTGCGGCGCAGCAGCGCCTGCATGCGTGCGACTAGCTCGTCAAATGAGAATGGCTTGGTCAGATAGTCGTCTGCCCCGTGCTTCAGGCCTGCGATGCGGTCTTGCAATTCGGCCTTGGCCGTCAGCATCAGAATCAGGCAGCGGCAACCATCGGCACGCAACCGGGTGCATACGTCCAATCCTTCGAGCCGCGGTAGCATGCGGTCCAGGATGACGAGGTCGAAGTCCCCCTCTCGCGCTGTTTCGTACCCGTGTTGGCCATCGCGCGATACCTCAACGTGGTAACCCTCGGCTTGCAGGCCGCGTTGCAAGAAAGAAATGATGCGCGGGTCATCCTCGACCAGCAATACTCTGGCGCTATACACGGTTATCCCTCAAAGGTAATCGGATGGTGAGGGTCGAACCCTGTCCAACACGGCTGCTGAGTCCGATCGTGCCTCTATGTTTGTCGACGATCCAGCGGGCGATGGACAGCCCCAGGCCGGTCCCGGCGGCGTAGCGCTCGCGGGCGACCGCACCGCGGTAAAAGCGGTGGAAAATGTGGGGAAGATCTTCAGGCGCGCATCCAATACCCTGGTCGCGTATGGTGATTTCAGCCATGCCGTTGTTGCGTTGCGCCGAGATTTCGACCGTCGTGCCGGGAGCAGAATATTTGATGGCGTTATCCAATGCGATCATGGCGGCTTGTTTCAGCCGAACCTTGTCACCGTAGGCGGGAACCGTGCCGGTCTGGGGGCCGCCACGCAAGGTCAGTCGCACCTCGTGCTGCTTTGCCAGTACGTCGGTGTCTTGCATCGCCGTTACAACAACCTCGTTGAGATCCATCGGGGCCACCTCGAAGTCGATGTCGTCGCTTTCTGAACGCGCAACGAACAATAGGTCTTCAATCAGGCGACCCATTTCTTCGGCGCGGGCCACGACTGCCGTCAGGGCTTCGCGGTATACGGTTTCCTGGGGGGTCTTGCTGCGCAGCGCGATCTCGGCCTCGCCGCGCAACGCCGTCAAGGGGGTACGCAATTCGTGGCTAATGTCGGCCAAAAATCGTACGCGCTGATGGTCGAGCTGAGTCAAGCGGCGATTGGCCTGTGCTAGGTCTCGGGTGCGTTGCGCGACATCGTCTTCCAGTTCACTCTTGGCGATCATCAGCATGGTGTGCTGTGAGTGTAGTTGCGCGGCCATGGCGTCGAAACTACGTGACAGCACGCCCAGTTCATCGCGCGCCTGACTGCCGATGCGGTGCTGTAACGTGCCTTGCTCGATGGCGCGGGTGCCGGCGGCCAGCGCTCGGATGGGTCGACCGATCGAGTGCGCCAGAAAATAGCCGGAAAAGAACGCCAACGCCAATAATATCGCCAGCAATGCCAGTACGGTGGCGGTCACCATGTGTCGCAATTGTTCAGAGGCTGTTTCCAGTTTCAGGACTTCGCGCTGCTTGGATTTCACATTCTCGGCGACGAGGTGCTCGAACTCGGCGTCCAGGCGGTTCTCGATCTCGGTGCGGAATAAGGAGATGGCTTCATCGCGCTTGCCTGCGGAATAGAGTGTCAATAGACGCTCCACTGAGCGGTCGATACCGTCTATCAAAAGGCGCATGCGGTCATATCGAGACGGTGCAACGTCCTGCGGGCTGGATGATCCGTTGGCGAGATCCCTGCGCTGTATGAGTGCGAACGAGTTGTGCAGGTCCGCGCGGGCGTTTTCGAAATCGGGGAACTCGCTCGGCCCCATCAAGATGAGTTCGGCGATCTGTTCCGAATAACGATTGGCGTCGACGGCCAGGCGCGTTGTCATGGCCAACTCTTTTCGGGCGCCGGTGACCCGGTCGGCATAGTGCTGGGTCATCCTCATGGCGATAATGGAGGTGGCCGCCATCGCGATGACGGCAAAAGCGACGATGGATTGAAAAATCCAGATCCGAGTTTTGATACTCAACTGATCCTCATACACTCGGAAGACATAAACGATCTGTGCACGGGACCGGCCGGTTGTGCATCGCAGTGGGCGTTCTTTTACAGATTTATCACCGAGCACTCATTTCTTGATGCGAGCAGTTGTTTCGTATTTTTATGAATTTGTAGGTTGCCCGATCGCAATTGCCAAACCGCGTCGGCGGTCGCTAGCCATTGCGGATCGCTCGTGACCACCAGGATGGTGGGACCGCCGCGGCGCAGCACCTGTGCCAAAGTGTCGGCGCGCACGGCGTCGAACATGGCGTCGGCGTCATCGATCAGCAGCAGGCGCGGATTGCCCATGATGGCCCGTGCGATGACCAAGCGTTGCCGCAGGGCTGCGGGGAGATCTGCGCCGCGTTCTGCGATCCGGCTGGCTAGACCGCGCGGTAGCGCTGCGATAGTTTCCTGCAGTCCGCATAGTCGCAGAGTGTGGGTGATTTCGGCATCGGTAGCTGAGGGTGCGCGGTAGGTTAGATTGCGCCGGATCGAGCCGCGCAGCAGGGGTAGGTCGGGAGAAATGGTCCCTATCGCCTGTCGGGTGGACGTGAGCTCATGTTTATTCAGAGGCTGTCCATCCAGGCGCACGACGCCTTGATCCGGATCGAACATGCGGGCAGCTAGAGCCAGCAGCGTTGATTTGCCCGACCCGCTGTCGCCTGTGATGGCAATCAGCGCGCCAGCAGGTGCTTCGGCGTTGACGTGTTCAAGCACATGGCCCACTGAGATGTCCTCCAGTTCCAGGCGGCCAGGGCCGGGAGCGAGCGGCGGGAGTTGGGGGTCATGTGCCAGGGTGGGTAGTCGCAAGAAACTGCCGAGGACGTCTCGGGCGGCGCGGTAATTCTGCCAGAAGACAAAGATGCGGCCCAGGTCGCGTAAGGGTGAATCGAGCAGGTTGACCACGAGGATCGCAGCCAACAAGGTACCCGTGCCGGCTCTTTCCGTTTGCAGCAGGCCGGTGATGAGCACCAGGGCAGTCAGCAGGGTAGAAACGGCATCCGGCACCGCGCGCAATAGGGCGGCTAGACGCGTTTGCGATACGGCGGCTTCGGCCAACTGCCGGCTCTGTTTTTTCAACCGAGAGCGCTCGCCTCGCGTGCGTCCAAATACACGCACGGGCGAGAGAGCTCCCAACTTTTCTCCGAGATTGGCGGCCAGGCGACCGCGTATGCGGCGCAATTCGCGCACGCGCCGGTACAGTGGGGCGCCCGTTGCGACCAACAGCGCCAAGGCCGCCGCGACCACCACGCCCACGCAGGCCGCGATGACCCAGTCCAGCCAGGCTAATAATGCCAGTGCCGACACGATAGTGATAGTCGAGACGACGAGTCGGGCCAATCCGCGGCTGGCCCAGTCGTTGAGTGCGTTGAGATCGGCAACGAAACGAACCATCATGATGCCCTGCGCACGCTTTTGAAGGACGCGGCTGGACAGGTTGTTCACGTGATCGAATAGCCGCAGGCGCATCGCTGTCAGGTAGCTTTGGCCCAATCGCTCTGCGGTAGTGCGCTCGGCCGTGCGTAGCCACATCAACGCCAAGCCGAGCGCGGCCACGGCCGCGGCATGAGCCAGTACCCATTGTGACGCGCCGGCGGAGAGCGGCAGACCGTCAAAGCCCCGCCGCGTAGCCAGGGCAATACCCGCCATGGCAGCTGCCTGCACGATCCCGTTGACGAGTAAGCGGGCCATCAGGCCGCGCCGGCTACCTGCCAGGATCGGAGGAAGCGGCGCGCGGGCCGTCACTGATTGACCACCCGTGCCAGTTCCGTGCTGGTTAGCTCCTCCAGCGTGACGGGATCCATGAGTTCGTTGCAACCGAGTACCGGCAGCCCGACCGCTTCGGTGGCTTCTTGGATGGCAAGCGGCGCGATGGTGATGATGCCGCTAAGCGCGACGACCCGCAGTCGCTGGCGGGTCAGCCAGTCTACGCCTGCCTTCGCGCCCAGCGCGTCTCGCGCAGCGAAGAAGACGCCATCGACGAGGTCCTGGAACTCGCGCGATTGCAGCAGTGCCGCGGTTTCTTGTTGATACAGTCCGTCGGCCACTTCTAGCACCAGGACATCAATGCCAGAATTCATGGCGTGACTGGTTAGTGTGGAGAAGATGCGCAGCAACTGATCGCGGTCCACTTTGTACGTCGAGACGACGCCTGCGGACGTGAAGTCCAGTGCTGGTCGCGCGCCAGCGTCCATCATCCGCCAGACGTCGCCGCCCGCTCCTGTACCCGTCACCTTGGCGGAGCCGACACGGTAGCCTGCGGCGATGAAGCCACGAATAAGGCTTACCGCGGTGGTGGTCTTGCCAGCGTTCATCGATGAGCCAATCACTGCGTATACACGGGCGCTTTTGGCTGCGCGTAAAGGGGGTAGGGCGGCGTCAGCCACGTTGAATACTTTCCCCTGGCGGTTCGTCAGTAATCCAATTGGCGCAATGCGCGTGGCGACACCAGTTTTCTCGCTGCGCGAGAGCACGTTGGACGCGAGGCCACCCGCTGCAACCAGGTCGCAAGGCTCGAGGTCGCCGCGTATTTCCGCCTCGAACTGATCCGGGGCATAGCGATGACCGTAGGCCACCACAATCTCGTCCCCGACGAACAGGCTGGCACGTCGGCCATCGCGCAATTCCAGGGCCTTGTGATGGCCGATCTTGCGGACTTCGGCGAGCACGAGATCCCCGGCGCGGGGCGTCGTGGTGGTGTTCAGGTCAGCCGCTTCCGACAAGTCAATGTGACGGGTCGTGTACGCAGTTTTGCAACGCAATAGTCGCTGGTGCAAGTCGAGGTTGTGCATGAAGTTTCTCTGAAAGCACTTGGAGCGTTCTACAGTAGCAACGCGGCGCGCGGCGTAATTGAGAAATAGAAAAGCACAAGATTAAAAGCAGGTAAGTGCACCGATGTCGCGCGTCGCGCGTGTTACAACGACGAGAACTCACGGGCTATCGGACCGCTGCGCCACGATGGGACAACACGATTTGACTCTGCAACATGTTTCTGATGTCGGGCATTTGCGCCGCTTGTGGCTGCGCGACGGCCTGGCTGGTGTATATATCAGCGACAGCTCGCTGGACGAGATTCAGCCCGACGCACGTCGCGCGGTGCTGGTGGTGCATGGCATCGAGCGGGATGGGCATCGATATTGGAAGGCTCTCGCTCGCGCGGCGCGACGGGCGGGGGCGGATGTGCGGGCCGAGACTTATCTGATGGCTCCGCAGTTTTTCACACGCAAGGAAGTTCGCATGCGCGGGCTGGGCGCGGACACGCTCGCCTGGGCGTCACAGGCGTGGAAGCAGGGCGACTTGTCTCGCAATGGTGGTGGGGTGAGCGCATTTGCTGTCGTCGATACCATGATCCAACGGCTCTTGCACCGCGATTGCTTTCCGCGCCTGGCGCAAATCGTCATCGTCGGGCATTCGGCGGGTGCGCAGTTTGTGCAGCGCTACGCTGCGGCTAGCCGCAGCGCTGCACACGCGAGAGCACAAGGCGTCGCGCTGCGCCATATAGTGGTTGGACCGTCTTCTTATTTATACCTGGATGACACGCGGCGCGGTTTCGGGCCGGTCGCCGGGTATGGTCGCCCATGCCGGCACACGGTTTTACGCTGTCCTGGGTATGACCACTATAAGTATGGACTGCGGCAGGCCAATGCCTACGTCAGCGGCATCGGAGCGTTGGAGATTCGCCGTGAGTATGCCGCTAAAGAGGTGGTGTATCTGGTTGGGGAGCATGATAACGACCCCGATGACCAGCACCTGGATCGTAGCCCTGCGGCCATGCTGCAGGGGCGCGACAGACTAGACCGCTGTCTGGCCTATCGTGATCATCTGGCGCGATTGTATGGTGGTGTGCCCTCTACCCATGTATTCCAGGTGGTGCCCGGGATGCGGCATCAGGGTGCTCGCATTCTGCGTTCGCCCATCGGGTTGCGTTGGCTGTTCGACGTGGATTTCCAGTCTACCCGTCTTTAGCCTTTATCGATGCCCTGCCATCGGACGTTCCTATTTAGCGTTGAAAATTCCCCTGGGTTTTGGGGTTGCAATTCACCGGTTACTACTTTGTAGGACTACCGCGACGATCTCGTCGCATCACCAGATAGATCCCTGCCGCGGCCAGGCACATGCCCGGAATCGCCAGCGCGGGGAGTGTTTCCTGCAGTACGACAAAGGCAATGATGGCCGTCATGGGAGGCACCAGGAAAAACAGGGCGGAAACCCGGGAGGCTTCGCCGCGCCGGATCATGGCCAGCAGTAGGGTAATCGCCAGCAGCGAGTTGCATAAGACCAAGTAAGCCAGCGAGCCAAACAGACCCGGACGCCATTCAATGTGCATCGGTTCGAGCCAAAAAGCGAGTGGGGCCGTGACGAGCAGTCCCACGCTGTACTGGACCATGTTCATAGTCAGCACGTCGGCTTTTGTGCCAAAACGTTTTTCCCATAGCGTGCCGCCCGTCAGGCTGAGCAACGCTAGCAAGGCGAATCCCAGCCCTGCCATGGATGTTGTCGCGATCGAGGATGTGGAGGCAATCACGATGATGGCGCCAGTGACGCCCAGGATCAGGCCGATCCATCTGCGTAGCCCCACGCTCTCGTTGGCGACAAAGGGGACGAGCAGTCCGATCAGGATGGGCTGTTGCGAGGTGATCAAGGCAATCGTTCCGGCAGACGCGCCGAGTTTCAGACTGAGGTAGGTAAAGGCGAAATAGCCGGCCTGGATGAGCAACCCGGTGACGATCAGGCTGACCCATTCTTGGCGTTGCAGGCGAAAGCTTGGTCGGCGCCAGAGGCAAGCCAATACGAGAAGCCCGACGACACAGGCGTAGCGCAACGCCAGGAATGTCAGCGGATCGGCGTATTGCAATCCGGCTTTCAGGAATACGAATCCACTCGACCAAAGCAGCAGGAAGAGGGCAGGAGAGATGGCGACCCAAAATGAGGTCGATGACGTTGCCTTGCCCACTTCGGTCTGTTGCACCGCCATCCTCCACCTTGTATGGCTATTCGAGCCGTCGGAGGAGAGTAACAACCTTGCTCTGGAAAGACCACTACGTCTCTTCAAACTCCTGTGCGCAACGTGTCGAGCAGGATTCCTTGCTGCGTGGCCAATTGTGACGGGTCCAGGAATGCCGTGCCTTGCAGCGCCAGGAATTGCAGTTTTTTTATGCCTACGCACCCCAGGATAGCAGCGAGATAAGGCGTCAGAAAATCAGGTTGCTTGGCTTTCTCACCGGTGAAAAAGCCTCCCGAGGCGATGCCGATATAGACGGGCCGGTCTTGCAGCAAGCCGATTTTCTCTCCATTCGGCGACGGCGCAAAGGTACGACCGACTCGTACGATTTGGTCGATCCAGGCCTTGAGTGTCGAGGGGACCGTGAAGTTGTTCATCGGCGTGCCGATGACCAGCGCGTGGGCGCTTTCCAGTTCTTGAATCAATTGCTCTGATCTCTGCGTGGCTCCATTTGCTAGACCGCTGGCCAGCGCATCAGCGGTGGACAGGGCCGTCGCGTAATCCGAGTCGGTATGTGGGACAGGTTCGTGACCGAGGTCCCGACGGGTGATTTGTGCGCCAGGATGATTCGATATCAGCCGCGTCACCATGGCGGCGGAAAGCTGGCGGCTGTAGGACGTTGTCCTGGGACTGCAATCGATATGCAGAACGTTCATTGGCGCATCCCGATGGCCAAGCGATTGAACGCGCTCATGAGTGCAATGGCAAAGGTCAGGTCCGAGATGTCAGCGTCGCTGAAGTGAGCTTTCAGCGGTTCGAAGTCCTCATCCGGCGCGTGGGTTTGGTCGACATGGGTCAGGGCTTCGGTCCATGCCAATGCAGCGCGCTCTCGCTCGGTAAAGCGTTCGCTGACACGCCATCCTGCCAGGCTATCCAGTTTGGCATCAGCGACACCGTCCGTACGCAGCGATTTGGTATGCATTTCCAGGCAAAACGCGCAGCCGTTGATCTGCGACATACGCAGCCAGACCAGATCGATCAATGGTTGTCCCAGGCTGCTTTTTTGTAAGGATTTTTTGGTGGACATGAACCCTTGGTAGGCTTCGGGAGAAAGGCTCCAGTAGGGGAGACGCAGAATGCTCATGATGATTTCCAGTATGAAATGATAAAGACGGTGGCCTGTACGGCCGAGGTCATCGCGATAGGGGCTGACAGAAATGCAGTCCTTTGGACAGCAGCCCCTGACGAAAATAAAAGCGTTGCGCCAAGTCATTGGCCAACCCGGTATCCAGGACGAAGTGCGCGCAGTCGCGCTGCTTTGCGGTGTTGCGTAAGGCCTTGATCAGCGCCTCTCCTACCCCATGGCCCCGTGCCTGGGCAGTGGTGACCAGATCATCGACGTAGAGGAACCGGCCATAAATCAGGTTTTCCTGCAGACGATAACCGGCCAAGCCTAGTGCCTGGTCATCTTGCCATGCGGCCAGCAGGCGATATCCCTGGTCGGCCTGACGGCGCACTTGCGCAATAAAGGTGGTGAGATCGGTGAGATGCGGGCGCAGTTCCTGCATTACCGGAAAGCAGGCTTGCAAGTCCTGTTCGCTGTCGATCGGGCGTAGTTCAAAAGAGGTCATGGGATTTCCTTGTGGCATACCCTGTAATTTAGGAAAATCATGTCCCATGGGGTAGGTGCAAGATTTGTATAAATTAATAGGACATCTCTGATGGACTTGCAACGTCTGAGGCCGAGTCGGGAGCATGGCTCGCCGATTTATTTGCAACTGTATGAGCGCTTTCGAGAGGCCATCGAGGCGGGTCGGATTCTTCCCGGGGGGCGAGTGCCCTCTGTGCGCAGTTTGGCGAGTGAGTTGAATCTGGCGCGCGGTACCGTCGAAGCGGCGTATCAGATGCTGGTCAGCGAGGGCTATTTTGTGGCGCGAGGCGCCGCGGGGACCGTGGTGTCGCCGCATTTGGGCCCATTGACTGGATCGCATGGGTTCGCTGCCGTGCCAACTGTCCCGGTGCAACCTCGCCCGCCCGGTATCACGGGCGATGAGGCGCCGTTCAAGTTGGGGTTGCCCGCATTGGACGCATTCCCGCGTAAAACATGGGCTCGTCTGGCGGGCCGCAGCCTGCGCACGTTGACGACGACGGCCATGACCGCTCCGGACCCCGCCGGCTACGATCCATTGCGGTGCGCGATTGCTACCTATTTGGGTATTTCACGCGGTATTGCTTGTTCGCATGAGCAGGTGTTTGTGACGACGGGCTATCGGGGAGCGCTGGCTCTGGTCTGTCGCACCCTGCTGAACGCCGGGGATGCAGGGTGGTTCGAGGATCCGGGTTATCTCTACGCGCGGCAATTTTTACTGCGTGCCGGTTTGCGCCTCTCGCCTGTACCGGTTGATGAGGAAGGGTTGTGCGTCGATGCCGGCAAGCGGCAGGTCGCCGACGCGCGTTTTGCGGTCGTGACGCCGACCCATCAAAGCCCGATGGGCATGGCGCTGTCGTTGCCCCGCCGACTCGCGCTGCTGGAGTGGGCGAGCGACCGCCAGGCATGGATTATCGAGGACGATTACGACAGCGAGTTTCGCTATCACGGCAAACCCCTGCCCGCCTTGAAAAGCCTGGATCGAGACGATCGGGTGCTGTACACCGGGACCTTCAGCAAGGTCCTGTTTCCAGGATTGCGATTAGCCTATCTCGTGGTGCCGGTGTCGCAGGTGAGGCGCTTTCGGGACAGCGTGGAGCACACGCCGGGCGCGGGTTCGATTTTGCCCCAGGCGATGGTCGCCGATTTTATGGCGCAAGGATATTTTGCCCGGCATCTACGTAAAATGCGTTCGCTCTATGCCGAAAGGCGTGCCTATCTGGTCGATGCGCTGACCCAAACGTTGGGCAGTGAACTGCACGTCGAACCACAGGCGGGCGGCATCCAGGTGTTGGCGCATCTGAAGCGTGCGCAAAACGATAAACGCATCGCCGCGGCGGCCGAGGCCAGCGGGCTCGCGATTGCCGCGCTGAGCGATTGGCGGATACGTCGATCTACGCAAACGGGTTTGCTGATGGGGTTTGCCAACTTTGCGAACGTCGACGCGGCAGGCGACGCCGTTCTGCGTTTGCGAGCGGTACTCGCCGACTGCTAGCTAAGCCGCCTCGCCAATCTCGCGGCGGATGAGATCGGCGATCGAGCGCTGGCGTGCGGCCGGCATCCGGTCAAGAATGCACGAGACGCTGATGGCCAGGCGGGGGTAACCGGAACGATCCCGCAGCGCGACACCCACCCCCAGGGCGCCCGACACGGCAGTGTTGCCTATCGTGGCCCAGCCACGGTCGCGCGAGGCCTCAACGAGCAGTCGCATATGTGCCGCGGTCATGTTGCCATACGATCGGAGCGTCTCCTGATTTTGCCGGATTACTGCCTCCGCCTCGTCGGCTGGCAAGGCGGCCAACAGCGCCAGGCCGGCCGCGCCCACACCCAGCGGTTGGCGATGGCCGATGGTCACGGACAGGACTTGCAGGGGGTAGTTGCCGATTTCCCGGTGCAGGCACAACGAGTCGGACCCGACCCGACAGATTAGAAATGACGAGTCTCCCGTCTGGTCGCTGATACGACGCATGGCCGGTGCCAGTTGTGCGATGGAAAGCGTTTGCTCGTCCGCCAATTCGGGGGAGACCAGGACCGCACGATAAAGACCTGTCTGCGAATCGCGAATGGCATAACCCTCTTCGATCAATACGGAAACGTAGCGGTACACGCTAGTGCGCTGCATCTCCAGTGCACGGGCGATGCCGTTGATATCCAGACCGTCTGGCGCGCGCCGCAGTGCCGCAAAAATATGCAGGCCCCGTCTCAGCGTGCTGGCGCCTTGGCTACTGTTTTTGGGTTTTTTGTTCATTATTCGGACATAGGAGCTTTGCTATATAAGCAGTGATGGTGATCATATACCGCACAGGACAAAATTATATTGTCCAAATAATGAACATACACATTGGAGACTGAAATGCATATTGCTATGCGACGTTTTGCCGGATGTTTGACCATCGGATTGGCAGGGTTTGGCTTGGGATCGACCGCTCAGGCGGCGGACGCCTATCCGACACGCCCGATTACCTTTGTGGTCGGTTACGCGGCAGGGGGGGCGACGGACATCGTGGCTCGTCTGGTTGCCAAGTCTGTGTCGGACTCGTTGGGCCAACCCGTCGTGGTCGAAAACCGTCCGGGCGCCAACGCCAATATTGGCGCCGAGGTGGTTTCCCGCGCCAAGCCCGACGGATACACACTGTATGTGGGATCGATTGCGAATACGATCAATCGTACCTTGTACGAAAAATTGAACTACGACTTCAAGAAAGACTTCACGCCAGTGGTGTTGCTGACCACGATTCCCAATGTCCTGGTGGTGAATCCGGAACTGCCCGTCAAGTCGGTGCAAGAGTACATCGCCTATGCCAAGAGTCACCCCGGCAAGCTGACCTGCGCCTCGTCCGGCAGCGGCTCGTCCATTCACCTGTCATGCGAGCTCTTCAAAATGGATACCGGCACTGACATTTTGCATGTGCCATATCGCGGCAGCGGCCCGGCCGTCGCGGATCTGCTGGGCGGGCAGGTGAACTCGATGTTCGACAACCTGCCGTCTTCTTTGCCGCACATCCAGGCGGGTAAGCTGCGCGCATTGGGCGTGACGTCGCCGGAGCGTGCGCCCTTTCTGCCTGATGCGCCGACGTTAGCCGAATCGGGGCTGGAAGGGTTTTCCGTGCAGTCCTGGTTTGGATTGATGGCGCCTGTTGGCACGCCACCCGCCATTGTCGAAAAGCTGAATGCTGCGATTAACAAGAGCTTGTCTGGCGATGAATTGAAAACGTCCTATGAAAAGGCTGGATTCGTGATGCCCCCCCAGCCCAATACTCCCGCGGCGCTCGGAAAATTCATCGACAGCGAAATCGAAAAATGGGGCAAAGTCGTGACCGCGGCCGGCCTCAAAGTGCAATAACCCAGTCAGGAGTAGTTTGTGTACCCAATAGATTTTTTCCTGCGGGCTGCCGCTCGTTTTCGTGACCGCATTGCGCTCGATACCCCGCAAGGCACATGGACCTATGAGCGGTTGCGACGCGAATCGCTGGCGTTAGCCACTGCATTGCAGGCGTTGGACCCGACGCCACAAAGCCGGGTTGCCATTTGTGCGGGAAATACGGCGCAGCATGTCGTCGCGCTGCTCGCTGTGATCGCCTCAGGAAAAATCTGGGTACCGTTGAACTACCGTAGTACCAAGCCGGAGATCGCGCGTATTCTGGGCGCAACCGAGCCAAGCATCGTAGTGACCGATAGCACCGGAGATGCCTTGATGGATTTCGGGCAGACGACGCATATCCGTTTGGAAGCCCAGACTGGCGAGCACGCGCTTGCCAGTCTGTTGCGCGCCTATGAGGGTCGCAGCCCCGTACGTTGCGAGCCAGGTACGGATGCGACGCAGGCAATTAAATTCACCGGTGGCACGACAGGTCTGCCCAAAGGCGTGATGCAGCCGTACCGCGCCTGGACGGCCGGTATCGTCAATCAGATCCATGCGTGGGGATTGACGAGCGAGGATCGTTACGTGGTCGCCGCACCGATCACGCATGGTACCTCGACGTACCTGATGCCTGTGCTGGCACAGGGCGGCACGCACGTTTTTCTGGATACGTCGTCACCCGCCACGATTACAGAGGCATTTCGCGAGCGTGGCGGGACGCTATCGTTTATGCCACCTACGCTGATCTATATGATCATGGCGCAACCCGGTGTTTCGCGTGCGGATTTTCCCAAACTGCGAAATCTGATTTACGGTGGCGCACCCATGCCCATCGAGAAATTCGAGCAGGTGCGTGCGTTCTTTGGTCCGGTGGTGGGGTCTACCTACGGTCAGACGGAATCGCCGCAGATCGTCACGGCCATCACGCCGGCCGACTTCGAGGATCCGGCGAATCTGGGGTCAGTTGGTTGCGTGACGTGGTTCTCCGAGTTCGCCATCATGGATCGCGATGGTCGGATTCAGCCGGCTGGGCAGGCCGGCGAAGTCGTCGTTCGTGGCGATCTCGTCATGACAGGGTATTGGCGCCTGCCTGAGAAAACCGCCGAAACGCTGGTCGATGGCTGGTTGCATACTGGCGACGTGGGGGTGGTCGATGAGCGCGGCTACTTGTATATCAAAGACCGTTTGCGCGACGTTGTCATCACGGGGGGATTCAATGTCTATCCCATTGATGTCGAGAACGCGCTGGCGCAGCATCCGGCAGTCTACGAGTGCGCCGTGTTTGGCATCCCCGACGACAAGTGGGGAGAGGCCGTGCAGGCCGCTGTGCAGTTGCACCCAGGCGCTACTACCGATGCGCAGGATTTAATGATGTTTGTCCGGGACAGGCTTGGCCCGGTGCAGACACCGAAACGTATTCATTTCATGGACAGTCTGCCGCGTTCGTCGGTGGGCAAGGTCCTTAAAAATGTTGTCCGGGATTCCGTTACCAAGGAGATCGCATGAACCGCCCAGTGACCCGTCTATGTGCCCATCACCTCGAGGGCATGTCTTACCGCGATGCGGATCTGGTCGAAGACCTGATTGGTAAAAAGACTTTTTCGGAAGTGATGTTTTCGCAAATCGTCGGACGAGATGCGCGCCCCGTGGATCTGCGCATTGTCGACGCGGTGTTGATCACCTTGATGGAGCATGGCTTTACGCCCAGCGCGATTGCCACACGCGTGGTGTACATGAGTGCACCGGAAAATTTGCAAGGCGCCGTCGCCTCGGGCCTGATGGCTGTAGGCAGCAGTTTCGTCGGCACGATGGAAAACTGCTCCGTGTTGCTCGACCGTCTGCTCAAGGCCGAAGATATCGAGGCCGAGGCGCGCACGATCGTGCAGGGGTATCGCGATGCCAAGAAGCCGCTGCCCGGATTTGGCCATCATTTGCACAAGCCGGATGATCCTCGCGCACTCAAACTACTGGAACTGGCGCGTGCCGAGTCCGATCTCGACGGCAAGTGGGTGGCCGCGTTGGAATTGCTCGCGCGTACGGTCGATAGCGTTTATGGACGGCACATCACGATCAATGCCACGGGCGCTGTCGCCGCGCTGCTGGGCGAAATCGGTATTCCTACCAATTTGATGCGCGGCTTTGCCGTCATTTCGCGTGCGGCCGGTCTGGTGTCGCATATTGCCGAAGAGCAGCAATGTCCTACGGGTCGCTTTATCTGGGAAACGATTGATCGTGAGATTCCCTATGTCGGCGCGGGCAAGTCGGATCATCATCCGCAGGAGAAATGATCATGGCAGCTTCTGACGCCACACAACATGCATCGCGTACGGTACTCGTGACCGGCGGCAGTGCAGGCATAGGTCGCGCCGTGATCGAGCGTTTGTTGCAAGACGGCTATGACGTCGTGAATTTCGACTTGAAGGCCCCCGTCGAATGTTTGCCCGGCGAAACCCACATTACCGTCGATCTCGGTGATGTCGATGCCACTCGTCAGGCCGCCGCCGCATTAACGGCCGAACGCGATATTTTGCGTTTGGTAAACAACGCGGGAACTGTCCGTCCGGCTTTGCTGGAGGATGCGACGCCGGACGACCTGGCGTTCGTCATGGCGCTGAATATCCAGACCCCGATGGTGCTGATGCAGGCATTGTTGCCCGGGATGCGTCGCAGCCAGTTTGGCCGCGTCGTCAATATTTCGAGTCGTGCGGCGCTGGGCAAAACGGAGCGCACGGTCTATGCCGCGACCAAGGCCGGCTTATTGGGCATGACAAGAACTTGGGCGCTGGAAATGGGCGGCGACGGTATTACCGTGAATGCTATTGGGCCTGGCCCGATCGCAACGGAGTTGTTCGAGCGAGTCAACCCGCCGGGAGCGCCTCAAACCGAAAAAATTCGGGCAAGCATTCCCGTACGGCGAATGGGCACGCCAGCCGATGTGGCGCACGGCGTGGCGTCGTTTCTGGATGACCGGGCGGGATTCATTACCGGGCAGGTTCTGTACGTATGCGGCGGCATGACCGTGGGATTGGGGAACGCCGCATGAGCAGCAACATGAACGAGCTACAGGCCGTATTGCCTGCAGCCAGCACGCGACTGGCCGGCAAGATTGCCCTGGTCTCGGGTGGCGGATCCAGTGGTCCCGGTTGGAGCATAGGCAAGGCCAGTTGCGCCGTGTTGGCACGTCACGGCGCAACCGTGTGTGTCCTGGATAACAACCTCGATGCCGCCCGCGATGCATTGGCCACGGTGCAGTCGTTGGGCGCACGGGGTCTGGCCGTGCAAGCTGACGTGGCCGACCCCGACGCCATGGAGCAAGCCGTACAGGCCGTGATGGCCGAGTACGGCAGGATCGATGTCCTGCAAGCCAATGCAGGCATAGGCAAAGTCGGTGGCCCCGAAGATATCGCATTGGCCGACTGGGAACGTATCCAGAAAGTGAACGTCGACAGCCTGCTTATCGCCAGTCGTTTGATCTTGCCCATCATGAGCAAGCAGGGTGGGGGCGCGATCGTGACCGTATCGTCGGTCGCCGGCCTGCGCTATTTGGGCTATCCGCACCTGGCGTACAACGTGACCAAAGCCGCCGTCATTCAGTTTGCCCGCATGATCGCGCAGCAATACGCAGGGCAGGGTATTCGCGCGAACACCGTGGTACCCGGCTTGATCGATACGCCACGGGTGCGCACCAATGTGGCCCGCATGTTTTCGCCGGACGATTTCGAGGCCGCCAAAGCCGCACGCGATCGACAAGTGCCGATAGGGCGCATGGGCACCCCTTGGGAAGTCGCCAATGCGGTGGCTTTTCTCGCGTCGGACGAGGCGAGTTATATCACCGGCACTGAGCTGGTCGTCGACGGTGGATTGATCGGGAAGTATGCGTGATTTTCAGGTGACGTCGTAGCGCGTACGGCGCTACGCGTCGTGAGTACGTGCGTTTACTTTACAAGTTATTTGTTCACGGCATCTATCAAGGGAGTTTGAAATGTGGAATCACCGCAGTATCAAGTCGTTGATGAGCTTGACCGCCATGGTGGCGGGTTTGAGCGCTGCAGTCCCTGCGTTGGCTGAGACGACTTACCCGCAACGTCCGGTGACTATCGTGGTGGCCTTTGCCCCCGGCGGCGCGACGGACGTGCTGGCTCGCAAGCTGGCGCAAAAGCTCGGTGACCACTACAAGCAGTCGTTTGTCGTTGAAAACAAGCCCGGCGCGGGCGGGAATATCGGCACTGCCTACGCGGGCCGCGCAAAGCCCGATGGCTATACGCTTTATCTCGGCACGGTTGCCTCGCACGGTGTTGCGCCCAACTTGTATAAGAACGTGGGCTACGACCCGGTAAAAGATTTCACACCCATCGGCTTGATCGCGGCGAGCCCTCAAATCGTCGTGGTGAACAAGGACTCATCGATTCAATCGATTGGCGATCTGGTGAAGCACGGCAAGAGCGATGCGGCGACCTACGCATCCTCGGGTGCGGGCACCACCATTCACTTGGCCGGCGAGATGTTCAATCTTAAAGCGGGTACCAAGATGGAACACGTGCCGTTCTCGGGTAGCGGTCCTGCCGTCAACGCATTGCTCGGCGGGCACGTGGACGTGCTGTTCGACGACATGCCATCGTCGGCGCCGCACGTTAAAGCAGGCAGTTTGCGTGCCCTGGCGGTAACCGGCACGACACGTTCGCCACTGTTTCCCGAATTGCCGACATTATCGGAAGTCGGCAAGCCGTATGGCCTGGAGGGATTTGATGTGTCCGCCTGGTTCTTTCTGGGTGCCCCAGCAGGTAGTCCAGACGACATCGCCGACTCTCTGAACAAGACGCTGAACACGATTTTGGTCGAAGACGATATGAAGCGTTATGCCGCCGAACGCGGTGCCCAGACGTTGCCCGGCACGCATGATCAAGCCCAGGAATTCATTGTGGGCGAGCTGAAGAAGTGGAACGAGATCATTACCGAGGGCAACATCCCGAAGTTGTGATTTTCCGAATTTTTCACGTTTCGATCAGCGCGTTCACAGGAGAGGGTGGTGGGCAATTTTTCAGACGGCCGTAGCGAAATCATTGTGAAATGGCATGGCGTGGCCGAACGCCTGACAGCACAAGCCGGCACAGACCTTGGTCTGATGCCGACTTCGATGGCTGAGGCATTGCATGCGACGGCACATACCGAGTCAAACGATGGCAATGCAGACGAGACATCGTTGGCTGAGCCAGGTTGGCAGGACTGGTGGGAAAAGCGCGAAGGACTCGCGACACGTGCGATCAGCGTGCAAGATCTCGCAGAGGTTTCGTTAACGCGGTTGGCACAAGCCAATACGGCAACGAACGCATGTGTGGAGCTGTTGCGCGAGTTCGCAATGGGGCAAGCCAGGCAATTGGACCAGCGTCTGGCTGCCGGCGATGCGCTGGGGTTGCTGGGCGGCATGCCCTTGGCCCACAAAGACTTGGTACATCGTACCGGATACCACGTGGGTTACGGGTTGGGGCAATCCGCCCAGCTCAAGGCCACGTCCGACGCCACGGTATTGCGTCGTTTCGATGAGGCGGGCGCCCTCCATTTGGCGCGTTTGCAGATGACGGAACTGGCATTCGATCCGTCCGGGGCCAACGAAATGGCCGGTCATTGCCGTAACCCGTGGTCGGTTCATCGCATTCCCGGAGGATCCTCCAGCGGTTCAGCGGCGATGGTCGCCGCAGGGGCCGTAGACGGCGCGCTGGGCAGTGATACCGGGGGCTCCATTCGTATTCCGGCGGCGTTGTGTGGAGTGACAGGGCTGAAGCCGACCTATGGCCTGGTTAGTCGCGCCGGAGCCATGAGCCTGAGTTCCTCGCTGGATCATTTGGGTCCCATCGCACGTAGTGCGCGGGATTGCGCTCTTATGCTGCAAGCCATTGCCGGCTACGACATTGCAGATGCCGGCAGCGTAGGTGCGCCGCGAAACGATCGCTATATTGATCGGCTGGACGCCTCAATCCGTGGGCGCCGTATTGGTGTGCCACAGGGGTATTTCTCCGATGGTCTGGATCCCCGAATACAGGCGGTGGTTGCGCAAAGTCTGGAATCGTTCCGCACGCTGGGCGTCGAGATTCGGGAGGTTCCCGATTTTCCTTACGATGCCTTGAACGAGCTGGCCATTTTGATGATACGCGCCGAGGCGACGTCGTTATACGAAAGTGTGATGTCCGAAGACGCCGCGACGATGTTGGGGGCGTTCACCCGGGCCAGATTGCAAGAGGGTACGCAGATCCCGGCATCGCTGTATTTGCGGGCAGCCGCCATGCGTGGCCCCCTGCTGCAGCGGTTTGCGCATACGGTTATGGCGGATGTTGACGTATTGCTGGCGCCCGTGTTTCCTTCGCAGACACCGTGCGTCGACGTTTTCGACACGATCAGCGATGAGTCGAGCCGTTTGCGCGGGGACTTGACGCGTCTTACACGCCCCCTTAACTACCTGGGCGTACCGTCGCTATCGCTGCCAGGCGGCGCATGTGTACCGGATGGCGAGTCTGTTGCGTTGCCGGTGGGCTTTCAGTTGATCGGGCGTCCGTATAGTGAAGCCCTGTTGTTGCAGTTGGGGCACGCCTACCAGAAAGCGACAACGTGGCATTTGCGCAAGCCGCCGCTGGCCGCATGAGGATATGAGGGATAGGCCACCGGGCGGATGTGTCGATCATCTCGGCGCATCCGTCGCTGTCCGGGCGAGTTAAACTCGGCGACAGTCGAGACTTCAGAACAACAGCACGGAGAGACAGCGTTATGCGTAAATTTTTACGGACGGCCTTGGTTGCCGTTTTGCCATTGACCGCACTGGCCAGTGTCGCACAGGCGGCTGATTGGCCGACCAAACCTTTGACGGTGATTGTCCCGTTTGGCCCGGGCTCGAGCCCTGACACGATGGTGCGGGTGGTGGTGGAGCAGGCCAGCACGACGCTGGGCCAGCCCATCGTGGTGCAAAACAAACCCGGTGCCAGTGGCAACCTCGGCACGGCGGCGATCGCCAAGGCCACACCCGATGGCTATACGTTCGGGGTGTCGATCACCGGTCCGATGGTCAATAACACGGTGTTGTATAGCGACCTGCCGTACGATCCGAAGAAAGACATCGATCCGTTGACCTTGGGCGTGCACCAGCACAACATTCTGGTCGTGCCGGGTGACTCGCCGATCAAGTCATTCGACGACTTGCTCAAGGCCATGAAGTCTCAGGACAAGCCTTACAACTTCCCCTCGACGGGGGCGGGTACGGTTTCGCATTTGTCGGTTGAGTTGCTGCTCGAGCGTACGGGGGGCAAGGCGGTGCATGTTCCTTACTCGTCCTCGCCGGCGGCGGTGACATCGTTGTTGTCGGGCGATACGGACTTTGCGGCACTGCCTCCGATTTCCGTCATGCCCATGATCAAGGACGGTCGCCTGCGTGCGCTGGCAGTCGTCTCGAAAGAACGGATGAGCTTTCTGCCGGATACGGCGACGATCGAAGAGCTGGGCGTGCCGGGTATCGAGGGGTCGGCGTGGATCGGTTTCGTGGCACCCGCAGGCATTCCCGCGGATATCAAGGGCAAGCTGGTGAGCGCATTGACCGAGGCGATCAAAACGCCCACGGTGCAAGAGCGTCTGAAGAACCAGTTTATGGAGCCCGCCGCAGACGGCCCCGAGGCGTTCGACAAATATATGGACGACGAACTCAAACGCTGGGAGCCGCTGATCAAACGGCTGAACTTGAGCGTCAACTGACGTTGCGCGCGGCCCGGCGATGACCGCCGGGCCGGCGTGGCCACGCGGTGGCTAGCTGATGGCCCGCATGAAGGTTTCCATCTTGGTGGCCGTTTCGGCGATCTCGCTGTCGGGGTCCGAGCCGGCGACAGTACCTGCACCGGCGTACAAGCGCAGGTTGCGATCACCCGTTTGCAGGGCACAGCGCAGGCTCAGCGCCCATTCCCCATCGCCGTTGGCGCGTTGCCAGCCCACCAATCCGGCGAAATACTCACGCTCGAACTGTTCCAGATCGCGGATATGGCCAAACGCCAGGTCGGTCGGATGACCGCAAATGGCCGGCGTCGGGTGCAGGGCGCACGATAGATCCAGTGCGGTGACCTCGGGGTCACGCAGCGTGCCAGTGATGTACGTCGATAGATGCCACAAGGCATCTGTGCCAATGACGGAGGGACCATCAGGTACGTCGAGCTCATCACAGTAGGTACGCAAGATGCGCACAATGTCGTTGACGACATAGCTGTGTTCGCGCAGATCCTTCTCTGAAATCGCCAGGCCTTCTTTACGCGCACGATCCACGTCTGGATCGGAATGGCGACCGATGGAGCCGGCTAGCGGATTTACATAAATACGGTTGCCCTCTCGGCGTACCAGTAGCTCGGGACTTGCGCCGACCATGGTCCCGCTCGGTGCGGGGGCCGCCGTGTCGGACGTGTGTGCCGCGTCGTCAGCCTGATGTGATGACGTAGCCGTCAGGCCCCACGCGGGAACGGCAAAGGTATAGCCGTGCGCATTGCGAGCCAGCAGGTCGGGCAATAGCCGCTCGTAATCGATCGGCCGATCCAGAACGACGTCCATTGCGCGCGACAGCACGATTTTCTTGACATCGCCTTGTGCGAACAAGTCCAGGGCCTTGCGCACCATGTCGCCGTAGACTTCCGGGGCGGGCACGGGCTTGCGGCTCATGACCTTGGGACGCTGCGTATCCGCTGCGGCGTCACGGCGTTGGCCCGAGGCGGGCGTATCCTGCGGCGCCTGGCGTTCGGGAACGAGAGCCTGTTGATAGCGTGCGGGAATCGTCAGGCTGGCGGGATTGGCGGAGTCGAACGGAACCAGTCCGAACATCACCGCGTCCGTAATATTGTGTTGTGCAGCGCGTGCAAACAATGCCTGCACGGCGTCGCGCGTGGCGGGTTGATAGGCCGTCAGTGTGTCGGCACCTCCGCGTGCGCGGAACTGAGTCGTGGGCGACGCGAAAAATATATCGCCGATACTGAAATCGTCCAATAGCCAACCGGCAGACGCCGGCACAGATTCCTTGCTCATTGTTGTCTTATTTCCAAAAAAAACTAGCCAATGACGGTATCAGAAAAATGGCGTGAGGGCAGCAGGGATGACGCGTTCAAGGAAACAACAATGGGATTTAGCGTTTATCGATACCCTGCCATCGCAGATACGCTGAACGGGTCACGGCAGACACTGAATCCAGGACCTTCTGATGATTGACCTGATGCCGCAGCATCAGACGTGCATCGGCCACGGCGCGGGATTTGCAGAACCAGTGGCAGCTATGTTGCAGTAGATATAACTCTGCCGAGAGGTGGTAAGCGCGGGTCTTGGGATCCCAATGGCTTTCGTTGTCCACGACATGGCGCAGACCGGTCGCATGGATGTGCAGCAACTCACGAAAATCTCGCGTCAGAGCGGGAGCAAAACGTTCCACATAAGGAATACAGAAGGTCAACACACCCATACTGGTGGCCGGCAGGGTTTCCTTTTGCATGGCGCTGGCCAGCGACTGTATTTGCCCCGCCACAGCGCGTTCGGTTTGTGCAAAGGTTTCCAGAACTTGGAGTTGGCGTGTTTCTTCTTTCTCGCTGATGGCGCGGGCGTAGCCCTGCGTCAGGGTTTCCATGTGGCGCTCAAGTTGCAAGCTGGCCAAATGGTGTCCTAGTAAAGCAACGTGCGTGCGCTGGTAACGTATGCGCAGCACCTGCCATGCCGCGACGACCACCAACAGGATTAATGCGATGTCCATTGCCTATATTTCCATACTGCTTATCCGAAACGGCGATGCCAAAACAAAGGCCCAAACTGAAGTCTGGGCCTTTGTGAAGCTAGGTGGTGGTCACCTCGCTAGTTGCACCGACATACTATGTCAGCTTGTTAGTATACCGAACAGGATTAACCGGTCAGCCGTCCAGCGACACCGCCTCGGCCCGCAACACGGCCTGCACGGCCGGCCGCTCGACTAGCGCCGCACTGATGGCGCTCCAGGCCGGATAATCGGCGTGCATGTCCAGCCCGATCCGGTTGCCCCAGCGGTACAGCACCAGCAAGAACGGATCGACCACCGAATAGCCGCCGGCGAGCGCCCAACGCCTGCCGTCGGCCAGTTGCTTGTCGATGGCTCCGTACGCGTCGATGACTGTGCGCCGGCCTTGGGCGCGGATGCGATCGTAATCCGAGGCGTCGTTGCTGAACCGTTCCGGCCGCCAGATGGCACCAAAGCCGGCGCTGTGCACCCAGCCCGACAGCCAGTTCAGCCATTCCTGGCAACGGGCGGTGGCGAGCGGATCGTCCGTCGGCAGCAGCTCGGCTGTTGGATGCTGTTGCGCCACATACATCAGGATAGCGGGCAGTTCGGTCAACACACGCGGCTGACCCGCGATGCCCAGCGCCGGCACACGCGCCTTGGGGTTGATGGCCAGGTATTCCGGGCGATAGTGGGCGCGCGCTGACAGATCGACGAGCTCCAGTGTAAAGGGGGCCTGCACTTCCTGCAGGGCGATGTGCGCCGCCATGGAGCAGGCGCCGGGCGAATAGAAAAGTCGGTAGGTCATGTGGCCAGTCTAGGGGCGTGGCACAGCTTGCCGCAAACCATGATTTGTGAGGGCTGGGTATTAGTGATATTAATGGGGGAATCATGGCCGATCGACACCTTCCTCCCTTGCAAACGCTGCGCGCCTTCGAGGCGGCCGTGCGGCTGCGCAGCTTCACGCGCGCGGCCGATGAACTGGCGCTGACCCAGGGTGCCGTCAGTCAGCACATCCGGCGGCTGGAATCGGCATTGGGAGTGTCATTGTTCACGCGTGAACACCAGGGGGTAGCGCCGACGGCGCGCGCGCAGGCCCTGGCCTTGCAGGCGCGGCAAGGCCTAGCGCTGCTCGAGCGCGCTTTCGGCCGTGCCGATTCTGTCCCGCGGGTGCCGGCCGCCGCGACGCCGCCGCAGCGGCTGGTGTTGAGTGTGTTGCCGGCCTTTGGGCAACGCTGGCTGGCGCCGCGCGTGCCGCGCTTTGTGGTGACCCATCCGTCCATCGAGCTCGAGCTGCGTCCCAGCAACGCGCTGGCCCGGTTGAACGGCCGCGATGGCATCGACCTGGCGTTGCGATATGGGCCCGGCGCGTGGCCAGGCCTGAAAAGCGAACGGCTGATGGATGAAGAGGTGTTCCCGGTTGCCAGCCCCGCCTACCGGCGCGGCCGTCGCCTGCACGCGCCGCGCGATCTGGCGCGCTGCATCTTGCTGCGGCATGCGTGGCAACCCTGGGAGCCCTGGTTTCAGGCGGCGGGCCTGGACATGGTCGAACCGGACGATACCCCGCAGTTCGACGACACCGATGCACTGCTGCAAGCCGTCACGGATGGGGCCGGCGTGGCGTTGGCACGCCGCTCGCTGGTGGCCCACGATCTGGCGGCCGGGCGGTTGGTACGTCTATGGGATATCAGCATTGCCGATGTGCATGCTTATTATCTGGTGTGGCGACCAGACAGCCCCAGGCTGCCGGCCATCGCCGCGGTGCGCCGCTGGCTTCAGGATGAAGCTGCGGATGACCGCACGGCGCGCTAGTCGGCTGCCACTCTTATATAAGAATGGCACAATAGCGCATACGCCTTCATGCTTCCGATCCGGTGTTGCCGGTGGCGAGCAATGTTCCGATTTCCCGGCCCGGTTTTTCCGACTTCATGCCTGCTTCGTCTTCCGGCGATTTCTCTGCCTTGTTCCGTCAACCTTCCGGCTTCATTGCCTTTCTGCTGGCCCGCGTGCTGGCTGTGGGAGCCACGCAGATCCAGGCGGTGGTCGTCGCCTGGCAGGTATATGACCTGACGCGCGAACCCATGGCCCTGGCCTACGTCGGCCTGGCCCAGTTCCTGCCCATGTTGTTCCTGCTGTTGCCGGCCGGCGACCTGATCGATCGGCTGCCGCGCAAGCACATCCTCAGCGCCAGTTGGAGTGTCGGCGCGGTTTGCAGTGCCTTGTTGTGGTGGTTGTCGGGCCATGGGCACGCGGGTGTGTCCAGCATTTATGCGGTCCTCGTGCTGTTCGGCGCATCGCGCGCGTTCTCCGGGCCAGCCATGCAAAGCCTGTTGCCCCAGTTAGTGACTCGGGAACAACTGCCCCAGGCCATTGCCACCAACAGCATGGTGATGCGTAGCGCTGCCATCGGCGCCCCCTTTCTGGGAGGCCTGCTGTACGCGGCTGGGGGTAGCTTTCTTACCTACCCAATTTGCCTGGTCGCCTTTGCCGGCGGTGCCGTGTTGCTGCAGAAGGTGCGTGTGTTGCCCGCGGAATCCCGGGCGGGGCAGGCGGGTGCACCGCAGGCGGTCAGCACCAATATCTGGCAGCGCTTTGGTATCGGCATCCGATTTATCTTCGGCCGCCCCATGATCCTGGGCACGATTTCTCTCGATTTGTTTGCCGTGCTGCTGGGGGGAGTGGTGGCCCTGTTGCCCATTTACGCGCAAGAAGTCCTGCATGTGGGTCCCCAGGGGTTGGGCCTGCTGCGCAGCTCGATCGCGGCCGGCGAGGTGGCCGCGGGCGTGTGTCTGAGCATGTTTCCCTTTAACGCCAAAGTGGGGCGGCGCATGCTGTTGGCGGTGGCGGTGTTCGGCGTGGCCAATCTGGTGTTCGCGCTATCGCACTGGATGTGGCTGTCATGCCTGGCGCTGGCCGTGGCGGGCGCGGCCGACATGGTCAGCGTCTATGTGCGCGGCGCATTGCTGCAGTTCGCGACGCCCGACGAGATGCGCGGGCGCGTCAATTCGGTCAACATGCTGTTCATCGGCTCGTCCAACGAGCTCGGCGAGTTCCGTGCCGGGTCCAGCGCGGCCTTGCTGGGGGCCGTACCGGCCGCCATTGCTGGCGGCCTGTGCACGCTGGTCGTGGTGGGTCTGTGGAGCTATCTGTTCCCGGCGCTGCGTACCGTCAACCGATTTGAAAATGCGCAGCGCTGAGAGCGGGCAGGTGCGCTGAGGCTCAACGCCTACCGCAGGTGCCGCGTATCAGTCGCTCGGCCACGGCCGCCACCTGAGTCGCCTGTTCATCGCGCCAGACGCAGGGATCGCTTTCGTCGCTATTCGCCCAATACCTAGGGGTAAACGCGAGCAATACATACCAATTTGGAATTTTTTTCGTCGGAAAAAATTCAGTTTTCTATCGTTCGTGGTGTCGATAGACTGCCGCTACTCATGAATAAAAAGGGGCACGCAATGATTTCACGTCGCAGCATTTTGAAGCTGGGCTATGGTGGTGTTCTGGTGGCGGGGGCGGTGGGGCGCGTACACGCCAATTCGGCACCTGTCAGCATCGTTATTCCGGGACCCCCGGGAGGCGGTGCGGACGCGATGGCCCGCATTGTGGCGGACAAACTAGGCGCGAAGATCAACCAGACGGTCATCGTTGAGGCACGCCCCGGAGCCAGTGGCCTGATTGCGAGCAATTATGTGAAACGCCAGGCCCCGGACGGCAAGATGCTTTACCTGAGTTCGTCCATGCTGGTAACCGCGCCTGCTGTGTATCCCGACATCCAGAAGCTGGATCCCGTGACCGATTTCACGCCGTTGGCCAGGCTCACTGTGAATACCTACCTGTTCCTGGCCCGCAATGAGCTGCCCATTTCCAACGTACGCGAGTTTGTCCAGTATTGTCACGCGAATCCCGGGAAAGTCACGATAGGGACCGTGGGGCAGGGATCGTCGAGTCACCTTGCCGCCGCGTATTTGGTCAAAGCTGAAAATCTGGACGTCACCATCGTGCATTACAAGGGCTCGGCGCCCGCGAACCAGGACCTGATGGGAGGTTTCATCGACGCGAAGTTCGAGAATCTGGCTGGCACTCGTGTGACGCTTGATTCTGGAAAGGTCAAGATCCTGGGTGTGTCCAACGCAGAGAGGTCGCCGTTGTTCCCAGATATACCAACGGTCAACGAGTCGGTGCCGGGTATGGTGGTCGATGACTTTTTCGTTATCGTCGCACCGAAGGGGATGGACAAGGCGCAGGCGCAGGTGCTCGGCAAACATTTGGCCGACGTGGTGCAGATGCCGGATGTGCAGCCGAAGCTGCGCAGCCAGCTCGGCGCCATTTCCGCGCCGCTCAATCCCGACGAGACCGTGGGCTACATGCGCGAGTCGTTCGGCAGGACAAAGACCTGGGTGGCCGATCTGCTTGGGCAGGGTGAGCTAGCAGGCAGCTAGTATCGGGAAATCCGGGAGAATGCCTCTTTCAGTGGCCGCAGGATTGTCCGCATGCCAAAAAATTCTGAAAAGAGATATTTGTTGATGTGGGAAAATCCCGTTTGAGTTTGAAAGCTTGGGGTGTTTCCTAGGATGACCACGTTCCGCGAACTCGAGGCCTTCGTCGCCGTTGCGGACATGGGGTCTTTCGAAAAAGCCGCACACAATCTCGGTACCTCGCAATCCGGTATTTCACGTTTGATCCACGAGTTCGAGCAAGGCTTCCCAGAGCCGCTGTTCAATCGTGATCGACGCTCAGCGAGATTGACGACGAAGGGCCAGGAGGTGTTGTCGCACGCGCGGATAATCCTGCGCCAACGAATGCGTTTGACGGAACGCTTCGAGGCCTCGAATCTGTTCACGCCCATGCTGCGGCTCGGGGTGACCGAGTTATCCGCCGTCACCTGGCTTGGATCTTTCATTGCAAAACTGAAGGCCCGCTACCCGGGGCTACGCCTGGACTTGAAGGTAGGGTCATCGGTTGATCTGCATGCGCTGATGCAGGATGGGTTACTGGACGCCGCGGTGGTCCTGGAGTCCGTCCGTACGCACAATATGGCCCGCGTGCCGATTGGCGTTGCCCGATGCGGCTGGTTTTGTGCCGTGGATGCACCGCTGCCAGGTTTGTTGAAACTGACAGAATTCGAACGCCAGACCCTGCTGCTGCAAGGCCGCGCACAGGGAGGCGGCACTCAGATCGAGAACTGGCTGCTAGAGCGCGGCGTCAAGCTGGCCAATTCAATACAGAGTGACAGCCTTGCCGCTCTCGCCGGAATTTGCGCCGCAGGCTTGGGGATCGCGAGCTTGCCGCGTGCAGTCGCTGCCCAGAACATGGACTCCGGCTTGCTTCGAGAGGTGAAGATTCCCATTGGCGCCCCGAGCCTGAACTACATGTTGATTATGCGGGGTGGCTCCTTGACGGAATTCCATACCGCCGTTGCTGGCCTCGCCAGGAAGACTTGCGATTTCAATAAGGCGCTCGTGCCGCACAAGGCGAGTTGACATGCTCACGATTAAGCAATTGCAGGCGTTCTACTGGGTGGCCAAGCTAGGCACGCTGAACAAAGCAGCCGAAAAGCTGCACATCACGCAGTCCGCAGCCACGAAGCGACTGCAGGAGGTCGAGGCAGCCGTGGCGGGGCCGGTTTTCGCAGGGGCAAGCCGCAAGAATCATTTGACGCGACTGGGTCGGGAACTCGAGATGGAGTGTGAACATCTTTTTGACCAACTCCAGGCGCTTGAGCAGTTGAAGCGTTCCGGTCATCCCCCCGTGCGGACGCTGAAAGTCGGGTTGACTGAAGTCGTCGCCCTGACGTGGTTCCCGGATTTCCTCAAGCGGATGAAGGCTTCCTACCCGTCGATCATCGTTCAACCCGAAATCGATTTTTCCCTGGCGTTGCAGGAAAAACTGGAGTGCGGCGACCTGGACTTCACCATTTTGCCCAACCATCATGCATCGGAAGCCGTCTTGACGGTCAGCGTCGGCGAAGTGAAGTTCGGATGGTTTGCCGCTCCGGGAATGTTCGCCGCGGACGTTTCGCACCCGTTGCACGAGCTTGCGTCAAAGCCTGTCATTGAACAGTCCGAGAACTCGGTCATCACACTTGTTTGTAGCCGGCTTTGGGAAAGTGAGGGTGTGCAGCCTGAGCGCATCTATGGTGGCAACAATATTCAAGCGTTGGCCGGTCTGGTGGCGGCGGGTGTCGGCATCAGTTGCTTGCCCGTGCAGCTCTTCCGAAGTGAACTGCGTTCCGGAAGCCTCGTACTGGTCAAGACGCCAGCTCCCGGACCTACTGTCGGCTATTCCTGCTGTTTTCTCAAGCATCCGGCCTCCGACCTTGGACGCAAGGTGGCGGAAGTCGCACGCCAATCCAGCACTTTCGTTCGGCGCGATGTAACTGGCAAGCGAGCTAGTCCGGCGCGGCGGCCGTAGCCTCGCGCAAGAACGCCGAACGTCCGTCCTATAGCACCATTTCCTGGAAGGGTATTTCGACGATGCTGGTGACTTAACAAGCGTACTTGCGCGGCGGACACCACCTTTCAATGCACAGGCGTTATGTATAGACGTGTTGATACATCGCGTTGTCACGTATATACTTGTTGATACATTACAGGAGGTTTGGCATCATGGCAAAGACCGCAAAGCTTACGATCCAGCAGTGGGGAAACAGTTTGGCCGTTCGAATTCCTGCGGCAGTCGCGCGTTCGGCGCATTTCGAGGCGGGCCTCGAGGTAGAGGTGACAACGGATGAGATCGGTGTCACCGTGAAGCCGGTTGGGCCGCGCAAACTCACTCTTGCGGAAAAGCTTCAGAAGTTCGATCCGGCTAAACACGGCGGCGAGGCGATGGCGGTCTCCCCTGTAGGCGCGGAGACCCTTTGATGGCGAAGGCAGCTTGGGCGCCAGATCGTGGCGACATTATTTGGATCGACTGTAATCCTCAGGTTGGTCGGGAGATGAAGAACATGCATCCTATGTTGGTTCTATCTCCTATGGCGTTTAATGAGAAGACGAGTATTGTTATCGGTTTACCCATGACGACGGCTGAGTACAACGATAGCAATCCTTTCGCGATCAAGTTCAAAGGCCGGAAGAATGTCACGAGTTATGTTTTGGCGCATCAGCCCAAATCATTCGATTGGCGTGCAAGAGGTGCTAAACCTCATCCATGGAAGCACGCCCCCCAAGACGTATTCCTGGCCGCGTGCGAACAACTAAACCAGATCATTTCGATTGGTGAGTAAAGAGGGTGTACGTACTAGGGCTGGCTATCGGCAATATTGAAGTTGGTCGTGGCCGTGCGTTGCAAGGTATTCTGCGAGTAGAGCGGCGAGAGTCCATATTGGCGGCCGTGCTGGGGGCGGGCGATGAGGAGCGCGGCGCACTAGCCCACGAGGCCGATGGCGGTAGCCCAGCACGGTCCGGCGTCCCGCCGTAATCACGGCCAGGCCGCCGGGTTCGAAGCGATAGGTCGTCCAGGGTCTGGTCGAGTCCTTCGTCCCGGTACCAACGCCACAAGCGGTTGCGGACTAGATCCGACCGAGCATAAGCCCCATCGGCAGGGGGGGCATCCATGTGAAATGGAGCGCCGTCTCAATGCTTATTCATTTGTTCTGGATTCCGGCGGCTCTTGCTGGAATGAAAAAAGGAGCCGAAGCTCCTTTTTCAACAACTTACAGACGCCAATGGAAGTCTGTAATCATAAATTGGAGCGGGAGACGAGTCTCGAACTCGCGACCTCAACCTTGGCAAGGTTGCGCTCTACCAACTGAGCTACTCCCGCGTTGCAGCTAACGGTGCGTCAGCAGCAAAGAAGCGAGATTCTATATGACTTTTTTTGGGTGTGCAAGTGAGTGTGGATCGCTTCACTACCACCCGCGGAAATGCTGTTCGAATTTAGTGCGCGGCGACGTGGCGCGTTTCGAGGCCGCGGCTTAATTCGGCGAGACTGATCGCGCCCAGTCGTTTGATCAGCAGTGTCTCAGCATCGCGCAGGGCGTCCTCCAGTGCTTCGTTGACGAGTTGCTCGATCGCGCAGCCTGGGCTGGATGGTTCGTTGCCGATCGCAAATATCTTGGGTCCACCAACCGCACGATGGATGTCCAGCAGTGATATGCGCTCAAGATCGCACGTGATAATCCAACCGCCGCCATGTCCTTTATCCGAGCGAACATAGCCGGCGTCGCGCAAGCCGGCCATGGTGCGGCGGACGACGACCGGGTTGGTCTTGAGCATCGCGGCGATTGCCTCTGACGTCATTGGTCCGTCGTGCCGAGCCATATGGAGCAGCACATGCAACATCCGGGAAAGGCGGCTGTCGTTTCGCATTCTTTTATCCTTCGCATGCCTCTCGAGGTTGGCAAACACGCATAATCATGATACTTATGATGTTACGTGATTTGTGGAGATTATGAAATGAAAGAATACGAAAACGCGGATCATTGGGACAAGGCTGCCCGCACGTATCAACAGACCGCGCATCGGTTCACCGCACGCTTCGCAGAGGCGGCGCTCGCTCGTATTGCGCTCACGCGCGAGAGCGATGTGCTCGATGTGGCAACCGGAACGGGTGCGCTTGCGCTGGCGGCGGCGCGTACTGGGGCGAAGGTGCTGGCAACGGATTTTTCGCCCGGCATGATTGCGTGCGTCGCCGCTGCGGGGTTGCCTAATGTCGACACGCGGGTGATGGATGGACAGGCGCTTGATTTGCCTGACGAGAGTTTCGACGCCGTCTTTTCGATCTTCGGCGTGATCATGTTCCCCGACTGGCGCAAGGGTCTGGTAGAGATGCGGCGGGTGACGCGACCCGGCGGCTACGGCGTGGTGGCGACGTGGCAGAGCCAGGGCGCGGCGACTTTCCTGCTGCTTGGTCAAATACGGCAGAAGCTATTTCCCGAACTTGCGGGAATGACCATGCCTGAGGCTGTACAGGCGTTAAATGATCCAGGGGATTTCGCGCGCGAACTGATCGCGGCGGGCTATCACGATCCACAAATTGAGGCGGTGACCCACGACTATCTGCTGGAAATCTCGGCGCTCGACGAGCCCGATACGCTATTCGGCATGTCCCCGGACTGGACTAGCCTGAGCGATGTAGACAAAGCGGCGGTGATCGCGGAGGTACGCCAACGGGCGGGTGATCGATCAATTCTTCCGATTCCTTCAACCGCACTCATCGCCGTGGCGAAACGTTGAGAATGAATGGCTCCCCACAAAGTCGGGCGTCACTGCATAGGGTGTTCGACTTGGTGGCTGTGGCGGGTTTGAATCGTTGACCTGGCGACGTCACAGATTCCGGTGTTCAACCACGTATTTGATCAACTCGGCCTGGCCTTCGATATTGAGTTTGCGCTTGATATTCAGCCGGTGGGTTTCAATGGTGCGTACCGATAGATTCAGGTCCTGTGCAATCTGCTTGTTTGCATGGCCGCGCGCGATGTGCCGCAAAACGTCGCGTTCGCGCTGGGTCAGCAGGATGGCTGGCGCATTGGTTTCCGATAGGTGGATGGTGGCCGAGGCGCTGAAGTACATCCGGCCCGCCATGATCGCGTGGATGGCCGTGACGATTTCCTGGGCAGGTTCGTCTTTAAGCAGATAGCCGCGAGCGCCGGCCTTGACGGCCTGGACGATGTATTCGGCGCTATCGTGCATGGACAACACAAGGACGGCGATCTGTGGGTATTGCTCGTGCAATTGCGCGGTCAAGGCCAGGCCGCCCATGCCGGGCATATTGAGGTCCATCAGGATCAGGTGAGGCAGGGTGTTGCCCTGGGGATGCCCAGCCAGACATTCTTGCAGGAAGGCCAGGGCGGCCGTGGCGTTTGCGGCTTCGCCGATGACTTCCAGTCGTGGCACGGTTTCCAGACGCAGGCGTAGTCCGTCGCGCACCAGAGGATGGTCGTCGATCAGTAGTAGTCGGATGGTGTCGGAGGCTTGGGTCATATTAGGCCTGCAGGGCCGCGCTAGCGGCGGCGGAGGGTTCTCCGGCGGGGAGGGGGAGCCAGGCTTGAAGGACGGTGCCCTGGTCGCTGGCGTGGCAGGTCAACGTACCGGCCAGTAACACCATGCGTTCGCGCATGTTGCGCAGGCCGATGCCGAATTGGGGATCTGCCTGCTCGTCCGGGTAATCGAAACCGACGCCATTATCGGCGATGGTCATGCGCACGCTTCGCTTGTCGTAGTCGAGTGTGATGTCTGCGCGTGTGGCCTGTGCATGCCGGATGACGTTGGTCAGGGCTTCCTGCGTGATACGAAACAGCGCCGTGGCGTGCGATTCGGGCAATGGGCGTACTTGACCCGTCATGTGCAGTTGGACATCAAGCGGCGGCTCGCCGTTTTCATGAAGCGCCGCAAATTCACGGCCCAGGTGGTCCAGGGCGGCGGGCAGTCCGAGATCGTCCAGGAGTCTTGGGCGCAGATTATGCGAGATCCGGCGGACCTCGCCCACGGCGGTGTTCAGGCGATCCAGCGCACCGGACAGCGGTCGATCAATCAGCGTCAGGGTCTGTGGGTCCAGCGTGTGGGTTTGTAGACGTTCGCGGGCGGCCTCTAACGAGAGTTTGATAGAGACCAATATTTGGCTGATGCTGTCGTGCAGCTCGCGAGACAGCCGGGCCCGTTCGTCTTCTTGTGAGCGCACCACTTGCTGCGCCATGAGTCGTAGCTTGGCATCTGCCTGACGGTGGTCGCGGATGTTCAATGCCAGGCCGAAAGCGGTGATCCCCAATATCGACGCGGCGACAATGGCGCCTACCCAGATCAACATATTGCGGATGTTGGCTTGAGCGGCCGCGTCGATGCGTGTCAGGGCTTGTTCGACGTCGTCCAGGTATATGCCCGTGCCCAGCATCCAGCCCCAGCGGTCCATGATGCGAACGTAGCCCAGCTTTTCCATGGTCTGGTGGGTGGAAGGCTTTTCCCATTGATAACGGATGGCCTGGCCTTCGTCACCGCCTTGGCGAGCTGCGGCGAGTAAGTTCTGGATCACGGGGCGCTCGTCGGCGTCACGCAGGTTCCAGAGATCGCGCCCAACCAATTCGGGCTGGCGGGGGTGCATCAGGTTTTTACCCTGCAGGTCATAGACGAAAAAATAACCATCGTGGCCAAACTCCATTTGTGCCAGCAGGGCCAGGGCGCGCGCCCGGGTCACGTCGTCGTTGCCCGATTCCTGGAGCGGTGCAATCGCACTGTAGGCCAGGCTGACATAGTGGCGCAGTTCACTTTCTTTGCTGGAGAGCCAGGCTTGTTCTACGACCTGTTTTTCGCGTTGCGCTAGTTGTAGCCCTTGGACATAGACTGCTGCCGTGATTGCGGTGACGGCGATCAGCAGGGGTACAACGGCCAACAGCAGTATTTTCAGGCGTAATTTCATCGAGGTGCGAAGAACAAATTTGATGCGATGCACAACACTCGGAGAGCCTTGTCATCTGGGCATACTGTTTGATGGATTTTAAAGGTTTGGCCGAATGCTGCTGCGGTGCGATCCGTAATAGTACGTAGTTAATTTACGTAGTACTTCGCTTGTTCAGCATGAATCCAATTGAAATACTACCGCCTGCGCCGATAGGGCGCAGGGGCGTGCGCACATGCACGCCCAGCAACAACACAACGTCTGCCCACCCACAAAGCCTTGGTACGACTGCGCTTTGCCTTGGCGGGGGCTAGAGGAGCAATGTATGAATACCAGCAGTAAAGGGCTAGGTCATCACCTGGCCTGGCTGGCGATTGCCGTCTTGGGCGCATTTGCGCTGGGTACGGTAGCGCTGTCTCGTGGCGAAACCATCAACGCGCTGTGGATCGTGATCGCGGCCGTCTGTGTTTATCTGATCGCCTACCGCTATTACAGCCGTTTTATCGCCAACAAGGTGTTGAAGCTGGACGCTACCCGGATGACGCCGGCGTGGAAACATAACGACGGGCTCGATTATGTGCCTACCAACAAGCACGTATTGTTTGGCCACCACTTCGCCGCGATTGCCGGAGCGGGTCCGCTGGTCGGGCCGGTACTGGCTGCGCAAATGGGCTATCTGCCGGGCATCCTATGGTTGCTGGCCGGCGTGGTGTTTGCGGGCGCGGTTCAGGATTTCGTCGTGCTGTTCATCTCGATGCGGCGCGATGGCCGCTCACTGGGAGAACTGGTCAAGGCCGAACTGGGTAGCGTGGCGGGCGTCATCGCCCTGTTCGGCGCTTTCATGATCATGGTGATCATCCTGGCCGTGTTGGCATTGATCGTGGTCAAGGCGTTGGCCCACTCGCCATGGGGTACCTTCACGGTGGGCGCCACTATTCCCATCGCGCTGTTCATGGGGGTGTATTTGCGATATCTGCGGCCGGGCAAGATCGGCGAGGTGTCGATCATCGGTTTCGTGTTGTTGATGGCTGCGATTGTGTTTGGGCAAGACGTGGCACAGCACCCGGTGTTGTCCGCGTGGTTTGATTTCGATGGCAAGGCCTTGACCTGGATCCTCATCGTCTACGGGTTTATTGCCGCCGTGTTGCCTGTGTGGCTGCTGCTGGCGCCGCGTGACTATCTGTCGACGTTTCTCAAGATCGGCACGATCGTGGGGCTGGCGATTGGTATCGTGGTGGTTGCCCCTCAACTGAAAATGCCCGCGCTGACTCAGTTTGTCGACGGTAGCGGTCCGGTATGGTCGGGCAATTTGTTTCCGTTCTTGTTTATCACGATCGCGTGCGGCGCGGTATCCGGTTTTCACGCGCTGATTGCGTCGGGCACCACGCCCAAGCTCATCGAAAATGAAATGCAGGCTCGCTATATCGGTTACGGCGGCATGTTGATGGAGTCGTTTGTTGCGGTGATGGCGCTGGTGGCGGCTTGCGTGATCGAACCGGGCGTTTACTACGCAATGAATAGCCCGGCGGCATTGATCGGCACGACGCCCGAGCAGGTCGCACAGGTAGTCTCGAGTTGGGGCTTTGTGGTGACGCCGGCTGATTTGATGCAAACGGCGAAAGACGTCGGTGAAAATACCATCATTTCGCGTGCGGGCGGCGCGCCAACATTGGCCGTCGGGATGGCGCAGATTTTGCACGAGGTGGTTGGCGGCGAAGGCATGATGGCCTTCTGGTACCACTTCGCCATTCTGTTCGAAGCGCTATTCATTCTGACCGCCGTTGACGCGGGGACGCGTGCCGGCCGATTTATGCTGCAAGACTTGCTGGGTACCTTTGTGCCGTCGTTCAAGCGCACAGGATCGTTGCCCGCCAGCTTGATCGCGACGGGATTGTGTGTGGCCGCCTGGGGCTTCTTCTTGTACCAGGGTGTGGTGGATCCGCTGGGGGGGATTAATACCCTGTGGCCGTTGTTTGGTATTGCCAACCAGATGCTGGCCGCCATTGCGTTGACGCTAGGTACGGTTGTGTTGTTCAAGATGAAGCGTGACCGCTATGCATGGGTCACGGTGCTGCCGACGTTGTGGTTGCTGGTGTGCACGATGGTGGCTAGCTGGCAGAAGCTTTTCGACGCCGATCCCAAGGTTAGTTTCTTGGCGCATGCCGCAAAATACAACGCGGCGATCGACCAAGGACAAGTCCTTGCACCCGCTCACTCGCTGGATGAAATGCGTCGGGTGGTGTTTAACGATTACGTCGATGCTGCGCTGTGCGGCCTCTTCATGTTTGTCGTAGTCAGTATTGTGGTGTTCGGTATTCGCTCGGTGTTGCAGGCTCGCGCTCAGCACTCCGCGTCGTCGCACGAAACCGCGTACGAGCCGCTGCCCGCCGTGGCAGGCGGCAACTGATCCACGGAGACGCCGTATGCTGTTTACAAACCTGGGCGCGGCGGCCGGCTCTGCCGGTCGCTATCTGGGCCAGACATTGCGTTTGATGGTAGGGGTGCCCGACTATGAAAACTATGTCGAGCACATGCGGCGTACGCATCCCGACCAAGAGCCCATGACGTACGAGGCTTTTTTCCGAGAGCGTCAGGATGCCCGCTACGGCGGAAAAAAACGGATAGGCTGCTGTTAACATTGGGTGCGCTCTCAGCCCTCACTTGTTTTCATGCCCGATTTTTCTCAGGTTTCGCCTGAACCCTCCCTCACGCCGTCCGGCCAGGATCTTGCCCCGTTTAATACGCTGGGCTTGCCGGCCCGAGCCGATGCTTTTGTGACCTTGCGTTCTGTGGATCAACTGAACGCATTGTCCGATCTGGTCAGCCAGTATCCGGGCCTGCTGGTGTTGGGCGGGGGCAGCAATATGGTGCTGCCGACCCATATCGACAGTCTGGTGGCCCGGGTGGCCTTGGCCGGTGTACACCTGATTGAGGCGCGATCGGATGCCTGGATTATCGAGGCGGGGGCGGGCGAAAATTGGCACGATTTTGTCGCCAAGTGCGTGGAACACGGCTGGGATGGCCTGGAAAATCTGGCGTTGATTCCGGGTACTGTAGGCGCGGCGCCTGTCCAGAACATCGGTGCTTATGGCGTTGAGCTGGCGGATCGATTTTCGGGGCTGACCGCCTGGCACGTGCATCAGCGCCAGCTCGTGGAAATGAGCGCGGCGCAGTGTGGCTTTGCGTATCGTGATAGCGTTTTCAAGCACGATGCGCCCGGTACCTGGATCATTGTGTCGGTTCGTTTTGCGTTGCCGCGACCATGGCGAGCCGTATTGGAATACCCCGACTTGCAGCGTCATTTCGGTCTGGCGGGATCCGGGCGTGCCGGCGCGTCAACGTCCACGAAGGGTGTTACGCCGACCGCGCGTTCTGTTTTCGAGGCCGTCTGCCAGATCCGTCGCGACAAGCTTCCCGATCCAGCGGTGGTGGGTAATGCCGGCAGTTTTTTTAAGAATCCCCTGGTGGATGCGACGGCTCGCGATGCGCTGTTGGCACAGCATCCCGGGCTCGTGTCGTATCCGCAACCCGACGGCCGATACAAGCTCGCCGCAGGCTGGCTGATCGATCAGTGTGGATGGAAGGGCAAGCAACTGGGGCGTGCGGGCGTTCACGACAGGCAGGCCCTGGTGCTGGTCAATAAAGGCGGCGCGACGGCCACCGATATCATGGACCTGGCGGCTGCTATCCAACGCGATGTCGCCGCGCGCTATCAGGTCACGCTGGATCCCGAGCCCATCGTGTGGCGCGATAGTGGAAAAAAATAAGGGCTTCAGATCGAAGCCCTCGGGTGCAGCACAATGCTTTGGCTGGCGTTAGTGCGCTAGAGCCCCAGCACCGCCTGCATATCGAACACGCCTTTACTTTTGTCTTGCAGAAAGCGTGCCGCATGCAATGAGCCTTCGGCATAGGTGGCCCGGCTCCCCGAGCGATGCGTGATTTCTATGCGTTCGCCCGCGCCGCAGAAATACACCGTGTGATCGCCCACGATGTCGCCACCGCGTACGACAGAAAAGCCGATGGTGCCGGGTTGGCGTACCCCGGTGTCGCCATGGCGAGTCCAGGTCGCGACATCCGGTAACGCAACGTCCCAGGCCGAGGCAATGGTTTCGCCCATTTTCAGGGCCGTGCCGGAGGGCGCGTCGACCTTGTTGCGATGGTGAGCCTCGAAGACCTCGACGTCGTAGCCGGACTTCAGAATGCGCGCGGCCACGTCGAGCAGCTTGAGCGTTGCATTGACGCCGACGCTCATGTTGGGAGCAAACACGATACCGATTTTTTGTGCCGCCACATCAATGGCGGCACGGCCGTTGTCATCGAATCCCGTTGTGCCGATGACGATACGGGTGCCGTGTCGCAGGCAGGCTTCCAGATGGGCCAATGTCGCTTCGGGACGGGTGAAGTCGATCAGGCAGTCGGCATTGGCCAGGGCATCGAGTTGATCCGTAATGACGACGCCCGTGTCGCGTCCCAGAAAGGCGCCCGCATCCTGACCGATGGTGGGCGAACCGTCGCGGCCAAGTGCAACAGTGAGTTCCATGTCCGGCGCGTTCAGGACGGCTTCGACCAGCATGCGGCCCATACGGCCGCCAGCGCCTGCAATAGCAATACGCATGTTCTTTCCTTGTGCGGCAGGGATCAACGTAGCGGCTCGGCGCCGCCGGTGGGTTGATTGCTTGAGTTCACGGAATCAGACGGCTGATTGATTCGTAACTCTCGTCGCTGAGGTGCGGCGGGCTCCGGCTGCGACGCTGCACCCGGAGCCGACATTTCGGAGCCCGACATGCCGGGCGCGGTGATACCGCTGCCGGCATCCGGCGCAGACTGGGGCGCGGCGGTATCGGGAGCGGGCTGAGGCGCGGTGGCACCGGCATCGGGCATGGGCTGGGAGACGGTGGTGTCGGCGTTTTCGGCCGGCAGAGCGCCCCCCGGGGGCGTCCCCAATGCCGGCAATTGCGCGGCATCGGCGGGCTGGGACGATTGGGGGATTTCGGCGTTTTGACGCGCGGTTTCCGCGTCGATCTGCTCGTCAGTTTTTTCCTGGGGCTTGCCCTCGGCATCCAGCTGGAACGGTTGCAGCTCAGGTTGCTTGTCGCCTTCCCAGCGCGCCAGCAGGTCGTTCTCGAACCAGACCGTGAACTTGCGCTCGCTGGGTTCGCCGTAGCCAGGCTTGAAGTAATACGGGTAGTCCCAGCGATCCGCGTGCAAGACGCTGGTCAACGTGGGGCTGCCCAGGGCAAAGCGCACCTGTTCACGCGTCATGCCAGGCTGCAGCAGGGCGACTTGTTCTTGAGTGATCCAGTTGCCCTGCTGAACGGGCGCCCTGTACGGAAAGCCCCATTTGTCGGACGAGCAGCCCGCCACTGCGGCGGCAACGGCGGCGGCGGCCAGCGCGGTTTTCAGGAAACGGGTCGGAATACGTGCAATGTTGGACACCAAGCGCCCCTATCTGTGATTTAAAGCGGGTAAAACCGTTATCATAAAGGTTTCACAATGCGGTAGCTCCGTGGGCAGCGGAAAAGGGCGGTGCGCTGCTTACAGTTTCGCGCCGCAATCCCCAGCCCCAGCCACCGCGGAAAGAGAGCGATTACACCATGACAGACCAAAGTGAACTGAAAAACATGGGTTTGAAGGCGACTTTCCCTCGCCTGAAGATCCTGGACATTTTTCGCAAGGCAGACCAGCGGCACTTGAGTGCCGAAGACGTCTACCGTGCGCTGATCGGCGAAAACGTCGAAATCGGCCTGGCGACCGTATACCGTGTGCTGACGCAATTCGAGCAGGCCGGCATCCTGAGCCGCAGCCAATTTGACAGCGGCAAGGCCGTCTTCGAGTTGAACGACGGCGATCACCACGATCACCTGATCTGCACGAATTGCGGCAAGGTGCTCGAGTTTTCCGATGCCGACATCGAAAAGCGTCAACACAAAGTTGCCAAAGACAACAATTTTGTCCTGGAAAGCCACGCCATGGTGCTCTACGGGATCTGCAGCGACTGCCACAAGACGCGTTAAAGCCTTGGCGATGGGGGCGTTCCTGCCTGTGGGCTTTTCAAGCCTGTCAGGCACGGCCAGCGGTTGTTATCTAGCATGACGGCTGGCTGGCCAGTCCCCCTAGCATTTCACGCGCATGGTCGCGTGTGGTGGCGGTGATTTTTATCCCGCCCAGCATGCGGGCAATTTCCTCGACCCGCTGATCGGGGGCCAGCTCTGCAATCTGCGAGCGCGTAGTGCCCCTCGTTTCCTTTTTACTGACGCGATACTGCGCGTTGCCGCAGGCCGCGACTTGAGGCAGGTGGGTGACGCACAAGACCTGATGCCGCTCACCCAATTCCTTGAGTAGTTGACCGACGACTTCGGCGACAGCGCCGCCCACGCCACTGTCGACCTCGTCGAAAATCAGGGTGGGAACACGTGCGGCGCGGCTGGCAATCACAGACAGCGCCAGGGAAATCCGGGAGAGCTCGCCGCCCGAGGCGACCTTGCCCAGCGGACGCGCCGACGTCCCGGCATGGCCCGCTACCAGAAACTCGACGTGGTCACTGCCCTGTGCGGAAGGGGTGCCTGGTGAAACGACGGGTTCAAAGCGTCCGCCTTGCATGGCAAGCGTTTGCATGGCCTGGGTGACTTGCTTGCCCAGGTTTTTTGCGACTTTGGCGCGCGCGCCAGATAATTGACGGGCTGCTGTGTCGTATTGCGCCGCTGCCGCTTCGGCGCGCGTACGCAGGGTGTCGATGTCGGCCGCCGCTTGCAGATCGGTTAATTGCGTGTGCACTGTTTCGCGCAGCGCGGGCAAAGCTTCGGGATCGGTCTTGTACTTGCGCGCTGTATCAAATATGGCGCTCATGCGGGTATCGACCTCGGCCAGGCGTTGGGGATCGAGCTCGACGCGGCTGACGTAGTTGTTCAGATCGGAGATGGCTTCGGCCATCGCAATGCGCGCGGATTCGATCTCGTCGGCAATGCCATGCAGCCCGGCATCGTGTCGCAGCATGTGCTGCAAGCGATGCTGCGCGCTATTCAAGCGTTGCAGCGCCGAGTCATTTTCGCCATCGAGGGCTTCCAGGATTTGTCCCGCATCATCCAGCAGCGATTGGGCGTGTGCCAGGCGCGATTGCTCGGTCTGCAAGGCGTCCCATTCGTCGGGTTGCAGCGCCAGTCGATCGAGATCTTCGGCCTGCCACTGCAAGCGCTCGCGTTCGGCGGCGAGTCCGGCGGCGNNTTTTTCCGCCAGGTCGAGTTGGCGCGCGAGCNCTCGCCAGTCTTTCCAGGCCTGGGCGACGGCCTGACGCAGCGGGGCATGACCGCCGTGGGCGTCGAGCAGTTCGCGTTGCGCGTCTGGCCGCATCAGGCTTTGGTGGGCGTGCTGCCCGTGAATATCCACGAGGTTGTCACCCAGTTCGCGCAATTGCGTCAGGGTGGCCGGCATGCCATTGATGTACCCACGACTGCGACCCTGGGCGTCAATGACACGGCGCAGGGCTAGTTCGTCGCCTGTGTCCAGGTCGCGTTCGGCCAGCCAGCCGCGCAGCCCGTCGGGGATTTCGAACAGGGCCGTGATATCGGCGTGCGTCGCGCCCTCGCGCAATACCCCCGCGTCGGCGCGGCCGCCCAGCGCCAAGGCCAGGGCATCGATCAGAATGGATTTGCCGGCGCCAGTCTCGCCTGAAAAAACGGTAAAACCTGAGCCGAAGTGAATCTCGGCCTGTTCGACGATGACGAAATCGCGAATATGCAGGATGCGCAACATAGCTGGTACGGTTATTCCACGCTGTCGGATGCCTGTGGCATTAAATTCCAATGCAACTTGCGACGCAGGGTTGAAAAGAAGCTATAGCCCTCTGGGTGCACAAACCGGATCGTGTACGGCGCGCGCTGTACAGAAATACGGTCCCCGGGCTGCAAGTCAGACCAGGTCTGCATGTCGAAATGCACACTGGCACCGACCTCGACCCGACCGATGGCGGTCAGGGTCATGCTGAGCACGCCGTCGCCAGGAATCACAATCGGCCGATTGGACAGGGTCTGCGGCGCCACCGGCACCAGCACCATGGCATCCAGCCCCGGATGCAGAATCGGACCATTGGCCGATAGCGCATAGGCCGTTGACCCCGTCGGGGTCGCGATGATCAGGCCGTCGGCGCGCTGGCCATACATAAAGCCGCCGTCGACTTCGACGCGGACTTCGATCATGCCGCCGCGTCCCGCGCGGTTAAGCACCACGTCGTTCAGCGCGGTCGCGGAGAACATCAATTGATCGCCGCGCCAGACACTGCCCTCTAGGAGCATGCGGTCTTCGGCCTGGTAGTTGCCCTCGATGACACGGGACAGCGCGTTTTGCGCTTCTTGCAGGGGGATGTCGGTAATAAAGCCCAGGCGGCCGTGGTTAATGCCGACCAAGGGCACGCCATAGGGCGCCAATGTGCGGGCGGCGCCGAGCACTGTGCCATCACCGCCCATGACGACGGCCAGCGAGGCGGTCTCGCCAATTTCCTTCAAGCTGGCGTTGGGGTAGTCGTGCATGCCCGTGTTGTTGGCGGTGTCGGCCTCGATCAGCACCCGACGACCGGCTTGCACCAGCGTCTCGGCCAGGATGCGCAGCGGCGCGTCCAGCCCGGTATCCTGATATCTGCCAATCAGAGCGACGATGGGAAAATGCATGGTGGAAAGGAACGATTATCGATAGGGACGGCACGATGGCCGAGTAGATTTGCCGATTATATGGGGCGGCCTACCCAACTGTTGGACAAAAATCACCCATTTCTGAAAGTTTCCATACAATAGCCCACATGGATGACCGTGCCCGCGCATTACTTAAAGCCCTGATAGAACGCCACATTGCCGATGGGCAACCGGTAGGGTCGCGTACGCTATCCAAAATCTTTGATCTTTCTCCCGCCACGATACGCAATGTCATGGCCGATCTCGAGGACCTGGGCCTGATTCATAGCCCGCATACCTCGGCTGGGCGTGTGCCGACGCCGCGCGGCTATCGCATGTTTGTCGACTCGCTGCTGGCCGTACAGCCCTATGAGCTTCAGTCACCGCATTTTGGTGAAACGCCGTTGACGGCGACCGAGCCCTCTCGGGCCGTCAGCGCGGCGGCGGCGCTCTTGTCCAACCTGACGCAATTTGCTGGCGTGGTCTTGACGCCTAAGCGCGCCCAGGTGTTTCGCCAGATTGAGTTCATCCGTCTGTCGGATCGGCGCGTGTTGCTCATCATTGTGACGCCGGACGGCGACGTCCAGAACCGCATCCTGACCGTTCAGCGCGACTACGCCGAAGCCGAGTTGATTGAGGCTGGCAATTTCTTCAACGTGCATTTCGCGGGCAAGTCGTTCAATGAAGTGCGCCGCACTCTTGCGACCGAGTTGGCACAGTTGCGCGACGATATCTCACGCCTGATGCAGGCGGCGGTGGACGCCGGGACCGAGGCCGCCGAAGACGGCGATGACATGATTATTTCGGGTGAACGCAAGCTGCTCGACGTGACCGACATCGCCTCGGACATGGATCGCTTGCGCAAGATGTTCTCCCTGTTCGAGCAGAAAACCGACCTGTTGCAACTGCTGGATACTTCCAGTCGTGCGCAAGGGGTGCAAATCTATATCGGCGGCGATTCGCAGTTGCTGCCGATGGAAGAAGTGTCGGTTATTACTGCTCCCTATGGCGTAGACGGCAGGGTGATTGGCACGTTGGGAGTCATCGGTCCCACGCGCATGGCCTACGAGCGCGTCATCCCGATTGTTGATATCACCGCGCGTTTGCTATCGAACGCGTTCAGCCACAACCACTAGATTTGTAGCCGGGCCATCCTCTTCGCAGGAAGGCGCCTAGAGAGGTCTTGACGTGTTTTTGCGCTTGTTTAAGTATTTATGGCCCGAGCGCTATCTGCCTGAACCCACTCAGGCAGACCCCCTGGACGAAAATCCGCCGCCCCGGGAGGTAGGCCCTGTCGGGGTCATACTCGTCAATCTGGGAACGCCAGCGAGCCCTGCGCCACGCGATATTCGTCGTTACTTGGCCGAGTTTTTGTCTGATCCGCGCGTCATCGAGATCCCCCGCTATTTGTGGATGCCGATCCTGCACGGCTTGGTGCTCGCGCGGCGGCCGCAGCGTTTGCAGCCCCGCTACGCCGAAATCTGGATGGACGAAGGCTCACCCTTGATGGTGTATAGCCGTCGTCAGGCCGAGGGAGTGCAACGTGCGCTGCAGGCGCGTGGCATGGCCGTCCAGGTTGAACTGGCGATGCGCTACGGCGAGCCATCGATCAAGCAGGCCATGACGCGCTTGCGGCAGCAAGGGTGTCAGCGTATGTTGACGGTGCCGCTGTATCCGCAATATGCGGCCAGTACCACCGCGACGGTCGTCGACGCCGTGGCCGCGCATGCCGCCAGACTCCGCGATCAGCCCGAGCTACGCTTTGTCAAACGTTTTTATGACGAGCCGGGCTATCTGGATGCCCTGGCCGGTCAGGTTGCCGATTATTGGCAGACAAATGGCCGCCCGCAAAAGCTGGTGATGAGTTTTCATGGGTTGCCTCGCTACTCGATCGAACTGGGCGACCCCTACTACCGCGAGTGCCTGGAGACCGCGCGCCTGCTGCGCGAACGTCTGGGTTTGGGGCCGGAGCAGGTCGAGGTCACGTTCCAGAGCCGTTTTGGCACGGCCCGTTGGTTGGAGCCCTATACCGAGCCGACACTGAAAACCTTGGCGGCTCAAGGGGTGACCGAGGTGGACGTCGTGTGTCCCGGGTTTGTCGCAGATTGCCTGGAGACCCTGGAAGAGATCAGCAAGGAATGCCGCGATGCTTTCCTGTCGGCAGGCGGACGCCAATTCCGGTATATCCCGGCGCTCAATGATGATCCGGCCTGGATCGACGCGTTAACGGATCTGGTCGGCACTCACCTGCAAGGCTGGATCTCGAATACGGAGAATGGTCGTACACTGGGCATGAAGGTGAGTGCCTAGGCGTGATTTGGCGTCAGGCTCGTGACTGAATGAAAATTTTCAGGAGATTGAGCATGAACACATCCGTGAAGCCAGGAACCGGCGCGTCGTCTGAGTCGCAGGTGAACCGTCCCGCGGAGAATGCGGCCGATGGCGAGCTCGACAAAGCCCTCGAAGACACCTTTCCGGCGAGTGATCCCCCCGCCGTGACACCGGGTTCCATCTCGTCGGATGAGTGTGAAGACGCTCTCGACGAGGCGCTGGAAGAAAGCTTTCCTGCCAGCGACCCGCCCGCACCGGTCCAGCCCGGAAAAAAGTAGCCCTATTTGTCGCATGGCCTCTTGAAAACGTCGGGTTGACCCCCATTCTTGGGGTCAACGCTATTGTTTTTTTGGAGGAACCCTCATGACGGCATCTCAAGAGCCTGTCGACCAAGCCCCCGAGTCCGAAGATCAAGGCGCCTACGCGCCCGTCACTATCGAAGCGCTGCAGGCAGAAATCGCTGCGTTGCGCGCCGAGCTCGAGGCCGCCCAGGCCACCGTCACCGGACAGCAAGACCAGTTGTTGCGTACCCACGCCGAGGCGGAAAACGTCCGCCGCCGTGCTCAGGATGATGTGACCAAAGCGCGCAAATTCGGCATTGAGTCGTTTGCCGAAAGCCTGGTCCCTGTCAAAGACAGTCTCGAAGCGGCATTGGCTCAGCCCGATCAAACCCTCGACGCGTTGCGCGAGGGCGTCGACGTGACGCTGAAGCAACTGACCAGCGCCTTTGAGCGCAACGCGCTCAAAGAGGTCGCACCGGTCCAGGGTGACAAGTTTGACCCGCACCTGCATCAGGCAATTTCCTCCGTGCCGTCCGAGCAGCCGGCCAACACCATTGTGCAGTCCCTGCAAAAGGGCTATGTGATCGCCGACCGCACCCTGCGGCCCGCGCTGGTCATTGTGTCGGCAGGCTGAGCATCATCCTGATGACCGACCCCACCACCTTCGATCCGGCCCAGGTATTTCGGGTATTCGCCATGCGGCCGGTCGCGACCACCGATTTTGATCAGGTAGTGGTCAACGCGCCGGGTGATGACCTGCGCTGCGTATTTCTGTGGGGTCAGGATTGTTACAATTGCAATTTATTCAAGCAAGCTGCTTTGCTGCATCAGCAGGCGTTGCGGGATCTGGGATTGACCTGGTTTCAGGCTGACGTTTATGCGGACGAGCCCCTGGGACGGCGCTTTGGCCTGCACGGTGTGCCGACCTTTGTGTTGTACCGGGGCGGCAAGCGCCTTGGGCGCATCACGGGGTGGCCCGGGCTGCCCCAGTTTGTCGCCGCGATCCGTCGTCAGCAGGGGCCGTAATCGCGGGATGAGCAATCCATACACGGGTCTTGAAAAACCCCATTGGCGACCCCAGTTAGGTTGAGACGAGATCTTTTTCTCTAATTTCTATATCTGCAAATCAATATCAAGGCATTCCAACCATGAGCAAAATCATCGGCATCGACTTGGGCACGACCAACAGCTGTGTGGCTGTCATGGACGGTAACCAGGTCAAAATCATCGAAAACGCCGAGGGCGCCCGCACGACGCCCTCCATCATTGCCTATATGGATGATGGCGAAACGCTGGTCGGCGCACCCGCCAAGCGTCAAGCGGTGACCAATCCTACCAACACCCTGTATGCGGTCAAGCGTCTGATCGGTCGCAAGTTCGACGAAAAGGCCGTTCAAAAAGACATCGACCTGATGCCGTACAAGATCGTCAAGGCTGACAACGGCGACGCCTGGGTCGAGGCACGCGGCAAGAAAATCGCGCCTCCTCAAGTGTCGGCCGATGTGCTGCGCAAGATGAAGAAAACCGCCGAGGACTATCTGGGCGAAGAAGTCACCGAAGCCGTCATCACGGTGCCGGCCTACTTCAACGATAGCCAGCGCCAGGCCACCAAAGACGCCGGCCGCATCGCTGGCCTGGAAGTCAAGCGCATCATCAACGAGCCCACCGCGGCCGCGTTGGCGTTTGGCCTGGACAAGTCCGAAAAGGGCGATCGCAAGATTGTGGTGTATGACCTGGGTGGCGGTACGTTTGACGTTTCCATCATCGAAATCGCCGACGTCGATGGCGAAAAGCAGTTCGAAGTATTGTCGACCAACGGCGATACCTTCCTGGGCGGCGAAGACTTCGACCAACGCATCATCGACTACATCATCGCCGAGTTCAAGAAAGAACAAGGCGTTGATCTGTCCAAAGACGTCCTGGCCCTGCAGCGCCTGAAAGAAGCCGCCGAAAAGGCCAAGATCGAGCTGTCGTCCACTCAGCAGACCGAAATCAACCTGCCGTACATCACGGCCGATGCGTCGGGTCCCAAGCACTTGAACCTGAAGGTCACTCGCGCCAAGCTCGAAGCCCTGGTCGAAGAGTTGATCGATCGGACTATCGAACCCTGCCGTGTGGCCATCAAGGACGCCGGTATCAAGGTATCCGAGATCGACGACGTGATCCTGGTCGGCGGCATGACTCGTATGCCAAAGGTCCAGGAAAAGGTCAAAGAGTTCTTTGGTAAAGATCCGCGCAAGGACGTCAACCCGGACGAAGCCGTGGCCGCAGGTGCCGCGATTCAGGGTTCCGTGTTGTCGGGCGACCGCAAAGACGTGCTGTTGCTGGACGTGACGCCTCTGTCGCTGGGTATCGAAACCCTGGGCGGCGTGATGACCAAGATGATCCAGAAGAACACCACGATTCCGACGCGTTTCTCGCAGACGTTCTCGACTGCCGACGACAACCAGCCGGCCGTGACGATCAAGGTATTCCAGGGCGAGCGTGAAATCGCCGCGGGCAACAAGAGCCTGGGCGAATTCAACCTCGAGGGTATTCCGCCCTCGCCACGTGGTTTGCCGCAAATCGAGGTCACGTTCGACATCGACGCTAACGGCATTCTGCATGTGTCTGCCAAGGACAAAGGTACCGGCAAGGAAAACAAGATCACCATCAAGGCCAACTCGGGCTTGTCCGAAGACGAGATCCAGCGCATGGTCCAGGATGCCGAGGCAAATGCCGAGGAAGATCACCGTGTTGCCGAGCTGGCGCAGGCGCGTAACCAGGCCGATGCACTGGTGCACGCCACCCGCAAGTCGTTGACCGAGTATGGTGACAAGCTCGAGGCTTCCGAAAAAGAAGCCATCGAAACTGCCATCAAGGAACTCGAAGACGTGCTGAAGGACGGCGACAAGGCGGCGATCGACGCCAAGGTCGAAGTCCTGTCGACGGCTTCGCAAAAGCTCGGCGAAAAAATGTATGCCGATATGCAAGCAGCCCAGGCTGCCCAGCAACAAGAGGGCGGTGATGCCGGCAAGCCTGCCGATGACAATGTGGTCGATGCTGACTTCAAAGAAGTCAAGCGCGATCAATAAGTCGGGCAATAGCGGCCGTCTATGACGCCTGAGTGCGCCCGGTACCCGGAAATCCCGGTTACCGGGCGAATTCGTTCTGTATCACCAAGGTTATAGCTCGTTCTCGAGCCCATTCAATATGGCAAAACGCGATTACTACGAAGCCCTCGGCGTGGCAAAAAACGCCACGGACGATGAGCTGAAAAAGGCCTACCGCAAGCTGGCCATGAAATACCATCCGGATCGCAATCCGGACAGCAAAGACGCCGAAGAGAAATTCAAAGAGATCAAGGAAGCCTACGAAATCCTGGGCGACGAGCAAAAGCGAGCCGCTTATGATCGCTATGGCCACGCGGGGGTTGATCCCAACGCGGCGGGCATGGGCGGCGCTGGGATGGGCGGGGGTTTCGCTGACGCTTTTGGCGATATCTTCGGCGAGATTTTCGGCGGCGCGGCCGGTGGCCGTCGCGGCGGAGGTGGTGGTCCACAGGTGTACCGTGGCGCTGATCTCAAATACGCCCTCGAGATCACGCTCGAGCAGGCGGCCCAGGGTTTTGATACCGAAATCCGCGTACCCAGTTGGGAGCACTGTGACACCTGCCACGGCAGCGGCGCCAAGCCCGGCACCTCGCCCAAGACCTGCCACACATGTGGCGGGGCGGGGGCCGTGCGTATGCAACAGGGCTTCTTCAGCGTGCAGCAGACCTGCCCGACTTGTCACGGTAGTGGCAAAGAGGTCACGGATCCATGCGCGGCTTGCGATGGCGTGGGACGTATTCGTCGCAACAAAACCCTGCAGGTCAAGATTCCCGCCGGCATTGATGACGGCATGCGTATTCGCTCCAGCGGCAATGGCGAGCCCGGCTTGAATGGCGGACCGTCTGGCGACCTGTATGTCGAAATTCACATCAAGCAGCACAAGATCTTCCAGCGTGACGACGACGACCTGCACTGCGAGCTGACGATTCCGTTTACGACGGCCGCCTTGGGGGGCGACTTGCAAGTGCCCACACTAGGCGGCAAGGCCGAAATCTCGATCCCGGAAGGCACGCAGTCGGGCAAGACGTTCCGTCTGCGTGGCAAGGGGATACGCGGTGTGCGTGCCAGCTATCCGGGCGATTTGTACTGCCATGTGGTCGTCGAGACGCCGGTGCGACTGAGCGACGAACAAAAAGACATTCTGCGACAGTTCGAGGCGTCGCTCAGTGATGGCGGAGAACGCCATTCGCCGCAAAGCAAGTCCTGGACTGATCGGGTCAAAGAGTTCTTTAGCTGATCCTGACTGCCTTGTCCGCCCCTTGGGGCGGCCTCGCCGCAAAAAAAGGAAAGGCCCCTTGTCACAATCACATGACAAGGGGCCTTTGCTCGTGAGGGTCAGGGCGTCTTTTTGTGCTTGGCAAAGTCTCCGGCGACCGCGGTGCTGAAGGCCGACGGCTGCAAGTACTTGCGCAGCGCGGCATTGACAGCGTCCGGCGTCAGGGCGGCGATCTTCTCGTCGATCTGTGCCGACCATTCAAACGTGCGGCCCCGGTCCAGGTAGCTGATCCAGGCCGACGCCAATACGCTGTCCTGCGCCCGGGAAAGCTTGCGGTAGTTCAGCAGTGCGGCAATGCCATCCTTGATTTCCTCGGACGTAAAGCCGTCTTTGACAGCTCGGGCGAGCTCCTCTGTGATGGCGGTCTCCAGCCGATCCCGGTTTTCGGGGGCATAGATGGCATAGACCGTCCAGCTGGCCGTGGGCTCGTACGACGATACCGACAAGTTGCTGCGCACGTTATACGACAGGCCCTCGGTTTCGCGGACCCGGTTCCACAGGCGTGAGGTTTCCGAGGTGCCCAGCAGGAAATTCGCTAGATAAAGCGCCGGATAATCCGGGTTCGTATCCTGGATCTTGAGCGGCATGCGCGAAATATAGAACGCATTCGCCTTGTCGGGCGTTTCTATATCGAAGTTTTCCGCCTTGATATCCCGATAGGGCTTGCTGAGCCGGGTATAGGCGGGTGCTTTTTGCCATCCGTTCAGCCCGGTGGTCAGTGCCTGCTTGACGGCATCCGCCTGAAAGTCACCCACCGCCGAGAACTTGATCGCGCCTGCGCCGTAAAAGCGCTTGTGGAACGCTACCAACGCGTCGCGTTGGATTTGCTCAGTTTGAGCCAGCGACTCGTCAAACGTCGGTACGTAGCGTACGTCGTCAGCGGGCCATGGATTGTTCTGCCGCGCCAGGGCGCGAGAGGCCAGGCTGGTCGGCTCGGTCATGGCACTACGAATCGACGTCAGAGTTTGACGCTGATATTCCTCGACTTCAGCCTGCGGGAAGCTGGCATTGCGTACGACGTCCAGCACCAGGCCGATCAGGGCGGGTAATTGATCGCCTGCCGCGGACATGGCCACGGTCAGATCAGTGTCGGCGCCACTGAAGGACACCTCGGCCTGCATCGCATCGAAGCGATCTTGAATTTCCTGGCGCGATAGCGTGGACGTGCCGCGCTCGAGCAGGTCGGCAACGGCGGCCGCGTTGATACGCTGGCCTCGCAGGCTCTCGGCATCGCCAAAGTGAATCAGCAACTCCGCCTGTACGCGACCGCCCCGGGTATCTTTGGGCAACAGTGCGAGCTGTACCGCCCCATTGGGCAGGTCCAGGCTGCTGCGCTGGGTCAGCGCATCGATATTGGCGGGCGAGGGGTCAAACGCATCGGTCTGCTTAAAGTTGGGATCTCCCTTGTAGTCCTTTAGCGTTTCGGTCAGGTCCGGGCGTTGCAACAGGGGCGCTCGTTGCGGTTTTTCCGTGGGGATATAGCGGCCTTCGGTGCGGTTGCTGGGGATCAAATACTGGGTGGCGATACGTTGTACATCTTCGAGCTTGGCCTGTCGTACCTGGTCACGCATCAAAAAGAGCAAGCGCCAATCTCCCCCCGCAATGGCCTCGGAGAGCGCGACGCCGATTTGTTCCGGGTCGGCATAGAGTTGCTGCCATGACGTCAGCCACTTGCTGCGGGCGCGGTCCAGTTCTGCCTGGGTAAATGGTTTTTCACGCAGCGACTCCAATGTCGTCGTGAGGGTTTTCAAGGCCTTGTCTTGATCCATGCCCGGTTGCAACTGCGCCCCAAACATTCCGACACCGGGATCATGTTGATCCATGGTGAAACCAAATACGCCCGCCGCCAGCTTGGTCGGGACTAGCGCGTGGTACAGGCGGCCGGAGGGCGTGTCGGACAGAATGGTGGCGGCCAGATCGAACGGAATGTAGTCTGGACTGCCCGCAGCCGGGATGTGGTACATGGCCGCGACCAGGGGGGTACCGCCTGCGCGTCGCAGGGTCACGGCACGCTCACCGTCTTGAACGGGCTCGACGGTGTATTCGGGGGGCAGCGTACGTTGCGGTTTGGGGAGCTTGCCCAGCGTGTCGCTGATCGCATTGAGCGTGGCCTGGGGGTCGAACTTGCCGGACACAATCAAAACGGCGTTGTCCGGTTGGTAGTATTGATGATAGAACGCGCGCAATTGCCCGACGTCGACGTTTTCCACATCGGTGCGCGCGCCGATCGTGCTTTTGCCGTAGCTATGCCACTGGTAAGCGGCCGCCTGCATTTTCTGCATTAACACACGAAATGGATTGTTTTCGCCGCTCTCCATTTCGTTTCGCACGACCGTCATCTCAGAGTCGAGATCCTCTTTGGCGATCAAGGAATTGATCATCGCATCCGCTTGCCAGCCCAGATACCATTTCAGGGTATCGGGGTCAGAGGCAAAGCTGGCGAAGTAATTGGTGCGATCGGTGGAGGTCGAGCCGTTGGCTTGCAGTCCGCGCCGGGAAAACTCGCCCAATGCATTTCGGATGGTGGGCGTGCCTTTGAACAACATGTGCTCAAGCAAATGCGCCATCCCCGTCTGACCGTAATTTTCCTGACGCGAGCCGACCAGATACGTCATATTGACGGTCGTCGTGGGTTTAGAGGCATCCGGGGCCAGCAGGACACGAAGCCCATTAGACAGGCGGTATTCGGTGATGCCCTCGACCGAGGCGACTTCTGAGGCCCCTGACGGCAGGGTCGTTGCCCCGGCCTGAAAGGCCAGAAACGACGTGATCAGCAGGGCGTTCAGGCGGCCGGGCAACTTCGGAAACGAAAAACGCATAGCAAGTATCCATATAGCGGGCGAAAGTCGTTGGAGTGTATACGCAATGGATGGTTCCTATGGCCGGCGGCAGAGTCGGTGTGGGCTCGATGTTTCTTCGCCTTGCGGCCAGCGCTGGCTCCCGCGGCACAAGAGGTATCGGGCTGTTTGGCTACAATTTGTACATGGAAAATCATCGATCCCAAGTTTTGCCCCGCGGCGCCGTGGCGGTGGACTGCTCACACGCGCGTCATGCCCCGGCCATCCTGACGATTTTCAACGACGCCATCCTTCATTCCACGGCCTTGTATGACTACGAGCCGCGTACCCTGGAGACGATGCAGGCCTGGTTCCAGGCGAAAACGGCGGGTGGCTTTCCCGTCCTGGGACTCGAGAATGCGGCAGGCGAACTCATGGGGTTTGCCAGTTATGGCGCATTCCGGGCCTATCCGGCCAACAAATACACGGTGGAGCATTCGGTGTACGTCGATGGCCGGTTTCGCGGACTCGGGCTTGGCGAGGCGCTGATGCGTCTCTTGATCGATCGCGCACATCAGGCTCAACTGCATGTGCTGGTGGGCGGCATTGATGCGACGAACGCGGGCAGCATCCGTTTACATGAAAAATTGGGCTTTGTGCACGCCGGCACCATCCGTCATGCGGGATTCAAGTTTGGCCGTTGGCTGGATCTGGCGTTTTATCAGTTGTTGCTGGATACGCCCGTCGCGCCCATCGACGGTTGAAGTGACAGGCGGCGTGCCCCGAGCATCCGGCAGGCACGCCGACGCATTACTTCGATAATTGGCGCATGGCCTGTTCCAGGCCCGACACGGTCACTGGATACATGCGCTTTTGCATGATGTCGTTCAGCAAGGCGATGGATTGACGGTATTGCCATGATGCGGTGGGCTCGGGATTTAACCACGCGGCCTTGGGCCAGGCATCCAGCAGCCGGCGCAGCCAGACGGCACCGGCTTCTTTGTTGTAATGCTCGACAGAGCCTCCGGGCTGCAGGATCTCGTAGGGGCTCATGGTTGCGTCGCCCACGATGATCAGACGCCAGTCGGGGTTGTACTTGCGCAGCACGTCCCAGGTATCAAAGCGCTCGCTGTTTCGGCGGCTATTGCTCTGCCACAAGCTTTCGTAGGGGCAGTTATGAAAATAATAGACCTCGAGGTTGCGGAATTCGGTGCGTGCCGCCGAAAAGAGTTCTTCGACACGGGCAATGTGATCGTCCATGCTGCCGCCGACATCCAGCAGCATCAATACTTTGACCGTGTTGTGGCGCTCGGGCACCAGTCGCAAATCGAGATGGCCGGCATTGCGCGCGGTGCTGGCGATCGTGTCATCCAAGTCCAGTTCGAGCTCAGCGCCTTCGCGCGCAAAGCGTCGCAGTCGTCTTAGCGCCACTTTGAAGTTGCGCGTGCCCAGCTCAATCTGATTGTCGTAGTCGCGAAACTGACGCATGTCCCAGACCTTGACTGCCGTGCGATTGCCGGCCGAATCGCCACCCACGCGAATGCCTTCGGGATGATAGCCACCATTGCCGAAGGGGGATGTGCCACCCGTGCCGATCCATTTGCTGCCACCCGCGTGGCGCTCTTTTTGTTCTTCGAGACGCTCTTTAAAGAGCTCCATCAGCTTGTCCAAACCGTGCTTCTCGATAGCGGCTTTTTGTTCGGGCGTCAGGCTTTTTTCGAACTGCTTGATCAGCCAGTCGATGGGGATCTCTTTGCCGGCGGGCAAGGCGGCCTCGATACCGCGATAGTACGCGCCAAAGGCGGCATCGTAGCGGTCGTACAACGACTCGTCTTTCACAAGCGCGGTGCGCGCCAGGAAATAGAAGTCATCGAGGGTGGGCGACATGATCTGTTGCTGCAGCGCCTCCAGCAAGGTCAGGTATTCCTTGACCGACACGGGCAGCTTATGGGCGCGCAGATGGTAGAAGAAATCGATCAGCATATCAGCGCCTGACGTTGCCGCGGGTCATGGCCGCGAGTCGCTCCAGCAACTGGACGTCTTGTTCGTTCTTGAGCAACGCGCCCGCCATCATCGGGACCGACGCTGCCGCATGGGCGTCGATTTGTTCCGCGGTGGCGCCCTCGGCCAGCAGCAGTCGCAGCCAGTCAAGGAGTTCGGAGGTCGAGGGTTTTTTCTTCAGCCCGGGCGCTTCGCGCAACATAAAGAACGTATCCAGCGCGGCACGCAGGACGTCCTGTTTGAGATCGGGAAAATGCACGTCCACGATGTCGCGCATCGTCTCGCGGTCGGGGAAGCGAATGTAGTGGAAAAAGCAGCGGCGCAGGAAGGCGTCAGGCAGGTCTTTTTCGTTGTTGGAGGTGATGATGACCAGCGGCCGGTGACGCGCGGAAACCGTTTCGCGCGTTTCGTAGACATGGAACTCCATGCGATCGAGTTCGCGCAACAGGTCATTGGGAAACTCGATGTCGGCTTTATCGATTTCATCAATCAGCAACACGACGGGTTCGTGGGCGTCGAAGGCCTGCCAGAGCGTGCCTTGCATGATGTAGTTACGAATGTCGCGGACTTTTTCGTCACCCAGTTGCGAGTCGCGCAAGCGCGAGACGGCATCGTATTCGTAGAGGCCTTGGTGCGCCTTGGTCGTGGATTTGATATGCCATTGCAGCAACGGCCGCCCTAACGCCTGTGCGACTTCTTCGGCCAGCATGGTCTTGCCCGTGCCCGGTTCGCCCTTGATCAACAAGGGGCGTTGCAACGTGAGTGCGGCATTGACGGCCAGCTTGAGATCATCGGTCGCGACATAGCTGTCGGTTCCTTCGAAGCGGGGAGAGGCAGAGTTCTGGATAGCAGTCATGGGCAATGGTGACGAAAGTGGGGCGAGGGGGATCCACGCTCGGGGTTGGTATGGCTTGGCAACAATTATCGTACAATCGACCGGGTTTGTAGCTGGGCTGCGGCCCAGTCGCTCATCCCGAGCACAGTTTTCAGCCTGACAAAGAGCCATTCCAATGAAGTTGAAAACCTATCTGTCCTCGCTGGTTGTAGTGATGTCCTGTGTGAGCGCGGGTCAGGCAACTGCTGCTGACGCAGCACCGACCGGCAATGTCGAGGATGCCAAAGATAAAATCTCCATGTGCATTGGGTGCCATGGTATTCCTGGCTACAAAGCCAGTTTTCCCGAGCTTTATCATGTGCCGATGATCGCAGGCCAAAACGCCGAGTACATCGTAGCCGCCCTCAATGAGTACAAAAAAGGCGCGCGGAGCCATCCCACGATGGACGCTATCGCCGGCAGCCTCAGCGATCAGGATATCGCTGATCTGGCTGCTTACTACGCCAATCTGAAATGACGCGGGGGCACACGATGAAACGCTATATGTTGGCCCTGGCGGGCGTCATTCTGGCTTCGGTCGGTGGCGTGGCGCAGGCTCAAGACCTGGCCGCCGGCAAGGCGGTATTTGATAAATTCAACTGTGCTTCGTGTCATGGGGCAGATGCCAGGACCTCTGTCGATCCGTCCTACCCCGTGTTGGCTGGCCAGCACGAGGACTACCTGATCCAGGCGCTAAAGTCCTACAAGCGTGGGGCGGCCGGTATGCCGGCCACGGCAAACGTGCGCAAGAATCCCATCATGGGGGCCTTTGCCGCGCAGCTTTCGGATCAGGATATCGAGCACGTTGCGGCATGGTTGGCTGCACAGCCCAGCGATCTGGGTGTGCGCAAATAAGGCAACGCGCTTAACGTAAAACGCCTAGCGTTAACGTTCAGCGCGTTGGCGAATCAACTCGATATACGTATCGCTATCCAGCGGCGTGCCTAGCCGCTGGGATTCCCAGACCACCTGACCCAGACAATCCATGATGTCGTGGGCGGCTTGGTGTGCATCGCTGCGGGCGACCAGTCTTTGGTATGCGGCGCGGATACCCCGTGGGTGATCGATAGATAGCTGTTCAGCAATGGCCAGGTGCATCGACAGGTGCAGGAACGGATTCGTCCGTCCTTTCTCGACCGGATATTCCGCCGTCATGGCCTCCGGGTGTTCGAGGTCCCCGTGATATTCGGGATGCTCAATGATCCAGTCCAGCGCCATGACCTCTAGTGGGGTTAGAACCTCGGCGGCGCGGTGCTTGCGCCACGTTTCGATAAAGAACTCGCGGACTTGGTCCCGGGATGGGTTGAACATGAGGCGAAAACACTTGAAAAAATATTGAAATAGAACGCTATTTTAGCGCTCGTGACGTTCGCGCCCCGGCACGTGCTGCGCAATGGCGGCTAGAATTGGCAAGAATTCGCTTTTGACCCGGTCGCCGTGTGTTTGACGCAGCTAGCGCAACCTTATCGGCGGGCGTGCAAAAAGTATCCGGAGCAACAGGAGTATTCATGTCGTACCAACACATCACGGTTCCCGCCGAGGGTCAGAAAATCACGGCCAACGCGGATTTTTCGTTGAACGTGCCGGACCAGCCCATTATTCCCTTTATCGAGGGCGACGGTGCGGGCGCTGATATTACGCCCGTGATGATCAAGGTCGTGGATGCTGCGGTCCAGAAGGCCTATGACGGCCAGCGCAAGATTCATTGGATGGAAATCTACGCTGGCGAAAAGGCTACTCGCATTTATGGAGACGACGTCTGGCTTCCTGAGGAAACGCTCGAGACGGTCAAAGACTATTTGGTCGCGATCAAGGGCCCATTGGCCACGCCGGTGGGTGGGGGCATACGTTCGCTGAATGTCACATTGCGTCAGCAACTCGACTTGTACGTCTGTCTGCGCCCCGTACGTTACTTCAAGGGTGTGCCGTCGCCGGTTCGCGAGCCTTCAAAGACCAATGTGGTGATCTTCCGCGAAAACTCCGAAGACATCTATGCCGGGATTGAGTATCCAGCAGAAAGCGAGCAAGCCAAAGAGCTCATCCAGTTTTTGCAAACCAGGCTGGGGGTGAAAAACCTCCGGTTCCCGGACACCTCGGCGATCGGGATCAAACCGGTGTCGCGCGAGGGTACCGAGCGCCTGGTGAGCAAGGCCATTCGTTATGCCATCGACCATGACCGTTCGTCGGTCACGCTGGTCCACAAGGGCAACATCATGAAGTTCACCGAGGGTGGCTTCCGTGATTGGGGTTACGCGTTGGCGCAAAAAGAATTCGGCGCGCAATTGATTGATGGCGGCCCGTGGTGCAAGGTCAAAAATCCCAGAACGGGTCGCGAGATCACGATCAAGGATTCAATCGCCGATGCCTTTTTGCAGACGATCCTGCTGCGTCCGACCGAGTGCGACGTCATCGCGACGCTGAATCTGAACGGAGACTATTTCTCCGATGCGCTGGCCGCCCAAGTCGGGGGAGTGGGTATTGCCCCGGGTGCCAACATGTCCGATTCGGTGGCTATTTTCGAAGCCACGCATGGCACGGCCCCCAAATACGCAGGCAAAGACTACGTCAACCCGGGCTCTGAGATTTTGTCGGCCGAGATGATGTTGCGCCATATGGGCTGGACCGAGGCCGCGGATCTGATTGTCTCCAGCATGGAAAAGTCGATCTTGTCTAAACACGTTACTTATGACTTCGCTCGCTTGCTCGAAGGTGCGACCCAGGTTTCATGTTCGGGGTTCGGCCGAGTCATGATTGAAAATATGTAGGTAGCATATTATTACCCGGACATATTGCAGCGAACTGCCCCTTATTCGCGAGGATCTGCAGCGAAATGGGGCGAAAATCATCACCATAGGTGTTTACCGCTGGGGTGCGATATGCAATAGGGTTACCCCTGATTTGTTGTTAAGACGCAATAAATCAGCCATTATTGAATGTGAACTAAGTAACTCAATGTATTTATAACGATTAGTGATTTGTATAAAAATCAAAGACTTGAGTATTTTGTAAGATACATTTAGATTCATTGTGTTGTTCCTGGATTTGGAGCTGACACAGGCTTTCCCTAATGTATAGGTTCTGGCAGTCTCCGCGGGTGGGGACTAGCGGCTTTCTCACTACTCTCTACTGATCGGGATGAGGACATGAAACTAACAAAAACTCTGCTAGCTGGCGCGATTCTCGCTGGCATCGGTGGCACCGCGGTCGCGGAAACCTCCGTCACCTTGTACGGTTTGATTGACGTGGGTCTCACCTATCAACGTGGCAAAGTTGGCACTGATGACGCCAACCGCCCCTTGTACCAAGGCAACTATCAATCTCGTATCGGCATGACCAACGGCATCCAGAGCGGTTCGCGCTGGGGTCTGCGTGGCACCGAAGATCTGGGTGATGGCCTGCAAGCTGTGTTCGTGCTGGAAAGCGGTTTCGGCGCCAGCAACGGTAACAGCAGCCAAGGTGATCGCCTGTTTGGTCGTCAAGCCACCATCGGTCTGCAAAGCGAAAGCTGGGGCCGTCTGGACTTGGGTCGCCAAACCAACATCGCTTCGAAGTACTTCTCGAGCATCGATCCCTTCTCGCTCAGCTACTTGAACTCCACCATGGGTTCTGCGTTCAGCGCCGCTAACACGGTTCGCTACGACAACATGGTGATGTATCAAACCCCGTCCTGGGGTGGTTTCCAAGCCGGTATCGGTTACTCGTTCAACGTGGATGATGTAGACCGTCCGGGCGAATTCGAAACTGGCGATAACAGCCGTGCAGTGACCGCTGGTGTGCGTTACAACAACGGCCCGCTGAATGTCGCTTTGACGTATGACCAGCAGTTCCTGTATCCGAGCCAACCGCAACCCAAGCAATTCATCTTGGGCGCAGCCTACGACTTCGAAGTCCTGAAGCTCTCGCTGGCTTATGGTCGCACTCAAGACGGCGTGTTCCTGGGTCAAGACTTTGACCTGATGGGCGGCCTCGTCAACCCCAACACCCCCGCTAAGGGCCAAGGCGGCACCAACGACGCCTTCACGTGGGATGGTCTGAAGATCAATTCGTACCTGGTCGGTGTTAGCGCTCCTATCGGCGGCGCCAGCAACGTGTTCGCTTCGTGGCAACGTGCTGATCCCAACAAGGATCTGGAAGCAATGGACATCTACAGCGTGGGTTACACCTACGATCTGTCCAAGCGCACCAACTTGTACTCGGTTGCTTCGTATGCAGACGCTGCTGCTTTCGTAGACGGCAACAAGATGCTGACCGTCGGCGTCGGCTTGCGTCACCGCTTCTAAGTATAGGTACGGGTTGCCCTTTTCCGAGCGGAGTCGGGGCACCTTGTTCTTGGGCCACCCACTATGTGGGTGGCTTTTTTTAGTTTTCAAAAGCACCATTTTGGTGCATTCAAACAGATGTTTTTGCGCCACCCTAGGGCATTCCCCTAGTGTGACAATCCCATTCATGGTGCACAATCTTTGTCATGCAGGTGAGGAGACAAATAGCCTCGAAAAGAGGCAACCGGCGGCACCGGTATAAATAACCTGGCAGTACCCAAATAAAAGCAAATCGCACAACGGCTGACACCTCGGTGTCAGCCGTTGTCGCATCCGGCCCGAGCAAGTCAATTTCTTGCATAATGGCTAGTCGCGGCACCGAATACAAAACCAGACATGCCGGATTCTCGTGTAACCACTCCCCCTGCCATGCGGCGTTATTGGCACCGTAATCTAATCCTGATCGGCACGCTCATCGTTTGTTGGGCCGCGCTGACTTTTATTCCAGCTTTCTTCGCCCGCGATCTGTCATTTGGATTTATCGGATGGCCGTTCTCATTCTGGATGGCGGCGTACGGTGCCCCGCTATGCTATTTGGTGCTGATTGGGATCTATGCGTGGGTCATGAATCGCGCGGATGCACGGGCTCGCCGAGACGGCGAGCAGGGTGATTAATGCCGTTTTCCGGTGGCAATCCCCGCGAGTTTGAAATCCGGCTGCGCCGTATCTATGTGCTTTACACGGCAGGTTTTGTTTTGCTGATCGTGTTGCTGGCGTTGGCTGAAGTGGCAGGCATGCCGCGCGATTGGATCGGCTACGCTTTCTTGCTGGTGACTGTCAGCTTGTATGCCGGCATTGGCATTGTGTGCCGCACGTCAGACCAAGTGGAATATTACGTGGCTGGCCGGCGTGTTCCCGCTGTGTATAACGGCATGGCCACGGCGGCTGACTGGATGTCGGTCGCGTCGTTCATTGGTGTAGCCGGTACGCTTTATCTGACCGGATACGGAGGGCTCGCCTACATCATGGGGTGGACCGGCGGCTACGTATTGGTGGCCCTGTTGCTGGCGCCCTATCTGCGCAAGTTCGGTCAATACACGATTCCTGATTTTATGGGCGCGCGCTATGGCGGCAACCTGGCTCGCCTGGCTGGCGTGGCATGTGCGGTGTTGTGCTCGTTTACCTATTTGGTCGCGCAGATTTATGGCGTGGGGATCATCACGACGCGGATGACCGGTATTTCGTTCGAGTTGGGTATCTTCGTGGCGCTCGGTGGGATGCTGGTGTGTTCTTTCCTGGGGGGCATGCGGGCAGTGACCTGGACGCAGGTCGGGCAGTACATCATTTTGGTGGTGGCTTATCTCGTACCGGTCGTGTGGTTGTCGATCAAGCACACGGATATGCCGTTGCCACAACTCTCGGCCGGCATCGTGTTGCAAGAGATCACCGAGCGCGAAGCACAATTGGGCAAGGATGTCTCAGAGTTGCAGGTGAGGCAGTTGTGGAAAGCGCGTGCGGATGAAATGACCCAGCGACTCCAGGCGCTGCCTCAATCGCTCGCGCAGGAAAAAGACCGGTTGCGCAGTCGCCTGGCGCAGTTGAGCGCGACCGAGGCGTCCATGATCGATATCCGGACGCTGGAGCGCGAGCTCGAGACGTATCCCGCCAGTGTCGAAGAGGCTCGGGCGGCGTGGTCACAGGCGCGCGCGCTTTACGAAGCGCGCGGCTCACCGCCGGTGCCGCATGCCGAAGCCTTCCCTGCAAAAGACCCCAAGGCTCGCCAGGATATGCGGACCAACTTCCTCGCGTTGGTGCTGTGCCTGATGCTGGGGACGGCTGGCATGCCGCACATTTTGATGCGCTCTTACACGACCTCGTCGGTGGTGGAGGCACGGCGTTCTGTCTGTTGGTCGTTGCTGTTTATTTTGTTGCTGTATTTCATGGCGCCGGCGTTGGCGCTGCTGATCAAGTACGAGGTGTATACGCAGGTCGTGGGATCGGACTTTGCCGCTTTACCGAGTTGGGTGCATGCCTGGAGCGCCGTCGACGTCAACTTGTTTGATCTTGTCGACGTAAATCGTGACGGCAAGGTGCAACTGGGCGAGATCAGTATGGGAGCGGATGTCGTGGTGTTGGCGATGCCCGAGATCGGCGGTTTGCCCTATGTCATTTCGGGTTTGGTCGCCGCCGGCGGGCTGGCAGCCGCTCTGTCGACGGCCGATGGCCTGTTGCTGACGCTGTCGAACTCGCTGTCGCACGATATGTGGTACCGGGTCGTATCGCCCCGGATGTCGGCCGCGCGCCGGGTGATGGTGTCAAAGATATTGCTGCTGGTCGTGGCCTTCGGCGCCGCCTGGGTGGCGGCGCGCAAGCCCGCGGATATTTTGTTTATGGTGTCTGCCGCATTCTCGTTCGCGGCATCGTCCTTTTTCCCGGTGCTGGTCATGGGCTTGTTCTGGCGTCGAGCGAACAAATGGGGGGCAACCTCAGGGATGTTTGTCGGCCTGGCGGTGACGTTCACCTATATGGCCCACACGCACCCCTGGTTGCGCGAGTGGGTTTTTGGTATTGACCGCGCACAGGCGGTGAACCTGTGGTGGGGGATTCAACCTATTGCAGCCGGCGTCTTTGGCGCGCCTGCGGCGTTTTTGACCATCATCGTGGTGTCATTGCTCACCCCGCCACCCGACAGTGCAACGATCCAGTTAGTGCAGTATTTGCGCGAACCGGATGGCAAGCCACCGACACTGTCTTGATGGTGCCTCAATCAGTGGCTGATGGATTTCGAGAAGACGTTCATGACCACCACGCCGGCGATGATCAGCACGATACCCAGAATCGCGGGGGCGTCCAGATGTTGTTTAAAAAGCAGGGCGCCTACCAACGAAATCAAGACAATGCCTACGCCCGACCACACGGCATAGGCGATGCCAACCGGTATTTCACGCAGCGTCAGCGACAGGAAATAGAAAGACACGGCATAGCCCGTCACCGTAATGACTGACGGCAGCCAGCGAGTGAAACCCTCGGCGCTCTTGAGCGCGCTCGTGGCCAGGATTTCGGCGACGATGGCAATCCCCAGGTAGACCCATTTCACGTGTTTCGAACTCCTGTTTGGCGCAGTAAAACCAGCAACGCGCCGGCTCCGCCTTCGCGTTCGGGCGCTTGAGAGAACGCCATGACCTCGGACTTCTGGACCAGCCAGGTGCGCACCTTGTCTTTGAGTACGGGCTCCAGGCCTTGCGAGCCGTAGCCCTTGCCGTGCACGATGCGTACGCACCGGATGCTGTTCTCCAGGCATTCGTCCAGAAAGGACAGCACAGCGTGGCGGGCTTGTTCGACTCGCAGGCCGTGTAGATCCAGTTCGGCGCCGGCCGGCCATTGGCCCCGGCGCAGATTGCGGGCGGTATCGGGCGCGGTGTCGGCGCGTACAAAGGCCGTGCCGCTCTCGGAAAGCAGATGCGCAACTTCTCCGCCATCAGAGACGCCGGCATCGGCGCGGGTCGAGGTTTCTCCCGTGGCGGCGGCGCGACGCATGGCGACGGCGAGACTGATGGAGGCGGGCCCCGATGCGACGGGGCCGCGCTGTGCGGCGGACCGCGCTTTGTCTGGCGCGGGCACGCGTCGTCCGGTTTGTTTCAAGGGGGTGACGGCCAGCATCGCGCGGCGAAACGCGGCGGGATCATCGGCCTCTGTCGAGGCCGTGGCCTTTGCTGTGGCCTTCGGCTGTGCGATCCGCGCGGCTTGCTCGGTGCTCGCACGGTTTTGTTGTGCGACTTGGTGCAAGCGTTTCAGGTCAGTCAGCCCCTTTTTGTTACTCTGCATTCTCCAGCCATCGCTGTGAGTCCAGCGCAGCCATGCAGCCCGTGCCGGCGCTGGTGATGGCTTGGCGATAGACGTGATCCTGGACGTCGCCGGCGGCAAACACACCCGGTACCGAGGTCATGGTGGCCATGCCCGACAGACCGCTCTTGGTGATGATGTAGCCGTCCTTCATGTCGAGTTGTCCCTCGAAAATCCCGGTGTTGGGCTGGTGGCCGATCGCGATGAATGCGCCCATGACCTCCAGGTCCTCGGTTTCGCCGGTCTCGGTGTGACGAATGCGTACGCCTGTCACGCCACTGTCGTCACCCAGCACCTCGTCCAGGGTATAGAAAAGCTTGAGCTCCATATTGCCGTTGGCGACCTTGTCCATCATCTTGTCGACCAGAATAGGCTCGGCGCGGAATTTGTCGCGGCGATGAATGACCGTGACCTTGCGGCAGATATTGGACAGATACAGGGCCTCTTCGACGGCAGTATTGCCACCGCCGACGACGACGACGTCCTTGTTGCGATAGAAAAACCCATCGCAGGTCGCGCAGCCGGAGACGCCGCGGCCCATGAAGGTTTCTTCGGAGGGCAGGCCCAGATATTTGGCCGAAGCGCCCGTCGCGATGATGAGGGCATCGCAGGTATAGGCATTGCCCGTATCGCCCGTCAGCGTAAAGGGACGCTGGGACAAGTCCACCTTGGCGATATGGTCAAAAATCATCTCGGTATCAAAGCGCTCGGCGTGCTGCTGAAAGCGCTGCATCAGGTCGGGACCCTGTACGCCCGCGGCATCTGCTGGCCAGTTATCGACATCGGTAGTGGTCATTAATTGACCGCCTTGGGCCAGTCCCGTAACAAGAACCGGGGCCAAATTAGCCCGTGCGGCATAGACGGCAGCGGTGTAACCAGCCGGGCCGGATCCTAGTATCAAAACTTTAGCGTGTTTGGGCGTGGACATAGGTCAGTATCTTTAGATGGATGCCCAATTATAATGAGGCATATGCCACGTATTTCAACTGCCTCTCCGCGCGCCTCGCGCAACACCCGTAACGGCCCTTCGCCGCTGCAAACGCGTATCTCCGCTTTGCTTCGCGAAGCACGCTGGATACTGTTTGCCGCTATGGCGGCCTGGTTGACGCTGGTGCTGGCCACTTGGTCTCCATCAGACCCTGGTTGGTCGCATTCCGTTACCAATGGCGTCATCCACAATCAAGGAGGCACCCTCGGGGCATCCTTGTCGGACATCTTGCTGTACCTGTTCGGCTATTCCGCCTGGTGGTGGGTCATATTGCTGTTGCATCGCGTACGGGCAGGCTATCGCCGTTTGGCGAGTCAGTTACGTGCGGATAACAAGCAGCCCGAGGTCCTGCCACGCGTTCACTGGGAAGAAGGCATCGGTTTCTTCCTGGTGCTGATCGGCTCTCTTGGTATCGAGGCATTGCGCCTGTATAGCTGGGGCATGCATTTGCCCGGCGGCACCGACGGCGCGAGCGGCGCGGGCGGCGTCATCGGCCAGATGCTGGCCGGGGTCTTGGCGCAGAGCCTGGGCTTTACGGGCGGCACCCTCGTGTTACTGGTGCTGTTGGCGATCGGCCTGAGCTTGTTCTTCTCATTCTCGTGGTTGCAGGTGGCCGAGCGCGTCGGGGCCTGGGTAGAGGGCCTGGCACGACGGGTGCGCGATTCGTACACGGCCCGTCAGGATCGCAAGGTCGGAGAGGTCGCCAAGGCCGTGCGTACCGAGCAGGTCGAGGCCAAGCACGAAAAGCTGACGCACGAGCAACCCGTACGCATCGAACCCGCCATTACCGTGGTGCCGCGCTCTGATCGTGTCGAAAAAGAAAAGCAGCAAACCCTGTTTGCGCCGCCGGCAGGCGAGGGCGATTTGCCCGCAATCAGTCTGCTCGATGCACCTGCACAGAGTCTGGAAACCGTATCGGCCGAAACCATCGAGTTCACCTCGCGCCTGATCGAAAAGAAACTAGCTGATTTCGGGGTGAATGTGACCGTTGTCGCGGCACAGGCCGGCCCGGTGATTACGCGATACGAAATTGAGCCTGCTACCGGGGTCAAGGGCAGCCAGATCGTCAATCTGGCCAAGGATCTGGCGCGCGCGCTCAGTCTGGTCAGTATTCGCGTGGTGGAAACCATCCCTGGCAAAAACCTGATGGGCCTAGAGTTGCCCAATCCGCGTCGCCAGATGGTCAAGCTCTCCGAAATCCTCGGGTCGCAGACCTATCACGCCAGCCATTCCGTGGTGACCATGGCGCTGGGCAAGGATATCGCCGGTAACCCCGTGGTGGCCGATCTGGCCAAAATGCCTCACTTGCTGGTGGCGGGGACGACCGGTTCGGGTAAGTCGGTGGGGATCAACGCCATGATCCTGTCGCTGCTGTATAAGGCCGACGCCGCCTCGACGCGCCTGATCCTCATCGATCCCAAGATGCTCGAAATGAGCGTCTACGAAGGCATTCCCCATCTGTTGGCGCCGGTCGTCACCGATATGCGCCATGCCGCCAATGCACTGAACTGGTGCGTGGGCGAAATGGAAAAACGCTATCGCCTGATGAGCAAAATGGGCGTGCGTAATCTGGCGGGTTACAACGCCAAGATCCACGACGCGATCAAGCGCGAGCAACCCATCCCCAATCCGTTCTCGTTGACGCCCGATCAGCCCGAACCCCTGTCGCCGTTGCCCACGATTGTGGTGGTGATCGACGAATTGGCCGACCTGATGATGGTGGTGGGCAAAAAAATCGAAGAGCTCATCGCGCGCCTGGCACAAAAAGCCCGAGCGGCCGGCATCCATTTGATTCTTGCCACACAGCGTCCCAGCGTCGATGTCATCACCGGCCTGATCAAGGCCAACATTCCCACGCGTATCGCCTTCCAGGTATCGTCGAAAATCGACTCGCGCACCATCCTGGATCAAATGGGGGCGGAAACCCTGCTCGGACAAGGCGACATGTTGTATATGCCATCGGGCTCCGGTCTGCCCGTGCGGGTGCACGGCGCGTTCGTGCACGATGACGAAGTCCACCGTGTCGTTAATCACCTGAAGTCACAGGGCGAGCCCAACTACATCGAAGGCCTGCTCGAAGGGGCCCTCGAAGGCGAGACCGGCGATGGCGTAAGCAGCGTCACGGGAATGGCCGATGCCGAAAGCGACCCCATGTACGACCAGGCGTGCGAGGTCGTGCTCAAGCATCGTCGCGCCTCGATTTCACTGGTGCAGCGTCATCTGCGAATTGGTTACAACCGTGCAGCCCGGTTACTCGAGCAAATGGAGCAATCGGGTATGGTGTCGGCAATGCAATCCAACGGCAACCGGGAAATCCTGGTGCCGTCCAAAGAGGAAGCCTGATGCCCGGTTTACGTCGTTCCTGGACCGCCGCCATCGCGACGGCCACCACGGCCGCGCTATTGGCGCTGAGCCCTCTGGCAGCCCTGGCTGCTGATGCACGAACACAACTCAAGGCCTTCGTTGCCGAGGTCCACAGTGCGACAGGCAAGTTCACCCAAGCCACCACAGGGCCACAGGGGACAACGCAGCGCGCCCAGAGCGGGACTTTCGCCTTTCAGCGTCCCGGCAAATTCAAGTGGGCCGTCAGCCAGCCGTACGAGCAGTTGGTGGTGTCTGATGGGCAACAGTTGTATCAATACGACCCTGATCTGGCGCAGGTCACGACACGGCAGGTGGATCAGGCCATTGGTACGTCACCCGCTGCCATTTTGTTTGGTTCCGGCGATCTGGAGCAGGCCTTTGATGTGACGGCGCTGCCCGCTCGCGATGGCCTCGAATGGTTGCGAGCCAAGCCCCGCACGGCGGATGCCGGCTTTGCCCAGGTCGATATCGGGCTGAACAAGAATCTGCCCGTACGGGTCGAGTTGCTCGATGCATTTGGACAGACCACTCGTGTCGAGCTCTCCGGCATTCAGTCAAACCCGTCGTTGTCCGCTGACGAATTCCGTTTCACCCCGCCGGCGGGCGTCGACGTCGTCAAGATGTAGCGTGCCGCCGCGTCATGGTGTAATGCTTGTTTTGGCCGCAAAGCGGCCCGCTGTGATTTCGCCGCCATGAGCAACGATCTGTTTGCCGCCGATCCCGCGCACCGGCCCTATGTTCCACTGGCCGAGCGTCTGCGGCCGCGCACCCTTTCCGATGTTGTTGGTCAGTCGCACCTGCTGGGGCCCGATAAGCCGCTGCGCGTCGCCTTTGAGTCCGGCCGTCCGCATTCGATGATTTTCTGGGGGCCACCAGGCGTGGGCAAGACCACGCTGGCCCGGCTGATGGCCGATAGCTTTGATGCGCAATTCATCGCGATTTCCGCGGTATTGGGGGGCGTCAAGGACATCCGCGATGCCGTGGTCACCGCCCAGGTTGCCCAAGGCCAGGGGCGCCGCACCATCCTGTTTGTCGACGAGGTGCATCGATTCAACAAGGCGCAGCAGGACGCGTTTCTTCCCTATGTCGAAAGCGGTCTGTTTACCTTTATCGGCGCGACCACCGAGAATCCGTCGTTCGAGGTCAACTCGGCCCTGCTGTCCCGCGCACGCGTTTACGTGCTGCAATCCCTTAACGCCGAGGAACTGCAGCAACTGCTTGATCGCGCGATCCTGGCGCTCAACGATGGGCACGAAGACTCAGCCGCGGTGCGCATTACACCTGACGCGCGCGAGCAGCTCGCTGCCTGGGCCGATGGCGATGCGCGCCGTCTCATCAGTGCCGTCGAAGTTGTCGCCGAGTCCGCCCAGGCAGCGGGTCGTGACCAAATCGATGCCGAGTGGCTGGAAACATCGCTTTCGCAGAATCTGCGTCGCTTTGACAAGGGCGGCGATGCGTTTTACGACCAGATCAGCGCCTTGCACAAAGCCGTGCGCGGCTCCAGTCCCGACGCCGCGCTGTATTGGTTTTCGCGCATGCTCGACGGCGGCGCCGATCCGAAATATCTGTCGCGCCGATTGGTGCGCATGGCGATCGAAGACATCGGTTTAGCCGACCCGCGCGCGACCGAGCTGGCGGTGCATGGCGCCGACATCTACGAACGCCTGGGTTCGCCCGAGGGTGAGCTCGCCCTGGCGCAAGCCGTGGTCTATATGGCCTGCGCCGCGAAATCCAACGCGGTGTACAACGCCTACAATGCGGCTCGCAAGTTCGCCGCAGAACATGGCAGCGCGCCCGTGCCGCTGCATCTGCGTAACGCGCCTACAAAATTGATGAAACAGCTCGGCCACGGCCACGCCTATCGTTATGCCCATGACGAGCCGCATGCCTATGCCGCTGCAGAAGACTATTTCCCCGATGGCGTGAAAGCTTCCTTCTACCGGCCAACCGATCGCGGCCTAGAGGCTAAAATCCAGCAAAAGCTGGCGTTTCTGCGTGAGTTAGATGCTCAGGAACGCGCCAAGCAACGATAGCCGTTGCGCCACCATTCTTTTCAACCTTACTCCTGCCGCCCATGCTAGACCCGATACTGCTGCGCAAAGATCTGCAAACCGTCGTAGACCGCCTCAAAACCCGTGGCGTCGAATTCGATACGCAACGGTTCAACGAGCTGGAGTCCCGCCGCAAGGCCGTTCAAACGGAAACCGAAACCCTGCAGGCACGCCGCAACGCATTAGCCAAACAAATTGGCCAGCTCAAGGCAAAAGGCGAGGATGCCTCTGCTGTCCTGGCAGAGTCGCAGGCGATTCCTGTCCAACTCAAGCAACTCGAAGACGATCTTACGGTCGTGCAACAGTCGCTCAGCGAGTGGCTGATGGCCATTCCGAACCTGCCCCACGAGAGCGTGCCCACGGGCGGCTCGGCCGACGACAACGTCGAAGTTCGTCGTTGGTTGCCCGGCCAGCCCGCCGCCGATGGCAATCCGCCACCGTTGGCATTCGAGCCCAAAGATCATGTGGCGCTCGGCGAGCCGCTGGGCCTGGACTTTGATTTGGCCGCCAAATTGTCCGGCGCGCGTTTCTCGTTCATGCGGGGTCCGATCGCTCGTTTGCATCGCGCGCTGGCGCAGTTCATGCTGGATCTGCAGACCGGTCAGCATGGCTACACCGAGTGCTATACCCCTTACATCGTGAATAGCTCCACGCTGTTTGGCACCGGCCAACTGCCCAAATTCAAGGACGACATGTTTTTTGTCTCCAAGGGCGGCGAAGACGATGATCCCAAGGTACTGGACGATCGCGGCAACGAAGTTGTCCGCGAAGACCAATACCTGATCTCCACCTCGGAGATCACGCTGACCAGCACCGTGCGCGACACCATCGTGGCTGGCGCCGATCTGCCGATACGCCTGACGGCGCATACGCCGTGCTTTCGTTCCGAAGCGGGCAGCGGGGGGCGCGACACGCGCGGCATGATTCGCCAGCACCAGTTCGACAAGGTCGAAATGGTGCAGATCACCCATCCCGATGCCTCGTACCAGGCACTGGACGAAATGGTGGGGCATGCCGAGCGCGTGCTGCAATTGCTCGAGCTGCCTTATCGGGTCGTGCTGCTGTGTACCGGCGACATGGGCTTTGGCGCGGCCAAGACCTATGACCTCGAGGTGTGGCTGCCCGCCCAGAATACCTGGCGCGAAATCTCCTCGGTCTCGAATTGCGAAACCTTCCAGGCACGCCGCATGCAGGCACGTTTCCGTGTTGGCCAGGGCAAGCCGGAGTACCTGCATACGCTCAATGGCTCTGGCCTGGCGGTAGGGCGTGCCTTGGTCGCGGTGCTGGAAAACCACCAGCAGGCCGATGGCAGCATTGTCGTGCCGAAGGTATTGCAACCGTACATGGGTGGTTTGACCATTCTGCAACCCTGATCTCGCCAAGGCCCGTTGCTGCTTCATTCAAGGCATAGACGGGCCGTCATTGCCTGCCTTACCCAGGCATCGTCAATTAGCGAATTTGCATATAACTATTTCGCTGATCGATTGCCACATCGTTGTCGCATTTTCCCGTTATCCTTCGAATCATTCTCTGATCTTTGATGTCAGTAAATGTGATCCACTAAAATAGGGTCGCATCTTTAGGGCACAATATGCCCGACCCGATATAAGCGGGTATTGTTATCAACGGTTAGGGGGAGGTAATAAAGATGAGTTCCAGGATGATCGGTGATTTTCGTGTACGTTGCGACATCGTTGAAGACGATGGGCAAGGCTTCAAGGTACGAGTCTGGACTCGCCGCATTGGAGGCAACGCACCTGAGAAGAGCTGGCTTGTACCGGGCCAGTCGCCGTTCCCAACCCGCACCGAAGCCGAGCAGGGCAGCCTGCAAATCTTCGAGGGCATCAACGGAGTGCGATTCAATGGTGAACCAGAGTTCGCGCACGCGTCCGCATAATGGCTGGTGGCGTGCCCCCAGTACCCCGCGGCGCTTGCCTAGCAAGCCCACACCGGTCACGGACCGGCCGGCAAACTAAATCAAGGCGGCATTGCGTCGCCGTATAGACGCCGGTGGCATTTTCCATCCGGCATCACACCAATAAAAAAGGGCGACCCTGTCAGGGCCGCCTTTTTGCCTTTTTGTCTAGGCACCGAACGACGCTTTAATCATCGTGGTAGCGATGGCCGCGATGGTGTCTGCGGTGGTGATGATGTCTGTGCTTGTGTCCCTTCCAATGTTTGTGACCCTTCCAGTGGTGGCGGTCGCCGTAGTAATAGCGCGGACCGGATCTTACATAATAGGGACGGTGGTACACCATCGGGGGCGGTGCAACATAGACCGGTTCTGGTACTACGTATACGGGAGCCGGATAGACCACGCCAGGAATCCCGATAGAGACGCCGATGTCGACGCGTGCCATGGCGGCGCTCGAGATCAGCAGCCCCGCGGCGCTGATACCGGCAATAAACCATTTTTTCATGTGCACCTGCCTGCTGCACAAAGCAGCTGAGTTGATAGGACGGTTCTATTTTCGGTGTTTTCGGCAGCTAGAGCATGACCGTACCCGCCGCAATAGCGACAATCCGCAACACGCCAGCCGAGCGGATAAATGAAAATGCTGTGGTGCAGCAATCAATTTGCCACTGACCGTCAGAGGGGGCGCAGAATTTGTGTAATCGACTGAAATTTGGTGGATTTCCGCTTGCTTCAGTGCGGCGGTTACACTCGTACACCAAGGTTTGTCGATATACTGAGCCTATGGAACCGAAACTTCACGATCTCAAGCCGGGTTACTACTGGTACACCATCAAGGAAGACCCTTTGGCGGTCATCCATATTCATGATGATGGTGGCGCCACCTTGATGGGCACCGAATACCGGATGCACGCCCAAGACGTTGCCGACATGGTTCAGCAGGGCGAACGCTTTTTCTGGATCGAGCCTCCGGCACTGTAGCCACACACGGGTGCCTACCGCGCGGGTGGCCTGTGTCGGCCCTTAGACCGGCATGGATTTTCCCGCGAGCTCGAAAATCCCGTTAATGACAAACTGCACACCCATGCAGATCAGCAAAAAGCCCATCACGCGCGATACGGCATCAATGCCCGATTGACCGAGAAACCGGTTAATGCGCTCGGCGCTGCGCATGCAGATCCAGAAAATCCCGGCGACGAGTACGGCGACGGTGATTACCGCCAACTGCGCGCTGATCTGCAATCCGTGCGTACTGTGTATGGTCGTCGCGTTGCTGATGATCAGTGCAATCGTGCCGGGGCCCGCGGTGCCTGGCAGAGCCAGCGGAATAAATGAAATATCACGAGGTGGTGGCCGGCGCGGTCCGTGTGGCGCGTCGACATGAACACGCGGCTCGTCCGGCGCCATCTCGATTTGGGCCGAGGCTTCGCTCTGGCTGGTCGCCGGAAACAGCATGCCAAAGCCGATATAAGCCACGATCAGGCCCCCCGCGATACGGAGCCCGGGGATCGATATGCCGAACCCCGACATGATGGCGTTACCCGCGTAAAAGCACACCAGGATGATGCCCAGTACATACAGCGTAGCGCGGTCGACCTGGCGATTGCGCTCTTCGTGCGTATAGTCCTTGCCTAGCGCCAGCAATAGCGTGACGCTGGTCAATGGATTGGCAACGGGTAATAGCGTGAACAACCCCAGTCCGACTAGCTTCAGAAAATCCAATAGCAAGCGATATCTCCAGAAAAGGACTACAGGCCGGGTGTGAACACAGGATGCTAAGCAGGAAACCTATTAAGCCGTGATTTCCTCAGCGCAGCAACGCCTCAGAACAGAAATCCAGAGCATCGTAGCACTGTCGCGACGAGAAATGACGGTCATCGTCGTCTCGTTCGTGTTGGTGGCGCAGCGCGCTTATTGGCTATCCATGTTGGCATCTAACCCTGACGGAAAGAGCAACTGCACACGTAGTCCCGGTTCGGCATTGCTTAGCGTCATTTGACCTCCATGCAGTCGGACGATCGCCTTGACGGTTGCCAACCCCAGCCCGTGGCCCGGAACCTGTCGATGGGCGCGATAGAAGCGCTCGCCGATACGTTCGATTTTGCCGGGTGGAATACCCGGCCCGTTATCAGTGACCGTCAGTAGGGTTTCTTTTGTGGTTTGCGCCGTTTCGATATGGATGCGTGCGTCGTCGCCGGCGTACTTCAGTGCGTTGTCCACCAGCGTGGCGATCGCGCCGGCCAACAGGTCCGGGTCACCCCGCAACGGCGCATCTCCGTGATTCTGAAGGGTCAGTTGTGCCTGCTGTTCCTCGGCCACCGCTTCATACAAGTCGACGACGTCTTGTGCGATCGCGTCCAGGCGCACCGATTCAAAGCGCCTGCGTCGTGCGCCGGACTCTAACTCGGCGATCTGCAAAAGTTTTTCCGAAACTTTAACGAGATCCTCCAGCTCGGCCGATAAACGATCAACGTTTGCACGAATGTCTTGTCGTGGCGCAGTGTCCCAATCCATCGTACGCAGCCGCATCAGCATCCGCGTCAACGGCGTGCGCAAATGATGCGCCACCGAGTCCGAGACATTGCGTACGCCGTGCATGAGCCGCTCGATACGATCCAGCATACCGTTGATGTCGCTCGATAGCAGCGCAAATTCATCTTGCCGTGGATGTGCCGGGATGCGTTGTCCAAGCTTGCCTGCGCCGACTTGGTTCGCGGTACGTCGAATGATCTCTACGCGTCGTTGCAGTACGCGGCGAAACAGGACCGCCCCCAGTAACACCAGCAGGGCAATGACGCCGGTGGCGGCCAGGCTGACATTCCGAATCAATTCGGTCAGATCGTAAAGGTCTCGCAAGTCGTGACCGATAATCAGCGTGGAGCCATCCCGCAGCTTGCGTGCGACCAGATAGCCATGAGCGGGTTGGCCCCGCAACAGTACCGAACGCATGACGCCGCTGCCGCTGAGCGGCGCGTCAATAGGATCCCACGCGATATTGCCCGCCAACATCCGGCCGACGGGGTCCAGCAGCATGAACATTTCCGTATCCGTATTCACGTGATCCGCCATTTCCAGCGAGATCTCGCGCGTCAGCCCGGCAAGCCCGCCTTGTTCGAAATGCGCGTTCATGCGCTGGGCCGTCATCTGTACCTGACGAGAAAACTGTGACTCCAGAATTTTGACGCTCTGGTAATGCACAAACATCAATGACAACAACGACGTCAGCAACGCCAGGATGCTGTAGTTGAGTGTCAGGCGAAAAGCCACCGAGCTCCAGATGCCGCTTAGCATCCGACGCAGGCGTTGAATCATGGCTGGCCTTGTTTGCCAGCGTCGGCTTGCGGTTGCGCGGCCAGTCGATACCCGACGCCGCGTACCGTATGAATCAATGGCGTATCCGCCTCGCCATCGATTTTCTGGCGTAATCGGCTGATGTGTACGTCGATAACGTTGGTTTGCGGGTCATAGTGATAGCCCCATACCGTGGCCAACAACATCGTGCGTGTCAGAACTTGGCCCGCATTGTTCATCATGTAGGCCAGTAACTTGTACTCGCGTGGTTGCAGCGTGATGGTTCTGCCGCCGCGTGTCACGTGCCCGCTGACCAGATCCAGCGACAAGTCTGCGACGGTTAATTGACGCTGCTCGTACTGCGGAGAGGCGCGGCGGATCAGCGCCTCGACGCGCGCCGCGAGCTCCGGAAAGGCAAAGGGCTTGGTCAGGTAGTCGTCGCCGCCCGCCTTCAGGCCGCGCACGCGTTCGTCCAAGGCAGTCAGCGCGCTTAGCACCAGTACCGGTGTTTTCTTGCCCAGCGCTCGCAACGACCACAAAATCGACAGTCCATCCACGTCGTTGGGCAACATGCGGTCCAGGATAATGGCGTCCCAATGGTCGGTCGTCGCACGTTGCAAAGCCGTCGGGCCGTCCATGCTGATGACCGGGTCATAACCCAGCTCTTTCAGCCCGTTGGCGATATAGCGGGCATTGTCGGCGTCGTCTTCGACAATCAGGCAGCGCCACATAGTCATCCCCCAAAAAATAGGCCAACCCTGTAGCGGCGAATTCTAACGTACGCGAGAGCGGACGCCTGTCGACATGCGTAGCGATAGCCAACATTGCCGATTGTTAATGATTTCGTAATGCCCATAATGCGCGAGCGTGCGTACCATGATTAACGCCATGGACGCCGTCATACTCCCTACACCCTCTACCGCTCATTCATCCGGTCAGCGCGCTGCGCTGCAGCCGTCGGATTTCGCTATGCTGGCGGACTTTCGTTATGAGTTGCGCCGATTCGCGCTGTTTAGCGAGATCGAGGCGCATGCCCAGGGGCTGGCGCCTCAACAGCATCAGGCCCTGTTGGCGATCAAAGGCCAGCTCTTGGCGCCCACCGTTACCGAGCTGGCACAGCGGCTATGCATCAAATCCCATAGCGCGACTGAACTGGTCAACCGCCTCGTACAAATGAATATGTTGACCCGCCAGGCTGATCCGAATGACGGCCGTCGCGCGCTGTTGCACCTGACACCGCTGGCCGAGCGTACCTTGGAATCACTGTCATCCGTCCATCAGGAGCAGTTGCAAAACATCCGCCCCTTGTTGGTGGAGCTGCTGGGGAAATTCAGCAAATAGGTGTTTTGAGGGCGCTGGATAGACGTCTCTGCTGCGCGATCCCAATACGCTGTCGTGCCTCGAGGGCGCCAGCCGTAGAATGCAAGCTTCCCACGCAAATATCGGATATCGGTACAGGGTGGGAAGCCGGTTTCCATTCATAGCGGCGCCACAGGCGCCGCTTAGCGTGATGCCGATCAGCCGTAGGCGATCACCGGCTGCGCGTCCTGCTCTTGTTGCAGTTGCTCGGCGCGAGCGGCATACATGCTTTGCAGACGCTCGACTTCAGGGCCTTTACGCAGCGCGACAAAGCCCGGGCGATCCGCGCGACGACGCTGGCGATCTTCCGGACGCAGTGTCGTGACGTCGGCATTCTGGAAGTAGTCGCGGTTGCCACCGTCGGCCCACGACTCGGACATCAGGCCATGAGCGCTGATCACGTCGAACTGATCGAGTTCAACGTGAAAATATTCATAGCTGACGTGGTGCGTTTCTTGATAGATCGTCTTGCCGTTGACCAGGTCTTGCGTGCGGACCAGCTTGCCTTCGACCAGGACATGGTGCCCGGGCGAAACCACGATGTCCTTGCTGGGGACGTTATCGGCGATCGCGTCACGCACTATGCGAATAGGCATGTGTTCAGCACGGCGATCGGGGGCGATCTGTTTGGTGAATGTCTTGCGAAAACCGACCCATTTGACCGTGCGCTCGCCGGATTGACCAATGACGGTATCGCCCGGGACGAGATCCTCGACGGCGACTTCGCCTTTCGCTGTCTGAATCAGGGTGCCACGCAGAAAGCACACTGGTGAGATGAATTCGCCAAAACCGGTGTTGCTGCCGCCATGTAAAAAAATTATCTCTTCGTAGTCGTCTTGCGTCAGACCATGGATCTCGAATGCCACGGTTTCCTGACTGCCACCCGAGCCGCCGTAGGTCAAGGTGGCTACGCTCCTCGTAGCATCGTACTCAAAAGAGCCGTTCGTACGCGATTCCACCCAAATCGCATCGCCCTGACTAAGGTTGGTCACCTCGAATACTGTCGTTTCTTCTTCTGGTCCCGACTCACCCGGGGCGTAGAGGAATGTGCCACCGCCTTCGCCAGTGAAATCAATCGATTGTGGCCCAACGAAGCCAGCCTGGCTGAGAGAGCCATTAAGGGTCATCTCGGAGCCGTCGCCAACCTCGTAGTTGATGCCGTCCAAGCCGAAGAGATTGGCCTGCCCAATATTGACCGTCAAGTTTCCGTCATTGATAAGAGCAAAGGTGGGCGTGCCTGCTGCTGCTGCGTCCGGATCGATATCAGCGATTGCATTGACATTGTCCACGGTCAACGTGTTGCTGCCCAGCCCAGTCAGCTCCAACGTATCGCCGGCGTTTAAGTCGCCTTGATCGACTGTGTAATCGTCCGCACTAATATCAACGGGAATAACCGCCATGACGTTCTCCGAGATGAGCGTTAAGAAAATTTAGTAAAGCATAACCACAGAAAATGACGAGGATTTAACCATCGCGGTAAAAAATATCGAATCGTAAAACGCAAAACTTCCCGCCAGATACCGTATCCGGTATCTGGCGGGAAGTCAGCTCCTAGCAATAGCGGCGCCACTGGCGCCGCCTAGCGTGGACGATCAGCCGTAGGCAATCATCGGCTGTGCTTCTTGCTCTTGTTGCAGTTGCTCAGCGCGAGCGGCATACACGCTTTGCAGACGCACGACCTCAGGGCCTTTACGCAGGGCGACAAAGCCCGGACGATCGGCACGGCGACGTTGGCGATCTTCCGGACGCAGTGCCGCCACGTCGGCATTCTGGAAGTAGTCGCGGTTGCCACCATCGGCCCAAGACTCGGACATCAGGCCATGGGCGCTGATGACGTCGAACTGGTCGAGCTCAACGTGGAAATACTCATAGCTGATGTGATGCGTTTCTTGGTAGATCGTCTTGCCGTTGACCAGGTCTTGAGCGCGAACCAGCTTGCCTTCGACCAGGACATGGTGTCCGGGCGAAACCACGATGTCTTTGCTGGGGACGTTCTCGGCAATCGCGTCACGCACAATGCGGATGGGCATGTGCTCGGCACGGCGATCAGCGGGGATCTGCTTGGTGAACGTCTTGCGGAAACCGACCCACTTGACGGTACGCTCGCCGGATTGGCCGATCACGATATCGCCAGCAACGAGGTCTTCGACGGCCACTTCGCCTTTGGTCGTTTCGATCATGGTGCCACGCAGGAAGCACACCGGCGAAACGAACTCGCCGAAACCGCTGTTGCTGCCACCATTATCAGCAATGATGGCGTCGTAGTCTGCTTGACTCAGATTCTGGATATCGAACGTCACGGTTGTGGCGCCGAGCAGCCCGCCGGGGTAGGTCAAGGTGCCGGTGCTCGACTCAGCATCATAAGTAAATGTGCCGTTGGTTCGCGTTCCTACTGCAATCGAATCGCCAACTCCGAGGTTGGTCACCGCGAATGTCGGGGCACCTAGTGTGCCCGGATTGTAGGCAAATGCACCACCGTCACCGGTGAAATCGATCGATTGCGAACTAACCAAGCCGACCGCAAGGGTAGGGCCATTGACGGTTACGGAACCATCGCCAACTGCATAATTGACGCTGGACAGCGCGCTGAGATCTGCCAATCCGGAGTCGATCGTCAAGCTTCCGCCATTGATGACAGCGTAAGTGGGCGTCGCTCCTGCGCTTACGCCCGCAACACTCTCGATCGTAGCGTTTACACCGTCCACCGTCAGGGTGTGAGACCCAAGCGCGGTGATGTCGATGGTGTTGGAAGCGTCGGGCGCGTTCGTGGAGTCGATTGTTTGATCAGAGTTACCCAGATCGAGGTCGATAAGAGCCATGCTAGTTCTCCAAGGATAAGAAGCAAAACGTTCTAGCGTGCCGGCGGGGGAGGGACCCACCTTGCCGGTTGCTAGCTAAGAAAATTTCTGTAGTAAATGACCAGATTGTGCTAGGCGCAAAAACTCTCGCTATCGAATCGATAGCATCAAATCATTCAAAGCAAGGGGGCGTGCGGGAGGATTTGCGGAACTGCAAAAGAGAACTGCAGGGCGCGTGCAACAACGACATCATCTTTCTCCCATAAGGAAAGCTTGGCGTCTTACAGATGGGAAACAGCATCCCGGATTTAGTAACTCAAAAACACGTAACACGACGAGACTTGAGTGGTTCCGTCGAATCGTATCTATCAAAGTTCCTGTTGTGATTTCTAATTGTAAATTATATGACGTTGTTGACTTAAAGCTTAACGATAAATAATGCATGTAACTCTAAGTTAAAAATAATTAAATTCCGCTAAATGCTTGTTCCGAATCAAAGAAATTATAGTTACATTATAAATAATAAGTTACTATATTCGAGCGAAAATTTGGTTTTCTTGCACCAAGTGACACTTTTTTTACTCGTTATCGTTTCGATATGTTGCGCTGCAGCGTTAGTTTTGTTGTCTCACAAAGTTCGTTAGTTACGATGGTGTTATGACTGGACATATTTGTAGGGACACGGTTTCTTTTTTCTTGTTATCAGCGAGCGGCCGTAATGAATTGTGCGGGCCGCAACTGTTCGATTCGTCGGTACGACATTTTTGTGGAATGCTATGGGCTAGCCCGTCCCGGTATAGGGGCGGGCAACGACACGTGGCGGCTATCCTGACCTGTTTGGCGGCCGGCACTGAATAAAATCACTTAGAGTCTGTTGTTGGCAAACTATGGCATTTGGAATCGTTAATTCCCGCGTTTATAGCAATCCATATCAAAAATTGCTGTATAGGTCGATCGGTTCCAGATACAGGATTGCATCAGGCTCTATCGCCACGTCTATTGGGCAACTGAATCGACTCGGGAAGTCCATCCACCACATTCACTGGGAAGAAGCGCTTTTCGCAAAGTGCGAATCTGCATCCCAGGCTGGCAAGCTGCGTCGGGATTACATCGCCCGACTCAAGCACTATGTCGATCTGGGTGGCAAGGTCGTATGGACGGTCCATAACATCAAGCCGCACGAGTGGCGGTTCACCGGCACGTTTCTGTCATTACGCAAGGATCTCGCCGCGCTATCGAGTCTTATCCTGGTTCACAACCAACATGCGATGTCGATGTTGCAGGAGCAAATCGGGTTGACTGATTTGTCCAAGATGCGTGTCCTGGCGCATCCGACCTATTTCGACGTTTACGAGCCTGCCGAGAAAACGATTGAACTTGCCGGGCAGCCGCCGGCGCATCCGCGGACGTTGCTGTACTTTGGCTTGGTGCGTGCGTACAAAGGCATCCCCGAAATGCTGCGCAAGCTGCCTCATGACTTCATGGTCAAGCACGACTTGGCGCTGCGGATTTGTGGCAACCCGATTCGGGCGGAATCTTTTCTGGATGATTTGTTGGCGCAATGCGAGGCGCGTCCCGAGATCGAGTGTCGCTTGGCGTCCGTCCCTGCGCCCGAGGTGGCGGACCTATTGCGGTCTTGCGCGGGGTTGGTTTTGCCTTATCACAAGGTACTGACGTCGGGCGTGGCGGTCCTGTCGTTGACCCTGGGGGTGCCGACCGTAGCCCCTAGAACGCCCACCATGGAAGAGCTCTTTCCGGAGTCGTCACATCATTTGTTGTTCAACCCACGCTCGTCCAATGACTTGCGTCGCGCCGTATTGGCGCTGGCGAACATGTCTCCTGAAATGCGGATGCGGATTTCGCAGGACTATCTCGAGCGGGCACAGGCTTGTCACCCCAGAATCATCAGTCGCAGGCTCGGTGCAATTTACGACAAGCTACTGGGGATAAAGCCCAACAAAAAGCCGGCGGCGGGCGGCAACGCCAAGCCGGCAGCGCAGATTGCGGCACCCCCGGCCGCGGCCAGCCAAGCGACAGACGCTCATCAAGGTGAGCGTCTGCAACCGCAATCGCAACCGAAGCCGCAACCGCAACCGAAGCCTAAGCCGCAATCGCAACCGAAGCCGCAACCGCAACCGTAGTCGCAGCCCCGGCTTTAGAACCGATGATTGAGTGTTAGCTCAAACCGGCGGCCCGGTCCGTACAGCCATTGCGTGTCTGTGTAGTAGGCCGTCGTGAAGTACGCGCGGTCGAAAATGTTATAGCCGCGGGCGGTAATGGTAGTGTCGCGGTTCACGTCCCACCGCACGGCCAGGTCGGTGGTGGTGTACGAGGGGAGCTCAAGCGTGTTGGCGTTATCGGCGTAGCGCTTGCCCACATAGCGCAGGCCCCCCATGACTGTCCAGCCGGGTTGAAAATTCCAGCTTAGCCATAGGTTGGCCAGGCGCTGCGGCACGTTGGGCGGGACTTGGCCCGCGCGAGACACTGCCGCGCCACCGTCGGATTCCGTGAAATCGTCGTATTTGGCCCGCAAAATGGCTGCGTTGGCTTCGACCTTCCAGCCGGGCGCAAATGCGAGCGCCATCGAGGCCTCGAGCCCCCGCGAGGATTGTTCACCGATCTGCACGCGCAGATCAGGGTCGGTCGCGTCTCGAGACAGCAGGTTGGATTTGCGTATGTGATAGGCAGCCAGTGTCCATTCGCCTCGGTTGTCCCAGAATGCCTGTTTCAGGCCGACCTCGATCTGTTTGCCTTTGGACATATCGAACCCGGCATTGGCCGGGCTGAGCATCAGCAGGCCGCTCACGGGGTCGGCCGCTTCGGCGTATTGCGCGTATACCGCCAGGTCCGGGGTGACGTCGTAGACCGTGCCGATGCGCCAACCCACGTCAGAATAGGTTGTCGACAGCGCGCGTTCGTTGGCAACCAGATCGTCACGCGTCACTTTGGCATGGTCATAGCGCAGGCCGGCGACGACAGACCATTTGTTTGTCAGTGCCAGCCTGTCCTCGATGAACAGGGCGAACTGGTCGGCCTCGTTGCGATAGCGCGGAATGTTGGGCACGTCGCTGTTGAATCGGCCGGGATCCGGGTCATACGGATCGACCGGCCCGGAACTGCCTGCGTAGGTATTGTTGATATGCTTGAAACGCGCGTGGTTCACGTCAAAACCCAGCGACACCGTGTTGTCCAACCCTGCCAGCGTCCCCTTGAAGGCCGCATCCATGGTCAGGCCGGTCTGCGTCTGGTCGTGCGTGATCTGCGTATTGTCCGAACGGTCGATCAGGCCGGTATCGGGGTTATAGACATAGCGCTCGGCATTGCGCCAGTCGCGGTCGCTTTGCACGTGGTAGAGGCGTGCGCGCAAGGTTGTCGCGTCATTGGGGGTCCAGACGGTATCCAATTGGGTCCACTGATCGCGAAAGCGCATGAAGCTATCACTGACGTTGTAGTTCTTTTTGCGGATCGCCTCGTTTTGTTCGCCATCGATCAGTGGCGTACCGAAATATCGCATGGGGCGCTGATAGCCGTACGCGTAGCTGAGCGTGAAATTCAGATCGGATGTTGCGTCCCATCGCAAGGCGCCCGAGAACGTGGCGTCGCCCGACTGGCCCTGGTCCACCCAGCCATCGGTATAGTTTCCGCTTAAATCCAGCCGATAGGAAAGCGTGTCGCTCAGTGAGCCACCGCTGCCCAAGCCTAATCGTGCGGTGTCCTGCGTACCGATGGTGGCCTGTATCTCGTTTTCAATCGGCCCGTGCGTCGGATGCTTGGGGATCACATTGACGACGCCACCGATCGCGCCGTCGCCGTAGATCACCGAGGCCGGTCCGCGTAACACCTCGATGCGCTCGACCGACCACGTGTCGAACGGAAACGTCACGCCCACGCCGCCGTATTGGCGCAGCCCGTCATACAGTCGCATGACCGAGGTGCTATCGGTGAACCCGCGAACTGACAATGCACTATTGCCATTGCCAGGATGGGTCATGGCCGAAAAGCCGCTCGCACGAGTGATGGCGTCGGTGACACTGATATCACCACGCTCCTCGATCTGTTCACGCGTGATGATATCGACGCTGGCAGGCGTCTCCATCAGTGTGAGTCCAAGATTGGAACCCGTAGTGGCCTCGGTCGCGAGGGCTGTTTCGGGCCCTGCAAAAACCGTAATGGGGGCTAGCGTAGCGGGGGCGGGTTGCGCGGCGGTATTGAATGCGGCCAGGACGAGGGGAATGCCCAGGTAGGGGCCTGAACGAATAATGGTCAACATGCTCTCTCTTCAGTAGCTTCTGTCTGGGTCTGGCATCGACGTAGGGCACGATGGCAGATCCGGGGCGAAGAGAGGCGGGGCGTGGTCGTAGACCGGGCGCGATCACGCCAGGTCTGTACCCATTACGTTGCGGATGAACCCACCTGCTCTTCGCGGTCGTGGGCGGCGCAATAGACGCCGCTGTCGGATCAGGCAGATAGAGAAGGCGGTGCGCGTGAGCCTAGCGGCGGCCCAAGCGGGGGCAGTGCCGGTGCCGCGTGATAGACCGCAATGTCAGGCACCGTGCGGGCCTGTGCGGCGGAAAGCACCGGGGCAAGAATTGTCTCTGGCAATACGACATGTGCCGCCAGGGCGCCAAAGGCGCAGGTGTCTGCCGGGACGTGCTTGTCGTCGGATTGCTCTGGCACATCAAGCGTGATGTTCAGGGAACCCGCGGCGCTACACAGCGCGAGGGTGAAGTTGGATGTCGACGGCGCTGCCATGAACCCGTTGGGAATGACGGCGCGAAGCACAAAGGCGGCCAGGGCCAAGCAGATCAGGATCCGCCAGGGCAGGCCACGAGGCTGGTTCGTAGAATCCCGGATTCTAGGCATGCGGCGGATTTTAGTACACAAAGCCTCGGGTATTGTTGGGATATGGCTCCGGCCAGCGTCCAGTGTCTGTGGCAGGTGCGTAGCGATCGTCGCGCGGGTCCGTCTCGCACGACAGGCATTGCTCGAAGCCAGCGACTTCAGTTATAAACAATAATTATTCCTATTTCTATTGGGCTCGGCTTGTTTGCTGCGCCAGGGTTTTCGTCCGATGTCTGTCGCCATGCCTCCTGTGCACTCAGATTTGTGCGCGCTATATCGCGATCATCACGGTTGGCTGCAGGGATGGCTGCGGCGCCGGTTGGGTAATGCGGCAGACGCCGCCGATCTTGCGCATGACGCCTTCCTGCGCCTGATCCAAAGGCCGGCGCCCGATGGCTTTGCCACCGCGGGCGCCGCGCGGGCTTATTTGCGCGCCATGGCGCAAGGGCTATGCACGGATCTTTGGCGGCGGCGGGAAGTAGAGCAGGCCTGGCTGGAAAGCCTTGCCGCCCAGCCTGTCGCCTACGCGTCTTCCCCGGAGCAGCAGGCGCTGGTCATCGAAACCCTACTGGAGGTCGGCGAGTGGCTCGGTCGCCTGCCGGAAAGGGCGCGCACGGCCTTCATTCAGGCTCAGATACATGGGCTTTCCACACGGGAGATCGCCGATCACATGGGCGTGTCCGTACGCATGGTGCAGAAGTACCTGGCTCGGGCCATGCTGCATCTCGCGTTGATCGACGCCGGGTTGGCCTCTTCCAGTGTCGATAGGGGCTAGTGATGACCGCGTCGCCTCGCCCGATTTTTGCGCAAGACCTCCCGGTGCAAGCAGATTATGAAAGCCTGAAAGTGGCGGCTGAGTGGTATGCGGTCTTGCAGGATACCGAGGCCGACTCCCGGCAGCGTGCCGCCTGGCAGCATTGGCTGGATGCGCGGCCGGAACATCGCCGCGCCTGGGCGCACGTGGAGGCTGTCAGCCGGCGCTTTACGCTGCTGCGTAATGACGGCGAGCGCGAAGCCGCGGAGAAAGCGGTACAGGTCGCCTCCCGTCGCGTACCGTCGCGGCGCCAGGCTGCCGGCCGTATCCTGGCGTTGGGTGGCGTGGGCATCATGGGCTGGCTGGCCTGGCGGCACACGCCTTTGCCAGCCGTCGTGACCGCTTGGCGGTCCGACTATGCCACCGGCATTGGCGAACAACGCGACATCGTCCTGGCCGACGAGACCCGCGTCTGGCTCAACACCCGCAGCGCCATCGACGTTCATTTCAGCCAGGATCAGCGCCTATTGACGTTGGCCGACGGCGAAATCCTGGTCGAAACCGGCAAGGACGCCCGGCAACGACCTTTCTTCGTCGATACCCGCTACGGCCGGTTGCAGGCGTTGGGTACCCGTTTCACGGTAAGGCAGTCGGACGATGATGTCCTGTTGGCGGTTTATGACGGGCAAGTGCGCATCCAGAATCTTGCCGGCCGCGTGGCGCTCGTGCGTGCCGGGGAACAAACACGTTACACCGCCGACGCCATCTCCATGGCCAACCCGGCTGATCCCGCGCGACAAGCCTGGTCTCGCGGCGTGATCCTGGCGGAGAACCTGCCCCTCGTCGATCTCATCGCGGAACTGGGTCGCTATCACGCCGGATATACCGGTGTCGATCCCCGCGTCGCCGACCTGCGTGTCGTCGGCCGTTATCCGGCCAACGACAGGGATCGCACGCTGGCCATGCTCGAACGGGACCTGCCGATACGTGTCCAGCGCACGCTGCCGTGGTGGGTGACGCTCGAGCCCAGGTAAGCACGTTCCCGAAAAGAATTTCACGCCACGGTTCGTTTTTTCTCTGCTCGTTCGATTAACAGGGGAAGAGGACCCCGTGGATCCGTGCCGAGTCCATACGGCAAAACCCGTCCGTGACGGCCGGCGATATCCCATGGCTGCAAGCGGTGGACCTCTTCTTGCCCACCCTCATTCCAAGGAAAGCGTTCCATGCGCCGCCTGCCGCAACCTGCCCACCCGGGACTGTCCTTCTCTCTATTGCCGCGCCCTGCCGCCGTGGGCCGCGTGGCGCGCAAGGCTCTGTTGGGCGCGATTCTGATGACAGGCGCGGGTGTCGTCTCGGTCCATGCGCAAGCCGCCGGACGTGCCGCAGCAACCGTCCCTATCCACGCCTACGACGTCCCCGCCGGCTCTCTGGCGGGTGCATTGAGCCGCTTTGCCGACCAGGCCAATATTCTTCTCAGCGTGCCCGCGACCATGACGGCCGGTAAAACCAGCCCCGGCGTACGCGGGGCATATACCGTCGACGGTGCGTTCCGGGTGCTGCTCGATAGCACCGGCCTGGAGGCCGTGCGCCAGGCCGACGGCGGCTACTCGCTGCGCACGGCGCTCACGTCTGCTGCAGCGACTTTGCCCGCCGTGTTGGTCACTGCCTCAACCGCGGCGGCCGACGAGCCCTACCCAGGCGGTGAGGTAACGCGCGGCGCCAGACTTGGTCTGCTCGGAGATAGGGATTTTCTCGACACGCCCTTCAGCGTGACCTCGTACACGTCCACGCTGATCGAGAACCAGCAGGCGCAGAACATTGGCGACGTTCTGGTCAATGACCCTTCGGTGCGCAATACGTATTCGCGTGGCGCGGGGCGTGACGAGTTCAACATCCGCGGCTTCACGCTGTTCAATTACGACGTTGCCTACAACGGCCTCTACGGCATCTCCCCGCGCAACGCCACCTCGCTGATCGGCATCGAGCGCGTCGAGGTACTGCGAGGGCCCAACGCGCTACTCAATGGCATGGCGCCGTTCGGCTCGGTCGGCGGCTCGATCAACCTGGAGCCCAAGCGTGCCGGCGCCGATCCCTTGAACCGTGTGACGCTGTCTTATATCGAGAATAGCCAGTTCGCCCTGCAGGCGGATATCGCGCGGCGGTTCGGCGAAGACCAGCGCACCGGCGTGCGTCTGAATGTGCTGGGCGGTGGTGGCGATATGAATATCTCTGGTGCCGGCGAGGATATGGGCGCCTTCGCGCTTGGCCTGGACTATCGCGGCGATCGCTTTCGCATCGAGGGCGACATCAATTACCAGAATCGCACGACCGACGCGCGCAGCGGGCTGCTATTTCCCCCCTCTTCGGGCGAGGACATCGGTCATGCGCCGGATCCGGAGCGCAACTTCTTTCCCGACTGGACATATTGGAAGGCGAAGGAGTGGACCGGCGACGTGCGGGCTGAATATGACTTCTCCGACGACTGGACGGTGTACGGCGCGCTGGGCGCGCGCCAGCACGATTTTGAAAGCCTGCAGACCACTTGGCTGATGCTCGATTCGGCCGGCACGATAGGCTCAGTCCCTGCGCGCCTGAACGAAAAACTGTGGAGCAAGACGGGCGAGGTCGGCATACGCGGTCGTTTCGATACCGGCCCGATCAAACACGAGCCCGTGCTGTCGGCCAGCTTTCTCGATATCGACTATTCGTCGGCGCGCGTGCGTTCTTCCACCACGGTGTTCTCCGACCTGTACGACCCCGCGGATCTGGCCAAACCGTCCATCGCCAAGCCCCATGATTTAGGCAAGACCAGCGAGACGCGACTGTACAGCGTTGCGCTGGCCGACACGCTGTCGGCGATGGACGGCGCGGTGCAACTGACCGTTGGCTTGCGCCAGCAACGCGTGCAATCGGTGAACTACAACCCGGCAACCGGCGAGCGCTTATCGGACTATGGTAAATCCGCCGTCACGCCGGCGGTCGCACTGACGGTGAAGCCAACCCGGCAATTGGCACTGTATGGCAACTACATCGAAGGCCTGAGCCAGGGCGGCACCGCACCGGCCGAGGCCGTGAACGCCGGTGAGACCTTCAAGCCGGACGTATCGAAGCAGTTTGAGGTCGGCGTCAAGTACGACTTTGGCACTGTGGCGACCACCTTGAGCGCGTTCCAGATCGAGCAGTCCAGCGCCTATCTGGACCCGGTTACGCTGCGTTATCAGGCCGCGGGTAGGCAGCGCAACCGAGGTCTGGAATTCCTGGTGCAGGGCGAGCCGATGCGACACGTGCGGCTCTTGGGTGGCGTGGCCTACACCGCTGGCGTCCTGACCAAGACGGAAGGTGGCGTGAACGACGGCCGCGTCGCACCCGCCGTGCCGCGCTGGCAGTTCAACGCCTCGGCGGAGTGGGATACCCCTTTCGCGCAAGGCCTGACCTTGACGGCGCGCATGCTGCATACCAGCACACAGTATGTCGACGCGGCAAACACGCAAGAACTGCCGAGCTGGACTCGCTTTGATGTGGGCGCGCGCTATGCGACCAACATCAACGGTACGCCGGTGACCTTGCGGGCGATGGTGGAGAACGTGTTCAACAAACAGTACTGGCAGTCGGCCGCGCGTGAAGGCCTGACGGTGGCCGCGCCGCGCACGATTCTGCTGTCCGTCACTGCGGAGTTCTAGTGCGGCGGTCCGCAGGAGACTCGCCGCCCGTGAGAGCGGTGCGTAGCAAGACCTGGTATCTGGTCCACAAGTGGACCAGCCTGGCCTGTACCGTCTTTATGCTGGTGGTCTGCGTCTCTGGCTTGCCCTTGATCTTCCGTGACGAAATCGTGGATTGGCTGGACGCGCCACCGTCTTGGCCAAGTGTCGTGCCGAGCACGCCTGCGCCGTCTCTCGACGGCTTGGTCGCCCAGACGCTCCAGCGTTACCCTGCGCACCGGATCGTAGAGATCGACGTCGCCAGCGACTCGCCCAGCATCATCATGGCGTTGGCGCCCAGCCACGAGGCCCCGTCCGGCACATCCTCGATCCGGCTGCAGTACGATGCCCGCAGTGGCCTGTTGCAGCAGGCCGTCCATCATGCCGACGAAGGGTTGGGTACCCGCATCATGACGGTCATGATTCGCTTGCACATCGACCTCTACGCCCGCCTTCCCGGTCAGTTATATCTGGGGTTCATGGCCGTGCTTTTCGCGGTGGCGGTGATATCGGGCGTCGTCCTCTATCACCCCTACATGAAGAAAACCCCATTTGGCACTGTCCGCACCGAGCGCGCTTCGCGCCTGAAGTGGCTGGACTTGCACAACCTTCTGGGGATTGTCACGCTGGTCTGGGCGCTGATGATGGGCGTCACTGGCGCCATCCACGAACTGGCGGTTCCGGCATTCCGCTATTGGCTGTCTAACGATGTCCAGGCCGCTGTGGCGGTGGATGCCGATGCGGGCCTCGGTCCATCGCCACAGGCCTCAGTGCAACAGGCCTACGCCACCGCGAAGGCAGCCGTCCCCGGTCGGGTCGTGGAGTCCCTGCGTTTTCCCAACGCCGGCCTGGGTTTGCCCCATCACTATCTGTTGTGGGCGAAGGGTGAAACTCCCCTGGGCGCCCACCTCTTTGACGGTGTCCTGGTGGACGCGCGCACGGGCCGATTGACGGCGGTCCTGGAAATGCCTTGGTACCTGCGCGTGCTGCAGTTCTCGCGACCGCTGCACTATGGCGATACCGCTGGCCTACCACTCAAGATCATCTGGGCCGCGTTAGACCTGATCGTGATCGTTATCTTGGTTAGCGGCCTGTATCTTTGGCGCAAGCGCAAAATCTAGGGGGCGAGGCGACCATCGATCCTGCTCTGGGCAAAAATTCCCGCACACCAGACCAAATAAAAAAATGGGGTAGAGCCGGGCCGAAGCCGATGAAGCAGAGAACTACACCTACGCTATAGCCCTCCATGCTCCTCCTAAATGGGATGCACTGGCGCCCTAATCGCGAAAGCCGCCGTCCTCGGCTTCAGAAAAGCTCGTCCAACATCAGATGGAATTGCAGCTTGCGTTGATCGAGGTCGGCGATGCCATATTGCAGAAGGAACCTCCTCTGTAGCGACGGGCCAAACTCGCCGAGACAATTCCAGAGTATGGCAATGTCCTGGTATCGGTCAGCGATACCAACCCGGCCAACGTCGATGCAGCCCGCTACCTCGCCTTGATGAATCAGAAGATTATCAAGCGAGAAGTCGCCATGTGTCACGACCGGATCAGGTGTGAATGGCAGAAGGCGCTGCAGTGCCTCCCAGACCTGTTCGGCGGTCCAACCGTCCCGCTCCTCATCGAAATCGTCGACATCGACTAGACCCGCATCGATACGTGTCCGTGCGCGGGCAAGTCTGAAAGCGTGATCGCTGTTGAAGGGACACTCCCCAACCGGGATCGCGTGCAGCCGGCGCAGGAACGCTGCCAGAGCGTCGACAACTGCGGGGTGAGCATCGGGGCTTGATTTCAGCACTTGGTAGGCTGTTCTTCCATGCACCGCTGTCATCAGCAGCCATGCCTGACCAGGCGTGCGAACGAAGTGCGCGACGGCGGGTACGGGGATGTGTCCCGCCAGCCAACCCAGCCTTGCCATCTCGTCGGTGATATCGTCAGCAACGGCATCTTTGCCGTGTTTCAGATACAGATCTGGGGCGCGAGCCTTACCGTGTAATCGATAGACGGCACCGCCGGACTCACCGATAGCGTCGCGCGCCCACTCATACCCCGCCAGCACGGCTGACATACTTGCGGGGAGCGGTACGGCTGGGCAAGCTTGTTCCGACTCGGCATGGATCATTCAATAGTCTCCGTACGGCCGCCATGTCTGCATATGGCGGCTCTACATCATAAACGGGGGGATACCGACATTCATTAGACTTGTTTTTGCGAAGAAACACGTTTAATGGAGGCAATGCCCATGTCCCCAATCGATTCTATCTTAGGGATCAGAGATTTAGTAGTTCAGCGCGTCGAGCGGCGTCGAGACATTCACGTCTGGGCCAGGCCCACCAAGCGGCCTGTGTGCGAGTACTGTGCGCATGAGGTTGTGCGTATTAAAGCGACACATCAACGTACCCTCAAGCACACTCGGCAGGGTAATCAGTTGATGGTGTTGCACCTGAGCGTGCCCAAGTACCACTGCCCCGACTGCAATCGCTATTTCCGGCATCGGTTTTCTGGCATCCGCCCTCGACTACGCGCCACCGAGGCCTATCGGCTGGAAGTATTTGAGGCGCACGAGGGCGGGGTCAGCCAACGCAAGCTGACGGTCACCCACAGCATAGGCAGCGCGACGGTCGAGCGCTGGTATCAATCGTTCGTGAAGCGACGTGTGTCAGAACTCTCGAGCCGGGCTTGCCCGCAGGTGCTGGGCATCGACGAACACTTTTTCAGTCGTAAAAAAGGCTACGCCATGACGCTGGTGGATTTAAAGAACCATAAGGTATTCGATGTAGTGCTGGGGCGCTCAGAGTCCAGCCTGCACGGCTATTTGAAGCGTTTGCCGGGCAAGGAGCACGTGCGGCTCATCGTCATGGATTTGTCCGAGACCTACCGCCGAATTGCTTAGCGGTATTTCCCCAATGCCATGATTGTGGCCGACCGTTTTCATGTCATTCGGCTGGTCAACCAACATTTCCTCAAGCTGTGGCAACAGCACGATCCCGACGGTCGCCGGAACCGTGGGCTATTAAGCCTGATGGGCCGCCATCACTGGAAACTGACCGCCTTGCAGAAGGCCTGGCGTTGATCCGGCAGTTCGAGCAAAGTCCGGCCAAGGCGCTGGCCGCGACGTTACTATCGTGGCTGGAGCCGATCGTACGGATGTGGCGTTTCACCAAGTCCAACGGGATCACCGAGGGATTCCATACGAAGATGGAGATGCTCTCGTGTCGTGCGTTTGGGTTCAGAAATTTTGAGAATTACCGCATGAGAGTCTTGGCTCAGTGCGGTTGGAATGGCGTTATTAACCGGGTCTGATGAGTGTTCATCCCCCGTTAATGGGGTAGAGCCTGGGCTTCTATGGATTTCTGTAGAACTCAAACTGGCGGGAGGGTGGGATTCATATTTCTGTTTTTTAACATACAAATCAATTGGATAGATTTAATAAGAGAATAAATACCGTTAAAAATACCGTATTCCATACAACGTGTGTCGAATACAAGCAGGAGTTCCCCCTCGGGAGGCTTTTTGTTTAACTCCGTTTTGTTCTTCGTCCAGATCAAAGAAACCGAATTGGTTATCGTCGTTAAACCAATGAGGGCTAAATTCATCCCGAATATCGACGCGAACTAGGTGCTGTTCTCTCAAGGTCGCCAAAGCGTGGATCGATATCAATCGAACACGGGGTGATTCAGAATGGTTGCTGGATTGTTGCTGACACTAATTTGTCATGAATACGATATAGTCTGTCCGGATATACAGAACCAATGACGCTATTTGCGCCGATATGCCTACAGTAAGCACCCCATCGCCGGCCGTTGTCAGCCATTTCAACCCTGATCCTCCGCTGGGGGAAATGTCTTTCCAGCACGCATTGAGCGCTTTTCATGCGCTGTCTCAACCGACGCGCCTGGAGATCTTTCGCCTGCTGATGGAGCGTGAGCCCGAAGGCGCCGCAGCTGGAACGATTGCAGAGCTCGTGGATGGGCCTCACAACACGGTGTCGCAACACCTATCAGTGCTGGCGCGTGCTGGCCTGATCTGGGGTGATCGACAGGGGCGCAGCATCGTCTATCGGGCTGACGTTCGTGTGATGGGCGCTTTGATGTCCTTCATGCTGACAGATTGCTGTCACGGTCACCCCGAGGCCTGCGCACCGATTATCGCGGCACTGACGGGGCATTGTGACTGCGAGATTGTCGTCAACAAGAAAAAATCACAGCTGAAAAAGACCAAGGCCTGACCACCATCAAGCTAGCCGCCGATGTAGCTCATTTCAATCTTGCGTGAGCGTGGCTGGAGATGGCGAATTTCCGAATAGCGATCGTTGCGGCGGTGCCAAGCTGATTCAATGGTTTGCCTTAAGCTGACATCATCGTCTGCACCGCGCAGCAATTGCCTCAAATCGATCCCACTCTGCGCGAACAAGCAGGCATAGAGCTTACCTTCAGCGGATATCCGGGCTCGCGAACAGTCCCCACAAAATGGGCTGCTCACACTGGAGATAACACCGATTTCTCCTGCGCCGTCCTGGTATCGCCAGCGTCGGGCGACTTCACCCGTTATCGCGGGCTCCATGGGCTCCAGGCGAAAATCTCTATCGATCCTTGATAAGACTTCGGTCGATGGCACCACCGCACTCTGGCTCCATCCGTTCGTCGACCCTACGTCCATGAACTCAATGAATCGCAGTACATGACCGGAATGCCGAAAGTATCTGGCCATCGGCAGGATTTGATGGTCGTTTAGGCCGCGGCGAACCACCATGTTGACTTTGATGCTCTTGATCCCGGCCTTAGAGGCCGTGGCAATGCCTTCAAGAATCTGGTCGACAATTATCGGTGTATCCGTCATTCGTTGGAACGTGTCTACGTCCAATGCGTCGAGGCTCACATTCAGTCGCTTGAGGCCAGCTCCGGCGAGAGCGGATGCTTTGTGAGCCAAAAGCGCACCATTGGTGGTCATGGCCAGATCTACCGGAAATCCCGTTGTCGTTTTGAGACCCGCAAGGCGATCAACGAGATCTTCAATTCCCTTTCGTAGCAAAGGCTCGCCACCGCTAATACGAATCTTGCGCACGCCTAATGCGACGAATAGCCTCGCCAGGCGCTCAATTTCGTCGAAGCTGAGCAATTGATCGCGACGTAGAAACGCATAGTCGGTACCAAACACGTCCCGCGGCATGCAATAGGAGCAGCGGAAGTTACATTGGTCGATGACGGATATGCGCAAATCGTGTAACGGCCGGCCCAGTCGATCATGTAGCGGTTTCCCACGATCGTCTAAAGCCGATCCCAGTGACCAACGGGCTCGTCGTGTGCGGCAATCAAGCAACGGGGCTTCAAGCATATCGAAATATGAGCAACCGATTGACAGGCACGCGGCAGCAATGCCGCGTGCCTGCATATTATCTATTCTGGTGCGCCGGCGAGTATCCATTCAACCACCTGGCGGGCGTCTTCCTCGGAAATTCCCGGGTTGGGAGGCATGGGTACAGGCCCCCATGTTCCCGCGCTACCATTCTTGATTTTTCCAACGAGAAGATCTTTCGCGTTCGGTTCATCTTTGAATTTTTCGCCCACAGCCCGATAGGCGGGACCCACAACTTTCTTGTCGATAGCGTGGCAGGCAAGGCAATTATTCTTCGTCAGAATAGAAGTGACTATTTGATCGGGTGCTGCCACAGCAGTCACCGAGGCCAGCATAAGAACTGCGGACATGCACAACTTGTTTACACGCATAACGCTTGATGCTCCAGTCAGATGAAAACTATGCGAGAGTGAAGCGCCGGCTCTTGAAACTCACCGTATTCTTGAACTCTTCGACGGAGCCCACTTTGCGAATATTCCCCCAGGCTCCCTTGTAGTACGGAATGATGTTGCGATCCGTCCAATCGGTGGTGACGTCCCCCTGGATGCCGTTGACATAGCCGAACATCATGAATGTCTGGCCGCGCTTGATCTCCGGGACCGGATAGACCATCGCATAGGTCGATCCGAAATCGTTGTACACCTCGACAATGTCGGATGCCTCCACTGCGAGTTCCTTGCAGTCGTCGGGGTTGATTTCGATGTAGGCCATCGGGTAGCGGTCTTGAGCAAAGCTACTGTATTGATCGTGATACGCCGTTTGCCAGATCTCGTTATTCCGTCCGTTGTTCAGCCAGAATTTGAATTTCTTTCTCTGGGCTTCGACGATCTCTGGAAGTCCGTTCCACTGTGCGGGCTTGAAATGAGCCTTCCCGTCATCGGTATCGAATTTCCCGTCGGTATAGAGCATCTCGGTGCCCTGTAGATGCCCATCCGCATATGCTTTGACCGGCAACTGTACCCCATTGTTGCCCGCCGCTTTTAGGCGCTCATACGTGACCAGGTGGCCAGTATTCCCGCCCTGGCTATCGATAGCTGGCGCTCCTTGTTGGCCTGCTCGTCGGAATCCATCGTTAAAGGCGTCCTCCTCAGTCTTCCAATCAAAGCCGGAAAAGCGTTCGACCATCGCGGCGTTGCCTTCCTTTTCGTACAGCGTCTTCAGTGTATTGGCGATGCGGGCAGCAATAAGGCAGTCCGCCATAGCCTCGCCAGGAGGGTCCATGAATTTTTCGGATAGGCGTATCCGCCGCTCGCCATTCATTGACGTCAGGTTTGTTTCGCCGGGATGTGCGGCAGGCAACAGCAAGTGAGCGGCTTCGGCAAGTTTCGTGGGGTACAGATTGATGCTGGCGACAAAGAGGCCACCTTTCGTTGTCGCGTCGTAGATGATGTCGACGAGCTCTTCGGTTGACGCGCCGCGCGCCTTTAGCATTGCATTTTTTACGATCGCCGAGCGCTTGAGAACTGCCTCGCGCAGCGCTTGAGCATTATTGCTGGTCTGGAAGTTATTGGATCCCCACCAGGTCATGATCCGGCCGTTACCTTTGATGAGCTCCTGATCGATATAGATCTTTTTGTCCCCGGGATAAGGAGGTCTTGCGTAGCCTTCCTGATGCCCTCCCATGCGAACACATCCCGTGCCGCGCCGACCTACATTGTGAGTGGCGATGACTAAATCCAGAAGCGCCGACTGGATCATGTAATTGTCGTTGCCCCAGATGATCCCTTTTTCGTAGGCATGCATAGTGCGAGGCAGTTGGCCGCTTTGCTTGGGTTTGTAGGACCATTGCGCTGCCTTCTTCAGATCATCTATAGATACACCGGTGATCTTGCTGCACTCTTCCAGCGATAGGCGATTAGTCTTGACCGCTTCGTCAAAGCCTGCGGTGTGTTCCTTGATAAATGCTTGGTCGATCCAGCCCTGCTCGACGACATAGGTGAATAAGCCATTGAACAGGGCAGTGTCAGTACCTGGCTCGATGGCCAAGTGCAGGACGCGGTCTTTCCCCGCGATTTGGCGGGCAATGGAAATAGAGGGTGTATCGCGTGGGTCAACGAAAACGATTCGGGTGTCTGGGAGGTCTTCCTCTAAGAATCGTTCCTTCTTCTTGGCCGTCGTCTGTCCGTACAGATTCGGCACCCAGTGGTTGAGGAAGTAGTTTGTTTGCGACTCATAGGGGTTGTTGCCGATCGACCAGAGAACATCAGCGAGTTCGGCGTCTTCATAGGCGTTGTTCAGTTCACCAATGCCCATCTCGCGGGTAGCGTGGCACTCGGAGTTGTAAGCCGGCCGATTGTGGATGCGTACCATCGGGGTTTGCAGGGCAGAGAACATCAGCTTTCCCGACGCCCACGTGTTTTCAAAGCCTCCGCCAGCACCACCATGATCAAAACAGGAGAAGACGATGCCTTCAGGACCGTCGCTGTCAAGCACCTTCTTCAACAGCCCTGCGTACAGCGCCAAGGCTTTCTCCCACGGGACATCAACCCATTGATCGGCAGCGTACAGTCGAGGCTGTTTCAGACGAGCTTTGCCATCGCCGTCGGGCGTGTACATATAGCTGGCCATTCTGCCGCCCCGAGTCGAGCTCAACCCACTGTTGACCACGCATTCCCGGTCGGGGACGATCATGATGTTGTGGCGCGAGCCGTCGCGTTGTGTGATGACATTGGTCATCGCGGGCGTCAGCGTGACAGCAAAAGGTGGGAGCTGTTTGCGAAAGTCCAGCCCGAGGGCGTTCTGCTCCGGCGCTCGGCCCCCTTCTCGTTGCTCGGGCCATTTGTAAACATGGTAGCCGCAGCCGACGATACAGAAGTGACAGGTTAGGTTAGTCCGTGCAGCATCCTTGGGCGGCAGCGCGATACGATCTTTTGTCTTGGCCATGAGTACCTCCGTTTCAGAGAACGTTGGCCTGACGGCCATAGATCAGGCCTTCGACGCCGACCGCGGCAATGGCATCGGTGCCAGTGTCATAGCGCAGAAGAATCCTGGGGAGGTTCTCCGTTGCCTGTCCACATATCATCTGTCCCGCCCGCTCGGCGTCGAATTCGCTGAAGTGGCACGGGCACTTGAACGTCTTGGTTTTTCCGTCGAACACCGTAGGGCAACCCATATGCGTGCACAGCGTGCTGTATGCCACGACGTCACGCTCAGGGCCAACGCCGCCCGGGGTTGGACGTCCGAGTTTGACTGCTACGCAGGGCGACCCCTCATCTGGATAGGTGAACTGCAGCGGCGCTTCGACAGTGAGTTGCTTTGCCGCTCCAATGGACTTTTCAGGATAGGGTAGGGATACACCCGTTGCTGTGGGCTCGGCGGGCTGGGCGTGAACCGAAGCGATAGGAATCAGCGCCGCAGCGGCTGCCACTCCGCCTGATCCACTGACCTTGAGAAAGCCGCGTCGGGTCAAAATAGGGGTCTCTGACATGTCGTTAATTCCGGTTGAAACGAAATGACGGTTTCAGTACTCTGTACCTGCTATAAGCAAAGGATGTGCCAATTCCGAAAGGATCAGGTGTACAGAGACAAATAACCAGGAGATGGGTGCGATGTCGTTCCAGCTAGGTAACATTGGCCCGGCGGCGCCGCGCCCTGCGTTACCGTTTGGTAACCGCCGTAGGTACCTTATTGGCGGTATGGCAGCGATTGCCTGTTGCGCCACAGCCAAGTTGAGTCAGGCGGAGACGCCAATCCGTTTGGGTACTACGCCTGTCTTCCTTGATGATCAGCTCCAACTGCTCGAGATCTGGCGTGCAGACCTACAGGCCTCATTAAGGCGAGATGTTCAATTCGTTCAGCGCCGTAGCTATGGTGAAATCGTTGATTTGCTGCTGCGAGGGCACATCGATGCTGCCTGGATTTGCGGATACCCCTATGTACTCAATGCGGATAGATTGCGTCTTTTGGCCGTGCCGCAGTACAGGGGAGAGCCGCTCTACCAGTCCTATCTGATCGTGCCAAAGGCAGATGATGATACGCAGGATGTTAGAGATCTCCGTGATCGTGTTTTTGCCTACAGTGATCCGTTGTCGAATTCAGGTTTTCTTGTGCCGAGGACTGAGTTGATATCCACTCACTTCGATCCTCTGAGTTTCTTCCGTAAGACGTTTTTCACTTTTGCCCATAGCAAAGTTGTCGAAGCCGTATCAGCTGGGCTCGCCAGTGGTGGGGCAGTGGACGGATATGTGTTCGATAACATCGCATTGAGGTTTCCCGCACTCTCGGAAAACGTCCGCGTGGCCTGGCGATCGCCGGATTATGGCTTCCCCCCCATCGTTATTAGTAATACCGTGGCCTCGGATACCGTTGAGGCATTACAGGAAGCGCTATTGAAGATGCACAACCGCCCGGATGGCCGGCTTATCCTTGACCGTCTGATTTTGGATAGATTCGTGGAGAGAGGAGATTCTCTGTACGATGGAATTCGGCGCTTGGTACAAGTATCTGCTGGCGACCAAGCCGGCTCGGAGGCCACATGAACCTGAGCCGTTGGAGTCCTTGGTCACGGGTCAGCTATCGCTATAAGGTTCCACTCGCTCTGGCGGCAGCGATTATTCTGACTGAAGTTGTCGTGACCTTTACGCTGCTGCGGACTGTGTATGTCGGCATGCTACGCGACACACACCAAAGTGCATTGGCCCTGATCCAAGTTCTGTCTCTTTCCGTGCGTGAGCCTTTGGTACGAGATGATCTATGGCGCGTCTATGAGGCGCTGCGCATTCCGATGGCAGCCGGAGATGGCGGTTCGGGATTAAAGGCGATCATTGTGATCGACCCGCGTATGCGGGTATATGCCGCATCGGATCCAAATCGGTATGCTGTTTTGTCCTCCATTGCAGCACTCCCCCCGGCGTTGCGCGCAACTGCGGAAACGCTGCGAGAGGGGAATGAGACGTTTCTTTTCAATGCAACAGACCGTTTTGAAGACTCGCTTGCGGTAGCTGGCGCGGCCATCACATCGGAAGATGCGGGCTTGGCCGGATATGTACTGGTTGCGTATGACCTTCGAGTTTGGCGGCAGCGCCTGAATGGCCTCGTCAGGCAGGTGCTGCTTATCAGCATACCGGGCTTGCTGCTGTTGTTGCTAATCGGCTGGTGGTGGGGGAATAAGATCGCTCGCCCACTACTGTCTTTAGCGCACGTGACACAGCGCGTGGGGCGTGAGCCGATACAGAATATTGATCTGTCGATTCCGAAAGGAGGTAGCGACGAGATTGCAGTTTTGGGGCGTAGCTTCTCTTCAATGCTGGCTCAATTGGAACACCAGGAGGCCCTTAAGCGAGACATGGTGGCTGCCGAGCGGCTGGCGGCGGTAGGACGAGTCGCCGCTGGTGTCGCACATGAAATCAATAATCCGCTGGGTGGAATGCTCAATGCACTGGATACCCTAGAGAAGCATGGTCAATATGATGAATTGACCGGTAGGACCATTGGACTGACGCGCCGCGGCCTTCAGCAGATTCGCACTACGGTCAACGCGTTATTGGTGGAGGCTCGGTTGGACTCGTCGTCGATAACTCCAGCCGACTGGCAAGATTTGAGGATGTTGATAGAGCCTCAGCTCGTTGATAAACACGCCCTATTGCTTTGGAATGTTCCTATCAGCCAAGTATTATCGTTGCCATCGCATTTGGTTCGACAGTTGACGCTGAATCTGCTGATTAACGCCAAGAATGCAGTTGAGCCCGGAGGCAGTGTGAGCTGCGCAACAACGGTTTCGGACAAGGTGCTGAGGATAGAAATTGCCAACTCTGGGACCGCTATTCCCCAAGAGGCCCTTGCTCATCTTTTCGAACCCTTCCGCGTTGACAATCAGAGCGGAGGAAAGACCCGAGGTTTGGGGCTGTGGGTGACTTACCAGATAGTGACGCAGATGCAGGGCACCATCGAAGTGTTGAGCGAGCTGGATTACACCGCATTCACTGTGACACTGCCACTTTACGAAGACAAGCAGGTATCGAGCAAGGAGGTGCAATCATGAGCCAGCCCCATGTTTGTTTGATTGAAGATGACGTCATCATGGGGGAGTCTATCGTCGAGCGTTTTCGCCTGGAAGGCATGCAAACGGATTGGTTTGCCTGTGCAGTACAAGCCAAGGCGGCGATCAAGGCCAACGCCTATTCCATTATTGTCAGTGATGTGAGATTACCCGATATTGACGGTGACGAACTCTTCTGTCAGATGATTGCTGAAGGCTGTACCGTGCCCCCTTTTATCCTGATGACCGCCTATGCGACGGTTGAGCGAGCGGTCAGTCTGCTGAAGCTGGGCGTCAAAGACTACGTCACAAAGCCGTTCGATATCTCCACGCTGGTCCAGAGGGTACGTGACTTTATGCCGCCCGATCTGGTGTATGCCGAGAGCATAGAGCTAGGGGTGTCCCAAGCGGCACGTGACTTGTACCGGCTTGTTCCCAGGGTCGCCGGTCGGGCGTCCGCCGTTTTGGTGACTGGCGAATCAGGCGTGGGCAAGGAAGTGCTGGCACGCCTGATCCACCGCCAAGCCAGCGCTGAATCAACGATACGGCCTTTCGTCGCCGTCAACTGTGGAGCTATCGCGCCCACGCTGGCTGAAGCGGAGTTCTTCGGCTACGAGCGAGGTGCTTTTACTGGCGCTGAAAAAAGCAAAAAGGGGTTTTTCGAGCAAGCTCACGGTGGAACTTTATTTCTGGATGAGGTGGGTGAGTTGTCGCTTGCATTACAGGCTGCACTGTTGCGGGCGATACAGGAAAAGCACATTCGTCGTTTGGGTGCCGAACGCGATACGTCAACGGTGTTTGACCTCATCTGTGCCACGAATCGAGCTCTGCCAGATATGGTCGCTAATCGTGAGTTTCGGGAGGATCTTTACTACAGGATCAACACCATTACTCTGCAGGTAGAGCCATTAAGGAAACGGCCTGAGGATATCTCGTGGTTAGCCAAGCGATTTGCAAGTAGTATCGCGCAACGGCTTGGCGAGCCGGTGAAATCTCTCCATCCATTGTCGTTGATGAAGATGCAAACATACGCATGGCCCGGCAATATTCGCGAGCTCCATAATCGGATAGAGCGCGCTTGTCTGGTCAGTCAAGCAGATGTCTTGCTGCCGGCAGATATCTTCCCAGACCAGGCAGAGACGGGTACTGGCACACAGTTTGCCATGTTACCGCAGGGCGAAGCCACGTTAGTTTCTTATCAAGAAACCTGTGAACGGTTGTACATCGAAGAGGCATTGCGCCGCCACGGTGGACGGATACAAGAGACGGCCGACGCGCTGCAAATTTCCCGAAAGAACCTTTGGCAGAAAATGAGGCGACACAGCATTGAAGGGAAGGGCCACATTAGTGGTAAAGGCCTAGATGAGCTCAAGGCAGGATCATGACGGCCTTTTGAATGTCAATGTCGCGTGGTTCGCTTGAGCCATGTCCAACAATGCCAATAGTGCTTCTGGACGCAGGTGCGTAAGGTTGTAATCGACCACAATTTTGTTGAACATGGCTGGCTCCTCTGCGATGAAATATCTATCGCATTGACGTTCCTAACAACAGTGCTTTGCCCGAGTCGTTTCTCGACGTGTATTGAACGTGCCCGCCTGCCCCGAGTCAGAGGCGCAGCACGCCGCTGTGCTGGTTTTCTCTTCGCGGGCGTGGAAGGTGGGTATGCTGCCGAGTGTGTGGTACGTTTCCCATGCGACGCCGGCTGGGTCGGTAGTCCAGTGCTTGTTAGAGCGGGCATAACAGCACCCTATTTGAGACTCCACACGAAAGCCAATGTCGGCAACTTCGAGTCGGCTGCGCAAATCCAGCAGTTCTTCTTCCGAATCAACCTGGAGGCCGAGGTGATCAACGCCAACTGTTTCTCCTCGCCGAGAAATAGCGAAATTGATGCGAGGATCGTCCAGCATCCATTTGGCGTAGTCGGCCTTGACGACCGACGGAGCTTGGCCAAAGAGAGTGGAATAGAACTGGACGCTTTTGTCCAGGTTTTCTACCGATACGTGTACATGGAACCGCTTCATGGCCTGTCTCCTGAAATGAGGTTTGAGGCTGGACGTTAATTCCATACGTTTTTGATATATGGAATTAATCAAGCTTCGTCAAGTCCCAGACGTTACTGCTTAGCGTGCAGAGATAATTCCACTCACTGGGCTGCCGATTCATGCGCCATGGCTTGGCGACCGAGTCGAGCGATGTCCTCCGCCATCCCCTTGCGTTCGCTATATCGGTCGGTCAAGTAATCGCTACGATCACGAACAAGCAAGGTGAATTTGTATAGTTCTTCCATGACATCGACGACGCGGTCGTAATACGGGGACGGCTTCATCCGGCCTGCCTCATCGAATTCCTGGAATGCCTTGGCCACAGAGGATTGGTTCGGGATGGTCACCATCCGCATCCAACGTCCCAGAACGCGCAACGAGTTGACTGCGTTGAATGATTGAGAGCCGCCCGACACCTGCATGACAGCCAGAGTACGCCCCTGCGTGGGACGGACACTTCCGGTCTCCAATGGCAACCAATCGATCTGGCTCTTAAAGACACCAGTCATATTCCCGTGCCGCTCTGGGCTACACCACACCTGTCCTTCGGACCAAATGGACAGCGCCCGCAACTCTGCCACCTTTGGATGGTCGGCTGGTACGCTATCGGGCAAAGGCAGGTCGCGAGGGTCAAAAATTCGAGTTTCTGCACCTAAGCGAGTCAGTATGCGGGCGGCCTCTTCGGTAAGTAGGCGACTATAGGATCGCTCACGCAGTGAGCCGTACAGCAGCAAAATCCGGGGTGCGTGATCTGAGCCGCTCGATAGTGCCAACTTCTCATGAGTCGGGATATCGAGCAATGCCTCTTCCAGGCCGGGCAGTTCGAGATCGGAGGGGGAGGAGTAAGTCATTTTAAACACGCTTAGTCATGTGCAAGTTCAAGAGTAGGGCGGCTGAGCCAGGCGGCGAACCAAAATGCCGTAGCCAAGACAAATGCCACTGCAAGGATGGCAGCGAGCACGCTGGCGTAGGACGAACTAAGCCCCCATAGCGCGGCGGCGCCCAGTGGTGCGGCAGCCCGTGCAAATGTCATGGGCACGGTGAGCAGACCGTTAATAGCGCCGTAGGCGTGCCGGCTGAGCATTTCCGGAACCACCATGCCGCGAACGATGGTAAAGATCCCGTTAGCTGCGCCGTAGGTCACGCAGATCGCGGCAACAGTCAGAAAGTCGAGGTTCAGAAACGCCAGGGCGCCAAAGGCTAGCGGGAATACGGTCACCACGGCTGTACCGACCATACGCATTGATGCGCGGGCTGCAAACATGCTGACGACGATGCGGCCGGCGACTTGGGCTGGGCCGATCAACGCAATCGCTTGTACGACTGAGGCGGTATCGAGACCGCGCTCGAGCAGCAACGGGTACATATGAAAAGTGAACGCCGAAAACATTGCCGCGTACGCGGTCAGTGATAACAGCAGCGCCCAGAAAACGGGGCGTTTCAACGCTGCTTGGACAGCATCCTTGCTTTGTTGTCGCTGGTGGCCAGGATCGATATCGCCCTCTGGCTGGGCATCACGCGTCGGTTGGATAAAGATCAGATAGGCACCGGTACAAATGATGCCGTTGACCGCCGCTAAGGCGATCAGCGCCTCGCGCCATCCCCACTCGTTGAGCAGCCATTGCACCAGTGGGATGAACGCCGTACTGGCAAATCCGCCCCACAATGTGAGCGCCGTTATTCCGCTGCGGGACTGGCTTGCCCCCATTCTTCGGGCAATGACTGCGAATGCGGGTTCGTACAGCGTCGCGGCCTGTAGAGCGCCTATTCCAGCTACCAGCACATAGAAGGCGACAAGCGAGGTCACTTGTGACCAGAGCAGCAAGAGCACCGCGGCGAGTAAAGACGACAGCCCCATGACCCAACGGCCGTGCCCTCGATCCACCGCGACGCCGACCGGGTATGCCGCCAGCGCGGCGAGGACCAGGCCGAGCGTCGCCGCGCCATACAAATCAGGTTTGCTCCATCCAAGTTCGGCGCCCATTGCCTCCGCGATCAACGGAAAGCTGTAATAAAGCGACCCCCAAGAGCATATCTGACCCACCCCGAGGGCGGTAATCAGTCCATGCGCCTTGACGGGAGAGGAGCCGCCGTTGATTGCCGCAGAGGATGGCATCATCGTCGCTTAGCTGACGCGCTTTCCGTTCTCGTTGATGACGGCCTCGCCATCTTCTTTCACGAAGGCGCCTCGTTGTGGCTGTTCCAGAATGTCCAGAACCAACTCGGATGGCCGGCATAGCCGTACGCCCACCGCAGTGACGACAAAGGGACGGTTGATGAGGATTGGGTTGGCCAGCATGGCATCGATGAGCTGTTCATCGGACAGTGCCGGATCATCCAGGCCGAGCTCGGCATAAGGCGTGCCCTTTTGCCGGATGGCTTCGCGCACCGTCAAACCGGCGCGCGAGATCAAATCGATCAGGGTCGCGCGGTCTGGCGGGGTTTGCAGATACTCGATGACCTGCGGCTCGACGCCGGAATTTCGGATCAGCGCGAGGGTGTTGCGGGAGGTCCCGCACTGGGGATTATGGTAGATGGTGACGTCGCTCATGATAGTCCTCAAGGTGATAGGAGAGAAGGGGTGTTGATATGGGCAGTAACCTCTACCGCAGTAGACTTTGCAGTACGCATTACGCCAACAAGCGTGGCCGAAGCAAACCCAGTCCATTCGCCGTAGCCAACAAGCCAAAGGCCTGGGGCCTCCACGGCTTGGGTGCCATGAACGCGCACTTTGCCGTCCGGATGTACGATTCCCAGAGGCTCCAGGTGATCCAGAGCGGGTCGGAACCCTGTGCACCAGATCACCGCGTCTATGGCAGTGGACGTACCGTCTTGCCAGATGACACCTTCGGGCGTGAACCGGATGAATGGCCGCACGGATTGCAGTACGCCTCGAGCACGGGCCTCACGCACGGGTGGGACCATGACCACATCGCCAAAGCCCCCCGGAAGGTTCTCAGGAGCCTTGCCTTGTTGCAGTGCTTGCCAGCGCGCCGTAGCTCGCTCAAACAGGACGCGACCGTCGACATCGTCTGGCAGAAACAAGGGCTCCGCTTGCGTGACCCAGGTCGTTTGCGCGACTTGCGATACTTCCGCCAGGATCTGGGCGCCCGAGTTGCCCCCGCCCACGACGAGCACTCGCTTTCCGGCGTATGGAGTAGGGCAGCGGTAGTGCGCGGAATGAATCTGTTCCCCGTTGAAGGTCTGTATACCCTCAACGGGGGGGATATAGGGCGTACTCCAGGTCCCAGTTGCACTGACGACGGCCCGGCTGCGCCATTGCCCGTTGACAGTTTCTATAGCGAAATCAGAGTCCTCACGTCGAACCGCCGTGACCCGCACCGGGCGTTCCACGGCAAAACCGTATCGGTCCTCGTACCGGGATAGGTAGTCAACCACCTGGCCACGTGTCGGATAGCCTTGGGTGGCAGGCATGGGCCAGCCAGGCAGCGAACTCCATTGGCTAGGTGAGAATAGATGCAAGGATTCCCAACCAAGGCGCCAGGCGCCACCAGATTCAGGCGCAGCGTCCAGCAACACAAATGTCAGATCGGTGCGCTTCAGGAAATACGCGACTGCGAGAGCACTTTGTCCACCACCAATGATGACGACATCGGCGTGCCGAGCATCTTGGGCGTTCATGGCACACATCCCTCAGCGTCATCTACCGAGGCAGCACTCAAACCCGTACAGCATTCGGCCGTCAGATATTCCACTAGACCGTACATCAACGCGATGTCGGCCCGATAGCGCATATAGCGGCCCTCCTGTTCGACCGTCAGCAGTCCGGCCTGGGTCATTGCCTTCAGGTGGAACGAAAGATTGGTGGGCGGCAGGTGTAATTCGCTGGCGATCTGGCCGGCGACGCAGCCTTCGGGAGAGGCGCGTACAAGCAGGCGAAAGATGTCGAGCCGTACGCTCGAGGCCAACGACTCAAAGATAGGAATGGCGGTGTTTTTATCCATATCTCAATACTACAACAATAGTTGAATAATTGTAGTAACAGAAATACGACTGTCATAAATTTGTCATGTAAGGATTGCATTATGTCTGTAATTCACGACATATGGAATGGTAATGGATGCGATAGATATTCCCGCAAGCCGGGCGCAAGCGACAGTCAGCGCTATCGATATTCCGATTTGCTCACGGTCGGAGAATCTGGATGTTGCCGCCGCATTTGGCGCCATCGGTCACACGACCCGCCTAGGCATTTTGCGGACTCTTATTCAACAGGAGCCATACGGTATCGAGGCCGGCAAACTGGCGTCTTTGGTCGGTGGACCGCGGAGCACGGTTTCTCAACACCTGGCCAGCTTAGCCAAAGCCGGCTTGGTTGTAGGCGTGCGGACACAAGAGGAAGTACGGTATCGCGCTAACTTGGAGGGCCTCTACGGCTTGCTCGAGCTGCTGTTGCAAGACTGCTGCAGGGAAAACGATGGCGTATGTATCCCGAACGATAGGCACTCGTCTGGCGCTTTTGGTTTTGGTGCTCGTTGATTGAGTATCGATAGCAGAAATGGGCGCCCGCTGAGAAGGCCTGCGCCGATAGCTGTGGCAATCGATCCGTCGCACGTAGTTGCGTCGCAGCGCAGAAACGCATCCATTGCCGTTCTCGCCGCGAGCCCAATTCAACCGAAGCGGCCGGTGATATAGTCGCCGGTCATTGCGTGCCTTGGCTTGAGGAAAAAATCATCCGTCGGTCCGAATTCAACCATTTGCCCCAAGTGCATAAATGCGGTGTAGTCGGAAATTCGCGCGGCCTGCTGCATGTTGTGTGTGACGATGACGATGGTGTACTGATTTCGAAGGCTATTGAAAAGATCTTCGATTTTCGCGGTCGCGATTGGATCCAGCGCTGATGTCGGCTCGTCAAAAAGAATTATTTCCGGGTTAGGAGCAAGCGTACGTGCGATGCATAAACGCTGTTGTTGGCCGCCTGAGAGCCCATAGGCAGACAAATGAAGCCGGTCCTTTACTTCATCCCAGAGCGCAGCTTGGCGTAGCGCCGATTCAACGCGTTCATCCAGAATTGAACGGTTGGTGATGCCTCGTACTTTTAGTGCCGCGGCGACATTCTCGTATATGGATTTGGGGAATGGATTGGGTTTTTGAAACACCATGCCAATCCGTAGTCGAATCAGAATCGGATCGGACTTGAGGTCGACCAGGTTGCTTTGCTCGGGTAATAAGTTGATCTGCCCGCCATAGCGAGTTCCGCGATACAGGTCGTGCATACGATTGAAACACCGCAGCAAGGTGCTTTTTCCGCAGCCAGACGCTCCAATAAGGGCGGTGACTCGGTCTTTTGCTATAGGAAGATTGATGTCCTTCAGTGCTTGGAATTCGCCGTACCAGAATGATAAGTTCTTCGCTTCCGCCCGTAGCGGTACCGTCGGGGGCACTAGTATCGAATTAACAGGCGTGGTGGGGACTGCGGTGGCCGCAGAGCTCGGGCTCTTGATCACGACCGGTGCATCAACGGGTTGGCTCTGCATAGTGAGGTCATTCATTGAATATTCTCGGCTTAGGAGGGAGTCCTGATCGCTAATCAGCGATATCAGCTAGTTCATTGTGTGACGGCGCAAACGGTAACGGATATAGATCGCTAGTGCGTTCATGACCAGCGTCATCGCAATGAGGACCACGCCGGCCGCAGCGGCATTAACGTGAAACTCGGACTGTGGGCGAGACAGCCAATTGAACATCTGAATTGGCAGGAGGGTGAAAGGAGCTTCAAGCCAGTCGAAGTTGATGAACGGAAATCCGGCTTGGATGGGGGACGGTGGCAGGAACGCAATATAGGTCAGCGCGCCGATGGTAATCACCGGCGCTGTTTCGCCGATCGCACGCGAGAGTCCAACGATTGCGCCGGTCAGGATTCCCGGCCGGGCTGCTGGCAGGATAAAGGAGGACATCGTTTGCCACTTATCGGCGCCGATGCCGTACGCGCCCTCTTTGACTGTCTGAGGAATGCTGCGGACAGCCTCGCGCGTGGACACAATGATGACGGGAAGGATAAGTAGCGCCAGCACGGCGCCCGCGACAAAGATAGTTTGTCCTAGTCCCAGCATATATACAAACAAGCCGAGGGCGAGAAGGCCATATATGATCGAAGGAACACCAGCAAGATTTCCTATGTTGATCTCAATGAGCGTTGTAATCAGATTTTTGGGCGCATACTCCTCCAGATAGAGGCCGGCCATCACACCCATGGGTACCGCTAACGCTGCCGTTACCACCATGACAAGCGTAGTCCCCACCCAAGCGGAGAGAATGCCGGCGCTCCCAGCCCGGCGAGAAGGAAAGCTAGTCAGGAATTCGTAGTTGATGCGGCCCGCGCCATCAAGCGCCAGGTCAAGTAACAAAGCGATCAGCAAGGCCATCGACACAATCAGAATCGCCACACCCGCCAACCCAAATATGAAATCAGACCGCTTGGCGGTTCGACCGACGCGGGCCGCGAGCTGCGGGTCGTACTCTACGGCCGTGCTTTTCGACATCAGTGGACGATTCATTTCAGTAGATTTCCCGAAAACGCTGGCGCAATAGGTGGCCGAAGAAATTGAACGCGAAAGTAATGATGAACAGCACTAGGCCGACGGCGAAGATGCTCTGGTAAGCCAAGCTCCCATGCGGCAGATCGCCCATGCTCATTTGTACGATGTATGCGGTAATGGTGGCAGCGCCTTCACGTGGGTCGGCGGTCAGATTGGGATTTTGACCTGCGGCGACGGCTAGTACCATCGTTTCGCCTACTGCCCGCGACATGCCCAGTATGTATGCGGCGGTGATGCCCGAGAACGCACCGGGTATTACGACACGGATAGCGGTCTGGACTCGCGACATTCCGAGGGCATAAGCGCCCTCACGCATCGAACTCGGTACGGCGCGCATGGCGTCTTCACTTACCGATACGATGTAAGGCAGAATCATGATGCCGAGCACGATGCCAGGGACCAACAGGTTGAACCCGCCAAGACCCGGGATAAAAGTCTGAAAAAACGGTGTCAACAGCAGGAGTGCAAAGTAGCCGTACACGATAGTCGGAACGGCTTCCAGCATCTCCAGGCAAGGCTTTACAACCTCTTTTACTGATGGGCGCGCAAATTCACTAAGATAGACGGCCAGCACAGTGCCCAGCGGGATGGCAATGATCAATGCAATACCTGCGGCCCAAAGCGTCGCCGTTAGCAAAGGCCAGATTCCGAAGCGCGGGTTCTCGAACATCGGGGTCCACTGAGTGTCGGTGAGGAAGTCCCAGATCGATACCTGGGAGAAAAAGCCCCACGACTCCGTGACCAGGATGTACACAATTCCAGTGGTGATAAGTACTGAGGCTCCCGCGGCGAGGAACAATAAAACCCGAGTTACAGCGTCGACAGTGCGTCGCCGAGTGCGATAGGCTTGGCTCGGTATGAAACGTTCTTTGTCGGCAACGACGGACATTGGCGTTCCTATGGATTCCTGAGGGCATCGTGGGGCCACTATGCGTGGCCCCACGATCCGGACTCGCTAACTGTGAGCGGATTAATTTACGAGATCGGTCATCTTGACGCCGATCTTGGAGCCGCCTTCAAAGTGAGAGCCTGTCTTGCGCGCATCGAATTTGGCCTTCGCGGAATTCGCGATTTCAGCGGGCAGGGAGACGTAGCCGACTTCCGAAACGAGTTCTTCTTGGTTCTTCGGGTCAAATGCGAAATGAATGAAATCCACGACATGTTTCTTGTCGGCCTTCGACTTGTCCACATAGTAGAAAATCGGCCGTGTCAGCGGTTGATAAGTACCGTTGACCGCGTTTTCCACCGACGGGAGCACGCAAGAACCATCATCCTGCCGAATGGCGACAGCCTTGATCTTGTCCTTATTATGTTCGTAGTAGGCCAATCCCAAAAAGCCAAGAGCGTTCTCGTCGCGGGCGACGCCCTGGACACTCACGTTGTCGTCTTCGGTTGCGGTGAAGTCGCCGCGACTGGAGTGCTCTTTCCCCACAACGGCGAAAGTGTAATAGTCATAAGTGCCCGAATCGGTGCCGGCGCCGAATAGAACCAGCGGTGCGTTCGGGAACTTATCATTGATCTGGTTCCAGTTGGTCACCTTGCCTTGCGCTTCAGGCGCCCACATCGTCTTCAGCTCTGGGATCGACAAGCACTCTGCGAAGGTATTTGAAGGATTGATGATCGTGGCCAGTGCATCGATAGCGACAGGCATTTCGATATACTCTACGCCGTGCTGCTTGCACAGTTCCATTTCGTCTTTACGGATGGGGCGCGAGGCGCCAGTGATGTCCAGCTCGCCTCGGCAGAATTTTTTGAAGCCACCGCCCGTTCCCGAAACGCCCACCGTTACGCGGGTTTTGCCTTGTTGCGATTTTTGAAACTCTTCAGCGACGGCCTCCGAAATCGGAAATACGGTGCTGGATCCGTCTATGAGCACTGTCGGCACGTTCTGTTGCGCGTGAGCATTGAGGCCCGCACATGCGATGAATAGGCTTGCGGCAAGGGTCGACAACTTCATTTGTTTCTCCTGAGATAAAAGGGGCAGTTCAGGCCGGGGAGGCTGTTTTTAAATAATTCTTCATCTCCATGCATCATGAAATGCAGACATGACAACTTCATGACATAAGCTACAAACGAACCGCGACTCGCCCATCGAGCCATTAGGGCTCTAGAGGGCCAAAAATTTCATTAATAGTCGGGTCTGGGAAGGGGAGCGATAGTGGAGGTGGGGGCCGGTTCACCCACAGCCAAGCTCAATGCGCGGACTGTAGTTGTGCCATGGATCAACCAACGTGGTCGCTTCGACAATGTTGCGTTTGTGTCGTCATGAAAGAGTCATCAGCGTCGCATACATTCCTTACTTCGTTAAATCCAGACAGAAGGACGATATGAAGACCAAGACGAACACGCCCAAAGTCGACTTCAATGACGAAGATTCGAATACATCGAATAACCCAACATTCGATTCGGTGTTGCAAACACGGCTGAGCCGACGCGGGATGCTCAAAGGAGGTACGCTCACTCTTGGTTCCGTCCTCTTCGGCGTAGGCGGTCTGGCCGCCTGTGGAAGCAGTAGTGATGACGATGATGACAGTCCCGAAACGCCGCCGACTTCACCTTCGGAAACGCTGCTTGATTTCACCGCCGTACCCAAGAGCTTGGCCGATGCCGTCATCGTGCCCTCGGGATATACCGCTCAAGTGCTATACGCCCTGGGAGACCCGCTCTCAGCGGGTGTGCTGGCCTACAGGAATGATGGTACGGACATCGACTTTGAGAACCGTGCCGGAGACCATCACGACGGCATGGAGTGGTTTGGACTGGGCGCAGACAACCGGCCTTCGGCCAGCTCCACGGATCGAGGGCTTCTGGCCGTCAATCACGAAGCCACGACGAACGAGAGTTTCAGTTCGTTCTTCTTGCACCAGGACGGTGGCACCAACACGTTGCCACGGCCAGCCGCCGAAGTAGATAAGGAAGTGGCTATTCACGGCATTTCGGTTGTCGAAATTCAGAAGACCGGTAATTCCTGGGCGACTATGTCGGAATCGTCTTTCAACTTTCGTCTGACGGCACTGAGTGAAATCGAAATCGCAGGCCCGGCTCGCGGCAATCCACTACTCGTGACGAAGTATTCGCCCGATGCGACCCGTACACGCGGCACGTTGAACAATTGCGGCACAGGGAAGAGCCCCTGGGGTACGTTCTTGACGGGTGAAGAGAATTGGTACGGCTACTTCACCCGCGACAGCGCCGATGACGCGGCTCGGGGTAATGATAAATCTGTGACTTCGCTTCTGCGCTACGGGCGTAGTCAGGGTGCCGGCTCGCGCCACGGATGGGAGTCCGCCGGTGCGGATGATCGCTATGCTCGTTGGAATATAAGCCAATCAGGAACGTCGGCTGATGGTAGCGACGATTACCGCAACGAAATGAACGGCCAAGGCTACATCGTTGAGATCGACCCTTATGACCGTAGCAGGAAAGCAAAAAAGCGCACGGCCCTGGGGCGTTTCGCTCATGAAAGCGCAGCGTTCCGCAAGGCCGTTGCAGGGCAGCCTATTGTGGTCTATATGGGCGACGATGCTCGTGGCGAATACATTTACAAATGGGTCTCGGCCGCCAACTGGGATCCCGCGGATGCCGATGCGATCAGTCGCATGTCCGCAGGTGACAAATATTTGGACAACGGCAAGCTCTATGCTGCCAAATTCTCCGAAGACGGGACCGGTTCCTGGTTGGAGCTGTCGCTGCAAAACCCGGTTGTTAGCAGTTCCGCGACATATCCGTTTGCCGACCAGGCCGATGTTGCCATCAATGCTCGTCTAGCCGCAGATGCGGCGGGTGCCACGAAGATGGATCGCCCGGAATGGTGTGGCGTGAATCCCGCCAACGGCGAGGTGTATTTTGCTTTGACCAACAACACCAGCCGTCGCATTGATCCGACCGGTTCACAGTATGCGCCGGATGCGGCTAATCCGCGTGTGTACACCGATATGAAGAATGGTACCGCCCAGATGGGCAACCCCAATGGTCACATTCTCCGTGTCAGAGAGTCCTCCGCTACGGGCAGCGGCGATCAATTCGATTGGGACGTGTATTTATTCGGTGCGCAAGCTGACGCGGATGCCGGCACTATCAACCTGTCAAACCTCACTGATGATCAAGATTTCTCGAGCCCCGACGGCTTGGTATTCAGCGAGGCTACGGGACTGTGCTGGTTTCAGACCGATGACGGTGCCTATACCGACGTGACCAATTGCATGATGCTGGCGGCACGGCCTGGCCAGGTTGGTGATGGCGAGAAAAAGTCCCTCAATTACACGAAAGCTGATGGCAGCGCACTTACCGTGGATACCTATGTAGGGCAACCGCCGGCGGCTGAACAGCTCAAGCGCTTTCTCGTCGGGCCTGTCGGGTGCGAGATTACGGGCTTTTGTGAAACTCCAGATGGCAAGGCGATTTTTGTCAATATCCAGCATCCAGGCGAGAACACCAGTCAAGCTGATATTGCCAATCCATCGAAATACACCAGCCAGTGGCCGAGCAATTTCGGGTATGGGGCAGGAGTTCGGCCGAGGTCCGCCACGATCGTGATTACCAAGGACGACGGGGGGCGCATCGGGACGTAAGGAAGTCAAGTAGGGAAGTAGAGTAGTAGAGTAGTACGTCAGAAATCGTCGATGGTTGACGAATTTAGGGGCAATGCCGATCCGGCATTCGCCCCGCCTTTTTATGCGGAGCTCGACGTCGCAAACAAGGTAAAGCGCTTTACTGGTTTTGATTATTCTAATATAGTCGAAATATGGAAATAAATGACGCAGTCAAAGCACTTGCCGCAATCGGTCAAGAGTCTCGCTTGATTATCTTTCGCCTCTTGGTGCAGGCGGGACCTGACGGCATGGCTGCTGGCCAACTATCGGAGAAGAGTGGCATTCCGCCGTCGTCGCTCTCATTTCACCTCAAAGAGCTCGTATATGTCGGGCTATTAGGATCTCGCCAGGAAGGGCGCTTTGTGATTTACGAGGCTCGCTTCGAAGCGATGGCAGATCTTCTCACGTACTTGACTGAGAACTGCTGTGGTGGCGGATCTTGTGCTCCCATGCCGTCGATTGCTAAATCAAAACCTGCGCCTGCTCGGGCGGCGCGTTCCAAGAAACCTATCTGAAGAGGCGCAACATGTCTGACAAGGTCTACAACGTTCTTTTCCTTTGTACGGGAAATTCGGCTCGAAGCATTATGGCGGAAGCGCTACTAAACACCTTGGGAAAAGGGCGCTTTCGTGCCTATAGCGCCGGCAGCCATCCCGGAGGCACAGTAAATCCGTTCGCGATCGATAAGGTCCAGATACTGGGCTATCCGCTCGAAATCCTGCGCAGCAAGAGCTGGGATGAGTTTGCCGCGCCCGACGCACCGCAGATGGATTTCATTATCACAGTATGCGACAACGCCGCCGGAGAGGTCTGTCCGGTTTGGCCTGGCCAACCTATTTCGGCGCATTGGGGGTTCGAGGATCCGGCCGCGGTTCAAGGAAGCGATGGAGCGAAACGTCAGGTGTTTGACAAGGTGTTCCGCCAGATTTCGGCCCGGATAAATATTTTTGCGAATTTGCCCCTGGCCACCTTGGACAAGGCGGCTATCCAGCGCGAACTGAAGGATATCGGTGCGCAGTTTTCCCAGTCGTGAGAACTTCGCGGGAGCGGATTTCCCGCAGAGCATAAGGAAGGGTATGTGCCAATACGGCGCATCCTTTCTTCTTCAAACTAAGAAAAATCATACGAGTAATTTCCCATGATCGCAGCTGTCGCAATCTTCGTCTTGACCTTGATTTTGGTCATTTGGCAGCCCAGAGGGCTTGGTATTGGGTGGAGCGCCGCCTTTGGTGCCATCGTGGCCTTGTTGGTTGGCGTCGTCCACCTGACAGATATCCCCGTGGTTTGGGGCATCGTGTGGAATGCGACGGCCGCGTTCATTGCTGTGATCATTATTAGCCTGCTGCTTGATGAGGCGGGGTTCTTTGAGTGGGCGGCCTTGCACGTAGCGCGATGGGGAAGAGGGCACGGCCGTGCGCTGTTCGCCTTGATCGTGCTGCTCGGTGCGGCTGTGGCGGCTTTTTTCGCGAATGACGGCGCAGCGCTTATCCTGACGCCGATCGTCATGGCGATGTTGATGGCGCTGGGCTACAGCTCCACAGCCACCTTGGCCTTTGTCATGGCGGCCGGATTTATCGCCGATACGGCCAGCTTGCCTTTGATTGTTTCGAACTTGGTCAACATCGTTTCGGCGGATTTCTTTGATATTGGCTTCAACCGGTACGCCGCAGTCATGGTGCCGGTCAACATCGTGTCAGTTGCCGCTACGCTTGTCGTATTGCTGCTCTACTTTCGTAAGAGTATCCCGACTTCCTATGACGTGACTCAGTTGAAAGATCCGGCTACCGCGATTCGAGACCCTGGGACTTTCCGGGCCGGATGGGCGGTCCTGGCCTTGTTGCTCGTCGGGTTCTTTGGTCTGGAACCGCTCGGGGTGCCGGTCAGCGCGGTTGCCGCGGTGGGGGCTGCCGTTTTGTTACTTGTCGCCGGTCGAGGTCATATCATCAGCACCCGCAAAGTCGTACGTGAAGCGCCATGGCAGATTGTGATCTTTTCACTGGGTATGTACTTGGTGGTTTATGGGTTGCGCAATGCCGGCCTGACACAATATCTTGCCGACATGTTGTCGGGATTGGCAGAGCAGGGCATGTGGGCCGCGACATTCGGCACAGGTTTTCTGGCAGCCTTTCTTTCCTCTGTCATGAACAACATGCCCACCGTATTGATAGGTGCATTGTCCATTGATGCTAGCCAAGCCGACGGAGTAGTGAAAGAGGCCATGATCTACGCAAATGTCATTGGTAGCGATCTGGGACCGAAGATCACGCCCATCGGAAGCTTGGCCACGCTACTCTGGCTGCACGTACTCGAGCGCAAAGGCACCGTCATCTCCTGGGGGTATTACTTCAAGGTCGGTATAGTGTTGACACTGCCAGTGCTCGCCGTAACACTTGCGGCCTTGGTTTGGCGGTTAGGGTAGGCAACGTCGATGCTGCACTCGGAGTTGATGAGGTCTTGGCGACGTTTACGTATATCCTCACATCTGACGTCGTTGCGACATATGTCTACAAGGATCGAAAGTGCCTGGCCATCGCTTGATCCTATTCGCTTCCAAGCCTGCCTTGGTCAAGATCGCAGCGAGGCCGCGTGCACCGTGCAGTACGCGCATAATCGTTGCGGTCTTATCGTCAGGTCGATAGTAGATGGCGTAGACGCTGTGGAAGACTACACACAGATCAACGGCAAACATCTGACTCTACGCAATGCTGTCGCTATCCGAGATTTGTCTCCCTTGTTGCTCGGCGACTTGAGTGCGAAAGCCTATCGTTGTGTATCGCCCAGAAGATCTCGCAAAGGTATCGCCGCCATGCATGCGGGCAATGGCGGATACGATGGCAAGACCCAGTCCATGATGGTTAGCATCAAATTCCCGCGCGCTATCGCTACGGTAAAAGCGGTAGAACAGGCGTGGTAAATGTTCGGGTGAAATCGGCTCGCCTTCGTTGCGAACCGCTACCGTCAGTTCGCCCGCAGCGGTAGAAGATATAGCGATCTCTATAGTGCTACCTGCACTGGCATAGCGAATAGCGTTGGACAACAAGTTTGATATTGCCCGTTGAAATAAAGGACGGTCGATTTGAGAAGCGGCGTCACCCACCACTGCGAGCACCACGCCTGCCTCCAGTGCTTCCGCTTCGTGATATTGACTTACCTCTTGCACGATCGCCGACACGCTCGGCTCCCATGCCCCTCTGACTCTAGCACCTCGATCAGCTTGCGATAGAAATAGCATGTCCTTTACGATACTTGATAAGCGTTGCAGTTCTTCCAGATTTGATCCCAGGATGTCCAGCAGCTCTTCCTGATCGAGCCGCTTATGTAGGGCTAACTCAGTTTCGCCAATCAAGGTGGTCAGCGGTGTGCGCATCTCATGGGCTACGTCGGCGTTGAATCCCTCCATTTGGACGTAGGCCCTTTCTAGCCTCTGCAATACGGCGTTGAACTGGCGTACAAGAGGCAGGATCTCCCTTGCCTGCCCTTTCTCATCGAGGCGTTCACCGATGCGATCTGGTGATAGTTTAGCCGCCTGCTGTACGAGTGAGTCCAACGGCGCCAATGCCTTTCGCACCGTCACAGTTCCCATAGCGGCGACAACGACGGCGCCAAATAGCGCACAAGCGAACAACGTCCCAGCCAGTCCCTTGCGGAGACGGATATCGTCGGATATGTCCAGGATCAACTCTGCCGTCAGTGAGTCGCCGGGCGTTCCAGGATACGGCAATGTGAATGAGATGCGGCGTTCTCGGGTGGGGTCGTTGTCAATGGGATTGCCGAAAACCACACGTTGCCCATCGATTTCCAGAACCAGGGTAAACTCTGGGCGACCGTAGAAGAAGTCCTCCAGCTTATGCCGCATTCTTGCCGCATCATCGTCTGCACCGTTCTCTTCAACTACGTGCCGTACAACTTCAACTTTTTGTTGTATTAAGGCCTCCTGACGCCGGGCTAGATTAAGGTTCGTAGCGTAATAGACCGCCACGCACACGAGGCTAAGCGCCATAAACGTCTGGATGGCGAGCCACCACGAAAGCCATGCTCTTAGCGATTCCGGTCGCTTTATTGCCATCAGGGCTCCCGAATCTCTAGCACGTAGCCCATCCCGCGTACGGTATGCAGAAGCTTTCTCTCAAAGGGATCGTCCACCTTGCCTCTCAAACGCCGGACAGCGACTTCCACCACGTTGGTGTTGCTATTGAAATTCATATCCCAAACTTGTTCGGCTAAATCCAGCCTGGACAGCACCTCTCCTTGTCTACGCATCAATAGCGCCAGAAGCGTGAACTCTTTAGCCGTGAGGTCCAAGCGCTGGCCATTACGGCTTGCTCGCCGCCGCAGAAGATCAAGTTCGAGGTCTCCGACCCGTAGTAAATTTGGGCCATCTGTTTGGGGGGGGTGTAAGCCGCTGCGCCTACCCAGAGCGAGAACTCGAGCTAACAACTCGGACATGGCGAACGGTTTGGATAGGTAATCGTCGGCCCCTTCATGCAGCCCATGAACACGGTCCTCAAGCTTATCCCTTGCTGTAAGCATCAACACAGGAACGCGACTGCTCCTGCGCAACTCCTTCAGAACGCTCAGGCCGTCCATTCCTGGCAGCATAATGTCGAGCAGTATGAGGTCGTACTGGATTTCCTTCGCAAGATGCAGGCCGGCAAGACCGTCGGCCGCCACGTCCACGATATAGTTGTGGTCGCTAAGTGCCCGCCGTAGGTACTCGGCGAGTTTCTTCTCGTCTTCAATTACCAGAACTTTCATGGGCATCGTGTAAAGGAAATGCCAAGAATGGCGATGTAGACATATTCTAGTCCAGGCATTTCCCGGGGTTGCCAACCCCGCAGGGTCAGACGGAGATTTGACCGTATATAACGAGCCTTAGCTGGGCGTATAGATCTCCTTGAGCCGAGCTCGTTCGTCTTCGCTCATTGCCTCTGCTTCCGCCCGGACCTCTGCTCGGGTACGCCCACTACCTTGCTGAGCCGACGCCGGCAGGGGTAGGCCCCTGTACTGCAATGCCCATGCACGCTTGTCGGCTTTGGCCTCCGCAAGTTCTGCCCGAACTTGCTCAGCTGTCTTCCCTCCCGTGGCGTGACTGGGGGCAGTCTCGTAACCGATTTCAGTGTCAGTTTGGTGCCAGGTCTCCGACGATTGGGCGATGGAAGGCAGAGTGAGCGCGGCACCGAGTATCAGTACATTGCGGGTGTGACGAATCAGCATAAAAATCTCCATGTTCCGTATGCTGCAGGCGCGCGGCTGCGTCGCCTACACGCTTTTCGTTAAGCGTTGGTGACACTCTACAAAATGAACCTCGTCAATTCGCAAACACCCTGATTACGAATTCGTAAAGTTCCGAACATTACGGAATTGTCATTTTTCTGTCGAGATATTGACGAGGCGTGTTAGCTACAGTGCCGGCTATCTGCCTGTGATCCCGCCGGTGAAACATGGCCCGACCTGATCGGTCCAGCTAAGTCCTCGCCAAGCCTAAATTCCTTACGGTAAAAAATGCGTCTACTCTCGCCGCCGCTGGCCATCGCGGCCCTGTTGCTCGTCACTTCGACGCAGGCCAAAGAGCCTGCGAAACTCGACTCATTTCTTGCTAAAGCGGCGCCTATAGATACGGTAAGCGTTGATGGGCGCTTGCTGACACTCGAGCAGGCGTTGAGCATGGCGCTGGAGCGCAATCCGATGCTTGCCGCGTCTAAATATGAGGCTGCCGCAGGCGACGGTCTTGTTACCCAGGCTGGACTTATGCCAAATCCGTCCCTCGATATTGGCGTCGACGATACTCAGGAGGCCACGCGTACGACGACCGCCTTGCTCAACATGCCCATCGAGCTCGGCGGCAAACGTGCCGCGCGCGTCACTGCGGCGGAGCTTTCGCGTGACATTGCAAAGCAGGACGTAAATAGCGCCCGAGCAACGCTGCGCGCCGCCGTAATCGCTGCATTTTTCGATCTGGCCGTAGCGCAAGAATCAGTGCGCGTTGCGGACGATAATGTTGAGATTGCGGCCAGTGCGCTGCGCCTAGCAGAGCGTAGGGTCGCTGCAGGAAAAGCTCCTCCTTTGGAGAGCAGCAAGGCCGGAGTGGCATTGGCAAACGCTCGGATTGAGACGCGAGCGGCGAAAGAAAACTTGCTGAATGTCCGCCGAAATTTAGCCGTTCTCTGGGGGGAAAACGATCCAAAATTTGATTCGGTAGAGGCAGACATCGATCTACTTCCGGCGAGAGGGACCTTGGATGCACTCCGCGCGGAGTTAGCGGGGTCGCCTATTTTGCAGTCGGGTCGGATGGCGGTCGACTTGGGACAGGCGTTAATCGAAGTCGAGAAGAGTAAGCGCTATCCAGATATCACGGTCAGCGTAGGTGTTGCTCGTGACAATGAGGTCGGACGCAACAAGCCGCAGATCGGTATTTCCATCCCTCTACCTATCATCGACAGAAATCAAGGCAATGTGTACGCCGCCTCAATGCAGGCTTACAAGGCCCGGGACACATATCGGGACTTGCAGGCACGACTGACGGCAGACTTACTAAAAGCTGTTTCTCAGTTCGATCTTGCCGTCGCGGCGGCGCGTGATTACCGAGGGTCGGTTATCCCGGGAGCCTCGCAAGCGTTTGAGTCAGCCAGCAAGGGATTTGAGGCAGGGAAATTTGGATTTCTCGACGTGTTGGACGCGCAACGTACATTATCAGACGCAAACATCGCATACCTCAGGGTAGTGGCATTAGCATACCAAGCCCATTCTGAAATCCAGCGGATCCTTGGACGTTGAGTCCAGTAGAGAAAACAATATGTTGAACAACGGATATTCGAGCATCGCAAAGCATGTCAAGTACGCGGTAGCGATTTTTGTGCTGTTTCTTACGGGCTCTGGCCCTCTGTACGCTGCTCAGGATGAACATGACCATGAAGAGCACGAGAGCACTCCTGCAAGCCCCACCAAAATGGCCGAGGCCGCCGGCCCAAATGGCGGTACGCTCACGTCCGTCGAAACATTTGGGGTGGAACTGCTGCTTAGCGAAGAGGGAGGAGAGCCTCGCCTGAAGGTTTGGGGGTATGCCGAAGGGCAGCCGATTGCAGTAGAACCAGGGGAGGTGGTTGCGAAGTTGACGCGTCCGAATGGAGAAGTGGAGAGCCTCACATTTCGCAAAGAAGGTGGCGATTTGGTTAGTGTGCAATCCATCGCGGAGCCCCACTTCTTTAAAATTGAAGCCGACGTCCACTTATCTGATCAACAGGTCGTCCGCGCTTCTCTAGAGAAAGAGGAGGGCAGGATTTCCCTATCGCCGGAGCAGGTCAAGACTGCTGGTATCAAAGTCGCGGTGGCGGGCCCTGCACCTTTGCCGACGTCTGCCCAATTCCCCGGGGAAGTCAAGTTCAATGCCGATCGTACCGCGCACGTAGTGCCGCGGATGGCGGGTGTGGTGGAAAGCGTTTCAGCCGACCTAGGGCAACAAGTTAAGAAGGGCCAGCTTCTGGCCGTGATTTCCAGTGCGTCGTTATCGGATTTGCGCAGCGAGTGGCTGGCTGCCACAAAGCGACGAGAATTGGCCGCACAGACGCATGCCCGAGAGAGGCGCCTATGGCGCGAAAAGGTTTCCGCAGAGCAGGATTACCAAATCGCACGTGCGGCATTAAACGAGGCCGAAATCGCCGTGGAAAATGCTACGCAGAAATTGAGCGCAGTGGGCGCACTCCCGCAGACGAAAGATCTCGCGCTGTTGGAGGTTCGCGCACCATTTGATGGAATGATAGTGGAGAAGCACATAGCACTTGGGGAGGCACTTGCAGATAACGCCAGCATATTCACAATCTCGGACTTAAGCAACGTCTGGGCGGAGTTTGTGATTGCTCCCAAAGATCTGGCCTCGGTACGCATCGGAGAGGACGCCATCGTGTCATCCACTGCGTTCGAGGCAACTGCACAGGGCAAAGTCTCCTACATCGGATCATTGCTCGGTCAGCAGACGCGCACGGCGACGGCACGCGTTACTTTGAACAACCCGGCAGCCGCCTGGCGACCGGGCCTCTTTGTGACGGTGCAGGTGATTACCGACGACTCGGAGGTCGCGGTCGGTGTCGACGCAGATGCCGTTCACACAGTTGATGGACAGTCCATTGTGTTCATCGAGGTCCCCGGTGGCTTTCTGGCGCAGCCGATCACGGTTGGAAAGAGTTCCAACTCGATGGTTGAAATAACGCGAGGCCTGGAGCCTGGCGTTCGCTACGCTGTTGAAAACGCTTTTACATTAAAGTCGGAGCTCGGCAAAGCCAGTGCCGATCACGCACATTGAAGCGGAGAGACCATGTTTGAGCGCCTCATCCGCTTTGTAATCGAGCAGCGTTGGATGGTTCTATTCCTGACACTTGGAATGGCCGCCATCGGTGTATATAACTATTCACGCCTTGCAATTGATGCGGTTCCCGATATCACCAACGTGCAAGTACAGATCAACGTTGGGGCACCAGGCTATTCTCCGCTGGAAACTGAACAAAGAATCACTTATCCGATTGAAACTGTCATGGCTGGCCTTCCGGGGTTGGAGCAGACGCGATCATTGTCACGTTATGGTCTTTCTCAGACGACAGTAATTTTTGAGGATGGAACGGATATCTATTTTGCAAGGCAGTTGGTAAACCAGCGCCTGCAAGAAGCCAGGGATAGCCTGCCGGCCGGAATAACTCCTACGCTCGGGCCAATTTCGTCAGGTTTGGGCGAAATCTACTTGTGGACCGTAGAAGCGGAGCCTAATGCCCGAAAAGAAGATGGTTCCCCGTATACGCCAATGGATCTGCGTGAGATACAAGATTGGGTCATTAAGCCACAATTGCGTAATATCCCCGGCGTGACCGAGGTTAATTCCATTGGTGGCTTTGCGAAGGAATACCAAGTCGCACCTAGCACCGAGCGGCTTGCATCATATGGGCTCACACTCGCCGACGTCATGACGGCGTTGGAAAGCAATAACGCCAACGTTGGTGCGGGTTATATCGAGCGCAAGGGCGAGCAATACCTAATACGCGCGCCAGGTCAGGTCAAGTCCATCGAAGATATCGGCAATATCGTGCTGACTTCGGTCAACGGGCAAGCAATTCGCATACGGGATGTTGCCGACGTAGGAATTGGCCGCGAATTGAGAACGGGCGCGGCTACGGATAACGGTCAGGAAGTCGTGCTCGGCACGGTGTTCATGCTCATTGGGCAGAATAGTCTTGCCGTCTCCGAAGCAGTGTCGGAAAAGCTAGATTCCATCAACAAAACCCTACCGGACGGCGTTAAAGCTGTCACGGTTTATGACCGGGCGAATTTGATTGACAAGGCGATAGCCACGGTCAAGAAAAATCTGCTTGAAGGGGCGGCGTTGGTCATAGTCGTCTTGTTTGTATTTCTTGGGAACATAAGGGCCGCGCTTATTACAGCGGCGATCATCCCACTTTCCATGCTGTTTACCTTCACGGGGATGGTCACCTATAAAGTCAGTGCCAATTTGATGAGTCTTGGGGCGTTGGACTTTGGCATCATCGTAGATGGCGCAGTCGTAATCGTGGAGAACTGCGTGCGACGTTTGAGCCACGCTCAAGCTCTTCAGCAGCGGGCACTGACGCGCTCTGAACGCTTTCACGAGGTTTTTGCGGCTGCGCGGGAGGCGCGCCGGCCTTTGCTCTACGGGCAGTTAATTATCATGGTGGTTTACCTGCCAATTTTTGCGCTGAGTGGTGTAGAAGGACGGATGTTTCATCCTATGGCGTTGACCGTGGTCTTCGCGCTGCTGGGCGCTATGATTCTATCCGTGACCTTTGTGCCGGCGGCAGTGGCACTCTTTATGGGAAACAAAGTATCAGAGAAAGAAAACCGCTTAATGACGTGGGCGACACGTCGATATCAGCCTCTGCTGGAGGGCACGCTGCGCCGCACTCCAATTGTGCTGGCCGCAGCAACTATATTGGTTATCGTTTGTGGCGTGCTTGCTTCTCGTCTGGGTAGCGAATTTATTCCGAACTTGAACGAAGGGGACATGGCGATCCAAGCCCTTCGCGTTCCCGGAACTAGTCTCACACAGTCGGTCGAAATGCAAAAGCAAATCGAGAGCCGGCTTAAGGAGAAATTTCCAGAAATTGAACGGGTATTCGCGCGCACGGGGACGGCGGAAATTGCTTCGGATGCCATGCCGCCGAATATCTCAGACGGCTACATCATGCTTAAGCCTATAGATCAATGGCCAGCGCCACGGAAGTCACATGCTGAACTGCTGGCAGCGATTCAGGAAGAAGCAGCACAAATTCCGGGTAATAATTACGAGTTCTCGCAACCCATTCAATTGAGATTCAACGAGCTGATCTCGGGGGTTCGCAGCGATGTGGCGGTAAAGGTTTTTGGCGATGATAACGAAGTCCTGAACGCGACAGCCACGGAGATCGCGGAAGTTCTGGAAACAATCCCTGGCGCTTCTGAGGTGAAGGTTGAACAGACTACGGGATTGCCGATGCTTACTGTCAACATCGATCGTGCGCGTGCAGCACGGTATGGACTGAGTATGGCTGCGATACAGGATACGTTGGCTATTGCTGCGGGCGGTCGCGAGGCTGGGACGTTTTTCCAAGGGGATCGACGCTTCGACATCATAGTGCGCTTACCGGAAAAAGTGCGGGAAAACATTGCGGAGCTTCGCAATCTGCCAATTGCACTGCCTGCAGCGCCTGATTCAAAGACGACCTATATTCCGCTAAGTGAGGTAGCAGACTTTGATCTTTCGCCAGGTCCTAATCAGATCTCACGAGAGGACGGCAAGCGCCGTATCGTTGTGAGTGCCAATGTGAGAGGACGCGATTTGGGCTCATTCGTGTCCGAGGCAACCAGCGAGATCGAAGCACGGGTGAAAGTCCCTTCTGGCTACTGGACTTCCTGGGGAGGTACATTTGAACAACTCCAGTCCGCAGCCAACCGGCTCCGAATAGTGGTCCCAGCTGCGTTGTTGTTAGTGTTCGGATTGTTGTTTGCCATGTTTGGCAACGTTAGGGACGGCTTGATCGTCTTTACAGGCATCCCATTTGCGCTTACCGGCGGTGTAGTGGCATTGTGGTTGCGCGGTATTCCGCTGTCGATCACAGCCGCGGTTGGCTTCATTGCACTCTGCGGCGTCGCGGTACTGAACGGCTTGGTATTGCTGTCGTTCATCCGTTCGATGCGCGAAGCTGGCAGATCTGTGGACCAGGCCGTACGGGAGGGTGCGATCAGCCGGCTGAGGCCGGTTTTAATGACGGCTCTGGTAGCCTCGCTTGGCTTTGTGCCTATGGCAATCGCAACGGGGACAGGGGCAGAAGTGCAGCGGCCCTTGGCGACAGTAGTGATTGGCGGAATCATATCCTCAACGATCCTCACCCTGCTCGTGCTTCCGGCGCTGTATCGGCTGGTCCACCGGCACGACAGAGAAGAGATGGAGCTGGAAGAGGTGTCTGAACAAGCCAAGCATGCACCCGCTGTATGAAGGTTTTGGCCGAAATGTCGGCCAAAACCTCCGCTGATGTACGACGACCTTGCTAACTGCTGAAGGGCCGCATGCGCCGCAATCTACACGAGGCATTCAGCTTGCGTAGTAACGCGCAGAACCGTTAGGGAGAATGCTTCGTGATCGTCGCCGCTGCTTCAGAAGGGAACCACAATCGACGCTCCTGGGCCGGCCTGGTTCTGGCATGGGCAACTGCGCTGGGCGCAACATTATCTGCCCTTTTCATTGGCGAAGTGTTGGGGCAGACCCCCTGTGTATTGTGTTGGTACCAGCGGATATTCATGTTTCCGCTCTGCTGGATACTAGGTGTCGCCTGCTATCGTGAGGATTATGGGATCTGGCGTTACGCCTCACCCTTGGCGCTAGTCGGCGGTGGGATCGCAGGTTATCACACGCTGTTGTACTGGCATGTGATTGAGCCGGAGATCTCCGTTTGTTCGGCGGATAGCTCCTGTTCAGGTGCCGCCATGACGATCTTTGGTTCTGTACCCTTGCCGTTTCTCTCACTGCTTGCGTTTACTATGATCGTAGCCTCCCTTTTCACGGCCCGACACTATTCCAACAATGAATCGACGTCTGCTTATCATCACCATCGGTGCAGCTTCGCTTATCGTATTTGCTGTCGCCGTCCTATCTGTACGGTTAACGGGTGCGCCGGAATCGAAAACGATCCAGCAATCCGTCGCGCGTAAGGGCGGAGCACTGCTAGTGCGCTTTCATTCCCCTGTGATTGGGCGGTTCGATGCGCCTATAACCATCGTCGAGTTCTTTGATCCTTCGTGCGAAGGCTGCCGTGCTTTTTATCCACACGTTAAAAAACTCTTGAAGAAGCACCCAGACGACGTCCGCTTGGTGTTGCGCTATGTGTTGCTTCACAAAGGATCCGAGCCAGTGGTGAGAATGCTCGAGGCGGCTCGTAAGCAGGAGCTCTTTCTCCCGGTTTTAGAGGCAGTGCTGAACGCGCAGCCAGAATGGCATGACGATCCAAACGTCGCTGCTGCATGGAGCGCTGCGGCACGCGCGGGCCTGAATGAAGCGAAAGCCCGCGTTGATATGCAGGACGGAGCCGTCAGCGCAATCATTGAGGCCGACGCGAAAGACGTCAACGCTGTAGGTATAAAGGGCACTCCCACATTCTTCGTCGAGGGAAGCCGACTTGACAAGCTTACGCCCCAGGAGCTTTCAAATGCAGTCGGAGAAGCAGTGGGCCGCCACAAACGGCAGCAGTAACGTGTGATGGGCAGCTTTGTTCTGCCTCATATTGAATGGTTCAAATACCGACGCCTCAAGATTAATCGTTGTTGATTTATGAAGGCATCCCGATTCGGTAGGCGTTTTCGGAGGTTTTGAATTCCGCCACTGCTTAGGCGAATCACTCAAGACCTTTAGTTCATCCCTTTGAAACTATCTGGGCATTGTCAATGAACGACAGCAACGGCAGTGATGAGAGCGACAAATTTGATGACCGCTCAATGGGCGATCGTAAGATCTTGTTGCTTGTTTTAATTATCAACCTGAGCCAGTGCTTAGTTGGGGTCGTGGTTGGAATGTGGGCTTCTTCAACTGCACTAATTGGAGCTGCCCTGGATAATCTGGCCGACGCGTCCGTGTACGGCGTCAGCCTCTATGCGGTTGGACGTTCACAGGCGATAAAAATCCGAGCCGTCCGTCTCTCGGGCTGGCTGTTGATTGCCTTGGCGGCGATGCTGGCAGCTGAGGTCCTTCGGCGGTTCTTTGGTGGCGAGGCACCAGTGGGTCCGGCAATGATGGCGATGGCCGCAGCGAATGCGGCACTCAATATCATCTGCTTGAGATTGCTAAAGCGCCATCGCGGAGAGGACGTCAACTTTAAGGCGTCAACTATCTTTACGAGCAACGACTCGGTCGTCAACCTCGGAATTGTCCTTTCAGGTGCCCTGGTATTGGGGCTGGACTCCAATCTGCCGGACCTCATTCTTGGCTTGGTTGTGTCGGTTATCGCGGCCAAAGGTGGTCGCGAAATTCTGGGCGAGGCTAGCAAGGCCGTGGAGAGTGCCAACTCGGCTTAGACACCGCGACACTTGTCCGTCAGGACCATGCCTGTCGACTAATAACCCGCCTGCTGCCTTTCAGCAGGCGGACAATGAGGCCCTAACGCCAGAGGCGAGCAGTAACTCGGTGGAATGGTCTCCGGCTGACCGCGGGACTCCGGCGATAGTCTGCGTGCAACCACGATGATTGCTGGATTGTTGCTGACACCAATCTGTCATGTTTGCGATATGGTCTGTCTGGATATACAGAATCAATGACGCTATTTGCGCCAATATGTCTACAGTACGCCCTACATCGCCAGCCGTTGCCAGCCATTTCAACCCTGATCCTCCACACGGAGAAATGTCTTTTCAGCACGCATTAAGCGCCTTTCACGCGTTGTCTCCGCCGACGCGCCTAGAGATATTTCGCCTGCGGGTGAGCCGAGAGCCCGAAGGTGCCGCAGCAGGAACGATTGCAGAACTCGTGGGTGGACCCCACAACACGGTATCGCAGCTGGCGCGCGGGCCTAGTTTGGGGGGCCGACAAGGGCCTAGCATTATTTACCAGGCTGATGTTGCCTTGATGGGCGCTTTGATGTCCTTCATGTTGACCGATCAGGCGGCCAGATGCTCAGATTTCACCGGATTTATGTGTGCCGGCGGACTCATTGAAATGAGCGCGATTGGCGACATATTTACCAATTCGAAGCAGCAGCAAACCTCTGACTAGATTACCGGTCGTTTCGGATAGACGCGCGTTTGCGAGCAAACTCTTGCATACGAGGTTGAAGCCTCAATTTTATGGACTTAGAAGGGGGCTATCTCGGCGATCTGTCGCGCTTCCACGCAGTCTCGATCCACCGCCCCTGCGGGACTGGACGAATCTGCCAGCAAGCCCAGTGCGCCGTGACATTGACGGGAGGGGTTGACTTCAGACGGTAACCTACGCGGCTACTCTCGCGCTAGCTTCGGCCCTGCTCCCATACGCGGAAGCAGCTTCACGTAGACCAGTTCACTGATGAGCTCAACTAGCGTCTGCGCGACGATCACCGCAGGAATCAAGGGAACGGCGCCTGGAATGGCCATCCCGAGCGGCAGAACCACCAGCGAATTGCGGGTGGCGGCGCTGAATGCCACGGCACGCCCTTGGGCGGTGGGCAGCCGCCAAGCACGCGCCACGTACCAACCCAAAAGCGGTCCAGTGATAGCAAAGACGACATAGATCGGCACAACAGTACGCACGACACCCAGTGCATGTCCAAGTTGCGGTGTCGTTGCGGCTACGACGACGAACAACACCGCCGCGGTGGCTGGCACCGGTAGTAAGCCCAGCATGTTCACGATATCCTGGCCCGGTCTCCCGCGCGATGCCCAGGCTTGGCAGGCAGCGGCCAGGACCAGCGGTACGGCAATCAGCCAGATAAAGGCATGCATGAATGGCTCCCATTTCACCAGGTCAGCTGCCGTATGGTCCAAGAGCCATCCGAGGAAGATTGGTAGGAGCAACATTTGCCCAATCAACAACACAGGCGTGGAGGCCAGCAGTGGCCGAGCGTCAGCGCGCCCCAAGTGTGCGAAGGTCACGACATAATCGATGCATGGTGTCAGTAGTACCAGCAGGACGCCTATGCGTAGCAGCGGATCAGCAGGCAGCCAGGGTAGCAGCACGACAACTAGTAGCGGTACCGCTATGAAGTTCGCCGTTAGCAGCGCGCCCAGGAAGCGTACGTTCGATAGAGCCTCCCGCAACTCCGTCAGAGGTACCTGCAGAAAGGTCACAAAAAGCATGAAGGCCAGCAGAGGATCGATAGCTGGCGCCAGCGCCACTGTTCCAGGCAATTGCCACGCTAGGCACAAAGCCACTATGACGGCCGCGAAGTAGACGAAGATCTGCCAGGATTCCAGGCGTTCGCGATATTTGGCTAGGGACACGGTAAATCCTGGAAAAGCGATGGTATGCAGCGCGATGAAGCACATCGCCACCGCCTATATGGGTACGGGTTTGGCCCTATAGATACCACAAGAATCGTTCAAGTACGACGGCATCGGGCCAGGACGGTACCCATAAATTCCAAACTAAGAAAAGCCATACGAATAATTTCTCATGATAGCAGCTGTCGCAATCTTCGTGCCGACATGTTGTCGGGATTGGCAGAGCAGGGCATGTGGGCCGCGACGTTCGGCACAGGCTTTCTGGCAGCCTTTCTTTCCTCTGTCATGAACAACATGCCCACCGTATTGATAGGTGCATTGTCGATTGATGCTAGGCAAGCCGACGGAGTAGTGAAAGAGGCTATGATCTACGCAAATGTCATCGGTAGCGATCTGGGGTCCAAGATCACGCCCATCGGAAGCTTGGCCACACTACTCTGGCTGCACGTACTCGAGCGCAAAGGCACCGTCATCTCCTGGGGGCATTACTTCAAGGTCGGTATCGTGTTGACGTTGCCAGTGCTCGCCGTGACTTTGGCTGCCCTAGTTTGGCGATTAGATTAGGTCCTACGTCAGCTACACCAGGGGCTTGACGCGAGCTCTCCTCCCGCGGATATGTGGAATGATCGCTGTGCGAGTCCCCGGCTCGGACGCACACGATCAACTCTTAATTCAGTACATTGTTTTTTTCAAAAAAAATGCCTGGAATTGTAGCCAGCCTCTGGTCGGTTGGCGCAGCACTGAGCGTCGGTACTGGTAAATCTTTTGCCCCCATTGTTTGTTCAGAAACCGAGCTACCTCCCGAGGTAGGTAGCGGTGACTTGTGCTCTTTCATGCCCCAGCTCCTGGCTAATGGTTTGCCGCGCGTGAGCATCCTGCACGCGCTGCGCAGACGTCAGGAGCTTCGTTGACAGTCCGTCCGCCGCAGGGGCTTTCCAGCCGGTCAAGACCTCATAGCGGCTTTGCGCATACTGATGACGTAGCCCATGCATATGACTTAGGCCCGCTGCCTTGCACTGCCCATCGTAGACGTGCCGCTGCTGGATGTAGTTCTTGTGCGCCGGGATCAATGACCCGGTTCCCGCCAGACGGTGCGCCGCTTGCAGCACCTCACGCTGGGCAGGCGTGGTAATTGGTACGATTCGCTCCCTTCCACCTTTCGTCCATGAGCCTTTCAGGGCGAGATGGTCTCCTTTGTCTGCATAACGGGGCTGGAAGAGGAGCGATTCTTTCCGGCGCAATCCAAAGGCGGCCTGTAGCTGAAGGCTCATACGCACGTGGGCATCGGTAACGTGAGCAAGACCTGTGCCCAGTTCGCGTGCCTTGCTGACATTGGTCACATAGCGGCGCTCGGCCACGCCCAGTTGCGTGTTGTCCGCCGGCAGGATGCCCGCCTTGCCGATCTTCTCGGCCCACCAACGCAGATGCGAAAGTCGATTCTTGATGGTGCCAGCGGACAAGCCTTCAGCTTGCCAACGTTCTAAAAGGGCTTCGACATGCTTTCCCTTGAGCGATGGGGCCTTCATCTGTCGGAAACCGGCCTCGCGCAGTTGCCGCGCAACCAACGTCAGCGAGCGTGTGCGGTCGGCCTGGGTGGTGTGACTGCCGTCGCGGTTGCGCTGGCAAAGCTGGCGCAGGGTATAGGTCAAGTCATCCATTTTTCCGTCTCTGGGTGAACGTGTTGTCGGTACTGTCGTGTTGTCCTGAAACTCAATGGTTAGTGTTAGTGCCAACTCGCTAGGCGAGATCCCGTGAGGGCAAGGGCATGGTGTTCAGGAGACACCAGAGCCTCGGATGAGGCGTCCGTCTTGCTTCCTGTTGGAAGACCGGACGGAGGAACTACAAGATGAAAACGCGATACGTGTGGATGAATCCTCCTTTGAAAGTGAGTGGGATAAGAAAGCCGCTGCAACCCTACGCATTACGCGCAAGATATGGCCGCGAGGGACAGTGCGCCGTGGGCGCGAAAAAGGATGAGTACGAACAGATGAAAGAAGGCTCCGCCCCATGGGTAGGGGCCGGTATGCAGCAGGAGCCTGGGCATACCTGGGTGGGTTCCGCCCTGACGGGCCAGCGCTTGAAGGAACCCGCGCTGCTGGGGGGGCCGATGTATGAAGCCCATCGGTCTTGGCAACTGTCCGGTCAGTGTAGGACAGCCATCATCATGTATGCCGCACACAATAGGATTCGGTTTTGCCCGTATTGTTGCTGGGGTGCGTGGGGCCGTCACTGCGGCGTGCAGTGACGGCCCATGTCGCGGCATCGGTGCCGTGCTGCGGCAAAAAGCGCTGCGGCAGCGTTCGCGCTAGCCCCTTACCTGCGGCACTGACGCGGCCTTCGGCCTTGTCGGCTACCTGCACAGGGATGCCATGGTTCCCATGTCACGCCTGCACAGGCAGCTTGCGTGCAAAGCCACTGCGGCAGCCTCCACACAGATGGCGTGCATCGGCCAGGGCAGCCGGCGCGTAGTGGGGGTCAATGGCGGGCGCACAAGCCGCAGCGGCGCGCAGCCGCAGGCGAGCTCCGAACGGGTGAGCACCCGGCGTAAGCGCACCATTGGCGCCCACGCAGCGCATCAGCCTGTCGGCTGGGTGCAGGGGATGTTTGTCCCCCCGCACCCTTGCCCTTCGGCGAGAACGGTGTTCCAAGAGGCCGCGCCTCTTGGTCAAGGCCCGAGCCCTAGGCAGGACGCGGCCGCCAGCCCTTGGCCTGCACCACTTGCGTGGCAAGCTCGCCCGCATGCTCCGGCATATTCAGCGTCTTGCGCAGGTGAGCGAGGTACGCAAACGCGGTTTCGCGCGATGCGGGCTGCATGGGTGGCTCTGGACGGGTGCCCAGACGCGGGGTCGCCGCCGTTGTACTCGCACCGGGCTGTTGTGGCAGGCTGGCGGGTTGCTCCGCCTTGCGGCCCGCCCACAAGCGAAATTCTCCGGCAAGCACCCGCTTGATCAGGCCAAAAAAGTAAGCAATGACATTGCGCACGGTGCCGCTCTGGCTGCGTGCCTGCAGTTCGTCCAGCACCTCTTGGCGATGCGTAGGCGGCAGCCGACGCAAGGCGGCCTGCACATCTTTTTGCTGATCGGTTTTAGCGTTCCTCAGGCAAGGCGGCAAGGCCACAGGGGAGGATACCGAGCCGCCCTCCTTATACGCGCGTGCGCGGTACGTACGTTTTTTATACATATACGTCTTATACGTACTGTCTTGCTCAGGCGGCATCTGGTGGGCGTGGCCGGTCTGCAGCGGACTCTCCATGCTGCTGACGGAATCCTCCAACGCCGGTGTTTGGGCAGCGTCCTGGTCCGCTGGCGATGGCGACATGGGTCCGGGCGGCTCGTCGTCGTGGCTCGGCTTGCGAGCGTCGTTATCGCTCGCCGTGGGCGTTTGCTCCAACGTTTCCCGGATGTGCATGGCGACGCGATCCACCTGGTTGTCTTCGCCGTCGACGGACTCGTGCAACAGTTGCGCCAAGCCAGCATCCCGCTCGCAGGCCTGTGCAAAACTCAATGCGAGCTCATGCACCTGATACCGCTCGCTCAGAACATGGCCCGTCATGGGGTCCCGCTGCTGCCCCACCAGGCTGATCCAACCGGTCAGGCGCAGCACGACGAGCACGCGTCGCGCGGTCAGGTAGCCCGCACGCAGCCCCAAGGGCGTGGTGGTCAGATAGCGGCGCAATTGCCCCAGGCTCGCCAGTGGGCTCACACCGTCGGCACCGCGTAGCATGCGCAGGACTTGCCAGGCATTGCGCTCCAGCGGCGTGAGCCGGGTATCGAGCATGAGTGCGGCGGGCGTGGCAAACAGGGCAGTGTGCCCCGGTGGGTCGTAGTGGTGATGATGATGGTCTGACATGAGAAGCCTCCAAAGGTCGGGCCACAGCGGCCCGTTACCTCCCATCTCATCGCAGTCTCGCTGACAGGTCAGGCGACAATGCGATCTGCTCCATACCCGTATTGATCGGTGCGTAGATCGCACGGTTATCACCTCGAGGGCTGGCCCGTTCACGGATCCATTTTTCCACCGCACTCGTTACGAGCAGCAAGTATCAACCCGCCGTGCGCATAGCGACGACCTTGCTCATACGCAGCCTACCTACGTGGTCCGCCCAGGCCTGCATCATCTTCGCCCGGGGCGTCAGATACAGCGCATGGTTGTAGGCGGCGCTCACGTCATCGCGCTCCTGATGCGCCAATTGCAGTTCAATGTGGGCGTGAGGCCAGCCTTGCTCATGCAAAATAGTGGACGCCATGCCGCGAAAACCGTGGCCGGTCATGCGGCCTCGATAGCCCATGCGATACAGCGCGTAAAGAATCGTGTTGTTGCTCATGTGCGTGGGCTTGCCGGTATCGGCGGGAAAGACGTAATCGCGCCCGAAGGACAGCGCCCGCAGCGCTTTCAACACAGCAATGGACTGGCGACTGAGCGGCACGATGTGGGGCGTACGCATCTTCATCCGTTCAGCCGGAATATTCCAGCGCTTTCCAGGCAGATCAAACTCGCTCCATGTTGCGCCGATCAGTTCGGATGTGCGCACGAACGTCAGCACCATCAATTGCAGTGCCAGCCGGGTATGTTCGCCGCCCACGTAATTGTCAATGTCGCCAAGCAATTGCGGCAGCTCTTTAGCGTCCAGCCTGGCATAGTTGCGTTTTTTGCGGGTGGGCAGAATATCTGCCGGCTGCACATCGGCCACCGGATTGCGCTCGGCAATATCGTGGGCTACGGCATAGCGCATGATCTGGCTGCATTTCTGCAATTGCCGCTTGGCAATATCCAGTGCGCCGCGTTGTTCGATGGCTTTTACGCAGTCCCGCACATGGGCAGTAGTCAGTTCCGTGACGGGCTTGTCGCCAATGGCGGGAAAAACGTCAATCTCCAGGCGTCGCCAAACATCGGTATCGTGTTTCGTGGTTTTGCCGATTTTCCACTGTTCGCGCCACTGCTGCGCCACCTTGCGAAACGTCAGGCTGGCCACCTGACGTTCTTCCTGACGCTCGGCCATCGGATCGATACCGGCCTTTAACTGGCGTTTGGTCTGAAGGTGTACATCGCGCGCTGCCGCCAGGGTCAGGACCGGGTACACCCCATAGGCCACGGTCTTGCGCTTGGCGCCGAAGCGGTAGTCGTAGCGCCAATACTTGCCCGCCCGGTTGACCAGCAGATAGAGCCCGGAACCATCAGCCAATTTATAGGGCTTATCCTTCGGCTTGGCCTGCCGTACGGTGATATCCGATAACGCCATGACGGTATCTCTCCTGACGGTCGTTCAGATACCGTTCAACATACCGTCAGAGTCTTGTAGCTGTCAACAGATCAGCCTGGATGTCCAGATAACAAAAAACCCGCAGAACCTAGTGTTCATGCGGGTTTTGTGGACTTCTATGGATTTCTGTAGAACTTAAACTGGCGGAGAGGGTGGGATTCGAACCCACGATACGCCTAAACGTATACCGGATTTCGAGTCCGGCGCATTCGACCACTCTGCCACCTCTCCGGCGGTGCTGTACGGGTTTGATCAAACGGCACCATGGTCGCGCGCCGATATACGTAGAGCAGCAAAGCCAAGTATTGTACCTGAAAATTTTGGAAGAAGACAAGCGTAGGTATACCCCCAATGCGGGTGTGGCTCAGGTGGGTTGTCCCGGGTTGGGCAGGTAAACTTGAGCCCGGTCTTGCCAACTGGTTGCAACCCGATTGGTGGACAAGACAGTGCAATCGCTCAAGGGCGGCCGGACGGCACGTTAAGCATTCACACAAAATATCTTTCTATAAGATCAGATCAAGGAGCTTTGGCATATGTTGTTCTTGCTTTCCCCTGCCAAAAAATTGGATTACGACACGCCGGTTCATATCGAAACCCACACGCAACCCTTGTTCGTGGACCAGGCAGCGGGGCTGATCAAAGGTCTGAAAAAGCTGTCGGCATCGGAGGTCTCTGGTCTGATGAGTCTCAGCCCGGCCCTGGCCGAGTTGAACGTCAGCCGTTATGGCGCGTGGACGCGTAAATTCACGCAGCACAATGCGCGTCAAGCGGTGTTGGCATTCAATGGCGATGTCTACGAGGGCTTGCAAGCCAGTAGCTTGTCACCGGCCCGTCTGGCGTGGGCGCAAGAGCACGTGGCCATTCTCAGTGGCCTGTATGGCGTGCTGCGTCCGCTCGATCTGATGCAGCCGTATCGTCTGGAAATGGGTACCCGCCTGGCAACGTCCAAAGGCAAAAATCTATACGAGTATTGGGGCAGCACGATTGCCGATTATCTGAACGAACGGCTGGCTGGCGAAAAAACACCCGTTGTGGTGAATTTGGCATCGGAGGAATACTTCAAGGCCGTTGATAAATCGGTACTGAAGGCGCGCATCGTGCAGTGCGTGTTTCAGGACTGGAAAAACGACGCCTGGAAGGTCATCAGCTTTTATGCCAAGCATGCGCGCGGGTTGATGGCGCGTTATGCCATCGAGCATAAGGTCTCCAAACCCGAAGGCCTGCGCAAGTTCGACGTTGAGGGCTACGCTTACGACGCCTCGGTGTCCAGCGCCGACAAACTGGTGTTTCGCCGCAAGATTTAACGCGTGGCATATTGATGTCTGCCGGACTGCGCGTCTTTCTGTTTTTCTCGCTGGGGTACCTGGTTTCGTACCTGTTCCGCGGGGTCAATATTGGTTTTGGGCCGATTCTGACCCAAGAGCTGCATCTGTCCGCATCGGATCTCGGTACGTTGACGAGCCTGTATTTTCTGGGCTTTTCGCTGATGCAGATTCCCGCAGGGATTTTCCTGGATACCTGGGGGCCAAGGCGGGTCAACGCGATCATGCTGCTGGTGGCCGCGGCAGGTACCCTGGTGTATGGATTGTCCGACTCTCTGGCTGGCCTGATGGTGGGGCGGTTGCTGATCGGCGCGGGGGTATGCGTGTGTCTGGGGGCGGCTTTTCAGGCGCTGGCGCAAACGCACCCGTTATCGCGTTTGCCCATGATCAATGGCTTGGTAATGGCCATCGGAGGCCTCGGCGGCGTGCTGGTCGGATCGCCGCTCTCCTGGGCGCTGGGTTATACGTCATGGCAGGTGATCAGTATGGGCTTGGCGGTCGTGACCGTCGTCGTGTCCGTACTGATCTGGTTTGGCGCACCGCGCGAGGGGACTCGTCACCGCCAAGCGCCGAGCCTGGCCTCGCAGTTGCGGGGCACCTGGGCCTTGCTGTGCGACGCGCGGTATTGGCGCCTGGTGTCTCTGCCCGCGATGGCCGGTGGTGTGTATTACGGCGTGCAGTCTCTCTGGGTGCGTCCCTATCTGACTGACGTCAATGGGGTCGATGTCGAGCATGCCGCCCGGTTGGTATCGCTGTTGGGTTTTTCCATGATGGCGGGCAACGTCGGCCTGGGCATCATGGCGCGCCGTATGGAACGCTGGGGCTTGGGGCTGTATGGATTTGGTGGCGTATGCCTGCTGCTGTATCTCTTGACGCAAGCCTTGATCGTGTTGCGTGCGCCGATTCCGCTCGAAATCCTCTGGGTCTGCTATGGCGTGTTTGGATCCGCCAATATCCTGGTCTACGCATTGTTGGCGGGCGAGTTCCCGCCAGAGTTGTTGGGGCGCGTCGCGTCGACGACCAATTTGGTGATGTTCCTCATCATCTTTGCGTGTCAGGTCGGCATGGGGTGGGTTGTGGATTGGTGGCCGGGGCAGGGCGGCGTCTATCCGCCCGTCGCGCATGTGACGGCGTGGGGCGTTGTGCTGGCGCTGCAAGTCATCGCGGCGGTCTGGTATTTTTGGCCAGGCGCGCACCGCCGCCGCTGAGGGGGTGCCTTGCTCGGTCGCGAGTGGCCCAGCCATGTACGGGTCGGCATGGGCTGGGCCGGTGCAACCCGATAAACGGCCTATGCGGCGGCTGCCGTCGCCGGCCGGCTTTGGGGTGGATCGGCGACCCCGGCCATTTCCCGCCGTATTTGCGTCGACGCTCGCAACATTTGTTTTAGTGGATAGGCCAGCGCGGCCATGTCCCCCGTCGTATCGAATTGGTTCGGTAAGTCGATCGGTGCAGGGCTCTTGTCATCCAGCAAATCCACCATGCCGGTCAGCGCCTGCTGCATCGCAGCGGGGGTTTCTTTCAAGCTTGCCAGCAGCGGAATGGCCGCTGTGATCTGCGAGGCCATGATGTGATTCTGGATCAACAGGTTGTTGTACTCCGGCACATTCAATTGATGTGATTGAGGTTCGCTCATCATTCGGTAGAAGGCTTCGGCGTAGTTGCTGAATGCGATATGCACGTTTTTGCGCGCGAGGCGCCAGGCAATCTCAGTCGGCTCTGCCGTGGATGACTCGGCCACGGGGGTACCCGCTGCGTTGGCGGCCTGCATGGCTGCGGCATAGCGCAAGCCCGTGGACAGGTATTCGCGGTTGGCATTGGTGGCCGCCCGTGCCAATGGCTTCATATAGCGTGCCTCCCACCATGGCAGCACGTAGCTGCATATCAGGGCGATCGCGCAACCCAAGGCGGTATCGATCGCGCGTTCGCCAATGACCGCCATGGACACCGTGCCCGGCGCGACAAAGTGAAAGACCATCACGACGAACAGCGTGTTAAAGATCGCGCTGGCCATGTAGTTCAGCTGCAGCAGACTGTTGCCCATGATGCAGGCCACAAGCAGCACAGCGAATAGAGCTTCGGGACGGCTCGTGATCCGGAAAATCAGCAAGGCCAGAATGCAGCCGATCAACGTGCCCATCAGACGCCAGCCGTTGCGTTGGCGGGTCAGCGCAAAGCCGGGCTTCATGATGATGATGATCGTCAGCAACACCCAATAGCTATGGGCGGCAAACAGTTGTGGCGTGATCAGTTGCCCAACAATTCCCAAGGCGATGGCGGCGGCCAGCGCGACGCGCACCGCATAGCGAAAATAGGGCGAATCCAGGCGTAGGTTGCTGGTGAGCATTCCCAGGCGTAGTTCCTGGCGTGACATGAACTGTGTGAGGGATTTGTCGATACGCAGTTCGCTCGTGGGCTCGGCATCCCTGCGTGCCGCTGTGTGATCGGCGAGCTTACCTACAATGCGCGAGGCATTGCGCAAGCGTCGCAGGACTTGCACGATCAGGGCTAGTGTTTCGGGCTCGCGTTCGCCCATGCCTTGTTGCTTGAATTGCTCAATCTCGTACTCGATGGCGCGCAGTTCCGCTTTGGTGCTGCTGCGGTGCTGCGCCGTCTTGCCGCGAGAGACATCCAGCGCAATGCGATCGACTTCGACCGACATTTTGGCCAGTGCGTCACGCATGAAGAGCAAGCAATCATGGCCCGCCAGCGCGCGCCGCAACAGGGCATAGTCCGTATGCGACGCGACGAGCGTATCGAGCAACTGCAGCATGTTGACGAACATGTTCCACAACATGATCCGTTCATTGTCGCCATGCCCGCCTCCGCGTGGCAGGGTACGCAGCACAATGTCGCGGGCCGCTTGATGTTTTTCGGTCATGATGGATTGCGACTGAATCAAGGCCCGATACGAATCGTCCAGATCCGTGGTCTCGTCATAAAACCGGCTGCGCGCGGCCATATAGTCGGCGGTGGCAAACAGCGCCACCGACATGGCCTGGCGTTCTTCGCGCAGCCAGAGCAGACGGCTGAACGTCAGGCTGAAGGCCAGGTAAAACAGGGCGCCCCCCAACGTCGCTAGCGAGTGCGCCAGCACTTGTTCGGGCGCCAATGGGGAGTGCATGGTCAGCGTCATGATCAGCATCCCGCCAAATCCGATCAGCCCGCCGCGTTTGCCGAACACGGAAAACATCGAAAACACGAAACACTGGGCGATAATCGCCAACCACAACAACAGCGGGTAGGTCGAGGCCGCTCCCGTAATGGTGACCGCGGCGGTCGCCAACAGGGCGCCGCCCAGCATTTCGTTCATACGGTGTCGCTGCGGGCCGCCCGGCTGGTCGATGATCGCCAGGCACTGCGCCCCAAAGGTCGCGACCAGGCCAATGCCATACTCGCCAAACACGCCACCCAATATCAGCACAGGCAACAGCATGCCCACGCCCTGCCGCACGCCGCCAAAGAAGTAATGGCTATAGAGAAAGCGGGGAATGCTGGCGATGCGAAAGTCCATGAGCGGAGGCATTTTCAGGGGCGATTTCGCCAGTATAGAAACATGTGGAGGGTTTTGGGGCCGGATGACTGTGGGAAATATGCCAACGCCCGATTTGCTCGCAATGCCGCAACGCGGTAAATTCGCTCTCTTGCGCCGGTCTGCCTATCCGATACCGGCGCTCAGGCAAGCGGGCCGCCCGGGCTACATTCCAGGCGTTCCGCCCCAGTGATTATCTGCTGTTTGGCCGCGTCACAAGCGTGTGTTGCCAAAGCTTCCATTTCGACCTCCAGCGTCCCCCAGGGACGTTTGCGCTGCGTTCCCGACGAACGCGTGCCGGGTCGGCAGGGTGTCTGGGTGGCGAGGTTCCGTGAATCTCAAAGCGCCAGATCATGTTGTCGACGTTGGCGCCAGTTCGGTTGCTGCCGTATCAGGGCGTGCAACAGTCAGGAAAACAGGGCCGGTACTGAAAGGAATACAACATGGAAACCATAGGCGCCGACATTCTCGTGCGCTGCCTGGCCGAAGAAGGCGTGGAACACGTTTTCGGCTATCCCGGCGGCGCCGTGCTGTACATTTACGACGCAATTTTCAAGCAAGACAAGTTTCAGCATATCCTGGTGCGTCACGAGCAAGCCGCCGTGCACGCCGCCGATGCCTATTCGCGCGCGTCGCAAAAGGTCGGGGTATGTCTCGTGACCAGCGGCCCGGGCGTGACTAACGCCGTCACCGGTATCGCCACGGCCTACATGGACTCGATTCCGATGGTCATCATCAGTGGGCAAGTCCCCACTGCGGCGATCGGCGAAGACGCGTTCCAGGAATGCGACACCGTTGGCATCACCCGTCCGTGCGTCAAGCACAATTTCCTGGTGCGCGACGTAAAAGACTTGGCCGATACGATGCGCCGCGCCTTTTATATTGCCCGTACCGGGCGGCCCGGACCCGTGCTGGTCGATATCCCCAAAGACATCAGCCTGCAGCCATGCAAATATGCTCCGCCCAAGGGCGAGATCAGCATGCGTTCGTACGCGCCGGTCAACAAGGGGCACCAGGGCCAGATCAAAAAGGCCGTGCAGATGCTGCTGGCCGCCGAGCGGCCCATGATCTACGCCGGTGGTGGGGTTATTCTGTCCAACGCATCGGACGAGCTGCGACGTGTGACCGAGCAATTGGGCGCCCCTTGCACCAACACGCTGATGGGCCTGGGCGCGCTGCAAGCCAGCAGCCGACAATTTGTCGGCATGCCGGGCATGCACGGGACCTACGAGGCCAACATGGCCATGCAGCACTGTGACGTCTTGCTGGCCGTGGGCGCGCGTTTTGACGATCGTGTTATCGGTAACCCGCGACATTTCGCCCAGAACGCTCGCAAGATCATTCACATCGATATCGACCCGTCCTCGATTTCCAAGCGCGTGCGCGTCGACGTGCCTATCGTGGGCAACGTCAAAGACGTGCTGATCGAGCTCTTGGCGCAATACGACGCCGCCCGGGCTGACGCCAAGCCGGCTTCGCTGGACAAATGGTGGCAACAGATCGAGACCTGGCGCGGCAAGGAATGCCTGAAGTACGCCGGCTCCGACGAAGTGATCAAGCCGCAGTATGTGGTGGAAAAACTCTGGGAAGTCACCGGCGGCGACGCCTTTGTAACCTCGGACGTGGGTCAGCACCAGATGTGGGCCGCGCAGTATTACAAGTTCGACAAGCCGCGTCGCTGGATCAATTCCGGTGGCCTGGGCACCATGGGCGTGGGGTTGCCGTACGCCATGGGCGTGCAGATGGCGAACCCGGGGGCGGAAATCGCCGTCATTACCGGCGAAGCCTCGATCCAGATGAACATCCAGGAGCTCTCGACCTGCCAGCAGTATCACCTGACGCCCAAGATCGTTTGCCTGAACAACCGTTTTCTCGGCATGGTCCGGCAGTGGCAACAGATCGATTACGGCTCGCGCTATTCCGAGTCGTACATGGATTCTCTGCCCGATTTTGTGAAAGTCGCCGAGGCCTACGGTCACGTCGGCTTGCGCATCGAGCGTCCGGCCGATGTCGAGCCCGCATTGCGCGAAGCATTCAAGAAGCACAAGGATCGCCTGGTTTTTCTGGACTTCATCACTGACCGCACCGAAAACGTGTGGCCCATGGTGAAGGCTGGTCGCGGGCTGACCGAGATGCTGCTCGGTTCCGAAGACCTGTAAGGAGGCGGTCATGAAACATGTGATTTCCGTGCTCATGGAAAACGAACCCGGCGCGCTGTCGCGCGTGGTCGGCTTGTTTTCGGCACGAGGCTATAACATCGAAACGCTGACCGTGGCCCCCACCGAAGACGCGACGTTGTCGCGCCTGACCGTGGTGACGGTTGGCTCGGACGAAGTGATCGAACAGATCACCAAGCACCTGAATCGCCTGGTCGATGTGGTCAAGGTCGTCGACCTGACCGAGGGTGCGCACGTCGAGCGCGAGTTGATGTTGATCAAGGTGCGGGCCGTCGGCAAAGAGCGCGAAGAAATGAAGCGCATGGCCGATATCTTCCGCGGCAGCATCATCGACGTGACCGACAAGACCTACACCATTGAACTGACCGGCACGCAGGACAAGGTGCAGGCATTCATCGACGCGCTGGATCGCAGTGCCATTCTTGAAACCGTGCGCACCGGCGTGTCCGGTATCGGGCGCGGCGAACGGATCCTGAAAATCTGATGGGGCCGGTGTCCCATCTGCCCTTATCCCTGCATTAACCTGAATTCAAATATATCCGGAGTACAACATGAAAGTTTTCTACGACAAAGACTGCGACCTCTCCCTCGTTAAAGGCAAAACCGTTGCCATCATCGGCTACGGCTCGCAGGGCCACGCTCATGCGCTGAACCTGAATGATTCGGGTGTCAAGGTCGTGGTGGGCCTGCGCAAGGATGGCGCTTCGTGGAACAAGGCCGCCAACGCCGGCCTCGAAGTCAAAGAAGTCGCCGAGGCCGTCAAGGCCGCCGACGTCGTCATGATGTTGTTGCCCGACGAGAACATTGCCTCGGTGTACCGCAACGAAGTGCATGCCAACATCAAGGCCGGCGCCGCTTTGGCTTTTGCCCACGGTTTTAACGTGCACTATGGCCAAGTCGTGCCGCGTGATGACATCGACGTCATCATGATCGCTCCCAAGGCCCCCGGCCACACCGTGCGTTCGACCTACGCGCAAGGCGGCGGCGTACCTCACCTGATCGCCGTTTACCAGGACAAGTCCGGTTCCGCCCGTGACGTCGCCCTGTCGTATGCCAGCGCCAACGGCGGCGGCCGTGCCGGCATCATCGAAACCAACTTCCGCGAAGAAACCGAAACCGATCTGTTCGGCGAACAGGCCGTGCTGTGCGGCGGTACCGTCGAGTTGATCAAGGCGGGCTTTGACACGCTGGTCGAGGCGGGCTACGCGCCCGAAATGGCCTATTTCGAGTGCTTGCATGAACTGAAGCTGATCGTGGACCTGATCTACGAGGGCGGTATTGCCAACATGAACTACTCGATCTCGAACAACGCCGAATTCGGCGAATACGAGACCGGCCCCAAGATCGTCACCGAGCAAACGCGCCAAGCCATGCGCCAAGCGCTGATCGACATCCAGACCGGCGAATACGCCAAGAAGTTCATCCTGGAAAACGCGGCCGGCGCCCCCACGCTGACCTCGCGTCGCCGTATCAACGCCGAATCGCAAATCGAACAAGTCGGTGGCAAACTGCGCGCGATGATGCCCTGGATCGCCGCTAACAAGCTGGTCGACAAGTCCAAGAACTAATCGTGCTTTTGCACACGGCTCGCCCGGGAGGGTGGGCCGATGCGCTGTGTTGCGGCATCTCCTCGCGGGGATGCCGCATTTGTTTTGTCTCCTGCGCACGACTCAAGCCCCGCGGGATGAGTTAACCTCTCAGCTATTCGTTGCCATTTTCTGTAAATATGTCCAATTTTTCTATGCGCGACCCTGAAAACCGTCATCGCAGCATCTATTTGTTGCCTAATGCCTTCACGACCGCGGCTTTGTTTGCCGGGTTCTATGCGGTCGTGCAGGCAATGAACAATCAGTTTGAGACGGCCGCGATCGCCATTTTCGTCGCCATGGTGCTGGATGGCATGGATGGTCGCGTCGCCCGGCTGACCAATACGCAGTCGGCGTTTGGTGAGCAATATGACTCTTTGTCGGATATGACGTCGTTTGGCGTGGCACCCGCGCTGGTGATGTATGAGTGGGTACTTAATGACCTGGGGCGCTGGGGCTGGCTGGCGGCTTTTGTCTATGTGGCCGGGGCGGCCCTGCGGCTGGCACGCTTCAATACCAATATTGGCGTGGTCGACAAGCGCTATTTTCAGGGGTTGCCCAGTCCGGCCGCTGCTGCGCTGGTGGCGGGCTTTGTCTGGCTGGCCATTGACAACAAGCTCCCCTTACAAGACGGCGTGATGGCCTGGGTCGCCTTTGGTTTGACCATGTATGCCGGCGTCAGCATGGTGTCCAATGCCTCGTTCTTCAGCGGGAAGAACTTTGCCCTGGGCCGTAGCGTGCCGTTTTGGGGAATCCTGCTGGTCGTCGCTGTATTCGTGTTTGTGTCCAGCGATCCCCCCGTGGTGCTGTTCGGCCTGTTTGTCCTGTATGGCTTGTCCGGCTGGGTCGTCATGGCCTGGCGCTGGAATCGCGCCAAACGGTTTCAACAAGGGCGCCGTTCGCACAGCGAGTGACGGCCCGAATCAAGGGGGCGCGCTGATGGGCCGGCGCCGATAGGTCGCTGGACCCACGCCGCCTTAGCGCCAGGGCAGTTCCTCGTCGTACATGGGATCCGGCCCCGGATGAAACCGGGTCAGCGCGTTGCCATCGCGGCCCAGGTACACGTACATCAGCGAGTTCCAGACCTGCGACTGCTTGTAGCGGTACGCCCAGACGACCTGGCGTACGCTGGGCAGGCCGACTTCCGAGATTTCTGCCGGTGGACCGAATTCGCAGAGGATGCGGTCGCTGGTCCAGGTGCCGGTGCGCAGCACCTCGAAATGCGCGTCAGTCAAGATCGGCACGACCTGATCTACGCGCCCGTCGGCGCTGACATTGCCGCCCCAGGCGTATTGCCCGGAGGGCTGCTGGGTCCAAATGACGCGACGCACGCCGTCAGGCAGCGTGCACTCGAAATTGGGGTGGCCAAATTGCGCGGTCACGTCGGCCAGCGGGGTATTCGGCGGCAACTGGTTGAAATTGGCACAGGCCGACAGTGCGCCCACGGCGGCCAACGCGGCGACGCGGCTTGCCAAGCGGTAGGAGGGACGTGGCATGGCGGTTCTCCAATGCGGCGGCGGCCGAGTGGGGGCCGGAGCCAAAATAGGACGGCCAGACAACACCTTGAGCGGCCGAATAGGGCAATTCTAGCGAATCGGCTATAATCGTCTTCGTTATTTGCCCGGCTATCGTGCATAGCTGGGCAAATTAACATCGAACGTAGCAATTTGTATTGCTGATAACCGCATTGTTAATAACCCCACGGTAGGGCACCTCGGCCCTGCCGCCAGTCCAAAGAGGTCATTCCATGTCCGTAGCTGACATTAAAAAAGCCGACATCGTCGCCGAGTTTCAACGCGCCCAGGGCGATACCGGTTCCCCCGAAGTTCAAGTGGCTCTGCTGACCGCCCGTATCAATGAATTGACTGGTCACTTCAAAGAACACATGAAGGACCACCACTCGCGCCGCGGTCTGCTGCGCATGGTCAGCCGCCGTCGCAAACTGCTCGACTACCTCAAGGGTCGCAAGCCCGAATCGTATCGCGCCCTGATCGAAAAACTCGGTCTGCGCAAGTGATCGACGGGGTTGGCACCCCATGACACAACCGTGGTCGTTGCGGCGTTGGTCGCAGCGGCCACGGTTTTTCATTTGTAAGGAATCCTCGTCATGTTCAATAAAGTGACTAAATCGTTCCAATACGGCCAACACACGGTCGTACTGGAAACCGGCGAGATCGCGCGCCAAGCTTCTGGCGCAGTGCTGGTGTCGGTGGACGACACCGTTGTGCTGGCTACCGTTGTGGCAGCCAAGAAGGCCAAGCCCGGTCAGACGTTCTTCCCTCTGACGGTCGACTACATCGAGAAAACCTATGCCGCGGGTCGTATCCCCGGTGGGTTCTTCAAACGTGAAGGCAAACCGTCCGAAAAAGAAACGCTGACCTCGCGCCTGATCGATCGCCCGTTGCGTCCGCTGTTCCCCGAAGACTTCTACAACGAAGTCCAAGTCGTGCTGCACACCGTGTCGGTCAACCCCGACATCGATCCCGATATTCCCGCCATGATCGGCGCGTCCGCCGCCTTGGCGATTTCGGGCATCCCCTTCAATGGCCCGATCGGCGCCGCTCGTGTTGGTTATATCGATGACCAGTACGTGCTGAACCCGACCGCTGCGCAACTGCCGTCGTCCAAGATGAATCTGGTCGTCGCCGGCACCGAAAACGCCGTGCTGATGGTCGAGTCCGAGGCCAAGCAGCTGTCCGAAGACATCATGCTGGGTGGCGTGGTGTACGGTCACGAGCAATTGCAGGCCGCCATCAACGCTATCCATGAGTTGGTGCGCGAAGCCGGCAAGCCCGATTGGGATTGGCAACCCGCTCCCAAGAACGAAGCCTTGATCGCCGCGGTGAGCGCGGCAGCCCAAGACGGTTTGGTGGCTGCCTATCAAGTTCGCGAAAAGCAAGCGCGTACGACGCAATTGCGCCAGGTGTATAGCGATGTGCACGCCAAGCTGGCTGAGCAGGCAACTGCCGCCGGTCAGGCCGCGCCCGACTCCGTCGAAGTCGACAACCTGCTGTTCAACATCGAAGCCGGCATCGTGCGCGGCCAGATCCTGAACGGCGAGCCCCGTATCGACGGTCGCGATACCCGCACCGTACGTCCCATCAGCGTGCGCCTGGGCGTATTGCCGCGCGCGCACGGCAGTGCCTTGTTCACCCGTGGTGAAACGCAGGCGCTGGTGGTGGCCACGCTGGGCACCAAGCAAGACGAGCAGATCATCGACGCGCTCATGGGCGAGTACCGTGACCGCTTCATGCTGCACTACAACATGCCTCCCTTTGCGACTGGCGAAACCGGCCGTATCGGCGTGCCCAAGCGCCGCGAGATCGGCCATGGCCGTCTGGCCAAGCGTGCCTTGGTGTCGCTGCTGCCCGCACATGATGAGTTCCAGTACACCATTCGTCTGGTCTCCGAAATCACCGAATCCAACGGCTCGTCGTCGATGGCATCGGTGTGCGGTGGTTCGCTGGCCATGATGGACGCCGGTGTGCCCCTGAAAGATCACGTGGCCGGTGTGGCCATGGGCTTGATCCTGGACAACGGCAAGTTTGCCGTCCTGACCGATATCCTGGGCGACGAAGATCACCTGGGCGACATGGACTTCAAGGTTGCCGGTACGCAAAACGGTATCACCGCGCTGCAGATGGACATCAAGATCCAGGGCATCACCAAGGAAATCATGCAGGTCGCGCTGGCCCAGGCCCGCGAAGGCCGTCTGCATATCCTGAGCAAGATGACCGAGGCACTGGACGGTTCGCGTGGCGAATTGTCGGCCTTTGCTCCGCGCATGTTGACCATCAAGATCAACCCCGAAAAGATCCGCGACGTGATCGGCAAGGGCGGCGCCACCATCCGTGCGTTGACCGAAGAAACCGGTACGCAGATCGACATTTCCGATGATGGCACCATCGTGATCGCCAGCGTCGACGAAACTCAGGCTAAAGAAGCCCAGCGTCGTATTGTCGAACTGACTGCGGATGTCGAAGTCGGCCAAGTCTACGAAGGCGCGGTATTGCGTCTGCTGGACTTCGGCGCCATCGTTCAGGTGTTGCCGGGTCGTGATGGTTTGCTGCACATCTCCGAGATCGCCAACTACCGCATCGCCAACATCAACGATGTGCTCAAGGTCGGCCAGCAGGTTCGCGTCAAAATCATCGAAGCCGATGACAAGGGCCGTCTGCGTCTGTCCATCAAAGCCATCGGCGGGATCGAGCAACAGCAGCAGCCCGCTGCCGATGCCGCTCCTGCGTCGGAGCCGCAAGCTGAATAAGCTTTGCGTTTCTTGAGCAAAAACGGCACCGAAAGGTGCCGTTCTTGTTCCGAATTACGGTAAATTGCGGAACGCAGCATTGACGCGGGGACACAGTGACCCTGCCGCGACGCGACGGAGTCCGCATGGCCAGTACAGGAAATCACCCGATATGAGGTGCCCGCGATGGGCGGGCTGGATTGTTGCCAGCGCGAGTTTGCTGTGGGGCACCGGCTGCACCTTCGGTCAGCCAGAGGCGGTGGGGCCGCGCAGCGAGGACATGTCCATGGACCAGTTCGCGCAGACCGACTTCAATCGCACCGTCACCCTCGAGATCCGCGACAACCTGAGCAGCCTGTACAGCTTGCTCGACAAACTTTATCGCCGCAATCCCCGCGAATGGCGCAAGGCCGGCGTTGCCGATCAACAGGCTGCCGTCGCCCGGGTGCGCAAAATGATCGAAACCCGTACGCCGCCACCAGGCCTCAGTGGATTACAAGACATCCAGATTTTGGCGGTCTCCCTGGATCCCGCTTACTCACGCGATCGCGTCGCGGCTTTTATTTACGGTCTGGCTGACACCGTGATCGCCGCGCATAACGGTAAAACTCGTCTCTATGTTTCGGATATTTTGCACGGACAACGGATCTACAACGCCGCGCGCAATGTTGAGGCTGCCGCCTGGCTGCTGGCGTCGCGTCGCGACAATACCGGCGAGCTTCTGCTATTGGCCAACGAAATTTCGCCGACTGCGACGAACCTCAGCTTCGAGCGCGAGTTCGGCGCCATCATTGGCCGCCTCGATTTGATCGCCAACCTCTTGGGCGAGAATAACCGGCGCGTCGGCATCAATTACGCCCAGGGCTTGCTGTTCTTTAACTTCCTGCCCGTACGCTGACGTTTTACACTGCCAGGGTGCCCCGGTCATTGTCGGCACGGAATGTGCGTCCCTTTACCGTCCATGGACGTGGCGACGCTCTTATTACTGGATTCGCACGTGATCGATCTCGCCACCATTCAAGCCGCCCGCGCCCGCCTGCAAGGGCAAGTTCTTAAAACGCCTTTCACGCATTCGCGCACGCTGTCCGATATCCTGGGCGCAGAGATCTGGCTGAAATTCGAAAACCTGCAATTCACCGCCTCGTTCAAAGAGCGCGGGGCGCTGAATCGTATGCTGGCGTTGACTCCCGAAGAACGCCTCAAGGGCGTGATCGCTGTGTCGGCCGGTAATCATGCCCAGGGTGTCGCCTACCACGCGCAGCGCATGGGGATACCCGCCGTCATTGTGATGCCGCGCTTTACACCGACCGTCAAAGTCGCCAATACCCGTCGCTTCGGAGCCGAGGTTGTACTGCACGGCGACACGTTTGATGACGCGCAGGCACGAGGCTACGAGTTGGTGCGTGAGCGTGGCCTCATCATGATTCATCCCTATGACGACCCCGCCGTGATTGCCGGGCAGGGGACGCTGGCGCTGGAAATGCTGGAAGACCAGCCCGATCTGGATGCCATGGTTATCGCGATTGGTGGCGGCGGCCTGATTGGCGGCATTGCGACTGCCGCGCGGGCCATTAAACCCAATATTGAAATCGTGGGCGTACAAACCGAGCGCTTTCCGTCCATGTATGCGGCCCTGAAGGGCGCTTCGATGGCGTCGGGCCACTACACCATCGCCGAAGGCATTGCGGTGAAATCGCCTGGCGTGCTTACGCAGGAAATCGCGCGGCGCCTGGTCGATCGCGTCGAGTTAGTGAGCGAGGGCGACATCGAGCACGCCATCGTGGTGCTACTGGAGATCGAAAAAACCGTGGTCGAAGGGGCGGGAGCTGCCGGGTTGGCGGCCTTGCTGCGCGACCAGGCAGAGGGGCACCAAGGTTTTCGCGGCAAGCGGGTGGCCCTGGTGCTGACCGGGGGGAATATTGACCCATTAATGCTGGGCGAGTTGATCGAGCGAGGCATGGTTCGGGCGGGCCGCCTGGCGCGTATTCGGGTCGATCTGCGCGACTTGCCCGGCGCCCTGGCGCATGCCACCAAGCTTATCGCGGATGCGCAAGCCAACATTACCGAAGTGCATCACCAGCGCGCTTTCACGGCCCTACCTGTCCGTAACGTCGAGGTGGATTTTGTCCTGCAGACACGCGGTGCGGAGCACATTCAGGAAGTCATCGACATCCTGAATGCGGCGGGTTTTGCGGCGAGTAATCATGACCATTGAGTGATTGCTCTGATGCAACGGGACGAACGGCCATGCCACGTCCGTTACCTGGACTCTGGGCAGGCAACCGCGGCGGTTATATCCCGTCGCGAGCGACCAGGGCCTTGAGTCGGTACAGGCGCTCGCGATGCAGCGTAGCTGCCAGGGGTTCAGGGTCTCGCCCCAGGGCGATATAGTCGGTCGGGACCGCGCGAATCGACTCACGCAGTAGATCCGCGTCCTCTTGCCACCACTGCGACAGGAGGCGGTCCGGATTAAATACATCCAGACCCTGGCGACGCAATTCCGACCGGTTAAAGTCCTTCAGGTTCCAGGTGGCCACCAGTACCTGGGGCGGCTGCTGCAGCCCACAGCGGGCACGTCGCGCCAAACCGGCCGCGATAACGTGAAAATCTTTGGGGTCGCTGTAACGTAACCCGCTCTCGTAGACCTGCAGATCGTCTTGCGCTGCATGCGGAAAGCGTTCGTTCATCTCTGCCCATTGCGTCTCCAGCACGTCCACCGGGATCGCCCATAGTCGCCCCGCATTCCGACGCCATTCCTCGCCAATGCGCTCGCTCCAGACAGGTTGGTAGATGCCACGCGCGGCCAGATGCAGCATGAGCCGCCGCACAATGCCAGACATCAATACACAGGCATCCAAAACGACAAATGGGCGGGAAGAGGGGGGAAGAGCAGGCACAGTCATGACGCCGTCTTGGCGCCCTAAAAACAGCAGAGGTCACACTGTAACAGGTACCTACGGCGCAACGTGTCCCCACTTTATCGTAACAAAACGCATCTTCGGGATGGATCGCGAGTAAGGGAAGGGTTTTCCCGTCGTTTCAGATAGTTATAGATTCACGATAGCTATCAGGGAAAACCGCATTGAGGCCCCGTGGGTATTCGAGTAGTTTGCGAAGAGACCTATACAGGGTTATTTTGCCTTGTCAGCGTGTCATTTTCATGACGACCATTCAGCGACAGCCGCATGCTTGAGTCGGTCGACGAGCTCCCCCGGAGATTGTTTGTGGATATCCCTAGCTTCTTTCAGACCCGTCCCATCATTGCCCATACTGCCGTAGACGGCCTGAAATTCAGGCAAATGGCGGGCTATGAGGGCTTGTCACAGCTATTCGAGTTCGACGTCGAGCTGCTTGCGGAGAACTTCAACCTGGATTTGAAGCAATTGCTGGGCAAGCCGTTGAGCCTGGAGCTGGCGACGTCGGCGGCGACACGCTATCTGAGCGGGCAAGTGGTCCGTTGCGTTATGGTTGGCCGCGAAAACAGCGTTTCACGCAACTATATCTATAAGGCCACGGTAAAGCCCTGGCTCTGGTATCTGACGCAGACGTCGGATAACAAGATTTTCCAGCAAAAGAACGTCCCCGACATTATCAAAGAAGTGCTTGGGGAATACGGCTATCCGTTTGAGATCAAGCTGACGGGCAGCTACCGTTCGTGGGAATACTGCGTTCAATATCAGGAAACCGACTTTGCCTTCATCAGTCGCCTGATGGAGCACGAAGGAATCTACTACTACTTCAAGCACGAAAAAGACCAGCACACCCTGGTTCTGACGGATGATATCGCCTCGCACAGCCCGATGCCGGGCTACGACACGATTCCGTACTACGGTCCGGATCGCACGGCGACCCCTCAGGAAGAATACGTTTCCATGTGGGAAATCTCGGCGCAGGTCACGCCGGATGGTTACGCAACCGTCGATTATGACTTCACCAAACCGGGCGCCAGCCTGGACGCCATGTCCAGGCGCAAGGGCGGCTCGGAGCCCGGTAATTTGGAAATGTTCGAATGGCAGGGTGGCTTTCAGGAAGCGCAGCACGGCGAGCAATATGCCCGTATCCGTCTCGAAGAACTGCAAAGCATCCAGGAACAAAACATGGGCCTGAGCAATGCTCGAGGTCTGGCGGCGGGCCATTTGTTTACGCTGCGCAATCATCCCCGTAACGCGGAAAACCGCGAATACCTGGTGGTGATGGTCAACTATCGGATGAGTGTTGGCGGCTATTCCTCGGGTGGTGGCCTGGAGGAGTTTTACGAAGCCTCATTCTCGGTATTGCCGTCGAACGTCCAATATCGCGCACCGCGCATTACGCCGATTCCCCGTACCTACGGACCGCAAACGGCCCGTGTCGTCGGGCCGGCGGGCAAAGAGCTCTGGACCGATAAATACGGCCGCATCAAGATCCAATTCCACTGGGACCGCTACGGCCAGAAAAACGAAAGCAGTTCGTGCTGGGTGCGCGTGTCGAGCCCGTGGGCGGGGGGTGGTTTTGGTGGGCTGCAATTACCGCGGATTAATGACGAGGTTGTCGTTGATTTTATTGGTGGATGCCCGGATAGGCCGATTGTGCTGGGGCGCGTTTATAACGCGAATAATATGCCGCCGGTGGAATTGCCTGCGGGTGCTAACCAGAGCGGTTTCCGTAGTCAGTCGGTATATGGTGATCCGACGATGTGCAATAAGATGCTTTTTGATGACACGCTGGGGGCTGAGTTAGTGCATCAGCGGGCGCAGAAGGATCATTGTCATGAGGTGGTGAATAACCATGATCATACGGTGGGCTGCAATTACAGCGTAGATATCGGTGCGCATTACAGCATCAAGGCGAAGACACTGACGGTAGAGATCTGCGAAGAGACCAACGTCACGCTTAACGGGCCCACCACGGTGAACCGGAAGGCTTATTCCGCCGATACCCAGGGCACCGTGCTGGAGACCACAACTGGCGATGTCACCAAATCGACCACGGGCATATTGGTTGACACGCAGACGGGCGTACAGACGCTGACTAACATTGGCGCCGTTGGGCATTTTTTGCTGGGCGCGTCCGGTTCGGTTCAGGTCGGTAATTTCAAAAAAACGATTTTCGGCAACGTAGGCTGATAGCCGAGGCTTTAGGGGTCACTGTATATGCCGAATCTGGCCGAGGATATCATTGCTGCTGTCAATGAGGAGATCAATAATCTGGGCGGATCAGCATCCCCCGAAGTCGTCGAGGAAATCGTTGTTCGACACGCCAAGACGGGCGCAGGCGATGATCCGGTCTTGCAGCAAGAGGCTGCGGAACTCGCCCGCAATCAGCTCAAGACCGGGATGGATCCCGATGCAGCGGCGGTATCCGCTGCGACCCAGACCTATCAGAAAGGCCAGAGCCAGCTTCCCAGTCTAGAGGATAACGGCGATGAGCTATTGGGATATCGCCCCGCGGGAAGCAAGGGCACACCTGGGAAAAGCGAGATCGACAAGTATCTGGAGAATCACGATGCCCCGATGACGTCCGCTCAGCGCGAAATGCTATCGGAGACGACCTCTGCAATGAACGACGCGGGCATGTCTCCCGAGTTGGCCGCCCCGGCTCAGGCTGCGATTATCAATGCGACGCAGGACGGTACCTTGATGCCGGCTGGCATCGACATTCATGAAAATCTGACCGCCGTCGTGCACGACAAAGTCACTCTTGATTTGCAGAACAGCCAAATCAAGACGACGAAGGGAGCGGTGGAATACAACCATACGGCAGGCGATTTTCACCTCACGGCCAAGGACGTCAAGTTGACGGCGGAAACGGTAGCGATCCTCGCTTCGGAGACGGAAACCAACATCGTTCATAACCATAAACGTTCGTCACGGAGCGTTTACTCTGTCTCTCTGGGTACGACGACCGTGACGACGAATCCCTTAGTGGATCTGACCCTGACAGGGGTCGGGGTCGATCTCAATCTCGTCAATGCCAGCTATGGCACCGTGCGGGTTGGCTCTGCACTGCGCATGGATACTTGGGGGGCCGGACGTATTGGGTTCAAAGGCGTCTCCCATGAGACGGTACCGAACAAGTACATGGAAAAATTCAACAGCCGTCTTATCAAGACGGTGATTGCCTTGATCATTCTGCCATGATGATTTTGTCCAGGGGAGACTATCGATGAGTGGTGAGATTCCGTACGTCCGCCCCGGCTCTAAAGCGGCACAAGCTGTCGATGAAGTCGGCGGCTATTTTGCCAATCATCCCAATCCCACGCCCGCCGAATTAGAGGCGATGGTCAAGGCTCGCATCATGAATCATGGGGGGGATCCGGTGACGGCCGCGGCATCGGCCGCAACGGCCAGAGAGCTGGCCAGCCGCAGTCCCGGACAGGAGCAGGCGGTGGCCGAGCAATTGGTCGGCGTGACGCTGGCGGATCCTGCCAGAGCCGGCCAGTCTGTGATGCAGGACACGCGCAATGCCTGGCAGGCGGCCGAGCAAAGTGGTGGAGAGGTCGACAAAGCGGGAATCGCTCGTGACCAGGGGAAACAGGCGCTTGCCGATGCTGGCGCCATGGACACTGCGTCTTCTGCGCTATTTGATACTAAATTTCAGGGATACCTGGATCAAGGTATCAGCCCCGACATGGCCGCCGCTCAAGCCGTGGCAGCGGTGCTCGCCCAGTCCACTCCCCAGGCGGATTCGTTTTCGATCTATGGTTATTTGACGATGCTCGTGCATGGCAATACGGACTACTCTTTCAATAATGCAGAGCAAGTCGACATTAAGGGCAGCGCGATACATACCAATTTTTCGACGACCACCTACAACATGGGGGGCCATGACTTCCTCGTCGATTGCGATACGATCAAAACGAAAAGCACGGGGGAGGATGTGCGCACCCATAGTGGTCATGCCATCGGTCGCTACGAACGCACGTATTATTCGACAGCCTTGTCGTCGGTGTCTGGGTACTACTATCGCCACAAATTCGGTACGTTGAGCAAGGCCGTGTCCGGAGCATCGTTCATAGGGAGTGGGGGACGCGTTTATTTGGCCGGGTTGGATTCCGATCTCGTGCTGTGGAAAAACAAGGGGTCTGCCAATGATATTCGTTGGACGGTGCTGGACCTGGTGATTTTTGGGGTGCTGATGACTACTGCCATTTCTCATCGTATTAAGTGATGATGCGTTCTGTTTGCCATTCCTGGTTGTGCCAGAGGCGTTTGAGCTATCACGTACCTTTCCTCAGGACGATGCGTCATGTCTGACCTTCCGACCATTGGTTTTACTCCCATTCCTGGATCCAGCGCCGCTGACGCCATGGCTCGGGTGAGCGGCATCGCACTCGACGAGAGCAATATTCAGAGCAGCGTCATGGATGTTTTGCTGGATTCGGGAGTCGATCGAATGACAGCATCGGCGGCAAGCGAAACGGCCGCGCAGATTGCCTCGAATAATCCCACCATTCGTGATCCGAACACCGGTGAGATTACCAAGCAGGGCGTTGATTTGCAGAATCTGGCCCAGAACCTGGTGGGTAATACGGTCGCGGACCCGCGAGTGGCTGCGAATGGCGCCGCGTCGCGCGTCGATAAATTGCCTGCTTCGCTGTCCGACCAGGAGCGCGCCGACCAAGCTATTGCCATCGCGGGAGAAGAGGCTGCCAGGGCTGGGGCGAGCAGCAGTGCCGCCGAGGACAAGACGCGAGAGGCGCTGGCGGCCGGCATGTCGCCACGTGATGCGGCCCTGGCGGGAACTGCCGCGGCGGTATCGATCGCAGTTGCCGATAACCCGAGTCCCTCTGGATTGGAAATCTTCGGCTATTTCAATGCCATGGTTCAGGGGCTGGTCACGGAGACCTACCTGGGAAAAGAAACCAGGCACATAAACAATGGTTCCGTGTGGACAGTGGATAACAGTTTTATCCAAACGACATCTGGCGCGCTCACGATCAATTGCGCGCACTATCGGGCCACGGCCGATCACGACGAAAGTATTGCGGACTATTCTGTGGGTATCTATAGCGGCGGCTACGAAATGTATGCGTTGCTCCCCTTGACGGCAGTCGGGGGTAGCGCCAGCGGTGCACTGCTTTCTACGTCGCTTACTTGGGCGAAACTCTCGTCTATCGCCCCTCTCAAAGAGATTGGTTTTGGTGGCGATTTCTATGTGACGCTACTGACTACTGAAGTGACCGAGGATCAACGGGCGAATGCTCGAAAGAAAATTCAACAGGCAGGTATCGCACTCTGGAAAGCGTGCAAGAAACTCAAATTCGGATAACAAGCAGCGATGAAGACAGTCAAACCGCTGCGCCTGATGGCGTTGCCCAGGCCTTATCGGTGGCGCAATGAGATCCATCTGGCGGTGACAGTGGCCGCCTTGGTTGAGCAAAAAGAAGGCCATCCCCGATTGATGCCCGAGCTTACGCTCGTGCAGGAGATACTTCCCGAGCTCGATGCTGACGAAATACTGGATTTCGTCATGCCCAAACCGCATCCGGAGTACATGGTGAGCGGCTATGCATACACGCATCAGCAGGAAGAAAAGAAGTCCTGCATGGTGAGCGTGCGCGTCGACGACAAACGCAAAGATGGGTTGGTTCTCGGTAATAGGTATTGGACCGGAAACACCATGTCCGAGCCGATGCCATTTGAATGCATGCCGTTGACCTGGAGCAATTCCTTCGGTGGGCCCAGCAATCCGGACAATCCGCTAGGAACCGGTCTGGAAGAGATCGAAGTCGAACCCGGGTTGCGTGCGGTACGTCTACCCAATCTGGAGTCACCGACAGAACGCATCCATGACCGTGGGCAACAGGTACGGCCATTGAACTTCGGGCAGATACGGATCGACTGGCCACATCGTGCGGAGAAAATGGGGACCTACGATCAAAAGTGGATAGAAGAGGTAGGCACCGGTTTTTTTGATGATATGCAACCCTCCTTGTTCAATGCTGCTCCGCCCGACCAGGTATGGAACGATCGCGATGCGTTGCGCATGGATGAGTCGTTCGAGATATGGAACATGCATCCCGAACTCGAGTGTTGGTCGGGCGTGCTGCCGCCGCTAAAGGCGCGTGTTTTCATCGAGCGCCGTAGCCATCAGGGCATGTTGGACGAAATCTCTATGCGTCCGACTACCGTATGGTTCCTCCCTCATCGCTGCAGCTATGTGCTGCTGTTTCATGGATCTATACCGATCGAGGAGGATGACGCTTACGATGTGACCGCCTTGATGGCAGGCCTGGAACGCATCGGAGAGCCCCGCGACCAAGCGCATTACCTGAAAACCTTTCAGACCCGCTGCGACCATGAAACGGCGGCGCTCGTGGCATTGCGGGACGAGGACTTGCTGCCCGTCGATTTGCTGGGTCCGTGGTTTGAAACGCAGCCTCTCGACGATCATGCCATGCTGGCGAAGATTCGACAGTACATGGAGGGCGGCCCCGATGGCGCGACTGGCAGCTTCGTCGGACCTATAAAGCCGATGTATTTGTCCGACTTGCCCGCCATGGTTGAGCGTAATAATCACGAGCTGGAAGAACTGCTGGCCGAACATGAACGCGAGCGCCAGGACGTACTGGCAGGAAAGCCGCCCGCGGGTGTTCCCGAGGAGTCGGAGTTCGAGCGCTCCCTCAGACGCAGTGTGTACGAGCGGGCGGACATGAGCAGTTCGTCCGGCCGCCCGCATATTGCACGCAGCGGCCCGCCGAATGCTCTGTTGACAGGCCTTGACATGAAGTCGGTGGACACGCGTCGGACGTTGCGCGGCATCGCCGCAGGTTCGCCTGAGGCTGGGCAATCCACGCTGGGCGAAGTTTATGATTTTGCACGTCAATCGCTCAACAAGATGTACCTATATTCGGTTCAGTTTCAGGACGGTGTGGCTCGAGTGGATGAGCATCGCGCCGTCGTCTTGCGACGACGCATCCTGGCGCGCTATGAGAAAGGCCGTAATCTATCCGGCATGAATCTCACCGGGGCCGATTTGTCCGGGATGGATTTGCAGGGCGCTGATTTTTCCGAATGCTGGCTGGAAGGAGCGGATCTATCGGGTTGCAACTTGGCGGGAGCAATTTTCAGGGAAACGGTGCTTGCGCGGGCGAATTTTCAGGGCGCCTGCCTGGACCGCACAAGAATGGAGCAGGCGAATATCAGCGAGGCGCGTTTCGACGGCAACAGTCTGGCTGGCGCCTATATTGGCAACATCATTGCCCGTACGCCTGTGGTGTTCCGTGATTGCCGATTTGCCGAGGCGACGCTGGAGGATTTCAATGCGGAGGATATGGCGTTCGACTCCTGCGTACTAACGGAGACGAACGTACGCCACCTTCAGATGACGCGCATGACACTGCGCAACTGTCGTTTCGAGACGTGTACGCTGGAGAAAATGGATCTCGATGCAGGACTCTTCGAAGATGTGACCATGATCGACTGCACGCTGACCAGTTGTGATTTTGATCAGACTCAGTTGGTGCATTGGGAAATGCAGAAGTGCCGGGTAACCAAACTGACGCTCGACGAAGGCATGGTCCTGGCTCAGCCGGTGTTTTCGGACTGTCATTTTGTCCAAAGCCTGTTTCGGGAGGTGCGGTTCGAGCACGCTAATTTCGTCGACACGATACTCGAACAGTGCGATTTCTCTCTGGCGATCCTGGAAGCCTGCCGCCTGCATCGGGTGCAGACTCCTTTGTCGTCCTTTGTGCGAACCAATTTTGACCAGGCTAATCTGTCGGGCAGCAACCTGATGAATGGCAGCTTCCAGAAAGCCAGGTTTATTGGCACCAATTTGTCGCGGTGTAATCTCTTTAGGGCGGACATGTCTGAAACGCTGCTGGATGCATCCACCATCATCGATCAGGCCTATATCGAACGTACACGTACTGTGCCAAAACGGCGCAATCTACCGTTGAGTTGAGGAGGCATCGATGAATAAAGCGGACATACTGGCCAAAACAGCCTCGCTCGACACGTTGATCGGGGTGAACGTTGCGGGTGAGTCATTCGGTGACGAGTACCTGGAGGGTATGCTTTTCCGGGGTGCCGATTTTTCCGACGTACGTTTCGCCGGCACTCACTTAAAAGACAGCTTTTTTTCTCATTGTCGTTTTCCGCGCGCCCGCTTCTCAGGTGCCGATTTGTCAGGCTGCCGATTCGATCAGTGCGAACTAGAGGGCGCCGTATTCATGGACGCCAAACTCAGCGACCTCAAGCTGCTTAATTGCATGATGCGTGGCTCGACATTTGGCAATTGTTCTGCTGACGATCTGGCACTGGTCGACTGCGACGCACGAGATTCCAAATGGCAGGGGCAAGTGCTGACCGCTGCCGACTTCATGGAGACTCAACTCGAGGGTGCGGATTTTAGCGATGCGGATTTATCCAAGGCTTCTTTTTTTCAACTCGATATGCATGGTTTGAATCTCAAGGGGACCATTCTCCGCGAGGTGATGTTTTCGGGTTGCAAGCTGTCGGGTTATGACTTTTCCGGGCAGGATATCTCGGGCGCGCAGTTCAATGAGGCGGTTCTGGAAGAGGTCGATTTTTCGGAGTGCGACATGGCTATGTGCAATTTCACGGACGCCAAGCTACAAAAATGCCGCTTCGATTATGCGAAGGCCGTCAGTAATTTGTTTATTAATACGGAAATAAATGACACCAGCTTCACGGGGGCTGTGTTCAGTCAGTCTCTGTGGAATGGGGCGCGGGTGCAGGACACCAACTACTCGGATACACGGCTCGATATGAGCAGTTTCGGAAAAGCGGTGATAGAGCGTTGTAATTTCGCGCGTGCCGATCTGCGCTATTCCGATCTATCCTATGCAGTGTTGCACCGTTGTGATTTTGCAGATGTAAAGTTGGAAAAAACACGCTTTCACCGAGCGGTATGCGACGATGAGTCGATCAAACGACGCTTGGGAGCTGTAGAACGCGACGACGAGTTGTTCGAAGCGGAAATCTGGAGTGCCTGACAAGGAGAGCCACTATGCCATTCTGGGGATGTATGGGCAGCGGGCGCAGCATCGGACTAGGACCCTATATGACTGGGGTTTCGAAGAACGACATGCTGAGCTGCATGAAGCTACCAACCACTAACGTGTTTATTCAAAACAAGCCGGCGCATAATCTGTATTCGATTGCGCCCCTGACTATAGACATGCCATCAGGCGTTCTTGGCGTGGCCTCCGGTACGCTGTTCATGCTGGGTACGACCATTGCTTTGTTCTCTTTTACGGTGGTGGCGTCGGGGGGAATGGTCATTCGCTGGCTGTGCCTGGCATTACAAAATCTATGGAATACCCTGGGCATGTATCTGAAAATGGACCAGAAAAAAGTCTTGGTCCTGGCGGCTTGATGCCACGCAGCCGCGTAGCATCGAAGATGCGCGCCTACCTGTTTACAACACTGGGGGCGCCTATTTTCATGCTGCTAGGGACAGCCGCATTCATTGGCTGCCTGATTTGCCTTGCCATGGGAATATGGGAAGAAGATGTAATACGTGCCATGCTGTACATAAATGGGGCGATTACCGTGTTCATGGTGGGCTGCGGATTGATCGTCTACCGGAGTGCCGTGCTCACCGATATTGCTCAGGATCTGCATGACAATGGCGCTCAAGGCACCGCTACGATTCTCGAGGCGGAATATAACGGTAGGCTTGAGGTGGAGCGCCACAAGCAATGGTATGAGCTCAAGCTGGCGGTGCGGCCGGACGACGTTGGGTTGCCGCCATTCACGGTCGATATCGAGCAGATGTTCCATAAGGAAGCCGTGCCCATGCTAACGGTCGGAAGTAACGTTCCCGTGCGGTTTTCACCCGACAGCGAGATATTCGCGTTGGTGATGATCGAGAGGTCTTACGCTCGATTGAAATAGACGTTCTTTCAGACATCACGCCGTTACGGCGTGAGTCGGCTCAACGATTACTTCCCCTTCCGAGGGTTCCGTTTGGCCAAGCGTTACTGACCCTCGTCGCCCTCTGCAATGCCCTCAGGTAGCGCATGCCGACGTACGCACTCGATCTCAAGCAGCCGCGCCACGTCCGGCGCATCCGCATGCGGTGCACTGCCGACCAGCAGATAGCCCATTCCCATGCGTGTCGCGCCTAGCGCGTCGGTACGCACGTTGTCGCCGATGACTGTGACATCCTCCGCCGACAGCTTCAGCCGGTGCAATCCCTCTTTGAACAACATGGCTGACGGCTTGCCGAGTATGTGCGGGTGGACGGCGGGTACGCAGGCCAGTACCGCTCGTAGCAACGCGCCGGTCTCCGGCACCACTGACCCTTTGGGGCCGGGGTGGGTGAGGTCCCCATTGCTGACCATCAGCGTTGCGCCCCGCATCAGTTCACGGGTCACGGCCTGCAGCCTGGCATAGTTGAAGCCGACGTCGCGCGCCAGCAGCACGACGTCCGCGTCTCGGGACACCAGCACTAGGCCAAGGCCTGCCGCGCATGCCTGCAGATGCTCGGAGCCGCACAACATCAGCTTGCAGTGCGGATAGCTGCGCGCGATATGGTGCACGGCTTGTTCTCCGGCCAGAACCACGGAGCCAGCCTCGACCGGCAAACCCAAACCCTGCAGTTGCGGCGCCAGACTGGCCGCCGTGTCCGTGGAATTGTTGGAGACGATGACATAGCGGTCAGACCAGCAGGCCAGCAGTTCCCGAGCGCCGGGGATCACTTCGTGTCCCCGGATCAGCGTGCCGTCCAGATCCAGGATCAGGCCGCGCGAGCGCCGTGTCCAAGGCGACTCGGCTAATGGGGAGACCGACGGGGCTAACAGAGATGCGCTGGCAATGCAGGTCATGGATCGGCGGTGGGGCGCGCGGGCGCGGATTGACGTTGAGGGGAGCGCCGCGGCTGAATCCAGCCAGCGGCCGGGTGAAATTCTATATGAATAAAATTCAAAAATGTATTTTTTTGAATTGAGTGTTTTTCATTTGCCTGTCATGTACGACGCCTAATCTGCGTTCCGGACCTGATCTGAACTTGTGCCGCATTCTCGATCAGTAATGCGGCGTCCTTATGGCTTTGCTGCTATCCAGACCCGGCAACGTTCCCTAACCAGGAGTATTCATGACCTCGTACTTTGCACCGGGCCGCGCCCTCGTTGCGGCCATCGCTCTGAGCTTGACCCTTGCCGCTTGTGGCAGCGGTAACGACGACGACGATGACACGCCATCGCCGCCTAACCCCGAGCAGCCCGAGCCCCAGTTGCGCTGTGCGCCTTAAACGCCCGTCCCGTCCAACCTAACGCAAGAGTCGCTCCATGACCAAGATCTCCAATTCGCATTTACCTGATTTGCCAGGACGTCGGCAGTTTTTTCGCGCATCGGCCAAGACGGCCGGCGCGCTGTCGGCTTTGGCTTTGCTGCCAGCTTCCATTCAGCGCGCGCTCGCAATTCCCGCCGCCGTCGATACCGGCACCATTAAAGACATCAAGCACGTCGTGATCCTGATGCAGGAGAACCGTTCGTTCGATCACTACTTCGGTACGATGCGTGGCGTACGGGGCTTCGGTGATCGTTTCCCGATCCCGCTGACCAACGGCAAGTCGGTATTTTTCCAGCCAAACCCGAGTGGCGGCGAGGAAATCCTGCCTTTTCACCGCGACTCGCGGACCAGCAACGCGTTGATCGGATCCGGTACGCCCCATAATTTCCCCGACCAGCAAGCGGCGTGGAACCAAGGAAAGATGGATACCTGGATTCAGTTCAAGAACCAGGCGACGATGGGCTACTTCACGCGCCAGGACATTCCGTTCCAGTTCGCGCTGGCCGATGCTTTCACGATCTGTGACGGCTATCACTGTTCTATTCTCACCGGCACCGATCCGAACCGCATTATCTTCTGGTCAGGTTCCAACGCCAATCCGGAACTGCTCAAGCGGGGTATCAACTGCACCGATACTGACTCCGAGCCCGTCAACTCGCGCTGTTGGCCGAACCCGTCGAACTGGGCAGCGGGTCGGGCGCAGCAGCCCGATGGCTCGGGGCAAATCGATCCCGAGACAGGCGCCTACAACTACAAGTACACAAATAGCGCCTTCAAATGGGACACGTTGCCGGACGTGCTAGAGCGCGCGGGCGTGAGCTGGCATATCTACCAGAACATGAACAACAACTGGACGGGCGCCATGCATGGTTGCCTGGCCTTCGAGAGTTTCCGCACCGCTCAGCCGGGTTCACCAATCTATGAGCATGGGTTGACGGGCGGTCCCGAGAAGGACGACGGTGCCGTCAATTTCCTCGCGCAACTCAAGAAGGACGTAATGAATGGCACCCTGCCGGAGGTCTCTTGGGTGCTGCCCACGCAGGATCTGGCCGAGCATCCGGGCAGCCGTGAGGGCGTGGCCGGGGCAGCCGATTTTGTCGCGGACGTGTTGGATGCGCTGACGTCCAATCCCGAAGTCTGGAGCAAAACCGCTGTTTTTGTGACTTTCGACGAGAACGATGGCTTCTTCGACCATCTGCCGATGCCGGCGGTGCCGTCCTATGATGCCAACGGCGCTTTGATGGGCAAGTCCACCGTGCCATTGGATGGCGAATATTTCGATGCCTCCGTGGGCAATTATCTGTCGGCCGATGATCCCACCAGCGGAACAATTCGTCCGTGGGGCCTGAGTTCACGCGTACCGATGTATGTGTTGTCTCCGTGGAGCAAGGGCGGTTGGGTTAATTCGGAAGTGTTCGATCACACCTCGGTGGGCCGGTTCCTGGAAACGCGCTTTGACATCACAGTGGACGCCATCAGCCCATGGCATCGTGCGGTCTGCGGCGATCTCACTTCGTGCTTCGATTTCGTCAGTCCGAATGATCCGGTTGTGCCCAAATTGCCCGACACGAGCAACTTTGTCGCGATCAATGAGGCGCAGAGATTGTTGCCCACGACGGCGGTAACCCAGGCGCCCGCGACGCCGCAGCCGCTGTACCAGGAGACTGGCACGCGTCTGTCGCGAGCACTGCCCTATGAGCTGCACACCAGCGCCAGGATTGGGCAGGACGGTGCCGTGGAGCTGCTGTTCAGTAACACGGGCAGTGTTGGGGCAGTGTTCCATGTTTACGACAAGCGCAACCTGGATCTGATTCCCCGCCGCTACACCGTCGAAGCGGGCAAGACGCTATCCGACACGTGGAACGGTGGCGATTACGATCTGTGGGTCTACAGCACCAACGGGTTCGTTCGGACGTTCTCTGGCAATACGCAACGGGGCGTGGCTCTGGAAGTCCAGGTTTGCTATGAGCTCGCCGGCAACGCGGTGTACGTGAAGGTGAGCAATCATGGCACGGCTGTGGTGCAGGCCTCGCTGCAGGCCAATGCTTACCGCACGGATGGGCCATGGACCTTGGCGGTTGAGGCGGACACGGTGGCAGAACACCATTGGTCCATCGAGGACAGCGGCAATTGGTATGACTTCAGCGTTGTTGCCGAGGGCTTCGAGCGCCGCTTCGCTGGACGGATGGAGAACGGCAGCCACGGCGTCAGCGATCCCGCTATGGCGCAGCATCTCTGATGATTGAGGCATGAACGGCTGGGCGCGCATTACGGTGCGCGCCCAGCCGTTTGGAACAACACCCGATCAATGTGCTGATGAAGCACACAGGCAATGCTGGCTGCCTCCTACTCAAGCACCCTGGGCGTTTTCCGGAAACAACGCAATAAAGTCCAGCAGTTTCTCCCCTAGCAAATTCACATGGTCCGCCATTTCGCGATCAGCCAGATCTTCGTCACCTTTGATGATGGCATTTAACACGGCAGCGTGCTCCGTCAACGAATCGACTCGCCGCCGCCGCCGATGCGTGACCAGCTTTCGATAGGGCGCGACCCGGTTTCTCAAGCCACGCGTCTGCTCTGCCAAAAATTCATTCTGACTGGCTTCGTAGATCGCTTCGTGAAATTCCCGGTTGATTTCATAGAACAGATCCACGTCTTCGCTGTCGGCGACAGCCTCTAGCCGTTCGTGCGCTGCTTGTATACATGCAATCTGCTCGGCCGTCGCCCGTCTGGCGGCTAGCCGCGCGCACATTCCTTCCAGCTCGGCCATTACCTGGAACATCTCGATCAGTTTGCGCGCCGACAGCGCCGACACCTCTGCCGGCTGTCGTGCGCGTACTGTGATCAACGACGCTGCCGCCAATTGTCGCAACGCCTCGCGTACCGGTGTGCGAGAGCAACGAAAACGCGCGGCCAACTCTTCTTCTTCGAGGCGAGTTCCCGGGGAAAGGACGCCCGAGAGGATCTCCTGCTCTAGGGTTTGTTGGATTGACGCGGCAAAGGTGACGGCTTCTGTCAAAAAGGGGACTCCCAGTTTCAGTTTGACGTGATTGTAACGTGATCGTCTCTTCTTAAAGCCTGTTAAGTATTAACCCTGGCTTTTTATGTATACAAGAAATGCCTATTATGTATACACAAAGAAGATTCAGGTGCTTATAAAAGGGAACTGGAAAATATGGATTTGCAGTTGAAAGGGAAGAAAATTCTCATCACGGGCGCGTCGCAGGGCATAGGAGAAGGGCTGGCGTACGCTTTTGCCGAGGAGGGGTGCGATGTGCATCTGACGGCGCGTTCGGCTGACAAACTGGCAGAGCTGCGTCGCGAGATCCAGGAACGCAGTCAGGTCGCCGTGACCGTCTCCGCCATAGACATGACCCTGCCAGATGCCTGTGAACAGATCGTGGACGATGCAGGCGATATCGATGTGTTGGTGAACAACGCTGGGGTGATCCCCAGCGGCACGCTGTTCGACCTCGACGGTAAAAAATGGCGCGATGGCTGGGCTTTAAAGGGCTTTGGGTACGCGGACATGATGCGCTTGGTGTACCCACGCATGAAGCAGCGAGGCGGTGGCGTCATTCTCAACAACATCGGCAATGGGGGTGAAGTCTGCGATCCCAACTACATCGAGGGCGCTGCCGGCAATGCGTCGTTGATGGCGATGACCCGCGCGTTGGGGGGCTCTAGTCTGGATGACAACATTCGCGTCGTGGGTGTGAACCCAGGCCCCGTCGATACGAGCCGTATCTACAACATGCTCAAAAAATTCGCGGAGAACCGGCTTGGCGACGCGGATCGCTATGAGGAGTTGCTCGAACGATATCCGCTAGGGCGTCCGGCCAAAGTTCACGAGATCACCGATTTGTTCTTGTTCCTCGCCTCATTTCGCTCTGGCTACACGTCGGGCACCGTGTTCACGGTTGACGGGGGTATTGCTTCGCGCCGTGCCGTCGTGTGACGACGGTTTATTCGCTATCTATAAATTGCCATGAAAAACTTTCAAATCCGTAATCAATATTTTGATCAGCTTTGCAATACGCCGGGCTTGATGTGGCTGGGGCAAAACACCAACCACTATCCTCCACATGACTCTGTCCGAGAAGCGGTAATCCAAGCCCTCGATAGTGGCGAATATCATGCGTATGCGCCGCCAGCCGGCTTTGAAGAGTTGCGTGAACTGATCCGCGTGGACATGGGGACCCCCGACGCCGCTGTGCTGGTGACGGATGGCGCGGTCGAGGCGCTCTATAACGTCTGCAGCAATGTGTGCGCGCCCGGGACGGATTTCGTGACTACTGATCCCAGCTGGGCATGGCCGATTCATTTCGCCAAGAAGGCCGGTGCGAATGTGATCGAACTGCCGATTTACAACGCGCAACAGCATTACAAGTTAACAATAGAGCAACTGCGCGCCGCCGTTACGGAAAATACCCGCGTCATTTACCTCGTTGACCCCAACAATCCTCTGGGCACTTGCCATACGGAGGACGAGATCAAGGCATTTGCCGAAATCGCCAAGTCGGTCGGCGCGTATTTGATTCACGATGCGACCTACAGCAGTTTTGCCGAGCACTTTACCCCGGCGTTCCGGTTCTATCCGGAAAAGGCTATCCAGATCTATAGCTTCTCTAAATGGTTGGGCCTGGCCGGTATGCGACTGGGGGCTGTGTTGGCGCACGAGGACTTGGTCGAGAGGTTTGCGTCTGCCCCCCCGAACAACTTGGGTAGCAATGTTCTCTCTCAGAGAGCCGCCATTGCGGGGCTCAAGAGCAAGGCCCAGTGGTTTCCGGAGATCTGGCGACGTCAGCGTCGCAACCAAGAGGTCGTTGCCAAGGCGGCATTGGGTATCCCGGGTTTTTCGGTGCCCGTTTATCCGTCCCAGGCAAACCTGCTGATTATCGAAACGGTCGGCGCCGGCATCAAGCCCGAAGCGTTGGTCGCCGCCTATCAGACCAAGGGCATCATGATCCGACAAGGCTCGTATCACACCAAGCGTTTTGGTCATCGCTTTGTCAAGGTCAGCATCACGGTGCCAGAAGCCTGGGCCGATCGTTTTAGTGAGCTGCTGCCCGACATGGTAGAGCTGGCTCGTACGATCGACGTCCCCGAAAACCTATTCTGACTGGAGCACATATGCCGATCATCAAGACTACCGATGATGTTCAACTGGTTTACGAAGAAGCCGGGGAGGGCGAGCCCATTGTCTTTGTGCACGAATTCGGTGGCGATATGCGTAGCTGGGAACCTCAGATGCGCTATTTTTCGCGGCGTCACCGGTGCATCGCGTTCAATGCTCGTGGCTATCCGCCTTCGGATGTTCCTGAAAATGTGGAGCAATATTCACAGCGTCAGGCGGCACTCGATATCGTCAGCGTGTTGGATGCGTTGAATATCCAGAAGGCGCACATTGTCGGACTTTCTATGGGGGGCTTCGCGACCGTTCATTTTGGGCTGATCGCGCCGGAGCGTGCCTTGTCGCTCGTCGTCGCCGGCGCGGGCTACGGTGCGGAAAAGGAGCACGAAGAATACTTTCAAAACGTATCGTTGGAGGTTGCCGCCCAGTTCGAGAAGCAAGGATCGAACGAGTTTTCGAAAACCTATGCTTTGGCGGCGTCACGTATCGCCTTTTTGCTTAAAGACCCGCGAGGCTGGAAAGAGTTCGCCGAGCATTTGTCGCAGCATAGCGCGAAGGGAGCGGCGATGACGATGCGCGGAGTTCAGGCGCGTCGACCTTCTTTATATGATCTCGAGGATCAACTGAAGGCCATGTTCGTACCCACGTTGATCGTGGTGGGTGATGAGGACGATCATTGTCTGCAGCCAGGGATTTTTCTCAAGCAGACCATTCCCGCATCAGGATTGGCAGTGTTGCCCAAGTCTGGCCATACGCTGAACCTCGAGGAGCCTGCGTTGTTCAATCAGTTGGTCGCAGATTTTCTCGCGACGGTGTCGCAGGGCCGGTGGCTGCCGCGCGATCCGCGTGCCATGCCGTCGCAAATTATGAAGACATCATGAGCAACCTGACTTCTGCGCGAGTATCTCAGCAACGTCTGTGGGATCGCCACGAGTCACTCGCACGCATTGGTGCAACCCCAGGTGGTGGCGTCAATCGACAAGCCTTGTCAAAAGAGGACATTGCCGCCTGCCGTCAATTGATTGATTGGGGAAACACTATCGGGTTGCAGGCATCTCGTGATGAGGCCGGAAACATTTTCCTGCGCCTGGAGGGCACAGACTCTCTGGCCGCGCCCGTTATCTCGGGCTCGCATCTGGATAGCCAGCCGACAGGTGGCAAGTACGATGGCGCATACGGGGTGTTAGCAGCGCTGGAGGCATGCCAGGCTATTGTCGAATCGGGGGTTCGTCCGGTCCGGCCTATTGAGGTCGTTGCCTGGATGAACGAAGAAGGCTCGCGTTTTGCACCCGGCATGATGGGCGCATCCGTGTTCGGGGGGGCGCGCAGTCTGGATCAAATCACGTCGATCCGAGATCCGCAGGGCATCTCGGTAGGCGATGCCCTGCGCGATGCACAACAAGCGATGGCAGATATCCCACAGCGAGACCTGGGCCGGCCGACCTTCGCCTACGTTGAGGCGCATATCGAACAAGGACCGCTGCTCGAGCGCGAGCACAAGGCGATAGGTGTGGTAAGCGGTATTCAGGGAAAACGCACTTTTATGGTCAACATAGAGGGCGAGGCATCGCATGCGGGAACGTCGTTGCGCAGCGAGCGCCGCGATGCCTTGCTTGCCGCGATGCGTATTATTCAGGCGCTGACCATACACATCCATGACGAACACGATGTCGTGAAATTCACCATCGGCCGTTTTGATGTGACACCCAATGCACCATCGGTTGTGCCAAGTCGCGTGCGCTTTTCTATCGACCTGCGTCATCCTGACTCCAATGTGCTGGCATCGTTGGGCGATGCCATCGCAGGCATTTGTGAAACGCATGCAGCACCTTGTCACGTTCAGGTCGATGAACTCTCTAGCGCCATGTCGTTGGAGTTTCCGCAGGACATGAGGCAACGCATCCGTGACGCTGCCGATCTGTTGGACATTACTCGGATGGAAATCCTGTCAGCCGCCGGGCACGACGCGCGATATCTCCATCCGATTTGTCCGTCTGCAATGCTTTTTATTCCTTGTCATGAGGGGATTACTCACAACGAGTCTGAATCGATTACAGCGGCCGATGCGGCCGCTGGAGCACGCGTATTGACCGAGGTCATTATGAGTTTGGCTGGTTCATAGTTCACACGAATAAAGCAAGGGGAAACCATGAATAATGCTGTACTGTCATCACCTGTCGCGTTACCTGTAGATGAGGAAAAACGCCTGTATCGAAAGATTACTTGGCGCCTGATTCCTTTTTTGATGTTCTGCTACGTGGCGGCGTATATCGATAGGGTAAACGTTGGCTTTGCCAAGCTGCAGATGCTCGATGAGCTGAACTTCAGCGAAACGGTATATGGGTTGGGTGCGGGGATATTTTTTATTGGCTATTTCCTGTTAGAAGTGCCTAGCAACCTGATTCTGCGCAAGGTCGGTGCACGAGTCTGGATTGCCCGGATCATGCTGACGTGGGGAGTAATCTCTGCCTCCTTTGTCTGGGTTACGACACCGACGCAATACTATGTTTTACGTTTCTTGTTGGGCGCGGCCGAAGCCGGGTTCTACCCCGGCGTGATTTATTACCTGATGTCCTGGTATCCGTCCAACCGACGATCGCAAATCATCGCGTTGTTTATGGTGGCGATCCCTGTCGCGGGTATGCTGGGCGGCCCGATTTCTGGGTGGATCATGTCGGCGTTTCATCATACTCATGGCTATTCTGGTTGGCAGTGGATGTTTTTTCTCGAGGCGCTTCCTTCCATTGTGCTGGGGATCGCGACGTTGTTCGTCTTGGACAGCTCTCCGGATAAAGCCAAGTGGTTGACGGACTCTGAAAAAGCCCACATCGCAAAGCAGTTGGAGGTGCCACCGAACCTCCATGCCCAAGTGCTGTCGTCCGTCGGACATATGTTTAGAGATCCTCGCATGCTGCTGCTGTCGTTGATCTATTTTTGCGTCATTATGGGTCAATACGGGTTGACGTTCTGGATGCCCACCTTGATTAAAGCCTCGGGCGTTACCGGTGTGTTGAATATCGGTTTGTTGTCGGCGGTGCCATATATCGTGGCGATCGTTGCCATGTTGAGTTTTGGGCGTAGCTCGGATCGTACGGGTGAGCGTCGATGGCACGTGATCATCCCCATGCTCATGGGGGCGGCGGGATATCTCGTCGTAGCGATGGCTGGGCATAATGTGCCCTTGGCGTTGCTGGGCCTGTCGCTTGCCGCTGCGGGCGTCATTACGCCGGGACCGCTATTCTGGGCCATGCCATCCGCCTTCCTGGTGGGTAGCGCCGCCGCCGCAGGCGTCGCAGCGATCAACGCGTTCGCCGGGCTTGCCGGGTTTGTCAGTCCGTACTTTATTGGATGGCTACGCGACTTGACGCAAAGCTCGACCATCGCGATGTACGTATCCGCGGTCGTACTCGTTGCCGGCGCCTTGCTGGTCTTGACGATTCCAGCCAAACTCGTCAATCGATGAAGGTTTCGTCTCTAAAGGCCGTATAAAACGCCGGCACTGCGTCACGCAGTGCCGGCGTTTTTTCGCATGGTGATCCGGATCTTATAGACCCGTCTGTTTGCGGCATCCTCATGACGGGACTCGTTCGCTACTTTTATCTCTTTGGCCGTCGCGCATAGATCCAACTATAGATGCCCGCATTGACGATAAGCAGCCCTGCCGCCAGCCCGATCTGAATTTCTCGCGTCAAGCCCGATGGATAAATCAGTCGAAAGACATAATGCTCTATAAAGCCGCCGGCGTAGCCTTCTTGTCCGGCAAACTGGCGCAACATGTTTTCCAGTGGCGTGAGCGGGCAGATCCATCCCATGCTTATGATGAGCACACCCCATGCCAAAGCCGCCAAGTGCCAAGGCATCAGGGCGCGTTTGTACAATACGAGCACGCCGCCGATGGTGACAAAAATCACGAAAGCGGCATGAATCAGCAGAACCACATCGGCTAAGGCACGATAGATCACGGTTGATGGCTTCGGATAATCCGGACGGCCCAGCCTTTGGCTTGACGAGCGTTATAGGCCGCAATGTAAGAAGGTCTTGATCATGAAATGTATCGCATGGCTATACCCATCGCAATGAAACCCGTTACGCCGATCCCTTCGCTTTCGCGTGATCTCGACCCCATTTCGCTCCGTCTTTTCGTCGCTGCCTTGGAAGAAGGTAGCCTTGCCCGCGCCGCAGCCCGGGAAAACATCGTCCCGTCGGCCGTCAGCAAGCGGATGTCGGAGCTTGAAGAAACACTCGGCGTGCTTCTGCTCGAGCGTGGCGTCAAAGGTGTCCAGGCCACCGTCGCGGGCGCCGCACTTGCCATTCATGCGCGCTTGCTTTTGCAAGGCATGGATCGTATGCGTCAGGAAATGGCCGGCTTTGCCACAGGCATACGCGGACATATTCACCTTGCCGCCAGCGTCGCCGCGTTATCGGGTGAGCTTCCCGCGTACATTCAAGCCTTTCGCCGCGCTCATCCACAAATCGATCTTTCCCTGCTCGAATACACGACTCAGGAAGCATTCCGCGCCGTACTCGAGGGCTGGGCGGATATTGCGGTCGGCTCGGACTTTGGCCATGACGGCTTGCAAGTATTCCCGTGGGGCCATTGCGAATTAGTCGCGGTCGTGCCCAGCCAGCATTTACTCGCCGACTACGACATACTGGACTATGCCCAGCTGTTGCCATTCGAGCAGATTGAGTTGAACCGCGAAAACGGTATTAGTGGCGTGCTGGAAAAAACGGCGAGAGAGGCCGGGGTAACGCGGCGTATTAGTGCGCGGGTCAGTGCTCACGAGACGATTTGTATGTTGGTCGCGCGTGGGTTAGGCGTGGCGGTCGTTCCTCGTTATCTTCAGGCGCGTCATAGTCATCTGGATATTCGTTTTATTCCTTTGTCAGGTCCCTGGTCCAGTACGCCCATATGCATTGCGGTCAAGGATCTGGATGCGCTGTCACCTCCCGTACAGACATTGTTGAGCCATTTGGGGATTCCCACCCCGGCTGCGTGATGTTCCGCGATTAGGGTTAGTACGAACATTCCGAAACGAGAATGCCTCGTTCTAAAAGAGTGCTACCCACATTACGCTAGGGCCCGCGATCATTGCACGATTATTCGTTGATGGGGCCTCATGGTCCTGAGAGCCGCCACATAGTCGTATTGCAAGCACGGGGAAGCATTGATGACAGCAGCACCAGATTCGCTCTTCATGGACCATGCCGAATTGCCATTGCGTGGCGTTAAGGTTCTGGAACTCTCTCATATGATCATGGGCCCGGCGGCGGGCTTGTCGTTGGCCGATCTGGGGGCCGAGGTGATCAAGGTGGAGCCGATCGATGGTGATCGCACGCGTCGCCTGAAAGGATCCGGTATCGGATATTTCCCAGTATTTAATCGCAATAAGAAAAGCCTTTCGATCGATCTGAAAAAACCGGAAGGCCAAGCGGTCGTGCGCCAATTGGCGCTGCAGACCGATATGTTGGTGGAAAACTTCCGCGATGGTGGCCTGAAACAGTATGGCCTGGATTACGAGTCGCTGTCCGCCGAGAATCCCGGACTGATCTATGTGTCCCTGAAAGGTTTTTTGTCGGGGCCTTATAAGCAGCGCACCGCGTTGGATGAGGTGGTGCAGATGATGGGGGGCTTGGCGTATATCAACGGCGGGGCAGATTCGCCTCAGCGCGTGGCGCCGTCCGTTAACGATATCCTGGGCGGCACCTTTGGCGTCGTGGGTGCGTTGGCCGCACTGCATGATCGTCATAAAACCGGGCGCGGAAAACATGTGCGCGCGGGCTTGTTCGAGAACAATTTACTGCTCGTGGCGCAGTTTATCGCCCAGTATCAGTTGACGGGCCAGGCGCCTGAGCCGTTCGGTGCAAAGCGTGCGCCTCCCTGGGGCGTGTACGACATTTTCGATACGGCGGACGGACGCGTGTTTGTGGCGGTGGTCAGTGATGCGCAGTGGCGCACATTTGCGCAGAAGTTCCTGCCTCCCGAGTGGGCTGCGGATTCGCGCCTGGCGACGGCCGTGGACCGCGAGGCGGCACGGGCCTGGTTGGTGCCCGGTGTCGGCGAGATTCTGAAAAAGTGGAAGACCGACGAACTATGCGCGGCATTAGAAGCTGCGAATCTTTCGTTTGGACCCATCCGCCAGCCGCATGATCTGTTGGACGATGCGCATTTGAATGTCGGTGGCGCGCTGCTTAAAACGCGATTGCCGGATGGCGGAGAGGTCTCCACCGCGGCGCTACCTATTGAGTTCGACGGGCTCAAGGTAGGCAAGCGTACCGATCCTCCCGCACAGGGCGGCGATACGTTGGCGATTTTGCACGGGCTAGGTTTGGACGCGGCGCGTATCGAGGCTTTACGTGCCGCGGGAGTCATTGCGTGAGGGTGCGTTAAGACTCATGCGCAGCGGAGACGGATATATACCGTCCATCTATTTCATAATAATGGAGACAAATTAAATGATCCGTAAACTATTCGCGGTGGCTGCAATGACGGCTGCCTGTCTGGTGCAAGCCCAGGACTATCCCAGCAAACCGATTCGCATCATCATCCCTTCGACGCCCGGCGGCGGGACAGACTTTATCGGGCGCTTGATGGGTACCAAGCTGCAAGAGCTGAATGGCTGGGATGTGGTGCCGGAAAACAAGCCGGGTGCGGGTACTGCACTGGGTTTGGCCGAGGCGGCGCGTTCGCCGGCGCAAGGGTATGACCTGGTGATTGGTCAATCCGATAACGTTACGTTGATTCCGCTGCTGATGAAAGTGACCTACGATCCCATCAAGGATTTGGCGCCCGTTGCATTGGTGGGAACGACGCCGATGGTGTTGCTGGTGTCCGATAAGTCGCCCTTCAAAACTCTGCCGGATGCGATCGAGGCCGCGAAAAAAGCGCCGGACACGATTTCGTATGGGACGTCGGGCACGGGCGGTGGTGTGCACATGGCGATGGAGATGCTGCAGCACGAAGCCGGCTTCAAAATGCAGCACGTACCGTACAAAGGATCGTCGCCTGCGTTGGCAGATTTGATGGGCGGGCACTTGCAGTTTGCGGGCTCGTCGATTTCGTCGGCAGCATCGTTGATCAAGTCCGGCAAAGTCCGGGCCCTGGCCGTGACGTCACCCAAACGCAATCCTGCATTGCCTGATGTGCCGACGGTGGCCGAGCTGGGTTACCCCGATTTCAGCGTGGTGACGTTTTATGGCGTGTTGGCGCCCGCCAAGACACCGACCGACGTGTTGACGCGTTTGAATACGGATTTCAATAAGCTCCTGTCGCGTAAAGACGTGCAAGACGCGCTGGCATCGCAGGGCCTGGAAGCCAACCCCATGTCTCGCGAACAGTTTGCGGCGCTGATCCAGGCGGATATCAACAAGGCGAAGCAGACGATCAAGAGCGCCGGCATCAAGGTGCAATAGGCCGGCGACACACAATTGCCGACCAACAAACCATAGCGAAGCGATCAACGATGACCCAAGACATCAGACTTTGTGAGGTAGGGCCGCGTGATGGCCTGCAAATGGCCAAGGGCATGATGCCTGCCGCGGACAAATCACGCTGGATCGCGCAGTTGGCGCAAGCCGGCCTGCGTGAGATCGAGGTGGGCAGCTTCGTTTCACCCAAACTGGTGCCGCAGATGGCCGATACGGGTACGGTGTTGTCAGCGGCTTTGGCGATTGAGGGTCTGACGGTCTGCGCATTGGCGTGCAATCTCCGGGGGGCGATTGCCGCCTACGAGGCTGGCGCGCACGTGCTGGCGTTTCCCATCTCTGTTAGCGAGACGCATAGTCACGCTAACGTGGGCAAGGGGACCGATGCGCAGGTGGACATGATGGCATCTATTGTGGATTGGGTACGGGCGCAATCGCGACCCATGCGTATTGACGCCGCGGTGGCGACGGCTTTTGGTTGTTCCCTGGAGGGCGTCGTGCCGGTGTCGCGAGTAGCTGCTGTCGCGCAAGCCGTGGCTTGTACCGGCGTGGATGAGATTGCGCTGGCAGATACCGTGGGCTACGCCCATCCGGCACAAGTGCGTGATGCGGTGCGTGCGACGCAGGATGCGATCGGGACACGCCTGACCAAACTGCACCTGCATGACACGATGGGGCTGGGACTCGCCAACGTACTGGCAGGGTTGAACGAAGGCATCCGCGCGTTTGATTCGTGCCTGGGCGGGTTGGGAGGCTGTCCGTTTGCGCCTGGGGCGTCGGGCAATATCGTCACCGAAGATTTAGTATTCATGCTCGAGAGCATGGGCTATCGAACGGGGGTGGATCTCTCCAGGCTCCTGGCCGCGCGTGAAGTCCTGGCGCAGGCGTTGCCCAGCGAGCCGCTGCGTAGCGGGGTTGCCGCTGCGGGGATTCCTAAAACATTTCAGCCGCACTGAGCACGAATATGCGCGGGCGATTAATGCTCGCGCCTAGATGCCCGGAGTTCGCGCGGCGGGAGGCCTGCCGCGTGTGAATATTTTCAACTTGCCGTGTCGGGATCAGTGTCTATACACTTGTCTTATTATCAATACAACATAACAGGAGACTGCCATGCAACGTTTGCAACGTTGGGCTATTGGCTGCGCGCTGCTCAGCACGCTGATGGTGCCTCTGGTACCGGCGTCAGCGCAGAGCGACACCATCAAGTTGGTCGTGGGCGCACCGCCGGGCGGCACCACTGATACGGTTGCCCGCAGTATTGCCCAACAGATGTCGCTGGACCTGAAGCGTACCGTGCTGGTCGAGAACAAGCCCGGTGCCGGCGGCAATATTGCGGCCGACTACGTAGCCAAGAGCAATCCGGATGGCAATACGTTGCTGGTCACGTTCACGAGCTTTTCGATTAACGCGTCCCTGTATCGCAATTTGCCGTTTGATCCGCTGAGCGACTTCACGCCGATCAGTATGTTGGCCAACGTGCCCAGCGTGCTGGTGACCCGCAAGGATTTTCCGGCCAAGACGATGCCCGAACTCATCACGATGGTAAAGGCTGACCCCGGTAAATACACCATGGCGCTGGGCGCTATTGGTTCGTCGTTGCACATGGCCGGCGAACGCCTGAAAATGATGACGGGCATGGATATCCTGAATGTGCCTTACAAGGGCACGGCGCCCGCCATCACGGATTTGCTGGGTGGCCAGGTGGACATGATGTTCGCCAGTTCGCTCAATGCGTTGCCTCACATCAAGCGTGATTCCTTAAAGGCGCTGGGCGTGTCGAGCCCGGAGGTGTTGCCGCAATTTCCAGGCGTGCCTCCTATTAGCGATAGCGTCAAAGGCTTCGAGTCGAATGCGTGGTTTGCGTTATTCGGTCCGGCCAAGCTTTCGGCGCAGACCCTGGCGACCTTGAATGCCGCGGCGCGTAAGGCGGTCAGTGCGCCCGAGTTCAGTCAGTTGCTCGAACGTGAAGCGGCCATCGCCGTAAGCAGCAGCCCCGAAGAACTGGATGATTTTGTGCGCAAAGACATCGAACGATATGCCGAGATCGTCAAGTTCACCGGCGCGACGGTGAATTGAGTCCGGTCGATAGGAGATTTGTCGTGCCTGCGAGTCCCTTGCCGCTTTATCACAAGGTCTATCTGTTGCTGAAGCAGCGGCTGCAGATCGGTGGGTTCGCGACGGATAGCGCCATGCCGGGCGAGAATGCCCTGGCCACGGAGTACGCCGTATCGCGACTGACGATACGGCGCTCGCTGCAAGCGTTGGAGTCCGAAGGATTGATCGAGCGTCGCCAGGGGCGGGGCACGTTTGCCCTGCAAGGCGCCGCGCTGTCGGCGACACAGCATAGTTCGGATATCGATGCGCTGATGGCGCACTTGGCCAATATGGGCATGCAAACGCAGGTGAGTCTGCTCGAGCTGGAGGCCATGCCCGCAGCGGCGTATGTGGCGACGCGCCTGGAACTGGAGATCGGCACCCTTGTGCAGCGGTCGGTGCGGGTGCGCCGCTATCGGGGGCAGCCGTTTTCTTGTTTGACCACCTATGTGCCGGGCGATATCGGCCAGCGCATACGGCGGGAGGATTTGGCGTCCAAGCCGTTGCTGGCAATTTTTCGCGATTTAGGTATACACGTGGCGCGTGCCGAACAGTCGATCTCCGCGTTGCTCGCCGAGCCCGTGGTTGCCGGGCTGCTGGGCGTGCCGGTCGGGTCGGCGTTGCTTAGCCTGCATCGGTTGGTGCGCGATGTGTCAGGTCGACCGGTGGAGTGGTTGCATGCCCAGTACCGGCCCGACCGTTACGAATACCGTATGGATATGCAAGCCCACGACTTGCCCGGCGAACCATCATGGCTGCCCGCCGGCATGCCGGTCCGGGCGCGTGCCTGAAGGAAATTTTCACCATGACTAGCCAAACTCTTGCTCAGAAGCTGCTGGCCGCCGCGTCCGGTCGTGAGGCCGTGCGTGTCGGCGATATCGTTACGTGCCAGGTCGATCTGGCCATGTTTCACGACTCTAGTGGCCCACGCCGGCTCAAGCCGATGCTCGAAGAGTTGGGCACCGGTTTGTGGGATCGGTCCAAAGTCGTGCTGGTCATGGATCACTACGTGCCCGAGTCCGATGATGAGTCGCGTCGCATTGTTCGTATCGCCCGCGATTGGGCGCGCGAACAGGCGTTGCCCCACGTTTATGACTCGGTCGGGATCTGCCATGTCGTAGTGCCCGAGCATGGCCATCTGCGCCCCGGCATGTTCTGCGTCGGCGGCGATTCGCATTCGCCGACTGGCGGCGCTTTTGGTGCCTACATGTTTGGCGTGGGCAGCACGGAAATGCTGGGTGTAGTCACCAGCGGCGAAATCTGGATGCGCGTTCCCGAAACGCTGATGATGCGCTGGAATGGCCGCCTGGCCGATGGCGTGATGGCCAAAGACATGATGTTGCACATGATAGGGCGCTTTGGGATGAACGGCGGTCGCTACCAGGCCGTGGAGTTTTGCGGCGAGACCGTGCGTGCGCTTTCCATGCAAGAGCGGATGACACTATCGAATTTGTCGGCGGAGTTGGGCGCACAGGCGGGGTTGGTGGCGCCCGATGAGACGACGGTCCGCTACTTGCACGACGTCGGCGCGCCTGCCGTGGATGTCAGCCACTGGTACTCCGATCCGGATGCCGATGCGCAATGGCATGATTTCGATGCCCAGGAGCTGGATCCCCAGGTCGCCGCGCCCCATAGTCCGGCAAATACCGCGCCGGTGCATGCTTATCCCGATACGCCGATACAGGTGGCCTATATCGGCGCTTGTACCGGCGCCAAGCTCGAAGACCTGCGGGCGGCCGCACGTGTACTGCAGGGGCGTCGCATCGCCGCGGGCGTCAGCCTGATGGTGGCGCCCGCCAGCCAGCGCGAGCAGGCGGCGGCCGAGGCCGAGGGGGTGTTATCCGAGCTGACGCAGGCGGGGGCCACGTTGCTGCCAACTTCATGCGGTGCGTGCTCCGGCTATGGCGGCTCTATTCCCGAGCATGCCAATGTCATTGCGACGACGGCACGCAACTTCAAGGGGCGCATGGGATCAGCCAGTGCCCAGGTCTATCTGGCCTCTCCGTATACCGTGGCGGCATCCGCCCTGGCCGGTCGGATCGCCGACCCGCGCGAGGTGCTGCAATGACGACAATGCATAAAGCCTGGTGCGTGGGCGACGATGTCGATACCGATCAACTTGCACCAGGCGCCTATATGAAGTTTGGCATTGCAGACATTGCCCGCCATTGTCTGGAAGGCGTACGGCCCGATTTCGCTAGCGGTGTGCAACCGGGCGATGTGTTGGTGGCAGGTCGCAATTTTGGGATCGGATCCTCGCGCGAGCAGGCTGCCGCTGCATTGGTCGAGCTGGGCCTGTGTGCGGTGATTGCCCCGAGCTTCGGTGGCCTGTATTTTCGCAATGGCTTTAACGTCGGGTTGTTGTTGCTCACGTGCGAACGCGCTGGTGAGATCGCTGAAGGCGAGTCCATTCGTATTGACCTGCCTCGTCATTGCATCGTGCGGGCCAATGGCGTAACGCTACCGTGCGACCCGGTGCCCGATTTTCTGCTCGATATGGTGCAGGCGGGAGGTTTGCTGATGCAAATCAAACGCCGGTTGGCCAATGGCTCGTTGCCACGACATCCGATGAAGGCTTGAACACCCCCACGGTTTAGCAGGTCCGGTCATCTACCGCGTGTTTGTTGTGGTGTTTCGCCGAAAGCCTGCCGGTACGCCCGCGAAAACTCGCCTAGGTGGGTGAAGCCAAAGCGTGTTGCGATTTCACTGACTTTGCTCGCGTCATCGGCTTGCAACAAGGTCTGTCGGATCGATTGCAGACGCTGCATACGCAGCCATTGCAATGGCGATTGTCCGCATTCATTCTGGAACAGCGTTTGCAAGCGCCTGACCGACAGACCGCAATGGCTGGCGACCATGGCCACCGGCAGGCGTTCGCCCCGGTGTTCAAGCATATAGGCTTGCGCGCGTCGGATAGTCTGAGGAGAGGAGGGCGGTGGTGCCGGCCAGAGGTGCTCCGCCATGCTGTGCGGTTGGTGCAGTAGCAAGGTGGTGGCGACCAGCATCTCGGTTCGGGCCAGCAGGGCCGCGTGGGTGGTGTTCTGACCTGGGCCCAGGCCCGAGCATCGCACCACCCATTGCAACATGGGCAGCAGCGCTTGCCAGCCGGCCGTATACAAGGGAATGATCGCATCGAAACAGATGTCGGGCGCCTGTTCTTGTCCCGTCAGACGCTGCCAGGCATCGGCGATGGCCGAGCGGTCCAGACGCAGCAGAACCTGTTCGTAGTCGTGGCTGACGCTGAAGTAAAACCGCCTGTCGGGGCTGATGAGGAACGCTTTATTGGGCGCAACCTCTATGCGGCGTCCATCGAAATGAAACTCCGCCCGCCCCTGTGTGGGCAGCACCAGCAGGTAATAGCCATCCAGGCCGTGACAATCGGGATCAATGCTGATGTCTGCCCCGTATCCATGCCTGCTCTTGAGCAACGACAGGCGCCCGCAAGGGACCACGTCCAGCCGGCTGTGGAGGATGCGCCCGCGAATGACTTGCAACCGGTACGAATTGAGTATCTGACCTATCTGCTGCCGCGCTTGATCGGGATCGGCGGTGTTCACGATCCGATACTGCTCGAATGGCACCTGGGCAAATAGAGAGGCGATCATCTGATTTCACATGGGCTGGGTGTCTACATACTAATGGACAACCATCGCGAAACAATAAAAAAGTGCGTTTTTCCGATAGTCAGTGACGTGAAACCGATAGACGGCCGAGGGGGGCACGCATAACCATAACGCGCTGTGCATACCTTTGCGACAGTAGGGACAGCGCCGGTTGCGGCGGTTGCCCCGTGTTGACCACCCATGTTGTTTCCCACAATAAGAGGCCCTCATGAAAGGCAGAACAAAGCGCGCCATGCTGCGTATGTTGATGTCGCAACCCCGTGCCCGAGTTTCACGCAAGTGTGCGAACGCGCCGGTGACATCGCCGAAGGTGAGTCCATTCGTATCGACCTGCCTGACCATTGCATCGTGCGGCCCGATGGCGCAACGCTATCGGGCGACCCGGTGCCCGATCTTCTCCGCGATATGGTGCAGGCGGGCGGTGCTCATGCAAATCAAGCGCCGGTTGGCCAATGACGCGACGCGATAAAAAATGCGCTTTTTCTTTGGTTAACTTTTGGACGTGTGACTGCGGGCCTGCAGTTGTTCGGCGGAGAACAATCAGTCGCGTCCAGTGCGAATGCGTTCGGCTGGCTGACGCCTGCGCATAAAGGCCACCAGCAACCCGCCTCCCAGCAGTACGGAGGCGGCTGTGCCGATCATCAGGCCCATGTGTTGAGAGCCTTGCATCGCCTCCATGCCGCGCGCGGTGATGAACCCCGGCGCCAACATGATCGGCAGCCAGGCCACCGCCGACAAGACATTCGCCAACTGAAAACGCACGTGCTTCATCTTCATCAGGCCCGCCACCGTCGGAATGGTCGAACGGATCGGCCCTAAAAAGCGTCCGACGAATACTGACGCAAAACCATATCGGAAGAAGAACAAACGCGCACGCGCGACGGCCGTGCGTTGTTGCCTGAACGGCCAGCGGCGAAGCATGTCCCGGCCCAGCCAGCGGCCCAATCCATACGACAGCGTATCGCCGATGATCGCCCCGGCAATACCCCAGACCAACACATTCCAGGGCGACAGCGTACCGGCGCCAATCAGGCCGCCTGTGAGCAACATCAATGCGGTCGCGGGAATGACCAGCCCGACGACGATCAGCGATTCGCCGAGGGTCAACAGAAAAACAATCGGCCCGGCCCAGTCCTGGTTGGCCTGAATGAACTGGCCGAGTTGGTCGATATAAGCGTCCATGCGAAGATAGTGAGCGATAGATGGCAAACATCTTAACGCAAGGGGTAGGCGTTAAGTAAGGGTTTTCCCGATTGTTTAGCCGGTTTGTAACTCAATCCCTTCCTACCCTGCTGGGCTAGGGCGGGGCGGGCCTACAGTTGGTAACTGCGGATAGAACCTTGTTTCAGATTTCGGCAATACACTCCGCGCACATCATCAACTTTGTGTTTGGATATGAAAATTCTCTGTAGTCTGGCCCTGATGGCCTCTTTGCTTACCGGTTGCGCGGTGTATACGCCGGATGGTGCCATCATCGTTGACCCGCATGGCGGCGGCGGTGGTGGTGGCGGATTCTGCCCTCCGGGGCAGGCAAAGAAGGGGAACTGCTAGTTCCCGAGAATGGGGCGTCCTGTCATTGGGCGCACCTTGTTTTTATTGGTGCACCCAGCCGGAATCGAACCGGCATGCCTTGCGGCGAGGGATTTTAAGTCCCTTGCGTCTACCAATTTCGCCATGGGTGCAACTCATTGGCGGAAGCGGTGGGATTCGAACCCACGGAGGGCGCAAACCCTCGCCGGTTTTCAAGACCGGTGCCTTCAACCGCTCGGCCACGCTTCCGTCCTGTGCTGCGGATGATACCGCAGCTCGGTCGTCCAATCCGCGGACAGTGATGTCACACAAACGGTTTGGATCTCCCGTAAAGGGCGCAATAATAATCTATTTAACCGAAGAGGCGTGCGATGCGAGCAATAGAAATCTCTCAACCCGGTGGTCCCGAGGTATTGGTTCCGACGGAACGGCCCGTGCCAGAGCCCGGCGTGGGCGAGGTGCTGATTAAAGTTGCCGCAGCTGGCATCAATCGTCCTGACGTGTTTCAGCGCAAGGGTAACTACGCCCCGCCTCCCGGTGCGTCGGATCTGCCGGGCCTGGAAGTCGCGGGTGAAATCGTGGGCGGCGATGTGGCCGCGGGTGGATTTGCGATCGGCGACAAGGTCTGCGCGCTGATTGCGGGCGGTGGCTATGCCGAGTACTGCGTTGCGCCCGCCGTGCAGTGTCTGCCCATTCCCAAGGGGCTGTCCGAAATCGAAGCCGCTGGTTTGCCCGAGACCTATTTCACCGTCTGGAGCAACGTGTTTGATCGTGGCGCCCTGCAGGACGGCGAGTCGTTGCTGGTGCATGGCGGCGCGAGTGGTATAGGGACGACGGCGATTCAGTTGGCGCGTGCCATGGGCAACCCGGTCTACGCCACCGTGGGCAGCGACGAGCGCGCCCGTGCGGTCGAGACGTTGGGTGCGGCCAAAGGCATCAACTACAAAACGCAAGACTTTGTCGAGGTCGTGCGTGAGGCGACGGGCGGCGCCGGCGTCAATGTGATCCTGGATATGGTCGCAGGCGACTACATCAATCGTGACATGAAATGTCTGGCCGACGATGGTCGTATCGTGGTCATCGCGTTGTTGGGCGGAGCGCGTTCCGAGGTGGACGGCAATCAGATCCTGCGCCGTCGCCTGACCCTGACCGGGTCCACGCTGCGTCCCCGTCCGGTGGCCTTTAAGGGGGAAATTGCCAAGGCCCTGCGTGCGCGCGTATGGCCGTTGCTGGAGCAGGGCAGTATCAAGCCGATCGTGCACGCTACATTGCCGCTGGAACAGGCCGCGGCGGCGCACGCCATGATGGAAGCCGGCGAAAATATCGGCAAAATTATCCTTACGGTGTAACGCCTGCTTTCACAGAACGGCGTAATCTCCGGTAAACAGGATACAATCTTGGGTTTGACCCGGATTTTGGTCCGGGCCTCCCAACTTCTCCGTTTTGCGCCATGACCTCTGTTGAAAACCGCGCCCGTCTCGTGCTGGGCAACTGGAAGATGCACGGCAACCTGACCGAGAACGCCGCGCTGTTGGCGGCGTTGCGTGCAGCCGATTCGGCTTCGCATTGCGAAATCGGTGTTTGCGTGCCGTTCCCGTATCTGGCCCAGGCAGCTTCCGCCCTGGACGGCAGCACCGTCTCTTGGGGCGCGCAAGACATCAGTGCGCACACCAAGGGCGCCTTCACGGGCGAGGTATCCGGCGCCATGCTGAAAGACTTCGGCTGCCGTCTGACGCTGGTTGGCCACTCCGAGCGCCGCACGTTGCACGGTGAAACCGATCAGCTTGTCGCTGACAAGGCCCGTGCCGCCCTCGACTCGGGTTTGACACCCGTGGTGTGCGTGGGCGAGTCGCTGGCCGATCGCGAGAACGGCAATACGTTGGGTGTGATCGAACGCCAACTTGAGCCCGTTCTGGCGTTGGGCGTCGAGGCGTTGTCGCGTATGGTGCTGGCTTATGAGCCCGTCTGGGCCATTGGCACCGGCCTTACTGCCACACCCGAGCAAGCCCAGGAGGTTCACGGCGCAATTCGCGTCGCCTTGCGTGGCTTGGGGGCAGGCCAAGTACGCGTGCTCTACGGTGGCAGCGTCAAGGCCGCCAACGCAGCCACTTTATTTGCTATGCCGGACATCGATGGCGCGCTTGTAGGTGGCGCATCCTTGGTGGCCGAAGAATTCCTGCGCATTGCCGCAGCCTAAGTTTTCGGAGTCTCTCTTAATGTCTTCTTTGCCACTTACCATTTTGCTGGTCGTACAGGTAGTGTCCGCCCTGGGGATCATCGCGCTGGTCCTGCTCCAGCAGGGCAAGGGCGCCGACATGGGTTCGGCGTTCGGTAGCGGTTCGTCCGGCAGCCTGTTCGGTGCTACCGGGGCCGCCAACTTTCTTTCGCGCACGACCAAGTGGGCGGCTGTGGTGTTCTTTGCCTCGACCTTGGGCCTGGCATACCTCAGCCACCAGGGCACGTCGAACTCTGGCGCCATGGACTCCGGGGTAATGCAGAGTGTCCCGGCTGACCGTTCGGTGCCTCAAGTCCCGGGCTCGAGCAGCGGTTCGTCCTCCGTGCCGCCATCGACGTCGGCCCCGACTCCAGCCCAGCCTGATGCCTCCGTGCCTCAAGCGCCCGCTACACCTTCGGCCCCGGCTCAGCCCGAGTCCACGCCGCCGGCCGATGTGCCCGCTGCACCGACCGCACCGACCGCACCGACCGAGCAACCTGCTGCTGAACAGCCTGCTACTGAGAAGCCTGCTGCCGAGAAGCCTGCCACTGAGCAACCTGCTGCTGAGAAGCCCGCCGCTGAGCCTGCTCAACCCGAGCAACCCAAACCCGCTCAATAGCGAGTGGTAGATTGATGCCTCAGTCGGTTGGCTGAGGCATCAAATTCGTGCTAGAATGCCCGACTTTCCTGGGGAGCTTATAGCGCTTTCCGGAATGTGAAGCCGACGTGGTGGAATTGGTAGACACGCTATCTTGAGGGGGTAGTGGCGAAAGCTGTGCGAGTTCGAGTCTCGCCGTCGGCACCAAGGATTAATATCAGGTAGTACACAGAAGTCTACGGAACCCGCGATTCTCCTGAGTGAGCGCGGGTTTTTTGTTGTCTATGCGTCTACGTCGTATCGCTGAAGGCGGCCATCGGTCAAGGTGGGGACTTTCCAGAAAACGTCCGATACTAATGCGGCACTCTCGGCCGCTCCTACTCTTTTCGTCAAGGCACCGGGCCCGTCGATGATACGCAATGGATCTGTTTCAAAAATCCACTGCATTTGCATGAGTGAGTGAGCAGTTGCCCATTCCAAGGCAACGGGATCTGATATGCCTTTCCCTGCTGTGTCGAACTGACAGGAGATAGAGAATTGCTGCGCGCTATAGGCGATATTGCCGGCGGATTCGGCTAGAGATCCGAAATTTTGGCGAGCATTCCGACAAGTGCGTAGGTGGGCACAGATAGAATTGGACCTTAGCTATACGTTGCCGATCCCTTCCCTAGCGATTAGCTAGGGAAGGGTGGTCGAAGAACGACCGCTAGGGGCAAAAGAAAACCGTCCTAAGGCGGTGGCGTTGTGCCGAGTGATTGGCTTGGCCGGCTATAGCAGCACTGCCCTAGAGCGGGCGGTGGCATAGAATGAGGTCTCAGAATAGTTCGAGGATGCCCGCATGATTTCTGGAAACCTTCCCCGCTTTGTTGCCGTCGCAATTCTGATTGTCGGCCTGGCAGGATGCGCGCATAAGAACGAAGCAGGCCAGACGGAGGGGAGTGTGGTGGAGATGTACGGCACGGTCGATGTTGGCGTTGGAAGCACATCAACACGATAGGCAATAGAAAACCGCCCGAAGGCGGTTGTGGAAGGGATGGCAACCGCTGCCCACTGTGGTACAAACACTGCTGTATGGAAGGTACCCATGAATTTGATCGGCCAAGGCCTCTACACCCCGAACCAAGCAGCTGCAATCACGAAATCATCGGTTCGTGAGGTAAGCCGCTGGCTGTTTGGTTATAAGAATAAAGGCAAGGCACTTCCTCCTCTATGGCGGTCCCAGTATGCAGATACGGGTGAAAAAGTTCTGGGATTCCGGGACTTGATGGAGCTACGAATCGTCAAGGCATTTTCCGACAGCGGGCTGCCGACTCGCGTTATCAGGGCTGCTATCGAAAGCTCGCGAGTTCTATTCAAGACCCCATATCCTTTCACTACGAACCGATTTTTAACAGATGGGAAGTCGATATTCTATGAGGCAGTAAGTTCTGATGGAGAACTCACTGACCTGGTCAAGCGGCAATTGGTGTTCGAGCACATAATCCGTCCAAACCTTTATGCCGGCATCCTTTTTGACGCCGATGGCGCGGCGCTGCGGTGGCATCCGGTAAAGAACAGCCGGGTGATCGTGTTAGACCCTGAGATTGCGTTTGGTCGCCCCGTCTTGTCAAGGCATGGCATACCCACTGATGTGATTGCTCAGGCTATGCATGTCGAGGGCGACAACAAAACCGTAGCTGCCGAGTTCGACATCACTCCCGCTGAAGTTAATGCGGCAGTGAAGTACGAAAGCCAGCTCTTGGCCGCTTGAAGTTCTTCTTCGATAACAACCTTTCCCCGTACCTTGCTGCGGGAATCCGCGAGCTCAGCAAGGGCTCGCGCGGTATTGCTTCCGAGATCATACATCTCAAAGAGAAGTTCCCTCCTGCGACGCCGGATCATGAGTGGATCCAGCCGCTCGGACGGGAAGGAGGATGGGCGGTGATCTCGCAGGACGGTCTACGCAAAAATGATTTGGAGCGTGAGGCGCTGAGGAAGTCAGGCCTAATGGTTTTCGTGCTGAGCAAGCAATGGTCAGACCACAAATACTGGGACAAGGCCCAGAACCTTGTGCGCTGGTGGCCGTCGATAGAGGATTACGTAATACGGATCCAGGGCGGCGCAGCAGTGAGGGTACCATGGCGAATGAACGGCAAGTTCGAACAAATTCGACTTTAAGCATCCTCATTCATCAGCTTCTCGGTGGGGTGGGTTGGGGAGCACTCAATAATGGCAATGCACAGTCCCGGCTTTTTTGTCCATGTGGCAGCACTTCCCCGGCGGAGAGTCTTTCCTGCACCCACCGCCGTGGGAATAGGCTTGTCTATGAAATTCGAGTCTCGCGGTCGCACCAAGGATGAATTAATCCAAGGATGTCTTGGATAGGATAAAAAGCCCGTACGAATTACTTTCTGACGGGCTTTTTGTTGTTCGGAACAAGTAGGAGTGGCTTCTATTCAATCTGCCGTGTCTTCCCTATGCGTCAGTCTACCTTGGCGCCAGAATCATGCACGGCGGTTGCCCATTTTTCGATTTCGGCCGTGACAAAAGGGTGGAATTGGTCCGGTCCCTGCGCAGTGACTTCCATTCCCTGGGCTGCTAACGCGTCCTGCGCATCCTTGTTCTTCAATGCTGCGAGTGTGTCGGCTGCGATTTTCGCGACTACTGGCGGAGGTGTCTCGGCCGGCGCGAACAAACCGTACCAGAGGTCCGCCTGGAAGCCCGGATAGCCTTGCTCCGCCATTGTGGGAATCTTGGGCAGGAAGGGCGATCGTTGTAGACTCGTCACCGCCAGGGCCTGCAGCTTACCTGACTGCAAGAGTGGCATTGCGGCGGCGATTGGCACGAACATCGCCTGCACCTGGCCGCCCATCAAATCTACGACGGCTGGACCGGTACCGCGATAGGGCACGTGCGTCCATGATATGTGCGCTGCCTTCTTGAATATTTCTCCTGCCAGGTGTGCTGTGCTACCGCTGCCAAACGATGCATAGTTCAGTTTGCCTGGCTCAGCCTGAGCCAGCTGCACCAGGTCGGCTACGCTGTGTATGTTCAGATTGGGACTCACTGCCAGTACGTGTGGGCCCGTGCTGATGTAAGCCACGGGAATGAAATCCTTGACAAGGTCGAAGGACAGGTGTTTATACAGACTGGGGTTTACCGCATGGGTGGCTGTATTGCCCAGGATTAGCGTGTAGCCGTCAGGTTTCGCGTGGGCGACGTATCCCGATCCGACATTGCCGCCGGCGCCACCCTTGTTCTCGACAATAACTGATTGCTTCCATTTCGCGGTGAGCGTCGTGGAAATCACGCGTGCAACGATATCTGAACCGCCTCCGGGCGGGAAAGGCACAATCATTCGCACTGGCTCGGAAGGAAAATTATGGGCAGGCGTGTGCGCTGCATGAGATGCCGCACACATGACGGTCGCACTTGCTAACGCGATGGCGAATTTTTTCATGATGTCTCCTCGTTGATGGGATCGATGTTGGGGGCAATGTTCGTGTTATGGTGGATCGCGATCAGGACATGCCGAGCATGGCCCGCGCCTCTTGCGGAGTGGCTAGTTCACGGCCCATCGCGGCCGCCAGGCGCGCGAAGAATCGAATGACTTCACCGTTGGTGGGTGTGCCCATTTCTGGATATACGTAGTCGCCTAGCCCGACAGCCATATGGCCACCCTCTTCGATGGCTGCTGCTGCTGGTGCGATCAGGTTTCCGATCTTGTTGCACACGGTCCACTCAATGCGACGGCCAGGTGGAAGAAAGTCGACGTGAGCGCGCAGGCCGCGCACAGTGCCCGGATGACCGCCGCGTATGCCGGAATCGGTCATTTCGAAAAGAAGGTAAGCGGGCTCGTCGGCGATGCCCATGTCCATGAAAGCATCCAGCGTGCGCGTGAATGGTACTGTCCATGAAATAAACGCTGGCTTGACTCCAAGTTCGCGTAGCCGCGTCGCGAACACTTGCAGCGTGCCCGTCGAATTCAGATAGGTGCGATCTGTGGTCTCGTAGAACTTGTGCTCGTCGTCATAGCGGTCAATATTGGTGCTGCCTAGATCGACGGGCGCGAAGTCCGGTTTCAAGGCAGGATCTAGGCACAGCCGCTCGATGTGTGCGAGTCTGGTGGTCTCTCCCGCCAGCGTGATTTGCCCCAGGGTAGGATGCACGAGGATGTCACTGCCGGCACGGATGAGCCGGATTGTCTCGGCGTAAGTCTCATAGTCATGGGCAGGTGAACCGTCACTGCGTCGCACATGGAAATGCACGATGGCAGCGCCAGCCTCGCGCGCCTGGGTGGCTGCGTCCGCTATTTCTGCAGGGGTCCAGGGGACGTGCGGATTGCTGTCTCGCATCATGTATTCGTTGATGCGGGCTTCCAATATCAGTTTGCTTCTAGTCATGGCCGCTCCATGACTGCAGTGCTAATACCAATAGGGGCATCGAAAATGTCCTTTTGAAGATGTAGGGATGACGGACCGGCACGCTGGCCGGAAACTCGTACAAGAAGTCTAGACAAGCTTGTGTGTCCTTCCTGTGCTGTGTCGGCCATTCACCGTCTAGAATTGGACAACATGGAATTCGTCATCATGCCTCCGCTGAACGTCGCGAAAGGCGCTCGCACTATCTCCGTCGTCGTCAGGACTCTGCCGGCGCGCGCATTGGTGCCTCGTCATGCCCACGATCACGCCCGCCTGATCTATGCTGTACAAGGTGTAATGTCGGTCTCTACCGCACAGGGGAGCTGGGTTGTGCCACCAGAGCGCGCGATCTGGGTGCCGCCTCATACTGACCATGAGATCCGCTCGTATGGTGCCGAGGTCATGATGCGCAGTCTGGATCTGGCTCCGCGCGGTTTCCCGCGTCTGCAGAAGTCGAGCTGTTGCGTCGTGGGGGTGTCGCGACTGATGCGCGAGCTGGTCCTGCGGCATGCGGAACTGGCGGGCCAGCCGCCTTCGCTCGCGCTGCGCCTGATCCGCGAATTGATGGCGCTGGAATTGCGTCAACTACCTGTGTCGGCGCTGCACCTGCCCATGCCCCGCGATGCTCGCCTGCGGGAGGTGTGCGAACGTATCGTGCGCAATCCGGGGGACCGATTGACTCTGGATGACTGGGGGCGGCGAGTAGGCGCGAGCTCGCGTACCCTGGCCAGACACTTCGTTGCCGAGACGGGAATGAATTTCCAGCGCTGGCGCCAGCAAGCCAGGTTGATGGAGGCTCTGACGAGGCTGGCATCGGGGCAAAGCGTCACTGCGGTGGCGATGGACTTGGGCTATGACAGTCCCAGCGCCTTTACTGCTATGTTTCGGCGCACCCTTGGTTGTCCACCACGCAGCTATTTCGTCAACTGAGTGTTCGCCGTCGCATGTCGTTTGATGAAAGCGCTTGGCCTCACAGCACCTTACAGCGCACTCCCCAATGCCTGCATCGTTGTGCGTACTTCCTGGCCCGGGATGTCGCGCAAGCGTCGGCCGGTATCGATCGACAACACGGCTGCGACGGCGGCTGCCTGACCGTACTCGAAGCATTGGGCGGTAACCCGCGCCGAGGCGAGTGCTTCGTGTTCGGCGCTCAGGCAGCGGCCGGCGACAATCAGATTCTCGCCTTGTTCAGGGACCAGGGCCAGATAGGGCACCTCGTAGTAGTCATCCAGCAACCAGTGCAGCTTGGGTTTTTCACCCGCATGTAGCTCGATCGGCCACGGTACTCTGCAGATGCCGTCATCGCGCTTGCGGCAGGACAGCACGTCGTCGTTGGTCAGCGTCTCGACACCCACGATGCTGCGGGTCTGGCGCACACCGACCTGCGTGCCGGTATCCACCACGTAGCTGGCTTCGCAGCCGGGGATGTTGTGCGCGAGGAAGGCCGCATACTCACGCACCTGGCGGCGTCCGGCGATCTCGGCTTCGGTGAAGTCTTCTGGATCGATGACGTTAAGCATATGGCCGTCACGGGCCGTCAGTCGGGTCGCGTTGACCAGCAATTCGCTGGGTCGGGTGGTTGGGAATATCCAGATTTTCTTGCGAGGCAAATCGTAGTGCCTGTCGGCATCGGCCTGCTGAATCGCCTCGCTGACCTTGGGCGGGTTGATGGTGTCCTCGCCCCAGTAGGCCAGAAATCGCGGCATGTCGATCTGGCCGAGCCTGAAGAACATAGTCGGATTCTGGATCTTTCCGTGATCGCCGAAGACATACCCGTAGCCGGCGCGCGCGATGACGGCAGCATCGCCCGAAGCGTCGATGATGCGCTTGGCTAGGATGACGGAACGTCCTGCGGCCGATTCGACGATCACGCCGGTGCACGCGTCGTTTTCCACGATGACGCCGGTCACGCTGGTATGGAAGAGTGTTTTGGCTCCCGCATTCTCGACGAGTTGATCCGCCGTCTCACTCCACATGAGTGGATCGTGCGTAACCGTCCAAGTCTTGCCGTAGCGCTGCGGTGTCGTGACACCATTGCGGCGGGCCAGCTCGGTTCGAAAGCGTTCGGTGAATCCTTGCACGACTTGGCGGGGTTCTGTGTGGACATCGCTTGCCAGATACATGCCGCAGATCGTCCCCGACATGCCGGCCACGGCCGCGCCGCCAAAAAAACCGTAGCGTTCTATCACCATGGTCCGCTTGCCGTGTTCGGCCGCCGTCGTCGCCGCAGCTACGCCGGCGGCGCCACCGCCCACCACCAGCACATCGACCTCCGCCAGAACGGGCAGGTCGGGTACGGCGTCGTAGCGGCTTTCGAGATGCCAGGCCGGGAAATCAGTGTTGTTGCTGTTCATGGTGTCTCCTTGATTGGCGCGAGCCGCCGTTGACGGCGGTCGCCCCTACGTCAATCGATGTCTTTGTGCACGGTTTCAGGCCCCAGTGCGAGCGCAATCATGGACAGGATACCCATGGCGCCCATGTACACGACGATGGGCCACCAATGCTGATAATAGGTGTAGAGCGCCGTCGCGATAAAGGGTGCCAGACCGCCCGCCAGCAGCGACCCGAGTTCTCGCGAGAAGGCGAAGCCTGCGAGACGGAACTCGGTGTCGAAGAGCTCCGCGTACCAGGCCGCCTGCGGCGAGAGCATCGCGGGGTAGGCGATACCCAGGCCGACCACGAAGCCCAGAACCACGGCCCAGAAGGCCTGCACGTCTAGCAGCATGAAAAAGGGCGCCAGCCATAGTACCGAGAGAATGATGCCGCCCAAGTAGACTTTCTTGCGACCGATGCGATCGGACAGTGCGCCGTAGAACGGAATCGTCACCAATTGGATGGCCGATGCAATGATCACAGCCCACAATGCCATCGATTTTTCCATCTTGAGCGTTGTCACCATGTACGACACGCAAAATACCGGGTAGAGGTAGGCAAAGCCGTTCTCGCCCATACGCGAGCCGATGACGATGAAGAAGCTGCGCGGATGATGCTTGATGGCCGAGAACAGACCGATCTTCTTTGTCTGTAGCGACTGCTGGGCTTTCTCGAAGGCCGGCGGCTCCTCGATGTTGCGCCGGATAAGGTAGCCGACTAGTACGCAGACAGCGCCGAGCAGAAAGGGAATGCGCCATCCCCAGGCCATGAACTGCTCTTCGCTCAGCACGCTCAGGAAGAAGAAGAACACCGCGTTGGCCAGCAGCGTGGCGGCGGCAAAGCCTAGCGGCGCCCAGGCACCAGCCGCGCCACGCTTGCCTTTTTGTGCGTGCTCGACCGACAACACTACGGCCCCTGCGTATTCGCCACCCGCGCCAAAACCCTGGATCAAACGCATTAGCACCAGCAATGCCGGCGCCCATAAACCGATGCTGTCATAGCCCGGCAGCAGGCCGATGGCGGTGGTTGCGCCACCCATCAGGAATAGCGTCAGTACCAGTACCGTCTTTCTGCCGACCTTGTCGCCCAGATAGCCGAGAAAGAGCCCGCCCAGGGGACGGGCGAGAAATCCCACCGCATAGGTGGCAAAAGCGGCCAGGGTGCCGACCAGCGGGTCACTGTTCGGAAAGAAAACCTTGTTCAGTACGATGGCCGCCGCGGTGCCATAGATGATGAAGTCATACCATTCCAGAACGGTGCCGATAAATGCTGCGAGACCCGCTTTCCTGGATTTCTGTGCCTCTGTTTGCGTAGACATGATGGGTTGTCTCAGTGTGTCGTTGTTATGGTTTGGCCGGCGCGGATGCCCAGGCAAGGGCACCCGCACGGGTCAAGAGATGTGCGCATGCACCTTGCGTTTGCCCAGCACCGCGCCCTGCTCGATGGGCTGCACCAGTTGGGCATACTGCAGGAGATAAGTACTGCTGCCGCCGCCCAGTTCGAGTTCGCGGGGACGCCATTCACCCAGGCGGCGGGCGATCTCATCCTGTGGGACATCCATGTCGATCTTGCGGTTGACGAAGTCGATATGGATAGTCTCGCCCTGCCTGACCACGGCAAGCGGGCCGCCGGCTGCTGATTCCGGCATCAACTGGCCGACAATGATGCCCCGGTTCAAGCCGGACAATTCACCGTCAGTGACGACAGCCACGTGCTCGGCGATACCGGCGCCATTGAGGGCTGCCACAAAGCTGCAGGCGAACACCGTGCCTGGTCCGCCGCTGGGGCCCATATTGCGCAGTACGATCACGTCGCCCTTATTGATTTGGCCTTGACCCAGGGCTGCAATGGCTTCGTCCTCGCCTTCGTAGATATTGGCGGGACCGGAAAACTCAGCGCGTTCGCCCGGCACGGCGGACAACTTCACAATGGCGCCGTTGGGCGCCAGGTTGCCGCGCAGAATGCCGACGCCAGGCCGCTGGCTGACCGGGTCGGCCAGAGACCGGATGATCTTGTCGTCTTTAACGCGTGCATCGCGAATGTTCTCGCCCACGGTCTGACGTGTGACGGTCAGTGCGTCCAGATGCAGATGCTCGCGCAACTGACTCATGACGGCTGGCGTGNCGCCGGCCGCTTCCAGGTCTTCGGTGCGGAAGGGGCCGTTGGGACGCACGGCCGTCAGCAGCTTGATGGACTTGCCATAGTCCTCATACAGCTTCACTACGTCCAGCGGTAGCTCGGCTTCGGTGGCGATGGCGGCAATGTGACGTACCGTGTTGACTGAGCCTCCGACGGCCAGCACCATCATGACGGCATTGCGGATCGCTTCTTCGGTAATGATCTTGCGCGCCGAGATTCCGTGGCGCGTCAATTCGACGATCTGGCGGCCGGCGGCTTGTGCGTATTCGTTCAGGCGGCGGCCATTGGCCCAGATGGGTGAGTTGCCGGGCAAGGTCATGCCCATGGCCTCTGCCACGATATGCATGGAGTTCGCAGTGCCCAGGCCGGCGCAGACGCCGGGTGACTGGATCGCCACATCCGTCATATCGGTGAGATCCTTGAGTGTGATCGTGCGGGTCGCCAACGCACCGATTTGCTCGTAGACATCGTCGATGTCGAAGAACTGATCCTCGAACTTCTCGTTGGAGCACTTGCCACCGATCTGATAGCCACAGGTCAAGAGCAGGGAAGGGACGTCCAGGCGCGCCGCCGCCATCAGATGGGCAGGTGTGGTCTTGTCGCAAGAAGACAGGCAGATCATGCCGTCCAGAACCGCGCCTTCCATCATGCATTCCACCTCGTTGACCATCAGGTCGCGGGTTGGCATGAGATAGCGCGCTTTTTTACCGGCGCTGGTGACGAAATCGCTGGGCGCAACGGTGCGCACTTCGAAGGCCAGGCCACCGGCATCGCGGATAGCTTGTTGGACCAGAGCGCTGATGGCATCCAGATGGATATAACAGCACGAGAGCTTGTTTGAAGTATTGATGATGGCGATCTTGGGTTTTTCCATGTCCTCTTCACGGATGCCCATGCTGCGCCACTGGCTGCGCCGGACCGCCCAACGGGTAGATCCGGGTTCAAAATTGCTTCTGTACATCGCTGTTGTCTCCTGGTTTTGCTGTCCGCGCGCAATTCACTGCCCACGGGTAAGTTGACTAAGTGGAATGCTATCTGATCAATAGTGGTCTGACAACTATCCAATTTAACCATATTTACCCTAATTGACCGGCGATAAGAGGCAAGGTATAGAAAGTGGACGGACCATTTTGCCGAAGAATGGTAAAGTTCCGAGTCCCCTATTTCGGATCTTCGGCATCGAGCCCACATGAGCAAGCCCCGTTTTTCAATGCTTCCCATCAAGCGCACAGACATCTTCCAGGAGGTCTGCCAGCAGCTCGAGAATCTGCTTAACAGCGGCCAATTCCAGGTCGGCGACAAGCTGCCCTCCGAACGAGAGCTGTCCGAGAGTTTTTCCGTGAGCCGTTCTTCGATCCGCCAGGCGCTCAAGGTGCTTGAAGCTGCTGGACGTATCGAGACTCGTGTGGGCAGCGGTACCTACTTCGTCGAGAAGCGGGCCGTCGCCACCAGTGGCGATGACTTGAATGCGCTGCTGGGGCAGGGTGTAAACACGGAATTCATGCAGCAACTGATCGCAGCGCGCACAGCAGTCGAACGCGCGGTTTTCGAGGCCTATTCCGTCAAGGCCAACAAAGGCAGCATTCGGGCCCTGAAAGAACTGATTGACGAAAATGCCCAGGACCAAACGGCGAAAGACGAGTTTGAGGAGAACGCCGGCCTGGATCTGAGCTTCGAGGCCAAGGTCGCCGAGTTGGCAGGCAATCCCATCCTTTCTGCCATGCAGCGGCAGATCCATCAGCTATGGACGCAGGCCTGGAGGGTCTACGGTTTTGTACCGGAAAGCCGCGAAACGCTGCACCAGGAGCACTGCGCGATCATCGAGGCGTTGGCATCGAAGAACACGCCACGTGTCATCGATCTGGTGGTCCAGCACGTGGACAAGGAAGTCCAGTAGCGCTTGCCCAAATAAACTCCGTATTCAGCAGTACCCAAAATCGAGCCCGCGATCCTCTATCGAGACGCGGGTTTTTGTTGTTAGTATGGGCTGAGATTTATCGCCGCTAGTCGCGCGTTGCTTGTCGGGCAGCAGGTATCGTGGCCATTACCTGCGTTGCAGCGATAGCAGTTGCAAAGGCCAAACCTCGTAAATCCTCTATAGGAGGTAGCAAATGAGCAGCGAATTCATCAAGACCAAGGATGGCGCCGAGATTTTCTACAAGGACTGGGGCCCCAAGGAGGCTCAACCAATCGTGTTTCATCACGGTTGGCCTCTTTCATCGGATGACTGGGATACCCAGATGTTGTTCTTCCTGGCGAACGGCTACCGTGTCGTTGCGCACGACCGGCGCGGCCATGGCCGTTCCTCGCAGATCGCCACCGGCCATGACATGGATCACTATGCCGCCGATGCCTCGGCAGTGGCCGAATTTCTCGATTTGAAGAACGCTGTCCACATTGGCCATTCCACCGGTGGTGGCCAGGTGGCCCGTTATGTCGCGCAGTATGGCCAACCGCAGGGGCGTGTCGCCAAGGCCGTGCTGGTCAGCGCGGTTCCCCCTCTGATGGTAAAGACGGAAAATAATCCGGAGGGGACACCGATCTCGGTTTTCGACGGCTTTCGTTCTGCGCTCGCGGCCAATCGTGCTGAATTCTTCAGCGCGGTTGCCTCGGGCCCGTTTTATGGCTTTAACCGGCCGGACGCCAAGGTCTCGCAAGCGGTCATCGACAATTGGTGGCGCCAGGGAATGATGGGCAGTGCGCTTGCCCATTACGAAGGGATCAAGGCTTTTTCTGAAACAGATCAGACTGAGGACCTCAAGGCCATCACCGTTCCGACCCTGATCATGCAAGGCGACGACGATCAGGTCGTACCTTATGCCAACGCCGCATTGAAACAGATCGAGCTGGTGCAAAATGGGACGCTGAAGATCTACAAGGGCTATTCGCACGGCATGCTGACCGTCAACGCCGATACCATCAACCCCGACCTACTGGCCTTTGTGCGGGCGTAGATGTCGCATAGGGATTGGGGCGCTTTCCTTTGGAAGCTCGGCAATGACCTGCTGCAACATAGCAATAAACTGCAGTGCCGCTGCTGACAAAGAGCGCCGTTTTTTCACCAGGATTCCGATTTCCCGCGTAGCGCTAGGTGAATGCAACGCCACGCTTCCTAGTCGTGTCGTATCCATTAGCCTCAGCGCCAGTTCTGGTACGGCGGCCACCCCAATTCCCTCTGCCACCATGGCGCCGACGACTGAGATGTTGTCGGCCACGTAGTGCGCATCGGGCAGTCGACCTGAAGCTGCCAGTATTCGATCCGTAACGTGTCGAATGCTACTGGCCGGCCCGCTTGCGATGAAGGGCCGCGTGGCGAATACGCTCCAATCTACTTTCCGCTTTTTCGCCAGCGGATCATCGGCTGGGCAAATCAATACAAAGTTTTCTTGTAGCAGAGCGGTGAACCCCACATCAGCCGGCTGATCTGCTATTTCGATCGAAATACCGAGATCCGCTTTACCCTCGGCCACCGCCTGAGTGACTTGGCGTGCAGAAGCGGCCTGGATGACCAAGCGCACTTGAGGGTGTGATTGCTGGAGTGCCCGGGCCGCGGTGGGCAGGACGGCGGCCGCCACGGATGGCAGCGCCCAAATGTTCACATTACCGCGCCGACCGGCAATGAATTCGGACAGATCGCTGAGCGAATCTCGAAACTCTGAGAGCATGCGCTGCGCGATAGGCGTCAACTCGGCACCGGCATCGGTCAGTGCCACGCTATGTTTGTCGCGATCGAAGAGCTTGGCGTTTAGCTTTTGCTCGGCTGCCAGAACCCGCCTGCTAAGTGCCGGTTGCGATATGTGAGCCCGTTCGGCCGCCATGCGAAAGTTAAGCGTTTCGGCGACGAGCAGCACGGCCTCCAGTTCGTAGATCGTCAATGTTAGTCGCGTGCTCATGATGGTGATGCAAAAAAGTGATTACCGAGATTTAAATATATCATTTTGAGTATTACTGGACGACATTCATACTCCGAATTGGATTCCCATTTGGGCGAGGTGGTCGACGCGTCGTCGATGGGACACACGAGCACATGGCGGACAAGTATGAATAACGAGGGTATGCGACTGCGTGTCGGCGTGGGGGCAGGAATGGCTGATGATCGTATCGGCCCGGCGTTGCAGTTGCTGGAGCACGCTGAACTGGATTACCTGGTTTGCGAATGCCTGGCAGAACGCACGATTGCGCGAGAGGCTCTTACACGCCGGCATGATAGTGCCCGAGGCTACAACCCAATGCTAGATGAGCGTATGCGGGCCTTTCTGCCATTGTGTCAACAAAATGGGGTGCGCTTGGTGTCCAACATGGGCGCCGCGAATCCGATTGGTGCCGCGCAGGCTGCTCTGAACATCGGCCGGGAATTAGGATGGCAAGCGCTTCAATGCGCTGCTGTAGTCGGTGACGACGTGATCGACCGCGTGCGCTTGCATCCTGAGTTATTGTTGATGGATCGTGGCTTGCCTTTGGAAGAAGTCTTGCCTCGTCTGGCTTCGGCCAACGCTTACTTGGGTGCCGATGTCGTCCGCGATGCGCTGGCCACGGGTGCGCATGTCGTGATGACGGGGCGCGTAGCAGATCCATCCTTGTTTTTGGGCGTGGCGCTACACCATCACGGGTGGGCCTATGACGATCTGCCGCGCCTTGCCGCCGGCACGATAATGGGGCACTTGCTGGAGTGCTCTGCCCAGGTCACGGGTGGCTATTTTGCCGATCCCGGCAAGAAAGATGTACCGCGTCTGGCGGAATTACCTTATCCCTATGCGGACCTTTACGGTGATGGCGGGCTGATCATTGGCAAGCCGGAAGGCTCAGGCGGCAGGTTGGATCGCATGACGTGCTCTGAGCAGGCCATGTACGAAATTCATGATCCCAGCGCCTATATCACCCCTGATTGTGTCCTGTCGCTGCAGGGCCTGCATTTTGAAGAGCTGACGCCAGACCGCGTGGCGGTACGCGGTATCAGCGCTCGTTCACGCACCGATAGCTACAAGGTGGTGGTCGGGTACCTGGATGGCTGGATCGGCACAGGCGAGGTTGCCTATGCTGGCATCAACGCTGTCGCTCGTGCCCAGTTGGCAGCCGAGACAGTGAAAGAGCGCTTTCGCTTAGATGGCGGCCAGGCCAGCGAGTTTCAGGTCGACTTGATAGGCATCAGCAGCCTGCACGGGGAACACTCGGCCGCCATGGTGAGCGATCCCTACGAGGTGCGCTTGCGCGTCGCTGCGCGATGCGCAGACAAGAAAAGCGCTCATTTGCTGGGCGACCATGTCCGACAGTTGAATATGCAAGGACCTTATGGTGCGGGCGGACCCGTCAACGTAGGCACCAAGGAGATCATCGCCGTGGACGCAGTACTCATTCCCCGCGACTGGGTCCACCCCGAAGTGATGACGGTAGGAGCATAGCGATGGGAACTTTGGTCTATGACCTTGCGCATGCGCGCGCTGGCGATAAGGGCAACACGTCCAGCATAGCCGTTATTGCGTATGACGATGCGGGCTGGCGAACGCTGTGTCGCGAGTTGACCGCGGAACGCGTTGAGCAGGCATTTTCACACCTGGGCGCGGGGTCGGTTCGGCGCTACGAGGTCGAGAGTTTAAAGGCCCTGAACTTTGTCATTCCCAATGTTCTGGCGGGCGGCGTGACGCGTTCGCTGCGCCTGGATCCCCATGGTAAATCGCTAAGCGCGCTGTTGTTGGGCATAGAGTTGCCGGACAACCCGTTGACATCTTGAGAGGCCGATATGTATCCCCCCGCGGAACTATTGCAAACCGAAATTTTTGCCAAGCTGCCTGAATCCCTGTATCTAACCGATCAGCCTTCCTCTTGGCTCGCTGCGCGCCACACGAAGATGCATTCATTTCTGGAGGGTCCGGCTTTTGATCGCGCGGGTAACCTGTGGTGCGTGGATCTGGCGCATGGCCGCATCCTGCGGGTCGATCCGAAAGGCAATTTCGAAGTCATTGTCAGCTACGCTGGCGAGCCTAATGGCCTGAAAATTCATCAGGATGGCCGAATTTTTGTAGCGGATCATCTTCATGGTTTGATGCTGGTTGATCCACAGGCGAAGACGATACATCCCTATCTGCAGCATGTGCAGCGCGAAGGGCTGCGGGGCTTGAATGATTTGCTCTTTGCATCGAATGGCGACCTGTATTTCACCGACCAGGGTGAGAGCGCGCTGAATAATCCCACCGGCCGTGTATTCCGACTGCGTAGCGATGGGCACGCTGTGGACTTGTTGATGGATGGGCTCGCCGGGCCCAACGGCCTCGTGCTGAACAAAGCAGAGAACGTGCTGTACGTAGCCATTACCCATGACAACGCTATTTATGCTTTGAGATTGGAACCTGACGGCTCCATGAAAAAGGCGAGTCGCTTTATTCAGTTGTCCGGCAGCACGGCGGGGCCGGACGGTCTGGCGCTGGACGAAGCCGGCAACTTGGCGGTTGTGCATGCCCAGGCCGGTACCGTTTGGTTGTTCAGTCCGCTGGGCGAGCCGCTACACCGCATACGCTCGTGTGCGGGCATGCGCACCACTAACGTTGCTTTTGGTGGGAAAGACGGACGCGATCTCTACATCACCGAAGCCGAACAGGGCGTCATCCTTCGAGCACGTCTGCCTCATCCCGGCAGACCGATGTATTCCCACATCAACTAACTACAACATACCTCTCAGGAGACACATCATGATTCTGCATCGATTGATTGCTGGCCTTGCGCTGGGCTTGGTCGCCATGACCGCGGCCCAAGCAGCATCTAACTGGCCTTCACGCCCAATCCGTCTTATTGCGACCTATGGTCCGGGTAGCTCCATTGACATTATTGCGCGCCTGATAGCCAAGCCCTTGTCTGAGCAATTGGGCCAGTCCGTCGTCGTGGAGAACAAACCGGGTGCAGGTGGGGATCTCGGCACCGACTTTGTCGCCAAAGCCGATAAGGATGGCTACACCATTGGCTTTGCTTCGGCCGGACCCATCACCGTGAATCCGAATGCTCGCGCCAAGATGCCTTACGACGCTATGAAAGACCTGGCACCGGTTGCGATGGTTGCTACGGGTCCCAATGTCTTACTGGTCAACCCTTCGCTGCCAGTGAATAATTTGCAAGAGCTGATCGCCTATATCAAGGCCAATCCGGATAAGGTGAGCTTTGCGTCGGCTGGCATGGGGACCAGCGGCCACATCGCCGGGGAAATGTTCCAGCATTTGTCGAAAACCACAATCCTGCATGTACCGTACAAAGGCAATAGCGAAGCCATTACCGATACGCTGGGTGGCCGCACTTCTATGGTGATCAGCGGCGTGCCTCCCATTCTGTCCTTCGTGAAATCCGGTCAACTGCGTGCGATCGCCGTGGCTGACGTCAAGCGTTCCCCCTTGCTGCCTAACGTGCCAACGGTCGCCGAGGCTGGCTTGCCGGGCGCGGAAAGTGTTGCCTGGTATGGCATCGTCGCGCCGGCGGGGACACCTCCCGAAATCTTGGACCGCTTGCATGACGAGATAAACAAGGCGGTTAACACCCCTGAGGTCCAAGAAAAATTTTCGAACCTCGGTATTGTCGCGGCTTCGGATTCCCGCGCAGACTTCGGCAAGCGAATGATGGATGAGCATGCTCGCTTCAAAGAGTTGTTCAAACAGATCAACCTTGTGATGGATTGATAGAACCATGTCACGTACCGTACTCGTCACGGGGGCCAGCGGGTTGGTCGGAACCGCCACTGTTGATTCATTCTTGAATGCGGGCTGGGATGTCATTGCGGTGTCGCGGCGGCGCCCCGAGGTCTTTAGCACCAAGGGCTTCACCCACCTGGCGGTGGACTTGCAGGATCCCCAAGCCTGCCGCGAGGCTTTTTCATCGTTGCCCCAGGTAACCCATGTGGTCTATGCCGCAGTCTACGAAAAGCCGACGTTGATATCGGGTTGGCAAGACCCGGAGCAGATGTCCACCAACCTGACGATGATCAAGAATGTAATCGAGCCGTTGTCGCAGGTCGCACATCTGCAGCATGTGACCCTGTTGCAGGGCACTAAGGCCTATGGTGTTCACCTGCATCCCATTCGCACCCCCGCGCGTGAGCGGGAGCCGCGCGATGATCATCCCAATTCATACTGGTTTCAAGAGGACTACCTGCGCGAAAAAGCAGCCAAATCCGGGTTTGGTTGGACGATCTTCCGGCCCACGATCGTGCTTGGCCCCAATGTGGGCGTCGCCATGAATACCATACCTGTCATCGGCATCTACGCGGCGCTATGCCGGGAAGAGGGAACGCCATTCTGTTATCCGGGCCATATTTCATATCCGCGCGAAGCGGTGGATGCTCGCCTGATTGGCAACGCGACCGTTTGGGCTGCAAGCGATGCGAACGTTTGGGGCGAGCATTACAACCTGACCAATGGTGAGGTGTTCAGTTGGAGGGACCTATGGCCAGGCCTGGCTGAGTTTCTCAACGTTGAGCTGGGTCCAGACACACCGTTGTGCCTGGCCGAGTACCTACCTAGCCGAGCCAGTATGTGGGCGAATCTCGTTAAGAAGCACGGATTGAGGCCGATGAGCATGGACCAGTTGCTTGGCCAATCGCATTACTCAGCGGACGCGCGATTTGGATACGGGTTGACTTCGGCTCCACCCCCAGCGTTTGTCAGCACCGTCAAGGTCAAACAGGCGGGCTTCACGCAAGTGCTAGACACCGAGGAGTGCGTGAAGCACTGGCTTCAAGTGTTAGCTGAGAGGAAAATTATCCCGCCGCCTGTCCTCGGTGGGGAGCGTACATCGCATCTTCCGGCCGGAACGGCTTAGCGATCAGGTCACGCCTCAAGAGTAGCCCATGCCGCCGTGCGTCAGGATGGCGCGTTCGCAGGCGCGAAATCCGGCTTCCGCCGCCAACAGTACGCGCTCGGAGTTCATCCCCGCGCTTTAGTATCGGCCCGCGGGCAAGGTGTCGTCGAGGTAAGCGCGCGCATCGGGCTTGGCGGTCAGCATGTGTCGCACCCACGCGTTACGCTCGTGTGCAGTGACCACCAACTCCCAGACGCAGGCCAGCGCCGGTGCACTTACTGGCGTGAAAATGTCCGGCTGCGTCAGCGGCGCGGACAGCATACGCTGGCACACAATGCCGCCTGAGATCCACCAGTCCACCAATAGCCATACGGCTTCCTGACCTACGTGCACGATGCAGAATCCTAGGCCATGGCCGCGCGCATCGGTAGAATGCTCGTCAAGTACGGCATACACAGCGGTGCGTACGGAGGCGACGACGGCATCGGACAGGATAGGGCCCGCCAAGTACGGATCGTGATGGATGCCGTAGATCTTGACCGCATAGCCGGCGTTGCGCCAGGTGTCGATGTGAGCGATGTGGCGGGGAACGTAAGGTTCGGGTTGAGGCGCCATGATGAGGAACACGTGAAAACCGTTGCCCCAGTTTAGCCGCTGCCCGTGCTTGACTGGATTCTTTATCAGGCCAACGACTCTTTGATGAGGTGGCGTAATGTTGTTCGCAGTCCGTTTCTACGACAGACCCGACCGGCTTGATGTGCGCAAACGCTTGTTAAACGCGCATCTTGAATGGCTCCGCGTGCACAGTGAGGTAATTCTTGTCGGTGGCTCTCTACGGCTGGACCCAGAATCTGATGCCATAGGGGCATTGTGGGTCGTTCAATGCGACAGTAAAAGTGTTATTGAAGATTTGCTTCGCACAGATCCATTCTGGTTGCATGGACTGCGGGAAAAATATGAGATTCACTCTTGGCATAAGGCTTTTTCTGAGCAAACCGCCATTTGAAATAAACGACAGTGGCTGTGCGTGACAGGACGGTCCCGGCCTGAAACGGAGCCGCGCAGCCCACCGCCAGCGCGGTCACGACACGCGTACAATCGGGCAGAGATCGCCTCAATAAGCATCCGCTTTCCCGCTGCTCGTGGTTCCAATTTTATTCAGTACCTCCAACGTCTCCTCTGATAGCGCCACCGAGGCGGCTGCGAGATTCTGATGGAGATGGGCGATCGAGGATGTCCCCGGAATCAGCAGCACATTTGGTGATCTCTGCAGTAGCCAAGCCAGCGCGACCTGCATTGGCGTCGCACGAATCTCGGTCGCCACGGCCAATAGTGCATCCGACTGTAGGGGAGAGAAGCCGCCCAGCGGAAAGAACGGCACGTAGGCCACGCCTTCGCGAGCCAGTTGGTCGATCAGCGCATCGTCGTCCCGATGCGCGACGTTGTATTGGTTCTGTACGCAGACGATGTCGCAGATGCGTCGCGCATCGTCGATCTGCTTGGCGGTTACGTTACTCAGGCCGATATGGCGAATCAACCCCTGGTGTTGTAGTTCTGCCAGCGCGATCACTTGCGGTTCTAGAGAGCCTTCCTTTGGCTCATGGACGTCCAGCATGCTGCGCAGGTTGACCACATCCAATCGGTCCAGTCCGAGATTGCGCAAGTTATCGTGAACTTGCTGCGTCAGTTCCGCAGCGGATTGTGCGAACAGCCAAGAGGCATCCTCGCCGCGCCGAGCGCCGACTTTGGTGACGATCGTCAGCTCGTCAGAGTAGGGGTGCAGTGCCTCGTGAATGATCTGGTTAGTGATGTGGGGCCCATAAAAGTCGCTGGTATCGATATGGTTGACGCCCATATTCACCGCCTCGCGCAGTAGTGCGACGGCCGCTGCTCGATCCTTCGGTGGGCCGAAGACGCCAGGGCCCGCGAGTTGCATTGCACCATAACCGATGCGTTTTACGACGCGCGTGCCGAGCCGATACGTACTGGCGAACGCAGAGGGATTGCCGAGATTGCTCATGTAGTCTTTCCTTGAGAATTTGACCGATGGGTCGTCGTTGGAAAGACTGTATGCGCCGCTTGTCTGTACGACAATACTGTATATTTTGTACAGGTCGTACGTAATTTCGTACAGTTGGTTTTCTGCGGAGACAGCATTGCACGAAACAAAGGGAGATGAGGCGCGTGGCATTGCTAATTTGAGTGCTCTGGCAGCTCTTGGCGATCTGGCCGCGTTCTTGGCGGTAGCCCGGGCAGGTGGTTTCCGCGAGGCGTCGAGACAGGCGGGTCTGAGTGCCTCTGGGCTGAGCGACGCTATGCGACGGCTGGAGACCCGGCTCGGCGTGCGCCTGCTCCATCGCACCACCCGCAGTATCGCGTTGACCGAGGCCGGCGCACGGCTGATGGATCGACTTAGCCCGGCGCTTGATGAAGTTGAGGCGGCGTTGGACGTTGTCAACGGATTCCGCGATCATCCGGCCGGCACGCTTAGATTGAATGTACCGGCGAGTGTCGCACGGTTGGTGCTGCCCGCGATCGTTCCGGAATTCATGAAAGCCTATCCAGACATCATGCTGGATGTCGCCGTCGAGGAGTCCTTCGTTGATGTACTGGCCGCCGGTTGTGATGCCGGCATCCGTTACGAGGAGCGGCTTGAGCAAGACATGATTGCCATCCCCATCGGTCCGCGTCGGCAACGGATGGCGACCGCCGCTGCACCCGCCTATTTGGCTGCGCGAGGCGTGCCTCTGCAGCCGAGCGACCTGCTGCAACACGCCTGCCTACGTGGCAGATTCCCTAGCGGATCGATGTCAGCATGGCAGTACGAGCGTGACGGGAAGATCGTCACCATTGAGCCCACTGGTCCGCTGGTGGTCCGTTTGGGCGGCGGCGTAGAGCTGGCGATCGAAGCCGCTGTAGCCGGCTGTGGCGTGATCCATCTCTTCGAGGATTGGCTGCGTCCGCAACTGGACAGCGGGGCACTGGTTCCTATCTTGGAGGAGTGGTGGGGCAGCTTCTCCGGCCCATTTCTTTACTATCCGGGACGCCGCTACCTGCCGGCGCCGCTACGCGCCTTTGTCGAGTTCGTGAAGGCCCGCCAATCAGACATTGAACGTTAATCAGTGTTCGGGAGTCGCGGGGTCTTTCGTTGTCGACGATGAGTATTCAACGCTGATGTTTTTCGTTCATTCAAGCGTGATGCCGCTTTCTTGAACGACACGTTGCCACTTGGCTACCTCGCTTTTTAGAAACTGGTTGAAAATTGTTGGTGGCGATGAGACCACGACCATTCCCAAGTCGGCAAGTGAGGCACTGACTTTCGGGGACTTGAGTACCTCTGCTGAAGCCCTGCTGATGGCCTCTACCGTGTCATGGGGGACTGCAGCCGCGGTGACTAATCCAAACATGCTGCCGACAACGTATCCTTTGACGGTCTCGTTAATGGTGGGGACATCCGGAAAGGCGGGATCACGCTTTGATGACGCCAAGGCGATCACTTTCAGGCGACCTGACTTGACCATGGGTAATGCAGATTGCATGACATCGAACATCAGGTCTACTTGACCACCGATCAGATCGGTTTGAGCGGGACTGCTTCCCTTGTAGGGAACGTGGATGAGCTTGATGCCCGCCATCTTATTAAAAAGCTCGCCCGCCAAATGCGTTGAGGTGCCAGCGCCTGGCGACGCGTACGTCAGCTTGGCAGGATTCTTTTTTGCAATTTGAATGAGCTCTTCTACCGAGTTGAACGGCGCATCAGCGCGCGCGACCAGGACAAGGCTTGACTCTGCAAGTTGTGTGATGCCTTGTAGATCCTTCAGCGTGTCGTATGGCATCGCCTTGCGGACCGACGGATTTATCGTGAACGCACTAATCACGATGCCAATTGTCTGGCCGTCAGGCTTGGCCTTGGCGACGTGGTCGACACCGATGATCGTGCCTGCGCCTGGTTTGTTCTCGACAATCACGGGTTGCTTCCATTGGGCTTGCAAACCGTCAGCCATCTTCCTGGCCAGCGTATCCGTGGGCCCGCCAGGGGGAAAAGGCACGATAAGGTGAACGGGCCCTGGAGGATAGGCCTCGGTACCCCATGCGGGTATGGAGGCCACCAGGGTGCCGACGGCTAATGCCACCGCAATGAGCGCGTTCTTCATTGATGTCTCCTCATGCCGCTTCTGCGGCTTCATTTTTGGTATTTGATGGATTTTTATTCGGCGCGTGTTTCCAGCGTCGTCGTGCGGCGAAGCTCTCTTCTGGCTGATAGATCAAAGGGCCGCCCACGATGGAGCGTGCTCCGGTTATCCCACATCACTAAATCCCCGGGCTTCCAGGCGTGCCGATAGATAAATTGAGGTTGGGTAGCGTGTTCGAGAAGATCCATTAAAAGCAAGCGGCCTTCGGCGATAGACAACTCGACGACGTGACTGGCATGGGAGCCAATGAATAGCAATGATCGGCCACTCGTCGGGTGAACACGCACTAGGGGCCAAGCAACAGCGGGAATGGCCTGCCGTTGTTCTTCGGTGTAATCCGTGTCGCCAAGCAAGAACCTTGAGTGCAGGGCAAAGTGCTGAGCATGAAGCCCTTCCAACTGCCGCTTCTTGACGTCAGGCAGTGCGTCATAGGCAGCGCGCACATCCGCAAATTCGGTTTCTCCACCGTCGCTAGGCAGGACGACGGCGTGGAGCATTGAATAGCGGGCAGGAGGCGTTTGGAAGGAGCTGTCGCTATGCCAGAGTTGATTGGCCAGATTCCCGATAATCTTCCGATGGTTTCTGTCGGCGACCTTTCCAGTTGCGTCAACGTTGGAGATATCCAGAACCGCGGCATGGTTCAGTCTATCTGGTGATTTCGATATTTTTTTGAAACCAAGGTCCAGATTTCCAAAATTCTCGGCAAAACGCAGTTGAGGCTCGGGTGAGAGGTCCTGATCGCGAAATACCAGAACCGCGTAGTGATCCATCGCTTTATCAATGGCTTCCACTTGCTGTTTGTTGAGTGGTTGCGACAGGTCGAGATCGAACACCTCTCCGGCAAATTCGGGCGTGATCGGTGATACCCGTAAACTCATAATGGCCTCCATTTAATGGAATGTAATTTCATTATAATGATTAACTATGCGGCCGCAAGATTTTTCGTAAGTCGGTAAAATTCGCTCAATGGACTTTAATTTCAAAAACGGCGTTGATCGGAAAATGAACGAGGCAACTTCTGTTGAGACTGTGGATGGTGAGGTGACTGCGCTGGCGCGTGGCCTGGCTGTACTGCGATGGGTTGCGGCGAGTGAGTCAGCGCTGACGCTTAAGGAGGTTTCTGAGGGCACATCCATTCCAAAGCCGACTGCTTTGCGTCTAATCAGTACATTGCTGACCTCGGGGTTATTGAGGCGCGTTCCAGGGTCTGAGCGGTACGCGTTGGGTCCCGGTGTCATGGCTTTAAGTCATTCGTACTTGGGGAGATTGGATATTCGAGCCGAGGCGCGACCCCACATGCGCGAATTCGCTGAGGAGTCCGGCGTGACCGCACACCTCGGCACGCGGGACCAGCTCGACATGGTTCTTCTAGAAACCGTCCGCCCAGTGTCGGCAGCACTGGTGATGAGGATTGGCGTGGGGGATCGATTGGGGTTGGCGACATCGGCGTCGGGCCGTGCCTATCTTGCGGCACTGACCGACGATGAACGAGAACCATTGATTCAAATGCTCCGCGTGCAATTTGCGCAGCAATGGCCTGCGATGGCATTGCCGCTTCAACAGGCCATAACTCAGTATCAAACGCTGGGGTACGTGTCCTCGCTCGGAGATTGGCACGAGGACGTCAATGCAATAGCCGTCCCTTTGGTCATGCCCAACGGCGAGATCTATTCAGTAAATTGTGGTGGGCCGGCTTTCAAGCTCGGCCCCGAAATCCTCGCACGCGAAGTTGCACCATCTTTGTTGCGTTGTGTGCGTGCCATTCAAGAGGCCACCGGCGCCACCCTTCCGGGAGCATAGTGTCAGTATGGAAAGAAAAATCGATATTTCGCCCTACCTGGATCTTATTCATTATGACGGCGTACTTGCGCCGTCTTTTGACACGCTTTACCAACTGCACTTCCGACATACGCAGACTATTCCTTTTGAAAATCTGTCACCGTTCACGGCAATGGAGATGCGGCTTGACGTGGCTTCCCTACTGGAAAAGTTCACCGTTCACGGGCGCGGCGGCTATTGTTATGAACACAATATCCTGTTTCAGTACATATTGGAGCAGGTTGGTTTCAAGACGACCGGCTTGGCTGCACGCGTTCGGTTGAACGTACCCGATGACGTTATCGCGCCGCGTACTCACATGCTGCTGTTGGTGGAGGCGGATGGTCAGCAATGGATTGCCGATACCGGTTTCGGCGGCATGACCTTGACGGTACCCATACGCTTTGCCATGGATGAAGTCCAGGATACGCCGCATGGACAGTATCGCTTGACTCGCGACAACGGGGTCTATCGCCTTGAAACAAGAGTTCAAGAGGCGTGGCGGATTCTCTATGCGTTTGATCTGACGCCGAACTATTTGCCAGACTATGAGGTCAGCAACTGGTACGTATCGCGCCATCCCGCTTCACACTTCGTCACCCATCTAGTGGCCGCCCGCGCCGCCAAGGAGGGGCGCCATGTGCTGCATGACACGCTGTATTCTTTTTATCCGCGAGCGGGCGAGATGGAAAAACGAAAGCTCCATTCCATTGACGAAATCAAGGGCCTACTTGAAAACACATTTCATATTGGGATCGCTGAGGTCGTCGGACTGGATGCGCGGTTGGAAGCACTGATAGTCGCGGACTGAACAGCGACGTTGAAAAAGCAAAAGGCACCGTTATCGGTGCCTTTTTAGTACTGCAGATCCGGACACCATTTACAACCCGCCTTGTGCGAGTACAGCTTTCGCTGTTGAATTCCATATCTTGCCAACCGTGTCGAAGGCCGCTGTTATCGCGGGTTCCGTCGCGCGCTCGGCGCGGCACACAAAGCTGAGTTCACATTCAAGCGACACCTGGTCGGCAATCACTAACCCCCGTGTCTGCGACTCGTGGGTGGCTATTGAATCGCGTACCAGCGATAGTCCCATGCCACTGCGTACGAGATCGAGCATCGAAGGCTCTTGATCCACCAGTGCAACACGATGGGGCTCCAGGCCCGTGAGTGAGTCTGGCCCAAATACCCGTCGTTGCAAGCGATGATGGACACTAGACGGTGGGGTGGCGATCCATGGCAGTGTTGCCAGTGTTGCCCAGTCTTTACCTCGGACTTTGTCTTCCCATCCGGCGGGCGCCAGCACGCGATAGACGAAACGCGTCAGCGTTTTACGGATGATTGATTTGCTCGCCAGCGCATCGGGGGGATTGAGGTAAAAGCCGACATCCAGTTCGCCGCGTTCAACACGGGCCAGGACTTCACCACTCACTTCCTGCTGTAGCGTCGTCTCGATCTGGGGGAAGGATTTGGCGAGGCTGAGTAAAAAGGAGCCGATGCGGGTGAATTCGGGATCAAGGATGGTGCCAATCCGTAATTGTTCACGAGCAGTGGTATGTAATGCGGCGACGGCGCTTGAAAACTCGGTCAGGGCGTTGAGCACTTTGTCCGCTAGGGGAAGTAGGGCAGCGCCCTCGGATGTGAGCACCATGCCTTGGTGCGTGCGATGAAACAGTTTGAGGCCAGTGGCCTCGTTCAGGTTCTTGATTTGCAGGCTGATCGCGGGCTGACTTCGATGCAGGCATTGCGCGGCACGGGTGATGTTACCGATGCGCGCCACGGTGGTGAACGTGCGTAGCGCTTGGGGATCAATAGGCAGATGGACGGGGCTCGGCATAGCTCTTATTATTTGTGATACTTATAAAGGTGGCAAGCATTTCTCATTGGATCATGTCGTTTCTTGTCGTCAAACTGAGCGCTTGATCGGAGAGGGGCATTAACACCGTTGATGTGAATCTCTACGACATAATAATTATCTGCGGGTATGACGAGACATGGGAATGAAGAAAAGAATGGCGGACAATGCCTTCGATTACGTCATCATCGGGGCTGGCACAGCGGGTTGCTTGATGGCGAATCGCTTATCGGCTGATGGTCGCAAGAGCGTGCTGCTCATTGAGGCGGGGGGTAAGGATAACTATCACTGGATACATGTCCCCGTCGGTTATCTCTATTGCATAGGTAACCCCCGTACCGATTGGCTCTACAACACGATGCCTGATCCTGGGCTGAACGGCCGGTCGCTGCGCTATCCGCGAGGTAAAACGTTGGGTGGGTGTTCCAGCATTAATGGCATGATCTATATGCGAGGCCAGGAGCGCGATTACAACAGCTGGGCTGACAGTACGGGAGAGGCCGCGTGGTCGTGGGAAAACTGTTTAGCGGATTTCACGCGGCACGAGGATCATTATCGACTCGATGGCAACCGAACCGATCGTGAAAGCAACTCTGATTTTGCGCGCTTTCACGGTAACGGTGGCGAATGGCGGGTGGAAAAGCAGCGGCTTCGCTGGGATATTCTCGATGCCTTTGCGCAGGCTGCTCAGCAGGCGGGGGTTCCTGCCTCCGACGACTTCAATCAGGGGAATAACGAGGGCGTCGGGTATTTTGAAGTGAATCAGAAGGCGGGCTGGCGCTGGAACGCCGCCAAGGCGTTTCTGCGACCGGCGTGCATGGCGCGTGCCAATTTCTCACTCTGGACGCACACGCAGGTTGTGCGCCTGGACTTGGGGCGCGCCAGCGATGGCGGATTGGCTTGCAAGGGTGTCGATGTGATTCGTGCGGGTGCCCGGCAGCATGTCCAGGCACGATGTGAGGTTATCCTCGCCGCGGGTAGCATTGGTACACCGCAATTGATGCAGCTCTCGGGTATCGGCCCAGGTGCATTGCTTCAGCAAAATGGGATTGAGGTGCTACTGGACAAAGCCGGTGTAGGGGCGAATCTGCAAGATCACTTGCAGATTCGGACGGTTTATAAAGTAGACGGCACTCGCACACTGAATCAGATCGCTAGCACCTTGTGGGGAAAAGCGAAGATCGGGCTGGAGTACGCCTGGCGTCGCAGCGGCCCGATGAGTATGGCGCCTTCGCAACTGGGGGCTTTCACGCGCAGCGATCCTTCGAAGCTTTATCCGAATATTGAGTTCCATGTTCAGCCCTTGAGTCTGGACGCTTTCGGGGAGCCTCTGCATACCTTCAATGCTTTTACGGCCAGCGTGTGCAATCTGAATCCCACCAGCCGGGGGACGGTACAGATACAGGGACCGGATCCCGCGCAGGCACCTGCCATCCGGCCCAACTACCTCAGTACCGAAGAGGATCGTAAGGTGGCTGCGGATTCGCTGCGGATTACGCGCAATATCGTTAATCAGCCCGCCTTGGCCGGCTACCAGCCGTTTGAATACAAACCTGGCACGCAATTTCAGACAGACGAAGAGCTTGCCCGGCTTGCCGGTGATATCGCGACGACGATCTTTCATCCCGTCGGGACTGCAAAAATGGGCCGTGCCGATGATCCCATGACCGTCGTTGATCCGCATCTAAAGGTACACGGGGTGTCAGGGTTGAGAGTTGTCGATGCGAGTGTGATGCCGACGATCATCAGCGGTAACACTAATAGCCCCACGCTCATGATCGCAGAGAAGGCGGCAAGCTGGATCCTGAGCGGGCGCTAGAAGGTGGCGACGATGGCGGCCGCAAGCGGCCGCCAGTTTAATCACGACGGCGTAATGCCGGCCGCCTCTACATAGCCTTTCCAGCGTTGTTTGTCGTGCTTGACGAAGGCATCGATTTCCTCTGGCGTGGCAGGCGGATAGGTCAAAAAGCCTTGTTCCGCAAACGTCTTTTTTATTTCGGGTTTGTCGAGCGACCTCTGAAATTCCTTGTTCAATAACGTGACGATGTCGGCAGGAGTTTTGCGCGGGGCGAATACGGCATGCCAAGTGACGACGTCATAGTCGCTATGGATGACGCTGGCGAGCGTAGGGAGTTCTGGCGCCCAAGGCAGTTGCTCGCTGCTGGAGACGGCCAGTGCTACCAGCTTACCTGCTTTGACCATCGGGGCAACGGCAGACCACGCATCGATATGAAAGGTGTTGCGTCCAGCAGCCAGGTCGGCCATTGCCGTCATGTCCTTGTAGGGGACATGGAGGACGCCTGAAGCATCGATTTTCTTGGTGAAGATCGTCCCTGCGATGTGGCTGGATGTGCCGACACCATATGAACTGAAGCTGCAATTTTTTTGGTTCTTGCGTAGATAGTCGACGAACTCCGCAGCCGTCTTGATACCCAGGCCGGCATTGGCGACCAATACCAGCGGCAGCTTGGCAGTGCGCGAGATCGCCGCGAAGTCATTATCGGGATCGAAGGGCAGGGTACGGTAGACGTACGGATTAATGCAGAAAGGCGTTGCGGTGGAATACAGCAGCGTTTTGCCATCGGCAGGAGAAATGGCGACCTGGCGGGTGCCAATGTTGCCTGCCGCCCCGGGCTTGTTCTCGGTGACGAAGTTGCCGCCCAGACGCCCAGATACATCGTTGACAAGCAGACGGGCGACGATGTCAGTGCTGCCGCCGGCGCCATAGGGCACGATGACGTTGACCTGACCTGATGGGTAGGACCCGGACTGCGCCAGCGCAATACGGGGCAAGGCGGAGCCTGCGCACAAGACAGAAAGCGCTTTCAAGGCATTGCGACGTTGTGTGTTCATCCATTGCTCCGTGAAACCGCGGCATTGATACCGGGAAGGAAAGAGGCGCAGCCGTCAGGCTGCAGGATTGGTCTGATTTGAGTCGATGCTTGGATGAATATCCAGTTATTGGATTTGGCGCGGATAGCATCTTGGGCATGCAAACCAAACGCGCCTACCGATTCCGGTTCTATCCCACGCCCGAGCAAGCGACCACGCTGGCTCGCACGTTTGGTTGTGTGCGCGTGGTCTATAACCACATGCTTAATCTTCGCTCGACGGCTTGGGCCCAGCGGCAAGAGCGCCTGGGATATCACGCGAGCTCGGCTGCGCTGACGGCGCTGAAAAAGACGGCGGACCACACCTGGTTGAACGAGGTTAGCAGTGTTCCGCTGCAACAAACGCTGCGCCATTTGCAAAC
>NZ_CBCSFP010000002.1:717389-963573 GCF_965138755.1 Bordetella tumulicola | reverse complement strand
ACGCCCCCGTCCCCGACCTGGTCTACGGCCCCGACGATCGTCCGGCGCCCTTCGTCGCCTTCATCGCCGCCCTGCAGCACCTGCTGGCCATCCTGGTGCCCATCGTCACCCCTGGCCTGTTGATCTGCCAGGCCCTGGGCGTCAGCGTGCGCGACACCACCCTGATCGTCTCCATGTCCCTGGTCGTCTCCGGCATCGCCACCTTTATCCAGTGCCGCCGCTTTGGCCCCCTGGGCGCCGGCCTGCTCATCGTCCAGGGCACCAGCTTTAACTTTGTCGTGCCGCTCATCGCCGGCGGCTCCGCCATGGTCAAAACCGGTACCCCCGTCGAAACCGTCCTCGCCACCATGTTCGGCGTCGTCATCGCCGGGTCCTTTGTCGAGATCGCCATCAGCCGCATCCTGCCCTTCGTCAAACGCCTGATCACCCCGCTCGTCACCGGCATCGTCGTCCTGCTGATCGGCCTGACCCTCATCAAAGTCGGCCTCATCAGCATGGGCGGCGGCTATCAAGCCATGGGCGACGGCACCTTCGCCAGCGCGGACAACCTGATCCTGTCCGGCCTCGTCCTGGGCACCATCGTCATCCTCAACCGCCTGCCCATCGTCTGGATCCGCAGCACCGCGCTCGTCATTGCGCTAGCCGTCGGCTACATCGCCGCCGCCTATATGGGCCGCCTGGACTTCACCGGCGCCCGCGAAGCCGCCCTCTTTGAAATCCCCGTCCCCCTGCACTTTGGCCTGGGCTTTTCATGGTCGCTGTTCGTGCCCATGCTCATCATCTACCTGGTGACCTCGCTAGAGGCCATCGGCGACGTCACCGCCACCAGCAAGGTCTCTAAACAACCCGTCGAAGGCCCCCTGTGGATGCAGCGCATCAAGGGCGGCGTCCTGGTCAATGGCGTTAACTCCTTGATCGCGGGGATATTCAATACCTTTCCCAGCTCGGTGTTCGCACAGAACAACGGCGTGATTCAACTCACGGGCATCGCCAGCCGCCATGTAGGCATCTGGATCGCCGGCATGCTCGTCATCCTGGGCCTGTTCCCCAGCGTCGCGGGCGCCCTGCAGGCCGTTCCCGAGCCTGTCCTGGGCGGCGCAGCCATGGTGATGTTCGGGGCCGTCGCGGCCGCCGGGATCAACATCCTGGCCAGCATTCAGCTAGATCGCCGCGCGTTGCTAGTGATCTCGGTGTCGCTGGCGCTGGGGTTGGGCGTGTCGCAAGTGCCCGAGATCCTGTCGCATCTTCCGCATGCCTTGAGTAGCGTATTGGAATCAGGTGTCGCGACCGGCGGGATCTGCGCGCTGGTGATGAACTGGTTCCTGCCTGAAAGAAAGCGGGCCTGAGGATGTTTAACCCCGTCCTGGCCTCGCGCGTTGGCCCAGGTCAGGACGAGGGATGCGCGAACGCGTCACGACGGCTGATCGGACAGCTCACCACTCTTGCTTGGTCACGGCTCGCGCCTTTACATCGCGCAGGCGATATTCCAGGACAGTCTGCTGCTGACCTTTGATCGCACCACGGCGCACGCTGACCACGCCGGTCTCACTGATCAACCAGTATTCACCGTCGTTGTTCCAGTCCCCCTCGCACAGCACGACCTGCAGCTCGCGCTTTGTGCCACCGCCCAAGGCTGTGCCGCTGTATATCTGCTCGCATTGCGCGACGGGCTTGATCGTATGGCGGCCTTCGATTACGTGTAGTTCCAGCACCGACTTGGGTCTGCCGGGGGTGCCCAGGTTGCCGCCGGCGGTGTTCGCTTTGAGGTAGGCGACGGGGCCTGTGCCTGCGGATGCGTCGGGTGTCGGCGTCGAGCAAGCCGCCAGCATCGCCATTGAAAGCACCGTCAGAAACAAACGTGCCGACGTTTTCGATGGCGGATTGCTGCACTTCAGATGCATAGACTTCCTTTGAGCGACACGGTGGGCTGCGGGGGGTGCTGGGGGGCTTGCAGTCCAATAGACGTTATAACGCGCCGAGTGGTGGTCCGTTGCCATGGTTTTGGATATTTGACGGTGTTGGGGGTGAATATTTTTGCTTGGTGTGGGCTGGGTGTTCTCGCCCTGCAACGGCAAGCGGTGGCATTGAACTGACAACTTTCAAAAAACTGCATATAATCGCTGTCTTCGCATCTCCCGCAGCAAGTCATCAGACTGCTCGCGACCTCCTAGCCCGGGTGGTGAAATTGGTAGACGCAGGGGACTCAAAATCCCCCGCCGCAAGGCGTGCCGGTTCGATTCCGGCCCCGGGCACCAGTCTAAATTTCCTCGTATTTACAGGCATTTGGCTGGATTCAAAGCCTAACCCCGTCTCTGGGGGATTTTCAAGAATTGCGAGCCAGGTACAGTTTCGGTACAGTGGTGAAGCGCCGGGTGTACTTTCGGAGCTCTAACTCGCATGGCTACTATCGTTAAGACACCCTCTGGAACCTGGAAAGCGGTCATCCGAAAGACGGGTTGGCCCACTTCGTCCAAAACATTTCGGACCAAACGAGACGCCGAAGACTGGGCCAGACGTACTGAAGACGAAATGGTACGAGGGGTTTACATCCAGCGCACACTCAGCGAAAGGATGACGGTCGAGGCGGCGCTGAAACGCTACCTACAAGAAGTGACGCCGACCAAGCGGGAATCCACTCGCATCTCTGAACACAAGAAAGCGCGGCCATTGCTGCAGCATCTTGGCAAATATTCATTGGCCGCCCTGAGCGCGGATGTCGTCGCACAATACCGAGACATGCGCTTGGCGGGCGACCCCGATGAAAATGGCAAGCTGGTACCCCGCAGCAACAATACAGTTCGACTGGAATTGGCACTATTGAGCCATCTATTTACAGTAGCCATCAAAGAATGGGGACTGGGACTGCCGTTTAATCCTGTAGCTCAGATCCGCCGTCCCGCCCCGGGAGCAGGACGAAATCGTCGGCTCACCCCTGCTGAAACCAAGCGACTACTGGCCGAAGTAGATGCCTATTCCAATCCCATGTTCAGCTGGATTGTGCGGATTGCCTTGGAAACCGGAATGCGGCTGTCAGAGATCAGCGGTTTGCGTCTTGAGCAGGTTGATATACAGAGACGGGTGGTACGACTGGATATCACCAAGAACTCATCGCCGCGCACAGTGCCTCTGACGAAGGCCGCCACAGTTGCATTTCAGGCAGCTATAGATAATCCACTCCGACCACGCGAGACAGATCTCGTGTTCTTTGGTGAGCCTGGTCGCGATGGTGTGCGACGGCCATATCTGTTCGATAAGGCCTGGAATGACGCCAAGAAAGCCGCCAATCTGACAGATTTCCGATTCCATGACCTGCGCCATGAAGCCGTGAGCAGACTGGTCGAAGCAGGCCTATCTGATCAGGAAGTGTCGGCGATCAGCGGCCACAAATCCATGCAAATGCTCAAGCGGTACACACATTTGCGTGCCGAGGATCTCGTAGGCAAACTAGATAGACTGCGTAGTTAATCAACTCTCTCAAGTCCTCAGCGGGGAATACTGCTGGACTGCCGCCGTAATTCGCATGAGGGCTAACGAAATGGACAAATGTGTCATTGACGGTGTCGAAGTCGAGCTATCCTCGGGAAACGTGTTCAAAGACCTTGCTCTACACGATGCTGAGGAACTGCAGGCCAAGTCAGGACTCATCACCCAAATCACGGCGGTCATCCGTAAACGTGAGCTCTCTCCCACTGCCGTGGCCAACGCCATAGGCTTCACTCCGTCCGAACTCGCAAACTCCTTGCTTGCAAAACTATCCAATCTCTCTGAACGGGAGCTCATGGACTGTTTGAATCATTTGCAGCAAAGACCACAGTAGACATCTAGCTTTCTGACAAACTGCTTATCATGCATCGCTAACAGTCGAAAAGGGCTCGAAATACATGGCACGCGCGCGAGTTACGCCGGAAGTATTCTCAGCAGCGTATGAAGCTGCGCAGCAGGTACTCAACGGCACGATAAAACTAATCGATGCTCAAGAAGCTCTTGCGGAAAGGTTTGGTATTGCTAAGCGCACTGCCGGTGGATATATCGGCTGTTTCCTTGCTATGCGTAGAGGTAGCACGTTTAAAACCACGGTAAGCGCGGATGGTCTTCGATTCATGCTTGGCCGAATTGCAGAGAGCGGTCTAGGCGACTTGATGATCGCTTTGCAATCGGTCATAAACCACATCACATACCTGTCCAACTTCACTGGCAATGAACCTGGGCTACGCCGCGTTCATGCGGAATTCGTCGACAAACTTCGTGAGATGGCTACGTTTGATGAAACGTCGCTCTCGCTTGAGCAGCAAGTAACAAATGCGTTAGAAGACTCTCCTGATACTCGTGCGCAACGACTCCTGCATGCGCCGACAATGCCTGAACAGAGAATAGTGCTAGCACGGACGTTCAAACGTAATCCTGATGTAATTGCAGAGGCCCTTCTAGCTGCCAAAGGCGTGTGTCAAAGTTGCGGCCAAGTCGCCCCATTTCTACGCCCGGACGGTCGCCCATATCTCGAAGTTCACCATCGCAAGGCCCTTGCTGAAGGCGGTGCAGATACCCCAGAAAATGCGGTAGCACTATGTCCAAACTGCCATCGAGAACGACACTACGGCGCAAATTATCATCAACCGCCTCAATAAACACGGACATCGTTCCATTCACGACGCTTGGTTATATGAGCCAGCCGCCAATTATGTGGCACGCAGCGGACACTGTGTTTCCTCGCCTCATACCCGCAACGAACTAGCCCTCACACCTTATAGGCACACCTTTATGAACGAACCTCTCTCCGAGGTCGTCCGCATTCGGATGACCCCGTCTCATGCTGCGCGTCTGGGCGAAGCTGCCGCCCTCTCGGGACTATCTCTGTCCAACTACATCCGACGCCGTCTGTCCGCCGACGACACCCTGCAGGAAGAGCTCACCCTGCTACGCCAGATCGTGGCCAGCCTGGGCAATTTGCAAGACACCCGCCTGGTTGCCATTGAAACCGCCTATCTCGTGCGTGCCATGGCCAAGCCCGAACAGATCGCCATCGCCCAACAACACCTGCAGCGTTCGCGCTAACCCGCCTCCGGTCGATTCCTCGACCGCCTGCTGTACCTATTCCCTGGAGACCTTCATGCAATCCTTCCCTGCAATGCAGGCGGGAGCGATGGCGCTCGTCTGCGCGCTGGTGCCCGCCGCCCATGCGGCCAGCGCGGATCTGCTCACTGGCAATACCCGCTTGGCCTGCGAAGCAACACTGTGCCTGTCCACCGGCGCACAACCCAGTGAGTGCAGTCCCTCCCTGAACCACTACTTCGGCATCAAGAAATACAGCCACGGCAGCCTGGACTGGTCGGCCACCGTCTCGGCACGACGTGCCTTCCTGTCCCAGTGCCCAGCCTCAAGCGATCAGGGCATGCCCGAGCGCATTGACGCCATCTCACGCGGCGCAGGCAAATGCGATCCTGACTATCTCAATCGCACGTATGCAGCAACGGCATACCGATGGCGCAAACGCAGCCTGGGCGGCGACAGCGGTGACATCATCTACGACGTACATGCGATCCCCACCGTATCGCTGAACAAACTGCCTGCCTACTGCGTGACGTACAACGATCATGCCTGGACCTATGACCTATCGGTGCGCTATGTCGGCGTGCCCGCGATGGGCGGACACTGGGTCAATGCGCAGGCATACACCGCCGCGCAAGCCAAATGGGATGCTGACCATCGAGGACGTTGGGCCAGCGGCTGGAATTTCTCCCTCAAAAACCCCAGGCCAGTCGCCAATAGCCGATGAGGATGCACCATGATTGCTGCATTTGCTGCGCTGGCCCTGGCCTGCGCGCCAAACATTCACCCCGATACGCTGTCGGCCTTGATCCGCCATGAATCTCGAGGCAGTCCATACGCAATTGGTGTCAACCAAAAGCGCCGGCATCTACCGCAGCAACCGCAAACATTGGCGACTGCCACGGCCGCAGCCGATCGCCTGATCAAACAGGGAATCGACTTCGATGCTGGACTGGGGCAGATCAACGTGCGCAATTGGGCCGCTCTGAACCTGAACAGCAAGACGGTCTTTGATCCCTGCCGCAATTTGGCAGCGGCCCAAACGGTGCTTGCCGATTGCTATGCTCGGGCCTTGCACGAGCATCAAGATCCGCAACAGGCGTTACGTGCCGCCCTGTCTTGCTACAACACAGGCAACTTCACTGGTGGGTTTCGCAACGGTTATGTCGGCAAGATATTGGCCCAGGCCAATATCAAAGTGCCTGCATTAACACCGCAAGCCAGCGACGAGACCCCATCGACGCCCGACAGCAAAGCAGCACCAGAGCCACCCGCTGCCGAGCCTCACACCCCAGGTACTCAGGATGGCTTCACGGCCAATCCGGCCAACGATGGCTTCTCTGAAAAAGCCCAGCACCAGTCCTTAGCGGAACCCACTACCAACACCTGACGCAGCGCCGTCTCACTAGGCCCAGCGCCACCCTCCCACTTTTCATCCCCACCACCCCGACGCCAGCAAGCGTGTGGGGCAGGAGTCTTTTCATGTCTGTACTCAAGCAAATCATGAACGCAACATCGTCCCTGCGCATTCTGTACAAACTGATAGCAACGTCACTGCTATTTAGCTGCCATCACGCTGCATTTGCACAGTCCATCGGCGGACTGTCCCGCGCCAGAACCACGTTGCAAACGCTCAGCGACAATCTGGACATCATCCTGCCCATTGCCGCCGTCATCATCGGCGTGATCATTTTTGTGCTGTATGCCGCCGAAGTCATGCGTAAAGACGATGCCATCCGTTGGGGGATCGGTGTGCTGCTGGCGGGCTCCACGGCAGAACTGGTTGTTCTGCTCTGGAAGTAAGCCATGACGCCCAATACCTATCCGGTCTTCAAGGGCCTGGGCCGCAAGGCCACGTTCATGGGGATTCCCACCACGTTACTGCTGGGCGCGTTTGCCGGGGTAACCATCATCGCCATGACGGCAGGCCTGGCCTGGTGGGGACTGCTCTTTGTGGTCATGCCCACCTTGGCGATTCTCACGCGAGACGACGACAAGGCGCTGGACGTGCTCTGGCTGGAACTCAAAACCCGGCGCAGCAATCCCAATCAGCGCTTTTGGCAAGGCTCCAGCTATGCCCTGCAGGGTTATCACCGACGCCGCCCCTGGCGGTCCCTCATCAAGTAAAGGATGTCTCCATGACTGCTGCAGCCTCCCTGGCGGTAGACGAGCGTCGCATCGCGCGCTACTTGCCGCACTCCCATCATGTCACGGATCAAATCATTGCCTGCGACACCCATGAGTACATGACGGTCATCAAAGTCACGGGTCGAGCGCCGGACGCGTATGCGCAAGACGAACTCAAGGACTGGATCGAAGCCCTACATAACGTGCTGCGCGGCCTGCCGATGGGAGCGTTTGGGCTCTACTCCCATATTGTTCGCCGCCGCGTCACCGAATATCCCGACAGCACGTTCGAGCAACCCTTTGCAGCCCAATTCGATGCTGCCTACCGTGCCACGTTCGATACGTCGGGCTTGATGGTTAATGACCTGTACCTGACTGTCCTGGTTCATCCTGTCCAAGATCCCATCCTAGGCACGTTTGCCAGCCTGGAGAAAGCCGACGCGAAACGCTTGGCGCTTTGGCAAGCCGAATCGATCGAACGACTCAACGGTATTGTGCGCGCCCTGATGGCAGGCCTATACCGCTACGATCCTGAAACGCTCGGCATCGTAGACCGGAACGGTTTTGCCTTCAGTGAAGCGGCTGAGTTTCTGGGCTTTCTGCTGTCCGGCACGCCACAACAGGTACCTATCAGCCGCGAACGGCTGCGAGACACCCTGCCACAGGCCAGACCGATCTTTGGCCGCCATGGCGAACTCGGCGAACTGCGCACCGTCGCCAACGCCCGCGTCTTCGGCATGATGGAATTGCGCGATTACCCGGAAGCGACAAAACCAGGGCACATGAATCGGTTGCTGGCCCTACCGCACGAATTCGTGCTTACGCAGTCATGGGGTAGCCATACGGGAGCTGCAGCCAAGAAGTTGGTCAAGAAACACCACAAACTGCTGGTCGATTCCGGCGATGACTCTACCAGCCAGGTGGTCCAACTCAACGACGCCATGGATGACCTGACCTCGGCCCGCTTGGGTCTGGGAGACCATCACGCCACGCTATTGATCTATGACGACACGGCAGAAAGCGTGCGCCAGGCGCTGGCGCAAACGGCCACCGCCTTGGCCGAAGACGCCATCGGCTTCAGACCCTTGGACCGGGCATTGGAGGCGGGGTTTTGGGCACAACTACCTGGCAACTGGCACTGGCGACCCCGACCGGTTCCCATCACGTCGCTGAATTTTCTGTGCTTTTCCAGCCTGCATAACCAACTGACCGGCAAACCGGTCGGCAACCCCTGGGGCCCTGCGGTCACGCTGCTTAAAACCCAAACCGGCAGCCCGTACTTCTTCAATTTCCATGCCTCCACCGACGACGTGGACGAAACCGGGAAACGTCGCCCCGGCAACACGATGATTATCGGCATGACGGGTACCGGCAAAACCGTTCTGCAGGGCATGTTGCTCACCCAAGCCCAGAAGTTCGGTGCGACATGCGTGGTGTGGGACAAGGATCAGGGTATGCAGGTGCTGATCATGGCGCTTGGGGGTCGTTACTTCAACATTCGGCTGGGCGAAACCACTGGCTGGAATCCCTTCCAAATGGAGCCCACCAAAGGCAACGTCGCCTTTATGGTGCGCCTGGTGGTGTCCCTGGCGGAACGCCGAGGAGAAACGGTCACCACCCGCCAACAGGCCGACATAACCAAGGCCGTGCAACAACTGACCACGCTCATCGATCGCGAAGCCCGCACGTTATCCACGCTCAACACCTTGCTGCCCAACCCCTATAGCGAGGATGACAACACCAGCACCATTCATGCTCGGCTGGCACCGTGGTGCCAAGGTGGTGAATACGGCTGGGTGTTCGACAATCCGGTCGATGAGCTGAGTTTGCGCACGGATACCGGCCAGCCTGCCATTTTCGGCTTTGACCTGACCGAGCTGCTGGACGATGACGCCGCCCGGGGTGCTGTCACGCTGTACCTGAAGCATCGCGTCGATGCCCTGCATGATGGTCGCCGCATCATCAACCTGTACGACGAGTGCCAGCACCCGTTGAAGGACGCGCATTTTCAGGAATCCATGCAGGATGCCAGCCGCACGATTCGTAAAAAGAATGGCGTGCTGGCCTTCGCCACGCAGGAGCCGGGGGCCATCATCGAGAACCCGGTCGGGCCGTCCCTGGTGCAACAGACCGCCACACTCATTCTGCTGCCGAACCCCAAGGCCAAGGCTCGCGACTATATCGAGGGCTTTGGGCTTACCGAGGCGGAATTCGAACTACTGCGCGGCCTTGGAGAAGCCAGCCGGAAATTCCTGGTCAAGCAAGGCTCAAGCGTCACCGTCGCTCAACTTGACCTGTCCGGCTGCGAAGATGAACTGCTCGTGTTCTCGGGCAGCCCCGACATGGCCGCGATCGCACAAGAGGCGGTTGCCCAGGCAGGTCATGACCCAGCCGCCTGGCTGCCGGTATATCTGGCGGCGATCCGGCAGACACGCTAACACCATGCAGGAGGCTCCATGAATCTGCAGAACAATCCCTACTCAACACCCAAAGAGCTGGAAGATCGTGTGGAGGAGGCCTTCAGCGCGGGCGAACGAGCCCGACCAATACCGGACGCCGCGAAGGAACACCTGATCCTCACCCAGGAATATCTCAAAGGACTCAAAGACCACATGACTGGTCTGTATATCGCCAGGGACATCGAGGGCGTGGATATCCCGGATGCAGACTTTGAGGCTGAACGCGCACTGATCCGCGAGACCGAAAATCTCATCGCCGAAACGCAGATGGCCTGGGAGTACGAACAGCATCGGGATTTTTACCGCCGATTGGGACTTGAAACCCATGAACCGGAGCAAGAAAGCCCCGAAGACACCTTCGTGGTTTCCATCGACTGCGAGTACTGGGAGCCGGAAGACCTGGAAGCGGGCCAATCCAGTTGGGCAGATACCACGGTGGAACGTGAAGCCGTCGATACCGAAACGCTTCGGCGACTGGCACAAGACCACGGCCTGGACTCACCCTCCGCATCCGATCCACGGCAGGCCCCATCGCTCTGGTTTTCATCGAGCACGCCACGCGAAGATCGTGCCTATTTTGAACAAGGTGTGCACAAGTACTACAGCCTGCACATTCACGAGGTCAACGGCCATCCTCCGCAACCTGCCGACTACCAGCGCGTATCCGATCTCATCGGTGCACGCTTCGATCATCCGCTAGAGCGGCATGAGGCCACTCACGAAATGGATGGGCCGGATTTCTAACCCCTTTATCAACGTGTTGATGTCCGCATCCAAGGGCACCGAGAAACACGGCCTAATGGAACATCCTGAAACTGTGCAATCAAGCGGCCTGCACTACAAAGATTGAATACGCCTACAGCGTACGCAATCCCTGGACATTTTTCACGAATAGCCGGGCCCTTCAACTGCCGCTCACTATAGGAAAACCGCATGAACCGACGAAACTTCATCGCCGCCATTAGTTCTGCCACACTGCTCACGACCCTAGTCGGATGTAATAGTGAGCCCGGGGGTGAGAAGTTTCTTGGATATTGGAAGTCAGATAGCAAATATGATTCTGACGCGATCCATATCACTCGCAACGGCGATAGTTTTCTGTTCACCGTCGTAACGAAAGACCCTTTCGGTGGCGGTTACCAAACTCACAAACTGCCTGGAAAGCTAGACGATTCGGACAATATTCTGGCAGTAGGCGACAAACGCGTTGCCTACGATGAAAGCGCCGATATCATCGTTTCAGGCCAAATGAAAGCGCATCGTGCAACAGAGGCTGAATATCAAGCCATTGCACAGCAAAGCGACACGCAGTCCTGATCCTCGCGCCTAACGGCGCACTCCCTGGAGACCCCTCATGACACGCTGCAAGCTATTTGCGGCGGGCATTTCCCTGTCCGTCGTATTGATCAATACCACCTACGCGAGTGGAATTCCAACGGTTGATGCTGCCACGATCGCTCAATTGCAGCAGCAATTACTGACGGCCAAAGATCAATTGAAAAATCTGAGCAAACAACTGTCTACAGCCAAGAGCCAGCTTGCCGCACTGACGCAATCAAGTGGTTACGGCAATGTGGTTGGCAGCCCAGACTCGCGCGATCGGCTTCGCTCTGCATTGCCCTCAACTGCCCAAGATCTGCTGAATCAACCTACCAACTCAAGCCTCAATGCAGACGTTAGCCGCGTCACGGACTCCGTCACTGCCCCTGTCAATTTTCAGGAAGATCGAGCCAAGCTTTCCAAGAGGGCATTGGATATTGAAGCAACCGCTAAAGCGATGAGCCAACGCGCCTATGACTCAATGACCCAACGCCTAGCTAACATTGATGCCCTGCAAGACAAAATAAACCAGACGAGCAACCCCAAAGAAATCGCCGAACTACAAGCACGGATTCAAATTGAACAGTCCAACATCGTGGCCGAGCAGACACGCATTCAACTAGCCTCGCAACAACTTGAAGCGGAGAGACACCTGCTACAAGCGAGAGCTGAACGGGTATATGGCGGGTGGTTCGGAGATAACAACACCGATGATGTAGACGCTCAACCTCACAACTAAGGTCGCACTATGCCCGGAATGACTCCGTCGGCTTCTTCGTCATTGTCCTCAAGCAATATTGCTCAATGGGTCATGTCTGAAACCGAGAATACATTAAGCAACGCTGTAAACGGCCCCATGCAGGCGTTATTCCAGGCCCTCATGCCCGTCATCGTCGTAGGCCTCACTCTCCAATTTGTCGTGTATGCATTTGCCCTCATGCACGGGCAAAGCAATATGACAGTGACGGAATTCTTTCGCAAAGCCATTCTCGTCGCCGTTGTCTCAATGATCTTTGGCGTGGGAGGCCTATACCAGAAGAACATCGCGGACACGATGATTGCATTACCTGACGATGTCACACAACTGGCACTAGGTACCAGCGATGTCGCAGTAGAGGTCGATAAATTGCAAAATGAGACCAGTAAAGCCTCCGGTGCCATGATGGGTAAGGGTCAAGATGCTTGGTACAACTTCTTGCCCTCCACTAAAGAAGTGCTCGTCAGTATTCTCGCCACGTTAGTACGTGCAAACGCAGCAATAGTTGGCAGCATCATTATTGTGATGATCGTCGTATGCAAAGTCGGTATGGCATTGGTAGTCGCGACTGGCCCCATATTTATTGCAGCGACGCTATTTGAGCCGACCAAGCCACTTCTCAACAGCTGGATCTCTCAAGCACTAAATTTCGTGTTCTTAGCATTGTTGGCCGGCCTTATTTTCGGGCTGATGTTGCAAATGAACGTTGAGCTTATCCGCATGATCGCCGATCAGATCAATGGCGGCGCGAAAGATATTCTGAGCCTCTATGGCGCACAACTGCTTGTCGGTATTGCCAGCCTAATCGTCATGATCATGATCCCCGGCCTCGCTGCAGGCCTCTCCAATGGCTTCGGCGCTCAACTCGGTATTGGAGCCGCCGCTAAAGGCGTGTTTTCCATCATGCGCCTGCGCAGCATGATACGCCCGCGCGCCAAGTAATCCAGCGGCCTGCTGTCCCCCTCCATTCCTTCCTAATTGTTCTGTCCGCAGACAGAGCGGGAGTTCCCATGAAAAACATCGTTGCCGCCCTGGCATTGGCCGGGCTGCTGGCCGGTTGCGCCTTTCACGCGCCAGAGCCACCCCAGCCCGCCGACTCGCCCCGTGTGCCGGTCAATGCCACGCCACCGCTTATTCAAGGAGTTTGATTCGTGCCCGAAGCCCTCAAATCCGAAGATATAGCTGCCTATCTGGAACAGTCTCGCGGCCTGGAGCGTGATTATTTCGGCGAAGTTTTCCGCAGCCGAAAGCGAGCCTGGCAAGTTGCCATCGGCTCGGCGCTCATTGCCACAGCCGCCATCGCTGCCGTCGTCGGCCTGACGCCGCTCAAAGCGCCTCCTGAAATGTACGTGGTGCGTGTCGATGAGGCTACCGGCACGGTCGAGCACGTCAGCCAACTCGGGCAACCGCTGGAAGACTATGGCGAACGCATCGCCAAGCATTTCCTAAATACCTATGTGCTGAACTGCGAAGGCTACAGCTGGCAAACCATTCAGGAGCAGTTCGATATCTGCGCCCTATTGTCCTCCGCGCCCATTCAGACGCAGTACGGCAAACGCTTTGAAGGCCAGGATGCCGTCACGACCCGTCTGGGCACCGAAGGCACAGTCGACGTACAGGTCCACTCCATCACACTAGGGGCCAATCAGGCTGCCATTGTCCGCTTTACCAAAACAGAGCGGGAAGTGACTTCGGGCAACATCACCAAAGTTCAGCATCTGATTGCCACCGTAGCCTATCAATACACCGATGTACCGCTCACTGAAGAAGTCGCACGCCTGAACCCATTGGGTTTTCAGATCACGCGCTATGACCTGGCTGCCGACTTGTCGCGCTAACCCCTATTTCGTCCTGAAGGAACTCTCATGCTTGAACATTTCCCCAGACGGCAGGCGTTGGCGCTGGTGCTTTGTCTGGCGCTGCCCGCAAGCGCTCTGGCGCTGGAGACACCCCGATCCTCACGGTCGGATCATCGCGTACGCTACGTCAACTACAACGAGGCAGATGTCATCCTGCTTAATGCCATCATTGGCGTGGCAACCCATATTGTCCTGGAGCCTGGCGAGCGCTACGTCTACCACGTCTTCGGTGACAGTCAAGCCTACGCGTTTACGTACAAAGACAACCATCTGTTCTTCAAACCGACAGCGGAGAACGCCAACACTAACCTGCTTGTCGTCACCAACCGGCGCGATTACAGCTTCAGGCTTTCGTACAGCGGCAATCGCCATTCATCGGCGCTATACAAACTGGTAATCCGCTATCCCGACACCGAAGCCAAGCAACGCATTCTAGCGTCACAGAAAGCCGCCGTTGAACACTCCCTACGCACGACAAGCGCTGCGATTAACTGGCAGGCCTATACCCGCAACGGGGATGCAGGCATCGCGCCAGTACATGCCTGGGATGATGGCCGCCAAACCTGGCTGCAGTTTGCGTCCGAGGCAGACATCCCTACCGTCTATCGCGTCACCCCAGATGGCCAGGAAATCATCACCAACTATCACATGGCCGATGAACACACCATGGTGCTGCATCGCACCTCGGCCTTATGGCACCTACGCCTGGGCGATCAAGTGCTGGCCATCCATAACGATGCTTACGGTGTCACACCGGTACCGACATATACCGGAACGACCTCGCCTGCGGTCAAGCGCACCATCAAGAGCACGCCTGCCCCGCACCCCTCCACGGTAATGCCCGTACCCGCCGAGCAGTAAAGCGACGACATGCCACAAAGGAATGCCCCATGACGGAAAACGAGCAAGGCACTCTGCAGTTAGACTCCCAACAATCCGACAACCATGCAACTCCTGACCTGGAGCGGGAACCGCTGAACCTGGAGACCGCTGGACGCACCGCACCGCGTGGCGCACGGGCTTTTCTTTGGTTCACCATCCTGGTCGCACTTGCTGTCGCCATCGGCGTGCTCATCAAGGCCTGGAGCCATGAACAGCAGGAGGACAGCAACAACGGCCTGGAAGCGGACCAAAGCGGTATCACCAATCGCTTAAAAACACCCAAGGTCGAACGCCCTGCGCCATCGCCCGCCCCTCCGCCGCCGGTTGCCGATCCCGCACCCGAACCGAGCTATAGCGTACCGCCACCCGCACCCGAGACCCCACCGCCTGCCGACGAACTGACACAACGTCGGCTGGCCAGCCCATTGCAAGGGGACGGTCGGGACGGAAACGGCGATACCACAGTCCAGGCAGATGCCGCACAAGGCCCGTATAACGATGCGGGTCCGTTGGCCGACAAGTTACGTCCGCTGGAGTTGTCCCCGTCTGTAGCGGGTCAATTGGGTGATCGCAACTTCCTGCTGACACAGGGCACCATGATCGATTGCACGCTGCAAACGAAACTCGTCAGCACGCAGTCCGGATTTCTAACTTGCTTGGCAACACACGATGTCAAGAGCGCCAACGGCCAGGTCACACTCATCGACGCCGGTACCAAATTCACGGGCTATCAGTCTGGCGGCATCCAACAAGGACAGGCCCGCGCGTTTGTGACCTGGAACCGGCTGGAAACCCGTACCGGCGTCATCGTGGATCTGAGTTCCCCCGGCACTGGCCCGCTTGGAGAAGCCGGGGTCGATGGCGATATCGACAATCACTTCGGGGAACGCTTTGGCAACGCCATTCTGCTGTCTCTGGTCGGCGATTTTGGCAACTGGGCATCCAACCAAGGCCAGTCTGGCAACGACAACATTCGTTTTGACAATACGACCCAGGGCGGTCAGGAAGCCATCGCCAAGATACTGGAGAAGTCGCTGGATATACCTCCAACGCTTTATAAGAACCAGGGCGAGCGTATCGGCATCATGGTCGCCCGTGACTTGGACTTCAGCCACGTCTATGAGCTTGAACCCATCCCCTGAACCGATTCCATTTGATCGCTCCATCTCGGTTCGCACCTTTCTACGACCGTTAACCAACCACTTGGAGAACCCGAGCGTGACGGAAATTGCCATCGTGCGGGCCGGGGAGTTCTACACCCGTACGCGTGGGGCATGGGAATTACAGACGTGCCCCTCGCTCACCTATCCGCACCTGGAGGCCCTGGCCACCGCGTTGGCCGCGTACAACCACATGGCACGTAGCCCGATCCAGTCCGTCATCTTGCCGGACGGGGAGCGTGGCCAGATCGTGATGCCACCCGCCTGCATTGACGAGACGTTAGCCATCAACATCCGCAAGCACACACAGGCCGCATTTTCCCTGGAGGAACTGCAGGCACAAGGCGCGTTTGCGAGCACGGCCACCAATACGGCAGGCGACGTCTCGGCCTCAGACCAAGCGCTCATGGCGCTTCAAGCGGCAGGCGATATTCCCCGCTTTCTGCACGACGCCATCCTGGCACGCAAGAACATCCTCATCTCGGGCGCGACCGGATCCGGCAAAACCACCTTTGCCCGCTCGCTGATTGATCGCGTTCCCGTCGATGAACGGCTGATCACGATTGAAGATGTCCATGAACTGATCCTGCCACGGCACAGAAACCGGATTCATATGATGTATGGCGGTACACGCGGCCGAGTATCTGCCACCGACAGCTTGGCCGCCTGCATGCGACTGTCGCCCGACCGGATCTTTCTGGCCGAGTTGCGCGGCCCTGAAACCTGGGACTATCTGGCGGCATTGAATACCGGCCATCCGGGATCGGTCACCACCACACATGCCAACAGCGCCGCCGACGCCTTTGACCGTCTGACCATTCTCATCAAGCAATCGCCAACCGGCGGCAACCTAGATTTGCCGACCATACAGGCCTTCTTGCGCCAGACCGTCGATGTCGTGCTGCATTTCGAGCGCTTTCGGCTCAAAGAACTCTGGTTCGAGCCGAAAACACCGGTCGGCAGTTAGCCCGCGACACCGCCCATCAGGGCAAACACCTGTTATTGCGTTTCCGGCCTGGCATGTCCAGACGCCGATTACCCCATCCCCTGAACCCGTGTGAGGCACTGCACACGCGCCAGGCAGGCCTTATACCGGCTCGCCTGGAGCTTGACCGATGATTTCATCCACACGCCAGCCCTTTCACCAGGACGGCAACTTGCTGCACCTGTCTGCCGCCATGCAACGGACACACCAAAAGGCCCAGCAGGCCTTGGCGGCAGCCGCAGAAAAACAGGCTCGAACCCCAACACCCTTTATCCTGCCCGGCATCAAGGAAACAACACGCGCCATTCCCAACTACATTGCCCGAAGCGCCATCTTTGCGCCCGTGCGCCGAGGCTGGCGCACTATGCATGACGACACGGTGTTTCTCGAAAGCAGCAACATCCTGCTCAAGGGATCTGGCAAGCAGTTAAGCGAAGACCACGCGGACATCTGGATGCATGCCATGTATCTGCAAACTACGGCCTTGCTCGGCGAAGCGCCCGTCATCAACCGTGCCGATTTTCTGCGAGGCATGGGCCGACCGACAGGCGGCAGCCAATACGAGTGGTTACATGAAGGCATGAAGGATTTGGCCCGGTTTACGCTGTGCATTGAGGCCCGACGCAAGGACGGCTCCATCAAGTACAGCTATGGCAATCATCCCTCAACACGGGTGCTCGCCATGATCGGTGGCTTTGATTACGACGCGCACAGCGCCTGCTACACCATTTATGCCGATCCGCGCTGGGCACAGATATTCGGCAATCGCGAGTACGCCCTGGTGGACTGGTCCAAGCGCTTACAGATGCGGCTGGATCTGTCCAAAAGTCTGCAGCGACTCATCGGCACCTCGTCCGATATCCAGCAGAAATACAGCCTGGAAATCCTAAAGGAACGAGCACAGTCTACCGGTCGCATGAGAGATTTTCGGATCAGTTTGGAGCGCAGTTTGGCCGAACTGGAGGCGCTGGGCGTGATAGCCGAGCCCCGAATCGAGGCGGCCATCAAGGGACACGAACAGGCGGTTTGGACGCGATTGGATCGCTAAGCCATCGTGTCATAGCGTCTCATCCAGCGCACCAAACCCGCCTTTTCAAACCCGTTGACTGATCATTGATTGACCAAAAATCGCCTGTGGATAAGTGGTCTTCGGCGTCGGCATAGCATCGCGCCTGCATCGGCATAGCATCGCGGGTTATCGGCACAGCATCGCGCTTTATCGGCATAGCATCGCGCATCGGTTTTGGAAACCCGCATGAATAGGGGCTCTCCAGCCATCTCGACACCTTCTACCTTATTTCTACCTTATTACTACCAGGTGAGCTTGTGGATAAGTCGGCCTATGGCAAGCCGCGACCCCACCCCGTCTTCAACTCAACCATGGAAGCCTATGAATGAATCCCGACCCGTAGCGCGCTATCGCGCCACCCTCGCGACCTTGGATCCTCGCATCAGCACCGCCGCACAACTGCGCGCCCTGTTTCCGTTGATCGAAGTAGAGCTGGCAACTGGTGTCCCGCATGCCGCCGTGCTGGACGATTTGGCAGCAGCTGGCCTGCAGGTTCAGTTCGGCACCTATGCCATCACGCTGTACCGCTGGCGCAAAGCGCAGAGGAAAGCCGCCAAGTCACCGTCTCCACCTTCACCCCCCACCTCGTCGCCACCCACACTGGATGCCATTCAGGGGCGACCCCGCGACATCAAAACGCCTGGTGATCTACGAAAAATTCGCGACATGCGTATTGACCTGGAAGCACTGCGCCGCGAAGGCCAAGCCAACCGTACACCCACCACTGACAACCCGCCCACCAAAAGGAACAAACCATGAAAGTCGCCGTGCTCAACTACACCGGCTCTGTTGGCAAAACGGTCACTGCCTCGCACCTGCTTGCACCCCGCATGAACAGCGCGCAAATCTTTGCCGTCGAATCCACAAACGAAACAGGCGCAGATCTTGGCCTCGATGTCGATCAGCTACGCGGGGAGCACTTTGGCCGACTGTTTCGTGAATTGCTCACCCGAGACGATGCCATCGTCGATGTCGGTGCCAGCAACATCGAGGATTTTCTGACGCACATGATGCGCTACGAAGGCGCTCATGAAGAAATCGGCTACTTCGTGTTGCCCGTCATCAATACTGGCAAAGCCCAGCGCGAAACCATCAAAACTGTCGCAGCGCTGGCCGAACTGGGTGTGGATGCCGAACGGGTACGCATCCTGTTTAATCGTGTCGATAGCAGCGTGGCCGATGAATTCCCATCGATCCTGGCCTATGCCGCCAAGACCGGCGAGGTGCAAGTCAACCCTCACGCGGCCATCTACGAAAACGAAGTATTCGAGCTCCTGGCCGAACAACGCACCACCATTGCCGACGTGCTGGCAGATCAAACCGATTACCGCGCCCTGCTTCGCGTCGCCGACCCAGACGATCATGTCCGCATTTCCCAACTGAGCAGCCGTCACGCCCTGCGCGCCTTGGCCAAGCCCGTAGATCGTCAAATGAACGCGGCCTTCAACGCGCTGTTTTCCTGAGCGCTACCATGGAATCCAACCTGGCTCCCAATAGCGCTCGCACCAAACTGGATTTGCTCTATCACGAGGTGCTGGGTGAAGTGACCAGTCTGGTAGACCGACTGGAGCGTACCACTCAGCACATGCATACCGTGCAGAAGCATATGCAAGCGATGGCGGACACACAGCAAGCCTTGCCCCAACAACTGAATCGCCATCTGACGACCACAATCGAATCGAGCATCAGGCCGATCCACCAGGATGCACAGCAGGCCATTCAGGCCATGCTGTATGACACCCGTCAGCAACTGGAGCACGTGGCCCGAGAGGCCACACAGTACGCCAGCACGGCACACCGCTCTGCGCGTCGCATGACTTGGATTGCCCTGCTTATGGGTGGTGCTGCTGGCATCCTGGGCGGATTGTTGGCGGGTCTAACCCTCGGTCAGATGCTGATCTCATGAGGACTGGCACCCATGTCCACCCTGATCTCCCCCATTACCCGGAGGCGCATTGCTGCTTTTTCATTGGTGCTCTTTCCTGCAGGAGCCTGGATGGCCGTCGCCACCTGGGGCAGCCACATACACTGGCGAGACTGGAATGCCAGCGCTTTTTGGCACTTCATGGTGATAACTCCGCAGTACCCTTTGCTCTATGGTGCGCTAGGTGTCGGGTTAGTGCTCGCCCTCATTTTCGTCCTGTTTGTCGGACGCACGGCACGAACAGAAGGGTTTGAAGGGGCAGGCTACAAACGCTTCGTACGGGGTACTCGTACCACCTCAGCCCAAAGGCTGGCACGCCAGTGTGAGGAAAGCGGTAAAGAACAGATCGACATTGGCGGCATTCCCATGCCAACGGCCAACGAAAACCTCCACCTGCTCATCAGCGGTGCCACCGGTTCGGGTAAATCGGTGTTGTTGCGCAACATGGCCGCATCGGTCCTGCGTAGGTCAAAGCGTGACATGCAAACCCGATTATCCAGACAAGCAGCGGATCGCAATGACCGCATGATCGTGATCGATCCCAATGGCGATCTGCTCAGCAAATTCTGGCAGCCGAACGACGTGATCCTCAACCCCTACGACGCCCGCAGCCAGGGGTGGTCCTTCTTCAACGAAGTTCGTGCCGACTACGACTGGAAACGGCTGGCCCACTCGATGGTGCCGATGAGCCAGGACAAAAATGCCGAAGAGTGGAACGATTTCGGGCGGCTGCTCTTACGCGAAACGGCCAAGAAACTACATCAAATGCAGGGCGAGCAAGCCAGCGTCATGGATCTATTTCGCCTGTGCACCATCGAAGACCCCAAGGTCCTGAAACAGTTCCTAGAGGGTACGCTGGCCGAATCCCTGTTTGTGGGCTCCAGCGAGGCCAGCAAAGCCCTGTCCTCTGCCCGCTTTGTGCTGTCGAACAAGCTGTCGGAGCACACCGGCATGAAGCCCGGAAAATTCTCCATCCGCGAATGGCTGTCCAAACCTGATGGCGGCAACCTGTACATCAACTGGCGCGAGGACATGATGAGCTCCATGAAACCGCTAGTGTCCTCATGGGCAGACGTATTCATCACGTCCATTCTGTCCATGCCGGAAAGCTCTCATCGGCGCTGGTGGTTATTCATCGACGAATTGGCCAGCCTGGAAGCGCTTCCCTCGCTGGAAGCAGGCCTGACCAAGGGCCGGAAAAATGGCCTGCGCATCGTGGCCGGGCTGCAAAGCACATCACAGTTGGAACACATCTATGGCAAAACCATGGCCACAACCATCCGCGCCAGTTTCCGCAACCTGGCAGTGCTGGGCGGCTCCCGCACAGACCCTCAAACTGCCAAAGACATGAGCGAAAGCCTGGGAAAACATGAGGTGGAACGCCCCAAATACAGCGTCAGCCGCAGCGTCGACAACCGGAATACGTCGGACAACATGGAGCGTACGACCGAAGATGTCGTTACGGCGGCCCAGATACAGGCGCTGCGATCACTCGGCGGGTACGTTGCGCTAGCAGGAGACTTCCCGATTGCGAGGGTAACTTTGCCGTTCAGGAAATTCGGATCTGCTGCGATGGCCTTTCAGGAGTCTGGGAGAGACGATAACTCTGAATGTCGGCAACAAAAAAGTGACACATGACGCGCTGCCACAGCACAATTTTCCACAGGCGCAGGCCAAGTGTATCCAACTCAACATTCGCTACAATAAGTAACTTCGTAACATATTTCAGATACTCAGTGCTGATGGTGTCCGTACTTTTTTTGCTTTCCTCAGAGGGTCGAGGAATGCCGATATTCGCCTAATGGAGGTCGTTTCTGCGCGTAAGCAGCAATCAGAGCTAGAAATATGTCGAATTGATCACACCAGATTACGTGTTAGTTCCTAACTAAGACAACGGCATCTCTCCTCGACGCGTCAGAGCGAATAGATCTTGCGCCGCTATGCGCGTTGCACGAACTATTAAATAACAAGGAAATAGCAGATCTGATGGAAAATCGCATATTGATTCATCGCGAATTAAAGAAATTGGATATTCGCATACGAAATAAAGTACGAGCAATTGTCGCAGGAGAAATAGCAGATAGCGTGCGAATCCTAAACTCATTGCGCGAGAGGCTAAGCGTGCACGAGCTAGCTCAAATAGACGTAGTCCTCCGCGCATTTGGGCAGATTAGCATCGTATCAATTCCAGATCTATTTCCGTCGCATCCGCAAATTACAGAAAATTTTAAGCGGCTTAAACTGCTGACCCTGCCAAAGCAGCTAGCATTTCTTGATGTGTTATGCAAATCTCATTTTGATAAGCTCGAAGCGAGCCTACGCTGTGTCGAAGCCATAAACGTCGCGGTACTCAAAAAAGACTATCAGGGGGCATCACTAGCTATTGCCAAAGCGTACCGCGAAGCAGGTGCAAGTCATTTTCTATTACGTAAAGCAGCGCTAATTTCGGTGGAAAGGGAAAATGGAGACGAACTACCTGAAGTCGATTCCATTCTGGAAGACGCTGGCATAAGGGTCAACAATTTAGTTTCTAGCTCTTTGGTCAATTGTTACCAAGAGGGCCAAGACTTTCTTAGTATGAAAAAATCTCTATTGGGCTTGCCCAACAAAGGAGACTTGAATAAATTCACTCGCGATACGTTAAGACTTGCCTTTCATCCTCATGCGGCAGACACGGAGGATCTGACCAATCTCATTCAGAGCAGCCTGCAGTCATCCCTACTCGATGCGATAATCATTGCCAAAGTAAACAAACATGCATTCCAGGCAAATACCTATAACTATCTCAATATAATTTTTGAGAGGTTGGAAAACCTCTCTGATATTTCTGCAATTGCTAACCAATACACTGAATTCGAAGACGGTGAAGAGCTATTTTACAAACGCTCAAGCGCCTGGTTAGAAAACGACTCTGTCGTGCTGTATAGAACCCTTCAGGATAATTTTTACGATTTTCCTGAGTCCCCGTATATAAAGCTAGATGAAGAACTGTTAACTCGCGTTGGCCAGTGGGTGGGCGACGTCATTTTGCCAGAACTGCCTTCTGGCAGAAAAATGACGCGACATACTTGGACCTCGCTTTCGCGTTTGGAACGAGATGGCTCCACGACACGTTCGTCGGTTTTCAATTATCTAATAGCAAAACACAAGGGATACGCTGATATCTCTGAAGACGGCTTATTATTGCTGATGAGTCGAACTCGTGATCTTTCCAAAACCATAAATCCTGCCTATCTTCGAAATATGGCAGCATGTTCTTCATCTCAGATATCTAAGCTCATATATTTTCTGCTAATAGCCAAGAAGAGTAGGAGCGAAGGCGATGATCATCAATTACGAAGAATCCTTCAGAAGTTGGTCTTGGATTCTTATAACGGTCGCCTAGTTGATTTTGTCGCCGCCATGTCAACTTGCTCTCAAGTAGTCGCTGAATACATGTACGAGGTCTTTACAGAAGACTTCATTGCAAAACTATCAAAAATAATACTCACAGCCTCTCAGATTACTGAAACACGTGCTGCTTTGCATCGTTTCATGGGGGATACCACAGGCGAAAAGATCTACCTTGATCGAGCCCGTACTCTCCTGATCGACCATCAGATCAATAAGCTGAGAAATGAAATTGATGACAATAGAATATATGTAGATTCCTCACGACTTCTTGAATGGATAAATGACGAGTTGATGCGAGAGCTGAATGCCATACTTACAGCACTAGATCTTAACAATTCCCTTGAGCAGGATAGCAACCCGCAGATGTTGGAGATAATTGGTAGATGTTATGCCGCATTTTGTGGAAGCACCGTTTTCGGAATTGCTTCATATTTAGGACGAAGAATTAGACATGGCACTTTCAAAGGGCATTTATACTCCTCTGTAGTTAATCTCTCAAAACTCTCTAAATATCAATCTCTTCTTAATGAAAATCTTGTTGGACAAATATGGTCAGATTGGCAAGCACGCTATGAAACCGTTATAAACGAAATAATAATTGATAGACTGCACGTTGAATCTCCAGGCAAGCGTCAAGCTTTACTGAGGCCAAGGTTAGAGGGCCCTCACAAGATGGAGATTGCGAACGCTTGTTCAAAAGCGGTGATGCGAGACTACTCGGAGCGTAAGACATCTCAAGCGGCTCCACAAATACTGATTGAGTATTGTTGGAGAATGCTGGAGGACGACTTAAATAATGTAAATACCTTCCTTAAAGGCAAGAAATCTGAACTAATCGGTGCAGACCTGCTATCTCAAATAAAATCCTGCGCGCATAGGTCCGAGCTTGCGGGAGTATTTTGTCGAGACTTAACCCATCACATAAATGAAAAGCTGTCGTCTATGTATGGATGGTTTAAACGCCCAATTAGTGTCTCACCGAAAGCTTCGTTATCTCTCCTTTTTAGAGCTGTAGCCGCTGAAGTCAGGGACACATTTCCCGACTTCAAGATCGACCAACTACATGATCATGATGACGATATCGAGATAGTCGGAGGAGCGTATCATGTGCTCTACGACGCTTTTTACGTTGTCATCTACAACGCTGCAAAACACGGTAAGCCGGGAGCAGAGGTCGACAGATTATTTCGTTTCGTGAGGAGACAGCCTCAGAATGATTTGGCGGTAAGTATCACTATTACTTCACAGATTAGCGACGATGACACAAGCGAGTATGTAAACTCCCGTCTCGAGGTGAATCCAGACGACAATCTAGATAATGCACAAATCTCTGAAGACCGGAGTGGAATTCGGAAACTCCATCAGCTTGCACGTTCAGATCCAAATTTTTCAATAAACATTTTGCACTGCGAAGAGCGCAACGTAGTTATATCAATGTCGTATTTGCTGGAGCATTAACATGCACAGAATATTGCTCATCGAGGATGATAGCTTCAAGGCAATAAATATCCGCGAATATATTCTTGAATTAATGCCAGACTCCTCATTTGATGAGATTCCCAGCCTCGTGGAAGCGATAGATTTCATAAACAAGAATACCTACGATTTAGTGCTAGTTGATATGGCGATACCCAGTCATCCGAGCTTGCAAGGAGAAGGGAGTCCAATGTCTTTTCTTAATGGAGGCTTGGAGATTTTATTGGAGCTCAAATCACTTGACCGCAAAGACCCATGTATTGTGATTACTCAGTTTCATGAGATCGAAATCAGTAGCGTTCATTACGCAGTGAAGGACGCCGCAGACGCCATCAAGAAAGAAATAGATTGCGATATTCTCGGATGCATTGAGTACTCTGAGGAGAGCGAGCGCTGGAAGGCTGATTTATCAAAATTTATTAAAAAAAATGAAAATCCTAATACTTGAAGATCAAGAAGAGAAGTACCGTCAAATCGAAGAGCAGGTTAAAGGCGAGGCATCTGATGCTGATATAACATGGGTGAAAAATTTTCAGACCTTTCACAGAGTACTTGAACGCGAAAAATTCGATCTAATTATTGCTGACCTAGTCGCTCCACAATTTGATGGTATTGAAGAGCGTGATCTGACACTTCAAATAATTGATGCTGCGCGGGATCATGACTGCATCAACTGTCGGTCGCCTATGCTGGCTCTAACTCAGTTCTTGCAAGCAGCGGATGAAAGCTACAAAGACCTTAATTCGAAAGATATTGCGGTCGTAACATTCGAACCTGCAAATCAACTTTGGGTTGAGCCATTACGAGAAAAAGTTAGAGCTTGCAAACCACCATTACGTTTTGATTTCTTGATTATCTGCGCTCTTCCGAAAGAGGCGAATGGATTCCAAGAAGCTGGCTATGAGCTCGGCCCGCTGACAGGAGTTTTCGGTCTTGAAATTCGTGGCCTCGAGATAAATGGCCGCAAAGGCGCTATCGTGATTGCACCACGAATGGGATTGGTCAGCTGTGCGATAACTACAGCCAAGGCCATCGACTACTTCAAGCCTGATTTAGTGTGTATGAGTGGAATTTGCGCGGGAATAGAAGGTAAAGCCGATATCTATGACGTCGTCATACCAGAAATTTGCCACCAACATGATTCTGGAAAGTGGGGAAAGAACGGCTTCGAGCCTGAGCTATACAGCGTCCAGATCCTACCTGAAGTGCGTCTCAAACTTAACGAGATTATCCAGTCTCAGGAGTTTATCGAAACAGCGACTGAGGGGATAAAACTGGGACGTAGTGAGCTACCAGATTCAATGGAACATTTCGCGCCTAAGGTATTGCTTGCGCCTACTTCCAGCGGCAGCTCCGTGGTTGCAGACAAAAATTTCCTAACGTCTATCAAAGAGCAACACCGCAAGATTACTGCCTTTGAGATGGAGGCATTTGCTGTATATGAGGCTGCTCGCCTCTCCTCTAGTCATCCGAAATTCTTTAGCGCCAAGGCTGTTGTGGATGACGGAGGGCCTCATAAAGGCGATCAGTATCACCGCGCAGCATGTGTACTGTCCGCTAAGATTGTATATGAGCTGATTCGAAGGGGGCTATGAGTTGGTCAAATCAGTCGCAATATACCCTAGAGTGACGCTCCAGAGCGTCGCAGATGAAACATGAATAGGATACAGAGCTGTTTTCTTACTGACAGCTTTGCATCCTTTGCATTCGAAGACTCAAAACCTACAATTTCTCAGCGGTAATCCCCTCTTTCTCCTCGTTTGCTAAAGCTCTAGTCGAGTACGGGGAACAGGCCCTGCCGCCCTGTTCCATTCTCACCACTCCAAATCTGGACTCCCTGGCGACCGGTTATTGACTCAGGAGGGTCCTGATTCTCGAAAACTAAGAACTGGGCGAATGCAGACATTGACGACAAATGAGCATAGAAAGCTTCATTGAGAGCTGTTTGCCCAAGCTCTTTCTCATCGGACCGAAGCTCTCCATGCTTGAAGCCCTTCAGAGGGCTTCGATATGTGAGAAGCGGAGAATCGAGAACAACAAATCCGGGATGTGGAAGATTCTTTTCATGACAGTACACCAAAAGAGCTACTTTCATAGCCGAATGCAAGATTGCCCGAATACCCTTGCCGTTATCCGATCTTTCCTTTCCATTCACGACGATGTCTTGTTTTTTGAAGTCGAAATCGACAGTCTGAATTTGGGGAAAATTCCAGGCTTTTAAAACGGCAAGTACTGTTCGAGAAAACTCTGCCCCTGAACTCGACCCGATGGGGTCAGGAAGCCCATCAGCACGCTGCTTTCCAAGCTTTTGCGCTTTCAGTGCTGCAATACGACCTTCGTGTGCCTCTTTAAGCTGGAACAGAGCAAGCCGATTTTGAAGTGACAAACGCTCACTTACCGCCTCCTCATACCTCTGACGTGAAGCCCCCTCCAGCGGCAGCAGGTCATCGATTTTTCTGTCTTCCTGCGCCAAATTTTCCGCAAGATCCACATGATTTTTAGTTAAAACTTCTATTTTTTTATTCAATGCGGAGATAGTGAATTTGAGCCCATCCAGATCGCGCAGAATCTTCTCAATCTCTGCTTCTGCAGCAGCAGACTGGGCCTCAAAGTCGTGCACACCCTCGGGATGATGCTGGTGATTCGGTTCCGCGCCACATACCGCACAAGGACGAGCACTCAAGTTTGAGAATAATAGGCTACCTTCTTGAAGGGCTTCTAGGCGTTCCATATCCAACAGATAGGTCGATCGGAGCTCCTCAAAGCGCATTAACATCCTCGAGTGCGACGACAGCCTATCTTCTATTAATGACTGACTTTCAAGGATGTTCCTCCTACTGATCCGTCGTGCGTCTAACTCACTCTGAAATTTCTTAGCATCTAACTGAATATCCGCCAACGATTGGTCCAAGCTATCTAAACGATCAACAAGTTCGGTCCTTGTCACAGTCCTCAATTGCACCTCGATCTCAGCAACCATCTCCTCCAAGACTTCTAGCTTCCCTTCTCGATTTGCTTTCAGGGTTTCTGTTTTTGGGACGCTTGCAATTGCAGAATCATCCTTGCCATTGAGGAGAAATCGAAAAATGCTTTTATCTTCGGTGCTTAGTCGTTGATCCAACGATTTCAAGGGACTACCCTCTGTCACCATCGATTCTTCGCCAACAAGTAAATATCGACTCAATAGCCGGAGCGACAACGTTACCTTATCCCCTGTCTCGTTTCTTAAAATCTGGGCTCCTAACGGCATGCCCATATTCTCGAAAAAATAGTCTGAGACACTTCTCTTTTTTTTCTTTGTCTTCGTCTTCTGATTGCTTGCTAGCGTTTCTCTGGAAACACCATTCAAGTTCTCTTCTACATGTCCTTCGAAAAGCGATATGTCCCCACCACTGGCAGAGCGTGATAATGTATTTTTACTGCCATCAGAAAGAGTCACCCATAGATAGAGATGAGTGTAATTTTGGCCTTGCTTAGGCATTTTCAACGAATCTGCACCCAGCATGAAGTCGAGCGCCTTAAGCGTAAACGACTTGCCGGCGTTCGATCCACCGTAGACAATGTTCAATCCGGGAAATAGATTGAGAGACGCAACCGGAAGCGCTGGCCCTATGAAGAATAGTCGATTTAAGCTGATTGGCTTGAAAGTCACGACTACATCTCCTGATTTTTAGGGCCACTCTGTGGATTGGCGTTCATTTCGGACAGCTTATCAAGCATCCATTCTTCGAAGTCTAGCGGTTCATACATATGCCTCTCATATAACCAAGCAGCACGATGCTTCAGCTTTTCGTGATAGGGCGCAGCGACCACATCTAGCAAACCGGTGGCCTCCTCTGTAATTTTGTATGCTTGCCCATCAGCATCGTTATGAAGTTCAATAAGATGCGCCCTTTGCAAGAATAGGAGTGCACGCTGAATCCCTTTACGCCGCACAAGAAACTCACCCGATCGCGATGCCGTAGCAACGTGAAGGCTTTTCGGACCATCAATATCTTCTGTATGAAGGATGTAGTAGTCGTAGGCCGAAAGATACTTTAGATCAATCGTACAAGGATGAAATGCTTCGAGAATAAATAGAATACGCATTCCTATCTCGGTTAAGCTATTGAATAAGCTGTTGCTCTCCAATCCCTCCAGAGAATTCACTTTTTCCATGGCATGACTCCGATATTGGCTTGCTGGTGGCATACGCCCTGTTTGACACTAACGGCAGCTGAATTGTGTTTACCGAAAACTCCTGATACTTGGACGTTGCCGGCAGATTTCATAACTGCATTGACTCGAGGTAATCCTGAACTACTTAGATACTCATCGATAACAGCATGGTAAATATCGTGATTGAACTGTTTTAGAGTTTTCGGATCGATGTTGTCTCGAAAATGCCGATGGAAAGCCTCAGCGTCGTAGTATCGAGTACGCTGAACTAAGAGGTGTTGTCCATATTTCTCATGAGCATGAACAGCGTCCTCATTGGAAAACTTTTCTCCGCAATCATCTTCATACACACCAATGAGTTGATTAATGAGTCCTCGCTCAGTGGGATCAATATCCGCTGGCACAGTTCCCTGTGGCGCACTCCCTGGATTTACATCCATGAAATAGTGCAATACTTTCCGAACGTTAGGCTGCTCAATAAGTTTGGTGTTATTCCAAGCCTCAATCTTAGAGAAATCGTAACCCTCAATCGCTGTCTTTAATTCAGAGGATAAGGGAATTTTTTTCTTTGAGATAATTTTCCCTGAACAACGTACATCCCATTCATCTAGCAGAGCTGCTTTCAGTTGCTTTGGAGAATTAACAAACTTTTTCGTCTCTTTAGAAATTCCATTCGGAGCAACGAATATGTACCTACGTGGCAATATAAACTCGTTGAGAGATGCGTAATAGAAGACCTTTCCAATCTCGGCGAAAAACTCTCCATCTTTCAGTGTGGATCTGAGTTGCTTGCATTGGAAATTATCCCAATCACCGTCATGGCGCTCTTTGGTTAAAAAGCCGACAGCATCCAGACCTCTGTCGTAGGCTCCGGAAGATCGAGAGAAGTCGAAATATATTTCACTCTCTAATGCCAACCATTTCTTCACCAGCTCCTCGAGTTCATCCGAGTCAAGCTTCAATATGAGCGCACTCTCTTTTAACGACATATTTAACTTTATTGAGTCAATGGTTTAAAACGTGAGATTTGAACGATAGCCAGCCTTCTAGCAGTTCTATACTTTTATGTTTCCGTCAAGGGCGATCTCTGACCTTCCCACGAAAGATATTCGTGACCGACCGAGCATTTCAACAGCAAAAAAAGGACCGATCTCTACTAATGTTCTTATTGCTAGACTAGCCATACTTCAGCAAAACCATCGCTAGAAACAACTGCTGCGCTCACATCACCAAGTGCCCGAAGCTCACATAGCGCCATTGGCTCTTTACGCAGCCACTGTCTTATCGAAAACTCCGGCTCAGCCTCATTGAGCTGATCGACAATGGCGCGAGGTGCGGTGTCGGAAAGATACCTGAGCGCCACAACACGTTCGCCAAGAATGGCTGCCAGCGCCCACTCATCGCCATCGTGCGTATCGCACACGGATTCGGGAATCGGATAGATTTTCATGTCAGACAAAACATAATTTATCTAAATGTGACTGATTTTAGCCATATCACCCGATTATTAAAGCTGCCATGCATAGGGATTACCCATAAATCCCTGAGATAAGTCACCTTTCCACGTTGTTTCTGCCAAGTTGATGATGGCAAATCCACGCGCTTCGGCAGCACACCGCACACCAAGCCGTTGACGTAGCTATTCCCTCTCCCCGTTCGCTTCTGGAGTTTCTATGATCTCGCACAGCCAGATCTATCGCGCTCGCGCGTCCGTTGCTACCCACTACTACGCAGACCAGGCAGACGATTACTACAGCCGAGACGGTGACGCTGCCACTTGGCAAGGTGAAGGAGCTCGACGGCTAGGCGCAGTCGGTGAGATCGATCCAGCACGTTTCAAGGCCATGTTGCAAGGCGAGTTTGGCCATCGTGTCGCCGCAGGCGAATCCATTCGTAAAGATGCCAAAGCCCGGGCTTCTCTAGACCTCACGTTCGGTGCCCCTAAGAGCATCACACTGCAGGCCTTGATCGGCGGTGACAAGCGCCTAGTCCAAGCCAACGACAAAGCGGTCGCAATGGCCCTGGACTATGTTGAGCAACACTTGGCCATGGGTCGCCGCAAGGAGAAAGGCAAATCACGCGTCGAGCACACTAGCAACCTCATCATTGCCAAGTTTCGCCACGAAACCGCCCGCCCTACCGAGGACGCTGCCCCAGATCCTCATCTGCACGTTCACGCGCTGTTGATGAACCTGACTCAACGCGCCGACGGTAGCTGGGTAGCCCTATCCAATGAGGAAATATTCAAGCTCTTGCGCGTGACGGACTCTATCTACCAGGCAGAATTGGAACGCAATGTCCGCACGCTGGGCTATGGCGTCCGCCATGAAAAACACCATATTGAACTGGCCCACATCAGCCGCGAACAAATCGAGTTCTTCAGCAAGCGAAGCACCAACATCACGGCAGAGCTCTCCGCACGCGGAACCAATCGCGACGAGGCTCCTCACGCGCTGCGCCAAGGTATCACATTGTCCCGTCGCCAAGCCAAAACTCAAAACTTCGATCGCGCTGCATTGCAACAACAATGGCGCGACGCCGCCGCGGCAATCGGCATGCAGTTTGGCCACACTACGCCATCATTTCAGGAACAGGAAGCCCCACATCCGCAAGCACCGGCCAACCTAGTCGCGGAAGCCTCATTAGACTGGGCGATTCGGCATCTGGCGGAAAGAGAATCCGTGATGTCCTTGGCAGACCTTTTGCGTCACGCGGTACGCCACACGGGCGGGCATGCAAACGTCACAACCATCCAAGACGTAATTCAGCAGCGTATCGAGTCCGGCGCATTGATCCGAGAAGCCCCTCACTACCGCGACGTGCAAGATAAACGGGCATCACCCATGACGCGTGACGGCTGGGCAGCCGAAGTGACACGCCTATCCAACGTGGCACAGCCTATCGCTCTGCAACTGGTCGACCAGGCCATCGCAGCAGGACGTCTGTTGATGGAGTCCCCACGGTACGCGACTCGGGAAGCTTTCGACGCCGAATCAAGAATCTTGTCGGCGGAGCTCGCAGGCCGCGATGACTGGCCCGCCACCATTGTCGAGTCCCATGCTGTAAACGATCTGGATATTCGGCTGACACCTGGCCAGCGCGAAGCGGTCATGCTGATTGCGACCGGATCAGATCAGGTCGCAGGTATTCAGGGACTGGCAGGCACGGGTAAATCCTTCGCGCTGCAGAACGCACAATCCGTACTGCACCAACACGGTCATACGATGGTTGCCCTGGCCCCTTACGGGAATATGGTGCGCAATCTGCGTGAAGACAACATATCTGCCAAAACGATCGCTTCCGTGCTCGCCGCGTCCGACAAACGCACTTTCACCGACAAGCTAGACGCTAAAACCGTGGTCGTCATCGATGAGGCTGGGGTGGTACCCGTCAGGCAGATGGACAAGCTGCTGTCCCTAATTCAGCCTACCGGTGCGAAAGTGGTTTTGTTAGGCGACACTACCCAGACCAAAGCCATTGAGGCCGGACGAGCATTTTCCATGCTGCAAGAACGCGGCATGCGCACCGTCTTGATGGGGGATATTCAGCGTCAGCGTTCGGAACGATTGCGCCAGGCGGTTCGGTTGGCCGCCGACGGCCAGGCCAGCCGATCCCTTCCACTATTAGACGAAATCCGTACTATTACGGATCAGTTCACAACAGATGAGCATGGTCACAAGCGTCGAGACAGTTCGGCACGATATGAAGCCATTGCTCAAGCGTATACAAAGCTTTCGGCGACGGAGCAATTGAATACCCTCGCGGTCACGGGCACCAACGACTCACGCATCTCAATCAACGCCCAGATACACCGACTGCTTGGCCTGCAGGACAAGGGCCAACAATGCGATCTCCTGACGCGCCGCGACACCACTCGCGCGGAGCGCAGTGTGGCTCGCTACTATACAGAGGGTGATATCGTCATTCCCGAGCGGGACTATCAGTGTGGGCTGAAACGCGGCGAGCCCTACCGCGTAACGGGCACCACGAGTCATGACCGCATTACCGTCAAAGCAGTGACTGCCAGCCAATCGTCTGCGCAACCCATAGAAATTATCCCTAAAACCATGAGCAAGCTATCGGTCTACCACCAGAGCCGAGCCGAGTTATCGGTGGGAGATCGCGTCCGGATCACGCGCAATGACACGCATAACGACCTGGTCAATGGCCAACTGGCAACGGTCGCCGCCATTGATTCGGCTCATGTCACCATCGAGACCCAAGGCCGATACGTTCGATTGTCCACAGATCGTCCCCTTAATATGGACTATGCCTACACCACCACCGCGCATAGTGCCCAAGGTTTGACTTGTGACCGTGTGCTTTACAACGCGGAAAGCTTCAGCCGCACCACGGCCCAGGACACCTACTATGTCAGTATCTCCCGTGAACGGCATGATATCGTTGTGTTCACAGACGACGCAGGAAAACTACCAGAGCGCGTGGATCAACTCACATACAAGGGTCTGGCACACGACCTGCAACCGGTGGTGAGCAAAGACCTGACAGACGGTCAGAACAGACTGGATCCTCTTGCCCTGCGCGCAGAATCTGAGATGGAAGTAGGATAACTAGTCGCCTCTTGCTCTCTATTCCACATACCGCCTAGTTAACCAAACAAGCAACGGCAACTGCATCAAAGTGGACTTGTTGCCATGCCCGGCACGTATCGGCCAAGAGCGGTCAGTGGGCACGATGCCATAAGCGATAGCTCGGCTCTGCGCATCAGTCTAGAATAAGCCAGAACGCGGGCCAATGGCAGCTCGCTCGACGAAGCGAGGGAGACGGGCATGATAGTCGCAATCGGGCGATCGGAGGGCCAAGCATGAGCCTTGATCGCATCCAGCTGCTTCGAAACGTGGGGCAATTCGATTCCGTAAGTGAAGGGGCTCAATTCCCGCTGACTCGCTTGGTATTGATCTATGCCGAGAACGGCCGCGGCAAGACGACGCTCTCCTCCATTCTGAGATCAGCGGGCACTGGTAACGCTCATCTCGTCACCGAACGCCATCGCCTCGGGGCGCAGCATCCTCCGCACTTGGTCTTGACCCCGAGGGCGGGTCCGCCACTGGTCTTCCAGAATGCCGTCTGGTCAAGCACACTGCCCGGCGTCGCCGTCTTCGATGATCACTTTGTCGCTCAGAACGTCTGCGCAGGCATTGAGATCGGCGCGTCACACCGGCAGAACCTGCACGAACTGATCCTCGGCGCGCAGGGTGTTGCGCTGAACGCCGCTCTACAAGGCCATGTGGCTAGTATCGAGGATCACAACCGGACTTTACGAGCGCTCGGCGACGCGATACCGGTGGAGGCGCGCGGCAACATGGCGGTCGATGCGTTTTGCGCTTTGCCTGCGCGAGCCGACATCGACGTCACTATCCAGGATGGCGAGCGAGACTTGGCCGCGGCAAGGTCGGCCGATGCGGTGCGGCAGGCTGCGACGTTTATCGCACTCAGCCTGCCCAGCTTCGACATCCCGGCCATCAACGCGCTTCTCGCCCGGACGCTGCCTGATCTTGAGGCGGAAGCTGCCCATAGAGTCCAGGCCCATCTAGTCAAGCTCGGTGGAGCAGGCGCCACGTGGGTCAGTGATGGCATGCAGAGTATCGCCGCCGCTTCCACTGACGTGGATCACGAAATCTGCCCCTTCTGTGCTCAGGATCTAGCTAACTCGCCTCTATTGGGCCACTACCGTGCTTACTTCAGCGAGGCCTACGATCAATTGAAGCGCGACGTGGAGCAGCAGGTCCGGGAGCTGAACAACACTCACGGCGCGCCTGCTGCGCTCACCTTTGAAAGATCGCTACGAGAAGCGGAACAGCGTCGCAACTTTTGGGGCGCCTTCGTGCAAGTGCCCGAGATCACTGTCGACACCGCGGTGCTTGCGCGCGCATGGGGAGAAGCGCGCGAAGCAATAGCAGAAGTGCTCACCGCAAAGCAGGCCGCCCCATTGGAAGGCAGCATCCTACCCGAGGCTGCAATGGCCGCTATCGCGAACTACGAGGCGGCCAAGGTGGCCGTCACTGCCTGTTCCGAGTCCTTGACGGCCTGCAATGACCAGATCGCACTCGTCAAGGAGCGCGCAGCCGAGGCCAGCGTCGCCGATCTGACAGCGGATCTAACGCGGCTGAAAATCACACGTGCGCGCTACTCCGCAAACGTCGCTCCGCAATGCGCGGCGTACGAAGAAGAAAAGGCAGCGAAGACCAGAACAGAAGGTTTGAGAGATCAAGCGCGCATCGCCTTGGACAACTACCGGCAGAATATCTTTCCGGCTTATCAAAGAGTGCTCAACGACTACCTCGGACGCTTTAACGCCGGGTTTCGCCTTGACCAAGTCGATTCAGTCAATACGCGAGGGGGATCGGCCTGCTCGTATAGCGTATTGATCAATAATGCAGTGGTGCCCCACACGGCCGATGTGGGTCCTTCGTTCCGCAACACACTCAGCGCTGGGGATCGCAATGCGCTTGCGTTGGCGTTCTTCTTCGCATCATTGGAGCAGGACCAGCAGCTCGCGCAGAAGATAGTGGTCATCGACGACCCCATGACAAGCCTCGACGAGCACCGTTCGTTGACTACCGTGCAGGAGATTCGCCGCCTGCTTCCTCGCGTTGCCCAGGTGATTGTGCTTTCGCACTCAAAGCCTTTTTTATGTAACCTGTGGGAGGGTGCGAACACAGCGGACCGCTCCGCCATCAGGCTGATTCGCGCAGCAGCGGGCTCGACATTCGCCGCCTGGGATGTCCGTCAGGACTGCATCACGGAGCATGATCGGCGTCACGAGCTCGTGACCGAATATCTGCAAGCCGCCAATCCGGCAGTCGAACGACAGGTCGCCGCAGCCTTGCGCCCCATTCTTGAGGCGTTCGCACGCGTTGCTTACCCCAATACCTTTCAGCCAGGTGGACTTCTCGGACCGTTCATCGGCATCTGCGAGCAACGGGTGAACACCCCGGGGCAGATCCTAAGTCAGGCCGACATCGTGGAGCTTCGGGCGCTGCTGGACTACTCCAACTTGTTCCACCACGACAGCAACCCCGCGTGGGCAATGCAGGTCATCAATGACCAGGCGCTCGTCAACTTCGCGCAGCGCACCTTGGCTTTTACCAGGCGGTAGGCTCGGAACAACGTCTGCTCGAGAGTGGCAGTGCTCGTCCCCATTCGCTGCTCTCGACCTCTTGAATGTCGGCATTGGGTCGGAAGCGGTCCGCTACGAAGAGCAACTTTCGGCCAGAAACCGTCGGTGGCTTCGAGCAAAAGCGGACGTTCAACGTTCACAATGAGCGGCCGGGCAACAGCAAGCGAAGCGCCGCGAACGGTCCCTCGATTATATTGTTAGACCGCTTCCCCGCAAGTTCAGATGCGATCAAAGCAATATCACTTCCGTTTCCGTTAGCCGGTAAAGCTGAACTTGGATCTCGCTACGCGCCAAAGCCGCGGCCAAGTCCTTGGCCAAGGTTTCATCACCGGGCAGCACGAGAGTGCGTGAACATTCAGGACTTTGGGCGTGAACGACTAGTTGGCCAATGCCTGTATAGACGTCTCCTCGCGTTGCCGATGTCTTTACCTCGAAAGCCTCTACTAGGTCAGAGCCCTTCGCGACACCGAGGTCAAGTAGCGTGCTCTTCACTAAGCGATGGCCAGCTTTCATGCCCCTGCTCTTGCGCCACTCCTGCAGCGCCTTGACAACTTCACCATGCCTAGAAACATAGTCAATATCGCGCGCTGTTACTTGTCCATTCTTCCGCCCAAAGAATTCATCGAAGTATTCCCGCAGCTTCCGTTCCTTCTCCCGAGCCTGCGTAGTCTGTGTTTCTCCACTGCGGACCGCAGCCTTGAAATCAATGATGGATTGGAGATACGCAATTGCTGGACGGGCAGCCCCTCGTCCCGAAACGGGCATCACAAGAATCCCTTCTTTGTATGATCCGTCGCTGGCGAGGACAGCTTGAAGCTGGAGATCAGCCCAGGCAACGAGCGCATCCTTCTTGACGCCTTTAGCGCCGCCTCCGACACGCCCGGAATGGAACAGATAAGCCCGGCCGCTCATAGAGTCTCGAGCGAAGAAACCAGCGATGGAGTCATTGCGACCCTCGTAAAGCGTGTTCACCTCTACTGCAATCGCCACGCCTGGCCCTTCTCCGATTCGGCCAAACCAATTCAACCTTCTGGGGGTCGCGACTCCGTCCTTGTGATCGGAGGACCAAAACCAGTACGCTCCGTTTGTGCGCACCCTCGCTTGCGACTGTCGGCCACCTTGCCAGCCAATGTCCCGAACCGCCGTTGTCGGAAACTCGCGACGGATTGTCGCTTCGAGCTCAGACTGTGCCTTACGAATCGCTGCGCGGTCTTCAATCAGTGTGAACATTAAGTGGGCCAGTGTAGGGAGTTTGAGGCAGTCTAACGTTTGACATGAGAGGCGCTAGCCCTGCAGCAGGTGTACTAAATAAAAAGACATTGCTAAATCTAGCCATGAAACGCGCCACACGGTTGTTGAATCAGATCCGCGAACGAGTTTGTAACAAACTCTATACTTATACAGAGGTCAGGCCTATGTGCAATGGGTACGCCTGTTTGTTAAATAGCACTGTTGGCGGCATCGCGAGACATGAGGCTGCAGGAAACCGAGATTTTTCAGTTTATGCTGGCCAATAAGTGACGGCTTTCGAGCTTCTATCTGGATGGCGGCTCAGGGTCGGAAGCTGCCACCATCCAGCAACTCTCTTTGTAAGCATCCGCCGAACACATCTTGACTGCCCGCATGAGCGGGCATTTTGACGTTATGGCGTTGCCGGCCGCCAGTTATGCGGGAGTAACTCATCGATCTGATCGGCCAGATGCGTGGGCCGACGCGTGAGTTCCTATTTCAGACAGGCATAAGGATCATGGCCGTTGAGTTTGGCTGATCGAACCAGCGTCATCACAGCCGCCGCCCGTTTGCCTGCATGCAGCGCGCCCGCGAACAACCAATTATTCCGGCCCACCACGACCGGTCGGAACTGCCGTTTGATGTGGTTGTTGTCGATCGGCAACTGTCCATCGTCCAGATAGCGCGTGAGCGCACTCCAGCGCTTAAGGTTGTAATCGCAGGCTTTTGCGGTGGCTGAACCGTCGGAAACGCGGGCACGTTGCTCTTGCATCCAGAAGTGCAGCGCATCGGCCAGGGATTTTGCTCGTTTCTGACGTATTCGCCTTCGAGCATCGATGTCCAGGTCCTTGACCTGGCGTTCAACCTCATAGAGCGACCGATATGCTGCAGAGCTTGCTCAGCGAGCTGACTCTTGCTTGCGGCATGCAGCTCGAAGAACTTGCGCCGCGCATGCGCCATGCAGCCGACCTCGATCATGCCTTGAGTAAAACAGGCCTTATAGCCCGAGTAGTCGTCACAGAGTAGAGTGCCTTGCCAGTCGTTCAGGAAGGCGCGATCGTGTTCGCCGGCACGGCCTTGCGTAAAGTCGTAGATCACCGCCTTCAGTGACTCGAAGGCACCAGGTGCATATGCCCGGAGATAGGCTCGATGGATCTTTTGCTACCAGGTTGGAGCATTTGCACCGGCGTTTCGTCGGCATGCACCACGCGATTTCACGCCGGAAGTCTCAGGTTCAAACCCCGTCCGCTCAGCCAAAAACTCAGAAGGTCAGCACTTTTTAGTGCTGGCCTTTTTCATGTACAGCTCAAAACTCCGGCGCAGGTGACCATAACTTCCACCTATACCACCACGGCACCTACCTGTTTCGTGACTTCCTGCAGCGCGCTCAGCAAAGAAGACAATGCCTCTGGATCGGCTGCCGTGCCCTGCCGGGTAATGAAAGATACCGCGGGAAGCGCGACGACCGGACTTACCGGCAACACTTTCACAAGCCCAACCTGCGCATCATCCATGACTTGATGCGCGCGCGTAAGCGCAAGCAAGGTAGGGTCACAGCGCAATAGCCACCGAACGGATTTAAAGGAAACGCACTCAATCGCCGGCCGCGGCGGTGTCAGCCCCTGATCCAGGCAAATGGCCACAAAGCGCTGGCGGGTCAATGCATCGGGTGGCGATAGCACCCATTGCTCCGACACCACATCGCTCCACGACAACGAGTCATGCCCCGCAAGCCGGTGCTGGGGCGAAGCGACCACACACATCCAATCAGCCATGACAGGTTGCAGACGTATGCTCTCCACTTCCGATGAGGAAAGAATATCTGGCGGCAAAGGCGCAAGAGCGCAGTCAATTTCCGCTGCCATTAGCCGCGTAATCAATTGGCGGGGCGGCTCATCCCACACTCTAAGCAACAGGGACGGCATCTGGCGGCGCAGCGTTACCACGGCCTGGGACAACAGAGGCATCGTTGACGAAGAGCCCACATTTAACAGCGCCGAAGCACCAAGCTGCATCGCCTGCAACTGCTGTCCGGTGGCATCAAGCTGATGCACCGTCAAGGTCGCATGCCGAATCAAAAGTTTCCCCATTTCCGAGGGCTCTATACCCCGGCGGCCACGATAAAAAAGCTGCGCCTGGCACACCTCTTCGATTTCCTGCAACATTTTACTGACTGCGGGTTGCGACAAACTCAATTTGGCCGCCGCCGCACTTGCGGTGGCAACTTCACCCAATACTTGCAGCAACTCGATGTGCCGAAGCCTGAGTCGTCGTAAAGCCTGATTGGTGAAATTTTTTTCAAATATTGAAGTCATGTCAGCATCCTGCTCAGCAGAAGCGATGTGATATATCGATTCGTAATGGAACGTTCAATATATATGACTTATGGAGAATATACGTTCTGCAGATAATAGTCTCCAGAAAGATGAGTCCTGGCACCGAACCTCATGGTTCAAGCGCCTTCCATATTAAGGAGACAATAATGAAACTGATCAATTACACCCGATGCGGCCTGGGTGGGCTTGTCATGGCCATGGCGGCCGTAGCCAGCTTCCCTGGTTACGCGAAGGATACTGCCGAGAACTACCCCGACAGGCCCATCCGCATGATCATGGCGCAATCGCCGGGCGGTGCCCCGGACATTCTGGCCCGGATACTGTCCGACCAGGTCGGCAAAAAATTAGGCACTTCTATAGTTATTGAATACAAGCCCTCCGCCGGCGGCGTCGTTGCGCAAAATTTAATTGTAAATTCACCCGCCGATGGCTATACCCTGCTATTTGCCACGCCATCCATGCTGGCTGTTGCTCCCTATCTCCACAAGTCGCTGCCGTTCGATCCATTCAAGGATTTCCAGCCCGTTACGATCATAGGTCAGAGCGCCAACATCCTGGTCACCAGTTCCAAGGTCAAGGCCAATAGCATCCCGGAACTGATCGCATACGCAAAAGCCAATCCCGGAACATTACGATATGCCTCTTCAGGTATTGGCACCCCCTCACACCTGGCAGGAGAACTGCTGGCCGCAAAGACAGGAGCGCAGATGCTGCATGTGCCCTATAAAGGCGCAGGCCAGGCCCTGAATGACCTGGTTGGCGGCACCATCGACTTCATGATCACATCGCCTGCTGCGGCAAAATCCTACTTGCGTAGCGGCCATCTCAAGGCCATGGCCACTACTGGCCAGGTACCCGATCCCTTGCTTCCTGATCTACCGCTGATGAGTACAACTGTGCCAGGCTACGAGATTACACAGTGGTGGAGCATCGTGGTTAAAGCCGGCACGCGAGAGGCCATTGTCAACAAAATTCACTCGGCAATCGTCGAATCACTGAAAGATCCAAAAATCGTCCAGCAATTCAAAGAACAAGGCGTTCTCGCCCGCTCCATGTCCGTCGCCGAGTTCACCAGCTTCATCGACTCTGAGCGCAAGCGCTATCAGGAGCTTCTCAAACTGGCTAAAGTCAACGTAGAAAATTAAGGCTGACAATAATGAAACCAAGTAATCTGCTTTTTATATTTTCTGACGAGCACAACAAAAAGGTGACCGGCTGCTACGGTAATGAGTTCGTCAAAACACCCAATATCGACAAGCTGGCAGCAAACGGCACACGCTTCACGCAAGCCTACACAAATTGCCCCATCTGCGTGCCCGCACGAGCAAGCCTGGCTACCGGACGCTACGTCCACGAGAACCGGTGCTGGGATAACGCCATTGCCTACAAAGGTGCTCAACCGAGCTGGGGGCACCGCCTGATCCCGCAGGGCCACGATGTCGTGTCTATCGGCAAGCTGCACTATTCAGGCTACAACCCATCCCAGAATGGATTCACAGAAGAAATACAGCCGCTGCACATTGTTGACGGCTTGGGTGACCTGCTGGGCCTGATCCGTCAAGAGTGCCCTCTTCCAGTCCGCAAGGGCTCGGCAATGCTGGGACCTGAGGCCGGCCCGGGCGAATCCGACTACACACGTTACGATCGCGCCGTGCGCGATGCGACCATCCAGTGGTTAAAGAACCGAACCAAAAACATAGGCGACAAACCATGGGTGCTTTACGTCGGGTTCGTTGCCCCTCACTTCCCGCTGATCACCCCACAGGAGTTTTTTGATCTGTACCCTGAGCATCGCATGACGATGCCCAAGCAATATCTAGGCGAAGACCGGCCAACGCACCACCCTTTCATTCAGCAATTACGAGAATCACAAATCTTTGATCAAGGTTTTACCGGGCAGGAAATGGTGCGGCGTGCATTGTCCGCTTACTATGGGCTGGTGAGTTTCCTTGACGATAACATCGGCGGGATTCTATCCGCTGTCAAGGAGTTTGGCCTGTCCGACTCGACGCGCATCATCTATAGCTCGGATCATGGCGACAATCTCGGTGCACGAGGACTGTGGGGTAAATCCACAATGTATGAAGAGTCTGCAGGCATTCCATTAATCATCTCCGGAGAAGGAGTCCCCAAAGGGAAGCAATGCAATACGCCTGTCAGCCTGATCGATCTGTTTCCGACAATAGTGCAATGCGTTGGAGCAACGTTGAACCACGAGGACAAGGATCTGCCTGGCCTCTCGCTGTGGGACATCGCCAACGACAAGGAGGTAATGCCACGCACAATCCTGTCCGAATATCATGCTGCAGGCTCATCCACCGGCACCTTCATGATCCGCTACGGCCAATACAAATACATTTACTACGTCAATATGCCGCCCATGCTCTACGACGTGGAAAATGATCCGGAAGAGCTCCAGGACCTGGGCGCCGATCCCATATACGCTGACATTCTGCAGGAATGTGATTTGGCCTTGCGCAAAGTTGTAGATCCAGAAGCGGTCAATGCACAGTGCCTGCTGGATCAAGCACACAAGATAGAGGAAGTCGGAGGGATCGAAGCCATCAAAAAACGCGGCATGTTCCGATTCTCGCCTCCTCCTGGGGCAAATCCTGTCATGTTCAAGGAGTAGCCATCCTTATTTACTGTTTCTGATGTTGAGTCGACCGGCCGCTTACCGGCCACAAACGGCCCTTCACATGTCTCGTAAGGCGGACGTTCAGGCGTCGGCTTTGTTCAGACAACGGACCCTCGCACGCGGAAGAAGTCGGTTCGTTCGTCGGCCATAGCGAACATTCGCAATATTATCGCCGAGCGCCCTCAGCAGACCTCAAAGTGGCCATTGCCTCACCTAACCAAACTCTCTTTCTTTTGGGCGGCTTATCGCTGATATGCTGTACCTATTGGTAAGAACAGATAAGTAAGCCTAACGGGGGTAGGAAATGGCAGGCATAAAATGTGGAGATCCATTCGGGCTCGACGCAACCTTGCTAAAAACGCTGAAATGGGAGCGAGCGTTGAAGCGGGTTGCACACGACCAGCGGTCTGATTTTATCTATGCACCTCACTTCGGGATTATTTACGCTAAGGCGGGCGACGAATTGGCGGAGCTAGTTAGTTCAGAATTAAAGAGCGGGAAGTACCTCCCGGGAATGCCGATTACCATGGAAGTACCCAAGTCGGGCCGAATGCGGGCAGTGAGTATGAACCGGCAAGGACCGGGTTTCTCAAGACCCGGCAGTATCCTTTGGCCGAAAGACAGGTTGTTTTATCAGCTACTTGCTGATGAAGCTGCACCTATCATTGAGAAGAAAACCGACAAAACACGGTCATTCAGTCATAGACTAGCCGCTCCGGATCAAGCTTCCATGTTTGCGCCAACACGCACGTGTTGGAACGCTTTGCAGCAGGCGCTTGCGAAACATTCGAAGAAACGCGGTTCAAAATACATCCTTCGCGTCGACGTTGCGAACTATTTTGGGTCAATTAATCAACACACGTTCATAAACGATTTGACTGGCGCGGGTTACCCCAAGACACTTGCGGATCGGCTTGAAGTGATGCTTGTTGCATATACCGAAGAACGAAGCTCCCGAGGGATACTACAAGGCATGTATCCATCTGATTTGTTCGGAAATTACTACATGGATCCAATTGATCGCTTTCTCAAAGAATATCCGATTCCCTCCGCGCGTTACGTAGATGATCTTTATATTTTCATCGGTAGCGTTGATGAAGCAGATGATTTGTTGCGAGGGCTCGTTCCTTTGCTTCGCGCCTACGATCTCGTCTTGAACGAAGCTAAGTCAGCCATCATGCCTAAAAACGCATTGATGTCTGAGGAACCGGACCTTGAAACCCTCTTTGAAGAAGCGTTGGACGAAATTTCCTCACAAGTCGCCGATGAGGATTTTGATGCCGATTACGGCTTCCAATCGGAATGGGACGAAGATGACGACGAGGAAGAAGAAGAGGGTTCACTCGATATCAAGCTGGAAGCGACAAAGCATTTATTCAATTCCATCTCGAAGTATCCTGGCCATGAGGAAAACATTGAGCGGTTTTGTCTGCCGCTTTTTGCAACAATTGAGTCTGATTACGCGGTCGGCCATGTACTGAATTCGTTCAAGAAGCGCCCCTCAATGTCGCAAATCTATGCAGCGTATCTTGCTCGATTCCTTGATGAGGATGGCGTAGCTGACTATCTAATCGAATTGCTCTCGGACGCTTCCTTAATGGATTGGCAGAAAATGTGGATACTCGCCGCACTTTTACAAGGTTCGGGAGATGATGGTGCAGTGAAGGTGGTTAACCAGATTTTGACGGATACAACGCGACGTGATGTTCTCCGGGCGATTGCGGCGATTTATGTCGGAAAATTCGGTGATCATGCGCGACGTAAATCTTTGCGTCTGCTTTATCCTTCATGTTCACCTTATGTTCAGCTTGCGATCTATTTTTCGTCACGCCATTGGTCAGCAGCGGACAAGAAAAATGCGCGTAACGCTTGGGGGGCAAGTAGCGCAATGCACAGCCTACTAACCAGTGCACTTTTGAAACCTCAGTGACAACGTTCGATACTGCTGGAGATGCCCTGGACCTGACCGATTTGGCCGTCGTCTTCGCAAGTTCCTTTTCCGCCCGTCATCGGTCAAACAGTGTGCACCGACTCCATGTCCGTTTCGGCTGAATTCCAGTCTCGCACTGCGATCCAACGAACGTCCGTTGTACCTCGGGAGGCGGCCCTATAAGTCGCGCTGGGTCGACGGACCGCTGTGGGTCGCTTGCTGCCGTTCAGATCTGGCAAGGTCTGCCTGCTCAAGTCGGAATCAGCACCCCTGAGATTTTCCCGTATGCATGGTGCCGTAACACTGTAAAGTCCATGCTGCCAATAGGTAATCATCATGTAGCATGCATGCTGTCGCCATGCAATCAAAAGGCATATGGAAAGCAGTCAGCGTGTAGTCGATATGTTGCTAGCGACAGGTGCCCGTGCCGTCTACCAGAAACGAGACTACAACTGTAGCCAGATATCTATTCGATAAATCAAGCTCTTACACTGTTTTGTGGTTCTATATGTCCTGCAACGCGGCTAGCCGCCGCTTGCTCCCAATCCCTTGAAAAACAAACGCTTTTCCCACCCCGTCAGGGGTGCGTCATGTGTGGGACGTTTAAGGCCACAAATGAGCGCCAGCGAATTTGGGGACAAACGTCCCCGCCTGATCCCGAAAGCGGGCAGGCAGTGTCACGCGGCCGGGGCCCNGGCACAGCCTGGGCAAGCGGCACAGGGCAAACATTAAAAGAGCCACAGAAGCGCCCCTAGGATGGAAAGTTTGCAGGGATCAAATCGTTTTTGCACGCCAAAACAATGCAAACCGAACGGCTTTTTTAAGAACTCGCCCACGATTTCGGCCAGGCAGTTGTAGAACACGATCCGATGCTACTCAGTTTCTTCGCGCCATTCGCCCGTGGTCTTGCAAGAAGGAGCGCGGTCACGCAATCGACGTATCAGGCCGCGCGCTTAACGTAATGATCGCCCACACCAAGGAGATGGACTAATTGCAAGGTCCGAGCGGCGAGCACCGTTGCCCGACGCAAGGATGGTCTGATCTCTAACTGTTATTCAGTTAGGTCAGTATTAACCCTGATTACCAAATTCAAACAGGGACAAACCCTAGTTAACCGGCTTTATCAGTTACACTTAGACAAATTTATCTCGCTCCTTTGAATGCTTTCAAGGTACCCATTCATGAACGATCGATGGCTTTCCGTCGAAGAAATCGCAAACTACCTCGGTGTTACCAAGGACACGATCTACACCTGGGTAACCGGAGGCAATATGCCGGGTCACAAGGTTGGACGATTCTGGAAATTCAAACAGGAAGATGTAGACGCTTGGGTCAAAGGCGGCGGCGCGGCTAACGCCAATAGCCATACAGATTCCTAAAAGGACAGCCATGACTGACGTACATCACCAGGCTCAATCAAACTCCCTCGCTCAACAAATGCCTGACCAAAGCTCTTTTTTGACTGAGCTGCTGCAAGTCCGTCTGGCGGTTGGTTTTCTTGGTGAACGCGCCCAATATGCTTGGTGGTCGACCGCATTCTACGAGACTTCCAGCAGATTATTCTTGGAACCAGTCTTTTCGAGAACTTCTCGCTTGGCTCAATACCATGCTGTCCTAGAAGCAGCCAAACGGCTGCATGACGAGCACCTCCATGCCGGCAGCTACCACCTATTCAGGCTGCCCGAGGAGATTGAACAAGATCTGCACGCGATCATGCAAAGCAGCATAGGAGAAGAGCTCGCTCTCCAGACACAGCAAAGTCAGGAAACCGCGCTAGACAGACTGAAAAGTTTGGCAATCACCAATAGTAGCGAGTTCAGCGAAGGACCAACAAAGGTTGGACACATCCGAGACCTCAATTCCAACACCACGCTGAAGGCAATCGCTGCGGCCTATTTATCGGCTTTCACTCGAAACGTCAAAACCTATCCGTACTTGGTGGGATGATCGTGGCCTCGACAATGCAGTACGACACCAATCTAGCGATGGGCCTTGGCCTGACCGAGGAGACCAAGGCGCTACTGCACGCGTGGTCTCCGGCCATGAATGCTACAACGCTCTATCATGAAGTGCTGGAATCTGGACTGCTTTCACAGATCTCTGCTTACCGTCTAAGAAATATCGTCGTCCGTTGCTTTGGAAATCGATACCTCGTGAGCGGAGACGAGCCTGCCAGATCGTTGAAAAGGCTCGCTTCTTCTCTGACTTCTGCTGAGCTAAATCAGCTGTTCTTTATTCACACCTGCCGAGCAAATCCGATCCTCCGCGACTTTGTGACGGACGTTTACTGGCCTAGCTACGAGGCTGCATCTACGGCAGTATCCAAAGTCAGAGCCGAGGATTTCATCAGGAGAGCAATAGACGATCAGAAGACCCCTTCACGTTGGGCCGACGGCCAGATCGAACGCATGGGAAGGTATTTGACAGGCTGTTGTTCCGATTTTGGATTGTTGAGCCGTCCATCGAAAGGTGGGCGACCAATTCTTCCATTCCGAGTGGAACAGAAAGTAGTCGTCTACCTCGCCTACGAGCTGCATTTTTCCGGTGTCAGCGACAACGCGTTGTTGATCCACGAGGACTGGCAGCTATTTGGACTGACGCGCGAAGACGTGTTGGACGAAATCAAACGACTCTCGCTGAAGGGACTACTGATCGTCCAGGCTGCCGGCGACGTGATCCGCATCAGTTGGAAACAACCAGACATGGAGGCGCTCTGCGATGTCCTCACTCAATGCTGATTTTGACGAGTTGCGCGAGCGCATCCGGCATGGGCGAGAGCTCGGCCATGCGAGCTTCGAGCCGATCTATTACCTGGTCTTTCCGCCAGAGCAAATCCTTGAGGTAAAGCGACAGACGCCCGCCTGGATAGCCAAGCTCCATCAAGAAGGCTGGGACGTTCACACCTTCTCCATCGTCGAACAGATTTGGTCTCTGCTCAAAGACGACCCGTTCTGGTCGCTCTGCGTGATGGAAGACAAATCCGCACCATTGGACTGGCCGCGCACCAACAGGGCGCTGGCAGACATTCTGACAACAGACAACGGCTTGCTCAAGCGGCTTGAGGACGCTTTACAGCCGCTGGAGGGCCAGCAAAACGCGCTGCTGTTGGTAACGGACCTTGAGGCGTTGCATCCGTTCATGCGGATCGGTGCCATTGAAAGCCAACTCCAGGGGAAGTTTCATGTGCCGACGATTTTTCTGTACCCCGGTGTACGAACCGGCAAGACACGCTTGAAATTTCTTGGCTTCTATCCGGAAGACGGCAACTACCGCTCTGTACACGTCGGCGGCTGAACAGACAAAAAGAACCCTGAGACACGACTATGACCATTCGCTCACTCTTCGATCCAAGCAAGGACATTTACCGGACCATCGAGAAGGTCATCACCTATGGCGCGTCGCAAGAAAGTCGCCTGAAGGCTGAGATTTCCGAATACGTGGTCACTGAGAGCATCGAGGAGCAGTTCCGAAAACTGCTCGATCGCATGCAGCTCGCCATGGAGTCCGGTGGTGAAAACGAGGTAGGCGTCTGGGTCTCAGGCTTCTATGGCTCGGGTAAGAGTTCGTTCACAAAGTATCTCGGCCTGGCGTTCGATGATCAGCGCACTATCGACGGCACGCCTTTCATGAACTATCTGCAAGACCGCCTGCACAAGCCGCAAACCAAGGCGCTGCTCACCACTGTCGCGAAGCGCTTCCCGGCCGCTGTGGTCATGCTCGACCTTGCCAGCGAAATGCTCGCCGGCGCCACGATGGAAGATGTCTCCACCGTTCTCTACTTCAAGGTGCTGCAATGGGCTGGCTATTCGCGCAACCTCAAGGTCGCCGCCTTCGAGCGCATGGTCGAGAAGGACGGGCGCACACCCGAGCTACATGAACGCATCGGAAAGGCATTGCCAGGTGCAACCTGGGCCCGCGTGCAGAACAACCCGTTGGCCATTGACGGGCTGATTCCGAAGATCGCCCACGAGATGTACCCAGCGCTCTTCCCCGAAGCCAAGTCCTTCTCGTCAAGCACCGAGGGCTTCTTCCAGTTCGAAGACCAGCGCGTGCAGGAGATGATCGACATCGTTCGGGAGAAGAGCGGCAAGCAGAACATCATCTTCATCGTTGACGAAGTCGGCCAGTACGTCGCCTCGCGCGACAACCTGATTCTCAACCTCGATGGCCTGGCCAAAAACCTCAAGCGGCTGGGTGACGGCAGGGCATGGATCATTTCCACCGCGCAGCAAACGCTGACGGAAGACGACCCGCGCGCCGCACTGAACTCCGACAAGCTCTACAAGCTCAAGGATCGCTTCCCGATCCAGATCGACCTCGAATCCAGTGACATCAAAGAGATTTGCTATCGCCGTCTGCTCGGCAAATCGCCAGCGGGTGAGACAGAGCTAGGCAAGCTGTTCGATGCACACGGCCAGGCGCTGCGACACAACACCAAGCTGCAAGACGCCAAGTATTACGACGCAGACTTCAGCAAAGAAAGCTTCACCAACCTGTACCCGTTCCTGCCGGCGCACTTCGACATCCTGCTGCACCTGCTGGGTGCGCTGGCCAAGTCCACCGGCGGCATCGGCCTGCGCTCGGCGATCAAGGTGATCCAGGACGTTCTGAAGGGCGAAGGTGGCTCCAAGGCAATGGCCGACCAGCCCGTAGGTTGGCTGGCTACCACTGTCACGCTATACGACGAACTGGACAAGGACATCCGTCGCGCCTTCACGTCCATCCACCAGGCGGTCGGCAAAGTACAGATTCGCTTCCCGGATTCGCCGCTCCACTTGGACATCGCAAAGTCCGTCGCTGTGCTGCAAATCCTGGGCAACTTGCCAGTGTCGGTACAGAACGTCGCAAGTCTAATGCACCCATCTGTAACGGCACCTTCGCAGCTCGACACGGTCAAGAAAACCGTTGAGGAAATGCTGGGCGACGTGCATGTGCCACTGGGAGAGAAAGATGGCAGCCTGGTCTTCCTCAGCGAAAAACTGCGCGATATCGAACAAGAGCGTGGTGCCATCGCACTGCGCACTGTCGATGTGAAGCGTATCTTTAAAGATGCGCTGCGCGAGTCCTTCGATCCGCTGCCCCGCGTCAGCCTGCATGGCACGATGGCCGTCGCGGCCGGCCTGAAGGTCCAGGTGGGCAGTGCCAGCACCAGCCTGACAGGCGACAACAACGCCATCCAGACCGTCGTGGAGCTGGTGCCCGCCAGCGACTACGAGGTTGCCAAGAACCGCATGCTCGACGACTCCCGCAGTCGCGCCGGTCGCAATGTCATTGGCCTGCTGGCCCGCACCAATGCTGAGCTGGACGACCTGACGAATGAAATCTACCGCTGCCAGCGCATCGCCGAGCTGCACCGTAATGAGCCGGACCAAGAGGTCAAGGACTATTGCTCTGGCCAGCTTGACCGCGCTGCCAAGCTGGCGACGCAACTGCAGAGCAAGATCAAACAAACGCTCCAGGCCGGTTCGTTCGTCTTCCGCGGACAAGCTACTGCCGTGTCGGCGCTGAATGCCGACCTGCTGGAGGCAGCCAAGAAGCTGCTCTCGGACGTGGCCGAGCAAGTCTTTGACCGTTATGTCGAAGCGCCGGTGCGCGCCGGCACCGACACCGCCGAGAAGTTCCTGAAGGTTGCCAATCCCGCAGCCATCAGCAGCACACTTGACCCGCTCAGCTTGGTGCAAACCGTGGCGGGACGCGCCTCGTTCAAGACCGACCACAAGGCGATGATCAGCATCCGCGACTACATCGACAAGCGCGGCACGGTCGATGGCAAGCGCTTGCTGGACGACTTCAGCAGTGACCCATTCGGCTGGTCACCCGATACGACGCGCTACATCGTGGCCGCCATGCTCATGGCCGGTGAAATCAAGCTGAAAGTCTCTGGGCGTGAAGTCACCGCGGCTGGGCAGCAGGCGATTGATGCCCTGAAGACCAACAACTCGTTCAAGCAGATCGGCGTTGCACTGCGCGACGAGCGCCCCTCCATCGAAACTCTTGGCCGGGCTGCAGAGCGCCTCTCTGAGCTGGTCGGTGAGATGGTGATTCCGCTGGAGCAAGAGATCAGCAAGGCGGCGGCCAAGCACTTCCCGCGCTTCCAGCACGACTACGGCTCCTTGGCCGAAAAGCTCAGCGGGCTTGGGCTGGCAGGCAGTGACCGCATCCGCACCTTGAACCAGGACATTGCCGACGTTCTGTTTACCGATGCCTCGGACGCCCCTCAGCGCCTGGGCGCAGAAACCTCCGCCATTTACGACAACCTCAAATGGGCGCAGGAAGTGAAGCGGGTGCTTGACAACGGGCTTGACGCTACCCTGCGCGACTTGCAAGCCCACCGCCGCGACATCGAAACCCTGCCGGACACCGGCGTGCCAGGTGAACTGCGCCACGAGCTTGCCGAAGACCTGGGAACCCTGTCCGAACGTCTTGGCAAAGAAGACTTCTACAAGCACACCGCCGACTTCAACTCACAGCTCACCCATCTGAAGGGCCGCGTACGCGACGCGGTCATCACGCTCTCCGAGCAGCAAAAGCTGCGTTTGAAGGAAGGCGTGGAAGATTTGCAACGTATCCCCGAGTGGGAAGAACTCACCCAGGAGGAGCGTGGCAACGCGGTGAATCGGCTGGATGGGCTCGCCCTGGTCGCTACACAGGATCTGGCAGGACTCAAGAAACTGCTGGCCCGCGACTACGACATCAACAGCACCCTCGACGATCTGAAGCGATCGATTCAGCGCCAGGGGCAGGAACGCCTGCGTCAGCGCATGGAGGAAGAGCGGGCCAGAACGGGCGACAAAGGTCCTGCAAAGCTCACCAAGTCGATCGCTGTGCCGGTGAAGATGACTTCCGCTGCAGACATCGACGGGCTGATTCAACAGCTCAATGAAATCAAGGCACAGCTTGGCCTCTATGCCGAAATCGAGGTGTCACTCGAAATTAAAGGAGAGTAATCATGCTGACCGCCATTACTCTGGAAGACTTCAAAAGTTACCGGCAAGCAACACTGCCCTTGTCTGCGCTGACAGTGCTGATTGGTGCTAACGCGTCAGGTAAAAGCAATGTCATTGAAGGCCTGCGCTTACTGTCCTGGTTGGCGCAAGGGCAGAAGCTGTCAGCTATCCGCTTTGCTGTGCAAAGCGGCGATCAAGTGGTGCGCGGCAAACTGGAGGATCTGGCCTATCAACGCGGTGAGTCTTTTGGACTCGGTGTACACACCAACGCGACTGAATGGAGTCACCTCAGCATGCGCCTAAGCCGTCGAACGGATGGGTTGCACATCACTGCTGAGAGCCTGACTCACGACGGGGCAAAAGTGCCACTTTACACCTTGGATCAGCCCTCCATCGGACAAGGCACGGATGCTGGTGTGGCCTATAACAATTTTGCAAACGGTCGCAATAAGCCTCGCGTGACCTGCACCGATCAAACGGCAATCTTCACCCAGCTCACCAGCCCAGCCACTTTTGACGCGAAGCATAAGAGCTCTCGGGAACGCATCCCGCCTGTGACGAAAGACTTGGAGCAGTGGCTTTCCGCCGTGCTTTTTCTCGATCCGGTGCCGGCGCAAATGCGCGACTATGCGTTTCCGTCAGACAAAGAACTGCAAGGCAATGGTCGCAACGTATCGGCAGTGCTGTTCAACTGCTGGGGGCCTGATGAAAAGGCAGGCGACGAACCCTTTGCCAGCAACCGTGCGGCCATCCTGAATTTTATTCAGAGCTTGCCCGAACAGGACATCGCTGGACTGTCGTTCCTGGAAGAGCCACGCGGTGGTGTCATGGTCCAGCTTACCGAGACCTTCGGCGGCAGGACGGATGAACGCGACGCATCCTTGCTCTCTGATGGAACCCTGCGTGTTCTGGCCATCGCCGCCACCATGCTATCCGCCCCGGAAGGCAGCCTGGTGGTCATCGAGGAAATCGACAACGGCGTGCATCCCAGCCGCGCCCACCATTTGCTTCAGCAGATTCAGCGCATAGCCAGTGAGCGATCCTTGCGTGTGCTGCTCTCCACTCACAACCCCGCGATGCTTGATGCGCTGCCTGACAGCGCCGTGCCCGAAGTAGTTTTCTGCTACCGCCACCCGGAAGATGGTGCCAGCCGCCTAGTGCGCTTGGCCGATGTCCCGGACTACCCGGAGCTCATCGCCCAAGGCAGCTTGGGCCACCTAATGACCTCCGGCACCCTGGAGCGCTTCGTCAAGCATCACCCAACGGGTGATGCACGCAAGCAGCGTGCACTGGATTGGCTGGCCAAGATGCGTTCGGGAGCCAGCAATGAGTGAAATTGTTTTGCTGGACACATCGGTTTACTTAAACGTGCTGGATGTGCCTGGCCGCAATCAAGAGCGTGCGCAAGTGTTGGATGCATTCCAGGCCCGTGTACTAAACGGTGATCATTTTCTGCTACCCATGGCTTCTATTTGGGAAGCTGGCAACCACATATCTCGCTTGGCCAACGGTGCGTTGCGCTACCAATTTGCAAACACGCTGGTTACCAATGTTCAAGCCGCGCTCAGCGGCGAAGCCCCTTATCGCACTACTTATTTCCCGGACAGTGCAGTCTTTACCACCTGGCTGAATGATTTTCCTGCTGCGGCCCAGCGCAATAAGTTTCCGCAGAAAACAACCGAAGGCGTCAGCCTCAGTGACCTGTCCATCATCAAAGAGTGGGAGCGAACTTGCGGTCTCCATTCAATGTCGCGCGTGCTGATCTGGTCTCTGGACATTGATCTTTCTGCCTACGACACAGGAGCGCGCTAACGCATGGCCTTCGATCAAACAACAAGAAACCGCCTACAGCGCTTCGTCAACGACGCGCGGCGGGTGCTGGAAGAGGAATTCACTCGCCAGCTTCAGAACGACTTTGGGCTAGACCCAAGCGCGGGCAGTGTGGCCGAGCTGGCCAGCCTTCGTCACATCAACGACGGCCAGCGAGAAACCGCCCGCATTCTGCGCGATACCCTGGCTCACTACACCGCCAGTGGCGACATAAACGCCAAGCAGGGGCTGGATCGCATCGTGCGCGAGCAGGCCTTCACTGTGCTCAACCGCCTGGCGGCACTGCGCATGGCCGAGGCGCGGGGCCTGTTGGTCGAGTCGGTCGGTAACGGCTTCCAGGCCAAGGGCTTTCAACTCTATGCTCGCCTGGCTGGCACGGGCCTGGGCGAAACCGGCGATGCCTACCGCCTGTACCTGTTCAGCGTGTTCGATGAGCTCGCCCAAGACCTGCCGGGCCTGTCCGACCGTTACTCACCGCAGGGCCGTCTGTTCCCGCGCGAAGCTGCACTGCTGCAAGTGCTGAACCTGATCAACGATGCCGACATCGCCCCGCTCTGGCGTGAGGACGAAACCATCGGCTGGATCTACCAGTACTTCAACTCTAAAGAAGAACGTAAGGCCATGCGCGATGCCTCGCAGGCGCCGCGCAACAGCCGCGAGCTGGCAGTACGCAACCAGTTCTTCACGCCGCGCTACGTGGTGGAGTTCTTGGTCGATAACACCCTGGGGCGCCTGTGGTTCAACGCCACGGGCGGGGCAACGAGCTTGCGCGATCGTTGCCAGTACCTGCTGGTGAAACCCGACGAAACAGCTCAAGCCGCCACCAAGCTGCGTGACCCGCGCACACTGAAGCTGCTGGACCCGGCCTGCGGCTCCATGCACTTCGGCCTGTATGCTTTCGATCTGCTCGTGGAAATTTACCGTGAGGCATGGGCCTGGGAACAGCAGCACGGCCCTGGTTCACTCGATGTCTCGACCCAGCCGCAGGCGGCCCTGAAGCCACTGAGCCAGACCTACGAGGACGAGGCGGCATTTCTGCGCGATGTGCCGCGCCTGATCATCGAGCACAACATCTACGGCGTGGACATCGACCCGCGCGCCGCGCAGATCGCCTCTCTGGCGCTATGGTTGCGGGCACAGCGCGCTTGGCACGATGCGGGCGTGAAGGCTAAAGAGCGCCCGCTGATTGGGCTCGGTCACGTGATCGCTGCTATCGCGCCACCTGCAGAGCGTGAGCTGCGCCAGCAGTTTGCTGCCAACCTCGATCAACGCGATGCCGAGCTGTTTGAGAAGACCCTGCAACTGCTTAAGGGGCTGCCTGAGTTGGGCGTGCTGCTTCAAGTCGAGCGCGAGTTGCCGCAATTGATTCGTCAGGTTTATGTCGGCAAAGGTACGGGACTTTTTGCGCAGCAGGAGCAGGAGAACTGGCAGCAGGCGGAGACACGTCTGCACACGGCACTCACTGAGTTCGCCCAGGCCGCCAAGTCGACGTATCAGGGACGCCTATTTGCGCACGATGCCCTGCAGGGGCTGCGGCTCATCGATCTGTGCCGTGAAGTGTTCGACGTGGTGGTGATGAATCCTCCTTTTGGGGCGCTCCCCCTGGGTGTAAAGGAGTACTTGACTGACACCTACCCCAATTCACGCAATGACCTGCTTGGCGTATTTGTCGATCGCGGATTGGGTTTGCTCAGGCGGGGAGGTCGGCTGGGTGCGATCACCTCACGAACCTGCTTCTTTTTGACCAGTTTTACCGATTGGAGAAAGAAAGTCGTTTTGGGCCTTTCCGGCATCGAGGTAATTGCCGATCTGGGCCAAGGCGTGATGGACGACGCGATGGTGGAGGCGGCCGCTTATGTACTGGAGCGCAGCGTCTCGCACCCAAAAATCAATGTCATTCGTGCTATCGCCGACGAAAACCGCCATCAAACTTTGGATGTTTGCGTAGCTGCTCATCGCAAGGGCGAGACTAACGCACGTTTGTTCAAGGCCGAGAAGAAGACCTTTGATCTCCTGCCAGATTCACCCTTTGTCTATTGGGTAGGCGCTGACACGATCAAGCAATTTGAATCCGAAAAGCGCATTGAGCCGGATGTAGCTAGTGTGCGTGTGGGATTACAAACAGGCGATGATCCGCGCTTCGTTCGCGCTGTGTGGGAGGTGGCACCTAAGGACACGCAATTCTGCTACTACCCGACAAACGAAGAAGCTTTTTGTAGCTTCGACGACCCCGTTGTTCAAGCATATTTCCGGAGACGTGACGAAGGCTCTCCACGCTGGACATTTCATGTCAAAGCGGGGGCGTCACAGCCTTGGTACTCACCGATCACATTGAAGCTAAATTTCGCAGACGATGGTGCCGAACTTCGTGGATTTAAAGATAGCAAAGGAAAGCCCCGGGCATATTTGCGAAGCCAAGGACATTACTACCGCCCCGGCTTCAGTTGGACGCGCCGCGCAGTTCGCTTCTACCCCTACGTGATTCCGAGCGGTTGTATTCCTTCTGTCAGCCGCTATATGGCGTTCCCTGAAGCAGGACGGGAATCCGAAGCATTGGGTATTTGCGCGTCGCGCCTGGCCTCGGCATTTATGCGGTTCTATGCGGAGTTTTGGCAGCGCCCGAATTTTTTGGTCGACAACGTCAAAATGTTGCCTTGGCCTCAATTGACCGATGATGCCAAAGGCTACTTCAGCGCCTTGATTGCTGGCGAAGTTGAGAAACGGCGCCAAGCCTATCAAAACTTCGAGCCATTCCACGAGTTTGTTTTGCCCACGCGTATTCGTGACCACTCGTGCGGTGGTGCGGCGCTTGCCTTCGATCGAAATAGTCTCATAGGAGAAGAAGGTGAAAGCCTGGTGGCAGATTCCTACGGATTTACGCCACTGCAGGCAGAGGCGGTAGAGCGCGACTTAAGGGAAGCCATCCTCCATCAACATGGTGTGACCGCCGAATCGGACGACGAAGAATCGTCTAGCGAAGACTCGGATTTTATTCTGGATACGTCGCCTTACGCTACCGAGGAAGCGCACATCTCCTACCTTCTGGGTTGTGCATTCGGTCGATGGGATATTCGCTTTGCAACGGGCGAACGCCAGCCTGAATCGTTGCCAAATCCTTTCGCGCCGTTGCCGGTATGTCCGCCTGGTACGCTTCAAAACGGAAAAGGTCTTCCTGCACGCGAGCATGATTTGCCAGACAGCTATCCGCTGACCATTGCCTGGCCTGGTGTGCTTGCTGATGACGAAGGCCATAGCTCTGACGTTGTTGAGCGAGTGCAAATTGCGCTGCGTGCGATTTGGAAGGAGGGGGCCGACGCTGTCGAGGAAGAGGCGTGCGTAAAGCTGGCCACCAAGTCGCTTCGCGACTATTTTCGGCGTCCAAACGGTTTCTTTGCAGACCATCTCAAGCGATACACAAAAAGCAGCCGCAAAGCGCCAATCTACTGGCCAATGGGTACACCGTCCGGCGGCTATACGCTGTGGGTCTATTACCCCAGCCTCACCAGCCAGACGCTGTACACGGCGATCAACGACTTCGTCGAGCCCAAGCTCCAACAAGTCGGCGCTGACATCACAGTGTTGCGCAACAAGGGCGGGGCCCGCACCCGCGACGACGAAAAGCAGTTCGAGGCCCTACAAGCCTTCGAGTGGGAGTTGATCGAACTGCGTGACGCCCTGCTCAAGCTCGCGCCGACCTACAAGCCCAACCACGACGATGGCGTGCAGATCAGCGCCGCCCCGCTGTGGCCGCTGTTCCGTCACAAGCCCTGGCAGAAGGTGCTGAAAGACACCTGGGCCAAGCTACAAAAAGGCGACTACGACTGGGCACACCTGGCCATGAACTACTGGCCCGAGCGCGTGCGCGAGAAGAGCAAGACCGACAAGTCGCTCGCCATTGCGCACGGCCTGGAGGATTTGTACATCGAGCCCGAGACAGCGCCGAAGAAGACGCGCAGCAGAAGGACGAAAGAGGAGTAAGGCATGCTGGTCTACGTTAACAGTTTTCTGTTCGAGCCCGAACGTGGCCCGGATCAAATCATTCAATTAGTGGCCAGATGGGTGAGTCGCCGTTCAAGAAGCTCTGTCGATGCACAGCGGCTTGCAGTAGGCATTCGTGAATTGAGGCTCAGGGACGGTAGTACGCTAACGTCCCGTACAACATTGCTTGCTGACAATTGCAGAGCCTATCCGTTTTGGTTCTCGGCGCGGCTCAGCCATCCTGACGACAAGACCTCCGGTCGGCGCTGGACGACTGAAATTGGTCTGTGTCAGAAGGCTGTAGATGGACCGGTTGAGTGCTCCTTACTACTTAAAACGGATGAGGTGAGCGCACGTGTCACCGCTCCAATTCAGGTAACACGTCCGAAGCTGGTCGAGCAACTTATCCTCTCGTGCAATCCTCTTGGCCGCACGCCTGGCTTGAAGGTCAAGCAGTTAACGCAAGAAAGTGCTCCAGCCTTTTTGCATGAAGTCGAACGTGCTGAAAGAACCTATCCAATTGCGATCTTGAGCGCCAAACCTGACGAAGGATACCCCGTAGATCCGGAGCGGTTGCGTTCCATCCTGGTCGGTTTAGCTGACGTGGTCTGCATTCCTGCGGATGAGGATACCTTTGCTATTGAAGATGCGGTGAGTCGCCGCTTCATGGCATTTGGAGGTGCAATCAAGATCGTGTTTCCAGGCCGCCAGGGGGAGCGTGGGCACTTTTATGAAAATGTGCGGCTGGACCCTGAGGATATTTCTGAATTTCTTGCAGATGGTCGATCTATTGAATCCGAAGTGTTGGCGGCTATCACCCATCGAACCAACCTTCCTTTGTCATGGCAGCACATTTCACCAGAAAAGGTTGCTCAAGCAGCGCTCCGTGCGCAACTGATACGGACGATCCAACAATCTAAAACAAATGAGCATTCCCAGCAACTGGATGAGTACATCGCGTTACTGGCAGAGGCAGACCGTGAGCTGAAGGCCAAGGATGATGAGCTTTCCAGTCTTCAATCCGACTACCAGGCAAAGGATGATGAAACCAGGAGCCTTGCGGCAGATGTCGCCAACCTCAAGTACGCGTTGAGCGGTATTCAATCGAATGATGGTGAACCGGACAGCCTCACCGAGGTAATTGGCCCTCTGCGTGAAAATATTGTGGCGGTGCTTGATGGTAGCCCGAGTTTGCAGCAGGTTGTTGCTTTGATTTCTGCTTTGTATGCGGATCGAATTGTTTTCTTGGAGTCTTCAAGGAGTTCTGTCAAGGAGTCTGACCGGGGCGGTTTTCGGCTAGGCGACAAGGCCTTTGAATTGTTGAAGAAGCTGGCAACTGACTACTGGCAACAGCTTGCTGATGGAAAAGGGGAACAATATGCCAAATCTGCATTTGGGCATAACGCCTACTCAAATAATGAGGGTAACGCTCTTAGCGTGGAAGGCAGGCGCCGCCGCACTTTTTCTTATCGAGGGCGGGATTTCGTCATGGAGAAGCATCTGAAGCATGGTGTCAAAGATAGCCTGGCTGAAACTCTGCGCATTCATTTTGAGTGGGTCGCTGCTGAGAAAAAGATCATCATAGGCCATTGCGGTAAGCATCTGGATTTCTGAGGGGGACGCTTTGAGTATTGTTGAATTTATTCGCGAAAGCGTGCTGCGACCGCGCCTGAAGCAGGCGGGCTGCCTCGTGGTGTACGACACGGACAAGCGCTATCGCGAGCTGTGTTTCGACTTGGCTGTCGACAAGTTGCGGGTGGTGGATGCATCCGAGAGCAGCATCGAGAGCCGCGAGGCCGCACTGCTGGCGCTGCGCGATGTGGGGCAGCCAGCCAAGCAAGGAGGGGCACCATTGGAAGGTGTGCTGATCTATGTGCCAGCCAAGCGCCCGGAAACCGAAGAGCAGAAGCAAGCAGACCCGTTCGCCCTGTACGCAGAATGCGGCGCGGTATTCCCACAAGATGATGGCGACGAGTACCTGAGCCTGTGCCTGCGCGCGAGGCCGGACCACGCCACCGAAATCCGGCAGGTGTTTGCCAACTCGCCAGCGGGGCCGACCTTCGCGGTCATTGATGCCATTGGCGGTGGCGTGAGCTGGCCGCAGTTGCGGGCCACATTGCAGGTGGAATCGGGCCGCGAGATTTTGGCCGCGCTTTTGGTGCCCAACGCCAAACAGACCGAGGCATTGAAGGCGCAAGAAGGCTGGGTACAAGAGACACGCGACTTTCTGCGGGCGACTTTGGGACTGAGCGTGAAGACGCGGGGCAAGACCTGGGGTGCGTTGGCAGACGAGCTGTGGCGTTACGTGCTATTCAGCGAATTCGTCTTTGATCTGCCGGTGGCCTTGCCTGACGCCCTGCACGGGGTGCCGCATGCTCCACCGGAGGCCAGGCCTATCGTCGAGGGTGTGTGCGCCCAATTGCGCAATGACCCCAAGGCTCGCGCAGCCTATATCGACCGGGCAGAAAGCATAGAGAAAGAGCTCAATCTGGTTGAGCAGTGTGGTGCGCTGGAAGACCTGGGCGAGCGAGATACCTTTGCCTTTGAAGAGAGGACTTTTCTACGCGTGGCGATTAAGGGCATCGTCACGGACGATACCGATGCCACGCGCCGCGTGTTGGCCCGCCACAAGGGTTCTGTCTGGCTGGGCAAGGGAGAAAGCCAGGCGCAGTGGGAGCTGGTGCGCGCGGGTCTGAGCCTGGTGGAAGCCTGCGACGATTTCGAACGTCAGCTGCCTCAGCACGCGCGATCCCAGGCCGAGCTGATCGACTTCTATCTGAACAGCTTGCGCGAGGCAGACCGCCTGCAACGCGAATTTGAGCAGGCTGCAGGGGATTTCCTCGATCAGCATGGGCTGATGCACGAGGTCATCAGCCAGGCACGTGCCCGCTATCGCCGCCTGGCGGAGAAGGTGCAAAGCATCTTCGTCAAGCACATCGAGACGGCCGGCTGGCCACCCGCAGGGCGACTGGCCAACGCCGACGTTTTTGATCGTCTGGTGGCTGACCGCCTCAAGGAGCGCGGCCGCAAGGTGGCGTATTTGATGGTGGATGCCTTGCGCTACGAATTGGGCGTGGCGCTTCAAAAGCTGCTAACCGAGGATGGCCCGGTTGAATTGCAGGTGGCGTATGCGCAGTTGCCCTCCATCACCTTGGTCGGCATGGTCAGCTTGTTGCCCAATGCCCGCACAGGGCTGACCCTGGCGCTGGAGAACGATTCGCTAGTGCCAAAATTGGACGGTGAATCCGTGGGAACTGTGGCGCAGCGCATGGGGGTTCTGGCCAAGCGGTATGGCGATCGCTTCGAGGAAATGCCGCTGGGCGACTTTGTTCGCGGCAAACCGAAGATCGCCGAGACCGTCGATCTGCTGGTGCTGCGCTCTACGGAAATCGACAGTCAACTGGAGAACAACCCCGAAACAACCTTGGGGCTGATCCCCGGCACGCTCAAGCTGATCCGTGTGGCACTGCACAAGCTGCGCGGCATGGGCTTTAAAGAGGCGGTGATCGTGACCGATCACGGTTTCTTCCTGAACGCGCAAGCAGAGGCTGGCGATGTGTGCGTGAAACCGCAGGGGAAATGGCTGAATGCCCATGACCGCATGATGCTGGGCAATGGCACGGTGGACAGCCATAGCCTGGTCGTCAGCGCAGACAAGGTCGGTATTCGCGGCAATTTCGCCCAGGTGGCCTTGCCACGCAGCATGGCACCGTACCGATCCGGTCATCTTTATTTCCATGGCGGAGCATCTTTGACGGAGGCTGTTGTTCCCGTTCTGGTTGCCCGTCTTGACCACAGTGCTAATGCGGAGCCACGCAAGGTGCTGGTGGAACTGAGCTACAAGAACGGTGCCAAGCGCATCACCACCCTGCTGCCCGTGATTGAAGTGACCTTGATATCCGATGACATGTTCACGCAGGACATGAGCGTGGAAATCTTGCTTGAGGCCCAGGACAGCAAAGACAATGTCGTGGGTGAACCACGCCCCAGCGGTGATGTGAACCCTGCGACCAGAACCATGACCCTGATGCCGAACCAGCGCAAACAGATTGCGTTGCGAATGGATGAGGAGTTCAGGGGCAAGTTCAAGATTGTGGCGTTGAACCCGACGACCTTGGCGGCCTACAGCAATCTGGCGCTTGAAACGGACTACACGGAGTAAGAGCCTTATGGACGAACTCGACCAGAAACTGAACGCCACTTTCGACGGCAAGGTGCTGCGTAAGGACTTGCTGCACCGGATCAAGAAAGGCACCAACGTCCCGACGTTCGTCCTGGAGTTCTTGCTCGCCAAGTACTGCGCCAGCAATGACCAGGCCGAGATGGATGCGGGTATGGAAGCGGTGCTCTCTTCACTGCAAGAAAACTATGTTCGGCCAGATGAAGCCAACGCCGCGCAGTCCAAGGTGGCCACCAGGGGCAAGCACCGCTTCATCGACAAAGTGCATGTGCGCTATGTCGAGAAGGAGAAGCGTCATTGGGCTTCCCTGGAAAACTTCAACTCGCAACGCATCGCTATTGCCGAAAAATTTTACCGGGACAACGATCGCCTGCTGGAAGGTGGCATCTGGGCCGAAGTGACCCTGGCGCACAACGACATTGATGAAGACGACTACGCGTTCTCTATCGAGGACTTACGACCGATCCAATTAACGCGATTCGACTTTGACCGCTACGCAGACGGCCGAACCGCCTTCACGCGTGATGAGTGGCTTGCGGCGGTGTTGCGCTCTGTGGGGTTGGAACCGAGTAAGCTAAGCAAGCGCGTGCAAATGCACTTTATCGCCAGGCTAGCCGCTTTGGTGGAGCCTAACTACAACTACATCGAGCTGGGGCCACGCGGCACGGGAAAGTCCTATTTCTTCAGCGAATTTTCGCCTTACGCTACGCTGATATCGGGAGGTCAAGCCACGAAAGCCACGCTGTTCTACAACAATGCGCGTCGCAAGGTGGGGCTGGTGGGCTTTTGGGACACGGTTGCATTCGACGAGGTCGGCGGGATCAAGGTGCGCGATCCCGACACCATTCAGATCATGAAGGACTTCATGGCCAACGGGCGCTTTTCGCGCGGGGCCGAAGTCATTGCGGATGCCAGTTTGAGCTTTGTTGGCAATATCGATGTGTCGGTGCAGCAGGTGGTCCACTCCAACGAGCACGATCTGTTTCAGCCGTTGCCTCCAGAACTTGACTTGGCGGTGATGGATCGTTTCGCCGCTTACATCCCAGGTTGGGAGATGCCCAAGAACAGCAGCCACTTCCTGACCACCAACTACGGCTTCATCACCGACTACTTGGCAGAGGCCTTTCACTACCAGTTCAAGCACACGAATCGGTATGAGGAAGTGAGCAAACGCATTCGGCTCGGAAAATCGATTGAAGGGCGCGACGAGAAAGGCATCAAGAAAACCGTCTGCGCGTTCTTGAAAGTCCTACATCCGAACGGGCCGCCAACGGACGAGGAGTTCGAGGAATACGTGGCCTATGCGACGGAATGCCGTCGTCGCGTCAAGGAGCAGATGAACAAGCGCAAGCCGGATGACGAGTTCGCGCGAATCAACCTGTCCTACTTCAAGACTGGTGGTGATGAGGTGGTAGTGTTCTGCCCGGAATCAAAGGATGCACCGGCAACGCAAGAGCCTGCGCGCCGTCGTCTGAATCTAATGAAGGAACGCCCTGTTGCAGAACCGGCTCCTTCTTCCCAAGACTCCCAAACATTGTCGACGCCCGCAGCAGCGGCCCCGAGCCCGGCTGGGGCTTCGGCGACGAAACCATTGTCGGCCGAACTCAAGGAGCAGCACTTCACCATTCTCTACGGCGATACCGGACACAGCTATGAGTCCGTCCTCGGCCCTTATCTGCAAGGAGCCAAGTCCGTCGTGATCGAAGATCCGTACATTCGCCTGCAGCACCAAATTCAGAATTTCGTACGCTTCTGCGAGACGGTGTTGAAGGCTGGCACGGTGAAGAAAATCAACCTTATCACTGGTTATGACGGTACAACCCAGCTGGCCGAGATTTCAGAGAAACTCGATGAATTGAAGCAGAGCTTGCTAGAGTTAGATGTAGAGCTAGAAGTGCAACTCAATCCGAACATCCATGATCGTGAGATCCGTCTGGACAACGGCTGGGTCATCAAAATTGGGCGTGGCCTCGACTTCTACCAAAAGCCAGGGGGGTGGTTCGAGGTTGGTGCAAATGATCTCAGCTTGCGCAAGTGCCTAGAGACAAAGGTGGATATTTTCAAAATCTAGAACATCCTCGTATTTCCCATCAAGTACCACAGCGAGGCCTCTACGCTTGACAATTTTATTCGCCACACCGTCTCATGACGTGTCACAACGCTCCAAATTTAAGTATTTATTTAATAAAATCGGCCATCCCAAAAATTGGACAAGCGACGTTTTTTAAATAAATATAGACTTACACTCCCAGCACCGCGCACGAGAAAAATGACAGCAGAAATGGAACCGAGCTCAAGAGGCAGCATCGGCGAGCGCTTGATCATCGCACGCAAGAAGCGAGGACTGTCCCAAGACGCCTTGGCCCGCCGTCTTACCCCTCCCGTGAGTCAAGGCGCGATTGCCCATATAGAAAGCGGGCGCATTGAGTCGTCCCGCCACCTTGTTTGGATCGCAGCCGCCCTCAAAGTTCGCGCCGAATGGTTAGTCACAGGGGAGGGAGACATGTTCGAAGTGCCTTGGCCGTGGCCAGAGACGCCCCTGTATGTCGTTGAACAGTTACCGGCTCCCGTCCTGGAAGACATCGGCGACTACATCAAGATGAAAATTAACCAGCAAGCCAGGCACGACAAAGATCAAACATAAGCCTGCGAACTACGCTCCTCATCGCAAAGAACAACATTTCCCTTCCCAACGCCCTAAATTTCGTAACGAATCAGGGCGTTTCTTATTGGGTTAAGCCGGTTTATAGGATTTCTCTGTTCAAAAATTTTTACCTTTTATTCGGCCCAGATTCAGTACTTACTTATTGACGTCAAAAAATAAGTACGTAATGATTACAGCAACGCTGCTCTTTAACAACACAACACCGATAAACACCGCGCCCTGCCCCATTGCGGGCGGTGTGAGTGCGCGGCTACCCGAGTTACCAGCATGCATATGCGGGGTGACATGCACCTGGGTAGGAGCAAATCAGGTGAAAAATCGTTGTGCTCTTGGGCCGGTCGTGACTGGCATGAACTGAGAGCACCAACGACGATCCTCGTTACTGGACGCCGGTGCTGCCGAAGGCAGGCCACCCTCGATGGATGGCGCGAAATCCGTCGATGACAGCGGCAAAGACCACAGTTTTCAGTATCCCGACGAACCACACTTGTGGATCAACAACGATGGGCTCTACCGAAAATGATCAAAGCAATTGGTTCCCATCGCGGTTATTTGGCGAGCCAACTACCAGGGCGCTGGCTGCGCCCGCTTTGGAAAGCATCCTGGAGATCGTCCTAGGATGCTTTCCAAGGTTTAAAGGAGAGAACATGGAGAGACAATCTCAACGATCACCTTTTAATACGTCATTTGGCAGCAGCGAAGTCGCTCACCCGTCTGACGGCGCATTGCTTTATCGCATACATACTGCCGAAACCAAACTCGGCGTGTCTCGATCTACGATCTATCGACTCGTCAACGAAGGGCAGTTGGTCTTGATCAAGATCGGCAAACGATCCAGTGGCATTACGGCAGCCAGTTTGCATGCGCTCATTGAGCGTAACAATACATCTGCTTGCTAAGCACCTCGTTGACACTCATGACAACGAAAGCTCATCAGTGAGCACACCTCGCATACAGATAGAGCGACGTCTCAAAAGCTGCTCACCGTCCTATCACTCCCGACGAGCATGCAACAGGGAGACGTAACCTGGAGTTGTTCAGTGACCACCGAAGAACAATTGATCAAACGGTATGGACCGTTATTGTCATTAGTCGAATTATCTGAATTGCTAAAGCGCAGCCCTGATGGCCTACGGCTTGCCCTCTGCGGACAATCCGAATTCGCCCGACAGTGGAACACCGCAAAGCGGAAAGTGGGAAGACGCGTTTACTTTCGGGCCAGCGACGTGGCCGAGTTGATTGACGGCGCGTAAGCACTTCTGCCCATCATTGTTTGCAGCGGCACACGCGCTCATTCTCCGTAAAAATTGCGGTGATTAGCCATGACAATCACCGCATACTCCTCTTTTTCGACACTTGCATGTCTCAACCAAACTAGCCACCGCGACTAGGTCCGTTGCTGTACCGAACTGTACCTACGCTTCGCTTTTCGGTACAGTAACGGTACAGCCATCAGTTCTGACGAACTTCGTTAAAATAACATAAGCAATTGATTTATAACTACTATCATCTAGTCTAAGATGCACTCAACATTGCCCAGCTTCCCTGGAAAAACAGCCTGAAACGCCAACTCACCCCCCCGCCGCAAGGCGCGCCGGTTCGATTCCAGCCCCCGGCACCAGATTAAAAGAGCCGCTCGTGCTAATGCAGAGCGGCTCTTTGCTTTGTTAGTAGCAGACCAATCGACTAGGCGTGTGCCATCGGCCGAATCAGGCTCTCAGCCGGGATACCAAGCTCTCTATGCAAACGCCAAATCATTGGCAGCGTCAGATTACGCTTGCGGCTGAGCACCTCATAAACACGGTTGCGCTTACCAATCATTGGTTCCAAATCTTTCGAGGTAAGGCCACCCTGCTCCATTCGGAACTTGATAGCCTCGACGGGATCTGGAAGATCAATCGGATAGTGCTCCACGGTTTCGGCGTCAACCTTGTCATACTCTGCGTGAGTGCCGATAAACTTCACGTAGACGATACCTAGTCTGAATCGCTCCGAGCGACTAAATTTGCAGCTGAAGGCCTATCGGCTCGGACGTATCAGTCAGATATCGTCGAAACCACCACCGTCATCAAAACCGCCATCGTCGTTGACCGCGTCTTGATTTTCTTCCGGTGCCGCTGCGGCGGGTTCTTCGGCAGGCGCCTCGGCAGCCTGCGCATCATTGCCACCGAACAAACCACCCAACAGATTACCCAGCATCATGCCGCCGGCAACACCGACCGCGGTTTGCATGGCACCAGCCAAAAAGCCACCGCCACCGGCATTACTGCGGCCAAAGCCCGACGACAACGGCGCCGCAGCCGGAGGCTGCCCAGCCCCTTGTCTACCAAAGCCCGTCGCTGACAGTGCCGCCGCGCCGGCAGGCGCCGACGGATCGGTCTGACTCTGCTCCTGCAGCTTTTGCTGCGCGTTCTTCAACGCTTCTTGCTGGATCAGGACGGTCTGAGCCAAATAATAGGCGGACTGGGGGTTTTGCTGAATGCGCTCCTGAATCAGGCGCTCAGCTTCGCTATCCCGAGGCGCGCCTTGACGCCCTACTTCTTCAATTCGGGCAAAGACATTGTCGATGGCTTGACGATCTTGGGGGTTCATAGATAACTCCGTAGCGATTGCTGCAATAAAGCTGGGCAGTCAAGGAGCCCATGCGGGCTTCTTAACTGACAGATAGGTAGGGTACCGCGCCTTTTTTATACGCGGGATCCAACCCTTGAATTTATTCAGGTTATTGTAAGTTTTCTACGAACGCAAATCTGCATACCAACGCCGCGATTCAGAATGGCCACTTACGACGGAAAGTTCCGCGACGAGCGAAACTGGCAGCAATTCCACAATCCTAAAGATTTGTCCCTTGCGCTCAGCATCGAAGCGAGCGAGCTGCTGGAGGCATTTCTATGGAAGGCCCCTGAAGCCGCCGACCCTGAGAAGGTGAAGGAAGAGCTCGCCGACGTGTTGGCCTACGCGCTACTGCTTTGCGATACGTACAACTTCGACATAGAGAAAATCATTCTCGAGAAAATCGAAAAAAATGAAGAAAAGTATCCGGTGCACAAGGCAAAGGGAACAGCAAAGAAATACAACGAGCTATGAACCAGACGCAGCTGGTCGAAGTGAATCGCTATGGGTTTTCAACAGACGCTCTGGCATGCGAATGAATTGATCAGTCTGGCAGCCAGTGGATCGGGCGCCGTGCAACGTGAATTGGCGACGCTCACGAACAGTGGCCTAGTAACCGTGAGGGCGGGGGTGATCAAAACCACTACCAGGCGAACGCAGAATCACCTATCTTCCATGAGCTACGCTCCATTATCCAAAAGACGATAGGCTTGGCTGACCCGTTGCGCGCCGACAAATTCAGCTACGCAGAACTCTTCACTGCTTTGGCAGATACCATTTACCGTCGCGTATAGGCAGGAAGCTGCCGTCGTCGACGCCGACCTCCTCGGCCAGGCGTTGATTCAGCTTTTCGTTCAATGCCATGATCAGCGTGCGGTGCGCCTGCGGATCGCGGGCGAGATTGTTCATCTCCTCGGGATCGTTCTGCAGGTCGTAGACCTCCAGGTCGTTGTGCGCCAACAAGTCCTCGAACGTCGTGGGCGTGTTGAAGTGGGCCGGCGCGAAGTAGCGGCTGAAGCGGTAGCGGCCGTCGAAGATGCTGCGGATCGCGCCACGATTGTCGAAATTGAACGCCGTAGACTCCAGCTTTTTAACCTTGTCGGCCGTCGACACTTTCGGAGACGCTAAAAGACCTTCCATTGCAGCCGCCCACTTGGCATCCTGGAACGTCAGCATGTTGTAGTTGAACAGGGCGGCCGGCCGCAGCGCGTCCGCCTGGGCGTCCTGGGGATGCTTCAACAACCCGGAAAAATCCCGCCCCTTCAGTCCGTCCGCAGCGTTCTTGACGGCGTCCGGGCTGGCGCCGGTCAGCGCCAGCAGCGTCGGCGTCAGGTCGATCTGCGAGGTAACGGCCTTGCATTCGAGGCCACCCGGATAATCAGGGTGAACAATCATCAGCGGCAGGTGGTTCTGCTGCCAGTAGGTGCAGGTGCCTTTGCCGCGCATCTGGTGGTTGCCGCCCAGTTCGCCGTGGTCGGCGGTAAAGACGACGATGGTCTTATCCGCCATGCCGCTTTCTTTCAGTGCGTCGAGCATGGCCATGACCTGACGGTCGCAGTCGCGGATGCAGTTGTAGTAATAGTCGCGCAGCACCTTCCAGCGGCGGTCCTCGTCGGGCCACTTGCCGACCAGCACATTCATGGACTCCTGGTAGGTCTGTTGCCCTTGCGGGCGCCCCGGCTCGTCGAACGATTGCTTGCGGGACGCCGGCAGCGGCACATTCCACGTGGCCTGGTACAACGCGTCCTCCGGTGGGCGCGCGATGGGCATGACCGCGTCCTTGCCCTGCACGGTCTCGCCGGGCAAGTCGGAGTCGATGTACATGACGTCGTGGGGATTGACGAAGTTCACCGCCAGGTACCAGGGCTTGCCGGCCTTGTGCAGTTCCTCGCCTTTGGTGCGCAGCCACCGTACGCTGAATGCGGTACACGTCTCGTCGTATTGATAGCCACCCAGGGTGCCATCGGCAATGTCGCCGACGCCGAAGAAGTCGTCGAATCCATACGACTCGATGATCTTGCGATAGTCCGCAAACGGCGCGTCGATGGCATGGTCCGATTGCTTCAGGTTCGCGCTAAGGTGCCACTTGCCTTGGTAGGCGGCGTGATAGCCCAGTTCGGACATGCGGTGACCGATGGTCTTGATTTTCGTGGACAGCGCGGTCTGGAACAATTCGTTGGCGTTGTCAAAAACGCCGGTGTGCTGGATATGCAGTCCGGTGTAGATGGTCGAGCGCGCGGGCGAGCAGACACAGGACGCACCCTGGTGATTCAGGAAAGTGATGCCGTTGGCCTTGATCCATTCCCGCGCGGGAACAGGCATGGGCCAGCGCGGGAAGAAGTGTTCCTGGTCGACCAGGATGAAGAGAATGTTGTAGCCCTCCGGAAGCTTGGCGGGCGCCGCCTTGGGACGGTGTTGGGTGGCGGGCACCGCGGTCTGAGCGCTGGCCGCGTCGGGCAGCATGCCACTTCCCAGCAGGGCAGCGGCGGAACTCGCCAGCAAGGTGCGCCGCTTGGGATTGTCGGGTACGTTCGACCCGCTCTGGCCCGGCTCGTTGGACTCGATGGATTCGTTCTTCTTCATGACGGGCTCCTGGAATCGCGTGCGATGCTTCGGCCAACAGCATAGCGGCTATGTATGCACCTGCGCGTGTTCGTCGCTTAAACGCCACAAGCCGCTCTGCCGTCATGCTCATCGTGGTAGCCTTTCTGGCACCTAGGCCGTCCAACGAAAAACAGGAATATCCATGAAAGTCGCCCTGGAAGAACACTTCATATTCCCCGAGTTCCTGTCGTATCTGGACATGGCCATGCCGAACGTCTCGGCGCAGGGACGAACGCGGATCATAGGGGCGCTGTCCGATTTCGGAGAACAGCGTTTGGCGGCGATGGATGCGGCGGGGGTTGGATTGTCAGTCCTGTCGATCTCGGGTCCGGGTGTGCAAGGTGAGACCGATACCGCGGTCGCGGTGAAGGTTGCACGCAAGGGCAACGACATGCTGGCGGAACAGATCGCCAAGCAGCCCGACCGCTACGCGGGGTTCGCGCACCTGGCCATGCAGGATCCGAAGGGCGCGGGTGATGAATTGGAGCGCTGCGTAAAAGAGCTGGGCTTTGTCGGCTCGATGGTGAACGGTCATACCAACGGCGTGTACCTGGATGATGCTCGCTACGATCCTTTTTGGGAGCGCATGCAGGATCTGGATGTTCCGCTCTATCTGCACCCCGGCGATTCATTCCGCTTGCCTTACGTGCTGGAGGGTGCACCGGAGTTGCTTAAGCCTACGTGGGAATGGACGGTGGAGACGTCGTCGCATTTCCTGCGTTTGGTTTTCTCTGGGGTGTTCGACCGATTCCCTCGGCTGAAGATCGTGTTGGGGCACATGGGTGAGGCGTTGCCCTTTTATCTGTGGCGTTTGGATAGCCGTGCCGAATTGATTGTGGGCAAGCGTCCGCTGAAGATGGCGCCTTCGGCGTATTTGAAGCGAAATCTTTACATCACGACTTCTGGAGTTTGTGACGACGCACCGATGATTGCTTCATTGAGCTCGTTGGGAATGGACCATGTGATGTTTTCGGTGGATTATCCGTATGAAGATTCGGCTACGGCTGGCAAGTTCCTGGATAACGCGGCTGTCGATGAGGCCACGCGTGAAAAGGTCGCGCGGTTGAATGCGATCAGTTTGTTGAAATTGAGGGCTTAGAGTTGAGGGCTTAGTTCAGTGCGATAGGTCGGCCTACGCTGCTAGGTGGAAGAACGCTGCCCTAAAAGGAAAGGGATTCCCTCCCAGCAAAACGTGAACACTAGCCAATCAAACCCAATATGGGTATGACAAAACCCAATATGGGTACAAAAATCACGACTGCATCCCCTCGGAGCCTATCCGGCGCCCTCTTCCCCGGCACCAAGCAACGCGTGCTGGGGATTATTTATGGTCAGCCTGACTGCAGCTTTTATGCGAATGAATTGATCAGTCTAGCTAGCAGCCCTGACACCAGGGGATTTTCCAATTTTGTGAGCCAGGCAGTCAGACCCCGAGCGAATCCTAGCTTAAGTCTGCGATTTGGCTGACGCCCAGCGCGTGCCGCCCTGCCGTCGGCTGGCCTTGTCGGTCACGACATTCTCGGTGGCCATGCGCGCGCCGCGCTGCGCCACCACCTGCAGCAAGTGCAGCAACTGGCGTCCTTCATCCGGCGTCAGGTCGGCCATCAGCAGGTCGTTCAAGTGAGCGATCTCCGGCAACATAGCGTGGTACAGCGCTCGCCCGGACTCGGTGGCCATGACGTGCGTGATGCGCTTGTCGTGTGTGTCGCGCACCCGGTCAGCCCAGCCCTTTTCGCATAACGAACCCAGGGCGCGCGAAGTGCGCACCAGGTCCAGCCGGGCGGTGGCCGCTAGTTCGGCCGATGTCAGCGGGCCGTATTCCACCGCCGCCGCCAGCAAACGCCATTCGCGCCGGGTAATGCCAAAGCGGCCTTCGCACAGCCGCACGAACACCGGGCTGGCCTGCGACCAGGCCTGGTACAGGCAATACATGGGCATTTCCGCCAGATGGACGGGAGGCTGCGCGGGCACGGAAGGCATGGGAGGGTTTCCTACCTGGATTGCGTATGTTTGTTTATGCCGATATTGGATTAGATCAAGAAACACGTCCGTTGCTACAGTCTCTTGTACCTTGACAATAATTCATCAAAAGACAGCAAGACAGGAGGAGACATGATCAAACAGATGATACTGGCCGCCCTGGCGGCATGCGCGCTAGCCACCTCGGCATGGGCGGCGGCACCGCTGAGCGGCCCCTTGACCATCGTGGTGGGCTATCCGCCGGGTGGCAGTTCGGACCGCATCGCCCGGCTGGTGGCCGAACGCCTGAAAGATCGAGTGGGCGTTTCTGTCATCGTCGAGAACAAGACCGGCGCGGGCGGCCGCATTTCGGCGCAACTGGTGCGCAACGCCGACACAAACCAGAATGTGCTGCTGCTGGGCAACCCCGCCGTGATGGTGGTGGCCCCGTTGGTCTATGCCGACCCCGGCTACGATGCGCAGCGCGATTTCAAGCCCGTGTCGCTAGTCAGCAGCTACAAGTTCGCGCTGGCGGTGTCGGCCGATTCGCCCATGAAAGACATGAAGGCGCTGCGGGCATGGCTGAAGGAACACCCCGACCGCTTCACGGTGGGCGTGCCCGCCACTGGCAGCCTGCCACACTTCTTCGCGCTGATGCTGGGCGGCGAGATCGGCCAACAGGCCGAAGTGGTGGGCTATCGTGGCTCGGCGCCACTAGTCAGCGAACTGGTCGGCGGCATCCTGCCGCAGGCAATCGATACGCTGGATACCCTGCTGCCGCAGCACCAGGGCGGGCGCGTGCGCATCCTGGCCACCTCGGGCACCGAGCGCGAGGCGGAGCTCGCGGACGTGCCGACTTTCCGCGAGGCCGGCATCGACCTGGCGGCGGACGGCTGGAACGCATTTTTCGCGCCGGCCGCCATGCCGCAGGACAAGGTCGAACGCCTGGCGCGCGATATCGCCGTGGTCATGCGCGATCCGGCCATGCAGAAGGCCGTGCGTGCCATCAACCTCGAGCCGATCTCGGCCGACGCGGCACAGACCGCGCAGGCGCTGGCGGCCTATCGCAAGCAATGGGAGCCGGTGGTGCGCGAATCCGGCTTCAAGGCAACCCAGTAACAAGGGCGGGCATTCCATGAGCAAGATCCAGAACGTGCTGTTCATCATGGCCGACCAACTGCGGGCCGACCACTTGGGCAGCTACGGGCATCCGTACCTGCGCACGCCTAACCTGGATGCGCTGGCGGCGCGCGGCATGCGCTTTGAGCAGGCGTTCGTGAATTCGGGGGTGTGCGGACCATCACGCATGAGTTATTACACCGGGCGCTATCCATCCAGCCACGGCACGACCTGGAACCGCGTGCCGCTGTCGGTGAGCGAGGTCACGCTGGGCGAGTACCTGGCCGGCCGCGAGCGCGAGATGGTGCTGATCGGCAAGAGCCACGTCATCCCCGACCAGGCCGGCATACAGCGGCTGGCCATCGACGGCGGCTCGGAACTGGGCACCTTGCTGGCGCGCGGCAGTTTCCGCGAGGCCGACCGCTATGACGGCCACCACGAGCCGGGCGATGAAAGTGGGTATCCGGCATTCTTGCGCCGCCATGGCTACGATTCGCCCGATCCGTGGTCGGACTATGTGATTTCCGCGGTGGATGCAGACGGGCAAGTGGTCAGCGGGTGGCATATGCGCAATGCGCACCTGCCCGCGCGGGTCCGCGAACCGCATTCGGAAACCGCCTACACCACCGACTGTGCCCTGGATTTCATACGCAAGCGCGGCTCGCAGCCCTGGACCCTGCACCTGAGCTATGTGAAGCCGCACTGGCCCTATATGGCGCCCGATCCCTACCATCGTATGTATCGCAGCGACCAATGCCTGCCGTTGGTGCGCAACCAGCAGGAGCTGGCCGGCGCGCATCCGGTGCTGCAGGCCTATCGCCAGCATGAAGAAAGCCAGAGCTTCGCGCGTGAAGAATGCGTGCGCACCGTACGGCCGATCTACCAGGGGCTGATCACGCAACTGGATACCCACCTGGGCCGGCTGTTCGACTACATGGAAGGCGCCGGACTGATGCGCAACACGCTGGTGGTGTTTACTGCCGACCATGGCGACTTCCTGGGCGACCACTGGCTAGGCGAGAAAGAGCTGTTCTACGACACCGTGCAACGGGTGCCGCTGATCATCATGGATCCGAGCGCCGAGGCCGACGGCACGCGCGGCCAGGTGTGCCGGCAACTGGTGGAAAGCGTGGACATCACGCCAACCATCCTGCAGGCGCTGGACGTACCACAAGCCGGCCACCGGATCGAGGGGCGCGCCCTGCAGCCGTTGTTGCACGGCGCAGCGGAAGGCATGCCGNGGCNCNCCGCGGCGGTATCCGAACTGGACTACAGCTTCCGTCAGGCGCGGCTCACGCTGGGCAAGACGCCGCAGCAGTGCCGCGCGTGGTCGGTGCGCACCGACCGGTGGCGCTACGTGTACTGGCGCGACGAGCCCGAGCAGCTGTTCGACCTGCAGCGCGACCCCAACGAGTTCGAGGATCTGGGTGCCAGCCAGTCCCACGCCGCGGTGCGCGCCGAGATGCGGCAGCATCTGCTGGACTGGTCGTTGCGCAGCAAGCGGCGCACAACCATGTCCGACGAGGCGGTGGAGCGATCCACCAACGCCCACAAGCGGGCGGGCATTTACTTTGGGCAGTGGTGATATAACGTCGCCCACAAAGTAGTTCAAAATATTATTCGCATTGCTTGTGGATCAGTATTGCATCAACTCTGACAACTAACTGGGTCCTTGAGCGATTGCACTAGCGCCGTCACACCTTATCGCTGGCACATGGTCAATCATGTAAAAGTGATGACAGAGAACATTGTTGTACTCCGTGAATTATTTCAATCGACGTAACAATACTGCGAGAAAAACGGACGGTTGTTGGGGCATCGGGGTCTGCCAGCACTCTTATAGAAGTGTCTGTTTATGCTCTGCACAGAAAAATTTAACGACGGTTGGTTGCCGTTCGACACTCGCCCTGCATGCAGACAAACGTCAGAATTAATAGCACGGTAGCCACCGCCGGCACGATAGTTGCGGTGCGCCGAGCCCACACACCGTTTGGAGAACTCACATGAAGCGTAAATTACTTGCTCGAGTTGCAGCCATAACTGTCTTCAGCGCCATGGCTGGTAGTGCATATGCCCAAGGCACACCCGCCGGGCAAACCGATCCGGCACAAGGTGGCCAGGGGTATACCAGCGCCGGCGATCCGTGCATCCCCGGAAGCAAAACCGGCCTGCAGCTAGACCGTAACTATGTCCCCAATCGCCAAGAGCCCGCCATAAACGAAATGAGGACGTCTGATACCTGCGGCACCTAAGCTTGCTTGCAGGCCAGCGACGCCCCAAGGGCGCCGCTTTTTTTGTCGACGGTCCGGCATCGAGCTGCTAATGACAGGCCGTCGGCAAAGTCATATACGCGCGGCACACTACAGGCTTCAACGCCAAGGAGCCGGCCGCTTCCTACGACGCGCTCACCGTTCCCCGCTACTTGCATAGGGAATTGCGTGCTCGACCGTCTGCCAGATATGCTTGCCTGTAGGCTCACGCATCTCTTCGGCAATGTGCCCCACCCAGACCCGCCGAGCGACTGATCACAGCCACACCCCGCATGATGGCACTTGGAATGGCGATCTCGCCCAACAGCGCTGCTGTGGCACCTGTGGCGTCGGTGAAGCCGAATTTTCCAATGACATCTTCGGTTAAAGCGCGTGTCAATGTGAATTCGCCGTACGCCTGCGCACGCTTGGCATACGCCGCTGCTTGCGTACTTTCGGCAACCATTGCCGAGAGATGATTCGACCAATACGGCGTGCCTTTTGTGACATATCCGTCTGCTCCGAAAATGTAGCAAGCAGGTAGCTTGACCTATTCCATAAGACGCCGGAAGGGTGTGCTTAGTGGATCATTTACGGATCAAGCTAAGCATTGCTTAGCTTGATCAAAACCTTTATATTTACCAACAGGTCAATTAAATCAAGAAAAGACGTAAAAAACTGAGAACGGGCTCGGGCCGCAGAAGCCAGACAGATTACCCAATCAGTAGATACTGTAGTTGGAAAAACGCAAGACCGACGCAATTGCTTGTACCCCAGCTTTAACAGCAACCGTCGCATAGCCTTTCTACCTCAGGAGACAACACATATATGAAAAGCGTAAATAAATGGGCCTTTGTCCTCTGTATGGCGTCAACCGCCACCATGACTGGCGTGCAGGCTCAGACAGACCCAATCCGCATCGGGTTGCCCGTACCGTTAACCGGCCCTTATGGTGCCGATGCAAAAGATCAAGTTAGAAACGCGGAAATAGCCGTTAAGGAATTTAACGATGCTGGCGGCCTAAATGGCCGCAAGGTCGAGCTTCTGGTCCGTGACGACAAGCTTAATCCTGGCGAGGCAGCCACTCGTGCTTTGGAACTCATAGAGAAAGATAAGGTTAATTTTATCGTTGGTGGTCTCTCTGCTGCTACACAACTTGCTACCAACAACATCACCAAACAGCGCAAGATCCTTTATATATCGATCAGCCAGTCAGACACTATTAACGAAGCGTCAGACTATTCTCGCTACACCTTCCATGAAGCGCTAAACCCGTACATGACCACCCAGGCGGTTGGCAAGTATGTATTCAAAAAAGGAATGCGTATTGCCTTTATTACTGCAGACTATGCCTATGGTCACGAGATGGCACGTGGCTTTAGGCGTGTGGCAGAAGAAGTGGGCGCAGAGGTTGTTGGCGAGGTCAAGCATCCTCTGGGCACCTCCGATTACTCAATTTTCTTGCCACGGCTACAAGCGCTTAAGCCCGACGTTCTTGTTTTCAACAACCTAGGACGTGATAACTACATTTCGATCAAGCAAGCGACCGACTTCGGCATGAAGAAAAGCACGATTTTTGCAACCCCCGTGCTTATGTATACGTCCCGCTTGGCTGGTGGGCCTAAAGTTTATGACGGCGTCATTGGCGGCACGTCGTATTACTGGGGCATTCAAGACAATACGCCCTCCGCAAAAAAGCTGAATGACCTCTACAAGGCCGCCAACAAGGGAACCTATCCGTCCGACTACGGCGCAATGGCATATTCCGCCGTTAAATCACTGCTAACGGCAGTCACTAATGCCGGCACGGTAGACACTGAGAAGGTAGTCGACGCTCTGGCCGCACTTAAGTACGACACCTACAAGGGCGAACAATATTATCGTCCCTGCGACCATCAGTCAGTACAGTCGGTGTTCATCATCCAGTCTAAAGACACCAACGCAGGCAACCCTGACGATGTGTTTAGCGTACTGAAAACCGTACCAGCATCCGAATCTATGTTGCGAACTTGCGCAGAGCTGGGCCATAAATAATTGATTCGGCATATGGCGGGCCCACTGTTCGTCGTAGTGGGTCAATATAAAAAAAACACGGAGGCATCATGGACGGCATTACCGCACAACTGCTCGCGCTGCAGGTATTTACTGGCCTGGCGCTGGGCGCCATCTATACACTTTTGGCGGTAGGCTTGTCCTTGATCTTCGGGATGCTGACGGTCGTCAACTTCGCCCATGGTGCGTTCTTCATGGTGGGAGCCTACGCCGGCTATAGCCTGTATCAGTACGTGCCCAATTTTTGGTTATGTCTCGTTGGTGTTCCTCTTATCACCGGTTTAATCGGCATCGTGGCCGAACGATTTCTGGTGCGGCCTCTATATGGACGAGGCATCGACTATCCACTTCTGCTGACCTTCGGCCTTGCCTATGTCATGGTCGAGCTTGTACGTATTCAGTTCGGAAAGCAGGGGTTGCCGGTGGACACTCCCGAGCTGCTGCAGGGCTCAGTCGATGTTTTGATCGGGCATTTCCCCCTTTATCGTTTGTTCGTCATTGGCATCACGGCGGTTGTGTTAGCTGCACTCTGGCTGTTTATTGAAAAAACCTCCTTCGGACTTATCGTACGCGCCGGTGCTCGCGACCCTGAAATCGTGCGCGTGTTGGGCATCGACATCGCCAAGGTGTGGCTTATTGTGTTTGGAATAGGCACCGGTATAGCTGGCCTAGCCGGCTATTTATCTTCGCCGATGCAAGGCATTACCCCTGAAATGGGTGGATCAGTATTGATCGTCGCGTTCGTGGTTACCGTAGTTGGTGGCATGGGCTCGTTAACGGGCGCCGTGGTGGCCGGCCTGCTAGTCGGCGTTGTCGAAAGCCTGGCCGCCTTGTTCGCTCCTGAGGCAGCAAAAGTATCCATGTTCGTCATTATGGCGGTCGTACTTCTTGTACGCCCCCTGGGCCTGTTTGGTCGCGCCGGTTTAATGAGTTAAAGACTATGAGCCTACAAATCATCACGTTATCGCCTCGCCAGCCTTTATCGATACTCAGCACAATACGCAAACACCGGGTTCTTGCCACCATTTTGCTTTTAATGGTGTTCCCCTGGCTGATCCCGCACCATTCCGTCGCGATCAATATGCTGATTTTTGGCTTGTACGCGCTGGGGTTTAATTTGGTGTTTGGCTATATGGGAATGCTGTCATTCGGCCATGCGGCATTTTTGGGTGTCGGCGCTTATACCGCGGGCATCCTTATTGCACAGCATCAGGTCGCTTGGTGGCTGGCCATCCCTGCCGCCGTGCTCGTGTCCACGTTTGTTGCATGGGCGATGGGGATATTGGCTATCCGCACTCGTGGCATTTACTTTGCCATGGTTACACTGGCTCTGTCGCAATGCGTTTACTTCCTGATCTACCAATTTCCCCCTTCCGGCGGCGAAAATGGACTACGGGGTGTGAATGTTTCCGAAGTCAATCTCTTCGGATTCAATTTCGATATGTTGAACCCGTTGACCAAATACTATTTTTTTCTGGGTTTTGTCGCGCTGGCACTTTGGTTTATTTCTCGTCTTTTGGCCTCGCCTTTTGGGGCGGTCATCCAGGCCATACGGGAAAACGAATCGCGCACACGCGCATGCGGATTCAACGTCGAACGAACCAAGCTCATTACCTTTATCCTATCAGGCGCCTTTTGCGGATTGGCGGGTGCGCTTTACGCCATCCATCTCTCCAGCGTTGCAATTGAAACGCTGCACTACGAAACCTCTGGCCTGGTCGTCATGATTGCCCTACTGGGCGGCATGGGCACTTTTTTTGGACCCCTGGTGGGTGCAGGGCTATTCTTGTTCATACAAGACATGTTTTCAATCTGGACGGAACACTGGCAGCTGTACGTTGGCATCATTTTCATGTTCTTTGTGCTGTTCTTTCCGAAAGGCATCTGGGGCACGATTCTGGAGAAGCTGCATGTCGACTGACACCATCATAAAGACCGAAGCAGTCACCCGTCGTTTCGGGGGATTTACCGCACTAAAGAATGTCTCCATCGCGTTTCAGTCAAACAAGCTGACCTCCATCATTGGCCCTAACGGCGCCGGAAAAAGCACTTACTTCAATATTCTGTCCGGTGCAATGTCTCCATCGGAAGGCCGGGTCATATTCGACGGACAAGATCTAAGCGGTGTTAAACCGCATCAGTTCTCGCATATCGGCATAGCCAAGTCATTCCAAATTACAAATGTATTTCCCAACTTCACTGCCCTGGGCAATGTCCGCATGGCATTACAAGCCCATGTCTCGCGCTACAACCTATGGAAGAAGCAAAGTGCGTTGAACTTGGATGATCGGGCATATGCCGCCCTGAAAACAGTAGGCATTGAAACCCATGCTTATCGTCCCGCTCGCGAACTAGCCCACGGCCAGCAACGCTCGCTGGAAATCGCCATTGCACTGGCCTCCAACCCTAAGCTGCTGTTATTAGACGAGCCAACGGCGGGCATGAGCCCTGAAGAAACAAAATCCATGATGGACCTGATCGTGCAATTAGCTGATACACGCACCGTTATTCTGGTCGAACATAAAATGAAAATGATAATGGGTATCAGCGACCACATTGTAGTTTTGCATCATGGAGAACTCCTTGCATCTGGTACACCCGCCGACATTCGCAGCAACGACGAAGTCAAGCGAGTGTATTTAGGCCACCATTAACAAGATATAAGGCATCTTATGCTAGAAATTTCGAACTTGAATGCCTGGTATGGAACGAGCCATGTTTTGCAAAAAATAAACATAACCATTTCCAAAGGAGAAGTCATTGCGCTGCTAGGACGCAACGGAGCCGGAAAAACCACCGTCGTCAAAAGCACCATGGGGCTTCTTGCGAAAACCAGCGGTTCGGTGCGGTTCAAAGACAACGAGCTGATAGGCCAGTCGGCGCATGCACGTTTTGGATTAGGCCTGGCTTACGTGCCGGAGGACAGACGGATTGTGCCAGGTCTAACCGTGCTGGAGAATATTCGCCTAGGCATTGTCGCCTCACCGAAAAAATCTCAGGAAAAGAATATTATTGAGCAGATCGCTGAAACGTTTCCGCGGTTGAAAGAACGCTTGCATCAGAACGCGATAACCATGTCTGGCGGCGAACAACAAATGCTGGCGATTGCACGCGCACTGGCTGCCGATCCAGACATGATCCTGCTGGATGAGCCGTCTGAAGGAATTATGCCCATCCTTGTCGACGAAATGTTTGAGCTTTTTACCTCTCTTAAACGTGCTGGAAAAACGATACTGCTTGTTGAACAAAACGTAGAACTTGCACTGAGCATATGTGACCGGGTTTATATTCTGGACCAGGGCGAAGTGGTACTGACTGAATCTGCACAAGCGTTATTGAACGATCCGCAAATGCAAGAGCGTTACTGCGCGGTCTAAGACCGCCTGAGTATTCGGTCGCTGTATACGTTTCGTCGCCATGCCCCTCCTTCACCAGAGCATGAAAATCAGAAGGGAGTGTGCCGTCGTCAAACGCTTCCAATCGCCTTAAGCACTTTTTCCGGGGTAATCGGCTGCGACGTTACTCGCGCGTTAAAGGGTGCCAATGCATCGTTGATCGCGTTCATGATTGCCCCCGGAGGCCCGGCGGTACCCGCCTCTCCGGCCCCCTTGGCGCCCAACTGGGATGTCGCAGTAGGCGTTTCCACGTGCGCGACCTCAATATCTGGCATTTCCGCAGCCATCGGCACCAAGTAATCAGCCATGCTGCCATTGCGCAATAGCGCATTCTCGTCGTAGAGGCATTCCTCAAAGAGCGCGCCACCTATGCCCTGCACAATAGCGCCACGCACCTGTTCGTTAACCAGCATGGGATTCAGGATACGGCCGCAGTCCTCGACCGCCCAGTGCTTAAGCAATTTCACAAAACCCGTCTCTACGTCCACCTCAACATACGATGCCTGCACGCCGTTGGTAAACGTAAATGGGAAACCGCGCTGGGCAAAGTGCCGCGTGACAGCAAGCTCTGGCCGCGCGTCGGCGGGTAGGATGTCAGGGCGAAAATAAGCCAGACGCGCTAGCTCGGACAAGGCCATGAGCCGCTCCTGGCTCGTAAAATCGACTATCCAGTCCTCAAGCACATCAAGCTGAGCCTCATCTTTCTTCAGCGCCACAGCAGCGAACTTGCGAATATTTTCCCGCAAAGCCAAGCCGGCCTGCAGCACCGCTTCACCCCCAATTCCTGCACCGCGCGACGCCCAAGTCCCCCCACCATAGGGTGTCGCCTGCGTATCGCCCGTTACGACGTTGACATGCTTCATATCGACACCGATTGCATCAGCAGCAATCTGAGCGAATATCGTTTCCGTACCCTGTCCCTGCTCGCCCACACCCACATGACAGGTAACGACTCCGCTGGGTTCCAGGCGCACCGAAGCCCCGTCCAATGCCGAAATTCTTGCTCCACCCACGCCATAAAACGCTGCGCTGGGATTGGTCAATTCGACGAGCACGGCGAAACCAATGCCCCGATAAATGTTTCGACTGCGTAGTTCGGCTTGCTCGCGACGCAGCGCCTGGTAGTCCATCATTTCTTCGATTTTCTTCAGGGATTGCTGATGCGACAATCTCTCAATCTGGATACCCGAAGCGCCCTTGCACGGATAGCCATCATCGGGCATGACATTTTTATGGCGCATTTGCAAGGTGTCGATCCCCAGCCGATGTGCTGCTAACTCCACAATACCCTCTGTGACGCCGCAGGCAATCGGATGACCTACGCCACGGTACTGACTGGTCGGCACCTTATTCTGGTACACCACCTTTAGGTGGCCACGATACTGTTTGTGCTTATACGGTCCACCTGCCACGCTTAGCACCTGATTGCCTTCTATGGCACTGGTACGAGGGTAGACCGAGTAGGGCCCGACACCGGTCAAGTCATCTATTTCGAACGCGACGATTTCGCCGTCGGACTTAACCCCTAAGCGCGCGTGCACCACATGCTCGCGGGCATGAATATCGCTGACAAAAGACTCCAGCCTGTCGGCGACAAACTTCACCGGACGCTTGAGAATAATAGACAAGGCAACCGTCGCAAAGTCATCAGAGTACGAATGCACTTTGATGCCGAATGCGCCTCCGACGTCCTTACAAATGACGCGTACGGCATTTTCGGGTAAATCGAAGTGTCGGGCATACAGGTCTTGCATCATATGCGGAGCCTGATGCGACTGATACACCGTTAGCTTGCGTTCAGAAGGGTCGAAATCGGCCAGCACGGAACGGCCTTCCATGGTGACGCCAGTGACACGACCAAAACGATAGGTTTCTTCGACCACCAGATCGGCCTGCGCAAAGGCTTCATCGACACCTCCCGTGTCGATGGTTTTGGTAAAACACAAGTTATCGCCCAGCTCAGGATGAATGATCGTCGTACTAGGTAAAAGAGCGGTTTCCATATCGTGAACCACCGGCAACTCGTCCCAATCGACCTCAATGGCCTGTATGGCGTCCTCGGCTTGTTGGCGCGTTTCTGCGACAACGGCCAGGATGGGCTCACCTTGCCAGCACGCCCGGTCTAGCGCCAACGGATATTGTGGAGCGGACTTCATGCCCTGCAAATGTGCCAAGGTTGCAACCCAGGGAGTGCACAGTTCAGCGATAGCGTTGCCGTCAACGACCGCAATAACACCAGGCATGCCGAGCGCAACGTCCGTTTCGGTAATGGTAAAGCGTGCGTGCGCAAATGGACTGCGCAAGTAAACGACATGAGCCAGGCGGGGCAATGCAATGTCATCGACGTAGGTTCCCCTCCCTTCCAGATGACGTTTCATATTCGGCCGCATTACGGAAGCACCAACGTATTCGCGTTTAACTGCCGTGTCGCTCAGGAGTGCGCCAACATCTTCTTTAGTTATTGAGTTCACATTTATCTCCCGAACTTTCTTAATCGAGCCTGGCGTCCCGCTGCGCTTGCAGCACATCGCAAATGGCATCGACAATGGCGTGGTATCCCGTACACCGGCAGTAGTTCCCCGATATGTATTCCCTAACCTGCTCGCGGTCAGCCAGCGGTTTCTCGCGCAAAAGCGCCGACGCGGTCAATAACATGCCGGGCGTGCAAAAACCACATTGCGCCGCGTTACGTGCATGAAATGCCTCTTGCAGCGCCGTCAAGTCGCCTCGATCGCTGGCGCCGTCTATGGTTTCAATATGCTGGCCATCGGTCTGCACCGCCAGCATCAAACAACCCCGTACTATTTCGCCGTCCACACGAACAGTACAAGCGCCACAGACGCCGTGTTCGCAGCTGACCCGTGCGGTCTTGATTTGCAGGGTATCTCTTAGAAAATCAATCAGGTGAATGCGCGGCTCTACCTGCTTTTGCAGGCTCACGCCATTGACAACAACATTGATCAGTATTGATTGGTCCATATAGGCCTCCGCGTTGCTTTGTCCCATGTCATGCCGCCAACTGCCGCAACGCCCGACCCATTAAGACGCCGGCTAAATGAAGTTTGGTTTGCGCACTGTTGTACAGATCAGCGAACGGAAATAGCTCACCGGCAAGTGCTGCCTGGGCTTGCGCCAGTGTCTGAGCGTCTACTACCTTTCCAACGACCGCCTCCTCAACCGCCCTGGCACGAATAGGCGTGTTCCCGGTGCCTAAAAACACCAGGCGCAACGCTGTTAGGCGTCCGGAATCAATACGCGCGGCAGCTGCCAAGCCCACAATGGCGTAGTCACCATGGCGACGGGCAAGCTCTAGAAAAACAAACCGTGAACTCGACGACGCCAATGCAAACTCACAGGCTTTGATAAGCTCGTCAGGCTCCATCACCGTGGTATACAGATCCAGAAAAAAATCGGCAGCTTTTACCCGGCGTTCGCCATTTGGCCCAACCAGCACCACCGTGGCATCCAGCGCGACGACACATGCCGGCCACTCGGCGGCGGGATCGGCAAACGCAAGCGAGCCGCCCAAGGTACCCTGGTTACGTATTGCACGGTGAGCAACATGCGGTGCGGCCATCGCCAACAGCGGAAGGTGGGATGCCACTAAGCCGGAGTCTTCAATCTCGCTATGGCGCGTCATCGCGCCAATAGAAATACAGTCCTCCATGACCGTAATACCGCGCAAGCCCTCAATGGCCTTTATGTCTATCAACAAACGCGGCTCGGAAAGGCGCATGTTCAATGTTGCCAGCAGCGTCTGACCACCCGCGAGAATACGGGCATCATCGCCGTATTCTCGCAATAACGGAAAAATTTCATCCAGAGAAGTTGGACGTATATAGGCGAATGGTGGGGCCTTCATGGTTGCTCCTGGTATTCTGAATTCTGCAGGGCTTACTAGGGCAATAACCAGCTAATCAATAGGGTCGAACCCACCCCAAGGGCAAACCAGAACGCCCTGTACAGCTCGTATTGAAATCCTTGAAACTGCGCAGGTTTGCTATCAGAACTGCTTATTGGCGTATGTTTGGAGGGCGGAACGGGTGACGGCGCTTGCGCAGCGGCAGCTGCGTGCGGGACGATGGGTACGGATGCCGGCGTGCTTTCGGCCAATTTAGTATTGCCGTCGTGACCTGACAGGGCAACTTGAAATGCGGCAAAGAATTCATCCGCCATTTTTTTTGCTGAAGACTCTATTAAGCGCCCACCAACCTGCCCCAACTTGCCGCCTACCGACGCTTGCGACGAATAACTCAATAAGGTCTGACCGTCATGTTCTGTAAGCGTAATGTCGGACTTGCCCCTGGCAAACCCCGCCGCCCCGCCAGCGCCTTCAAAACTCAACGTGCATTTGCTGGGCTCCTCGATATCAAGCAGGAAAATCTTGCCGGAAAAACGGGCGCGGACCGGCCCAATTTTCAGCAAGACACGGGTATGCAGTTCGGCCTCGGACACCTTCGTGACCTCTTCACATCCCGGTATGCATCGCAACAGCACGGCCGGCTCGTTGATCGCGTCCCATACTTGCTGCCTGGATGCACTGATAAGTTGTTCGCCCTTCAGATCCATAGCCGTCCTATCTTTGTTTACGCTATGTTGAATATTGTTTACCGTTTGGTAAATTAAGTCAAGAGCATTCAAAGCTCGTGGCCAATTCATCGGAAGCTGTCGGGATTTCTGGGGTGTATTACTATGCTCGTACTTCGCTGCAAAAGCGCTAATCTTTAAAGTTTATGCTGTCACGCTTATGTCTCCGAAAACAAAAAGCAAGGTTGGCTTAACGCCGCCGAAGCCACCCAAAACCAGACAACGGCTAAGTCCTGCAGAGCGCGAACAGCAAATATTGTCAGGCGCAATTTCATTCTTCTCCAGGCACGGCCTGGACGGACAGACGCGTGAATTAGCTAAGGAAATCGGGATTACGCACCCGTTGCTTTATCATTATTTTCCGACAAAAAAAGCCTTGATTGAACGCGTGTACCAAGAGGTATACCTTGGCCGCTGGAACAAACATTGGGAAGACTGGCTTGATGCGCCGACCGAACTGGAAGAGAAGCTGAATAGCTTTTATCAAGCCTATGCCAAGGCTATTCTGACACCGGAATGGGTGCGAATCCTGATATTCTCCGGCCTGAGTGATGGATATATTCCAAACAAATACATCTCTCTTTTACAGTCCAAACTGCTTCCACGCATAGCACGCGAAACCCGTAATTATTTGGGGTTGCAGCACGTCCAGGAAGAAGACGAAAGAATTACTCAGTTAATCTGGGGGCTGCATAGTGGCATCTTCTACTTGGGTATCCAACAATGGATATATGGCCTGCCCGCCCCCCAAAACATTGAGCAGATAATCAAGGATAGAGTAAGAGCGTATATTGTCTCGGCACGTGACCTATTCGGCCATACGGATGGGTGATGGCGCAATCCGCACAAGCTTCCTACTCATCACTCACATAATACCGAGCAACATCCGGCCTATTCGATTGGGTCAACAGCCGGTCGCGCAACGACAGGGCCAGTGGCGTCAGGGGGCGGCGGCGCAGGCGCAGCAGGTAATAAGGCGACACGCGGATGTCGTGCGGCAGGTTCAGCACGGCAAAGCCCGCTCCGATCGGGGGTTGGGTCAATAGCGACGCCACCTCTGTCACCATGGGCGTGACCGCATCGCCTTGGGCCAGGTAAGCCATACTCAACAGTATCGAGGGGCTGCTGACGACGTTGCGCGGCTCGGACAGCCCCACTTGGCCGAACGCGTTGACGATGGCCTCTCGAATCGGCGCGCCGCGTTGCTGCATGACCCACTCGTAGCTCGACAACTCGGTCAGTGTTACGACGTGCGCACGCGCCAGCGGATGGCTGGCGCGGGCCACGATCACGATCTTTTCATCGCTCATCGGCGTGATTTCAAAGTCATGCGCGTCGGCTTCGGGCAGGATGCGGGCCAGAACAAAATCCATCTCTCCCGCCATCAGATGGCGCAGCAGGTCACGCGAAGGCATAACGTCGACCGAGATCTCGGCGGCAGGGGCTATGGATTTGACCTCGCGGATCGCAGGCATCAGGAGGCTCACTGCAGGGCCGGTCACGGCCCCAACGCTGACCGAACCGGCCAGGCCCTGGCGCAATGAATCCACGTCGGCCACCATACTGCGCATCTCGCGCAGGACGACCTCGACCCGGCGCAGCACAGCACGCCCTTCTGACGTGGGCTCCATCCCCTTGGGCCGGCGCACGAACAAGGCTGCCCCCAGTTGCCGTTCGACTTCGGCCAGCATGCGCGAGGCAGCAGGCTGCGTGACAGCGATGGCATCGGCCGCCAATTGCAGTTGGCCATGGCTCGCGATTTCCGACAGCAAACGCAGCTGTGATGGCTTGAGCCAGCGGGCAGGATTATTCGACATATAAATTTAGGTATGTTGAATGCGCCAGATATTATTTTACCGTCATGTTTCGCGTTGCTACCATGCCCGCAAGATCCAACTAGAGATCAATTCAGCCGCATTCACCTGCCCTGACAACCTGGAGACAAAAATGCTTATCAAAAAGCTAGCGCTAGCACTGCTGGCAGCGCCCGTGATCGCGTCGGTCGCCCACGCGCAAACGGTCGGCATCGCCATGCCGACCAAGTCCTCGGCGCGCTGGATTGCAGACGGCCAGTCCATGGTCAAGCAATTCCAGAAGGCCGGCTACAAGACCGATCTGCAGTATGCCGAGGACAACATCCCGAATCAGTTGTCCCAGATTGAAAACATGATCACCAAGGGTGCAGACGTCCTGGTCATTGCCGCCATCGATGGCACCACACTGTCCAATGCGCTTGAAAATGCCGCTGCCTCCGGCATCCCGGTGATTGCCTACGATCGCCTGATCCGCGAAAGCCCGAATGTGGATTACTACGCGACCTTCGACAACTTCAAGGTGGGCGTGCTCCAGGCCACTAGTCTGGTTAATGGCCTGAAAGCGCGCTTCGGTGACGTGCGGCCGTGGCATGTGGAATTGTTCGGCGGCAGCCCGGATGACAACAATGCCTATTTCTTCTACGACGGTGCGATGTCGGTGTTGCAACCGTTGATTGATGCCGGCGACATCGTCATTCCTTCAGGCCAGACCGGCATTGACCGCGTCGGCACACTGCGCTGGGATGGGTCGGTTGCCCAGGCTCGCATGGATAATCTGCTGTCGGCCAACTACACCAAGCAGGCCGTGCATGGTGTCCTGTCTCCGTACGACGGTCTGTCCATCGGGATTTTGTCGTCGCTCAAAGGCGTGGGTTACGGCTCGGGCGACCTTAAGATGCCGATCGTGACCGGGCAAGATGCCGAGGTGCCTTCGATCAAGTCCATACTGGCAGATCAGCAATACTCCACCGTCTTCAAAGACACTCGCAAGCTGGCGCAGGTGACGGTCGGCATGGTCAATGCATTGCTCAAGGACGGCAAACCCGAAATCAACGATACGACCACTTATAACAACGGCGTGAAGGTCGTGCCCGCCTACCTGCTGGAACCCGTGACCGTGGATGCATCCAACTGGAAGAGCGTGCTCGTCGACTCGGGCTATTACAGCCAGGATCAGATTCAGTGAGCTGAGCGTGTCTCCCTAACCCATGCATCGGAGGACTCGATGACGCCGCTTCTGGAAATGCGTGCCATTACTAAGGCCTTCCCGGGGGTCAAGGCACTCGACCAAGTTAACCTGCAGGTTAAAGAGGGCGAGATTCATGCCATCTGTGGTGAGAACGGCGCCGGAAAGTCCACGCTGATGAAGGTGCTGTCCGGCGTCTATGCGGCGGGCAGCTACGAAGGCGACATCATCTACAAAGGTGAGGTGGCGCAGTTCAAGTCGATTCGCGACAGCGAGGCCCGCGGGATCATCATCATCCACCAAGAGCTGGCTCTGATACCGCTGTTGTCCATTGCAGAAAACATCCATTTGGGCAACGAGCGAAGCCAGTACGGCTGCATCAACTGGGCCGAATCCTTTCAGGCTGCGCAGGAGCTGCTCAAAAAGGTCGGGCTGAACGAAGCGCCCGGCACCCGCGTCGAAACACTGGGTGTCGGCAAGCAGCAATTGGTTGAAATCGCCAAGGCACTTTCTCGCAATGTCCGTTTGCTCATTTTGGACGAGCCCACCGCTGCGTTGTCGGAAACCGACAGCCAGGCCCTGCTGGATTTGCTGCTGGAGCTCAAGACTCAGGGTGTGACGTCAATCATCATCACCCACAAGCTCAATGAGGTGCGTCGCGTGGCAGATCGCGTCACCGTGATTCGTGACGGCGCCAGCATCTCCACACTGGACGCCGAACGCGAGCCGGTCACCGAAGACCGGATCGTGCGCGATATGGTGGGGCGCGACATGACGCACCGCTATCCGGCGCGCGAGCGACGGTGCGGATCAGTCGCCATGGAAGTTAGTCATTGGAATGTCTGGCATCCCGAGCAGCGCGACCGGCAGATCATCCATGACTTGTCGCTGCGAGTCCATGCGGGCGAGGTCGTCGGCATTGCGGGATTAATGGGGGCGGGACGCACCGAACTGGCCATGAGTGTGTTCGGTCATTCCTGGGGCGGTCGCATCACTGGCGAGGTTTCCATGCACGGCAAGCCCGTCGACACGTCGACCGTGTCGCGCGCCATTGCGGCCGGCCTGGCCTATGTCACGGAAGACCGCAAGAGCCTGGGGCTGATCCTGGAGGAATCCATCCAGCGCAATACAACGATGGCCCGCTTGGACGCCGTGTCCTCGTGGGGCGTCATCAATGGCGCAGAGGAAACCGCCGTGGCCGAGCGGTACCGCCAGAACATGCGCATCCGCACCCCTTCGGTTTTCCAGAAGGTCGCGCATCTGTCCGGCGGCAATCAGCAAAAGGTCGTGCTGTCGAAATGGCTGTTCACCTCGCCTGAGGTGCTGATCCTGGATGAACCCACGCGCGGGATCGATGTGGGGGCGAAATACGAAATCTACGGAATCATCAACGAGTTGAGCAAGGCCGGAAAAGGCGTGGTGATGATCTCTTCCGAATTGCCCGAACTGCTGGGCATGTGCGACCGCATCTATGTGATGAGCGAAGGCTCTTTCGTCGGTGAAATGTCTGCGGATGATGCGTCGCAAGAACGCATCATGTCATTGATCGTCAGGAAATAGGAGCATCATGAACCGTTCGGAAACACACAATCCGCCTGGCCGGATTGGGGCCTATCTTGCGCGCCACATGCGCGATTACGGCCTGATATTCGCCCTGATTGCCATCATGGCCTTTTTCCAGGTGGCCACAGACGGCACGCTGTTGCGGCCGGTCAACATCACGAATCTCTTTCTGCAGAACAGCTACATCATCATCATGGCGCTGGGGATGCTGCTGGTCATCGTCTCGGGCCAGATCGACCTGTCGGTGGGTTCGATCATGGGCTTCATCGGCGCACTGGCCGCCACGATGATCGTGCCCTACGACATGCCAGTCGGGCTGACTATCGTCACCTGCCTGCTGTGCGGCATGCTCATTGGTGCCGCCCAGGGGTATTTCATCGCCTATTGGAAGATCCCTTCTTTTATCGTCACGCTGGCGGGCATGCTGATCTTTCGCGGTCTGGCGCTTTGGCTGCTGGAGGGTCAGTCGGTCGGGCCTTTCCCTCGCAACTTCCAGGCTTTGTCCACGGGTTTCATCCCCGACTTCATCGGCCCGGGTCGCCCAAACATGACGGCATTCATCGCCGGCCTGGCCGCCGTGCTGTTGATCTTGTGGCAAGGCCTGCGTGCCCGTGGGCGCAACGCCCGCTATGGCATTGAGGACGAACCCATCGGGCTGTTCATCCTGCGCAATGCCCTGACTGCCGCCGCCATCCTCTTCATCGGCTGGAAACTGGCCTCGTTTCGTGGTCTGCCCAATGTACTGGTGTCGATGGTGGCGCTGACAGCCGTCTATTTCTTCGTCACCGAGCGCACGGTCATCGGCCGGCGCATCTATGCGGTGGGCGGCAATGAAAAAGCGGCCAAGCTTTCGGGTATCCGGACCGAACGTCTTACGTTCCTCACCTTCGTCAATATGGGGATGCTCGCGGCACTGGCCGGGCTCATCTTTGCCGCCCGCCTGAATACGGCCACACCCAAAGCCGGATTCGGTGTCGAGTTGGATGTCATTGCTGCCGTGTTCATTGGCGGGGCCTCGATGTCCGGCGGCTCCGGGCGCATCATGGGGGCAGTCATCGGCGCGCTCATCATGGGCGTCATGAACAACGGCATGTCCATCATCGGCATCGGTATCGACTACCAACAGGTGATCAAAGGGTTGGTGCTGCTGGCGGCCGTATTTTTCGACGTCTACAACAAGAACAAGGGAGTGTAAGTCATGCTGCTTTCTCAAGTTAACCAAGTGAATGGACAACGGGTCGTGGTGGCTCGCGAAGGGCAAATGGCCTGGATCGTCCCCGACGCAGTCTCGGTCTATGCGCTAGCCCAGGCAGCTTTGTCCGCCGGCCGCCGGCTGGAGGACGAGATCGCGGTGCGCGGCAAAGGCGAGTCCGTCGATCTGGCACAGGCACTGGCCCAAGGGCGGGTCTTGCTGCCCATCGATCATCCCGATCGGGCTCACCTGCATCTGACCGGAACCGGGCTGACGCACCTGGGCAGCGCCTCCACACGCAATGCCATGCACGCCAAAAGCGATCCGGAGACGCTGACCGACAGCATGAAAATGTTCCGCATGGGGATGGAGGATGGCAAACCGGCGCCCGGCAAGATTGGTGTGCAGCCCGAGTGGTTCTACAAAGGCAACGGGCATGCGGCCATTGCTCCGGAATCGCCCCTGCCTTCACCGGGTTTCGCGCTGGACGGAGGCGAAGAGCCCGAAGTCGCCGGGATTTACTTGATTGGCCCCAATGGCACGCCGTGGCGCTTGGGTTTCGTGCTGGCCAACGAATTTTCCGATCATGTGACTGAGCGCGGCAACTACCTGTGGCTGGCCCATTCCAAACTGCGGCCCGCCAGTTTCGGACCAGAATTGTTGCTGGGTGATTTGCCCGCGCATGTTGCCGGCACCAGCCGCATCATGCGCGACGGCCAAGTGCGCTGGGAGAAGCCGTTCGTTTCGGGCGAAGACAACATGTCGCACAGCCTCGGCAACCTGGAGCATCACCATTTCAAATACGACGTCTTCCGCCAACCGGGCGATGTGCATGTGCACTTCCTCGGCACGGCCACGCTGTCCTTTGCCGACGGGATCCGTGTGGATCACGGCGATGTCTTTGAAATCGCCTCGCCAATCTTCGGCCTGCCACTGCGCAACCCTCTGGAGCAGAGTCCCGCCGCCAATAGTCCCGTCCAGATTGCCCGACTTTGATAAGGTTCACCCCATGTCTTTCAAACCTGCCCCTTGGCCCCGGAAGCTGCGTTCCCAGCACTGGTATGGCGGCAATACCCGCGACACCATTTATCATCGCGGCTGGATGAAGAACCAGGGTTATCCGCCGGACCTGTTCGACGGGCGTCCCATCATCGGCATTCTCAATACCTGGTCCGAGCTGACACCTTGCAACGGCCATCTGCGCGAGCTGGCAGAGAAAGTGAAGGCGGGTGTCTGGGAAGCCGGCGGGTTTCCCGTCGAGGTGCCGGTGTTTTCAGCATCCGAGAATACCTTCCGGCCAACCGCCATGATGTTTCGCAATCTGGCGGCCCTGGCGATCGAAGAAACCATGCGCGCCCAGCCCATCGACGGCGCGGTCCTGATGGTCGGTTGTGACAAGACCACGCCAAGCCTGCTGATGGCGGCGGCGTCGACCAACATTCCCTCCATCGTCATCTCGGGCGGCCCTATGCTCAACGGCTGGTTCCGTGGCGAGCGGGTCGGTTCCGGTACCCATCTGTGGAAGTTTTCCGAAGAGGTGCGTGCCGGCAAGCTCCGCCAGGACGAATTCCTGGAAGCCGAGCAGGCCATGAGCCGTTCTTCCGGCAGCTGCAACACCATGGGAACGGCCTCGACCATGGCGAGCATGGCCGAAACGCTGGGCATGGCGCTGTCGGGCAATGCCGCCATCCCGGCGGTCGATTCGCGGCGCCGCGTCATGGCTCAGATGACGGGCCGGCGCATCGTGCAGATGGTCAAGGATGACCTCAAGCCGTCTGACATCCTGACCCGGCAGGCCTTTGAGAATGCGATCCGGACCAACGGCGCCATCGGCGGTTCGACCAACGCCGTCGTCCACCTGTTGGCACTGGCCGGACGGGTCGAGGTCGACCTGACGTTGGACGATTGGGACCGGGGTGGGCGCGACGTCGCGACCATCGTCAACCTCATGCCGTCGGGCAAATACCTGATGGAAGAGTTTTTCTATGCAGGCGGCCTGCCCGTGGTGCTCAAGCGTCTGGGCGAAGGCGGCTTGCTGCACAAGGATGCGCTGACCGTCTCGGGCCGCAGCATCTGGGACGAAGTGAAAGACGTCATCAACCATAATCCTGACGTGATTTTGCCGCTGGAAAAAGCTTTGACCTCGCAAGGCGGCATTGCCGTCCTGAAAGGCAATTTGGCCCCCAAAGGCGCCGTGCTGAAGCCGTCTGCGGCCAGCCCGGAATTGATGTGCCATCGCGGCCGCGCCGTGGTGTTTGAAGACATCGACGACTACAAGGCCCGGATCAATGACGAGTCCCTGGACATTGACGAGCACTGCGTGATGGTGTTGAAGAACTGCGGCCCCAAAGGCTATCCGGGCATGGCCGAAGTAGGCAATATGGGGTTGCCGCCCAAGGTCTTGCGCAAGGGCATCACCGACATGGTGCGGATCTCCGATGCCCGCATGTCAGGGACAGCCTACGGCACGGTCGTTCTGCACGTGTCGCCAGAGGCCGCCGCCGGCGGGCCGCTGGCGGTGGTACGTGAGGGCGACATGATCGAGCTGGATGTGCCCAACCGACGGCTGCATCTGGATATCTCGGACGAGGAAATGACCACGCGGCTGGCACAATGGAAACCCTCGCATGTGCAATCCGTCAGCGGCTACGCCTGGATGCATCAGCAGCACGTCGAAGGCGCCGACCAAGGAGCCGATCTCGATTTCTTAAAAGGTTGCCGAGGCAACCCTGTGCCCAAGGAAAGCCACTGATGTTGAAACTCGCACTGATCGGGATGGGCAAGATTGCCCATGACCAGCATTTGCCGGCGTTGGCGACCAGTCCGGATTGGACGGTGGCCGCCACGGTAGACCGTGAGAGCCAGAGCGACGGGCAGACCACCTTTATCGAGATTGAAGAGATGCTCCGCGCCCGACCCGACATCGAGGCAGTGTCGCTCTGTCTGCCGCCCGTGCCGCGTTTTCTCGTGGCGCAGGCGGCCCTGGCGGCCGGCCGCCATGTCATGCTGGAAAAACCGCCCGGTGCCACGTTGTCTGAGGTCCATAGTCTGTCGGTGCAGGCCCGGGCACAAGGCCTGACGCTGTATACCACCTGGCATTCCCGCGCGGCAGCGGCCGTGGCGCCTGCCAAGGCCTGGCTCGCCGGCAAAAAGGTGCGCAGTGGCCAGATTACTTGGCGCGAAGATGTACGCAAATGGCATCCGGGTCAGGACTGGATTCTCGATGCCGGAGGGATGGGGGTCTTCGATACGGGGATCAATGCTCTGTCGATCCTCACAGAGATCCTGCCAGAGCCGGTGCACCTGACGCGTGCCGAGCTGGAGTTTCCGGCCAACCGACAGGCGCCGATTGCCGCCCGGTTGACGCTGACGCATGGCATCGAAGCGGATTTCGATTTCCGTCAGGAAGGCTGGGAAACCTGGGACATGACCTTGTTCACCGATGAAGGACACCTGACCTTACGCCTGGGGGGCAATCTGCTGGAAATCGACGGCGAAGCCGCCGGGGGCAAAGCCATGATCATGGGCGAGTATCCCGTCCTGTACGCTCGGATGGCCGAGCTGGTCCGCCAGCGCGAATCCGACGTCGACCTGTCGCCCTTGCGGCTCGTGGCTGATGCCTTCATGCTGGGCCGGCGCACGACGGTGGCACCCTTTGAATTCACTGTCTGATGGCGATGTCCCAGATCTTCGACACCCGTGCCTGCGAACTGGGTGAAGGAGCTTTGTGGCATCCACTACGCCAGCAGTTTTTCTGGTTTGATATTCTGGGTTGCAAGCTGCTGTCCCGCCACGGGGATGCCTCGCCTGCTTGGCCCCTGGGGAAGATGGCCTCGGCCGCCGGTTGGCTCAATGCCGCGCACCTGCTGCTAGCCACCGAGACGGGACTGGCCGTGCTGGATCTGGATTCCGGGCAGCTGACACCCCACTGGCGCCTGCCGGCATCGGCCACGGCACTGCGCTCGAACGATGGGCGCGCAGATCGCCACCATGGGTTCTGGTTCAGCACGATGGGCAAGCAGGCCGAGCCCGGGGTCGGTGCGATCTACCGCTATTTACGGGGCGAAGTACGCCAGTTGTTCGACGGTCTAACCATCCCCAATTCCATCTGTTTCAGTCCGGATGGCCGCCAGGCCTATTTTTCCGATACGGCCCGGCAAATCGTGTGGCGGCAAGCGCTCGACGCGCAGGGTTGGCCCGCCGGCGAGCGCGAGGTCTTTCTCGATCTGGTGCCCGAGGGCCTGAATCCCGACGGTGCCGTCGTCGACGCGGAGGGCGGACTGTGGTGCGCCCACTGGGGGGCAGGCGCCGTGATGCGCTACAGCCCTGAGGCGCAACGGACGCACACGTTTTCGGTGAGAGGAGCGCTTCATGTGTCTTGCCCCGTCTTCGGTGGGCCAGATCTGCGCGGCCTGCTGCTCACCACTGCTCGCGAAGGCTTGACGGACCCTGATCCCGCACAGGGGATGACCTATCTACTGGACGTCCCGATCCAGGGCTTACCAGAGCCTCGGGTCATCCTGTAGGCCGGTCCGACACCGCCGCCATCCTCCGGGCGTCGGGCGTAACCGTCGGCTGACTGCCGTGGCGGCCGACATTGAAAATGTCGATTCGTCGAACAAATCGGCAGTTTCGTCGAATAAATCACTCAGCGATCAACCCCTCATGCTAGGCTCGGCGACATTCGTGCTGTCACGAAGCAGCCGATCGGATCGCTCAGTGTGTCGGTCGATCGCATTACACCGGTAGCGGTGACAAACAGAACGACGTGTCTTGAGCTGACTTTTCAACGAAGACAGAAGAGGAGATCGTAAAGTGTTGTCATATAACCAAGCCGTTAAACAGGACATAAGTATCACGCCGCTTTCGCCATATCGAAATCGTCTGGTCCTGGCGCTCTGCGCAATCGCTGTCGGCGTTCTGGTCGCCGGTTTCTGGAATTATCATTTGGTAGACGGATTCGGCCGGGAGTTCGTCGCGGGCCAAACAATCGGAGACCCGGAAAGCCTGGCCGGCTCCTATAGTGAACGGGGGGCAGGTTTCGGTTTTGTCTTTGCCATCATTGCGGGTTTGGCTGCGACCTTCACGGCGTGCAATTGCGTTGCGTTCGCCATGCTTCCAGGCCTTGCCTGTGCGGCGGAGAATGCAGGATCACCTCGGCGACTCGCGATCAAGGCGATCGGCATTTTCTCGTTTTTCGTCCTTCTGGTTTGCTTCGCTTACGGAATGTATGTCGGCTCGCTCGGACCGGAGCGCGTGGACGCCTTCAATGTCCGAGAAACCCGCCTGTTTCAGGCACAAGTGACATTCACGCTGCTCGGCGTCGTCCTGCTCGCCTGGGGTGCGATTTCGTTTGGATTCCTCGATGGCATGCTCCGCCGCCTGCCGCCCAAGATGCTGCACTTCGCCGCCTCGCCGCTGGCCAAGGCCGGCGTCATGGGAATCCTGGTCGGATTGTTCGCCATTGGACGGCCATTTCCGGTGTTCAGAAATTTTCTCACCTATGCCGCCGCCGCGGAAAGCCCGCTGTATGGAGGCGCAGTGATGGCCTTGCAAGGGGTCGGACAGATTCTGGTGATGGTCCTGCTATTCCTGTTGCTGATCGTGCCGTTCACCAAGCGGCTGACGAACTGGTCGGCGCGGCACCCCGGCAGACTGGAACAATTCAGCGCGGCCATGTTAGTTGCCGGCGGGGCCTACTTCGTCTTCTATTGGGGCATCGCCTTTGCCTATAACGTCGGTAATTGGGGCTTCAAGCTGAACTGGTACAGCTAGTTTGAAAACATCGCTCTCATGCGCCCACGCGGTATGGGCGCTTGAGCGGCATCCGGGACGTTGCCGCTTGATCTCTTCACCAACCTACGGCCGGCTATAGCCCCTGGGCCTCCTGATCGTCGCGTGCAGCCTTGCGCAGTACCCGGGAAAAGCGCTCGGCCGCGGCTGACAGCGGCCGTCCCTTGGGCACAATCTGCACGATTTCGCGCTGGATCACGGGATTGCGGATGGCGATGGTGCATACCGCCGCATCGGCCTCATAGGCGGCAATCATCTCCGTCAGCACCGCCACGCCCAAACCCTCGCGCGCCAAGCCCAGCACCGTAGAGTTATAGACCGCCTCGTAGGCTGGCTTGATGACGATGCCCTCGCGGTGCGCCGCCACCTCAAATCGCGCGCGCACGCTGCTGTCGCGCGCGGGCAGGATCAGGGGATGCTCGGCCAGTTCTCGCAGAGACAGGACTTTGCGAACGGCCAGCGGATGACGAGGCGACACGAACGCGCAGAACCGGTCCACACGCAGGAGGTGGCAGACCACGTCACGGTCGCCGCGGGTCATGCTACCCACCGCAAAATCGACCTCGCCGCATTTCGCGAGATCGACCACGCGGGCCGCCACGGCATCCACGATGCGCACAGTAATGCCGGGCAACTGTGCGGTCAGTGTCGCCACGGCGCGCGGCAACAGGCCGCCGGCCAGCGAAGGCAGCGTAGCCACAGTGACGGTGCCACGCACCACGCCGCTGGCGTCGTGCGCGTCCGCAACGACGGACTCGATGTCATGGACGATGCGCTCCAGGCGAGGCAGCAGATCCTGGGCGGCGGGCGTGACACTGACACGCCGGCGATTGCGGTCGAACAGCACGGTGCCCAGCTGGTCTTCGAGCTGGCGTATCTGCACGCTAAGCGCGGACTGTGACACATTCAACTCGATGGCGGCACGCGTAAAGTTCTGCAGTCTGGCCACGGCCAGGAACGCCCTGATGCGGCGCAACTCGGTCAACATGAAAACATCTCCCCCAAAGTCTTACGGCACAGAGTGGGCCGCAGGTCATTCAGTTATCTGATTTTCGGGACAGTGTATCCAGGTTATTTCATTTCCTTCGGTAAACGTCCGTCAGTAGAATTTTTGAGATCCACGAGGGACGGTCATTTGCGGCCACCCAATCCATAACGGAGAGAGACAATGAAAACATCCGCCGGCAACCGGCGCATGGTGATCTACGTATTGCTGTTCACCATGGCGATGATCAACTATATGGACCGTGTCGCGCTGTCGGTGGCTGCCAAGCCGATCGCCGAAGAGTTCGGTATCTCGCCGGTACAGATGGGCTACCTGTTCTCCTGCTTTCTCTGGACTTACATCTTGTGCCTGATTCCCGCCGGTATGATGAGTGACAAAGCCGGCTCGCGCACCACGGCCTTGGGTGGCCTGGGCCTGTGGTCGCTGGCCACTGTGGTCACCAGCATGGCGGGCAGCTTCGCCACGCTAGTCATGACCCGCCTGGTCATGGGCGCCGGCGAATCCACCAGCTATCCGGCCGCGGCCCGCACCATCCGAGAATGGGCACCCGCACACGAGCGTGGCTTCGCCACCGCGGTGTTCAACAGCGGCGCCTATGCGGGCCCGGCGCTGGGCGCGATCTTCATGGGCGTGCTGGTGGGCACCTTCGGCTGGCGCGTCGCCTTCGCCGTCGCGGGCGCCACCGGCGCACTCTGGCTGGTGTTCGCCATTCCTTATTACCGCCGCCCCGAAGAGGCGCGCTTCCTCGGGCAAGACGAGCAGGACATGATCCTGCGCACGCGCGATTCCGAGTCCACCGGTGCGCCCGTGGCACGCACACCGCTGCTGCAACTGCTGAAATCCACCAGCATGTGGGGCGTTGCGTTGACGCAGGGTTGCGGCGTCTACACCCAGTATCTGTTCCTGACCTGGCTGCCTGGCTACCTGGCTACCACCAAGAACCTGGACATCCTGCACACGGGTGCCTACACGGCACTGCCCTACCTGGGCGCGGTAGTACTGGGCATAATGCTGGGCCGCGTCAGCGACCGCCTGCTCGGCGGTGCCCAGGCCAGCGAGGGCAAACGCCGCGGTATGATCATCGCCATGCTGCTGCTGTCTTCGGTCATCCTGCTTACGCCGCTCATCGAGCAGACTTGGCTGATCCTGTTGCTCTTCACCGTGTCGCTGACCGGGATCTCCACGGCCATCTCGCTCAATCTGGCGCTGACCAACGACCTGCTGCGGTCGTCCGCCGATGCGGGAACAGCCACTAGCGTGACCGTCGTGGGCGGCAACTTGTTCGGCGTGCTGGCACCCATTGTCACCGGCTACGTGATCGCCGCCAGCGGCTCGTATTCCTGGGCATTCATCATCGCCGGCATACTCCTGCTATGCGGCGCCGTCATCTCCTTCACGCTGACCCGCCGCCCGATTGAGGCACAGCCGTCGGCCCAACCCGTTCACGTCTGACTTCGGAAACGCCATGTTCTATGCCCCTCCCGAGAAACACATAGCCAAAGTCCACGCCCGTCTGCCCGAGCACTTGAAATGGCAGAAAGGCAGCCTCAACGACTGGGTAGCGGGCCAGCCGCTAGGTAATCCCGACCGGTCGCTGCTAGAGGGTCCTTCGTTCGGGCCGGATGGCCAACTGTATTGCGTGGACATCATCAACGGCCGGATCCTGCGCATCGATGCGAACGGCGGCTTCGATACGGTGGCCCAGTATGACGGCTGGCCCAATGGTTTGAAGTTCCATCGCGACGGCCGCGCCTTCATCGCCGACTACAAGCACGGCATCATGCAGCTCGACCTGGACACCGGGCGGGTCACGCCTGTGCTGGAACGCTATCGCGCCGAACGCTTTAAAGGCGTGAACGATCTGTTCTTTTCCGCTAACGGCGACCTCTACTTCACCGATCAAGGTCTGACGGGCTGGCAGGATCCCACTGGGCGCCTCTTCAGGCTCAACGCGCAGGGCGATCTGCAATGCCTGCTGGACAACATCCCCAGCCCGAACGGCCTAGTGATGGACCTCGAGGAAACCGCGGTCTACCTGGCCGTCACACGCGCGAATGCGGTATGGAGGGTTCCGTTGATGCGCGACGGCAGCGTCGGTAAAGTGGGAACGTTCGTCCAGCTGTCGGGCGGCGGCGGGCCCGACGGGCTGGCCATGGATGAAAAGGGCGGGCTATACATTGCCCACGTAGGCATGGGCTCCGTGTGGGGCGTGGACAAATACGGGGAGCCCACCGTGCGCATCGTATCGCCAGAACATCGACACACGACCAATATGGCCTTTGGCGGCCCGCAGGGCAAAACACTCTACATCACAGAGTCCAGTTCGGCGACCATCCTGGCCGCCGAACTGGATGTGGCCGGCAAGCCGATGTTCCTGCCGCAGCCCGTCTGAATTCCGCCCCCAGCACCATCCGCTCTAATAGCACCATAGTTCAGCATCGGCGAATCGCTCGACCGGCAAGCTCGCCGGTCGCTGTTCCGTCTGCTAATGTCGGCCAACCATTAACGAATACCCATTTGATTCCGCTCGCGTACTGTCGCGGCTGCTGATAAGTGGCATTGGCTTGTATGCCGGCGGGATCAAACACGGTGACGTCGGCTCTATACCCTCGTTTGATCAGCCCCACGTCGCCGAGCTTGAATGCGCTTGCAGTGGCTCCTGTCATCTTGAATATGCCTTCTTCAAGCGTCATCCAGCCCTTGTCGCGTACGAGTTCGCCAAGGACTTTGGGAAATGTTCCGTATTGCCGTGGGTGAGGATGGTCCCCTACGTCCAAGCCGTCGCTACCGATCATGCTGTGCGCATGAGTGAGGACCGACTGGAGATCCTCTTCACACGAGTTCTGCATGATCTGACCCACCTCTCCTTGTTCCGAGAGCATCAGATCGAAGACAAAATCATTGACGTCCTGGCCTGCATGCCGAGCAGCTTCAAGCACGGTCAAGCCGACCCAGTGTTGACGTTCGACATGTTTGAGATAGGAAATGGAAATGTTTTGCCAGCCCAGCGCTGCTATACGGTTTTCCCAGCCCGGGATTCCGTGCGCCCAGTCATGCCTGATACGTGCACGGCATTCGTCCGATGCCAGGCGCTGCATCATGGCGTCTCGGCCCCCTTCCATCACCCAGGGTGGAAATAGCATGGACAGCGTCGTGCTGCCGGCCAAGTACGGGTACATATCGGAATAGGTTGCGATGCCGTGCTGCCGCGCCTCATCCAGCATGGCCAACGACAAGCGAGCCTTTCCGAAGTTTCTGTGGCCGCAGGTCTTATGATGGGAAATCAGCAATGGCACGTCAGCGCGATGAGCGACATCCAGTGATTCTTCGACGGATTGGAGAAGGCCGTCGACTTGATCTCGCATGTGTGTGGCATACAGACCGCCATAGGTGCTGGCGATACTCGCTAGTTCTACTAGTTCGGTCGGCTCTGCGTAGACCCCTGGCACATAACAGAGCCCCGAGGACAAACCGAGAGCACCTTGTTGCATCGCACGATGCAGTAGAGCCTTCATCGATGCGAGTTCAGCTGCGGTGGGCGCTCTGGCGTCAAGCCCCATGACTGCGGCGCGTAATGCGCCGTGGCCTGCCAGGGTAGCGACGTTGACAGCGGTTCCGTGATCGAACAGCCGCGTGAAATAGCCATCAAGGTCGTTCCAATCCCATTCAATACCAGCATGACCGAAGATAGGCGTAGCCTGTTCACGAAACGTCGCGGCATTGGCACCATTCAGCGGAAAGGTGGACCATCCGCAGTTACCCAGTATCTCCGTCGTCACGCCTTGGCGTACTTTGCTTTCTGCGCCAGGGTTGGCGATCAGGGATAGCTCGGAGTGGCAGTGGCAGTCGATGAATCCGGGCGCGACGACCAGTCCGCTGCAGTCGATTCGCCTCACGGCTGCCTCGTCTGCCAAATCACCGATCGCGGAAATGTGACCGCCCTTCAAGGCGACATCGGCGGCGAAACGCGGGCTGCCGCTGCCGTCGATGACCGAACCGTTGCTAAAAATGAAGTCGTGCATAGCGTAGGGATCCGATGAGGTCGTTGGAGGAGCTATCCCAGCTTACTGTTTCTCGAGTCCGGAGCTGTCGATTATCTGTGCCCATTTCCGCTGCTCCTCTCCGATATAGGAGCTGAACTCTTGTTGGGTACCAGGAGTGGCGGTGGCGAAAGACTGCTCAAGCGTTGCTTGAAGGGCCGGCGAACGCATCGCGGTGTTCAGCACTTCACTCATTTTCATGACGAGAGCCTTGGGTGTGCCGGCCGGCGCGATGAGTCCACCCCAGGCGCCACTTTCATAACCAGGGAGACCGCTTTCGGCCAGGGTGGGTATCGAGGGTGCCATCGCGGCGCGCTGGCTGGTGGTAATGGCCAATGCACGGAGTTTGCCGCCCTCGACCATCGGGTATGCCACCGTAGCATTGGTAAACGTATAGGTAAGCCGTCCGCCGACGAGGTCCGTGAGCGTTTGCGGATCACCCTTGTACGGAATGAACTGAGTTTCAATGTTGCTGAGTTTTTTGAAAAGCTCGCCGCCCATATGGCCGCTGCTTCCGAGATTGGAGGCCGCCCATGTCATTTCGCCCGGTGCCTTTTTGGCGGCGGCGATCAGGTCGGCGACTGTTTTGTACGGGGAATCCGCGCGCACCACCAACAGGTTGGGTACGGTGAACATCGGGCCGATCGGGACGAAGTCTCGATTCGCGTCGTAGGCGAGTTGCTTGAACAGCGCCGGATTAACCGCCAGGTTGTTGATGTTTCCGTAGCTTAGCGTGTAGCCGTCGGGGGCGGACTGCTTCAAGTTAGAAAGCGCGATGGCGCCGGCCGCACCGGGCTTATTGTCGATAATGAAGGATTGGCCAGTGATCTTCGCGAGCTCAGCGGCCACTGCGCGCGTCAATACGTCGGATGCTGCGCCAGGAGTCGACGGCAGCACAATCGTGACCGTTTTCGTCGGCCAGGCAAGATCGGCGGCATAGCTACACGATATGCCGAGCGCCAGATTCAGGAAGCCGAAAAGTATGCGGACCTTGAGAGTCATAGTTCTTCCAATATAAAAGCGAACGAGTTAGAGCACGGAGGCGTAAGCGGACAGAGCTACCGAGCCGCCGGTATGAAGAAAAACAACGTTGTGGTGAGGCGAAAACCTACCGGACCTGATGTCGGCGATCAGGCCCGCCATGGCCTTGCCGGTGTATACCGGATCCAGCAGAATGCCCTCCAACCGTCCCACAAGCTTGATCGCATCAATCGCCTCGACTGTCGCAATTCCGTATCCCTCACCAATATGAGAGTCATCGACCTCGATCCGATCGACGGGCACGGGCGCCATGTCCATGAGACTTGCCGCTCCGCCCGCGATGCTTTGAACGATTTTGACCATGCTCCGCGAGTCGAACCGCACGCTGTAGCCTCGTACACACGTCCGCTTGTCGCGGCAAAGCGCGGCAACCAGGCCTGCTTGCGTGCCTCCGCTTCCGGCTGCGTGCACGATGTAGTCGACCTCAATGCCCAGTTCGCAAGCTTGGGTGGTGATTTCCTTGGCGCAGTCCACGTATCCCATCGCGCCCAGTGGATTCGATCCGCCCCCGGCAACGACATAGGGCTTAAGCCCTTCCCGGATCAATTGCGTTTCCAGCGAGGCGACCGCGGTGGCTATGTCGGCGCCCGCGGGAAGCTCTTCGCAGAGCCGCGCTCCCAGGACACGATTCAACAGCGCATTGCCTGAGCGGTAGTATTCGCTGGGTTGGTTTTCCAGACGGCGTTCGAGCAGCAATACGCAGCCCAATCCCATCTGCGCCGCCGCCGCTGCGGTTTGCCGGGCATGGTTCGACTGGGTCGCACCCGTACCGATCAGCGTATCGGCGCCCTTGGCCATAGCGTCGGCGACCAGATACTCCAGTTTGCGCGCCTTGTTGCCACCGCCAGCCAGGCCAGTCAGGTCATCCCGTTTGATTAAGATTGTGGGGCCGCCCAGATGGGCGGAAAGGCGCGCGAGTGGCTCAAGGGCCGTGGCGTGGTTGGTGAAGCGGATTGTGGGAAGTGTATTCCGTTCCATCGGGCACCTCTCTTTACTGGTACGCAGCCGGCTGGGCGCTATCGGTGGGGTGAGCAATGACACGCTGTAGCGCCGGACTCATGGGTACATGCAGATTGACGCCTTTGGGTGGAATCGCCGACTCGAACCATTTGGCGTAAATGTCCTTGATCGTGCCGTCAGCAAAGATGGTCCGGAGCGCGTCGTCCACCTGCGCCTTGAAGGCGGGGTCATCCTTTCGCATCATCAAGGCATAGGGCTCAACCGACAACGGCTCCTTGGAAATCACAAACGCATCAGGTGTCTTTGAGTTGGCCACCAGGCCGGACAGCGTAATGTCATCGAGGAAGAACGCGGCGGCTCGGTCGGTTTCCATCATCAGGAAGCCTTCCGCAAAATCGCGTACTGGCGCGATGCGCATCGCGTACTGGCGCGTGGCGTTCAGTGCAGTGATTTGGCGTATGTTTGACGAGCCCGCAGTCGCAACGACCGCCTTGTTGGCCAATGCACTCAGGTCATTCAGGCCTGCGCTCTTCTTCGACACAAATCGGGTGCTGGACACAAAGATGGTCGAGGAAAACGCCACCTGTTTCTGGCGCTCGATGGTGTTCGATGTCGTGCCGCATTCAAGATCGATAGTGCCGTTGGCCATCAAGGGAATACGGTTGGACGACGCCACCTGCACCATCTTCACCTTGAGGTTGGGCAAGCCTAGGGTCGTCTTCAGGCTTTCCACGACCTTGAGACAGACATCCACCGAGTAACCGGCCACTTGATGCGAATCGATGAGATACGAGAACGGCAGAGCCGTCTCCTTCACGCCTAGCGCGATCTCGTTTTTTTCTTTGATCTTGGTGAGCGTATTGGACGGTTGAGCGGCGGCGCAAGCACACGCGAACAACGTGAGGGCTGCAACTAGGATAGGTGTTTTCAAGATGCTCTCCATATGTGCCGCAGCCTAGGAGTGGCGTTACGGACAATTTTGTACCGAAACAAAATTTGTTATTCAAATTATTGATCGATACATTAAGAGAGTCAATAGGGGAATGTGATCCCGATCTAGGGGAACATCTCGTCGCTGGAAATTTGCGGCTCTTGCGCAAGAGTGCGCGCGGCAAGCAATCCAAATTCTTGCAGTTCGACGACATCCTGCGCCGCGCTTACGCTGATGCGCACGGCTTTGTCAGAGTCGGCTCGGTGTGTGGCGAATGCTTCCGAGGGCGAAACTTGATAGCCGACGGTTTCCGCCCATCGACAGAAATTACTGGCGGTCCAGGGCTCGGGAAGCCTCAGCCAAGCGTGCGGGCTGAAGGCACTCGTGCGCAGGTCGAACCCGGCGAGAGCTTGTCGAAGCGCCTCGTTTCGGGCCTGGAGTTCGACCCGGCTTTCCTCCAGTACGCGCTCTGCGTGCCCCGAGGTGATCAATTGGGCCGCCACCTCGGCTGAAACCGGCGAAGCCATCCAGGTGGTGGCACGTACCGCCGCGGTCACGGCCGCGGTCAGTTGAGACGGAGTCTCCATGAAACCGACACGCAGGCCAGGCCCAAGGGTTTTAGAGAAGCTGGTGATCCGGATGACTCGTTCTGGTACCAGGGATGCCAAGGTAGGTAATGGCGTTTCAGAGAGGCAGCCGTACACATCGTCTTCCAACAGATGGACATCCGCCTGTTTTGCAAGGCTGGCGATTTCCCGGCGCCGATCCAGTGGCATGGTCGCAGTCGTAGGATTGTGGATACTCGGCACGCAAACAATGGCCTGGACAGAATGCCTGGAGATCGCTTCCTGCAGCGAGGCAGGCAGCATGCCGTGCTCGTCGATATCGACCGGCACCAGCTTCAATCCGAGTAGCGGAGCCACCGTTTTCAGGCCGGTATAGGTGAATCGCTCCGTCGCGATGCTATCGCCCGCCTTGGTACACGCCATCAACCCGCAGAGTAGGGCATGCTGCGCGCCATCTGTAACGATTACACGCGAAGGGTCTACCGAGGTGTCGGCGTTACGGCTGAGCCACAGCGCGCCCGCTTGCCGATGGGGCGCGCGTCCGGCGGGGTCGTCGTAGCGCAACAGTTCACTAAAAGACGGGGATTGGTGCAGCAACGCGAGGGTTTGCCCGATCTCCAGGCCCCAGTTTTTCGATACCGCTTGATGACCGCGCAAATCCGTCATCCGATGCCGCGCCTGCGGCGTGATTGGCATCGCGTCGGTGGAATCTGCTTCGTCGGGATCCTTCACGCGTGTTCCCCGGCGTGCACCGGTTTCGATGAGCCTTGCTCGCACGACTTCTCCAAAGGCGCGGGACACCGTGCCGACGGTCACGCCGAGCAGGGCCGAGAGTTCTCGGTTTGGAGGCAACTGGTCGCCGGGCTTGAGTTTGCCGCTCTGGATGTCGCGGGTCAGGGCTTGAGCGATTCGCTGGTACATCGGCCCCTTCGTTGTCGACAGATCCGGAACCCAGCCAGTTGAAATTTGCATGTATCGCCTTCTTTGGTGTTAAAGCATTCAGCGCAACGCTTGACAGACACGAATGTACCTGTCGATAATCGACACAATCAATTTTGTATCGCTACAAAACGGATTCAATCTATTTTACAGGGAAACAACATGCCGGAGATGATACACAGGGAGCGAGACAAGGGGCGGGGCGGTCATTATTCGCACGCCGTCCGCGCGGGCGACTTTGTTTTTGTATCAGGCCAGACGCCACGCGACGCCGATCGAGTAATCGTCGGCAAAACCATTGAAGAACAAACGTCAGTCACATTGGAAAACGTACGCTTGACTCTAGAAGCTGCGGGCGGAGGCTTGGAGCACGTGGTCAAGGTCGGCGTTTTCCTGTCCGATCTGGCTGACGCCCGCCGCTTCAACAAGATTTACTCGGAACACTTCCCGGCGTTCATGCCGGCACGCACAACCGTGGGCAGCGAGCTGAACGGCGTGCTGGTCGAGATCGATGTCGTGGCCTATATCCCAGAGTTGGCCGACGCGCGCGAGGTGGTCGTATGAGTCCGATCCTTCATGGCGTGATCCCTGCGGTCCCTACCCCCCTGAGTGCCGATGGCCAGCCGGATACAGCAAAGCTGGTGGCATTCATTGGCGATTTGTTCGACGCCGGTTGCCACGGCGTGAACCTGCTCGGCACGACCGGCGAGGCGACCTCTTTCGACCGCGCCACACGTTTGCAGGTGATGGAGGCAGTGGCCGTCGCGGGTTTCGCGCCGCGGATGATGGTAGGAACGGGTGCCACCGCCCTGGCTGACGCAGTGGCGTTGACCGGTGCCGCCGACGTCATGGGCTATGCAGGTGCCCTGCTGTTACCGCCCTTCTACTACACCAACATCGGCGACCAGGCGCTGGCGCAATACGTCGAGAAATTGGCCGATCTGGCGAGCATCAAAGACACCAGGCTTTATCTGTACAACATTCCGCAACTCACCGGGCTGCAGTACTCGCTTGATGTTGTCGAACGGTTAACGCGCAACCTTGGTGGGCTGCTGGCGGGTATCAAGGACAGCTCGGGAGACTTGCCGTATGCCGAGGCGATTGCCGCCAACTTCAGCGCGCTTGCCGTCTTCCCAAGTGACGAAGCGACGCTGCGGGATGCGTCGCAGAAAAAGTTCGCCGGCTGTATATCGGCGTCCGTCAACGTGTTTCCGCATTTGGCCTGCTCAACCTATCAATCTGGAGCACGCACCCCTGCAGACGTCTATGGGGTAATGGTCAACGTACGCAAGGTCTTGACCAATGCCCCGCTGGTACCGGCGGTCAAAGCTGCGTTGGCCTGGAGGCGCGGCGACGAGAGCTGGGCAACGATGAAACAGCCATTACTCCCCTTGAACTTGGAGCAACGTGCCCAATTGCATAGCGGACTGGCGAACGTGCAGATCGACTGATCCCTTCCCAGCGGCAAAGACCAACCGGCGTAATAAAAAAGAGACAAACTATGAACTACCACTGGAACTGGAAAATCTTTGCCGATCCAGCACCCGATGGAACCGGCACCTACATGGATAGCCTTCTGTCGGGACTGGGCTGGACCCTCACTACCGCACTACTGGCATGGTCAATCGCGGTGGTCCTCGGTGTAGTCGTTGGCGTACTGAAAACGACGGAATCAAAAGTGGCCCGCCGGATGGCGTTCGCCTATATAGAACTATTCCGCAATATTCCGCTGTTGGTCCAGATGTTCATCTGGTATTTCGTGGTGCCTGAGCTTCTACCTGGCTCGACAGGCCACTGGCTGAAGACCTTGTCGAACGGACCGTTGGTCGCGGCGGTCATCTGCCTTGGTTTCTTCACTTCGGCCCGGATTGCAGTCCAAGTGTCCGCAGGTATCGACTCGCTGCCCCGGGGCCAGCGCGCCGCGGCCAAAGCCCTGGGGTTGCGTGGGAGGCAGATTTACCGCTATGTACTCTTGCCGGTCGCCGGGCGGCGAATGCTACTGCCGCTGACAAACGAATTCTTGAACAACATGAAAAACACATCGGTGGCATTGACTATTGGCTTGGTCGAACTCACCGCCAGCGCGCGATCCATGCAGGAATTCTCTTATCAGGTGTTCGAGGCCTTTACCGCCGCGACGCTAATCTACCTGGTAGTGAATCTGTCGGCGGTAGGAGCCATCCGGCTGATTGAGTCGGCCGTCATGCCTGATCGGTCTTTCAGAGGCCGGTTGCAACGTAAACGGCAGGCGGCACATCATGCTTGAGTCCTTCGATTTTGGCGTGATCGGCCAAGCCCTGCCGTTCTTGTTCGGCGTGGGCATGGTCTTCACGATCAAACTAACGCTTCTGGCAATGGTTGGTGGATTGATCGTGGGAACGATGTTAGCGCTCATGCGACTATCGCACTCAGCCGTCTTGCGCCTGGTTGCTGGCGCTTATGTCAACTTCATCCGCTCTATCCCGTTGGTACTTGTCATTTTCTGGTTCTTCTTCCTGGTGCCATACATCGGAGGCTGGATCATGCGATCGGACACGCCTATCGAAGTCGGAGCATTCGGTTCGGCGCTCGTCACTTTCATTATGTTTGAGGCTGCGTATTACTGTGAAATCATGCGCGCCGGCATCCTGAGCGTGCCCCGAGGGCAGATACATGCCGCCCAGGCTCTGGGCATGAACTATCGCATGTCCATGGCGTACGTCATATTGCCGCAGGCGGTAAAAAATATGCTGCCCTTGTTGCTGACGCAGTCCATCATTCTTTTTCAGGAAGTCTCTCTTGTGTACGTCGTCTCGATCACCGATTTCGTCGGTGCCGCTGCCGTGATCGCTCAACGCGACGGGCGGCTCCTGGAGATGTACCTTTTCGTGGCCGTCGTCTATTTCGGCATCTGCTTCACCCTTTCATCCCTTGTCAGACGCATGCGTCGATTCCAGAGCGCCTAGAACATGATTGAGATCAATAATATTTCCAAGTGGTACGGTAATTTCCAGGTACTGAGCCAATGCAGCGCCACGGTCCAGAAAGGCGAAGTGGTGGTCGTGTGTGGGCCTTCGGGGTCGGGCAAGTCGACATTGATCAAGACGGTCAATGGGCTGGAACCTATTGATCAGGGCAGCATCGTGATCGATGGCGTTTCGGTTACGGCAAAAGGCACCAACCTTCCGAGCCTGCGCGCCCGCATCGGAATGGTGTTCCAGGGTTTCGAGCTGTTTCCTCACCTGAGCGTCCTTGAGAATATGCTTCTCGGCCAGATGAAAGTGCTCAAACGCGACCGCGAATCTGCCACCAAGAAAGCCACTACGTATCTGGATCGCGTGGGCTTAGCCGGTCACGCCGCGAAGTTTCCGAACCAGCTTTCGGGCGGACAGCAACAACGAATCGCGATCGCACGGGCTCTGGCGATGGACCCCATTGCGATGCTGTTCGACGAGCCGACGTCTGCTCTCGATCCGGAGATGATCAACGAGGTGCTTGACGTCATGGTCGGGTTGGCACGGGATGGCATGACCATGATGGTGGTGACGCACGAAATGAGTTTTGCAAAAAAAGTGGCCGATCGAGTTATTTTCATGGATGCCGGCGCAATCGTCGAGGACCGCGACAAGATCGCATTTTTTAATGAGCCGCGCTCATTACGAGCGCAGGAATTTCTTGGCAAGATTATTCATTAGCTTCAGCAATCGATCGCCCCACCTCTTCACATTGCGCAGATACAGACGTAGTGACAGGGAACGCCAGGCATCTAAGTGAAGTGTATTGGGGCTAAGGCGCTTCCTCATACCGCCGCACGATTCTGCTCAGCGCCAGTTGCGACTCGGCCAGGTATGCGGTCAGCTCCGACTCTGCCTCGGCGTAGTTGCCTTTGAGCAGGCATGCATATATGCGCGCCTCCCACTCGACCCACATGGGCTTCTGCACAATGCGCTCATCGGGGCCCGTCGTGAATATCAGCCGCAGCTGGGCGCAGATGTTCAGGAAAAACTCGTCAATCAAGCAACTGCCCAATACCGACACAAGCGCCTGATGGAAGGCCAGGCTAAGCGTGCCAACGTCCTGCCACCTACCCTGCTCGATGGCCTGCCGCGCCTGCGCGATGATGCCGCCCAGCTTATCCAGCAAGACGGGTCCGTATGCCGGGCCGCTGCGTATGGCGGAAAGCTGTACGATGCGTCGCGCCGTATAGATATCCTGCAGATCCCCCTCGCAGAAGGTCCGCACGAAAACGCCACGATGCCGGATCGCCGTGGCCAGACCGTCTCGTACCAGCAGGTGCAACACTTCCCGGATGCTGTTGCGTGATGCTGAGTATGCGTCGGCGATATCGACTTCAATCAACTGCTCGCCAGATGCCAGCCGGCCGCTGATGATGTCTTCTCGCAACCGGTTCCCGATTAGATCCACAACCGACAGATTAGCCGCATCAGCCTTCATCAATTACTGTGCCTCCCACTTCACGCGCCCCGGGTGCATGCCATGATGCCCCTTGTATCCAGAAACCTGGGGCGACTCCCATCCCCCCAGCACAGAGGCGTCCAACTCGTACACCTCCACGCCGAGCGGCCTACAGACATCGATGGGGTCCCGAGCATCCGGGCCCCATAAGGGTACCGACAAATCGCCTCCTGGGCAGGTGGACAGCGCGCACAGCAGGTCGATTTCAGCGAAGAACTCCAGATAATCACCCTTCTGGGCCGGGCAGGCTTTCATGAAATACTGATCATTGTCGTTCAGGCCGGTGCACTGGAAGACATTGAGCACGTCGTGCACGTCGAATTCCGTCAGTCCGTAGGGAATCACGGCACGTGTCAGATTCGAATGACAATGAAAATGAAAGTCCTCCCCTGTCAGCAATTTATTGACATAGGGGTCACAACGCGTACCCAACAGGTCATGAACGCGGCCACCGTCGCTGTCAGTACCATAATCGGCCAGCGAGTCGTCGGTGATCGTGACCAGCGGCCGCAGGAACGGCAGGTTGGACCAGAGCCGATCGTGGGTACTAACGTGCGCGCTTTGCAACTGGCGCGTGCGCGAGGCCCACATGCGCTCGCGCGGGTCGTGTCGGTTCCAGATATTCAGGTCAGCCACTTGCGGGCCCTCGATGGTGACGATGCGAAACAAATGGCCCTTCGGGACTTCCCATGCCCTGCCGCTGCGTATGGGTACCGTGAACGAGTCAACCAATTTGCGCGCGCTTTTGTCGCGCACGACACGATTGTAAAACGCCCTGTCCACGTCCAGCGTGGAACCTTCGCCAGCCTGATAAGCGGCAGGATAATTACCCATTTCCAGTCCTTTGTAGAAAACTCAGCCCAATTCGTAACTGCCGTCGGCATCGTGCGTCTCGCTTCCGACCAATGGCGGATTAAAGACGCAGACCAGACGCAAGTCACCCTTTGTGGCGCGCAGCACGTGCTTGTCGTGAAGATTCAGGGCGTACACGGTACCGGGCCTGATGAGATGGACTTCGCCTGTGGCCACGTCCTCGACCTCGCCTTCGCCAGCAAAGCAATAGTTGGTCTCGAAATGCTGCTTGTATTCCAAATGCAGCTCAGCGCCCTCTGCAACGGTGGTCTCGTGCACGGAATAACCCATGCCGTCGCCCTTGACGATCAGCCTGGCGCTATGCCAGCCGGGGCCACTGGCCTCTCTCGGCGTGCCGCGCAAACCGTCCGCATTAATGACTATCATTGATGACACCTTCTGTGTGATGTGGACTCAGGGTCCGCTCTAATAAACTCGCCACCCCGAGCAAGGACGCATCTTGGCCGGCCTTACCGGTTAGCAACAAGGCTGCCGGCCTATCGGACAGATCACCCAGCGGTATGCTGATGCTGGGCTTGCCCAAACGGTTGGCAATTTCTGTGAATGCAAAGGATTTTTTGTTAAGCGCAAGATATTGGCCTTCATCCTGCAAGGTCGATAACCGCGGCGGAAATATCGGGCTTGTCGGCGTCAGCATGGCATCAAACTCCTGCAACGCTGCTTCGTACTGCATGGCGCGCAGCGCCAGCACGCGCTGCGCCTCACCGTATTTCCATGCGGGCACCTGCGCACCGGCCTCGATGCGCCGTCTCACGAGCGGCTCGTAATGATCCCCGTACAGGACAAGCAAGTCCCGATGCAAAGCGTAAGCGTCGGCTGCAATCAGACCTCCCTCGGCAGAGATTGCACCGACGTCGGCAATGGCTGCAACTTCGCGGCGCGACACCTTGATGCCTTGCGCCCGCAAACGCTCGATAGCGCAATGAAAGAGCTCGAGCACGTCCGAATCGACGTCGGCGTGGAACACCCACTCTGGTACGCATAATGAAAGAAGCTCGGCGCGTTCTGGAATCGGATCCACGCCAGCGGTACATTCGTGCGGCTTGTTGCGCAGTGCTTCGTACGCGCGGGTGCAGACAGAAACCGACCTTGCGATGACCCCCGGCACGTCGAAGGACGGTGACAGGCCTAACATACCTTGCGTATCAAAATGGCCGGCGGTAGGCATCATGCCGACAACACCACAAAAGGCGGCGGGTATCCGTGCCGACCCGCTGGTGTCCGAGCACAACGCAAGATCAGCAAAGCCCAGCGCAACCGACACCGCGGCCCCCGAGCTAGACCCGCCCGCCACGTGCTCGTCATCCACGCACAGCGGTGTGCGGGGCGTGCCAAAGTGCGTGTTCACGCCCAGTGCGCCATAGGCGAACTCGGTCATGTTCGTTTGCGCAAAAATCAGCGCGCCGCTCTGGCGCAACCGCGACACCAGGGTCGCGNCCTCTTGTGCAGGCGGCGCAGCCAGCAAGGCGGCGGAGCCAGCGTGTGTCGTCCAACCCTTGACGTCAAAACACGCCTTGATAGTGCAGGTTAATCCGGCCAGGGGGCCTGGCTTTTCACCCGCGCTCAGTCGCTCGGCCAGCGTCGCGGCTTGAGCCCAGGCACCAGCCATATCCACATGGGTCAATGCCAGCGCAGCGGCTTCCCGATGCTGCCGAGTACGCGCGACGCATTGCGCCAAGTATGAATCCGAACAAGCAAGCTGTGTCATGTCGCGCACTCAATGCATCACCTGATGGAGAAAGTCCTTTACCCGTGGATCCTCCGTATTGCGCAAGGCTTCGGGTGTGGAATCGTACGCAATTGCACCGTCTTTCATGAAGATGACGCGATTCGATACAGAGAAAGCGAATTGCATTTCGTGAGTCACAATCAGCATGGTCATGCCTTCGGAGGCCAGTTGCTCCAGCACCTTCAGCACTTCACTGACCAGCTCCGGATCAAGCGCAGACGTGGGCTCGTCGAACAACATGATGGAGGGCTTCATCGCCAGCGCGCGGGCAATGGCCACCCTTTGCTGCTGACCACCGGACAACTGATGCGGATACTTGTTGGCATGCTCTATCAGGCCCACCTTGTACAACTGGGACAGTGCCAGAATGCGACGCGATCTTGTGCTTCCGCGCCTATGATAGGTGGGTGCCAGCATCACGTTCTCCAGCGCGGTCTTGTGCGGGAACAGATTAAAGCTTTGGAACACCATCCCAATGTCCAGAATCTGGTCGGCGGCGGATTTCTCACACTCTTCGCTGTGTTCGCCCAGAAAGTGCCGCCCATTGACCAGCACACTGCCCGTATCTATGGTCTCCAGCCCGTTCAGAGCGCGTATCAGCGAGGTCTTGCCAGAGCCCGATGGGCCGATAATAGATATGACGTCGCCTTGCCGTACCGTCAGGTCGATATTCTGTAGGGCATGATGGCTTGCGTAGTGCTTGTTGATGCCCCGCACCTGCAATACCGGCGTGTCGCTGACTTGCTGGCGTCGCTGTTCGCGGGCCTCAATCGCACTTTCCCGCAGCGCTTGGACCTCCTTGCGATCCGCATCGCTCAGGACAAAGGGTCGTGCTTTACGCTGGGTGACATCCAGAAAGGACTCCAGGCGGATCAATGCCTTATCAAACAAGGTCACAACAAGGACGTAATAGAAAGCCACGGCCAGCATGGTTTCGAATATCAGAAAGTTTTGCGTATACAGCCGCTGGCCGACCAACAAAATCTCCGTCAACGAAATCACCGACACCAACGATGTCAGCTTGACGATGGTGACGAACTCATTGCTCAGGGTAGGCAGTGCGATGCGTATGGCCTGTGGAATGACGATCAGCCGCTGTATGCCGCTATAACGGATCCCCAACGCCTTGCCCGCCTCATATTGCCCTTTCGGTACAGACAATATCCCGCCTCGGTGGATTTCGGCCATGTAGGCAGTTTCGCTTAACACCAGGGCAATCAGCCCAGCGTAGAACGGGCTGGCCAAGACGATGCTGGACGCTGGAAATACCTGTGGCAGGTTATAGACAAATACCAGGAGCACCAACAGCGGCAAGCTGCGGAAGAACCAGATATAGATGCGAGCCGGCCAGTTAAGCGGCGCTATCCGTGATTGTTTGGCCAAGGCCAGCACGAACCCTACCGCCCCGGCAATCAACCAGGCGCTGATGCTAAGCTGGGCAACTGTCCAGCAAGCGCGCCAGAAATCGGAATCCCACAGTAGGCTGTAGGTATAAGTCCAATCGAAATCCATGAGTTCCCTTTAACGCGACTTCGTGTGGCAACCTACTTCTTGGGTGTCAGGGAATCCTTGATTTCCTGCTCGGTCGGCGCGTCAAGACCATATTTTTTCAGCAAGGCCTCGTACTCGCCGCTATCGCGAGCATCCGCCAGAGCCTTGCTGAGCGCGTCGCGCAGCTCGGGCTTATCCTTGTTGACGCCCAGGCCGATGACGATAGGGTAAATAAGCCCTTTGGAAGTGACCTTGATATCGTCCTTCATGTTGGTGACCATCTGATGCGCTACCGCCGCGTCCTCCATCATGACGTCCGCCGCGCCCGACTTCAGTGCCAGCAAGGCTTCAGGCGATGTGGGGAATTCCATGATCCGTATGGGCTGTTTGCCAGCTTCCTTACAAGTGGATTCCGATACGGCGGTCAGCTTGGGCGTCCAGGATGCAGCCTTGATCGTACTGACCTTCATGCCGCACAAATCCGCGGGAACGGCGGGGCTGTTCTTGCTGGTGTTCAAAACGATTAATGACGAGCCCGTTTTCAAGTACGGCACATAGTCGATCTGTTTAGCCCGCTCAGGGGTGACATACAGGGCCGACGCGACCATATCAAAGCGGTTGGCTCGCAAACCCAGGACAAGATCAGCAAATCGGGTATCGAGGATATTGGCCTTCAGCCCGAGCTTCTTGGCCATCAGGCGGCTGAAATCAGGGTCAAAGCCCGCCGGCACTTTGTCTTCGAAATAGGCATAAGGGGGATAAGTAAGGTCCGTACCCACCGTCAGGACGCCCTCTTTTACCGTGGTCTGCGCTTGTAGCGATTGCATGCTGACCATCGCCACCATGGACAAAGCCAATCTCAAGAATATTTTTGCCGTCGTGCGCGTACCAGCGCTACGCCCGAAACACTTAGCTGCTTGTGCAGTCGATGTCATTACTGTCTCCTCTTAAAATTGTTGAACAATTATTGTTGAACAATCCTAAGGTCGGCAATTCGGGTTTTACCTTAGTACGAGCGGGACCCGTAGCGATATACATTGCGCCACGGCTTGCTTCAAGTTTGACGTTTAAGAGTCCAAAGCCTTCACCTGCAGTATCAACGCCCTAGATCGCCCACGCCTCGCCCAAAGCGATCACAGAGAAAATCGACAAACACCCGCACTTTTGCGGGCAGATGGCGGCGGCTCGGGAAAACTGCCAATAAATCCGGATCGACGGATTCGACGTGCGGCAGAATCCTCTGTAGTCGACCAGCGGCCAGATCTTTCTCTACGACGAACAGCGGCGATCGGATAATGCCGATACCGGCCATACCAGCCAGCCGTAGCGTGTTGGCATCGGTGGAGCGCAAACGTCCCGACACCCGTACGCTGCGCTCGCCCTCGGCGGTACGGAAACGCCATTCCACCAACTCATCTCGACTGGCGTACAGCAGACATTCGCGACTGGCCAACTCGTCTATTGTTTGCGGCACACCCTGCACGCGCAGATATTCTGGCGAGGCGCAAACCACGCGATGCAAGGTCGTGATTTTTCGTCCGATGACGGACTGACTGACGGGGGGATGAAACTGCAGCGCGACGTCGTAGTTTTCCTCGACCAAATCGACCAGCCGCTCGCTCAAATTGACTTGTACATCCAGCTTGGGATGTTTGCGCATGAAATCGGGCAGCACGTGCGCGACGCGCCATGTCCAGAAATGCATGGTCGATGCCACACGCAGGACACCTTTTGCCTCGGTCGTACCGGCAGTCGCCAACTGCGCCGTTTGCTCGAGCTCGGCCAGAATACGTGAGAACCGCTCGAAACACATTTCTCCAATCTCGGTCAGTCGATGACGACGAGTGGTGCGATCCAGCAGTCGCGCCTCGAGATGATTTTCGAGCAACGCCAAATGGCGACTGACGGCGGCGGCCGATATCTGCAATCGCTCCGCCGCCGGGGCCAGTCCCCCGGCCTCCACTATGGTGACAAAGGTACGAATCGCGCCGAAGAGGTCCATGCCGGGCATGATAACGCCACTATTCAGTGAAAACACCTAAACCGAACACAGCCGCTCGACTCAGACCTGCACTGGCGAACTGACCCGTTTCGCGGCGTGCGCGCCTGCAATGCGGCCAAACGTCGCCCCCCGCAACACCGAGGTCGCCGCCGGGTAACGCCGATAATAGACACCTGTCATCGCGCCCGCAGCGTACAAGTTCGGAATGACATCACCATCGCTATTAAGCACCTGCGCACTAGCGTTGGTCTTGACGCCACCAAAGGTAATGATGCCCGAGGGAATCAACGGATACGCGATGAACGGCGGGGTATCAATGGGGCGGGCCCAGTTACTCTTGGCTGGCATGACACCCACCGTCGATAACCCATCCGCTTTGGACGGCACGAATGACGCAAGCTGCCCTACCGGGCATCCCTTATTAAACGCCTGCACCGTCTGTTCCAACACGCCGACGGGCACATCGAGCTTACGCGCCAAGTCATGCAGACTGTCCGCCTGTATGGGCGGCACATCGCTCAGCACCGCCCGGACATAGTTCGGCACATCGTTGATCTTTGCATCCAGAATGGCATAGCCGACGCTATTGGGCTGCTTCTGTATCGCCCAGCAGATCCGATCATAATTGTTGTAGTCCGCCCCGCTGCCTTCGTCGCAAAAGCGCGTCCCCAGTCGATTCACCACAATACCAAACGGAAAAATCAACACCTTGGCCTCCGCGCGCGCGGATCGCTCGTCTACGGGAGTCGAGTGATACGCGCCGAAATCACCAGCAGGCGACGCCCCCACCTCAAATGCCATGCGTATGCCTTCGCCACGGTTGTAATGCGCCCCGCGGGCGACAGGACGGATACCCGCAGCCCCTGGGCCGACATAGCGGGCCAGCATCTCCGGCGACCCCTCGAACCCCCCGCTGGCCAGTACCACGGCCTTGGCCAGAAAATCGATGGGACTGTTGCCCCGACCGACCGCATGCAGACCGGAGATCACACCCGCCGTTTCGATCAAGCGACGTCCCGTTGTTTCGTAAAAGAACGCGACACCGCCGTCACGCGCCACATTACCCAACGCCTCGAGCATTGCGGCCCCACCACCGCTGGGCGTGATCATCGGCATGGACGCAAGCGTGATTTGCGGCAGCATCGTCGGGATGAAGCGCACGCCGTGTCCCTTTATCCACTGAATCGTCGGAACGGCCTCGCGCGACAGGGTCGCCAAGTAATCCGTATCGGTCACGGACATCGATCGCACCACATTGCCCCAGGTATCCGATGCGCTATCCATCTCGGCGATCAACCCTGGATCGGGATTAGCACTGGCGACTTCAGCCATCGCCTCATCGAAATCGTCCGACAACTCCGTTTCACTTTTGAGTCGCAGAAAGGCTTCCGTATACCGTGTGCAGCCGCCACTTTCTGCCTCGCTAGCGCGCTCGAGTACCGCCACTCTCGCCCCCGCCTCCATGGCGGCGACAGCGGCCGAGAGCCCGGCAATGCCATGCCCTAGAACGACCACATCAAAATCATGAGTTTCAATCATTTGTCTTTCCCCTGGTACTGACCGAAAGGTCATCACGCCAAACCAAAAATCTCAATCACGCGTGCGACCGACCGCCGCCAGATCCACGCCAGGCACCATGCCGGCGATACTGAACCCGCCGTCAATCGGTAACACCACCCCGGTCATAAAAGCCGCCGCTGGGGAGGCCAGAAACAAGGCCGCAGCGGACACGTCGTCCTGCGTGCCGATACGACCCAGTGCGGTGCGGCGGCGCCGCTCTTCCCATCCGGCGTCATCGAGATTGGCATTCGACATGGCAGACGGGATAGCCGACGGCGCCAAGGAATTCACCCGGATACCCATCGGTCCGAGCTCCACCGCCAGCGCTCGCGTCATCGCATCTAGCCCACCTTTTAGCGAGGCATAGGCACTGCTATAAGCGACGCCGGTCAGCGCCACGACCGACGAAATATTGATAATGACGCCCCGCCCTGCCCGCCGCATCGGCTCTGCCACGCTCTGACTCAACAGCAGCGGCCCTTTTAGACCCACAGAAAGCATGCGATCAATGACCGCGGACTCAATCTCATCCAACGGGCCGTATTTCGCAAAGACCGCGCAATTCACCAGCACACTGAGCGAATTGAATTGCTGCAGCGTGGCTTGCACCGCCGCCTGGCCACTATAGGCATCCACCACATCCAGCAATGTCGCCTCTGCCTCGCCACCACCCGCCTGAATTTCAGCGGCGACCTCTCGTGCACCGGCCTCGTTGATATCCGCGACCATGACTCGACACCCTGCCTGCGCATAGGCCAGTGCGATGGCGCGCCCTAGTCCCTGTGCCGCACCAGTGACCAATGCAACTTCCCCCGCCAGGATCATGCTGTCGCTCCAAAAACGTCATCTCTGGAATTCACGACACGACAAAACCTGCTCAATGACTGGATGGAGTTTGCGTGCTCCTCTGCCGAATGCGCGGCGCAACAGTCTTCGAGCAAGACAACATCAAAATCACGATCATGTGCATCGCGCACGGTGGCTTGCACCACAGCCTGGGTAGACACGCCCGAACAATAGATGCGCTCGATACGCATCGCCCGAATTTGCGCCATCAGCGTCGTCGCATAAAACGGGCTGACACGATGCTTGATGACGTGCACATCCGTATCGCGCGCCCCCAGGTCCGGATGCAGTTCTGCCCCTCGTGCTCCCAATCGGAATAAGCCAGCAGCCGGCGCTCCGGAGAATATCGGTGAGTCTTTCGGGCACTCATGGTAGTCGCTGGAAAACCCGACCCGCACAAACCCGATGGCGATACCTGCCCCGCGTGCCGCGCCTATGGCGTCAGCAGTCCGAGCGACGATGTCTCGGCTACGAGCCTGCTGCGCAAGGGGGCTCAGCGGGACTCCCGCTGCGGGATTGATGAGATCATTCTGCATGTCCAGGACGAGATAAATAGCATTCAAAACGAATCCTCTTTGGGTTTGATGTTGTGACAGTGAATCGAAATCGCGAGCGGCTCTGCACGGCTACGCCTGACGTGCCCGACACATCGAACACGCCCAGCTCGCAACAACAACCTGAATGATTGGGACGACGCTCAGCCGTCCAGTTTGATATTGGCGTTCGAGATCACATCCCCCCAACGTACCGTATCTGACTCAATAAACTGCTGCAGTTCGCCAGGGCTCATCGGCGGATGCACATCCACCCCCAACGCCCGGAAATTCGCGACCGCATCCGGCGATTGAGTAATGGCATTGATAGCAGCCGCCACACGCTGTACGACAGATTGCGGCGTCTTGGCCGGTGCCACGACGGCGAACCAGTTCACAACGTTGATGCCCTGGATACCCAAGTCATTCATCCCTGGTGTATCTGGCAACACGAAAAACCGGTCACGAGTCATCATGGAATAAACCTTGATCTTTCCATCGGCGCTCAGTGCCTTGGCGCGCGCAGCAGGCAACACCATCAAGTCCACCTGACCCGCCATCAGGGCATTCACGGCGGGTGCCTCGCCCTGAAACGGCACATGCAGCATCTGCAACTGGTATTGCCCCTTTAGCATTTCCATACCGATCTGCGACGTGCTGCCGACGCCCCACGATGCAAAGGTCAACTCACCCGGCCGAGCCTTCGCCAGCGCGATCACGTCTTGCAGCGTACCGGCCCGTAAATCAGCACGAGAAACCAAGGCAAACGGATTCACGGCAAACGGGGCCACTGCCGTAAACGCCTTTATCGGGTCGTAAGACAAATCCGAATAGACGTGAGGATTAATAGCGTGGGTTTCCGCACTGGCAACGAACAGCGTGTAGCCATCTGCAGTCGCGGACGCAGCGTAGTCTGTGCCAATCCGGCCATTCGCACCGCTCCGGTTTTCCACGATGATCGTCGTGTCTAGTTGCTTGCTCAACCGCGTGGCCAGAATGCGGCTGGCCGCATCAGTGACACCGCCCACTGGCCAAGGCACCACCAACTTGATAGGGCGTCCGGCTGGATAATCCTGGGCCAGGCTAGGCGCTGTCATCCCCAGGCCGATGGCCAGCATACCCACGCAGCGCACAAAGGCGCGAGTGGCATGAGATAGCACACATAAAGCAGCATTCCCCATCATTTGTCTCCGTCATTCTCATTGTGCGGAGAAGTGTCTCATTCGGGAATGCGCAACGAAAGACCAATTTCCGAGATGGATTCCTACGCAAAGCGTAAGAATCCACGAATTGAACGCTGGATGCCTCGTATGCGTAAGCTCCCCCTTCGAGTAGACATAGGGTTGTAGAATTTCGACCCTATTAGTTTTTCGCTATAGCTCACTTTCACAGTCACGCTTTACGACGACGTTGGACGGCTGCTTTTTCACTTTGACTTGTGGGTTTGCGATGCACATTCGGCGAAAACCTGCGCGGACACTAGGCTCGGCAAGCTCGTCTAGCTATGCCACCGGCCCACAACCGCCGCAAGAATACGGATACCTCGCTCGATCTCCTGCTGTGTCAGCCCGGCGTATCCCATGATCATTCCCGCTGGCCGGGTACCTGGCCCCGACGACGGTTTGGCAAACAACGGCGACACAGGATAGACCCCCACATCTTCGCCACGGCAAGCCGCCACCAACGCAGGCTCATCTTCCGAACGCAAGCCAAGCAACCACAACACCGCATGCAAGCCCGCGGCCGTGCCCGTGATGCAGGCATTGGCGCCCAGATGCCGCGCGACAGCGTCGAGCAGCACCGCGCGGCGTTGCTCGTTTTCACGCCGCACGCGCCGCACATGGCGCTCGTAGACACCGCTATCGATCAGCGATGCCAGCACGCGCTGATCCAGCACGGGCGCATGGCGGTCGGCCAATTGCTTGGTCTGCCGGAAAACCGACACCAGATCGGCAGGCAAAACCAAATAGCCAAGCCGAAGCTGCGGCGACAGCGTTTTCGAGAAAGTCCCAATGTAGATGACCCGGTCATCCACATCGATAGACCGCAGCGCGTCGATCGGGCGTTGGCCGTATCGGAATTCGCCGTCGTAATCGTCTTCGACGATCCAAGCCTGGCGCCTTTGCGCCCACTGCAGCAACTCCATCCGCCGGCCCACGGGCAACACCCCACCCAGCGGGAACTGGTGCGACGGTGTCACATAGGCCAGCCGGACCCGGCTATCCGTGGGCAAGTGCGCAGTGTTCAGGCCATGTTCGTCCACCGGTGTGGCCAGCAGCCGGGCACCCGTTGCCTCGAAGCAGCGCCTGGCCATCAGATAACCAGGGTCCTCGAAAACGAAGGTGTCCTCGGGGCCCAGCAGCAGCCGCGCGCACAAGTCGATGGCCTGTTGCGAACCGTGCACCACCACGACCTGTCCCGCGTCGCAAGACAGCCCGCGGGCCCGCGCCAGATAGCCCTGGACGGCACGCCGCAGCGCATCGTCGCCTTCCGGTGCGATATAGCAGATGCTGCGCGGCTGGTGCAGCATCTCGGCCTGGTACGCGCGCCGCCAGGCTAGGGAGGGAAAGTCGCGTGACGCTACCGCACCGTAGCGAAAATCAATTGCAACGGGCTCCACGGGCGGGAGCCCTGGCAGGGTCAGCCCCGCAACGCAGCGGCCGAATTCCGATAAAAGCGGCGGCGGCCGGTTGCGCGACGTGTTGTGTGAAGTCGGCGGAGCCGATGCCGCAAGGGGGGCCGCTACCCGCGCAGCACGCCCCATGGACGTCACCAGAAACCCCTCGGCAACCAGTTGTTCGTAGGCAGCAGTGATGGTAGTGCGCGAAACACCGAGTTCGATGGCCAGCGCCCGTGTGGAAGGCATTCGACCTCCTTGGGAAAGCGTGCCATCGGCAATTTGTGCGCGCAGCAGATCATAGATGCGGCGTCCCGCCCCGGTCGGGCCCGGACTGCGGCCGGATTGCGATCGAATCTGGTTCATATTAAATGATCAAAACTGGATCTTTTAATTGTGCCTGTTTTGCGCGATAGTCATCATGTCTGGCGCTTGCGCCTTTGCCCTCTATTGTCATTAGCCATGTACATTCCCGAGCACTTTGCCGAAACTCGGCCCGACGTCATGCATCGCGTCATCCGCGAACACCCCTTGGGCGTGCTGGTTACGCACGGGCCTGATGGACTGGACGCCAATCACCTTCCGTTCGAAATCGATCCTGACCAGGGGCCGCACGGCTTACTCTCGGCCCACGTGGCCCGCGCGAATCCCGTATGGCAGCGTTGTCCCACCGGGACACCAGTAATGGTCGTTTTTCGCGGAGCCCAGGCGTACATCTCACCCAATTGGTACCCCAGCAAGCATGAGGCGCACCGCCAGGTGCCCACCTGGAACTATGAAGTTGTGCATGCGCACGGCCTCCTGACCATACGCGACGATGAGCGTTTCGTGCGCGGCATCGTTGCTCGCCTGACACGCCGGCATGAAGCGGCCGAACCTCAGCCCTGGAAGATGACCGACTCGCCGCCTGATTTCATCGACAGCATGTTGCGCAATATTGTAGGTATCGAAATTTCCATCACGTCGTTGGTGGGCAAAATCAAACTCAGCCAGAACAAAGAAGCCCGCGATCGCCTGGGCGCGGCAGAGGCGCTCGATGTGCGGGGAAGCCGTGAGCTGGCGGCATCCATGCGCGCCGCCGAGTAAGTCGTCATCGACACACCCCGGCACTGAGATCACGTTGAGAAAAATATGTACACATCCACATTTACTTTTGCCAAGCGCGATTACGACGAAGAGTTCCATGCTTTGGATAGTGTGATCGCCCAGACCGCGAAATCCATTTCCGGCTACCTGGGTGAAGAAAATTGGGAGGACCCCACGACGGGGCTCATCTCGAACGTGTACTACTGGGAAACACGGGAAGCGCTTGAACAGTTGATCAATCATCCCGCCCATCTCGCAGCCAAGCGGAAACAAGCCCGTTGGCTCGATGGCTATCAGATTGTCATAGCTCAAGTTCTCGAGACTTATGGCGATGGTGGCATTGCACATCCGCTGGCTCGCACAAAGCCCGCAAACAACTGAGGCACGCAAACCATGCTGCTGATTCCGTTCTTGCTTGCGGCCATCATCCTAGCCATCACACCGGGTCCTGGCATTGCATATGTCGTAGCTCGAACGGTTGCCGGCGGCCGATCAGAAGGTTTGGCGTCGTGCTTGGGCACGGGCCTTGGCGGATTGGTCCACGTATTCGCCGCAGCGGTCGGCCTATCGGTGGTAATCGCACAATCCGCGATGGCATTCAACGTGGTCAAGTATGTTGGCGCCGCCTATCTGGCCTACCTAGGCATTCGCCTGCTGATGCGCAGCAGCCAGCCATCGTTTACCTCAGTGTCGCTCACAACCCAAGGAACACGTCGTGCGCTACTTGAAGGAATTGTTGTTGAGGCCCTGAACGTTAAAACAGCTCTATTCTTCCTGGCTTTTCTTCCACAATTCGCGGCTCCAAATGAACCAATCATTCCGCAATTAGTGCTGTTGGGAACCATCTGCGTTGTACTTAACACTCTGGTCGACGTCGCGGCAGTCTTCGCCGCAGACCAATTGCTTCAGTCAAATTCCGCCCGTGCGACACGTTCCAGGTTGTTAACGCGGATATCTGGCCTGACCATGCTTGGGCTCAGTTTCTACCTTGCGATTGCGCGGCGACAAGCCTAGTAGCACGGCATCGTCCACGCACGTTTCCAATCTACGCCGAGTTGAACTCGATACAACGTGTAGTGCGTGAAGCGAATGTTGATAAAGGCTGCTGCGTTTATAAAGAAGCCAATCGTACGCGTTTAATATCTCTTAGAGGCGGGGCGCCAAACAAACGAGTGTATTCACGGCTGAACTGAGATGCACTCTCGTACCCTACTCGCAATGCTGCGCTACCCGCATCAATATCTTCGTTAAGCATCAGTTGTCGGGCATCCTGCAAGCGCAAGTTTTTTAAGTACTGCAAGGGACTCATACCTGTCACCACCCGAAAATGTTGACGGAAGGTGGAAGGACTCATATGCGCTTTGATGGCCAAATCATCCATCGCAATATTTTCCGTATAGTGCTGCTTCAGCCAGGCGATAACTTTGGCAACCTGCTGGCTTGGGGAACCCACTGCAACCAGATGTCTGAGCGATGGACCGTGTTCCCCACCTAACAGGCGAACAATGATCTCTTGTTGAATCAGCGGCGCAACCAGAGGAATAAGCTGCGGCTCTTCCAATAAGCGAACCAGACGGATCAGCGCATCCAACAGGCCTTCTTCCAAAGTCACGATGGATAAAGCCCGCGATGGCACGGTTTGAAGCGGTGAAGAAAAATCCATCTCGGCAGCCAATTGTGCAATAGCGCGAGCATCCAGCTCCAGACGTAGCCCCAGATAAGGTTCCGCAGAACTGGCAGACGTGACATATGACACCACAGGCAGATCCAGTGACGTAACGAGTGACTGCCCTGGCCCATAGCTAAAAATCTCATCACTCAATGTGACGCGCTTGCATCCTTGCACCGTCATTGCGAGCCCCAAACCGTAATAAATACAAGGCATGGGATCGGTAACAGCACTGCACCGGTACATCATCAGCGCAGGAATCTGCACGCTATGCTCGCCATCGGTTCGGGCAATATCGCCGACCAATCTGGCAAGCATATCGCTATCCGTTGTCTGCATTTTGTCCCTCGATCTCAAGTCATTGCACAAGAATTAATTCTAAAACGTAGCCTAGCACCAGCGGTGCGGGTTGTTTAGCAGTTTCGATGACGACTCATCAAATTGGGCAATAAGCACATCGGATCAGGCAAGCGTTAATGACAGCATAGCGGTCACAATGCATCCATCGAATAAAGCAAAAATAGTATCGGCGACATAGACCTAAGAGGATCAACATTTTCCTGTTCACCATCGGAGGCTTTCATGGTCACACTTAATCTCAACGGCAAAAACGTTCAAGTGGATGTCGCTGACGACACGCCACTGCTATGGGTCTTGCGCGACACCCTGCAACTTACCGGCACCAAATTCGGTTGCGGGGCTGCTTTATGTGGCGCCTGCACCGTTCACATGGATGGCGCAGCGATTCGATCATGTATTACGCCGGTATCTTCCGTAGCAGGTACCAAGATCACCACAATCGAGTCCGCTACCAATGGCAGCGACCGAGTTGGTGCGGCGGTGCATGAATCCTGGGTCAAGCATGATGTAGCCCAGTGTGGTTACTGTCAGAGCGGCCAAATCATGAGTGCGACCGCCTTTCTCAAGTCACTGCCGCGCGGCAAACAACCTAGCATCGCCGAGATCGATTCCGCTATGGCTGGCAATATTTGCCGCTGTGGTACCTACGTTCGCATACGCGCTGCAGTAGCTGATGCTGCCAAAGCTATCGCCTGAAGGAAACGCCATGTTGCCCAATATCGATTACAGCGAAATGCCGCGTGCGCTGCAGCATTTGATGAACCGCGATCAACCTGAAAAAGCCGGCACATTTTCACGGCGCCAATTTTTTAAGCTGACGGGCACTGTCGGCCTGGCTCTCGGCGCCTTTCCTCACCTTGCGATGAGTCAAACTGCAGATACTGCGCTGAAACCGACTCAACAGCCTTCAGCGTTTTTACATATTGCGCCTAATGGTGAAGTTACGGTCGCCGTCAATCGGTTAGAGTTTGGTCAAGGTGTGCAGACCGCACTGCCTATGATTTTGGCGGAAGAGCTGGACGCGGATTGGAATCTGGTTCGCAGCAAGCACGGCTCGAATGATCCCGCTTATGTAGATCCGCTTTTTGGCATACACCTGACCGGTGGCTCCACTGCTGTAAAAAACAGTTTTACGCAATATCGCGAACTGGGCGCCCGTGCCCGCGCAATGTTAATGAGTGCCGCTGCGGCACGTTGGAATGTAGATGTGTCGACGCTGCGTACGCAAGCGGGTTTCGTAGTAGAACCAGGAGGACGAGAACTCAGTTACGGTCAGTTGACGGAAGCGGCAATGCGTGTTCCAGTCCCTGAAAAAATCACGCTGAAAAATCCAAAAGATTTTCGCATCATCGGTCGTCCTACCACGCGCCTGGATGCGTATGCCAAAAGCAGTGGCAAACAACAGTTCGGCATTGATGTCCATCTACCTAATCAACTGACAGCCGTCGTAGCACGTCCACCAGTATTCGGCTCCCGTCTGGCGTCGCTAGATGATAGTGCTGCACGCTCCGTGAAAGGCGTGAAGGCGGTATTCCGTATACCGCTGGATCATGACGGCGAAGGCGTGGCCGTGATCGCAGATGGTTACTGGCCTGCCAAGCAGGGACGCGATGCGTTGAAGGTAGAATGGAACACGGCCACCGTCGAAAAAGTGGATAGCGAAAAGCAACTCGCTCAGTATCGCGCATTAGTCACTCAGCCCGGCCCGAAAAAATTCGACGCCGAGATGACGTCGTTGGAGAGCGCCCCTAAAAAAATTGAAGCCGAGTACATATTTCCCTATCTCGCACATGCAGCGATGGAGCCGCTTAATTGCACAGTCAAACTTTCGGATGGACGCGCTGAAGTGTGGACCGGCTCGCAATGCCCAGGTTTGGACGGGGCGGCAGCCGCACGCGCATTGGGCCTCAAGCCGGAACAAGTTGATGTGCATGTACAAATGGCAGGCGGTGGTTTCGGCCGACGCTTTTCCAGCGGTAGCGACTTCGTAGTCGAGGCGTGCGAAATCGCTAAGGCCGCGCGGTCTGCCGGTTTGGATGTGCCGGTGCGTACGCTCTGGAGTCGCGAGGATGATATGCACGGCGGCTACTACCGTCCTATGCACTTGCACCACGCACGCATAGGGTTTGACGAGCGCGGTAAAGTGCTGGCCTGGGACCATGTCTTAGTAGGTCAGTCCATCACTGCCGGCTCGGTGTTCGAGCAGTTTCAGGTCAAGGACGGGATCGATGGCACAGCCACGGAAGGCATGCGCGATCCTTACGATGTACCGATGCGCCTGACGGTGCATCATCCACAGCTCAACGTACCGGTATTGTGGTGGCGCAGCGTAGGTTCCACACACACCGCATTTGTGATGGAGACCTTGATCGACGAAATCGCACGCAGTACCGAACAAGATCCGGTAGCTTACCGAATGCAACTCTTTGGCGATAAGAACACACGCCACAAAGCAGCGTTGCAATTGGCGGTAGACAAGAGTGGTTATGGCAAACAGAAACTCGCTGAAGGACGTGCCTGGGGCGTCGCCGTACATGAATCATTCAGCTCGGTTGTTGCATATGTCGTGGAAGCGTCGGTACAAGATGGCCGACCCGTACTGCATACGGTCACAGCCGGCGTACATTGCAACCTCGCAGTCAATCCACGTACTCTGGAAGCGCAAGTGCAAGGCGCGGCGATCATGGGCATGTCCATGTGTCTGCCAGGCTCGGCCATTACGCTCAAGGATGGCGTGGTCGAACAAAACAATTTTGGCGACTTCACCGTGGCACGCATCACCGACGTACCGACATTCGCCATCCACGTCGTGCCTAGCGCAGAACCACCGACGGGTATCGGCGAGCCGGGTTTGCCGCCATTGGCACCAGCCTTTGCCAATGCCATAACCAGTCTGACCGGCAAGCCTCTACGCCAGTTGCCATTTAGTTTGACTTAGGCTAACTGCATGGAAGACCTCGACACCGTAAGCTCCCCCTTCGAGTAGACATAGGGTTGTAGAATTTCGAGGGTGAGGTCATCCGTTCAAAATGAGACTGCGGCTTTTTTGTTTTAGGATTAGGACACGGAAAGCCGCTCATTATCACTGTGCCAGAAAATCCACGTAGGCTTGATAGCTATAGCTGCGGTTTTTCTTCTGACCAGTCACTTCAACCACAATGCCCAAGTGCTCCAATACCCGCACCGCTGAGTTCGCCGTTGGAAACGTAGTGTCGAGTTGCTGACGGGCACGCTCCACGGAAAAACGCGGCATCATAGGCAGTTGTTCGAATAGCCGGTAGCTGGCGGGACTGGACTTGGGCGATTGGAGCAGCTTGCGCCGGTCGGCAGCGACCAGGCTAGCAATCGCGATGATACTTTGCTCAGCTTCCGCCGCCGCCACTGCAACGCCTTCGAGAAAGAACGACACCCATGCTTCCCAGTCACCCTCGGTACGAATGACCGACAGACGTCGGTAGTACTCGATTTGGTAGCGCTTCAGGTAACCACTAAGATACATCAACGGTTCAGGGAGCAGCTTCCAGTGCTCCAACAACGCCGCGATCAGCAGGCGGCCGATGCGCCCATTGCCGTCCAGAAATGGATGGATAGTCTCGAACTGCGCGTGAACCAGTGCAACCTTGACCAAGGGAGGAAGGTCACTCAATTCGTCATGGATAAACCGCTCGAGATTTGACAACAATTCTGGCACACGCTCCGGCGGCGGAGGCACAAAGACAGCATTACCGGGCCGAGTGCCACCAATCCAATTCTGCGATTGTCTCAGCTCTCCGGGCTGCTTACCCGCGCCGCGTACACCACCAAGCAGCAATCGATGCGCATCGCACAGGAGGCGCACACTGATGGGGAGCCCCTTCGGATCACGCAGTTGCCCCTGTACCAACCGAAAGGCCTGCAAATAGTTGGTGACCTCAGCTACGTCATCAGTGTTGCTGACGTTGAAGCCCGCTTCCTCATCAAACAGATCCATCAGGGTGGCCTGCGTACCTTCCAGTTGTGATGTCAGCAAGGCCTCCTTTCGTACAGCACTATAAAGCAGCCAATCCACTGACGGCACGAGCCCAGACACGCCAGACAACCTAGCCAGCGCCAATTCCGCTTGTCGATTCAACTCGGTAAAGGATGGCGTTCTCAAAGGAGGATCGACGGGCGGTAGCGGATGCGGCACGAAGGCGCGCACCGTTTCGCCTAGCGTGGTGGAAGTCGCGTATGTACCTGTGATCCGATTCATTCTAAAGTTCGCTTTCATGTCGGATCATCATATTAAAGCATTGTTTAATATGAATCAAAAGTGTGAAAGAAAGCTTTAATGCGGGCTGTCGTGGAGAAGCTTCACCAGCAGGGCGTTTTCTTTCGCCTAGGTAATTGAAACAGCGCCCTTGTATCAAAACTTGACAACAAGACAAAACACCACACGATCACCGCATGAAACGCGGCGAATATCTCTGGCAATCGCCGCATCGATCTGACTGGCAATACAACCTCGTCGCCTGGGCAGAACCCTTGATCGCGGTTAGCCGCGCTCAAGGCCTGCTACTCAGCCGTCTGGCAGACGTGGGTATAGCACTGCGCGACGAAGCCAGCCTAGCCGCATTAACCGAAGATATCGTCCAAACCAGCGCGATCGAAGGCGAAACGCCATCACCGCCAAAGACTAATTATTTCCCCAGCATATTCTCAGGCAGCCACGTCACCAGCACGGGTATGAAAAATAGCAGCAGCGTCGTGATGATTTCCATGATGACAAACCACCACGCGCCACGAAATATCTGGGTTAGCGGTGTCTGGCGATCTATGCCTGCGATCACATAGACGTTCAGGCCCACCGGCGGTGTGATCAGGCCGATCTCGCACATTTTCACGGCAAGAATACCGAACCAGATCGGATCGTATCCTAGCGAGACGACGGTCGGAAACATGATGGGCAGCGTAATGACCAGCATGGAGAACGCGTCCAGGAACATGCCCAGCGGAAAATAAATGAGCAGCAGCAGACCAATGATCAACATCGGCGGAAAGCTGGAGTCGACCACACTGCTGGCGATCATTTGCGGGATCTGCGCGAGGCTAAGAAAATAGCTGAAAATGCCCGCGCCTATCATCGTCATCAGGATCATGACGGTCGTGGTGATCGAAGAGCGGCAGCTCTCGTAAAGATTGCGCTTCAGGTTGGGCCGCCCCTGCTTCGAAAAGCACAGCATCAAGAAGGCGACGAAAGCCCCGACTGCGCCCGCCTCGGTAGGCGTCATAAAACCCAGGTAAATACCGCCAAGCACGACGAGGAACAACACGATGACCTGCCAGGCATCGCTGAGCGATGCAAAGCGCTCTCGCCAGTTGGCGATGGGTGTGGCGTCCTGAGGCGACTTCAGCCTGACGCTAATGACCCATATGCCCAACATGAAAACCAGGGTGGTCAAAATGCCCGGAATGATCCCGGCCACCAGCATCTTGCCCGCCGATACTTCGGTGAGCGCAGCATAGAAAATGAGTAATACGCTGGGTGGGATCAGCACCCCTAGTACACCCCCGGCGGCCACAGCGCCAGCAGACAGACGCGGATCATAGCCGGCTTTTTTCATTTCTGGGATGGCGACAGAACCTACGGTTGCTGCGGTGGCAACGCTGGACCCCGAGGTCGCTGCAAACCCGGCGCTGGTCAGTACGCTAGCCATGGCAAGGCCACCCGGCCAGTGCCCCACCCACTTGCGCGCCACGCCGAAAAGCCTTTGGCCAATGCCGGCATGGTGTGCGAAAGCACCCATCAGTATGAAGAGCGGGATAACCGTCAACAAATAAGAGGCTGACTGGTGGTACGAGAATGATTTAAGCCGGTTCAACACAAAATCGAGATTCTCGATCATGACGATGCCGGCCACGCCGGCGATGCCTAGCGCCGCAAACACCGGTGTGCCTATCAACATCAGCCCGAATATCAGGCAGATCGCCAGAGTGGTGGCGGAAATCAAGTCCATGGCGTGTCTCGCTGCCCCGATGCTCGCCGAGGCTCGTTATCTATTATGTTGGTGGAGATGATGAGCGCATGCTTAGTGCAAGGCTTTACCTGGTGAAACACCATCGTCGATGTCTGGTAGCTCGCCGGTGACGGCGGTCTGCAAGCACTGGAGCGCCATTTGTAGAAAGGCAAACCACAAGCCTAGGGCAAGTGCAATTTTGGCCCACCAGATGGGGAATTCGATATAACCCCAGCGAAACTCACGGATTGCAAACGAATGCACGGCATCCATGCTGGACGGAATGGCAAGCAGCAAGAGCAGCAGCGCGGCTGTACCCCATGCGACGCTCTCGAAAACACGGCGTAGTTTGTGGGGCATTTTCTCAAGCAAAATCGTCACACGGATGTGCGCGTTGTCGCGTTTGGTCCAGCCTAGCCCCATGAAAACAAGCAGCACCATGCTGAGCTCTGCCATTTCGAAGACACCCGATATGGGACGGCCTGTCAGGCCACGCACGACAACATCCAGCGTCGTGCCAAACATGAGAAACAGCAGACATGCCAAAGCAACGATCCCGAACCAATTGGACAGGGTATTGAACAGACTTTCGAGGCGCTTCATGATGACTCCGGTATCGGAGGATTGCGCCCTGGCGGACGCAATCGTTGTGTCACGTTGGGAATACCGCTGTTAAACGCCCAGCGCCAGTTCAGACGGCCGTTTCAAGGTTCCAGAGGGATCGTATTTGGCTATGGCCGCGTCCACCAGTTTTTGCATTTGCGCGCCGTCTATCCCCGCGGGCTTGGCGACTTCTGTTTCCCACTTCTTGACCTGCGCCGGCTGCACGATTTGGGTTGCGGCCTTTTTCTGTTCGTCAGAAAGTCGGCTGAACTTGACACCTTCTTTTTGAGCCTTGTCTACATACTTCTGGTTCAGGCCACTCATGATTTCGGTGTATTTTCCGGCGTAGATTTCTGCCACGATGTCGTTGCACAATGCCTGGATTTCCGGCGGGAAACCGTTCCATACCTCCGTGTTGATCACGGTGGCCGAAGGCCCATGCGGACCATCGCCGATGTCGGTAAAGTGCGGCGCGATTTCGTGCAGCTTGTAAGCCACGGCAGTAATGAAATCAAAGCCGTAAACACCGTCCAACACACCGCGTTCAAGCGCGGTATAGACCTCTGGGGCGGCCATGGGCACTGCGGTTCCGCCCAGGCGTTCAATGACGTCCGTGGCAACACCGTAACCGCGTATACGCAGGCCCTTGATGTCGTCTAGCGAATTAATGGGCTTGCGGGTAATAAAGGGCGCGTAATTCCAGTTGGTCCAATACATGACCTTGGCGCGATGGCGCTTTTCCCACTCGTCGCGCAACGGTTGAAATTGCTCGTAGACATCGCGGCACACCAACTGCAAGGCATCGGCACGCTGCATCTTGTAATACCATTCCAGCCCGCGCGTGACCGGCAGATCGGCTTGATAATATCCCGGAGAAATCAGTGACATCTCGGATGTTTTATCGCGCACGGCGGACAGGTGTTCGCCTACTTTGTTCAGCGATGCCGCCCAGTAACGACGTACGTTCACGACCCCGTTCGACCGTTTTTCAAGCTCGGTCAAAAACCATTGATCTAGGCCTGAAGGCCCTGCCGTTTCGGAAATATAACTATCGAACTTGAATGAAATTTTGTCTTTTGCGGACGCGATAAAAGGAAAACCTCCGATCGCTGCCGCGCCTGTGATGATGCCCGCAGATCTTATAAATTCACGTCGTTTCATGTTTGCTCCTCCGTTCTTCTCATAAACCTACAAACCAGAACACGCGCAAGACTGCGCACGTTCATACAGACTGGTTGGCCGCCTCTCGCAATGCGGTCTTCAATATTTTTCCGTAGCTGTTCTTGGGCAGGTCTTGGCAGAACACGTAGCGTTTTGGCTTTTTGAACGAAGCGATTTCGGCCCGACACCAGGCCTCAAGGGTGGCAGCGTCTACAGAGACACCCTTTCGGCTAACCACAAATGCCACGACTTCCTCGCCCCATTCAGGATGCGGGCTGCCCACCACCGCCACCTCGAAGACGTCAGGGTGGCGGGAAAGCACTTCTTCGACTTCACGCGGGTAGATATTGGTGCCGCCGGAAATAATCACATCTTTGGAGCGGTCGGTCAGCGTGAGAAAGCCAGCTTCATTGAGGTAACCGATATCACCCGTACGCAGCCAGCCATCGACCAGCGTTTCTTGCGTTGCTTGGCTGTTGCGCCAGTATCCTTGCATCACGGTGCGCCCTCGCACCAGCACTTCACCATGGGTGCCCAGCGGAGCATCGCGCAGGTCTTCATCAACAATACGCAGCTCGATGCACGATTGCGCCGTGCCCACAGACGCGATACGCGCACCCCATTGCGGATGCTCTCGATCGCCGATCAGTTCGCCGCGCATGGCGGAAATCGTCATGGGGCTTTCGCCCTGCCCGTAGATTTGTGCGAACTTCGGGCCCAGGGCATCGAGCGCCTGGATGAAATCGGCCGCATACATGGGCGCGCCGCCGCATATGATGGATTTAATGCCGGCACCGTCCGACCCACTGGCTTTGACGGCCGCGACCAGACGCTTGACCATGGTGGGTGCGGCAAACATCGACACCTCACCCAGTTGCTTGGCCAGATCGAGGATCTCGGCACAGTCAAAGCCACGTGTTGCAGGCACCACATGTCGCGCGCCCACGCGTACGAAAATAAAGTTGTACAGGCCAGCGCCATGCGACATGGGCGCCGCATAAAAGACGGCGTCATGTTGGCTGGCCTCGGCCACATCGACCGCATAGCACAGCGACATGGCGATCAGATTGTCGTGCGTCAGCATGACGCCTTTCGGGCGCCCCGTCGTGCCCGACGTATAGAACAGCCAGGCCAGCGTGTCGGTGGCTAATGGGATGGGCGCGGCCACGGCATGGCTGCCGTCAAGCATGGCCGTGTAGTCGGGCGTATCGACACCGAACTCGCGACAGCCTTGCGGTAAGCTGACCTCACGCAGCGACTGGCCATCGTCGCTGAACACCAGCGAGGCCTCTGCGTTATCGGCGATCCATGCGGCCTCTTTGGCATGCAACTTGTAATTGATGGGCACAACGACCGCCCCGACCCACCATGCGGCGTACATCAGCACCAACTGCTCGATACGATTTGGCATGTAAAGCGCAATGCGGTCACCGGGTTCGATGCCATGATCGTGCCGCAAGCTTTGCCCCACGGAACAGGCCTGGGCAGCAAACTGGCCGTAATCTGCCATCAAGGTGTTGCCCTGAAGCAAGGCCGGCGCATCGGGCGTGAGCTGCGCCCGCGCGTACAACCACTGTGCGATATTCATGCCCGACTACGCCCTTTTTGCCTGAAGAACGCTGGCATAGTTAGCCACGCCGGTGCCGCCCATGTTAAAGACCAGACCCAACTCGGGTGCGTCGATCTGCATCTCGCCAGCCTGGCCGGTTAACTGACGGAACGATATGGCATGCATCGAAACGCCGGTGGCACCCACCGGGTGGCCCTTGGCCTTGAGCCCGCCAGAAAGATTGACCGGCAAGGCGCCGCCGCGCATGACCGTGCCGTCATCCAGCACGCGGTGGCCTTGGCCTTTGGGAGCCAGCCCCAAAGCCTCATAGATCAATAGCTCGGCGATCGTAAAGCAGTCGTGCACTTCGGCGAAGTCGAGATCAGCGGTCGTGATTCCCGCCTGCTGCAAGGCTTGCGCCATGGCCTTCTGGGGGCCTTCGAAAGCCAGAAAGTCGCGCGCCGACATGGGGAGAAGATCGCTGACGTGGGCAGTGGCCCGTATGGCGACCTCTTTTTGAAACTGCTTTGCCCGGGCGGCACTGACCAATACAACGGCTGCCGCGCCATCGGTAATCAGGGAGCAGTCCGACAACCGCAGGGGAGGCGCGATCATCGGGTTTTTGTCGGAAACCGTATTACACGCTTCTACGCTCAAGGCCCGGTGCATGTGCGCCAGTGGATTGGCGAGCGCATTATGGTGGTTTTTGGAGGCAATGGCGGCCATGGCCGACATGGGGTCTTGATAGCGCTCGGTATAGGCCTGCGCCGCAATGGCAAATACCTGGGGAAAGCTAAGAGCCCGTTCTTGCTCGCTGTTTTGGTAGCCTGCCCCAGCCAGGGCGCGGGTGACATCTTCGGTGCTGTTTGAGGTCATTTTCTCGGCCCCGACAACCAACACGACTTCAGCCTGCCCGGCTTGTATGGCGGCCATGCCGGCAAACAGCGCCGCCGCGCCCGAAGCACAAGCGTTTTCACACCGGGTGGCCGGCTTGAAGCGCAGATCGGGCGATGCCTGGTGAACCAGCGACGATGCGAAGCCGTCAGGCACCATGCCGGAATTGAAGTGCCCGAGATACACAGCGTCTATCTCCGATGCGTCGATTTTCGCATCGGCGAGTGCCTCGCGCGTGGCGGACACGATGAGGTCTTCCAGAGTCAGTGCGTCGAGCCGGCCGAACTTGGTATGGCCGCTGCCAACGATGGACACGGTATGTGATGCCATGCTGTCTCCCAGCGTTTGTGTTTTCAACGTGTTTGTTTTTTATATGTTGGCCCGCTAGCATACGTATGTCTATGCGTGCAACTACGTACATAAATACGTACAACCAAAGAGAATCATGCTCGATCACAATCTCGAAGAACTGGCGTTTCGCGAGTCGCCTGCGCCGCAAATCATCACCAAGAATCGAACCATCTTGCGATGCAACAAGGCGTTTGCGACGCTATTCGGTTACGAAGTCGAAGATCTGGAGGGAGAGCTGATCCTGAAGCTCTACCCAAGCAGCGCGGACTATTACGAGATCGGTGAACGCTGTCTGCATGCACTGCGCATCAAGACAAGTTACGAAGACGAACGCTTCATGCAACATCGCGACAGGCAGATTTTCTGGGCGCGTGCACGTGGCGTGACGCTGACGCCCGAACAGCCCTTCAACCTGATGATCTGGAGCTTCGAACGCATCCACCACAACCGGACTAAAACGGCAGAGCTGACGCACCGCGAGCAGGAAATATCCGGCTATATCGTCAATGGCCTGACTTGCAAGGAAACGGCGCAGGCATTGGGTATCTCGCACCGCACAGTCGAAGTACATCGCGGCCGGCTAATGAAAAAATTGGGCGCCAAGAATACGGCCGAACTCGTGTCAAAAATCATTATGGTGACCAATCCCGAACACTGAGACGGACGAGTTACCGTGGAGCTTGGCGAAGTTTCCGCGCACCGCAATAATCCCCGCCCTCAATCCTGCGGCGCGTCGCGCGATGAGCGCTGGCGCGCCGTGCCACCCGCAGCGCTCAGGTTATAGGCAGTATTGACCAAGCCGATGTGCGAAAAGCCCTGCGGGAAATTGCCCACCAGGCGCTTGCGCACCACGTCGTACTCTTCGGCCAGCAGTCCCAGATCATTGCGCAGCGACAGCAGACGATCGAACAAGCAGTGCGCGTCATCCAGTCGGCCCAGCATGATGTAGGCATCGGCCAGCCAGAAACTGCACACCAGGAACACGCCTTCGTTGCCCGGCAGACCATCGTCGCTACGCTCGGTCGAATAGCGCAGCAGCAGGCCGTCGCGCAACAACTCGCGTTCGACCGCCTGCACGGTGCCCGACACGCGCGGATCATCCACCGGCAGAAAGCCAACCTGCGGAATCAACAGCAAACTGGCGTCCAGCGCTGTGCCGTCGTAATACTGAACAAAGGTGTTGCGTCCGGCGTCGTAGCCATGCGTGCATATGTCCTCGCGGATCTCGGCGGCCAAGGCTCGCCAGCGATCTACCGGGCCTTCCAGGCCAAAGCGCTCACAAGACTTCACGGTACGATCCAGCGCCACCCAGCACATCAGCCGCGAATGCGTGAAGGCCCGGCGCGGCCCGCGCATTTCCCAGATTCCATGATCCGGCTGTCGCCATAGCGCTTCAAGCGGTTTGAGCAGCACCTTCTGCATGCGCCAAGCTTCGGCCAGCGGCGCCAAGTCGGCCACCCGCGCGGCATGCAGGGTCTCGATCAGTTCGCCATACACGTCCAGCTGCATCTGACCGGCTGCGCCATTGCCCAGGCGTACCGGCCTACTTCCCTCGTAGCCCGGCAGCCAGGGAATATCGTGCTCGGGGAGCCAGCGTTCGCCGGCGATGCCATACATGATCTGCAGTTGATTGGGGTGGCCGGCCGCCGCGCGCAGCAGCCATTGCCGCCAGGCCTCGGCTTCTTCCCGGTAGCCGGCATTCAGCAAGGCATACAACGTCAGGGCTGAATCGCGCAGCCAGCAGTGGCGGTAATCCCAGTTGCGGCTGCCGCCCAGTTGTTCGGGCAGCGAAGTCGTGGGCGCCGCCACGATGCCGCCGGTTGGCTGAAAAGTCAGCAGTTTCAGCGTGATCAACGATCGCACCACCGCGTCGCGCCGTGCGCCCGGACCGTCGTCCCAATGGCACCGCTTGGCCCATTCGTGCCACCAGGCAATAGTGCGGTCCATGCTTTCCATACGGTCGGGCACAAAATGCGGCGTCTTGTGCGAGCGATGGTACGACAAGGTAAAGGGCACGATCTCGCCTTGCCGCAGGATGAAGCGAGCCACGCTTTTCATGTCGCGGCCTTCCAATGGCACGGGCGTATGCAGTTCGACGGCATCGGGTCCAGCGATCGCACTCAGGCCATAATCACGCCGCCGCACCCAGGGAACCGCCTGCCCGTAGTTAAAGCGCAGCGTCAATTCCATTTGCATGTCGACCTGACCCGACTCGCCTTGCACAATGCGCACCACATCCACCCGTTCTTCGTCATCGCTCAGGGGCATGAAGTCGTACACGCGTACGACGCCGGAGGGCGTCTCATGGAGGGTTTCCAGCACGGCGGTATCGGGCAGGTAGCGGCGCGTGGTGTGCCCCGGATGACAGGGCGCGACCAGCCAGCGGCCGTGGCTATCGTCGCCCAGCAAAGCGGCGAAGCAGGCCGGCGAATCGAAATGCGGCAAGCACAGCCAATCGATGGAACCGTCGCGCGCCACCAGCGCCGCGGACAGCATGTTGCCGATCAGACCATAGTCTTCAATGGGCTTGGACATGCGCTCAACCCGCACCGCGAAACGCAGGATACAACGTCATGCCGCCGTCGATGAACAGCGTGGAACCAGTGACGTAATCGGAATCGTCGCTGGCCAACCAGGCGACGGCGCGCGCCACGTCCTCCGGTTCACCGATACGCCCGTACGGAATCAGCTTGAGCAGCGACGCCAGGCTTTCCGGTGTGTCCCAAGCAGGCGCGTTGATGGGCGTGCGTATCGCCCCGGGCGCTACGGAATTGACGCGAATCTTCATGGGAGCAAGCTCTTGCGCCAACGACTGCATCAGCAGCGACACGCCCCCTTTGGACGCTGCATAGTTGGCCTGGAATGCCCACGGGATAACCTCGTGGACTGAACTGATGAAAACGATCTTGCCTGCGGCCGCGTTGGCCGGCGGTGGGGGCACGCGATTCAGGAAGGCCCGGGCGGCGGCACGGGCACACAAGAATTGGCCGGTCAGGTTGACGTCGATGACCTTCTGCCACTGAGCCAGCGTCATGTCCTGAATGGCGGCCGGCTGTTCGATGCCGGCGTTGTTGATCAGGATGTCGACGCCCTGGTAATGATCCACGGCCACCCGGAATAGATGCTCGACATCTTCTTCGCGACTGATGTCGGCGGCAGCCGGAACAGCCTTGCCGCCCGCACGTGCGATTTCCTGCACGACCTCGACACCGCGTCGCTCGGAGTCTTCGTTGGGACGGTGGTTGACGACAACCCGCGCCCCCGCTGCCGCCAATTCCAGGGCGACGCCACGCCCGATCCCCGAGTTGGCGCCAGTGACAATAGCCACGCGCCCGGACAAATCTACCGCATGTCGCATGGTGCTCTCCTTGCGGCGAGCGGTTCCGGTATTGCTGTCTTGAGGATCCGCGGGCGCCGCTCTCGATAGCCAGCGGTCAGCTTAGTCCTTGATGGGGCATGGGTTCAACCCCGGGGCGGCCGCGCGGGGCAATCTCGGCCACCATCATCCCGACACGGTCGACTGAGTCCACGTGATAAGACGCGAAGTATTCATACGCTAGTAGCGAGGGGGCTCCTTGAATGATTTGAAGCGACTCAGCGTCGCGCGAAACGTTCACGCATGCTTCGATGATGACACCTATGCCCATACCGGCTTTAACAACGCCCAACAGCGCTTCGGTTGAATTGGTGCAACTCAGTCAGACTGACTATAGGCCATTATTGCGAAACAACGTTTCTAGCGAGCCGTAGGCAGCGAAGTCCCTGGCATAAGTCATGATGCGATGCTGGGCTATGTCAGCCAACGCCGTCGTTTCAGAAGATGGTTAAGATAATGTAGACGGCATCAATCCGCAGGCCTTATCTGGCGCCTGCGGTCTAAATCGATGAATTAAATACTCGCGAAGTGACTGCAGCCTAGCTTTACGTTGAAAGCGCCAGGCCACCTGTCTATTCACGATCAACAACAAGGTCCATGAACAACTCTTCCATGATTGAGCGCAGCCTGCGCCATGTGTGGCACCCCTGCACACAGATGAAACGGCACGAATCCCAGCCCCCAGCGCCCATCGCGAAAGCTGAAGGCGTGTGGCTATATGACTTTGAAGGCCGCCGTTATCTGGACGGCATCAGTTCCTGGTGGGTCAATCTGTTTGGCCACGGCCATCCACACATCAAGTCGGCACTGCGCGATCAATTGGAGCAGCTTGATCACGTCATGCTGGCCGGCTTCACCCATGCGCCTGTTGTGGAATTGTCCGAGCGGCTGAGCGCACTGACCGGTCTGGGACATGCGTTTTATGGCAGCGATGGCGCCAGCGCCACCGAAATTGCCTTGAAAATGAGCGCTCACTATTGGCGCAACGCAGGCCACCCTGAGAAAAGTCACTTTGTGGGCTTGGCTGGCGGCTACCACGGTGAGACAGTGGGCGCGCTGGGTGTCACCGATATCGCCCTGTTTCGCGAAGCCTATGCGCCGCTGATTCGACTGGCCGCCACCGTACCCAGTCCTGATGCGCGAGGCGCGCAGCCGGGCGAAAGCGCTGCGGACGTGGCGCATCGTGCTGCATCAGGGCTAGAACGCTGGTTGGAGCAGCACCATGCGCAAACGGCGGCGCTGATTCTTGAGCCCATGATTCAGTGCGCCGCGGGCATGGTCATGTACGACGCCAGCTATCTGACTCAAGCACGCGCGCTGTGCGATCGCTACCAAGTGCACCTGATCGTTGACGAGATCGCCACCGGCTTTGGTCGCAGCGGCACAATGTTTGCACACCAGCAGGCCGACATATTGCCCGACTTTATCTGCCTCTCGAAGGGGCTGACCGGCGGCACCCTGCCGTTATCGGCCGTGCTGACCACGGATGCGGTGTACCAGGCGTTTTACGACGACGAAGTGGCACGTGGCTTTCTGCACTCGCACTCGTACACTGGCAATCCGCTGGCCTGCCGCGCGGCACTGGCTACGCTGGAATTGTTCGAACAGTCCGACGTGTTGGCGGACAATGCTGCCCTGGCGCGGACGCTGGATCAGGCCTTTGCTCCGTTGACGCAACACCCTTCGGTTCGACATGCGCGCCGACGGGGCATGATCTGGGCCTGGGAAATAGACGAAAGCTTTGAAGGCGCAACCCCCAGGCCGGGGTTCGCCAGCCGTTACGCCCAGCACGCGATGGCGCAAGGCGTGGTCTTGCGCCCGATCGGCAACACGCTTTATGCAATGCCGCCCTACGCCCTTGATGCGGACACGGCTGCCCATTTGGCGCAAGGCGCACTGGCCGCGCTACGGGCCACGCTGGACGTTAAGGACGAAACCCATGACTAATGCCCAATCCGAAAAACTGTCAATTTTTGTCACTGGCACCGACACTGGTGTGGGAAAAACGCTGGTCAGCACCGCCCTGCTTCATGCCCTGGCCCAACACCATGGCCGCGTGGTTGGCATGAAGCCCGTGGCTGCTGGCACGGAACTGATCGATGGTGTTCACGCCAATGAAGACGTGATCGCCCTGCGCGCAGCCGCCACATGCAGCGTGCCGCCCGAACTCGACAACCCGGTGCTGCTGCCCGACCCGGTGTCGCCGCACATCGCCGCCGCGCGCGCCGGAGTGCGGATTGATATTGCCCATTTGGTCGCCTGCCAGCGCGCACTGACTGAGTTGGCCGACGCAGTGGTGGTGGAAGGCGCAGGCGGCTTTCTCGTTCCCCTCTCGGACACTGAGACCGGCGCCGACCTTGCACAAGCCTTGGGCCTGCCCGTGCTGCTGGTGGTGGGCTTGCGGCTTGGCTGCCTGAACCATGCCCTGCTGACCACCGAAGCCATTCGCGCACGTGGACTCACGCTGGCCGGATGGGTTGCCAACCATGTAGATGCCAACATGTTGGCGCAAGAAAACAACATTGCTTTTTTGCAGCAAAAGCTTCAAGTACCGCTGGTAGCAACGATCCCGTTTCAGTGCTCGCCCAATCCGCGAACACTGAGCTTCAACCTTCCACAGGCATGGCAATGACAAATTCATGGCTGGACGAATTCCCGGCGCGTATTGAAGAACTGGACCAGGCCCACCTGCGCCGCCGCCGTGCCGTGGTCGCTCCCGACGGCGGCGCGCGCCTGCGGGTCGACGGGCGCAGCATGCTGGCCTTTTGCAGCAATGATTACCTGGGACTGTCGCAACACCCAGAGATGGTGCAGGCGGCCTGCGATGGCGCCCAGACCTTTGGCGTCGGTTCTGGCGGCTCGCCGCTGGTGAGCGGCCATAGTGCCGCCAACGAGGCACTGGAGCATGAGCTTGCCGCGTTTGTGGGTCTGCCGCGTGCGCTGTATTTTTATGCGGGCTTTTCCACCAATGTCGGCATCATCCCGGCGCTGGTGGGAGCCGGTGACGCGATCTTCTCAGACGCGTTGAATCATGCCTGCCTGATCGATGGCGCCCGGCTTTCTCGCGCTCAGATTCATCGCTACGCACATATCGACCTCGACTCCCTGGACCACGAACTAAAGCACAGCAGTGCCCGCCGCAAACTGGTCATCAGCGATGCCGTCTTCAGCATGGATGGCACCTGCGCCGACATCCCTGCCCTCTTGGCGCTGTGCGAACGGCATGACGCACTGCTGCTGTTGGACGACGCGCACGGCTTTGGCGTTAGGGGCCCGCAAGGCCGCGGTAGCCTGGCCGACGCCGGGCTGTACGACGATCAGGGCACGCGGCGAGTGCTCTACATGGCTACATTGGGCAAAGCTGCCGGTGTGGCCGGTGCCTTTGTGGCCGGCGACGCAGCACTAGTGGAATGGCTGCTGCAAAAAACCCGCAGCTATACGTTTGCCACCGCAGCGCCCGCCTTGCTGGCAAGCGCACTAAGTATCAGTTTGCGCGTGATCGCAAAAGAAGACTGGCGGCGCAGCCACCTGAACCTGTTAATTGCACGCCTGCGCAGCGGCTTGGCCGCCGGCCTGCAGGGTAGCGACTGGCAGCTGACAGAATCGCACACGGCCATCCAACCCTTGCTGATTGGTGCTAACGACAAGGCACTTGCCGTCATGCAAGCTCTGCGCGAGCAAGGCATCTGGGTGCCTGCAATTCGCCCGCCTACGGTGCAGGAGGGCACTGCCCGCCTGCGCATCGCGTTGTCAGCCGCCCACGGCGAGGCCGATGTTGATCTGTTGATTGAAACCTTGATCACTCTGTCCAGATCCTTGCGCTAAACCCTCACGGCGAACGGCGTCGCGCTAGGTCAAATCATGACGCAATCGCGGAATCGGAAAGCATCGTATCGGCAATATCCAGCATCGCTCGCAGTCGATCCATATGTCGCAGGTCGTGATGGTAGCCCACCCATATATCCCTGGTTGGAGGCTCATCTGCTGTTTCGACACGCTGCAATCCAGATATGGCATCGCCAAGCGGTCTTGGCAGCACTGCAACGCCCATACCGCGCAGGCACATCTGCGCCTGAACCGCTCGGCTCGTACTTGTGAAAACACGCCGTGAACGAGGAAACCTATCGAGCAGCCAGACGACATCAGGAAAGTGGGACTGTGCCGTATTCATGAGAACAAGTCCCACAGAGCCCGGATCGTCCTGCATTGCACGTGCGGTTTCGGCCGAACCATAAAGACTATATGACATCGTCATCAGCCGGCGTTGAACAATGTCCGGCTCGGTGAAGGGAACAATACGAAAGGCCACGTCGGCATCACGCCGCGACAGGTTGAGCAATCGATAGCTCGCGATCACCTCTGGCACAACGGCCGGATGGCGGTTCGTCAATTCAGCCAGGACCGGAGCCAAAACATAGCCGGCAAACCACTCTGCTGCAGATATCCGCAGGATACCTTCGAGCCGCTCGTGATTGCCCGCCAGACGCCTTTCCATTGCCAACGCGGAGTTTTCCATGGACTCCGCCAGCGCGAGTACGGTGTCTCCGGCGTCCGTGAGCACCAGTCGATTTCCAGTCCTGCGAAAGAGCGGCTGCTCTGCCTCGTCTTCCAGTGCCTTTATCCGGCGCCCGATCGTTGGATGACTCACGCCCAAGCTTCGGGCCGCCTCGCCAAAGGATCCGCAGCGGACGACTGCCAAATAGATTCGGACGTCGCTCCATTCCATGCGATAGACCTATACGTTCAAAAGTGTACGAGAAATATACAAGAATGATAGTTCACAAACAATTTTGTTGATATCACCATAGAGCCCTAGCTGAGCTGGCCTATCCCGGGTCAGCGTTATCCGGAATCCAAGGTCATGAGCAAACTCAAAGACAAGGTCGCCATCGTAACGGGTGCCTCCAAAGGCATCGGAGCGGGCATTGCCCGCCGACTTGCCGCCGATGGGGCGACAGTCATCGTCAATTACGTCTCCAGCAAAGACGACGCAGACAAGGTGGTCGCCGACATCGAGGCGGCTGGGGGAAAAGCCCTCGCGGTAGGCGCAGACGTGACCAACAAGACGGAGGTCGAATGGCTGATCAGAGCCGCCATCGACAGCTTCGGCCGATTGGATATTTTGGTGAACAACTCTGGGATCTACCAGTTCGCCAAGATCGAAGACACCACTGAAGAACTCTACCGCAAGCAATTCGACCTTAACGTTCTTGGTCCTTTGCTGGTTACCGCCGCCGCCACACCACACATGCGCAAGGGCGCGAGCATCATCAACATCAGCTCGTTCGTCACGCGTGTCCTTCCGGTAGAAAGTGCCATCTACACGGGCTCGAAAGGAGCGATTGACGCTATCACCGGCGTGCTGTCGCGCGAACTCGGCCCCAAAGGCATCCGTGTCAACGCCGTAAACCCAGGCCTCATCGAAACCGACGGCACCCACACGGCTGGCGTCATTGGTTCAGATTTCCAGACCTGGAACGAGAGCCAGACGCCGCTGGGCCGTATCGGTCAAGTGCAGGATATTGCGCCGATCGTTTCGTATCTCGCCTCCGACGATGCGGGTTGGGTGACGGGTGAGCGCATCCTGGGTTCGGGTGGCATGCGCTGACACAACAGCGCGATCTAGCGTTGGAACGGATTATTGCGCGTACCGATGCGCAGGATTAAACGAAAGGAAAAAGCATGAAAAAGACATGGTTGATTACCGGTTGCTCGAGTGGCTTCGGGCTGCGTTTGGCCCAGGAGGCCGCAGCCCGCGGAGACGAGGTGGTGGCAACGGCCCGCAACGCGGATGCCCTAAAGGGTCTGGCGCAGCGTTACCCGAATACGGTGCGTGTTGCTGCTCTGGACGTGACCAGGCCAGAGACAATACAGGCTGCCATAGCGATGACTGAGGAAACCTTCGGCAGACTGAACGTACTGATCAACAATGCCGGACACGGGTTCATGGGCGCGATTGAGGAGGCGACGTCAGACGAATATCGCTCCCTATTCGACGTCAATGTTTTTGGTCTGATTGAGATGACGCGCGCGGCGTTGCCGCTAATGCGGCGCACTCAAAGAGGCCGGATCGTGAACCTCTCCTCTGGAGCCGGCATCATCGGCAGGGGTGGGCACGGATATTACAACGCGACCAAATTTGCGGTGGAAGGCCTGTCGGAGGCGCTTGCGCAAGAGGTAGCGCCGATGGATATTCGGGTGTTAATCGTCGAGCCGGGACCGTTTCGCACCGAGTTCCTGGGGCGCTCTATCGCGGTCGCCAAGCAGAAAATTGAGGCCTACGCGGCAACCGCAGGCGCTGCCCGTACCTATCGCGAGAGCAACGACGGACGCCAGCTGGGAGACCCGAGCAAAGCTGTAGCGGTGATGATTCGGGCCATCGATGCCGATGATCCGCCATTGCACTTGCCGATCGGCCCACGCGCCCACTCGCTTGCCGAACTCAAGCTGGAAACGTTCCGTCAAGATATTGATGCGTGGCGCGACGTATCCATCGCCACGGATTTCGATTGACGACAACGGCTGGATGCCATGGCAAGCGTCGCCGCCTAGACACGGGACGACTTTGACATGAATGTTGAAAAATCGTCCCGCGAAGTCAACCCTCATTGGCGTGGCCGTCTATGCGTATTGGGAGCAATCCTCACGGAGGGGCGTAGGCGGAGATACGAAAGATCCAGCGTATTCGCGACACACGCCCCGGGTGCCGCAATCAAAAGCACCTGCTCTGCGATCGGCTCGAAGTCAGCCCGGAAGTGGCAGGTGCTCTTCAGGACAATCAATCTCTGATTCTCGAGATCCACTCCCAGATGGTGGAATGGCGCGGGATCAAAGGCCTGCATCCGCTTTGACGTCACGACGATCTGGACGCCCTCGATACGCAGCAAGGCCATGGGGCCCAGATCTGTCTCGTTGCCGCCATTAATTTTACCGGTAGCCACAAACCGACCGTCGCCGATCTGCTCGACCAAACATTCTGCTGTCAGCGGCGTTACGCCTGCCGGCCCATGTCTACCGCCGATGGAGAGTGTCAAGCGTCGGCCCTTGCCGACCTCGCAGGCTTGGGCAGCAGTATGAGGATCATGAATCAAGCCGACGACCGCATCCTGCGCACCTGCCTCGATCAGCGCCTTAAGCAGATCTGTGGTGTCACCGGTACCGCCGCCGCCAGGGTTGTCCTGGATATCGGCCACCACGACAGGCTTCTGGGCATGGCGGGCAATTCGCAAAGCTTCGTGGACACCTGATGGAACGTCCCAGACCCGCTCGGCAAAGTCGGGCTCCCGGCTTTCGATCGCCTCCAGAAGGCTGGCCGTGACCTGCTCCGCCTCAGCTTGCGTCGTGGCATAGGCCACGACGCAAGGTCCGCACCAAAAAACGTCCGCCTGGGGAAACCCGGCTAGATATGACAGAGAAACGACTCCACCGTCATCGCATCTCGAATGTGCCACGATCGAACGCGTCGGCTCAAGCAGGGTGCATTGGCTCTCCAGCGGGATAAGGAAGCTCGCATGTCGCAGCGAGCGCCCCTGGGGCCGCCCTTCGCGCACCAACCTCTCCAGCACGGCGGCCGCTCGCCGCCCGGTATCAACGCGGTCTACGTGTGGATAAGTCCTGAAGGCAACGATTCCGTCGGCCAGCTCAACCATTTGCGGTGTGACGTTGGCGTGGTAATCCAGACTGATCACGATCGGTACGGATTCGCCAACACACGCCCGTACACGCCGCAGAAGTTCTCCTTCTCCATCCTCGAGACTGGCCGTCACCATCGCACCGTGCAAGTCCAGGTAGACAGCGTCCACTGGCGCTGCCTCCGAAAGTCGTCCCACGAGTTCGGCGCAGATACGTTCGAATGCATCGTCCGTCACCAGGCCACCGGCCCCGCCACTGGACCAGACCAGAGGCACCAGATCGACATCCGCGCCGATCGTGTCCAGGAAGCCGGACATCGCAAAGCTGGTGCCCGCTAGCCGGTCCAGGATGGCGGGCCCCCGGGTGAGCGCCGGCCGGTCCCGCTCATCCAAGAAATAACGGTAGTCGGCCCGGTGCTTGACACTGAACGTGTTTGTCTCGTATTGGAATCCGCCCAGCGCGATTCTGTGGATAGTCATCAGAGCCCTCCAATCACTTCGATGATGTCACCCCACCGCTTGCGTTCACTTTGAAGAAATTCCGTGAACTCCGCAGTACCCTTGGGTGCCGATGACACGCCCAGAGACTCCAACTGTTTGACAATGCTTGGTGCACGTGCAGCCACCAACGCCGCCTTTTCCAGACGTGACAACGCATCGCTGGGAGTGCCACTGGGCACGAAAAGCCCATTCCAGGTCGGAAAGCCAAACCCCTTGAAACCAAGCTCGGCCACTGTCGGGACGTCGGGCATGATGCCGATGCGCTGATCGCCGAGGGCTGCCAGCGTCCGCAGGCGGCCTTCGGCGACAAAGGACTTGACCAAGCCAGCGCTCATGGGCGCGATGTCGACTCTGCCTTCTTGCAGATCGATAACACCTTGGCTTTCGCCCTTGTATGGTACGTGGAGCATCTGCACGCCTGCGAGCTTGCAGAGATACTCCATGATGAGATGCAGGGACCCCAAGTGCCCCGTCGAGGCGAACGTCAGCGCATTGCCGGACAAAGATGCCGCTTGCAGAACGTCGTCCAAGGTCTTGAATTTGCTGCTTGCGGCAACCACCAACACAAAATCAACGGCACATAGACTCGCCACGGGCTGTAGATCTTTCTCGGCATCGTAGGCCAGTCCAGTCTGCGTCAGGGGAAGCACGACATTGGTTGCCAGGCCACCGAACAAGGCGCTGTGTCCGTCGGGTCGTGCTCTGGCGACCGATGACGCCCCAATCGCCCCAGATGCACCGGGGCGGTTCTCGATGATGACAGAACCGAATCCCTCTGGCACCCCCTGGGCCAACAGCCGTGCCGCAGCATCGGTGGTGCCGCCGGCAGCAAAGGGCACGACCCAGTGCGTTGGGCTGGCAGCGGCGGCGATGCGTACCTGTGGCGCCAGTAGCGCGGCGGCGAATGCAGTGAGTATGTGGCGACGAGACGGCATAGCGAGATCTTGTTCGGGATAGATGTCGCCAGTGTGCGCTTTACGGTGTGCGACAGGAAGGGCATAATCGATCACACGGTGTTGCAGTATGGGCAACACGCTTCGATTGCCATAATGAAAAACTCCCAGATCAATGAAGCCCGTGTTGCATATTTCGCAGCTGTAATGGACGCTGGCAGCATCAGGGGAGGCGCCGACCGATTGGGACTGGAAGCATCCGTGCTGAGCCGACAGATCCAGACCCTAGAGCGTGAACTGGGCGTGCAACTCTTCCTGCGCAGTGCCCGTGGCGTGACGCCAACGGATGCCGCGGCGGTGCTGCTGTCCTATGCGAGAACAGCGCAATCGAATGCCAACCTGCTCAAGGCGCAACTGGAAGAACTCACCAGCGCCAAACGAGGATTGATTCGTCTGGCAGTCGCCGAAGGCTTCATTGAACCCTTGGTCGAATATGTCTTGCGCGACTTCAACCAAGCGCACGAAAAAGTCGAAGTGACTTTGACCCTGGTGAGTTCAGTGGAAGCGGTACGCATGGTCGCTGAAGACACCGCCGACATAGGGCTGGCAATCAATCCGCCGCCAGCGGAACAGGTGCTCGTGCGCAATCGACGTGCACGGCCCACAAGACTGGTTGTCTGGCCCGAGCACAGGCTCGCATCGTGTAAGACCGCAGTGCCATTGAATGAACTCCTGCATGAACCCCTCGCGCTGATGTCGCCAGGATATGGGCTGCGACAGATGGCGCAACTCGCGGGCTATGTAGAAAGGGCATCGCTTCGGCCCAAATATATGACGAGTTCGGTGGCAGCGCTCAAACTCCTCGTACGCAATCAACTGGCGGTCACGTTTATGTCCGATGCCGCAGTGGAGAGCGATGTCCGACGGGGCGAACTGAAAACAGTTCCCCTGGAGAATGCCGTATTCAATGCAACCGAGGTGCAGTTGATCGTCAAATCTGGCAAGACGCTTTCAAGCGCATCTCAAACGCTGATGGCGTACATCGATCAACATATCTTCTAACGTGCGGCTCTTGATTCCCATGGCCCGCAAATTGACGGGTGACTACGCAGCAGTCGGAATCACGGCCAACTGCGTCGCGCGAGGTCAAATCATGACGCAATCGCGGATGCCGTCTTCAACAACTGGGGCACTAGGTCGCTGATCACACGCTTGCGCGGGTAATCGCTAAGCGCCGTGGCCAGGCTAATGGCGGCGATGGGTCGCTGCGCGTCATCGTGCAGCAGCACCGCGGCGCCAATTTGATTCAAGTGCACCTGCTCTTCGGCAATCGAATACCCCAGGCTGCGCGCCTGGCCGATCTGCGCCACCAGTTCATCGATGTCCAGTGTGGTCTTGTTCGTCATTGCACGCGGGGGAATCCGGCGCAGGATATCGCGCACGCCGTCGTCATCGAACTGCGTCAGCAGCATGCGGCCCGAACTGTTGGCCCACGCGGGCATACGCCGCCCCGGCAACATTTCGGATAGCGTGTTCTGCCGGCTGGGCAGACGCAACACGTACAACATTTCCTGGCCGGCCAACACGCTCAGGTTCACCGCCAGCCCGCAGCGATCGCGCAACGCCACCAGATGTGGCGTGGCTGCCGAAATCAATACGTCGGACCGCAGATACGAATAGCCCAATTCCAGGACCTTGTGCGCTAGGCGATAACGACGCGACCCGCTTTCTTGCGACAGATACCCCAGTTGCTCCCACGTATGTACAAAGCGTTGCGCGGCGCTTTTCCCCAAGCCCGTCAGTTGCCCCAGCTCGGTCACGCCCAGCGCGTCCCGTCTGCCCGCAAAGGCCTCCAGCACGCGCACGCTGCGCGCCACGGCGGCTACAAACAGCGGATCGTTGTGATTCAGGTCCGGATCGACGGCGGTGGAATTCTTGCCAACGCTGTTGGATACAGGCTTGGACGGCGTCATGACGGCAACCTCCGGTTCTTGGTGGATATCCCGATTGTTCGGCCCTGTTTTCGAACTTATAGTATCTTATATTCAATACATTGTATTGACATACGATACAAAAGACAGAGCGTCGTGACTTCAGATACCGGTTTATGTGACCTTAGCGCCACCGACATGCGTGCCCTGATCCAGGCCCGCGACATCAGCGCCGTCGAATTGGCTAGCGCGCACCTGGATCGCATCCGGGCCTGCAATCCGCAGATCAACGCTATCGTCACCCTCGACGCGGAACGCGCGCTTATCGCCGCGGCGCGTGCCGACCAACACCAGGCCAGCGGTGCCGCAATAGGCTTGCTGCATGGCCTGCCTATTGTGCATAAGGACTGCTTCTACACAGCGGGCATGCGCACGACCCAGGGATCGCCGTTATTCCGCGACCATGTCCCCGACTTCGACAGTCTGATCGTGCAGCGCGAACGCGCTGCCGGCGCGATTACGCTGGGCAAAAGCAACGTGCCGGAATTCTGCGCGGGATCGCACACGTTCAATACCGTGTTTGGCGCCACGCGCAATCCGTACGCACCCACGCGGTCGGCCGGTGGAAGCAGCGGTGGCTCAGCGGCAGCGCTGGCCGCGCGCATGACGCCGTTGGCCGACGGCAGCGACATGGGCGGCTCGTTGCGCAATCCCGCCGCGTTCTGCAACGTCGTAGGACTGCGACCCTCGATAGGCCGGATCCCTCACTGGCCGCAAGCGAATCCATTCAATACCTTGACCGCGATCGGCCCCATGGCGCGCACGGTCGGCGACGTGGCGTTGTTGCTGGCGGCCATTGCCGGGACCGACGCACGGGATCCCTACTCGCTGACCGACGATCCGCGGCGCTACGCCGCCCCACTACGCCGCGATTTTCGGGGCACGCGCATCGCCTATTGCGCGGACTGGGGCGGATTGCCCGTCGACGACGACATCCGCGGCGCCACTGACAACACGTTGCCGGTGTTTCGCGAATTGGGGCTGGATGTCGTGCACCGCAGCCCGGATTTCACGGGCGCCGATCAGGCGTTCCAGACACTGCGTGGCCTGGCATTCGTGATGTCCTATGAACAGACCGTCACGGACCACGGCACGCAGGTCAAAGACGCTGTCCATTGGAACGTGGCCATGGGCTTGGCGCAAACCGCTGCCGATATCGCCGCTGCTGAACGCGTCCGCGCGACCCTGCACGCACACCTGCGGGACTTCATGCGCGACCACGAATTCCTGGTCGGACCGGTTACGCAGGTTTCGCCCTTTCCAATCGAGCAGGAATACCCACCCACGGTTGCGGGCGTGTCGATGGATAACTACATCGACTGGATGCGGTCTTGTTATTACCTGACGCTGACCGGCCATCCCTGCATTTCAGTGCCCTGCGGCTTTACGCCGGCAGGACTGCCGGTAGGTATCCAAATCGTGGGGCGTTACCGCGACGAATTGGGGCTGCTGCAACTGGCCCACGCGTTTGAACAAGCAACCGGAGTTTGGCGCCAACTGCCCGATATGCAGGGCATGGCGAATTTATCTTTTCGCTAAAATCCATCAAGGGGAATTGCGTATGTTGAAGATCGTTGCGGGTGCCATTCTGGCTAGCGCCCTGGCCACGGCATTGCCTGTCGCCCACGCCAATGACTATCCGTCCCGGCCCATCACACTGGTAGCGCCTTTCCCACCTGGAGGCTCGACGGACGTGATCGCACGGCTGTTTGCCAACAAACTATCTGCCCGGCTGAACCAGAATGTCGTCGTCGAAAACAAACCCGGCGCCAACGGCGGCATCGGCGCCGCGGCCGTGGCGCGGGCCAAGCCGGACGGCTATACCCTGCTGATCATGGGTGCTTCGTCATTCACGATCAATCCCTTGCTGTACAAAAACTTGGCCTACGATCCGCAAAGCAGCTACGACTATCTGGGCATCGCAGGCGGCACTCAACTTGTCGTATTGACGAACCAAGAGACGGGCTTGACCAGCATCAAGGACATGGTGTCGCGGTCGGCCACATCGCCGCTTAGCTATGGATCGTTCGGCACGGGATCGCTGCCGCAAATCGCGGGCGAATATCTGGCGCAGCAAACGGGCGCCAAACTGCTGCATGTGCCCTACCGCGGCAGCTCGCCCGCCATGGCGGACCTGATCGGCAATCAGATTCCGCTGTCCATCGATACGATGGTCGCCAGCCTGCCCCAAATACGCGGCGGCAAGGTCAAGCCGCTGGCGGTTTCCAGTGCGCAGCGATCTGCATTCCTGCCCGATGTTCCGACGATGCAAGAAAGCGGTGTGCCGGACTACGACTTTCAGACCTGGTTCGGCTTGGTCAGTCCCAAGGGAACGCCGCAACCGGTAATCGATCAACTAAGCGCCCAGATCCGCGACATGATGGCGGATAAAGATATGCAGAAATCTCTGCAGGACCTGGGCTTCGACGCGCGCTTCGCCGATCCGCAGGGCTTTCGCAAACAGGTCGCTGACGAACTGGCGCGCAACGCCCAGGTTATCAAGTCGGCGAACATCAGCACCGAGTAGCGGTAGAGCCAACGACATGTATACGCCTTCCGCTTACGCGCACACCGATCTAGCCGCACTGCACGATGGCATCGAAGCCTGGAGTTTTGCGACCCTGGTCTCGGTCGGCCCGGAAGGGCCGACGGCAACCCACCTGCCTTTTTTATTGGACAGGTCGGTTCGCCAGCCTGAGGTCGACAACGAACTGCCGGCCCAGGGCCTGCTTACCACTCATATGGCGCGTGCCAATCCGCAGTGGCGCACCTTGTTGTCCGGTAAACCTTGCCTGGTCATTTTCCAGGGGCCGCACGCGTTCATTTCACCCAGTTGGTACAAAAACCAGCAAACGTTCCCGACCTGGAACTACACCGCGATTCATGTGCAGGGTACCCCCACGGTGATCGACGACCCGTCCCGCATTCGCAATGTGCTGGATAGAACCGTGGCGCGGTACGACACGCCATTACAAGGAAGCTGGCGTTTCCCGGACATGCCCCAGGCGCTGACGCAGTCACGATTAAGCGCCATCGTCGCCATCGACATTCCGATTGCTCGCATCGAAGGAAAGTTGAAACTAAACCAGGACAAATCGGTGGACGACCGGCGAGGCGTAGTGCGGGCATTGCTGGCATCGGGGGATCCACAGAGTGTGGCGGTGGCCCGGATGATCTTGCAGCAGCCGGATATGAAAGCATTCTCAGTACAAGGTTGACGTTGTTATAGGTATTTATCTGAGTACTCTCGACGTCAAATTCAAACTAAAAACCCAACCAACCTGGTCGACCGTGCGTCAGAAGACCTACTTCAAAAGGCCTTCCAGCGCACGGAGATGACACTCACCCGACATATTCTGACCTGCCTCGATACACCGAAGTATTCCCGCTACTTCCGCATGCATGGGCGTAGCCACACCGACATCGGTGCCCTTTGCTGCGACGAAACCGTTCATGAATTCGACTTCCGTCTGCTTACCCTTCTTCAGGTCCTGCAACGTTCCTGAAATAGCGTCTTCCGTCACGGTCTCGAACTGAGTCCGCATGACCGTGGTCACCTCCTCCAGGGCTGCGGGGTCGCAGGCGTTTGCCTGCAGCCACACATCGGGCGCCAGGCCAAAAACATCTTCGGTTGCATATCCCAGCGCGGCGCCGACTTCGATGGCTTCAGCCGCCAGGCGAAGCATGATGCGACAGCACGCGGGATCGCCGAAGACTTGCTTGAGACCCAGTCCGCACACTGCGCTGAAGCCCGAAGTCATGGTGTTGGCCACAAGCTTGGACCAGCGCAGTCCCCACAAATTGTCGGTGGCTTTGGTGGTGTCGACCTGGGACAACATGTCGGCCAGCATCGCGACGCGATCAGAGAGAGGCTGTTGCGCTTCGCCAATGTAGAACACGCAAGCTCCGTTCTTCACGGGCTTTTTACTGCGACGTATACGGCCCGGGCCTTCCAGGGCGACATACACCCCGCTGCCGATACAGCCCAGAGTGCGGTCCCAGCCGACGCGCGAGGCAACGATGCTTTCGACGAGGCTGTTCTGCAAGGTGACGACACAGCCTGATGGTTTCAGATAAGGCAGAACGATGCTGGCCGCCCAGTCGGTGTCGTAGAGCTTTACGCAGATGAAGACGATATCCAGCGCGCATGCGTCCAGGGATGACACGTCATCCACGTGCAGGGTGCGTACCGGAATGGACTGTTCATTGTCTGGCTCGGCGATGACCAGCCCGTCGCGCCGAATCGCGTCGACATGATCGCGCCAGGCGTCGATCAGGGTAACGTCGTAGCCAGCAGCGGCGAGCCGGCCGCCGACGAAGCCGCCGACCGCACCCGCACCGATCACGGCGATTCGGCCGGTGAACTTATTGGGGCTCAATGCCTGCTGCCTCGGTGATCTTCTTGAACTTCGCAACCTCGTCCTTGATAAAGACAGCGAACTCTGCAGGTGTGTTGGAGCTGGCTTCCACACCCATGTTGATGAACTGTTCCTTGATGTGCGGTTGAGCGGCAGCTTTTTCGACGGACTGGGCGAGCTCTTCGACGATGGCCGGCGGTGTGCCGGCCGGTGCCAACAGGCCCCACCAGGTCGAGACGTTATAGTCAGGCACGCCCGCTTCCTGGAGGGTCGGGACATCGGGCAAGGCCGCGCTACGGGTGTCGCCTGCGACGGCCAAGGCGCGGAGCTTGCCGGCACGAATGTGCGGAACGGTGGGGCCCATCGATCCGAAGATCATATCAACGTGACCTGCCAGGACATTGGTGTTGGCGTCTGCGTCACCCCGGAAAGGAACGTGATGCAGCTTGGTGCCAGTGCGCTCCTGGAACAATACGCCGGCCAGGTGCGGCGGCGCGCCGGTACCGGAAGAGGCGAAGGTCATGGCTTCGGGACTGGACTTCGCCAGGTCGATAAGCTCTTTGACTGAAGAGGCCTTGATCTCGGGGTTGACCACCAACACATAAGAGCCGATTGCCGCAACGCTGATCGGCGCGAAGTCGGTCACGATGTCGTAGGGCAAGGATTTGCGTACGCTGGGCGCGAGGGTGTGCGCGCCTGCGGCCATGAACAAAGTGTAGCCGTCGGCCGCAGCCCGCGCTGCCGATGCCGCGCCGATGGTGCCAGCCGCGCCAGACACGTTCTCCACGACCACTTGCTGTCCCAGGTCTTTAGACATTTCCTGACCGATTGCACGTGCAACCAGGTCGTTGGCGCCGCCCGCCGGGTAGCCTACGATGATTTTAATGGGTTTACTGGGGTAGTTGTCGGCACTCACTGCCATGCTCGACGCCAACATTCCGGAGATGCCTATGCAGGCACCCAGTACCAGTTTTAGGGTTTTCATACCGACTTCCTTTTATGACGGTTTGAATGCTTTGACGCTTACGGCTGATCGGCCTTCAGCTGCCAAGCCAGCCCTGCTTGAACGTATTCCGGAGTATCTGGTATCGGGTCCATCGCGGCCAGCATAAGCGCAAACCCCACGTAGTAGGCAGCGGTAAACGATGCGTCGGTGATCTGGCGCGGCGACATGAATTCCTTGAGCTCTGTAAAGGTGGCGTCGCTGACCGACGCGGGCGTGGAAAATTCGAGGGCGTATTGCGTCAGCGCCGCGTCGACGCCGGTAAAGGTCGTCGGAACTTCGCCGCGACGCATCGCGTCGACTTCATCCTGGCTGATGCCCGCCTGCAGAGCCAACGGCACGTGATGCATCATGGCGTATTCGTAGCCACGTCCTGTAATCACGATTACTATTTCGCGCTCACGCGCCGTTAGTGTCGAGTGGTAGCGCGCATAGTCGCCAACAGCGGCAAAGCGCTTCAGCGCTTCGGGGGCATGGCCCATGGACCGCAAGGCGTTCGAAGCCTTGCCACGACTCTTTTCCACGTCGGCCAAGGCATCGGCGAACTCCAAATCCTTGCTTTCATCCAGAAGTGGTAAGCGTGACATTCATTTCTCCAAATGTTATCGGTGGGGGTTTTCGCCCTTACGAGGCATAGAGCTCGCCCCGGATCAAGATTGTGGCCGCACAGACTTCAGCGCGCGGGACAAGGGTGCTCAGTTCGCAATATTCTTTACGCGTATGCACGTTGCCGCCCACGGGCCCCGTTGCACACAGCGTGGGCGCGCCTGCGGCGGCGGTTAAGCCGCTGTCTGCCGAGCCCCCGGTGGACTCGCCCTTGACCGACATCCCCAACTTCTGAGCGGCACGGGCATAGTCGTCCAGCAACAGGCGACTTTCGTCGGTCTGAAACAAGGGCAAGAAGCGGCCTTCGTGCGTAATGCGGCCGCACGTGCAGACGGGCGAGGCCTCTTCAATGATGGAGGCAATCTGCTTTTGCAGGGCGTCTTCGTCCGTGCCTTTCGGGTAACGGACGTCGAGTCGGCCCTTGGCAAAGGGCGCCACGGTGTTGACCGACACACCGCCTTCGACGGTGCCGACATTGGTCGTGACGCCGGTGTTCCGGTCCGTCAGCGCGTGCAGCGCAATAACCTTCCGGGCTAAGGCTTCGATGGCGCTCGCGCCTTTTTCATGCGCCACGCCGGCATGGGCGGCGATGCCTTCTACCTCGAAGTCGACGAACATTGCGCCCTTGCGCTCGACAACTACATTGCCCGTGGGCCGACCTGGCTCCGCGTTTAGAACAGTGCCGGCGCCACGCGCCATCTCTATCGTCAGGTTACGTGAGGACGGCGATGCAATTTCTTCGTCGCCTGTAAAAAAAACACGAATGGGCGCGATATTGCCCCCGCATTCATGAAAGGCTCGTGCCACGAAGGCATTCATGACCAAGCCGGCTTTCATGTCAGCAACGCCCGGACCATAGGCAACGCCATCTTCGACGCGGTAGGGCCAGTTTGCTAGCGTGCCTCGGGGGAAAACGGTGTCCATATGGCCAAGCAACAGTACATGCCGCGTATCGACACCACCGCTGCCAGCGATATCAGCCCGTAGGCAGTTGCCGTGAGCCTCCTGTTGGTAAACCATCGTCTCGATTTCTGCCTTGTGGAAAAACGCACGAAACAGCTCGCAGACTTGGTCGACTCCTGGCTTGTAGTAACTGCCGCTCTCGGTATTCACCACGCGCTCGAGGAACTCGAACATTTCCTGTTCGTGTGACCGGAGCCAGACCGCCACCTTCTCATATCCTGCAATTTGCTTCATGCGTCGGGCCTCCGTCATACATCACTACCACTAATGACTCATTATCATCATAAACAATAGTTTTTTGCAATGAAAATTGCAAAATTCTGCTGCAATCGAGCACTTGGCGTAGAATCGTCACGCCGCCTACGCCACTGCTCACACTACTCTCTAGACTTCAAGGCAAAGCTCTTCATGAAGCTGTTCGACCGGATCGCAAACTATCCCCGCAAGCTGACCAAGCACGAAACCAAGCTTGCCGACTATATTTTGTCCGGCTACCCGCAACACCTGCTGGAATCAGCTACCGCTATTGCCAACAAGGTAGATGTCAGCGCATCGACTGTCGTACGATTCTTTGCAAAGCTGGACTATGCGTCGCTGGGGGAAGTCCAGGACGAAGCTCGCCTGGATCTAGCCTCGAAGCTGACTTCGCCATCACAACGAGCGAAACAGGCTTCTAAGAGCAAACACTCGCTTACCGACGTGCTCGAGCGCACTCTGGAAATGGACCGGGAAAATCTTGGTGCCACACTGGAAGCGATAGACCAATGCGCCTTCGACGCTTTGATCGACATCCTCACGCGCCCTGAAACTCGACGTATCTACCTGGTTGCAGCAAAGAACAGTTCGGCGGTAGCACATTACTTGTACACGCACCTGAACATGTGCCTGCCGAACGTACATGCCCTGCCTACCGGCACGGCCTTGGCCGATCAGCTGCTGTGGACGAGCCCCGAAGACGTGTTGCTTGCCATCACCATCCGACGCTATTCGAGCGCAGTTGTGCAGACCGCACAGCATTTTCGGAAGAAAAAATCGTCAATCGTCTGCATTACCGACAGCCCCCTGGCACCGGTTGCCAACTTGTCCGACCACAGGCTGCTGATTCATACCTCCAGCACCTCGCCGTTTGACTCCTACACCGCGGCCTTCAGCTTGTGCAACGCTATCGTGGCGGCCGTCGCGCTAAAGCGCCAAAAGGAAGTCAAACAAAGTCTGAAGCATGGCGACGAACTATGGGAAGAGTTTGGCGTGTTTACAACGTCGCATTCGTAGCTGCTGCGTCTTTCCGAAGCAGGCGTCGCGAGATCTTGCCGGAAGCGGTCTTGGGTAGCTCCGATAGAAACTCGATTTGACGGGGATACTTGTAGGGAGCGATTACGTCTTTCACATGGCGTTGAATCGCCGCGACCAGTTGCTCCGACAGCTGGGTATCTTGCTGCAAGACAATATAGTCCTCCATAACTTCACCCCTCAGCTCGTCCTGCGCCCGCACCATCACTGAAACCGGGATCGTGAAGTTCGCAGGCATTTCGGGCGATTTTCACAAGCTCCCCTTCCTGCTATGGCTATTGTATGAAACTCTGCCTGCCCTTTAATGCAATGTTCATTGCATTAAATGAATCACAGTGGGCTTTTCGTTGCAATAAATGACAGGCCGTGGTTTGATATTGGTGTTTGGATACGCGCACGTATCTCTGTAAGTTTTACGATCCAGGAGAAACAATGAAACTCGGCGTCAAACTTTTAAGCTCCATCGTCGCCCTATCAGCCGCACTGATAACGAGTACGAGCGCCGCCCAAACCTGGCCCGAACGCCCCGTTCGCATCATCGTCCCGTTCGCCCCTGGCGGTGGCACCGACATTTTCACGCGCCTCATGGCACCACGGCTTTCCGAAGTGCTGGGCCAGCAAATCATTGTGGACAACAAACCAGGCGGCTCCAGCATCATCGGAACGCAGCAAGTGGCTCAGGCAACCCCTGACGGTTACACCCTGCTTATCGTGGACTCCACGTTCATGATCAACCCCAGCCTGCGCGACAACCTGCCCTACGATTCGGTCAAGGACTTCACACCTGTCGTACACCTCGCTTCGGGCCCCGTCATTCTGGTCACCAACCCGAAACTCCCGGCGCAGTCGCTCAAGGAACTCATCACGCTGGCCAAAAAGGATCCCGGACAACTGTTCTACGGTTCGGGCGGCAACGGCGCCTCCACCCATTTGGCGGGTGAACTCTTCAACATGGTTGCAGGCGTAGATATCGAACACGCCCCCTTCAAGGGCACGGGCGAGGCCCTTACCGCTGTCATGTCGGGCCAGGTCCCGCTTACTTTCACCGGTATCAGTTCAGCGCGCGGCCCCGTCGAGGACAACCGTCTGCGGGCCATTGCGGTTACCGGCGACAAACGCAGCGAAGCCATGCCCAACGTACCGACGTTTGACGAAGCTGGCCTTGCCAACGTAAACGCCAGCACCCAATGGGGCGTCTACGGCCCGAAGAACCTACCGACTGACGTCGTCGAAAAGCTCAACCACGCCTTCAATGAAGCGCTGAAGGACCCGACCGTCAAGGAGCGCGTCCTGGGCCTGGGATACGTGTTGCAGGGTGGAACAGCAAACGAGTTTCAGGCGCTCACAGCGTCCGAGCTCGACAAATGGAACAAGCTCATCACAGCCGCAAAGATCACGATCAACTAATTCATAGGGGCAGGTTCAACATGCATTCCACCTTCACTTCGGACGACGGCTTGGAAATCGCCTACCACATCGACAATTTCACGCCACCTTGGACCAAACCTGAAACGGTATTGTTGCTGCATCCGGCGATGGGCAACTCCACGCGCTGGTTCAGCTGGATGCCGACCCTGTTGCAGAAGTACCGCGTAATCCGAATGGATCTACGCGGACACGGCGACTCCGCTATTCCCGCCGAATCCGATCCGTTCTCACTGGATTTACTGGTGTCGGACGCGGCCCAACTGATTAATTTGGCGGGTGAGGGCAGTGTACATGTGGTGGGCAACTCGGCAGGGGGTTACGTGGCTCAGCAATTGGCCATACAGCATCCTGACAAGGTGAAGACGCTGGCCAGCTATGCGGCAACGCCGGGCCTGAAGAACAGTCACGCGCCCACCTGGATCCCGAAGATCAAGGAAATTGGACTCAAGCCCTTCCTGGCGCAGACGATCCACGAACGTTTCGACAAGACCGCAGATCCGGAACTGGTGGAATGGTTCATCGATCAAACCGGTTCCAACGATCCCACTTTTATTGCGCGCTTTGTATTACATATGTGCACGCATGACTTCATGGAAGAGCTGACAAAAATCCAATGCCCCACCCTGATCGTTGCGGCGGGCAAGGAGTCCATTGGACACGCCAACGCCTACGTGGAAATGCAGGCGCGCATTCCGAATTCGCAGTTGGTCTACATCGACACTGCCGCACACAATATTTGCGACGGCTATCCGAGAGAATGCTCGCAGTATTTAATGGAATTCCTGGCATCCCAGCCAGGCACCCGAGCTTGATAAAGGGACGCCCATGAGTCAACACTACGCATGCATCAGTTTCGACTTCGACGCCATGTCGGGGCTCGTGGCACGCGGCCTCACCACACCCACACCCGTGTCGCGCGGCGAATTCGGCGCCATTGCCATCCCGCGCATTCTCGACCTTCTGAAGCGCTACGAGATTACGGCGTCCTTCTTCATACCGGGTGTAGTCATTGGCACCTACCCCAAGGAATGCGAACTGATTCTTGCCGCCGGCCACGAGATCGGTCACCACGGCTGGACCCATGTGCCGCCCGCGAATCTCACGCCGCAAGAGGAAGAGGACGGCCTGGTCCGTGGCATGGAAACGATACGCAAGCTTACGGGCAATGTGCCACGCGGCTATCGCTCACCATCGTGGGATCTCAGCAATTCGACGGTCGAGCTTCTGCTGCGCCACGGCTTTCTGTATGAAAGCAGCATGATGGGCAACGATCATGAACCCTACCGCGTGCGCCAAGGCGACGTGGTCTTGGTCGACGAGCCCATGCAGTTCGGCAAGACCACGTCCCTCATTGAGCTGCCCATCAGTTGGACGCTCGATGACTTTCCGCACTTTGAATATTTACGTGTGGGGCAGTCGCTGGCGCCCGGCCTGCAAAATGCCACCGGCGTTCTGGAAAATTGGGTGAATGACTTCGAATACATGAGCCAAACCTGCGACTGGGGCATTCTGACCTACACCTGCCACCCGTATGTAATTGGCCGTGGCCATCGCATGATCATGCTGGAAAAGCTGTTTGAGGCCTTGCAGGAAAAGGACGCAAAATTCATCACGCTGGAACAGGGCGCCCGCCTGTACGACCAACGCAGCCCTTTCAACGCCTAGGATACTCAGCCTTGTCATCCACCCAATCACACCCCGCTCAGACCGGCCGGCTTGCCGGCAAAGTGGCCCTGATCATCGGTGCGGGAACGGGCATTGGCGAGGCCGCCGCAAGAATCTTTGCGCGCGAAGGCGCCCATGTGGCGCTTGCCGACATCCAGTTTGATGCCGTCCAATCCGTGGCGGCCTCCGTATGCCCTGATGGCACCAAGGCCAAGGCCTTTGCCGTCGACGTCACCAATGACGACAGCGTGCGGCAACTAGCCGACGACGTCATGTCCATTTTCGGTGGACTGCATTGCCTGTTCAATACGGCAGGCGGCTCGTTGCCGCAGGATTCGCTGGTTACCGACGTGCCGCTGGAGGTCTGGGACAAGACCATGAACCTGGACCTACGCGGGACGCTGCTGGGCTGCCGGTACGCCATCCCGAAGATCATTGCCTCGGGTGGCGGCAGCGTCGTCAACATGTCGTCCGGTGCGGCGCTTCGCGGCTCGGGCAAGGCACACGTATATGCCGCCGCCAAAGGAGCCATTGTGACGATCACGCGCAATCTTGCGGGTGCTTATGCCCAGCAAGGCGTGCGCGCCAACGCCATTTGTTGCGGTCGGATCAACACGCAACGTATTCGCGATACTTATGGTATTCCCGGTCAACCGGGAAAAAGCGAAGACGCCATGAAAGTCGACGAAACCATCAAGACCTACCCGTACTGGTTCGGCGAGCCGGAAGACGTGGCAAACATTGCTTTGTTCTTGGCGTCCGACGAATCGCGCATGATCACCGGGGTCTCCGTCCCCGCTGACGGCGGACGCTCTGCTTACTGAAGCGGCGCCTCGGTCATGAGTATTTCGCCCCTCAATGCACGGCGCCAGGACATACGCGACCGTTTCAAACGTTACTTCACCGTGTTGTATACGCCTTTTCTTACGAACGGCGAGATCGACGAAGAAGGCTTGCGGCATAACGTTGAAACGACCATCGCGCTACCCGGCGTTGGCGGGCTATCTGTGCACTCCATTCATCAGGAGTTCTGGACGCTGACGCAAACAGAGCGCTATCAAGTCACTGAAATCGTGCTGGACACCGTGGCGGGGCGCGTGCCTACGATCGTGGGCGTGTCGGACACCACCGTGCAGAACGTGGTGGATCAGGCCCGGCACGCAGGCGAATGCGGCGCCGACGCTGTCATGATATGGCCGCCCTACTACGGCCCCAAAACGGCGGACGGCATACAGAAGTTCTACGAGACTGTTGCCGCACGCATAGATTGCGGCTTCTTCGTGTACAGCACCACCCTGACGGAACTCGGCTTTTACCTGACGCCTTCGATGGTCAAGACGCTGCTGCCCATCGACAATCTGGTCGGTGTGCAAAACTCCACCATGGACTTCTCGGCCTACGCCGCCGTGATGGAAGCGGTTGGTGGCTCGATTTCAGTGGCCACATCGCTCGAAGAATATTTCCTACTCGGAAAGATGGTCTACCCCGACATCGCGCCCGACTTCATGATGGGTTCCTCGCGCCCGCTGCTGGTGCAAAATGCCGAACACCCGCGCTGCGGGCGCTTTATTGACCATGCCTTGGCAGGCGATATGCAGCAAGCGTCCGCCCAACTGCGGGAAATCGTTTCCATTGCACAAAAGCTGCAAAGTCGATACTTCGCCAAGGGCTTTCATCACCTGGCGCTATCTAAGGTGCTTAGCGCGCATTTGGGCCTGAAGGGCGGTGACCTACGCCCGCCTGGCGGTGCGCTCGACCCCGACGAACTGCGCGAATGCCACGAGATCATGCGTCAGGCCAAGCTTATTGCGTAACCTGCTTTGGATGGCAGGCCATACGCTTCGCTCTCGACCTGTGCAAACACGAAGCCAGTACGTTCGCCATCCATCGGTTAGTCGGGGCCCGATATACGAGGACCCTTGCTACGGCGCAGACAACCCCAGCGTCCACGCTCTTATACGTTCGCCCGCATCGCCTCGACATCCGCACACTCCTCCGCTGCCAACACTCGTAGGGTTTGCGCGAACCTGTCCACCAACCGATTTTCTCTGCGCCCCGTCGGAAACAGCATCGAACACCGGTAGGGAATCTGCGGTTCGAACGGCCGGAACACAATGTCGGCATCGCGATAGTCCCGCATGATGATCGGATTCACGATGCTGATGCCCATGCCTAGCGACACTAACGAACAAATCACCGAGCTATACGGGCTTTCCAGTGTAATCTTTCGCGTCACGCCCGCGACTTCAAACACCCGATCTATGGAATGCCGCAGTCCGTCGTGCATGGCCAGCGCAATAAACGCCTCGCCTTCCAGGTCAGTAGGCACGATTCGCGATTTGCTGGCCAATCGATGGTCCTTTGGCAACAGGCACACACCGCCGACTTCGTACAACATATCCGGATCCACCGCATACGCCTGGGCAGACAGCTGCGAGACCACGCCGATATCGCAAAACTGTTGGTCTACCCATTGGGTTACCACCATGGAATGCCCCGTGTGGATCGAGATATTGACCGACGGATGATCCGCCACGAATCGTTTGATCGCACGCGGAATCAGTCCCAATGCCAGCGTTGGCACCGCTGCGATGCGCAGCGAGCCCGAACCAAATAACCGCACGCGCTTGGCGGCTTCGTCCAGACGTTCCAAGCCCACATAACTGCGTTGCACTTCATTAAAGAACAGCCGCCCTTCTTCCGTTGGTGTTAGTTTGCCTGGCGACCGGTGGAACAGGTTCAACCCTGTCGCCTTTTCTAGTTGCCCGATGGAACGGCTTACGTTGGGCTGCGAGGTATGCAGAACGCCCGCCGCGGCCGTCGTAGACCCTGTCAACATCACGGCCCGAAATGCTTCGATCTGAGATAAATTCACGGTTAGTTCCCCCGGCCGCAAGCACCTTACGCCCTGCCTACAGCCATATCGCACAACAGCGAAAGAGGAACATTCTATCCAGCAAATCCGCGAAAACGGGTCAAACCGCCGCTGTCACGATAATCTCGACCAAGACCTCGGGTGACGCCAGTTCGCACTGACAGGTCGCGCGGGTAGGCGCGGAATCCGGGACTGTCCATCCATCCCAGACCTCGTTCATGCCTGCAAAGTCGTTTTTGATGTCCTTGATCCAGATCTGCGCAGTTAGCAAACGGCTTTTATCCGTACCTGCGTCGGCGAGGAATTTTTCGATTTTGGCCAAGGTCTGGCGCGTCTGTCCCTGGATGTCTTGGCTGCGGTCGTCAGCGGTCTGGCCGCCCACGAACACCATTCCGTTGTACACAACAGCCCTGCTGCGGCGCGGATCGGTGGCAATACGTTGTATGTCGCTCATTTCACTCTCCTGGTTAAAGCATTACTGGGCCAATTCGCCCAAGGTGATAGGTTTGATAGGTGGCCGAATTCGGTAGTAACCAATGTCCTGGGGATCTACTTTTCGGGCATCTGCAATCAGTTCGGTGACGGTCAGGCCGCACAATCGCCCCTGGCACGGGCCCATGCCACAACGCCCGAATGCCTTGGTCTGGTTCGGCCCGTGACAACCTAGCTCGACGTAATGGCGAATCTGCCCGGCAGTCACTTCCTCGCAACGGCACACAATCACGTCGTCTGCAGGCATGCGGTGAATGTCCAAAGGGCGATACAGCACATCCAGGAACGAGCGGATGGCGGTGAATTGTGTCAGCGCGTCACGTATGGGCAATGCCAGAGACTCTCGCAGCGACTCGGATAGACGATTCGCACGCAGGGCAACGTCCAAAGCCACCAACCTGCCCTGCTCAGCTGATGCCTTGGCGCCAACGATGCCCGCACTGTCGCCCGCGATGTAGCAGTTAGCACAGTCGGTCTTGCCCCATTCGTCCACGACGGGGGTCCAGCACAGCTGCTGTGAATCCCAACGATGGGCCAGCCGCATTGACAAGGACAATTGCGTATTGGGTACCACACCTTGGTGCAGCAATATCAGCGGAGATTCCACGCGTTGTGGTTGTCCGCCAATCTGGAACGTCAAGCCCTGGGCCCGCACATCACCCAACACACCCAGATGCGTCGCTCCCCGATAGACGGCCACCCCATGGCGTCGTATCGACCGTAACAACCCCAATCCTCTCTTCAGGTCGCGCCAACCTTTCAACGCCCCGTCCCAGTGTTTCAACGCTTCGCGATAGGCTTTCAACGGCGTGGTATCCACGATCGCCTTTATTGGTGCACCCGCCCGCAAGTATTGCCAGGCCAACAAATACAGCAGCGGTCCACAACCCGCCAGCACCGCAGGTTGGTCGGGCAGCGCGCCCGCGCTTTTCAGCAGGATCTGCGCGGCGCCCGCTGTCATCACCCCAGGCAGTGTCCATCCCGGGACTGGGAAGGGGCGTTCCATCGCGCCGCTGGCCAGTAGGATGTTGATGCCCTTCACCGTCGCGCTACGGCCGTCGGCCAGGTAGTGGACCGAACCGTCGCGCTCAACGCTCCACACCGCTGCCCCACGTAGGTGCTCCGCACCGCTGGCACCGAACGCACGTGTCAGGTTCTTTCCATAGCCATAATCATTGCCCAACAAATCGACTCGATCCGCCGGCGCGCTGTCGACCGCACGGTAGATCTGCCCGCCGGCGGCTGGCTGTTCGTCCAACAACATCACAGACAAGCCATAACGCCGCGCCTCGCAGGCCGCGGCCATGCCCGCAGGACCCGCCCCAATAATCACCAGGTCCACTTTCTGATCACTCATGGCCGCCCCTTTTTCACATCAAGCTGGGACACAGTCCCGAGTCCAACTACTTCCATTGAATTCCACACGGCCATATCCGCATCAGACGCGCCAGACTGCGTGCGTATCACCATCCCTTCGCGGACGCGAGTCATGCAGCTTTGTCGACTGGGAATTCCATCGATTTCGACCAAGCAATCAAAGCAAACGCCCATCATGCAATAGGGAGCCCGAGGCTTAGCGCCCACAGGTGTGGTCCGGAACGTTCGCACACCGTCAAGCAGCAAGGCCGCTGCCACGCTAATCTCTGCAGGCACTTTGCAGCGATTTCCGTCGAATTCAATAGTGACCGTCGCCTGGGACGCCCCAGATCGGAATAGCGTGTCAGTGGGCATGAGAAAAACTCCGTGTAGTGTCCAGAAACCGCTCGCCCTTAAAGGCATCGAGGCCTTGTGGCGCCTGTGCCAGGCCCGCCATCCAGGGACCCACCTCGAAAGCGTGCGTCGCGGCTAGCGACACCCCGCTATGGCTGGTCGCTACGAACGACCCTGGGTATGCGGACGATTCCTGATAAATAGGTAGGCCGTCGGGCGTCATAACACGCAGGGCTCCCCATGCCCGGACCAAGCGCGCGCGCGACAGCGCAGGAAAGGTTTCCACGCCACGCTTGGCGATCCATTCAATGGCAGATGCGGTGGTCCCATCGTCCAGGCCCACGTCTTCCACCGAATATCCCAGTTGCACCGTACCTTCGTTGGTCTGACGCGCCTTGTTTGTGGGATAAGGCAAAAAGGGCTTCAGACGCTCGGTAATCAATACTTGCCCACGATTGGGTAAGACAGGCGCGTGCAGCCCGATTTGCTTGGCCAATTCAAAATTTCCCAAGCCCGCTGCCAATGCCAACCGCCCTGCCCGCCAGCGGCCACCCTGCTTAGCGATCGCCTCGAATCCATACGGACCGGCTTTGATCGTGACCACATCGACACCCGACACCACCTGCGCACCACATCGCAGCAACCCGGCATGCAATGCATGCATCAGCATCAGCGGATTGGCGTGGCCGTCTAGCTTGCAATAGCTGCCACCCGCAACCTTCGGCCCTATGCCTGGCAGCCGCTGTTTCAACGCCGAATGATCCAACATCTCGAACGGGATGCCGCCCACCGTGCGGTCTATGCGCTCCAGTAATGCCTGACGCTCTTGTATCTCTTGTTCGGAGAACCCTATCCAGAATCCGCCAGGCTGTTGCAGCGCGGTGTCCACACCCGTCGATTCCAAAAGTTCCTCGGCGAGTTTCGGCCACAATTTTGCTGCGTCCCGGCTCCACTGCGCATAGCGTGGCAGCTTGTCGCCTTTGCTTTGGACCCAGACCAAACCAAAGTTTCCGCGGGATGCCCGATGCGCCACATCGCCTTGATCCAACAACACGACCTGCACGCCGCGTCTTGCTGCGCCGTAGGCAATTGATGCCCCGACCAATCCTCCACCAACCACCATAAACTGACCATCTTGCATGACTACTCCTCACCCAATTCGGACCACGAGTCTCGTTCGGGCACGAACGAACCCTGCGTCAGACGGGAGTCCGACGAAATCGGTAAAACGAAAAAAGATGAAAACGGGCTGCTAGCTCTTGCCGATCAGCACCTTATCCAGACCCACGATTCTGTCCAGCAGCACCATCAGCAGCAGCGTGCCAACGATCAACACGGTGGACGTCGACGCGATCAGCGGGTCGGTCATTTGAGAAATTCTGTTGTACATCGCCACAGGCAGCGTCGTCGTGCCCGGTGTTGCCACAAAAATGGTCATAGTGACCTCATCGAAACTTTGGATGAACGCCAACAGCCACCCTCCCGCCACGCCAGGCATGATCAACGGCAGCAGTACACGACGCACTGTCGTCAACCGCGCCGCGCCCAGCGACCGAGCCGCCAGCTCAGCTTCACGATCCAGTCCCACCAATGCAGCCAGCGTCAACCGCAGCGAATACGGTAGAACCACCACCGTATGCGTCAGCATCAGGGCCGTGAACGAGCCGCTGACTCCCGTTACCGAGAAAAACCGTAAAAACGCCACGCCCAGCACAATGTGCGGAATCATCAACGGTGACATCAGCAGCGCCATCAGGGCATCGCGCCCCATAAACCGGTACCGGGCAATCGCCACCGCGCAAGGTAGGGCCAGCGCTGCCGCAAGCGTTGCCGCGCCCAGTGCCAACCATAATGACAGCCAGAACGCACTGATAATGTCGGGCGCATCCCAGATCGCCACGAACCATTTAAACGACGCGCCGCTGAACGGCATCGCAAAATAGTCCTTGTCCGTGAAAGACACCAGGGCCACGACGACCAACGGAGCCAGGATGAAAGAAACCAGCAGCGTGTGGAATGTCAACGCCACCCAGCCATTCTTTACATTCGCGTCTTTCATGAGAATACCTGCTTGAATCGGCGCTCAACCAACCGGTTGCACCCCAGAATGATCACGATGTTCGCGACCAACAACAGCACTGCGATGGACGCCCCCAACGGCCAGTTCAACGAATTCAAAAATTCGTCGTACGTGACAGTCGCCACCACCTTCACACGTCGCCCGCCAATAATCGAAGGCGTCGCGAATGCAGAAGCCGCCAAGGCAAACACGATAATGCTGCCCGACAGCACACCAGGCAGCAGTTGCGGAAAGACCACCCGCAGAAACGACGTCCAGCGGCTAGCCCCCAATGATCTGCCCGCATGTTCGACCTGCGGATCCAGCTTTTGCAACGCGCTCCAGACCGCAATCACCATGAACGGCAGGAACACATGCGTCATGGCAATCACCACTCCCAAGGTCGAGAACAAGAACCGGATGGGCTCGTCAACGATTCCCAGCGCCTGCAGTACGGTATTGACCGGCCCGGAGTTGCCCAACAGGATCGACCAACCCAGCGACCGCACCACCACCGAAATCAGCAGTGGCCCCAAAATCACGATCAGGAACATCCCACGCCAGGGCGCGCGCATCCGGGCGAGAATCAGCGTCTCGGGCACGCCCAACAGCACGCACAACACCGTCACCCCTAACGCCAGACCACCTGTACGCAGAAATATCTCGTGGTAATAACCATCGCTAAAGATCTCCAGATAATTGGCCCAGGTGTAGGTCGTCTGAATTCCGCGCATGCCATCGAATGCATTGAAGGACAACACCCCTGTCAGTCCCAAAGGCACCACCAGCACCGCGACGAACAACAGCAACGAAGGCAAAAACAACGGCCACGGCGCCATCACGCCAGGCAAGCGGTTCTCAGGCATGCGTCACCTCGTCGCTGATCGCATGCAGATCCTCGTCCACCCAATCCAGACCCACCTGCTCGCCCTCGTTAGCCAAGGGCACGCGCACATTGGGAATGGTCAAATGCAGCAGGCCCAGTACCGTCTGAATCTCGTACAGCCAATAGCTACCCAGAAACAGGCGTGTCACCACCTGGCCATTCAGCTTTCCGCCACCAGACGCCACCAACTGCAAGCGCTCGGGCCGCAACGAAACCTTGATTTCACCTTGCACCAAACGACCCTGATGCAGGGCGCGGCATCGGAAAGTGCCTTTTTCCAGCCTCACAAAATCTCCGTCGTGCCCCGCCGCCTGACCAGAAAAAATATTGTTCTGCCCAAGGAAACTGGACGCAAAACCCGACGCGGGCCTGTCATACACCTCGAAAGGCGTGCCCAGCTGCGCGATTCGACCGTTGCTCATAACCGCAATACGATCACTCATCGTCATGGCCTCGACCTGATCGTGCGTCACCAGAATGGTGGTAATGCCCAAGCGCTTTTGCAGTGACCGCAATTCCACGTGCATCTCGCCTCGCAGCTTTGCGTCCAGATTGGACATGGGTTCATCCAGCAACAACACCTGCGGCCGAATAGCCAATGCACGAGCAATCGCCACCCGCTGACGCTGTCCACCGGACAGCTCCTTGGGATAACGCGCGCCTAGTCCATGCAAGCGCACCATCTCCAATGCCTCGGCAATGCGAGTCTTGGCCTGGGGCTTAGCCATCTTGCGCATCTCTAGTCCGAAGCCCACGTTTTCCTCGACAGTCATGTGAGGAAACAGCGCGTACCCCTGAAACACCAAACCCATGTCACGTTTTTCGGGCAGCAACTGCGTGATGTCCACGCCATTCAGATGAACCCGTCCCTCGGTTGGCGCCACGAACCCCGCAACCATCTGCAACGTCGTAGTCTTGCCACAGCCCGATGGCCCCAGTAGCGAAATGAACTCGCCCTGCTGCACATCCAGGCTTAACGACTTAACAACCTGCAGATCGGTGCCATAGACTTTGGACAGCCCCTGCAAAGAAAGAAAGCTCATAATCTAGCCCTAGTCCGTCAGTTAACAGCGACGCGATTAGCGCTCGATCGTGCGATTCCAGCGATTGGTCCACTCGGATCTATTTTGATTGATCACATCCCACTCCATGGGTACCAGCTTCGCCACCTGATCCTTGCCATACGGAACGTTCTGGGCAACCTCACCTTCCAGCTTCGTCTTGCTGTTCGTCGGTCCCCAGCCTTCTATAGCCAGCCATTTCTGTACCTGAGGCGACACTAGGAACTGAATGAACGCCTGCGACTCCTTGGGCGCGCTATTCTGCACCACCGGACACGCCGCCGTCACCAACGCGGCCGCGCCTTCTTCGGGATACACGAACTCAATCGGGAAGCCCGTTTTCTTTAACGCGTATGCACGGCCACTGCCCCAGACTGCCACGTCCACATCCCGGTTCTGGAACATCTCAGCCAGCTTGGCAGGTGACGACGACCAACTAAGCACGTTCGGCTCCAATTTGTCGGCAATCGCCTTGAAACCAGGTTCGATGTTGTTCTCGTCGCCGCCATTGATATGCGCGAACATCACCAGCGTATGGACACCGTAGGTGCCCGATAATGATGATGTTGTGAAGCGATCCATGAATTTTGGATCTGTCAGGTCATTCCAGGATTTGGGCGGCTGCCAGCCCTTTTTCTGAAACGTGTCCTTGTTGTAGGCTATGCCCGTCGCCACGAATCCAACGCCTACCGCATTGCCGCCGAACTTTGCCGCGTCGTACAAATCGCCATATACCGAGGCGTCTTCCAGTTTTTCGCAGTATCCGTACTGGATAGCTTGGTACATAGGACCATCGTCGACGATCACCACGTTCATCTCTTGCTTGCCGCGCTGTGCCTGCAACTTGGCGACCAGCGCGCTGGAAATACCAGGAACGTAGGTGATTTTGACCTTGTGCCCCGACTCGAACGCAGGAATGATTTTTTCCTGGAACATCTTTTGCGTGCTGCCGCCAGGCCCGCCAACGTAGAGATTAGTTTGTGCCGAGGTGGCCCCGCCGCAAGAAAGGAAAGCGACCAGACACGCTGCAGTGATAGGTTTCATGACTTTTCCCCGCTACGAAAGTTTTGTATTCGAGTCGAATAACCAACGCGTTACCGTAGCTATGTAACGTGTGAGAACTTTATCGATAGGGGTACAAGACGGTCAAATCAATATAAGGGCGTGGCGGATGCAGAATTGATATACGCGGGTTTACCCGGCAAGGATAGTTGGTTTCCCAACGCAAGTGCGCGCGGGCTAGCGTTTCGAAAACTATTTCCCGTTAATGACGTAGAGCCATAAGTACAAATCAACGACTGCCTGCAGCGTGACTCCAACAAACACGCTGGGCAATCTCGGCCACCATCATCCCGACACGGCCAACTGAGTCCACGTGATAGGACGCGACGTATTCATACGCTGGTAGCGAGGGAGCTCCTCGAATGATTTGGAGCGACTCCGCGTCGCGCGAAACGTTCACGCATGCTTCGCTGATGACACCTATACCCATACTGGCTTTAACAACGCCCAGCAGCGCTTCGGTTGAATTGGTGCAACTCAGTCGAACTGGCCATAGGCCATTATTGCGAAACAACTCTTCTAGCGAGCCGTAGGTAGCAGAATCCCTGGCATAAGTCATGATGCGATGCTGGGCTATGTCCGCCAACGCCATCGCTTCAGGAAAGTGAAGCGCTCGGCTGGCCACCCATTGTGTTTCGTAGCGTGCAAGCGGCAGATTGCGAACCCCCGCACTCAGGGTATTGCCCATGATGAGGGCCAGATCCAACTTTCCTCGTTCCAGCAAGCTTCGTAAACGTGGTGACGTGTCGACCATCAGCTCGGCCGTTAAATGAGGAAGATCACGTTCCATCTCTTTGAATAGGTCGACAATCCACGCATTAACGATCGTGCTGGTCGTGCCAATACGCACTCTCTGCAATTTTTTCTGCTCGCCCGAAGCCAATACTTTCAGTTCTGAGGAGGTATCGAGCAGATGTTCGGCAAGCTGCAATAGCTGCATGCCTTTAGGCGTCAGCTGCACATCGCCGCCACTGCGATCAATCAGTTCTACCCCAAGCTCCCGCTCCAGTGACGCAAGACGCATTGAAATTGCCGGTTGAGTGATATGTAGTCGATTGGCAGCCACTCGGAAATTTCGCAGTGTTGCGATCGACACGAAAGCCTCAACTTGTCGTAACTCCATGCCCCTTCCTCTCATCAGCGAAATTTATCGGAGTTTCCCATAAAAATGAATTGGACGAATGACCTCTCAAAAAATAAAGTCGATATGCAGGGAGTCCACTTACGAAGTGGATCAGGATTTTGCTGAGGAATCGTTTGCATGGAGAAAATTGTTGTGAGCAATAACGCCGAACCGCTTTCGCATGGCCGCACTCTGGCGGAGGCCCGGCTAGACTCAGCGCCTTCCGATTTAATGGTGAAGCTTTTTGAGCTGCCGCATTTGGAACGAGAACTGCTGCAGTTTCATGAATATCTTCAGGTCGACATCGCACACACAATCATGCTGGCCGAACAAAACATTCTTGAGCCAGAGCAAGCCCGGTTGATCTTGAGCACGCTGCAGGAAATCGCCGCAATGGGGCCCAAGCAGTTTCCGGTTGACCCGCGGCAAGGAAGCTTCTTACTCCAAGTAGAGAGCTATCTGTTCCATCAAATTGGAGAATCCGTTGGGGGGCGAATGCACACGGGCCGCAGCCGCCTGGATCAAGGCCCGACGGTCCGCCGACTCTACAAAAGACGTCTTTTGCTGGACGTGTTTGACCAGATCATAAGGCTTCAGGAAGTCATTCTTCGCCTTGCATCCAAACACGCCGACACGCTAATGCCGGGATATACATGCATGCAGCATGCTCATCCAACAACCTTCGGGCATTACCTGTTGTCCTTCAGCACAAAGATCTCGGACGATTTTGATCGGTTGCGCTGCGCATTTAGCCGACTCAATTTGAATCCTTTGGGGGCCGCCGGTCTGGCTGGAACAGCCTGGCCGATAAACCGGACGCGAACCACTGAGCTGCTGGCCTTCGACGGGATCGTCGTGAATTCGAAACTCGCACGGGAAGCCTATTACGCAGCCGAAGTGGCAGCGGCACTTTCTTTTGTCATGTCGACGTTAAATGACCTGGCAACGGATCTTCACCTTTGGTCGAGTCATGAGTTTTCTTTTGTGGAAACCGCTGATCAGTTTTGCGGCACGAGCTCCATCTTTCCGCAAAAAAAGAATCCGGCGGGATTGGAAGTGGTGAAGTTCGCTGCAGGCGCAGCCACGACCTGGTTGACAAATGCGTTGGCAACGTTCCGTGCCGAAGGTACCGGAGACGTTGTGATGCGGGAATTGCCTTTGCTTGATAATGCCTTTGCGGAAACGAATAGAAGCCTCCGACTCATGGCCGCCATGGTCGAAAGCCTGGCTGTGCACAAAAAGAATATGGCTCGCGCGGCAGACGCACATTGGTCCACTGCCACAAACTTGGCTGATCAGATCGTCAGGGGCGGCTCGCTGTCATTTCGAGAAGCTCACAGTCTTGTCGCTCGTCTGGTGCGCTTGTGCGTGGATAAAGAGGTTTCCGTCCGAGACGTTACCAGTGAGTTATTAAGCGATGCAGCGCGGATGCTTGGCATTCCTGGTCCTGGCTTATCGACAGAGGTTATTCGTAACAGCTTAGATGCCCGTGCTTTCGTCAACTCACGAACGTCTTTGGGGGGAACGGCCGCTGCCGAAATAGATTCACTCATCGAAACGGCCCGAACCGTGATAGGCGAACAGTATGAATGGCTTGCAGCGCGCCATAAGCAAGTCGAGACAGCCGCAGCATCGCGAAAAAATGCAGTCGCACGCTGGCTAGGCTAGATGCAAAAAGGGCGACTACTGATCGTTGGCAACTTGGAAATAATTGTTCGCTCATAGCTTGTTTATGAGCTATTCGCACCATGCATTCGCATGGCTAAAAAAATGCTGTCTGTTGTATGACAGCAGTGAATCGTTATATAGGCAAAACGGAGTGATTTGATGCTTAAGACAATCGCAACTATCTTCGCGTTGGCGCTTTCGTTCAACGCAAGTGCCCAAGACTATCCAAACAAACCGATCACATTAGTCGTCCCGTTCGCACCCGGAGGCACTGTGGATCTGATGGGTCGAATCATCGCAGAGCGATTGTCAGCCCACCTCGGCCAGCCTGTCATTGTGAACAACCGTGCGGGTGCAGGGGGCATCATTGGCACCGGTTACGTTGCAAAGGCCCCGGCTGATGGATATACCCTTTTAGTAGGGACCCAAGGGCAAGTATTGCAGCCATTACTCTACAAAAACCTGGATTTCGACAGCAATAAGGATTTTTTAACTGTAGCCACCTTTGCCTCCGTGCCTAACGTGTTGGCCGTATCCCTGAATACTCCTGCTAATACCATGAGTGAGTTTGTCGAGCATGCGAAATCCAATCCTGGCTCGATCAACATGGGCTCAGCCGGGGTAGGCTCAATCAATCACCTCGTTGGGGAGGTCTTTCAAGATCGCGCCAAGGTGAAATTGACGCATATCCCTTATAAAGGCGCCGCACCCGCGACGGCTGATCTGCTATCTGGTGAAGTCAACGCCTTATTTGTGAATCTGCCAAATGTAATGTCCTATGTATCGGCAGGCAAGATACGCTTGCTTGGCGTCGCATCAGAACAGCGAGCACCCTCCATCCCGGATGTTCCGACTTTCGCCGAAGGCGGAGTGAAGAACGCTGTTCTTGATTCATGGTACGGCGTCATGGTGTCGGCCAAGACCCCTGAACCGGTGGTAAAAAAGATTCAAGATGCCGTATTGGCCATGACACAAGAGCCGGATTTCACCGCAAAACTTGTCGAGCAGGGCGCTAGTCCTTTTGCAAATGATACCGCTGCTTCGGCCAAAATAATGGAAGATGAGCTGAAACTCTGGGCTCCCATCGTAAAGAAGCTGAATATTCAAATGGACTAGCTGTGAGCCGCTAGCGTGTCTGCAGCCCTTCCCGTCGAAGGACGGGTGGGCGCGCTACTGGCAATTTTTTTCCCATTGCCGGGCTTATTTTTTCCAATTTCCGCTTCCCTGCTCGACGTCTCCAATCTGTAAGCTATTGATCAGCCCTTCCAAGGCAAGAGAGGGGTGGCCGCGCCACACGAGATGAGTCCGATTGACGGAGAATCGCTTTGGCAACTTATGCTGACGCACCTGTTCTGTCGCTTGCAGGGCTACCAGTACGGACTTAGGCACAACCGCAAAGCCGGTCCCCGCAGCCACACAGGCAATCATGCCTTGATATGACCCGAATTCGAGAACACGCTCAGGCATCACGTTGTCATCGCCCAGCCAGTCTTCGAGCCTCTTTCGGTAGGAGCAGCCATGGGCAAAGGAAATCATCGTACTTCGCCCCAAATCGCTGGCTGTGGGAACATTTCGGGTCTGCTTAGACGTAATCAGAACCAACTCTTCGCGAAAGACAACCATCGACTCAAGCTCCGATGCGGTGAACGGCTCGGACACGAAAGCGGCTTCGATCTCGAAACTCATGACGCGATTGACAAGAGTGCCCGTAGTGCCGGTAATGAGCTCCACGACCACCCCAGGGTTCTCGATGTGGTAGCGGGAAAGAATAGGGGCTAGGCGACTGCCTGCCGTGCTCTCCAGAGAACCGAGGCGAAACACTCCTTGAGGTTTTCCTGTGCGCAGTTCATTGACTGCTTCGTCCGCCAGTCTGAGCAGCCGCACCGAATAGCCCAGAAGGGTCTGGCCTTCAGCCGAAAGGCTCAGCGTACGCCCTTGTCGGCGGAACAAACGTACGCCTAAGTATTCCTCCAGCGTCCGAATACGGGTCGTCACATTTGAGGGCACACGGTGCAGCTTCTCTGCTGCCCGAATCACGCCCCCTTCTTCCACGACTGTTCGGAAGATGGCCAAGGATTCCAAATCAATTGTTCTCATATAGAGAATGGTAATCCAAATTTATTCATTATTCATAAAGCCGCAAATAGACTTTAATCAGTCCATGTTGACTTCAATCCTTTCTCTCCGTGCTGAATCAGGTCGAGCCGCCGTGATGGTCTGTGTGGCAGCCATGATCTGCCTGGCGGTTGCCATGGGCGTAGGTCGTTTTGCCTTCACCCCACTTTTTCCCTTGATGGTCCGAGACGGCCTACTTAATAGTGAAGCTGGTGCGCTGCTCGCGGCCAGCAATTACCTCGGATACCTCGTGGGGGCTTTACTGGCCGCGCGAATCAAGGTGAAGCCCGCGACGATTCTTGCCATAGGATTGGTCAGCACCGTGGCGGTCACTGCGGCCGTGGGTTGGACCTCATCCGTTGCTTTTTGGGCGATCCTTCGGTTTATGGCAGGAGTGATGAGCGCCTGGACTTTGGTTGCCACAAGCGCATGGGGCTTGGGGTGGCTTGCCTTTTATGGGCGTCCTAATCTGGCTGGGGTCATTTTCGCGGGTGTCGGACTCGGCATTGCGGCAGCAGGCATGTTTTGTCTTATCGTCGCCGGGCCCGAAGTGTCATCGTTGAAGATGTGGGTCGAATTGGCGTTCCTCGCGGCAATAGCCGCGCTCATTCCATTAGCAGTAAGTTGGCAGTTGCCGGTGCCGACCCCGGTTCTCGACACACAGGCCTCAGCGCAGCAAAGACCCTCGCGCGATGCGGCTTCCAACACCGGCGGCCTGATTGCTTGCTATACCCTGTTCGGATTCGGCTACATCCTGCCGGCGACCTATCTGCCCGAGTTGGCCCGGCAACTGATTGATGACCCCCAAGTATTCGGTTGGGCTTGGCCTTTATTCGGGATCGCTGCGGCAGCGTCCACGGTGGTAGTAGCCTGGGGGTTGAAAAAAGCGAATCGGCTGAGCGTATGGATGGCTTCTCACATCTTTATGGCGATTGGCGTGGTGCTGCCCGGTATTTGGGCTTCGCTTGTCAGTGTGGTGATCGCAGCCTTGTTGGTGGGCGGCACTTTCATGGTGGTCACGATGCTTGGCATGCAAGAAGCCCGGGCCCGCGCTCACGGCAATGCCACGGTGATCTTGGGACGTATGACGGCGGGGTTCGCGTTTGGACAATTGATGGGTCCTGTTGCATCCGCTGCCATTGGCCATTTCACCGCCGATTACTCCACGGCGTTGAACGCTGCCTTGGCGCTGTCGGCGGCCGGCTTGCTGTTAAGCGCTTTATACCTGTGGCGAGAGGTACATCGCCACAATCTTCACTAAGAAGCAATGCAGCAGTAAGCCCCCCTCAAAGCCGACTTGCAATCGACCTCAGTATGCACAGCGAGCGATTGCACAGGTCTCTCGTAGCCCAGCCGCGCTACCCCCGCATATTTTTTTGAACGAACAAAAAGTTTTTTCTCTTACTCTGGGCGAGAGTTTGCGAACATGCATCGGTCATTTCGATGCCATAAAAACCCATAAGGAGACAACCATGTTCTGTAAACGCTCTGCCCCCAAGCGCCTGCACGCGATGGTTGCGGCCATCATGGCGGCCACAACATTTGTGATTCCTTTCAGCGCACAGGCACAGTCTGCGGATGGCTATCCCGAGAAACCGATCCGCTTGATCATCCCCTATCCGCCCGGAGGCGCGACCGATGTCATCGGGCGTATCGTGGGCCAGCACCTGAGCGAGAAAATCGGTGGCCAAGTCGTGATCGAGAACCGAGGCGGTGCCGGTGGCAATATCGGCGCAGCAGAGGTCGCCCGGGCCGAACCGGACGGTTACACGTTGCTGATGGGGGCCTTGACGTCGCATTCCGTCATGGCAACCCTGGAAAAAGACACCATCCAGTACGATCTGCGCAAAGACCTGACTCCCGTCGGGATTGTAGGTTTTGTACCGCTGGTCGCCGTGGTCAACCCCAAGCTGCCGATTCATTCACTGACCGAGTTGGTCGACTACGCCAAAAAGAATCCTGGCAAGCTCAATTTCGCCTCATCGGGCGCCGGCGCCCCCCAACGTATGGCCATGGAGCTTTTCAAGCAGATTGCGGGTGTAGATATCACGCACGTTGCCTATCGTGGCAGCGGCCCAGCCATGACCGATCTCGTGGGTGGCCAGGTGGAAACCATGACGGAAACCGTGCCCGCCGCGATTTCGTTCATCAAGTCCAAACAACTGCGTCCCCTTGCCGTGCTGACACCCGAGCGCATCTCGATATTGCCGGATATCCCCACGGCGGAAGAACAGGGGTTCAGCGGCTTTAACGTCAGTTCGCTTTTCGGAGTGATGGCTCCCGCGGGTACGCCGGCGCCTATCGTCGAGAAGCTCAACAAGGCGTTGACGACGGCTCTGGCCACGGACAAAGCCAAGGAACAATTGTTGGCACAAGGCGTTTTTGCCGATCCGCTTGATATCGATGCGTCGAAAAAACGGTTAAATGCCGAAATAGACCAGTGGGCCAAAGTCATTCACGACGGCGGAATTACCGTTAATTAACCAGAAGCGACTGAAGCAAGATGAGCAAAAAAAGCAGCGAATCCTCTCAGGATGAAGCCCGAGGCCTGCGCAAGGGCCTCACCAGCTACGGCGATAATGGGTTCTCGTTATTCCTGAGAAAGGCCTTTATCAAGGGCGCCGGTTATACAGACGGCGCGCTCGATCGCCCTGTGATCGGTATTGCCAACACGGGCAGCGCCTACAACCCCTGTCATGGCAATGCGCCGCAGCTCATCGAGGCCCTCAAGCGCGGCATCATGCTGGCGGGTGGGCTCCCGATGGATTTCCCGACGATCTCCATCCACGAGAGCTTTTCCTACCCGACCAGTATGTATCTGCGTAACCTCATGTCCATGGATACCGAGGAACTGATACGCGCGCAGCCGATGGATGCGGTGGTGCTTATCGGCGGATGCGACAAGACCGTGCCGGCTCAACTCATGGGAGCCGCTTCAGCCGATATTCCGACCATTCAACTGGTTACGGGATCAATGCTTACCGGTTCACATCGCTCCGAGCGGGTAGGCGCGTGTACCGACTGCCGCAGGTATTGGGGTAAGTACCGGGCCACCGAGATCGACGATCAGGAAATTTCCGACGTCAACAACCAGCTTGTGGCCAGCGTGGGAACCTGTTCGGTCATGGGAACGGCCAGCACCATGGCCTGTATTGCCGAAGCGCTGGGCATGACGGTGCCCGGTTGCGCGACGCCTCCGGCGGTGACGGCGGACCGGATGCGGATTGCGGAACTGACCGGCACGCAGGCCGTCGAGCTTGCCAAGCAACGGCTGAACATTTCAAAGATCCTGACGGCGGACGCATTCGAAAATGCCATGCGTGTGTTGCTGGCCATCGGCGGCTCGACCAACGGCATCATCCACCTGACGGCCATCGCCGGCCGGCTTGGCCTGGATCTCGATTTAAAGACGCTGGACCGCATGGGGCGTGACACGCCGGTGCTGGTGGACCTCAAACCGTCCGGCCAGCATTACATGGAAGACTTCCATAAAGCGGGGGGCATGGCCACGTTGCTGCGTGAACTCAAGCCGTTGCTCAAACTCGACGCGTTGACCGTAACCGGACGCACGCTTGGCGAGGAAATCGAACGCGCGGGGCCTGGATTCTCGCAAAGCGTGGTCAAGACGGTGCAGAATCCCATTTACCCGCAGGGAGGCATTGCCGTTCTGTCGGGCAACCTGGCACCGGAAGGCGCGATCATCAAGCAATCGTCGGCCGACGCCACGCTCATGGAGCATGAGGGGCGTGCCGTCGTATTTGAAAATGCCGAGGATCTCGCCGACCGGATCGACTCCCCTGAGCTGGACGTCACTGCCGAAGATATTCTTGTTCTGAAAAATATTGGCCCGAAGGGGGCACCTGGTATGCCGGAAGCGGGATATATCCCCATTCCGAAGAAACTTGCCTCGCAGGGCGTCAAGGACATTATCCGTATCTCGGACGGTCGCATGAGCGGCACGGCTTTCGGCACCATCGTTCTGCATGTCACACCCGAGGCGGCGATCGGGGGAACGCTTGCCTACGTCCGCAATGGCGACCGCATTCGCCTGAGCGTGAGCAACCGAGAGATTGCTTTACTGGTGTCTGACGAGGAACTCGATCGCCGTCGGCTCGAACAGCCGGTGACACCGCCCACTGCTGCTCGTGGTTACAAGAAACTCTTCCTTGACACCGTGACTCAGGCGGATAAAGGGGTGGATTTCGATTTTCTGCGCGGTGTACCGGATCAATCGAAATGAGGCGCGAACACCCGAACATGGTGGTGCGTGGCCGAGAGGACAGAATGAGGGGCTGTATGTAGTGCGTATGCCGTTTAGCGCACCTGCACTACGATAAAGAGGAGACATCAGCATGACTAACTTTAACGATAGGCGAGCGTGCTTGAAGACATTGAGTGCGTTGACAGTAGTTGCCGCGGGTGGTCTCGGTGCTAGCGGCTGCGCTCAGTCCAGCTTTAGGCGTACGACGCTGGCCGATCCGGTGAAATGGTCGACGGGTCTAGAGTTGCCAAAAACTCAAGTCCCTCCAAAGGCGACCGATTGCCATCATCACATTTATGATTCGCGTTATCCCTTCGCGCCTGAGGCGACGCTACGGCCCGGCGAGGCCACGGTAGCCGACTATCGTGCGCTGCAAAAACGCATTGGAACGAGCCGGAACGTGATCGTGCAGCCGTCCTCCTACGGGGTGGACAACCGCCTGCTGGTAGAGGCACTTGGGCAATTTGATGGTCAGGCGCGAGGTGTTGCCGTCGTAAATACCAAGGTCACAGACATCATGTTGCAGGAATTGCATCAAGCGGGCGTACGAGGTATTCGATTTAACCTGTCGCCTCCAGGCACGACGACGCTGGATATGGTCAAGCCACTGGCGGCGCGTGTGGCTAAACTGGGATGGCACGTGCAGATCAATGCCCCGGCCAACTATCTCCTGGAAAACCGTGCGACGTGGAGCGATTTGCCCTGTCCCGTCGTGTTCGATCATTTGGCCCATATCCCCAAACCCGATCCGTTGCAGAGCCCTGTTTTTGCTATGGTTCGCGAATTGCTGCAACAGGGGCGTGCCTATGTGAAGCTGTCGGGTTTTTACTTTGATTCTCAGGTAGGGGCGCCGTCATATTCGGATAACGTTCTGGTGGCGCGTACGTACGCACGCGAGGCTCCTGATCGTGTCGTTTGGGGTAGCGACTGGCCTCATCCTACCGAGCAACCCAACAACATTCCGAACGACGCGACGTTGCTGGATTTGTTTGCACAAGCCGTGCCAAATGAGGCCGCGCGCAACCATATTTTGGTCGACAACCCGGCTGTGCTCTATCAGTTTAATTGAGTGGCAGGGGGTAAAACACCTCAGGATAGGCCGATGTGCCTTGTGGCGCGTCGGCCAGTTGATCTGAAAATCAGCGGCAACGGTCCTTAATTTTGCACGCTAAAAATCGCCTTGGCATCTTCCAAAATCGACGCTGCCGTCTTGGCATGGTGGCCTTGTATGTTCCAGATTAAGCCGTTTCTGCGTACGGGGGCTCGTTCTGGCAAGGGGACGCGGGTGACATCCAGCGATTTCCACATCGACGACCAATCGGGGATCAGGGATACACCGAGCCCCTCGTGGACGAGCGAGACAATGGCCAGCAAGCCATCAATCTCCAGGCGCTGCTTTACCTGAATATGATGATCGCGCAGATAGCGGTCGGCTAGCTGGCCACCGTAGATGTTTCGGTCGTACCGGACAAACGGCTGTGTGGATAGCAGTTCATGGGCATCGCAACCCGCAAGATGCGTTGGCGCCACGACGACCAAGGGCTCTTCCATGAATGGCCGCCAGACACAGTTCTTGGGGATGGCGAATTGTGGCTCCACGACGATGGCGGCGTCGAGTTCACCATTAGTTACTTTGCTGCAGAGATTGACGGATCCACCTGGCGTCACAAATACGGACGCGTCGGGGTGTCGTTGATACAGGCGTTTGAGGATCGGGGGCAGTACGTTGGTCAGCGCGGAGACAAAGCAGCCAAGACGCAGTTCACCAGGCTGGTCGCCATCGACCGCAATCGCACGCAGATCGCGAATATTCCGGATAACGGCCTTGGAGCCTTCGAGAATCCGCATGCCACTGTCCGTCGGCTTGACGGAATGTCCGGAACGCTGCACCAGCTTTACGCCCAAATCCCCTTCCAGCGCCTTGATGCGCGCAGCGATGGCGGCTGGCGTCAGATCTAGCTTTCGTGCTGCTTCGGCGAATGAGCCCGCTTCGACGACAGCGACGAAACTTTGTATGTACTTTATGTCCATGATGCTAGGCCCGATCGTACTGAAAACAAAAAAAATTATGTGTGAAATATGACATGAGCGGCTTCGGGCTCTGCGGCAACTGTTTCATACTTATGGTCCTGACCAGCACTATGCTACAACGCTCCTGCTTTGATCCATGACAACCCACTCGTTTTCTGGAACAGCCCAACCTAGGGAAAACCACGACTTCACCAGCCGCGAGCTTCCACCGTTACTAAAGATTGGTGTATTTCCGCCATTAGTAGACAAGCAGATCCGGTCGATATTTACGCTGCTCGATGAGCAGGAACTCGATCAAAATCCGTCACAAGCAACAAAGATCGGCGGCATCATCACCCGCTCGAACTATCGGATTTCCACCGAGCTGATCGACCGTTTGCCAAATTTGCGCATCATCACGACCAACGGCGTTGGCTACGACGGTATTCCCGTCGACTACGCCAGGCAGAAAAATATCGTTGTCACCAATACGCCCGATGTCTTGAACAAAGCGGTGGCTGAACTGGCGATAGGCCTATTGCTTGCCCTGCTGCGTCGTATCCCGGTCGCCGACCAGTTTGTGCGTACCGGCGCCTGGGCGCAGTCACCATTCCCGCTGGGAACCAACTTGGCGGGCAAGAAAATAGGAATCGTCGGGCTGGGACGTATCGGCAAAGAAATCGTTCAGCGGTTGGTGCCTTTCGATGTAGACGTGAGCTATTACGGACGGCGCAGCCAGGACGTGCCATGGACGCATTTTGATTCGTTGGTGGCCATGGCGACTCACGTTGACGTGATGACTCTGTCGTGCCCGGGCGGTAAAGCGACGCATCATCTCGTTGACGCTGCCATACTAAAAGCCCTGGGCGCCAGTGGAGTCATCGTCAATATCGCGCGTGGCACAGTGATCAGTGAGACGGATCTATGCCAGGCATTGGAAGCAGGCACCATCCAGGGAGCCGCGCTCGACGTGTTCGAGTCGGAACCTCTGGACGATAGCCCATTGCGGCGTTTCTCAAATGTGATTTTGTCGCCGCATATCGGCAGTGCAACCGTCGAAACACGACGCCAGATGGCGGAGCTGGCGATACAGAACCTGGTTTCTTTTTTTCAGACAGGCAAAGCGATCACGCCGGTCGTGGCATAACACGAACGGCCACCGCGCCGCACCATTCGAACGAGCGACGACGGCAACTTGGCGATAGCGACTGCGGGCAATAGATTAAGAAAGCCGTTTCTGCAATTGCACTGCCCCTTAAAATTGAATACCTGTTCCAACCGTTGGGGTGCAGTTCACCAATGCAGCGCGGTTTTTTGTTTTGTGCACATTAACGCATCGACGATGATGGATTGCACTATCCATTCGTGCCCCTCTACGAACACTAATCCCTGGAAAATGGCTTGCCGTTAAAGTCGACGGTAACCAGATTCCCGTCCAACTCTCCCATCCCTGGAGAGTTGGACGGCATACCAGGCGCCGCAACACCTCTGACAGACGAATCTGCCAAGAGCTTACGCACCGCATTCGCAGGTACATGACCCTCGATAACCTGCCCGGTGCCCTCCACAACACCCGTATGGCACGAACCGAGCGCCACCGGCACGCCAAGCTTCTGCTTGATCGTGGCCATTTCGGCCGTCTTGATCGCCTTTACTTCAAAACCGGCGTCACGCATATGTTCGACCCAACCAGAACAGCAGCCACAATTGGGGTCCTGGTAGGCGGTGATGGCGTGGTCCTCTGCGTGCGCAAAGAACGATACGGCTGTCAGGGCAACAACGGTGAACCAGCGTTTCATGAACAAAGCTCCATAATTGAATGAGGTGACGACGCGTCAACAAGTGTAGCCAGGCAATGCCCTAGCTTCGCGGGTTAGGTGCTGATTTCCCGCGCGACCACTCCAGATGGTCGCGGGCCGACGATTTCGCTACGCCCCGCACAATTGAAGCAAACGCCGCTACGGCCGGCGCGCGTGGCTGGCCGTCCACCCAGATCAGGCCGGGCATGCGCGTCATCGTGGGCGCTTCCAGGGGGATTGCGTACAAGCCGTCGCGACCGCGCCAGGCGCTGCGCGAGACAATGGCTGCGAGCGCCGTCTGCTCGACCAGCGCGAGGATCGCGGCAAGCGACACCATCTCGATCACCACGAACGGCTGTGCTCCCACTGCCGTGAAAGCCTCGTCGATCTGCTGGCGCGTGGTGAACTTGCGCGGCGGCAGGACCAGCTCGCGCCGATGTAGTTCGGCCATGCGCACGCGCCGGCGACGCGCAAAAGCGTGCCGCTCGCCCACGACCAATATCATTTCCTCGGTATACAGCGGCTCGAACACAATGCCTTCCAGCACCAGCGGCCGATAAGCCAGGACAAGATCGAGCCGCTGCGCCCGCAGGCCCGAAATCAATTCATCACCAGTCTCTTCTTCTACCAGGATGTGTACCGAAGGGTGATCCTCCGTGAACTGCGCAATGCAGCGCGGCACGACTTCCATATTCAGCGTGGGTGTCGTGCCGATCCTCAATTCACCCGACAGGTCTTTATTGAGGGTATTCATCAACGCGATGCCATTGTCGATCTCGGCCAGTGCATTGATTGCCTTGGTCAAGAACAGTTCGCCGGCAGCGGTGATGGTGACTCGCCGGTCGGATCGGTCGAACAGGCGTTGGCCCAATTCGTCTTCGAGCTGGCTGATCTGATGCGAAAGCGTCGACTGGGTCACGTGTACCTGAGCGGCTGCCTGCGTGAAATTCAGGCGTTCGGCCAAGGCTAGGAAATACCGCAAATGTCTCAATTCCATGCCGTGAGCGTCCCGCTATCGATGAGGTCGATAGAGCCGAACGAAATTCGTCATTTGCCGCCCCAGGGGCCGCTCCCTATCATGGTTCATCATAAAAATTTCGCAGAAAAAAGGACAGAGACATGCAAGCGTTACTGGGCCGCGCCGCAGCGCTGGGACTGAGCCTGGGACTACTGGCCGCAGGGCCCGCCCAGGGCACCGGATACCCTGATCGTGCCGTGACCATTGTGGTGCCGGCCGCGCCCGGAGGCGGCGGCGATTTCACCGCCCGGTTGCTGGCCGACGGCCTGACCGCAGCGCTTAGCCAGAGCGTCATTGTGGAAAACCGGGCCGGCGCCAGCGGCAACATCGCCGCTCAATATGTAGCACGAAGCCAACCGGACGGCTACACCTTGTTATTGGCGTATTCCGGGACTCACGTCGTCAACCCGGTTCTGTTTGACAAGCTGCAGTGGGATCCCATCAAGAGTTTCGCGCCGGTCGCGCTGACCATCACCGCTCCGCAAGTCATCGTGGTCAACAACGACCTGCCCGTCACAACCCTGAAAGCGCTGGTCGACTACGCCAGACAACACCCCGGGGAAATCAACTACGCATCGTCGGGGGTCGGCACGATGCAGCACATTGGCGCCGAGCTATTGGGGCTGCGCACTGGCACGCAGATGACCCACGTCCCGTACAAGGGCGCGGGTGCGGCGATGACGGATTTGCTGTCGGGCCAGATCGGCCTGTTGGTCACCACGCCGCCGGCCGTGGTCGGGTACCTGCGCTCAGGCTCGCTGCGAGCGCTCGCGATCGCCAGCAAGCGGCGTCATCCGATGCTGCCCGACGTGCCCACGACGGCGGAAGCCGGCGTCCCTGATGTCGAACTTGACGCCTGGTTTGCACTTTATGCCCCGATCGGCACGCCGCAAGCGGCGATCGATCGCTTGGCGGCGGCTGTCAAGACGGTCGTAGAAAGCGACAACTTCAAGCAGCGCGCAGAGCAGGCGGGAACCTATGCGACTTTCATGGGACCGGACGAACTCGGCGACTTTACCCGCTCGGAACTGAAATACTGGTCGGATGCCATCGGGCAGACCGGAATCAAGGTGGAGTAAGCCATGCCTTTTCACCATACCGCCGGCATTCGGCTCTTTTACCGCCTGGACGGCCATCCCGACCGCCCTCTGCTGGTATTGGGCAATTCGCTCGGCACTGATGTGTTCATGTGGGAACCCCAGATGGAGGCGCTCACGGCCCATTATCGGGTGCTGCGCATCGATACCCGGGGGCACGGCGCCAGCGACGTCAAGCAAGGCGACGCCCGTATCGAAGACTTGGCGCGCGACATACTGGACGTGGTCGATGCCCTGCAAGCCAGTCAGTTCGCATTCTGCGGACTGTCGCTAGGAGCCATGGTTGGGCAATGGCTAGGTATCCACGAACCCGCGCACCTCAGCAAACTCGTGCTGTCGAACGCATCGGCGCATCTTCCCCCGCGCGAATCCTGGTCGGACCGCATCACCCTGGTCCGGCGCGAAGGCATGGCCAACCTGACGGATGCCGTGATGGCGCGGTTCTTTTCACAAGACTACCGCGACAGAGACGAGCCGTTCTTTCACTCGATGCGCACCAGCTTTGCCTCGATGCAGGCCGAAGGCTATGCCGCCTGTTGCGCCGCTGTGCGTGATGCCGATTTCCGTGCACACCTGCCGCACATCGCCGTGCCCACGCTGGTGATTGCCGGGGCGCTGGATACAGCCACCCCTGCCGACGCTCACGGGCAGCCGCTGCGCGAGGGCATCCCCGATGCCCGGTGGGCGCTGCTGCAGGCGGGGCATATTGCCAATGTCGAACAGCCGGAAGCTTTCAACCGTGCTGTTCTGGATTTTCTGCGCGGCTGATGAAGCCGTTGCATCCCTTCCCTTTTTCACCAACGAACCTGACCTGGAGATTCCACATGGCAGACCAGCTTTATGAAGACGGCATGAAAATCCGCCGCAAGATATTGGGTGACGCTCACGTCGATCGTGCTAACGCGCGCATCACCAACGTAAGCCGTGAATTCCAGGACTTTATCACCCGCTATGGCTGGGGTGAAATCTGGACACGGCCGGGTTTCGATCACCGCACCCGCCGCATCCTGGTTTTGGGCACCATGATGGGATTGGGTCGATGGGAAGAATTTCGTATGCACCTGCGCGCCGCTTTGCAGGGAGGGATGTCGCTGGCCGACATCAAGGAAATATTCCTTCAACAAGCCATCTACTGCGGCCTGCCGATCACCAACACGGCCTTCCACCATCTTGAGGAAATCATGACGGAACTCCAGGCCGAAGGAGTCTCGATCCAGGGTCAGGAGGACTAGAGCAGGACAAGACGTCGCGTCATCAAGGCGGTACCGCGTGCTGTCCAGCGACGACGATAGGGCTTTCCCCCTTGTGCTGGCGGCACAAACCCATAACGACAGCAAGTGCCCAAGTGCACCTGCACAAGGAGGAGACAAGCCATGTACATCAGATCACTCATTGGACTGACGCTGGCCTGCGCACTGGCCGCTACGCCGGCGGCGCAGGCCCAGGACGCCCCCATCCATATCATTGTCCCCTTGGCTGGCGGCGGCGGCACGGATGTGCTGGCCCGCGTCATCGCCGCAAAAATGCGCGACAGCCTGGGCCAGAATGTGATCGTGGAAAATCGCGCAGGCGCGGCGGGCAACATCGGGGCCGACGCTGTATACCGGGCGGCGCCCGACGGACACACCCTGCTGTTCACCCAGCCGGGTCCCCTGGTCGTGAACCAGTGGCTCTATGCCAAGTTGGGTTTCAAGCCCGAGCGCTTCGAGCCGATCGCCATGGCCTCGTCGCAAGACATCATGCTGGCGATCGGACCACAGGTCCCGGCCAAGACGCTGCCCGAACTGATTGCCTACGCAAAAGCCAACCCCGGCAAACTCAACTACGGTTCCAGCGGCGTGGGCAGCGCGCCGCATCTGGCCGCCGAGCTGTTCCAGTCCATGGCCGGTATAAAAATGGAGCACGTTCCCTACAAGGGCAGTTCGGAATCGATGAATGCCACGCTGGGCGGCCAGGTGGATCTGACGTTCTTCGCCTTCAGTTCGGCCTTGCCTCATGCGCGTGCCGGAAAGCTGCGTGCGTTGGCGGTAGGCGGTGCCAAGCGCAACCCGCAGCTGCCAGAGGTGCCCGCCATCGCCGAAGTGCTGCCTGGCTACAATGCAGCGTCATGGACGGGTTTGGTGGCCCCGCCCGGAACGCCTGAATCAGTGACCAAGCGGTTGGCACAAGCGATGCAGCATGCGCTGAAAGAGCCCTATGTGCAGCGTCGCTTGATCGATGCGGGCGATGAACCGGTATTCATGACGCGCGATGAAATGGACGACTACCTGGCGCAAGAGCGCAAACGCTGGCACAAAGTGATCCAGGCGGTCGGCATCAAGGCGGAATAGCGCCTATCTGCCGCCCGTCTTGATCCATCATATTGAAGGACTGGAGACATGCCGTCTTTGATCGAAGACGTGGCCCGCCATGTGGCAGGCATACGCTATGCTGAGATGCCCACCGAAGACGTCGCGAGCATCCGCCGCCTTGTGCTAGATACCCTGGGCTGCGCCGTCGGCGCGGCACATTGCGGGCCTGCACGTGAACTATCGGGGTGGCTGCGGCAGCCGGCCGGACCGCAAGACATGGCCACGCTGATCGGCGACGGCCGTGTCTGCAGCCTCGACAGCGCGATCTTGTTCAATGGTGCCCTGGTCCGATATCTTGATTTCATGGATGTGTACTGGTCTCGGGACATCTGCCACCCAAGCGAGAACATTCCCGTAGCCCTAGCCGCCGCCGAGGCCGCGCATTGCGACGGCCGCCAACTGATAGAAGCGATCGCCGCTGCCTACGAGGTGCAGATACGGCTGGCCAACGCGTTTTCGCTGCAGGACATGCACATGCACCACGTCAGCGCGGCGGGATTTGTCGCGCCCCTGGTGCTGGGCAAACTCTGGAAATTGCCGGTCGAGCAGTTGGCGCATGCCTGTGCGCTGGGTGGCTTCCGTCACCTGACATTGGCCGCGCTGGTCGAAGGCCAGCTGAGCATGGCTAAGGCAGTGGGTTATGCATTGCCCGCCTCGGAATGCGTACTGACGACCCGGCTGGCCGCACAGGGTTTTACAGGGCCGCTCGAGGCCCTGGAAGGTTTGTGGCGCAGCGGCCGCGCGCAACACGCACCCAGTTTGCGCGACGCGCTCGACTTATCTGCGGGCACAGCCCAGGCAAGCAAGGTAAGTCTGAAGCAGTTTCCCGTGCAATTCGGGCTGCAGGCTCCCATTGAAGCCGTACTGAAATTGCGCCACGAGCTAGGCGATGCCGCGAAGGAAATAACCGCGTTGCAGGTCGACGTGCCCGAGAAGATCTGCCGCAGCACGGCGGACCCTGCGAAGTTCAGGCCCGAAAACCGGGAAACAGCCGATCACAGCCTGCCCTGCTGCGTGGCGATGGCCTGGCTCGATTCACGCCTGGATGCCCATCAGTTCGAAACAGGCCGTTGGCGCGACCCCGACGTGCTCGATCTGATGCAGCAGGTGCGCGTTGCGCCTGCCCCTGACCTGGAAGAACGCTGGCCGCAGGGCCGCCCAGCCCGCGTCACCTTGCACTTGCGCAATGGCTCGGTCCATACGCATACGGCGCTGGTCGGCATTCCGTTGGGCGATGCCCGCCGGCCCATGAGCGATGCCGATGTCGAGCGTAAATTCCTGGCCCTGGCCGAGCCGATATTGGGTCCGACACGCGCCGACCAGGTGATAAAGATGGTGGCCGCTCTGGATGAGTTGCCCGATGTCGGTGCGCTGTGTCGGATATTGGCGCCACCCGGCATGGACCGCTGATCGGCCTTGCGGACAGGCCGGTGCCCAACGACGCACCGGGCCCATCGTCTCAGGGATTGGGGCTGGCCTGGCGCTGCAAGACCGTGGTGTAGCTGAATCGGTCTGCAGGCTGCACGCTGATCGCCACCTCGAACAAGGCCCCGGACTGGTCGTAGTATTCGCGCACGAACTCCAGGGCATGGGCTCCGGTCTGGGCACCGAGCTTGTCGGCCAGCTCTGCCGGCACGCCGACCGCCCGTACCGTCTGCCGGACCTCCTTGACCACGGTGCCCGTCGTCTCGCAGATCAGATCACATATCAGGCTCTGGCTGCGGCGCAACAGGTTCCGGATACGGGCACCGTCGGCGGCCCGGACATACACATGCGACCAGGCCAGCGGATAGGCCGGCGCAACGGGACTCATGCGCGACGTCTGGATTTCGGTCCAGCGGGTGCCGGGCGGACATCCCAGGCGGGCACTCATGTCCAGGTCGATGACCAGATTGCGCACGCTGTGGATCACGCGCTGCGCGTCGGCGCCGTACTGCACCAGCTCTTCGAGCGTGGAAATGGTGGGGCCGTACTCGGGGCTACGTGGCACGGCGGCCTCGACGCGGGTGCCGGCTCGCTTGCGGCGTGAAATCAGGCCCAGCGTCTGTATCTGGTCGAGCGCCGCACGCACCGTACCCCGGCTGACACCGTACTTTTCGGCGAGCTCAAGCTCGCCGGGCAGACTGGTGCCGACGGGGTAGACTCCAGACGAAATGTCATTGAGCAACAGTTTCGTCAACGCAACGTAGCGCGGTTCCATCGGGCCATCCTTCTCGGACCAGTTCATTGGCAAGCCGCGATTTTATCGTCATACCGTGGGCAAGCCAAAGCTGCGCATGCGGTCGACCATCTGCGGAGCCGCACCCAAGTAGTTGGCAGGATCGCATAGGCGGTCGATAGCGGCACGATCGAGATGCTCTGTGATGCGCGGCTCGCGAGCCAGCACGTCGGCCAGGGGTCGCCGTTCGGCCATGGCCAAACGGCAGGCATCGTAGACCACGTCGTGGGAAACCTGGCGTCCCAGGTGCGGCGCCAGGCCCATCATCACCGCCTCGGACACAATCAGGCCGCCAGTCAGATCCAGATTGCTGCGCATACGCTGCGTGTCGACCTCCAGGCCGCCAAGCATGAATTTCGCCTGGCGCAGCGCACCCGCGGTCAGCACGAATGATTCGGGGATCGCCGACCACTCGATATGCCAGGGGCCGGTTGCACGCTCGAAATCCTGCACCATGGCGTCCAGCGCCAGGCCGGCGTGCTGTCGCACGGTCTTCGAAGCACTGAGCATGAGCTCGCAGGAAATGGGATTGCGCTTTTGCGGCATGGTGCTGGATGCGCCGCGGCTCTTGACGAAAGGCTCAAAGGCCTCGGCGATCTCGTTGGTCATCATCAGCATGATGTCCAGCGCGATCTTGCCCAGCGCGCCGGTGACCAGGCCCAGGAACTGCACGGTCTCGACCAGGCCGTCGCGCGCGACGTGCCAGGTGACGGGCGATGAGTGCAAGCCCAGATCGCGCATCAGTGCCTCGTGCACCGCAAGACCCTGATCGCCAAGCGAAGCCAGCGTGCCGGCCGCGCCGCCAAACTGGCCAATCAGCGCGCGCGGGCGCAACTGGGTCAGCCGCTCGCGATGGCGGCGCACCATCAGCAACCACACCGCAACCTTGTACCCGAAGGTGACGGGCAACGCGTGCTGCAAATGGGTGCGGCCGGCCATCGGCGTGTCGCGATAGCGCAGTGCCAGCGCATCGAGAATGTCATCCAGCTCGGCCAGGTCGGCCTCGACCAGAGCCAGCGCATCGCGCACCTGCAACACCGTTGCGGTGTCCATGATGTCTTGCGTGGTGGCTCCCCAGTGCAGATATTCGCCTTCGGGCCCACACATCCGCGCGAGCTGACGCACCAGCGGCAGGATGGGATAACCCACGATCTCGGTCTCGGCCTTGAGTACGTCCAGGTCCAGGCGTGCAGCGTCGGCGCGAGCGGCGATGGCGTCTGCCGCAGACTGCGGAATGATGCCAAGGCCGCCCTGCACGCGCGCCAACGCCACCTCGGTCTCGACATAGCGGCGCAAGGTGGCCGCGTCGTCGAACACGGCGCGCATGGCGGCAGTGCCGAACATGTCTTTGAAAATGGAGGATTCAATCACAGAAATAGGCATGGTATGCGTGCGGTCCAGATGCGGAAAAAGGCCGGCGCTGTCCCGCGGACTGCGCCGGCTCGAGGGTTACTGAAGCTTGATGCCGGCGTCCGTGATGACTTTGGCCCAGAACGTCGTTTGCTGCTTGATGTAGTCCATGAAACCCGAGGGTGTGGACGCCGTAGGGATATAGCCGAGATCCTCCACGGTCTTGACGAACTTGGGATCCGCCAGCGACTCGGATACGGCCTTGTTCAGCACGGCGATGATGTCGTCGGGCGTACCGGCCGGAGCCAGCAGGCCATACCAGCCCTGTACCTCGTAGCCGTCCAGGCCGGCTTCTTGCACGGTGGGCGTATCGGGCGTCAGCGCCAAGCGCTGCGGGCTGGTGACGGCCACCAGGTGCAACCTGCCCGCCTTTGCCAAGTGCAGCGAATCCGGGCCGGCAAACACCGCATCGACCTCGCCGCCCATTGCCGCCGTTACCGAGGGGCCGCCCCCCTTGTACGGCACGTGCAACAACTTCACGCCGGCCGTCGTGGCGAACAGCTCGGTCGCCAGATGACTGGTATTGCCATTGCCCGCCGAGGCCACCGATAGACTTCCCGGGTGCTCTTTGGCATATTGGATGAATTCGAGCACGGTCTTGGGCGCGAACTTGGGATTGGTGTAAAGCGCCAGCGGCAGCTTGGCCACCATCGATATGGGGGTGAAGTCCTTCACCGAGTCGTATGGCAGGTTGGCGTACAGGCTCGGGTTGATCGCGTGGGCGGCCAGCACCATCACCATGGTGTAGCCATCGGGCTTGGCGCGCGCCACGTACTGCGTGGCAATGGCTCCACCGGCTCCTGGTTTGTACGACACCACCACCGGTACGCCCAGCCGCTCCTGCATGACGGCAGCCAGCGGCCGAGCCACGGCGTCGGCGGTACCGCCGGGCGGATACGGAATGATCATCTCCACGGCGTGCTCGGGAAATGCCGCGGCGCAGGACGCTGCGGAAAATGCCAGCGCGACGGCGCCGAGCAGGTACTTGAATGGCTGCTTCATGGTTGTTGTCTCCCTTGTGCGAGGTTTTTTTCAAATAAAGAACAGTTGATCGGAAAAACTCAGCGGCGCGTCGGTGGCGGCCCGTAGCATTTCGCGCGTCAGGCCCTCGGCCATAGCTCGCACCACGAAACCCCGTTCATGATCGACGTCGATAACGGCCATGTCTGTGTAGACCACGTCGACCGAGCCCTTTCCTGTCAGGGGGAACGTGCAGGCACGCAGCAACTTGGGCCGGCCGTCGCGGGTGGTGTGCTCCATCACGACGATGACCTTGCGCGCGCCGGCCACCAAATCCATGGCACCGCCGATGCCAGGCACGGCCTCGGTATCATCGGTAGCCCAACTGGCGATGTCACCTTCGCACGACACCTGGAATGCGCCGAGGATGGTGGCATCCAAGTGGCCGCCGCGCATCATGGCAAACGACAAGGACTGATCGCTGATCGAAGCGCCCGGAATCAATTGCAGGCGCCCCTTACTGGCGTTGATGAGATCCTCGTCGCCCGCGTCGCCTGGCGTGACATCCTCAATACCCAAGATGCCGTTCTCGCTATGCAGGATGATCTCTTTGGCGGGATCGAGATACTTGGCCACCAGCGTGGGCATGCCCAATCCGATGTTCACGTAGCTGCCCGCAGCGATGTCCGCGGCCACCAGTTGCGCGACACGGTCGCGGCTCAGTTTCTTTGTGTTGTTCATAGTCCGCTGTCCTTGCGCACGACTCGGCCGACGAAAATGCCGGGAGTCACGATGGTATCGGGGGCAATGAGGCCCAGGGGCAGGATGTCGTCGACCTGGACTATCGCGGTGGTCGCCGCCATGCACATCACCGGCCCGAAACCGCGCCCGGCCAGGCGATAGGTAAGGTTCCCCCAACGGTCGGCGTGATAGGCCTTGACGAGCGCAAAGTCCGCACGCAGCGGCTCTTCCTGTACATAGCCCTTGCCTTGGTAGATGCACTGCGGCTTGCCCTCGGCGATGGGCGTGCCATAGCCGGTGGGGGTGTAGAACGGCCCAAGCCCGGCGCCGCCGGCACGCATGCGCTCGAGCAGCGTGCCCTGAGGCACCAGTTCCAGTTCGATTTTTTTCTGCCGGTACAGTGCCGTGAACACGTCGGCGCCCGACGATTTCGGATAAGTGCAGATCATTTTGCGCACGCGTCCCGCGGCCAGCAAGGCGGCCAGGCCGGTCGTGCCGGTGCCCGCGTTATTGCTGATCACGGTCAGGTCGGTGGCGCCGTGCTCGATCAATGCGTGCAGCAACTCGCGCGGCAGACCCGAATCGCCGAAGCCCGTTACCATCACCGAAGCGCCATCGCCGATGCCTGATACGGCATCGAGCAGGGAAGGAGAAATCTTGTTGATCATGTCTATCGTTTACCTATGATGAGCCGCGGATGAGTTTTCATAACGTCGCCGCACTACCCAGGATGGCCGTGGACTGGCTGGACAGCGTGGCGCCATTGCCGTGCACCAGGGCCACGTCGACCGATTGCTGGCGCTCGCCGGCTTCGCCGCGCAGTTGGCGCACAGCCTCGATCACCAGGAATACCCCATACATGCCCGGATGGCCGAACGACAATCCGCCCCCATTGGTGTTGACCGGCAGCGTGCCGCCGGGCGCAATCGCGCCACCGCTGACAAAGCGGCCGCCCTCGCCCTTGGGGCAAAACCCAAGGTCCTCCAGGAACAGGATGGTGTTGATCGTGAAGGCGTCGTATAGGCAAAGCAGATTCACGTCCTGCGGCGACAAGCCCGCCATGCGCAGTGCACGCGGCCCCGACTCGGTGGCCGCGGTGACGGTGAGATCTTCCATGCTGGAGATCTGCCGATGCCAGACTGCGGTCGCATTGCCCAGCACATAGGCGGGCGGATGCGGCAGATCCCGGGCGCGATCGCTACGGACCAGCACAAAGGCGCCCGCGCCGTCGGTAAGCAGGCAACAATCGCGCACGGTCAGGGGATCACATACCATGCGCGCATCCAGCACGTCCTGGATGGACAAGGGATCGCGTGAGTACGCTTCGGGATTGAGCCGAGCCCATGCACGCGCCGCCACCGCCACCTCGGCCAGTTGCTCGCGCGTGGTGCCGTACTGCGCCATATGGCGTCCGGCCGCCAGCGCATACGCGCTGATCGGCTGCAGCGGCTCATAGGGCGTCTCGTAAGGCTGCGGATCCAATACCTGGCGCATTTTCCCTACCTCCGCACGATTGACTGCACCGGTGCGCTGAGTGCTGCCATAGCAGACCAATACGGCGTTGCACTCGCCCGCCATCAACGCCTGGACAGCAGGCAGAAGATGGGCCACGAAGCTCGAGCCGCCCAGCATGGTGCTGTCGATGAAGCTGGGCCTGATGCCCAGGTATTCGGCCACAGGCATGGCCCACATCGTCGCCGACGCGCTGCACGTGCACAGTCCGTCTATGTCGGACATGCGCAAACCGGCATCGGCCACGGCACGCGCCGCGGCCTGGGCCAAGATCTCCATTTCCGTATAGCCGTGCGCCGAGCCCAGTCCGGCCTGGCCGACACCGACTACGGCGGCGGCGCCGCGCAATGCGTTCCCGCTCATTGGGCGCCCTCCAGCAACTCGAACACCACCAGACTCTGTTCGCCCGCGCGACGCACTTCCCCGTGCACGCGGTGGCCTATGCGAGGCACGGCCGGATCGACGCCTTCGATCCGGCTCATCATGCGTACGCCCTCGTCCAGATCGACCAGGCAAAGATTAAGGTCCCCGCCGGCCTGCGCCGGGCGACGCATCACCGTCGTGGCATAGATCGTGCCCAGACCGCACGGCGCGACCCATTCGAACTCTTGTCCGGCGCAGGTCGGGCAAGCGATGCGCGGATAAAACACGGCCTGGCCGCAGCCGCAGCAGCGCGGAATACGCCACTGGCCTTCCTGCAAATAGCGGAAGTACGTCTGTTGCGGGCCGATCGGGCCCGGCTCCCCGGCGGTGCCGGCCATTTTTGCTTGCACTGACATAGGCGTTGTCTCGCGAATAGATTTCAGATGGGATCCCAGCTCACCACGTCGGGCGAGCGCTCCAGGGCATGAAAGCTGGCCTGCAAGGCCGGCATGGCCACCTGGGCAATGCTGCATGGCGTCCAGCCATCACTCATGTGCACCGAGCGCACCGGACGAGGCTGGCTGAACAGGAATATCTCGTTGGCGCGCACACCGAAGATCTGGCCCGTGACTGCGGCAGCCGCATCGCTGGCCAGGTACACGGCCATGGGTGCAATCTTGCCGGCGTCCAGCTTCTTCAGCTTCTCGATACGCGCCTCGGCCTCGGGCGTATCGCCCGGAATAGAGTCGGTCATGCGGCTCCAAGCAAACGGAGCAATGCAGTTCGAGCGCACGTTGTACTTCTGCATGTCCAGCGCGATGGACTTCGAGAGCGCCACGATGCCAAGCTTGGCCGCCGAATAGTTCGCCTGGCCAAAGTTACCGACCAGGCCCGACGTGGACGTCATGTGCACGTAGGCACCACCGTTTTGACGCCGAAAATGTGGTGCTGCCGCGCGACTGACGAAAAATGTGCCGTTCAGGTGCACGTCGATCACCGAGCGCCATTCTTCCTCAACCATGTTGTGAAAGTAACGGTCACGCAGATTGCCGGCGTTGTTGATGACCGCATCGATGCGGCCATAATGATCGAGCGCGCAGGCCACGATGCGTTGGGCGCTGCTCCAGTCCGACACGCTGTCGGCGCATGCCACCGCCGTACCGCCCGCCGCACGCAACTCGGCCGCCAGGCTTTGCGCGACGCCGCTGTCGCCGCCTTGTCCCGACAACGAAACCCCCACATCGTTGACCACGATGCGGGCACCGGCACGGGCCAATGCTTGCGCAATGCCCCGGCCGATGCCGCCGGCCGCTCCGGTAAGAACCACTACTTTGTCTTCCATGCCACCTATCCGATAGAAAGGCCAAGAACGATCCACCTCTATGCGGATGCCCCTGTTCCCATGTCCAATGCATTCATTTTATTTGTATGGACCTAATAATAAGTATGAACATATTATTTTGTCAATTCAAATGCTGTGGCGGATATGAGCGCAGCGCATGCGGGCCAAGGGAGTCCAGGCATGGCCGATGCCGGGGCGCACGGCCGACCGGCATGTCCCCAAAAAAGTTTTCCTTGTCGTCATACAATCATATCGATATCATCTGAGCTTGCAGAGGCGGCAGCACCCTGCCCGAGCAGGCAGCCGCGCTCCAGGTAAAGGCAATCGGAAAACAAGGAATGCAGCGTTACGCCGCCAAGAGATCAGGTACTGCCGCGCTGGATGACGTCGAAGCCCAGGTCAACTGCGCGCGATCCGGCGTACCTATCCATGCTGCGAGCGATGATTGCCTCGGCGCTGCGCACGCCGATCTCGTAGCGCGGAAAACGCACCGTCGTCAGTGGAGGAATCGTATGCTGCATCAGGTCGTTGTCATCGGAAGCTGCCACCGCGATGCGATCAGGCACAGCCAGGCCGCGGCGCTGGCATTCGAAGACCGCACCCGCGGCAAGCACGTCGCCAGCGAAGAACACAGCGTCCACGGATGGATCCGTATCGACGATTTGTCCCAGGGCCTGCGCGCCGCTTTTCAGGCCAGGCTCGACCTCGAGGATGAGCGACGGCGCCACCGACAAGCCCAGTTTGCGCAAGCGCGTGATGAAGCCCCGCCGCCTTTCACGCAGCCGGTCGTTATTGCGCACCGGCAGGCTGGCAAAACCCATGTTGCGATAACCCCGCCCGGCCAGATGTCCGGCCATCGCGGCGCCCGCTGCATAGTTGGAATAACTGACCGCGATGTCGATGGGGTTGGACACCAGGTTGCCGGTCTCGACGCACGTGATGGAATGGTTGTTCTTCAAGATCTGCACGGCACGGGGGGTGTGCCGCGTATTGTGCAAGATGAGGCCGCAGACGCGCTGCGCCACGTAGGCGGCGATCAGTTTTTCTTCTTGCTCGAGCGAATAGCCGCAATCGGAAATCATCAACTGGAAATCGTGACGTCCGAGCACGTCGGAGATCCCCTGGATCATCTCGGCATACAAGGCGTTGCGCAGGCTGGGAACAATCAGCGCAACCAGCGTGGTGCGGTTCGAGGACAAACTGCCCGCCACCCGGTTGGGCACATATCCACTTTGCTCGATGGCGAGGCGGACCCGCTCTTGTGTTTCGGGCGACACCATGCCGGGAGCGCGCATCGCCCGAGACACCGTCATTGGCGACACGCCCGCGAGACGCGCCACGTCTTTCATCGACACATCCGGATTGATTGCTTTCCTGCCCACTTCGTATCCCAGTGCGAATTGCGCGGCGAAAGGCCCAGCCGCCGATTCTACGACAAACTACGACACTTCCCGCCGCCGCGTCCGACTTGCAGCCCGATTTTTCCGCGCGAAATGATATCGATACCATTCGCGCTCGCCCTTTATCCACATAGGAGAATGCATTGAACCGTTCCGCCAGATTCCGCGCCCTGCTAAAGAAGCCGCCCTTTGTCTGCATGGGCGCACATGACGCCGTCACGGCCATGCTTGCCGAACAGGCGGGCGCACCGGCCATTTATATCAGCGGATTTGCCGCCTCGGCCATCCTGGCCGGCCAGCCCGACGTGGGCGTGCTGACACAGACCGAGATGTTCGAGCACATCCGACGCATCTGCCGCGTAACCACGGTGCCCGTATTCGCCGACGCCGATACCGGCTACGGCGGCCTGCTGGACGTGCAACGCACGATCCGGCTGTGGGAAGAAGCCGGCGCTTCGGTGCTGCACCTGGAAGATCAGGCCGTGCCCAAGAAATGCGGCCACTTCGCCGGCAAACAACTGGTATCCAAGGAAGAAATGCAGCAGAAACTGCGCGCCATGCTGGATGCGCGCACCGATCCGGATTTCTTCGTGGTGGCCCGCACCGATGCCATTGCCGTGACCGGATTGGCCGACGCGCTGGACCGCCTGGAAGCCTATGCCGCCGCTGGCGCCGACGGGTTGTACGCCGATGCGCCGGAAAGCGTCGACCAGATGCACGAGATCGTGCGCCGCCTCAAACCGTTGGGCAAGCCGATTCTCTTCAACATGGCCCGTTCGGGCAAGAGCCCCTACCTGTCGCTTGCGCAAGTCCACGACATCGGCTTTGACTACGCGCTTTGCCCCATCGAGCCGATGTTTGCCATGCACAAGGCAGTAAAGGAAATGATGGAGACGTTCATGCGCGAAGGCTGCGCAACCAATGCCGTCGCCGACCGCTTGACGAGCTTCGACGATTTCAACAGTTTCGTCGGGCTGGACCGGGCCATCGCCCGCGAATCGAAGTACGCAGCAAAGTAAGCAGCACTTTCTTCCAACCGCAGTACCACACGCGGCGCGCGACCCGGCGAACATCGATACGCCGGTGCAGCGCGCCCATCAGGAGACAAAATCATGAAACAGTGGTTGCCCATTGCAATTCTCGCCCCTGCCCTAGCGCTGGGTCCCGTCGTCGCCTATGCGCAGGACAGCGATTTCCCCAACAGGCCCGTGACCCTGATCGTGCCCTATTCCCCCGGCGGCGGCAGCGACAACATCGCCCGCGCCACGGCGCAGTTCCTATCGAACCACTGGAAACAATCCGTGGTCGTGGAAAACAAGCCCGGCGCCGACGGGCTAATCGCCACGCGCATGGTCATGCGGGAAAAACCCGATGGCTATACGCTGCTGATATCGATCCCGGCGATCGCAGCGTTGAAGTACATCAACAAAGAACTAAAAGACGATCCACTGGTCAAGCTGCGCCCGGTCAGCATGCTGGCAACCGGCCCCACCGGCATCGTGGCCAAGGGCGACACCGACATCAAGACCATCACGGACCTGAAGAAAACATGCAGCCAACCGAACGCCCAATGCAGCTGGGCCAGCGGCGAACCCTTCACGTTGCTGGCGGGCTCGGGGCTGGTGGATAAGATGGGGCTCAATGGCAAGATGACCAACATCCGCTACGCCGGCACGTCAGCGGCCATCAATGACATCATCGGCGGGCGCGTCACCATGGTGGTGACGGGCACCTCTTCGGTATTGCCTCACCACAAGGCCGGCACCATGAAGATCCTGGCGGTCAGCAGCGCCCAGCGCCTGCCGCAAATTCCCGATGTGCCTACCTACGCCGAAGAAGGATTGGGCGACGTCGAATTCACCAACAACTGGTATGGGATCTTCGCACCCGCCGACACGCCCGATGCGGTGGTCAAGCGCATTGCCGATGCGATGAAACTTGCGGCCCAGGATCCTGGCGTACTGAAGGTGCTGCAGCCGCTGTTGATCACGCCCGTGGGCAATACCCCAGAAGAGTTCACCAGCATCGTGGCGCGGGACCAAAAGACCGTGGACAAGTTGTCGGATAGATTGCAGGCCCAGTAGCGTCGGAAACCGGCAGGTGGTCCGCCCTACCCCAGCCGCAGGCCCGTGGCCTTGATGATCTTGCCCCACTTGTCCATCTCGGCCTGGATAAACAGGCCGAAGGCCTGCGGCATGCAGGCTGCCACTGCGCTTCTGCGGCAGCCTGCATGACCTGAGCGATCGCCACCTCGATTAAATGTGAACAAGTATATTAATCAGTCTTTCAAATGGATCGCGGACGTAAAAACGCCTAACTCCCCAGGGCTCGCTTGCCGGCCCGTACTCGATCGAAAAGCCGGCATCCTTCATCTGTTGGTATGCCCCGTCAAGATCATCCACCTCGATTGACAAGTCCGGCACTGGCGTACCAGAGCCTCCTTCGGAGGCAAAACTGATTTGAACCGTCATCTGGCTTTGTGACCCGTAGGTCCGAATCCATCCGTGGTCCATCAATAAGTCCATGCCAAGGATGTCTTGGTAAAAAACCCGGGCGCGCTCCGGGTCTTTCGTAGCGAAGTTGGCGACTACACGCTTAACCTTCATTCGTTTACCTCATCCGTGATCTAAGCCATTTCTAGTGCGGCATCGTCCGTGATGTCAAGGTATCGCACGGCGCTAGGTAAGTGTGGTGGGCGATATGGCCTATGTGTTCTCGGTGAGCGCTTATCGATGATATTCAAGGTCCTGTATCATTTTCGACGCTCGCAGCGTTCTCTTCCCTTGTCAGTGAGCACCGCGATTTCCACACCAATTTTCTCTGGGTCGCTCGTTACCCCCTGTCGCACCGACATGATCAATCCCAGTCGTCGTAACACGCCAAATACGACTGGATTTTTGTGCCACGGAATTTGCCGCAACCGTACTTGCTCCAACACGGCAAGCACTTGACTCTCCGTCAAGTCCATTCTCTCCTCCATTCATTCCTTTCATCGCCCTCGCCCGGGATACATCAACCAAGAATACGCCTTTAACGAGACACATCGCGGTGTTTAGCGTGATGTATCAATCACGCGTTCCGCAGTAAGGTTACCAGTAACGTCGCATTCGACTGCGCATGGACGGCATGCTGCTTTCCGGCTGGTAGGGCGATCAACTGACCCGTCGTAATTTCACATGTTCGCGACGGCAGTACCACCCTAACCTTCCCGGTTAGGCATTGAATCGTTATTTCGCCTGCGACATGGTGTTCGGGCAGTTGCTCCCCGGCCCCAAGCACCAGTTGCATGACTTGCAAATGATTTGTCTTGAGCAGACTGCGACTGAACGTCCCACATTGATCTTCATCTGTGGCGTAAAGATCGATCACATCGAGCAATTGTGCATGTTTCAGAGCCACGACACTTCTCCGTTTAGATAAAGGATCACACGGTGATGCTTGCAAAATTCCTGCACAAGTATAAGATGTATTATAAATACACCTTATATTATCGGAGCAATTCTTGCGCTCGCCTAACTTATGCACCGAGCAGGAAATCACGGACCTGGTGCACAATTTTTATACCACCGTCCGCCGGGACGCTATGCTGGGCCCGATCTTCAATGCCCACGTTCAGGACTGGGACCATCATCTTGCCAAGCTCGTGGATTTTTGGTCCTCGATCCTGCGCGGCACGCAACGCTTCAAGGGTACTCCTATGCCCAAGCACGTGGCGCTGCCCAATTTGAATGCCGAGTTGTTCAAACGATGGCTAACTCTGTTTTGCGAAGCAACGGCGGCGCAGCCCAACGAGGCGATGGGACAGACAGCCTACGAAATGGCGCAGCGCATCGCTCAAAGCCTGTGGTACGGATACCAGCTTAGCCGCTGCCCTGCCGTGCCCCCTAGGGAACTGGGCCATGGCTGAAATGCTGCAAGTCTCTGAACCAGTGCGGCCCCGGCAGCCACCCCAATGGCGGGCCTTCCTTGAACTTGGTTTTCGACCTTTGTATCTGGCCGGCTGCTTTTGGGCCGCCTTCTCGGTCGCCCTGTGGGTCTACGCCCCCAACATGCTGACGGGAATCATGCCCGGCGTGCTTTGGCACGCGCACGAAATGCTCTGGGCGTTCATTGCCACTATCGCCGTGGGTTTTTTGCTGACCGCTGCCGCCACCTGGACCGGCATCAATCCACTTAGCGGACCGCTCCTTGGTGCGCTTGGCAGTCTATGGATAGTGGCGCGCGTCGGCTATCTGCTACCTGGCATGCCAGCATTCACGATCGCAGCCTGCAGTGAGCTAGCGCTCTTCGTCTGGGCGGCGGCAGCGTTGGGCAACGCGATCTACCGCACGCGCAGCCGCCGCAACTACGGCGTGCCACTGCTCGTGCTGGCGCTTGGCGTGACCGACGCACTCTATCTCTTCGCGCTGCTGGACGGCGATTACCTACTGCTGCTACAGCGCTTTAACACAGGGCTACTCTGCATGGCGGTGATTGCATTGCTGGTCGCCCGGCGCGTCATTCCGTTTTTCGCCATGCGCGCGATTCCGGGTCTGACCATTCCCATGCATACGCGCAGCGGCCAATGGCAGATTGGCGCGGGTGTCATCGCTGTCATTTGCAGCCTGCTGCAGTTTCACGTCGCATTAGCCATTGCGCTGGCCGTGGCCGGAGTGCTCGCCCTGGTGCAGGTGCGGGCCTGGAAGCCCTGGGCAGTACGGCGCGCGCCGCTGCTTTGGATTTTGTACACGGGCTACGGCGCGCTTGGCGCGGGATTACTGGTGGCGGCGGCACGGTCCGCAGACTGGGTCGGGCATGAGGCCTGGCCGGCGCACGTCATCGGCGTCGCGGGGTTTTCGGTCCTCATCATCGGCATGGTGACGCGCACCGCACTTGGCCACCTGGAGCGCCCCCTGCAGACCGACAACGCGATGGTAGCCAGTTATGCGCTGGTGATTGCGGCGGCCGCCCTGCGTCTGATCGCGCTTCTGCCGACGGCACTCTCGCTTGCCGCACTGCACGCCGCGGCCACAGCGTGGATATTGGCTTTTGTTCTCTGTCTTTGGCGCTTCTTTCCGATGATGATCCGACCACGCGCCGATAAATCGCCCACATCCCCGATTTCCTCTATATTGCGTTGAGGGCGGACTACGCATGCGCTTGACCACCATGAAAGTCCCCTATTGAGTCAGCCATCTGAAACGACGAACGTGCGATGCACATGAACCTGCGCCAACTCGAAGTATTCCGAGCCATCATGATCAGTGGGTCGGTCAGTGGCGCGGCGCAATTACTGCATGTCTCGCAACCCGCAGTCAGTCGCCTGATTGCATATACCGAGCAGAGACTCGAATTGGTGCTCTTCGAACGCATCAAGGGCAGGCTGTACGCCACCAAAGAAGCGCGACAGCTCTTTGGCGAATCCGAGAGTATTTATCAAAATCTGCAGCGATTCAACGAGCTGGCACATGGTCTGTCGCGCCAGGCTGGTGGTGCGCTGCGAATCGTCTGCAGCCCCAGTCTGGCCCACGGCCTGCTGCCGCTCGCCATCGCGGCTTTCGCTCGCGTCTACCCCGACGTCCGTATTACGTTGGCCGGCCTGCAGCTCAGCGATCTCGTCGACCGGGTAACCACTCAGCGTGCCGATCTGGCCGTTGCCATGGTGCCCTTGCAGCACCCGCACCTTCAGGTGCACAACGTCTTTCGCAACCGGGTGGTGGCAGTATTGCCGCCCGGGCATCGGCTATTGCGCAAGGCGCGCATTGCGGTGAGCGACCTACGTGGCGAGCGCCTCATCGGCTATCACCCGGATACGCCGCTTCAGCAAGCGATTCAGCAGATGTTCGACGCCAAAAAAATCCTACCCACGCGGGTGGCCGAAGTCGAGCAGATTCATGTGGCATGCGCCATGGTGCAGTTGGGCGTTGGCATTGCGCTGATCGATGAGCTTGCCGTACTCAACGGTGCGTGGTCGACCCTCGAAATTCGCCCCATCGTCGCGCCCATCGATCTGCAAGTTCGCTTGGGATACCTACGTTCCGAACCCCTCTCGGGCCTGGCGCAGACATTTGGCGGCATGTTGGAAAACCTGGAACACCCGGCGCTACATCGCGTCGTCGCACGGCCTGCAGGAAAACCCTAAGCAGCCCGCAGATAACGGCACAGCGCGGCACATAACGCCGTGTTATAGCATTTTGACATTTAGTAATACGACACGCGCGGCCACGCTTTCTAAGATCAGTTTCAGGGGAAGTCGGCACATGCATCCCACGATGGATCGGCCCGACTCATAAAACTGTTTGTTCGGCCGGGAAAATTAGCCATGAAATGCGCTGCCTTGCTTCGCCGTGTAATTGCCGTTCTCGCTGTCTGCTCAGTCGCCTTACCTGGGGGCGTCAGTGCCCAAGCAACCTTCCCTGATAAACCCGTACGGGTCATCGTCCCCTATCCGGCAGGCGCGTCGCTCGACGCGGTGATTCGGCCCATTGCCGATGCCTATATGAAAATGACCGGCCAGCCCATGATCATCGAAAACGTCGGCGGTGCGGGTGGCCAGATCGGGGTTTCGCAAATCCTGCAAGCCAAGCCCGACGGATACACCGTAATCATGGCCACCAACGCCCAGGTGTCGATCGCGCCCTTTGTCTACACCAATCTGCGCTACGACCCCGTGCAGGATCTCGTCCCGATCGTCCATTTGATCGACAGCACGGCGGTGTTATACGCCAGCGCCAAGTCGCCATACAAAACCTTTGCCGACGTGCTGGCCGATCCCCAGGCCAAGGCCGGCACGGTCACCTTTGCCTCTGCGGGCAAAGGGACGGTCACGCACCTGGCGCTTGAATTGCTCAGCCGCGAGTCCAAGATCAAGTTCAACCATATCCCCTACCGCGGCGCCGCACCAGCGTTGCAAGACTTGGCAGGCGGTCAGGTGTCGTTGCTGTTTACGTTCGTGGGTTCGGCTCAATCGTTGACGGCTTCAGGCATGGTGCAGCCACTGGCGGTGGCATCCAAGCGGCGGCTACCGGGCTTGCCCAACGTCCCCACATTTGCCGAGCTCGGGTATCCGGCCATGCAGGCATTTACCTGGATGGGTCTGATGGCCCCAAAAGGCACGCCCGAATCTTCGGTGCTGGCTTTCAACAAGCAGATCCAGGACATCCTCGCGCAACCCGAGATCAAGGCCCGCATGGACGCCTTGAGCACCGAAATCCGCGGCGGCGCTCCTACCGCGTTCAAGGCCATGATCGCGGCCGACACCGAGCGGTGGAAAAAACTGTCGACCACCGTCAATATCATCGCCGACTGATCGCCGTCCTTCACCGATCGTCTCACGCACTAGGGAAATCAGCATGAAACAAGTCATGGGTGTCGCGCCGTCAGGCTCGATGGGTAGCGGCTACAACATTGCGTCCTTTAAACGGGCCATGTCACTGTCGCCAGACTTCATCGGCCAGGATGCAGGCTCAACAGACATGGGGCCGTACTACTACGGCGCTGACAAGCCATTCCTACCCGAGTCGGCTTATCGCCGAGATCTAGAAATCATGTTGAGCGCGGCGCGCAGCGCCCGGATCCCACTTTTGATCGGTTCAGCCACCACCAATGGCTCGCGCCAGACGCTGGATCAGATGATCCGCCTGGTGCACGAAACGGCACAATCACAGAAACAATCCTTCAAACTTGCTGTGATCAATGCCGAGATCGATAAGTCATACCTAAAGACGAAGATCGCGCAAAATGGACCTCTCGAAAGCATTGGGCCGGAGGCGGTCTTGACGGCTGACACGGTCGATGCGGCCGGCCCCGTCGTGGCGCAAATGGGCATGGAGCCATTCATGGCCGCCCTGGACGCAGGTGCCGACGTCATCATCGCCGGCCGGGCCTGCGATGACGCGGTCTTTGCCGCCATGCCCGTCTTGCGCGGCTTTGACCGCGGCTTGTCGCTGCATTGCGGCAAGATTCTCGAGTGCGCGGGCTTGTCGGCCATTCCCTACGACCTCGGCGAGCCCATGGTTGGCCGAGTGCGCAAAGACCATTTCGAAGTCGAACCCGGCAATGCCGACTATCGATGCACTACGGTTTCGGTGGCCAGCCATTCACTTTACGAACGTTCGGATCCGTTCCTGCAGGCAGGTCCGGGCGGCATCAACAACCTCACCGGCGCGCAGTTCGAACAGATCGACCCACGCACCGTGCGCGTGACCGGCAGCACCTTCGTTGCCGACGATCAGTACCGAGTCAAACTCGAAGGCGCCGAGCATGTCGGTTACCGCAGCATTGTCATCGTCGGCATTCGCGATTCGGTCATGATCGAACAATTGGATTACGTTATCGAACACGTGCGTGAACGTGCCGAAGAGCGCTTCGGCATCAGCCGCGACGGCATTCATTTGATGTTTCGTGCCTATGGTCGCGATGGCGTGATGGGCGCCATGGAACCTGATCGCCACATCGTTCCCAAAGAAATCGGTCTGGTGATCGAAGCTGTGGCTGCCACCCAAGACCTGGCTACGGCCATTGTGATGTTCTCGCGTGGTGTGATGCAACATGCCGATTACCCCGGCATTCTGACGACAGCCGGCAATATGGCTTACCCCTTCTCGCCGTTCGGCATTCCCGTGGGCCCGGCATACCGATTTTCGGTCTACCACCTGATGCCCGTGGCCACGCCCCTCGAGTGCTTCCCGATTCACTACGAAGCCGTCAAGTACTAGGCACGTCATGCCAAACAAGCAACCGTTTTGTCTTCAACACCCGAGATCACTATGTCCACCACAGCCCGTCCGCTGACCGACTACGCGAAAGTCATTCGCAGTAAAAACTCAGGCCCGTTCGAAGTGACCTTCGATGTGATGTTCGATGACCGAGTACCCTACGAGATCGTCAAGAACAGCGGCGCCATTACGTTTGACACGATTGCCGCGGCCTTTGGGATTCCGCGCGAGCAGGTACTGGTGTGCACCCCGTTCGATGCCGGGATGGCGATCAAGATCACCATCCGTCGCAGCGTCAGTTCGGGCGATCTGGACGACCGCGATGTGTACGGTTGCCAGCAGCACGTACCGCTCACACGCATTGCGGTGCAAATGTAAGGGCATTGAGGGCGCGTTCGTCACCACTCGAACTGACAAGCCCTCGCGGGCCTTGCGCCCTACATCGATTACGGTCCACGCTATGCCACCGCGCCACGCCGCGAACCCTTCGCGCCCGGCGCGGCGTGCTTGAGCCATCTTCCGAATGCGAGAACCGCATCCAGTTTCGGCGAAGTTCTGGGGCAAAGCAACGCGTACGCTCGCCGAGCGGGCACCAGTTCGCCCGCGATGATGCATAGATTGCCTTTGCGCACCTCTTCCTGCACCAAGGCAATCGGGGCGAGCGCGACGCCCAGCGAGTCCATGGCCGCCACCAGCGCGAAATAGAGTTGGTCAAAGACCTTGGCCGCGGCGTCCGGTGCGCGCCGGATACCGTTACCGCGCATCCATTCCGACCAAGCGTTGTTCTCGGAACGGGACACGAGCAGCGTGGCTCGCACCAGATCTTGAGGCGAAAATACTTCATTGTTGCGCTGGTATTGGGGGCTACATACGGGTACGGAGCCGCCGTCCAGGAAGCGCTCGGCGCGCAGGCCGCGTGGCGTGGCATCGATACGCCGGATGGCCGCGTCGTAGCCACCTTGCTCGAAATCGACCGGCTCTATCGACGTCGACAACTCGATCTGGAAGCCGGGCTGGGTATTGTCGAGTTCGCTCAAACGCGGCATCAACCACCACATCGCCAGCGACGGTGGGACCGATACGCGCAGTGTCGATCCGGACTCGTTGAGTTGATGCAACGCGTCGCTCGCGTCGAGCAAGTTGTCGAATGCGCGCTCCACTGCGTGGGCCAGTTTGATACCTTCTTGCGTCAGCGTCAACGCTCTCGAGCCGCGTATAAAAAGCGCTATCCGAAAATGGCTTTCGAGCGTGGCAACCTGCCGGCTGACAGCGCCGTGTGTGACATGCAACTCGTCGGCCGCCTTGGTGAAGCTTCGATGCCTGGCAGCTGCATCGAACGCCTTCAGGGCATTTAGGGGAGGAAGTTGTCTCATCGCTCTCTCGCGCCGCAGCGGTCTCTGGACCTGTGAGTTTTTCTCACATTGTAGGTGAAAAAGTCGATTGTTTCCGATTCGTGTCATCACCCACAATGGCTATACGAAAACACCAATAATCCACGGAGAGACAAACAATGCGAGAGACCTGTAGAAAAGGCGTCCCATGGCGCCGCGCCATGCTGAGCATGGCAGTCACGTTGTTCGCCGCTACAGCATGGTCTGCCCAACCCATCCAGATCGAAGGTCCTTTGAGAATCGTGTTGCCATTCGGCCCTGGCAGTGGCACGGACATCTATGCACGGCTGGTGGCAGAAAAGCTGGGGCCCGCGCTGGGCACAACCGTCATCGTGGAGAACAAGCCGGGCGCCAACGGCATCATCTCTGCCGAGTCGGTGGCCCGTGCCACCCCTGACGGCAATACGTTGCTGTTCACAACGAACACGACGCATGCCGCCAACCCCAATATGTTCAAGCGGTTGTCATACGATCCGGTCAAAGACTTCGCGCCCATCAGTAAGCTCGGCAATCTGACCTTCCTGCTGGTCGTCGCTGCCGACTCACCCTACCAACGCCTGGGCGACCTGATTGCCGCCGCCCACGCGAAGCCAGAACGGGTGTCGTTCGGCGCATCAAACAGCTTCGGCACCGTATCGGGATACAAGCTCGGCAAAATCACCGACTCGCAGTTCTTGTATATCCCCTATAAGAGTTCGCCACAGATCATCACCGACCTGCTGGGCGGCCAAGTGCAATTCGCCTTTGTCGACGTCGCGGCTGCCACTCCCATGCTCAAGTCCGGCCGGATGCGTGCACTCGCCGTGCTGGCCGACCAGCGCTTTCCCACGCTACCTTCAGTGCCCACGATGAAGGATCTCGGTTACCCGCAATTTGATGTGGTGGCCTGGTTCGGCATGTTCGCGCCGGCCGGTACCCCCGGCCCGGTCGTGGACGCGCTCAACAACAAACTGGTTGCCGTACTGCAGGATCCTGCCCTACGACAACGCGGCGCCGAGTTGGGTATCGAGATCTTCGGCAGCTCTCCACAAGAGCTCGCCGATTATGTAGCGTCGCAGATTGATTTGTGGAAAGCCCTGACCGCAGATGCAGGATTGACGAAGCAATGAACTCCCTCAAAGCTCATCGCGTGGCGCTGATAACCGGCGCTTCACGAGGAATAGGCGCAGCAACGGCGGTGGCGCTGGCCCGGCAAGGCTTCCAGATGGTATTGGGCATGCGCGATACACGCCATGCCCTCGAGGTCTTGGGGCAGATCGAAGCAGTCGGCGTTGCAGCTTGGGCGGTGGAAATGGATGTGAGCAACTCAGACTCGGTGCAGGCTGCAGTCGACTTCTGTCTGAAACAAGCCGGGCAGCTGGATGCACTCGTTAACAATGCCGGCCGCATCGATCCCATCTCCCTACTTGCCGATACTGACGTGCAAGCATGGGTGGAAAGCCACAACGTCAACCTGGGCGGCCCTTATCGGGCCATACGATACGCGCTTCCCGCGTTGCTTCGCAGTCCAGCCCCTACCATAGTGAATCTGTCTTCAGGCGCCGCGCATGCCACGCGCGAGGGATGGTCGGCCTACTGCAGCGCCAAGGCAGGCCTGGCTATGTTGACCCGCTGCGTGGCACACGAGTATCCCCAGGTCGCCTGTTATGGCTTCCAGCCCGGATTCGTCGACACTGCCATGCAGGCGAGCATTCGCGCATCGGGCATCAACGACATCAGCCGCCTGGCACGCAGTGCGCTGGCGCCGGCGGAACACCCCGCCGCCTGCATCGCCTGGCTTTGCGCCACCCGGCCGAGCGACATAGCGGGACGCGAGCTGTCGATCAACGACACGGCGCTGCAGGCCTCCATGAAGGGATCAGCGAAATGAGGACGGCGGGAAAGACCATCATCACTTGTGCCGTGACAAGCGCTATCCATACGCCGAGCATGTCGCATTACTCAATGAAGTGCGGCAGATGCTGGCGCCAAAAGACCGCGATGCGGTCTCCTTCTGAGAAAAGAGCCTACAAATGAACCTATTCAAGGAAAAACTGCTGCGCAGACAGCCACAGTTCGGGCTATTCGCCATGTCGTTAACGGCACAGACAGCGGACGCCCTAGTGCCCAGCGGTTTCGATTTTCTGATGTTCGATGCCGAACACACACCGACGGCGCTGCCCATTCTTTATTCGCAAGTGCTGGCGCTCGCCTCGTCTCGCACTGCATGCCTGGTGCGCATGCCCGGACCGGACCCGGTGGCGTTCAAGCCGGTGCTGGACATGGGGATAGCCACCGTCATGGTACCGAACATACGTAATGCCAAAGAAGCAGCCCAGGCGGTGCGCGCCGTGCAGTATCCGCCTCGCGGCATCCGTGGAGTGGGCGGCAGTGTGCGCGCTACGCGCTACGGCCGCGATGCCGACTACTACGCGCAAAGCGCCGAACAGATCTGTCTGCTGCTGCAGATAGAAAGCGCGGAGGGTCTGTCCAACATCGAGGCGATCGCCGCCGTCGAAGGCGTCGACGGCTTGTTCATCGGGCCGGTCGATCTTGCCACTGACCTCGGGCATCTAGCCCAGGCGACTCATCCCGCCGTCATACAGGCGTGCCTGGATGGCGTGCGACGCATCCGGGCAACCGGCAAGGCGGCCGGCATCCTGGCGGGCGAATCCCAGGCGCAGGCGTATCTGGACGCCGGCGCCACCATGGTGTGCCTTGGTTCGGATTTGGGACTTCTCACCAAGGCGGCCGACGCTCTTGCCGCGCACTGGATTCAAAGTAACGCATCGGAGGAAGCATGCTAAGCAGAGCGGACAACGAGATATTGACCCGCACCGGTCCGGATACGCTCATGGGAAAGCTGTTCCGCAGCTATTGGCTGCCGGTTGCCCTGGCAGAAGAGGTAGCATCCCCCGACAGCCCGCCGGTGCGCATCAAAGTACTGAGCGAAGAACTACTCGTGTTCCGGGACAGTGAGGGCAAGGTCGGTGTCATCGAGCCCCGGTGTCCGCACCGTGGGGCGAACCTCTTCTTCGGCCGTAACGAAGAAGGCGGCATACGATGTGCGTTCCATGGTTGGAAGTTCAGCGTCATGGGCGAGTGCCTGGACATGCCTACCCTGGAGCCTGCGTCAGTGCCCAGAATGTGCGAGAAAGCGCGCATCAAGGCCTACCCCGCCCAGGAATGGGGCGGCTATATCTGGGCGTACATGGGCGGCGAGGACTTCCCTCCTCCCCTGCCGCACATGGAGTTTGCCCTGGTACCCGCCAGCCACCGGCACGTTTCCAAGAAGTTCCAGGAATGCAACTGGGCTCAAGCGGCGGAAGGCGGGGTGGATACGGCGCATTTCTCGTTCCTGCATCAACCGCTCGCCGAGTCCGACGACCAGTTGGCAGAGCGGGCTGCGCGCGCCACGCGCGGGTACTCCACACAGACCATGGGTCCGGACCATGTTCAATGGATGCGCGACGACGCGCGGCCCCGTTATGAAGTCAGGAAACACGCCAGTGGGCTTGTACTGGGTGCCTCGCGCAGGGCATCGGCCGGGCACGCATACTGGCGCATTGCACAGTATCTGATGCCGTCGCACGGTTACACGCCCAGTGCCACGCCGGGGCAGACATATCATGGCCAAACGTGGATACCCATCGACGATGAATCATGTTGGGTCTATGTGTATTCGTGGAATCCGTTACGACCGCTGACCGACGAGGAAATCGAGGGCTACCGCAGCGGCGGAGCCGTCTACCCTGCCATGGACGATCAATGGATGCCTTTGCGCAACAGATCCAACGACTATCTGATAGACCGGAGAATACAGAAATTGGAAAATTTCACCGGCATCGTCGGAGTATCGGAACAGGATGCCGCGATCCAGGACAGCCAGGGTCGCATTGCGGACCGGACACGGGAACTGCTCGGCCCCACCGATATTGGCGTGGTGCAGTTCCGCCGGCTAATGCTGGCGGCGGCCAAAGGCGTGGCGGCAGGCACGCCCCCTCCCGGCGTGGAGTCCGCCGACAGCTACCGGGTCCGGGCCGGTGGCATCGTGGCCGACGCATCGCTCGGCTTCGACGATGTCATGCGCGAGCGTTTCGGGCACGCTCTTGGCGAGTTTTGAAGGGTGGATTCGGCAATGGCGAGCTTCCTGCCGATGCGCATCGGCGAAATCCAGCGTATCGCCGATACCGTGGTCACGATTACGCTGGAAGGCGTCCAGGGCAGCCCGCTGCCCTCTTACGAACCGGGCGCGCACGTAGACATTCGGTTGCCTAACGGTCTGCTACGCAGCTATTCGCTAACCGCACCCTACGACCGCACACGCCCCTACACGATCGCGGTGCATCGTGGCCGGGCCAGTGGAGGAGGATCGTCGTACATTCACGAGCACCTGAGCCCGGGGGATGAGGTCGAGGTATCGGTGCCACGCAACCTGTTTCCCCTTTTGCCGGGCATGCACACCAGTGTGCTGATTGCTGGTGGCATAGGAGTCACTCCACTGTACTGTATGGCGCAACACCTCACCGCCCAGAGGCGGCCATGGCGTCTGGCTTATGCCGCCCGCAGCCGCGGCGCCGCTGCCTTCGCCGATGCATTGCAGACGCTGGCAAGCCAGGCGTCTGCGGGGCTCACCCTGCATTTCGATGATGAGGCGGCGGGCCATGTATTGAATATAGAGAACTTGATAAAAGAGGCGCCCGCCGATGCGCATTTCTATTGCTGCGGTCCGGGCCCCATGTTGGACGGGTATCACGCGGCATGCTCCGCCCTGGAGCGTGAACGGGTTCACTGCGAACGCTTTGGGGGTCAAGCCATCCAGGCTGCCAGTGGTAGCTTCGAGATCGAACTCACCCGCTCCAGCAGGACACTGCACGTCGGGCCGGACCAAACGATACTCGACGCGTTGCTGGATGCCGGCATCGACGTCGAGTATTCGTGCATGCAGGGTATTTGCGGAAGCTGCGTGACCCCTGTCCTGGACGGCGAGCCCGACCATCGAGATGCTTTTCTCAGCTTGGACGAGCAGGCGGCAGGTGATCGAATCATGATCTGCTGTTCGCGCTCCCGCAGTGCAAAACTGGTTCTCGATCGCTAACCAGTATCCCGTTCTGTCCACCTGAGATCAGGCATTCCGTACCAAACGAAACGTCGAGGATTGGTCGCGGCCGACCAACGTGTAAGCCGATCGCGACCTACCGGCTGCGCGCTGAAAAACGCGCAGCGCTTCGAGCTGTGTTCATCGCAGCCCCGCAAAGAACGCCTCAGCGTTTTCTTGCAGACCTTCGATGTAATAGCCGCCTTCCTGCACCACCAACACCGGCACACCAAAACCAGCCACCGCACGGCCGATGCGCTCGAAGCCAGCGCTGCTGACCGCGACCTTGGCCTGCGGGTCGCGTTCGAAGATGTCAAAGCCCAGCGCCAGCACCAACACATCGGGCTGGAACACCTGGATGGCCTCCACGGCAATGGCGAGCTTGTCGAAGAACACCGCTTCGGTCGATCCATGCGGCATGGGTAGATTCAGGTTGTAGCCAAAGCCCTCCCCGGCGCCTTTTTCGTTGTCGTAGCCGGCCACCACTGGGTAGAAATTTTCGGGGTCACCGTGGATCGACACGTAATAGACGTCGTCGCGTTGGTAGAAGATCTCCTGGATACCCTGCCCATGATGCATGTCGGTATCCAACACGACCACGCGGCCGTACTTGCCGCGCAGGCGCTGCGCGGCGATGGCGCTGTTGTTCAGATAGCAGAAGCCGCCCGCCGCATCGCGGCGAGCGTGGTGGCCGGGCGGGCGGCACAGCGCGTAGGCGTGACGATCGCCTGCCAGCAGGGCATCGGCACCGGCCACGGCCGACTGTGCTGACCAATAGGCCGAATGCCAGGTGGACGGCCCCACCGGACAGCTACCATCGGCCAAGTAGCGCGCTGCCTTGGCCAGCACGCCGCGCAGGGCATTGGGTTCGCGCACAAACACGTTGGACACGACTTCGTCGCCCCAGTCTTCGGGCAGTTGCTTCCATTCTTGATGGGCGGTCTTCAGAAACTGCAGGTAGTCGAGCGCATGCACGGCGGTCAGCGGCGCCATGCCCGCATCGGACGGCTGTCGCACGTCGAACCCCATGTGCTTGACCGCGCTGACCAATGCACTGGCACGGTCTGGCACTTCTTGCGGGGTGCGCATTTTGCCGCGCGAGAAATAGGTTTGCGGATGATGCAGGGCCTGGTCGGGATGGTAGTAGGCTTTCATGGCGGTCCGTGGGTTGGCGGGTTTACCGGGCGGTGCCCGGCGCGACAAGGGTGTAGGGCATTGTGGACCAGAATCGACGTGGGCCAAAGTACCAATTCCGCATTCGCGACACGTACCGCTTGGCCGGCAGGGCCGGCCGTATGGGTGTTCAGCCTATGCCCAGGTGCCGCGCGAACGTGGCCGGGTCGGTGTTGGTGCCGCACAGCAGCACACCGACGCGCTTGCCGGCCAGGTCGGTTTTCAGTGGGCCCACCAGCGCGGCAGTGGCGGTGGCGCAGGCCGGCTCGGTGGCCAACTTGAGCTGGTCGAACAGCAGGCGCATGGCACTGCGCAGTTCGTCGTCGGACACCTTGACCAGCCGGTCGACGTTGCGGCGGCACAGGTCGTAGCTGTACTGCTCGGTGTGTGGCGCCATCAGGCTGTCAGCAATGCTTTGCATGGGACCCATCTTGATGGGGCCGCCGGTCTCGAAGCTGCGGTGCATGGCGTCGGCGCCCTCGGGTTCCACGCCGATGACCTGGCATTGCGGGGCGGCCAGCTTCACGGCGGTGCTGATACCGGCCATCAGGCCGCCGCCGCCGATGGGCACGATCACAGCATCAAGATCGCCCGCCTGTTCCAGCCATTCGTAGCCCAACGTGGCGGTGCCCAGCACCGTACGGTAACCGTTGAAAGGGTGTACGAAAAAGCGCCCTTCCTCGCTTTCGATGCGATGCACGGTATCGAAGGCAGTCTGACCGTTCTCCGCCAGCACCACTTCCGCGCCGTACTGGCGGCACAGCGCCACGCGCGCGGGGCTGGCGGTCTTGATCATGACCACCTTGGCCGGAATGCCCAGGCGCATAGCGGCGTAAGCCACCGCCACAGCGTGGTTGCCCGCCGACACGCAGGTGACTCCGGCCGCACGTTGCGCGTCATCCAGCGCCAACAGGTTCGAGAATGCACCGCGTGCCTTGAACGTGCCGCTGGCCTGCAACAGCTCGAACTTGAAGTTCACTGCCGTACCCGCCACGGGTTCGAAGTCGGCCTTTTCCATGATGGGCGTGGTGCGCACCCAGCGCTGCAACTGGGCGTGCAGATCGGCGATGGCGGATAGATCGGGAAGAGTGGTGGTGTCGAGTTGCTGTGTCATGAGGGTTCCTGCTTGATACGAAACGGTGGCAGGCGCCTGCCACGGGCGGGCGGCCTGCCTTTAGCGTAGTCCCAGCCGTTTGCGTACGGCAAACAGCGAGGCGAGGCTGATCAGGGCAGCGAAAATCAGGTAGAAGCTGGGCGCCAGTTTGTTGCCGCTGACGGCGATCAGCCACACGATGATGAAAGGCGCAAAGCCGCCGAAGATGGTTACTGCAATGTTATAGGACAACGACATCCCGGTCGTGCGCGACTGGGTGGGGAACAGGTCAGTCAAGAGAGCAGGCAGCGCACCGAAGTAGCCCGACAACAGGATGCCGATGATGATCTGCACCACGATCATGGTACCGAAGGTCGGCGAAGCCGCCAACAGTGCGAAGAGCGGGTAGATCAGCACCAGGAACAGCACGGCCGCCGTGACCATGACGCCGGTGCGGCCATGACGGTCGGACCAGTGACCCACCATGGGCGCGCAGATGAACTGCACCACACCGGTGACCAACGTGGCCGCAAAAGCCGCCGCGGGCGGGATGCCCAGTTGCTTGACCGCGAAGGTGGGCATGTACAGCACCAGATACGTGGACACGGTGCCCAGCACCACGGTGCCGATGGCCAACACCAGGCGCAGACGATGGGTGGTGAACGTGTCGGCCAGCGGCGTTTCAGTGCGCTCGGATGCCAGGAACTCGGGCGTTTCGTTGATGCGGGTACGGATGTAGTAGGCCACCGGGCCGATCAGCAGTCCGAATAAAAACGGAATGCGCCAGCCCCACGATTCCATTTGGTCGGGCGTCAGCCATTCATTCAGGCCCGCGCCGAAGCCGGCGGCCAGCAGTGTCGTCAGGCCCTGGCTGGCCACTTGCCAACTGGCGAAGAAGCCGCGCCGGTTCGGCGTGTGCTCGGCCAGAAAAGCCGTGGCGCTGCCGAATTCGCCGCCGGCCGAGAAACCCTGGATCATGCGCGCGGCCACGATGCCGATGGGTGCCCAGATGCCGATAGTGGCGTAGGTGGGCATGATGGCGATCAGCAGTGTGCCCAGCATCATCAGCATGATGGACAACGTCAGCGTGGCGCGTCGGCCGACGCGATCGGCGTAGACGCCCAGTACTACCGCACCCAGCGGACGCATAAAGAACGACACGCCGAAGGTGCCCAGTGTCAGCAGCAGCGACATGCTTTCGTTATCACTGGGGAAGAACAGTCGCGCGATGGTGACGGCGAAGAAACCATAGACCACCAGGTCGAACCATTCCAACGCATTACCGATCGAGGCGGCGGCGATGATGCGCCACGCGGGGGGTGACGTCCTGCCGGCAACCGGTTGGAACGTCGTTGCGGTATTCATGAATGGCTCTCCCTGGGACTTGTGATTATGGTTGTGCAAGACTGTCGATGACGTTGGACAGGAACGTATGGCATTGCGCGACCTGTTCCAGTGCGACGAATTCGTTAGCCCGGTGGGCCTGCTGGATATCGCCCGGCCCGCAGATCACGGCAGGGATACCGGCCTGCTGGAACTGGCCGGCCTCGGTACCGTAGGCGACCTTGCGGTGGGCGGTATCGGCGGTCAGGGCGCGCACCAGTTGCGTGATGGCGGCCTGTTCGGATGCGTCCAGCGACGGCGCGCTGGCCAACGAGGTCAGCTCGATAGCGGCATCCGGATGCTCGCGTCGCATGCGCGGCAGCAACGTGTCCTGTGCATAAGACTGGATGCGCGCGTAGAACTGTTCGGGATCGGCCCCAGGCAAGTTGCGGTGTTCGAACTCGAACTGGCATTGGCCGGGAATGGTGTTGACGGCGATGCCGCCCTGGATGGTGCCGACCTGGGCCGTGCTGAAGGGCACATCGAAGGCCTCATCGAACGGTCCGGCGGCGCGCATGCGGTCGGCCTGCTCGCGAATGAAGCAAATCAGTTGCGCGGCGTACTCGATGGCGTTCAGACCCTTGGGGGTCAATGACGAATGGGCGGCATGCCCGCGTACGCAGCAGCGCCAGACATTGATGCCCTTGTGAGCCACGATCACCCGCATCGAGGTCGGTTCGCCGACGATGCAGCCGTCGGGCCGCACACCACGCGCCTTCAGCTGAGCCAACATCAGTGGCGCGCCCACGCAGCCCACTTCTTCGTCATACGACAGGGCGAAGTGAATAGGTTTTTTCAAGGCAATGCCGGTCATGCGCGGCAACAGCGACAGCGCGGTACCGATATAGCCTTTCATGTCGCAGGTGCCGCGGCCGTACAGCCTGCCGTCGCGCACTTCGGGTCGGAACGGGTCGCTGTCCCAGTCCCGGCCATCTACCGGCACGACGTCAGTGTGGCCCGACAGCACAATGCCGCCCTGCGTGCTGCCGTCGGCGGCCGGCACGGTGGCATACAGGTTGGCCTTGGCACCGCTGGCATCGTGGCTCAGGTGCGATTCGATGCCGGCCTGACGCAGCGTGTCGCGCACCATCTCGATCAGGCCCAAATTAGAATGCCGGCTGGTGGTGTCAATGCCGACCAGACGCTGGATCCAATCAACTGCCGCCTGGGGCGCGACGCGATCGGTGCTCATGTGCGCACCCCGGCATGGCACGCCGTGGCTTCGATCTCGACCAGCGCGCCCGGCACCATCAGGTCGGCGCGCACGGTCGAGCGGGCAGGCAGCACGACGTTGCCAAAGAACGTGCCATAGGCCGCGTCGAATGCGGCAAAGTCTTCGACGCGGGTCAGCCAGACGGTGGTCTTGACGATGTCGCTCGCGCCCAGGCTGGCGGCCGAGAGCTGGCGCACGATGTTTTCCAGGCAAGTACGGGTTTGCGCGGTCACGTCGTCGCCTACGATGCGGAATCCTTCGTCAAAGGCCATCTGGCCCGACACGAAGACCAGTTCGCCAGCGCGCCGGGTCATGGAAAAGTTCGGTTGGCGGCGGGGCGCGGAAGTGGCCGTGACATCGTGCTGCATCAGAAAACTCCAGACGGATCGGTGGGGGCAGCTTAGCCCTCTACGCATAGGTACGCTTATGCGCACGTGCATGCTTTGTTTGCTGAATGGTAGAAATCGCCACAATCGCGCTTCTTATTCGGGTTTTCCCGCGGTTTTCGGCATGAATCACACCTTGGCTTGACGATGCGTAAAGCCCCCCGGTAACGTTACTGCCGCCCCCTCTGGCTCCGCCTGGACTGCTTCGCCGTGAATAACCTAGTCGTCAATCGCTTGCATGCCTATGTGCCGCACACCTACGAGGTGGTCGGCCTGGAACCCGTCGGCTCGGCTTGCTTCATCAAGACACGGCCGGTGGGTGCCGGTATGTCGGGCTACCGCGATACGCTAGTGCTGGGCGCCGGCCTGTCGGCCAGCTGGGCCGACGTTACCCGGCCACGCGCCATGGAAGAACACTATGACTGCAGCGGTGCGCTGAAGATTCACCTGCGCATGGCCGGTTATTCGTCGGTGACCGACGGCGGCGAAGTGCCGCATGGCGTAGAGGCGTTGTCATGCAGTGCCTTGCTGCAGCCGCGCGGCGCCCGCAAGATCGAAATTTTCGGCACCGGCGACCGCGAACGGTCGGTCACCATTTCGTGCACGCGTGCTTACCTGGTAGACGAACTGGGGCTGGATGCCGGCCGCTATGGCGGTGCGCTGGGTCGCTACCTGGACGACGATCCGGTCGCGTTCGCGCTGTTCCGGGCCGGCATGACGGCCGCCATGCAGCAAGCCGCGCAATGTTTTTTCGAACCGACAGATGACCGCCACATGCGCCGCCTGCTGTTGCAGGCACGCGCCGAAGACATCGTGCGGCATTTCTTTGCCTGCATGCCCACAGGCGACACAGCAGGCGAGGTGCGGCCGCGCGATCGGGCGATGGCCGACCGGGTGGCCGCACACCTGGACGATGCGTTCCGTGATCCGCCCAGCGTACGGGAACTGGCCGACCAGGCCGGCGTCAGCGTCTCGAAGCTGTCGCGCACGTTCAAGGCCGTACATGGCGCCACGCTATCGGAATACTTGCTGTCGGTCAGAATGCGGCATGCCATGGCGCTGATACGCGCCGCGCGACTACCGGTGACGCAGGTGGCTTTTGAAGTCGGCTATGAGCATGCCGGCAATTTCTCCACCGCGTTTCGCAGGCATTACGGTGTATCGCCGCGGGCCGTCGGTGTTACGCATCGTGGAAGGTCGTGAGCGTAATGTCCGAAACTCTGGCGCACCGTCAGACCATACAAGCAGCGGGCAATATGTCGATTCGGCCACAGAAGACCACGCAGCAGGACGCCTACTACAATGTCGCCTGTTTCCCATCTGAGGCGGGCAAGACTATCTTTTTATGAATAAGGCGAGCGAACAAGCAGTCAATATCGTGGCCGGACTTGGCGAGGCGAAACTCTCCAAGGGACAGGAGACATTCAATGCCCTGACCGGACAGATCGAAGAGCGGCGGGCCCGTCTGCTCATCTGGGAAGAAATGCGGCCGACGTTTCAGAAAAAATATGTTGATGTCCTGTTGCCCTTGCAGCGCGAGTCGACAGATCTGCAAGTCAAGATGGTCCATCTCCTCAATGACGCGTTCGATAACAAAAGCCTGACGAAAGGCGAGCGGCGTGCGCTGTCGGATCTGATTGCAGAGATGGCAGGCCGCTTGGTCGACGCCTGCGATGACGTGGCGGTGAAGGCAATCTACAACATGCATAGCCGGTCCGACTACGACAGTGAAACGGTGGTCGAGCTGGACGTTGAAAGCCCCACCCCAGACGCGGTCCTCGGCATTGAGGCGGGTGACGATGGCGATTTCGATTCACCTGATGAACTGCTACGGCGATTGGACGCCGAGATTCAAGCGCGAGACGACGCCAGAGAGCGAGCCAAGGAAGCGCGGCGAGCCGCTCGAAAGCAATCGTCACCCAAAAAACGTGCCGCCCAGACGTTGCAGGATTCCGCGCAGGCGGAGTTGAGCAAATCCATCCGGCAGGTCTACCGTAAGCTCGCCAGCGCCTTGCATCCCGATCGCGAACTAGATACACAAGAGCGGCTGCGCAAGACAGCCCTGATGCAGCGAGCCAATCTTGCCTATAAGAAGAAAGACCTGCTGACGCTACTGGCGTTGCAGTTGGAGCTCGAGCACATCACCCAACAGGCGCTGAGCGGTATCAGCGAAGATCGATTGCAGCATTACAACAAGATTCTCCAAGAGCAGATCGGCGAACTGGATGAGGAAATCCAGCACGTCGAACGCGGTTTTCGGCAGGCGTATGGAATTCCCCCCTCCACCGACGTTTCCCCCGACACAGTTCTACGCAGCCTGCAGAAAGAGGTCGTTATGCTGCAGAGATACATAAGCGATCTGGCAGGGAGTCTGCGTTTGTTCGAAGATATCGAACGGTTGAAGGATAGCCTAGGACAAATGAAGCGTATGGGACGCTAGCAACACCTCGAACTCGCCATAGCCCACTCGCACGGTAATTGGGTGTCTTTTGAGTTTGTCTGAAGCTTGGGTGGATGGATAGCGATGCGAGTTAGCGGGGCTTTTCCTTGGTCAAAAACCCGTCAACACCACTTTCCCTTGTGCCTTGCCGCTCTCGATGAGGGCGTGGGCGCGGCGCAGATTCTCGGCGTTGATAGCGCCAAGGTGATTATTCGCGGTGCTACGGATACGACCGGCGTCCACCAACTCAGCCACTTCGCCTAGCAGCCGGCCTTGCTCGCCCATGTCGGGCGTCTCGTACATCGATCGAGTAAACATCAACTCCCAATGCAGCGAGATGGACTTGCTCTTGAGCTTCATGGCGTCGAGGCTGTCCATATCGTCGATCACCGCCAGTGCACCTTGGGGCTTAAGACTTTCAATGATCTGTTCGTAGTGCTGCGCGGTCTGAGTAAGCGCCGCCACGAAGTCGACTTGTTCGACACCTGCGGCCTTCAATCCGGAGAACAACGGTTGACGATGGTCGATCACAGCATGAGCGCCCAAATCCAGGCACCACTGGCGCGTCTCAGGCCGCGAGGCGGTTGCAATGATTCTGAGCTGCGTGAGCTGGCGAGCAAGTTGAATCAGGATCGAACCCACGCCGCCTGCACCGCCCACGACCAGCAGCGCTTGCCCGNCCCCCCCACCCTTGGCGATGCGCAAACGGTCAAACAGCAGTTCATAGGCGGTGATGGCGGTCAGTGGCAACGCGACGGCCGCGGCATCGTCCAGCGATTGAGGCGCACGCGCGGCGATGCGTTCGTCCACCACATGCAGTTCGCTGTTCGCACCTGGACGGTTGATGGCACCGGCGTAGTAGACGCGGTCACCGACGTTGAACTGTGACACCTTGTCGCCCACGGCTTCAACAATACCGACAGCGTCCCACCCCAATACCTCAACCTCGCCTTCGGCCGGTTTGCGGGCCCGGCGGATTTTGGTATCGACCGGGTTGACAGAAACAGCGCCAACTCGCACCAGTAAGTCGCGCGGTTTGGGCGTGGGGATAGGCAATTCAACGTCTTCGAGCGCGTCAGCATGGGTGATAGGCAGATTACGGCGGTATCCGATGGCTTTCATGGCAGGTCCGTTATGAAGAGAGTCAATAGGCAGCACTGTACAAATTCAATTTAAAATTGAGAAGATCAAATAAATTGAATGATTTTCAAATGATTATTGAAAATATTGGCGACTTACGCGTCTTGGTACAAACCGCGCGTACCGGTAGCCTCACTGGCGCAGCCGGCGTGCTGGGGATCACGCCGGCGGCAGCCAGCGCTACGCTGAAGCGACTGGAAACCCAACTCGGGGTGCGGCTCTTTGAGCGATCCACACGGGCAATGCGGCTGACGGCCCCTGGCCAGACACTGCTGGACTATGCTCGCCGAGCGCTCGATCTTGTGGCAGAGGGCGAGGCGCAAGCGACGGCAGACCGTGCTGGCTTGGTTGGCCTGATTCGCGTAGCGGCACCCTCTGATCTAGCGCGCTCCACCATGTTGCCCTGGTTCGACGAGTTCATGGAAGCGCACCCGGGGGTGCAACTCGCACTGTCGGTCGGTGACCGTACGCTGGACGTGGTGCGCGATGAGGTGGATCTAGCGATCCGCTATGGCAATCTCGTTGATTCCCGGCTAGTGGCACGCCGCCTGGTGCTCGCCGTGCCAGTGGTTGTAGCGGCGCCCAGCTACTTGGCGCGGCATCCTATTCCACGAACTCCGATGGAACTCACCCAGCACAACTGTCTGGCATACGACCGCGCCGGTAAGCCGCACCGCACGTGGCGTTTTGCGCGCGACGGCCAATGGACGGAGGTGCGCGTGAACGGCGACCGCAGTGTGGACGACGCATCGCTCGCTCGGCAATGGGCCATTGCGGGTGCCGGCATTCTGCTCAAATCGCCTATCGAGCAGCGGCAGGAAATGGCGGACGGCCGACTGGTGCGTTTGCTGACTGAGTGGCAAATCGACAGCTACCCGCTTCACGCACTACTACCCAGCGGACGCTTCGTGCCCGTCCGCGTGCGTGCGCTGGTGAACTTTCTGGCGTCCAAGTTCGAGGGCGTTTCTGACGAATTATCGCGAACGATGAGCCGATAGATAGTGCCGACAGATCCAAGCACCAGGAATGTACGGGAAGACAATTTAACCCCGTCCGGCCGCTATCAGCGACTCGTACCGGAACGCAGCGTCAGCACCAACACGCCGGCGCCGATCAGCGTCAGCCCAGCGCCGGCATTGAGCCTGGCGGCGACGGCGGGACGGGACACCAGCCAGCCCGAGAGCTTGGCCGCGAATGTCCCGACCAACGAGAACACGACGAAGGTCAAGGCGGCGAAGATACCGCCATAGACCAGCATCTGAATCTGGACTGACCCGCGGGCGCTGTCAGCGAACTGCGGCAGAAAGGCCAGAACGAACAGTCCGGGCTTCGGGTTGAGAACGTTGGAGAAGAATCCGACCGCCAGGACCTTACGCAAAGGCAGGTGATCGGCCTTGCGGATCGTGATGAGATTTTTGGCGCGCAATGCCTTCACGCCTAGATAGATCAGATAGGCGCCGCCGGCAAGCTTGATCGTCCAGAACAACATTTCCGAGGTCTGCATCAGCAGCGACAGACCGAAGGTGGCTGCCAGCGTGTGCACCATGATGCCCCCGGCCGCACCGAAAGACGAGACGGCGGCGGCCGCACTGCCCTGACTCAGGCCGCGGCTCAACGCCAAGATGTTGTCCGGACCGGGCGAGACCACGATGATTCCACAGGCAAACAGGTAAGTAATGAGAACTTCCATCGGGAACATCGCAATCTCCTGGTATTGAGTCGCGGGGCCGGTGTCCGGCTCGCGGCCTTGCCCGCGCCGCCAATGATACCCGAGCCATGGCCACCGACCAGGCGATGACCCAACGTCGTAACGCCTCCCGGACTGCAGCCGACTGCTCTGGCACAAGGGCGTGCCCTGCGCACTCGATCACGTCTACCCGGACTCTTTCGCCTAAAGTATCGCGCAATAGTGGCCCGATACGAATCAAGGCAAATTGAAAAGCAAAAAACGGATTTCTCGAAAGGCGCGGGACGCCTCATCGTCGAGGTGTTCCTAACGATCCGGAGAAACATCAATGGCAAAGGCTTACTACAGTACCGTACTCGATCACTCTGCCGACGAAGTCTGGTCTGTCATTCGACCGTTCGACCATTACGGCTGGGCCGGCGTACCAAGCGAGACGACCATCGAAGACGGAAGGAAAGGCGATCAAGTAGGCAGCATTCGACGTGTCGTCACCCACGACAGCACCATCCGACAAATCTTGCTCGCCCATTCCGATACGGAGCGCTCCTACAGTTATGCCTTCTGCAGCCAGCCACCGATGCCTGCCCGCAATTATTCGGCGACGATCCGGGTAACTCCTGTCACCGATAGTCAAAAGGCATTCGTTGAATGGTGGGCGACATTCGACTGCGCAACCGAGGATTACGACAAGCTCATCAACCATTTCGAAAACAAAGGCTTCGCAATCTGGCTCGGCGCGCTTCGCCAGTTTATGAAAAAGGCGGGATAGTGGAGCTGCGCGGTGATCCAACCAACCTCGCCTAGCCAGTCGTGCAACAATTGCCTCACGTCCCCTTTCTACCGTGAGGCCCCGCATGCCCCTGAGTGCCGAAGAGCTGAACCGAATCTCACAACAGACACTGCGCCATTACGAAGATCGCGCCGAGGAATTCCGCGCCGGCACGCTCGATCATGACGTCAGCCAGAACATCGCTGCACTGCTGGACAATATCCAGGGCCCGCCACCGTATCGCATCCTGGATTTCGGCTGTGGCCCGGGACGGGACCTGCGCGCCTTCGCGGCGCGCGGCCATCATGCCATCGGACTGGAGGGCGCAAGCCGGTTCGCAGAGATGGCGAGAGAGGCTTCAGGCTGCGAGGTATGGCATCAGGACTTTCTGGCGCTGAATCTACCGACCGCCACCTTCGACGGCATCTACGCCAACGCATCGCTGTTTCATGTGCCTAGCCAGGAGCTGCCGCGCGTGCTCGCCGATCTGCGTGCCGCTCTGAGAACGGGCGGCGTCCTGTTCACTTCCAACCCTCGCGGCGCCAACGAGGAAGGCTGGAATCGCGGCCGCTACGGTGCATATCACGACATCGACATGTGGCGCCGCTATGTGGAACACGCCGGCTTCACTGAAATCACGCACTACTACCGCCCCGCCGGTTTGCCCAGGGACCAACAACCATGGCTGGCAAGCGTGTGGCGCGCCGCGCCTTCGACCGGGACCGCGCCGTAAATTTCTGCTGCCTGCGTAACCTGCTCGAATGCCTGAAAAGCCCCCTCACACACCAACTCAGGTTGGAGCTGGCGCGGCGTCGATTTTCACGCGCAGCAGGCTGTAGGGTTTGTCGCGCAGATCCTTGCCATCATGGAATCCTGCCTGACGTTGGAGTTGGTTGGCGATGAAGTACAGGTAACCGTCAGGCCCGATCGACAGTGTGTCTGGCCACAAAATCCGGGGATCGTGGACGATGGTCTGCCAGCTGCCATCAGCCAATCGCTTGCGGATGCTGTTATGTTCGTAATCACCAGCGTATACGGCACCGTTGGCGTCAGCTTCAAGGCCATCGGAGGCACCTTTTTCACCCAGATCTTTCACCGCGGCCGCCAGTTGGGCCTCGCTGACGTTCGGATCCCGCAGCAGCGCGGTAGGCACGGCGTACAGATGGCGGCTGGACAAAGGGCAGAAATACAATGTCTTACCATCGGCAGACAGCGCAATGCCATCGGATGCCACGGTCAGTGTCTTCGGTTTGCCGTCCGGGCCCTTGGTGATGAGTGCCTGCTGCCCCTCCACCACAGGGATGAAATTCGGATCCGGAGAGGTCGATTTGTCACCATTCAGGCGCCGTACGGCTTTGCCGCTGGCGATGTCCATCACGATGATGGCGCCAGGGCCGGAGATGGATGAGTCAGTGACATATACCACGCCTTCCTTGCCGATGCGGAAATCAAAGCGCATGTCATTCACATAGGTGCTAGCCAGCATTATGCTAGCCGGGAATACTAGGGTTTTGACGACCTTATTGCTGGCCAGATCCACCGCCACCAGTTTCGCGCCGCCTGCCTTCGGGGCCGCAAAACCGGGGGCTGCGGTATCTAGCAGCCAGACGCGGCCCTTGCCATCGGCAACCACGCTCTGCACGCTGATCAGGCCTTTGGCGGGATCTTTGGTATCTTCGCGGTTGAACGCGGCATCGGGGTAAGGAAAGACCTGACCCTCACGGATTTCGCCGACGGTGAACGCCACATCGTCTCCCCATTTCGGGTAGTTGACAAAGATGCGTCCGTTATCGGTAACGGTGACACCGGTGGGCATCGCGTCATGGAAGGCGAACACTTGGTCGAGCTGCCCAATGGTTTTATCTGCCGGAGCATTTGCAGGCAATGATGTGAATTCGGTGGCGAAGCTGGCCTGGCTTGCTGCTGCAACCGAAATGACGAGTGTAGATGCGAAAAAACGAGACGACTTCATGGACATGAGTGGGCTCCTGACAGAAAACCGGCGTTACGCAAAGCCTCCTCGGCAGCCTCGTGGTCCTGGACAGAGGTTCCGCCAGAGATACCGATGCCACCCACGAGGCGCCCTTCATGAATGATGGGCACGCCACCGCCCACCGGTGTCATGCGCGGATGATGGGCCAGCCCCGCCACGGTGGGGTCCGCCATGTACTGGTTCCATTGATGCGTAGTCATGCCAAACGAGGCAGCCGTCCAGGCCTTGTCAGTGGCAACACCGACGGTGAGAAAAGGCGCCGTATCTGCGCGCTCAAAAGCACGCAGGTGACCCCCTGCATCGGTGATGGCGATGGTCGCAGCGAATCCCCGTGCGGCACAGGCGCGGCGCGCTTCTGCCAGCAATGCTTGTGCGGCATCCAGGCGGATCGTTGCCGTATCGATAATTTTCTGAGTCATATGCGTGCTTCTTTTCCAGTCAGTTTCAGGAGTTGGCAATCACGACTTTGCCGATCATGTTTCCGGCCTCGACCAGGGCATGCGCTTGTATCAGGCTCGCCGCGTTGATACCGTCGATACGCTGAGTCAGGGTGTGCTTGATGTCTCCCCGATCAACCAATTCGGCCACGCGGCGCAACAAGGCATGTTGGCGACTGATGGTGGCGGTGGTGAACATGGCTCGGGTGAACATCAGCTCCCAGTGGATTGAAATAGACTTGCCTTTGAATGGTCCGATATCCAGATCCACCGGGTCGTCGATGAGCGCGAACTGGCCCTCGGGACGCAGCACGGCTGCGATCTGCGGAACATAGGCGGCGCTTTGATTGAGACCGACGACATGAGTGACGTGCTGGATGCCGAGCTCGGCCAATTGCGGCGCCCAGGGCTGGCGGTGATCAATCACGTGATGCGCGCCATGCTCTACAACCCACTGACGCGTCTCTGCTCGCGAAGCGGTGCCGATAACGGTCATGCCCGTCAGCGTGCGCGCCAATTGGGTCAGGATGGAGCCGACGCCGCCTGCCGCGCCGATGATCAGCAGTACATTGTTGTCGGTCGGGTCGGCCGCCTGGACACGCAGACGGTCGAACAACAACTCCCAGGCGGTGATGGCCGTCAGCGGCAGCGATGCAGCTTCGGCGAAATCTAGCGAGGTTGGCATTGGTCCGACGATGCGCTCGTCCACGGCCTGTAGTTCGCTATTGCTGCCCGGCCGCGTGATGTCACCGGCGTACCACACGCGATCACCTTGCTTGAAGCGCGTCGTCCGCGCTCCTGTGGCACGAACGATGCCTGCGGCGTCCCAGCCGAGGATGCGAGATCCACTCGCAGGAATGTCGCCACCGAGTCGGACCTTGGTATCAACCGGGTTGACCGATACCGCTTTGACTTCGATCAGCAGGTCGTAGTCACGCAGTTCGGGGGTGGGCACCTCGATGTCTTGCAGGGCCTGCGGGTTGCTGATGGGGTGGTTTTGAGAAAAGCCGATGGCCTTCATGAGAAAACTCCTTTGAAAATGGACGATGACCAGATCCCGGAAGGCCATTGGCTGTTGGGGATGAAAGAGCCTCATGCTAACTTTCTTCAATTTGCGGATAAACTGGATGAAAACCAAAACACTTTCTTTGATTCGATGAAAATCATTCGACTTGATGACGTTCAGATCTTTGTGAGCACGGCAGACGCCGGCAGTTTCTCGGAAGCAGCACGTCAGCTGAACATCGCGCCAGGGCTGGCGAGCGCTTCTGTGCAACGGCTCGAGAAGGCCCTGGATACCCGTTTGTTCACGCGCTCGACCCGCAGCATGCAACTGTCAGAGGCCGGCGAGCGCTACCTGCCGCACGCGCGGATCATGTTGGGCGCGCGCGAGCAAGGCGAACAGGCCTTGGCTGACGGCCGATCGGCATTGACCGGCCCGCTGAGGCTATCGATGCCCTCCGACTTTGGACGCAACGTACTGCTGCCGTGGTTGGACGACTTCCAACGCCAGCACCCAGGTCTGTCGCTACACCTGAAAATAAGCGACCGCGCCGCCGACCTTATCCGCCAGCCGCTGGATGCCGTCGTACGCTACGGCACGTTGCCCGATTCATCGCTTCTGGCCCTGGCTCTGGCCGGCGACAACCGGCGTGCGTTGTGCGCCTCACCGGCCTACATCGAGCGACACGGCGCACCGGCCAAGCCCGACGACCTGCGGCGGCACAACTGCCTTCGGTACGTATGGAGCGAACAGGTCCACGAGCGCTGGCGCTTCACCTTGCCCGGCGGCGAGCGCACCGTGGCGGTCACGGGCAACCGCATCAGCGACGATGCCGATGCGGTGCGCCGCTGGGCCATTGCCGGGGAAGGCCTGGTCTACAAATCGCGACTGGACCTCATCGACGATCTGAAGGCGGGGCGGCTGGTGGAGTTGTTCCCCCCAGCGCATTGCGAGCCCGCGCCGTTGCACCTGATCTGCGCCCACCGTTCACAGCTGACGACCGCAATCAACCAATTGCATAGTTTCGTGCGAGAACGTTGCGCCGCCTTGCTGGCCAGCCATCCGCCACGAGACGACATTGGATGAATTAACCAAGCCGCACGGTGTGTACCCGAAGCAGATCACCGATTGGAAGCCTATTGCCAGAGCGAGTGACGGGTATGTTCAACGCAGACACAACCTACCGAAGGTTCACAACCAGTGCAACATCATTCTGGCGCTTCGGCCAATAGCAATGCCGCCAAATCTGCCGGCCGATCCAGCATGATGGAGTGCCCACATGGGATCTCATGGACGATCCACCGGGGATCGGATTTCAAGCGGGCATGTGTTTGCACAAACCAATCCCCACCGTTCTTTGTTGCGAACACGTAAGTCCGATTGGCAACCGGCGCTGAATCCACCCCTGCTTTCACCCCTTGCACGAAGGTAGCCAGCGGCTGCGACACCGACATTGAGTCGACCCTGACCGCGTCTGCTTCATTCACGTTAAATACCGCAGCGGGAATCGGGGGGATCATTCCGCCATTCCGATTTGCCTGCGCGAAGAAAGCCAGCGCTGTTTGGTCACCTGTGATATCGACGAGGGACTGTCCATCTGCTGGCGCATAGGCATCTAGATAGAAGAGCGTGCGGATGCGCTCTCCAATCTCATGCGCCACGCCAGTGATAACCAGTCCACCGTACGAATGACCACATAATATGGCGTCGGAAAGATCCTCGTATTTGAATACGTTCACAATGTCCTGAATATGCGTGTCCAGATTGATCGCCCGATCGGCTAAGTGAGCCCGCTCTCCCAGACCCGTCAGCGTAGGCGTGTAGACATCGTGTCCCGCTTCGCGAAGCTTTCGGGCGACCCTTGCGTAAACCCACCCGCCTTGAAAGGCGCCGTGAACTAGAACGAATTTCGCCATCATTGATTCCTTTGATTGGCATTAAACATGCGGTGGTGGCATCTAGCCTTGTTCACCGCGCCTTATCCCATAGCTCGTATGTGCTTTCGAAGGGATATTGGCCACTGACTGAGTGCGACACCCGAAACACAAATAACTGCGCCCAAGATCAGCATCGGGGTGATTGGCTCATGCCTGAAAGCAACACCAGCGCCAATGGCGAAGAAAGATTGAAGTAAGGCATAGGGCGCGACTTGAGCCATTGAGAACCGAGCAATCAACCAAAACCATGTGATGAATGCCACGATGCCGCCGAGCATGACGGTGAAGGCAAAAGCCAGCCACTCTGAGCTAGATGCGCTTTGCAAAGCTTGCATCTGACCGCTCTCCACGATCAGCGACAGTCCCAGAAGCTGGAACGCTGTGAAAAATGACATCCAGGCAAAAAGCCTCACTGGATCGAACGGGCCGAATTTCTTAGCAAGCACATTTCCAATCGCCAATCCAATCGCGGAGACAACGATAAAGAACATCGGAATAGCCGGAACGTTCAAGCCGGGATCGACAACGGCAAATGCGACACCACACAGTGCAATACCGACGCCGAGCATCACGCGAGCAGAAGGTCTCTCGCCCAGCATGGGCCAAGCAAGCATCAGTGTGAAAGGGGTCCAAAGCTGATTGGCAATTCCGGCGATGCCCGCCGGTGCTTGGGTCAACCCGATGAAGGCACCAGCGAAGTTCACGCCTCCCATGAAAAGAGAGATCAAGAAGACGACCCCAATATCCTGCCTTCGAATACGCCCAATAAAAGGGATGAGAATCGCCGCGATTACAGCGAATCGCAGGCCAGCGAAAAGCAGCGGTGGCAGCACCGTGAGCCCGGCTTTGATGACCACATATTGGAGGCCCCACAGCAGCGGTACAAGCAAAGCTGCCGCGATATGAATAGCATTCATTTATAAACCATTCGGTCTAAAATTAATCAAAAATAAACGCCTCGCGCCTTAATCTTCGGTGATCAGGCTACGAGGCTGCTAATAAGCATTTGTACGGCCGCCCTGGCTCTTTGCGGCTCGGCCTTGATCTTGCGAACAACACGTAAGCCCTCGAGGAAGCAAACCAGCATGTGAGCTGTCGCGGTCGGGTCGACATTCTTGGCCAAACTGCCCTCTTCTTTCGCACGCGCCAAGGCCTTGATCAAACGCGCCTCCATCGCTTTAAAAAAATGGGCAATCCGCTGCGAAATTTCCTGATCCCAAGCCGCGAGCTCCATAGCAGTAGCCACCACTAAGCAGCCGCGCTGTCCAGCAGCGCCGTCGGTACGCGCGACATAGCCGTCCATGCATTCCTTGAGTCCCTCGAGGGCATTGCGGCCAGAAGCAAGCTCTTCGTCCAGTCGCTCGAGCGCTTGACTGATGTAGCGATCGAGGGCCAGAAGGAAGAGCCCGTGCTTGTCACCAAAGGCTGCGTACAGGCTACCTCGGGAAAGCTTCGTCGCCCCCATGAGATCCGGCAGAGATGTGCCTTGATAGCCCTTCGTCCAGAAGATCTGCATTGCTCGTTCGATCGCCTGGTCAGGGTTAAATTCGCGGGGGCGCCCTCTCTGTCGGTCAGATAAATTGTTTGTGCTGAGCATTGGCAAATTATAGATCGTTTAGTCCAGAAATGTAAAACAAAAGATATGACGAAAAATATGAACCACATTCAGGACAGACCCTTATGTCAACTCGGCTTGCGATCCCTAATGAGTCACTGCGTCTAGAAGCGCCGCTCGCGTTAGGTACTATCGTCCCAATACTCGGTGCCTTCTACTTCGGCTCAGTTTGGCTTAAGCGAAAGGCGAATCCTAAGGGCTATCCCCTCCGTGAAGACTTCCAGCCGTCTCAATTGCAATCACTCAAGGCATTTCTGAAAACAGCCATTACCGGAACGAGGTATGAGGTTTCTAACTCTCGCTATGACTACGGAAGAATCAGACCAAGATCTAGTGGACGGATCGACGAGGCCGATAATGTGGAATTGCCATAGGCCCACAAAGATTTCCAAACACTGACCGCATGACAGGTATTCCACTCATCATCCTCGGGTTCTTGCTGGCGGGAAGTCCAGATTTCCTCCAAAAGCTAGACCGATCCTCGAGGACCATACCACTATATCTGCGGCGCCCTACGTGTAGGGAACGCCTCGGTGTCAGTGCGAGCTTCCCTCCATGCATCAGCCAGATCCGCAGCACGATAAAACTCAACATCAGGACGACTTGCCATTGTCCGGATGAAATCGCCCACTATCTGCACGCGCGGTAACCGGGATGAGCCGACATCACCGCGAGTGTGCAAGGTAAGGTTGATATATCCGCCCGCGTTGTATTGGGCATCGGCCTCCTCTACCCAGGCTTTACGGACTCGAGCATCGGTGTGGCGGTGCGTATAGAAAGTGGCATCGGTCAAATAATCGAACACCGGCAATTCAACCAATGTTGACCCCGAAAGCCCACGCATGACATAAGGCACGTCGTCGTCTTGGGCACTGCTGTCGTACAGATAGCCCAAATCCGCCAATGCGGGAAGCGTTTTCTCAGTCACCAAACCATTAGCCGCGCGCCACCCCACGGGCCGGTGGCCCGTTATCTGCTGCAGCATGTCCCGGTCTTGCTCCAGTGACTCGAGGAACGACGCTCCCCCCACTTCCGCCTGTACTTTGCCGCGTACCGCAATTTCGTGACCCTGCTTGAGGACTGCATCAACGATGTGCAAGTGCCGCTGTGCGTCTTCGGGGACCATGAAAAAGGTGACGTGAACTCCCGCATGCGAAAACTCATCGAGCATGCGCCAGACTCCTTCTCGAGCACCGTAGCGTCCATAAGAATGACGTCCGAAAAGCCCACCTTTCCCTGCATTCGCCGCATCCAGGGATTCCGTATCCACGTTGACGCCGATCACTACGGGGCAACGCGCCAATTTAGCTTGCAAACTCATATCCGAACCTCGTCAAAACAATGGGGCGTCTGGTTGATATGCTCATACAGGTCAATCAACCGGGTGAAGTGGACGTCGCGATGTCGCTGAATATGGCGCAAGGTTTCCTCAATGGCGTTCGTACGGCTCGGCGTGCCCGAGCCCCAACCCGATCGAGGATGTACCGTCAACATAAAGAACCCGCCTTCCGAATAGCGCAAGTCGAACTCACGCTTCCATTGATCAATGACCTCGGAGACAGGCGTCATCGAAAAATTGAAGAAAGGAAAGTCATCAAGGCTATAGGTGTTGTTAGGAATCTCGACCATGGATTGTTCGCCACCGATATCGAGCATATAGGGCGAATCGGCATCCTTGTCACTGCTGTCGTAGCAATAGCCCAGGCTTTTCAGCGTAGGAAGCGTGACGCCGGTTTTCTGTCCCGACGGTGAACGCCAACCGCGCGGTGATACGCCAAGCAGGTCGCTCAGGATCGTGTGCGTAAGTGTCAGACGACGAACTTCTTCCTCGGGCTCGAGCAACATCCCTTCGTGCACATAGCCATGCGCACCGATTTCATGACCCGCCTGTGCGATGCTTCGAACGGCTTCCGGAGAGCATTCTGCATCGTAGCCTGGCACGAAAAACGTCGCGGGTATGGCGAGCCGTTCGAGCATATCAAGATGGCGCGCAATACCGCGCCGAGCAGAGTAGCGTCCAGCGGAGTGGGCGCCAAAAGGCTCCAGCCCCTTGCCTACCTCATTACCGGTTCCATCGAAATCCACGGTGAACGCCACCACGCACCGCGCATTTTCTGGCCAGGCGGACGCTTGCAGACTGTCCGAACCCACATGGGGACTACGGGTTACCTTGGGATAAGCTAAAGGCATGATGCTCCTCGTGATCAGGTTAATCGCTGAAACCATACGACGTGAACGTGGGATCCAGGGCGGGAAGCGCGGCAATCTCCATCGCCCGGTCAACCGGTCGCATCACCACCGTTGCCACAGTAGCGCTCAGATTGCTGGCAAGATTCAGGCGCGGAGGCCGGCAAACCGCCCACGGCGTCGCGAAATCGTCGAGCAAGGCTGCCTTCACCCTCGCCACGTCGATCTGGCCCAGATGCGGCTCCAGAAGTGAACGCACCCGCAGGTCGCGATATAAGGAGTCTGGTGTCGTGGCAATGCCAACATCCTTGAACTTGCCCAAGGCAACCTGGCTCTGCCAGTGATTTGCATGCACGATCAGACCGCGCTGCGCATACGTCACGAATGTCTCGTCAGGCGCACACTCGAAATTGATGGCAATCCCCCCTTCGTGACCCAATATTATGTTGTTCGATCCTGATTTCGGCGTTAGATAGGTGGCATGGATAGCGAGTGCGTAATGCTCATTCTCCAGAATTCTGCGACGAATCAGAGGTAGCGGCACACCCACCTTCTGGTAGTCGATGCTTGACTCCAAATAATTGGCCGTCAGCGATATTCCTGCACTGTTGAGGCCCGAGCGCGCCAGCGCCCCAGCTTCGGTGAATGTCAGGATGTCGGGCCCGTCGTCCCTGCGTATGCGCAAGACGACGGCCGTCTCGGCACACTCCATTTTCCAGTCCCAATTCTGGGCATGAATAATCTGCCCGTCGGCCGACGCTTCGGGCAGTACAACCAGACCTGTGCAACCATCCAGGTCGCCTGCGCCGATCAGAGATTCGCGCAGGGCCGGATAGGTCGCAAGTTTCAGGATTTCCGTTCTGGCGTTAAGCAGCACCACGTCTTCGAACGAAATGTCGGCACCTGTTGCGATGCCTCTAAGTTCAATGACATGGTTGGCATCGAACTTTTCCATGACGGGCAAGTAATCACGAACAATGGACTCAAGGACAGCGCGTGTCAGGCAGAGGCGTTCGAGCTGGCCCGTGTAGTGTTCTATACCTTTATAGATGCGGTCGGCGGCTTGCTTGCCATATTGCTTGCCGCGTTGTTCGGGTGAGCCTGAAATTTCAATGAGGGGGAAGGGAGTCGTCATTCTTTCGTCTGTCTATGTCGTATTCGGTTTGGTTAAATCAGTCCTGCATTCTTGAGCAGATCGCCAGATTCTTTATAAGCGGCATGCGCATAGGCCTCGAATGCCGCAGGATTTCGATACCATTCCGGCTGATTCAGAGTATTGAGTACGGCGATGATTTCCGGCTCCTGCATCGCCCGGTGAAAACCCTCGTGCAAGCGTTGCACGATATCGGTGGGCAATCCGACTGGACCTGCAAGACCCAATGGGGAACTGAGAACCACGTCGTATCCCTGCTCCCGCGCAGTGGGCACGTCAGGCCATGCCTTGAATCGCGTCTCCCCCAATGCGCTCAGCAGACGTAGCTGGCCACTCCTGATGTAGGGGACGTATGTCCCAACAGAATCGATGACCGCGTCGACATGTCCGCCAATCAACGCCACTGCCATGTCGGCGCCGCTCTTGTATGGGATATGCTGAAACGCAACGCCGTACTTCTTCTGGATCGACACCATGGTAATGGGCACAGACGTTGTGGGGTCGCCCGCCGCATACTGGATGGAGCCAGGTTTTTCCTTGCCGATTGCCATGAACTGCGCAAAAGACTTGATTGGCGAGTCCGCACGCACAACAGCGCAGAACTCAAGGCTCGTCATGCCGATGATGTACGAAAAGTCAGTCAATGGCGAAAAGGCCATTTTCGGTTCGAGCCACGGCGCACGAAACGCCGAGCTCGAGAGCATACCCAGGGTATAACCGTCGGGGCGCACCTTGGATAGTATGGCGGCAGACAAGGCCCCGCCCGCGCCGGGCTTGTTGTCGATGACGATGCTCTGGCCAAAATGCCGGGATGCTGTTTGGGACAGTACGCGCATGTACTGATCAACAGATCCGCCGGCACCAAAGGGACAGATCAAGGTGATGGGTTGCGAGGGAAAGCTTTGTGCGCGCACATTTAGCGGGCAGAGGCCCAACAGCGCAGGTACCCCAAGTGCCTTGATCAGGCTGCGACGAGATCGCGAGTGTTCCATTGTCATGAGGCGCTATCCTCAGCTTGCCGGCTTGATATTGCCGGCTTTTACAATGCGAGCGGACTGGGCCGCTGTGTCTGCGATGAACTTGGCCATCTGCGCCGGCGTTGTGTATTCCGTTTCCAACCCCGCCGCCTTCAGATTGTCGAATATCGGCGAGGCCAAGACGGACTTGAGTGCTTGGCTTATCTCGTCAATGGCCATTGGTGGCGTACCCGCCGGTGCCATGATCCCGCCCCAGCCGATGGATACCACCTGCGGATAGCCACTTTCTGAAATGGTGGGCGTGTCGGGTAATACATGTGAGCGCACGCTACCAGTGGTCGCCAGCGGAATCACTCGCCCCGCCTTGATGTGAGGCAATTGGTTAATGACCGTATCCATCAGGATAGGATATTGCCCACCCAGAAAGTCGGTGACTGCGGCAGCGCCGCTGCCGTAGGGAACGCCTGGCAAGTCCAGATCCGCCTCGCTCTTGAGAAACTCCATGGCCAAGTTACTGGAGCTGCCCGTCAGCGTGATGCCATAAAAATACTTACCCGGATTGGCACGAACAAGGGCGATAAAGTCCTTGAAATTTTGAGCCTCGAAATCGGGGCGCACAACCAGGACATTGTTGTACTTACAGACCAGCGATATCGGCTCAAAATCTTTCTGCGGGTCGTAGGGCAAATCGTCATACAGGAATTGATTCACAGTATGGGTGCCGGTGATCCCAAAGAATAGGTTGTAGCCATTAGGCTTGGCACGGGCGGCCGCCTGGGCGGCAATGATCCCTGCGGCGCCGGGCAAATTCTTGACTACCACTCGGTTCTTCAGTTGCTGCGCGATGCCGGTTGCAGCGAGTCGCGCGACGACATCGGTGCCTGCCCCGGGGCCACCGGGCACGATTAATTCGATGGGCGTGTTATCACGATAAAAGGGCTGACTCTGCGCCCTCAGCGGGCTCATGACGCCAAGACTACCCAACGCGGTAGCACCTAAGCCGGTCAGAATCATTCGCCGCCGACGCAAAATAGGCTCGCCTGTTTCGTCTCGGTGAACCAACCGAGTCTTGCTTGAAGAAGTATCAGTAGGCTTTTTCAAATCGCTCTCCCCTCGTTACGCACCCAAACTGGGATGTCTCGTGTTGTTGACCATTCTGTGACAACTTAATAAAACAGTAAACCTAGAATAAATTTCAATACAATCAAGAAAAACTTTATTGATAAGTCGGCATGGAGGCATGTGTTGAGCAATATTCGCTTTTTCCGTACATTCGTTGAAGTGGCCCGGCACGGCTCTTTCGTCGCCGCCTCCGAGCAGGTTTCCCTGACGCCCACCGCCGTTGGCCTGCAAATCCAGGCACTGGAGGCTTATCTCGGATACTCCGTGGTGGATAGGATAGGAAAAGGCATTTCCTTGAACCAACGTGGGCACCGTTTGCTGCCCTTGGCTGTTCAGATGCTGAAACTGTGCGATCAAATGCAGCTTGCGGATCCGGATCAAAGCAATTTATCCGGGTCACTCAAAGTTGCCTCGATCGCCACGTCCATGGGATTGGTAGTGCGATCAGTGCTTAAGATGCGCGCGCGCCATCCAAACGTGCTCGTGCAACCCGGCGTGAGCTATTCAGGTGACTTGCCCACGCGCGTGAAAGAGGGCGAATTGGACGCCGCCCTGTCAGTCAAGAGTGCCCATAAAACACCGGCCGGAGTGCTCTGGACTCACTTATACCGTGAACCCCTGGTCTTTATTGTCAGCGCGCGTGCGGACAAGGCGCTGGATGTCCGTGCACTCCTGGCCGAAAAATTATTCTTGCGCGTGTCGCTGGCGTCCACCACGGGAGTACTCATCGATCGATTCATGAGGCGACAACACCTGAAGATGAACAATTTCCTGGAAATGAACGCAATGCGAACCATCGTCGATCTCGTGCGCGACGACTTAGGCGTAACGATACTTCCCTTATTTCCAGGCTCGGACTGGGAAAAAGACAAAGGGCTGCGGATCATTCCTTTTGACGATGAACTCGCTTGCCGCAATATCGGTCTATTTGAAAACGAAAGCCGAAGCTTTCTGACAAGCGTGCTGCGCCACCATTTGACCGAAGAACTGAAGGAAGCACCGGGTATTGTGGGTCGATGAAATGTAGAAAGAACTCTTGGCCGATCAAGATCAAACCGGCCGCCGCAAGACCTCGTAGAGCGAAAAGCATCACTAACCTTACGGCGATATTATTTAAATAATCGAATGTTATAGAGCACCCTTGACTGTGTGGACATGCCAGACGGGGGGCTGTCCTACTCTGCGACAGTGATCCGAGATTCAATCCGGCGAACACTGCGCGCAAGTGCCACGCATTTCAATCGTTGCAGACCTCAACTTGAATGCGTGGTCTTTTGACCAAGATTGCAGCCGCTTCTCTATCGCTAGATCGGTCATCTCTTCTGCTTGTCCGCAATGGGTACAGATGGCAAAGGCCGCCAAACCATGAGCGTGGGGATGAGGATGCGAGCAGGCGACGAAAGCATTCAGGCTATCCAGCTTATGGACGAGACCCAATTCCATCAATTTGTCGAGTGCCCGATACACCTGTTGGGGGGCCCGCAGACCTTGCTCGCGCAATTGGTCCAATAGGCCATAGGCGCTCGTTGGCACTTTGACGCGCAATAGCGTTTTTAGTACGAGCGTTTGATGATTGGTCAGCTGAGGTGGCGATGTCATAGACGCACTCTAGCGCAGCCAAATGATCAAATCCAGTACGTTATGTTATAACATAACGTACCATACCATGGCGATAGCGGCTGCGCTCAGAGCTCCGACTACCGCGATCATGTGCGCGCTGCGGTCTATTGCGCACATCCCGTATCTCTTAACCTATTGAGGCCCGACCATGGCGAAAATTCCAGTCACCATCCTTACCGGCTTTCTCGGCAGCGGCAAAACCACCTTGCTCAACCGTATTCTGCAGGAGAACCACGGCCACCGAATCGCCGTCATCGAGAATGAATTTGGCGAGACAGGAATCGACAATGATCTGCTCGTCCAGGAAGCGGACGAGCAGATCATCGAGATGAATAATGGCTGCATTTGTTGCACTGTGCGCGGCGACCTGATTCGTATCCTGGGGGACTTGGCTAGACGCCAGGCGGCGGGCGAGGCAAGGTTCGAACGCGTCATCATCGAAACGACGGGTTTGGCCGACCCCGCGCCGGTCGCGCAGACATTCTTCGTGGACGATGAGATCGCCGATGCGTATTTGCTCGACGCTATTGTTACGGTCGTCGACGCCAAGCACGCTCCCCAGCAACTTGACGAGCACCACGAAGCGCAGGAACAGGTCGGCTTTGCTGACCGAATCCTGTTGTCCAAGACTGACCTCGTTCAACCCAACGAAGCGCAAGAGCTAGAGCAGCGGCTGCGGCGCATGAACCCACGGGCACCGATCTCGCGTGTCAACTTCGGCGAGACCGCGATTGCCGAAATCCTGGACATCCGGGGCTTCAATCTGAATGCCATCCTGGAAATCGAGCCGACCTTTCTGACCGATACAGACCATGAACACGATGACGATGTCGGCAGCTTCGTCTTCCATTCCAAGACGCCCTTCGATCCGGTATTGCTGGAAGATTTCTTCGGTGGCCTCGTTCAGGTCTACGGAAATGATCTGCTGCGCTACAAGGGCGTGCTATCGGTAAAGGGCGCGAACCGGCGCATGGTGCTGCAGGGCGTGCACATGATGGTGGGCTCGGAGCCCGGGACCCCGTGGAAGGCGGACGAGCCGCGCGAAAGCCGAATCGTTTTCATCGGCCGCCGACTACCCCGTGACGTATTCGAACATGGCCTGACGCAGGCCCTGGCGTCCTCTCACTAAAGTCGGACACGGCCCCTTCCATAGCCGTGACAAACAACAAGACATCGTTATGCGAATTATCGGTATCGCTGCGTTGCTCGGCGGCAGTGCAGCTCTGGCTCAGGAAGTCACAGCGCCGGCAGCAACGCTGGCACCGGTCGAAGTCCACGGCGTCTACACCACGCCGGGCAGTTCACTAGGATTGGATATCCCGCAGCAGGTAGGATCCAGGTTGGGCCTATCGCCGATGGAAACACCCGCCAGCATCAGTGTCATGAACAGCGAAGAAATGGCCGATCGCGGCCTCACCCGCGCACAGGATGCCGCAATCCGCATGCCAGGCATCACGGAAGCCCCCTCCCCAGGCAATGGGGGAACATCTTTGGTGGCCCGAGGCTTTGTTGGGCATAGCTCGGTCGCACAGCTCGTTGACGGGACGCGCCAGGTAGTCGCCGCTGGAACGGTCACCTACCCCTTTTCCACTTGGCCCCTTGAATCCGTGGAAGTCCTGCGGGGCCCGGCGTCGGTACTGTACGGAGACGGGGCGATCGGCGCGGCCGTGAACTACGTCACCAAAAAGCCGATCTGGGATGAAACGCAACGCGAGGCATTCTTGGGCGTGGGCTCGTATGGCGTGGTGCAAGGTGGCGTCGGTCTGCGCGGGCCTGTCAATGATGTCGTCGCGTATTCCATTTATGTCGATGGGGAGCGCAGCGACGGCTACCGCGCGCTAGAGGACGTCCAGCGACGCAACTATGCATTGGCGCTTTCAGTCAAGCCGACGTCACGATTGACAGCGACCTTCTCGTTGGATGGCGGCGTCAACGACGATGCGCGCTACTTCGGCACACCCCTGCGCGATGGCAAGCTCGATGACAGCCTCAAACGCATCAATTACAACGTCTCCGATGCCGCGGTGCGTTACGACGACCGCCTTTGGCGTGCCAAGGTGGAGTATGAGATCAGCCCCGATGTGCAGTTGCGCAATGAGACCTACTATCTGACGTCCAAACGCCACTGGCGCAATGCAGAGTCCTATGGCTTCGATACCACTGGCAATTCGATCATTCGCGAGGACTATCTGGAGATCCGTCACGACCAGGAACAGACGGGTAATCGGTTCGATATGACGCTCGATGGCCAGATCGGCGGGATGCGCAATCGGCTGGTCGCCGGCGTCGACTGGTATCGCACCACCTTGCTGCATTCGAACAATTCTCCGTATGGAGGCAGCAGCACCGTCGACCCCTATGACTTCGACCGCGGAGAGTTCGACAGCCCAGATCCGACCACACGCGGGCGCCGCGCCAAACTGCAGACGACTGCGCTTTTCATCGAAAACGCGCTCGATGTAACGCCAGAATGGAAGCTGGTCGGCGGCCTGCGCCACGAGCACATGCGGCTCGACGACAACAATCTGCGTACGGGTGTGCGGCAAAGCAAATCCTATGATCCCACTACGGGCCGGATCGGCGTAGTGTGGGCGCCAAAAGAGACACTGTCCTTCTACGGACAGTATTCCACGGGCACTGATCCGTTGAGCGGCGCGCTCTCCTTGCCTGGTGGCGGAACAGATCTCGATCTTACCCGCGGCCATCAGGTCGAAGCGGGTGTCAAAGGCCTCGTGCCGTCGATTCGCGGCGAATGGACCGCGTCGGTCTACCGCATCGAAAAGCGCAACCTGCTCTCTCGCGATCCGGATGATCCCACGATCACGCAACAGGTGGGCCGCCAGTCCTCCACGGGTATCGAACTGGCGTTCGCGGCAGAACCAATCTCAGGTTGGACCATCGACGCCAACATCGCGCTGCTGCGCGCCCGCTACGACGACTTCAGCGAAGTGGATTCGGGAGCATCGATATCGCGCAGCGGCAACGTGCCCACGGGCGTACCCGAACGCATGGCCAATCTTTGGACGACATGGAGATTTGCGCCACAGTGGAAGATCGGCACGGGCGTGCGCTACGTCGGCGAGCGGCCGACCAATGCGGCCAATTCGCGATGGCTGCCGAGCTATACCGTCGTGGATGCGGCGCTGACCTACGAACACTCGCCCAAGCTGAGCTTCATGCTGGCGATCAAAAACCTGACCGATCGCGACTACGCCGTGTCGGGCTCCGACTCCACCTGGCTGCTCGGCGCGCCACGGACTGTCTTGCTGACTACACGCGCTACATTCTAGGCAGTCATGGCTCAATCCAGGTTCAAGGCTACGCTCATTTGGCTGCACAAATGGATAGGGGTCGTTCTGGTCCTGTTCTTTACGATGTGGTTTGCCAGCGGCATCGTGCTCTATTTCGTGCCCTTTCCCGCACTGACCGAGACAGAGCGGCTCGCCGAACTCCCCGTGATCGAAGCCGGCAGCGATTGCTGCCTGAACGCGGAGGAGGCGGCGCGCCTAGCGGGTCTGCAGATAGGCGCAGCCAGGCTGGGCATGCATGCCGACAGTCCCGTCTGGCGGGTGCTCACCACATCACGTGACACATCCTCCAGGCAATCAGATCATTGGCAAATGCTGGATGCCCGCACGGGTGCATTGCTACCCGCCATGGATGCTGCCCAAGCTGCGGCAGTTGCAGAAGCGTTCAGCGAACGACACGCATATGCTGTTGAACCCGTGGAGCGCGATCAATGGACGGTCCCGCAGGGTCTCGACCCATATCGGCCGCTATACAAAGTGAGCATGGGCGCCGGCGCGCAAGGTGATGATGGCTTGGAACTTTACGTTTCAGCCCAGGCTGCAGAAGTCGTGCGCGACACCCGGCGCGCCGAACGCTTCTGGAACTGGCTCGGCGCCGTCCCGCATTGGATCTATCCCACGGTACTGCGGCAATTTCCGCGTGCCTGGCACCATGTGGTGGTATGGCTTTCCGTTCCCGGCGTAGTGCTCGCGGTCAGCGGCCTGGCACTTGGCGCGTGGCAGTTATTTCTGAATCGGTCGCGCTGGATTCCCTACCGAAAGTTCTGGATGCGTTGGCATCATATCCTGGGACTGGCAGCGGCCGTTTTCACATTGACGTGGATTTTTTCCGGCTTGCTGTCCATGAACCCGTTCGGCGTATTCAGTCCAGGCAGGCCCAATAATGCCGAGCTGCAGAACTGGCATGGAACCATCAAGGGGCCGACGCTACCGGTGCGTGATGCACTACAGTTGACCAAACGGGACGGCGACAACGTCCGTGAAGTACGCCTGATCAGCGTCGATGGCGAGTCCTGGTACTTGATGCGCAGTGCTAATCATCAGCGACTGGTGCACGCCGATCGAAGGTTATTACCGGTCTCATTCGAACGCCTGCCCGACGAGTTGATAATCGGTGCTCTGGTCCGATTGCGAGATTCAGAGCCTACGCAATTGGACTATCTGCAGGCCTATGATTCGCAGTATTACTCCCGCTACCCGCTTTCCCCAGATAACCGCTGGCAGCGGCCGTTGCCGGTATGGCGCGCGGCGTGGGAGGACGGAACAACGATCTATGCGGATCCTGGCAGCGGCCGGCTTCTGTTGCGGGTAGACGACTCCGGTCGATGGCAGCGCATCCTCTACCATGGATTACATAGTCTGGATTTCTCCATACTGATGCAGCGGCCGCGATTACGGGATGCACTCGTCATCGGCTTATCCCTACTCGGGCTCGTCATGTGCGTCACCGCTTGTGTGCTGGCATGGCGATCGGTGTTCCCGAACAAGCGCAGGCGCACGCCTGCGCGTGACGATGACTAAGTTTCTTCACCCCGTCAAGTCAGCGCGATGCCTCCGTCGACACGCAGGACGACACCTGTAATGAACTGACTTTCATCTGACGCCAGGAACAGCGCAGCACTGGCCAGCTCGTCCGATTTCGCCAGCCGACCAAGCGGAATTGCCGACGCCATGCCCTGCTCGAACGCCGCTCGGTCTGATTTAGCGACGCCCAATTTTTCGAGAATGGGCGTGTCGGTGGGTCCGGGGCTCAGTACATTGACGCGGATCTTGCTGGCTTTGAACTCCAACGCCCAGGCGCGTGCAAAGGCCTCGATGGCGGCTTTAGAGCCGGCATAGACCGCATGATTTTCCAGCACTTTCGCACTCGCAATGGAACTCGTCAGGATAATCGAGCCACCTGCGCGCATCAACGGCAACGCCTTGGTGACGCCGAAGAACACCGCGCGCGTGTTGATGTCAAACTGGCTGTCGTAGCTGTCGACGGTCACCGCCGACGAAGGCTCGATGTTGTTCATGCCAGCATTGGCCATGTAGATATCGATGGCGCCAAACCGTTCGCCGACCTCGGCCATCATGCGATCGTGCGTCGACAGGTCGGCGACGTCGCCGACCACACCGAACGCGGTGGGTCCCAGTTGTGCCACCGCATCGTCGACGGCCTGTTGTCGCCGTCCAAGGATCGCGACACGCGCGCCTTCGGCAACAAAGGCCTGGGCAGAGGCCAGGCCAATGCCACTATTACCGCCGGTGATCACTGCGGTTTTTCCCGAGAGTTTTTTCATGGTTATTCCTTGATTGACATGGACGATGGACACGGCACCCTGCGAATGTGCGTCCCAGGATGCCGCGTGGCCATCACAATGAAGTCGTATGGAAGGCGGCGGAATCAGTAATCCCAGATGATGGGAACCCAACGAAAGGCTTTTCCATCGACCGCTACCCGACCAAGAGACGGAAACGGCAAATGCGCGGCCACCAACAGCCCACCGTTCTGAGCCAATTCTTGGAAAAGGCCGATACGAACGCGTGCCGACTCTTCGGGATCATGCTCGAAGCCGTTGTGCCAATCCGGGTGATCGAACCCGACCGGAAACATCGCGTCGCCCGCAAAGGTCAACCGTTCGCCGCCAGACACCAAGTCGACAATGCTGTGCCCTGGTGTATGGCCGCCGGTGACACGGACGAACACGCCCGGCGCGACTTCATGCTTGTCTTGAAAAATGTGCAGCCGGTCGCGGTATTCGTTGTAGAAACTCGTGGCAGTTGTCCTGAGCACGGCCGGCACGGGCTTGGGCATGACGGTGTGAGAGAAATCGGGCGACGTCCAGAACTCGACTTCGGCCGCCGACACATGGATGCGCACATCTGGGCGCAAGCGCTTCTTGACGTCGTCAACGAGTAGCCCGCCCACGTGGTCCATGTGCATATGGGTGATGATCACATCGGTCACGGATTCCAGAGCGATGCCCGCGGATTCCAATCGCTGAGGAAATTGTCCAGCACGCGGGAAACCCGGAAATTGCCCGCCCAGTCCGGCATCGATGAGAATGGTCTGGTCTGCGCTACGGGCCACCATCACATTCAACGGCCAGTCGAACGCGTCTGGCGGCATGAACATGTGATCTAGCCAATTCGCCAGGTCGACCGGATCCACATTGGTGGCCATCGTCGCCGTTGGCAGCGGCAAGACGCCATCGCTGACGACCATCGCGTCAATGTCACCAATCCTCAATGCATAACGGGAGGGAACCAGATCGACGGGTGTGACGCTAGTGGATTGCAAGGTGTTGTCTACGGAAAGCATGATGAAATCTCCTAAAGGACACTGGACCGCCGGCCACGATGTGCCGGCGGTGACGGCAAACGTTCGTTCGAGCGCTGGACCTGGCGTTATCAGTTGCGCAGGAAAGCCAACAAATCGGCGTTAATGCGGTCCTGCAGGGTCGAGGTGAGACCATGCGGTGCGCCGGGGTAATAGATCGCCTGGGCGTTCTTCACCAGTCGCACGGCCTTTTTCGCTGAATCGTGAATAGGCACGATCTGATCGTCCTCGCCGTGCATGAACAGTGTCGGCACGTCGATCCTCTTCAGGTCTTCGGTGAAATCGGTCTCGGAAAAAGCCTTGACGCATTCATAGGCGTTCTTCTGGCCGCTTTGCATACTCCACAGCCAGAACTGATCCAACAGTCCTTGCGAGACCTTGGCGCCATCGCGATTGGCGCCATAGAACGGAATGGCCAGCTCTTTGTAGAACTGCGAGCGATCGCCGGCCACGCCCTTGCGGATGCCGTCGAAAACCTCTATCGGCAGGCCTTCGGGATTGCTAGCCGACTTGAGCATCACCGGCGGCACTGCGCCGATCAGCACCGCTTTAGCCACGCGCTTGGTACCGTGGCGGCCAATGTAGCGCGCGACTTCGCCGCCACCGGTCGAGTGTCCAACCATCGTGATGTCCTTCAAGTCGAGCGACTCGATCAACTGCGCCAAGTCGTCGGCGTAGCCGTTCATGTCATTGCCAGACGAGGGCTGACTCGAGCGGCCATGTCCGCGTCGGTCATGCGCAATAACGCGAAAGCCGTTCTGCGCGAGGAAGTGCATTTGTCCGTCCCAGGCATCGGCGTTCAGCGGCCAGCCGTGCGAAAAGGTGACGACAGGGCCCTTGCCCCAGTCCTTGTAGTAGATCTGCGTACCGTCCTGCATGGTGATCGTATTGCTGGTCATGGTCGAACTCCCGTTAGGTTCAGGTTGGCGTTGCGAGGCTGCTTCGACGCGGCCGGCGAAGACACCGGC
>NZ_CBCSFP010000002.1:559597-717379 GCF_965138755.1 Bordetella tumulicola | reverse complement strand
ATGTGTACAAGAGACAGNCGCGAGTACTGCACTACTGGCGATAAGACTGCGACGAACTGGGTTGTGCGAGTTGTCCATAAAGTTCTCGTGTCAGGGGGGAAAGGGTGAGGGCATCGTAGGTCGCAGCTCCGAGACGCGGTAGGCATACCGCAGGAAGCACGCTGTTGCATTGCGCGCACCAATACCGTCGATACACGAGGTGTTCGTTAACGTACGTTGAGAGAAGACAGCGATTGATCCAGCCCTTGCTACGGCGACACCAAACAAACGCCCGTCCCCTCGCACAGGCTCATTCTTTGATTGTTGTCATTCGTGCAACACCATGCGTCCTTTCCGAGTCCTACCCTCGTTCAAGCTGGGCCTCTAGCATCAATGCCGATGGTGCAAGACAGGACGCGCCGACCAAGACCAGTGGTCTCAGTCTCGTTGCATCAAACCGAGATCGCGACACACACTGCGTCGCGGCGTGTGTCGATTTACTCCTCACCTGATAGGCGAAGCATTGTGAAAAAAGAAATTTTCAGCACATCGACAGGAGCTCGCCATGCCGCCGCATGAATGGATCGCGCAGTACGGTGCGCTGCTGGTGTTCCTTAATGTCCTGGGCGCGTCCCTGGGCCTGCCTCTGCCCGTCATGCCGACGCTGATCGCGGTCGGGGCCAGTTATGTTCCAGGCGCGACAGGTTCATGGACGATTGCCTTGCCGCTTGTTCTCATGCTCGGCTTGGCCGTCCTGGCAGGTGTACTGGCAGATCTGATTTGGTATCGCGGCGGCATGCGCTACGGCACTCGCACACTGAACACGGTGTGCAGCCTAACGCTCTCGCGCGATGCGTGCGTTAGCAAGACCGAGAGAGTCTTCGGGCAATGGGGGGTGCGCCTGCTGATCGTGGCGCGGTTCGTTCCCGGCCTGTCGCTCGTCGCCGTGCCGCTGTGCGGCGCGATGGGGGTTCGCTTGCGTTCCTTTATCTGGCACGACTGCGCCGGACTAGCCCTATGGGCTGCGACAGGGCTAATCCTGGGCATCGCGTTCGCGGCCCAGATCCAAGACCTGCTGGCGGTACTGTCCGCCATGGGCGAGCAGACGCTGATCGTAATCGGCGCTGCCGTCGCCCTCTACCTGGTGTACCGCTACGCGCGGCGCGTACGAACGACCAACGCGCCCTAGTTTTACCTGGCTATTGCTCGGATTCGCGTTGGGCGAAATGCTCGCGCGTCAGCTTGACAACCACCGGCGACAGCATCACCAGGGCAATCAGGTTGGGAATGGCCATCAGGCCGTTCAAGGTGTCGGCCAACAGCCAGGCGAAATCTAGTTGCGCTATGGCGCCGAACGGCACGGCCAGCACCCAGATAATGCGGAACGGGAAAATAACGCGCACCCCCACCAGGAATTCCCAGCACCGCTCGCTCAGGTAGCTCCAGCCCAGGATGGTGGTAAAGGCAAAAATCGCCAGCGCCACCGCGATGATGTATTGACCGACACCAGGCAGGGCGGCCTCGAATGCCGCCGACGACAGCACCGCGCCGCTGTCGCCGCTGGTCCACAAGCCCGAGCACACAATGACCATGCCGGTCATGGTGCAGATGACAATGGTGTCGATGAAGGTGCCAATCATGCCGATCATGCCGGAACGCACCGGGCTGCTGCTGGCGCCCGCGGCCTGCACGATACCGGCCGTGCCCAGCCCTGCTTCGTTCGAGAAAATGCCGCGCGCCACGCCATAGCGCATGGCGGCCATGACAGCCGCGCCGGCAAACCCGCCCGTGGCCGCCACCGGCGAGAAAGCATGCGTAAAGACCAACTGAAACGCTGCCGGAATGGCATCGGCCATCACTACCAGCGCAGCCACCGAGGCGACGATATAGGCAACGCACATGAACGGCACCAATGCCTCGGCCACCGCACCGATGCGCCGGATACCGCCCAGCACCACCATGCCGATCAATACCATCGTGACCACACCAGTGACCCAATCGGGTACGCCGAAAGATGCGTGCAGGGCGTCGGACATACTGTTGACCTGCACCATGTTGCCAATGCCAAAGCCCGCCAGGCCGCCGAACAAGGCGAACAGCATACCCAGCCACGCCCACTTGGGGCCCAGGCCATTGCGAATAGCGTACATGGGTCCACCGGTGAATTCGCCGCGCGGATCTTTTTCCCGGTAATGCACGGCCAGCAGGACTTCGCTGTATTTGGTGGCCATGCCCACTAGCGCGGTCACCCACATCCAGAATAGCGCGCCGGGGCCACCCAGGAAGATAGCGGTAGCCACACCCGCAATGTTGCCGGTGCCCACCGTGGCGGCCAGGCTGGTCATCAGCGCCTGAAAGGGACTGATTTCGCCGGTATCGTCGCCCCGCTTGGTACGGCTGCGCCAGGCCAGCCGGAAGCCGGCCGCGATCTTGGTCAGAGGCATGAAGCCCAGGCGCAGCATCAGGTATAGCCCTGTGCCCAGGATAAGCACCAGCATCGGCGGCCCCCATACCAGGCCGTTGACGCTGTTCACAACAGAATCCAGGAATTGCATGGGTGCGCTCCTATTGGATGGATTGGTTTTCGGGCGATCTCACCAGCCGCGCGCGGCGCGATCGTGACATCGTACAGGACAGAATCGCCGGCGAACAGATGTCCTGATACCGGTCTGAGGGCAGCTGGGTACGGTCATCATGCGACCGCGACAGACGGGCCAGGATTCATCTTGGGTGGATTCCAGCCCATCATATTGTAGAGATAGTATCGAGCGATTCCGATATATTCGTGTATAGCGAAATCCGTTATGGCGAAGTTATACGCCAGGGGAAATACCGACGAAACTGGACTTAAATAGTCGGCACGTACAGGTATCGCAGACACACCAAAATGTTCAAAGTAGAGCAGACTACGTCGCATATGAATTCCTGATGTCACCAGGACGATGCGGTTAGCGTCATACTGCTTAAGCATTTGGCTCGCGAACTGGGCGTTTTGCCATGTGTTCAGGCTTGCCAACTCGAGCATGACGTCGGATGCATCGACACCCAGGCCAAGCACTACGCGTTTATAGATTTCCGCCTCTGGTAGGCCTACCTTTGAGGCATCACCACCGCTTAAAAGCAGTTTGCATTCTTCACTGGTCTTTCGGCAATTTGAGTAAAGCCGGGCCGCCTCCACCACTCTGGCATATGAAAACATAGCAGGCTCAACGCTATGTGTGATTTTTTCCGCGCCCGCGCCAAGCACCACAATCACATTGCGGTTACCCCAGGCGACACTCTGCTTGCGCGCGAAGCCGGATTGCAGACTCTCTGTGAACCAACCCGCAAGTGGACCACACCCTACCGACAACACATATATGGCCAATGCTGCGCAAACAACTATCCCTGTACGCCACCATTTTAGTGCTGCGCAACTCACAGCAATGACGACAAGCAATATCAATACGAAAAATGTCACGCAAAGTTCCTCTGCTGGCAGCACCTTGCTACAAAACGAATTCTAGCGAATACAACACCAGAGAAAAGACTCTTGTGTGTCGCACTGTATCTGCCCTTACCGAAGATACGTTGCACGCTTAAAACCTCACTTACGCGACATATCGGAGATACGCCAGACCCTTGTAATGGCACCCATCGACACACGCATGACACACCATTCCTACAGGGACAACCCCATGAATAAAGAGACTGCCTTTCGCTACCTGCACGGCTGGAAACTGTTCGGCTTGATCGCGCTGACCGTGGTAGCGTTCACGATAGGCACCATGCAGCTGTATCCCGACTGGGTCGACAGCGTCAGAAGCGCCATACGTGTCACCGCGCGGACCTCATTCATCCTGTTCCTGACGGCATTCGTGGCGTCAGCGCTGGCTGTACTGATTCCATCAGGCTTCACGCGCGGCCTGGTACGCGAGCGCCGCTATATCGGACTGGGTTTTGCGCTCTCGCATCTGGTGCATGCCATCGCCATCTACACTTATGGACAATTGAACGTTGAATTCTGGCCTGCCCGCAATTGGATCGCCAACGCGCCCGGATCGACAGGCTACCTATTCATCATCCTGATGGCGCTGACCTCGTTCCAAGGGCCCGCCAGCCTGATCGGTCCCGTGGCCTGGAAGCGCCTGCACGCCACTGGCATGTGGGTCATTGTCGCGGTGTTCTGCTATTCGTACTTCATGCGCATCCCCATGGACTCCGTCTATGCAATCCCCTATAGCATTCTGGCCGCCGCGGTCGTGGTACGTCTGTTGGGTAAACAAGCACAGGCCGTAAGGCGGCGCCAGTCTGCGCTAGCTGCGAGCCAGGCCTAACAATTGTGGGGCGGGATAGCGGCTGACATGACAACGGCCATCGAACAGCCAATAGACCTAGGCGGCCGACTGCATTCGGGTCTTGGCTGTCTTGATGTCCCGAGCCGGGGGCTGTCCGAACATACGGCCATACTCGCGTGTGAATTGCTGCACGCTCTCGTATCCCACTGCGTGGGCGGCGTTACTGATCACAACCCCATCGGCGAGCATGATGCGGCGCGCTTCGATCAGTCTAAGTTGCTTCTGAAACTGCAGCGGCGTCAGAGAGGTGATCGACCTGAAATGCTCGTGAAACGAGGACAGGCTCATCCCTGCGACCTCGGCCAAACGCTCTACCCGGAGTTGCTGGGCGAAGTTGCTCCGAATGAGTGCCACGGCGCGGCCCACACGTTGCGCATAACTATCAGCGACCCCCAGGCTACGAATTGCGCCGCCATGGCGGCCCGACAATAACCAAAAATGCAGCTCTCTCATGGACTGAGCCAGAAGAACGGGCATTGAAGCCGGTCGATCAAGCAGACGCAGCAAGCGCAACACGGTGTCCGCCACCTCGGCCTCGGTGGCGTCGACCCGCACGGGTTCGCCTGCTGCAAACGGCACGGCGCCGATCTCGACGACCAGGTTCTCGATCAGTGCCAGATCGAGCTCAATAACGAGCGAGATGTAGGGTTTACTCATATTGGCGCGGGTGATCTGGCTCACGGTAGGCACGTCCGCCGTGATCAATAGCGACTGCCCAGCGCCAAACTCAAAAGTCTCGCGTCCCATGGTGACCCGCTTGCTGCCTTGCAGCACTAGCGCAACCAGGGGCCTGTTGATGGCATAGAGCAACGCGCTTGGGCATGTCGCGCATATCAATGTGAGGCCCGGGACGGGCGTTTGGGCAACGCCGTTTTCGTCTGCGTGCGCCTGTACATAGCGATTGGCCGTTTCGAGCAAGAGGGTGTCCATGGAAGGATGCTAAATCACCTGGAAATCGAGAGCAATGATGCGCGGAGAAATAGGCAAAAACGACCGAGAATCCGGCAACACCGCTGACAACCGGTCAAGCATAGTTAAGTCCATGCCGTACCCCATTTTCTAAGGAGTTATTAATGACCACGATCTCAATCGTTACCGGCGGCAGCCGAGGCCTGGGCCGCAACACCGCTGTCAGCATCGCACGTCGCGGCGGTGACGTTATTCTCACCTATCTCAACGGTGCCGAGGACGCCAAAGCTGTCGTAGCCGAAATCGAAGCGCTGGGCCGTAAAGCTGTCGCATTGCAGCTTGACGTCGGTAACGCCAGCACTTTTCCCGCCTTCGTCGAGCAGGTCAGCGCCGCGCTCAAGACCACTTGGGGAGTGAATACGTTTAACCATCTCGTCAATAATGCCGGACACGGTGCGATGGCCAGCATCGCCGAGACGACAGAGGCCCAGTTCGACTCACTGTTCAATGTTCATGTCAAAGGCGTGTTCTTCCTGACGCAGAAGCTGCTGCCGCTACTGGCAGACGGTGGACGCATCGTTAACTTTTCATCGGGCTTGACCCGCATTGCAGCGCCCGGCTTCTCGGCCTACTCGGCGGCCAAGGGGGCCATTGAAACGCTGACGGTCTATCAGGCCAAGGAGTTTGCCAGTCGCGGCATCACAGCCAACACCATCGCCCCAGGCGCAATCGAAACCGATTTCCTGGGCGGTACCGTGCGTGATACGCCTGCCTACAATGATGCCTTTGCAAGCATGACCGCTCTTGGCCGCGTCGGCGTGCCGGATGACATTGGCCCCGCGGTGGCTAGCCTGCTCCACGCTGACAATCGCTGGGTGACCGCCCAGCGTATTGAAGTGTCGGGCGGCCAGAGCATTTAACGCGATGCCCTATGCCTCAGTCCTGTTGCGATAAGCGCCGTTAAGTCGTAGCCTCTTTCGAATACCAGCTCTGCGGCATCTCGAAAAGACCATCATCTCGTCGTGCACGCAGGTACTGAAGTTCCTCTGGCGGTATCACCATCTGCAACCATTGGCCGTCACCCGCCGGATCCAGCCCTGGACCGCCGTTGTTGTACAGCGCAGCCTTCAAAAATCCCAAATCACCGGGGTTCATGATGTTCCACCTGCAGTGCAGCAACGGGCGCGTGGCATAGATCTTCAGAATCGCCCGCTTGGCGCTGCTATCGAGCCATGGATTCTTCGCCTCGCCGGTAAGCAGGCTGATCATCTGAACAAAACGTGACTGGTGCGTACGGGCCGGTGCCGTCGCCTGTTCGGCGCCCCAGTGCGGCAGCTTGCCATTCATTTTTGCGACATAGAATCCTCGACCGATCTGCCCCGTTGGCGGCAAGAACCGCTCCTGGACCCCTACAGTGAGAATGTTCACGGCCGACGTCTCGCTCGTGCCGTGATAGCCAATAAAGTACATGCAGATCCTCCACGTTGCGTTAGGTTGAGGTTTAGACGCCCATCAGGACATGGCGTCCAGTGCCTGCTTCAGACTACCCACTGTACGATCCAGATTGTGCAGCTTGTCCAACCCGAACAACCCCAGCCGGAAGGTCTTGAAGTCGCTGGGCTCGTCGCACTGCAATGGCACACCCGCGGCGGCCTGGATACCTACCTCGGCGAATTTGCGAGTCGAATGTATGCCGTCATCATCGGTGTAGCTGACCACAACGCCAGGCGCGGTAAATCCGTCAGCCGCAACACTCTTGAAGCCCTTGTCCCGCAGCAAGGCACGCACCGCATCGCCTAGCGCCTGTTGTTCGGCGCGCACTTTGTCCAGACCATAAGCCTCGATTTCTAACATGACATCGCGCAGAACACTCAATGAGTCGGTGGGCAAGGTGGCATGGTAGGCATGGCCGCCCCCTTCATAGGCCTCCATGATTTGCAGCCATTTGCGCAAGTCGGCCGCAAAGCTGGTGCTGACCGTGTCGCCGATACGTTGACGCGCAGCATCACCCAACATGACCAGACCGCAGCATGCCGATGCCGTCCAGCCCTTCTGGGGAGCGCTGATCAAGATATCAACGCCGACCGCCTTCATGTCGACCCATATCGTGCCCGACGCAATGCAGTCCAGAACGAAGAGCCCACCCTCAGCGTGCACCGCATCGGCGACTTTGCGCAGGTAATCGTCGGGCAGAATGATGCCCGATGCGGTTTCGACGTGCGGTGCGAACACCAGATCGGGTTTGTGCTGCTTGATGGCCGCTACGACTTCATCGACCGGCGGCGGCATGAAAGCCGCCTGCCTGTCGGAGTTTTGGGGACGCGCCTTGAGCACGACCGTTTCCGAGGGAATGCTGCCCATGTCAAAAATTTGCGTCCAGCGATAACTGAACCAGCCATTGCGGATGACCAGACAACGCTTGTTCGTGGCAAATTGACGCGCGACAGCTTCCATGCCAAAAGTGCCGCTGCCCGGCACAACGATGGCGCACGAGGCGTTATAGGTTTGCTTCAGCACCCTGGAAATGTCTTTCATCACGCCCTGGAAAGCGTTCGACATATGGTTGACGGCACGATCGGTGTACACCACCGAGTATTCCAGCAAACCGTCCGGATCTACGTCAGGCAACAGACTGGGCATGTTTTGTCTCCTAAGTGTTGGACTCGCATCGCCCCGAACAGCACTCAGGACGTCTGGCGTTCGATCCAGTTTATACCGACCTCGCCATGCTCGCGCAGCCGGTCAGTCGAATCGACGAACGCCTACCGCATAGTTGGCGACCGCAAACGCTATAAAGATGAGCCCACTGAGGTGCCGTTGCACCGCGTTCACAGCACAAAAAAAACCCGGCAACCGCCGGGCGTGTAGGGCGCTACTTCGCGTCTTTGTAGCGGTTGCGCAGGTCACGGATTTGGTCATGGTTGCGCAGCACACCCTGATACTGACGCTCGACGATTGCGCGAATGTTCTCCGGCAGTTCCTCTTTCAACGCGTCGCTGTACTGGGTCTTAGCGACGTCTTCGCCGCGTTCGCACTCTTCCAGGATGGAGAGGTCGCTGCGGCCGGTGACGGCGGCCTTCACGTTCGTCCAGCCGCGATGCACAGCGCCGGCAACCGTGCCGCTGTCTTCGGGCTTGCCGCCCAATTGGTCCACCACGGCTTGCAGTTCGGCAGCCCCGGATGCGCAGTCGCGCGCGCGGTTCTTGAACAGCAGTTGCAGTTCAGAGTTCTTAGTGTCCTCGGCGGCGGCGTCAAAACCTTTTTCGCCGTTTTTGGAAGTTTCAATAAGATTATTCAATACCTTCACAACATGGTCGGCCATAGCATTCTCCATAACGGTTAACGGTTGTAGGGGTGAAACTCCCCTCTAGCCGCCATGGCTCCGCAAGTACTGTGCCCGATAACCAAGTCCCAGGGGACGCGCTCGACGTCCAAAGAACGGGCCCGCGCCCACGCAGTGGGTACTCTCTGCGTTAAAGCGGTGAGATCAGAAGTAGAATTTTCTCATTGGGGACTACCCTGACGGACAGGAAAACGAAGGCGATTATCCCGTACCGAACCATTCGCTGCTGCTTTCACGCTATCGCAAGTTTGTTGCAACGCCGCACATATATGGCGCGCTTGGCTTGCTCTTGGATCCCAGATCAAGAACCCGCTGACGGTCCTTCTTCCATGGCATCCGCAAATTTTCGCATCAGTCTTACGAAGACATCGAGTTCGTCTGCGCTCCAGTCCTTGAAGATCACTTGGCCCATTCGCGCGCGCGCAGCGTCGATGCGGTCTGTCATCGCCTTTCCCTTCGCGGAAATGACCGCCTCGCGCACACGACGATCAAGAGGACTTTCTCGGCGCTTCACAAGACCCAGACTGTCGAGCTTGGCGACCTGCCTGCTGATAGTGGTGTAGTCGCGTCCTGAGCGCTCAGCCAGTTCCACCACACCGATCGGCCCCAGTCGCTCGATACCCACGAGTACGGAAAACAGTGCGCGATCGAGTCGGATGCCGGCTTCTTCGATCATCTTCTCGTCGTTCTGTGGCCGGTTCAGCGCACTGACGATGCTGATCAGCGCGCCGTGCAGCACCTTCACCTGTTCAGAAATATGTGTATCTTGCACTTTTTTATTGGACGACATAATATAGCTCCTATTAAGTGCATATTACACATATTGAGACTAACATGACAAGTCAATCCATGACCGACGTACTCATTTGCGGCGCAGGCGCGGCCGGCCTCACTCTTGCCATTGAGCTCGCGCGACGTGGCGTCTCGTTTCGGCTGATCGATAAGATGGCCATGCCGTTCGCTGGCTCACGTGGCAAGGGCATCCAGCCGAGGACACAAGAAATCTTCGAAGACCTGGATATTCTCGACAAGGTGGTGGCAGCGGGGGGGCTCTACCCGCGGCAGCGCATTTACCAAGACAACGGTAGTCACCTGGATTCAGACATCGTCGGGCAGGTCGATCCGACGCCGGCCGAGCCTTATCAACTGCCATTGATGATTCCGCAATTTCTGACGGAACACATCATGCGTGGGCGGCTGAACGAACTGGGCCATCGGGTGGAGTTCGGCTGCGAATTGCTCAGCTTCGAGCAGGGTGGCGGCGGCGTCACCGCGCAGGTTGCGGGCCTCACAGGTGAGGAGATCCTCCACGCTCGCTATCTCGTCGGCGCGGATGGCGGGCGCAGCTTCGTCAGGAAAACGCTCAACGTGGGCTTCCCTGGCAAGACGCTAGGCGTGCACGCTCTCGTGGCGGATGTCGTACTGACCGGGCTCGAGCGCAGTGCATGGCACCAATTCAACAACGGCGACATGGAGCGGATGATGGCGATCTGCCCCCTCGCCGGAACCGATCTCTTTCAGATCCAGGCGCCGATTCCACCGAATGCGCAGACGGACTTGTCGGCCGCAGGGCTGACCGCCTTCATCGCCGAGCGTACAGGACGCGCGGACATCATAGTACGCATGGTGTCCTGGACCTCGGATTACCAGATGAACGCCCGCTTGGCCGACCGCTACCGTGTGGGCCAGGTGCTTTTGGTGGGCGATGCCGCCCATGTGCAGCCGCCCACTGGAGGACAAGGTCTAAACACTGGTGTGCAGGATGCCTACAACCTGGGCTGGAAGCTCGCGGCCGCACTAAGGGGTGCGAGGGAAGACCTTCTCGACAGCTACGAGGCCGAGCGCCGTCCGGTGGCCGAGGCCATGCTTGGTCTTTCGACCCGATTGCTCGATGCGCAGAAACAGGGCCGGATTCACCGCGGACGCGAGGTTCACCAGCTCGATATCGGCTACCGGGACTCGCCGCTCGCAAAGGGACTTCCCGAGCGCAACGCTGGCATTCGGGCCGGGGATCGCGCGCCGGATGCGCCGATACGGGGTGCGGCGGGCCAGCCATCGAGACTGTTCCAACTGTTCCAAGGGCCGCACTGGACGCTGCTTGTCCATGAGGCCAGACTTGAGACGATGAAGCCACGACCGGGGCTGCATGTCCGACATATCGGCCCAAGCGGCGATGTCATCGACACCTGGGGTCACATCCGCGATGCCTATGGGTTGGCGCCGGGCGAGTGCGTGCTGATCCGCCCGGACGGATATGTCGGCGCGACCTTTGACGCAAACCAGACCGCGAAGCTTGGCATCTACTTGGCCCGCATGGGGGTGGTTTCTCTCGGAGCAGAGTCGAATTGAGAGCCACGAACGTTGCCGCAGCAGGGCTTGACTGGCGCTTGATCCTGCCGGTCTTCGTGATCGTCAGTATGTATGCCGCCAGTATGGCCGCTGTCATACCCGTGCTGCCCTTCTACGTCCGGGAGATGGGGGGCTCTCCACTGATCCTTGGCATCGTGATCGCGACAGAGGCCTTTAGCCAGTGTTGCTCGGCCCCCGTCCTCGGCCAGCTTTCCGACCGCTTCGGCCGCAAACGAATTCTTCTTGCGAGCCAGATCGTCGCGGCAGCGAGCCTCTTGTTGCTTGCATGCGCACCGAGCATTTTTTTCATTCTGCTTGCCCGTGCCCTGTTCGGGATGACCGCTGGGAATCTATCGGCCGCCGTAGCCTACGTCGCCGATTACTCTGACACAAAGCATCGACGGCAAGCGATCGGCATGCTGACAGGCGGAATCGGTTTAGGAGGAATCATCGGCGCAGGCCTTTCGGGCCTTTTATCCGACACATCATTGACCCCACCGATCTATGCCGCCCTCGGCTTGATGATTTTTTCCGTCGTTGTGACCTTCTTCCGACTGCAAGGCGGGCAAGCAGGGCCCCGCCATCAGGGTCAAACCAACAGAGAGAGACTCTCGTTCCGTGCCATCCTGGGATCACCCGCGATCCGAATACTGATCATCGTGATGTTGTGCCATTTTTTCGCTTTCGGCATGTACACCTCGCAGATGCCCGTCTTTCTTGCGGATACCTTCGTCTGGAATGGCCATGCCTTCGGACCGAGGGAACTGAGCTACATCATGATGGCCGATGGCGTGATCAATGTCCTTGTCCAACTGTTCCTGTTGGGTTGGCTGGGCACATACTTCACCGAGCGAAACTTGATCATTTTGATCTTCGGTCTGTTGGGCCTCGGATTCCTGACGACAGGCCTGGCCACCACTATCCCCGTTCTCGCCTTTGCAGTGCTTTGCGTCAGCACAGGCGACGCCCTTGCCAAGCCTACCTACCTTGCTGCGCTGTCCGTCCACGTTCCACCCGAACGGCAAGGAGTCGTTATAGGAGCGGCACAAGCACTAATCGGGGTGACAGATATCGTATCGCCAGTGCTGGGAGGCTTTATTTTGGGACATGCGCTTTACGGGGTCTGGATCGGCGTCGCTGTGGCTGCCACCCTTGTTGGAGCCACCGTGATGATTGCTCAGCTCCCGAAGCGGGATCACGAATCAATAGCCAAGGCCGATGTGACGTAGGAATGGCTGCGACATAGTGGCTAGCAGGACCTTGCTACGGAATGAATTCTGATCTAGCACCCGTTGTTCAGCGTGCACATTTATGAAAATGGTTATTATTAGCATTTTCATCCACCCCTTTCTCTGCCATGTCCGCAGACCCTCCGCCCAATAACCATGCTATCGAGGATTTGTACGTCGAGAATCACCTCTGGCTGCAAAAGTGGCTACGCAGCAAACTGGGGTGCGTACACCACGCGGCCGATCTGGCCCAAGACACGTTTGTCCGAGTACTCGGTAAAAGCGAAGCCATCCACATCCGGGAGCCGCGTTCTTATCTCGTGACCATCGCCAATGGATTGGTATACGACTTTCGCAGGCGCCAGCGGTTGGAAGAGCGCTATCTGGAGGCATTGTTGCAATTGCCAGAACCGTTACAACCGTCACCGGAGACGCGGGCGCTTCAATTAGAGGCTCTGAGCGCCCTTGACGCACTGCTTGACCAACTACCGGCAGCGGTGCGGCGGGCTTTTCTGCTGTCGCAGCTCAGCGGATGGACACACCAGCGCATTGCCGCCGAACTACGACTCTCTGTCGCGACGGTAAAACGCCATATCGTACGTGGGCTCGCGCAATGCTGCCTGCTTCCTTGATCCNNCCCCCCCACCCTGCTCTGGACCCGCGTCTCGTGCGCAGGGCGTCGCAATGGTGGGTCGATTTGCAGTCTGAGGATGCGACGACCTCGCTGCGTCAAGCATGTCTCGACTGGCGAGAGGCGAGTCCGGAACATGAGCGCGCGTGGCAACGCGTGCTGGCGGTGACGGGGCAACTGCGTAGTGTCCCCGAGCCGTTAGTTCAGGCAACACTGTTAACACCCCGGCAGGCGAACCGACGCCAAGCAATCAAAACGCTATTGTTGCTGGTAGGCGTAACCGGAGCAGGGGTAGCCACGATTCGTGTAGCCCCTTGGGTAGACTGGCGTGCCGACGAATCCACGCGAATCGGAGAATCTCGTCACGTAACGTTGCCCGACGGGTCTCAGGTCGTGCTGAACACAGACACGGCCATCGATGTGCGCTATGACACGGCTGAACGCCGGCTAGCGCTGTTGCGCGGAGAAATTCTAGTCACGACTGCGGCGGATGTCGCGTCTGATGCCCGTGCCTTTTTGGTGGACACGGCCCATGGGTCATTACGTGCCCTGGGGACACGCTTTCTGGTGCGGCAAGATCACGGCGATAGTGAGCTGCAGGTCTATGAGGGTGCGGTGGAAATCCGCGCCACGCGCAGCGATTCCGCAGCCGAAGTTGTGCACGCAGGTTCCCGCGTGCGTTTCGACGATATGCACGTTACGCGCTTCGGTCCCGCCAATCAAACAAGCGCCAGTTGGACCCGTGGCATGCTGGTGGTTACGGAGATGCCTCTGCGCCAATTCTTGCGGGAACTGTCCCGATATCGACGTGGCCATTTGGGCTGTGAAGACCAGATCGCGTCGCTGCGGGTCTCTGGAACATTTCCGCTCGCGGATACGGATCGAGTGCTGCGCGCGCTTGAATATGAGCTACCGGTCGATGTGCACCGCTACACGAATTATTGGCTCACGCTGCGTGCGCGCTCTTCGTGATTCCACTTTTTTTTCAATAACGTGAGCTGTTTGCGTTTTTCGTTCGGCTTTACAGATAGAAGCCTCAATTTCTACCTGACCCAAGGACGTCGCTATGACCCTAGGCAAGCTGAACAGATCACTATTCTCAACAACCCGCACCCTTGTCGGGTGGCACCTCGTCCGTCACTCGTACCGAAAAATGCTCACGAGAGTCGTGCCGGGGCTCGCGGCAATGTCTCTGGTCACCCCGGTGTACGCTCAAATCACCGAGGCCATCTACGATCTGCCACCGGGCGAGCTGGGACAAACACTCACGCGCTTCGGTAACGAGGCGGGAATTCTGCTGACGTTCGATAACGCGCTGGTAGTGGGTAAACAGACAGCAGGTCTACATGGTCGCTACAGCGTGCCGCAGGCGTTGTCGGCGTTGCTAGCCGGCACTCAATTGGAATCGGTTTCGCGTCCAGATGGCAGTTACTCATTGCGTCAACGCCCCGCGACCGGTGCGGCGGCGGAGCTACCGGCCGTCACCGTAATAGGCGCAAGCACTGACCGCCCAGATCTGCCCGCGCCCTATGCGGGAGGGCAGATCGCACGCGGCGCCGGGATGGGCGTATTGGGTGATCGGGACATCATGGATATACCGTTTTCGGTGAACAGCTATACCGTGCAAACGATCGAGAACCAACAGGCGCAGAGTGTGGCCGACATCGCCGCCAACGACCCAGCAGTTCTCAATGTCGATCCAACGAATGCCAGTTACGCCAACACATTCACCGTACGGGGCCTACTACTGGGTAACGGATCGATCGGCTTTAACGGCCTGTTCGGTCTGGCACCAAATAATCAAACCACATTGACCGGTATCGAACGCGTAGAAATCATCAAGGGGCCCACCGCATTTCTAAACGGCATGTCGCCTAGCGGTACCGGCGGAGCGATTAATTTGGTTCCCAAGCGCGCGGGGGATACCCCACTGACATCGTTCACGGCCAGCTATTTGTCCGATTCGCAGTTCGGCGGCCATCTGGATTTCGGCCGCCGTTTCGGGCCGGACAATCGTGTCGGTATTCGCCTGAATGCGATGTATCGGGACGGCGACACATCGGTCGACCAGCAATCACAACGGCTTGGCACCTTTACGCTGGGTGTGGACTATCGTGGTGAACGGTTTCGCTTGTCGGCGGATCTAGGCTATCAAAATATGCGCACTGACCGGGCGAACAGCACCATCGCCCCGGCCGTCGGACAGCCCATCCCAGATCCGCCGTCCGCGCGCAAGAGCTTTATGTCACCCTGGAATTTTGTCGACACCGAGGACACGTACGGCATGCTACGCGGTGAGTTCGACATTAATACGCGGTTGACCGCGTATGCCAGCCTCGGTCGCAGTAACACCGATTGGAAGCAGGCCCTTGATTTCGGAACTCAGTTGCAGGAAAACGGAGATTTCCTCAGCACCAGCCGCATGAATTTTACCGGTATCGAACGCACCGTCGGCGAAGCCGGCCTGCGAGCACGGCTGGATACGGGGCCCGTGCGACACGACGTCAGCGTCAGCGTGAACGGCTACAAGGCGGATCGCACAAGTGCGGGCACGATAACGCTCGGCTCGATCGAGTCCAATATCTATGATCCGGTTTTTCTAGAAAAACCCGACCTGACTACCCCCTCGCGTAACCGCATCAGCAAGACAGTGCTATCAGGTTACGCGCTGTCCGACACGCTATCCATCCTGGACGAGCGCGCCCAATTGATGCTGGGTCTGCGCAAGCAAAGAATCACCGCAGACAACTACAACATCGCGACCAACGAGCGCACGTCACGCTACGATAAAACAGCGTACACACCGACTGTTGGCGTGTTGTTCAAACCGACGGAAACCATTTCGTTATACGGAAGCTATATCGAAGGTCTGCAACAGGGCGCCGTCGTCGGCGCGAGTTACGCAAACGCCAACGACGTCCTTGAACCGTATCTCTCGAAACAATACGAAGCCGGCGTCAAGGTCGACTGGGGGCAGCTCAGCACAACACTGGCTGCATTCCAGATCAAGCAAGCATCCGCCATTGTCAACCCGATCTCCAATACATTGACTGGCGATGGAGAACAACGTAGTCGCGGAATAGAACTCAACGTGGCAGGCGAGCCGGTGCGTGGCGTGCGCGTGATGGGGGGTTACATGCTGCTCGATGCGAAACTCACCGAAACGACACAAGGCATCAATGATGGCAAGACAGCGCCAGGCACGTCGCGTCACCACTTCACGTTAGGCGTGGAATGGGATACGCCTTTTGTCACCGGACTGACACTGACCTCTCGTGTGATGCATGCCAGCCGGCAATATGTTGACGCCGCCAATACACAGTCCATCAAGCCATGGACCACTATGGATCTCGGGGCGCGCTACATTGTAGAGCGTTCAGGAGGGCATCCGATTACCCTGAGAGCAAACCTGCGTAACGTGTTCAACAAGAGTTTCTGGACCACATACCCTGGAGCTGGCACATTGAATATGAGCGAGGGACGCACACTGATGCTCTCGGCAACGATGAATTTCTGAACCTATCTGGGGCGTGCCCAGCACGCGCGCTATAGCGATGTCGTCAACACCGGCCGGCGTCGATCAATGCGGGTAACTCGTCCAGGCCCGCAACCACGACGTGAGGCGTGGCGCCCAGTTCGTCGAATGTATTGTCATGACGGTTTATCCAGCAGACGTTGAATCCGAAGTGACGCGCACCCGACGCATCCCATGCATTTGAAGACACAAAGAGAATTTCGTCCGCCGTTAATTCCAACGCTTGGCACGCGAGCGTGTAGACCCGTGGGTCGGGCTTGAATACACCGACACGCTCGACACTGAGCAAATGCGAGAAATTATCTTGCAGGCCCGAACTCGTGACGACGCTCTGAATCGAGAAATCCGATCCGTTCGACAAGATGGCCAGCGGCAGTCCCATGTCGTTCAGCCGCTGCAATGCATCGGGGACTTCGGGATAAGCCGACAGGTTCAAATAAGCCTTGCACAGCGTGTCGCAAGTCGCCGTGTCCAGATCGAGTTTCAGGTGCCGGCAACTGTAGACAAGCGCGTCATGCGTCGCTTGCTCAAATGAAATGTACTGCCCCATCAGGCTGCGCAGCCACGTGTATTCGAGCTGCTTTTGCCGCCACATGACACTGAGCTGCATGCCTCGTCCGGGATAGAAGGCCTCGCATTGCTGCACGACCGAATGGACATCGTATAGCGTTCCGTAAAGATCAAAGACGATAGCCTTCGTACGCGTCATGGTGAACTCCTTCGTAGGATTTCAGAGAGCGGAATGGTCCTTGACCGCCTCGGCAAGTTTGGGCTTTAACGCCAGGAACCGCTCATCCACTGAGGCCGGGTCAGATCGGTTCTGAGCAATCATGGCGGTGCGAATCTCGCCGCCCCGGATCACCTGCAACGCTTCGGTCTCGATACCCTCGACGATCGCCTGGGCGACCGCGGAAGCCGGTTCGCGGACAAAGCCCATATCCGGACCTGCCCGCGAAGTCGTCATCATCGGCGTATCTGTCGCGCCGGGATATATCGTCAGGACGTGAACGCCCTCACCCTTCAACTCCCGGCGCAGCGCCTCGCCAAAGTGCGAGATCCCGGCCTTGACGGCCGCATAGCTCGCGTAGAACGGCACCCCCACCAAGGCGATGCCGGATGAGACGTTCACAATCATGCCCTCGCCCGAGGCGCGTAGATGCGGAACCGCCGCACGCGCCAGTAACATGGGGGCCAGCAGATTGACCTCTATCATCTTGGCAATGTCGCTTTCGGCCGTGTCTTCGATTCGTCCCGCACGCACGCCACCCGCATTGTTGATCAGGATGTCCAAGCCGCCCATGGACGAGAGCGCACCCTGCAATGCCCGATCCCGGCCTTCCGCGGTTCCCACGTCGGCGTCCGTTCCATCCATCCGCCCCCCTTCAGCGCGCAGCAGCTTGACCGCCTCTTGCACGACATTCCCGCGGCGCCCCACGATAAAGACCGTGGCTCCCTTGCTGACGAGCTCCGCGGCGGTGGCCAGGCCGATACCGCTAGATCCGCCGGTAATCAGGATTCTCTTTCCCTGTACGTTCATTCATTTCTCCAAACCTGGCGTTTTAGATCAATTGATCCAAAATAATCCAATCAATCAAAATTTACAAGCCTGTCGCCGTTCAGGAATCATCGGGAATGGGTTGATCAACCATGTTTGGCTGGAAGATGGAGGCGGGTAATTCGCCTCGGCCGACGCCAGCGCACGGCTATTCGAGAATCAAGTTGGCCCTACACTACCCACATACTGACTGCCTTGCTAGAACTCATGCCCCCTCTTGCAGACCATAGCGCCCAGCGGCTTGTCTCGTCTTTTGCACCGACCGATTTCGATCAATTGCAGGATCCCGTTCTGCTGCGTCGACTGCTACGTGCCAAGGACTGCATGGATGCCACTGCACACGAGGCTTGGCCGGTAAAACGCCTGGCCGCAGTCAGCGGCGTTTCTGAAGCCCATTTTTCCCGTTCCTTCAGGCGGGCCTTTGGTATACCGCCGCATCGCTACCTGTTGACAAGGCGTATTGAGCAGGCGAATACCCTACTGCGCGACACGGAACTCAGCATCACCGAAATAGTCTTCGCCACTGGCTGGAATAGCTTGGGCACCTTCGGGCGTGTCTTTCAGGACATCACCGGCCGGAGCCCCAGTGCTATGCGCCGGGAAATGCGAGCCTGCGTGCAGCAAATCGACCGCGTACCCGGCTGCGTCCTGAAGGCCGCACAGCGCCCGGATCTTACAATCGCAGTTTTGGAGAAGCGTCGTCGCGTGGCCAAGGGTAAATTTGCGCCATCAACCAAGGAGAACGCGTCATGAACCAAGGTGTTAGCGTAATGGGTTTGTATGTCAACGACCAGGAAGAAGCGCTCGAATTCTACGTCGGCAAACTCGGATTCCATGTCCATACGGACGTACGTAACGGTTCCTACCGGTGGCTTACCGTCCAGCATCCAGATCAGCCCTCGTTCCAGCTCGGCCTGTTTACGCCCGGCCCACCCATTCACGACGATGCGACCGCGCAAACCCTGCGCGCGATGGTCGCCAAGGGGGCCATGCCGCCCGCCGTTCTCGCTGTGTCCGACTGCCGCGCCAGCTATACCCGGCTAAAAGCTAACGGTGTGGAATTCACTCAGGAGCCGGTAGAGCGTTACGGTAGCATCGACGCTGGTTTCCGAGATCCCTCGGGCAATGGCTGGAAGATGATCCAGGCTGCGTCAAACGACGGTACTGCCTAGCTCTTATCGACCATCGCCTTTAATACCTGCCCAAGCTCAGTCAGGAAGGGAAAGACGATGGTCCAGTTATTCTGCGCACCGATCGTGGCCAGTGTGCTCAGGTAGAGCAACTTCATCGCCTCCGGTTGCTGGGCCAGGATGAGCGCGGCATCCAGCAGTTTTTGCGCGGCTTGTTCTTCGCCTTCCGCATGAATGATGTTGGCACGTCACCACGTCATTGATCGCCTTGGGCGCGGCGCGCGTGGCTGTCGGCTCGCTCTCCCGATTGTTTCTCATTGGTTTTTTCAGCGGAGTCGGCCGGCTTGGAAAAACCGCCGCCGAGCAATGTCGGCGTAGCGGCCCCCAGATTCGTCGCGGGCGCCATGGTCGGATCGGTACGAAATGAATACCGCTAGCGGCACATCAATTGTGCACCAATTGGTCATAACTGCTGAAATGTCGACTCGGCGACTTTTACCGAAAAATATAGAGATTGCGCGGCCAACTGCACGACCATATACTCGATTGCAATACCAATGTATCAATATTGGTACAAAAATGGTACACAACATCGGCAAGCTCACCGGCGTCGGAATGGAGTTCATCCGCTCCGTTATTTGAAATCCGGTGATCGCGTTCGCATCCAGATCGATGGCATCAGCACACAAGAGAACACCTTTAGATAGGCCGTGCCAACGACCAAGAGAAAAAAGCCGACCATTAGGCTAATCACTCGGTGAAGGAGACACAATGCAAATAACACTATTAAAAATGCTCGCCGCAGGCGCGACGCTGCTGGCCTCGAGCATGGCTTGGGCCCAGTATCCGACGCGCCCTATCACAATGATCGTGCCCTTCCCGCCTGGTGGCGTGACCGATACGGTCGCACGGCCCATCGCTGACGCGCTTGGCAAAGCGCTGGGCCAACAGGTCGTCGTCGAGAACAAGGCGGGCGCCGGTGGCGCCATTGGTACCGGCGAAGCAGCACACGCCAAGCCGGATGGTTACACGATTTTGTTGATGCTGTCGTCTATCTCGATTTTGCCCGAGGCGGACAAGATACTGGGACGCAAAGCCGCATACAACACAACGGATTTCAAACCGATCGCACGTATCACCGCAGATCCCACCGTCCTGGTGGTCTCGGCCAAATCCCAATGGCAAACGGTCGATCAGTTTGTCGAGGCCGCCCGCAAAGCGCCGGGTAAAGTGGACTATGGCAGTTCGGGCATCTATGGCTCTATGCATGTACCGATGGCCATGCTGGAAAAGAATGCGAATATCAAGATGACGCATGTCCCGTACACAGGGGCCGGACCCGCGGTCGCGGCCTTGCTGGGCGGCCAGGTCGATGCGATATCAACGGGCCCGTCCAGTATTTTGCAGCATATCAAGGCGGGCACGGTACGCCCCTTGGCGCATTGGGGCGACAAGCCGCTGAAGGCATTGCCCGATACACCCAGTTTGGCCGACGAAGGCTATGACGTAAAGTTTGTCCAATGGTCAGGCATTTTTGTGCCTAAGGATGTACCTGCCGACGTGATCGAACGTCTGCGCGCCGCGGCCAAGACCGTGGCGAATGATCCAGCCGTGCAGGCAAAAATCCTGGCTGCGGGCAGCCCCATCGACTATCTGGATGCCGAGGAATTCCAAGCGTATTGGGATATCGACGATGCGCTATTAAGAAAAGCGGTGCAGGATATCGGGAAAGTAGAGTAACGCTCAAATCCCGTTTCGCGTCTAATCGCTAAGCGCGGAATTTTTGTCCGATATGCCGTCGCACGACGGCATATTGCGAAAAACGCGCTAATCAAGCGCGGTGTGCACCGATATATGTTGCCGGGGCAACGCTTTGGCGGACGCATTCAGCACCTGAGCCATGATCTCGTTCTGCCAATCGAAATAGGGATTAAAGGTAAGCCGTGCATGGATCTTTCCCGGTTCACGATAGCCCCAGTCCGAGAGCCAAACGGGTGCCCCCTGCTCGCATTCGACTCGCGCCGGTTCTGTCTGCCCATTCCAACAAATACGCAGGCTTGCGTCAGTCCCATACAAATCATTGTCTGGGGAAAACAATACGCCCATATGCGAAAACTGGCTGATCTGCAATTCCGGCAGATAATCTGATCGGACCAAGACACGTTGATCTTGCGTGAATTGATCGTGGTCGTTTCCGTACCAGATCAGTCGGCTCGCCGGATGGGTGAAATGCGTGCTGAATGAGTTCGACAAATAATCGCTATCGAGCACCGAGTCGTTCTCGGCCACGACCATGAGGACTGGTTTGCCATAAGGCGCGCCGCGCAGTGCCTGACGTGCCAGACGGCTGCTGCGGTAGAACTGGGCAAAGCCATTCGTTGGAACGGTCATGTACCGTACGGCATTCTGCATCGGTCGGATGTTGTCCGGTGCCAGCAGCCAGGGGCGGGCCCAACTGACCAGAGGGGCCAACCAGTCAAAGGAACTGCTCGACATAAAGGCGGGCGAAAAAAGAAGCAGCCCATCGACCTCGGGATGAACATAGGCGTAATCGAGGACCAGATTGGCGCCTGTCGAAAATCCCCCTAAATAAATCTGCTCGACCTCGTCGCTTAACGTCAGCGCTTGCTCTTCGAGCACTCGACGCCAATCCTCGAGCGTCACATCCAACATGTCCTGCGGGCGCGTTCCATGACCGGGCAGCAATACCGTACGAACCAGGAACCCCTGATCGGCCAGTTGCTGGCCAATATCGTGAAAGGACCAAGGAGAGTCGCCCAATCCGTGAACCAGCAATACGCCTTTATGGGGTTGGCCGTTGGGCCGCCATTCGTGAGGTGCGTTCCATGCGATTTCGGCAGCTTGGTCGGGCCCTTGAAAGAGGCGCCGCTGTTGCAGGTGTTGGACGGTGTCCTGCCGATAGGTATCGAACGAGATCTGTCGGAGCGGGGTATCTTGAGGAGCGGTCACGGCACACGCCGCCGTGATCAGCGATGCGGCAATACTGAGCGCTCCACGGACTAGCCTATATACCGAACGACTGACTGTTTTCACGATGACATCCCCAACGTTTGATGATCTCCTTGAGCAGGATAAGCACCCGCGAGCTTTAGGTGTGATCGACACGTGATCATGGCACTTGATTCTCAATTAGTAAATAAGTGCAGATTGACCTGTGAATTCAAAAATTATCAACAATGGGCCGTGACGGAATATCGAAGGATCCTCTTGATTGGAAGCTGCATCAAGAGACTGCTTTTTCGTAGCGCACAATAGAAGAAATGTAGAACGATGCAAGCACTGCTATGTACTAGCCAAGCGGCAGCTCACGTCATCAAACTATCACACAATCTTTATAAGCTGCGTACGCGTCAGCCAGACTCACTTGCTCTCCATCTTGCCGCATGTGTCTTGACGCAGTGGCTCCCTCCCCCCCGCTGTGCTCCAAATTTTGAGAAGGATTGGTGTGCGTCTGTTCAGACTTCATGGCAGTGTCAGTTTCTCGTTTGGAAGTGTTCTCTTATTTTGGATAGCCACCGCTTGCGCAGCCCCTCGACTGGCCGAACCCATCAGCCCCATCGTTGCACAACCTGTTGCGCCCGCCGATATACCCATCGTCGACTTGGGCGAAAAACTGTTCCATAGCCGCCTGCTGTCCGGCGATATGAGTCAATCCTGTGCCAGCTGCCACGACCTGAAACATCTGGGCGGCTCGGACGGCCGGCCCAAATCGATCGGCACGCCGGGGCATCCTGGAAAACGCCGTACGCCATCCATCTTCAATGTCTCGAACAACTTTGTTCAACTCTGGGATGGCCGCGCGGCCACATTGGAAGACCAGATTCAACTGGTTATTCACGACAAAAGCGTGATGAATTCGGACTGGAAGACCGTCTTGGCACGCCTGAATACAGATCCCACGCTACGTCCCCTCTTCGAATCGGCCTATGGAACTGAGGCCAATGCGGAAAACGTCAAAGACAGCATCGCTGCCTACGAGCGCACGCTGACTACACCTGACTCGCGTTTCGACCGTTACCTGCAAGGCGACGATACTGCCATCACGCTCGATGAACTGCGCGGCTACACACTTTTCAAGCAGTACGGTTGCGCCTCTTGCCATCAGGGCGTGAATGTCGGCGGCAATATGTTCCAGCCACTGGGCGTCATCGGAGAGCCTGGGGCGTACTTCCGAGAAATCGCCGGTACGTCGGCGCCCGATCAGGGGCGTTTCGCGATCACTGGCGACATTGCCGACAAATTCGTCTTCAGGGTTCCCAGTTTGCGTAACGTTGCATTGCGGCCACCCTACTTCAACGATGGATCAGTTCCCACGCTGGATCTGGCAGTGCAGCTAATGGGGCGTTACCAGTTGGGAAGATCCCTCGACGACAACGACGTAAAGCTCATCGTGAAATTCCTCGGTACCTTGACTGGATCATACCGGGGAGAGCCTCTGGATAAGGGTGGCCGACAACCATGAACACCCGTATAAGCAAAACCCTCGCGATTCCCTTCCGAGCCATCCCAACACTATATGTACAACTAGCGGTGGCAATTTTGATGCTGGTGGCCTGTGGCGTGTGCTACTGGAATGCCGTCTCACAGCAAAAAGATCCGGACGCACCGCTGCAAGCCATCCGTGACGTGCAGCAACTGGAAACCCAATGGAATGCCCAGGTCATGTTGGCGGCTTTTGGCTATAACCGCAATTACGACACAGTGAACGGCGCATACAAAGCATTGTCCCAAGCAGTACAGCATGCCGGTCTGCCGGAATCTGCGACGACGGGCGCTCAGACAAGTGCCGCAGCCGTCTATCTGGCCGACCTGGACGAAAAACGACAGCTCGCCGAGCGAATGAAGTCGGCGCGTGCCGTGCTGCAGAACTCAGCATCCTATCTACCCTGGGCTCGCAAACTACTGGAAGACAGTCTCTGGACGAACGATCCCGCCATGGCAGGCGAGACTGCGAATTTGGTCGCACGTGTCGGTAACGTCACCAGTGGCCTGATTGCCTATCAGGCACAACCGCTATCGAGCGCAGGCCAGGCGTTGCGACAGCAGGTTTCGGCGCTCGCGGCAACGAGTCACGCAGGCAATGCCGCCGAAGATCTGGCGCTTTTCGTTTCGCACGTTGATGTATTGATGCACAGCACGGATGTTCTAAGCGCCTCGGCGCGCTCCTTCAGCGATATTCCCTCTGGACCGGCACTACAACGCGTTCTGCACGAACGCGAGAAGCAACGCCAAGACGAGGCGGACCACCTGCAAGTGCTGCTGCTATGGTCCATCGCCCTTGGAGGACTTGGCCTCGCACTGCTTACCTATGTCATCGTGCAAGGCGTGTGCCGCTATCGTTCGCTCAGTCAGTCCAATGCCGAGCTCATGTTATCTAAGGCTGAAGTCGAAACCCAGCTTATCCAGGCAGCCAAGATGTCGGCGATCGGGCAAATGGTGGCTGGCATCGTGCACGAGATCAACACGCCGCTAGCCTATGTCAAGGCGACCTTCGAATTTCTAAGCGACCAGATCATTGATACTCCTGACATTCTCGGTGCTGCGGCCGACCGGCGTGCCAGCCTCTCCGACGACGACCGGCAAACGGCCCGGCGCGCTTATATCGATGATATCCAGACATTGCTCGCGGACGGTATTCATGGGATCGACCAGATATCCAAGCTGATCCTCTCGCTCAAGAATTTCAGTCGTCTTGATCACGGCAAACTTTCCGAATTTTCGGTGGAAGACGGCCTGACCAGCGCGCTTTACATTGCCCGGTATTCGCTCAAGAACGTGGCCGATGTACATACCGAATTCGGCAACGTACCTCGTATCACAGGCTCGCCTTCGCACATCAATCAGGTTTTCCTGAATATCATCATGAACGCCGGACAAGCCATGCAATCCATGGCCGGACGAGGCCGCCTCGAGATCACGACACGCATGGCAAGCGACGACTTGATAGCAATCGTGATTCGTGACAACGGCCCCGGCATTCCACCCGATGTCCTGCCTCGCATCTTCGACCTTTATTTCACGACCAAGCCCCAAGACGAAGGATCGGGGGTCGGACTGGCCATCTGCTATCGCATCATTAAGAACCACGACGGTCGAATCGAAGTCGCGTCCACTGTCGGTAGCGGTACGACATTCTCTATTTATCTTCCGGTGCGCACCCGCCGAGACGGGAGCACTTTCGATGCGGACACAGCGACATCGTCCTCATCGGACGCCAACGCCGCGAACCCATCCAATCACAATCCTTTCCCAGCCACCAACCCATCATGAACTCAGCCGCCACCGTCCTCTTCGTCGACGACGAGGAACGTATCGTCAAGCTACTCAAGCTTATGTTTCAGGACAAGTATCGTGTCCTGACAGCCACCAGCGGACAGCAGGCGCTGGAGATCATTGCATCGAATGGCCACGTCGTTGACGTGGTTGTCAGCGATCAACGCATGCCCCAGATGACGGGCATTGAACTGCTGGCGGAAGTTCGCAAGGCATCTCCCGACTCCATCCGGGTGCTGCTGACGGGCTACTCCGATCTCGTCTCGATCATCGGCGCGGTCAACGACGGCGAAGTCTATCGCTTTCTGAACAAACCCTGGCGCAAAGAAGACCTCACGAACACGCTGGCCGAGTGCGTGGAGTTGTCCAGGAAACGGCGCAGCCCTCCTCAGACAAGCGACTCCTCAGCGCCATCCCTTGCCCAACCTGAGGCCGTACCCGCCCGCGGCGCGTCGATCAGCGGCGCCGAGCCATTGGCCTCGGCAGCCAAGCTTCTTGCACTCGACAGCATGGCCACCGACCGTCACGACCTGATGGAGATGTTCACCGACGACTATGACGTGCTGGGCGCTTCGTCCATTACCGAAGCCTTGCAAATCGTCGAACATCACAACATCGGAGTCGTGGTCGCCAACACGTTCGTCAACGGCGAGCGCACTGCTGACTTGTTAACGGCCTTAAAGATGCACGCGCCGTCGATCGTCATCGTCGTGCTGACCGACGTGGCGGACTCCGATATGGTCATCAGCATGATCAACCATGCGCAAATCTACCGAATCGCCATCAAGCCTATTCAGCCCAATGTCTTCCGACTCGCGGTTTCCGCCGCCATGCGCGAGCATCATCGGCTGTGTGCCAGGCCGGTGGAGACTGACCAGCAGCCGGGTAGCGACGCCGGCTTGGGCGTGGATATGACTCAGCGCATCATCAAAAGTCTTGAGCGATTCACCGACGTCAGAGACCAGAAGCCGCTGTAAACCGCCGACCAGACCCTGCCTTCCAGGAAATAGAACATGTTTGCAAGAACGCAGGAACGCACCATGCGCATCGTGCGCGTGATTTTGCTATTGGGTTGGCTCGGGCTCGTGCTGTCTTTGTTCTGGGATCCTCTGACTCCGCAGTGGACCGATCCTGCCTCGCAAAGCGTCTTCGCCCCTAAAGGGGCGGGGCCAGACATTCAGGGGCAGGCGTCGATAGATAGCCAGGCCTATGCAATGGGGCCGCGGATCTGGTGGACGATCCTGGTACCGCTGATACCGCTGTTTCTAATGGTGTTCGGCCACGAAGCGTGGCGGCGCATTTGTCCGCTATCGTTGTTATCACAGATCCCGCGCTATCTCGGTCTGGTGCGCAAATCGGCATTCGTGCAACGCGCCTCGGGTCAAGTCGAGACACGGGTGGCGCGCATCAAGCCGGGGAGCTGGCTCGATCGCAACGCCTCGTATGTGCAAATCGGCCTGTTGGGTGCAGGTCTGGCGGCACGGCTGCTCTTTGCCAACGGAGACCGCGCTGGGTTGGCGGTTTTCCTCCTGTCCGTCATGGCAGCCGCGCTACTGGTCGGTACACTGTGGGGCGGCAAGACTTGGTGCAATTATTTTTGTCCGGTCAACGTGGTTCAAAAGATCTACACGGAGCCGCGCGGTCTGCTGGAGAGCACTCCCCATTTGCAGAGCGCGTCGCTGGGCCAGTCCAGCTGCCGCACGCCCGCCAAGGGCGGCGACAAACTAGCGTGCGTAGGGTGCACCACATCGTGCGGCGACATTGATCTGGAAGGCGCTTATTGGGAAACGCTGTTGCGCCCATCAAAGCGCAATGTCTATTACATCTTCTATGGCCTGATCTGGGCTTTCTACACGTACTACTATCTGTATTCGGGCTCTTGGGACTATTACTTTTCCGGCTACTGGACCCGAGAGACGGACCAGAGTTCTCATCTATTGGACCCGGGCTATTACATTGGCGGCTACGCCGTGCCGATACCCAAGCTGGTGGCTGCCCCCCTAACGCTCTTGCTCTTCGGCGCGTTGTCGCTTGGGCTCGGCAAAGCAATGGAGCAACTCTACCGGTGGGTCCGAAATCGAAAGCGCCGCGTCTCCGAGGTTGAAATTATCAACCACTGCCTGAGCTTTACGGCCTTTCTTTCAATCAACACGTTCTACCTGTTCGGCGGGCGTCCCAATCTGCTACTGCTGCCATCGGCTGCATTGCATTTCGTGGATCTGATGATCGTCGCGCTAAGCGCGCTGTGGCTCTTTACAGCCGTACACCGGACACCCTTCAAATACCGACGCGAGGGCCTGGCAGCCACGCTGCTCGGACAGCTCAAGAAGCTGAATGTGGACGTCTCGCGATATATGGAAGGACGCACCATCGACGATCTGCAGCCCGACGAGGTCTATGTTCTGTCCAAGGTTCTGCCAGCCTACACCCGCGAGCAAAAGGTTCAGGTCTACTCCAACATGGTCGACGAGATGATCGCGCAGCGTAAGACCAGATCTGCCGAAGGACTGAGCATACTGAAAGACCTGCGCGCAGAAATGGGCGTCACGAATGACGAGCATCAGCGCCTTGTCGACGCGCTTGGACACGATCACGTGATGGAGCTGGACCCCTCAGTCGTCAGCGCGCGCGAACGAGAGCAAAGCCTGGCCAACTATTCGGAACTGGTCGGGCGAGCATTGGGCAAGCGCCTGGAAGAAGGCAATTTGCTAGCCGCCGTGCTCACCAAGCCGGAAGTAGACTCCCTGGTATCAACACTGCGCGCCAGTTTTCAGATCGACGAGCGCGAGCATGAATCGGTGTTGGCCAGTCTCGCCGCCGCCGATGGCATGTGGGCAATGCGTATCGATGCGGTGCTCGATCAGATGCGTACGCTCACCGCGTTCAAGTTTGCCATGTTGCAGCACGCCGCCGCGGTCCAACCGTTGTCGGGGCCTTTGATGGCCTTGCTGCGCATCGTGATAAACGAGCGCATCCTGTCACTGTGCCGAGCCATGCTGGCCCTACTGAACGCGGTGGGTGCGAACCCGACCTCTTTACGTGCCGCCAGCGAGAGCGCTGGCCTGTGCGCCGATCGCCTCGTTGACGTCATGATGACGCCTGCCGGAACTCAGTCCGAATTGATCTGGAAGAACGTGCTGGATGCGTCTCTGGTCGAGGCCGTCGCTTCTGGCATGAGCCAGCGAATCGACGGGACGATGACCACCGAGACTGCGTGCGATGCCGAGCGCGCGCTAGTCATGCTCGCCTCAGACGGCGGTCCCTTGTCCTTTGCGATCGCCGCATTCGCGTTATCTCGTATAGAACTTCAAAGCGCCCGCGCACTATGCGATGACATTCTGGTCCGTCGCGTTGATCTGGCGCATCACTGGCTGGTCGCCGACGTTGCGAAAGACATCTCGGAAAATGAAATGACCAAGGCGGACCATGCGCCGGCCGTGGCGCACACACCCATCATGGTTACGCTACGCGCGCGCAATAGTGAACCGGACGCATCACGGGATACGTACGTTGAATGGACGCAGACGCGCCACACCTTCCATGAAACACTACTTCGCATCGGCTCGTCGCCGGAGTGCGACCTGCGTTTGGAAGACGACACCATCGAGCCTCTACATTTCCTCATCCGCATGCAAAATCGCCGCGTAGTAGGCGGACCGCTGGGTGTCAGCCGCGCCTGGATCAACGGTAGCGAAATTCAGACCGACACCATCATCCAGTCGGGCGATGTCCTGGTGCTAACAGCCGAATCTCCGGCACGCTACGAACTGGTTCTCACCGTACCAGACACCGACGCACCCTATGCCGAGCTGCCCATGTCGACGGTAGAAAAACTGGCGGCACTTAACGCTTGCCATTTAGCTACCTCAAACGACGCAAATGCTTTAGCCGGCATGTCCGAGCTCGCGCGTCAAGCCATGGTTCGGCGCTATGCGTGCGGTGCAGTTGTCACCAAGCGCAGCCTGCCGACTGGAGATGTCTGTGCGGCGCTCGCTGGAAGCCTGACTCCCTTGCACATGCCCGAGCATGTCGTCCACGACAAAGATTCCACTCCATCCCCCGTCGTGCCCAGCGAGAGCAACGAGGACAGACTAGAAGTCACTTGGCCTACACCGCTGGCCTTGGGAGAAGATCGCGCCTCTAGCGAAGCGATTTACGGATATCGCGTGAACTCGGCACATGTCGACGTGCTGGTATGGCCCAGAACGCTCGATTGAGAGACCTATGACTAGCCCCTCCCTTCCTCCTTTAGCGCGCCTTTTTTTCGCCACGTTCACTTTTCTGACGGATACGCGCAAGAACGTCACTCCCGCCGATATCGAACTGCTGCATGATTTGATGTCGGATACACGCTGGTGCGATAGCCACTACGCGATACAAAGTCTGGGCGCCCTGCGCCATAGCTACTCGACGTTGTGGGCAGAATACAGCAGCGGCAAGCTACAGATTGACGTCCAAGCCCTTGCCCGCCTGCTTGACGACGTACTGCGACACGTCGGACCGGAACGCGCGGCTGAAATCAAACAAGTCCTGTCGACCTTTGTCGATAAATTCGAGAACGTCAACACGCTGGCGCTGGGAAGGCTAGGATGGAACGGCTCGGACGCGGTCCGTGACCAAAATCGGCGTCAAATCGACGACTTGCTCCGGCATGGCAAGAGCACGTCCGCCAACGGCGACACGCCGGCCAACAGCGCGCCGGCTGCCGCATTACTTCCGACTCTTCTCCAGGCTACGCCTGCCCAGGACAACCTATCGCAGGTCGTTCAGGCACAACGGCCTAAGATAAGCAGCGTTGCGTCAGGAGCCCTTCTACCGTGGGACCAGCGCTCAGTGACCGCATACTGCCTCGCAGTGCACCAAGAGACGGCCGATACCAAGACCTACGTCTACGTCAGCGAAGACGTAGGGCTCTACAACTACCTTCCTGGGCAATTTGTGTCGATCGAGGTCGACGTGGGTGAACGCATATTACGACGCAGCTACACCATCTCTTCCTCTCCATCGCGCCCCAGAACACTAGCGATCACCGTCAAACGTGTGCCCAAGGGGTGGATGTCCAACTGGCTGTTCGATAACATGGTCCCAGGCACGGAAGTCAGGCTCAGCGGACCGCATGGCGAGTTCCACCTGGAACGCTCCGACAATTCCCATCTACTCCTGTTGGCAGCGGGCAGCGGCATCACCCCCATCATGTCCATGATGCGCTGGATGGCCGATACCGGAGACACACGCGACATCATCCTGATCAACCACGTACGCACCCCAGCCGATATCATCTTCGGTGCCGAGCTACGCTTACTGGCCACGCGACTTCCAAACTTGCGCATCACCATCGTGCCTGCCGCGGCGCAAGGTACAGACTGGATGGGACCCACAGGCAGACTGGGAGAAACGGCGTTACAAACGCTGGCTCCCGACCTGCTCGAACGGGACGTGTTCGTGTGCGGCCCCGACGGCTACATGAAAGAAGCCCAGCGAATCACCACCGACCTGGGCATGCCGGCTTCGCAATTTTTCCAGGAGAGCTTCGGCGGTGCACCGGTCAAACCCACCACGAAAAAAGCGCCCGCCATCGCTGCGCCACCCCAACGTCAACGCGAAGAGTCTCCTCGTACGCCAACCCCGCTGACGATGGCACAAACCATCACAGAGGGAGCATGCCGCTTGGTCTTCGAGCAAAGCGGCACGGAAGTGCTCTGCGACGATGGGGTCGTCGTGCTGGAAGCCGCGGAGCAAAACGGTATTTCCCTGACTAGCGGATGCCGCGCGGGTATTTGTGGCGCCTGCCGGATACGCAAGCTCGACGGCGACATCCGCATGCCCGAGGGCACCATGCTGACCAGCAGCCACGTTCAGGAAGGCTATATCCTGGCTTGCATGGGGCGCGCCTATGGTCGAGTCGTGCTGGACTGCTGAGCGAGCATCACTCCTCCTGTTTCGTAGAAATCATTCTCCCCGCCGCGGTGCGTGGCGCCGTGATGGCTTAAGTCCGATCTGCCTTGTAATCCGGGCTTTGCAGCTCGTGATAATGAAAAGCCACCCTGGCCTGGTCCATGCGCATGCCTTGTCGGATGGCTTCACGCAGTTGTTCTTCGTTGGTGGTGATTTCCTCAGCGGCGGCCAGAATGGCGTCTTCCTGTGCACGCGGCAGGACGACGACACCATCGGGATCGCCAACCACGATATCACCCGGATGAACGGTGACGTCGCCAATCACGACCGGCACTTGCAGCGCCTTGAGTTGAATGCGACCCTTGCCGGTGCGCATCCATGTATTGCGGCTGTAGATGGGATAACCCAACGAGCGGCAGAGCGCCACGTCGCGGTTGTTGCCGTCGATGACAGTGCCTGCCATGCCACGTCGGTGAGCGGCTTCAGTGAGAATGTTGCCCCACGTACCCACGTCGTCCTTGCCTTGATTGTCGATGACGATGACGCTACCCGCAGGAACGTCATCGATAAATTCGCCCACCGTGCCCGGCGTGCGTTGGATCGCCTCATACAACACGGTGAATGCGCGGCCCGCCATGCGAAAGCCAGGATCGCAGGGACGAATCTTGTAGCACTGTCCGGCAATCGACAGGCGGTCCAGCGCGTCGCTCAACGCCGCGCAGTCCAGTTTGGATGCACGCACAACATTTGCATCGGTAGAATCCAGAGTCATAGGTCGCTCGAGTAAAAGTAGAAGAAAGGCGTCAGTCGATGGAGATGCCGGCCTTGCGAATGACCGGCTGCCAGTAATCAATGTCCTTGCGCACTTGCTGATCCAGCTGTTCCGGCGTCATATAACGGACCTGAACACCGACTGTCAGTAGCGACTGCTGGACGCGCTCAGTGGCCAACGTCTTTTTAACGGCTTCGGTCAAGGTCGCGATCGCGCTGTCTGGCGTGTTCGCCGGCGCAAAGAGTGCGACCCAGGCGTCCAGTTCAAAGTCAGGAAAACCTGCCTCCGCCGTCGTTGGCACATCAGGCAACAGGGGGATGCGTGTTTTGCTTGCCACCGCCAGTGCACGCAGTTGACCCGTGGCAATGAATCCCCCCACCGAGGGCGGTGTCGCCACCGTCATCTGTACATTACCGGCAAGTACATCCTGAACCGCCGGGCCCGCGCCCTTATAGGGCACGTGAACCAGCTCGATTCCCGTGCGTTGTTTGAACAGCTCGACACCAATGTGCGGGACCGAGCCATTGCCCGAGGTCGCGTAATTCAGGACGTTCGGATTCTTCTTGGCAAAATCCACCAATTCCTGCAGGGACTTAAAGGGCTGCTTCGAATTGACGGCGATGATGTGGGGCGAGACGACGAGCATCGCGACCGGCTTGAAATCCTTGAGTGGGTCCCAATCGAGCTTGCGATACATCACCGGGTTGCCAACGTGAAACATCGAATAGCCGGCCAACAGGGTATAGCCGTCCGGTTTCGCTCGTGCCACGTAGGTCGCCGCGATGTTGCCACTGGCCCCAGGGCGATTTTCGACGATGACCGTCTGTCCCAGGTTGGTGCTCAATGTAGGCGCAATGATGCGCGATACCTGGTCCAGGATGCCGGCCGGCGGCACTGGGACGGTGATGGTGACCGCCCGATCAGGAAAATCAGCCGCAGAGGCAGTCGATATGGCGCACGCCAACAGGAGGCCAGTCAGGGGATATTTCATGTCTTCTCCGTTTTTATAGATGATCTTGTAATATCCTAGGCGGCTGCTGTAATTACACAAGCCTTTCAGATAATATTTATATGCCATCTGCCACCAGTACCCCCGAACGCATTCGCCTGGCTTTGCAAGCGGACATCGAACATGGTGCGCTTCGCGCTGGAGAATTGATCGACGAAAAAGGCTTGGCCGCCAAGTACGGCGTATCGCGCACGCCCATACGCGAAGCGCTACTGATGCTCACCGCGCAGAAACTGGTTGTCGCGATGCCGCGCGCGGGAAGCATGGTTCACAAGCCATCTGCCACCGAGCTCATCGCGTTATTGGAGTTTCTGGGAGAGCTGGAGGGAATTGCCGCACGATTGGCTGCACTGCGTATGACTGCGGAGCAGCGCAGCACATTGATCCAGATTCATGAGTCCTCCGAAACATTGGCGACCCTGGGCGAGCGCCATCGCTATGAAGCGGCAAACCGAGCGCTGCATGAGCACATCTACCACGGCTGCGGCAATAGTGTGATCAATGAAGAGATCACCGCCGCCCAGCGGCGCCTGTCGAACTTCCGTCGGCATGTATTCAATCAGCCCGGCAGATTGATGGCATCGTTCAATGAACACGTGCCACTGGTGCAAGCGATCGTCGCGGGCGACAGCGATCTGGCCGCCACCGCCATGCGCGATCACATTATCGGCAAAGGCAAAGCGTTCGCCGATCTGGTGTTGGTCAACGCGTGAGTGCGATTTTGGTCAAGACGGCTGGTCGGCAGCCAATCATGACCCGCGATGTAAATCTTTCCGCATTAATGCGTTTTGCAGTGTCACGCCCCGGCGGATAGGAAATCGTCGTTCCATCACTTGAAAACCATGGCGTAAAAAGAATGGCTCAGCGGTCTTGCTCACATCCGCCGTGAGTTCGCTGATCCCTAGTAGCTTGGCCTCATCATGGATGCGATCCATCAGCAGGGTACCGATGCCATGTCGTGGATAGGCCCCCGATACAAAGAAATGGTCAATGTATCCACTGGGCTGAATATCAGCGTATCCAGCAATTTCACCTTCGATTGCAACGATAAATGGTCGTAGTGCCCTCATGCGACTGGCCCATAATTCTGGGGCAGTATCTATCGGAGCCCAAGCCTCTATTTGTACAGCGGTGTAGTCACGTGACGCGATCTCGCGTACAGATGATAGAAAGACCTGAAATAAGGCGCCCTCATCTCCAATTTCGAACCGTCGAATTTCCATCGATCCCTCGTAAGGCAACCATTTCAAGTTGTAGTTTTAACATTTGAAGTGATTAAGAAATGTCTCCTTCTAGCCCGACACCGTCCTTCGATTTTTCAAAAAACGGACGCCGAAAGTGTCATTGCCGCAACCGTTTGACATCTCGTTGTCGCCAGCGTCGTACGCAACAGACGGCAGTCGCGATTCCTATCCCCCAGGTTGCACTTGTCAAGACAGCGGGAAGAGTGAACCCGCCGAGGCCGTCATAAGTCAAACTGCGTCCCGGCGTAGTTAGTATGTTTGCAAGTGGCATCGCCCAATTTGCAATGGCCGAGTCGAGCCATGTCCACGTAGACCGGTCCTTGAATCCAAGCCCCAGTGCGGCGTACATAACTGGCCCTATCCAGAAAAGGGCCGTAAATACGGCATGCGCCAGTGCCCCCATGAGCGCAATACTCCAAAATGAAGTTTGTTTCCGTGTCGTCATAGCAATGTAGGTCTTTGGTCGAGGCTATGTGAAAACGCGATGCGTCTGTGATTTACCTACGTCTCAAACCGATCGCGAGCAGACCGTCACGTCTACGCATGGCACAAAACACGCTCCTTTGACGCCCTGATCCCGCCAGCAACAATCCCTCGCCCTCCGCTGTAATTATGAATTATGCTAGCCAGTCCAACCGATTCTCACGACAGAGAAGTATATGCCCACAGCCGCACTCACTCGCCGCGTAATCCAACTGAACGCCTTCGGGGACACTGACGTTCTTCAACTCCAAGAAGAGCAAATCGCTCCACCCGCTCATGGAGAAGTGCAGCTGCGCCAAATCGCCATGGGTTTCAACTACATCGATATTTATCAACGTTCTGGCAAATATCCCCTTCCCTTGCCGACAGGCCTGGGGCACGAGGCAGCGGGCGTTGTGGAAAGCATTGGTCCCGGTGTTACGGACTTTAATGTGGGCGACCGTGTCATCTACATGAATGCCGGAATCGGCGCTTACACTGATCGTCGCAATGTTGACGCAACAAGGCTGGCACGCATTCCTGACGGGCTGGACGAACTAGCCGCGGTGGCTGTTTTCTTCAAAGCCATGACGGCCGAATACTTGCTGCGTAAGACATATCAGGTCAAGGCCGGCAATATCGTACTGGTCCACGCCGCAGCAGGCGGCGTCGGGCAAGTACTCAGCCGTTGGGCGAAAGCTCTGGGTGCTCACGTCATCGGCACGGCAGGCTCGGATGAAAAATGCAGGATTGCACGCGAAGCGGGCTGCGACCATGCCATTAACTACAGTCAAGAAGGCTGGGTAGAGCGCGTGATCGCGGCTAGCGGCGGCCGCAAAGCGCATGTTGTCTATGACTCAGTTGGGCGCCACACCTTCCTAGGGTCGTTGGATTGTGCGGCAAAATTCGCCACCGTCGTGGTGTTTGGCGCGGCGTCAGGCCCATCACCCGCCATCGACCCCGAATTGCTCAACAAAAAAGGATGCTTGTACCTCACACGCCCGTCCGTGTTCCCACACAATGCTGACGCGGTCACGTTTCGAGCAAATGCCGATGCCGTCTTTGAAGCACTGAGCAAGGGTTGGATCAAGCCCTCGGTATCAGCCCGCTTCACACTCGACACCGTCGCGGATGCGCACGCTATGGCGGAGAAGCGGGAGAACGCGGGGGCTATCGTCATCCTGCCGTAACGCGAGCGTTGCGCATAGTAATAATGAGCTGTCTTCTCCCGTGTCAGGCGACGCCTCTATATCACCAACCGGCGCGAGGAGGCCTGCGTTGGCACAGCGCGAAGACTGCATCGAGGCTACAGCATGATCGGCTGCAGCCGACACAATGGCGAAGTGATGAAGATTATCCGGCAATGCGTCAAGACCCCGGTCTCTACCGTTCTAGAACACCCTTATGATAAGTAATGGTGGAAGCGTCGCCGCTCATGAGAAGTTACTTACCCGATATCTTCACGGACACTTCTCATGCCAAGGATTCATCCGCTCATAGAAACTTGCGGCACGATAAATCGTGGCTTCATCGAAGTGATGGCCAACGATCTGCGCAGACAGAGGCATGCCGGTTTTCTTTGAGAACCCCGTGGGCAGGACCAACGCAGGATGCCCGGTCATGTTGAAGGGCATTCGGACCTGACGCTCGTAGGTCTTCAAAAACGATTCCACGTCATCCACTCTGGGGGTGGCGTCGTAGCCCGATGCCGTAATCAATAGGTCCACACCCGACAACAGTGCCGAAATCTCCGCGGCATAGTGTCTGCGCAGTGCTTGAGCGCGGGCGTGATCGGCGGCGGTCAGGAATGCGCCCTGCAGCAGGCGTTCGCGGCATCGCGTGCCGTAGTGCTCCGGATTCGACCGTAGCCAGGGTTCATGGATGGCATAGGCCTCTATGCTGAGCAAGAGGCGGGAAAGAAAGTTGTATTTTCTGAGTGCGGGGATGCGCACTTCCTGCACAGTGGCGCCCCCGTCTGCCAATACCCGTACCAGTTCTTCGATGCCTTCTACCTGCTCGGCATCTGCTGCCGGGTCTTCCATATAGACATTGCGTGCGACCGCGACGCGCAAGCCTTGCGGGCCAGACGCATAACGGGTGACGTCAACATCGGGACCGCGTGTGGTGATGGGGTCCGCAGGGTCGGTTCCCATGATGGCCTGCAAGGCCAATGCATTGTCGTCGACGGTTCGTGTCATTGGGCCGACATGGTCCATCGTCGGCGCCAATGGGATCACGCCGCTGCGGCTAACGCGTCCATAGGTGGGCTTGATGCCCACGATGCCGCATCGGGCGGCCGGATTGCGTATGGATCCATTGGTGTCGGTGCCCAGCGCCAAGGGAACCATGCGCGCGGCGACCGCGACTGCACTGCCGCTGGAAGACCCCGCCGTGATGTAGTCGGGATTCCATGGGTTTCGGGGCGCGGGCCAGGGGCAATCGATGGAGTGTCCGCCACAGGCGAACTCGTCGGTACCCAGCTTACCCAGGAGTACGGCCCCTTGATCCTTGAGTTTCTTGACGACGCCCGCATCGTGCTTGGCGATGTTGTGCGCCAATAAGCGGGATTGCGCCGTCGTCGGCACCCCTGCGTAATCGATGATGTCTTTCAACGCATACGGCATGCCATGCAGCGGTCCGCGCCACTTGCCTGCCTTGATCTCGTCTTCGGCAACCTGGGCCTCGCTCAATGCGATATCCGCGGTAACGCTGATGAAAGCGTGCAATTGCCCATCTTCCTGAGCAATCCGGTTCAGGAGCGTCTCGGTATATCGAACGGGCGAGAGGTCCAGGCTGCGAATGTATGCCGATACCTGGGACAGGCTGAGCAGGCAAAGATCGGCATCATTCACTTCGTGAGCTCCCAGGTGGGCCGGGAAAGCATCACGACGCCGGACATATCATCCTGCACGGCCATCAGGGTATTGCGGGCTGTGGCGGCGGCACGCACGACCTGTTCGGGATGCTGCTGCACGGCCTTGTCCAGCCCTGCGCAACGAGCCGCGAGCATCGCCCAGACGGGCAGATCCTCATCGGACAACGCTGATATCGGCCCAAGTGGCGTCGCCGGCACAATATTCGACATGAAAACTCCCGTGAGGATGATTGTATCTGTATCGATAGGAAAATCAGTTTGCGCTGGCGCCGGAAGCCTTGACCACCTTGCCCCACATATCCACTTCGGACTTGATGTAATCGCCAAACTGCTCAGGCGTGGTTGGCGCTGCGACGGCTCCCATGGTGTCAAAGCGCTCGCGCACGGCGGGCATGGCCAACACTTGGTTCACAGCGGTATTCAGCGTTGCGATGACATCGCTGGGGGTGCCCGCCGGCGCCACTAGGCCGAACCATGCGGAAACATCGAATTCTGGGAAACCCGATTCGGCCATGGTGGGCACGTTGGGCGCGCTACCCGACCGTTCTTTGGTCGTGACCGCAAGCGCACGCAGTTTACCGGACTGCACATGCTGCCAGGCGGATGGCATATTGTCGAAACTCAACTGGACTTGGCCGCCGATCAGATCGGCCATGGCAGGCGCGCTACCCCGGTAAGGGACATGCAGCATGTCGATGCCGGCCTGCAGTTTGAACAACTCGCCGGCCATGTGGGTCGAGCCCCCAGTTCCCGCGGACGCAAAGGCGAGCTTGCCGGGATTTTTCTTGGCGTAGTCCACCAGTTCCTGGACATTGTTGACGGGAAGAGACGGGTTGACCACCAGGAGATTGGGCGATTTGATGAGAAGCCCTACCGGCGCGAAGTCTTTGACAATATCGAAATTCAGGTTTTTGTACAGCGTCTGATTGATGGTCGACGTGACGGCAACCACGAACAGCGTGTAGCCGTCAGGTGTGGCTCGGGCAACCTGGTCGGCGGCCAGGTTGCTGCCGGCGCCGGGCTTGTTTTCCACGACGAACGGCTGCTTCAGGATATTGCTGAGTTCGGCTGCGACCACCCGCGCGGCGATATCAGTGGCCCCGCCCGGTGAAAATCCCACCACCAAGCGTACCGGCTTTTCCGGATACGCAGCCTGGGCCGGACCTACACATGCCCACGCCAGCATCCCCGCCAGCAAAGACTTCCAGAAAGGTGAAACGAGCCTTGAAATAATAGTCATGATGAATTTCCCCTGGTCTTGATAAGTACGTTTATTGCAGCGCGCAATGCGCGAGAACTTTTGTGGCGTCGATAAAGTCTTCGATACGCATGGCTTCATCGACGTTGTGACTGCCATGCTGGTTTCGCACCAGAACCATTCCGGTTGAAATGCCGAGCTGCGCAAACATGGCCGCGTCATGGCCAACGGTGGGCATGCGAAGCGATTTCATTCCCAAGCCGCTAGCCGCGGCCTCTGCGGTGGCGATGAGGCCAGCATCGAGATGAATCGCATCAGTGCCTACTGTGGCGCCAAAATCGAACCGCACCCGGAACTCGTCTTGTATGCGATCCGCCTCGGCGCGGATCTGACGGTATAGCTCGCGTGCGACCTCATTGTTGGTGCCGGCGATATTGAAGCTGAAGTCGACCTCGCCAGGCACCTTTGTCATGGCGTGGTGCGCTGGGTTCGTAGAGAAAATTCCGAAGTTGATGATGAGGTCGTCATTACCCCCCTCATCGAGGCATTTCTTCCACAGCCGATCAGCCGCACAGACAAGTTGCGATGTGGCGATTACCGCATCGTTGCGCAGGTGTCGGGGGCTGGTGGACGAATGGCCATAGACGCCGGTGCATCGAGAGAATGGATGGCGGATATTGCCCCGTATCGCGGTAGCGAGGCCAATCGGGATACCCAGGTCTTCAAGCACCGGCCCCTGTTCGATGTGCAGTTCCAAGTACGAATGAATGTCTTCATGGCGCAGCCGTTTTTCCCGGATGACGGCTTCGTCGGCCTGGACGCCTAGTGTTTTCAGATGGCTGGCAAGTGATTGCTTCGTGCGGATATGCGTCAGCTCGTCGAGCTCTTGTTGGGTGAGCTTGCCCAAGGCCAATTTGCTGCCCAGGTAGGCAGTTCCGAACCAGGGGCTTTCTTCACCGCGAAACCCGAGCGTTCTGAGGCGACGCGGGGGTACGATACCGGCGCGCCGGCAGGCCGCTTGCACCAGAGTGCCCGCCATCACACCCGCCAAGCCGTCGTAATTGCCACCCATGGGGACGGAGTCCAGATGGGATGCCATGACGGTCATGGACTGCATGTCTTTCCCGTCCAGGTCATATTGAAAATTGCCGCCGCCATCCACGCCGCATTGCAAGCCTTCGGATTCGGCAAATTTCCTGATCAGTTCACCGGCTTGCGTTTCTTCTTTGCAGAAGGCAGGGCGGCTGATGCCGGCGCCCTCGCGGGAAATCTCGGCAATCGCTTCGAACAAAGCATGCGCTGTCGCGGACAGTCCGTCTATTTCTTTAGTCAGGCGGTCATGCATGCGAGAGCTCCTGATTCTTGACGACCTGGATCGCGACGTCGATGGTGCCGTTGATCTGATGAATATCTTCCATCGTCATCGGTGTTGAGAGCGCCATCAATCCATAGCCCGAGGGCAGGATCCCATTGTTTATCAGCGTTTTATTGAACAGCCGCAGCTTCGAGGCCTCGATGGGATTGGGATAGACGGCGCGGTAATCTGTGGGTGTGCGGTCGGTGAAATGAATCTTGAGCAGCGAACCCATTCCCACCACGATTCCCGGTACACCATGGCGCGTCAACGACTCGTTGGCGGCCTTTCTGACTTGATCCCCAATCTGTCCGAGATGCGCAAAGGCTTTTTCGTCCAGGAGTTCAAGGGCGGCAAGCCCCGCCCGCATCGTGATGGGATTGGCAGAAAAAGTGCCGCCATGAGGCAAGGCGGGTTTGCCCGACGACGGGTCGAACACCGCCATGACATCGCGTCTGCCGCCCACCGCACCCACCGGAAAACCGCCACCGATGACTTTCCCAAGTGTGGTCAGATCGGGAGAAATGGAGAACAATGCCTGCGCGCCGCCGTGGCTAAGTCGAAAGGAAATCACTTCGTCGAATATGACGAGCGCGCCCACCGCGTCCGCGGCGGCGCGTATGGCTTGAAGAAAAGCCTGCGAGGCGGGAATCAGCCCTGCCCGATTCGGCAAGGGGTCGATCAAGATCGCGGCAAGGTCTTTGCCATGCTGCGTAATGATCGTTTTGGCTTTCTCGGGGTCATTGAACGGCAGCACGATGACGTCACCGACGACGCTTGCCGGCGTTCCTTTCGCATAGGGGACCGAGTTGGGGGTGTTTTCCCCCCACTGTTGCGGGCCGGGATCCAAGCTGATTTCCGCAGGATCGTAGCTGCCGTGATAGGCCCCTTCCACTTTTGCGATCTTGGGACGCCCTGTGTAGGCGCGGGCCGCCTTGATGGCCATCATCACCGCTTCGGTGCCCGAATTCGTAAAGCGCACGGTCTCTACCGAATCCACCCGCCGCACCAACTCTTTGGCCAGCAGGATTTCGGACTCGGTTGGCATGCCAAAGCAGGTGCCGCTTTCCATCTGGCGCAGCACCGCCTGGTGAATGCCGGGATGCGCGTGCCCGTGGATCATGGATGTGTAGTTATTGATGCAATCGATGCGCCTATTGCCGTCTACATCCCAGACATAGCATCCCTTGCCGTGTGAGGCGTACAAGGGAAAAGGCTTCTCGAATACCGTGGTGCGCGTATTGCCGCCGGGAAGATACTGTTTCGCGTCGGCGTATAACGCCTGCGATGCCGGATATTTTTTTGCGTCGTACATTTTCTACTCTATTGCGGATCAAGGATCTGGCCGATGTCAGCGCGACAAAAAGTGGCCGACCACATTGCCCAGCAGGGTTGAAATGGAGTTGTCGAAGTTGTTCCACGGCAAGCTGCCGCAGAACGTAATAGAGCCCACGGAGAACACCGCACCACCCTGGTCGTTCTCGAAATAGACGATTTCCGCGCGTACCAGCGATGCCGCCTTGTCGCCTTCTTTGTAGGCAGGCGGTGCGATCAATTCTTCCAGCGTGGCGCCAAAAGTGGATGAGTGCCCTTCAGAGCGGCAAAGAACCGTTGCCTGTGGCGGTGTGCCCAATAAAGGATCGGCACGGTCCAGCTCAAAGCCGGCCGCCCCGCCCCCTGAATAGCCAAAGTCACCCAGGGTCGCGTCGGGAATACCTTGGAACATCCAGGCAAACTGTGGCTCATAAGAGACGTCCAGTCGTTTGTAGTAGGAGCCCTCGAACTTGCCTTGAGCGCTGAAACCGATACCAACTAGTTGCTGTGGCGCCCGCCCGTTGTTGCGCCACAAACCGCCATAGCTGCCGTCGAATGCGTGGTAGTACTCGCCGGGCTGCGCGATCCACGAACGAACGCCGGTCTCCGCACGGCGCACCTCGAGCGTATCGGGCACGGTGTCGCTCACCGCCACGCGCCAATAGAATCCATTGCCGCCCAGATACGCCAAGCGGCCGCCGCCATTGATATAGTCGCGAAAGGCATCCAATGTGGCTTTGGATTGGTATTCGGGATGCGTGCCGGTCAACACCGCCTGGTACGGCTGCAGGGCACCCACACCTTCTTTCTCGAGTTCATGGTCCGTCAGGATGTCGAACTCAATTCCTTTCGCCTCCAGCCAGGCGACGATGTGCATATCGGCCGCAAAATGGCGCAGCCCCGACCCGCGCAGATCGGTATAGGCGATATAGGCCGGTCGCATGGTCAGGATCGGACGTCTTGCTGTAGAAAAGGTGACTCCACTGCCGTCGGCATGCAGGTTGTAGCAAGACAGGCCGAACTGTTTATTCTCCGCCGGATGATGCGGATAGGTTCCCCACTGCGCGATGCGGGCTTTTAGCGAGTCGTCGTGGTTCTTCCTGTCGTAGTTGGCGTAGATTTGGTAGGTGTACGTAGACATCACCAACGCCACCTTGGCACGGGGGCTCGCCGCCCCGGGAGAGATAAACACTGGAATGATGTCTTCTTCGCCAGAAGAATCGTTCAAGCGCTCTCTCAGGCGTATCCCGTATACGCCGCTACGAAGATCGTGAGGCACCGCGAACGCAAAATCCGTGGCCCAATCGCAATCATATAAATCATCTTCATGGAAATGGACCGCAGCGTATTCCCCCGGCGACTGCTTCCAGCTCATGCTTTGGCCGGTCCAGAACGGCCCTCGCACGGCTCGGGTGGGAAGATTGACCATCTTGCCATGGAACTTGAACGGCCCCTGATCGGATATGCGCAGTGACTCGATGTCCTGGCTAAAGTCCCACCACGCCAGCAGGGTGGGATACAAATAGGTATGCGGCATCAATGGCGCAGGCGAATCGTGCGCGCCCTCAAGCCAGAACGGATGCTCGACGCGGCCGTTGAAATGCTGATGAAACGCGCCTTCCTGGTTGCGCGGTGCAGCGGCGAATACCACCTGGGTGGCCGCCCCCAGCGGGCTCTGCAATTCGAGCGATGCGGTGCTGGACGGTTGGCCCAGCCCGGCGGCAGACAATGGTGTCTGCATCAGTTGGATGCGCCCCTGGTCGCCGATCAGGCGCAGCTCGTACCACTGCCTTTCATGCAAGGGCGCCGAAACCTCGCAACGCGCCTGGCCAATCTGTAGGCGCCCGCCCTCGCGGCGTATCACGACGGACAGCAACTCGCCTGCCTGGATGCTGAGTACCGTCTGGTCCCGGTCATTCAACAACCACGGCTGCACCCTGAGACAGACTGTCCATTGGCCATCCATATGCAGGCCTGTTGTTGCGACAACGCCATACGAGCCCGCATGGATCGGCTTCTTGACGGAGGCGTAGGTACCTGCAAATGCAGCGGGTACTGCTTCCACAATGACGCCCGGGCCATCGGGATTCGGATCGGCGCTTCGTATACGCACGAGGTCAGCGTGGTACGGCGACTGCAGGTCGCTCGATACCTTGACGCTGATCGTTTCTCCGGGACGCGCCGAGAATTTATCTGTGTATCCAACAAGTGAAATCATGCGGCTGCTTCCTCGCCTCTCGTTCGTCTGTGTTCTAAACAGCAACGATGGTAAATTGAATACTCCAAAATATGAATTTCTGGAGCAAACACTCCATTTCTAGATTTCGGTGCCGCATACCTGGCGGCATCGGCGTGAAAGTTGATGACAGTGGGACCTATGACAAAGCAGGCGATACCCGTCCAAGAGCAACTACGCGATCAGTACGAGAACCTGTCTCGTACCTTGCGGCGAACCGCCACTTGGGTTCTTGCGAATCCGGCAGAAGTCGCGACCCGTCCACTGAACGAGTTGTCTACGCTATCAGGGCATTCGAGCGCCTCATTCATTCGTTTGGCGCAAGAGCTGGGCTACGACGGGTGGAAAGGCCTGCGAGAAGGGTTTGCCCAGATGTTGCGCGACGGGCCCGCCGAGTCGATGTTCGCCGAACGACTGGTCACGTTCAACGCTTTGGCGCGGCCACAAACCATGCTGCGCACGGAACTTCAGAATGTCCAGTCCTGCTATACGGCGGACAATGCAGAGGTCATTCAGGAAACGGTCGAGCGCATGGCCAAGGCGCGCCGAATCGCGCTTATCGGCCGCAGGTCATGCACGCCGGTCATGACCTGGCTTCACTACCTGCTTAGAATCACTTGCCCGGGCGCGATCCTCGCGGATGATCGAGGTGGGGCTTTCGGTTTGGATTTGCTGGGCCTGGACCAACAGGACATGGTCATTTCCGCATCTTTCAGCCCATGCAGCCGGGAAACGGTGGGCGCGACCCGGCGGGCAGCAGCGGCCGGCGCCTGGACATTGGGAATCGTCGACGCGCCGCTCAACGCTTTGGCTCGCGTGACAGACAAACATTTATTAGTCGGCAAAGAATCGGACGCATTCTTCGATTCCATGGTGGGCGCCATGGCAATTGTGCAGTGGCTCGCCTCTGCATGGGCTTTGCGTCTAGGCACGGGCGCTGTGCGGCGAGCGAAGGAATATCAGAAACTGATGGTGGAAACCGGCGCTTTCGAGCCCGAAGAGTAACGGGTCGCCATATCCAATATGGCCCCAAACCCGGATGGGTCTATCCGCCACAACCTGACGGTGGTATGCTAGGAGAATTCCGTTTTTTTTGCGTATAAAGCAGAGCGTTGGGGTAAGCTGATCAAGAAACAAAATATCAATCCATAGATCATCTCGACTCAAGCGCCGACGATTATGCCGCCATCATCCCGTCAAGACGACATACACGACATTGAACAGAACCTATACCGCTACGCTCGCGGCGTAGACCGCAAGGACTGGCCGCAAGTCCGGGCGGCCTATCATGTGGATGCCTATGATAACCACGGCAGCTACAAAGGAGATGTCGACGGCTTCATTGCGTCGCTGGAAAAGCGTCATGCCACCATCGAGCGTTCTATCCACCTGATCAGTAATGTGACGGTGGAGTTCATTGACGATGACAGTGCGCTGGTAGAAAGCTACTTCACGGCGCATCAGCGCATTGCCGCCGGAGTGTCGGGCGACATGGCGGTGGATAATCAGTCCATTGGCCGCTACCTGGATCACGTGACGCGGCGTGATGGCCATTGGCGCATCCAGCGCCGCGATGTGGTGTTCGATTTTTATTTCACCCGGCCCGCTGAGGATTCGCCGCGGCTCACCGCAGATGTCAGCCGGTCGCGCCGCGACGCGGGCGACTTGCTATTCGCCCGGCGCGCCGAACTGGGCCTGAATTGAAGCACACCATGTCGACCTAGCGGAGCAGGATAGTATCTTGCGACGGCACACCGTCGCGAGTGGCCCCGCGTAGATACTGGTGGGGAACATCTACCTTCGCCCCCAGGGCTTCGGCGGCATGCCAGGCCCATCGCGGGTTATATAACATGCCCCGACCCAATGCCACTAGATCGGCCTCTCCGTTGGCAACGATAGCTTCAGCGTGGTCGAAATCGCGGATGAGGCCGACGCACATGGTCGGCACACCGGCTTCGCGCCTGACTTGAGCGGCGTACGGCACTTGATAGCCGGGACCCAATGGGATCTGCGCCCGCGCGCTGCCGCCAGATGATAAATCCATATAGTCGCAGCCACGCGCCTTGAGTTCGACGGCAAAGGCCACGGCATCGTCACCGGTCAAACCACCTTCCAGCCAATCGGTACCATTGAAACGCACGCCGACAGGTTTGTGCGCGGGCCAGATCTGGCGCACAGCGTCGAAGACTTCCAGTGGGAAGCGCATACGGTTCTCGCGGCTGCCGCCGTAGGCATCGGTGCGGGCGTTGCCCAGAGGCGAAAGGAACGAGCTCAACAGATACCCGTGTGCGGCATGGATTTCCAGTAGGTCCAGGCCCAGGCGGTCGGCGCGGCGCGTAGCCTCGGCAAAAGCGCGTATGACACGTTGCATGCCGTCACGGTCCAAGGCCTGCGGAGCTTCCCATTCAGGGCCGAACGGTATATCAGTGGGACCGCAGGTTTGCCAACCGCCTTCGCTGCGCGGCAGATTTCCGCGCCCCTGACCCGGACGGCGCACCGAGGCCTTGCGGCCAGCATGACCCAGTTGGATGCCGATCGGCATGGTGGCATAAGGCCGTACGCTGCATAGCACACGCGACAACGCGGCCTCGTTCTCATCGCTCCACAGGCCGAGGCAATCGGCGGTGATGCGACCGGCCGGCTCAACGCCGGTGGCTTCGATAATCAGCAGCCCGGCACCACTGACGGCGTACTGGCCCAGGTGGATGAGATGCCAGTCGCTGGCATTGCCATCGCGCGCACTGTACTGGCACATGGGCGAGACTACGACCCGGTTGGGCAGCGTCAGGCCGCGCAGCTTGAGCGGTGTGAACAAAGCGCTAGCGGGGGCGGAAACAGGTGTAGTCACTGGGCGGCGTTCCTTTCGCTTTGAAATCGCTGGACATGGCTGAAATAGGTTTCCATGGCGGCCAGCGCACCATCCTGATCACGTGCGCGCAGGCATTCCAGCATACGGCGCCGCAGCGGGGTCAGCTCGGGCTGGTGCATAGCCGGCCAGGTCATCTGGGCCGCTTGCGTATTGACGGCGTGATGCATCAAGGTGCGCAGCGACTGCGCCACGATGGACAGGACGTCATTATGCGCGGCCTGCGTGACCAGATTGAAAAAGTCCAGCGCGGCCCGCGCGCGGCTGGCCATGTCGCCCCGCTGCTTCAGGGCCTCCATGGTATCCAGATGGGCTTCGATTTCGTTGAAGTCTGCGGTGCTGCCTTTCAAGCAAGCCAGCTTCAACAAGATACTGTACACATTCATCCGCGCCTCGATCAGGGCCGACATCGACATGCGCTCATCGCTGGCCAGCTCGCGCAGCGATTGCGCCAAAATCATATAAGCCCCTTTATAGAACACCAGGGGATCATCTTCGCGATGATGCTCGAAGCGTTCGACGCGGCCCACGAAGATGTAATGGTCGCCAGCCTCATATTCGGCATAGGTACTGCAATGAAAGCGCGCCAGGCAGCCCTCGACCAACGGTACGCCGCCATGGCCAGTGCTGCATGGGGTGCCTTCGAACTTGTCCGGAATGCTGGAACTGGCGAAGCGTGCCGACAGTTCGCGCTGGTCTTCGGCCAATACGTTGATGGCGAAATGACTGGCCGCCCGAAAGGCAGGCAGGGACTTACTGGCACGACGCAAGCTCCACAGCACCAAGGGAGGGTCCAGCGACACCGAACTGAAGGAATTGCAAGTCAGGCCTACAGGCTGGCCATCGGACCCACAAGTGGTAATGATTGCGACGCCGGTGGGAAAGGTGCCCAAGGCCCGTCGGAACTCCATGGGGTCAAAAGCCGTGAGGGTATGAGTGTCAGCGGTCATTGCGCACTTGCCTTCAGGATGGTTGCGAATCGGCGGGTTTGCGCGTTGCGCGGCGGAACATCTGAAAGAGGTTGCCTTCCGGGTCGCGTAGCGACATCACCGCTCCATGGTCACCCATGTCGCGCACGCCCAGCACCTGTCCACCTGCGCAGGTAACTTGCGCTTCGATCCCCTCGAAATCGTCTACCTCGTAGATAGGAATCAAACCAGCCTGGGCCGGCTGCGCTTCTTCGCGACTGGAAAGCGCGAAGCGCGCGCCGCCGGCGTCATATTGCACCCAGCGTTGGCCGTCACGAAATTTCAGCGGCAGCCCTAACACGGCGTCGTAGAAGGCGGCCTGCGCATCGATGTCGTTGGCCACCAAGAAAATGCCTTGCAGGCGGCGAGGGGCAGTCATGAGGTGTCCTTACTTATTGGTCGGTTGAGGTGCGCAGCCGAGCGTGGCCTTGCGACAGCACTTCCTTGCCACGCTCTTTGCATAGGCCACGGAACCAGACGGTGTTGTCCGGACCGCGCCACATTTCCAGGCATAGGGTTTCACCGGGGAACATGGGGGCGGCAAAGCGCGCACGGATACTCGCCAGACTCAGCGGGGCATAGGCAACTTCCAGAATGCGCGCCGCTAGGCCGAATGACAGCAGGCCATGGGAAATCGGCCGTTCGAAGCCCGCGGCACGGGCGGAATCGGGATGCGAATGAATGGAGTTGTAGTCGCCGTTCAAGCGGTACAGCAGGGCCGAGTGGCTAAAAGTGGGTAGCTCGCCTTCGATATCGTGCGGTCGGTCGGGACGCGCGGGCGCATCCGGACGCACCACCTGCGACGCCCTATTGCGTGCGGGGCCGGCCGCCTCGAACCCCCCGTCGCCGCGGCAGAAGGTGGTGCCGCCAATAGTGGCCAGCAGCTCGCCAGTGGCGGCATCGTGCAATTCGCGTTCAGTCTGAATAGCGGCGCCTTTGCCGGCGCCCTTGTCCAGCACAGCAGTGACGCGGTTGCGCGAACGGACCGTGCCGTCCGGTGGCAACGGGCGGTGCAGGGTCAGGCATTGTTCGCCATGCACGACGCGAGTACGGTCCACGCCCGTGGCCGGATCAGCCGTCCACGGGCCGGGGTGCGCCAACACAAGCGCCTGCGTGGGAAAAACACGCAGGCGGTCTTCCAGCACATAATTCAGTTGCCACGGATCGACAGGATCGGCACCGAACCCCAGGCTTAGCGCGTACAGCATGGTGTCGCGCCGGGTGTAGCTTTGCGTCTTGGTTTCGAAAGGCCAGGCCAGCAAGGAATCGCCATTGATCACGGTTTTTTTCCGAGTCTGCTGCGTTACTGGGCTTGCCAGGGAAACACATCGCGGGTGCGTTCCAAAGGCGTGAACGAGCTCTTCCATCCTTCGCCGATGTGCTCACGCAACGTGTCCAGTGTCCAGCCGTCGCTGTTGTGCTGGACACGCACCGGACGCGGCTGGCTGTACAAGTACAGTTCATTGCCGCGTACGCCGATAATCTGCCCGCTGATATGGTGGGCGCCGTCGCTGAGCAGATAGGCCACCACAGGGGCGATCTGTTCTGGTCGTGTGCGGGCACGGCGCATTTCCAGATTCTGCGCTTTTTGCTCAGGCGTGGCGCCAGGCACCGATTCGATCATTCGGCTGAACGCGCTGGGGGCGATGCAGTTCGAGCGTACGTTGTAACGCGCCATATCCAGCGCCAGCGAACGCGACAAACCTACGATGCCCAGCTTGGCGGACGCATAATTGGCCTGCCCGATACTGCCGATCAGGCCCGAGGTCGAAGTCATGTGCACGAAGGCCCCGCTTTCCTGCTTGCGGAAATGTTCGGCAGCAGCCCGGCTGACGTAGAAACTGCCGAACAAGTGTACGCGCAGCACCGCTTCGTAATCGGCCGGATCCATTTGATGGAAAATCTTGTCGCGCAGGATACCCGCGTTGTTCACCACGTAATCGATGCGACCATAGGTCTCGATGGCCTGTTCCACCAAGCTGCGCGCTGATTCCCATTCGGACACGCTGGCGGTGTTAGCCACGGCCTTGCCGCCTTGTTTTTCGATCTCACGCACCAAGTCGACGGCAGGGCTGTTGTCGTTGCCTTGTCCATCCAGCGCGGCGCCAATATCGTTAACCACGACACTGACACCCTGGCTGGCCAATAGCAGGGCGACTTCGCGCCCGATACCGCGGCCCGCACCAGTAATAACAGCAACCTTGCCCTGCAGGCTGGATGCCGTGTCGCTTTGCGGTGTAGCTGACATATCAAAGTCTCCGTTGGGGTGTGATTCGCGCCGTCGCGGCATCACAGCCATGGTTGAAAAATCGGTCAATGCGCTCAGCAGTCCTGCCTGGGCGGCTGAGTCCAGGCGGGTGGACGTTTGCCAAGCACGGCCTGCATGCCCTCCAGCGCCTCGGCGCTACGCATGGATGCCACCGACAGCGCTGCCGCGCTCTCGATGGCGACGTCAAAGGGTTGGCCTCTGGCGCGCACCAGCAGGTCTTTACACTGGCGTAGCGCTTGCGGGCCGCATGCAATCAGGCATTGGCACAGCGTATCGAGATCGTCATCCAGCCCAGCGGCGGGGCAGACTTGCTGTACCAGACCGTATGTCTGCGCCAGCAGTGCGCCAAGGGAGCGACCGCCCAGGCACATGGCCAGCGCCTGACGTTGTCCAATGGCCTGGGCCAGCGATACTGCCGTATAGGTGGGCACGATGCCGGCGCGGGCCTCGGGAATCTGGAAGGTGGCATCATCGGCCGCCAGCACCAGGTCACACCAACTGGCCAGGGCCACACCCAGTCCGACAGCCTTGCCTTCGATGACCGCCACAGTGGGCACCGCGCACTGTCTGACCGCTTGCGCCAGCCGCGTGACGGGCGCAATACGCTCGGCAATACTGGCATCGCTGTCGTCCTGCCGGGATTCCAACTCGCGCAAGTCTCGGCCGGCGCAGAATGTTCCGTGAGCTCCGCGCAACACGATGGCTCGTATGCCGTCGCCCTGCCCGGCCGCTTCGTAGGTTTCGCACAGAGCCTGCAGCATGACGCCATTGAGCGCATTGCGCCGTTGCGGATTGTCCAGCAAACAGGTAACGATGCCCATCGGGCTGCGAGTGATCTGAATACTCATGTCACACCACGCCGCGCGCTCGCAACGCCTGAATGCGCTCCGCGCTCAGACCCGCGATGTCGCGCAATATCTCGTCCGCATGCTCGCCCAGTCTTGGGGGCCGGCGCGGTGAATGGTGCGGACCCGCACCCACCTTGAATCCAGTGCCCAGCAGTTTCAGCGGAGCGCCGTTGCCGCTGTCGACCTCCACCACCATGTCATTGGCCAGGCTTTGCGGATGAGTCAGTGCCTGGGCGATAGTGTGCAGCGGCGCAATCGGCACACCGCCGGCCTCCAGGCGCGCCATCCACTCGGCCACAGTACCGCTGGCAAAGATACGCTTGAATTCGTCGATGACCTCGTCGCGACGGGCCAGTCGGCCGGCATTCGTGGCCAGGTCGGGATCGTTTTCCAGATCGGGGCGGCCTACGCACCGGCACAGGCGCCGCCAGGTGCTGTCGTTCAAGGCGCCCGTCAACACTTCGCCATCCTGGCAGGCGAAGACCTGGTAAGGCACAAGGCTCCACAGGCCGGATCCTTCACGGCGCGGCAATGCACCGGTGGATAACCAGCCAACGCCGTGGTAGCCCAGCAGGAACACCGCGGTTTCCAACAGCGACGCATGGACCAGCGTGCCCTGTTGAGTCTGCTCCCGCCCCATCAACGCGGTGAGGACGCCAGAATAGGCCAAAATGCCGGTCGTCATATCAACGAACGATACGCCCGAGCGCACGGGGCCACCGTTGCGTTCACCCGTAAAGGACATGATGCCCGAGAATGCCTGGAATAGCGCGTCATAGCCGGGCCGGTCGGCCAGTTCCCCTTGGGCGCCGAAAGCCGAAATCCCGCAAATGACAAGCCGGGGAAAACGTTCGCGCAGCATCGCAGGATCGATGCCCAACGTGGCGGCCGTGCCGGGCAGAAAGCTGTACAGCAACACGTCCGCCTGCTCCAGCAATGCATACAACACCTGACGCCCCTCCGGGTCTTTCAGGTTCAATGTGATACCGCGCTTGCCGCGATTCACACTCATGAAATTACAGCTCTCGCCGTCGTCGGCGATGGGAGCCCACTGGCGGTTCTCATCGCCGGTGGGGGCCTCAACCTTGATGACATCGGCACCCATGTCGGCCAGCATCTGGCCGCACAGCGGGCCGGCCAGCACGCGACTGACGTCGATAACGCGTATGCCGGACAGCGAACGACCGGAATGAGGGGCAATCATGCTCACGATGCGGCCTCGACGGTAGTGGTTTTCGCGGCCGCCTTATCGCGCGCCAGCTCCTGCTGAATGGTCGGAATGATGACTTGGTTCCACAACTGCAGTTGCTTGAGCATCAGCCCGTGGTCGAAATCGCCGACCTGGGTCTGCAATGCCACATGCACCGGGCGAACCGCGCGGATGTCGCCCAGCAATCGCTCGATAACCGTGTCCACCGACCCCACCGGCAGATTCTTCAACAGTTTCTCGAAGGGCAGTTCTTCCTCGTACGGTTTCTCGGCGACCAGATAGTCGTCTTCCACCGATTCGCGGCGGGTCTTCAGACTGACGGCGATACGTTGTTGGTAGCGAGCGCAGTCTACATAGTGCTCAACCTCGGCCTTGTTGTCGCTGGCGTAGGCAAACCGCAGCATGGCGACCTTGGCCTGGGCCGGGTCCTTGCCCTCGGCCACGCACAGCTCGTCGATCACGCCGCGAAAGCCCCCCAGTCGCTTGGTGCCGCCCAGGCCGCCCGATATGAATACGTGATAATCCGAACGCAGCGCGCGACGCATGAGCAAGGGGTCGCCGCTGGCAATCCAGATGGGCGGCAACGGCTGCTGCGCCGCGCGTACGTTAATGGCAGTCATCGGTTGCTGGTAATGCGCGCCGTCATAGGAAAATTTCTTCTGCGTGAGCCCCAACTCGATCATGTCGAGCATTTCCAGGGTTTTCTCCTTGGCGTTTTCCAGCGAAATACCGAAGCGCTCGAACTCAAACTGCTGATAGCCGCCGCCAATGCCCACGTTCAGGCGCCCGCCAGACAACTGGTCAGCCAGGGCGATCTCGGCGATCAGCCGGGCGGGTGCATACAGCGGCGCCACGACCACGGCCGACCCGACACGGATCTGTTTGGTGACACCGGCGCAATGCGCGGCGACCATCAGGGGCGATGGGCACAGCCCATAGTTGGAAAAATGGTGTTCGGCGTACCAGGCAGCCGCGAAGCCGTTTCTGTCGGCCACTTGGGTCTGCTCGACCGCCTCTTGGATGATCTGCGCGGCCGACTTTTTCTGGTCGCGTTGCTGCATAAGAATGAAAATTCCGAAATCCAGGCCCATGCCTCTCTCCGTTAGTGTTCTGGGGTCCGCGGCGATCGCCATCGGCCGTGCAACCGGTTGAAGAGAATTCTAGGCAGGGATGTAGCGCAGAAGAACGACCAGACGCGTATAGCTTCTTTGCGAAAAATGAAATCAACGTATGATTCAAACACCCCACTGCCCTGGATCCAGACCCGCTCGGCCAGGTAATCCGGCCGACACACCTGGAACTGCCATGAAAGCCCTTGACCCTGTACGAATATTCGTTACCACGCTACAACAGGGCAGCCTGTCCGCAGCGGCACGCGCGCTCGGACTGTCGCCCGCCACGGTTTCCCGCCGCATTGCCGCGCTGGAAGAGGAACTGGGCGTGCGACTGCTGGACCGTAACAGTCGCCAACTGATGGCCACCGAGGCCGGCCAGATCTACCATCAGCGCATGGAACGCATCCTGGAGGATGTTGCGCAAACTGAAAACCTGGCGCGCCACATCAAGCAGGCCCCCGAAGGACAGTTGCGAGTGCATTCGCGCACGCTGCTGGGTATCCGCCTAATTGCCCCCTTGCTGCACCGGTTCTCGGCAAGCTATCCCGACCTGACCGTCGATCTGCACCTGTCCGAAGAGCCCGTTAACCTGATCGAACAGAACTTCGATGTGGATCTGCGCCTGGGCCCGCTAGAAGATTCGTCGTATGTGGCGCGCAAGCTGGCCATAGGCGAGCGCATTGTGGTGGCCAGCCCTTCGTACGTGCGCTCGCATGCGCCGGTGCACGTACCCGAGGACCTGGAAAAGGGCCACAACTGCCTCACCTATCGCAAGCACCGGGAGCCCACCTCGTGGCGCTATCTCAAAGATGAGCAACCTCGCACCCTCGCTGTACATGGCACGGTGTACGCCAATAATGGCGAGGTGCTGCGACGCGCGGCGATCAGCGGCCTGGGTATCGCCCTGCTGGCTGACTGGTCGGTGTCCGACGACGTCAAGGCAGGGCGCCTGGTGCATCTGCTGCCTGGCTACAAACTGACCAACACCACCTTCGACAACGGCGTATATGTGCTGTTTCGCGACACCCGCATGCTGCCCCTGAAAGTCCGCGTGTTCATCGACTTCTTGGCCAAGGCCTTTGCTGAACTGGATCTGGCAGACACGCCGGCCATCATGTCCGCCAAGACGGATACATAAACGCAGCTGTTCCTTTCTTTCATAACCAGCGGATACGCTCGTCTCTAGAATCTCATCATGCCCCTGCTACCGCAGGGTAAGCCTAATAGGCGCTCTCCAGCGCCATGCTTACAGGATGAGACTCATGCCCGCCCGCTCGACACCGCATGCGCGTGTTCCTACCTTTGATTCCCACAGCCTGGACGGCCGCGTCGCCGTGGTTACCGGCGCCGCCGGCGGCCTGGGCACAGCCATTGCACACCGCCTGACGGAAATGGGCGCGACGGTGGTGCTGGTGGACCTGCATGCGCCCAGCCAAGCCAAGTTGCCAGCGGCCGAGGCAATCGCCTGCGATATTGCCGATCCGGCGGCCATCACTGCCATGGCTGCGCGGGTTTGGCATCAGTTCGGACGATGCGATGTCCTGGTCAACAACGCCGGCGTCAAGACCGCGCCGGTGCCCTTGGAAAACCTGCCGCTGGAGGACTGGGACCGAATATTCAACGTCAACGTGCGCGGCGCCTTGCTGTGCACACAGGCCCTGGTGCCATATATGCTGGCACAGTCCAGTGGAAGTATCGTCAATATCGCGTCTATCGGCGCCCAATGGCCCACCCGGGTGGGGGCCTATGCGGCCAGCAAGGCGGCGCTATGCGGTTTAACGCGCCAAATGGCCAATGAATGGGGACCGAGCGGCGTACGCGCCAATTCCGTCAGTCCTGGCATGGTGCGTACGCCCATGTCGGACAACCACTACCGCGATACAGAACAGGTTGCAGCGCGCCTAGCCATGTTGCCATTGCGCAGGTTTGGCGAGCCTGGCGACATTGCCGACGTCGTGGCCTTTCTGGCCAGCGATGCCGCGCGTTTCGTGACCGGACAGGACCTGGTGGCCGATGGCGGGCTGCTGGTGGCGCCGCTGTTCAATATGCAAACACCCGCCCGGTAGTTGCCTCTGGAGCGTACAAATGTCTCAAAGCAGCTTTTCTATTATGGCAACGCTGCGAGGGCCACAGTTTCCTATCATTAGCTCCGAAGTGCCAACGCGTTGCATTGCCAAAATCCAATAATTAATCCGGAGACAAGATGAAATACCCCCGTCTGATATCAGCTTTGTTGGCTACGGCAATGACCGTACCCGTACTACAAGCCGTGGCTGCCGACGCCATGTTCACCAAACCCATCAGCCTGGTGATCCCTTTTTCACCGGGTGGGTCGACAGATCCGGTGGGGCGCATCATCGCGCCCCACCTGAGCAAGGAGCTGGGTCAGCCGGTGGTGGTCGAGAACAAGCCAGGCGCGGCTGGCGCCATCGGCGCGGCCTATGTGGCGCGAGCGGCGCCCGATGGCCATACCATTTTGCTTAATACGGGCGTGGTGGCGGTGCATCCGAACACGCTGAAGAACCCTGGCTATGACGTACGCACTGATCTGATTCCGGTCACCCAACTGGCGGCCGGCCCGTATACCTTGATCGTCAATCCGAAATTGCCGGTCAAGACTATCCAAGAGCTGGTCGCCTACGGCAAAGCCAACCCTGACAAGCTGTTCTACGGAACCTCGGGTACCGGCGGCTCACTGCACCTGTTGACCGAGTTCTTCAAGCACGAAACCGGCCTGAAGATGGTGCATGTCCCCTACAAGGGCAACGGTCCGGTCGTTGCGGCGCTCGTCGGAGGAGACATTCAATTGGCGTTCGACACGATTCCCGGCTCGAGAGCGCTGGCCAGTGACGGACGAGTACGCATCCTGGCAGTGACTTCGCTCAAGCGCAACTCGCTGCTTCCCGACGTGCCCACCATGGATGAAGCCGGATTTCCAGGTTTTGAAGCAGAAACCTGGACCGGCATTTTCCTGCCCAAAGGCACGGATCCGGCCATCGTCAAGCGCTACAACGAAGCACTCGTCAAGGTGTTGCAGATCAAGGAAGTGCAGGAGAGTCTGGCTCAGATCGGCTATGTGGTCGTAGGCAACTCGCCCGAGGCATTCAAAAAGCAGATCGACGATGAACTCGATCGCTGGGCCGAAACAGTCAAGCAAGCGAAACTGACAAAAGAGTAAAGCCGGATCAAGAGGATGACATGAGCATACAAAACAAGGCCTGCATCGTCGGGGCCTATGAACATCCCACGCGTTATGCGCCGGACAAGTCGGTTGCCCAGTTGCACGCCGAATGTGCAGCGGGCGCCTTGGCCGATGCCGGGTTGGACAAGGACGACATCGACGGCTATTTTTGCGCTGGCGATGCCCCGGGGCTGGGACCGTTGTCCATGGTCGACTACATGAACCTGCGTGTCAGGCATATAGATTCCACAGACATCGGCGGCAGTTCCTACCTGGCCCTGGTGGCGCACGCCGCCCAAGCCATTGCGACCGGCAAATGCAATGTGGCGCTGATAACCCTGGCGGGCAAACCGCGTAGCAGCGGCATGGCCACCGGTACCGCGCCCCGTCCCGGTAACCCGGATCAGCCCGATCTGGAATGGGAACTTCCCCATGCCCCGGCCACGGTCAATATGTATGCCATGGCCGCCATGAGGCACATGTACGAGTTCGGCACCACCAGCGAACAACTGGCCTGGATCAAGGTGGCGGCCTCGCACCATGCGCAGCACAATCCCCATGCCATGTTGCGCGATGTGGTTACCGTAGAGCAGGTGCTCGACTCACCCGTCGTAGCCGATCCTTTGCATCGACTGGACTGCTGCGTCATTTCTGACGGCGGAGGGGCATTGCTGGTGGCGCGCCCCGAGGTCGCCCAAAGCCTGAAACGGCCCGTCGTGCGCGTCCTGGGTGCGGGCGAAGCAGTGAAAGGCCAGCTCGGTGGCAAGGTAGATCTTACGTATTCCGGTGCCGCCTGGTCCGGCCCCCTCGCCTTTGACGAGGCGGGAGTCACCCCTGCGGCTATCCAGTACGCCTCGATCTACGACAGCTTCACCATTACGGTGCTGATGCAGTTGGAAGACCTGGGTTTCTGCAAAAAAGGCGAAGGCGGCCGTTACGTGATGGACGGAAACTTGATCTCGGGTGTAGGCAAACTGCCTTTCAACACAGATGGTGGAGGCTTATGCAACAACCATCCCGCCAATCGCGGTGGAATAACCAAAGTGATCGAAGCCGTACGCCAGCTACGAGGCGAAGCCCATCCGGCTGTGCAGGTGCCTGACTGCGCCTTGGCGCTGGCGCACGGAACAGGCGGATCGCTCGGCACTCGGCACGGTAGTGCCACGCTGATTCTGGAAAGGACTTGATAATGGCAGAAAACCCTCAGACGCCGCGCGCCATTGCCGCCACCGTGCGACAACCGGAGTCCGCAGCGTTCCAACAAGCCGCGGCACAAGGAGAATTCTCGATCCCGCGTTGCCAGCATTGCGGACAGACGCATTGGTATCCCCGAGCGCTGTGCCCGTTCTGCTTTTCGCCAGACATTCAGTGGGAGCCCGCCAGCGGGCGCGGCACGATCTACAGCTACACCGTGATGCGCCGAGCCAAGCCAGCCTACGCGGTGGCATATGTGCAGTTGGAAGAAGGCCCCACCATGATGACGAACCTGGTGGAATGCAATTTCGATGAACTGCGTATCGGGATGCCCGTGAAGGTCGGATTCGAGTTAGCGGCCAATGGTACGTGGGTGCCGGTATTCAGCCCAGCGCCCTGACGCTGGCCTCGCGCGCATGAGCAGGAGATCCGGCCACGTACTGAGGCAATAACGGTACCGTGTTCTGCATCCGATCCACCAGAAAATCCACGAACACGCGAACCTTCCTGGAAATATAGCGGGTCTGTGTAAACACGGCGTAGATACCGTTATTGAACGAATAGTTGGTAATGCGGTGGTCCGGCAGGACGTGCTGCAACCGACCTTCACGGACGTCGTCGCCGATGCCCCAATCGGTAAGCAGTGCGATGCCGAGGCCCGACAGCGCTGCTCGCCGCAAGGCTTCGGCATTGTTGCAGTGAAATGACCCGTTGATCTTCAGTTCGCATGATGGTTCACCGTGCCGCGCGGCACGCCACGATGTGGGCTCGGAATCCAGCCTATACGTCAAGCAATTGTGGTGCAGCAGATCCTGCGGCGTACGAATAGGGGGATGGCTGGCCAAGTACTCAGGACTGGCCACCATGATGCGTTCGCTGGGTGCCAACTTACGCACCAATAGCGAAGAGTCTTCCAGTTCACCCAAACGTATGTCTATGTCGAAGTGCTGTTCCATCAGATTGACCGACGACTCTGATAGCTGCAATTCGACCACGACCTTCGGGTACAACAGGCAGAACGCTTTGATGGCGGGGGCAATCAGCTGAATGCCGACCGAGGTGCGCGAGTGGACCCGAAGCAGGCCCTGCGCATCGTCCTGCAACTGGCGGGCCGACTCCTCGGCATGTTGCATGTCCTCGATCACAGCCTTGATGCGGCGGTGGTAGATCTCGCCGGCTTCGGTCAGCATCACCTTGCGGCTGGTACGCAACAGCAGTTGCATATCCAGTTCGGCCTCGAGCGCAGAAATCCGGCGCGACACCGAGGCGGGCGACAAGTTGAATTGCCGGGCCGCTGCAGACAGACTGCCGTCTTGTACAACGCGCAAGAACAAACGTATTGAAGTCAGCAATCGTACGCTCCCCACGGCTCGGAATGGCCGCGCGCCATGCAAATCCAATTATTCAGCGAGTGGCTGAACATGACCACCGCCACAACTGGAAAAGTTGCTTTGCGGATATCGCAAAGCCATGTAGACGTCATTCAGATTCCTCATAAAGCACCGTAGGCGTAGCCATTCGATCATTCCGTTTTTTGTAAGGCTAGTGTTCCGCGAAGTGCACTTCTCGCGCCAAAGACCCTTACCTAGAATGTGCCGATCGCGTGGTGGCGCAAGCCCCATGCTCGGGCTTCTTCACTGAGGAAACAATATGGACTTCGGCATCTTCAACCTGTTGCAGCAACGCGATACGAACAAGCCTTCCGACCAGATCGTATCGGAGACCGTGGCACTGACAAGACTGGCCGATGAACTCGGGTTTGCTGCGGCATGGTATGCCGAACATCATTTCTCGAACTACGGCCTGTGCCCCTCGCCCCTGGTGATGGTGGCGCACTGTGCCGCACTGACCAAGCGCATACGCCTGGGTCCCGGGGTGATCGTGGCGCCGCTATATACGCCCGCACGCCTGGTGGCCGAGATCGCGCTAGTGGATCAGTTGTCCGGCGGGCGCCTGAACATCGGCCTGGGCGGCGGATACCAGCAATACGAATTCGAACGGTTTGGCGTCATGATGGACAACACACGCGAGCGTTCGCTGGAAATGTTGGACATCATCGAGCAAGGCCTTACACAAAAAAAATTCAGCTATGACGGCGAATTCTACAAACAACTGACCTCGGCCATCAGCGTGCGGCCAACGCAGCAGCCCATGCCGCCGGTATGGCTTGCCAGTGGCGACCCGCTGCTGATGCGTCGTGCCATCCAGGACAACCACACCATTTTCGTGGGTGGCGGCCTGGGCAACTACAAGCGCATGGGTGGTCTGCGCGCGATCATCGACGACCTGTGCGAATCCGAAGGCAAGCATCCAGCCGATGCCAAAGTGGCGTTGCTGCGCTTCGCCTATGCCAGCGACGACGAAGCAGAGATCGACCATTTCGTCGACTGCGCCCGCTATCAGCAGCGCATTGCGGTTGCGCTGAAAACCCGTAAGGAATCCGTGGCGGACGACTACATGATCCAGGAGCAACCCTTCGACAAGGAACTGCCGATGGAAAAAATCAAGGCCAACCTGCCCGTGGGTAACGTAGAAACCGTCATCGAGCGCCTGGTGCGGGATATTCGCGTCGTGCGCCCGCACCATGTTGCGATTCACACGCAGATCGGCGACCTGGACCACGGCGCCATGTGCAGGCAGCTTGAACTGTGGGCCAGCACAATCATCCCCGCTGTCCAGAAAGAAGTAGCCAAATTCGACCCTTACGTGCGGGTCAGCGCCGTTGCCGGATAAGACTGTGTGCCCCCCCTTTCAAGGTAGTGCCATGCAAGCAAACACTGCACACAACGCCGATGACGCCCAGGATACACCGGCGTTAGAAGGCATCCGCGTCATCGACGTCAGCCGGGTGCTGGCGGCGCCCTTCTGCGGCCAGCTGCTGGCCGACATGGGCGCGGACGTCATCAAAGTGGAAGGCCCCAAGGGAGACGAAAATCGCGGCTGGCCGCCGTTCAACGAGTCCGGGCAAAGCTGCAACTTCATGAGCGTAAACCGCGGCAAGCGCGGCATCACGCTGAACCTGAAAACCGAGCGTGGCCGCGAGCTTCTATACCAGTTACTCGAAAAAGCCGACGTGCTCATCCACAATTATCTACCCGAGGTGGCAGCTCCGCTGGGCATAGATGAGGCACTGTTCCGGCAACGCTTTCCACATCTGATCGTATGCGGAATATCGGCATTCGGCGCACACGGGCCGATGCGAAACCGTCCCGGCTACGACTCGTTGCTGCAGGCATTCTCCGGCATCATGGGCTTTACTGGAGAACGCGGCGGAAAATCGGTGCGATCCGGCGTGTCGTTCGTGGATATGACGACGGGGGTCTTCGCCTACAGCGGCGTGCTGTCGGCGCTAATGCGACGCGTGCGCACCGGCAAGGGCTCCAACGTGCAGGTGTCGTTGTTGGAGACTGCCATCGCCCTACTCAGCTATCACGGCGTATCGTGGCTGGAAGCCGGCGTGCTGCCCGAGAAGGAAGGTTCCGGACTATGGAACCAAGTGCCCTACCAAGCCTTCCAGTGCCAAGATAAAGAACTGGCCACCGGCGCGCTCAACGACGCCACCTGGCGCCGCATGTGCGACGCCATTGGCCGTCCGGATCTGCGGGATGACCCCTCCCTGGCCACTAACGCGCAGCGACTGGAACGACGCGAGGAAGTCATCGGCATTTTCGCCGAAGCCTTCCGGCACGATACGGCAGCCGCCTGGACCGAGAGGCTGGGTGAGCGCGGCGTGCCGGTGGCCCCCATGCACACGGTCGCCGATGCCCTGACGCATGAACAATCGCTGGCCAACCAGATGGTCATGCAGATGACCGACCAGGACGGCCGCTCATTGCGCCTGCTGGGCATGCCCTTCAAGATCGGCCACCCGGCCAGCTTCGCCCGCCGCCCGCCGCCGCGCCTGGGCGAGCACACGGACGAAGTCCTACAAGAGCTGGCCTCACTATCGCCCCAGGACTTGGCCGCATTGCGCGCGCAGGAGGTCATCTGATGGCGAAGATCGAGGTCCAGGCTGGCGCGAACGGCGCGGTGACGTTCTGGCTAGACAACCCCGCCAAACATAACGCCTTGACTGAAAGCATGCTGGCCAACCTGGTCAGCGGCATCCAACACCAAGCCGCTCTTCCAGGAACACGCCTGATTGTTATACGCGGCCGGCAGGGAATCTTCTGCGCCGGCCGAGATGTCTCGGATCTGCAGACCCGCGCCCCCCAGGCTAAACACAGTGCCACGGAACAAGTACGTCCGGCCAAGCAACTCGCGGACACGCTGTTGAACTGCCCGGTGCCCACCGTGGCCGCAGTGTCCGGCCGCGCCATCGGATTGGGCCTGGGCATCGTTGTGTGGTGCGACTTGGCTATCGCGGACGAGAGCGCCAGTTTCAGCGTACCGGAAGCTCGCCTGGGTATTCCGCCCAGCATGACCGCCTGGTCGCTGGCCCGCGTGGTGGGCGTACGCAGCGCGGCCGACTGGGTCTTGCGCGGCCGCACCGTCAGGGCACAAGAGGCCTGGCATTGCGGCTTGGTCCCACGGCCTTGCCAGGATGAAGCCGACTTGTCGCGCGTGCTGGAAGTCATCGCTCAGGACGTGCGTCGCTGCGGCCCTGCGGCCCTGCGTGCCAGCAAGGCGTTGATGCGTGAACTGGACGGACAAGCTTTTATGCAAGGCCTCGAACACGCCACTCGAGTAGCGGCCGATTCGCTGGCCAGTGACGAAGCCGTGGAAGGCATGCGGGCCTTCCGCGAGAAGCGTCCGCCTATGTGGATGATCTGAGTCATTCAGCGCAGGGTCGTGCCACCGCCCCATCCTGAAGTCCTGCCGATCGATGCGCCGCAAAAGCCAGCTTGCATAGAACAACACCCTGCAGTCAAAAATGGAGACAACCATGTTGCTGAAGACGATGAGAGCATGCGCCGCCGCGGTAGTGGCAGGCCTGATAAGCCTGTCCCTGCCCGCCCAGGCCGACGACAAGTTTCCCTCGCAGCCCATCCGGCTGGTGCTGTCCTACCCGCCAGGCGGCGTGATGGACCCCGTGGCGCGCCTCCTGGCGCCGCATCTGGCCGACGAACTAGGCCAGCCCGTGGTAGTGGAGAACCGCCCAGGTGCGTCTGGCACCATCGGCGCCGCCTACGTATCGCGCGCTAAACCTGACGGCTACACCATCCTGTTCGCCCCCAATGGCGTATCGCTGCATCCTGTCACCATGAAGAAAATCGCCGGCTATGACGTACGCACTGACCTGCAGAGCGTCAGCCTCGTAGCCTCTGGGCCGTACCTGTTGGTGGTAAGCGCGAAATTTCCCGTCAACAGCGTGCCAGAACTGATCGATTACGTGAAGAAGAATCCAGGCAAAGTGTTCTATGGCACCGCGGGCACAGCATCGCCCTTGCACCTGCTGACGGAGCTTTTCGGCCACGCCGCCGGCATCAACATGACCCATGTGCCGTACCAGGGCAATGGCCCCGTGGTGAAAGCACTGCTCAGCAACGAAATCCAGGTCGGGTTCGACACCATCCCCGGCGCCAGGGCATTGGCCGAAGCCGGCCGCCTGAAGATCCTGGCCGTCACCACCACCAAGCGCAACGCATCTCTGCCCGACACGCCGACGCTGGAAGAATCAGGCGTGGACGTCGATGCATCGCTATGGCAGGCGTTCTTCCTGCCCAAGGGCACGCCGCGTCCCATTGTGGACCGGTGGAATGCTGCGATTCTGAAAGTGTTGCAGATCCCGGAAGTGCGTGAGCGGATGAATGGGTACGGCTTCGATCTGGAAGGCACGACACCCGAAGCGCTGGCGCGGCAGATCGAGCGGGAAGTCAAGCAATGGGAAGACGTCGTGAAACGCTCCGACATTGCGTTGAACTGACGAAGCGGCAGGCCGCGGACGCCACTGGCCTATGGCGTGCCGTGGTCCGCCAGCCGATCCCCGCCCTGCAGGTAGATGCCGGATAGCGCTCTGATGGCAGTCACCACTTTCTCTTTCTTCCGCTTCAAGCGGAACACCGGTCCCGCGACGGCAATGGCGCACTGAGACTGGCCGTAAACTAACGGAATCGGCATGCCAATGGCGCATATCCCTTCGGTCAGTCTGTCGGTATACGCGTAACCTTGCGCCTTGATCTCGTCGATCTCGGTGACGAGATGGTTGGCATTGATAAGATTTTTTTCGAGCACGCTTTCTTTATTCAACTGCCCGATCAGCTCGCGCAGTTCATCATGAGAATAGCGCGACAACAGCGCCCGCCCAATAGCGCTTTGGGTGATGGGGCGCAGCAGGCCGGGCTTCAGATAGAAGCGCAGCAGCTCTCTGGATTGCACGGTATGCAGATACTGGGCGTACAGTCCATTGCGGGCACCCAGTATCACCGTTTCACCCGTATCTCTCTGCAGTTGCTGCATCAGCGCAATGACCGCCCCGCCCCGAAACAATCCGCCCATCAGCCAGCCGCCCATCATGGCGACGCGCAAGGTAGGGATATACACCTTGTGCTCGCTATCGAAATGTACATACTGTTTGGCGCACAGGCTTTTCAGGATTGCCAGCACGCTAGACATGGGGTAGCTCAGTTCGCTGGCGATTTCCGTCAGGTTCAGGGGCCGTTGCCGCAAAGCAAACAGCTCTAGAATAGTGATCACCCGATCAGCGGACTTGACCGAGGTTGGCTTCGGGTTGCTCGACATGGGCATGGCACAGGCGGTGATGGGATGAGGCTACACGGATGATAAAGGACATCGGCCGTCTGCTGGTTTGCCTTAATGTACTGTCAGGTTCGCCTGTTGCGCGATGTCTTGCCACATCGCGATCTCCTGGCTGACCTGCGCCCGCGTATCCTGGGCCGTGCGCCAGCGTACGGTGTCGCCCAGATTATGCACCTGCCGCATGAAAGCCGCGTCGGCCACCACCTGCTTCAGCTCGGCTTCCAGTCGTTGTTGCACCGCTGCCGGCGTTTTAGCCGGCGCCACGATCGCGGTCCAGACCATTGCGTGTTCCGCGAAGTCGGCCAATGCCGGATCAATCTCGGAAACCAACGGCACAGCGGGATACTTGACCAGGCGCTGCGAGCCGGTGACCGCCAGCAATGACACTTTGCCGCTTTGCGCCAGTGGAATCGAGAACGACGGGGCAAAAGACCCCAGGTCCAACCGGCCCGCATACAGATCGCTGACCGTATCGGAGTTGCCCTTATAGCGCACCGGCAGCATCTGCACGCCCGCCGAGCGAGTGAACATTGCACCGGCCACCATCGATACATTGCCCACCACCGCGTACGAGACGCTTTCCGGTTTTGCCCTGCTGTCCTCGATGAACGACTGTAGGTTAGTGCGCGGATTGTTCACGCCAGTGACGAACACATAGGGATATGCGCTGATGCTGCCGATATATGCAAAATCGTCCAGCGTGTTGATCGCATATTTTTCGTGAATGGCCGGTGCGATTGTCAGCAAACCGTTGGTGATGAACAGCAGCGAGTAACCGTCCGGTTCACTGCTGAGCAATTCGCGCGCCGCGATGATATTGTCACCCCCCGGCTTGTTGATTACAGTAATGGTCTGATCCAGGCGCTTGCCCAAATGGTCTGCGACCAAGCGGGCCATGTTGTCGGTTGGGCCTCCGGCTGAGAACGGCACAATCAGCCGTATCGGTCGACTGGGATACTTATCCGCGGCCGCGACAGCACACGGCATGATCACCGAGACGGCGAGCAGCAAACGGGCAACAAGCGTATTCAATGTCTTATCTCCTGATTTTTTTGGTGTAGCGGGTCCGCCTCGGGACTTCATCGTCCCTTGAATTTCGGTTGTCTCTTTTCCTTGAATGCGTTGAGCGCTTCCTGGTGGTCTTCTGTTGAAAACAGCACTGCCATATGCGAGGACACCTGCTCCAGGTGTGTGCGCAGATCGATGGAGAGTCCCTGGTACGCGGCCTTCTTCATCATGCGCACGGCGAGCGGCGGACCGGCGGCAATGCGCTGGGCCATTTCATAAACAGTCGGCATTAGTTGCTCGTCCGGCACCACCTGGTTTACCAGACCGATACGTTCGGCCTCTTCCGCCTCGACAAAGCGCGCGGTCCACAAGAGCTCCAGTGCCCGCGGCATGCCGATCAGCCGTGGCAGGTACCAGGCGCCGCCATCACCTGCCATGATGCCGACTCGCACGTAAGTCTCGGCAAACCGGGCGCTGGCTGCGGCGATCCGGATGTCACCCATTAACGCCATGTCCATGCCTGCCCCCGTTGCCACACCATTGACCGCCACGATCACCGGCTTGTCCAGGGATTCCATGACCAGCGGAATGCGATGCACGCGATTGGCCAGCGACATCTTGCGCATATATGGGGTTTCTTGTTGCTTGCGTTCGTCCATGCCGTTGACGTCGCCACCGGAACAGAAGCCTCGCCCCTTGCCGGTCAACACGATGGCGCCGATGGTGTCGTCGTTTTGCGCATCCAGCAACGCCTCGACCCAGTCATGCAGCATCGCCGTCGTAAAAGCATTGAGTTTTTCGGGGCGGTTCAGCGTAATGGTCGCTACGCCGTCATGCTTGTCGTATAGCAGTTCATCAGTCATGAGTCACGCCTCCAGGTCAATGTCAGAAGGTGCAGTGATAAAAGCCCACAGTGCGCGCTCGTCAATCTGCTCCAGCCGTTCACCCGCCCACGCAGCCCAGTGCGTATCCGATCCGAATTCATCGCGCCATGACATCAACCGCCGGGTCGAGAGATGCAACGGATGCTCATGAGTAAAGCCCATCGCGCCATGGACTTGATGAGCGATGGCGCAAACTTGTGTCGCCGCCTCGCTGGCGCGAATCTTGGCGAAGGCTGCCACAATGGAAACACCGCTGGCCGCGTACAGATGGATCCCCGCATCGGCGGCGGCAGTGGCGCTGGCAACCTGAGCAGCCAGTTCCGCAATCTGGTGCTGAATGGCCTGGAATTTGGCGATGGGCCTGCCGAACTGCACGCGTTCGGTGGCGTACTGCACGGTCATCTCCAACACCTGCTGCGCCGCGCCGGTCATTTGCACGCTGCGCAGCAAAGCCCCTTCGATCGGCAAGGCCTGCACAATGCGTTCGACATCGTGTAGGGCAACGTGGGCGGCCGCCACCGGCGTGCGCTCATACCGCAAGGCGTCACGTGGCTCGCCCGCCAGATTAGTGCCCCACTCGGCTCGCTGGCCCGGTGGCAACAGCGCCAGGCCGGTTCGGCCGTCGCATTGCACCGGCGCCACCACGCCCGCCACGTGCCGCCCCCACGGCACGCGCCGTACCATGCCACTGACAACATAGCCGTCCGGTGTCGCCTGCGCCTGTAGCGGCACAGATTCGCTGTATGTGCTCAGGCTCAACGGCGAATCAGGATCGCATGGCACACCCGCCGCACTGAGTGCGCGCTGTGCAAGATAGGTTTCGACCAGAGGCAGAGGCACGTTAAAGCGCCCAGCCTGCCGCACCAGCAAGGCCAGTGAGGGCAAGGCCAGGCCAACCTGCCCCGGCTCGAATTCGGTGACCGCGGCTGACGTCAAGCCCATAGCCTGAAGATCGGCCCAGGCATCGGGCAGCCAGTCGCCGTGCTCGACACGTTCAAACACACTGCGCGTGCACAAGTCGGTAAAAAACCGCACCGCGCTATCGTTGAGGAGTTGATCTACGTCGTTCATCGTAACCCTAGGCGTTTAGCGATAATGCCGCGCAGAATTTCCTTGGTTCCGCCGCGGATCGAATAGGCCGGTGCATACAGCGTCGAGTACCTAAGCGAGGCGTTGAAAGCGTCGTTCTCGCCGAAGCCATCTCGCTGTTCATCTGAAAACAGCGTGCGTGCCACTTCGGGAATATCCTGCTCCAACCGCGTTCCCAGATCCTTTGCCAGCGCGGCCTCGGTGTTCGGCACGATGCCGCGCTCCAACATCCCGGCGATCGATGACGACATCTGGTGCATCGTCCATAGCCGTGTCACCAGGCGTGCGATGGAGGCCGAGCGGCTTTGACTAGGATGCTGGCGCGCTTTGGCAACCGTCGCTGTCAACAAGTGATAGGTGCTGAGCCAGCGGTCCGGACCGCTGCGTTCGTAAACCAGTTCGTTGGTGACCTGCGCCCAACCATTACCGATGGCACCCACCACGCAGGCGTCGGGGATAAATACGTCGTCGAACACCACCTCGTTGAAATCATGCTCGCCGGCCAGGTTGATGATCGGTCGCACGGTGATACCGGGCAGGCTCAAGTCCACGAGAAATTGGCTCACCCCCTCGCGCCGGGACTCGCCTCGCGGGCCAGTGCGCGCAAACAGGATCATCATGTGCACGCGATGGGCATTGCTCGTCCATATCTTGCTGCCTGTGATCCTCCATCCGCCTTCGACCTGCAACGCCTTGGTCCGGATCGACGCCAGATCCGAACCCGAATCGGCCTCACTCATGCCGATGCAGAAATAGCATTCACCCGCGGCGATACGCGGCAGGTATTCCTGACGTTGCGCCTCGGTGCCGAAACGCAGCAGCAATGGCCCGCTCTGCCGATCAGCAATCCAGTGCGCCCGCACCGGTGCCACGGCCGCCAACAGTTCTTCCGTGACAACAAAGCGTTCCATGGCACTGCGAGCATGGCCACCGTATTGCCTAGGCCAGGTCATGCCTATCCATCCTTGCCGCCCCAGCGCACGGCTAAATGACGGATCCGGCTCGGCCCAACCGCAGGGCACGTCCCGGATACGTCCGGCCTGGCGCTCGGCATCGACGAAGTCCCGTACTTCCTGGCGCAATTTTTTTAATTCATTAGGTTCTTCATATATGGAAAAACCGATCAGCGCATTCATATCCAATGACTCCTATGAATCAGGAGAAAATGGTAAGAGCATCTCGCGCATATAGTGAATCTTAAATTCACATATATGAATAAATAGTGTAGATAATTCGGTTGCGTGAATTTAGAACCTGAAAAATAATAGAGGCCTTGCCTCTCGGCCAGAGACATACGGAACTCAGGAGAACCCAGTCATGAACAAGGCGGCGCCCGCAACTGACACACAGCAAGTATCCAGCGGTCCGCTGGCCGGCATCAGAGTCGTGGATCTAACCTCGGTCGTACTGGGGCCCTTGGCGACGCAAATATTGGCCGACTACGGCGCGGACGTGATCAAAGTCGAAGGCCCCACTGGCGATATCATCCGCTCCAATGGCGTATCCACACACAAGGGCATGGGCTCGATCTATCTGGCGCTCAACCGTAACAAGCGATCGGTCGTGCTCGACCTGAAACAGGCAGACGGCCGCCAGGCCTTGCGCGAGCTGATATGCACGGCCGACGTTCTCGTGCACAACATGCGCGTCAAGGCCATCGAAAAACTGGGCTTCGGCTACGACGCCGTGCGCGAATTGAATCCCCGTATCGTCTATTGCGCGGCCACCGGATTTGGACAGGATGGTCCGCATCGCGACCGCCCGGCATTCGACGACATCATCCAGGCCTCGTCGGGCTTCGTCGGCGTGGGATCGCTGGGTAAAGATGTACCCGAATACTCGCCCAACCTGATCGCCGACAAGACCATTGGCCTCTTCACTGCCAACGCCGTCACCACTGCGCTGTTTCACCGCGAACGGACACAGCAGGGCCAGTATGTCGAGATCCCCATGCTGGAAACCATGGCATCCTTTGTACTGGCCGAGCACATGGCCGGGCTGACCTTTCCTGGCTCAAAAGAACCCGCCGGGTACAAGCGCATCGTTCGAGGCGGGCGCCGTCCGTACCCCACCAAGGATGGATGGATCGGCGTATTGCCTTACACCGAAAAGCACTGGATCGCGTTCTTCAACGCAGTAGGCAAGGCCGAGCTCATTGAAGAATTCGACATCGCGGACCGTCAGAAGCGCAACGCCCGTATCCAGGAAATCTATGCGGCCCTGGGCAGTATCACGCCACTGAAAACCACCGACGAGTGGCTTGATCTATGCAACACGCTCGACATACCGGCGACGCGCATCTACGAACTCGAAGACCTGCCTGAACATCCCCACTTGAAAGCCGTAGGTCTGTTCGAAGAGTCTTCTCACCCTGTTGTTGGCAACATTCGGCAAATCCGGCCAACGGTGCGATTCAGCGCGACACCGCTGACCATCTACCGGCACGCGCCCACGCTGGGAGAACATACCGACGAAATCCTGGCTGAGCTCAAGTCCGGCAAGCGCTAGTGCGCCGATGCTTACGTCAATTTTTGACGATTCATCCGGCGATTACGGAAGCCTGGAGATAATAAACGCGACCTCGTACTGATGGCCCGGGTATTGGCTGTTCGCCCAGGATGCGAATTCTTGCTTGGTGACGCGATGGTGATAGGCATTGTGTAGCCACACCGTGAATTCTTCTTGCTGCGCCGTCGTATCCAATGGGATGCGTTTGTATTTCGGATCGGCTTTTATCTGACTGATGAGCGTGTCGGTCCAAGCATTGAATGGCTTGTCCATACCGGCAGCCACTACTCGCGGATCTTCCTGGCTGCCTGTTGCGCAGCCTTGGAGTAATGGCATCGCAAGCGCAAACGTGGTTACGACAGCAGCGCTAACGCGATTCAATCGGGTAATCATGCTGGGATCCTCAAGTTTCAACGATAGGGCTACCGGCGTAGCTCGAAAGTACAAACTATGCCGCAGCATACTTACATAGATACTACAGGATCATCTCCTGGCACAACTCCCGCGCCGCCGAGCCGGTTTCCACCCGCTTAGCTACATGGATGATGAACGGCCGAAATATAATTGGCCATGGACCCCACCACCCAATTCTGGCGCGACCCCGCCCTTCCCTATGCGGAAAGCCGTCGCGCCTGCCATAGCCGGGCCTGCTATAAGCCGCACAGCCATCCAACTTTTTCCATCGGCGCGGTCGATCAGGGCACAAGCCACTTTACCGGCGCAGGCAACAGCCCAGTCACCCTGCATGCCGGTATTGTCGTGTTCGTTCCCGCATCTCGTGCTCATGCCTGCAACCCCGCACCCGACACAGCATGGAGCTATCAGATGCTGCATCTGGACGCAGTTTGGCTCCATGCCGTCCGTCAAGAATATGCACGAGGGGACGCCAGCCGCTGGGACAAGGAGCCGATCCGAATCGTGGACGAACCCACGGTCTATGCGCGCTTCTGCCGTCTCAATGAACTACTGTTTTCTCAGGCGAGTCCATACAACAAAGAAGCTGCACTAATTGAGTTCATTGGGGAGTGCGATGAAACACAGGGGCTACGCATCGGCGCCCCCGACATCTCCTCGCACCTGAACGAACAGATCCGCCCTGTTCTGGATTTCTTGCAAGACGGCCCTGCCGCTGACACAGCGTTGAGCGATCTGGCGCAACTAGCCGGCATGAGCCGCTATCAGTTGATCCGTGCTTTCCGAGCCGCTACGGGTATGACACCCCATGCCTGGCAGTTAAACCAGCGCATCAACCTTGCGCGCGAGCGAATACGAGCGGGCGACGGCATCGCCGAAGTCGCCTATCGTCTGGACTTTGCGGATCAAGCGCATTTCCAGCGTGTTTTCAAGGCTCACACGGGGGTCACTCCGGGCTGCTTCCGGCTATAAATCCACTGCAATTTTCTTCAATACGGGCTCGCCAAAAATCGACACACTGCCAGCAATGACTCGAATGTGTGTGTTCAATGCAGCAGTTTCTGATAATCGCCGCAGCGCATTTTCTAGCGTTGCTATCGCCTGGCCCTGATTTTTTCCTGATTACCCGTACCTCGCTCTCCGCAGGTTGGCGGATCGCCGGCGGTGCCTGCTTAGGTATCGCCGTGGCCAATGGTGTTTTCATCGTTGCCGCATTCGCCGGCACATCCGCACTGCGACCAGATAGCGCGCTGTTCGTCGTCCTGCAAGTTGCGGGCTGTACCTATCTGCTCTATCTCGGCGTGCTGTTCATTCGCTTCGCGGGTGCCAATGCCTTGAATGGCGCGCCCTCACCTGCACTGCGCTCCGCCAAGCCGATGCCGCAGGCCATGATGTGGTGGCGCGCGGCCGGCATGGGCTTTCTGTCAGGCATTCTCAACCCCAAGAATGCCCTGTTCTACGCGAGCCTGGCTGCCATGCTGGCGGGCCCCCGTACCAGTGGGGGAGGGAAACTCTTCTATGGCGCGTGGATGTTCAGCATCGTGTTGCTATGGGACTTACTGGTCGCGGCCATGATCGGCAACCAAGCCGTCCGACGGCGCTTCGCACGCGCGTTGCCTTGGTTGGAGCGCGTCTCGGGTGTCATGTTGATTGTGCTTGCCTTGGGCGTCCTTGCCGCCCTTGTGATGCGTTGATGACACTATTCCCGACGTTGCCTGGACGTCGCTCTCGGGTAATCCCCTAATTACGAAGTCCCGAGCAAGCAGGATAATTTACCTATTAATTGAAATGACGTTTCATCTAGAGAAACGATCGATGACTTCGCTGTTCTTAACCGCCCACGATTCAGATGGCCGCCCCGATCTCTGCCGCCAGCTCTTTGATGCTATGTCCGTATTCACGTTCAAATGCCGCCAGTGGCATAGCCGACATATGCACTACTACATTGACGCTAGCAACAGGCCGTCCTTGATAGACGACTGCACACGCCACGGCCCGGCCATTAGTCAGCGGACTCTCGGTATCCGCCATGGCATAGCCATGCTTGCGGGTGCTGGCCAGTTGGCTCAACAAAGCTTTGGGCGCGCGCGCCGCGTCATAATCAGGGCCCGGCTTGCTCTCCAAGCTTGCAAGCACCATGCGCAACTCGGACTCGGGCAACGCTGCCAAATAGGCGCGCCCCAGTGCCGTACGCAACAACGGAACGCGCGACCCTGGTTTGGTATTCACCGAGAGGTAGCCCGGTGCCCGGCTAGTATCCAGAATCACCATAGCGTCGGCGTCGAAGATACCCAGCTCTATAGGCCAACCCGCCGCTTGGCGATGGCGCTCAAGAATAGGCCCCGCCACGGACAGCAGATGGGATTGGGCTTCGTAGCCATTCGACAGCCCAAGCACCTTTGCAGTGACGGCATAGCGACGTTCGCCGGGCTGCATCATGACATAGCCCGCATACGTCAGGGTCTCAAGGATCCGCACCACAGTGGGCTTGGCAATGCCGGTTTCATCGTGGATCTGACCGACGGCCATGGGTCCGCGTTCGTTCAGGCAGTGCAGCACGTCCAGGCCTCGCAACAGCGCCGCCACGGGTTCATAGGATCCCATCGATACACACTTCTTCAGGAGAAAACCACATGGTAACTCGACGTCAGGTCTTGTCCGTATTATCGGCCACCGCAGGCCTGGGCGCGTTAGGCGCCATGCATCGGACCAATGCGGCAACAACGGCTGCTGCGACATCCACCTATCCTGATCGCGCCGTGCGGTTGATCGTGCCCTATGCACCGGGCGGCGGCACTGACAGCATGGCACGCGTCCTGGCACGCAAACTCTCGGACATCTGGGGGCAAAAGGTCATCGTCGAAAACCGACCCGGCGCCAGCGAATCGATTGCCGCGTCGCACGTTGCACGGGCGCCGGCTGATGGCTACACCATACTGTTCGCTTCGGACTCGACATTTCAGTTAAATCCTCTGCTATACAACAACCTGTCCTATCGTCCGGACGAGGATTTGACACCAGTCACCCGATTTGCGTCGGCGCCATTCGGACTGTTCGTCAATGCAAAATCACCGGTAAATACCTTCGAGGAATTCCTGTCGTATGCCCGCGAAAATCGGGGCGAAGTGTTCTTTGGTTCTTACGGAATCTCGAATTCGACGCACTTGGGTCTGGCCTGGATATCCAAGAAATTCGACCTCGGCATGGAAGGAGTGCCTTTCGGTGGTCAAAACCCCGCAATGACGGCGCTGCTTAGTGGTGACTGCGACATCCTGTTCGCCAATATCATCCCGTCCAGCGTTGGGTTCATTGATAAGGGTGACCTGAAAGTGCTGGTGACATCGGGCGATGCGCGACTGCCCGCGGCACCCAACGTACCGACGTTTCGTGAGTTGGGCTATGACGATCTGGACACCAGCTACACCTTGGGGCTGGCGGTACCTGCCGGCACGCCTGCCGACATTCAGAACGAAATCGTACAGGCCTGCGCCGAAGCCGTGCGCGATCCCAAAGTCATTGCCTACGCCCGCGACACGCTTTCTATCAACCTGTTCTCCGAAACGCCTGCGCAATACCGCGCGTTCATCGAATCCAGCCGCGCCACATTACGACAACGCATCGCGGCAGCGGGCATTGGCAAGCTTGATTGATGACCGCCCTGCTTGAGTAAACCCTTTTTTGCACAGATCTAGACGAGTCTTCATGCCCACGTTACACCCCGCAGCACGCTTGAACCCTGAATCCGATACTGAACGCGTAGGTTGGCCCGCCCACGTGACGCAGGGATTGATCCTGGAGGCTCGGCCCGAACCCTTGCGATTCGACCCGGCCAGTTCCGCACTGATTGTCGTCGATATGCAGAATGCCTATGTATCTGCAGGTGGATACATGGATCGGGCGGGATTCGATATTTCTTGCGGCCAAACTGTATCTGAACAGACAACACGGGCATTGCAGTATGCACGGCTAGCTGGCATGCAAGTCGTGTTTCTGCAAAACGGATGGGATGCGCAATACGTTGAGGCCGGAGGGCCGGGATCACCGAACTGGCACAAATCCAACGCCCTGAAAACCATGCGCTGTACCGCTGCGATCGATGGCCAGTTGCTAAGCAAAGGAGGCTGGGACTACGCATTAATCGAGGCCATGCGGCCCCGTGACGGGGAAGTCGTTGTAGCCAAGACGCGTTACAGCGGCTTTTTCAACTCTACGTTGGACAGCACCCTACGCGCGCGCGGCATACGGACTTTGATATTCACCGGCGTGGCGACGAACGTCTGCGTGGAGTCGACGCTGCGCGATGCCTATCACCTGGAGTACTTCTGCGTCGTGCTCGAAGACGCCGTCACCCAGGCGGGACCCGAATTCGTTGCAAAAGCATCCCTGTACACGATCGAAACCTTTTTTGGCTGGATCAGCGACACCGGCCGACTCGCCAGCGCGTTGAATCAGGCATAAGCGCGACAGCTTGATCGGGCCCGCGTACTGCGCGTGTGGCCCGCGTTTCGTGCTTGGTGGGTGGCTCTCTGTCAATCGCCCACAGAAAGCCCTTTCACCCCTCGCTCTGGACCAAACGAGCAAAATCCCGCTCCCGGAACTGCTCGATAACATAATCCACAAACACCCTTGTCTTGGCCGGAAGCAATTTCTTCGCAGGATAGTACAAGGACACCGGGCCGACATCCGCTGACCATCCGGGCAGTACCCTTAGCAACGCCCCGGTTTGCAGCCAGGGCACGGCGAATGGCATCGGAAGCAACGCGACACCAAGTCCCATCAGAGCCGCCTGGCAAATGGCATCGGGATCATCGAAGATGATGCGAGGCTGCAAGTCTGCGATCGCCGTGTCGCCAGCCGCGTTGCGCAGCGAGTATTGGTTCAGGCGGCCAGTGTGGCTGGCGCGTCGCACGATGCCATCAAATGCGGCAAGGTCAGACGGGCTGCAGGGCTTCGGTTTGTCATCCATATAGGCGGCAGAAGCCACCGCCACGATATGAATGCGGCCGAGTTCGCGTGCAACTACGCCAGGCTTGAGATCCAGCCCTCCGCCGATACCCGCATCGAATCCCTCGCCGATCAGGTCGACCTGACGGTTCTCAAAACGCCAATCGGGCACGATAGCAGGATAGCGTCGCAGGAATGTATCCAGCAATGGCACCATATAAGCGCGCCCGAAAGCCTGTCCCATACTGACACGCAATGTGCCGGCCGGCTGTTTGTCTTGCTCAGAGACATCGTTCACCGCGTCTGAAAGCGTCGTCAGCGCGGCACTGATCTGTTGCAAAAAACGCTCACCGCCTTCGGTAAGCGTCAGTTTTCGGGTGCTGCGCTGGAACAGCCGCACCCCCAGCGAGGCTTCCAACCTTGCCACATTCTTGCTGACTGCCGCGGGCGTGAGTGCCAGCCGGCGCGCAGCCGCAGAGAAACTGCCGCTTTCGGCGGACTTGACGAAGCATTCGAGGTGGCCAAGTGGCTGCATGGCCATATTTTCAACCATTAGTTGAAAATAATCCATCCGCGCTATGGCTACCGGATGAGAGTGGAATTTTTGATACTAGCGCTACCGATACGGCAGTTGTTATTCCCAGATCTAATATCAAGGAGTTTTCACCATGATGATCAACACGAGCAACCCAACGTCCTCCCCGCTTTCCGAAAAAGTCGCCTTTGTCACCGGCGGGGCCCGAGGAATCGGGGCAGCCATTGTGCGACGCCTGGCCACCGATGGTGCGGCAGTCGTGTTCACCTATGCCTCCTCAAGCACAGAAGCCGAGGCGCTTGCAGCCGACATCAACGCTGCGGGCGGGCGAAGCCTGGCTATACGGGCAGACAGTAGCGATGCAGCGGCGCTGGTCGCCGCTATCGAGCAGGCAGTGACGGCTTATGGTCGTTTAGACGTGCTGGTGAACAACGCTGGCGTGGGGATATTTGGCGAGCTCGACACTTTTACGCTCGAAGATTTTGACCGTACATTGTCCGTAAACGTCCGCGCGGTATTCGTCGGTGTGCAAGCGGCGGCACGCCACATGGGCGAAGGCGGGCGTATTGTGACTATCGGCAGCACCAACTCGGAACGCATGCCATGGGCGGGGGGCGCGACCTACGCGATGAGCAAGGCCGCCATTGTGGGCCTGACGCGCGGCTTGGCCCGCGATCTGGGACCACGCGGCATTACCATCAACAATGTACAGCCCGGTCCCACCGCCACAGACATGAACCCCGTCGAAGGCCCGATGGCCGGCGACATGCACGATCTAATGGCGGTAAAGCGTCATGCACAGCCAGAGGAGATTGCGGCCATGGTGGCATATTTGGCAGGACCTGAAGCCGCCATGGTCACCGGTGCGAGCCTGCTGATTGATGGCGGATTTGCCGCGTGACGCAGTGACCTCGGACGTTGAGCAATCATCGAGCGCGACACGCCCATAATCATGGCACAAACGATCAACGCACTGACGGATTTGCGGGTGAGCCGGAGATTACTTGCCTGCGGAAGACGCCTATAGCAGCAACCCCGTCGTCAGCGCCTGAAACCCCTGTATGGCTTTTTCTGAAGCAGACTGAGGGTCGCTTGCGCTGGCGATCCATAACGAGACACCCAATAATGCCCCGCTGATCAAGCGCGCTGTCGCCAACGCATCGACCTGGCGTACAACGCCGTCTTCGATGAGCTTCTGAATGCTGCGCTGTGTACTCACGATGCACGAGTGCTGACTGGGCCATCGTGACGGATCGCCCAACACCGCGGGGCCGTCCAGAAGCACGATTCGCTGAACCTCGGGTTCAAGCGCCATCTTGATGTAGGCGATGCATTCGTCGATGAAGCCCTCCCATGGGGAGTCCGCCTGTTCTATGATCACCGAAAGTCGCTCCGTCATCTCTTCATCGATTTGAGCGATCACCGCTTCCAGCAGCCCTTTCTTGCCGCCAAAGTGATGATAGAGCGCGCCGCGCGTCAACCCGGCCTGAGCGGTCAGATCATCCATCGAACTTTCCGCGTACCCTTTCGTCGCGAACGCTTCCCTGGCCGCTTTGATGAGCTTGGCCCGGGTCTCCGAAATCATGTCCGCACGCTTTTGAGCCATCTGTTTTTCCAAAAAACTGATCCGAGACGTATGCCGCCCGACATACGGGATGAATGTTGGCAACCATATCCAACATACACCACGTATGTCAATGCACGGCAACGCACCCATGTAACCGTGCAACTCTCGCACGTCGTCAAGACAAGACAGGTCTGCGGGCCCCTTTCAGCTCATTTGGCTATAGCGAAATATTTGTCATCCGCAACGCTTCTTTCAACTGCTGCGCTTCTCGGTGCAGGATATCGACTACGCGTTGCAAATTGGCGCCCGACAAGCGTGACCTAATGGCAGCAACACTCAACGCGGCGCTGACCGCCCCTTGATCATCTAGCACCGGTACACCAACACCGACCATCTCGGGGATGATTCTTCCAGGATTCAATGCATAGCCATGCTGACGTGTCAGCGCAATATCCTCATGCAGAACGTCCAAAGAAGGGTAAGCGGGATGTTGTGCCGAATCGTAGCGGCTGAGGACGTCGTCCACATCTGCCTGGCTTTGAAATGACAACAGCGCAAGGCTTCCGGCGCCCAGGCCGAGGGGCCTGCGATGGCCAGGCTCCAACGTCAGAATCTTGATTGGGAAATCACCAGTTTTTCTATCCACGCAAACGGCATCATCTCCAGAGCGGATCGAGAGATAGGCCGTGTCCCCGGTCTCCAGCGCGATCCGCTGAAGACCGGCCTCGGCCATTTGCAAAATGCCGTGACGACGTGCCGCGGCCAATCCCAGGACGTATGCCTCGCGTCCTAGTGCGTAAGTCTTCAAGTTCGAATCTTGCAGTACGAATCCTTCATGCTGCAACGCGACCAGCATGCGATGAGCGGTTGGCTGTGTCAGACCGGTCGCAGTGGCCAGATCACTGAGCCCCGCACCACGAGGAGGCGCAGCGGCAATCTGCTTCAGCAGGCGCAACACGCGAGAAAGACTTTGAGCGCCCGCTGGCATTTTCGGGACGAGTTGATGATTAACCATAAGCTAAATTGATTCCATCACGTGGAAGTCCATATTGTAATAGCCATGCTTGATATCTAGAATAAATCAACAATAAAGCAATTTAAATCGCGATAGATCGTATCTATCAATATTCCACAATATGGAGTTGCATTTGACTGCCGTTGTTGTTCTGGACAGTGTGACGAAGCTTCAGGCTGATCATCGGTCAGCGGTGGTGATAGCCGCTTCACATGGAGGCGCCTACTCCGGCTATCTGGCCGCCTCTGCAGGTATCGCGGCGATTATTCTGAACAACGCGGGCATTGGTAAAGATGCTTCGGGCGTTGCTGCCTTGGGCTATCTCCAAGCCTATGGCGTTGCAGCCGCGGCGGTTGATCATTTCTCTGCGCGTATCGGGGACGGCGCGGACATGATGGACAACGGTTTGATCAGCCACGCCAATGCATGCGCTTTGCAACATGGCTGCGAACCAGGGATGCGGGTTTCTCAGGCTGCGCGTTTACTGGCCACACTGTCTCTTGCGCCAGCCCAACCGCCTACCGCAATCAATGAGTCCCGCCATGCACTGGAGGCCGGTGCCCCTGTTGCGATCATCGGTATCGATTCAGTGTCGTTACTTTCACCCGATGATAAAGGCGCGCTTGTCGTCACGGCCTCGCATGGGGGATTGTTGGCGTCGTCCGGATCGGACAGTGTTGACGTGCCCGTTCGAGTCATATCTTTCCATGATGCGGGGGGCGGGAAAGACGATGCCGGCTACGGGCGCTTGCCGTCGCTAGCACGTCGCGGTATTGCGGCAGTGACGGTTAGTGCCGATAGCGCACGCATCGGCGACGCCAGCTCGTGCTACCACGACGGGGTCATTTCTCGAGCCAATGAACCCGCGCAAAAGCTGGGGGTGAAACCTGGCCAAACACTGAAATCTTTTTACGCTGCGCTACGCGTAGATAGCTAACTCAAAAAGGAGTTAAGTCTCAATATGTCGGATAAGTTTGAAATCACGGGCGGTGAGGCAGTCGCACGTATGTATGCGGCCCATGGCGTTGGTCCAATGTTCGGCATGGGTGGCTTCCAGATGCTGCCGTTTTATGACGCGGTACGTCGTCTCGGGCTGACGCACTACCTCATTAATGACGAGCGCTGCGGGATTTTCGCCGCTGATGCATATGCCAAAATTACGGGCCGCCCCGGTGTGTGCGATGCCACCCTGGGACCCGGCGCAACCAACTTGGTCACCGGCCTGGCCGAGGCGTTAAACGCAGGATCTCCGCTCGTTGTCCAGGTTGGCGACTCACATCGCGATCACTCCTGGAAAAACATGACGCAAGAGACGCGACAAGTCGAGCTGTTGCGCCCTGTGTGCAAAGAGTTGATCCGCATAGAGCGCATCCAGCGTATTCCAGAATTGGTGCGCCGTGCGTTTGCAGTGGCAACCCACGGCCGGCCAGGCCCCGTTGTACTGGACATCCCTGAAGACATTGCACACGACACCTATACCTTTAATGCATCAGAATTCACCGCCAATGCCGCGAGAACACGCATTCCCGCGCTTCGTATTCGACCTGACACCGAGGCGCTGAAGCAGGCGGCATCTCTCTTGGCCCGCGCCAGTCGCCCCATCATGTTGTGCGGAGGTGGCGTCCATCTCAGCGATGCCGCGCAAACCTTGCAGGCTTTCGCTGAGCAGCTCGATATTCCTGTGGCGCACACGTTAAGTGGAAAAGGCGCCATCGCTTGCACGCATGACTTGAACGCCGGCCTTTTTGGACGCTATAGCCGCATCGCAAACGACCTGATTGCGAAAGCGGACTGCCTATTTGTTGTGGGCTGCAAATTGGGAGAGGTGGCGACGCGCCGTTTTGATCTGTTGCCCAGCGGGGTGCCACTGATTCACCTGGATATCCTGGCGGAAGAATTCGATCGAACCACGCCCGCCGACGTACGTCTGTGGGGCGATATCCAGGCTACGCTTCCGGAGCTTCAAGCCCAGATACTCTCTATGCAAAATACCGCGGCGCGCGGTGATATGGCGACGGAAACCCGCAAGCGCATGAACGAATGGCGTGCTTCGGTGGCAGATAAGCTGCGTTCAAGCGAGCGGCCAGTAGGCATGGCACGCTTGCTGCATGAAATTAACGATTGGCTTCCCGAAGATGGGCTTCTGATTGCAGATGGCGGCTTTGCGGCGCACTGGGGTGGGCTTCTGTTTGACACAAAGCGACCAGGCCGCTCCTTTGTACCAGATCGCGGCTTTGCCTCGATTGGCTACGGCATACCCGGAGCCATTGGCGCCACACTGGCAGCCCCCGGCCGACGGGTACTGAGCCTGACAGGTGATGGTGGTTGCAATATGTCCATTGGTGAATTGGAGACCGCGGTCAGACTGAAATTGCCATTCACACTGCTGGTCGTGAACAACGCTGCCTCCGGTTACGTGAAGGCACTACAACATTTGATGTACGGAGAAGGTGCGTACCAGTCTTCCGACTTGGTCGACACCAATTACGCCAACGTGGCACAAGCGTTGGGGTGCCAAGGTATTCGTGTCGAAGATCCCGCTGACATTCGCGCCGCGCTGGAGTCTGGTGCCGCCTGCACAGATCGCCCTACCGTCATAGACATTGTTGTCACTCGTGACCCATCAAAGATGCTGCCCGGTGTAGATAACCGCGCAGCAAAGATCAAGCCCGGCGATCGTATCGCCTAGGCTTCAACGCCGCCGACAAAGGTGTCGGCGGCACAAACTCTGCAGCAGGGAGACAAATGATGAAAACTATTAAATCAATAATGCTGGCAGCTTCTTCCGCCCTTGTTCTAAGCGCCCCCATGGCGCCCGCTTTCGCACAAACGGACTATCCCAACAAGCCCATCACCTTGGTCGTCCCGTTCCCGCCGGGCGGCACATCCGATGTCGTCGGCCGCATCATGGCGGATGCATTGTCCAAGGAATTGGGCCAGACCGTCATCGTAGACAACAGAGGGGGTGCCGGCGGCACCGTTGGCTCTCGAGTCGTCGCGAGCGCCAAGCCGGATGGCTATACGCTGTTGCTGGGCACCTCCAGCACCAACGGAACAAACTCGGCCGTGTACCGAAACCTGCCGTATGACGCCTATAGTGACTTCACGCCTGTCACTCAGATTATTCGGGTGCCGGGCGTTATTGCGGTGAACAAGATGTTCCCCGGAAAGGACTATGCATCCTTCGTGGAAATACTGAAAACTTCGCCAAAAAAGCATACCTACGCGTCTTCAGGCAATGGGGGCGCCACGCATATGGCCATGGAATACTACAAATCGATGACGGGCCTGAAGATCCTGCACGTGCCCTATCGAGGAACGGGACCGGCACTTAACGACGTTATCGGCGGTCAAGTCGATATGATCTGGGACACCGCGGCGTCATCCATGCCACACATGCTGGCGGGCAATCTGATACCCGTCATGATTGCAGGAAAATCACGCCTGAAGCAGTTGCCTGACGTGCCTACCGCGGCTGAAGTAGGACTACCCGAGTACGACGCTGAAATGTGGAACGGCCTTCTCGCACCGGCCAACTTACCAAAGGACGTGCTAGATAAATTGCACGCAGCGGCCGTTCGCGCACTAAAAAATCCAGAAACGCAAAAACGATATGAAGCCCTCGGCGCCTATGTCATTGCCGATACGCCTGACCAGTTCGGCGACATGATCAAGAATGATATTACCAAGTGGAAAAAGGTCGCTGAGTTTGCCAACATTGCGGTGGATTGACGGATGGGAAATCGCTTAACTTCCAAGGTCGCCATGGTGATGGGAGCCGGCTCTGGCGAAGCCGGCTGGAGCAACGGTAAAGCCGCCGCCACTTTATATTCACGCGAAGGGGCAGTCGTCTATGCCGTAGACATAAACCTGAACGCCGCGCAGGCCACGCGCGATCTCATTCTGAAAGAGGGCGGCACATGTGTCGCACTACAGGCCGATGTGACCTCATCCACAGACTTGAAGAAAGTCGTAGAGCAAATCACCCAAGATCATGGCAAGATTGATTTGCTGCACAACAACGTTGGCATCACCGAAATGGGCGATGTCGTCCAGGCCTCGGAGGAGAGCTGGCGGCGTGTCCTGGACACCAATCTGACAGGCGTATTCCTTACCTGCAAGCATGTCATTCCGGTGATGCTATCCCAAGGACGCGGCGCGATCGTAAACGTTTCTTCTTTAGCCTCGATCCAGGTCAACCGCTATCCCTACCCGTCCTATTCAGCGGCCAAGGCAGGACTGAATCAACTCACGCGCGCAATGGCTGTGCAATATGCCAAGGACGGTATTCGAGTCAACGCCGTCCTGCCGGGGGTGATGGACACGCCCTTGATATATCGACAGATATCCGGCCAATTCGAGGATATAGAGGAAATGCGCCGCCAGCGCCATGCCGCATCTCCAATGGGGAAGATGGGTGACGCCTGGGACGTCGCTCATGCGGCGTTATTCCTGGCGTCGGACGAGGCAAAATACATTACCGGTGTTTGCCTTCCGGTGGATGGAGGGAAAAGCTGCGCTGGGCGCTGAATCGCGACGCTTGACCAATGGCGCACCCAGTTCCAGTTTCTGGAAAAATCGCGAAAGAACGCCAGGAAAAACCCCAAAAGGTGGGATCGGTGCCTACCTTTTGGGGTTCAGAGGCGGTTCAGGATGTGAACTTGGTGTGACTATTGATCAAGTTCCGATAATCCGGAATATGGTTGGAGAACAACGTACCCAGGCCTTCGATGTCATTACGCCAGTCACGATGCAGTTCGCAAGCCAGGCCGAACCATGTCATCAATTGCGCGCCGGCCGACGACATACGATCCCATGCCGAATGGCGTGTGATCTCGTTAAAAGTACCCGAAGCATCAGTCACCACGAATACGTCGTACCCGGCCTCGATGGCTGCCAGCGCCGGGAACGCCACGCAAACTTCGGTCACGACGCCTGCGATGATCAACTGCTTTCTGCCGGTGGCTTTTACTGCTTTAACAAAATCCTCGTTATCCCAGGCATTGATCTGGCCGGGGCGGGCGATATAAGGCGCATCGGGAAACGCTTCTTTCAACTCTGGCACCAGCGGACCATTAGGACCATCCTCGAAGCTGGTGGTCAGTATGGTCGGCAACTCGAAATATTTCGCCAGATCAGCCATAGCCAGCACATTATTTTTAAACTTATCGGGATCGATATCGCGAACCAGGGAAAGCAAGCCCGTTTGGTGATCGACCAGCAACACAGCAGCTTGGGCTTTATCTAGACGTTTGTAAGGAGTGGTCATTTTGGTCTTCCTTAATGTGTCAGTGGACGAGTGCTGGATTCGCACTCATGCATGTTGCCCGCAAGCTCGTACTTAACGGGTTAAAGCAACTGCAGGCTCACTCATGCCGCCGTCATCTGTCCGAAGCGGCCGCTATTGAAGTCGGCTATCGCCTGGCTGATTTCGTCTTGGCTATTCATGACAAATGGGCCGTGGCCAACAATGGGTTCATCAATAGGCTCCCCACTTAAAAGCAACAAGACTGCATCGTTATTCGCTTCAATGGACAAATGACTACCGGCCTTATCCAGCACTACCATTTGTGCCTCACGAGCCACGGTGTCGCCATTGACCAGCACCGTTCCGTGCAACACAACCAGTGCCGTATTCCAACCATCAGGCACATCCAGCTCGCTGATACCTCCCTGATTCAGACGCATGTCCCAGACGTGCATGGGTGAGAAAGTTGTTGCGGGGCCTGCTGTACCAGCATATTGCCCGGCGATCACTCGAACCGTCCCGGCGGCATCTGGCAGAGGGATGGCAGGTATGTCACGATCAACAATTGCCTGGTAACTCGGTGCGGCCATCTTGTCCTTGGCTGGCAGGTTTACCCATAGTTGCACCATCTCAAGGGTGCCGCCATCGCGCATGAAGGCCTCAGAATGGAATTCTTCATGAAGAATTCCCGCACCGGCCGTCATCCATTGCACGTCGCCCGGACCAATCGTGCCGCCCTGATCCGTCGAGTCGCGGTGAGCGACCGCGCCCTTGTAAACAATAGTGACCGTTTCAAACCCGCGATGCGGATGCTGTCCGACACCGCGTTTCCGGGTGGTGGGCGTGAACTCAGCGGGCCCCGCGTAATCGAGCAACAAAAAAGGGCTGAGCTGCTTTGCGAGGGTTTGGTACGAAAAGAGACTGCGCACGGGGAAACCGTCCCCTACCCAATGAGGGCGGGGAGCGCTATAGACACCAAGAACTTTCTTCATTGCCATCTCCTTGTCTTTTGAATGCCGCCCGACCGCAGCCAGTGTTTGAGCGCTAACCCCAACAAAGCTACCTCTATATCTTATTCGGTCTCGACCTGGCATTGAAAGGAGAATGACTGTCAAATTCCTGAAACCGGAACGACATGTGAACGGAGCGGAACCGACAGACCCCACCCCTTGACCGAAACCCCACGGGGGCAGCGCCGATCGCTCCAATCAACTGATCAACGACCCGCTTTACGCGACCGGGCGACCCGTCCAGAAATCCACTTTGGGTGGGCTGCGGTCCAGTGTCTCCAGGACTTTCAGCACGATCGCCATGCCGGTGTTGCCGGCCGGCACGCCAGCATAGACGGCGGTCTGCAACAGCACTTCGCGGATCGTATCCAGATCGAGTGCCGCCGCGTCAGGAGAGTCAACCGGTGCCTGCAAACCAGTACGGATATGTAGTTCGAATTCTTCCCAGCGACCCATCGACGCGGTGATGGCCAGCACCATGATGCGGCGTGTACGGGGATCGAGCCCTGGCCGGCTCCAGATGCTGTCCCACGCATAGCATGTGATCATGCGCTGGAATTCCACGTTCAGAACGTTGGCGTTGCCGACCGAGCGGTCCACCCACGCATCGCCCAAAAGCTTGCGTCGGTTTGCCAGACCACGCTCTAGCGCGTCGGTGGGAAGGGAATCAGACATGGTGAGGCTCCAAATTGCAAGAAGAGGATACGGCGGCATCAAGCGTACGCAATAGTTCTCGGCAACACGCGGCCGAGGCGCGTACGGCGTGCTGTGGATCGGTGGCCGCTGCCAAGGCCTGTGCTGCAGCGCGTGCCTGTTCGGTCCCGTGAGTGATTTCGACCCATTGCTGTAATAGGGCCGACAGCGGCTGACGTTGCGCCAGGGCTTGCGGCGCCAGTTGTTCGATGGCTTGCTGCGCCGCTTCGCGACCCGCAATAGGGGTCAGCGCATCAGAGCAGGCTTCCGAGAAAATGACCTCGTACAGCGCGTCGATATGCGACTGCATGCGTGCAGCATCGACGTGCAGGCCTTCGGCGGCCCGACGCATCGCGGCGGCGGCACCATGCACGCGGCGCCATAGCGGCGCCCAGGACGACAGCTCGGCGTGCCATTCGCCCATGGCCCGTTCGTGCGCCTGCGTCATGGCGTCTAGCAGCGATGCCGCTAACCCGGGGACCGGCTGAGTCTGGGCGATGACCTGCATGCAATGCACGGAGTTGCGTTTATGAGGCATAGCGCTGGACGTCCTGCCGCGCGGTGTCTCAGCTAATTCGCCCACTTCGAACTGAGACATCAGCGACCAATCGCGCGCCAGTTTGGATAGACTGCCCGCGCACACGGAAGCTTCCAGCGCCAGCCTCGTCCAGGCATCGCGCTGCGTATGCCAGCTTTGTCCGCAGGACCACAGTCCCAACTCGGCGGCCAGGACAAGTTCCACTTGGACGGCGCGATGAGCCATCGCGGCGCGGTTGCCCACAGCGCCTCCCAATTGCACGCACAGAGCGTGTGGCGCCAACGTACGCAGTTGGTCAACACTGCGCTGCAAGGCGGCGGCGGACTGTGCGCATTTGAAACCGAAACTAGTGAGCTGAGCGGGCTGTAGCAAGCTGCGTGCCATCATTGGCGTGGCCGCATGGGTATGGGCGAGCGTGCGCAAAGCGGTGACCAGCCCCTGCAGTTCATCCAGAACGGCAAGCAGTGCGGTCTTGGTCAGCAAGGCATGAGCCGTGTCAACGGCATCCTGGGTGGTAGTGCCCCAATGCAAGTACGGCAACGCATCGGGATCGTGGCGGGCCAGCATGCCACGAATGGGGTCAACCAGCCCGATGCCAAATGCGCCCGTGCGGCGCGCCCGCTCGATGAAATCAGCGCTGTCCAACTCGAGGTTTGCGCATGCCCGGGCAATAGCCGCCGCCGCCGATGCAGGCACCAGGCCCGCGGCCGCCTGGGCACTGGCCAGCCCGACCTCAAAGCGCAGCAGTGCTTGCAGCCATTGCCGGTCCGAAAAAAGTTCGGTATCGCCGGCCGGATTGAGGCACTGTTCAATCAAGGAGACTGCCATCCCGGGCGTGCCCGCGCTCATACCGATGCGCCGGAAACGGTTATTACGTGACCCCACTTGCGGCTTTCTTCCTGGATCCGGCGGGCGTATTCGACGCTATTGCCCAGCATGGGCTCGGCCCCCTCCACCGCCAGCCTAGACTGAAATTCGGGGGTGGCGGCAACCTCGAGTATCTTTGCCTCAAGCTGCTGCACCACCTCTGCGGACGCGGCTTTGGGCGCCAGGATGCCGTAAGTCAGCGTGCTTTCGAAATCGGCCAGTGCCGTCACGCCTGATTCGATCATGGTGGGAACATCAGGCATCAGATTCGCCCGCTTGGCGCTGGTCACGGCCAGGGCACGCAGTTTGCCGGACTTAACCAGCGCCATGGCGGCGGGGATGACGCTGAAACTGAAATCGACCAGCCCGCCAGCGACGTCCGCCAGCGCGGGCGCGGTACCCTTGTAGGGCACGTGCACGGCCTGTGCACCCAGGGTCTGCAAGAACATCTCGCCAGTCAGGTGACCGCCGGTACCCGTACCGCTGGATGCGTAATCCATGTCTGAGCCCTTGGTACCCAAGGCATCGACCAACTGCGCAACATTTTTGATGGGCGATTCAGCCGGCACCACCAGCAGCAGGGCCGAGGACGCGAACATGGCGACCGGCCGCAAGTCAGTCGAAGCATTAAACTTCAAGTCCTTGTAAAGCACCGGGTTGATGGACACCGTACCGGTATGGCCCAACAAAAAGGTATTGCTTTGCGGTGAGGCCCGCACCACCTGCTCAGAGCCCAGGTTGCCACCGGCCCCGGGCTTGTTTTCTACGATCACGTCCAGCTTGAACATTTGGCTCAGACCGTGCGCCAACTGGCGGGCCAACACATCGTTACCCCCTCCCGGGGCGAATGGCACAATGATGCGGACAGCACTGGTGCGTTGTGCCCAGGCGGGCGCCATCGATATGGCGGTCAGCCCAAGTACAGCAGCCAGCGCATGGCGACGGGAAGGCGAACGCGGGGCGAAGCGACTCATTGGATTTCCTTGTTCTGCATACGGGGCCGGTCGGGCCCGAATAGAATATTGTCGTCCGACACTGCCGTGGCAATACAGTATGCGCCGCTATCATCAAATGAAAGAAAATACAGGCAATGGATATCCGCTACTTAAATCACTTTCTGAAAGTGGTCGCCACCGGCTCGATGTCGGAAGCCGCACGACAGCTGGGCCTCAGCCCTGCCGCCGTGGCCCAGCAGATGCGCGCGCTCGAGCGCGAACTGGATGTTTCCCTACTGGTGCGCCAGGGTCGTAGCGTCCAGCCTACTGCGGCCGGACAACGGCTAGTGGAACGAGGCCACACTCTCGTGCAAGACGCCGACGCGCTGCGCGACTGGGTTGTCACTGACGAAGACGAAGGTGAGTTACGACTGGGCACAGTCAACACGGCACTGCACGGTTTCCTGCCCGACGTCCTGCAAGCCTTCACCACCCTGCATCCTAGAGTGCGCATCGCCCTTCGTATCGGCATCACACCGACGCTGTACAGTGCTCTGGTGCAGTCGGAGCTCGATGCGGCTCTGTGCCTGAAGCTATCGTTCGACCTGCCCAAGACCGTAAGCTGGACACCGCTGCGCCAAGAGCCACTGGTGGTCCTGGCGCGAGCGTGCGATGCCCAGCGCGATCCTCTCGAACTGTTGCGCAACGAGCCCCTGGTGCGCTACGACAGGCAGTTGGCGGGCGGCAGCCTGGCGCAACATTACCTACAGGCCCAAGGCATACGGCCGCACGAGCGGATCGAGCTCAATTCCATCATGGCTATTGCCTTGCTGGTCGAACGGGGCCTGGGCGTCGGATTAGTGCCAGATATTGGCCAGGGGTTAGCTGGTGAACACCTGTGCAAGCTTGCGGTTCCGCCCGTGTCATGTCCAGACGGCGAATTGGCGCCGCCGCGCGAGCTGGGGCTGTTATGGCGCAATCAATCGCAACGAGGACGCTGGGTGAGCACGTTGCTGCGGTGTGCACAGGACGCGGCACTCACACAGCCATAGCGCCGACTGGTGACAGATTTCCACGTTGGTAGTCCTGAAAAAGACAGCTCGGTGCTGCCACCCAGGGAGTATGCTGTCGATACTGGTGTGTCCGGCGGGATTAGGCTTGGGCACGGTACGTGCGTCGTATTGGCAGTGCTATCCATCGCTGAAAGGACCGACGAATGAAAATCATCCTTTGGATCATCGCTATTATTTTCATTGTGGGCTTGCTGACCATCACTGGGGTGCTGAAGCTGATTTTCTAGAACCACGCACTTGTCGGCGGTTGCGTCGTGCCAGCTTGCGCGCGCGCGCAGTACAAGCGGCAGCCAGCGCCCTCAGTTTGTCTTCATCGAGGTCTTCAGCGTCCACGAATGCCTCGTCGGCGTCCTTCAGTGCAATAAGCAGTTCGTCCAGCTTCAGGTGTAGAGCACGGCCGTCCTTGTTCTGGCTTTGCTGGATCAAAAAAACCATCAGAAAGGTGATAATCGTCGTGCCAGTGTTGATGACGAGTTGCCAAGTCTCCGAATATCCAAAGGCCGGCCCAGCGGCGGCCCAGATCAGTACTGCCAGCAGCGCCGATCCGAATGCCACGGACGACCCGACCCATTTAGCGACATTCGCGGCAGAATGATCGAAAAAGCGCGACACCGCATTCGAGCGAGGGGCTGGTGGGGAAGCCGCTTCGGTCTTTGTTTTGAGTGTCCTGATTTTTCTGTTTGTCGGCATGGTTGCCCTTGGAATCGAGACGCAGACGATTTAGCAAGTCCTGTACCCGGTGAGGTGACGCGGTGCCACCAATACCGTAGTCGAAGGCGTCGTCAGACCTACGGGCCGTCCCTCAATCGGTATGCCTACAGGTCGGCGGGCGGAATGTAGCGTGCGCAGCGGCAGGTACGCCGCCTCGAACGGCCCGCTCTTGCAGATCTATCCTCTCCACAGAAGCGCAGGCGGACTGGCATGCTATTTGCTGCATCAGATGTGGCAACGCCTAAGGAGACGCCATGATTTCAGAACGATTTCGCCGATTGCGCCACATCGCAAAATTTGCCGCGGAACGCCCAGGAGACTACCTGGAACTGGTCAGCATCGAATTGTCGCTCTATCGGGCGGCTCTGCTTTCTACACTAATCAGCGGCGTCAGCGTAGTGTTTTGCGGACTGGGAACACTGAGCTTTGTATCGGTGGCCACGATCGTCAGTTTCTGGGATACCGACTCCCGCACGCTGGCCGCCTGGTTGGTGGCGGCTGCTTGGCTGGTGATCACGTTGATTTCGCTGGCCATCGCCAGTCGCAACGCGCCAAAAGATTCGCCTTTTTCCGAACTTAGCCGCCAGGTGCGGCTAGATATCGCCACTGCCCGGAGTCATTATGCCGATGACCACGCAAGCTGACCGACAGGCCCTCCTGGTAAAAATGGAGCATGATCGGCAGGAACTGGTCCGCTCTTTCATCCGCACCGCGCCCGGCGGCGGATCCAGCGCAGCGTGGGTCAAGACGACAGCGTTAGCAGCCGGCGCAGCGTTGGGATGGCCCCCCTTTCTGAAACAGCCTCTGCGGGCGATGACGGCCGTGGCATTGCGCGATCGCTTCGCTGACTTGCTGAGCCGCCGCCATACCCGAAGAGTCAGCGATGCTTCGCGCGACGCCGATATCGCGGAGCTGACCAAGTTGACATCGCACTTGCGCGCCTCGGCGGCGACTGCTGCCGATCCACAGCGAATCGAACAACTGCGCAGTCAGGTCGATGAACACGTACGCCGCCTACGCGCATCCCGCAACGACTCGCCCCCTGCAGAGTGAGGCGCACGAGGCTGAAGCAAAACGACAGGCAATGCCGGGCCGCGCTGTGCGCGGGACCACGGCTCTAGCACACAGACCGCCTGAATCACTCCACCTGCGCGCCCGAGGCCTTTACCGCATCCGCCCAACGCGCGAGCGCTCCGTCGACCTGCTTGCCAAACTCCTCGGGTGTCGTGATATAGGTGTCCGCACCCAGCGCCGCAAATTTCTTCTGAATCTCGGGCGTCTCCAGCAGTGCGCGAATATCGCGATTCATGAGCTGAATTTTGTCGGCGCTGACGCCAGACGCAACGAACAAACCGAACCAGGGATTCACGTCAAACGATGGATAGCCCTGCTCCGCAATGGTCGGAATGTCAGGGGCATTCGGTGATCGCTTTGCACTAGTCACGACCAGCGGCACCAGGGTGTTCGAATCGATATGACTCTTGACCGACGGCAGACTGGTAAAGACCACGTCTATCTCACCGCCCAGCAAATCCTTGATCGCGGGTGCCGCCCCTCGATACGGTACATGCACCATTTTGATATCGGCGGCGGAATTAAACATCTCGCCGAGCAAATGATTAACCGACCCATTACCCGCCGATCCATAAGTCACGCGTGCTTGTTTAGAGGCTTTCACCAAGTCAGATAAGTTCTTGATGCCGGTCTTGGGATTGGTCACTGCGACGAACGGCAAGGTGGCCAGAGTGGCAACGGGCGCAAAGTCGTCTTTGACCTCGAACGGCAAATTTTTGTACAGCGCAGGATTGATCGCGTGCGAACCCTCATAGCTCATCAGCAGGGTGTAGCCGTCATTACCGGCGTTGGCCACGTATTCCATGCCGATGTTGCCACCCGCGCCGGCTCGGTTTTCCACGACCACGGGTTGCTTCCATTTCTCTCCCAACGCCTGCCCAATGATCCGCGCCAACGAATCCGACGCGCCGCCAGGGGCTTGTGGCACGACCAGACTCACAGGCTTTTGAGGAAAGGCCTCGGCGGCCATGGCCGACCCTAGGACACAGGTGGTAGCAAGGATCGAACCTACCATTTTGGGGATAATTCGCATATTGTCTCCGTATGTTTTATCGTTGTACGTACCAATCATACACAGACATGGCACCCGGTCGGAACTGGGCACGCCAAACGCGGAGACACTATGGAAACCCGGAGAATCGCCGGCGCATTAGGCGCGGAGATCAGCGGCATCGATTTGCGCAACAAACTGGACGCCTCGCAGGCGTCGGCCGTGCGTCAGGCATTGCTTGATCATCAAGTTATTTTTCTGCGGGATCAGGATCTGACTCAACAGCAGTTCCTGGACTTCGCACACGCCATGGGAACGCCTATCGAGTATCCCTTTGTCAGTGGACTGGAGGGATACCCTCAAATTATCGAAGTGAAAAAGCTGGAAAACGAGCGCTCGAATTTCGGCGGAATCTGGCATTCCGACACCACATACCTGGAAGAACCTCCCATGGGGTCCATGCTGCTGGCGCGAGAGATTCCTCCCTACGGCGGTGACACGCTGTTCGCCAATCAATACCTGGCGTACGAGGCCTTGTCCGACACCATGAAGCGACTACTGGATGGTTTGCTCGGCATCAGTACGTCGGCCAAGGCCGACGTGTCACGCACTCGCGAAGACCGCATCAAGTCCGACGGCAAAATGGACGCGCCTCAAAACCACACTGCCGAGCATCCCATCGTGCGTACCCACCCCGAAACGGGCCGCAAGGCTTTGTATGTGAACGTCGCACACACCGCAGGCATTAAAGGTATGAGCGACCAGGAAAGCGCGTCGCTCCTGTCATTCCTGTTCGAGCATCAAGTCAAACCAGAATTCACCTGCCGATTCGCCTGGTCACCCAACGCTATCGCATTCTGGGACAATCGCTGCGCCATGCATAACCCGATCAATGACTATCACGGATTTCGCCGCGTCATGCACCGCATCACGCTAAAGGGCGACCGGCCAAGCTGAGGATATCGCGACCGCTTGGCCGGTCGGCGGCAGAACCGCCTAATCAATCAAACACGTCGTAAAGAATATCGGCGATCACGGCGGTACCTACAGCGATCAGGATCAGGTCCGTACCAGCGACATGCCATTCGTAACCCGGGTAACTTGGTAGGCGACCCATGAACGAACCCGGGACTGTTTTCTTGGCAATACCCGGAGGCAAAGGCTTGCCCCTAGCCAGGTTCTTTCGAATACCGGGTGGCAAGTCAGAGTAGCCACCCAGCCCGTAATCCAGCGCATACTCGCGTGCCAGAGCGGCGGTGATACCCGCGTACACGAGATCGTTGAACGAATCATCACCACGCAAATGGCCTTGACGGTCTCGATGATCATCAAAATAGTCGTAATACCGGCCTTGATCGTCGTAACGACGATCGGCGTTCTTACCCCCGCCTTGACTCGCCTGGGAGCCGCCACTCTGATTACCGGCGTTCGACTTTCCGGAGCTGGAATTTCCTTTGCCGGAGTTTCCGTTGCCCGAGTTTCCGTTACCGGAATTTCCCTTGCCAGAATTACCCTTGTCCGATGCATGCGAGTTGCCATTGCCACCCTTGCCGGAATTCCCTGCGCTGTTACCCTGCCCCTTACCCTCGGGCGGCGCCGCCTGAGCGGTAAAGGCCAGCGCACAGCTGGCAATGAGAGAAGCGATCAGCGCTATTTTCGGTTTCATTGTCAGTATCCTTTTGTCAACCGGACGGCCAAGCATACTGTGCGACCTATTTCAAAACCCAGCCAACCTGTATCGATTTGTACAAACATTAGCGGTATTTACAATGGACGATCGACGTACCCGCGACCGAGGAGAAATCTCGACCGGGCGGGCTTCGGACTGGGGGCGACATGAAGATCTGCGTATTTGGCGCTGGTGCAGTTGGCAGCAATGTGGCGGTGCGATTAGCTGATGCGGGTGTTGGTCAAATCAGTGTTGTCGCGCGCGGGGCTCACCTCGCCGCCATTCGTTCACATGGACTGTCGTTGCGTCATGCTGACGGTGAGCAGTGGCACGCACATTTCGATCATGCCACCGACGACCCTGCTACCCTGCCGCCCCAAGACATCATATTGGTCGCGCTAAAGGCCGCGAGCTTGCCAGCTCAGGCCGACGCTTTGAGGCGTCTGTTGGCGCCTGATGGCGTGGTGGCCTTTCTATCCAACGGTATCCCCTGGTGGTGGAACTATGGACGGCAACAGGGCTCAGACGCATTGCCATTACTCGATCCCGAAGGCGCGCTCTGGAATCGCCTCGGTCCCGAGCGCGCGATAGGGACCGTCATCTATTCGGCCAACGAAGTCGAAACCCCCGGACATGTTTTGCACCGAGGCGTTAATCGCTACGTCTTCGGCGAACCAGACGGACGCTTGCCAGGACGCGCGGGGCAGCTTGCGGAGCTATTCAGCAGAGCAGGCCTGGGAGGAGAAACAACCGACGACATACGCTACGAGATATGGCGCAAGCTGTTGCGCAATGCGATTGGAAGCCCATTTTGCGCATTGACGAGACTGGGTTCGGCCCACTGTGCACAGATACCCGGCCTACCCGACATTCAGCGCGCACTGGCGCTTGAGATGGCCAACATTGCACGCGCGCTAGGATCACCGATCACCGACGAGGACGCCCTCCGGGCGGCCGAGACGCAATTGGCGTCGAATGGACGGCCGTCCATGCTGCAAGATGTGCTGCTAGGCAGGCGAATCGAGGCTGAAGCGTTGCTGGGCCAACCGCAACGCTTCGCTCAAGAGCTCGGTATTGCCACACCGTACCTGGATACGGTGGTGGCGCTCTTGCGAGGCTTGGACCGGGCACTGGCGCTGGACGCTTGAGTGATTAACGTCTAGATGGAGGCCGGCCTGGCCTCCTATCCACTCGAACGGCCAACGCTATCCGACTCAATCAATTTGAATGTCGGCTTCCTCAATCAGCTTGGTCCACTTCGCGGTATCTTTACGCACGAGATCGGCAAGCTCTTGCGGACTGCTCGAGACAAACTCGACACCCTGCGGATCAAACTTCTTGTTGAGTTCCGGATCCTTCAACGTGTCGACCACGGCTTGGTTGAGTTTTTCCACGATCTCCGCAGGCGTGCCGGCCTTGGCAAACAAGCCATACCAAGTGGTGTACTCCATGCCCGGCAATGTCTCGGTAATCACGGGCAATGTAGACGTATAGCTCCCGGAGCTCGGCGCACTCATCGCCAGCGCGGTCACTGTGCCCTGATCAATCATCGGCTTCAAGGACGGCATGCTGCTAAACAACGCGTGAACCTGTCCTGCGGCCAGGTCCGTGATCACCTGCGACGTCCCACGATACGGCACGTGCACGACATCGACCTTCGCCTGACTCTTGAACAACTCCATGCCCAAGTGCGCAACACCGCCTACCCCTGCGGAGCCGAAGTTAACCTTGCCCGGATGGGCCTTGGCATAATCAATCAGCTCCTGCGTCGTCTTCACGGGCAGCTTGGCGGACGTCACCAAGACGTGCGGGCTTTTCGTCAGCAAGCTGATCGGCGCCAACAACGCCAAGACATCCTTGTCTTGCATCACCTTGGACGGGACCGTCATGTTGCCCGACGCGGGCATCAACAAGGTATAGCCATCGGCGTCCTGGCCCAAGACCTGGTTCAGCGCGGGTACACCATGCCCGCCGCCCAAGTTGACCACCACCACGGTCTGCCCCAGCTTCTGGCCCAGCAACGTGGCGAACTCACGCCCTACCAAATCCGCCGGCCCGCCCGCCGCAAAGGGGATCACCATCCGAATCGGGCGCTCGGGATACTCGGCCAAGGCCTGGCCCAAAGGCAACATTCCCAATATGAGTGCAGCCGCACCCAAAATTTTCTTCTTCATCATGCTCCTCCTGAGTTTCATTGCTGTAGATTTTTTGAGGTAAAACGCTGCCCGTCCCGACGTTGCGCATGCTCCTCACGCGTGGGGGCTGGCATTGCACGTCATCGGGATGATGTTCACTCTACGAAGGCGGACACCACGGCAGGGAAAATGCTCTGATAGGCTTCGCCATACAGCGTGCCTGTACTCTTGGCGCGCCGCCCTGCTTGCGCACCACGCTGCAAGGCCACACGCTCGTAATACGCCCACAGGTTGCGCTGTGTCGGCATCGCTTGCATGGCCTGCCATTTCTGATCCCACACCGAGGTGATTTCCAGCAGCAGATTTGGCTTGAAACCACACAGCTCGGATTGGTGCGGCTCAAAGCACAGAATCTGTGGCGGCACGACATGGTCGGCCCCGTGCCCGGGCGCCATCGCGTGCATACGGGCGCGCAACACCATTTCATAAGTCCGGCAATGATCCAGATTAGAGGGATCATGCTCCGGATGGGTCAGCACCGCCGCGGGCGTTGTCGCACGCATGGCTCGGGAAATACGCGATATGGCCTCGGGCGAATCAGGTAAGGGATAGTCGCCCAAATCATAGAAGTCCAGCGAGGCTACGCCGAGGATCTTGGCGGCTGCCTCGGCCTCGGCACGCCGCAATTGCTTGACTGTATCGCGCGCCACCGGCTCGGATCCTTGCCAAGCCGCATTCGACTCGCCGTTTTCGCCATAACTCAGGCAAATCAAATGGACAGGAACGCCACGCTGCGCATGCAGCGCCATAGCGCCGCCACAGCGCCAGACAAAATCGCCGACATGCGCGGTCACCACCAATAGGGAGCTCGACATTCCTGTCTCCTTGATCTTTTTGAATGATGCCACCATTGTATTTTCGTACAACTGCGCTGTACTCTATACAACAGACTAGGATATACAAGGGAAATTAGCTGATGAGCAACGATGGCGTTACCGCGGTAGAACGCGCATTAAGTGTGCTGGACTGCTTCAAACCTGGAGCTGAACATCTTTCGCTAGCGGACTTTGCCACTCGGTTGAGCCTGCACAAAACCACGATCTTTCGGTTATTGAATTCGCTGGTCCGCTGCGGCTATGTCGTTCGCGAGATCGACGGCCGCTACAGCCTGGGGCCGCGCGTGCTGTACTTGGCGCGGGTCTACGAGCGCGGCTTTGACCTCGACGCCGTCGTGATGCCCATACTGGAACGCCTGTCCGAGGAAACCGGCGAAAGCGCAGCGTATTACGTAGAGTCCGGGCAGCCCGGTCACCGCCTGTGCTTATTTCGTCATCAACCCCATCAGGGGCTACACAGTCAGGTCTTGGCCGGCACCGTGATGCCGCCGGACCTCTCGTCGACGGGACGCGTGTTTGCCATGTGGGCCCAAGGCAAATGCTCGAGTGACGAACGGCTGCCACTCTCTTCTCGCGGGGCGCGAGATCCCTATACGTCTTCGTGGTCGACACCCGTCATTGGTGACGATGATCGCTTCGTCGGGGCGCTGACTATCGCGGGACCTACGGCTCGCCTGGATCACGTGGACAAAGCCCGCTTCGAGAGCTTGGTCCAGGGCTACGCGCACGAGCTATCCAAACGCTTGGGCGCCTCTGCCGAGATACGAGACGCACTGTATAAGTGAAATGCGAGCTGATGATGCCGTCAGCTACAAAAGCACCAAGCGACTAGCGCCTGCGACGCACCGGCGCTGCGCTCGGTGCGCGCGCATCACAATCCCACTGCGTAGCCATCTTTGCGATGGTCGGATGCCGCAAGATAACCCTCTTCGAGTCGCATCGCCATTTGAGCACTGCCGAACTCTAGGTCAAATCGCGGCGCCACATGGACGTCATGACCGAGCATACGCAATTGTGTCACCACATCGGGCGGTGTGTTCCACTCGACAGCAACGCCCATATTGTCGTCCTTGACGCGCCAGCGAGGCGCGTCGCTGGCCGCTTGAGGGTTTTGCCCAAAATCGGCTAGACGGCTGACCATTTGAAGATGGCCTTGTGCCTGCATCGACCCACCCATCAGACCGAAGCTCATCAGCGGCGTGCCATCTTTCATGACAAAGCCGGGAATGATCGTGTGAAAAGGACGTTTTCCAGGAGCAACCACATTGGGATGGCCGGCACGCGTGCTGAAGCCCCAACCACGATTTTGCAACGCGATACCAGTACCCGGCACGACCACACCCGACCCGAACCCCTTGAAGTTGGATTGAATGAAAGAAACCATCATGCCCTGCTTGTCGGCGGCTGTCAGATAAACGGTGCCACCGCTATGTGGCGAGCCATGACGTGCAGTACTGGCACGATGGGGATCGATGTGTTTGGCGCGCTCTGCCAGATAACCAGGATCGAGCAATTGCTCGCTCGTGACTGCCATGTGGTCCGGGTCACCAACATGCTCGCTCATATCAGCAAACGCGAGTTTCATCGCCTCGATTTGCAGGTGCAAGGTTTGAGCGGTATCCAGGCCACTGGCACGCAGGTCGAATGCATTGAGCATACCCAACGCCATCAGCGCGCCGATGCCTTGCCCATTGGGACCAATCTCGTAAAGCTCATGACCCCGATACTTCATGCTGATGGGGGCGACCCAATCCGCCGTGTGCGACGCCAGATCTTGCTCTGTCATCAGCCCACCCGTGTTGCGTGCATGCGTGGCAATAGCAGCGGCCAGCTCTCCCCGATAAAAGCTCTCACCCTTCGATTGCGCAATCAGTTCCAACGTTTTGGCCTGGCCAGGATAAGTGAACCGCTCTCCCGGGCGTGGCGCACGTCCGCCCGGTGCGAATGCTTCGGCAAAGCCGGGCTGCCCTTGCAGCTTGGCAATCTGCTTCTGCCATTGGCGATGCACGGTCGGTGATACAAGATAGCCATCGCGTGCATAACGAATAGCGGGCTCAAATAAGTCCTCGAACGGCAGGGTGCCAAATTTTTCCCAGATCGCACGCCAACCCGATACGGTACCCGGCACCGTCACACTGCCCCATCCAATGGAATCCATTTCGGCCTTGTCCGCAAACCGCGCGGTTTCCCACGCGGCAGGCGCTCGCCCTGACGCATTCAGACCGTGTAATGCCTTTCCATCCCAAACGATGGCAAACATATCGCCGCCGATGCCATTCATACATGGCTCGACCACGGTAAGCGCAATGGCAGTCGCCAACGCGGCATCGACGGCATTTCCGCCGCGCGCGAGCATTTGCAGACCCGCGGCACTCGCCAAAGGTTGCGACGTACTGACGACATTGTCGGCCAGGACGGGCATACGTTGTGAGGGATAGGGAAACTGCCAGAATGAATCGTCGGTGATGGGCATAAGATGACTGGGCGAAAGGAGGATACTGGCGACAGAGAGGTCACCAGTATCGTGACCCGCGATGCGGGAGAGATTGATTTACTTCGCGACGGCGATGTTCAAGCTTTTGACTTTCTTGTTCCAGAATGACTGCTGCTCCAAGATAAACCCAGGCAACGCCTCGCGATCAATTTTGCTAATCAGAAAGCCTTGGGCAGCGATCGCTTTACGGAAACCTTCGTCGGCTTGCGCTTTAGCCAAAGCGGCATAGATCACGTCGATGCGTGCGCTCGGCGTCCCTTTGGGCGCCATCAACGCAAAAAGGTTTTCGGCTTGCAGGCCGGACACGCCCAACTCTTCCATGGTGGGCACCTCCGGAATCACTCCCAGACGCGTGGCCGAGGCGACGCCCAGCACATTGACACGGCCTGCCTCGATATGCGGCAATGAGCTGGTGACGCTGTCGAACATGAAGGCCGACGACCCTGTGATCACTTCCGGCAAAGCCTGGCTACTCCCCTTGTAGGGGATCTGCAGCGCATCCACACCCGCTTGCTCCTTGAATATCTCGGCCTCGAGGTTGGATAAAGTGCCGGCGCCCATCGAGGCATAATTGTATTTCCCCGGCGCGGCCTTCAGATAACTAACCAGGCCAGCAAAATCCTTCACGCCGATTTTGGTTGGTACAACCAAAATATGAGGTGCGCTGGCAATACCGCCGATAGCTTCAAAGTCCTGGTCCAGTGATACCGGCTGCTTGCCATTGACTCCCTCATAGACCGCATTGGACATCACCGACGAGATATAGAGCGTATACCCGTCGGGTTCTGCGCGGGCACCGGCCTGCATTCCAATATAGCCACCCGCGCCTGGGCGGTTCAAGACAACTACTGATTGACCGAGCGTAGCGCCCATGTATTGGCTGAGTTCACGCGCCAGTACATCGGTTGCCCCACCAGCGGGAAACGACAGAATGAGCTGAATAGCGCGCTGTGGAAACTCCGCCGCCTGGACAGGCGCGGTAAACCAACCGCTAACGGCGAATAGCCCGAGAATGCTCAACACACGAGCCGCCTTGCGCATGATTGACAAGGAAACACGCGCATAAGCGAAGGATCGGCTAGCAACATACCCTCTCAAGCCGACGTATTGATTGACCATTTTTTTCCCCTGATCGTTGATTGATGACTGTGCGAGCCGACGGTTGACCCGTCTTGTCCGGCTCGACCAATCCATTCTAAGAATTGCTATTTCTGCAATCAAGCCAAATAATTAGCATGGTAATTGCCTAAATTAGAATTCATCGGGATGCTCTCTTGCTAAGTACCGCTCATCGCTATTTTCTGGAAGTCGTGCGCACCGGCAGTATCAAGGAGGCGGCCTTGCGGCTGCACGTCGCGCCGTCGGCAATCAGTCGCCAGATTGCAAAGCTGGAAGACAATACGGGTGCACTGCTTTTCCATCGGCGTCCGCATGGCATGGTGCTGACGCGGCCAGGTGAGCTGTTGGCGGATCACACCCGGCGCATGTCACTGGAGTCGGAGCGAGTATTACGCGATATCCACAGCCTCGGCGAACGAGGCGCCACAACTATCCGTATCGGCTCGAACGAGGCGGTAGCACGCAACCTTTTGCCCAAGGCCATTTGCTTGTACCGGGATCATCATGCGGATGTGGCATTTCAGGTGCAGGTGGCGTCTCCACTCGTGATCGCTCAACGATTGCGGGACAAGATCATCGACATTGGCATCGCTTTCAATCTGGCCGCTCATGAAGGTATTGATGTTCGATACGAACGAGCCTCTCCGGTGCGAGCAATCATGGCCCCCCATCATCCGCTCTCGTCCCGCAAACGACTGTCGCTCGCCACGCTAAAGGGGCATCCCATCGCACTGACCGACTCGGGCACCACGGTGCGTTTATTGTTCGATTCGTGGCAAGCAGCGGATGACGAATCCGCCTTTGACGTCGCGTTTTCGAGCAATTCATCGTCCATGATCCGCAGCATTGTTGAAGCCGGACACGCCGTCACGCTTGCCGGCGCGATTACGCTCAACGATGCGCTGGCCGCTGGCTCACTGGTGGCCATCCCTATCGCCGATGCCGCGTTTGGCACACGTACCTTGCAAGTACAGACGGCGACCGATGCGCGATTGTCGGCGCTATCGGAGGCATTCCTGCCCGTTCTCATTGCCGAACTGGAACGCCGCCAGGCTGCAGCTTAACTATTGATGCTGCGGTGGCGCGGTCACTATCGACGTCAGCGCCGGATCAGCGGGCTTGAGCGCCGCGAGATTCGGACGTGGTCGGCGCAGCGTATCAATACGCGCAAAGGCCTGCTCCATCGCATACGACGCGCCCAGCACCTCGCGATCGCCACGGAACGGCCCAATGATCTGCAGACCAAACGGCATTCCACTGCCATCCAGACCACAAGGCAATGACAAAGCGGGATGCGTGGTCAGCGTCACCACATACGTCAGCGCAAGCCAACGATAGTAGTTCTCCTGTTTCTCGCCATTGATCGTATCCGCGTACAGCGTTGTCCACGGGAATGGCGATACCGGCGTCGTCGGTGACAAGATCAAATCGTAGTCGGCATAGATCTCTTGGAAGCGCTTCAAGATGCATGTCTGCTCGGCCTGCGCCCAGGCGCTGTCTTGCAGGCTCATGACAACACCCATCTCGTAGTTGGCACGCGTATTCGGGCCAAGACTATCGGGGTTCTTTTCGTAAGCCTCGCGCATGCCTGCCACAAATGCCTCGGCACGCAATACATCAAAGCATCGATGCACTTCGCCTAGATCCACGTCAATGGGATCGCAGGCCGCAAACAAATGCTTCATCGCCGCGATTTTTTCACGGAAACTAGCGCGCATACCGTTATCCACAGCGCACGCACCAAAGTCTTCGGTGTACGCCACACGCAGTGAACCTAGATCGACAGACTCGGGACGCAAAAACGACAACGGGTCCAGAGGATAGCTCAGGGGGTCTCCCGCATCCATTCCTGCCGTGGCCGCCATTTGTAGGCAAGCATCCTCCACTGTGCGACCCATTGGCCCTACCACCGAAATCGAGGTCCAACCCAATAATTTACGCACACTGGGCACCACGCCGGGCGATGGACGAAAACCCACCACACCGCATTTAGCGGCGGGAATGCGTAATGACCCTCCCGTGTCAGAACCCGTGCACACGGGCAACATGTCGCAGGCCAAAGCAGCGGCAGATCCACCCGAGGAGCCGCCAGCATTCAAATTCGGATTAAACGGATTCCCCGTCGCGCCCCACACCGCATTGCGCGAGTTCGCCCCGGCGCCCATCTCGGGCACGTTCGTCTTGCCCGTCACAATCGCGCCCGCACGACGCAGCCGCGCGACCAACTCGACGTCCTCTTCTGGAACGTGATCCCGATAAATCGGCGAACCAAACGTAGTCAGTAAGCCGGCCGTCGGCTCTAGATCTTTCACGCCCATCGGCAGACCATGCAGTAAACCTAGTTTATCCCCCGCCATCACCGCCCGCTCCGCCGCACGCGCTTCTGCGCGAGCGCGTTCATAGGCTTTGGCTGTCACCGCGTTCACATAAGGGTTCACCGCTTCGATACGGGCGATACACGCCTCCAGCAACTCCACAGGGGAAAGCTGCCGTGCGCCTATCATCCGCCGCAACGTCACCGCGGAAAGAGAAACCAGAGAGTCATCCAGCGCCATGGTGGGAATACCTCGATCGGACGTGAGTCAATGTGGTGAATCAGCATACGTCTCTTCGGGGCAGACAATCAAATCGACGCACGATGAAGGCAGACGATACGTCAACAGTCCTTACTTTGCCTGAATACTGGCGCGTTTAGCGATATCTGCAATACATCGCGCTTCTTGGTCTTGCGCACCGCTTACCAACTTGCGGGGGAAGACCGTGATAGGCATTGCATAGCCACGGCAATCACTCATAGGCCTTCTTTTTCCACAGTTCCCAGGGTCGATTCATTACACCGGCCATCATCTCGTCAGCCAGCGCGGCCTCTTCCTGGCTCAGGTAGGTGATGTCGCCATTCAGGCCGATGGCCTTTTGCTGAAGCGCCGCATTCATTTCGGTATAGATGGCGCGATAGACCGCGACCGGTATGCCGTCGCCCACGGAGACGAAACCATGTCCGCGCATCAATGAAATCTGCCGATCACCGAGTGTCTTCGCCAACTCTTTGCCATGATCGCGATTGCGCACCAGCATGTCCGTGTCCCCAAAGCAGCATCGGATATCAAACACCGGTGCGCCGCTGCCTAGAAAGCCCGCCATGTGGTAAATGGGCTGCAACCGCACGGAAGATCCCGCAAAAGGGATGACCGATGGCGAATGGCTGTGCACGACGGCATGGACGTCGGGCCGCGCACGATAGATCTCGCCATGAATATAGCGCTCGAGATAGGGCTTTCGGTCGTCGTCCGTGGTCACTTCAGAGTCCATGCCAAACTCCATGATGTCGTCGGCGGTGACGAGCTCGGGAGCTAGCGAGCGAGACAACAGAAAGCGCTGCGTATCGTGCGGATGCCGCACACTGACATGGCCGAAACCGTCCAGCACGCCAAAGCGTGCCAGTACGCGGTTGGCGACGACCAGATCATCGATGCAGGTCTTGAGATCATGCGAATTGCTCATGGAGTGTCCTTACAACAAAGTCTGAAATTGAAGCCGCGCTATTGCAGTTTGATGCCGGAATGTTTGGCCAGATTACCGTACATCTCCAGATCCTTATCAATTTGACTAGCCATCGCGGTAGCGCCAGTCTTCTCGATCTCGTAGTAGCGATCGCGGAACGCTTTCTGCACGTCGGGGTCCGCCATGGTGGCGGTAACGGCCGCCTCGAACTTCGCCTTCACCTCTTTGGGCAAGCCCTGCGGGCCAAACACACCGAACCAAACCGAAATATCCAAAGCGCCGAACGGCTTGGTCTCGGCGATGGTTGGCAGATCTGGCAGGAACGACACCCGCTTGGCGGATGCCACAGCCAGCATGCGTAACTTACCCGTCTCGGCGTGCGGCGCCAGATTGGGAATCGTGCTGAAAAGGATGGGCACCTGATTGCCGAGTCCGTCATTAATAGCCGGCGCGCATCCCTTGTAGGGCACATGCACCATGTCAAGATCGGCGGCCAGTCTGATGGACTCACCCGCAAAGTGCTGCGGCGTACCGTTGCCGCAGGAAGAATAGCTGAGCTTGCCGTTGTTCTTCCGGATGAAGTCGATCAACTCGGGCACTGTCTTGGCCGGTATCGTTGCATTGACACCCAACGCCACAGGTGCGAGCACCAGCAGGGATAGCGGTGTCAGCTGTTTGCGTACATCCGGCGTACCCTGCATATTCAAGCTGGCATTGATAGTAAGCGTGCTGTTAGTCAGCAAAAAGGTATACCCATCTGCCGGTGCGCCGGCGACCTGATTGGCGCCGATATTGCCTGAGGCGCCCGGCTTGTTATCCACGATGACGGATTGACCGCCCAACTGCGCGGGCAGTTTGGTGGCCAGCAGCCGGGCGACAGTATCGGCACCCCCGCCTGCGGAAAATGGCACGACCAGGGTAATGGGACGGTCAGGGTAGGTATCAGCGGCATGGACGGCAGCCGAGCCCAGCGTAAAGCTCAGCAACAGAGCGTACGACATCCTCCGCAGTAGCGGGGCGATAAGCATGACGGTTGTCTCCGGGGTTAATTATTTATTTCTTCGAATGCAAGCCATTATCTGATCGCCGTCATATGGGTTCAAATGAAATAATCGTATTAACCATACGGTCTAGCGTATGGGTCGATAAGTTTGTTCCGGAAACAGCCCACCGCTAAATCCCTATTTCCTGCCCCACCACTCGGTGCCAGGCACTAAGAATGGCGCTATCGTTTTCGGCATGAAGCCAGGCACCATGAACCACGGACTCCACTGTACTGTCCTCGATCGTCGCGAAGCGCACGTCGGGTAGTTTTGCGTTGGCGAGCGCACGCGGCACCAAAGTTACACCCATGCCTTTCGAGACGCAGGCCACCACGGTCAGCCAGTGCCGAACGTGGTGCTGGATATCCGGGTGAAAGCCCGCAGCCAAGCAACGAGCAACGACCTGATCGTAATACGACGGCGAGAAGGCCCGTGAGAACAAGACAAAGGGCTCGTCGCGAAAATCACTCAGTTTCTGTATCTGTTCGCTGCTGGCTGGGTGTTTCAGCGGCAAACACAGTAGAAATGGCTCGCTTAGCAGCTCGCGGGCAGCGATCTCCGTCGGCAGCTTTGTGCTGTGAACAAATCCATAGTGGATTTGACGCCCCAACAGCGCTGGAATCTGATCCGAGGTACTGAGCTCCAACAATTGCAAAGCCACCGCGGGGAACTCGGCTCGGAACCGATCGACCGCCCGATCCAGGCCCCGATACAACATAGATGCGAAAAAGCCGACGCGAAGCACCCCATCCAAGCCTCCATGCACTCTGGTCGCGACATCTGCCGCTTGTCGAACTTGGGATAAGGCTTTGCACGCCTCTTGATAAAAGGCCGTGCCCGCCGCCGTCAACCTGACATCGTGCGACGAGCGCTCCACGAGCGCAAAACCGAGCTGCTGTTCCAACTGGCGTATGGATACGCTGAAGGGTGGCTGCGATATGTTGCAGCGCCGCGCCGCGCGACCAAAGTGCAGTTCTTCAGCGAGAGCAACAAAATGCCTGAAATGTCGGAGTTCTATACCTGTGGTCATTCGCGGGGCGTATGGGTCGTTCCGTAAAACGTATTGGACGCTAGGGTGGGTTTGACGCACATTATGTCCCGATTCAGGCTGTTGCGGCGTCAAGCCCGCCAGCACCCAAATATGGAGGCAACCCAGTGAAAGAGTTCGTTCGATACGAGGTTATAGAAGGCGTTGCAGAAATCACCATGGATCGCGGACCAGTGAACGCCATCAACATGCAATTGGCGCGCGAAGTCGTTGACGCCTACCATCGTGCCCGGCAGGATGATTCGGCACGAGCCGTCATCTTGAAAAGTGCCTTGCCAACAGTATTCTCTGCCGGGGTCGACTTGAAGATCGCACTGGAATTCAACGGCCAAGCACTACGTCGACTAATTGAGGTCTTTTACTACGAGATGCACGAGGCGCTCTATCGCATGGGCAAGCCCGTCATTGCAGCCGTAAACGGGCATGCGCGCGCAGCCGGAGTAACTTGGGCCGTGTCCTGCGACATGGTAATCGCCGCAGAAGAAGCCGAAATGGGATACCCCGAGATCAACGTGGGGCTCCTACCTGCCATGCATCTGGTTCATCTGCCGCGACAAGCAGGGCGCCATCGGGCCGCTCACCTACTTTTCACTGGCGATATTGTCAGTGCGGAAGAAATGATGCACCTCGGTGTAGTCAATGAAGTAGTACCACGCGAACGGGTCCTTGAACGCGCCCGGGCGTTGGCGCGGCGGCTTGCACAGAAGTCGCCGTTAGCCATGCGTATGTTGCGAGACGCGTTCATGCGCGCCAACGATCTCGACTATCGACGCTCGATGGAAAGCGTCGTCGAGACGATGTGCCTATTGAAAGAATCGGAAGATTCGCGCGAAGCACTTCGTGCATTCGTCGAGAAACGTGAACCCGTTTTCCTGGGTATCTAGTTCTACGGGCCCGATGCCTATTTAAAAAAATAAAACAGGAGACAACTATGATTAGAAAATTCATGCCGAGTATCGCAGCCTTGCTCGTAGCTGCCGTCGCAGGCATCGCACACGCAAGCGGCACCTATCCCAACAAGCCAGTAAAAATCATCGTGCCATTCACGGCAGGAACAGCAACCGACACGATTACCCGCATTATCGCCAGCGGGCTCACCCAGTCACTGGGCCAGCCAGTCATCGTAGAAAACCGTGCGGGCGCCGACGGTGCGATCGGTGCAGCAGAGGTGGCCCGTGCTGCTCCCGACGGATATACCCTGTTGATGTCCACTAACGGCTTCTGCGCCGTACCGTCAATGCGGAAAAGTCCACCCTACCACCCCATCAAAGACTTCTCGCGCATCTCTATGGTGGGGCGCTACTCGTTCTTTCTATTTGTCAACGCATCAGTCCCCGCACATTCCCTACAAGAATTGCTGGACTATGGCCGCGCGCACCCTGAAAAGCTGAACTACGCCACCGGCAATCCGACGGGCATCGTCGCCACCGGGCAGATGCTCTCACTGTCCAAGGTCGACATGCTGCATGTCCCCTACAAAGGCGAGCCTGCCGGTGTCACAGATCTGGTGGCCAATCGCGTACAGCTAATGTTTGCAACGCCAACCACTGCCGGTCAGTACGTTGCCCAAGGAAAGCTACGCATGTTGGCCACTACGCTGCCTACACGCAGCCCGGCCTTCCCTGAGATTCCAACAATGAAGCAAGCGGGTGTCCCCGCGTTCTCAGTCTCTTCCTGGGCAGCCTTGCAGGGACCCGCCAATATGCCGAGTGATCGGGCCGAAAAACTGTCGCGCGCGGTGGCCAAGGTACTCCAACAGGAGGATATCAAGCAACAGTTGGCACGCCAGAACTTCCTCCCCGCCAGTTCCACCACCGCGGAGCTGGAAGTCTTTATCAAAGATCAGCTTGCGGTCTACGCACAAACTCTGAAAGAAGCGAATGTCCAACTCCAATGACGGTTCTCTGGCGGAGATGAATCAAGCCGATACTGGTGCACTATCGGGTGTCGTCGTACTCGATCTGACACGGATACTCGCTGGCCCTTGGTGTACGCAAATGTTGGCCGATTTCGGCGCGGAGGTCATCAAGATCGAACGTCCGGAAGTCGGCGACGATACGCGAAGCTGGGGACCACCCTGGATGCCTAACGCCGATCTAGCTCCAGGGCCCGACGCTGATAATCCAAGCACAGCAGGCAACCAGCGTCACTCAACCTACTTCGCCGCGGCCAACCGCAACAAAAAATCTGTGTCTGTGGATATCTCCAATGCCGACGGCCAGAAGCTTGTGCACGCCCTCGCCATGCATGCCGATGTGCTGATCGAGAACTTCAAAGTGGGAGACCTCGCCCGCCACGGGCTGGATTACGCGTCGCTCTCTCGTGCAAAGCCCGGACTAATCTACTGCTCGATCACTGGTTATGGTCAAACGGGCCCCTATGCTGCCCGTCCTGGATATGACTTTATTTTTCAGGGGGAAGGCGGCTTGATGAGCGTCACAGGTGAGCGTGACAATCTCCCTGGTGGCGGGCCTCAGAAAGTCGGCGTGGCTATCGCGGATATCGTCACGGGGATGTACGCGTCAAGCGCAGTGCTCGCCGCGCTCCACCGGCGGGCCACGACCGGCACGGGTCAGTACATAGATCTTGCATTACTCGACTGCATAACAGCTTTTGGTGCGAACCTGGCTTTTAACCATTTGGTCAGCGGGGACGTACCACAGCGCTACGGTAATGCACACCCTGCTCTGGTTCCCTATGAAGTACTGAAATCGAGCGATGGTCACGTCATTGTGGCCGCCGGCAACGACGCGCAATGGCAGCGATTCTGCCAGGCATTGCAACGGGACGATCTGGCTACCGATCCGCGCTACGCTACGGGAAGCGACCGCATCATTCATCGTCAGGCGTTGATCCCGGAAGTCGAGCGTACCTTTATCACGCGGGAGTCAGCATACTGGCTAGCGCGACTGACTGATCACGGCATCCCAAACGGTCGTATCAACGATTACAAAGCGGTTTTTGAACATCCGCAAATCCAACATCGAAACATGCAGGTCAATATGCCGGATAACGACGGAAAACAGGTCCCCGGTGTAGCGAATCCGGTGAAGTTCTCCGAATCTGTTGTGCAATATCGCCACGCAGCCCCTAAGCTTGGACAGCACACACGAGAAGTACTGAGTGAAAGACTAGGCATGGAAGCATCGGCTATCCAATCGCTGGCAGATCGGCGCGTTATAGCTATGCGCTAAGCATTGGATAATGGGCATGGGTATCGATAAACCAAATCGGGCGCCGCACCGTCAAAAAGAGCATCCTAGGGCAGCAAGGCGCTTATCAAACCGCTGTGCCTATCAGTGAAGCAACGTCCGAGCATAACTCTCGCCCCGTTCACCCGCCTCGTCGACGCCAGGCCCACACCACAGTCGCAATCGGCGCCAGTATCACCAGCCACGACAATCCGTCCCAAACGCCATCGCCCAGCAGCGCCGATACAAGACCAACGATAGACGCTACGCCCAACCAGATCGGGACGTTAAAAACCTCGCCAGGCGATTGCTGGTGATCGGTGCGCACATACCGGAATTCATACTTGTTCATTGCGCGACCTCGTTAGTATTCGTGCGGCGCAGGGCACTTGCGGGCTCTGGCATGCCGTCGGTCTGCGTCTTGGGCGCCGTCACCGCCTTGGGCTTGCGCAACCACAGGTATAAGCCGCTGCCCAGGACAACGATAGCGAAAATGTCCAACAACGCCCATAGCAGCTTCAACGGCAGACCGCCGTAGTCGCCAAAGTGCAGCGGCTGCGACAGGAACAGCGTCTTCACGTACCAGGGCATATCCCGCGAATCGGTCAGGCGACCGGTGGAGGCATCGACCAGGGCAGGCTTGAGCAGGCGCGCAGTGACTGGCGTGCTGCCCTTCAGAAAGAAGGTGTAGTGATGGGGACTGGAGAACATCGTTCCCGGAAATGCCACCAGGCTCACAGTCATGTCGGGCACCGCGGCGCGAGCGGCGCGGATGGACTGTTCCAGATGCGCAGGCTGGGTCACAGGCGGCAAGCCGCGGTAAGGCGCCGTCATTTCGGCCATCTGGTCCATCTGCCACAGTCCCAGGACGACTCGGTTCAGTGTATTAATGGTACCCGTAATACCCACCACCGTAAGCCAGACCACCGTGACGATGCCCAGCAGGTTGTGCCAGTCCAGCCATTTGACGCGCGTGCTTCGCTGGGTGCGTAGCGCGCCGAATTTCAGGCGGCGCATGAAGGGGTAGTACAGCACCACCCCCGACACGATGGCCACGACCATCAGCAGGCCCATGGCCCCCAGGAATAGCATGCCCGGCAACCCTGCAAACATATCCGTATGGAGCTTGAGCATGACATACATGAAACCTTCATTGGTCGCCGGTTCGTCCAGCACCTTGGCCGTGCGCGAATCCACAACGACCGCGTTGTTCTCCTCGGGCGGGGCATCGACGGCACTGGCCATCGAGACATACGTAATGTCGGGATGCTCATCCTGCTCCCAGAACATGTAGCGGATGACCTCGCCCGGACGGCGTTCCAATGCCGCCTGCGCAATCTGGTCCATACTGGCGTTCGGCGTACCCGCAGGCATGAGCGGCGCCTCGACCACGCCCGACAGGTGCTCGATTTCTTCGTGAAAGATAAGGGGTAGCCCGGTCAGGCAAAGCAGCAGCATGAATACCGTGCAGACCAGACTGCTCCACTTATGAATCCAGGACCAAGTATGGGTAGACATCACGGTGTCCTCAGAAGGCGATGCTGGTCGATAGTGTGAACGTGCGCGGCGATCCTACAAACAGGTAGCCCGCGGTCGCGGTGCCCCAGTAATCCCTGTCAAACAGGTTTTCCACATTCAGGCGGAACGTGACGGGCTTACCACTGATCTTGGTCTCGTAGCGCGCGCCGGCGTCAACCCGGGTCCAGCTGGGAACGGACAGCGAATTGGCGGCATCGGCATACGTGCTGGCGGTGTAGATGACACGCCCCGTCAACGTCAAGCCTGGCAGGAAAGGCGTATCCCATTCCGCGCCGAGGTTGAATTGCCAATCGGGCACGCCGATGGCCTTGTTGTCTTCGAGGTCGGGTGACACGGCGTCGGTGATGACGCCGTCGATGTAGCTGACGCCGCCCAGTAATCGCACGCCACGCGTCACCTCACCTGCGAAGGTAGCCTCCAGGCCGCGGTTGCGCTGTTCACCGAAGACACCAAAGGTATCGCCAGAGATGCCGGAACTGGGCCGGGTCAGTTCAAACAGGCTGATCGTGGCCAATATGTCGTCGTTCAGGTTGTATTTGACGCCGATCTCTTTTTGCTTGGACTTGAACGGCGGTAGCGTTTCACCGGGATTGGTAATTGCCGCGCTGGTGGGTGCGGTGTCGCCCTGGGACAAGCCTTCGACGTAGCTGGCATACAGCGAGAGGTCGGGCCGTACTTTGAATACCACGCCGGCGAATGGCGTAGTGGCGCGCTCGTCGTAGCGCGGCCCACTGGCATCGCCAGTCATGAAGTTGTAGTTCTGGCTTTCTACCTGCTGGCGGCGCACGCCCAAAGACAATTGCAACTGATCCTGCATGAAGGACAGGGTGTCCGCCAAGGCATAGCTGGTGAGTTTCGTATCCTGGTATCGCCGCAGCGGGTTGTCGACGCCGGATGTAGAGGGGGTGTCGAAGACGTCGCCCGAATAGATATTGGAACTGCCAACCGGATAGTCCGTATAGAAACCCAGTCGGGCGTCCTGGTCCAGCTTGGTGTAGCTGAAGGCGACGTTGTGATTCACCGGGCCGGTGGCGAACGTACCGCGTAAGCCAGCCTCGGTGGACTTGCTGTCGACCGTCATCCGTTGCCAGCCGCCAGCGAAGGAATAATCGCCTTGCGAGTTCAGCAGGACGGGGTTCGCGGCAAAGGAATCCCAGTTCAACTTGCGCTGACCATAACCGGCGTAGGCGGTGATGTTGTCCGTCAAGTCGTATTCGACCTTGAAGACACCCGAGCCATTGCGACCATCGCTATAGCCCAGGCCGGGATAGGGGTTGTTGTTGCTCGGCGCCTCGGGGACCGACGTCAAGGCCGGGCCCATCTGGAACTGGCGCACGACATTGTCGATGTGTTCCTTTTGCCAAAGCAGGTCCAGTGAGGCGCGCAGTGATTCGCCACGATAGTCCAGCGCCAGAGAAGCCAGGCTATCACGCACCGATTGACCCTTGATCGGCGTATCACCATCCCGGGTCATCGCGTTCACGCGTATCCCGAAAGCGTTGTCCGGCCCGAAGCGGCGGCCGATGTCTGCATGCACGCCAAAAACAGAGTCCGATGCCACGCTGCCTGTAATGCGGGTGATCGGCTCATCGGTCGCGCGCTTGGGCACCAGGTTGACGACGCCACCTATGCTGCCGCCCGGCGTCATGCCAAACAGTGCCGCGGACGGGCCTTTGATGATTTCCACCCGCTCCAGCGTCTCGACGGGGGCACGCCAGTAGGGAGCCAAGCCGAACATGCCGTTGAACGCAAAGTCCGCCGTAGGCACATTGAAGCCGCGGATGGTGAGGTCTTCGTTAATGTTGGATCGCGCACTGCTCATGCGTACAGACGGATCCAAGGTAGCCACGTCGGCCACAGAGCGCGCCTGCGCGTTTTCTATGGTCTGGGCGGTGTAGCTCGTAACGCTGAAGGGCGTGTCCATGATGGAGGTGTTGCCCAGAATGCCCATGCGGGCCCCCCCGCCGATCTGGCCCCCCGCGATCGGCGCAGGCGCCTCGCCCAAGGCCTCCGGCGCACCCGACACCGTGACGGTGGGTAACACGCTGATGGACGCCGCATCCGGTGCCGTCGTCTGTGCCGTTGCCGTCGCCGCATAAAACGCCACGCCGCCACCGGTCAATACGCGTTTGATGGCTACGGTCATGCGTCTTTGCGCGCCTGCGCGATCGCCGGAGGGTTGTTCCACCATGAATTCCATGTTCAAAAGTAACAGAACACGTATGATAATCGTTATTATTCACGAAAGGTGGGGGGGTTTTACCCTTACAAAGGCCTAGCTCTGTGCCAACGCCGGTGCGGCGTTGGATTCTAGCCAAAGAAGCCGTCGCAGGGCTATGCCTTCGTCTTAGGCGCGCTCAGACTCTTGCTATAGAAACCAGACTGATCAAAGCAGCAGACACGCAGCTTTCCCGAAGCCAGCATGTCGCAAGCGTTCTCGACCCGGCGCTGCCGTGTTTTGGCCTGCTTTGCCGACTCAATCCAGTGGATCCAATCCACCCGTGCGATGGTCGTCGTGTCGTCCCAAGCCGCCTTAGCGTCCGCAGATGCGGCAAGGGCTTCCCGCAGGTCGTTGGGGACTTGCGGCTCGGGTTCCGGCTTGGCCGAAGATAATTGAACGGTCACCGTGTCTCCAGGTGACACGGCCGCGGTCTTTTGAAGCGAGTCATCGACCTTGAGCCAATGGCTGAGCTGACCGTCGGGTTCCAATGTGGCTTGAAACGGACACCCGTTAATCGTCCCCTCTACGGAGGTTCGACCCCGCCTCGGTAAGGTATCGCTAGCGGTTTTGGGCAAAACCAGAAACGCCCATGCGTCGTCCTCACCGGGTTTCGCCGGACGAAGTAGTGTTGCCTTGAATGTGGACGCCCCTGTTTTTGCCATATCGGGATACCTGTGGCGGCGAACAGCAGGTCGATCGCCGCATCGTGCGCTAGCCGAGTGAACAGCAATCAGCTTACATCACTCACACGATACCTCCCAAGAGGCTCGACACCAACAGAGAACATCCGCAGTCAACCCTCCCCGCTAGCTGCGCCAGCCTCCTATCTCAGCCTGGACGCGCGGCGAAACCCGGACGGATCTGTTCCATATAACAGGCTGAACGAGTGGGAAAAATTGCTGCGGCTAGAAAATCCCGCGCGCTTGGCCACATCGGCGACGGGCAGCGAGGTCGTGGTCAACAACTCCGCTGCGCGACGCAGACGAACAATTTTCACCAAACTCATGGGAGAGCGGCCGAAATTCTCGGTGAAGGACGCAGCAAACGAAGAGCGGCTCATGCCGGCAATCGTAGCCAGGCGTTCGACGGTAAATGGAGCCTCAGGTTGTCGGAAAATAGCTTTTAGCGCAAGGGCAAGTCCGGAATCGCTGACATCGAACAGCCAGGGCAACACACGGTCGCCTTGTTGTATGCAACGGCGTAGCGCCAGAATTAAGCACTGTTTCAATAATGTCTCGATCAGCGCGCGCGACCCCACGGCGGACCGGGAAGCCTCTGCCAACATCATGACGAATTGGCTGCGCAGCCCTTCAGCATCATCAAAGCGCGCCACCAGGGGTGCCCTCAAGAAACTGAACGGGTCCGGACCGGATTGGGGACCGATACTCACCTCCCCGCAAGCGGTAGACATTCCAGGTTCACCCTGACCGACCGTGACCGTGGGGACCGATTGACCTGTTTGCGGCGCGTGAAGCCTTTGCCGGTATTCCAGCCGTATTGGCGATGATGGGGAGCTCTCCAGACAATAGGCAATGCCGGCCGGCAAGAGCACAAAGGTATGGGGATTCAGCGCGATCGCATCTCGCGGGAGGGTCAAGGTTCCCGTGCCCGCCAGACAATAGTGCAAGGTCGCGGTCTGACAGGCGTCGAACTTGACGCTCCAGCCTCGCCGAATGTCGCAAGCAGTGAAATGCGTTGCGCCCACTTCGAGAGTAGCCAGCAATTCGTCAAGAACGTCAGAAGCGGCTAAGCCAGGCTTACCATTTTGGACGATTTCGCACGAATTCTGGATCAGATCGCACGGTGATGAGACTAGCATGATTCGTTCACCCCCTTTCTACGGAGATATCCCATGTACGACATGAAAAACATGAGTTTACTGAAGAAGCTGGACGAAACCGCACCCGAGGCAATGGCCGGTTTCTGGGCATTTGATAAGGCGGTATTTGCCGAGGGTGCGCTCTCGGTTCGTACGAAGCAACTGATTGCCGTCGCGGTCTCGCTCACCACCCAGTGCCCTTATTGCCTGGAATTGCATACCAAGGCAGCTCGCACCGCTGGCGCAACCGATGAGCAATTGGCGCAAGCCGCCCTCGTGGCAGCGGCGATCAGGGCTGGCGGAGCGATCACACATGCGACTCACTTATTCAAAGGATAAGCAGCTCTCTGGATCTATGTTGTAAGAGAAAAATTATTCCCTGATGGAATAATTTTTCTGGCCTGGCGTCTTACAGGGATATTCAGCGCCCTATCGGGGTAAGGAGCCTTATGCAGCACGAACCTGAACGCGATGCCCGGCCGCTCAATGCCCGGCAAACTTACCTGCGCCTGGGCGTGATCGGCACTATTTTGCTTGCCTCGGGTGCTGCTTTTGCGTACGTGGGCGGCTGGCTGGACCCGCAACGGCTGACGCCGGACCGAGTGGTGGATGCACTGGAAGCCAAGAGCGGCGTCCATCCGGGCTTTCGTCGCAATCACGCCAAGGGGGTCTGTGTCGTTGGCCATTTTGAAAGCAATGGTTCGGCACATGCGTTGTCAACGGCGGCGGTGCTCGCATCGGGCAAAACGCCGGTCGTGGGGCGGTTAGCCTTGCCGGGCGGTAATCCGGTTGTGCCGGATGCGAGTGTGCCCGTCCGCAGTTTTGCATTGCTGTTCAAGTCCCCCAATGGTGAACAGTGGCGCGCCGCCATGAACAACATACCGGTGTTCGCGGTGGCGACGCCGCAGGCGTTCTACGACCAGCAGGTTGCCACCAGCCCTGATCCTACGACTGGCAAGCCCGACCCGCAACGCGTACAAGCGTTTTTCGCGGCGCACCCCGAAACGGCGGCATTCCGTGCATGGGCCAAGACCGCCAAACCGTCGGCCAGCTACGCCACCGAAAGCTACTACAGCCTGAATGCCTTTTACTTTGTCGATGCGCAAGGCAAGCAACAGCCCGTACGCTGGCGTCTGGCACCGTTGAATGCCGCAGCGGCGTCAGCGGCCCAACCGCAGCATGATGGCAATTTTTTGCAAGCCGACCTGCTGCAACGGTTGGAGCAAGGGCCATTGACCTGGCGTCTGCTGGTGACGCTGGGAACAGCCGACGACCCCACTAATGACGCGACCAAGGAGTGGCCGGAAGATCGGCCCACCGTCGACGCAGGTACCTTGGTGATAACCAGCGGCGTCCCGCAAGACGAAGGCCCTTGCCGCGATGTGAATTACGACCCGACTGTGCTGCCGCAAGGTATTGCTATTTCAGATGACCCGCTGTTGCCGGCGCGCTCAGCCGCTTATGCGGCGTCTTATGAACGTCGCACTAGAGAGGGACCACACCAGGGGGCAATGATCTCACCTCATCCGACCCTACCGGAGCGCACACAATGAGCTTGTCAGCCTATTCCCTTCATCGCCCTCCGGCCAAGTTCAGTCGGCTGTCACGTTTTCTGCATTGGTTAATGGCGATCGGCATCATTGCGATGCTGTTTATCGGCGTGGGCATGGTGGCCACGGTTTCCGAGCGTCATCAATGGCTGATGCAGATCCACAAGCCGCTGGGCGTAGCACTGCTGGTGCTGGTATGCATACGCCTGGGTACGCGGCTGTACAAAGGGGTTCCAGCGTTGCCCGGCACGATGCCGGCTTGGCAGCGCAAGGCGTCGCACGCGTCGCACATTTTGTTATACGTGCTGATGTTCGCCATGCCGGTGATCGGCTGGGCGATGGTGTCGGCCGGCGGTTATCCAGTAATAGTGGGTGGCTGGCTATTGCCACCCATTGCGCCCACTGATGCAGCCCTGTTTGCCTGGTTGCGCGGCGCCCACCGTTATCTTGCCTTTCTGCTGTTTGCCACGGTGCTGCTGCATCTTGCGGCCGCGCTGTTCCATGGCTGGATAAAGCGTGACGGTGTACTGGAATCGATGACCCGCGGCCGCTGAAAAAATCGCTGACGTTGGGTACAGGACTCGGCAAAGTCCCGACGTGCCCAACAGTCAGCGATACGCCCTCTGGATCAAGCAGCCCGCCGAGAAGCAGCCTCGCGCTGGCGTTTGGCTTCTTCTAATAAATAAACCTGGTAATCATCCAGGTCGCCCTCGAAGTCTTTTATCCCACCGCGCGATACCAGCCAGAACTCGTCGCAAACGGAGCGCAACAATGCGCGATCATGGCTGACCAGCATCACTGAACCCTCGAACTCGTTCAAGGCAACGCTCAGGGCCTCGCGGGTAGCCAGATCCAGATGATTGGTCGGTTCGTCGAGCAGCAGTAAATTGGGACGTTGCCAGACGATCATGCACAAAACCAGACGCGCCTTTTCTCCGCCGCTCATACTGCCAACAGCCTGCTTGACCATGTCGCCACTGAAATTAAAGGTGCCCAGGAAATTGCGCAGCCCCTGTTCGCGACAGTCCATAGCGCTGGGGCGCATGCCAGCCGGAGTGTCTCGCACCAGACGAATCATGTGTTCCAGCGGATTGTCGGCGGGCCGCAAGACATCCAACTCCTGCTGAGAAAAGTAGCCGATATTCAGGCCTTTCCCCGTGATGATCTCGCCCGCGATCGGGTGCAATGCGCCGGCAATGGTTTTTACCAATGTCGACTTACCTTGGCCGTTGGCACCAAGAATACCGATACGTTGTCCCGCCAAGACAGAACGATTGATGTTCTGCACGATGACGGTGGGCGTTGCACCGGTCGGCGCGTCTTCCGGTGGCGGGTAACCGCAGCTGGCGGCGGACATCGACAGCATGGGGTTGGGCAAGTTCAAAGGCTCTTTGAATTCGAACTGGAACTCTGCGTCGGCCAGAATGGGCGCAATTTTTTCCATGCGCTCCAGAGCCTTGACCCGGCTTTGTGCCTGCTTGGCCTTGCTGGCTTTTGCCTTGAATCGGTCAATGAATTTTTGCAGATGCGCAGCCTTTTCCTGCTGCTTGGCGTGTGCTGCCTGTTGCAGCAACATTTGCTCAGCCCGCATGTCTTCAAACTTGCTGTAATTGCCGCCATAGCGCACCAGTTTGCCCTGGTCGATATGTAGCGTGACAGCGGTGACGGCATCCAGGAACTCACGGTCATGGCTGATGACGACCATCGTGCCGGCATAATTCTTGAGCCAGGCTTCCAACCATACCAGCGCGTCCAAATCCAAGTGGTTGGTCGGCTCGTCCAGCAACAGCAATTCTGACGGGCACATCAGGGCTCGCGCCAATTGCAGGCGCATGCGCCATCCGCCCGAGAAACTGTTTACCGGCCTGTCGAGCTCGGCCACGCTGAAACCAAGCCCTAATATGAGCGCCTGCGCACGGGCGGGCGCATCGTGTGCGCCTGCGTCGTGTAATGCCATGTAGGCGTGCGCCATACGCATGCCATCCTCGCTGGCCTCGGAGGCGGCGACCTCGGTTTGCGCGGCCAGCAAGACGGTGTCGCCCTCCACCACAAAATCCGTCGCGCTTTGCTCGGTTTCCGGCATATCCTGCGCCACTTGCGACATACGCCACTGCGCAGGAATGGAAAATTCGCCGGCGTCCTCGTGCAGGGTGCCATTGAGCACGGCGAATAACGATGACTTGCCCGCACCATTGCGGCCGACCAAGCCTACCTTTTCCCCGGGATTAAGCGTAACGGAGGTTTTGTCGAGCAATACTTTGCTGCCGCGACGCACGGTCACGTTCTTGAGAATAATCATCGAGGGGAAATCTTCATTTTCGGGCGAATAAGTAAAAAAGCCCCTTGGGGGCAGCAAGCCGAAGGCGCAGCGTGGATGGTTTTTTGCCTTAGGGTGGCCCAGCAGCAAAAAACCCCAACCGAGACCGGTCGGGGTCGGAACAAGGATGGCGGAGCGTCTAGTCGCCTAGCTGGGCTTTTGTGTGGACGGAATTGTAGCTGATCAGTGTGTCTCGCCATCCCGCCAACAAAATTCCCTAAGCAGCGGCGCCGTCAAATTTCTGTAACGTCAACGCATCCAGGTCAATGGATGGCACACAACGCAGGTTTACAGCACGAACCGCGGACCCGTCTGGATTCGCCCCCTCGGCGAAAGCCTCTATGCCGCACGTCTGGCAAAAACGATGGTCAATCTTGTGCGTGTTGAATCGATACGAGCGCAGCGAGTCCTCACCTTGCACCAACGTAAATTGCTCTGCCGGAACGAAGGACAACAGAAACCCCTTGCGCCGGCAATGCGAACAATTGCAACTGACGGCCTGCGTCGGGATGGGGCCCTGGACTTCAAATCTGACAGCGCCGCAATGACAGCTTCCTTCGAAGGACATAGCTTTTCCTTGTCGTCATTTTGCTTGCGAATACTGTAGCAAAGTTCAATGACGAGATTGAGCAAAGCTTGCCCTACGACCCCGTCGCGAATCAGCGGGTGCTCTCCGCGTTACTTGGCAGAGCCCGTTGAAGCACACAGGCCACATGCTCCGCTCGCAGCCCCCCTTGCGCTTGCGTACCATCGGCAATCTGATGACGGCAACTGGTGCCGTCCGCGACCAGCACGGTGTCGGCGCCGGCCTCGCGTACCGCCGGCAGCAGGGACAGCTCGGCCATTTTCATGGAGGTTTCGTAGTGCGACGCCTCGTAGCCGAAACTGCCCGCCATGCCGCAGCAACTCGACTCGATCAGTTGCACCTTCAGGTCCGGGATCAGCCCCAGGATCTGCTGGACGGGCTTAACGGCGTCGAAGGCTTTTTGGTGGCAGTGGCCATGCAATAGGGCGCGCTTCTCTGGCAACGGGTTCAGCTTGAGATCGAGCCGACCCGCCTTCAATTCGTTGGCCAGAAATTCCTCGAAAAGGTAAGCGTGCCGCGACAATGCCTGGGCGTCTTCGCCCAAGCCCATCACCAAGAATTCATCGCGTAGCGAAAGCAAACACGAAGGCTCCAGACCCACGATGGGAATCCCCCGCGCGACGAACGGCCGCAGGGCATCCACGACGCGGCGGGCTTCGACTTTCGCCTGATCGACCATGCCGGCCGACAGATAGGTGCGACCGCAGCACAAGGGACGCTTGGGCTCGGCATCATTCGCGGCCGGAACTGCAACGTGGACACGATAGCCCGCCGCCTGCAATACCTGAAGCGCCGCCCGGGCGTTCTCGGATTCGAAATAATTGTTAAAGGTATCGGCAAACAGCACGACGTCAGCCGTGTCCGCATCGGTCGACACAGCTTGATCGGTAAAGACGTCGCTGCGCCATTTCGGCAAGGTCCGCTTTGACGAGAACCCCAACAGGCGCTCCGACAACCAGGCGGCGCCTGGCAAGGTATCTCGCAGGTTAAATAGAAAGGGCAAACGGGCGCCCCAGGGGGCCCAGCGCGGCAACGTGGCAATGATCCGGTCCTTTAGCGCCAGGCCACGCTTCTGCCGCCACTGATCCAGGAACTCGATTTTCATGCGTGCCATATCCACGCCGGTAGGGCAGTCGCGCTTGCAGCCTTTGCAACTGACGCACAGGTCCATGGTGGCACGCATCTCGTCAGACGTGAAAGCATCGTCGCCCAGTTGACCCGACAGGGCCAGGCGCAAGGTGTTGGCGCGACCGCGCGTCAGATGCTGCTCGTCGTGTGTAACGCGGTAGCTGGGACACATCGTGCCAGCATCGAACTTGCGGCAGTGGCCGTTGTTGTTGCACATTTCCACCGCCTTGGCCAACCCCTGGGCCGGGTCGTCACCGGTACCCGGTGCACTGACCGTTTCCGTGGCGGGGTCACTATTCACGTTCCAGGCGGACCAGTCCAGCGCCGGCTTGAGCGCAATCGTGCGATAGTCTGGCTTGAAGCGGTACAAGGATCGATCGTCCATCTTGCTGCTGCGTACGATCTTGCCCGGATTCATCAGCCTGTCCGGATCAAAAGCATCCTTGATTTCTTCGAACGCGCGCGTGAGCCTCGGGCCGAATTGCCAGCCTACCCATTCGCTACGCACCAGTCCGTCGCCGTGCTCGCCGGAAAAAGCGCCCTTGTAGCGCCGCACCAATGCGCCGGCTTCTTCGGCGATGGCGCGCATCTTCGCCGCGCCGTCCCGACGCATGTCCAGAATGGGCCTGACGTGTAACGTGCCCACCGAGGCATGGGCATACCACGTGCCCTTCGTGCCGTGTCGGGTAAACACATCGGTCAACTGGCTCGTGTATTCGGCCAGATGCTCTAGCGGCACGGCGCAGTCTTCGATGAAGGAAACCGGCTTGCCGTCTCCGCGCATGCTCATCATGATGTTCAAGCCGGACTTGCGAACATCCCAAAGCGCTTTCTGTGCCGCGGCATCCGGCATTTCCACAACTGAGCCGGGCAGTCCCAGATCCCCCATCAGCTCGACCAACCTCGCCAGGTGGGACAGTTGCTCATCCTGGGACTCGCCGGCAAATTCGACCAGCAGAACAGCCGCGGGTTCGCCGATCAGCGCGCTATCGATAACAGGACGAAAAGCGGGATTGCTGCGAGCCAGATCGATCATCGTCCGGTCGACCAACTCAACCGCACAGGGCCCCAAGCCCACGATGTGGCGGGTCATATCCATGGCCTGATAGAAGGTCGGGAAATTGACCACACCCAGCGCTTTGGCGGCGGGCAACGGCGACAGCTTGAGCGTGATACTGCGGGTATAGGCCAGCGTGCCCTCGCTGCCCACAAGCATATGCGCCAGATTGATCTTGCCGTCGGCGGTATACGGACGCGGGCTTTGCGGATGAAAGATATCCAGGTTATAGCCACCCACGCGACGCAGCACGGACGGCACCATACGCTCGATTTCGTCGCGCTCGCGCGCGGCGATCTCAGTCAACCGATCCATGATGGTACGTATGCGGGGCGACGCATTGCCCATGCGGGCTGCCTCCCCAAAAGTCGCGGCGGTGCCATCCAACAGCAAGGCATCGATACTTAGCACATTGTGAACCATATTGCCGTAGGCGATCGACCGCGAGCCACAGGAATTATTACCCGCCATACCGCCAATCGTGCATTGCGCGGCCGTGCTGACGTCCACCGGAAACCAGACTCCGTGCGGCTTGAGCCATGCATTCAGGTGATCCAGCACGATGCCGGGTTCCACCGTCACCGTCATGGCGGCCAGGTCGAAATCGAGGACGCGATTCAGGTATTTGCTGTTGTCGATGACGAGGGCGGCACCCACGGTCTGGCCGCATTGCGAGGTGCCAGCGCCGCGCGCCAGCACGGGTACGGACATCTCGCGACACAGGTTCAGCGCTGCCGCGACATCATCGCCCCTCTTGGGAATCAACACGCCGACGGGTTCGATCTGATAGATGGATGCGTCGGTCGAATAACGCCCTCGCGCGCCCCGGCTGAACAGAACCTCGCCCTGCGTTTCATTGCGCAGGCGGGCGGCCAGTTCAAGATGCAACGGATTCAGTTCGGCATGTGCTTGAGGGGATAAGGGCGCGTTCATGGGATTCCTGCAACAGATCGGTGAGCAATATCAGGGTTCGCTTGCGGCGTCAGCGACATCTGGAGTGTCAGGGACGCCGGTGGTTTGGGAGGCCTCGGCACCATCGGTCGCGAGCTTCAGATTTTCCAGAACTGCCTCGCCCTTGCGCCGAAGGTGCTCGCGCATAATCTGCGCGAGCCGGGGACCATCGCGCGACGCCAGGGCGTCAGCCATGTCCAGGTGCTCTTGCATAGCCCGATCCCATTTGTCGTGATTGAGATTGGATCGGAACCGCAAGTTCTGTAGTCGCAGGTTGATGTTTTTGTACACCTGCGACAGCAAGTCATTGTGGCCCGCGCCATTGATGCGATCGTGAATGGCGCGGTTGACATGGTAGTACGACGAAAGATTTTGCCGGGCATGACACGCCTGCATCTCGTAGGTCAGCGCCTTGATCTCGGCGATCTCCTGATCCGTGATGCGCTGGCAGGCCAGCTCGCCAGACAACGCTTCCAGAGCGCCCATGACTTCGAAGCTTTCCCGAATGTCTTTTTCGGACAGGGCCACAACATGCGCGCCCCGGTTGGGCTGAATACGAACCAACCCATCGGCCGCCAACAGCCGGAAGGCTTCGCGCAAGGGTGTGCGCGACACCTGCAGTCGGTCACACAGTGCGCGCTCGTTCAGCCGCGTATCCGCCGCCAACTCACCCTCGATGATCATTTCCCTCAGGCGATCGGCGATGGTTGCGGGCAACGTGCGCCTGTCGACCGCCTCTGACGAGGGGACCGGCTCCGTCTGCGGCGAGGAAGAATGGCGGGGATGGTTCACAGCATCAATTTTCATTTGTATACAAAAATAGGAATGTCGCACATCATCAACGATAACCATGCCCCATGCCGTACCGATTAAAGGATTCCGCCTATTTTACCTATCCTATACCTATAAAAATGCTGTGGCGCGGCAAAACTTTTGCTTGCGAAAGAGCGCCTTTGCTGCGTATTCTTCATTAATATTTGTATTTTGTATACCAAATAATCAGGAGCACCCTCATGATGCCGCTGCACTCGCACCCATCCGGCCGTCACTTCCTGCAGATCCCGGGTCCCACCAATGTCCCTGATCGTGTACTGCGCGCTATCGACAATGTCACCATCGATCACCGTGGCCCCGAATTTGGAGAGCTCGGAAGGGCCGTACTGGCGGGCATGAAGAAAATCTTCAAGACCGAGGGCGACGTGATCATCTACCCCGCCTCGGGCACCGGCGCCTGGGAGGCCGCGCTGGTGAACACGCTGTCACCCGGCGACAAGATCCTGATGGCAGAGACCGGGCATTTCGCCACGCTCTGGAAAAAGCTCGCCGAACGACTGAAGCTGCAGGTAGAGTTCCAGGAGGGTGATTGGCGCCATGGTGCGGATCCCGAACAGATCGGCAAGCGCCTGGCCGCAGATAGCGGCCACGAGATCAAGGCGGTGTGCGTGGTGCACAACGAAACTGCCACCGGTGCCGTCAGCGATGTCGCGGCGGTGCGCCAGGCGATCGATGCCACCGGCCACCCCGCCCTGCTGATGGTGGACACGATCTCATCCCTGGGCTCGGTGGACTACCGGCACGACGAATGGGGCGTCGATGTCACGGTGGCCGGCTCTCAGAAAGGATTGATGCTGCCGCCCGGACTGTCGTTCAACGCCGTCAGCGCCAAGGCCCTGAAAGCCTCCGAAACGGCCGCACTGCCGCGCTCGTACTGGGACTGGAAGGAGATGCTGGCCATCAATCCGAGCGGATATTTTCCATACACCCCCGCAACCAACCTGCTCTACGGTTTGCGCGAGGCGCAGGAGATGCTGCAGGCGGAAGGATTGGACAATGTCTTCGCACGCCACAAACGGCATGGCGAAGCCACCCGTCGCGCGGTCCGCGCGTGGGGGCTGGAGATCCTGTGCGTCAAGCCCGAAGCGTACAGCCCCGCCTTGACGGCCGTGGTGATGCCCGAGGGGCATAGCGCGGACGCCTTCCGCAAGGTCGTGCTGACGCATTTCAACATGTCGCTGGGACAAGGCCTGGGCAAACTGTCGGACAAGGTTTTCCGTATCGGCCATCTGGGCGATTTCAATGACCTGACGCTGTGCGGCACCCTTTCCGGCGTGGAAATGGGTTTAGGCAACGCCGGTGTGCCGCACAACAAGGGCGGGGTGCAGGCCGCGCTGGATTACCTGGCGCAGACCAGTCGGGCTCAGCCCGCCTGACAGCCTGACACAAACAAGACCCGAAATACGATGGGCGACAAGTAGATCAAGCAGCATCACAGTGCATAAAGTCCGCAAGCTTGGGAAATAAGAACAGGACTCGCCGGACAGGCAGGAAGGCTCAAAAACAAAGCGTACCGATACCGGACGCTCCCGTAGCACGACCCGGAGGAGACACTCATGAAGCACCTGACTCACAGACTGTCGAAGAAATCCTATTTAATCGCGTCGCTAACGGCGCTGGCCGGCTTGACCGCGTTGCCCGCGCAGGCATGGGAACCCACCCGTCCGGTCGAGATCATCGTACCCGCTGGCGCAGGTGGCGCGTCCGATCAAATGGCACGCACGATCCAGGGCATCATCCTCAAGCACAAGCTGATGAAGCAGTCCATGCTGGTGCTGAACAAGGGTGGCGCCAGCGGAGCCGAAGGCATCATGGATACCAAGAGCTCGCCAAAGGATCCGCACAAACTGATGGTGGCCTTTTCTGCCATCTACACCCTGCCTCTCGCCGTCAAGCTGCCCTTTAACTGGCGAGATCTGAACCCGGTCGCCATGATCGCCCAGGACGAGTTCCTACTGTGGACCAATGCCGAAGAGCCCTACAAGACGGCCGCAGACTATTTGAAAGCGGTCAAGGCAGCGCCCGCTGGTCAGTTCAAAATGGGCGGCACCGGTGCAAAACGCGAGGATCAGATCATCACCGTGGCGCTCGAAAAAGCCGCTGGAGTGAAGTTCACCTATGTGCCCTACAAGAGTGGCGGCGAAGCTGCCACCCAGCTGGTGGGCAAGCACACCAACTCCAACGTGAACAATCCCAGCGAGAATATCGCGCAGTGGCGTGCCGGCCAAGTCAATGCCTTGTGCGTGTTCTCGGATGAGCGCATGGCATACACAAACAAGGTCACCAAAGAACAGTCATGGGCCGACATTCCGACCTGCAAAGACGCCGGCTACGACGTGCAATATCAGATGCTGCGGGCCTTCTTCCTGCCCCCCGACACCACGGCTGAACAGGCCGCGTATTACGCCGACCTGATCAAGAAAGTCAGCGAAACGCAGGAATGGAAAGACTACTTAGCCAAACAGGCGCTCAAAGGCGACTACCGGACCGGCGAGGCGTTCGTGAAATTCCTGGAAAAGGACGAAGCGAATCACAAAGCCTTGATGGAAGAAGCCGGTCTGGCCGCGAAGTAATCAGCCCGAGGAGTCAGGATGGATCATCAGCAAACGCAGGGCAACCCGTCGAAAGGCGGGTTGACGCACAGTGCCGTTGACGCGATTACCGCCGTCGTCTTTTTCTTCGTAGGCGTGGTCATGATGGTGGACAACCATCGCATCGGCGTCGCATGGGCGTCGGACGGGCCCGAGTCGGGATATTTCCCTTTTCATATTGGGCTCATCATCTGCATCGCTAGTGTGGCCGTGTTCCTGAAGGCAAGGTTCAGCAAGAACCCCAATCGGGAAGTTTTCGTCAGTTGGGAGCGGTTCCGATTGGTACTGCTGGTATTACTTCCCACTGCCGTGTATGTGCTGCTGATTCAATTCCTCGGGATTTACGTGGCATCGACGCTGTTCATCGCCGCCTTTATGCGATTGCTGGGCAAAATCTCCTGGCTCAAAACGGTGGTGATCAGCGTCAGCGTAAACGTACTGTTGTTCTGGATGTTCGAAGTTCAGTTCATGGTGCCTCTACCGAAAGGGCCGCTCGAAGCCCTGTTCGGTTACTGAAACCAGGAGGAGACTGCAAGTGGAAGAACTGAACTCTTTATTCCATGGATTTGCCACGGTCCTGAGCTGGTACAACCTGGGCATGATGTTCATCGGCCTGGTGCTGGGCGTCATCATCGGTGTGCTCCCCGGATTGGGAGGCCCCAACGGGGTCGCGATATTGCTGCCGCTGACCTTCACGATGCCGCCCACCTCGGCCATCATCATGCTGTCGTGCATTTACTGGGGGTCATTGTTCGCTGGCGCGATCACGTCGATTCTCTTCAATATCCCGGGCGAGACCTCATCAGTGGCCACCACCTTCGATGGCTACCCCCTGGCTCAGCAGGGCCGCGCGGGTAATGCCCTGACGGCATCCTTCACGGGTTCGTTCGTCGGTGCGTTATCGGGCGTGCTGCTGATTACCTTCCTGGCACCTCTGGTGTCCAAGTTCGCCCTGCGCTTTGGTCCTCCTGAATTCTTCGCGGTATTTTTGCTGACATTTTGCAGTTTTGTCGGCACGGACAAGAAGACGCCATTCAAGACCATCATTTCCATGATGTTGGGTTTCGGATTGGCGGCCATCGGCATGGACACGGTCAGCGGCGGCCTTCGCATGACGTTCGGCTGGTCGGAACTGCTGCGCGGCGTCGATTTCCTGGTCGTCGTTATCGGGCTGTTCGGCATCGGTGAAATCCTGGTCAGCATGGAAGAAGGCTTGAAGTTCGAAGGAAAAAGCGGCCGCATCAATCTCAAAGTCGTGCTGCAAACCTGGAAGGAACTACCCAAATACTGGATGACGCTCATACGCAGCACGGTAGTAGGCTGCTGGATGGGCGTGACACCGGGCGGGGCCACCGCGGCGTCGTTCATGGGCTACGGCCTGGCGCAGCGTTTTTCACGCAACGGCCACAAATTTGGCACCGGCGAAATCGAAGGCGTGATTGCGCCTGAGACGGCCGCCCATGCTTCGGGCACGTCCGCCCTGCTTCCCATGCTGGCGCTGGGCATACCCGGCTCGGCCACCGCGGCCGTGCTGCTGGGCGGCTTGATGATATGGGGCCTGCAGCCGGGCCCTCTGCTGTTTGTCGAACAAAAAGAGTTCGTCTGGGGCCTGATCGCCAGCATGTATCTGGGTAATTTCGTGGGACTCATCATCGTACTGAGCACCGTCCCACTGTTCGCCGCGATACTGCGCATCCCCTTCGCCATCGTGGCCCCCATCATCATCGTGGTCTGCGCGATCGGCGCGTATTCGGTTCACAACGCCATGCTCGACGTGTGGTTCATGCTGCTGTTCGGGGTGATTGGCTATGTTCTGAAGAAACTGTCGTATCCCCTGGCCCCCATGATCTTGGCACTGGTCCTGGGTGATCGCATGGAAGACGCCTTCCGTCAGTCCATGCTCGGCCCGGGCACCGGCCTGCACGTGTTCTGGTCCAACGGCCTGGTTGGCACCATCACGACGCTGGCACTCATCATGCTGTTCTGGCCGCTGGTGCCGATACTATGGCGACTGGTACGCAGGTCTGCCGGCGGCGGCTAAAGTACGATCTTTGCTCCGCCTATACGAGCAGCACGATTCCCTGGATATCCATATTGGGGATGATTAAACCCAATATGGATATGCCGAGTATCGCCGCACCATCGCGCTGGGATTTTTCTGACTTCAGGCGATAGCGCCATTGCCAGAACAGCTCCCATTCCTAGCGACTCAGGAAAGAAACTGGTAATAACGCAGAACCCAGTAGAACTGCCCAATCAGTGCAGCGATCACGAATACTTGGTGAAAGCGTCGATTCTTTACAAACATCGCAATGAGACAACACATCGTCATAACGCTTTGACGAATGAGATATTCCAAGCCAAGCTCTTGAAAATGAGCCACGCCTTTCAAAAGCGTGTCGATAATATCAACGGCGAACAGCCCGCCCAGCAGACCGTAGAACCATTTTTTCCGTGCGTGAAAATAATCCTCAAAGCCGTTGTACTCTTCCATGCGATCTGGAAACAGAATTGCGCAAATAAAAAAATACAGCGCCGCATAACAAATCAAGAACAGATAGAACTCGAACGTCCACTGCGCGATATGCTTAAGCCCAAATTCGAACCACCAGAAATGGATAACTGCCGAGAAAAGAAAAATTACCCAGCCCAGATGAACCAGATATATGGGTTCACGGTGAGGATGCTGGACAAACCGGGCAAGCCCCGAGAGTAAACGCGCCAGGCTAAGCCCCATGACAACGCCCAGTATGGTGCGGATGTGGATGAGCTGATCGGAATGCGAGATGGTCGTTTCCATAGCGTTAAACCCAGATAGTCCAATTGATCATGGCAGTAGCCGTCTATTAAACACTCTATGGTGGCGCCCCGCAGCGCCCCTACAAATTCAGCTCACCCAAGGAATCGAATACGCGCTGCGCCGCGCTATTAGTACTGACCGGACTCAAGTACAAGCGAAAGCTTATGTCAGGCAGACGCGGCAGGGCTTCGGCCTCGCCCATCACGCGCAGATCGCTACCCAACATCTCGACGCTACGTGCGGTGACTCCCAAGCCCGCGCGGACCGCGGCACGCACCCCGACAACGGTCGGTGAGGTATACGTAATCCGCCACGGAATACCCGCGCGTTCCAAGTGGTCAACCGCAATACGACGGAACTGGCTGGATTCAGCCGCCACAATCAAGGGCAATGGTTGGCTAGCATCGTGGCGATACCTCGCAGCGCACATCCACACAATAGGCGAGGTGCGCAGCGCGATCTGGCGCAACTCGGGCGCATCCATGGCTGCTACCGTCATGTCGATCTCACCCTGGCGTAATGCCTGCATCAGATGGGGACTACGCCCTGTGTGTATGGCGATACGCAAGCCAGGAAAGGCTCGCGAAAAATGCGCCAACAAGTTCGGCAGGATGCTGTCCGTCACATCATGCGGGGCACCTAGCCGCAACTCACCATTGACCGCCGTCGAGGCCATGGCCGCGCAGGCCTCATCGTTAAGTGCCAACAGGCGCCGGGCATAGTCCAGCAGACGTACGCCGTCCGGCGTCAATTGCTTATTGCGCCCCACCTTCCGGAACAGGCGCTTGCCCAGCTGGGTTTCCAACCGGCGCATCTGTTGTGTCACGGCCGATTGCGTGCGCAGGACTTCAGCGGCCGCTGCGGCAAATGACTCACGCTCGACGACGGCCACAAATGTCCTGAGCTGATCAATGTCCAGAGCCTGCATCTCAGTTAAGCGTTGCTAATGTATTGGAATCAGAAACCTGCTGTTTTCCCGGATCCGCATGTTTATAGTCGCGGTGCAGCTCATAACGACTATATGGAGACAACTATGCAGACCCTGCTACGCGGCGCCCTGGCCGCACTTTTGGTATTCGGCATCGGCCAATCCGCCGGGGCCGCCGACTATCCCAACCGCCCCATCCGCATGGTAGCGCCATTCGCGCCCGGTGGTGGCTCTGATGTGGTCGCCCGACTGGTCGCGGAAAAGATGGGGCCAATTTTGGGTCAGAGCGTGGTAGTGGAAAACCGCCCTGGTGCGTCGGGCATCATCGGCGGCGATCTGGTCGCCAAAGCCGACCCCGACGGCTACACCATTCTGATGAACAACAGTGCCCTCACCAGCAATCCAGCCCTATACAAGAAACTCCCGTTCGATACCGAACGCGATCTGGTACCGGTGATCGATCTGGCCAGCGCTCCCACGCTGTTAGCCGCGCATCCCTCCGCGCCCTTCGATACCATGGCGCAGTTGGCCGATTACGCCAGGAAACATCCCAATACCGTGTCGGTCGGTACACCTGGAGCAGGTCAAATGTCACACTTGGCTGCCGAAATGGTCAGTCAGGCCAGCGACACCGAGTTGATGATGATCCATTACAAAGGCACGGCCAACTCGCTTAACGATCTGGTCGGCGGCACGATCATGATGTCGTTTGGGACCGTACCGGGCTTTATCAAATTCATCAAGAGTGGCAAGCTCAAGCCCATCGCCGTGGCCAGCGCGCAACGATTGCCGGTGCTGCCCTCGGTACCCACCGTGGCAGAGACTTATCCGGGTTTCGAAATGAATGTCTGGTTCGGCGCCTTCGTTCCTGCCGGCACACCCGCCCCCATCATCGACAAGCTGCACCAGACCATCGCTCAAGTACTAAAAGACCCGGCCATACGCGCCCGCTTTGCCGACGAAGGCCTGGAGCCTGGCGGCATGTCGCGCGAGAAATTCGATGCGCTCTTTCATTCAGAACTGGCCCACTGGAAGAAGTTCGTCACGGAACGCAACATCCATCTCGACAACTGAAGCACGCCATGCCCATGCCATCCCTCATCGAACTCGCCCGTACGCCGTTGGCGGCGGAACCCCTGAAGCGCTTTGCCGCCGCGGTTTATCAACAGGCCGGCGTATCACCAGCCGATGCCGACCTGGCCGCAGACGCGCTGCTCCAGGCCGATTTGTGGGGCCATCAATCACATGGCCTACTTCGACTGGGTTGGTACTACGCTCGCCTGCAATCGGGCGCGATGCGGGGTCACACACAACTACAGACGGCGACGGATGCGGGTGCGATCGCCGTACTGGACGGCAACGACGGCGTCGGCCCTGTGATCGCACAGCAAGCCACTGAGGAGGCCGTGCGGCGTGCACGCCTGCATGGCGTGGGCATCGTGTCGGTGCGCAACTCCAATCATTTCGGCACCTGCATGTACTTCACGCGCATGGGCGCACAAGCGGGCTGTGCCATGCTGATGATGAGCAATGGCGGGCCGAACATGGCCCCCTGGGGTGGACTGCAAAAGAAGATAGGCACCAACCCCTGGTCCATCGCCGTACCCGCGGGCCGCCATGCGCCGATGGTTATGGACATCGCCAATTCCGGCGTCGCACGCGGCAAAATCTATCTCGCTGACAATCGTCACGAACCCATCCCGCCACACTGGGCGGTGGACGCGCAGGGCAACCCCACGACTGATCCCAAAGAAGCGCTCAAGGGTTTCATCCTGCCCATGGCCGGTCACAAAGGTTATGCGATCGGTGTGATGGTGGACGTGATGTCCGGCGTGCTGTCGGGCAGTGGCTTTCAGGACCAAGTCCATGGCCCGTACGACCCCGTCAATCGCAGTCTTGCCGGCCATTTCATCATGGCACTGGATATCGCCAGATTCCAACCGCTGAGCGAATTTCACGCACGTATGGAAGACTACATCGCCTCGCTCAAGAGCGTGCCCGTCGCGCCTGGCCACAAGAAAGTCTATTACCCAGGTGAACTCGAAGCCGAGGCCGATCAGCACCACCGAAACGCCGGTCTGGTACTTCCTGTCGACACACTCAGCGACCTGGAGCGCATTGGACAGGAAGCGGGAGTGAATTGGCGTGACTATGTTGTGCCGGTTTAGTAGACGACGTATTGAAAGGCAATAACGCTACTTCCCAGACGACGCAAACTCCCCCGCCAAATAATCAATCATCGCCCGCACCTTGGCGGGTGGGCGCCGGTCTGGCCTGAACAGGATATGTATGCCCCCCAGATCCAACATTGGATGATCTAGTTCCAGCGCAATCAGCGAGCCCTGCGCCACCGCGTCCCCAACGATAAAATCTGGTTGATAAATCACGCCCTGCCCGGCCAGTGCGGCGGTCAGTAGCGCATCGCCATTATTGGCGACGAGATCCCCTTTCACGGGGATCAACACATCGCGCGCGCTGCCAAAAACCCAATTACCCTGGCCTTGATGCGGTGACAGCGTGTAGCTCAGACAGTTGTGCCCTGAAAGCTCGGAGACACGCTTCGGCGTGCCGTGCCGCGCGAGATACTCGGGTGATGCGCATACTCGCATCGGACAGTCCCCTAGTCTGCGCGCCTTGAGGGAGCTGTCGGCCAACTGACCGATACGGATGACCAGATCCCACCCGTCTTGCATCAGGTCCTGCTGGGCATCGCTGAGGCCCAGCTCGACGGTAACCCGGGGATATCGCTGGCTAAAAGCCGGCAGCAGCGGGGCAATAAAGCGCACGCCAAAGGAAAGAGGTGCGTTGATCCGCAAGCGCCCCACCGCCTCGACACGCTGCGCCATGACATCGGCATCTGCTTCATCGAGCTCTTGGATGATGCGCTGGGAAGCGGACAGATAGTCGACACCCGCATCCGTCAGCATCAGACGCCGGGTGCTTCGGTGCAGGAGCTTGACGCCAAGCCGACTCTCGAGCGCATCAATATGCTTGGTAGCCATGGCGGGCGACATCTCCAACGCCCGCCCAGCCGCGGAGAGGCTACCGAGCGCGGTTGCCTGGATAAAAACCCGCATACCTGTCACACGATCGAGCATATTATTTCCCACTCACAGTTGGAACTGTTCATGCATCTTGCCATATTCTCTACTAATGAGAAGAAAGCTACGATAACAAGCATGATATTTCACAGGTCCACCGACCAAAGGATCACCCCCATGAGTACATCATCCCCTGCCACATCGACCATGCCGGTGCTGTTCATCCCTCATGGCGCTGGCCCCTGTTTCTTTATGGATTGGAATCCACCCGGCACGTGGGACACCATGGCCGATTTTCTAAAAGGCGTAGCCGCCACGCTGCCCGCAAAGCCCAAGGCCATCGTGATGGTTTCCGGGCATTGGCTCACGCAAGAAGGCTTTCGTGTGACCTTTGGTGCGCAGCCGCCGCTGATCTACGACTATTACGGTTTCCCCCAGCATACTTATGAACTGCAATATCCGGCACCCGGCGAGCCTGCGCTAGCCGAGCGCGTAAGCGGCCTGCTGTCGCAAGCCGGGCTGTCGAGCAACCTGGATGGCGAGCGTGGCTTTGACCACGGGATGTTTATTCCGCTGAAGTTGATGTTCCCCGAGGCAGATATCCCCGTTATCCAGTTGTCGCTACGCCGCGACCTAGATGCGCAGACGCATCTGGCGGTCGGTCAAGCCTTGGCCCCGCTGCGTGGCGAAGACATCCTGATCGTCGGCAGCGGCATGAGTTTTCACAACATGCGCGGCTTTGGCGATCCGCGTTTTACCGCCCCCTCAGAAAGCTTCGATGCTTGGTTGACCCACGCTGTCGAAACCGATGCGCAACAACGGTACGAGGCCCTGAGCCATTGGGCGCATGGTCCCCACGCCTACCAGTGCCACCCTGCTGGTCACGAGGAGCACCTGATCCCCCTGATGGTCGCAGCCGGTGCCGCAGGCCAAGACGCAGGCAAGAAGATTTTTTCCGGCAAGGCGCTTGAAACCCAGATTTCTGCCTTTCGCTTCGGCTAATTGCGCCGCTTGGTTTTGAAATCGGTGCCGCGTTTAGACCGCGACGCCGATTTCAACGGGAGATATGGCATGCAAATTGATCTTTCCAGAAAACAGGGCAGTAGAAGTAGAATGGCCTGGCACTCTCCTCATCTTTGAAGGTAGACGAACATGGCTGATCCCAATCCCGATTTCCAACGCCCCAGTGAGCCACTCACCAAGACGCTCAACGCGCTGCGGGCACATTGGGGTTGGTTCGTAGCGATCGGTATCGCTCTTGTCGTCCTCGGCGTCGTCGCACTGGTCCATGTGTTCGCGGCGACGTTGGTCAGTGTGATCTTCATCGGTACGCTGATGTTGATTGGCGCCGTGGGTCAACTCATCCAGGCATGGCGGGTCAAGCACTGGAGCGGTTTTGTTATTTGGTCGCTAAGCGGATTACTGTACGGTGCGGCGGGTGTCGTGGCTGTGACGAATCCCGTTGCTGGCGCGGCGATGCTGACGCTCTTGCTCGGTGCGACGCTTATCGCCGCTGGCGCTTTCCGATTGTGGGTCTGGTTCAATCATCGCAGTCAACAGGGCTGGCGCTGGCTGGCTCTCTCAGGCGTGCTGACTTTTGCCATTGGGATCTTGATCGCCGCAGGCTGGCCCGCCAATAGCCTGACCATCTTGGGCTTGCTGCTAGGCTTTGATTTGCTGTTCCAGGGGTGGTCGCTGCTGTTTGCAGGACTGGCGCTGCGCAAAGCCGAGTAGTTCGGCGACCTGCCCCGCCTAACTAGGCGGGGCATCCCCAGCCGACGCCACTAGCCCCCTGCTTTCAATCCCAGCCGCTTTATCGTTTCGCTCCAGCGGGAATACTCGGATGCCACATAATCCTGGCAAGACTTGGGATCTTTGTTCATGAGTTCTGCCCCCTGAAATCGCAGGCTTTTCTGAACCTCAGGATCTTTGAGCGACTCCTGCAACGCGCGATCAAGCTTCTCCAGAATCGCGGGATCCGTGCCCTTTGGCGCGATCAATACTTGCCATGTGCCCGCATCAAAACCTTTAAGCTCGGGCACAACCTCGCTTAGGCTAGGAACATCAGGCAAACCGACCGATCGCTTTTCCGAGGTCACCGCCAAAGCTGTCGCCTGGCCATTCTGAATAAATGGCATTGCACTATTAAACGATCCGGAATACATGAAGCTCACGTTGCCGCTGACGAGATCTGTCAGTGCCGGACCATTTCCTTTATAGGGAACATGCGGGAAATCCAACCCCAAACGATTTGCAATATCCATAGATACCAAGTGGTCGATCGATCCATTCCCTGATGATCCCTGAAAATACTTCCCCGGATTCGCCTTGACCTCGTCGTAGAACTGAGGCGCGGACTTTATATCCATGGCCTTGTTTGTTAAAAGAATCAGCGGCACACCGACTGAGCAACTTGCAGTCGTAAATGCTTTGGTTGGATTCAAATCATCCCGCCCAAACAAAGGCGGTGCTGTCGTGATGGACGAAGTGCCGTACAGCAAGGTGTACCCATCAGGCTTGGCACGTATCAACTCCTGCGTGCCGATGTTCCCTCCAGCGCCAGGCTTGTTTTCAATAATAATCGGGACGTTCAGCTTCTGTGACACGGTCTTAAACAGAACCCGTCCGATCGCATCCGTGGGGCCTCCCGGCGCAAAACCGATGATCAGAGTGATGGGCTTGTTGGGATAGCCTGCATCCGCATGGGCACCGCCTGTTAAACCCATCATTGCAATGGCCGCAATGGCACATATCAGTTGGTTCATTTTCATAGTGTCTCCTTTGTGCTGATTATTTGTATAAAAAGAGCGTCAAACTTATTGCCACGCTGCAGGATGTACGCCATTAGGTGCGGGCGGTAACGACCACCCCGCACGGGTTCGTGAGAACTGTGCGACAGGTGGCAACTGCTGCAATACGCCGTAAGCAGACTCGCGCTGTTCCAGTACCGGAGTTAACGCTTGAGCGAAATGTCGGCGCGGCTGCGTCGGGTCAAAGCCGTCTAATAGCCCCAACTCTTGCACCCACATCGATGTACGCGCCAAAGACACTTTGACGTGATAGCTCCCCCCCTCCTGTGCCCGACGTATTAACGCCTGCATTGCGCCCATTGCCCCCAGATAGCCCGTCAGATAATCATTTAGTAAGTACGGTGGTACTACCCGAGGCTTGCCCTGGCCACCTTCTCGCATGGAAATACCGCTCACTGCCTGACCCAACTGCTCAAATCCGCCGCGTTGCCCCCAGGGTCCGTCATCCCCAAATGCTGTCACCGAAACGTAGATCAGGCCGGGTCGGATCGCAGCGGCGTCCTGTGGGCCCAGGCCGCGCTTGCACATACTTCCCGGACGCCATGACTGGACAACGACGTCCGCGCCACTAATCAACTGTCGTGCCGTTTGCAAGCCCTGTTGAGTGTCTAAATCGAGAAACGCAGACCGTTTTCCGATATTGGTGTCCACCGTTTGACGAAATGGATCTTGCATAACCGGGGAACTAATACGCAAGACCTCTGCACCGTGCTCCGCCAATGAGCGCGCCACCACAGGCCCGGCAATCACATGTCCTAAATCTAGTACGCGCAGACTATCTAAGGGGCGAAGATTCACCCGCGCGGGCTCGGGATCACTGTCACTGATTTTGATGACCTCCACCACCGGTAACTGTGCCAGCAGCTTTCCTTGGGGGTGACTTAACCAGGAATCTTGCGAACGAGCATAAATACCAGGCAGCTTACGTTCGGCGAATGCATTCTCTATATCGTCGCCTTTCCAGCGCGATATCGCTTTTGACAGTGCCGATGTCGTATTGGCACAGTCAAGCAACTCTAGTACACCATCGCGCAAATGTGGATACGACCCAATCGGGAAAAACCATTGGTTGTCGGCCGTTTGATAAAAATCAGCTTTCAGCTCCGTCAGCAAGGACAACGCCGGTAAGGAAAATCCGCTTTGAGTCTGAAAATGCCCTGGGTTCAACGAGCTCGCCGCCTGCATCCAATCAATGGCGATACTCTGACGCAGACCCGTCGCCATTTGATACCAACGCTCGACCGTAAGTGCGTAGGCACCGATGGCGCTCGCTGCGGCGACCGTCAGCTTGTGTGGGGAGTCGAAAGTAGGATTCGTACCATGAAAGCGCAGTCGACGCTCAGGTGCGTCCCGCGTACCCCAATCATGTCCTAATAACGCCGCAATGGCGCGATGGGCGTCGTTACCCTGAGCATTTGTCTCGGTCATGGTTTTCTCTAGCTGAATGCTGATGAAAAGACCCAGTCTAGAAACGACTCTTTATCGTGTCCAACATATAATTCAGCACTCTGTGAGATAAAATTTATCTTTATGCTGAACAGCCGATTACTGCGCCAGTTCATCGCCGTGGCCGAAGAATTACACTACGGCCGTGCAGCCCTGCGTGTGGGCATCGAACAATCGCCCTTAAGCCAGGCCATACAAAAGCTGGAAGCACACATAGGCACACCGCTTTTTGTACGCAACAAACGTAGCGTGACGCTGACACCTGCGGGCAAAGTATTCCTGGAGGAAGCGTATCAATGGTTAGCGTACGAACGTGTCGCCATTGAGCGCGCACTACATGCCACGGGCGGCGAAATCGGCCAGTTGTCCATGGGATATATCGGCAGTGCGGGTTATGGGTTCATGCCTGAGTTGATTGGCCAATTCCGTCGAGAATTCCCTCAGGTCAAACTGCGTGTTTTCGAAATGACAACGCGCGATCAGTTAGAGCGACTAAAAGGGCGATACTTGGATGTAGGGATGCTACGCACGCCGTTGCCGAACGATGAAACGCTGCTATCGTCTATGCGATATCAACATGATCGGCTCATGGCCGCGTTACCGCATACCCATCGTTTAGCCCGCCGGAAATCTATCTCGTTGAAGGACTTGGAGCATGAGTCCTTCGTTGCGTTTGCCCGTCAACATGTACCGGCAGCACATGCCCAATTGATATCGGTTTGCGCCATTGCCGGTTTCCATCCACGCATCGACCAAGAAAGCGCACAAGTTGGCAGCGTGATCGGCTTAGTCGCCGCCGGGTTATCGGTGGCCTTAATACCCAGCAATCTACAGTCTCTGATCCACCCAAAGGTCAGCTATGTCACGCTATCGGATACCATTGAATTTCTGAAGCAGGAAGTTGGCTTGGCGTGGCGTCGCGATGATGCAAATCCAGCATTGGCGTCATTTCTGAAAGTGGCTCAACGGCTCAGCCACTGAGACCGGTGATGTAGGCTTTTAATAGGAGATGCTGTGTAAGCCCTATCCTGCTTAATACGTCAATCTGCAACTACGTCAGTCATCTCTGATTGAGGTGCGATAGCGGGGCAATCGGTTTACCATATGGAATCCCATTGCCCCGCTACCCATGCTCTCGGAGGCCATTCAATTGACTAACGCTCGGACAATCGTCGGTGCGCATCTCCGTGAAACAGGCCAACTGCTGTGCAAATACGGTCTGGTGCTTGCGACGATCTTATTAGGTTCAAAGCTGCTGGAGACGCTCTTGATGCGTCTTGCCGTTGAACTCGGCCTGATCCATCGCTTTGTGGGGCTGATCGCGGTGATCATGATCATCCTGCTGCAACTCGTGGTGTTCGTTGGCATGTTTGTCGTACTCCGTGACCGACCGTTGACCTTTCGGCGACGCCGCGCCCGCGCAGCAGGCGCAGCCGCTACCGCTGACAGCGATAACGACACACCGTTTTTCTCTGGTGCATTGTTGGCGGTCCTGATTCCGTTTTATGGCTATTACGCCGGTTGGGGCTTTCTAGGCAATACACTGCGCGACTACTCGCAGGTATTTCTGTCAGAGCAGTTAAGCCGAATTGACTTCATGAACCCCGACGCGATGGGGCCCTCGGCCCTGGAAGTCACAGGCACGTTGTGGTTGCTGATTCCTGTGACTCTGATCTGGTGGTTACGCCGCACGGCAAAGGCCAAGCATGCCAGTACGGGACACCCTGCATGGCCCTTGGTAGTGGTCGCGTGCGAAGCAACCTGGGTCATCCTGGGTCTTTATGTACTCAGCAACTGGAAGGGACAGTTCTTCGCGTGGCTGGCGACGCTACCATCGCCAACAATCTTGCTGAACTGGATTGTACCGGCGGCACACGCCGCGATGACTGATGCCAGCCTGCGACCTGTGGATTGGGCCCCCTCCTTTCAATGGGGAAGCTGGCTGAATCAACTGTTTCGCTATGCATTACTGCCGCTAGTCTGGTTCAACCTGGGCGCGATCGTCTACGGGCACGACTTGAACATGATGACTGATTCGACCAAGCGAGTAACCGACCGCGTCACCCATCGCTGGACGATCTTACCCAAGCCCGTCCGAGATTTTTTTGGGCACTTCTGGACGGGGTTGCTCAAGCGCTGGCACGCAGTGGTCAATGGCGTGCTGCTGGCCGCGTCCGCAGGAATATGGTTGACCGTATCAATTTTGGTCTTTTGGCGGCTGGCGGATTGGCTGGGGCGCTGGACCTGGGTCGGCATTGCCAAATTAATTGGCCCGCAGGATATCAATGTGTGGAGCGTGGCCATCATCCCACTGAATATTTTGTTCGGCGCACCAGGGCAACCACAGAACGGCGTCGTGGTGATGGTGGTGCAGTTCTGCGTACTGGCGGCCGGCCTATCGTTGGCCATGGCATCACGAGAAGCGGCTAAGGCAGCTGCCTGACCGTCGGCGTCACTGCAAACGACAACGCCCGCGGGCGCGTGCCGATGCCGGATATCTGAAGCCGCAAATCCTGCTGCAGTCGATCAGACGGCAGCAGGAAAAGCTGATCGGCCCGTACCGTCTCCGTGCCGGTTTGTGGATCTCGTGCAAACAAACGGCACAAACCGTGGTTCCGACGATCCGGCGCGATGGCCTTGATGGCGGCATCTGAACTGGCGCTCGTCAGCGGCAACCAGACTTCTCCTGCCGCATTGTGTAGCGAAACGCGGCAATCCTTCCATGCGTCGCGCGCGTCTGGCGTGACCTGCATGTTCAAGCGCACCAGCACAACGGCTCGTTCCGGCATTTGCGCGGCAATGGCTGCGATCTGCAACTCGACGGCAACTTGCAGGCCATCCAGAGAAGCGCCACTGGCTGGGGCGTCGATGAGACGTGATTCACGAGTGGTGTTCAGGTCGCGCAGTGCCGGCCATCCCTGGACCGCGAGCAGCACCGCAAACAACGCAACGGCTGAGACCAACCACCCGAGTTGCTTCATTTGCCTATCCTCAACACCTCTTGGTGCGATACGGGCGCATTGGAAGTGGGCTTGAGCACAAGCTCACTATCCAGCGTGTTGGGTCCCCTGCGCGCCACAAGTAGTCGCCCACCCTGGATTTCGTCAGGCGGCAGTTCAAAGTAAGCGCGCCCCTTGTTGGCTATCCCGGGATGAAACTGACGAACATCCAGCGTCAACGGCGTGCCTTCGGCGCGTGTCGTTTGCACATACTCGCGGCCGCTTCGACCCAGCCATGTGGCGGTCAACCGTACCGACTCTCGTACATTCAAGAGCTCGAAATCGACGACCAGAAAAACACCTTGCGTATCCCTTGTGATGGCCTTGCCGTAACGCTCAAATGCCAGTTTGTCCGCGGTTTTCCAGTCGGTAAAACGCGCGCTGAACAATCGCCCTTGTGCCAGGGTCTCGTCTGGTGATCCATCTCGGGCTTCCGTTCGAAACGGTCTAAAAACGCTATTGAAATCGGGTGTCGTCATCATCATGGCAGCCAGGATGCAAGCCCCCAGCAGCACCGGGATGATGTATCGCAGGCGGCTCATGGCGCGGTCTCCGGTGTCACAGCGATGCGTGCGACAGGCGAATAGCCTAGCCAACTGGAACGACCGTAAAGATTATCCTCGAGCTTGAATTGCTGGCGAAAAAACGTCAGGGACAAAGACTCACCGGACCGCCATTCTTTAGGGAGTTGCCAAGCGATTTCTACCGCTTCCGGCATTCTGGGCTGGAGTTGAAACAGATCCTGCCGATCACGCAGCAACGTGATCTTCGGATTGCCAAATTCGACGTTATCCGCCTTCACCGTGATCAATCGAAAAGGAGAACCGAACGACGCAACCTGCGTCTCGCCGGTAACGTTCTCGAGTGTTGCGGACAACACGAAGGAAGGCGGCCCATCACCAGAGGACTCACGTACTTGCAGCGACAACGGTGTCAACGCAACACGGCCCAGAGTCATCGGCGCGCCTAACTTTACCTCGGGCAGATTGGGGGTGCGCGCCGCGTCAATGGCCTGCCACCAGCCATACAAAAGCGCCGCAACAATACCCGAAGCCGCCAAGGCTCGTCGCGCACCACGACGTATCAGCGATGTTTGCCCAGTTGTCATAGCGCGATTTTCGCCCGAGTCGCCCTGGTATACCGGCCTCAACTTGTCGTTTTTGTTACGAAATATGTACCATCGATCATGCGTTGCCCGTCATCACCATATGCCCGAGCCCGTCGGCATCCAGACCAGCAACGTCGCGCTCGATGACTTTGACGCCGTTCTTCAAAATCGCGACGCGATCGGCCAAGGCGACCACATCCGCCATGTTGTGAGTGATCAGGATCACGGTACGCCCCTCTTCGCGCAGCTTGCGCACGAGGTTCAGGACCAACGCGGTTTCCTTGACGCCTAACGCGGCGGTGGGCTCGTCCATGATGACAACGCGGGCATCCCAACGCAGCGCACGCGCGATCGCAACGGCCTGGCGCTGGCCGCCGGACATGCGTTCGACCGGGCGTTCCATGTCTTCGATGGGTACTGACAAGCGCTGCAAATACGCGCGCGCGTCCGTGGCCATGCGACGTTTGTCCAAAACACTGAATGGCCCGACCCGACGCACGAGCTCGGCGCCCATGAAGATGTTTTCCCAGATGGATAGTCGTGGGGCAAGCGCCAAGTCCTGGTAGATGGTAGCGATGCCCTGCACCAGCGCGTCATGCGGTGAGGCAAACACCACATTCTTGCCATTCAGGCTGAATTCGCCGCCACTGGGTTCTTGTGCCCCCGAAATGATGCGAATCAGCGTGGACTTGCCCGCGCCATTGTCGCCACAGATGGCCATGACCTTGCCTTCGGGCACGTCCAGATCGACGCCTTTCAGGGCCTCGACGGCACCGTAAGATTTCTTGATCTGGCGTAGCGACAACGCGATGGACATAGGCATCGACTCTTACTTGGATTGCAGGAACTTCTGGACGTTGCTGGCATCGACGAGCACCGAGTCCATGAACAGATAGGGGCCTTCGGTAATGTTGGCCTTGGGTTCCTTCTTGACCACGATGCGGTCGATGGCATCGATGGCGTTGGTGCCCATTTGCTCGAACGGAATCATCATGGTGGCAGTGATCAGGCTGTCAGGATCGGCGATCCGGCGATAGGTCTCTGCGGCGCCATCCACGGAGACCAACGTGATTTCGCCCTTTTTCATGCCCTGGGCCTGGAGCAGATCGTCGATGACGTAGGCCTGACCGTCAAAAGATGCCCAAACGCCTTGAAACTGCCCCTGATGTCGCAGGAACAATGCCTGCATGCCGTTGCGAACATCGTCGCGCCAGCTTTGGGTACGGGCCATGCTGAACTTGGCCAGGTCTTTGACCGCGGTGTTCTCGGACAGTACAGCATCGAGCATCTTGCCGCGAATACGCGTGCCGGAATTACCATCGAAGCGGGCCGACAAGATGTTGCCCTGGTAGCCCAACTTGCCCAATAGATACAGGACAGATTGCGCGCCGGTCGCGTATTCGTTGACCTCGATATCGAACAGCATATGCGGGCTCGCCCCCGACATGACGCCGACGACGGGAATGCCCTTTTCCTTGGCGCTCTGCAGTTGGGCATCGGTCTCCACCGGTTTGCCCATAGCGATGATGATGGCGTCGACCTGCTTGTTGACGAGCGTATCAAGCTGCTCGGCCAACTTGGGCAGTGAGCCTTCCGCGTTCAGTTGGGTGACGGTCCAACCCTTGCCACGGGCAGCCTCGGCGGCGGCATTGGCGACGCGGGCATGCGTCTCAGATGACATCTGGAACGCGACAACACCTACGTCGAAGGCATACGCGGCGCTCGCGGCCAGGGCTTGGACGGCAAATGCGCTCAGCAACAGCGTGCGCTTCATGAATTTGGTCATGCTGATCTCCCCTTTCAATCAGAACTTAAAGGCCGCTTTCTTCAGTACGGCCGATGACACCGCGACAGAGGCGATGATGATGAACCCTAGAACAATATCTTGTATGTAGTATGGAGCGCCCATCAGGACCAGACCGTTACCGAGTACCTTCAGAATGAGCGCAGCAACCAGCGTACCGGGAATGTTGGCGTGACCAGGATTGAACATAGTCATGCCCAGCAGCACGGCGGCGATGGCATACAGAAAGTAGTCCGCCGCCATGTTGGGTGCGGCAGATGACAAACTCGACGTCAGCAACACAGCGGCCAGTCCGGCGCACAGGCCCGAAAGCATCAGGCCCACGCTCTTCATGGCGCGGATGTTAATGCCGGCCAGACGCGCGGACTCGCCGGCTTCGCCGGTCGCCGTCATCCGGGCGCCCGTACGGGTCCATTTGACGAGAAATAAGGCCAACAACACGACGCCCAGCATCCATAAAATCAGAATAGGAAAGCCCAGAGGCTTGCCGCGGGCCAAATCCGTAAAAGCAGCGGGCCACCGGCCTACGTACGACACACCATCGGTCAGCATAAAGGCAAAACCGCGAGCCATGGCAGCCATCCCCAGGGTGGCGATCAGCGAGGGAACGCGCAAACGCGTGACGGCAATGCCGTTGACCAGGCCGCAGAGCAACCCCACGCCCAGACCTGACGCAATGGCCAACAACACGGGTTGACCGGTGTGCACCAGCGCGCCCGTGACGACCGCGGCAAGGCTGGCGACGTCAGCGACCGACAAGTCCAGCTCCGCCGTAACCAGCGCCAGCGTAAAGCCAATAGCAATGATGGCCAGGAAACTGGTTTCCTTGGCAATGTTCAATAAGTTATTAGACGACGCGAAGTTCGGGGCGGCCAACGCGAAAAAGCACACCAGGGCTAGCCCCGCGATGGCTGTACCGTACTTTTCCAGGATGCCGCGCATCAATTCAACCTCTGCTGCGTTTAATGACGGGGCGGATACTGATCACGAGTATCCGCTGTCGAGCCGCAGCCCGACACTAATGGCGTCGTAGTTTATACCGCGTCGCCGTCTCGCATCGGTAATCTGACATCTGCCAGAGCGTGAGAGATGGGCGCCAGCGCGGTTTCGGCAGCGCGGAACTGCGCATAAAGCTGTCGGTAGAACGACACACGCGATGGCTGAGGTTCGTAGCGTCGCGCCACCCTTAGCAGCGCATCTTGCGCCGCAGCAAAATTGCCATACCGTCCCAGGCTAGTCCAAGCCGCAATGGCTGCACCCTGCACACCCGGCTGTTCTGCCTGTCCGACCACGACGGGACGTTCGCAGATATCAGCTTTAATCTGACACCACTGCGGATTGGATGCAGCGCCGCCGCCAAAACGGATTTCTTTTACTGGGGCACCGAGCGCAGCCTCGGCGTGCTCCAACACGACACGGTTCAGAAAGGCGACGCCTTCGAGCAGCGCCCAGGCCAAATCGCCCGGCCCGTGCCGCCGGTTCAGCCCCAGGAATGCACCGCGCAGGTTCGGATCCCAATACGGCACGCGCTCACCCTGCAGATAGGGCAGGAAAAGCGCCGGCTGAGAATCACGTGGTGCACTGAGCAACGCGTTCATCGCCTGCCCAACACCGGCCATGCCTTCATCCCCTAACCTACCCAGCAAAGGTAATAACCAGGCCACCGTATCGGCGCCGTTCTGCCCCGGCCCGCCAATCTGGTAGTGGCCATGGCCCCAATCCACGGTCATCAGACCCTGCGCCTGCACCGGCTCGACGCCCACCGCACCAAAGACCTCGGTCGTACCCGAGATGTTGTACGCGTAACCCGGTCGCAATGCGCCCAGCCCTGCCACCGCGGCCCAAGTATCGTTGGAGCAAGCCACGACGGGACGTCCGGCCAACCGGGCCAGCGAACCCGGCAAGCCAGCCTGCACCGGCCCGACAACATCCAGAGGTCCAAGCAACTGCGGAACCCAAGCCGGATCGGCACCCATCGCCGTCAGCAGATCCGGGCCATCGGCCTGTGCAACGGCAGCCGCGGCCAACCGCGCCATCGATACCGTATCGCTGGTCGCTCGGCCTGTCAGGCGAAAATTCAAATAATCCTTGGGCTCCAGCACGGCGCGCACGCGTGCGGCGTGCTGGGGCTCGGCCCGCAACAGCCAGGCGATACGAGCCCACGGATGAAAGGCGTTGATCTGCTTGAGTTCGGGATGAGACGTCGGCATCGGAGCCAGCCATTCGGCCATGTCGGCTGCCGTACGCGCATCCCGCCAGGTGATGGCCGGCCGAATGGCAACACCGTGCTCATCGACAAATACCTGCGTACGCGTCACGCCACAGATGGCAATGGCCTCTACCGCGTCAAAGGCAGGACCGGCTTTAATCGCCAGCGCGTCGGCCAGCGATTGCAGGCCGCGCCACCAATCGTCCGCATCAATTTCATCCCACCCTGGCTGGCCTGCTGCCCCTCTCGGGCTATCGATGAAACCGGACTGAACGATGTTCCCCGAGATATCGACCAACGCAGCCCGAAACCGCGTACCACCCAGATCGACTGCCAGAACGTAGCTCATCCCTGCTTTCGCATTGGCTGAATTTTGTCGGAACCGTGCGGCACGGTCCGTAAATGATCCACCTGATCACCAGCGGAAAGTATTTGCATAGCAGAAGTCGTTAATTAGGCGTCACGGCGGGCGCTTGGCCGGCGCTGTCGCCACCATCAGTGGGATGGGTATCCGCCGGCTGTGCCGGCAGTGCACTGTCACTGCCGTTATGGGTGTTAGTGCTATTGGTCGCTGGGGGCGGCGTTTGCTGTGCATTGGGACTGCTGTTCGCCCCTGCAGGTTGCGTTTGCACCGGGGCCTTGCCACCGCCGGTATTCGTTGCAGCGGGTTTCGCGGGCGTCGTGCCAGCATTGATGGCCGCATTTGCCGACGACAGGTTCTGTTGTAATTGTTTGAAGAACCCGTCGTAGAACTCACTGCGCGATATCGTTTCACTGGACGTCTTGACGAGCGAATCGTCGCTGGACCCCACGGGCATAGAGACCGCGCCCAGCACACTCAAGCCTACACTGGCCGAATTGCTGGATTTCTTCATCGTATACAGGTCGCGCAGCGCGCTGACATAAACAATGGTGTTGCCATCGCCACTGGGCGTGCAATCCACATTGAACAGAATCTGCGCGTGCTGGTTGTCGTTTTCCTTGTCCTGATAGTTCTTGTGTCCGCTGACCCGGTTAGGCTCGACTTTGTCGATGACATAGCCCTGCCCCAGCAGCGAACGCCGTCCGGCTTCGCAGGCAGCTTGGCTAGAGCCAGGAAAGCTACGCGAATACGTGGCCCCTTGTTGCGTAAAAGAATCACGCTCATCAATGGTCGGCGTGGGCGCACAAGCGGCCAACATCACTAACGAGGACAACAAGCCGGCGCGAGCAGCGGGCAACAAATACGGAACAGACAAGAATCGAATCGACATACAACCCATGGGGCGCCCCCCGGCAACAAGAAAGATCCATTATTTCTGATCGCCAGACCGGATCCTGAATCCAAGCGTATGCAGGTTACTACGTATGTTACTACGCAGTAACCTGATTAGATGCCGACCTTAATCGCGATGGCGGTGCTTCCTGTGCTTCTTGCCCCAGTGCTTGTCGTGCCCGCGATAGTTCGCGCGCCGGTAGTTATCGTGGCCCCGGTCGCGGCCGCGCCAGTGGCGATGACCTCGGTCATCGTCATCGGTCAGGACGTTGCCCAGCACCCCACCCGCGGCCGCGCCGCCCAGCGTAAGTAAAGGATCCCCTTCTGAAAGCAAAGCGCCCGCCACGCCGCCCAGGCCAGCGCCAATGATCGTATTACGCGTTTGGTCGTCGGCCAGCGCGGTTGTGCTGATCCCTAGTGCCAGAACACTTGCAAAAGCAGCTTGAGTAAGTCGTTTGGTGATGCTCATCATTATTCTCCTGTAGCGGGCTGCCCCTGCAGTGCAGCCACACACACGTGTCGAGTGAACAATCCACTCGCCTTGGAGAACAAGGTAGCACCCGTAGCCTGTGTCTGTCTTGCAGACAGAGATACCGGGTGTATAAGCTGTTTCAGTCGCTTTCGCCGATTACAGGGTTGAAATGGGGGCATCCACTCAAAATCATAGAAATTCAATTTAAATCAATAACTTAAAAGAAACAACGTATACCGACATTCACAGGCATCGAAGCTAAATCTTTCTGAAACAGCACACGGCGCAAGAGATATACCTTGAGCGTGGAATGACTTGCCAGAACAATCGGGATGTTCAATACAACGTTCGCCACTGTCGATTTTCTACTTCCAGGTTTTGAACCATTGAAAGGCACTCGCAATGTCTCGCGACAAGATCAAACCCATTGCCGTGTCCTCTCCCACACGCCAGGCAAATACACCTGATGTGCCGACCTTTCAGGAACTGGGATACGACGGCATGACGATACAAAGCTGGTCGGGTCTGGTGGCGCCAGCCAGCACGCCCAAAGATGGGCAGAAAAAGCTATCCGACGCACTGACCAAGGTGATGCAGTCCGAGTCAGTCAAGCAACGGTTGGCTAGCGTGGGCATGAACCTACCGCCCGACACCAGCGCTGATGCACTGCAAGCGCTGCTGACGCAAGACTTTGCGCGCTGGGCTGATGTCGTGCAACGCGGCGGCATCACTTTCAATTGACTGCTCCCTTCCCTAAAGGGAAAGGGATTCCCACTTCACCGAACCGAGCCGTTGCGCATCGACACTCATGCACTCAGGTCTTACCGTTTCTCCATGGGCTAACACCGCCAGCCCGGCGGCACGTTTGGTTTGCATGTCCAAGATACTATCCGCGTCAAACCAAATCACTGGGTATTCATCCAAACAACAAATCAAATAAGACCAATCCTGCAGCCTGACGGCTGTGCCCCTTTCCTCCCGGGCATGAATGCCGAGGTTTCTCGGAGCAATGGATGAACGATGCGGTTTTGGTGGGCGCTTATCCGGCACCGGCCAAGATAAAGCAGCGATGGATTGGGCCTTGAGCCGCCTACGCGACATCGGACCCGATATTCGACTACTGTCAGTGCCCTACGATGGCTGGCGCCGTTTGTCCAGCAACGTGATTTTGCTGGGCGAGACACCTTTGCATTTGGACTGTATGCCGCTGCTGCGTTCGGCATCGACCGAGCCCACCGGATTGGAAAGCACGATTATCGATCTGGGCGCGGGCCGTCCGGCAGACTTTGAACGCGCCGGCGATGCCGTGCGTGGCAAGGTCGTGCTGGTGAGGCATGAATATCCGTTTGCGCCAGATCACGTGCACCGCCGCCGCAAATACGACATGGCGCTGGCGCAAGACTCAATAGCATTCCTTATCGCCAACCCCGTGCCTAACGCAGGTCCTTTGTCCGGCTCATCGGGGCGCCCACACGATGGCGCCGGCATTCCGGCGGCTTATATCGATTACGAAGGTGCAGTGGCGTTGAGCGCGCAACGCAACGCACGCGTGCGTCTGAATATTCAAGGCGAAGAACTACGCGACTCGATGGCCAACGTCGGCATGCTGGATCTGCCCGGTGGCCGCGACAGCCGCATCGTGATCAGCGCACATATGGATGGCCACAATCTAGGTCAGAGCGCGCTGGACAACGCAACGGGTGTTTCCGTAGCACTCGCGGCGGCCCGTATCTTGGCATCGAGATTAGGGCCTGACACCCCGGGACTGAGAATATGCTTTTTCACGGCAGAAGAATGGGCATTGGCTGGCTCGGCACGCTATCTCGCGGACATGTCGCAACCGGAGCGTAGTGCATTGAAACTCAACTTGACATCCTCCCCTCCCTGAAGAAAGGGGATCCCTACGGCGCTACGCGGTGATTTGCCTAGTCGCTTCGGCGGGTTCCTGCTTCACAGAGCGGCCTGACTGCACCGGCTCTCCACAGGCTAAGACGCGATGCCCTCGCGCTAAAACATTGATCGCACCGACCACATCGGCGTGATTTTCGTAGCCGCAATCGACACACAAGAATTTCGCCTGAGTCTGCCGATTGCCTTTTGATACGTGACCGCAGCACGGACAAGTGCGACTGGTGTTGTGCGGTGGCACGGCCAGCAGCATGCCACCGTTCCACGCGACCTTGTAATCCAGTTGCCGCCTGAACTCCCCCCAGCCCTGATCGAGAATGGCGCGGTTCAGGCCCGATTTCTGTTTCACCCTCATGCCGTGCCGTTCGCGGTTGCCCTTGGAAGACCTGGACATATTGCGTACCTGCAAATCCTCAATACATACGAGCGCGTGGTTTTGGCTGATCGCTGTGGTGGTTTTGTGCAGGAAGTCTTTTCGAGTATTGGCGATGTCGGCGTGAATCTTCTGGACGCGGGCTTTCGCCTTCTTCCAATTGTTGCTGAATTTGACCTTGCGGCTCATGCGGCGTTGATAACGAGCCAGGCGTTGTTGATGTGTCTTGAAACTATTAAGCGGTGCGATAAAACTGCCATCGCTCAGGGTGGCGAACCGAACCACCCCCACATCAATGCCGATAGCGCTCGTTGCACTGGGCAGCGGCTGTTCGACTTCGCGTTGCGTCTGAATCGACGCGAACCACTTGCCGCCCGACTGGCTCACGGTGACGTTGCGGATCTCGCCCGACAGGTCGCGGCTGTTACGGTAGCGCAGCCAACCGAGTTTTGGCAGGAAGAGGCGGTCGTTTGCTTCGTCAAGTTTGATCTGCTTCGGGTCAGGATAGCGGAAACTACCACCGCTGCCTTTGCGTTTGTATTTCGGAAAGTCGGCGCGCTTGGCGAAGAAGTTTTTGTAGGCCTTTTCCAGATCCTTCAAGGCGTGTTGCAATGGGTGGCAGGGCGCGTCTTTCAGCCACGGCGTTTGCACACCATTGCGCCACTCGGTCAAGTGCTTCGCCATGGCGACGTAACCGATGAATTTTTTTCCTGCTTCGTGATTCTCTGTTTGCATCGCCAACGCCTTGTTGTAGACGAACCGGCATGACCCCGCGAAGCGGCGCATATCACGCGCTTGCCGGCCATTTGGCATCAGTTCGAATTGGTAGGCTTTTAAGCGTTGCATCGTTCAATAAGCGGAACGGGTGGAGTTCGACGGCAAGGAGGACCACGTTCACCTTTTGGTGAACTACCCACCGAAGGTTGCCATCCTACTTCGCCGGTAGCTGCGGCGGTGCATCTATTGCCATTCTCCGCCAGTACATTGAGCCGCAACAGACGCCTCACTAAATGCACCAAAAACCGGACGGATTTACCGTCCGCGCTCTTGACCCCACCCTGAACGGCGAGGTTTGCCGCGCAACTGATCAACCTGGACACGGTGGCCGGAGATGACACGTTGTGCGCTTTGATCAGTGAATATCCGGCGCTAGCGGACATCGTCGATAGCGCCGCCCAGAAGGCAGGCGTTCCGTTATCACACTGGTTGCCCTTCATGCCCAACTCGGACCACGCCAATTTCGCGAAGCACGGCATCCCCGCGCTTCGTTTGGTGGCGGGCTTTAACAAGCCCGAATCGCGAGTGCGCCACATCCTGTCGCGCGGCGATATACCAGACATCATTAAGGAAAGCGAAATGCGTAATGCCTTGGCTGTGACTTGTGCCATGGCATCGGTGGCCCTGGAGATGAGCGATCAGCAGTTGGATGCTTTGAAGGCTGGGGCTACTTGCCCTGGGGTTTAGTGTGCTCAACTCGCCACTAACAAACCATTATCAACGACCAACGCATCACGCTCCACAACACGAGCCCGAAATGAGCCGTCAAGCCAGGTCTGGACTTCGAGAGTTTCACCGGGATAAACCGGCCCGGAAAAGCGCAACGACAGCGACCGCACTCGACGTCCAACCGGCACACGTGATCGAGTTACAGCATGAGCCACCATGCCAAAGGTACACAAACCGTGCAAAATAGGACGTTCGTAGCCTGCCGCTCTTGCGATGGCGGGATCGCTGTGCAGCGGGTTGTAGTCACCATTCAAACGATAGAGCAAGGCCTGTTCGGGCCTTGTCTGCATCGATACCACGTGGTCGGGCGCAGATGTGGGCATCACATGTGCGGCACGGGCCTTCGTGGGAGCCCCTGACATCCCGCCATCACCACGTAGTACATGAGTGGCGAATGTCCGGGCCAAAAGCACGCCTGTTGTCGCGTCGGTCAGCTGTTTTTCGGTGTACAGCAACAGACCTTTGTCGCCTTTGTCCACCGCCTCCAGCACACGCGTTTTGCCGATCAACTCCCCGGCAGCAGGGATTTCATGGAACACCTCCACGCCCTGCTCCCCGTGCAACAAACGAACGACATCGGCAGCGATCTCGGGCGCCTTGAGCCAAAACCCCGGATAACCGAGAATCACCGCCATGGCAGGCATGACTCGCGGGCCGTACTGGCTGTCGACGAACGACAAGTCATACTCGTCCAACGGATCCTGGCCCAGCCCTAGCGACAGGGCATACAGCATCGTGTCGCGCTCTGTATAGCGGTGCACGACCGGGGGCAAATCGTGATTAAGTAATTGTTCATAACTCAAGCGCATTGATGTCTCCCGAGATGAAGCATGCCATCCCTCAAATCGGGTCCCAGCTCATGACATCTGGTGAACGCTCCAGTGGATAAAAATGCTTCTGCATGGCGGGAATGGCCACCTCTGCAATTCGCCGCGGTGTCCAGCCTTCGCTGAAATGAACTGAGCGCAAGGGGCGTGGCTGACTCATCAGCATGATTTCATTGGCGCGCACCGCGAAGATCTGACCCGTCACTTCTCTTGCCTCATCCGTCAGCAAGTAAACCGCCATCGGTGCAATTTTTCCGGCTTCCATTTTTTTGAGTTTTTCGACCCGATCACGTTGCTGCGGTGTGTCGGTAGGAATCGAACTGGTCATACGACTCCAGGCCGAAGGAGCAATGCAATTGGAGCGCACGTTGTAACGCCCCATATCCAGCGCGATCATTTTTGATAGCGCCACGATGCCTAGTTTTGCCGCACCGTAGTTGGCCTGCCCATAGTTGCCGATCAAGCCTGAGGTGGACGTCATATGCACCATCGCGCCGCTTTCCTGATTTCGGAAATAGGTGGCAGCGGCGCGGCTGACAAAGAACGTGCCATCCAGATGAACGGCAATGACAGAGCGCCATTCGTCTTCGCTCATTTTGTGAAACGAACGATCGCGTAGATTTCCAGCGTTATTGACCACACCATCGATACGGCCAAAGGTATCTATCGCGCACTGAATGATCGCCTCTGCGGATGCCCGCCCAGCAACCGAGTCCATGCTGGCTACGGCTTCGCCACCGGCCGCACGAATTTCCGCAACGACCGCCTCAGCGGGAGGCACGGGTGCCTCGCTCGCTGACAGGTTGTCGCCATTGAGCGCCACACCAATGTCATTGACCACAACCTTGGCGCCTTCAGCGGCCAATTGGAGCGCAGTCTCGCGCCCGATGCCACCTCCCGCCCCCGTTACCACCACCACCTTGCCTTCCATCATGCGTTCCATACTCTACCTCCTTGGGCGCGGCAACCGCGCCTCTGTCCATTGCGCACGCAGCGCCTACTGAATCGTGAGTTTGGCGCCGCGCACGACCTCGGCCCATTTTTTCCCTTCACTGTCGACAAAGGCAGCGAACTCGGCCGGCGACTCGGGGTGCGGTATCGCTCCTAACCCGAGTATCTGCTTCTGCATTTCCGGCGTGCGAATGATGTCAACGACTTCTTTATTGATCTTCGCCACGATCTGCGGCGGTGTGCCAGCGGGTGCCCACAGACCAAACCACGACACCACCTCATAACCCGGCACGCCAGCCCCTGCCATAGTGGGGACATCAGGTAATTGGGCGCTTCGCTCGGCTGAAGTCACCGCCAGGGCTTTCAGCTTGCCGCTCTTGATATGCGGAAGTGCCGATGGCAAATTATCGAAAATCATCGTAATCTGCCCGCCGAGTAAATCGGCCACAGCAGGCGAACTGCCCTTGTAGGGCACATGCACCATGTCGACCCCGGTCATCATCTTGAACGTCTCGCCCGACATATGCAGCGTACTGCCATGGCCAGACGAGCCAAACGTCAGCTTGCCAGGATTGGCCTTACCGTACGCGATCATTTCTTCGACTGTGTTAAAGGGTGCATCTTCGCGTACCACGAGTGCATTCGGCACCATGGCCGCTCGCGTGATGGGACTGAAATCCTTGATCGCGTCATACGGCATGTTTTTGTACAAACTGGGATTAATGGCGTGCGTGCCTATCGTTCCCAATACCAACGTATAGCCATCTGGTTTCGCCCGGGCTACTTGCGCGCTGCCGATATTGCCGCCCGCGCCAGTCTTGTTCTCCACTACCACCGAGACGCCCCAGCGTTCACCCAATTTCTGACCGATAGAACGCGCCAGAATGTCCGTCGTTCCACCCGCCGAAAACGGCACAATGACGGTAATCGGCTGCTTGGGGTAGTCCTGTACGCCATCGGCCTGTGCCGGTGCACCGACCATCAGTCCAGCAGCGACGCCCAGGTAAATCATCCATGCTTTGACCAATTCCGGGCCGCGCCTGAAGCCCATCATTTTCCTTAGTTGCTTTTCCATGTTGTCTCCGTGTTTTGTCTTTGTCTACAAAAGCCCTGTGCTTCACTCCAGCAAGGCCAGCTCCTGCCCTTCCTCAATCTCGTCGCCCACACTCACCAACACATCGACGACTGTTCCCGCGAACTCGCTTTCTACAGGAATCTCCATCTTCATAGATTCCACGATGAACAGCTCATCTCCCAGTTGCACCTGCGCTCCCGATACAACGTGGCAAGCTGCCAGACGACCTGCCACATTCGAAACTATTTTCTTCATACATCCTCCGTCGTTAATCTATGCGGCAATCAGCGCCTGCAATCCATCCACCGCCATGGTGCCTGCCTGAAAACGATCTGACCGCAACGCTTTAAGAATCGTCGGGATGTTCGTCTTGATCCCTTCTACTTGCGTTGCTTCCAGGGCATTGATCATGGACAAGATTGCGTCATCGCGACTGTTTGCGTTCGTAATCAATTTGGCAACCATGGGGTCGTAGTGGCTCGACACGCGATTCCCTTCGGCATACCCCGTCTCAATGCGCAAGCCGATGCTCGACTGCGGCAACTGAAACACCCGCAGCAGACCAGGTGACGGTAGACAGCGAACAGGATCCTCGGCATAGATACGTGCTTCGATGGCGTGTCCATTACGCTTCGGCGTTTGTGTCAGCACATTCGATAATCGTTCCCCCGCTGCCAGGCTGATCTGTGCTTGCACAATATCGACACCAGTGATGGCCTCGGTTACGGCATGCTCGACCTGAAGTCGGGTGTTCACTTCCAGAAACGAAAAGCCCGATTCCGGCGTATACAGCATCTCTACCGTGCCAATGACGTCATAGCCGATCTTGATCAGCACTTGGCGTAATTGTTCGGCCATTTCCTCGACCACCTGCGGATCGATGGCCGCGGCGGGTGCCTCCTCAATGACCTTCTGGTAGCGACGCTGCGTTGAACAATCGCGCTCGAACAACGAGATGACTTCTCCATGACGATCCGCCAGAAACTGAAACTCGATATGCCGGGGCTCCCGCACAAAGCGCTCCATATACAAAGCAGAGTCACCAAAGGCCTTTTCCGCTATGCCGCTGGCACGCTCCCACGATGCCGGCAGACTCTGTTCATTCTCGACCGGAACCATGCCGATTCCTCCGCCGCCTCCGGCTGGCTTGATCAAAACCGGATACCCCAACTCTCGTGCCGCTCGCGTCACCGCGGTAACATCATCGCGCGGCAACACACCCGTGCTGCCGCCCATCGCCAATCCGTGCGCCTGCATCAACGTCCTTGCTGCCGCCTTGTTGCCGAGCGCTTCGATCCACTTGGGCGACGGACCAATGAAGCAATGGCCGGCTGCCTGCACTTGCCGAGCAAACCCTGCGTTCTCTGACAGGAACCCGTATCCCGGATGTACCGCGTCTGCCCTGCAGCGTGCCATCACATCCAGCAGCAAGGCCTGATTCAGGTAGCTGTCCCGCGCCGGAGCAGGACCAATGCATATGCTTTCATCCGCTTGCGCTACATACGGCAGGTCACGATCCGCTTCGGAATACACGACCACAGATTTCAGGCCCATCTCACGCACAGCGCGCAGAATGCGGGCGGCGGCAGCGGCTCGGTTGGCGATCAAGATTTTTTTCATCATTGCCCCCGGGCACTATGGCCGATAGCCATTAGGTGCGCGACCGGGCTCACGCAGCGGCGCCGCCAGATTGGCGAATTCAACCAGACGTGCCCGTGTCGTGGCCGGATCGATGATGTCTTCGATAACGAAGGCCTCGGCGCTGCGAAATGGCGATGTCAGGCCCCGCACCCGCGCCTCGATTTCCGCGCGCTTGGCCTGCGGATCGACTGCTGCCTCTATCTCTGACCGATAGGCGACGTCCAGGCCTCCTTCGATCGGCAGTGAACCCCACTGGGCTGATGGCCACGCATAACGGAAATTAAAGCGGCTCGAGTTCTGATGCCCTCCCGCAGCCACGCCAAAGGCTCGTCGCATAATGAGGGAAAACCACGGCACAGTAGATTCGGCCACCGCCGTCAGCGCCCGCACACCGGCCCGCATGACAGCGTCTTTCTCTGCCTCAAGACCAATCTGGAATCCTGCAATATCCACCAGATTAACGACGGGTAGATGGAATGCCTGCGCCATATCCACCAGACGCGTAAATTTCTCCGCGGTGTGGCGATCCCACCCCCCACCGTAGTGATAGGGATTGCTGGCCGCGAACACCACTGGCCAACCATCGATCCTGGCCAGCCCGGCTACGATAGCTTTGCCCCAGTAACGACCTATCTCAAACACGCTGTTCGGGTCAAACAAACTGTCGACAATGGGCCGTATCTTGTAGACCTTGCGTGTATCGCGTGGAATCGCGTCGCGCAACCACGCTTGGTCGATGGTCTCACGCGGCGTTTCCGCGCGCGGCGGTAATTCGTATACCGATGGCGGTAAATAACTGAGGAAACGTCGCGCCGCCTCGAATGCCTCTTCCTCGGATGCTACCTCGTCGTCGACCACGCCATTGCGGGCGTGTATAGCGCTGCCACCCAGTTCATTTTTGCTTAAATTTTGGCCGATTTTGGCAACGACGGGCGGGCCGGCAATAAACAACTGCGACGTATCCTTGACCATGACGGAGTAATGGCTGCCAGCCACTCGGGCCGCGCCCTGCCCGGCCACTGAGCCCAAAGCCAACGACACCACGGGCACCTGATTCAGGTTGCGCGCGACATAGGCCCAGATTTTCATCTTGGGTAGCAGCGCGTGTCCCATGTTCTCGATATTGCGAACCGAGCCGCCTCCGCCAGTACCATCGATCAGGCGAACAAGCGGTATACGCAGATCGAATGCCATCTGCTCGGCAAAGATCATCTTGTCACCAACGGCCCCATCATTGGCGCCTCCGCGCACGGTGAAGTCGTCGCCGATGATCACGACAGGCTTTTCCCCAAGGGTGGCACGCCCCATCACCACATTCGACGGCACCACATGCTTGAGTCGCCCATTCTCGTCGTACTCGCCGCTGCCGGCAAGCCCGCCGACTTCCACAAACGACTGTTCGTCGACCAACCGTGACACGCGCTCGCGCACCGTCAACTTACCGCCATCGTGCTGACGTTTTATCTTTTCAGGCCCGCCCATGCGCTGCGCAAATTGTTTACGCTGCTCCAGCTCGTCTAGTTCTGCCGCCCAACTCATCTAATACCTCCAGAGACTGCTTCCGCCCTTTTCGTCAGGGTTCCATTTCTATCCACGTATCGGCCAGCTGCAACGGCACGGCCGTGCACGCCTGGACCGTCGCGAAATCCACACCTTTAACCATCGCGATCACGCTTAACCCTTGTGGAGTCACATCTAGCGTCGCCAGATCGGTGTAGACCCGATCCACGACCGCCTTGCCGGTCAAGGGATATGTGCATTCCGGCACAATCTTCGGCTGCCCATCACGATCCACGTGCTGCATCATCACGTAAACTCGTTGGGCCCCGGCAGCTAGATCCATGGCGCCACCTACGCCGGGGATCGAATCTGGAGCACCCGTGTCCCAGTTGGCCAGATCACCCTGCGCCGATACTTGAAATGCCCCCAGCACGGTCAGATCTATGTGACCACCCCGCATCATGGAGAACGACACGACGTGATCGCAGATCGATGCCCCAACGTCTAACGCAACAGGCTCTTTGGTGGCGTTGAGTAAATCGGGGTCGACCAGCGCTCCGGGAGGCAGACCTTTCATACCCAAGATGCCGTTCTCGCTGTGCAGGACGATTCCCCGCTCCGCATCCAGAAAATCGGCTACTAGCGTGGGCATACCAATACCCAAGTTAACGTAGCAACCCGGCTCGATATCGTTGGCGATAATCTGGGCCATACGCTCACGCGATAATTTATTGACTGGCATTGGGACACTCGACAATGCGTTGAACAAAAATTCCTGGGGTGATCACGTGCTCTGGATGTATGTCGCCCGGCGGCACGACACTATCCACCTGCACGACCGTCATCTTGGCCGCCATACACATAACGGGTCCGAAATTTCGGCTGGCGTATCGGTAAGTCAGGTTGCCCGCGCTATCGCCATACCGCGCCTTGACGAAAGCCACATCACCCACGAGCGGTTGCTCCAACACGTAGCCTCGGCCGCCAATGACGCGAGTCTCCTTGTGCTGCGCCAAACGCGTGCCGTATCCCGTGGGTGTGAAAAACGGCCCTATACCGGCGCCGGCGGCACGCAACCTCTCAGCCAACGTCCCCTGTGGGACCAATTCCAGTTCGATTTTTCCCGCCATGTACCATTCGCTAAATGCGGCGGCGTTAGGTTTGAGCGGATTAGACGAGCGTGCAAACGAGCACACCATTCTGCGTACCCTTCCGGCCCGAATCAATTGACTCAACCCTGCTTCACCATTGCCAGCGTTGTTATTCACCACCGTCAGCTCGCGCGCCCCAGTCTCCAGCAGCGCCTGCAACAGCTCGGTCGGCACGCCCGACGCACCAAAACCACCAATCAGCAACGTGGAACCGTCCGCGACACCGGCAACGGCATCTTGTAGGGACGATACGACTTTGTTCAACATGAATTACCCCGTGCAATACGGGCGCGGGAAGCCCCGCGACCCGACACTCTGTTTACTGTGCCGCCAGATGCGCTGACCGGACCACTTCTCGCCACTTGTCAATCTCACTCTCGACGTATCGACCGAAATCTGCAGGCGAACGTCCACCGGGAACGCCACTCCAATTGCTTATTTGGCGTCGCACGACCGGGTCTTGCAGAATGGCCACGACGTCTCGGTGCAAGCTCTCCACCTGTCCGGCATCCGTGCCCGCCGGATAGAACAAGCCAAACCATGCGGAAACGTCGAAACCTTTCAGTCCAGACTCAGAGAGCGTGGGTACGTCTGGCAATGCCTCGACGCGCTGCGCGCTGCTAACCGCCAAGGCGCGCAATTTTCCTGCCTTGATATGCGGCAGTGACACTGCCACGTTATCGAACATCATCTGCACTTGACCTGCTAGCAGATCGGCGACTGCCGGCGCATTTCCTTTATAGGGGACCTGGATCACGTCAACGCCAGTTTGCAAGCGGAACATCTCCGCGGTCATATGCGTGGATTGACCCGTGCCTGAGTTAGCCAACGCCAGCCGGCCAGGTTGACTGCGTGCCAATTCGATTAGCTGCGCAACCGACGCCGCCGGTACACCGGGATTGACCACCAACACATTTGGGACAGCGAACACATCGGTGACCGGAATAAGATCTGCTGGCACATAAGCCAGTTTCTTGTGCAACGAATAATTGATCGCATTGGGACCCACATTGCCCATCAGCATGGTGCACCCGTCCGGCTTGGCGGCGGCCACCTGCGCGGCACCAATCGTTCCTCCCGCACCAGCCTTGTTCTCGACAACCACTGGCTCGTCCAACCGAACGGACAATTTGGTGGCAATCAACCTCCCCACCAGATCGGTCGTCCCGCCTGCCGCGGCAGGCA
>NZ_CBCSFP010000002.1:373984-559587 GCF_965138755.1 Bordetella tumulicola | reverse complement strand
CCNCCACGACCATTTTCTGGACGCCACCCGGGCACTTTGCCATCACCGACCCGGTCGTCAAAATAGCCCCAATGGTCGCGACGACCCACAGCGTGCCTTGGATAGGCTTGCCCATATTTGTCTCCTTTGTTGGTTTTGTGTCTAGAGCGCTTGTTCGACGCCTAAAATCGCTGTGGATTGACTCGACAAGGTGCCACCATTTCCGTGTACAAGCGCCAATCCGGCATCGCGAATTTGTCGCTCACCGCAATCTCCACGCAATTGGCGCACGGCCTCGATCATCAAGAAAACGCCATACATGCCCGGGTGTACGCAGGACAAGCCACCGCCGTTAGTGTTGACAGCCAACTGCCCGCCAGGCGCGATAGCGCCATCGTCCACAAATCGCCCTCCCTCACCCTTCGGACAAAAACCCAAGTCTTCGAGGAACAGAATGGTATTGATGGTGAAGGCGTCGTATAGCATCGCTACATCCACATCGCGAGCCGTTACCCCAGCCATTTCGTAACAGCGACGACCGGATTCAAGCGCAGCGGTTACGGTCAGATCGTGCATAGAAGAAACTTGACGATTCCAGATCGCCGTCGCGTTACCGAGCACGTAAACCGGCTTGCGCGCCAGATCGCGCGCCAAATCGGCCCGAGTCAACACAAATGCGCCGGCACCATCACTGACCATGCAACAATCGCGCACCGTGAACGGGTCACATAGTGGTCGCGCACCATACACGTCATCCAGCGATAGCGGATCTCGCATCACTGCTTCAGGATTCAGCTGAGCCCATTTGCGTGCCGCCACCGCCACCTCGGCCAGTTGCTTGCGCGTGGTGCCATACTGATGCATGTGCCGATTGGCTGCCAATGCATAGGCTGCCACCGGCATGGGCGCCTCATAGGGTGTCTCGAACGGCTGCGGATCGAGAAACCGTCGCGTTTTGGTCAACTCGGCGCGGTTGAAGGTGGTAGTGCGCTGCGTACTGCCGTAACACACCAACACGTACTTGCATTGGCCCGACATCAGCGCGTGCATGGCCGGCAGCAGGTGCGCCACGTAGCTGGCCCCCCCGATCATGGAGCTCTCTACGAATGTTGGCTGTATACCCAGATACTCGATCACCGGCATCGCCCACATCGTGGCCAACGAACTGCACGTTGTAATGCCGTCTATATCTCTCAGACTCAATCCAGCGTCGGCGACGGCAGCCAACGCTGCTTGAGTCAGAATTTCCTGCTCGGTGTATCCAGTAGCCTGGCCCAAACCCGCCTGTCCCACACCGACCACCGCGGTCTTGCCTCTCAGATCGCGCAGATTCATGTCTGCACCTCCCGCGGATCAAAGACAATCCGGGCCGTCTCGCCCTCTCCTTCGATCCGGGCCCGTACAGGCATGCCAATGCGGACTTGGGAGGGCGGCACCGATACGACCTGCGCCATCATGCGCACCCCCTCTTCCAGATCCACCAGGCAAACGTTGTAGTCGCCTCCCTGTTCGGTTTTGCGATGCACCACGGTGGTGGCATAGACGACTGCCCGGCCAGACGGCTCCACCCAGTCCAGTTTTGCTGCACCACAATGTGGGCATACGCAGCGTGGATAGAACACGCCTTGGGCACATTCGCGACAACGCTGTATCTGGATGCGGCCTGAAGCCAGCGCGTCGAAATATTCACGCTCCGGTCCGAGTGGCGCCGATGTAGCGACTTGATTCTCCACCCTGCGTCTCCTTTTTTTTGCGCCGCCAATCTGGCTTCACATTTAAAAAGAGTGTAGGGAAATCCCCCTGAGGGATAAACTTGTCCGCGGCTAAATGACTTTTAACCTCAGGCTAAAAAAGCCGTTGCAACCAGAGACCCAATTCTTCACGATGTACGTATTGATCGATCACTTCAAACATGTACTGAACTTTGTGCGCGTGGCCGAGAGTCGCAGCTTCACAAGTGCCGCGGATCGGCTGGGTGTCTCTATCGCCTCCGTCAGTAAAAGCGTCTCTCAACTCGAGGCCCGATTGGGCGTCAAATTGCTGAATCGCACTACACGAAGCTTGTCGTTGACGGATGACGGCGAACTATTACTGCGACGCTGCCGCCAGATTCTGCACGACGTCGAGGCGACGGAGGCCGAAGTAACCGGCGCCCGTCTCACGCCAATGGGTAAACTTCGCGTACATGCCCCTGTCGGTTTGGGTCGCAAAGTCATCATGCCAGCGCTGCTATCACTGAACGAGAGGTACCCCCACCTATCGATCGACGCTGACTTCAGCGACCGCGTCCCTAACTTGGCCGACGAAGGCCTGGACGCAACCATACGCATCGGGCGCACAGCGGATTCGCGTGTCATTGCCAAAACGCTCACGCAGTTGCGGTATGTCACCTGCGCCAGTCCCGCCTATCTGGCCGCGCGTGGCACGCCAACCACACCCGCCGAGCTGGACCGTCACGACTGTCTGGCCTACGTACAGTGGCAGACGGGTCGCTATCACGAGTGGAGCTACGCCCATGGCAACGAGAGCTATGCACTGACACCGAGCGGAAAGCTGAACGTGAATCATCCTGAAGCCATCCTGGACGCGGTGATCGCTGGGGCAGGCATCGCCCGAATGGCCAGCTTCATTGCCGCGCCCGCTATCCTGGATGGCCGTTTGCAGTTGGTTCTGTCGGATTGGCTCGCCCCTGGCACACCGGTGCAACTGGTTTACTTACCCAATCGTCACCTGTCACCGCGCATCCGGGCTTTCGTTGACACCATTGCGCAGTCCATGCCGCCGTACCTTCCGTGGGAAAAGGAAATCGGCCTTCCGCCGCCAACCGGCCCGCTTGGCACTCGGAGTACGGGGTAAAGCCGATACTCAATATTCTGGTTTCTGAGACAGGTACCTATCAAGCCATGCCTACGACCCTACCTACCCAACCCATCACTCCCGCAGCATTTGCCCCTTACGGCTGGATGTTGGGCAAGCCCTTCCCCACGGACGCGGCAATTCCCGCGTTTACCAATCCCGCTACCGATTTTTGGCGCGAACATGTCTTCGATCCCGGGCAGGATGGCGAGCCCGAGATCCTTTGGGTCAACTATCGAAACGCGGACAACGTCAGCCAGTTGGAGAAACATCTACGAACCCAACAAGCCATTGTCCCGCTCACCGGATCAATCGTTCATATCGTCGCCCGCAGCGCGGCTGACGGTAGTCCGGATCTAACCACGCTCTCGGCGTTTATGGTGAGGCCCGGACAAGGTTTGTGTATGGCGCCGGATTGCTGGCACGCAAGCCGAGTGCAATCCGCAGAAGTCACTTGCCTGATGCTGACACGGCGGTCCACCACCATGGATTTGGTGGCGCATATGAATACAGGATGCGCCGCGCAAGAAAGTATGCTTGCTGCGGTACCAACTATTGAAATTATGGGCAATGGCTAGGAATGGCTGCACGTCAGGCAACCACCTAGTTTCGACCCAGCATCTCACAGAGCCTCGTCAACGTCGGAATAACGAGATGAGGCTCGCGCTGGATCCGCGGGGTCACGGCCTGCGTTGTAGACGGGTCACGAACCAGCCATGCTGCTTGCATACCGGCACCGATCGCACCCAGCACATCTGCCGCGTAATCGTCTCCGACATGGAGCATGCTTCGGGGGACTACATCCACCATTTGCGCCGCGGCATGAAAAATAGCCGCGTCTGGCTTGGCCACGCCCACGGTCGCTGCATGCAGCGTGCCTTTAAAAAAATGTGCGCCGCCAGTCTGCTGAAGATCCGCATTCCCATTCGTCACGGCGACAAGCGGAAATCGGGTGCTCAACCATTCTAGCGACGGCAGAACATCTTCGAAGAACTCGACTTTCTGTCGGGCAGAGAAAAAGATCCCATACGCCGTCTCGACAAGCGAGACATCCTCTCCGGCCTGCTCCAGCGCCATCTGGATAGATCCCAATCTCAAACGACGATAATCGCCAGCCAAGTCAGGGCGCACGGTTTCAAACTGGACTCTGAGCCGCCCGAGCGCCTCTCGCGTGGCCAAGACTCCGGCTGTTCCGGGCGCGTGCTCAATCAACCACGAGCGCAGGGCATCTTCGGCCCCTGCCACTGCTTGTGCAAACGACCATAACGTGTCGTCCAAATCCAGGGAAATGGCCTCGACGGCATTTAAGCGCATATGTCTCGTAAGGCCGGGTTTGCGATACGCACATAGTCGGTGGATCTCAACACAATCGATCGATCCAATCTGCCCGCGTTGAACGCAATCTCGTCGTACGTCTGTACCAGAGACGGATCGACGACCAGCTTGATGGCACTGGAAAACACAAAGGGCGGTATGGATCCGATGACACACCCGGTGGCTTGTTCTGCCTCCTGCGGCGAGGCAAGCGTCACTTTCTTCAAGCCGCCTGCCTCAGCAACCTTTTTAAAGTCGACTTTCTTGATCCCGGGTAACACGGCAAGAATCAATTCGCCGTCCCCACTCTTGCTCTTGCAGAGCATCGCTTTGGCCCCCTGGCCGGCGTCGGTGCCTCGAATCGCCGCGACCAAGTCCGAACGACCCTCCGCGGGATGCTCAATGATTCGAAAATCGGCCGAGTGTTTCTCGAGCAACTCGACAAGATGATCATAGACAGCGTGCATGATATGTATTGGCTCAAGCACCCTAAGCCGTAAGCGGCAAAGTACCGAGCCAAACCCTTTTCTTTTATTTTTAATTCAATGGATGAGCCGTGCCACGGTTATGCGCCCGACGCATTGCCGGACATCAGCGAGCAAAAGCGCTCCATATCCACGTTGCCACCACTAATCAGAATGCCAACCCGTTTGCCTTGGAGGGTGTCCTTCATTTGAATCGCCGCAGCCAGGCCCAAGCAACCCGTGGGTTCGGTCACGATCTTCATGCGTGTGGCCAAGAATCGCATCGCCTCGATCAATTGCGCGTCAGCGACAGTTAGTATGTCATTCACGTCGCGCTTAATGATCCCGAATGTGTATTCCCCGAGATGTTGGGTTTGTGCGCCATCTGCGATGGTTTTCGGTGTATCGATATGGACAATGCCGCCGCTGCGAAATGACTGCTGCCCATCGTTACCCGCTTCGGGCTCAACGCCATACAGCGTGCAATTCGGCGCGAGGGCCCGCGTGGCAAGTGCCGTACCCGACAATAATCCACCGCCGCCCAGGGGGACGAACAGGTAGTCCAGTTCGCCAATTTCCTCCAAGAGTTCCTTGGCAGCGGTGCCTTGGCCGGCTAATACGTCCGGATGGTCATACGGCGGGATGAGCGTATAGCCATGCTCTTGTGCAAGCTGGCGGCCGATGGCTTCGCGGTCGTCTTCGTAGCGGTTGTAGATCACGACAGTGGCGCCGTACCCCTTGGTGGCGGCGACTTTGGCCGCGGGTGCGTCATGCGGCATCACAATCGTCGCGGGAATGCCCAGCAACTGTGCGGACAGCGCGATCCCCTGTGCATGATTACCCGACGAAAACGCCACGACGCCGGCGCGTTTTTGTTCTGGAGAAAATTTTGCCAATGCGTTGAAGGCGCCACGAAACTTGAATGCCCCCATACGCTGAAAATTTTCACATTTCAGAAAAATCTCGGCGCCGGTCAGCGCATTCAGCGTACGGGACGTCAGGACGGGCGTGCGATGGGCGTGGCCGGAGATTCTAGATGCCGCGGCTTCGACATCGGCATAGGTAGGGAGAGTCATAGTCATCAGGATTCTTACACAATAAAAATATTACCAGGGCCAGGCAACGACCGTGCCATCATTCTTTTCTTTAGCTTGCTCATAGAGAAAGCGTCCGACCGTCAAGTCTTGTAGGGCAAGGCCCGTCATATCAAACACGGTGATATCTTGCATACCCCGCTCGAACGTGGCGCGCCCGGTGAATAGATCACCCATCTCGACAACGGGCAGTTCAGGCGCCCACTGACACTCACCAATGGACCGGGCCTGTGCTGCGTCGTCCGCGACAATTCTAGCGCGGTCAAGCACCCCGGCGGGCAGCTCTCGCTTGCCGGCGGTATCAGCGCCTACGCAAGTCACGTGCGTACCGGGCTGCACCGCATCGGCGCTAAACAATGGCCCCCCGCCCGGCGTGGCCGTGATGATCACATCACTCGCTGCCACGGCAGCGTCGCGGTCCCGCGCCAATGACAACTGGCACTTACCGGAAAACTCCGCCTCGAAATTCGCATCGGGTTCATTTGAAGCGCTTACGTAGCGTATCTCGCTCAGAGCCGGCAGGATACGTAACGCATAGCGCAGTTGCACACGCGCCTGCACACCCGACCCGAAGAGACAGAGTCGAGTGCTGTTTTTCCGGGCCAGTTGCGCGAGGCCCAGCCCGCCCGCAGCACCAGTGCGCGCTGTGGTGACCGCGTTTCCATCCATGAAACAGAGCGGACGTCCGGTGGAGGGATCTATCAGTACGATCGTTGCCTGGTGAGGTTCACCACCCTTTTCTCGATTGCCGGGCCAAAATCCCGCCGCCTTAAAGCCGAGCAGATCCTGGCTAGCGACGTCTCCCGACTTGATACCAAACACTCCACCGGTATGCAGCTTTTCACGAACCACCGGAAATACACGACCGGCACGCAGGCTGTGCAGGGTGAAAGCCTCGCGAACGGCAACCAGCACGTCTTCGGCTTTCAGTGCGGGCTCCACGTTGGATTTCGCAAGCAGGAGGACGGTTGCATTACTGGTCATAGGCCGATATCCATGAGTGTCACAAAGGGGGGATTTTCAGAGAACTGAGCGAAAAAATTGAATCCCAACCCGTATTGGCGAGATTCAATCTGTCTGAAACGATACGACTCATCAATATGAAGTCACTGGGTAAGCCTATTGGCTGACCGTGATCCCCGCGTCTTTGATGATGTTTTGATACTTAGCCGAGTCGGCCTTGATGTATGCGCCGAACTCAGCCGGCGTGTCTGGGGCCACGGCCATTCCCTGTTTTTTCAGATCTCCGATCACTTTGGGATCTTGCAGAACCGCGTTCAGTTCCTGATTCATTTTCTTGATAATGGACTCGTCCATCCCTTTGGGCGCCAACATACCGAACCACAAATCGAAGGCGTCATCTTTCAACTTGGCGTTTTGCGTCAATGGCGCAACCCCTGGCAGCGCATCGGCAGGCTCGCGCCCGGTGACAGCAAAGGCCTTGAGTTGGCCCGACGAAATGTAGGGCAACGCCGTGCTTAGCGTAAGGATGGACATGTCGACGCGACCGCCGATGACATCCTGCAAGATCGATGAAGCGCTGCGATACGGCACATGGAGAATATTCGCGCCGGTTTTCTTGTTGACATATTCCAGCAGTAGATGCTGTGGTGTGCCAACACCCGAGGTGGCGAGGCTCAACCCGCCAGCTTTCGTGCCCGCCAGTGCGAGCAGGCCATTCAGGTCATTGACGGATAGCTTGCTATTGCCTACCAGCACCATAGGCGAGGTCGAGATCAAGCCCACAGGGGCCAGATCCACCAGACCGTTGTATTTCAACGCAGGATTGACGGCCCAAGCAATGGCCACCTCGCTGCCGGAACCAATCATGAACGTGTAACCATCTGGTGCAGACTGCGCAGCGCGCGTCGCGCCGATAGAGCCACCCGCACCGCCCACGTTTTCGATCACAATGGACTGCCCCAAGCGCTCTGCCAACGGGGCCGAAACCAGGCGTGCGACAGCGTCGACACTGCCACCGGCCGCGTACCCAACCACGAGTGTGATTGGCTTTTCTGGCCAAGCCGCCCACGCCGATGATGCGGCGGCCAGAGACGCGGCGCCAACCAGGAATTTGAGAACGGACCGCCCTACGGACGGCCGAATCGACGACAGCATAGTTTTCCCCTTATGTAAACTTTTCGATGTCAAACTTCGCTTAAGACGTGCCCGCTAACTCTTGATCGACGACTGACAACCAGTACGCAATACCGTAGGGCAAGGCTTCATCATTGAAATCGTAGTTAGGCATATGCAGATGCCCGCCACCATCGCCGATGCGACGGCCATTGCCGATAAACATGAATGCACCGGGCCGCTTTTGCAGCATCCATGAAAAATCCTCGCCCGCCGTCAGCTGGGTCATCTGTCCATCGACCGCCTCGGCGCCCGAGACGCGAGACGCCGCACAACAAGCTGCTTGCGTCGCATCAAGGTCATTGACTACCGGGGCCGCGTTCCACCAGCACTTCACCTGCACCTCGGCTCCCACCAATTGGGCATGTGTCTGGGCCAAAGTAGTGATGCGTGATTCAAGTAGCGACTGGACAGCTGGCGAGAATGCCCGCATGGTCCCGGAAATCTTGAGTTCGGCGGGCATCACGTTCATGGCATTCGGATCGCCGGCATGAATATGTCCGACGCTAATAATCGCCGTTTCAGACGGCGCAACATTGCGAGCAACGATCGCCTGCAGACCGAGTACAAAATTCGCTTGTGCAACGGTCAGATCGGCCGCCAGGTGTGGCGTCATGCCACCGTGGCCACCCGAACCCCGAAAGGTCACTTGCCAACGGCCAGAGGCCGCCATGAAAGCATGCGGCCGAATTCCAAAACTGCCCACGGGCATGGTGGGATACGAGTGCAGTCCGAATATCCGATCGCAGTGAAAACGCTCAAAGAGTCCATCCTCGAGCATGGCAAGCGCCCCGCCACGTCCTTCCTCTGCCGGCTGAAAGATCAGATGGACGGTGCCATCGAAGTCGGGTCGCTTGGCCAACAATCTGGCGGCCCCCAGCAACATGGCCGTATGCCCGTCGTGGCCGCACGCGTGCATCTTTCCTATATGACGCGACGCATGAGGAACGTTGTTTGATTCAGTCATGGCCAACGCGTCCATGTCAGCACGCAGTCCAATGGTTCGACGCTCGGGATTACGGCCGCGAATGGTCGCGACCATGCCAAGCCGACCCACGCCGGTGGCCACATCGATTCCCCATTCGCGCAGGCGTTCGCGCACCAGTTCGGCGGTACGTGTTTCCTCAAAGCCGAGTTCAGGATTCGCGTGTATATCGCGCCGGATGGCAACGATGTCGTCAATATCTTGAGATGCGCGCTGCAGATAATCGTTCATGAACGTAAATCGAATATGGAGGGATAGTCATTTTTAGCATATTTGTCTTAATATAGACAAAACGTCGAATTATTAATAGGTCAGGAAAACCCGAACGCGGCGTCGGATCCGACCTGCATTCAGCGCTGCGAAGGGGTGACGCGCCCGCTACACTAGCCCTCATCATTTTCCGTTCGCCGGCTTTTTCTAGGTTTTCTATACAAATGGCAAAAGCAAAACTCACAGATGAGCAACAGATTATTCTTGATCAGGTCAAGCAGATTGCGGATGGCCTGGGCCAGACGTTAGCGCCCTTTGTCGAGGTGGTGGTGCACGATCTACGATCGCCTAAACACGCCATCATGGCTATCCACAACAATTTGTCTGGGCGTAATGTCGGCGACCCCGCAACGACGCTGGGTCTGGCGCGAATTGCCGACGATGACTACCCGCAGATTCTGGCGAATTACCCTAACGAGTTCGCCGATGGGCGACGAGCCAAGAGCACCTCTATTGGCATCAAGGGTTCCGACGGGCATTACTTTGCAGCGCTGTGCCTGAACGTCGATCTCACCCTCTTCAAGGGCTTCAATAGCATGATGGAACAGTTCGCCACCGTCTGCAGCGAACAAGTGGCAGAGTCTCTTGACCCCGCCAACTCGGACGCCGTACGGGCCCGCATCGACAGATTCGCGGTTGCTCTTGCTACGACGCCGCGGTCACTGAAAACCAGTCAGCGCCGTGAACTGATGCAGCAACTCAAAACAGAAGGATTTCTCGAAATCCGTCGATCGATGGAAATCGTTGCCCAACACCTTGGAATCTCTCGCGCCACAGCATATAACGACGCAAAGTAAAGAGTCGGGCTGACTGCTCGATGCGCCTACGTACTGGCCGCCATCTTTTCGACCAGCGAGAGTGCCGAGTAATTGTCCGACACGCCATCAACGAGAAACACCGCACCTTTCGAATTGCACGTTCGCAATGGGATCAGCTTGCGATAGGCCGGTGACGCATACCACTGCTGGGCCTGATCGATTGAGGGAAACTCGATAATCACGCAATCGTCATTCATCGTGCCCTCGATGATCTCGGCGTGAGTTCCATGCACGAGAAACCGTCCGCCGAAGGGCTTCATGGTGTCTTCAATGTTACTGACGTATTCGATGATTTCTGCGTTGAAATCTACGTCACGAAGCAATCCTATTGCATAAGCAGGCATACCGATCTCCGTGTTGAGAATGAACATTGGGTTCAAGCTCAGAATACGCAAGCCCGCCAATACTGTCGATTACCTCTCAGGTAATATTCTTGGGGCGCAGTAGTGCCTCGGTCTCCGAGTTCGCAGGATAGAACAGCTCGATGCACAGCTCTTGCAGCGTGATATCTTGCGGTGTACCGAATGTGGTTAACGTGGTGAACAACGAAAGGCGGCCCATAGGCAGGTCAAGAACGCAGGGGACCAGCAACGCTTGGGTATTTGCATACTGATCGTCGTCCCCCGATGCCAGTGCCGCCTGCACGTTTGGATACGCGAGGACTTCTACCTCTAACCGCAGCAGATCCGCATCATGACTGCTCTCGATGGCGGTGCGTAGATTACGCAATAGATGCCGCGCCCATTCGGCAAAATTCACAGTAACCCGCGCGAGGCCTTCCGGGTGTAACGAGGCGCGATAGACATTCAGCGACGGCTCGCGTAACGTCGAAGGCAACAGTTCGGCTAATGTCATTGCTGCGCTATTGGCTTGCACGACGTTCCACTGCCTGTCCAGCGCAAAGCCGGGATACGGATTGTGTGCCTCGAGCAGCCGGTTCAACGCCACGCGTACGGCATGCATGTCCGGGGACTGCAGCGTGCGCTGGGTAAATCGTGGTGCGTACCCCGCCGCCAAGAGAATTTGATTGCGGTCACGTAAAGGCACACTCAACCGCTCGGTAAGCGCCAAAAGCATATCGGCGCTAGGTTTTGAGCGTGCCGTTTCGACGAAGCTCAGGTGACGGCTGGAAATACCCACGTCTAATGCCAACGCCAATTGACTGAGATTGTGACGACGGCGCCAGCTCCGGATAAGCTCGCCCACTGAGGGGTTGGGTGACCCTGCGCTGGGCTCGGTCATATAAGGTCTCCTGGATACTCTCGGATCATTAGTGCCCGTGCGGCCTTTGAGCGACGGAACGGATCAGCCAATCGATGCTGCGGTCGGCGCCTTTTTATCGTTGTACCGTAGCCAAGCCAATCCAATCAAAATCGCCAACACCGGAATCAATGATCCTACGTTCAGAATCGTCCATCCCTTTGTCGTCACCAGCATTCCCGAGGTCAGCGAGGTCAGCGCCATTACGCCAAACACGCAGAAATTCATTGCACCCTGTGCGCGGTCTTTTTCTTCGGCAGTGTAGGTCGACAGCGACAGTGTCGTGCTACCGGTAAAGAGGAAATTCCAGCCTACGCCCAGCAGGAACATCGATGCGGTGAAATGATGAAGTTCCGCCCCCGACAGTGCGACGAAGATGCAGATCAAATTCAGTAAACCGCCGCACGTCATGACCGGCAATGCGCCGAACCGCTTGATGAGATGCCCCGTGAAAAAGCCCGGCGCAAACATGCCGATCACATGCCATTCCAGCACGAATGCCGCGTCGGAAAAGGGCATATTATGGTGTTGCATTGCCAATGGCGTAGCGGCCATCAGCAAATTCATGACCCCATAGCTGAGCGCCCCTGTGCCGGCCGCAATCATAAAGGCGGGTTGGCGAGCGATCAGCGCGAGAGAACGCCCGCCTGCGGCCGCCGTACGTGCCACGACCTTAGGAAAATCCATGCAGGCCAAGATCGCCATCGCGACAAGCGCGACCCCGACCAGAGCCAAATAGGCGCCGACGAACGGCGTGTCGAACAAATTTTTTGAGTAGGAAGCCAGATTTGGGCCCAGCACCGCTCCCAGCAAGCCGCCTGCCATCACGAGCGAGACCGCCTTTTCGCGCGCCTCCGGTGCCGAAAGCTCGGCGGAAGCGAAGCGATAAAGCTGACCGTTGGCAGAGTAATACCCCGCGATCATCGTCGCCGTACACAGCAGCCAGAAGCTTTGAATATAAGCCGCAAAGGCGCACAGCAGCGCGGATCCCAGCGCTACAACCAAACCCAGCATGAAACTGGCTTTACGGCCAAAGCGTTTTTGCGTCCATGCCACGGGCCCGGTGCACAACGCGCCCCCCACGACATAACCCATCACCGGCAGCGTCGCCAGCCAGCCAAAAGGCGCGAGTGTGAAACCCACTAGGCCGTTGACAGCAATGAACGTGACATTATTGGTCAGGAACAAGCCCTGCAGAATAGACAACAGCCAGAGGTTTCGATTCATTTTGCCGAAATGGTTGATGCCGCGGCGCTTGACTTAGCCGTCGAGGGATATATGTGGTTTATATATCTATATTACCAGTGGTTATTATGCGTAGCATTCGGGCAATCGCCTCCCCCTTACAGCTCAGTCCACTCTCTCAGCAAATTGTGATAGCAGTTCGCCAATGATAGGGTCTGCTCGGTTTCCCCGAGCTGCGCGCGCAATTGCTGGATGTTCTGATCGAGCTCGAACAACATCTGCCGCCGGTTATGCTCGCGAATCATGCTCTGGATCCAGAAAAAGGATGCCACGCGGGCGCCCTTCGTCACGGGTGTGACGCAGTGCAGGCTGTTGGCGGGGTACAAGATCATGTCGCCAGCGGGTAGCTTGACCAAGTGCTCGCCGTAGCTGTCTTTGACAATCAGCTCACCGTCCTCGTACTCATCGGGTTCGCACAGGAACAAGGTGGCGGACAAGTCTGTGCGCAGCCAGCCGGGCGCGGCAGGAAAGCGACGCACCGCACCGTCCACATGAAATCCGTAGGTCTCTGCGGACTCGTAGCGATTAAATAACGGCGGCACGGTACGCAATGGCAGAGCCGCCGCAAAATACAGGGGACTACGACCCAGGGCACGCAGCACGGTCTCACCCAACTCACGAGCTAGATCAGACGACTCGTCGAGTTGACGATTGCGTTTAACGGCAGCCCCTTGGTTACCGACGGTGCCGCGGCCGTCGACCCAGTGGGCGCTGTCCAGGCGACTACGCATGTCTCGGACTTCGTCCAGCGTCAGGATCTGAGGAATATGTAGCATCGTTGACTGCCCGCTAAAAAAGACATAACCGCCGCGGCAGACAGGATCTGAACCCTGCCCTCCACGGCGGATATCGACCTCCGCTGTCAGCGATCAGAAATGAATGTTGGCTGTCAGCAATACCGTACGCGGCGCGCCCGGGAAGTAGCGGTAACCGCTCTTGTTGATCGCCGCCACGTACTCTTTATTAAAGAGATTGTAGACGTTGAGCTGGAAGTCCAGGTTCTTGCTGACCGCGTAGCCTGCCATGGCGTCAAACACCCAGTATGCACGTACATATTCCGGCGTGCCGGTTGCCCCGTCAGAACCACGCTCCATACTGCCCACATAGCGCGCGCCACCCCCAAGCGTGAAGCCACTGGGATGGCGATAGGTGCTCCACATCGAGAAGGCATGCTTCGGGGTATAGCTCAGGTTGTTGGAACCGTTGTTGGTCACAGAGGGGCCGTCGTCCACGGTCGCATTCTGGATCGTGTAGCCCGCGCTGACCGACCAGTTGTCAGTGATCTGGCCACTGGCGCCCAACTCCAGTCCTTGCACGCGTTTCTTGGCGGTTTGGCTATACGTGCCATCGGGGTCTTGCTGGATTTCGTTATCGACTTCGGTGCGAAACAACGCGGCACTGACCAGCAAATTGCGGTCAAAGAGCTCCCACTTGGTGCCCAGCTCGGCGGTCTTGGCCTTCTGAGGAGCAAAATCAACGCGGTTGGCACTGTTGCCATTACCTTCAGCCGCCAACTGGAAGTTCGAACCGCCGGGGGGTTGTTGCGATACACCGTAGTTCACGTAGATATTGCCGTTAGATGCCACACGATACAGGGCGCCAAGTTTCCAGTTCACCAGATTGCCCGAAATGCGCTCGTCGACGGTATTGATTGGCGTACCGACTGGGGCGCCATTGCACGCGACCGGATTACGACCCGTACCGCCGCAAGCGGTGGCGCTGTCGTATTTGGTGCGATAGTGATCCAGGCGAATGCCGCCGTTGACCTGCCATGCATCGCTTAGATCGATAGTGTCGAACGCGTAAATGGCGACCGTATCCGTGGTCCCGTGTGCGTTGGCACCGTTATTGTGTATACCGTCTGCGCTGATGCTGTTGTCGGGATTGTAGATATTGACCGGCGGATACGTCACGGGTGGTGTCATGCCGTACGAATCCTGCATTTCACTCGTGAACTCGAAGCCCGTGCTCAAGTCGTGTTTAAGCGAGCCGGTGTTGAACTTGGCCGTCAAGTTTGTCTGGTTGGTCCAGATGCGGTTGTTGATGTTTTTCTGATTGGCCGAACGCGACATGTACCAGGTACTCGGATCATTGGGATCGCCAATCGTCAGGTTCGACGCGCCTGCCATGAAAGAGGTCAACAGATAGTTCTGCTTGGTGCGCGACCAACGGGTCACATTGCGCAGCGTCACGTTTTCGTTGAGATCGTGCTCTAGGCGCAAGGTCGCCATGTCAGTGGTCGAGTAATCGTGATCTGATTGAGTGCCGTAGAAATTATTGGTATCGACCGTGTCGGCGTTGTCCAGAAAGGACAGTGAATCATTGGGTGCGGAGTAACCCGGCAAGCCTATCGTGACCACGCCGCCATCGGGCACATTGGTCTGTTTGACGTGCATAAAGTCCAAGAACACGCGAGTATCGGTTCCCAGGCCAAAGGCCAGAGACGGCGCGACGCCCCAACGGTTGTTTTCGATTTGATCACGACCCGCTACGTCGGACTTCAAACCCATCATGTTCAAGCGAAACGCCGAGGTCTCGCCGATGCTTTGGTTCCAGTCCAGCGTCGAACGCTTATAGCGCGCGCTGCCGATGCCAAAGCTGGCGTCAAAGCTGTTGTCGAGCTTGGGTTGCTTGCTGACCAGATTGATCGAGCCGCTAGGTGCGCTGCGGCCATAGTCTGAGCCAGAAGGCCCTTTAATGACCTCCACGGCTTCGGTATTGAACATATCGCGTTTCACGCTGGCGATATCCCGAATGCCATCGACATAAATACTGTTGGACGTATCGAAACCTCGCAGATAGATGGCGTCGCCGGTTGAGGTATTGCCGTTCTCCCCCGCGTAGAACGTCCCTGCGCCGGCTACGTTGCGCATGGCTTCGGTCAGCGTGGTGGCCTGCTGGTCCTTCATCAGTTGCTCGGTCACGACCTGCACGGTTTGCGTCGTGTCGACGAGCGGCTGGGTGAATTTGGGAGATTCGAGCCGGTTTGCCTTGTACGATGTTCCGTCCTCACCAATGACGGTAACGGGCGACAGGGTATTGACGCCCGACGCCGCGGGGGTCTGGGCCGCGGCCATACCAGACTGGCCCAGCATCAGTGTCGCCAGGACAGAGGCTGCGGCATTGCCCGCCAGGGTGCTCTGGCTCACGGCGCATAGGGGTGCGCATTTTCTATTCTTGATATATGGCATTCGGCTTCTCTTCGGATGTGAACAAACAGGGCGTCCTCTCCTACGATCCTGTTTCAGTTAGCTACAGAGAATAGGATTCTAAATAAAAATGATTTTTATTAACTGACAGAAAACTGAAACGTTGCAATACAGAGACACGGCATAAAATCGACAGAACCGTCCCTCGTTCTTACATCATGAGATTCTTTATGTCGCAGCGATCCACACGCCTTGCCATGCTGATGGCAGGCATTTGCCCCACCACCGCGAGCACTGCCCGGGCGGTCAAGCGATCCGGGGCTTCGGTTGACTAACGGTCTTCCATGCTGACCTTCAAACAGATCGAAGCGCTGTACTGGGTTGTGCAGTTGGGCAGTTTTGCCAATGCGGCCGAGCGGCTCAACACGACCCAGTCCGCGATTACCAAGCGCATCCGGGAATTAGAGACCCATTTCAATATCCAGGTCTTTGACCGTAGCGGTCAACGGGCCACGCTCACCAGCACCGGCGAAGAACTGCTGGCGATGGCGACAGATCTGCTGGGCCGCCGGGATCAGATGCTGCTGAAGATGCAAGGCATTAAGCCGTTCTCGGGCTCGCTGCGGCTGGGCATTACGGAAATCACCGCAATGACTTGGCTGCCTAAGTTGATGAAAGAGTTGCGGACGTTGTTTCCCGAACTCGTGGTTCAGCCCAAGATCGGCCTGGCGTGGCAGTTGCAGCAAAGTTTGTTGCAAGGACAACTGGATATGGCCATCTTGCACCGAGAATTGCGCAACCCGTTCCTAGAGGCGGAACCGATCGCGCAAGTGAACTTCTCATGGGCGGGCAGCCCCGAAATAATTTCTCCGACGAAGGTGTACTCGCTAGAAGAAATCTCCCGCATGAATATCATTCGCCAAGATCCCGAGTCAGGCCTTAATGCCATCTATGACGAATGGTTTGCCCCCTTTACGCCGCAGTCGAATCTGTTCACCATTAATAGCCTGCAGGCCATGGTAGGGATGGCGGTCGCAGGGTTTGGCGTGACGTGTATGCCAGAGGATTACTTCTCGGATCTATTCGCAAGCCGCAAGCTGGTTGCCCTGCGTACGACCAAAACGACGCCCTCGTCCTTGTACTGTGCGATGTACGCCAAGCAATCGAACACCATGTTCTATCAGGAGATCGCGCGCATTGCGCGCGAGGTGTCTGATTTTTCTCAGCCGTACGGCGGTGTTAATGCTTGATATCCGACAGAAACTTGCGCGCCCGATCAGTCTGAGGTTGCTCAAAAAACTGTTTGGGCGGGGCTTGCTCGACGATGCGGCCGGCATCCATGAACCACACCGTGTCAGCCACATCGCGGGCGAAGTTCATTTCGTGTGTCACGCACACCATCGTCATGCCCTCGGCGGCGAGTGATTTCATCACCAGCAGCACTTCGTTAACCATTTCGGGATCCAGTGCACTGGTGGGCTCGTCAAACAGCATGATGCGCGGTTTCATTGCCAGCGCGCGGGCGATGGCCACACGCTGCTGCTGCCCACCCGATAACTGACCCGGATAGGCATCAGCCTTGTGGCCCAGACCCACGCGCTCCAGCAACGCAACAGCGTGCTCACGGGCCTGCGCTTTATTCATGCGCTTGAGCATCACGGGCGCCATCATCAGGTTGCCCAGCACATCCATGTGCGGGAACAAGTTGAACGACTGAAACACGAAACCAATATGGCTACGCATCTCGTCTAGCGAACCACTGCCATAAACATCCGTGCCATCGACGAAGATGTTGCCCTTCTGGATAGGCTCCAGGCGGTTGACGGTACGAATCAATGTGGACTTTCCCGACCCTGAGGGCCCACATACCACCAGGACCTCTCCTTTTTGTACTTGGGCATTGATGTTGTCCAGGGCGAGATAGTCGCCATACCATTTACTAACGTTCTTGAATTCGATCATGAGTAGGCCTAGGCTGCTGCAGGTCGAGATCCGTTCATGCGGATCTCGACGAGTTTAACGGCGCCGGTAAGAATCAGGTTCAGCACGAAATAAGTCAGCGCCAGCAATGCGAAGACCTCAAACGGCTTGGTCAGCAACATGTTGTTGACCTGCGCTGCCGCAAACGTCAGTTCGTGCACGCTGATCACGAAACCCAACGAGGTTTCCTTCACGGTCGAGATGAATTGACTGAGCATGCTGGGCAAGGTGTTGTACAAGGCCTGCGGCAGCACGATCTTGCGCATAGTCTGCATATGGCTCAGGCCCAGCGAGCGGCCTGCTTCCATTTGTCCGGCCGGTAACGCCTGAATGCCACTGCGGATAATCTCGGACAGATAGGCGCCCTCGTAGAGAATCAACGCGGCGGCCATGGTGGTCACGCCACTGACCGACGTGCCGATCACCAGGGGCAAGAAAAAATAAGCCCAAAAAATGAACATGATGAGTGGCAAACCCCGCACCAAATACACCACCGCCGTTGCCGGCCAATAGAGTATTTTGTGCGAGCTGATGCGTCCCAGCGCCAACAACACGCCCAGCGGGAACGCCAATGCCAGGCTGATCAATGCCAAGCCAATCGTTGCGATCAACCCGCCCATCGGACCGTTGGGCCATTGGCCGACCAGCAACAATAACCAGTTATCGGAGAGTATTTCCAGCATGACGCGTTACCGGGCCTTGGTCACGTACGCGACCCGTTTAGAGAGATAGGCGCCCGTAACCATCAGCAGCAGAGAGATCACCAGATAGAGCACTGTCACAACGGTGTAGATTTCGAACGTTTTAAATGTGGCGGATTCGATTTCCCGGCCCGCCCCCGTGAGCTCAATCAGACCAATTGCCATTGCCAGGCTCGTGTTTTTAAACAGCAGCAAGGTCTGATTGGTCAACGGCGGAATCGAAATCTTGAATGCTTGAGGCAGGATCACCTTGCGCATAGTGCGCAGATAACTCAGGCCCAAGCTACGCGAGGCCTCCATCTGGCCGCGAGGAATCGCGCGGATCGCGCTACGCAGGTCCTCGCTCACATAAGCAGCCATCACCAAGCCGATGGCGATGGTCGCGTAAAAAAACTCGCCACCCACACGGTTGATCACATCTTCCGCCGCCAGAGGCATGAGAGCCGCCACACCGAAATACCACACCAGAATATGGACCAACATCGGCACGTTGCGATGAAAAGCCACATACAAGATGATCAGGGCGTTCAGTATCCGAATGTTGAGCATGCGCAGCACAGCCAGCACGCTGCCCAGCACGAATGCGAACACCCAGGCAAACAAAGTCATTTTCAGGGTGGTGAAAAGCCCACCCAGAATCAGCGTCGGGTAGCCGTTATTGAGTAACGCACCGAAATCTAATGTGTAGTTCATAAACCGCTACCCGCTCTGCCCACATTAACCCTTGATTTCTTCGACCTTGAAGACGCGCTTGGACGGGAACTTGGTGTCCGGGCCAAACCAGCGGTCATAAATCGTTTGGAGCTCGCCGGACGACTCCAGCTTGGAGAGCACTTTGTTAACTTCGTTGCGTAGACCCTCTTCGCCCTTGCCCATACCGATACCCCACGGTTCGACGAACAGCGGATCTTCGATGATGTCGAGTTTGACGGGCGTCGCCTCAGCATCTTGCTTGAACTTGATCAGCATGAGCTCAGATCCGACAAAGCCAGAGACCTTGCGCTGTTGCAATGCGACAAAGGCCGTGGGAGGATCCTTGAAGGTCACGGTGGTCACGTCGGGGATCAGGCGCTTGGCACCCGCCTCGGATGACGAGCCCGACACAGCGCTGACGCGCTTGCCAGCCAGATCTGCGTTGGTTTTCAACGTGGCCGCATCATCGCGACGGATCAGAATTTTCTGGGGGCTGACATAGTGCTGGTAGCTATAGTCGATCTGCTCTGCACGCTGCGGGCTCCAGCCCAGATTGGCGGCCACCACGTCGACACGCCCCCCAGCCAATTCGGGGATTCGGGCGGCCACCGAAATCATTTTCACCTCGAGCTTGACGCCTAGATCGTCGGCGATCGCCTTGCACAGATCTATTTCGTAGCCCACAACCTGGCGCGTCTTGGGATCCTGGAAGCTAAACGGCTCGGACGTACCCAGCGTGCCGCAAACCAGCGTGCCACGCGCTTTGATATCGGCCAGCGCGTCTGCGTGCGCCATATTTACAATGCCCAGGCACGCCAATAGGGGAACGCACTTCAGTATATTTTTGAAGACCATGATTTCCTTCCTTGAATGTTATTGAAGTTTGCTGCAAGCCTGCGATAGCTTTTCGCAGCCGGTCTTGATGGTTTCCAGATCGGTGGCGAAACTCATGCGCAGGTAACCAGGGTTGCCATAGGCCGTGCCGTCCAGGACCGCAACACCGGCCGCGTCCAGCAGGTAATGCACGAAATCCAGATCATTCGTAATGGCCTTGCCAGCGGGCGTACGCTTGCCGATGAAGCCCTGGATATTGGGAAATACGTAGAAGGCGCCCGCCGGATTGGGACACGACATCAACGGGATGCGATTGAGCAGATTGACGATGGTGTCGCGGCGCTCTTTGTAAATCGCCACGGTATCGGCCACGCATTGCTGATCGGCTGTCAGTGCCGTCGCCGCGGCGACTTGGCAAATCTGGCTGGCGCACGAGGTCGATTGGGAAATCAGCGTCGAGATCGCTTTGGCCAACCACGCGGGGCAGGCCGCGTAGCCAATGCGCCAACCGGTCATGGCATACGCCTTGGAGACGCCATTGACCAGCATCACGCGCGATGCCAGGCTCGGATTCACGGTCAGCGGCGAGAGATAGGTACCGTCGTAACAAAAGTGTTCGTAAATTTCATCGACCATCAGCAGCACTTGCGGATGACGCTCCAGTATTGCCAGCAATGCCTTCAGTTCAGCCTCGGTGTAGATCGCACCCGACGGGTTATTCGGTGCATTGAGCAGCAACCACTTGGTGCGCGGCGTGATGACAGCCTCGAGGGCCTGGGGCGTGACTTTGAAATCCTGGGCTTCGGTCGTCGGCAGAATCACCGGCTTGCCATCATTCAACAGCACCATGTCCGGGTAGGACACCCAGTAGGGCGTGGGAATGATGACTTCATCGCCCGCGTCCAGTGTGGCCTGCAAGGCCGAGAAAATCAATTGCTTGGCGCCCGTACCAACAACCAGTTGATCCAAATCGAAAGACAACTGATTTTCACGCTGAAATTTTTGCTGTACGGCCGACAGCAGTTCGCGAATACCGGACGATGAGGTGTACTTCACCGCACCACTCTCGATCGCGCGGATACCGGCCTGCGCGATGTGTGCCGGGGTTGCCAAGTCGGGCTCACCGATAGTGAAGTCGACAATATCTTTGCCTTCGGCGCGAAGCATGTCGACTTTGCGTTTGGCCGCCATGCTCGGCGACGGTTTGATGGCGCTCATGCGCCGGGCAAGAAATGAGGGGGCTTGATTCGAGTTGCTTAGCGTCATGATTCGATCTACAGGAGGTTCTTGGCTTCCAATACGGGGTGCAGCCAGCTTTGGCGGTCGGCGCCACTATCGATCTCTGCCATGATCCGCTCTTCTTTAGCGGCATGGGCGCGGGCTTTTTCTACCAGGGCATCCGCCTGGCTGACGGGAAACGACACGATGCCGTCCTCGTCGGCCACAATGACATCGCCCGGATAAATGACTTGGGCGCCAATGGTGACAGGGACGTTGACTTCGCCCGGGCCGTCTTTGTAGGGGCCGCGATGTACATGGCCACGCGCATAGCAGGGGAACGAATCGTTTTCGAATGCGGCGACATCGCGAATCGCGCCGTCGACGATCAGGCCAACGCAGCCAAGCCGTTGCAGATAGCGTTTCATGATTTCGCCCACGCAGGCGTTGGTCAGATCGCCACCCGCGTCCACGACCAGCACATGTCCCGGCTGAATCAGCGTCATGGCTTTGTAAATGAACAGGTTGTCGCCGGGTCGCGTCTTCACCGTGACGGCACTGCCGACCAGCTTGCCACGACGGTTGTAGCGGCTCAGGCCCACAACGCCGCTCTGGCGATGCATGTTGTCGCTTAGGTGCGGGGTCACAATGGATTGCAGGGCCTGGGTCAACTCGGGACTGAGCACCGGCGCGGCCGCATTGAGGGTAAATGGCGAAGCGTTCTGCATGGTTGATCTCCTGAAGCCAGGATCATGCAAAACAATCCGCATGTGCAAAAAGGGAATTAAATGCCTATCGTTTTATTCCTTTTAGGAATATTACATGACATTGGCCCCACTGAATTTCATGACGGCAAAGTTTTTATTCTTTAAGGACAAGGCCTTATATTTTTTCGGAGTAGACCGTTAACCATTCAGCCGTCTCGTCGGGCGTGCACCATGATGGCGCCTGACTCGGGAAATCCCCTAGCAGAAGTCTGCTCAATTTGCACACTTTCCGTAGCCACAATCTATTAATGCGGGGGAATTGCGATAGAAACCGCTGATGCAGCAAGGCGAAATAAAAGTTGAATTTGACGGCACGGGTAATACTGGATTTCAAATAAGAACTATTTCTATTAATATTGCCGATTCACCTGCTCCCTTGCCAACGCCTGCAAAGAGTTCGATCGTGAGTGCCGCGCCCTACCCGTCTCTGTCTTCGTCGTCGGTCGATACCCTATACACCGACCATCACTCCTGGCTTCGGGCGTGGCTGCAGCGGCGTCTGGGTAACGCAGCCGATGCGGCCGATTTGGCACATGACGCGTTTTTACGTTTGATCCTGAAACCGGCCCCACGTGGTTTCAGCAGCCCATCAGAGGCCAGGGCCTATTTGCGCACGATGGCGCAAGGGATGTGCATCAATCTATGGCGCCGGCGCCAGATCGAACAGGCCTGGCTGGATACCGTAGCCGCGCAACCCGAAGGTTTTGCCCCCTCTGCCGAGCGCCAGGCGATTGTCCTGGAAGCCTTGCAAGAGATCGCCGAATTGCTTCAGGGCCTGTCTCCCAAGGCGGCTCAGGCCTTTTTGATGTCGGCCGTATGCGGCATGACTGCGGCAGAGGTCGGCAATGAGCTTGGCGTGTCGTCGCGCATGGTGCGCAATTATGTCGCACAAGCCATGCTGCATTGCATGCAAGCAGATGCCGTGCAAACAGTGGCCGAACTACGATGTGCTCCCCTGACGTGACATGACGCCTTCTCACGAGATCATGACAGAGGCCGCACAGTGGTATGCCTTGCTGATTTCCGGCGAGGCCTGCCCAGCAGATCGGGTACGCTGGCAGGCGTGGCTAACCTCCCATCCCGAGCACCGGCGCGCATGGACGTACGTGGAATCCGTCAGCCAACGCGTGCTGGCGCCCCTGCAAGAGACACCCGACCCGCCGTTGTTGGCGGCCAAGATTCACGATGTTCATACCCGAATACGATCTCGTCGGCGTGTGTTGGCGGGCCTGGGCATCCTGGCAGGCGTAGGTCTGGTCGGATGGGCAAGTCGGCCACACACTCCGATTGCAGATGCCTTATCGGCCTGGATGGCGGACTATCGCACCGGGACAGGCGATATACGCGAGTTCAAATTAGCGGATGGGTCACGCATCTGGCTCAATGCCGCAACCGCGGTGAATGCGGAGATACAGGTTCGTCTGCGCAAACTCACCCTTGTCGCCGGCGAGGTCCTGATATCGACGGCCCAAGGGGATTCACGACCCTTTATCGTCGAAACCCCGCAAGGCAGCCTGCGTGCGCTGGGCACCCGATTCACGGTGCGACGTGAATCCGGGCACACGTTTCTGGCGGTCTACGACGGATCGGTGGAGATCCGCACGGCGGACAATGCCGCCACCCGCATTATTCCAACCGGGCAGCAGGTTCGCTTCACCCCGGACCGAATCAGCAATGCGACGCCCGCCGACCCGGCCCGCGAGGCATGGAGCCGGGGGGAACTGATTGCCTGGGACTTGTCTTTGGCCAGCGTCGTCGAGGAACTCAGCCGCTATCACTGGGGGCATATCAGTGTGGCATCCGAGGTCGCACAACGGCGCGTATTCGGCACGTTTCCGTTACGCGACGTCGATGGCACCCTTGCCATGCTGGCCGAGGCGGCGTCGCTGCACATACATAAGCCGTTGCCGTGGTGGATTTCAATCGACCCCGACGGGACCACAGCGTCCACGCCACCCCGTTGAGTTCCGCTTTTTGCCCTCTCGATTGATTTAAGGATAGAGAGGGCCAAATCATCAAAAACCGCGATCTGCATGCGCGCGAGAGGCCCCATTGCATCAACCCTTGTTGAGAGAAAGCCTCCATGTCCCGGTGCCCGCCATCCATGCCCCGCCGTCCATTGCCCCGCATGGGCCATTTTCCTTATCTGAATCTCGCCCGGCAGACACCGGGGAAAACCAGATTTGACACCAAACCCCGGACAATAGGGACTGGTTTTAGTGCCATCGCCGCCGCGATCATCGCGGGCGTCGGCATGCTACCTGGCCACGCCCATGCCGCCCAAGGTCTCGTCGCACAGGCAGCATCGACCGCGGCGCCTGCACAACATCACTACGATATCCCCGCGGGCCCATTACGTACCGTATTGACCCGCTTTGCCAGCGAATCGGGTATTTTTCTGGCGGGATCCATCGACCTGGCCAATGGAAAAAACAGCACTGGCCTGAAAGGCAGCTACACCGTTTCTCAAGGCCTGGCGAACGTGCTGGCGGGCACGGGCCTGCAAGCGACGCCCGATGCAAACAAGCGATATATCCTCAGGGCGTTGCCCCCCGCGAGCGTGAGTGAACTCCCTGTCGTCACCATCACGGGCCAAACCGAAAGTGGCACGGGACCGGTGATCGGCTATATGGCGCGCAACAGCGAAACCGCCACGAAGACCGACACACCTATTGTCGAGACGCCGCAATCGATCTCGGTCGTGTCGGCAGACCAGATCCGCGACACGGCATCCAGCACGCTAGATCAGGCCTTGACCTATAGCGCGGGCGTGCGCACATCGATCTACGGGGCCAGCTCTCGCCTGGACGCGATACAGGCTCGGGGTGTCGAGATTGAAGATATTTATCTAGACGGCCTGAAAGACCGGGTCAATTTCTGGACCAGCGCGCCGCGCGTAGAACCCTATTTGATGGAGCGCATGGAAGTCCTGCGCGGGCCCGCATCCATGCTGTACGGCCAAGGCGGCCCTGGCGGACTGGTCAACAACGTCAGCAAACTTCCTCAGTCAGAGGCGCAGCGTGAAGTCGGCATTCAGGTGGGCAGTCACAACAAACGACAGATACAGACGGATCTGACGGGCCCGTTGAATGAAGATGCCAGCTTGATGTATCGGTTGGTGGCCCTGGGCCGAGAAAGCGGCACGCAGATTGACCACGGCCAGGATGACCGCCAACTGATCGCGCCCTCGCTGACATGGGCACCCAGTGCCAGTACCGACCTGACGCTGCGGTTCAAATGGCAAAAGGATCGGGCCAACGGCGATTCGGGCAGCACCCTGCCCTGGGACGGCACGATTCTATCCAATCCCAACGGACAGATTTCCCGACACACCTTCATCGGAGAGCCAGGCTACGACCACTTTGACGCCGACAGTTGGCAGGCCGGCTGGTCGTTTCGCCATGCGTTCAATGATCAATGGACGTTTCGCCAAAATACGCGCTGGACAGATACCAAGACGGACTATGCGGCCTTTGATGTCTATGCACCGTATTTGGATGCTGACCAACGCGTGCTAGATCGGGCCGCTTATTTTTGGAAAACGGACATCAACGTCTTTGCCGCGGACCAGAACCTGCTCGGCAAATTTTCAACAGGATCGGTTGCCCATCAATTGCTGGTCGGTCTGGACATCATGCAGTATCGCAAATCGGGCTCCGGTGTGGATGACGTTCCGATCGCCGATGGCGGTGGATTGGCGCCTATCGATGTCTACGACCCCGTTTATCAGGGCAACTATAGACCTCCCGAGCTCGAACCAATCGCCACGAACGGCGTCAAGCAACTCGGAATCTACGTTCAGGATGAAATGCGTTGGGGGTCGTGGATTTTGCTGGCCGGTTGGCGGCACGATGAGTCGCAAAACTGGGAAGACGGTGCCGACGATCGTAATGACCGCGCCGATACCATGCGTATGGGCTTGATGTACGAGATCGCGCCCGGCCTGCTGCCCTACATCAGTTATTCGGAATCCTTCCTGCCCCAGGGCAATACGGATTGGGGTCAACAACTGCGCCCGCTTCGCGGTAAACAATGGGAGGCCGGTGTCAAATACCAACCCCCGGAGCAAGATTGGCGCGCCTCGGCGGCGGTATTTGAACTACGGGAGGTCAACCGCACGGTAGAGGTCTCGCCGACCGAAGTTGCGCAACGCGGCAAAACCCGAAACACCGGCCTGGAGCTGGAATGGGTGGGCTCCATCACCCCGCAGGTCGATATCAACGCCAGCCTGACCCTTGTGAACGTCGACCGCCAATTGAGCGGTGTCCCCAAGCGGCAGGCCGCGCTATGGGGAACTTATAAATTCTCGATCGGGAATCTGGATGGCTTCTCTGCTGGCGCGGGCGTGCACTACGCGAGTGGCTTCGTCGACGAGTCCAGCGAAGGCGCGGACGTGCCCAGAACCCCGTCGGTCACCTTACTGGATGCCATGCTGGCATGGGAAAACCGCAATTGGCGCATAGCGCTCAATGCCAGCAATCTGACCGATAAAGTCTATTTCAGCCAATGCTCGGAGTGGGGTTCTTGCTCGTATGGCACGGGCCGTCTGGTTACATTGAGTACAACCTATCGCTGGTAGGTAATGCCTGACCGAGTATTATTTGGTCGGCAGTCATCTTGTTATTTATTAAAGGAGCAATTCCATGGCCCAAGCCAGCGCACGCCACATCCTGGTATCCACCGAAGCCAAATGCAACGAACTCAAGACCGCGATCGAAGGCGGTGCCGACTTTGCCCAAGTGGCACGCGAGAACTCCAGCTGCCCCTCCAGCCGTGATGGCGGCAATCTGGGCACCTTCAGCCCGGGTCAAATGGTGCGTGAATTCGACCAAGTCGTGTTCAGCGCCCCGCTGAATGTGGTGCAAGGACCGGTGAAAACCCAATTCGGCTATCACCTGCTCGAAGTGACTGATCGTCAAGATTAATCACAGTGCTGCCTGCGGAGCGTCAGCCGCCCCGCAGGCCGGCGATGACGGCCTGCCACGCTTGGCCGTCATCCCACGAAGAAAACGCGCGATTAAGCGGCAGCGCTAAACGCCAGTACGCGTTGATCAAGCAGGCTCTGCAGCAACGCCTCTGCCGAGGCCATGAATGCGGTCATATCCGGGACCGCGGCGTCTTTGCCCAATTGCTGCAACAGAATTCGCGCAGGCATGCCTGGATATTGCTCAACGCATTGCAATAGATGCCACGCCAACGGGCTCAACTCAGAGAATCTCACGACGTCATCGGGATCACGGCGTACCAACAGCAAGGTAGGCACGTCAGGCGGCTGGACGGGTTGATATTCCGGACCCAGGCGATGGACGGGCCAGGTGTAAACCAGTGGCCAAGCCAAGGGCGATAATCGCAACCCATGATCCAATAACGACGGATACTGTTGCGGCAATTCCGGCCCGAATATCACAATATTCACGCCATCGGCCGGCTCAAACGATTCCGCGTCACGTTGCATCAGCACCATCTCGACCCATTCATAGTGCGCCAGTTCAACCATAAAGGGACGACAGCACGCGGTCGGAATGGATGCAGGATCAAGGCCGGCAAGGAACTCGACAAACTGGGCGGATACCTCGCCAAATCGCGGGGTATGAGATTGGAAATCCCGCAGGAAACGCTTGACCAGGAGTGCCCAGTTTTGCGGCCCCAGCAATGACACGAGCACAGGAAAAGTACCGCCCAGCAACGCGATCAAGTTAGCGGGAATCAGCTCAAGGTAAACCTTGACCCGAGTGGCATTCATGCCTGCCGGCGAGGGATAACGCAATGGGTCACGCAGATGTCGAGTCAAGGCCTGCTGCTGGGTATGCAATGCGGGGGCATCATTAGCCATGGCTTACCTCTTCGTGCCGGGTCGTCAGGGTTTGTGCTTGCAAGCCGCGAATGACACCCAACTCAGCCACGAGTTCTGCGTAGGGCGGAAAATTAAAGTCCCGCTCCAGCAAGGTAGGCTGCACGCCGAAGCGTTCATGCGCCAGTTCCAGCAAGGACCACACCACGGATTTAACGGGCGCACCGTGCGTATCGATTTTTAAGTCCTCAGCTTCGTCGTAATGGCCTGCCACATGGTACCCAACCACACGGCCGGGGCTGACACGATCCAGATAATCCGTGGGATCGAATCGATGATTGATCGCGTTAACGTAGACGTTGTTCACGTCGAGCAACAAATCGCAGTCAGCCTCTTGCACTACCGCGTTGACGAACGTGACCTCGTCCATATCTTGGCGCGGCTTGGCATAATAAGAGACGTTCTCCACGGCAATACGGGTCTCCAGAATATCCTGAGTACGACGGATGCGTGCCGCCACATGATGGATAGCCTCTTCGGTAAACGGCAATGGCAGCAGATCGTACAAGTGTGCCTCGTCGGTGCAATAGCTCAGATGCTCGCTGTAGGCAGAAATGTTGTGATGGCTCATAAACAACCGGATATCCCGCAATAGGGCCTCGTCCAGCGGTGCAATACCGCCCAAAGAGAGCGAAAGACCGTGGCAATAGAGCGGATAGCGTTCCGCGAGACGATGCAACGCCTTGCCGTGTGCGCCGCCCACACCCAGCCAGTTCTCAGGCGCCAACTCCAGAAAGTCAAAATCTCCCGCAGGCGCCGCTTGCAGATCCCGCAACAGCGCGCGACGCAGCCCTAGCCCCGCCAAGGCGCGAGTCGAAGGATTCAATGATGAAGTCGTGGAGTCAGGCATCTGGATTCCTTTGAAAACAAACCGAACTGGCTGGGTGATACCGTCAGTCGGCGATACTGCTGAACAATCCCTTGGGCATGGGTTTGCCATTGGCGGCGTAAGTGGCCTTCAAGTAGTCATACGCTTCTTGTTCAGAAATTTTGCTGTCTCCACTGGTATCGATTTTTTTGAATACATCGGCACGACCGGGAGCAACCTTCAGAAACTCGGCCCGGGATACAAAGCCGTCACCATCCGTGTCGGTCTTGGAAAACGAAGCATCGCCGCATTTACCTTCACCGCATTTCCCCTCGCCACATTTACCTTCTGCCGACTTGGCGTCGGCGCCGCATTTGCCTTCACCACATTTGCCTTCTGCCTCGGTGGCTTTGGCATTGCCGCCCGACTTGGTTTGAGCACTGGTTTCGGCGCCGCACTTTCCTTCACCACACTTACCTTCGGCAGGCTTCGCGTCGCTGGAAGCGACCAGATAACCCTGTGCCAGAGGTTGCATGGCGAAGGCGGATCCGCTCAGCAGCACACTACCGGCCAACGCTGCGCCAATCAGGCCCAGGGCGGTTTTGCGGGGCGTAGAAATGTTAGACATAGACTTCTCCAGAGTAGGTGCACATCAAGGTGCGTCGTAATTGCCACGATCTGTGGCGTTTAGAAAAACACGTTAGGTAGCGAAGGAATTACTAGGCCTGCAGCGCGAAAAGCAGTAACACCAACCCGGCCACGAACACGACAATCCCGGCCCAAGGCACAAGCAAGGACAGCGGCAAACCCAGCAACACCAAAGTGATGCCCCAAGCGAAGGCGAGGCGAGTAGCCGGCTCGACAGGCGGGCGACCACGGAACGTAACAATCAGGTGATCTAGGCTGAAGCGCCCTGCCCCGTTGAGCATCAGTGGCAACAGCATGATCAAATACAGGAGCGGAAGTTTGTAATTTCCGTAGCCCTTGTCAGTAATGGCATAGCCCTGCCACAACTCACTCAAACTGGTCCAATCGCCAGGCCAGTGGACCGCGTAGGTCGCCACAATGGTCAGTACCCACAAGGAATAGGCGACAAAGCGTGTGCCCAATCCCAACAGCAGGGCCAGACTGCCCAAGAGCTCGAACCAAGTCGCCAGCGACCAGTTGAGATTGGCGCCCAGTACGGAAAAGGGCCACGGGAAACGATCGCCAAGTTGAGCAAACCAGTTCTCGCCGAGTAATTTCTCACGGCCCGATTCGAAAAATTCCCAGGCCAGAATCAAACGCAAGCCTAACGGCGCTAACCAGTTCCCCACTCGATTCAAAGGAGAAAGGCTCAACTGGGTGGGACTCAACGCGGCGTGGCGCATCACAACACCGACACGTCACGGCTTGCCATTAGCGAAGCAGGCGAGTGCGCGTAAGCCGCCAACTTGGTCCGGTATGACACACTGTCGATGTCGGGCGTCGCGTTACCACGCCATGCTTCAGACAGACCAGCATTGCGCCAAGCGGCGAGATCGGCTGTAACCTGCATACGCGAGAGTGTTGAACGCGTAACGGGAATGTAGGTTTGATCGCCTGGTTGCACGTTACCGGTGGCCTTGGCAAGCTCCAGATCCGCCTTCACCTCTGCGCCTGAGAGCGTCGAGAACGTGGGCGGCACGTAGGTTTCTTCGGCAGCGTGCACAGCAGTACCGGCAGACAGGGCGGACAAAGCGATGGCGAAAATGGCGACTTGGGTTTTCATGATTAATCTCGATAAAGAAAGTTAGGGATGAATAAACTGCAAGGGGTTATCTGAATCCGTTGGACATTTCAGTCCGCAGCTTTTGTCGCATCATGTATTGCGCAGGTGGCTGCGGGTTGGCTGTCCATGGAAGTCATTACAAGGCAGTGGCGTATCCCGGTTGTGTCGCGTGATCCCGTTTTTTGGTGCGCAACGTATCTATGTAGGGGGTAGATACACTGCGATACGAAACTACGGCTGACCGGGGTTTTCCACTCGACTTATTACTGAACCGCACCGCCGTGGGCCTTTTGTTGCGCAACTAAGTATTGGTAGTAGGCGAGTTTGTGGCGGTATGCCGTGCTGTAGATATCGGGGGTTTGCTCGCCGCGCCATTCCTCGGCCAGTCCCGCCTTACGCCACGCAGCCAGGTCAGCTTTGACTTCCGTACGCGACAGGGTCGAGAACGTGGGGGGCACGTAAGTTTCGTCACCATCCTGGATCTGTCCGGCAGCACGGGCGGCGGCCAGCTCGGCGCGAACTTCGCCGCTTGAGCGGGTTGAAAAGCTGGGCGGCACGTAGGTTTCGTCGCCGCTTTGCACGTTGCCGGCAGCCTTGGCGGCAGCGAGCTCGGCCTGGACTTCAGCACGGGACAACACGTCGAAGGTCGGTGCGACATAGGCGCTTGCAGCGGTTTGCGCGGCGGCGCCTGCCGACAGGAGGGACAATGCAACAGCGAGGATAGTGAATTGGGTTTTCATGATCGGTCTCGATATAAAAGTGTTGGAAGAAACGAAGGATTTGTTTAAGCATGTTGGGCATCACGTCTTTCGTGTTGTCCATGGAAGTCATTACAAAGGGCTGGCGTATCCCGGATGTGTCGTGCAACCCAGGGTTTTGGCACGCAACGTATCTATAGAAAAGGCAGATACAGTGCGAAAAGAAATAACGCTCTGGCCGCGTTCGGTAGCAAACGAAAACAGCGTTCAAAAATCCCACGCGAGGTGCGTAACACCAGGATGGCGCGAAGGCCTGGTCACGAAAAAAGGGGGCGGCCTATGGCCGCGCCCTGCTACGTCTGGCGATCTCACAAGATCAGCCGGGTTGCGCCAGCAGACGCTGGATTTCCGCTTCGGTCTCTTTGTATTTCCCTTCGCCAAAATGGCGATACACGATTTGGCCGTGCTTATCGATCAAGTAGGCGGCGGGCCAGTACTGGTTGCGATAAGCATCCCAGGTAGCGTAGCGATTGTCTTGGGCCACCGGGTACTTGATGCCCAAGCGCTCCATCGCCTGGCTGACATTCTTGGTAGACCGTTCAAAAGGAAACTCTGGAGTGTGCACGCCAACGACGACAAAGCCCTGGTCTTTGTACTGTTGATACCAGCGGGTCACGTAAGGCAGTGTGCGAATGCAATTAATGCAGGTGTATGTCCAAAAATCCACGAGCACGACTTTTCCGCGCAAGGACTGCAGCGTCAAGGGATCGCTATTGAGCCATTTCTCGATCCCGGTAAATTCCGGCGCGGCGACCGGGGCGGATTGAGGCGCGGCCTGTACGGCACAAACGACGAACAACGAGGCAGCGGCCAGTGATTTCAAAAGGGTCAGCATGATGATGTCCTTGCAAAGATGATTGGGCCCAGAGAAGGGGCACGGGTCAGGAAGAAAGGCCTTTTGGCATAGGCTTCGTTAGCCCTTCTCATTGAAAGAAATTGGCGAACCAGGCATAGAACAGGATGTCGTACTGGAAATGAATGGCCAGCGCGGTCAGTACCAACAGCCCCCCGAATCCTTGTTGCAGACGGGGGGTATAACGATTGATCCAGCGCACATGGGTAGCGATGGCCTGACCGCCATAGGCAATGGCAAGCATGGGAATCCCTGCGCCGATGGCGTAAAACAGCAATAACGTGCTGGATTGGCCCAGGTCCTGAGCCTTGGCGGCCAGCACCAGGATGGAGGCCAGCACCGGCCCGGCACATGGAGTCCATATCGCACCTAACGAGATGCCCAACAGGAATCCTCCCGCATTGCTGTTACCGGTTTTGCCAGATAGCAGCGCGATATGCTGTAGCGGCCCGCCGACACCCGCGATCAACCAGTCGTATGGGCGAGGCCAGATCCGTGCCAGTCCGAACAGCACCAACAGAACGACTGAGGTTGAGCGCACCGCCTCGTGGACGGTTTCGTTCAAGTTCGACAACAGACTCAGTGTGATCCCCAGTCCGGCAAACGCCGAAACAAAGCCGGTCACGACGAACAACGGACGTAGCCGAGTAGCGCGTTCGACTGAGCTACCCAGCAAAATGGGCAGGAGAGGCAATACGCAGGGTGAGGCGATGGTCAGGATGCCGGCGAGCAAGGCAATAGGAGCATTAATGACATTCATGGCGAATATTCCGTGATCAGGAAACGCCATTTCATCCGTGTCAGGTATCCGGCTTGTGCCGCGAATGCGTCAATTTTTCAAGTTCTTGTATCGTGTACGGCGGTATATACACTACGACACACAAGGGGGGGTTCCCTCTGCACGTGCGTTGACTACACTTCTGGTCATACCGAGGCGCCCCGACCTGACGTGCATCCCCTAGCTCTGGTTCCAGGCCCCTGCCCACTTTGATGTATTCCAGATAAGGCTGCTGTACATGGATCAAATTGATCACATCATGATCGTTGACGACGATCGGGAAATTCGTGAACTGGCCGGCAATTTCTTGAAGAAAAATGGCCTGGAAGTGACATTTGCCGCGGATGGCAGGCAGATGCGCTCATTGCTGGAAGGCATGAAAGTCGACCTGATCGTGCTCGACATCATGATGCCGGGCGATGATGGACTGGTGTTGTGCCGGGAATTGCGCAGTGGCAAGCACCGCAAGACGCCAATCCTGTTACTGACTGCGCGCAGCGACGATATGGATCGTGTCATCGGTCTGGAGATGGGCGCCGATGACTATCTGGTCAAGCCCTTTGTCGCGCGCGAGTTGCTGGCCCGCATCAAAGCCGTGCTGCGTCGCACCCGCATGCTGCCCCCGAACTTCCAGGTCACCGAGCCTGGACGGCAGATCAAGTTCGGCAACTGGCGGCTGGACACCACAGCGCGGCACTTGCTGGACGAAGACGACACGATCGTATCGTTGAGCGGTGCGGAATACCGGCTATTACGCGTATTTCTGGATCACCCGCAACGCGTGCTCAATCGCGATCAATTATTGAATCTGACCCAAGGGCGCGATGCCGACATGTTCGGTCGATCGATTGATTTGTTGGTCAGTCGAGTACGGCTGCGGCTGCGCGAGGATGCTCGTGAACCTATGTATATCAAGACGGTACGCAGCGAAGGCTATGTATTCACGGCTGCGGTCGAGGTGCAGGAAGAATAATGCGCATATCCCGTTTGCCGCTGCGCCTTTGGCCACGCACACTGGTCGCGCGCCTGTTTCTGATTTTTCTGGTGGGCCTGGTGCTGGCTCACACCCTGTCGTTTGCCCTACTGTTCTACGAGCGCTACGACGCGACCAAATCGATGATGCTCGGCGACCTGGAGCGTGACGTTTATATTGCCGTCGACATTCTGAATCGACTCCCCGCTGACGAGCGGGCCGACTGGCTGGAGCGTTTATCCAGCGGCCGCCGCCAATACCTGCTGGGCCCGGGCCAGGCCGATCAACCATTGCAGCTGACCGAGGCACGTAACGCGGCCGACTCTATTGAACAGGCCGTACGCAACCGCTATCCGATCGTCGTGCACGCCATGGAGGGTGACGAGCGCCATATTCAGGCCCGAATCACCCTGCAAGATGGCAACCCGATTGTGCTGGATATTCATTTGGGTATGCCTCCCTTGGCCATGTGGCTGCCCGTCGTCTTGTGCATACAGTTGGCGTTGCTGGTGCTGTGTGCCTGGATGGCCGTGCGGCTTGCGGTACGCCCCCTGACACATCTCGCGCAGGCGGCGGACACGTTAGACCCGAATCGAACTGGTCCGCGCCTGGATGAACAAGGTCCCGCAGAGGTAGTGCAGGCCTCCGCCGCATTTAATGCCATGCAAGACCGCATCGCCAGTTATCTGAAAGAGCGGATGCAATTGCTGGGCGCGATCTCGCACGATCTGCAGACACCGATTACCCGAATGAAGCTGCGAGCCGAATTTATGGACGACTCGACGGACAAGACCAAGTTGACGCAGGATTTGGGCGAAGTAGAGCGTCTGGTACGCGAGGGAATCGAATATGCGCGTAGCGCCCATGGCACAGAGGAAAAAGCGGCGCGGATCAATCTACACGACTTTCTGGACAGCCTGGTCTGTGACTACCAGGATACTGGCCAGCAAGTCGCGTTGACCGGCCCGTCGGACCGGGCATCCAAGCTGGTGCATACCCGCCCCCACGCACTGCGGCGCATATTGGGCAATCTGATCGACAATGCACTGAAATTCGCAGGCGCCGCTGAGGTCTCTATGCATGATCGCGGGGCGCGGGGAATATCGATTTTTGTACTAGATCGTGGCCCGGGGATCCCGCCCGGCGAACTGGATGCCGTGCTGCAACCGTTTTACCGTCTGGAGGGCTCGCGCAATCGGGATACGGGCGGCACCGGGTTAGGTCTGGCAATCGCGCAACAACTGACTTCCGTCCTCGGAGGCACGCTGGTATTAAGCAATAGGGCTGGCGGGGGATTATCGATAGAGGTGCAAATCCCCGTCTCGCTTGAATAGACGGTGCTAGTATTCAGAGGTCACCAAGGAGCCTCTATGCCTACCCGTCAAGCGTGCCTGCAGGCCGATCAGAAAGATCCTCTGGCATCACTGAAAGCCCATTTTGAACTGCCCGCGGGCGTTCTTTATATGGATGGGAATTCGCTGGGCGTTTTACCAAAAGCCGCCGCCGAGCGCAGTGCACAGGTCATCCAGAAAGAATGGGGCCAAGGGCTGATTCGCAGTTGGAACGACGCCGGTTGGTTTGACCTGCCCTCGCGCTTGGGAGACAAACTGGGGCAGTTGATCGGCGCAGGCGCAGGTCAGGTTGTCGTAACCGATACCACCTCGTTGAACCTCTTCAAGTCCTTGGCGGCGGCGCTGCGCATTCAGCAGCGCGCCGCGCCACAACGCAAGGTCATCGTGTCGGAACGCGACAATTTTCCGACCGATTTGTACATGATTCAAGGGATGATAGACCTGCTGCAGCAGGGCTACGAGATGCGGCTGGTCGATGAAGACTTATCGCTAGAACAAGCGCTCGATGACACGGTCGCGGTGCTGCTGCTCTCGCACGTGAACTACCGTACCGGCTATCTTTACGACATGGATCGCGTCACCGCACAAGCCCACGCCCAAGGGGTGTTGACGATCTGGGATCTGGCCCACTCGGCAGGCGCCGTGCCGGTGGATTTGACGCGTTCCAATGCGGACTTCGCAGTAGGCTGCACGTATAAGTATTTGAACGGCGGGCCGGGCGCGCCTGCCTATATCTGGGTGGCCCCGCGCCATACCGACAGCTTCTGGCAGCCGTTATCCGGCTGGTGGGGACATCAACGGCCCTTTGACATGGCCGTCGCCTACGAGCCCGCGGGTGGTATTCGCCGTTACTTATGCGGCACGCAACCGATGGTTTCGTTATCGCTGGTGGAATGTGGCCTGGATATCAGCCTACAAGCGAACATGAAGGACGTACGCCAGAAATCACTGGCGCTGGGCGACTTGTTCATTGAGCTCGTGGAGCAGCGCTGTACCGACCACCCACTGACACTCATCACGCCGCGCGAACATGCGCAACGTGGCAGTCATATCAGTATTCGGCATCCCAATGGCTATGCCGTTATGCAAGCGTTGATTGCACGCGGCGTGATCGGCGACTACCGCGAACCCGAAGTCCTGCGTTTTGGTTTGACGCCGCTATACCTGGGCTATACCGACGTCTGGGATGCGGTTGAGATTCTGAAAGAGGTACTCGATAGCAAGGTGTGGCAGCAACCCGAGTTTTCACGGCGAGGCGCAGTGACCTGACATATGGGTTTGGCAGGCAGGTGATGGCGGGCCTCGCCACGGCGAGCACGCCAAGCCCCACCGTTAACCTGAAGTTAATAATGCTTTGAATCGCCTGCGCCCCTGCGCGGTGTGACGGTGGGTACAGTGTCTGGCAAACATGCTGGCGATCGACGTCAGCCAGGAGCCAGGCACATGAAAACATACCGTATCGCAACTATTCCCGGTGACGGCATCGGCAAGGAAGTCATTCCTGCCGGTCGCGAAGTCATGCAAACGTTAGCCGAGGCCGACGGCTCGTTCGTCTTCGAATTTCATGATTTTGATTGGGGCGGTGATTACTACCGCCGCCATGGCGTCATGATGCCCGCCGAGGGTCTGGACGAGCTACGCGACAAAGATGCTATTTTGTTTGGGTCGGCAGGTGATCCGGACATTCCGGATCACATCACGCTGTGGGGCCTGCGACTGAAAATCTGCCAGGGGCTGGATCAATACGCCAACGTGCGACCCACCCGCATTCTGCCCGGTATCGACGGGCCGCTAAAGCGCTGCACACCGGAGCAACTCGACTGGGTGATCGTGCGCGAAAACTCTGAGGGCGAATACTCGGGTGTCGGCGGTCGTGTGCACCAGGGTCAACCCATCGAAGCCGCGACCGACGTGTCCATGATGACGCGCGCGGGTGTCGAACGCATTTTGCGCTTCGCTTTTCGGTTGGCGCAGTCGCGCCCCCGCAAACAACTGACGGTAATCACCAAATCCAATGCGCAACGCCACGCCATGGTGATGTGGGACGAAATCGCCCTGGAAATCAGCCGCGAGTTCCCCGATGTGCACTGGGACAAGGAGCTGGTAGACGCCGCCACCGCGCGCATGGTGAACCGCCCCGCGACGCTGGACACCATTGTGGCGACTAACCTGCACGCCGATATTCTGAGTGATTTGGCCGCGGCACTGGCCGGGAGCTTGGGCATTGCCCCGACCGGCAACATTGATCCGGAACGACGTTACCCGTCGATGTTTGAACCCATTCACGGCTCTGCCTTCGACATCATGGGCAAAGGCCTGGCAAACCCGATCGGCACGTTCTGGTCGGTGGTGATGCTCTTGGAACACCTGGGCGAGCACCAAGCCGCCGCACGTGTGATGCAGGCCGTGGAAAACGTGACGGCCGACCCCGCGCTACATACCGGTGATCTTGGAGGGAAAGCGACGACAGCGCAAGTCACGCAAGCCGTGTGCCAGTACTTGAAACAAACGGCGGCCCAGACACAAGCCGCATAGTGTCAGCCTAACGCACTACCCGCGGAGGATGATCTCATCTTTCGCGCGATCAACAAAAAATCGACAAAACGAGGAGACATCATGAAACCTGCAAAGCATGCCTTGCGTGGCGCGCTGGCGGGCGCGCTCTGCGCCCTGGGCTTTACCGCAGCAACGCCCGCGGCGGCGCAAATGTATCCGACACGACCCGTCAACCTGGTCGTCCCCTTTCCTGCGGGCGGCACGACTGATGCGCTCGCCCGCGCGCTGGGCCAAGAACTGGCGAAAAGCCTGGGCCAACCCGTAGTCGTGGAAAACAAACCCGGCGCCGGCGCGACATTGGGCGCCGATTATGTGGCCAAGGCGACCCCGGACGGCTATACCTTGCTGATGGGCGCGGTCCATCACACCATCGCCACTAGCGTGTACCGCAACCTGCAATACGACTTTCAGAAAGACTTTGCACCGGTCACCACCGTCGCGTTAGTTCCGAACATCCTGGTCGTCAACCCCAAGGTCCCCGCGCAAAACGTAGAGGAATTACTGGTCTTGGCTCGCAAAACACCCGGCAAGATGACATTTGGCTCCAATGGCGTCGGTACGGGACAGCATCTGATCGGCGCACAGTTTCAGAAGGCCGGTGACGTTACCCTGCTGCACGTGCCGTACAAGGGCAGCGGGCCATTGACGACCGACCTGCTGGGAGGCCAGATCGATATGTCGTTTGACACGATCACGCCTGTGCTGCCACACGTCAAATCTGGCAAGCTGCGTGCGCTGGCGGTCACCACCGATCAGCGTTCGGCCGCGCTGCCCGACGTACCTACCCTGGCCGAGGCCGGATTAAAGGGCTTCAATATGGGCACATGGTTTGGAGTGCTGGCGCCCGCAGGGACACCGCCCGACGTCGTCGCGCGCCTGAACACCGAAATGGTCAAAGTCATTAAATCACCGGCATTCGGCAAACGTATGGCGGAAATTGGCGCGGTACCCATTGGCGATAGCAGCGCAGAGATGGCGCAACAAATCAAAATGGACACGGAAAACTACGCCAAGCTGGTCAAAGAAGCCAACGTCTCGGTCAATTGATCATCCTTACGCTGCGCCGCTCGCCCAACGAAGGAGAGTGGCGCAAACGCCTGTCAATCTAGCGCACGCCTCACCAACGGGGACGATCGCACTACCACGAGGCACCCTTGCCGCCTTTGCGTCGATCCTGAAAATAATCGACCAGAAAATCAATAAATACCCGCACCTTGGCCGACAGATGATGGCGTTCTGGAAACACGGCGTGAATATCGGCGGGCGGTAGGGCGTAATCTTGCAGCAGCAACGCTAAACGCCCCGCGCGTAGATGACGCGCCAAATCCCACTCGGCACGCTGCAATATACCCAAGCCGGCCAACCCCCACGTCAGAGTGACCTCGCCGTCATTGCTACTCAACGCACCACGCACTTTTATCGTTTCACTATAGGCCCCTTTGGTAAACCGCCATAAGCCATAGGTTTCGTCATTTTGGCGCAGCACGATGCACTGATGACGGATCAGATCTTGCGGCACCAAAGGGTGCCCATGCTTTTTCAGATAATCCGGCGACGCGCACACGAGACGCCGATTAGGAGCAATGGGACGTGCAATCAGACGGGTATCCGGAATATCCCCAAAGCGGATCGCGACATCAAACGCATCTTTGACAAAATCACCCGGTGCATCCGTCAGCTGCAATTGCACATCGACCTCGGGATAGCGTCGTGCAAACAAGACAATGGCGGGCGCAATATAACTGCGCCCGAATCCCAAGGGCGCATTCACCTTCAATAGCCCCCGCGGTTGCGTCTGGCTACTGGCGATCAACTGATCGAGATGGTCGATGTCGTGCAGGATACGCCGGGCGTTTTCCAGGTAGAGCTCGCCCTCGGCCGTTGGACTGAGGCGGCGCGTATTGCGATTGAGCAAGCGTACGCCCAGGCGATCTTCGATCTGCGCGAGCCTTTTACTGACCGCGGCGGTCGTCACACCCATCTCGCGCGCCGCGGCAGACAGACTGCCGGCGCGCACCAATTCGACCAATAGTTGCAGTTCTTGGGACTGGCCCATCGGCGTTACGACCCCGTGCAAAAGATGAGAATCATAGTAGCTCAATGCACCCATATCACCTGTCACTGAAGCCAACGGGACGTCACGGCTACTCCGTGTCCGGTAGACTGATACTCCGAAGCTGGTCGGCGTGCGCGCGTTTCATTAACCTATCAATACTGAACCGCAAATCACCCAGTGGTGGCCCTGGCAGCGATACTGGGGATCGGGAATCCGTCGCGCGATAACATCGAGGTTCTATCAAGGATAGCAACATGGCAGCAAGCCTAGTCAAGACGATCGCCGCACTCACCGCAGCCTGGATCGCAGGCCTCGCCCAGGCCGCGAACGAAGCCCCCGCTCACGCTCAACGTGTTGTGACGTTGGGTGGCACGGTAACCGAGATCGTCTATGCTCTGGATCAAGGAGATCGACTCGTCGGAGACGACGTGTCCAGCCTCTACCCCGAGGCAGCCACCAAATTGCCACGCGTGGGGTATTACCGTGCCGTACCGGTCGAGGGTGTGCTGGCTCTCGACCCGGACTTGATCCTGGCCTCTGAACAATCCGGCCCCCCCGCCGCCTTGGCGCGTCTGAAAGACATCGGCGTCCCGGTGGAGATTATCTCGGACAAGCCCAGCGTGGAATCGCTTAACAAGCGCATCCGGCAGATCGGCAACGCACTCGGCGTGCCTGAGCGCAGCGAGCAACTAATCAAATCGGTCGATGCGGCATTACGCGAGGTCCAAGGACTACCCGAATCTCATTTACGCGCCGTACTACTGATGAACCGGACGGGGACCCCTCAAGGTGCAGGTAGCGACACCGCCGCCTCGCTCGTTCTGGAACTCTCTGGCTTGATCAATGTACTCGCCGATCAAAAGGGCTACAAACCCGTGTCGGCAGAGGCCCTCAGTGCATTGGCCCCCCAAGTCATTGTTGTACCTCGCATGGCGCTGGAGGCTAATGGCGGCATGGAAAAGTTGCGTGCGATGCCGGGCGTCGCTCTGACGCCCGCGGCAACTAACCATTGCATCGTCGTGCTGGATGATCTACTGGCGCTGGGTACCGGACCGCGGCTGCCTCAGGCTATCCGTACGCTGAAGGAGATGCCTTGTGTCGCTCGCCAAGGCTAGCCGCCTGGGACATCCTGTCAGGCGTGTTACCCCCTCCGTCATACTGATCGGACTGGGTGGCGCAGCGTTGGTCGTCGCGCTGCTTGCCGCCCTGAGCGGCGCAGTCGACATTCCCTTCACTGACGCGTTGCGCCTGCTCGCGACAGGCGCATCACAGCCCGACGATACGCTGTGGCGCAATGTGTTGTGGGATATCCGCCTGCCACGTGTCTTGCTCGCCGTGGTGGCGGGCTCGGCGCTGGCCATTGCGGGCGCCGCGATGCAAGCGTTGTTTCGCAACCCGCTTGCCGAGCCGGGCTTGGTAGGTATTTCAGCGGGGGGTGCGCTGGGCGCCGTTGCCGCCATCGTGCTCACAACGGGCGGTTTTATCGTCACCGCGCCTGCCGCATTTGTGGGCAGCTTATTAACCACCGCGGCGGCGTATGTGGTCGGACGGCGCGTACCAGGCGTCGCCGGTCTATTGCTTGCTGGCATCGCTATCAACACCGTCGCAGGCAGCCTGATCGGGTTACTGACCTATATGGCTTCCGACACGCAATTGCGCGACCTGACGTTCTGGAGCATGGGTAGCCTGGCGGGAGCCAGTTGGCTGCTATTGGCTTTTCTTGCACCATGGACGCTGCTGTGGTCCTTCTGGCTGATGCGACAATGGCGCGCGATGAATGCCTTGCTGCTTGGCGAACGCGAGGCGCAGCATTTGGGCTTTGCCCTGGTGACGGTCCGCTACAAACTCGTGGTGGCGACCGCCCTGATCGTGGGCCCACTCGTGGCCGCGACCGGCGGAATTGGTTTTGTAGGCCTGGTCGTGCCTCATCTGGTTCGCATGACCTTGGGCGCCGACCATCGTTGGCTACTACCGGCATCGATGCTGACAGGTGCGCTGGCGTTGACCCTGGCGGATTGGCTAGCACGTATTGTGGTGATTCCTGCGGAATTACCGATCGGCTTAGTCACGAGTTTGGTGGGTGGGCCCTTTTTCCTGTGGTTGCTGGCACGGGGGCGTCGATTCTGATGAGCCTGCGTACAATAGACCTGAGCCTCTCACGTAGCAAGAACCGTATCCTTTCCGGGGTATCGCTCAACATCGAGCCTGGTCGCGTGATGGGCCTATTGGGCGCCAACGGCGCGGGTAAATCAACACTGCTCGCGGCGCTGGCCGGAGAACTATCTCCCGACACCGGCGGTATCGAACTGGACGGCAAGCCCCTCACCCGCCTGCCGTTACGTCGGCAGGCCCGACAGCGTGCCGTCCTGCCACAAAAGCCGTCGCTCAGTTTTGATCTGAGTGTGCACGAAGTCGTGGGCATGGGCACTTATCCCTTTCCCGAACTCGATCCTGTCGAGGTCGACGAATTGATCGAAGCAGCCCTCGCGCTGGCCGGTGTGCCGCATCTGGTCCAACGGCGTTATCCGGACCTATCGGGTGGCGAACAGCAAAGAGTGCAGTTTGCACGCGTCCTGGCGCAATGCCAGGCACAACGTGATCCAATGCTCTCTCGCTATCTGCTGCTGGACGAGCCGATTGCCAGCCTGGACCCCAAACATCAAATCGAATTGCTGCGGACCACGGCCGACCTGGCCCATCAGCACGGGTATGGCGTCTTGATCATTGTGCACGACATCAATTTGGCGGCACGGTGGTGCGATCAGTTAATTATGCTGGGCGAGGGCACGGTCGTCGCCGATGGTGTGCCGCAAGAAGTTTTGACCCAGGACAATCTACGTACCGTATATGGCATCGAAACAGACATCCTCCCCCACCCGACTCTGCCTGGGCGTTTACTGGTGCTGGCCGGCTAACGGAAGTGCAAACTGAAACGAAAAGGGAGTTGCGGATGGCCAACCATAGCGTAGCGACCGCTAGGTCTGCTCATTACGATAGCGAGAGATACTCATCAGTATCCCGCACGCTATCCCCATCGTCAGTAACGCGGTCCCACCGTAGCTCATAAACGGCAATGGCACGCCCACAACGGGCAGAATGCCCGTCACCATACCGACGTTCACAAAGACATAAATAAACACCATCATCGTCAGTGCACCGGCCATCAGACGTCCAAACTGCGTGGTCGCGCGCACGGCGATGGTCAGGCCCCGCGCGATCAGCAAGATATATAGAACCAGCATGGCGACCCCGCCGTACAAGCCAAACTCTTCTGCATAGACAGCAAAAATAAAGTCAGTGGTGCGCTCGGGGATAAAATCCAGGTGGGTCTGTGTGCCCTGCATATAGCCCTTGCCATACAGGCCTCCAGATCCGACAGCGATCATGGATTGAATCGTATGAAAGCCTTTGCCCAAGGGGTCCGAACTGGGATTGAGCAAAGTGCAGACACGCTGTTTTTGGTACTCGTGCAGGACGACCCAGTCGACGTCGGGCTCGCACAAGATGTCTTCGTAATAAATCAGCGTGCTGATACTGAATATGCTGACGATAGCCAGCGGTGCCAGGAGCTTGAACGACAAGCCGGCAAAGTAAATCGCGCAAAAGCCTGCGCCAAACACCAATAATGCCGTACCCAGATCGGGTTGCAACACGATCAGTCCAAACGGCGCGGCCAGCATGCAAGCGGCAACCAGAAAGTCACGAAAACGCACATCGCCCTCGTGTTGCTGAAAGTACCAAGCCAGCATCAGCGGGACCGAGATTTTCATCATCTCGGAGGGCTGAATGCGCGTGAAACCCAAATCCAGCCAACGCGTCGCACCTTTACTGGTTTCGCCAAAAAACTCCACGCCCAGCAACAAAACCACGCCAAGAATGTAAAACGGCAACGCCAGGCGCATGAGCTTGGGAGGCGATATGAGCGCCGTGAGCCACATGGCGAAGAACGCAATCAGGAAGTTTCGCGACTGGTCGGCATAGCGCCAATCGGTGCTGCCGACGGCCGAATGCATGACCGTTAGTCCCAACGCAGCGAACATTGCCAGGATGATCAATAACGGCCAGTCAAAGGCCAGGAATACGTGAGCTAGCAGAGCACCCAGACGCTTCATGGCTTGACTCTCTTTTCGGATGCTTTAAACAGGTCATCCAGATCGGACAATGCCGGGCCGGTAGACGGACGTCGCGTTGCCGTCGGCGCTTGCGGAGCTGGGGTCGCCTTGGGTACTGGCCGCGGCCGCGGCGGCGCAGGCGGCTTATCGGAGCCTGGAACCCATCGGAACTCGGGTTCGGTCTCAGTCACGCCCTCGCTGCCGGTTACGACGGCACCATCAGGCACCGATGCAGAGTCTGCCTCTGGCGTCGCGCCGGTGCCGGCCTCAGGCGCAGATTCGGACAACGGTGCGACGCCGGATGGCAACACGACCCGTGAACCCACCGGGGGCGTAGCGGGCCTGGATAACCAATAATCAAATACGGTACGGGCCACAGGCGCTGCCACACTCGCCCCCCAGCCGGCGTTTTCTACCAGCAAGGCAACCGCAATGCGCGGTTTGTCCGCCGGCGCGAATCCCATGAACAAGGCATGATCGCGCAATCGCTCATCCAGCTCGCTGGCCTTGTATTTTGATCCTCGCAGACTGAACACTTGGGCGGTGCCGGTCTTGCCTGCCGCCTGATAGGCTGCGCCTGCAAACGCACGCCGCGCCGTCCCCGAGCGCACCACGCCCACCATCGCATTCTTGATGACGTCGACGTTCTCTTGTTTTAACGGAATGAGATAGTCCGGCGTTGAGGGGGTGGGCGTGGCAACGCCAGTACGCGTATCGCGCGTGGCGTGTACCAGGTGAGGCCTGCGATAGGCCCCGCTATTGGCCAAGGTCGAGGTCGCCTGCGCCAACTGCAGCAAGGTGAACGAGTTATACCCCTGTCCCACGGCGACGGAAATCGTCTCGCCCGCATACCATTGCTGCTGCTTGCGATCTTTGTAGGCTTTGCGCTTCCATTCTATGGACGGCAAGATACCGGCACGTTCGCCGTCGAGATCGATACCGGTTATTTGGCCAAAGCCGAACTGTTTGGAAAAATCATGCAATCGGTCAACGCCGATCTCTGGGCCCAACGAATAAAAATAAGTATCAGATGACACCACGATCGCGCGGTGCATATCCGTCATGCCATAGGCAGCGCCGCCGGCATTCCTGAAGCGCTGGCCACCGAACTCATAATAACCAGGATCGGAGATGCGCTGTTTCGCACTGCGCACGCCCAATTCCAATGCCGCCAGCGCGACAAAAGGCTTATAGGTCGAACCAATCGGGTACGTGCCGTACAGAGGACGATTGATCAAGGGATGGTCGGGCGACTCGTTCAGCAAGCGCCAGTTTTCGACGTCGATACCGTCAATGAATAAATTGGGGTCGAACGAGGGCTTTGAAACAAAGGCCAGAACCTCTCCGGTGTCAGGGTCAATCGCCACCAAGGCGCCACGCTGATCTCCAAACGCCTCTTCGGCCACACGCTGCAGTCCCAGGTCAATGGACAGCATGATGTCCACACCCGGCACGGGATCCCTGCGATGCAACGTACGGACAGGACGACCACTGGCATTGACCTCGACCTCTTCGATCCCGGTCTGGCCGTGCAATTGTTCTTCCCAGCTTTTCTCGATGCCCTTCTTGCCAATGACATCGGTGCCACGGTAATTACCCAACTGGCCTGCTGCCTCCAGTGCCTCGACGTCGTTCTCGGAAATCCGGCCGATAAACCCCACGACATGGCCAGCGGTCGCCCCCTGGGGATACTCGCGCACCCAACGCGCGCGCAACTCGACCCCAGGGAACTCATACGCATGCGCCGCGAACCAAGACGCCTCGGTATCGTTCAAGTTATTGCGCAAGATCAAGCTGGCATAACGGCCGGACTCGAGCACACGTCGCTTGAAACGGCGTTGGTCACCCGGACTGACATACACAATCGGAGTCAGGCGTTCGAGCATCGCGTTGATGTCACCGGCGTGGCCAGGCACGACTTCAAGCGTATAGGTACGGTAATTGCGCGCCATAACCACGCCATTGCGATCCAGGATCTCGCCCCGCCTCGGTGCAATGGGAACCACAGCGATGCGATTACGATCGGCACGCTCGGACAAGCCCTCGTAGCGGTCTACCTGTAAATACCAGAATCGTCCCACCAACACAAAGAAGCAGGCCAGCGCAAACAAGCCGCCCACCCAGGCACGCAAGGCAAAGCGCTGCTTTTGCTGTTGACCGGTTTTTTTGAATTCAAACATGGCGGGCCGCTATCAAACCCGGCCCTAGACCGATGAGGACTCGACGTCGTCAGCCCCTCCCTGCGGCAGATGCAGAACCCACCCCAGTAGCGGCCAAATGACTGTCATGAGCAAAACACTCAGGACCCAGGCCCAACCCGACCACCTGCCGGCCAACCAGGCCAAGACCAGTTGTTGTGCCAGCTGTGCCAAAAAAAACACGGGCAGCATGTGAATAGCCTGGCTCAAGAGGTCAAAGTGCCGCAAGCGACGATGCAGCGCAACCGCGCCATACGCCACCAATGTGTACGACAAAGCATGCGCCCCCAGCACCGTAACGTCGTGCACATCCATCAACACGCCAAAGCAAAACGCCGCCACCAGCCCCATGCGACGGGGCTCATTCACGCACCAGAAGGCCAGTACCAACACCAAAATGTCGGGTGCGCCTTCCCAGACGCGCCAGGGCAGCAAGGACAGCAGCCACGCCACCAGCACTGTGCTCCAGACGAAATAGATATTGGCCGGACGCGTCAAGCGTTCGGGCTGCACGTTGCGAGGGGTGCCCAGGCGACGCGCGGGCTGCTGGATTGATGAATCATTTCGGGCCATCAGACTCAGCCTCTTGTAGTTCAGATTCTGCGCGCGCGACATCAACCTGCAGCACTAGGAAATGACGATGACGTTCGGGGTGAGCCAGCGGCTCGCAAATCGCCCGGGCAAATCCCGATGCCGTGTCCCGCTCGACCTTGAGCACCTTGGCCACCGGCAAACCCGCGGGAAATAGCCCCCCCACGCCGCTAGTCACAACAGTGTCGCCCTCCTGGATATCTGCGTTGGCCGCCAGGAAGCGGACTTCGATGCGACCCGGGGAGTTTGATCCAAAGGCAATCAAACGCAAACCATTGCGCAAGACCTGCACGGGCACGGAAACGCGTTCGTCGGTGACGAGGGCAGCCTCTGCCGCCTGCGGTGTCACACGAACAATCTGGCCGACCACACCGCCTTCGTCAATGACCGGCATACCCGGTGCCAAGCCCGACCGACTGCCCTTGTTAAAGACCAGTCGCTGCTGGAAACTGTTGGCGGGTTCGTACATCACCTCGACCACCACGGCAGCTTGGTCGACCGTATCGGTGACACCCAGCAAACGGCGCAATTGCGCGTTTTCGGCGGCCAACTGAGCGGCATGCGTCGTGACCTGCGAGAGTTCGATACGCTGGCGCTGTAGCGCCTCGTTTTCGTTACGATTGTGGTTGGCCGCGTCGATCCACTCGTTGACTTGTCGAGTCAGATCGCGCGGCGCCATGACCGTGCGTTGAAACGGATACAAGCCGACCGAGAGGGTCCGCCGCAAGGGCTCGAGCAGATGAAACTGCGAATCGAGGATCAACAACGCCAGCGACAAAGCGACCATGACGGCCAACCGGATTTCGACCGGTGGGCCGCGCCTGAACAGCGGTGGAGACCCTTGTCGTTGCATGAATATCCAGCTTGGCGTCAGCCCCTGCAGCCACTACGCCGGGTGGCGCCCGCTGGCGGCACGGGCTTATTCGTTAATGAAAATAGCACCCAGCTTTTCGAGATGCTCGAGTGCTTCACCACAACCACGAACCACGCAGGTCAGCGGATCCTCGGCGACCACCACAGGCAAACCGGTTTCCTCTTGGAGCAGACGATCGAGATCACGCAGCAGCGCGCCACCGCCGGTCAGGGCAATGCCCTTGTCGGTAATGTCGGCCCCCAGTTCGGGCGGGGTTTGCTCCAGGGCGATTTTGACGGCTGAGACGATCTGGTTCAGAGGATCGGTCAGCGACTCCAGAATCTCGTTCGATGACACCGTAAAACTGCGCGGCACACCTTCGGCCAGGTTACGGCCCTTGACTTCGATTTCGCGGACTTCGGAACCCGGAAAGGCGGACCCGATTTCCTTCTTGATGTATTCGGCCGTGGGCTCGCCAATCAGCATGCCGTAGTTGCGACGGATATACGTGACGATAGCCTCATCGAACTTGTCGCCGCCGACGCGCACCGAGCCCTTGTACACCATGCCGCCCAGCGAGATCACAGCGACCTCGGTCGTGCCACCGCCAATATCCACCACCATCGAGCCGCTGGCGTCCGAGACAGCCAGGCCTGCCCCGATGGCGGCAGCCATGGGTTCTTCGATGAGATAGACGTGCGAAGCGCCTGCCCCGAGGGCAGATTCGCGAATGGCACGGCGCTCGACCTGGGTCGAGCCGCAGGGCACGCACACGATAATGCGCGGACTGGGCGCCAGCATGTTGCGCGGGTGAACCATGCGGATGAACTGCTTGAGCATCTGCTCGGTCACCGTGAAGTCGGCGATCACGCCGTCTTTCATGGGCCGGATGGCTTCGATGTTGCCGGGAACCCGCCCAAGCATTTGCTTGGCCTCGTGGCCAACGGCCTGGATGATTTTTTTGCCATGGGGGCCGCCTTCGTGGCGGATGGCTACGACCGAAGGCTCATCGAGCACGATGCCCTTGCCCCGGACGTAAATCAGCGTATTGGCGGTACCGAGGTCAATCGCCATATCGCTAGAAAAGTAACTGCGCAGGAATCCGAACATGGGGGCTCAGCGAGATTCAGAAATAGTGCCGGTCTGCAGTAAACGGACCGTATACACAGGCCCGCCGCATCTCTGCAGCGTGAAACGATGAATGATAACTTATAATTTCTTCGAAAATAGCGCAAAAGTGCTGACAGTTGATGGTTTGTCACAGGGATAGACACGGTGTAATCCCATCCCCTCCTCTGGCACGGCAACCTGCCCCCTTGGATTTTTCTTAGTTTCCCCACATGGCGCTCAACGAACAAGATGTAACCCGCATTGCCCGGCTGGCCAGAATTGAACTGACGCCGGACCAGCGCGACCGCGCGCAGGACGAACTCAATGGCATCCTCCACCTGATCGAACGGCTGCAAGCCGCTGATACACAAGGGGTCGAGCCGCTGGCCCACCCCCTGTCGGCCCACCAGGACATCTCGCTGCGCCTACGTCCGGACGTGGTGACCGAAACCCCCTCCGAGGCTCGCCGCGCCGAGTTGCTGGCCAATGCCCCGGACGCCCGTGACGGCTTGTTCCTGGTTCCCAAGGTCATCGAATAAACCATGACGACTCCTGCCCTTCATACCCAATTCGGTGGTATTGCCGAACTGCGCATCGCCCTGGCCCAACGCCAGGTCAGCGCCCGCGAGCTAGCCCAGAGCGCGTTGGCTGCCGCCCAGGCCGCCAGCGACCTGAACGCCTTTCTGCACATCGACGAGACCCTCACCCTGGCGCAAGCTGATGCCGCCGATGCCGCCTTGGCAGCCGGTACCGCCGGCCCTCTGGCGGGCGTGCCCATCGCCCACAAAGACGCCTTTGTCACCCGCGACTGGCACACCACCGCCGGCAGCAAGATGCTAAAGGGCTATACCAGCCCCTTCGACGCGACCGTGGTGCAGCGCCTGCAGGCCGCGGGCGCCGTGTCGATCGGCAAACTCAATTGTGATGAGTTCGCCATGGGCTCGGCCAACGAAAACTCGGCCTACGGCCCGGTACGCAACCCCTGGGATACCCAAGCCGTCCCCGGCGGCTCGTCGGGTGGTTCGGCGGCCGCGGTAGCGGCCCGCCTGGTCGCGGCCACCACCGGCACCGATACCGGCGGCTCGGTGCGCCAGCCCGCCGCCTTGTGTGGCGTCAGCGGCATCAAGCCGACCTATGGCACGGTATCGCGCTTTGGGATGGTGGCTTTTGGCTCCAGCCTGGATCAGGCCGGTCCCCTGGCCCCGAGCAGCCGCGACCTGCTCGAGTTGCTGGATCCGATGAGCGGGTTTGACCCGAATGATGCGACCAGTCTCGAAAGCTGCGATGGCACCCCTAACGCGCCTGGCCGCATCCGGGCCGCCTACGACGCCGCGCAGGCCAGCTATGACGCGGCCGGCAGCCAGCCCCTCAACGGGCTGCGCATCGGCGTACCCGAGGAGTATTTCGGCGCAGGCCTCGCTCCCGATGTTGCCGCCGCCGTCGAATCAGCACTGGCGCAGTTCGAGTCCCTGGGTGCGCGACGTGTATCCATCTCGCTGCCGCGTACCGAGTTGGCGATCCCGGCCTACTACGTTATTGCGCCTGCCGAAGCCTCGAGCAACTTGGCACGCTACGATGGCGTGCGCTACGGCCACCGCGCCCAGGAATACGGCGACCTGAATCAAATGATCGCCCGCTCCCGCGCCGAGGGCTTTGGCGATGAGGTCAAGCGCCGCATTCTGATCGGGACTTATGTTCTGTCTCATGGCTACTACGACGCGTATTACCTACAAGCCCAGCGTGTACGACGCCTGATTGCACAAGACTTCCAACGCGCTTACGCCGACCAGTGCGATGTCATCATGGGGCCGGTGTCGCCCACTGTGGCCAAAAACCTCGGCGACAATCGTGACGACCCCACGGCCGACTGGCTGGCTGACGTTTATACACTGGGCGTCAGCCTGGCAGGCCTACCGGCCATGTCTGTTCCCTGCGGTTTCGGCGAGACAGGCCGGCGTCCCGTTGGCCTGCAAATCATCGGCAACTATTTCGACGAAGGCCGCCTGTTGGCCATCGCCGACCGTTATCAACAAGTCACCGACTGGCACCGTCGCGTGCCCGGCCAGCAAGGCACTGAGCAATGAACTGGGAAATCGTCATCGGCCTGGAAACGCATACGCAGCTTTCCACCGACGCCAAGATATTTTCGGGCAGCAGCACGCGCTTTGGCGCCGCCCCCAACACGCAGGCCAATGTCGTCGACCTGGCCCTGCCGGGTAGCTTGCCCGTGATGAACATCGGCGCCACCGAGCGTGCCATCCGTTTCGGGCTGGCCGTCGGTGGCACCGTTGCCCCCCGCTCGGTATTCGCTCGCAAAAACTACTTCTACCCCGATTTGCCCAAGGGCTACCAAATCAGTCAGTACGAACTGCCGATCGTGCTGGGTGGGACGATTTCGTTTTTTGTCAACCAAGAGGAAAAAACCGTCAATCTGACGCGTGCCCACCTCGAAGAAGACGCCGGCAAATCACAGCACGACGACTTCACGCTGTCCAACGGCAAACCGGCCAGTGGAATCGATCTGAACCGCGCTGGCACTCCGTTGCTGGAAATCGTAACCGAGCCCGAAATGCGCTCGGCCGCCGAAGCCGTCGCGTACGCACGGGCATTGCACAGCCTGGTCGTCTGGCTAGGCATTTGTGACGGCAATATGCAAGAAGGCTCCTTCCGCTGCGACGCCAACGTCTCCGTACGCCCTGTCGGTCAAGCCGAATTCGGTACCCGCACCGAAGTCAAAAACGTCAACTCGTTCCGCTTTCTGGAGCGCGCCATCTTGTTCGAAGCGCGCCGCCAGATCGAACTGATCGAGGACGGCGGCACCGTCGTGCAGGAAACCCGCCTGTACGATGCCGACCGCGATGAAACGCGCAGCATGCGCAGCAAAGAAGACGCCCACGACTATCGCTATTTCCCAGATCCCGATCTGCCCACGCTGGTCATTTCGCCCGACTGGGTGGAGCAGGTGCGTGCCCAGATGCCCGAGCTGCCCGCGACTCTGCGTGTGCGCTTCGAGCGCGACTACGGACTGTCCGCCTACGATGCCGCCCAGTTGTCCGCCAGCCGTGGCCTGGCCGCGTACTTTGAAGCTGTCGCGCAGGCCCTGCCGGCAGACCAGACCAAGCAAGCGGCCAACTGGATCATGGGCGAGGTCTCCGCCACGCTGAACCGCGAAGAAAAAGACATTGCGGATGTCCCGGTGCAAGCACCCGCCCTGGCGGCGCTGATCGGTCGCATCATTGATGGCACGATCTCCAACAAGATCGCGCGCGATGTGTTTTCAGCCATGTGGGCCGGTGAACAAGGCGGTCAGCCCGACGCCATCATTGAAGCTCGTGGACTGAAACAAATCAGCGATACAGGCGCGATTGGCGCGATGATCGACGAGGTCCTGAATGCCAACCCGGCTATCGTGGCCGAATACCGCGCAGGCAAACAGAAGGCTTTCAACTCTTTGGTCGGCCAAATCATGAAAGCCGCCAAGGGCAAAGCCAACCCGCAGCAAGTCAACGAGCTATTAAAGCAAAAGCTGGATAGTTAAATACCCAACACACAGCCTGAACGCCTGCGGCAACGCTCGCAATAATGCAACAGGGTCAGCAAACGCTGACCCTGTTGCATTTTCGAAAAGGCAAATCAGCGCGTCACGCGATGCCGTATTTCGCCCGATACGCCAGTACCGCATCACGGTGGTTCGCGAACTGGTCGTCGTCCTGCAGCAGCGTCAAAATATCCGCCAGCGACGCAATGCTGATCACGGGGATACCGTAGGTATTGGCGACCTCTTGCACCGCGGAGTGCGGCGATAGCGCGTCATCGGGGCCAGCGCGCTCCTGGCGATCCAGGGCGATCAGCACCGCGGCCGGCTCGGCGCCCGTGGCACGAATGATCTCGACCGACTCGCGCACTGAGGTGCCCGCCGTAATGACGTCGTCAATAATGACCACTTTACCGTGCAGCGGAGCACCGACCAGCGTGCCGCCCTCGCCATGGTCTTTAGCCTCTTTGCGATTAAAGGCAAACGGGATATCACGCCCCTGCATATCGGAGTGTCCCGCCAGCGCCACCGATGTGGCCGTCGCCAGTGGAATGCCTTTGTAAGCCGGCCCGAACAGCATGTCAAAAGCCACACCGGAATTCAGCAACGCCTGTGCATAAAACTGCGCCAATCGGCCCACCGAGGCCCCGCTATTAAACAAGCCCGCATTAAAAAAATAGGGGCTGATTCGGCCAGACTTGACCTTGAAACTGCCAAAGCGCAACACGCTCTCGTCTAGAGCAAAACGGACAAAATCGGTGGAGATGGCAGCCATGGGCGGGGGGATTCCGATGAATAACAAGACGGGACGCATTTTAGCTGGCTTCGTTCCAGTGCTGGTAAAGTCGCCCCTTAGGGCCAACATTTGTCGATCGCCATACAGGAGTTCTCGCCGTGCTGCGCATTACCTCGCTCAATCTGAATGGCATCCGGGCAGCCTTTCGCAAAGGCTTGCAACCCTGGATGCAGACCCACAACGCCGATGTACTATGCCTGCAAGAAATCAAGATTGCCGACACGGACCTGACCGACGACATGCGGCATCCCCCCGGCTATACCGGCCATTTCCACCACGCCGTCAAGAAGGGTTACAGCGGGGTGGGCATATATCTGCGTAATGCCGCGGAGCGTGTGAATATTGGCCTGGATTGCGAAGAGTTCGATGCAGAAGGCCGTATCATTCGCGCCGATTGGAAAAATCTGTCCGTCATCAGCGCGTATCTGCCCTCGGGCTCTAGCGGCGACGAACGCCAGCAGGCCAAATATCGTTTCCTGGACACCTTTGGTCCATGGATGGACGAGCTGATGCAAGAGCACAAAAAAACCGGCCGCGAATTTGTGATCTGCGGTGACTGGAACATTGCGCACAAAGAAATCGACCTCAAAAACTGGAAAGGAAACTTGAAAAACTCCGGCTTTCTACCGGAAGAGCGTGCCTGGCTCAGCGAGGTCTTTGATCGGCGCGGATTTATCGATGTCTTTCGCCAACTGGATGATCGTCCTGACCAATACACATGGTGGAGCAACCGTGGCCAAGCCTGGGCCAAGAACGTGGGGTGGCGTATCGATTATCAGATCGCCACGCCCGGCATCGCCGCGCGCGCGCGCAGCGTTGCCATCTACAAAGACGAGCGCTTCAGCGATCACGCGCCGCTTACCATCGACTACGACACCACACTATAAATCACGGCTCAGATGGTCAAAGCCACGCCATCTGAGCAAAATAATAAATGGGGACATATAAATCCCAAAACGGGTTGCATTATCTTTTTTGAAGAGTGATCGGCCGCATGACTTCATAGTGCTTGCCTGACCGATTATGGCCCTTTTATTACCGCAATAAATAGGGACGCATTATTCTCAGAGGAGAACACGGCCTTTCCTTTGGGTAACACCTCAATCACCCAGAACCTGAACGGTTAGTCTTTTTGTTGCGTCCCCAATATAGGCTCGGCGTAACGTCAATATCCATGCGGGTTTCGGGCTGGATATTTTTTGCAACCCCATCCAGATCGACCTACAATTGCGCACCGAGTCAGTGCCATTCCGCACTGTTTTGGATCTAATTGCACCACATCCGGGCGCCCATGCACCGGTTTGCGGCACCCCAGGAGACCCCGTTGAAATTGCAAAGTCTTGACGACTTTTTGCGTCAGGTCGCTGTGCGCGACCCGCAACAGCCCGAATTTATGCAAGCCGTGCACGAAGTCATGGCCAGCTTGTGGCCGTTCCTCGCGCAGCACCCCCATTACGCCGAACAAGCGCTGCTTGAGCGCTTGGTAGAACCCGAGCGCGTGATTCAATTCCGCGTTTGCTGGACGGACGACCAGGGTAAGGCGCACGTCAATCGCGCATTCCGTGTACAGCACAGCTCGGCAATCGGCCCTTACAAGGGCGGTATGCGCTTTCATCCGTCGGTCAATCTGTCGGTGTTGAAATTCCTGGGTTTCGAGCAAACGTTGAAAAACGCCTTGACCACCTTGCCAATGGGCGGCGGTAAAGGCGGATCGGATTTCGACCCCAAGGGTAAATCCGACGCCGAGGTCATGCGCTTCTGCCAGGCGCTCATGCTCGAATTGCACCGTCATTTAGGCCCCGATACGGACGTACCCGCTGGTGACATGGGCGTTGGCGCACGCGAAGTCGGCTTCATGGCCGGCATGATGAAAAAACTGTCGAACTCGGCGGCCAGCGTCTTCACCGGCAAAGGGCTGACCTTTGGCGGTAGCCTGATTCGTCCCGAGGCCACCGGCTACGGCACCGTTTATTTTGCCGAGGAAATGCTCAAGCGTACCGGCTTGTCGTTTGACGGCCTGCGCGTTTCGGTGTCGGGCTCCGGCAACGTTGCTCAGTACGCGATCGAAAAAGCCATGATCCTGGGCGCACGCGTGGTCACCGTCTCTGACTCCGAAGGCACCGTCGTCGACGAAGCCGGCTTTACCCACGAGAAACTGGCCGCGTTGATGCATCTGAAAAATGACCTGCGCGGCCGCCTGGCCGAATACGCCGGCCAATTCAAGCTGACCTATCTGGCCGGCAAACGCCCCTGGCATATCCCGGTAGACATCGCGCTGCCCTGCGCCACGCAAAACGAACTGGAGCTCGAAGACGCCCGCACGTTGATCGCCAATGGCGTCAAGTGCGTCGCAGAAGGCGCCAACATGCCTGCTACGCTGGATGCCGCCAAGGCCTTCATCGAAGCCGGCGTGCTATACGCGCCAGGCAAGGCGAGTAACGCCGGTGGCGTTGCGGTATCGGGCCTGGAGATGAGCCAAAACGCCATCCGCCTGCCATGGACACGCGACGAAGTCGACCAACGTTTGCACGCCATCATGCGTGACATCCACGAAAACTGCGTTCGCCACGGCCAAGGTCGCGGCACGTCCGTCAACTATCTGGATGGCGCCAACATTGCGGGCTTCGTCAAGGTCGCCGACGCGATGCGCCAGCAGGGCCTATATTAAGCCCGCTTGACCCCGCAGGGATCAACGGTCCGGCCAATACGCCGGGCCGTTTTTTGTGCTGCGCGCGGCGCAATATCCCTCAGTGCCAGTCATCCCGGTACACAAAGCGCGGCATTTGCCAATTAAACCGCAAGGCCAGCAGACGGAAAGCCAGTCCCACCGCGAGCGCCACAGGCACCACAACGTTGCCAGACCAGTCCAGCGTCTGCAAACCGACATACAGTGCCCCTGTTACGATCGACACACTCGCATAGAGCTCTTTGCGAAACAACAGCGGCACGTCGTTACACAGCACATCTCGCAGGACGCCCCCCGCGCACCCGGTAATCATGCCGCTGATCAATACCACGCTGACCGACATTTCCATATGCTGTGCCACCTGGCAGCCAATGACCGTAAAAGCCACCAGCCCCACCGCATCCAGCCAGAGAAACAGGCGACGCAACCGTCGCATCCACGGGGCCATAAAAGCGGTCAATAGCGCCGCGCCGGCTGTCATCCCCAAGTATTCGGGATGCGCGACCCAAGTCAGGGGATAGTGTCCCAGCAGCACGTCTCGCAACGACCCACCGCCCAGCGCCGTCACGCACGCAATGATACAGACGCCCATCCAGTCCATATCGCGACGGCCCGCCGCGAGCGCCGCCGTCATCGCCTCGGCCACAATAGCGATCAGATACAGCGTATGCAGCAATAACGTAGACGTCTCAGCAGACATAACCACCTCACAAACACCGCCACACCAAGCGGTGCGAGAACCCTTCGGTCCATCCATCAGATAGACCCAGGACACAACCGCGAAACGGTCGATCTAAAACCGCTGGACCGATCATGCCCGTGGCTCCAGGGCCTCGATCGTTCGGCGCTGGTTCCACAGCAGTAACAACCCAGGCACGGCAATCGCCACCGTCAACAAGAAGAATCCCGGCCAATCCAGCCACCGCACTAACGGTGGCGTAAACGGCCCCGCCAGATAGATCCGCCCCACCGCCGACAGCGCCGACAGCAAGGCAAACTGCGTCGCCGAAAATCGTTGCTGGCACAAGCCCATCAACAAGGCGACAAACGACGCGGTACCCAGGCCGCCGCACAAGTTCTCGACACCGACGGCGGTCCCCATCAGCCAAATGCTTTTAGGGCTGACCGAGATCACCCAATATCCCAGATTGGAAATTGCCTGCAAAATACCAAACGCCATCAAGGAACGATATAGCCCCCAGCGCGTCATCAACGAACCACCCGCCAGCGCCCCGACAATCGTGGCGACCAATCCCAGCACCTTGTTCACCGTCCCGACCTCGGTGGGGTCAAACCCCGCTCCACGAATCAGAAAAGTCGTCGAGAGCGCGCCCGCAAACGCGTCCCCGAGCTTGTACAACACGATCAATGCCAGCACCGTCCACGCGCCGCGCCGGCTGAAAAACTCGCGAAAGGGTTCAACAACGGCCAGGCTCAGCGTCCGCGGGGCAGTGGCAGGCTGTTCGGGTTCGGGCGCCCAGAACGTCGCTGCCGAACAAAGCAGCATCAGCCCTCCCATCAAAACGTACATGCCCCCCCAGCCCAACCACTGATCGGCCAAAATCAAGGCCAGGCCGCCTGACACCACCATTGCTAGCCGGTACCCCAGTACTTTTAGCGCAACCCCTGCCCCCCGCTCATCCCGATGCAACACGTCCGTGCTATAGGCATCAAAGACGATGTCCTGCGTAGCAGAGAAAAACGCCACCATTACGGCCAACAGCGCCAAAGGCAGCAAAGCGGATCCAGGCGACAGCAGTCCCATCGCCATGATGCTTGCGGCCAGCAACAACTGTGTCAACAGCATCCAGCCACGCCGGCGTCCCAACCAGGGAGGCACGTAGCGATCCAGCAGCGGCGCCCACAAGAATTTCAGCGTATATGCCGAGCCGACTAGCGTCAGAAAGCCGATTTCTTCCAGGGATACTTGTTCGACCGTGGCCCACGCCTGCAACGTGCCACCCGTTAGTGCGATCGGCAAGCCGCTGGCAAAACCCAACACCAGCAACGGGGCGACCCGGCGACCGAAATAGACGTGCGAGGCAGCAGTAATAGGGGATCTCCTGACAACCATGGCGCAGCGAGCGCCAAACATCCCGCATATTAACCAATGGTCGTGCGACCGCCAGCCAGATCAGGCCGACGCGTAGCGATAGACGGCGAGTGTGCTGCGCCAACCGGGCAGTACCTTGATCTCGCGCCCTTCGTGAAACGTGGCGCGCTCCAGAATACGCAAATTCAGATCTGCCGCCAGGATCTCAAAATCGCGCAGCGTACACAGGTGGATATTGGGCGTGTTGTACCACTGGTAAGGCATCTGCCCCGTCACTGGCATGCGCCCGCGCAAAATCGACCAACCATGCGGCCAATAGCCGAAATTGGGAAAAGACACGATGCCATAGCGTGCCACTCGCGCCATTTCGCGCAAGATATGCTCGGTACGATGCATCGACTGCAGCGTCTGCGACAGCACCACGGTATCGAACTGCTTGTCGTCAAACAGCGCCAGACCATCCTCGAGGTTCAATTGCAGGACCTCGACGCCACGCTGAACGCACGCGATCACATGCTGATCATCGATCTCGACGCCTGCGCCATGCACCTGCTGCTCATCGCGCAAGTATGCCAGCAAGGCGCCATCGCCACAGCCCAGATCCAATACCCGGCTACCCGGCTCGATCCAGCTGGCAATACGAATCAAATCGGGACGCACATGCCCTGTCCGCCCAGGCTTAGCCAACACCGCACTCATTCAGACTCTCCTGCGACGAGGGCCTCTAGTCCCAACTCTCGTGCGATGCGTTCGTAGTAACCCCGCACGACCGCGTGATAGCGCGAGTCGTCCAGCAAAAACGCGTCATGCCCGTGCGGCGCATCAATTTCCGCATAGGTCACCGGGCTGCTGTTCTTGAGCAACGCGCGCACGATTTCTCGCGAACGCTCAGGCGGGAAGCGCCAATCGGTCGTAAACGATACCAGTAGGAAATCCGCCTTGGCCGGCGCCAACGCGCGCGCCAAATCGCCGCCCGTATTACGCGCGGGATCAAAATAATCCAGCGCGCGTGTAATCAGCAGATAGGTATTCGCGTCGAAATAACGCGTGAATTTTTCACCCTGATAACGCAAATATGACTCGACCTCGAACTCCACGTCGTAGCCATAGCGATAGGCGCCACCCTCGGCCGGTTCACGCTGAGTACGGCCGAATTTCTCAGCCATATCGTCATCGGACAGGTACGTAATATGGCCAATCATGCGCGCGACCGACAACCCGCGGCGGGGTACCGTTTGCTGCGCGTAATAATCACCCCCATGAAAATCCGGGTCCGTAATAATGGAGCGCCGGGCCACTTCGTTAAACCCGATATTCTGCGCGGACAAACGCGGCGTGCTGGCCACGACCACGCAATGCGCCACACGCTCGGGGCAGGTAATCGCCCAGCTCAACGCCTGCATACCGCCCAGCGACCCCCCCATGACGGCGGCAAATCGCTGGATCCCGAAATGATCCGCCAGGCGTGCCTGAGCATGCACCCAATCTTCGACCGTCAAGACGGGAAACGCGGCCCCCCAAGGCAGGCCCGTCTCCGGATTAATACTGGCCGGCCCCGTAGACCCGAAACACGAGCCGAGGTTATTGACCCCGATGACAAAATAGATATCGGTATCGAGCGGTTTGCCGGGCCCCACCATGTTGTCCCACCAGCCAATATCTTTGGGATCATTGTGAGCAACGCCCGCCACGTGATGCGAGGCGTTCAAGGCATGACACACCAGCACGGCATTTGTGCGCTGTGCATTCAGCGTGCCATAGGTTTCCACAGCCAACTCATAGGACTGTAGCGACTGCCCACTGGCCAACGGCAGCGGTTCGTCAAAGCGGATGAACTGAGGGGTCACGACCCCCACCGAACCGGGCGCAACGAGCGCGGGCGCGGCAGGCGAGTGGACGATATCGGGGGCAAACCCCGCGGCGGAATGCAAGGCAGGAGCGGTCATACGGACCTCTTTAGCTGGATTTATAGAGGCGCCCGCAAGCGGATCAGGCAAATCGGCGCCGGTTTGAGGAGGAGATTTTAACACTCCCGAGAATTCATACCTGGATCCTATCCCCCAGCGCGGCCCGCGATACCTGCCCTTGATACCCATAGGCCGCCGTAGTCACCCGCGACACCGGCCGTGCCACCCTCCGGGGAACCTGCAAGCGTAGCCACTAGCGTTGACGCGTCTTTCCCCTTGAAAAAGGGGCCGATAAACCAGCATCAGTTCAACGACCTGGATGTGTCCGCCTCAGATACGTCCGATAACAACCGCCGCGCCCGCAGTTCGCGACAAGCTCCATGGATTGCAGGGAAAATCTCCGCTCTCTCACTCGTAGTCCGCCATCCCTTCCGGGGATTCTCCGTCACATATCTTATGCAAGAAACACCTCTTTCCAACCGCGAGATCGTCTGCCTGCATTGGTCATCGTGGGGAAAAACCAGTTGGGAAACCGGCACCATCCTGGGTATCAGCGAGCGCACCGTCAACTTCCACATCGGTAATGCCTGCACCAAACTCGGTGTCCGCGGCCGACGCGCCGCCGTCGCCATGGCGCTCAGACTCGAGCTGTTGCTAATCATTACCGATGCAGTTTTACCGAACGCACGAACTCCTGCGCGCGCTCCAACGGCAAATCCTGATCCGTGCCCGCCGCCACCGCATCAATCAACATGGTGTCTGTCACCCATACCCGTGCCATCAGCCAGCCCGACTGGTCTCCCATGCGGCCCCGCGCCACGATCTCATCGCCAAAATCCGGCAAAGACGGCGGCGCCTGTGCTCCCAGATTGACATACAGCGATCGCATCACCGCCTGCCCCAGCGCCTCTCGCGCCACGGGGTCCCGCGCGATCTCCTCGGGCAAGGGCGCACTCCCTATGGCAAACATCGCCTTGTCGACCTGCGCCGATGTCAACGTAAAAGACAACGTCTCGCCGTTCAGGGTTATCGTACGGGTCTCCGTCTGTACTCGCGCCGGAAATGCCACTGTGGCATGACCATCGGCCACCATCATTTCGCGCCAGTTGTAACTGGGTGAACATGCCGCCAACAGCCCCACGGCACACAACATCTGTAGCAAGCGCACACGCGGCAAACACAAACGAAACAGCCGGAAAATCATAACGTTACGGTCTCCATTGCACATAATAGTACGATCGGATTGTCTCCGATCCCAGGATCATAGCGAGGTTACCTCGGCAGAAAACCCTCACTCCCCGTAAAATCCGGCCTCGATATTAAAAAACTCCTATGACTGTGACCGATACCGCTGCCAGCCGCTTGGCCCGCCTCCAGGCCCATACCGCCCTGCTCGCCCAGACCCTGCGCGGCATCGAAAAAGAAGGTTTGCGCGTCGATGCCCAGGGCCACCTGTCCCGTACACCGCATCCTGCGGGGTTAGGCTCTGCCCTGACCAACGCCTACGTCACAACGGACTATTCCGAAGCCCTGCTCGAGCTGATCACGGGCACCCACGCGCGCGTCGACTCGCTGCTCACCGAGCTGGAAAACACCCATCGCTTCGTCTACAGCGTGCTCGAGAACGAGACGATCTGGAACCAATCCATGCCAGCGGCCTTGCCGGCCGAGGCAGACATCCCCATTGCCTGGTACGGCACATCCAATACGGGGATGCTCAAGCACGTCTATCGACGCGGCCTCGCCGAACGCTACGGTAAAGCCATGCAATGTATCGCTGGCGTGCACTACAACTTTTCGCTGCCCGACGAACTGTGGGACATCCTGGCTCCCGGCTCCTCGGACTCGCGCGACCAACGCTCGCGGGGTTACATCGGCCTGATCCGCAATTTCACCCGTTACTCTTGGCTGCTGATGTACCTGTTCGGCGCCGCGCCTGCGCTATCGCGCCAGTTCATGGGCGACAACACGTCGCAATTGCAAACATTGGGTGCCGACACCCTATATTTACCCTATGCCACCAGCCTACGCATGAGCGACCTGGGCTATCAAAGCAAGGCCCAATCACAGCTCAAACTTTGCTACAACGACCTGGACACCTTTCTGGGTCGCCTCTACGAGGCAGTCACTCAGCCCTGGCCCGACTACCAAGCCATCGGCACACACCGCAATGGCGAATGGATCCAGCTCAACACCAACGTCCTGCAGATCGAAAACGAGTACTACTCCAGCATTCGCCCCAAACGCGCCACGGGCCGCTGCGAACGTCCGATTACCGCGCTATCCCAGCGTGGCGTGCAATACGTCGAGGTCCGTTGTCTCGACATTGATCCCTACGAACCCGTGGGTATCGCCGCCGACACGGCACGTTTCATGGATGCATTCCTGCTGTTCTGTGCGGCGTCTGACAGCCCGTATTTCACAGAAAATGGCTACTGCCAACGCAGCGCGGATAATTTTTCTCTTGTGGTCAAAGAAGGCCGCAAACCGGGCTTGCAACTTGATCGCGACGGCACCGCTATCGGTCTGCCCGTCTGGGGCCATGAGTTGCTAGACCAAATTGCGCCTTATGCCGCGCTGTACGACCAAGCCATAGGTGGCGACGCCTATGCACGTGCATTGCAAGCCCAGCGCCACAAGCTGGACCATGCGGACGACACGCCTTCGGCGCGCCTGCTCAGCGACCTGCGAGACAGCGGGCTGTCGTTTCACGACTACTCTCTGCAACGTAGCCGCCAACACGCGGATACCCTGCGTGCCCAGCCGTTACCATCGGACGTCGCGGCCGCGTATGCCGAGGGCGTAACGCAATCCCGTGACGAGCAAGCCCGACTGGAGCAGAACGACGAAGTCGACTTCGATACCTATGTCGCGCAATATCACGCTGCGCTAAAGGCACCAAAGTCGACTTGACGCAAATACTATCGAGTAACGCGAAAGCGTTGTTCGATAGTATTTCTGCAATAGTAAATCTACACGGGCTGATTGCCCGTACTACTCTCGGCTGACGAAGAAGCCTCTTGTGCTCGCAATAGCTCCTCAAGGAACGCTTCGTCCTGGCGCTCGCGATCCGACAGCTTCGGTTCAGAGCTCTTTGCTCCGTACCTTCCCAACAATGTCACGGTGTCGTCATTGTCATCGCGTTGCGCCACCCACAAAGCAGTCGCCCCATCGTCTCTCTTCGCATTCACATCCGCGTTGTGTTCCAGCAGCGCCTCGACTGCAGCGTAATTATCGACCTCGACGGCGACAAACAATGGGGTCCTTCCCCGCCCGTCTGTCATGTTGACATCAATAGAAGGCACTTGAATCAGACGCTTCAAGCCAGACGGATTGGATCGAGAAGCAATATGCAATGCGGAGGCTCTATCCAGGTCCGTCGCGTTAATGTTGGCCCCTGCCTTAATGAGCGCATCCAAAACGGTGCCATCGGCTGCGCGTGCCGCGTGTAGCAATACGGTGCACCCTTCTTTGCTCTGGACCTCAAGGTCAGGCTTGAGGCTTAGCAGGAATTCCAGTGTCCTGTACCCACCACGCGCTTTAGCGGCAAAATCCACCGCACGCATCGAGAGCGTTTTCCCTTCATTGTCTGTCTTGTCGAGATCAGGCGAACACTGATTGACCAGGTGCTTCAGAATGGCGGAGTCTTCCATCGAGACAGCGAGGTGCAAGGCGTCGTCTCCATAGTCATTTGCAATGTCGATACGCGCACCATGCTTACTCAACACTTTTACGGCATCGAGACTTTTCGCTTTAATGGCCAGCATGAGCGCGCTGTTTCCGTTGTTGTCCTGACGGTTGATATCGGCCCGGAGTGAACTCGCATCATCAGTCGAGCCGGCCTCAAAACCCAACAACACTTTCACGGCATCCACAAACCCCGAAACAGCGGCCCACATCAATGCCGTGTATCCACGATTATCCACAGCGTCAGCTGACACATTCGCCGCTAACAACGCCTTGAGAGCGACCACATTGTTATTTTCTGCCGCGTATGACAAAGGGGCCCGGCCCAGGCCGTCGGGACGATCAAGAAGATCGTGAGGGACTACGCGAATCAACGTGTCCCACATCTCTTGATTGTCGACCTGACCCAGAACGTCATTCCATCCGCTGTCGATATCATCGCGAAGACCCTCGATCAGTTGCTGCCTGCTATCGTTCGCGAACAACGCTTTTACGCCGTCTGCATCGCGGTTCTTAACGAGATCGCACAGCGTACCCGAGTCCGACTCTGATTGATGTTCGCCCTCTAGCGAGGTTTCCGTAGTCGCCGATGCGGTATGACTGGAGAAAAAATCGATCGCAGACTTTAAAGCATGGGAAATCATGATTGCAGCACTCCGCTTGAAAATCATCGCACCTGGGGCTTCGAACGCGAGGCGCGGTGCAACGGGTTGAACTCCAGCCATGAGTAACGGCAAGGCCGGATGAGTTCCACCGAGAAAGCGTCAAAAACATGCCAGCCAGCGATACTTTCTCTATCACTCAAGATCGGGATGCTGACCAACCACAAGCATTGGTGCCAGGCTTATCATGGCCTTCTCAGGAATAATCTGATCCCGGGCTCGGGCCATATCGTCCGCGGATCGGCCTCGCGCGTTTGTGCGTGTAGGATTGGCCCCGACCTCACGAAGGTACTGCTCGAGAGGCTTATTTCCAGTCCAGGCCGCGAACATCAGCGGCGTCTGGCGATATTCGTCTGGATGATCGACGTCTGCCCCGTTATCGATGAAAAGCTCGGCAACCTGTCGATCTCTCACATAGAAAAGGGGTGTTCTTTTCTCCCAATCGCTCGCGTTTACATCGATGCCATGCTCGTCGATTAAATAGCGCACCATGTTGGCCTCTTGGCGAATGGCAGCGTAATGCAACACCGACCGCTCGCGGCGGTCGCGAGAATGAACATCGGCTCCCGCCTCCACCAGCAACTGAACCGTGTCAAGCGAGCCTGTGTGCACGGCGCACATCAACGCATCCTGCCCTGAGCGATTCTTCAGATGCACATCGGCCCCCTTCTCAATCAGAAAAGCGACTACCTCGACATACCCGTATCTCGCGGCCAGACTGACCAGACTATTTTGTTCGGCATCGAGCGTATTGACCCTAGTCGCTCGCACCTCATAACCCAGAAAATTCTTTATGGTGCTTACGGTGGGCGAGACTAGCGTAGCAATCTGGGCACTGTATGACATATTCGGGGATGGCAACAACTCCCGCAAAACGTCTATCTGATCATGCTGCGTAGCGAGCACCAGAAGGTCCCGGCCACTCTCGTCAGGGAGCTCAACAAAATCGGAGGGCAGCGTGCTCAGCATGGCGCGCAATGCCTTGACATGACCGACCGCGGCAGCCGCATGCAACGGTGAGTGCGCTGACTCCCTTATCCCTTCGGCAATCAGCGCAACATCGGAAGCCCCGCCGAGAAGGTCCTCAATGGCATCCACGTCGTTATTTTCAACGGCGCCGATCAATGCCGCCAATAGCGCTGCTTTGCGCTGTGAGGTGTCGCCGAGTGCCGGCAAGTAACGCAACGCGTACTGGCCAGCGGCATAAAGAGAAGATGCGATCATCATTATTCCAATCCTTTAATCAACGAATTACCGAGGTTGACACAGCAGGCGTCAGGCAATCAGGGTATGGCATGCGCTATGAGTAACCCGTCTGTGCGTCAGGTTCCGGCCGTCTCGCCACTAGGCCGTATGGGGGTATTCGAATACATCACCTGGTATGCGGCATCAGCCGACACCCTCGTGTGCCACGCCGCGCACCTCTTGAATCAGGGAGATATCACGGTGCTGAAGCAAATACTCCAATACGGAGAAGTTTCCATGTTTCGCCGCAAGCATCATGGCGCCGCATCCATTCGCATCCAACGCTCGTGTTTCAGCTCCGCCCTCAATGAGTTTCTCCAAGGCGAAATAACATGTGCCCTTTGCTGCGCGCAGTAGGGCGGTACATCCCTCGCCATCACACAGCTCGGCATCCGCTCCCGACGACAGCAGGAAATTCAAGACAGTGGGATCAAAGTACCTATCCGCATAATCGGCAGCATGCATCAAGGCCGTCACGCCGTTCCGATCCGCGGCGTTGATATCAATGTGCGCTTGATCACACAGCAGACGAACGACAAACAGCGCATTACGCTTGGTGGCGAGGCTGAGCGCCTTCTCGCCTGTATGGGTGATGCTGTTGACGTTTGCGCCTTGATTGATCAAGGCTGCGGCGACATCGTAGTTCTCTTCCTGAAGGGCCAGCAGCAACGCGACACCCCCAGCGCTATCGCGGTCCAAATCGCCGCGACGCCCGATATCACTGGCGGGTTGGAGAGTCACGGACGAACGAGCATGGGTCATTGAAACACTCCACTCACAAGATCGTTGATTTGTTAATCGGGCCGGATTGAATATAGCCAGCCCTATCGGCCATCGTGAGTAACTCGAAGCCAGCATCGGGTTCCCAGTGTCGGATAGAGATTTACCCTGATGCAACCTCATCGCTGCCCTTTCAGAGGATTGTCGGCTCACGTTTTTCCCGCTGCTGTGGAACCGAGCACCGACTGGAGTTACCTACGCAGACTGAAGGATTTCCTTCATCCCGTCGACAAAACCTCTACGGCCCATGTCTTGCATTGGCGTAATGCACAATTTCGGAAACCCAGAATATGCGCCTTTTACCGCAGCTATTTTTTTCCTTCGGTCAACACCCCTTTGATGTGAGTCTTGATCCATACACCTTCGATGTGCACCAGAGTCCTAACGCCGAAGCCAGCCATGCTGCACACGGCGACAAACAAGACACGACCTCTGCCGTCACGCAAGTCCCGCTGTCCGAGGAGTACAACCTCACCGGTCTACTCCGGTCCGATACCGCACCTTCGTTATACGAGCGCAACTGCGCCGCGCTACGGGAACTCCAGGACGAGATTGGCTCAGCGCTACGAACCTTGGATGAACAGTTGCGCAAGGTGGACGCCAGCCACCAACGCATCATGCCGCTGTCGCTGGATCAACCCGCCGCCACATTGAGTTGGCGTGACACCGCCACGCGGTGGCACTATCAGGTTCAAGCTGCCGCCTCCGTTACGATATCCACATTGGGGTGGAGCGCGCTCGTGACCGGCCTGCCCTACATCGCCGGCCGCTTCACGGACAACCTTCTGATATCGTCGGCAACATGGCTTGGCGCGGGCTACGTCGGCGCCAACAGGCTACGCAACATCCCTGATGGACAGCGCCACCAAACGGCCAGCGGGCTGATAGACACCAAACTGCTGGAAATACAACCACTGCAGCATCGACTGGCGCTCCTGCATAAAGAAGAAACAACGCGCCAGCAGGCTATGACGCGCGTCATCACCATGTTCGCAGAGCGCCAGCAGCATCTCTGCCATCTCGAGCAAGCGTTCGACGCACTGACCCTAGCGCTCGGGACCAAGGTCCCTACGACCGACGCTCCATTACCCGACTCAGCATTTCTGGCGTCGCTACGCAGCTTCGTGACGGAAGGACTATCGCCCATGATTCGGACGATGAATCGCTTCATAGCCGCCCTATGGAGCTTGGTAGAACGGTACGCCGCCTATCAGGCCGAGCGCGCTTACCACCAAGGAGAGGGGAAACCCGTTCTCGCCGCGCTGACAACGAAGCCATTGGGACGAAGTACCAGCATCGTCAATGACCACTACCGTTGCGCTTTAGCGAACTACGAGTGTGCCAGTGGCCTGGATATATCGCAGGCCGACGTGCGTCGCCAGCTCTACATGGGCGAAAACATTGCCTATGCGCTCACGTCCAGTACTGCCCCAACACCTGGCGCGGTGATTTTCCAGGGCGACAGAGAACGTGTCGTCGTCACGTCCAATCTCACGACAACGCGTGCTTTAGCCTGGTATTTCGACTCGGCCGCTGATCAGCCACCATCTGGCGGCGCCGCGGCTTTCTCCGCCGTTCAACGCGCTGACGACGGTAGCCTATTGATTGCGGACCCTGACGGCAAGCTGTATGACTTTTTAATGCAGGCGCCCTGCGCCTATACCCGTGCGATGTTCAATGCCAGGGATTCCGTCGATGACCTCGACACAGGGAGATTTCACGTGCTCGACTACTATGCGGGATTCCCGAGGGCAACCAAAGGAATGCAATTCGAGCGCGATCTGGGCAAAACAGGAGCCTTCGCACTACGTGTGACGCTACTGAAGGACACTCCGGAATACGGTATGGTGTTCAAAGCCATCCCGCTGGCCGATAAACATCACCTCGCCTATCGCGTCACTGCCACCAGCCCACCCATCACGAGCCGCACGCACCTGGCAGCAGCGCATTATGAGAGCATATCGACAGAGGAACTACATCGCACTCGCGACCATCTCATTGACGAAATGCGGCATCAAATCCATTTGCTGAAAGGAGAGCTGAAGCAGCTATCCGAACTCGAGAACTGGGAAAACCCCTGCTTTCACACCCAGCCCGCCTGAACCCGGTGCAGCGTCGATCAGCGCAGGAGCAAAAGCGCCTCGCCACGGGACGCTGCAACCGTCAGGATGCCAAGAAAACCACTGATTTCGAAAACCTCGAGAACCTTGGGCTGTAAGCCGCACAGTACCAATTTTCCGTCCACCTGTTTGAGCCTTTTAGCCAACAGCAGTACGACTCTCAACCCCGCACTGGAGATATAGCTCAATAGAGACAGATCCAACACCACTCGCCGCTCGCCCTTATCGACTTGCGCAAGCAAATCAATTTCAATCGCCGATGCATTGCCGCTATTCATCTGCCCCTCGGCAGACACCACCACTGCACCTTCAATCTTATCGATTTCAAGAGCCATTTCATCGCCTCGTAAACGTGACTAGCGCGCAAGCACCTTAATTGATCAATGGACGGATGATACGCCAACACTCACGCCAGAAAGCAAGAATGCTCCAGCAAACCGATACGCTTGATCTCTCTCCTGGCGTACATGCCGTCAGGTCGGCTACACGATGGCTAGCATCAATCAGTGATCGCGAGCGGTGGTCGGCGGCGCTTGCTTTTGCCCTCACACTTTGCGTGGACGAGGCCCTCACCAATGTCGTTTCCTACGCGTTCTCTCCCCTCGATGCCATGACCGCCGGTCGGCGCAGCGGCGATCAAGCCCCTCCCTCCATCCATCTGCGCTGCACCCTGCTGGCTCAGCAAGTACGCATCGAGATTATTGACAACGGGCGATCTTACGACGTCACTCGCACCGCCCCCCTTTCCTTGGCTCAATCGTTGGACGAGGCACGGATAGGGGGACTTGGCTTGCACCTGATGCGTCATTACTTGTCCGATATGTCGTACCGCAGACATGAGAACAAAAACCATCTGACGCTCATCATCAACACCCATGATGGCGCTACATAAGGCCTGACGCCACACCCTAGCGGCGCGCAAGCCGCGTATACCTCGGTTGCTTTCAGGTTTGGGCTTTCACCTAAAAAACGGAACCAATTACCCCTTAGGGTTACTCACTCTCGTTGGACAGCACCTAATTCTCATTCTTTTCCGGGCGCGATCCGCTCCGATTTTCCCTCTTTGTTTTTCTTCTTTCTTCATGCCTTTCCGGACGCTACATAGCAAGATCTTTGTATTGGTCACCGGGACCCTTATCACCATTGCGATAGTCGTGATGCTGACATCGCAGCGCAATGTCACCGATACCGTCATGAGTAGCGAGCATCATGCCATCCGCAATGTGATGTCGCTCATCCAGCATGATGCAGCATCGCGTTGGTCCGCCATGCTCAACAACAAAATATCGGTCGTGCGCAACGGGCGGCGCCAGCTTATGCAGACCGGGGACGTCATCGCTGCGACATTGGAGTCCTATGCCCATTTGGCCGACGACGGCATCGTGACGGAAAAAATCGCCCAAACACTTGCTCGCGGCTGGATCAATGACCTCCACCTCGATGACGATCGTTATGCATTTATTTTTGATGCACAGCATCGCGTACTGGCCAGCGGTCTACCCGGCATGATCGGTCACGATCTCTCCGAGCTACGGGATTTTAAAAACCGACCGCTGGCCCAGTCTGTGCTGGACGAAAGTCGTGACTCCGGTTACAGCTTTGCAATCTACCGCCGCCCTGGCAGTCCGCGCGCCTCGATACGCTCGTCCAACGAGCCGACCGAGCTCTCCGACGACAAAACGCGCTATGCCTATTTTGGCTATTTCCGGCCCTGGAACTGGGTATTCGCCGTCAGCGATAGCACAGCGGCAGTGATCAGTCAGATCGAGGCGCATCGTGCGCAGATGGAGCAGTCCTTGCGCGAGACGCTATCGCCGCTCAGGCTGGCCCATTCCGGGTTTGTATTCATCGTGGCCGACGACGGCCGCATGGTGGTACCGCCACCAGACACCCACACCAGTCTACTCAATGGTCTCTTCAACAATGGCCAACCATTTCGACAGCGTCTGACCGAGTCTGCGCAAACGGATTTCCAGATGCTACGTATCGACGGTGCCCAGGGGCCCTGGCAAGTGGGCCGTGTGCGATTTTCTCCATTGCAGTGGACGATATATTCCGTGGTGCCCGAAGGCGATTTAACCGCGCCCGCGCGCGAACTTCTCCGAAATCAAGCCGTCATTTTCGGGGCCATGCTAGTGATCGCCTTGTTCTGTGCCTGGCTGCTCGCCGCGCGTATCGTTCGGCCACTCAAGACATTGACGAGATTTGCACACCAGCTCCCCGAGCAGGCGCTGCATGCGGAAGACCGCTTTCCAATACACATCGCCGCCCTGCCTGAGCGCTACCAGGACGAAGTCGGCCGACTCGCTGCGGCCTTTTTATATATGGACGGCAAGCTACGCGAGAACATTACCCGATTGATGAAAGAAACTGTCGCCCGAGAGCGCTTCGAGAGCGAACTCAATATCGCCCGGGCGATTCAACTGGGTCTACTGCCAATTCCGCTGTCTCGTGTCGCACAAGAGCGTGTCGACCTGCACGCATTGATGCGGCCCGCCAAACAGGTCGGCGGCGACCTTTACGACTACTTTATTCTGTCAAACGGAAAACTCTGCGTTGTCATTGGCGACGTATCGGACAAAGGCGTCCCGGCCGCGCTGTTTATGGCCATCACTCGTACGCTGATACGAGCCACGGCCGAAGACGAAGTCGATCCAGCCCGCATCGTGCACAAGGTCAACGACCGATTGGCCGAAAACAATCCAAATGTCATGTTCGTCACTTTGCTTGTGGGCGTTCTGGATATGGCCACTGGCGAACTGATATGGGTTAATGCCGGACACCTGGCACCCATGGTTATCGATGCATGTGGTGCCGTGCGCACACTGGCGGGACGCAGCGGACCTGCTTGCGGCGTGCAGGAAAACATGCCCTACCGGACTTACGCCGCGCAACTGCAAATCGGAGAGACATTCATTGCCTATACGGACGGCGTTACCGAGTGCGTGAACCGGTGCAACGAACAATACGGCAATGATCGACTGGTTGAAACACTGACCCATCCGACAACCTCGACCGAACGGCTAACCGAACGTCTCGTCCGTGATGTCGACACCTTTGCGGCGGGCGCCGAACAGATTGACGACATTACTCTCCTTGCGCTCTGCAGAAAATGAAAACGTTATTGACTCGCATCGCCATACTGCTGTTTGTCTCGCATGTCGCCGGCGTGATGACTTGCACGGCGGTAGCCGGCACGCCTACAAGGGCCGCTTCCGTTGCCCCCGGTAATGCACCGTCGTCCATTACACGACAGCCACTCGTCAGTGCAGTGACCCCCACACTTCGGCCCGACGGAAAAAAATGGCGACTGGGTTACCTTGGCAGCGGAGAGCATACGGAGTATCCCCGCACGCTGCGAGCTATTGTCCAGGGACTGGCTCAGCTCGGCTGGCTATCGACACCTGAGCTACCAGCCGATCTGAGTAGCGAACAATTATGGGCATTCCTGGCCGAACACACGACGAGCGCCTATCTGGAATTCGTTCACGATGCCTGGTGGCAGCCAGGGCATTTTGACGCCGAACAGCGTCCCAAAGTCCGCGATGCCGTCATGGCACGCCTGTCGACCCTGTCGGACATCGACCTGATTATTGCCATGGGAACCTGGGCAGGGCAAGACATGGTCACGCTCGACGCGCCTGTACCCACTATCGTCGCGGCGGCCAGCGACGCTGTCAGCGCCCACATCGTGGAGTCGCCCGCCGACAGCGGCCTGGACAACCTACTGGCCCGAGTCCAACCAGAGCACCATCAACAACAGGTCCGGCTATTTCACGACATCGTGCCGTTTAAACGCCTGGGATTGGTGTACGAAAACACCCCAGAAGGAAAGACCTATGGCGCGGTCGACGCCGCACAGCAAGTTGCCCGAGAGCGAGGTTTTGACGTTATCGCCTGCCATGCTCGGTCGACTGGCCTCACCCGAGAGCAAGCGTCCAAAAATGTTCTCGACTGCTACCGGCGGCTGGCGCCAGACATCGATGCCGCCTATGTCACCCTGCACATCGGCACGGCAGACACCACGACCGGGCATATCGCGCAGATACTACGTCAGGCTCACATCCCCAGCTTTGCCATGCTCGGGTCCGAGTATGTCGAACAAGGCATCCTTCTTAGTTTGGCTCAGGCGGACTACGCCTACGTCGGCCTGTTTTATGCGAAAAGCATCGCACGCATTTTCAATGGCGCCCAAGCCCGTCAACTCAATCAGATATGGATGGATCCCCAAAAGCTCGCCATCAACCTGTATACCGCTCGCCTGATAGGCTTTGACCCCCCTGTCGATGTCCTGCTTGCCGCCGACGAAGTATTTGAAAACAACTAGGTTTTTCTACTGTCCCCTATAATGACACGGTAAATTTCAATACGATTGATTTACCACGCGGATGTCGTGCAGTGAGTTGGAACTTCCTTTGATCTAGCGGTACTCAGGTTAGGTAAAACTCAGCCCTTCTCCGTTAACCCGACCCCATACAAGCCCCTCAATAGGCAGCATGAATAACTCATCGGTTACACCCTCGTCACCGTTGCTATCCCTTGAAACGTTTACCGAAGCAGCAAAAGCTGGCCAACATGTTTACGTCACCGTCAATGGCGAACAACGTCAGGTACTTGGCTTGGGAAGCACTCCGCAGGGCCGCAGTGTCGCGTGGTTGACCCCGGACGTTGATACCACTTCTATGTTTACCCGAGCCCTCGAACACACCTATGGTCCTGGCATTGCCAGCGCCGTCGCCCGCGAGCTCGGGCTCATGCCGAACCCCGGCAAAGCCCTCTCGTCACGTAGCGTAGAAGCCGCGGTCGATATGGCAAACACCTCACGTCATGCCTTATCCGGGGTTGATTTTTTGTCGCGTATCGGCACATCGTCCGTGGCCAATACCTCAGCGTTTCAGCAAGCCTGTCACGACGTCAACGTCGATCCCTCAACCGTCACCACCGAACAACGTCAATGCCTGGATCAAGCCATGCACGTTCGCTTCGAACAGGCTTACGCCACAGGACAAAGCCCGGTCTCTCCGGCGACTGCCAACCAATGGTTGCGTGAATTGCTGCAACAGCCCCAGCGCGACTGAGACCAACATCCCCCTGATCGCCTCCTACTGCACAGCTGATGTGACAAATCAGCACATAAACGTTGCAGTTCTTATTACTAATAAATATAATTATTGCAACATTTTTACACTAATAACGATAACAAAATAAATAAACTGTGTTAGTCTGATATTTATAGTAACGGTATCGAGCCAACCTTGGCCTCTACTTGTTTGCCCCCTGCTGGTCCCACAGAAGGCTAAACCTCAGTGACCGGATCCGACGACACAGATCTCCCCAAGAGCGGTGACACCGCCCTGCTTCATGAACTAGTACTCAAGCATTCAGACCGCTTGCAGCGCTTCATCATGAAACATATCGGCAACGCCACCGAAGCCGAAGAGCTTGCTCAGCTAGCCTTTGTCGAGGCGGCCGCATCGTATAGAGCCTTTCGTGGCGAATCTCAATTGTCATCCTGGCTGTATGGCATCGCCCTGAACCTGGTACGCAATTACCTGTCTCGCGCCCCAGAGCGCCGTCACGAGTTTGTCAGCGACGCGGCCCTGGATATGCAGGCTTCGTCGGATCTGACGCCCGAAGCGCAGCTTGCCCAAAATCAAACCATGGCGCTATTACATGAATCCATCAGCGAACTCCCCGCCAATATGCGCGAGATTCTGCTGCTCGTTGGCATGGAAGAACTTTCCTACGAAGATGCCGCTGTCCTGCTATCCGTTCCCATAGGGACGGTACGCAGCCGTTTGTCTCGGGCACGTACCGCGCTACGCGCAAAATTACATCAGAAAGGATTGTCGTTAGATATGTAGTCTGCGGCACGGATGGGCGCTTCCTCGTTGGCGCCCCCTATCGGTCGCCGAATGATGCGCGTATCTTCGTTCTGATCGGCCAACTCCAAAGCGTCCCCTCCCATCATTGGGCGCCGTTCGTCCCAAGTCAGATTAAGCAATCTCGTCACATTCTCAGCCCATGATTGAGGCACCGGTTTGCCGTTGATCGCGACCACTCGTGGCCGAATCAAAAACAACCGTTCGCGACGCAGCGACGTCTTGGCGCGATTGGAAAACAGCGCACCCAAAACCGGGATGTCTCCCAGAAAAGGTACCTTGTCGACCTGTTCGGTGTCCTGGCTACTGTTGTAGCCTCCGATCAACAAGGTCTGATCATTGCCCACCACCGCCAGGGTACTAATATTGCTGCGCCGTACCGTAGGTAAACCGTCAATTTGACGCTCTTGCTGAATACGGCCATCTTCAATATCGATGGTCAACTCCACGCGCATGCCTTCGGCACTCGGAATATAACGGGGGGTCACGCGCAACGACGTGCCTGCCGTAATAGGCGTCACCGTTGCCACTTTCTCACCACGCGTCTGAACATAAAATGTATCAGACACGTCGATCAAGGCACCCATATTGTCCGTCGTCAGAATCGACGGCTGAGACAGAATACTGGCTTGCCCCTTGGTCTGCAACGCCCGCAAGCGTAAAGCCAATGTGCTTCCGACGCTCAGGCCTATCGTGCCAGGAGATATCCCTGCCGCACTGTCGATCGGCAAGGTGCCATTAGGTGCGAGCGCCAAGTTTCCATAACCTAAAGAGGTATCGCCAACAAGTGCTCCCCAAGAAACACCTAACTCACTGATCAAGTCAGAGTTCACGTCGACAATCATGGCCTCAATCTCGATCAAGGTGCTCGGCACATCCAATTGTTCAATCAACTCACGATAGATAGGAATGCGATCAGGAATATCCTGAACAATGATGGCATTCAAACGAGCGTCTGCCTGTACAGTCGGCTCGCGAAAGCGCAGGCTTCTGCTGGGGGAGGAAGATCCGGTGCCCGCCGGCGAGCTCTTGACGTTCGCCGCTTCGGTCCCATCCGAGCCCACCGGAAATAGCGGCGGGCTTTCTCGTAACGGCGCGGCAATGGATGACAACGTTTCATTCGTCGCACCACCACTATCGCCCATAATCAGGTTACGTAATACTGTTGCCAGCCCCGGGGTCACCACCGACTGGTCTCGATAGGTAACCGTACGATCATTAACCGTCGCATGCTTGAGTTTAAACACCGCGACTTCTTGGCCACCCGCTCCCATCGGCAGCGCGGCCACCGTACGGGCGACCAGATCGACATAACCCGGCGGGCCCGATACCAGTGCAATGCCCTGATCCGGCAACTCTCCCCAGCCAAAGCGGGGATCCAAAACGCCCAATTGATCCAGTGCCGCACGCAAGGCGGAGATCGAGCTGCCCATCGCGCTGATGGACCGGGTCTTCATATCATTGCTTCGGCTGATAAACAGGGTCCCCGCGTAGACGAACCACGTAAACCCATACACCCCACCCAGTCGATTCAAGAATTCGGTTGGGGAGTTGGTGTTGAACTTTCCGTTTACCGTACCTAATACATTCGGGCCCATTTGCAGAGCCAAACTAAAGCCGCCTGCAAAGTCGCGCAACAGTGCGGGCAAATTTTCCTGATTTGCATAATAACTGTAGGGCACGTTCGGCCAATTCGGCGCGGCCGACCCGGCGCTGACCATACTAAATGACAACAGACTTGCCAAGATAGATCGCTTGAACACTCGGACTCCTGTCACGCCACGAAAATAATTCAACTGAGACGCCCCAAAGCACCCACCCAGAACGACAACGCATTCACAAATTGCGCCATGGACTCTTCCATAGAAGCGTCGATTGACGGTGCCACCAATTGCTGCAACCACAGGCTGGTTTCTCGTGGATCGATCACACACGTCGCCGCGTAGGCGCTCAGCGCACCCACCGCCAAGCTGCCAACCTGACACAGCCAGTCGTCGCGCGTCACCCCCTCGACGGGCACATTGACCAGCCGGGAAAGCAAGACCACGGCGCCTTGTTGCGTGGCCTGCAAGTGCACGCGGTATTTGTCGTCCACCACTACTGTCAAGCGGCCAGGAAACGGCTGCGGCACGAGGATGTCGTGACGCGCGGCGTAGTCCACGATTAAAGGATGAGCCTTTGGGGTCATATAGCCTCCGTACCGTCGGTCAACTTTCTCACCAGACGCAGCGCTTGCGCGACAGGTTCCAGCAGCTCCGCGGGAATAAATTGCTCCACCTGCGCCGTGCTCCATAATGCCCGCGCCAGCGGAACGTTCTCCAGCACGGGAACACCGGCTTCGATTGCGACACGTTTTATCGTTTCCGCCGCGGCGCCCTCGCCTTTGGCGACCACTTGAGGCAGCGGCGTATCATCCATCTTGTAATAGAGCGCCACGGCCAAATGGATAGGATTCGTAATGACGACCGAAGCCCTTCGCACGGCTCGTGCGCCACCTTGCATGGCCATCTCCTGATGCAGGTGCTTGCGCTTATGCTTGATAAGCGGGTCGCCTTCCATTTCTTTGTATTCCTGTTTGACCTCGTTCTTGCTCATCTTCAAGCCCTTTTGATACTGCATCCGCTGCCAGACAAAATCGGCGATCGCGATGATGATGTAGACGAGAGCCACATTAAGCAGCAAGGTCGCCATCATGCTTCCAACAGACTCCCCCAGGCCTTCCAAACCGGTACGAGGTACTGCCATTAGCTCGGGCAACTCATCGCGTATGACGATCGTGATCAGCACGCACAGGAAAACTATCTTGATAAGGGATTTGAGCGACTCGATGAGATTTTTCTTGGAGAAGGTACTTTTAAGGTTCTGTAGCGCATTCAATTTCTTTCCGGATGGCTTGATTTTCTCGAACGCGAGCACAAACCCCACCTGCAGATACTCTGCAAATAGTCCGACGAGCAACACAATCAGCACAAAAGGAAACACCACGCCGATAGCCTCTTTAAGCGCCGCCGCCAGCGCGGTGGGCAACGCGACCGAAAACGGCATACTCACCAACGTAGAGGGAATCAACAGCAGGCGGCCCAACGATTCGGTGATGTTGCCCGCATTCAGGCACATGTAGCCAAACAAACTCAAAATCAACAGCGTCTGCGTAAAATCCTTGCTATGTGCAACGTCGCCTTTGCGTCGCGCGTCACGCAGTTTTTTGTGACTTGGCGGTTCGGTCTTTTCTCCGCTCATGGCGCCCGCCATTGATCATCAAGAAACGGCAAAATCGTAAGCACATCATCATTGGTGTCACGGGCGTACTCGAATAAGGTGCTCATGTACAACACCAGCACCAGCAGCGCCAGCGCGCTCTTGATGGGCATGGCCAAAAAAAACACTTGCAGTTGCGGCGCGAATCGACTTGCCAAGGCTAGACCAAGTTCGGCCAGAAACATGGCGATCACAGCAGGCGCGGCCCACAGCAACGTCATACGCATGAGCCGGGAAAACTGGTCCAAAATCAACGGCGCGCTTTCTCGACTCAACGTCGGCGTCCAGCTCCAAAGATCCCACAAGCGATAGCTGTCATACACCATGGTCAGCGTCAGCGCGAATCCACCGCTGACCAGAAAGAACACGATAAATGCCTGGTTAAACAGAATGCCCAACGGAGACGAGTCGTCGCCCGTGGCGGGGTTGAGTATGGATCCCATACTCGCGCCACGCTGGTTGTCTACAATGAATCCCACTGCCTCAAAAACCCAGAATGGAATAGCCGCCAGCAGACCCAGGGTCAGTCCGATAAAGACCTCCTTCCCGATGATCAGGATAAGCGCCAGCGCATGCAAATCCAGGCGGGCGTACTCGGGCATCAACATAGGCACCAGCAGCAGCCCCAATGCTGCCGAAACGGCATAGCGCAACATGCCCGGCAATACCTGCCGATTGAATATCGGTAACATCACGCAGAGCGCCAGAATGCGAGGCTGCGTCAGCGCCAGAGTGCCCAAAAACAACTGAGCTTGAGCATAGTTCGTCCCATCTATCATCGTTGACTGGGCGCTCCGTTAGACGCGATGCAAAACATCGAATATCAAGATCGTGAAGTTATAGAGCTCACCACTGAGCCAGCGCGCCGTTAATAGAATCGTGGCAAACACCGCGATCAGCTTGATGGCGAATGACAACGTCTGCTCCTGGATCTGCGTCAACGCCTGAAACAACGAAAACAAGGTTCCCACAATCGCTGCCACCGCAATGGGCGGCATAGAGAGCCACAAGACCAGGTACAGCGTCTGCGTCATATACGACACGATATCGACACTTTGCATTTTTATGCCAACCCCATCAACGATAAGAAAGGACGAGACCCTGGATCAACCGAGTCCACCCATCGACCATGACGAACAGGAATAGCTTTAACGGCATCGATATCGTGACCGGCGATACCATCATCATGCCCATAGCGAGCAAAATGTTCGATACGATCAGGTCGATGACGATGAACGGTAGATACAACAGAAATCCCAACTGAAAGGCGGCCGTGAGCTCGGAGACCAAAAAAGCGGGGATCAACACCAGCAGATCGGTCTCCTGTAACTTGCTCGCCTGTTCGGCACCCCACAAACGTTGAGCAGTTCGCATAAAGAAATCACGCTGCTCGGGGTTGCTGTTTCTGAGCATAAAAGCCTGCATCGGTGCCGCGCCGTTCTCCAGCGCACGCAAGATGCCGGTCAGTTGCACCGTCGACGCGTCTGGCGGCGCGATTCTCGACTCGTTGGAATAGACTGCGGAATCGTGTCGAAGGCTCGCGCCTATCTCGTTGATAACTGGCGCCATCACATAAGCAGAAAGCACCAGCGCCAATCCGTACAGTGCCATATTGGGGGGCACCTGCTGCACCCCCAGGGCGTTACGAACAAGCGCCAATACGACCGCGATTTTCAAGAATGATGTCGTCATCACCGCGGCCAACGGCACCAACGCCACTAGAGCGAGAACAACCGCCAGGGTGATTGGATCGACGTTCATGCTTCGGGCACACCCAGCGCGCGCAGCGTCACGCCGACTCGGCCCTCGATCTCGACCAGATCCCCCGTTCCCACCCATGCGCCATTGGCCCGGATGATCACAGGTCCGGACGCCAGCGGGCGCGACAAGTCGAACGTCTCGCCCGGCTGCAGGCGACGCAACTCGCCCAGCGTCAGTTGACGTTCGCCCAATGAAAAGGTCAGCCGTACAGGCACCGCGTCCGCATCAAACACCTGTACAAACTCGTCAGTAGCACGCTCATCGTCGAGATCGTCGTCCCGCTCATCCTGAGCATCCGGATACTTTGGGATTTCATTCATCAGCGAAGTCCAACTTTGAGTCACACAATACGAATCAGCCTGCGGCCGAACACACAGGCCCTGAGCGCCGGCCACAAGCCATAAGTCACCCCCAGGCGTCACCCGATAGTGATCAATAAAAACCGTATCTTGCGCTTGCAATTCACGTAGTCCCGCAGCGCTAAGCACCGTCCAGCCCAGATCGACACCTATCGTTACCGGCAACTTGTGATCATCCAGGCCGTTCAACGCAGAGGGCACCTGCTGAACCAGATTGGCGATCAGCATCAGACCCAACGCATCGGTCTCCAGCACGGCATACGCCACCTGACGAGTCGCCTCATGCCGGATGGTCACGACCCACGAGTGGGGCAGCGAATGGTCTACGAGCCCTTCCGCCGTCACATCTGGGCGGCCATTAACGTTGTTCACATCGATGGCTGCGCAGACCTGTGTCAGCAGCGTCTCTATCGCAAACGCCTGCATGGGCTCGTCTAACGCGTCCGTGGGAATCCCCGCCAGACTCCCATTTATCCAGGCAGAGATCGCCGCATTCGTTAGATGCACGCAAAACTGGGCACCGGCCCACGCCAGATCTCTTCGAATCGTGCAGGCGGCCCGCAGTACATCGGTCTGTCCTTGGGCAAATCCCAATTGCCAAATGGACGCGCCTCCACTTTCTCCATCTGCAGTCATCGTGGGCAACGAAAGTACCTCGCCGTCAAGCGGTGGCAAGCTCAACGTCATCGCCGCGCCGTGCCTGGCAATCAAGCTAAGGGCTTGCGACTCCGTGCGCGTCAGTCGTGGCAAGGCGGGCGCAAGAAACGTGAGTACGGGTAAGGTGTGCGCGGCTTCAGAGGTCATGATTCTCGCCCCGTGCGTCAAGGATGGGATCGCCATCCGCTTGGCGGATATGTGCGGCGCTTGAGTCGTCTGTGCGTACATATACGCGTGAAGCCCGTTCTATCTGATTCGCGAACTCGGAGGCCAGGTTTTCGAAAATGTCGCACAACGCCAGGTGGGAACGCTCATCGGCACACTCAAAATCGACAACGACACGGCCATCCTCCTCGTATACTGAAAGGGTGACGTCAGGCAGAACGTCATCGGCCAGATCCATGCTGATCCGACGCTTGTCTGTTCCGTCTCGTGAGACATAAAGACGCTGCACGGTGTCGACGATTAGCTCGATCAGACTCAGAGACTGAGGGGTCGCCACTTCGGCTGTCGATACGGGTTTACTTTCCCCAAATAGGTCAAAGGGCGTCGGCATCGGTACTGCCTCATCCTGATCGCTGGCATCTTCGGGCGCTAACGCCTCAGAGAAGGCCCGCTCGTGGGCATGGGCATCGAATTTTCCGGCAGAGGGCAACGTGGTTTGCCCTTCTGGCTTATCTGTCAGCCGGGCTGGCTCACACTGAGCCGAGCCCATTCTCTGATCGCGTTCTGCTCTCATATCCGCTCGACCTCCTCGTGCTCGCCCCATTCAACCCGCTCCCACGCCAGCGACGCCACCTCCTCGAGTTCGAGGTCCTCGTTGTAATCTTGTAATCTAACGAGAGAATCCATGTGGACGTCTGTCAGTTCAAGAAATTTTCCGCTCATCCTGACGGTCTGCCGATGGGCATCGCGACACGCTTGCAACGCCAGTCCGGCTTGCTCCCTGTTCTCCTTCGCCCGATTTGCCGCGGCCTCGTGAGCTTCCTCATCGGTGCGCAACGAAGCAACCTCTTGCAATACGTGCTCGATGTCTCGCACCTGCACCACGCGGTGATAGAGACGCCTATACAGGTCTCGCTCGCGAGATTCCGCCCACAAACGAAAATCCATCAGTTGATTCTGCGCCCGCTCGCTTTCACGCTCTGCCTCGACACAACGTTGCCGTTCACGCATCACGGCAATTTCAGCCTGTGTCTCGCGAAATCGTTTGATGGCAAGTATCTCGTCGAACAAACTCATGCCGTCTCCGTTATTGCTTGCATTGCCGCTAACGCTTCGTGCAACGTGGAATGTTCGTCTATGCGTTGACGCAGAAACTCGGTAATCGCGCCATATTTTTCAATTGCCTCATCGGTCGTGGCGTCGCCGCCCGTTTTATATTCCCCGATTTTGACCAGCAGCTCGACTTCTTGATATTTGGCCAGCAACTCGCGTAATCGACCGGCGGCGCGCTTGTGCTCGTCGCTGACCACCGAATTCATGACGCGACTCACCGATGCCAGCACGTCAATGGCAGGATAATGATTGGCAGACGCCAACTTCCGGGACAACACAATATGACCATCGAGAACGGACCGCGTCTCGTCCGCAATAGGTTCGGTCATATCGTCTCCTTCGACCAAGACGGTATAGAGCGCGGTGATCGAACCATGTTCGTTCATTCCCGCCCGCTCCATGAGTTTGGGTAGCGTGGCAAAGACGGAGGGAGGATAGCCACGCCGCGTCGGAGGCTCCCCCGCCGCCAAGCCGATCTCTCGTTGCGCCCGCGCAAAGCGAGTCACCGAGTCCATCAAGAACAACACCCGCATGCCCTGATCGCGAAAGTATTCCGCAATAGCCGTCGCGACATAGGCTGCCTTGGCACGCTCCATCGATGATTTGTCGCTGGTCGCGCACACGATGACACTTTTTCGACGCCCTTCCATCCCAAGCTCGTGCTCGAGAAACTCCCTGACCTCCCGACCACGCTCGCCGATCAACGCCACAACCGTGACGTCAACGGCAGCGCCTTTCACGAGCATGCCCATCAGCGTGGACTTGCCGCCCCCCGCGGCGGCAAATATTCCCAGGCGCTGGCCTTCGCCGCAGGTCAAAAGGGCGTCCAACGCGCGCACGCCCAGGTCCAACGGACGATCGATCATTCGACGTTTGAGCGGATCGGGAGCGTCGGCGAAAACCGGATAGAACTTGCTGGCTTCTAGTGGACCGTGCTCCGCTTCATCGAGTGGCCGCCCCAATCCGTCCAGCACCCGTCCCAGCAGTCCGGGGCCGACCGGTACCCGGTGCGCACGCCCCGTCGGAATCACTTCGGTTGCAGTCGAGATACCAAACATGTCTCCGATCGGCGTCAGCAACGCCGCATCGCGTATCAAGCCAACGACTTCGCCTTTCATCTCGAAATCGTCGCCCGGATTACGCAGAATGCAGACTTCGCCGACCTTTACTGCCGGCACGACGGCTTTAATGATGGTGCCCGTCACCTGAATGACCTTCCCCTTGATACGCAAGGTCGGTGCATCCTGCATCGCCAGGCTCATCATTTCGCTGATGTAGTCGAATTGCCGCAATCTCTCTTCCTCTGGCGTGTGACGTGCTTATATTCGGCTACCCAAGGTGCGCTCAAACGCTTTGCGCAACGCCTCAATTTGCCCGTCCAAACTGGCCTCCACCATGCCGATCTCACTTTCGAGAATGCAAGCGCCGCGCAACACACGACCGTCGGCGATGATATCCAGATAGCCGACGCCGGGATACGCCACCAACAGATCGTTGACACACTTGCGTACCGTCTCGACCTCGTCGGGATGCAAACGCAGTGTCATCTGCTTTTGATTGCGTACGACGGCCAGAGCGTTGCGCACGACAGCCATGACTTTTTCCCGATCATCAAACCCCTCGACGACCTTGCGTACAGCCTGCATCACGAGCTCCACCATCGTGTTCTCTACGCCGGCGAAGTAATCGACGGTACGACCGACGGTATCGATCATTTTTTCAGCTTGATCCAACAACGCAGAGGCTTTGCCCTCTGCGTATCCACGCGCGCACTCGGCGTCGAACGCCGCCTGAGCGCTCGCAACAATGGCCTCGGCTTGGGTTCGGGCATGTGCCAGCAGGGATTGTGCCTCTGTCCACGCGTACCGATCGACACCGCGCAACACGTGAACGCCCGAATGCAGTCTCGGCAGTTCACTCGAGGGAGAAAGGGGTATCAACGGATCTCGTGGAAGAAGGAACACCATGTCGCATCCATTTTTTTCAGCACCGCAAGACACAACTCCCATGCCGCTTCGGCAGTCAATGGCGAATCACTTTCCCGCACATCGCTGGGTAGCTTGAGCTCTATACGTCGCATCACCTGCGCCGGGGCTCCGCTGACGCAACGTAGTAAACAGCCATATCCGAGGGACTCCAGTACTTTCAACATATCCCTCTCGTGCATCAACGCTGCGCCGCCGTCATACTCATGAGCGCCGCACGGCACGGTATCGTGTTGCACGAATCTCAATAGATCACTTCCGAGGGATGCTCTTAGCGCCCGCACCCGTGGGCCCAGAATCGTTTGCCTCAACGAAGGACCACACAAAACAGCACCCACGCGACGGGCCAAGGTTGTCAGACTGGCCACGGGCAATAGCCCCAACGCGAGTTCCGGGTGATGAGTCTCGTACACCATCCCTAAATCCAGCCTACGCAGAATGTGGCGCGACCAATGCTTGTGCCAAATGCGTTGCCAATCTCTCGTCATCGATGTCGACGGGGTCAGATCAAGTGTGGCGAACGCGGCATGTCGACTTGGATGCAGCGTTCGGCTGGGTAGAAAATTAAACTCCAACATTCGCCCTGAAAATAGGCTTGGCTCGATCACGAACTTCCCCTTTCAGGCAGCGTCGGTTCATTCGCTTGCCTCGTTGATCTGAGCACACCTTGGTTCCTTGGTACGCTATCTGCCTTGGTCGACCAACGGTAGCGCCAAAGGAGATAGCCGACCGCACTTGTCAGCAAGAGCACCAGCCCTCCCAGCACGGCCCAGCCGAAGATCAGCCGCGTCGTCGAGCCTTCGGTGACCTCGATACCGAGTATTTGGTGCAGAGATGCCGGCGACTCGCGATTGATGATCAAAGGCTGCGCCGCGACCAGAGCGATAGACACCCGATCCTCGGTCAGACCGGGAATCGCATGCGTGACGAGCTTGCGAATCTGTGGTTGCAAGGCGTCCAGGTTGTAGCCCAATTGGTGTTTGATAAAAACAGCCGCCGTTGAGGGAGTGGCGTCCTCGCCGACACCGCCACGCTCAGGCAGCACGACGTGTACGCGTGCCGTCACGACACCATCCATCTGGGTCAGCGTCCCAGCTAGCTCCTGGGACAGGGCATAGACGTAGCGAGCCCGCTCCTCCAAGGGAGAGGAAACCAGGCCCTCCTTGCGGAATATCTGTCCCATCCCGTCAAATCGATCTCGCGGCAACCCACGCGTACGCAGGATATCCAGCGCGCGAGCCACATCATGCCCCTCGACCGAGACGGCCACACCCGTCTTAGTGACGTTTTTTGCGGCGTTCATGCCCGCGTCCAACAGTACCGACAACACCTCGTTGGCTTCGCCCTCACTGGCCGAAGAAAACAGATCAACGCGTGCGCTACATGCAGTCAGCAACATGATCAGGCCCAGAAATAATCTGCGCATCATCCTGAGCGGCGCACTCGGCGCTGCTGCGGATTGCTCAAAGGCCCTGTACACCATCAAGACATCCTGACCAAAGTGTCAATATTCTGCGTACTGCGTGCGACGGCCTTACCCACCAACTCGTACTGGACGGAGACCTGCAACATCTCGGACTGCACTTTGAGCATGCTCGCGGTCGAAGGCTGGCGAGCCAGGTCCGTCAGGCCCGCCGTCACGTTCTGCCACTTTTGTGCGTAGTCGGCCGAAGCGGATTGCAGCCCTGTCAGAATTTGATTCCCCAACGTTTTCGTCTCGTTGGACGACGCCAGTACATGGTCGGGTAAACCCATGTGTGAAGCGGGTGTCGCCACGGAAACGGGATCGGGAGCGCTCATGACCGCATTGAAGCGTTGTGTGACCAACTCGGTCGCTGCGGTTGAGCCGACCGCCGGCAACGCGGGTACTGACAGCGCGGGTGCCAGTGCAACCGTTGCCAAACTGGAGATATCCATGCTTAATTTTCCTTGGGTAGACCCAAAAGTGTTCGTGCTAATTGAGGTCCCGGTCCGTGGCCTGGGGCAACCCGCTCGAGTAGCGCTCGGCTCTGAGCATGATGACCCGCGAGTTGCAGAGCCAAACCATGCCAAGCGTGCAACACACCCGTCTCGTCTTTATCCAGGCAGGACGCCCGCTCGAGGAACAGGACGGCTTCGTCGGCACGACCGGCATAGAAACGTGCCAAGGCCTTTCCAAGCCAAGGGTAAGCGCGGTCCGGCCGCAGGCGACACAAGACGTCGAAAACTGCATCGGCACTCGCTACGTCGCCTTGATCGGCCGCCAGAAATCCGACCTCCGTCAACAGCTTGGCGTCCTCGGCAGAAAGTACGATGGCTGTCTCACCCGAAACGGATGTGCCGACCTCCGATGACGGCCCTCGATCCTCAGGGCTATGCATTTTGTGTCATGCCGGATCGCGTTTGGTGATGAGACTCAACATGCCCTGCGCCCGGCGCTCCAGCTCGAGGTTGTCGCCTGTCTGTGCCTCTCGCAGCAGACTCTCCAGCGTACGGCAGGCGTCATCTCGTCGCCCCGCACCGACGTGGCATTGGGCGATGCGTTGTGTGGCCTCGAACGAGCCAGGAAATAGCGTCGTACAAAGGGAATACATACCAATGGCCTCATCCAGACGGCCAAGCATCTGTAGACTAAGTGCCAGCCCATACAGATAGTGGCGACGCGTTGGGCCGTATTGAGCAAGAAAGGCGAATATGGGTAAGGCACGATCGTACTGACCCTGCGCAATATGGGCATGAGCCAATGCATAGATCAGCTCAAGTTGGTCGCGCGTAAAGCGCTTGGTGGAGGGAAGGTTCTCGAGGCTGTCATACAAGTGCTGACCTTGCGCGGAACGCCCAATCGATGTCGTCTTATTCATGATGCTCTCGCGATGAGAATCAAACCGGCGCGCGCCGGCCGATATTGGTCGATATCTGCGACAGGCTGGCATACAGGTCTCTGATTATCTGGCTGGCGGCCTGCATACTGTTCTGGACTTGTTCGAGGACATTGCGCATGGTGTCCTGGTCTTGCTCTATACATTTCTGCGCGACGAGCTTGTTCGCCTTGAGCTCCAAGGTAGCGGCCTGGATTTCACTGGCCTGCGCTGTAGTCACCGCGGTGGAAATTTTCATTGCTCCCGTGGCCATCATCGTCCCCCCTTGCACCACCTGGCCGCCACTTCGGACAATCCCATTGGTGATCGCCATTGCGGACGGCACGGCGCCTACCCCTCCGGAACCCACGACAACCACAATGCCCACCGTGAACGCGGCGACCATACCCACCACGGCACCCACGATCGCCGCCGTTTCTGGACTGGCTCCCGCCAACTCGCAAATGCCCGTTGCCATCGTTCCTACCATCTGGGGTTCGATCAGTAACAGCACAGGCAGCGCAACCGCAGCCACCCCTACCAGCACTTTTCCGATTTTCTCGGCTTCGTCCTGCTCCACACCAAAAGTCTTCAGCAGCTGGACAGATCCGCTACTGACCAAGTTGCTCAGGCTGATTTCCGGTCCGCCGAGTTCTTTTGAGGCCTGGTCGGCAAGCGACATCGTGGCGCCAATCAACGCCATGACCGATAGCGCCAACAAGGGGATTGCGGCACCTCCGGAGGCAATAGCGGCGACAGCTGTCACGGCGACGATCGCCACGGAGACAACGACGGCCATGATCTTTCCAACCCAACCGAATATCTTGCCCAATTTTTCGCTTTTGTCGGCCTCCACGAGTTTGGCCCGCAAAGCTTGAGAATTCAGCTGTGTGTTCTCCAGATTCTTGTCCATCTTGGACTTGTTCACCAGGACGTTGTCCTTGAGTGTTTCCAACCGCTCTTGCTGCATTTTGGTGCTGAGCCTGACTATCGCCGAGAACATATCGTCTGGAGAAAGGGCAAGTGAGGGCAACGCGAGCGATGGGGCACCGTGATCATTGGATATCCCGTCGTCAGTCTGGCCTTTTTCCCCTAGGGGTCTATCGCTGGTATGCGCATCGGCCAATAGCCGGGCAATATCGTTAAGCGTCGCCGAAATAGTCGTTTTTTTTGCACTCGCAGCGTCCGGGAAAAGCCGCTCGAACTCACTATCTGACGCCGATGCCAATGAGGAGCCGAACGAGCTAGGTGGCGAAACCGACATTTCAGGGCTCCATGTGGACTAGATATTGCGGGCAATGCCCTGATTGGTTTGCAGTCGTGACTGTTCCATGCTCTGCAGCTTTTGCAACACGTCACGGATGATGTCCATCATCTGCTGCATCTCGTCGCTGAGCTGCTGCGCCCTGGCATCATGCGCGCGCGAGGTAGCGTCGAGCTCGGTTTTTTCGGCGCTGAACTTCGCCGCCTCACCCTCGGCGACAGACTGTACGACGCCGCCCGCTCCCCCCGTGATGCCCGATACGCCCTGGCCAAACGCCGTCGACATATGCGCCAGACCATTGAATCGGTCGACCGTGCTCTGTAACGCTCTGGCCCCGTCAGAACCCGACTCCAATTTCGCAATATCTAACGACGTAGTCGCCGCCTTGGCACTAAAGACGCCGGAAGCCACTCCGCTCGCCGTCATCGCCACGCCGCCTACCAATTGCATGCTCGCCGCAGCAATCTGCCCCCACTTGCGGTTTTTTGATTCGCTCAGTATGGCGTCGGCCGCGTCGTACTGGTTGGCAACCTGATTCTGGATCTCGGTCTGTCTGATATCGCGATCGCGAACACGCTGGTCAATCGCGATACGCAGCAACAAGTCCAGGATGGAATAAATATCAATGCTGAGATCTTCTGTCGTGAGGTCGCTCAGCGAGGCTTGCGTTGACGAAATGACAGCGTCCAAATGCGTTGGTAACTCGGGGACCGGAAGCAGGTCGTCTGATAGGGAGTCCGCGAAGGACTGTTCTGCAACATCGGCAGGGACATCCAGTCGGGCCTGCTGCGTCACCGCACGATCAACCGTGCCGATAAAATCCGTGGCGGGCAAGCCATCCAGGCTGGAACCCGTCACGCTGACATTCGTTTTAGAGACCATCATCGGACGCTCCGTCTTTAGTGGGTTGCTTGCGCTGAAGGGCAAGTCGCAGCACCTGCGCCCGCATGAACGCAGGGCCTTGGGTATCGTCGGCGCACATTTCCAGCACCAGCGCGAGAGAGTCCCTGGCCTCGGAAAAGCGCGACATGGCAATCAGACACTCCGCGGCGTGCAAGATGGGGCGTGGATCTTCCACCCATGCGACTGCGGCAACCATGTAGTGCTGTAGTGCATCGGTATAACGCTCGAGCATCTGGCATGAGCAGCCCAGGGAAAACACATAGCGAGGCTCAAGGTGGTCTTGCATCACAAGCAGCGAAAATACCTTGAACGCGTCGCTATATCTCCCCTGCTCGTATAGGCCATAGCCCATGCGATACAGCGCTTCGCGCTCGTCTACCGTCGTTCCCCAATAGGCATCGCCCAGTGTGCCGCCTGATTTCAGCAACTGTGAGAGCGCATCAGATACGCCCCGCGCGTCTGGGTCGATGCCGTGGACAGATTGACTTGTCATGAGATGCGGCTTCGTTAGACCATGGTTCGTGAGCGCTTTGGGCCTTTACCTGCCGTATCCTGCTCAGGACGAATCTCGGCTTTCCTTTTGTCGACGTCCTGCTTGATGTCACGCAAGGCCGTCTCGAACTCGGCGGAGATATCGTCAGCGAGATCTCCTGTGACATAAGACGACAGCACGCTGCGTGCCCGGGCAGGATCCAAGCCTTGATCCTGAAAAAATTGGTCCGTGTTGGCTATTGCACCGCGAACTTGGATGAGTAATTGCTCTGTGGCCTGCTGCATTTCTGTCGCTTTCCGTATCGCCGCTGACATAAAGAACCGCCTTTTCACAAAGAATGGGAATGAGTAACGTCAAGACCAGACAAGTTCCATCGAACAACAAGAGAATTTGCATCCGGGGCCGAGGCAGGTCGCCTCAACGCGTGTTGCTGATGATGGCGGACTTGTTGTCTTGCTCTTTTTTAGTGGTGTTGCTCATGAGTTCAAAAAACTGCGTGCGCTTTCCAAAGGTCGATTGCAGCGTGAACATTTCCAACTGTGCGATCGCTGTGCCGCTGTCGAGCTGCCCCGTTACCTTGGAAGCTGCGGTTTCCAGTTCACCTTTAGTGGCGGTACGGTCTCTAACTTTTTGTGCCAATTCCGGCATCCCGGCCTGAGTCAGAAGGTCAGGCAGGCTGTCGACATCCGCATCAGGCAATCCTTTGGCAATCGTCGTGTCCGGCTTCGCGTCGGCAGCAAATTTTCCTACAGCGCCGTTCACGCCGGCCAATACGTCCTTTAGTTTGCCGGCATTGTTGTTCCGTGCCGTCATGGCTTCCATTTGGCTGGACATCCGCTCATCCAGCAACCCTAGCAACGCATAACAAATGGCCATCAATCGCGTCTGAGGATCCAGACTATCTGTCTTGATATCGGAAACACCGCTGGCACCAGAACTACCTATTGCCATATTCATGCTGATTCTCCTAATTCGAATGGGGCGCTTGAGAGCCGTCGTAGATCTCAGTCACACAGTGCATAGGTAACGCCAGCATTCAGTGAGTTCCAAAATTTCGCGGGCGCACGTTTTAAGACCGACCATGGAACCTTTCTCTTTGCACCGTTACTACAACCTACAGCAGGCTTTACCTACGGCAAGAAGGTGCCGCCATGAACTCAGTAAATCCCTCTCTATCCAGCAAAACGTCGCTTTCCCAAGCGGAGCTCATCCGATCCGAACCTCGGAATCCGGACTCTGGCTTGCTGTCGGGACACAGTACTCATGTCTCCCATGGGGAGTTCTCCTTGATGGAGTCGGCCGAAGAGATCACCTTTCACATGGCCCACAAAATCGAAGACAAGCTCCATTCCGAGCGCAAGATCCGCGGGGAGACTCCGGTTGACGAGATCACCACCGAATCCATTCTTGCGCATATGGCACAGGCCTACGAGGCTGACGCCCAAGCCAAGCTCAACGAGATCGCCGCAGGCATATTGGCCGGACGAACCGACCCTCAACTGGCCGCGACGACGTTCTCTTCCGACCGCACCCAGCAATACCTCGCGTTGCAATACGTTCTGCGCAGAGGCAGGGAAAACGCGGCACCGGACGACATTCTGGCGAGTCTTCTCGATGCGCTATCAGAGCTGGAAATTCAGCACGGGCCATCCATCCGGGCGGGAATCAACACAATCGATGCGGCAGCGGCGTTTGCTCAGACGCCATCCGAGGTCACCCAGTTCCAAGCCACCTATCGGGACGTCGTGCTCGGCGAGGCCACGCTGGCGAAAACGCTGGCCATGGCATTATCTCGATTTGGCGGGGAACGCATAGCAGAGGGACTGAAAAAACTGATTCAGGCGTTGGGACTGGATCTCGCAGCAGCCCGACCGTCGGTCAGTACCCATCGCATTCATGCCTTGCTACAGGACATGTATCACCTGGAGGTTGCCGTCACGATTCTGGATGGCTGCCGCGACATGGGGGCACGACTGACCGCGTCAGCCCGTGCGACCTTTGATCCAGAGCGGCTGATGCATGAGCTTGTCGATATCAGCGGCGAAAAATGGGTACCGGAATCCCGCTTCTCCGGTTTGATGAATGATCATGGCGTTCAGACCTTGCCGGATAGCATCACCTTCTTGAAAAGTGTCCGCCGTCTCCTCAGCGATCTACCCGTACAGATCTACCCCGACCATGAGGCGAGGGAGTTCGCACTCGAGGCAGCCCAGTTTGCACTTGATTCGGCAATAGACAAGGAAAACCCATGAGCCGTTGGGCGATCGCGCTACAGCAGCTCGGCGAGCAAATCAATATGCCCGCGCTAGCCTTCAACGACAACGGCCGGTTAACACTGGAAACCACGACGGGTCGGTGTTTTGCGGCGGAGACGGTAGGTGACGGCCTGTTGATATATGCCTCGGACCCCACCCCCTACGATGGTCCGAACCGACTACTACGCGCCTGGAAACGCACCTATCTCCATCGTCTGAATGGCCGGCCTGTACAGACCGCTTTGCGCGAACACGATGGCGTGCTTCGTCTATTTGCCGTGGTGCGATTACAAACAGACGAGTGCTCTGCCCATGCGCTGCGCGGCGCTATCGATGACGTGTCGCGCTGGCTCGATAGCACCCGGCAACCTTAAGGCCAAGGAGAGATCATGCCAGCGATACAAACGAGCGCTTTGTCATTCGAACGAGGTATAGACGGCATCAGCCACGTCAGCCGTGACAACGATCATGAACCGTGGCCCGATCGTCAATCCCTCTCGCCTGCGTCAAGCAGTGTCAAGGCGCACCTGACCGAGCTACTCGCCCCACCCGACACGACGCGCTACCTGAACACCATGCTGCAGCCCACGGTCAGCAATCCCGCCTTGCTGACGCCCGCCACCTATCATGCGACCTTGTCCAACGCTCTGCAGAGTCTGCGCACGGCAGCAAGCTCCACGAACGAGCACAGCCGCCCACTGAGTCGTGCCGCTCGACTGTTGACCGAAGAGCTTGGCCTGCGCGATCTGGCACAAATATACCGCAGTGCACTTTATCAAGGCTGATGAAAATCATGTCGCTCAGCACCGATGCCCACGAATTACTTGGCCTACTGGCTCACCTTTATCTCGAAAACAATCGTCCCGAGAAGTCGGTCGTTCTGCTCCAGGCCCTAGACGCCGTCGGGCTAGCCTCGCGTCGCGATAATGTCACACTCGCACTGTCCCTCCTGCGCACAAGTAAGCCGGAAGAGGCAATGGACGTTCTGGATCGACTGGCGCTTAATGGCGCTGTCGACGCCCCCTTTCATTTGATCCGGTCTCAGACACTGCACGCGCTGGACCGTTACGCCGAAGCGCACGCCGCCATGCAAGCCTACATCAGTCTTCGCGTGCGCAATCACGAAGATCCAATTCCGCAACAATCCTCTCGTAACGCGCACAAGACGCCTGCGGCAGGCGCGCCAGCTTAACTCCCCTTCATGCAACTACTTAATCGCGCAGTATCAACCGCCACTAGCCGCAACGACATAGTCCTTGCGGTGCTGATCGTGTCGATCATCTTCATGATGATTCTGCCGTTGCCCACCGCACTGGTCGACATATTGATCGGCACCAATATGACCTTGTCAGCAGTCTTGCTGATGGTCGCGATGTATCTCCCCTCGCCGCTCGCTTTTTCGTCGTTTCCGTCCGTTCTGCTTATCACGACACTGTTCCGACTTGGGATATCCATTGCCACGACGCGCTTGATTCTTCTCCAGGGAGATGCCGGGCACATCATCGAGACGTTTGGTAATTTCGTTGTCGGCGGCAATCTGATCGTCGGCCTGGTCGTCTTCCTCATTCTTACCATCGTGCAATTCGTCGTTGTTACCAAGGGCGCCGAGCGTGTAGCGGAAGTAGCTGCACGGTTCTCTCTGGATGCCATGCCGGGAAAGCAGATGGCCATTGACGCGGACCTGCGCGCCGGCACCATTGATATGAACGAGGCACGTCGGCGCCGTCAGTTGGTCGAAAAGGAAAGTCAACTCTATGGTGCCATGGACGGCGCGATGAAATTCGTCAAAGGAGACGCCATTGCCGGCCTGATCATCGTCGCCGTCAACCTCCTGGGCGGCATACTCATCGGAACGATGCAACGCGATCTGACGGCCGGCGAAGCCGTGCAGGTGTATTCCATCTTGACGATCGGCGACGGCCTGATTGCCCAGATTCCCGCGCTATTCATCGCGATTTGTGCTGGCATCATTGTCACGCGGGTACAGACAGGCGACGGTCCGTCCAACGTCGGCAAGGATATCGGCGCCCAGATTCTGGCTCAACCTCGTGCATTGCTGATTGCGGCGGCGATCGCCATAGGCATGGGCCTCATTCCTGGTATGCCGACGCTCACCTTTCTGTCATTAGCGGCCATCGTCGGAACCGTCGGCTTTGTGCTCTTGCGAGGTACACGTAAAGTCGTCGATGCCAAAACGGGCAAGATCACAGAGATCCCGGCGTTGGCCGCGGATGGGCACCCAACGGAATCAAACGCGGCTCGTGATGGCATGGCCGAGTTTTCTCCCACGCTGCCCCTCATGATCGACGTCGCCGCGTCGCTGCAATCCTATTTTGACGTAACGGAACTCAATAGCGCGCTGCTCAAGATTCGGCGGGCGCTGTACTTCGATATGGGCATCCCCTTTCCTGGGATTCAGCTTCGATTTAACGAATCTATCGCACACGAGTCCTATCACATTCTGTTGTCGGAGATTCCCGTGTCACAAGGCAGGTTACGTCCAGACGCCGTACTGGTTCGCGAGACAGAAACCAACCTGCAGACGTTGCAGATTCCCTACGAGACCGACAAGCGCTTTTTGCCGAATCTACCGACCATTTGGGTTGGCAATGTTCATATACCGACGCTAAAAACCGCCAACATTCCCTTTATGGACGTACACCAAGTGCTTACGTGGCACCTGGCGTTTGTCTTGAAGAAATACTCGTCGGATTTCATTGGCATACAAGAAACCCGCTTCTTGCTGACGGCCATGGAAGACCGTTTTCCCGATCTCGTCAAGGAAACCATACGCGTCATGCCCGTGCAACGCGTCGCTGAAATCCTGCAGCGCCTGGTATCCGAGGATATCTCTGTACGTAATTTGCGCACCATCCTGGAGGCCCTTATCGAATGGGGACAAAAAGAAAAGGACTCAGTTCTGTTGACGGAGTATGTGCGTGTCGCCCTCAAGCGCAACATCAGCCACAAGTACTCAAGCGGCCAGAATATTTTGCCCGCCTACTTGTTGGCTCCTCACGTCGAGGAATCCATACGCGGCGCCATCCGGCAGACCTCTGCCGGCAGCTATCTGGCAATGGAACCTGCCGCCTCTAAATCGCTGGTCGAGAACTTGATTCGCACGGTGGGCGATCTGTCATCGGCGTCACAAAAACCTGTGCTCCTGACCTCGATGGATATCCGTCGCTATGTACGGAAAATGATAGAGCAGGATCTCTACGACCTACCGGTACTGTCTTACCAAGAGCTCACCGCGGAGATCAACATCCAGCCATTGGCTCGTGTCGAGCTGTGATCCGGAAGCCATCCATACACCCATCATGACCCAAGCCCTTGAACTACGCGTCCTGATAGGGTTGCACCGCGCAGCGCGGTGCGCAGTGCATGACGGCGCCACTATTGGCTCCGATCCCGAGTGCGATATCGTGCTGACCGACGAGGGCATTGCGCCTCGTGCCGGACGTATCCGGCTCAAGGAACAAGGTTGGTTACTCGATACCGATGATGCCACCCCCGACGGCATGGCGACCATTCCGTGGAATCACGGCACTTCGATCGGCAAAGCCTGGATCGCCATCGCACCCTGCGACGCGCCCTGGATCACGCCCGATCTCGATGATGCGGCGGCACAAGTCAGAGCGCAACATTCAGCGATGCACGATCGAGTAGGCAGCGGCCCACGCGACAGCGGAGTCACGAACCGCCCCTTTCCCGAAAGGAAACGCTCCCGCGCTTGGCCCGTTCAACTCGGACTTGGCGCAGTAGGCCTGGCGATTTTGACGGCAGTGGCCTTGATCCCCTTGTCGACTGCCACGATAGCTCCCCAAAAAACTTCACGACAAACCCAGGCCGAACAATCGTTGGGGAAAATTTCCGCCGCCCTGGAACGTCTCGGCCTGGCGTCCAGTCTACACGTCACGCTCTCGAAAGCCGGCTCGGTGTCCGTGTCAGGGTGGGTCCGCGATAAAGCCCAATACGAAGCGACAGCAATCGCGCTGTCGCGAATCTGGCCCATGCCAGCCATGCGCATCAGCATCGAATCCGACGCTATCCTTACCGCACGTTCTATCTTGCAGCGATTTTCCGTCAAATATGACCCACTCTATCAAGGCAATGGACGACTGGAGATCGTAGGCGTCGCGACCAGCGCGCGCGAACGGGTGGCGGCATTGGATGCAGTACGCGCCCAACTATCTGGAATGACTGTTTTGGGCAACAACATCGAACTCGCCCAGGAGCTCAGCGAGCGGCTTTCCGAGAAGCTGGTCAGCCTCGGACTGTCTGGTGTCACTTTAGTCTGGAAGGCCGGACATTTAGAGATCTTGCCACCCGCATTTGACGATGCTCGGGAAAAGCAACTGGATACCGTGGTCGACGAATTCAACAAGAAATACTGGAATATTGCCCAGCTCGGCAGTGCCAAGCCCGAGACCGTCGCCGATAGCGTGCCATTCGCTATACGCAGCGTTATCGGAGGTCCGCAACCCTTTATCGTACTCGCCGATGGCAGCAAAATCTTGGTCGGCGGGATGCATAAGAAATACAAACTGATCGCCGTCGAAGACAAGCGACTTATCTTCGACGGGCCACGTCGGGCCATTGTTACACGCTAGTGCCAGCCTCGTTGAGATGCATACTCAAACACACATGAATACGATGAAAACCGCCGCGATGTGCACCGATCTCGAGTCTCGCCTTGCCTCGCCTCAAGGAGAGACATTACGTGAGTCGTATAGAAAACAGCTACTCGCGATCGCGACAGATATACATATAAAGATCGGCAAGGGTGTTACGCCAACCGACTATCCGATTGCCCGTGCCTTGGTCAACGCCGTAGAAGCAGCGCTCGACGTACTCGATCGCCATGCCGTAAAAAAAGGAGAACGATAGACACGTTCGTCCCGATCCATTTCCATCTCAAATACAAAATCGTCTGCTCTCATTGAACGTTAGGAGATATCCATGAGTCTACTATCCGGCATTTCTGGCTCAGCTGGCTTGAGCTTTACCACAGTCAACAACACCATCAATTCTGCCCTACAGACGCAGGAAACCCGATTCAAGTCGACGCTGTCGTCGATGCAGACCGACGCCGATGGCAACATCTCACAGGTTGATCTGCTGCGCATGCAACAGCAAATGGCACAGTGGTCATTATTGGTCGAAACGCAAAGTACGGTCATCAAGCAAATTGCAGACGCGTTGAAATCGGTCATCCAGAAATCAAGCTAATGCCGTGATCTCGGCGAGACCGGGCGATCCGCCGAGACGCTCACACCGTACGCAGGCTGAGCGCCAGCTCACCGCCTGCGCTGTCAACGTTGTGCGCCGCACGCGATAAATTTGACTCCCAAATTTCGACTTGATCCAGCAAGCATTCGATCGCCGATAACAGGCGAGTCGCCTGACAGTCCGCCTGCGGCACGCCAAGCTGCAGGATCAAACGTCCGTCTGGCGCCATGCACGCGACTGTACCTCCTGCCGCCTGCATGAAATTGCTGCTTGCCATCAGCATCGCCTGAGCCGCAGTAATGCCGCTCGAGCTCACCGTACACGACAACAAGATATGGTCACGTGCGCGGAAATTCACAATCGTTACAACATGCCTGCTGTCAAAAATCAGTTGGCAAATCCCGTCGTCGCCGGGTGCCAATGCGGGCATCCCTAGCAGTTGACCAACATCAGACAGCAGATACGCAAACGAGGAGTTCGGCACAGTATGGTTAACGAAACGACGCGGTGACTATAGACATATAGGGTACAAGCGCTGCTCATTGAAAAATGATGCACCGAGCGCAACATTTCAACAAGTTCGCAAAATTATCACAATAGAGATCCAGAAGATATAAGTAATTTCGGCAAATCAACTGCTGGGCAACGATCTCTCTCCAGACGCTCGGATAACAAGTTTCTCGCACAGGTTCCATTGAACAAGATTTCTTTGATGCTCAACGGAACCACCTCTAGCAAGCTGTCACTAAGAATCAGTTGTTTCGTAATCTGGCCAAACAACTGCTCGCATTACTACATCACATCGCATAAAAACTGGCAGCTCGCGACCTGGACTTTCACTGGTGCCGCGATTACTTCTGGAGTCACCATGAAGTTTGAAGAATTACTCACGGCCCTCGGTCTTGCATCACAAGAGCAGGTGGATGAAGCCGTCAAGGCTGGCGCGTGCTCTCTGCAGTTTGATAAAAAAATTACGATCAATATCGAGCATGATCGCAATACCGGCACCGCACAAGCCTACTGCGAGGTTAGCCGTGTTCCCGCCACCCACAAGGACGCATTCTTCGCTGTGTTGTTGCAGGCGCACATGTTTGGAACCGCCACCGATGGGTGCATGTTCGGATTCGATCCAAACCAGCACCATGTCATTTTGTTCAAGACACTGCCGCTGGATCTTCTGGATAACACCGCCGCGATTTCACAACTGGAAGCGCTCGTCAATCAATCGATACGCTGGAATGCATATCTGCCACAACTCATTGACAGTTGGGGCGACCGCGTGACTCAAGAGGCCCTGAGCACCGCACACGCCATGGCCGTTCGTAGCTAAGAAGAACCCATTATGACGACTTCAATCTCTCAAGCCATCTCGATCGCGGCCAGATCCACCTCCATGGGTGTTCAGTCGGCAGCGTTCTACGCCCTGGACAAATCCGACATACTCAATAGCCTGACCTCGCGCATCACGGGAGGATCAATCAATCGCTATACGCTGGCGCAATCCGTGATTCAGCAAGCAACAGAGCTCGCGCTGGAAATCCCCTACTGTCGTAATGAAATACAGCGCATTGCGGATTTGCAGTTTGGTCTGGGCCAAGTGGACGGCGTAAATTTCGCCAGAAGCATCATCAACGTGCTTCGCGAGACCAATGAAGCAGAAATCAACGAGAGCCTTTCCCAGGTACTTGGCCCCATCCTGGAACAGATGGGAGCGACACAAGCCATCCCCTGGACGATGATTGCGCCCACGATCACCCTTTCCCAGGGCGTTTTCGCCAGCCATATCGGTGCGAGACCTGTCGAGCGTTTCCTGGCGACATATATCAAGACCTTCGGCTGGAATATCGCCAATCAACACATCCAGACCGCGGCACAAGAGCAGAACTCGATTGTTCGCGCCGGCATTGGCTGGGTAGCGAGCTTTGTCCAAGGCCTCATTCATCGAGGTGTCGTCGAAGACCCGCAATTTCAGGATGGCCACTATCCTGAACATGCGCTTGTCGTTGGCTGCCTGCACGCCTATCTGTCCAACCAAGCCGATTGCCGGGCGGCGATTGACGCCTATACGCCGTCGACTGCATTGCTCAATGGCCAGTCCATACGAGATGTTGCCGCCCTGGCGAGCGACTTTGCGACACATCGCACCGTGTTGGCAGCAGAGGCTCTCGAGGTTTCGGCACAAAACCTGGTTCTTGCAGGCGAAATGGTCAAAGCCGCTGAGGAGGCCGTCAAGTCAGCCGAGAATGGCAGCGAGGCGCAGGTTGATGCTCAAAGCAACCTCAGGTTCACGGGCAACGCCCTCGTGAGTCAGGCCGGGGAGGAGGCCCTGGCAAAGGCGGCATATCAAAGCGCCTGCACCGCGCGAGATATTGTCTTCGCAGCGTCGGACCTACTCGTCGACAAACCCGAACGAGACGCGGACGAACGGATAAAAGGAGCAATACGCACCTTGCTGAACGTTGTCTTGAAATCACAAGGCGTATCGATCGACGAATCAGGCTATGTCGCGACGGGGGTACGGTATGTGATCGACACAGCCGTCGTCCCGGCCTTGGCCAATAATCTGCAGGCTGACAATCATCTGCCGGTACAGAACATCATTGGCACCTATGCTGCACTGCATGATAATGACCTATCGGCGCTGCAATATTACCTGTCTGCCCAGCTCAATTCTGCCTTGGCCAGCCGCGCCGTGAGGAACGGGGTACCGGTGTCCTGGTTCGAGGACACCGCATCTCGCGCCGCAGTAAAACTGGCAGTCTCCCATCTCGATCTATATATTCGCAACGGAGACTTCCACCAGCCAGAGAGTCCTGAATATCGCCTAATCGCGGACGTTATCAACACGACCGTCACCAACAATGAATCCTATACCACCGCAGCTGAGTCTTATCTACACAATGTGGCCCAACGTGAATCGGGCAACTATATTGCACTCCAGAACGTAGGGGCGACCGTCGCCGTTGCAGCGATGGGGCTCGGAGGCGCGGCCTATTCGGTTGCGAATTCAGTTGCCGAGGCCGGCCGTGACTATCGACGCGACCTCGTGACACAACTCAATGAAGTCGGCGTCACTGAAACACTGAAAAATGCAACGATGAGGGTAGGTACGGCCATTCCCTCCTACGTATCACGCGTTACGAGCCACATCGCGACTAACCTTACCACGAGTATCGTAAATCTGATGCCAGTCAGCATCTGCTAACTGCGGCAGTCGCCAAATCACGGATCCGCATCAATCCCTCCCATCGCTTCATCTTGCCCGGGCTGCAGGCGGCCAATCTTTCCATCACACCATGGTTGTTAGAATGTCCGTTCTTGATGGACTGAAATCCGTCGGCAGCACGGGTTGACTCCATCCGGTTCAATGTGATTTCCAGGGGGGCGTGATTGATGGAAGAGAAACCAGAGAAGAAAGACCCGATGATCCCCGATGGCGATGTCAATCCCATCGAGACCGATTATCAGATCGGACAGGACAACATCATCGTCAACGTCGGCCCATTCGGTCTCGACATTCACAACCCCGTGTTCGGCATTGCAGGGGGGCTGGTGGTTCTATTCGTGGCCTTGACGCTAGGGTTTCACGATCAAGTCGAAACGCTATTCAGTGGCATGAAGGACTGGCTAACGTCCAATCTCGATGGGTTTTTCCTCGTCGCCGGCAACTTTTTTGTATTGGTATGCCTAGTCGTCGCCTTTTCGCCGCTGGGCAGGGTGCGGCTGGGAGGTACTGAAGCCAAACCCGATTATTCCTATGTCGGCTGGTTCTCGATGTTGTTCGCCGCGGGCATGGGCATCGGATTGATGTTTTTCGGCGTCTCCGAGCCCTTGACACATTTCAGTACCTCACTCGCGGGCATTGAAATGGCAGACGGTGTGCGCACCGACTGGGCACCGCTCGGGGCCGCTGCCGGTGACGCGCAAGCCGCCGCGCGCTTGGGCATGGCAGCAACCATCTACCACTGGGCGTTGCACCCGTGGGCCATCTACGCCATCCTCGCCCTTGGGTTAGCTCTGTTTTCGTTTAACAAAGGGCTGCCCCTTACAATCCGGTCGGTGTTCTACCCACTACTGGGCGAACGCGTGTGGGGCTGGCCGGGACACATCATCGACATTCTTGCCGTGCTGGCGACGCTATTTGGCCTGGCTACTTCGCTGGGCTTTGGCGCCTCGCAGGCCAGCTCGGGCCTGCATTTCCTATTCGGCACACCGGAGGGCATCACCACGCAGATCATACTGGTCATCGGTATCACGGCCATCGCGCTGGGCTCCGTTGTCGCGGGATTGGATGCGGGCGTCAAGCGCCTGTCCGAAATCAATATGGCGCTGGCACTGCTATTGTTACTGTTCGTCATCGCGGTCGGGCCGACGCTGGATATCTTAAGCGGCTTTTTCTCGAACCTCGGCGCCTACCTCGAGTACCTGCCCGCGCTGTCCAACCCCGTAGGTCGAGAGGACACTAATTTCCTGCAAGGCTGGACGGCCTTTTACTGGGCATGGTGGATCTCTTGGTCGCCCTTTGTCGGGATGTTCATCGCGCGCGTTTCGCGTGGCCGCACAGTACGTGAATTCATCATCTCGGTCCTCATCGTGCCCTCGCTGGCTTGCACGCTGTGGATGACGGTCTTCGGCGAGACCGCGATTTCTCAAGTTGTGCAGAACGGCTATGAGGCTGCGCGTGATGCCGAGTTGCCGCTGCAGCTATTCATGATGCTCGATGCGCTGCCATTGAAGGAAGTTACCTCCTTTATCGCCATTGTGTTGGTAGTCGTATTCTTCGTCACATCCTCCGATTCGGGCTCGCTCGTGATCGACGTGATCTCCGCTGGCGGCAAGGTCGATGCGCCTGTCCCTCAACGTGTATTCTGGGCCATATTTGAGGGGCTTGTCGCCATTGCGCTGATTTTCAGTGGCGGGCTGGTGGCCTTGCAAGCGATGGCGGTATCGACCGGTTTACCGTTTGCCATTGTGTTGCTGGTATCAACGATAGCGATCGTCAAGGGGCTGATGTCGGAGCCGCGACGCTAAACGTGCCCGCTGGCCCGGCGACACAAATCGACTGGGCCAGCAGGCGACAGAGATAATCCCGCCATCATTGCCGTATCCGAACCATGCAGATCGAGCAACTTGAAGTCATCGATTTTCTCCTGGCTCGCTCCCCTTTTGACGCGCTGCCGCGGGAGACGCTGGAGCACTTAGCCGCCGCCGTCGACGTTTGCTATTACAAGTCAGGCGAACAGATCGTCGAGTTCGGGCAGGCGTCCGAGTTCTGGTATGTGATACGTAGCGGCGCGGTCGAAGTCTTTCGACGTGACGGAACGCTATACAACCGCCTGACATCAGGCGGGTATTTTGGCGAATTTGGTCTACTGCGTCACGGTCGGGTTCGTTTTCCTGCGCGCGCGCTGGAGGATTCGCTGATCTACCTGATTCCGCAGTCGGTGTTTCTGGACTTGTTCGAAAATCATGAAGCGTTCGCGGATCATGTTGAGCTTGAGGACCGCACACGACTGCGACAGGTCATGTCGCGCCGAGAAGATGCCAATGAGTTGCTGTCAGCGACCGTGGACACCCTCGTTGGGCGCGAGGCCGTAACGTCAAATGGTAGTGCGAGTGCGCGCGAAGCTGCCCAGCGCATGACACAAGAGGGCGTGTCCTCACTGCTGATCATCGACGATAATCCGGACGTACCCGAGTTGCCATTGCTGTCCGGCATCGTCACGGACCGTGATCTGCGTACCCGCCTGCTGGCGCCTGGTCTGGATCATGACACGCCGGTAGCCGAGATCATGACACCGCACGTGGTAACGATAGCGCACAACCAGCTCATCTTCGAAGCCATGCTGGCAATGCTGCGCCACAACGTGCACCATTTGCCAGTCATGAAGCACCAGCGTCCGATCGGCATCGTCGCACTCTCGGACATTATCCGCTACGAATCGCGCAACAGCCTGTTCGTGGTCGGGAATATCTTTCGTGCACAGACGGTGGATGAGCTGGCCGCGCTAGTGCCGGACGTACGTGCCTGTTTCACGCGCATGGTGAATGAAGACGCCAGTGCACGCATGGTGGGTAACGCAATGACCGCGATCGGACGTAGCGTCAAACAACGTCTGCTGGAACTCGCCGAAGCCGAACTCGGCCCCACACCGGTACCCTATTGCTTTCTGGCGCTAGGTTCAATGGCTCGTCAGGAGCAGTTGATCATTACCGATCAGGACAACGCCATCATTCTGGATAATCGCTTTGACCCCGCTCGGCACGGTGACTGGTTCAACGCGCTCAGCACGTTCGTCTGCGACGGACTGGCGCGCTGCGGCTATACCTACTGTACCGGCGGAGTGATGGCGAGCAATGAAAAATGGCGCCAGCCGCTTGCCGCATGGGAGCGTTATTTTACGGATTGGATAGAGCGCCCGACTCCCGAATCACTGCTTCATGCCGGCATTTTCTTCGACCTCGATGGCGTATGGGGCCGCACGGAATGGGTCGTGCATCTGCGCGAACTGATCGCGCGCAAAGCGAAGGGAAATTCGCGATTTCTCGCCTGCATGGCACGCAATGCGCTGCTGCGCACACCACCACTGGGTTTCTTCAAGGACTTCGTTGTCGAGTCTGACGGCCGCCACACCCATGCGATCAATATCAAGCGTCGTGGCACCGGACCGCTGACTGACCTGATCCGCGTCCATGCACTGGCGATCGGCGCGCAATCGCTGAATTCCTTTGAACGAGTGCGCGAAATCATCGATGCGGCCATCCTGCCGCTGGGAAGAGGGCAGGATCTGTACGATGCGCTGGAATTCATCACAACGGTACGAACTCGCCGCCAAGCCGATGATCTGACTGCGGGCGACGAACCCGACAACAGCATCGAACCCGAGAAGCTATCGGAGTTCGAGCGCAAAAATCTGCGCGATGCTTTCCTGATTCTGAGCAACGCGCAAAAATATCTTAAGTATCGTTATCAGCCCGGTCGGGCCAACTGAGTACAGGAACGTCATGCTGCACCTGGGGGACTTACGAACCAAGCACGGAAATCGCCCGGATGCGCAGGAGCAGGACTGGCAACAACGTTTTGCGACACTGGCTGACACGGCACAAGATCCGCGCCTGAGAGCCTTCTATGCACAGGGCATACCGCCAGGTGACAGCTTCTTGCAGGATGTCCCGATGGCTGCGCTCGATGTGGAAACCACCGGCCTCGACATTTTGCGCGACGAAATCGTCAGCATCGGCGTTGTACCGATGACAATGACACGTATTCAAGCCAGCGCATCGCGCTACTGGGTGGTTCACCCCACCGGCGAATTGACGCCAGAGTCGATAACAATCCATGCAATCACGCACTCGCAGATCGAAACGGCCCCTGATCTGAGTGTGGTCCTTGAAGAAGTGCTGCAAGCGCTGGCAGGCCGTATTATCGTCGTGCATTGCCGTGCAATCGAACGAGGTTTTCTGGATGCTGCGCTCAGGACCCGCATTGGTGAAGGCATAGAATTTCCGACCATCGACACGATGGAACTCGAAGCGAGGCTACACCGCAAATCTCCCAGCCTGTTGGCCCGATTAATGGGCCGCCCTAAGCAGACCGTTTCGATCCGGCTGGCGGCCAGTCGAGCGCGGTACCGACTGCCACGCTACCGTGCCCACCATGCGTTGACTGATGCATTGGCCAGTGCTGAACTGTTGCAAGCTCAGGTGGCGCACAGGTTTTCCGTAGAGGCGCCACTACGTACGCTGTGGACCTGAAATACACGCCATCTAGATGCTATGTGAACCCGCTCACGCGGGATTCCGTGGAGATTTGAGTGGTTTGGAACCTGCATGTAGGCGTTATTGAAAAACGCCAGGCTCGCCTTGCCCTGGGTAGACTTCGCTGATCAAGCCATAACTGCCCGGCAGATGTAACAATCGAAACCGCTGCATCCAAATGCCTACCCCGCGTGTAGTACCTATGACGGCGCCTGCGGGTCGAGCCGTCACTTCTCATTTTTCTGCGGGAGACTATTCATGAAGATCCAGCGTACGTTCACTGTGCCGGCCACGGTCGGCCTGTTCGCCGCCACCATATTGACGGCCTGCGGCACTATGGCCTCCAAGCCAATGAGCTATTCACAAGAAGGCCTGCCGGCCAGCATCCAGGTGCCCTCCGGCAATAAGGTCGCCTGGGAGACGGTGGGCTCCGGCGACATCACCTACGAATGCAAGGCCGGAACCAGCGGCCAACCGGGCTGGATGTTCATCGGTCCCGATGCCATGCTGAAAGATCGCCACGGCAAACAAGTGGGTAAGTACTACGGTCCGCCAGCCACCTGGGAAGCCATGGACGGATCCAAGCTGACCGGCAAGCAACTGGCCGTGGCACCGTCGGGCGAAGGCAACCTGCCCTATCAATTGGTGCAAGCCAATCCCGCTATGGGCAAGGGCGCGATGACGGGCGTCACATACATTCAGCGCGTGGCGCTCAAAGGCGGGGTAGCGCCGAACATGCCTTGCAACGCGACATCGCTGGGCAAGCGCAGCGTTGTCCAGTACCAAGCGGACTACATATTCTGGAAGGCCAACTAAGAGTTCGAAATGCCATCGTCAAGCATTTCCCGGTAAGATGCGGCAACAACGTGGACCGGCGTATCCCGCCGGCCTCCGCTTAGCTGCGAGGTGCCATGCCGGGTCTGCCTGATGAGGAATTCGACTACGAAGCTGCAGTACGCGGATGCGCGGCGCGTCACCGCGACGCACTCGAGCATTTGTACCAACGCGAAGGCGCCCGCCTGTTGGGAGTGGCCCGCCGTATCGTGGGCGACGCTGCCGTGGCAGAGGACATCGTGCACGATGCTTTCATCAACATCTGGAACCAGGCCTCGGGCTTCGATCCCGCCCGAGGCTCAGCGCGCGGCTGGCTTTACAGCATTACTCGGCACTTGGCGCTAAATTTTGTGCGCGACCACGCGCGCCTGGTGCCTGTCGATGAGGCCGTGGCCGCACGTCTGGACGCCGATGTGGCCTTGCAGGACTGGCGCGATCGCCACGGGCTGGCCTGGGCCGACTATGCAGGCCGCATGGGGCCCTGCCTGGACGAACTGCCCGCCGAACGCCGCAACTGCATCGTACATGCCTATGTCGAGGGCCTATCGCATTCCGAGATTGCGCAGCGGCTGGGCACGCCGCTAGGCACGGTCAAGGCCTGGATCACACGCAGCCTGAAGGCACTGCGGGACTGCCTAGCATGACCACGCTTCACGACAATCCGCCCGACGACCTGGACGCCCTGGCGGGAGAATATGTACTGGGCACCTTGCCGGCAGAACAACGCCGCCAAGTGCAAGCGAACCTGCCGCATGATGCGGCGTTGCGCACGGCGGTGTTGTATTGGGAAGAACGACTGCTGCCCTTGGCCGACTTGGCGGCGCCGGTGCAGCCCTCATCCGGACTCTGGCTCCGCATCCAAGGCAGTCTGGCGGACCCCGCGCCCACAGTCTCGTCCCGGCGCGGCACACGCCCGTGGGCTGCGCTGTGGGCCAACCTGCCATTCTGGCGTGGACTGTCTGCTGCGGGGGTGGTCGCGGCAGCCTTGCTGGCCGCCCTGCTCTTGTTCCAACCCGCCGGCATGCCGCCACAATATGTGGTGGTGCTGGTGGCACCGCAATCGCAGGCGCCTGGTTGGGTCATACAGGCCCAGGCTAACGACGCAGTGCAATTGGTGCCGCTCGGACGCACGCAGGTACCGCCAGGCCGGGCGCTGGAGTTCTGGACCAAGGCCGACGATTGGCCCGGCCCGGTATCGCTGGGCCTGGTTCAGCCCGGCCAGACGATCCGCATCCCGCTAGACAAACTGCCGCCGCTGGTGCCCGATCAGCTCTTCGAGCTGACCCTGGAACCGGAAACAGGATCTCCTATCGGCCGGCCAACCGGGCCCATCCAGTTCATCGGCCGCGCGGTCAAGGTGATGTGATAACGATATCCCGGCGCCCTTTAGCCCTGCTTGGAAATCGTTAGAGGCTTGTGATCCCCAATGCCTGGAAACCCTCAAAATCGTCACGGCATTAACCCGTAGTCGCGGGTAAACCCCCACGAAAGTGCCTTGACCGCAGTGCTCGTTGAGTACATATTTTCGTTTACGAGAATTCTCATATTCGATAAATAGCGTTGTTGAGCGAAAAGGTGGCGTTTCATGACAGTAGGGAAGGTGTACGACTATCTGATCATCGGTGCGGGGATTGCGGGTGCGTCGCTGGCCTATCGATTGAGAGAACGTGGCTCGGTCCTGGTCGTCGAGTCGGAAAGCCAAGCGGGATATCACTCTTCTGGACGTTCCGCGGCGATGTTCATGGAAACCTACGGCACGGCTACGGTCCGCGCATTGACGCGGGCCAGCAGAGCGTTCTTTGAAGCCCCGCCAGAGGGTTTCTGTGAACATGATCTCTTGGCTGACCGAGGCGTGCTCTATATCGCGCATGATGGGCAGGAAGCCCTATTGGCCGAAACATTTGATCAACTGCAAAAAACAGGATCAGCGGTACGTCAAGTCACGGCAGATGAGGTGGTTTCCCGCGTTCCCTGCGTGCGCCGGGACGGTCTGATAGGCGCCATCGAAGAAGCCGACGCCAAGGATATCGATGTACACGTTTTACTGCATGGATTTCTGAAGGGCGCCAAGCAAGCCGGCGTCGAGTTTTGCTACAGCGCCTCGATTGTCGGCGCCAAACGCGAAGACGGCCAATGGCGTGTTGATCTCTCCTCGGACGCCACCGTTGCAGCCAAGAATGTCATCAATGCCGCAGGAGCATGGGGGCAACAGGTCGCAGATCTGTTTGGCGCCACCCATATCGGCTTGCAGCCAAAGCGCCGCAGCGCTTTCACATTCACGGCGAAGAACAGCCAAAATACGGGGTGGGACGACATAGAACGATGGCCGGTAGTGGCAGCCGTCGATGAGTCGTTTTACTTCAAGCCCGATGCCGGGCAACTGTTAGGGTCCCCTGCGAACGCCGATCCCATCGATGCGCATGATGTCGTTGCCGAGGAACTGGATATCGCGATAGGCATTGACCGCATTACCACCGCAACCACGCTGGATATCCGGCGCCCTAATCACACGTGGGCCGGCTTGCGATCATTTGTGCCAGACGGCGATTTTGTGATCGGCTGGGATAAGAATGTCAGTGGGTTTTTCTGGTTGGTTGGCCAGGGTGGATATGGCATTCAGACGTCACCGGGAGCGTCGCTACTGGCGGCCAACTTGATCCTTGGTGAATCACTGGACCCATCCCTACAGGCCGAGCATCTGGATGTCTCGATTGTCTCGCCCGCGCGCTTCAGCGCCGAGTGAGTCTAACTGGTTTATTAAACATAGAGAGCCTTGATCATGAGCATTGAACGTTACGAGTCGCCTTTGGGCCTGCCTTTCTCACGCATGATTCGCGCGGGAGGCTTTGTCTTTTTCTCTGGGCAGATTCCGATGGATGCCCATGGCAAAGTCGTCAAGGGTGACATCAAGACGCAGACGGCCGCCGTGATGGAACGACTGAGTGACAGCTTGAAGGAAGTCGGCCTGGGTTTCGAAGATGTGGTGAAAGCCACGGTGTGGTTGTCCGATCTTGCGCTGTTTACCGATTTCAATGAAGCCTATCGTGGCTATTTCACGGCCGGCCTGCCTGTTCGTTCAACCGTCGAGGCCAAACTCGCCATGGGCGTGGATCTGGAAATCGAAATTCAGGCGTTGGATCGCTGACCTGATCCAGGAGAGAGACAACCATGCGGATATTCACGGCTTCGCTCGCGACCGAAACCAATACCTTCTCCCCGATCCCCACGGGTATCGATTCGTTCAAGGCCCGTGGTTACTATCCCGCTGGCACACACCCCGATACGATGCTGCAATTCTCGGGGCCGCTGTGGGCCGCGCGTGAACGTGCCAAAGAGCAGGGTTGGACGGTGATAGAGGGGGCGGTGGCGGGCGCCGTCCCCGCAGGGCTCACAACACGCTACGCCTACGAGACGTTGCGCGACGAAATTTTGCAGGACCTCAAACGTGCCGGTGCGGTGGACGTAGTGGTGCTGGGCTTGCATGGCGCCATGGTGGCAGATGGTTATGACGACTGCGAAGGCGATTTGATTTCCCGCGTACGCCAAATAGTCGGACCCGATGTGGTCGTCGGCGCAGAGCTTGATCCGCATTGCCACATGACACCACTTATGTATGAGAACGCCGACATTCTGGTGTGCTTCAAGGAATATCCGCACACCGATATTCTCGAACGAGCCTATGACCTGGTGGATCTCTGCGCCGCCAAACAGCAGGGAAAATTCAAGCCGGTGCTGGGGGTGTACGACTGCGAGATGATTTCCATTATGCATACGAGTCGGGAACCCATGCGCAGTTTCGTGGATCGGTTGCTGCAGATGGAGCAGGAACCTGGCATCTTGTCTATCTCGATTGCGCACGGATTCCCTTGGGGAGACGTACCGGGCATGGGCAGCAAAGTGCTGGTCTATACCGACGGCGATACCGAACGCGCGCAACAACTCGCCGACCGCGTGGGCAAAGAGATCATCGGTTTTCGCGATGCTTTGCAAACGCCCTGCCCGACGACGACCGAAGCCTTGCAGATCGTTGCCGACAATCAACGTTATCCGGCGGTACTGGCGGATTCTGCCGACAACGCCGGTGGCGGCGCGGGCAGCGACTCCACGTTTGTGTTGGCGGATTTCTTGAAAAACAACATCCGTGATGCCGTGATCGGTCCGATCTGGGATCCTGGCGCCGTTGGTCTGTGTATGAATGCTGGCGAAAACGCCACGATCAAACTGCGTATCGGCGGCAAGGTGTCCGAGGCGTCTGGCCAACCCGTCGATGCGCTGTGTACGGTCAAGGCCCTGCGCCGAGACGCGTATATGACGGGATTGTCGAACACGCCGTCGTCGCTGGGCGATGTCGCCGTCGTCGAGACCGCGGGCATTACGCTGGTCTTGACCTCCGTGCGAAATCAGGCCATCGGACAAGATTTGTTCACGCAGTTCGGTATCGACCTACGCAAGCAAAAGTTCATTGTGGTGAAGTCTTCGCAGCACTTCTATGCCGATTTTTCAAAAGTGGCCGCTCAGGTGATTTACTTGAGTACCCCCGGATCGGTTTCCTCGGACATCAACGCGTTGCCCTATAAAAAACTGATGTATCCAAAATGGCCGCTGGCCACGCCGGCACATTAATGCATCGCAACTATACATAGACCGACACAGGGAAAAACCATGAAAATGACATCCATCTGCATGAAAACGCTAGTCACTGGCATGTTGACGGCAGGCTTATTGTTAGTCAGCGGGACGGCCTCGTCGGAAAGTACGATCCGCCTCGCGCCCACGGCAGATCTGAAGACATTGGATCCGCTGTTCAACACCGCCTATATCACGCGCAATCACGGTTATATGGTGTTTGACACCTTGTTCGCACAAGACAGCAAGGGACAAGCGCAGCCGCAGATGGTGGATAGCTGGAAAAAATCCGAAAATGGCAAGCAATGGTCTTTTACCCTGCGCGATAAGCTGGTTTTCAACGACGGTACCCCGGTGACCGCCGCGGATTGTGTCGCATCGATCGAACGTTGGGCCAAGAAGGACACGCTAGGGCGTCTCCTGATGAAGGCTGGTGCCTCATTGAAGGTCGTCGACGATAAAACATTCGAGCTCACGCTTGAAAAGCCGTTTGGTCTCGTCTTGGCCGCACTGTCCAAGCCCTCAGGTATGCCGCTTTTCATTATGCCGAAGCGGTTGGCCGATACCGACCCCAGCGTACCCGTCACGGAGATGGTCGGCTCCGGTCCATTTCTCTTTAAGAAGGACGAATGGGTACCCGGCAACAAGGTGGTGTACGTCAAAAATCCGAACTACACACCGCGCTCGGAGCCCGCTGATGGCCTGGCTGGCGGCAAGGTCGCCAAGGTCGATCGCGTTGAATGGATCTATATTCCCGACGCGAATACTGCTGCTGCCGCGCTACAAAACGGCGAAGTCGACATGATCGAGAGCGTCACGCCCGACTTTCTGCCGGTACTGGAGGGAAATTCCGATATCACGCTGATTCCCACAGCGGCCTCTCAGGGCATGATCGTTCCCAATCACCTGTTCCCGCCCTTCAATAATGAGCTGGCACGCCAAGCGATGTATCACGTCGTCAATCAAGCGGCATTCGTTTCGGCCGTGGGCTATACCGACAAGTACCGTACCGAATACTGCCCATCGATGTACACATGCAGCTCGCCCTACACAACCGATGTCGGCGCAGCGCAATACAAGACGCCGAATATTGAAAAAGCGAAAGAACTGCTGAAAGCGTCCGGATATCAAGGTGAGAAGGTCGTCATCCTGTATCCGACGGACAACGTGAATTCACCTGCCAGTCTGGTACTGGCCGAGGCATTGAAAAAGGCCGGATTCAACGTCGACCTGCAGGCCATGGACTGGGCCTCTGTCGCGGCACGCCGCCTCAAGAAGGATCCCCCGGCAGAGGGCGGGTGGAATATTTTCCTGACGCACGGGGGGTACTTCGACGCGAGCACGCCAGTCACGAACCCCTGGCTATCCGCGTCCTGCGGCAATGGGCTGCCGGGTTGGCCCTGCGATAAAAAGCTTGATGAATTGCGTGCGCAATGGATTGCCGAGGGTGATGAGGCAAAGAGCAAGGAACTTGCCGCGCAGATTCAGGCGCGTGCCTATGAGTCCGTGCCTTATGTCATCTGGGGAGAATTCAACCCGGTCATGGCAACACGGGGCCTGACCCATACCGATCTGCTGAAAACGGGTGTCCCCGTGATGTGGAACATCGAGAAGAACTAAACCGGCACGGGTCAGTGGGAACCCAGAACAAGGAGTCTTGAGTTGCTATACGTATTACGAAGACTGATCGCGACCATTCCTGTCATGGTTGTCGTCGCGGTGTTTGTTTTCCTGCTGACCCACATGTCTCCTGGTGATCCGGCGGCCGTATTGGCCGGAGACAATGCCACCGTGGAGGATGTCGAAAAAATCCGCGCCAGCATGGGGCTGGACAAACCCCTCGTCGAGCAATTCCTGATCTGGAGCGGAAATATTCTGACCGGTGACCTGGGGACGTCGACATCGACCAATTTGCCGGTGTCGAAGCTTATTTACCAACGCATGGGGCCCACACTATCCATCGCGCTGTTCACGATCTTGTTCGCGGTTCTGCTGGCGGTTCCGCTGGGTGTCGCAGCCGCCTGGAAAGCGGGTTCGCTCACTGACCGATTGATCATGCTGGCGTCTGTCATGGCATTCTCCATTCCCGTTTTCTTGATTGGATACGGGTTGGTCTACGTCCTGTCAATCAAAATGGGTTGGTTCCCCGTGCAAGGCTATAAGCCGCTGTCGTCGGGCGTCGCCCTTTATTTCAAGCATTTACTGCTTCCCTGTCTCTCGTTGGGACTGGTCTATATGGCGCTGCTGACGCGCATGACTCGCGCCACCATGCTGGAAGCGCTCGGCGAAGACTACATTCGCACCGCTAAAGCGAAAGGACTCGGGACTCGCCTGGTGATCTGGCATGCACTCAAAAACGCGGCAAACCCCATTGTCACAACCATCGGCGTCGGTATCGCCATGCTCATCGGCGGCGTGGTCGTGACCGAAACGGTATTCGCGATTCCCGGGCTGGGAAGATTGACGGTGGACGCCGTATTACGCCACGACTATCCAGTCATCCAGGGCGTGCTGCTGATTGCGTCGGCTGTCTATGTATTAATCAACCTTGTCGTCGACCTTAGCTACAGAATTTTTGATCCCAGGATGGGGCGCTGATCGCCATGCAAACACTCACACTAGGCGCCAAGATCACCAGAAAGAGAGTATGGACGCTGTTTCGCCTGCAGCCCGCCATGTATATCGGGATTGCCGTGCTGGCGATCCTGGCTGTAATCGCGGTGTTTGCACCGCTGTTGTCCAGCCTGAATCCGTTGGATATCAATCCCCTGGCACGGATGAAGCCGCCCTCGGCAGAGCATTTTTTTGGCACGGACGCTCTAGGACGCGATGTGTATACACGCGTGATCTATGGATCGCGCGTTTCACTGGTGGTCGGTGTTGCAGTGGCCGTGATCAGCGTGGTGCTGGGCGTGGTGATCGGCATGATGGCAGGCTATTTCTCTGCGCTGGATATGCTGATCATGCGCATCATGGACGGTCTGATGTCGATTCCGAATATCTTGCTGGCGATTGCGCTGATGGCGGTGTTCAGGGGCGGTCTGACCACCGTGATCATTGCCATCATCATTCCGGAAGTCCCGCGTGTGGTGCGCTTAGTGCGGGCGTTAGTCTTGTCGATCCGCAACCAACCGTACGTCGAGGCCGCCACGGCCGTCGGCACCCGCACGCACAAGATTCTGATAATGCATATCCTGCCGAATTTGTTTGCCCCGTTGATGGTTCAGGCCACGTTCATTGCTGCGTCCGCCATCATTACGGAGGCGGTGCTCAGCTTCTTGGGGGTAGGCATTCCACCGCAGATACCGAGCTGGGGAAACATCATGGCAGACGGACGCAATTTCCTCTCCATTGCATTTCACATCATTTTGTTCCCGGGATTGTTCTTGGCAATGACCGTGCTGGCCGTCAACATGCTCGGCGATGGCCTACGCGACATGCTGGACCCCAAGCTGGCGAAGAAGATCTGAGGCGCGCGATGAATACTCACAAAGACATACTGCGCGTCGAGAATCTAAGCGTGCATTTCGAGGGGCTGGATAGAACCGTCGTGGCCGTGAACGATCTTTCCTTTCACGTACGCAGCGGTGAGACACTGGGCATTGTCGGTGAGTCAGGTTGCGGGAAAAGCGTCACCTCACTGGCCATCATGCGTCTGCTCGCCACGTCTGCACGGGTGGTGTCGGGATCCATCAACTTTGAAGACAGAGATCTGCTGTCCTTAAGTGAAAAGCAGATGCGCGCGCTTCGCGGCAATCAATTGTCGATGATTTTCCAAGAGCCCATGACGTCCTTGAATCCGGTATTCACGGTAGGACGTCAGATTGCCGAGTCCATTGTGTTGCACCAGGGAAAGTCATACAAGCAGGCGCTGGTCGATGCCCAGGGGCTGCTGGAGCTTGTGCAGGTTTCAGATCCCGCCAAACGGCTGTCGAACTATCCCTACGAGTTGTCGGGAGGGATGCGTCAGCGCGTCATGATCGCGATTGCACTGGCATGCAAGCCTCGGTTGCTGATTGCCGATGAACCCACCACCGCATTGGATGTGACGATCCAAGCGCAGATTTTGCAGATCCTCAAGGATATTCAAGAGCAGATGGGGACGGCGACGGTATTGATTACGCACGATCTGGGGGTCGTCGCAGAGTCCTGTGATCGCGTCATGGTGATGTACGCCGGCTCAAAGGTCGAAGAGGGGCTGGTGTCAGACGTGCTGTATCGGGCGCAGCATCCGTATACGCGGGCGCTCATTCGTTCGTTGCCGGCTTTCGTCGATAATGGCTCACAACAGCCACGGCTTGCCGAATTGCCCGGTATTGTTCCGACGATCACGCCGCAATCATCGGGTTGCGCGTTTTCTTCGCGTTGCGAACATGCCATTGCGTCTTGTGCGTCCGTGCCCCCGGCGATCATTCAGGCCTCGGATGCGCACAAGTACTGGTGTCGCGTGGCGTCGTAGTGGCGCGAACGATAGAAATAGTGAGAAACGGATATGTCTCGGGAAAACATGCACGCCACGCACGGTAGTGATATCCAGATGGAGGTCGTCGGGCTAAGCAAGCGCTTCACGGTCAAGCATCACGGAAAAAACGCGGTGCTCAATGCGGTCAGCGACGTTTCTTTCACCGTGCGTAAAGGCGAGACGTTCAGCATTGTTGGCGAATCGGGCTGCGGCAAATCGACCTTGGGGCGTTGCCTGGCCAGACTGCTGGAACCATCGGAAGGACAAGTTATCTTTGAGGGCAAGGATGTAGGGCAGCTCAAGCGCACGGCGTTGCGAGAGCTTCGAAGAAGGATCCAGTTCATCTTTCAGGATCCTTATTCCTCGATGAACCCACGCATGCGCGTACGGTCTATTCTGGCCGAACCGTTGAATAATTTTTCCGTTCCTTCGTCAGCGATCACCGCTCGCCTGGACGACCTGCTGCGTCTGGTCAGCCTGAAACCCGACTCACTGGACAAGTACCCACATCAGTTCTCGGGTGGGCAGCGCCAACGACTGGTCATTGCACGCGCCTTGGCATTGGAGCCGGATTTCATTGTCTGTGACGAGCCCGTTTCGGCATTGGATGTCTCCGTTCAGGCACAGGTGATCAATCTGCTGGTCGATTTGCAGAAAGACTTGCAACTGACTTACCTCTTTATTTCTCACGATCTGAGTGTCGTGCGGCATTTGAGTCACAAAGTAGCGGTGATGTATCTCGGCCGAATGGTCGAGGTCGGAACACGCAGCGAGATTTTTCAAAACCCCCGCCACCCCTATACCAAGGCCTTGCTGGCAGCTGTGCCGCGTTTTTCGGAAGAGAGTCGTGCACTGCCTAAGTCTCTGCGGCTTTCAGGGGAGATTCCCAGCCCTTTATCGCCCCCCTCGGGGTGTGCCTTCCGTACCCGCTGCCCAAACGCGCAAGCGATTTGTGCGCGCGAGTTGCCCGAGGCAAGGCGCTTTAGCCCAGATCATGTGGTGGCCTGTCATTTTGCGTAGTAATCGGATTTTTCAGGAGTGGATGTATGAGCAGCCAAAATATTGAGTCCTACGACGTTATCTTGTCGGGCGGCCTGGTTATTGATGGTACGAACACCAAGCCGTACCTGGCGGATGTCGGCGTGCGAGGCGATCGTGTTGCCACGATCGGCGATCTATCCAAGGCAACCGCGACGCATCGTGAAAATATCTCGGGTCTGGCCGTATCGCCAGGATTTATCGATTCGCACACCCACGACGATAATCTGTTGCTGCGCAAACCCGCGATGGAACCCAAGATATCCCAAGGGGTCACGACGGTAATTACCGGGAATTGCGGCATCAGTCTCGCACCATTGCTGCATGAAAGCCCACCGCCGCCTCTCGACCTGTTGGATCTAGGGGGAAGTTACGCCTTTTCGACGTTCGCCGATTATCTACAGGCTCTGCAGCAATCTCCACCCGCGCTGAACTGCGCTTGCATGCTGGGGCATTCCACTTTACGAGCGGCCGTGATGCCCAATCTCGAGCGGAATGCGACGCCCGAGGAAATCGAAAAGATGCGAGACTTGGCGCGTGAGGGAATGGCCGCCGGGGCGATCGGCATTTCGACCGGGACGTTTTATCCGCCCGCTGCCCACGCGACAACCGAAGAAATTATTCAGGTTTGCCAGCCTCTGACGGAGCACAACGGCATCTACGCGACACATATGCGCGACGAAGGCGATGAGATTGTTGCCGCGCTGAACGAAACGTTCCGGATCGGCAAAGAGCTCGACGTCCCGATCGTGATATCTCATCATAAACTCATGGGAAAGCAGAATTTCGGACGTTCAGGCGAGACGCTCGCGATCATTTCCGAGGCGATGAAGACCCAGGAAATTTCGTTGGACGCTTACCCTTATATAGCCGGGTCCACCATACTAAAGAAAGACCGTGCGCTATTGTCGGCCAAGACGCTGCTCACCTGGTGCAAACCCTTTCCCGAATATACGGGCCGCGATCTGGACGATATCGCCAAAGAACGAGGCAAGGATCGCTGGGACGTTGTCGATGAATTGATGCCCGCCGGCGCGATCTACTTCATGATGGACGAGCATGATGTCCAACGCATCATGTCTTTTCCGGACACCATGATCGGTTCTGACGGTTTGCCTCACGACACACATCCCCACCCTCGCCTGTGGGGCACGTTTCCCCGTGTGTTGGGCCATTACAGCCGCGACCTGGGCCTGTTTCCCATCGAGACAGCCGTGTGGAAGATGACCGGCCTGACTGCGAGTCGGTTCGGCCTGGCAGACCGCGGCGTGATTCAGCAGGATGCCTTTGCCGACCTGGTTGTCTTCGATCCCGCCACCATCGCGGATACCGCGACGTTCGAGGCGCCCATGACGCATTCGCGGGGCATCCATCATGTGTATGTGAATGGCAAGAAAGTATGGGATGCCGACGCCCATTTCACCGGAGAGTACGCGGGTCGCGTGCTCAAGCGGTCCTGATCTGCGAACGCCAAGGAGCAAGATGTGAAATTGCACATTGCCGTGGCCCAGATGGGCCCCATCGCACGCAGTGATACGCGTCGTCAGGCCGTGGCACGCCTGTGTGACATGCTTGAAGATGCGGCGGGTAGAGGCGCTAAATGGGTCACCTTTCCTGAGCTGGCCTTAACGACCTTTTTTCCTCGTTGGACGATCGACGACACGCAAGAGCTGGAGAGCTTTTTTGAGACGGAAATGCCCGGGAAAGAGACGCAGCCCCTCTTTGACCGAGCGCGTAAATTGGGAGTTGGCTTTTACCTTGGGTACGCCGAGATCGCGGGCGACCGACGGTTTAACACCAGTATCCTGGTCGACAGCACGGGAAACATCATCGGGAAATATCGAAAGATTCATATTCCTGGCGACGCACAGTCCCAAGACGGGTATCCCATTCAGCATCTCGAAAAGCGGTATTTCGAGGTTGGCGATCTGGGTTTTCCGGTATTTGATGCGGGTGATACACGAATCGGGATGTGCATCTGCAACGACAGACGATGGCCGGAAACCTATCGCGTCATGGGTCTGCAGGCTGTCGATCTAATCATGCTGGGCTACAACACACCGACCGGTTACGGGCGATTGGGAGAGCCCAGACATTTGCCCCTGCATCACAATCATCTCTCTCTGCAGGCATCGGCGTACCAGAACACATGCTGGATCGCTGCCGCGGCCAAGGCGGGGGTTGAAGAAGGCATACACATGATCGGCGGCTCGTGCATCGTCGCGCCTACCGGCGAGATCGCGGTCCAGGCCCTGTCCGAGGACGACGAAGTGATCAACTATGTCTGCGATATGAGTCTGGCCGACGGCTATCGGGGTAATATTTTCCACTTTGAGCGGCACAGGCGTCCCGAACATTATCGGGCCATCGTGGATCGCGTGGGATCCAGCCGTTCGCCCTTTTAAAAATGGGAGAGGCATCTATGGCAGAAAAGGCGGACGCGCGAAGCCAGAAAAGTTTTTCAAAAGAGGCAATGGGCGGTCGCCTGAGAGCTATACGCAAAGAGAGAGGATTTACCCTCAAGCAGCTGTCGGCCGCCTCGGGGGTAGCGCTATCCACCTTGTCAAAGGCTGAACTGGGGCAGACTGCGCTGAGCTACGAGAAATTCGTCGCCATCTCGTTGGGCCTGAACGTGGATATGGCGGTGTTGCTGCAAGCCCGCGACAATCCGGTGCCCAATCGACTCAACGGTCAGGCACTGAAGGCTTGCAGCCTGGGGCAGGATGAATATCAAACCGATACCTATCGGCATCAGTTTTTATTCAGTGAAATTTCGGGCAAAGTCATGACCCCGATCATCGCAACCATCTTTTCCCGTGATCTTGCAGAGTTCACGGAATACATCAAGCATCCGGGGCAGGAATTTACCTACGTGGTCTCGGGAGCCGTTCGTATTGTTTTTGAAACGGGTAACGAGATCAGCCTGAAGCGCAATGAGTCTGCCTATTTTGATAGCTCGGTCGGTCATGTTTATCTGTCGACGAGCAAATCTCCAGCCCGTGTTTTGGCTGTTTGTACCGAGTTGACCGGGTAATATAAGTTGTCACGATCTACTGCCGTTTCCAGCTGAGTCCTGCTGCCAGCGCCAGTGCCGCGCCTATTGCCAATGAAGCCACGGTAAATCCGAGCCGCACATCATGAGCGGCTGCGCCGTCAGGTGCGATCGCGATGAAAAGACCACCAATTATCGCGATGCTTACCGCAGCGCTAATCTGCAAAGTGGCGGTGACCAAACCGGAAGCAAGCCCAGCCCAACGTGTGTCAACCTGGTCCACGTTCAAGCGAACCAGTGCAGGTAGTGCGATGCCTTGTCCAGCTCCAATCAGGAACAAAGGAAAGACGAGCCAAGACGATGCATCGATGCAGGCCAGAACTGCGACCATGACCAGGCCAAGCACTTCCAGGATCATGCCAAACGCTGCAGTGCGCGAACCCAAGCGCCGGACGATGGGTGGACCGCATAGCGGCCCCAGGAAAAAGCCAATACCGAGCGGCAGGATTGCCAAGCCGGCTGCCAACGCATCATTACCCAAACCGGCCTGTTCGTACACCGCAAACACAAAGAAAAACGCCGCAAGAGAATAGAAGAAGAATGCTGCCGTCAGACTGCGTTTCAGCCCGCGAGCTGCCAGAATCGAGGGCAAAATCAAGGGCGCTCTGTCAGCGAGCTCTTGTCTTTTTTCATACCACCAGAAGACACACAAAAAAGGCGCGCTCAAACTAAGTAGCGCGACGCACCACCACGGCCAGTGGTGCTCCCGTCCTTCTACGAGGGGTACCACCAAAGCCAGCAAGCCGGACGCTAGCAGCAACGCCCCTGGCACGTCCAGGCGAGCGGAACGCTCTGCCCGACTCTCACGAAGCAGCGCCAGCGCAGCGGGGATCGCGACGACAATAAGGGGGAGGTTGATCAAAAAAACGCTGCGCCAACTGAGCCCCCACGGACTGGCCGAAACCAGCACGCCCCCCAGCAGCTGACCTCCCACAGAAGCCAAACCGAACGTCGCTCCATACAGACTGAGTGCACGATTCTTCTCGCTTGCCGGAAAAAGGGCGTGTATCGATGCCAACGATTGCGGCGCCATGATGGCCGCCGATATCCCTTGCAGCAGTCGTCCGACAACGAGCACGCTCGGCGACGGTGCTAAACCGCACAACGCTGAAGCCACGCCAAAGCCAAACATACCGCCAACGAAAGCTCGCTTTCGCCCATAGAGATCACCAAGACGCCCTCCCAAAATCAACGTGACCGCATAGGCTGCGGCGTAGACCGAGATCACCAATTGCGAGACATCGGAAGATGCTCGCAGGTCGGTGCGGATGGCGGGTAGCGTCACATTGACGATGAAGAAGTCCAGGGGCGGCAACATTGTGCCGATCAACAAAACAGCGAGGGCCAACCAGCGGCGCGAATCAAGCGCCGCTGGCTCGGATGCATAAGTCAACGTATTCATGGGCGGTGAGCCTGTACTGGCCAATTAAAGTGCAACTGCCCGGACGCGCTGAGGAGCAATGGCGGTAAAGCGCGGCACGTCAGCCATTACATCGGAGGCTTCCGGCGATGCGAATGCAATTTCTAACGCGGCTTCATCTCGGAAGACGCATTCACAGATTGCGACGGTTCCTTTGTGTTCGGTCGTCGGAAAATAAGCCGCCACGCTGAGTAGACCGTACTGAGCCCAGGCCTTCATGGCCAATGGCAGATGGACGTCGACGTAATAGCTACGATTAAACGTATCTTGTGGCGTACCTTGGTAAGTCACGTAGACAACAACCGGAGCAGTTTGAGTATTCATAGGGCCTCCACAAGGCATCAGGCTACTTATTGAACGTTTGACAACCTATCAGCCTCGAACTGGGCCGACTCACCGACAGGCGAGATGGTGACGTCTATGAAATTATTTGTGAACTGCCATTCGCGTATATTTTTTGTGCATTTTTGAACGGTGATTCATGGCATGGACTGGAGCGATGTTCGAATTTTTCTGACGGTAGCCCGCGCAGGTTCGAGATGCGCGGATTTTCATCCAAGCCCAGCAGAGCAAGGCGCTGCGCCACATGCCGCAACAAGGCCGACGAGCGCGAACGGTTGGAGAGACTGCCACAAGGGTAAGAATACTCATGACATCTTGCAAATAGACAAACCCGACAGGATTGTCGGCACTGCCACCGGACCGCGATCAGATACCGTCTCGGCTTGTTCTTATTCAGCCTGCGGCGGCTCATATGGATATGAAAGATGAGTCGTTGATCTCTTCCCCGGCTTGTTTCATAGTCCTCCGCTTACCTTGTATGGAGAAATGCGTGGGACAGATTTCGCAAGGCTGGGGCGCGGGCCCCAGCGCCGACTACGAAACGCTGGAGCGGCGGTTCCGCGGTATTTTCAATGACATCCGTGCCGGCGCTATTGAACGGGAGCGCCATCGCGTCCTGCCACGCCAGGAAGTGCGCGCGCTGGCCCAGGTCGGCTTCACCGCCCTGCGCGTGCCCAAGGAATATGGCGGCAGCGGCATCACCCTGCCCGAACTGTTCAACCTGCTGATCGAACTGGGCTCGGCCGACTCCAACGTCGAACAGTCGCTGCGTGCTCACCTCGGTTTCGTCGAGACCGTGCTCAACACCGACAACCTGTCCTGGCGCGAGGCCTGGCTGCGCCGCATCGCGGCGGGCGAACTCGTCGGCCCCGGGCGCGGCGAGACCGACAACCGGCAAGGCACGCTCGGCACCCGTCTGTTTCAGCGCGACGGCAAGTGGTTCGTGAGCGGATCCAAGTTCTATTCCACCGGTCTGATGTACGCCGATTGGGCCGATGTGGGCGTCACGAGTGAAGACGGCAAGCCCTACGCTGTGACGCTGCGCACCGACAGCTCGGGCGTCGAACTGGTGGACGACTGGAACGGCTTCGGCCAGCGCCTGACCTCCAGCGGCACCACGCACTACCGCGACGTCGAGGTTGACCCGTCCAACATCCGGCCCGACGAAGATCGTGTGCCCTACTACCAGGCCTTCTATCAATCGCTGCACCTGGCCAACATCGCCGGCATCGGCCGTGCCGTGGCCGACGAAACCGCCGCCGCGGTGCGGGACCGCAAACGCAGCTTCAGTTCGGGCAATGCACCACTGGTGCGGCACGACCCGCAGATCCTGGAAATTGTCGGGCGGCTGCGTGCCGCCGCCTATGGCGCGGGCGCCATCGTGCTGCAGAATGCCCAGGCCCTGGAACGCGTATGGCAGGCTTCGCGCAGCGGCGATGCCGAGCGCACCGAGCAGGCACGCGCGATCGCCGACCTGGAAATCGCCCAGTCCCAAAGCCTGGTGATCGAGCTGATCCTGGATTCATCGACCCGGCTGTTCGACGCCCTGGGCGCCACGTCGACCTTACCGCATCTAGGCCTGGATCGCTTCTGGCGCAATGTACGCACCCTGGCCACGCACAACCCTCGGATCTACAAGGACCGCATCGCCGGCGATTTCGCCGTCAACGACACGCCTGCGCCCAATCAGTGGAAGATCGGCGTCGCCGAGCCGCAAACCGCGGCCCAGGCACAAGCCGCCTAAGACGTGCCCGCGCCAAACGGCATGGGGCACTCACAGGCATGGGCGGTGCCCCCTTTCGCATCAGGCGACCTGACGCCACGCGCCCGGCACGGCATCGAGCAAGGTTCGGGTATACGAATGCCGAGGATGCGTCAGCACCTGTCCCGCCTCGCCCTGCTCGACCACCCTGCCCTGTTGCAGCACCAATACCCGGTCGGCCACGTGCCGCACCAAGCCGATGTCGTGCGAGATGAACAGCAGCGCTGTGCCCATGCGCGCCTGCAATTCGCCGATCAGATCGATGACCTGGGCCTGGATACTGACGTCCAGGGCGGACACTGGCTCGTCGCACACGATCAGCGCGGGTTCGGCGGCCAGGGCGCGGGCAATGGCGACGCGCTGGCGCTGGCCGCCCGATAAGGTGGCGGGCAAGCGATCGATCAGACGCTCGTCCAGGCCCACTTGCGCCAACAAGCCACGGACGCGCCGGTCCAACTCGGCCCAGCCCAGCACCCTGGGCAAGTTCTCGAGAATAATGTCGCGCACCGTATAGCGCGGGTCGAAGCTGCTCAGGGGGTCTTGCGGAATGTACTGCAGCTTGGGACGCAACGCCCGGCGGCAGCGCTCGGGGATGCCGGACCAGGGTTTGCCCAGCAGGGATACGCCGCCCGCATCGGGTTCGAGCAAACCAAGAACAATCTTGGCGCACGTGGACTTGCCCGACCCCGATTCACCCACCAGGCCCAGCACCTCGCCCGCGCGAATCTCGAACGACACCTCGTCGAGCGCCTGGAACTCGCCGCCGCCGCGCTGCTGCCAGTAGCGCTTGCCCAGGCCTTCGGCCCGCAGAATTACCTCGCCGCCCAGCGCCGCGCGGGGCGGCAAGGGTTCGCGCAGAATGCGCGCCACGGTCTGGTCATCCGCCGCGCCGGTCTCGATGCGTGCCGATGCCAGCCGGTATCCGCGCGACTCGGCCGACGGCACCGCCGCGATCAGCGCACGGGTGTAGTCGTGCCGAGGGTGGGACAACACTTCACGCGTCGACCCGTCGTCTACCACCCTCCCGCCGCGCATGACCAGCACGCAGTCGGCGATGTCCGACACCACCGACAGATCGTGGCTAATCAGCAATAACCCCACGCCGTCCTCGCGCACGCGCCGCATCAAGACCTCGATCACCTGCTTTTGCACCGTAGCGTCCAGCGCCGTGGTGGGTTCGTCGGCAATGATGAGCCTGGGATGAGCCGCGATAGCGGCCGCGATGAGAGCGCGCTGGCGCAAGCCGCCGGAAAGCTGGTGCGCGTACTGCCGGCTGCGCGCCTGGGGGTCGGGGATGCCAGCTTGCGCCAGGGCGTCTAGCACCCGGCCGCGCACTGCCCGTTCGCCACGCAGCAAGCCATGTACGGCAACGGTCTCGCCCACCTCTTGTCCAATCTGGCGCAAGGGGTCGAGCGACACCAGCGCGTCCTGCATCACCAGGCCCGCGAACCGGCCGCGCACGTCACGCCATTCCTGCAGCGTGAAACGCAAGGCATTGCGCCCGCCGATCTCGTAACGCCGGGCCGACATCCGCGCGCCCTTGCCGGCTAGATTCAGGATGCTGCGTGCCGTGAGACTCTTGCCCGAGCCCGACTCGCCCACCAGGGCTACGCACTCACCCGCCCGGATGCACAGATCGATACCGTCAACCAAATCTTTGTTGTCGTTCTTGCCCGGAAAACCGATACGCAGGTTCTCGATATCGACCAGAACTTCGCCCCGCCGGCCATATGTGCCGTCTTTCATGCAGCCTCCCTGCGTTCGAACCTGAGTTGCAGATCGCGTCCCAGCACGATAAAGGAAATGACTGTCAGGGTAATGGCCAGCCCCGGAAAAACGCTAGGCCACCAAGCGGTGCGCAGCACGTCGCGCCCTTCGGCCAGCATTACCCCCCATTCGGGCGTGGGCGGCTGCGGCCCCAGGCCCAGAAAGCTCAAGCCAGACACCGCCAGAATGGTCGTACCCACATAAACGGTAGCGACCACCGGCACCGCCACCAGCACATTGGGCAGCAGATGCGTGCAGAACACCGCCAACCGGCTGCGCCCATAGATGTAGGCATGAGTGACGTAATCCGCCTCGCGCACCAGTTGGGTCTGCGCGCGCACCAACCGGGCGAACTTGGGAATGCCCGCGATGCCCACGGCGATGGCGATGTTGCGCGCCTCGTTGCCCATGAAGGTCACTACCATCATGGCTAGCAAGACGCCCGGATAGGAAGAAATGACGTCGAACACGCGGCACAGGCCTTCGTCGGCCCAGCGGTTGCGCTGACCGGCAAGGATACCCAGCAGCACGCCGAACAATACCGAGATGACGGTGCCGGCCAGCCCAATGGACAGCGAAAAATGCGCGCCGTGGATGGTGCGCGCCAACACGTCGCGTCCGATGCGGTCGGTGCCGAAAGGATGCGTCCAACTGGGCGGCTGCAATATCGCCAGAAAATCCGCTTCCAGCGGATCGTAGGGCGTCAACCATTGCGGCGCCGCCACGCACAGCACCAGCAAGGCCGCGAAAGCCAGCGACAAAATGGAAGACAGGCGCGGCAGCCTGGCGGCGACCGCCCGTCCGTGGCCACCAGCAGCGGTCAAAACCGTGGTCGTCATTGCGTTCTGAGCCTCGGATCGATAAATAGATAGAGAATGTCCAGCGCGGTGGAAGCCACCACGTGAACGAAGGCTGCCAGCAGCACCACGGCCAGCACGATGGGCACGTCATGGGTCAGCACGGCGTTGAGCGTGACCGTGCCCAGACCCGGACGGCCGAAGACCTTTTCAGTCAGGACAGCGCCGCCCAGCAGGCCGCCGATAAGCCAACCGCCCAAGGTCATGGCCGGCGCAACGGCGTGGCGCAACACATGGCGCAGACGGATGCCCCCCTCGCTCAAGCCCCGCGCCCGAAGCGTCACGACGAAAGGCTGCTCCAGCGCCTTATCCAACGCCTCACGCAAGACCTGGCTGAGCAGGCCCGCCGTGGGCAAGGCCAGTGTGATGGCGGGCAGCACCAGCGAGCGCCAGCCGTCGCCCCCTGAGACCGGGAACCAGTTCAAGCCGAAGGAAAGCGCCATCAGCAACAGCAGGCCCAGCCAGAACACGGGCACCGACACGCTGAAGCGCTCAAGCAACTCGGCGCATCCGCGGCCCAACCGGCCCGCGCCGCTGGTGCCAAGCGCCACGGCCAGCGCCAGAACAAAGGCCAGCACCCCCGCCGTGCCCGCCAACAGCACTGTGGGCGCAAGCTGCGAGAACAGCACCTCGGAGACAGGCTGGCGCAGGGTATACGATGTGCCCAAATTGCCGGAAAAAATATTCGACACGAAATTCCAGTACTGCCACGCCAGGCTGCGATCCAGCCCCCACTCGGCCGCGATAGCCTCGCTCAAGCCAGGGTAGTCCAGATCGCCCGCCAGGATGTCCTGCACCTCGCCGGGCAACGCGTGCAGCGCCAGAAAGGCCACGGTGGCGCTGCCCCAGGCGACCAGCAAGCCGCTGACCAGTTTTAACAGCACGCTGCGTGCAAGCGCCGCTTTCATTGAACGCCCCTCCTGTCGCTGCGCCACTTCCTCTCGAGGAAGAATTCACGTTTGGGACGACCCAGTGCGCTCATGGTTTCGCCAGCCATACATCGTAGAAGTTGGACGGTGAATCGAGCTGGGTTTCGAACGACAAGCCCTTGACGATCTCCTTGGCTCCCAACTGGTAATTGGCGGCGAACAGCGGCACGATGAATGCTTGGTCCACCGCGCGCGTTTGCGCCGCGAACACCAGCTTCTTCTTTTCTTCGGGATCGGTGGCCGCCAGCGCGCCGTTGATCAAATCGAAGAGTTTCCGGTCACCCTTGTCGGCCCGCGCGCGGATGAAACCGCTCTCGCCGATATTGCCTTGCAGCTCCTGAGCCGCGTCGGCGGGCAGATATGTGTTGGGATAAATCGTCCAGCTGCCGTCCTTGAGCTGCTGCGCCCACTCCCCGCCCGTGATGATGCGCAGTTTCAGATCGAAGCCGAGGTTCTTGCGCAACTGCGCCTGCAAGCCCTGGATCAGGATGTCCCGATTGTCGCGCACATAGGGTTGCGGATAGCCTACCTCGATCGACAGGCGCTTACCGTCCTTGACGCGATAGCCTTGGGCATCGCGCTGCGTCCAACCGGCATCGTCCAGAAGCTTGTTGGCGCCGGCCACGTCATTACCCCAGGCGTTTTCCAGCGACTTGTCGAAGTAGTAGTTATCGAGACCGATATTGGACCAGGCCCGGCGGTACGTCCCCTGGTAGACACTTTGCACCAGTGCGCCGATATCAGCTCCATCGCGCAGCGCGCGACGAACCCTCACATCGTCGGCGGGCGGATGCGTGTAATTGATGTTCAACGTGAACGAGGTCGAGGCGCCCGACGGGCCCACCAGGAATTGAAAATCCGGCTGATCCTTGAACAAGGCCACGTCGGCCGGCTGCACGCCTTCGATCACGTCGACCTGGCCCGACTTCAAGGCGCCCGCGCGCACTGCGTATTCGGGCAAGAAGCGCACTGCCACCTTATCGAGATAAGCAGGCCCCTGATGCGCAGCATAGCCCGGCCCCCATGCATAGTCGGGGTTCTTGGCGAAGGTCACCGATTCACCGCGCGTGTAATTCTGGAACACGAAAGGGCCGGTGGCCGCCAACGCAGGACCACCCGCGCACAAGCTGGCGCCCGAGTCGAGCGATTTGGGCGAAAGAATGCCCAGGCGGATGCTGGAAATCGATTCGAGCAAGCTCGAATCGGGCCGGTTCAGCACGATCTCGACCTCATGAGAGCCGAGCGTGCGCACATCGCTCACGGCCTTGAGCAAATCTCCCGCGCCCGCGGTGTTCTTGACGTCGCGCACGTAATCGAAGTTGGCCTTGACCGCCTCGGCATCGAAGCGAGCACCGTCATGAAATCGCACGTCCTCGCGAAGCTTGAACACATAGGTCTTGCCGTCCGACGAGATGGTCCACGACGACGCCAGCCAGGGCAGGAACTTGCCGCCCTCAGCCTTGGCCACCAGCGAATCGACATAGTTGCGTATCAGGATGTAGGCGTTTTGCTGCGAAGAGCGATGCGGGTCGAAGCAAACCGGCTCCGTCGTCACGCCGAAGACGATCTCGCCGCCTTGCACCGGCGTTTCCGCCTGGGCCGAAGAGACTGCTGAGAAAGCGGCGGCTAAGACGGCAAGCGCCGCCGTCAAGACTGGCCGGCAGCGCATCGTGCGTGAACTCATCATGCAAACTCCAAGCGATTCTTAAAAAGAAAACCGCCATCCTATCGGAGTCGAGACAGCAATTGTTATGGTCTTTTGGCATAAACATTCGCGTCGGCGAGACATAAACAAATACCCGCATGAAGACATAATCATTTGATCGTTTGATGGCTTGGCGTTTTGGTGAAAACTGTCTGATTCCATACGCTGGCTATCATCGGAAGACGCTCATGCCATCCCATGCTCCCGCTTCCCGCGAGCTGCATCTGAACATCAACATGCTGCATTCGGGTTTCGTTCCCTCGGCCTGGCGCCTGCCCGAAGCACAGACTGATGCCTTGTTCGACGTTGCCCATTATGTTCGGCTGGCCCAGGTCGCGGAACGGGGCGCGTTCGACGCGGTCTTCCTGGCCGACACGGCGGCCATCAGCGACCAGGTGCAATACCGCTCCATAAATGCGCTGGAACCGACGCTGCTGCTGGCGACCCTGGCCGCGCATACGCGCCGCATCGGCCTGATCGCCACGGTATCCACCAGCTACAACGAGCCCTACAATATCGCCCGCCGCTTCGCCACGCTGGATCACATCAGCGCAGGCCGCGCCGGCTGGAACATCGTGACCACGGCCGACCCCGCGTCGGCGCGCAACTTCGGCCGCGATGTCGCCATCGACCATCAAGAGCGCTACGCGCGCGCCGCCGAATTCGCCGATGTCGTCAAGGCGTTATGGCACAGTTGGCAGCCGGGCGCCTTCCTGGGCGACAAAAACTCGGGGTATTTCGCCGACCCGGATCGCATTCAGCCGATCGCTCACCAAGGCAAGTTCTTTTCGGTGCACGGCCCGCTGACGCTGCCGCCCTCGCGCCAAGGCCATCCGGTGCTGGTGCAAGCCGGCGGCTCGGGCGATGGCCGGGAGTTGGCCGCCCGGCATGCCGAAGCAGTATTTTCGGCATCGGAATCGATCGACGAGTCGCGCGCCTACCGGCGCGACCTGCACGAGCGCGCCGCGAAATACGGGCGCGGCCCCAACGCGGTCAGCGTCCTGGCCGGGCTGACGACCATCATCGGCGCGACCGAGGAAGCAGCGTATAGACGCCGCGACGAACTGATGGACCTGATTCCCCTTGAATACAGCGTCAAGCGTCTGGCGGGCACGCTCGGCGTGCCGCTCGAGTCGATCAAGCTCGACGAGCCTATCGCGCAAAACCTGGCGCTGCCCAAGAACGGCACGCATACCTTCTTCAACACCACGCTGGCGGCGGCCAAACGCACCGGCGCCACCGCGCGCGAGCTGATACGCGAATTCGCCGGCGGCGGCGGCCATCGCGTCATCGTGGGCACGCCGGAGCAGATCGCCGACGATATCGAGCATTGGTTCCGTACCGAGGCCGCCGACGGCTTCAATTTGATGCCCGACACGCTGCCGGGTGGACTGGAGGATTTCGTCGACGGCGTGGTGCCCATCCTGCGCCAGCGCGGCATTTTCCGCAACGAGTACCGAGGCGATACGCTACGCTCGCATCTGGGCCTGGGAGCCCCCTGAATCAGGGCTCTACATCATTAACCGCAATGGGATGGACGCCCCCACCCGTAACGGCATCAATTGTGCCAAAGTGGAGGTGTTGTTTCGACCACTTGAACCGTTGGGAACGTCCACCATGAAGGCTACAACTATCGATATTGATTTAGCAAAGAGCGTGTTTCAGGTTAACGGCGTCGATGCCGATGGCAAGAATGTACTCAAGAAGCAGCTCAAGCGTGATCAAGTCGCAAACTTCTTTATCAATATGGAACCATGCCTGATAGGGATGGAAGCCTGCGGCAGTGCCCACCACTGGGGACGTAAAGTTACAGGCAATGGGTCACACAGTGCGGCTGATGGCACCCCAGTTGGTCAAGCCATATGTCAAGAGCAACAAGAACGACGTCGCTGATGCTCAAGCTATCTGCGAAGCTGTCGGTCGACCCTCCATGCGGTTTGTCCCCATCAAGACGGTAGATCAACAGGCCCCAAGGCCTTGGTCATATCAGGCAGCGGGTACCCGCTTTGATTGAGGATGCAGCCAGCGAACTGCCGGGAGTATTTCGACATCTCATTGATCGGCTGTTAGAGCACCTGAAGCTATTGGATCGACAGGTCGATGAGATCGAGGCTCAAATCAACGCCTGGCATCGCGGCAACGAACTCAGTCAGCGGTTGGAGCAGATTCCGGGCATTGGACCGATGACAGCCACAGCGATGGTGGCTACCGTCGGAGATGCTAGGCACTTCAAGAATGGCAGGGAGCTTGCTGCATGGTTGGGGCTGGTGCCTCGGCAACACTCCACTGGCGGCAAGCCTACACTGCTGGGCATCAGCAAGCGAGGCGATGTCTATTTGCGGACCTTGTTGATCCACGGAGCGCGCTCACTTGCGTATCGCATCGGGAGGAAGGTCAATTCTGGTAGTTGGCTCTACAGACTCATTCACAGTCGAAACCAGAACGTGGCTGTGGTGGCACAGGCGAATAAGACGGCCAGAATTGTCTGGGCGGTACTGTTTCACGACCGTGAGTTCCGGCCTGACTACGTGCAGTCCTTGAATAGCGCGTAGTTGGATCAGTCAGATTCTTCAGCTTTAACCATAGAGGTACACCCCACTGATTGCACAGGCAATCACGACATTGATGGCAAGACAGGTTAGACCGTGGTCGATTAAACCCGCATCAGACTCAGCACTTCGAGTGCGTAACCGCGATGAGGCATCGACCAGCAGATTCCATCAGGGACATAGGCGAAAAGCCTAAATTTGAGTCCGAATGTACGGCTGCAATCCCTTCCTTCAACCGTCATGAAGTGAGCGCTTGGCAAAACGGGGGCATCCATGTAGGTCTGATGAATGCTCACCCCCCGAAAATGGGGTAGAGCCGGAGGATGTGGCCGGCAGTATTTTTACGAGTGCCCCAGAATACCCACCGGCCGAGGTCGTTACTCTTCCCCCACCTTAAAGGGGGCTGCGTCGTCAGGTGTCTTCACCGTCCACGAGCCGGACTGCCGGAACGAGCTGGCAGAAGCATAGGTATCTTCCATGAACTGGAAATAGATCATCTTTCCGTCACGGACCTTGGCGTGGATGGAAAACGGTGATGTGAACACGCGGTCTACCGCTACGGACCGATAAGTGAATTTACCGAAAATCGCGACATCCTCCCCAGAAGCGATCTTATCGGTGACGGTGAAGTCTTCGGTTTTCCAGTAATCCGCGAGCTGCAAGAACAAGCTACTGAAGGCTTCCGGGCCCTTGTTTGTGCCGGTCCAAGGCAGGATTTTTTGGAGTTCCGGATTGTCGAAGTTGAGAGAAACATAGGTTGCGTCCGGAGCCGCCAGCCTCTGTGCAGCAGCTTCAACTTTATCGGGCGCCGTGTTGGCCAGGAATTCCATAACAACCGAGAGCGAAGCAGCAGACTGCGCTTCGCTAGTCGACTGTGCTGCAACAGGGATGGCAGTCAAACTGGACGCGGCGAGCGTAATGACTGCCGCGAGCGACTTAGTGCGAGAAATTGTGATCATGAGTTCTCTCCGTTTACATTGTTAATTACCGCTTGCGGTTCGTGGTATTTCAGGTTTGCGAGCTAGGGTGGATAGGGTGAGCTATGTGGGGAAATGCTGGGATCCAATCTGGTGATTGGCGGGATGGCGCTTGATCATGGACTACTGTCGTTGTCCGACTCTGCGAACATCCATGGGCGCAGCGCTCGATGAGCGCGAGGAAGGATCACCCATGTCAGAATGACAGTGAGTACTATCGAGCTTCCTGTCAGTAGCACGAGCCAGTTCACTGAATCTGCAAGGGGGCGGACCATGACCACATTGACAGCAAGCAGAGTCGGGTAGACACCGAGCCATGTCGCAGCCGCCTGCCTCCATTTGGGCATGCTGGCTGATCCTGGAATGCTGACGATGCTAGTATGGCCAGCTTGCGGCTGGATGGTCCGCAATGAGTAATTTAAGCCCTCCGCGCGCAACAGCAGGAATGCGTCCGATACCAGCCAACTGTCGAGTTGCTCCTGGGAGTCGAACTGCACCACCGTATGGGATATCGCCGGCCCTTGATCAAGCCGAATAATCGAGCGAAAGCCGGACGCTGCGCGAACGCCCTCTCCCATTTTTTTCGCCCATACAACGAATGCCTGTTCGTGCGCCGGGCGAATAATGTGACTGACGACTACGCCAGCAATTTCAGACATGCTCGTTATTCCTTTTATCTGCGTGGCTGCTTATGCGTTCGCCCCGCCGTCCACAGTCAAGGCAATGCCAGTCACCATGTTTGCGGCAGGGCTTGCAAGAAACACGACCGCATCAGCGATCTCTCGCGGCTCGGCATAACGCCCAATTGAGGACAGACCTCGCTGGAAATCAGCACTTTCTCCATCTGCCGGGTTCGCGTCAGTATTGGTCGATCCCGGCTGGACTAGATTGACCGTAATGCCCTGCGGGCCGAGCTCGCGCGACAGCCCACGGGTGAGCGAGAGCAGTGCCGACTTCGACATGGCATAGGCCGTGATACCCGGAAACGGGACGCGCTCTGCCAAAGCCGATCCGATCGAGATGATGCGACCGCTCTCGCGCAGGTGCGGTATTGCGGCTTGTGCCGCAACAAAGGGGCCGCGGACGTTGACGTCCATCATCGCCTGGAACTCGGCGAGATCGACCTGCGCGACAGGGCCAGCGAGCCCCCGAGCCGCGCTGTTGACAAGAATATCGAGACTGCCAAGTGTTTCGACGGTCTCGCCGACGGCCCGCTTTATGGCATCCGGATCGGCACTGTCGGCCTGAATAGCCAGACCACGGCGACCCAGTTTCTCGATCGAAGCTACGATGCTTTCCGCAGACTTCGCCGAGTTTTGGTAGGTGATAGCGACGTCCGCGCCATTAGCGGCCAGGGCCTGTGCGATGGCAGCGCCGATACCGCGGGAGCCACCAGTTACCAGCGCGCGCTTGCCTGTAAGACACATGATATTTCTTCCTTTTATGACATTGACCCAAAGAGGTCACAACAACGTCGACTCAGGTGACGCTTAGGCTTGCATCAGTCCAGGATTGAACGTAATGGTTTTGATCTCGGTGAAGTCATCGATCGCCGTGGCGCCATTCAGGCGTCCGAGGCCCGAGTGTTTGGAACCGCCCTCCTCGGTGTCTTCGCTGACCGCGCCCCATTCATTGATCCAGACCAGACCCGCTTCGATCCTGGGAGCAATACGCAGAGCCTTCGAGACGTCACGCGTCCAGATGCTGGCCCCCAAGCCATAGATACTGTCGTTCGCCAGGGCGACAGCCTCCTGCGCCGTGGTGAAGCGCTGCATGGTGACCACGGGACCGAAGGTCTCCTCCTGAACGACCTGCATCTTTGGATCAGTAACCTCCAGGAAAGTGGGGCGAAAGAACGCGCCCGTCGAAAGTGGACCCTCGGTCAGAGGCCCTCCTCGCACGACGACCTCAGCGCCTTCGGCAATGGCACGCTCAACAACGTTATTGACCCGTTCGACGTTCTCGCGGTCGATCATCGGGCCCATATCACTCGACAGGTCCGCGGCGGGTCCGACCTTCACTGCGCGCAGACGCTCGGCGAACCGTTTCTTGAACTCCTCGGCAATCGCTTCATGCACGATCACGCGCTGGCCGGTCACGCAGAACTGACCCGCGAACTTCGTCAGTGCCGTTTCGAGCATCGGCAACGCGAGATCAAGATCGGCATCGTCAAACACGATTGCCGGGGTCTTGCCGCCCAGTTCCAGCCCGATGCGTTTGAAGTGCGGTGCAGCGCTAAGCGCGATCGCCTTGCCTGTTCCGGTGCTGCCAGTAAAGCTGATGACCGGAACATCCGGAGAGGCAACGATATGTTTGGCTCCGTCGCCAGCCTCGTCAGTGAACACGTTGATCACTCCGCGGGGCAGTTCCGGTACATCGGCAAAGATCTTGGAGATAGTCGCGGTGATCTGGGCGCTCTTGCCCGGCATCTTGATGATCACAGCACAACCTGCCGCCAGGGCAGGCGACAGCGATCGCACCATTAGAATCACAGGGGAGTTCCAGGGCGCGATGATGCACGCCACGCCCATCGGCTGGCGCACCATCATCGCGATTCTGCCCGGCTTGGAGTCCACAACCCGTCCGGCTTCCGTGCGCACAATGCCAGCAAAGTACCGCAGCGACGGAACGCAAAGATCGACTTCGAAGGTGGCATCGCCTTGGATCTTGCCGTTTTCGGTGTAGAGGATCTGGATGAGTTCGTCCCGATGACGCTCGAACGCGTCCGCAAGCTTGTCGAGCACACGCGCCCGCAGCTTGCGGTCGTGTACCCACTCTGACTCGCGCATTGCGCGTTTCGCCGCGATTATGGCCGCCTTGGCGGTTTCAACACCACCTTCGGCGTAGGTTCCGATGACCTCGTAGGTGGCGGGATTTATGGACTCACGGACCGTATCCGAGCCCAGCCACTCGCCGCCGACCCAGTTCAACGCGGGATTGGACTTGTGGGAGGTATCAATATTCATGGGTGACTCCTGTGTTTCGTTTGGCGTGAATAGTCGGCGAGGCATTACCCAGCCGGGCTGCAATCCGTTCAGCGACCATGACGGTTGTCACGTTGGTTGGCACTGAGGGAACATCAGGGAAGATCGATGCATCGACAACGTGCAGGCCGCTGATGCCGCGCACCGCGCCCCAGGCATTGACGACGGCCGTCGGATCATCGGCGGCGCCCATCGGGACCGTGGAGGTCGGATGGGCATAGGTAGAGACGTTCGCGATGATGTGCTCTCGCAACTGTGCGTCTTCTGTCGGCAGGGGCGGAGTGATTTCACCGTCGACAATGCTCGCGAACGGCTCGGTCGTTGCGATTTTGCTCGTCAGGCGCACGACCTCCATCAGACGTTCGAGATCGCTCGGATCGTCGAGGAAGTTGTATTGGATGCGAGGGTCGACCCGGGGATCGCGCGATCTGATCTGGAACGAGCCGATGGAGCGCGGCAACACCAGCGCGGACGCCAGCACGATCGCGCCGCCGGTGGGACTGTGCATTGGGTTAAAGAAGTGCGTCGCAGAAATCTGAAGATCGAGGTCGCCAGAACTTGCGCCCTTCGAACCCGTCCACGCCAACGCTCCGGCGGCAGGCAACATCGCCTTATGCTCCGCCCTCAACGCATAGACACTGTAAATGAGGGGATGATCCTGAAGCCTCGTGCCCACAGGTAGGTCCGCCACTACCGGAATATCGAGGCTGCGAAGGTGCGCCGAGGGTCCAATCCCGGATCGCATCAGGATCGCCGGGCTTCCGAAAGCACCCGCGCAGAGGATCACCTCACCGCCCGACACGACTTCGCCAGTCACCAGACGCACACCGGCGGCGCATTTGCCTTCGAGCACCAGCCGGTCGACCTCGGCATCGCCTCGGATTGTCAGGTTGGGACGTGTCCGCACGACGTCGGCGAGATAGGTCATACCGGTATTCATCCGCACGCCGTCCACAACGTTGAGCGGATATGGCCCTACCCCATCGGCAGTGGCACCGTTGAAGTCGTTGACGGCTACCAGGCCATTGGCGCGCGATGCATCCACGAAGGCACGCGATGACGCCGAAAGCTCCGCCATCGTGCGCTGCCGGATGGGAAGTGGTCCGTTACGGCCATGCCAGTCACTTTCGCCGCTCGGCGTGTTCTCCAATGCCTTGAAAGTCGGTAACACGTCGTCCCACGACCATCCCTCGATCCCGAGTGCCGACCAGCGGGAGAAATCAGATGGCCGGGCGCGTATCGCCACGGTACCGTTTAGTGCAGAACTACCGCCGATCACCTTGCCACGTGGGGCTGGGATATCGTGACCCAGCTTCGCCTTGTCGTCGCTCATGTACTGCCAGTCAAAATCCGGCGGCGCGACTGTCCCGGCGTCAGTCAGGCTGGAAGGATAAGCCTTGGGCGCAAAGTCCGGACCGGCATCGAGAAGCAGCACCTGTCTCGAAGGGTCTTCGCTGAGTCGGGCAGCGAGCACCGCTCCGGCGGAACCGCCACCGATGATGATCACTGCCGGCTTTCGGGCATTGGCGCTAGCGCCAATGCCGATATGTGCCGCAGTCTTTTTCCCTGAAGTCATGAGAACCGCCCCTCGTTAAGTTCCTGATGTATCGGTTCTGCTCGAGAACAAGAGCAATACCTGCTTATCAAGTACTTACTTTAGGGAGAGGCGAGGCATATTACGGCGCAAAAACTGCTGTCATGGTGCCGATCTTGTGCATCAATCAGACGTGCGTACCCGTGGCTTGGTAAAGCGGCAAACGCAAGCCTGCGCGTGAACGCGACGGAGTTGGGTTCCTGCTATGTGCTGAAGCACACCGGAATGCGAACTGCCCGACGATACTCGGAGGGGCTCATATGCTGATGTTTGGTGAATACCCGGGCGAGTACCTGATTGGACGAGTATCCAACTTCAAAGGCGATCTCGGTGATCGGAAGGTCCGTCAGTTCGAGAAGTTCGCAGGCCCTCTCCATCCTCAGTTGCGTCAGGTAAACACGTGGTGGCACACCAACGCTTTGCTTGAACATGCGTGCGAAATGAAAAGATGACAGTTGCGCCTCGGCGGCCAGTTCGTCCAGGGTGATGTCTTCCGACAACCGCGCGCGCATCAACTCCTGACAACGCCGTTCTGCCCACGGGGCAAGGCCACCCTTTGCCGAGGTGAACGATGCCCCGCTCATCCGGCATAGCTCGGCCAGGATCTCGCAGCCTGCAGCCCGCGCTAGCAGACGTGACGGCACCCCATCCTCGTCGCCCAAAGCCCACAAGTTCCGCAGCGATGACTGGATGGCCGGCGAGTGAAATGACCCTCTGTAGAGTTGCAGGCGTTCTGCGGTGAAACTACCGTTGGAGGCTTCATCAAGCACTGTCTGCCACTGCGCCAGAGGAAAGGACAAGGCGCGAAGCTGGTGATCGGTGTCGACCGAGATGGTATGAGCGAAGTCCGGCGCAGCGAGATAGAACGAGCCTTTTCCGCTCCTCACATTGAATTGCCCTCCCCCCGAGTTGCCCCGAACACGGCTGCCCCCGATCTGATCTTGATACAAAGCAAGATCCGGCAGGGCTGGGCGATCCATATCTCCGGCTGGTCTAGTCACGTCAAGCAGGTCGAGGACTCCACCCGGGGATTTTTTCGTGCGCACATAGGAAGCCTCTCGGCCCTCGGCGTACCATTGGGAGAAAGATGAATAGACAATCACGGTCATTGCGCTTCTCCCTTTGGCATACTCGAGATGCAAGTTCTGCTGCAGTATAGCTGTAACAAGTTGTCGGCTATCGGATAAGCACATACCCCGAGATTTGTGTGTTTGCTTCAGCCAACACGCAATACTGCAATCGGTCGAAAACAGACTACCGTCCTGGTTTGCCTGCGGCCAAAAGAGTCATCAGGGATGTGTTTCGGTGTGACCGCTAGCAAGCGCAGGAATTGGAACCCGACGCCTAATGAACGTTACCAATCTCTGGAGTCAACGCTGCCCCCCGAGAAATGCAATCCCAAGAAACACTAAGTACTGTTGACGTTGCAACGCTCCAACTAATCGATACGACTGATCCTGCCGTCCTATCGCGCACGAAACGTCTTATTGAGCGTTGGTCCTCACGGTGGCGGGGTCTTTTCACGCGTCGCGCTCGAAAACGAACTGCTGATGCGCTGAGCACACTGAACGCCAGGGCACTGCAAGATATTGGCGTGCCTGAGTCGATGCTGTACGAGAGCAATGCGATTCGCCAGCTGGAGCGAAGCTACGACACGTCCCAGCTGTGGTCCTGATGTGTACCAGTCCAGCAGACTCGCGCCGGGCTTACGGCTTCAGGAAGTTTGAGAATTACCGCACGAGAGTCTTGGCTCAGTACGGTTGGAACGGTGTGATTAACCGGGCCTGATGAGTGCCCATCCCCCGAAAATGGGGTAGAGCCAAAAAATCTTAAGACATTGATTCTATGGTGCGCCCGACAGGAATCGAACCTGTATCAAGAGTTTCGGAAACTCTCATTCTATCCATTGAACTACGGGCGCAAAGAGGCGACATTGTACCTAAATTTCGAGTTCTTGCCGCGGAGTGACAGGTTATCGACGAGTCTGCCTGTTTTCATCTGACATGCGTTATATAATCTGGCGTTTGCATGGGGGGTGGGCCTTGTTTTGCGACCACTCCTTGCGTTGTAGTTGATTTCGTCGTCAGTTGCCGCCATTAGGCGCCCCGGTACCCGATTTGCAGGATTAGGTTATGAGCAACGAGCAGGAACACAACGAAGAACACGCCTCGCCCATCAAGACGCCAAAGCAGCTGATTGTCACGGTCGTGCTGGCTTTCGTCCTCCCCATCCTTATCATCATTTTGCTGGTGAATATGGTCACGTCGGGCACCAAGGTTGGCGCGGGCTCGGACACGCTGACCGCAGAGGCGATTAATAAACGCATTGCCCCCGTCTCGGGTTTTGAGTTGGTTGACGCCAACGCACCCAAGGTCTTCAAGACCGGCGAACAGGTCTTTCAGGCAGTCTGTACGGCCTGTCATACCGCAGGGGTAGCTGGCGCACCCAAGCTAGGGGACAAGGCAGCCTGGGGGCCCTTTATCAAGAGCGGCTATGAATCGATGTTGAATGTCGCGCTGCATGGCAAGGGTGCGATGCCTGCCAAGGGCGGCAATCCGGCACTGAGCGACTACGAGGTCGCTCGCGCGGTTGTCTATATGGCGAATGAATCGGGAGCCTCGCTTGAAGAGCCGGCGGCCCCCGAGGCAGAAGGTACCACTGCGGCCGGTGAGGCCCCTGCGGCTGCAGCGGCTGCTCCGGCCCCCGCTGCGACACCTGCTGCGCCAGCGCCAGCGGCCCCGGCGGTGGCACCCAGTGCAGAGGCGCCCGCCCCTCAGGCAGCGGCGACAACGAATCCCGCCGGTGAAAAGCTGTACAAGAGCACCTGTTTTGCCTGCCATGGCACCGGGGTTGCCGGCGCACCGAAGTTTGGCGACAAAACCGCCTGGGATCCTTATATCAAGACGGGCCTCGACACGATGGTCAAGGTTGTCTTGCAAGGCAAAGGCGCCATGCCGCCCAAGGGCGGCGCCGTAAACGCCTCTGAAGACGACATCCGGGCAGCGGTCGAATATATGGTGAATGCGACGAAGTAAGCCTTGCCGCATCGCCAGAAGCCATCAATCCCTTGACGTTGTCGAGGGATTTTTTTTATCACTGGCGTTTTCGACAGCGACAGCATGACTGCCAACGGGCATGTCGCCGTACGGACGCATCCGTCGCGAAAACGACTTAAACCGTCCCGCCGGTATACAGGTGGCAGGCCACGGCGTGACCGGCCGTGTCTTGTAGCACGGGCGCTTCGCGCCGGCACCTAGGCCCGACCTGACTACAACGCGTATGAAAGTGACAACCCGGTGGCGGCTTGGCCGGGCTGGGCACATCACCCGGCACGACTTGACGCTGGACCTTCTTCAGTGGATCGGGTATCGGCGCCGCTGCCAATAACGCTTGCGTATAGGGGTGACGCGGCGCGCTGAACAACTGGTTGCGACTGCCGATTTCGACGATGCGCCCGAGGTACATCACGGCCACCTGGTGGCTGACGTGTTCGACAACGGCCAAATCGTGCGAGATGAAAACGTAAGCCACACCAAGATCCTGCTGCAGGCGCATCATCAAATTGATAACTTGGGCCTGCACAGACACGTCGAGCGCCGACACAGGTTCGTCGGCCACGATCAGCCGAGGCGATACTGACAACGCCCGAGCGATGCCGAGCCGCTGACGTTGCCCACCGGAAAACTCGTGCGGATACTTGCGCATGGCCTCGGCCGGCAAACCGACCTTGGCGAATAGCTCCGCCATACGCTCTCGGCGTGTACTGGCCGTCAAGCGCTCGAAGTTGCTCAGCGGTTCGATGACGCTGTCACCGGCCGTGCGTCGCGGATTAAGCGATGAAAAAGGATCCTGCAAGACTATTTGCATCTTGCGGCGCAACGGTCTGAGTTCGCCCGGCGTCAGGCGACTGATGTCCTGACCGTCCAGACAGATCTGGCCCGCGGTCGGCTCCGCAAGCCTGACCAGGGTACGGCCTAACGTCGACTTGCCACAGCCGCTTTCACCGACCAGGCCTAAGGTCTGACCAGGCTCGAGCGTAAAGCTCACGCCGTCAACCGCATAGACCGTCCCCACTTGGCGACCGAGCACACCGCGACGTATCGGAAAGTGCATTTTCAGATCGTTCACCGCCAGCACGGGTCCATCGTGCGCCTGGCTCATATTGGTTTCCCCAGTTGCTCCATGCGATCTGCCTCCCAGCACGCCACGGCATGACCATTCTGGCGTATCTGCCTAACCGGCGCGTGCTCATGGCAGCGCGCGGTTGCATAGGAGCAGCGTGGCGCAAACGCGCAGCCCACAATGGGAGCGCGCAGCGAGGGCACCATGCCCGGGATTTCCTGCAGCGCCTGCAACCTCGCGGTGTCGCGCCACGCGCCGCGGCGCGGCATGGCGGCCATCAGGCCGCGCGTATACGGGTGCAGCGGATTGGCGAACAGGTCCTGCACCGAAGCCTCTTCGACCGCATTACCGGCGTACATGACAATGACACGGTGAGCCATCTCGGCCACCACGCCTAGATCGTGGGTAATCAACAGAATTGCCGCGCCGGTCTGCCGGTTCAGGTCCGACATCAGTTCGAGAATCTGCGCCTGCACGGTCACATCCAGCGCCGTGGTGGGCTCATCAGCAATCATCAACCGCGGCTCGCAAGCCAGGGCCATGGCAATCATCACACGTTGACGCATACCGCCCGATAGACGATGCGGGTACTCACGGGCCTGCCGCGCCGGATCGGCGATGCGCACTAACTCGAGCAGTTCGACGGCGCGGGCCAGCGCGGCTCGTCGGCTCATGCCTTTGTGTAGCTCCAGAGACTCGGCCACCTGCTCGCCTATGCGCAGTACCGGATTGAGCGAAGTCATCGGTTCCTGGAAGATCATCGAGATATCGCGGCCGCGCATTGAGGCCAGTTCATGCGGGGTCAGGGCCAACAGATCGCGGCCCTCGAAATCAATCTCCCCTTCGACCACGCGCCCGACGGCGCGCGGAATCAGGCGCAGGATGGACAGCGCCGTCACGCTCTTGCCACAGCCTGACTCACCGACCAGGCCCAGGACCTCGCCGGGCCACAAATCGAGCGACATACCATTGACGGCATGGATGACGGTGTCGTCCTTGTAGAAGCGTGTATGCAGTCCGCGTACGCTCAGCATGGGACGCGTCTGATCTTGTATGGGGGATGGCATCGTGGCGTCCATCGCTCAAAGCCTCCTGGATGCACGCGGGTCGAGGCTGTCGCGCAGTCCGTCACCCAGCAGGTTGACCGCCAGCACCGTCAAGGCCAAGCCGATGCCTGGAAAGAAGATGGCCCACGGTGCGATCTGAAAATAGGATCGCGCGCCGGCGATGATATTGCCCCAGCTCGGCACCTCGGGCGGCACACCCGCCCCGATAAAGCTCAGACCCGCTTCGGTCAGAATCGCCGAAGCACACACATAGGTGGCCTGCACGATCAAGGGCGATACGGCGTTGGGCACGATGTGGCGCAACATGATCAATGGCTGGCGTGTGCCGGCAGCAATGGCCGCAATCACATACGGTTGCCCGCGCAGCGTCAATACCACGCTGCGCACCAGGCGCACCACCCGCGGGATCTCGGGTATCGTGATCGCCACAATGACGAGGAGCACGCCGCCTCGCACTAGCGTGGTCAGTGCGATGGCAAGCAGAATCGATGGAATGGCCATCAAGGCGTCCATGAAGCGCATGACGACCGCATCCAGACGGCGATAAAAGCCGCACAGCACACCCATCAGCAGACCGATAGCGGCGCTGAGCAGCGCCACACTGACGCCCACCAGCAATGAAACGCGAGCGCCTTGCAGGGTGCGGGCATAGATGTCGCGCCCCAATTGATCGGCACCGAACCAGAGATCAGCCGACGGCGGTTTCAGTCGGTTCAGCGGCGAGATCGCCTGCGCATCGGCGGTCAGCCAAGGTGAGGCAATGGCCAATGCGACCAACACGAACAACAGCGAAGCGCCGAACACCATGGCGGAACGGCCACGCAAGAAACGCGGTATCCAGGTGCGGCGCACCGGGTAGCCAGCAATAACGTTAGCAGTAGCAGACATAGCGTCAATACTCGATGCGAGGATCTAGAACGACATACAGCAAATCGATCAACAGATTGATCACGACATAGACTGCCGAAAACAACAGTATCAGCGCCTGGATGATGGGATAGTCGCGACTGAGAATGGCATCGACCGTCAGTCGACCCAGGCCCGGAATATTAAAGACCGTCTCGGTGATGACCACACCGCTGATCAGCAGCGTGATACCAATGCCGGCAATAGTGACCACAGGCACGGCGGCATTAGAGAACGCATGGCGTATCAGCAGCGCGCGCGTGCGCACGCCTTTGGCCTGTGCGGTGCGGATGTAATCCTCGGACAAGATGTCCAGCATGCTAGCGCGCGTGGTCCGTGCCAGCAAGGCGATATAGGTGAATGACAGTGACAGCGTAGGCAGTGCCAGTCCTTGCAACCACGGTAATACGCCCTCAGACAAAGGGCGATAACCCTGCACTGGAAACCAGCCCAGCTTCATCGAGAAGAAATAAATCAACGCATAAGCCACCAGAAAGACCGGCAGTGAGAAGCCCAGAATAGCCAGCACCATCGTGAATCGATCGATCCAGGTACGCGACCCCCATGCCGCCGCGATACCCAGCGGCAACGAGACCAGCAGCGCCACCAACATCGTCGCGACCGCCAACGACAGCGTAGGCTCGATGCGCTGCGCGATCAGCGACGAGATCGGCATATTATTAATGATGGAGTGACCCAGGTCGCCCTGGAGCAACCTGCCCAGCCAGATGAAGAATTGCTCAACCAGAGGGCGATTCAATCCCAGGCTCGCGCGGATGTGCTCGATGTCGGCAGCCGACGCGTGCTCGCCCGCGATCACCGCCGCGGGATCGCCGGGCGTCAACCGCAGCAACAGAAAAACGAACACCGCGACAATCACGATGACCGGCACCGTGGCCAACAGGCGCCGCAAGATGTGACTTCCCACTCACTACTCCTACAAAAGGATTGGCGNCCCGCATCAGCGGGNCNCCAACAGAACACGGGTTACTTAACCGCGATGTTCCAGAACACGAAGGAGTTAGGCAGCTTGAGAATGTTGCTGAGTCGATCGCTGCGATAGGCGATCGGCTGACTCCATTGACCGAACGAGATGTACGGTACGGACTCGTCAGCCTGATCTTGCAGAGCCTGCGCGATGTCGCGCCGCTCCTCTAGGGTCTCGGCGCTCGCGAATTTGTCGCGCAGGGCCTCGCTTTTTCCATCGCAAGGCCAGCCGAACCAGGCTTTTTCGCAGGTTGCCGCCAGACCCAGGTTGGTCAATGGATTCGAGGCAGTCATGCCGGACTGGTTACTGATGAAGATATTCCAGCCGCCTTCCGAAGGCTTGCCCTTATTGGGGCGCCGTGCCACAACAGAGGCCCAATCCATTGATTGCACGTCGACATTCAAGCCGGCCTCGCGCATCAGTTGCGCCGTCACCAGCGCCGCCGAGCTGGAGAGCGCGCTATCGGTGGGGTTCAGGATAACAATGGGCTCGCCCTGGTAGCCCGCTTCTTTGAACAACTGCTTGGCTGCCTCGACGCGCGCCTTATCGTCAGCGTAGGTGCGCTTGCTCTGGGTCTCGAGTGGCGAGCCGCAGACGAAAATCGAATTGCAGACTTGATAGAACTCGGGATTACCGACGATCGCGCGCAGGTAAGTCTCCTGATTAACCAGTGCCTGGAGCCCCTGGCGCGCCTTGGCGTTATCAAACGGCGGCTGCAGGTGGTTCATGCGCAGGATGCCCTGGATCCCAAAGGTCGCGGTCGTTTCGACTTTTACGCCCTGCGTACCACTCAGCATGGGAATAAAATCAGCCTGAGGCGCTTCGATGAGATCGATCTCGCCATTCATCAGCGCCGCCTGCGCTGTCTGCTGATCGGGCATCACAATCCATTCAACGCGATCCACCTTGGCGACTTTGCCACCGGCGGTACCACTGGCCGGCTCGTCGCGGGGGACATAATCGTTGTTCTTGACATAGACCGCCTTGCTGCCAGGCACCCATTCTTCGCGCACGAATTTGAATGGGCCCGAGCCGATCGCTTCGCGGACTTGCTCAGAGGGACTGGTCTGTGCCAGACGCTTGGGCATCATGATCGGCCAGTTGCTACCAGTCTTGGCCAGCGCGTCCAACAGGTAGCCAAACGGTGCCTTGAGCACGATACGGAACGTACGACCATCGACGACGGAAACGTCAGACGTCAGCTCGGCGATGCGCTGGCCCAATGTGTCGCGCGTCGACCAACGCTGGAGAGAGGCCACACAGTCTTCAGCTTTGACGGGCTGACCATCGTGCCACTTCAGGCCTTCGCGTAGCGTAAAGGTGTAGGTCAGCTTGTCGTCGCTGACGGTGTACGAATCGACCATCTGGGGCTTGGCCACCAGATTTTCGTCCCACGAGAACAACGTGTCGTAGACTAGCATCCCGTGCACCAGCGTGGCGTCAGCGGTGGTCTGAATAGGATCCAGATTGTTCAGCGCGCCACTCATGACCGCCTTGATCGTCTTCGGCTGTTCGGCAGCCCCGGCGGTCGCCACCAACACCAGACTGGCAGCCAGTGCAAGCGAGAAAGTTCTGACGCGTTTTTGCATGCTTGTTTTCCCTTGATTTTTTGAATTGATCATGGCGCACTGACAACGCTGCGCGACTGCTATTGCGAATAGCCGCGGCTCGTCTCGTCAGGCATTCCTCTCAGTTTTAGATATCATCCAGCGGCCAGATCGGACGGCGAACGTGTTGATATGGACGGCCTTTGAAATCCTTGGTGCACAACGCACCAGCGTCGACTTCCAGCACTTGGCGCGCGATGGGCTCGAACGCCGCCCGGAAATGTTGCATCGATTTCACGGCGACCGTCGATTTGCGAGAAGGGTCGATACCCAATGACGTGAGTTGTCCCAGATCGGTAGCTTGACCGTTGTTGCTGATCAAAATGATGTCGATACCGCCGACGCGGAATACGATGCTCAGACCGTAGTTGCGAGCCACTCCCCCACCCATGGGGCCATGAGCGACAAATCGCCCATCCGTGATGGTAGCCACGTAACCGGTCAGCGCCAGCGGTGCTCCACCTTGCGCAGGATCGATCTTGCCGCCCACCTGTAACGTGATCGTGCTGCCTACCCCCGCAGCCGCAGCCTCGCGCGCCGCCTCAGGATCACAGATCGCGTAGAACGCGACGTTCTGCAGGTCGGCGTCGACCATCGCCTTGAGCAACGTCGTACTGTCGCCATAGGCGCCGGCGCCCGGATTGTCGGAATAGTCGGAGATGACCAACGGCGTGCCACTACTATCGGGTTGGGCTGCCTGGCGAAGCGCCTCATCCATCGGGGTAAAGTGGATAGTCGAATAATGGCGCTCTTGCCATACGTAATCCATCAGTTGCTCGGCGAGAGCCTGGCCAGCGGCCAGATCGCCATCGATGGTGACCGCGACCGACGGACCAATATCGTGCACATCCGCCGACGAAAAACCCGCCTGAATGCTGACCACCAGCGCTTGGCCGTCGGCCTCGATAACATCGGCACGGCGTAACAATTCGATCATGGGCGCGGAGTTCGTGCGGCCGCCATCTAACGCATACAAAATGGGGCGGCGCGCCAGGGCCACCCGTGGGGTGATCTCGCCGGCCATCGCGCGCGCCAGCAACCGTGCGCCCTGCCAAGTGCGTTCGTATTGATCAATGTGCGGATAGGTACGATAGGCGATCAGGGCGCTAGCGTGGTCAGCCATCTGTTGCGTCACGGTGGCATGCAGGTCCAATACGACCACCACCGGAATCTGTTCGCCGATGCGCCCGCGCAGCCGCTGGAGCAACTCACCCTCGCCATCATCGTAGCTGGCGACGCTCATGGCGCCATGCAGATGCAGCAACACGCCATCCAGCTGGCCGGCGGCATCGAGAATGCGGCTACAGGTATCATCGAAGAATTCGTCGGTGACGCGACCCGATGGATTGGCCGAAGCCACCACGGGGTGGGCCAATGTCCATCCGAACGTATCCGCCGCCTCGAAAGCCGCGCCCATCGAAGAGTGCGTATTTCGGTAGTCGCGAGGAATCTCGTTGTCAAACCGCAGCGCGCCATCCTGGAATTCCGCAAGCCCAGTCGGCTGAACGCTGAAAGTATTGGTTTCGTGCATAAATTCCGCAACCAGTACACGCTTTCCCATTTCGTCTCCATCCTATGCAACTAAGGCGTGTAACGTTGTATTCACGGCGCACGCTGACGCCACGAATGATGGCATGTACGATATGCATCTTCAAAATATCAAATTCATCGCATTTCCTCCGCTTCTGATATATTTCCGACGCCCCTCTGATGCCCGCAAGCCTTCGACATATTGAGATTTTTCACGCCGTCATGACGACCGGAAGCGTGACGCGCTCGGCGGAACTGTTACGCACCTCGCAACCCACCATCAGTCGCGAACTCAAAGCCCTGGAACGTGCGCTGGGCCTGCAATTGTTCAACCGCCAGGGCCGCACACTGAGCCCCACGGCACAAGCCGCTGAACTGCATTCGCAGGTGTTGCGCTCTTATGCGGGCCTGGACCAGATCCTGCGCGCCGCCTCGGCGATCAAGGATCACACGCTGGGGCACATACAAATCATCTGCCTGACGACGTATGCGCAAACCCTGCTGCCGCCCGTATGCCGTGAGTTTATGGCCCGTCATCCGGGGGTACGACTCACCATTCATTCCAATGGGCAGAGGGAGATCATGGATGCCCTGGCGCGGCAGCACTACGACCTGGGCCTGGCCGAACCCGGCCCATCAGTGGAAAACGTGGCCGCGCGCACCCTGCCGGCCGGGCAAGAAGTCTGCATTCTGCCCAAGTCGCATCCGCTCACTTGCAAGGCGGTGCTGCACCCCAAGGATTTCGACGGCGTCGAATGTATCCATTTTCCGAATGACGACGCCTATCGGCGCCGCATCGACCAGATCTTTGCCGAAGCGAACGTCACGCGGATCCTGCGCATCGAAACATCGAGCAGCGCAGGCGTGTGTGCCATGGTGAAGCAAGGGCTCGGCGTCGCCATCATCAACCCGTTTAGCGCACAGGACAGCGCCGGCCCCGACATTGTCGTGCGGCCGCTGTCGATCAGCGTGGATTACCTGCTAACGGTGTATCGACCCACATTCCGTCCCCGCTCGCCCCTGGTGGACGAGTTTGAGACGCTGGTCGAAGACGCGATTCGGATACGACGCGACCAGCAAACGCTGCCTTAGGCCAGCGGCTCGGCCAGCAACGACAGGCCCAACTGCACACGACGCTGCAGCCACAGGCTGGGGCGATATCGCATATCGCCCGTGACACGCTGCAGATTGCGCAACGTCTCCAGGATACGCGCGCCACCTAGTGCATCGCCCATCGCCAGCGGGCCAGCGGGATAGCCCAGGCCCAGCGTCACCGCACGGTCGATATCGGACGGCGTGGCGATGCCCTGCTGCGCGATGTCGCAGGCCACGTTGATGATGGCAGCCACGATGCGTTGCGCGACAAAACCCGGGGAGTCTTGAATCACACTGACAGGCGTACCATCGCTGGCCAGCAGCGCATGGGCCGCGTCGCGCCAGGCCGGTTGTGTAGCGGGCGACAGCATGAGTGTGCGGCGCTTGCCGGTTTCCAGAGCATGCAGGGTGTCCAGGCCGACTGTACGGCTCGCGTCGAGCTGCTGTTGACCCGCGCAGGTGGACACGTCTTCACCCAAAGGGGTCACGATAATCAAAGCCTGCTCGGGGGGTTCGGCCACGTCAACGATACTGGCACTCAAGGCTTGCAGCAAAACACGAGCGCGTGCGTTACCCTCGGCGTGGGCGGGGCTGATCCAGACTTGCAGACCGGCCTGAGCCGCTGGCACGGGAGGCTCGACCGGAACCTGCTTTTGACCCTCGGGATAGGTGTAAAAGCCCTCGCCTGCCTTACGACCAATGAGGCCACCGGCCAAGCGTACGGCAGTAATGGGCGAAGGACGAAAACGTGGCTCGTCGTAGAACTGCTGGTAAATCGATTCCATGACGGGATGCGACACGTCCAGCGCAGTCAGGTCCATCAATTCAAAAGGACCCATACGAAAGCCCGCTTGCTCACGCATGATCGCATCAATTTGCGAGAACGAGGCCACAGATTCTTGAGCCACCCGCAGGCCCTCGATATTCATGCCACGCCCAGCATGATTGACGATAAAACCCGGCATGTCTTTGGCGCGTACAGGCGTGTGGCCCATACGACGCGCCAACGCCGCCAATGCATCACCCGCTGTGGGATCACTGCGCAATCCGTCGATGACTTCGACCACTTTCATCAACGCAACGGGATTAAAAAAGTGAAACCCGACGACGCGCTGTGGTTGTTTGCAGGCCGCGGCAATCGCGGTGATGGACAGTGACGAGGTATTGGAAGCCAAAATACAGTCGGCACTGACGATGGCTTCAAGTTGCGAGAACAGATCGCGCTTGATATCCAACCGTTCGACAATCGCTTCGATGACCAATTGGCAGTCTGCCAAGTCCTGCAGACTGCCGGCGGGCTGCACACGTGCCAGCGCGGCGTCGGCCTGCTCGGCCGTGAGCTTGCCCTTTTGAGAGAGCTTGTCCCAGAGCTGACGCAGGGACTCGCGCGCGGCGGCCACGGCATCGGCATTCGTGTCGTATAGGCGTACCAGTACACCCGCTTGCGCAGCGATTTGCGCGATGCCACGGCCCATGGCGCCGGCACCGACGATAGCGATCGTCTGAATATCAATTGTCATCGAGTCTGCTCCTGTACTTTTTGCTTTACGAGACGGCGCGAAGAATGACTAGCCCGCCATCAGCGCCTGAATCTCTGCGTCGGACAAGCCCAGCTTTTCCGACAATACTTGCTGCGTGTGTTGTCCCAATAGGGGTGCGGGACGCTGGTACTGCACTGGGCTGTCCGAGAATTTCAACGGACTGGCGGCAATAGGTGCCGCCCCCGCGGTGGGGTGAGGCAACTCCCGCCGCATCTGCCGGAATTGAACGTGTGGATCCTCGTACACCTGATCCAGGGTATTGATGGGACCCGCTGGGACACCGGCGGCCTCTAGCTCTGCCAACCAATGGTCACGCTTTCCCGTCGCCATACGATCGGCGAGCAAGGGCACCAAGGTCTCGCGATTCTGTACGCGTTGCGGATTGGTGGAGAAACGGAGGTCTTCGGCGAGTTCAGGGGTACCAATCACGCGGCAGTAATTGCGAAACTGGCTATCGTTACCCACGGCCACGATCAAATGGCCATCGTTGGCAGCAAAGACTTGATACGGCACCAAGTTCTGGTGGGCGTTACCCGCGCGTTGGGGGACCTTGCCCGAGGTCATATAGTTCAGGTTCTGATTGGCCATCATGGCGACTTGGCAATCCAGCAACGCCATGTCGATATGCTGACCCAGGCCGCTGCGGCCGCGCTCGTGCAAGGCGGCCAGGATACCGACGGTGGAATACATACCTGTCATGAGGTCGGCCACGGCCACACCGGCTTTTTGCGGCCCGCCGCCAGGCAGGTCGTCGCGCTCGCCGGTCAGGCTCATCAAGCCACCCATCCCCTGGATCATGAAGTCGTAGCCAGGACGACTGGCATAGGGTCCCGTCTGGCCAAAACCGGTGATCGAGCAGTAAATCAGGCCCGGGTTCTCGGCCTTCAGGCTCTCGTAGTCCAGACCGTATTTACGCAGGCCGCCGACCTTGAAGTTCTCGACCAGGATATCGCTTTGACGGGCCAATTGGCGCACGACCTCCGCCCCACGCGGCGAAGCAATGTCTAGCGCGACCGAGTACTTGTTGCGGTTGGCGCTCAGGTAATAGGCAGCCTCGGTAGTGTCGACGCCCTCACCGTCCTTCAGATAGGGGGGGCCCCAGGCTCGGGTATCGTCGCCCGAGCCCGGGCGTTCGATTTTGATGACTTCAGCACCCAGATCAGCGAGATTCTGAGTGCACCAGGGGCCGGCCAATACGCGAGTCAAATCCAGTACGCGAATGCCGGTCAGCGGGGCGGGTCGTTGTGACATGTTGACGATAGGTAGATGCAGTAGCTGCGTGATCAAGCGGTCAGAGGTAAAACCTTTAGATATTAGCCCTTGCCGCGGTCGCGACGTATTCCGTTTTCCGCACGTCCATGTGCGCATTTCGCACATGAACCGCGCGCATCACCGGATACGCATCACGAATAGGCCTTGATTGTTTCTCGCGCGATGACCAACTGTTGGATTTGCGACGTGCCCTCAAAGATACGGAACAGGCGAACGTCGCGATAGAAGCGTTCGACGGCGTATTCGGAAATGTATCCAGCACCACCATGGATCTGCACGGCACGATCGGCCACTCGGCCCACCATTTCGGTGACGTAGAGTTTGCAGCAAGCGGCCTCGAGCGTTGTGTTTTCACCGCGATCCCGCTTGCGGGCGGCGTCCAGCACCATACATCGCGAGGCGTACAGCTCGGCCTGACTATCGGCGATCATGGCTTGAATCAACTGAAACTCGGAAATGGGCTGACCGAATTGCTTGCGCTGCGTGGCGTATTGGACAGCATCACGAATCAAGCGCTCGGCAATCCCCACGCATAGGGCCGAGATGTGCAAACGCCCCTTGTCCAGCACACGCATGGCGGTACGGAAGCCGTTGCCTTCTTCGCCACCTAACAGGGCAGAAGCCGGCACGCGGCAATTGTCAAAAATCACATCGCACGTGAGCGCGCCGGCCTGGCCCATTTTTTTATCAGGCTTGCCCAAGGTCACGCCTGACGTACCCGCGTCGACCAGAAAACATGAGATGGATGACGCTTTGCGTTCCGGTGCCGTGCGCGCCATTACCGAGAATAAGCCGGCGATCGGGGCATTGGTAATAAAGCGCTTGGTGCCATTAATAATATAGTGATCGCCATCACGCACGGCCGTGGTTCGCAGCGATATAGCGTCCGAACCGGCGTCTGGCTCCGTCAGGGCGAATGACCCGATCAACTCGCCGCTGGCCAGCTTCGGCAAATAATGGCTGCGCTGCTCGTCCGTCCCCGCCAGCACAATCGACTGTGAACCAATACCGATGTTGGTGCCGGCCAGCGAACGAAAGGCGGGCGACGTCTGGCCCAGCTCGAACACCACGCGCACCTCTTCTTCCATGGTCAGACCCAGACCGCCGTGATCGGGGGAGATGGACAAACCGAACAGGCCCAAGTCGCGCATTTCGGCAACGATATCGGCGGGAATTTCACCACTGTGGGCTAAGGCGTCTTCGGCAGGGACGAGCCGCTCGGTCACGAAGCGACGTACCGCATCCAGCAATAAGTTCAAGGTTTCAGTATCGAGAGCCATGGTGGGGTCTATTAGCGTAAATGGGGATAATTGGGGGGATGAGAAGCGGGGACGCACATTCCCCCCACCAGCAGATCAAAATAGCCTGCGACGATGGCTTCGGCAGTCTGAGCGCCGCCAGGTTGATACCAGCGCGCCATCCAGTTCAGCATGGATAACACCGCGCGGCCGGTTGCCGCGACGTCCAGTGCACGAAATTCACCGTTCGCGATACCGTCGGCAATGATGCGACGCAGCCGTTGCTCGTAGTCATCACGCAAACGGGCGGCATCTTCGCGCTCGGTGATGGCCATACCTGAATAGCCGATCAGCATCGTGACAAACTGCGCATGATGGCTTTCAAAATAGCGTGCATGGGCCGCCATGAACTGGCGTAACCGCTCGGGCGCCGTCGTAGCCTGTGCCACCGCGTGTGATACCGCCGCCGTCAGGCCGGCAAGTACATCCAGGATGATGGCATCGTAGATATCCTGCTTGGTGGTGTAGTAGTGATAGATGGCCGCCTTGGACACGCCAATCGCCGCCGCCAGATCGGCGACGGAGCTGCTTTCGTAACCGCACCGAGCGAATAGCCGCGCGGCCTCTTCGAGGATGCGTTCTCGCGGAGCGGCCATTGTCGGTGGCCGACCCGCGCGGGGCCGTTTGGCGGGAGGTGAGCGGGTGGGCATCTGAATCTACTGTGGCGGAACACATCCGTAAACCTGCATTGACAGGCCGGCAACGCATACCGTTAAATGAAAGATGATTAATTACCGGACAGCCGGTAGATAATTATAAACACGAGTTTTGATTCCCTTCAACTCTTTCACCTCTGATCATGAACGCACGCGACGACGTCCAGCATCACCCCCTGGTCAATCAGCTTTACGCGCAGATGACGTTGCCGGTCATTTGCTCGCCCATGTTCATTGTGTCGAATCCAAAACTGGTGATCGCGCAATGCATTAATGGTGTGATGGGGTCATTCCCCGCGCTGAATGCGCGCCCGCAGACTTTGCTGGACGATTGGCTGTCCGAAGTGCAGGCGGGCCTGGCCGACCACCGTCAGACAAACCCGTCGGCCATCGTTGCGCCATTTGCGGTGAATCAGATCATTCACAAGACGAATGACCGCCTTGAGCACGACCTGGAAATCTGCGGGAAACACCGAGTGCCGTTCATCATCACCAGCTTGCGCGCGCCGGGCGATTTGGTGGCTGGCGTTCACGCATGGGGCGGCAAGGTCTTCCATGACGTGACGACCGTTCGCCATGCCGAAAAAGCCCTGGAGGCGGGCGTCGATGGCCTGATTCTGGTGTGTGCGGGCGCCGGTGGCCATGCAGGCACGCTCAGCCCCTTCGCCCTGTTGTCGGAGGTCCGGCGTATTTATGACGGCCCGATTATTTTGTCCGGCGCGATCACGTCCGGCTCGGGCATCCTGGCCGCGCTGGCAATGGGGGCCGACTTTGCTTACATGGGTACGCGCTTTATTGCGAGCGCCGAAGCCAACGCTCCAGAGGGCTATAAACAAGCCATTGTCGATGCCAGCGCGTCCGATATCTTGTACACCCCGTTCTTTACCGGCATTCCGGGCAACTATCTCAAGGCCAGCATTGCGGCGGCCGGGTTGGACCCTGCGAATCTGCCCGACCCCGATACGGGATCGTCTGTGTTTGGATCGGGGCGGGTCAAACCCTGGAAGGACATCTGGGGGGCAGGCCAAGGCGTTGGCGGCATCGACAACGTGCGCCCGGCGGGCGAGATCATTGCGACGCTGCGACAGGAATATCGGCAAGGGCAAATCCGATTGGCCGGCAAGATCTTGGCGGACTAAGTCGAGGTGGTAGACGATGACCGATCATCCCGCCACTCCGATCCGCCCCCAGGAACTGCCGGCGTTGTTTGCCGCGCGCCCGCGTGACTCTCACAAAGGCACATTTGGCACGGTCGCCGTCGTAGGCGGCGGTCCCGGCATGGCGGGTGCAACGTTGCTGGCGGGACGCGCGGCCCTGAAAATCGGCGCGGGCAAGGTCTTGGTTGGTTTTGCACAGCAAGATTGCCCGATGGCGTGCGATCTGCTGCAACCCGAGTTGATGCTGCGTAGCGCCACTGCGCTGTTCCAGGCCGCACTCCCGGTCGACGCTTGGGTGGCCGGCTGTGGACTAGGTACCGGCGCTCAGGCATTAACGGCGCTTCGCTCCGTGTTCGCCGAGCGCGGCAATGTCCCACTGGTGCTGGATGCCGATGGGCTGAATCTGCTGGCCAATGGCCATTTGCCGGCTTGGGGCCCCGGTCCCGTCATATTGACCCCACACCCCGCCGAGGCGGCTCGATTGCTGAGTTGCACTCCTCGCGAAATCCAAGCCGACCGCCAGCGCGCGGCCTGTGCGCTCGCCCAGCGACATGCCGCCTGGATAGTCCTGAAAGGGGCGGGCACACTGGTTTGCCGCCCCGATGGTCAGTGCTCGATCAACACCAGCGGCAATCCTGGCTTGGCGACGGCCGGCACGGGTGATGTGCTGGCCGGCATGCTGGGAAGCCTGATCGCCCAGGGTATCGAACTGGATCAAGCCGTACCGGGTGCGGTCTGGCTGCACGGGGCGGCCGCTGACGCCCTGGTTGCAGCCGGCGTTGGCCCCATCGGCATGACAGCCGGCGAGCTGGCCGACGCCGCCCGACAGTTGCGCAATCACCACAAATAACCTCGTTACAACTTATCCACAGGTTTATGTTGCATTGCACATAGGGTTATCCCTATAATGGTTTACCCCATGACGAAACGGACTGGAAAAAACCATGACTACTTTGACCCTGAACCAAAATACCCGCCTGACCGATGCGCTGGAACGTGACCTGCTCCGCGGCGCAATGGAAAGCCAACAGAATGCCCAACCGCAAGTCGCGCTCAAGAAAGCCGGCGCTGCGATCTCCCACGCTGTGGGTGCCTTTGCGGACTATGTCGCTGAAGTTTTCGACGCCATGAACCGCGCCCGCGCCGCCAGCTCGCACTACACCGGCTCGCAGTGGTAATCAGCAGGCAACTTGCCGCCCACCCCTGAAAAGGGCCGGCGGCAATAGATTTGCCTGCTTGCCATGACACACCGCTGGCTTTACCAGCTGCCCGCAAACGTTTTCGCACGCGTGCCACGATGTGGCGATGCAGTCCGCCGAACAATACTTTTGCCGAACGCAGCGTGGCTATAAGGCCGCATAACCCAGCTGTGTAACATCATGCGCCCCAAGGCGCCGCACCCCGAAGCGGGGAGCGGCGCCTTGTTGTTTTTGGCCAAAGCAACCGGGATTACCCGACCATCATTTGAAGGTGGTGCGCATTGACAACGCACGAAGCCGCTCCCGATAATCGCCCCCTTGCAACGATTGATTACTACTTTAGGCACCCTGCTCACTGTAGTGCAGTCATTTGCCGATTCGGAGCTCTTCATGAATTTGCGTACTTCTCTGGCCCTGCTGGCGGCCAGCGCCGGCCTTGCCGTCGCGCCGACCGTCTTGGCCCAGTCTCTGACGATTGCCTTGTCGTCGGAGCCTACCTCTGCCGATCCGCATTATCACAAGCAAACTCAGAATGATGCGTTTGCCGCGCACGTCTACGACTCGCTGATCAATCGCAATGCCGATATGGAGCTCATTCCGGGCTTGGCCACCTCGTGGAAAAACCTGGACGATTTGACCTGGGAACTGAAGCTGCGCGAGGGCGTGAAGTTCTCGAACGGCCAGCCGTTTACCTCGCAAGACGTCCTGTTTTCCATATGCCGCACGCTGAATAACGAGACCAACGTCTCTCAGTCGTACATGACGGTCACCAAACTGTTGACGGACGTGCAAACGCCTGACGATCACACGATCATTCTGAAAACGAAGGAACCTTTCCCGTTGATGCCGGCCGAGTTGGCCCGCCAGCTGCCCGTCATCTGGAATGGCATTGTTGAGCACGGTCCGCTGAAATTTGCCCCCAAAGAAGGTTGCGGCGTCACCGGAGCCTGGCCGACAGTGGCGGACTTCAATAACGGTAAAGACGCGATCGGCACCGGCCCGTACAAACTGAAGTCCTACGTCAAGGGCACCGGTATCGAGCTGGAACGCAACGAAGGCTATTGGGGCGACAAGCCGCACTGGCAAACCGTGAAATTTGTGCCGGTGCCCAACGCAGGCCCGCGTCTGACCGGCCTGCTGTCGGGCGATTTTGATGTGATCGAAAACCCGGCAGCGCGTGATCTGCCGCGTCTGAAAGACAACAGCGATTACGGTTTTGTCTCGAAACCGTCGACCCGACTGGTGTTCTTCCAACCCGACGTCGGCCGCAATCCGAGTCCTTTCGTCAAAAGCGCCGACGGCAAGAACCCGCTGCAAGACTTGCGCGTGCGTCAAGCCATCAACATGGCCATCGACCGGAAAACCATCAATGAGCGCATCATGGACGGCTTGGCCACGCCGGCTTACCAATACATGGCTGACGGCATGTTTGGCGCACTGCCCAAAGCGCCCGAGATCAAATACGATCCTGAAGGCGCCAAGAAACTCCTGGCCGAAGCCGGTTACCCAGATGGTTTTGAGCTGACCTTGTCATCCACCAACAACCGTTATGTCAATGACGGCCAGGTCACGCAAGCCGTAGCGCAATACCTGTCGCGCATCGGCATCAAGACTCATGTGGATGCCATGACGGCGTCGATCTATTTCCCCAAGCGCGCCAAGCGTGAATTCAGTTTTGCCATGGGCGGTTGGCCCTCGGAAACCGGCGAAGCCTCGGCGCTGTTCCAATTGTGGGTGGCATCGCTGGATTCGGCACGCAGCCTGGGCACCAGCAACTACGGCGGGTTCTCGAACGCTGACTTTGACAAGGTTTATGAGCAGGCCATCGTCACGATCGACCCCGAAAAGCGCAAACAATTGCTGGAGCAAGCCACGCAGATCGCGCTAGATAACGTGCCTCTGATTCCGCTGCACCTAGAAAGCAGTATCTGGGCGTTTCGCAAGGGTCTGAGCTACGAAGGTCGCCGCGACCAGTACACGCTGGCCATGTCGGTCCATCCGGCGGCGGGCAAGTAAGCGCTCTGTTTACGCGGTGTCTGGCGCCATCGAGGTGGGTCTGCCAGGCACCGCAATCCCTTCCCTGATCATATCGGGCACCGAGGGGTTATTCCAATGTCGCCTCCAGCGCATCAATGCGAACTTTGAGGTGTCGGATGAAGCGCGAGACGCCCGTCGGGAGTAGTCGGCCTTCCATAGTCTGAATCTGCAAATTTCGCGACTGCAGTTCGGCACTAATGACCGGTCGTGCGACCAAGCCGTCTTGCGCCAGGCGCCAGGCGACCGAGATGTATCCCGCAAACATCACCGCGTTGGAATGACGCACGAACCCATGCAGAGAAGGTGAGTAGTTGGACACCAATGCCGCATGCAATGACACCCCCCCGAGCGCACAGCTGCGGTTCAGCAGACGCCGTGCTGTGCTTTTGTCGTCGGTCAGGGCCAAGGGATAGGCCAAGACCTCATCCAGTTGCAGTGAACTACGCTCGGCCAAAGGATGGTTACGCGCCATGATCGCGTAAACGGGGGCTCGCCACGAGTGCAGTACCTTGACGCCTTGGGCAGGTTCAACATTGAAAGATACCGACACGTCGATATCGCCATTGGCGATGCGCTGCATGGCTTCGGGCGGAGTCAGCACGTCCAGCGTAAAACGGGTACGTGGATATTGTTGACGAAAGTCCACCATCGCCACAGGCAAGAAACCTTGCGCGGGGCCTTCTGACGCCCCCACCCGAATCTCGTCATGCGGCGCATCCTGTAAGCCCGAGATCTGTCGCAACACCTCTTCGGACTCCAACTGTGTGCGCCGTGCATGGGCAAGCAGCAGGCGCCCAGCCTCGCTCAGGACCATCCCGCGCGGTGCCCTCTCGAACAGCGAAGCACCCACCTCTTGTTCGAGCCCGGCAATTTGCCGACTGATCGCCGATACCGCTACGTGCAATTGTTTGGACGCACCACTCAAGCTGCCTGCCTCGGCGACTTCGACGAAATACCTCAATGCAATGCCATGCATAATCCGTTGTTCCTACGCTCTGATCGGTGTATCAACCCACCAAGGTTGCCGGGTATTGCACCTCAAGCTTTGCCAAAAAAGCAAATGCCATGGCAAATATTCTAATTGTCGAGAAAGCTCACTGACTCCTAGAATCTGCGTCTGATAAGAATTAGTGCCGCGCGAGCCTCAGGCCTGCGGTGAATTCCAGGGGGAAAACTGTGATCCTGGCACTGAGCCGGCTATTTTGCACGGCGTACGCCCCTCGTAAGCACGGGTGGAATCGTACGTGTGTCGGCGTCATGCTTCCCCTTCGTGTCGTCCTCTTGCGAAACTTTCACATGCGAAGCCCTTATGTCCACGCCTGACTCTGCCGCCGCGCTACGCCCGTTTACGCTCCCTTGCCCTGACTTGTCCATGGAACGTGTAGGCAACACCGACACCCCGGGCGTGTGGCACTTTGATTCCGGTGTCCCTGGCAAGCACGTCATGCTGACTGCCCTGATCCACGGCAATGAGCTATGTGGCGCCTGGGCGCTGAAAACGCTGCTAGCCAGCAGCGTGCGGCCCGGTTCCGGCAAATTGACGCTGGCATTCTGTAATTTGGCGGCCTTTGATCGATTTGATGCGGCCAACTACCTGCCGGCCCGATACGTGGACGAAGACATGAATCGGGTCTGGAGCCAGGACAAGCTCGCGGAGCCAACAACTCAGGAACGACGTCGCGCCGCAGCCCTGCAACCTTGGGTCGCGCAGGCTGACTGGCTATTGGATTTCCATTCGATGAGCAACTCGGATGTGCCATTGCAACTGACCGGCATACAACCCCGTAACATTGAACTGGCCCTGCAGCTCGGCAACCCGGCAAACATCATCGCTGACGCAGGCCATGCGGCCGGTGTGCGCATGCGCGACTATGGCCGTTTTGGACAAGATGGCGACAACGGCACCCGCTCGTTGCTGATCGAATGCGGCTTTCATGGCGATCCGCAAGCGCGTACCGTCGCAGAAGATCAGATGGCTCGATTCCTGGTTACCGCGGGCATCGTCGATCGCGGCGATCTCCCCGCAGGCTGGTTTGCCCCCAATGCGCCCACTCAAGAAGCCTTGCGCGTCACACATGCGATCGCGGCAAAAAGCGAAAATGTGCGTTTTGCCCAGCCCTGGCAGGGACTGGAAAAACTGCCTGAGGCAGGTACGTTGCTGGGTTGGAACGACGGCGAACCGTTTAGCACGCCTTTTGACAACTGCGTATTGATCATGCCGTCCCTGGCCAACGTCCGCCCTGGCGTGACGGTCATGCGCCTGGCTCAACCGATCGCTTGAATGCTCGCTCCCTAGAATCCGCTTTAGAGACTCCCTATGATCGCCTCTCGCTTTCGCATAACTGCCTTGGTCGCATTGCTCGGCCTGGCTGCCGGCGCGCACGCCGAATCCCTGACCATTGCACTGGCCTCGGAGCCCACGGCTATCGATCCGCACTATCACCAAGCCACGCCGAACAACGCCATGGCTTCGCAGATTTTCGAGACACTGACCGCGCAAGATGCCAAGATGAGCCTAGTCCCGGGCTTGGCCGCCTCGTGGAAAACGCTGGACGACACCACGTGGGAGTTCAAGCTGCAAGAAGGGGTGAAGTTTTCGAATGGCCAGCCGTTAACGCCGGAAGATGTGATTTTCACGTTCTGCCGCGCCATGAATAATGAAGAGTCGATTGCGGGCTCGTATGCCGCGGTCGTACAAAAATTTTCCAGTGTCCAGGCGCCGGATGCGCAGACGCTGATCATCAAGACGCACAAGCCCTATCCTTTACTGCCCAATGATCTGACGCGTATGGGCATCATTTGGAATGGCATCGCCGAGCACGGCCCCATTACGTTTGATCTGGAAAAAAAATGCGGTGTCACCGGCGCCTGGCCCAAGGTCGCCGACTTCAATAATGGCAAAAATGCGATCGGCACTGGCCCTTACAAGCTGAAGTCCTACGTTAAAGGTAACGGCATTGAGCTCGAACGCAATGATGGCTACTGGGGCGACAAGCCCGAATGGACCAACGTGCGTTTCGTGCCCGTACCGAACGCCGGCCCGCGGCTGACGGGCTTGCTGGCCGGAGACTTTGATGTCGTCGAAAGTCCGGCTGCCCGCGATGTGCAACGCATTAAAAATACCCCGGGCTTTGACTATGTTGTGACGCCATCGGTGCGCGTGGTGTACTTCCAGCCGGACGTGGGTCGCGATGTCAGCCCGCTAGTGAAAGCCGAAAACGGCAAAAATCCCTTGCAGGATGTGCGCGTGCGGCGTGCGATCAGCATGGCGATTGACCGCAAGACGATTGTTGATCGGATCATGGACGGCATGGCGCTGCCGGCGAATCAATTCTTGCCCGACGGCATGTTTGGCACGCTGCCCAACCCACCGCAACTGACCTACGACCCCGAAGGGGCAAAGAAACTGTTGGCTGAGGCCGGCTATCCAAATGGTTTCGAGATGACGCTGTCGTCCACCAACGACCGCTACATCAATGATGGCCAGATCACTCAGGCCGTGGCGCAGTATCTGTCACGCGTGGGGATCAAGGCGAATGTCGACGCCATGACCCGCTCGGTGTATTTCCCCAAACGGGCCAAGCGCGAGTTCAGCTTCGCCATGGGGGGTTGGTCCTCGGAAACGGGAGAAGCTTCGTCTTTTCTCCAGTACTGGGTAACGTCGTTTGCACCTGAACTGGGCATGGGCACGAGCAACTACGGGCGCTACGCTAACCCGGAACTGGATCGAATATTCCGTCAGGCGGTCACCACCGTCGATGATGCCCAGCGCGAAAAACTGTTGCAACAAGCACTGACGCTCACGCTGGCCGATCTACCCGCCATTCCCCTGCATTTCGAGAGCAGCATCTGGGCATTCCGCAAGGGGCTAAGCTACGAAGGACGCGCAGACCAGTACACTCTCGCAACATCAGTGAAATCTGCTCCCTAGTACTGGCATCGTGTCAGCCGTATTTTTGCAAGCCCCGAGGAACGCATAAAGTGGTTCTGTTTACCCTGCGCAGGTTGATCCAAAGCCTGTTTGTCCTGCTGGCCGTATCGGTCGTGGTTTTTTTCGCGGTCTATGCCGTGGGAGACCCGATCGAGTTGCTGGTCAGCCCCGAAGCCACCGTGGAGGCGCGTGCCGCCACCATCGCCCGCCTGGGGCTGGACCAACCCGTTTGGCAGCAATATTTCACCTTTCTCGGGCGTGCATTGCATGGTGATCTGGGCACGTCTTTCGTGCACGGCATTCCTGCCGTCGAACTCATCGTGCAACGTATGCCGGCCACCTTCGAATTGGTTGTGGTCGCCATCACGCTGACCTGTGTGATCGGTATTCCGCTTGGCCTGGTCGCGGGCCTGTATCGCGAGCGCCCATTGGGCCGCGGCATCATGGCTTCGTCGATCCTGGGTTTTTCGCTGCCCAATTTCTGGCAAGGCATGATGCTGATTCTGCTGTTTGCGGTCTGGCTCGGCTGGCTGCCTGCCTCCGGACGCGGCGATACGGTCAGCGTGCTGGGGGTACCGCTCTCGATCCTGACCCTGGACGGCTGGTCGCATGTGATCATGCCTGCCATCAACCTGGCGCTGGCCAATATCGCCCTGGTACTGCGTCTGACCGCCACCGGCGTGGCCGAGGCCCAAACACAAGAATATGTGAAATTCGCCCGTGCCAAAGGGGTACGGCCCGGGCGTATTGTGCGCCGGCACATCCTGCGCAATATCCTGATCCCCGTGGTCACGGTGGTCGGGATGGAATTCGGCAGCTTGATCGCCTACTCCACCATCACCGAAACCGTGTTCGCCTGGCCCGGCATGGGCAAGCTGCTGATCGATAGCGTCTACCAACTGGATCGCCCTGTCGTCGTAGCCTACGTGATGCTGGTCACGCTGATCTTCGTTATCGTCAATTTTGTTGTCGATATTTTGTATGCCACGCTCGACCCGCGCGTGCAACTTGTTGCCCCCTCGCATTAACGCCATGGCTTATCCGACTCCAAACAGCCGCACGCGCACCATCCAGCCACTGGATGACACGCCACAACGCGTCGCCATTCTGAAAAAACTGCGTAGCCGCCCTACCGTCATAGGCTCTGCCATTGCGCTGGCCGTGCTGATCGTACTGATACTGGTCGCGCCGTATTTTGCGCCGCAAAACCCCTACGATCTCGCAAACCTGAACCTGCTGGATGGCCGCCTGCCTCCACGCTCAACATCAATGGACGGCGTGGTCTATCTGCTGGGTACCGATGATCAAGGTCGCGACATGCTCAGTGCCATTCTGTATGGCTTGCGCATCAGCCTGATGGTGGGTCTGACGGCGGTGGCGCTGTCCACCGCCATCGGCAGCATGGCCGGACTGGTTGCCGCCTACGTGGGTGGCTTCGTTGACACGCTGATTATGCGTATCGTCGATTTCATCCTGGGCTTTCCCACCATTCTCGTGGCCCTGGTGCTGCTGGCCATGATGGGCCGTGGTGTTGACAAGGTCATCCTCGCATTGGTCGTGGTGCAGTGGGCGCACTATGCTCGCATCATGCGTAGTCGCGCCTTGCAGGAACGCCGCAAGGAGTACGTCGAGGCGGCTGCGAATCTGGGCTTTCCCGCGTGGCGTATCATGGTCTATCACCTGCTGCCCAACTGTCTGGGACCTGTCATGGTGTTTGCGACGATTCAGATCGCCACCGCCATCGCGCTCGAAGCCACACTATCGTTTCTGGGCGTGGGCGTACCCATCACAGAGCCCTCGCTGGGCTTGCTGATTGCGAATGGATTCCAGTATCTGCTCTCGGGCGACTACTGGATCAGTATGTTCCCGGGGGTAGCACTGCTGCTGTTGATCTTGACTATCAATATCGTGGGCGACCGCCTGCGCGAAGCCCTGGACCCGCGACGAGCATGAACGAAATCCTCCTTCAGGTGCGCGGATTGCGTACCGCTTTTCACACAGAAGCCGGCGCCTGGCCGGCCGTCGATGGCGTAGATCTGACTGTACGACGTGGCGAGATTCTGGGTCTGGTTGGCGAATCGGGATCGGGCAAGTCTGTCACGGGCTTTTCATTGCTGGGCTTGATCGACCCACCGGGTGAGATCGTATCCGGCGAGATTCAATTCAAAGGCCAGGATCTGCGCAAGCTCGACGAAGAAGGCATGCGCCGTCTACGCGGCAACCGCATCGCCATGATCTTTCAAGATCCGCTGATGACACTGAACCCGGTGTTGCAGATTGGCGAACAGATGATGGAAGCCATCCTCACGCATGAAAACGTACCTGTCGCCCAAGCGCGTGAACGCTGCCGCGAAGCGCTGGCCATGGTGGGCATCCCCTCGCCCGAAAAGCGGCTGGACAGCTATCCGCACGAATTTTCGGGCGGGATGCGTCAACGTGTGGCGATTGCCATCGCCATGCTGAATAAGCCTGACCTGATTATTTGCGACGAGCCCACCACCGCGCTGGACGTGACGATTCAAGGACAGATCCTGTATCGCATGCAGGAAATCTGCCGCCAACACAACACCGCCTTGATCTGGATCACGCATGATCTGGGCGTGGTCGCCGAGCTGGCGGACCATGTTGCCGTGATGTATGCCGGCCGGATTGTCGAAGCCGGTCCGGTGAATCAGATACTCGACGCGCCGCGCCACCCCTATACCAAAGGGCTGCTGGACTCCATGCCCGCCAATAGTGCACCCGGTTCACGCCTGCATCAGATTGACGGCATGGCGCCTAGTCTGGCCGGTCGGCCCGTAGGCTGTGCCTTCCGCCCACGTTGTCCCAACGCCATTACACGTTGCGCCGAGCAAGCTCCCTCTGTTCTACAAGAAGGCCCGCGCAGCTTCCGCTGTTACGCCCCGATCGCCCGCGAGACCGCATCCGCATGACCCCGCAAGACTCCCCTGTTATCGAGCTGCGCAACGTTCACAAACGTTTCGAGCAACGTCCTGACTTGGCCCAGCGCTTGCTGGCTCTGGCGGGCAAACCCATCGACCGCCGCACCGTACACGCTGTCAACGGCGTTGACCTGTCCATTCCGCGCGGCGAAGTGCTAGGCCTGGTCGGCGAATCCGGCTGTGGAAAGTCGACGCTGGGGCGCGTCGTCGCCGGCTTGCATCATCAGACCGAAGGACAACTGCTTTACCAAGGGCAGTCGACGGCAGATCTGCGGGGAGCTGAACATTTGGCGTATACGCTGGGCGTGCAAATGATCTTTCAGGATCCGCAAGCCTCGCTGAACCCGCGCCAGCGTCTACGCCAGATTTTGGGCGAGGCCCTGAAAGTACACAAACTTGCGCCGATCGCCGAGATTCCCGAACGCATTGATCGTGCCTTGTCCGAGGTCGGGCTGGATCGCGAATACCGTGACCGATTCCCGCACCAGATTTCCGGGGGCCAGCGTCAGCGCATCGGTATCGCGCGGGCATTGATGGTATCGCCCAAATTTCTCGTGTGCGACGAACCTGTTGCCGCGCTCGACGTCTCGATCCAGGCACAAGTCATCAACTTGTTCATGGACTTGCGTGCGCAGCACGGTTTTACCTATATGTTCATCAGCCATGATTTAGGCGTGGTCAAGCATATCGCTGACCGCGTCGCCATTATGTACTTAGGCAAAATCGTCGAACGCGCGCCCGCGACCGAGATTTTCGCGCGTGCCAATCATCCGTACACCCACGCGCTGCTGGCCGAAGTGCCCGACGTGAGTCGTCGCGGCCGGAAATTCACACCGATTCAAGGTGAGATTCCCTCGCCGCTGAACCCGCCTCCGGGATGCACCTTTCATCCGCGTTGCCCTCATGCCACCGCGCGTTGCCGCGAAGAAGTGCCCGAACTCAAAGAAATCGCGCCCGGCCATTGGTCGGCCTGCCACCTGAACACCTAGTCCACCATGAAGCCAGAACTCTCCAATGCCGACCGCATCGCCCAGGAACTGGGCCACGCGGGTCGTAACGCCATTGCCTATATCGATGATGACCGCAATGCCGACCGCCCTTTCACGCTGCAGACGTACCGACCGTATGGCTATACCGCCGATCGGCCCGTCGTCATCGTGCAGCATGGCGTGCTGCGCAACGGCGACGACTATCGCGACTTCTGGATCCCGGCCGCGGATAGGCACAACGTATTGATTGTGGCGCCCACGTTTTCCAATGAAATCTGGCCCGGCGTAGAAAGCTACAACAATGGCCGCGTGTTCAGCCCCGGCGGCAATCCCCGTCACGTCGATGGCTGGACCTATGCCCTGGTCGGGCGGGTATTTGCCGATTTACGTGCCTCTGGTGTTACAGACGTCGAGCAAGCCTATTTGTTCGGGCACTCGGCGGGCGGCCAGTTTGTCCATCGCCTGATGAGCAGCCAAGCCCATACGCCATTCTGCGCGGTCACCGCAGGGAATCCGGGCTGGTACACGCTACCCACCTTTGAACACCGCTTTCCGGAGGGAATGGATGGCGTCGGTCTTACCGAGGATCACTTGGTGCGCCTGTTGGCCTACCCGATGACCATTCTGGCAGGCGACCAGGACATTTCCACCAACGACCCCAATCTGCCATCCGAGCCCGCCGCCTTACGTCAGGGCTCGCATCGTTTTGCGCGCGCTCATCACTATTTCGAAGCCGGCAAACGCGAAGCCGAGCGTCGTGGCGTCCCGTTTGGCTGGACATTGCAAGTCGTGCCGGGCATCGGCCACGACGGCCGCGTGATGTCCGCCGCCTGCGCCAGCCTGTGGTTCGAGGGCAAGTTGCCCAGCAACGAGGAATTGGCCAAGATGGCCGGTCAACAAGTCGCCTGATTTCCCGATTATTTATTGCCTACCTGGAAGATCACCATGTCCGTACCCGCCACTGAAGCCCTGGTTGCCGGCATCCAATCGTGGGTGCGTTGCGAGTCACCCACGAACTCGCCCGAAGGCGTCGCTGCGATGGCGGCCCTGGTCGACACACACGCCCGAGCCGCCGGCCTCACCGTCGAAGTGACGTCGCTGGGCCCCGACACTGGCCCGCTGCTCTACGCTACGAATCGCGTAGCGGGCGATAGCCGTCCAGGCATTTTGGTACTGGCGCACTTGGATACCGTGCACCCGGTGGGTACGTTGCAAGAGAACCCCTGCCGCATCGAAGGCGACCGCCTGTATGGTCCCGGCAGCTACGACATGAAGGGCGGTATCTACCTGGCCCTGACCGCGTTGTCCGCGCTGGTCGAACCGGGTTCCACTCAATTGCCCGTCGATTTTCTGATGGTGCCCGATGAGGAAACCGGCAGCCATGCGTCTCGCGCTACGATCGAGCGCTATGCTGCGAACGCCAAATATGGCCTGGTGTGTGAGCCCGCCCGCCCCGACGGCGGCGGCTGCGTCACAGCACGTAAAGGCACAGGCATGCTGCGCCTGAACGTCAAGGGCCGTCCCGCCCACGCCGGTATGCAACACGAGAAAGGCCGTAGCGCGATTCGTGAGATGGCACACCAAGTGCTGGCGCTCGAAGCCATGACCGACTACGAACGCGGCGTGACAGTCAGCGTAGGCACGATTGCCGGCGGCACGGTGACCAATACCGTTCCCGCGCAATGCCGTTGTGTGGTGGATTTTCGCGTTCCCGATATGGGTGCCGCCGAAGACGTACTGCGTCGCATGCGTAACCTGTGCGCCGTGGGCCCTGATGTCGAACTGGACATTGATGTCGCACTGAACCGGCCACCCATGGTGCGCACGGACGCGGCCGCCGCCCTGTTGGCAAAGGTGCAGGGCTATGCTCGCGAGGCAGGCTTTGACCTGGCCGAGGCGCCTATGACGGGTGGCGGCAGCGATGCCAACTTCACGTCGGCCATGGGCGTGCCCACCCTTGATGGGCTGGGTGCCGATGGCAACGGCGCCCATACACTGGACGAATACATCCTGATTTCGACCTTGCAAACGCGCGTGAAATTCTGGGAACTGTTATTGCGTCAACTGGCTTGACACGACCGTAACGAGGCTTGCGTGGCGGGTACCCCATGCCGCACGCGAGCATCACTTTTTCAGCAGTGCCTTCAGCATCCCCAGACGCTCTTTGGGGCTCATCGCGCGCGTGGCCTCGTCTTCTTCGACGCGCACATCACCCAGCCCCATTTCTTCGATAAAACGTGACGGCTCGCGCACGAGGTCTTCGCGTGCCCGGCGGCGTTTTTTGCACCAGCTTAAATTCAAACTACGCTGGGCCCGGGTAATGCCGACGTACATCAGGCGCCGTTCTTCCTGAATACGGGTCGCCAGGTTTTCCGCTGCGCGAGCGGGATCGCCATCCTCGTCGTCTTTGCCCAAATGTGGCAACAGCCCCTCTTCGACACCCGCCAGGTACACGTGCGGATATTCCAGGCCCTTGGATGCGTGCAGGGTCGACATCTTGACCGCGTCGGGCTCTTCTTCGTCGCCACGCTCCAGCATGGTGATCAGCGCCACGTGTTGCACTAGGTCAAACAATGACATGCCGTCTTCGTCAGCTTTGCGTTTGAGCCAACCGGTGAGCTCCAGCACATTTTCCCAGCGCGTCTGTGCGGGTTTTTCTTCTAGCGTGTCGTACAAATAACGCTCGTACTGAATCGCCCCCAGCATATCGTCCAGGATGGCGCCAGCGGGTTCCGGAGAACCCTGTCCGTCTGTGCGCCCACGACCTGCACGCCATTGAAGACGGCGAATGTATTCGGCAAATGTACGTAGCGACTCGAGTTGACGAGGCTGCAACAGGCTTTCCAGGCCGGACTCGGCCGCAGCGGCCAGCAGTGACACCTCGCGTTGCGCCGCGTACTGGCCCAGCACCTGTAGGGTGGCCTGCCCGATGCCACGCTTGGGCGTGGTCGCCGCGCGAATAAACGCGGGATCATCGTCATCATTGGCCACCAGGCGCAGATAAGCCAGAACATCGCGGATCTCTGCCTTGTCAAAGAAACTCTGACCGCCTGCAATTGTGTATGGAATTTTCAGATTGCGTAATGCCTGCTCCAGGATGCGCGACTGGTGATTGCCGCGATACAGGATGGCAAAATCTTTCCACTGCGCCTGGCGCTCAAAACGAGAGGCCGAGATCTTCATCGCGACGGATTGCGCCTCGTGCTCGTCGTTGTCCATGGCGGACACCACGATGGGCTCGCCCACCCCCAAATCCGACCAGAGTTTCTTTTCGAACAGTTTGGGGTTCTTTGCAATCACCGTATTGGCAGCCGCCAAAATACGCTGCACGGAGCGATAGTTTTGCTCGAGCTTGATCAGCTTGAGTTGCGGATAATCCGTCGTGAGCTTGGCCAGGTTTTCCATGGTGGCGCCGCGCCACGCGTAAATCGCCTGGTCATCGTCCCCCACTGCCGTAAACATGGCCCGGTCCCCAGACAGCAGTTGCACCAACCGATACTGACAAGCGTTGGTATCCTGATATTCATCCACCAGCAAATAGCGTACGCGGTTCTGCCAACGCGTACGAACCTCTTCGTTGCTTTCGAGCAATTGCGCGGGAATCCGGATCAGGTCATCAAAATCCACTGCCTGATATGCGGCCAGGGTGGCCGCGTAATTGCGATACACCGTCGCCGCCTCGGACTCTGCCGGCGTGGCCGCAATGCGCGCCGCATCATCCGGGCTAAGTAGTGCGTTCTTCCAAAGCGATATCGTCGACTGCACCGTACGCAATCGACCGCGATCCGTCGTGGCCAGTAACTCCTGGATGATGGACATCGCATCGTCCGCATCCAGGATGGAAAACTGCGGTTTCAGTCCAGCGTGCCGGGCTTCTTCGCGCAGCATTTTGACGCCCAGCGAGTGGAAGGTGCTGATGGTCAAGCCCTTGGCCAGCTTGCGATCGACCAGCGTGCGCAAGCGCTCATTCATTTCGCGCGCGGCTTTATTAGTAAACGTCAGCGCCACCACATTGCGCCCCATATAGCCGCACTCACGCAGCAGGTAGGCGATTTTCTGCGTGATCACGCGCGTCTTGCCGCTGCCTGCGCCGGCCAGCACCAGACACGGACCGTCCAGATACAACACGCCCTCTTTCTGGGCAGGATTCAGACCGTGACCTATGGGCGCGCTATCAGACATGGGGAACGACAACTCAAATTTCCAGGGGATCGACTTCCAACTGCCAGCGGATGCGGGATTGCGAAGCCAATGCCGGCAGATGGGCGGACCACTCCGTCAAGAATGCCTGCAAAGCGGGTCGGCTCGTACTCTCGAGCAGTAGTTGCGCGCGTTCGATGTTGGCGACTCGCACCACGCGCAACGGTACAGGATCGTACAGCGTTAACGATGACGTGCCTGAAAAACCGCCCTGCTCAGCCAAATCCCGAGCCTCTTGCAGGAACGCCACAGCCTGTGCCAACTCGCGCGCCTCCGCCGTCAACAACGCCTGATAAGCAAAAGGCGGCAGGCTCGTGGTTTCACGCTCTTCGAGTGCGTGGCGGGCAAAGCCCGCATAATCATGGCGCAACAACGCCTGATACACGGTTTGCTCGGGATAGCCCGTCTGAATCAGGACCTCGCCCTCGCCCACGTGTCGCCCCGCTCGCCCGGCGACCTGCATCAATTGCGCAAACAAGCGCTCAGGCGCCCGAAAGTCATGGGCAAACAGCATCGAGTCTGCATTCAGTACGCCAACGAGACCCAGTCGGGCAAAATCATGTCCCTTGGCGACCATTTGAGTCCCCACCAGAATATCGACCTCACCCGCGTGGACGGCCGCAAACAGGGTTTGCGCACTGCCTTTGCGACGCGTGCTGTCGGCATCAATACGAGAAATACGCGCTTGAGGAAATAATTCGGCCAAATGCTCTTCGACACGCTGCGTTCCCCGGCCCATGGGCTCCAGGTCCTGGTCACCGCACTCTGGACAAGCCCGCGGCACAGGCGCCTGGTATCCACAGTGATGACAGTGCAAGCGATTGCCGCGCCCGGCGGCTCGATGCAACACGGTAAAAGCCGAGCAGCGAGGACAATGACTGACCCAAGCGCAGGATGCGCAATGCAGCACTGGCGCATAGCCACGACGATTCAGGAACACCAACGACTGCTCGCCGTTTTCCAGCCGCTGGGCAATCGCGTCGCTCAACTGAGGGGAAATACCCTCGCGCATCGGCAAACGCCGGGTATCAATCAACCTGATCTTCGGCAAACTGCTGACCCGCGCACGCCCCGTCAATGTCAGGCGCAAATAGTGGCCCCGTCCTGCGTGATACCAGCTTTCCAGCGAGGGTGTCGCAGAGCCGAGCAGCACGGGCACATTCTGATCACGCGCGCGCCACACTGCCAGATCACGTGCGGAATACCGCAATCCATCCTGCTGCTTATACGAGGCGTCGTGCTCTTCGTCGACCACGATCAGGCCGAGATCAGAGAGCGGCGCAAAAATTGCCATGCGCGTGCCCAGCAGCATGCGTGCCTGGCCTCGTTGCGCACGCGCCCAGGCCTGTACGCGCTCTCCGTCCGATAAGCCACTATGCATCACGGCCAGACCATCCGCCCCCAGCACCGACTCCAGGCGTGCGCGAACGGCGCCCTCGAGCTGTGGCGTCAGATTGATTTCTGGCACCAGCAACAACACTTGGCGTCCTGCCGCCAGTACGCGCTGGGCAATATGAAGATAGACCTCGGTTTTGCCACTACCCGTCACCCCGTGCAGCAAGACGGGTTTAAAACCCTCTAGCGCGGTCACCGTGTCCACTGCTATCTGTTGGTCCGCGTTCAGTGCGGGGGCCTTGTCGGGTGTCGTCGGCGCAGCGACAGGTTTGGCCTTGCGCGCGTCCAGGCGCGCCACGGGACCTTGTCCTGACCTCTTGCCCTGGTAGGCGGAGGGTTTACGCAGGGGCGGCGGCATGGCCGGTAGCATGACCTCGCCCAACGGGCGCTGATAGTAATCAGCCGCAAACCGTGCCAATCGCAACCAATCCTCGGGCAGGGGAGGAAGGTCTTCCAGGACTTGCTCGATCTCACGCACCTGGGCGGGATCAATGGCCGGCTCGGCGGGATTGTCGACCACAACGCCCACCAGCTTGCGACGACCAAACGGCACAATGACGCGCGTCCCGACAGGCAAGGCCACCTGTCCGCGATAATCAAAAGGACCAGGCAGCGGCACATCCAACGCCACACGCACCCAAACCGCACACGGACCCAGGCCGTTGGGCACGTCAGACATAGGCGGCAAATATCAATGGCATGGCGAAAGCGTACACAAGTTAAAGTGAATTCTCGGTTTTTCGGCTAACAGATTGTCAATTCGGCGTGAAATAATAGTCACGGCACAGCCTGTGGATAACTTTGGGGAAAACATTCAACAGCCTCACGTCGTGTCAAGCCTTCTAAGAAAAAAATTTTGGCTGAAATGCTATTGACTTTTTATTTTTACTTTAAATTCATATAGTTATAAAAACATTCCAGAATCAACCCAAAGTTTGCTATCCCGTACTAACTGCTTTCGCTGCTGTGCACAAGTCGATCCTGGCAGCCGTCGAATCAAGCCGTGCACGCTAGCGGACACTTACTTAGCCGTGCAGCGAACGACTGTATGTGTGGACCTCGTCCACCAACTCCAGGACGGCCTCTGGAGGGGTGTATTGGGAAATGCCGTGCCCTAAATTGAACACATGCCCCCCTTGACCGACAGGGCCAAAGGCATCCAGCGTGCGGCGGGCTTCGGCACGTATCGCGGCGCTGCCGCCAAACAACGTCATGGGATCAATATTGCCCTGCAACGCCACAGCATCGCCGGTGCGTTGGCGGGCGTGTCCCAGGTTGACCGTCCAGTCCAGGCCCATGGCATCGCAACCACAAGCTGCAATGTCCTCAAGCCAGAGCCCGCCACCCTTGGTGAATACGATGACAGGCACCGCACGCCCCTCGTGCTCCCGGATCAGGCCCGACACAACCTTGCGGGTATAGGCCAATGAAAACTGCTGGAACAGGCCGTCGGCCAACACTCCGCCCCAACTGTCGAACAACATGATCGCCTGAGCGCCCGCCTGAATCTGTGCATTCAAGTATTGCTGAGTTGCTTGCGCATTGATTTCCAAGATGCGGTGCAACAAATCCGGCCGGGCGTACAGCATCGTTTTGATCAACCGATAATCGGCACTGCCACCGCCCTCTACCATATAACAGGCAATGGTCCAGGGGCTGCCCGCAAAACCGATCAAGGGAACCTTGCCGTCCAGTTCGCGACGGATCACCGATACCGCATCAAATACATAACGCAGTGAATCCATGTCCGGCACGGCAAGCTGGGCTACGTCTTGCTCGGTGCGCAGCGGTCGCGCGAAGCGCGGTCCTTCGCCCGGCGCGAAGTCCAGGCCCAAGCCCATCGCGTGCGGCACGGTCAAGATGTCGGAAAACAGGATAGCGGCGTCCAGGTCATAGCGCGCCAATGGCTGCAACGTGACCTCTGCCGCATAATCCGGATTTTGGGCCAATCCCATGAACGAGCCCGCCCGAGCACGCGTCGCGTTGTACTCCGGCAGATAGCGCCCCGCCTGACGCATCAGCCAAATGGGGGTATAGGGTACGGGCTGGCGCAACAACGCGCGCAGAAAAACGTCGTTCTTAAGGGGAGCAGCAGACACAGCGATCCTTCGGTATCGGAAGCCGTGATTTTACTGCCTCAGCGGAATCAACGAGCGCGACGAAAATGGGTGCAGTCTCATGGAGACGCCAGCGTCACCGAATCAGGCCGGCGGCTCGGGCAAAGATGTGTGATTACGGTAGTGGGCGGCGTCGATACGATGCTTGCGCATTAATGCCCAAAATGCGCGCCGATGTTTGCTGGAGGCACGAGCCGCCTGAGCGACATTGCCTGCATGGTGTGCTAGCGCACGACGCAAGTAGGCTTGCTCGAAGCCATCTACGACGCGTGCCTTGGCTTGCCGAAACGACTCGTCGGATTGCCGGTGAAGGCTCATGATGCCACTTGTCGTCACAGCAGGATCGCATTTTGCGTCGGATGCAAAGGGATGGCTGGCACCCAATTGGCGGTACGGAAACAAGGGCTCGTTGACGGACATCGGTACCCCCCCTGGCGCGCCTGCATAGGGAGCCCCCGACAACGGCACAACCGGGGGAACGTCCCGACCCCTCAGCGGGACACGAGGCCGAGCCTCGCGATGCAGGCGCACCAGGCGTGCCCGCAATTCATCAAGACACACGGGCGCCCGGACAAAGTCGGCCACCCCCAACGACAGTAAATCCAGGATAGCGGGTGCGGTGATATCAAAAACGACAGCCACCAGGGGAATGCGTGGTCCGGTTTCGGCGTTGGCCAACAACGTGCGGGCCCACGACAACGACGAGGGCGCCACCGGCAAAACACAACCATCAAAGCGACGCAAGGCCAGTTGCGCACACGACAACTGTTGCGCGTCAGGCACCCCGGGCGCCAGGCTGGCCAAATCCTGGACATGTAATCGCAAACGGCCAAATTGACCATGGTGACTGTCGACCCAATCCTGCGCCCACACCGTGTGGCCGGGGGTCATCAGAACAGCGCAATCAAGTGTTTCACGCAAGACGGGCTCCTGGATGCGTATGCAAGAAATGTAAGCGTACGCGTCACCCCTGTCCCGCGATATTCGCAGTTACCACACTGCGGGTTCTACGAACAGTGACACCCGGCACCCGACGGATTTCGCGTGTAATTGCCCTATGCCTGCCGGTGCACCACCACTTTTCACGCCAAGACTCATGACGAAAATTCAAGCGCAAGAACACGAGTGCGACATCGACCACTTTATTTCTACACTGGGGGCCTGTAATCGCCCCGTACGTCCGCCCAAACGCCATCCGTCGTCAAGACTCTACACTTCACCACTATCGTGAAAGGAGCCCTCCTCATGTCCTACACCTGCAAAACCATCGCCTCGCCGGTGGGCGAGTTGACGCTTGTCGCCCAGGGCTCGGCGCTCGCCGCCATTCTGTGGGAAAACGAGCGGCCAGGTCGTGTCCGTATGGGGCCGATGGTCGAAGATGCGCAACACCCCGTTCTGATCGCAACCGAACGACAACTGGCGGAATACTTCGCCGGCCGGCGCGAGCACTTTGATCTACCCCTGACGTTCTCCGGTACGACATTCCAAAAGCAAGTCTGGGCCGCCCTGCTGACCATCCCGTACGGCCAAACCCGCAGCTATCGCGATATCGCCATTCAAGTCGGCCGGCCCAAGGCCGTACGTGCCATCGGTGCCGCCAATGGACGCAATCCGATTTCGATCGTGACGCCTTGCCATCGCGTCGTGGGCAGCTCGGGCGACTTGACCGGGTTCGCGGGGGGCTTGCAGGCCAAAGCACTACTGCTAAAGCTAGAATACCGTGCCCCGATGCCGTAACTAAGGGGACCTGGCCCTTGGCAACCACGCCCGCACGCGTCCATGTACCCGCGTATCATCACGACATCCCTTTCCGCGGAGATCCCATGAACTCACCCGCTGCCGTCATCATCGGCGAAGACGGACTGGCACGCCCTCCCTGGGCTGCGCAAGACCCCTTATTGCGACATTACTACGACACGGAATGGGGTATGCCCGTGCGTGACGAACACGGTTTGTTCGAACGCCTGAGTCTCGAGTGCTTTCAGTCAGGTCTCTCGTGGGCAACCATTCTGCGCAAACGCGAGGCGTTTCGCGCCGCATTTCGCCAGTTTGATCCGGACGTCGTAGCGACATTTACGCCGCGGGACGTCGAACGGCTGATGGCCGATAGCGGCATTGTGCGCAACCGGGCGAAAATCCTGGCCACCATCAATAACGCCGCAGCCACCATCGCGTTGCGGGCCGATGGCGGATTGGTGGAGTTCATCTGGTCGTTTCAGCCTGCGGAAACCCCCGCGCCGAGCACACTGGAAGAAATCCCCACCCTATCCGAGGCGTCCACCGCCTTAAGCAAAGCCCTGCGTAAACGCGGTTTTTCCTTTGTCGGGCCGACGACCATGCATGCGCTGATGGAGGCCACGGGGATGATAGACACTCATCTCATGGGCAGTCACCGACGAGGTAGCTCGGGCGTCTGGAAAACCACTTGAGATCAAACTAGATGAAACCTTTACTCTTGCGCTTTTTACTTGCCGCCACGGTAAGCACACTGAGCGCTTGCGCCATGAATGCCAACACGCCGTCATCCTCCCATACGCCCATGTCCGATGCCGCAACGACTGCACCGGCCACCCTATCGGCCTATCACTGGGATTTGGCCGAAGCGCGCGACGCCAGCGGCGCCGAGCAAACCACATGGGTGCCTCCCAAAACACGTGGCGGAGCACCCTTGCGCCTGGACTTCAGCGACCAGCGCTTGTCTGTGTCCGGCTTGTGCAACCGCCTGGGCGGAAGCTATAGCGTCGACACAAATAAAATTACCATCTCTTCTATCGTAGGCACCATGATGGCCTGCAACGACGAAGGGGTCATGCAGTACGAACAAGCCGTCGGTCAGCGCCTGCCACAAGCCACCGTCTGGAAAATCAGCGAAAGCTCAACAGGACCTCGGTTAACACTCGGCTTTACAGATGGTGCGCAATGGACTCTGGCCGGTACGCCCACCGACGCAACCCGCTACGGCAGCACTGGCGAAATTCAGTTTCTGGAAGTTGCTTCGCAACGCGTAGCGTGCTCGCACCCGCTTATCCCCAACATGCAATGCCTGAATGTGCGCGAGATTCAATACGACGCCACGGGCATCAAGACTGGCCAGGGAGACTGGCAGGCCTTTTACAACGAGATCGAAGGGTATGTCCATCAACCTGGCGTACGCAATGTACTACGCATTAAGCGCTACGAGCGCGCACAAGTACCTGCCGATGCATCGCGCTATGCCTATGTGCTGGACATGGTGGTTGAAAGCGCACAGGAATAAGGCCCCAGCGAATACGCTCGGGCCTCCCTGGCTTTTTACTTTTCCGCGTTCGGGAAAAACAACTGCTGGCCATTGACCTTGTAGCTGGCAATCGTGTCTTGCCCTGCTTTCGAGGTCACCCAATCCACAAACTGCTGGGCTTCTTTCGCTTTAACGTGCGAAAACTTGGCGGGATTCACGACCATCACGCCATACTGGTTGAACAGGCGCTTGTCGCCTTCGACCAGGATCTGCAGGCTGCCGGGATTCTTAAAGTTGAGCCAGGTCCCACGATCCGACAGCACATAGGCCCCTGTCGAGGACGCGATGTTCAGTGCCGGCCCCATGCCGCAACCACAGGCTTTGTAGCCCTTGCCCTTGTCCTCGACGCCAGCGGCCTTCCAGAAACGCAACTCTGCCGCATTCGTGCCGCTCTTGTCGCCACGCGACACAAAATCGGCATTCTCCTTGGCCAACTTGCCCAAGGCCTGAACGATGTCGTCGCCCTTGATGCCCGCCGGATCCTTATCAGGACCAATCAACACGAAATCGTTGTACATGACGGGATAGCGTTTCGTGGCGAAGCCCTCGGCCACGAATTTCTCTTCGGCCACTTGGTCGTGCACGAACAGCACATCGGCATCACCGCGACGCGCCGTATCCAGTGCCTGGCCCGTGCCCTGCGCGACCACTTTGATATCAATGCCGCTAGCTTCTTTAAAGGCAGGCAACAGATGCGAGAACAAGCCCGACTGCTCGGTAGAGGTCGTCGAGGCCATGACGATGGTTTCCGCATGGGCCACGGGGGCTGCCAGTGCGGCGGCCGTCAACAGCACGGGTACCGCCATGCGCCACAAACGTGTAGAGAGTTTCATAATATGCGTTCTCCTTTCAGAAACAAGCTGGCTGCCTCGGGCAATGAACCATAGAAAAAATCATCGACCGACAAATCCGCGATCACGTGACCGCGCTCTAAATAAATCACGCGCCGCGCCAGTCGCTTGACCTGCCCCAGGTTGTGACTACTGAACACCATGGCAGGTGAACCTGCCATGGTATGTTGTGCACTCGCCAGTCCGTCGCAGAGGTCGCCGGCCCGAACAAAATCGTCCATCATTTGCTCGACCTCACGTTTGGCGTTGGGATCCAAACTGGCCGTGGGCTCATCCAATAACAACACCTCGGGATTCAGTGCCCAGGCACGCGCCATGGCCAATCGCTGCTGCTGCCCCCCTGAGAGCGCCTTCGCGCTACGCGTGGCGAGTGCTTCCATGCCCACCCGCGCCAGCGCGGGTCTGGCCTGCGCACGTGCCTCACGCCAACGTGTCCCGCGCAACCACAACCCCAAAGCCACATTGTTCAAGACTGACGTGCGCAACAAGTACGGCTGCTGAAACAACATCGCCTGACGCTTACGCGCCACACAGAAAGCCTGACCGCGCGTAGGTTGTAATAAACAATGCAGCAAACGCAGCAACGTGCTCTTGCCGCTGCCATTTGCCCCCACTAACGCCACACACTCACCCGCGCGTATCGTCAACGACACCTTGCGCAACGCAGGCACGTTGCCAAAATCCACGTCGACGTCACGTAACTCAAACAGCGTAGTAGGTAGTGGCACGATCGTCATGCGCTGGCCCCCGCCGCACCAAATAAGCCGGATAGCCCGGCGTCACGACGCTCACGCCAACGCCGCACCACCGCAGCCAGCAGATTCAACAACAGCACGACACACAGCAATAACATCCCTAACGCCAGCGCCAACGGCAAATCGCCCTTGCTCGTTTCCAGCGCAATGGCGGTGGTCATCACGCGCGTATAGCCCTCGATATTGCCGCCCACGATCATCACCGCTCCTACCTCCGAAATCGCCCGGCCAAATCCAGCAATCACAATCGTCAGCAACGTAAAACGCTCATCCCATAGCAGCAACAATCCGCGCAACCACGATCTCGCGCGCAACGAGCGCAGTTGCTCGCCATGATGCCGTTCCGCATCGGCAATGGTTTGACGTACCAGCGCCGTCACGACGGGACAGACCAGCACGGCTTGGGCCAACACCATGGCCTTAAACGAAAACAACCAACCCAAAAATCCCAACGGACCGGAATGCGACAACAATAGATACACCACCAGCCCCACTACGACAGACGGCAACGCCAGCGACGTATTCAGCAAGACCAACACCATGCCACGACCACGAAAATGCGCGGTCGCCAGCCACGCCCCCGCCGCCATCCCCACTCCGCACGCCAACACGCAGGCACACGCACTCACGGCGAGCGAGCGCCACACAATGGATAGCAACACCGAATCGGCCGAGGCAATCAGCGCAAAAGCGGTCGTGACACTTTCAGAGAGCGTGTTCATCATTTGCTCCGAGAAACCTCGGCATTCATGCCGGGGAGGAAAGGAGCGCAGCCGTCAGGCTGCAGGATTGGTCTGATTTGAGTCGATGGCTGGATGAATATCCCGTTATTTGGTTTGGTGTGGATAGTATCTTGGGTATGCAAACCAAACGTGCCTACCGATTCCGGTTCTATCCCACGCCCGAGCAAGCGACTACGCTGGCTCGTACGTTTGGCTGTGTGCGTATGGTCTATAACCACATGCTTAATCTTCGTTCGACGGCTTGGGCCCAGCGGCAAGAGCGCCTGGGGTATCACGCGACCTCGGCTGCACTGACGGCGCTGAAAAAGACGCCGGACTATGCCTGGTTGAACGAGGTCAGTAGTGTTCCCCTGCAACAAACGCTGCGCCATTTGCAAACGGCGTTCGTTAATTTCTTCGCGAAACGCACGGGATATGCGCGATTCAAACGCAAAGACGGTCCGCAATCGGCCGAATACACCGCCAGTGCCTTTCGCTGGGGTGGTCGGTCGCTCAAATTGGCGAAGATGCGCGAGGCGCTCCCGATTCGTTGGTCCCGTCAGATTCCGAAGGCTGCGAAGGTCACTACCGTCACCGTCAGCAAAGACTCCGCAGGACGATATTTTGTCAGCCTGCTGTGCGACGACGTTGTGGTGCAGAAACCCCCGACGTCGAGCTGTATCGGCATTGACCTGGGATTGACTCATTTTGCGACCCTCTCAACCGGAGAAAAAATCAATGCGCCACAGGTCTTTCGACAACATGAAGCCAAGTTGGCCAAGCTGCAACGCCGCTTGGCCAGGAAACAACGCGGATCGGCCCGTCGTGCCAAGGCCAAGCTAAAAGTCGCCAAACTGCATGCGAAGATCACAGACACCCGCAGGGATTTCCTGCACCAGCTCTCCACCCGGTTGATCCACGAAAACCAAGTGATCGCCGTAGAAAGCTTGTCTGTGTCAAATATGCAGAAAAACCGCTGTCTTGCTAAATCCATCGGCGATGCCGGGTGGGCGGAGTTCGTGAGACAGCTTGAGTACAAAGCACGTTGGGTCGGACGAGACGTCGTGCGGGTGGATCGCTGGTACCCCTCCAGCAAGCGCTGCCACGCTTGCGGGCACGTGTTACCTAAGCTGCCGTTGAACGTGCGGCGCTGGTCCTGCCTCAAATGCGGCACAGACCACGACCGTGACCTCAACGCAGCGCATAACGTATTAGCCGCCGGGCTGGCGGTGTTAGCCCTTGGAGAAACGGTAAGACCTGAGTGCATGAGTGTTGATGCGCAACGGCTCGGTTCTGTGAAGTGGGAATCCCTTTCCTTCAGGGAAGGAAGCAGTCAAACAGTGCGAGGGATGTACAACATGGCAATGTCTAGCCTTATTCTTGGCCGCACGGTCTGACACACAGTCGAGACCGAATCATGGCCTCAATCCGAGGCCAATCCGAAGCATGCAAATAAACATATCGACCTATGCGGCAATGCCCAGAGCGTATCCCACCCGACTGCAGCTAACCATATGAATAGATTTGCATAGGAACCGTCATTTCGTCGAAGATAACAGTTCAGAATCGGCATTTAGGGCATACTTCCGCCGTGCATCGAATCGACCTTTCCTATCAAGTGGGCGCCACCTCGGCCGCTCCCGCGACCATTGGCAACGCGCTGATGGACTTACTGTTCGCCGTGCGCCAACACGGCTCGATCTCGGGCGCCGCCAAGGCACTGGGCCTGTCGTACCGCCATGTCTGGGGCGAGCTCAAACGCTGGGAGCAGATCCTGGGCCGTACACTGATTGTCTGGGACAAAGGCCAACCCGCGCGGCTGAACGAGTTCGGCGAAAAGCTATTGTGGGCCGAACGCCAGGCCCAGGCACGACTGGCTCCGCAAATCAACGCCCTGCGCGCTGACCTGGAACGTGCGTTCGCCATGGCATTTGATGACGCCGCCCATGTCGTGCCGCTGTACGCCAGCCATGACCAAGCCTTGGGTGCGCTGCACGAGCATGCCGTAGCCAGCAAGCAGCTCTATCTGGATATCAGCTATACCGGTAGCGTCGACGCGATCCGGGGACTGAACGAAGGCCGTTGCGTCATTGCCGGCTTTCATACGCGTCAGGATCCGGTGCCGGGCTCGCTGACCGAGCGTATCTACAAGCCCTTGCTCAAGCCTGGACTGCACAAGATCATCGGCTTTGCCCAACGCAGCCAGGGCCTGATCGTCGCGCGCGGCAACCCCAAGAACGTGACCACACTGGCCGACTTGCGCCGTCCCGGCGTGCGTTATGTGAATCGTGCATTAGGTACGGGCACCCGCACGCTATTCGACGAACTGTTGGAGCAAGCCGGCATACTCGGCTCGACGATACCCGGATACGAACGCACCGAGCCCTCACATAATGCAGTGGCCCATGCAATTGCAGGCGGCCACGCTGACGCTGGCTTGGGTATCGAACCCGCGGTACGGGGACATGCGCTGGATTTCATCCCGCTGGTGCAAGAAAATTACTTTCTGGTCTGCCTGAAATCAACGTTGGATCAGCCCTCGACTCAGGCCCTGCTCTCCATCCTGCGCAGCCCGCAATGGCAAGCCACACTGTCAGCGATGCCAGGCTATGAACCACTGCAAAGCGGTCAGGTGCTGTCCATGCGGCGCGTGTTGCCGTGGTGGACGTTTCCCACACAGAAACCACAACGATCAAAAATACGGGCCAAGCGCTCTGCCCGTCAATAATGCGATCGGACAAACAAGACCGCGAACGGCTACTACCCGCTCTGCGCGGCCACACGCGACGCCGCGAGCTCCGGCTGCAATATCAGCCGCTCTGGCGCGGTATAGCAAACGAAATGCCGATTGACCGCCCGACCAATCGCACACAAGCCCAATTGACCGGCTATCTCGTACCCCATCTGGGTCATACCGCTGCGCGACACCACGATCGGCACACCCATCTGCGCGGACTTCATGATCATCTCGCTCGTCAGTCTGCCCGTCGTATAGAAGATCTTGTCGTCCCCGCGCTGTTCGTCCTGGGGCTGCATCCACATCCAGCCCGCCAGCGTATCAATCGCGTTATGGCGACCGACATCTTCGACAAACATCAACATCTCCGCGCCCCGGAACAGCGCACAGCCATGCACGGATCCCGCGGATTTATAGGTCGTTTCCTGCAGGCGGATGGCACTGAGCAGGCCATATAACTCGGCCTGCGTCACATGCGCCTGCGCGGCGAGCTGAATTTGATCCAACTCTTCCATCAGGCCACCAAATACGCTGCCTTGACCACAACCCGTTGTCACCACGCGCTGGGAGGTACGCGCCTCAATGTCAGTAATACCGTCACGGGTCTCAACCGCGGCGGCGTTGACCTCCCAATCGACCATGATGGATAGCACATCCTCGGCATCGCGAATGAGTCGCTGATTACGCAAATACCCCAGCACCAATAACTCGGGCATGGCACCCAGGGTCATCAGCGTAACGACCTCGCGTCGGTCGACATAAATGGTCAACGGACGCTCTGCAGGGATGGACACGGTCTCGATCGAACCATGCTCGTTGACGACGCTGACTTCGCGTGTCAACGGCGCGCTTGCTTGCGTCAGTCGAGGCAATGCACGAGGCACGGTCACTTGGGCTGTTGCTTACCCGCACTCTCGGGTTGTGCCGAGCTGGGCGGCTGCTTAGCCGTTTCGGCCGGCGAGTGTGCGCCGGAATCTTCGCGAGATTGCGTCGATGCTTCCGGTGCATAGGCAAACGGGCCTGGGTCGGTACAGGCAGGCGTGGCCACGGGCTCCGGCGCAGTCTTACCGTCCGCCGTCAGACGCGCTCGATATTGCTCGACCACCTTGTCCTGCGACGCACACAGCTTGTACGCCGTCACCTTGGTGGTCCACGCCGCCTTGGCTTTAGCCTCGGCGGCCTTGGCCTGATCGTCGGGACTGGGCGCGGCCCAGGCTGCACGTGCGCCAAGCACAATCAGCGCCAGTGACCCTATTGCGAATCTCGTCTTCATGCGTCTTCTCCTTCCATGGCAATCATGGCTCGGACCACCGTGCAAGGCCACTTTGCGCATGATCGTCTGACTCAATGCGAACCGGATGTCGGCCGTACCAACGCTTGACTACGTCCCTTCGACGCCCGGTGGGTAGTGCGTTGCGCGGGGACCTTGCCCGACTTGATATCGTCATACCAGACATCGTGGTGTTCACGGGCCCAGGTTTCATCGACGTACCCGGTTTTCATGGCCTTGTACGCGCCTTTCATTCCGATGGTGCCCAGATAAATATGCCCCAGCAACATGCACATCATCAGTATCACTGACACCGCGTGAACCATGTGGGCGATCTGCATATTGCCGCGCGTATACATCAGCCCTGGCACGACACGGTCCAGGAACAAGCCCGACACCACGACCACCACACCCAGCAACAGCATGCCGACCCAGAACATGATTTTCTCGCCGGCATTGAAACGGCCCGATGGCACATGCTGGGGCCGCAACAATCCACCGCCCTTGCGTATCCACGTCCAATCGTAACGCCGCCAGACGTTGTCCTTGGCAAAGGTGATCAGCACCACGATCAACGACACGGCAAACACGGGGCCAACGAAATTGTGCGCGGTTTTCAGGAACCAGGTGACGCTGCCGAAGATAGCGCTACCCATCCACGGCAACATGAAGAACTTGCCGAAGGCCATCACGATGCCGGACAGGGCCAGGATGACAAACGCTGTCGCATTCACCCAATGCGCCGCACGCTCAAAATAGGTAAAGCGCTCGATCTTGCGGCCGGTTTCGGCACCGTGCACCTTGATCGGCCCTTTGGCCAGATAAAACAAGGCAATCGCCACAAAGGCAATCAGCAGTAACGCGCCGCCATAAGGCACCAGCCAATGATTGCGCACCTGACGCCACGCCTCACCGGCAGTGGTGTACTGCGAGCCTGGATACTGGACAAAGCGTTGGATCAACACGCCCGCCTCGGGCGCCTGGCTGCGTGGCAGGCTGCTATACCCCGGCTCTCCGGAATTCACCTGGCGCCATACCGGTGCGTTATTGCCAGGTTGTACCTTGGTACGTTCGGCATTAGTCTGCTCGGCATAGCCGGGCAGCTCATTGGCATCGGGCTTGACCTCAAAAATATTGGCGCTCTGAATGCCACCCAGACCGCCGCCCGCGGGCGTAGCCTGCTGCGCCGCCGCAGGGGCGAACAACACGGCGACCATCAACAGTGCCGTGCAGAATGCCCCCCAACGGGCTGTGAAGAATGACCGTACCATGGCAGCCTCCGGTCAGTGAATTTTGTTGTATTCGTTCTGTCCGAGCTGAGTCCGCTTTTTCAGCTCGCTCGTCCAACTGGCCTTGTCTCCCTGCGTCCAGCCGGGCGCTACAAAATTACTACCCGTACCGGCGTACTCGGGCTTGCCCTGGCTTGAGTCAGACGTCAACTCCTGCGAAGGCTCCGAGCAAGCCGATAGCGCCAGGACACACATCACGAAGAACCCCGTACGCGTACTCATGGCTTGCTCTTTGCGTCAGGTGCGGGTTGCTGTTGCGCCGGCGGTTGTCCGGCTTGCTGCGACCCATAAGCCGTTCCCCAGCCCCATACCTCGGCACCCTTGCCACGCTGCACGACGCGAGTACGGAAAATGTCCGCCACCACGTCGCCATCGCCTGCCAACAACGCCTTGGTGGAACACATTTCCGCACAGGCCGGCAACTTGCCTTCGGCGAGACGATTGCGGCCGTATTTCTCAAACTCGGCTTCGCTGCCGTGCTCCTCGGGACCACCCGCACAGAACGTGCATTTGTCCATTTTGCCGCGCACGCCAAAGGCCCCTTCGGATGGAAACTGCGGCGCGCCGAACGGACAGGCGTACGAGCAATAACCACAACCGATGCAGGTATCCTTGTTATGCAGCACCACACCTTCTTCGGTGCGATAAAAACAATTCACCGGGCACACGGCCATGCACGGCGCATCACTGCAATGCATACAGGCCACCGAGATGGACTTTTCGCCGGGCACACCGTCATTCAAGGTCACCACGCGACGGCGGTTCACTCCCCAGGGAATTTCGTGTTCGTTCTTGCAAGCCGTGACGCAGCTATTGCACTCAATACAACGTTCTGCGTCACAGACAAATTTCATTCTCGCCATGGCGATCTCCTCAAGCCTTTGCGATATTGCAGATCGTGGTCTTGGTTTCCTGCATCATCGTCACGGAATCGTAGCCGTACGTGGTGCCGGTATTGACCGCTTCGCCACGCACAATCGGTGCGGCGCCTTCCGGGTAACTCGCTAACATGTCCACTCCCTGCCAATGACCTGCAAAGTGAAATGGCATAAACGCCGTGTCGGGACCGACCCGCTCGGTCACCAGCGCCTGCACATTCAAACGCGCGCCGGTGGGGGTCTGCAACCATACCCGATCGCCATTCTGAATGCCGCGATCGGCAGCGGCCTTGGGGTTGATCTCGACAAAGGCCTCTTGCTGCAACTCGGCCAACCACGGATTGGAACGTGTTTCGTCACCCCCCCCCTCGTACTCGACAAGACGCCCCGACGTCAGAATGATCGGGAATTTCTCATAGAGTTTGTCTGCCACGTTCTTTTGCTGCAACGACGTATAAAGCGTCGGCATGCGCCAGAATGTCTTCAAGTCTTTGTGCGAAGGATACTTGGCGACCAGATCCGGCCGCGTGCCATAGATAGGCTCGCGATGTTGCGGAATCGGATCGGGGAAGTTCCACACCACCGCCCGCGCCTTGGCATTACCAAACGGATAGCAGCCGTGGTTTTTCATGACCACGCGGATGATGCCGCCGGAGGAATCTGTTTTCCAGTTTTTGCCGTCAGCCGCCTTTTTCTCCGCATCGGTCAGTTCATTCCACCATCCCAGTTTCTTGAGCAGCACGTGATCGAACTCCGGATAACCCGTCGTCAGATCCGCGCCCTTGGAATGTGAGCCGTCTTCGGCCAGCAAGCTGACGCCGTCGCGTTCCACGCCAAAGTTCGCCCGGAAGTTGCCACCGCCATCCATCACGTTCAAGCTGGTGTCATACAGATTGGCCGTGCCCGGATGCTTCATCTCGGGCGTGCCCCAACAGGGCCATGGCAAACCGAAATAATCACCCGTCAAGTCGTAACCGGTTTCGGCGTCTTTGCCGCCCTTGGCACGCAAGGTCTTCACATCGAACACATGCATATTGCGCATATGTGCTTTCAGGCGTTCGGGGCTTTGGCCGGTGTAGCCAATCGTCCAGCAACAGGCATTCATCTCGCGCAGCACATCCTCGATCACCGGCTCGTCCATGCCCTTGACTTTTTGCAGCTCGTAGTTCTTGACGAACTCTTTGCCAAAGCCGAGTTTTTCAGCCAGCTGATACATGATCATGTGATCGCTGCGGCTTTCCCACAGGGGTTCAATGACCTTTTCACGCCACTGCAAAGAACGGTTCGACGCGGTACACGAGCCACTGGTCTCAAACTGCGTGGCGGCCGGCAACAAGTACACCGCCCGATTGGGATTGAGGTCTTCGGGTTTGCCAGGCATGGCGGCCATCGCGGCGGTGGCAGAAGGATAAGGATCCACTACGACCAGCAGGTCCAGCTTGTCCATCGCCCGCTTCATCTCCAGGCCGCGCGTCTGTGAGTTGGGCGCATGCCCCCAATAGATGACGGCCTTGAGGTTGGTGGGTTGATCCAAGACCTCGGGGTCTTCCAACACACCGTCGATCCATCGCGAGACGGTGATGCCGGGTTTGGTCATCAACTCAGGCGAGGCATAGCGGCTCTTGATCCATTCGTAGTCAACACCCCAGGCATTCGCAAAGTGTTTCCACGAACCTTCGGTCAAGCCGTAGTAGCCGGGCAATGAGTCCGGATTGGGACCGACATCGGTCGCGCCTTGCACGTTGTCGTGGCCGCGGAAAATATTGGCGCCTCCGCCCGATCTGCCGATATTGCCCAAGGCCAACTGCACGATACAGGAGGCACGCACCATGGCGTTACCGATGGAGTGCTGGGTCTGCCCCATGCACCACACCAACGTACCCGGGCGATTTTCATGCATCGTCTTGGCCACGCTGAACATGGTGTCTTCGTCGACACCGCACACATCGAGCACCTTTTCCGGGGTCCACTTTTCCAACACGTCGGCCTTGACTTGATCCATGCCATAGACGCGGGCATCGATATAGGCCTGATCTTCCCAACCATTCTTAAAGATGTGATACAGCAGACCGAACAAAAACGCGACGTCCGTACCCGAACGAATGCGGACGTGCCTATCTGCCTTCGCGGCGGTCCGCGTAAAACGCGGATCCACCACGATCATCTTGCAGCCCGTTTCCTTGGCATGCAGCATGTGCAGCATCGACACGGGGTGCGCTTCGGCCGCGTTCGAACCAATGTACAAAGCGACTTTGGAATTCTGCATGTCGTTGTACGAGTTGGTCATGGCACCGTAACCCCAGGTATTGGCCACTCCCGCCACCGTTGTGGAGTGACAAATACGTGCCTGGTGATCACAGTTATTGCTGCCGAAATAGCTGACAAACTTGCGAAACAGGTACGACTGCTCGTTGTTGTGCTTGGACGACCCGATCCAGTAGACGGAATCTGGCCCGCTCTCCTTGCTGAGCTTCATCAACTGAGCGGAAATTTCGGTCAATGCCGTGTCCCAACTGATGCGCTCGTACTTGCCATTGACCAGCTTCATCGGGTAACGCAGGCGATGCTCGCCATGACCGTGTTCGCGTACGGCGGCACCTTTGGCACAATGTGCCCCCAGGTTGATGGGGGAATCAAACACGGGCTCTTGGCGCACCCAGACACCGTTTTCCACCACGGCATCGACCGCACAGCCCACAGAACAGTGCGTACAGACGGTACGCCGGACGGAAGTTTTAGTCTTGCCGACCAAGATTTCTTGGGTTTCAGCGGCATCGGCCCGGCGCACCAAGGCCAACGGCGCAGCAGCCAGGCCGGCACCCACTCCGATACCCGAACGACGCAAAAACGAGCGGCGATCCATCGTCGGCAAAGCCTGCGACAAGCCCCGGCGCAGGCTTTGCACGAAATTTGATTCGGCCGCGTTATCGCTCGCGGCAGCAGTTTTTTTAGTAAGTAACATGCCTTACTCCGTCAGACGAGCGTGGTTTTGTAATAGCGTTTGACGTGTTCGCTCAGGTGGTAACCCCCCCCACTCTTGGGAATCGGCTTGGCATCCGTTGCGGTTTGAGCGGCTTGGCGGGACTCTGGCAGCATGGCCGCACTAGCGGCCGCGGGGGGGG
>NZ_CBCSFP010000002.1:337814-373974 GCF_965138755.1 Bordetella tumulicola | reverse complement strand
CCCCCGCGGCGCCTACTGTCGCGGCGCCTGCCAAAAACGTCCGACGCGAGAGTCGAGGGTTCTTTTGTGACATGACGATCCCCTCCGGGGCAACTAGATATGAAACACTTTGCATACTGTACCCCGAGAAAAGGTAAAGGGCCAATTCCCATTAAGTAGGTATGGCTATTAACAACGCAACATAACAAGCGAGCTGGCGAGGCTCTCAGTCAGGACAACATATCGAAGCCCTGCGCTTCTATATTCTTGAAATCACGGAAAAATTCTGCCAACCGCGCATAAAATCGCGCAGCCGGTTGTTGCACCACCGCAGCGCACAAATCATCCGCCCAGGGCCGAATGTGTGCCGAGAAAAAGTCCCGTTGCTGAACCAAATTTGACGTTTCAGCGTCTGTACCGATGATCAAAAAACGCATGACCTCGCACAAATACGCAATATGGTCTTCCGTTTCCGGCATAGCCGGATCACGCGCCAATCCCAGGGCCGCGAGGTCATCGCGTAAACGAACCAGCGGTTTTTCGTTCAGAAAACCCGCCAGATAATGAGACCCGAACAGATAGACATCGGGCTTTCCGACACCGCCAAACAATGCGTCGTGCTCGGCTTGTATCGCGGACACCTCCAGTTCACGCGCACAGGCTTGTAGCGCACTCCACGAGGGTGCCAATGTGCTGTCCGGCGGGGCATCCGCCGCACCGCGCAACTGCGCCAGCAATTCCGCAGCAGGCGGTGCATAGAACAACTGCGCCAACAGGCTATAAATCTCCGCCCGGGCAAAGTCTTCGTCGTGATTGGCAGATGCAGTCATGGCAGGCGGGATATTCGTCATAGGTCAGTGATCCGTGCTTCGTCGGACGATGAATACAGGTCGATAACACGGCAATCGCCGCACATTTTCAGACGTTCCAGCCCCGCCCCCTGAAACATGGCGTGCCCCCCCAGCCGATGCAACATCGCTTCGACGCCCTTTTGCGTGCCAAAGGGCTTGTTGCACCGTACGCAATGAAACGGCTGAGCCTCATTGAGCACCACGGTTTCCTTGCGCCGCTCGGACAGCAGCAAACGCGGCACCAACGCTATCGCGTCTTCCGGGCAAGTCTTCTCGCACAAACCACACTGCACGCAGTTCTTTTCGATGAAACGCAACTGCGGTAATTGCGGATTGTCTTGCAACGCGTTGGCCGGGCAGGCGCTCACGCAACTCATGCACAGCGTACAGGTATCGGCATTGACTGCCACGGCCCCAAACGGCGCACCGCTGCCAGGCTCGCCGGCAGGCAGGTCGATCGCGTCGGGCAACGGGCCAGGCGCCAGCGCAATCAAATGATCCAGTGCCAAGCTAAGCGTCGCCCGCTTTTCCGGGGCGACCGCAAAACGGGCCGGCTGGCCAGGCCCCTGGGGACGTTGGCTCGCGACCGTTTTCAGGGCGGCATCCAGCGCGTCAGGCGTCGTGGCATACAGCAAGTGCAAATGTTGGCCCCTATAACCCAGCCCATTCAGAATGCTTTGCGCAATGTCCATTTGTGCGCGCAGAGCCTCCTTGTATTGAGGTGCCTCTTCGTCCGTCAACAGCACCACCACCTGCGTCGCGCCAAACGCGACCGCCGACAGCCAGAGATCGGCGCCCACACCGGCGGTATGCCATAAGGGAACCGGAATCACGTTAGCGGGTACGCCCTGTGCCTGTTTCAATTGCGCGGCACGGCCTAGCGCTTCGACCAGTTGTTGTCCGCCTTGCTGGCTGTGCAGCAGCAGGGTGGCGTCGCGCCCACCGGCTTGTGCGTACGTGCCCAGCAAGGTGCGCAATTTCAACCCCTGATCCGGGTTGCGTGGATAGGCGTAAGAGATGGCGCCGCTCGGACACACGGTCGTACAGGCGCCGCATCCCACACATAAATGCGGATCGACCACAATCTGCTGACGATGCTTGTCGCTGCGTATGGCCTCGGCCGAACAGACGTCCACACAGGCCCGGCAGCCCACGGTTTCATTGCGGCTGTGCGTACAGAGAGACTGCTTGTATTCAAAAAACTTGGGCTTTTCGAACTCGCCGACCATCCCGCGCAATGTCAGCAGCGTACTCGGCGCACCATCCGGCCAGGTAAAGTAGCCCTGCGGCGGCGCGTGACGGCGAAACTGCGGCGTTGTGCCCAAATCCAGCACCAAGTCGAACGTTTCGATCAGTTGCCTGGGCGGACGCTGAAAATCGATTGCGCCCGCCACCGTACAGGATGCCGTACAACTTCGATGCGACGAACAACGGTCAAGGTCTACTTGATAATCCAGACCGATGGCCCCCTCGGGACAAGCTGCCACGCAGGCATTGCAACGCGTACACAGATCCAGATCAATCGGATTGCTCTGCGTCCAGGACAGCTCAAAAGCCCCCAACCGCCCGTCCAAATGATCCAGTTTGCCTGCCAGCACAGGATACTGACGGACTTGGGAGCCGCCCGCATGGTGTTGGCCGTGCGCAAATAACGTGATTTCCAGCACATCATCCAGCAGGGCCGCGGCCTGCTCGGCCCGGTCAAGCGGACCAATAATCAACAGACGCCCCGCGCTGCGATAGGTAACAGTGGCAACGGGATCAGGATCGGGCAAATGCGCCGCGGCCAGCAACGCGGCCAGTTTAGGCATCGCCTGACTGGCGTCGCGGCTCCAGCCGCCCGTTTCACGGATATTGACAAAGCGCACCGGGGCAATGGCCCCTTCGGTCGTACGGGCCAGTTCACCAAACAGGCGCGTTTCCTGGGTACAGGCCACGATCACCGGATCCGTACCACGAATCGCTTGCTGGAAATCACCCGCCTGGCTACGGCAGAGCAGAGAATGAGGCGCCAAGGGCTCGCCCAACGCTCTGCCCAACTCGTCGACGGCCAGTGGCATGGTGCGGTTGCAGTCGCAAATCAGAGTCGTCATGGCAGCAAAGTCATAGAAATCAGACAGGAAAGGGTTTTACCGCGCCGCCACGATGGGTGACGACGCCACGCGGCCTTAGCGTGGTGGGATCGGCGGGGTGTCATCCGCGGCTGGCTCAGAGAGATCGGATGCTGGCGTGGGCGCTGCTACGGATCGGGCGTCGACGGTACCCGCATCGTCGCCCGGCGCCGCTTGCTCAGCCCCTGCGGGCAACTCAACCTGGTTCTCGCTCGCCTCGATCGTCGCTCCCTCGGTGGGCAATACGCCGTTACCGTCTTCGGCGGAGTCAAACATGTTCAGAGCATGGGCGCTGACCATTCGTCGCAACATCGGCGCCGGCAACGGCTCCATGTTCGAATAATCGTCGATATAGGTATCCAACCGGTCCATCACATTGTAGTGCGGGTCTGAAAACAGCTTTTTCAACGCCGCATTTTTCACATCGGGCGCGACTTGCCGCGAGACGAAAGGCGCGAAATCGGACTCTTTCGTCAGCGCCTGCACATCCTCCAGAGTCAGCGGCGGCGGATCGGCCTGGGCCGATGGATCCGCAGGGGGCACCGAAGCACGTTCTATCCGCCCGGGGGCAGGCTGCAAGGCATCCGCCTGTCGTTCTTTGAGGGGAGACTCGTCCGTCTGCCCTGACTGCTGTGCAGACGGCATACCGCCAGCGGCGACATCAAGCTCCGTCGACGTCTCCTGTGACAGACGATCCTCGTCTCGCGACACACCCTCGCGAGCCTCGGTCTTTCGGCGCGACCATCGATGTAGAAAGCCTGCCCGGTCAGCCGAGGTCATGACGATCCCTCACCACGAAACTTCTTTTGTGTTGAGACCGACGCCGGATTACCGAAGCGATCCTGCAAAGATTGAAAGCTGGCCGGACGTTTGCGCCGTTTGGGCTCGGGCACATAATGCGCTGCGATAAAGGCATTCAACCACTGCACCACCGCTTGCGGCGCCGGCACTTGCTCAACAGTTTCCTGCGCATCCAGCCAGCGGCCCGCATCGTGATAACTGAGCGTCACGATTTCCGGTCGGGCCTGCGGCTCGCCGCCATCCTCGGCATCGTGCATACGCCACAACACAAACCAACAGGGTGCGGACGTCGTTGCGTTCAACACGTAGCCTTCGGCATCATCCTTGAACAAACGCACGGTATAACCCGGATGTAGCCAACGCTCTTGCGTATCGTCTTTATATAAAAGCCGCGCCGTCGATCCAAACGTCGATTCGTTGACGACGACGTCATCCAGTACCCAACGCCATTCCTGCCAACGGCTCATCGGACCGATAATGCGCTCTTTGCGCATAATCACGGCCACTTCCAGGCTAACAGGTAAGGAATCGCTCATGATCTTCCGTCTGCTATGTCGCCCGGCTGATCGAAATTGCCGACAGCTTCGAAGAATGATCTTTGGCCATGGCCGCAACGGACACCGCGACCTGACGCGCCACGGATTTGTACAAACCGGCGACTTCGCCATCCGGATCCGCGACAACGGAGGGCTGGCCACCATCGGCCTGCAAACGGATGTTGATGTCCAACGGTAACGCGCCCAAATAGGGCAAGTTGTAATCCGCCGCCATTTTCTGGCCTCCGCCCGTACCAAATATATGTTCGGCGTGACCGCATTGGCTACAGATATGAACAGCCATGTTTTCGACCACGCCCAAGATTGGCACACCGACCTTTTCAAACATTTTGACGCCCTTTCGCGCGTCCAGCAAGGCGATGTCCTGGGGCGTCGTGACGATCACGGCTCCGGTCACCGGCACTTTCTGGCTCAGCGAGAGATGAATATCGCCCGTGCCCGGCGGCATATCCACCACCAGATAATCCAGGTCTTTCCAGTTGGTTTGACGCAGAAGTTGCTCCAGCGCCTGCACCGCCATCGGGCCACGCCAGATCATGGCCTCGTCCGCATCCACCAGAAAACCAATGGACATGACCTGAATCCCATAGTTTTCCAGAGGCTCCATGGTATTACCGTCCTCGCTTTGTGGACGCGCGTCAATCCCCAACATCATGGATTGGCTGGGGCCATAAATATCGGCATCTAGCACGCCGACCCGGGCGCCCTCGCTAGCCAGGGCCAGCGCCAGGTTTACCGCGGTCGTGCTCTTGCCCACGCCGCCTTTGCCCGAGGCTACCGCAATCACGTTCTTGATGTTGGGCAACAACGCCACCCCTTTTTGGGCGGAATGCGCAGCGATCACCGAACGCACGTTGACAGATACATTCCCCACGCCAGGCACCGATTTGGCCGCCGCGATCAACGCGCCGCGAAACGCCGGGATCTGGCTTTTGGCCGGATAGCCCAGTTCCACATCGAACGCCACGTCAGCGCCATCGATCTGAAGGTTTTTTACGGCCTTGGGGTCTGCCAAGGGTTTGCCCGTATTAGGGTCATTGACGGCCTGCAAGGCCTGAAGCAAAGTATCGGAAGCGACCATGAGGGCTGTGGGGGAAAAGTCGGCAAAAAGAAGGGAAGGAAAGGCCGCTGTCGCGGCCGCTTCGAGTCATGTTAGCAGAGCCCCTTGCGTTGCCGCGTGAGGGCAGTCATACGCAGACGAATTGGATGGTCGGGGCTGAGCCGGACAGGTCGACCGGCTAGCGACCACGGGCTCGGGAAACATAGCCTGCCGAACTTCAAGAACCCGCCCGAGACTTGACACGCCTACTCGCGCATGCGTGCCACGACTTCATCCCGAGTGGCCACGCCGAGCTTGGAATAGATGTTGCTTAAGTGCCATTTGACGGTTTCTGGCGACAAACCCAGTTCGCGGGCGATTTTCTTGTTGGGTAGCGCCAAGGTCAACAAGCGCACGACTTCACGCTCGCGATCGGTAAGCTGCATCGCGGGCAATCGGCCTGACGGGCGCGCCGCTTCGGCGCCGGTCATGCCGCCGATGGCGGCCTGGGCCAATGGCCCTGCGCCAGCGACCGCACGCAATCGGTCGGCCTGGAATACCAACAAGGGGTCAAGCACACGGGAATTCAGCGCCAACGCGGCCAGTTCGGGAACGTCCGGATGGGCATCGAGCAGGCTGCGCACCAGGCCCAGCCGATGGCCGATTTCCAACCCTTTTACGGTAGCCTCGTGAGCCGCCCGTAAGTTGCCCATGGCGCGCTCGATCGCACCCAACTGAAAATACAGGGCCGCCACACGGCGATTACGGCCGCGCTGCACACAGACATCAAGCAGCACCAGGATCTTTCCACGAGCATCCAGCAGGCGGCCCTCGTGCAGACATCGCAGGATATCGGCGCGGTCGGCGACCACGGAGATTTCACTCAGGACGCTGGATTCGACCTCGGCATGCTTGGCGCGCAGCACGCCGATCTCATTCCAGCATGCATCGGCCTGCGGACCATGCCCGCAACGCAGGTGCAGCCTGAATTGTTCGAGCAAGCCATATGAAAGCAGGCGGTCCAGGCCGCGCTGGCGAGCATAGCCGTCCAGCCTGCGCACGACGACCAACGCCTCTTGCATCTTGCCTTTCAGCGCCAGAGTACGGCTGAGCACCAACATGACACGCAACAAGGTGTCCGGCCACGCGAGACGCTCGAATTCTCGCAAACGACTGCGCAGCAACAAGACTTCATCCAGGTTGCCAAGTTCGTAAAGCACCTCACACAGCAAGCCGGTAGCCAGCCCAAGCGTATCGGCGGCCGCCTCGTCGCGTTTCTCGCATTCGTAAAGCACGTCGCGATACAAATGCTCGGCAGCAGTCATCTGGCCTTCAAGCGCCAGGCTGAAACCCACCATGCAGCGGCCCGTCAGCACGCCGAACGGTGTGCTCATGGGGGCTCGGCCCCGCTCCTGCCCCGCTTGAATGGCACGTGCCTGGGCGTATTCGTTGCGGTAGATATGTATCCACGAAAGTACGTTGCGCCCGCCGGCCAGCGCGATATCTTCCACGTGCGGCGGCGGTACCTGCAAATGCGGGAACAACTCCATAGCTAGGCCCATGTCGTCGGAATGCACCGCCAACAGCCCTCGAATCACCAGGATGCGATACCGGACGGATGCGTCGAAACCGTCCTTTGCGCCATCCAGCATGTCCAGTTCGCCACGGCAATCGTCGAACCGATGCTGCAGCAGCGCCAATAGAGCTCGCCATACTCTCAAACCCGGTCGGACCGCGACGTGCTCAGGAGAGCACTGGAGAATCACGTCCGACAGTTGCCGCCAATCACCAATGCGGAACAATTCGCCGGCATAGCGTTCAACCATGGCCGCAGCGTGATCCATATCGCCACAAACCACCGCGTGCACCACGGCGCGCACGCGCTGGCCACGCCGGGCGAACTCGTTGCTGGCGGCACGATGCACTTTTGCCTGCTCGCGCTCGTCCAGCCGTGAAAAATGCATCGACAGTAATGCCTTCAAGGGAGCCTGGAGGCGCCATTCGGCCACGCCATACGGCCCCGTCTGATTCGACACAAAACCAATCTCGGCGCGCCATCGCTGAAGCATCGCCACGCAATCGTCCACAGCCATTGTGCACAATGCGGCGCACAGCTCGGCATCGACGTCTTCTAGTATAGACAGCAGCGTCAGACGCCGTACATCTTCGGGATGCAGGCGTTCCAGCACTTGGTGCTGCAAGTAGGCAAGCGCCTCTTGTGGCAGGCGCGACGGCCCGTCGTGGATAGCACTTTGATCTCGTTGATACGCTCGCAATAGAAAATGCAGCCCGCCGCACCACCCCGCCGACACGGCGTGCCAATCGGCCTCGATCCGCGCCGGCACGATATCCAGACACGCCTTCGCCCAGTCTCTGATCTCGTCCGGTGTCCATTGCAAATCACCAGGGTCGACCTCGAGCACATTGCCATAGGCCCTGAGGCGGCCCAGCGACAGCGCGGGAGGCTCGCGGCCGGCAAATACGCATTGCAGCCCAGCGGGGCAATAATCGAGCAGTGGCTGCAAGACACGCAATTCTTCCGGATGCCGTAGTGCATGCAAGTTATCGAAGACAATGACAATGGGCTGGCGCCAAGTGGCTGCGGCTCGTACCAGCGCCACTGACAGATAGGACATGGCCTCGCCGTGGTCCGAAGGAAAGGGGTTCGGGAACAAGGACGCGATTGCGGGATCGAGCGCGACACAACGCTGCACCAGCGTGGACACCAACCCCAATGGGCTCAGTTCGCTGCCCTGCACCCAAATGACCGCCGCGCCGTTGCTACGTAGGCGCCCCGCCCACGTCTGCAATAGCAGGGTTTTTCCGCTGGCGGCGGGGCCAGTCAGTACGATGCAACGTCGATCTGGTAGACGGCCAAGTGCGTCGACCAGGCGTTGGGGCGCCCATACACCAGTGGGCGTGGGCATTACGACAGACCGCTGGGCACCGCCACTAGAGGGGGCATTTGGAGTCCGGTGCATGCTCGAATAAGGAGGAAGCTCTTGGGGGCCCGGCGGCCGGTGCGCAGGAACCATGAAGCGTCCCATCATAGGAGCCGGCCACAAACACCGTCAACCAACGCGACGCGTGCCTTCAAACATCAGGCAAAGGCCGGAAGAACTCGTCGAAGGCGTCCAGCGACGGAAAACGGAGTATGCGACGGCCTTCCAGGCTGCCGACCTGCGCATCCAGCGCATCCAGTACTTGGGCACGCGCTTCTGCCGTTACATAGGGCACGTGATAAGCAATGAACGGCTCGTAGACCTGATAACCTACGTAGCCCAAGGTGCCCTGCAACAAGTGCCGCAGCATGCCCATGGACAACTCGCCATGAATGGCGTCTTTGCCGAACATGTGCTCGCGTCCGCCCAGCGAGGTCAACACCAACGCGCGCTTGCCTGCCATACCCGCACGGTCGTAAACGCGCCTGCCACCGTAGAAGGTTCCTGAGAGGAACACGCGGTCGATCCAGCCTTTCATCATGGCCGGCATCGAGAACCAGAACACCGGGAACGCCAGTACCAGCAGGTCCGCGGCCAGTACCGCTTCGACCTCTTCGACGATATCCGACGCCAGTGTGCCGCTGGACCACCCATGACGCTGTTCAAGCGAATAGACCAGGTGACCGGGATCGCGACGGTCGCGAAAATCCTCGGCACTGGCCACCGGATTGAACCCCTTGGCGTAAAGGTCCGATATCGAAACCTGCCACCCCGCCTGCTGCAGGGCGGCGCGTGCGCGGTCGACCATGGCGTTCACGAATGATTGAGGTTCGGGATGCGCATAGACAATATGAGCCTTTTTCATACGACGTTCATCTCCGAGGGTTGGCTTTGCCACGCTTGATCAGCGCGGTATTGATGGCGTCGATCTCTTCATCGATACGTTGACGCACTTCATACTGCGGCGACAGCCAACGCTTGATTCGGCCATAGGCGGCGCTGGATTTCGCGGCCAGTCGAGCGGCGCGCTCGACAGCGCTGTCCGCGATATGGTCCGACGTATCAAGTTCGGTCACCCATCCCCAATCATAAGCATCCTGTCCGCTGATCGGTTCTCCGGCCAGCAGCATCCGCTTGGCGCGCGCCGGTCCTATACATTGCGCCAACAACAGGCTGCTGCCGGCCTCCGGCGCAATTTCGAGGTCGATAAACGGCATATGGATCCGCGCATCGTGGGTGCAGATAATCCAGTCGGCGTGCAGCAATAACGTCGCGCCTATGCCTACCGCCCAGCCATGTACCGCCACCACCAGCGGTTTGTGCAGGCCGGCCAGCGCGTGCAGAAAACGCGGCACAGGGTCGCCGGCGCACTGAGGCCAAGCCGCGAACGCCTGCAGATCGTGGCCCGCGCAGAATCCATCACCCGTGCCTGCCAACATGACAGCGCCTATATCGGGTGCATGCTCAGCACGCAACAGCAAGCCTGCCATGCGTTCGAACATATCCATGTCCAGTGCATTGCGCTTCTCAGGCCGGTTGATCAGCACGCGCAATACATCGCCGTCCTGTTCTTCAATGATGGTTCGCGACATGGTGCCGCCTTATATGACGCCATCGCGCTGCAGCTCTTGCAACTGATCCGCGCTCAAGCCCAGTTGATCGACAAGTATGCGTTCGTTGTCCCATCCCATGTCGCCGCCTGAGCGGGAAACGCGGCAGTCGTCATTGCGAAAACGCGGCACCACACCCGGCATGCGCACTTCGCCGAACTCGTGATCAGGCACGGTTTGCAAAAACGCACGGGCTCGTACTTGGGGGTCGTTCACCATCTGGCATGCCGAATAAACCGGCGCTACCGTGCCTTCATGGAGGCGAAAGCGTTCCAATACGTCGTCTAGGTCATGGGCACCGAACCAATCTTTGAAAATTTGATTGACTGCCTGCGCATGCAGGCAGCGATTGCGGTTGCCCTGGAAGCGGGTATCGGACAGTAGGTCTTCACGGCCAATCGCCCGGCAATTGGCCAAGAACAGTGCATCAGTACTGCCCGAAAGCGACACCCACTGCCCATCACGAGTCTGATAGACACCGGTGGGGGCGGCATACTGGCTGACGTTGCCCGACCGCTCTTGGGACTTGTCCAACAAGTCATACTGCATGGGAAGAAAGTCCAGAAGTTTGATCGTGGCCTCGGTCAGGGACAGGTCGATCTCTTCGCCCGGGGCATGGGGATCGGCAGCCCGCTTCCACAAGGCCGCCATCACGCCCAGCGCACCGAATAGTCCGCCAATAGAATCGCCTATTGGAAAACCGACATGCATAGGTGCGCCATCGGGTTCGCCCGTAATGTATGTCATGCCGCCCATCGCCTCGAAGATGCGCGCAAAGCCCGGCCGGTCGGCATACGGACCCGTCTGCCCGAACGCGGTGGCGCGTAACACGACCAATCGAGGTTGCTCACGCCACAGCGTGTCCATGTCCAGTCCCCATTTTTCCAGCGTGCCGGGGCGGAAGTTCTCTATCAGTACATCGCAATCGCGCAATAGCGACTTGAATATCTCCTGGCCGCGCGGTTTGCGCAGATCCAGGGATAGCAGGCGCTTGTCACGGTTAACGACCTTCCACCACAACGACTTACCGTCTTTGAAAGGAGGAAAATTGCGTAACCCATCGCCCACGCGCGGCAATTCGATCTTGATGACCTCTGCGCCATAGTCCGATAACAATGCCGCCGCAGAAGGCGCGGCCACGATGGTAGCCAGATCTATCACTTTCAAGCCTGCGAGCGGCCCCGTTCGTTGCCCCGTTGTCACTGCTGATCTCCCGATTCCATAGAGCCACTGTCGCGCTCCCAGTCATAAAGCGCCGGCCTTTTCTCCAGGAAGGCAGCGATAGCCTGCCGGTGATAACCGGTAGACATGGCCACGGCCTGTGTATAGGCTTCGGCGGCACCCAATGTGTCGTAGTCAGCGTCTAGGCTTTGATTCAAAAGCTTTTTCGTCATGCCCATCGCGTCCCCCGATGCCCGGCTCAGTGCTCGAGCCATGGCGCGAGCACGCTGCAGCAAAAGGTCCGGTGTATGCAACTCGTGGATCATGCCCATATGCAGCGCCTGCTGAGCACTGACTTTGCGGCCCGTCAGCATCATGTCGCGGGCGGCGGTGACGCCCACGATACGAGGCAGCAGATAAACCGCGCCGAAGTCTGGCGTCAGCCCCAAGCGAGCGAACGACATACTGAATACCGCGCGAGTCGACGCCAGGATGAAGTCCGCGTGCAGCGCCAAACTCAGTCCGCCACCGAACGCGCTGCCGTCCACAGCGGCAATCACCACCGCATCCAACGCTCGCAGACGCCGCAACCAGGCATTGGCATCAGCCAGCCTGGCACGCGTGGCGGCCGGTGTACGCACCGACTCGTCATCCCCCTGTAGGCGATCCTGCATCTCCTTGATGTTGCCGCCTGCACAGAAACTGCCGCCTGAGCCGGTGATCAGCAGAACCTTCACCGCGCGATTGTGCTCCACGACGGTCAGCATCTGTTTGTAGTCTTCGCGTAATTCAACTGAAAGTGGATTACGCGTATCGGGACGCTGATGGACGAACTCGGCGACATCATCCCGGATAAGCAGTGACGAAGCGCGCAGTGTCAGATCGAATGTCATGTCGATAGGCCGTCAGGTCTTGATGGATATGTGCAGATCGCTCACTAACCGTTCGATGCGTTCGCGCTGGGCTTGGAAGTACTGTGCCGCCTGATCGGAGGTGGTGTACTCGCCTTCTATACCCAGGCCATTAAGCGCTTCACGTACATCGGGCAGGTTGATCGCGGACTTGAGCTGATCGTTGAGCACCTGGATGACCGCTGGCGGGGTACCGGCCGGCGCGATCAACATGAACCAGGGAGCCAGGCCCTCGACTTCCGGCGCCACACCCAGTTCGCGGCCGGTAGGAATATCGGGCCTCAGTGTCGAACGCTTGGGCTCAGTCACCATTAATAGACGCACTGCGCCGCGTTCCAACATAGCGCGGATGGCAGCGTATTCCAACATGCCGAAGTCGACCTCATCAGATCCCAAGGCGACCGCCACGGGCCCGCCGCCCTTGTAAGGAACGGGCACGATCTTCATGCTGGCCGAATCGGCCAAGGTCATTCCAGCCAGGTGGGGGTTGCTACCCACCCCTTGATGTCCGAACGTGAGATTGCCGTGCTTCTTGCCATATTCGACGAACTCGGCATACGTCTTGACTGGCAGGGAACTGCGCACCACCAAGTACATGGGCGCGCGCCCCAACATGCTGACGGGCGTGAAATCCTTACCCGGGGAAAAGGCCACGCCTTCGAACATCAGCGGAAACGCGGTCGTAACCGCTGTGGCAAATCCCAGCACATAGCCATCGGCGTCCGAACGACACACATGGTCCATGGCAATCCGCGTCGCCGCACCGGGCTTGTTTTCTACGATAAATTGCTGCCCCATCGCATCGCCGAGCTTACGCGCCACGATGCGGGCAAACGCATCGGTGGCCGCCCCGGCGGCAAAACCCACGACAATGCGTATGGGTTGCTTGGGATAAGCGCCCTTTGCCCAGACTCGAACCGGGGATAGGCTGGTGCAAGCGGCACCTGCCGCTAGCAGCTGCAGCAGCGTGTTTCTGCGGCCCGCGTGAACGCGGTCCGATATGCTGGGTTGCTTGGCACTCATGATGTCAGTCTCCATCCGGATGGGGGTACTTCGACCCCTTTGTGCACTATTATGCGTATCCGCAGGCTCCCCCTCCCCACCCATATCGGGGGGCAAGCGCGGTGTCTGCGGCAACGGACAAGGTACGTCAGCTCGACAACGGGCTGGTCTATACTGGCTGGCAATCCGCGCTGCTGAACGCGGTTTTTTTATCGCGTGCCATGATCCATACTCAAGACATCACGGGCCTCATCCTCGCGGGCGGGCGAGGCAGCCGCATGGGCGGCGTAGACAAGGGGCTGCAAAGCTACCAAGGCATGCCCATGGCCTTGCATTCACTGATGCGCCTGGCCCCCCAGGTCGGCTGCGCCATGATCAACGCCAACCGCAACCTGGCCGCCTACGAGGCCATGGGGGTCCCCGTATGGCCCGATAACCTGCCTGATTTCGCCGGACCGCTAGCGGGACTGGCAGCCGGGCTGGAGCGCTGCGAAACCCCCTACCTCGTCACGGTACCCTGTGACTGTCCCCGCTTTCCTCTCGATTTGGTCGAACGCCTGGCCCAGGAGTTGGTCGACCACGATGCTGACATTGCCATGGCCGCCACACCGCAGGATGGCAAGCTACGTACCCAGCCGGTTTTCTGCCTGATGAAAACCTCGTTGCTCGGCAGCCTCCTCGAGTTTCTCCATAGCGGGCAGCGCAAAATTGACGTCTGGACAGCCCAACACCGCTGTATTGACGTGCGCTTTGACGATGCGCAAGCCTTTGCCGGCGCCAATACCCTGACCGAACTGCAACAACTCTCGTCATGACCCGCCCCTTGCCCCCCAGCCTGGCTTCCATCGTCTCCTGCATCAGCGGCTATGACCCCACTGCACTGCCGATTCCTCAAGCCCGTGCGTTTATCGATCAACTAGTACCGCGTATCAATGCCGTCGAGATGCTTCCCCTGCGTTCGGCCCTGGGCCGCGTGCTGGCACGCGATATCCTCTCGCATCTGAATGTCCCCGCGAATGACAACTCCGCCATGGACGGGTATGCCTTTGCCGGGCGCGAGTTGACGGAAAACGTCGATACCATCCTGCAGGTTGCGGGAGAGTTGTTAGCGGGCGATCAATCAGCCCCCTGCGTCGGTGCCGGACAGTGCGTGCGCATCATGACCGGTGCTGTGATGCCGGCTGGCCTGGATACCGTCGTTCCTCAAGAATTTATCCGCCAGGACGCCGATCGCATCATCATTCCCGCGAACGTCTTGCGCGCGGGCGACAACCGCCGCCTGGCGGGCGAAGACCTGGCCATCGGCGACAGCGCCTTGAAGGCCGGACGGATTTTGCGTCCCGCCGACATCGGCTTATTGGCCTCGCTGGGTCAGGCCGAAGTCCCTGTGCAACGACGCCTGCGCGTCGCCTTTTTTTCTACCGGCAACGAATTGCGTTCCGTGGGCGAGCCGCTCGACGAAGGCTGTGTCTACGACAGCAATCGCTACACGCTATGGAGCATGCTCCAGCGGCTGGGTGTCGAGGTACTGGATCTGGGCGTCGTGCGCGATGACCCGCAAGCCCTGGCCACAGCCTTCAGCAGCGCGGCCGCAAACGCAGATGCGGTGATTACCTCGGGAGGCGTCAGCGTAGGCGAGGCCGACTATACGAAAACCGTGATGGCGGAATTAGGGGACGTCCTGTTCTGGCGTATCGCCATGCGCCCCGGCCGGCCCATGGCAATCGGCCGCATTCGCGCCGATCATGGCGACGCCATTTTATTTGGCTTGCCAGGCAACCCGGTGGCTGTCATGGTGACGTTCTATGCGCTAGTACGCGATGCGTTATTGACCATGGCGGGCGCTACGCCTCAAACCCTGCCGTTACTGCGCTGCACAGCCGCGCAACCGATACGAAAAAAACCGGGGCGGACCGAATACCAGCGGACCATCGTGACGCCCTCTCCCGACGGAGGATGGCAAGCCAGCATTACCGGCTCACAAGGATCAGGGATTTTGCGCAGCATGAGCGAAGCCAATGGCTTGATGGTGCTCCACCATGAGCAAGGCAACATCGCCGCCGGTGAGCTCGTTGATGTTCTGCCGTTCGACAGCCTGATTTAACCCTGTTACGAGCTCGACAATGACAAGAATTATTGGTTTTGCCGGATGGAGCGGCGCGGGCAAGACCTCGTTGCTGACCAAGCTTATCCCCTGCCTGCAGGCTCGGGGCTATAGCGTCTCCACCCTAAAACACGCCCATCACGCCTTTGATATCGACACACCCGGTAAAGACTCGTTTCTGCATCGCGCATCGGGCGCAACGGAGGTCCTCGTTGCCTCGTCCGCACGCTGGGCGCTGATGCACGAGCTGCGGGGCGCCCCCGAGCCCGAGTTGGGCGAACTCCTCAACGCCATGAGCCCTGTTGATTTCATCCTGGTCGAGGGCTTCAAGCGCAACGCCCACATCAAAATCGAAGTCCATCGTCAGATTAACGAAAAACCCTGGCTGTACCCCGACGATCCCAGCATCGGCGCCATTGCCACCGATGTTGCCTCGGAAGATCACCCCTTGCCGCGTGTACCCCTAGATAACGTCGACGCCATTGCCGATCTGGTCGAGACGTTAGCCTGGCCGCTCGATGTCGCGATCGCCCGGCTGACAAATGCCTGAAGTCTCCCCTAATCGTCCATTCCCGCTGTAAAGTAGCGGCTGAAAATAGTCTCAGCCCGTCAGCGCAAGGAAGCATCTTGAATTTTATTTTCCGAGGTAACGAACTGCTGGTCCAGGAGACTGGTCTTGAATTACCTAACGCGACAGCTTGCGCCGCGCTGGACCTGCAGCCCGACGCCTTGCAACAAGTGTGGCTGAACAACCCGGATATCCGCACCACCCATGTCCCCCTCACCACCGAGGCGCCACCGGGCTACGCATTTCGCAAATTACGCGCGCTGCTCAGCGAACTAGGCGAACAGGCCGCACTGGCCGGACGTGCCTTTCAGCTGGCGGAATGGGCCCGCACGCATCGCTATTGCGGCGTCTGCGCGACGCCCATGCAACCGGCAACCCACGAGTTCTGCATGCGCTGCCCTGCCTGCGGCCTGTCAGCCTATCCTCGTGTCTCCCCCGCAATGATGGTGTTGATACGCAAGGGCGACAGCATCCTGCTGGCGCGCCATGCGACCTATGCCACGGCGCGTCATACCGCCTTGGCTGGCTTCGTCGAGGCGGGTGAAAGCATCGAAGACGCCATCCACCGCGAGGTCTACGAAGAGGTCGGCCTGCGCGTCACCGATCTGAGGTATTTTGGTAGCCAATCTTGGCCATTCCCGCATTCCCTGATGATCGCCTTTACGGCTGAGTATGTAGGCGGTGATATCCGAGTGCAAGCGGACGAAATTGCAGAGGCCCACTGGTACGGCCCCGGTGATGCAATGCCCGATATTCCCATGCGGGAATCCATCGCCGGCCGCCTCGTGCGCGCCAATCTACCCAGCGGTAGCCACTCTTAATAATAATTGCGCGCTCCTTCGGTATCGGGCGTCGCAAGTAGCGGGACTCTAATGCGACATTCAGTCATCCTGTTTATCATCGCAGCCTTCGTGCTGCTCATTGTCAGCCGCCTGGCTCTGGCGACTTGGCAATGGAGTCGGGTAAGCAAAGCAGGGGGCCTGCGTCCCCTGTTGCGAGGCGGCCTACGTATCGACACGACCCAAATCGCCATACTGATCGCGCTGCCAGCCGTCCTGTCACCGTTTTTGGCGCATCTGCCCGCCGCCGCCACCGCGACGGGTATCTGGCTGCAAGTGTGCTGGATTTTATTGGGCTTTCTCGAGGTCGCCACGCCTGCCTTTGTCATGGAGTACGACACCCGCCCCAATCGCCTGTTTGTGGAATACCTGAAGCACCCCCGCGAAGTCTCAGGCATGCTATGGCGCGGCTACAAACTCGAACTCGTCGGTGCGCTCGTCGCGGTCGTGGCATTGCTGGCCATTGGCCATGCCTTGTTCGGCAACCCGGCCGTCGAGACCCGTTGGGCCTGGTGGCAAATGATCGTGGGCGGCGTGGTCATTCTAGCCGTCCTCATCCTGGCGATACGCGGCACGCTCGGACATCGCCCCATCAACCCCTCTACCGTTGCGTACAGCAATGACGGCTTGCTCAATACGCTGGCGCTGAACTCGCTCTACAACGTGCTTTATGCCATCTACAGCATGAAACACGAAAAATCAGCGGCTGCCGTCTATGGCCAGATGCCGAGTGCCCGCATGCACGAGATTGTTCTGTCTTGCGCCGGCCTGCCACATCCGCCGGCGATCGATACCCATCCAAGCGTGCATGATCAAACGCCCTCGCAGACGCGATCCCGCCCGGCCAACATCGTCATCATTCTCGAGGAAAGCCTGGGCGCCCAATATAGCGCCGCGCTCGGTGGCAACGACTACACCCCGCAGCTGGATGCCTTGGCAAAGGAGGGCTGGACCTTTACCCGGGCCTATGCCACAGGCACCCGATCCGTGCGTGGGCTCGAGGCCGTCACCGCGGGCTTTCTGCCCACGCCGGCCCAAGCCGTTTTGAAATTACCCGCGGCACAACGGGGATTTTTTACGCTCGCCGACGTCTTGGGCCGCCACGGTTACCACTCCCGCTTTATCTACGGTGGCGAATCGCACTTCGACAATATGAAAGGCTTTTTTCTGGGTAACGGCTTCGACGAGATCATCGACCGCCCGGACTTCACCAACCCGGCATTTGTGGGCACATGGGGCGCGTCTGACGAAGATATGTTCACCCAGTTGGACACGCACTTGCGTGCCGACCATGATCGCGATCGCCCCTCGTTCACCTTGGCCTTCAGCGTCTCCAACCACTCACCCTGGGAGTACCCCGCGGGGCGCATCACCGTCGAAGGCAACCCTGCCACCGTCGAAAACACCGTACGCTATGCCGACTGGGCGCTCGGCCAGTTCTTCGAGCGCGCGCGTCAGGCACCCTATTGGGAAAACACTATTTTCCTGGTGGTTGCTGATCACGACTCGCGGGTATTCGGCGACACGTTGGTGCCGGTACGCCACTTCCACATTCCGGCCGTCATCCTGGGCGGCGGCGTGCCTGTGCGACGTGATGAAAACATCATCAGCCAAATCGATCTCCCCCCCACGCTGCTATCGCTGGCGGGTGTCACATGTACCCACCCGATGCTAGGTCATGACCTGACCCGCAGCGCTCCCCATCGGGCCATCATGCAGTACGAAAATCACTACGGCTACCTGAAAGGCGACGATCTGCTGGTGCTACTGCCCGATAAAGATCCGGTGCAATTTCAGTATGCCATGCCCGAAGCCTTCGTTCCGACACCTACCAATGCGGCGCTCGCCGAAGAAGCACTGGCCCATGCCCTATGGCCCAGCTGGGCTTACCGTGAAGAGCGCTATTGCGTTCCCGCCGACGCTAAAACCGCATAACCTCCCTCGGAGCATCCCTCGCTCGGAGATTGGACCGATGGGCTCGCAATGAGCCCATCGCCGTCATCACATACGATACATGCGTCGTCTCTAGATCAGACTCGTCTGATATCACTGCCAAACCCTTGCATTCGACTCGCACCACGCTTGCGCCTACCTAGAATGGCCGCACGCTAAAGCAGCCGTCAGTACTTACGCAGCAAGCCTGTTCGCGCACGATGCCATAGCACCGTTCGCCGCGAACGATTGCGCGTCGTACGGGCACCCTTTATCGAATCCATTGACCCCATTCTGGCGTCGTATTTGCCCCAGGATTTCACGCCACATCGCGCCGTATTACTGTGTTTCGAAAATCTGCTCTCGACGCCACCAAGACACATCCGCTGGGATCAGTCATCGCGCTACGTCCGGTGTCGACCTCGGCGCTGGTCGGTTTGTTCGCGCTCTTTGGGCTTTGCCTCTTGGTGTTCTTCTGCTTTGGCTCCTATACCAAACGGGTAAAGGTCTATGGGCAGCTCATTCCCGCCAACGGACTCGTCAAGGTCTATGCCCCCCAGCCCGGCGTCGTCACCGCCAAGCACACCACGGAGGGTGCGTTTGTCACGAAGGGCGAGCGCTTGTTCACGCTCTCCAGCGAGCGCTACAGCCACGCCGGCGCAGCCATCCAGGAGACCATCAGCCAGCAGTTGCAGCGCCGCCTCGATCTGCTTGAACGCGAGCGCGACAAGCTCACCACGATCCACCACGAAGACGCCTCCTCGCTAGCGCGCACCATTGCCAATCTCTCGAAAACACTGGATCGCATAGACGGCCAGATTTCCCTGCAACAAAAGCGCGTTGCTCTCGCACAAGACAGCACGCGCCGTTACCAGGGGCTGGCCGCTAAAAACTATGTCTCTCGCGATCAATGGCAAGAAAAACAGGCCTTGCACCTCGAACAACGGACACGGCTTGCCGACCTGCTCCAGCAGCACGCCGAGACAACCAAAGAACTCGGCAGACACGAAAGCGAACAGCGCACACTCCCTCTGAGACAACAGGCCGCAGTCACACAAATCGAACGCGACATTCTCGCCATCACGCAAGACCTGACAGAGAGCGAAGCCAGACGCCACGTCGTGATACTGGCTCCCGAAAGCGGTCAGGTCAGTAGCTTGCTCGCCGAAGTCGGGCAATACGCCGAGCCCAACAAGACCCTGCTCAGCCTGATACCCCAGCACAGCGAATTGATCGCTGACATCTACATCAAAAACAAAGACATCGGCTTTACGCGCATAGGGGATCGCGCGCGGGTGCGCTACGCCCCCTACCCCTACCAAAAGTTCGGTATGCACGGGGCGCACGTCGCCTCGATCTCTACCGTTGCCATTCCCGCCACCGAAATCGTGAATATCTCTGGCGCCGTGCCCGGGCTGGAACAAAACTCCGCCCACGACCTGTACTACCGCGCATCGCTACGACTGGATACGCAAGACATCCTTGCCTACGGCACACCACAGCTTCTCGCGCCTGGCATGTCTCTCGAAGTCGATATTCTGCGAGAAACCCGCGCCATCTACGAATGGGTGTTGGAGCCGCTCTACACCATCACTGGAAAGGTCTCGAAATGACGGCTTTCTCTTTCTCGGACCTCAGGCGTCTCATGTCGGGGCGTCTCTCCGTCCCCGTCATCCTCCAAGGAGAAATCACCGAGTGCGCCAACGCGTGCGTGGCAATGATCTCGACCTATTACGGACACGCGTTGACCATCTATGAACTACGACAAAGATGTCCGACTTCCTTAAAAGGGGCAACGCTGTTGCAGGTGGGCCAGATGTGCGAACAGATCGGCTTACAGTTCCGCGCCATGACACTCGAACTCGACGAGCTGGCAAAGCTGCGCACGCCTTGCATTTTGCACTGGCGATTCAACCACTTCGTCGTGCTTTGTTCCGTCAGTGGTGGTACCGCCATCATTCACGACCCTGCCACAGGACGACGTCGAGTCTCGCAGGCGGAGCTCAACGAGGCGTTCACTGGCGTCGCGCTGGAGGTCTGGCCCGCCCAGACTTTTAACACGGCGCCACCTGAACCCGTCATGCCGCTGCGCAAGCTCGTCGGCGCCGTTTTCGGCTTGAAACGCGCATTACTGCAAATCATCGTGCTGGCGCTCGTCCTGGAAATGCTCTCGCTCGCATCGCCAGTCTTCACACAATGGATCATCGACGACGTCATCGTTTCCGCGGATACCGACCTACTCACCACGCTGTTGATCGGTTTCGCGCTATTACTGATCATGCAAGCTGCCGTGTCTACCCTGCGCGCCTATATCGGCATGCAGCTGAGCACCAGCCTGTCGTTTCAGAGCAAAAGCAATCTGTTTGCACACCTGGTCAAACTGCCCACCGCCTATTTCGAACGACGTCACATCGGCGACATCGTGTCGCGATTCGGCGCCATCGATACGATTCAACAAACACTCAACGCCTCATTGGTTGCGGGCATCCTCGACGGGCTCATGACAGTGATCACACTGGTGCTGATGTGGCTCTATAGCTGGCAGCTATCCCTGATCGCAATCGGCGCAATGGTGCTTTACGGCGTCGCTCGCCTGCTCTCCTATCCCCCACTCAAAGCGCGATCCCACGATGCCATCATCAAGGGCGCGAAAACCCAGTCTCACTTCCTCGAAACCTTGCGCGGCATACGCACGTTGCAAGTTTTCCAAAAGGCCCAAGACCGCTGCGCCACATGGCAAAGCCTGATGGTCGAGCAAGTCAATGCCGGGGTCAAGATTCAAAAACTCAAGCTGATATTCCAACAACTCAATACATTGATTTTCGGCATGGAAGGCCTCGCCATCCTGTGGGCAGGGACCAATCTGGTCATCACCGGCGGCTTTAGCGTAGGCATGCTGATGGCGTTTCTCGCCTACAAGTCGCAATTCAATCAACGCGTCGGTGCTTTGATTGACAACTTCTTCGAGCTACGCATGCTGCGTATCCAAGGAGAACGGCTATCTGACATCGTACTTACCCCGCCCGAAAAACCCGGACTGGATCCGCAGCGATCGCTGGAATCACTCGCCGGCACACTCTCATTCTCTAACGTGTCCTTCCGTTATGGGGACACTGATCCCTGGGTGCTCAATGACGCGTCGTTTCACATCAATCAAGGCGAATCCGTCGCGATCACCGGCACCACCGGTGCAGGAAAATCCACGCTATTGAAGATCATGCTGGGTATTCTCCAGCCCACACAGGGCGACATCGCGATTGGCGACGCACCCTATACCGTACTCGGCGCCCGCGGCATACGCTCGCTATCGACGTGCGTATTACAAGACGACGTGCTCTTTGCGGGCTCCATTGCTGAAAACGTCAGCTTCTTTGACCATGACACCGACATAGCCTGGGTTCAAACGTGCTGCAAACATGCGGCGATTCACCATGACGTCGACGCACTGCCCATGGGATACCACACACTCGTTGGCGACATGGGGACAGTGCTATCAGGCGGTCAAAAGCAACGCCTGCTGATTGCGCGGGCGCTCTATCGTCGTCCCAAAATTCTCATCCTGGACGAGGCCACTTGCCATCTCGACCTTCAGGTCGAAGCCCAGGTCGTGCACATGCTTAAGACTCTCAACATCACCCGAATCGTCGTCGCGCATCGCCCGCAGACCATCGCCTCGGCAGACCGTGTGCTGATCTTGCAAAACGGGAAGATCACTGAGCGTACGTCGTCTGATTTTTCTACAGATCATCAATGCCCCGTACCTGCGGCGGGACATCCTCCCACAGAGGCAATCATCGCCGCCCGCTAACCATGTTCACGGATTTACCTTTCACCCTAACCCGCCACTCATGCGCACCATGTTTGCATTTCGCAGTCTGCTATTGATGCTTGGTCTGGCGGCGACTTGTCCGGCTATCGCGGTGGAGCCCACCCTTGAGCTTCCGCCGCCGCTTGAGCTGAACCTCGCACCCGGTCTCTGCGAGGCGCCCGCCACTCTGTCCGATTTAAGCCTGCAAACCGCCGTACAAATCGCGCTTTGCAAAGCGCCCCGAGTGCGTCAAGCCCACCTGAGCATCGAAGAGGAACTTGCGAATCTCCGAACCGCGCACGCCAAATACCTACCCACGTTAGACGCCAACGCCGACGCCAATCGCATCGGCAAACGCGTCAAGTATCCCGATCACACCGGCGCCAATCACAGCCTGCATACCAACAGTGGCAATGCACGCCTCGGTTTGAGCTGGTTGTTGTTTGACTCCGGACGCCGCGACGCACAATACGATAGCGCCCACGCCAGACTGACGGCCGCCCTGTACTCCCAGGTGTTGGCAAATCGCGATCGAGCGGTGGCGGTTGCAGACAGCTACTACAAGGCATGCCACGCAGCGGTCAGCGCCGAGGCAGCTCGGCAGGCCGTCTCTCGAGCCAAACAGAGTCTGCAGGCGACACAGCGCTTACGCGAAGGGGGCGTCGGTTCCCTTGCCGACGAACAGCTTGCCAAGCTCGCCTGGCAACGCAATCTCGTCGACAACGACACTAAAGCCACTACGGCAGCGATTAGTCGGGCCGTTCTCGCCACCACCATCGGCCTGCCCGGCCAGAGCGCCATCAACTTGTCAAAAGCCCCGGACAGCACGTTCCGAGCGAACCCGACGACGGCCTCGCGCCGAGCGGGACATCTCAGTCCATCACCTGTCGCGGGATCCAACGACATCCATTCCCAACTTAACGAACGGATCATCACCGCCGTGCGCAATCATCCTCGACTCGCTGCCGCGCGCGCCAGTACTCAAGCCGCAAACGCGGAGGCTCAAGCCATCAACGCACAACATCTTCCCGGCGTCACCTTGCAAGCTGATCGTCATACCGGTTTCACGCCCCCGGCGAGCTCCGTCGCGAAGCAAAAGGTCAATGGCTGGTCCGTCGGCTTCACCGTACACATTCCTATTTTTGACGGGTACGCGATCAAGCACGCGACCGACGCCGCACGAGTCCGAGCCCAAAGCGCGCGCGAAACAGAACGGTCCATATGGCTCGAAGAAGAACTCAAGCTCTTGACTGACGTCAGCCAAATGACCAGCGCCAACCACAAAGAGGCATTGCTCAAGGACGCCGAAGCCAGCGCGCAACAGGCCTACCGAAGCGCGCAAGTCCGCTACCAAGAGGGAGTAGGCACGGCACTCGAGCTACTGAAGGCCCTCGATGAACTCGCCAGCATTCAGCAAACGGCCATTGACGTGCATTACGAATTGCTCGCGACAAGGTTCCGGGTTTCTGTGGCGCTAGACACGTTACCGCCCGTCCGCATAGAGCGCCATTGATTGCTTAACGAGAACACCATGCGTGAACTGTCATCCGCGGAACTCCAACAGGCCTCAGGAGGTTTCAACCCGCTCTGTATGGCTGTGGAGCAAATTGGGAGCCTAAGCGCTTCGACTGGATACCTGACGGTCATGGGCATCAAAGAATCATATGGAATCGGCCATCACGACACCGTAGTTGGCGTTGCAGGCGCGATTTCGTACTGCGCAAAGGTGAGCCGAAATATATGCCATAACGCGATTTATCCCGTCCGAGAAGGCATCTTTCTCCGTGCCATTATCAACTTCACATGCGGGTGTTTCTGCGCGGCAACCGAGCATCCTCCCAGACGAAGCAAACCCGACTGCCCGCAAAGCGAAGAACTCTAAATAACGTTCAAGTTATCAGTGACCGCACCATGCGTAACGCGTGGGAATTTCAAACCAGAGCGTGGACGCTCTTACTTTAGATGGAGATATGGAATGCAAGCACTCTCACTACAGAACCTGCCATTGGTAGCCGGCGGGACCGACGCGTTGGTCGTTAGTGAACCGCCTATGTCGGGGGCCGAATTCGGCGCCTCCATGGCATCCCTCGGCTATTCCCTCGCGTCGATGTACTCGAAAGGCGAGCTCGACTCGACCTTCGATCTTTGGCAGGCGTCCATGATGGGCGAAGGCCTTGGAGCGACTCTCGATAACTGGCTCTCTGATTATGAAACATTCCGCATGGGCACCATCGGCGTCACGGCCTTTCTGGTAGGCGCGGCAACCGGAATAGGCGTGCCCGAATCCGACGATTATTACGACTAAAGGCGCTTGAAAAGCATTAAACCCTTGACGCTGTCAGCAGCGTCGAGTTTGTTATTCACCCTAGTTAATAAGCTAACTAAGAAGTCAATGATCATGCGTGAGCTAAAACTAATAGAAATGACCCTCGTCGCCGGACGGAACGCCGACGAAGCAACGACCTCGGCAACCGGGGCCCCTAGATACACCGGAGAGCAACTCGCCCAAAAAATAGGCAGTGTTGCCGGTAGTGCCGCACTGGGATTGTTAGGCGCCGCGGGCGGCGCCTACATAGCCGGGCCCGCTGGCGCGACCGTTGGATTAATGGGAGGTCGCATGGCCGGGAAATTTGCGGGATCACTATGCGGAGCCGCCACCGGTTCTTATCTCAGCAAACAACCGAACCAGAATAATGTGCACATGGTCGGCACGGACGACGCAGGAGACGAAGATCAAGAGGTATGCCCTGTGTACTGAAGCTTATTTTTTACACCTTAACCACTGAGGGCATAGCAATGCACGCAGTACCGCTACAAGATTTAGCGCTGGCATCCGGCGGGGCAATCGAAGGCTCACTGCGGACCCAGACCAAACCGCAGACGCATCCGTAAATCGGAACTCAGCACTCCGCTTCTCATCACAAAACCGTCAAACGCAAAAAAACCGGACACTGCATCTCTGCAGTTCCGGCTTTTTTTGCCACTGATGTCGGGCACACCAGCAAAAATTCGACCACTAATCAGTGGTCGGGGCGAGAGGATTCGAACCTCCGACTCCTGCGTCCCGAACGCAGTACTCTACCAGGCTGAGCTACGCCCCGATTTGCTATATCGCTTGTATTGACTACATCGCTTTTAGCGGCACTTATAGCGTGCGTACAAAGCGCGCATTTACAGTGCTTTCTTTCAGCGGTCTCGATTCACCGCGAAAGCGCAAAATTCTAACAGGGATTCTTGATAAACGGAAATCGGTAAGACGTCCAAGGCTTTTCGAGCGATCTCCGCTTCGGCCAGAGCGGCCTGGCGTGCGTGCTCCAGAGCCCCTGTCGCTTGAATGGCCTCGGCCACGGCAGCAAAATCCGCATCGCCCGTCTGGATCGCGGTACGAATCATCTCGCGTTGCTCGGGTGTGCCTTGCTCCATCACCCAGATCAACGGCAAGGTGGGCTTGCCCTCGCGCAAATCGTCCCCCACGTTCTTGCCCAGGGCCTGGGCGTCGCCGCTGTAGTCCAGCACATCGTCGACCAACTGAAAGGCGGTACCCACATGCCGGCCATAGGCTGCGGCGGCGGCTTCTTGTTCGGGGGTGGCGCCCGCCAGTACCGCGCCGACCTGCGCGGCCGCCTCGAATAGTTTGGCCGTCTTGTAGCGCACTACCTGTAAATAACGCGCTTGCGAGACGTCGGGATCGTGGACATTCAGCAACTGCAAGACTTCGCCTTCGGCGATGACGGTGGTGGCCTCGGACAGGATCTGCATGATCCGCATCGAGCCGGCCTCGACCATCATTTCGAACGAACGCGAATACAGATAGTCGCCCACCAGCACACTGGCCGCATTGCCGAACATGGCATTGGCCGCCTCGCGGCCACGCCGCAGGCTGGATTCGTCGACGACGTCGTCGTGCAACAGGGTCGCGGTGTGGATGAACTCAACCACGGCGGCCAGCAAATGATGGTGCCCCCCCTGGTAACCCAGCGCACGTGCCACCATAAGCACCATGGCGGGCCGCATGCGCTTGCCGCCCGCGCCGATAATGTAATCGGCGATCGTCCGGATCAGTACGACCTCTGAGTCCAGGCGCCCGCGGATAACCACGTCGACAGCCTTCATGTCATCGGAAATAGGGGCGATCAGCTCAGGGAGATTCAAAACGTATCCGGCAGGTATCAGGAAGAGCCGACCCAGGGCTCTGTGGTGTGTCAACGCGGGCAAACGCGCCGCTGTCCGGGGTCTCGTGAATTATACGAGGTCTGATCGAGGCACTGTCAGCGCATCCTGGCTGTCTGGCGCGCCCTGCCTGCCAACGCTCCCTTGAAACGGCCTAACCACCCGGCCCATAAGGAAATTTTGACTTTTCCATAGCCGCGCGCTAGAATCTCTGGTTCGGTCAACACCGAAATCCCTATTTTTAAGGAATACCCCATGTACGCGGTCGTAAAAACCGGTGGCAAGCAGTATCGTGTTGCCACTGGCGAAAAACTCAAGGTAGAACAGATACCTGCTGACATTGGGCAAGAAATCACCCTGGACCAGGTCCTGTCGGTGGGCGAAGGCGATCAACTGAAAGTTGGTACTCCTATCGTCGCTGGCGCCGTGGTCAAGGCAACGGTTCTTGCGCATGGCCGGCACGATAAGGTCAAGATCTTCAAAATGCGCCGTCGCAAGCACTACCAGAAGCATCAGGGCCACCGTCAGAACTACACCGAAATCCGCATCGAAGTCATTACGGCCTAACGGTCCGTACGGCTTAACGATCCGATTTGGTATTGAATAGCAGGAGCTATCAAAAATGGCACAAAAGAAGGGCGGCGGCTCTACGCGAAACGGTCGTGACTCAGAATCAAAACGACTGGGCGTCAAGGCATTTGGCGGCGAACAAATCCCGGCTGGCTCGATCATCGTGCGCCAGCGCGGTACCCGTTTCCACCCCGGCACCAACGTTGGCATCGGCAAGGATCACACCTTGTTCGCGCTGATCGACGGCAAAGTTCAATTCGGCTTCAAAGGCGCATTGAACAAGCAGATCGTGTCGATTGTGGCAGCCGAATAACGGTTACCGGATAACGGTCACCGTTTCTTAAACGGCAAAAGCCCTGTCGCGCGCGGCAGGGCTTTTTTGCTTCAGGCAGGAACTTATGAAATTCGTAGACGAAGCCACCATCGAAGTCATCGCCGGTAAAGGCGGTAATGGCGTGGCGAGCTTTCGCCGCGAAAAATTTATCCCTAAAGGCGGCCCCGATGGCGGCGATGGCGGACGCGGCGGCAGCATCTTTGCCATCGCCGATCGCAACATCAACACGCTCATCGACTTCCGCTATGCTCGCTTGCACCGCGGCAAGAACGGCGAAAACGGCCGTGGCTCGGACCAATACGGTGCCGCCGCAGCCGATATCACGCTGCGAGTTCCCGTAGGCACCGTCGTCTATGACGCAGATACCGGCGAGCTCTTGTTCGATCTCAATCGCCATGACGAAAAGGTCACGCTGGCCGCCGGCGGCGAGGGCGGCATGGGCAATATTCACTTCAAGTCCAGCATCAACCGCGCCCCGCGCCAGTGGACGCCCGGCAAAGAAGGCGAACAACGCCGTCTGCGCTTCGAGCTGAAAGTCCTGGCCGATGTCGGCTTGCTGGGGCTGCCCAACGCGGGCAAATCCACGCTGATCAGCCGCATCTCTAATGCGCGCCCCAAGATCGCAGACTATCCGTTCACCACCCTGCACCCTAACCTGGGCGTCGTACGTACCTCGGCGGCGCGCAGCTTTGTCGTGGCGGATATTCCCGGGCTGATCGAGGGTGCCTCCGAAGGTGCCGGCCTGGGCCATTTGTTCCTGCGCCACCTGGCACGCACGCGGGTGCTGCTGCATCTGGTCGACATCTCGTCAGCGGATCCGGATACCGATCCTATCGACCAGGCCGTCATCAACGCGCGCGCCATCGTCGAGGAACTGCGCCGCTACGATCCGGAACTGGCCGACAAACCCCGCTGGCTCGTTCTCAACAAGCTGGATATGGTGCCTGACGCCGAATCCGCCCGCGAGCGTTTTGCGCAACAGTTCGACTGGCATGGTCCTATCTACGCGATTTCCGGGTTGAATGGCGACGGAACGCAAGAGCTGATCTGGGCCTTGCAAGACTACCTGGACGCCGAGCAACGCAAAGATAACTTGGCCGACGACAAGGCGGATGGCACTTACGTCGCTGAAGACCCTCGCTTTGATGCGACACGCGGTGATGCCCCTGCCCCCCAAGCGCCGCGTGGCGGTGACGAATAATCCCTCATCTCATTTTCGTTTTCCGCCGGCCGCGGGTTGCGGCCACTTTCTTCATTGCGATACTCGGTCATCACCATGACTGCCGATCACACACCTGTCTCTGTTGTAACCTCTGCCACGCGCCTGGTGGCCAAAGTCGGATCCTCTCTGGTCACCAACGAAGGGCGCGGGCTGGACCGCGCCGCCGTCGCGCACTGGGCGGCCCAAATCGCCACCCTGCGCCAACAGGGCAAACAAGTCGTGCTGGTATCCAGCGGCGCCATTGCCGAGGGTATGGCCCGGCTGGGTTGGCGTAAACGACCGTCGGTGATGCATGAATTGCAAGCCGCGGCGGCCGTCGGTCAAATGGGGCTGTGCCAAGCCTATGAGGCAGCATTTGCCGAACACGGCCTGCGCACGGCACAGATTCTGCTGACTCACGAAGATCTGGCCGACCGCCGCCGGTATCTGAACGCGCGAAGCACCCTGTTTTCGCTCTTGCGTATGGGTGTCATCCCGATCGTCAACGAAAACGATACGGTCGTCACCGATGAAATTCGTTTGGGTGACAACGACACCTTGGGCGCCCTGGTGACTAACCTGATCGAAGCCGATGCACTGGTCATCCTGACCGACCAACGCGGGCTCTATGACTCGGATCCTCGCAAGAACCCTGCCGCGGTCTTTATCTCGCATGCGCAAGCCGGCGACCCCACCCTGGAAGCCATGGCCGGCGGCGCTGGCTCGGGCATCGGCACCGGTGGCATGCTAACCAAGATCCTGGCCGCCAAGCGAGCCGCGCATAGTGGCGCCCACACTGTGATCGCGTCGGGCCGCGAACGCGGCGTGCTGACTCGCCTGGCGCAAGGGGAATGCATCGGAACCGAACTGAGCGCCGTACTGCCGGTATGGTCCGCTCGCAAGCAATGGCTGGCAGACCACCTGCGCCTGCGGGGACGTGTGGTGCTGGACGATGGCGCAGTGCATGCTCTGCTGCACGAAGGCAAAAGCCTGTTGCCTATCGGCGTTGTCGAGGTACAGGGGGAATTCGAGCGCGGCGATGTCGTGGCGTGCGTTGACGCCCAAGGCACGGAATGCGCGCGCGGCCTGATCAACTATTCGTCATCAGACACGCGGCGCATTCTGCGGCAGCCATCGTCTCAAATTGCACGAATACTGGGTGACATGACCGACCCGGAATTAATGCATCGCGACAATCTGGTGATTACCTAGCTGCAATAGCCTGCCGACGCGGGCACCGGGACATCTTCTAGCGGTTTGGCCTCGGTCGCCGTGTCCGTCAGGAAAATGTAGCCCCATTGCCGCACAGCCAATAATGGCAGGCCTACCCCAAGCCGTTCGGCTTTGGCGCGTAGGCGCGACACCATGACATCCACGCTGCGCGCGGAATGCGGGCCACGGGGGCCGGCAACAGCGGTCGCGATCAGGCGCTCACGCGGCAAACGATGCCCAGGCGACGACAGCAACCGCAAAAAGAACGCACTTTCGGTAAATGTCAGGGGCAGACGCTGACCGCTAGGTCCGGCCAGGACGCGGCCGGAATGCGTCAGACGCCATGGGGACGTTTCCCGCGGAGCTCGCGCGGACGGCCCGTTGCGCGACCTCACCAGGGCCCGACCTAATGCGCAGACCTCACGCAAATCGGTCGACAAGAGGCAGCAGGCGTCCGCCCCCGCATCCAGTGCCGCAACACGTGCGTCAACACCAGGATCGCTGATCAGGGCAATGAGCGCGGCGTTGGGGGACGTGTAGCGTGCCACGCTCACCAGCGTACGCAGGTCGTACTCTTCATTTTCAATCACCACAACTTGTGGCGCGCAAACCTCGACCATTCCCGTCAAGGCGGCGGTCGTCGTGCAACTACGGACGGACCACCCCTGAGCGGCCAACCCCGCAACCAGATTCGGCAAGCGTGGATGTTGGCCTTGAATGATGATAGATTCGATTGCAGCATGCATAGGATCTCCTCAGCGAAAACACATAAGTAATAATAATGATCGCCAACGTAATCTAAACGCACGGTTCAATCGGCTAGTGAAGACATTCTCAGACCGATTGAAGCACGCAAGGCAGCTTCGAGACCACACTCAGCAAAGTTTGGCGCGTGCTTGCGGGCTATCGCAAAGCACGATCGCCAGCTATGAAAATGGTGAACGCAAGTCCAGCCGGTCTTTTCGAAAGATCGCCAACGTCTTGCGTGTCGAACTAGACTGGTTGGAAACAGGCAAAGGCCCGATGGAAAGGCGGGACCACTATCCGTCGACCAGCGCGTCAGACGCCTACCCACTCAGAGAACCCGGCAATGCGTCCGGGGCGTTGTCACCGCCCGCCGCGTGGCCCTTTCCCAGCGTATCGCCTATGCAGATCAATGCCTTGTCGGCCAGTGACCGACAAGAGCTCGAGAAATGGCTGCGCCTGATGGTAGAAGGCTATTTGCACGCTTACGCGACACCCTCACGCCCGAAACGACGCAACTCCTGACCAGGAACGGCCGGAGCAGCATGTCTCCTGCCCTCGCCGCGGGGTACGGCGGCCGGCGAAAACCGAGCTTCAGCGCGGCGGCAAGGCGCCTGACGGATCTACCGGCTGACCGCGATGACGCAACTCAAAATACAGCCCCGGTCCGCTGCGATCCGTGCTGCCCATATCCGCGAGTTGCTGCCCCTGAGAGACCTTTTGGCCCTCTTTGACCAGTAATTTATTGTTGTGTGCGTAGATGCTGAGGAAATCGCCCGAGTGCTGCACGATCACCAGATTCCCGTAGCCCCGTAAACGGTTACCCGCATACACGACACTGCCTGCGGCGGCGGCCTTGATCGGGGTACCGGCCTTGTTGACGATGGTCAGACCCTTGGACGATGTGCCGTTGTAGCGTTGCGTCAGTGTTCCGTCGGCGGGCCATACCAGCTTCAGCCCTTTGACCACGGCCGACGACGACGATGACGACATGGCAGGCGTTCTCGTGCCGCTCGTCTTGCCGGAACTCGTGTCGGGCGGCGGCGCACTGCCGCCCTTGGCATTGACGCGCAGTAATTGTCCCTTCTCAATACGATCCGGGTTCGACAATTTATTCAAGCGCATTAATTCCGACACACTCGTATCGTGTTGGCGCGCGATTTTGTGTAACGTGTCGCCGGGCTGTACACGGTAGTAGCCCGACTCAACCTTGCCGGAGCCGGTACTGCCGCATGCGGCCAGGAGCATCAATAAACAAATGCCCAGAGCCAGGCAGAAATGGCGCCAAGCGGGCAACGCCCAATCCCGGCTGGACGTTGCGTACGAAATAGGGGAAATAAAAATGGCAGACACTGACGATATATCGATAGGAGTGGCAAAGGCGGCGTAGGAAAAACGCTTCGCCCTGAAGGGTAACAAGAAACGATGTAACAGGCTGATGCATTTGATTCTACATCTGCCTCGCCCCCGCCCCTGTGCCTACACCGATAAATGTCGTCTTACATCTTCGCTATCCATCTCCGAGCGGGGCCCATTTGCCACCACCTCGCCGCGCGATAGCACCACGAACTGGTCTGCAAGCTCGCGGGCAAAATCGAAATACTGCTCGCACAGCAAGATACCGATGTTGCCGCGCTCTCGCAGTAAACGAATCACTCGGCCAATGTCTTTGATGATGGACGGCTGGATGCCCTCCGTCGGTTCATCCAGAATAATCAGCCGGGGTTCTGCCACCAGCGCGCGCGCAATCGCCAATTGCTGTTGTTGGCCACCAGATAAATCGCCGCCCCGGCGATTCAGCATGGTTTTGAGCACCGGAAATAGCGTGAAGACTTCCTCTTTAATGTTGCGTGCCCGCGCGCCCGAAAAGCGGGCCATCCCCATCATGATGTTTTCTTCGACGGTCAGCCGCGCAAATACGTCGCGGCCCTGCGGTACGTAGGCAATACCCAGCGCAGCGCGCCGATGCGGCGGGAGGCGCGAAATATCCTGCCCGTCAAACAGCACCTTGCCTGCTGCAATGGGCAACACGCCCATCAGACATTTCAATAATGTCGTCTTGCCGACGCCATTACGTCCCAGGAGGCCCAGGCATTCACCCTGCTGCAGCGATAGCGACACGCCACGCAGCGTGTGGCTACCCCCGTAATATTGATCAATGGATTGGACTTCCAACATGTCAGCGCCCCAGATAAACCTCTATGACCCGCGTATCCGCCTGCACCTCGGTCATCGTGCCCTCAGCCAGCACTGACCCCTCGTGTAGTACGGTCACTTTGCCGCCATCGGCAATCCGCGAAACAAAGTCCATATCGTGTTCCACCACCATCAGGGAATGACGGCCGCGCAACTCATTGAGTAACTCGCCGGTGCGTTCCGTTTCGGCGTCGGTCATACCCGCCACCGGTTCGTCAAGCAGCAGAAGTTGCGGCTCCTGCATGAGTAACATACCGATTTCCAGCCATTGCTTTTGCCCATGCGACAACAACCCCGCCACGCGATAGGCCTCGTCCATGAGCCGGATCAAGGCCAAGTTCTGCGCGATGCGATCGGCTTGCTCGCTACTGAGTCGGGCAAACAAGGTCGGGCGCACCCGTTTGCTGGCTTTCATCGCCAGCTCCAGGTTTTCCAGCACCGTATGCTGCTCAAAAACCGTGGGGCGCTGAAACTTGCGGCCAATACCCGCGTTAGCAATCTGTGTCTCGTTCAGCGTCGTCAGGTCGATATTCTGTCCAAAAAAAGCCGATCCCGTGTTCGGGCGCGTCTTACCCGTAATAACGTCCATCATGGTGGTCTTGCCTGCACCATTGGGCCCGATGATGCAGCGCAACTCCCCGACACCGATATCCAGCGTGAGATCGTTCAGCGCCTTGAATCCATCGAAACTAACCGTGATGCCCTCCAGATACAAGATGGCACCGTGCGTCGTATCGACCCCCGCAGGATTCACCCGTCCATACGACGCTTGCCCGCTGGGGCCGCCGTCCTCATCCAATCCCGCCGCCGCATTTGTACGTGGCGCAAGCCATTCAACGCTCATGCTGTACGCTCCTGCGGCTTGCCATCCAGCGCCGCGCCAGTCCCACAATTCCCTGTGGCAGCCACAAGGTCACCAGGACAAAGATCAACCCCAGGGCATACAACCAGAACTCCGGAAACACGCTGGTGAACCAAGTCTTCAGGCCGTTGACCGCACCCGCGCCAATAATCGGGCCGATCAACGTGCCCCGACCTCCCGTCGCCACCCAGATCACCATCTCAATCGAGTTTTCGGTCGACATCTCACCAGGGTTGATAATGCCTACTTGTGGCACATACAGGGCACCCGCCACGCCGCACATCACAGCCGACAGGGTCCACACGAACAGTTTGAATCCCAGCGGCTCATAGCCGATAAATCGCACACGGCTTTCGGCATCGCGCACGGCCGTCAACACCCGGCCCAGTTTGGATTTCGTCACCACACGAGCCACCACCAGAGAGCCGAGCAGCACGGCTAGCGTCACCCAATACAACGTGGCACGCGTACCTGGCGCCGTGATATCAAAACCCAGGATGCGTTTGAAATCCGTGAAACCGTTATTACCGCCAAATCCCGTATCGTTGCGAAAGAACAGCAACATGGCGGCGAACGTCAGCGCCTGCGTGATGATCGAAAAATACACGCCCTTGATACGTGAGCGAAAGGCAAAATAACCGAACAAGAACGCCAAGCCACCAGGCACCAACACCACCAACAGCATGGCGTACCAGAAATGATCCGTAAACGCCCAATACCAGGGGTAGTCCTTCCAGTTCAGGAACACCATAAAGTCCGGTACATCGCTCTGAGACACGCCATCGCGGCCAATCGCGCGCATCAAGTACATACCATGCGCATAGCCGCCCAGGGCGAAAAACAGGCCGTGCCCCAACGAGAGGATACCGGCATAGCCCCACACCAAATCCAGTGCCAGGGCTGCGAGCGCATAGCACATGAACTTGCCAAGCAGCGCCACCATATAGGCCGACACATGCAATGCGTGCCCGGATGGGAATAGCAAATTCAAAAGAGGTAGCAAGGCCAGCAGAGCCGTCGCGATCGCCAGCGCTGTCCAAGCTTTCGGACTAAACAAGGGGCGCCGCAATGCGGCCGCGTACGACGCACTGTGGTTTAAGGTCGGTGAACTCATTCGGCGCTCCTGCCACGCGGCGCAAACAGGCCTTGCGGACGCTTTTGGACAAACAGCACAATCAGCACCAAGATCACGATCTTGGCCATGACGGCTCCGGAATAAGGCTCAAGAAACTTGGTGACGGCCCCGAGTCCAAGCGCGGCGACTACCGTGCCCGCCAACTGACCCACACCGCCCAGCACCACCACCATGAATGAATCCACGATATAGCCGCGCCCGAGATCGGGCCCCACGTTGCCTAGCTGCGACAAGGCGACACCCGCCAAACCCGCGATGCCAGATCCCAATCCGAACGCCAGCATATCGACACGCCCAGTGGGCACACCGACACAATCCGCCATGCGACGATTCTGTGTAATCGCCCGCACAAACAAGCCCAGGCGGGTGTGGTTCAGCAAGACCCAGACAAACACCACGACCAGTATCGCGAACACAATGATGGCCATTCGGTTATACGACAGCACCAGGCTGCCCAGTACCGTCACGCCCCCGCTCATCCACGAGGGGTTACTCACCTCGACGTTCTGCGCGCCAAACAAAGTGCGGACGGCTTGCATCAGCATCAGGCTGATCCCCCAGGTCGCCAACAATGTCTCCAGCGGACGGCCGTATAGCCACCGTATCACCGTGCGTTCCAGCGCCATCCCCACCAAGGCCGTCACCACAAAAGCCACCGGCATTGCCGCGATCACATACGCATCCAGCCACTGGGGAAACCACAGTCGAAACAGCGATTGCACGGCATACGTGACATAAGCGCCAATCATCAATAGCTCGCCATGCGCCATATTGATCACGCCCATCAAACCAAACGTAATGGCCAGACCCAACGCGGCGAGCAGCAGCACACTGCCCAGGCTGATGCCATAAAACAAGTTGCCAATCCACGCCACCATCGACAAATGGCGTTCGATGCGCTGTAACGCGGTGCTTGCGGCCTGACGCACCTCGGCGTTCGGCTCGGCGTAAACGCCTTGAGCGTCTTGCTGCAGTAGCGCTTGCAGCAAGGGACGAAACGCGGCGTTGCCGCTATTTCCCAAGGTTTCTACCGCCTTGCGCCGTACGGAGGCGGTCGTGCTTTTCAATTGCAAGGTGGCCACGGCGACCTCCAGGGCCGCGTAGACCTGCGCATCGTCCTCATCAGCCAATGCCTTTTCCAGCACCGGCAACATCGCCACGTCCGCGCCACGCTGCAGACTTCGCGCGGCAGCTAAACGCTGCTCGGGGCTCTGCGCGTGCAAACGCGACGCCGCCAATGCCGCGGAAATCGCACGACGTAGCCGATTGTTCACCGACACCGTACCCGCCAGCGGAGGCATCGTCTCGACAGACTGCCCAGTCGCCGCATCCACAACACCCGTGGGTGTTTCAACGAATAGTCGGGATTCAGGAGTGACATACAACCTGTCGTTACCCAGAGCCTCGAGGATTACCGCCGCTTGCGGCGAGGACTCAATGCCCAGGCGGGCGATGGCCTCCAGCTTGGCATCCGTCTCATCGCCAGCCAGGGGCGCGAGCAGCGCCGGATCCAGGCCCGGG
>NZ_CBCSFP010000002.1:275200-337806 GCF_965138755.1 Bordetella tumulicola | reverse complement strand
GGGCGGGGGNCGCGGCCGGCACCGAAGCTCCCGCCAACCAGATCAATGCCAGGCCAAGCAGAAACCGTCTCAAAAGCATGCTGCACATCATCGCCTCACCCCACCCGGCTTACAGCCCTTGTTTGCCTTCGTTGCCGGGGATATAGGGGCTCCACGGTTGAGCACGAATCGGCCCCTTGCTCTTCCACACGATATTGAACTGACCGTCCGCCTTGATTTCACCGATGTAGACCGGCTTGTGCAAGTGGTGGTTGGTCTTGTCCATTTCAATGGTGAAGCCATCTGGCGCAGCGAAGGTCTGACCCGCGACGGCCTCGATCACGGGATCGACATCCGTCGTACCCGCTTTTTCTACGGCCTGCTTCCACATGTGAATACCGATGTACGTTGCTTCCATCGGATCATTGGTCACCACTGTATTGGCATTGGGCAGATTCTTCGCCTTGGCGTATGCCTTCCACTTCTCAATGAACGCGGCATTGACCGGATTCTTGATCGACTCAAAGTAGTTCCACGCGGCCAGATGCCCCACTAACGGTTTAGCGTCCACACCGCGCAATTCTTCCTCACCGACCGAGAATGCCACCACGGGCACATCGGTTGCCTTCAATCCGGCGTTGCCCAGTTCCTTGTAGAACGGGACGTTAGAGTCGCCATTGATGGTCGATACCACTGCCGTTCGGCCACCGGCAGAAAAGCGCTTGATATCCGCGACAATCGTTTGATAATCCGAATGCCCAAACGGGGTATAGATTTCCTGAATATCTTCGTCTTTCACGCCCTTCGAATGCAAGAAGGCGCGCAAGATTTTGTTCGTCGTACGCGGATAAACATAGTCAGTTCCCAACAACACGAAGCGTTTGGCGCCGCCACCGTCTTCACTCATCAAATATTCCACGGCCGGAATCGCCTGCTGGTTAGGCGCCGCGCCCGTATAGAACACGTTCTTCTCCAGTTCCTCGCCTTCGTACTGCACGGGGTAGAACAACAAGCCGTTCAGCTCCTTGAAGACCGGCAACACGGATTTGCGCGAGACGGATGTCCAGCATCCGAATACAGCGGCCACTTTGTCTTGCGTCAACAATTGCCGTGCCTTCTCGGCAAAAAGTGGCCAGTTCGAAGCCGGATCAACCACCACGGGCTCCAGTTTTTTGCCGAGCACGCCGCCCTGCGCATTGATTTCCTCGATCGCCATCAAGGCAACATCTTTCAGCGAAGTCTCGGAAATCGCCATCGTGCCCGACAGGGAATGCAGAATGCCGACCTTGATTGTGTCGGCTGCCCACACGGCAGGCACGAAACCGGCCATTGCCAACACGCTAGCAGCAGTCAACTGTTTTAGTACTAGTCTGCGTTTCATCGTTTGGATCCTTTTCTTCATGCCGGGATAACCGGCGCTATCTGCCTGTGCATCAAAAGAAAAACAGGTCGTATCGCTCAAGGTTGGCAACACGCGCTTCAGAGTTCAAGCAATTCCCATGCCAACTAAAAATGCACGGCGAATACATAGGCGTGTCAAAGCAAGCAATCGCAAAGCTGCGCGACGATATCTCTGCGCATGCGCCGCCATCGGTCAGTCTCAAACACGTCGATCCACGGGCATCGAGTCACGCAAAAAAAGCACGCAAACAGTGCATCTGTGCTCAATATCAGTGCGCATGCACCGATGTCATGCAGCAGATTACCGACGTTCGGCATCGCACCAGAAAACACACCTCTCCTCTGAAACCCGCGTTGTTATTGGTTTTCCGGCCATCTATATCAAGTTGGCATGGCGATTGCTTGATAGGAGGTACTTGTATACCCACGAGGATTCCGGGCATGAACCCCAACGCTGTCACCGATCAATCTCAAGGCTGGACACTGGCCGACTGGCAGGCGGCTTACCGCCTTCATGGCGCTCAACCCGCAGACCTGTTGAGCAAACTCATTGCCGACCTAGACCCTGCCGATCCCGCCTGGATATGCCGCGCCGACGCAGCTCAATTAGAGGATCAACTCGCTGCACTCACCGACCGCCTGACACAGGTTCACGGAGACCTGACCCAGTTGCCGCTGTACGGTGTACCGTTCGCCATTAAAGACAATATCGATGCCGCGGGGTGGTTCACTACCGCAGCCTGCCCCGCCTACGCGTACGTGGCATCCGAAGACGCGAACGTCGTACAACGTTTACGCGCTGCGGGCGCCATTCTGATCGGCAAGACGAATCTAGACCAGTTTGCGACCGGCCTGGTCGGCACTCGCTCTCCCCACGGCGCCGTCCCCAACACGTTCAACCCGGCCTACGTCAGCGGCGGGTCGAGTTCCGGCTCTGCCAGCGTTGTCGCGCGCGGCCTGGTGGCTTTTTCCCTGGGCACCGATACCGCGGGTTCGGGCCGCGTGCCTGCGGGCTTTAACAATATCGTTGGGCTCAAACCCACGAAGGGGTGGTTAAGCACACGCGGCGTGGTACCCGCATGCCGTACGCTGGACTGCGTATCGATCTTTTCCCTGACCGTCGATGATGCCGACAACATCGCTGCGATCGCCGCCGGATACGACGAACAAGATCCGTATTCCAGGCCCACGCCTGTCATGCCCGCCCGGTTGGCACGTCTACCACGGTTGGCCATCCCCACCCAGCTCGAGTTCTTTGGCGACACTCAGGCAAAGGCCGCCTACGAACGTGCATTACAGGCCTTGCGAGATATGGGCGCCACACTGGAGCCCATCGATTTCACGGCGTTTCGCGAACTGGCCGATCTGCTCTATCAAGGCCCGTGGGTCGCCGAACGCTACGCGGCGATACGCGAGTTGTATGAACGTGCGCCCGATGAGATCGATCCCATCGTGCACAGCATTATTGAGCAAGCCGCTGGCTACACCGCCGTTGACACCTTCGATGCGGAATACCGTCGTGCCGCCCTGACTCGCATCATCCAGCAGGCGTTGGCCGATTTCGATGCGCTGGTCGTACCGACCACACCCTCCATCTATACCATCGCGCAACTTCGCGCAGAGCCCGTGACGCTTAACACGCGACTCGGTACCTATACCAACTTTACGAACCTCGCGGATCTATCCGCTCTCGCACTGCCGGCGGGTCTGCGCGAGGATGGATTGCCTTGTGGTATCACGCTGATCGGGTTGGCCTGGCATGATCGCGCTCTGGCCGAGTTCGGCCGCCGATGGGAACAAGTCCAGCCGGGCATGCTGGGCGCCACCGGGCGAGCACGACCAACCTCGTTCGCACCGATCGTCGACGCATCCCGAACCGTGCAAATCGCCGTCGTCGGCGCACACCTGCACGGCATGCCGTTGAACCATCAATTGACCTCTCGCAATGCCCGCTTCATCGAAGCGACACACAGTGCGCCGAACTACCGACTTTATGCACTGGCCAACAGCACACCACCCAAACCGGGCTTGGTGCGCGTGACGCAAGGGACATCGATCGCCGTCGAAATCTGGGAACTGTCGCACGAGGCGTTTGGTGAGTTCGTCGCAGAGATCCCCGCGCCCTTGGGTATTGGCACACTGGAATTAGCCGACCAGCGTCTCGTGAAAGGCTTTATCTGCGAGCCGTACGGCATCGAAGGGGCTCGCGACGTCACCGAGTTCGGAGGCTGGCGCGCGTATCTCAAGCACTTGAAAGAAGCCGCAGCAGCATAACGAACAGACCCATCACGTCTCGCGCAACGCCCGACACGCCTCCTAGGGGAAAGCCATCATGTTTCATACCGTACTCATTGCGAACCGCGGCGAGATCGCTGTGCGGGCGATCCGAACACTAAAACGCCTAGGCATCAAAAGTGTGGCCGTCTATTCCGATGCAGATCGCAATGCCGCTCACGTGAGCCAGGCCGATGTCGCAATCGCGCTGGGCGGCGACACGGCCGCGGATAGCTATCTGCGCATTGATCGTATCCTCGACGCCGCTCAGTCTACGGGCGCGCAAGCGATATTCCCGGGCTATGGCTTTCTCTCCGAGAGCGCGGAGTTCGCCGAAGCCTGCGATGCGGCAAACATTGCCTTTATCGGCCCCACGCCGCAGCAACTGCGTGAGTTTGGGCTCAAACACCGCGCACGCGAACTGGCGGCGAGGGCAAATGTGCCGATGACTCCTGGTACAGGGCTCTTGACCGATGTCACCGAGGCCTTGCGCCAAGCAGAGAACATCGGCTACCCCGTCATGCTCAAAAGCACGGCCGGCGGCGGCGGTATCGGCCTGTCGCGTTGTGCCAATGAAGATGAGCTGAGCACCGCGTTCGCCGCCGTCCAACACCAAGGGCAAACCTTCTTCCGCGATAGCGGCGCCTTCATCGAACGCTATGTCGACCAGGCGCGTCACGTCGAGGTACAGATTTTCGGGGACGGCCGAGGCAACGTTGTCGCTCTGGGTGAACGCGATTGCTCTATTCAGCGACGCAACCAGAAAATCATCGAAGAGACCCCCGCCCCGGGATTGCCTCGCGCCACTCGCGAAGCCCTACTCAACGCGGCAGTCCTGTTAGGCCAGTCTGTGGATTATCGCTCAGCGGGCACCGTAGAGTTCATCTACGACGGGGCTCGCGACGCCTTTTACTTTCTGGAGGTCAATACCCGTCTGCAAGTCGAGCACCCTGTCACCGAAGCCGTCACGGGCCTGGACCTGATCGAATGCATGCTGCGCATCGCCTGCGGCGATCCCCTGGATTGGGATGCATTGAAACGCCCACCAGTAGGCGCGGCCATCGAAGTCCGCCTTTATGCCGAGGATCCCGCCCGTGGATTTCAACCCTCTCCGGGCGTACTGACCCACGTCGCGTTCCCTGATGATGCGCGCGTGGACGGATGGGTGGAAACCGGTACCGAGGTCGCGCCGTTCTACGATCCCATGCTGGCCAAACTGATTGTGCATGGCGCTGACCGCGACGAGGCGTTGGACAAGCTCCGCGATGCACTAGCGCGTACACAACTGCATGGCATCGCGACCAATCTGGCCTTTCTGCGCCAAATCGCGGCAGATACCCGCTTTGCCGCCGGCGCACTCTCGACGCGCTTTCTGGACAATTTTGATTTTCATCCGGCGGCACTAGAAATCCTGGAGGCAGGCACCTATACCAGCGTTCAAGACTACCCGGGACGTGTGGGCTATTGGAACATCGGCGTTCCACCGTCCGGCCCCATGGACGACTACGCGTTCCAGTTGGCCAATCGCATCGTGGGTAATGCCCCCGAAGCCGCTGGCCTGGAATGCACCCTGATCGGCCCTAGCCTGACGTTTCACAACGATGCAGTCATTGCCCTCACCGGGGCGCACATGGACGCCTCGCTAGACGGCGAGCCCATCTCAATGTGGCGGGCCGTGAACGTACGCAAAGGCCAAGTTCTCGTCATGGGACGCGCCCTCAGCGGCTGCCGCAGCTATCTGGCAGTACGCAATGGCCTGGATGTGCCCTGCTATCTGGGCAGCAGATCCACCTTTGCCCTGGGCCAGTTCGGTGGCCACGCGGGACGCTGCCTGCGTGCGGGTGACATGCTGCCCATCGCGCAGCCTGAATTGCCCGCCAGCCTGACACCACCGCCCAACGCAGCACCGTCCGCCCTCGATCCGGCTCTGGTGCCCGACTACCCCAATCACTGGCAAATCGGCGTCCTAATCGGCCCGCACGGCGCGCCCGACTTTTTTACGCCACAAGCCATCGATCAGTTTTTCGCGGCCGACTGGGAAGTGCACTACAACTCCAATCGACTTGGCGTACGCCTCTTGGGGCCCAAACCCACCTGGACTAGGCAGGACGGTGGTGAGGCCGGCCTACATCCGTCAAATATTCACGATTGTGAGTACGCGATCGGCAGCATCAACTTTACGGGTGATAGCCCCGTCATCCTGACCCGCGATGGGCCTAGTCTGGGAGGCTTCGTATGCCCTGTCACGATAGCGAAAGCCGAACTCTGGAAAGTCGGCCAGGTTCGCCCCGGTGATCGCATACGCTTCACCCCATTGACAATCGAAGACGCCCTGACACTACAAACCCAACAAGAGACCGCTATTGCGACCCTGCAGTCCGACGCGTCGTCCAGGATCGCCAGCACTGCCGCGATCCCTGATGACGTATCGTCACCCGCACTGAGCGGCCTCTCACCCATTGTGGCGAGTCTGCCCGCCACGGATGCGCAACCGCTCGTCACCTATCGACAAGCCGGCGACAGCTACCTACTGCTGGAGTACGGGGACAACGTGCTGGATCTCGCGCTACGCATGCGTGTGCATCTGTTGATGCAAACCCTCACCGAGACCCCAGTGACGGGCATTCTGGAATTTTCGCCGGGCGTGCGTTCCCTGCAGATTCAATACGACAATCACCTCATCAGCCAAGAGGCGTTGATCACACATCTCTTGAATATCGAGGAAACACTAGCCGATGTCCCGACGCTGAAAATACCAACACGCGTCGTGTATCTGCCTATGGCGTTCGAAGACAGCGCTACGTTGGGCGCCGTACAACGCTACCAGGAGACCGTGCGAGCCAGCGCGCCGTGGCTACCAAACAATGTGGATTTCATTCAGCGCATCAATGGCCTGAGTTCACGCGATGACGTACGCCGCATCGTCTTTGAGGCCAGCTACCTCATACTGGGTCTGGGCGATGTCTATCTGGGAGCGCCCTGCGCCGTTCCCATCGATCCGCGGCATCGCCTGCTGACGTCGAAATACAACCCAGCGCGCACATTTACCGCTGAAGGCACGGTTGGTATCGGTGGTGTCTACATGTGCATCTATGGCATGGACTCTCCAGGAGGCTATCAACTCGTGGGACGCACGCTGCCCATCTGGAACAAGTTCCTGAAAAACCCCGTATTCCAGCGCGGCGAGCCCTGGTTGCTTCGTTTCTTTGATCAGGTACGCTTTTACCCAGTCACGGAAGACGAGCTCTCCATTCTGCGCGAGGACTTCCGTGAGGGCCGTGCCACCTTGCGCATCGAAGAAGAGAATTTTGACTTCGCGGCTCATCAGCGCTTTCTCACGGAACACGCCACCGACATCGAGGCCTTTAAGTCGGCGCAGCAAACCGCCTTTGAATCGGAAGTCGCGCTGTGGCAGTCCGAGGAGTCCATCACCATCGAACACGATGCGCCGGACCAAGCGACTCTTGAGCTCTCGGGAACCGAGCGCGCCGTGTCGGCCGATCTATGTGGCAACGTGTGGAAAATCCCAGTCTGCGAAGGTCAATACGTCGAGGCCGGCGATACGCTAGTGGTGGTAGAAGCTATGAAAATGGAGCTATCGATCAAAGCTACGTTTAGCGGCACGATCACGACGATACGTTGTTCGCAGGGCAAGCCCGTCAATAGCGGCGACATGCTGCTGGTCATTGATACGGCGACCGCGCCTGACGCAAAGGTCGGCAACGAGTCTCAGGCTCCATCCGAAACACTGTACGCCGTCTCCTGACATGCGACTGAATCTGATCACTTTGCCCGGCTCAACAGCCACCCCGGGCCCTGGAATCACCCTGGCCGGCCAGGCTTACGAACTCATCAAACGAGATCTCTTCGAGTTTCGGATGCTGCCGGGCGACGAATTTACCGAAAGCGAACTCGTCGCCCGGCTTGGCGTCAGCCGCACCCCCGTACGGCAAGCCCTGTACCGGTTGGAACGCGAGGGCTTTGTCCTGCTACGGCATCGTAGCGGCTGGCGCGTCCACCCATTCGACTTCGAGCGGTTCGAGGCGCTGTATGATGTACGCATTGTGCTCGAGCAGGCCGCCGTCACGCGGCTTTGTGGTCTACACAACATGAATAGCCACGGCGAACTCACTGCCCTTAAACATCTCTGGCTGATTCCTCCGGAAGAGCGCCTGCGTAGCGGCACCCAGGTCGCCGAACAGGACGAAGCCTTTCACTGTGCGCTGGTCGCCGCCACTGGCAACGCCGAGATGGCCAAAATCCATCGTGACGTCACAGAAAAGATCCGCATCATCCGGCAGTTGGACTTCACCAAGGACCATCGCGTCGACGCCACCTACCAGGAACACGGCGCCATTCTGCGCGCCATCTTGGCACGCAGGACAGACGAAGCCGTGCGCATGCTGAAATCACATATCGAGATGAGCAAGGCCGAAGTCCGCAAGATCACCCTGCATCGCTTGCAGGCTGCTCGGCAAATGCTGACGTAATCATAGAGACCTAACGCTATCGTATTTTCAGGTAGGGAGCAGATCTATGGCAAAATTTCCTGGCCATAGATTTGTAGCCCTGCCATACCATGCCACGCCCTCTAGCCGCCTTTTCCTACGATTACACCCGCGTCGAGCAGGTCGTCGCTGACCACCTGCCGCAATGGCGCCAATTGGGCTTTGACGCGATTGTGGCCGTCGCGCGAGGGGGCTTGGCGCCCGCCCTCGTTGCAAGCACTGCCCTGGATCTACCGCTGTATGCGGTGTCCTACGATCGACGGCACCGCAGCGTATCGTGGTTCACGGCCCAAACGCCCCCTACCGGTACGCACATCCTGTTGATCGAAGATATCGCCGGACGTGGCACCACGTTGTCCGACAGTATTCAGTTTCTGTCGTCAGCAGGATATAGACTGCACGTATTCGCGCTGGCTTACGACGCCCAATCGCGCATACGGCCAGATTCCGGGATAGAAATTCCCGCCGGCTTTCGGGCGTGGTTCCCCTGGGAGCGCGAATCCATCACACCGGCCTATTACGCCACCGGCAATCTGCCTGATCGGCCTGCCGAGACCTATGCGTCCTGGGCCATTGATCTCGACGGCATCCTGCTGCCTGATGTACCGACCCAGGCCTATGCGTCCAATCTCGCCGCTGCGCTGTCACAACGCGACGGCCTTGTACCCAATACGACGCTGCCGGGACGCGAGCTCCGCGAACTGCCCATCATTACGGGTCGCCCCGAGCAGGACCGCACCCGCACCCAAGGCTGGCTCGATCTCCATGGATTTCGGGGCCCGTTGATCATGCGTGACGAGGCCCGGTACACCGCGGCACAAACGGCAGAACACAAAGCGCAAGCCATCATCGCCGGCTGCCACACGCACTATATCGAAAGCGAACTCGCCCAAGCCGTAGAGATCGCAAGTCGCGTCCCCGTAGCGCGCGTGTATTGGTGGAACGGCCAAACCGCGTTATCCATCTATGCCAGCCTGGCCTCCGAATTGAGTCCGTTAATGCCCCAACTCGGTCACTCAAGTGCCCCACCCAATATCGCCGAACCAGCATAAGCGATGACGCAGAACATTGATGTATCTCAAGAGGCGCGCCCCCGAGACATGCACTGCTTCCACCTATCGTTCACGCGATTGGCAAACCAGGCGGTCGTCAAGTTTCGCGTGATCTTGGGGCTATTCAGTTTGATTCCTGGCAGGACCGCTCGCGGCAGGGGTTTGCCGGCATCCCGGTCCGCCCACTCAAATACGCGCTCATAGAGATCAGTCTCCTCGAACGCCAGGGAATCACCCTCCTCCAGTGCACGCCGAACACCTGACTCGCTGATATCCATCTGTCGTCGAATGGTGCGCACGGCGCGTTCGGTCTGGCTGGGATCGATAGCCCCGCGGATGAGCAAGTCGCCATCCAGCGCCAGCTCAATGCCCGACAGGCGGCTGACCGCCGCCTGGAATGCGGCATTACGACTCGCGTACCAACCCGCATTAAAGTCCGCGAACCGGTACAACACGGAATCATAATGGGCCGGATAGCCCAGCAAATGGGCAATACCAAAGTACATCCCGCCGCGTCGTGTGAAGACCTCGCGACGGACCGAGCCATCAACGGTATAGGGATAATCCTGCGCGTGTGATTCGGCAAAAGTGACGCGCACCTGCATCGGCCCGCCCGTGCGCACGGGATTCAGGCCACTAAACAATTGACGCCCCATGGGCACCATGCCGATGAAGTCTTCAAAAATCTCGCTCAATTGACGCTCGGTGCGTACGGTATCCAGGCGCTGGTTGTACGTTTTCCCTGTCGGAGACTCAATATTCAACGCGGCGTTGACGAGAAAAGCCGGCAGATGCATGGCCTGTGTCCGACGCTCGATTTCTTGACGGGCAATTTTCGGCAAACCAGAGACGACAGGATCTGCGTTGAAGGTGGACTCCTGCTCCGTAATCGCGACCACGGCACAGAGGTTGTCACGGCTCGAGTCCAGCCCCTGTGCCGTAAAGGCCACCGCGATATCCCGTGCCCAGCCCTCGCGGTCCGGTGCCTTCGACGGCATCAGATGCTGTAGGTCGGCCTGTATTTCGCTCGCCCCGCGAGGAGTCGTCTTTGACGTTTGGGTCGCGCAACCTGCCAACAAGGTCAGCAGCACGACAACGGGTACCCATGCGTGTAATGCCCGCAGCTTAACCATTACATCCCTCATCATTTTTTTATGACTGACACTCGCTGCTAGCACACATGACCCTGCCGCCATCAACGAACTGGCAGTCTACACATCATTGGAGCTTGACGTCACGGCTTGGCGCATGCAATGCTGTCAGATCCATAGGGCGTCTCGACAGGCGGCCCGGGCGCATTTCCAGCGCCGTTTACCCTGCTTGCAATGAAATTTCTGGGCTTTCAACTCCTGATCGGCGATTACCTGGCACGCAGTGTGCGGGGCCGCCCCTGTGCGCCACCCATCTGAACGGTTTGCTTCGCCAAGCTTCACGTTCACGCTACGCACACTCAGGAGCCAGAAAATGGCAGACCTTTTCGACAATCCCATGGGCCTCATGGGCTTTGAATTCATTGAATTCGCCTCGCCCACCCCAAACGTCATCGAACCCGTGCTCGAAAGCATGGGATTCACCAAAGTCGCCAATCACCGTTCCAAGGCTGTATCGCTGTTTCGCCAAGGGGACATCAACGCCATCGTCAATAGCGAGCCTGATAGCCCGGCGGCTTATTTCGCCGCAGAGCACGGCCCATCGGTATGTGGCTTGGCTTTTCGTGTCCGCAACGCCCAGCAGGCCCATCAGCGTGCGCTCGATCTCGGTGCCCAGCCCGTGGAAATCCATACGGGCTTTATGGAGCTGCGCCTGCCTGCCATCAAGGGTATCGGTGGCGCCCCCCTGTATCTGATCGACCGTTTCGAAGAAGGCTCGTCCATCTACGATATCGACTTTCAATTCATCGAAGGCATTGACCGCCATCCCGTCGGTGCGGGCCTGAAAATCGTCGACCACCTGACGCATAACGTCTATCGCGGCCGCATGGCGTACTGGGCGGAGTTCTACGAGAAACTCTTCAACTTCCGCGAGATTCGCTACTTTGACATCAAAGGCGAATACACCGGCTTGACGTCCAAAGCCATGACCGCGCCAGACGGCATGATCCGCATCCCGTTGAACGAAGAGTCCTCCAAGGGCGCCGGCCAGATCGAAGAGTTTCTGATGCAGTTCAACGGCGAAGGCATCCAGCACGTGGCCTTCCTGACCGACGATCTGCTCAAAACGTGGGACGCCCTGAAAGCCAGCGGTACGCGTTTCATGACCGCACCGCCGCAGACCTACTACGAGATGCTGGAAGGTCGCCTGCCCGACCACGGCGAACCCGTCGAGGAACTGCAATCGCGCGGCATCTTGCTTGACGGTACATCAGAAGGTGGGGAACGCCGCCTGCTGCTGCAGATCTTCTCAGAAACGTTGCTGGGCCCCGTGTTTTTCGAGTTCATCCAACGCAAGGGCGATAGCGGCTTTGGCGAAGGCAACTTCAAAGCGCTCTTTGAGTCCATTGAGCGCGATCAAGTCCGGCGCGGGGTGCTCTCGGCGGAATAGCGGAATAATTTATTCCGAATGCCGATGGGCTGGGGAAGACGGAACCGCACAAGGGGTTCGTGAAAAACGCGGTGCGGGTGCGGGATGCAAGACCTGATCGATCTGAAGAAAATTATCCCGTACCAAGAAATGTCGGTGTGTTGTCGCTTCTTCTAGTGACAACACGGGCGACACACAGGCCTCGGTTCCTTCAAAACGTCGCACCCAGTACTCGCGTGGATGCTGCTTGAAGATATCGGCGAACCGAGAGCGCATCTCGGGCCAACAAGTGCGGTCGTGCTGAGCAGGCAACGATGCCTTGTCCAGCTCCAGCCCCTCGAGCAGGGCGTTATAAAAACGCGGTTCAATGGCGCCCACCGCCATGGCTTGACCATCAGAGGTTGCATAGGTGGTATAGAAATGCGCGCCGCCGTCCAGAAAATTGGCCGCCCGCCTATCCTCCCATTGCCCCGCTTGCCAGCGTCCCAGAATCGGCGCTAACAACAGCAGTGATCCATCTACCATGGCGGCGTCGATCACCTGTCCTTTTCCACTCGTGCGTGCTTCAAACAGCGCGGCCAGCACGCCAACCAGCAGCAGCATCCCCCCCGCGCCGAAATCACCGATCAGATTTAGCGGTACTGCGGGTGGCCCTTCTGCGGGGCCAATGGCATGCAACACGCCGGTGGCAGCCAGGTAGTTGATGTCATGGCCGACTGTCTGCGCCTGCGGGCCTGTCTGGCCCCAGCCTGTCATTCGGCCGTAGATCAACGCGGGATTCTGTTCCAAGCATGTCTCGGGACCCAGACCCAAACGCTCCATCACGCCCGGCCGCAAGCCCTCCAGCAAGACGTCTGACTGTGCCACAAGATCGAGCACGGTTGCTCGGCCCGCATCTGTTTTCAGATCTGCGGCGACACCCTGCTTTCCCCTGGAGGTCAACTCATAACGCGCCTCTCGCGCAAGCCCCATATCGGCTGCCACGGGCCGCTCCACACGCGTCACCGTTGCCCCCATATCCGCAAGCATCATTGCGGCCCAAGGGACCGGTCCGATCGCTTCCATCTCCAGTACCCGAAGGCCCGTCAGCGGGCCACTCACGAGCGATCTCCAAACGCCACGATCGTCCTGCCGGTCGTCTGACCGCTCAATTGACGCTCTGCTTGCGGGAGCAGATCAACCAGAGGAATCATAGACACGTGGGGTTCGACCACCGCGAAATCGGGCTTCCAATCTGAGGCCAGCTTTCCCCACAAGCGCCTACGTTCCGGCCAAGAAGCATTGGCAACGATGCCAAACATCTGAACGCGGCGCATGATGAAGGGCAGCACACTGCCGTCATACGTATTGCCGGAGGCGTTGCCGACTGACGCGAGTTGACCGCCGTCCTTCATGGAGCGTAATAACCATGAAAGCGTCTGGCCACCCACGTTATCGATGGCCGCGGAAAATCGGGCAGACTCCAGCGGTCGAGTTGAAAGCGTTTGCCCTGCATCTATGACCTCGGTAGCACCCAGCTTGCGCAGTACCTCTGTTTGCGCCATCCGGCGCGTAATGGCAGCAACCTCGTAACCCGCTTGAGCCAAAATGGCAATGGCCAACATACCCACGGCCCCAGTGGCACCAGACACGGCAATAGGCCCGGCATCGGGACGCAGGCCATTGGCCTCGAAGCGATCCAGCGCCATCGCCACCGTAAATCCGGGTACACCCAAAACCGCCGTCTGGCGTTGCGTCAAACCATTCGGCACAAACTGCAGATGATCGGCCGATACCCGCACTCGCTCGGCAAAACCGCCATCGTAGGCAATGCCGGTCTGGAACCCGTGAACCAGCACACCATCCCCGGGCGCAAAGCCGTCAGCGTCGGAACGAATGACTTCTCCCACAGCTTCAATACCCGCCACTCGAGGAAACTCAGTAATGATCTTTGCGCGGCCGGTGATCGCGAGAGAGTCCTTGTAGTTCACGCCTGCATAACGGGTTTTCAGTACAACCTCTCCCGCAGTCAACTGTGACACATCCAATGGCTCGATGGCAGACCGGGTATGGCCGTCAGTGCGACGCGTCACCAACGCATCAAACCGATCAAGGGAATCCGAATGCTCCATAGTCTTGCCCCTCATGTCTTAGATAACGCGCTGGTCACGCAATGCTGACAGCATCTCTTCGCTAATCCCAAACTCGGCATAAACCTCAGCGTTATGCTCACCCACTGCCGGCCCGGAACGAGGGATCGGCATATCGCGACCCATCACACGTGGAACGATGCACGGCGCCGGCACGCTGCCGTAATCGGCATCCGGTAACCGGATAATGGCTTGGCGCGCCTGAAAATGAGGGTCTGCCTTGATATCAGTAATATCGTAGACCTTACTAAAGGGAATCTCATACGGTTCAAGCTGTGCACAGATATCCACATATCGGTGTGCGGCGAACCATTCTGCGAACTGGTTATCCAGAGAATCGATGTTCAGTACGCGTTTAGGCAACGTGTCGTAATTGGGATCGGTAATCAAGTCAGCGCGTCCCACTGCCTTACACAAGCGAACGTAAACGGCCTGTGATGACGCCACCAGTGAAAAATGCACGCCATCAAGACTGCGATACATATTAGAGGGCGCGGTATATGACGTGCGATTTCCGGCGGCACACCGTACCTGTCCCAACTGCTCATGTTCCACGGGTAGCGGATCAAGCATCCGAAACAACGCCTCTGTCGCGGCCAGATCGACTTCGACGCCTGCAGCGTCAGGATTCCCCCGCAGACGAGCGACTTCGGCCGCAATGGAAAATGCGCAGAATATCCCAGCGATGGAATCGCCTAGCGGAAAGTTGCTGTGCAGTGGAGACCCGCCAACCTCCCCGGTCAAGTTGGTAAAGCCACTCATCGCCTCGAAGACACGAGCAAAACCTGCCCGAGACCGATATGGGCCGGTCTGTCCGAATCCCGTCAGCCGCACGACAATGAGGCGGGGATTGACGCGATGCAGCGTTTCAATATCCAGCCCCCATTTATCCAGACTACCGCTACGAAAATTCTCTACCAACACATCGAACTTCGGCAGCATAGACAAGAATATTTCCCTGCCCTTGGGCTTTCTTACATCCAGTGTGATTCCCCGTTTCCCACGGTTAACGACCTTCCACCATAAGGGCGTGCCGTCTTTGATGGGCTGCATGTGACGCAGCGCATCACTGCCATCGGGCAATTCCAGTTTGACCACGTCGGCGCCATGATCCGCACACAGCGTCGCACCACTGGGGGCAGCCAGAACGGTCGCCATATCTAGGATTCGTACACCGGCCAGGGCACCGGGATGGGAAGCGGTCTGTGTCATGCGAAGGTGAAGGACAAGTTACGTAGAACCTCTTTATGCCCGAACCTGCCGTGCGCCACAATGAAGTGTTTTGCACAGCGAAATGCTTCGATCAAATCGTTGACTGCCCATTTCAAAGGACCAATCATGTCCGCGCCTACTGAGAAAAACCGCAACGTGAACGTCATCACCCTTCCCGGCCTGGTCAACCCACATGACCTATCGTCAGACCGCCAATTCTCTATGAATCTGGCCAGAGGTCTGGAGGTACTGCGCGCGTTCTCCGCGTCGACACCATTACTCGGCAATCGCGAAATCGCGGATCGCACGGGTCTGGCAAAACCGACCGTTTCCAGATTGACATACACCCTGACGTTGTTGGGCTATCTGGCTCGCGATCCGAAGCTGCAGAAATACCGACTGGGCCCTGGCGTGCTGTCATTGGGCCACCCGTTGCTTGCCAGTATGCAGGTGCGTCAACTGGCCAAACCACTCATGGAATCACTGGCTCGCGCGACCGGCTGCACGGTGAATCTGGGAATTAGGGATCGAGGCAATGTGGTCTATATCGACTCTGTACGCGCCGATTCAGCCAACCAGCATTTGCCCGATATCGGAACCTCTCGCCCCTTGCTGCTCAGCTCAATCGGACGCGCCTTGATCCTGGCCTATCCCGCCACGGAGCGCACGGCTATTTTGAACTACCTGAAGGTGCAGAACCCGCAAGATTTCGAGCAATGCCGGGCGTTTTGGGAAGCCGATGTCAAACGGTTTACGGCCTATGGGTACTGCCATTCGCAGGGCGACTGGCAAAAAGACATACATGCCGTGGCGGTGCCGATACGGCAGCGTCCCGATGAGCCGCCGCTAGCCATGAACTGCACCATCGCGGCCCACCGCGCACAAAAAGACCGCCTTGTACACGAAGTCATACCGCTACTGAAAGAATCCGTCCACCAGTTGGAGTTTTCTCAAGGCCTGCATTGAACGATTGCCACTATCAAGGACCACCATGATTCGAAATCCCGTCAAGTTCGACACCATGCTGCAGCAAATCCGCACATTCCTGGAAACAGAGTGCAAACCGATAGAGCCGCTTGTCGATCAAACCGATGAGATCCCCGAATCTGTCGTACAGCGCATGCGCGATCTGGGCTTGTTCGGCCACAGCATTCCCGAGGAGTATGGCGGTGCAGGCCTGACGACTGAAGAACTGGCACGGGTAAACATCGAAGTCTCCCAGGTCGCCACCGCATTTCGGGCCCGTTTTGGCGGCAATACCGGCATAGCCTCCGAGTCGTTGGTGGTCGACGGTACGCCCGAACAAAAGCGCAAGTATTTGCCGTTGCTGGCGAGCGGCGAAGTCACCGGCTGCTTTGCACTCACTGAGCCCGAGGCCGGCTCTGATGCCACTGCATTACAGACTACCGCGGTGCGCGATGGAGAGTACTACGAGATCAGCGGCAAAAAATGCTTTATCACCAATGCCCCTATCGCCAATCTTTTCACGGTCTTCGCACGCACCGACCCTCAAGCCAAAGGTGCCGCCGGGATTACCGCGTTCCTGATTGAACGTGGAACGCCCGGACTCAGCACACCGCCTGCTTATCGCAAACTCGGGCAGCACGGCTCACCCGTCGGTGAGGTCATCCTTGAACGCGTTCGCGTTCATGAGAGTGCCATTATTGGCGCAAAAGAAGGTCAGGGATTCCGTACGGCGATGAAAGCGCTGAATAAGCAGCGCATCAATCTGGCCGGTTTATGTGTGGGACCCGCGCTGCGCCTGATCACAGAAATGGTGCGACAAGCACGGACTCGCAAACAATTCGGTCGACCCATCAGTGAGTTTCAGCTGGTGCAACAGATGATCGCGGAGAGCAACACCGAAGCCCATGCCGCACGCGCGCTAGTACTCGAAACTGCACGAAAACGGGATGACGGGGTGGACGTCACGCTGGAAGCCTCTATGTGCAAATTATTTGCCTCCGAAATGTGCGGACGCGTCGCTGACCGCACGGTGCAAGTGTTCGGCGGAGGCGGTTATATCGCCGACAACGTGGCGGAGCGGTTCTATCGCGACGTCCGGCTGTTCCGTCTTTATGAAGGGACTAGCCAGATTCACATCACTAATATCGCCAAGCGAACAATGGCGACCTTGGCCGTCTGAACGGTCACTACAACAACACAAAGCAAGGAGACATCATGACATTCACCAAAGCACTCATGACATGCATCATGGCCAGCACGTTGCTCACGCCCGCCATGGCGCAAACGCAGTATCCGGACAAACCCATCAAGATTATCGTCCCCTTCTCGGCAGGCGGCATTGTCGACTCGGTGGCGCGACTGATGGGCGATAAGCTATCAGTACAGTACGGTAAGCCGGTCGTGGTAGAAAACCGTACCGGCGCGGGAGGATCAATCGGAACGGACTACGTCGCGAATGCGCCAGCAGACGGATATACCCTGTTGCTTGTCAGCCCCAGTCATGCTGTTGCCCCCAGTCTGCAAAAGAGCATCACCTGGAATCCGGTACGCGACTTCAAGGCGATCGCGGGGTTTGGCATCGTCCCCAACATTATCGTGGTGCATCCCGACACGCCGGCCAAAACAATCGCCGAGTTCATCGACTTGGCGAAAAAGAGTAACCCGTCGCTGACTTACGCCACCGCAGGGGTGGGTACTTCCAACCATTTAGCAGGGGAGTTGCTGTCACAAGAGGCCAAGATTGACCTGACTCATGTGCCATACAAAGGACAAACTGACGCGCTGAATGACTTGGTATCGGGACGCGTGGACATGATGCCGTTGACGGCGGCGTTGGCCATGCCCTATATCAAAGCCAACAAGTTGCGCGGACTCGCCGTCACCACATCGGAACGCGCGAGCGCCGTTCCCGACCTGCCCACAGTGGCCGAGGCGGGCGGGTTGCCCAATTACGAAGTCGGCACCTGGTTCGGACTCGTCGCGCCCGCCGCCACGCCAGCACCGGTGATCAATAAACTGGCTGCCGACGTCGACAAAATTCTCGACATGCCAGACGTGCAAGCCAAACTTGCAACGCTGGGAATGGAGTTGGCCCCGCAATCACCGGCGGAATTTGATGCGTTCGTTGCCAAAGAGTTTGAAAAATGGGCCGAGGTCATGAAGCACGCGGACACTGGGGAAAATTAATATGTCGCGGATTCGTACGCCAATATGCGACGGGCTTGGTATTGACTATCCGATTTTTGGCTTTTCGCACGAACCGGACGTCGTGGTGGCCATTGCTCAGGCAGGCGGTTTTCCGGTACTTGGACTGGGACGAGACGCACCCGAGCAGATCCCCGCGATTGTGACCGAAGTTGAGCGCAGGCTAGACGGCCTCCCATACGGAATAGACCTTATGCTGCCCTCGAATGTGCCTCCACAAGCGGACCTGGCTGATCTGCGCGAGGCGCTTCCGAAAGAACATGTGGCGTTCGTGGAGTCGCTGCGTGAAAGCTTCGGCATCAAACCACCAAGCAAGCCCAGTTTTTTTACCTCTCAGGCACGATCCGAAGCCCTCTTCGAAGCGCAGATCGATGCGGTGCTCAACTCGAATGCTCGCGCCATCGCCACAGCCATCGGTTTACGATCCGCGTTGATTCAAGAAGCCAAACGGCGAGACAAACTCACCATCTCACTGGTGGGCTCTGTCAAACACGCCAGAAAAGCCCTGTCGATGGGTGTTGACGTGTTGGTGGCACAAGGCTACGACGCGGGCGGCCACACAGGTTCCGTTGGGACGATGTCGCTACTGCCGCAAATCATCGCGGTCGCCGAAGGCAAACCTGTACTTGCCGCCGGCGGCATTGCCACCGGCGCGCAGATATTGGGTTGCATTGGGATGGGCGCCGAAGGGGCATGGCTCGGCACACTGTGGATGGCTGCCCGCGAAAACCATACGCCAAAATCACTGTTGAATCGGTTGATTGCCAGCGCCAGTGAAGACACCGTCATATCGCGGGCTCACAGCGGCAAACCCTGCAGAGTCGTGCGTAGTGACTGGATTGATGCCTGGGCCGCCGACGCCGCACCCGACCCGCTGGGTATGCCTTTTCAACAGGTACTCACGGGTGACGTCTTTGCATCCATTCATGAACACGATGATGCACGTCTCATTTATGAGGCTGCAGGTCAGAGCGTATTCGGAATCGAAGACGAAACGTGCGTGGCCGATCAAATGCACAAACTCGTCCATGACATGAATTCAGCCTGGACACGTGTCCGTTCGCTGTCGGACGATTAAGTCGCAGCGCATCGCCATCAACGCAGGAGTGGTCTCATCATGAATCTACCGGGTTTCCTAGCGTCCTCCCTCAATATCGAAGGAGAAATCGCTGAGTTCGTTCATACGATGCCGACGTCGCGCAACGCGATGTCCGGCGATTTGCGTATGGACTATGCCCGTATGCTAAAGGAGATCGAGGCCAACGAATCGATACGGATACTCATTCTACGTGGTGATGGCGGCAGTTTCTGCGCTGGCGGAGACCTGAACGAAATGGTAAGCCGCGTGGATGATCCCACCCAGGGGGCACCCACTGCCACCCGCCACCGCATCAACAGCACAATGCCATGGCTGCGCCGTCTATTGGAACTCGATGTCATCGTTATCGCAGCCATCGACGGCCCCGCCGCCGGGGCGGGTTTTAGCCTGGCACTACACGCCGACTTTGTATTGGCTTCGGCGCAAGCAAAGTTCAGTATGTCATTCCCGCGCGTCGGGGCGGTGCCCGATTTTGGGGCCCACTATCTATTGCCGCGGATCGTTGGCTTGAGCGCTGCGCGTGGCATTCTACTTACTGGACGCACGATTGACGCGAACGAGGCCAAAGCGCTAGGAATAGTCCATGAGATTCATACTGCTGAAACCCTGGCAAAGGGAGCCCAGGATCTAGCCAGGCAGATTCTTCTAGGCCCCAACGATGCTCTGGCTATGAGTAAACGAATGTTGAATCTAAGTTTCGACGTGGATTACGGCACGCTATCGAATATGGAAGCCTTATCCCAAGCGGTAGCCATGTCGACCTCATATCATCGCGATGCCATCGTGCGTTTCCAGAATAAACAAACCCCGCTGTACAACTGGGACCGCGATAGACCTGCGTCCGTTCTAAATGCGCCTTCAAAAAGTACCGATTAGAACGGCATCATTATCTTCAACGAGGCTCGCTGACAGTTGAGCTGTGATGAGGACTGGCATCCATCAACCACGGGTCAACCATGGCGCACGGCCTGCTGTATTCGCCTAGGTAGACAATAATCGTTCCGAGATAGCCTCAAAACGCACACGCTCCACCACAAAGCAAAAGGGGTCCGAGACAGGCTGCAATTCAGGCAAGAGTGAGCATGTCATCGATGCTGCCTGGCAAAGCGAGGCAGGCAAGACATTCGAAACCTCGATTGGCAATCGTATTTCCGCATAGGCTAATTGCCCGGTGTCCTCGGTGATTGCGACTGCCGCATCTTGGCATGCCAAGAACGATACTGCTTCATTCCACGACTCGAACACACTCGAGAACGCTTCATTCAAAGACCTATCGCCACCGACTCGGACTGAGGCGCTCAAAGCGGGGGAACTCCCATCGCCCGGCTGGATCTCGGTATGTATTTGATCCAGATGTCTACGATGCACAAATTTTTCGGGAAGATGCGTCGGCAAGGCATCACTAAAAAGCCGAGTTGCCGCAGCGTAAGCGAAACTGCTGATGATATTCTTTAGAAACCATACGGTGCGCGCGGCCCCCGCGCTATCAGGCGACGTATCAAGATAGAGACGCCAATTGCTCTGGCGTGGTGACGGGAAAGATTGTCTCGCGAAGCCCATCACCGATGGGCCAAAGTGAACGTGTTGATACGAGAGCACGGTAAACGGCGTCAACCCATTACGCTGCCAAAGCGATACCCCTTTGGGGACAAAGGCCTCCGCGGCCTGAACAGGCACCAGCCAAGTCAAATACACGACGTCCCGTACATCACTAGATAGCTTGAGGAACGGAATTCGCGACATCAGGGCGCGACGGATACGTGCAAGCTGGCTGTTATTGAAAATAACTTCAACAACCCGTCCAAACCAACCTGATTGAGGATGCTTGTAAGTATTCGATCTCATGTGATTGATTGGAAGCCCCTCCTAACGGCCGTACATCGCATTTACACGGGCTCTACCGATGGTCGGGCTTGCGTGATGCCCCTGGCTTTCATCGCCTGAACGTCGTCATCGGAATAACCGAGCTCGCGCAGCAACGCATCAGTATGCTCACCGATGTGCGGCGGTTGCAGACGCAATGGAGGCTGCTCGCCATTCAAGCTCATCGGCATCAACGGCACATGGGAGGACTGTCCATCCGGCAGCGTAATCGGCGCCAGGCCGCCTGTAGCCAAGAGATGCGGATCGTCAAACAATTGTTCCGGTCGCGTGATCGGCGCGAAGGGCAGCCCTTCTTTTTCGAACACGGCGGCCAATTGTGCCGCTGATGTATCGGCAAGTCGCTCTCGTAGTCTGGGCATCAACCACTCTCGTGCCCGTACACGATCATTGTTTGTCTTGAGCCGGGGATCCGCGAACCAATCTGCCAGATCGAATGCGCGGCAGAATATTTCCCATTGTTTATCACTGACCACCGCAAGGAAAATCTGTTCGCCCTCTTTGACCGTGAACACGTCATAAATGGCCCATGCGGAAATACGGCTGGGCATCGGGGCCGCGGCGCGACCCGTCACCGCATACTGCATCATGTGCTGGGCAACCAGAAAGACATTGTTTTCGAACAATGATGCCTGCACCTCCATGCCCTCATGGGTGCGTTCACGTTGTGCCAGCGCCGCCATAGCGCCCATCGCGCCAAACATGCCACCCATGATGTCATTGACGCTGGTGCCCGCGCGCAATGGGTCGCCCGGGCGGCCCGTCATGTAAGCCAATCCGCCCATCATTTGCACCACCTCATCCAAGGCGGTGCGATGCTCGTAGGGGCCCGGTAAAAATCCCTTGTGACTCACGTAGATGATTTTCGGGTTACGAGCTTTCAACGCCGCAAACCCCAAGCCGAGTTTCTCCATCACGCCAGACTTGAAGTTCTCGCTGACGATGTCGGCCGTGTCGATCAAACGTAATGCAGCCTCTTTGCCTTCTGGCTGCTTCAGGTCCAACACAATGCTCTTCTTGTTCCGATTGAACATCGGAAAAAAGCCCGCGCCGGAACCCAGTAATTTGCGTGTGGTATCGCCACCGACCGGTTCGACCTTGATGACCTCGGCGCCCAGATCCGCCAGCAGCATGCCGCAGGTAGGCCCCATGACCATATGGGTAAATTCGACGACGCGAATGCCTGCATAGGGCAAGCGAGAATTGGCGTTACTGGACATGTTCTGGTTGATCTCGATGAGTTTGATGACGTATTCGTCGTAACGTATGAGGCTCGGTAGCGCCTACCCGCACACTAGGGCTGCTGCGCAAAGCCTTTCGGCAGACCGGCATCGGGGGTCATGCCGTACAGCGCCTCGCCCGGCAATCCAACGGCGAGCGGCTCACGCGCCGCAACGATCTTGGCAAGATCAATGCCCGTACGCACGCCCATCGCCTCGAACATAAAGACCAGATCTTCTGTCACCACGTTGCCCGACGCGCCAGGCGCATAGGGACATCCTCCCAATCCCCCCAGCGAACTATCAAACGTACGAACGCCTTCGTCCCAGGCAGCCAGGCAATTCGCTAGCCCCAGGCCACGTGTATTGTGCATATGCGCGGCGCCGGCATGCTCGCCCAGTTCTTGGCGCAAGCGACGAAACAACCGACGCACCTGAGCCGGATTCGCGTAACCCACGGTATCCGATAGGCCAGACTCGTTGGCGCCCGCCTGCACACACAATGTGGCCAGTCGAATCACATCGTCCTCGGCCACCTCGCCCTGCAACGTACACCCAAACGCCGTGGATATGCCGGCTTCGAGCTTGACCGCAGGCGCCAGCTCGTCTCGCAGACGAGCAATCGCACGTACCTCTTCTACCATGTCCTCTGGTGTCTTGCGTACATTGGCCAGCGAATGGGCCCGACTGGCAGACACCGGCATCGTCAACTTGTGTGCACCAGCCGCTAACGCGGCTTGCGCCCCGCGAAGGTTTGGGACCAGCGCCATGACGGTCACATTCGGATGCCTCGTTGCGTACTTGACGACCTCCGCCGCATCCGCCATCTGCGGCAACAAACGCGCGGGTACGAATGAGGCGACCTCGATCTCTCGGACGCCTGCCGCAACCAGGGCATCAATCCACTTGAACTTGTCAGCGGTGGACATCGTCGCTTTCACGGATTGCAAGCCGTCCCGGGGGCCAACTTCGCTGATCAATACATCGGGCTGGGAGGAATGATTCAACATTCGGGCCTCATTCTCTAATTCTGTTAGATAGAACATAGTGCTTTATAATGAAACGACAATATAAACCAAGTTTGCCGTATGCTAAGGCATATCATTAAGGGAAGTCGTAAATTTCCATGATCACTCATTCGCCATTCGTTCTGTAGGATAGAATTCTCGAGATCATTCAAAAGCAGAAAGCAAGATGCCTCGTAAAGCAATGATCGAATCAGTGGCTGACGCCGACGCGGCACAAGGCGGCGTCGCCGCCGTTGATCGGGCGCTTAGCCTGATGGCCGTGTTCACCCACAATGACCACGCGCTGTCATTGCGCGAGTTGGCGGAACGAACACGCCTGTACAAAAGCACAATCCTACGTCTCTTGGCGTCCCTGGAACATGCTCACTGGATTCAACGGCTGGATGACGGGCGCTATGCACTCGGGCCGGAGGTGGCGCGATTGCACGGCGTGTATTCGGCGTCATTCTCTCTTGATCGTGTAGTGATCCCCGTACTGCGCGAGCTCGTCGCCACAACCGGAGAGAGCGCCGCATATCACGTACGCCAAGGGAACGCCAGACTTTGTCTATATCGTGTCGACTCGCCGCATCCTGTCCGCGACCATATTCGTGCAGGCGATTTGCTGCCTCTGGAGCGCGGCACCGGTGGTCGTATATTGACGGCATTCGACGACATCCTGGGTACCGCGCCCGGCCCGGATCAAGCGCTGTATCAAAAAATTCGCCGTGATGGCTACTACGCAGCGGTGGGAGATCGACTCGCCGAAGTCGCCGGCATCTCTGCGCCAGTGTTCTCCGTGTCCGGTGCGATCGCAGCCGCCGTGACCTTAACCGTGCCGGCGCATCGTTACGATCTTAACCATATCGCGGCAGTCACGCGCGCGGCCAACCAGCTCTGCGCTCGCGTGGACGGAAAGCGACAGCTGCCTTAAAGCGTACGCGTACACAGCAAGAGATCAGAAGTAGAATCCGTAATTGTGCGACGCTATCGATCACCATTCTCTTGCCTTGCCCGTCACGGAAAGCAGATTTATGACTCAGCCAGCCGCAGCATCATCCGACGCCCGACCGCTACAGATCGGTGACATCACCGTCATCGATGATAGCAAGCTTAAAAAGGCCGTCACGGCCGCCGCACTTGGCAACGCCATGGAGTGGTTCGATTTTGGCGTTTATGGTTTTGTCGCCTTCGCGTTAGGCAAAGTCTTTTTCCCCAGCGCCTCGCCCGCTGTGCAGACGATTGCGGCACTCGGTACGTTTTCGGTGCCCTTTCTGGTTCGGCCGCTAGGCGGAGTCTTCTTCGGCGTGATGGGCGACCGCTTTGGGCGACAAAAGGTCCTGTCGCTGACCATCATCATCATGGCGATCAGCACCTTCTGCATCGGGCTGATTCCTTCTTATGCAGCCATCGGCCTGTGGGCCCCCATCCTGTTGTTGCTCTGCAAGCTCGCCCAAGGTTTTTCTGTGGGCGGCGAGTACACGGGTGCTGCGATCTTCGTCGCGGAGTATGCGCCAGACCGACGGCGCGGATTCCTGGGAAGTTGGCTGGATTTTGGCTCGATCGCCGGTTTTGTCCTGGGTGCCGGCCTGGTGGTACTGCTGCAAACCCTCTTGGATTCTGCATCCTTTCTGGATTGGGGCTGGCGCATTCCCTTCTTTATAGCCGGGCCACTGGGGTTACTAGGGCTGTACTTGCGTCACGCTGCCGAGGAAACCCCCGCTTTTACTCAGCAACTCGAAAAAATGGAGAAGGAAGACCGCGACGCCATCAAAGAACGCCCCACTGTCTCTTTCGTCGAGATTTTCTCCAAATACCGCAAGGCGCTCCTGGTCTGCATCGGTATGGTTCTGGTGACCAATATCACCTATTACATGCTACTGACGTACATGCCGACCTACCTGTCCAGCAGTCTGGGCTACTCCGAGGATCACGGCGTACTCATCATCGTCGTCGTCATGATAGGTATGCTATTCGTGCAACCCGTCGTGGGTTTCTTTAGCGACAAATTCGGCCGCAGACCCTTTTTACTGATAGGTAGCCTGGGCTTATTAGTATGCTCGATACCCGCTTATCGTCTCGTCGGCAGCGACAACATTGCGCTGATTTTCCTGGGCCTACTGTTGATCGCCATTTTTTTGAACTGCCTGACCGGCATCATGGCATCAACACTGCCCGCACTCTTTCCCACACGCATTCGCTACAGCGCGCTGGCCAGTTCTTTTAATATCGCAATCATCATCGCCGGTCTGACGCCGACCGTGGCCGCTTGGCTGGTCGCGCAAACCGGCAGCTTGATGTTGCCCGCCTATTATCTGATCGGGGCGGCGATCATCGGATTAATCACCTCTTTCTATCTGCCCGAGACGGCAAACCGGCCGATGCGTGGAGATACTCCGACCGCCTCCAATCTTCGTGAAGCCAAAGTGCTATTGCAGCAAGCCTACGAGCACATTGAACTGACGGTACAAGGCATTGACGGCGAGATTCAGGAACTGGAAGAGCAAATCGAGGCGCTTAAGCAACGACGCCAACGCCTGACGGATCGACACCCGGAGTTAACGTAAAGCGTCTGGGATAACGCCCGCCACCGCTCGACACCCGACTTGACGACAGCGACCGCTCACTCGCCGGGAGTATGATCGAAGCGGAGAAGAGGCAACCCGGCGCCGGGGGCGATACCGTTCGCCCCATCATCACTCCACAAAAACAGCATCGTAGACGCAATGACCCGTGCAGCACCTCCTTGGCTAATGCCCGTAGCGGCAATTTTTACCCTACAAACCATCTCGTCATTTCTCAATCGGCTGGTTCCCATTCTTGCCCCGGCCATGTCGAAAGATTTCGGGTGGAGCGGCAGCTTCATTGGATATCTGACCGCCAGCGCGTCTCTGGGCGGGTTGGCGATTTTGGTAGCGGGCTCCGCGATGCTGAAGCAGTTTGGCGGCATGCGTATGTTGCAGTGGACGCTGGTAGCTGGCGCCGCTTGTATGGCGTGGCTGCTGGTTCCCAGTTTCAGCGTCGCCATCATCGCATGTTTTGTGATGGGCTCAAGCGTTGGCGCGGCAAACCCGGCGGGTAGCGAGGTCTTGCAACGGTATTCGCCGCCCAGTATGCGCAACCTGATGTTCTCCATTAAACAAGCCGGCGTGCCCCTGGGCGGCGTGATCGCAGGACTACTGGTGCCCGCATTGGTGGTATTCGCGGGGTGGCGAGTCGCCCTGTTCTTATGCGGCCTGATCGTGGTAATACCCACGATCATGACCTGGCGGGCCAGTTCTCGCCTGGATGAGCTCCCCGAGAAGCAAGATCACTTCTTTCATTTCCCGACGCGACAGTCGCTACGGACCTTGAGCGTGCCTCTGGCCTCATTACGTCACAGCCGCGGCCTGACTCAGATATCCATCGTTGGGGGGTTGTTTGCCGTGTGCCAGAGCTGCTGGTTCACCTTCACCGTAATCTATCTGGTCGATCGACTGGACTACTCCCTGGGATTGGCCGGCATGGTGTTTGCCGTGATGCAAGCCGGCGGGGTGGTGGGCCGCATCCTGCTGGGTTGGCTGTCTGATCACTTCCGCTCAGCGAACGTGACTCTGTCCATCGCCGCCATCCTCTCGGCCATTACCACGGCCCTTTTGGGATTGACGAGCCCGCAGTGGCCGCTATGGTCCATTATTGTTCTGGCATTTGTCGCAGGCTCTTCGGCTGCGAGCTGGAATGGCGTACAGATTGCAGAAGTCGCACGGCGATCCCCTTCGCATCTGATCTCAGAAACGGCGGCCGGATCCAGCATCCTGGTGAACCTGATGAATATGGTAGCCCCGACGGCGATTGCGGCGTTTGTGGCCATCAGCGGACGCTATGACTATGCCTTCATCTGCGCCGGCGCATGCTCGCTGCTTGTACTGGTATTTTTACCGCGTGACCGACGCAGTGGCGCTCGCGCACCGCAAACTCCTTCGCGCTAAATATTTCGTTTGGCTGCAGCCAAGCGCAACGTGACGCCTAGTCCTTTTCCCTCTATGCCAGGCCCGACCTCCAGGTCCGCACCGTGCAAACGCGCAATGCGCGCCACTAGCGACAGGCCAATGCCGCTTCCGTGGCCCGTTGCTCGAGGCATGCGGTAGAAACGATCCAGAATACGATGGCGGTATTCCTGCGGCACGCCAGGACCGTCATCCTGCACCGCCAGCCGAACGTAGCCCGGCATCGGGTCCGGTCCGCACACGACACGAATATTGCCTCCAATGTCACCATAGCGCGTCGCATTATCCAACAGGTTGCGCAGCAAAATGCCCAGCGTATCCAAATGCCCCAATACGAAACCAGGCTGAAGGTCCTCGGTCAACGTCTGGCTGCGTGAAGCCACGCGCTGCCGATAATCTTTAACGACCGTGTGTGCCACGGACGCCAGATCGATACGCGTTGCGGCCTCGTTCAGGCCCGTCGATTCCAACCTCGCCATGTCCAGCAACTGCTCGGCGATACGAGCGCTGCGTTGCGTGGCAAGGTTGATCTGCCGAACCGAATGATGAATCTCATCAAGATCCTGACTGCGTAGCGCATTCTCGGCCTGTAGCGAGAGCACGGCCAATGGCGTACGCAACTCATGGGCGGCATCCTGCAAGAAGCGGCGCTCGTTTTCAACCGCCGCCTCTACCCGACTCAATTGCTGATTAAACGACTCCACCAACGGCTTGATCTCGTCGGGCAAATCCTGGGTGGCCAGTGGATCGAGATCCAGGGGGTGACGCCGGCGCAAGAGCGTCGACAGTCGCAAAACGGGCGTAAACGCAACATAGGTAATCGCCCAAGCCACAGCGGCAAGCGGCAGAAACAACGCCGCCAGAAAAAGAAATGCATTCTGCATGCGGTGACTCAGTTCCTGCTGCAGGGCCGCAAGGGATTTTCCAACTTGGACCTGGATGAGGCCATCGGCATCGGACACAGCATACGTGCGCCAAGATTCGCCATTGATCATACTGGTAGCGAAGCCATCCTGGTAGGACGCAATAAACGGCTGCGAAGGTGAATTCGGTGAGTGCAGCAATAACCGGCCATTGGCAAGCGAATAGACTTGTATTTCCAAATTGGCGTCGTTTTCTACCGAAGGTGCTGGGCTTGCCAGGCGATAGCCTCGCGGCAGCGCCACGTCCTCGAGCCCTTGAGGCAAGGACTCCAATGCCGTAAATCCGGCGCGCTGAAGGCTGATATCCCATTCGCCGGTACGCTCACGCGTGCGATCACGCTGAACCCAGGTAAGCAAAATGACCCAGGCAATCAACACCGTGATCAGCATGCCCAGCAGCAAGCGCCATCGCAATGAGTTTTGCGTAGGTACGCGACTCATGCGGGCATACCCTTTATGCGGTAACCGTAGCCGTGTACCGTCTCGATCAGATCGTCACCTAGCTTGCGCCGCAATTGATGGATATAAACGGCAACCGTATTGCTGCCCGTCGCGCCGCTATCACCATAGACCGCACTTTCCAGCGCCGCACGGGACACCGCTCTACCGCCACGTTCTACCAGGGCAAGCAAGGTCCGATACTCGAGCGAGCTCAGCGCAACGGGCTCGCCTGCGTGAATGACACGTTGATTGGCGGGCTCCACCGTCACGTCCCCCACGATCAGGATAGGGGCCACGCGCCCCTTGCTGCGGCGCACGGTCGCGCGCGCACGCGCCAGCAATTCATCGATCTGGAAAGGTTTGACGAGATAATCGTCCGCCCCGGCGTCGAGCCCGGCGATCCGCTCGCTCAGACGGTCTCGGGCCGTCATGATGATCACCGGCGTCGTGTCATAGCGGCTGCGCAACTGCGACAGAATGCCCATGCCGGATCCCCCTGGCAAGCCCAGATCCAGCAGTATCAGTTCGTAATCATGGTCGACCAGCGCCGTTTGGGCCAATCGTGCGTCGGCCGCGATATCCACGCTAGCCCCTTCGCGGCTGAGCGCCAGTTTAAGCGCATCAGCCAGCATAGCGTCGTCTTCGACCAGAAGTGTGCGCATAGGAGTATGTCCTTTTTCAATGCGCGCCATTATTCCGCGAACAGATTAAGTCGAGTTTAACGGTCACAGGTCTCATGAATACGAGCATCGTGGCCACAAGGGGCGAAAGCAGAAGACGACGGAAATGACATGCAGCGAAGCCGCTGCGTGCTGGCGCCCGACACCGGATCACCAAGTTCTTAAAAAAATCCTAAAACTGTCTAGGCAGTATAGCGGCTGAAATCAGGTCGCCGCCCATGCGGCAAATGACTACGGAATACAAGGAATACCCATGCAAGCAGTCACAAAGGCACGCTACGCAGTCTCTCTGGCACTGTTCGCGAGCGCGGGACCAGCCATCGCCGAAGGAACGAATTTCATCGGGGTAGGCGTAGGTTACGTCCCCAACTATGCCGGCTCCGACGAGTACCGGGTTGTCCCGACGCCGTTGATCAACTATCGATCCGGAAACTTCTTTGTTACACCTCGTGCTGGTTTGCCGGCCATGGGGTTGAGCTTTGAGCTCGCACCCGACCTCGAAGCCGGTGTGTTTGTCGGTCTGGAACTCGGTCGGGATTCGGACGATTCAGATCGTACTCGCGGCATGGACGACATCGATTTTCATGGCGCGTATGGTGCATTTGTAGAATGGACACCGGGCCGCTACTCGCTGGGAGCCGCCTATCGTCAGGCAGCCAAATCCGGTTATGGCGGCGCACTGGAACTGCGTACATCCTATGCCGTCGTGCAAACAGAACAGCAACAACTGCGGCTCGGTGTCAGCACGGAATGGGCCAACAGCAACGATATGCAGACGTGGTATGGCGTGAGCACATCCGACGCCGCGCGCAGCCGTGAGCATCTTTCTCCCTACACGGCCTCATCAGGATTCAAGTCTGCGGCGCTATTCGCCAGCTGGAAATACGACCTGAACAAAGACTGGATCGTCATGAGCACGGTGGGCGTGAGTACCGTGCTTGGCGACGCGCGCGACAGCCCGCTGACGGAACGCAAGACAAACCTCTTTGGCACGATGGGCGTGGCTTACCGCTTCTGACGCACGTTAAGTCAGAGGCGGCCTACACCGCCGCCCTATCGTCAAGCTGTCACACCGCTGCAATGCTCCGATGCGGTAATACCGACGCTCCAGGTGATCTATGACGTTCACGTCGTGGCTTGCCTGGTCCCGCTACGCCGGTAATTCCATCGGCGCATTTCATTGGGGCAGACTTGGACATGGATCGCAGAAAATTCCTCAAATGGGGCAGCTTCCTCACCATTTCCACCGCTGCCGCGGGTTTGGCTGGCTGTAGCAACAGTGATGACGATGATGACAGCGATACTGGCGATGGCGGCAATGCCGGTCCGATTCAATATCCCCAAGGGGTCGCCTCAGGCGATCCCCGCCCTGACAGTGTCATCCTCTGGACACGTGCGATAGGCGAGGATGCCACCGCGGTTTCTGTCCGAGTGCAGGTGGCAAGCGAGGAAAACTTCACGCAGCTCCTGGTCGATGAATTGGTCAGTGCCGAACCCGACTGGGATCATACGGTACGTCACAAGGTGATCGGTCTGGATGCGGGAACCGACTACTACTATCGCTTCGTGTCGGGCGACAGCATCAGCCCCGTAGGCAGAACGCGTACTGCCCCCTTGGAAAACGCTGACGTTGCACAGCTAAAGTTCGCGTTCATCTCCTGTCAGGATTGGAGCGTGAATCATTGGGCCGCCTTTGACGAGTTGCTCACTCAAGATCTGGACTTTGTGGTGCACCTGGGTGACTACGTCTACGAGACCGTCTCCGCTGATTTCCAGAGTGGCGCGGTAGAAAGCGCGCACGCGCCGCTGACATTGCCCGATGGCACGGTCCGCGACGATGGCGCGACATATGCGACAACGTTGGCAGACTATCGGACCTTGTATCGCAGCTATCGATCCGATCCGCGGTTACAGGCACTGCATGCGCGTTTTCCGGTTATCGGTATCTGGGACGATCACGAATTTTCGGATGACTGCTGGCAAGATCGGCAAACCTACGAAACCACGGATGATGAGACTCGGCACACGCCGCGTCGGCGTAGCGCGAGCCAAGCCTGGTTCGAATTCATGCCTGCCGACGTTTCGCTGGATCTGGAGAACCCGTCTTTCGATAATATCCAGATTTATCGCGCGTTTCGCTTTGGAACATTGGCGACATTGTTGATGACGGATGAGCGCCTTTATCGCGCGGATCACATCATTCCCGAGCAACAGGTTGGTAGCGATATTGGTAGCAGATACTTTGTTCCCAAGAGCTTGCTGTCGCAGGTCGAAGCGCAGAAGATGGCTAACGCCGGCGGTCAGTTGGGACCGGTGTCTATCCTGGGCGATACGCAGAGGGGTTGGTGGAAGACCCAATTACGTTCCAGCACCACAACGTGGAATCTTTGGGGCAACGAAGTGTCGTTGCTGCGCATGCAGTTTAACGGCACACTGGCCGTGGCGGGTTTGCTGGCGCAAGGATTGGTTGCAGCCATCCCCGCGCTGGCGCCCCTGGTCCCTGAGATAGCAAAGGCACTGGCGCAAGACCTGGCGAATGCCGATCATAGTAGTGGAAAGCCGGTGACCGACTATCCCGCTTTATCTGCCGTGCTCGGCCAGGCGGGTATTCCTGCGGCCGTCGTGGCCAGTCAGATCAAGCCGCTATTGGATGCGCAATTACCCCCCTCGCTGCTGTTGGATGAATATCTGCTCAACGCGGACCAATGGGATGGCTATAACGCCGAACGTAAAGACCTGATGGCCTTTGTAAGAGATACGGGCATTCGCAATCTGGTGGCACTGACTGGCGACATTCATGCGTTCTTTGCGGGGCCTGTGATGGACGATTACGATGCAAATCATCCACAGCCAATCATGGTTGATCTGGTAACGGCAGGTATCTCCAGCAACTCATTTTTTAGCTATTTCAAGAGCGTGGTCGACAACGACCCGACGTTTCAGGTCGCTAAGCCACTAATCTATACCGAAGAAAATGGCGTGGTCGTCAATACCTTCAACGACACATTGAGGCAGTTCAATGCGGATTGGCTGCGCTATATCGATACCGATGCACAGGGCTTCGCGACGGTGACGTTGACGGCGGCCAAGTTGAGCTGCGTCTTCAACAAGCTAAAGCCGCTGGACGGCGGGCAGGCACCCGCAACGCCCGCGGTGGCATCACAAACGTTGTTGACGGTAACCGCCGGCACGCCTGGTGTGACGCTGGGAGCATAGCCGCTTTAAAAAGGTGTCAACTGTATGGCGCGGCCTTCATATTGAGCACGGGCTTTGGCTGGAATTCGAGAGGCTTCGTTGGGGCGCATGATGTCATGGGGTTTCAGCGCCGCCAGCATTATTCCGTCGAAATATTCCCTTTCTTCACAACCTCTGCCCAGCGTTTTTCGTCTTTTGTAATTAAGGAACGAAACGCGTCAGGCGCGGATGGTGCCGGGACCATCCCTTGAGATTCGAACGCCTTTGCGACTTCCGTTTCTGCAAGGATTTTGGCGATCTCCTGATTGAGGCGGTCCACCACGTCTGGCGGCGTGCCTTTCGGGGCGAGTACGCCGTACCACATGTCCAAATTATCCGAGGTCACCCCCGCCTCGGAAAGCGTCGGCACCTCGGGAAGCTGCGGGAGACGTTTGGCGCTGCCCGTGGCGACGGCTTTCAATTTTCCGCTTTGAATGTGCGGCAGAGCGACATGTACCGGCAAAAACATGTAGTCAATGCGGCCGCCCAGCAAATCGGTCACTGCCCCCGCCGTCCCCTTATAGGGCACATGTAGCATGTCTACGTTCCCTTGCTGCAGGAACAGCGCCATGGCGAGATGATGCGGTGTCCCCACGCCCGGCGTGGCGTACGTAAGCTGCTTCGGACGCGACTTTGCCAAGTCAATGATGTCTTTGACTGTCGACGTTTTTTGTACCGATGGATTTTCTACCAGCAACAATGTTCCCCACGATGTCTGGGAAACAGGATCAAAGTCATTGACGGGATCGTAAGGCAGCTTCGGATAGAGGCTCTTGTTCATGACCAAGGTATTGACCTGCACCAAGAAGGTATAACCGTCCGGCTTGCTCCGAGCGACTTTTTCGCTGCCGATGTTCCCGCTCGCTCCTGGCACGTTTTCAACAATGACGGGTTGCCCCAGCGCTTGAGGCAGGCGGGCCGCCAACTGACGCGCGATGGTGTCGATACCGGTCCCCGGGGTATAGGGGACTACAAACGTAATGGGGCGATCAGGCCACGCGGCGTACGCGGGCGACATCGCGGCGCACATCATCGCCAGGCCCGAAAACGTATTCATCCATTTTTTCAACATGCGAAGTCTCCTCGCTCGACCTACATTGTTTTATCTAAATTCCACGCCTTCTTGCGTGGTCAGACTGCGAAAGTGAACGTCAATGAGCCGGCTCTTTGCTGCCCTCCGGTCAGGAAACTAAAGAAAGGAAGGGCGGTTTTTAAGTTGAGCGGGGTCATATCCGGCCACTCGCTTATAGCGATCGGAAATGCTCTGTAGCTCCGACCGCGAGACGATTTCCTCGAGATTATCGAATCGCTTGCCTCCCGATCGTTCGTAGACCTCACGCAGGATCGCGTCCGGAGGCGTCTTTCTGTTGGTCAGCACGACATTCGTCGTGGCCGGGACCCGCTCTTTATCGTAGCTCTCAAGCGCCTGCGGGCTGACGCCCTCCCGCTTGAGCCATCCTGCAAGACAGCGCGCATCAATGATGGCTTGACCTGCGCCGTTGGATCCGCGCGGCACCATGGGATGTGCGGCGTCTCCCAGGAGGGTGATCCTGCCGTGCGTCCAACGTGGCAGCGGGTCTTGGTCAACCATCGGGTACTCCAGGATCGAGTCCGCGGCACGGATCAACGCCGGTACATCCAGCCAGTCGAATTTCCAGTTCTCGAAAACAGGCAGAAAGTCCTCCAGGCGACCCGCGCGGCTCCAATCTCGTTGTGCAGGTTGCTCGGATTCGAGCTCCGCCACCCAATTGACGAGTTGGCGTCCTTGCTCGTCAATGGCGTTCCGGATGGGATAGATCACCATCTTCCCGATCGAAAGCCATCCCGCACGGATCATGCTGGCCCCCGACAAAATTGGCTGCCAGCGCGTTACGCCGCGCCACATGTTTACGCCAGAATAACGGGGTGCGCCTTCGTTGGGATAGAGTTTCTTTCGCACAACCGAATGAATGCCATCGCATGCAATCGCCACAGCGGCCTGAATATTTTCTCGCGGCCTACCGGCAGCGTCGACAAAGCTCACCGTCACGCCGTTTGCGTCCTGGGTGACATCCACGCAGCGATGGTCACACACCACGCTGTCCTGCCCAAGCCGTTCTTGCACCGCGGCCAACAGCACGGTCTGGAGGTCACCCCGATGAATAGAGAACTGCGGCCAGTCATAACCTGCCGCAGCGCCAGCGGGCTCGTTGAAAACAAGCTGACCGTGCTCGGTGAAAAAGACGGCCTCTTTGGTGCGCACGCTCACGGCGTCTAAGGCGGAAAGCAACCCTAATTCACTGAGTTCACGGACTGCGTGGGGCAACAGATTAACGCCGACGCCGAGCGGCTTGAGCTCCTGGACCGCCTCGTAGACCTTACAAGGAATGCCTGCCTGATGAAGGCTCAGCGCTAGCGTAAGGCCGCCAATGCCTGCCCCAAGAATAGCGACGTGCTCATTGCAACTCATGATTCTGTGTCCCGCGATCTATTGTGATTAGCCAATGGAAGGCTCCATGTTTGCTGTATTAGGCATCACTTCATAAAATATGGGAAATTTAGATATCACATGGACTCATAACAAAACCCTATGAATCTATCGATGCGCCAGATGCGTGCATTTCGCTACGTAGCCCGCACGGAAAGCTTCACGCGCGCCGCCGAACTCGCACACATGACTCAAGCGGGACTGAGCATTCTCGTTCGCGAAATGGAGCGACAAATCGGTACGCGGCTATTCGACCGGACAACAAGAACCGTGCAACTGACGCCCGCAGGACGACGCCTGGCGCCGGTGGTGGAGAGGGTGCTCTTGGAGCTTGATGGCGTCACAGAGGAAATCGGTGCACTAGGCGACACGGCACGCCAGACGTTGCGCATTGCGGCAACGCCTCTGGTGTCGTCGCATCTCTTGCCACAGTTGCTGGCGACGTACAGAGAGACGCACCCTAACGTGCAAGTCCGCCTGTTTGACGCGCGGCTCGAAGAAGTGGAGCGCGCCGTCCTGGCCGACGAAGCCGATCTGGGACTCGGCTTTTTCTTTAAAGCAGCGCCAGGCCTGACACGCACGGCAATCGCGACCTTTCAGTTGATGCGGGTAATGGCTGCTGGCGGATTGCAGCGAAAACCAGGGTCGGTACCGTGGTCTGATCTCGCCAAGGCAAAGATGATCGGCTTGCCCGCCGGCAACCCTATTCAGAAGGTCATTGATGCGCAATTGTCCAAGCTGGGTATCGTCAACCGTGACGGCCAATGCGTCAGTTTCTTCAATACGTTGATTTCGATGGCTGAAGCGGGATTCGGAACCGCCGTGATGCCGACATTCGCCATTACCGCTTGCAAGCGGCACGACGTCAATATTGACTTGCTCACGTCACCCAAAGTCGCGCTATCGTTCTATCGCATCGCAAAGCGGGGGACGAAGGACTCAGAGGCCCTCATCGACTTTGTGGACATCCTGAAAGATCGATTGCCGCTCATGTCTCGGTAAAGCATGCTTCGATCAAACATGCGCAGCGACAGCAGTTCAAGATATACGGCGGCCTGTCGGCATCTGCAGTCATCCTGCCGAAGGCGCGTGACCACCAGACAGCTGTAACGGCAACGCGAGCGTGACCCGCGTCCCCCCTTCCAGCGCCTCGATATACAGCGTACCGCCCAGAAAAGCAGCGCGCTGGCGCATGTTGTGCACCCCGGCTCCACACTGGCGCGCCCCCGCATAGGGGACGCCATCATTCTCGATGACGATACGCGCGTCGCCCTGCGGTCCCGCGCTGCCACGCACGGCAATATACGAGGCCGGACCGTGGCGCAACGCGTTGGTAATGGCTTCTTGTACGATGCGCAACACGTTCAACGCTTGGGCCGGCGTGACGCCGGAAATTTCGGGCAACCGCAGCATCGACCACTCCAACTCGACGCCCAAGCGCCTGAGCTGGGACTCCAGCCGTTCGCGCAGACCCGAGAGCGCAGCCACGAGTTCGCGGTCGCCGATATCCAGCGAATGAATCACCAGGCGCAAGTCATCGAGCGCCTCGCGTGCGGTGTGCTCGATATCGGTTGAGCGCTCGCGTTCAGCTAACGCGATGATCGACGCCAGGTGGCCGCTCAAGCCATCATGCAGATCGACCGTAAGCCGATGGCGCTCTTCGCTACGGACGAGACGGGCGGCCTCGGTACGCTCTTCTTCATACAAGCGCTGCAGCTCGGCCTCGCGCTCGGTCAGGCGCTGTTTGAGATGGGCATTCGCATCGTCCAGCCGCATCAGGCTCAAGCCCAACCGACGCATCAGGATGACCGCGATCGCCACGATCAACAATTGCCGGTAGTACAGAGACAGAAATACCGGGCCGTCCACCGTACCGGCGATTAACGCACCGTCGTACAGCGTGGCCAGCGAGAAGAAGCCAAGCGGCAACAGCAGCAGCCAGGCTTCCCGCACCTTCTTTGCCAGGGCTCCCCAGGCTGATATGGCGACCGTAATCACGGGCGAAATCACCATAATGGGCATCACCACGGTAAACAACACGACACGGGCCGGCACTACGCCCAGCGCCATCGTCAGCAAGCACAAGCCAGGTACGACGACCACACACGCGCGTAGCCAACGCGGTGGTGCCGTGCCGTTGATCTTCAGCGCAATAATGTGCAGGATGAACACGCTGGACATGCTGACAGTGAAGGCATATGGCAGCCAGTTGAATACGCCGGGAAAGATGTCGGCCAGCAGACCCGCATACGAGGCCGTGGATACCCCGTGCAACAGGAACAGCCAGCCGTACAGTGTCTCTTGTGGCCGGTAGATCCAGGCCATCAGGGTGGCAATGGCCAGCAGCAACTGGCAGGCCAGCACCATCATGCGTGTGTATTCCAGCACCAGAACCTGAAGCCTGTGATATGGCGCAATCTGCTTCGCAGTGCCTACATACAGAGGCGATAGATACCCACGCGTCACGCCCGGCGCCTCCAGCAGTATGTCGATCACATGGGGGCCAGCGGTCAGATGACGCGCCGACAGCGGCACCAGCACCGATATGCCTAGCGTAATGCCTGGGATCAGAGAGTGGGTGCCGGTGTCTAGCGCCACATCCCCGTCCACCGCGATAACCGCGCGATAGCTAAGCATCGGAATGAATAAGTAGAGCTGTTGCGTGGGAGGCTGGGCCAGCTCGAAAGTCATACGGTAGTAGCCCGTCGCGCGACGGCTGCCCTGAACGTGGGGCAATGCCACTGGCATGGCAGTGTTGTCAGCAGCCGTGAACTGGGCTTGATCGATCACCAGGGTGTGCGACGGTACAGGGAGCGTCAACCATAGCGGGGCACTGGCCGCCACCGTCGCCAATACGGCCAGGACAGCCCAGAACCACCGCGGCCCTACAACCATATCAGACCCAGGCGCGAGGCTTCGAACACGGCTTCCGAACGGTTACCGACTTGCAGCTTGCGATAAATGCTCTTGATATGCACGGGCACGGTCTGTCGCGAGAGGCCAAGCTGCTCGGCCACTTCGGCATAGGTCAGGCCCTTGGCAATGCCCCACAGAATATCCGTCTCGCGCGGCGTCAGCGCAGCCGATTCCCGCAAGGGCGCCGCGGCTTGGGCTTGCGGCGGTTGTCCACGCTCGCTCAGCCGCCGGACGATGACGCGCGCGATGGACGACGAAATCGGCGAGCGCCCTGCGCGCAACTCTTCGATGGCCTGAATCAGATCCGAGGAGTCGATGTCCTTAAGCAAATAGCCTGTTGCCCCGGCTTCGATGGCCGCGATCACGATTTCGTTGTCGGTCAGCGCCGAGACCACCATTGCCTCGGCGTGTGGGTTGATCGCGCGCAAGCGGCGAATGCCCTGAATGCCATGACCGTCCGGCAGGCGCAAGTCGGTAATGAGCAGGTCGACGGGCTCGCGTTGCAGGACGGCCATCGCCTGGGCCAGCGTGCCACAGGCGGCGACCACGCGACCGCCGCGCCAACTCGACAGGATCGACTCGAAGCGCATGCGTAGAGGAGTGTCATCCTCAACCAACAGCGTGCGACACAACACCGTGCTGTTGCCCGGGCTCGTGTCGGTGTGGGGGTGCGCTCCCGCAGATTCCATCGACCTTACCCTTTTCATGGTATAGGCTAGCAGCAAGCTGGCCGTTAATCTATTGTCACGAGTTTTCTTAGTTTGTCACGACCTGGCTGGCTTGTCACGCCCGGTTCCTAGATAAGGGGCGCACGTCCATGCTTGCCAAACCACCCAGGTTCGCCCTCGCGGTAGCACTGGCGGCGATGACCGCACTGCTGGCCGCTTGCTCAGACAATGATTCTTCCTCGACGAATAACCCGCCCAAGCCCGATCCAGTCGCCTCGTCCAAGCCCAATATTCTCTTCGTCGTGCTCGACGACCTGGGCGTGGACCAAATGGCGATCTACGGCTACGGCGGCGTGGCTCCGCCCAGAATACCCAATCTGACCGCCATCGCCCGAGCCGGCGTCCAGTTTCGCAATGCATGGGCAATGCCCGACTGTACGCCTACGCGGGCCACTTTTTTCACCGGGCGCTATCCGTCTCAGATAAACGTGCTGAACGCCCTGGTCGCGACCGATTTGGCCAATTCGGCGCCCTCTCCCTACGAAATGACGTTGCCCAAGCTCCTGAAAACACAGGGCTACACCAACGCACTCATCGGCAAAATGCATCTCACGGGCTCGGACCTCAATGGCGGATTCAATCTACCGTACGGTTATGACAGCATGTGGAAGTTAGGTTGGGATTATTTCGATGGTTTCCTGGATGGCGCGCCCTATAACATCGACACTCGGGCTGGGCTGACGACCAAGGGGGCCGACGTTGACAGCGGCCCCTATAAGTGCGGATTCATCCCGACGACCCGGATCGACAAGACCAATGGCGCGGATTCGGGCGCCTGCTACGTCGCCAGCGGCAGTTGCTCGCAGATGGCGATCGGCACAGACATCACCACGCCGGGGCGCAGTTGCCTCGAACGCGGCGGCATCCTGGACCCGGGCCAGTCCTGCCAGTCCACACTGCCCAGTTACATCGATTTCACGGCGCAGAACGGTTATTACACGGGCCGATGGGTCAAAAGCACCGCCGAGGGCGATGGCCGTGTCATCCCGGCTTCCGATCCGTCCTCGCGCGGCTACCGCAGCACTCTGGAGACGGACCGTGCCCTCGAATGGGCCGGGCGGCAACCTGCCGGCCAACCCTGGATGTTGACGGTAGGCTATTCGGCCATTCATACGCCCCTGCAGGTGCCACCTGTGGCACTGATCCCGGAAGGCACACCGGGTCGCAACGATAACTTGGTGTGTTCGCCCTTGGCCGACTCGGAAAGCACGCCAGTCCTGACGCAAGCCACCGACCTCATCGACGCCCATCTCATCACTAACCTGATGATTACGGCCGTGGACAAGAAAATCGGCGACCTGCTGGTGGGTTTGGGCTTGGCTCAGTACAACGCTGACGGCACGCTGAACTACCAGCCCGAAAAAACCAATACCGTCGTGGTGGTCGTAGGCGACAACGGTACCTACGTAAACAGCGTCAAATTCACCTCACCAGGCAAATTCGATCCCACGCGCGCCAAGGCCTCGCCTTATCAGACCGGCGTGTGGGTACCGCTGTTGATAGCCGGGCCAATGGTCTCATCACCTGGACGCGAGATACCGCACATGGTGGGCTCGGTCGATCTGTATCAGCTGTTTGCCGACATCGCGGGCGCCGACCTGAACAAGGCGATTCCTGCCAATCGTCCGCTTGACGCGCAGCCCATGCTGGCTTACCTGACCGACGCGGGGCAGAGCAGTATTCGCAGCACAAACTTCACGGAGATGGGAACCAACCTCAGGGCGGTCGGCTCGGAGGAGGAGCAATCCGCCTGCGTCATACCTGCCGCCAACAACGTCTGCACCACACTTTTCCCGCAAAAGGGGGTGTGCCTGGCCCAAGGCGGTATCTGGTACGGAGACAACCTGTCCAGCGACACCAGCGACGTGCCCGCGGCGGGCTACAACAACTGCTGCCAAGTCCAGGCGTACCGGTTGGCCCGGGACGAATCGACTACTTTCCTGCCCACTGCCACCAAGGCGGTCACCGATGGCACCTATAAGCTGGTGCGTCAGACACGTAACCAATGTGATCCAGTCATGGGCTCCGTCAGCGATCCCAGCGCCTACCGCTACAGCGCGACGGGTTATGACGTTGCTGACGAGTTTTATCAGATCGATACCGCCACCCCCGATCCCAAGCTAGACAAGGAAGGCAGTGAGTTGATCGCGATTACCGCGCCTCCCCTGGATACCTCGTCGTTGAACAATGCGCAGCAGCAGGCCTACACCACCCTCAGCGCCGAGATGGCACAGCACGATGCCGTGGCCAGCTACAACCAGGACTACGACACCGTCAGTTGCCCGGGTGACGGCAATCACGACTTGGTTGTAGATCAGAAAGACCTGGCCAACTGGCAGGAACTGAGTCGGTTGAACAGTGGCCAATCAAGCTGGTACGACTTCAACCATGACGGCAAGACGGATGCGGCCGACCAGATGATTATCCAAAACAACATGGACAAGACTTGCAGCGGTAGCAGCAACACTTGATTGAAGCCGACACCAAAGAAGACCTGTGTCGCTCACTACGGACAATGAACCTGACCAGAATGAATACCTATGCTCTCCATTAAGAAGAAACGGCTGGCCCTGGGCGCAACACTATGCGTGGCCCTGGCCGGGGTGGGCTGGTTCACCGCCCAGGCCCTGTCGTCTCCGATCGAACGTGTGACCATCGCGACCAAGCCCATCCTGGGCAACGGCGTCGACACGCCCAAGGCCATGGCCTGGGTGCCGGGCGGCCCTTTCCAGATGGGCAGTGACAGTGCATTGGCCAATCTCAATGAGCGCCCCGCCCATCAGGTACGGGTACGGGGCTTCTGGATGGACATCACCGACGTCACCAATGATCAGTTCGCCGAGTTTGTAAAGCAAACCGGCTACGTGACCACCGCGCAGCGCAAGCCCGATTGGGAGACCATCCGCGTGCAGTTGCCCGCCGGCACCCCGAAGCCACCGGACAGTGTGCTGGTGCCCGGCGCGATGGTGTTCACGGGAACCGCCGCGCCGGTACAACTGGACCAGTATTGGCGATGGTGGCACTTTGTCCCTGGCGCTGACTGGCTCCACCCTCAAGGCCCCGGCAGTAGCATCGAGGGCAAGGGCGACCACCCCGTGGTACAGGTCAGCTACGAAGATGCCCAAGCCTACGCAAAATGGGCGGACAAGCGCCTGCCCACCGAAGCCGAGTGGGAATTCGCCGCGCGTGGCGGCCTGGAACAGGCCGATTACGCCTGGGGCAACGTCCTAGCGCCCGACCGCCAGAAACACGCCAATTACTGGGACGTGAATCAAGGCACCTTCCCCGCACTACAGCCCGACAGCCAAGTCCGCGCCCCGGGCACGCAGCCCGTCAAGACCTATCCGGACAATGCCTATGGCCTGTACGACATGACCGGCAACGCCTGGCAGTGGGTAGCCGATTGGTATCGCACCGATTATTTTGCGCAGCAGGCCGCCAAGAGCACCCCCATCAACGACCCGATAGGTCCGGCCGACACCTACGACCCCTCCGATCCGGGTGTGCCGGCCAATGCGCCGCGCCGGGTCATCCGCGGCGGCTCGTTCCTGTGCAACGAGGATTTCTGTACCTCATACCGTCCCAGCGCCAGACGTGGCGCCGACCCCTACAGCCCCATGTCGCACCTGGGCTTTCGGCTGGTCAAGGACGCTACGCCCGCCGTGGCTCGCGCCGGAGGCTGAACCATGGAGCGTGTCTTGAAGAAACCCTTTCGCACCCTGCTTGTAGCGGGGCTTGCCGCCATTGTCTTGAGTGCATGCGATAACAGTGGCAGTGATTCTCGCGATGAAAGCGCCGCACCTCCCGATCAAGCACAGACATCGAACATTTTGTTCGTCATCATGGACGATGTAGGTATCGACCAGATGGCGTCCTTTGGCTACGGTGGCGCAACTCCGCCGAGCATGCCGAACATTGATGCAATTGCACGCGCAGGCGTGCGTTTTCACAACGCGTGGTCCATGCCCGAATGCTCACCCGGACGGGCCGCGTTCTTTGTGGGACGTTATCCATTTCGCACCAACATGAATCAGGCACTCGGCCCCAACGATCTCGCCAATTCGCAGCTATCACCCTATGACTCAACAGTGCCCAAGGTACTGAAACGGGCGGGTTATGAAAATGCCATGTTCGGAAAATTTCATCTGGCCGGGCCCGAGAACAACGAGGCGGAGAACGCAACACCAAGGGTGTTGGGCTGGGATCATTTCTATGGCTGGATCGGCGGGCTGCCTGGCTCCATCGACACCACTGCCGGCGGTATCGCACCCGAGAAAACCTACTCTTGCGGCTTTGTTCCGGGCGCCCAAGCCGGTGGTACGGATTCGGGGGCGTGCTACCAGGCTGACAACAGCTGCAGTGTCATCAAGCGCACGGCCGCGTCCCAAGACGCCCCCGGCCTGCAATGCCTGTCGTCGGGCGGCATTTTCGTTCCAGACCAGAGTTGTGGCACGCCACCATCGACCTTGAATTTCGATCGCGAGAACGGCTACTACGTTTCACCGCTGGTCATCATCAACGGCCCCAGCCTGGAAGAGGTGCCCCTTACCGACCCGCGGGCCCGCCAATACCGCACGAAAACCGAAGCCGACGCGGCAATCGACTGGATCAAAGCCCGCCCGGGCGACAAACCCTGGATGGCCACGATAAGCTTCAGTGCCCCCCATACACCTTGGCAACAGCCACCTGGCGATTTGCTCGATCCGCGCAACGGGCTTTCCTCGGACGGATGGAGTTGCCAGGAGACAGCAACGGGCCGACTCATTCAGAACAAAATGACCGAGGCGATGGATACGGAGTTTGGCCGGCTGCTGGTCGAAACCGGATTGGCCAGCCAAGCAAAGGATGGTCGCCTGATCTATGATCCCATGGCTTCGAATACGGTCATTGTCATCATGGGTGACAACGGCACGCTGGGCAACGCTGTCAAACTACCCTTCTCGGGCACTCAAGCGAAGGGCACGGCTTATCAGACGGGTGTCTGGGATCCCCTGATCATTGCCGGACCGCAGGTTGTCGAGCCTGGCCGGAAAGTCGATCATATGGTCAATGCCGTGGATCTGTTTCAGTTCTTTGGTGAGATCGCAGGCCTGGATGTCCATAAAGAAGTCCCGCGAGTCGTCGATTCGGTAGGCATACTGCCTTACCTGAGCAATCCGGGGCAGTCCAGCCTGCGCACCATCAACTTCACGCTGGGCGGCGTAAACCTGCAGGCCAACGGTGGCAGGAATGCGCCCTGCGTCGTCAGTACGAGTTGCACGCAGATTCCGGTCAGCAAGAGCGTCTGCGAAGATAACCTGGGCATTTACTGGGGGCCTGGTTATACCGATCCTTCTGTGGTGGACAACGGCGGTGCGGGATACAAGATGTGCTCCGATGTGAACCAGGCGCTCTATGATGCGGGCCGTCCGCTGTTGAACATCTTGCCGGAAACCTCGATCGCGGTTCGCAATGATCGTTTCAAGCTGGTGCGCAATTCCACGCAGAATTTCAACACCACTACCCGAGAGGCCGAGACCGATGTGGTTGATGAGTTGTATGAAATCGATCAGGCGGTTCCCAAGCCCCTGCTCGACACGCTAGATCGCAATCTACTGGTGACCGCACCGACTACGGAAAACCTGGCCGTCTATGACGACCTGCGCGCAACGATGGAGAAGATACTTTCGTCTGAACCTGATTGCCCGGGCGACGGCAACAAGGACGGCGTCGTGAACGCGAAAGATCTGGAGAACTGGCGCAAGATCGCCAATGGTTGGGGGCTGTCCAGTGTTTACGACTTTATCGTCGATGGTGTGCTGGATGGCTTGACCAATAATACCGACGAAACGATCATCCAGAACAACTTGAATACCAACTGCCCTGCCGCATATGGCGTCTACTAAGTAAGAGCCGCATACGGTGTTGGGCGGCGCGCTGTATCGGCTTTCATCCCCACCAAAAAAATTCAGCTCGGCTGTTTTTGGGTATGGCCAAGCGCTGTTAATTTAACCGCAGCCCTGGCACCGGACAATCGTCAATAGCAATCAATCTGCCCGAGCCGCTCAGCGTCACGTACAGCGTCCTCATGTCGGGTCCGCCGAAGCACAGATTGGTCGGATAGCGATCAGGCAATGGCAGGTGTCGGCAGATACGGCCGTCCGGGCTAATGATGGTAATGCCCCCGTGCAGCAAAGTTCCGATATATAGATTGCCATATACGTCCACTGCCATGGAATCAAAACGCTGATATTGGCCGCCCGGCGCTGCCGTCAGCAATCTGCCCCCATGCATCGAAGGCCATGGATCTCGCTTGAGGCGACCTGGTTGCTCGATGTCGAACGCCCATAGGCGGGCGCCTTCTGTTTCCGCATAATAAAGCGTGGCACCGTCAGGAGACAATGCAACGCCATTGGCTGTCATAACGGGATAGGCAACGATTTGCGGCTTGGCCCCGACCTCGGGCACATAGAAAACGCCACCCCAATCCAAGTCATGTTGCCGTGCTTTGCCTAGGTCCGTGAAATAAAAACCCCCATGCTTGTCGAAGACAAGATCATTAGGCCCTTTGAGCCGTTCCCCGTCGACTTTATCGAAGAGGCGCTCGACGTTTCCGGTGTGAAGATCGACGCGTTCAACTCTGCCACCGGAATAGTCTGCAGATTCGTGCCCAGGCTTCAAGGTGCCGTCATCTAGGGTAGTGAACCGCAGGCCGCCGTTATTACACACGATGACGTCGCCGTTTGGCGCGAGTGCCGCCCCGTTAGGACCGCCACCAAGAGTCACGAGTCGATGGACTTTCCCGTTTGATGAAACACGCGTAAGCATGCCGCTGGCGATTTCGACTAACAGGACTGAGCCGTCCTCCATAGCAATAGGGCCTTCCGGAAACTGCAGCCCGGTGGCAATCTCGCGAATTTTCATGATAGACGGCCTTAAATCGAAAGACTCAAAGTGGATGTGTAAGACTCAAGCGATGCTGGCCAATCGCCCAGAGGGGTTTCCCATCAGTGTGGTCCTGTGCATGCTACGGTTTTCGGACGCATCATAATCAGCGAGCGCGATATGCATGACACAACGATTGTCCCAAAGTATCGAATCGCCCCTTCGCCAAACGTGGCGATATACATTCTCGTGCAGCGTACTTCGTTTATATAAATACTCAAGCAACGGCTGGCTTTCTTCTTTGGTCAGTCCATCAATATGCGAGGTAGTCATCTCGCTGACATAGAGCGCCTTGCGTCCAGTTGTGTCATGAGCTCGGCAGATTGGTTGAAGGACAGGAGGGTTGCGCAGAGCGATCTCTTGGAGTTCGGCAGGCGTGCGTTGCAACCGTGTTTCTCGAGCAATGGTCATGTCGTGAACGGCGCTTCTATCGCCAAGCCATTGCTGTAGTAGCGGCGACAACCCTTCCCAGGCACGATACATATTGCAGAACAAGGTGTCTCCGCCAACAGAAGGCAACTGGACAGCATGGAGCAGCGATCCTTTAGCCGGTCGCAAGGTGGTGGATAGATCCGAGTGCCATTGACGCCCGACCGACAGCCGCTTGTTCGTTGCGGCTTCCCGATTGTTGACCAACAGGATTTCGGGATGATTGGCGTGACGAAATTTCGGGATAGCCGCGTGGTCATCTAGTTCCCCGAAATATCGGCTGAATCCAATCTGTTGTTCTGGTGTCAGGGGCTGATCTCTAAACAACAGGACCAAATGCTCGGACCAGGCAGTGTGCAGTGCGGCTATCGTATTTGCATCAAGCTTCTGGCAGAGATCCAGCCCTTTGATTTCTGCTCCCAAAGCAGATCCCAACTTGCATACTTCGAAGCTCATTGACGACCCCTAAAATAGGATGTGTAGTGGTTCAAGTTCCGGGAATCCTGTTTTGATCTGCCCAGAACAACAGTTTTTTCTGTATCCAGTGCATGATCAAGTGAAGCGTGATTCCAATGCTGGAAAGGCAAACGAGCACCGCGAAAACACCTGCGGTGTCCAAGTTGATATTCATCTGCATGATCAAATTTCCCAGTCCAGCTTGCGAACCGACGAATTCACCAACGATGGCGCCGAGTAAGCTGAAGATGATCGCGACCTGAAGCCCGGCGAAAATCATAGGCAGCGCACTAGGCAGCATCACCATCTTGAAAATTTGCCAACGAGAGGCTCGAAGCGAGCGCATGAGCTCTATCCGTTGAGGATCGGTAGAGCGCAGTCCGGTAATGACATTCACCAAGATAGGGAAAAAAGCGATGATTCCCGCAATAATGATTTTGGACGAAATGCCAAAGCCAAACCAGATGATGAATAGCGGTGCTATGGCGACCTTGGGCGTTGTCTGGATAGCGATCAGATATGGGTAAATGACGCGCTCCACGAATCGCGATTGAGCGATGAAGCTACCTAAAATTATGGCCAAGACAGCGGCGCCGAGGAATCCGAGTAAGGCCTGAGTCAAAGTAACGAGACCATTGGAGATAAAAATCCCGCTGGAAATTCCCCTTATCAGCGATTGCAAGACTGCGGACGGTGCCGGTACAACATAGGCCGGCACATTAAACATTCTGATGATTGCTTCCCAGCCTCCGACCACAATAACAAACAACAAAGGGATACAGAGCCATTCCAACCAGTTGCGCGAGGCGGCAGGACCATCGGATGGCAACGATTCGAGCGTTGCATTCTGGGAATGTCGAGTCACGAGTTCCTCTTGTATCAGGCTGTCGTGGCTACGTACTTGTGCGCTGGTCATTCTATTGCTCCACTGGAATTAAAGTGGCGCCGAATACGGCGTGTGTAGGTACCAAAGGCATCGCTGGTAACCTGGTCCAGCGTTCTGCCAGCGCCAAGGTCGACGTCAACGACCTCCGCAATCTGCCCGGGGCGATTGGATAACACCAAGACTCTTGTGCCCAGGAATACCGCTTCCGGAATCGAGTGAGTGACAAAGACGACCGTTTTCCCCGATTCGGCCCATAACCGCCTGATCTCCACATTCATGTTTTCCCGCGTCATGGCGTCCAACGCACCAAACGGCTCGTCCATCAGTAATGTGGACGGCTCATGCATCAAGGCTCGAGCAATGGCAACACGCTGCTGCATTCCGCCCGAAAGCTCGTTCGGATATTTGGCATGGAAATCGCGCAGGCCTACCATTGACAGAAGATCCAGGGCACGCGCTTTGCTTCGGGCCGTATCGAGTTTGTTGACGGCAGCGGGCAACATGACGTTTTCAACCGCGGTTCGCCAAGGCAATAGCACAGGGGATTGAAATACCACACCGATATCCTGCTGCGGCCCAAAGACCGCTTGGCCACGCATGTGAATATGGCCCGCGCTTCTCGGGATCAAACCGGCCAGTAGCTTCAACAGTGTGGATTTCCCGCAACCAGAAGGTCCGACGATAGTCAGGAACTCCTTTTCCCGAATATCAAGGGTGATGGGGCCCAGCGCACGGATGCTTGCGCCGTCCTGGGATCGATACGATTTCTCAAGACCATCAATCTTGATGAACGGCCGCGATGAGGCCAACTCGGACAGGTGATCGGTGGTGATGTGATCGTCGGCTTCAATTGTCATGTGAAGTTTCCAGTGATGCCGCGTGTGCGGTGCTTAAATAGCCCAGCCCTCCACCCGCCTGAACAATCTGGAGCAAAAAGTCCGGAAGTGGCGTCGCCTCGATTTTTTGATTGCGAGTTATATTTTCTATCTGGCCAGTCCGGAAGTCGACGCTCATCTGATCGCCATCATCGAACATGCTCAACGCCTGCTCGCTGAGTTCCAACAATGGAATTCCGCTATATATCGCAAGACGAAACGGAGGGCGAAAAAGCCGGTGCGCCAGCAATCCGAGTCCCATTGCCCTCATGGCAAGGAAGGGGTGCGTATGCTGGCTTCCATGAGCGAAACGCTTGCCGGCCACGATAAGATCGCCCGCCTTGGCTTGCGAGGCGAGTTCGGGTCGAACCTCTGCAAGAAGATGCTTGCGCAACGTCTCGGGGTCGTACTCGAAGACGTGACGTGCGGAAATCAGTTCGTCGCTGGATATATCGTTGTCCAATTTCCAACAGCGGCCTTGGTAAACCAGATTCATACGAGACCTATTCCTGACAAAGAAAGCGGCGGACATCTGTTATATGCCCGGTAAGCGCAGAGGCGGCTACGGTAAGCGCACTGGCCAGGTAAATGTTTGCGTCAACGCTCCCCATCCGCCCGCGATCATTGCGCGTACTTGTACTAATACGAGTCTCTCCAGCACTTAGTTGTGCCAAGCCACCGAAGCAAGGCCCACAGGTCGAAGGAGAAACTTGGGCACCCGCACGCATCAATGTATTCAACGTACCGTCTTGCATCGCCTGCTCATGGATCTTTCGAGTGGCGGGAATAACCAACAGCTGAACATCAGGATGAACACGGCGTCCTTCCAGCAATCGGGCCGCAGCCTGCAGCTCGGCCAAGGTCCCCGAGGCGCAACTGCCGATATAAGCATGGTCTATCCGCACGGACTCCAGTTCGGTGACATCACGAACGTGCGTCGGCGAAGGCGGAACACAGACTTGCGGCGCCAGCGTCGCGGCGTCGATATATATTTCTTTACGAACCGGGGCATCGTCATCTCCCGCCAAGACTACTGCGTCATTAACCCCGAGTGCCTGCAAGGCTCGTATCGTCTTGCTATCGGCCGGCACGATACCCGTTTCGGCACCGCAATCAATACTCAAACCGGCTATGGTCATGCGTTCCGGGATCGAGAGTGCCGCCATGGTATTGCCGGTGTACTCAATCACGCTATAACTTGCCGTCTCCTCGTCGATCTGTCTGAGCGCCGCCAATACAATGTCGCGTGCGCCAACCCCAGTGGGCATCGTACCGTCGACGCGTACCCGTACAGTGCCGGGTACGCGAATCCAGATATCGCCGCGCGCCATGGGCATGGTTATCTCCATACCAAACGGTATGGCCAATGCCCCGGTCCCGCCGATTGCCGACGTATGCGTGTCCGCGCCCACCACGAACATTCCTGGCCAGACCAGACCTTGCTCAACAACCAGCGGATGCGTGATACCCAGCCCATCGTAGAAATATCCCACCTGTGTGCTGGCTGCCAGTTGCCGGGTCAAGCGATTACGGTCGGCGCCTGCCGTACTGTGGACCGGCACTTCGTGGTCGATCGCCACGACGATCCGCTCTGGGTGGGCGAAAGCCTCTACGCCGATATCTTTCAAGCGCTTCACATAAGCAGGAAACGAGACTTCGGGTACCGTGATCAGATCCGGCTTGGCCCAAATGATTTCTCCCTCCTCCACGAAGGACTTGCCGCTTGCGCGTGCGAGAATTTTTTGCACTAGCGACATCGCCATGACTACCTCGCGTTTCCAAGTATTTGTGATTCAAATTCTGCATACTGCTTGGCGTCAAGCAGCTCAGTGAGCTGGTGCAACGGCAGCATGACGTCGATAAAAGCAGCCGTGCTGCCTTTATGCTTCAGTTCCGATAAGAGTGCGCGTTGCACGTGGACGATCGCCTGAATCAATGAAATTGAATACAACACCATGCCCAATCCCGTGGACTGGAGTTCAGACTGGGTGAAAACCGGTCGTACCGTCTCGGCCACGGTATGCAACACCGGGACAGGAGACGCCCGAACGACGCGTTCGATGTCTTCGAGGCTAGACAGGGAAGGAACCATGACCGCATCCACCCCACTATCGGCCATACATTGACACCGCCGGATGGTTTCCGGCAGGCCGGCGATCGTCAAAGCATCGGTACGCCCGATAATCAGCATGTCGTGACGGGCGGCAACGGCTGCGCGCAAGCGCTGAGACATTTCCTCGTCGGACACCAACGCTTTTGATGCCATGGCGCCGCAACGCTTCGGATTCACTTGATCCTCCAGATGTAGCGCGGCAACGCCGCCACGCTCGTAAGCCTTTATCGTCGCCGCGATGTTGTTGACCCCGCCGTATCCGGTATCGGCATCAGCCACAACGGGTAACGTCACCGCGTCGGCAATGGCGATAGCCTGCGCCGTCATCTGGGTACCGCTGATCAATCCGATGTCGGGTACCCCGTGACTGGCGGCTACGGAGTACCCGGATACCGAGACTGCGTCAAAGCCAGCTTGCGCAATAAGACGTGCGCCTAGGGGATCATGGCAGCCGGGCGCCGCAGTGGCAGATCGGTTGTTCAGTAAAGCTTTCAGCCGCTTGGCCGGCGTACATGTTTGCGCTGGTTGCCTCATAGACGGTCCTTGTTCTGGCGACAGAGAAGTCATTCCCCCAGTGTTGCTGCTTGTTTCTCTATGGTTTTGGTATCAAAGTCATTTACCGCATCGACAAATTGATTGGTATAGAGCGTTTCCGGATCGAGCTCGCCTTTTACACGGCCATTGGTGCGCATAAACTGCACCATCGTCTTAGCCGCGTCGGCGGGAAATTCTCCCCAGCGCTCATTGGCGTCTAGCTCGATGAACTCGCTACGGACCTTGATCAAGTTAAGGGCCTGCGCCAACGCGTCGGCATCGCTCAGGTTGGTCGGTTTGCTGCTGGGATACACGCTCCAGTGTGCCTTGACCGCACCCTGTGGGTTGGCCAACACCAAGGCGGAACCTTGTGCAACACAACGCAGTACTTTCCGTATGATTTCCGGGTGTTTTTCGATGTAGTCGTCGCGCACGAAGTACGATCCGCCAAAAACCAGCTTTTCGGCGGCAGGGGTGGTAAAGCGGCGTAGCTTGATGCCCATATTTTCGGCAGTGGCGATCTGCGAATCCCAGGTGCCCCAAACGTCGACCCGACCGCTGGTGAGTGCCGCGATGGCCTGCGCTCCTGCGCCTGTTTCTACGAACGTGACGTCTTTATTTGGGTCGAGGCCCGCGTCGGCGAGCATGCCTTTTATGATCTCGACCAACTGGGCGCCATAAGAGATGACGCCGATGGTCTTGCCCTTGAAGTCTTCGATAGACTGGATTTCGCTGTCCGCGAGCACCACGGGAAACTGAAAGTTTCGACGCATGTTCAGATAAACAGCCTTGATAGGCGCCCCTTTAGCGCGTGCGAGTATCGCCGCGCCCGGCCCCATGTTCACGAACTGCGCCTGGTCTGACAGAACGGCTTGCATGGCTGATGAGGAATTAGTAGGCTGGATAGTTACGTCGAGCCCTTCCCGCTTCCAACACTCAGTCGCTATTGGGACCGATGTGTTGTTAGCTTGAGATGCATCCAGGACTGTCGTACCGATGGCGATGGTCACTTTGGTTGACTCTTGGGCTGCCGCCGTATGGCCAATACATAATGCGATGGTCAACGCTGCGCATGCGGCAGCGCGTCGTGTGGGATTTATCATGATTTGTCTCCTGTTGTGGTTTTAGGTGCACTGACGTTTTCTTCGTCGACTAGCGCACCGTTGCGTCTGCCCATTGGCTGAATCGGCGTCCCACCAGTCCACCTGCAATCATGGTTCGGTGGATGTCCAGCGGGCCTCCGGCAATGGAATAGCCACGCACATATCGGTATCGGCGTTCCACGCCTAGATCCTTGAGGTAGCCCGCGCCGCCCATCAACTGAATGGCATCGTCAGACACGCTCTTGGCAGCTTCATTGCCGAATACTTTGACCATTGACGACTCTTGTGCGTCAGGCCAGCCGTCGCATGCGTCCAGCGCGTGATAGAGCATCAACCGAGCGGCCTGAATCTGGATTGCCATGTCTGCCAAGCGCATTTGAACTGCCTGAAACGACGCCAGGCTTCTGCCGAACTGTTCCCGATTCGATACATGATCCAGCGCGACGTCATAAGCGCCTATAGCGGTTCCCAGGATCAGCGCGGTGCCACCGCATCGCTCCAGGTTGTAGCAGTTGGTCAGTTCGGCAAACCCGCCTTCACCCGCCAGCAGGTTGCCAATGGGCACGTTGCAATCATCGAACAGCAGATCCGCCTGGTAATGCCCAGCCATGTTTTCACTCAGCCGATCGACTGAAAATCCCGCTGTTTCACGCTCAACGAGTATGGCGCCTATGCCTTTCGCGCGAGGTGCGTCACTGACACGGCAATACACGATAAAGAGTCCCGCGTTGGGAACATTGGAAACATAGTGCTTGCGTCCGTTGATAGTGATGCTTTCCGCACTGAGAGCGGCGCGCGTGGTCAACGCCGTTGAAGCGGTGCCCGCGCCTGGCTCGGTGATGCCGATCGCGACGGTATATTTTCCCGCGCAGATATCTGGCAGATAGCGCCTGCGGTGCTCTTCGGTGCCAAACGCGTAGATGTAATACGCCTGACCCAGACTAGCAGCGGACATGAAACCGGCAGCATCCAAGCTATGGCGTGCCATTTCCTCTATGCACATAGCGGCATCCAAGTGAGGCAGGCCGATACCGTTGTATTCCTCCGGAATATTAAGCCCGAGCATGCCGCCTGATCCCAACAGGGCCAACAACCTGGCACCATAGTCGGGATCGTCCCCGGCGCTTTGCTCCAAGGGTAATACCTCACGTTGTGCAAAGCGCTTGACTTGGTCAATGAGCGCGCGTTGTTGTTCGGTAAGCCGAATAGTCATTGGGTGTCCTCAGTCACGCTGTTCAAGTAATGTTTATCGATGATGGGCATCGACTAATGACGCCACTGTCGGCGAGTCGACCAAGCTCTTCTTGGGTATAGCCAAGCAAGGCACTTAGAACCTCGTCGGTATGCTCACCTAGCAGAGGCGGCCTGCGGTAGGTATTTATGGGGTCAGATGCGTAGCGGATCGGGTTCGCGATGACGTCAAGAGGCGCTCGCGCGTCCTCTTGCACAGGGGTGCGCAAATTGCGGGAAACGACCTGCGAATCGGCAAAGACTTGCTCAATGTTGTTGATGGCACCCGCTGGAATATCGGCGGCAACCAGTGCGTTCAGGCATTGCGCTACGCTACGAGTCGCGAAATGTGCCTCCAAAATGGGGATGAGCTCATCACGATTTCTGATGCGTTCGACGCCGGTCGAGAAACGGCTGTCGTCTGCCCACTCGGGAGAACCCAATGCGCGGCAGAACCGGACGAATTGGGCATCGTTGCCGACGGTGAGCATGACGGAGCCGTCGCGGCACTGAAACACCTGAGATGGCACACCCCCATTACCGTAGTTTCCTCGGCGAGGCAGCATCTGCCCCGAGATCAGGTAATACATGGCGTAATGCGACATGGCCGCCACCGTAGAGTCCAGTAGCGCGACATCAATGTAGTCGCCGCGTCCCCCGTTATGGGCACGAGCGTGCACGGCTGCGATGATCGCCACGTCCGCGTACAGACTTGTAATGACATCCGTAATGGAAAGGCCCGTGCGCATGGGGCCACCCGCCGGATGATCATCGGGATAGCCAATGCTGCTCATCAAGCCACCCATAGACTGGAAAATTGCATCGTAGCCAGGACGCTTGGCGTAGGGTCCGGATTGACCGAAACCAGTCAGTGAGCAATAGACCAATCCAGGGTTGTCTGCTGAAAGCGCTGCGTAATCCAAGCCATAGCGTGCCAATGTGCCAACGCGGAAGTTTTCAATGACGACATCAGATTTTTCGATTAGTTGCCGAACTATGCGGCTGCCTTCAGGTTTGGAGAAATCCACGGTAACTGACCGCTTATTACGATTTGCCGCCAAGAAAAACGCTGTTCCGCCCTCCTCTTGTTCACCAAAAAAGGGCGGCCCATAGTGGCGCGCTTCGTCCCCAGCGCCGGGCTGCTCGATCTTGATGACTTCAGCGCCCAGGTCGGCCAGCATCTGGCCAGCCAGGGGCCCGGCGAGTACCCGGCTCATGTCAACGATGCGGATGCCGTGCAGCTTATCCATCCTGTCTCCGTATGTTCTTGTCTGGCGCGATTTCGTCGCGTCCTTGATGAAGGCAATTTCAAGTCATACGAGTTTTTCTGTCAAATGTTATTCTTATAGGAGATGATTTAATTCTCTATAGAAAATGAACAGAAAAAATATAGACGCGATCGACGGTGAGGAGCGCTCTGCCGGCAAGTTGCAAGACCTTGATCTTTCGGCAGGAAAGGTAGTAGGCGCTGCGGTGCAAGCCGCCAGACTGATGACCTATGCGGCCAATCGCCGAACGCCGTGGAGTGCGCCAGAGGTTACGCGCGAACTCGGCATGAATCCCAGCACCTGCTTTAACCTGATTCAAACGTTACTGGCCGTAGGGTGGCTAGCCTCCGCCGAGCTCATCGGTCCGGGCAAGCGCTACGTACTGGGCGGCAGTTTCGTGAACCTCGCGCACCGTACGGCATCGCGGACAGTCGTCCTGCGTGATGTCATGCCGCGATTGCAGGAATACGCCGATCGATGGAAGGTCACCGCGACAATTTGGCAACGTCAATCTTTGACGCGTATGGAATTAGTCGCCGTCACTCATTGCCAGACGGCCATCAACGTGCAAATGCCGATTGGTAAGCGTCTACCCATTCTTATGGGAGGTATGGGGCGTATCATGGCCACGCAGGCGGGCTTCGATGACGCCACGCTTGTTGCGATCTTCAATAGCTTGCGTTGGGATCGTCCGTTGACATTTGCACAGTTTATGGCTCAGGCACGGAAGGCGAAGCGGGTTGGATGGGGGCTGGATGATGGATATATGAACAGGTCCGTTACCGCACTATCGGTACCCGTAATGCCCACGGCGGACGGTTCAGTGGAATATGTGTGCAGCGCGACGATGTTTCGCCATCAATATGCCAGCGCGGTTCTTCCTTCATTGGCAGATGGCTTAATGCCTATTGCAAGCAGCGCACAGGCGATTATTTATGGTGATCAAGCATCCAATGATGTCTACACCACACAAGGTTGACGTCCGGTCATAACCGGATATTCATGCATATCTTTATCAGCCATGGCAAGTATGATCCCAATACGGTCAATCTCGACTCGTCGTTTGCGATGTAATCCGCGCGGGCACATTACCAAGTACCTTATTCACCATCACAAAACGATTATTCAAGCGCCCTTGACTCACCGCTAGATCACGGCGTGCCGCGACGTAGCCGCGTTGGGTGTCCAGCACGGTAATGAAGTCGGCAACGCCTCCGTCGTAACGCGCTTGCGCCAGCTCGTAAGCCTGCTGCGCCGCATGCACGCGCCGTTCGAGCTCCTCAAGCTTCTGCTGTTCAGCCGTGTATCCGCTCAGGGCGTCGTCGATTTCCTGCCAGGCCCTCAGAACCGTCTGTTGATAGTTCACGGCGGCTTCCTGCTGTTGCAGCTCACGCAGTTGCACCACGCTTTTACGCCTGCCGTGATCGAAAATCGGCAGGCTCAGAGTGGGGCCAATGGACCACGTGCGACTGCCCCAATCCGCAAACTCGCCACTGAGATAGCTCTCGTATCCAAACTGTGCGCCCAGGCGAATGCTCGGGTACAGATCCGCCTTAGCGATGCCGATGCTGGCGGTTGCGCTGTGCAGACGCGCTTGGGCGGCACGGATATCGGGTCGACGCAGTGCCACCTCTGACGGGAGACCCAACGCCAGATCGGGCAACGCAGCCGTCGCTGGTACGGGGGCAATCAGTTCGTCGCGCAGCGTACCCGGACGTTCTCCCAATAACAACGCGATCTGATTGATGTTGACCCCTTCCTGCGCCAACAGGTCGGGCAGTTGCGCCCTCAGTGTAGAGAGCTCTGCACGCTGCTGTTCGAGAGAAAGGTGGTTGATCATCCCTGCGCTCACCTGCGCCTCGAGCAATCCTAGGCGATCCTGCAGCGTGGCGATGTCCTCGCGCGTCAAACGGATCTGGCTCTGGGTAGTCCTCAAATCAAAGTAGTTGCGCGCGACGTCGCTTGCCAGCGTCAACCGGGTCAAGTCCAGCAAGGCAGCCTGCTGGGCGACGTCCGCATCGGCCGCTTCGACAGATCGGCGCACGCGTCCCCACAGGTCCAACTCCCAAGAGGCGTCAAAGCCCGCCTGGTAGAGGGTAAAGGGTTCGGACAGCAACTCAACAAGCTCCTCCCGATTACCGGGAGCCGCGACCGCATCGAGCAGCCGCGTACCGGCACCATACTCGCTTTGGCGCTGCCGGGTTACGCCTGCGCTAGCATTGACGTCGGGCCCCCACTGAGCGGCCGTGGTGGCGCGCTGCGCGCGTGCCTGAGCAAAGCGCAGCGCCGCCGTGCGCAGATCGGGACCGGCGTCAAAAGCCCGCTGCTCCAGCCGATCGAGTACCGGGTCGTCGAATGCACGCCACCACACCTCAGGCAACGCCGCGCCGGCGATGACTGAGGCACGCAGGCTGTCATCGCTACTGCGCCAACTAGTCCAATCATCCGGGGCCTGTGGCGTGGGCTTGCCGAAGTCCGGACCGACTGTGCATCCACCTAGCGTCAAGACGACCAGGCACGATGCCAGAAAGATGAAGGAACGATTGGGATGGAGAATATCGGACATGACAACGACCCGAATCAGGAAAGACGGTGGCGAAACAGCCAGGCCGCCAGCGGCAGGGTAATAGAGGCAATCGCTAGTAGCGGAACAAAATCCAGCGCAACATCAGCCAAGCCCGCACCTTCGAGATAGACGCGCCGCACAATGCTAGTACCAAAACGCAGAGGATTGAGGTAAGTCGCAATTTGCAAGATATCGGGCATATTTTTCACCGACGAGATCAGACCCGACAGCAGCATCAACGGCATGATGAGCAAGAAGGCGTAAAGCATGGCCTGCTGCATGGTGAGTGATAGTGCGGAGATCGAAAGCCCGAGTCCGACGGATGCGATGGTGAACGTAAGCAGCCCGAGGTACAGCAGCGCGACCGATCCGCTCATGGGTATCTGAAACCAAAAGCGAACGACCAGAAAAATAATCGTGGACTGCAGCAATCCGATCAGGATCGCCGGTATCGCCTTGCCGATCAGGATCTGCATCGGCGTGAGCGGCGTCACCAGCAACTGATCGAAGGTGCCTTGCTCGCGTTCGCGTGCCACGGACAGCGCCGAGATCAGCAAAGTCTGCAGCATACTCAACGCGCCAATCAACGCGGACATGATATTCCATCGAGACTCGAGGTTGGGATTGAACCAGGCACGTCGTTCGATATCGATACCCGGCGCCCCCACCCCCCTCGCGGCGTTGTAACTAGCGACGATGGAGCCTATGTAGCCGGCAGCGGAGGCGGCAGTCGAGGAGTTGCGTCCATCCAGAATCACTTGCAGGGGAGCGAGCTGGCCAGCATTGAGGCGCTGGTCGAAGTCGAACGGAATAGTCAACACCACCAGCGCCTCGCTGTCATCAATCACCTCGGCGATCTGCGAGGATGAGGTAAGCGTAACGGCACGATGAAATACACCCGTGCCGTCCAGCCTCGCCAACAACTCTGTAGCGGCCTGGCCACGACTCTGGTCGAGCACCGCGTAAGGCACATGCGTCAGATCGTAGGTCGCGCCATAACCGAACAGCACGGCCTGAATCAAGGCAGGAGCAAACAAGACCACCCGACTAGCCGGATCCTTTAACAAAACGAGGATTTCTTTGCGGATCAGTGCGGCAATTTGCGCGAGGGTGGCAATGAGATCAGTCGTCATGTCACTCCAGCGTTTTGCGCAACTTGGCGTGGGTGGCAATAGTCAGCACCACCGCGTAGAGCGTCAGTATCGCCACGCTCTGGATAATGGTCGGCCAGTGATCGCCTGCCAGAAACAGCGTCTTGATCAACGTCATGAAGTGCGTGGCCGGCAACAATTGGCTGATGACCTGAATAGCCACGGGCGTATTGCGCAGATCGAACACAAAGCCCGACAGCATCATGGCCGGCATGAAACTGACCAACAGAGCAATCTGGCTGGCCTGGAACTGATTGCGCGCGGCCGCTGAAATAAACAGGCCCAACAGCAGCGACACGACGAGGTACAACATCGAAACCATCACAATCGCCATGAGCGAACCGCGCATTGGCACGTGGAAAAGAAAGTGCGAGGCCAGCAGACACATCGACAGATCGATGACACCTATGACCAGATACGGCGCGACCTTGGAGAGCACGATTTCCAGCGGCCGAACCGGCGTCACAAACAAGGACTCGAGGGTGCCGCGCTCCCATTCACGCGCAACCAAGAGCGAGGTCAGAAATGCGCCTATCAGCGTCAGTACGAGTGCGATGAGACCCGGCACCAAATACCACCGGCTTTCGCCCGCCTCGTTAAACCACATGCGTTGCACCACCTCGACATTGCCTGTCGCGGGAGGCTTGTTGCCATTGCGATCGGCCTGCTGTTGTGCCCAAGTACCGATGGCGCCGCCCACGTACCCTTCGATGGTGAAGGCCGACGTGGAGTCAACGCCATTGAGCACCAGCTGAAGACGGGCGTCACCCTGATTGAGGCGACGCGAAAAATCCATGGGCACGCGCACGATGGCGTCGACGTCACCCCCTCGCATCAGGCGTTCCGCTTCGATCATGTCGGTCACGAACACAGGCGCGAGATAGTCCGAGCCTTGTAGGCCGGCGAGCACGTCGCGTGCGGTTGGCGACCGGTCTTCCATGACCACGGCAACCGGTGCGTGCTTCACGTCGAACGACAGGCCATAGCCGAACAACAGAATCAGCGCCACCGGCAGCAACAAGCCGACGGCAAGATTGCTTTTGTCGCGCAACACCTGCCTGACTTCTTTACGCAGCAAGGCGACAAAACGACGGGAAAAACCGGAGGTATACACCGACGCACGGGCTTCGCTCTCGTGGTGCGCCGGCCCATGGATATTCATGCCGTGGCTCCTGGCACCGATGAATTTGTCGCGCGAGCACGGCCTTGTTCGACGATGGCGATGAAAGCGCTATTCATATCCGTGCCTGCCTCGTCGTACCGCACGGGATCCGCCTGCTGGCGTACTTCTCGCGGCGTGCCCAAGGCCAGCATCTTGCCCGCATCCTGGATCGCGATACGGTCGCAATATTCCGCTTCTTCCATGAAGTGGGTCGTAATGATGATGGTCACACCGTCTTGCGCCAGTGCCGTAATGGTGCGCCAGAATGCGCGGCGCGCCAGCGGGTCGATCCCGCTGGTGGGTTCATCCAGGAACAGAATTTCTGGCTCGTGCAGCAGACCGGCGGCCATCGCCAACCGCTGTTTGTAGCCGCCGGGTAATAGACCGCTAATGGCTTTGGGCGCCAGTCCGAACTGTTCGATGGTGGCGGCGACGCGCTGTTGAAGTCGTTGGCCGCGAAGGCCGTACGCGCCACCGAAGAACGCTAGGTTTTCGCGGACCGACAGATTCTCGTAGAGCGCAAATTTCTGGGAGACATAGCCAATACGTGCTCGTGCCTGGGCTCGCGCAGTGCGCAAATCCAGACCCAGGACGTCCAGATGCCCGCTGGAGGCGGGCAGCAATCCGCACAACATCCGAAAGGTGGTGGTCTTGCCCGCGCCGTTTGGACCGAGTAGGCCAAAGATCTCGCCGCGCGCCACATCGAACGAAATGTGAGACACCGCGGTGAAATCACCAAATTTTCGTACGAGATCGCGCACAACGATGACGGGCTTGTCGTTGTCGGTCTTGGCCGGGCTCAACGATGCCGCGACATGTGGATGCGCAACGGCGCCGTCGTCGTCCTGATGGAGACGCAGCATCATCATGAAGGCGTCTTCGAGCTCTTCTGGACGCGATTGTGGGTCGAGATCGCCGAGCAATGCATCCACCGCCTGCGCATCGGCCTCAGGGTCCCGAATGAAGCGCACGGCGCCGCCCTTGGGCACCGCGTCGATGATCAGCGCGTCGGCGTCGATGAGTCGTGCTTGCAGGTCGCGTGCGGGGGTTCCCTGGGGCGCAGGCACCACGAAGGTCAAGCCGCGCGCACGCTCAGCCAGCGCCGCCGGCTCGCCCTCGGCCAGCAGCTTGCCCTGGTTCATCACGTACACCTGAGCGCAACGCTCAGCCTCGTCCATATAGGCTGTGCTGACGATGACGCTGAGTTGTTCGTCTTCAACCAACTGCTGCAGGATCTTCCACAGCTCGCGCCGCGACAACGGATCAACACCCACGCTGGGCTCGTCGAGCAACAGCAGGTCGGGCGAGCGTACGAGTGTGCAGGCCAGGCCAAGTTTTTGCTTCATCCCGCCGGACAGCTTGCCAGCCGGGCGATCGGTAAACCGGGCGAGATCCGTCATTTCCAAAAGCCGCGCGAATCGTTCGCGGCGCACGTCGCGGGGCACGCCGTGCAGGTCGGCGTAAAGATCCAGGTTTTCCTGCACCCCTAAGTCTTCGTACAGACCAAAGCGCTGCGGCATGTAGCTGATGCGATCCTGCACGGCCTGCGGGTGGGCGACCACGTCGATATCGAGTACGTGCAGGCTACCGGAATCGGGCCTGAGCAGGCCGGCAGCCATGCGTAGCAGTGTGGTCTTGCCTGCGCCATCCGGACCCACCAGCGCCGTCAATCTGCCACGACGGACGGTCAGTGAAATGTCATCTATCGCGTGCAATGGCTCACCGGTTGGCGAATCGAAAACCTTGCGCAGTTGCTGAGCGAGGACGATCGCGTCGGAATCGCGCATCGGGTCACTCGCCATTGACAAAGTGCACGGTCGCGGGCTGCCCGAGCCGCAGACGATTCTCGCCATCCTCGACGAGCACACGCACCTCGTAAACGAGGCTTGTGCGCAACTCCTCGGTTTGTACCGACTTGGGAGTGAACTCGGCTACCGACGAGATGTAGCCCACCTTGCCGTGAACGGGCTGATCGGGATAGCTATCCGTAAAGACCTCTGCGGCCATACCCAGCGCAAGCTTGCCCAGGTCTGGCTCGCTGACATACACGCGCACCCATTTGGGCTGGCTCAGCGCCAGCGCGAACACCGCCTTCTGGGGGGAGGCCATGTCACCCGGCTCAAGCAATCGAGAGCGCACCACAGCATCGGCCGGCGCCTTGAGTTCGCCCTGGGCGATCTGGTGCTCCAACAGTGCCAGTTGCGCCTGAGACACTCGCAACTGGGCCTCGGCGCCCGCGATGTCCTCCTTGCGCGGCCCCTGCTCTATCAAGCGCAGGGCGTCCTGCTGTTCCGCCACGGTGGCCTGAGCTACCTTGACACCACTGCGAGCCCGGTCCAGATCCTGCGCGCTCACCCCACGTCCCCGCGTCTTGGCCGCAATACCCTGGAGGCGGGCCAGATCCTGCCGGGCACGTGTCGCGTCAGCCTGGGCGGCGGCCAGCCGGCTACGGGCCTGGGCGATTTCTTCCGGGCGCGACCCGTTGTGCAGGCGCGCCAGATTCTGCCGCTGCACTTCGATCTGCGCTCGTGCCTGCTCGGCCTGCAGCGCCAAGGTTCGAGTGTCGAGCACGCCCAATACGGCACCAGCCTTGACGCGATCGCCCTCGTCGGCGTGCAGTTCAACCACCCTGCCGCTGCCGTCAAAGGCCAGCGAAATCTGCCGGATATCCACGTTGCCATGCAGGCTCAGCTTGCCGTTCGCATCGGTATCGCGGAAATACCACCACGCTCCGCCCACAACGGCCAACACGACGACAACCACAACGACGATGAGAGTTTTTTTCATGACGAGCGGCACCAAGAGGAACTATGCGCCAGTGGTGCGTGAGCCGACGCAGCGATTCTTGCACGACATCTATATAGTATAGATGTCGTAGGCATTACTAGATTCTGTCTGTGCGCGTCGAGCCAGATGGCGCTAGCGGCGCATCCTAGCGTCGAGATGAAGGACCTCAAATCCTTTCTCGATCTGCCGCCCAGCATGCGGCGCTGATCTCTCATCCCGATCCATATCGAATGCGACTAGCTCTCGGCCTTTTTCCGCCCCACCCGGCGCGCCNTGCGCGCCCCGNNGCGGCGG
>NZ_CBCSFP010000002.1:159147-275190 GCF_965138755.1 Bordetella tumulicola | reverse complement strand
CCCCCCGCGCGCCGCGGGNCCCCCCACGGTGCGGCGTGACATTTCCGAGTCCAGGATCAGGCGACCTTTCAACTTGCCGTGCATGCGCGTCACCGACCGCATGCAGTCGTGCATGTGATCGCTCATCAATGTTCGTACGCGCTCGACATCGCGGTTGCGCGCGGCTTGCAGGATCTGCTTGTGAAATTGGGTGTTCGACACGCCAAATTTTTCCTGCTCCTGCGGCGGCATTTCGTTGTCGAACACCGTCAATTGCCGAATCATCTGATTAATCATTTCGCAACTGAACCGCAAGAATGAATTCGGGCAGGCCGCGGCCAGAATGTCGTGAAAGCTGATTTCCTCCTGGCGCTGCGCCAAGGGGTCCTCGACATGCTCGGCCATGGGATCGCAGCACTGGATATTGTGCTCCAGCGCGGCAAAGTGCGCCTCGGTCAAATGCGGGACGGCGCTGGCAATCAACTCCGGCTCCAGCAGTTTGCGCACCTGGTAGATGTCCTCGATGCGCACTTCCTTGAAAAATAGATAGTTCTGCATCAACTGGAACGTGCGATCCAGCGGAACCTCGACCACCATGCCGCCCCCACCCGGTCCGGTGCTGATTTTGATCAACCCCTGCACTTCCAGCGCCTTGAGCGCTTCGCGCATCGTGCTTTTGCTGACAGCGAACAGGCTCTGCAGTTCGCTTTCGCGCGGTAGTCTGTCGCCGGGCAACAGATTCTTGGCAGTAATCAACCGCTTGATTTCTTCGGCGACCAGATCGCTGCGCTTAGGCTGGCCTATCGCTGCCACGGACCGCATCTCCTGACTGTCGAATTCCATAACGATCCTTTGACCTCCGGGTCACGCTGTTGTCGCCCGCGGGGTGACCCCGGCACGAACCCAAGGGTTAAACCTGATATTCACATTCTTGACACTGATTACTGCCCTGCACGATGATCATATTAATCCTATTTATCATGATAAATAGGATTGCAGCACAACGTCAGGGGGAACGCCAAGTCCGCCGCGAGTCAGAGTTCGTTGTACAAGAATGTGCGCGACACGCGCTCATCAACGTCTATATGCCGCAGCCCACGCATGCCGCGGCCAAGGAGAAATATCTTGAATCGCCGTAACCTCTTGAAGATGGCCGCGTTGAGCGCCGTGCCGGGGTCTTTGTGGGCCGCCCGCTCCGCGTTTGCACAATCCGCCAACGCCATTCAGTTCGCCTGCCCGGTGCCCATGTCGGGGGCATTCGCCGCCAACGGCAAGTTCGCCGACCTAGGCATGAAACTCGCATTGGAACAATACGGCAAGGCGCTGGATCGCCCGTTGGCCTATACCGTGCTGGACACGGAAGGCAAGCCAGCCACGGCGGTGCGCAAGGTCCAGGAGATCGCGCAACAAAAAGGTGCCAAATTCTGGGCCGGCGGCATCCTGTCTTCCGAATCCCTGGCGATGGGCAAGGAAGCCCAAAAAGCCAACGCCGTATTCATCACCACCGCCGGCGCGGACGAAATCACCGGCAAGGACTGCAATCACGCCACGTTCCGCTGGTCGGTACCCACTTTTGGCGCCATCGAACAGACCGTGCGTCCCCTACTGGCCGAAAAGCCCGAGGCCAAGCGCTGGTACACCATCACACCGCAATATGTGTTTGGCGAAGGCCTGCTTAACGCGGCCAAGGCGATCTTCGAGGAAAAAGGCATCGAACACGTGGGCAACAGCTATCACTCGTTGAACGAAAAGGAGTTCAGCGGCTATCTGACCAATGCCATGGCCGCCAAGCCCGATGTACTGTTGATCCTGAACTTTGGATCGCAATCGTCCGACACACTGCGCCAAGCGGTCAACTTTGGCATGAAGCAGAACTGCACCATCCTGGTCGCGTGGGCATCGGGCCTGGAACAATTCGAAAGCCTGGGCGCCGACCTGTGCGAGGGCGTGTACTTTGGCGCCCAATATTGGCACGGCATCGACTCCCCGCTAAACAAGGACCTGGTCAAGCTGACGCAATCCAAGCTGAAGATGAATCCCAACTACAGCCTGGCCGGTTCGTATATCTGCACACGTATCATGCTGGACGCCATCGTCAAGGCCAACAGCGACGACCCCGGGAAAGTCATCGCACAAATGGAAGGCATGCGTTATGACGGTCTGACGGGCACCGAGGAAATCCGCAAGGAAGACCATCAAGTGCTGAAGAACTACTACCTGCTAAAAGGCAAGGCCAAGTCCGCCATGAAAGACAAGGACGATTACGCGGATATTGTTCATTCCGGACAATCGTTCTTGCCCGTCAGCAAAACCGGCTGCAAGATCTGATGCGCGTACGCCGCGATGCGCCTGACATGAGGCGCCGCGGCGGCTTTCGTCTGCGGACGTTCCTTCTCCTCTGCACGCACCATTCATGAACGTATATTTGCTTCAGATCGTCAATGGAATCGGCGTGGGTATGCTGTACTTCCTGCTGGCGGTCGGTCTGTCCATCATTTTCGGATTGTTGCGCTTCGTCAATTTCGCGCATGGTTCGTTTTATCTGCTGGGCGCCTATTTCTGTTTCCAGGCCATTCAATGGGGCTTGAGTTTCTGGGTCGCACTAGCGGTCGTACCGCTGCTCGTGGGCGCCTGTGCCTGGATCGTCGAAAAAGTGCTGTTGCGGCATGTGTACGCACAAGCCCATGAATTCCATATCCTGGTCACCGTCGGTCTGGCTCTGGTGCTGCAAGAAGTCATCATCGTGATCTGGGGGCCGCTTGGCGACAACGTTGCGGTGCCGGCGGCGTTCCAAGGCGTCGTGATGTGGGGCAGTTTCATTTATCCCAAATACCGCTTGTTTGTCATCGGTTTCACCGCCGTGTTCGCATTGCTGCTGTGGTACGTACTCGAAGGCACACGGCTGGGCAGCGCCGTGCGCGCGGGCAGCGAATCGACCGAAATGGTGTCCCTGCTGGGCATCAACGTTTTCCGTGTCTTTAGCCTGGTGTTCGCGCTGGGAGCCGCTACCGCGGCGCTGGCTGGCGTACTGGCCGCACCCATACGTGGCGTTGAGCCATTCATGGGTATCGAAGCCTTAGCGATTGCCTTCGTCATTGTCGTGGTGGGCGGCATGGGCAGTTTTTCGGGTGCGCTAGTGGGTGGCCTGCTGATCGGTATCGTGCAAAGTGTCATGAGCACATTGTGGCCCGAAGGCGCCCGCCTGATGATCTACGTGGCCATGGCCTTGGTGTTGCTGTTGCGGCCGCACGGCCTGCTAGGGAGAGGTTGATGGTCCGCTTGAAATCCCACATGCAACTCGTACTGGCGCTGCTCGTCGCGATCGCGCTACCGTTGTGCATGCAGTCCGGGTCGCTGGCGACCGAAGTCCTGATCTACGCCATGGCCGTGCTGGGCTGCAATCTGCTGCTGGGCTTTACCGGTCTGCTGTCGTTCGGACAAGGTATTTTCTTTGGATTGGGTAGTTACACGGTCGGCATCCTGCTGACGCGCTTCGCGCTGCCCATGCCGCTGGCGCTGGCGGCCGCCGTCGTGGTGGGCGCCCTGGCCGCCGCCCTGGTGGGCTGGTTCGCCATACGCCAACGCGGCGCGTATTTCGTCATGCTGACACTGGCCTTTGCGCAGATGTTTTATTTCCTGGCCTATAGCTTGCCCGACCTGACGGGTGGCGACAACGGCCTGCTCGATGTGCCCCGTCCGCCGTTGTCAGTGGCGGGCGTGGAACTCATGTCGCTGGTGTCGCCTTGGCAGTTCTATACCTTTGTGGCGGTGTGTTTCCTGATCCTGTTCTGGCTGTTGTTGCGCGTGACGAATTCCGTGTTTGGCCGCACGTTGCTGGCCATACGCGATAACGAAGCGCGCGCCGCGGCGGTGGGCTATAACGTGCGGCTGTTCAAGCTGGCGGCCTTTGCGATCTCCGGCGCGGTTACCGCCCTGGCGGGTGCATTCCTGGCCATGATGACCGGCATCGCCCCGCTGTCCAGCATCGAATACCATACCAGCGAGATGATCCTGGTCATGACCGTGATCGGTGGCACCGGCAATCTGTTCGCATCGGTACTGGGCGCGGCGTTCTATGTACTGTTTTCGGACTGGCTGTCCACGTTATGGCCGCGTTGGCTGATGCTGCTGGGCTTCTTGTTGATCGCCGTCAGCCTCTTCATGCAAAAAGGATTGTGGGGCCTGGGTGAACGCATCTGGCTGGCGCTGCGCCGCGGGCCAACTGCGAGCGATGCCGCAAAGGAGAAACGCGCATGACGACGCACGACATCCCGGCCACCGCCACTGCGTCCGCCGCGGCCCACCAACCCCTGCTGCACGCACGCGGCATCATCAAGCGGTTTGGTAAATTCGTCGCGTTACATGGTGTGGACTTGCAGGTTTATCCGCGCACCGTACATTCCGTGATCGGTCCCAACGGGGCGGGCAAGACGACCTTGTTCCACACGCTAACCGGCACGTTGCGTGCCAGCGAAGGCAGCGTTGTGTTCGATGGCCGCGACGTCACGCAGGAAGCCGACCATCAGCGCGTGCAGCACGGCATAGCCCGTTCGTTTCAGGTCACCAGCCTCTTCATGAATCTATCGGTACGTGAAAACCTGCGCCTGGCCGCCCAAGGCGTGCACCGCTCGGGCGCGTTCGACTGTTGGCATCCACCGTCGGGCGCACGCGCGCATACCGACGTCGTCGACACGTCGATGGAGCGCATGGGCCTGACACGTCAAGCAAACCTTGCCGCGGGCACGCTGTCGCACGGCCAGCAACGACGACTCGAGGTAAGCATGGCGCTGGCGAGCAAACCGCGGGCCGTGTTCCTGGACGAACCCACGTCCGGCATGGGGATCGACGATATTGATGAAATGAAGCACCTGATCCGCAGCCTGCGCGACGACCATACCGTGGTACTGATCGAACACAATATGAACATCGTGATGGATATCTCGGACACGATCACCGTCATGCAGCAAGGCCGCATCCTGGTCGAAGGAAAACCCAATGACATCCGTAACGATGAACGCGTGCGCGCGGCGTACCTGGGCAACATGATTACCGGGGGCCGCGCATGACCTTGCAGATCGACGCCATCCACAGCTATTACGGTAAAAGCCATATCCTGCAAGGGGTCTCGCTAACAGTGCCCGAGGGTTCCGTGGTCACGCTGCTTGGCCGCAACGGCGCGGGGAAATCTACCACGCTCAAATCAATCGCTGGCGTGATTGCGCCCCAGACCGGAAAGATCCGCTTGAACGACCGTGATATTACGGGCCTGCCCGCGCATAAGATCGCCGCGATGGGCGTCTGCCTGGTGCCGGAACATCGCGGTATTTTCAAGTTGCTGACGGTCGAGGAAAACCTCAAACTGGGCGCACGCCGCCAATCCCCCTGGCAACTGAACGATATTTACCAGATTTTTCCGCGCCTGAAAGAGCGACGCCGTAATGGCGGCGGGCAATTGTCCGGCGGCGAACAGCAAATGCTGTCTATCGGCCGGGCCTTGATGAATCATCCGCGCGTGCTTATGCTGGACGAACCTGTCGAAGGCCTGGCGCCGGTGATCGTGGAAGAAATCGTGGCGCAGATCAAGCTCATCAAACAAGCCGGTGTCACTATTTTGCTGGTTGAGCAAAACCTGGAAGTCTGCACGCAACTAGCGGACCAGCACTTCATCATAGAACAGGGCACCATTGTCTACGAGGGCACCAATGCTGCCTTCCTGGCCGATGACGACGTCAAGGATCGTTACCTGGGCGTAGGCGTCTAGCGCGATCACCGCGCGGAAACTATACAAGACTCACGGAGGAACCCATCATGGAAATGAACACGCTGGAAGCCGTCAGCGCGCTGCGCGTAAACGGAGAGCGTCTGTGGAATTCACTGATGAAGCTGGCGCAGATCGGCGCCACCGACAAGGGCGGCGTCTGCCGCCTGGCGCTGACCGACCTGGACCGCCAGGGCCGCGACCTCGTATCGTCCTGGGCCCGCGACCTGGGCTGCACCGTGCGCGTGGACGCTATTGGCAACATATTCATGCGTCGCGCCGGCTTGCGCGACGAGCTGCCTCCGGTCATGACCGGCAGTCACATCGACACGCAACCTACCGGCGGAAAATTCGACGGTAACTACGGTGTACTGTCCGGCATTGAGGTATTGCGCACGCTACGCGATCACGGCATCGAAACCGAAGCTCCCCTGGAGGTCGTGATATGGACCAACGAAGAGGGATCGCGTTACGTGCCCGTCATGATGGGATCGGGCGTGTATGCCGGCGCCTTTACGCTGGATCATGCGCTGGATGCGACCGATCGCGATGGAATATCGGTGCGACAGGCGCTGAACGACATAGGCTATGCGGGTACGGAACCCATAGGCGGGCGTGATGTCAGTGCGTATTTCGAAGCGCATATCGAACAGGGACCGATCCTGGAAGCGCGAAACATCACTATCGGCGCCGTCCAGGGCGCGTTGGGCCAGCGTTGGTACGACATCACCATCACCGGCCAAGAGGCTCACGCCGGCCCCACACCCATGGAACTGCGCCGAGACGCATTACTGGTGGCCGCCGAGGTGATACGCGCGGTAAATCGCATTGCGCTCGATCACGCCCCTCATGGCCGCGGCACCGTGGGGTGCCTGGATAACTTTCCGAATTCTCGCAACGTCATTCCCGGCCGCGTCGGCCTGACCGTGGACCTGCGCGCGGCCGATGACGCCACATTGGACAGCATGGCCGCCGCATTGGCGCGCACATTACAGGAACTGACCTTGCCGGGCAAAATCGAGATTGAGTCGAAAGAAGTGGTGTATTTCCCGCCACAACCGTTCGAGCCCGGCTTAGTCCAGGCCATCCGCGATGGCGCGGCCACGCTGGGCCTGGATCACCTGGACGTCATCAGCGGTGCGGGACACGACGCCGTATACATGGCACGCGTCACGCCGACAGCCATGATTTTCGTGCCGTGCAAGGATGGCATCAGCCATAACGAAATCGAAGACGCCCAGCCCGACCACCTGGAGGCGGGTTGCAACGTGCTGCTGCACGCGATGTTGCGTTGCTGCGGCGAAATCCGAACCCAAGCAGCAAAGGTTTCCGCATGAAAGTATTGATCGCACGCATGAACCACGAGACCAACACTTTCTCGCCGGTTCCGACCCCATTGTCGTCGTTCGGCAACGACGGCCCTACCTACGACACGGCCGCATACGAAGAAAACAAAGGCAAGCGCACGGCCATGTCGGCATTCATCGACCTGGCCGAAGCACGCGACGCCGAGCTGGTTACTCCTGTTTCGGCCACGGCCTATCCCAGCGGCCGCGTGGACGCGCAGGCCTATCAGCAGATCTGCGATCGCATCGTGGCGGCGGCGCCGGGTTGCGACGCCATCCTGCTGGATCTGCATGGCGCCATGGCTGTTGAAACCACCGACGATGGCGAAGGCGATCTGCTGGAGCGCGTGCGGGCCGCAGCCCCCAACGCACCGATCGCGGTGGCGCTGGATCTGCATGCGAACGTGACGCAAAAGATGGTGGATAACGCCAACGTCATCGTCAGCTTCAAGACGTATCCGCATATTGACATGTACGAGACCGGTGATCATGCGGGTCGCCTGTTGTTCGCGAGTTTGGAAGGAAAGTACAAGCCCGTGCTGGCATGGCGCAGCCTGCCGCTCGTGTCGCATACGCTGCGCAGCAACACCGCCGATGGCGCCATGCGTGACGCCGTGCAAGCCGCGCGCGATGCCGAGGCCGCTGGCGCGCTGGGTGTTTCTATCTTGGCGGGATTTGGCCTGGCCGACATCCCTAACCCGTGCTTAAGCGTCGTCGTGGTTGGCGATGGCGACGCCGCGGTTGCGGATCGCGTGGCCGCCCAGATTGCTGCATCTATCTGGGCCAATCGTGACGGGTTCCTATACGACAGCGAGCCGTTGGCACAATCACTGGCACGCGCCAAATCGTTAGCTGAAACAGCCGACAAACCCGTGTTGCTACTGGATCACGGCGATAACTGCATGAGCGGCGGCACCTGCGACACCATGGATGTACTGATGGCCGCGCTGGACGTCGGCCTGACCGGCATCTACGCCGGACTATATTGCGATCCCGAGGCCGTGGAGATTCTGTCCGAAGCGGGCGTGGGCGCCACAGTCGAATTGCCCGTGGGTAACAAGCGTCCCATCGCGGAAATCGGCCGCGACACGCCGCCGGTCACGTTGCGCGGCACCGTGCGCGCCGTCACCAACGGCGAATACGTGATTTCAGGCCCCACCTATACCGGACAGCGGGTCAGCATGGGCCGCAGCGCCGTGCTGGACATTGGCGCGGCGCAACTGGTGTTGACCGAACGCACGCATGAACCCTGGGACCTGGGCGTGTTCCGCAGCATGGGGCTGGAACCCACGCAGGCCAAATTCATTCTGGTGAAATCACGTATGTATTGCCGACCGGTGTTCGTGCCGATTTCGTCCGCGCTGATCGAATGCGACAGCCCGGGCGTGACCAGTTCGGACTGGTCGCTGTTCGACTTCAAGAAACGCGTTAAACCCTTGTTCCCGTTGGAACCCCTGGCTGTGGATGCATATGACCCTGTACGAGGGCGTTGACGGCCCAGCGCGTATAGCCGCCGCGGGACTCGCGGCACGGCATTTGCGTGCCTTACCATAACCGTTGTACCCCACGCCATAGTTTGCTAAAGATCCCTTCTTAGCCAACTCCTACGCTACGGCTATCGTGTCGCCGGGTACTCTGGTTTAAGCGCGAATGGCACATTCAGAGCGTGCCATTCCACCTCTGCAAGGAGTTGATTATGAACAAAATCCTCGTTCCTATCGACGGCTCCGAGTGCTCTATGCACGCACTGCAGACAGCCATTGCCATGGCAGGCCTGCGCCAAGATACCGAACTGCACTTATTAACCGTGGCTTTTCCCATTGTCTCAGGCCACGCCAAGATGTTTCTCGACCAAAAAGTCGTCGAAGATTACTACAACGACGAGGGCGAAAAAGCTCAGGCCGGCGCGAAAAGCGTCGCTGAAAAATCAGGGGTTAAATTCGTAACTACGATCAAGGTGGGCCAGTCTGCCCAAACCATCACCGATTTCGCGCGCGAGCAGCAATGCTCCCAAATTGTCATGGGCACGCGCGGTCTTAGTGCTTTACCCGGCATATTATTGGGGTCGGTCGCCAGCAAGGTTATCCACCTCGCCGACGTGCCTGTCACGCTCGTGAAATAAGCATAGCGTTCGCGATCGTCAACGCTGGTCGAGTTACTTCAAAACCGTGGGAGGAACCCTATTATGTTTTCACATGTATGCGTCGGCGTCACCGATTTCGATCGTGCCTTGAATTTCTACGAGCGGCTGTTTGCCGTATTGGGAATAGAGCGACGATACTATGACGCGAACGTGCCCTGGGCAGGTTGGCATTCTGCCGGGGGCAATCGTCCTCATTTCATGATCAGCAAACCGTTCAACGACAGCCCGCACAATGCCGGCAATGGGCAGATGTCGGCCTTTCTCGCGTCGTCTCGCGAGCAGGTTCGTCAAGCACATGCCGCCGCACTGGCTGCAGGTGGAACTTGCGAAGGTGAACCGGGTTTGAGGCCGCACTACCACGCGAACTATTTCGGTGCGTATTTCCGCGATCCCGACGGCAATAAGTTGTGCGTGGTGTGCCACCAGCCTGAGTAGACGTGAGCGATCTTTGCATCCGAACGACGCACATCCGATAGCTAACCACTTGCAGAGTCCGCCCGGACTTAAACGTCAATGCGCGATGCGCGTTACAACGCGCTGGTGAAAATGTCATCCCTCGCTCAAGTCCTCCAAGATGCGGCGCCCCGCTTCTCGGGCCTCGTCTTCGGTGGGGAAGTCCTCCTCAGAATAATCAATTCGGCCACGCGTGCCAGGGGATTCGAGTGTAGTAATACACCATCGATATCGTCCTGCGTTCTCGACAACGTCGAAACCGTACCTCTGATCGCTTGCCATGAGTGCTGCCCTCGTGGATTCAGTTTCCCATCGTACCCCACCCCTCACGGGACGGTTCGGAATAAACACCCGGCCGACGGGTGGCCGTTATTGAAACGATAGAGATCCCCCGGCGGCGCTCGTCAGCCTGGGATCAATAGCAAACGGCCAGCCTGGCATGAGTCAACGCGGCCTCGCCTGCCCCACCTCAACCCGTTCATGGCGTTCCTGCGCTTCGATACACAACTCCGCAGTGGGACGAGCCAACAACCGGCCTAGGCCGATAGGCTCGCCACTATCCCGACACCATCCATAGGTTCCATCCTGGATACGCTCGAGCGCATGGTCGACCTTGCGCAATTGTTTGTATTCTCGATCGCGCAGCCGCAGTTCCAAAGTGTGCTCTTCTTCAATGGATGCAGCGTCAGCGGGATCGGCATGCGCTTCATCTTCTTTGAGTCGGCTCTGCAAGGCGTAGGCCGACGCTAGTAATTCCGCGCGCGACTGAGCTAAAAGAACACGGAAAAACTGTAATTGGCGTTCTGACATGTAGTCGCTTTTGGGCGCTTTCAGCAGCGTCGCCAGGGTCACTGGCTGACCGACCTTTGCCAGAACATTGGCATGCTCAGCGGATGGAATTTTCATGACTGCTCCCACAATTGGGGGCATCTGCCGGCCGGCCAATACGACGCCAGCCCTCACAGTTACAGGAATAGTGATACACCTAGGTGAGGACTGCGGCCCAGCACATGCACACTAACACTCAGCATACGCCTATGGTGTGAAGATAACGAGATTTTCGGTCTATGCCAGATTGCAACTTGTAATCTCGCTCTACTCGCCTCGTTCGACGTGAACAAGCATGGCTATGAGCCGCATTACGATCTGATGCGCCCCCAAAGATGATCGACCGCAGCGACATCCCATGCACAAGCATATACCCAGATATTCTTTGTCCCTGCCTCGCACGTTCCCTACCATGACCAAAGGTTATTCAACTCAGTCTCGGGTCAAGCATCATGGGTTCGTCCGCCAACAACACCTCCATCAATCTATCACGCCGCCGCGTGCTTCAGTTCGGTGCCGCCGCCGTTAGCACCGTCGCCCTACCGGGCCTGTCCCTCGCGCAAACACGTGAGCAAGCCACCTTAGCATCAGGCAGTGCTGGGTATACGTGGGCGTTGCCTTTTGTCGCGGAAGGTGCCGGCTATTGGAAAGCAAACAACGTAGACCTGAGGGTCCTGGACTTCCCCACGGGACGCGACTCGATGCAGGCGCTGCTGGCCGGCTCCGCCAATTTCTCCACTACCACGGACACCCCTCTCGTCTTCGCGGTTCTGCGGGGGTTGAAGCCCAGTATCCTGGCCAACTTCAGTCGCTATTCCTACGACATGAAGATCGTGGCGCGCGAAGGCAGTGGCATCGTGGCCGACCAGCCCGCCAGTATCAAGGGTAAGAAGATCGGCACGCCCGCTGGCACATCAGGCCAATATGCTTTGGCCAAGTATCTGGAATTTGCCAAACTTTCCACCAGCGACGTCCAACAAGTCAATCTCGCTCCCACTGATCTTATCGGTGCACTGGTACGCGACGATATTGACGCGTTTTCCTGGACCGCGGTTGCCGGCAAAGCCGCCATCCGCCAAAGCGGTGGCAAGGCATTCGTATTAACTCAGGATGGCTATGAAAAATTCTTCCGTAGCCATCAGTTGTTGTTGGTCAACCAGAATACGTTGGAAACACGCCAACCCCTGGTGAAAGATGCGATTGCGGCTTTGCTCGCCGCCGAAAGGCGGATGGCACAAGACCCCACATGGCCAGCCCTGATCGCTTCACGCATCCGCAGCACACCGGAGGAAGTCAAGGAAGCGACAGCCGTATTCGAGTTCAAGCTCGGTTTCGACAAAAGCTTTCTTGACGATCTTGTCACGCAGGCGAAGTGGGCCATCGACGCCAAGCTGGCGCCTGCGCCAGCAGGCGATCTGCGTGCCCTGTTTCGCGCGGTGATCGAGACCGCGCCGCTTCAGGCCGCCGCGCCAGATCGTGTGACACTGGCCTAACCGCATGGGTACGCTCATCGAATTCCAACGGGTCTCGCAATTCTTTCCAACGCGAGGCGACGTTCCAGCGCAGGCGCTGCAAGAGGTGTCGCTGGATGTACGCGCGGGGGAATTCGTCTGCCTGATTGGACCTTCGGGATGCGGCAAGACCACGCTTCTTCATCTACTTGCAGGGTTCCTGCAGCCGACCGAGGGCAAGGTGCGGTTTAACGACCAGACGGTGCGTGAACCGGGACCGGAACGAGGCGTGGTGTTCCAGGAATACGCCCTCTTTCCCTGGATGACGGCGCGCCAAAACGTGGAATTCGGCTTACGCGCGCAGGCCGTACCGACAACGCAAAGACGGAATCGCGCGTTGTTGGCCTTGACGCGTGTCGGACTAGAAGCCGCCGCAGATCGATATCCACACGAATTATCCGGTGGCATGCGCCAGCGCATCGCGGTGGCACGCTCGCTGGTCGTGGAACCCAAAGTGTTGTTGATGGATGAGCCGTTCGCAGCTGTCGACGCTATGACACGCAGCACGCTGCAGAAAGACTTGTTGCGCCTTTGGCAAGAAACCGGCGTCTCGGTGTTGTTCGTGACCCACAATATCGACGAGGCCATTTTCCTGGCGCAGCGGGTGGTGGTCATGGCGCCGCACCCGGGCACAATCAGTGCCGATTTTTCAGTGAATCTCGGCTATCCGCGCCAGCGCGGATCCCTCGATTTCGCGAACTACTACAACCGCATCGAGACTGCATTGGCAGCCGGTGCATTCAGGCAAGTTGCATGACATCTGCAGCCTTAAAACGCGTCCCGCAGTCAGATTCCACGCATGGGGTCTATGATGCACATCCGACAATCCACTCAAGCGACGTGGGCCAGCGCTTTCAACAGGAACATCGCAGACTCGCACGCAGCAAGCGTCGGCACCGCGTGATACTCAATATCGCCGGTCTGGTCTTCTTTCTGCTGGCCTGGGAGGCGATCCCGCATCTATCTTCGTGGATGAACCCGGCACTTTTCCCTCCACCATCACGGGTATTTACCGCTGCCTTGCCGCTTATCGCTTCTGGCGAACTGGCCACACATATTTCTGCGAGTCTTATGCGTGCGACATCAGGATTCTCCATCGCGCTGGTGCTTGGCATCACAGCGGGATTCCTGACGGCGCGCATAGAAACCCTGCATCATCTCAGTGAGCCGGTACTGCACGGGTTCAGATCAGTGCCATCGCTGGCGGTAGTACCACTGGCGGTACTGTGGTTTGGCATCGGGGAATTACCCAAGATCGCGCTGATTGCCTGGGGTGCTTTCTTTCCCATCTGGATCACGACCTTTATCGGCGTACGAGACACTAACATCGTGTATCTACGATCTGCAGCGGCGCTGGGAGCTAGCCGTGTGCGCACGCTCTTCCTGGTTATTCTTCCTGCTGCGCTGCCATTTATCCTGGCAGGTGTCAGGCAAGCCATTGCCGTGTCGCTGATCGTGCTGGTTGCTGCCGAACTATCTGGCTCGAACGCGGGCATTGCCTACATGATGTCCTTGGGTCATCAGTTGTTCCAGGTCGAGATCATGTTTATCGGGCTGGTGTTATTGGGTGCATTCGGTTTTGTGGCTGACCGACTTTTTGTATGGGTCGTGAAACGCCTGTTCCCTTGGTACCAGAGCGCATCCTGATTCGTCAGATTTGTACATAGTTATGTCACTCCCCATGCCGCGCACGCTGGTGTTGCACAACGCTCGCATCCATACCTTTCACGATGCCTACCCGCGCGCACATGCCATCGCGATCGTCGACGGTCGTGTCGCGGCCTATGACAACGCGGCATTAACTACCGCCACCTCGAATGACCAGGCACAGGTCATTGATCTGCAAGGCGCCTGCGTCATCCCTGGCATTAATGACGCGCACGCACACATGGAACGTGAGGGCCTGAAAACCTTGCGCCCCTCGTTGGCCCATGCACGTACAGTCGAAGATGTGCTCCAGGTCATACGTGAACAAGCAAGGATCACGCCCCCAGGGGTTTACATCGTCACTATGCCCGTGGGTACACCTCCTTATTTCTTTGGGGGCGCCGCCCAACTGGCCGAAAGTCGCTTGCCCACTCGCCAGGAACTAGATGCAGCCGCGCCCGAGCACCCGGTCTACATCCCCGCCCCTTTCGGTAATTGGGGCAAGCCACCAGGCACTGCGGCGCTAAACAGCCTGGCCCTGCAGCGCAATGGCCTGACACCTGCCTCGCAGCCGACCTGTGCCGGCATCGAGATCGGTAAGGACGCCTCCGGGGGATTGAGCGGGATCATTGTGGAGCGCAATACACGCCCCGCCGTGGAATTCGATCTGTTGCCGGACATTCCGCGCTTCGGGTTTGCCGAGCGGTTAAAAGGCTTGCGCATATCGCAAAAAATGTATCACGCGAAAGGCACCACTAGCATCTACGAAGGTCACGGCAGTGCACCCGAAACTATTTCGATCTATCGCAAACTTTGGGAAGAAGGAGACCTGACGATGCGCACGGGGTTGGTGGTCAGTCCGACGTGGGGCAATCTGCCCGAGGCGGCCCGCGCCATGCGCGACTGGCTGGCCGCCGCCCGTGGTCGCGGACTGGGAGACCCGTCGTTTCGGATTAGCGGCATCCACATCGCCTACGGAGGCGATCCCCTAGTTGCCTGCTGTGCGCGCGCCAATCTGCCCGACACCGGCTGGTCAGGTTTTGTGGAACAGGCCGTTACGCCGTCGGATTTTAAGGCGCTGTGCCTTCTGGCGGCCGAGCACGATCTGCGCGTCAATGTGATTGTCTCGGACAAGCTTCACGAGATCCTGCCCGTCCTGCTGGCCGTCGATAAGAAATTTCCGCTGGCGGGAAAACGTTGGGTATTGCAGCACATTGCCCGGGCGCGCGTGGAAGATCTTCAGGCGCTGAAGGCTTTGGGGGTGCTAATCACCACCATCCCCACGTACTTCCTATGGAAAGGTGGTGCCGCTTATCTGGACGAGGCGGATGGAGGTGACAGCGTGGTGGCACACGCCACCATGCTTGAACTTGGACTAGACCTTGCACTTGCGACCGACAACATCCCTTACGATCCCTTTTTCACGCTATGGGTGGCGGGGGCTCGCCAAGAAAGAGTCACGGGCCAGGTGATCGGTAGCCATCAAACCCTGTCCGCAGATGCTGCCTTGCGTGCTTTCACCATCGCGGGCGCGCGACTGACATTTGACGAACATTGGAAAGGTCCGCTGGCGCCCGGCTTTGCGGGTGACCTCGCCGTTCTTGATCGGGATCCGATGACACTTTCGGTCAATGCCTGGCGTGATATCCAATGCACGATGACAGTCGTTGGTGGACGAATCGTGCACGGCACTGACAGTACTTGACTACTTCTTAGGCCCGCCACCCAGCAACTTGAACGAATCATCCACCGCACGCAGACTCCGGGTCTCACGGTGCCAACCGATCTGTCGACGATAGCTCCCCAGCAGGCCCGCATCGACGAGTTCAGTTTCGTCCACCACGGTCGGCCCGTCGGCATTGGGCGAGACATACATGGCGTCCTCCGGACACCACGCCTCGCACATGAAGCAGGTTTGACAGGCATCCTGCCGTGCAATGATCGGCGCGGCACCTTCAACGATATCGAATACATTGACCGGGCAGACACGCACGCAGATATTGCAGGCGGTGCAGCGGGTGTCGCTGATGAGTTCTATCATGCTGCCAACATTTGTTTTGCCGCAGGAATTTCCCGCGCGCTTACCGGGAGCGGCTGTACCCACACCTCGTCCAGACCACCCGAGATCAAGTGGTGATACTGCGCTGCGTCCTGCTCGAGAAAATCATAGCGTTTATGCATGCCACGCGTTTCACGACGCGCCAACGCACTGCGATACATCCAACGTGCCGTGGCCAGCATGGCAGCAGCCTCACGTGTAGCGAGCAAAGATATGCTATCCGGCGCCGCGGTACCTGCCAGCGATCGCCACTGCGCATCCAGCCGCGCGATGGAAGGCTCAAGCACATCGGCGTGGCGGAAGTAATTGCGCTCGAACGGCATGACCTCGTTCTGTACCCCGCGGGTCAGCGCGGCGGCATCAGCGGGACGTACGCCGGTGCCGCGCAGGCCCGCACGACCGGCCCCCACCGCCGTCCGAGCTACCCCACGCCCTCGCACTTCGATCGCATGCGCTGCCGCCGCTTCCCCCGCCCATGATCCTGATGAAATCGCCCAGGCAGCGTTATGACTGCCCCCGCCGGTAAAACCACCGCAGATCGGCTCGCGCGTGGCGGCGTCACCCGCCGCATAGAGCCCTACAACAGAGGTCGCACAGTCAGGGCCCATAAGACGCAACCCACCTGTCCCGCGCACGGTGCCTTCCAAACGCAACGTCACCGAAAACCGCTGCGTGAAAGGATCGATCCCATTGCGGTCAAACGGGAGAAAGAAATTAGGTTGGGCGGCACGCATGGCGCGCGCAGTCGCTTCATCTGCCTGATCCAGGCGTGCATAAACTTTTTGGCGCAACAGTTCACGAGCGATGACCGAACGGCCACCTTTGGACGCCGCACCCGGAATCACCACACCTTCGCCGTCTGTAAATGTGGCCCAGTTGTAGAACAGCGTCTTGGTGATCGACCCAAATTCCGGCGCAATTCCATAGGCATTGGAAAACTCCATGCCCGACATCTCGGCACCCAGTTCGGCAGCAATCAGCAGGCCATCGCCGGTGAGCACGTTACAGCCCAACGCACGACTCAAGAACGCGCAGCCCCCGGTCGCAATCACCACGGCGCCTGCGCGCACCGACCACACGCGCCCGCGCTGGCGATCGATGCCCGCAGCACCCGCCACGGCACCGTGCTCGTCACGCAACAGCTCAAGAACCGGGCTGTGATCCAGAATCTTGGCGCCCGCACTTTTTACCTGCTTGCGCATCAAGCGCATGTATTCCGGACCCTGCAGGGAGTTTCGGCGCGACTGCCCTGTTGGATCTTGTGGGAAAGGATAGCCCCAGTCGGCAAGCGTGTTGATGCCATCCCAGGTCCGGTCGAGCACACGGCTCATCCAGCCATGATCGGAGAGCCGGCCACCCATATCGTAGCGGCTAGCCATGGCGAGTTCCCGTTTGTGCGGATCGGGATCTACATACCAGACCGCCGTACCGGCGGCCGCGGTCGCACCAGACGAACCGCAATAACCCTTGTCGACCAAGATGACGCTGGCACCGCGTTGTGCCGCATTGACTGCGGCCCATGTACCCGCGGGCCCACCGCCTATGACGAGGACATCGGCTTCATAGCCTGCTGTGGCGCTGCCTTGTGGCGTAGATGTGTTCGAAGTCATGGATCTCTTCCCTGATGACATGCAAGGTAAAGATCGATGGTAGATGCCGTGACCCCGATAACGAACGATGCATTCGTGATTTACAAATCACCTGCGCTGTGGCTGTGGTCGCTGGCTTAGTCAGGCTGGGTGTTCGCTCATCGGATGACGGCAGCCCGTTCGCCATATCGGTCAGCCAATATGCCCGGTAGGCTGTTCTATTTTTCAGCGATATCGGCGTCCTTAATAATGCCGGGCCACTGCGCGAATTCGTGGTTCATCAAGGCATCGAGGTCGGCGGCAGAGCCGCCGATTGGACGTGTACCACCTTCTTGCAGCTTGGCCGACACCATCGGATCCTGTACGGCCTGCATGAATGCCTGCTCCAGACGGGTGCGCACGGCGGGCGGCACGCCCGCTGGCGAAACAATGCCTATCCAATAAGTGGACTCGAAGCCCGGATAGCCCGACTCAGCAACCGTGGGTACGTCGGGCAACTGGGGCATCCGCTGTGCACTGGTCACAGCATACAGCTTCAACCTGCCGGCATCGACGAACCCCTTGGCAGTGATGTAGGCATCGGCCTTGATCTGGTACACGCCACCCACCAAATCAGCCAATGCGGGCGCCGCACCCCGATAGGGGATATGTACCATGTCCAGCCCGGCTGCGTGCCTAAACAACTCCATCGACAAATGCGGGAAGGTCCCCGAGCCGGCACTACCATACGAGACTCTGTGGGTCTTGGCGTAGGCCACGAATTCCCCCAGGGTATTGGCGGGCACCGATGGATGAGCCACCATCAGGCCCGGCATGTCCCCCACCAGTGAGATAGAAGTAAAGTCTTTCCGGGTATCGTAGGGCAGCTTCTTGTAGATGGATGGATTGGCCGTATGCGAGGTAGTGACCATCAACAACGTGTAGCCGTCGGCCTCCGATTTCGCCACGTACTCCGACGCGATCATGCCACCCGCCCCTGCACGGTTCTCGACCACCACAGGCTGGCCCAACCGTTGGGCCACCTGGGCGGCGACCAGGCGTCCGACCAGATCGGTGCTGCCACCGGGCGAAAAGGGCACCACCAGATGCAAGGGTCGATCGGGAAACGTCTGCCCGTAAACGGCAGTGGTCAGCAGGGCCGCGCCAAGCAGGGCCTGCAGCTTGCAGAAAGCGCTACGCATGACAAGTCTCCTGGGCAAGCGCCGCAACGCCTGCCTTGTTATGAAAGGCCAGACACGTGCCCAGCCACTACGTGGGGCCGGTCTAGCCCCGAGCGGGCGCGCCGTACAGCGCATTGGGATTGGTAACCAGGATGCGCTCACGGTCGGCCGCATCCGGCGCCCAGTCGGCCAGCAGGTCGAATAGTTCACCGTCATTCGGCATGCCTCGCCCCACCATGTTCACGTGCGGCCAGTCCGAGCCCCACACCATGCGCTCGGGTGCATGGCGAATCAGTGTCCGTGCAATGGGCGTGACCTCAGCGTAAGGCAGGTCGCCCTTGGCGCAACGCATGGGGCCAGACAGCTTGATCCAGACTCGCCCGGTATCGAGCATTTTCAGCACGGTCTTCAGCGCGGGTTGGTCCGCGCCCTTGGCCGCGGGAATACTGGCGAAATGATCCAGCACGATCTTGCTGCTGCGTAGCGCCAACAGCGACTCGGCGTACTCAATAATGTCTTCGCCGTGAGGATAGAAGTGCACCGGCCAGCCTATGTTCTCGGCCTGCGCGGCCATGTCGGGCAAAATCTGCGGCAAGTTCGAAGCGCGCCGGGCGCTGACAAAACGCACACCTCTGACGCCGAATTTATCCAAGCGTGCGAACTCTTCGTCGGGCAAGGTATCTGGTGGCAAAATGACTCCTACGAACCGTTGCGGAAAGCGTCGCAGCACATCCAGCAGGTAACGATAGTCGCGGCCATAGCCACCGCCGCTGACCACCACCGCACGAGCCAAGCCCAGCGTGTCGAGCAGCTTGATCGCGGTTTCGGGCAAGGCTTCGCCCGACACATACGGGCTGTCCGGATCAAAGGGATACTGATCCGCCGGGCCGAACAGGTGGATCTGGCAGTCCCATCCGCCAGGAGGCACCGTGGTGGCCGGTGTCCTGGGTGAGGCATCCGGCGCGGGAGTCAAGTACGGCATGGCGTGTCTCCGTTATATAGGTATCAAGTTGCCGTAGTATGGTGGCGCTGCGCACGCGCTGGGAAATGCCTTCTAGGCCAGTAAGATGCTTTTTTCTTATGTCTGCCGCTGTCGTGCGAGTGCGCCGTGGCACCGCAGCGATCGCCTGACCGGAGTCACCATGGACCTACGCCAGCTGGAATATTTCGTGCACGTCGCCGAACTGGGCAGTTTCACCAAGGCCGCGGCCATACTTGATGTGGCGCAACCTGCGCTCAGCCGGCAAGTGCGCAGCCTGGAGATCGAACTGCGGCAGACCTTGTTGTATCGCAATGGCCGCGGCGTCAATCCCACCGAGGCCGGCCAGCGTCTATTGGTGCACGGGCGTGGCATTCTGATGCAGGTGGAACGCGCACGACAAGAGGTCGAGGACGTGCGCGGCGCGCCCATCGGTCGTGTCGTAGTGGGTGTACCTTACTCGGTGGGTCGCCTGATCACCGCCCCGCTAGTTACCGAGTTCAAGCGCGCCTTTCCGCAGGCCTCACTGTCAATGACCGAAGGGCTGACGGTGCACCTGTGTGAATGGCTGTTGTCCGGCCGCATCGACATCGCGCTGCTGCACGACCCGGTACCATCACCAGAGCTCGAGATTATCCCGCTGCGTGAAGACCCACTTTTCCTGGTCGAGCGACGCGGAACGGCCCCAGGGCTGCGTGGCTCCGTGCCAATGAGGCACTTGGCCAATGTACCGCTGATCATCCCCAGCCGCCCGCATCCGCTGCGCATGCAAGTCGAGACCCGGCTGGCCAACATCGGCAAGAAGCCACGCATTGCATTGGAAATCGATGCGGTTGGCGCGATTGTCGATCTGGTCGACCAAGGCCTGGGGCAAGCCATCGTTACGCTTAACGCTTTGCTTATTTCCCGTGCCGCACCGGCATTGTCTGCGCGGCGCATTATCTCGCCGCGCATGACCAGCGTGCTGGCGCTGGCCACCTCGACCGAGCGGCCCGGCACCACGCTGGCACGCCACACCGCCGCACTGATCCGCGACTTTCTGCCGCGCATCATGGCCGAGGCCGAGAAAGCCTCGCCGCTGTTGCAGCAGCACACCCGCACGCCCTGCCTTTGACGATCTCTTGCTCAGGCGGATGACGTGCAGACTGGCAGTGATATTCCTGTTTCTCATAACAGCTAGATCAGAAATGCCATTTCGGTATCAAAGCGCAGCGATTAGCATTCGAGCACTGCGCGAGCAGCCGCAGCCGTTGCAAGGAGTCCCGCATGCTGATTACCGATACCCAGGTGCATTTCTGGGAGGCCCATCGCGCCGACCAACCCTGGCCCGCCGAAGAAATCGGCAAGAAAACCTTTGTCGCCGTTCCCGGTGCCCGACCGCACCGCGAGGCGCCGTTGCTGGCCGAAGAATTTCTGCCCATCATGAACGCCGCCGGCGTGGCGCGGGCCATCATCGTGCCTCCCTCGCCCGTGGGCGACAGCAACATCACCGCACTGCGCGAGGCGCAGCGCCACCCTTCGCGGCTGGCCATCATGGGCCGTTTCAATCCCGATGCGGACGATGCATGCTCGCGACTGGAACAGTGGCTTGAACAGCCACAGATGCTGGGCATCCGGATGACCTTCCATAAGCCCAAATGGCGCGGCTGGCTGGAGCCCGGCGTACTGGACTGGTATTGGTCTGCCTGCGAGCGCATGGGCATTGCATTGATGCTGTTTGTGCCGGGTGCGGTAGACAAGATTGCACCCATCGCACAGCGTTACCCGGGCCTGACCATTGTGCTCGATCACATGGCACGAGAAAGCCAATTGCGCGACGATGCCTGCTTTGCCGACCTGGACCGGCTGTTGGCTCTGGCGCGGCTGCCAAACGTCTACGTAAAGATGTCGGCCGCGCCTTGCTACAGCAGCGAGCCCTATCCGTTCCAAAACATTCAACCGTACCTGCGGCGCATCTATGACGCCTTTGGCCCGCGGCGAAGCATGTGGGGCTCGGACTTCACCCGCCTGCCCTGCACCTATCAGGAATGCGTGGATCACTTCCGTCTAGCCCTGAATTTCATTGACCCCGAAGACCTGGAATGGGTTATGGGCAAGACCGCGGCACAGGTACTGCGCTGGCCCGAGGCGGCCGCGCTGCGCGGCTGATATTCGGCGCAGACCGTTCAATCGAATCACAGGAGACCCACTATGAAAGCCATATCCATCCGCACGTTGATCCCGGCGCTGGCCGCCGTGGGCGTACTTGCGCTGGCATTACAGCCCGCTTGCGTCCAGGCACAGGATGCTTACCCCAGCAAGCCGATCCATTTGGTGGTGCCGTTTCCGCCAGGCGGCGCTGTCGACATCCTGGGCCGCCTGATAGGCCAACACTTAAGTGAACAACTGCACCAGTCTGTTGTCGTAGAAAACCGTGCGGGTGCCAACGGAACCATTGCCTACGAATACACCGCCAAATCTGCGCCTGACGGCTATACCATCCTGATCGGCAGCAACGGGTTGGCAACCAACACCTCGCTATATCCCAATCGCACTTTCTCGGAACTGGAGTCGCTGGCCCCCATTGCCAAACTTGGCTCGTCGCCCCTGATCATGGTGGTGCCGGCCAACTCTCCCTATCAGACGCTGAAAGATGTCACCGATGCGGCCAAGGCCGATCCCGCCAAGATTTCGTATGCGTCGGCCGGCAGCGGCAGTTCGGCCCACCTAGGGTCGGAAATGCTGAAATCGGTCACCGGCACGGACATGCTGCATATCCCGTACAAGGGCGGCGCGCCGGCCATCGTCGACCTGACTGCCGGGCGAGTGTCATTCATGCTGCTCGACCCCCTGCAGGCGCTGCCCCAGATCGAATCGAAACGGTTACGGCCGATCATGGTGGCCGACCCCGCGCGCCTGCCGCTTATCCCGTCTGTACCGTCGGCCGTCGATGCCGGCTATCCTAAACTGGAGGCTTCGGTATGGTGGGGCTTCGTGGCCCCAAAAGATACGCCTCAACCCATCATCGAGGCGCTGAACAAGCAGATCAACGCGGCGTTGACCAAGCCCGACGTACGCGAGAGATTGTCTGCCATGGGCGTCAGGGAGGCATCCGGTTCTCCGGATGATTTCGGCACCTTCCTGCACGACCAGGCCGCCACCTGGGGCGCATTGATCAAATCGGCCCACATCACGAACGAATAAGCCTTTCGGCGCATGGCAACGCACGGCCGCCAGCGGCCGCTGCGCGTGCTACCGTACGGCATGCAGATTGACTTCCTGGGCATGCAAGCATTTCTGGCAATTGCCGAGCATGGCAGTTTCCAGCAAGCCGCCTTGCATCTGAACCTGTCGCAAACCGCGGTCAGCCATCGCATCCGCAAGCTGGAAGACAGTCTGGGCGTGATGCTGGTGGCGCGCACGACGCGCGACGTGACGCTTACCGATGCCGGCAGAGCGCTACTGCCACGCGTGCGCAGCGCCATGCGCGAACTGGCCCTGTCTTACGAAACCGTGCGCCAGCACCGCAGCACCGCGCCAAAATGGTTGGCGTTCGCCTGCCTGCCGACGCTGGCCGCGCAGCGCATATCGCCAGTGTTGCGGCATTTTTCCAGTGTGTACCCTGAGCTGGCAATACGTGTCTTCGATAGCTCTATCAGCGAGATCGCCGAATTGGTCGAATCCGGTGTCGCCGCATTCGGTGTGTCGATCACCACGCCAGCTCGCCCGGCACTCGCCATCGAGCCCTTCACTGAAGAGCCGTTCATGCTGGCGTGCCCCGCTGGCCACCACCTGGCACAGCTGGCGTCAGTAACCTGGGACCAACTGGCGGGCGAACCCCTCATTCGCATCAGCCTGTCGGCGGGCAACAGCACCACCATCGACGATGCACTGGGCGAACGGCGGCTGGGCTTGCGCTGGATCTACGAAGCGCAGCACACTGCCGTGGCACTCAACTTCGTGGAGGCAGGCTTGGGGCTGACAGTAGCGCCGGCATTATCGATGCGCGCGTCGGCCGGCATTGTCGTCAAGCCACTGGATCAGCCGCGCATCACGCGCAAACTAGCGATCATTACCCGCCATGGCGCCGTCTTGACACCCCCCGCAGCCACCTTGCGCGACCTGATCGTGCAGACACTGACCAACTCCGCTAGCGCCCCGCCCACAACGATCCCGGCACCCGCACCCGGCCATCCATGATCAGCGCGGCCGTGCGCAACAGCGCCGCACGTACCGTATCCTCGGGTTGGTCCGCGCTGTCTTTCTCCAGATCTACCGTGAACTCGCCAGTCGGATGTTCGATGACCAGGCGTCGGGCCAGCCCGTCGGGCACCTGCGCAATTCCTTGCGTCACCGAACCGGGCAATACCGCCGCCGTCGCCACGCTGACCGCCCCCAGCACGCCGATGGAAGCATGCACTCGGTGCGGGATAAAGGTGCGTGTGCAGACCGCGCCACCCGCGCGCGGCCGCGACACAAGGGTCATTTTCGGAACCGTGCGCTGCGCGACGTTGCCCAAGTTCATCATGGATCCGGCCTGCAGCCGGATGGCTTCTATCCGCGACCTGAGTGTCGCATCGGTTTCCAGCGTGTCGCGGTCTTCGTAACCGGAAATGCCGAAGTCGGCAGCGCGCAGCAATACCACCGGCATACCATTGTCGATGCAAGTCACCGCTACGCCATCGATCTCATCGCGCGCGCGGCCGGTGGGCAGCAGCGCACCGCAGGTCGATCCAGCAGTATCACGGAACTCGATAGGCACCGCAGCCGCGGTGCCGGGCACACCATCGATTCGCGCATCACCCTCATAGTTGACCTGTCCATTGGGCGTACTGACGTCAGCCACCGCGATTTGCCCCGTATTGACCATATGGATGGCCACGCGTGTGCGCTTACCCTGGATGGCCACCAGCCCGCGTTCGATCGCGAAAGGTGCCACGCCGGCCAGGATATTGCCGCAATTCTGTCCGTAATCCACGCGCGGTTCATTCACCAGCACTTGCGCGAACAGGTAATCGATATCGGCATCTGCTCGCTCGGAAACATTGACGATGGCGATCTTGCTAGTCAAGGGATCGGCGCCGCCCAGGCCATCTATCTGGCGTGGATCTGGCGATCCCATGACTCGCAGCAACACCCGATCGCGCAACGTCGCATCGGCGGGCAGATCATCGCGCAGGAAGTACACGCCCTTGGACGTGCCACCGCGCATGACGGCGCAAGCGATGGATGTCATGCCAGATTCTCTGGAACGGTGGGTGTCAGGCGCATATACGCCTCGGCGTACTTGATGTTGCGCGCCGCGGTGATGCCGATGTTTCGCTTGGCCTGTACGCCGCGCTGCAGCGCAACCCGCGTGTAGTATTCCCACAGGTGCTCTTGCCCCGCCATGGCCTCGATCGCCTGCCGCTTGGTGTCCCACACCTCGGTGATATCCAGAAAGGTATTGGGGATCCAGCCGCATTGCTCGGTCTGGTGAGGTTCGAAGGCCAGCACGTGCGGCGCGCCGATGATGCCGGCGCCGGGCTCGTAGCCTTCGGCCTGCGCGATAATGCGGGCCTCTTGCGCAACGCGCATCGCCAATGGGTGATCGTAGTTGTACGGGTCTTGCTCGGAATGGCTCAACACAAAACTGGGCTGCAGCTCGCGGTACACATCGGCCAGGCGGAACAGCGCCTCATCCGGGACGCGCAGCGGATAGTCGCCCAGGTCAAAAAATTCGATCTCGGCGCCCAGGATATCGGCGGCGACCTGCGCCTCTTCCCGCCGCGCCGCCTTGACACTGGACTCGGTCATGCCCCCCTTGCGCCACAGCTTGGCCGACTCGCCGCGCTCACCGAACGACAGGCACACCACTTTCATGCGAAAACCCTGCTTCACGTGCAAGGCAATGGCTCCGGCCGCGCGCCACACGAAATCGGCAGAATGCGCGCTGACAATCAGCCCGGTTTTCTGGGAAAGGGGGGAAGAAGACATGAATACTCCAGCGGAAAGGGTCCAATGTAGACCAGGATAACGTAGCCCGTAGCTTCGCCCCACCGTGGTAATCCCGCCAATGACTATCGCCGCCGAAGCGATGAGTTCTTTTTATATCCTGCCGTGATCGTGTTAGGTCAGGCGGCAGCGGCGGTCTGCCGCAATGCAACAAGAAACGCCGTCATCGCGGGCGACGGCTCGCTGTCACGCAAATACGCCAAGCCGATACGCCGTTGCGTATGCGGCACCGACACAGGTACCGGTACGACCCGCAAGATGCCCTGCTGCAGTTCCTGCTGCACCTGGCGAGTCGACAACAAGGCCATTCGGTCGCTGGACAGCAGCAAGGCACGGACAATGGATGGGCTGTTCGCTTGGACCGCGACCTGAGGCGGCTCGACGCCTTCGGCGCGAAATGCCCGCTCAAACGCGCCCCGCGACGGCGTGCCCGCCAGAGGTAACACCCACGGTTCGTCGCACAATTCGCGCAGACTGGTTAGTGTGCCGCGCCGTAACACGGGATGATGGGCACGCACCACCACATTCAATGAATCGGTGAACAGCGGCTCGTGCCGCGCGTAGGGTTCCTGGTCGTCGGCGCGCAACGCGCCCACAATGACATTGACCTCGGCGCAGCGCAGACCATAGCTCAGCGTCGCATAGGTACCGTCGATGATGCTGATGCTTAAGTCCGGATGCGCCCGCAAGGTACGATCCACCGCGCCAGGTACCAGGTAGCCGCTGGACAGCGGCAGCGCGCCGATGACCAGTTGCCCGTTCAGGCGCCCGCGCATCGATGCCAGCTCTTCGCCGGCCACACGGATCTCGGCCAGTGCCAGCTTGGCATGCCGCAACAGCGTTTCACCAGCGTCGGTCAGGCGCGTGCCGCGGCCCGACCGCACGAAGAGCGCCACGGCGGCCAGCTCCTCCAGTTGGCGCAAGGTGCGGTTTAGCGCGGGCTGTGTCACCCGGACCATCGCCGCGGCCGCCGACTCGCCGCCATGGCGCGCAATAGCCACCAGCGCACACAGCATGCGCTCGGTAATCACCTCGCCCAGACGTCCAGACCGGACGACCCCGCGCGACCCGTCGGCCGAAGACCGGATCTCGGATTCGGCCAGTTGCAATTCCCGCAAGGCCCGCTGCGCGCGCCGCCATACCAGTTCGCCCGCTTCGGTCAGCGTCATACCCTTGGTCGTGCGCTCGAACAAAGCCGTGCCCAGCGTGTCCTCGAGTTGCTGCACGGCACGCGATACAGCAGGCTGCGACAGGTGTATCACCTGGGCCGCGCGATGTACGTTGCCGTGCTGCGCAACGGCCTCGAACGCTCGCAATTTATGCAACGGCACAATCCCTGGATAGGCATGCTTCATCGGGGCTCTGGCGGGTTTGTTGGGGAAAGATCATGATACGCCGGCGTCATATATGAACGCCCCGCATCAATCGGGACAAACAATTCATTTGTCATGACCTTCCCGCATACCTAGACTGCGGGCAGTCCACACCGATGGACATGGCGGCATTGCCACGCCGCCTGATACTCACAACGAGGAGACTGACATGCGCAGTTCCATTGCGCCATCGCGCCGTGCCATGTGCCGCCTGCTGGGTGGCCTGCTGGTGATGGCTTGCGTCGCAAGCCCCCCGCACGCCGCGCCCTCGTACCCAGGGGACCGGCCCATCCGCTTCATCGTGCCTTTCGGGGTAGGCGGTCTGGCTGATATTTCGCTGCGCCTGGTCGCGCAAAAAATGAGCGAGCACTTCGGCGAGAAAATCATCGTCGAAAACCGGCCGGGCGCCGGTGGTATCGTCGCGGCCAGCGCAGTGCTGAACGCACCACCCGACGGTTACACGCTGGCCGTGTTTGCCAATGGCACGGCGATCAGCAAGTCGCTGTTCAAACTGCCTTTCGATCCCGAAAAAGATTTCGCACCCATCTCAACCGTTGCCTACTTCGACCTACTGCTGCTAACCAACCCCAAGGGCAAAATCGGGAGCGTGGCCGACTTGCTGGCCGAAGGCAAGCGGCGCCAGTTGATACTGGGTACCATCAATCCCGGCAGTACCCAGAACCTGTCGGCCGAGCTGTTCCGCTCGACCGCCGGGCTCAATGCCATCATCGTTCCGTTTCGGACCACGGCCGATGTCATGTCGGCACTGGTCCGCGGCGACATCGATGTGGCCTTCGAATCCTATGCCGCGCTGAAGGGGCCCATCGATGCCGGCACGGTGCAGCCTATTGCGGCGACCGGGGACAAGCGTTCTTCTTGGCTACCTCAAGTGCCCACCGTTAAGGAAAGCGGGCTACCCGACTACGACGTCACGGGATGGAACGCGCTGTTCGCGCCTGCTGGCACGCCGCCCGAGGTGATCCAGCTCCTGAACCGCCAGTTGGCCGAAGTGCTGCAACTGCCTGACCTGCGCCAGCGCTTCGAGAACCTGGGTACCGAGGCCCGAAGCAGCACACCTGAAGAGATGGGCGCCATCCTGCACCGCGACGTCGGCAAATGGGCCGCCGTTATCAAACAAGCGGGCATTCAACCCCAATAAGCAACACGGAGCATTTCATGGCATTGACGACTCATCCGGAACACGGCCTGCTTATCGACACGCATGTGCATGTATTCACACAAGATATGCCGCTGATCCCCGATCCCCGCCATCGTCCTGACTACAGTTTCACGGGGCAGCAACTGATAGACGTCATGGATACGAATGGCGTGCGCTTTGCGGTGGTGGCCGCGGCTAGCCCCTGGGGCGACTACAACGACTACATCATCGAGACGCTGCGACGCTATCCGCGCTTGCGTGGCACAGTCATCCTACAGCCCTCGGTGGAACGCATTGTGCTCGACGAGATGGACCGCGACGGCGTGGTGGGCGTGCGGTTACCTTTCATCAGCATGACAGAATTGCCCGACCTGGACAGTTGGGACTACCGAAAATTCCTGCGTCGCCTGGTCGACCTGGACTGGCACGTCCATGTGCACATTGATGGGCCGCGGCTGCCACGGGTATTGCCTCTGCTGGAACGTTCTGGCGTGAAGATCGTGATCGACCACATCGGCCGTCCAGACCCGGTTGCCGGCATTGACAGCGACGGGTTCAAAGCCATGGTGAAATCAGTAGAAAAAGGCCGCACTTGGGTCAAGCTGTCGGGCGCCTACCGCCTGGGAGAAAACGCCCGCGCCTGCGCACAAGAACTATGCCGGCGCGTGGGATACGAGAAGATGGTGTGGGCCAGCGATTGCCCATTTGTGGGCGGAGAACAAGATATTGATTATCCCGCTGCAATTCAGTGGTTGAACGAAACCATCACCAATGAGGCTGACCGGCGGCGGGTGTTTGGAGAGAATGCGTTGGAGTTATATTTTTCGTAGCGCATTCGTCTCATTTTTAAGCGTTGTGGATTCAAACGCTCACTGCAACATAGTATCCAGCGCTTTAGCTGGGTTTGCGGAAGTCGTTTTCGACCCAAGCCGTGGCTGTACCAAGAGTGAATTTGAAATTCGGAGCGACAGTCACCTCGGCGATCGTGTCGCCGTATTCACCCACGGCGCTAAGCACCGCGAAGGGCTCGTCTTCGTCGGGGACGACATCCAGCTTGACCGTGAGTGTGGCTTCCGACGTGGCCACTTTGACGCTCTTGTGTAGTTGCGCGTGCAGCTGTTGCTCGTGCCGGCGAATAACCTCGGATGCCGTCTTGATCAGGGTGCGAAAGGCGGAGGGATCCAATGGCTTGGGGTTCTTTTTGTCCCGTCCCATGGTCCAGGGGCCCACCAGCGCTGGCTCGGACTCGCCCTCGCGGGTCATCTCGACGGCCCAGCCGTCGTCGTCTTCGTTCTTGATGACGCGTGCGGTCCAGCCGTCGTCGCGCCACAAGCGTGGCTCGTGGATGCTGTCGTCCGTAGTGTCTTCGCCATCGTGCTCAAGGGCGGGTGCGTCTTGGTGTATGCCCACAGTGGGTGCTCCGTGTTGCGATGCCAGCCATCCGGGCTGGATACTGGATATTTATCCACTATTATCGCAGGGAATGCGAGCGACGATGGCTCGTAACATCACTACTCCAACACGTCGTCAACCCGGTGCAATTCGGATCAGGGTTTTCTCTCCGGTAGCCATTCTCGAGCAACTCTTGATCGCTTCGAGCGTCAACACCTGTTGCAGCGAAATTTCTTTGGTGTAATGGCTGGCAAACGTACTGGTCAGTTCGTCGGAGACCCGCTGCTGAAGCTGCTGTGTCCGTTGAGGCCCAAGACGTTGCAGGAACGGAAAGACCAACCAACCGCCGACGCCCCAGGCCATCCCGAAGCTGCGCTCAATTTCGACAGGTGCTGGATTCAGGCCACCATACAGGTACACCTGTTTATGGATGTCAGTGCCATAACGGCTATAAACATGCCCAGGCTGGCGCAACAAGGCTGCCTCCATCGCGGCAAGAATCTGCCCAGCAAGTCGGCCGCCGCCAATCGCATCGAAAGCCAACGTCGCGCCAGTCGCTGCAATCGCGTCGACGAGGTTTGCCGTAAAGTCGGGAACACTGCTGTCCACCACCTGTAGCGCCCCCTGCTCTCTCAACAAAGTTGCATGCTCAGGTTTGCGCACGATGTTCACCAGAGGCACGCCATCTTTTAAGCAAATGCGGTTGAGCATCTGACCTAGATTGGATGCGCCAACGGTATGTACCAGCGCACGGTGGCCCTCAGTGCGCATGGTCTCGACCATGCCCAGTGCCGTGAGCGGATTGATAAAACTTGACGCGCCTTGGGTTGCTGTCGCGCCGGCGGGCAAGGGTAAACATTGCTTGACCGACACTGCGCGATATTCAGCGTACATCGCACCACCGTACAGCGCGACCCTTTTACCCAGCAGCGCCTGAGCTTCAGCCGCATCCCCGGCGGCAATCACGGTACCCGCGCCCTCGTTGCCCACGGGCATCGCGGTGCCCACCCTGGCTGTCCCGGCCGCCATCGCGCCGGCGGACAGCGGCGCGGTGATGACGGGTCGCTCGACACTGCCGGACTGGCTCGCCCGAGTCATATCGGCGCCCGCCAAAAGCAAGCCCATGTCTGAAGGATTCAGCGGAGAGGCTTCCATGTGCACAAGCACTTCGTCGGAAGCAGTGATCGTTGGCATCGGCACCTCAACCAGCGATAGCTCCAACGTGGCATCTGGCCGAACAAGGGAACGTAATTGCAGGGGCATACGACCTCCGGAGGGATTATTTAGGAGAGTCTATCCGGTTAGCGATTCGGTGCAAAGGCTGAAGAACGGCAGGCTGAAGACAGCGCCATAGGGATCAGCAAATCCCGGTGTCACAATCGAGCTAAAATCGGCAAGCGTTTCGAACCGCCCGCCTCCACAGGCGGGCCCCCTGAACGAAACTTCCTCTCAAGTGCTGTCCACCATCGACACGCCCTCTCCGTCCGTCCCGTCGTCAGGCTCATCGTACGCCGCGCGCATCCATCGGGTGCAGGTCGACGCGCTGCGGCAAAGCTTTCCGTTTGCCCTGGCGGGATCACTCATCTGCGCCTGCTTTGCCGCATACGCGCTACTTGAGGTGCTGCCCCGACAAGAAATCGCTCTGTGGATCACCTTCACACTAGTCATCGGCGTCTTGCGACTGGTCGCCATGCTCGCGTACGACCGCCACCGCACAGATCCGCTAGCGTCCCGGCTCTGGGTTCGCCGTATGCTGATTGGCAATCTGTGTTCGGGCATGATGTGGGGGCTGCCCTTCGCCTACTGGACGTTCTTCGTTCCACTGGAATATCAGCTCTTTTTCATCGTCATCCTGTTCGGGCTGGGTACGGGCGCCATCTACTCGAACTATATGTTGCTGCCGGTCATGTACGCGTTCGAAATACCGGCTTTCGCACCGATGTTCATCGCGTTGGCGGCGCAGCCGTCCGCCATCCACTTGACGCTAGTGACGGGCGGCCTCGCGTATTTGATCGCGACCCTGGCGTTTATTCATCGCATGAATCGCACCCATCTCGACGCCTTGCGATTAGGTTATGAAAACCTGGCGCTACTGGATCAAGTACGCCAAGAGAAAACCGCTGCTGAGCGCAGCGACCTAGAAAAATCCCGCTTTCTGGCCGCCGCCAGCCACGATCTGCGGCAGCCCGTGCACGCAGTCAACCTGTTCCTGGGCCTGCTGACGAACGAACGTATGTCCCAGCACGGACGCTACCTCGTCGACAATATCGCTAGCGCGATTTCGGCAATGGGCCTTTTGTTCGACGCCCTACTGAACCTGTCGAGGCTGGATGCGGGTGTCATCAAACCTCGCTTTCAGACGTTCCCATTGAGACCGCTGTTGGATCAATTGCGGGCCGAATATGCACCGCAGGCCAACGAGAATGGCATACAACTACGCGTGCGAGCGTGTCGGACCAGCATCCGGTCAGATCCTATGCTGCTGGAGCGCATCCTGCGCAATTTCATCAGCAATGCCATCACGCATACGGCTAACGGACGCGTCCTGATCGGTTGTCGCCGCGTCGCGGACCAATTGCGCATTGAAGTCTGGGACAACGGCCCCGGCATCCCGGCAGACGAGCAAGACCGGGTCTTCTGGGAATTCCATCAACTCGACAATCCCGAGCGTGACCGCAGCAAGGGCCTGGGCTTGGGCCTGGCCATCGTGCGCCGAACCGCCCGACTGCTTGGGCACGAACTTTCACTGCGCTCCAAAGTGGGGCACGGCGCCGTCTTTACGGTGATCGTTCCTGTCGCGGATTTCGTGGTCCCCCACGCGTCCGTCGCCGAGCCAGATCCCACTCCACCGGCGCCCCCTGCCTCCGAAGACGGTCTACGTGGAAAGCTGGCGCTGCTGGTAGACGACGATGCACAGAACCTCGCGGGCCTCTCCATGCTATTTGAAAGCTGGGGTTGTCGAGTCATTGCCGCCACCAGCGGTAATGCGCTGTTCGAGCGCGTGTTGCCACTCGCCGAGCCCCCATCCTTGATGGTCAGCGATTACCGACTGCGCGACCATGAGACCGGCATCCACGTCATCGAACGCCTGCGAGAGGAATACAACGATCCCGACTTACCCGCGCTACTCATCAGCGGTGACACCGACCCCGCGCGACTGGCTGAGGCCGCTGCCCGCGGCATCTTTCTACTGCATAAACCGGTGCAGGTTCAAGCCCTGCGCGATCATGTGATAAACATGCTACGCGCCACACACCCTAATCCCGTCGGAGATACCGAATGACGGCCGCGTTATTGATTGACGATCATGCGATGTTCCGCGAGGCGCTAGGCATGGCGCTGATCAGCGTCATGCCGAATCTGACACTTCATCCCGCAGCCAGTGGCCAAGAAGCGCTTGACGTGCTAGACCAGCATACAACGATCCAGCACGCCATCATGGATCTCTACCTGCCCGACATGTCAGGGGTCGATCTGCTCAAACGCCTACGTCAACGTCGAGGACAACTGCGTGTCTTGGTACTGTCTGCTTCACAGGATCCCGAAGACAAGCGTCGTGCGATGGAAGCGGGTGCGCTGGGCTTTCTCAACAAATCCGCGAGTTGCCAAGACCTGGCTGCCGCATTGCTCGCCGTCAGCGACGCACCTCTTCAGCCCTATCGCAGTGGACCCGCGACCACGCCGCGCGCCGGTGGATCAGATGACGCCGTGTTGCTATCGGCACTCACGCCACGCCAAAACGACGTCTTGCGCCTGATGTGCGACGGGTTGCGCAACAAGGAAATCTCGGAGCAGTTGAACATGACGGAAAAAACCGTCAAGACACACGTATCCGCTATCCTGGCAACCTTGGGCGTGCTCAATCGTACGCAGGCGACATTAGTGGCTCGGCGTGGGGGAGTGTTCGGGAAGCCGGTGTAGATGCGGTCACCCGGCTGCTGTCGCTGGCAACCTTACCCGCCACCAACGAGATTTCACGCCCGGCCGCCGCGATCGTGTCGGGACGATGGGCCACGATCACGCGCGTCATGTGAAGCTTGGCAATCGCCGTGTTAACCACCCGTTCTCGTGCAATATCCAGATGGCTCGTCGCCTCGTCCAGAAACAGGATAGCCGGCTGCTTATACAGCGAACGCGCTAACAGCACGCGCTGTTTCTGGCCGCCAGAAAGCACCGTGCCCATATCGCCGACCAGCGTGTTGTAGCCCATCGGCATGGCGCTAATGTCGTCGTGAATTGCGGCAATCTCCGCACACCGACTGGCGCGCTCGGGATCGTATTGTGGATCGAAGAAGCTGATGTTCTCGGCGATAGATCCCGCAAACAACACGTCATCCTGCAGCACGGTACCCGCAATCCGGCGCAAAGCCGCTGCCCCCGCGCCTCTTGCCGGGACACCGTCGACTAAAACCTCGCCGTCAGTCGGTGCCAGAAAACCCAACAGGATGCTGATCAAGGTGGTCTTGCCGCTTCCCGAGGGCCCCGTGATCGCGACAGACTCGCCCGGCTCGATTTTGAAGCTGACACCATCCAGCACATAGGGCTCCTGCGGACTATATCGGAAACGCAGGTTGCGAACCTCGATCACTGGTGAATGCGTCGGAGGGCGGCCCGTGGTCGACATCTCGCCTGTGGGCTCCGGTGGCTCGCGCACGATATCGGCCAGACGTTCACCCTGTAGCCTCAGCATCTGCACTTCCACGAGCTTGTCTAATAGGGCCGCGATGCGTTGGCCAAACAAGGTGTTGTAGACGATGAAGGCCAGCAGTGCGCCCACCGTAAACTGGCCGTCCAGTACGAGCCTTGCTCCCAGCCAAAGAATAGCGATCGAGGACAGGCCGAACAGCAAACCATCAAACACGCGAAAAAACAGCGTCCACTTCTGCACACGCAGATCCGCATTGATCTCGTTCACCAAGAGCGACAGCCACCGAGAGCGTCGATCATCCTGATGCTGGAACAGCTTGATCGTCTTGACGCCCCGCACCGTTTCCAGGAAATGCGACTGTTCTTTAGCGGCATGCACGATGTGTTCCTCAGTCGCATGCCGCAGCGACGTATAGCAGGCCCAACGCGCCAACCCGTATAGCGCCATCGCGCCCAGCGCGATCCATGTCAGCGACGGGCTGTACAGGAACATCAACACCAACGTGATCAACATGACCAACCCGTCCAGCATCGCCTCCAGGAACGACGTCGTGACAGTGCGTTCAATCGTATCGATCGCGCCGAACCGCGACACTACGTCCCCCAGATGTCGTTTTTCAAAATAGCTGATGGGCAGACGCAGCAGGTGCGTAAATACATTGGCGCGCCACTGCAGATTCAGCGTCGTCCCCATGACCATCAGCATCCAGCCGCGCGCTACCGAGGTCAGTTGTTTCATCACCATCAACAGCCCGAAAGCCAGTGCCAATGTGGTCAAGAGATCTCGGTCGCCAGTATTCAGCACATGGTCCACGACCCACTGCAGAAAGAACGGCTGAACCACGGTCAGGATCTCTAGCGCCAACGCCAGCAACAACACTTGCGAGACTGCCCCGCCCAGGCCCGAAACGCGCCCCGTCAGTTCGCGCAGCCGCACGGGCTTGTTCTCGCGAACCTCCACGAAATCCGGCGTCGGCCACAGTTCCAGCGCGACGCCGGTGAACGAAGATGACAGCTCACTAATAGAGCATTTGCGTGTACCGGACGCCGGATCGATAACGGTAGCCGAACGCGCGCTGACCGACGTCAGCACCACGAAGTGATTGAACTCCCAATGCAGGATGCAAGGCAACTTCAGATTGTTCAAGGCATCCAGGCTGACCTTGACGGGCCGTGACGCCAGGCCCAGCTGGCTGGCCACATGGATCAGCGTCGCCAGCGTTGCCCCTTTCAGCGACACCGGGAAACGCCCGCGCAAGGCCGCCAGAGTCTGGTGGTGACCGTAGAACCCCGCGATCATGCCCACGCAGGCCAAGCCACATTCGGCCGTTTCGGTCTGCAAGAGCCGGGGCACTCGCCGCTTGCCCCCCAACATCAGGCGATCAAGCATGATCAAAGCTTCTCTGAAAGCCGGTATGCGGGATCAAATGCCCACTGATACAAGCGGCGCGTTTGCTGAAGCAAATCCGCCTCTAACCGCATCCCGGGACGCAGCGCCAACGCCTGCCCTTGAAGTCCCCGGGCCGGTGTGGCCAGCGACACGGTGATCCGGTACACCGCCTCTTGATCAGAGTCGCCCGCCGCGGCATCGTTTAATTCCCTTGGTGGCAAGGCACTGCGGGTCACCGTCTGAACCACACCCGCCTGCTGCCCGAAGGTCTGATAGGGATATGCCGCAAAACGAATCAACACGCGGTCCCCAGGCGCCACAAAGCCCACCGCCCGGCTCGGGGCAAACAACTCAGCCAATAGCTTGGCATCGGCCGGCACGATGGTCGCCAGCGGTCGCCGGCTGTCCACGGCCTGCCCCACGTCGGCGGTCACGGCGGTCACGACACCCGCCTGAGGCGCAGTCACCACGACGCGACGCTTGGCTTCGCTTTGTGTCAGCTCGACCACGACATCGGCGAGATCGCGATCCAGTTGCGCCAACTGATTCTGCTGGCGCAGCGCCAGGTCGGCCAACGAGGTCTGCCGATTAGACAGATCCATCTCGATGCCGATGCGATCCCGTAGCAACACCTGCAGATCATTGCGCTGCTGCAAAAGCTCCGCGCGCTTCTCGTCGACCTTTGCAGATGACAGAAAACCCTCACCCATCAATTTACTAAACCGTTGAACACTGGCCTCAGCCAATTTGATACGACTGCGTTGATCCTCAACCTGGCTACTGATGGCCGTCAGCTGTGCCTTCAGACCGGTGATGGCGACCGCTTGGTTGTTGTGCTCACTTTGCTGCAACAACACGGTCTTGTCGCGCACCTGCCGCAGACTGTCCCGACGCTGCCGGATCTGCGCACTGATGGCTTCCTGTGTATCGCCCAGCGTGCTCTGCTGATCCCCGGATACCACGTAAAGCATATCGCCCGCGTTAACATGCTCGCCCTCGAGTACATAACGTTCCAGCACGATCCCGCTTTGCGGGACGTAGAGTTTGAGCAACCCGGTATCCGGCATTAATTGGCCATTGACCGTCGCGCGCTTGGTGTAAGTGCCCAGCGCCAAGAACACACACACAGCCAGCACAAAACCCGCCAACACTGTCGTGACAAGCGCGAACGACACCGGTCGAATCAGGACGATATTTCCCAATCCGACGGAACGTTGCGCGGCAAGCGCCTCTTTGCGATAGAGCGACACGGCGTCAAGACCTGAAGACAGTTGAGGCAAGCATGGAAAGCCCCGGGAAAGGAAAAAAACCGCGGCGAACGGCGCCGCCACGGCTCAAGCTTTTTCGCCGGTGTGGCAAAAGCTGCGGCATAGGTGAAAACCAAGCCGCCCTAGGGGATCAGGCAGAAAAAACCGATTTCCCGCTACCAAGCGTAGAACGGCTACGTGCCGATGACAGCGAGGCACCCAACGATCTCTTTGAACCCACGCCGCCACTGACAGCCTTGATTTCTTCCAGGCTCAACGGCACGATCTGGCCCTTAGCTTCATCCTTCTGCGGGAAAGATTCCTTTTTTTTCATATCAATCTCCTATTGCTTGCTGACGGAAGAAGCCGCGCCAGCCTCGGCAGAGCATCAACGAACGAACAGCTCCCATCTGCATTGCCATACAGATGGGAACACCGTGGCGCAACCGCTGACTGGCTCAGGGGCGACAATAGCAGCCACCTATTACATGCGCATCGGTCTTTAGTCGTAGAAAACAGTAACGATCTCAAAAAAGAGGTGCAGTTGAACAGGAGGCGATTGTGGTGCGATCGCACCAGCCGACAACCGTTTGCGCAGCAGGCTGACAACAGCGGCGAGTCTCTTCCGTTCGAATAAGACTGCAAACTGAGGTCGCTATCGCTCATGGAGCAGTCAACTAAGCAGCGTCCCGTGCGCGTGCATTCTGTTGAGTTTTGACATATTGGCCAGGCGGCATGCCGGCGTACCGAGTGAAGGCTACTGTGAAAGTGCTCGACGAACTATATCCGACTAGCGCCGCGACCTCGGCAATCGTCTTTTCCCGCTGAAGATAATCTCTTGCCAGTGCCATCCGCCACGACAGCAAGTAGTCCATTGGCGTGGCACCCACGGCTGAGCTGAATCGCTTAAAAAATGTAGAACGAGATAGCGCCGATGCTTTCGCTAAACGCTCAACGGTCCAGGGCTCGTTTGGGCTTTCATGGATAAGTCGTATTGCGCTTGCTAATCGGCTATCGGTAAGTCCGCGTAGCAATCCCTGCGACGTTACCGCATTGTTCGAAGAGCGTAAGGCTTCTATCAATAGGACCTCTAGCAGACGCTCAAGGACAACTTCTTTCGCAGGTCGCTGCGAGCGCGATTCATCGATGACTAACTGAACCAGCGCAGACAGTCGACAGTCACCCCTAATATGTACCAGTTTCGGCAGCAGCGTCAAAAGCAAAGCGGAGTCTGGTGATGCTAGACGGCAAAATCCAACTAGCGTTCGTACGTCTGCATCGGCCGCGACCAAGCCGCTACGGTGTTCCCCGTTTTCTAGCAATGTAGGTTCCGACTGCCACTCATCGTCGGAAGGGACTTCGTAACTGGTTACCGAGAATTCCGACATCGACGGAATCAATACAAAATCGCCGGCTTCAACGACCAGTTGAGTTCCATCAGCCGTGTAACGCATCCTGCCTTCCATAATGACGCAGCAAAACAATGGCGCATCATCGAATTTGCCGCGCAGGCCCCAGCGTCCTGCACCGGTCACAATTTTCGAATACGCCATCTTTGGCTGGAGGAACGTTACAACGGACGTTAGAGGATCAATCACATCGGACTCTTGCAAACAAAATTAGGACTTTTGATTGTAGATGGTTTGCATTGCACGGACTATTGTCGTGTTTCCCCTGACGTTGTGAGAATTCGCATGAAAACCGTTTTAATCACTGGCTGCTCTTCCGGATTTGGACTGGAAATCGCCAAATACTTTTTAGAGCGTAATTGGAAAGTCATCGCCACAATGCGTACGCCGCGCGAGGATGTTCTGCCCAAATCAGAGCATTTGCGCGTCTTAAAATTGGACGTAACTGATGCAGAGAGCATCCGACATGCAGTCAAGGAAGCCGGGCAGATCGATGTCTTGGTGAACAACGCTGGTGTCGGTATGCTAGGGCCATTCGAAAGTACTTCGATGGATGCGGTACGCGAAGTGTTCGAAACGAATACATTCGGTACGATGTCCATGATTCAGGCATTTCTAGCCCAATTTCGGGCGCGTCGTGCTGGCACTATCGTCAATGTCGCTTCGACCGTAACGCTAAAAGCATTACCCCTGCTTCCCGTCTACACGGCCAGCAAGGCTGCGGTAGTCGCGTTCACGGCGTCCTTGGCGCTAGAACTGCAGGATTTCAACATTCAGGTTGGTGTCGTTCTGCCAGGTATGGCTCCGGAAACTGCTTTTGCCAACAACGCGCATGCAAGAATCGCTCAGACCTTTCCCGAAGATTACGCTGCCGCCATGGACTCAGTGCTCTCCGGATTTCAAAATTACGACGGCTTAGTCACACACTCGACTGATGTCGCAGAAGCTGTCTGGAATGTTGTGCAGGGCGGCACGACTGCATTCCGCGTTCCAGCAGGAGCCGACGCGATTGAATGGTTCAATCAGAGCAAATAGAAGTGTTGGTTGGACAGCAGAAATACGACACACATTTCCGGTTGTATGGCGTACTCCAGCACATCTGCTGATGATCGCCAAGGCTGTGTGAAAACGCACGTTCGTTATGGACTTTCGCCATATCGACCTCTCCGTTCCCCGCAGGATCGATTTTCTTGGACTCGGCAAGGAGAGGGGCAGCGACCTTTAAAACTGTCAGCGAATCGCGTTTTCTCACAGCCTCGGCCGATTGCGAAGGAACGCCAAGCATCCTCCACCAAAGAGGACAAGACATACGCCTATTCCCATGGGCAAGGTAATTGACTCATCGAAGAACAAGGCTCCAAAGACAGACCCGTAGATTATCCAAGCATATCGAATCGGCCCAACTACGCTGGCGTTTGCTTGTCGGAACGCGTTGATATTGCAGCACTGTGCCAATATGGCGACGGGACCGAGCATTAAGAACGCGAACAACCATTGGAACGGAATGGTCTGCCAGCTGGAAATCCCGAGCCATGCAAGAATCATGGACCCGAATAGGTTGACATAGAACAGCACGGTAAGCGCGGCTTCGGTCCTAACCAGAGTCTTGATCATGATGCTTTCAATCGCGATTAGCATTGCGCCTGCAAGTGCAATGAGCGCCGGACCGGTGTATTCCACGTCCCAGTTCGAAAACGCCCCCTGTGCCCCGACAACCGTCATCGCCCCTGCCAGGCTCGCTATCGTCGCGAGCCATTGACGCAGGGGCACATATTCCCGAAGGACAATCAATCCCAATAGCACTGTAAACAGACCATCTAATAGCCCTATCGCGCTAGCTGAGGCGACGGGCATGTTGCCCGCGACGAATACGGCCGCGACACCACCGAATCCCCCGGCTGCAGCTCTGCATGCGTGAAGAAAGGGCTGTGTCGTTGACAGGATGCCGACAATGTCGCGTCGTACGAGCAAAGCCACTACCATTGTCGCGAACCCGCCGACATAGCGCAGCCATATGATCTGAAGCGCAGAAGCTTCAGTGCCGCTGAGCCTGCCGGACACATAGATGAAGGCGAATAATCCGACCCCCGCAAGGGCCCAAAGGACTCCGCTTAGGTTCGAAGCGCCTTGTGATCGTGTCAAGTGATAGTTACGGTTTGGTATAAAGTAATCTCTAACTGGTCTAGCAACGAAGGATGCGGGCAAAGATTACGACACGGACCCAGATTCGCGCTTTCAAAATATTGCGGTTCGCGGCGCGTGACTCACTGGCGGGAGATTCTATGAAGGTCGATTGGATTCCGGGTGCACCCCATACCGTTCGACACACCATTACGTATACAGCCCCCACGATCAGGATTCGCATGGGATGCGGATTCGGCGCAGAATCTTTCAACGGTGAACCACTCAGTCAGACGCTTTGGCCTGCTGGAGCGTTAGAGTGCATCCCGCCCGCAGTGGAGCATTCGCACACCACTGACGTGGATACGGACTGGTTGTCCGTAGCGTTCGACGACATTGAGTGGGAAGATTTCATCGATATCGGTGGCGCTAAAGGCGATTTACTTCGATGCGATGCCGGTCAACGCTATGTGGATTATCAAAATCTTATTCACTGCGTCTATGGCCTTATGGCTGTGGATCCCCAGGATGCTGCGTTCTCCCGACATGCTTTAGGCATCGAGATCGCTAACTATTATCGGTCTATGGTCGCGCCACCATCCCGTGATCGAAATTCAGGCTCCTTGAATTTTTCGACACTTAGGCGACTCGCCGATTTTGTCGAAGATCATTTGCACTCGGGCATAGGACTTGAGCAGATGGCTAATGAGGCGCGGCTAAGCAAGTTTCATTTCACATCCGCATTCCGTCGCGCAACAGGCTCGACGCCTTATCAGTATGTCGTCGACCGTCGCCTTATCCGAGCACAAAAACTGCTTCGCCGCTCAAGAGAGTCCATTACCAACTTGGCCTTGGAGTGCGGGTTCTCCAGTCATGCTCATTTGAGCTCGGCGTTCAAGTCCAAATATGGAATCTCTCCGACGGTATACCGACGACACACAGCATCCCGTTAGTCTCGCGACAGATAGTTTCAGAAAGCTGCTCCGACTCGCTTTTCAACAGGATAGGCCAACAGTAAGCATCGACGCCAACATCGCGCGATTCAATTCTGCGCTGTCTGGGGGGGACACTATCTTCGGAGCGTGCGTTATGCTGATGCTACAGATACAGTATCAACTCAAGTAATGTGCCCTCGTAATGAAGCGCTGCGAAGCCACATTCCGGAAGAGGAGAAGAGCAATGCGACATCCCGTCATGATCCAAATGGAGCAGCACAAAAATGGGTAATCTCGTTCTCTTGTTGCTAGGCGTTGATTCTCTGAAGCACCGAGCTCGAGCACTGGTCGTCATTGGCGCGATATTCCTGCTGGCTGGGGTGGTACTGGTCATCGACGCGTTGGATAACGCACTGTATTTCCCAATCAATTTCTTTGCCGTGTTGTTTGTCATAGATGGTGTGGCGACACTGATCATCGCGCAGTCTGGCGTCGGCGGCCAGCGCGTCCTGCGCTATGCGAAGGGAGGGTTCATGCTGGTCGCCGGAATCCTGATTCTGGCTGGCCATCATCATGGACACTTCGTATTGTCGATGATCTTCGGCCTGCTGTTTCTGGTCGACGGACTGATGCAGTGCATTGCCTCTTATGTTGTACGTTATGAACGCTGGCGCTACGTCTTCGCCTCTGGCGTAGCCGAAGTGTTTTTGGCCATCTTCTTTTTCCAGCCCTATCCCACGCACTATGCCGGCACTGTTCCGTATTTTCTTGGATTGTTCCTGATATTTTCGGGGCTGAAGCTATTATCGTTGGCTCGACGCGCTCAGCGACTTGAGTCTAATCCGGGCCTCACCACTAACGCGCATCCAGATTTCATGCCGACGCGTGCCGACACGACACGACAGACGGTATTCGACGGTCCCCCTCAAGCGTCGGAGCATGCGCTCACCGTCCACGTCTGGACACCCTCCGGTTCGGCCAAAAAAGAAACACGTAATTATCCCCTGGTGGACCGCTACATCGCCGCGGTTGACATAAACGGGGTGGTGTCCACCGGACATGCCGCGCTAGAAGCCCCGGAGGGCATATACGTTAGCCTGTATCCCGCTGCGGAAATCGATCGTTCCCCCGAACAATTCGGAACGCTTTTACGCGCCACGGCCGAAAATAACGTCCCCGGGGTATTCCAGCCGGACTACCCGACTGAATCCAAAACGTGGTGCCCATCGACTGTGCAGGTACGCATCCGCAACTACGATGCGGCAAAACTGCAAGCATTCTGGAACGAATACCGCGAGAACACGACGTATAACCTGACGCACCGCAATTGCTCCAGCTCGGTGTCCGCTGCACTCGAAGCGGCCTTGGACGGTGTGGTGGGACGCCTGCATGGGCCGAATGCCGGTTGGAACGTGTTACTGCGCCTCTTGCTGACCCCAGAACTTTGGGTAGCGTCGCAGATCCGCAAGCGAGCCCTGACGATGGCGTGGACACCGGGCCTGACGTTGGACTATGCGCGCGCACTCAGCATGCTGGCGGACCCGCGCCCCTTCGGTTGGTGGAAAATGTCCCAGGCGGCCATACGACAAATCTCTGAACTACGTGCGGGCTGGCGCAAGCAGGATCGCCAAGCAGTCTCGCGCAATACGCAAGTCGAGTCCGCACAAGAAACGCAATGATCCGGTGCGCAGACACCTGCTCGTGGCTCCCGGCCCACCGGCTAGACCTTCGATGTTGAGGTATCAAACAAGTCGGGGTGCTCGGACGCCCCTGCGAACAGTACCGATAGAAACCGCGGCACCACCGGATTAAGGTTATCGGTTCGCCATGCACAGGACAGCGCCGNCGTCGGCGCTACACAGCCTGCCGGCAACGCCAGTTCTCTCCATTCCAGTCGACCCGTCATATCGCGCATCGCTGAGATGGGTGCCAACGCGGCCCCCATGCCCGCCTCCACTAATGCCAATAGGGTAGGCAGCAAACTGACATGTTGCACATCGGGCTGCACGTTTGCCGAGCCAAGAACTTTTTCCTCCAGTTCATGGAAATAGCGAGCACCCTGGGGCGCATATCCTACCCAGGGCAGGCCCTGCAGAAGATGAATCGGCACGCGGGTGTGCGCGGCCAGCGGATGCCCCAGCGGCAGCACCAGCACCATGGACTCATGGGCAATCACTCGTGACGTCAGATCCGCGCTTTCCATTGAAGCGGACAACCGGAGTATGGCAACGTCCAGACGGCCACTGCGCACATCTTCCGCCAACAAGTCGGAGGTCAGCTGCCGCAGTTCGAGCCCCACCTTTGGAAAGCCTTGCCTGAAAAGCTGCAGTGCTTTGGGTAAAACGCGATAGACCGTGCTGTGGCTAAATCCCAAGCTCAGCAATCCTTCGTCGCCGACAGCACAACGCCTCACCGCGTGCAGGGCAGCTTCGGTGTCGGCCAGCAGCAGGTGGGCCCGCTCTAGCAGCAAGCGTCCTGCGGGCGTGAGGTGGACAGAGCGTGTGGTACGCACGAACAGTGTCGCACCCACGTCCTCTTCGAACTGCCGGATTTGCTGACTGAGGGGTGGCTGGCTGATGTGTAGCCTCTGTGCAGCCCTGCCGAAATGGAGTTCCTCGGCCACCGCGACAAACGCCAGGAGATTGCGAGATAACATGATTATGTCGATATACGTCTCAATTCTGATCAATTTTATATTAGACGTATAAGTGACATGCACGTAGGCTAATGCATGCTTTCCCCAACTCTCACTGTTGCACGACCATGACCTACTCTTTCTGTGCCTCCCGTCGCATTTTCGTGACGTCGGCCACTCTCGCTTTGGCCATTGCTGCTACACCCGCGCGTGCACAAACCACCGCGCCCGATAGCTATCCCAGCAAGCCCATCACCATGGTGGTTCCTTTCGCGGCAGGCAGCGTGACGGATATCCTCGCGCGCATCGTATCGCAACGCCTTGGCGACGCGTTGGGACAGTCCGTCATCGTGGAGAACAAGGCGGGCGCCGACGGCAATATCGGTGCCGCCTACGCGGCGGCAGCGGCACCGGACGGCTACACCTTGATGATGGGCGCAGCCAGTACCAACGCGATCAATCCCAGCCTGCATAAAAATTTGAAGTTCAATGCGCTTAAGGACTTTACGCCCATCACGAATGTCGCGTCCATGCCAAACGTCCTGGTGGTGGGTCCCGACGTGCCCGCGCGCGATGTCAAAGCATTCATCCAGGCGGCGAAAACCGGACAGTACAGTTTCGCGTCCAGTGGCGCCGGCGGCAGCATGCACCTGTCGGGTGAACTGTTCAAAAGCATGGCCCAGATTCCCGACTTTCTGCACATCCCTTACAAAGGCGGCAGCGCGCCAGTCACCGATGTGATGGCGGGTCGTGTCAACGCCATGTTTTGCAACTTGCCGCTATGTTTGCCCCATATCCGGGCCGGCAAGCTCCATGCGCTCGGTGTAACGTCGAGTACCCGTACACCGTTGTTGCCCGATGTGCCCACGATCGCCGAGGCGGGCGTTCCCGGCTATAACGTCATCGGCTGGTTCGGGCTTTTCGTTCCCACTGGGGTGCCGCAGCCCATCGTTGAGCGGCTTAACCACGAGGTCGTGCAGATCCTCCATGACCCCAAGGTAAAAGAGTTGTTGCTGGCTCAAGGCGCCGAGCCAATCGGCAATAGCCCCGAAGATTTCTCGGCCTTTGTGCAAAACGAGCATGACCGTTGGGCGGAGATCATCCGTGAAGCCGGCATCAGCCCTCAATAAATCACGACAACACAATAATGAAATCTCCGAACCAGCTATCGGTGTGGCAAGCACTGCATGCCATGGAAGAAGGCCGTCTCACGAGCGAAGCGCTCACGAGGGCATGCCTGGAACGTATCGAAGAGCGTAACGCGCAAGTCCAGGCCTTCACGGCAGTGGACGCCGAATGGGCGCTGGAGCAGGCGCGAGCTGCGGATCACAACCCTGTCGGGCCGTTACGCGGCATCCCCTTTGCCGTAAAGGACGTACTGGATACCCGGCATCTGGTCACCGCGTACGGCTCTCCCATTTATACCGGGCATCGGCCTCAGGCAGATGCGGCTTGCGTCGCGCGTGTCAAAGAATATGGAGGGCTTATCCTGGGCAAAGTCGCGACGAGCGAGTTCGCGACACAGACGCCGAGCCAGACCCGCAACCCACTCAATTTAGCGCATACCCCAGGGGGATCATCCAGTGGGTCGGCCGCGGCTGTCGCGGACTTCATGGCGCCAGTCGCCTTTGGTACGCAAACCACCGCCTCCACGGTAAGACCCGCGTCGTATTGCGGCATTGTCGGCTACAAACCCACCTATGGTTTTGTGAACGTCGCGGGCCTCAAGCCGTTGAGCCCCTCTCAGGACACTATTTCCATTCTGACCCGCTCGGTAGAGGACGCGGCATGGTGTGGTTTTGGCGTGCACGGTGATCGAGTTCGCGTCGAGGTCATCGAGCGCCCTCGATTGGCCGTCTGTTATTCATCGCAGTGGGATGCGGTGCGGCCCGAGATGGCGCAAGCCATCGAAGATCTGGCGGCAGCGGCCGAGCGTGCGGGAGCATCGTTAAAACGCATCCGTCTTTCCGCAGAAATGGAATCGCTGATTGAGTTGCAAGGACAATTGTTTGCGTTTGAGGCCCGCCAGTCTTTAGCCGACGAGCGACGACATCACGCTGCGCAGTTTAGTGAACGTCTGAAAGCTCGCCTGGCGGGCGGCGAAAACATTGATAGTAAGCAATACCTGTCCATGCGCCAACGTGCGCTGACGGCTCGACACGAAATGGGCGAGCTGTTCGACCATATAGATGCGCTGCTGTATCCGCCTGCTCAGGGTGAGGCCGACGAAGGCATCGCCGACTCAGGGTCTGCGCAGTTCGGCGCGCTATGGAGTCTGATGCACGTGCCTTGTGTGTCCGTGCCCATGGCCAGAGGTCCACGGGGGTTACCGATGGGTGTCCAGGTCATTGGTGCCTACGGGGATGATTTACGTACTTTGCAAGTCGCGGCATTTGTCGAACGTACCGCGTCAATGTTCCATTAACCCCGTCGTTTCGGTCCGCCAACTAGATGTCATCCCAATACGGCGGACTCCCGATTGCATCGAGCAAGAAATCCAGCACGACTCGGACTTTATGCGAGCGCAATCGGTTTTCCGGTGAAATGAGCGAAATATCGATGGGGGTCGGATCCTGCGAAGGGATCCAGTCAGGCATTAGTTTGACCAGTTTCTTGCTATGAAAGCAGGTCTTGTCGAACATCCATGTCGGAAACAGCACGATCCCCCTACCCGCCAACGCCGCCGCGACCAGTACTTCAGCATCGTTGCTTTTCAGCGGTCCATCAACCTGTACGGGATGCGTCGCGTCAGTGTCACGTTGTCGAAAACTCCAGCGCTGCGTACCCAACAATCCTTTGTAGGATAGACAACTGTGATCTCGCAGATCTTCGGGCGTCCTCGGTTTGCCAAATTTTTTGATGTATGACGAACCCGCGCACAGCACATACTTCTGTTCACCAATTCTCCGCGCGATCAAGCCCGAATCGGCCAGTCTGCCTATACGTAGGGTAATGTCGGCGCCTTCTTGGATCGGGTCGATATACGCATCGGTCAACGTGAGTTCGACAGACAGGTCAGGATGTGCCGCCTGCAACCTGTTGACTATCTCCGCAATATGCAACCTGCCCAGCGCCACAGGCACATTCAGGCGAACCAATCCTCGCACGTCTGTCTCTTTCCCCGCGGCTTGCTCGGTGGCGATGTCCAAGGCGTCGAGGACTTCGCGTACCTGCAAGTAATAGCGCTCACCGGCCTCGGTCAGTCGCACCGAACGCGTGTTCCGATAAAACAATTGCTGGCCGACCTCGCGTTCCAGCGCGGAAACGAAGCGCGACACCGATGATGGCTGCACTTGGAAATGCCGCGCTGTACCGACAAAACTGCCGGTCGCGGCGACCATCACAAAATATCGAAGTGCGATTAACTGCATGGTGTGCGGTACCGATTTCACCGGTTGGCCCAGAGATTATCTGGATTGATGTGATTATCGCAATTATGATTTGCTTATTTCTATAATTGTTGTTCTAGCGTATCTCAATTTAAGATTCTTCGCATCAGCATCGATGGCAGACAGAACAAAGTCTGCCCATGATCCGAAGGAACTCCAGTAATGAACACGCTATTTGAAAACTTCAATTTATCCGGCCTGACACTCCGGAACCGCATCGTGATGGCGCCGTTAACCCGCGCACGCGCACCACGGGATATTGCAGACGAGCGCGTCGCGCTGTACTACGCGCAGCGCGCCACAGCGGGCTTGATCGTCAGCGAAGGCACGCCGATTTCACGCGAAGGTCAAGGCTATCTGTTTAACCCCGGCATCTTTACGCCCGAGCAGATCGCGGGCTGGCGGCTCACCACAAATTCCGTCCATGCCGTCGGGGGCCGCATCTTTGCGCAGATCTGGCACGTCGGCCGCGTATCGCATCCTTCTATTCAGGCTAACGGTCAGTTGCCGGTCAGTGCCAGCGCCAAGCAGCCCCTCGGTGCGAAAGCATTTGGCTACGACGAAAACGGTGTCCCCAATCTGGTTGAATCACCCGCCCCCCGCCAACTCGGCACGGAGGAGATCCCGCGCATCGTCGAGCAGTTCGCACAGGCCGCCGACAATGCCGTGCAAGCCGGCTTTGATGGCGTTGAAATTCATGGCGCGAATGGATACCTGTTCGAACAGTTCATGAATCCTCTGGTGAACGATCGCACGGACCAGTACTCGGCCAAAACCATGGCGGATCGATTGAGGTTCACACTGGAAGTTGTGGATGCGGTGATCGCAAGGATTGGCGCCCGCAAAGTCGGCATCCGCATTTCCCCATACGGACAACTCTTTGATATGCCGTTGCACCCAGAGATCGATGACACTTATACCCAGCTAGCCATCGAACTCGGAAAGCGCGGGCTGACGTATGTCCATGTGATGGATCAATCCGGATTTGCCGTCGGCGACGCCACGATCGAAGGTGCAGCGTTGTCGAAGTTCGATGCGCTTTTGCGGACCATTAAAAGCCACCTGCCCAAGACTGCCCTCATTCTGGCCGGCGGGATGACACGTGATCGCGCAGAACAAATGATCGAGAAAGGCGTCATCGATCTGGCGGCATTTGGCTCGAGCTTTATCAGTAATCCAGATCTGGTCGCACGACTGCGCAATCGCTGGCCGTTGACGGATCCCGATCGCAGCACATTCTATGGTGGCGATGCGAAGGGCTATATCGACTACGAGCCTTACACCGCGGTCTAAGTGCGCAGGGGATTGAGAGAAACACTCAAGCGTCAGTTTTCATCACTATTCTAAAAGTGATGAAAACTGAGGTCATGTCATCATGAATCTCGGCCAAATGCACGACATGACCACCCAAACCGTAGAGCGGAAATCTCAATCCGCGTAGCCAGGCATCACTCGGTCCAACACCCTCATCATCGCTTCGAAATAGAGCCTCTCACGCTCCTCGCGGGAATGGCTGTCTTCGGGGTTGGGGGTGTCCACCTTGTCCACGAGCGCGTCTGGCAGCAGCGAAAGCGGTTTACCGGCCGACATCGCCAGGACCTGGGCGCGACACACCTTCTCGAGCCGATACAAGCGACGGTACGCCTGCGCCACGGTATCGCCTACCGCCAGCACCCCATGGTTCTTCATAAAAAGCACCTGCTTGTCTCCAAGCTGGGTGGCAAGGCGCTCTCCCTCGCTCAGTGCCGAGGCCAGACCCGTATACCCATCGTCATAGGCGATATGCTTGGTGATAAAGGCTGCCGTCTGACTGCAGGGTAATAGCCGGTTGTCCTCCAGCATGTTCAGCGCCAGTGCCCAGGTCTGGTGGGTGTGCAATATGACCTTGGCGCCGGTGATCCGGTGCAGCGGCGCGTGGATACAGAATGCACTCAGCTCCAAGTCTCCTTGGCCTTCCAGCACCTGTCCGCGCTCGTCGAAGACAATGAGGTCGCTGGCGCGGGCCTCTGACCAATGGCGGCCGAACGGCAGCACCAGGTAGCGGTCTTCATAGCCGGGCACCATCATGGTGAAATGGTTGTCGATGCCTTCTTCCAACTCGTCGTAGACGGCGAGTCGATTCGCTGCCGCAAGATGGACACGGGCGAGCCAAGCGGCATCAGCGTGAGTTTCGGGCGATTGGGGGGATAGTGAACGGTTCATGCGCGGCTTCTCCAATGGGATCCCTCCGTTTTAATCGATACCCCAAAAAAGCTCCAGCGGTAACTCCCGGGGGCTCCCTCAAACCATACGAATCGGGCTTCCCTGGAACTAGGGGCAAGCGTATCGCTCAACGTGGCGCAAGTACATTCACTGCCGTGGCAGCTTCGCCTGACTGACGAGCTTTTCTACAATAGGCTGCTCATTACGAATCTGTTCGGTGAGCTCGCGTGCGGATCCTGACCGCGGCTCGATGCCCATGGTCAGCATTCTGTCACGCACGGCTGGATCTTGCAGTGTGGTGGTCAAGGCTTGTTGCAACGTGGCCAGCACATCGGATGGCGTGCCGGGTGGGGCGACAAAGCTAAACCAAGCACTGAGGTTGAATGACGGATAACCTTGTTCCGCCAGCGTCGGTACATCAGGCAGAGTGGGTAAACGGCTCTTGCTCGTAATACCGAGCACGTTAAGCTTGCCGGCCGTGACCTGAGGCATGCCAGTCGCCACCATATCGAAGAACAGATCGACGTCGCCGTTGATCAGGGTCGGCAAGGCCTGCGTCGCGCCCTTGAACGGCACATGCAGCAGATTAATTCCCGCTTCTTGTTTAAATAATTCGCCGGCCAAGTGCGATGAGGTACCCGGCCCGAAGGAAGCGAATGTTAGTGGCTCAGGACGCTGCTTGGCACTTGCCACGATGTCGGTGATTTTGGTGAAGCCGTTTTTGTTGTTGGTTAGCAGAATCATTGGGCCAATCCCAACCATGCCGATGGGGGCATAGGCATCTGGATCGTACGGTAGTGATTTATACAGATAGCGGTTGGTGACCAAAGTTGAGTTGGTAGCCATCAGCAATGTGTAGCCATCGGGTTTAGCCCGCGCGACATAAGAGGCTCCGATGGTGGTGCCGGCACCTGCCTTGTTCTCGACGATGATTTTCTGATCCAGCGCCGTGCTCATGCGACTGGCCAGAATGCGAGTCAGCGCATCGGTAGCACCACCCGCGGGAAAGGGCGAAACGATGGTGATGGGTTGTTCTGGATAGGCGGCATGGGCCAGTCCCGCGCATGCCGACAGTGCTAGCGCGGCGGCAAAGGTAGAGACTCGTTGGAACATATTTTTCCCCTTGATGTGGTGGACGAGGCTATCTACTTCTTGTAAATTCCGAACAATGGAATTTAATTCCATTATTAGAAATTAACTATAAAAGCGAAGCAGCCTCTATGCAACCCCCAGTCGATTCATCTGATCCCGGCGAAGAAACTACCGAACGAAGCGGACCTGCGCGTCGTCGTCGAGGCAGCAGCCAGGGAAGGTCGGGGCCCAATTTCATCGAAGCATTGGCGCGCGGGCTTGGGGTATTGCGCTGTTTCGGGCCCGGGGCCACGATCTTGGGCAATCAGGACCTAGCGGGCCTGACTGGGTTGCCTAAGCCAACCATCAGCCGCATCACCTACACCTTGGCCGAGTTGGGCTATTTGCGCTATCACACCGATAGCGGCAAGTATTCCCCCGGCTATGGTGTATTGGCACTGGGGTTTGGCGTACTAGTCGGACTGGAAGTACGCGAGTTGGCGAAAGCGTCGATGGTGCAACTCGCACGTGAGACAGGCGGTGCAGTAGCGTTGGGCACGTTCGATGGCGATGCGATGGTCTATGTGGAAGCCATTCACGGCTCGTCCGAGTTGTATTTGCGTCTGCCCGTGGGATATCGGGCCAGCCTGGATAGCGCGATGGGACTGGCTCACGTCGCGGCCTTGCCCGATGTGTCGCGCGACGCGTTGCTACAGCGTCTGGGACGAGCGGCCCCAGCTGGGGATGTCGTGCAGCAAGCTTGCTCGGATCTGGCGGCTACCGGATGTTGTTTCTCGTTGGAAGCCTGGAAGACGGGTATTAATGCCGTGGCGGTGCCGTTCCAGGCTGTCACGGGCGAAGGTGTATTCGTGATGAGTTGCGGAGGGCCGGCGTCACTGTTGCCTGCGGCGGTGTTACGTGAACGGGTGGGGCCTGCGTTGCGGGATATTGTGCGGCAGTTGTCGGGGATACGTTAGACGGAAATTTCGGTGAGATAGAATTGCATTTGCAACCGAAATAATATGAGAGAAGCTTGGTTATGACAGCGGCAAAACCTGACCTTTGGTACTCATTTGTGCGCGCACATCGAATGATGATCCGGGAGGTTGAGCGCCGTTTGGCGGATGCCAATCTGCCCAGCTACGCGTGGTATGACACGCTCTGGGGCTTGGAGAGCGGGCCGGGAGGAACGCGGCGCATGCACGAGCTCGCCGACACGCTGGTCATTGAGCGCTACAACCTGACGAGACTGGTGGACCGCCTGGAGCAAGAAGGCTTGGTGACACGCAGTCGTTCGGCCACGGACGGCCGTGCGGCCTACGCGTCCATCACAAGAGAAGGACGCGTACTACGCAAGAAGATGTGGAAGGTGTACCAATCCACCATCACCGAACTGTTCCTCAATCAGTTCAGCGCCAGCGAACAGCAGGCCTTGGCCGAGGGTCTTGATCGGACTTTCGAGACCGTTCGTGCATCTAGGGACAGCGCCGTTGCGTAAGTTCATGCATACAGTGCCCATTAATGGCAAGCCTCTTACCTAACAGGTTGCAGAAATTTTTATTTGTCCATAGAATTGCAATTGCAATGATTGCAATTGCAATTCTATGGACAAATAAGAGGCAACCATGAATCACACCAACTCCCTCACGTTCTATACCGCGAACACGCCAAATGGACAGAAGATCGCTATCTTCTTGAATGAGGCGGGGCTCGACTATGACCAAGTGAATCTCGATCTATCGCGGGGCGATCAGCACCAGCCGAGCTACCGGAGGATCAACCCCAACGGCAAGATTCCGGCCATTTTTGATAAAGAGTCCGGTGTGACGGTCTTCGAATCGGGAGCCATTCTTTCCTATCTATCGGCAAAGACTGGATGCCTATTGCCACCGACGGACGTCGAACAAGTGGCCGTCCAGCAGTGGTTGCATTTTCAAATTGGAGGCATTGGCCCGATGCTTGGTCAATTATGGTGGTTTCTCCACGGATCAAAGACTGAAAATCCTGAGGCCATTCAGCGGTACCGGAAAGAGGCATTGCGTTTGTATCAGGTCGTGGATGCTCGACTAAGCGAGTCCGCTTTCATCGCTTTGCCAAGCTACAGCATTGCGGACATCGCGGCATTCGCATGGTTGCGCACCTGGAGCGAATTGAGTTTGGACATTTCGCCGTTCTCGCATGTTCGCCGTTGGCTGGATTTGATCGAGTCAAAGCCTGCCGTGCAGCAAGGACTCTTGGTGTCCAAGCAAGAGGGCTCTCCTTTCGATCAGAACCAACTTGATCTTCCGAAAGGCTGAACCATGGCATGGACATATCTATTCCTTGCTGCGGCGTTGGAAATTTTGATGGGGCTTTTCCTGAAGTTAAATGAGGGTTGGTCAAGACCTGGGCCTAGCATCGTTGCCGTGATGGCCGCGTTGAGCAGCATCTTTTTGCTTGCACTTGCTCTTCGTTCATTACCGGTCGGAACTGCCTATGCCATTTGGACAGGCGTAGGCACCATCGGTCTAGTTCTGATCGGACTCGTGTTCTTTAACGAGCAACTCAGTTGGACTCGCGTCTTCTTCCTTGTATTAGCGATCACAGGTATTGCAGGTTTGCGCTTCTCCGAGGCTGCATGAAGAACATGCCACACTCAACAGTAGGAGACACCTTGTGTAAGGTTAAAAATCAGCAACCGCGCCTGGTGACGATGCGTCAGGTGAGCCATTGCGTCTCCCCACTCAACCAGCAGCCTGGCGCATCGGTACGGCGACGTAGCTGGATTGCCGAGGGCGAGCCCATCGCCACGCCCTGGCGCACGGTACATATCTGGTCGGCCGGCACCTCGCCCACGCTGTCCAAATGACCCCACAAGGCTGCCGCGGCAATGCCGGTGGCGGCGTCTTCAGGATAGCCCGAGGCTTTAGGGAACTGGCGTGCAAAGACACCATCGTCCGAGACGGCATACGGATACAAGCCAGTGGAATCGATGGCGTCGCACAGGTCACGCATCGCACCGAAGTCCGGCGCCAAAGCATCCAAAGCGGCTGCGTCAGGCATCCGGACCAGGGTCTTGACTCGGCTCGTGCTGGCATTGACAGCGTGCAGTCCGGGATCAATCCGCAAGACTGTGGCGATCGCGTCACACTGTTGGGCGGGCAGCAAAGCCAAGGTCACGGCGGGTTGCGATATCCACGCCCAGCCGCGGGCCTCGTCCCATTCGATGTCGACACTGCCACTAAGTGTCTGCACACGCGCCCAAGGCGTAGTCCAGTAGCCCCATTGCCGTAGCGCCCACAGCGCTCCCACCGTCGCATGACCGCACATCTCCATTTCATGGCCGGGCACGAAGAAGCGCAGCCGACACAGATAGTCCGGCTCATCGGCCGGCAGCACGAAGGCAGACTCGTGGCCATGGTAGGCGGCCAAGGCCTGCATGTCCTCGGCCTGCATCCCGCGGGCATCCCGCACGAGAGGGACGGGGTTGCCGCCAGACACGCTGGCGGACGCGTCGACAAATACGCTCAGCAACGCTGCCTCGCCGGCCTGCGGCTCCACGGGGCGAATCGAAGAAAGATCAGTCAAACTGGACTCCATTTTTCTTGATGAGCTCGCCCCAGAAAGCGAGATCTTGGGCAACGCTACGGGTCAGCGCATCAGCCGTGTCCGGCCGGACATCGACGCCTTTGGCGGCCAGATCCGCCGCGATGGCCGGATCCCGCAGCGCGGCGTTCAGGGCGCCGTTCATCCGCTCTACGATGGCGGGTGGCGTATCTTTCGGAAAAGCCAGACCGTACCAGAGCGACTGCGTGTAGGTCGGCATGCCCTGCGCGGCGAATGTCGGCACGTCGGGCAGAATCGGCGTTGCGGCCGTGGTGGCCACAGCCGCGAGCTTACCGCTCTGCACGAACGGTGCGAGGCCAACGGGGTTGTCGAACATGACATCGACTTCGCCGCCGACCAAATCCGTATAAGCCGGAGCAGCGCCACGGTATGGGATATGAGTCAGGTCCAGCTTTTCGTCCTTCGCAAACATTTCACCAAGCAGGTGCGACACGGTGCCGGCGCCGACCGAGGCAAAAGTGCCTTGCCCGCGGGATTTCAGCGCTGTGATAAGCGCGGGCAACGTGAAGGCTTTAAGAGACGGGTGCGCAGCCAGGACATACGGCGACGTTCCGATGAAGCCGACATAGGCAAAATCCTGCGCGGGACGGTAAGCCAGATTCTTGTAAAGATTGGCGGCCAGGGCTGTGGTGCTGGTGGTGACGGCAAGAGCCGTATAACCGTCCGGCTTGGCGCGCGCTGCCTGTCCCGAGCCGACTGTTCCGCCCGCGCCACCGGCGTTCTGGATGACGACAGTCTGGCCCAATTGCTTGCTCAGAGCCGGTTGCAGCGTCCGCACGACCAGATCGGTTCCCCCGCCAGCCGGGAACGGTACGATCAGGGTGACCGGTCTGTCCGGCCAGGCGGAATCAGCAAAACTCGCAGCCGGGACCGCGGACAGTACGAGGCCCAGGATCAGGGCGAATGACGGTGTGCGCATCATGCACATCCCCTTGTAATGGTTTAGTGCGACTTATCGTAGAGATGGCCGGAAACCCACGCGAACCGAAGAGCGACAGAAGACAATCCCAAACGCGACAGCGACCCGCAACCTTGCATTAATAAACCGGCGCGCCGATACTGAACCCCATTGTCTGCATGCGCCGCCAGGGCGCGTGCCGTTGTTTCGTGCCTCCCGCTCTACTGCCATGACGCGCTGCACTACACTTTCGTCCAAACAGAAACTGATCGCTCAAGCCGGCTTTGCTTTTGCCACCAGCCGTGAACCGCGCTACGCCTTTCATTGGCATGAGCACGATTGCGCCATGCTGCTCTGGCCGCGTGCAGGCGTGCTTGACAGCGCGTGGCAGGATGACGGAGGTACGCGCCGCCGCGGCCGGTTAGTGCGAGGTCAGGCGCTCTTGCTCCCGTCCTACTTCAAACACAGTACGCGCGCGGAAAGCGTCGCCCAGCAGCATGGCGAACTGTATCTCGCCCCCGAACTGCTGCGTAACTGCAACGCGAGCGGCGTCCTGCAACTCGATGGCGCCGCCCAGACCATGCTAGATGCACTCTGGAAACCGGCGCTGTCGCCCAGCGCCTTGCCGGCGTTAATCTCCGCATTGATTGCACAACTCGGCAGTAGTCGGCCCATCGAGGTCTTGCTCGCTGGCTCGCCCAATCTGGCACAACGCTGGGTCGACGCCCTGCGCGAGAAGCTCGAGGAAGGGCACTCCCCGCCCGCCGTAGCCGATTCGGCGGACGCGCTGGGTGTTTCCACGCGAACGTTGCAACGCGCATGCCTCACGGCCTACGGGCTCCCGCCGGTTGCGTTGCGGCGCATACTCGTGGCGCAGGCCGCTCGTCAGCGCATCGCCCTCGGCGAGGCGGTGGCGCGCGTGAGTACCGACCTGGGTTTCTCTAGCAGTGGGCATCTCGGGCGCCTTTTGCGCGCGATCGACGCGACCCAAGACCTACCGGGCAAGGGCGAGTGAGTGCGACTCGTCCAGGCCGCTAAGCAGCCAGCGAAAGCAAATACCTGAACAATGCTGCTGTAACGATGCCCGCCGCGATGGCTGGCAGGGGCTTCTTCAACAGCAGCATGGTCGTCGCCGTCGCTAATAGCGCGAGTCGTGCACCGTTATCCCCATGCACCGCCATTGGTGCCAAAAGTGCTACCAGCACCGAGCCGGACATAGCACTGATGAACTGCTTAACTCGGTCGCTAATGGGAACGAGCGACATGATAAACACCCCGCCCCAGCGGGTGGCCAGCGTTACGACCGCGACGACCAGCACGACGGCCAGTGTGCCGGTACCTGACGTTTCGATATTCACTGCCCTTTCTCCGTCCAAAAGGCGCCGAACGTGCCGCCTGCCAGGGCGCCCACCATCACATGACTGTTCTCGGGCAGATACCCGTCAGCGATCAACGAAGAGCATGCCGCCACTACCCATATAAAAATCACGCGCGGACTCTTCCGTCCGCCAACCGCCATGGCCAAGAGGAAGCAGCCCATTACCATGTCCAAACCCAGACTCACGGGGTCGTGAATGACGCTACCCACGTAAAGGCCCAGCCAGGAGCCTAGTATCCAGGACAGCCAAAGGGCAATTCCACCGCCCAGCAACAATCCCATGCCCGACTCTCCACGTCCAAACGCCTGCATGGACATAGCCCAATTGGCGTCAGACACAACGAGCATCACGCCGTAGCGCTTCGCGGGCGACAGATGGCACAGCCATGGGAAGAGTGCAGCGCCCATCAACAGATGACGAGCGTTGATGGCAAACACGGTAATAGCCAGAGGAACCAGCGGCACTTGCGCGCCCCACAGATCCAGCACCGCAAACTGTGCCGCGCCAGCAAAGGCCAACGTGCTCATGAGAACGACCGAGACACTGTCCAATCCCATCTGCTTAGCCGCAAGTCCGAATGCCACGCCAAAAACAGTCACGAAAATCGCTATGGGAAGCAGCTGCGTGAAACCGGACCATACGCGATGAGGATCAAGTGCATATAAATCTACGGCATCGCGTGTCAAAACGGGGACTCCTTCATCGATATCCACCAACCTGCAAGTACGGCATCCATGACTTGCAACGGCAAGCTAGAGACCGAAAGTCTGCACTGGCGATGAACTATGCCTCGGATATTGGATGTTAAAAAGCGCATAATTCTTCTGTATGCCATTTGAAAAACGAATACATAGGAAATGCCATGGCCTATCCGGATCTACATGTCGATTGGCTTAGATGCTTCGTCACAGTCGTGGATGCGGGCTCGCTGTCCAACGCTGCGCCAGAGGTGCACAGGTCCCAGTCGGCCGTCAGCATGCAGTTGAAAAAACTGGAGGCCGCCGTAGGGCGGCAATTGCTTGTAAGAGGCCCCCGGGAGCACCAACTCACACCGGATGGGCAACGTCTGCTGGGTTACGCTCGACGAATACTCGACCTACACGCGGAAGCGCAAACGGCCTTTCATGGCGAGACAGTAGGAGGCCGCATTCGCCTTGGGGTGCCTGACGACTACGCTGCCAAATACCTGACGCCAGTCCTCAAGCGTTTTGCACCAAGATACGGCACCGTTGACATCGAACTGGACTGCGAGCAGTCGACATCCCTTATCCCTCGTGTCGAACGTGGCGACCTAGACCTGGCGTTGATTTCACGGGATCATGCACGACGGGGCACCTTGCTGTTTCATGAACCGATGGTGTGGGTGGGTTCGCCGCAGTTCGATACCTGGCTGCGCGACCCGCTGCCTATTGCCGTCTATGAAGACAGTAGCCTTGCCAGACGAAGCGCGATCAATTCATTGAACCTGCAAGGTCGCCGATATAGGGTGGTCTACAACAGCTCCAGTCTGGCGGGTCAGATTGCCGCCGTCGAAAGCGGATTAGCCGTCGCAGTCCTGACCCGGTGCAGCGCACCTGCCCATCTCGAAATCCTGGACAGCGCGCATGGACTAGGGCCTCTCAAGCCGATGGAGGTGTCGGTGTATCGCAGCCGTGCTTCACAAGGCTCCAAGGCTGTCGACAGCCTGTACCATCTACTGATCAAGACGCTCAGAATCTCTAAGCCCTCGTGATGGGATAAAAGGGGCATGTCGGTGCCGCGTCACGCGGCGGCTTTCGAAGTCGTTTACACCGTAACCAGCGCCGCCACTCGCGAGCTGATCGAAGAGCGCGGTCAACAAGACTGGGACCCTGAGTTCGGCCGCATACCCCGCCTGTTCAAGGGACCCGAGAGCGTGCCCGGGTTGAATTGGCCGACTATCGCCTTCGACGACCGTTATGTGATCGAGCTAAGCGGTAGCCGCGGCACTGTGGCATGGAACTCTAGAAACTGATGGTGGCGATAATGGTGTCACGATAGGTGCCTGGAGTGGGCGTACTCTGAGCAGGCACTGACCCGTAGATCGTCAAGGTTTGGGCCAAGCCACTACCTGCTGCCGTAACTGCTGCCGTACCACTGGTACCATCGCCCCAGATGACGCTACGAGCACTACTGGTGTATAGCTGATAGCGCACAGCACCTCCTCCGCCGACACGTTGCATGGAACGGGCGCTTATGCTGCCGCTACTGCCGCCATTTAGCGATACGCGATACGCATTTCCATTGGTGCAGCGTACGCTCAAGCTTGCGGTTCCATCAAGTCGCGCTTTTAGTACACCAGTCGATGGAAAATTCAGGTTGGTAGCGGATATGGTGCAGTCGTTAATGACTCGTGCTGTGGCGGTGAAGGGAAACGTCGATGCCGTCTGCTGTATGTTCGGGCAAGTTCTGTCGATGATCTCGAAGAAGTGGGTGTTCAGTGAGCTTTGGTTACCGCTGAAAGCCGTGGTGTAAGAGGTCGCAGTACTGCCCACTAGCGGAATAGTAGGCTGATTGGCCTCGACGCGTCCGTAGTAGGTGATCGCCCGGCTGGCAGTTGTACCAGCGATAGGCTTTGCCAGCACGAACGTGATCGGATTCGGGGTCGTGGTCGAGTATATGGATCCCCAGATATTGGTGCGCGCGGCATCCTGGAACAAATTAAACCGGATCGCGTTGCTGCCGTTCGTCAGGAAGCGGGGCGCGCTACCACTGGAGTTGACGCCAGGACCGAGATTCAGGCAAATCCGAGCATTTCGGTTCAACGTGACCGCCGGCCACGTGCACGTCACCGTGACCGTACCGGTGCCGTCGACTGCGCTCAGTTGAATAGGGCGCACATCGCCGAAATTTATGGGCGAGGCACTGGCTGTGCAGCTTTGGGCTTGCACCCCTGAAACGCTGAAAAGCGCTAGGCAAATAATTGCTGCAATGGTCGCATGTTGTGCCAATGAGTGTTTTATCCAGATGCGTCGCATATTAAGGGACCGATGGTAGGAAGCTCGGAAGCGTCTGTATTCTTGAACGTGAACTGCACTTGACAGGTGTTGTTCTCATAACGAATACGCAAGTGGTTGGTGGCTGCCAGCTGTTCTACGAAGGCCACACCGTCATACCCTACCACGGTGCGTGCCCCCGACTCCTCATGGTAAACATCAGCGCCGACAGGGATAGCCTTGCCTTGTGCATCGCGCAAAATAAGCGAAGCAGCTCGGTATTCCGTAACCAGGAATTCTGCCAATACACCCGATCTCGCCTGTGGCACAACTTCCGCGTTGCTTCGCGCCAATTTGAAATTGGACGGAAGATCCAGGCCATCGATAGATATCCGATTGCGCTGGTACGAATTTAGGTCGGGGATCAAATAATGGCCGCTTGCGTCTGTGACGCCGATGACACGGTTTTCGTGAAGCACCGGAATGTCGGCTATACCTCCTGTGGATACCAACGCAAAACCGTCGTACAAACGTCGCGACGCCGTAAGACTACCGTCCATCAGCGTGACGGCGCCAGAGGCGTTTAGCGCGGCACTACCGTGGCCGTCTACTTGCTGGGCCAACGCCGTGACTTCACCATATCGGCCGCGATAGGTTGTCTGCGCCTGCCCCCAACGCGCCGAGGCTGTTTTGCCCGCCTGTAGGCCCCAACCCCAGCCGCCTTCGTAGTCGGGCGAGCGCGACGCCGTTAGGTTGAAGCTGGTATCACCGTTTTGCCGGCCACCATAGGCGCCCAAATACGTGCCTCCATCAAGCGAAATGCTCACACTCAGGAACAAGCCTGTGTCCTCGCGTCCGCCAAAATCCCGGTATGCGCTGAGGTTCGTTGAAACCCTCTTTCCCAGATTCGCCGTATAGCCGACCGAGCCGACATGAGATGGCTGGTAACCGGGCAGTGTATAACCAATGTAGCTAGCAGCCACAGAGTGATGTTCATCCAAAGAAAACGAGACCGTGGCCCGATCCATCTTCTTTGCCATGGGATATCCATCCGTGGTGCCGAGGTCCCGGTAGTTGGACAGGTTGCGTATTGTTTGAAGGTCCAAAGAGAACCGTTGCTGCAGCAACTGGTATCCCAGCGCGACCCTCGCTCCCGTGCCGGTGCCCGCGCTAAGTGACAACGCTCCGTTCAGGACCCCATTGGCACCCAATCCCACCAGGGCACCAGCGCCCAGGTTGTACACACCCACGGTGGCTTCTGCATGACCTTCAACAGTTAGGGCGTTAGACAGCCCATACCGTATGGTGCCGGAGGCTGCAGGATGACTGTCGTAGTCGAACGATTCCAGCGCGTAACGCCGGCGAATGAACCCCGCCTCCACCGAGTACGACGACAACCCGGCGGCCAGCATACGGCGGTCGATGTAGATAGGCAGCGTCGTCGATACCGAGCGGCCTAACGCATCGCGGGTGACGATGGTAGCGTTGCCGGCACCCGTTATCCCGGGTGCGTCATTAAAGATAAAAGGCCCATCAGGGACCTCGGTACTGAAGCGTCGCATATTGTTGATATAGAGGTCAACCGTGGAAGGTACAGTCGCGGTTCCGCCCAACTGCGGCAGTGGGAATGTGATGAGATCCGGCCGCAAGTCATAGTTCCGGCTGAACTGTATGCCAGCCATGCGTACTGGCCTTGTCCAGTCCAAGGCCGAAGAAATGGTGTCTCCCAAGCGCAAGGTGCGAAGACGTACAGGATCTGAGTGAGTCCATGATGTATCGAAGCGAACATAGCTGTCCTCACCGCGGTACGACCCTGTATACAGAGTGCCGGAATTCTCCAGTACGCCATTAGAGTCAAAGTAGCGTAGCTCGTTCCAGATAGACAGTTGAGAGCGATGCGCGTATTGATAGTAGGCATCGTAGTTCAGCGCCAAACCTCGACTCGACGTTGCCTCACCAACCGCGGTCGTTGGTGCTTGTCCGTACCTGTACGGCGTACGCAACGCGGGGGGCACTTCAATGGCTATCGACTGCCGGGCCGCAGAATAGCGGTATGTCAGCTGAGCGATTGAATCGAGCGGGATAACTTCGCTGCTGAAAGTATGCGCGTCGACGTCGATGCCGATGCTTCGGAGGTCCGCCTGCTTGGCCCACAGTTTGCCGTTGCGCACATAGAAGCGGGCCAGCGCGCCCGTATCCTGGCCATTCAGCGTCACCGCTAAAAAGACGTCCTGCTCGTTTTGGGCGCCAAGCTGAGCAATGGATAGTGAATCCAATGCCGAAGATTGACTAAAGGCAGCCGTTGCTATGCATTGGCAGGACGCCGCGACAACCAGACGTACTGCTACTCGGCTAACCGCTTTGCCGTGATCTGCTGGCGCAATCGCACAATTCGAGGGGGCCACCAACATACCGGAAGATAGCATTCACGGTTCCCCCCCTGCCGTGCGGCCCGCTTTGCCGTTGCCAGGCGAGATCATGATATTCGCCTGAGCTGGCCGCGCGTTAATGGTGGCGTGGATCACTGTCTTAGCGCCAAACGTGGCGTTGGCCGGGATATCAAGTGGCCATATTTTGTAGCGCCCCGGTAAGGCGTAACCCAACAATCCCTCTTGGATGTCATAGCGCCTTCCTCGGGTGTCGACTATCCAAACTGTGTTGATGCGTGCTCGCTGTCGGCCTCTGTTCTCGACACGGAGCGTCCAGTCGCCACCTTCGCGTAGCAGCGTCCAGGCCAGTACGGGGCTATCCTGCGCCGACAGCCCGTTATCGACGAACACCGGAATTGAATAGCGCATCCGGATCAGCACGCCGCTACGCGGCATGGTCTGTTCGTGCGGAATTTCGTCTATCACGATCCGGTAAGCCTGCTCAACCGCGGGTTTATCTCCCGGCGTACGAACCAGGCGTACGAGTTGGTCGCCGCCTGGCGTCACCTGAATCAGTGGGGGGCTTGCTACCAGCCGTTCCGTCGGGGCAAGCGTGTCTTCGCCATTGTGCTGGTCCCACTCGAACACCCGTACCTGCCCATACACGGGAGTGTCGCCGGGATTCGTCAATGTTAGCGCTGCACCATTCTGACCTTGCGCCATTTCAATCGTGACCGGTGATACCTGTAATGTGACACCGGCCGCCCGTGCGGTGAACAGGCACAACGCCAGGCCTACGATCGCAATCCGCCCACGCATCATCAAACGGCGTCGCTCATTGGTCCATCTCACCACGACCTAGAAGAACACGGTGGCAGTGACAGTTGACTGGTAAGTGTCGGCCGTAGGCGTAGTCTGGGGCGGTACGCGACCATAGACAGGGATCGTCTGCGCGGTGCCTGTACCGACGCCGCTCAGCGTGTCGGTAGGTTGGGTGTTACCCCAGACCGTCGCTCGGGCGGCATCTTGATATAACTGGTAGGCGACAGTTGTTCCGGTATTGCCTCCGGTTGTGCCTGCCAGCAAACGATTAGCCACGGTCGAGCCTGTAACGTTACCTTCATTGAGTCCGATGTTATAGGGCGTGGTGTTGCTGCAAGTGACCGAAACAGTCGTCTCCGCGTCGACATTAGTATCCAATACGCCGGACGTGCCAAAACTGAGTGGATTGGCGGCTATGGTGCAGTCAGATTGAATGATCAGGTTGACGGTGAAGGTTGCTGTAGCGGTGTTGTTGTACACCTGTGCACTTGCCGGCAACACAGCTATGCCGGCAACCAGCCCAACCCCAAATAATGAAATACGCGTGAATCGATTCATAGTGGAGCCCTTCCGGTGAAATTAACTGCAAGAAACAGTCTAGTCTCCTTCCTACCATATCGACGATATGAAACTATTTCATTGATTTGCGTATTTTGTTACCCTTTTTACCAACAATAAGGACGAATAATGCACGTACTGTTACGCCCTTCGCTATTTATGCGCGTGCAAGGGGCGTATGAAGGACTAAAAGGCTCAGAACGCAGGCTTGCGCATAAAGACTCTGTTCGGGTCTTCGCTATATTCACCGAAAGGCTCACAACACGTGCAACCGCAGCTAAAAACGACGCCATCCGGCAGCTCGCGCGTGAGTTTCACCCTGCCACGGCACATTCGACCACGCACTCCACCCGACGGCCGCCAGCAAGTACATAAAATCTAAGCCACCCTAGGCTGGTCCGCGTCAATCACAATTAAGTGATGAACAATAGGCATCGACCGACTTTATTTTCATTCTTCACAAATGAAAAAGCCTGACGCCCCTACTCCACCGTCACGCTCTTAGCCAAGTTCCGTGGCTTGTCCACATCCGTGCCACACACGCCTTGTGATAAGACAGCAGTTGCAACGGAATCGTACGCACGATCGGTGACAGCATGCCGTAGTGTCCAGTGGAATACGCCCGCACTCGCCTTTGAGCGAAATAAACGGCTTTTCTATAGCTCGGACTCGACGAGATAACGAATTGGAATCGCTAAGCCTAATTCGATTTTGCACACGGCAGCGCCCGCTAACACAATGGTTCATTAGTCTTTAGCAATCTCTTCCCCGAAGAGGTCAGGGAATTATGACGAAGAGCCGCATTAGCATCGATATATCGCTTGACGAAAATGGCAAACGCTCCGGAATCGCACGACTTCCGCACTCAGTACATCGCTCAGCCTATGGATGGTTGCCGATACCGTTGGTCAGCATACGAAACGGCGACGGCCCGCGTGTACTACTCATGTCCGGCACGCACGGCGATGAATATGAAGGGCAAGTCACACTGACGCGGTTGGCACAAAGTCTCGATGCGGAGAACATTCGTGGACAAATTCTCATCCTGCCGATGGCGAACTACCCAGCAGCGAAGGCCGGACTTCGCGTGTCGCCGATCGACGGCGAAAACCTAAATCGCATCTATCCGGGGGATCCGCATGGAGGTCCTTCGAAGATGATTGCCCATTTCATCGAGACCGAGCTACTGAGCCGCGTTGACGTGGTATTGGACTTGCACAGTGGGGGCTCGTCGCTGAACTACCTGGGCTCAACGGTATCTCTGGCCGCGGATGACCCTCATCTCCTGGAACAGAGCCAAGAGATGATGCGCGTTTTCGGCGCGCCTTACGGTGTATTGTTCGAGGGCCGAGGTGGTATCGGCAGTAGCTACGATGCCGCTGTGCGGAACAAAATAATCCGCATCGGAACCGAACTCGGCGGCCGTGCCTGGGTCAATCCGGCGCTGAGGAAATTATGCGAAGCCGGCGTACGCCGGGTACTCGCGCATTTGGGCGTCATTTCGCCCTCGCTGTGCGAACCCGCCGGGCCAGTCCAGTTCATGCGCGTGTCTCCGCAAGCATTCGTTTATGCGTCGACCGACGGCATATTCGAAGCAGCGGTGTGTCTCGGCGATCACGTGAACACCGGAGACGTCGCCGGCCACATCTACTTTCCGGATGCGCCGATGCGTACGCCAATAGAAGAAAAATTTCAATCCGATGGCGTCGTCATCTGCGAGCGCGCCATTGCGGCGTGCCAAGTCGGTGATTGCTTATTTCATCTCGGGCGTCCGGTTTAGTTAACTAGACGTCCTATTTCAAGAGGAAATTCATGAGATATCAAAACATCCTTCGATGTGCCCTCTCTTTGGGCCTATACGCGGTCGTCACAGCGACCTATGCGGCGCCGTATCCGGATCGTCCTATTACCGTAGTGGTGCCGCAAGCCGCCGGCGGTGCGAGTGATGTTGTTTCCCGCATTGTGCTGCAGAAAATAGGTAGTATCTTGAATCAGAGCATTGTGGTGGAGAACCGCCCCGGGGCGGGAGGCAATATCGGAATATCGACGGTGGCCAGGGCCCCCGCGGACGGGTATACGCTCTTGTTCAACGTCAGCAGTGCGCATTTAATCAATCCGTACCTGTATAGCGAGCCCGGCTTTTCGCCGGAGCGAGATTTTGCGCCAGTTTCCCCATTTGGAACGGGCAGCATGTTGCTGGTCGCGGCACCGGATTTTCCCCCCAACAATATCCAAGAACTCCTGGCGCTGGCAAAGGCCAAGCCAAATGAAGTCACCTATGCATCCGCGGGTAATGGCACGCTTAACCATCTCATGGGAGAGGTCTTCAATAAATCGGCCGAGGTGGAAATGATGCATGTTCCATATCGCGGCGCCGCCGCCGCGACGACAGACGTCATGAGCGGTCGAGTATCGGTGGCATTTCAGGCGGTTGCGTCCAGCATTTCGCAAGTGAAAGCCGGAAAACTAAAAGTTTTGGCGATCGCAAGTACGAAGCGGTTGCCCGATCTTCCTGGTGTGCCGACCATCGGTGAGAGTATCCCCGGTTACGGAGAGGATCCTTGGTATGGCTTGTTCGCTCCGGCCAAGACACCCGTCGACGTACTCGACAAACTATCGCAAGCGACTCAGAAAGCGCTCGAGGACGAAGGCGTACGCCGTAGTCTCGCCGCGCAAGGAGTAGAACCCTATTTTTTGTCGCGAGCTGAATTCGCCAAGCTTATCGGCACCGAGCTACCACGGTGGGAGAATATCGTGAAGGATTCTGGCGCGAAGGTCGACTGAGGGCGTGCAGTACATCGACAAAGACTGTGCATGGTCAGACCGGCACCATGCGAATTCGACGCTATCCTGGTTAGAGACTATCGCGCCAAGTACCGGCGGTCATCCAGTCGCAAAATGTGCTGGTCGCGGTGCTGACCGCTGCGGGATTCCAGAGAATGCCCAACGGCCTGAGCGACTCTTGGCGTTGAACGTCAAGAGCACAGACGCTGCCGGACATCAGTGCGGGCCCGGCAAAACTGGCCGGTAGCACAATAAGTGCGTCGCTATACGCAACAAGGCCAGTAATCGCGGATAAGGACGAAGTAGTCACGTTGGAAACGACAGGATAAGGAACGCCGCCAGAGAACCAACTCTCGAAAATAATCCGACTCGTCGATTGCAATGGCAATATCAGCCATTGCTCATCACCTAGCACGTCCAGCGACAGCGCCCGCCGATGCGACAGCCGGTGTCCCGTGCGAGCGAGCACAACGCTGTGGTCATCCTCTAACGGTTCGAACTTCAGTGGGCTGTGACCAATCGTCGGTGTGCGTGTCAATACGGCATCGTAGACGCGACTCATGAGTAACTCGTGCAGATGATCTTGGTCGTTTTCTTCAAGATGCAATTGAAATTGCTGAAATCGCTGACAGAACTGAGCGATGCCTCTCACGAGGGAACCATTACATGCCGCGGGCAGGGCCCCGATATGCATGGTACCTGTCTTGCCCGACTGCACGGCGTCGAGAGTCTTGGCGCTACGCTGGACCAACAGAAGCATCGCTTGAAAGATCGGCAGCAGAGTCTTGCACGTTGACGTCTGCCGCATACCTCTGGAATGGCGCTCGAAGAGGGGCTCACCAACCACGCCCTCGGCCATAGCAAGAAATTTGGCAATACTAGGTTGACTGATGTTGGCCATCTCTGCCGCCCGATGCGTACTTCCGAGTTCTGCCGTCAGAACCACAGCTTGTAAATGACGAAAGCCGAGTTTGGCGAGAAGGCGGTTGTGGATCGATGCTTTATTGCTCATCACTTGCCCAGTCATTGAAAACGAAACGGAATCGCTTCACTGTTCTTATTTGCGCAGCTGCTGGCGAAGATTACTACACTTCAATCACAGAATATGACAGCGTGAATCGCCGATATCGAGAAACAACGCAGAGTCAGATATTCCTCTCATCACATTCGAAAAATTTCCGTGCTTCCGATTTTCTGATCATTCTGGTAACTAAGAAAGGACCTCCATGTCAACGCGTCGCCAAGCAATCAAGCTTGTCTTTGGATCAGCCTTAGTCGCAGCAACGGGAGCGCCCAAGGCTCAAGAGTCCACCGGCCCTATTCGTATCGTGATTCCGGGTCCTGCCGGCGGAGGCGCCGACAATATCGCGAGGATCGTAGCGGAGAAGTTGCAAACGATTCTGGGACAGACGGTGCTGGTCGATCCCCGTCCCGGCGCGACGGGCTTGATTGCGAGCAAGTATGTCATGAGCCAAGAGCCAAATGGTCAAGTGCTTTATCTGAGCTCTTCCATGCTAGCCAGCGCGCCCGCACTGGATCCAGAACTTCAGAAATTCGACCCGATACGAGACTTCACGCCGATCGCGCAGTTAACAAAAAATACAATGCTGTTTATCGTCAGAAGCTCTCTGCCAGTCAGTAACATGGAAGAGTTCATCGCTTATTGCCGACAGAATCCGGGAAAAGTATCGATTGGCACGATAGGGCCATCGTCCAGTACACATCTCATGACTGCTTATTTGGCCAAGGCAGTCAATCTCGATATCAATATCGTTCACTACAAGGGCTCAGCGCCAGGTAATCAAGACCTCATGGGAGGTTTCATCGATGCAAGGATTGATAACCTGGCGGGTGTCTTTGGTGTGCTGAATTCTGGCCATGCCAAAGCGATCGCGGTGGCGGGAAAGGATCGTTCTCCGTTGTTTCCGAAGTTGAAACTAGTGTCTGAAACAGTGCCAGGCTTGTATTTTGATGACCACTTTGTGATCGTGGGTCCGGCAAAAATGGATGGCAATCTCGTTGAAAAACTCAGTGAGGCTCTACGTACAGTCGTTTCTATACCCGAAGTTTCCGCGAAGCTAAGGGAACAGCTCGGTTCCGTTTCTGCGCCGCTTTCGCCGGGCGAAACCGAGACGGCCATGCAGAATATCTACGAAAGTACGAAGCGCATGGTCACACAAGTTGATTTGAAACCGTAGGGGGATTGATGTTGTACGCTCCTCCTCCGCGCGTCACAGGGACGTTAGTTGCAAGCCTCCCCGACGAACTACGTACAGGTGATCCGCAATCCGGCCTGAATGCCAATCAGCCGTCCGGATTAGTGGCCACCTCTTTCCTGGAGGGACCAAGTTTCGATCGCGACGGTGTCTTCTGGTGCGTCGATATTGTAAATGGACGCTTGCTAACTCTGGATACGGATGGCCAGATACGTATCGCGTACCAGTACGACGGATGGCCCAACGGCCTGAAAATTCACCAGGATGGTCGGATCTTCGTCGCCGATCATAAGCATGGAATCATGATCTACGACCGCCAGCGACAGCGCATTGAACCGTTGCTGCAGGAATACGGATCCGCGCGTTTCAAGGGCGTGAATGATTTGTTCTTTGCCGGCAACGGAGATCTGTACTTCACAGATCAAGGTTCAACCGGCCTGCATGATCCGACGGGCCGACTGTTCAGGCTCAGCGCAGACGGACGGCTCAATTGCTTGTTGGACAATTTGCCGAGCCCGAACGGTCTAACGATGGACCTGCAAGAGCGCACACTGTTCTTGGCGATTACGCGCGACAATAGCGTGTGGCGGGTGCCATTGGGGCGGGACTTTCAACCCTTAAAAGTGGGGCGCTTCGTTCAGATGTCAGGTGGGATAGGGCCGGATGGTCTGGCCCTATCCGCTCAGGGCGAACTACTGGTGGCGCACGCCGGTTTAGGCTGCATATGGCTATTTTCGGCCGAGGGCGAGCCGCTTCGGCGTATTGATGCACCACAAGGAAAGCTAGTCACTAATCTCGCGTTCCGAGACTGCGCGGCGGAGATCTATTTCATCGAGTCGTCCAGCGGTTCCATTTATAAAGCAGCCATGCCAGGACTTGGCAAGCCAATGTTTTCGCACGCACCGCTAATAGCGTAATCCCGGTGTCATACGCGGGTATCCACGATAAGCCTTACGATTACCCGGTTGGTGCTTAAGCCATATAGCGCAACTGCTGAGCGTGATGAGGGCTCCCCCACCTTTCGGAATCGGTACCCGCTGCCACGAGGGCTAGTTCGGCTTCCAGAATACGTACTCAGCTTGATACGCGACTTCCTCTTGGTCGCCGACATTCGAACTAGTACATGGTTTATGGGGTGGCGCTCCTCCCGTGTCAACTAACCGCTGAATATAAGTGACGCCCGTCAGTAGCCCAACGCCGATCGACGGATTAGCCATGACTAATTGGTCATAAAGTCGTTCCGTTCCCGAGCGAACACGCACTATTTCCAATCCCGTCAACGTCGACCCATCGGCGCTTTTCCAGGTTTCCGGTGGGCTTGTGTATGTGCCGCTGAGGTTTCCACTGCGATCGCCCAGCGTGGCCGAAGCTGAGCCGACTGTCCATACAGGCTTTGTCGCGTCGGTAGGGCTCGTCCGACACACATACGTGATGTGACCCGTCGCAGGCGCATTCCAAGCGATAGCGTTGCCGGCAGGTACTTGCATGAGTACCGGCACTTTGGTATCTGCCATGGCGTTTGTGGAAAGCGTAGCCAGCACTATGGACATTATTAAACCAATCCGCGGCGTACGGATGTGCAATTCGCGCTTCTTCATGTGTATCCTGAAATAGCCAAAACGATGGACGTTCGAATAAAACCACTTGCGAAAACTACTTCTCTATTGCTCCAAAACCCGTAAACGAGTGGATGAGAGTAGTTTTATAAGTAGCGCGAGCTTTAGTTCGCATTTTGAGATTACTTAATCGATAGGACCCGGTCAACGATGATTCGTGGTACTTAAGTGAAAACTGGCGGTGGCTGCTCTTGCGCGCTGATCTGATATGGAAGCTAATCGGATAATGATCTTCTGCGTGCTTAATTTGACTAAAAACATGAGGGTACGCCAATGCCTCAAATTACGTTCCACCATCAACAGTTTTTGTTGTCGCGATAGTTTGTGCATAGCCTCACTATAATTCCTGCGCAGATGATCAAGAGGCACAAGAGCCGCTTCTCGCGTATCCTGCGTACCCATCAGCGCACGGTGGGACGTTAGGCTTTTGATATTGCATGAGCCTCTGCCCAGGCGTCAGTACTCCAGTGTTTATTTTCAGGGATATTCGTTTTGGAGGCATTTACGGTTGTCATGGCGATGTTGGTCGCCGTCTTGGTCAGCGGCTTTCTGGTCCGCATGATTCCCTTTGCCATTCCCTTGCCCTTTGTGCAGATAGCGCTAGGTTTTCTGATCGCCACCGTATTTCAGCGCGGCGTACTGATCGAACCCGACATCTTCTTCCTATTGTTCCTGCCGCCCCTGTTGTTCTTCGACGGCTGGCGAGTGTCCAAGCTGACCGTGCTGCGCGAGTCCTCTTCCATTCTGCAGCTGGCGTTTGGCCTAGTGTTCCTGACGGTGATCGGCGTCGGCTACCTGATTCATTGGATGATTCCCGCAGTGCCCTTGCCGGTCGCTTTCGCCATAGCGGCCATTGTCTCGCCGACGGATCCGGTTGCCGTCGGAGCGATCTCGCGCCGGGTGTACATTCCTCGCCGCATGATGGCAATTCTGGAAGGCGAGGCGTTGTTCAACGACGCGAGCGGCCTGGTCGCCTTTCGCTTTGCCGTTGCAGCGGCTGTGACCGGCACGTTTTCGCTGTCGCAGGCGACGCTGTCTTTTTTTTGGATGGCCATCGCCGGCCTGTCGATCGGGGCCGGGCTCACGTGGCTAATCATGCAGATGCGGATGTTCATCACCCGGCGGCTTGGTGAAGAGCCAGGCGCCGAGGTGCTGCTTAGCCTATTGACGCCGTTCTTTGTTTACATCGTGGCCGAGCACGCCAATGCCTCGGGGATTCTGGCTGCCGTCGCTGCTGGCGTCATGATGAGCTATATGGAATTGTCCGGCGGGGCGCTTGCCGCCACGCGCATGGAACGCCAGTCTGTCTGGAGGATGGTGCAGTTCACGCTTAACGGCATGATCTTCGTGCTCTTGGGTGAGCAGTTCCCCACCATTCTGGCGGGATTGTCGCTTGCCGCGGGCGAGGCCGGCGGGCAGTCACTGTACTGGCTACCCGTCTACGGCCTAGCGGTGTGTCTGGGCCTGGTCCTGTGCCGATTGCTGTGGGTGACGGTGTCACTCAAACTCGGCGCGATCAGGGCCCGGCGGCGTGGGATTGAGCCACCCGAGATTGGTTTGCGCCTGATTTTGGCCGTGTCGGTGGCAGGGGTACGCGGCGCGGTGACGCTGGCGGGTGTCATGACGCTACCCTTCACCCTGGATACCGGAATGCCTTTTCCCGCGAGGGACCTGGCCGTGTCGTTGGCGGCCATGGTGATTGTGTTTTCGCTGTTGCTGGCCAGCGTGACCTTGCCCGGTCTGATGCGCGGGTTGCATTTTCCGCCCAATAGCCGGACACAGCAAGAGGCGTTGCTGGCGCAGGATGCCATGCTCCAAGCGGCACTGGATAGCGTGGCGCAAGGCACCAAGCGCCGGGTTGCCGAGCAGCCAGACCAGGCCGCCCTGTATCTGGAGGTCGCTGACAACTTGACAGCCGCCTTGCGACGTCAGGCCGGTGAAACGCCGGACGGGGCATCTGCTGAAGAGCTGGTCAAGCAGGCTGCTCTTGAGCGGCAGTTGCGCCTGGAAGCAATAGCCGCATCGCGGGAGGCAGTCTTCCATCTGGCCCGTACGCACCGCATTTCCGACGAGTTGGCGCGTGAACACGTCCGCTTGCTGGATTTACACGAGGCCCAACTGCACTAGCGCGCGGGCCGATGCCTGTTCGGCGCCCGATGCCATGGGCGCCACGCTTGCGTTTTCGTTGGACCGCATTAACGTCACAAGCGCAATGAGTATTTAGAAACGAGTGGCACTCTGGAGATATCGTCATGTTTGATGTGGAAGCCGAGTCCTTCAACCGCCTGCGTGTTGCCAATTGCGGCTGCCATAACCCGGCGGCTGCCCGTATCAATGCCTTGTATGCTGTTCACGAAGCGGCACTGGGGCCGATCCGTCCCGACGGCGGTCACGTGCAGACTACACCGAGGGGTGTGCCTCGCAGGGCAGCGCCGCACGCTGGCGATGCTGCCCTGCCGGGGGCCGAAAGCGCGCCACTGGCTTTCGTCAATGTACGTATCTTCAATGGCGTGTCGGATCAGTTGCTGACCGGCATGCGTGTGGTAGTTCAAGGCCGGCAGATCAAAGCAGTGGAACCGCAATCGTTGCCACTGCCCGAAGGTTGCCAGATGATTGACGGCAAGGGCGGTGTCCTGATGCCTGGCATGATCGATGCGCACTGGCATTCGATTCTGGCGCGGCCCAGCATGCTCATGGCTATGACTGCGGATTTCAACTATGTGCATACGATGGCCGTCGTGGAGGCGGGCGCGACGCTGATGCGCGGATTCACCACAGTGAGGGACATGGGCGGACCCGCCTTCGGTCTGAAGCGCGCCATCGACGAGGGTCTGACGCCGGGGCCACGCATTTATCCGTCTGGAGCGTTCTTAAGCCAGACCTCCGGCCATGGTGATTTCCGGATGCTGTCCGATTTGCCAAGATCGCCAGAGGCCGGTCTAAGCTATGCGGAAAAAGTCGGCGTCACCGCTATTTGCGACGGGACGGATCAAGTGCTGCTGCGTGCCCGCGAGCAGTTGATGCGGGGAGCGTCGCAACTGAAGTACATGGCGGGCGGCGGCGTGATGTCCTCGTATGACGGACTGGACGTCACCGAGGGGTCGCTGCAAGAGTTGAAGGCGGCAGTGACCGCGGCCGAGAATTGGGGCACATACGTCACCGTACACGCCTACACGTCGCGCGCGGTCGGCATGGCGCTGGATGCCGGGGTGCGCTGCATCGAGCACGGCCAATTGATTGACGAGGATACGGCACGTCGCATGGCGGACCAGGGCGTGTGGTGGAGCCTGCAGCCGTTCTTGGACGACGAAGATGCGGTGCCCACTCAATCGCCGGCGTCACGCCAGAAGCAACTGGCCATGGTGGCAGGCACTGACAGGGCGTATGAGATGGCGCAGCGCTTGAATATCAAGACAGCTTGGGGAACGGATACGCTGTTCGACGCCCGACTAGCCACGCGCCAGGGGGCCCAATTGGCGAAGATGAGTCGTTGGTATGGCGCGGCCGAGGTATTGCGGATGGCGACCAGCGTCAACGGTGAATTGTGCGCGATGGCCGGGCCGCGCAATCCTTACCCGGGCAAACTTGGGGTCGTGCAGAGCGGCGCAATGGCCGACCTATTGCTCGTCGATGGCAATCCACTGGAAGATCTTCAGTTGCTCACCCGGCCAGAGCAGAGTCTGCTCGTAATTATGAAAGACGGCAGGATCTGCAATCAATTCCAAGAATGAAGTGGGGTGGTGGCGTATATCTCGACATAATTTTACAAAAAGATACAATTATAAGATAGCCAAGTGGCAAGAAGCCTAGGACAGCTCGCCCTAACAATGCAATTTATTACTGAGCCCCACGGAGAAATATCAAAATATTAGCAACTTTATGTGCCTAAGCGAAATTTCTGGTATCTTGACCCTGTCGGCCATCGCATAGGGAATACGCCTATGCGATTTACGTCCACCGCTTACCACTGAAGCTCCAGAAGCAACTTATGAGAACTCATGAGCACTAAGCCCATCGACCAGAAACTCGGCCTTGTGGCGTTGGTTGCCATTGTTGTGAGTTCAATGATTGGTAGCGGCGTCGATAGCCTGCCTCAAAACATGGCCGAGACGTCGGCGTTCGGGCCTGTGGTCATTGCCTGGCTCATCAGCGGTTTTGGCATGTTTTTCATCGCCAAAACCTTTATGGTGCTTTCCGATCTTCGGCCAGATCTTCAGTCTGGCATTTACATGTACGCCAGAGAGGGCTTCGGTCCTCTCAGTGCGTTCGTCGTGGCATGGGGCTACTGGCTCATGACCATTTTCAGCAATGTGGCGTTTGCTGTAATGGTGATGGACACCCTCAATTACTTTATGCCGGGCGACTTCACCGGTGGCAACAATCTCCCTTCTATCGTTGGCGCTTCCATCCTGATCTGGGGCTTTCACGCCCTGGTGCTGGCCGGCACCAAGATGGCGGGCATGATCAATACCGTCGGTACTTTTGTGAAGCTCATTCCGCTGGTGGTGTTCGTCGGCGCAGTGACCTATTTTCTCGATTACGCCCAGCTCACCACCGATATCTGGGGGCACCATCCCACGACAGGCGCCAAGCCGCTAGGCTCTATTCTGTCGCAAACGCTCTCGCCCATGTATGTAGCCCTGTGGTGCTTCATAGGCGTCGAAGGCGCTGTTGCGCTGTCGGGACGGGCCCAAAACAAAAAGGATGTGGGTCGCGCGACGCTGATCGGCTTCATTCTGGGCCTGCTCATCTGTCTGATCGTGTCGGTGCTGCCCTTTGGCGTGCTATCGCAACAAACACTCAGCGTGATCCCCAACCCGTCCACCGCTGGCGTGATGAAGTCGCTCACCGGCAACTGGGGTGAATGGCTGATCAATATCGGGGTCCTGATTTCAATTCTCACCAGTTGGCTGGCATGGACCATGATCTGTGCCGAAATTCCACAGGTGGCGGGTCGCAACGGCACCTTCCCCAAGGTGTTTGCCACGGAGAATCAAAAGGGCTCTGCATCGACTGCACTATGGGTCAGCAGCGGGCTCATGCAATGCGTAGTGCTGATGGTGTATTTCTCGCACGACGCTTGGCTCACACTGCTGGGCATCTCGGCCATTTGCGTGCTGCCCGCCTATTTTGCGTCGGCCGCCTACCTAATCAAAACCTGCCTCAACGGTGAATACAAGCAGCACCAGTCTGCAGGACGTGGACTGGCGCTGTTCAGCAGCCTGGTGGGGGCTGGCTTCTGCCTGTTCATGCTGTACGCAAGCGACTTGCAGTACGTGGCGATGACCCCGCTGCTGCTTACCCTGGGCCTGCCTCTGTTCTTGTGGGCTCGCCGACAAGATCGTTCCTCCGACTCCATGCTGAACAAAGCCGAGCGCCTCGCGCTCCTGCTTCTGTTGGCCATCGATATTCTAGTAATCGCGCTCTATTTCATGGGACACATCAAACTGTAAACGGTCCGTTTTCAGTTTGATGATTTCCCGTAATCACTATCGCAGACCGGATGAGCCGGTCGACTTCTACTGAGAGCCATGGAGAGTCATGAAATGAAGTTCAATCACAATGCGTTGTTCGTGCTTTCTGATGCCTTGGTAGCTGGCATGCCTGCTTCCCAGGCCATACAGGCATTGGAGGCGGCGGTCGCCGAAAGAGGGTTTAACGTCCAGCTTGCCGCCAACCCCCAGGCGGGCCTGACCTATATACGGCAAAGCCCACATTACAGCTTCATTGCCATTTTGTGGGATAGCCGCAATCCTGCCATCGTCGGCGAGAGCGACGCACTTATCCAGAAGGTACGCGAGCGCAACGACTCGGTTCCCGTCTTCCTGCTTTCCGAGGACGAAACCGTCAATGGAATTCCGGTTTCCGTGCTGAAAGAGGTCAATGAGTACGTTTATTTGTACTCGGAGACCGCCGAATTCACCGCCAATCGGGTGTACACGGCGGTTCATCGCTACGCTGAGAAACTGCTTCCCCCCTATTTCAACACTCTCAAGAACTTTACCGAGGATGGCGACTACTACTGGGACTGTCCAGGACACATGGGCGGCATGGCCTACGTCAAGCACCCGGTCGGCATTGAGTTCATCAATTTCTTCGGCGAAAACATGATGCGCGCCGACATCGGCGTCGCCACCGCCGAAATGGGCGACTACCTGATTCACTCGGGACCACCCAAGCAATCCGAGGAAATCGCCGCTGAACTGTTTGGTTCCAAGTGGACGTTCTATGGCGTAGCGGGATCGTCGGGCTCCAATCGCGTGGTGGCGCAAGGCGCCATCGGTGCCAACGAGATTGCCGTGGTAGACCGCAACTGCCACAAATCCCTCAACCATGGGATCACGCTCGCGCAGGCTCGGCCGGTTTACCTGACGCCCAGCCGCAACGGCTATGGCTTGATAGGACCCATCCCCGCGCAGCGCCTGCAAAAAGACAGCATCCGCCAACTCATCCAGGCCAGTCCCCTCACTGCCGACGCGGTCAGCCCGGATCCCAGCTATGCGGTAGTCACCAACTGCACCTATGACGGCTTCATCTACAACGTCAATCAGGTGGTGGGCCAGCTTAGCGAGAGCGTGCCGCGCATTCACTTCGATGAAGCCTGGTACGCCTACGCCAAGTTCCATCCGCTCTACCGTGGCCGGTTTGCCATGGATGTCGACGACAACCTGCCCAACCGCCCCACACTATTCGCAGTGCACTCCACGCACAAGATGCTGCCGGCGCTTTCCATGGCCTCGATGATCCACGTCAAGCCCAGCGAGCGCGCGCCACTGGATTTTGACGACTTCAACGATTCGTTCATGATGCACGGCACCACGTCGCCGTTCTATCCCATCATTGCGTCCATCGACGTGGCCGTGGCGATGATGCAGGGCAAGGGCGGCTACTCGCTGGTGCAGGAATCCATCGAAGAAGCGATCGCCTTTCGCCAGGCCGTGGTGAACGTCAAGCAAGAGCTCGCCGAAGAAGACGGCGAGGCATCGTGGTTCTTCGACGTGCTGCAGCCCACCGAAGTCAAAGATCCCGCCACCGGCGAAACTCACGCCTTTCACAAGGCACCCATCGAGCTGCTGAGCCAGACCCCGGAGCTGTGGCGACTCAACGCCGGCGAAAGCTGGCACGGCTTTGCCGCGCAAGACATCGGCGAAGCCGACTGCATGCTCGACCCGGTGAAGGTGAGCATCACTTGCCCGGGCATCACGCCCGACGGCCAGCACCTGGCCCACGGCATCCCGGGCAGTATCGTCAGCAAGTTCCTCGATGATCGCCGCATCGAAGTTGCCCGCACCGGCGATTACACTTTACTCATTCTGTTCTCGGTGGGCGTCACCAAGGGCAAATGGGGCACGCTCATCGAGAGCCTGCTGGAGTTCAAAAAGCTTTACGACAATGGTACCAAGGCGACAGACGCCATTCCGTCGTTGTCGCCCAAGTATGCTTCGATGACGCTCAAGGCGTTGTGCCAACAGATGCACGACACCATGCAGGAGCTGGATCTGATGAAGCACAGCAGCGACGCCGTGAGATCCACGCCCGAGCCCGTGCTCACGCCCGCCGAGGCCTACCAAAAGGTAGTGCGCTATCAAACCGAGCGCGTCAAGGTTGCCGACTTTGCCAACAGGATCGCTGCCAGCATGCTGGTGCCCTATCCTCCCGGCATTCCTGTACTGATGCCGGGCGAGCGCCTGCCGGCCAACGATACCGGCATTACCGGCTATCTCGAAGCCCTGCAGGAGTTCGATAAGCGCTTCCCCGGATTCGAGCACGAGATCCAGGGCGTCAGCATCGACCAGAACGGCGACTACTGGGTCCGGGCCATCGTAGAAGAAGACAAGCAACCTCGGCCCACACCCAAGCACATCAGTTTCAAAAGCCCCCGCGTTTCTTCAATTAAGAAGGGACGGCAATAAAGCAAGTGGCCGCCCGGTGCCCGGGCGGCATTTCCTTCTTAAGCGCAAGGCAGAAAAATGACTGATACAACTCAAGTAAGTGCAAGCGCCGATGCCTCGTCGAGTGCGGGGTCGACCGGGGCGAAACTTGGCATGCTGGCTCTCGTAGCTATCGTAGTGGGCTCGATGCTGGGTGGCGGCGTCTACAGCCTGCCACAGAACACCGCGGCCACCTCGGCAATGGGGCCTGTCGTTATCGCCTGGATCATCGCCGGCATTGGCGTTTACTTCATTGCCAACGCCTTTCGCATGCTGTCCGACTTGCGGCCCGACCTGCAGGCCGGTGTGTACATGTACGCCCAAGAGGGGTTTGGCTCTTTTATTGGCTTTAACGTGGCATGGGGCTATTGGCTGATGACGTGCTTTGGCAACGTCGCCTTTGCCGTCATTCTCATGGATGCCTTCGACCAGATTTTTCCGGGCGTATTCACCAACGGCAATAATCTGAACTCCATTATTTGCGGCTCCATCTTGATCTGGGGCTACAACTATCTGGTGCTCTCCGGCACCAGGGTAGCCGGCTTCGTCAACACCATAGGCACTATCGCCAAGCTGGTGCCGCTCGTGCTGTTCGTGGTCATCCTGGGTTTATTGATCGACTACTCCCAGTTGCTCAGCAATGTGTGGGGCAGCTCACCTCAAGTGCTGACCGGCCCTGGAGATAAGGGCACGCCGGTTTCGCTGACGGCGCAGATCATGGCGCCCATGACCGTCACCCTGTGGGCCTTTATTGGTGTCGAAGGCGCCGTCGTGCTATCGGGTCGCGCCCGCAAGAGAAGCGACGTGGGCAAGGCCACCCTGCTGGGATTCATGGTCGCCCTGATCATTTATATCTTGCTCTCGGTCTTGCCTTTTGGCGCCATGACGCAGCTCAATCTCGCCCAAGTGGCTAACCCGTCCACCTCCGGCGTGCTGGAGCACGTAGTGGGATCGCCCTGGGGCAGCTGGCTGATGGATGCCGGGCTGATTGTTTCAGTGCTGGCTGGATGGCTGGCATGGACCATGCTCTGCGCCGAAATTCCCATGGCGGCCGGACAAAACGGAGCGTTTCCCAAGGCGTTTGCCCGAACCAACAAGAACGACGCAGCCAGCGTCTCGCTTTGGGTAAGCAGCGGCGTAATGCAGGCCGCCATGCTGTTGGTGTATTTCTCCAACAATGCCTGGAACACGATGTACAACATCAGCGCGCTGATGGTGGTACCCGCATACATCACCACCACGCTTTATATGGCCAAGCTTTGCCTCACCCACGAGTACAAGAAGTACTCGAACAAAGGCATGACGCTTGCGCTCATCAGCGGCATCATGGGCGTGCTTTTCTGCCTTTTCATCTTCTACGCCAGCGAACTCAACTACCTGGCCCTGGTCCCGATCCTTTTGACTTTCGGTCTGCCTGTATTCATCTGGTCGCGCAAAGAAAAGAAAGATGGCAAGCCGATCTTCGAAGGGCTAGAGAAACTCTACGTCGCCATCTTGCTGATAGCCGATATTGTCGTGATATGGATGTTGTATACCGGGAAGATCACCCTATAGGCCAGGCCGGCAACCAGGCACACGCAGCCACTTCACTCCGGCAAAAGTAAATGACACGTTGTTCTAAGGTATTGGGGATGGTCCTGCTGGCTTCGGGATCTGCGCAGGCCACGGAGTTCAGGCCCAATGGCAGCTTGGGCCTGACTCAAACCTTTTACGGTGATTCGGGAAACTACCAAACCGCCACCTCGCATCCGTCGCTGGTATTGAACTACCAGTTCTCCCCCAAGTGGAGCGTGGACCTCGAGTGGGATCGCACCTGGAACCTTTATTCGTACACCGGTGGCGCCAAGCAACAGAACAACGACTACAGCGAACCCTCAGGCACCCTGAACTACGCCTACGGCAACCTGGGCGCATCCAAGGTGAATTGGTCGTCATCACTCAAGGTAGAAACCCAGAGCAATTTCGACAATAGCAGCCAGGGCTATGTGATGGGACAGACAGTTTTCGACTTTTCCAAGTATCTGCCTTCCAATGAATACATCCAGCCGACCCAGTTTGCGCTCGCGCCTATGTATATCTATGGCACCAATGTCAGCGGTCCTTCGGGCACGGTAAATACTGCCGGGTTGGGTCTACTCACCAGTTGGGATCTGCCGGCGAATTTTTCCATTACCCTGAACGCCTATGTTTTCAAGGATTGGTACAGCGGCAGCTTCGCCATCAGCAACGACACTAGCACATACAAAAGCGCCACCTACTTCATGCTGTCAGCGTGGCTAGAGTATTCAAAGACCCTGCACCAGTTCAATGACCGAACATCGTTGGCCTTCAATTTTGCAGGAGGCCTCGACCCCTATGTCATGTCCAACCGTCGAGCGGCCTGGGATCCCTTCCTGGCAGGCGACGATATGTACCAGTGGCTCTCGCCCACAGTGATGGATGGCAACTACAAGGACGCGTATGACCTGTTTGCGCTGCCCCAGCTTAACCTTACCTACAACTTCAACAAAACATTCTCAGCCAATGTTTTTGTGCAGGTGAAATACTCCAATCAGCAATGGGGCAGCAACGAGAAAGACTGGCGCTTGCAGCCTCAAGCCGGTTTTGGTGTCGTCTACCGCTTTTAACGGTTTGAAGATGCAATTTTCCTGCATATACGTGACGTGGAGTTGTACTGGTAGTGACTTTATTGACGTATTAGCTGTGCCGTCACCCCGGACATGTACAACTAGGATGGCCTTTTACCGCTGCGTATTCTCGAGCGAGCGAAGCAAAGATTATTTACGGATAGGGTGTCTGAGTGGCTTTCAGACTGTCAGGGCCGCAATGTGTCTGATCGTGTGCGCCAATCGTACATGTGACGCCGGGCAAGTTTTCTAGATCTTTAGCCACTTGCTCTTCGCCGGTCGTACAGCCGGGTAGGATAACGAATGCAAGCGTGCAATAAAGCAGACATGAGATAGGTTTCATTGCTATTTCCTGCGGTGGGCGTATATAACCGAGTCGATTCTTGGGGCTAATCATCCCGCCACCATTGCAAGGGGCGGCGGGTAAATAGCGAGCGGTGTTGTTTTGCTTAGTGCGACGTCTTTGGCGTGCGCAGACGTACAGTGGTTGAAGTCCCACGCTCGCCAGTTTTTTTCGCGCCTGACATTATTTCATTAAATAAGGAGCACTACATGCTGAAAAAAAGCGTTCTTGCGTTGTATGCACTGGTCGCTGTCGGCACCGCCCATGCTGCCGGCCCGACGAGTGAACAAGTTAAGCAAGCACTGTACGATCGGTACGCGACCACTCAAGGTGCAGCCGATCTACAAAAAGCACTCGATAAGGAAGTAGCAATCGGCGCTTGTGAACCGACGGGCGAACAGTATCGCTGCGCAGTCGAAAACAAGGCCCTGGGCACCTCGAATCCTATGGTTTTTGCTTACGACGCAATGGTGGGGAAATGGAAGTTTGTGAAAGAAGAGAGCGCTAGCTCACAGAATCAAACTCGGTGAGACCCTGCTGGCATCCGACAATGCGTTGCGAGGTGCTGATCGTGGGCCGATCCCGCGACAAGCTCGATGCGGCGTGCGAGCGGCTGCGAGCGTTTGGCGCGCCCCGCTTGCATCCAGCGGATGTGACGAGCGAAGCGCAAGTGCAGCAGCTTTTTGAAGAATCAGGCCCGGTGGATCACCTGGTCTGCACCGCAACCACGCGCCGGCGCGACACCATGACATTGGCGCAATCTCGACTGATGAAGCGCACCACCTTTACACGGCTTTTTAATACGTACCCATGAAGTCACGCTTGCCGATCTCCACACCGTTGTGGCGCAGCAATGCATAAGCGGTGGTCACGTGAAAAAAGAATTGCGGCAGGCCGTACTGCAGTAGGTAAACACGACCCACAAGCGTCTTCTCTTTGGGCGTGCCGGGCCGCAGCACGATCTCGCGGCTTTCGCTCTGGACGAACTGCTCGGGCGTGACGCTGTCCAAATGGGCCAGCGCCTTGGTGATCAAGGCCTGCAATTCAGCGAAGGACGTTTCGGTTTCGGGCCACGAAGGCACCTCGATTCCGGCCAGACGCGCGCTCACACCCTTGCTGAAATCAACCGCGATCTGAACCTGGCGGACAAAGGGCAACATGTCGGGAAACAGGCGCGACTGGAGTAGCGCAACCGGCTCGATCTTTTTCTCGATCGCATGGGCTTCGGCTTTCTTGAGCACGTCGGACAGCGCCGTGAGCATTTGCTTGAAAACGGGGATGGATGCATCGTACATGGAGAGTGTCATGGCTACTTTCATAAAAGGAGAAAATGGCGCAATACCGCTACGCCGGGACTGAAAGATTAGCAGGCTTACGGTTTCATGTTTGATAACGCGCGTGGCTTACAAGCGCAAGAATGACGACAGCGTGATCAAGGTTCGCGAACGGTGCGGACCCCATACTCGCGCTTGCGTTAGCAGGTACCGTCTTCATAGATAGTCAAAAAACCTGACGCCCCCTACTCCACTGTCACGCTCTTAGCCAAGTTCCGCGGCTTGTCCACATCCGTGCCGCGCACGCATGCCGTGTGATAAGACAACAGTTGCAAGGGAATCGTGTGCAAGATCGGTGACAGCACGCCGTAATGTTCCGGCATCCGGATGACGTGCACGCCGTCGTCGCTAGCGATGCGGCTATCCGCATCCGCAAACACGTACAGTTCACCGCCACGCGCGCGGACTTCTTGCATGTTCGATTTCAGTTTTTCCAACAAGGCATCGCGCGGCGCGATGGTGACGACCGGCATCTGGTCCGTGACCAGCGCCAGGGGGCCGTGCTTGAGTTCTCCGGCGGGATAGGCCTCGGCGTGGATATAGCTGATTTCCTTCAGTTTGAGCGCACCTTCCAAAGCGATGGGGTAGTGCATACCTCGGCCCAAGAACAGGGCATTTTCTTTGGTAGCAAAGCGATCGGCCCACGCCATGATTTGCGGCTCGAGCGCCAGGACCGAACCGATGGCTGCGGGCAGGTGACGCAATGCTTTCAGGTGCTCGGCTTCTTGCTCAGGTGTCACCGTGCCACGGCCCTGGGCCAGCGCTAGCGTGAGCAGGAACAAGGCCGTCAATTGCGTCGTAAAGGCTTTGGTGGATGCCACACCAATTTCAACACCGGCGCGCGTGATGTACGACAGTTTGCATTCGCGCACCATGGCGCTGGTAGACACGTTGCAGATAGTCAGCGTGTTTTCCATGCCTAGCGACCGTGCGTGTTTCAACGCGGCCAGGGTGTCGGCGGTTTCACCGGACTGAGAAATGGTGACGACGAGCGAACGCGGGTTGGGTACGCTATCGCGGTAACGGTATTCGCTGGCGATTTCGACGGAAACAGGGATCTTGGCGATGGACTCGATCCAGTACTTTGCGGTCAAGCCGGCGTAGTAGCTGGTGCCGCAAGCCAGGATGAGCAATGAATCGATGTCCTTGAAAATCTTGTGTGCGCCGTCGCCAAACAGATCAGGCGTGATGGCCTCGATGTCTTGCAACGTGTCGCCCACGGCACGCGGCTGCTCGAAGATTTCCTTTTGCATGTAGTGGCGATAGGGGCCGAGCTCGGCGGCACCCGTATGCACTTGCACGTTGTGGACTTCGCGCTCGACGGGCTTGCCGTCGATGTCGGTAATCCAGACACGCGACAGTTGCAGATCGACGACGTCACCGTCTTCCAGATAGATGATCTGGTCCGTGGTGCCGGCCAACGCCAGAGCGTCAGAGGCAAGAAAGTTTTCGTTTTGGCCCACGCCCACTACTAGGGGCGACCCCTGGCGGGCACCAACCACGCGGTGCGGTTCGTCGCGGCAGAACACGGCAATCGCGTAGGCGCCTTGCAGGCGACGAACGGCTTGTTGCACAGCGTCGAACAGGTCACCGTTGTACAGGTGGTTAACCAAATGCGCGATGACTTCGGTGTCGGTCTGGCTCTCGAAGACGTAGCCGGAGGCTTGCAGCTCGGCGCGCAAGTCGTCGTGGTTTTCGATGATGCCGTTGTGCACGAGCGCGATACGGGGCTCGTCGTTACCCAGGTGCGAAAAATGCGGGTGGGCATTGTGCGTGGCGGGCACACCGTGAGTGGCCCACCGGGTATGGGCAATGCCAGTAAAGCCAGACAGCTTGTCTTGGGAAATCTGGTCGCCCAACTCGGCAACGCGCTGCGTGCTGCGCGTACGGCGCAACTGTCCATCCATGTACAGCGCCACGCCGCACGAGTCGTAGCCGCGATACTCCAGCCGCTTGAGACCTTCGACCAGGATGGGGGTGATGTCGCGCTGGGCGACGGCGCCAACAATGCCGCACATGAGGAGACCTCCGTTAATGTATCTATGAGGCGCATTGTGCTATGGATACGATGAAATTTGATTTCTTTATTTGGTTATATATGAAAATTTATTTTCTTACAGAATCGTGATTAAATATAATTCCATATTTGCCACTTAATATGAAATAAAAATGCGAGACAACAACGCGAATCCCGTAGATTTAGATGATTTGGATCGCCGCATCCTGAATCAGCTGCAGCACGACTGCGCGCTGACCAATCAGGAGCTGGCCGCGCGCGTGCATGCCTCGGCACCGACCTGCCTGCGACGCGTGCGACGATTAGTGGAGACGGGGGTAATCGCCCGGCAAGTGGCGATTCTGGCGCCGGAAAAGCTGGGCAGCAACCTGACCGCAATTGTGGAGATCACGCTGGATGTACAGGCTGCCGAAAAGTTGGAGGCGTTTGAGCGCAGTCTGGTAGACGAGCCCGCCGTATTGCAGTGCTATCGCGTGTCGACTGGGCCGGATTTTGTCGTGGTGGCTCAGGTGCGTGATATGCCTGCCTATCACGCACTGGTGCACCGGGCGTTTACGGCGCAAGCGAACGTGCGCAATGTTCGCACGTTTTTTTCCGTGCATCGAGCGAAGTTCGACACGCGAATCGAGGTGCCCGATGCCTAGCTAGGCAGGGTTTAGCGTGCGGTCAGCAAACGCTCGAACTGCGCCAGATATCGGCGTCCCATCTCTGTGACATCGTGTTCGGTGCGTACGTAGTCGTAGGCGCGCTGCGTGCAATCGGCACGGAATGCGACATCGTCCAAACAACGGATCATGCCTTGGGCCATGGCCTGAAAGTCCCCCACTGCGCACAACACGCCGCGTCCGTCGGCCAGGCTTTCTTTCAGGCCACCGGCATCGGTGGAGACAACGGGCACACGTTGCAAAAAGGCGTCCAGGACACTGCTGCCTAGAGCCTCCTCCATCGAACTCATGACAAAGACGTCAAAGATGCTGTAGTAGTCTTCGATTCCTTTGCGAAAGCCGGCAAATAGATAGACATCTTGTAATCCCAAGGCTTGAACTTCGGCGCGCGACTCGGCCTCGCGATCGCCGCCGGCGCCAAAGTGAACGAAAACAAAGTCACTGCGCGTGCGCGCAAGCTCGCCCACCGCGCGAATCAGAGTGACCGGATCTTTGTCGCGGATCAGGGCGGCGGAGGTGGCGAGAATTTTTTTGCCCTGCAATCCCAATTCGGCCACTAGGCCCTCGACGTTGCGGGTATCGACGGCGTGTGGCTCGACGGCGCTGCGGATGATGACAGGATCGATGCCCAGACGGCGTGGCTCTGATGCGGCCATTTCACTAATGGCCACAAAGCAGTCGACCCGCCGCCATTTGGCGCCTGTCTTCCATTCTTCGTTGGGCTTGACTTCGAATGAGGTACGCCGGGAGAACACGACAGGCCGTTTGTGCAGCGCCTTGGTCAGCACCGCCCAGGTGATAGTGTTGGCCGTCTGTGCATGAATAACGTCGAAATGGCGCCCTGCCCGGGCCAGGTAGGCCAACTGCCCCGGCACGTTGCGCACGCCGTGCGTGACGAAACCTTCTTCGATCGCGCGTGCCTCGAGGGGGCCACCCGAGCGACACAGGAGCTCGACAACGTGCCCCGCCGCACGGAAGGCGCGCATGCAATACAACGTTTGACGTTCGCCGCCACGCCAGCCTTTTTCGAAGTTGAGTTGCAGAATTTTCATGCGCAGCGCCTGAAGAGGTCATTCGCCGCATTATAGAGAGGCGTCGCAATGGCCACGCTACCCCGGTTTGCCTGTCGACACCTTCTTCACCCGTACGACATTGACCGCGATGGCCAGCGCGGCACAGAGTGTCGCCAGAAGCACGGCCACGACGGGTCCGTGCGTTCCAAGTCCAAAGGCAATGGCGACCAGCGCGGTACCGAAGCTTTGACCGAATACCCGGGTCGTCGCCTGCATACCGCCTGCCGCACCGCTACGTTGACGCGGTGCGGAGGAAAGCATGGCGCGATTATTGGGCGTTTGAAAAAATCCAAAGCCCATTCCGACGACACACATGGCCGTCATGATCCATACGTTGCTCACGTTAAGCGGCAGGAAGGCCAGCGTGGCAAGGCCAATCACCATGGCCGCTGCCCCTGAACCGCTGAGGACGGCGGCCGAATAACGGTCGGACAGCCGCCCGGCGACGGGCGCCACGATTGCTGTCCCCACGGGCCACGCCCCCATGAGCATGCCGATTTCCAGATAGGAACGTCCCAGTATCTGCTGAAAGTAAAACGGTAACGAGACGAATGAGGCCATTTGTGCCGCGAACGTGCACGCGGAAGCCGCAACCGCAAACGCCACGGGCCGAATACGCAACAGGTCCACTGGCACCAAGGGTGCGGGTAAATGGCGGACTCGACGCACCAGCAAATACCCCGCGCCGGCGGCCACTGCAATCATCAACAATCCATGCCAAATGCTTTGGCCCAGCACGTCAACGCCAGAAATGAATATGCCCAGCGTCAACATACACAGCAAGGCGCTCAACCAGTCGAGCTTTACGTTGGTACGCGGGACCTCGGGCAAATAACGCAGGCCAAACATGACGGCCACACAGAATGGCAGGTTGATGGCAAAGATCCAGCGCCAATGGGCGATCTCCAGGATGACCGAACCGATGCTCGGCCCAATCACCGACATGATGGCCACCGTGGTGGCATTCAAGCTGATCCCGCGCCCTAGCATCCGCAACGGATAGATGTTGCGCAGCAGGCCACCAAACATGCACATCAGCGAGGCAGCGCCAATCCCTTGTACCACCCGCGCGGCCGTCAATTGCCATAGAGAGGAAGAGAGGGCACCGCAAAGCGACGCGACGGTAAACAGGACCAACCCTATCGAAAACATGCGCCGAAAGCCGATACGTTCGGCCAGCGCGGACAACGGCAGCAGCAGCATCACCACCGACAGGTTGTAGGCGTTGACGACCCACACCGCTTGCGAGGGCTTGGCGTGCAGATCCGCAGCGATCGTGGGCAGGGCGATGTTGGCGATGCTCGTGTCCAGTACGGCAAGACTTATGCCAGTGAGCATCGTCGCGGCTGCCCAATACCGCCGGGGTACAGGCAAGCCGTCGGGGAGCGCCTGACTGGGGCCAGGCTCTGATGATGCCGGAGGAGCCACGCTCACGATTTTTTCTGGGGGCGCTGCCAACCCTCGATGGTGGTTTGACGGGCGCGCGAGATGGTCAACTGACCGGCTGGCGCATCACTCGTCAGTGTGGTTCCCGCACCCAACGTGGCACCGCGGCCCACGCGAACAGGGGCCACCAACTGCGTATCCGAGCCGATGAAAGCGTCGTCCTCGATAGTGGTGCGGAATTTATTCGCACCGTCATAATTGCAGGTAATCGCGCCAGCACCCACGTTGACCCGGGCGCCAATGTCGGCGTCACCGATGTAGGCCAAATGGTTGGCTTTGCTATCGACATCAAGCACGCTGTTTTTGATTTCCACGAAGTTGCCCACATGGGTGCGATCACCCAATTGCGCACCCGGACGCAGACGGGCGTACGGGCCGATACGCGCATCGCTGCCAATGACGGCCTGCTGGATATGACTGAACGCCTCAATCTGCGTCCCTGTGCCCACGGAAACGTCGCGCAGAACGCAGTGCGGCCCGACACGGACCCCATCGGCAAGCTCGACCTGACCTTCAAAAATGCAGCCAACATCGATAAACACATCGCGCCCGCAGGTCAGCGTGCCACGCACATCGAAACGTGCCGGATCCGCCAGCGTGACGCCGGCCTCAAGCAAGCGACGCGCCTGCTCCTGCTGCCAGCGGCGTTCCAGCTCGGCTTGCTGCACGCGGCTGTTAACACCCAGCGTTTCCCAACCGGCGTCGGGCTGTGCGGCACCGACGGACACCCCGTCGGCCACCGCCAATCCCACGATGTCGGTCAGGTAGTACTCGCCCTGTGCGTTGTTGTTGTCGATACGGCTCAACCAGTCTTTGAGCTGTGCCGTCGGCGCGGCCAGGATGCCGGTGTTGACTTCGCGAATGGCGCGCTCGGCCTCGCTGGCGTCCTTGTGCTCGACGATGCGGATCACGTGACCTTCGTCGTTACGAACGATGCGGCCATAACCGGTTGCGTCATCCAGCACTTCGGTCAACACCGCTGCCCCCTGCCCACGAGCCTCGAGCAGACGGCGCAGTGTCTCGGGTTGCACTAGCGGTACGTCTCCGTATAGCACCAGCGTCACGTCATCGTTACCGTCTTCTTGCAAGAGCGGAACGGCCTGCTGCACCGCGTGGCCGGTACCGTGCTGAGGTTGTTGCAACGCAAAGCTCAAGCCCTCGAAACCCTCGAAGGCCGCGCGGACGCGCTCGGCGCCATGACCCACGACGACAACGATACGACTGGGGTTCAACTGGCTGGCGCTATCGAGCACATGCGCGAGCATGGGTTTTCCCGCCAAGGAATGCAAGACTTTGGGAAGATCGGACTGCATACGTTTGCCCAATCCGGCAGCAAGAATAACGACGTTTAGCATAGCGATGAAAGTGTGATCGAAATGATAAGGGCGGCGGCCAGACAGCCTGCCGCACGATTGAACGGAAAATTCAGGACTTGGGTGCGGCTGGCGCACGTTTCGCCGCCGTCTTGCGCGGTGCCCGCTTGCGGGCCGCCGGCTGAGGGGCAGCCGTGGCTGCGGTTGCACCCTGGGCTGCGGCTTGCGTGGCGGCTTTCTGCATCGCAGCGGCATCCGGCATGCTGGATGCCGTGGCCGTCGCGATTTGGTTGAACTGTTGCTGCAACAGGCTCCACCACGCCTGCGAGGCCGATTGTGCCGCCTGGCTCACCTGATCTGCCATGTTGGCCGCATCGGCATCTGTCGATGCGCGGGCCTTGTCATCCGAGGCCGGGGCAGAGGCTTGGGCTGATGCCGCAGGTTGAGCCGGAGCAGCAGGTTTGAGCCCCAGCACCACCTCTAGCGGAGATGCATCTGCACCTTTGGCGGCGCCTGCCACAAACGAGCGCAGCGTAGTGATGGTGGAACGCTGCACCTCCATCCCCTGGATGGCGCTACTCAGCATGGACAGATTCATACGCAACCAGCTTTCCACAGTGCGCAGTTCGTTAATGCGGCGCTCGAGGTCGTCGAGATTCATCGGTGGCGCCATCGGCAGCGACTGTGCCAACCCGCCCGGACCCGCCAGGTCTGACCATGCTTTGCGCATCATTTCCATACTGGCCAGGAGCGGGTTGCCGGAAAGATCGCCATCCTGCCCTAAGCCGGGCAATACAAAGGGATTGTTTTTGGACGTAGACATGCAATCTCCAGGAGCCATGCTTAGCGCGGCAGCAGTTGATCATCCCGATGCGGGCATGATCGCCCAACGCGGGAACTGGGGTATTTAGATGATACCCCTATCAGGATTACGGCTGGGCGTAACGCGCCTACGCGCGGTATCGGCGTGTTGCGAACGTGACGCTTTGCAAGGCGCAACCTCTTGCCACAGCATCCGATTCTGGGACAATGACCGTATGGACAAGCCCATTTCTTTGCCCGAGCTGGAGCAGGTGATTAATTATTGGCGTACCCGCCAGCCCTCACAGGGGGAAGAGTCACGCCTGTGCGCCGAGGCTGCTGCCCTGGCGACGCCGTATGCCTTGATGATCATGAGTCATCGGCGCGAAATCACGCCAGCTGAGTTGCCGCCCGCCGCGCTGTCGGCTTATCAGGCCTGGCGCGCGGCCAGTGGCGGCACCGAGTGATTGCGCTTAACCAAGCAGCGCCTTGATGTCGTGCACCATGGCGTCGACGCCAATCGTGCTATTGGCCAGTACGCGCGACTCGCCCTTGCCGTCAAACAGATAAAACGCCGCCGTGTGATCCATTGTGTAGTTCGCGCCGTTGTCGGTCGGCACTTTGGCGTAATACGCCTTGAATGACGCCGCGGTCTTTTTGACCTGATCCGGCGTACCCGTCAGGCCTAGAAAGCGCGGGTCAAACGATGTCACGTATTGTTTGAGAATTTCAGGTGTATCCCGCTCAGGATCGACGGAAATCAGCAGTACCTGCACGCGGTCGGCGTCGGGACCGAGTTTCTCCATGACCTGCGACAGTTCGGCTAATGCGGTAGGGCAAACGTCGGGACACTGGGTAAAACCAAAAAAGGCCACCATGACTTTGCCTTCGAAATCTTGCAGCGTACGTGCCTCGCCATTGTGGTCATTCAATGCCAGTGCTTTACCCAACCCCGTGCCAGTGATGTCATTACCCTTGAAACTGGGGGCGGGGTCACTGCAGGCCGACAGGGCACCCGCCAATACCACTGCGGTCGCACCACGCAGCACGGCGCGACGCTGGGTAAAAAACACGGACATGAAACTGAATCTCCCGAATCAAATCAACAAGGTGACCCAATGGTCCACCAACAAGGCCAAGAACAGCAGCGACAGATACAAAATCGAATATCGGAACAGCCGGCGTGCCAGCGCGTCGCTATATTTTCGATAGAGTTGCCAGGCGTAGCCCACAAAAATAGCGCCCAATACCAGCGCACAGCTCAGGTACAACACCCCGCTCATGCGAATGATGTAGGGCAAGATCGTGGTGGTCAGCAACGCCACGCTGTAGAGCAAAATCTGTAGTTGTGTGTATTGCTGCCCGTGTGTGACCGGCAACATCGGCAGGCCAGACTTGACGTAGTCGTGCCTGCGATACAGGGCCAGCGCCCAGAAATGCGGCGGCGTCCAGATAAAGATGATCAGCACCAATAGCCACGCCTCAGCGGGCACGGTATCGGCAACGGCCGCCCAGCCCAGGGCCGGCGGCATGGCGCCCGACAAACCACCAATGACGATATTTTGCGGGGTACGCGGTTTAAGAATGATCGTGTAGATAACCGCGTAGCCCACAAAGGTGGCAAACGTCAGCCACATGGTCAGTGGATTGACGAGGTGATACAACACCAACATGCCAACCCCGCCGAGCAGGCCTGACAGGGCGATGACCTGAGTGGAGGAAATCGTGCCACGCGCCGTCGCACGGCGAGCGGTGCGCAACATGCGCGCATCGACTTCCTGTTCGATCAGGCAGTTCATGGCAAAGGCGGCGGCGGCCAAGAGCCAGATACCCAACGTGCCAAAAACGACACGATTGAGATCGGGTATCCCTGGCACAGCCAGGAACATGCCGATAAAGGCGCAGAACACGGCCAGTTGAGTCACGCGCGGTTTGGTCAGCACGAGATACTGGCGTATTAAGCCGGATTGAGGAGCGGCAAGACTGGACATAATGAGGTTATTTTAAACGCCAACGCAAATTATGCCGCCAAGGCGGGCCGGCCGGCGCTGGACAGTCGCACCAGCATGACAACGCAGGCGAGGGTCAGCCCGGCAGCTCCCCCATTATGTAACACAGCGATCAGCAACGGCCACTGGAAAAAAATCGTGGTCAACCCTGTGCCCAACTGCGCCGCCAATAGTACCAGCGTGAGGGTGGCCGGCCCTCTCAGGCCCGGCTCGGCCCGCAAACGCCAAGCGAGCAGGCCCAGATAAATCAACACAACAAACGCGAAATTGCGGTGCACCCAGTGAATCGCCGTCAGGGCGTGCTGGGAAATCATTTCGCCAGAGGGTAATTCCCCCAGCCCACGGATCACCGAGAACCCATTACTGAAATCCATGTCTGGCAGCCATTCGCCATGGCAGGTCGGAAAGTCCAGGCAGGCCAGCGCCGCGTAATTGGTGCTGACCCAACCGCCCAGGAAAACCTGCACGGCCAGCAGCACCACACCCCCGATCAGCCAAGGTCGCCAACGAATGGCGGCGGTAGGTAGGGGCGCGTGCGGACGCTCACGGGCAGACAGCCAGGTCATCAACGCCAGCAGCGACAACCCCAGTACCAAGTGCGAGGTCACGACGACAGGCATCAACTTATGTGTCACGGTCCAGGCGCCAAAGGCCCCCTGTATGCAGACGGCGATCAGCGTCACGATGGCCAAAGCCGGGGAGCGACCCAGTTCACGCCGATAGCGCCAAGCCATGTACACAATGGCAATGATCAACATGCCCAAGAAGGCTCCGACATAGCGATGGATCATTTCGATCCAGGCCTTCGAGAGCGTGACCGGTCCAAAAGGCATCGCCTGAGCCGCTTGATGGATATCGTTCATAGCGCCCAGAGGGGTGGCGTTGCCGTAGCAACCGGGCCAATCGGGGCACCCTAAACCGGAGTCCGTCAGGCGTACGAATGCGCCGAACATGATCAGGTCCAGCGTCAAAAACCAGGTAAAGAAAACCAGCTTGCGGTAGCGTTGTTTGATGTGTTGCATAGTAAAACCGGCAGTCAACCAATGCGCGAGTTGTAAACCAGCTTGCTGATGTCTTTACGCACTTTGACGCCATCGGCGTCAGGGGGAAACTGCAGCATGAGATTGCCCAACGGATCGATGATCCAAATGGGGTCCAGCAGATTCGCCGTGACATCGTCGGCCAGCAGGAAACGCGCCAATTGCTCGGGCTTGGCACGCACCATGACAGTGCCCTGGTAGGCCTGTAGTACCTTCTCGGGGACTTCGGCGTCGTCGGTAATAAACCAGACACGCGCCAGACGATCGACGTTCTTGCCCTGGCTGGCGTGCGAATTACGCGTGATAAAGAGCTTGCGAGCGCATGACTCCGGACAAGCTGCCTCACCCGCACTGAGCAGTAACCATTTGCCCGTCAAGCTTTGCAGATCAAAAGGCTTGCCGTCCAGGGTAGTCAATTGCAGCTCGCTCGCGTCGGGCATGGGACGCTGCGGCTCGATCAGCGACCCGTAATTGCTGGCACTGTCAGGCCACCATTGGGGGTTGTTATACAAGACAAACGCCGCCAGCACCGGGGCCAGGGTGAACAGAAACACCACAATCAGTGGCGTAAGCGAACGCTTTTTACGAGGGACGGTTGGAGTAACTTGAGCCACGAATACTTTCCTGTAAATCGTTGAGCCTAGGAGGGCTTGCGGCGACGTAGGGCACGCCAGGCCACCACCAGCCAGGCCACTGCGGCAATTGCGGCAAATGAAAACCATTGCAAGGCGTAACCCTGATTCTGGTTGTAATCCACCGATGGCTGAGGCCAATCGCGCACCAGTGTATCCTCACCGCGCGTTTGCATCAGCACGGTAGGCAGCAGCCTCAGGCCGGTGGATTGAGCGTAGGCGGTCAACGCCAGATTCTGGACTTGCGGCACGCTGCCATCGGCCATCGGTAGTGTCGTGGGCAACTGGCCTTGCGACTCGCCCCCCAACGACCAGACTTCAAACAGGCGCGGCACACGGTCAGTCAATTCGCCCACCACGGACAGCGCCCCCCCCGAGGTATCGGGCAGTTGCGGGCGTTGACCCGGCAAGGTCCGTGGCAACCAGCCCCGCAGCACCAACACCGCGTGGCGGCTCGCCGCATCCAGCAGCAAGGGCGTGGCCAGCCAATAGCCAGGCTTGCCCGCCTGATTGCGGTTATCCAGCAATACGCTGTATTGATTTAACCACTCACCCGTGGCCTGGGCGGGCCGCCAGGCAGTCAATTCGGCCGAAGGCGTCGTGGGCCTCAATGCTAAGGGCGGTTGCGCCCTGCCTGCTTCAATTGCGGCCTGGATTGCGCGGCGCTCGTCGGCGCGGCGCAGTTGCCAAGCCCCCAGCGAGGCTAATATGGCGACGGCCACGCCCAGCAGCACCAAAGCTGTCACGATTCGCCGGACTGAATGAGCCATGTCTGCAATAATTCCGTTTTACCCGGAGGCCAAAATGCGTATTTTTGTCGTCTTGGCATTCATCGGGATCTTGGCCAGCCTTGCCTCTGCGCTGATCTACCTGATGAAGGACAAGGGCACGACCAATCGAACCGTCAACGCGCTAACCGTGCGTATCGGACTATCTGTCGCCCTGTTTCTGTTCGTTCTACTCGCCCATCACCTGGGCTGGATAGAGAGTACAGGGTATCGTTAACGGCCGCAGGATATCTCGCCAGCGAGGTGGCCCCAGGCGTGCGAATGCCCCCTTTCGGGGGCATTCGTTATCTATGCCAGCGATCAGAACCAATATACAAACAGGTACAAGCCCAGCCAGACGACGTCGACAAAGTGCCAATACCAGGCTGCGCCCTCGAAGCCAAAGTGATGATCGGCGGTAAAGTGCCCGCGCAACAAACGAATCAGGATCACGGTCAGCATGGTCGCCCCCATGATGACGTGGAAGCCGTGGAACCCTGTCAACATGTAGAACAGCGAGCCATATACGCCCGAGTTGAACTTCAGGTTCAGTTCGGTAATGGCGTGGTGATATTCGTATGCCTGGCACGCCACGAAGACGAAACCCAGGATCACGGTGGCGGCCAGCCAGAATATGGTTTTGCGACGATGATTTTCACGCAAGGCATGGTGAGCAATCGTCAGTGTCACACCGGAGGTCAACAACAATGCCGTGTTGATGGTGGGCAACCAAAACGGGCCGACCGTCTGGAAATGCTCGACGACCCCTGCCGGACCAAAGTTAGGCCAAGCAGCCTGGAAGTCAGGCCATAGCATCAACTTGTGGTCCAGATCACCCAGCCACGGCGTGGTGATCGTCCGCACATACCAAAGGGCGCCAAAAAAGCCCGCAAAGAACATGACCTCGGAAAAAATGAACCAGCTCATGCCCCAGCGATACGACAGGTCGATGCGCTTGCTGTTCATTCCTGCCTCGGATTCCTGGATGGCATCGCCAAACCAGAAATACAAGACAGTAATCAAGCCGAGCACACCCGCCAGCACCAGCCATTTACCCCAGCTGACGTCATTGACCCAAGCTGCGGCACCGAGCCCCATCGCCAGCAGCGCCACCGCCGTGCGCACAGGATGAGCGGAATCCGCCGGTACGTAGTAGTACGGTGCTTCTTTTCCTTGAACCGAGTGGCTTGCACTCATGGTCTTCTCCCTGGTACTGATTTGTTGAAATGCTTGTTGCTTAGCTCAAACTCGCGACGGCCCAGCGCACGATCAAGACGAGCACCGACACAAAAATCACACCGGCCAGCACACCCGCCACGATCAGATGCACGGGGTTGAGTTTGCCTGCATCCTCTTCGTAACCCGCTGCCCGGCGCACACCGAACATTCCCCACAGCACCGCCTTCAGTGTTTGCAGGAAGTTCAGCTTGCGCTGCGATGCGTCCCGAATGTCGTGTGTCATCACTCCCTCTACTTGATGGCCGTGCCAGTCAGGATGGCCGAGCCGCGAAAGAATGTCCAGGCAAACAGGGCCAGCACCAATACCAGCAGAATCAGCCCGACAGTCTTGTTGCGACGGCGTTGTTCAGGAGTCATGACAGCGTACTCAATCGACTTACTTTACTTCTGGGGGCAATTCAAAGGTATGGAACGGCGCCGGCGAGGGCACAGTCCACTCCAGACCTTCGGCGCCTTCCCAGGGTTTGGCGGCAGCCACTTCACCCTTGCCACGATAGCAACGTAACATGGCGTACAGGAATATCAACTGTGACAGACCAAACCAAAAAGCGCCGATCGTTGCGATCTGGTGGAAAGTGGTGAACTGCGCGGCGTAGTCAACGTAACGACGCGGCATACCGGCCAAACCCAGAAAGTGCATGGGGAAGAACGTGACGTTGAACGAAATCAGTGTGGACCAGAAGTGGATCTTGCCCAGCTTTTCGTTGTACATGCGGCCCGTCCACTTGGGTACCCAGTAATAGGCACCGCCAAACAGCGCGAACAGCGAACCGGCCACCAGCACATAATGGAAGTGCGCGACCACGTAATACGTGTCGTGCACCTGAATGTCGATCGGGGCAATCGACAGGATCAGGCCGGTGAAGCCGCCCATGGTGAACACGAAAATGAAGCCGATCGCGAACAGCATGGGGGTTTCAAACGTCATCGAGCCGCGCCACATGGTGGCGATCCAGTTGAAGACTTTTACGCCCGTCGGGATGGAGATCAGCATCGTGGCGTACATGAAGTACAACTGGCCGGTGACAGGCATCCCGGTAGTGAACATGTGGTGCGCCCATACGATGAACGACAGCACCGCAATCGCCGACGTGGCGTAAACCATGGAGGCATAGCCGAACAGTTTCTTGCGCGCAAACGCCGGCACGATGGCAGACACGATGCCAAACGCCGGCAAAATCATGATGTAGACCTCGGGATGCCCGAAGAACCAGAACACGTGTTGATACAGCACGGGGTCGCCACCGGCGGCGGCATTGAAAAAGCCGGTGCCGAAATGGCGGTCAGTCAGCACCATGGTAATGGCGGCGGCCAGCACCGGCATCACGGCGATCAGCAAGAAAGCCGTGATCAGCCAGGTCCAGCAGAACATCGGCATTTTCATCAGCGTCATGCCAGGCGCGCGCATGTTCAGGATGGTGACGATAACGTTGATCGCACCCATGATGGACGACGCGCCCATGATGTGCACCGCAAAGATGGCCAGGTCCATGCCCGGACCCATTTGGGTCGAAAGCGGCGCATAGAGGGTCCAGCCAGCAGCCGTGGCGCCACCCGGTACAAAAAACGAGGCAGTCAGCATGATCGCAGCCACCGGCAACAACCAGAAACTGAAGTTGTTCATCCGGGCAAAAGCCATGTCGGATGCGCCGATCTGCAACGGAATCATCCAGTTCGCAAAGCCGACGAACGAAGGCATGATGGCGCCGAACACCATGATCAAGCCATGCATGGTGGTGAACTGGTTGAACAGTTCAGGCTGGAAGAACTGTATACCGGGCTCGAACAACTCGGTGCGCAACAGCAGGGCGAGCGTGCCACCCTCGAGCAGCATGACGAACGAGAAGATGAGATACATCGTCCCGATGTCTTTGTGGTTGGTGGCAAATAGCCAACGGCGCCAGCCCGTAGGTATAGCGTGGTGATGTTCATCGTGGCCATGGTCGTGGCCGTGGCCGTGGCCGGGCGACACGTGATCGACTGTGACGCTGCTCATGATCGACTCCTTCCTGCTGTATGCCGAACTCTGTTCAAGAGGCCGGCAGATGTCTCGTAACGGGGTTTGCTACCAATAGGACGGGGAGTGCGCGCAATCAGCGCGCCGCCACAGAGTCCTTGGGCTGTACCACGGGGTCTTCGCCCTTGCCCGCATTGCTCCAGGCGTGACGGGTATAGGTGATGACCGCAGCAATTTCAACGTCATTCAGTTGGCCGCCAAATGCCGCCATGGCCGTACCGGGCCGCCCATGCAGAACCGTCTTGAGCTGCTCAGCCTTGGGACCCAACACTGTCTTGTCGCCGTCCAGCGGAGGGAAGGAGCCCGGGACGCCCTTGCCGTTGGCCTGGTGACAAGCCACACAGTTGGCGCCAAAGACCTTTTCGCCACGGGCGATGAGCTCTTCTTTGGTCCATTCCTTGTTGGGGTCGTCGGCGTTGGCCGCCATTTTCTTTTTCTGCTCTTCGGCCCATGCGTCATAGTCGGCCTGAGGCAGAACCTCGACCACAATGGGCATGAAAGCGTGATCTTTGCCGCACAACTCGGCGCATTGCCCCCGATAAATACCGGGCTTTTGCGCGCGGAACCAGGCGTCTCGCAAGAACCCCGGGATCGCGTCTTGCTTGACGCCGAAGTCAGGAATCATCCAGGAGTGGATAACGTCGGCGGCCGTCAGCACGATGCGGACCTTTTTGTCGACCGGCACCACCACGTGGTTGTCGGTTTCCATCAGATAGAACTCGCCCTTGGGTTCGCGGCCATCAATTTGACTGCGCGGCGTGGAGAGTGTCGCCAGGAACTTAACCCCGGAGGCCGGGCCATCCAGGTATTCGTAGCCCCACTTCCATTGATAGCCGGTGGCTTTGATGGTGAGATCGGCGCTGGACGTGTCTTTCATGGCGACGACCGTTCTGGTGGCCGGCAGCGCCATGGCAATCACGATGATGAAAGGGATGACGGTCCAGGCGACTTCGACACCCAGATGCTCATGAAACGTGGAGGCTTGGTGCCCGCGTGATTTCCGGTGCGCCCAGATAGAGTAAAACATGACGCCGAACACGCCAATGAAAATCACACCACAGATAATCAGCAGCAGCCAATGCAGCCACACGATATCTTGTGCAATTTGGGTAACGCCTTCGTGCAAATTAAGCTGATCAACTCTGGGACCGCCAGGCATATCTTGTACTTGCGCGCCTGCAGCACAGCTGAACAGCAACACACAGGCGCCCAGTATCCCTCTCCACCACTTCTTCATGCTTACTCCGAAACATGTCGCGGGCTCTTCCGCACTCGCTCGATTGCGAGTGGCGGAATCCACACAATTATTAAGACGGCAGGTACGAAACTGACTCGCAGCCGGTTTGCCCCACTCGAATCACAAAGAACCGCAGAATTATAGCGGACGCACCCTATCCAATGTTATCCAGCGCTCTCGCATCATACACAACTGTGTCGATACTGCCTCGCTGGCGGGTCCGGCGTGCACTAAAATTCGGTTATGTCGACCTCCCAATTACATGACCAATCGGCCCAATTGGCCGCGCTTTATACGCAGTTAACACAGCGTGTACAAGAGCACCCACCCGAGTTGGCTCGCCCCCTCTACATCGCGGATCGCTGTTGTGGCTGGGCGACGCACGCCGCCTGTGATGCACTCAAACATGTGCCCCAAGTGCAGGTACAGGCCGATGCCCTGCGCATCGGCACCGGGTTTACCGCTGGCCCCGAACTCAATGCGCTGTTGACCCATGTCGCCGAAACGCTACGCAGCGCGGACTGCCTGCGCGGCTGGCGCAACGAACTGATGGACGTGACTGCGGCGGACGACTGGTTGGGCGTCATCGAACGTGCCGCCATGCGGCCTCTGGGCCTGCTGACCCGCGCCGTGCACTTGAACGCCTGGACGCCCGACGGACGCCTGTGGATTGCGCGCCGTGCGCTCAGCAAATCCACTGACCCCGGTATGTGGGATACCTTGGTTGGAGGCCTGGTCGGCACTAAGGAGGATCTGGAAGACGCTCTGCTGCGCGAATGCGCGGAGGAGGCGGGCCTGGCGCCCGCCTGCCTGGCACAACGCTCACCGCTACGCACAATACTGCGTATGCATCGCAGACTGCCCGAGGGATATCAAGTAGAAGATTTGCTAACGAGCACCTGTGTCCTGCCTCCGGATACGCAACCCGCCAACCAGGATGGCGAGGTCATGGAGATTACCCATGTCACGACTTCCGAAGCCGTACGCGGCATCATCGACGGCGAGTTCACCCTGGAGGCCGCGCTGGTAATCCTCGAAGACATCACGCGGCGCCGGGCTCATGGGGAAATCTAGTCCTCAAGCCTCGTTCGGTGTCGACGGAGGAACGGGCGGGCGAACGGCGCCTGACTGAACAGATGACGCAGACGAATCGAGCGGCACTGTCGGCGCAGTGGGCGGCGTGACCTCCCCTGTCTCCGAGAACTGCTTCCAGACCTCGATGGCGCGCTGCCGCTGCTTGGCGACGACTTGGACCCGGTCTTTCAGATCCGCGTCCCGCGCCAATAGCGCATGGACGTCGCGTAGAGACAGCATCAACAGCTTGCTGTATCCCCGCGAATGCACGTCCAGCACAACGTCCAGTTCGCCCAAAAGAGCCAATTCGCCAAAAAATTCGCCACTGCCCAATTCGACCGTCGTACCGTCGGGCAACCGCACCTCGACGGCACCAGAAGCCACAAAACACATTTCCTGCCCGTGCCGCCCGCGTGTCAGAATCGCCTGATCAGGCAGGGCCAGGCGAGGTCTCAACAATTTGCTGATGGCGCGCAGGGAATCCGCGTTCAGGCCTTCGAACAAAGGCACGCGGGTAATGAGCTCTGCCGCCCCCAATTCCATATCCAGAGGGGGATGTCGGTCGATATGGCGCCAGCGACTTTTCAGTTGAGCCATCAAATCGGCATAGACCTCGCCGCTGATCAAGGATTGTTCGAGCATGTCGTGGTAACGGATACGCTCGAATTCTCGCGCGGTGCGGCCCAGATAGCTTTCCTGCAGCCACAAAGCGTACGACGGATATTGCAGATTCAACGCCTGTAGCGCGTGCCCGATCAAATCCAATCGGCGCTGATGTACCGCCACAATCTTCTGAGCCGCTGTCTCACCCAACAGCGGCGCGATCTGCTCACGCGAAAAAACGATCAACCGCTGTGCAACAGATTGCTTGGTCAGCAAACTGGCAAACCGCCGACCCAACTCATAGGCCAACCAGCTCTGAAACCCAAACGTGTAGTGCATGCGCAAGGCCACGCGAAACGCGATGGAATAACGCACGTCCGCCACCATGCCGCGCTCAAAACCGGCCAGCCCCCCCGCCCGCACGACGTCCTCGAGCCGCTCGGAGCGAGCCAACAAGGACTCGGCCAGTCGCCAATCCACAATCTGCGCTTTCAGAATGTCAAAGAACAGTTCCTGTTCGCGCTGCGCCAGGATGGCCAATCCCACGGAAACGCGTTGCTCGTCCGTCATCTGGCTAACCTGGCCATCATGTACGCTGGCCAGGCTGGCATCGAACACGGCACTAATACGATCACGCGCCTCAGGATTGATGTGGTCAGTATTGGCCACTTCGTTTGTCTTTTCCTGGATACCTGCCAGTGCCACCACCAGCACCTGATTGCGTATGGTGCGTTCGGCCATGGACAACTGGTTTAACCCCAGCATGCGGATCAACGGACGCAAGGTCATGCCGTTAATGAACAAGGTCGCTAGCACAAAGCCCGTCGTGACAACGGCGATAAAGTGCCGTGTGTCTTCGGGCACCGCGTTCTGCTCAGTCACCGCCAATGCCAGAGCCAATGACACGGCGCCCCGCAATCCACCCCACATCATCACGGTCTTGTACGGTGTGCTGACCTTGGTACCAAACCGCGTCAACCCCAGCAATGGCAATAGCCCAAATACCACCACCCCTCGGGCCACTAGCGTCACGACAAACACCACCACCACCAACATCAACTCTTGCAGATCGGTCGCCGCCATCAATTTGGGAACCAACATCGCCGCAAAAATAAAAATCAGCGAATTGGCCCAAAACCCGAATTGCTCCCAAGAACTGGCCAGATGCTCGAACGTCACGGGCGACATGCGCGTGCGCCCCGTTGATCCTACGACTAGACCAGCTATCACGGTCGCGACCACCCCCGATACGCCCAGATAGTGCTCGGAAATAAAAAACGACAGATAAGCCAACGTCAGTGTCAGGGTGATCTCGGCAGTCGGATAACCTCGCAACCAGGCAAATAGGAAACACGCGCCGCGCCCCATGGCAAAACCTGCGAGACCGCCTCCAACAAAGTGCACGACAAAATCGGTGAACACGCCGCTGACCGACAATGTCCCCGTCCCGCCCAGCACCGCAAGCAGCACGGAATACAGGGCGATCGACGCGGCATCATTGAACAGGCTCTCGCCCTCGACCAGCGTGGTCAGGCGCTTGGGCGCGCCGACCTCACGAAAAATCCCCACCACTGCGACCGGATCCGTGGTGGCCACGATAGCGCCCAGCAAGAGGCAAGCCACGATCCCGTAAGACGACACGGCGTCGACCACAAAACCGACCGCTACCGTACATACCACCACCGCCACAATGGCCATCATCAGGATGGGGCCGATATCATCCATCAGGCGGCGTACATTCATTGCCAGCGCCGTCTCAAACAACAGCACCGGCAAGAACACCGTCAGAAAGGTTTCGGAGGAGATCTCGAAACGTTCGATCGTGTCCAGCAAATCACTTAGCACGGGCGGCGCCCAGCCGTGTAAATGCAGGCCTATGCCCAGCAAGCAACCCACGATCGCCAACAACACCGAATACGGTAATTTGACGCGGCCTGCCAATGGCGGCATGAAGCACACTAGCGTGAGCAAGCCAGCAAGACCAAAGACAATAAGACCAATATCCATGAAGGAAGGCAAACGCCATGCATATCAAACGGAGCACCAAGAATAGCGTTTTTTCCCGTTCTCCAGCGGACAAACGGCGGACAACCACGTTTCGTTACGGGTCGTTCACATTCAGAGGGCCTGCTACGAGGCTTTTTGGGTAAGGTACTGAGCTTTTATTCGACAATCAGGAGGCCCCTTGCCGGCTTCAACTTCCAGCGCTGGCCGGACCGATGCGCCGACGCTGCTGGTGCAACTCACCGATACGCACCTGATGGCGCGGGCAGATAGCGTGATGCATAACGTCAACACCGACGCCTGTCTGCGCGCGGTATTGGACTTGGTGCGCATCAATCGGCATCGCCCGGATCTACTTCTGGCCACCGGCGACTTGACGCAAGACGGGTCTCCTGAGGCTTATCAACGCCTGCGCAGCGTACTTGAGCAAGCCGATTGGCCAGTACGGTGCCTGCCCGGCAACCACGACGATCCGCAGGCCCTGCGCCAAGCGATGGGCCTCTGGGCCCAGCCCGTCACGGATATCGGCGCCTGGCGCATTATTTTGTTGGACTCGACCGTACCGGGCTCAAACGCGGGCCATATTGATGACGCCCAGTTCGACTTGCTAGAGCAGGCTGCCGCCCTGGCAGGCGACCGCCATGTCCTGATCGCGCTTCATCACAACCCCGTGCTAATACAGAGTGACTACACCGACACCATGATGGTCGACAATGCCCAGGAGCTATTCCAGCGCCTGGCCGCCATCCCACGTGCACGCATCCTGCTTTGGGGGCATGTGCACCAGGCCTTTGATCGCCGCCGCCACCATCTGCGCATGCTGGCCACACCGTCGACTTGTTTTCAGTTTGCGATCCGCGACGGTAAATATGTCGTGGACGATAGCCCGCCGGGTTACCGCTGGCTAAAGCTATACCGCGACGGATCGCTGGCGACAGGCGTGCGGCGCCTGAATATCGCGACATGGCATGACATCTTGGCAGCCCACCGGGAACCCCTGGCAACGCCAACACCACCGATGCCAGCACCATAACGTTCAGGCAAAAAAATAGGGCGCCGATATGCGAGGCGCCCTGCAAGCATCCGTTTCATAGGGGAGGGGAAGAGGAGAAGCCGAAACGGATACAAGACTACAAGCCGGGTAGCGGCTAATGCGGTCTACGTAAGTTAGTACACGCCGCGAGCAATAAGTTTCGGTCCTGAGTGGGTTTGACGCACCAAAATTGAATCAAAATGTGTCAACACGAAGAATGCCTCGGACAAGCGAAAACCCCGGCGAATCGCCGGGGCTGTCTGGATATCGCAACCGATTGAAAATCAGGCGGGGCTCAGGGTGCCGCGCATTTTTTTCAAGGCAGCGGATTCGATTTGGCGAATACGCTCGGCAGACACACCGAACTCTTGGGCAAGCTCTTGCAGGGTGGTCCCGCCTTCGTCTTGCAGCCAACGAGACTCGATGATGCGACGTGAGCGCTCGTCCAACGCTTGCAGTGCGTGAGTCAAACCCGCGCTCTGCAGGTCGTCGTGGTCGCGACGGTCAAGAACCTGCGTGGGCTCTGCCTGCCCCTCGTCAGACAGGTACGAAATGGGGGCATACGTCTCATCATCGTCGTCCTGCTTTTCCAGCGATAAATCACGGCCGGAAAGGCGGATTTCCATTTCGCTGACGTCTTCGCGTCTTACGTTCAGCGCTTGGGCGATGTTATCGACCTGTTCGGGATCCAGCGTCTGGCCATCGGGACGCATACTGCGCAGGTTGAAGAACAGCTTGCGCTGCGCCTTGGTGGTCGCGACCTTGACCATGCGCCAGTTACGGATGATGAATTCGTGGATTTCGGCCTTGATCCAGTGCACGGCGAACGACACCAGACGCACCCCGCGTTCGGGGTCGAAACGCTTGACGGCCTTCATCAGGCCGACATTGCCCTCCTGGATAAGATCGGCGTGCGGCAGGCCATAACCGAGGTACTGGCGAGCCACCGACACCACGAGGCGCAAGTGCGACAGCACCATCTCGCGGGCAGCCTCGAGATCGTCGTGCGCCCGCAGACGGCGGCCGAGTTCGGTTTCGCGCTCGGCGGTCAACATGGGCAGTTGATTGACGGCCGAGATATAGGCCTCGATGGAGCCAAGCGAGCCTGGATTGGCAACGGCCAACGCCAGGGCGTTGCCGGACAGGGCCAACGAATGACTGGGTTGTTTCATAGTTGCGGTCTCCAAGTGAGAGGTTGACAGCGACATAAAGCGATATTAGCACTCTATACAGGGGAGTGCTAATTCGACTGCGGCAGCGCACCAAAGTTCCGTCGTATTCGGCCGTTGCCGCGCTACCAGCTCAGTTGTCGCAGTGCGTCTTCCGTAGCCTGCCCATCGGGCCGGATGACCACGCCCCCCCGGGGATCCATATAGATCTGGTAGCGCGCCCCGTCCAGCATGGGCATGTAAGCGGCACTACCGTATTCCACATCCACAAAGGGCAGCCAGTTTGGGAAAACCCGCCTGAGCGTGGCCAGATCAGGCACCGGCCAATCGGACAAGTCATGGACGCTGCGCACTCCGGTTTTCTCTTGCTGGACGTCGCGATAGCGGCCCGAAAGCCGTTCGAACTTGTACAGGGGCGGTGCCCCAGCCAACAAAGCCGGCAGATTCCAGCGGATCACTTTGGCGTCGATCTGCCATTGGTCGCCGGTCAGCGTGTAGAGGCGATCCGCTTTGCCTGGCACCTGGGCCGTCACGAGGAACGACGAGGGCGCCTGTTCGTGCATTTGCACTGAGGCAACTGGGACATCGGTCGTCAGATGCAAGAACTGTACCAACGTCAGCGCCAGCATCGCCGACACCCCCGCCAGCGCGATCAACAGAACACCAAAGAGACGTCGAATCGGCCGCAACCGAAAAATCCGCCGTCCCGAGGCATCGCGCGGCCCACCCCGACCGAACAGCAGCATCATCCCGGGAATCAAGACAATCAAGGCCGCCAGGGCCATCCAGACAAAGGGGGCAAAACCATTGATCACTGATTGATCCTCACATGCAGGGGCAAGGGTGGCTCAGTCAAAAGCAGGGTGACAAAGCAGGTGTCGCCACACGATAGCCCGGTTTGTCGATACGCCGCTTTAACAATGTTGATCAGCGTGAAACCGCAGGTGATCGTGCATAAAAGTGGAAATAAAGTAATAGCCGTGATCGTAGTCGGCGTGGCGGCGCAGCGTCAGGGGCTGATCGGCCTGACGGCACGCATGCTCGAATACCTCAGGATACAGTTGCTCGGCCAGGAAGCTGTCGGCCAACCCTTGGTCGATCAGAATACCCTGCGGAAAAGGCCGGTGTGCCCGCGTCATCAACTCGCTGGCGTCATACGCCTTCCAGGTCTCGGTATCGGGCCCGAGATAGCGGCTGAATGCCTTGTGCCCCCAAGGACATTGCGTCGGCGCCGCGATAGGCGCAAAAGCGGACACCGAGGAAAATTGGTCCGGATGGCGCAGCGCCAGGACCAACGCACCGTGACCTCCCATGGAATGCCCAAATATGCCGGTACGCGACGCATCGCCCGGTAAATCCCGAGTCGCGATGCCATAGAGCTCGTCAGTGACGTAGCTTTCCATGCGGTAATGCGACCGCCAGGGCTGCTCGGTGGCGTCGAGGTAAAACCCCGCACCGGTACCAAAATCCCAGTCGTCGTCCTCTCCTGCGATGCCCGCGCCGCGAGGGCTGGTGTCAGGCGACACCAACATCACACCGAGTTCCGCCGCGAGACGTTGTGCACCGCCCTTGATCATGAATGTCTCTTCGGTGCAAGTCAGCCCCGCCAAATAAAACAGCACGGGGACACGGCCTCGCTCCGCCTGGGGCGGGATATACACAGAAAACCGCATGGGCAGCCCAATAGCGCTCGAGGCATGCCGATAATAGCGTTGCCAGCCACCGAAACAGCGGTGTTGCGAAATCAGTTCCAGATCTGTCATGGCGTGTGAAATTCCCTGCTGATTGCGTTAACAACTGATGTTAACCTGCACAAGTGACTCGCCTGCGGATAGCGACGGGGACGTCACAGGCCACCACCCCCTCGCTAATCCCCTCTCGACGGCTGTGGCACTATTTATATATAGTGATCAAACCCACCGTTCTTTCTGGCTTGGTGCCCGTTCAACGCTATGGCTCGACTGCCCCGCTTGTATGCCCCTGGGTTGCCCCAACTGGTGCAGGCCAATTTCGTTCAGCCTTTAGCGACGCCGTCACAACCGGCGCCGCAGGATGTGCTCAACCAATTGACGACCTGGCTGGGTGACTCCGCCCAACGACATCGGGTCGCCGTGCACGGATGGGTATTGGCAAACGACCGCATTCTGCTGCTGGCCACGCCCACCGACGAAGAAGGCCTGCCGCGCCTGATGCAGACGCTGGGCCGCAATCTGGCGGCACGTTTACGGGGTGGACGCGTTTTTGCGGGCCGCTATCGATCCGCCTTGCTGGAACCCGGTGTATGGGTCTTGCCCGCACTGATCTGGCTGGAGACGTATCCGGTGCGTAGCGGCAGCACATTCGATCCGGACGCCTGGCCTTGGTCGTCGGCAGGAGGCCATACCGGCAACACCGCCGCCGCCACGCCGCCATCGCCCTGGCAGTCCGATCACGCCGACTATTGGGCCTGCGGAAACACGCCCTTTGATCGCCAAGCCAATTACCGCCGTCGCTTGCAAGAAGGCCTGTCACAAGAGGAAAGCCTGGGCATTGACCAGGCCGTGTCCGGACAGTGGGCACTAGGAGGCCCGAATTTCATCGCCAGCCTGGCTCATACGGCCAGCCGTCGTGTGGCCCCGGGGCAGCGGGGCCGTCCCCGCAAGAAACCCGCTGATGACGTAGCGTCGTAGTCACGCGTGTGTCCGGCTTGGCCACGTAGCTGGCGACCAGGTACCCGCAGACGCAAGGCCCAATACACGTTGTGCGTCGCACCAATCAACATTGATTGATGCAAATAGCCAGTCCCTGGCACGTGCCGCACGACCCATTCATAACAAAAAATTCGTATTAATTGGGGACATATAGACCCTTATATGCCGGGATGTCCCGTGCGTTTTCCCATTCTGATTTCCTCTATCAATTTAAGCTATTGATTTTCAGTTATTTTTAATACGTCCCCTTATTTAGATATGAACTTGCTTTATTCCGTAAATAAGGGACGCACCCTTAATTTTTTCATTGCGCTCTAAGGCATGCCGCAGTATCGTCGAGACCTTGCACTGCAACATCCACGCAGTCCTCTGCGGAGCGCGTTATGACATCGACTTCTCAAACAGATTCCTGTCGCCCGATCGTGGCACCTATTGATGCGACCCGCATCGGCATCCCCGTACGGCAGGGCCTGTACAACCCCCAACAAGAGCATGATGCCTGTGGGGTCGGCTTTGTCGCCCATATCAAGGGCCGCCCAAGCCACGCCATCATCCAGCAAGGCCTCAAGATCCTGGAAAACCTGGATCACCGTGGTGCCGTCGGCGCTGACAAACTGATGGGCGACGGCGCGGGCATTTTGATCCAAATCCCCGACGCGCTGTACCGCGACGAACTGAGCCATCAGGGCATCACGTTGCCCGCGCCCGGTGAGTATGGCGTGGCCATGGTGTTCTTGCCCAAAGAAACCGCCTCGCGTCTGGCCTGTGAGCAAGAACTCGAGCGCGCCGTGCGTGCCGAGGGCCAAATCATGCTGGGCTGGCGCGATGTGCCAGTCGACGTCGAAATGCCGATGTCGCCCACTGTACGCTCGGTTGAGCCCGTGATCCGTCAACTGTTCATCGGTCGTGGGGCCGATGTCATGGTGCCTGATGCGCTGGAACGCAAGCTGTACGTGATTCGCAAAACGGCCAGCCACGCCATTCAAGCCATGCGCCTAGCGCATGGCAAGGAATATTTCGTGCCGTCGGCCTCAGTCCGCACGGTCGTATACAAAGGGCTGCTGCTGGCAGATCAAGTCGGCCGCTACTACCGCGACCTGGCCGACCCGCGCACGGTATCGGCTCTGGCGCTGGTCCACCAACGGTTCTCAACCAATACCTTCCCCGCCTGGCCGCTGGCCCACCCCTATCGCATGATTGCCCACAACGGTGAAATCAACACCGTCAAGGGCAACTTCAACTGGTTGCGCGCCCGCGAAGGCATGATGCAATCGGCCGTGCTGGGCGATGATCTGAAAAAGCTGTACCCCATTGTTTACGAAGGACAGTCTGACACGGCAACGTTCGACAACTGTCTGGAACTCCTGGTGAACTCGGGCTATTCGCTGGCGCACGCCATGATGATGATGATCCCTGAGGCCTGGGAACAGCATACGCAGATGGACGAAAGCCGCCGCGCGTTTTATGAGTATCACGCCGCCATGATGGAGCCCTGGGATGGCCCCGCCGCTGTGGCGTTCACCGATGGCCGCCAAATCGGCGCCACGCTGGATCGCAACGGCCTGCGTCCCGCCCGCTATCTGATCACCGACGACGACATGGTCATCATGGCGTCCGAAGCCGGCACGCTGTCCATCCCCGAAAATCGTATCGTCAAAAAATGGCGGCTGCAGCCGGGCAAGATGTTCCTGATCGATCTGGAACAAGGCCGCATCATTGACGATACAGAAATCAAGCTGCAACTGGCCAACAGCCGTCCGTACCGTCAGTGGATCGAACGCCTGCAGATCAAGCTCGAATCCCTGCCCGCGCCGCGCCAAGCCGCCCAGGCACAGCAGTCGTCGGTCTCGTTGCTGGATCGCCAGCAAGCCTTCGGCTGGACGCAAGAAGACTTCAAGTTCATCCTGGAACCCATGGCCGCCTCTGGCGAAGAAGTCATCGGCTCCATGGGTAACGACGCGCCACTGGCCGTACTGTCGAACCGCGCCAAGCCGTTCTACAACTATTTCCGCCAATTGTTCGCCCAAGTGACGAACCCCCCCATCGATCCCATTCGCGAACAGATGGTGATGTCGTTGGTGTCGTTCATCGGCCCCAAACCGAACTTGCTGGACATCAACAACGTCAACCCTCCGCTGCGACTGGAAGTTACGCAACCGGTGCTGGACTTCGCCGCGATGGCGCAGATCCGCGATATCGAGCAAGTGACAGGCAAGAAATTCCGCAGCTATGAACTCGACATCACGTATCCGGCCGCCTGGGGCTCCGAAGGTATCGAAGCCCATATTGCCGCACTATGCGCCCGTGCGGTCGATGCGGTGCAAAGCGGGTACAACATCCTGATCGTGTCTGACCGCCTGGTCGACCACGAGCGCGTGGCGATCCCGGCCCTGCTGGCAACGTCGGCCGTACACCAGCACTTGATTGTCTCGGGCTTGCGCACGGCGACCGGTCTGGTGGTAGAGACGGGCTCGGCTCGGGAAGTACACCATTTTGCACTGCTCGGTGGCTATGGCGCCGAAGCGATTCACCCGTATTTGGCGCTGGAGTCGCTGGGCCGCATGGCTGACCCCGACAAAGCCGTCAAGAATTTCATCAAGGCGATCGGCAAGGGCTTGAACAAGGTGATGTCCAAGATGGGCATTTCAACCTACATGTCGTACACCGGCGCACAGATTTTCGAAGCCGTCGGCCTGCGGCGCGTGTTGATCGACAAGTACTTTACGGGTACGGCCTCGAACATCGAGGGCATTGGTATTTTCCAGGTCGCCGAAGAAGCCCTGCGTGAACATCGCGCGGCATTCAGCGCCGATCCGGTACTGGCCAATGACCTGGATGCAGGGGGTGAGTATGCGTTCCGCATCCGTGGCGAAGAGCACATGTGGACACCGGACTCCATCGCCAAGCTGCAACATGCCTCGCGTGCCAACAATTACCGCACGTACAAAGAATACGCACAGATCATCAACGACCAGACGCGTCGCCACATGACGCTGCGTGGCTTGTTTGAATTCCGCTTTGATCCGTCGCGCGCTATCCCGCTGGACGACGTCGAACCGGCCAAGGAAATCGTCAAACGATTCGCGACCGGCGCCATGTCGCTGGGCTCGATCTCGACTGAAGCTCACTCGGTCCTGGCCGTGGCCATGAACCGCATTGGCGGAAAGTCCAACACCGGCGAAGGCGGTGAAGACGAACTGCGTTATCGCGCCGAAATGCGCGAAGGCAAGAGCACGATCAAAGACGGCGACACGCTGTCATCCGTGCTGGGCACCGATCGCATCGAAGCCGATGTCCCCCTCAAGGCGGGTGATTCGCTGCGCTCGCGCATCAAGCAGGTCGCGTCGGGCCGTTTCGGTGTAAGCGCCGAATATCTGTCCAGCGCGGATCAAATCCAGATCAAGATGGCCCAGGGTGCCAAGCCCGGCGAGGGCGGTCAACTGCCTGGCCACAAAGTCTCGGACTACATCGCCAAGCTGCGGTACTCGGTGCCTGGCGTGGGCCTGATTTCGCCTCCGCCACACCACGATATTTATTCGATCGAAGACTTGGCGCAGTTGATTCATGACCTGAAGAACGTCAACAGCAAGTCGTCGATCTCGGTCAAGCTTGTCTCGGAAGTCGGTGTCGGCACGGTGGCCGCTGGCGTCGCCAAGGCCAAGGCCGATCATGTCGTGATCGCCGGCCATGATGGCGGCACGGGGGCTTCCCCCGTCTCATCGATCAAGCACGTCGGCACCCCCTGGGAACTGGGCTTGGCCGAAACGCAACAGACGCTGGTGCTCAACCGCCTGCGCAGCCGCATCCGCGTACAAGCCGATGGTCAGATGAAAACCGGTCGTGACGTGGTCGTTGGTGCGCTGTTGGGCGCCGACGAATTTGGTTTTGCGACAGCACCGCTGGTCGTGGAAGGTTGCATCATGATGCGCAAGTGCCATCTGAACACCTGCCCTGTGGGCGTGGCCACCCAGGATCCGGTTCTGCGCCGCAAGTTCCAGGGCAAGCCCGAGCATGTCGTGAATTTCTTCTTTTTTATTGCCGAAGAAGTCCGCGAAATCATGGCGCAACTGGGTATCCGCAAGTTCGACGACTTGATCGGCCGCGCCGACCTGCTGGATATGCGTACCGGCATCGAGCACTGGAAAGCACAAGGCCTGGATTTTGCGCGCGTGTTCTATCAACCGCAGATCGATACGGAAAAACGCCAAACTGAAGCACAGGATCACGGCTTGAATGGCGCGCTGGATCACTTACTGATTGAACGCAGCAAGCCGGCCCTGGAACGTGGCGAGAAAGTCTCGTTCATCACGCCGGTGCGCAACCGCAACCGTACCATCGGCGCAATGCTCTCGGGCGCCGTCGCGACGCGTTATGGCCACGATGGATTGCCCGACGACACGATTCACATCCAGTGCAATGGCACCGCCGGGCAAAGCTTCGGCGCGTTCCTCGCGCAAGGCATCACACTGGATCTAGTGGGCGAAGGCAACGACTATGTCGGCAAGGGCTTGTCGGGCGGCCGCATTATCGTGCGTTCCCCCAATGACTTCCGCGGCTTTGGTCCCGATCACATCATTGCGGGTAACACGGTTTTGTATGGTGCACTGGCCGGCGAGGCCTTCCTCAATGGGGTGGCCGGCGAACGCTTCGCCGTGCGTAACTCAGGTGCGGCGGCGGTCGTCGAAGGCACCGGCGACCACGGTTGCGAATACATGACGGGCGGCACCGTCGTCGTTCTGGGCGAAACGGGCCGTAACTTCGCGGCCGGGATGTCGGGCGGCGTGGCGTATGTCTGGGACCCGGATCGCAGCTTCAAGCACCGCTGCAACCTGTCAATGGTCGAACTCGAAGCCATCGTGCCTCACTCGGAGCAGTTCACGCAAGACGACCGGGCCGGTTGGCACAGCGTTCAGCGTGGCGGCGAACGCGACACGGACGAGGCGATTCTGCGCAAGTTGATCGAAGATCACTTCCGCTATACCGGCAGTTACCGCGCGCGTGAGATTCTGGGCGACTGGGAAACCTCGCGCGGCAAATTCATCAAGGTGATGCCGACGGAATACCGTCGCGCATTGGGCGAAATGTGGCATGCAGCCAATCCAGAACAATTGGCTGCCTGAGGCCTAAGGATCAACCATGGGAAAAATCACTGGATTTATGGAATATCAGCGGCTACAAGAAGCCGCTGAGGCACCGCAAAAACGCCTGAAAAACTGGCGCGAATTCGTTCTGCACCTGACGGACGACCAGTCCAGGCAGCAAGCGGCTCGCTGCATGGACTGCGGCATCCCGTTCTGCAATAGCGGCTGCCCGGTCAACAACATCATCCCTGACTGGAATGACCTGGTGTACCGTCAGGAATGGCGCCGCGCGCTTGATGTGCTGCATTCTACGAACAACTTCCCCGAGTTCACCGGCCGCATCTGCCCGGCGCCCTGCGAGGCCGCCTGTACGCTGAACATAAATAGCGACGCGGTGGGCATCAAGTCGATTGAACACGCCATCATCGACAAAGGCTGGGCGGAAGGCTGGGTGGCCCCGCTGGTACCGGCCCGCAAGACCGGCAAAAAGGTTGCCGTGGTCGGCTCAGGCCCTTCTGGCCTAGCTTGCGCGCAACAACTGGCGCGCGTCGGTCATGCCGTGACCGTCTTCGAAAAGAGTGACCGCATTGGGGGCCTGCTGCGCTATGGCATTCCCGACTTCAAGTTGGAAAAATCGCAAATCGACCGTCGCATGTCGCAAATGGAGGCCGAGGGAGTGGAATTTTCACCGTCCACGTACATCGGCCAAGCCAGCGATCCGGTCGCTGATGGCCTGACGGTGCGCACACCCGAATCGCTGATGACCGAATTCGACGCCGTCGTGATGACGGGGGGTTCGGAAAATCCGCGTGACCTGCCGGTACCGGGCCGCGAGCTCGAGGGCGTGCACTTTGCCATGGACTTCCTGCGTCAGCAGAACAAGGCTGTCGCAGGAGACCGCCTGACCAAGCAAACGCTGGCCAAGGGCAAGCACGTCATCGTGATCGGCGGTGGCGACACGGGTTCGGACTGTGTCGGCACGAGCAACCGCCACGGCGCGGCTTCTGTCACGCAATTCGAACTGATGCCCCAACCACCCGAATCGGAAAACAAGCCGCTAGTGTGGCCCTATTGGCCGCTGAAAATGCGCACGTCTTCCTCGCACGAAGAGGGTTGCGATCGGGACTGGTCGGTGACCACAAAGCTCCTGAAAGGTAGTAACGGCAAAGTCGAAAAGCTGGTCGGTGCACGGGTTGAGTGGTTCAAGGACGAAGCCACGGGTCAGATGAAAATGCGTGAGGTCGAAGGCTCGGAATTCGAAATCCCGGCGGATCTGGTGCTATTGGCCATGGGCTTTGTATCACCGGTACAAAACGTCCTCGATGCCTTTGGCGTGGATCGCGATGCACGCGGCAACGTGCGCGCCAATACGGACGACTACCGAACTAACGTGGACAAGGTATTCGCCGCTGGCGACATGCGTCGCGGTCAATCGCTGGTGGTCTGGGCCATCCGTGAGGGCCGGCAATGCGCCCGTTCGGTTGATGAGTACCTGATGGGCTCTAGCGAATTGCCGCGTTAATCGGCAAGCAAGCGGCATAATGGTCGATCCGCGCTCTATATCGAAGAAGAGGAGTCTCCGCGAATGAAACCCTTACGCCCCTTGCTGACAAGTCTCCTGGCAATCACCACGTTGGCGGGCGCGTCGTGCGCNCGCGCCCAAGACGCCGGTGACTGGCCGACCAAGCCCGTCACCTTTATCGTGCCCTACGCGCCAGGTGGCTTTGCCGACACCCGCATGCGCCTGATCGCCCGCAAGCTGAGCGATGTCCTCAAACAACCCGTGGTCGTCGAAAACAAGGCAGGCGCAGGTGGGGTCATCGGCACCAACCTGATTGCCAAGGGCGCCCCCGATGGCTACACGATCGGCGCCGGCAACTTGGCCCCCCTGGCGGTCAATCCCAGCCTGATGAAACAAATGCCCTACCAGGCGGACAAGGATCTGGTCCCGGTCCTGCTGATCGAGACCAGCCCCCTGGTGCTCAATGTGACGAATTCGCTGCCGGTGAAAAACCTGCAAGAATTGATTGCTCTGGCCAAAAAAGAACCCGGTACGTTGACCTTTGGCTCGTCAGGCGTCGGGGGCGCTCATCACTTGTCGGGCGAAATGTTCCGCGAACAGGCAGGTATCGATATCGTACATGTGCCCTACAAGGGCGGTAGCCCGGCCTCGGCCGACCTGATGGGCGGCCACATTTCCATGATGTTCGAAATGGGCTACGCCGCGCTGCCGGCGATTCAGAGCAAAAAAGTGCACCCGATCGCCGTCACTTCGACCAAGCGCCTGGATGTGTTGCCGGACGTTCCGACCCTGAGCGAGGCGGGCCTGCCTGGGTTTGAATCGTATAACTGGCAAGGCATCGTTGCACCGGCGGGCACACCCGCCCCCATCATTGCCAGGCTCAACAGTGAGTTGAACCGCATCCTGAAAGACGCGGAAGTGCAACGAGCCATTGCAGATTCGGGCAGCCAGGCCGCCGGTGGCACACCCGAAGAGTTCGGCACATTTATTGCCGCCGAAACCCAGAAATGGGCAGAAGTGATAAAAAAGGGCAACATTACGCTGCAATAAAGGCACGTTGACGGCGGTAGCAACTCAAGAAGGGCACGTTACAATGGTCCCCGACCTGGGAAGGCATTACCACGATGATCGCGGATGCCCACCTAGAGCCCCGGGTGACCCATGCCTTGACCGGCAAAGTCGAACACCTTAAGGTCACACCCTCTTGCCGGATCCATTTGCTCGCTCCGGCTCACGCCAGTTGCCTATGACCGATCACACGCTCCACAGCCCGGCCCCCGCCCTGTCACTCGACGCAGTGGCGCTCGGCTATGGAGATTTCACGGTATTGCAAGATATCGACATGGTCGTACAGCCAGGACAGGTCGTGGCCATCATGGGCGGATCAGGTTCAGGCAAGACCACGCTACTGCGCGCGGCCACTGGCCAACTTCAGCCATCACGCGGTCGGGTCAGGGCATTCGGCGCCGATCTCAGCCAAGTCGACCGCGATGGGTTGCAGGCGCTGCGTAAACGCATGGGTGTGCTATTTCAACAAGGCGCGCTGTTTACTGACCTGAACGTCTTCGAAAACGTCGCCTTTCCGCTACGTGAACATACCCCCCTGTCTGAATCCGAGATTCGGACGCGCGTGCTGGACAAGCTCGACGCGGTGGGGCTACGCGCCGCGGCGCATCTGCGCGTAGCCGAAATTTCGGGCGGCATGGCCCGGCGCGTGGCGTTGGCCCGTGCCGTGGTGCTCGAGCCCGAGCTGATTTTGTACGACGAGCCCTTTGCCGGCTTGGACCCGATTTCCCTGGGGATCACGGCCCGCCTGATTCGCGACCTGTCTGACCGGTTGCACTGCGCGTCCGTCTTGATCACGCATGACGTACAAGAGTCGTTCGCGATTGCCGACAAGGTTTACCTCGTTGGTCGAGGCCGCCTGGCGATGGCCGGATCACCACAAGCGTTGTCCGAATCGCAAGACCCTTATGTCAAGCAATTTCTGCGCGGCGAACCCGATGGTCCGGTCGCCTTTCAGTACCCTGAGACACCGGCCTTTCAAGCATGGCTGGCCAATCAAGAGGGGCGCAAATCATGATCAGTCCGATCCGCGTACTCTCCGCACTGGGCCGTAGCATCCGTAACAACATTCGCGGTATTGGCGCCTTTACCCGCTTTGCGAACAGTCTGTTGATGCGCAGCGGCATCGCCGTATCGCGTCCCAGGCTGGTGTCCCAGCAAGTACACTTCATTGGCAATCACTCTCTGCTCATCATCGCCGTATCGGGCCTATTTGTGGGTTTCGTGCTGGGATTGCAGGGGTATTACACGCTAAATCGCTATGGCTCCGAAGAAGCCGTCGGCCTGCTGGTGGCCCTGTCGCTGGTACGCGAATTGGGTCCCGTGGTGACGGCGTTACTATTTGCCGGCCGCGCAGGTACGTCACTGACGGCCGAGATCGGGCTGATGAAGGCGGGCGAACAGCTTTCCGCCATGGAGGTCATGGCCGTTGACCCGATGCGGCGCGTGCTGGTGCCGCGCCTCTGGGGCGGCATCATCGCCATGCCAGTGCTGGCTGCCGTGTTTTCCATGGTAGGGATTCTCGGTGGCTGGATCGTCGGGGTACTGCTCATCGGCGTCGATGCTGGCGCCTTCTGGTCGCAAATGCAAAACGGCGTAGACGTCTGGAACGACGTCGCCAACGGTGTCCTGAAAAGTCTGGTGTTTGGGGTCACGATCACGCTGGTGGCTCTCTACCAAGGGTGGACCGCCCGCGCGACACCCGAGGGTGTCG
>NZ_CBCSFP010000002.1:107503-159121 GCF_965138755.1 Bordetella tumulicola | reverse complement strand
CCCCCCCGCGCAACCACCCGCACCGTCGTCGCCGGCTCACTCGCCGTCCTGGGGCTGGACTTCCTGCTTACCGCCCTGATGTTTGGCAATTAATACGGATTTTCATCATGTCACGCGAAAAAACCGATTTCTGGGTAGGACTCTTTGTATTGCTCGGCTTTGCCGCAGTGGTATTTCTGGCCCTGCGCGCCGGTAATCTCAACAGCTTCTCCTTTGCCCCGACCTATACGCTAACGGCGGATTTCGACAACATCGGAGGCCTGAAAGCGCGCGCCCCTGTGAAAAGTGCTGGCGTGGTGGTGGGCCGTGTCAACAAAATCAGCTTTGACGACCAGACCTTCAGGGCGGTGGTGGTTCTCAATATGGAAGAAGACTACCAATTCCCCCAGGACACGTCTGCATCCATCCTGACATCAGGCCTGCTGGGTGAGCAATACATCGGACTGACCGCTGGCGGCGACGAGAAAAATTTTGCCGACGGAGGCAAAATCCGCTATACCCAGAGCGCGGTCGTTCTGGAAAACCTGATTAGCCAGTTCCTGTACAACTCTGCGGAAAATCAGGGCGCAAACTCGGACAAGTCCGGCCAACAGCCCAGTACGCCCCCGCAACACTGACATTTACACTATCGTCATCCATTCGACCTAGTCCCCCATTACTATTTGGCCTGTCCCGACAAGACAGGTGGCTTGCGAACAGACCCCTTGCCCGGCTTTACCCCAATATGAATATGCCTACCTACGCTCGATTTGCTTCTGCCCTGGCCGTCTGCGCACTGACCGCTGGTTGCGCAACGCAAGGCACCCCCGATCCCCGTGATCCCTGGGAAGGATTTAATCGCGGCGTATATAAATTCAACGATACGGTTGACCGGGCAGTATTCAAACCGGTTGCGCAGGCCTACACCTACGTCACTCCCCAACCGGTGCGCAGTTGCGTGCACAACATGTTCAGCAACGTGGGTGACCTTTGGGCAGCCACCAACAGCTTTCTACAGGGTCGCGGTCACGATTTCGTCAATACTCTGGGCCGCTTCCTGTTCAACACCACCATGGGCGTAGGCGGTTGCTTTGACGTGGCCTCGGCCAATGGCGCCCGCAAGATCCCCAATGATTTCGGCACCACGCTCGGGGTATGGGGCTTTGGTCAAGGTCCGTATCTGGTGCTGCCAATCTGGGGCGCCAGCAGCATCCGTGACGGCGTGGGCCTGATCGGCGATTGGCAAGGTACGATGTATACCTACAGCAGCCCCAGCGCCATCGACAACGTCGCCATCCGCAATTCGCTGTGGGGGCTGGACCTTGTTGACACCCGCGCCAGCTTGCTCGACACCACCGACATGGTCGATCGGGTCGCACTGGATCCCTATAGCTTTATCCGCGACGCCTACCTGCAACGCCGGGCCGCCATGGTGCGCGGCAGCGCCGTAGGCGAGGGCAATCTGCCCGATTACAGCATCGAGGATGACGGTGATGACGCCGTTCCGGCTCAGTCGGAGCCGCCCGCGCCGGCGACCGCCAAGTGATCCCTGCGACGCACGGCCCCCATTCATAAGGAGTACGCATGCGAATTTCCGCTTTTCCCCTGCTGCAACGCCTGTGTCTGGCCGCTGTCGTCGGCCTGATGGCCGCGACCGCCGCCCATGCTCAAGCCAAACCCGATGCTCATGGCGCCCCGGACAAGTTCGTGCTGGATACTGCTAACGCGGCACTGGCCGTGCTCAAGTCCGACGACAAGGTCAAGAGCGGCGATCTGGCCCATATCAACCAAGTCGTCGATACCCAGATCCTGCCCTACGTCAACTTTCGCAAGACGACGCAATTGGCAGCCGGCCGCTACTGGCGCCAAGCCACACCCGAGCAACAAACGGCATTGGCTGACGCCTTTCGTGGCACGCTGGTCCGCACCTACAGCGGCGCGTTGACAGGCGTAACACAAGCCACCACGATCAAGCTGTTGCCATTTCGCGGCGATCCTAACGCGGATGATGTGGTGGTACGCAGCCTGATCACGCAATCCAACGGCCAACCCGTCGGCGTTGACTATCGACTCGAAAAAGATCCGCAGCAAGGCTGGCGCATCTATGACATGAATGTCGAAGGCATCTGGCTGATCCAGAATTACCGCAACCAATTCGCGCAGCAAATCCAGCAATCCGGCATTGATGGGCTGATCAAGGCGCTGAACCAGCGCAACCAATAACCCCGGCCGGCGACCAGGACAAGGCCCCCACGAGGGGGCCGCCATTTATAATGGGCGATTCGTTCTTTCCCGGGCCTTCGCCTTTGCCATGTCTGCTGTCTGTCTAGAACACGTATCCAAGATTTACCCGTCGCATCAGCCCGGCTGGAAGAAGCTGCTTGGACGCCCCCCCGCGCCGGGATTTCAGGCACTGAATGACGTTAGCTTGCGCGTCGAGCCCGGCGAGTTTTTCGGGTTGCTCGGCCCCAATGGCGCAGGCAAAACCACCCTGATTTCCGTCCTGGCCGGCCTGGCGCGCGCCTCCAGTGGTCATGCCAGCGTATGCGGCTACGACGTCACCGCTGACTACAAATCGGCCCGTCGCGCCCTGGGCGTGGTGCCCCAAGAGCTGGTTTACGACCCGTTTTTCACCGTACGCGAAACACTGCGCATCCAGTCAGGCTATTTTGGCCTGCGCAACAACGACGACTGGATCGACGAGATTCTGTTCAATCTGGGCTTGGCCGACAAGGCCAACGCCAATATGCGCGCCCTTTCCGGCGGGATGAAGCGCCGGGTCCTGGTCGCCCAGGCCTTGGTGCACCGCCCGCCTGTGATCGTGCTGGACGAGCCCACTGCTGGCGTTGACGTTGATCTGCGACGCACCTTGTGGGAATTTATCTCACGCCTGAACAAGGCCGGCCACACCATCATGCTGACCACGCATTACCTCGAAGAAGCCGAGGCGTTGTGCGGGCGTATCGCCATGCTCAAAGGCGGCCGGATCGTCGCGCTGGACACCACCCAGGCGCTGTTGGCACGCGTGGGCGGCGTAGACCTTGAGGACGCTTTCGTACGCATCATGCATCAGGATTCCCCTGAGGCTCCGGAACTGGAACCCGAAGAGGCCCTCTCGTGACCCCCCCGCTTACCCCGACCACACAACCCCTGGTGCAGCCCCGCCTGGACGCCGGTTCGGGCTTTCCCACCCTGGTGCGCAAAGAATTACTGCGTTTCTGGAAGGTCGCCTTCCAGACCATCGCCGCCCCCGTGATCACCGCCTTGCTTTATCTGCTCGTGTTCGCGCACGTTCTGGAAGGCCGGGTCGTGGTGTACAACACCGTGCCGTACACGTCATTCCTCATCCCAGGGTTGATGATGATGAGCATGCTGCAAAACGCCTTTGCCAACCCTTCGTCATCGCTGATCCAGAGCCGTATCACCGGCAATTTGGTGTTCGTGCTATTGCCGCCGTTGTCACATCGCGAGATTTTTGCGGCCTACCTGCTGGCCGCCGTCGCGCGCGGTTTGGCCGTGGGTCTTTGCGTATGGCTGGTGGCTCTCTGTTTCACGCCACTGTCACTGGCACACCCCGGCTGGATCGTATTGTTCGCTGTACTGGCCTGCGGCATCATGGGCACACTAGGCATCATCGCCGGGCTATGGGCCGAAAAATTCGACCAACTCGCCGTATTTCAAAACTTCCTGATCATGCCGGCCACCTTTTTGTCCGGCGTGTTCTATTCCATTCATACCCTGCCGCCATTCTGGCAAGCGGTATCGCACTGGAACCCCATTTTTTATACGATTGATGGCTTTCGCTACGGATTTTTCTCCGTGTCGGACATGTCCCCGTGGCACAGCCTGGCAGTCGTCGCCGGGGTATTCGCCGTTCTCACGATCTGCGCGTTGCGACTGCTGGCCAGCGGCTACAAACTGAGGAATTGACGCCCATGCTGCCTACTCCCGAGCAGGTTCGCCAATATATCGCTGACGGACTGCCTTGCAATCATCTGGATGTACAAGGAGACGGTTCGCATTTCGACGCCGTCATCGTCAGCCCCTCTTTCGAGGGCAAGCGCCTGATTGCACGCCATCAAATGGTGTACGCGGCACTGGGTGACCGCATGAAAGCCGAGATCCACGCGCTCTCGATGCGCACGCTGACGCCCGAGGAATACGCCAAGGCAGGTCAATAATGGACAAACTACGCATCACCGGCGGCGCCTCCCTGCGCGGCGAAGTCATCATCTCGGGGGCCAAGAACGCAGCCTTGCCTATTTTGTGCGCGAGCCTGCTTACTGCCGATCCCGTGGTCCTGCACAACGTGCCGGATCTGAACGATACCTCCACCATGCGCCGCCTGCTGGCCCGCATGGGTGTCAAGGCCGAGCGCAATAGCGACGGCATCGTCACGCTACAGGCCGATCAGGTAGACGACCTGGAAGCCCCGTACGATCTGGTCAAGACCATGCGCGCCTCGATCCTCGTGCTCGGTCCCTTGCTGGCACGCTTTGGCGAAGCCCGCGTCAGTCTGCCGGGTGGTTGCAGCATCGGACAACGTCCAGTCGACCAGCACATCAAGGGCTTGGCGGCGCTAGGCGCCGATATCAGCATCGAACATGGCTTTGTCGTGGCCAAGGCGCCACGCCTGAAAGGTGCGTCCATTCGCACCGACATGGTCACGGTCACGGGCACCGAAAACCTCCTGATGGCAGCCGTATTGGCCGAAGGCCAGACCGTTCTCGAAAACGCGGCCCGCGAGCCCGAAATCGTTGATCTGGCCGAGTTGTTGATCAAAATGGGGGCCCGCATCCATGGCCATGGTACGGATCGCATCGTGATCGATGGCGTGGCCCGCCTGAACGGCGCCGAACACCGTGTCAGCCCTGATCGCATTGAGGCGGGCACGTTTTTGTGCGCAGTGGGTGCGGCAGGCGGCGACATCGTCGTGCGCAACGTCGCCCCCGACGCCATGGGTGCCACGTTGGACAAGCTCACCGAAGCCGGCCTCACGCTGGAAATCGGCCCCGACTGGATTCGCGGCGCCATGCAGGGACGCCCGCGCGCCGTGGGCGTCCGAACGCACGAATACCCGGGTTTTGCGACTGACATGCAGGCCCAGTTGATGGCGTTGGACACGGTCGCCGACGGCACCTCGGTCATCGTGGAAACCATCTTCGAAAACCGCTACATGCACGTGCAAGAACTTCGCCGCATGGGTGCAGAAATCGACATCGACGGCCACACTGCCGTCGTGCGCGGCGTCCCGCGCTTGTCAGGCGCCATCGTGATGGCAACCGATCTGCGCGCCTCGGCCAGCCTGGTCATCGCGGGTCTGGCCGCTGAGGGCCAAACCACCGTCGACCGTATTTACCACCTGGACCGCGGCTATGACCGCATGGAAGTCAAACTGCGCGCCCTGGGCGCCGACATCCAGCGACTGACAGGCAAGGAATCCACATGATCGCCGTCGCCAACGCGCCCATCACCCTGGCCTTGTCCAAGGGGCGTATTTTCGAAGAAACGCTACCGCTGCTGGCCGAGGCTGGCATCGACGTCCCAGAAAACCCCGAAAGCTCGCGCAAACTGATTCTGCCGACCAGCGATCCCGGCCTGCGCCTGATCATCGTTCGGGCATCCGATGTACCCACCTACGTACAGTACGGCGCGGCCGACCTGGGCATCGCAGGAAAAGACGTGCTCATCGAGCATGCGGCCCAACATCCCGGCGGTCTGTATCAGCCCATAGACCTGAACATCGCCAAATGCCGGCTATGTGTCGCAGTACGCAACGGTTTCGACTACGAAGCCGCAGTACACCAGGGCGCGCGCCTGCGCGTGGCCACCAAGTATGTGCAATCCGCCCGGGAACATTTCGCCTCGAAAGGCGTCTACGTCGATATCATCAAGCTCTATGGCTCGATGGAGTTGGCGCCGCTGGTCGGACTGGCAGACTGCATCGTCGACCTGGTGTCGTCGGGCGGCACCCTGCGTGCGAACGACTTGGCCGCCGTCGAAGACATCATGGCCATTTCGTCGCGCCTGATCGTCAATCAGGCTTCGCTCAAGACCCGTGGCGCGCGATTGCAGCCCCTGCTGGATACGTTTCAACGAGCGGCGAACGCGGGCGCCGCCGCCTAACGCGGCACGAGCGGCACGCGCCCGCTACACTATGTTTTTATGCGCTTCGGCGGCGGAGCTCTACCTTGCCGCCGCCTGCGGCCTTTTTTGTTTCACCATGACGCCATGGCTCTGATCAATCGCCTCGACTCCCGCCAGCCGGATTTTGCCGCCGCGCTGTCCAAACTGCTCGCTTTCGAAGCCACCGAAGACGAATCCATCGACCGTGCAGCCGCTGGCATCCTGGCCGACGTGCGCCACCGTGGCGACGCTGCCCTGGTGGAATACACCCAGCGGTTCGATCGCATCGCCGCCACCTCTGCGGACGCGCTGGAGATCCCCAAAGCCGACTGGCATGCCGCGTTGGCGACGCTACCGACCGCACAACGTAACGCCCTGGAAACCGCCGCTGACCGCGTCCGTGCCTATCACGAACACCAACGCAGCGAGACATGGACATACACGGACGCCGAGGGCACCCTGCTTGGCCAGCAGGTCACCCCCCTGGATCGCGTGGGCTTATATGTGCCGGGCGGCAAAGCCGCCTACCCATCGTCAGTGCTGATGAACGCCATCCCCGCCAAGGTCGCTGGTGTGCCCGAGTTGATCATGGTCACGCCCACCCCCGACGGCGTGCGTAACCCCATCGTGCTGGCCGCGGCCGCCATCGCTGGCGTCGATCGCGCGTTTGCCATCGGCGGGGCACAAGCTATCGGCGCACTGGCCTACGGCACGGCGACGGTTCCCGCCGTCGACAAAATTGTCGGCCCCGGCAACGCCTATGTGGCCGCGGCCAAGCGCCGTGTCTTTGGCACGGTGGGCATCGATATGATTGCGGGACCCAGCGAAATCCTGATCATCTGCGACGGCAAGACCCCGGCCGATTGGATCGCCATGGATCTGTTCTCCCAGTCCGAACACGACGAACTCGCCCAATCCATCTTGTTGTGTCCTGACGCCGCATTCATCGACGAGGTCGAGACGGCCATCGAACGCCTGCTGCCGACCATGCCACGCGCCGATATCCTGCGCGTCAGTCTGGCGAATCGCGGCGCGCTCGTGCTGGTGCGCGACCTGGACGAAGCCTGTGCGATTGCTAACGAGATCGCCCCCGAACACCTGGAAATTTCAACCGAACAGCCCGAACACTGGACGGCCCGTATTCGCCACGCCGGCGCCATTTTCATGGGGCGTTTCAGCTCCGAATCGCTGGGTGACTATTGTGCTGGCCCCAACCACGTACTGCCGACCTCGCGTACGGCCCGCTTTTCGTCACCGTTGGGGGTATACGACTTCCAGAAACGCTCCAGCCTGATCCAGGTATCACGGCAGGGGGCTCAGACGCTGGGTCGCATTGCCGCTGAACTCGCGCTCGGCGAAGGCCTGCACGCCCATGCGGCGAGCGCCCAATACCGGTTGGAGCCCCAACAGGACAAGCCATGACACGTCTCGCCGCGGCCGATCGCGTCGCCGCCACGGTTCGGGCTGATATCCGTGCGCTAAACGCTTATCCCGTGCCGCCCGCCTTGGCAGGCGGCATCAAGCTCGACGCCATGGAATGCCCATACGAATTACCTGAGTCGGTACGCGACGAGATCGCCCGTGCTGTGCGCGACACCGCGCTCAATCGCTATCCCGCGGGCGACACTCAGGCGCTGGCGCATGATGTCCGCCATGCCTTCGACATCCCGGCAGAGTCCAGCCTGCTGTTCGGCAATGGGTCTGACGAACTCATTCACCTGATTGTGCAGGCTTGTTGTGAGCCCGGCGACATCGTTTTGTCGCCCTGGCCGTCATTTGTCTATTTCGACATGGCGGCACGCTTTGATCACGCGCGTTTCGTCGGTGTGCCGCTGACAGCCGATCTGCAATGTGATCTACCCGCCATGTTGCAGGCTATTGACCAACATCGCCCCAAGGTCATCTTTCTGGCCTTACCCAACAACCCCACGGGCGGATTGTGGCCGGATGAAGCCGTTCGCGCCATTATCGACGCGGCCCCTGGCCTGGTGGTATTGGACGAGGCCTACCAGCCCTTTGCCGACCACACCTGGATGTCACGCCTACCCGCATTACCCCAAGCCGTGATCTTGCGCACCGTCTCCAAGATCGGCCTGGCGGGCCTGCGTTTTGGCTATTTAGCCGGCCACGCCGACTGGATTGCGCAGTTCGACAAGGTGCGTCCGCCCTACAATCTGAACGTGCTGACTCAGGCCGCGTTACGCGCTGTGCTACGCCACAAAGCGGTGCTCGATGGACAGGCCGCTCAATTATGCGTCGATCGCGCTCTGCTTGCCGCTGCACTGGCCGACTTACCCGGTGTGACCGTCTATCCGAGTGCAGGAAACTTCGTTCTTGCACGATTTTCGGGTGAACTCGACGGCAACGCTGTGCATCTTGCCCTGAAAACGCGCAAAATACTGGTAAAGAACTTCTCCAGCGCGCATCCGCTGCTGGCAAACTGCCTACGCATATCGATAGGCACGCCTGCCGAAAACACCGCGCTGTTATCCACCCTGCAAGATATTCTTTGTTCCTACTAGGCTCGCCCCTCTTGTTATGCGTACCGCCGATATCACCCGCAATACCAACGAAACGCGCATCCGCGTAGCCGTCAATCTGGACGGCACCGGCAAACAAAACCTGGATACAGGTGTGCCGTTTCTAGATCACATGCTGGATCAAATTGCCCGACATGGTCTGATTGACCTGGACATCAAGGCCGAGGGCGACCTGCACATCGACGCGCACCATACCGTCGAAGACGTCGGTATCACGCTGGGCATGGCCGTCGCGAAGGCGGTCGGCAGCAAGGCCGGCCTGCGCCGCTATGGACACGCCTACGTCCCGCTGGACGAAGCCCTCTCGCGCGTCGTAATCGACTTTTCCGGCCGCCCAGGTCTGGAATATCACATCCCATTTACCCGTGCACGCATTGGCGATTTTGACGTCGATCTGACCCGTGAATTTTTCCAGGGCTTCGTCAATCACGCCCTGGCCACACTGCATATCGACAACCTACGCGGCGTTAACGCCCACCATCAGTGCGAAACCGTCTTCAAGGCCTTTGGCCGTGCGTTGCGCATGGCGCTTGAGATCGATCCCCGCATGGGCGACGTCGTGCCCTCCACCAAGGGCGTGCTGTAGCCCCACCCATTCGCCAGGCAGATTTCAGTGACTACCATTGCCATCGTCGATTACGGAATGGGCAATTTCCATTCCGTGGCGCGTGCGCTGCGCTACGCTGCGCCCGACGCCGACATTCGTATTTGTAACCGTGCCGCCGACATCGACGCGGCCGACCGCGTCGTTTTCCCTGGCCAGGGCGCCATGGCCGACTGCATGCACACCCTGAACGAATCCGGCCTGCGCGAGGCCGTCCTGCGTGCCGCCCGCAACAAGCCCTTGTTGGGCGTTTGCGTGGGCGAACAAATGCTGTTCGACGCCAGCGAAGAGGGTGACACCCTTTGCCTGGGCTTGTTTCCAGGCACCGTACGCCGCTTTGCGGGCAGCCCCTTTGCCGATGGCATGCTGGCCAACACGGGTGACGAGCGCCTGAAAGTGCCCCACATGGGCTGGAACCAAGTCCGCCAAACGCGCTCTCACGCGTTATGGGACGGCATTCCGGATTACACACATTTCTATTTCGTACACAGCTACTATGCTGCACCGGCCGATCCCGCATTGACTATCGGCGAGACCGACTATGGTGTTACGTTTACGTGTGCCGTAGCTGCCGCCAACATTTTTGCGGTGCAGTTTCACCCCGAAAAAAGTGCGTCCCACGGTTTGCGCCTGTACCGCAATTTTGTAGACTGGCAGCCGTAACCTCCCGCACGCTCTCGGATCTGACCCTTTTTCAACCCATTTCTTACGCTCGCTATTCACCATGCTGCTGATCCCCGCCATCGATCTCAAAGACGGACGCTGCGTGCGCCTACGCCAGGGAGACCTCGACGAGGCAACGGTATTCTCTGAAGAACCCGCCACCATGGCGTCACACTGGCTCGACCTGGGCGCACGACGCCTGCATCTGGTTGATCTGAATGGCGCCGTCGCGGGTGTACCCAAAAACAACGCCTCCATCAAGGCCATCCTGCAAGCCATCGGCGACGAAATTCCGGTGCAGATCGGCGGAGGTATCCGCGACCTCGACACCATTGAGGCCTATCTGGATGCCGGTATTTCGTACGTCATCATCGGCACCGCCGCCGTGAAAAACCCGGGCTTCTTGCAAGATGCCTGCGGAGCGTTCCCAGGCCAGATCATCGTGGGGCTTGACGCGCGCGACGGCAAAATCGCCACGGACGGCTGGAGCAAGCTCACCCGTCACGACGTCCTGGACTTGGCCAAGAAGTTCGAAGACTACGGCTGCGACTCCATCATCTACACCGACATCAGCCGCGATGGCATGTTGTCAGGCGTCAACATTGATGCGACCGTCAAGCTTGCCCAACACGTGCGCGTCCCCGTCTTCGCCTCGGGCGGTATTGCCGGCATGCAGGACATCGAAGCCCTATGCGCCGTCGCCGACGAAGGCGTCGAAGGCGCGATCCTCGGCCGCAGCATCTACGAGGGTACGCTCGACTTCCAGGCTGCCCAGGACCGCGCCGACGAACTGAACCCATGAACACCCAGACGACCACGACGGCAATACCGCCCGGCGTATCAACCGGGCTGACTCGCCGCATCATCCCTTGCCTGGATGTCACGGCAGGGCGCGTCGTCAAAGGGGTCAATTTCGTCAATCTGACGGATGCGGGCGATCCTGTCGAAATCGCTCGACGTTACGACGAGCAGGGCGCGGACGAACTCACATTCCTGGACATCACCGCCACCAGTGACGGCCGCGATCTAATCCTGCCGATCATTGAGCAGGTCGCCTCGCAGGTCTTTATCCCCCTGACCGTGGGCGGCGGGGTCCGCCAAGTCTCGGACGTACAACGCCTGCTTAACGCCGGCGCCGACAAGATCAGCATCAACAGCGCCGCCGTCGCCAATCCTGAGCTGGTCCGCGCCGCAGCGAGCTACCACGGCTCGCAATGCATTGTGGTGGCCATCGACGCCCGACGCGTTTCTGCCCCAGGGGAGCCGGCACGCTGGGAGGTCTTTACCCACGGTGGCCGCAAACCCACGGGCCTGGACGCCATACAATGGGCGAGCCAGATGGCCGGATATGGAGCGGGTGAGATCCTGCTGACCAGCATGGACCGAGACGGTACCAAATCCGGCTTCGATATCGAACTCACCCGTGCGGTATCGGACGCCGTACCGGTGCCCGTGATCGCCTCGGGTGGCGTAGGCAGCCTGCAACATCTGGCCGACGGCGTCACCGCCGGACGCGCCAACGCTGTACTGGCGGCCAGCATATTCCACTTTGGCCAACACACGGTGCGCGAGTGCAAAGCCTTTATGGCAGAACAAGGCATCGCTGTCAGACTGGATTAGACTGCATTTATGAATACCGATCCCGCCTGGATGGCCGACGTCGTTTTTGACGACAACGGCCTGATTCCCGCCATCGCACAAGACGCCGAAAACGGCCAGATCTTGATGGTGGCCTGGATGAACCGCGACGCGCTGGCCGAAACCGCTGCCACCGGACGCGCGGTCTACTGGTCTCGTTCGCGCCAGCGCCTGTGGCGCAAAGGCGAAGAATCCGGGCATACCCAGACCGTGCACGACCTGCGCCTGGACTGTGATGGCGACGTCATCCTGCTCAAAGTGCACCAAGAGGGCGGCATCGCCTGCCACACCGGCCGCGCCAGTTGCTTCTTTCGCCACCTCGAAGGGCCGGCGGACAGCGCATCCTGGGTCACCGTCGACCCCGTCCTGAAAGATCCGGAACACATTTACAAATGAGCAATCCCTTGTCCGGCAATGACATGCTGGCGCGCATCGCCGACACGCTGGCCACGCGTCGCCCCGAAAACGGCGGCGATCCACAGACGTCGTACGTCGCCAAGCTGCTGGCCAAAGGCCCCGACGCTTTTCTCAAGAAAATCGGCGAGGAAGCTACTGAATTGGTCATGGCCGCCAAAGACGGCGACCCTGAACGCATCGTCAGCGAAACGGCTGATTTATGGTTTCATTGCCTCGTCACGTTGACTCACTACAATCTGCGGCCCGAAGACGTGCTGGCCGAGCTGGCACGCCGGGAAGGCCTGTCTGGCCTCGAAGAAAAAGCACGGCGCCCTGCGTCCTGAGTACGGAATCAACATGAGCCATAACTGTATTTTCTGCAAGATCGCCCGCGGCGAAATCCCCTCGAAAAAGATCTTCGAGGATGAGGAGTTCGTCGCGTTCCACGACATTAATCCGGCCGCCCCGGTACATCTACTGCTGATTCCGCGACAGCACATTGTTTCGCTGCAAGACGTCGGCCCCGACGATGCGGGCTGGTTAGGTAGAATGACAATATTGGCGTCCCGCCTGGCGGCGGAAAACGGCTGCCGACCAGGCCCCGATGGGGGTTTCCGCCTGGTTGCCAACGCCGGCGTCGACGGCGGCCAAGAAGTCTCGCATTTGCATTTCCACATTATCGGCGGTCCGCGTCCCTGGAAAGGGCGCGTGGCTCCCAACGCATAACCCCGGAGAACCGTCATCATGGGTAGCTTTAGCATTTGGCATTGGTTGATCGTTCTGGTCATCGTAGCCCTCGTATTTGGTACCAAGAAACTGCGCAACATCGGTGGGGATCTTGGCGGCGCTGTCAAAGGCTTCAAAGAAGGCATGAAAGAAGCCAAAAGCGATGAACCTGAGCAGGTCTCGCAACAAAAAGTCGCCGACGACACTATCGACGTCCAGGCCAAAGAAAAAACCAACTCCTAATCTACGTGGCGCGGGTGTGATCCCCCAGGCAACGTCTCACGACGTTGCTTGGCCGCGTTTCCCGTTATCTCTTTGTTTTTAAGCGAGCAGATGTCGCATGTTTGATGTCAGTTTCACTGAACTGATGGTGATTGGCGTCATTGCGCTGATTGTCATCGGGCCCGAACGGCTGCCTAAAGTGGCACGTACCGTTGGACACCTGCTCGGCCGCGCTCAACGCTATGTCAATGATGTAAAAAGCGACATCAAGCGCGAGGTTGAGCTCGACGAACTACGCAGTTTCAAGAAAGAAATGGATGACGCTGCCAGTAGCGTCACGAGCTCGCTGCGCGACACCGAAAACTCGATACGCACCGGATTGAATGACACCGCGCAGACCGCGACCAAAGAAATCTCCGATCTGAAAAAAGAAGTGGAATCGCCCGCCGGCGTAGCGAATCCGTCCACATCAGAATCGACGTCCGCCGGTGCAACGACCGCAGCGACGGCGTCTGTCGATGTGTCGCCTGCAGGCGCTACCGCTCCTGCCGATACGGCACCTGACGCCCCGGCCGCCCCCCCTCAACCGAAAACACCCATCACACCGTGACCCAGAACGCCAAACCCGACGAGCTGGACCAGGAACAGCCGCAAGAAACCTTCATGTCCCACCTGGTCGAGCTGCGCAGCCGACTCATGAAGGCTGTCGCGGCCGTCATCGTGGTATTCGTGGTGCTGTTTATCTACCCCGGCGCCTCGGCCATCTATGACTTGTTGGCGCAGCCCATGCTGGCCTCGTTACCCGAAGGTACGCGCATGATTGCCACCGGCGTCATCACGCCGTTCATGGTGCCCGTCAAGGTCACCCTGATGGCCGCGTTTGTCGTCGCATTACCGATCGTGCTGTACCAGGCCTGGGCCTTTGTCGCGCCTGGCCTCTATCGGCACGAAAAACGCCTGGCCATGCCCCTCATCCTATCGAGCACACTGCTCTTTATCCTGGGCATGGCATTTTGCTACTTCTTTGTCTTTCGCACGGTCTTTCACTTCATTTCGACCTTTGCGCCGCAATCCATCACGCCCGCTCCCGATATCGAAGCCTATCTCAGCTTTGTCATGACGATGTTCATGGCATTCGGCATTACCTTTGAGGTCCCGGTAGCAGTCGTCTTGCTCGTCAAGACAGGCATTGTCGAACTCGACAAACTGCGCAGTGCGCGCGGCTACGTCGTCGTTGGCGCATTCGTCATCGCCGCCGTCGTCACCCCGCCCGATGTCGTCAGCCAGTTCATGCTGGCCGTACCGCTGTGCATCCTGTACGAGGTCGGCCTGCTCTGCGCGCGGGTGGTCTCGTCAGGCAGCAAAGAGACCGATACCGAAGACACGACGGGCAATCTGACTGAACGTCCCTGACAAACGGGGTCTGGGACGCGCTTGCGCGGCCCAGAAAAGGCTCTCGCCCCGTTTACCGGGGTGGCGTCGGCCGCGTCCCAACCGTGACGGTGACAGTGCGCGATTTGCCACCGCGCACAATATCCAGCGTCGCCTTTTCTCCGGGCGGCAGTGCGGCAATCAACCGCAGCATCGTCATCGTGTCCAGTACCTGAGCATCATCGACCGTCTGCACGATATCGCCGACACGCAGCCCCGCCTTGCCCGCCGGACCATTGCGCATCACGCCGGCAATCACCACACCATGCGTATCCGCCGGCAGCCCGAAAGCGCGCGCCAAATCAGGCGTAATGTCCTGGGGCTCAATCCCCAGCCAACCACGCTGCACGGCACCAGTCTTGATGATTTCTTCCATGATCTTGCGCGCGGTATCGACCGGAATCGCAAACCCGATTCCTAAAGACCCTCCTGTTTCGGAGTAAATCGCCGCATTGATGCCCACCAGGTTGCCTTGCGTATCAATCAACGCCCCGCCTGAATTGCCCGGATTGATCGCCGCATCGGTCTGGATGAAATTTTCATAGGTATTGATGCCCAGGCCATTGCGGCCCAATGCGGACACAATCCCCTGCGTGGTGGTCTGCCCCACGCCAAACGGATTGCCGATCGCCAACACCACATCACCCACGTGCAAACTGCGATCGGTGGCAAACTTTGCGACCGGCAGCGGTCGCAGACTATCGGACAGTTTCAACACGGCCAGATCCGTCTCGGGATCGGCCCCTACAACCTTTGCCGTCCCGGCACGGCCATCGGCCAGTGCCACTTCGATCGCGTCAGCGGCCTCGACCACATGGTAGTTTGTCAGGACATAACCGTCGCCGTTGACGATGACACCCGAACCCAGGCTGGTCGATGCCTGACGCCGGCTCAGGCCCGGCACCTGCCCAAACAACTGGCGCAGCGCCGGATCGTCAGGCAACGGTACGATCGGCACATTCACGTGCTTGCTGGTAAATACGTTCACTACTGACGGCGCCGCCTGTGACACGGCATAGGCATACGAGGACAAGCCACGCTCTCTGGCAGCCGATCTGTCCATATCGCGGGGCGGCTGGGTTGCCACGCCTGGTACCGGCGCGGGCGCAGGATCGGGCGACGACAGACGCAACCAATCGGGCCGCAACGTAGTCACGACGAATAAAATGGCCAGACACACCGTGACGGCCTGAGCAAATATCAGCCAATAGCGACGCATGATCCTGACAAGGTAAGACAATGAAAACGATCGACACCCGCGAACTGGCCGCTTGGTTAGACACCACGCTGCAAGCGTCGCGATTCAAAGACTACTGTCCCAACGGCCTGCAAGTCGAAGGCAAACCGCGCGTAGGCCACATTATCACCGGAGTTACCGCATCCGAAGCATTACTGCGTATCGCGATCGAGCGCGGTGCGGACGCGGTGCTCGTGCACCACGGGTGGTTCTGGAAAAACGAGGACCCTCGCGTACGGGGCCCACGCCGCACACGCCTGGCCCTCACGCTTGCGCACGACCTCAATCTGTTTGCGTACCACTTGCCGCTGGATGCACACCCTGAGTGGGGCAACAACGCCCAGCTCGCGCGCGTCCTCGGCCTGACCCCCGAACGTGATGCCGATGGCGTACCCCTCACATGCGGTTCCGGCGATCTGATCTGGCTAGGCAACGCCCCAGCGCTCGCCACATTGGGCGACCTGGCCACGCGAGTGCACGAACGCCTCGGGCGCCAACCCCTGGTCATCGGCGATGCGGATCGGCCGCTACATCGCATCGCCTGGTGCACGGGTGGTGCACAAGGCATGCTGGCCGATGCCATTGACGCGGGCGCAGATGCCTACATCACGGGCGAAGCCTCTGAACCCACCTTTCATCTCGCGCGTGAAACCGGAACCGGTTTCATCGGCGCCGGTCATCACGCCACGGAACGCTACGGCGCGCAGGCCCTGGGAGAAGCCGTGGCAAAACAATTCGGCATCCAGGTCGAATTCGTCGACATCGACAATCCGGTATAACGCCGAATTCACGCAGTACACCGCGCATCCTTGCGCGGTGTACTGCGTGAATCCCGGCCCGCCTCGCAGGGCAGGCCACCCACGGCTTACTTTCTCAGCAAGTCGCGGATTTCGCGCAACACCACCACGTCTTCAGCGGGCGCCGCCGGCGCGGCGGGAGCAACCTCTTCGTCCTTGCGACGAGCAGAGTTGATCATCTTGACGATGATGAACACCACCAATGCCAGCAAAATAAAGTTGATAAGAATCGTGACGAAGTTGCCCCAAGCCAACACATTAGCTCCCGCGGCGCTCAAATCAGCATACGTCATGGGACCGGTATAGCCCTCGGGCATGGACAATACGAGGAATTTGTTGGAAAAATCCACCTGGCCGCCGAGGATGAAATTCACCAACGGCATGATCAAGTCTTTCACCACCGAGTCCACGATCTTGCCAAATGCCGCTCCGATAATGACGCCTACCGCCAGGTCAACTGCGTTGCCTTTCACCGCGAAATCGCGGAACTCTTGAATAAAACCAGATGCCTTGCTCATAGAATTTCTCCTTACGTTCGCCCGACACCGGGCTGGCGCTATAATAAGCGGTTGCGACACTGTTACATGTTTCACAAACAGATGCTACGTACCTGATGCTATACAGGTAACGCAAGTGCATCAACGAGGATGGGAAGATGAGTCAGGATACGCTGTTGCAGGACGAAGATGGTGCGGTTGACCCCAACCTGCCACCGGATCCATCCCGCCGCTTTTGGGTCGGTACGGCCTGTGCGGTGGGCGGTGTGGCTGGTGTAGCAACCGCCATTCCATTAGTTAGTACTTTTGCCCCATCCGAGAAAGCCCGTGCTGCGGGCGCTCCTGTCGAAGTCGACATTGGCGACTTGGCTCCGGGCCAAATGCGTACGGTCGAATGGCGTGGCAAGCCCGTGTGGCTGCTGCGTCGTGATGATGCCCAGCTCACCGGCATCAAAGAACAAGACCCCTATCTCGCGGATCCCAATTCCGAACGCCCTGGTTACACGCCCGAGTACGCCAAGAACGAATACCGTTCGCGCAAGCCCGAACTGTTCGTCTGCGTCGGCATCTGTACCCATTTGGGATGCTCGCCCACTGCCCATTTCGCACCGGGCGGCGGTGGCGGCCTACCGGCGACATGGGAGGGCGGTTTCCTGTGCCCTTGCCACGGCTCCACCTTCGATCTCGCCGGTCGCGTGTACAAAAACAAACCCGCGCCCGACAACCTCGAAGTTCCGCCGTACCAATACCTGAGCGACACCCGCATCATCGTCGGGGTTGACGAAGAAAACAAAGCCTGACGCGCGCCTCGCGCCGCGTTACCCCGACTTTAGCAAGATACGCCTCGTATAGAAGGAGCCATTCATGGCTGGCGAAAAAACCGTCGAGACAACAGGACTGCTGGGCTGGCTGGACCGGCGCTTCCCGGTGACCTCCACCTGGAAAGCGCATCTGTCCGAGTACTATGCGCCCAAGAATTTTAATTTTTGGTATTTTTTTGGGTCCCTGGCCCTGCTGGTACTGGTCCTTCAGATCGTCACCGGCATCTTCCTCGTGATGCACTACAAGCCCGATGCCGAACGCGCGTTCCAGTCGGTCGAATACATCATGCGCGAAGTCCCATGGGGCTGGCTGGTGCGCTACATGCACTCCACCGGCGCTTCGATGTTCTTTGTCGTGGTCTACCTGCACATGCTGCGTGGGCTGTTCTACGGCTCCTATCGCAAGCCGCGCGAACTGGTCTGGATCTTTGGCGTCGCCATCTTCCTGTGCCTGATGGGTGAAGCATTCTTTGGCTACCTGTTGCCCTGGGGCCAGATGTCCTACTGGGGCGCACAAGTGATTGTGAACCTGTTCTCGGCCATTCCGTTCATCGGCCCTGAGCTGTCCATCTGGATTCGCGGCGACTATGTTGTCTCCGACGCCACCCTGAACCGCTTCTTCTCGTTCCACGTCATTGCCATCCCGTTGGTACTGATAGGCCTGGTCGCGGCTCACCTGGTCGCTCTGCACGAAGTCGGCTCCAACAACCCCGATGGCATCGAAGTCAAACAGGGCCCGAAAGACCGGCACGGTCGACCGAAGGACGCCATCCCGTTCCATCCGTTCTACACCGTGCACGACATCATGGGTGTGGCGGGCTTTCTGATCATCTTCGCGGCGATTGTGTTCTTTGCCCCGGAAATGGGCGGCTACTTCCTGGAATACAACAACTTCATTCCCGCCGACCCGCTCAAGACGCCTCCGCATATTGCCCCGGTCTGGTACTTCACGCCGTTCTACTCCATGCTGCGCGCCACCACGGCCGAGTTCACCTGGGTGTTGGCCGGCGCCGCCGTACTGGGCGCGATCGCACTACTGGTCAAGAGCAACCTGAAAGGTATTCTGCGTATTGCGGTACCCGCCCTGCTGATCATCGTCGCCGTCCTCCTGCGCACCATCGACGCCAAATTCTGGGGTGTCGTTGCCATGGGTGGCGCCGTCGTCATCCTGTTCTTCCTGCCTTGGCTGGATCACTCCCCGGTCAAATCGATCCGTTACCGTCCGTCGTGGCACAAGTGGTTCTATGGCATTTTCATCGTCAACTTCCTGATACTGGGCTTTCTGGGCACGCAGCCGCCCAACGACGTGTACAACCTCATGTCGCAAATCGGGACGCTGATCTATCTGGGCTTTTTCTTCCTGATGCCCATCTGGAGCCGTCTGGGGACTTTCAAACCGGTCCCGGACCGCGTGACGTTCCATGCCCACTGACCCACGAGCCAATAACGGAATGACCATGATCAAGAAGCTGATTGGTGTAGCCGCGTTAATGTTCGCGTGTACCGGCGCGTACGCCGCCGAGGGCGGCTACCCCCTGGAAACCGCGCCCGATCGCGTGAACGACGTCGCCGCTCTGCAAAACGGTGCAAAACTGTTCGTCAACTACTGTCTTAACTGCCATAGCGCCTCGTCCATGCGCTACAACAAGCTGCAAGACATCGGCCTGACCGACGAACAAATCAAGGAAAACCTGTTGTTTACGGGCGAAAAGGTCGGCGACCTGATGCACGTTGCCATGCAGCCGGAAGACGCAAAAAAATGGTTTGGCACCGTCCCGCCAGACCTGTCCGTCATCGCCCGGGCAAAATCCGTCAACGCCGGCCCCTCGGGCGCTGACTACATTTACACCTATTTGCGCACGTTCTATCGTGACACGGCACGCGCCACGGGCTGGAACAACCTGGTGTTCCCCAACGTCGGCATGCCGCACGTCCTCTGGGAGCTCCAGGGCCCTCGCGAGCTCACTACGGTCGCCATGCACGAGGTCCAAAGCAAGGACGGCGCCCATAGCTGGGAACGCATCACGACCACCTACGACGACCAGGGTTATGCCCAGGTCAAGACCGAGCCTGTCGCCGATTTTCACGGACACGCTACACTTGAGGCTAAGTTCAAGGCCCTGGATCCCGCCAAAGCAGCCGCCTACAACAATGATGTGGCCGATTTGACCGCGTTTTTGTCGTGGATGGCCGAACCGCAGCAATTGTTCCGCAAGCAGTTGGGCGTCTGGGTACTGATGTTCCTGGGTCTGTTCCTGCTGGTAGCTTGGCGCCTGAATGCCTCCTATTGGAAGCACGTACGCTAATGATCGCCCCGCCATGTGGCGGGGCAATGCAATACACTTCGGGGCCGGCAACACAATCCCGATCGGGCTGTACGCCTGTCCCACCCTGGTAATCGGGGCCAGCGTTTGCTAGATTAGCGGCGCTGGCCTTTCGCTTTTCATACAAGGACTTACCGCCATGATGGTGCTCTATTCCGGAACCACCTGCCCCTTTTCGCAACGCTGCCGCTTTGTGCTCTTTGAAAAAGGAATGGATTTCGAAATCCGCGACATCGACCTGTACAACAAACCCGAAGACATCTCGGTCATGAACCCGTATGGCCAAGTCCCCATCTTGGTCGAACGCGATCTGGTGCTGTACGAGTCCAACATCATCAACGAGTACATCGACGAGCGCTTTCCGCACCCGCAATTGATGCCGGCCGATCCGGTCATGCGCGCACGCACGCGCCTGTTCCTGTACAACTTCGAAAAAGAGCTGTTCGTGCACGTCTCCACGCTGGAAGACCGTAGCTCGAAGCCCGACGAGAAGAAGCTGGCCACCGCGCGTCAGAGCATTCGCGACCGCCTGGCGCAACTGGCCCCGCTGCTGTTGAAAAACAAGTACATGCTCGGCGACGAATTCTCGATGCTGGACGTTGCCGTGGCGCCGTTGCTGTGGCGCCTGGATCACTACGGTATCGAACTGCCCAAGAACGCCGCGCCGCTGCAAAAGTACGCCGAACGCATCTTCTCGCGCCCGGCTTACATCGAAGCACTGACGCCGTCTGAAAAAGTGATGCGTCGCTAAGGCGGGAGGATTCTGTACGATGGGTGAAACTTCCACCAAACCGTATCTGTTGCGCGCTTTGCACGAATGGTGCACCGATAACGGCTATACGCCGTATATCACCGTACAAGTCGACGAGCATACCCGGGTGCCTATGGGACATGTACACGACGGTCAGATCACGCTGAACGTCGGTACATTGGCCACCAACCAACTGGTGCTGGGCAACGAATTCATCGAATTCCAAGCCCGTTTCAACGGCATCACGGAAAACGTCTGGGTACCCGTGGCCACCGTCAGCGCCATCTATGCGCGTGAAACCGGTGCTGGCATGGGTTTTGAAGTACAACCCTACGAGGCGCCCAGTCCCACGGGCACCCCCGTGCCGGCCGAAACCGCGCATGTCGAAGCCGGCGAACCCGCGGCCGCCTCAATCGAGACGGACAACAACGGCGACGACGACGAGCCCAAGCGCCCTCATCTGACAATCGTCAAATAAGGCGCCGGATCATCACGGCAAAGCCTCTGGGATTTGCCACGGAAACCACAGGGCGGGCAACATGCTTGCCCTGAGTTTCCTATACAATGCAAACCCTTCACCCGTCATGCCCTCGCATGGCGCCGCGTCTGCCGGTGTAGCTCAGTTGGTAGAGCAGCTCACTTGTAATGAGAAGGTCGAGGGTTCGATTCCTTTCACCGGCACCAATAAAATCAAGTTCCGCATAATTACCGCCGATGGCAAAGCTGATCTGCCAGATCACGCGCAGGCTGAACAAGTCATCACGATTTTGAAGCCTAGCCGGAAGATCGCCCCGGGCAGATTGTCCAACGTGTCGAAAGATCGACAAATATTCGACACGTTTTGAGCATATGTCGATGCCGTGTACATCAAAGATCTAACTGCTCAAACAAAGCAACGACCGCCTGACGCTCAAAATGTCTGCCAGATCATGTGCAGGCTGACCAAGGTCATCACGATCTTGAAACCCAGGCGGAAGGTCGCTTCGGGCAAGTTGTCCAACATGCGGGTGCCTATCCAGGTACCTACGACGCCGCTGGCGATCATCGCCGCGATGAGCGGGGCCCATTGTGCGTATGCAAAGCCCAACGTGCCGAAGACCACGATCTTCATGCCGTGCTGAATCACCATGCATGCGGCGTGCGTGGCCACCAGCGGTTGTTTTATTAAACCGGTACGGGCCAGCAGCGCAGCCACCAGTGGGCCGGTAGCACCCACCAGCATGGTGCAGAAACTCGAGATCGCCCCGCCCACCACGAAATAGGTCTTGCCGTGTCGCTGAGCTGTGGCGCTGGGCTTTTTACGATAGATCGACCACAGAATAAACAGTGCCAACGCCCACTTGGCCAGCGCGTCCGGAATGCTGACGACCACCGACGCTCCCAACGCGACACCAACCAGGCTACCTAACGCGAACCACAACAGCAACGGGAGCACCACATGACGGCGCTGGATGATGACGCGCCCACTGTTCGATCCCATCTGAACCACGCCATGCACGGGCAGCACACTGGTGACCGGCAAACCCACGCTTAACACTGCCAACATGGCTACGCCCCCACCTAGACCCATCGCGGCTGTCAGGGCCGATGTGAGAAAGCTGGCAATGACCAAAATAGTGGCGAAAACAGAGGTGATCTCGGACGGAACGAAGGACATTGTGTTCTCGATTGAACGAAGGGCAGCAGTGTAGCGCCAAGCTGCCGCGCGATGCGTACCACACGGTCTTGAGCAACACCGAACCGCACTGAACGACGCAACTGATGTCGTGACTAATGTTGCAACCAGCGACGCTGGACGACGCGCATATAGGCGATGCCTCCCCTACGCATCGACAGCCAGCCTAAGCATCAAAGCCATACAGGCGGGCAGGATTGTCCACCAGCACTCGCTGCCTGACTTCGGCCGATGCCCAGCGTGACAACAAATTGCACAATTCTCCGTCGTCCGGCATACGTCCTTGCTCGTAATAGTTGATGTGGGGCCAATCGGTACCCCATACCACCTGCTGGTTATTAGCATTCAGTATGGCCTGCGCAAACGGGTCGACATCGTGATAGGGCGGTCCATTGCTTGTGTTGCGGTCGGCCCCCGATATTTTTGCCCACAGCGCGCCCTCGGCCAGCTGCCGACACAGGAACTGAAAGCCTGGATCGTCGACGCCTCGACTCGTATTCATGCGCCCCATATGGTCGATGACCAGCGGTAAATTCAGTGCCTTGAGCGCCGGCATCAGTGTCGGCAGATCGGGGGCGTGTACCCAGATTTGCGCATGCCAACCGCGTTCTGCCAAGCGGGGCGCCAGTGCCTGCAACACGTCGAGCCCCACGCCATTGCGATACACCGCTGCGCCATTCAGTTGATACAGATTGGCCCGCACACCGCGCACACCCGCCTCGGTGTAACGATCCAGCTCGGCGTCGCTCATGTCCGTGCGAGGCACAATCACGCCACGCAAACGCTGCGGGTATCGGGTCAGTGCGTCAAGCACGATATCGTTGACGGTGCCAGAGGCACTGCCCGTGACAAGCACGCCGCGCTCCAGCCTCAGTTCGTCCAGGTGCGCGATGAAGGCCTCAGCCGGATATGACGGCGGGGTATAACTGCGCTCCGCATCCAGCGGAAAACGATCGAAAGGTCCGAATACGTGCGCATGCGCATCGCAGCTGCCCGGAGGCGGCCTGAAATCGAGCTTCTGGTGTTCAATTCGTGCGGGTAAACAAAGCTTAGTCAAAGCGTTTCTCAGTTAGCGGCGAGTTTGCCTTGCGCATCGAGCTGACGCGCAGTTTCCAGTTCAGCTTGCAGTATTTTTTGCCATTCGGCGGGGGTCGTTTCCAGAGCAACGCTGCCCGTGTTGTGCAAGCGTTCACGCACAGCATCGGCCTGCAAAGCCTTGTTTAGTGCTGCGTTCAACTGCTGCACAATGGCGTCAGGTGTACCCGCCGGCGCCATCAGGCCGCACTGCGTCATGGAGGTCAAGCCAGCGAGCCCGGCTTCGGCGAGCGTCGGAACGTCTGGCAGGAAGCGATCGCGCTCGGCGGACAACACCGCAAGGCCGCGCAACTTACCCGCCTTGATATTGGCATAAGAGCTCGTCACCTGATCGATGATGGCGTCGATCTGCGCGCCCAGCAATGCCGCAATCGCCGGCGCCGAGCCTTTGAATGGCACCGCCGTAAAGCGACAACCCGCCGCCTCTTCCAGCTTGAGCAGGGCGATGTGGTTGGTCGTGCCCAGACCTGAATGCCCGAGCGTGACGGCGCCCTCGCTGCGCCGCGCTTCGTCGAGCAATTGCGCCATTGTCTGGAAGCGGCCCCTGGGATTGACGGCTACCACCTGAGAGGCCGAACCCAGTCCGCCCACGGCAGCAAAGCTCTTCAACGTGTAATGGGTATCGACCATGAACGGCGCCACGGTAATCGCGTTCGGCGTCGTCACCAGCAGGGTGTAGCCATCGGGCGCCGCCCGGGCCACCTGGCTAGCGCCGATCACCCCGCCCGCACCCGGCTTGTTCTCGATCACGACGGACATACCCAGCGCGGTGCCCAGCTCGGGCGCCACCGCGCGGGCCACCGTATCCAGGTTGCCACCGGGCGAAAACGGCACCACCAGCACAATGGGTTTGCCCTTCTGCAACGTCTGCGCGTGCACGCGCGTCGTGACGGCCCCCAGAATTGGCGCCATGCCGGCGATCGCGCAGAATTTTCTTCTGTCCATGCTACGTCTCCTTATTCGGTATTTTCTTTATCAGGTTGGAGCACGCTCCGCTGGCCCTCGAGCCGGCTGGCTCTTTTTTAGGATAAATAGTCGGACCGCCCAGCGGTAGTTGCCGATGGCGCAAGAGGTATTCATCATTCGTGAAGCATGCGGCGACGTCACGACATATCAGGACCACCCCAGGCGACATGTCAGTGCAGCGGCCGATTCGCGCAGCAACGCGATCCAGGCCGGCAGCTTGGCCGCATCGAAGCGGAAATCGGGCACCGTAAGCGTCAAATTCCCCCGGACCTGTCCCTGGTTGTCAAAAAAGGGTACGGAGACACCATGCGCCTCGGGTGCGCGTTCGGCATAACTGACCGCATAGCCCTGCTGCCGTATCTGTGCCAGCGCGGCGCTCAACTCGTCGGCGCTCAATGGCCGGCCATTGAGCGGTGAAGGCTCGGCGCGACGAATAACTTCGTCGATTTCCTGCGGAGAAAGAAACGCCAGCAGGGAACGCGCGGTAGCTCCCCAACTGAGCGGCTGCAAACGGTTGAGCTGAATGGTGTAGCGCAAAGGGTGCGCAGGTGAGGCTGACAGCGAGAAGTACATCTGTAGCTCGCCGCGATCAAGCAGCGTCAGCAAGACCGTTTCGTCGGTACGGTCACGTACGTCGCGCAAGATGGGTTCGGCCAACTGGTTCAGCGGCATTTCCGACGCCAATTTCCCCGCCAGCCGGTACAGCGCCAGACCGGGCTGATACAGGCCGTCGGTGTCTTGCATCACGAAATTCAGCGGCTTGCACAGACCCAACAAGCGATGCATGGTGGCCTTGGGTAAATTCAGCGCCTTGGCCAGGTCATTGAGACCCCAACGCTCTTGTTCGGCAAAACAACTCAACAGACGCAGCGTGCGATTGACGGTACCGCTGTCGCCACTGCGCGCGAACGCCGCGGGCGAGTCCGATGATGGAATGACCCTCTTGTCGGTCTTGGGCGAATGGGATACCATGGTTTCACTCATCGATATATAGTTCCGATTAACGGAACTATAACACTCAATTCCCCACCATGCAATCCCGCTTATTGGTGCCTATGACAGCCTCAATTTCCCGCGCGCTTGGCCAGTTCATCCATGACGGCAGATTCGACGACCTACCTCGAGACGTCGTCGATTTGGCCAAGGCCTGCCTGCTCGATTCGCTGGCCACCGCGTATGCGGCACGCAGCCTGCCGGTCCCTGGCATTGCCCGTCGCTTCGCCGGACAAAACGCAGGCGGGGCGGTCATCATCGCCGGAGGCCAGCGCGTACCCGCCGTCGATGCTGCGTTCATCAACGCCACGTTGGTCAACGGCTGCACGCACGATGATTTCTTGTACAAATCGCACCCCGGCGCAGTGGTGATTCCAGCGGCTCTGGCGATTGCCGATGAACGCGCGTCCTCGGGCAAAGAGGTCCTGACGGCGATCGTGCTGGGCTACGACTTGGTCGCGCGCGCCTATCTGGGCGGCCCTGATATGCTGCCGGCATTTCGGGCGACGGGCGTGGCCGGGGCCATCGGCGCGGCCGGCGCGGCCGCCAGACTGCTGGGCCTGACCGCCACGCAAGCCGCGCATGCACTGGGTTGCGCCGCGATGTTCGCATCGGGATTTGGCGAAGGCTTTCGGTCGGGTACGACGGAAGTAAAACTGAACGTGGGTTGGGCCTCCCGCAGCGGTGTCTCAGCAGCCCAATTGGCACAGGCCGGCGCCACCGCGTCGCCCAGCATATTCGAAGGCGAATCAGGCTATTACCAGGCCTATGCGCGAACGGCGCAGCAGGCGGGTGCGTCCATTGAACAATTGGGCAAACGGTTTCTGATCGAAGACACCGTCTACAAAGAACGCCCAGTCTGCATATTTGTGCAAACGCCGGTACATCTGGCCCATCAGTTGGCGGTTCAACATCAACTTGATGCTCATCGCATTACGCGCGTTACCGTGCGTGCCCCGATGCTGACATTGACCAATCCCGGTTACCAGAACGTAGCGCCTTATGCATCGCCCCTGAAGGCGCGCATCAGCGCCCGCTTCACCGTGGCCGCGGCCCTGCTAGGTCGACCCATCGACACTTACGCCTACTACGACCAGACAGACGACAGTCAGGTCCTTGGTCTGGCCGACAAAATCCATTTGCTTGATCCCTCGCCTGACCAGCAAGGCCGGGTCGATGTCGAAGTGACCTGCAATGACCTCACCTATCGCGCGTCGGGCCTGGAAATGGATACCTTGCGTCCGACAACAGACAAGGTTATTGCCAAATTCCGGCGGCTGACGACTGACCTGGCATCCGAAAAATCCGAACGCCTGCTGCAAACCGTGTTGAGCCTGCAGGATCTGCCACATATCGATGAGCTGACTTCACAGTTGGAGACCCTGTGACGTCGGCTTTGCTTGTCGATGATTCCCTCCCCACAACTACCACGACAGGAATGAATCATGAATCCTATCCGCATCCTTTCAGCAAGCTTGGCGGCCATCGCATGTGCCGCGGCCACTGGGGCTCATGCCGCGTATCCCGATAAACCGATTGTGCTAGTGGTGCCCTTTGCACCGGGCGGATCGACAACCGTGGTCGCGCGCGCGGTCGCCGAACGCGCCCAGCAATTGCTGGGCCAGCCCATCATCGTGGAAAACAAACCCGGTGCGGGCAGTGTGGTGGGCAGTAACTTCGTGGCCAAGGCCGCGCCCGATGGCTACACCTTGCTCGTCGGGCAAACCGGCTTTGCCGTCAACGAATCGCTCAGAAAAGACCTACCCTACGATACGCTCAAAGACTTCACGCCCATCGCACTGCTGGCCGACCACCCCGGCGTTTTCCTGGCGCAAGCCCAAAAACCCTACGATACGTTCGAGCAATTCATTGCCTACGCTAAAGCCAATCCGGGCAAAGTGACGTACTCATCGGCCGGCGTCGGCAGTTGGCCCCATCTGTCCATGGCCATGTTCGCCAATGATGCCAATCTGTCCTTGGTCCACGTGCCCTATCAGGGAACGGGCCCTGCGAAAGCCGATCTGGTAGCGGGCCGAGTTGACGTCAAGATCGAGGCCTATGCGACGTCGCGCGCCATGGTGGAAGACGGTCGCCTGAAAGTCCTGGCGGTCACCAGTACGGAGCGCGCCGCCGAGTTGCCCGACAAACCTACCATCGCCGAATCTGGTTATCCCGATTACGAAACATCGTATTGGATAGGTGTTCTCGGGCCCGCGGGGTTGCCGGCCGACATCGTATCCAAACTGCAGCAAGCCTTTACGACGGCGGCAAAAGATCCGAAGGTAATCGCCCAGATGGAACAACAAAGTATCGTGCCACGCGGACTGCCGGCCGCCGATCTGGATGTGCTGCTCAAAAAAGAAATCACCAAATGGCAAAAGGTCATCGAGGCCAGCAACATGGAAAAGCAATAAGGAATCCGATTCATGCGTGCTCGCCTCGACACTGCTGCCAGCAACACCTGCTTGGCCTATCAGCTGGATGATTTTTCCGACGGTTGGCTCAACGCACCGCACGTCATGCTGCTGCATGGTATCGCCGAATCGGCAGCGGCATTCAATGGCTGGGTGCCGCATCTGGCTCGCCAGTACCGCGTCATCCGACCGGATTTACGAGGGCACGGCCAATCCGCCGCACTGCAAGCACACGAAACGCTTTCGGTGGCCAGTTTGGCCGACGACGTTCAGCAACTGGCCACCGAGTTGCGCCTTGAACGCGTCCATGTCGTGGGTGCCAAGTTGGGTGCTCAGGTCGCGCTGGAGCTCGCCCAGCGCCAAGTGCCATGGATGGCCTCGCTGACGTTGGCCGGTGTGCTGATTTCCCCAGCGGCTGCATTGAGCAAGTGGTTGGGACAATGGAATCAACTGCTCGACGAAGAGGGAGTCGAGGGCTGGGCACGCGCCACTATGCCGGGCCGCATGGGTGGTGCACTGCCTTCCGAGGGACTGGCGTGGTGGACACAATACATGGCCAACACCTCGGCCATAACCGTCAGGGCCTGCTTCCAACTGATCGCGGCGTCGCAAGAACCGAGAGCACTCGAACAGATACGGTGTCCCACCCAAGTCATCGCGCCGGTACAACCCGGACCATCCAGCCAGTTCAATCAACAACCGTCGCTCGACGAAATCCGTAGATGGCTCGCGCGCGTACCCGACGCAAAGCTGGTCGAGCTGTCCGCCGATTCATATCACATTGCCGCCACGCATCCAGATACCTGCGCGACGTTGACGGCCCGCTTTATCAAGGAGCAAACATCATGATGGGATGGCGAGGACGCATCGGCTTTCTGGTGCCACCCGGCAACCCGACTGTCGAACCTGAAATGATGCAATTGACGCCAGCAGGCGTGTCGCTGCACTTCACCCGCATGGTCGCGCATGGCAACACGGGCGCGCACGAAGGGCAAGAAGAACGCAACCGTGCGCAGATCGCTCATCTGGACGAAAACGCCGCCTTGCTGGCCATGGTCAAGCCCGGCGTCATGGTGATGGCGCACACCGCGACCAGCTATACGTTGGGCAAGGACGGCGAAGCCACCCTGATCGATCGCATGCAGCGCGAACACCGCATCCCGTTCATCACGGCATTCGGCAGTGTCGTGGCCGCCCTGGCGCACCTGGGAGTACGACGCGTCGCTTACGCTACACCGTACAACGAACAAGTCACGGCCCTGGGCAAGGCTCATCTGGAAGCACACGGGCTGCAGGTCGTCGCGCACGGCATACTGCCCGGCGTGAAAAATATCTACGACGAAACTCCCGAGCGCGCCTACCAGTTGGCGCGTCAGACCGACTGCGCCGACGCACAGGCCGTGTTTCTAAGTGGCGTCGGCATGCCCACGATTGCCGTGCTCGACAAACTGGAACAGGATCTGGGCAAGCCGGTGATATCGAGCGCGGCGGCCATGATGTGGAACGCGCTTCGTACTATCGGTGTGTGCGAACCGCTGCAACATGGCTCTTGCCTGCTGACAGGTATTGCACCGACCGGCACACAGGAAATCAAATCATGATTCGATATTTATCAGAAGACGACGTCCGCCAACTACTGACCATGCAGGACGCCATGGAGCAAGTCGAACGTGCGTTCACGGCACACGCGCAAGGCCAGGCGTTCGACGTGCCGCGCGTGCGTACGCGACAACCTGGCGGTCACTTGCATATTCTGCAAGCCGCGGCGCCTGAACTCAATTTCATCGGCTACAAGGCGTATTACATCCAGCCCGATAAATCGCGAACCTCGCTGCTGCACTTGATCAACATGAACCAGGGTAATCTCGAGGCCATCATCCAGTCCGACTGGCTGGGACAAATACGGACTGGCGCAGCCACCGCCATAGCGTTACGCGCGCTGGCTCGCCAGGACTCCCGCGTACTGGGACTGTTCGGATCGGGACGCCATGCGCAGACACAGCTCGAAGCCGCTTGCGCGGCCCACGCACTAAAGGAAGTCAAGGTTTTCGGACGTGATATGCAGCGCGTGCATGCGTTCTGCACCAAAATGGCGAAAGCGACCGGTGTCAACGTCCGGCCCGCACAGTCGCGCGAAGAGACCGTTAACGGCTCGGACATCATCCTGACGATCACACGCAGTAGCGAGCCCTTGTTCGACGGACACTGGCTTGAGCCCGGTCAATGCGTGGTAGCTGTTGGGTCCAATGCACTCGACCGCCGCGAAATAGATACCCAGACCGTACGACGCGCCGACCTGATCGTGGCCGATTCGGTACAAGTCGCGCAGCATGAATCAGGCGACCTATTGAGCGCCTACGAAAACGGTTTGATCTATTGGGAGAACCTGGCCAGCTTGGGGCAGGTGTTGACCGGCCTGCGTCCCGGCAGGACGCGCGACGATCAGATCATCCTGTTCGAGTCACATGGCATGGCGTTGCAGGATATCTATGCCGGCGCGCGCATTCTTGAACTGGCGCGCAACCGCGGCATGGGCCAAGACCTGCCCATCGGCGCCCGATAACGCCAACAGGTCCGCACATGCATCATTTCGATTGCGCCGTCATCGGTGCCGGCGTCGTGGGTCTGGCGATCGCGCGCGAGCTCGCGCTGGCGGGCCGTGAAGTCGTCATTCTCGAGGCCGAGCAGACGTTCGGCACCCAGACCAGCGCGCGTAATTCCGAAGTCATCCATGCCGGCATATCGTACCCGGCGACTTCGCTAAAAGCCCGGCTATGCGTACAGGGCAAGAATGCTCTGTACCAATACTGCGCCGAACGCGGCATCGGCCACGCGCGCGTTGGCAAACTCATCGTTGCCACCGAGACGGGTGACCTCGCCGGCCTGCAAGACTATGTCAAACGCGCGCGAGATGCCGGCGTTGGCGACTTGCGCATGATCGACCAGCACGAACTGGCCGACCTGGAACCAGAAGTTCTCGCGTCCGGCGCAGTTCTCTCGCCGTCGACAGGCATCGTCGACAGCCATGGCCTGATGCTGGCGTTGCTGGGTGACGCGGAAAATGCCGGCGCAATGCTGATCGCCAACAGCCCGGTACTGGGCGGCGAAATCACATCCGACGGCATCGTACTGCGCCTAGGCGGTGCGCAACAAACGGAAATCCAGTGCGCGCACGTCGTCAACAGTGCGGGCCTGTACGCCGCACGGGTCGCAGCCAGCTTGAAGAACCTGGACAAACGTCACGTGCCGCGCATCCACTATGCACGAGGTCGCTACTACACGATGAGTGGAGCGTCGCCGTTCCGTCACCTGGTTTATCCCGTGACTCGGGAAGCCACCATGCGCGTACATGTGACACTGGATCTGGCAGGACAGTGCCGATTCGGCCCGGATCTGGAATGGATAGACGAGGTCGACTACCATTTTGGCGACGAGCGCGAAGCGCTATTCTATGCGGGTATCCGGCGCTATTACCCGAACCTTCGTGACGGGACATTGCAACCCGGCTATACCGGCATCCGGCCGCGACTTGCCGGGCCAGACGCACCGCTGCATTCCGGCGCCGAGGATTTCCGCATCGAAGACGCCAGCCATCACGGTGCCCAAGGATTGGTAAACCTCTTCGGCATCGAATCTCCCGGACTCACTTCCGCGCTGGCGTTGGGGGCATATGTGCGAGATCAGGTGACGCTAGCATAATAGTGTTCTAGATCATTGAAAGCTGCGTCGCGCCTGCGTGACTGACCGCCCCCACTAAAATTGAAACTAAATGTATTTCTATTTAGAGAAAACCAACTCGTAAACATGGGTATCCACGACACAAGGCCGAGCAGGAACGCGTTGGCGTCTACAATGGGCCGTTATCTAGAAAGACTGGGCTCTGACCCTGACCCACTATGTCTATCGCTCAACCGACTTACGAAAAGGCTTATTCTGACCAGCGCTTTTGGCGCAAGGCGACGCGTCATGCGTCAGCCGCAGGCCGACAAGCCCTGGAAAAAGCCCTGTGGCTGTACTACTCCGTAAAAAATCCCGACACACCCAAGTGGGCGCGCCGGGTCATCTACGGTGCGCTGGGCTATTTTGTGTTGCCGCTGGATGCCATCCCGGACTTGGCGCCGCTAGTGGGCTACACCGATGACCTGAGCATCATGACAGCGGCGCTCGCCACGGTGGCGTACTACATCAATGACGACGTCAAACAACAGGCTAGCGACAAGCTGCAAAACTGGTTTGGAACGTCAGAAAACACCGACGCAACGCCTACCAATCGTTAATGGTGCCTCGTGCCGCCGCAATGACGGCCCCCCAGACATCTCCTGCCTGGCAAGCTCACTGGTTGGCCGAGACCATACGCCTGCGCGAAGAGCATTGGGGTCCCCTCGAGGATGCCGACGCCATACGCCAGGCACGCAATGGGCCTGACACCCTCCAAGGCCGCATTGTGCAGCGCGCCCATTTGCTGGGCCACCGTGAGGGTCTCACCGAACTGATCGTGCGCTGGCGCCAAGGCGCCTTCATCAGTTTGTTGCTGTTACTGCTAATTGCCGTACTGGCCGGCGTAGGCTCGGCAGCAGGCGCCTTGGGCGACGGGGCACGCCCCGTCAATGTGCTGTGGGCCATCGGGGCGCTGTTGGGGCTGCATCTGCTGACGTTTGTACTGTGGCTGGCCTCCTTTCTGGTGCGACCGAGCCACGCCACCGGTCTGGGAAGCTTGTGGCTATGGGCGACGCGCAAATTTGCACGCGGGCCCGATGCCGCCCTGGTCCCGCAAGCCCTGATGAATCTGTTGGCACGCGCGGGGGCCTTGCGCTGGCTGTTCGGCGGGATCAGCCACTCGCTGTGGCTGGCCGGCCTGCTCGCCGCCCTCGTTACCCTGCTGGTCATGCTGTCGACCGCCAGTTACCGCTTCGTCTGGGCGACCACGTTATTGCAACCGGACACGTTCGTTTTTCTGACGCGCGCACTCGGTTGGCTGCCCGCGCAATTCGGTTTCGCTATTCCCGCCGAGGAGATCGTGCGCGCCAGCGACAATAGCCAGCCCCTGCCCGCTATCGCGCAAGCACAATGGTCTGTCTGGTTGATCGGCGTCATCGCAATATATGGTGTGTTGCCCCGGCTTCTCGTCTGGTTGCTTTGCCTGATACAAACCGTCCGTGCGCAGCGCCGCTTGCAAATCGATCCGGCCTTGCCGGGCTACGCCGCGTTGCGCGACCGCCTACTGCCCGTCGTGCAATCCAGCGGCATCGACCGCCCCGTCGACCCGCTGCATCAGCCACACGTCAATGCGGGCCGACTGATTGACCAGGGCGCCCTGGATCAACTAAACAATCAGCCGCTATTGGTCGGTCTGGAATTGCCTGGCGATCTGGCATGGCCACCCACCGATCTCCCGGACGGCGTGTACGACGGCGGCAACCTGGACTCGCGCCAACAACGCAATCGTTTACTGGATGCACTGGCGCTGGCTACGACGCCGCGGTTGCTGATTGCGTGTGACGCCCGGCAAACGCCTGATCGCGGAACATTGGGCCTCATCGCCGCCCTGGCCGACAAGGCCGGGCAAGCACGCGTCTGGCTCTGCGCGGGCAGCGATCCGGCTCCGTCGCCCGAGCGCCTTCAAACCTGGCAAGACCGCTTGACCGCCGCGGGCATGGCGGCGACAGACATTTTGCGCGACGCCGACCAACCCCTGCGCTGGCTGGAGACGGGCCATGGCTGACTCGATGCTGAAAATCGCCGTCGTCGGGCACACCAATACCGGCAAGACATCCTTGCTGCGCACCCTGACACGCAATAGCGGCTTTGGCGACGTAGCCGACAGCCCGGGAACCACACGCCATGTCGAAGGCGCGCGCCTGAAACTAGACGGCAAGCCCGTGCTCGAATGGTTCGATACGCCCGGCATGGAAGACAGCATTGCCTTGCTGGAATACCTGGAGCGACTCGATGATCCGGCGTCTCGCCGGGACGGGCCCGGCCGTATTCGGCGCTTTTTGGACTCTCCGGAAGCGCATCGACGCTATGAGCAGGAAGCACGGGTGCTCACCAAAATGCTGGACTGCGATGCGGCCCTTTATGTCATTGACGCCCGCGACCCGGTGCTCAGTAAACATCGTGACGAATTGGCGTTGCTGGCCGCCTGCGGCCGCCCCTTGCTGCCAGTATTGAATTTCGTCAATGCACCGGCGCATCGTGCCGATGAATGGCGCGATGCCATGGCACGCTTGGGATTACATGCGGCGCTGGAGTTCGACACCATCGCGCCCCCGCTCGATGGTGAACGTCAGCTATATGGCAAATTAGCCGTCCTGCTGGATCGTCATGCAGAGACCTTGCGCCGCCTTTCCGACGCGTTGGCACGCCAACGCAACGAGCGCAATCAGGCCGCCTGGCAGTTAGTCGCTAATCTGTTGGTGGATGTGGCGGCGCTGCGCCTGGCGAGCCCGGCCGATGACGACGCCTTGCAAACGCACGCCGCCACCCTACGCGAGCAGGTCCGCAATCGCGAACAAGCCTGCGTGGATGCCTTGCTGGCGCTGTACAACTTTCGCCGCGACGATTACGCCGAGGATGACCTGCCGCTGACGGATACGCGCTGGGGAATGGACCTGTTTCACCCTCAAGCCCTGAAAGACATGGGAATTAAACTTGGCACCGGCATGGCCGCGGGCGCTATGGCGGGCGCCGCCGTCGATATGCTCAGTGCGGGACTCAGCCTGGGCACCGGCATGCTGATCGGCGCGACCGCCGGCGGCCTGTGGCAAGGCGCAGAGCGCTTGGGCGGACGCATCCTGGGAAAACTGCGCGGCTATCGTGAAATCACGGTGGACGATGCGGTGCTGCGTCTTTTAGCGTTGCGACAACGTCAGTTGATTGACGCACTGGAGCACCGGGGTCATGCCGCGCGTGACCCCGTGCGCCTGAACCAGCCCGCCGACCAAGCCTGGCGCTCCGGCCGGCTACCCGACGCACTAAAAGAAGCCCGCAGCCGCCCCGAATGGTCCGCCCTCGGCAAAGGGCACGAGGACGACGAACGCCGCAAGCGCGTCGTGGCCGATCTGGCCCGTGCCCTGGCAACGCCAGACAGCACATCTTAAGCGCCGTACAAACAGTGTTTTTCACTGATCGCAACCACGTACTAACCCCAAGCTCAAACGGTTGACGCTTAAAGCATTGCATCTATAAGATTCGACATGCCTTGGCACACCTATCCTGGGCCAGGAAACAGAATCACCTGAGGTCAGGTCTATCGTGAGCTCGCCGTCCGATGCAGTGATCGCCGTTAATGTTGCGCCCCCCTTTGCGCACGCCGTCGTCCGCCGCCTACCGCGCGCCCTCACATCGTAGTTAGCAAGACGCCGAGCCCCCGGCCTGAATCAACCTATAGGGGCGGGGGCCCTCACTTCTGTCGCGCAATCCGCGCACAACACGGAGCACAAAGGGCTATGCTTATCAAACCACTTCTCAAGCATTCGGCGCTGGCGCTGGCCATTTGCGCCGCAACACTGGCCGGCACGGTACAGGCCAAAACCCTACGATGGGCCTATCAGGGCGATGCGACCTCGATGGATCCCATGGCCTTGAACGAAACCTTCACGCTCGGTTTTCAAGGCAACATCTACGAGACCCTCGCGGGCTACGACGGAGACATGAAGCTGGTTCCGCTACTGGCGGAGAGCTGGGAAAACCCCGAGCCGACGAAATGGATCTTCAAGCTGCGCAAAAACGTCAAGTTCCATGACGGCTCCCCCTTTACCGCCGACGATGTGATCTTCTCCTGGAAACGCAGCCAGACCCCCGGCTCGGACATGAAGGCCTATGGTTCCAAAGCCTCCGAGATCAAAAAGATCGATGACCACACCATCGAAGTCATCACCCCGACACCCAATCCGATTCTGCCGCGCGAGTGGACCTTTCTCTACATCATGAGCAAATCGTGGTCCGAGAAAAACAAGACCACCGAGGCGACCAACGTCAAGGGTGATAACCAGGGCAACTACGCCAATCTGCATGCCAACGGCACCGGGCCCTTCATGCTGACGGAGCGTCAGCCCGACGTGAAAACTGTCCTCAAACGCTACGATGGCTATTGGGACAAAAACATCAAGACCAACGTCGACGAAGTCATCTTCCAGCCCATCACGCAAGAAGCCACGCGCGTCGCGGCATTGATCTCGGGTGAGATGGACATCGTGCAGCCAGTGCCGGTGCAGGACTGGAAACGCCTGGAAGACGCTCCCGGCGTCAAACCGCTGACCGAACCGGAAGCGCGTACGGTCTTCATCGGGATGGATCAACACCGCGACGAACTCCTGTACTCCAGCGTCAAGGGCAAAAATCCCTTTAAAGACGCGCGTGTCCGCGAGGCCGTCGTCCTGGCGGTAGACATCGAAGCCATCAATAAGAAAATCATGCGTGGTGCCGCCAAGCCCCTGGGTTCGCTCGTCGCCACGGCGGTCAACGGCTATGACGACTCGTACGGCGCGCCGTACAAGCCTGATCCCGAAAAGGCCAAAAAACTGATGGCCGAAGCCGGCTATGCGGACGGCTTCAGTGTCACGCTGGATTGCCCCAACGACCGCTATGTCAACGATGAAAAAATTTGCCAAGCCGTTGCCGGCATGCTGGCACGTATCGGGATCAAGATCAATCTGCTCGCGCAGACGAAATCAAAGTATTTTGGCAAGATCCTGCTGCAGGCCGGCAACGACACCAGCATGTATATGCTCGGTTGGACACCGAGCTCGACCGATGCCCACAACGTCCTGTTGAACCTGACCTCGTGCCGCGACGCCAAGACCGCGGCCGGCCAGTTCAACTTGGGCGGCTATTGCAATCCCAAGGTCGATGAGCTCACCGCCAAGATCGGCGTGGAAACCGATCAGGCCAAACGCGATGCCATGATCAAAGAAGCCTTTGAGATCGTGCGCAAAGACTATGGCTACCTGCCGCTGCATCAACAGCCCATGTCCTGGGGTATCAAGGACAAACTGGAAGTCGTGCAACGTCCTGACGATGTACTGGACTTGCGCAACGTCGTAATGCCTTAAAACGCCAGCCCCGGCGAGGATCGCGGACGGAGCCATCCGCCCGCGATCCCCGTATCCTGCCTATCCGGTTGCTCTCACGGAAGCCTTCCATGCTTGCTTTTATCGGGAAACGCTTACTGCAATCGCTCCTGGTCATGCTGACCGTTGCGCTGATTGCGTTTGCCATGTTCCGCTACGTCGGGGATCCCATCGTCAGCATGGTGGGACAAGACACCACTGAAGCCCAGCGCGCCGAGCTACGCGAAAGCTTGGGGCTAAACGATCCATTCATCGTGCAATATGCGCGCTTTGTCGTCAATGCCGCACAGGGCAATTTCGGGATTTCCTATCGCCAGCGACAACCGGTCAGCGATCTGATCGAACAACGTCTGCCGGCGACCCTGGAGTTGTCATTCGTCTCGGCTCTGATGGCGCTCGCCTTTGGCATTCCCATGGGCATCTACACCGCATTGCGACGCCATGGGGTGCTGTCGCGCGCTTTTATGGCGCTATCGCTCGCAGGTATCTCATTACCCACTTTTTTGATTGGCATCCTGCTCATCCTGGTGTTCAGCGTGCAGTTGCGCTGGCTACCCAGTTTCGGACGCGGCGAGGTCATTTCCATCGGCGGATGGACCACCGGCTTGCTCACGCCATCCGGACTGGCCGCGCTGATTCTGCCATCCATCACGCTCGCGCTGTTTCAGATGACGCTGATCATGCGACTGGTACGCGCGGAAATGCTGGAGATCATGCGCGCTGACTTTATCAAGTTTGCCCGCGCGCGCGGCTTGCCTCAGCGGTTGATCAATTTTCGCCATGCGCTCAAGAACACCCTGGTGCCCGTCATCACCATCACGGGTTTGCAATTAGGCTCCATCATCGCCTTTTCAATCATCACCGAAACGGTGTTTCAGTGGCCTGGCATGGGCTTGCTGTTCATTCAAGCGATCGGCACCGTTGATATTCCGGTGATGTCCGCCTACCTGGTGCTCACTGCGTTCTTCTTTGTCTTGATCAATCTCATTGTCGACATCTTGTATGTCGTTGTCGACCCGCGCCTGCGCGTGCAAAGCAAGTGAAGGAACATCCATGATTGCCCGCCTGGCTCCTCTGTTTACCCGCGCGGCAGACAGCGACCTTTGGTATAGCTTCAAGCGCACACCCAGCGCCGTGATATCGGCCATCGTCACGCTGGCCATCGTCGTGGGCGCCCTGTGCTCCCCCCTCATCGCGCCGCACAATCCCTTCGACCTGGCATCGCTGAACATCATGGATGCCAATACCCCGCCTGTCTGGCATCCTGACGGCAGCGCAGACTTCGTACTGGGCACGGATGACCAGGGCCGCGACATTCTGTCAGCCATCTTATATGGATCGCGAGTCTCACTCTTTGTCGGCTTTGCGTCGGTACTGTTTTCAATGGTGTTGGGCGTGTCGCTGGGGCTCATTAGCGGCTACATCGGTGGTCGCGTCGACAGCATCATCATGCGTATCGCGGATGTGCAGTTATCGTTTCCGGCGATTTTGATCGCACTGCTGATCGATGGCGTCGCGCGTGGCCTCTTGCCACGCGACATGCATGATCAACTGGCCCTGTATGTGTTGATCTTCGCCATTGGTATCTCGGGTTGGGTGCAATATGCGCGCACCGTGCGCGGCTCGACCATGATCGAGCGCAACAAGGAATACGTGCAAGCGGCCAAACTGATAGGCATTGGTCCTTTAACGATTTTGCGCCGGCATATCTTGCCCAATGTCATGGGACCCGTCCTCGTGATCGCCACCATCCATCTGGCGATCGCCATCATTACCGAGGCCACGTTGTCATTCTTGGGAGTCGGCGTACCGTCCACCTCGCCCTCGTTGGGCACCCTGATCCGCATCGGCAACAGTTACCTGTTTTCGGGCATGTGGTGGATTTCTATCTTCCCGGGGATTGCCCTGGTCGCTCTGGTGCTGTCGGTCAACCTGCTCGGTGACTGGCTACGCGACGCACTCAATCCCAAGCTGCGCTGAAGGACTGTCATGGCATTACTCGATATAGCCAACATGCGAATCGAATTCGCCAGCCGGCGTGGCACGCTGGTGGCAGTGGAGGGCGTCTCGCTCAAGCTGGATCGCGGTGAGATTCTGGGTGTGGTCGGCGAATCGGGCGCCGGCAAATCCACCATCGGCAACGCGGTGATCGGTTTGCTCGAATTCCCAGGCCGCTTGGCGGATGGGGAAATCCATCTCGATGCCCAGCGTATCGACAACTTGCCTGAGCCCGACAAACGCAAAGTCCGCGGGCGCCGCATCGGGATGATCTTCCAGGATCCGCTGACCTCGCTCGATCCGCTGCAAACCGTGGAAAGCCAGTTGGTGGAAACCATGCTGGTGCATCTGGATCTCAGCCATGCCCAGGCTCAACAGCGCGCCGTTGAACTACTCGAACAAGTCGGCATCGACCAGCCCGATTTGCGGGTCAAACAATATCCTCATCAGTTCTCTGGCGGCATGCGCCAGCGTGTGGTGATTGCGCTGGCGCTCTGCTGCGAACCCGAAATCATCATTGCCGACGAGCCCACCACTGCACTGGATGTCTCGATCCAGGCGCAAATCCTGGATCTGCTGCGCAAGCTGTGTAGAGAAAAACAAGTCGGCATGATCATCATCACACACGATATGGGGGTGATCGCCGATATCACCGATCGCGTGGCCGTGCTCTATCGCGGCAAACTGGTCGAGCAAGGTCCCACCGCCAAGATTTTGGGCAATCCCGACCACGCCTACACACGTAGCCTGATTTCCGCCGTTCCGCGGCCGGATATCAAACTGCATCGCTTTCCGCTGGTCACCTATATCGAGGACGTCAGGACACCCACCAAGCCCATGGATATCGCGACACACTGGCTGGGGCAGCGCCGTGATTTCGGTGAGAACGCCGGCGGCCCCCTGGTGCAAGTGCAGGATATTGGCATGCGCTTTATCCTGAAGAACGCCTTTCTGGCGCGCAATCGGCGCACGCTGGATGCCGTCAAACACGTCAATCTCTCGATCTCGCAGGGCGAAGTCTTTGGCCTGGTGGGTGAATCGGGCTCGGGCAAATCGACCATGGCGCGCTTGATCAGCGGCCTGTACACACCCAGTAGCGGGTCAGTAGTATTCAATGGCACCAATCTCACCACCCTGAAAGACGACAAGCGTATGAACGCCTTTCGTCGTCAAATTCAGATGGTGTTCCAGGATCCCTTTTCATCGCTCAATCCCCGCATGCGGGTGTTGGACATCGTTGCCGAGCCTATCCGCTTTCATAAGCTGGCCGACAGCGAGGACCAGACGCGCGGCATTGTGTCCGACTTGCTCGACGTAGTCGGGCTGGGCGCGGCCGCCGCTCGCCGCTATCCCCATGAGTTTTCAGGGGGGCAGCGCCAACGTATCTGCATCGCCCGTGCGCTCGCGACTCGACCGCGTTTTTTGATCTGTGACGAGCCCACGTCGGCATTGGACGTGTCTATCCAGGCGCAGATTCTGAATCTGCTGAAAGACCTGCAAGAGCAGTTGGGCCTGACCATGCTGTTCATCAGCCACGATCTGCCCGTCATACGACAGATGTGTGATCGCGTCGGGGTAATGCGCCACGGCGAATTGCTGGAAGTCGGCGAGACGGAAACGCTCTTCAATACCCCACAACACGAATACACCCAACACTTGCTGGGCCTCATGCCACAACTGCAGCTGATGTCACGCAAAGGACTCGAGATCGAGTCGACCGCAGTTTAAGGTGATTGATGTCTTTCGGTTGATGTTTCAGTCGGCGTCTGGCGGTTAGTCTCGCAGTTGATTCCTGCGGTTGACGTCTTGCGCGTGGCCGCTTGCGCCTGATGCCTCACCCGCTGCGTCATACGAGGCGCGACGGTGGCATCCGCCTACCAACGACCGGACGCGCCGCCCCCGCCACTGCGACCGCCGCCGCCGCCAAACCCGCCACCAAATCCGCCTCCGCGACGCCCTCCGCCGAAACCGCCACGGCCACCGCCAAATCCCCCGCCAAACCCACCTCCACCACCACCGCCGCGGCCGAGCCATTTTCGAATGAGCGTCTTGATCCCTAACACGCCCAGCAACCCGCTCAGGGCAAAGCCAGCGATGCCGCCGACAATGACGGCCGTCATTGTCCCAAACATCATCCAGGCGATCACCGCCGCACCCACGCCAGCAAATAGCGACGATGCGCCGAGTATCAAGACAATAAGCCCCATTGCCAGGGGCAAGACCGCATCGGTGCCCAACTCATTGAGGAAGTCGGACTGCGCGCCATCGGACCGTTTAGCAGGGGGGGGCAGGGCCTCGCCATCAATCAGTTTCTGGATCGCCGTCACACCGGCTTCGACACCGCCGGCATAGTCACCTTCCCGGAAGCGCGGCACGATTTGCTCGCGAATGATGCGACCCGACAGCGCATCGGTAATCGCGCCTTCCAGGCCATAGCCGACTTCGATACGCAAGGTGTGATCGTCTTTGGCCACGATCAACAACACGCCGTCATCGGTCCCTTTGCGTCCCAGTTTCCAGGCGTCAAAGACACGCGTCGCAAACTGCTCAATCGTGTCCGGTCCCGTCGTGGGAACGATCAACACGGCAACCTGCGCGCCTTTGCGTTGCTCCAATGCCGCCAGTTGTTGCTCCAGCGCCTGGCGGCGAGCCGCGTCCAATGTGCCCGTCATGTCGGTAACACGTGCCTGCAACGTCGGCACGGCGCTGATCGCGTCGCTCGGCGTTGCGGCCGGCGGCGTTGCAGTCGGTGTAGCGCTCGGTGTTGTTGTTGGCGTCGTCGTCGTTGCAGAGCCCGTCTTCGTCCCTGCGCCTGTCGTCGCACTGGGCGNCGACGGCCACGGCATGACGACAGACGGCACCGAATCACGCTGCACCGGCGTGGGCAGGGGCTGCGCCCCCACTGGCACGCTGGCCAGCATGCCGCACATCGCCACGCCTCCCAGCCACTGACCGATACGAGCGACTGACAACCGCATCAACGACAACGACATTTTCCGCGTGACGATACGCAACGACACCGAGCTCGTTATCACGGGCTTACTGCGCAGGCGCGGGCGTCGGGGCCGGCGCAGGTGTAGGAGCGGGTGCGGAATTCGACGCATCGTTGCTGAAGCGAATTTCTGGTGGGCGCGAAATCGTTGCCTCGTTTTCGACGCCGAAATTGGCCTTGGGCGCATAACCCAGTACCTTGGCCGTGATCACAGCGGGGAACTGGCGCACCAGCACGTTGTAGGCCTGTACCGACTGCACGTAGCGGCCGCGCGCGACAGAAATGCGGTTTTCCGTTCCCTCGAGTTGGGTCTGCAAATCGCGGAACAAGCCATCGGCCTTGAGCTGTGGATAGTTTTCCGACACGGCAATCAGGCGCGACAACGCAGAACTCAACTGGCTTTGCGCCTGTTGAAAGCGCTCCAGCATCGCCGGGTCTTCCAATTGATCCGCCGTGATCTGTATGGTGCCTACTTTGCTGCGCGCCTCGGTAACCTGGGTCAGGACCTCACGCTCGTGTGTCATATAGGCATCGACCGACTTGACCAACTGCGGTACCAGATCGGCGCGCCGCTGGTATTGGTTCAACACTTCGGACCAGGCGGCCTTGACCTGCTCATCTGCAGCCTGAATGCTGTTGTAACCGCAGCCCGATAACAAGGCGGCAACCAGCGCCAGCCAAGAAAGCCCCAACCAACGGGATATTGTCATTGTGTCCTCGTTCCTTTTCTATAAACACGACAAAACGGCACAAACAGCGGCGGCGCGCCACCATGCAGTCCATTCAACGCCGTCATTACAGCAGGTCAGGTCCACTTTGCCCAGCACACTGTGTAACGCCCCCTATCGCTTGTTACTTGGCGTAGCGTGGCCTTGAGCTACAATGCTTGTCGTGTGCTTAGCCAATCAGCGCACATTCGTTGGCGTATCCCTGCCACGCTTGGCCCCACCCTAACGCGGGGCCATTCCTTTATCTCCTCACCCGTATGCCTTGATTGGAGTCTCTCAACTTGAGCGACAGGCTGCCGCTGGAGTTGTTTTGACTGCCACTGTTTCTTTTGCCGACCTCGGGCTGGCCGATCCCCTTTTGCGCGCCATTGCCGAGACCGGCTATACCGCGCCCACCCCCATTCAGGCGCAAGCGATCCCCCAAGTCCTCAAGGGCGGTGATCTGCTGGCCGCCGCGCAGACCGGTACCGGCAAGACCGCCGGTTTTACGCTGCCCATCCTGCATCTGTTGATGCAAAATACGCCCGCGCTGAAAAAGCCGGGCCGGCCGCGCTGCCTGATCATGACCCCCACGCGTGAACTCACCGCCCAGGTCGCCGAATCAGTGCAAACCTACGGCAAGCACACGCCCCTGACGTCGATGGTGATGTTCGGCGGGGTCAACATCAACCCGCAGATCAGTGCACTCAGAAAACCAGTAGACATTCTGGTGGCCACGCCTGGCCGTTTGCTGGATCATTGCGGGCAAAAAACCGTCGATCTGTCTGGCGTCGAGATTCTGGTGTTGGACGAAGCCGATCGCATGCTGGATATGGGCTTTATCCGCGACATCCGCAAAGTGCTGGCCTTGCTGCCCAAACAGCGCCAGAACCTGCTGTTCTCGGCCACCTTCTCGGACGAGATCCGCAGCCTGGCGCGCGGCGTGCTGAATAACCCGGGCGAAGTCTCGGTCACCCCGCGCAACACGGCCACCGAACTGGTCACGCAGACCGTTCACCTGATCGAACAGCACAACAAACGCGACTTGATCAGCCACATCATCCGTGAAAGCGGCTGGCACCAGGTCCTGGTATTCACCCGCACCAAACACGGCGCCAACCGGTTGGCCGAAAAGCTCGTGAAAGACGGCCTGACCGCCGCCGCGATCCACGGCAACAAGAGCCAGGCCGCACGCACCCGTGCCCTGGCCGGCTTCAAGGACGGCAAGGTCGCCGTGCTGGTCGCGACCGATATCGCCGCACGCGGCCTGGATATCGACCAATTGCCCCAAGTCGTGAACTTTGAGCTGCCCAACGTCCCCGAAGACTACGTGCACCGCATTGGCCGTACCGGCCGTGCCGGCGCAACAGGCGCGGCTGTCTCGTTGGTCGACAGCAGCGAAATCAAGCTCCTCAAGGGCATTGAGCGCGTGATCGGCAAAACCATCGAGCGTCGGCCTGTCGAAGGCTGGACACCGCCGGCCGGCAACAGTGCCGCGACCTACGAGCGCGGTGAACGCGACGAAGACAACCGTCAGCCTCGTCGCCAGGGCGCGCCCCGAGGCGGCAATCGCAATGGTGGCGGCAACGCAGAGCACCGTCCAAGCCGCCCCGGCCAAGGACCGCGCCAAACGCCTGCCGCTCGTGGCGACCGCCCGGCCAATGGTCATCGGCCGGATCGTGGGCAGGCGCAATCGCCTCGCAGCGCCGAGGGTAACGGCCGTCCGTCAGGTCGTCCCGCAGGCGCCGGTCGTCCTGCAGGATCAAATCGTCCTGCGGGCGCTCCCCGCGCGGCGCTGCTGGGCAAGTAATATTCGTACTCCGTTCCACTCACCCGCGGCATCCTGCCTATAAGCGACCATCATGACGCTCTCGACCTGGCTGACCTTTTTTGTGGCTGCATGGGCCATTTCATTCTCGCCGGGCGCGGGCGCCATTTCAGCCATGACCTCGGGGCTAAAGTACGGCTTTGCCCGCGGGTACTGGAACACACTGGGCTTGATCATCGGGATCATGGCCCAGTTCCTGATCGTCGCGGTGGGCTTGGGCGCCGTGCTGGCCACCTCCGAAATCGCGTTTTCCGTCGTGAAGTATTTCGGAGTGGCCTACCTGATCTATCTGGGTGTGCGCCAGTTCCGCACGGATGCCTCGCCAGTCGCAGTCGATACCGGCAACCCGGCCGACTTTTCGATACGCGAACTGGTCATGCGCGGCATTCTGATCAATCTGCTGAATCCCAAAGGTACCGTATTCCTACTGGCCGTGGTGCCTCAGTTCGTGAACCCCGCCGCACCGCTGACACTGCAATACCTGACGTTGGCTGGCACGCTGGTGCTTACCGACACTGTCGCCATGGGGATCTATACCTTGCTGGCGGCCAAGGTATTGCGTTTGCTGCGCAGCGCCCACCACATCCGCTGGATGAACCGCATTTTTGGCTCTCTATTCATTTTGGCGGGCACGTTCCTGGCCACTTTTCGTCGTTAACCGTAACGAAGCCTTTATCACGGGGCCGGCGAGCGGCGTACGATTTGCGTCAGTAAAATTGCATCAACCATGAATATTTCCCAAGAAGTCGCCCGGCGACGTACCTTCGCCATCATTTCCCACCCGGACGCCGGCAAAACCACGCTGACCGAAAAGCTACTGTTGTTCGCAGGTGCCATTCAGATCGCGGGTAGCGTCAAGGCACGCAAAGCGTCGCGCCACGCCTCATCTGACTGGATGGAGATCGAAAAACAACGCGGGATTTCAGTCGCCTCCTCGGTCATGCAGATGGAATACCGCGATTGCGTCATCAATCTGCTGGACACCCCGGGTCACCAGGACTTCTCCGAAGACACTTATCGCGTGCTGACAGCGGTCGATGCCGCCCTGATGGTCATTGACGCGGCAAATGGGGTCGAACCGCAAACCATTCGCCTGCTGCAGGTCTGTCGCGCACGCAATACGCCCATCATTACGTTTATCAACAAGATGGACCGCGAAGTCCGCGAGCCCCTCGAACTGCTCTCCGAAATCGAGGGGCACCTGGGCATGGACGCCGTGCCCTTCTCGTGGCCAGTGGGCATGGGCAAGGCCTTTGGCGGCGTATTCGATATCCGCCGCGACCGCATGCGCGTTTTCCGTCCCGGCCAAGAACGTCGATCCGACGACAACGATTTCATCAACGGCTTGTCCAACCCCGAAATCACCAAGCGATTCGGCTCGGCATTCGAGCAAGCCAACGGCGAAATCGAGCTCATCCAGGAAGCCGCCCCCGCCTTCGACCGCGAGGCCTTTTTGGCGGGCAAACAAACACCGGTATTTTTCGGTTCGGCGATTAACAACTTTGGCGTCCAGGAAGTCCTCGACGCTCTGGTAGAACAAGCCCCAGCGCCGGGCGCGCGCCAGGCGCTGGAGCGTCTGGTCGAGCCCGAAGAGCCCAAATTCACCGGCGTCGTATTCAAGGTGCAGGCCAACATGGATCCTGCCCACCGTGACCGCGTGGCCTTCGTGCGTGTCAGTTCCGGGCGATTTGAGCGCGGCATGCGCCTGAAAGTCGTGCGCACGAACAAAGAGATGCGCCCGAACAACGTCGTGTCATTCCTGTCCCAGCGTCGCGAGCTGCTGGACGAAGCCTACGCGGGCGACGTGATCGGTATTCCCAACCACGGCGTACTGCACTTGGGCGATGTGCTCACCGAGGGCGAGAGCCTACAGTTTACAGGCCTGCCATTCTTTGCTCCCGAACTCTTTCAGGCCGTCGAAGTCAAAGATCCTTTGCGCATCAAACAATTGCGTATCGGCCTGACACAGCTGGGCGAAGAGGGCGCGATTCAAGTCTTTCGCCCGGAGTCAGGGGGCACGCTCCTGTTGGGCGCAATTGGGCAACTGCAATTCGAAGTCGTCGCGCACCGCCTCAAGACCGAATACGGCGTCGAGGCCCGGATGATGCCGTCGCGCTACAACATGGCGCGCTGGATTACGTCCGAGAATCCACGGGCGCTGCGCAAGTTCATGGATGCCAACGCAGCACACATCGCCTATGATGTCGTAGATGCGGCGGCTTTTTTGATTAGTTCGCCTGCGCAGTTGCGCGTGGCCGAAGACCTGTATCCGGATGTAAAGTTCCACGCCATGCGCGAGCACGGCGGCCAGGTTTTCGGGAGCCACGCCTAATCTGGGCGGGTCGCCGCAAAAATGAGGGTAGCAATGTCTTGGCGAGTATTATTCGCGACGCTTCTGCTGGCAGTGGGTGCCGCGGCATGGGCAGGAATCCAACTGGGTGATTGGCTGGTGGCGCACGCACCCAAGGCCTCCGCTGCGCCAGGACAAGAAGCCTTGGCCTCTCAAGAACCCATCCTGGACGCCGACGGCCGTCCCTATGTGGCACAGCCGCCTCAGCCCCGGGTTGATGGCAGCCTGGGCGTGCCTGACAAACCCGGTGGAAAAAGCTGGGAGATCTCGACCGTGTCCTTGTTCGAGACCACGACCGACCCCTCCGTACAAATTTCGCGCGACAACATCAGCGTCGACGAAGCGCGCGAATTAGCGGCAGCCTCTCGGGTACCGCTACCGTCTGGTGCATCGGATGTCACGACTCTGGATCTGCAGGCGCTGCCGCCCACGACCACCGTGCCACCGCCTCCTGGCCAACAAGACTACGCCGTGACAGCAGCCAACACCGCACCCGGTGCCACGCCCCAGGGCGGCGCAGTCGCAGGCAACTGGCAAGCCGCGCTCAAGCGCGAATTGGCGCAATGCGCCAATGAGGGTTTTTTCCAGCGCCCCACCTGCTCGTGGAACGCGCGTAACAAATACTGTGGCCCGAATCGCGGATGGGGCACCATCGCGGAATGCCCGCCACGCCAGTAACGCGTCCAACACAGTTCGCTGGCATACCGTGAGCTGATTCACGATAAAACAACGGATACGACCGCCACTGAAAATGGGCCGTCCCGCACGGGGCAGCCCATTTTTTTTGCAGATTTTTATCAGAAACGGAATAAAGTGAATGCTGGAGCGTCTCTAGTGAGTTGTTCCCGTTTTCCTACACTGAAAGGCACGCCATGCACACTCGAATCGCCGCAACTCTGTTCGTTTCCTGCGCCGCCCTGTTCTCAATCAGCGCCCACGCCCAGGACGTCAAAACCCAGGATGGCATGCTGGTCGACAACGCCGGCATGACGCTCTATACCTTCGACAAGGACGCTGACGGCAAGAGCGCCTGCTATGACCAGTGCGCCAAAGCCTGGCCGCCCGTGACGGCCTCCGCCGATGCCCAAACAAAGGGCGACCTAAGCATCATCACCCGCGACGACGGTACCAAACAGTGGGCCTACAAGGGCAAGCCCTTGTATTTGTTCGTCAAAGACAGCAAGCCGGGAGACAAGACCGGCGACAACGTCAAGGACGTCTGGCACATCGTCAAGCCCTGAGCAGTCACAGCGCCAACGCGTCCCCCAGTCAGGCCTCCCGACGCTGAAACGTCGCTCCTGGCCGCTAACCGGGACACACTGCATCCGGCCAATGCATAGAGCCCGTACATACCGGGAGGTATAAACGGGCTCTTTATCGCGCAACGTGCAGCGCGCTGACAGTTATCAGCTATCCACTTCCATCTGGCTTTGCAGATAGTTTTGCAGGCCGACTTTATCGATCAACTCGATCTGGGTTTCCAGATAGTCGATGTGCTCTTCGGTATCGTCCAAAATGTCCTGGAACAGGTCCCGCGACACGTAGTCGCGCACCGATTCGCAATAGGCCATCGCTTCTTTCACGGTAGCTTGAGCGCCTTGCTCGACCTTCAGGTCACAGGCCAGCAACTCGGGCACGTTTTCACCAATCAGCAACTTGTGCAGATCTTGCAGATTAGGCAGTCCGTCCAGCATCAAGATGCGATCGATCAAGCGATCGGCATGCTTCATTTCGCCGATGGATTCTTCATATTCGTGCTTGCCCAGCTTGTTCAGGCCCCAATGCCTCAAGATACGGGCATGCAGAAAATACTGATTGATGGCCGTTAGCTCGTTGGTCAGTTGCTTGTTCAGAAACTGGATGACGGTTTTATCGCCTTTCATGATGAACTCCTTACGATCCCCGGGGCGCGGCGCCCGCGCCCCTGCATACGCCTAATCGCGTAGCAACGACCGCAGGCTAACACTGCGCACGGGCATACCGCTAGGGCCGCGCCGCATTTGATGAATAGCTTTGCAAGCGCGATCTGAAAGCGACAACAAAATGAGAATGAGTATGCGTTTTGGATGGCCCCCAGACCCGGTAACGCCATGCATAGCGTTGCAGCAAGTCAATAGGGAAAATCTACCCGGAAAAACCCGCATCAGTGGCTAAATTGCACCGATACGCACGCGTAAATTGACCGTCTGCGCGTCAACATTGTGATGTTGTGAAATAGCAACATCCATGCAGGACGAAGCAGGGCGCCGATTTGATGACACCCAATAGAGGCGGTTTTGTAAAGCGTCTAGGTGACGCTCAAGCCGCAGCGACCAGGCGAATAGGGAAGCTATTCGCGGCAGAACCCGCGCCACCGACCACGGGTGCCGAGGTATTGACCTCCACCGTGACCGATTGCGTCTGGCACACGCTGGAACAGCGCCCACCTGGCAAATATTCCTGAGCCGTCTCCGCACAACAGCCACAACACGACGCGACGCCCAATTCGAACTGCAAATCGGACAACGTCGTGGCACCCGCGTCTACGGCGGCGTGAACTTGGCGTTCAGTGACAGCGTTGCATATGCAAATGTACATGAGAATAATTATCGTGACTTATTCCCGCAAAAGCAAGTCGCGCCTCTACCACGTCCACCACCGCCTCACCGAGCGGCGTGAGCTTTGCGTACGGAGGCCGGCGCAATGCGCAGCACCTCGCGGTACTTGGCCACAGTGCGGCGCGCGATCACGATGCCCTGATCGGCCAGGCGCTGCGTAATCTGGCTATCGGACAGTGGCTTGATCCGGTCTTCGTCGGCCACCATTTGGCGAATCACGGCTTGCACCGCCGTCGCCGAGGTCGCGTCACCCCCCTCGGTGGCCACCCCTGCCCCGAAGAAATGCTTAAGTTCCAGCGTGCCAAACGGCGTCAACATGAATTTCTGCGTCGTCGCTCGGGAAATGGTGGATTCGTGTAGGCCCAATTCGTTCGCGATGTCTTTCAGAATCAGCGGTCGCATCGCCGCAGGGCCTTCGCTGAAAAATGCCGTCTGATGCGCCACGATGGCCTGCGACACACGCAGAATCGTGTCAAAACGCTGCTCCACGTTGCGTATCATCCAGCGGGCCTGTTGCAATTGCGCATGCAATCCCGCATGGCTGGCCTCACGCTGATTGCCCAGCAACTGGGCATATAGCGTATTGACCTGCAAGCGCGGCACGGCGGCACTATTGAGCACCACCTGCCATCCCCGGCTCGTCTTACGCACGATCACGTCGGGGATGGCGTAATCGGCGGCAGGCACCGTCCAAGCTCGACCGGGACGGGGGTCTAGCCTGCGAATCAACGCATGGGCCGCGCGGGCCGTCGCCTCGTCACAATGCAACGCGTCACGCAATCGTGCCACGTTGCCGACGGCCAACAGCGACAAATGATCGGCACACAATCGGCGGGCACAGGCCAGCACCGTCGGATCGGCCGCTTCGCGCAACCGCTCCAAATCAGGGTTGCGTAATTGCAACACCAGGCATTCCGCCATATCGCGCGCGCCGATGCCCGACGGATCAAACGATTGCAACAGCGCCAACGCCGCCTGCAACTCATCCAAATCCGCCTCGGCCTCGGGCGGCAGCCAAGTCAGAATCTCGTCAAGCGACGAATCCAAATAGCCATTCTCGTCGAGCTCGTCGATCAACAACATGACCAGTGCCGCGTCCCGACGGGCTGCGCGTGTCAACCCTAATTGCGAGAGTAAGTGCTCACGCAGTGTGTCGCTGCGCGCCGTGTCCGGACCATCGGTTCGATCATCGGGATACACGCCGCCAGAGCCAGGCATCTCTTCGGCGCGGGGCTCCGAGTCGCGCAAAGACTCGTCATCCATCGTCGTTTCGCGCTCTGCGGGCGCATCGGGTTCGGCCTCTACGTGGTCCTCATTGCGCTCCAGCATCGGGTTGTCGGCCAAGGCTTGAGAGATTTCAGTTTGCAAATCCAGCGTAGAAAGCTGCAACAATCGAATGGATTGCTGCAGTTGGGGGGTCAACGTCAACTGTTGACCAGTACGGAGTTCTAACGCGGGCCGAGTCATAGGTACAATATTTTGCATGATGAATGCCACCTCACCTGAACGCATCCGCCAAGATAGCCGTCTGATCGGCCAAACCCTGCTGAAATTAGCGCTGCCTCGCCTGATAATTCGGGCAGGCGTGCTGGTGGTCGCCGCCATCATATGGCTGTTAGTGGCTTTATGGCTGCTAAATTTCGGACGTGACCTCTCCTTTGAAGGACTGCAAGCCTTTGGCCCGCAAGTCATTGAGGTCCTGACCCGCGTCAATCCTTACCTATGGTGGGGAATCGTCGTCATCTGGACGCTGATCGTATTTTTCGCCGTGCGAGCCTGGGTGACCGGAGATATCGCCGCGACACGCGCCAAACCCATCGAAGCCACCGATCTGTCCGCGCTGACCAGCCAGCTATCGGACGAGGTCACCAACGTGCTGCGTTGGGTATGGGGCAGCCGTGAAGAGCCTTTTACGCTGGGCGATCTGCGTCAAGCCTCGATCGAAGTCCGCCATAGCCGTATCGACAAAATAGACCTGGTTCGTCAGCAAAGCCGTATTCTCGATACCTCGACACCGCCCCAATCATCCGCGCGCACACCGCCCGTTGGCAGTCCCGCGCCCACCGCCGAGCCGAAACCTGTCGTAGTGCCTCCCGATCCCCGCTCGACCGGCGGCCGCATCGAACCCAATTTGTAATTCTGCCTCCCCAGAAAAATCGCCTCCGGTTTGTGTGAACCGG
>NZ_CBCSFP010000002.1:0-107493 GCF_965138755.1 Bordetella tumulicola | reverse complement strand
GTTCACNNGNNNNAACCGGAGGCGATTTTTCTGCGCAACTCCCTACGGCTTTTTCCGGGCGACTCCCTCCTGCGGTTGCACTTTGCCGAAAAATATGTTCGACTAGCAACATATGGCCGATATCCGAATCTCCCTCGCGATTGCTTCCGGACGCTCCAGCGTACCGGGCGCCGGCCTGTGCGCTCGCACCTCTCTCCTCGCGCTATCGCTATACCTACCGATCGGTTGCCGGGCCTCGCGCCTGTGGTAGCTCGGCAGCCTCGTACGCCACACGTTTTCCCCCCTGTTCATCGCTTGATTCCAGTCGACCCATTCACGGTCAATTGACGGCCTCAGGATCAGACCCCTGATTAGCCTGCCGAACAGGGCATGCCGGAAAGACCAAGACCGGAATACTTCTCCCGCCACCATCGGGATCTTCGCTGAAGGTGTAATGATGCTTGCCAACCCCGCTACCAAATACGTACCGTTTGCCCCGTTCGCGCGTGATTTTTCTGAACGCACCTGGCCCAGCCGCCGCATTACGCAGCCACCCATCTGGATGAGCACCGATTTGCGAGACGGCAACCAATCCCTGATCGAACCCATGAGCATCGAACGCAAGCTGCGTTTCTTTGAGCAACTGGTCAAGATCGGCTTCAAGGAAATCGAAGTTGGCTTTCCCGCTGCCTCGCAGACGGATTTCGACTTTGTGCGCAAACTGGTCGACGAAAAGCGGATTCCGGACGATGTCACCATCATCGTCTTGACGCAATCACGCGAAGATCTGATCAGCCGGACCGTCGAGTCGGCTGCGGGCGCCAAACAGGCCATGGTGCACTTGTACAACGCCTGCGCGCCAGCCTTTCGCAAGATCGTCTTCAACATGAGCAAAGACGAGGTCAAGCAGATCGCCGTCACCGGCACGCAATGGATCATGCACTACATGGCCCAGCATCCGGAAACGCAATGGCGCTATGAATACTCGCCCGAGGTCTTCAGCACGACCGAGCCGGAATTCGCGCTGGACGTCTCCAACGCCGTGGCCGAAGTCTGGGACGCAACGCCAGATAACAAGATGGTGCTGAACCTGCCGGCCACCATCGAGGCGACGACGCCCAATCTGTACGCCGACCAGATCGAGTGGATGCACAAGAACCTGGCGCGCCGCGACAGTATCATCGTGAGCGTGCACCCGCATAATGATCGCGGCACTGCCGTCGCGGCGGCCGAATTCGCCGTCATGGCCGGCGCCGACCGTATCGAAGGCTGCCTGTTCGGTAGCGGCGAACGTACGGGTAACGTTGACTTGGTCACGCTTGCCCTGAACCTGTATACGCAGGGCGTGCACCCTGGTCTGAATTTTTCCGATATCGACGAAGTGCGCCGCTGCGCCGAGTACTGCAATCAATTGCCCGTGCATCCGCGCCATCCGTATGCGGGTGACTTGGTTTTCACGGCTTTTTCGGGCTCGCATCAAGACGCCATCAAAAAAGGCTTTGCACAACAAAAGGCCGACGCCGTCTGGGAAGTTCCTTATCTGCCGATCGACCCGGCCGACTTGGGCCGCAGCTACGACGCCGTCATCCGCGTCAACAGCCAGTCCGGCAAGGGCGGAGTGTCGTACTTGCTCGAACAAGAACACGGCCTGGTGTTGCCGCGCCGCCTGCAAATCGAATTCAGCCGCGCCATTCAGCGTGTCACGGATGAAACCGGCCGCGAGGTCACGGCCGACGACGTGCACACGATCTTCAATCGCGAGTATCTGGAACAACACACGCCCTGGACGCTGGTGCGCCACCGCATCGACGGCGATCCGAGTGCCGGCGAAGGCAAGCAATTCAACATCCAGGTCGAGCTCGACTACAACGGTGAGCGCCGCATTGTCACGGGCTCGGGCGACGGCGCCATCTCGGCCTTTGTCAATGCGCTGAATGTCCCCGTGCGCATCATGGACTATCACGAGCACGCTATCGGTACCGGCACCGATACCCGCGCGGCCAGCTATGTCGAGCTGCGCGTCGGGGAATCCGCAACGGGCTTTGGCGTGGGCATCGACCGCGATATCGTCACCGCGTCGTTCCGTGCCGTGCTTGGCGCCGTCAACCGGCACCTGGCCAGCAGTGCTGCCGAACAAACCGAAAACGAAACTGCCCAGGTTGCGTGATCCGCACCTCCGGTAAATCAAAAAGCTCGCCTTATCCGGCGAGCTTTTTTTTCGCACTCGGACGACGATAAATACGTCCGCAACATGTCGTCATGATGACCCGTATTGCGGCACCGCAACAGCGGTTTTCCTTGGCAGGGTGAAGGTCTCACGGTACCGTATCCCTGCAATGTGGCTGTCATGCATTACCCCTAGAATGAAATCGTTTTCATTGTTGAGCTTGCCGTGACTGCAAAAAACTCGCGCCGCCCGTCGATTCTGGAGATCGCCCGCCAAGCCAGCGTATCGCCCGCGACCGTCTCGCGCGCGTTCAATCAACCCGAGCTGCTGCGGCCTGAAACGCGCGCGCGTATTGACGCCGTCGCGCAACGCATCGGATTTCGCCCCAATCGTGTCGGTCGCAGCTTGCGTGCCGGGCGCACGCGAACGATCGGTCTCTTGTTACCCACGCTGGCCAATCCCGTTTTTGCGGATTGCTTCGAGGGGGCCGAACAATACGCGCGAACTGCGGGCTATAGCGTCATGATGGGCATCACAAGCTACGACCCCTCGGTCGAGTCGGAATGCGTACAGGCATTGATCGACCACCAGATTGATGGCTTGATCCTGACGGTCGGCAATCCCTCTCGCAACGCCACCCTCAAGGCTCTGGACGCGGCAAACATGCCCCATATCCTGGCCTACAACGAAACCACATCACACCCGTTTGTCTCCGTCGATAATAGGGCGGCCGCCCGCGATATGGTCACGCACCTGAACGGCTTGGGACACCGTCGTATCGCCTTTGTCAGCGGCCCGTTGACCGCGTCGGATCGCGCCCGGCGCCGACTCCAGGGTGCGCAAGCCTGTGCCAAATCATTGGGCCTGCCCGAGATCCCACACTGGGTCATGCCGGCCCATACCGAATCCAGTGCCTCGATGCTGCGTGCCATGCTGTCGGGACGCGATGCCCCGACCGCGCTGTTTTGCTCCAACGATCTGCTCGCCGCATCGGTGATCGCCCAACTGGCCGCCTTATCTATTCGCGTGCCCGATAACGTCACGGTATGTGGCTTCGACGGCGCCAGTATTGGCGCGCTCATGCTTCCACCGTTGACAACTGTGGCTCAGCCCAACCGCGAGATCGGCGCCACCGCCTGCGCGTTATTGCTGGCCAGCCTGGATGGCAACAAACCCTCGTCCGTGCGCTTGCCCCATCGTATCTCGGGTGGCGGTACCGCCACTGCTCTTTCCCTTCCCCCGACAAGGAAACGCCGCTCATGACATCGTTTATCCACCATGCGTTACGCGCTGCCGCGCTAACGCTCGCCCTGACCGGTGCTTCGGCACAAGCCCAAAACGCCATCTGCTACAACTGCCCGCCGGAATGGGCAGACTGGGGCACACAGCTGAAGGCCATCAAGAAAGCCACCGGCATTAACGTCCCCGCCGATAATAAAAACTCAGGCCAGTCGCTGGCCTCGATTGCCGCCGAGAAAGGCAATCCCGTGGCGGACGTCGTGTATTACGGCGTCACGTTCGGCATCCAGGCAGCGCAAGACGGTCTCGTACAAGACTACAAGCCGAAGCATTGGGACCAGATCCCCGATGGCATGAAAGATCCCAATGGCAAATGGTTTGCCATTCACTCTGGTGCGCTCGGCCTGATGGTCAACGTCGACGCCCTGGAAGGCAAACCCGTGCCACGCTCCTGGGCGGATCTGCTAAAGCCGGAATACAAGGGCATGGTGGGATATCTGGATCCGGCCTCGGCTTTTGTCGGCTATGTAGGCGCTGTCGCGATCAATCGCGCCATGGGTGGGTCGCTCACCGACTTTGGCCCGGCCCTCAAGTGGTTCAAGGACATGCAAAACAATCGCCCGATTGTGCCCAAGCAAACCGCTTATGCGCGCGTGCTCTCTGGCGAAATCCCGATCCTGATCGACTACGATTTCAATGCCTATCGCGCCAAATACAAGGACGGCAGCAACGTCGAGTTCGTTATCCCAGCGGAAGGCACCATTGCCGTGCCTTATGTCATGAGCCTGGTCGCTAAGGCGCCGCATGCGGAGAACGGTAAAAAAGTGCTGGATTTCACGTTGTCGGATGAAGGCCAGTCGATCTGGGCGAACGCTTTTCTGCGCCCGGTACGGCCTGAGGCCATGTCCGCCGAGGCACAAAAGAAGTTCCTGCCAGAATCGGAATATGCCCGCGTAGGCACCGTGGACTACGTCAAGATGTCGGCGGGCCAACGCGAATTCTCGCAACGGTATGCGAAAGAGGTGAACTGATGTTCCCCTTCGGGCATATGATCGCCGTCAAAAGGGTACGCTGAAATGCGGCACCGCGGATGGATGTGGTTCGCTGCGCCCGCTGCCACGCTGTTCCTGGCGTTTTGGCTACTGCCGATGGCAGGGCTGGCATTGATTGGCGGGGAAAGTCGTGACGGGCAATCCGCCTATCTGACCGTGCTGACGGGACCGCAGTATTGGATCAGTTTGTTCAATACGGTTGCCCTGGCGTTGGCCGCTACCCTGGTCACGCTGCTGGTATCACTGCCTGTGGGGCGTTTTCTAGCACGTCACAGGCACTTTACCGGGCGGCGCCTGCTGATCTCGATGCTGATGTTTCCGTTGGCGTTTCCGGGCGTCGTCGTCGGTTTTCTGATCATCTTGCTGGCGGGGCGCCAAGGCGTGATCGGTGCCCTGACCAAGTGGCTGACCGGTGACACGATGGTGTTTGCATACGGTATGGCCGGGCTGTTTCTGGGATATCTGTATTTTTCGCTGCCGCGTTGCGTGGGGGTGCTGACGGCCGCGGCAGAGCAGATCGACCAGAGCCTGCTCGAAGCCGCCTGCACCCTGGGCGCGAGCCCATGGCGGCGCTTTATGGATATCGAACTGCCTGCGTTGACGCCGGCCCTGATCGGCGCCGGCGCGATGAGTTTTGCCACGAGCATGGGCGCCTTTGGCACGGCATTCACGCTGGCCACACAAATCGATGTGTTGCCCATCACGATTTATAACGAGTTCACCAACTATGCCAACATCCCGGTCGCTGCGGCGCTGTCGATCGTGCTGGGGCTGGCGACCTGGGCGGTGCTGTATGTCGCGCATAGTCTGGCGGGCACACGTGCCGGCGCCGCGGCGTAGCGAGGCAAATGATGAATGCTTCCAAAACAGAGACCCGCCTGGGACTGACCGTGACGCTAGCCGTTGCCGCATTTTTGATCGGGCCGGTCGTACTATCGATCCTGGCCGGCCTGACCAAGAACTACTTTGTGGGCCTGTCCAGTGGGCTGACCCTGCGTTGGGTGGAGCAGGTCTGGTCGCTCTATTCCGATACCATCTGGCGTTCGTTCACGGTGGCCCTGCTGACACTGGTCATCTGCACGCTGACAGGTGTACCCGCCGCGTGGGTACTTACCCTGCATCAGGGTCGCCTCGCACGCGCGCTCGAAGAACTGTTGACCTTACCTGTAGCGGTCCCCGGCCTGGCCTCGGCACTGGCGCTGATTGTGTCGTGGGGCACCGTCGGGGGCATACGAAGCAGTATCTGGTTCATCGTTATCGGCCACGTGCTGTTCACCTTGCCCTTTATGGTGCGCGCGGCGCGCGCCAGTATGCAAGGCGCCAACCTGGCCACGCTAGATGAGGCCGCCGCCACGCTAGGCGCCACGCGCATGCAGCGCTTTATGCACATCGTCGTACCCAATGCGGCGCCAGGCATTGTCACCGGCGCCCTGACTGTCCTGACGCTTTCCATTGGCGAGTTCAATTTGACCTGGCTGCTGCACACCCCATTGACCAAGACGCTGCCCGTCGGCCTGGCCGATAGCTACGCCTCGATGCGCCTGGAAGTCGCGTCGGCCTACACCCTGGTCTTTCTGTTGATGCTGATCCCGCTATTGGTTGGCCTGCAATGGCTGGCCGTCCGGGGCGAGCGCTCAACGCAACCTCCGTCACTCGGGACCTCGTCATCATGACTGACCCTGTTGCCATTACCCTCAAGGACTGCGCCAAGACGTGGCCTAATGGAACACGTGCCCTGCACTCCATTGATCTACACGTACAAGGCGGTGAAACCGTGGCATTGCTAGGCCCGTCAGGCTGCGGCAAGACGACCCTGCTGCGCCTGATCTGTGGTCTCGAGGACGCCGACGCCGGTGCGTCGATTCGCTTTGGCAATGAGGAAGTCTCATCACTGTCGCCCGAGGCCCGCAAGGTCGGTGTCGTCTTCCAAAGCTATGCGCTGTTCCCCAATATGTCGGTCGCCGAAAATATCGCCTATGGCTTGCGCGTGCGCAATGTCAGTGCGAGCGAGCGTGCACGGCGTGCCCGCGAGTTGCTGGAACTGATGCGCCTGGAGGCTTATGCTGATAGGCGTATTGATCAATTATCCGGGGGCCAACGCCAACGCGTCGCGCTGGCCCGTGCACTGGCAATCAAGCCGCGTGTGCTGCTGCTTGACGAACCGCTGACCGCGCTGGACGCCAAATTGCGCGAACATCTGCGTGTCGAGCTGGCGCAGATGCTGCGCGAATTACACATCACCACCGTGATCGTCACCCACGATCAGGAGGAAGCCATGGTGCTGGGGGATCGCATTGCGATCATGTCGGCGGGAAAGCTGGAGCAAGTCGGGTCGGCCGAATCGTTGTATCGCGAGCCGGCCAGCGATTTTGTCGCGGAGTTTCTGGGTACGTTATGTCGCGTTCGCGCCAGATTGCATGACGGCGTCCTGGTGTCGGGAGATGAGGCGCTCGCGTTCCGTCCCCACGAGGCACGACTCGAAGCGCCGCGCGCAAACGCATTGCCCGCCCGTGTGTGCGCGCGCTTTTTTCTCGGAAGTTCGGTCCGTTATGAGATCGAACTGGATGATGGTCAGCGCTTTCCGGTAGTGGCGCCCTCGCACAGTATCCACGCGACGGGGGACACGGTCAGCGTGGCGCTGACACGACCCATCGCTGCACCTGCGTCGAACGCAGCCCCTCATTTGTGATCCTTATCTCAACGTCTCATCATGCTCATCGCACAAATCACAGACTTGCATATCCGCATGCCGGGCCAAAAGGCTTATCGCGTCGTCGAAACGGATCAGTATCTGCCCCCCGCCATCGAAACGTTGAATCGCCTGGATCCGGCCCCCGCCCTGGTTGTCATTAGCGGCGACTTGACGGATTTTGGTCGCCCCAAGGAGTATGCCCATCTGAAGCGCATGCTCGAGAGTCTGCGCATGCCGTACTTGCTCATGCCAGGCAATCACGACGCCCGCGACGCACTGGTGGCGACGTTTCCCGAACATTCGTATCTACAGGGTGCGGACGGCTTTGTTCAATACGCAATAGAAGAGCATCCTTTGCGCCTGTTGATGCTGGATACAGTTGTTCCGACGCAAAGCCACGGCGAATTATGCGAAAAGCGACTCGGCTGGCTGCGTCAACGGCTAGCGGAGCAACCCGGGCGTCCGACCGCAATCTTCATGCATCATCCGCCGTTTATCACGGGCATTGCCCACATGGACGACATCGGCTTGCTATCGGGCGCTCCCGAACTGGAGAAAATTGTCGCTGCGCATCCCAACGTGGAACGCATCTTGTGCGGTCACTTGCACCGCACCATTTTTCAACGCTTTGGCGGCGCTATCGCCTCGACATGCCCGAGTCCCGCGCATCAGGTAGCACTGGATTTACGGCCGGACGGACCCTCGGCATTTGTCATGGAACCCCCCGGTTTTCATCTGCATGAATGGCGTAATAACGTGCTTGTCACGCATCATGCGTATATCGGTGCCTATCCCGGCCCTTATCCATTTCACGAAGAAGGCGGCGTCTTGATCGACGAGTAGCGACAGGCCGAATTGACACTGCCATGTCATGTTTGCGCTGCAAAATGAAAAGGTTTTCATTGTGGTCCAGAATAAGACTCTCGCACTTCAGTTCGGTAGCGCTACGGCCATCTGACACACACGCTTGATTATGTCTACGCTCACCTTGAAAGACCTGACGAAACAGTACGGCGATGCAGCTGCCATTGAAGGGGTCAGCTTTACCGCGCCCACGGGCAGCTTCACGGTGTTGCTTGGCCCCTCGGGTTGCGGAAAATCAACGACCCTGCGCATGATCGCGGGGTTGGATACGCCAACATCGGGCCAGATTCATATCGGTGATCGCGATGTCACGCATCTGCCACCATCGCAACGCCGCATCTCGATGGTGTTTCAGTCGTATGCGTTGTTTCCGCATCTGTCGGTGCGAGAAAATATTCTATTCGGCCTGAAAGTTCGCAAAGAACCCGCAGCAGGCTATGCACGACGCCTCAAGCGCGTGTCGGACCTGCTGGGGCTATCCGCGCTGCTGGATCGCAAGCCATCACAACTCTCGGGTGGACAGCAACAACGCGTGGCCCTGGGCCGCGCGGTGATTTCGGATGCACCGGTGTGCCTGATGGATGAGCCGCTGTCGAATCTGGATGCGCAGTTGCGTCACGACATGCGGCGCGAGATTCGCGCCTTGCAACAATCGCTCGGCATCACCATGGTGTATGTCACACACGACCAGACCGAGGCTATGAGCATGGCGGATCAAGTCGTGCTGCTGCGCAACGGGCGAATCGAACAACGGGATACGCCAGATGGGCTTTATGCGCATCCCGCGACCGAATTCACGGCGCGCTTTATCGGTACGCCGCCCATGAATCTGATCGATTTGGCAGCGCCCGGCACCGACCGCGGCATTGCCGGTACGCAGGGATTGCCGGTGACAGGGACGCCAGCCGAGGCCAGGCGCCTAGGTATCCGTCCCGAACATATACACATCGACGACAACGGCCAGCCTGCCGTCGTCGAAAGCGTCGAATACTTTGGCGCGGATTCTATTGTGGTGTGCCGCATCGGCACCTGCAGTGGCGTCGCCGTGCGCGTGCCAGGACATTTGCGCGCCAACGCGGGCGACGCATTAAAGCTGGCGTGGCAACCCGAACATCAGCATTTTTTCGCCGCGGATGCGGCGGTGATTTCCCCCTCTGGGCGCTCAAGCGCCGATTCTCTGTCCATTTAGGAAAGCCATCATGCGACGCACCGCTCTCAAGGCCCTTGCAGCCAGCCTGGCTGGCGCCTTTTTTTCGTTGCCCGCCTTCGCGCAGGCCAAACCTGTCGAAGTCGAGTTCTATTACCCCGTCGCCGTGGGCGGTCCGATTACCAAGATCGTGGACGATATGGTCGCCGCGTTCGAAAAGGACAACCCCGACATCGACATCAAGCCCATCTACGCCGGGACTTATCAGGATTCGATCGCCAAGGCATTGACGGCGCTCAAGGGCGGCACGCCGCCCCAGTTGGCCGTGCTGCTGTCGACCGACATGTTCACGCTGATCGATGAAGACGCCATCACGCCAATCGATAGTCTGGCCAAATCCGACGCGGACAAAAAATGGCTGGGCGGTTTTTACGACGCGTTCATGCAAAACAGCCGCACGGGCGACCACGTGTGGGGCGTGCCGTTTCAGCGCTCGACCATTGTGATGTACTACAACAAAGATCTGTTCAAAGCTGCAGGCCTGGATCCGGAACGCGCACCCGCCACCTGGGACGAACTGGTCACATACGGCAAGAAGCTCACCAAGAAGGACGCCTCGGGCAATGTTTCTCAATGGGGCCTGGAGATTCCGTCGGGCGGCGCGTTTGCTTATTGGCTGTTCCAGGCGTTAACCACACCCAATGACGCAATCTTGATGAATGAAGCCGGCAACGAAGTCTATCTGGACAAACCCGGCGTCATCGAAGCCGCGCAGTTCTGGAATGATCTCTCGGCCAAACATGGCATCATGCCGCGCGGCACGATCGACTGGGGTACCACACCCAAAGATTTTCTCGAAAAGAAAGCGGCCATGGTCTGGACGACGACAGGCAACCTGACCAACATTCGCAAGAACGCCGATTTCCCGTTTGGCGTAGCCATGATGCCCAAGGCCAAGCGCGGTGGCAGCCCCACGGGCGGTGGCAATTTCTACATCTTCAAAAGCGGCACGCCTGAACAACAAGCCGCCGCACTGAAGTTCTCGCAATGGGCCACCTCGCCGGAACGCGCGGCGGACTGGAGCATTGCGACCGGTTACGTGGCAGTGACCCCCGCTGCCTGGGAAACCGACAAGATGAAGAAGTATGCCGAGGAAGTCCCCGCCGCCACGGTAGCGCGTGACCAATTGGAGGTCAGCGTGGCCGAGTTCTCGACGCACGAAAACCAGCGCGTGACGAAAACACTGAACGATGCGCTGCAGGCCATGCTGACGGGTTCGAAGACGCCGCAGCAAGCCTTGAGCGATGCACAGCGCGAGGCTGATCGCGTCCTGCGCGCGTATCGTTAATCAGGGCATCGTGCGATGACCAGATCCATGCAAGCCCTCTATGCCTGGCTACTGTTGTTGCCAGCAGTGGTGTTGCTGGCCGCGTTCACGCACTATCCCGCACTGGCCACACTGTGGCACAGCTTTTTCTCTACCCCGCGAGGCAGCCGGCCGGCACGCTTCGTGGGGCTCGAGAACTATGCCCTGATGATTGACGACCCCGTGTTCTGGCAAGCGCTGTGGAACAACCTGTGGTTTGCGTTGGGCACGATCCCGACCTCTATCGCGATTGCGCTCATCATGGCCCTGTGGGTCAACCGCAATCTGGCGGGCCGCGGCTTTCTGCGCATGGCGTACTTCACGCCCACCGTCTTGCCGATGGTCGCCGTCGCCAATATCTGGCTGTTTTTCTACACACCGCAGTACGGCCTGATTGCGCAAGTGCTGCAGATATTTGGTGTCTCCAGCCCCAACTGGCTGGGCTCTCGCGAGACTGCATTACCGGCCCTGATGCTGGTCACCATCTGGAAAGAGTCGGGCTTTTTCATGATTTTTTATCTGGCCGCGTTGCAAACGGTATCGCCGTCATTGCGCGAGGCCGCATTGCTTGAGGGCGCGTCACGCTGGCAGTACTTTCGCCGGATATTGTGGCCACTGTTGATGCCTACGACCTTGTTCGTCCTGGTCAACGCGTTGATCAATGCGTTCCGCCTGGTCGATCATGTGGTGGTCATGACGCGTGGCGGACCGGATAACGCCAGCACCTTATTGCTGTACTACATCTTTCAAGTGGGCTTTAGTTTCTGGGACACCTCGTATGCGGCTACGTTGACCGTCGTGCTGTTGGTGATCCTAGCCATCACCGCGCTAGTGAAGTTTCGCTGGCTTGATCGAAAGACACACTATCAATGACCCAAAAACTCGACACTCTGGGTGCCTGGCTGCTGGGCCTGTTGTGGATTCTGCCGCTGGCTTATGCCCTGTGGGCGGCATTCCATCCGCCAGCCTACGCCACCCGTTTCGAGCTGCTGGCGCCATTGACCCTGGAGAACTTCAGCCGGGCCTGGCATGCCGCGCCATTTCCGCGCTACTTCCTCAACACTTTTTTGCTGGTCACCATGGTGTTGGTCGCGCAATTAGTCCTGTCGACGCTGGCGGGCTATGCCTTTGCACGCTTTGAATTCCGCGGCCGCGACCTGCTGTTCATGTTGGTGCTATTGCAATTGATGATCATGCCCGACGTGCTGCTGGTCGAAAACTATCGCTCGATGAACCTGCTGGGTGTGCGCGACACCGTGTTCGCGATAGGCCTGCCATATTTTGCCTCGGCGTTCGGGATATTTTTGCTGCGGCAAACCTTCAAAACGGTCCCACGCGAACTAGAAGAGGCCGCCCGCGTCGAAGGCGCCGGCCCGCTGCAAATACTGATGAAGGTCTACGTGCCACTCGCCAAGCCGATCTACGTCGCCTATGGACTGGTTTCGGTCAGCCACCATTGGAATAACTTCTTGTGGCCCCTGATCATTACCAACTCAGTAGAGTCACGGCCGCTCACAGTAGGCTTGCAGGTGTTTTCGTCCACCGACCAGGGCATCGACTGGTCGGTGATCACAGCGGCCACGCTACTTTCCGCCGCACCGCTGCTGATTGGCTTCCTGCTCTTTCAACGCCAATTCGTGCAGTCATTCATGCGCGCGGGGATACGCTAGGGTCTGCACGGATCGATGCTACGTCGCATGGGCAGGTCGCCCGGGCGGGGTCGGTCGATATCAATACCCGACGGATAGCCCCGGCAGATCAACGATAATACGCGCCTTGTCCAGGGCCAGGGCGGCATGCTGGGCAAACTCCTGGCTTTCCTTGGCATCGGACGACAGGGTTTCATAGCCGAGTGCGTCCGCCACGCCCATGATTTTGTCCAGCAAGAGCACCTTGCCACTGGGCCGCAGGGGTTCACAGCCCAGAGTGTCCCAGGCCGCCTCGAACCAGTCGCGCGCATCGCTCGCCGCCTGAGGAGACGGCGCCACATCGACGGACAGGTCGACGCTGCGGCGGGCATCAAAAATGACAGTCACATCGCTGCGCATATCGAGTCTCCGGACATTACCAACCCTTGGTGGCTTCCCAAGTGACGTCGACGCCGTCCTCTAACGAGCGGCGCATCATGTCCACCAGCGGGTAAGCCCGCTGATGTAACTCAACCGTCTGGGCCATCGGTGCCACCGGCTTGTCGTCGTCTGATTTGTCGTCTTCTTCGGGGCGACCGTGATGGGCCTCGGTCTTGATCGCCGCCTCGATACCCGCAATGGCAGCAGGCAGTTGCTCGGGCGTGAATACGCCGCGCTCGGGAACGTCGTCGCTAAACGATTTACCCGCAGCGCGCAGCAACTGGGCGGCATGGACCGACAGCATCAACACTTCGGCGACAGTTTTGGAGTGAAATTTGATCAGCATATTGAGACTTTCCACAAAGGACGATTCTATACACTACCGCAATGTGCCTGACAGCGCCAATGGCAAGTTGCGAGACAAAAGCATGTCCCTCAGAACGCCGCGGCCGGCTAACCACCGTCACATTGCCGTTACACGGGGAAAACACATCAAATCACGCTATGATCTAGGGTATTCCTGTAACTGCCACAATAAAAGATGGGCGGGCGTGCATCAACCGGCACATCGCCTCCTGCAAGGCCTATTTGACCCTCCTGAAATGGGTATCCGGCATATGCAGACTGGCCTCTCGTCACTGGCACTTAACACTTTCTGCTGATTTCTCTCATGCTCCCAGAGCAACAACAACAACTCATCTCGCTGATTCACGCGGCTGTCGCGCGCTGCCTACCCGATGCTCAGGCCGAGGTACTACTGGAGCGCCCCAAGGTGGCCGCGCACGGTGATATCGCGACCAACGTGGCGATGCAACTGGCCAAACCGGCTCGCCGCAACCCACGCGAATTGGCCCAGGGCATCGTCGACGCCCTGATGGCCGAAACCTCCGCGCGAGCGCTGATCGAAAGCGCCGAGATCGCGGGCCCCGGGTTCATCAATTTCCGTATCACAGCCTCCGCTCGGCAAGCCGTTATCCAGGCCGTGGCCGATCAAGGCGAAGCCTATGGACGCACTCCCGGCCAGGGCGAGAAAGTGCTGGTCGAATTCGTTTCGGCCAACCCGACCGGTCCCCTGCATGTCGGCCATGCCCGCCAGGCCGCGCTGGGCGATGCAATCTGCCGCCTGTATGCGGCCACGGGTTGGGATGTCACCCGCGAGTTCTACTACAACGACGCTGGCAACCAGATCCGGAATCTGGCGATCAGCGTCCAAGCGCGTGCGCGCGGCATCGGCCCGGAGTCTGCGGACTATCCCGCCGACGGCTACAAAGGTGACTACATCGCCGATATCGCACAAGACTTCGTCGCCGGTAAAACGCTGCAGTCTGATGGCCAGACCATCACGGCGACGGGCGACATCGACAATCTGGACGACATTCGCATCTTTGCCGTCGCGTACTTGCGCCGAGAACAAGACCTGGATCTACAAGCGTTCGGCCTGGCTTTCGATAACTACTATCTCGAAAGCTCGCTGTACACGTCGGGTCGCGTGGAACAAACCGTGCAGGCCCTGATCGCGAAGGGCCACACCTACGAAGACGGCGGCGCGCTATGGTTGCGCACCACCGAGTTGGGTACGGGTGACGATAAGGACCGCGTCATGCGCAAAAGCGAGGGCGGCTATACGTATTTTGTGCCCGATGTGGCTTACCACAAGGCCAAGTGGGAACGCGGCTTTCATCGGGCCGTCAATATTCAAGGCAGCGATCACCACGGCACCGTGGCACGCGTGCGCGCCGGCCTGCAGGCCCTCGAAGAGGGCATCCCCAAAGACTATCCCTCGTATGTCCTGCACAAGATGGTCAAGGTCATGCGCGGCGGCGAAGAGGTCAAGATATCCAAGCGTGCCGGCAGCTACGTCACCCTGCGCGATCTGATCGACTGGGTGGGCCGCGATGCGGTGCGCTACTTCCTGATCCAGCGCCGCGCCGATACGGAATTCGTCTTCGATGTTGACCTGGCGTTGTCCAAGAGCGACGAAAACCCGGTGTATTACATCCAATATGCCCACGCCCGTATCTGCTCGATGATCGTCAACGCCGGGGCCGACGACGCCCGCATCGCACAGGCAGATACGGCTTTGTTGACCGCTCCCTCCGAGTTCGTGCTGATGCAACGCTTGGCCGGGTTCCCGCAAGTTGTGGCGCTGGCCGCTCAGGAATTATCACCGCACCATATCGCGTTCTGGCTACGCGATTGCGCCTCTGACTTCCACGCCTGGTATAACGCTGAACGTGTTCTGGTCGACGACGAACCCCTCAAATTGGCCCGCCTGCGCCTCGCCGCCACCACGCGGCAGGTGCTGGCCAACGGCCTCGCGCTGCTGGGCGTCTCGGCCCCGCAACGAATGTAAACAGCTTCATGGCAACTAAACGCAAATCAACCTCCCCCCAACAACGCGGCAGCACGATGTACGGCGCACTGACCGGACTGCTTATCGGCCTGGTCATCGCGGCAGTGGTGGCGTTCTACGTCACCAAGGCGCCTGTGCCCTTTGTCGATCGGACCGGCCGCGACCCCGCGCGCACAGCGGAACCGGATCCGCGCCAAGCGCCTGATCCTAATTTGGGTCTGTACGGGCGAGACGGCGCGGCAGGCACTCCTCCCACCGGCCCAACGGCAACCACTCCCGCGCCGCTGCCCAATTTGGCGCAAACTGCCCCGCCCCCCGTACCGGGCGCGCCGGCCGATAACAAGTCCCCTGACGAGCTCGGCGCCCTGATTGCCACGTTGCCACGCGTCAGCAGTGGCGAGCCAGCCACTGCACGTACACCCGCGCCCGCACCTGTCGCACCAAAGGCTGCGGCCTCAGCGAATGGCAAATACTTTTTGCAGGCCGGTGCTTATCGTAGTGTCGAGGACGCCGACGCCCTGAAAGCCCGCATCCTGCTGCTGGGTCTGCCCGCGGCGATACAGCGCGCCCAAGTCAATGGCATGCAAATCAACCGCGTGCGGGTCGGCCCGTTCGCGCGGCTGGACGACATGAACCGCGCTCGAACCCAGCTCGGCGAGAACAAAATCGAGTCGGCCGTGGTCCGACAACAATAACCCGGCGTTATCGCTATTGTTACCATGCATGCGATAGCCCACGGCTTGGCCCAGGAACTTATCTCCGGTACAACCTGTCTGTCACCGTAATCTTTTACTCAGGAATACGCCCAATGCAGTTCTCCATGCTTACCCGCCTCGTCGCCGCCGCCGCATTGGCCGCCTCCACCTTGTTCGCCCCTGTCAGCCACGCCCAGGGCAGCCAGCAATACATCGCGGTCAATCCGCCCTTGCCGTCGGACACCCCGGGCAAAATCGAGGTCCTGGAGTTCTTTGCCTATACCTGCCCGCACTGCGCCACCATCGAACCCATGGTGGAAAAATGGGCAAAAACGGCACCGGCCGACGTCGTGCTTAAACAGGTTCCGATTGCTTTTAACGCCAGCATGAAGCCGCTGCAGCAGTTGTACTACACACTACAGGCGCTGAACCGGCCCGATCTGCACGGCAAGGTGTTTACCGCCATGCACGTCGAGCGAAAACGCCTGTTTGACCAGAAAGCCATGAGCGACTGGGTCGCGGAACAAGGCGTCAAGCGCGAAGAGTTCGATGCGATGTTTGATTCGTTTACGGTGAAAACCCAGGTGCAGCGCGCCGATCAATTGGCCCAGGCCTACAACATCGACGGCACCCCGACTTTCAGCGTGGGAGGCAAGTTCATCACTTCGCCCAGTCTGGCCGGCAATAGCTACGAAGGCGCACTGAAAGAGGTCGATCGACTGATTCCGATGGCGCGCAATCAATAATCTTGCGCCGGGCCGCCGCGGGATTCTCGGGCGGCCCGGAATGTCTTAGCCTGCGTGATCTAGTGCTTGCGTCAGGTCCGCGATCAGATCCGCGGGATTTTCCAGGCCGATGTGCATCCGCACCAGGGCGTGCTCGCCACCGGCCCAGTATTTATGACGTGCGAGTTCGCCGCGCGTCACCCACTGCACCAGGCTCTCAAAGCCGCCCCACGAGAACCCGATCCCGAATAGCCGCAACGCGTCAACAAAGCGACGGGAGGCCTCGGGCGACAAGCGCAGCTCGACGGCCAGCATGCCATTAGAGCCAGTGCAATCCCGTTGCCACAGCGCATGGCCCGCATCGTCCCGCCAGGCGGGATGATAGATGCGCGCCACTTCGGGGCGCCCCGCCAGGAACTCGCATACCTGCAACGCATTGTGCGCGTGCTGCGTCATGCGGATGGGCAAAGTACGCACACCTCGCAGAGCCAGCCAGGCATCATCGGCACTGATCGAATATCCCATGGCGTACTGCGCACGATTGATACGCTGTGCCAGGTCTGCATCATTGGTCACGACGGCCCCCAACATCAGGTCGGAATGGCCGCCAACGTACTTAGTGCCGGCCACCACAGAGACCTGGGCGCCCAGGGCCAGGGGACGATAGATGTAGCCCGATCCCCAGGTATTGTCGCAAGCCAACACTAAATCATGACGCCGGGCAAAATGCGCCAGCGCCGGGAGATCCAGCATCTGAAATAGCAGCGACCCCGGAGACTCGACGTACAGCATCCGGGTGTTGGGTCGTACCAAAGATTCCAGATCATCATCGGCCGAGAAGTAGGTGATCTCGATGTTCAGCCGTTTGAGCACGGCAGCCTCTAGCTCATACACCGGGCCATACACACAATCGGCCACCAGCGCGTGATCGCCGGCAGACAGCAGCGACAACATCACCATGGTGATGCCTGCCATGCCCGAAGACGCCAGATAGGCATGCGTGCCACCTTCGAGCTCACAGAACACCTGCTCCAGCGCCGCGTGCGTGTCCAGGCCCATGCGTCCATAGGTCGCGGCACGCTGACCCGCTGCCTTGCGACGCTGCGTGGCTTCGAGCGCGTCCAGGCTCTCAAAACGTACCGTACTGGCTCGCATGGACGGCAAATTCACCGGGGCGGAGCCCGTCTGCGAGTTGAAGGGCGCCGTGGCAGTGTGCTGCAACAAGGTGTCGATATGCGGAACGGGATCTTTGGCCATAGGGGTACGATAAAATTTGGCAAAAAACAGTCGGAACCCCGATATTAGGAGATTCGCCTTATCTATGCCGACTTGTCGCGTGCTTCGCGGATGATATCCGACACGCAGATGGGCGACGTTGATGGCAAACCGCGTCGAACCGATTGCCCGGTTCGACAGGCCGCAGTACCCTTGAAACCCGCTCTGACCGGATGGCGCGCACCGCCCGCCCCTGCATCATGCTGCCCTTTGATACGCTGCTTGCTTTCTTCGGAATCGCGATTGTGCTGGCCCTGACACCCGGGCCCGACAATTTGTTCGTCTTGATGCAATCTGCCTTGTGGGGACGATCAGCCGGCATGTGCGTCGTCCTTGGACTGTGCACCGGTGTATTGGGGCATACCGCGGCCGTCGCGATTGGCCTGGCGGCAATTTTTGCGACATCTACGTACGCCTTTACCATCCTGAAACTGGCAGGCGCGGCCTACTTGGCCTATCTGGCCTGGCAAGCACTACGGGCACGCGGCAGCCCCGTCGGCGCTGAACGTCCCACCGCGATGGCGCCCGGCGCGCTCTACCGGCGCGGCGTCATCATGAGCCTGACCAATCCCAAGGTGCTGTTGTTTTTCTTTGCTTTTCTACCGCAATTCACGTCACCCAAGCCCGAATACGGGTCAGTGGGCCTGCAAACGGCCGTATTGGGCGTGATATTCATGGTCGCCGCACTATTGATTTTCAGTACGATCGCGTTCTTTTCCGGCGCCTTTGGGCAATTGCTGCAACGCTCGCCCACGGCAACCCGCTGGTTGAACCGCGTAACGGGAGTCGTGTTTCTGGGGCTGGCCATCCGCTTGGCGACAGCCAGCCGCTAAGCTCAACGCGCAGTGAATCTGATGATCCCGTCTTCGCCCGTCTGACGGATCAGCTTGCCCTCAAAGTACAGAGTATGCAAATGCGCCAATGCCTCGCCCATGGCGAAGGTCAGTTGGTGCAGATCGAGTTTGCGCTTGAACAGCACCGGCACGATGTCCGCCGTCGATTGGGGTTGCGCACAAGCCTCCAGCACCTCGGCCAGACGATCGGCATGGTGTTGATGCTGCTGGGCAATGCGCTCGTGCAACCCCTTGAACGGACGTCCGTGCGAGGGCAGCACCAACGTATCGGCTGGCAGGTCGGCGTAATCATCCAGCGAACGCAGATACAAGAACAAGGGGTCGGACTCCGGCTCGTAGGCGAAGACACTGACGTTGGTCGAAATACGCGGCAGCACCATATCGCCCGAGATTAAAACTGCCAGATCCGGGCTATAGAGCGAGACATGCTCGGGCGCATGCCCGTATCCCACAATGACACGCCAATCATGGCCGCCGATGGCGACTTGGTCCCCATGTAGCACACGGATGTATTCGCTGGGCATGGACGGCACCAGATTGGGGTAATAGCCTGCCCGAGCACGGATCTGCTCCAGCGCCTCGACGTCGGTCAACCCATGTCGCGAGAAATGATCGACGCCCGCTTGCCCGTTCGGCCCGCCCCCGGTTGCTTGCGATGACCACAACACGGCGGTCATGTAGTCGGTCATGCTCATCCACAGCGGCGCATTCCAGCGCTCGCAGAGCCAATGCGCCAGGCCAACATGATCGGGATGCATATGCGTCACGATCACCCTCAGCACCGGCAGCCCTTCCAGCTCATTGGTAAAAACCTGATCCCACAACGTGCGGACCTCGTCACGACTGATGCCACAGTCAACAATAGTCCAACCCTGGCGGCCGTCTATCTCATCGCGCAGCAGCCACAAATTGATGTGGTCCAACGCAAAGGGCAACGGCATGCGGATCCATTTCACGCCCGGGGCGACCTCTTGGGCAAAACCGGGTTCAGGTTGTCCATCCCCCCACGGATACTGCAATTGATGCTCGTTGGGATTCATAGGGAATATCTCGATTAGGCTGTTGAACAGGATGAATGATGAAGAGCACGCTTGACGATTGTTCCAGACCATCATAATTTACGTTTACGTAAACTGCCAAACCTCGCATGCCACCGACCTGGACCATTTCCGAGCTCTCCCGCGAGTTCGACATCACGCCACGCACGATCCGCTTCTATGAAGATCAGGGGATCGTCAGTCCAACGCGTGATGGCCGCAACCGTGTGTACAGCCCGCGGGACCGTACCCGCCTGAAACTGGCGCTAAGGGGCAAGCGGTTAGGGCTGCAACTCTCGGAAATTCGCGCGCTGATCGACATGTATGACAGCCCGAGCGACAACGCGATGCAATTGCGCCAGTACCTGGACGTGCTGACCAAACACCGTACCGCATTGGAACAACAGCGCCGCGACATCGAGGACACCCTGTCCGAAATCACAGAGCAGGAACGGCAGTGCCACTTGCTACTGAGACAGAAGCCGTGACCCTGCTGCATACGCTGGGGTTGTACGCCCTGACCGCATTGGCCGAGATCGTCGGGTGTTATCTGCCCTATCTGTGGCTCAAACAGGGCTATTCCGCATGGCTGCTGCTGCCGGCGGCGTTAAGCTTGGCGCTGTTTGTCTGGTTATTGACCTTGCACCCCACGGCGTCAGGCCGCGTCTACGCCGCCTATGGCGGCGTGTACGTCAGCGCGGCGCTACTGTGGCTATGGGCGGTGGATGGCGTACGTCCCGCCCTGACGGATTGGGCGGGTGTCGGCCTGTGCCTGGCCGGCATGGCCTTGATCATGACGGGACCGCGCACAGCGTAGTCTGAAGACACTACGCGCCTGCGGATTATCCACCACAGTCCCACCGTTTACGGATGTTTACGCGATCCGTCTGGGTAGTACTGAGCTTGCTCGGTCGTCGCCCCGCTAGCATCGAAGGTCTTGCTGGAAAGCTTCGCACCATTGGGCCCGTAGGTAGTCTCATGAGTCAGTTTGCCTGCCTCATCGTATTGGCGATGCACCCCTACAGGGCGAAACTGCCCCTGGAATACGCCTGAGGATTGCAATATCCCTTGATCAGAAAACCGTTCCACGTACGAACCTGGCACACCGTCGGGCTCATGGATGGACTGATCGATCCGCTTTTCCTTGATTTTGCCGTTCATGTACCAAAGCGTGGCGTTCATCTCCTGGCCTGCCAGAAATTCCTGCTCACGCACGGGCGTGCCATTGTCCAGCCACTCACGTTCAGTGGCCTGAATTGTCTTGGTACCGCCCCGCGAGACCTCGCGCTCAGTAACCTCATAAATCAGCGTGCCGTTGCGGGCATATTCCTTGGTCTGATGACCGCCGTCGATCTGCTTGGTCACGCTTTGGCCCGCTAGATCGGGATTGGACTCCGCATGGGATAACCCGGGCAGACAGGCAAGAACCCACACAAGCAGAAAACCCAACAGGCGTGTCATCAGATGCTCCAAAGTCAAAGCCCCCAACTTTCAACAGATTGTTTGACTACTGCACCGTAATCTTACTTTCACGGATGATGCGCTTATTGTTTTCGTAGTCTTTACGGACCTGTTGCGCAAACTCGTCACCAATACCCGTGCCCGGTTGCATGGTTTTTTGCTCCAGCATTTCCCGATACTGGGGGCTGGCCATTGCCTTGGCCAACACTTCCTGCATGGATTTCAGAATCTCCGGTGACACACCAGCCGGAGCAAACAGCGAGAAATTCGAGAAATATCGAATATCGGGCAGGTTCAACTCGGCCATGGTCGGGACATCGGGCCAGGCAGCCAGCCGTTTCGGCGCCATGACAGCCAGTGGCGTCAACGTGCCGGCGGTGACGTGAGGTAAAACGATATCCGTATTGACGACCAGCAGATCGACCTGACCGCCCAATCCGTCGGACACCGCCTGACTGCCCCCACGATACGGGACTTGCAGCATATCGATGCCGGCTTGCTTGTTTAATGCTGCCATCCCGATATGAGCGACCGATCCCAGGCCTGGAATGCCAAAAGTGATCTTGCCGGGCTGCTTCTTGGCCTGCTCCACCAACTCTGGAAAGGTGCGCACGGGCAGCGCCTTGGTCGCCAGGATACCGACCGGCCCGACCGCCACGCTGGCGACCGGGATGAAGTCCTTCATGGGGTCATACGCGGTTTTCACCAGATTCGGGAAAATCGTCAACGGACTGGTCGACGCCAGCAGCAGGGTGGCGCCATCGGGCTTGGCCCGCGCAACGGCATCCGCCCCGACGCTGCCACCCGCGCCCGGCTTGTTCTCGATGATCGTGGCAGTGCCGTATTCCTTGCGCAGGATATCGCCCAACGTACGGCCCAGTGTGTCATTCGTGCCGCCGGCGGTATAGGGCACCACCAGCGTCAACGTTTTGCCCGGCCAGGCTGGCTCGGCGTGAGCAATCGAGGCCATTGTGGCAACGGCGACGATCGCCGTGGCGCGGATCAATGTTGAACATACAGCTGCTTTGATCATCTTTTACTCCGTAAGACCCCGTTCATCGTGCCGGGGAACTGGTTATAGGTCACGCCAAATAACGCTGCGCCAAACGGATCCAATATGACGCGCCAACCGGAATCAAACGGTCATTGAAGTCATAACTGGTGTTATGCAGCATGCAAGGCCCTAAACCGTGGCCCGCCAACCGATGCGCGCCATCGCCATTGCCCAGAAAAACATAGCAACCCGGCTTGGCCTCCAGCATGAACGCAAAATCCTCGGACGCCATGACAGGTTCGATGACGGCCGTCTTGTCAGCGCCCACCACGTCCCGCATCACATCCAGACAAAAGGCTGTCTCATCCGCCGTATTCACCAGCGCGGGGTAGCGACGCTCAAAGTACACTTCTGCCCGGCACCCATGGGCCGCGGCAATGGGCCCGGCCAATTCGTTCATGCGACGTTCAATCAAGTCCACCACTGCGCGGCTGTAGGCACGTACGGAGCCACCCAGCCATGCACTGCCAGGGATAATGTTGGTCACGTCGCCACCGGCCTGCACCTGCGTGATGGACACCACGGCCGCATCCAGGGGACGCTTGCTGCGCGTCAAAATCGTTTGCAGGGCCTGGCCGATCGCCAGTAGCGCGGGCACCGGATCATCACAGTCGTGCGGTGCCGCGGCATGCCCCCCGCGACCAATCACCGTGATCTTGAATGCATTGGCTGCGGCCATCATCGGGCCACTGCATACCCCGAATCCCCCCTCGGGCATACCGGGCCAGTTATGCATACCGAATACGGCCTCGCAAGGAAAGCGGTCGAACAATCCGTCTTCGATCATGCTGCGGGCGCCGGCGCCGCCGTTTTCTTCGGCCGGTTGAAAAGCCACATACACCGTGCCGTCAAACCCACCGGCCTGCTTGAGATGGCGGGCGGCCGCCAGCAGCATGGTCGTATGGCCATCATGGCCACAGCCGTGCATTTTGCCGTCATGACGCGAGCGGTGCTCGAACGTGTTGGCCTCTTGAATGGGCAGCGCATCCATATCGGCCCGCAACAGAATGGCCCGCGACGAGGTCCCCTCCTTGAGCACGCCCACGACACCCGTGCGTCCGATGCCCGTGTGGGTTTCGATCCCCCAGCTCCTCAGGCGCTCAGCCACCAGGGCGGCCGTACGATGCTCGTCGTAAGCCAGTTCGGGGTGCGCATGAATATCCCGGCGCAACGTCACCATCTCGTCCAGATCGGCGAGTTCTATCACAGCAATTCCTCCCAATACCCATCCCGGCCATCAAATCAGCCCGTCAGACAAGTTGCAGTCAGATTCTTACATGGTCTAACAAGTAAGCGTCGAAATTGTTTTAGGGGAAAACCCGCGTTCGACTTTACGTTTACGTAAACGTAATATTTAGCCTCTACATTGCTTAGCGATCCTTGGTGGCGCATGATGGATCAGGCAAATGACTCGGCGCGTGCGACATCACGGAATGTAAGCACCCACTCTTATGGAGACTGCGATGAATCTTCCCGGTTTGAATTTCAATTTGGGTGAAGACCTGGAAATGCTGCGCGACGCGATACGTACCTTTGCGCAAGCCGAGATCGCGCCGCGCGCGGCTGAAGTCGATCGCAGCGACCTATTCCCGATGGACTTGTGGCGCAAGTTCGGCGAGCTGGGCGTGTTGGGTATGACTGCCAGCGAAGAATACGGCGGCGCCAACCTGGGCTATTTGGCGCATATGGTCGCCATGGAAGAAATCTCGCGCGCCAGCGCCTCGATCGGCCTGTCGTACGGCGCGCACTCCAATCTCTGCGTCAACCAGATCCACCGCAACGGCACTGCCGAACAAAAAGCCCGCTACCTGCCCAAACTGATCTCGGGCGAACACGTCGGCGCGCTGGCCATGAGCGAACCCGGTGCAGGCTCGGACGTCGTCAGCATGAAGCTGCGCGCGGACAAAAAGGGCGACCGTTATGTGCTGAACGGCACCAAGATGTGGATCACGAACGGCCCCGATGCCGACACTCTGGTGGTGTACGCCAAGACCGACCCCGAGGCCCACCAACGTGGCATCACGGCCTTTCTGGTGGAAAAGTCGTTCAAGGGTTTCTCAGTCGCACAAAAACTGGACAAGCTGGGCATGCGCGGTAGCCACACCGGCGAACTGGTGTTCCAGGATTGTGAAATTCCTGAGGAAAATGTGCTTGGCCAGGTCAATGGCGGCGTGCGGGTCCTGATGAGCGGCCTGGATTACGAACGCGCCGTACTCTCGGGCGGCCCGCTAGGGATTATGCAAGCGGTCATGGACGTGGTCGTGCCGTACATCCACGATCGCAAGCAATTCGGCCAGGCGATTGGCGAGTTTCAATTGATCCAGGGCAAAGTCGCCGACCTGTACACGACGCTGCAGGCCAGTCGTGCATTTGCCTATGCCGTCGGCAAAAACCTGGATCAACTCGGTGCGGAACATGTGCGGCAAGTCCGCAAAGACTGCGCGGCCCTCATTCTGTACACGGCCGAGAAAGCCACCTGGATGGCCGGAGAAGGGGTACAGATCCTGGGGGGAAATGGCTATATCAACGACTATCCCACCGGCCGTCTGTGGCGCGATGCCAAGCTTTACGAAATCGGTGCCGGCACCAGCGAAATCCGGCGCATGCTGATCGGTCGCGAACTGTTTGCGGAAACCGCCTGATCCGAATGACGAGACCGAGTGGTAACAACCGGCCGTCAAGACATTGTGTAGAGGCAAATGGAAGAGCTTTTCCCGTACGATAAGGACAGGAGGTTGCCCCCTGATGCGACCCCATTGATGTCCAATTCGTAACACCCTTTTTATCGCTAATTCCCAGGAGTACCCATCATGTCTGATCCTGTCGTTATCGTTTCTGTTGCCCGCACGCCCATGGGTGGGATGTTGGGTAGCTTGTCTGGTCTCGCCGCCCACGAACTGGGCTCTGTCGCCATCAAGGCGGCCGTCGAACGCGCCGGCATCAAACCCGAGCAGGTCGACGAAGTCATCATGGGTAACGTGCTGCAGGCCGGCCAAGGCCAGGCCCCCGCCCGCCAGGCCGCGCTAGGTGCGGATCTGCCGCTGGGCGTCTCTTGCACGACGATCCACAAGGTCTGCGGTTCGGGTCTGAAGGCTGCCATGTTCGGCCATGACTTGTTGATGGCCGGCTCGGCCCGCATCGTCGTCGCCGGCGGTCAGGAAAGCATGAGCAATGCCCCCTATCTGATGCTCAAGGGTCGACAGGGCTACCGCTTTGGCCACAGCACCATATATGACCACATGGCGATGGACGGTCTAGAAGACGCCTACGACCGCGGCAAAGCTATGGGGGTATTCGCCGAAGACTGCGCCGACAAGTACAGCTTCACGCGCGAACAACAAGACGAGTTTTCACTGGAGTCGCTGCGCCGCGCCCGCGCCGCCTCTGAAGACGGCACCTTCAAGTGGGAGATTGCTCCCGTGACGGTCGCGGGCCGCAAGGGTGACACCGTCATCGACACGGACGAAGCTCCCACCAAGGCCATGCCGGAAAAAATCCCGTCGCTCAAGCCCGCCTTCAAGAAAGATGGCACGGTAACGGCCGCTAACTCGTCATCGATTTCCGATGGCGCGGCGGCAATGGTGCTGATGCGTGCGTCCACCGCCGAAGAGCTGGGCCTCAAACCGCTGGCTCGCATTGTGGCCCACAGCCAGCACTCGCAAGAGCCCAACTGGTTCACCACGGCGCCCGTCGGTGCACTGAAGAACCTGTTCGCCAAAACCGGCTGGAAGGCCGAGGACGTGGATCTGTATGAAATCAACGAAGCCTTTGCAGTTGTCACCATGGCCGCCATGACTGACTTTAAATTGCCTCGTGACAAGGTCAACGTGCACGGCGGCGCGACCGCGCTGGGTCATCCCATCGGTGCCTCGGGGGCGCGCTTGATGGCCACCCTCGTGGGCGCGCTGCGCAAAACCGGCGGCAAACGCGGCGTTGCCACGCTGTGCATTGGCGGCGGTGAAGCCGTCGCCATGGCCATTGAAATGATCTAAAGGCAGTAAACGGGTGTGCCAACTTCCTCCCCAAGGCGGTTGGCACACCCGAGCAAGACCGCAGCCCCGCTATCAGATATCAGGTCTCTCAGCAGACCTGGTCCTTTGCAAGATCAACAGACAAGCCTGCTTGATGAGTGCCACAGCGTCCAGACCGGTGGCGTCTCGCAGAGCCTGTCGCTCACTTTGCACGACGACGGTCCGCCATGCCCACTATCGAATCCCGCATCAACCCGCGTTCGCAAGACTACGTCGACAACGCACGCGCCATGCAGGCGCAACTGGACGATCTGGCTCAACAGCTCGCGCAGACTGCGTTGGGCGGCAGCGAAGCTGCGCGAGCCAAACACGTCGCACGCGGCAAGCTTTTGCCGCGCGAACGCGTCGAGCGGCTGATTGATCCCGGGACCGCCTTTCTCGAGCTCTCGCCACTCGCCGCACATGGCATGTATAACGGTGAAGCGCCCGGGGCCGGCGTCATCACGGGCATAGGCCGTATTGGTGGTACAGAATGCATCATCGTATGCAACGATGCGACCGTCAAAGGCGGTACCTACTACCCCATGACCGTCAAAAAACATCTGCGCGCACAAGAGATTGCCGCGCAGAATCATCTGCCGTGTGTGTACCTGGTGGACTCGGGCGGCGCCAATCTGCCACAGCAAGACGAGGTCTTTCCTGACCGTGACCACTTCGGCCGCATTTTCTACAACCAGGCAGTGATGTCATCGCAAGGCATTGCACAGATCGCTGTCGTGATGGGTTCATGCACGGCGGGTGGGGCCTACGTACCGGCCATGAGCGATGAGTCCATCATCGTGCGCAATCAGGGCACGATTTTTCTCGGCGGCCCGCCACTGGTCAAGGCCGCGACCGGCGAGGAAGTCAGCGCCGAGGACCTGGGCGGCGGCGATGTGCATACGCGCTTGTCAGGTGTGGCTGATCATCTGGCAGCGAACGATATGCACGCCCTGCAACTGGCGCGCAATGCCGTCGCGCGACTCAATCGCCAAAAGCCCACACCGCTGGCGTTGGCGCCCGTGCGTGACCCGCGCTATGACCCGATCGAGCTCAACGGCATCATTCCCGCCGATACCCGCAAGCCTTACGATGTCCGTGAAATCATCGCCCGCATCGTTGACGGCTCCGATTTTGATGAGTTCAAAGCCCGCTTCGGCACCACGCTGGTAACCGGCTTTGCCCATATCCACGGCATGCCCGTCGGCATCGTGGCCAATAACGGCATCCTGTTCTCGGAGTCGGCGCAAAAGGGCGCGCACTTCATCGAGCTGTGTGCCCAGCGCAAGATCCCACTGGTGTTCTTACAGAACATCACCGGCTTCATGGTGGGCCGCAAATACGAAAACGAGGGAATCGCCCGCCATGGCGCCAAGATGGTGACGGCAGTCGCCACGGCCAATGTCCCAAAATTCACCGTCCTGATTGGCGGCTCGTTTGGCGCCGGCAATTACGGCATGTGCGGTCGCGCATATTCGCCACGCCTGTTGTTCATGTGGCCCAATGCCCGTATTTCCGTCATGGGCGGCGAACAGGCCGCCAGCGTGCTGGCCACGGTCCGTCGCGACGGGATTCAAGCCAAGGGCGGCCAATGGTCGCGCGAGGAAGAAGAGGCCTTCAAAGCGCCGATTCGCGATCAGTACGAACGTGAAGGGCATCCTTATTACGCCACGGCACGCTTGTGGGACGACGGCATCATCGCGCCCGCCGACACCCGTCGCGTACTGGGCCTGGCGCTATCAGCAGCACTGAATGCCCCGATCGAAGACACCCGCTTCGGTGTCTTCCGGATGTGAATGGAACCCACCCCCTACGCGCTTCGCGCGCCCCCTCAAGGGGCAGAACTGGAGGACCGGCGGAGCCGGATCCTCGGCTCCCCCGCTTTGGGCGAGTCTGGCCAGAACGGTGTGTTGTGCTTCTAGCGCGTAGTGGTGTTTCTTGTGTGTGTTGAGATTGTAGTTACGACAAATTTTGTTGGGATGACATCATGTTCGATACTCTGCTGATAGCTAACCGTGGCGAGATTGCTTGCCGTGTCGCGGCGACGGCGCGCCGTCTGGGCATACGTACGGTGGCGGTCTATTCCGACGCTGATGCTGGCGCGCGGCATGTGGCGGCCTGCGACATGGCGGTACACATTGGCGGGCCTGAGCCGCGTGCCAGTTATTTGCTGGGTGATGTCATTCTGCAAGCCGCGCGGGATACCGGCGCGCAGGCCATTCATCCGGGTTACGGGTTCTTGTCCGAAAACGAAGCCTTTGCACAAGCCGCGGCCAAGGCCGGCATCGCGTTCGTTGGCCCCCCGGCCTCGGCCATCGCCGCCATGGGTAGCAAATCGGCGGCCAAGGCGTTGATGGAAAAGGCGGGCGTGCCACTCGTACCCGGCTATCACGGCGACAACCAAGATCCCGAATTTCTAAAATCGCAAGCCGATGACATGGGCTATCCGGTACTGATCAAGGCCAGTGCAGGCGGCGGCGGCAAGGGGATGCGCGTTGTCGAAACGTCCGACGCTTTTCTGAATGCGCTGGCCTCATGTCAACGCGAGGCGGCCTCCAGCTTTGGCGATGATCGTGTTCTGATCGAACGCTATCTGCAAAAGCCGCGTCACATCGAAATCCAGGTTTTTGCCGACACGCATGGCAATTGCGTCTACCTGTTCGAACGTGATTGTTCGGTACAACGCCGTCACCAGAAAGTCATCGAAGAAGCCCCCGCCCCCGGCATGACCCCCGAGCGCCGCCAAGCCATGGGCGAGGCCGCCGTGGCCGCTGCGCGCGCGGTGGGCTATGTGGGTGCAGGCACGGTGGAGTTCATCGCCGAACCAGATGGGAAATTCTATTTCATGGAAATGAATACCCGTCTGCAAGTCGAGCACCCAGTCACGGAGATGATCACCGGCCACGACCTCGTGGAGTGGCAACTGCGCGTGGCCGCAGGTCAACCGCTGCCGGCCAGACAAGAAGACCTGCGCATCGAGGGCCACGCCATCGAAGCCCGCATCTATGCAGAGAATCCTGATAAAGGATTCCTCCCCTCCATTGGCACACTGGCCTACCTGGAATTACCGCCCCACACCGCCTTTACGAATGGCGACGTACGCGTAGATGGCGGGGTCCGTATGGGCGACACCATCACGCCCTATTACGACCCCATGATTGCCAAGCTCATCGTACGCGGAGCCGATCGCGACCAGGCCCGTGCACGCATGATCCAGGCACTGGCCCACACCCATGCGGTGGGCGTACAGACCAACGCGGCGTTCCTGACCCGACTGATGCAGGACGCGGCCTTTGCCCAAGGAGATCTGGACACGGGGCTGATCGAACGCCGGCGCGACACCTTGCTGCCGCCTGCGACCCCGGCAGACACCACCGATCTGGCACTGGCCACGGCTGCCGTGCTGGTACGACAAGGACAGGTCTCGTCATTCCGCTCGGCAGTGAAGCCCGCCACCGATCCTTGGGGCCTGCATGACGGGTGGCGTCTGAGCGGCCATTATCAGCAAACCGTGCAATGGCTCGATGGCGATGTGCTACGCGACTGGATCGTTGCGCGAAAGGGCCAGGCCTGGACGCTAGTCGGCGACGGGCCATCCCACGCGTTTTCCTGGCGCGCTCACGCGACCGCCAATCCCAACCTAGTGTATGGCCTGCGCATCGCGCTGGACGGCCACGAAAGCACGGGTACCGTGGTATTGCAGGGCGACAAAGCCTATGTGTTTCGCGAGGGGCGTACCCAACTCCTGGGCCTGCACGACCCGTTGGCTCATGCGCTGGATGGCCAATCCGACCACGCGGGCGGGCTGACGGCTCCCATGCCGGGCAAAATCATTTCGATTGCCGTGCAGGCGGGCAACAGCGTATCCAAGGGCCAGGCCCTCCTTGTCATGGAGGCAATGAAAATGGAGCACACCATTTCAGCCCCCACCGACGGCAAGGTTGAGGAAGTGTTCTATAACGTAGGCGACCAAGTCGTCGAAGGAGCCGAATTGGTTTCAATCGTCGCATAGCGCCCCTGTGGCATGACGGCATCCCACTATGAAGGGTGCCGAGCAGGGTGGACACACGAAAAACAAATTGTCGCTGGACGACCATTTGTTGCGGTGCAACTTTACCCCGCCCTCCAGCCTTTTTATCTTGTGGCCATGTTCCCCCAAACAGGCTCGGCCACTTTCATGCTTAAGCAAAACAGCACCGCCGTTTCTGCCACTCAAAAGACTTGCCGGGTACTGGCCAGCCTGTCAGACCAGCGCGTGCACCGGTTGACCGATATCGCGCAGAGCGCCTCGCTGGATATCTCCACAGCGCGGCGCATCCTGAAGGAACTGGAAGCGGAGGGCTTCGTCGAGCGCGACCCGGTCAACAAACATTACATGCTGGGCCCCCAGGTCTATGCCATGCATCACGCCATGGTCGACAGACTGGACTTGCGCGGACTGGCGCGGCCCGCCCTGATTCGTCTCGCGCGTCATTTTGGCGACACCGTCATTCTGTCGCTGCCAATGGGTTGGGAATCCGTCTGTCTCGACCTATGCTTTGGTGATTACCCCATCCGGGCGAACTACCTGCAGGTGGGCAGTCGCCGGCCGCTAGGTGTGGGCGCAGGCAGCCTCGCGCTGCTCTCGGCGCTGGACGAGATCGAAGTCCAGGCGGTGCTCCCCATGGTGCAACAACGCCTCGCCATCAAATATCCCCGCATCTCTCTACCCGCATTGAACGTCGCCCGACAGCGTGCGCACGACTTGGGTCATGCCATGCTGCTGGACGTGGTGGTGGAAAAAATGGGCGGTCTGGGCGTCGCGGTGCGAGGCCCCAGTGGGCGCCCGATCGCCGCGCTCAGCATCGCCGCTCTGAACGAACGCATCGAATCCCGAGAACAAGAACTCGCACAAGCGCTATCGCAAGAGGCCCGCGAGATTGAACGCTCATGGTGGCCACATGCTTGATCAGCGTTATCCCCGTGCCTATATCCAGGCCGCGGCAACGACCCGCTATGGCCGTCACGAAGGCCGCAGTGCCCTGGACCTGATGGCCGAGGCCGCCAATAGCGCCCTGGCGCAGTCCGGCCTGGCGCGCGACCAGATCGATGGCGTCCTGTGCGGCTATGCCACAACCTTTCCACACCTGATGCTGGCCGATCTGCTCAGCGAGAAATTGGGCCTCCAGCCCGACTATGCTCACGGAATGCAGATGGGCGGCGCGACCGGTGCGGCCATGGTCATGCTGGCGCGCGAACTGCTGCGCGCAGGATCCTGTCGGCGCATTTTGGTCGTCGCGGGCGAAAACCGCCTGACCGGGCAAGCGGTGGACACCTCTATCCAGACCCTCGCCCAAGTCGGCGAGGCCGACACCGAAGTGCCCAATGGCGCCTCTGTTCCGGCTTATTACGCCCTGATGGCATCGACCTATATGCATCGCACGGGCATTGATCGCGAATCGCTGGCCGAGTTCGCCGTGCTGATGCGCAATCACGCCAGCCAGCATCCTCACGCGCACCTGCGTGACCTGATTACCCTCGATCAGGTCCTGACGTCGCGACCTATCGCCACGCCGCTACATCTGCTGGACTGCTGCCCCATCTCCGACGGCGCGGCGGCGCTCGTACTCAGCGCGGACGAGGGGCCCGTACAAGTCACGGGCGGTGGCCAGGCGCACCGTCACCAACACCTGTCGGCCATGCGCGACGTGCTGGACACCGGCGCCGCACGGGCCTGCACTCGAGCCTTGGCTCAGGCGCAACTGGATGTGGAACAGATTGACTACCTGGCGATCTATGACTCGTTCACTATCACGCTGGTTATGTTGCTGGAAGAACTCGGCTTTGCCCCGCGAGGTGGCGCGGGCGCGCGTTTGCGGCAAGGAGACTTCGCGGCAACGGGCGCCTTGCCGTTGAATACGCACGGCGGGCTCCTGTCTTTCGGTCACTCTGGCGTGGCGGGCGGACTCGCCCACGTCGTTGAAGCCTGGACGCAGTTAGCCGGCCAGGCCGGGCCGCGCCAGATCGCGCCACGCCACCGGGCCCTGGTGCACGCCGACGGCGGCGTGCTGTCGGCACACGTCAGCCTGGTTTTGCAGGCAGAGGGGTCAGCATGAGTATCAGACATCCCCTGGACATACAGCGCTGCGACCACTGCGGCGCCTGGTGGGCTCTGCGCCCCTATGCCTGCGCCGCATGCGGCGGCACGACATTGACATGGCACCGGGCGGCAGGCGAGGGCGTCGTCATTGCCCGCAGTGAAGTCCATCGGGCGCCCGATGCGCAATGGCGTGCGCTGGCGCCCTATGTGCTGGTGTTGGTGCAACTGCGTGAGCATGTCGCGTTAATGGGACACGCGGATGCCGCCATCACCATTGGCCAACACGTCAACGGCCATGCCGTCGAGTTGAACGGGGGCGTACTGCTGAAGTTCGAAGCCTGCCACCCTCCCTGATATCCCTGTCGCAACCACCGCTTCACCCACATAACGATAAACCCGATGATGAAAACGTCCCGCGAGGACGGAGGAGACACGCATGCCTGCTATTTCCCTATGGCGCGCCACGTTGGCCGCGATTGCCCTGGCCACGGTCACTGCGGGGGCCGCTGTGGCCGCCACGGACTGGCCTTCCAAGTCCATTACCTTGGTGGTGCCGTATCCGCCTGGCGGACCGACCGATATTGTCGCCCGCTCGGTCGCACAAGGCCTCAGCGAGGAACTCGGACAAACGGTCATCGTCGACAATCGCTCTGGGGCGGGTGGCAATATCGGTGCCGAGTTGGTCGCCAACAGCGACCCCGATGGTTATACGCTGCTGCTGGGCACCACCGCCCATGCTATCAACATGTCGCTGTTCAAAAATCTGAACTACGACACGCAAAAAAGCTTCGCGCCGATCTCACTGCTGACGCAGGGTCCGTTAGTGATCGTGACACGGCCCGACTTGCCCGCCAAAAACGTCGGCGAGCTGATTGCACTGGCAAAAGCCTCGCCCGGCAAACTCACCTTTGCGTCATCGGGCAACGGGCAATCCACGCATCTGTCGGCGGAGTTGTTCAACGCCATGGCTGGTACCCGCATGGTGCACGTTCCCTACCGCGGCAGCGCGCCCGCCATGACGGACGTCATGGGCGGCCAGGCAGACCTGATGTTCAACACCATGCTGTCGTCCATGCCCTATGTGCGCGACGGCAAACTAAAAGCCCTGGCGGTGACCAGCGCCGCGCGTTCGGCAGCGGCGTCAGATATACCGACCATCGCGGAAGCTGGGTTGCCGGGCTATGAAGCCACCGCCTGGAACGGCTTGCTGGCTCCCGCTGGCACGCCAGACGCCGTCCTGCAAAAGCTGAGCGCCGCACTGAAAAAAGTGCTGGCCCGTCCCGCCTTGCAGAAACAGTTTGCGCAACAAGGGTTCGACGCCCAGTGGATGACGCCGGCCGATTTTCAGAAATTCATCGATAACGAAGTCAAGAAATGGGCGGAAGTCGTCAAAGTCTCTGGCGCGACCGTCAACTGAACGTCATCCCTATCACAGGAATTTTCATGGCCCCGGATTTCTCCCGCCAGCATGGTCTGGATAAATTGCTTGCCCCCGCCTCCATTGCCATCGTAGGTGCTTCGGACAACCCCGACAAAATCGGAGGACGGCCGATTCACTACATGCGGCGTCACGGCTATACGGGCACGCTGTATCCCATCAACCCGCAACGTACCCAGGTGCAGGGCGAACGCACCTGGCCTAACCTGGACGCGCTGCCTGCGGCACCCGATCTGGCCATCGTGGCAGTGGCTGGCGAACAAGCCGTTCAGGCCGTGAATCGCTGTGCCGAACTCGGTGTTGCCGCTGCGATCGTAATCTCGGCGGGGTTCTCCGAAACAGGCGCCGAGGGCAGGGCCCAGCAAGACGCCATGACGGCGCGCGCACGCGCAGCCGGCATGCGCATCGTCGGTCCGAATTCGCAGGGCTTGGCGAATTTCGGCAATGGCGCGATCGCCTGCTTTTCGACCATGTTCCTGGAAATCGAACCCGCTGACGGCCCCGTCGCCGTCATCAGTCAAAGCGGCGGCATGAGCGCGATGGTGTATGGCTTGTTGCGTCAACGCGGGCTGGGCGTGCGCCACGTCCATGCCACGGGTAACGAGGCAGATGTCACCGTCGCCGACCTGGCCTGCGCCGTCCTGCGTGATCCGGAAGTCCGTATCGTCTTGCTGTATCTGGAGTCCCTGCAAGATGTAGGCGCCCTGGCCCATGCCGCCGCGCTGGCTCGCGAGCGCGGCGTACCGTTGGTCGCCGTCAAATCAGGACGCTCAGAAGCCGGCGCCCGCGCCGCCGCATCGCACACAGGCGCCATGGCGAGCGAGGATCGGGTCGTGGATGCGTACTTTGAACACCACGGCATTCTGCGTGCGCGAGATCCGCACGAATTGGTGCGTATTGCAGAACTAGCGCTACGCAGCCCCTTGCCGCAAGGGCCGCGCGTCGTGGTCGTCAGCAACTCGGGGGCGAGTTGCGTCCTCGCGTCAGATGCCGCCATCGAACACGGCTTGCAGATTGCGCCACTGGCGGATCCCACACAGCGGGAGTTGGTAAACCGTCTGCCGGGCTATGCCACCACCACCAATCCGATCGACATCACGGCCGCACTGTTATCGAACAACGGGTTATTTGGTCAAGTCTTGCCGGTGATCGCCGATGATCCCGCCGCGGATATGTTCCTGATCGATATCCCGGTGGCCGGACGTGGCTATGACGTCGGCACGTTCGCCGCCGACACGGCGGCGTTTGCTCAGGCGTCAACCAAGCCCGTGGTCGTCGTAGCCTGGCAAGACAATGTCGCCGCGGCCTTTCGCGCGCAGGGTGTCGCCGTCTATGCCGACGAACAACAGGCAACGCGTGCGATGGCTGCCCTGCATCGCTTGCACCAATGGCAGGCGCGAAACGCCGGGCACCGTCATGCGCTGGCACACCGCGACTCATCGACCTCGACGCAAACGAACCCGGAATCCACCACAACCGATGCATTCGGGTCTTTGCATTCCCGGTCGTCCTTTCTCTCCGAATCTCAAAGCCTGGCGCTGCTGTCACGCTACGGACTGACTGTCGCGGATCATACCTGCTGCACCGATGCCGATGCCGCCGTCGCGGCCTGGCGCGCCATCGATGCGCCAGTCGCTCTCAAAGCCTGCTCGGCCCGGTTGCCTCATAAATCAGAACACGGCTTGGTCACGCTCGGTCTGAACGACGAATGCACGCTGCGCGATGCCTTCGACCGACAAGCGAAAACGCTGGCGGCGCTAGGAATCGACGACGCAACATGGATCGTCGCCCGCATGCAGGATGGCTTGCATGAATGTGCCCTGGGCATGCGCCACGACCCCGTCTTTGGCCCCGTGATCATGATCGGCAGCGGCGGCAAATATGTCGAAGCCATGCAAGACGTCGCGTTGTTGTTGCCTCCCTTCAGCGCCGAGGACGTCATCGAGAAACTGCAAGGCCTGCGTATCGGCACACTGCTCGCCGGTGTGCGCGGCGATCCGCCTGCCGACATTGCGGCATTCGCCAGACAAGCTGTGCAATTGGGCGATTGCGCGTTGGCCGCGAACGGCAAACTCGCCTCCATTGACATCAACCCGGTACTCGTTCGCGCACAGGGCCAAGGCGCTATCGCCCTGGATGCCCTGATCGAATTGACGACAACGCCTGATCCGGAAAACCCCTAGGTAAGATGCTGGCCAGCGCTGTGTTACGTTTCGAACTAGTGGTGCCACACGCACGGCCACCATTTTTACTTGGTCCCCACGTCCGTTGACAGGAAAGAACCTTGACCAGCGCCGAATCCAATGATGCCTTACCGCGCAACGCGGCCAACCATGTTGCGCTGACGCCCTTGGGTTTTCTGCAATGGGCCGCCGCGGTCTATCCGGAGCGGCCTGCCCTCGTGCACGGCAGCCATCGTCAAAGCTGGCAAACCACGCGGCAACGATGCCAGCAAATGGCGGCCGCGCTGCAAGCATGGGGGGTGCGTCGCGGCGATGTCGTTGCGGTGTTGGCGCCCAACACCCCTGCGCTGTACGAAGCACACTTCGGCGTACCCATGGCCGGTGCGGTACTCAATGCACTGAATACCCGACTGGACGCGGCGACCTTGGCTTTCATCCTGGCGCATGGCAGCGCCACGGTATTGTTGTACGACAGCGAATACGCCGGACTCGTTGGCGAGGTCTTGGATCAACTCGCGACACGCCCTCGCACGGTACGCATCGAAGACCGCGAGTACGACGGCATCCATGGCACGCTGGGTGATGCCGAATACGAGTCTTGGCTCGCCGCACAATCGGCCGACACGCCATGGGAATACCCAGACGACGAATGGCAAAACATCTGCTTGAACTATACGTCGGGCACCACGGGAAACCCCAAGGGCGTGGTCTATCACCATCGCGGCGCCTATCTCAATGCCACGGGCAATGTGCTGGCCTGCGGCATGCCGCCGCACGCAGTCTATCTGTGGACATTACCTATGTTCCACTGCAACGGTTGGTGCTTCCCCTGGACACTGGCCGCGCTGGCGGGCACCAGCGTTTGTCTGCGCCGCGTCGAGCCGGCGGCGATCTTCGAGGCGATCCGGCGCCATCGTGTCGGATTCTTCTGTGCGGCCCCTGTCGTATTGAACATGCTGATCAACGCCCCTGCCGAGCAACAGTACCGTGCCACCCATCGCGTGCAAGCCCTGACCGGGGGTGCGGCGCCTCCCGCTGCCGTCATCGAATCCATGGAACAACTGGGCATCGGCGTCACACACCTGTACGGACTGACCGAGACCTATGGGCCCTCCATCAGTTGCGCCTGGCACGACGAATGGGATGCACGCCCCCTGGCCGAGCGTGCCGCACTGAAAGCACGCATCGGCGTACGCAAACTCAACGTCGAGCACGTACAGGTCGTGGATGAACAACACCAGCCCGTCCCGGCCGACGGTACGACCATGGGAGAAATCGTGCTGCGCGGCAACACCCTCATGAAGGGCTATCTGCGTAATCCCGAGGCCACCGCGCAGGCCTTTGCGGGAGGCTGGTTTCACTCAGGCGATCTGGGCGTTGTCCACCCCGACGGCTATATCGAGATCAAGGATCGCGCCAAGGACATCATCATCTCTGGCGGCGAAAACATCTCCACCGTAGAAGTCGAAAGCGTGTTGTACCGGCACCCCGACATCCTTGAGGCTGCCGTCGTCGCCAAACCGGACCCCGTATGGGGAGAAACTCCCTGCGCCTTCGTCACCCTCAAAGAAGGCGCGCAGTGCACGACCGACGACGTGTTACGCCATTGTCGGGCCCATCTAGCTCGATTCAAGATCCCGCGTACGATTGTCTTCAGCGCACTCCCCAAGACCGCGACGGGCAAAATCCAGAAGTTTGTGCTGCGAAACCAGGCCGCGGCGTTGGATACTCCGGATAAATCGTAACGCGCACCAGTGAACAGGGCCGCGGATGCGGCCCTGTTCACATCACGATAACGACAGCAATCAGGCTTTGCGCACCGAGGTAATCACCTCGTCCAGCAAGGACAACATCTGTGTGATCTCTTGCTCGGTAACGTTCAGTGCCGGCATAAAGCGCAACAAGTTCGCGCGCGGCGCATTCAACAGCATGCCTTGCGGTTCCAACACACGTGCGGCTTCGACAATAGCAGCGCCATCATCGCGATCGAGAATCAACGCCCGCAGCAATCCCATACCGCGCTCGCCGCCCATGCCCCACTTGGCCGACAGCGCCAACAAGCCTTCGGACAACTGCTTGGTCCGAGCCTGCACCATCTCCATAAAGCCTGGCGACGTCAAGGTATCAAACACCGCGACACCCACGGCAGCCATCAGCGGGTTGCCGTTATAGGTGCCGCCTTGATCGCCATGCGAGAACACGCAGACCTCTTCGCGCGCCAGCAATGCGGCCAGCGGCACGCCGCCGCCAATGCCCTTGGCCAACGTCATGATGTCCGGCACAACATCAAACTGCTGATATGCAAACATAGAACCCGTACGGCCCATCCCCGTCTGCACTTCGTCGACAATCAACAGCATCTGATTTTCATCAGCCAACTGGCGCAGCCCCTGCATAAACTCGCGAGTCGCCGGATTAACGCCGGCCTCGCCCTGCACGGGCTCGAGCATGATGGCGACGGTCTTGTCATCGATCAGCGCACGCACCGAGTCCAGGTCGTTGAGCTCGGCCTTGGGAAAGCCGTCGACTTGCGGCGCAAACATCGTATCCCAACCCGGCTTGCCCGACGCCGACATCGTGGCCAACGTGCGGCCATGAAAGCCGTGGTTCATCGTGATGATCTTGTACGCGCCATTGCGATGTACACGCCCCCACTTACGCGCGAGCTTGATCGCGCCTTCGTTGGCTTCGGCACCGCTGTTGGCAAAGAACACACGGTCAAAACACGACGCGCTGGTCAAGCGCACCGACAAATCGATCGACGGCTGGTTATAGAACGCCGGCGACGGGTTCATCAGTTTGTCAGCCTGCTCCAGCAGAGCGCGCTTCATCGCAGGATCGCCATGACCCAGCGTGTTGACCGCCCAGCCCTGAATAAAGTCGAGATATCGCTTGCCGGTATGGTCCTCCAGCCACGAGCCCTGACCGCGCACGAACACGAGGTCCGGGCGGGAGGTGATCTCCATGAGGGCGTTGACGTTGAACTGGCTGAATTCCATGGCGGTTCCTACGGAATGGGAAAACAAAAGAAAAAGGGAGAGGTAAAGAATTTAGCACCGTATTGTGGCCGCCGGCGCGCGATCCACCACGCCGACGCAACGGGCAGGCGGTACAGCCTGGCCCGTGCCCTATCGGCTCAGCCCACGCGCGGCGATTGCCCACACATCCTCGACCACCCCATTGCGGTAGGTCACCAGGCTATCGTGCAGGTTAAAAGTCGGATCCACATGCGAGGGAATCAAGCGCAGGGTATCGCCCAGGTCGACATCGCCCGATGCGGTATCAGCGCCGCCTGAGGCCGATTCAGCGTCGAAAGGGGACTCAACGGCGACTGACGTTGCCACCCGTCTCACCACGCCATGCTCATCATTCGCGGCGGCGTACTGCAGCCCCGCCTGATCGGCCACCCGAGGCAAACCACATTCGACCGTCGTCGATTTCAGCCCGGCATCCACGATCACGCGGTCAGACGTCGGTACGCTCATCACCGTGGTCAACAAAAACAGACTGTTGCGAAAAGCCAACGGGCCGGACCAGTCATTCGCGCCGTAGTCGCCATCCATAAACGCATACGAACCCGCTTGCAACTCCGTATAGACCCCCGAGGCCGCGTCAAACTCTGCACTTCCGGTCCCTGCGCCCGTAATGCGATCACAAACGATGCCCGCCGAACGCAGGTGCTCTGCATAATCGGCAGCAGCCTCGGCCGCACGCGCCGCCACCGCGGCACGCTCGGCGTGGCCCCGCACATGCTGCACCGAGCCATGATAGGCCTGCAAGCCACCGAAACTCACACCAGGCAAGTCCTGTGCCTGCCGCGCGAGCGCCAGCACCGTTTGCGCATCCGCCACGCCACAGCGCCCCTGGCCCACGTCGACCTCGACCAATATCTCGATCTGTGTCTGCGCCTGCACCATAGCCGCCGAAATGTCCGCCAGATTGACGGCATTGTCCACGCACACACTGATACGTGCAGCCCGAGCCAGTTGCGCCAACAAGGCCAGCTTGGCCGGTCCCACAACCTCGTTGCTGATGTGGATGTCATCAATCCCCGCTTCGACAAAGGGCAGGGCCTCACTGACCTTTTGGCAGCAGATACCGCGTGCACCCAATGCCAATTGGCGTCGCGCGATTTCCGGGCACTTATGCGCCTTGCCATGCGGCCGCAAACTCACACCGTGGCGATCCGCCCAATCCTGCATCGCGCGCAGATTCGCCTCAAACGCATCCAGATCAAGCACCAGACTTGGTGTGTCGACGCGAACCAATAAATCTCCCGGCACAGCAGCAGGGGGCAGCGACGGCACAGCGGGGATAGCAGCCATGAATGTGCATTTCCTTATTCGAACGACCCCGCGCACGCCGATTCAGGCCGCCACGAGAAAAATGTAGTGTATCCCCGCAACCACCCTCAAACAGCGGCAACACGAGCAATGTACAGAACGAGCACCACACTGCCCCGAGACGCCCCCAAGTTGCCCCCAACGAATTTTCAGCGTACATTTGACTGCATGTTTGCTGGTTTGCCGATATCCGGGCCGACTGTGCAAACCGGCACTACCTTGCGCCATATGTTCGATATCCTCGTTTATCTGTTCGAAAACTATTACACGCCGCAAGCCTGTCCCGCGGCTGACATCCTGGCCAAACGCCTTGCTGCGGCCGGCTTCGAGCACGAAGACATAGACGACGCCCTGGGCTGGCTCTACGGCTTGGCCGAAACCACCGAGCGCTGCGTCGATCTAGCCCAAGTGCCCAACACCGGCACCCGCATCTACACCGATTCCGAATACCGGCAACTCGGTACCGAATCCATCGGTTTCATTGCTTTCCTCGAGTCGGCGGGCGTGTTGCCCGCGCCCTTGCGCGAAATCGTCATCGATCGCGCACTGGCGGCTCCCGAAACCCCTGTCTCGCTGGCCAAGATCAAAATCACCGCCCTGATGGTGCTCTGGAGCCAAGAAGCCGAAATCGATAATCTGGTCCTGGAAGAACTGCTCGACGACGACGGTGTACGCCGACTCCACTAAGTCATTGCACTACGTCGGTCGTTTTGCCCCCAGCCCCAGCGGGCCGCTGCATCTCGGCTCCCTGGTTGCCGCGCTGGCCAGTTGGCTCGACGCGCGCGCGCAGGGCGGTCGCTGGCTGCTGCGTATCGAAGACGTCGACCGCCCCCGCACCGTTCCCGGTGCCGCCCAGACCATCATGGACCAGCTACGTGCCATGGGCCTGCACTGGGATGGCGACATCCTGTGGCAGTCACAGCGCGATGCGATCTATCAACAAGCCTTCGACGGGCTGACCGCCCGCGGCCTGACCTATGGTTGCGGCTGTACCCGCCGCGAAATCGCCGACTCCGCACTACGCGGCAACGGCCCGGCCCTGGACGGAGAGCACCCTTATCCCGGCACCTGTCGCCACGGCTTGCCTGCGGGCCGCCAGGCGCGCGCCTGGCGATTGCGCGTACCCGAAGGCACGGAAACTTTTGTCGATCGCTGGCTGGGGCCCCAGCAACAGGACGTCGCCCAAGCCGTGGGGGATTTCGTCCTGCGACGCGCAGACGGCCTATGGGCCTATCAATTGGCCGTCGTCGTCGACGACGCACAACAAGGTATCACCGACATCGTGCGTGGCGCGGATTTGCTCAGCTCTACGGCGCGCCAGCGAATCCTGGCCCGACTGCTGGGGGCCGAGCCGCCTCGGGTCATGCACGTGCCGCTGATCACAGACCCGGATAGCGGCCTGAAACTGTCCAAACAAAACGGAGCCGCGCCGCTCGACGCGACGCAACCCCTGGCCATGTTGACCCAGGCATGGAACGCGTTGGGCTTTTCCCCCTGCGCCGCCTCCACACCCGCCTCCTTTCTCACGCAGGCGACTGCACAGTGGGCGCGGCGCTTTGCCCTGAACTAACCCTACAACGGTTGGCGATCTGGCCCCAGCATGCGCACCAATAGCCCCGTGCCATCCTCACCCACGCGCACTTCGCCATAGCGAGCCTGCGCATAACGATCGGCCTGGCCCTCTGGGAAGAAATACGCATTCGTGACGATACGCACGTCACGACCCCGGATGCGATATCGCAACGCCGTTTCCTCACCCGTGAGCGGTTGCACATCGGTCTGCGTGCGTACTACCTGCGCCACGCCGTTAGTGTCAGGCCTCAACACCAGATAGCCGTCCGCCTGTTCCGCCAATGGATCAGAAATAAAAGACGGTGGCCTCAGCGACCCGCCCGCGGCAAAATTCAGGGCCATATAGTCGCCCTGCATCAGCGAACGCGGATCTACCGGCGCCAACTCGAGAATGACCGTCCGCCCCAGCGTCAACAAGGTTTCGCGTTGCCAGATCGTGTAATTGACCACGGCCAGCCCCGCCACCAAGCCGCCCAGCACCACGGCCGTGCGCCAACGCAATGCGGCCGTCACCGGAGGACGAGGCGTCGCGGCAGGCAAGTCGATCGTCTGCATCCAGCGCGGCACCAGATACACCAGGGCCCGCAGCGCAAACAACAGCAACGCGGCCCCTCCGAGCCACAGCGCCTTGTCCAGCAGCGGGATCTCAAGCTGGTAGTAATACATCACCAAATACACAAGCAGGCTGACACAGCCCACCACCGTCAAACGTATGTCGCGCAGACCAAAACCCAGCAATAGCCAGGCCAATGCGAACGCCACGCCGGGACTCGGCAACCAGAACAAGGCCAAAGCCAACAGGCCGAGCGGTACCCCCCACAGCACCCCTGACGTCAACAGCTGACGTCGCGGCCATAGCACTGCCAGCGCGCACGCTACTGGCAACAGCGCCCCCGCCGCGATCAAAAGCGTGGCGATCGCATGCATCCGCCACAGCGTCGGCAGTTGCATCAGTGACGTCCCACCGACCTTCCACACCGTGAATTGAACCGCCAGCATGAACGCCCAACCCAAAGGCAACAAAACTGGCCGGGTTTGCCCCACAACCAACGCCACCGCAGCCGCCCAGGCGCCTGTCACGGCCACGGGCAACCACATTATCGTGGCGTCCAGTCCATCACGATCTATCCATTGCCACAGCGGCTCGTAGTGCGCCGGCCCCGACCACAGGGACTGCACAATCAACCCGGCCAGCGCGAATGCCATGACGCCAGCGCTCAAAAACCGCAGCAACACTTCCGGCGCCAGAACATACACGGCAGTCCCGAGCAACAGCACATAGATCCAGACGCCGCTACCCACCGTGTCGGCGCCCGAGTCAGTAAGCAGCAAGGCCACCAGCACCAATATCTGGCCCGCAAACCCCATTGCCGTCAAACATTGCCGCCAAAACAGGCCGGTCGTAATACGCAACCCAACAACGGCCAATACGCATAACACCAGCCCAACCGCCTGCGCGCCGTCCTCCGAGGTGATCACCTCGGAGATCACCAAGAATAATAGGAGCAACAACGTGGCCAGCCACGCGCTCAGGCCCAGCAAGCCCTGGACATACCACGCCGGGCCTGCCCGACGCTGTGCACCATCACCGCGTGAAGCGTCGTCGTGACGCGTGTCAGCGGGTGTCGCGCCGGCAAGGGGATCTACCGGCACAGCACTAGCGGTGCGGACGCCTGGCCCGGCCTGCGCCGACGAATCACCCGTCGAACCACCCTGAAGGCTATTTGCGGGCATCGAGGCGGCGGCATACGAGGTGCTGCCACTACCCCCCTCACCGGACGGCGATCGCCCGTCTACGGGCTGCTCAGCCAGCCCACGCAGCCAACGCGCGGCGAGCACGGCCTCGCCCACCACCAATCCTGCCAAGGGCAACATCACCCAGCTGTGCCTCGCGAAATCCCCCGTGAGATCCAGCAGCCATTCCCCCACCACCCTCAGCGACATGCAAATCACGCCGGCCGCCAAGAGGGCCAGGATAATCAAGTCGCGGCGTTCACGCAGATAGTAGTAGCCCAGCCCCAGAGTCACCACGACCCAGAGCAGGCCCGCGACGGAGCCCAGTCCAGACAGACTCGCCGTTTCAAAGAACGCCTCGAACACCAGCACACCGACGATCCACGCTACCAGCACCCTGGGCCCCAACGTCGTATTGGCGCGCCACCGCCGGCCCGCCCACTCCCAGCCAGCCAAAAACAGCAAATTCAGCAGCGCCACCAAGGCGGCCGACCCCGTCTGATCCATCATCCACAAAAACGCGCCATCCTGCAGATAAAGCATCGTGGCGATATTGACCACGACCATCCACAACAGCCATACCGCCTGACTCATCGCCACCGACGCCCAGGGAAGCAGCAAAATCCCCCACCAGGCAAAAAGCTCCCAGGTGTCGGCGCCCGTCTGATAAGTCTGCCCCAGCAAAGCCAAAAGGCCGCCCAGCAGCAAGCCCGCCAGCGCCAGCAAAGCATCAGGCCCATAGCGACGTGGCCCCTCAGCGCCGCGCAGACGCCAGCCCAGCCAGGCAGCGGCCACCACGCACACCGCCAATAGAGCCTGTGCGCCGGCAAATCGCTGGGTTTTTGACAGGTCCTGCCAATTGGCAGCCACCCCGCAAATGACAGCGAACCCCAGCAGCCAAACCCCCAGCCACAAGGTCCCGCGAGCCAGGAATTTTCGCCAAGCGTGCAATTCCGATCCCACTTTTGTTTCCACCTTGACTTGCATGCGGTGAATCTCCCCTCGTATCATCCGCGCTACACCGGCGGGTCTACCGCCAATGGATAACCATGAGCAAAACGCTGATTATTGCCGAGAAGCCCTCGGTGGCCCTTGATATTTCACGCGCCCTCGGAGGCTTTGCGCGAGAGGGCGACTATTTTGAAAGCGAACGTTACGTGCTGGCGTCCAGCATCGGGCATTTGCTAGGTCTAGTCGCCCCCAATGATCCCGTCAAGGGTAAGTGGAGCTTCACGCACCTACCCGTCATTCCGCCTGAATTCGAACTCGGCCCCGCCGACAAGAGATCAGCCGAACGCCTCAAGCTGCTGGTCAAGCTGGCCAAGCGCAAGGACGTGGATGCCCTCATCAATGCCTGTGACGCGGGACGGGAAGGCGAACTGATCTTCCGCTACATCATCCAGTACGCGGGGGTCAAAAAGCCCATCCAGCGACTGTGGCTGCAATCCATGACCCAGGCGGCCATTCGCGAGGCCTTCTCCAATCTGCGCGACGACGCCCAGCTCAAGCCACTGGAGGCCGCCGCGCGCTCACGCGCCGAAGCCGACTGGCTGGTGGGCATCAATGGCACCCGTGCCATGACCGCCTTCAACAGCAAAGACGGCGGTTTCTTCAAGACCCCCGTGGGTCGTGTCCAGACCCCCACGCTCGCCATCGTGGCCGAACGCGAAGAGCGTATCCGCCGTTTTGTGCCGCGCGACTACTGGGAAGTCCACGCCACATTCGTCGCCGCCGCCGGTCTGTACCAGGGCCGCTGGATCGACCCCGACTTCAAGCGAGACGAACGCGACCCTGAAAAACGCGAATCGCGACTCTGGTCACAAGCCGCGGCGCAAAGCGTGGTCGCGGCCTGCCGTAACCAATCCGGCATCGTCACCGAGGAATCCAAGCCCTCGACCCAGATGTCGCCGGCCCTCTACGACCTGACCTCGTTGCAGCGCGAGGCCAACGGCCGCTTCGGTTTCTCGGCCAAGACGACGCTGGCCCTGGCTCAAACGTTGTACGAACGCCACAAAGCCCTGACCTACCCGCGTACCGACTCGCGCTACTTGCCCGAAGACTATCTCAGCACGGTACGCGAAACCATTCAGGCGCTGGCCAAGGGTGGCTCCAATGCCGTGGGTCAACTGTCTCGCCATGCCGAGACCGTGGTGGCCCAAAGCTGGGTCAAGCCCAATCGCCGGATTTTCGACAACAAAAAGGTATCGGATCACTTCGCCATCATCCCCACGCTGCAGATCCCGCACGATCTCAGCGAAGCCGAAGGCAAGCTGTACGACCTGGTGCTCAAGCGTTTCCTGGCCGTGTTTTTCCCGGCCGCTGAATACCGCGTCACAACCCGCCTGACCGAAGTCCAGGGCCATCGTTTCAAAACGGAAGGCAAAGTCTTGGTATCGCCCGGTTGGCTGGCGGTCTACGGCAAGGAAGCCCAGGGCGAAGACGCTAATCTGGTGCCCGTCGCCGATAACGAAACCGTGCGTACCGAAGACGTCGATGCCCTCGGTCTGTCGACCAAGCCCCCGGCCCGCTTCAACGAAGGCACCTTGCTGTCCGCCATGGAAGGTGCAGGCAAATTGGTCGACGACGAAGAGCTGCGCGAGGCGATGTCCGAGCGCGGCCTGGGTACGCCGGCCACCCGGGCAGGCATCATCGAAGGCCTGCTCGGTGAAAGCTATCTGCGCCGCGACGGTCGCGATCTGGTACCCACCGCCAAGGCCCGCCAGTTGATGACCCTGCTCTCCGGGCTGGACGTCACCGAACTCACCTCGCCCGAACTCACCGGCGAATGGGAACACAAGCTCAAGCAAATCGAGCAGGGCGGCCTAGGCCGCGAAGCCTTCATGCGCGAAATCGCGCAGATGACCCAAGTCATCGTCAAACGCGCCAAAGAATACGAACGCGACACCGTGCCGGGTGATTACGCCACCTTGACCACCCCATGCCCCAAATGCGGCAGCGTAGTCAAAGAAAACTACCGTCGCTACGCTTGCACCCAGTGTGAATTCTCGATCGGCAAACATCCCGGCGGCCGCACGTTTGAACTACCCGAGGTCGAAGAGCTGCTTGCCAAGCGCGAAATCGGCCCGTTGCAAGGTTTCATCAGCAAAATGGGCCGGCCGTTTGCCGCCATTCTGCGCATCAACGACGAGGACAAGCTGGAGTTCGACTTTGGTCAAAAAGACGACGACGACACCGAGGCCGTCGACTTCTCGGGCCATACGCCCGTCGGCAACTGCCCCAAGTGCCAATCACGCGTATTCGAACATGGCCTGAGCTACGTCTGCGAAAAATCCGTCGGGCCCGACAAGACGTGCGACTTCCGCTCCGGCAAGATCATTCTGCAGCAAGAGATCTCACGGGATCAAATGCAAAAGCTGCTGACCGATGGCCGCACCGACTTGCTCGACGGCTTTGTCTCCAGCCGCACGAACCGCAAGTTCAAGGCTTTCCTGGTACGCCAGCCTGACGGCAAAACCGGCTTCGAGTTCGAACCCCGCGCAGCCAAACCTGGCCGCGCACCGTCCAAAACCGCCAGCAAAACAGCAACCAAAACCGCCACGAAAAAGGCAGTTAAAAAAGCGGCGCCCAAAAAGGCCGCCGCAAAGAAAACGGCGGTAAAGAAGGCGGCTGCAAAAAAGGCGGCAACCAAAACGGCCAGCTGACGCACGACACGCATGGCCGTCCCCACGGTAAACCGGCAGCCCGATGAGGGATAACCTGTTCACCGTGACCCAAAGACCGTGGCTCGCCACGGTCTTTGGCCATTTGCGGTATCGTTATTCCCAAACAGTCACGACACAACAACATTCCGAGACGACAACTATGCAGCGATCTTCAGTACGTGCGGGCAACACCACTCGCCGCCATTTCCTTGCCTCGACCGCCGCGCTCGCGGGCGCCAGCCTGCTCGGCGCTCGGTCCGCGTTTGCCCAGACATCGCTGGGCAAGGCGGCATTCGGCCTGGGCAGCATCGACCCCTTTTTCTCCGCCGCCTACGTCGCGTTCAAGAAAGGCTACTTCGGCGAAGGCGGCCTGGAAGTCGAATATCTGAACTCCCAAAGTGGCCCGCGCACCATGCAGATGCTGGCCGCTGGGCAGATCCTGTTCGGCGCCACCGCGGCCACCGCCGCGCCCGCCCTGACGTTGGCCGGCAAGCCGGCCACCCTGATCTTTGGCTTTGATCGCAAACTCACCTATGCCAACGTCATCGTGCGTCGCGAAGACTTCGACAGCGGCAAAATCAAGACACTGAAAGACCTGGCGGGCAAACGTGTGGGCGCCACGCAACCGCAATCCAGCACATGGCTCATGGCCGTCTACCTCATGCAACAGGCCGGCATCGCCGACAAAGTCGACGTCCGCCCGCTCGGCGATTTGGCCACCATGCTGGGTGCGCTGAAAACCGGTTCGGTGTCCGCCAGCATGGCTACCATGTCCATGATGGAGCAGGCTCAGGCCGAAGGCTGGGGTGTGCCGATTTTCGATGCCACCACCGAGGCCTCATGGAGCAGCTTCATGGGGGGCGATGTCCCTGGCATTGCCGCGCTGACGCTGCAAGACACCATCCAGAAGCGACCCGAAGTCGTGCAGGCATTCGTGACCGCCATGGTCAAGGCGCAAGATTTCATCAGCGCCAACAGCGCCCAGGCCATCACCGACGCGATCTACGACGACTACCTCAGCGCCTTTCCCCGTCCGGCCGTTGAAAAAACACTCGGCATCTACAAGGAAACCGTCTTCCTGAAAGACAACATCATCACCGAAGACGCCTACAACCGCATGGCCGGCATCATGGGCGACGGACGCCAATTCTCCAACGAAGAAATGAAGAAAGTGCCCTACGCCACCTGCGTCGACATGTCGTTCGTCAAACAGGCCCGCAAGGCATGATGAGCAATCGTGGCGTGTCGTACGGAGTCCTCGCATGATTGAACTGGAAGGGGTGGGCAAAGCCTACCAGGCGCGCGGCGGCACCGTGCACGCCGTCGGCAATGTATCGCTCTCCATCGCCGAGGGCGAATTCGTCTCCATCGTCGGACCGTCGGGTTGCGGCAAAAGCACCTTGCTGAACATGATGGCCGGTTTCCTGCCGGCCACGACTGGCACCATCCGGGTGGCGGGGACAACGGTCAACGGCCAAGTGCCGCCGGCGCTCGGCTACATTTTTCAAAAAGACACGCTGCTCCCCTGGTTCAGCGTGCGCAAGAACGTCGCGCTCGGCCTGAAATTCCAGGGTGTGGCGGCCGCGCAGATCGAGCGTCGCGTCGCCGATCTGCTTGAGCTCGGCCACTTGAGCGCCTTCGCCAACGCGTATCCGCACCAACTGTCCGGTGGCATGCGCCGTCGCGTCGCGCTGCTCATGAGCCTGGCCGTCGAGCCCCGCATCCTGCTGCTGGACGAACCCTTCGGCGCGCTGGACACGCACACCAAAACGCATCTGCACCGCGAGCTCATCGAGATATGGCGCAAACTCGGACAGACCATCGTCATGGTCACCCACGATCTCGACGAGGCCATCACCCTGTCGGATCGCGTCATCGTGCTGTCTGGGCCACCCAGCCATGTCTTGCTGGACGAGCGTATCAACATCCCCCATCCGCGCGATGTGTTCATGCTGCGCGAAACGCCGCAGTTTGTTTCCCACGTACAAAGCCTATGGAGCGTACTGGGCGAGCAGTTCCGCGCCGCCGCCTGACCCGACTCCACATCCCATGAACGTCTCCGCCGTACCCAATCTGCAGGACCAATTACTTCAAGACCGCCGCGCCCTGATACAACGCCGGCTACGCATCACCGCGTGGCAGTTGCTGATCCTGGCCATCATCATCGGCGGCTGGGAAACTCTGACCCGCATCCCGTGGTTCACGCAGAACACCATCTTTGATCCGTTCTTCATCAGCCAACCCTCCCGGATCGCTGTGCGTCTGTGGGAATGGCTGCAACCCGGCCCCCGCTCCGTCTGGCCGCACCTGTGGCTGACCCTGCGTGCCACACTCGTCGGCCTGGTAGTTGGCGTGGGCAGCGGCTTTATCGTCGGGATGGTGCTCAGTCGTAGCCGCATGCTCGCCGATGTGTTCAATCCCTTTATCGTGGCATTCAACTCCATGCCACGTATCGCCTTTGTCCCCCTGATCACGATGTTCTTCGGACTGGGACTCGCCTCCAAAGTAGTGACGTCCTGGTTCGTTGTGTTCTTCCTGGTGTTCTTCAACACCTATAAAGGGGGGCGCAGCGTAGAACGGGAACTCGTCGATTTCTGCCGAACACTGGGGGGCTCGCCCCGTCAGATTCTCTGGCGTGTCCGCGTCCCCACCGCCGCGGCATGGACCTTTGCGGCCCTGCCCAACGCCATTAGCTTCGCACTCATTGGTGTTGTGCTGGCCGAGTTCGTCGGATCCACAACCGGCATGGGCTACCTCATGGTGACAGCACTGGCGACGCTGAACGCCACCGACATGTTCGCTGCCGTGACGCTGCTTTCCATCGTCGGCATCGTGCTGGTCTATGCGGTCACCTGGATTGAGCGCAAACTATTGCACTGGGCGCCCGAATTCCGCGACTGATTCACTCTCGACCATGAACACCCCTGTTGCCTCTCAAGCTTACCTGCAACATTTCTCCCTGGCCGGCCAGGTTGCCCTGATCACGGGATCCGCCCGCGGCCTGGGTCTCTGCATGGCACGCGCCATGGCTGGCTGCGGCGCCCACGTTCTCATCAATGGCCGCAACGCCGAGGCCACCGAAACTGCTGCACAGGCCCTGCGCGCACAGGGCCTGGCCGCATCCGCCCTGGCCTTCGATGTCGCTGATGACAACGCGATGGCACGCGCCTTCGATCACATTGACCGCGAACACGGTCGCCTGGACATCCTGGTCAATAACGTCGGCGCCCGTAACCGCAAGACGCTGCAGGCCATCACCGCCGCAGAAATCCGTGCGCTGATCGACACCGATCTCATCGCCAGCATGTTGCTGTCCAAGTACGCCTCGGAACGCATGGTGCGCCAGGGTTCCGGGCGTCTCATCACCATCACCTCCATCGCCGGCGAGCTCGCGCGCTCGGGCGACGCCGTCTATCCGGCCGCTAAACAGGGACTGACGGGAATGATGCGCGCCCTGGCCGCCGAACTGGGCCCCCTGGGCATCACCAGCAACGCCATCGCCCCCGGAACCTTCGCCACCGAAACCAACGCGGCCATGGTCACCGACCCGGCTGTTTACGAAAAACTAGCCTCACGCAATCCCATGGGACGCTGGGGCCAACCTGAAGAAATCGCCGGCGCCGCCGTCTTTCTGGCGTCCCCCGCAGCCTCCTACATCAATGGTCAAGTACTCGCCGTCGATGGAGGACTATCCATTTTGTTTTAACTGCCCGGTACCCGCATACCCCGGCATTTCTGCAACGACATACTAGAGGCTCATTGGCATGAAGCAGCATTTCATTGACAACCGCTCCGTACCTGGCAACTCGGGTGAAGCCATCCCCGTCATCGATCCATCGACGGGTCAAGAATACGACAGCATCCCGCGCGGCAACGCCGCCGACATCGACCTGGCCGTGCAGGCCGCACGCCGCGCCTACGACGAAGGCGCCTGGGGCAAACTCACGGCAGCCGAACGCGGTCGACTGATGTTGAAACTGTCGCTGAAAATCCTGGATCACATCGACGAGCTGACCGGCATCGAATCGCGCGATTGCGGCAAGCCCACCAAGCAGGCTTGTGCCGACGTCACCGCCATTGCGCGCTATTTCGAATACTACGGTGGCGCCGCGGACAAACTGCACGGCGAAACCCTACCCTACCAAAATGGCTATACCGTACTGACCTTGCGCGAGCCGCACGGCGTGACGGGTCATGTGGTCCCCTGGAACTACCCCTTGCAGATTTTTGGCCGCAGTGTGGGCGGCGCCTTGGCAGCCGGTAACGCGTGCGTCGTCAAACCCGCCGAAGACGCCTGCCTGTCATTGCTGCGCGTCGCCGAGCTGGCGGCAGACGTCGGCTTTCCCCCGGGCGCCATCAACATCATCACGGGCTACGGCCACGAAGCCGGTGATGCCTTGACGCGCCATCCCGGCATCGACCACATCTCGTTCACCGGCTCGCCCCGCATCGGCGTACTCGTCACCCAGACCGCCGCGGAGCGTCACATACCCGTCACGCTAGAACTGGGCGGCAAGTCGCCTCAAATTGTGTTCGGCGACGCCGACCTCGACGCGTTGATTCCCGTCGCCGTCAATGCAATCGTCCAGAACGCCGGCCAAACCTGCTCTGCCGGCAGCCGCCTGCTGATCGAACGCAGCGCCTACGATCGCGTCATGGATCGCCTCTCGCAAGCGTTCTCGGCTCTGCGCGCAGGACCCGCCACCATGGACCTGGACTGCGGCCCGCTCATCCGCAAAACACAGCAAGAACGCGTCCAGGGCTTCCTGCAAGCCGCTGCACAAGACGGCATTACCATGGCAGCCCAAGGAAAAATCGCAGACGGCGCCCCAGCCGAAGGCTATTACCAGGCCCCCACGCTGCTGCACAACGTACCGATCGACCATCGCATCGCCCAAGAAGAAGTCTTCGGCCCGGTATTGGCCGCCATCCCTTTCGATGACGAAGCCGACGCCATCCGCATCGCCAACGCCACAGAATACGGGCTCGCCGCCAGCATCTGGACCCGCGACGGCTCACGCCAATTGCGCCTGGCCCGCAAGGTTCGCAGCGGCCAAGTCTTCATCAACAACTACGGGGCGGGGGGCGGCATCGAACTCCCGTTCGGTGGCGTCAAAGCCAGCGGCCATGGGCGCGAAAAAGGTTTCGAAGCGTTGTACGGATTTACCGTGTTGAAGACTATCTCCATTAAGCACGATTGAGTGCTTAAGACGCCGTTGCGCCGGTGTTAAAGGCNNCGCCGGCGTAATCGCGTCGGCTCGGCCCAACCAGGGGCCTCGGCNCGCGNTGCNCGNGAGCCGAGGCCCCTGGTTGGGCCGAGCCGACGCNANNACGCCGGCGGTGCCTTTAACACCGACGCAACGGCTCACAATGCCTTCAATTCACGGGGGCTTTGAGGCAGGGCTCACTGATACTGGCCATTGCATTGTTGATTGCAACATCGTGACCTATTGCCTTCGGCATGCCACTACTGTGAGTCCCTGTGGCGNGGCNGCGCGTGGAGCCAGCCTNNTNAACCTCGGGCAGTCCCGCGCAGCGGGACCGAGGCCCGTGGTCATGGGCCGAGCCGGGCTGATTACGCCGGCGCGACGCTCAAGCGCGTGACAGGCACGCCGCAATAGAAACACCCGTGGCTAAGACTAAAAGCGAGGCCCAAGACATTGCAGCTACCCCAGCAGCAACGCATCATCCGAGAGCGTCTCCCCCCGCACGCGCTCAAACATCGCCAGCAAATCCGGCACTTCCATGCCCTTGCGCTCGTCGCCAGAAACATCCAGCACGACCTGACCCTGATGCAACATCACCGTGCGGTCACCCACATCCAGCGCCTGTCGCATACTGTGCGTCACCATCATCGTCGTCAGTTTGTTCTCCGCGACAATGCGCGCCGTCAACCGCAGCACAAAATCCGCCGTCCGCGGGTCCAGGGCCGCCGTATGCTCATCCAACAGCAAAATACGCGACGGCTGCAATGCCGCCATCAACAGACTCACCGCCTGCCGCTGCCCGCCTGAAAGCAAACCAATGCGATCGGACAAACGCCCCTCAAGGCCCAGCCCCAACCGCGCGAGCTGTGCCCGGAACCCCTCTCGCATACTGGCCTTGACCGCGCGACCAAAACCCCGGCGCTCGCCACGCAACTGCGCCAGCGCCATGTTCTCTTCGATCGTCAGGTCCTCGCAGGTCCCCGCCATCGGGTCCTGAAACACCCGAGCCACCCGGTCCGCGCGTGCCCAGACCGACTTACCCGTTACGTCCTCGCCATTAATCTCAATGCGCCCCGAATCGATCGGCAGATCGCCAGACACCGCATTCAAAAACGTCGACTTGCCGGCGCCGTTCGAACCAATCACCGTGACAAACTGGCCACTCGGGATCTCCAGCGACAATCCGCGCAGCGCCCGCGTCTCGATCGGCGTACCCGCGTTGAACGTCATATTGATGTCTTGTGCACGCAGCATGATCAGCCCCCCCTCTTGCCGAGCAAACGGCGCTTCAGCATAGGGATCACCAGTGCAACCGTGACCAGCAACGCCGTCACCAGATTCAGGTCTTGCGCCTTCAGGCCGATCAAATCGCTATTGAGCGCCAGCGCAATAAAGAACCGGTAAACCAACGCGCCCAGGACAACTGCCAGTGTCGCCAGGACCAACTTGCGCGACGGCAAAATACTCTCGCCGACAATCACCGCGGCCAGGCCAATCACAATCGTGCCGATACCCATCGAGATATCCGCTCCGCCTTGGGTTTGTGCAAACAGCGCTCCCGCCAGACCGACCATCGCGTTGGACAAGGCCATGCCCGCCAAAATCATGCCACCGGTATTGACGCCCTGAGCACGTGCCATGCGACCGTTCGATCCCGTGGCACGCATTGCCAAACCAGACTGAGTCCCCAGAAACCAATCGAGTGCCAATTTAACGACAAACACCACGCCCACCAAAATCAGCGGGCGCGCCACATAGTCGCTTAGCCACTCAGGCTGCAAAATCGTAAAAACCGTCGGCTCGGTAATCAACGGGACGTTGGGTCGTCCCATGACCCGCAGATTCACGGAATACAGCGCAATCATCATGAGAATGCTGGCCAGCAAATCCATGATGCGCAGCTTCACATTCAACCAACCGGTGATAAACCCCGCCGCAGCCCCGGCAACCGTGGCCGCCACCGTCGCCGAAAACGGATCTGCACCGCCGGAAATCAGCGTTGCCGCCACCGCGCCGCCCAGCGGAAAGCTACCGTCCACCGTCAGATCGGGAAAGCGCAGCAAACGAAAAGAAATAAACACCCCTAGCGCGACCAGACTGAAAATCAGACCAATTTCCAGCGCGCCAAGTAACGAAAATAAAGACATAAATGAAATCCCGCCGGCGATTACTTAATGACTTCGGCGGCGGATTTCACCAGGTCCTCAGGCAATGTGATGCCTTGCGCCTTCGCAGCGCCCGGATTCACAAACAACTGGAGATTCGTGCTGGTTTCCGAGGCAATGGCGCCAGGTTTTTCACCCTTGAGAATGCGCACAACGATTTTGCCCGTTTGCACGCCCAAGTCGTAGTAGTTGATACCCAGCGCCGCGATCGCACCGCGCTTGACGCTGTCGGTATCCGACGCGATCAGCGGAATATCGGCATCGTTGCCCACCTTCACCAGGGACTCGTACGCCGACACCACGTTGTTGTCGGTGTTGGTATAAATGACATCGACCTTGTCGATCAGACTGCGCGCGGCCGATCCGACGTCAACCGAACGCGGCGCGGCGGCTTCGACCAGGCTCATGCCGACCTTGGGCAACAGCGCTTGCAGTTGCTTGACCACCACGACCGAGTTTGCCTCGCCCGGGTTATAGACAATCCCCACCCGCTTGGCGTCGGGTACGATTTTCTTGATGAGCTCGATCTGCTTGTCCAGCGCCAGCAAATCCGATACGCCGGTCACGTTGGTGCCAGAGGGTCCCATGCTGGGCACCAGTTGCGCGGCAACCGGATCCGTCACTGCGGAATACACCACCGGAACATCTTTCGTCGCGGCAACGACAGACTGCGCCGAAGGCGTCGCGATGGCCACAATGGCATCGGGACGGTTACCAATGAACTGACGGGCGATCTGTGCCGCGGTACCGGTATTGCCCTGCGCACTTTGATACTGCCATTTCAGATTTTTACCAGGCTCGTAGCCAGCTTTTTCTAACGCGTCTTTCACGCCGTCGCGCACTGAATCCAGCGCGGGATGCTCAACGATGGCTGTCACGGCCACTGATTTTTGTTTTGCCGCAGCAGGGGTTCCGTAGATAGCCAGCGCCACTGCTACTGCCCCCATCGCCAGAAAATGTTTTTTTCCGATTCGCATTGGGTTTGCTCCTTGCACCGTTTGGGTGTTATTGGTGGTACACACTGGGCATCGTCGGCTTGTTGCCAATCTGCCCGCCCGTGTGTTGCTTAGTTTAATGGTTCGTGTGCCATTAGTTTAAGCTGTGAATATACCGTCTTAAGCCCATCTCCGCCCAGGCAAGAAAACAAAACGGCTGACGTGCGCGACGCGCACGTCAGCCGCACCTACCATCAATCCAGTGTAACGCCGGAGTCCTTGGCGACTTTGCCCCAGCGGATGACTTCGCTATCCACAAACTCACCGAACTTTGCACCGGTGAGATCGGGTGTGGCAGACCCGTTGCCGGCCCAGGTTTGTTTGACCTTGGGGTTGTTCAGCGCCTTGGTGACCTCGGCGATCATTTTGTCCACGATGGGCTGCGGGGTACCTGCGGGCGCCCACATGGCGTACCAGGTCGACACCTCGTAATTGGGCACACCCGCTTCGGCGGCCGTCGGCACATCCGGGAAGGACGGCGAACGCTGTGCGGCCGCCATCGCCAGCGGTTTGATCGTGCCAGAGCGAATGTGCCCGGCCGACGAACCCAAACCGTCAAACGCCATATCGACCTGGCCGCCGATCAATGCCGACAGCATAGGCCCCGCTCCCTGATACGGCACGTCCACGATTTTGATGCCCGTCTGCATGGCGAACATCTCGCCCGCCAGATGGTGAGTACTGCCCTTGCCCGCAGTGCCGAAGTTGATCTCGCCCGGTCGTTTACGCGCATACTCAATGAGCTCTTGCAACGTGTTGACTGGCAGTTTGGACGTATTGATCACCACGACTTGCGGTGGTTGCGCCAACAACGCCACGGGCACGAAGTCCTTTTGGATGTCATAGGTCAGATTTTTATACAAGGCAGGTGCCACCACATGATGGGCGCCACCCATAAAAAAGGTATAGCCATCCGGTTTGGCTTTCGCCGCGACGGACGCACCCACTGTGCCGCCCGCCCCGCCCTTGTTGTCCACCACCACGGTTTGACCGAGCTGCATGCTGAGTTGCTGTGCCAGTGGCCGGGCAAAGGTATCGGTCCCCCCACCCGCCGGAAACGGCACAATGAGGTTAATAGGATGATCGGGCCAATCTGCCATCGCGGCAGTCGGCGCCAGTGCCGCGCAGGCTCCCAGCGCAGTTGCCAAACTCAATGCACGAATCATGGAATGCTTCATTTCGTCTCCTCGATTGAAACAGCGCCGCGGCGCCGCCCGTATTTGTTCTATATGAATGCATCAATACTTCCGCCGCGCGTCCCGGTGTTTCTCACCTCCTGCGAGCGCGGTTGTGGTAGCCATTATCCTGGTAGGGTGCGGGCCTCCTGTCTGGAACAGTTAATCAAAATCNCGCGGCCGTGTATGACTCGCGCAGGACGTTTTTTTGTACTTTACCCATGGTGTTGCGCGGCAGTTGCCCAATCAAATGCAATTGTTTGGGAACCTTGAAATTGGCGATGCGGGTTTTCAATTCATCCTGCATCGCAGCGGTATCCAGCACGGCGCCGTCACGCGCCACCACCACCGCAACGACGGCCTCACCGAAATCGGGATGCGGCACGCCAATGACGGCCGACTCCAGCACACCCGGCATTTCATCGATGATCAACTCGATTTCCTTGGGGTAAACGTTGTAGCCGCCCGAAATAATCAAGTCTTTGCTGCGGCCGACGATAGACAGATAATCGGCAGGGACGTCAGCCCCGCCCGATTCGCCGCCCCAGCGGCCGACGTCTCCGGTGCGGAACCAACCATCCGCGGTGAACTCCTCGCGGGTTTTCTCAGGCATGCGCCAATAGCCGGAAAACACATTCGGGCCACGCACCTGCACATTGCCGATCTCCCCCGCGCCCAGCGTCGCGCCGCGATCATCGACCACGCGCACCTGCACGCCCGGCAACGCCTTGCCCACTGTGCCGCCCCGGCGTTCACCATTGGCCGAATCGTACGGATTCGAGGTGAGCATGACCGTTTCGCTCATGCCATAACGTTCAAGGATCGTGTGGCCGGTACGCTCGCGAAAATCGTCGAACGTTTCCATTAACAGCGGCGCCGAGCCGGAAATAAACAAGCGCATGCGCTGGCACACCTGGCGCGTAAACCGTGCATCGGCCAACAGGCGCACGTAATACGTGGGTACCCCCATCATTACCGTGCAGCGCGGCAGATAACGCAATGCCTGCTCCATATCCAGCTTGGGCAACCAGACCATGCGCGCACCGGCCAGCAAAGCACCATGCGAGGCCACAAATAAGCCGTGTACATGAAAGATCGGCAACATGTGCAACAACACATCATCCGAACGCCAGCCCCAATACTGCTTTAATACCTGCGCATTGGAGGCTAGATTGCCATGCGACAACATGGCGCCCTTGCTGCGGCCCGTGGTCCCCGAGGTATAGAGAATGGCCGCCAGGTCATCGGTCCCGCGTTCCACGGCCTCGAACGACTGGCTCAATCCTGCCGCGGCATCCAGCAAGGACCCCGTACGATTCTCGTCCAGGGTGTATACATGGGCCGTACCGGCCTGCTCGGCCACTTTGCTGACCCAGCCCAGATTTTTACTGGAACACACCACGACGGCCGGCTCGGCATCCCCTAGGAAATAAGCGATTTCCGACTCGCGATAGGCGGTGTTCAAGGGCAGATATACCAGGCCCGCACGCAGCGTGGCCAAATACAGCAGCAGGGCTTCAGGTGACTTTTCAACTTGTACCGCGACGCGTGAGCCATCGGGCAAATCGAGCGAGCTCAACAAATTGGCCAGGCATGCGCTGGCATGATCGATGTCGTCCCAGGTGTAGAGCTGCTCGGGAGTTTCCAGAGCCACTTGACGACGATCCGCGGGAAAACCGCTAGCCAGCACAGTGTACAAATTGGCGTTATTCACCTTATTTAGTCTCCTGTAAATACCGGCGCCCGCCCTGCCAGAAAGGCGGAGACGCCTTCACGGTGGTCCTGGCTTTCGGCGTAAGAAAAAAAATCTTGATAGTGTGATTCTTCCAGCGGCGCGCCTTGCTGCAAATGGCGTGACTGGCGTTTATTAATACGTGCAGCCAACGGGGCGCCGCGCATAATGCGATCCGCGCTGGCGCGAGCCTGAGCGGCCACTTCGGTATCCGGGACGACACGGGTCAGCAAGCCCAGCGACCGGGCTTCGGCAGCGTCGAATACACGCCCCTCCAGCAAAATCGCCAACGTGGTGGCACGCCCTACCAGCGCCAACAATCCCCGCATTTCGTCAGGCGCCATGGGAAAACCCAGTTTGTTAATGGGCACGCCAAAACGCGCTGATTCGCCGGCAATACGCAGATCGCATTGACAGGCGATTTCCAGGCCACCACCCACGCACACCCCGTCGATCTGGGCCACGACAGGATGAGGACAATTGGCGACGGCCATCAGTGCCGGGGCCAGGATATGCTGGTGATAGCGGCGCACCTGTGCCATGTTTCCACGCTGCTGTGCAAACTCACGAATGTCGGCGCCCGCGGCAAACTGCCCCCCCTCTCCACGCACAATGACGCAACGCACGGACGTGTCTGCCGACAAAGCGTCGAACACGCTGCGCAGTTGTTCCCACATGGAAATGGTGATGGCATTCAGACGCCCGGGATGCGATAGCGTCACCCATGCCAAGCCCTCTTCGCGCGTCATGGCGACACTACCCTGCCCGTACCCTTGATCCGGTCCCTGACCCTGGTCAGGGACCGATACGTTCTGTTCGCTCATGACGTCCTTATCCGATACGCGCGATACCGCGACTGATGCGAGGTTTACCCTCGCCTAACCGCACAAGATTCGCGTCCAGTTCTTCCAGTTCATACAGATAGTTGACCATCATGCCGCAAGACTGCGCCAAGCCCTTGGCCGAGATATCCGCGGCCCAATTCAGGCGTTCGATGCGTGCGCCGTTACCCAAGTGAAAGCGGGCAACAGGATCAATCGGTTGGCCGTTTTTCATCGTCAAGAGATACTGCGTCACCAGCCGCATCGCGGCGCGCTGCACAACCTCCGATGGCTTGCCCGTTGCGGCCTTGGTCAGCCGCGCGGCCCAGCGCGCGCCATCAGGCGCCCCGGCGCGTGTGCGTTGCTTATCGCGCACGATAGACTCGACCTCGGCGGCGCTCAGGCGCGATAGCCAATCGACCAGGCCTGGGATAGGCGATAGCGTGGCAAAGGAACGCAGCTTGGGCAATTCCTCGAGCAAGCGATCAATCACGCGCTTGAGCAGGAAGTTGCCAAAACTGATGCCGCGCAGTCCCGGCTGTGTATTCGAAATGGAATAAAAGATCGCCCATCGGGCTTTGTCCAAATCTTGTACCGGCGAGGTGGTGTCCAACAAGACCTGCACGTTGTCGGCCATCTGCGCCGAAAAGGCCACCTCGACAAAAATCAGAGGCACGTCCGGCATTTGCGGATGAAAGTAGGCATAACAGCGGCGATCGGGAGACACGCGATGACGCAAGTCGTCCCACGATTTAATTTCATGCACGGCCTCGTAGATGATCAGCTTTTCCAGCAATGAGGCCGGTGAATCCCAGGTCAAGGGGCGCAGTTCCAGCAAGCCCACATCAAACCAGGCGGACAGCAGGCTTTCCAGGTCTTTGTCCAGGGCCTGCAAACCCGCCACCTGCTTGCGCCAACGCAGCATGTCGGCCCGCAAATCCACCAGAAAGCGCAAGCCATCGGGCAACGCGTTCAAGCGCTTGAAAAGAATCAGACCACGATCTCCGCGCGGCTGCAGTCCGGCATCGACCTGTGCCAACCCGGCCAGCAACTCGCGCCGGCGCTTGCCATCGGCGGCGGTATACGACGCACACCAGGTACGCGCCAGTTTATTGGCCGCCACATCGGTCAGCCGGGCCTGGAACAGCGGCAGAATTTCAGCCGTGCCGGGCAACCGGTCCCGGTCCCACAAGCGACCAAGGCGTGTGATCAGGCTGGCGCTTTCGACGACCGTTTTTTCATCCGACATGGGATCGGCCTCAGGCGGCCGAGCGCCGCGAGCGAGCGGGTTGGAGTCTAGGGCGGGCATGGGTAGTCTCCTGTGTAGCGGACATACTGGGGGACGAAAGTGGATCGACAGGGTTGGCCGCGGCAGTGGCCGCCTCGGCCTGCCGGGCCAGCAAACGCAGCGCATCCAATTGGCGAAGCAAATGTTTGCGGGCCAACGCCTCGGCAGCATCGGGGTCGCGCGCCTTCAGCGCCGCGAAAATAGCCATGTGTTCGGCGCAGGACTCATGAATGCGGCCGGGCACCACCAGACTCTTGTGACGAAACAGGCCGAGCACCTTGCGCAGATTACCCACCATGTCGGATAGCCAGCGGTTATTGGCCAGGGCCTGAACCGCCTCGTGAATTTGCGCATTCGTGTCGTAATACGCGTCGATCTGCCCCGCTGACGCATGGGCTTGCAATGCCTGATGCAGGCCATCCAGGTCGGCCAACTCGCTGCCTGTGGCTTTCAATGTGGCCTCGTATGCACAGCGCCCCTCGAGCATAGCCATCAAGGGGAAAATGTCTTCCAGATCCTGCAGTGACAGCTCATTCACAAAGCAGCCGCGACGCGGCTCCAGACGCACCAGCCCCTCGGTGGCCAATACCTTGAGGGCCTCGCGTAGCGGCGTACGTGAAATGCCCAACTCACGGGTCAGGCGTACCTCGTCGATCCATTCACCGCTGGCCAACGCCTGTGACCGGATCATGCCCCGCAAGCGGTCGGCGACCTCGAGATACAACGCTTGACGAACGATGCGTATAGTCATGGAGAACCCGTTCAGGCTTTCTATAATTCATAATTATAGGAATTCACATCATAGTAGTTATCGCGGCCGTACGAAAGCCTGCCATTACCTAGGGCAATCCCTTAGTCAAGAGAAAATTGCGCGGAGAAACGCCTGCATCAGAAATGCAGAATGCCGTTCACCGTGTGGCGGGTCAGCGCGCGCGCCCAGCGACGAGCGGGCAAGCCATATTGGCTTTCCACCTCTTCCGCCCGGGCAAGGAGTTGCGCCGGGGTGATGCCCAGTGACGGGCCGCTAAAGGCCAACACGATCTGATTGCCGGCGTCAATCTCGGGTAACAGCACGATACGATCGTCAAATGCCACGCGCAGGTTTTCGATATTGCGGTCAAAGCTCTCGTGCTGGCCAAATAGATTGACCGACAGGACCCCGACCTCGCCCAAAACTCGGCGGCAATGTCGATAAAAAGTCACCGAGTCGCGCACCGGACCGCGCGCCGAGGCATCGTACAGGTCCACCATGAGCACGGGGCAGCTCCCCGCGCGTTGCGGATCGGCCACCCAGACCGCCGCATCGTCATGGTGCACGCTCAGGCGCGAGGAGGCAGGCAAGCGAAAGAACATCTGGCACACCGCGGTGACCTGGGGATTCCATTCCACCACGGCCAGGGGGCTGCGCGTGTGCTTCAGACAAAAGCGTGTCAGCGAACCCGCACCCAGACCAAGCAAACCAATCGACTCTTCTTTCGGTGGCGCCAGAAAGAGCAACCAGGCCATCATCTGGGCGGTGTACTCCAGCACCAGCTCGCCGGGCGCCTTGATGCGCATGGCGCCCTGAATCCACTCCGTTCCAAAGTGCAGATACCGGATACCGTCGGATTCGGACAGATTGGGTTGGTCAGCAGCGGCGGGCGTAGTACGGGTGGGCATCAGAATGGCTCAGACAATAACCGCGTGATTGTAGCCAGACCGCAACGATGGCCAGCCCAAACGCCACAACGGCCCGGGTGCCTGAACGAAGTTCAAACACCCGGGCCGTGATGAGGACTTGCTTTAGACGCGCTCGAAGATGGCGGCAATGCCCTGCCCGCCGCCAATGCACATCGTCACCAAGGCATAACGTCCCTGGATACGCTGCAGTTCGTACAGCGCCTTGACGGTAATGATGGCCCCGGTCGCGCCAATGGGGTGCCCCAGGCCGATACCGCTGCCGTTGGGATTGACCTTGGCCGGGTCCAGCCCCAACTCGCGGGCCACTGCGCACGCCTGCGCGGCAAAGGCTTCGTTGGCCTCGATGACGTCCAATTGATCCACCGTAAGACCGGCGCGCTTCAAGACGGCCTGGGTGGCGGGTATCGGCCCAATGCCCATGATGCTGGGGTCAACCCCCGCGTGGGCATAAGCGACCAGCCTCGCCAATGGCTTGACGCCGCGTTTTTCAGCGGTTGCGGCATTCATCAGCACGACTGCACCCGCACCGTCATTCAAGCCCGAGGCGTTACCCGCCGTAACCGTGCCGTTTTCCTTCTGGAACACGGTTTTCAGCCCAGCCAGGTTCTCGACGGTCACATCACGCCGCACGTGCTCGTCCGTATCAAAGACGACATCGCCTTTACGCGTCTTTTGCACAATAGGCACGATTTGGTCGCGGAAATAACCCGCATCGATAGCGGCGGCCGCACGACGATGAGACTCAGCCGCCAGGGCATCCTGATCCTCGCGGCTGATACCGAACTTGGCCGCGACGTTCTCGGCGGTCACACCCATATGGATACCGGCGAACGGATCCGACAACGCGCCCGTCATCATATCCAGCATCTTCGCGTCCCCCATGCGCGCGCCCCAGCGCTGCGCCGGCGCGATATAGGGTGCGCGGCTCATGCTTTCCGCCCCTGCCCCAATGGCGATTTCGGCATCGCCCAGCAAGATCGTCTGTGCCGCCGACACGATGGCCTGCAGCCCCGAGCCGCACAAGCGGTTGACGTTAAACGCAGGCGTTTCTTTGGCAATGCCGGCATTCATGGCGGCGACCCGCGACAAATACATGTCACGTGGTTCGGTATTGATAACGTGGCCCACCGCGACATGGCCGACCTCGTCGCCCCCGACCCCGGCACGCACCAGGGCCTCTTTGATAACGGCGGCCCCCAGATCGATAGGCGGCACGTCTTTCAACGCGCCGCCAAAATCGCCGATGGCAGTCCGGGTAGCAGCAGCGATGATGACTTCGTTCATGCAATATTCTCCTGGAGTCCGGCATGCCGGCACCATACCGGCAACAATAACCTCATCATACCGCCGCACAAGCCGAAGGGTCGGCGCACGACAATTTCGATACGCAATAGATATCAACCAACCTTCAAAAAAATATTAGTAATAGCCGCGCCTAGTAACCATACTTCCTTATTGACCTGTGTACGCATGCTCGACCTGACCGTACATGCGTATCGTTTGCACGCGTATCGGCCACTGCGCCAATCCCCTGGTAAACCCTTATCGCGGAGACTTTTCATGTCGAGTGCTGTACGCATTATCGCCTTGCACGTCCGGCTTGCCACGATCCCTCTTCCACGCCCTCTCAAAACCTCTATCCACGAAATTGCGGACGTCTGCTGCCTGCTGGTTTCTATCGAGACCGATGCGGGTGTCACGGGCGAAGGCTATGGCTTTTGCTTCAATGCACAAAGACTGGAGGCCATCGCACAATTCACTCGATCGCTCGAACCGTTGTTAATAGGTCGTGATCCGCATGATGTCGAGGCACTCTGGACAGACTTTCTTCGTAGTTGCAATTTCTACGGCCAGAGCGGCATAGCCATCCTGGCCTACAACCCGATCGACATTGCGTGCTGGGATTGCATCGGCAAACTGGCGAATCGCCCCTTGTATAAGCTATTCGGCGCACACCGGGACCGCGTCCCCGTGTACGCCAGCGCTGGACTTTGGCTATCGTCCAGCCGCGACGAATTGCGCGCAGAAGCGCGTGCGTTCCTGGACCAGGGATTCAAGGCCATGAAGATGCGGCTGGGTTCGCCCGACTGGAAAGAAGACATCGCCCGCGTCCAGGCCGTGCGTGACGTTATAGGAGATCAGATCACCTTGATGGCAGATGCCAATCAGGGATTGGATCTGAGTCGGGCATTGCGCCTGGGCCGTGAGCTCGCCCCCTACGATTTGGCCTGGTTCGAAGAGCCCGTTCCCACATGGGATGACGACAGCGCCGCCGAGATTGTCCGCCGCCTGCCCATGCCCATCGCCAGCGGCGAAACGGAATATACGCGCTATGGCATTCGCCGCATGGCGCGCGAACGCGCAGCCAGTGTGTTCATGCCCGACCTGCAGCGCATGGGCGGCTATACCGAAATGCTCAAAGCCGTCAGGTATCTCGCTACGCACGATCTCCCTGTTGCACCCCACATTTTCACGGAGCACAGCTTGCATATCGTCGCCGCCGCGGGCAATGCAACGTGGGCCGAACACATGCCGTGGTTCGAACCCCTCTTCCATGAGCGTATGACGGTCGACGCCGACGGCTGCGTGGCGGTCCCCGATCGTCCCGGCACAGGCTTTACCTTCGACTGGGAAAGCATTGACCCCTATCTGATTTCCCCACGCGCGGCCAGCGGCAGCTGAGTGTGGATTCGCACGCGCCGACCGCTCGTGCACAACCTTGCCGAAAAACCCAGGATCAGAACTGGGTAAAAACAGACGGAGACAAACATGATCATTTTCAAGAAACTTGCAGCGCCTATATTTTGCTTGGCCACGATGGCCACGGCCGCTCTGCCCGCTCACGCGGCAGAGGAAAGCGGACCCATCCGGATAGGCTGGCTATCCTCATTGACCGGTCCGCTCTCTTCTGCCGCCATCGCCGAGAACCAGGGCGTGCAATTCGCAGTCGAAGAGATCAATAACGCGGGCGGCATCAACGGCCGTAAACTGGAACTGCTCACCCGTGACACGGCGGGCGACCCCACCAAGGCCGTCAGCTATGCCAAACAACTGGCCTACGACGACAAAGTGTCGTTTATCATCGGGCCGGTCAACTCCGGCGAGTCGCTGGCGACCGTGCCTATCCTGTCAAAAGCCGGCGTGCCCAACCTCATCATCGGGACCGTCGACTCGCTGACCAACGCCAAAAAATATCCCCTGGCTTTTCGGGTGATCAATACGAACGACCAGTGGATTTCCTCTGCCAATAAATACACCCTGGAAACGCTGAAGCTCAAGAAAATCGCCGTGATTGGCGACACCAGCGGCTATGGCGCATCCTCGGCAAAGCGTGCCGCAGCCCTGCTTGAAGAACTGGATATCAAGCCGGTGTACTCCGTCCTGATCGATCCCAATAAGACCAGCGTCACCGACGAAATCCAGAAAGCGCGCGAAGCCGGTGCGGACGTCATCATGCCCTGGTCGGCCGCTACGGGCCTGCTGGCCCGCATCCTCAATGCGCGTGGAAACATGCAGTGGGACGTCCCGGTCGTGGGTCACCCCGCGCTCATGGGCCTGCCCATTCGGGACTTGCTGAACAAGCCCTCGTATTGGGATAACACCTATGGGGCCGGCTATGTCAGCACGACCTACGACGCCTCGGGCAAACTCCCCGAGCGCACGCAAGCGCTGATGGATGCCATGCGACCGAAACTGGGCGGGAAAATTGACTTTACATTCTGGTGGGTCGCGCTCGGCTACGACACCGTCAAGATCATCGAGCACGCAGTCAAAAAGAATGGCAGCACCGATGCCGAGGCCTTTCGCAAGACACTCGAAAGCACGAGCGACTTTCCGGGCGTTTATGCCACCTATACCTGGACGGCAGAAAATCGCAACGGCTTTCCCGACTCCGGCATGGTCATGAATCTGGCGAACACCTTCAAGGATGGCAGCTTCAAGATCGCTCCTCAGTAAGGCGATCCCCAATACATCGAGGAGTTTTCCATGCTGACTGTCCTTGTGACAGGCTTGGCGATCGGCGCGCTCTATGCCGCCGCCGCGCTAGCCTATAACGTGATGTATTCCACCTCCAAGGTGCTGAGCATCACGACCGGCCACATTTTCATGGTGAGCAGCGTCGTAGGCGCCTGGCTGATCGGCGACCTGGGCTTGCCCACCGTGGTCGGTCTGGCGGGCTCAGTGGCGGCGGCCATCGTGTTTGGCCTGGTCACCGAAGCGGTGGCCATCCGGCGCATTCTGGCCCGTTCAGATGAACACCTATGGCTGCTCAGCACGCTGGCGTTGGCGACGATCGTCCAGCAAGCGATCGGGCTATGGTGGGGAACGGAACCGCGCGCCTTTCCGCGCCTGATCCCGCAGGACTACACCGCCGGCATCTGGGATCAAAAATATTGGCTGCCGATCGGCTGCGTGGTATTGCTGGCCCTGGGGCTGGATCTCTTCTACCGGCGCACCCTATTCGGAAAAGTATTCCTGGCTGTCGCCGAGGATGCTTATGCCGCGCGCGCACGCGGCATTTCCACCGAAAGAGTGCGCGCCTTTTCTTACGCACTCTCCGGATTGCTGGGTGGCGTGGTCGGATTTGCCGCGGGCCAATTGACCTTTGCCTACTTTGCCCTCGGACTCACGCTGACACTCTATGGGTTTATCGCGTTGGCCGCGGGTGGCCTGGGCAGCAATGTCGGGGCGATCGTGGGGGGAATTACGTTGGGGCTGCTCAGCACCTTTGCCACCTACTTCTTTGGCGGCGAGTATCAACAGACCATCGCAGTGGGGTTGTTGATGCTCTTTCTCTTAATCAAACCCGAAGGCTTGTTCGGCAATAAGCAGGTGCGGCAAGTATGAAAACCACACAAAAAATCCATTGGCCGCTATTCATCGGCGTGCTCCTGCTCGCAGCACTACCGTTGTTGACCAGCAATGGCTACCACCTGCATGTGGCTACGCTGATCGGCACTTATTGGATCCTGATTGCCAGCCTGAATCTGGTCGTGGGATATACCGGCCTGCTTTCTATCGGGCATGTCGGCCTGCTGGCGATCGGCGCCTATACCTTCGCCATCCTGACAGGAAATTATGCGGTCAGCCCCTGGGCCGCAATGGGCATGTCGGCCGTGCTTTGCGGCGCATGCGGCTTTCTGCTGGGGCTGCCATCGCTGCGCCTGCCCGGGTTTTACTTCGCGATGGCAACCATGGCCTTTGCCCTGATGGTCACGGAGTTCTCGTTGGCCCTGGACGATCTGACGGGCGGCGGCGCTGGTATCAGCGTGGCCTCTTTTGATGCGCCGTTCGATAGCCCTGCCGGCCTATATTGGCTGGTCGCCGCCATCGCTGGTGTCGTCAGTTGGCTGGTATGGAATTTGGCCCGCTTTTCATGGGGACGCGCCATGATCGCGCTGCGCGACAGCACCGTGACGGCAGCTGCGGTCGGGGTACCGATCTTTCGCATCAAACTGGCCATCTATACGTTCAGCGGGGTCACGGCGGGTATTGCGGGCGCGCTCTTTGCCTCATTACAAAGCTACATCACACCAGAGACCTTTGTTTTCGAGCTCAGTCTGTTCTTCTTCGTTTGCATTGTGATTGGCGGACGCGGCGTCATCATGGGGCCGTTTGTCGGGACGCTGGTACTGGCCGCGCTGCCCGAGCTGGTTGCCCCGTTAGCGCGCTGGGGACAATTGTTCTATGGCATCCTGCTGTTGCTTGTCGTCCTATTGGTACCGGAAGGCATCGGCAGTATTGTGCGCGTGATACGCAACAAGCTTGCACCGCGCAAACCCGAAAAGCACGTGGTTTCTCCCGATCTACCGCGCCTGCTGAGCGCTATTCGCGGAGGCCGCCCCTCATGAGTCAACTTTGCGCCAGCACCGTCACCAAACGATTCGGCAGTATTACCGCCGTGGACGATGTCAGCCTTACGCTTGCCGAGGGCGAGATCCACGGGCTCATCGGCCCTAATGGCAGCGGAAAAACCACGCTGCTTAATCTGCTTTCCGGGTATTACCCCACCGATAGCGGCGCACTGACGCTGGACGATGCGCCGATCACTCAGGCGTCGGTACAACGTCGCGCCCTGCAAGGCATTGCCCGTACCTTTCAAAAACCACGTCTGCTGGGCAGCCTGAGCGCTTGGCAAAACGTGATGTTGGGAAGCTGGAAGCAAAGTAACGCGGGCTTTCTGCGCACCGTGCTGTCGCTGCCCGCCATGCGCCGGCGCGAGCGCGAGGCGCGCGACCTGGCCTACGAGATGCTGTGCGGTGTCGGGCTGGAACGCGTCGCCGAACGACCTGCGAACCTGCTGGATCACGCCGAACAACGCTTTCTGGAAATCGCGCGCTGCCTTGCCATGCGACCCCGCTTCATTTTGCTGGATGAACCCGCCGGCGGACTGACTGAACACGAGATCGAGCAATTGGCCCAGATCATTACCGTCCTGCGCCAGGCCGGACTGGGCGTGCTGATCGTTGAGCACCACACCGATTTTGTGTTTCGTTTATGCGATCGCGTGACCACGCTCAATCTGGGACGCATGATCGCGCACGGCACGCCGCAAGAGGTGCGTCACAACGCCGAAGTCATACGCGTCTACCTGGGAGCCTAATCATGCAGAACGATCAACGCACCCATGAATCGGCGCCGATCCTGCTGGACGTCTCGGGCCTACAAGTCGCCTACGGCAAAGCACAAGTCGTGCACGGCGTCGATCTGCGTGTGCATCAAGGCGAGTTTGTCGTCATGCTGGGCCGCAATGGCGCGGGCAAGACGTCCATGCTGCATGCCGTGGCGGGCTTGATTCCCAAGCAGGCTGGCCGCGTTACGTTTCGCGGCCAGGACATTTCCTCAGCCGATGCGCGCACCACGGTACGGGCTGGCATCAACGTCGTGCTGGAAGGGCACCGTGTCTTTACCGGACTCACGGTCGAAGACAATTTGCTGCTGGGCACTTATGCGACCCATCGGCATGGTGACCGTAGCCGCCTGCCTCGTATCTACGAGCTGTTTCCAGAGCTGGCGGAAAAACGCCTACAGCCCGCCTCTCGCTTGAGTGGCGGACAACAACAGATGCTGGCCGTTGCCCAAGGTGTCATCGCGGAACCCGCGCTGCTTATCCTGGACGAGCCCTCCGGCGGACTCGCCCCGATGGTGGTGGATCGCATCCTCACCGTCGCCAAGGATCTGACACGCACCGGCATGGCCGTATTACTGGTCGAGCAACTCGTGAAAGAAGCGCTGCGTTTTGCCGATTATTGCTACCTGGTCGAGACCGGCCACATCGGCGGCGAGGGCACACCCACCCAGGTGCAGGCGGGCGAACTGATTCAGCGCATCTATCTGGGTGGTCACGCCACCCCGCCCCCGTTTGCCGCCACCGGAGCCACATCATGAAGATCACCGCGATCGAGCCCATCGTCGTCTCCATCCCGTACCGGCACGACGGGCCGCTTACCGGTTTTGGCGGGACCGTGTGGTCGAAGCTGAACTATCTCCTCGTCAAGGTCAGCACCGACGATGGCCTGATCGGCTGGGGTGAGGCATTCGGCTACAACGCCATTCCAGCGACCGTGGCGGCCCTGGACAAGATCGTGAGCCCGCTCGCCATCGGCCGTGACGCCAACGACATCGTTCAGCTGATGGAGGACCTGAAGCGGCCCCTGCACATATTTGGCCGCAATGGGCCGGTCATCTATGCACTATCCGGGCTGGATATCGCCCTGTGGGACTTGGCTGGCAAACGCGCGGGTATGCCGGTCTGCCAACTACTGGGCGCAGGGTCGCGCCGTTCGGTAACAGCCTATACCAGCCTGATGCGCTTGCACGAAGCCGACATCATTGCCACGGCCTGCGAGCGCGCGCTGGAACGTGGCTTTCAACGCGTGAAGCTGCACGAAGTCACGATACCCGCGGTCGCCGCAGCCCGTCAGGCGTTGGGAGATGATGTCGAACTGATGCTGGATGTGAACTGCGCCTGGCCCGCGGATGAGGCACTGCGCATGGCGCATCGACTCGAGCCTTATGCACTTAAATGGCTGGAGGAGCCCGTCTGGCCTCCCGAAGACGTCGCGGGCCTGGCACGCTTGCAACGAGAGGCCAACATCCCGCTGGCCGCCGGGGAGAACGTCGGCAATGCCTGGGCGTTTCAGCCGTTGGCTGAATCTGGTGCGCTAGATTACTTTCAGCCCAGCATCACCAAAGTCGGCGGCATTACTGAGTTTCGTGCGGTAGCCGAATTGGCGCGCCGGCACGGCCGGGCTGTGGCCCCTCACTCTCCGTATTTTGGTCCCGGCCTGCTGGCGACACTGCAAATGGCCGCGGTGTATTCACACATCGGCGGTATCGAAATATTCGGTGTGCAACTCGAAGCCGGGTTATTCGGCGATGTCGGTTTACCCGGCCCCGATGGCGAAGTCGACATCCCGCAAAGTCCCGGTCTCGGTTGCGATCCCGACCCAGAAATCGTTGCACGCTACCGCGTCTAAAGACTGCTATGGCAACGAGATTGCTATGATGCCAAACACCCTACACTCTACTGAGCCCAAGCTCGCGTGACTCCTCAGGAACGACCATGCCCATACTGAACATCCAGATCATGCAAGGCCACAGCGCCGCCCAGAAAACCAACTTGTTGAAAAACAGCTCACAAGCTGTGGTCGACAGTATTGCGGCGCCGCTGCCCTCCGTGCGCGTGGTGCTGGAAGAAGTCGCCTCCGATCACGTCATCGTCGCGGGCGAACTCGCCAAACCCATGGCATTGGTACTGGCGCGCCTCATCGAAGGCCGCACCCCCGAAAAGAAAGCCGCGCTGATCGCCGCCCTGAGCCAGGCCATCCACAAAAGCATCGACATTTCGGAGCAAGATGTCCGCGTGATCATCACCGACATTCCCAAGACGGACATGGGTGTGGCCAACGGCATCACCGCGTTGGCAGCGGGACGCTAAGATCATCACACGGTGGCGGGCGCGACGGCCCGCCCACGCATTGCGACACAAAACGCGCTTTATTAACAACGCGATTGCCGCCCAATCTATTTTCTTACCGACAGCATCGTGTCGCGCAGCATCAATACGGGCGCGCACGAGGTATCACGATGCGCGACCAGTGACAACGCCAGCACGTCATGCGCCTCGGCATCCAACAAGTCCACAAAAGCTACATGCGGGTGGGAATATGCACGCGTCACGCCAGGGACCAACGCCACCCCTAAACCACTAGCGACCAGGCTGACGAGCGTCTGGACCTGGATAGCCTCCTGACTGATACGCGGAGAAAAACCCGCTTTGCGGCACAACTCGTGAGTAATCCCGTACAAACCAGGGACATGATCGGGCGCGTACATCACGAACGGTTCCGACTGCACGGCCTGTAAATGCACAGGACCATGCGCCAATGGATGCTCAGCCGGTACCGCAAGAATCAGACTGTCACGCTCGACCACCCACGCCGACAATGAAAAGTCCTCGGACAATGGGCCACGCACCAATCCCGCATCGATTTCATTGGCGCGCAGCATTTCCGCCAGACGTAGGGTGCTGTCTTCGCGCAACGCCAGTTCGACATCGGGGTAACAGCGCCGAAACTCGGGCAGGCAGCGTGGCAACAACATATACGTTGCCGAGCCAACGAATCCCAGACGCAATCGGCCCAGTTCGCCCAAGGCCACGCGCCGGGCAGACTGCCGCGCCTGTTCGGCGTGGAACAAGGCACGACGGGCGTCCGCCATCAATGCCGCGCCCGCAGGGGTCAGCGAGACGCCTTTGGCGCCCCGCTCCAGCAACTGTACGCCCACACCGTGCTCCAGTTTCTGTATCGATACCGACAGTGCCGGCTGAGCAATATGCAATACCTCGGCGGCCCGTCGATAGCTGCCCAGCTCCGCGATAGTGACAAACTGACGTAATTGCCGCAGGTCCATAGCCATAACAAATTCCATATCACGCTATACCAACGCCATATTAGACGTGTATGTCTCTGATCGTTAGCATTTGCCCATGACAGCACCTATCAATCCCGAACACAGCGCCCTGGCGGGCGTACGCGTACTTGACCTGACCACGGTGGTCTTTGGCCCCTACGCCTCATTGATACTGGCCGATTACGGCGCCGATATCATCAAGATCGAGTCGCCCGAGGGCGACTCGACTCGCCGCACGGGGCCTAGGCAAGAGCCCGATCTGGCAGCGATATTCCTGGGCATCAACCGTAACAAGCGCAGTATCGTCCTGAACCTGAAACAAGCCGACGCACGCGATGCGTTGCTGAAACTCGTAGACAGCGCCGATGTCCTCATGCACAGCATGCGTCCGGCCAAAATGGCGAAACTGGGGCTGGATCCGCAAACCTTGTGTGCCCGCAATCCACGCCTGATTTACGCCGGCCTGTATGGCTTTGGAGAAGGCGGTGCCTATGCGGGTCAGCCGGCTTATGACGATATCGTGCAAGGACTGGCCGGTATCGCCGACATTACCCAACGACAAGGCGGAGAACCGCGCTACCTGCCCACGATCGCTGCCGACAAGACCTGCGGCCAAGTCGCCGCCCACGCCATTCTGGCCGCCCTATTTCAACGCGAACGCACCGGACAGGGACAACAACTGGAAGTCCCCATGTTCGAATCCATGGCGTCGTATTTGCTGGTCGAGCATTTCTACGGCCGTCACCTGGAGGACACACCAGGCACTGCCGGGTATCCGCGTGTCCTGGCGCCATGGCGACGCCCCTATCAGACTACCGATGGCTATTTGTGCATGATGCCGTACACCGATGCCCATTGGCAGCGTTTTTTCAACGAGACGGGCCAACCGGAGCTGGCGACGGATGCGCGTTTTGCCGACATTACGGCACGTACCCAACATATCGAAGACCTGTACGCGCAAGTCGGCAGTATCGTCGCGCACCATGACACGGCGCACTGGCTGGCCTTGTGCCAGCGGCTGGAGATCCCGGCAGCACCCGTCAATCAGTTAGAGGACCTCGAACGCGATCCACACCTGCGCAGCGTGGACTTTTTCGTACCCCTGACTAGTGCCGCGGGACATCGTTACCGCTTTACACGCAATCCTGTCCGCCTGCAGCGCTCGGACGTCGCACCTGCCATGCCGCCTCGACTAGGTGAACATACGCGCGAAGTTCTGCAACAGGCGGGGCTATCGGCCGATCAGATCGAACAGCTCCTGGCTCAGGGCGGTGCGCACCAGAGCTCCCCTCCCAACCCATCGCCCCCTTTACCCAAGGAATCCTCATGACGAACAACCAGCCCCTTACCCTGCTTGGCCAAGGCTACTACTGGCAAGACCTGCAGGTCGGCCAACGTTTTCGCACGTTCCGTCGCACAATTACCGAGACGGACATCATCAATTTCATCAGCGCGACCGGCATGCTGGAAACGATTTTTATCGATGCCACCTTCGAGCACGGTGCCATACGCGGCCGCCCCGCCCCCGGCGCACTGACATATGGGTTGATCGAAGGGCTGCTCATGCAGGGCATGGTGCAAGGCACGGGCCTGGCACTGCTAGAGGTACACAAAAAAATGCTGGCGCCCGTCGTCGCGGGAGACACCATCTGGGCCACCGTAGAGGTGACCGGCATCCGCCCGACGTCACAGCACAATCGCGCCGTCGTCCACTCATCCGTCGATGTGCATAATCAGCGTGAACAAACCGTCATGACGTACACCGCCACCCGGTTGCTGGCGGGACGGCCCGACTGACAGGAGGTCTTGCCAGACGCCAAGCGCCTGGCAAGGTATGGTCGTACCGACCGGAACCGGGCCCGCCAGCATCGGCGAGCTCAGCGCACATCCGCAAAACCCCGCCATCACCAGCAGTCCTCAAGCAAACTAGCCGGATCACGCAACCTTGCCGAGTCAGGCCGTCGTTTCGGATTCCTTCTTGCCGACCGCAGAGTCGTCGGTGGAGGATACCGCTTGCGTCGAAGCCGTAGACGGCTCCACGCCGTCTGTTCCCTCTTGCAACGTGGGCGTCACCAAATCCACGACTTTTTTGCGCGACAGCATCCCGATAAACTCGTCATCGTCGCCCGTCACGGCCACCGGTTGATCGCTGTGCACCAGGCGGGCAAGCACTTCATCCAATCCTGCCGTTGCCGGCACCGACGCCAAATCCTCGACATACGCCGACACATCGCGGGCCCCCGCCTCGACGGCGCGCTGCGCATCAGTGGCGGTCAGCACGCCAGCTAAACGCTTGCCGTCAAGCACCGGGGCATATTCAAAGCTCAGCGCCTGCATGCGGTCCAGCGCATGGGTGGGACGCGAACGCATGGTCAGTGTCAGTCGCGGCGGGTTGACCGCGTGTGCCGCGTTGAGCACCTTGGTACGGTTCACATCCTGCAAGAAGGCCTGCACATAATCATTGGCTGGATTCAGCAAGATGTCTTCCGGCGTACCTTCCTGCACGAGCTCACCGTCCTTCAGGATCGCGATACGGTTACCCAGGCGCAGCGCCTCGTCCAGATCGTGCGTGATAAACACGATGGTCTTGTTCAGCTTGGCCTGCAACTGCAGCAGGTTATCTTGCATTTCGCGGCGAATTAGCGGATCCAGGGCCGAAAACGCCTCATCCATCAGCAGGATCTCGGCATCGGTGGCCAGTGCCCGCGCGAGACCCACACGTTGCTGCATCCCACCGGAGAGTTGATGCGGATACTGTTTCTCGAAACCATTAAGACCCACTTGGTCCAGCCAGTGCAGGGCACGCTTTTCGCGCTCGGCCTTGGGAACCCCTTGCACGGTCAAGCCATACGCCGCGTTGTCCAGCACCGTGCGGTGCGGAAACAAGCCAAAGCGCTGAAACACCATGCTCATGGTCTTTTGGCGAAAGACTTCCAGCTCGCGCTTGCCGAGGCTGACCACATCGACACCGTCGACCAGGATCTGGCCCGCGCTCGGTTCGATCAAGCGATTGAAATGGCGGATCAATGTCGACTTGCCCGAGCCCGACAGGCCCATGATGACGTAGATGGAGCCCTCCTCAATCGACAGGCTGATGTCGCGCAGCCCCAGCGTGTGGCCGCTTTTGGCCAACAGATCTTCCTTGGAAATACCATCTCGGGCGGCAGGCAGCCACTTGGCCGAGTGCGGGCCGAAGATCTTGAAAATATTTTTGACTTCGATCTTGCTCATCGATGGGCTCCCTGACGAACGCGGTGTCCATACGATTGCGTGATGCGGTCAAACAGCACCGCCAGCACCACAATCCCCAGACCTGCCAGCAGACCACGACCGACTTCCAGGCGATTGATGCCTAACAGCACTTCGTAACCCAGGCCACGTGCACCGATCATCGAGGCGATGACCACCATCGAGAGCGCCATCATGGTCGTCTGATTGACACCCGCCATGATGTTCGGCAACGCCAGCGGCAGTTGCACGCCAAACAATTGCTGGCGGGCGTTCGCCCCAAAGGCGCGCGAAGCTTCGAGGACCTCACGATCGACCAGGCGAATACCCAGATCCGTCAGACGAATCAGCGGCGGCACGGCATAAATCACCGTCGCGATGATCGCAGGGATTTTGCCCAGTCCGAACAACATCACAACCGGAATCAAATACACGAAACTGGGCATCGTCTGCATGATGTCCAGCAGTGGCAGCATGATGGAGCGCAGCCAGTTGACGCGCGCCATCAGTATCCCGAGTGGAATACCAATCATGACGGACAGGCCGGCTGCCATGATCATCAGGGCCAGCGTCTGCATGCCCGCGTCCCACAAACCCAGCACGCCAATGACGCACAACAGCGCGCCCATCGCCAGGCTCAAGCCAATGCGACGGCTCACGCCCCATGCGATCGCGATCGTGACCAGCACGACGACCCACCAGGGGGTGCTGCGCAGCAGGTGCTCCAGCCAGACCAATACGCTCAGGAACGGCTGCGACATAGCCTCCAGCGTGTCGGCATAGCGGGTAACTAGTTGATCGACAAATGCGTCGATCGCGCCACGCACAGCACGTGGCGGAATGATTTCTGGAAACATCAAGAACTCCTTACGGGCATGCCGCAGGGGATGCGGCCGACAATCTACCGTCAGCCGCATGACCCTCGTCACGCAAGCGATCTGCGCCCACGTGAGGCGACGTTATCGCTGATTTACAGCGCACCCTGGACGCGCGTCGCGACCTCGGCAGGCACCCACTTGGTCCAGATATCAGCCTTGTTTTTCAAGAACCACTCGGCAACGGCTGCCGAGTCGTCGCCGGACTCTTCCATGTGGGCCAGGGTCTTATCAACCTCGGGCAGAGGTATCGACACCTTGGACAGGAACTCGGTCAGTTGAGGGGCTTCTTTGGAAAACTCGGTGCTGACCGCAGTAAATACGGGATTATCAGGATAGGCGCTTGGCTTCGGATCCTTGCATGTCGTCGAGGTCAGGCACTTATGGGTTTCGGCGTCATAGGGCGGCAACTCCAGCTTGACCAGATCCAGCGCCCCCACCAACGGCGTGGGATACCAGTAATAAAACACCACGTCCTGCTTACGTTTGTAGGCGGACGTCAGTGCTGCTTTTTGGGCCGCGCCCGTTCCCGGGGAATACAGCGTATAGGTATCGTCGAGCTTCAGGGCATGGAAAAGATTGGTGCTGGTTACTTCGCAGCCCCAACCGGCCGGGCAGCCATAGAAACGGCCTTTCGAGGGCTCTTCCGGGTCTTTGAACTCGTCCTTGAACTTAGGCAGGTCTGCGGCGGACTTGAGTTCGGGCAAACGCTCGGCGGTGTAGCGGGGGATGAACCAGGCCTCGCCGCCCATGTAGACATCGCCAATGCGCTTGACCTTGCCGGTCTTCTCGGCTTTGTCCCAAGGATCAGCCACACTGTTGAGCCAGATTTCGCTATTGATATCCAGATCACCACGTTCTAGCGCGGCCAGTGCCGGCAAAGTCTCCGTGGGCAGGGTTTCGGTCTTGCAACCATAACCCTTTTCCATGATGAAGCGCTCGACATCGACCAGGACCAGATTAGATTCCCAGTTCATACCACCGAATTTGACTGTGCGATCAAGCTCGCACTTGGCATCCGCGGCTTGGACGGACCCGGCGAACGCAAAAAATACCGCTGCGGCGGCCAGGGTTTTGACAGGATTTAAATGCATTGGATTTTGCCTCCATAGGTTCAGGGACATATGCAAACTCGTCGAGTTGCTTAATGCCGTGGAGCTAAGGGGGTTGTGCGGAAGACGGGCAGAACCGCCAATACAAACCGACACTAGCAGCAGGACCAAGCGCCGAAGGTGGCGACGGCCTTGTCAGACAGTAAACCCGAGCACCTCTATTAAAGGGGTGTCGAGCTGACAGAATTTTGAATACAACTAAATGAAGAAGACGGCATCTTAGCCGATTTTGTCTCGCACACCAAGAACTGAGCCGAAACAATTAGATGCACAAAGCCCAAAAACAGCTAGGGTCATTACTAAGAGATCGAGTGGAAAGCCCCTGTTTACGTGGTGCGGCAGTGCAACATCATAAAGAACCATTTAGATAATTATTGTTTCTAATAGTCTCGTTTATACGGGTAAACGCCAGTCCGCCAAGCCAGGTCATGCGTATTGATGCCCGACGATGGCAGGCTGGCAGTCGCTCACACATCAAGCGTCGGTGTACATATACGTACGCCGCCACGGATAAGCCAAGTCAGACGGGTTATCCAACTCGTCAGAGCGTCCGTCGGACAGGCCCGTCGCCAGGATCTGATGCAGCGCAATCCAGCCGTGCTCGAACGCCATCGCGCAACCCGCCAGATACAGACGGTAGGCACGCAGCGAGCGGGCCCCCTCTTCGCCCTGCAGCACTCGGCTGGCCTCGGGCAATCGAGCCTCCAGCGCATCACTCCATGCCCATAGTGTGCGGGCGTAGTGCGGGCGCAAGTTTTCCACGTCCACGGCTTCGAGGCCGCCCTGGGTCAGAGCGCCCATCACACTGCTGATGTGCGTCAACTCACCGCCCGGAAATATGTATTTTTCGATGAATTCGCCCATGCCGCTACTGAGTTCGGCGTTATAGAGGCCGGCCGCGGTAATACCATGGTTCATGATCAGCCCGCCCGGCTTGACCAGCCTGCGCAGCTTGGCGAAATAGTCGGGCAATTGCGCCCGGCCCACGTGCTCAAACATCCCCACGGACCCCAGCTTGTCGAACGGCGTGGACTCGTCGAGTTTGCGGTAGTCGAGCAACTCCATGCGCACCCGGCCCGAAAGTCCTTTTTCCTGGATCAGTTTGTTGACATAGGCATGCTGGTTGCGCGACAAAGTAATCCCGGTCGCATCGACGCCGTAATTTTCGGCAGCCCACAGCAACAGTCCGCCCCAGCCGGCGCCCACATCCAGGAACCGCTCGCCGGCCTGCAGGCGCAATTTGCGGCAAATGTGATCCAGCTTGGCTTCTTGGGCCTGCGCCAGATTCATGTCCGGCGTACGAAAATATGCGCAAGAATAGACGCGGCGCGGATCGAGCCACAGTGCATAAAAATCATCGGACAGGTCGTAATGAAATTCGATTTGTTTGGCATCGCGCTCGACGGAATGGCGCCAGACGGACACGACCTTGCGTACCAATTCGGTCAGCCAGCCGCCGCGCGCGGCGTCGACCGGTGAGCCTGGCAACAGCGCCGCGGAGGCCGCCATCACATCCCGCATATTGCCCTGAATATCGATGCGACCCTCGACGTAGTCTTGGCCCAGCACACCGACGGCACCTTCGGCCAAGTGCGCCAGTGCCCCCTTGTCGCGTGCCACAAACCGGACCTTGGGGTCGGTAGGGCCCACGATGGCGCCATCAGGCATCTCTAGCTGTACGGCGACTGGCAATGACTGCAACTTGCGTTCCACAACAGACAGCAACGGATTCACAGTTTCTCCCCGACATGAAAGACGCAGTAACTCTATCCGAAAATCACTGGAAAGGGCCAGCCTTTGGCGCCGCGCCCTGCCCTGCGCGCCGTAGTGTGGCGGACAGCCCACGGGCCTGGCGGAACAGGCTATTGATTTTTCTGGCATTTCTGTATTAGAATAGCGAGCTTAGTATGAAGTTTTCCCGTGAGTAGCCAACTATGCTTTGTTGCTACCACTTTCGACCAGCACCCCGTGTATAGGTACAGCGGGCGGCAGGTAGCGGGTAATAAGCACGGGCGCAAGCCCATACCTGACTTTCCTTCCCCAGCTTCGCCATACGCGGCCAGAAATACTTAGAGGTAAAAATCATGGCACGCGTATGCCAAGTAACTGGCAAAGGCCCGATGACGGGCAACAACGTTTCGCACGCTAACAACAAGACCAAGCGTCGCTTCCTCCCCAACCTGCAAACGCGCCGGTTCTGGGTTGAGAGCGAAAACCGCTGGGTTCGCCTGCGCGTTTCCACCAAGGCCATCCGCATCATCGACAAGAACGGCATCGACGCTGTTCTGGCCGACATGCGCGCCCGCGGCGAACAGGCCTAATCAGGCCCCATCACAATCTAGGAGCACGAAATGGCCAAAGGTATCCGCGAAAAGATCAAGCTCGAGTCCACTGCCGGCACGGGCCACTTTTACACCACTACCAAAAACAAGCGCAACATGCCCGAGAAGATGCTGATCAAGAAATTTGATCCCGTCGCTCGCAAGCATGTCGACTACAAAGAAACCAAGCTGAAGTAATTCCGCTGGTTTTGCGTCAATTAAAAAGCCTCGCATGCATGCGAGGCTTTTTTTTTCGACTGTCATTCGGTTATTTCGATCCTGACGGTCGGGTGAGCGGCTCTGGAACGGGTTGCAAATGCAGTTGATCTCGACCCGACATGAGGTCCCCTTGTACTTGCTCGGATAGCCGCTGGGCATCCCGCTGACGAATGCCCTCGGCCGCCTCCTCAATATCCAGTTCGGCAAAACCCAACGCTCGCAGACCCTGCGCTCCCATTAAATAGGCGGATTCAACCGTCTCTCGAATCTCATATTCGACACCCGCGCGGATCAGTTCCATCGAATGTCCACGGTCATAGCTTCGCACCAGAAGCTTCGCCTGTGGAAATTCGTGCTGCGCCAGCTCCACAATCTGCAACGCGGCCTTAGGGGCATCTATGCAGACCATGATGGCATCGGCCTCACTCGCACCGGAGTGGCGCAAGGTGTCGAGTCGAGTGCCATCGCCGAAAAAAACCTTGAATCCGTATCGCCCCGCATCGCGGATGCGGTCGGGCTCTTTATCGATGACGATCAGTTCGACCCCTTTGGATAGCAAAATCTGGGAAGCAATCTGACCGAAGCGGCCAAAGCCGATGACAAGTATTCGCCCCTTCAGATCGCAAGCGACATCGACGCCGTCCATCGATGCTTCGGTACGCAGCAGGCGGTCGGCCACGATCATGAGCAAAGGAGTCAGCGCCATCGACAAAATCACAACGGTGGCGAAAAGCGCATTTTCCCGTGCATCGATCACGCCGCCCGACGTCGCCGCGGCATAAAGCACAAAGGCGAATTCCCCTCCCTGCAAGAACATGGACGTCCGGTGCAACGCCTGGTGGTTGGAGCCGCCGAACAGGCGCGCGACCACATAGACCACGGCACCCTTCACGACTGTGAACGCAACCAACAAGGACAGCAGAAGCTGCCATTCGGCCGCGACAACGGAAAAATCGAGCGACATGCCGACGGCCAAAAAGAACAGCCCCATGAGCAGCCCACGAAACGGCTCGATGTCACTCTCGATCTGATGCCTGTAGCTTGAGCTCGACAGCATCACCCCGGCGAGGAACGCACCCATCGCCATCGAGAGGCCGGCGACGTCCATCAGCAGCGCCGCGCCAAGCACCACCAGTAACGCGCCTGCCGTCAACACTTCGCGCGCCCGCGTTTGTGCCAGCAGGGCGAAGAACGGATTCAGGCACCAGCGCGACACCACCAACAGCGCCAGCAGCGCGGCGAATGCCAGAAGAATATCGGTCCATCCTGCCTGTCCGTGCGACAGTGGGGACAGGAAGGCGACCACCGCCAGAAGCGGCACGATCATCAGGTCCTCGAACAGAAGGATCGCAACCGATTTCTGACCCTCCGTACTCGAAATCTCGCCCCGATCCTGCAGCACCGACATGATGACGGCGGTCGAGGAAAGGACGAAGCCCGCCCCGGCGATGAAAGCCACCGGCGCAGAAAGGCCGAAGATCACCATGGCTGTCAACGCAAGAGCCGTGATCGCGGCGGCAACTTGAGCAAGGCCCAGTCCGAAGATCTGACCGCGCATCGCCCACAGCTTGTGCGGTCGCAGTTCCAATCCGATCACGAACAGGAACATCACCACGCCAATTTCCGAGAAATGCAGGATGGACTGGGCGTCGGTGAATAACCCAAGCACCGATGGGCCCACCAGCACGCCGGCGGCAAAATAGCCCAGAACCGACCCGAGGCCGAGCCGCCGAAACAATGGCACCGCAACCACAGCCGCTCCCATCAGGACGACCGCAGGTCCAATCATTTGTCCCAGGCTCGCTTCAGCCATCAAGTCACCTTTCTAATATTGAAGAATTCAACGACGAAAGGCCGGCATACGGGCTCGTCACCGAGGAACACGACAGTTGGGGATCAGAACGTTTCCCATGACATTTTCCTCGATTTTTGAAAGCGGAGAATATCATTGCCATACTCGGCGAGCTAGTCTCGACCCTTATCAAACTGTGTGGCGCAAAGTGGAACACCGCTTCGCCCACGCCAAGGCCTTCGAGACACAGACCGCCCTTCTAGCGGTCTTTGCCAGAGGATTGAGTTCGGCTATTTTCTATCTGCTTTCACGCGGCCGACGATTTGTCACCACACGTCGCGGACGGCTGCCCCGCGTAGCCCGGCGGCCCGCACTCACGAAATATGCGAGCCGTACAGCCTTTGCAGATATCCGGATTCAAGCGTTGGTAGATCCGCGCAATCGCGGTCGCCTTGTCCGGAAAGAGGTGGTCTTCGCCCAAGTCATCAACGAACCCAGAGCGGCGCCACATTTGCATCACCCCAGGTCGCGGGCGATGAAAATACAGATCGCCCCCCATCTCGCGCCGCTTGCGCAACTCGTATTCCCACACTACGGCGCCGGCATGGTCGATGAAATTCATGCTTTTGGTCATGACCAGCAGATGCCGGGGCGCATCAGGCTCCATCCGCAGGGCCTGCAGACGATCCGCCACATGCGCCACCGCACCAAAATAGACCGAGCCCTCCATGCGCAACAGCTTGAGTTGGGGACATTCGGGCAGTGCATCAGGCGTATCATCCAGCACCGCAAAATGACGGTCCGGATCGTCAGCCCTGAACCCCATCGTACGCATGGCGGGATGCGAGGTACGGTGCAAGTACGTCATCAATGACAGCAGCGTGCCCAGCAAAATCGCGATTTCCATGCGGATCATCACCGTGGCGGCCATCGTCGCCAGCGCAATCAGAAACTCGCTGCGCTGTACCTGAGCGAGGCGGCGCCAGTGCGGCAAGTCCAGCAGATTCCAGGCCACCACGAGCAGCAGCCCGGCAATCGCCGCATCCGGGATGCTTGCCAACAACGGGGCGCTGACGGTCACCAGCAACACCAGCAGCACCGCCGCGAAAACGGCCGCCATGGGGGTGCGCGCCCCCGCCTCGTAGTTGGGAATGGAGCGATTCAGCGAGCCGCAGGATAAATAGGACGAAAAAAATCCGCCCACCATGTTCGACAAACCCTGTCCGATGAACTCGCGATTGGCGTCAATCGCCTGCCCCGATCGCGACGCCACGACCTTGGCAATCGAGATGGATTGCGCCAGCGCCACAATGGACAGGGCAAATGCCAGCCCCAATAGCTCCGGCAGCGAACGCCATGGGATATCGGGTACATGAAAGGGCGGCCAAGGCTGCGACAGCGAACCCAGCACCGGGATGCGCTCGGCATTACCCAAAAAAACCCAGGCATTCAGCATCGCCGCCACCGCCGTACCAGCCACCAGCCCTATCAATAGGTGAGGCTTGCGGCGATCCCAGCGGCGTACCGCGATCGATATGGCGATCGTGACCAGCGCCACTAAGAAGGCCCCCCAGTGCAGCGCGGGCAACCCTTGCGCGACGCCCAGCAGCACCGCTCCCGCCCCATGCGCCTCGATGCCATGTATACCCAACGCGTCTTTAAGCGCATGCACCGCAATCAGCAAGGCCGCACCGCTGGTAAAACCGAACAATGCCGATGGGGAAATGAAGTTCGCCAGCGCACCCAATCTGAGGATGCCGACCAGCCATTGCAAGACACCCACCAAAATCGTGACGGCCAGGGCCATCTGGATATACTCGTGACTGCCCGCTACGGCCAGCGGCGCCAACACCGCATAGAGAGCCAGCGAATTGGCATTCGTGGGGCCGGACATGACATGTCGGCTGGAGCCAAACAGCGCGGCCACCACACAGGGCACAATCGCGGAATACAACCCATATTGAGGGGGTAGCCCGGCCAGCGTGGCAAACGCCACCCCTTGCGGCAATACCAGCAACGCCCCCAGCAGCCCCGCGACCGCATCGGCTCGCAACGAGGCGGGCCCAACATCATGGACCCATGTCCCCAACAAGCGGCTTAACACCTTGCCCACGCGCTGCATCATCCTAATGTCATGCGGTTATTAGCCAATTCGGATCGCGGTCGACCATTGACAGGCCGGTCGCCGGTACGATGCCGACGCATTGCTGTCTCCCAGCGGGTATCTAGGGTAGCCGTATGCACCGATGCGCGCAACGCAGGATCACCTGACAAACCAGATCACGGCACCCCTCACGTTCGGTATTGACAGGCGCCTCATCGTGTCTATCATCACGCTGTGTCCCGGGAGTCCTCAGCTCGCGCCGCCGCCACGCCGTGCCCGCATCGCTCGGCTCATGTCGGACAGCGCCAAATCGTCCAGTAGCCGGCCTGCCATCGGCAACAACTCGTCCTCTTCCCGCTGAATATGCGCCGCATACATCGCACAAAACCGCTCGACAAGAGACGAGTCCAAGTTCGCGGACTGTCCCGCGTTCAACGCCGCCAATGGCTCGTGCAAACGATGCCAAAGGGCCTCTAACTGACGATGCTCTTGTGTGAGCCCATCGACCATTGCATGCAGACACACCGCATCCGAGCCCGCCATGGACTCGATCAAGGCGGGAAATAGGTCGTCCTCCTCGTCACGGTGATGCAGCAAGGCCGCGGTATCAAAGTAACGCAAGACACTGGCCGCCGCGGTCTGTGCCACGGTATCGGCGCCATGTTGCGCCACATGCGCGGCCAAGCGGGTGAGAGTCGCGCATTGCCGCCCCATCCGATCATGACAGGCCGAAAGCAATTCCAACGGTGTATCCAGCCCGACGGCTGGCGATGAAAAACCCGAAATATCGACTGCCATGATCGTATCCTTATTGAACGGCCCGGCTCACCTCTACCCGATAGTCCCTACTGAGGGTCGACCGAACGTCGACGCGCACCGCGCCAGCGAAAATATGCGGTGCGCTCACGCTCGTCCCGCAGTCGGCCGGCCCGCACACGCAGCAAGTCTTTGCGGCCCACCAGCCCCACCAGGCGACCCGTCGCACGCTCGACAATCGGCACGCGGCCGCCCCCCGTCAAGGCCATGCGATCCGCCACTTGGCTGGCTAGCTCGTCAGGATAACCCACGAAAAGCTCACGACCCGCCAATATCTCGCCTAACGGCCGCGCAGCGTCTTCGTCTTCCAAGGTCCAGGCCAGACTATCGGCGCGCGTCATTTCCCCAACCACTTTACCTTGCGTATCCACCACGGGATAGGCGGTATGGCGCCGCTCCGCGGTCGTAAAGTGCTCGATCGCCTCAGCGACACACAATGAGGCGGGCAGCGTCTGAACCGAGGTCGTCATCACTGCCGACACCCGCACCAAATCGAAAGGATCGACGTGATATTCACGCGTAATGTGATGGCCGCGACGCGCGATTTTCTCGGTCAGGATAGAGCGTTTCAACAGCAACACGGTCAGCCCATAGGCAAACGCACACGCTGTCAAGACGGGCAACAACACACTGAAATTACCGGTCAACTCTACCGCGAACAAGGTCGCGGTCAGTGGCGCGCGCATCGTGCCCCCCATCATCGCCGCCATGCCCAATAGGGCCCAGAAACCCGGACTGGCCTGCGGCAACAGCGGCGCCGCCAGCGCCCCCAACGCACCGCCAAAAATCAGCAGCGGGGCCAACACGCCCCCCGATGTTCCGGACCCCAACGCGACGGACCAGATCACCACTTTCACCAATAACAGCAGCAATACGGCCTGAATCGCCAGTTTGCCCGCCAGCAAATCAGCAATGTTGTCATAGCCGACCCCTAACGCAGATGGCTCGATCAAGCCACCCAGACCGATGACCAAGCCGCCTATGGCCGGCCACCACATCCAATGGATAGGGAGTTTCTCAAACCAGTCTTCAAACAAATAAACCAGCGACGTCAGCACCCCTGACCCCAGGCCCGCCAACACACCTAAACCTGCCCAGGCCAGCACATGCGGCAGTGAGGGCTCGCCCAATCCGGCATACGGAAAAATCGGCGCGCTATGTAATAACAGGGGCCGCGCCGAGGCCGAGACGATGGCAGCCACGGCCACCGGCAAAAAGCTACGCGGCTTCCATTCAAACAACAGCAGCTCTACCGCCAGCAAAATCGCGGCAATGGGCGTTCCAAATACGGCCGTCATACCCGCCGCCGCTCCTGCGACAAGCAACGTCTTGCGTTCGCTGGAACTCATATGCACCATCTGCGCCAACAACGAGCCAATCGCGCCGCCCGTCATGATGATGGGCCCCTCCGCGCCAAACGGACCGCCTGTACCGATTGATACCGCCGAGGACAATGGCTTGAGCACCGCAACCTTGGGTTGAATACGGCTCTTGCCGATCAAGATGGCTTCCATTGCTTCTGGAATACCGTGGCCGCGGATTTTTTCCGACCCGTAACGTGCCATGAACCCAATGATGATGCACCCTACCACCGGCACGGCAACGGACGCCCAACCCAAGGTATGGCTCGCTATCGGTATCTCCTCTAGTGATAAACGGCCGAAATACGCCAAATTGGTGCACAGCGTGATCAAGCGCAGCAACACCCATGCAGCACCGACGCCCGCCAAGCCGACCAACGCGGCCATCAACATCAACAAGAGAACGCGACGATCCGTCGTGAAATCGCCTAATCGCGACGTGCCCGGTGTACGGGTGGGAGACAAAGAAGCAAGAGGGGCCATAGGGCAAACACAGGGTTAAAGAACAAAGACAATGTCTAGAAAACAAAACGGGATCGGCAGTGTGCCGACCCCAAAAATATCGTATCACGACGCAAATTACAGCTAACTGAGAGCGCGGCCGATGAGACCACGCAGACACACGGCCATATCAACATACCTCTCTCTTTTGTCACGAAAACAACATGTTTTAAGGCCTTAACGCACAGAAATGCGCCCGTACGCGCGAAGTTCCGCTATCATCGGGCGCGAGGTGCCAAGTGCCGATCTTCGGTACCGAGCTATCTCGTGTTCTCAACATACGGATTTCGACCATGGCTACCAAAGCACAAGCTCCCGCCAAGAAAGTTAGCAAAACTGCTGCCAAAGCCCCTGCCACCAAGGTTGCGGCCAAGAAAGCACCCGCTAAAAAAGCACCTGCTAAAAAGGCAACCGTCGCCAAGACCGCTGCAGTAAAGAAAACGGTTTCGGCTCCCGTCATCAAACAAGCACTGAACAAGTCGCAATTGATTGCTCACCTGGTCGAGCAGACCGGCGTAGAAGCCAAATCGGTCAAGGCCGTGCTGGCTAGCTTGGAAAGCGCCGTTCTGGGTTCGGTCAACAAGCGCGGCGTCGGCGAGTTCGCCATGCCCGGCCTGCTCAAAGTGACCGTGCAAAAGATCGCCGCCAAGGCCAAGCGCTTCGGCAAAGACCCGTTCACCGGCCAAGAGCGCTGGTTCCCGGCCAAGCCCGCTTCGGTCAAGGTCAAGGTTCGCCCGCTCAAGAAACTGAAAGACGCCGCTCAGTAATTTCGAGCCCGCTCCTCAGTTTCAACGACAAGGCCCGTCTCGCAAGAGGCGGGCCTTGTCGTTTTGATCCCTGCCGTCGCCCGAAAATCGGCCTTCGGCGCCCCAAACGCAGGGACTCTCTATAATTAGCGGTTTGACCGTCCGTGGCATTGCGCCGGACGGCCCTTATTCTTTTTCTAGATACGCGCACGAGCCCATGCAGGAACGTTACAGCCCCACCGCCGTCGAAGCCGCCGCCCAGCAAGACTGGCAGGCGCGCGACGCCTACCGTGTCACCGAACACGCCCAGAACGCCGATGGCACCCCAAAGCCAAAGTTCTACGCATGTTCCATGCTGCCCTACCCCAGCGGCAAGCTACACATGGGTCACGTCCGCAACTACACCATCAACGACATGATGGCGCGCCAGTTGCGTATGCGCGGCTACAACGTGCTCATGCCCATGGGCTGGGATGCGTTTGGCATGCCCGCCGAAAACGCCGCCATCAAGTCCAAAGTGCCACCGGCCAAATGGACCTACGACAACATCGCCTACATGAAGAAACAAATGAAGGCGATGGGGTTGGCGATCGACTGGTCGCGCGAAATGTGCGCCTGCGATCCGCAATACTACAAATGGAACCAATGGCTGTTCCTGAAGATGCTCGAAAAAGGCATCGCCTATCGTAAGACCCAAGTCGTCAACTGGGATCCGGTCGACAACACCGTACTGGCCAACGAACAGGTCATCGACGGTCGTGGCTGGCGTTCGGGCGCGCTCGTCGAAAAACGCGAGATTCCCGGGTACTACCTGCGCATTACGGATTACGCCGACGAATTGCTCGACCAAGTGCGCACGGGCTTGCCTGGCTGGCCCGAACGCGTTCGCATCATGCAAGAAAACTGGATCGGCAAATCCGAGGGCCTGCGTTTTGCCTTCCCGCACCAGATCACCGGCGCGGACGGCCAACTGATCCAGGACGGCAAGCTCTACGTCTTTACGACCCGTGCCGACACCATCATGGGTGTCACATTCTGCGCCGTCGCGCCCGAGCATCCGCTGGCCACGCACGCCGCCCGGTCCAACCCCGAGCTGGCCGCATTCATCGAGCAATGCAAGCTCGGCGGTACGACCGAAGCCGAAATCGCCACCCGCGAAAAAGCCGGTATGCGAGCCGACCTGACTGTCACGCACCCCTTGACGGGCGCGCCTGTCGACGTCTGGGTCGGCAATTACGTGCTCATGAGCTACGGCGACGGTGCGGTCATGGGCGTGCCTGCCCATGACGAACGCGATTTCGCTTTTGCCAAAAAGTACCAATTGCCCATCCAGCAAGTCGTCGCAGTCGAGGGCAAGACGTACTCTACCGACGCTTGGCAAGAATGGTATGGCGACAAGCAACAGGGTCGCACCGTCAATTCCGGCAAATACGACGGCCTGTCATTCAAGCAGGCCGTCGATGCGATCGCCGCCGACCTGGCTCCGCAAGGCTTGGGAGAAAAGCAAACCACGTGGCGCCTGCGCGACTGGGGAATTTCGCGTCAACGCTACTGGGGCACCCCCATCCCCATCATTCACTGCGCCGACTGCGGCCCGGTACCGGTCCCTGAAAAAGACCTGCCGGTGGTGCTGCCCGACGACCTGATCCCCGATGGCAGCGGCAATCCGCTGACCAAAAACGAGGCTTTCTTGTCATGCTCGTGCCCGAGCTGCGGCAAGCCCGCGCGGCGCGAGACCGACACGATGGACACCTTTGTGGACTCGTCCTGGTACTTTATGCGCTATACCTCGCCCGGCAACGATCAGGCCATGGTGGATAGCCGTAACGATTACTGGATGCCCATGGACCAGTACATCGGTGGCATCGAACATGCCGTGCTGCACCTGTTGTACGCCAGATTCTGGACACGAGTGATGCGTGACCTGGGCCTGTTGAACTTTAGCGAGCCGTTCACCAAGCTGCTGTGCCAGGGCATGGTGCTCAACCATATCTACTCTCGCAAAACCGAACAGGGCGGCGTCGAGTACTTCTGGCCCGAAGACGTCGAAAACCAGTACGACGCCAAGGGCGCCATCACTGGCGCCAAGCTCAAGTCCGATGGCTCCGACATACAGTACGGCGGCGTGGGCACCATGTCCAAGTCCAAGAACAATGGGGTCGATCCGCAAGCGCTCATCGACACCCTGGGCGCCGACACCGCTCGCCTGTTCGTCATGTTCGCCAGTCCGCCCGAGCAAACGCTGGAATGGTCGGACTCCGGTGTGGACGGCGCCAATCGGTTCTTGCGCCGCCTCTGGTCGCTGGGCCNCGCCCNGCACGAAACCGTCGCGCGTGGCCTGACGGCCAGCCCTGATTGGTCGCAAGCACCCACCCCCGTCAAAGACCTGCGTCGCGAAGTCTATAACCTACTCAAGCAGGCCGACTACGATTACCAGCGCATTCAGTACAACACCGTCGTGTCGGCATGCATGAAAATGCTGAACGCCATCGACGGCGCCGAACTGCCCGACGGCGTGATGGCGGATGCTGCGCGTGCCGAGACCCTCGGCATCTTGCTGCGCGTGCTGTACCCGGTCGTCCCGCACGTCACTTGGCTCCTGTGGCGCGACCTGGGCTACGCGGACGTCCTGGGCGATCTGCTGGACGCGCCCTGGCCGCAGATCGACGAGGCAGCCCTGGTGGCCGACGAAATCGAACTTATGCTCCAGGTCAACGGCAAATTGCGTGGCTCGATCCGCGTCGCGGCCCAGGCCTCCAAAGCGGACATCGAGCAAATCGCCGCCGGCCAGGACGAGGTCGCCCGCTTCCTCGAAGGTCGCCCGCCCAAGCGCGTCATTGTCGTGCCGGGCAAGCTGGTCAACGTCGTCGGTTAAAAGAGGTCACGCATGCACTCTGCCCCATCCCGCCCGCAACACTGCTCCCGCTGGTGGCTGCGTGCCGTCAGCTTGGCGACCGTCATGCTGCTGGCGGCGTGCGGCTTTACCATGCGCGGCGTCACCCCCCTGCCCTTTGAAACGCTCTATGTCGGCATTCCCGACAACACCCGCTTTGGCGCCGACGTCCGCCGCGCCATCCGGGCGTCGTCCCCCGACACAAAGCTGGTCGGCACACCCAAAGAGGCGGCCGCCATTTTGCAACTGGTGGCTAACGACCGATCGTTGCGCGAGGTCTCCCTCAATGCACAAGGCCGCGTCGAAGAATACGAACTCGGTATCATCTTTACCTTTCGTCTGATCACCAACAAGGGCATCGCCATCCTGCCCGATACCACTTTGTCGGTCTATCGCGAAATGCCCTACGACGACCAAGTCGTCCAGGCCAAGCAAGCACAAATGGAAACCCTGTACGAATCCATGCAGGAGTCTCTCGTCAGCCGGCTGCTACGACGCCTGACCGCGCCTGAGGTCCATACGGCCTACGCCGCAGCCCAACGCGGCGACATTAATCCCGATAACCCGGTCTACGATCCCAATTTCGCGCCTTCGAACGAGCGGCCTGAAACCTGGCAGACGCCCGGGTCGCCCGGTACGGGCAATTGGTGACGCATGGGGCAACAGCTGGACGCTGATCGCCTGGCCGATCATCTACAGCGCGCCGGGCAAAGCCTGGCGCCGCTGTACGTGCTGTCCGGCGACGAACCCCTGCTGGTTATCGAAACCACCGACGCGCTGCGTGCCGCCGCGCGCCAGGCGGGCTATACCGACCGTACGTCCATGATCATGGATGCGCGTAGTGACTGGAGCGCCGTCTTTGCCGCTACTCAAAGCGTCTCGCTATTTGGCGACCGGCGCATTCTGGAAATTAAGCTCCCCACCGGCAAACCAGGCAAGACCGGTGCGGATACGCTGACCAAACTGGCCACCCAGGCCGCCGCGCAGCCCGACCCCGATACCATGATTGTGGTGGCGTTGCCCCGTCTGGACAAAGCCACCCGCGACACCAAATGGGCGCAAGCGCTGGCGCAAAACGGCATCATGGTAGAGCTGCCCGCCATCGAGCGCGGCCGCCTGCCCGCCTGGATCGGGGNGCGCCNCGCGCGCCAAAACCAGCGTACCGACAGTACGACGTTGCAATGGATCGCCGATAAAGTCGAAGGTAACCTGCTGGCGGCCCACCAGGAAATCCAGAAGCTCGCACTGCTCTATCCCGAGGGTCAATTGGCTGCCGAGGACGTCGAGCGCGCCGTGCTCAACGTAGCCCGCTACGATGTATTCGGTTTGCGAGATGCCATGCTGGCGGGCGATGCCTCACGCACCGTTCGCATGCTCGAAGGCCTGCGCGCCGAGGGCGAAGCCCTGCCTTTGGTGCTCTGGGCCGTCGGCGACGAGATCCGTCTCCTGGCGCGTGTGGCCGAGGCACGCGCCAACGGCCAGGATACCGGCGCCCTGATGCGCCGTCTGCGAATTTTCGGCGCCCATGAAAAACTGGCCCTGCAGGCCCTGGGACGCATCCCGGCCAAAGCCTGGCCCGTCGCCGTCCAGCACGCCCACGAGGTCGACCGCCTGATCAAGGGCCTGACCGTCCCCGGCCGCCTATCCGATCCTTGGGAAGAAATGACCCGGCTGGCTCTGCGCGTGGCCGCTGCCGGCAGGCGTGCCTGATTCGTGAAGAGGGCCACCACGGGTACCAGTGCCGTTGGTTCGCCTGCCGACGCCTGGTTTTCCGCGGCGCCCCAGTGTGCTCCCTCAGCAGCCCATCAGGGCGCAACAGGTACACTTAACCCTATCTGCTGGTGCACAACGCGGCGCCACTTACAAAATCTTGCTAGACACGTTCATGTCCTTTTCTGATCTCGATTCCGCCATGCTGGCCTTGGGCGAGAACGCCAGACGCGCATCGCGTGCCATGATGCGCGCCACCGGCGCGGCGAAAAACCGGGCCTTGCTCGCCATGGCCGACGCCCTGCTCGAGCGCGGCGACACGCTCAAGGCCGCCAATGCCAAAGACCTCGAGGCCGCGCGCGCCAACGGTCTGGAACCCGCCCTGCTCGATCGCCTGACCCTGTCGGACAAATCGCTCGCCCAGATGGCCGAGGGTCTGCGTCAAATCACGAGCCTACCAGACCCCGTCGGCAGCACCACGGCAGGCAGCACCCGCCCCAACGGGATGAGGGTCGCCCAGATGCGGGTCCCGCTGGGTGTCATCGGCATCATCTATGAATCTCGCCCCAACGTCACCATCGACGCCGCTGCGCTGTGCTTGAAATCCGGCAATGCCACGATTTTGCGTGGGGGTAGCGAGGCCTTTCACTCCAACGTCGCGCTCGGCGAGATCGTACAAACCGGCCTGCAGGCCGCGGGTCTGCCTGCCGAGGCTGTTCAAGTCGTCGGCACGACCGACCGCGCGGCCGTCGGCAAGCTCATCACGATGACCGAGCACATCGATGTCATCGTTCCGCGCGGCGGCAAAGGCCTGATTGCACGCCTGGCACGCGAGGCACGCGTCCCCTTGATCAAACACCTGGACGGCAACTGCCACGTCTACATCGACGCGGCCGCCGATCCGGAAAAAGCCCACACCATCGCCTTTAATGCAAAAACCTATCGCTATGGGATTTGCGGCACGATGGAAACCCTGCTGATCGATGCCGGCGCCGCCATTTCCATCCTGCCCCGACTGGCCACGGCCTTTACCGCACACGGCGTCGAACTGCGCGGCTGTCCTCGTACCTGTGACATCGTGCCGGCCGCCAAACCCGCCACCGAGCAAGACTGGGCCACGGAATATCTGGCGCCCATCCTGGCGGTGCGTATCGTCGACTCGCTCGACGAAGCCATAGAGCACATCGCCCGATGGAGCTCCGGCCACACCGAATCAATCGTGACCGAAGACCTCTCCGCGGCTCAGCGTTTTCAGCGTGAAGTCGACTCCAGCTCCGTCTATGTCAATCTGCCCACCTGCTTTGCCGATGGCTTCGAATACGGCCTGGGCGCAGAAATCGGCATTTCGACCAACCGCCTGCACGCACGCGGTCCAGTCGGCCTCGAAGGCCTCACCACCCTAAAATGGATACTGAACGGCGAAGGGCAGACACGGGGTTAGATACCACCCAGCTCCGCCACGCCCGACCCGTCGCCCACTCGTTACCAATTAAATATTATGCCCACGCAAGTACTCGCCTACGCTTTCAGTCTCGTCACGTTATGTTTTGTCGTCTGCTGCTTGTGCGGCCTCGTGCTGTTTTTCTTTCGCACAGAACGCATTAATGCCACGCTCAAGCACCCGCTGCTCGAGCACGGATCCTTTCGCCGTTTTCCGCTCGTCATCAAAACCACGATTTTTCAAGATTACTTCTTTCGCCTGGCCTTCCCCGGATTCAATTTCGGTATGTTTGCACATGCCAACAAACAGCTCAGCCACGTCGATCCCAAGCGCGTCCCCTTCGGCATCAAAGTCCCTATCGTCGGATTCTGGATGTCATGCTGGGTGGGCTTGATCGCCATGATCGCAGTCTGGGTCATGCTGCTGCTCTATCGTTGATCTCACAGGCCGTTGATCTCACGCACCCTATGTCCGACACCCCAATTGCCATTACGCACGACGAAGCACAAGGTCGCTTTCAAGCCGACGTGGATGGGCACCTTTGCGTGCTGGATTACCAACTGCGTGGCAACACCATGATCATCCAGCACACGGGCGTACCTGGCGCGATTGGCGGCCGGGGAATCGCCGCGGCGCTGACCCGCCATGCCCTGGACACGGCCCGCAAACGTGGCTGGCTCGTCCTGCCGGTATGCTCCTATGCCGCGGCCTACATCGCTCGGCACCCCGATTATCAAGACCTGGTAGCCTGATCCATGCCGTCATGCCCGTGCGAAAGCGGCCTGACTTATGCACGATGCTGCGAGCCATGGCATCGTGGCTCGCAACGTCTGCAGGCCCCCACCGCAGAGGCCTTGATGCGTTCGCGTTACAGCGCGTTTGTCCTGGACGAACTGTCGTATTTACGCGATACGTGGCACCCAGATACGCGACCAACACAACTCGACCCCAATCCCGCGGACTTGAAATGGCTGGGGCTGCAAATCAAGCAGCACATCCAGCAGGATGCCGAGCACGCCAGTGTTGAATTCGTCGCACGTTACCGTCAGGCGGGCCGAGCCACGCGCCTGCACGAAATCAGCCGATTCCTGCGCGTCGACGGCCACTGGCTCTACCTGGATGGCGAACACCGCTGATTCGCCTACACTGGACGTTACGCTTGGCATCGGCTATCGGCCGGCGCCAAGCCTACCCCTCAAAATACGCGACATAGCGGTGTAGCTGACAAAAATGTCAGCGTATCGTCAGCGCGGTGACCCACACGCCTACGTAGACTGATTTCCCGTGGTACGAGTTGTTTCCCCCTTGTACAAGAGCGATCCCACCTCATGCGTGTACTTGTCGTTGAAGACGAAGCAAAGACATCCTCTTATATTCTGCGGGGGCTGACCGAGCTCGGCTATACCGTTGATGTCGCTGACACGGGCGTGGATGGCCTGCATTTGGCCCTGGAATTCGACTACGACGCCATCGTGCTCGATCTGATGCTGCCCGGCCTGGATGGCCACGGCGTACTGACCCAACTGCGCCGCCAGAAATCCACTCCCATCATCATGTTGTCCGCCCGTGGCGCCGTCGATGATCGTGTCATCGGGTTACGCAAAGGGGCCGACGACTATCTGCCCAAGCCCTTCTCCTTTACGGAATTGGTCGCGCGCCTGCAAGCCCAGACACGACGCCGCACCGAGGCACGAGAACCCACCACGCTACAAATTGACGATCTGCATATCGACCTCCTGGCACGCAAAGTCGCCCGCGCCGGGCAGCGACTGGAGCTTACTGCCAAGGAATTCTCACTGCTCAGTCTGCTGGCGCGCCACGAGGGAGAGATTCTGTCCAAACTCACGATCGCCGAGCAAATCTGGGACATGAATTTCGATAGCGACATTAATGTCGTCGAAGTCGCCGTCAAACGACTGCGCGCCAAAGTTGACGCGCCTTACTCGCGAAAACTGCTGCATACCGTGCGCGGTATGGGGTATGTGCTCGAGGACCGACACGGTGACCAACCGGACGACACCGCATGATAGGCATGAGCCGCCGCACGTCCATTGCATGGCGATTGGCTACGATGTTCGCCATCACCGCCGCGGTGGTGTTTTCAGGGGTGGCGTTCTTTCTGTATTGTTTCCTGACGGAGTCCGTACGCGAGCAAGTGCGTGGCGAGCTCGAGTTTCATCACACGTTGCTTGACCCCATGATCGAGGCACGTCACACCGAACCTCAATGGGAGCTCGTGCGCCGCAAACTCGATGGTTTTTCCCAAGAAGGCGCCCGTGTTCGCTACTGGATACGGAGCGCTGACGACCGGTTTGCTTACGGTGGCCCATTCCTGCTGGAAAACGGCCAGGCGATGCCCAAAGCGCCATTCGGTTTCGTCAAAGTCCGTGATCCTGCCAACGTCTGGGCCGTCATGAGCCGCGCGATTCCGGCCTCTGGCGATCGCCCCGAAGTCGAGTTCATTGTGGCGCTGGATGCCTCGGCCCATATCGATACCAAAGAGAAATTCACCCAGGTCATGAGCATTGCGTCAGCGCTGGGTATTTTGCTGGTTGCGATATTGGGCTACTGGATAGCCAAACTGGGGCTATGTCCCGTCCGTAAGCTGAGCCGGCAAGCCAACCTCCTGCCGCCCAACAACCCACGTGAACGCCTGGATACCGTCGGACTGCCCCCCGAAATCCGCGAGTTGGCCGTGTCCTTCAACAACGCTCTGGAACGTCGCGAAGCCGCCTGGCTGCAACTCGAGGGCTTTAACGCTGACGTCGCCCATGAGCTACGCACACCACTGACCAATTTGATCGGCCAGACCCAGGTCGCTCTCGTGCGCGAACGCGACCTCGGTGCATTGCAAGATCTCCTTGAGTCCAATCTGGAAGAGCTCGAACGCATGAGCAGCATCGTCAACGATATGCTGTTCCTGTCCTGCGCCGACAACGGGCATCGTGCCGCGGAACTCAGCGACATTTCTTTATTGACCGAATCGCGCAAGACAGTGGAATACGTCGAAGACACCTTCTCCGAACGCCATCTCGTCGTGCGCGTCGAGGGCGATGCTCAGGTACACGCCGACAAGCGTCTCTTTCATCGCGCGCTGGCTAATCTGCTGTCCAACAGCGCGCGTTATGCCTATACCGGCACCGATGTCATCGTCGCCATTGAAACGCGCGGCGATCATGCGTGGATTTCCGTTTCCAACCATGGCGACCCGATCCCCCCTGACCTGCAGTCTCGTCTATTCGAACGCTTTTATCGTGGCGATGTCGCGCGCACCCAGAGTGGCATTCACCACGGGCTGGGTTTATCCATCGTACGCGCGATTGCTTCCATGCATGGTGGCGCCGTCTTTATTCGTAGCGAACACGGTATCAACACCTTCGGCTTCTCTTTGCTGAAGTCGATTTAGTCCCCATCGTTTCACCCGCCATGCTGGCGGTCGATTGTCCAGAACCTGACAAATTCATGAACAGCCCTTCCCAGCACAGTACGGACTCCCTTGCCCTCCCGACCGCGCCACGGGTGTCATCACCCACGTCACGATCCGAGACAGCATCGGCCAAACCCGTCAGCACGCTATCGGTCTTTGACGCCGTCATCATCATGGTGGGCATCGTCATCGGCATAGGCATCTTTCGAACTCCATCCATCGTGGCCGCCAATGTCAACTCTGAATGGGCGTTTATCATGGTGTGGGTCGCGGGCGGCCTGGTCACATTGATGGGCGCACTGTGTTATGCCGAGCTCTCGGCCGCGCACCCTCATGCCGGTGGCGAATATCATTTTCTATCGCGCGCCTACGGTCGCCCCGTCGCCATGTTGTTTGGCTGGGCACGAGGTACCGTCATTCAAACGGGCGCCATCGCAGGCGTGGCATTTGTGCTGGGGGATTATGTTTCCCAGCTATTCCCGCTCGGACGCTACGGCCCCGCGCTCTACGCGGCACTGGCCGTCATGCTGTTCACCGGCATCAACGTCATCGGCACCGCGCAAAGCAAGACCCTCCAGGTTGTCGTGACCTTGATCGAAATCGGCGCACTGGCCGCGGTAATTCTTTTTGGATTATTCGGCTCACCCGCCGAAACGGCACCAGCAACACCGACCGCCCCAACAGAAACCGCCGCCCTGGGCGTAGCCATGATCTTTGTCCTGTTGACCTTCGGCGGCTGGAACGAGGCAGCCTATCTGACGGGCGAACTCAAAGACGCCCCACGCAACATCGCAAAAGTGCTAGTAGCCGGCACCCTGATTCTGGTCATTCTGTATGTGCTGGCCAATGTGGCCTTGCTGTCGATACTCGGCCTGGACGGACTGCGCAGTTCGGATGCGGTGGCCGCCGACATGATGCGGCGCGTCGCCGGCGGCACCGGCGAAATCGTCGTCACCCTGGCCATCATCGTGGCCGCGGTATCCACACTGAACGCCACCATCTTTACCGGCGCGCGGGTCTTTTATGCCATGGCGCAAGATCTGTCCGTCATGCGCTGGATGGGCGTCTGGAACGGCCGCGGCAAAACCCCCGCCAATGGACAACTCGTCCAAGGCGCCATCGCCCTGACCTTGATCGCCATGGGCGCGGTCACCCGCGATGGCTTCAAGGCCATGGTGGACTACACCGCGCCCGTTTTCTGGGGGTTTCTGTTATTGATCGGCCTTGCCGTGTTCGTGCTGCGCTGGAGACATCCCGGGCGTGAACTCCCCTACCGCGTGCCGCTGTATCCCATCACCCCGATTGTGTTCTGCCTGACCTGCCTGTACATGCTGTACGCCAGTACGCTGCACACCGGCGCAGCGGCCTGGGTAGGTATCGCCGTACTAGCCGCAGGCACTCCCCTCTTGTTGCTCAGGAACAAAGCCGTTGAACCCACTGTCGCCGCCGATCCGAGCGACGACAACGCCCACTGACTTACCTTCTTAACAAGGAGAACGTCCATGCAAACGTTGCAAAAATCCTTAGTGTCCGCGGCGCTCTGCGCCATGGCCTGGCATGCCAACCTTGCCGCCCAAACCGCGACCACCGAGACCTCGACCTACGAGCCTACCGTTGGTCAATCCGGTAAAGACGTGGTCTGGGTGCCTACGCCCCAAGCGCTGGTCGATCGTATGCTGGAAATGGCCGAACTCACCCCTGAAGATCGCCTGGTCGACCTCGGCTCGGGTGACGGTCGCACCGTTATCACCGCCGCCAAACGCGGCGCTACGGCACGCGGCATCGAATTCAACCCCGACATGGTCGCCTTGGCGAAACAGGCGGCAAAAGCCGAAGGCGTCGCCGACAAGGCAAAATTTGAACAAGCCGATATTTTCAAGTCGGATTTCTCCGAGGCGACGGTCTTGACGTTGTTCTTGTTGCCCAGTCTGAACGAGCGCTTACGCCCGATCATCCTGGAAATGAAACCCGGCACGCGCGTTGTCTCCAACTCATTCACCATGGGTGATTGGCAACCTGATGAATCCGACCAAGTCAACGAAAACTGCTCCGCCTATTGCAACGCTCACAAATGGATCGTCCCCGCCAAAGTCGCCGGCACCTGGAAGCTCGGTGACAAGGAGCTGGTACTCAACCAACGCTATCAAATGCTGAGTGGATCGCTGCGCGACGGCACCAACGTCATACCGATTACCGAAGCACGCCTCAATGGCGAAGCGATTCAGTTCACCGCGGGAGACCAGCAATACACAGGCCAAGTATCAGGCAAGCGCATGGAGGGCGCGACGCAAGACAACACAGCCTGGCAAGCATCGCGCGAGTAGCACGGAGTACTCGGTCAACGCATGCTGGACAGCGGGCCTCGTTAATATCGCCTCATGTACATGCAGGTAGGGTGCGCAGTGGGCGGTACAGCAGAAAGTACTTTCAACTTACAGCAGCCACTCTATAGGCAACACGGACAGAAACGCGACATAGGCACGTTTGAACAGGCTAGTTTCAGGTTCCGTGTCGTGATAAATCTGCTGACCGCCCAGGGTCTCTACCCAAACTATCTTGCCGGACTCCGACAGGCGAACCTCGTATGAGCTCTCGGGTATTTCTTTGTCGAAGGAGCTCCCGATCTGGCGTGCCATGATCGGGCTTTCAATGACGAAGCCCAACTCTGTATTCAAGTGCGCCGAACGCGGATCGAAGTTGAATGAGCCCACGAATGCCCGCTTCTGATCCACGGCAAAAGTCTTGGCGTGCAAACTGGAACCTGAGCTACCAAAGGGCCCGCCTTTTTCTTTATCCTTATCTTTCCGATCGGTCTCTGGCAATCTGCTGCGCATCTCGTACAGCGTGACGCCGGCTTCGAGCAGGTCTTTGCGCCGCTTGGCATAGCCCGCATGAACCACGGCGACGTCTGTCGCATCTAATGAGTTGGTCAACACGCGCAGCTTGATGCCGCTTTTCGCCATTTTCGTAAACACTTCCACACCAGCCGCGGTGGGCACAAAATACGGCGAAATCAGATCAACGTTGTGAGTTGGACGTCCCAGGAGTTCGGTCAATTGATACGTCAGCATGGCATCAGAGGCAGCCTTGCCCAGGCCTTTGGCCGGATCGTCGCTGACCAGGCGCGTGTCGGCCCATTCGTAGACGAGAGTCCCTTGCAGCATTTGGCTAATGAACGCAGACTCTTTAATCGCCCGCATATACTCCGCCGCGGGCCGGGATTCAGCCACGCTTTTCGCAGTCGATGCCAGTGTCTGCAAGACCGCCGCATCGACCTTGGGCAGAATCAGGTCGACCGGGTAGGCTGATTCACTCGCCCAATAACGATCAAAGTCGGCGGATACGTCATTGACCACCGCTCCAATAGCCATGACATCCAGATCCGCGAACAGCACTGCCTCTGCGGCCCCGAAGTACTCGTCGCCTACATTGCGTCCGCCCACAATCGTCGCTTGATTGTCAGCGGTGAATGACTTGTTGTGCATGCGGCGATTCGAACGCATGAAGTCGGTCACAAAACCGAGGATCTTGGGCTGTCGCACCACAAAGGGGTTGAACAAGCGGATCTCGATGTTGGGATGCATGTGCAACGCCGCCAACTCGCTGTCCAGCCCTGAGGTGCCGTTATCGTCCAGCAGCAAACGGACACGTACGCCTCGATCCGCTGCCGCGCGCAACTCTTCGAGCAGCAGAGTACCGGTGACGTCGCCACGCCAAATGTAGTACTGCACATCCAGCGTCTTTTGCGCGGACCGTGCCAGCAATGCGCGGGCGGCAAAAGCATCGTGCGCGTCGGGCAGCGCATAGATACCACTTTTCCCGGGGTGCTGTCGGGCTTGCGGCGCAATAGCGCGGCCCAACGCGGTGTCCTGCGCTTCGGTTTGACTCAGCGCGACGCTGGGGGTGCGCGCCGAGAGATCAGGCAAGGAGCAGCCTCCAAGCAAACCGAGGCACAAGCAAAGGACAAGCGCAAAACGGGTACACGCCATACAGACAGAGGAAAGGAAAGCCCAACTTTACACTGGCGCACGATGACGCATCGTGACATGCCAGAACTGCCCCGATACCGGATTTCAAAGAATCGCGAGGCATTCAAAGGAATCACCGCCTTGACAGCAGATCGGAACATTGAATAGTATTTCTATTAGAATAAATTAAATTCTATTAGATAAAATATCAAATAACCTGACTACTTCGTTTTGGAGAGCATGTGACCGTTCCTATTAACCATCAGGATTACCCCCTCGGCTTGCGTCAACCAACCGGTAGAAATGCAGCGCTAAGACGTCGGCTTGCCGCGCAGAACGTGCTGGTCGCGCCGGGTGTCTACGACTGCATCGGCGCACGACTGGTGGAGCAGGCCGGATTCGAAGCGACGTACTTGACCGGATCCGGCATGTCGATGTCCGCACTGGGCGCGCCGGACGTCGGTCTTATGTCCTTTTCCGAGGTCCTAGATCGTGCATCTCGCGTGGCCGACGTCGTATCGGTGCCCGTCATCGTTGACGCGGATACGGGCTATGGCGGCCCGCTGAATGTCATCCGTACTGTCAGAGCATTCGAACGAGCAGGTGTGTCCGGTATCCAAATAGAAGACCAGGCCTGGCCCAAAAAGTGCGGACACGAAGGCGGAAGAAACCTCGTGTCCACCAATGAAATGGTCGGTCGCATCAAAGCCGCCGTCGACGCACGGATCGACCCCGATCTCGTCATTGTGGCGCGCACCGATGCACGAACCGACCAGGGCCTCGATGCTGCGCTAGAGCGTGCGGCTCTATATGCAGAAGCGGGCGCGGACGTGCTGTTTGTGGAGAGTCCTGAGAATAAAGACGAATTGGCCGAAGTCGCTCGGCGATTGAATGTCCCGGTATTGGCCAACATGGTCGAAGGCGGCCGCACACCGATCCTGCCTGCGGATGTATTGACGCAACTGGGGTTCTCGCTCGCGATCTATCCCAATGCCGTAACCCGCTGCTTTACCTACGCGGGGCAGCAAATGCTGAAAGAGTTGGCCAGCACAGGAACGACGGCCGGCGCAGCCGATCGCATGCTGTCGCATCGTCAGCTGTGGTCCCTGTTCGAATACGAAAAATGGACCGCGACCGAAGATCGTTTGCGTCACGACTAAGCGAGTTTTATCGCGCGCTGGTATTGCGCTGGCGCGCCAAACACACAGAAGTCACGACACGTTACCTCCCAATCTTTCCGTTAATTTCCTAGCCTCTTCGCACACAATTTGAATATGCGTCGGGGCGTATCGCTGGGCAGGCATGGTGAGCACGAGCGCGCCGCGAAGACCGCCTTGCGCATCAAACACTGGAGCCGATATGCCAGCGAGGTCCGGTGACCGGTCGCTGATCGGCGATGCCTTGAATCCTGCCTGGCGTATTTCATCGTATTGGCGTCCTGTTGCACCGGCGAAGGCGAGCAACACGTGTCCGCCAGAACCCCGCTCCAGCGGCAAAAGGTCACCGGCCTGGCTTTGATCGGATAACGATTGTGGTGAATTGACGCGAAACAGCACCAAACGGTGATCTCCCTGCCTCACGTGTAAAGAAGCGCTCTCCTGGCTACGGGCAACCAACTGCTCAAGCGCGGGCAAAACGAGATCTTGCAGATTGAACGAGGAGGCATACACGCGATAAAGCTGTGCCGCCCCATGACCCAATGCATAGCGGCCATCGTTGCGCTTCGTGACGAGATTGAAATGCAGCAGCGACGCAAGGAGACGAAGCACGGTGCTGGGAACAAGTTGCACCCGCTCGGACAGCTCGCTCAGCGTAAGCCCGTGATCCGTATCTCGAAAAGCAGCCAGGATAGTCAAGGCTCGATCAACTGCGGTTACCCCGCCTTCGGAAGCATGGGCGGCATTTTGCGGGCGTACGGGATATCTGGGCATGGCTTTATATGTCGTGCTGACTGGAATCATTTTAATTTTATTATAAAGAATTTAATTCTATTTAATAAAATTCAATATGCAAGTCAGTCATTTAGTAACATCCACCGGATACCCCTTAAGTCATGCGCAGTTCATGAGAATCATTCACCATCGAGTACCATACGCGGTGGTGCGCAAATCGCCTTATGCCCGGCGAAGCCCAGCACTGCCCTCCCCGTCCGTCTTAAAACCCTTGCATGACGAATTCGACCGCGAAGCCTCTGGGTAAAACCAAGAAAAAACGTTATCTCTGGATCGCAATAGCCTTGGTGGCCATGCTGCTGCTGGGCAAGATGCTGTTCTTCAGCGTACCACCCAAGCCCGACTACGTCACTGCAGAGGCCCGCCTGGCCGACATGGAAGACAGCGTGCTGGCCTCCGGTACGCTGGAAGCCGTGCGGCAGGTCAGCGTCGGCGCTCAGGTGTCGGGCCAACTAAAATCGCTGAAAGTACAGTTGGGCGACGAAGTCGAGCAGGGCCAATTGGTGGCCGAGATCGATGACATGACCCAGCAGAACGACCTGCGCAACGTCCAGGCCGCGCTGGCTACGCGCAAGGCCGAGCGGCAGGCCAAGCAAGCCACGCTGAAACAGGCCGAGCTGGCCTACGCGCGCCAACGCCAGATGCTGGCGCGCGATGCCAGTTCGCGCGAAGACTTCGAACAAGCCGAGGCCACACTGAACGTCACGCGCGCCGACATCGTAGCCCTGGATGCGCAAATCGCCCAGGCCGAGATCGAGGTCGACACGGCGCGCGTCAACCTCGGCTACACCCGCATCTCGTCACCGATGAGCGGCAAGGTGGTGGCCATCGTCACCAAAGAAGGCCAGACGGTGAACTCGATCCAGACCGCGCCCACCATCATCAAAGTGGCACAGGTCGACACCATGACCGTCAAAGCGCAGATCTCGGAAGCCGACGTCACACGCGTGCGACCGGGTCAGAAAGTGTATTTCACGATTCTGGGCGAACCCGACAAACGCTACTACGGTACCCTGCGCGCCATTGAACCCGCGCCCGACTCAATCCAGCGCGACGAAAGCACCAGCACGCTGACAGGTGGCGGAACTGCCGCCAGCGGGACCAGCGAGGCGGTTTATTACAACGGCCTCTTCGACGTGCCCAACCCGGACGAGACACTGCGCATTTCGATGACGGCGCAAGTCTTCATTGTGCTGGGCGAGGCCAAGCAGACCCTGATCATCCCATCGTCCGCGCTGGGCAAGCGCGGCGAAGATGGCCGCTACACCGTGCAGGTGGTAGGCACGGACAACGAGCCGACCAAGCGCCAGATCAAGGTGGGCATGAACAACAATGTCAACGCCCAGGTGCTGGAAGGTCTGTCGGCGGGCGAACGCGTGGTGTCTGCCGAGGCCGCTGCCCCCGCGGTGGCGCAATGACGCTGCCGACCATGCGGGACACCCCGGACGAACATCCGCTGGTCAGCCTGCGCGGCGTCTGGCGCGAATTCGCCGCCGGAGACCAGGTCGTGGCAGTGCTGCGCGAGGTGGACCTGCGCATCGACGCAGGCGAAATGGTGGCCATCGTGGGCGCGTCCGGCTCGGGAAAATCCACGCTGATGAATATCCTGGGCTGCCTTGACCGGCCCAGCCGCGGTGTATACGAGGTCGATGGCCGCGCGACCGATACGATGACCCCGGACGAACTGGCCGAACTGCGGCGCGAACATTTCGGTTTCATCTTCCAGCGCTACCATCTACTGGCCGACCTGACTGCGCAGGGCAACGTAGAGATGCCGGCGATCTATGCCGGCACGCCACGCGGCATTCGACGCGATCGGGCCCAGGCCCTGTTGCGCCGCCTGGGGCTGGACCAGCGCCTGGACTACCGCCCCGGCCAACTGTCAGGTGGTCAGCAGCAGCGCGTCAGCATCGCGCGAGCCCTGACAAACGGCGGACGCATCATCCTGGCCGACGAGCCGACCGGCGCGCTGGACACGCATACCGGCCAGGAGGTACTGCGCATCCTGGAAGAACTCAACGACGCAGGCCACACTGTCGTCATCGTCACGCACGACATGAACGTCGCACACCATGCGCGCCGCATCATTGAAATCAGTGACGGCCAGATCGTGGCGGACCGCCGCAACACCGCCCCGCCACCGGCGCCGCCCGCCGCGCCCGCGGCGTCCACCGACCCGGTGCGAGCCGACCCACCACGCGAGCGCGCGCGCCCCTGGCTGGCCGAGGTAGAGCGTGTCGGCGAGGCGATGCGCATGGCATTGCTGGCCATGAACGCGCACCGGCTGCGCACCTTCTTGACCATGTTGGGCATCGTGATCGGTATCGCCGCGGTGGTGTCGGTAGTGGCGTTGGGCGAGGGTTCACGGCAGAAGATCCTGGCCGACATCAGCGAGATCGGCACCAACACTGTAGACATTTATCCGGGCAAGGACTTCGGTGACGAAAAAGCCGCCACTATTCGCACCCTGATGCCAGCCGATGCCGACGCGCTGGCGCGCCAAGCCTATGTGGACAGCGCCACCCCCCAGGTGTCGACCACCGCCTCGCTGCGCTACCGTAACGTGTCGGTCAATGGCTCGATCCAGGGGGTGGGCGAGCAGTTCTTTCGCGTGCGAGGCCTGCAGCCGGCCTTAGGCCAATTCTTCGATGCCGAAGCCGTGACGCGGCGTGCCCAGGAAGTCGTGATCGACGAGAACACACGCAAGGCGCTGTTCGGCAATCACACCGAACCGATTGGACAGGTGATTTTCCTGGGCGCCGTGCCGGCGCGTGTCATCGGCGTAACGGTCCGCAAAGAAAGCATGTTCGGCGATGGCCAGACGCTCAATGTCTGGATCCCATACACCACCGCGCTCAGCCGTGTACTGGGCCAGCAGCATCTGCGCGGCATTACCGTGCGGGTCAAGGACACCGTGCCCACCGAGATCGCCGCACAAGCCGTCACGCAGCTCATGCTGCAGCGCCACCGCACCAAGGATTTCTTCGTTTTCAACAGCGACACCATCCGGCAGACCATCGAGCGCACCACGGCCACGATGACGCTGCTGGTGTCGGCGATTGCCATCATTTCGCTGGTGGTGGGCGGCATTGGCGTGATGAACATCATGCTGGTGTCAGTCACCGAGCGCACCCGCGAGATCGGTGTACGGATGGCGGTCGGCGCGCGGCGCAGCGATATCATGCAGCAGTTCCTGATCGAGGCCGTGTTGGTCTGCCTGATCGGTGGCTTGCTGGGCATCCTGCTATCGCTAGGCCTGGGCGTGCTGGTGGCGCAGGCTTCCGGCGGCAGTTTCCGCTTGATCTATTCCGGCGCGTCGATGGTGGCCGCCTTTGTGTGCGCCACGCTGATCGGCGTGGGCTTCGGCTACCTGCCGGCACGCAACGCCGCCCGGCTCGACCCGGTCGAATCTCTGGCTCGAGAATGAACACTCCTTTCATCCGCGCGCGCCACATCGCCACTGCGCTGCTGCTGGCATTACCGCTAGCGCTAGTCGGCTGCGGCCTGATGCGCACCCCCTACGAACGCCCGGCGGTACAAAATCCGCCGACCTGGACGCAAGCCACGGCGCAGGACACGGCCAACGCCGGCGGCACCTGGTGGCGCAACTTCGACGACCCGGTACTCACGCAACTGATCGACTTGGCGCTGTCGCGCAACAACGACCTGGCCGCCGCCGCCGTGCGCGTGCGCATGGCGCAGCTACGGGCCGGCCTGGCGCGCTCGGACCAATTTCCCACGCTCGGCGGCGCTGTCGATATCAGCCGCCAGCGCAACCTGGATGGCGACCGGACGATCCTGCGCAATAACAATGCCAACCTGACCGTCAGCTACGAGCTTGATCTGTGGGACCGCCTGCAGGCCCAAACTGACGCTGCCGAATGGGAAGCCGCCGCCACAGAGCAAGATCGCGCCAGCGCTGCCCTGTCACTAGTAGGCACCACCGCCACACTGTACTGGCAGACAGCCTTCATCAACCAGCGCCTGGCCAGTGCCGACGAAAGCATCGCCTACGCACAGCGCACGCTGGAACTGGTGCAAGTGCAATACGACGCAGGCGGCACCTCGGCGCTGGAAGTGGCCGAAGCGCGCCAGAACCTGGCCAGCCAGCAGGCTGCCCGGACCCTGATGGCACAGCAGCGTGTCGAGACGGTCAATGCGCTGACGATCTTGTTCGATGGCCCGCCAAACCGCACCATGGCCGATCCGCCGCGGCTACCGCCGACCACTCTGCCGACCGTGCCGATTGGGGTGCCAGCCGATTTGCTCGCGCGCCGACCCGACCTGCGTGCCGCCGAATTGCGGTTGCGCCAAGCTCTGGCACAGACGGACGCCACGCGCTCGAGCTTCTATCCACCTATCACGCTGACCGGCGCCTTGGGTAGCGCCAGCACGGCACTGAGCAATCTGCTGCAAAATCCGGTCGGCACGCTGGGAGCGGGACTGACGCTGCCGTTTCTGAATTGGAACCAGATGCGCCTGAGCATCCAGGTATCCGAGGAGGAATACGCACTGCGCGTGCTGCTGTTCCGTCAAGCGCTATACCAGGCCATGACCGATGTCGAAAACGCCCTGTCGGCGCGCACCCAACTCCGCGCACAGGGCGAACTGCTAGCGCAATCCCTGGCCGCGGCGCAGCAAGCAGAAGATATGTACGAGGTACGCTATCGCAGCGGCGCCGTCGCGTTGCGATTCTGGCTCGACGCTCAAGAAAAACGCCGTACCGCCGAGATCGAACGAGATCAGAACACGCTGGACCGGCTACTCAACCAGGTTCAGTTGTACCAGGCGCTAGGCGGCGATACCCGCCAAGCGGACAGTGAGGATTGAGCGCCACAGGGTGGGTTGTAAGCCTCTGGCCGGAGGCGGCGGGCGTGGCGATCCCGCGGGGATTGCCCTGGCGCCACAGGGTGTGGGCGTTGGAGACCTCAGGCCACGAGACGGTGAGCACGGCGACTGCGTCCTGGCAACGGGCGGGGGTCGCGTGGGCCGGTAGGAT
>NZ_CBCSFP010000001.1:849397-1203559 GCF_965138755.1 Bordetella tumulicola | reverse complement strand
ACCGAGGGCGCCTGTATGCGCCCGAGCCGAGGTGATTAGGCTGGCGGTGGCCATTTACACGGAGGCAACGGCGTCAAAAGAACGCCATCCCCCCGCCAGCAAACAAACGTTACGCCGCTGTCGCTTCCGCGTGATAGCTGCCCACCCGTTCGACTTCGTTCTTCGAACCGAGGATGACGCTGACGCGCTGATGCAGCTTTTCGGGCTGAACGTCGAGGATGCGTTGCTCGCCATTGATGGCAGCACCGCCCGCTTGTTCGACGAGCCAGCTCATGGGGTTGGCCTCGTACATCAGGCGTAGCTTGCCTGCCTTGCCGGGCTCGCGGGCATCCCAGGGGTACATGAAAATGCCGCCGCGGGTCAGGATGCGGTGTACATCGGCCACCATGGAAGCGACCCAGCGCATATTGAAGTCTTTGCCCAGAGGGCCAGATTTACCGGCCAGGCATTCGTCGATATAGCGTTTGACCGGAGGAGCCCAGTGGCGCATGTTCGACATGTTGATCGCAAACTCTTTGGTGTCCTCGGGGATGCGGATGTTTTCGTGCGTGAGGACCCAAGAGCCCATTTCACGATCCAGCGTAAAACCGACGACGCCCTTGCCGATAGTCAGCACCAGCATGGTTTGCGGGCCATAGACGGCGTAGCCTGCGACGACCTGGTCTTTGCCAGGTTGCAGGAAATCTTGTTCGCAGACTTCGGTGCCGGAGACGCGGTGCGGCGCGCGCAGGACCGAAAAAATCGTGCCGATCGACACATTGACATCGATGTTGGACGAACCATCCAGGGGATCAAACAACAGCAGGTATTCGCCCTTCGGGTAGCGGTTGGGGATCAGGTGGATGGTTTCCATTTCTTCGGAAGCCATGGCCGCCAGATGGCCGCCCCATTCGTTGGCTTCCAGCAGGATTTCGTTGGACAACACATCGAGCTTCTTTTGCACTTCGCCCTGGACGTTTTCTGATTCCAGGCTGCCCAGCACGCCACCTAGCGCGCCTTTGCTGACGGCGTGGCTGATGGCCTTGCAGGCACGCGCCACGACTTCGATCAGCAACCGGACTTCGGGTGCAAGGGCCTGTTCGGAGCGCTGCTGCTCGACCAGGTATTGAGTAAGGGTTTTGCGTTTCAAGAGGATCTCCGTCATCAGCGTAAAACAGTTAAGCAGCGCAAGCCACCGCGAATCTGAAACAGGCAAGGTCATGCTTGGCGCGGGGGTCTCCCCTGCCAGGCAGTGTGGTATCAGGCGGCAAACTCCAGGGCTTTCGAGGCAATTTCCAGCACATTGCGCGACAGGCCGTCGTGGCTGCGTACGCGTTGCAGAGCCGCCTGCATGGGGGCGCGCAACGCCGGTACAAAGCGGGCCCAGTTATCCAGAGCTCGTGTCAGACGGGCCGCGATTTCTGGGTTGAGCGCATCAAGCGCCAAGACTTGTTCGGCCCAATAGGCGTAGCCGGCGCCATCGGGTCGATGCAGGCCACGTGCGTTATTCAGGCAGAACTGGAATACTAGGGCGCGCGCGCGGTTGGGGTTGCGCAGGGTGAAGGCGGGGTGGCTCATCAGCGCGCGTACGCTATCGACAGTGCTGCTAAGGGCAGTGGCCTGGAGCATGAACCACTTGTCGATGACCAGCGGATCGTCTTGCCAGCGCGCATAGAACGTATCCAATGCCTGCGTGGCGGCGTGGCGGTGACCGTAATTGACTAGTGCACCGAGCGCGGCCAGGCTGTCGGTCATGTTGCTGGCTTGGTCGAACTGCGTTTGTGCGAGCGCTTGCGCGCCGTCGATGCCGGCCGCCATCAGGTGATTGAGCGCCTGGTTTTTCAGGGCGCGTTGACCGGCAGGGCCAGGGGCCGGGCTGTACGCACCGGGGGTTTGGTTGCTGTCAAAGGCCGCGCGCCATTCGGTGGCGAGTTGTCGTCCAAGCTCGACGCGCAGAAAGTCGCGTGCGACAGCGAGGGCCGGCGGATCGATGGCCTCCTGGCGCTCTGCCAGGGTTTTTTCGGAAGGCAGGGTCAGGGCGCGCGCGCGATAGCCGGCGTCGAGGGCGGGATCCGTCAGCAGGGCGCGCCAAGTCGCGATAAAGCGGGCATCGACTTGCATTTGGGCACCCGACTGGTGCTGGGCGGTCAGCGCCAGGATTTGACGGGTCGCCAATTCCTGGCCTGCCTCCCAGCGCGCAAACGGGTCTCCATCATGAGCGGACAGCAGGGCGAGCTCGGCATCCGTCCAGTCGTAGTCGACGCTCACCGGCGCCGAAAAGCCACGCAATAATGAGGGTACGGGCTGCGTTGCTACCTGTTCGAAGACCCATTGCTGGCTGGGCTCGGTGAGCTCGAGCAGCACGGTGTCTTGTGCCTCGGTAGCGCCGTTGAGATGCAGGGGTATCGCGCGGCCGTCGGTGTCGAGCAGGCCTAGGGCAAAAGGGATGTGGAAGGGTGCCTTGACGTAATCGTCGCCGGCTCGTTTTTCGACGCCCACCAGTGGGCAGCTCTGGCTGAGCGTGACGGTGCAGCGTTGTTGCGCGGTATCGTAGTTCAGTGACACGGCGATACGCGGCGTGCCGGCTTGGCGATACCAGCGGCGAAACACCGACAGGTCACGGCCCGGGTTCAGTTGGGTATAGACCGACTCCATGGCAGCGACGAAATCGTCGCAAGTCACGGCCTGGCCGTCGTGACGCCGAAAATACTCGTCAATGCCCGCACGGAAACCCTCGGCGCCCAGCAGCGTGTGCTGCATGCGGATGACTTCGGCGCCTTTTTCGTAAACTGTTGCGGTATAGAAATTGCCGATTTCCTGGTAGCTTTCCGGGCGAATCGGGTGGGCCATCGGGCCGGCGTCTTCCGGGAATTGGGCGGCACGCAATGTGACCACGTCATCGATGCGTTTGACCGCGCGTGCGCTGGCCGCCGCCGTGGCGTCGAGTTCGCGAGCCATCATGTCGGCCGTAAACTCCTGGTCGCGGAAAACGGTCAGGCCCTCTTTGAGGCTGAGCTGGAACCAGTCGCGGCAGGTGACGCGGTTGCCCGTCCAGTTGTGGAAATACTCATGGCCAATGACGGCCTCAATCCCTTCGTAGTTGGCGTCCGTCGCGGTTTGGGGGTCGGCCAGCACGTAGGCCGCATTGAAAATATTCAGGCCCTTGTTTTCCATTGCCCCCATATTGAAATCGCGTACGGCGACCACCATGAAGCGATCCAGGTCGAGTTCCAGGCCAAATCGGGTTTCGTCCCACTTCAGGGCACGCACCAGGGACTCCAGTGCCCATTCGGTGCGATCTTCCGAACCCGGGTCGCTATAAACCTGCAGCAGCACCGACCGGCCGGACGCGGTCTGAACGGCTGTTTCGCGATGCGTCAGCTGGCCCGCCACCAGGGCGAACAAATAACAGGGTTTGGGGAAGGGGTCTTCCCATTGCGCCTCCTGGCGGCCATCGGGCAGCGTCTGCGTCGTCAGCAAATTGCCATTGGACAGCAGTACGGGATAATCGCTACCCGCGCGCAGGGTCACGCGATAACGCGACATGACGTCCGGGCGATCGGCAAACCACGTAATGCGGCGAAAACCTTCGGCTTCGCATTGCGTAAAGAAATTGCCGCCCGAGACATACAAGCCCATCAATGTAGAGTTGGCGCTGGGATTGCAACGGCTGGTGATTTCGACGGTGGCGGTCGCGGGCAAACCTGACAATGTCAGCGTCAACGCGTCCAGCGTGTAGCGATCCGCAGGCCAAGGTTCGCCATCGACGCGCAAGGACACCAGTTCGAGTTCGGTGCCGTCCAGGGTCAGGGGGGCGTCGACAGGCGCATCGGCTTTACGCTCGATCTGTAATGTGGCGTATACCTGTGTGGACTCAGGATCCAGGTCAAACGCCAGGGCTACCTCTGGAATAGCGTAGGGGTAGGGCTGGTAGTCCTTGCGATATACGGTTACAGACGTTTCGGTGCGCATGCCAGGATCGAATCAGAATAGGTGACCACGTATTGTAGTAGTAGGCGGCACGGCATTTGCCGGTAGAAATATCCAGTTGAAAACTTTTGGCTGCCAACACGGTCAAATTAGCTCCGGATATGAAATGGGGCCGGTATGATGAGTCCGTGGACATAAGCAGGAGATCCGCAATGTTTCAATCCCGTGCAGGGTGGGCAGGTTTGTGCCGTCTGGTGGGGGTGGGTGCTGTTTTGTCCGCAGCGTTGCTGACAGGATGCGCGACCCCGACCGTACAGGCCAGGGTGACATCGTTTCAGCAATGGCCGTCTGACGTCGTGGGCGCCGCCTATCGGTTTGTAGATGCAAAGCCAGAACAGGCCAATAATCTGGAATATCAAGCCTATCAAGACGCGATGCGCGCCAGTATTAGCTCTACAGGTCTGGTCGAGGCGCAAGGGGGCAGCCCAGCCAGATTTAACGTGTCATTTGAATATGGCTCCGAGCAAACTCAAGTTATGGTCCGGCAGGCCTACGATCCCTATTTCTATGGCGGATTCGGTGGGTTTTACGGACCTTGGGGTGGTGCGGGATATTGGGGACCTAATTGGGTCGATGTGCCTTCGGTCGCTTATCGCAATCGTCTGAGCGTCGAAATTCACGATAACGCCCGCAAAGGGGCGGAGGTTTATCGCTCGACCGCCTATATTGTGACTGGCCGAGAAGACCTGGTGCGCACAATGCCGTATTTAACACGGGCGATATTCGATAATTTCCCCGGTAATAATGGTTCTGAGCGCGAAGTTGAGTATCCATTAAATCGTTGAATTAATTGTTGATTAATTCAACGATTTAACATTGCACAAAAATGGCGTGATTGATGAGTTGTTATCAATCACGCCATGGTATTCGGAAACTCGGCAATATCCGCGAGTAGCCTAATGATTTTGCCGCCGGGCCGCCCCAAGGCAAAAACGCCCCCTCGGGGGGCAGCAAGCCGAAGGCGCGGCGTGGGGGCCTAATGATTTTGCCGCCGGGCCGCCCCAAGGCAAAAACGCCCCCTCGGGGGGCAGCAAGCCGAAGGCGCGGCGTGGGGGCCCATATTATGTGTGCCGTGTTTTTTTATTGAGTAATGAGAAAACTCTCGCGGCTATTGCCTGCGGCTTCCTCGGCGGCCAGCCAGCGCGGTGCCTTGCCACGGCCGCTCCAGGTTTCGCCGGTTTGCGGATGGCGATACTTCGGGGCGACTTGACGCTTGGGTGCCGCCTGTGCCGTGGATTTGCGGGGAGTGGTAGCGCGAGGCGTCCGGGTCGAGCCACTGAATGCAGCGGTGATTTCTTCCGGGGTGATATTGTATTCACGCATCGATGCAACGATAGAAGCAATCACCGGCTTGCGACGTTTGGTTTGCAGCGCTTCCGCTTTCTTTTGCAGTTTGCTGATTTCTTTTTCTATCTTGGCTTGCAGGGTAGCGTATGTTTCACGAGGCATGATTGAGTCCTGGATATATATTCAGACGAATTTGATTGTGGGTATTTATCTGAATACGATTTTATTAGGTAGTGTTTGCAATAATACCCAAAATCACCTTCATATAAAACATTTAGAGTTAAATTTATCATATAGAAGGCAAGGAAATGAGTAATTCCGGATTGAATACGATGTCAGTGGCCGCTATTCAGATGATTTCCAGCCCGGATGTTCAGGATAATTTGCAGCAGGCCGGAGAGTTAATCGAAAAAGCGGTCGACTCAGGGGCAAAACTGATTTCGTTGCCTGAGTATTTTTGTTTTATGGGTACCAGCGATCTGCAGAAGCTGGAAGTCAAAGAGCAGCCTGGTGCCGGCCCGATCCAGGATTTTCTGGCAGCGCAGGCGGCTAAACACAAAATTTGGTTGGCGGGCGGAACGTTGCCTCTGGATTGTCCGGATCCGGGCAGGGTGTTTAATACCACATTTGTTTATGATCCGGACGGCAAACCCGCCGCCCGTTACGACAAAATCCATTTATTCAATTTTCAGCGCGGTACCGAAGCGTATGACGAATCGATTGCCATTCGTCCGGGTGAGGGCGTCCAGACGCTTCAGACCCCATGGGGCCGTGTCGGATTGTCGATTTGCTATGACCTGCGTTTTCCCGAGCTTTATCGCGCATTGGGGCAAGTCGACTTGATTTTGGTGCCGGCCGCCTTTACCTATACAACAGGCAAGGCCCACTGGGAGTGCTTGTTGCGGGCGCGCGCGATCGAAAATCAGTGCTATGTACTGGCCGCCGCCCAGGGCGGGCGCCATCCCAACGGTCGTCGCACTTGGGGGCATTCCATGTTGATTGACCCTTGGGGCGAGATTATTGACGTGTTACCAGAGGGTCCGGGCGTCGTCAGCGGTACCATAGAGGCTGAGCGCCTGACGCAAGTGCGCGCATCGCTACCCGCGCTGCGCCATCGAGTCCTGTAAACAGAGATTTTATGAAACTGATCGATCCCGATATCCAATCCCTGGCCACGGCCAAGTCACTATTGCTCGACCCTTGGGGCTTGACCGAAGCCGACATGGCGCGCGCACTAGGGGAAATCTTTACCCATAAGGTGGACTACGCGGACTTGTATTTTCAGTACACGCGCAGCGAAGGCTGGAGCCTCGAAGAGGGGATCGTCAAGACCGGCAGTTTCTCCATCGGGCAGGGCGTGGGGGTACGCGCCATCAGCGGCGAGAAAACCGCGTTTGCCTATTCGGACTCCCTGTCGCCCGAGGCCTTGTTGTCGTCCGCCCGCACAGTGCGTGGCATTGCCCGTCGTGGGGCGGGCAGAGTCAAGGTCGCGGCCCAGGTGCCGCCGGACGGCAGTCGCAGCCTGTACACCGATCTGGATCCGTTGGCGACCTTGAGTGCGCCTGACAAGGTGGCCTTGCTTGAGCGCATCGAGCGCATGGCTCGTGCCCGGGATCCGCATGTCATTCAAGTCATGGCCAGCCTGGGGGCCGAATACGACGTGATTCTGGTGGCAGGCAGCGATGGCCGCCTGGCCGCCGATGTGCGCCCGCTCGTTCGTCTATCCCTGACGGTGATTGCCGAGCGTGACGGTCGGCGCGAAATGGGCCACGCGGGCGGCGGTGGCCGCACCGGTCTGGCCTACTTTTCGGACGAACTCTTGCAGGGCTACGTGGATCGCGCTGTGCACGAGGCCATGGTCAACCTCGAAGCGCGTCCCGCGCCGGCAGGGGAAATGACCGTCGTTCTGGGATCGGGTTGGCCCGGTATTTTGTTGCACGAGGCCGTCGGGCATGGGCTGGAAGGCGATTTCAATCGCAAGGGTTCCAGCGTGTTTTCCGGTCGTATGGGTCAGCGCGTCGCCTCCAAGGGGGTGACCGTGGTGGATGATGGCACGTTGCCGGACCGTCGCGGCTCGCTCAATATCGACGATGAGGGCAATGCCACCCAGCGCAATGTGCTTATCGAAGACGGTATCCTGCGCGGCTACATGCAGGACACATTGAATGCGCGCCTGATGAAGACCAGCGCCACGGGCAACGGGCGGCGCGAATCCTTTGCGCATTTGCCCATGCCTCGCATGACCAATACCTATATGTTGGCCGGCCAGACACCTCCCGAAGAAATCATTGCCTCGGTCAAGCGTGGCCTCTACGCTGCGAATTTCGGCGGGGGCCAGGTCGACATCACGAACGGCAAATTCGTGTTTTCGGCTTCGGAAGCCTACATGATTGAAAACGGCAAGATCACCTATCCCGTCAAGGGCGCGACGTTGATCGGTAACGGACCCGATGCGATGAATCGCGTCAGCCTGATCGGCAACGACCTGCAACTGGATTCGGGCGTAGGGACCTGCGGCAAGGACGGCCAGAGCGTGCCTGTCGGCGTTGGAATGCCCACGGTGCGCATGGATGGCCTGACCGTCGGAGGCACGGCCTGATCATTTCCGAGTCTGTGGACGCCCCTACGGATTTTGTGCTAGAGTTTGACGCTATGACGTTCGCATCCCCCGCCTTTTATTTTTATTTTTTTGGGTTTCTGAAGCCGCTGGCGGAGGAAGGGGTGCACGCAGTCTAGAGTTTGCACAAAATCCCTAAAAAAAGCCGCCAGCCGACCTGGCGGCTTTTTTGTGCCGTCAGCCTGGCGAAAATCACCCAGGAGTCTACCGTGTCACACAATACCGATGACCTTCGCATCCGCGAAATCAAAGAGCTGAACCCGCCATCACATGTGATGCGCGAATTTGCCTGCACGAAAGAGGTATCCGAGACCGTCTTTGCCGCGCGCCAGTCCATGCATCGCATCCTGCACGGCATGGACGACCGTTTGATTGTGGTGATCGGGCCGTGTTCGATTCACGACACCAAGGCGGCGCTGGAGTACGCAGGCCGCCTCAAACCGGTGCGAGACCGTCTGCAAGGTGAGCTGGAAATCGTGATGCGTGTGTATTTCGAAAAACCACGCACCACGGTGGGGTGGAAGGGGTTGATTAACGATCCGGGCCTGGACGGCAGCTTCGACATCAATCGCGGGATTCGGGTGGCCCGACAGTTGCTGCTGGATATCAATAGCCAGGGAGTACCGTCGGGTTGCGAGTTCCTGGATATGATTACGCCGCAGTACATCGCCGATTTGGTGTCCTGGGGAGCCATCGGGGCGCGCACTACCGAAAGCCAGGTTCACCGCGAGCTGGCTTCCGGTTTGTCGTGCCCGGTGGGTTTTAAAAACGGGACCGACGGTAATGTCAAAATCGCCGTGGACGCCATCAAGGCGGCGTCACAATCGCACCATTTCCTGTCGGTGACCAAAGGTGGGCATTCTGCCATCGTGGCGACGGCGGGCAACGAAGACTGTCACGTCATTTTGCGCGGTGGCAAGGCCCCCAACTACGACGCGGCGAGTGTCTCGGCAGCCTGCCAGGACATGGCTAAATCGGGCCTCGCGCAGCGTGTCATGATTGATGCCAGCCATGCCAACAGCAGCAAAAATCCCGAAAACCAGCCCTTGGTCGTCGACGATGTCGCGCGTCAACTCGAGTCCGGGGATCCGCGTATTGTCGGCCTGATGATCGAAAGTCATCTGGTCGCGGGCCGTCAGGACATGGTGCCCGGCGAGCCGCTGGTCTATGGCCAGAGCATTACCGACGGTTGCATCGATTGGGATGCGTCGGTCGCGGTGCTGGAGCGCTTGGCGGGTGCCGTCAAGGCGCGTCGGCTCGTCGCGTCCACCAGCGGGAAATAGGGGGGCCGAGCGGGCGCAAGGCGTAGAATGGGAATTTCACATTCATTACTGCTTTTGACGCCATGAACGCTCCCGCTACCGCTGAAACTTTGCGCCGTCCTGTTCCCGCCGCCTGTCTGGAGGCCCTGCAGGCACAGTTTGCTGATCGCCTGTCGGTATCGCAGGCGGTATGCGAGCATCACGGCCGTGACGAGTCGCCATACCCGCCCATGTTGCCCGATGCGGTGGTCTTTGCCCGCAGCACCGAAGAGGTTGCTGCCGTGGCAAAGCTGTGCAACGAGCACCGAGTGCCCCTGATCCCCTATGGCGCGGGCTCGTCGCTCGAAGGCCATTTGCTGGCAATCCAGGGCGGTATCAGCCTGGATCTATCGCAGATGAACCAGCTCTTGGCGGTCAATGCGGAAGACCTGACGGTGACGGTGCAAGCCGGGGTGACACGCAAGCAACTCAACGAAGAGATCCGCGATACCGGCCTGTTTTTCCCGATTGATCCCGGGGCGGATGCCAGCCTGGGCGGCATGGCCGCCACGCGCGCTTCGGGCACCAATGCGGTGCGTTATGGCACGATGCGCGAAAACGTGGTGTCGCTGACCGTCGTGACGGCCGATGGACGCGTCGTACGGACGGCGGGTCGTGCCCGCAAGTCCGCGGCGGGTTACGACCTGACCCGGGTCTTTGTCGGCAGCGAAGGCACGCTGGGCATCATCACCGAAGTCACGGTGCGGCTGTATCCGCAACCCGAGGCCGTGTCGGCCGCCATCTGCAATTTTCCGTCGCTGGACGACGCCGTGCAGAGTGTGATCGAGATCATTCAGATGGGCGTGCCGGTGGCGCGTGTCGAGTTTATGGATGAGGCGAGCGTGCGCTCCGTCAACCTGTACAGCAAACTGACTTTGCGCGAAACACCTATGCTGGTGTTCGAGTTTCACGGCAGCCCCGCCGGCGTCCAGGAGCAGGCGGAGATCGTGCAAAGCATCACCTCTGATCACGGCGGCATGGATTTCGAATGGGCCGAGCGACCCGAGGACCGCAGCCGACTCTGGACGGCGCGTCACAACGCCTATTTCGCGGGTCTGCAATTGCGCCCCGGTTGCCGTTCCAGCACGACGGACGTCTGCGTGCCGATTTCGCGCTTGGCCGATTGTGTGCGCGAGACGGTTGACGAGCTGGAACGCGCCAGCTTTCCCTACACGATCGTGGGTCACGTCGGCGACGGCAACTTCCACGTGCTGATGTTGCTGGACCCTGACGATCCTGCCGAATGGCGTGAGTCGGAAACGATTAATCACAATTTGGTGCGACGTGCCATTGCCGCGGACGGGACGTGCACGGGTGAACATGGCATCGGTCTGCACAAGATGCAGTTCATGGCCGACGAGCACGGCGAAGACGCGTTAGCCCTGATGCGCAGCCTGAAACACGCTTTCGATCCCAACAACATCCTGAATCCCGGCAAAATCATCAGTTGGTAAGCCGAGGCGGTTGCGCCACGGTAGAGCATGCACCGGCGGCGGATGCGGGTAAATCCGCTCTGCCATGAATGATAGTGACACGCTATTGTGTTGACATGAACTCATTGGTCGAGCCCAATCTGCGTCACCCCGAGCAAACATTTTCCGCGAGCCAACTCGTCGATGCGTTACGCGGCATACTGCCGGTGCATTGCGTTCTGCATCGCGAAGAGGATACACGCCCTTACGAGTGCGATGGCTTGTCCTTGTATCGAACATTGCCGCCGCTCGTAGTGTTGCCCGAGACCGAGACCCAGGTCATCGCCGTGATGCGACTGTGCAAGCGATTGGGCGTGCCTCTGGTCGCTCGCGGTGCAGGGACGGGCCTGTCGGGCGGCGCCATGCCCCATGCGCAGGGCGTGTTGCTGGGGTTGTCCAAGCTCAATCGTATTTTGCGGGTGGATCCCGTCGCGGCGACGGCGGTGGTCGAGCCCGGCGTTCGCAACCTTGCCATTTCAGAGGCGGCTGCGCCTTATGGTCTGTATTACGCACCGGATCCCTCTAGCCAGATCGCCTGTTCGATAGGTGGCAATGTCGCGGAAAATTCGGGAGGCGTGCATTGTCTGAAGTACGGATTGACGGTGCACAACGTGCTGCGTGTACGCGTCGTGACGATTGATGGCGAGGTGATTGAGCTGGGTTCCGAGGCGCCGGATGCGCCAGGCCTGGATTTGCTGGCGTTGTTCATTGGATCCGAGGGTATGCTGGGCCTGGTGACCGAGGTTACGGTCAAGCTGATTCCAAAGCCCGCGTGCGCGCAAGTGATCATGGCCAGTTTTTCCAGTGTCGAGGCGGCCGGCCAGGCGGTGACGGATGTGATTGCCGCAGGCATCATTCCCGCCGGTCTGGAAATGATGGATCGTCAGGCCGTGCAGATGGTCGAGCCCTTTGTGAAAGCGGGCTATGACGTTTCTGCACAAGCTATTTTGCTCTGCGAATCCGACGGCACGACGCAAGAGGTCGCGCACGAGATCGAGCGCATGGAGACGGTGTTTCGTGAGGCCGGCGCTACGCGTTTGCAGGTCTCGCGCGACGAGGCCGAGCGCTTGCTGTTCTGGGCCGGGCGAAAAAATGCATTCCCGGCGGCAGGGCGTGTGTCGCCAGACTACTACTGCATGGATGGCACGATTCCCCGACGCCATTTAGCCCGTGTGCTCGGTGCCATTGAGCAGATGGAGGACGAGTTTGAACTGCGTTGCGCAAACGTGTTCCACGCGGGAGACGGCAATCTTCATCCGTTGATTTTGTTTGATTCGAATAAGCCCGACGACGTCGAGCGGGCAGAAAAATTTGGCGCTGCAATTCTTGAATTGTGCGTGCAGGTCGGAGGCACTCTCACGGGTGAGCATGGGGTAGGTATGGAAAAAATAAATCAAATGTGCGTGCAATTTTCGCGCGACGAACTCGACGCGTTCCTGGCCGTTAAGCGGGCGTTTGACCCCCCCGGCCTGTTGAATCCCGAAAAAGTGATTCCTACCCTGGCACGTTGTGCCGAGTATGGAAAAATGCACGTGCACGGGGGAGATCTCCCTTTTCCAGACCTGGCGCGCTTTTAGGCGCGGCGAGTATGAAATTCGTCTTGCAGGAGTTGTGTGATCAGGTGATGACGGCGCACGCCGCTCACAGGCCGTTGTTTGTGCGCGGCGGTGGTAGCAAAGCCTTTTATGGCAACTACCGTCCCGTGACGCCCCAAGACGGCCATTGCCTGCTGGATATGACGGCGTATAACGGTATCGTCAATTATCAGCCGACCGAGTTGGTGGTCACGGCCAGGGCGGGGACCTCTCTGGCTTCGCTCGAAGCCGAGTTGGCCGAACAGGGCCAGATGTTGGCGTTTGAGCCTCCCCATTTTGGTGGGCCGGCGACGATAGGCGGTTGCGTGGCGGCGGGCTTGGCGGGGCCGCGCCGTATGACGGCAGGTGGCGTCCGTGATTTCGTCCTGGGCGCGCGTCTACTGGATTCGCAGGGACGCTTGTTGTCGTTTGGCGGAGAGGTCATGAAGAACGTGGCCGGCTATGACGTTTCGCGTTTGCTGGCCGGCTCAATGGGTATTTTCGGCGCCATTGTCGAGGTATCGCTCAAGGTCTTGCCCATACCTTTCGAACAGTGCAGCGTGCGATTTGAGGCGACTCAACAAGAAGCCCTGTCCCGTTTTGCACAATGGCGCAGCCAACCGTTAGCGATTTCCGCGACGAGCTGGACCGCCGCCGCGCAATCCAGTGCCGATGGCATCGCTGTGCATCGTGCCGATGCAGACCACGGCGACGCCATGTCGGCGGGCTACGTCACGGTACGGCTGTCGGGCGCACCGCCGGCCATTCAGGCCGCGGTAGGCCATATCGGCGGCGAAAAACTGGACGACGATCAAGCCGTGCGTTGGTGGTCGTCTTTGCGGGAGCAGACCCATTCATTCTTTACGCGGCATCAGCCGCTATGGCGCCTGGCGCTCCCGCCCGCAACGCCCGTCCAGGACTTCGGTCTACCCACGTTGGTGGAATGGGGCGGTGGCCAGCGCTGGTTAAGCGGCAGCATCGATGCGCAGACGATCCGGGCGTGGGCAGAGCGCCTGGGAGGGCATGCCACGCTGTTTCGACCTGCAGCCGGGCCCATTCCGGCTGACGGCGTCTTTCATCCCTTGTCTTCAGGCGTTGCCACGATTACCCGTCGCCTGAAGCACGAACTGGATCCCGCGGGATTATTCAATCCGGGCCGAATGGTGTTGGAGCTATAGCGCAGCATGCAGACGAATCTTGCTTCCTGGGTGCGCGATACGGATCAGGGCCGCGAAGCCGATGCCATCTTGCGGCGTTGCGTGCACTGCGGATTTTGCACCGCGACGTGTCCGACCTATCAGGTTTTGGGCGATGAGCTCGATAGCCCGCGCGGTCGCATTTATTTGATCAAGCAGGTCCTCGAAGGCGATGAGCCGACACGGGCAACGCAACAGCATCTGGATCGTTGCTTGACTTGTCGCAACTGCGAAACGACATGCCCCTCTGGCGTGCAATATGGGCATCTGATTGACATTGGCCGCCAGCTGGTCGATCAGAAAGTGCGTCGCTCGTGGCCAGACCGATTGCGTCGCACGCTCTTGCGCAAAGGCATGAATTCTTCGCTGTTTGGCGTGGCAATGCGACTCGGGCAGACGGTGCGCAGCCTATTGCCCGACGCGCTCAAACGCAAAGTGCCGGTGCCTCGCCATCCCGGTTTATTGCCCGATGTGACGCAGCATGTTCGCCAAGTCCTGATGCTGACCGGCTGTGTCCAACCTGCCATGATGCCCACCATCGATGCGGCCACTATCCGCGTGTTGGACGCGATCGGCATCGGTGCGAGATTGGCGCCCGGCGCGGGGTGTTGTGGCGCAGTCAACTTTCATCTCGACGCGCAGGCAGACGCGCTGGATCAAATGCGCGCCAATATCGATGCATGGTGGCCGTTGATCGAGCAAGGCAATATCGAAGCTATCGTGATGAATGCCTCGGGTTGCGGCGCGATGGTGAAAGAGTATGCGCATCACCTGCGCGGCGACGCGCGCTATGCAGAACGGGCGGCGCGCATCGTTGCGTTAGTCAAAGACGTGGCGGAAATCGTGGCGCCGCATGCGCAGACATTGAGCCAGCGCATGCCCCTCGGTGGCCGCGCGGCCTTTCACCCCCCGTGCACCTTGCAGCACTGGCAGGGGTTGCGACCATTGAGCGAGCGACTGCTCAAAGACCTTGGTTTTGAATTGCAGCCGTTTATGGATACGCATCTATGCTGTGGATCAGCGGGTGCGTATTCGGTGCTGAATCCCGAGATGGCATTGACGCTGCGGGATCGCAAACTGGATGCCATCCTGCAGAATCAGCCGCCGGTGATCGTGTCGTCGAACATGGGCTGCGTGTCTCACTTGCAAAGCGGAACAGATATTCCGGTGAGACACTGGATTGAGGTGGTCGACGAGCGTTTGTCGACAAGGCTGTAGGACAAGGGCATTCTTGATCAGCGCCCTTGCAGCCCTTGGTATCAAGCCGTTTTCAGGCCGTTTGCGTGCGCATCCAGTCCAGCAGGGCCGCGGTCAGGTCGCGCAGGTCGGCCTTCAGACGGGCATAGCCTTCGGAAGGACGCAGCGAGACTTCGTCCATATACAGCTTGCGGTTGATTTCGATTTGCAAGCTGTGGCGATCATCAGCGGGACGGCCATTGGCACGCACTAATTCCACGCCTTTGTAGGGATCGTTCTCGGTGACGTTGTAGCCGCGTTCGCGCAGCCACGCCGCGACGAATTGGCGAAAGGCCGGGTCGCTGGTGGAGCCGTCGCGGTCGCCCAGCACGAAATCAGGGTGTACGAGGCCGGGTTGGTCGGTCGCATAGGCGCCGGCAACGCTGGGCATCGAGTGGCAGTTGATATGCCAGACCTTGCCGTGCTTTGTGTGGGCCTGATCGATCAGCTCTGTGACTTTGGCGTGATAGGGTTTCCAGCAAGCATTAATGCGGTGGTTGACTTCGTCATGGCTGAGCTTGCGATCGTACAGCGGCGTGCCATCATCCAGCATGCGCCAGATCAGACCTTTGCCGAGTTTGACTTTGCCCGACTCGGGCAACGGCTCGGGCCACGGCTGATCGAGCAGCAGCGGATCGATTTCTTCGAGCGAGCGATTGGCGTCGATATAAGCGCGCGGAAACGAGGCGGCCACCAAGGGAACACCCATATCGACGGCATCGCCCCATAGATCGTCGACCCAGGTGTCTTCTGCGGTACGCAGCGGGCCAAATGGCGCCGAAGGCGAAAAATCGGGGGGATAGGTCGTGCCGCTGTGCGGCGAGTCCAGCACCAGCGGCGTGGCGCTTTCGGGATAGCCGGCTGGCAAAGCCAGTCGATAGGAAAGGGGGTTCGTAATAGTCATGATGATCGCGATACGTCCGCAAAAATAAAACGGCCCCCAGGAAAGCTGGGGGCCGTAGATCGATTAGTCGATCTTCACATTAGCTTCTTTGGCAATACGCTTGTTCTTGGCGATTTCGGCCGAGATCTGTTGTGCGTATTCTTCGGGCGTGTTGGCGACGGGCGAGGCGCCCAGGCTTTCCAGACGCGACATCAACGCTGGATCAGCGCTGACCTTGACGACGGCGGCGTGCAGTTTTTCAAGAACGGGTTTGGGCAGATTCGCCGGGCCAATCAAACCGAACCACGACGAATCGTTCACCGGGGCGAAGCCGGCCTCGGCAAAGGTCGGCACATCGGGCAGCGCGGCGACGCGCTTGTTCGAGGCGACCGCCATGGCGACCAGCTTGCCAGCTTGGATGTGTGGCAACGACGAGGGCAGGTTATCGAACAGCACATCGACTTGGCCCGCCAGCGTATCGTTCAAGGCCGGGCCGACGCCACGGTAGGGCACGTGCATCAGGTCGGTGCCCGACGAGATCTTGAACAACTCGCCCATCATGTGCGACACGGAACCATTACCGGCTGACGCATAGGCGAATTTGCCGGGGTTTTTCTTGGCCAGCTCAACGAATTCGCCAATGGTCTTGACACCCACCTTGGGGTTGGTGGTCATCACATTGGGCACGGCTGCCAGGTTCGAGATCGGCGTGAAGTCTTTTTCCGCATCGAACGGCAAATTGGGATAAATGGCGGGATTGATACCGTGCGTGCTGACCGTGGCGATGCCCAGCAGATAGCCGTCGGGTTCGGCGCTGGCAACTTGTGCGCTACCAATCGAGCCACCGGCGCCGGCCTTGTTTTCGATCACGACGGTTTGGCCCAGCTCTTGGCTGAGTTTGTCGGCGAACAGGCGACCTACGATGTCGGTGGTGCCTCCGGGCGGGAACGGCACGATGAGACGGATCGGCTTGCTCGGGTAAGCATCTTGGGCGTGGGCGATACCGGCGGTCAGCGGCGAGGCGAGGGCGGCGGCGGCCAGCGAGAGGCCCAGAATGACATGACGACGTTGCATGAATTCCCCTGTAGGAAGTGTATTGGATTAAAGCGACAGGTCTGGCCTGCTTTGGCGCATGCTTCTTAGAGCGACTCTGACTTTATAATTTTGGTTCTCGATACGGGTTTGCGCAAACGAAAGATTCTCCGTAAGCTATTCCTTTTACTCATGCATGAAGTCGTAAATAGTTACAAATAGCCATTTCGATTTCGCGCTTATCATGCGCCGATTTTGTCCCTCTCTGACTGACCTTCAAGCTTTCGAGGTCGCTGCCAGACATAACAGTTTTACCCGCGCGGCCCAAGAACTCTGCGTGACCCAAGGCGCCGTTAGCAAACAAGTGAAACATCTCGAGTCCTTTTTAGGGGTCGAGCTATTCCTCAGAATCAGGCAAGGCCTGGTGCTTACCGAAGCCGGGCGCAGTTATCTGAAGAAAATCCAGTCGGGCTTGAGCCAGATCGAGGCCGCAACGGTCGAGCTCATTGCCCATCAGGGCCAGGGCGGCACCCTGCGGCTGACCTGCATGCCGACCTTCGGGGCGCGCTGGCTGATTCCGCGCCTGACGGCGTTCATGCGGGTGCGGCCCGATATTCATGTGGAGTTTTTGCCGCATCGACAGGGCTACGATTTTTCGAGCCCGGAGCTTGATGCCGCGGTGCGTTTTGGCGAAGGCATCTGGCCTGGCAGCGGCGCGGACTACATCGTCGGGCGCGATGTGGTGCCGGTGGGCAGCCCGCGCTTGCTTGGCAAGGGTTGTGAAAACGCCAGCGAATTATTGAGCTACCCGCTGCTGCACCATACCTCGGCCCTGGAAGGCTGGCGTGAATGGCTCGATGAGGCGGGCTGCGACACGCGTCGCGCACTAGAGGGCGCGCGCTTTGACCAATATGCCTTGCTATCGCAGGCTGCGGCGGCGGGTTTCGGTATTGCGCTGATTCCGCGCTGTTTGATCGAAGACGAGTTGCGTGACGGCAGGCTGACCGTGGCCTTGCAGGCGCCTGTACGCGCACGCCAGGGCTATTACCTGTGCTTTCCCGAGCAAAAGGCCAACCTGCCCATTGTGCAGGCGTTTCGAACCTGGCTGGCCGAGGTCTCCCGTGCAGCCGAACCACGCGTGGACTGAGCAATCCCCGGCTAAAATGCCACTATCATGTCTTTAGCTTCCCCTCATATTCCTCGCGGCAAAGGCCGCGTCGTTGTCGGTATGTCCGGCGGCGTTGATTCGTCGGTCACGGCCTGGTTGCTCAAACAGCAGGGCTACGAGGTCATCGGCCTGTTCATGAAAAACTGGGAGGATGACGACGACTCGGAGTACTGCTCGACCCGCCAGGATCTACTGGATGCGGCGAGTGTGGCCGACCTGGTCGGCGTGGACTTCGAGTTCGTAAATTTCGCCGCCGAATACAAAGATCGGGTCTTTGCCGAGTTTTTACGCGAATATTCGGCTGGCCGTACGCCCAATCCCGATGTGTTGTGCAACGCCGAGATCAAATTCAAGGCGTTTCTCGATCACGCCATGACGCTGGGGGCCGAACATATTGCGACGGGACACTATGCGCGGGTGCGTGCCATTGAGGGCGCGAATGGCCCGGAATACCAGTTGCTCAAGGCACTCGATGCCAGCAAAGACCAAAGCTATTTCTTGCATCGCCTCAATCAGGCGCAGTTGTCGCGCACGTTGTTTCCGCTGGGCGAAATCCACAAAACCGAGGTGCGCCGTATCGCGCACGAAATCGGTCTGCATAACGCGGCCAAAAAAGACTCGACGGGCATCTGCTTTATTGGCGAACGCCCATTTCGTGAGTTTCTGAACCGCTATCTGCCGACCGAACCTGGCGACATCTTGACGCCAGAGGGCCAGCGTATCGGACGTCATCACGGCTTGTCGTTTTACACCTTGGGCCAACGTAAAGGCCTGGGCGTAGGAGGCGTGAAAGGCAATCAGCGCGATGACGGCACGGCCGATGCCTGGTATGCCGCTCGTAAAGACCTGACGCGTAATGTGTTGTACGCAGTGCAGGGGCACGATCATCCTTGGCTCTTGTCGGATCGCTTGCAAGCGCTCGACGCCAGCTGGGTGGCCGGCCGNCCNCCCGAGGCGACAAATATCGGCGCCAAAACGCGCTATCGGCAGGCCGACGCGGCGTGCCGGGTGGTCTCGGCTAATCCCGAGTCATTTGAGTTGTCGTTCAGTCAGCCGCAATGGGCCGTGACACCTGGGCAATCGGCTGTGTTGTATGACGGAGATGTCTGCCTGGGTGGGGGCATTATCGCCTCATCATCAAATACATGATGCGGTATACCAGGTAGCGACTGCCGCCGGGTCCAAGCATTCAAACAAGTTTACTTACACGTTGTTCTTGACCGGAGGAAGTCGAAGTGGATGTCATGATGTTGGTGTGTTTGCTGGCGCTGGGGGCCGTCGTCGGGTTCGCGGCAGGCTTATTGGGTATCGGCGGTGGCATGCTGTTGGTGCCTTTCCTGACGATGCTATTTACCTGGCAGGGGATGCCACAGGACTTGATCGTCCACGCCGCGATTGCCACGTCGATGACGTCAATCCTGTTTACCTCGGTGTCCAGCGTGCGGGCTCATCAACGCAAGGGCACGATTCAGTGGCCCATCGTATTTGCCATGGCGCCGGGCATTATCGTGGGCGGATTGTTGTCCGGCGGGGCGGTATTTGCGGCGCTGAACACCGCGTGGCTGTCGTTGTTCTTTGCCTTGTTCGTGGGCTATTCGGCCTGGAGCATGTTGCGCAATACCAAGCCCAAGCCGTCACGCCAGATGCCGGGTGTGGTGGGTACGACGGCGGCCGGCGCAGGGATTGGCTTTCTGTCGGGCCTAGTCGGCGCCGGAGGCGGTTTTTTGTCCGTGCCCTTTATGGTCTGGTGCAACGTGGCCCTGCATGCGGCGGTATCCACATCGGCCGCGCTGGGTTTCCCCATCGCCCTGGCAAACAGCGTGGGCTATATCATTTCGGGCCTCAAATCAGACATCACGCAGCCGCACATGTTTGGGTACCTGTATTGGCCGGCTTTGCTGGCGCTGGTGGCCACGAGTGTGCTGACGGCGCCGGCAGGTGCGCGCATGGCGCACCGCTTGCCAGTGGCGACGTTAAAGCGCGTGTTTGCTTGCCTGCTGTTTGCGCTGGCGGCCTATATGTTGTTCAAGGCCGTCCAGGCGTTTAGTGGCTGATGCGTTTATGCCGCCGGAGGAGGCGGCACGCTGTCGATAAACGATTGGCGTTGCGACAGCTTTTCTTCGTGGCGCGCCAGATTAGGATGGTCGGCGCGCCAGTTCAGATGGGCAAACCGCAGATCCAGATAGCTCGTGGCGCAGCCCACCGCGATGTCGGCCAGGCTGTAATTGACACCCATGCAATAGGCCTGCTCGCCGAGGCTTTCTTCCATGGCGTGCAGCGAGGCATCGATCTTGCCGTACTGGCGTTCAATCCAGCTCGTGCTGCGCTCCGTCTCGGGGCGTAGATTTTCGCGGACGATCAGGATAGCGGCATCCAGCATGCCGTCGGCGATGGCTTCCCAGCATTTCACGGCCGCACGGTCACGCCCCGATTGCGGAATCAAACGTGCGACAGGGGACAGCGTGTCCAGGTATTCGACGATGACGCGCGAATCAAACAGCGCGCCGCCGTCTTCCATGACCAGGCAAGGCACTTTGCCCAGCGGGTTATAGCTTTGAATTTGCGTGTCAGGCGACCACACATTTTCGATTTCGAGCTGGTAGTCCAGCTTTTTCTCGGCCATGACGACGCGCACTTTGCGGACGTAGGGGCTAGTGAGTGAACCGATCAGTTTCATGGGGGCCACAGGCAAAGTCGAAAGGCGGGCGGAGTATAGCAGGCCTGGCTACGAGAGAAATATAGCAAGCCTGGCTACCAGGGAAACAGCCATCGATTTTACCGTGCAACGAGGGTCTGAATTGTTACAGAGACCCGGGTGATAAAATCGCGGGTTGCCTCCACATTTTTTCCCTTTCACGCCATGCAGATTGCCGACCAGATCAGTCACCTCAATGCCCTTTCTCCGCTCGATGGCCGTTACGCGGCTCGCGGTGATGCACTGCGGGGCCTGTTGTCCGAAGCCGGCTTCATGGCGCACCGCGTCGAAGTCGAGGTTGCCTGGCTCGTGGCCTTGTCCGATGCGGGTCTGCCCGAACTATCGAGCTTCTCTGCCGGCGCACGCACACGTCTGTCCGAGTTGGTCCGCGACTTTTCCGAGGCTGACGCCGCCCGTATCAAGGACATCGAGCGCACGACCAATCACGACGTCAAGGCCGTGGAATACTGGCTGAAAGAAAAGGTCGCCGACGATGCCGAGCTCGCGAACGCGGCCGAGTTCATTCACTTTGCCTGCACGTCCGAGGACATCAACAACACGTCTCACGCCCTGATGCTGACGCGCGCGCGCAGCGAGGTCGTGGTGCCGCGCTTGCGACAGATCGCCGATACTTTGGCGGACATGGCACGCGTGTACGCGGATCAGCCGCTCTTGTCGCGTACGCATGGCCAGCCCGCCAGCCCCACGACGCTGGGCAAAGAGTTTGCCAACGTGGCCGCGCGCCTGCAGCGCGCCATTGCCGCGATCGAGGCCGTCGAGCCGCTGGCCAAGCTCAACGGCGCGACGGGCAACTACAACGCCCACTTGTCCGCTTATCCGGAAATCGACTGGCCGGCATTCAGCGCCCGCGTGCTGGGCGGCCTGGGCCTGACACAAAACCGTCACACCATTCAGATCGAACCGCATGACTGGATGGCGGCCCTGTTCGACGCGGTGGCGCGGGCCAACGTCATCATTCTGGATCTGGATCGCGATATCTGGGGTTATGTGGCACTGGGTTATTTCAAGCAGCGCCTCAAAGAAGGCGAGGTGGGTTCGTCCACCATGCCGCACAAGGTCAACCCCATCGATTTCGAGAACTCCGAAGGCAACCTCGGCCTGGCCAACGCCGTGCTGCGTCACTTGTCCGAAAAGCTGCCGGTCTCGCGCTGGCAGCGTGACCTGACCGATTCGACCGTCCTGCGTAACCTGGGGGTCGGCCTGGGGTACTGCCTGGTGGCCTGGGATTCGTGCATGCGTGGCCTGGGCAAGCTCGAGGTCAACACCGCCGCGATTGACGCCGATATCGATGCCTGCTGGGAAGTCCTCGCCGAGCCCGTGCAAACCGTCATGCGTCGTTATGGTTTGCCGCAGCCGTACGAGCAACTCAAGGCCCTGACCCGTGGCAAGGGGATTACCGAAACGGCATTGCGCGAGTTCGTCAACGGCCTGGCCTTGCCCGACGAGCCCAAGGCCCGTCTGCTGGCGATGACGCCGCGTAGCTACATAGGACTGGCGGCTAGTCTCGCTCGGGAGGTATAGTCGGCAGTGCCGGGTAGGCCGGCACGCCGTCACACCGATCGGAGACCATCTATGAAGCAGTTCCCTTTGCTGGCCGCTGCGGCCTGTATGACCGTTGCATCGCTGTGGGCTGCGCCCGCCGAAGCGCAATTTGCCAAGCCCGCTGATGCGATCAAATATCGCCAAGCCGCCTTGACGCTGATGGCCTCGCATTTCGGCCGTATGCAGCCCGTCGTAAAAGGCCAGGCACCGTACGATGCCGAGCAAATCAAGGCGAACGTGCAACTGCTCAATACCCTGGCCGAACTACCCTGGGCGGGTTTTGGCCCAGGCACGGAAGGGGGAGAGGCTCTTCCCGAGGTCTGGAGCGACGCCGCGGGTTTTGCGCAAAAACGTGATGCGCTGAAAGAAAACATGGCCAAGTTGCAGGTCGCTGCCGACTCGGGCGATCTGCAAAAGGTCCGTGCTGCGTTTGGTGATGTGGGCGCCAGCTGCAAGTCCTGTCACGACAGCTTCCGCAAAAAGAAATAATTTTCGGTATCGCAATGCCAGCTTGCGGCCTGCGGATTAACCGTTCGCAGGCCGCAGTTGTTGGTCGTTGGGAGCGATTTTTACGAGAATGAAAAATCCGCCACGATCTCCAGTGAGCGGATCCACAAGACCAATGCTGTCGCGGCGGCGGCAATCAAAGCGGCACGTAGCCAGATCATTGGGCCATCATGCGCCGGCGGCGTGCCGTCGGGCAGGTCTTGAGGTCGTACATCGCCCGTAATCATGGGCCGTACCATACGCTGGCGTCGGACGACGACATACCAGACGATCGCCAGCAGATGCAGGGCAACCACGCCTACGATGATCCATTCGTTTCGGTGATGCCACGTGGAAAACCACGAGGCGACGCTTTCGTCTACCCGTGAGTAAAGCGGGCCCTGCGTCATGATGTCATCGCTGGTGAACAAGCCGCTGACCGCCTGAAACCCCAGCAGGGCCAGCATGGCAATGACAGAGAGTGCGCCCAACGGATTGTGGCCAGCCGAGGTCATCGCCCCCTGGAAATAGCGTTTTATTGTGCCAGGACCGCGGACAAAAGACGCGAATCGGGCATAGCGGGGACCGATAAATCCCCAGGCCAGGCGAAAGATAATCAGCCCCAGCGTGGCGAGGCCGAAACGGACGTGCCAGTCCATGTATAGCCCGCCGAGCTTGACGCTGACATACGCGCCGATGACACAGACGGCCAGGGCCCAATGGAATAGGCGGGTAGGCAGGTCCCAGATACGGACAGAAGATCGCATGTGCAGCATGGGCATGATGGCAGTAAAAAGGGGAAATTCACTTTATCATGGCCGCGCGTTGCAGTGCGGGTGTGCTGCGGGAGGCGAGACGTTGCCGCGCGATGCAGCACACGACCCGGATGCAACAGATTATGCTGCGTGTTGGCGCAGCGGTTCGATGCGATGCACGTGTTCGTGACGGAACCGGATACGCATGCCGGGTTGGCCGGTACGGCCGCGAGGGCATACCACGTCAGTGGTATACGTCACGGTACCGTTGATGGGCGCGTTGTAGATCACGGTCGCGCGAATTTCCGGACCGTTGGCGGGCCGCAGGTGCACGATGTCGCCCACATGAATCTGCATATGATCCAGGTTGCTGTGAGTCTGACGGGGTAACAATTCGGCCGGCGTGATGGGGTGGTTGATAAGTTGGCTCATGATGATCCTTATTCTAGGTTTTCGTTATGGAAATGCGATGACAGTCCGTGTACGGGGCGCGCAAATGCGCGAGCCGGACAGGGCGTGTCAATAATCTCGCGCAAATGCGGCGTACGCTCATAGGGCGCGTCTCGGTGATATGCGAGAGACGCCTGCAGGCATAGAACGCCACAGAAAAACTGCGCGAGGGCTGTATGGCGGTACAGGTAATGAAAACGGCATTTGCCGAGGCTCTCGCCACCAGGGGCGGTATTGTTATTGCTCCGTTTGAACGGATGCTCAATGAGCCAAAGAAATACTGCAAGACAGCAGGCTGGTTATTTGCATGGTTGTGCCATGCCTGCCATCAAAAAATATCAACTGCGACTTGTTTTACCGCGTACTGCTTGTGCACGTAGTACATGCACTCACGTTGCACCCAAATCCTAATACACATCTTCGTGTTAGATACGTATGGTTAGATCCGTATGTACAACTACTACTTATACTGCCAATCTTTCGATTTTATCCGTAAATTATTGTTTTAGCAAGCCTTTATTGACGCAAGGCCGCTTGTTGCTGTGCCAGGCGCTGGGCTTCGATGATTTGGTCTTCGAGTTCGGGTGACATTTCCAGCGCGACTTGCGGAACATCGCCCGGTTGCTCCGCATCGAGTTTCAGTATGATGCGTTGGCCATTAAAGGCGGCCGGCGCAGCCTGAACCTCAATGTACTTTTGTATCAGTGCATCGACGGCTTGCTGCGCGCGGGCCAACGCGGCGGCGTCGAGTGGCAGGCCGGCCAATTGTTGATTAACGACGCGCGCCAGGTCTGATGTGAAAAACAGGAACGCGGCCGCACCCCGGCAATCGGGATGGTCATAGCCCCAGGGTGGCGATTCGCCGGCGGCTGAATGGGAAGAATTGGAAGCATTCATTTCGCCATTGTAGGGTAGTCTATGCCAGCAGGCAGCGCGATAAATCGCGCCGCGCTGGGGGGGTAAACAGGAAATCTATGCGCATTGCGGTTTATTTCATCGGGATGGTGTGGTTGAGTCTGGCGGCAGTCGGCTGTGTCAATAAAGAGCCAGAAGAACGCGCCGCGTTCATCACGGGGTTGCAGACCCAGGTGATTGCTTCGCCAGACTTGCGCGTACCGGCGCCTGACGAGGCCCAGCGCGACGCCTGGGGAGACTACGCCAAGCAGTACGCGGTGTTGATGGAATCCAATAACGCGGCGGCGGCGTTGAGACAGCATCTCGTGCACGCGTTCGATCACGCGACGTTGTCGTCCGTGGCGCAACTGCAGGGCCGTCTAGAGGTGTTGCGGACTGATCGGCAGGCCCTGCTCAAGGCGCGAGAGGCACTGCGCGAGGCACAGGCCCAAGCCCAGACCCAGCGCGCCGAATGGAAGCAGCCTGCCGATTTGCAGTCCGTCTACGCACAGGCCTATGACAAGGCCGTCACGCAGCCCGCTGAGATCCTCGGTGGGTTGACCGCCACCGCATTAGCCGCGCTGGATGATGGGTTGCGAGCGTCGGATTTCGTCGCCCAGCATGCCAATCAGATGACTATCGAGGCCGATTCCGCCGTTGTGCAGGATCCTTCCGTCCAGCACGAACTGAATCAATTGCTCGACGCGTTAAATAGTCATGCCGACGCCATCGAGCAAGCGTCAAGCCGCTTGCAAACATTGCAGTCTTTATAACCACTGAGTTTGTACAATTCGCCACACGCGGCTGGGGCCGCCCACGGAATCAAACTATGAACGGGTCTAGCCTGTATTACCGCTTTTTCTTATTGCTTTTGGCGGCCGTGTCGATTGCCTTTTTATGGCTCTTGTGGCCGCTGTATGGCGCGATATTCTGGGGGTCGATTCTGGCTATTATTTTTGCGCCGGTTCATCGGCGCATCGCCAGCAAATTGGGCGCACGTCGTAATCTTGCCGCCCTGATCTCATTGCTGCTGGTCTTGTTTGTGGTGATCGTACCCGTGGCATTCATCACCGCCTCGCTGATACAAGAGGGGGCGAATCTGTATCAGCGCATGAAATCGGGAAATTTGAACTTCGGTGCGTATTTCCAGCAAATTCTCGACGCGTTGCCATCCAGTGTGCACAGCATGCTGTCGCGTTTTGGGGTGGGTGACTTCACCAGTATTCAGGAAAAACTGACTGCGGGTGCGTTGCAAGCCAGCCAGTATCTCGCGACCCAGGCCATCAATATCGGTCAGAACACCTTTGAGTTCCTGGTGAGTTTTGGCGTGATGCTGTATCTGTTGTATTTTTTGCTGCGCGACGGATCGATCTTGTCGGCGCGACTGCGTCAGGCGATTCCACTCAGTGACACGCACAAGATGCATTTGCTTCGCAAGTTCACCACGGTCATCCGTGCGACTGTGAAGGGCAACATCGCCGTGGCGGCGGCCCAAGGGGTGCTGGGCGGCGTGATTTTCTACGCATTGGGCATTCAAGGGCCGGTGTTGTGGGGCGTGGTCATGGCGTTCCTGTCATTGCTGCCCGCCATCGGAGCGGGTCTGATCTGGGCGCCCGTCGCGGTGTACTTCCTGGTCAGTGGGCATATGTGGGAAGGGGTGGCCCTGGTGTTGTACGGGGTGCTCGTGATTGGCATGGTGGATAACGTGTTGCGCCCGTTGTTGGTGGGTAAAGACACCAAGCTGCCCGATTATGTAGTACTCATTTCCACCTTGGGCGGCATGGGGTTGTTCGGGCTCAATGGCTTTGTCATCGGACCGCTGATCGCTGCGCTATTCATCGCCTGCTGGGACCTGTTTTCCTCTGGTATTGCGCTGCCTGAGGACGGGCACGAGTCACACCCGGGTGCGCCGCGTGTCGCTCCCGCGCAACGATCGCCCGGCACACCACGAGTCGATTCCGCTAAAAAAACCGGAGATTTCCAACAAAATAACCGTCCCGAACAAAGCGGCCACTCTCGGCGTCGAGTACGTTCCACTAAGCCTTGATCGCCTGCAGGGCAAAAAAGTAGGAATTTATAGGCGTATGTAACGTTATCGTAATGGTTTTCAAAGAATGCAAACGAACCGAGCAGACTTCTGATTTTGTTCTACTCTGGAGGGGTAGGACGTCATCAAGGAGATCAGGCTATGGACACTCTTGCTGCGTTTACCTCCAAAGTGAGCTACTCCATTCGCCCATGGGTACATGAAATGGGTATTGGTGAGTACCGGGGCTGCGTCGACGTAATCGGTCGCGAAGGGCTCCGCACATTCAGTTTTGCCCGGTTTTGCGAAATTTCCCGTCCTGGGCGCGAACGTGCCGAACACGACGCCATGCGTCTCGCGATGCAGTTGCGTGACACAGAATGTAGCGATGGGAAAAGCTGGATTCTCCCCGGCCAGATCAGCCAACGGGGTGAAGAGGGGCTGCTGGCCGATGTCCCCAGTAGTTTGCTGAGTCCCAACTCGAGCCCGGTTTCTGGACGTCGCGGCAAACGGCACTTGAGAGTGGCGGCGTAGATCCCGGCGCTTTGTCTCTTGCACATGATTCCGTTCGGCATGTAGGCAGATGCCGGATGGATCTTCGGGTTGGGTTTTTTCCCGATGATGTCATCTACAATGCGTCGCGGTGCACGTTGTGACGATGTGCCGGCCTGCAGCTTATTGGTAGTATGACGCGCTCGAAAAAATCAGCCTCCACAAAGAAACGTTCAAAAGCCAGCGTTAAATCCAGTAAAACCCATCGATCCGGTCGATTTTTGCGGGCGTTTGTCGTCTGCGCGATTACCGGTTTCGGGCTTGGGTCTTATCTTCTTAATCCTCAATGGCGGCCGTCATTGACATGGCAGCCTCCGACGCAATGGCAATTGCCCGCGCAGTGGCAATTGCCGTCTCAATGGACACTACCCTTTGACTGGGAATTGCCCTTTGAATGGGAGTTGCCCGCGTCAGCACAGGAGGTCCTGGCTCGTCTGGGGTGGCAAGGGCTAGAGGAGGACGCTGGGGCCACGGCGCCGTCCGTCCCGTTGAGTGGTCCGTCCGTTCAAACGCAATTTTCCGCGTGCCCACAGATTTTTCCCGACCAGCGTCCACCCATTGTTCCCGCAACACAAGGGCTACGCGAGCTGTGTTTTTCGGGGTTCGCTGTGTTGCATAACGGCCAGACCAAAACACCTGTTTTTGTCGCTGAGCGCCTGAATCGGGGGCTCTTGACGCAAGCTCAGGGATTAACGCGGACGGACAATTTTTACGAAGAGGCGCGCTTGCCCAAAGCCGAGCGCGCGGATCTGGATGATTACCGGGGCTCTGGTTATTCGCGTGGGCACATGGCGCCCGCCGCGGATATGTATAACGCGGAAACCATGGCACAGAGCTTCTCGCTGGCCAATATGGTGCCTCAAGACCAGACGCACAATGCAGGGCCCTGGAGCCGCATTGAGCAAGACACCCGGAAGTACATCATGCGCGCGGCGGGCGACGTTTATATTTTCACGGGGCCGGTTTACTCCGAGAGCCCGAGATCGATTGGCACCGGGGTCGCGGTGCCCACCCATTTGTACAAACTGGTCTATGACCCGGCGACAGGACGTTCGTGGGCCTATTGGCAGGCCAATAGCGCCAGCACGCGGGCGGGCGCACCGATCAGCTATGACGAGCTGGTGAAACGCACGGGCGTGCGTTTCCTGCCCACGGCGACATCAGCGGTATCGTCGGTCGTGCGGCCGACGAATTCAGTTGCCAATTCGGACTAAATTACCCTTGAGTGCGACGCCGGACATGATGGCGCCGACGTGGCATTCGAAGTTGGTCTTGTCGGTGTATTCGTTTTTGCGGAAGTAGCTGACGATGTTGGTGACCGCGTTTGCGCCGGCGTTCTTGGCTGCTTCCTGGAGTTGAATCAGGGCCGATTGGGCCGTCCAGATGCAGATTTCGTCATTTTCCTTGCCAAAGGCGTTGCTCTTCTTGTTGGTGATGACGTCGGCCTGTATCAGCTTGCCTGTGGGGCCCGTGCCAGCGAGGTAGAACTTGACGCTACCATCGAGTTTGCCGGCGGTTGTCGCGGCGTCGATGGCCTGCTTGAGCGGCAGGTGGACAATGTCGTCGGCGGCATAGGCGCCGGTAGCTGCCAGGGCGAAAGTCAGGCAAACGCTGGCTTGGGCAAGACGAGCGCGGATCAGAGACATGGTTTCTTCCTTGTATTTGGATAAACAGCGTGCGGGGTGGTTAAGGCCAACGCCGAAAAATCAAAGACGTATTGATACCACCAAAGGCGAAATTGTTGTTCATCACGTACTCGAGGTCGGCCTGGCGGGCCGTGCCGGTGATGTAGTCCAATTCCCCGCACTGTGGGTCGACCTCGGTAAGGTTGAGAGTGGGTGTATAGCGGCCTTTTTTGAGCATCTCGATACTGAACCAGGATTCGAGTGCACCGCAGGCCCCCAGGGTATGGCCCAGGTAGCTTTTGTGCGAGCTGATCATCATTCGCGGACCAAACAAGTCATGTGTCGCATTGGTTTCGGCGATATCGCCGTGCTCGGTCGCGGTGCCATGTCCATTGACATAACCGATGGCCTCGGGCGGTACGCCCGCATCGGCCAATGCCTGGGCCATCGCGATGCGCATGGTGGTGGCTTCGGGACGCGTGATGTGCGTGCCATCGGAGTTGCTGCCAAATCCGACGAGTTCGGCATGTATACGTGCACCGCGCGCCTGGGCGTGCGAGAGCGACTCCAGTACCAGGATACCGGCCCCTTCGCCGATCACTAGGCCGTCGCGGGCCCGGTCATACGGGCGCGGCGTGAGTTCGGGAGTCTCGTTTCTCTGGCTGGTCGCGTAGAGCGCATCGAACACGATGGCTTCGCTCGGGCAAAGCTCCTCGGCGCCGCCCGCCAGCATCAGCGCCTGGCGACCATAGCGGACAGCCTCGAACGCATAGCCGATGCCTTGACTGCCTGAGGTGCAGGCACTGGAGGTCGGGATCACACGCCCCTTTAGGCCAAAGAAAATGCCGATATTGGCAGCGGTGGTGTGCGGCATCATGCGCACATATGAATTCGCATTCAAGTTGTCGGTCGTGCCATCGATCAGCATCCTGCCAAAGGCCTGGACATCGGCTGTGCTGCCCGTCGACGACCCACAAGCGACCCCCATGCGGCCGTCGCTGATGCAGGGATCGCCGAGCAGGCCGGCATCCGCCAGCGCGCGCTCGGCCGCGTACACCGATAGTTGCGACACCCTGCCCATGCTGCGCAGTTGCTTGCGGGTCCAGTGCGAGGGTGTGGTGAAGGCTGGCAGCGGCGCGGCCAGACGCGTGTTCATGTCCGTGTAGCGATTCCAGTCGGGCATGTACTGCACCGCATTGCGTCCGGTATCGAACGCCGCCTCGATTTGGTCCCATTGATCACCCAGGGCGCATAGGCCGCCCATACCGGTGACGACGACGCGTTCCATCAGCACAACCCTCCGTTGACCGCCAAAACCTGGCGTGTGATGTAGCCAGCAGGCTGTGACATGAAAAATACTACCGCGGCGGCGACTTCTTCGGGAGTGCCCATGCGTTGGGCAGGCACGGCCTTGAGGATTTCTTCGACTGGGACGTGTTCATCGAGCATATCCGTATCGATCAGGCCCGGTGCGACGCAATTGACGGTGATTTGCCGTTTGGCGAGTTCGACGGCGAGGGCCTTGGCCGCGCCGATCAGGCCGGCCTTGGAGGCGCTGTAGTTGACCTGACCGCGGTTGCCGATCAGCCCGGAGACCGATGCCATGCAAACGATGCGGCCGCTGGCACGGCGTCGAATCATGGGCATGATGACAGGGTGCAGCACGTTGTAGAACCCATCCAGATTCGTGCGCAGGACGCTGTCCCAGTCATCATCGCTCAGGGCCGGGAAGGCATTGTCACGGGTGAGGCCGGCGTTGAGCACAACGCCGTAATAGGCGCCATGCGCCTCAATGTCGGCCTCTAGGGCAGCGCGGGCGGCGGCTCGGTCGCTGACGTCGAATTGCAGCACGCGCGCGTCACGACTGAGCGCACGGACCGATGCGGCCGTGGCTTCAGCTTGCTCGCGCCTGTCGCGGCAGTGGATGACGAGATTGTGGCCGGCCTGAGCCAGTGCGATTGCAATAGCGCGTCCGATGCCCCGGCTGGAGCCCGTGACGAGAATAAAAGAAGAATTCATACGTTTGTTTTCATGTAATGCGAGCGTCAGCGCGGTTCTTGTTCTTGCATAAAAGCACTGGGATCCGGCGGCCGGTAAACATTAAGCCGAGCACAGGCCAATAGGCGATCGAGTGAGGACAGCTTGCACTCGAACACCCCCATGCCCGAATCATCCTGCAGGCTACGTTTTACGTCCACGATCAATTCCATGCCGGCGGTGAAAGCGCAAAGGTGGCATTCATAGTGGCGCGTACCGAGTAAAAACCCCAGTTCTACCGGTTGATTGGCGGCGCGTGCGTGACATCCCGCCCATGCGGCCACGGCTTGGGCCATGAATTCCAATCCCATCCAGTTGGCCAGCGTGTTGTCCGGCAAGTGAAAGGGGCCGCTGGCGCGCACGGTGGCACGCGCGCGCAGGGTGTCTGCGTCGAAAGTCAGCACTTCGTCCAGCAGAATCGCGTCGCCGGCGTGCGGGACGAGTTCGGCGATAGGCCAGATTGTCATGATGCCGCTGCGAGAATCAGGCTGGTGTTGTTGCCCCCAAAGGCAAAGGAATTGCTCATCGCGATGCGTCGCTGGCGCTCGCCGTAGCGCTGTGTTCCATTGCAGAAATCGAGTGTTGGCAACTGCGGATCGGGTACGCCGTCCCACGCATGGAGAGGCAACGGTTGCCCACGACTGGCGCGATCGAGGGTGAGCCAGGTGATCGCGGCCTCAAGCACGCCCGCTGCACCCAAGGTGTGGCCCGTCATGCCCTTGGTCGAGGCGCAGGGGACGCCGGAGGGGAATAAGCTTTGCATGGCGTGACTTTCCATCGCGTCATTGAGCGCGGTACCGGTTCCGTGGAGATTAACCCAACCAATCTCGTTGGCCTCCAGGTTCGCATCGGCCAGGGCGGCCTGCATTGCTTGCCGGGCGCCAGCGCCGGTGGGCTCGGGCGCCGACATGTGCCAGGCGTCGGAGCTGCCGCCGCCGCCCAGCAGGGCGACGTCTCCGGTAGGCTCGCGATGCATCAAAAACAATGCGGCAGCCTCACCAATATTGATGCCGGCGCGATTGGCAGAAAACGGCAGGCAGCGCGTGTCGGAAATCGCTTCGAGGGCGGCAAACCCATTGATGGTAAGACGGCATAGCGAGTCGGCGCCGCCGCAGATGACGGCATCGCAGGCATTCAGTTGCAGCAGGCGGCGCGCCGATAGCAGCGCGCGTGCACTCGAGGTGCAGGCCGTCGACAGGGTATAGGCGGGACCGGCCGTGCCGAGCCATTCGGCGAGAAACTCTGCCGGTGCATTCAGGGCCTGGCGCCGATAGTCATGACCCGCGGGCCAGCTACCCGTCGTCGCCAAGGTGGTAAACGCGGGTGCATTGTCGTTAATGCCGGAGGTACTGGTGCCCAGGACGATGCCGACGCGCGCGGCGCCGTAGCGGTCCAATGCGGCGCGTAGTTGGGGTTCGATTTGTTGCGCTGCAGCGAGTAAGAGACGATTGTTGCGGCTATGCAAATGCGCTGGCAAGTGAGGCGGAATCTCGGGTAGCGCGGCGTCTACGGCAGCGAGCGTGATGCTGCGATTTTTCACCCAGCCCTCTTCTTGACGCAGACCACGGCAGTCAGCCGCCAGCAGGCGCGCGCGTACCGTCGCGGTATCGGCGCCGAGCGCACAGACGATTCCTGGCGCGTCCAGCCAATGGGTTTCGTTCATGGCTTTTCCTTCAGCGGCATCACTTGCCAGCGAGTGCCATCGTTGAGCTCGATGCGTAGTGTGTCGCCGGGCATTGGTGTGACGCTGACGAGGGGCTTGCCCTGCGCGTTGAGGATGCGCGTGTGATCCGCTAGCGTGACGTTGGACGCGCCGTAGCGGGAGGCCAGTTCCGCCTGGGGCGTCCAGGCAAAGATCAGAGCCGCGAATAGTGATCGCGCTTTCGCGTTCGGGGGCAGGAAGCCATCGGTGCGCCATTGGCCATCCTCGAGTATCTGGCGGGCACGAGGCGCGCCAAGCGGATCGAACAGGGACCAGCGCGTGCCGCTTCCTTCGGATTGCACGACCAGCATGGCATCGTTGACGGCCTCGCCGGGGCGCTGCTCTGTGACGTGGAGCATGCGTGGCGTCGTCAACGCGATGGGTTCGCGCGGCACGGGCAGGCTGCTGGCGCAGCCAGCTACCAGCACGCTGACCAATGTACCCATTGCCATGAGGTTGCACAGGCGAGAAAGGGGGGCGGAGCGAAGATTCATTGCGGATCAAAGTGCCGTTGCTGCGGCGCGCTCAGTGGCACCCTGGCATATCTCGGCCAGGGTGGCAAGGCGCCGCCGGGATTCGGCGACATACGGGTTGGCTTGATCCCAAGCATAGCCTGCCAGGATGGAACTGATCATGGCGCGAATTGCGGGTTGGGGTTGCTCGTAGAACACGACATCCTGGAACGCGCCTTCGTACCAGCCTTGCACATAGGTGCGAAAGGTCTCCACACCCACCATCAGCGGGTCGGCAAAATCCCGTTGCCAGTCGACGGTCTCACCGCTCAATTGGCGATGCAGGGCGTCGGCGGCCAGTTTTGAGGAGCGTAACGCGATGGTGACGCCCGATGAGAACACCGGATCGAGGAACTCGGCGGCATTGCCCAGCAGGGCGAAACCCGGGCCGTGCAAAGACCGCACGCTGGCGGAGTAGCCGCTGATGAGATTGGCTGGAGTGTCCCATTGTGCGTTGCCTAGCAAGCGCTGCAGATTGGGCGCGGCATCGCAGGTACTGCGCAGTGTGTCCATGAGCGGTTCGTCGGACGAGCCAAAGAGATTAACGTCGCCGACGACCCCGATTGAGCTGCGACCGTTCGAGAAGGGAATGAGCCAGTACCAGATGTCGCGGATTTTCGGATGGACAGTGATCAGGATCTTGTTGCGATCAAACTGTTCACTATCGATACGGTCTTCGATGTGGGTGAAAATCGCCTTGCGCGGGGGCGCGGAGGAAGGTTGTTCCAGATCGCACAGGCGAGCCAGCACGCGGCCATACCCGCTGGCGTCGAGCACAAAATCGCAAGTCACCTGATAGGAGGAGCCGTCGGCACTACTGACATCCAGCACAGGGCGCGCGCCGCTGAAGTCAGCGGCCGTGACCGTTTGTTCGTAGCGAATTTCCACGCCCTGGCGCTCGGCATCGTCGGCCAGGACTTTATCGAACTGCGCGCGCAATACCTGGAACGTGGTGCCAGGGCCAGGCGAGAATTTGTCACGAAAATCAAAGGTCGTGTAAGCGTTGCCGCAAGCAAAAGCCGCACCGTTCTTGGTCTGGAAGCCTGCGGCGCGGACCGCGTCCATCATTCCGGCTTCTTCGATGAATTCCAGACAGTGAGCCAGCAGGCTCTCGCCAATCGAAAAGCGCGGAAAACGCTGTCGCTCCAGGATCAGCACATCATGGCCCCGACGCTTGAGCAGCGCGGCTGCGACCGAGCCCGAGGGGCCTGCTCCAATCACGACGATTTGACGATTTTGCATGGGAATCTCTGTGAGGATTACGGTTGGGAGTGAGGTGGGTGAGACAGGAACGGGCTACGGATCCAGGCCGCGCAAAAGACCGAGCACAGCACGCCGATCGTCACGGTCAGTCCAAAGCTGGCGATGGCGGGCGTGGCGCTGGCCGCGAGCATCCCGAATGAAAACAGTGTCGTCAATGCGCCCAGGGATATACCGATCACGCAGGCGGGGGCGCCGCCCACGCCTTCATACATGAAGATCGCGTAGTCGACGGCCAGTGCCGAGGTCAGCAGCAGCCCAAACAACGAGAACAGGGTGATTGGCTGGCCGGTAAAGCCGAGTATGGCTAGCGTCGCGACGGTGGCGATGATCGGTACTGTCAGGATGCGCAACATCGCCGCGCGACCCAGCAGGAGGGCTATCAGCAGACCGGCCACCACATAAGAACCGATCTTGAGCTCGGCGGCTTTCAATCGTGTGGCGGAAAACAGAGCATTGAGTTCGCCCGCACGGTCGATCAGCGACACGCCTGCTTGTCCCTCGGCCACGTGTACGAGCACCTCGGCGGAACTCAGGCCCTGCAGGGTGACCAGACCCGCCACCTCGCCATCGATGGGGCCGAGCCACAGCGTACGCCAGCGTTCTGCGAGCGGTGAGGCCAGTACCTGATCGAGGCTGAGCAGGGGCAGGGATGTCAGCGTCTTCAGCTCAGCTTGAATGGCGCTTTCAGGCAGGCCCAGCTCGGTGAGTGCGCGCCATGCGGCTGGGTTGTCGGCCTGGGCATGTAATTGAGCTTGCAATTGCTGCTGTGCCGCGCGCGGTACCGCGACTTGGCTAAGCGCGTCGTAGCCCTTTAATTTTCCCTCTGTCACGAGGGAGTCGAGTCGTGCCGTTAATGCGGCCTGACGCTGGAGCAAGGTATCCGTATCGGGCGCTCGCACGAGAAAGAATTGGCTAGTGGGCATGACACCGGTGATGGCGGCGATTTCTTGTGCCTGCTCGAGCAGGGTCGCCGGCGCGCTCAACCATTGACGCATATCGTCGCGCATGTCCAGGCGAAGAATGCCGGCGACGCTCAGGCCGATCATCAGCCATAACATGAAATGACGCAAAGTACGCGGTGCCCGGCGGGCGCTCGCGATGCCATCCAGCAAGCGTTCGGCCGCACGAGCTAAAAGTGCCGAGGGACGGGGGCGTAGTCGCGGCAGTAGCGACGGAAGCAGCAGTACCGTCGTGGCGTACGACGCAGCCAGACCAGCCGTGGAAAACACGGCAGTCTGGGTCAGGGCGGGAAAGGGGGTAAAGGCCAGCGCCACATAGCCGGTCAGTGTGGCGGCCAGACTGATGGTCAGGCCGGGCAATACGCGCCGCATCGCGGTATGCGACTGCCAATCGGGCATGCCGTAGCTTTTACCGAGCCAATGCATGGGGAAATCAATGGCGATGCCGAGCAGGCTCATGCCGATCACCAGCGTGAGCACATGGACTTCACCGAACAGCGCAATGCTGGCGGCCAAGCCGGCCACAAAGCCGACCGCCACTGGAAAAAACGCCAGTAGTACGCTGGCGCGGCGCAGGGCCAGCAGCAGGACCAGGACGGTGCCGATCAGCGACACGATGCCGATACGACCGCTTTCATCGGCCGCCTGTTCGCTACCGGCCGCGGCGTAGAGGACGCCACCCGTTGCCAGCAGGGCGCCGCCGCCTTGGGTGACAGCGGCATCCGCTTGCCGCACTATCGTTGCGATCGCACGGCTGGTTTCGCCATCAAACGCTCTACCGCGGATCTGCCCCAACATGAGTACCCAGGTACGACCCTCGGCGTTGGCTTGCAGCGTGGTGGTAGGTAGGTCCAGTTGCACAGTGCCCGTGGGTCGCATCGCACGTTCGACGCGCGAGGTCAGACCCAAAAAGTCGTCGTTCAGAGGGACGACACCAGCGCTGCCGAAGGGATCGAGTATTTGGGTCGCGCGGCGACCGGCGTAGGCTGCCGGATCATTGATGAGCAGGTGCCGGTCGTCGCTCGGCAGCATGGCAAGACGCATGGCGAGCAGGCTTTGACGTAGCTCCGGCAACGCGACGTCAATGTGCAAACGCACGCTGTCAAAACGCTGGCTATCTCGTAGCCGGCTCGCAACGGATTCAGCTAGCGACACGGCCTGTTTGCGGTCGGCATGACCGACCAATACCACCATCTGGCGCGTAAGCGGCGCATCAACGCGCGCCTGAGCCTGAGCCTGCGCGCGCAGCGGATCCGTGGTGGTGTGCGGTACCAGTACCATCAGATCTGAGGTAACGGGCCAGCCGTGACGGCACTGCCAGCCCAGCAGAGCTAGCAAAAGCACGAGCGCGACCCAAGCCGCGCGACGCAGGTGCCGTTCAGTCGGTGAGGTCGCGCTGTGCATCATCGCTCAACGAAGAGGCTGTCCGGGCGTCCTCCATGCGCAACACCGTACGGTCGCCCTGGGTTTCGCGCAGTTCGATGCGCTGCACCAGTGTGCCGCCGCGGATCTCGATGTCCGTGAAAACCTGGCGTAGCAGTAGCGAACTGGGCGTCATCAGCACGCGCCAGTCGGTGGGTGTTCCTTCCAACCGAAGGTTGAAGTTTTCGGCGAGACCTTCCGCGTCACCGCTCAGCAGGGCGAGAAATAGTTGAGTTTCGCGATTGCTGCTGCCGGGCGCAGGCTGCCAGGTATCGTCGGGTAGCTTGCGTGCTACCCCTTGCAAAGTGATGCGCAAGTTCTGCTCCAGCGGGCTGCGCAGGTGCCATAGCACGCCTTTACCTGTGGCCAGCACGAACTCGCCGCGCGAGACCAGTGGCTCGGCAAGCGAACGCAGGTGCTTTTCCTGTACGAATTTGCCGCGCACCACAGGCGCCGCGGTTAATTGCTCACGCAATTGGGCGAGGTCGAAGGCCCAGCCTGCGGCGGGCAGCAACAACGCACACAAGGTCAGGACAGGCAGTCGCAACATCTGGCGCAGGAAGATCATCGGGCAGCTCCGAGTTGGGTCAAGCGGGTTTCGATGGCCGTGCACATTGGCTCGGGCGACATCAACTGCATCTCACGTGTGGCAACATCGACGGCGACTTGTATCGAACTGGCGCGCGTGATGCGTTGTCCGGAGGCGGCATCGGAGATGAGGTAATGGATCTTCAGGCGGCTTTCCCACTCGACCAATTCGGCACGCACCTGCAAGTGCTGGCCAAACGTCGCCGGCTGTACATAGCGGAGTTGCAGGTCGATCACAGGCCAGACATAGCCCGAGGCCCGCATGACGGAATAGTCGTAGTTCAGATCGGCCAGCAGCGCGCAACGCGCCTGCTCCAGGTATTTAACGTAGTGACCGTGCCAAACTACCTGCATCATGTCGACGTCGTAGAACGGGACCTCGATGTCGATTTGCACACTATGAACGCCGCGGCTACGCATCGTCGCTCCAGAAGGGATAAAAGTTGAACCATTGCAGTGGGGCACCGGCGCAGCTACGCGATAGATGGTCGGCGTAAGCCTGGGCCCAGCGTGCAACCTCTTGTTCACGGGTTGCGCGGGTCCATTGCACTCGATCGGTCAGACGTGAGATGGCGATGCGATAGCGACCGTTGTGACGCGTGCAATCGAGGACATTGACTGGACATCCCAGCAGGCCGGCAAGCAGCCAGGGTCCTTGTGGCAGGCGTGCTCGCGCCCCGAGAAAATCGACCTCCGCCGTGCGCTCGCCTGACAAGGGGATACGATCGCCGGTAATGGCAATCCATTCGCCGCGGGTCAGCGCCTGAGCCAGTTCCATCATGCGTACCGCATCCAGTTCACTCACCTGAATGAGGCGCAGGTGCACGGCCTCCGACTCGCCCATCAGACGGTTGAACGCCTCCGCATGTTTGTTGTGCACCAGCACATTGAGCGTCAGTCTTTGTTCGCGTTCAGCTAGCGCGCGGCAGATCTCGATATTGCCCAGATGCGACCCGACCAGCAATTGGCCGCTACCTTTGCGCATTTGCGGGTGCAGATTGTCGGGGTCGACCAGGTCGACATCCGAGAGATGGATCTTGTCCTGCCAGACGTCGAGTTTGTCAAGCAATGCGCTGGAAAACGCCAGATACTGGCGGTAGACCGGCGCGTAACGTGGCAGCACCACATCGGGATGGGTGGCGACCAGGCGGCGCTGGTAGCTTGCGATGCTGCGGCGCGCGCGGCGGCCGGTCAGGTAGAAATACAGCACCACTAACCACATCACCGGCGCGACGGCCCGGCGCCCCAGGTGGCGTGCCGCCGCCGCGGTGATTCGCAGCAGCAGCGGATTGCCGCGTTCGGGCTGATCGGCCCAGTGGGCGGAATCGGGGGCAGGCCGCGTCATGATGCCGGCCTCACACGACGCCATAGCAGACGCGGCGACCGTCGCAACATGCCAAAGAAAAGTCGCGCATGCATGCGGCTGATCAGCACGTTGTCGGCCAGCCCGCGAAAATGCGAGACGCCATCTGCGGGATAACTCACGCGCGTTGGTATCCAGTGCATCGGTACATTGGCCCAGTGCAGATGGACTACCACGCCGATGTCGAAGTCCATGTGGTCTCCGGAACCGGGTAGCGCGGGAAGCGTTTGCGCCAGGGGGTATACACGGAATCCGCACATGGCATCAGGGATGTCGCGCGACAGGGTGTTGACCCAGACCCAGACGCGCGTGAGTCGGCGGCCGTATAGCCGCGTGCGAGGCGCCTCATCGCCGAACACGGGCTGGCCACACACGAGCGCCCGTGGCTCCGCTCGGGCCTTGTCGAGCAGGCGTTGTACATCGTGCAGATCATGTTGGCCGTCGGCGTCAATCTGTAGCGCATGGGTGTAGCCCGCTGCGGCGGCCGCGCGTAGGCCCTCTTGTACGGCAATACCTTTGCCGCCATTGACCGCACGGCGCATCAGCGTGATGCCGGGTCCGGCCAGCGCGTCCAGCACCGCCGCGCAATCCGCGTCTGAACCATCATCGACCAGCATGCAAGGCAAGTTCAGTGTACGCAGCGCCACCACCACGGTGCCGACCTTGGCGGCGTGATTGTAGACAGGGATCACCGCGCAGGGCTTAAACGGATCGGGATTCATCGGAAGAGGTGCACACGATACGGCCGGATGAGCAGGGCTTACCCGACATATGATAGGAAAAAGTAAGCTTGTGTCGCGTGTCGTCCCAGCGCAGCGAGAGCATGGCCCGATCTCCCGGGCGCATCAAACGCTGGAATTTCAGATTTTCGATGTTGCTGGCCCGCAAATCGGGACGCACATGTACGCGGGCTTGATCCATCGCCCATTCGATCTGCAGTACGCCGGGCACTACGGGTGAGCAGGGGAAGTGTCCCGGAAACACCGGCAGATCGAGTGGCACGTCGAATTCGGCCTGTAGCGTGCCGTCTTCAAGGGACGAGGGCGCCTCAAAATTCGGATGACGGGGTCGCGGACCGGCCAATTCGATGAATTGCGCCTGGGTCAACTTGCCCTGGGCATTCCAGGGTAACTGGGGCAGTAGGCGCCAGGAGCGCGGCACCGCCAACGGCGGGACGCGACCATGCAGATGGCGACGCAGGCCGTCAAGCAGCAGGCGTCGCCCGCCATTGCGCAGCGTGTGCAGGCCCGCTGTCGTGAGCACAATCAGTGCGCTGAGTCTCGGTCGTCCCGGCGCCAGGCCCATGCGGACATCCGCCACGTGAGGGTGCGACAGCAGGACCTGCTCGATTTCGAGCAGGCTGATGCGCTTTTCTTCGAGCTTAATAATGCGATCCAGACGGCCGTGCAATTGCAATCCGTTCCCCGTCAGGGTGGCGGCATCGGCCGTTTGTTCTCGTCCCGCCGTCCACGGCGAGGCTATCCACAACGCGCCGTGCTCATTCAGGCCGGCCCGCACGTCCTGCAACAGACGCCAATCGACATCGCCTTGACGCGTTGCGGCCGCACCGGTCTCGGAACTGCCGTAAATCTCGATCGGCCGGCAATCGCAGGCCGCCGCAATTTGATCGGATACCTCAGGCGGGAGCGGGCCGCCGGCCGTGTAGATCGCCATGAGACGCCCACGCAGCACAGGCCAATCGATGCGCTGCTGTACGCGACGCAGCAGTGCGGGGCTGGCGATCCAGAGAAAGCGCGGATGCGTCAGACTCGCCTGCATCAGCTCTTCGGGATAGTGGCGTTGTGGACGATCGATCAGATGCCCGGCACACAGCGGCCAGAGCACGCGAAATGGCAGGCCAAACATATGATGCGGGCCGACGCTGCCCAGCACACACAAGGTCTCGCGCGTGGGCCAGTGCCGTTCCAGGGCGCACACTTCGTCGGCCAGTTGCCGCCACCGCTTGGCGATGGGTTTTGGCACGCCGCTAGAGCCCGAGGTGTACAACACCAGTCCAGCGACTTCCGCATCCAGCACACGGGCCGGCAGCGCGGTGCCCATGAGTTCGGCGGAGGAGAAAACGCGCGCTGACGGTAGCGGGACGTCGGCGTCGGATAGCCAAAAATCGACATTTGTATCGACACGCGCACACGCCGATGGCAGCACGTCGCCGGGCAAGTGAGCCATGACACCCGCGCGCCAGCAGCCCACCAGAGCGATCGCAAGTTCGATGGCATCCTCAAACCAGAGTGCGACATTGCGGACACCGCGTTCCTGCAGCGCACCCGCCAGACACAGCGCGCGTTCACGAAACCCGGCGCGGCTCAGGTCAGGCGTGGCGGCCAGCGGCCGATCTTCGTCGCGCGGCAGCAGTAATTCGGTAGGGTCGATCCAAAAGGGAGCGTTCATCGTCAGGTTGCTTTCGCACCCTCTATCACGCGCGGACGCAGCAACCATTCGCCCATGAACAGCACACCCATCAGCGCGTAGCTAATGGCCCCGTTGTACCAAGTCCAGGCTTGCCACGAGCCCCATAGCCCGAGCGCCGCGGCAACCAGGCCGTTAACCAAGAAAAAAACGCACCAAACCTGCGTCACTCGGCGGGTATAGAGCACCCCTTCGGGGGAAAGATCGGGGTGGCGCAGACGAGCGAGCCGTTCGATCACGGGGCGACCGCGCAGCAGGCTCGCACCAAAGGCTGCCAGCAGCAGCGCGTTGATCATCACAGGGTAAACACGCAGCGCGGATTCGGTGTTAATCAGGGCCAGCGTAATGCAGCCGACCAATGCCAACGTGGGTAGCCAGCGCCCGCCAGGCTGTGCGTTTGCCGGACGCAGCATGGCGCGCGCAAACCACAGCGTACCGATGACCCCCAGTAGCCAGCCAGTGGGCCAACGCCCCAGGCTCGCGTGCACGACGAAGGGATAGGCGACGCCCAACAGCGCGAGCACCAGTCCCAACGCCGTTTTCATGTGGGGGCGCTCATCTTTTGCCAAACGGCATCCACCACGTCCTGCACCGTACGAACCGTGCGGAAGTCGTCCGCCGCCAGTTTATGGCCGGTCTGACGTTTGATATGGTCAATCAGATCAATCGCATCAATGCTGTCGATTTCCAGATCCGTATAGAGATTGGCGGTGGGCGTGACGCGCTCGGGTTCCAGTTCGAACAACTCAACCAGCGCATCGCGTAGCGCGGCAAAAATATCTTCGCGATTTTGCATGAGTAACTCCGGTATCAAGCGCTGCGTTGCTTCGCGGCGACAAATTTGCTCAGATTGGCCACCGATTCAAAGTGTTCGCGCATGGTGCGTGTTTCGGCATCGATGGTCACATGGAATTTTTTCTGCAGCGCCAGGCCAAGCTCAAGCGCGTCTACAGAGTCCAGGCCCAGGCCATCGCCAAAGAGCTGGGCGTTGCTGTCGATGTCCTCGGGTTGCATGTCTTCGAGTCCGAGGGACTCGATGATCAGGACCTTGATGTCATGTTCCAGCTGAATGTTTGTTGTCATGATCGGTTAATTCAGTGTCGAAATAGGCGTGCAGATGCTCGTTGAGCCTGCGGCCAGCAATGGGTAACGGAGCCTGTGAACTCCATTTAACTGGGTCGATATCCGGGCCTACATGGATGGTGTAGTGCATACGTCGATGCGGAATTCGATACCACGGTTCGCCTTTGGTGAGACTGCGTGGGTTCATGCGGATAACGACAGGTGTAATGACGCAGGCACCCCGCAAGGCGATGGCGCAGGCGCCGCGATGAAAACGGGGCATGCTGTCTCGCGGTGTGCGACCTCCCTCTGGAAACACAAGCAACGCCTGACCATCACGCAGAACCTGCGCCGCCTGATCCAGCATGTCCAAGCTTTCATTGTTACTGATATAGCCAGCCGCGAGAATAGGGCCGCGCGTGAACACGTTACTTACCAGCGCATGCTTGACGACACAATTGGTCTTGGCAACGTGCCCCACGAGAAAGACCACATCCAGCAGGGACGGGTGATTGGCAATGATCATCTGGCCCGGGCGCCCGAGGCGCTCTGCTCCCCGGAAGTCGATAGTCAGAATACCGACAAAAACCATAAATCGGACGAAATAACGAAATGTCCAGGCAATCGCCACGCGGGCACGTTGCTGCCGTTCGTCGGCACTGCCGCCTCGCAAGCGCAATAACGGAAAGACGATCAGGCGTAACGCTAATCCGCCCAGACCAAACAACGTAAAGGCCAGCCCCGTCGCGAATAGGCGCCATAGCCAGGCGTCCTGCCGCGGCGGATTCGTGCCGGGAAGAGGATCCTGCAGCGGAGAGGTGTTCATGATGCGGCGGCGCGGCCCCACTGCCAATGACGTGTCGATCCACTATGAGACCAGGAGGACGTACCGTTGACGAGGTGGCGCAATAAATTGAGTGGGTGCGGCCAGTGTTCAGACACGGGATCCTGGCCTGAACGGGTAAGGGACAGTTGCCAGTCGGACCCGGCACTCAGGCGCAACGCGACGACATACGAAAAGGGCACATCATCGATCCAGGGCAAATAGGCGCGTGGCGGCCGTTCTTCGGCCGCAATGACCAGCACGCGCGGCGCGCCAGCGTGCAATAGTAGGCACGCCTCCTGGATGGCGTGTTCCAGCAAATCCGTATCACCCGCCAAGGCAACGGTCTCCTCGGTTTCTTTGCGGATAATAGACCATTGCCCCAGAATAGCGTTGTGCACCGACAGGCCAAAGGCGGTCGGCGAAAGCGGTTCGTCGGCGGCCAGATCACTCAAGAGCTGGAAGCTGCGTGTGGTTTCACCATGACGCGAAGCAAATACCATAGGCATGGGCGCGCATCCTTCTGCCAACGGCCAGGCGCAGCCGAACGTCATCCGCGCCAGCGGGCTAAGGCGACGGCGCTGCATGGCAGGCAGAAAATGGGTGCTGGGCAAGGTGCCGGTTTCGGGAAACGGGCAGTACGGTGACGTCGCCCATTCACGCCAATGACTTTCGTCATCCAAACCGGGGGCCCACGCTCCCCACTGTTCGATGGTGAACGTAAACATAGCTGGCGATTGTACTGGATAAGGTATTATGTTATTTATAGTTACATAAAGAAATTATTTTCGAGTTACGTAAAGAAACTAATGATTCATATTCAGTTCGGCGGGCCTGCCTGGCAACGTCATTATGACCCTGAGAATCTGAGCGATACGGATCGGGTACGACTGTCGGCCCCCCGGGCTCCGCGTGCCGAAAAAGATTGGCAAGTCAGTCGGTCGATCGCGGCTGAACTGCGCCGTGCTACGGGGGCTGACCGACACGCGCCGTTGGCCTTGAGCCACAGTCGCGGTCACGCGCTGGCTGCGATAGCGCCGGCATCGGTCGTCCTGGCTGTCGATCTGGAGCGTTGTCGTCCACGCGATACCGAAGCCATTGCGCGGTGGGTTTGCACGCCCGAAGAACGTGCGGCCTTGTTGTCCGAGATCGATCCTGCGCGTCGGCTTGAGGACTTCTACGTGCTGTGGACGCTCAAAGAGTCCCTGCTTAAAGCGGCGAGGCTGCCGTTTCCGGCTGGTATGGCGAAAGTGGGTCTGACATATACCGGTGCGTCCGCCGCAGTGCTGCGTGTTCCGGAAGGGCAGTGGCAGGCCAGGGTTTATCGCCTGCCGGAGGATTGGGTGGCGGCGGTCGCGTGGCAGATGGATGTGGATGCGAGAGAGACGGTCACGGACGCGATGCAAACAGATGGGGTGCATTGGTTGCAACCGGCGCTACCGGGTTTGCTGGGGCATTGGCGTACCCCGCCGAGACCATTGATTTCATCGTCAGAATCTCGGTGATCGTTGCACATCATCATTCGACGCGAGCGGCGGTACTACGTTCTTTGATCCGTTGACGGTTCAGCCGTAGCGCTTCGGTAGTCGGTACCCAGGCACCCCAGAACTTATCTGGAATGCCAGGAAAGTCTTCACGCCGGACACCGGTAAAGGTGGGGTTGTAGCCGCGGCGCTTCATTTCCTCGATCAAGTCGGCGTGCCGCCGCGCAAGATAGCCTAGTCGTGTATAGAAGAAAAGCAGATGGCCTTTTCCGAGAGTGTAGGTAGGCGGTTGGGGCGGGACTCCGCGAGCGCAAGCCTTCTGTGCAAGTGCGAAAACGCGAGGCAGCTCTCGGTATTCGGCAACAAGGTGTGGGCCACTTAGCTCTTGAACGGGTACGCAGTTGATGCGGGTCATGTTCGAACTTTTAGCAATCGCTCATAGTGTCGCGCGTATATTCGACGCACTGGAACGAAGCAGATTCAAATACTTCTTTACGGCTTGCTTTTCGCTAATCTGGCCCGACGGAAGGCTCACATTGATCGCGGCCAGTGCTCTGCCTTCGAGATCCTTGACGGTAACGGCCAGGCCGCAAATGGCTTCATCCAGCTCTGCGTCAACCCATGCATAACCGCGTTCCCGAGTGCATAAAATTTCGGCTCGCAGGTCGTTCCGATCTGTCAATGTTTGATTGGTAAGTCGCTTCAGGGGCGCATGTTCAAGAAACTCGTTAAGTTCCGTCTCCTGCAGTTCGGCGAGTAATGCCCGTCCCATGGAAACGGCATTGGCAGGTAGGCGACTGCCCAGGGTGGGGCTGGCCCGCAGGATCTTGTAGGTCGGGACGCGCACGACATAAACGATCTCGTTTCCGTCGAGGATCGACATGGCACATGACTGTTTGATGTGCTGCGATAGTTCCTCGAGCTCTAACTGCGCTTGCCGCCAGAACGGCAATGAATACAGATAAGAAAGGCCAAGATTGAGCACTTTCGGTGTCAGGGAATAACTGCGACCGTCGGTGCGTGTGTACCCAAGATCTGTCAGTGTGAGTACATAGCGCTTGATCACGGACCGGCTAAGGCCCGTGTCTTCCGACAGAGCGGCGATGTTCATCTCGGGCTGGTTACGCCCCAGGGATTCAATGACCTGCAGCCCGCGTGCAAAGGTGCGTACGAAAGATTCGCTCTCGCGACTTTCCATGGTCCGGACTCCTACTGATCTGATGGTGTTGAATATTCGAGGATACTCGACGGTTTTGTTCACCCATCATGCCATGACATTCCTCCGGGATTTTGCTGTTTTTCCGTTCAGCATTTCAGTCTGGCGGCTCGAATTTCGTGTTGACAGGCAAATAGGTAGCCCCTAGTATTGTTCGTATAGCGGTTATTAATAACCGTCTAGCGGTCGTTTTTATTGTGACTCATTTGACTATCTATTGCCAGTATCTGATCCGGAGGCATGCATGGATTACCAATATGACACCGACTTCTGGGCGGGTAATTCCGCCCGAAAACTCTGGGACGACATCGTCCCCGGTGTCCCGCGGAAAACACTTCCCTATAAGTTGACCAAAGAGGCGATCTACAAACTGTGCAAAGCCACCGGCGATATGAACCCTCTTTATATCGATGAGGAGTATGCGAGAACGACGAAATGGGAGGGCATCATTGCGCCGCCGTCGATTCATGTATTGCTGATGTTCTCGTGCACACCAAACGATGATTGGATGCGCAGCCCCGGCACCATCAATGCCAGTCAATCATGGACCTACAACGTGCCGGCCAGGCCGGGCGACGTGATCACGCTCCAGGCCCGCGCGTTAGACAAATTCATCAAAGGCGATCGTCTTTTCGCCGTTCATGACAATGTTTTCTTCAATCAAAAAAATGAAGTGATCTGCTCCGGCCGCGGCTGGACGATCCGTCCAGAGTAAGGAGCACGAGATGGAAAAAACATTTGATATTGAAGAAGGCCTGCGTATTGAAGGACCCTCATTCAGTCCGACACGAGAGACGATCTGGGCGTTTTGCGAGGCCTCACTCGACTACAACCCGCTGCATTGGGACGATGAGTATATGAAGTCGGACTTTGGCAAGACCAACTTCGGCGGAATCATTATGCACGGCATGTCCAATTTCAGTCTGATTACCCGAATGATGACGGATTGGGCCTTGCCGCTCGGGGGTACGCATCGACGCCTGGAAACGCGCTGGAGATCTCCGGTTAAACCTGGCGACACGATCACACCTACAGGCATCGTGAAGAAAATCAAGAAAACGGAAAAAGCGAACTGGGTGGTTGTTTCCGTGCAGGTAAAGAATCAGCAGGATAGTCTTGTGGCCGAAGGTGAAGCAATGGTGGAGTTTCCTCATTAATTAAAGAGGAACCCAACTCTTTTTATGCCGCTGACTTCAGTAGGCGGCGTTCTCTATGGGAGATAGAGTATGAAGAGGATACATCGCATTTTCATGAGTTCGATAGCGGCGCTAATGTGTTCTGTCGCCTGGGCGAAGGGCTTTCCCGATAGGGCGGTGACCATCGTCGTTCCGTTCCCCGCGGGCGGGACGACAGATGTACTGGCCAGGCATCTGAGCAATGCCTTGGCGCAAAAATGGGGGCAGTCAGTCGTTGTTGAGAATCGCGCAGGCGCCAGCGGCACGATAGGTTCGGCGGCGGTGGCTCGTGGTCAGGCCGATGGATATACGCTACTGCTAACCGCGACGCATCATGTTATCAATCCGACCTTGCTCAAGGACACCATCCCTTACGACACCAAAGATGCCTTCGCGAATGTGGCCATGGTCGCGCAGGTTCCGAATGTGCTGGTGGTGAACAAGAATTTTGAAGTGAAAACCGTGCAGGAGCTCATTGACCTGGCCAAGAAAAAGCCCGGTCAGATCAACTTTGGCTCTGCGGGTGTTGGCGGAGCTAACCATCTCTCGGGCGAACTATTTGCGCATATGGCCGGCATAAAGCTGACACATGTTCCTTATCGTGGCGCGGCACCGTCTTTGAATGATCTGTTGGCGGGGCAGATTCCAATGATGTTTGATTCGGTCCCCGGGGTTCTGGCGCACATTCAGTCAGGATCCTTGCGCGCCTTGGGGGTGACATCGGCGCAAAGAGTACCGCAGTTGCCTGATGTGCCCACGATCTCCGAGGCAGGCGTGGATGGGTTTGAGGCCATTGCAATGTTTGGGTTGTATGCGCCGAAGAAAATCCCCGATGACCTGCTTGAGCAGATATCACAGGATGTGAACCAAGTACTGGCTTCGCCTGAGATTGAAAAGAAATTCAATGAGCTCGGCGCCGCGCCCGGGAAAATGCCACAAGTCGAATTTGATCGCTACGTGAATCAGGAAATCGACAAATGGGCAACGGTAATCACCCAGGCCGATATCAAGCTGCAGCGGTAACGATCAGGGCCGTAATTAACCACGTTCTGATGACTAGGACAGATTGCCATGCTGGACAACATGCTTAACCAGATGATGAGCCAAGCCGGTGACAAGGCTTTGTCGAATATTCGCGTGCTGGACTTGTCACGTATCTTGGCGGGACCGTGGTGCACGCAAAACCTGGCTGATTTGGGAGCTGACGTCATCAAAGTTGAGCGCCCCGGTGTCGGGGATGACACTCGAGTCTGGGGGCCACCATGGCTTCCCGTATCGGATGAAACAGACGCCACGGATTCATCCTATTATGCCGCGGCGAATCGCGGAAAACGGTCGGTGACGGTCGACATCACAACAGAGCAGGGTCAGTTGTTAATAAAACGACTAGCCATGATGAGTGATGTGTTTATCGAGAACTTCAAGGTAGGAAATTTGAAGAAGTATGGCCTTGATTATGAGTCCATCCGACGCGAGAACCCGTCGATTATTTATTGCTCAATCACAGGCTTCGGTCAGGATGGGCCTTATTCCCATCGTCCGGGCTACGATTTTGTGTTTCAGGGCATGGGCGGCATGATGAGTATTACGGGCGAAAAGGACGGTTCGCCGGGAGGAGGGCCCCAGAAGGTAGGCATTGCGCTTGCGGACATCATCACCGGCATGTATTCAACGATTGCCATCCTCGCCGCAGTCAATCATCGCGCTAAGTCAGGGGAGGGGCAGTACATCGATATGTCCTTGCTCGACAGCGTCGTCGCGCTTGGCAGTAATCAGATAACCGGCTATTTCGCTAGCGGGAAAGTGCCAGTCCGCATGGGGAACGCGCATATGAGTCTGGTGCCCTATGGGGTGTATCCCACGCACGATGGTCACATCATTATTGCAGTAGGCAACGATGATCAATGGCAGCGCTATTGCGTCGTGATGGCACGCGATGACCTAGCGGCAGATCCGGATTTTGCCAAGGTAACGGGTCGTATCGTCAACCGCGAGCGTCTGGACGTGGCACTAAAGGCGACGATGCAAACTAGGGATTCGGCTACTTGGCTGGATCTACTCGAAAAGAGTGGCGTTCCGTGCGGCCCGATAAACACCTATGACCAGGTCTTTGATAATGAGCAGGTCAAACATCGCGAACTACGTGTCGATTACGAGCGTGAGGATGGCGCACGTGTCAGTGCGGCGGCTTCACCGCTACGCTTGACCGCGACGCCGCCGACCTATGATCTACCGCCGCCGATGATTGGCCAGCACACTGATGAGATCTTGGGCGGTCTGCTAGGCCTGAATGATCAAGAGCTGACCGCACTGCGTAATGCGGCAGTGATCTAATAGCGAAATTTCACCATCCGCTTGCAGTCATTGCTTGCTGAGCGCTTGTGCGGCATTGATGACCAAAGGCCCGAAGCGTTGGGCGAAAGCCTCTGGTTTCCATTGAGATAGCAGGCCGTAGATGTGAATCGCCGCGATGGGTTGACCAGTGTGGTCTAACACGGCCGACGACACGGCGAGTTCGCCCAACAATGTTTCCTGTACGGTCATGGCAAAACCGTTCTGGCGGGCCTGCGAGATTTTTTCGCGAATGGCGCTAGGATCGGTTTGCGTGTGCGGGGTGACGGCCACCAGATCGGAGCGCGTCAGGATATCGTCGACCTGCTCGTCGGGCAGATGCGCCATGATGGCTCGACCCGCGCACGCCCGGTACATCGGCATAGAGCGTCCCACCAGGGTCGCGAAATAGTAGCGCCGTCGTGTTTGCCGGCGCAGCGCGTACACAATATTCAGGTCATCGGGCAGGCTCAGGTCCACCCCTTCGTTGGACTCTTGTTGCAACTCGATCAGCACCTGGTTGGCGCGCTCGATCAGTGGGTGGCCACGCAGATAGTCGAACGTCCGGTGCAGGATTTTCTTGCCCAGTGTGTAGCCGCGCTGGTTAGAGCCGCGTTCGAGATAACCCAGCGCCACCAGTGTGTGCAGCATGCGCAGCGTGGAGTTGCGGTCCAGATTCGAAATCTCGATCAATTCATTCAAGCTCAAGGTACCGGGTTTCACACTAAAGGCTTCAAGGATGTCGAATGCCTTGGCCACGGATTGATTGAATCGAGTATCCACACTGCTCATAGTTTGCCTCCTGCTGACGCGATAGAAATTGACGTGCTACATCCCGATGTTAGGGAAATCTCTCATCGTGGATGTCTTGTCAGGTTTGATATACAACCCTAAGATATCATTAGTAGGCACGTAAGTATCAATATTTGATACTCGTATTTTACCGACAAAACGCTGGAGGTGAAATGAGCGAAGTTCAGGCGCAAAGATTGTCAGCAGGGGATATCGAGGCGGCGGTCGATAGGCTGGAGCACTACATGACCGATACCTTGTCGCGTTTCGTGCAGTGCCGCAGCCTGCTGGGCCAGGAAATTCCGGCAGCGGAGTTCCTCGAGGCCGAATTGGCCGAGTTGGGCCTGCAAAGCGAGCGTATCGCGCTGCGTACCGAGGACATCGAAGGGCTCCCCCTATATTCGCCGGCTTGCTGCCCCGACGGCGGGCGTTTCAATGTGCTGGCATGTCATGAGCCGACGCAAAGCACCGGGCGTTCTGTGCTTTTCAATGGCCACCTGGATGTCGTTCCTACCGGCCCGGAACATTTATGGGAAGAATCGCCGTTCAAGGGCAGCTTGCATGACGGCTGGTTGTACGGCCGTGGTTCAGGTGATATGAAAGCCGGCATTGTGTGTTCGCTGGCGGCGTTCAAAGCCCTGCAGGATCTAGGTATGCAACCCGCCGCGGTGGTGGGCTTCAATGGTGTGCTCGAAGAGGAAAACACCGGCAACGGCACGCTGGCCACGATATCGGCGCTTAAAAGCGCGATCGGCGTGGCCAAGCTCAGCGCGTTCGACGCGGTGCTGATTCCGGAACCCACCCATGAGGGCTTGATGTCGGCCCAGGTGGGCGTGTTCTGGATGTACGTGGATATCATCGGCAAGCCGGCCCACGCCTCAGTAATGACGACTGGAATCAGTCCGGTAGATCTCGGGCTGCGCGTCATGGATGCGATCAGGAAGGTCGAGCACGAGTGGAACCTGCCCGAAAATCGCCACCCCGCCTATCGTGACCACGCGCATCCCATCAACTTTAATCTCGGGCAGATCCATGCCGGCGATTGGAACTCGTCGGTACCCAGTGTATGCACGCTGGGCCTGCGCTTGTCGTGCTATCCGGACATGCCGGTTGAAACGGCCAAGGCACGTATTGAAGCTTGCATACGCCAGGTCGAGCAAGAGGTCGGCCAACCCGATACCCAATTCAATATTCGCTACGAAGGCTTCCATGCGCCTGGTTGCGAGTACGACCTGGACGTACCCGCGTTGCGCCTATTGGCAGACTCGCACCGGCAGGTGGCGGGCGAAGCCCCCAAGCCTGTGGCGCTGACGGGCACGACGGACGGCCGACATTTTCATTTCATGACCGATGTGCCGGTGACCTGCTACGGACCGATCGCGCGTAACTATCACGGATTCAATGAAAACGTCAGCGTGCAGAGCATGCTGCGCGTTGCCAAGACGTTTGCGCTCTTTCTGAATGAATGGTGTGGAGTCGAACCCAAGCGCGGTTGATTCCTTCCGTTAATTCACGTCTTTCATGGGGAACACGTTGACTGCTCCCCTCCCTAAAGGGAAAGGGATTCCCACTTCACCGAACCGAGCCATTTGCGCATCAACACTCATGCACTCAGGTCTTACCGTTTCTCCATGGGCTAACACCGCCAGCCCGGCGGCTAATACGTTATGCGCGGCGTTGATGTCACGATCGTGGTCTGTGCCACATGCGGGACAGAACCACCGCCGCACGCTCAACGGCAGCTTAGGTAACACGTGTCCGCAAGCGTGGCAGCGCTTGCTGGAGGGGTACCAGCGATCCACCCGCACGACGTCTCGTCCGACCCAACGCGCTTTGTATTCAAGCTGTCTCACGAACTCAGCCCACCCGGCATCTCCGATGGATTTAGCCAGACAGCGGTTTTTCTGCATATTTGACACAGACAAGCTTTCTACGGCGATCACTTGGTTTTCGTGGATCAACCGGGTAGAGAGCTGGTGCAGGAAATCCCTGCGGGTGTCTGCGATCTTGGCATGCAGTTTGGCGACTTTCAGCTTTGCCTTGGCACGGCGAGCCGATCCGCGTTGTTTCCTGGCCAAGCGACGTTGCAGCTTGGCTAACTTGGCTTCATGTTGTCGAAAGACATGCGGCGCATTGATTTTTTCTCCGGTTGAGAGGGTCGCAAAATGAGACAGCCCCAGATCGATCCCGACACAGCTCGACGCCGGAGGTTTCTGTACCACGGCGTCATCACACAGCAGGCTGACAAAGTATCGCCCTGCCGGGTCTTTGCCGACGGTGACGACGGTGACTTTGGCAGCCTTCGGAATCTGACGGGACCAACGAATCGGGAGAACTCCAGCCATCTTCGCCAATTTGAGCGAACGGCCATCCCATCGAAAGGCACTGGCGGTGTATTCGGCCGATTGCGAGCCGTCTTTGCGTTTGAAGCGAGGGTATCTGGTGCGCTTGGCGAAGAAACTAACAAACGCCGTTTGCAAATGGCGCAGCGTTTGTTGCAGCGGAACACTGCTAACCTCGTTCAACCAGGTGTGGTCCGCCGTCTTTTTCAGCGCCGTCAGCGCAGCCGAGGTCGCGTGATACCCCAGGCGCTCTTGCCGCTGGGCCCAAGCCGTCGAACGAAGATTAAGCATGTGGTTATAGACCACGCGCACACAACCAAACGTGCGAGCCAGCGTGATCGCTTGCTCGGGCGTGGGATAAAACCGGAATCGGTAGGCACGTTTGGTTTGCATGCCCGAGATGCTATCGACGTCAAACCTAATAACGGGGTATTTACCCGGCTATCGACTCATATCAGACCGATCCTGCAGCCTGACGGCTGCGTCCCTTTCCTCCCCGGCAGGAATGCCGAGGTTTCTCGGAGCAAGTGATGAAACTGGTCAGTCAGGCCCGCCGGGCCATTGTCAAATGTGGGTTTGCATTGGCGGCTGCCGCCACGATGGCGAACCTGCCTGTGCACGCCGCCGAAACGCCGCAATATGGAGGCGTGCTTACGGCCATTCTGCATCCGGAGCCGCCCAGCCTCATTCTGGCGCTCCAGCAGGTCGCTGGCACGCAGATGATTGGCGGCAAGATCTTCGAAAGCCTGTTGACCTATTCGTTTGATCTTAAGCCGTTGCCCAGCCTTGCCAAGTCCTGGGAGGTTTCCGACGACAAGCTGACGTATACCTTCCATCTTCAGCAAGGCGTGACCTGGCACGATGGCAAGCCGTTCTCATCGGCCGATGTCGTGTTTTCGTACGAGAAGGTGCTGTCCAAGACGCCGCGTACCCGCGGCATGATGCAAAACGTCGAATCAGTCACGGCGCCGGACGCGAACACCGTGGTGTTCAAGCTGAAGGAACCGTATGCCGCGTTCCTGTACGGGCTCGACATTGGCGGTGGCGCAATCGTGCCCAAGCATCTATACGACGTGGATACTCCCATTGGCCAGAACCCGAATAACGCGCATCCGATTGGCACCGGCCCCTTCAAGTTCAAGAAATGGGAACGTGGCTCGTATGTGGAACTGGTGAAGAACGAGAACTACTGGAAGGAAGGCCGTCCGTACCTGGACGGTATTACCTATCGCGTGATTCCCGACGCCGCGTCGCGTCGGCTAGCGATCGAACAGGGCACGGTGATGCAGGCCTGGCTGCAGGATCTGGAGCCGATGGACGTGCCGCGCGTGGCGAAGCTGCCCAACATGACGCATACCAACAAGGGCTTCGAATACTGGTCGACTATGCAGTGGATCGAGCTGAACAACGCGCGCGAGCCGTTTAACGACAAGCGCTTTCGCCAGGCGTTGATGTATGCGATCAACCGCAAATTCATCGCGGAAAAGATCATGGTCGGCCAGGGGGTGCCCGCTACCGGACCGATTCACCACAACACGCGCTTTTATGATTCCAACGTCAAGAAGTACGACTACGATCCCGAGAAAGCTATTGCCCTGCTTGAGGAAATGGGGCTCAAGCCCAATGGCGATGGCGTGCGCGTCACCATCGGCATGATCCCATTGCCTTACGGTGAGATGCCGCGTCGTGTCGCCGAGTACATCAAGCAGAATCTGTCCAAAGTCGGTATCGCAGTGAACCTCGAGAGCACCGACGTGGGGGGATGGGTGTCGCGTGTCGGTAACTGGGATTACGACATGGCGGGCAATGGGGTGTTTCAGTATGCCGATCCCGCCATTGGCGTGGCCCGCACCTATGTGGGCAGCAACATTCGCAAAGGTGTGATGTTCAGCAACACGTCCCAGTACAACAATCCGAAAGTCGACGAGCTGTTCAATCTGGCCGCAAAGGCCAGTGACGATGAACAACGGCAGAGATACTACTCCGAGGCACAAAAAATCCTGGTCGAGGATGTGCCGCTGGTGTGGTTGGTGGACACCAATTACGGCACCATCTTGAACAAGCGCGTGCACGACGCCATCACGACGGGCCTGGGCGTGGTGGATACCTACAGTGATGCGTGGCTGTCGAAGGAATGAGCAAGATCGCCGGATTCCTGGGCAGGCGCGTGGTCAAGAGCATCCTGGTGCTCTTCATGATCGCCATATTCAATTTCTTTCTGGTCCGTGCCGCACCCGGCGACCCCGCGGAAATTCTGGCGGGGCAGTCGGGGGCGGCCGATGCCGAATACATCGAAAAGCTGCGCCAGGATTTTGGACTGGACAAGCCCTTGACCGTACAGCTTGCGTCTTATCTTAAAGACGTGGCTACGTTCGACTTGGGTTATTCCTATCGCCAGCAGTCTCCCGTGTCGACGCTGATCTTGGCGCACTTGCCCGCGACGCTGATACTGGCGTTGACGTCATTTGCCTTTGCGTTATTCGCAGGGGTGGGGCTGGGTATCCAGGCGGCATTGCGCGTGGGTAAATGGGGCGATACGGTCATCACGACGCTTGCCATGCTGGCCTACGCCACACCGATATTTTGGGTAGGACTGATGCTGGTGTTGGTGTTTTCGGTGCAGTTGCAGTGGTTGCCTTCCTTTGGCTACGAAAGCGTCGGCGCCAACCTGACAGGGTTCGCGCGTTTTGCTGATATCGCGCGTCACTTGATCTTGCCCACGGTCACGCTGGGCATGTTCTATATGGCGGTCTATGCACGATTGACCCGCGCGTCGATGCTGGAGATCCGCCAGCTCGATTTTGTGAAGACGGCGCGCGCCAAGGGTTTATCGGAACGCACCGTAATCATGCGCCATGTGCTGCGCAACGCTTTGCTGCCAATCATCACCTATGCGGGTATCCAGGCGGGACACCTGATAGGGGGATCTTTGCTGGTTGAAACGGTGTTCGCCTGGCCGGGCATAGGCCGGCTGGCGTTCGACGCTCTGGTACAGCGCGACTACAGCGTGTTGCTCGGCGTGTTCTTCGTGGCGTCCATTGTCGTCGTGATTGTCAATCTGCTGACCGACATTCTTTACACGATCGCCGATCCCAGGATAGAACTCAAATGAAGAACTTCTTTCGCGCGTTTTGCCACAACAAGGGCGGCCTGGTGGGCTTGACTGTTCTTGCGCTGGTCAGTTTGTTGGCGGTTTTTGCCAGTTGGATATTTCCCGATAGCCCCTGGGACATGGTGAACGCGCCGTATATGCCGCCCTTGTCCGAGGACGCCTTGCTGGGCACCGATACCCTGGGCCGCGATATCGCAAGTGGTATCGCCTATGGCGGCCGGGTCACGCTGGTGCTGGCGCTGATCTCGACGGCGGTGTCAGTTCTGGTGGGCATTACGGTCGGAGCGATCGCGGGCTTTTACGGCGGCAAGGTCGATCAAGTCATCGTCGGGTTCATCGAACTGTTCCAGACGATTCCCGGGTTTTTCCTGGCTGTCGTGCTGGTGGCTATTCTTACTCCCAGTATCAGCACTGTGATCTTCGCGATTGCGCTCGTATCCTGGCCGCCGCTGGCACGTCTGGTGCGCGCCGAATTCATGAGCATGAAGCATCGGGAATTTGTCGAGGCCGCGATCCTGAGCGGTCAGTCCAATATGCGCATTATTCTGACTCAGATACTGCCCAACAGCTTGTCGCCGGTCATCGTGTCGGGGTCACTGATGGTGGCTAGCGCGATCTTGTTGGAGTCGGCGTTGAGTTTCCTGGGGCTGGGCGATCCCAACACCATGACATGGGGATACATCATCGGCGCATCGCGCAGCGTGTTGCGCGATGCGTGGTGGATGAGTGTGTTTCCGGGCATTGCCATCCTGATGACGGTCTTGGCCTTTAACTTGGTGGGCGAGGCGCTCAACGACGCACTCAATCCCAAACTGGCCCGCAAAAGGACAAACTGATGACGGCGCTACTGGAAATCCGCGACCTGTGCGTTTCTGTCGTGCAAGACGGGCCTTCGACGCCCGTTGTCAACGGCGTGTCCTATACCGTTAATCGAAACGAAATCCTATGCGTGGTCGGTGAATCGGGCTCGGGAAAATCGGTGACCGCGCACGCGCTGATGGGGCTCTTGCCCGAGGGCGAGTTGCAGGTCAGCGCAGGCAGCATTCTTTATCGCGGACGCGAACTAGTCGGGTTGACGCCGAAAGACTGGTATGGCTTGCGGGGAAAGTCGTTTGGTATGGTTTTTCAGGAGCCCATGACTGCACTGAACCCCATCATGCGCATTGGCCGTCAAGTTGACGAAGTGCTCGAGCGCCATACTGAATTGCCGGCCGAGGCGCGTCGCGCCAAGGTACTGCAGTTGTTCCATGACGTGATGCTGCCCGATCCCGAGAAGTTGATGAATGCCTACCCATTCCAGTTGTCGGGCGGCCAGCGTCAACGCGCGGTGATCGCCATGGCCCTGGCGATGGAGCCGGATATTCTCATCGCCGATGAGCCCACCACGGCGCTGGATGTCACCACGCAGGCCCAGATCCTGGCCATGATCAAAGACATTCAGGCACGGATGGGCATAGGCGTCATTTTCATTACCCATGATTTTGGTGTGGTCGCGGAGATTGCCGACCGTATCGTGGTGATGCGCCACGGTCAGGTAGTAGAGCAGGGCGCCGCCGCCGACATTCTGAATCGGCCACAGGCGGCCTATACCCGCCAGTTGATCGCCGCCGTGCCGCATAAACCGCAGGGAAAGGTGGAGGCGGCCACGACGCCACCACTGATGGTGATCGACAGGCTACGCAAGACGTTTCGGTCGGACAAGGGACGTCAGGTACTGGCGCTCGACGATATCTCGCTGACGATTCAGCAGGGCGAGACGGTCGGATTGGTAGGTGAATCCGGGTCGGGAAAATCCACGTTGGGCCGTACCCTTACGGGCCTGATTCTTCCCGACAGTGGCAGCGTGAGAATCGATGGACGAGAGCTCGTTGGCCTGTCCACCCGTGAATGGCGCGAGCATCGACGCCAGATTCAGATGGTATTTCAGGATCCGTATGCATCGTTGAACCCGCGCCATCGCATCGTCGACGCTGTGGCACAGGGTCCCATCGCGTTCGGCGAGCCGCGTCGCAAAGCGTTGGCGGATGCGCGCGAATTGCTCGAACTCGTGGGTTTGGGTGGTGATGCCGGCGACCGCTATCCGCACCAGTTCTCAGGCGGACAGCGGCAACGGGTGGGGATTGCCCGCGCGCTGGCGCTGCGCCCTCGACTGCTTGTGGCCGATGAGGCCGTATCGGCGCTGGATGTGTCTATCCAGGCTCAGGTGCTGGAGCTGCTGAAGACGGTCAGTGGGCAATTCGATCTGTCGGTCTTGTTCATTACCCACGACCTTCGCGTTGCCGCCGAAATCTGTGATCGTATCGCGGTGATGCGGCAAGGCGAGCTGGTCGAACTGGGGCGAGCCACCGATATTTTCTATCGCCCGCAGCACGAATACACGCGTCGATTGATCGATTCCATTCCTGGCCGACAGTGGTCCAAACCGGACTTCTCCCGAGCCGATCCTTCAGAGGAAACCATTGCACATGCAACATGAAGAGTATGAATCGTTGGACGGCCTGGATATGGCTGCCCGGCTCAAGTCGGGAGACACGTCCCCCGAGGCATTGATGCGCTGCGCGGTTGAGTTGGCGTGCAGCCGGGCAACGGCACTGAATGCGTTGCGCTACGAACAGTATGAGACATCCGTCGAACTGGCGAAGTCCTGGCAACAGCGAGGCGCGTTCGGCGGTATTCCTTTCTTGTTGAAGGATTCGGGCCTGCCGTCTACGCGCTTTCCGTCCAGCGTGGGTTCGCGCCTGCTTAACGATACGACTTATGATTGCAATGGCACGCTGACAGATCGTTTCGAACAGGCAGGCCTGATCGCGTTCGCCCGCTCCACTGTGCCGGAATTCTGCATGGTGGCAACGACCGAGGCACAGGTTAATGGGGGCCCCACCCTCAATCCCTGGGACCGAAGCCGTTCGACCGGGGGCTCCAGTGGCGGTGCGGCGGCAGCGGTGGCGGCACGCGTCGTCCCGGTGGCGCATGGCAGCGATGGTGGCGGGTCGATCCGCATCCCCGCCGCATGTTGCGGCGTGTATGGCTTGAAAGCTTCGCGTGGCCGCGTACCGATGGGGCCGTTTCGGGGTGAGGGATGGGGAGGCATGGCGACCGACGGGGTGTTGAGTGTGACGGTACGAGATACCGCCGCGGCTATGGACGCCATCTCAGGTTACGAACGTGGCGCGCCGTACGCGGCCCCGCCCAAGACAGGGGCCTATTTGGATGAGGTCGTGGAATCGGCGGTCAAGCCATTGCGGATCGCCGTATGGCGCTCGGCCTGGAACGATATCGCCATTTCGCCGGAGCCGTTGCAGGCTGTGCAGCACAGCGTCGACTTACTGCACAGCCTGGGCCACACGGTCATGGATTCGGCGCCGCCGGTCATCGACTATGACGCCTTCGTGCAGGCGCATGCATGCATCTTGGCCAGCAATATTGTTCTTGCGGTGGACACGCGTCTGGGCTCGACCGGCAAGGCGTTGCAAAGCGACGACCTGGAACCCATCATGCTGTCGGGCTACGAACTGGGCAAGCGCATCACGGCGAAAGAATACATCGCCAGCGTGAACCGCCTGCACGCCATCGGTCGTGCGATGGAAGCCTACATGGAGGATTTCGATCTGATCCTTACCCCGGCATTGACCGAGTTGCCGGTAAAGCTCGGTGAGCTGTCCACGCAGCGCGGCGAGTTTCTTGATCTGCGTAAAAGGGTGTCGCGATACGCGACCTTCATGGCGGCATTCAATGCGTCAGGCCAGCCCGCCGCCAGCTTGCCGTTGTTTGCCACGCCAGAAGGCGTACCGGTCGCCACGCAATTAGTGGGGCGTTTCGGGCGCGAAGACGTGATATTGCGGGTGTCGGCCCAACTCGAACGGGCGGACCCCTGGAAACATCGCAAGCCGGCATTTTAATGTTGTCTTGATTTTGCGAGGTATGTGTGTCGCAGCCCGGTCATGGAGGGCTGTGACGCGCCCTTGATTCGACAGCGAATCCAGCGATCCACCGCGTTTGGTATGCTTGATGGCATAGTTACCTGGAGTCTCAGCATCATGCAGATCCATCGCTTGGTATCACCGCGCCTCTTGCCCGCGGCAATGTGCGCGTTGCTCGCTTCCTGCGCCCATGGGCCATCCCAACCTCCCGAGCCCGAAGTTCAGCCTCCACCGGACTATACGACGTCGGGCCCGACTACCAACGCCAATGCGCCAAAGCCTCGCCTGACCATCCAATCCGGCGAGGGGGAAAGGTTAAATCTCCCATGGTTCATCAGGGACGCACAGAATGCGATCAACGAGTAATTCTTTCTCGCGTTGTCCTGGATAGTCTGTGAAACGTGTGAGGTGTTTTCATGAAGATAGTGGTATTGCCTGGCGACGGTATCGGGCCTGAAACCATGGCGGTTGCGGTGGATGCGCTAGAGGCGGTGTCGCAACGGTTCGACCTCGGTTTGCAGTTGGATCATGACGTGGCGGGCCACGATAGCCTCAAGCGTCATGGTGCGACGGTGACGCCGGCGTTGTTGGACAAAGTCCAGGCTGCTGACGGTCTGATGCTGGGTCCCATGGCCACCTACGATTTCAAAGACGAATCAAAGGGGGAAATCAATCCTTCGAAATTCTTCCGCAAAAATTTAGATCTGTACGCCAATATTCGTCCGGCCCGTACTTATGAGGGTATGCCGGCGCGGTTAGGCGAATTCGATCTGGTTGTCGTTCGTGAGAACACGGAAGGTTTTTACGCGGATCGCAATATCGAGTCGGGCGGCAGCGAGATGCTGATCACGCCGGATGTCGTCGTGTCCTTGCGCCGTATCACCCGTCAGTGCTGCGAGCGCATTGCACGCTCTGCTTTTGAGTTGGCCATGACACGCAAAAAACACGTCACGATCGTGCATAAGGCGAATGTGCTGAAGATCGGTGACGGCATGTTCATCGATACGTGTCACGAGGTGGCTAAGGCGTTTCCCGAGGTGCGCGTGGACGATGTCATTGTCGACGCGATGATGGCTCATGTGGTGCGCGCACCCGATCGTTATGACGTGATAGTGACGACCAATATGTTTGGGGATATCTTGTCTGACCTGACGGCAGAGCTTTCCGGTAGTCTAGGGTTGGGAGGGGCGTTGAATGCGGGCCAGAACTATGCCATGGGGCAAGCGGCTCACGGTTCGGCCCCGGATATTGCGGGCAAGGATCTGGCCAATCCTGCATCACAATTATTGTCGGCGGCCATGCTGTTGAATTGGTATGGCCAGCGTCAAGAGAAACAAAAATTCCTGGATGCCAGCAAAGCGATCGAAGCCGCTGTTGCCGCCAGCATTGCATCGGGCCAGTGCACGGCCGACGTGGGGGGGCAATTAGGTACGCGTGCGGCAGGCAAGGCGGTGCTTGATCAATTGCGGGCGGCCACCCGTTAAAAAATCTGTTTGATTGGCTTGGCGAATCGAAGCGCTGCCGTCCAAGTATTTTGAGACTCACCCATGAGCGGCGTTAATGTTGACTCGCGCAAAGCTTAAAAGGAGCACTTAATGCGTACTCTCGTGTTCATCGCGCTGGTATTTTTCGGACTCGGCACTGTGGAGCCCCTCTCCAACGCGCACGCTGCGGACTGTGCCACAGCGAGTGATCAATCAACACTGAATGAGTGTGCTAGTAAGGACTACGCGAAATCGGATGCCGAATTGAACAAACTCTATAAAGAGATCCGGGGCCGTCTGAGCGATCAACCCGATGCAGTGAAAAAGCTCGTCGCAGCGCAAAAGGCCTGGATTGTTTTCCGTGATGCCGAGTGCGATTTCTCTAGCGTTCGCTCGCAAGACGGGAGTGCCTATCCAATGCTAATCCGCATGTGTCGCGATGGGCTTACCCAAACTCGCATCAAGGACTTCAAAACCTATTTGTCTTGCGAAGAAGGCGACTTGAGTTGTCCTGTTCCACCCAAGAACTAGGAAACAGTTAAGCGCAGTCCGTCTCGAGATCGCGTTGCCGCTAAGCCTCTACGAACAGCCAGTGCGTCGGTGCGATGGCCGCGCTACTGTGCGCACCGTACGGATATACATTTTATCCAGGATGCCCAAAAACGGGACCGCGTCGCTATTTATCCCAGTCCGAATCGAGCGCGGATTTCGTTCCCGCAGTTGCGATCGCCTACCGAGTAGCGATCTCCGATTTCGGCGCATTCCTCGGCTATGGATAGGGCGAAAGTAAGCAGCGATGCATGGTCTACATCGTCGAGCCCCGCCGCATCAGCAAAAGCCGAGAGTTCATCGGCGCTTAGGCCCAGTTTTTGTGAGTTGCCATCAGTGTGATCCATTCCTCGCCTCCGCGTGCGTGGGACAGCATTCATGATCTTGGTTCTGGCGTGACTGAACTTGACTCAGTGCACACGCTTTTCGACCGTTTCGGATCAAGCCAGTATAAGGGCCCGTACGGGCCGCGCAATCAATTTGTGGGACAACACCAGAATTGCGGAGCAAAATAAAAGGCCAAATCGTGGGCGTTGTCCAGCGCGGCTGAAAAACCCGCACGATAGCGCAATATGGCCGCAAGGCGCATGCGTATCCTCGGTGCATTGACCTTTGAACGGAGATAATGATGTCCCACCCCTCGAACCACACAGCCGCGCCGGCTGAGCGCGGCCAGTGCCAGGCCATCGACCTAGTCGGCAAGATCGCGCTGATCGACGGTTACTGGCAACCGCGCGTCGTCGCCGAAATGAACGACTATCAGTTTAAAGTCGTCAAGGTCGAAGGCGAGTTCCAGTGGCACCGGCATGCCGATACTGACGAGACGTTCATTGTGCTCGAAGGCGAGTTGCGCATCGATTTTCGCGCGGGCCCATTGGGTGACGGTTCGATCGTGCTGCGCGCCGGTCAGATGGCGGTGGTGCCAAAGGGCGTCGAGCATAAGCCCTGTGCAAATGCAGAAGTGAAGATGCTGTTGATCGAGCCGCGAGGCGTGGCGAACACGGGTGACGGTCCGACGGACGAGCGTACTGTCGAGAACGATCAGTGGATTTAAGGCGTCCACTGACGCATACGTAAAAAGGGATAAAAAAAGGAATGCGAACGCGACAACAAACACGGTCCCCGTACGGCCCAAACGTTCTCCCATTTTTCCAGTCTGCCGATCGGGTTGCTGGATGAAGATGTTGCCCAATAGCCTCTCGAGCAGAATCGGTGCGTTGATGCTAGTGCTTGTTCTTGGCATGATGGGCGCCGGCGTATGGCTGGATAATGAAAAGGAACAGAAAGGCTCGCACCTGCTGGCCGGTCTGGACCTGTCCGATGGCGAGTACATACTGGTCATCCAGGATGGAACCGAGACTGAAGTCAGCACTGAGACCCATCCGGCGCAGTCAGAAAGCCGGCTTGCCACGCTGATCGATGACAGAGACGTGATTGCGAAGTATCGCGGCGCCGTCGACATCAAGTCGAGCATCGTGGAATTCCTGCCGGGCGAGGGCAGGGGGGATTACTACGTGCTGTTGTTTCGCAATGGCAGGCAGGTGGCGGGCCGTTCTGTACCCAGTGCGACGCAGATTCAAGTGCCGTCTGGCCTGCGGCAGGCCGGGCGCTTGGTGCGCGAACGCCGGTTGCAGGCCGGTTGCGACGTGTTCCTGCCGGCGCTGGAGCGTTTGCAAAGCCGCAACGTCCTGTTCCGGGACGTGAGTTCGCCAAAGCCGGGAGACTGCGACTATCCGTATTATTTCAGTCTCACCCTGCCCACGGTCGTCGTGCCGGAGGGGGAGACGTTCGATGTCGATGCTTACGCGCGGGAGCGGTTCGAGCAGATCGTGGCCAATGTGCACGGGTATGTGCTTCGATTCGTAAAGCCGGTGATTGCTGTCTCGTCACCAGGGCGGATCAGCTTGGTCGACGATCGATATCATGATCTCTCGTACAACGGAGAGCCTTTAGTGTTGACCGGTTTTACGCTCTATGACATTCGGGTGACGGTCGAGGGCGATGCGGGAGTTTATTCCGCTTTGCGCGACCTGAATCTGCACCGCTATATGGCGCCGCCGCATCGCCCGGAGCGGCTGGAGCAGGCCAAGACGCAAGCCTTGTCCCGCTTAGGCCTTGATACGATGCATGAGGAGATCATCGTGAGTTTCCAGGACAAACACGCGACGGGCTATGAATATCGGCCGGACGGCGTTTTGGGGCGGCAGTATCCGCGTGTCTATGTGGGCGATTATTGGGAGGCTGTCGTACCGTCCGCTCAATAGTGGGTCGGTACGTATCCTTGCAAACTTAGTCTAGATTTAGCAATCGAAATTGCGCCGGAGATTCTTCGAAGGCATTTGTCTTTCGTAACTGAGCAAGAAGCTTGTCCAGGTGGACGTAATCAAACTGAGCGCACCAAGTCGCCGTCTTGGATATAGCCTGAATGATCGGTTCTGTTTCTTTTCCTCGAGTGAGGGCGCGAAGACAATCGACGAATTGGGGATGAAAGAGTGTCGGTATGATGACCCGGGAGCGGCCGACTCGTGACAGCTCTGCATTCATGACTAGTCGTGATATCCGGCCATTACCATCCTCAAACGGGTGCACCTCTGCAATCAGGAAGAGGTAGTAGATGGCTCGCGCCAGGCCCTCGGGCACGCTTGGTGCCAGTCGTGAGCCTTCTATCAAGGTGCCGCATACGTGCGAGGGTCTCACAAATTCTGTCGTTCCCGCGTAATTCGTCTCAAGTTTCAGTTGCCCTGGATTAACCTCGGGGCGTCGGGCGAGCATCTGCGCGTGCCATGCTCGTAGTACTTCGACGAAGTCCTCACCCACTGGTGGTACTGACCCGCGGGTTTCGGTACGGTTCGCTAGCTCAAATACACCCAGAATATCGTGAGAGTCCTTGGGACGTTGCGCCACAATCTTGTTACGCAAAACAATATCTTCTGCTTCCTCAAGAGAAAACTTGGTGCCTTCTACGTAGTTCGAAAAATAGGACTCCAGAAACGCGAAATGGATACGCGCATCGCCCGGAGCAGCAATTTCGGGAATATCAGGAAGCACGGTCACTCGTAGTGCGGTGGCAAGCACGTCGAACAGCGCCAGACGCTCGGTGTCGATGGGCGTGCCTCGGGCAATGTTGAGCCCAGCTTTCGTCTTGAGTGCACCTTTGGAATGGGTTTTTAGCAGTGCGCCAATCATGCCATTAAGAGACTCAAAGCTTTTTTTTGCGTCTAGCGGTATCGCAAGTTCGCGTATTCGGTCTCGAATTCGGTTAAGTCCCGCTTCCTTGTTCACGTTGAGCATCGCGATGAGTCGTTCTTCCACTGCTTGTGCAGACGCTCGTGTAGCTTTGGAGCCTCGGCTCATGTTTTCGAGCAATGCTCGCTCAGGTGAGGACCAATATAGGTCCAGGGCGCCCAGGCGAAAATCGCCCGCAAGTGGTGAGGGGCCTTTTGTGAGAACCAGCACCAAACCCGGGTACTTGATGCGTCGATTAAAGCGAGTGGGGTGAGAGATGACAACCTCGTTGGACGGCGTAATTCCGCTTACAAACGCGCTAAGGTGCGAAACAACAGCGCCGGGCACAGCATGAGCGGCCAACTTTTGCCAGTTGCGTCGGACCCGACCGATGATTTCTTCTTCAGAGCCCGCCTCAACGTAGACTCCGGCAGCGATGCGAAGCAACTCTCCGCTTTTCGCGCGTCGTTGAAGTTGACGGTCTGTGACGGCATCTCCGGTTGCGAACGTGACTTCTTCGAGTGGTCGTTTTTTCGCTTTTGCAGGTAGCATATTTATCCAAAATGACGTTTTATAGCTTTTATTGTATGCATTTTGTCGTTTTTCAGCTAATTTTCATTAAATGAAGCAATGTCGTTTTCTAGCTAACGATAGGCTTTGATTGGACCCAATTGTCGTTTTTAAACTTTAAAATAGACCATATAGTCGTAAATCAGCTTCTATAGCTGCGCGTGGTGAAGTGCGTGCGTATGCCGTACCCGTGCTTGAATGGAGCCCGCCCCGAGCTTGATCGAACTGCTCGATCGGGTTATTTCGCCCTCCGAGCTGGAATCAGGGAGGTGACGGCGCAGCTTGAGTATTGTCAGGCGCGGTTGAAATAGAGCGCTGTGGGTGCAAAGGGCACTCCAGCAGGCTATCGTTAGGGAAGCCGCAACGTCTCAAGGAGCTCATATGAAATCGACCGTGCCACTTTGCCTTCTCGTTGCCGTCGTGCTGACGGCCTGCGCTGGGCCGAGAGATTCTGCGCCACTCCAGCCGAGCTCCGCCCAGCATAGTGACCAGACCGACGGGCATAATGCACGCAACGCGCTGGACTGGGCCGGCACCTACGAGGGCACGCTTCCTTGTGCCGATTGCTCAGGCATTCATACCCGCCTTGTGCTGATGCAGGATGGAACATATGAACTGCAGACCCGCTACCTAGATCGTCAGTCGCACCCAACCGCAGTGAGCGGCACCTTCACGTGGCAGCCTGATGGAAGCACTATTCTGCTTGACATGTCGGGTGACGAGCAGCGCTACTTTGTGTCCGAGGGACGGCTGATCATGCTGTACCAGGATGGCACGCGACCCACCGGGCCGTTGGCGCAGCACTACGAGCTGAAGCAGGTGAGCGAGCAAAAATAACGGGTGACCCTGCCTCGTTTCCACGTACATCAAAAAGTTGTCAACTTTGAAAGTACGGAAAATCGAAATGAAAGACAGCAGTTTGCCTAAGAGGCAGTACACAGAGGAATTCAAGGCTGAAGCGGTCAGGCTCGCGGGCTCGGTAGGCAGTCATGAGGCGGCACGACGTCTGGGCTTCCGGTGGCGACCGTGGGCAATTGGGTGCGTCGTCATCGGGCCGTAAGCGAGAGTGGCAGCGGGTTGCCCGCAGCCATTGTGCCGGAGGTTGCTACGCGGCGCCCGGTGAGTGAGTTGGAAGCTGAGAACAGCCGCCTGCGCAGGGAACTAGCCGAAGCGAAGCAGGATGTAGAAATCCTAAAAAAAGCGACGGCGTACTTCGCCAGAGGGTCGCGATGAGGTACGCCTGGATCGACGCGCATCGCGATCAATACACCGTCAGCCGATTGTGCCGCGTGCTGAGCGTATCTCGCAGCGGCTATTGTCAATGGCGGGTGCGTACGCCAAGTGCTCGGGATCTGGCCAACCAGGCCCTGGACGCCAGGGTGGCTACCATTCACAGCGCGAGTCGGCGCAGTTACGGTCGTGCTCGCATCGTACAGACGCTGCGCCATCAGGGTGAGACGGTCAGCGCTGAACGGGTACGTAAAAGTCTGCGGCGTCAGGGCCTGCGCCCGGTATATCGCAGGCCGTTCGTGGTGACCACAGACTCTGCCCATCATCTGCCGGTGGCGCCCAATCTACTCAATAGGCGTTTCGATGGTTGGCAAGCCGATCAAGCTTGGGTGGCTGACATAACCTACGTGTCCACCGGTGAAGGCTGGCTATACTTGGCGGCGGTCATGGATCTTGCTGGCCGACGTGTCGTGGGATGGTCGATGTCCGACAGCATTGACGCCAACTTGGTGTGTTCTGCTCTGCGATCGGCATGGGGGCAGCGCAGGCCTGCCACGGGCTTGTTGGTCCACACCGATCGCGGTGTCCAGTACGCCAGTGGGCAGTACCGGGCGTTGGCGGCCAACATGGGGATCACGATGTCCATGAGCAGAAGGGCCAACGCTTGGGACAACGCGGCGATGGAGAGCTTCTTCAAAACGCTGAAAGTCGAGCGCGTCAACCAAGTTCGCTACGATACGCGGGCTCAGGCTAGGTTGGACATCGTTAACTGGATCGAGGGCTGGTACAACCGCCAGCGCCTGCATTCGGCCAACGACTTCCTCGCCCAGGTGGCATGGGAGATCGCCAACCGAGCTGTATGACTTGCTGTACGTGGAAACGAGGCAGGGTCACCGACAAGTTTGGATGAAATAGCATTTTTTCAGAAAAATTTACCAGCGATTCATGTTGCCATCTAAGGTGCCCGAAGAAACGGGGCAAGGCCAGCTTAATCCAGCTTCACATTCGCGCGTTCAACTACCTCGCGCCAAGCCGGAATTTCCTGGGCCATGAGATCGCTCAGTTCTTGTGGCGTGGACGACTGAATCAACAAGCCTTCTTCGGCATAGCGTTTCTTGAAATTGGGGTCGTCCAGGGCCTTTGCCAGCATGGTGTGCAGCTTCTTGGTCACGTCGTCCGGGATGCCCTTGGGGCCCACTACGGCATACCACGTCGTGGCCTCAAGGCCAGGGATGCCCTGTTCGGCAGCGGTCGAGACGTCCGGAATTACCTCGAGCCGCTGGCTGCCCGTAATGCCCAACGCCTTTACCTGTCCGGCGCGCAACTGCTGCAGAATTTCGGAAACTTGGGTTACGCCCAGCTGCAGTTCGTCAGCCATGACAGCGACCAGAACCGGGGCGCTGCCCTTGTACGGCACGTGCACAATGGCGTTGTCGACCTGCTTGTTTAGCAGTTCGCCCGTCAAGTGCGTGATGCTGCCCGCGCCCGACGAGCCGTAGTTCAAGTCTTTCAGGTTCTTGGTGTTGTTGACCAGATCGCGCAACGTGTTGGCTTCAAGCTTGGGCGATGCCGCGAACACCAATGGGCTGCGGCCTACCAGCGTCAATGGTGTGAAGTCTTTGAGCGGATCATATGTCAGCTTCGTGTATAGGCTGGGGGCGGTAGCCAGCGTCGAGACATTGCCGAGCAACAGCGTATAGCCATCGGGAGCCGACCGCGCCACGCTTGCCGTGCCGATCGTACCGCCGGCGCCGGCGCGGTTTTCGACGACGACGGTCTGCGCCGTTTGTTCGCCCAGCGTATTGGCAAGCGCCCGGGCCAGTGTGTCGGCCGCGCCTCCCGGTGCGAATGGGACTACCAGGCGAATCGGCTGGCTCGGAAAGTTGGATTGGGCAGAGCCGGGCGCGGCCAATGCCGCGGACGCGAGGATGGCGGACGCGATGAGTCCGCCAGCGCGCTTCAGATTTTTGATCATGGTGTCTTTCTCTTTTCTAGTGGTGGTTATTTAGCAGGCCTGTCGTTAGTTGAGGGATGCGTGGCGAGCCAGTGCCGGGCGATGTCTTCGCGTCTGCATACCCAAACTTGCGAATGCTTCGCGACGTGCGCCAGGAAGCGCTTGAGGCCGGCTGCGCGGCCCGGATGTCCCGCTAGCCTGAGATGCAGGCCCACGGACATCATCCGAGGCTGCGTTTCGCCTTCGGCGTACAACATGTCGAACGCGTCACGCAGATAATTGAAAAAGTCGTCACCCGTGGCCATGCCGCCCCGGATGAACTTCGCGTCGTTATTCACAAGCCCGTACGGAATGACCAAGCGAGAGGCGCCATTGACCTGGACGTAATAGGGCAGCTCATCGTTGTAGGCGTCCGAGTCGTACAGGAAACCGCCATGTTCGGCGACCAACCTGCGCGTGTTCAGGCTGGGGCCGTAGCGGCAATACCAGCCGGCGGGGCGTTTGCCAGTGGTGCGTGATATGGACTCGAACGCGAGGCCGATGCGTTGGCGCTCTTCTTCTTCGCTGAGGTTCTGGTGGCGTTCCCACCGCCAGCCGTGTGCGCACACATCCCAATCTTTATTCTTTACGGCTTCGCATACCGCGGGGTTACGCTCCAGGGCCAAGCCGCAAGCGAACAGCGTGGCGGTAAACCCATGCTCTTCCAACAGGCGGGCGATACGCCAGAAGCCAATGCGGCTACCGTATTCGAACATCGATTCCGCCGCCAGATCGCGGCCGGTAAACTCGCCGGCGCCGCCTTCGGTCAAGCCTGTCTCCGATGCCGGGTCGCCATCCAGAATCGAAGGCTCCGATCCTTCTTCGTAGTTGATGCAAAAGTTCAACGCCAGGCGAGCTCCACCTGGCCAGTGTGGGTTGGGCAACATGGGGCCATAGCCCACAAAATCACGAGGATGCTGATCGATCATGAGAGCGCCCCTTCTCGGTTTCTATGCATAGTGGACTAGCACCCGGCTGGATGCCGGCAAATCCAGGAATTGGTCGTTACCGTGTTCGGCCATGCCCATGAACACGGCAAACTGCGCGGGTGCCTGCAGCACGGTCAGCCCGTGGTGCCACACGCCGCGCCCATAGCACACACCTTGTGCTGGCGAAGCGATAAATGCTTCCAACGCGTGCGCATCCGGTTGGCCGTCAACCAGGGAGGGTGCGACCACCACTAGATAAGAGGTATGGGTCAGCGGAATAAACGTCTGCGCGGAATAGGGATGGCGCTCCAGCGCGCTGATCAGCAGAGGGGACTGCCCCTGTGCATCAACTTGCGAGACCCAGAATCTGTTCGCACTGACCTGGCGGGAATGATCGAATGCCGATGCCACAAAATGGCGGCGTTCCGAACCGGCGTGCTCGATGACTTCTCCATAGGGGGCAAAGCTCTCTGACGTTAATGGGCGCGCGGGAATAGACCGGGCGCCAGTGTGTGCGGGTGAGTTCATTGATGCAGATAGCCTAGTGAGCCCAGATAAGCCTGGCGGACATTGGTCAGGTGCGCGTGCATTGCCGCGCGCGCGGCCTCTGCGTTGCCCGCTTCCAGCGCATCGAGTATGGTCATGTGTTCTTCGCGCGCCTTGATCTGGCGTTGTTCTAGGCGTTCAACGTTGCACAGGCGCACGCGCAGCCTGGCGTCGGAAATAAGCGCCGCCATCGTCCGGTTGCCGCAGTGTTCGGCAATCAGTTCGTGCAACATGTTGTCTGCTGACCAATCCTGCTGCCGCGTAACCGCCGCGCTATGCAGAATGGTTTCGAGTTCCTGGCGCAGCGCCACCAGCTTTGAGGACGGGATGCGGCCGGCCGCCAATGCCGCCGCCTCGGATTCCAGCACGAGGCGCACGTGCAGCAGTTCCAGCAGTTCGGCGGTGCCGAAGGCCTTCACGATGATCGATCCATTCGACAGGCGAGCCACGATGCCTTCGCCCAGCAAGCGATTGAACGCTGCGCGCAGCGGCGTGCGCGACACGCCCAGGTCTGCCGCTAGCCGCCGTTCTTCGAGCACTTCGCCCGGGCCGATTTCCCGCGAAACGATCTTGGCGAGTAGGTGCTTGTAACTGCGCTCGTGAGCGCTGTCAGATGTGAGTTCCACTGAATCCATACTGTTGTATCCCATTGGGATCCCAATCGTACACCAATATGGCGTCAAAATCCTGGTGTTTCCGCCTGACGTGATGCTGGCCTAGGTTCTGAATTCAGTCATCGGTTTGTCTTCTGGCGTCGTCACGGTGCATTGTGGAAGGACAATTCCAGTCCAACACGTTGGCCACGGTGCACGCGACTGACGGCGTGCTTCAGATTGACTCGGTAATAGCCTTTGCTACCCTTGAAAGGACGTTGTGCAGTGCTGATGATGGCGGCATCTCCCCGCTTGAGCGGGAGCACCATGGGGCGCGACTGCATACGTGGGCGTTGCTCGATCATGACGAACTCACCGCCCTCGAAATCTTGTCCCGGCTCGGTCAGCAGGGCCACGATCTGTAGTGGGAAGACGTATTCGCCTTCGCTGCGTTGATGCAAGGCCAAATAGTCCGCTACGCCCAGTCGATTCAGGTGCGAGAGCATCCGAGCTTGACCTGCCTCGCGATTACGTTGAAGAAAGGTGTCGAGCTCAGTCGGATAGCGGTACACGACATCCAGCATTTCGTTCCAACGATTCGCGATGGGCGCCAGGTGGCGATAGAAATCGGTACGCCAGCCCTGCAGCGGTGCCGGCAGTTGATCACCCAAATAGAATAGATCGCCGCGCCCCAGATCGCTCGAAGCGAGCGATACGCGACGTATTGCGTCTACATCCGCGCTAACTTGCCTGGCCAGCAATTTCGCCTGCTCGCCAGGCAGTATCCCTGGCAGCAAGGCGTAGCCTACGATATCGAGTTGCCTGGCGGTGTCTGTCCAGTTCAGGTGGTTAATTAATTGGGGTGAGGAAGTCATGAGTTAGGACCTGTTCAAGCCTGGATCTCACGCCGGAGCAATCCATGCTTGCGATTCACGCCCCAGCGGGAGCCGTGCCGCTCGGTTGTCCCGCCCAATGCGCCGCAATTGGTCAGGGCTACGGGCACGGTGAAGCCGCCCGGGGTCACCATGTGGCGAAATGGATCTGAACGGGCATCGAAGAAAAGATCAGGATTCATGTCTTTCTGTTCCCTAGCGCGCGTCGTGGAATATCAATCCCACTGTGTGTCGCTTGCCACTGTGCAAGCGGCTGACGCCATGGCGTATGGAGACTTTGCGCATGCCTGCGCGCTTTCCGGCGGCGGGCCGATGATTAACCGTGAAAACCACCGCATCGCCTTGCCGCAGCGCCACGACATAAGCACGCTGGCTTTTTGTTGCGGTCTCTGTCATGACGAATTCGCCACCGGTGAAGTCCTTGCCGGGCTCCGAGAGCAGGATAGCGACCTGCAATGGGAATACATGTTCTCCGTACAAATCCTGGTGAAGGCAGTTGTAGTCGCCTGGACCGTACTGAAGAATGAGCGGCGTTGGGCGTATCTGGCCTGCTGCGTGGCATCGCCCCAGGAACGCGTCTAGCGTATCCGGATAGTGCACGCTGATGTCCAGTTGGCGGTTCCAGCGATTCGCAATCGGCGCCAATCGTGAAAACAACGCATGACGCAGTTGATCGAGCAGCGGCGGCAACGGGTAGGCGAAATACTTGTATTCACCACGGCCAAATCCATGACGAGCCATCACGATGCGGCTGCGGTAGCCTTCTTCCCGGGAGTAAAGGGCCGTAAACTCCTTGCATTGCGTCACCGACAGCAGACCGGGCAGCACCGCGTTGCCGTGGCCATCGAGTGATTGCTCGATGGCGCTCCAGTCAAAGGAATCGGGCAGCGAAGGCTCCGTACGCTTTGCCTGTGCTTTCATTGTTCGGATTCCTCAGCCAGCAAGGCTCTCTTGCGCTCCGCACCCCAGCGATAGCCCCATAGTGTGCTGCCGCTTAGCACCACACGGTGGCTGGGGATGGCGATGGCGTAACGAATGGGCCTTTGAACTTTGCTTCCAGAGGCGCGAAAGTTGTACTTGAATGCAGAAATGGACGTGTTCATGGCGCATCACTCAACGAAATCGGAGGATTTGGCCAGTGTAGGTATCCCACGGCTTATTGAAACTCCGATCTTTGCGCTTGAATTCCGGTCAAACCTGCCTATCTGGTAGAGCCGGATGATGATCGCAATCATCATTTGGCGTTCGGACGTCATTGCCCGAAACTTAGCCCTTCACTGGGCCGTTTCCTCTGAATAGTGTTCGCCGATACGTTCGTTGTACGCAGCCGGGATTGACACCTACAACGTCAATCGTCACGTCAAAGCACATACCACGCCGTCAAAGCCGCGATGGGCAGATCAATGCCTCTTCATCGCTCATCCCGGAGGAGCGCACACCGTCAATTTTCTCCAAGCCAGAACCATAGTGCGGCACCGATGGCCAGCCATAGTGCGATGATCACTGCGCCGCCTACTATGCTACGCGGCTTGGAACCCTTGTCGTGTATCCACCGGTCTGCCAATTTTCTAGATTCCGCAAGGACATCTGAGGGTAATAGCCAGATCGCTAGCCAGATTAGGACAGGCAGTAAGAGCACGTCATCAACATAGCCTAAAACCGGGATGAAATCGGGAATGAGATCAATGGGGCTAAGGGCGTAGCCCACCACGAACAGCCCAAGCGCTTTCGCGTACCAAGGTGTTCGCGGGCTCTTTACTGCGAACCATAGCGTCACCCCATCTCGCTTGATGCGCTTGGCCCAGGCTTTCAGCGTGGCCCCAGCTTTCATGATTTTCATCAATGCTTTTTCGAATCCGGCAAAGCGCATGCTGCGCTTTTAAAACACAAAATTCTTGTAGCGTTCGATGTATTCACGCGCACTGCGATTGAGTATCCGTGCGCATGCTTCGGCTTTGTCTGCGTCACCCTGCACAATGGCCGACACGATGGCCCGGTATTGCTTGACGCCTTCCTGGGCACGCCCAGGCAAAAGCGCGACGCGCCGGATGGTCACCGCCGTTCGGTCGTGCAGGCGATCGATCATGTCGCTTAATACCGGATTATTGGCCGCCTCCTTGATGCGGCGTCGAAATGCTTCGATCGTCGCGATGTGACTGTCGATGTCGCCATTCTTCAGGCTGGCCTCGAAAGGTTCGCCAAACTGGGCCTCGATGTCGCGCCATTGATCGGCCGTCGTGTTTTGTGTAGCCAGTCGAACGGCCAACCCATCGAGCACTTCGCGAATCTCGTACAAATGATAGGTGGACGCCATATCGACTGCCGCAATCACCGCACCCTTGTTGGGAATGCGCACAATCAAACCCCGATCTTCTAGCGTGGCCAGGGCTTCTCGGGCTTTGGCGCGCGGGATGTCATAGGTCAGCGCGATTTCTTCTTCCGGGATGTGCGCTCCCGGTAGCAAGATCTGGGTGGCGATCTTTTGGCGTAACTCTGCAACGATATCTGCGGTAGTTAACTTCTTAGCCGACGTCGTTTTTTTGGCGGATTTAGCGGTCATGAATTAAGATCTTTTTGAATCAGATGAAGCAGTATTGCACACTGTATTGTATGCAATACTGCATGTCATCAAGCCTGCGTCTGAAATCAGTCGCTGTGCGCCTGGTTGCCCAGAATGTCTTCCACGCAGCGCGCGAAATAAAGCAGCCGTGCGTCTTCCTTCAGGTTGCCTACCAATTGCAATCCCAAGGGCAAGCCATTCGGTCCACGAGCGACGGGCAACGTCACCGCAGGATTGTGAAGGAGCGACCAGATGCGGATGAATGCCGAACTGCCGGTCGAGCTCGCATCCGGCGCTTCGTCCAGCGTTGCGGGCATAGCGAGCACGTCTACACCTCGCATCAGATCGTGGAAGGCAAGGCGACACGTGTCTGCTGCGTCCAGGGCTGCGGCATAGTCCTGAGCGCAATAGGTTTCCCCCAATGCCAGATAGGCCAACAATTCCGGGTCGCAAAGCGCGGCGTAATCGCGTTTGATGGCTGCGTACTCACGTGCCAGGTCGTAGGCCATGATGACGTCCTGCGCGTCACCCATGGTTTCGAATAGCGCTGGCGGATTCAACTCGACGATGCGTGCACCGGCCTGTCCGAGCGCGCTCAGATTCGAATCGAACAATGTCTGCACGCAAGGTTGTGCCTCGTCCCAATGACGGGTGCGCCATACGCCGACAGTGAAATCCCGACGCAGTGGCGCATCCGAATCGAATCGCGGATCGGACATAAATCCACGCATGAACATCGTTGCGTCCTCGACCGAGCGGCAAATCGGTCCGATCACGTCCAACGGGCGCGAATATCGCCGTATGCCGTGATAAGGAATGGCATCCAGCGTCGGTTTGAAACCTACGGCGCCGCAAAACGTCGATGGCCGCAAAATGGATCCCGCGGTCTGGGTACCAATCGAGATCGGCGTCATGAAGTCGGCGACGGCAGCCGCTGAACCGGCAGATGATGCCGCCGGCGAGCGCGTCAGGTCATGCGGGTTGCGGCATGGCCCCGGCAGCATGATCGCGTGGCGCGACACGGTGTTTTTGCCTAGCAGGTTAAAGCCCAATGCACGGGCCATGGTCACGACGGGTGCATCGAGCTCAGGTTTGTGACCATGAAAAATTTCAGGCTCTCCCCACTCTGTCGGCATATCAGCGGTATCGATTGTGTCTTTGATGCCAAGCGGTACGCCATCGAACATATTGCGCCGCCCCTCACGGTCCACGTTTCTCGCGCGAGCCAGCGCCTGGTTTGCTGCGACGTGAACCCATGCGTGAACGGCATCGTTGCGCGCATCGATGCGTGCCAGGCAAGCCTCGGTCCAGGCGAGCGCAGACAGCTCGCCAGAGTCTAGTTTGCGCAGGCCCTGCGCCATCGTCAGCCGAGCAATGGCATCTGGCGCGGGGCGCCTCACGGCGGCCGGCGGTTGTGTGATTGCAATCATTGCGGTGCTCCGGTGTCGTTGCGGGCATCGTGCTTGGCACGCCCGAGATAAAGGTCGGCCATTTTCTCGTTGGCTAAAAGATTTGCACCGGTATCGGTCAGCATGATTCGCCCGGTGTCCAGGATGTAACCTCGATCGCTGAACGCGAGCGCCTGGCGTGCCCGCTGTTCGACCATCAGTACCGCCACGCCCAGCTCGGGCAGGCGACGTGTGGCGGCAAACACCTGGTCGGTCAGCGCCGGCGACAGCGCTGCCGATGGCTCGTCAAGCAGCATCAAACGTGGCGATCCCATCAACGCTCGCGCGAAAGCAAGCTGTTGCCGTTCTCCGCCCGACAGGTTCTCAGCCGCCGTACGGCGGCGCTCTGCGAGCGCAGGAAAGATCTCGAACATATCGCGGATGCGCTGAGCGGGCTTTTTGACATGCTCGACCACCTGGAGATTTTCCAGAACGGTCAACGCACCAAATACGTTATGCACCTGCGGCACATACGCTACGCCATGTTTGACCCGCGCCTCGATGGGCAATCGCAGCAGATCCTGACCCTCGAACAGGATTTTTCCCGACACGCGAGGCAACAAACCCATGATCGCCTTTATCAAGGTCGACTTGCCTGCGCCATTGGTCCCGGCGATGGTGACGATCTCGCGCGTCTGCACGTGCATATCGATTTCCGTCACGATGTCGACTTCGCCGTATCCGCCTGAGACGCCCTGCAACGTCAGCACTGTCATACCACGCCTCCCATGTAAGCTTCACGTACCCCGGCGTTAGCCAAGACTTCGTTGGGTGTGCCTTCTGCAATCACTCGACCACGATCCATCGCATACATCTTGGGCACGATACGCGAGAGTTCGTCCAGGTTGTGTTCGATAATCAGAATCGACATACCACGTGCATTTAGGGCGACGATGCGTTCAGATAACTCGCCGATCAGTACAGGGTTGACACCTGCGAAGGGCTCGTCGAGCATGATGGCCTTAGGATCAAGCATCAAAAGCCGCCCCAATTCCAACAGCTTTTTCTGTCCACCCGACAGGCGCCCGGCACGCTCGTCGGCCACACGCTCCAGATTCAGAAAGGAGAGCAACTGACGCGCCTTCTCACCTGTCTCTTTCTCTTGACGTGCTACGCGGCCACGTGCGAATACCAGCGCGCTGAGCTTTTCGCCCGCTTGTGCAGGTGCGGCCGCCATCAAGTTGTCAAAGACAGTTAGTTGAGAGAATTCGCGCGGCACTTGGAATGTACGGGCCAGGCCACGTTGCACGCGCTTCTCCACCGCCAGCTGGGTAATGTCTTCACCCGCGAAGGTGACGCTGCCTTTCAGGGGGGCGATATAGCCTGAGATAGTCGAGAACAGCGTGCTTTTTCCTGCACCATTCGTGCCGATCAAGCCCACCAGTCCGCCCTGCGGCAAGGTCAACGATACGCCTTCAAGCACTTTGAAATTGCCAAAGCCTGCTCCGATATTCGACACAGAAAGTAGCGCTGTCATTTCTTCACCGTTTTACGTTCGCCGAACAGCCCTTCGGGGCGATACAGCATGGTGCAGATCAACGCCATGCCAATGATCCAGAAGCGAACGCTAGACAGTTGCACTTCTGAGACGCCTGGAAAGATTTCTCGCAGAAAGCGCGAGCCTTCCAGAAAGCCGACCAGCATGACCGTCCCCACGACGACACCGCTCAGGCGGTTTACGCCTCCCATGATGATGGCCATCCAGACATAGAACGTAATCAGTGGTACGAACTGCTCGGGACTGATGAAGGTTAGGTAGTGCGCCTGGAACGCACCCGCAAGCCCCGCCAGTGCCGCGCCAATCGCAAGTGATCGGGTCTTGAATCGCGCGGGATCTTTGCCCAGTGCGCGCACGGCTACCTCGTTATCGCGTATGGCGCCGATCACCCGGCCAAAGGGGCTTTTGATGATGCCCTTGATGCCTGCGAACACGATGATGTTGACGATGACCAACGTCGCCAGAATCCAGAGGTCTGCCGACGGGCCATTACCGAACAAACGCGGAATGCCTGGTATGCCATGCACGCCATGCGTGAGCCATTCCTCCTTCTGTAGCATCATTCGAACGGATTCAGAGAACCCCAACGTAACGATTGCCAGATAGTCTCCCCGAAGCCGCAGTGCGATCATTCCCAGTGGAAACGCGAACACCGCTGCGAAAGCAGTAGCCGCCACCATGCAGATCAGAATCGGCACACCTTGCATGGCCAGCAACGCCGACGTATAAGCGCCGATAGCGAAAAACCCGACGTGTCCAAAGTTGATCAGACCCGTAAACCCATACTGTAGCGATAACCCGCCCGCCAGCAGCATATAGATCAGGATGGTGATTGAAATCGTGACGATATAGCCTTCCATGATGCTTACCTCGCAGCCTGAATTCGACCAAAGATGCCCTGAGGACGCAGCAACAGCACGCACAGCAGAACTAGAAACGCCATCACGATTTTGTAGGCGGGCCCGACATACAGTGATCCGATTTCCTGAGAAATACCGAACACGAGGATGCCGACCACCGCACCGACGGGCGTGCCGATACCCCCCAGAATGACCGCAGCGAAGATCGTCAACAGCAGTTCGAAACCGAGCTCAGGGATTACTACCGCCTTGACGCCCAGCAAAAACCCGCCCAACCCGCAAAAAATGCCGACGATGGCCCACAGCAGCACCATCACCCGCCTCGCGTTGATGCCGCTTGCACTTGCCAGCTCGGGATTGTCTGCGACGGCACGCATGCGACGACCCATGGGCGTGAAGCGCATCAGCATGAACACCAGCGCTAGCGCCGCGATTGCAGTCACTGCGATATAGGCATCGGTAGGCAGGATGCGGATGCCGTTGAAGTTCCATGCCCGGACCAGTGGCGCCTCGATGTTGTACTGATAATGTCCCGCAAAGAATGTGATGGTGCTGCGCACGGCAAACGCCACCCCAATCGACGCAATCAATCGACTGACGAGTGGTCGCTTGGCCAAAACACGAAACACCCAGAAATAAAAGAACAACGACACGACGCCGACGGTTAGCGACGCGAACACGCCGCTGGCCGCCAGCGACAGACCGCCAAAGGTCTGTGCTGCCACTGCGGCGTAGGCACCCAACGTCATATAGTCGCCGGTTGCCACGTTCGGGAATCGAGCTATGCCGAACACCAGCGTCACCGCCAGTGCCGGCAGGGCCAACAGCAGGCCGAGCACGGTGCCGTTGATTCCCGCATTTACTATCGAAAGCCAATCCATGGCGGTCTCCTGATTCGGCTCAGATCGTGCCGGAAATGACTTCCTTGGCGACCAGCTTGCCGCCCAGAATCTCGAACACACCAAAGTCGGGCACTGCATCTCCCGCGGGACCAAACTCCAGCGTTGACGACGCGCCGTCATAATCGACCTTCTCGCCCTTGCGTAGCAGGTCACGCCCTTGCGAGAAGCTGGTGACCTTCGTCCCCGGCGCATTGCTGACCGTGCGCATCTTGGTGTTGATTTTTTTCAGATCAGCGTTGGGGCCCGCTGCTTCGACTGCTAGCGCATAGCTGATGATCATGTCGTAACACTCGGCAGCAAACACGTCGGACTCGCGTCCGGTCAATTTCCGGAATGCGGCATCAAAGTGCTGGAACGTTGGGTGATTAGTGGCAGCCACGTTGGACACAGCAATGATTCCTTCGGTCGCCTCGGCGCCAAGCGCCTTGATCAGATTCTCGTTGGCAGACCACCCTGGCATGATGAATTTGCAGGGCTGGCCGTTCTGATACCACTCCTTGAGGATGATGGTGGCGTCTGGCGTATACGAGCTCAGTGCGATGACGTCAGGTTTGGACGCGAGGACCCGGCCAAGCTCCGTCCGGTACGTGGTTTGGTTAGGCTCGTAGACGACGTGGGCCACCACTTTGCCGCCGCCTTCTTCCCAGGACTTGCGAAAATAATTGGCCTGTCCCACGAAGGTCGAGTTGTTAAACGCCATCACAGCCGGGTTCTTGAACCCGCGCTGCCGGGCAATCTGGGCAAACGCCTTGCCGAACACATCATTGGCCGCCTGGTACTGCCATACCAGATCAAGCTTGTCTTCGGTTTTCAGATCGGGCGATCCGCAGGTGTTGAGCATCATGATGCCAGCGCCATTGGTAATCGGCAGAATCGCGAGCGCCACCGATGAGGACCAAACGCCCGCAATCAGATCAACTTTTGAGATGTCGACGAGTTTACGAGCCGCTAGTACGGCAGCATCGGGACGCGTCTGATCGTCTTCGTTGAATAGTTGCAGTGGGCGCCCGCCTGCGCCGCCGGCAGCGTTCACTTCGTCCACGGCTAGGCGCATTGCCTGAAGCATTCCCGGGCCATACACCCCCCCGGTGCCCGTCATGGACGTTAAGGCGCCGATTCTGATGGGTTCGCCCTTGGGCGTACCAGCCTGCGCGCGGGCCCAAAAGGGCAACACGCTTGCAGCACCTGCGGCGACACTGGCCAATGTGAATTGCCTGCGTCCGGTATTAATGATCTGGCTCATGGTGACTTCCCCTTGTTTTCGTCATGTGACGTCGTTGATATCGCCCAGGTCGTTCAGATTTACTGCACGACACCTCGAGCGCGCATCGCTGCAATCCGTTCCGAATCTACCCCGAACGCCTGCAGCACGGCGTCGGTGTCTTGCCCAAAAGTGGGTGCCGCCTTGCGAATCTGCCCCGGGGTGGCCGAGAATTTCGTCGGAATACCAATCGTATTCATGGGGCCGATCGTAGGATGGTCGACCGAAACGATCATGTCTCGCGCGAGGTAATGCGGGTCTTTCATTGCCTGCCCGAAATCGTTGACCGGGCCGCAGGGCACACCGGCAGCCTCGCAGCGATCGATCCACGTTGTGGCATTGGCCGATGAAAAAGCTGCCTCCAGAATCGCTTCGAGCGCGTCGACGTTCGTGAGCCGATCGGAGTTGGTCACGAAACGTGGGTCGGTGATCAGATCGGGGCGATCAAGCACGGTGACGCAGAGCTTCTCCCACGTGCGCTGATTGGCTGCGCCAATCATGATGTAGCCATCTGCGGTGTTGACCGCCTGGTAGGGGGCTGAAACGCGATGGCGACTGCCCGTAGCTTGAGCCACCGTACCGTCTGCGAAATACGCCGCCGCTTCCCACACGAACCAAGGCAGCCCGCATTCGGCCAGGGAAATATCCAGGAACTGGCCCTCGCCAGTACGTTGCTGATGCATGCAGGCGGCGAGAATGGCGTAGGTCGCCGTCAGGCCAGCGCCCACATCGTAGATCGCAATGCCCGACTTTAGCGGCCGCCCGTCTTTCTCGCCTGTCATCGACATAATGCCGCTCATGCCTTGCGCCACCAGATCGAAGCCACCTTTCTTGTAGTAAGGCCCGGTCTGTCCGAAGCCGGATATAGAGCAATACACCAGACGGGGATTCAAAGCACTGAGGGTCTCGTAATCGATACCCAGTGACTTGGTCACGCCAACGCGGTAGTTCTCGACGAACACGTCTGCCCATTTGGCCAGCTCGTAGAACACCTCGCGTGCCTCCGGATCTTTCAGATTGAGCGCGATGCCCCGCTTGTTGCGGTTGATCTGCGCAAAGCAGGTCGACTCACCATTGATGTAAGGCCCCATCTCGCGCGAGTCGTCTCCGGTGCCTGCTTTCTCGACCTTGATGACGTCGGCGCCCAGGTCGGCAAGCACCATGGTGCAGTACGGCCCCGCCATGATTTGCGAGACATCCAGAATTTTCAAACCATGTAGAGGTGTTTTTTGGGTGTCCATGCTTTTATCCTTATGAGCCTAGCGGCCTTCGAAAACGGGACGTTGTTTGTTGGCGAACGCCAGAGTGCCGTTGCGATAGTCCTGAGTGTCAAAGCACGCGTAGGCTTCATCACGCTCGGCTGATGTAAGAGGCAGACCGGAGCGCAGACGCCGCACGAACTTTTTGTGCCAGCGATTGACCAGCGGCGCACCTTCTGCGATGCGCGTGGCCACCTCGTAGGCGTCATCAAGGACACGGGCATCGTCGGCCAGGCGCGTGACAAATCCCTTTTGCAGTGCCTCGTCCGCACCAAAGATATGACCCTGCAAGAGTGCTTCCAGCGCGACGGTGTGACCGACCACGCCAATCAAGTCGGCCAGCTCCTCGTGATCGACACACAAACCGATTCGATTGATGGGCAGGCCGAATCGCGCACTTCGAGCGGCAATGCGCACGTCGCAATTCAATGCAATTTCCAGTCCTCCACCCACGCATGGACCCTCAATGCAAGCCACAGTGGGATGCCGCGTGTTTTTCAGGGTGTTGGTCATATCTAATGTGAAACGCGCGTACTCGCGGGCCTGCTCGATATTCGAGCGACTGGTATCGAAGCCCCCTATGTCGCTCCCCGCGCAGAATGCACCGCCTTCCCCTCGCACTACGATGCAACGAACGTCATCGTCGGCGTCCAGCAATGCCACGGCAGCACCGAAGTTGCGGTACATCTCCATGGTGAAGGCGTTGCGCTTGGCAGGCCGATCCATGATGACGGTATGCACGCCGTTTTCGTGGGTGACGCGGATACTCATGCTCAATCTCCCAGCGTGAGCTTGGTGCCCACCAGCACAGCCCGTCCGTCGAGCTCGAGCGTGGCGTCGGTCACTATGGTGTCGTAGTGCGCGGCTGCTTTGACGGTACCGCCGATGTAGACGCTTGTTCCCAAAGCGAGCTGAATCGCGCCGTAGACGCTTTCGTCTGAGAGCATCGTGCCATCAATGCTGCAGCATGGGTTCATGCCCACGCCTAGTTCGCCGAGGTTGTAGACGTTGGGATCGTTAAAGCTCGCCAGGAGGCGACTGAATTTTTCGGCCAAATCGCCGCCGGTGATAGACACCGCCATGCCGTCTTTCATTTCGATGCGTACAGGCTCGTCGCGCACGACCCCCACGCCTGGAATACTGGCATTGACTACGATGATGCCGTTGGCCGTTCCCTCCACCGGGGCCAAGCTGGACTCCAGGCAATAGCCTGCCGAAATATCGATGGTGTTGGCAAAGCCATGCAGTGCGCGACCACGTCGCCCGAGCACGCTCATGGTGACATCAGTGCCAGCGGCAGACGTCACTCGTGCCTGGCTGGCTTGAGTGAAGGCATCGGCCAGACCTTCGATTTCGATACGCAAAGCGTCGAAATCCGCGTTCCAGCCTGCTGCGACGAAGAAATCGGCCGCGTCGGACTCGGGCAACACAATCACGCCCACTCCGTTGCGCGTTGCCTGCTGGCGCGCCTCGGTGTGTGCGGCATTGGCTCGGGTCAGTGCAATGACGAGATTCGATGCGCGCATGGCCTGGGCCACGGTCTCGGAGAACTGTGTGCCGTGATGCGTGCTGCCGGCGATCTGAAGCAGATGCGCCCGCGCGCCCGCCTCCTGCAAAGCGATCGCAAGGGGCTCGACGTTGTGCGTCGTGTAGTAGTCATATAGCACCAGCACTTCCATGCCGGGCTTGACTTGGCCGAGTTGCGTGACGACTTTGCGCGCGTTCGGGAGTTTCAATAAGGTGTGCATCGTGGGCTCAGGCGGTGAGATGTTCAGGGTGGCCGACCACCTCGGCGATAGCGTCGCCCAGAATGTCTAGACCGCGATCAATGTCATCGGCACCCGAGGACAACGGCCCGAGGAAGCGGATGATGTTGCCGCTGTATCCGGCTTTGACGAGCAGAAGCCCGCGGCGATACGCTGCGTCCACGATTTTTGCTGTCGTTGCACCGTCAGCAGCCTTGGAGTCGCGATCACTGACGATATCCATCGCCACCATAGCGCCCAGGCCACGCACGTCGCCCACTATGTCAAAGCGCGATTGCCACTGCAGGAACCGCTGACGGACCTGATCGCCGATGCGTGCACCGCGCGTCGCGTAATCTTCACGCTGCATGATATTGATGGTGGCCAACGCCGCAGCGCATGCCAACGGGTTCCCACCATAGGTGCCGCCTAGTCCGCCAACAATCGGGGCGTCGATCAAGTCGGCACGCCCCACCACTGCGGCGATCGGCATACCGCCACCCATGGATTTTGCCAGGGTGTAGATATCAGCCTCGATGCCATAGTGCTCTGTCGCAAACCATTTTCCAGTGCGGCAAAAGCCTGATTGGATTTCGTCGGCGATGAGGACGATGCCGTGCTGTGTGCAATAGTCGCGCAAGCGGGCAAAGAACACCTTCGGTACTACGTTGAAGCCTCCCTCGCCTTGCACTGGTTCAATGATCACGGCAGCGACTTGACCAGGCGTGACTTCGGTATCCAAGGTATGTTTGAAAGCGGCGAAAGCAGCCTCCACGCACTCGGCCTCACTGGCAAAGGGGCTGCGGTAGGTCGTCGGGAAAGGGACCCGATAGACCTCGGGTGCAAACGGGCCGAAACCGGCTTTGTATGCCGGCCCTTTGGCCGTGAGTGAGAGCGCCATCAAGGTGCGGCCATGAAACGCATGCTCGAACGCCACGACGGCAGGTCGACCGGTCGCTTTACGCGCAATCTTGATTGCATTTTCCACGGCTTCGGAGCCCGTGCTTTGCAGCATTGCTTTTTTGGGCCAAGCACCAGGAACGATGTCGACCAGGCGTTCGCACAGCTCGATGTATTCGGGATACATAACGATGTTGAAGCACGTGTGCAGAAAGCGATCAGCCTGCTGTTTAACGGCCTGCACGACTTCAGGATGGGCATGCCCTACATTCAAGGTGCCGATGCCCCCAGCAAAATCGATGAATCGATTGCCGTCGACATCCACCACCTCGCAGCCGCTGGCGTGCGCCGCAAATATCGGTGCGCCATTAGCCACGCCGCGCGCGACAACCGCATCGCGGCGTTGCTTCAAATCTCGGCACAAGGGGCCGGGGACAGCAAGTATCTGTTCAGACATTTGAGGACTCCACATAGATCGCGATGTGATGCACGTTAAGCGTCATTTTTCGTTGTGTCAATGGTTGTATTGTTAATAGCACGTTAGATTGAAATATTGATTGTGTACAATTATGGACAGAGTTTATGCGGCTCTTAGCCTTTTTTCTATTTTTCAATGATCGGAAATATCAGGGTTTGTCCTGATGTTTTGCCGCGCGATGCAGACGCTTTCTGCGATGCTGCTGTCGCGTAGTGCCGCGGCACTACGTAATCGGGCAGCACTATTCTCAAATGCAGTTCCATTTGGCGGTAAGGAATAGGAACGCCAGCTTGCATCCAACGCTTCAAACGCACGCGGCAGCAGGTCACTCTGGACGTTGCTCAGCGTGCTCAAATCATGCGGGCCAGCCAGATAGTCTTTGCTGGTTAGAATGTCGGTTTTCGATTTCAGGTGAATTGATGTTGAGTAAACTGATTGCTCTCGCGTTAGTCCCTTTGGCTTTGGCAGGCTGCGAGTCTTCAGACTCAGATATTCAGACGGGTAAGGCATGCCTTGGGAAGAATCAGGACACACTAGTCGAAAGCCTGGGAACTCAGTGTCAAAAGGGCGACACCATAGGGACGAAGAATCCGGCTTTATTTTGTGACTTCAGATACGCAGTCGCATTCAACGGATTTGATTCGGCGATCTGCGTTTACTCTGGCCGTTCAGCTGAAGATCGAGTCACCAAGTAGGCAACGCTTAATCGCGCCGCTTATCCCCAACCTCCAATCAACGTGACCCTGCCTAGATTTCACGTACATCAAAAAGTTGTTAACTTTGAAAGTACGGAGAATCGAAATGAAAGACAGTAGTGTGCCCAAGAGGTAGTACACAGAGAAATTCAAGGCTGAAGCGGTCAGGCTCGCGGGGTCGGTAGGCAGTCATGAGGCGGCACGACGTCTGGGCATTCCGGTGGCGCGACGTACCTCCATTCCGAGATTTCGAGCGGGCGGCCATAACGGTGAGTCCGGCAGGCGGTGCAATTTGGCATGTCTCACCACCTCGCTATCGGGCCGTGCGGCGTCCCTGAAAACGTCGGTGAGGCCGTCCAGGAATGCCAGGCCGATTCTCTGTGTCCGTCGTAAGTACCTGGTCTTCGCCGAAACGCACGCGGTCACCCACCTGGAAACGACTGGCCTTCACGAGCTGTTCGACGATGATGCCCTCGTAGTAGCCTCCCACCTGGTCTGGCACCGTCATGATTTGAACGGGAATCCATCGTTCGGTCGAGTGGGCGACTAAGCGCACGACCTGATCCATGGCCAAAGACATTGCACCGGGCATCCGGTGGGTGTCGTGATGCCCGACGGTGACGCGGAACTCGTTGGGGCCATGCAGCACAAAGGCACTGCGGATTTCGACCTCAGCGGCCAGTATTTCAGCCATAGCCTGGTCAAGCTCACTGGTCGCGCAGCCTTGCAACTGAGTGGCGGCGGCTGCTTCCATGCCGTCGATCAGTACGGCGCGGGCGGCTGCGCGGGCGGGCGAGGGGACGCCCAGCAGGCGGGCGAGGAGGTCAAACTGGTATCCGGTCATGCGAGGAGTGGTTCAATTAACTGTATGAATAAACAGTATATACGGACCGGAAATCGGGGCCATGGCCCTTATTGATTGATAAGTCTTTGAGTACTGTATGGCCTACTGGATATTAGACACTGTCTAATAAAACGTCTAAAACGCCCCAATGAAAAAAGCCCCCACTTACGTGGAGGCCCTTGAATTCTCTGGTGGCGCATCCCTGATTCGAACAGGGGACCTGCGGATTATGATTCCGTCGCTCTAACCGGCTGAGCTAATGCGCCTCGCACAAAATGATGACTACGTATTCCTACGAAATCGCCTTTTTGGCGGTATGCCTAGGCGTGCCCGGGCAAGAACGAAATTCTAGCATGATCTTTTATTTGGATGCAAACACCTATAGGTGCGGTTTATTGGCCGGGCACGGGTGCGGTAGCGCCGTTTGTGTTGCCCGCTAATTCCTCGGCTGGCGTCGGTGCGGTCGTCGCGTGTGTCTGGGCCAGGTGAACGGCGGCCAGCGCCGTCGTGAGGTCCTGTACCGGCTGGAACGAGTCCGCACGCGCCATGGGCCAGCCTACCCGGAACAGGGTGTGCCGGAATTCGCCGCGCAACAGCTCGCCGGGCTCGAGCTCGGGAAAGAGGGCGGAGAGCAGCCGGACTTCGCTGGACGAGACGCGGCGTGCGATGTGATGCGGCCGCAATTGGTTGGGGTGGGTCAACCCGGCTGCTTGCAGCAGTTCGGCCAGAGCGTGCAGGCTGTTGCGATGAAAGTTTGCGACGCGCTGGGCTTTGTCCGGGACGACGAGGGCACGCTGTCGTACGGGATCCTGGGTGGTGACGCCTGTGGGGCATTTGCCCGTGTGGCAGGCTTGCGCCTGGATGCAGCCGACGGCAAACATGAAGCCGCGAGCGGCGTTGCACCAGTCGGCTCCCATGGCCATCACTCGGGCCATATCAAAGGCCGTGATGATTTTCCCCGAGGCACCGATGCGGATGCGATCGCGCAGGTTCACGCCGACCAGGGTGTTATGCACGAGGCGCAGGGCTTCGCGCAGCGGGGTGCCGACGTGGTCGACGAATTCGATAGGCGCGGCGCCGGTGCCGCCTTCGGCGCCATCGACCACGACGAAATCGGGCGTGATGCCGGTCTCTAGCATGGCTTTGACGATGGCAAACCATTCCCAGGGGTGTCCCACGCACAGCTTGAACCCGACGGGCTTGCCTTCGGATAGCCTGCGCAGTCGCGCTACGAAATGCATGAGGCCGATAGGCGAGTCAAAGGCGCTGTGACTGGAGGGTGAGTTGCAGTCTTGCCAGGCGGCAACCCCGCGCGCCTCGGCGATCTCGTGCGTGACTTTCGCGCCGGGCAAGATTCCGCCATGACCGGGCTTGGCGCCTTGCGACAACTTGATTTCGATCATTTTCACCTGTGGAGTACAGGCGTTACGGACAAAGGCTTCTTCGGAAAAGGCGCCGCTTTCGTCACGACATCCGAAATAGCCCGAGCCGATATTCCATACGAGTGCGCCACCGGGTTGCCGGTGATAGCGGCTGATGCCGCCTTCGCCAGTGTCGTGAGCAAAATTACCCTGGCGCGCACCTTCGTTCAGCGCGAGGATGGCATTGGCCGAGAGTGCGCCAAAGCTCATGGCCGAGATATTGAAGGCCGACATCGCATAGGGTTGCAGGCAGTCCGGGCCGCCCACGCTGACGCGAAAGTTGGGCTCGGCAATCTGGCTGGGCGCCATGGAGTGGTTGATCCACTCGTAGCGGTCACCGTAAACATCCTCCTGAGTGCCAAAGGGGCGTTTGTCGATGTCCTGTTTGGCGCGCTGATACACGATGGATCGCTGTGCGCGGGAGAATGGCGCCGCATGCGTGTCGTCCTCGAGAAAGTACTGGCGAATTTCTGGACGGATGAATTCAAACAGAAAGCGCAAATTACCCAGGACGGGATAGTTGCGCCGGATGGCGTGGCGCGGCTGAATCAGGTCATAGATCCCCAGCAGCGTCAGCAAGGTCAGCGGCACGGCCGCCCAATACCAGCCAATAGAGCTGGACAAGGCCAGCGTCAGGGTGACAACAGCGCCGAGCAACACCAGCAGTAATGTGGAGTATCGGCCTACTAACCAGTACATTTCGGGCTCCCGGGCTATCAAATGTAGGCAACCATAGCAGGGATGATGTCAGATACGCTAGTTGTTATCTTGGTTATTACTGCAAACGTATCGCCAGTGCCGCTAATGTGACCAGCAGCACCGGCAAGGTCAGCACGATGCCTATCTTGAAATAATAGCCCCAGGTGATACGCAGCCCCTTGCGGGCCAGCACGTGCAGCCACAATAAGGTAGCCAGGCTGCCGATGGGAGTGATCTTGGGTCCCAGGTCGGTCCCGATGACGTTGGCATAGATCATGGCGTCCCGGATGACACCGGTGGTGCTGGTATCGGCGATGGCGAGTGCGCCGACGAGCACGGCGGGCAGGTTATTCAGTACGGACGCCAAGAAGGCCGTCACCACACCGGTGCCAAGCGTAGCGGTCCAGAGGCCCTGGTCGCCAAAGTAGTCCAGCAGCCGGGTCAGATAAGCCGTCAGGCCGGCATTGCGCAGACCGTACACGACGAGGTACATGCCGAGCGAAAATACGACGATGTGCCAGGGAGCCTCGCGCATAATGCGGCGCGTGCCGACGATGTGCTGTTGGCCCGCGACGAGCAGTAATACCAATGCACCCGTCGCCGCAATGGCGCTGATCGGTATGCCCAGGGGTTCCAGAATGAAAAATCCCGCCAGCAGCAGTATCAATATCGCCATGCCGACCTGGAAGGTGGTGTGGTCCCGTATCGCCGAGCGTGGGGGCTGTAGTTGTGCGACGTTGTAACGCGAGGGGATCTGCTTATGAAAGACCGCCAGCAGCACCCCCAGCGATGCGACGACGGCGACAATATTGACAGGCATCATCACCGACGCGTAGCGGCCAAAGCCGATGTCAAAAAAATCGGCCGATACGATGTTGACCAGATTGGAAACGATGAGCGGTGTGCTAGCGGTGTCAGCAATAAAGCCGGCGGCCATGACAAAGGCGAGGGTGGCGCTCAGGCCAAAGCCCAGCGCCAACAGCATTTCCATCACGATAGGTGTCAGAATCAGCGCGGCGCCGTCGTTGGCAAACAGGGCGGACACCGCGGCACCCAGCAACACAATCAGCGCAAAGAGCCAGTGGCCGCGTCCGCCGCCCCAGCGAGCCACGTGCAGGGCGGCCCATTTAAAGAAGCCCGCGGCGTCGAGAATGATGCTGGTGATGATGATGGCGATAAAGGTGGCGGTGGCGTTCCATACGATGTGCCAGACTGCGACGACGTCGTTGAGTTGGACGACACCTGTTAGCAGCGCCACGATAGCGCCAGCCAACGCACTCCAGCCGATGTTCAGGCCTCGAGGTTGCCAAATGACCAGGATCAGTGTGGCGATGAAAATGGCGGCGGGCAGCAACATGATGCAGGTGTTAGGCGGTTAGCAGCTCAGTACCCGCGTTGAGGATCGACGAGCCCGTTCGGTTCCTTGCCTGCAAGGATGAGACGCATGTTGGCGATGGTTGCTTCGGCTGCGGTGTCGGGGCGAGTGTGGGCGGCCACATGCGGCGTCAGGATGACTTTCGGATGCGACCAGAGCGGGTGATCGGCGGGTAGCGGCTCGGGATCGGTGACGTCGACGAAGGCAGCTTCCAAATGCCCCGTATCCAGTGCGGCCAGTAGTGCCTCCTGATCCATGTGTCCTCCGCGGCCGACCTGGACGAGTGAGGCGCCTCGCGGCAATTGCGAAAAGAGCTCGGCATTCAGGATGTGGCGAGTTTCCTGGGTCAGCGGCAGCAAGCAGATCAGGATATCGGTCTCGGCGAGCATCGTTCTCAGTCCTTCGGGACCGTGGTATGAACGGATGCCCTCGACATTTTTTGGGCTACGGCTCCAGCCCGCCAACTGGAAGCCGAAAGGTTTGAGCGCGTCGAGCGAGGCCCGCCCGAGTTCACCCAGACCCAGAACCGAGACACGGCGTTGATCTGCCCACGTGAATTCAAGATTGACCCATTCGTGGCGCCGCTGCAGTTCGAGATAGGCCGGCAGGCGCCGATGTAGCGCCAGGACGCTCATCACGACATAGTCCCGCATCAGGCTGGTCAGGCCGCTTTCGATCATGCGGACTAGTTTTGCCTGCGGCGGGATCGACGTTCGATCGACCTGATCGATGCCCGCCCCGACTGAAAAAATAATTTCGAGGTTCGGGTAGCGCTCAGCCAGATTGTCAGGGAAGGCCCAGGTCATCAGATAGCGGACCGACTGTGGGTCGACCTGCGTCGCATCGCTGGCGAAGGGGACGTCGGGCAGATCATGGGCAAAAGCGCGGCGAAAGACCTCGACGCGTTCGGGGTAGGACAGCATGAGAAAAGTCATCGAACACCTTGTAAAAACGACGCCGCCGAACGTGTGCGAGGCCCGGGGGACAGAAAGGGGTCAGCGGTTGGCGCGGGCGAGCGCGATGCGGTCCTGCAGGCGATAGAGCTGGATGAGCGCGGGCATAAAGTACGGCTTACCTGCATAGAGCGGGATGAAGGGCATCGGACGGAAATCGAACGCTGACTTGCGCTGGTCGTCGCCTAGTAGCTTGTGCGCTGCACGACTGCCAATCCAGGGCGCCCAGACGACGCCCGAGCCGCAAAAACCCGTCGCGTAGGTCAGGCCATTGTGCTCGAAGATTCGAGGCAGCATGTCGCGATGCATGGCCACATTGCCGAACCAACTATGGCTGATTTTCACGTCCGCGAGTTCAGGAAAAAGGTTGATCAGTCCGTCCCGGAGCATGACAGTCGGCGCCGCCGGATCACCGCTTTGCGAGGCGTCGCGCCCGCCCAGCAGGATACGCTTGCCGTCCGGTGAAGGGCGGTAATAATAGCCGAGAACCTTGCCTTCGCCGCACATCATCCTGCGCGGCATCAGCTTGGCCATCAGTTCGGAGGGCAATTCCTCGGTTGCGATGATGCGGCTGCGTATCGGCACCAGTCGGCGGCGCAGCCAAGGATTGGCGCCATCGGTATAGCCATTGGTGCAGATCAGCACTTGACGGCCCATGATCGTGCCTGCCGAGGTCTCGACTCGAAAGCCCTCGCCTTCGTTGGTGATGGACTTGACCGCCGTATCGGAATGCACGGTGACGCCTGCGGCCAGCGTAATGCGCAGGATCTCGGCATGGTATTTCCCAGGATGCAATCCACCGATATCCATGCGGACCGAGCCACCGCGATAGTAGTCGGTGCCGACGTGCTGGCGTTGTTCGGCATGTGGGACTGCATAGGACTCGATTCCAAGTGTTTTTTGCAGTTTTTCGGCGCCGCGGGCCATTGTCTCGTATTGCGCTTTGCCGATGGCGCCATAGAAGCGGCCGGTCAGGTTGAAATCGCAGTCCAGGCCTTCGGTACGGATAAAGTCATAAATGAATTCGCGTGCCGCCTTGCCTTCGGCTTCAATAGCGACGGCACGTGCTTCGCCGTACTTTCGTACTAACTCGGCATAGCCCAGCCGGATATTGCCGCTGGTGATGCCGCCATTACGCGACGAAGCGCCCTCGCCAGGATTCATCTTATCCAGCACCACAACGGCACGGCCCGCTCGCGCAAGGGTCAACCCGGCCGTCAGTCCGGCGTAGCCCGCGCCGACGATGACGACATCCGCTTGTTTCGCGAGCGGCTGTGTCGGCAGTGGTCGCACCGGCGCGGCTTCCCACCAGTAGGGGGTACTCTTTTCGGCAATGGGGGGCTGTTGCATGGAGAATCTCCTTATGTGGGGATAGGGGCTAGAGGTAGCGGTCGAACTGCACCGCGCCAATGATCCACAGGATCTCGGTCGGGACGTCGCCGATATTGCGCAGGGAATGCGGTCGGTTACTGTCAAAAACGAAGCTGTCGCCGGTCTCCAGTTCGGAGGCCTCATCATCGACACTCAGAGTCACCTTGCCGGACAGGACGAGCCCGCCTTTCTCTGCCGGATAACTGAGGGCGTGGCCGCCGGATGTGCCGCCGGGCTCCAATCTCAGGATCATGATCTGCAGGTGCTGGTGCCGGTCCGGCGGTGTTAGAAGCTCTTTGTGCAGCATCCCTAGGTCGATGACCGGGCGCTGCGCACGACGGCGTACAAAAGAGGGCTCGCCGGTCTCGGGTATCTCGCCTCTGGCTTCACCGAATAATTCCTGCATCGAGATGTTCAGCGCTCGCCGCAGCGAGGTCAGAAGCCGCATTGAGGGATTAGCGATACCGCGTTCTACCTGACTGATCATTCCCATTGAAACGCCCGAGGCTTGCGCAAGCCTCTCGAGTGACAGTCCCTTTTGCTTGCGCAACGTCCGAAGCGTGGCGCCCACGTGAAATTCGGCGGTTTCCGAGGGAGAGTCGGCGACACGCCGATCCTTATTTTCCCCGTGTGCTGGCATCGAAATCCCCTATTGACAGGAAAAGCGTATCAAGCAAAATAGTGAAGATATCTTCAATAATTTTCAATATATACTAAATTTTCAGTCGAACGCCATCACTATTACTACACGGCAGGGGGATTTGTGGCTTCTATACCGGCAAGCAATACGGTAGCCGCCGCGGCGATGCTCTCGGTGCGCAATCTGACAGTCAGTCTGCCGGTTGGCATGGAGCGCGCCCATGCCGTCAACGGAATTTCATTCGATTTGTTGAAGGGGCAGATTCTCTGCATCATCGGGGAGTCGGGCTCCGGAAAATCGGTGACGGCCAATGCGATCATGGGTCTGCTGCCCAAAGTGATCCGTGTCACGGAAGGCTCGATCCGGCTGGACGATACTGAGATCATCGGCGCCGGACCCGAACAGCTGCGCGATTTGCGTGGCCGGGTGGTTTCCATGATCTTTCAGGATCCGCTTTCGGCCCTGAATCCCTTGATGACGGTGGGAGACCAAATCACCGAAGCGTTGCTGGCCCACAATGTCGGCACGGCGGATAGCCGTAAAGACCGCGCCCTCCAGCTTTTGACCGAGGTCGGTCTACCGGATCCTGCGCTGCTGTATCACCAATATCCGTTTCGCCTGTCGGGGGGCCAACGACAACGGGTGATGATCGCGATTGCGCTGGCATTGGAGCCCACTATCCTGATCGCGGACGAGCCGACGACGGCGCTCGACGTAACGACGCAGGCACAGATCCTCAATCTGATTCGCGATATCCAACGTCGCAAGGGGATGAGCGTTATGTTCATCACCCATGACTTTGGCGTGGTCGCGGAGATCGCCGACAGTGTGGTGGTGATGGAAAAGGGCAAGATCGTCGAGCAGGGACCCGCCGGCAGGGTGCTGACGACCCCGGCACACCCCTATACCAAGCGCCTGATCGCGGCCGTACCTCGTCTGACCAGCACCAACCGCGTTCTGCCCGAGACGTCTGCGACACCGATCCTGCAGGTCGAGAATCTGGTCAAGACTTATCGCAGCGGCAGCCGTCTGTTGCGTAGTGCGCGAACCGTCAAGGCGGTCGATGATGTTTCCTTTGAACTGAAACCTGGCCGTACGCTTGGCGTCGTGGGGGAGAGCGGTTCGGGAAAGTCCTCGCTCGGGCGACTGCTGATCAAGTTGATGGACAGCGACAGCGGCCGCATCCTCTTTGAGGGCACGGATATCGCCACGATGAAAGAGAACGCGTTCCGAGCCCTGCGTCCAAAGATCCAGATGATCTTCCAGGATCCGTTTGCTTCGCTCAATCCGCGTTCGACAATCGCGCATATCTTGACCGTTGGTCCGATTGCGCATGGCATACCTGCCTCTCAGGCACGCGAACAAGCGAAGGCGCTCCTGTCGCACGTGGGCCTCGATGCCGGGGCTTTCGGACGTTATCCGCATGAGTTCTCGGGCGGGCAGCGTCAACGTATTGGTATCGCTCGCGCGCTGATGTTCAAGCCCAAGCTATTGGTCGCTGATGAGTCCGTCTCGGCGCTCGATGTGTCGATTCAGGCGCAAATACTGATGCTGCTGGACCAAGTGCAGCGCGAGACGGGTGTATCGATGGTCTTCATTACCCACGATCTACGGGTCGCCAGCCAGATTTGCGACGAGATCGTCGTGATGCAAAAGGGCAGAGTCGTCGAGGTGGGGCCACCGTCGCAGATCTTCCTCGATCCGCAGTCCGCCTATACCCGCGAGTTGGTTGCCGCCATTCCGGGCCAGGAACCAGGCTAGCAGAGCCCGGGCCCTGGAGACCGCAGTTCTAACAATGTCGTATCACGGAGATCATCCAATGACTGACACAATCACCTCGAAAAGCCGCCGTTCCGCATTGAAGCTGATGGGTCTTGCTGGTGCGACGGGCATGTTCGGTTTTCATCTGCTGGGTAAACCTGCTTTTGCCCAGACGCCGCCAGCCGCGCCCGCGGGGCGGGTCATTGTCGGCCTGTCGCAGGAGCCGACCGTGTTCAACCCGTTGATGCTGAAAATCGAAGTCGATGACGGTCTGCATTTCTCGGTTTTTGACGCACTGTTTCGAACGATGCCGGATGGCTCGGTCGTGCCCAATCTCGCCACGGAAGTTCCCAGCCAGGAAAATGGCGGGCTGTCCGCCGATGGCCTGGAATGGCGTGTGAAGCTGCGTGACGACGTGAAATGGCATGATGGCAAGCCGATGACGGCCGAGGATGTGAAGTTCACGCTTGAGCTCATCGTCGATCCGAAGTTTCGCAGTTGGCGCACCGCGGGACACAATCTCGTGCACGACATTACCGTCGTCTCGCCGACCGAGCTGACCTGGAAGATGAAAGAGCCCTTTGCGCCGTACATGTCCTTCCTGACAGAGACTTTCATCGTTCCCAAGCATATTCTGGAGCCCGAGGCTGACAAGAACACCGCTGCCTTTAATCAGGCGCCCATCGGTACCGGTGCGTTCAAATGGGGCCGCCGCGTCGCGGGCGATCACATCGAGCTGGTCGCCAATACCAACTACCATGGCGAAGGCCCTTATATCGAGCAGTTGATATTCAAGTACATCCCCGACCTGACCGTGCTGTATACCCAGTTCAAGAGCGGTGACATCGACCTGGTGGGGCGCCAATACATTACTCCCGACAACTATGCCGAGGCGAAGACGCTGAAGAACCGGGTGGTTGAGCTGCAGCCGGCACCGACCGTCGAACAGATCTATCTCAATCTGGAGCGGCCGGTATTCAAGGAGTTGGCGGTACGCGAGGCCATCTATGCCGCCATTGACAAGCAAGCAATCATCGACGCGCTCTACTACGGGCTACCCGAGCCGGTCGAATCCTATATGCCGCGCGGCTCGGTCTACTACAACCATGATCTGCCCAAGCATGAGTTCAGTCTCGATAAAGCGCGCAAACTACTCGATGATGCGGGCTGGGTAAAAGGCTCGGATGGGATCCGCGCCAAGAATGGTGTGCGGCTTGCATTCACCAACTCGACCACTGCGGGCAATCATCTGCGCGAGCAACTGCAGCAGTTCGTCCAGCAGACGCTAAAAGAGATTGGCATCGAGATGACCATCTCGAATTTGCCCGCGGCCGTTATCTGGGGCGATTTCTGGACCCTGTCGAAATATGACTCGGTGGTGGTGGGAATCAATTATTTGGTGGGCTCCGATCCCGATGTGTTCAATCGATTCCATACCGGCGCGATTCGCGCCAAGGGCGGACGTGGCTCGAACACCTCGCAATACAGCAATCCGCAGGTGGACAAATTGCTGGAAGAGGGGGCGCGCACTTTCGATCAAAGGCGTCGAATCGAAATCTATAAGGAAATCCAGGCGCAGGTGCGTGCCGATCTGCCCTTTCTGCCGCTCTTTTCGGAGAACGTCGTCCGTGGCTGGAAGTCGGACATCAAGGGCACGGCTAGCAATAGCAATACGCGTACCGAATCCTGGCATGCGGCGGGTTGGTTCCGCGAAGCGTGATGGTATTACCCGAGCTCGACAGCGTTCAGGCAGGGCATCGCTGCCCCTTTTTGGCAGCGAAGCCGCAGGCGCGGCGTGGGGGGAATTTCTTATGTATCGTGGGGGCTGAATGGCCGGATTTCTGCTAAATCGTTTGTGGCAAAGCATCATTTTGCTGCTGATCGTATCGATCATCGGCTTTGCGATATTGAATATGATCCCCGGCGGTCCGCTATCGCAATTTGCACTGGATGCCAGTATGACGCAGGCAGATATAGAACGTCTGACTCGTCAGATGGGCCTGGACCAACCCTTGCCCCTGCGATATCTCGACTGGGCCTGGCAGATGCTGCAGGGTGACTGGGGACGGTCCTATCGCGATGGCACGCCGGTTCTGCAGGTCATCGGTCGGCATCTGCCTGCGACGCTGCTGCTGATGGGAACGTCGACTGCCATTTCCATTGCCATTGGTACCTGGATCGGTATCCGCGGCGCGACGCACCGCTACTCGGGTTTTGACTACGGCGCCACCATTGGTGCCATGGTGGCGCTTTCGATTCCGACGTTCTGGTTCGGTCTGGTCGGGATTTACGTCTTTTCGTTGAAGCTGGGGTGGGTGCCCGCAGGCAATATGTACACGATCGGCGATCAGTCGATACTGAATTACCTGCATCACTTGATTTTGCCGAGTCTTGTGCTGTCACTGGTGCACGTCGCGACCTGGAGCCGCTACATGCGATCGGCCACGCTGGACGTGATCAATCAGGATTTCATCAAGACCGCCCGGGCCAAGGGAGTGCCAGAGCGGCGTGTCCTGATGAAGCATGTGGTGGGTAATGCCTTGCTCCCGATGATCACACTGGCAGGTATGCAACTGCCTACTATTCTCGGGGGAGCGCTGGTCACCGAGACCGTCTTTACCTGGCCCGGCATGGGGCGGTTGTTTCTCGACAGCCTCGGTTATAGCGACTACCCGGTGATCCTGGGGCTCCTGATGCTTTCCGCCATCTTGACGCTGCTTGGAAACCTCATTGCCGACATTATCGTGGCGACGGTCGATCCACGTATCCGCCTTGGCTGACCTCCACCCGATCAGGAAACCGTCATGACTACTATCGCAGCACCTTCCGACCGCAGTCGCTGGTGGCAGAGCCGGACCGTGCGCCGATTCGTTCGCCATCGCCTGGCGCTGGTGGGCATCTTCATGATCACGATGTTGGTACTGGCCTGCATCGTGGGACCGTGGCTTTTGCCTTATGACTCGCTCTATGTTGATCTGCGCGCGCGTTTCGCGCCGCCCTTTACCGGGCACCATTATCTAGGCACCGATCCGCTGGGCCGCGATCAGACCGCGCGCTTGCTGGAGGCCGGACGAATCTCGCTGCTGGTCGGGTTTGCGGCGATGGTTCTCTCGACGATTATCGGCACGGCGGTGGGCGTGATCGCGGGTTATCGTGGGGGTCGGCTTGGGGCCGCGCTGATGCGGATGGTCGATGCCTTTTTGGCGTTTCCCTCGATTTTCCTCATGCTGGCGCTCGCTGCGCTATTGAAACCCAGCCCGACGATGATTACGGTGATCATCGCCGTGACCAGTTGGATGGAAGTTGCGCGTATCGTCGAGGCCGAGGTGCGTTCTCTGCGTGAGCGGGAATTCGTGCAGGCGGGGCGGATGCTGGGACTCAGCGGCGGTCACATCATGTTCCGCGAGATTCTGCCCAATGTTATGGGGCCCATCATCGTGGCGGCGACGCTCACCGTGGCACGCGCCATCTTGCTTGAGGCGTATGTCAGCTTTCTCGGCTACGGGATTCAGCCACCGCTGCCAAGTTGGGGCAATATGCTCAACGGTGCGCAGCAATATCTGGCCAGCGCGCCATGGCTGGCCATCGTGCCGGGCATCATGATTACGATGGCGGTCACCAGCTTTAACTTCATCGGAGACGGGCTGCGCGATGCGCTGGACGTGCGCAACGATCACATGTGAACTCGGCTGATCCAAGCCACCAGTAATGAGATCGTGATGACCGACAGCACGGTGGAAATCAAAATCGCGCGCGATACGGCGCGCGCATCGCGCCGATAGAGCTGCGCCAGCATGAAAGGACCGGTACCGATCGGCAGCGCGGCCATGAGCACGGCGGTCCAGGCCCACAGGGGCGGCGCGGGAAAGACCCAAAATACCAGTGCAGCCGTTACAGTGGGTTGCACCAACAGTTTGCCGGCGACCAGTTTGCCTACGGCAGCCTGATTGCCGCCCGGCTCGGCCAGCGCCAGGAACAGACCGATGGTGACCAGTGCGCAAGGGCTGGCGGATGCACCCAACAGTTCCACATAGCGATCCAGGCCCAGCGGCAAGGTCAGCCCGGATAGCGCCACGACGAGGCCCAGCAGCGGAGCGATCAGCAGGGGATTGCGTATCAGGGCCCGGGCAACTTTGAGCAGGGTGGAGCCCAGGCCGCGATCGCGATGCTGGTCGAGTTCGATCAACGCAATGGCCCCGCCAAACAGGACGCATGCAGTCATCAGGATGCAGATGATGGCCGGCGCCAGACTGGCGGGACCCAAGAGAGCCAAGCAGAGCGGGATGCCCATATAGCCCGCATTCGCATACGAGGCGGCCAGGCCGTGGATGCTGAGATCGGTCAGCCGGACACCGCGGCCGCGCGATATGAGGCAGGTCACGACAAAGGTAACTGCGATACCGCCCAGGAAGGAGAGGATGAATCGCCAGGACATCTGCGCCAGATCCGCCTGCGCCATGGCCCGAAACAGCAGGGCCGGCAGAGACAGATAAGCCACATAGCGGTTAAGGGCGTCGGTGGCGGCGGGGCCAAGCACCCTGAAGCGCGCCGCGAGCCAGCCGGTCAGGATAAGAGCAAATACCGGCAGGGCGGCAGTGACGACGGCATCCATGGTGTACAGCAGAACGAAGGAGTGCGCATTTTACTGTGCGCGGATGGCGACTGCCGGGGCAGGGCTTCTGTTGGGAGGGCGATGCTCGCGAAAGTGCGTCGACGCCTGGCGGTACGATAGAGCCTGGAACCAAAAAGGCGATGACCGTCATCGCCACCCAGTTTGCATATTGTTTGATGCCGGAGACACGTCATGCCTAACAAAAACCTTCCTGTTCGTATTGTTCTGGGAACGTGGGACCGTCTGCGTGACGACGCCTATCAGGTCCGGCATGAGGTGTTTGTGGTGGAGCAAGCCGTGCCACCCGAGATCGAGCTGGACGACGATGATGCGCTGTCGGTGCACGCGGTGGCCTATGGGCCTGATGGCATGCCCATTGCGACGGGACGCCTGTTGCCCGATGGACATATCGGACGTATGGCCGTGCGTAAACCCGCCCGGGGGACGGGCATAGGCGGGCAGGTGCTGGATGCCTTGATTGAACAGGGACACGGCGACGGGCATCGGATGCTGCTGTTGCATGCACAGACCCATGCACGCCAGTTCTATGAAGCGCACGGCTTCCTGGCACAAGGCGAAGAATTCATAGAGGCCGGCATCGCCCACGTAGCGATGATTCGGGAGCTGGTGCGCTGAGTGTGCTACGCGTCGCGCGCCAGGCGTATCCCCGAAAACTGCCACCGTGCTTCGGGTGGAAAGAAGTTGCGGTAGGTCGCCCGAATATGGCTGGCCGGGGTGACGCAAGACCCGCCGCGCAGCACATACTGGTTGCACATGAATTTGCCGTTGTATTCCCCGACGGCGCCGGCGGGTGGCGCATAGCCCGGATAGGCGTCATACGCGCTGCAGGTCCATTCCCAGGTGTCGCCAAACATCTGCGCGGGATCGGTGACAGGAGCGGGCCGAGAGACGGCGGCGACGGGATGCAGCTGACCGTTTTCGAGCAGATTGGCCGTCGTTAGCCCGCTGCCTGTACGCATTTGTCGTGCCGCATGCTCCCATTCCGCCTCGCGAGGCAGTCGCGCGCGCGCCCAGCGCGCGTACGCGTCGGCCTCGTAATAACTGACGTGCGCAACGGGCGCCTGCGGATCCAGAGCCTGCATGCCGCGCAAGGTATAGATCTGCCAGTCGTTTCCCTGTTCTTCCCAATACAACGGCGCTTGCCACTGCTCGGCACAGACACGGTCCCAACCTAATGACAGCCACAAATCAGCGCGTTGGTATCCGCCATCAAGGATAAACGCTAGATACTCGCCCTGGGTGACCAGGCGGTCAGCCAGATGGAACGGACGCAACAGCATGTCATGGGCCGGGCTTTCGTTGTCGAACGAAAAGCCCGTTTGTTCATGGCCGATACGTACCCGGCCACCCTCGTACTGAATCCAGCCCGGCGGGGTAACGGTAGAAGAGGATCCTTGTGCCAGCGGTGCGTACGCGGGCCGTAGCGGATTCAGTGACAGGGCATGTTTGATATCCGTCAGGATCAATTCTTGATGCTGTTGCTCATGATTCAACCCCAACTCCACAAGTTGATCAAAGGCAGCGTCAACGCCCGCCATGCGATCGAACAGCGCGCGCATCGCGTCATCGGTGGCGTCGCGGTAACGCCAGATATCGTCCAGCGGCGGGCGGGACAGCATGCCGCGTTGCGGACGCGGATGCCGGGCGCCGATGGCGTTGTAGTACGAATTGAACAGCATCCGGTAATCGGGATGAAAGGGCGCGCGATCAGGCTGAAAACGACTCAGAATAAAGGTTTCGAAAAACCAGGTGGTGTGCGCCAAGTGCCACTTTACGGGACTGCAGTCGGGCATCGACTGTATCTGGCAGTCCTCTGCACTGAGGGGCTCGGCCAGTGCACGTGTCTGCTGGCGTAATTGTTCATAGCGAGCCGCCAGCGTGTGTGTCGTGTCCGGATGGGTCATTGGGTGGGTGAGCAAGCAGGCGGGATCCATAATGGGGGTTCTGTCTCGTTGCAAGCGACGGCCGGTGCTCAGGCGCGTGCACTGAATACGGAAAACCAGCCGCGTGTATCCGACCAGTGCTCGATGCGCGAAAAGCCCGCGCGGGTTAATAGGCTGCGGAAACCATCCGGTGTGTATTTATACGAGTTCTCGGTATGGATACGTTCTCCTTCGCGAAAATCTCTATGTGCGCCGGGCCAATGAATTTGTATATCGGATTGTGCTTGCAAGTGCATTTGTACTCGCGCATGGGGTTCGTCATAGTGGGCGACGTGTTGCCAGTCGCTGACCTCAAAATCACTGCCCAGTCGCTGATTCACATGGCGCAGCAAATTCAGATTGAATGCGGCGGTCAGATGCAGCGCATCGTCGTAGGCTTGCTCTAGCGTGTGGCGTGATTTGATGCGATCGACCCCGATCAGTAAGCCGCCTTCCGGGCAGGAGTCTCGAATCTGTGTCAGCAGTGCAAGGGCTCGCTCAGGGGTCAGGTTGCCGATGCTGGAACCGGGATAGAAAAATAGCCGCCCGGGTAATGGGATGCTATCCGGCAGGGTCAGCGCGTGATGAAAATCCTGACCCAATGGAAGAACCTTCAGATCTTTGTAAGCGTGCTGAATGCGCTGTACTGCATTGTGCAGATATTCAACTGAGATATCGATGGGGATATAGCGTTCAGGCAGCAGAGACGGAAGCAATTTTTCCGCCTTGGCGCAGTCACCCGCGCCCAAGTCAACTAATGCGCTGACGTTTCCCACGTGCTCGGCGATGTCGACGGCATATTCGTCCAATATCTCGGCTTCGCATCGGGTCGGATAATACTCGGGCAACTGAGTGATCGCGGTAAACAGACTGGATCCCAGTGTGTCGTACAGGTACTTTGGATCAATGTATGCGGGGTGAGTGAGCAGCCCCGTTTGCAATTCGTCGATGGCGTGCAATTGGCCGTGAGATGAGGGCACCAGAACATTGGATGGCGCCGCGGCGAGCATGCTGCGGGACAGGACCATAGGGTGGTTCCTTGCGGAGTTTGCACAGAGTTTACGTCGTGCCAAGCCTATTGTGGTCTGCTACCCCTTTGGATTGTCAAGTTTTGCCTGCACGACTGTTGTGTGCATTTTTCGACTTTTTGACATGATCTGAAAAATAAAAAACCCCGACAGCAATGAAGCGATCGGGGTTTTCGGCGCACCGCGAAGGTAACTCGCAGTGTAATAATTGGTGCCCAGGAGAGGACTCGAACCTCCACACCTTGCGGCACATGGACCTGAACCATGCGCGTCTACCAATTCCGCCACCTGGGCGCTGCTATTCTGGCGCGCTGTTGCCAGTGCGTTTGAATATCAGAGGACGCGGATTATGCACGTATTCTTTACCGTACGCAAATAGGGCGGGTGATCAGTGAAATGGGCCACGAGAAATGAATGAGGAAAAGTTGGAGTGCGCGGCGAACAAGCGCCCCAGATGTGGGCGTTGCCATCGGCCGCTGACGCATTGTTTGTGTGCCCGGATCCCGTCGTTGGAAGGCCGTACGCGTGTGCTGGTGTTGCAGCATCCCGACGAGTCGGGTCATGCGCTGAATACCGCGAGGTTGGCGGTCTTGGGGTTGCGCAATGCCGAGTTGCATGTCGAGCGGCAGTTTGACGCCGCGCTATGGCAGGTCGCGGGTTATCGGCCGTGCCTGTTGTTTCCCGGGCAGGGCGCGCAGGTTTTGATCCCCCCAGAGGCAATAGGCACGGTCGATAACCCGCGACCTGCCCGGGAAACAACAGGCAAGGCCGATAGTCAGCCGGCGATACCTGTCTTGTTGGTGGTACCGGATGGCACTTGGCGGCAGGCACGTCAATTGCTGGCGATGCATCCTGAGCTGGCCGCATTGCCGCGGGTGACCTTGCCGGCGGGGGTGACGACGCGCTATCGGGTGCGTTATGCCGGCGACGCGGGCGCGTTGTCGACGGTCGAGGCGATTGCGGCAGCACTTAATGCCCTGGAGGCGCCCCGGTCGTTCGACGCATTATTGGCACCATTCGAGGCCTTGATCGCCGGGCAGATCGCGGCGATGGGCCCGGATTGCTATCGACGTCATCATGTCCTGCGCGAGGGCAATCGCGCGGCAAAACGCAAGGATGAAGGCGAGAGGTAAGTCAGTAGGTAAGTACCGTGTATGCGATGGTGGCTTGTGTCGCGTCGCTGTCCGGGAAACACGGGTATTCAGGGAAAGGAAAATGCCGATATTCGGGGAATTTTGGGCGACCCAAAAACAAATCCCCGGCAACCAAATGGTTGCCGGGGATTGTCGACGAATCATCGTCTGAATTCCGTGGTGCCCAGGAGAGGACTCGAACCTCCACACCTTGCGGCACATGGACCTGAACCATGCGCGTCTACCAATTCCGCCACCTGGGCACTGTGCAAAGTTTTACGGGTTTGTGTGATACGCTTTAAACAAATAGAGACGCATCGCTTTCTACCCAGACCAGTCAGGTTTTTAAAGCGCACTTTAAAAGTGCAATTAGTACTTTAAGTTGCCGCCTGGTTTTGCTACAGTGATCAGCCTCGGGCAGACCACAGAAGCAAAAGATTATATACAGGATTTTTAACTTTGGCAAAACGATCGAACAGAGATTCCAATAACAATAACAACGGCAGATCAGGATCCGTCTTGCCCGAAACACCCCCCGATTTTGATCCCGATGTGCCTAGCCGCGAGGAGATCCTCAAGGCGCTGCGCTCCGCCAGGGCGCCGCTGTCGCCGGCCGAGCTGGCCGAGCGCATGGGGGTCGAGCGGCCGGCGACGTTGGTCGGATTCGACCGCCGCCTGAACGCGATGGAGCGCGACGGCCAACTGATGCCCAATCGCAAAGGCGTGTTGTTGCTGGCCACCAAACTTGATTTTGTGGCGGGCAAGGTCCAAGGGCATCGCGACGGTTTTGGTTTTCTGCTGCGCGACGATGGCGGGCAGGACTTGTTTTTGTCACCGCGCGAGATGCTCAAGGTCTTGCACGGTGATCGGGTGCTGGTCAAGCCGGCCGGCGAATACCGGGGCAAGCCCGAGGGCACGATTGTCGAGGTGATCGAACGCCGTACCAACAAATTGGTGGGGCGCTTTTTGCACGAGCACGGGTTGTCTATCGTGGTGCCCGAAGATCAGCGCATCAAGCACGACATCTTGATTCCGCCCGGCGATACCAATGGTGCGCAACACGGGCAGGTGGTGTCGGTACAGATCATGGAACAGCCCACCCGTCATACACAACCGCTGGGTCGGGTCTACGAGGTGCTGGGCGAGATCGATGACCCCGGCATGGAAATCGAAATCGCCGTTCGCAAGTTCGACGTACCGGTCGATTTTTCAGAGGCGGCCGCCAAGCAGGCGGCGCGTCTGCCAGATGTGGTGCGCAAGGCCGATCTCAAAGGGCGTGTCGATCTGCGCGATGTGCCGCTGTTCACGATTGACGGCGAAGACGCGCGCGACTTCGATGATGCGGTGTACTGTGAGCCCGTTGAACTGGGCACGGGCCAGCGCAAGCGGCCGGGCTGGCGTTTACTGGTGGCGATCGCCGATGTGAGCCACTACGTACTGCCCAACGACGCACTGGATGACGACGCGATCGAGCGGGGCACTAGCGTGTATTTCCCGCGTCGAGTGATCCCCATGTTGCCCGAGTCCTTGTCGAACGGCTTGTGTTCGTTGAATCCGAATGTCGACCGGCTGGTGTTGGTGTGCGACATGGTGATTCCCGCGACGGGCGCCAAGGCCGGTACGATCAGGGCCTATCAGTTTTACAACGCGGTGATGCATTCGCATGCGCGCACCACCTATACGCAAATCTGGGAAGCGCTGCAGCAGCCCGGCGGGCCGGCGGCCAACAACCTGAGCGTCGTGATGCCGCATGTGCGTCATTTGCACGAGCTGTATTTATTGCTCGTGCAGCAACGCAAGAAACGTGGCGCGATTGATTTCGATACGGTCGAGACCAAGATCGTCTGCAACGAGCTGGGCAAGATCGAGCAGATCGTGGGTGTGGTGCGCAATGATGCACACAAGCTCATCGAAGAATCCATGCTGGCGGCGAACACCTGCGCGGCGGACTTCATGACCCGTAGCAAGCATCCGGGTCTGTATCGCGTTCACGAGGGCCCGACGCCCGAGCGCTTGACGTCGCTGCGCGAGTTCTTGCGCACGATGGGGTTGTCGATGGGGGGCGGCGACGAACCGACCGCCAAAGACTATGGCGAGTTCCTCGACAGCGTCCGTGCCCGGCCGGATTTCCAGTTGCTGCAGACGATGTGTCTGCGCTCTATGCAGCAAGCCATCTATAGCCCGGATAACGTCGGCCATTTTGGCCTGGCATACCCCGGCTACAGTCACTTTACGTCGCCTATTCGACGTTACCCCGATTTGTTGACGCATCGCGTCATCAAGGCTTTGTTGGCGGGCGATCGCTATGTCCCGGGGTTGGAAAGTCAACCCTTGGTCATTGGCCGTACGCAGCGCGAGCACGAGCACGCGACCTGGGAAAAACTGGGCTTGCTGTTGTCGGCCAGTGAGCGTCGCGCCGATGAGGCATCGCGTGATGTCGAGGCTTGGCTCAAGTGCTGGTTCGTCAAAGAGCGCGTGGGCGAGGATTTCAGCGGTACCGTCACGGGTGTGGCCAGTTTTGGGGTGTTTGTCACGCTCGATACCTTGCACGTAGAAGGTTTGGTGCATGTGTCGGAGCTCGGCGGCGAGTACTTCCAGTTCAACGACGCCCTGCATGAGCTACGCGGCGAACGCACGGGCAAACGATACCGCCTGACCGACAAGGTGCAGGTGCAGGTATCACGCGTCGATCTCGAAGCTCGTCGGATTGAGTTTCGCTTGGTGCAAGGCACAAGTTTTGACGCCTTGCGCAAGGCGGCCGCGCGCAATCCCGACGAGCCCCGTCGGGTCAAAAAAGCGGCGGCGCCCAAGCCGGCCGCGCTGAAAGGGCAGACGGCCAAGCAACGCCGCGAGCAAGCCAAACAGGCGGCCAAGCCCGCGCCATCGCCCAATAAGCGTGCCGCGGCCAAGAAAGCGCCCGCACGCGGGCGGCGCTAGTCCGCAAGCCGTCTCGCGCATCGGCGGGCCAGGCGGTAACATGACGGGTAATGCCGGGTTTGTGCGTTAGCACAGCCCGGCGAGCGGGCGCATGGACGCCGGCTTTTCTTTACGCACAATAAGGTGAATTTTCATGGCGTCAGCCCAAGTACTGGCCGGGTTCCACGCGGTGGTGGCGCGGTTGCGGCACGCACCCGAGTCCATCAAGGAAATCTATGTCGAGGCGTCGCGGCGCGACAAGCGCATGCAGACGTTTATCGAACAGGCCGAACGTACTGGGCGGCGCGTGCACCCGGTGTCCACGGAGCGCCTCGATGGTCTGTCTCGCGGCACACGGCATCAGGGCGTGGTGGCCTTGGCCGAAGAGCGTTCCCTGGCCGTGGATGTCGACGAAGTGCTCGATACCATCGAGGGACCGGCATTGTTATTGGTGCTCGACGGCGTGACGGACCCCCATAATCTGGGCGCTTGCCTGCGTACCGCCGATGCGGCGGGTGTACACGCTGTGATCGCACCGCGCGACCGCGCGGTGGGGCTTAACAGCACGGTGCAACGCGTCGCGTGTGGCGCGGCCGATACGGTTCCCTACATTATGGTGACCAACCTGGCCCGCACACTGCGCGCCCTGAAAGAGCGCGAGGTATGGGTGGTCGGCACTGATGACCAGGCAAGCGATGGCATACATGCGGTTGACGCGCGTCAGCCTATGGCCTGGGTCATGGGCGCCGAGGGCGAAGGCATGCGTCGCCTGACGCGCGAGACCTGCGACCAACTCGTCACGATTCCGATGCTGGGTTCCGTCGAAAGCCTGAATGTCAGCGTGGCCAGCGCCGTGTGCCTGTACGAATCCGTGCGTCAGCGACAGGCGTAAGTTCCTCTGGCGGATCTTTTTCTGACCCGTTGGGGGTCATCACTTTTTCCAGTTATTCATCATGCACCAGAACGGCTTTACTACTTCGATACTTCATTCTGATCGTCGCCAGTCCGTCGAGCATGGCGCCGTGCATAAGCCTATCCATACTTCGTCCGAGTTCGCCTACGCCGATGCGCACGAACTGGCGGCGGTGTTTCAGGGCAAGGCGGGCTTTACGTATGGTCGTCAGGGGACACCCACCACGACGGCGCTAGAGTCCAAGATCAGCCTGATGGAAGGCGGCACAGGCACGGTGTCCTTTGCCACAGGGATGGCATCGCTGACGGCAGTGTTTACGACCTTGCTGCGCAAGGGGGACCATCTGTTGTCCAGCCAGTACGTCTTTGGCAATACCAACAGCTTGCTCGGCACGCTGGCCGAGCTGGGGATCGAGGTCAGTTATGTCGATCCTACCGACCTTGAGCAGGTGCGGGCGGCGCTGCGGCCCAACACGCGCATGGTGTTTACCGAAACCATTGCCAATCCGGGCACGCAATTAGCGGATCTGGCCGGCATGGGTGATTTGTGCCGTGAGCATGGTCTGGTCTATGTGGTCGACAATACGCTGACCTCACCCTGGCTGATGCAGGGGCGCTCGGTGGGCGCTTCGCTGGTGATGAATTCCTTGTCCAAGTACATCAGCGGCCACGGCGATGCGTTGGGGGGAGCGATCACCGATACGGGTTTGTACGACTGGTCGAACTACGCGAACATTTACGATAGCTATCGCAAGGGGCCGCCTACAGGTTGGGGATTGCTGCAGATCAAGAAAAAAGGCCTGCGTGACATGGGCGGTACCCTGTCCGCTGACTCTGCGCATCGCATTGCGATCGGCGCCGAGACCCTGGCGCTGCGTATGGCCGCACACTGCAGCAATGCATTGGCCCTGGCGCAGATGCTCGAGGCGCATTCGGGCGTGACCAAGGTGCATTACCCGGGCCTGCCCGGTCATCCGCAGCATGAGCGCGCCGCCGCGTTGTTTGGTGGGCGATTTGGTGGCTTGTTGGGGATCGAGTTGGCCGAGGGTATTGATTGCTTCGACTTTCTGAATCGCTTGCAGATTGTGCTTATGGCAACTCACCTGGGCGATACGCGTAGCTTGGCCTTGCCGGCTGCCCACACCATTTACTACGAAATGGGCGCCGAGCGCCGTGCCCAAATGGGTATCGCTGATAGTCTGATACGCGTGTCGGTTGGTATCGAAGATCAGACGGATTTGTTGCATGATTTTGATCAGGCGTTGCAGGCCTGCCTGGGCTGATCGGAAGTTTGTCAGAGGCAGGTCAGGAAACTTCCCTATGATGATTGCGGGGAAAGTCTTGCAGGGGCATGGAGGCTGGGCGGGCTATTATGCAAATAGTTTCAGATTTTATGCTTATTGCAAAATGTCCCCAAGGCCAGTATTTATGCGGCTTGCCGCTAAGGTCTGCCTCTTGACGCGACGATAAAGCGGGGCCTAATATGTCCCTGCGTCGCTGATATCCCACTGCTCTCATCAGTAGTGAGGCATCCGCGACGTAGCAATTTTGCCGTTGTGCATGGCAAGGCACCGAGGTGTTTTGCGGTGCCCAAAAAAAGAAGCATGTTCTCTTCCGTTTGCTGGTACCAGGGTAGCTGTGGTGCTGGCGCGCATCCGACAGAACCAATACCTTGAGGGGTAAATCTGAATGAACAAAACCGAACTCATCGATCATATCGCCAGCAAGGCCGATATCTCTAAAGCCGCCGCCGGCCGTTCGCTGGATGCTCTGATCGGTGCCGTTAAAACTACGCTCAAAAAGGGCGGTACGGTGACGCTGGTGGGCTTTGGTACGTTTGCTGTGTCCGCGCGCGCTGCGCGTACGGGCCGCAATCCTCGTACTGGCGAGACGATCAAGATCAAAAAGGCCAAAGTGCCGAAGTTCCGCCCGGGCAAGGCCCTGAAGGACGCCGTCAATTAATCGACGGTTTTGATCCTGCGGCACACAATGTGCCGCGCAATAAAAAAGGCACCGGGTTATTTCCGTGTGCCTTTTTTGTTGCCTGTGACCCGTCGTTGGTCAAGGGCATCGAATTCGGGGGGTGGTGGGTGCTACAGGGGTCGAACCTGTGACCTACGCCTTGTAAGGGCGCCGCTCTACCAACTGAGCTAAGCACCCCCGAGTGCTACTGCGTGATGGCGTGCATCACGATCAACGAGGTCGGCAGTATACCGGAGCAAAACGACTTCGGCAAATGGCGTGAAAAGTTGATCGCGATACATGACCGTCATACGCGGTATTACATGCCCGGCATCGGGTGCATCATGTTGGCGTTCATGTTGTGCATCACCCAGAGGGAGCCCACCACGATGATCGCGATGACGAACACGGCGAAAACGAAAGCCGATAGATTGTCGCGCTGGGATTTCGAGGTACCCATGTGCAGGAAGAACACCAATTGCACCAGCAACTGCGCCACACAAAGTACGATGATGCCTGGCAGGATCACGCCGCGAGGTACGCCTTCGACCATGAGCAGGCCGAACGAGCCCAATGTCAGGATGACGGACAGGATGAAGCCTACGATGTAGGACTTCAGCGAGCCGTGGCTGTTGCTATCGTGGTCGTGATCACCGTGGCCGTGGTTTGCGGCAGAGGTAGTGTGGTGCGACATTAGATCGCTCCCATGAGATAGATGAAGGTAAAGACGCAGATCCAGACGATGTCCAGGAAGTGCCAGAACAAGCTGAGGCATGCCAGGCGTCGTTTGTTGATCGAGTCCAGGCCGTGGCGACGCACCATGTCAATCATGACGATGATCCAGATCAGGCCAAACGTGACGTGCAGGCCGTGCGTACCGATCAATGTAAAGAACGAGGACAGGAAGGCGCTGCGATCCGGGCCGGCGCCGTGTGTGATCAGGTGGTGAAACTCATAGATTTCCATCCCGATAAAGCCGGCGCCGAACAGGAAGGTGACCAGCAACCAGCCGATGACCCGGCCCTTGTTGTTGGCATGCAAGTTCAGCATGGCCATGCCGAAAGTGAAGCTACTGACGAGCAGCAGCATGGTCTCGACCAGCACGAACGGCAGTTCGAACAGCTCTTTACCGGTCGGGCCGCCGGCGGTGGCGTTGGACAGCACGGCGAAGGTGGCGAACAGCACAGCGAAAATGAGCAAATCGCTCATCAGGTAAATCCAGAACCCGACTACGGTTTTGGATCCATCGTCGTGATGCTCGTCATGGTGGCCGGCGTGTGCGCCGGACCCGTGGGCAAGGGTAGTTGCAGTGTGACTCATGGCTCAGACGGCCTTTTGAACATTGGCAAGGTGGGCGGATTCGATGCGCTCGACTTCTTTTGCGGGCACGTAGTAGTCGACGTCGCGGTCATAGGCGCGCACGATGAACGAGCCAATCATGCCTACGAAGCCGACGATCGCCAGCCACCAGATGTGCCAGACCAGCGCGAAGGTCATGACCAGGCCAAAGGCGCCGATGATGACACCCGCGCCGGTGTTGCGAGGCATGTGGATGTCTTCGTAGTGGGTCGGGCGGGCATAGGCCGTGCCGTTTTCCTTGTTTTCCCAGTGTTGATCCAGGTGGTCGACTTTGGGGAGGTGGGCGAAGTTGTAGAACGGGGCGGGCGATGCGATCGACCATTCCAATGTGCGGCCACCCCAGGGATCGCCGGTGAGATCCATGTTTTTCTTGCGGTCGCGGATGCTGACAAAGATCTGCAGCAAGATAAAGCCAATGCCAGCGGCCACGAAGCACGCGCCGATGAAGGCCACGATCAGGTAAGGCTGCCAGGTGGGGTCGTCGTAGTGGTTAATACGGCGTGTCATGCCCTTGAAGCCCAGGATGTACAGGGGCATAAAGGCCAGATAGAAGCCGATGAGCCAGCACCAGAATGAGTACTTGCCCAGGCGCTCGTTCAACTTGAAGCCGAATGCCTTGGGGAACCAGTACGTCATCGCGGCAATACAACCGAACACCACGCCGCCAATAATGACGTTATGGAAGTGGGCGATCAGGAACAAGCTGTTGTGCAGCACGAACGATACGCCCGGGATGGCCATCAGCACGCCGGTCATGCCACCGATCACGAAGGTGACCATGAAGCCGATCGTCCACAGTACCGGGGTGCTCATTTCGACACGGCCACGATACATGGTGAACAGCCAGTTGAAGATCTTTGCCCCGGTCGGAATCGAGATGATCATCGTGGCGATGCCGAAGAACGCATTGACGTTCGCGCCAGCACCCATGGTGAAGAAGTGGTGCAGCCATACAAAGAACGACAATACGCCGATCGCCGCCGTGGCGTAGACCATCGAGTTGTAGCCGAACAGGGGCTTCTTCGAGTAGGTGGCGATGATTTCCGAAAATGCACCAAAGCAGGGCAGAATCAGGATGTAGACCTCGGGGTGACCCCAGATCCAGATCAGGTTCACGTACATCATGACGTTGCCGCCAAGATCATTCGTGAAGAAGTGCATGTCCAGATAGCGGTCCGCGGTCAGCAGGGCCAGCGTGCCGGCCAATACGGGGAAGGCGGCAATGATGAGGACGTTGGTCACCAGGGCGGTCCAGGTGAACACTGGCATCTTCATCAAGTTCATACCAGGCGTGCGCATGCGCAGGATGGTGACGACGAAGTTGATCCCGCTCAGGGTCGTACCTATCCCTGATATCTGCAGCGCCCAGATGTAGTAGTCGACCCCGACGCCTGGGCTGCCCTCCAGTCCCGAGAGGGGCGGGTAAGCGAGCCAGCCGGTGGCGGCAAATTCGCCGACGAACAGCGACAGCATCATCAGTACGACACCGACGCAGAACAGCCAGAAGCTCAGCGAGTTCAGGAACGGATAGGCCACGTCGCGCGCACCGATTTGCAGCGGCACGATGACGTTCATCAGGCCCGTAATGAAAGGCATCGCCATGAAGAAAATCATGATGACGCCGTGGGCGGTGAAAATCTGGTCGTAGTGATGGGGTGGGAGATAACCCACTGCGTCAGCGGCGGCAACGGCTTGTTGGCCGCGCATCATGATGGCGTCGGCGAAGCCGCGCAGCAGCATGACCAGTGCAACGACGATGTACATGACACCGATGCGCTTGTGGTCGACGCTGGTGAACCATTCGGTCCACAGGTACTTCCATTTGCCTAAATAGGTAATCGCGCCCAACAGCGCAACGCAACCGAGGATCACGGCGCCCATCGTCACCATGACGATGGGCTCGTGATACGGAATGGCCTCTAGAGTGAGTTTGCCGAACATCAGTTAGTTCCTGCGATCAAATTCTGCGACGTGGGCGTGCAGCTTGCCGGATCGAGGCCGGCAATCTTGCTCATCGTGTTATGCATGATGTTGTCGAACATGCCCGTGGGGACGCTGGAGTACAGCTTGACCGGGTCATGCTCGCTGGGGGTCAGCAGGGCTTGGTAGGCCTGCGGGGTCAGTGCGTCGCTGGACGCCTTGGCCTTGCTGATCCAGTCTTCGAACCCTTGTTGGGTCGTTGCGATGGCATCGAAACGCATGCCCGAGAAACCGGCGCCGCTGTAGTTGGCCGAAATACCGGCATAGGTGCCGGCCTCGCGGGCGATCAGGTGCAACTTGGTTTCCATGCCCGCCATGGAGTAAATCTGGCTACCCAACTGCGGAATGAAGAACGAGTTCATCATCGCCGACGAGGTGATGCGGAATTGGATGGGCGCGTCCACCGGGAATGCGATCTGGTTCACGGTAGCGATGTCGTAGTCCGGGTAAATGAACAGCCACTTCCAGTCCAGCGACACCACGTCGATGTTCACCGGTTTAACCGAGGACTCGATGGGTTTGTAGGGGTCCAGCGCGTGGGATGATTTGTAGGTCATTACGGCCAGGATGGCCACGATGATGCAAGGGATGGTCCAGACCACCACTTCGATGCGCGTGGAGTGCGCCCAGCGCGGCATGTACACCGCTTTCGTATTGCTCGCCCGGTATTTCCAGGCGAAATACAGGATCATGACAATGACGGGCACTACGATCAGGAGCATGAGCCCCAGCGCAGTGAGAATCAGGGTTTTTTCCTGGGCGCCGATATCTCCCTTGGGAGAGAGCACTTCCATTGTGCAGCCGCTGAGCAGCATGAGCGCACCAATACCGAGCGTACGCCCGAAGGTGGCAAAGTGGGGGTGTTTCACGTACAACCTTGAGGGTTAACTGCCTAAGCAGGCAAGAATTACGCGATGCGTCTTGTTTGGACGCACCGCTGCGGTGAAGCCGCAATGCTAGCGCTTTGTTGCGCCGCAACCCTGCGACGAAAAGTCGCATCGCGGAAGGCGCGCGAGCCCCGTAATTACTTGTTGCACCGTCGGTACGTGGTCTTTGTGCAGAGCAATAGGGTGCGACAATATGTCGCGTTACTGTGTGGAACTATTCCAGCGTGAGGTCGCGCTCGGGACCGGGCTTTTTGGCCAGTTTGCGTTGCAGGGAGCGTCGGTGCATGCCCAGCAGCCGGGCCGCCGCGGAGACGTTGCCGCCGCATTCGTGCAGGGCTTGCTGAATGTGTTCCCATTCCAGACGGTGCAACGGCGTCATGGTGGACTCGATGGCGGTCGATTCGGCCTTGACCAACCCCAGGGCGCGCAGAATCATCGGCGCAGTAGCGGGCTTGGGCAGGTAATCGTCCGCGCCGCGTTTGATAGCCTCGACGGCGGTGGCCACGCTGGCGTAGCCGGTGACCAGCAAGATGCGCATGTCGGGCCGCAACGCGCGCAGTGGCCGAATCAACGTGAGTCCGGAGTCTTCGCCCAGTTTCAAATCGACCAGGGCAAAAGCGGGTTGAGTCTCTTCGGCTACGCGCAAGGCTTCGGCGATACTGGCGGCCGTGCGCGTTTCCAGGTGGTGGCGAGTCAGGCTGCGCTGCAAAGTGCGCAGATAAAGTTCGTCGTCGTCGATCAAGAGGCCGACATCAGAGGCATTCATAGGGTAGTTCCGGTGCCGCGTGTCGCAAGATACGCCAAGGGCAGGTGAAAGCGGATGCGAGTGCCGCCGCCATCGGCGGGGGCCATCGTCATCTTGCCACCGAGTTGTTCGACGGTGGCATGGGATAGCGCGAGCCCGACACCGAGCCCGCTGGGTTTGTCGCTATTGAACAGGCTGGTCGTGGGCAACAGGGAATGATCGGGATCGAAACCGCCGCCATGATCACGGACTTCGCCATCGAGCGCGCCGTCGCAATATTCCAGGTGCAGGTCGACACGCGGATGGCCCGCGGCTTCGCCGGCATCGGCTGCATTATTGAGCAGGGCCTGGATCAGGTGCGAGATGGCGGGCTCGACCCGCAATGCCGTGGGTAGTTCGCCTGTGCGATGCAAATCAATCGTGGGGCGCACCAGGCGCCACTGGCTGACCTCGCGTACCAGGTCTACCTCGGTCGGGACGGCCAGATTACGGATGCGTTCCCGGCACAAGGCCAGCAACTGGCCCAGCAAGGCCACGTCGGCGCGCAGGTCGTCGGTCTTGACCTCGGCCGCGATTTCGTCGGCCAGTAGCGTCATGGTGGCGAGCGGGGTATTGAGTTCGTGCGCCATCGCCGCAGCGTGGGTGGCCAGGGCGACGATTCCTTCGTTACGGGTAAAGCGCTCACGCAGGGCAGCCAGCTCGCGCTCACGGCTGCGCAGATCGGCGGCCAGGCGGGTGGAAAAATACAGGACGACCATGGCCGAAATCAGGAAGCTGGCGGCAATACCCGACACAATGAGCGCGTAAGGGTTGTGATGCCCTTCGAGCGGACGGCCGATCAGGCCGGAGAGTAGATACCCGATCAGGCAGGCCATCGCGGCGGCGAGTGCCCAGCCACGCGGTAGCGCCAGGGCAGCCAGCGCGATCAGAATCAGGAACATCAGGCCGAAGGGATTGTGGATGCCACCACTCCAGCCGAGCATCCATGTCAGCACGACGATGTCGACCAGCAAGTGCGCAAAGGCGGTACCGTTGGAGGCCTCGCTGCGACGGCGATGCACCTGCACACTGGCATATAAATTAAAGGTGACCAGTACGCCTATGCCGCTCCAGAGCGGTCCTAGCGGAAGGTCGAGATCCAGGAGCTCACTGGCGACGAGCACCGTTGCGGCCTGGCCAGCGATGGCCAGCCAACGAAGCATACATAGAGAGCGCAGGAACGAATTAGCGGAACTACCAGGCATAACAAATATCCGGGCCGGCGATGATGGCCGGGGGGCCGGGCGCAATAGCGCGGGAGAGACGCCCAGGAGCGGGCAAGATGAGGCTATTGTATTGCGATTCCATTTCAACTGCTGCACCGCAGCGAAATGCGGTTGCCGGGCGGCGGCGGGCACAAGCATACTGGCGGTTACTGCCTCGAAAAGAGGGGCTGAAAAGCCTAGCCTGGAGTCTGTCATGAGTGTGGCTTCGAATTCTGAATCAAATCGTCCTTGCATAACGTTTACGTATTGCACGCAGTGCCAGTGGTTGCTGCGGACCGCGTGGATGGCACAAGAACTGCTGTCGACCTTTAGTACCGATCTGGGAGCGGTGACACTGGTGCCGGGGACCGGGGGCGTTTTCCGGATTCATTACGACGACAACCTGATATGGGACCGGATGGTGGACGGTGGGTTCCCTGACGCCAAGATATTGAAGCAGCGAGTGCGCGACCGACTGGATCCGCAGCGAAATCTGGGGCATATCGATCGGGCGGCGGGCACAGCGGACACAGCGGGCGCGCAAGCATCGTCCCAGGGGGACGTCGGGTCAGGGACATCGAGTGAGGGGGCATCGAGTAAGGACATCCAGTGAGGGGACGATGTAGCCGGAGGCGGGACAACATGAACACGTGCGGAAGATAGGACGATTTACGCGGCTTTTCCTGGTTGTGGTGAAATTTTTTCTTACATCAATACGCACAGTATTTCGTGGTTCATGATCGAGAAGATTGTGCGAATCATTCGCATTTAAGATAAGATGTCGGGCTTGGAATGGGCCGGCCCCGGCGTTTCCGGCGTGGTGCCGGTTGCGTGGTCGGTCGACACTTGGAAGTTTTCGGCTGATTCATGCCTCGTCTTCAACACGGTTCGTCTTCGAGTTCGCAACCTTTACTTGCTTTGCGCGTGGGTGCCGGTCTTACGGTGCTGGCAGCTCACTTGGCGGTGATTGGCGCGATTTACTGGATGCCCAATGAAACCCCACCGCAATTGCTGGAGCCCGAAGCAGTGATGGTGAGTGTTATCGAAGCACCTGTTCCCCAGATTGCCAAGGCAGAGCCTGAGGTTGAGCCGCAACCGGAACCTCCGCCTGAGCCAGAGCCAGAGCCAGTGGTCGAGCCTGAACCTGAGCCGGAACCGGTTGTTGAGCCGGAACCGGAGCCGATTATTGAACCCATCCCCGAGCCTGAGCCGGAGCCGGTGATCGAGAAGCCGCCAGAGCCAAAACCAAAACCCAAGCCGAAACCCAAGCCGAAACCTAAACCAAAGCCCAAACCCAAGGTTGAGAAGCCCGTCGAGCGGCCCAAGCCTACGCCACCGCCCGCGGCTACGCCGACCGGTGCCCTCGAAGGGGAGAAGACGACGCAGGCGCCTGTACAGGGTCCGCCGCCGGATCAACCCATCATGGTGTCCAGCGTGGAGTATGTGGGGCGCCGGCCATTGCCCACCTACCCGACGATGTCCAAGCGTTTCCGTGAGGAAGGCCGGGTCGTTATCCTGGTCGAAATCAACAAAATTGGGGTGGTTGAGAAGGCAACTGTTGACAAGAGTTCGGGCTTTCCCCGGTTGGATGAGTCCGCGCTGACGGCGGCCCGTAAGGCGCGCTTTAAACCCCTGACTCGCAACGGCGTGGCGTACCCCGCCAAGGCCAAATTACCATTCGATTTCGTAATGAGGAACTGAGATGTCCAACGCTATGCATAACGTCACGCTAGTGGCGCAGGCGAGCACCACGCCGACCGTGCCGGGCGCCGACGCTGCGTCCGCGGCCAGTGGGGTAGCGCCCGTCGCGCAACAAGCCGCCGATACGGCTCAATCGGTAGCGCCCGCTTTGTCGCAGGCCGCCGATACGATCCAACAGGCAGCGCCTGCCTTGTCGCAGGCTGCAGATACGGCCCAACAGGCGGTTGCCGCCGTACCGCCGGCACCTCTGCCGGTGCCCGACATGGGGTTCCTGCACTTTGTGGCGCAGAGTGATTTCGTCGGCAAGACCTTGTTCGCCATCCTGATCATCATGTCGCTGGTGACGTGGTATCTGATCGTGGTGAAGTGCTTTAGCAATCTGACCATGCGTCGTCGGTCGGCGGATTTCTTGAACAAGTTCTGGAATTCCAGCTCGCTGGAGCAGGTCGAAAACGAGATCGTGACCCACGGCGCGCGGGACCCGTTCTCGCACTTGGCCAGCCACGCCATGCACGCGCAATCGCATCACAGTAAGTTCGGCGTGACCAAGCTCGAAGAGTCCGGCGCGAACGGTGAGTTTGTGACACGCACCATGCGCAAGGTCATTGACGAAGAAACCGCCAAACTCGAGAATGGCTTGACGGTGTTGGCATCGGTAGGCTCTACCGCGCCGTTTGTCGGCTTGTTCGGTACGGTCTGGGGTGTGTACCACGCGCTGGTTGGTATCGGCCTGGCGGATGGCGTGACCATCAATCGAATTGCCGGCCCGGTGGGCGAAGCGCTGATCATGACGGGCCTGGGCTTGGCTGTGGCGATTCCGGCGGTGCTGGCGTACAACACCTTTGTGCGTAACAACCGCGTATTCCTGTCGCGCCTGGATGCCTTTGCGCATGATTTGTTTGCGTTCCTGAGCACCGGCCAGCAGGTCGAATTGTCTGACGGCAAAGTGCGCGCATTGCGTCGTCATAACGCGGCCGGGAATGGACGAGGAGCACAATAATGGCCTTTGGCAGCTTCGACAACAAAAGTTCGGGCAGCCACGCGGTGTCGGAAATCAATATGGTGCCGCTGATCGACGTGATGCTGGTGCTGTTGGTGATTTTCATCATCACGGCACCCTTGATGGCGCATTCGGTACGCATCAATATGCCGCAGGTGAGCTCCGAACCCATCGATCAAGAACCCAAGACAGTCGATTTGGCGATTGATGCCGCCGGAGCGCTGTTCTGGGACGACAAACCCGTGGCGATAGATGATTTGCCCAATCGTTTCTTCACGATGGCGCAGGCCAAGCCGCAGCCCGAGCTGCGTATTCGTGCCGATTTGAATACGCGCTATGAAACCCTGGCAAAAGTCATGGCCGCTGCGCGTCGCTCGGGTCTGTCGCGTATCGGTTTCATCACGACGCCCGCCCCGAACGATGCGGCAACCGCGCCGGCCGCAGCGGCCGGTGGCACGCCGGCTAACGAGGCGTCCGCGACTGGCTCACCCGCTATCGGGGCATCCACTCCTGGGGCGGCCACTTCCAGTGCAACGACTTCCAGCGCACCTGCCGCAGCTGCGGCGCCGGCGCGGGCTGCACCCGCTTCCGCACAATAGTCAGTTTCGTCACGATTACGTTCGCGCTAGAATCCACCCATGCGAGTACTTGTAATCGAAGACGATACGACCTTGGGCCACGCGCTCCAGGAATTTTTAGCCGATCAGGGTTATGCCGTCGACTGGCTGACTGATGGCGACAGGGTGCTGGGCGCACTGGCAGGGCAGACGTACGATCTGCTCCTGCTGGATCTGAACCTGCCCGGTCGCGGCGGATTGGATGTGCTGCGACAACTGCGCCAAGACGGCAATCAGGTTCCGGTCTTGATCGTCACTGCGCGAGATGGCTTGGAAGACCGCGTCGCCGGCCTGGATGCCGGCGCTGACGATTACGTCACCAAACCCTTTGATTTGCCCGAGCTGGCTGCTCGTGTCCGGGTATTTGGACGCCGGCGCACGGGTCAGGCGCAGCCGCTGATCGAAGCCGGCGCACTCACGTTTGATACCGTGGGTCGCGAAGTACGCGCCAATGGGCAGCGCTTGTCCCTGTCGGTACGCGAACTTTCCGTGCTGGAAATGTTGATGGCGCGCGTGGGTCGCGTCGTGACCAAGCGACAGATTGTCAACTCCCTGTCAGCTTGGGATGCCGATTTTAGCGAGAATGCCGTCGAGGTCTATGTGTATCGTCTGCGCAAGCGCCTGGAAGGCACCGGCGCAAGCATTCAAACCGTTCGAGGTTTTGGTTACATGCTGGAAACGCAGCCGGCGTGAATACGCATCGCCGGTCCTCGCGCATTGATGCCGGGCCGGCGCCTTCGACCATGTGGGACGCCACCTCCTTTTCCTCTGACACGCCGCCGTCGCGTTGGTCTTTTCCGCGTGGCTCGCTAGCACGCTACCTGATTAAACGGTTGCTGCCCCCCATTCTGGTGTTGGTGGTGCTGGATTTGTTGGCGACCTGGGTTATCAGCCACAAGCTGGATATGGCGGGTTGGATGCTGGAAGATTTCTTCTGGCTCATGGTCCTGGGGCAAGCCGTGTTGATCGGCGTGTTTGCCGTGGTGATCGTCCAAGGCGTGCAATCGGGTTTGCGCTCCGTCAATCATCTGTCTGATGAGATTCGCCAGCGCTCCATCGACGACATGCAGCCTCTGGAGGTCGCCGGCGTCCCCGCCGAAATCGAACCCCTGGTGACGCACACGAACGATCTCCTGCTGCGCCTGAACGCCTCGCTCGCCGCGCAACGGCGTTTTATCGGCCATGCGGCGCACCAACTGCGGACCCCCCTAAGCGGCTTGCGCATGGAATCCGAACTCATGCTGGCGCGCCCCTTGCCTGATGATGTGCGGGCCCGTGCCGAGCGCATCAAGGCCGTTAGCGATCGAATGATCCGCCTGGGACAACAGCTACTCGTGCTGGCGCGCTCGGATCCCAACGCACGTCCACAAGATAGTTTTGTGCGTATCGATTTATGCGAATGGGTGCGAGTCAGTGGCGCCGAGTGGATTCCCCATGCTCACGCCGAGCAATTTGAAATCGACCTGGTGGCGCCCGATCACCCCGTCTGGATTGATGGCGACCCGCTGCTGCTTGATGAGCTACTGGGCAATTTGATCGATAATGCCGTGCGCTACGGCAACGACAGCGGACGGATTACGCTGACTATCGGCGAAAACCCGCCGTCCTTGATCATCGAAGATGACGGCCCCGGTATCTCGGGCGAAGAGGAAGAGCGTGAACGCGTATTCGAGGCCTTCTATCGTGCCCCGGGCACCAGCGCAGGTGGCTCCGGCCTGGGCTTGGCCATCGTTCGTGAAATCGCGCATGCCCATGGCGCCTGGTGGAAACTTACCAGCCGGCCCGAATATCCCGGAACACGTTTATCGGTCGTTTTTCCCGGCCCTCGCAAAGGCGCGCAACTGACGCGTCAAGATCGGACTCTATGACATCCTCTGCCCAGAATGGCGTGCAAGTCAACGAGCACGCCTCGTCACCGAAAGCCGCACTGATGTTGGGCGCATTGGGCGTCGTCTACGGGGATATCGGGACCAGCCCCTTGTATACGCTGCGCGCCTGTCTGGTCGGATTTGCGGATATGGATCCTGCTCATATCCTGGGCGTGCTGTCGATCTTGTTCTGGCTGTTGATGCTGGTGGTGTCGTTCAAGTATGTGTTGTTGATACTGCGTGCCGACAACCGGGGCGAGGGGGGGACGCTGGCACTGCTTGAGTTGGCCATTCGTGGACGAGCCGGGAAATCGCGCTGGCTATTGATCGTGCTGGGCATTTTCGGAGCTTCGCTGTTCTACGGCGATAGCATGATTACGCCTGCCATTTCGGTGTTATCAGCACTGGAAGGTATTGGCGTGGTGTCCCATACTTTTGACGACTGGATCGTGCCGATATCGATTGTCGTGCTCGTGTTGTTGTTCCTGATCCAGTCCCAAGGCACCAGTGTGGTGGGCAAACTGTTCGGACCGGTGATGGCGGTGTGGTTTACCACTCTGGCAATATTGGGCGGGTGGCAGATCTGGCAGACTCCGCAGATATTGCAAGCCCTGAACCCCATATGGGGGCTGCGCTTTGTTGTGGATTTTCCGACGGGCAGCTTTCTGTTGCTGGGGGCCGTGGTATTGGCGTTGACGGGCGCAGAGGCGCTGTACGCCGATATGGGGCATTTCGGTCGCCCGGCGATCCGGCGTGCCTGGTTTTCGATGGTGCTGCCGGCCTTGACGCTATGCTATTTTGGCCAAGGCGCCTTGCTCTTGCGTGATCCCGAGGCGATTCGTAATCCCTTTTTCTTGATGGCCCCTGACTGGGGACTGGTCCCACTGGTCGTATTGGCCACCATCGCGACCGTCGTCGCGGCGCAGGCCGTCATCTCGGGCGCGTATTCGGTAACACGTCAGGCTGTGCAATTAGGTTTTTGGCCGCGGATGCAGATTCTGCATACTTCAGCCGCCGAGAAAGGGCAGATTTATCTGCCCCAGATCAATGCATGGTTGCTGGTGTCGGTCCTGATACTCGTGGTGGCATTCCAAAGCTCCGAAAACCTGGCCGCCGCTTACGGCTTTGCTGTGACCGGCACGATGTTGACGACAACGATATTGGCGTTTGCCGTACTGCCTCGTGGCACAACGGGCGGCAGGCGCGTCGTTTGGCTGGGCATATTGAGCGTCCTGCTAGTGGTGGATATCCTGTTGTTCGGCGCCAATATTTTCAAAATCCACGAAGGCGGCTGGCTGCCCCTGCTGGTGGGCGTGACGGTATTCAGCTTGATGATGACATGGCGTCGTGGCCGCTATCTGCTGGCACAAAGACAGCAGGCCGATCATCAGCCACTAAAGGAATTCATGACGCAACTGGAGGCGTTTCCTCCTGCGCGGGTACCGGGCACCGCCATTTTCATGACCATGAATCCAGGTATCGTTCCCGCCTCGTTGCTACATAACTTGAAGCACAACAAGGTGCTTCATGATCACGTGCTGTTTCTGACCATACAGGTCGCCGACGTACCGCATGTGGCGCTCCAAGAGCGCTTTACCGTCGAACAAGTCACTGCATCATGCTGGCAAATCGTCGTGCACTACGGTTTCAAAGAAGACCCCAATGTGCCCGATGTACTGAAGCATATTGCAGAGGCTTACCCCGAAATTGATCTCGAGCCGATGCGCACGTCGTATTACCTGTCACGTCAAACGGTCGTCGCGGCACGCAAGCCAGCGATGTGGAGAGGGCGTCGGGCACTGTTTGCCTTTATGGCGCGCAATGCAACGCGCAGTACCAAATTCTTCAAGATCCCGCCGAATCGCGTCGTGGAAATGGGAATGCAGGTCGAGTTGTAGATCCCCGTGGGGTTCTTGAGTTGCGTTGTGGGTGTTTGCTGGCGGTGAGTGGTTCTATTGAGGCGTTCCTGGCGCGTGGCTGGGCGCCGCGCCGGCCCTTCGCTTCGGCTCGGCCCCCAGGCACGCGCCAGGAACTGACGTCAATAGGATGCCACGCTCGCTGTTATGCACCGGTGAGCGCAACGATGCACAGCATCCGGAAATTGGAGACATTGCGAGCAGGGGTCAGGCTTGCGTGGGTGACGCCGGCCCTTCGATCCGAGGGCAGACCCGCGCAGCGGGTCCGAGGACGCCTGGATGCGTCCGAGCCGAGGTGAGGGGCCGGCGCCACCCACGCAAGCCTGACCCCTGCGCCAAAAGAACCCAACCCCCGGCAAGCAAAAAAACACGGCCACACCGAAGTGCAGCCGTATCCCAGTCAAGACAGCCTACGCAGCAGGATTACTTCTTCTTGCCGTCGTCTTTCAATTGAGGCAGCGCTGTGCCCGACGCGGCCAGCAAGCCGGCCTGCACGTAGGTGAAGAGCTTGTCGCGCGTGTCGGTGATGTCCAGGTTGCGCATGGTCAGTTGGCCAATGCGATCTGCCGGCGAGAACGGGGCGTTTTCCACCTTTTCCATCGACAGGCGCTCGGGTGCGTAAGTCAGGTTGGGTGATTCAGTGTTCAGCAGCGAGTAGTCATTGCCACGACGCAGTTCCAGCGTGACTTCGCCCGTGACGGCGCGGGCGACCCAGCGTTGGGCGGCTTCGCGCAGCATGATCGCTTGGGGGTCGAACCAGCGGCCCTGATACAGCAGACGGCCGAGCTTGCGGCCGCTTTCGCGGTACTGCTCGATAGTGTCTTCGTTATGAATGCTCGTGACCAGACGCTCGTAGGCGATGAACAAGAGCGCCATGCCCGGGGCTTCGTAGATGCCGCGGCTCTTGGCTTCGATGATGCGGTTTTCGATCTGGTCGCTCATGCCCAGGCCATGGCGGCCGCCAATACGGTTGGCCTCGAGCATCAGCTCGACCGGGTCAGCGTACTCGACGCCGTTGAGCGCGACCGGTTGGCCTTCGTCGAAGCGCACAGTGACTTCTTCGGCCTTGACGGCGACGTCATCGCGCCAGAACGCCACACCCATGATGGGTTGGACGATGCGGATGCCGGAATTCAGGTTTTCGAGGTCTTTGGCTTCGTGCGTGGCGCCCAGCAGGTTGGAGTCGGTCGAATAGGCCTTTTCGGAGGACATTTTGTAGTCGAAGCCGGCTTGGCGCATGTACTCGGACATCTCCGAGCGGCCACCCAACTCGTCGATGAAGCGCTGGTCGAGCCAGGGCTTGTAGATCTTGAGATCCGGATTGGTCAGCAGGCCATAGCGATAAAAACGCTCAATGTCGTTGCCCTTGAAGGTGCTGCCGTCGCCCCAGATGTTGACGTTGTCTTCTTTCATGGCAGCCACGAGCATGGTGCCGGTGACGGCGCGGCCGATGGGCGTGGTGTTGAAGTAGGTGATGCCGCCGGTCGAGATGTGAAAGGCGCCGGCTTGTAGGGCGGCGATGCCTTCGGCAACCAGTTGGGGGCGGCAGTCGATCAGGCGGGCATTTTCGGCGCCGTAGGCGAGCGCCTTGCGCGGAATTTCGTCGTAGTCGGATTCGTCGGGTTGGCCGAGGTTGGCCGTGTAGGCGTAGGGAATAACGCCGTTATTGCGCATCCACAGCAGGGCCGCGCTGGTATCCAGGCCGCCCGAAAAGGCGATGCCGACTTTCTGGCCGATGGGCAGATTGGGAAGAATAGTGGTCATGGTGTGATCTAAAGCGCCTACGCGACGGACGGGACGGACGAAACGGAGAAAAAGGATTGCGTCATGGCGGCAGCGTGCTTAGGCGAGGCCAGGTGGCCCTCGTGCATCTGGCTGCGGGTATGCGCAATCCGCCATTTTAACGCGTTTGCGTGTGGTGTTTGAATGATGCCGGGTGCCGACCGAATTGGGTGGCCAAAGCCGGGCCCGTGGCCCGGCGGGTGACTCAGTCGATTTTGCCCAGCAGCAGGAATTCCATCAGCGCTTTCTGGAGGTGCAGGCGGTTCTCGGCCTCGTCCCAGACGACGCTTTGCGGGCCATCGATGACGTCGCCGGTGACTTCTTCACCGCGGTGGGCGGGCAGGCAGTGCATGAACACCGCTTGGGGGTCGGCGGCTGCCATCATTTCCGCATCGACGCACCAGTCGGCGAAAGCGGCGCGGCGCGCGTCGTTTTCGGCTTCGTAGCCCATGCTGGTCCAGACGTCCGTCGTGACGAGGTGGGCCCCGCGGCAGGCTTCGATGGGATCGGTAAACTGGCGCAGCACGCCCTCGGGCGGCGCGCCAATGCGGGCAGGATCGAGTTCGTAGCCTGCAGGCGTGGAGACGTGCAGCGTAAAGTCCAGCATCTCGGCCGCCTGTAGCCAGGTGTAGGACATGTTGTTGGCGTCACCGATCCAGGCAACGGTTTTACCGGCGATGGGGCCGCGATGTTCGATATACGTAAAAATATCGGCGAGAATCTGGCAAGGGTGGTATTCGTTGGTCAGTCCGTTGATGACGGGCACGCGCGAATGCGAGGCAAAACGCTCGATGCGGGTTTGCTCGAACGTACGGATCATCACGATGTCGACCATGCGCGAAATCACCCGGGCGGTGTCTTCGATGGGCTCGGAACGGCCCAATTGGGAGTCGTTGGAGGTCAGGTTGATGACGGAGCCGCCCATTTGGTACATGCCCGCCTCGAACGAGACGCGGGTACGGGTGCTGGCTTTTTCGAACACCATGGCCAGGGTGCGGTCATGCAATGGCATATGGGGCTCGTAGCGCTTGAACTTGTCTTTGATCAAGCGGGCGCGGTCGAGGACATAGGCGATTTCGCTAGAGGAAAAATCCCGAAACTGCAGGAAGTGCCGCAAGGGGCCGGTCTGTTGCGCAGGAGGTGTCATGATGAAGAGGGCGAAGCCATAAAACATCAATCATATACAATTCGCGGCGCGGGTCGCATCTTTGTCGTTTGTCTGATCCGGACAGACCGCACGTCGCTCGCGGTGAAAAATTCATGGTAGATCACGTTAAACAATTCGTTATTCACGGTGTCACCGAGAGTGGCGCCCGATTTCGCCCCAGCGACTGGGCCGAACGCTTGGCCGGCGTGATGGCCCAGTTCCGCCCGCCCGGCACGGTCGGCAGTCACCTGACCTATTCGCCTTATGTGTTACCCGTCATGATTGAGGGGGTCAGGGGGGTGGTGGTCGATCAACGCTTGCGAGAGCTCGAGCCATTGGCGTACAAGTTCGTGGTGGATTTCGCCCGGGACAATAACCTCAAAACCGAAGAGCGCGAGCGCTGAAGCGATCGTCCGGCGGAAAAAGATACACAGGCCCGATGGAGACGTCCTCCATCGGGCCTGTGTGATTTGCGGCGCCGCCGCGTGGCGGCTGTGCGGGTGGCTTATTCGACCGGGGTGACCAGTTTTCCATCTTGGAAGTAGGACTGGAGGTTTTCCAGCATCAGGTCTTCCATGGCCAGGCGGGTCTCGTAGCTGGCGCTGCCGATGTGCGGCAACAGGACGGTGTTGTCGCTGTCGATGAGGGCCTCGGGTACCTTGGGTTCGTACTCAAATACGTCCAGGGCGGCGCATCCCAGTTTGCCGTTCTCGATCGCGGCAGTCATGGCTTGCTCGTCGATGACGGGGCCGCGTGCAATATTGATGATGACGCCCTTGGGGCCGAGTGCCTCGATGACCTCTTTATTGACCAGATGACGGGTTTCCGGGCCGCCGACGGTGGCGACTACCAGGAAATCCGCCCATTTCGCCAGATCGACGAGCGAGGCTTCGTAGCCATACGGAACGTCGTTGCGGGCGCGGCGGTTGTGGTAGCGGACTTCCATGTCAAAGCCATCGCCGCGCCGGGCGATGGCTTGGCCAATGCGGCCCAGGCCGATGATGCCGAGTTTTTTACCGCTGACACGGGTGCCGAGCGGGATGCCGCCGTGGACCTGGCCCCAGCGGCCGGCGCGCACAAAGCGATCGCCCTGACTCATGCGGCGTGCACCGGAGATCAGCAAACCCCAGGCCAGATCGGCCACGCAATCGGTGAGGACGTCGGGGGTGTTGCTGACCAGAACACCGCGCTCGCGGGCGGCCTGGACGTCGATGGTTTCGTAGCCCACTCCCCAACTGCAGATGGCCTTGAGGTCGGGCAGCGCATTGATGAGCTCGGCGTTCGCACCCATGTTGGCCGAGGTCACCATGGCCGTGATGCCTTTGCCGTATTCGGCCAGGGCGACTTTGCGATCGGCGTGTTTCCACAGCTCGAACACATCGTAGTCTTTTGCAAGACGTTGGTTGGCGGAAGGGGAGCCGGAGAAGGAGCCGACCTGAAGAACGCGGGGCTTGGTGGTCATATCGTTGCGTAATGGGGTGGGAGAAAGAGTGATGCTACTTGATTAAGTCGTTTGTCTAAAGACCAGTGGGTCAGGTGTAACCGCGGTCGGTATGAGGGCGTAAGCCCCGGATCTTGCCGATACCGGGATCTTGCGCCCTCATCGCGCAGCGTGTGCGCGTGGAGCAAGGTATTACTGCAACTCGATGCCGCCGTCTTTGATCACTTTTTTCCAGCGTGCGACTTCCTCTTGCTGGAATTTGGCGAACTCTTCGGGTGTGTTGGCGACGACCTCGAAGCCCAGGCCATTGAGCGTCTTGGTCACGCCGGGGTCGCGCAGGGAGGTGCGCAGCGATTCGGACAGGGTCTTGACGATGGGGGCCGGCGTGCCTTTGGGCACGGCAAAGCCTTGCCAGGAGTAGACGACCATGTCTTTTACGCCGGCTTCGCCCAGCGTGGGCACGTCGGGCAGATCGGGCGAGCGTTCGCTACCCGTGATCGCCAGGGCCTTGAGTTTGCCGGCCTGGACGTGTTTTTGCACGGCGCCCAAGTTCTGGAATGACACGTTGACCTGTGCCCCCAGCAAGTCGGCAATGGCTGCGGCGCCGCCGCGATACGGGACGTCGACGCCGGTCGTGCCGGTGCGTTGGCGAAACAGAATGGCCGACAGGTGATCAGACGAACCCGTGCCCGATGAGGCGTATGAGATTTGGTCCGGGTTTTTCTTGGCGTATTCCACCAGTTCGGCCACCGTGTTTGGCGGGAACGAAGGTGGCGCGACCAGAATGTTGGGGTTGCGCACGGCCTGGGTCAGATAGATGAAATCCTTGCTGGGGTTGTACGACAGCTCTTTGTACAGGGCTTCGTTGATGGCGAATGTACCGATCGAGCCCACCATCATGGTGTAGCCATCGGGGGTCGAGCGTGCCAGGGCCTGGGCGCCGATCGCACTGTTGGCGCCGGGCTTGTTTTCGGCCACAAAGGTCTGACCCAAGAGTTTTTGCATGCCCGGCATCACCGAGCGAGCCGTGATATCGGAGGAGCCGCCTGGTACGAACGGTACGATGACAGTGACGGGTTTTTCAGGGTAGTTCGCCGCGTGGGCGGCGGTGCCGCCCAGCACGGTCAGGCTGGCGGTTGCAATAGCGCTGATCAGTTTTTTCACAATGTCTCCTGGTGCGCGTGTTGTGAGATTGCCGCCGGCCCACGCGATCCGGCAGCTGGGGAAATAGAGGGGGATTAGTCGATCCGCGCGCCGGATTGCTTGACGACTTCGGCCCATTTGACGCCTTCGGCGGCCATGAATTTCTTGAATTCGGCCGAGGTCATACCCGACGGCGTGGCGCCTAACGATTCAAAGCGTTGACGTACGGCGGGCATTTTCAGGATCTTCGCGACTTCGACCTGGATCTTGTCAACGATCTCTGTCGGGGTACCTGCTGGCGCAAACAGACCGAACCAGCTCGCGGCGTCGTAGCCGGGCACGCCGGCTTCGGCCATCGTAGGTACATCAGGCAGCGCAGGGGAGCGCTCTGTGGTGGTCACCGCCAGAGGGCGTAACTTGCCGGCCTTGATGAAACCCATGGATGACGGCAGGTTGTCGAAAATCAAATCGGCGGAGCCGCCCATCACGTCCGCCAAAGCCGGACTGCTGCCTTTGTAGGGCACATGGGTCATTTTCGTGCCGGTCATCGACTGGAACAGCTCGCCCGCCATGTGAATGGAGGTGCCGTTGCCGCTGGACGCCATGTTGACCTTGCCGGGGTTGGCTTTCAGGTAGGCGATCAGGTCTTTGACGTTGCTGATCTTATGTTTCTCGGCGAAGGCGTTGTTCAATTCCAGAATGTTGGGCACCGGAATGACGAGAGTGACAGGGGTAAAGTCACGCACGGTGTCGTAGGGCAGCTCGGCGTACAGTGATTGATTGATCGCGTGCGTGCTGACGGTGCCCATCAACAAGGTGTAGCCGTCGGGTTTGGCGCGCGCAGCCTCGGCGGTGCCTACATTGCCTCCGGCGCCCGCTCGGTTCTCGACCACGATGGGTTGATTCCAGGCTTTGCCGAGCTCGCTGGCGACGACGCGGGCCGCAATGTCTGTCGTGCCGCCAGCTGGGAACGGCACCAGGATGGTAATTTGGCGTGTCGGATAGGCGTCGGCTGCGTGGACGACGGGCATGGCTGCCAGAGCCGCACCTGCGCACAGCCCCGCCAATAAGGTGCGACGAGAAAATTGAACAGGCATACAGGTGTCTCCTGGAGTGCGCAGTGCGCGCATCTTGTGTTTGTCTCTGCGAATGTTTCGCTATGAACTTTCTCGATGAAACTCATCCTCTGTATGGGGTAATGACCAGGGGATTTTCTTGTAAAACAAATATAGGTATTGAGGGTTTGCTTGTCAACCAAGTATACTTTTTCGAGCCTATATTGCACGCAGATAAAGACGGCATTTAGGGCAGTGAATACCCTATGGTGTGGGTCCCTTACACGACAAACAATAATCACGATCCGGAGACAATGTATGCGCGATACCTTCACGCAGCGGACGGCGACCGAAGGCCCGTCTGGCCAAATGTGTCAAGCTCATGGCGACTCGGTGAACCAGGGGCGACGTGCTTTATTGGCAGGCGCGGGCGCCGCGGCGATCACGTTGCCGGCTATGGCCCGGGGATGGGAACCCGCGCAGGCGTATCCTGACCCCGCGATACAGGTGCTGGATCCTGCGTTTGAGAAATACCGCTTGTTCAATGCCAGTATCGAGCGCATTGCTACCGGCATGGTGTGGAGCGAAGGCCCGGTGTGGTTTGGGGATGGTCGCTATTTGTTGTGGAGCGATATTCCTAACGACCGCATGATGAAGTGGGAAGAAGAAACCGGCGCGGTCAGCGTGTTTCGCAAGCCCTCTAATTTTTCCAATGGCAATACGCGCGATCGCCAGGGACGCTTGATCACGTGCGAGCACTTGACGCGCCGAGTGACCCGTACGGAATACGATGGCTCAATCACCGTGTTGATGGACAGTTATGACGGCAAGCCGCTGAATTCGCCCAATGACGTGGTCTGCCATTCGGATGGCTCGATATGGTTTACCGACCCGCCCTTCGGTATCGGCGGCAATTACGAGGGTCGCAAGGCGACGCCCGAGCTGCCGCATACGGTTTATCGGATCGACGCCGAGACGGGCAAGGGTGAGGCCATGATCACCGACCTGAAGGGGGCGAATGGCTTGTGTTTTTCCCCGGATGAGTCGCTGTTGTACGTGGTCGAAGGGCGGGCAACGCCCAATCGCCTGATTCATGTCTATGATGTGACAGAAGGTGGGAAAAAGCTGTCCGCGGGCAAGGTATTTCTCGACGCGCAAGGTGGCACGATCGATGGCATGGCCTGCGATGCCGACGGCAACCTGTGGTTGGGTTGGGGCATGGGCGAGGGCAAGGACGGCGTGATGATGGTGTCGCGCGAGGGCAAGCGCCTGGGGCATATTCATTTGCCCGAGCGTTGCGCGAATCTGTGCTTTGGCGGCGCTCAGCGCAATCGCCTGTTCATGACGTCGTCGCATTCGGTCTATGCCTTGTATGTGAATACACAAGAGGCGGGCGCCGGTTCGTGATCAATCGCGGATAAGGATTGATCGTCGCAGGGTCGGATGTGCGTGGCGCATCGGATCCTGCAAACGTTTGAGTCGTGCATGCGCGCGTCTCGTGGTGTAGATGGGAGCGCGGCATGAGTCGCAAGCAGGCAGCAAAATTGCAGAAGGCCGCGCCGGCAGCAGAGGGCGTCGAGCTGGTGCTAGAGCGCGGCCAGCGCGTGCGTCTGGCGGATCAGTTGTATGGCCAGATTTTTGAGCAAATCGTTGAGGGCGGCCTGAATGTCGGCGACAAGCTACCGTCCGAGCATGAGATTTGTGATCGCTTTGGCGTGTCGCGGCCGGTGGTGCGCGAGGCGCTGTTGCGCTTGCGCGCCGATGGCCTGGTCACGGCGCATCAAGGGTTGGGCACTTTTGTCAGTCACCAGCCGGCGCCACGATTAAAGACCTTCAGTGATGTGAAAAACGTCAGTGCGTATTTACGTGCGCAAGAGGTACGGGTTGCACTCGAGGGCGATGCCGCCCGGCTGGCCGCGATGCGTCGTACCGATGAGGAACTGCGCCACATCACCGAGGCGCATGCGGCCTTTGTGGACGAACTGGAACGCGGCCATGTGTCGCAAGAGGCCGATCTGGCTTTTCATGCCAGCATTGCGCAAGCGACAGGCAATGACTACTACCTGGGTGTGCTGGAGTCCATTCATGAGTCGATCAGCGGTTTTATGCGCCTGACGCTCAGTTTGACGCGTACGGGGTCACGTCAACGCGCGCAGCGCGTGGCGGACGAGCACGCGGCCATTTTGTCGGCGATACGCGAGCAGGATGGTGAACGGGCCAGGGTGACGATGCAGTTTCACCTGGGCCAGGCGCGTCATCGTCTGGTCGATCGGGAACGAGATTAAAAGTAAGGGCAATGAGCCCGAAGGAGAACAGCAGTGCAGGGTGGTAGCAGTCACGTGATAGAGGTGCCGGCAGCGCGGGTGCGCCAGCAGATTCAGCAGGTGCTGGTGGCGTGGGGAATGCCCGAAGATTTGGCGACCACGACGGCCGACCTGATGGCCGAGACGGATTTGTTGGGGATCGATTCGCACGGTATTTCCATGCTGCCTTCGTATGAGGCCAAATTGCGCGCGGGGACCTTGCATATTGGCGCGCGTCCTCGGCTAGTGCGCGATTCGGTGGCGACTGCGCTGCTCGATGGTATGGGGGGATTGGGATATCCCGTGGCAGCCCAGGCCATGAATCTGGCGGTAGACAAGGCGCTGGCGCATGGCGTGGGGGCGGTGTCGGTGCGGAACTCGCATCATTTCGGCGCGGCGGGCGTGTATGCGCGTATCGCGGTACGGCGCGGCACGGTGGGCCTGGTGACCAGCAGTGCGACCACGTTGATCATGGTGCCCACCCATGGCGCGATACCGGTGCTGGGGACCAATCCTATTGCGTTTGCGGCCCCGGCGGCGCAGAACGAATCATTCGTGCTGGATATGGCGACCACGACGGTGGCGGCCAACAAGGTCAAGGTATATGACTTTTATGGAAAACCTTTGCCCGCAGGGTGGGCAATGGATGGCCAGGGCCGTAGCGTCACGGACTCCGCCGAGGCCATGCGCTACATTTTTGATCACGCCGAGGGCGGCTTGAGCCCGTTGGGAGGAACCCCGGAGATGAGCAGTCATAAGGGCTATGGCCTGGCGATGATGGCGCAGATTCTCGGGGGCACGTTGAGTGGTAGCGCGATGGCGGCCCGTAAAGCGGTGACGCGTCAACCCGGCGACCCGGACGATGTGGGTCATTTCTTTTTGGCCCTGAATCCGGATGCCTTTCGTGAGTCGGGCTCGTTTGAGGACGAGTTGGACGAGGTCATCGATACGCTCCACGAAACACCTCCTGTCGATCCTGCGGTGCCCGTGCAGGTGGCGGGCGAGCCGGAGGCCGCCGAGCGCGAGCGTCGTCTGCGCGACGGGATTCCCATTTCCGCAGCGCTGGAACAGCGTTTGCGCGCGATATGCGAGCGCAGTGGCGTGAGTTACATGCTGGCCGACTGAATGAGGCCGACCAAAGCGTCCGGCATCACGCTTGATTAAAACCTACCTCTTAATTAGCCAAGGAAGTCACCATGAGTTCACCGTTGCCTAACCGTTTTCGCCAGAAAATTCTGGCCCGCGAGCGGCTGATTGGTTTTTGGATGTGCATGTCCAACCACATTACTGCCGAGCTGGCCGGACTGGCTGGCTATGACTGGTTGCTGATCGATGGCGAGCATTCACCGAATGAGATATCCCTGATGCTGCAGCAGTTGCAGGCGTTGCAGGGCAGCAGCAGTGCGGCGATTGGTCGGCCGTCATGGAATGATCCGGTCGAGATCAAACGCATGCTGGATATTGGGTTTTACAACCTGTTGATTCCGTTTATCGAGTCGGCCGACGAGGCGCGTCGGGCCGTGGCGGCGACGCGTTATCCGCCGCAAGGCATCCGCGGAGTGGCGGGTATGCAGCGCAGCAATCGCTACGGCACGGCATCGGATTATCTGACGACGATCAACGACAACCTCTGCGTGTTGTTGCAGATCGAAAGCCGCGCGGGTGTCGAGGCCGTTGATGAGATTGCCGCGGTGGATGGCGTGGACGGCGTCTTTATTGGCCCGTCGGATTTGGCGGCTGGCCTGGGGCATTTGGGCAATCCGGGTCACCCGGAAGTACAGGAAGCCATTCGCCATTTGTATGAGCGAATTACGGCGCATGGCAAGGCCGTAGGGACATTGGCGCCTGTGCAGGCAGATGCTCGTCGTTATTTGGATATGGGCATGCACTTTGTCGCCGTGGGGACGGATCTGGGCGTGTTCAAGCAGGCCACGTTCGCGTTGCGAGAGACCTTTGCGGGCTAAACAAGGGGAGGCCGGCCGATGATTCGGCCGATTGTCTCGTATTTGCCAGGCTTTTAGACAACACGCCAAGCCAGGCGCCACAAAAAAGCGCCAAACCAAATGCCAGGCAAAACAAAAGGATGCCTCACGGGGCATCCTTTTGTTTTGCCGTATTCATGCAGCCCCGCCATGAAGAGCGGGACAGCAGAATGGCTTAAGCCAGCGCCTTGATGGCAGAGGCCAGGCGGCTCTTGTGGCGAGCGGCCTTGTTCTTGTGAATGATGTTCTTGTCGGCCACGCGGTCAATCACGCTCGTGGCTTTCTGGAACACTTCGTTAGCCGCCGCCTTGTCACCGGCGTCGATCGATTGGCGTACGCGCTTGATGGCGGTGCGCAGCATCGAGCGCAGGCTGGAGTTGTGCTTGTTGCGCTCGACCGATTGACGAGCGCGCTTGCGGGCTTGGGCGGTATTGGCCATGTTGTGATATTTTCAGTGAATTCGGCAAAGTCCAGTATTTTAGCAAGTTTACCGGGGATTGCAAGGGGTTCGTGTATTAGGCGTCTTAGGCTGCCGCCACGGAGATGGTCGTAAGCCAGGGGGTGAAGCGTTGAACCACGATGGGCAGATTTTGCTCGAGGTGGAGGAGCGTTGCGTCGACGTCATCCAGCGAGTAATGGCCGGATACGGGTAGGCCGCCTGCTGCCATAGAAACGCGTAGTGCTCCCGAATAATATGGGCGCAGCGCTGCAACGATTTCGCTAAGGGTAACGCCGCGCGCATCAATACGCCCGTGTTCCCATGCTGCCTGTGCGGCCATTTCGTAACTGGGTTGCCCCAGGCGCAACATATCAAAGCGGATCCCCATGCCCGGGTCGAGGTACGTACGGGCACCGGCCAGGGTCTCGATCTCGAGGGGCTCGTCGTGCGCCACCACCAAGGTACGATGCGGCTGCTGACGCACCATGTAACGTGCGCCGGACGACCGGATCAGGCCTTCGCTGGTCTTGACGGTGAACGTACGGGATTCGTGGGCTGCGGCCGTCACGGCCACCGCGCCATTTTGGAGGTTGAGTGTGCGCGTATGAGGTGTATAGGCCAGATCTACACTGCTGCGGGCATCCAGCAAGAGCTTGCTGCCATCGGACAGGGTGTAACGGCGTCGTTCGGAGGTCCCGGTAACAGCGTCGGAGGTCAGGCGTTGCAGAGGATAGTAAAGGTTACCGACATAGGCGGCCGAGGTGCCTCCGACGGCCAGCAGGGCGGCCCCCGCCAGAAAGCGACGGCGGGTGCGTGATACCGAGGGTGCTAAGGGAGGCTCGTTCAGTGCGGCGAGCGCTTCGTCGGCAGCGGCGCCATCCAGGGTGTTCGTCAGGTGCTCCCAGGCCTCGTGATGCTGGGGAGTCGTGTCGCGCCAGGCGCGAAAGGCGGCATAGTCGTGCTGAGTGGCACGGCCTGAACGCAGCAATAAAAGCCAATTGATGGCTTGGTTTGCCAGGGGAGATGGGGAGCTGAAGGGATGGGTAGTTCCCATAAGCGAATCCGAATAGCAGCCAGGCAATGGATAAATGGTAATGCAACTTTTACGTTAGTTTACATTAGTTTTGGAACTTTTTTAAAGGTTTGGGAAGGTATGCCTGCCCTGGGTGCGGACGTTGGGACGTTGGGACGTTGGGGCGGGAGTTAGCTGGCGCGCCGACGGCCAAAGTCTCGCAGGCGAAAGCCGCAGAGGAACAGCGCGGCAAAGTATGCGACGCCGCTGGCGATGACAACGGCCGCCAGCCAAAGCGCGCGGTGCAGGGGCTGGGCCTGTAATGCCACCCAGTCCAGATGGCGATCGGCATAGCACAGGATGGTGGCCAGAGCTGCCAAGGCCGGTAACAAACGCAAGGCAAATCGCAGCCAGCCAGGAGCGGGGCGATAAGTGCCGCGACGCAGCAGGCCGACGAGCAAGGCTGCGGCGTTGAGCGTCGCGCCCAGACCAATGGCGAGCGCCAGACCCGCATGAGCCAGCATGGGGACCAGTGCCAGATTCATGAGTTGGGTAGCAATCAGCACCACGATGGCAATTTTGACCGGGGTGCGGATATCCTGCTGGGCATAGAAGCCGGGCGCCAGAATCTTGACGCTGAGAATGCCGATCAGACCCACGGAATAGGCCATCACCGCCACGCGCGTCTGTGCCACGTCTTGCGCCTGGAACGCGCCGTAATGAAACAGTGTCGCCACCAGACCGTCAGACAGGAGCGCCAGGCCCAGGGCAGCCGGCAGCCCCAGCATGATGACCAGACGCAAGCCCCAGTCCAGCAAAGCGGAATAGCCCGCTACGTCCTGTTTGGCATGAGCGGCCGACAGACTGGGTAGCAGTACCGTGCCTAACGCCACACCCAGCAGGGCGGTGGGGAACTCCATCAGACGGTCGGCAAACGACAGCCATGTGACGCTGCCCGGCGTTAGCCAGGTGGCGATGTTGGTGTTGATCAGCAATGAAATCTGGGCGACGGAGACGCCCAGTGTGGCCGGGGCCATTTGCTTGAGAATGCGCTTGACTGTGGCATCGCCCCAGGCTTGTCGCAGATTGGTGCCGAGTCGGGGCGTCATGCCCAATCGGGCCAATGCGATCCACTGCACTACCAACTGGGCGACCCCGCCTGCCATGACGCCGATGGACAAAGCGTAAATGGGGATGTCCAGCCGAGGGGCCAGCCACAGGCAGGCCGCGATCATGGACAGGTTGAGCAGTACGGGGGTAAAGGCCGGCACGGCAAAGCGCCGCCAGGTATTCAGAACGCCCGACGCAAAGGCGATCAGCGACATGCACAGGATGTACGGGAACATCACCCGGGTCATCCAGACCGCTGCGCCGAATTCGGTACCCCGAGCTTCGCCGCGCAGGCCGGTGGCCATGGCGGTAACGACCCAGGGGGCCGCCACGATGCCGATGAGGGTGATGGTCATCAGCGAGATCGTTAGCAGCATGGCAACGCGGTCGAGCAAGGTGCGGACCTCGGCGTCGCTGCGTTCGTTGCGGGCGGCCCCCAGAATGGGCACGAAGGCTTGAGCGAATGCCCCTTCGGCGAACAGGCGCCGCAGTAAGTTCGGAATACGAAACGCCACCCAGAAGGCGTCAGTGAGCGGCCCGGCGCCAAACGCGCGGGCTATCAGAATGTCACGGACCAGGCCGGTGATACGCGACAGCAGAGTAAAGGTGCTGACGGTAGCCGCCGAGCGGAACAAACTCATGGAATCTAAAAAAATGGCCCCCGTGTGGGCGGGGGCGGTGTTGAGGTGGCCGGGTTACTTGGGCGGCATACGAATCGCGCCGTCGAGGCGGATCGTTTCACCGTTGAGCATATCGTTCGTGACGATGGCATGCACGAGTTTGGCGTAGTCGTCCGGACGGCCCAGGCGAGCGGGGAACGGGATGCTGGCCGCCAGCGAGTCTTGCACCTCTTGAGGCATGCCAAAGACCATCGGCGTGCCGAATATCCCCGGGGCGATGGTCATGCAGCGGATGCCGGCCTTGGACAGGTCGCGCGCGATGGGCAACGTCATGCCGGCAACGCCCGCCTTGGAGGCGGCGTAAGCGGCCTGACCGATCTGGCCGTCGAACGCGGCGACCGAGGCGGTGTTGATCAGAATGCCGCGTTCGCCCGTGGACTCGGGCGCGTTGGCGCTCATGGCCTCGGCGGCCAAACGCATCATGTTGAAGCTGCCGATCAGATTGATCGAGACGACTTTCTGGAATAGTTCCAGGGGGTGAGCGCCGTTTTTGCCGACGATCTTGGCGGCCGGCGCGACACCCGCGCAATTGACCAAGCCAAACAGGGAGCCTAGCTCCAGGGCGGCAGCGACCGCGTTCTTGCCGTCGGCTTCCTGAGTAACGTCGCAGTGCACGTAGCGCTGGTTGAGTTCTTTGGCCAGGGCTTCGCCGACCTCATCTTGGACGTCGGCGATGACGACTTTGGCGCCGTTGCTGGTCAGCATACGCACGGTGCCAGCCCCCAGGCCGGACGCTCCGCCCGTCACAATGAATACCTTGTTCGCGATTTCCATTTTGAATCTTTAAGATAAGAGTTTAGTAAAGCGCCGTGGCAGGCCGCGGCGCCTAAACGGCGCGTCCGCGGACTTAGCTGGCCAGGGCCTCAAACAGGCGGGCCTTGATCTCTTCGACTGCACCGACACCGGCAATCTTGCGATATTTCGGCGCCCGGCTATCGCCGGAGTCGGCCCAGGACGAGTAGTAGTCCACGAGGGGGCGAGTCTGGTTCTGGTAAACGGTCAGGCGGCTACGCACGGTTTCTTCGCTGTCGTCGTCGCGTTGGACCAGGGGCTCGCCCGTGACGTCGTCCACGCCCTCGACCTTGGGTGGATTGAAGTGCACATGGTAGCTACGACCGCTGGCGGGGTGGACACGTCGACCGCTGATGCGCTCGATGATTTCTTCTTCGGGTACGGCGATTTCGACGACGTAATCGAGCGCGACACTGGCGCTCTTGAGTGCGTCGGCTTGAGGAATGGTGCGCGGAAAACCGTCAAACAGGTAACCATTGGCGCAATCCGGCTGTTTCAGGCGGTCTTGTACGAGGCCAATGATGATGTCGTCAGATACCAGGCCGCCTGCGTCCATTACCTTTTTGGCTTCCAGGCCGAGCGGCGTGCCGGCTTTGACAGCCGCGCGCAACATGTCGCCGGTGGAAATTTGCGGAATGGCGAACTGCTGGGTGACGAAAGCAGCCTGAGTGCCTTTGCCGGCACCGGGCGGACCAAGCAGAATGAGACGCATGGAAGAGCTCCTGAATGATGGGATGTTTTTTAAGGTCGGGGACGATTATGCCGCAACACTGTCTACAGTGTGGTTACCTAGGTCAGGGAAAACCCGCTATTGCGAGTGATGGGTATACCAGGCGCGAACGCGTTCCAGGTCGGCGGGTGTGTCGACACCGGCCATAGGGGGTTCGGGTGTACGGTATACGACGATAGTGTGGCCGTGTTCGAGGGCGCGCAGTTGCTCGAGGGCTTCGTAGCGCTCGAGCGTGCCTTGGGGCAGTACGGGAAAGCGTCGCAAAAATCCGACTCGGTACGCATATAAGCCAATGTGATGCAGGGCCGGCAGTCCGGTGGCCAGCATGCGCTCTCCGGTAGCCAGGGCGTCGCGTGCCCAGGGAATCGGTGCGCGCGAAAAATACAGGGCGCGCCCGTCAGTGCCACACACGACCTTGACGACGTTGGGATTAAAGAGTGCCTCGGCGTCGGCCAGCGGGCATGCGCAGGTCGCGATATCGGCATCGGGACGGTCGTGCAGTAGCGTGGCAACGGCGTCGATCAGCTCGGGGTCGATCAGGGGTTCGTCACCCTGTACGTTGACCACAATCGTATCGTCAGCCAGGCCCAACTGCTCGACCGCCTCGGCCAGGCGGTCGGTGCCCGTGGGGTGATCGTTACGGGTCAACACCGCGGTATAGCCGTGCTCGACGGCGGCGGCCTTGACGCGCGTATCGTCAGTGGCGATATATACCTGCCCTGCCTGCGAACGCACGGCGCGTTCGGCCACACGCACGACCATGGGCTTGCCGGCAATATCGGCTAGCGGCTTGTCGGGCAAGCGTGTAGACGCCATGCGGGCGGGGATCAGGGCGACAAAACTCACGATGTGGCCGTGTCTGAACGAGACGTATCCAGAGAGCGGGCTTCGGATTCGAGCATCACGGCAATGCCATCACGCACAGGATAAGCCAAGCGGTCTGCACGGCAGATCAGTTCGGCCTGCGTGCGGTCGTAGTTAAGGCGGCCCTTGCATAGCGGGCACACGAGCGTGTCGAGAAGGCGGGGTTCCATGAGCACAATTCTAAAGCAGTTTAGGGGAGAAACGGACGCCGTAACGTCCCGCATACGGCGTTTCAGCGCAGGGCGATGGCGGCTTGGCGCAGATATTTGTCCAGCCAATCGAATAGGGTCGGGTCGGAAAACTGTGCCTGGACGGGGACTTCCCAGAGGCGTGCGTCAGCGAAGCCGCGGCATTTGATGGCATCCTTCGAGGTGATCAGAATCGCCTCGGCAGGCAGCGCGTCGAACGGCGAGCGTTGGTAGTCGTAATGATCGGGCAGGGGCATGCACGCCATCGGTTGCACGCCTGCGGCCCGCAGAGTCGCAAAAAAACGACCGGGGTTGCCGATGCCCGCCGCCGCCGCGACGTTTTCGAAGACGGTGGGACGGGCGAAATCGCTCAGGGGCCGATGCTCGCCGGTCTGTAAGTGGCGGGCGCCATCCGGTTGCAAGTGCATATCGGCTTGTCGCGGGCCAGTGTGCCCGGCTGGGGCGCGCTGCGCGGACGAGTCGCCAGGCGTCGGCGGTGGCACAGCCGGCCCGGGTGGCGTCGCATCATGCGTCGAGCAGTTGGTGATGATGACGTCGACGGACTGCAATCGGCTTGCCGGCTCTCGCAGCGGGCCGGCGGGCAGCAGGCGGCCATTGCCGACGCCGCGCTCGTCCTGCACGACGAACTCCACATCGCGGGCCAGGGCGAGATGCTGCAGACCATCGTCGGAAACGATCACGTCGGTCTGCGGATACTGCTCCAGCAAGACTTGGGCCGCGAGGGCGCGGCGGGGGTGCACGGCCACGGGAGCGCCCGTCGCGTGGGCGATCAGTGCGGGCTCGTCGCCAACGTCGGCGGGATTCAACTCGCCGTGGCCGACACGGGGTTGGGGGCCAATTTTGGCGCCGTAGCCTCGGCTGACGACACCGGGAGTCCAGCCTCGTTCGCGCAATTCTTGTACGGTGGCGATGACCACCGGCGTCTTGCCGGTGCCGCCGACATAGATATTGCCGATGACGACGACGGGGACGGGAGGGCGGTGTATCGGCCGTTCGCCTCGTAAAAACTGCGCGCGTCGTCGCGCCACGTGCCAGCCCGTGAGCGCGGCCAGAGGCCGCAGCATGGCCGCGAGCCAACCGTCATGTTGCCAGTGGCGTTGCACAAAGCCGGCGCGGGACGAAGGCGAGGCGGGTGTGTCGGGCGGCAAGGGATGTGTCACCGAGCGTTTTGGGCAGCGAAATTGACGCGGCTTATGCCTGCCATGCGGGCGGCTTCCATGACGTTGACGACCGATTGATGCGAGGCCTGGGCATCGGCATTGATCAGCAGAAGCGTCTCGTCCTTGCCTGCCGCCGCCAGGGCCAGGCGATGGGCGATATCGGCGGGCGTGGCGGCGTCGATCACCGTGCCGTTAACGGCATAACGCCCATCACGGCTGACGGCGATCTCAAGCGCGGGCGGGGTGTCTTGCTCGATGGCGGCTTCAGGCAGGGCGATCTCCAACTGCGTATAGCGGGCGAACGACGTGGTGGCCGCCAGAAAGATCAGGATCACCAACAAAACGTCGATCAACGGAATCAGGTTGATGTCGAGTTCGTCGCGATCGCCGCGCTGGCCACGGAAATTCATGGTTGGACCCGGCCGGTGGCCAATGTGTTGGTCGCGCGGGCGAGGCGCGCCGCCGCCTGCTCCAGGGCGTTGAGCAAATTATCAACGCGGGTGCGTAGATAACGGTGAGCAATCATGGCGGGTATGGCGATCAGGATGCCGAATGCCGTGTTGTACAGGGCGATGGATATGCCGCGCGCCAGTTGCGCCGGGTCGCCGCCCGCGGGTGTGTAGGACGCGAAAATTTCGATCATGCCGATCACCGTGCCAAACAGCCCCAGCAGCGGGGCGATGACGGCGATGGTGCCCAGCGCGGGAATGTATCGGTTCAGGTCGTGCGCGACCGCGCGACCCACGTCTTCGACGGCGGCGCGTTGTACGTGGCGCGGCTCGTGACGTTGGCGCAGGACTTCGGCCAGGATGCGCCCCAGGGGCGAATGCTGTTCCAGCCGGGTCAGTGCCTCGGGACCGTCCTGGCCGTTGCGCTGCATTTCCATGACTTGATCAGGCAACCCGTGCGGCACGATCAGCTTGTGCCGAAGGGACAGCAGGCGCTCGACGATGAGGCCCACACAAAGGACAGAGGTAATCAGCAGGGGCCAGATCGGCCAGCCCGCTTCGCGGATAATGGACAGCAAGGAGTGACTCCGAAGTTCGGCAGCGCCTGCGTGGCGACACCCGATTTTAAGGGCGCACTGTACCGGTCGGACAGGCTTTGTGGCAAGGCCGCTGGAACTGGCCGGCCGGCCCAGAATCTATCCACAGATTTTGTGGATAATTCTGTGCAAAACTTACCCTAGACGCGGATAAATGCTGGCTTTGCGCTGGATTGAGCGATTTTCGATCATCGGTGATGAATATATTTTTTTATATAAAACAGTGGGTTATATCTATTTTGCTAGCGTTCCGGCCGGCGCTGCAAGATTTATCGGCTTGCGGTATCATCGCGGCCCGTTCGGCCCACCCTGTGGACAGCTATCTCTCTGGAAAGCCTTATGACAGTTGAGTTTCCAGTCACAAATGACGTATTTACGCGGGATATCCTGACAGTTGCCCAGCTGAATCAGTCAGTGGGCCAATTGCTGGAGCGCAATATTCCGCTCTTATGGGTGCGCGGTGAAATTTCCAACTTCACCCAAGCGGCATCGGGACATTGGTACTTTACGCTGAAAGACAGTCGCGCCGCCGTACGGACAGTGATGTTTCGCAGTCGTGCCTCCGCGGTCGGATTTGTGCCGCGGGCGGGCGATCAGGTCGAAGTCCGCGCGCGCGTCTCGTTGTACGAGCCACGCGGCGATTATCAATTACAGGCCGACGCGATGCGGCGGGCGGGCCTGGGAAATTTGTACGAGGCCTTTCTGCGCTTGAAGACCCAGTTGGCCTCGGAGGGCTTGTTTGACGAAACCGCCAAACGTGCGCCTGTCGCGTTGCCCCGCGCTATCGGTGTGATCACCTCGCTGCATGCGGCCGCGTTGCGCGATGTGTTGTCCGCTTTGGCCCGGCGTGCGCCTCAGGTGCCCGTGGTTGTGTACCCCGCGCCGGTGCAGGGCGCCGATGCCGCGCCGCGATTGGTGGCTCAGGTCCAGCAGGCTAACGAGCGCCAGGAGGTCGACACGCTGTTGCTGGTGCGTGGCGGGGGCAGCATCGAAGACCTGTGGAGTTTTAATGACGAGGCCCTGGCGCGGGCGGTGGCAGCGAGCGCTATCCCTATTATTAGTGGGGTAGGGCACGAAACGGACTTCACGATTGTGGATTTTGTGGCCGATCTGCGCGCGCCGACGCCGACGGCTGCGGCCGAACTGGCCTGCGTGCCGCGCGCGGATCTGTTGGCGCGGATTGATCACGCCGCGCAGCGCTTGCTGCGAGGCCAGCAACGCCGGCTGGATCAGGCAGCACAGCGACTGGATCGCGCCGCGGCCCAACTAGTGTCGCCCCGTCGCCGTCTCGCGCACCAGGCCGAGTGCCTGAATACGCTGCGTCATCGTCTGGTCTCGGCCTGGCAGGGCCCTCAAGGTCGCCGCGTCGCGCGGCTGGGCATGTCAGTGCAGCGCCTGTCGCATGCCACGCCCGATACGGGACGCGCGCGTGAGCGCCTGGCGGCCCTGGCGCGTCGCTTGCATCAGGCTCAGGAACGCCAATTGGCGACGCGCGTGGCTCGTACCGAGGCGATCAGCGCCCATCTGCGCGCGCTGGATCCTCAGCACACCCTGGCGCGCGGCTACGCGATTGTGCGCGACGCCGACGGCCACATTTTGCGTGATGCCGCGCCCTTAGCGCGCGGCCAGGCATTGAGCCTGACGTTTGCGCAGGGTGGAGCACAAGTCGAAGTCCTGGACACGCACTCGTCCTGAGGGGCGTGTGAATTTATGGATTGATTCTCCTTTCGCGTAACCCCGCGCTGTAATGGGTTAACACGGGTTTGCCGCGCAAGAGTCGATACAATCTTATGGCTTGATCGTGCAATCAACTACGAAGGAATCCTCATGGCACATACTCTTCCCCCTTTGCCTTACGAGCTTGATGCTCTGGCGCCGCACATTTCCAAAGAAACCCTCGAGTTTCACTACGGCAAGCATCACCAAACGTACGTTACCAATCTGAACAACCTGATTCCTGGTACCGAGTTCGAAAACTCGTCGCTCGAAGACATCGTCAAGAACTCCTCCGGCGGCGTGTTCAACAACGCTGCCCAAATCTGGAACCACACGTTCTACTGGAACAGCCTGGCTCCCAAGGCTGGTGGCGCGCCCAGTGGCGCACTGGCCGATGCTATCAACGCCAAATGGGGCAGCTTCGATAATTTCAAAGATGCCTTTAACAAGTCGGCGGCTGGAAATTTCGGTTCGGGTTGGACCTGGCTCGTCAAGAAAGAAGACGGCTCGGTGGACATCGTCAATACGAGCAACGCCGCGACCCCGCTGACCACCACTGACAAGCCGCTGCTGACCTGTGATGTGTGGGAACACGCCTATTACATCGACTATCGCAACGCTCGTCCCAAGTACCTGGAAAACTTCTGGGCACTGGTGAACTGGGACTTCGCGGCCAAGAATTTCGCCTAAGCAGCCACTTTGCTATAGTGCGCAACGCCCGGTTTCGGCCGGGCGTTTTCGTTTTTTAAACATGAATTCCCCTCACGGGCGGGTCGCTCTGGCAAAATACCGCGATGCCCGATATGTCTCCCACGCGCCATGGTTTGACTGGTCTCAAGTTGATTGCGCGTCGCAAGACTCGGCAGCTAAGTCGTTTGTCGCGCAAAAGCCTGCACTTGTTCTTGCTGTTGGGCGGAGCCGCTCTAGTGGCCTTGGTGTCTCTGGGTTTCACCTGGCTGGCTGATTTGGCGCTCGAGTGGAACCATGCCTGGACGACGCGTTTCGGATGGGCGGCATTTATTGTGATTCCGCTCGCTTTTGCGTTGCTACGCTGGTTGACCATGCGTTACGCGCCCAATGCCGCGGGCAGCGGTATTCCGCAGGTCATCGGGGCGCTGTCGATGCCGTCCGGCGCAGCACAGACCAGTCTGGTGTCCATGCGCCAAACCCTATGGAAGATTCCGCTGACTTTCCTGGGCCTGGCTGCGGGCGCTTCGGCGGGGCGCGAGGGGCCATCGGTACAGGTGGGTGCCGCGCTCATGTTGGCCTGGGGCAATTTTTGGTTGCGTCGAGGTGTTCCCTTGCGCGGTTTCCGTGCCAACGAGCTGATCGCCGCCGGCGCGGCCGGCGGGTTGGCGGCGGCCTTTAACGCACCACTGGCCGGCGTGATCTTTGCGATTGAAGAGTTGGGGCGCAGTACGGCGCTGCGTTGGCAGCGTCTCGTGCTGATCGGCGTCTTGGCCGCTGGCTTTTTGGTAGTGGCCGTGGACGGCAACAATCCTTATTTCGGCACCTTTACCGGGGAAACCTTGCCGCGGAACATGTTGCTGTGGGTGGTGCTGTGCGGTCTGATCAATGGGGCACTGGGCGGTATTTTCAGTCGATTGTTAAGCAAAGGAGTGTCGGGCAGCGCACCGGTGGCCTGGCGTGCGTGGATCCGGCGGCATCCGCTTTACACGGCCGCCGCCATGGGGTTGGTGCTGGCATGCCTGGGGACGTTGAGCGGCTATACGGTTTATGGCACCGGCTACGCAGTGGCTGGTGAACTGTTGTCGGGCAATGGTGAGGCGCCCACAGGGTTTGGCTTGGCCAAGCTGGGCGCCACGGTGGCATCGTATTGGGCGGGCATTCCCGGCGGTATTTTTACGCCTGCGCTGACGACCGGTGCGGGCATCGGTCAGCATATCTGGGAGCTCGTCGGGGGCGACGTCGACCGTCGCGTCCTGGTATTGATATGTATGGCAGCCTTTTTAGCGGCGGCGACACAAGCTCCTTTGACTGCCAGCGTAATCGTGATGGAAATGACCGGTAGCCAGCCGATGCTGTTCTGGCTGTTGTTGGGGGCCTTGTCGGCGTCGCTCGTGGCACGGCAGTTTTGTCCGAGGCCGTTCTACCATTTTGCCGCCGGGCGTTTTCGCCGGCAGGCCCAGGTAGAGGCGGGCCGTGCGACGAATGATAAAACGTCCGGCAGCTAGACAGTGTCCGTCGCATGGACAGGATGGCCATGGGCGAGTATGGCGCATGCCAGGCTAGCGTAAGATCATCTTCATCATTTTTCTTTGTCATATTCACTTTTTTTACGAGCTTCGATCTATGACCGTGCACGCTTACATTTGTGATGCCATTCGTACCCCTTTTGGCCGTTACGGCGGTTCTTTGGCGCCCGTGCGCGCCGATGACTTGGCCGCTGTGCCGATCAAGGCCCTGATGGCGCGCAATCAGGGCGTTCAATGGGAAGAACTGGCTGACGTCCTGTTGGGTTGTGCCAACCAGGCCGGCGAAGACAACCGCAACGTGGCCCGTATGGCCGCTTTGTTGGCCGGCTTGCCGATCGATGTGCCGGGCGGCACGATCAACCGCCTGTGCGGCTCGGGTCTGGATGCGATTGGCACGGCCGCTCGTGCGATCCGCGCGGGCGAGGCAGGCCTGATGTTGGCCGGTGGCGTTGAAAGCATGAGCCGTGCACCCTTTGTCATGGGCAAGGCTGAAAGCGCGTTTTCGCGCAGTGCGGCGATTTACGACACCACGATCGGCTGGCGCTTCGTCAATAAGCTGATGAAAGCCCAGTACGGCGTCGATTCGATGCCGGAAACGGCGGAAAACGTGGCCGACGACTTCAACATCAGCCGCGAAGACCAAGACAAATTCGCATTGGCCAGCCAGGCCAAGACGGCCCGTGCGCAGCAAACCGGCGTGTTTGACGCCGAAATCACACCGGTGTCCATCGCCCAACGCAAGGGCGACCCGGTCGTGGTGAGCAAAGACGAACATCCGCGCGAAACCAGCCTCGAGTCCCTGGCCCGCCTGAAGGGCGTAGTACGCGAGGGCGGTACGGTAACGGCGGGCAATGCTTCCGGGGTCAACGATGGTGCAGCAGCGCTGTTGCTGGCAGACGAACGTGCTGCGGCTCGTCACGGTCTGACGCCACGTGCACGCGTCGTCGCGATGGCGACGGCAGGGGTCGCTCCCCGTGTCATGGGCATGGGCCCGGCGCCGGCGACGCGCAAGGTGCTCGCGCTCACCGGCCTGACGCTGGACCAGATGGACGTTATCGAGTTGAACGAAGCCTTTGCCGCCCAAGGCCTGGCTGTGTTGCGCGATTTGGGTATTGCCGACGATGATGCGCGCGTCAACCCGAATGGAGGTGCGATTGCCTTGGGTCATCCGCTGGGGGCCAGCGGTGCGCGTCTGGCGACGACGGCGGTGAATCAACTGCATCGCAGCGGTGGCCGTTATGCGCTGTGCACCATGTGCATCGGCGTCGGCCAGGGTATCGCCGTGGTGCTTGAGCGCGTCTAACTCATTGCTGCGAGCGTTCGTACCGTGGATGCCTGAGCGGGGCGCTCAGGTACAGCAAAAAAGCCGGGAGACCGGCTTTTTTGCTGTGAAGGCGGCTCGGAGATCAGGGCAAGCCGCCCAGGCGCAGGCCGGCCGCAATGCCATGCGACTCAAACCAACCCTGGGCCATCTCCAGCGCATAGCGCACCGGCTGGGCCGAGCAGTGGGGCGTATCGGTCTGGGGCGCCATATCCGCCATATTGACGATGGCGCCGTCGTCCGCAATGAACGCGATCGATAAGGGCAGGGGCGTATTGCGCATCCAAAAGCACTGTACCTCGGGCTGTTCGAAAATGAACAGCATGCCGTTGTTGTCAGGCAGGCTTTGACGGTGCATCAGGCCGAGACGGCGTGTGTCCTCGGTACTGGCGATTTCCGCGCGAATCACGTGAATCCCCGCTGTCAGCGCCACCACAGGTAAGCCTGTTTGCGGACTGCCTTGCGCAACTTGCGCCTGTGCCGCCGGGACGACGAGCATCAGGCTGCCTACAAGGGCGGCTATCGCAAGCGACGCTTGAACGCGCCTTTGATTGAGAACAGGTGGGTGGAAATGTCCCGCGACAAGGCGGGATAAGGCGCGGGCAAGCCGCGTACAACTACGAATCGACATGGGGCGGGTAAACAACAGAAAATAACAGGGCGGGGCATTTTGCCCCGCCCGGGTAATAACGCTACCTTCGAAACCGCACGACTGAAAACCGGGCCGGTCTATCGGGTAGCGTGATATAGATAGTGGGCGTCAGGCCGCCGTTATATTCAAAGCCTGTTTGCCTTTAGGTCCCTGAATTATCTCGAATGCCACTTTTTGGCCTTCTTTCAGGGTTTTGAACCCGTTCATCTGGATCGACGAAAAATGCGCGAATAAATCTTCACCACCATCGTCGGGTGTAATGAAGCCAAAACCCTTTGCATCGTTGAACCATTTGACGGTGCCCGTCGATTTGGGATTGTCCCCTTGGACGGCGGTTGCGGTCGTATCAGACATGCGGACTGCCTCATTTGAATCGTATGTTTGACAGAAAGCATTCGGCCCGGGCCGGTGCCTTCCGGCTTCCGGCGGCGTTTGTTTTCACAAGGCTGCCCCCGATTGCGTGGATAATGCTCTGCTTTTCTTCATAACGTCAAGTGTGGAAATTACGCATCTGTACGTGTAATTTTAAGTAATCAGCGACGAGTTTGCCCATTGTTTCAATACAATTCCGCTCTATGAGTTCGACCCTAGATACACAACACGACGTGGCCGTGGAAAAAGAGACGGCGCGCACTGCGCCGCCGCCCATGTACCAGGTTCTGTTGCTGAACGACGACTACACGCCGATGGAATTCGTGGTGAAGGTCCTGCAGAAGTTCTTCGGTAAAAACCAGGAAGACGCGACCCGGATCATGCTGCAAGTGCACCATGAAGGGCGCGGTGTCTGTGGTGTTTATCCGCGAGATGTGGCGTCCACGCGCATTGCCCAAGTCGCGCAGTACGCGCGCGAGCGCCAGCATCCGTTGCAGTGCGTCATGGAACCCGTGTAATGCCCAGCACCATGACCGCGGAATCCCATGCGGGGAGCCGCGCAGCGCCAGGCGTGCAGTAGCCAGGCAAACGGTTCTGGCGTAGTTTTTGCGAGACCCACAAGGCGAGTCTTGGCCCTGCAGCGTGGCCGCACGCCCTAACAACAATATTGATCAGAGGCAAGCCCGTGAGTAAAAAAAGTGGCGTGATTGGGATTGGGGCGTTGGTGGTGGCCATCGCGGTGGGGTTGGGATGGTGGGCAGGGCGTGGTGATGCGCCCACGAGCGCGGACTCGCCAGCGTCGAGTGCCACGCCTGCGACCGTCGCTACCAAAGCAGCGTCACCGACAACTGATGCTGCTGCATCGACGACCGCTCAAGAGCCGGCCAACGCCTCGACCGTGATTGGCCAGGCCGATCCCTTTGCGTTGCTGGATTGCAAACCGCGCGAGTTTCGCGACTCGATGGCACTGGCCATCACCTTTACACAGCCCGTTGACCGCAAGGACGATCTGACACGGTTTATCCGGGTGGTCGATACCGGCGAGGCAACGACGTCCGACGACACTCAGCCGTCCGGGCAAACCGACAGTACGGACGACGCCACCAAACAGAACGACGCCGACAAGCAGAACGACGCTGCCAAGCAAGGCAAAGTCGTGGAGGGTGCCTGGTCGGTGGGCGACAACCCGCGCATCGTGTATTTCCCCTATGTCCAGCCGCAGCGTGCTTATGCGATCCGGGTCGATGCAGGTTTCCCAGGTGCTGAAAAAAACTCGACCCTAGGGGTCGAGGGCAACTGCACGGTTCAAACCGAGGCCATGCCGCCGTCGTTTTACTTTGCAAGCCGTGGCGTCGTGCTGCCCGCCGGACAAAACGGCGGTTTGCCCGTGGCCACCGTCAATACGCCCGAAGTCGACGTGGAATTCTTGCGCGTATCGCCGGAGCATATGCCCGAATTTTTCGATGAAGTATTGGGTTTGAGCGACACGTCCAACGAGGACGACGAATGGCGGTATTCCGATAATCGCAGCCTGAAGGGTTCGGTCAGCAACTGGGATCTCGATCGTCTGCATACCCTGACAAAGAGTGTGTATCAGGGGCGCTTTGTCACCGATGACAAGCCCAACCGACGCCACGTGACCTTCTTGCCCGTCGAAAACATCAACGAGCTGAAGCAGCCCGGCATTTACGTGGCCATCATGAGCGAGCCTGGTCGTTTTCGCTACGAATACCAGGTGACCTATTTCTATATCAGCGATATGGGCCTGCATATGCGTCGTTATTCCGACCGTATCGAGGCCTATACCGTGTCGCTGAAAACAGGCAAGCCCGTCAAGGACGCCCAGGTCGAGTTGGTGGATGCTGCAGGCAAAGTCCTGGCTAAAGCAACCTCTGACGAGGGGGGGCATGTGCGCATTGATGGCGATTCGTCCCGTGCGCGCTTGATACGCGCTGCGCGTGGCGATGAGTTAACGATGCTGTCGCTGGCCGAGCCCGCGCTGGATCTGTCCGAGTACGACATCGGCGGCCAACCTTCTCGTCCAAATAATCTATTCGTCTATTCCGGCCGCAACTTGTATCGACCTGGCGAGACCTTTCAGGTGTCGGTATTGCCGCGCGACCTGGACGGCCGGCCGCTGAAATCCGCGCCGCTGACCGCCGTCCTGAAGCGGCCCGATGGCCGTACGGTGCGCAGCGAGCTCTGGCAACCCAGCGAAAAAATCGCCAACTATATCGAGCACGCCATTGACCTGCCGGTCGATGCGCAAACCGGCAAATGGCTGCTTGAACTGCGCGTCGATCCGGCAGCCAAATCGCCTGATGCCGCCTGGTGGTTCCAGGTCGAGGAATTCCTGCCCGAGCGCATGAAACTGCATCTGGATTCCGATCAGGCCGTGCTGTCCCCGGGAGAAACCTGGAAGATCGATGTACAGGGCGACTATCTCTACGGCGCTCCAGCTGCGGGTAACCGCCTGTTGTCCAGTTTTCAGGTAAAGCGTGACCGCTATGCGCTGAATCAAAAATGGCCGGGCTTCATTTTTGGCGATGTCGCCGATGACAAGCTGCGCCACTACGAAGAGCTACCGGAAACAACCTTGAATGACGGGGGCGCGGTCGAGTTGGCGATCGACCTCAAATCTGTCGGCGAGGCGAAATCCCCGCTCAGCGTGCGTATGTCCGCCAGCTTGCTCGAGTCGGGCGGACGCCCGGTGGTGCGTTCGATCGAGCGCAGTGTCTGGCCGGCCGACAAACTGATCGCGGTGCGGCCCTTGTTTGACAACGATGTTACCCGCGAGGGCGCGCCCGCGGGTTTTGAAGTCGTGCGCCTGAATGCATCCGGTGAGGTGGTGCCGCTGGCCGAGGCGCAAGTCCGTTTTTTCCGGGAACAGCGTAACTATTACTGGCGCTACGACGATCAGCGTGGCTGGAACAGTGGCTATACCGAGACCGAGGACCTCGAGGACTCGCGCACGATCGCGTTACCTGATCGTACGTCGTTGACCTTGCCGGTCAAGTGGGGACGCTATCGTCTCGAAATTACCGACCCGGAAACTGGCCAAGTCATGCGTTACCGCTTCTATGCCGGGTGGGATGCGCAAGACTCGGACGCGATGGGCAACCGTCCCGATCGTGTCCAGATGAAACTCGAAGGCGTGCCTGCACGCCCCGGCGATAACGTCAAACTGACCGTGACGCCGCCCCATGACGGCGAAGCTCTCATCACGGTCGAAGGCGACCGCATGCTGTGGTCGAAATGGGTGCCGGTCAAAGTCGCGGGAACGACCGTTGACATCCCTCTGGATGCCTCATGGAAACGTCACGATCTTTACGTCGCCGCCGTGGTATTTCGGCCCGGCAGCGAGGGGGATCGTGTCACGCCCGCGCGCGCCGTGGGGTTGAGCTTCCTGCCTATTGCCAGCGACGAGCGCAAGCTCAATGTCGCGCTGACGGCGCCCGCCAAAGTCGAACCCGAAAAGCGCACCACCGTGCGCGTCAAGGTCGATGGTGCGCAGGACAAGGGGGTCCATGTCACGTTGTCCGCCGTGGACGTGGGTATTTTGAACATCAATCAGTACGCCACGCCCGATCCGATGGACTTCTACTTTGGCAAGCACCGTTATGACGCCGAATTGCGCGACATGTACGGCAAGCTGATCGAGAAGATGGATGGCACCAAGGGCCGCCTGAAATGGGGGGGCGACGCCGCCATGCGCGGTGATAGCCAAAGCCTGCCCAAAAAGGTCAAGCTGGTGGATCTGTTCTCGGGGCCCGTGACGCTGAACGAGCAAGGCGAAGCCGACATCCCGCTGGACTTGCCGGACTTCAATGGCACGCTGCGTTTGATGGCCGTCGCGTTCAGCGATGCGCAATATGGCCATACCGATCAGGAAATGGTGGTGGCCGCACCGATCGTGGCCGAGTTGAATATGCCGCGCTTTATTACGCCCGGCGACCGGGCGACCGTGGCAGTCGATGTCACCAACCTGAGCGGTGCCGCGCAGCAGATCACGGTGAATTTGCAGGCGTTGGATCCCTTGTCCATCGCCGATGGGGGCACGCGCACCCTGACCCTCAAGGATCGTCAACGCACGACAGTGCGTTTTACGGCAACTCCGACAGGATCGTACGGCTTGGGATTGGTGCGTTTGACGATCGATGGCAAGGGTGGTGAGAAACCCATCCATATCGAACGAGAATCCGTGCTGCAAGTGCAGCCGTCGCATGCCGCGGAAAATCTGATTCAGCGCGTGCGCTTGGCCCCGAGCGAAAGCTTTGCTCCGGGCGCGGTCACGGGTTATTACGTCGATTCCGTTTCGGCCAATATCAGCATGTCGAACCGCCCGCCCATCAACGTCTCTCGTCTGGTCAAGGATTTGCTGCGGTACCCCTATGGCTGCACGGAGCAAACGATCAGTTCGGCGTATCCGTGGGTACTCATGGACGAGGCCGATGGCAAGCGTTTCGACCTGCCCATTCAGACGAAAGAGCAGCGCGCGGAAAAGGTCGCCTACGCTGTGGGACGATTGGCCGGCATGCGCAACGCCATGGGTAGCTATTCGCTGTGGGGCGACCCGGGTTCCGCACGCGATATCTGGTTGACCGCCTATGCGGTGGGCTTCCTGCAGGATGCGCGCGATCAGGGCTTTAGCGTGCCCGAGCAGTCCCTGGATCGTTCGCGGCAATGGTTGCAAGCGCAATTGCAGCAAAGCTTGGGCGCTTTCGGAACGTGGCCCGAAGCCTTGCGTCAATCGTTCGAAAAAGGCGATGTCAATAGCAGTTATCACGCCATGATGCGCGGCGATCATCGTCTTTTCGCGGGCTATGCGACGGCGGCGCTGGTCTTGGCACGTGATCGCCAGGCGTCGCTGGCTACACTGCGCCAGTTGTTTGATCGTTATCAAGAACGCTCGTTATCGCCCTTGCCCCTGATCCAGTTTGCCGTCGCCTTCCAGTTGATGGGCGACACCGCTCGTATGGAAAAGGCCATGGCGCTGGCTCTGGCGCGGCCTTATGGCTATCCGGTTCGGGGCAAGTTCTACGTGACGGCATGGCTGGGCGATTACGGTAGTGCAGTGCGGGATTACGCCCTCGGCTATGCGCTGGCGACGACCTATAAGCTGGCGCCGCAAGGCCGCGAGTCCCTGATGTCGCAACTCGATGGCTACATGCGCGATCGTTCGTATCTGTCGACGCAAGAGCAGATGGCTTTGGTGCTGGCGGCCCGTGCCGCGGGCGGCGACGCGGAAAAGCCATGGGCAGCGGCGCTGACAACGGAGTCGGGGAAACAGGATCTGGCCAGCGCCCAGGATCAAACGGTTTCACTCAAGTTTGCCGATCTGCCATCGCTGCAGTTGACCAACACCGGATCACAGCCTTTGTTTGTAGAGTTCGATTTACAGGGCACGCGCCAGGAAGCCCCCGCGCCGCAGAGCAGCGTGATTTCGTTGCAGCGGCGCTGGTATACGCCCGACGGCCGGGCATGGGACGGCGGGGTGTTGCGCACGGGCGACATGTTGGTCGTCAGGCTCAGTGCCTCTGCGAATCAATCGATTCCGGATGCATTGATTGTCGATCGCGTGCCGGCGGGCCTGGAAATCGAAAACCTGAACCTGTCGCAAAGCCCCGAGATGCAAGATTGGCAAATCGGCGGCATACAGGTGGCAGATGCGATGGCCAATCCGGCGATCAAACATCGTGAGTTTCGCGATGACCGTTATGTCGCGGCGGTGTCGCTGGACCGTCGCGCGACCGAGGTGTTTTATATGGTGCGTGCGGTCACCCCGGGACGTTACGCCGTGCCGTCCACGGTGGCCGAGGACATGTACCGACCCGAACTGCGAGGCGTAGGCGAACGATGGAGCCCGATCGAGGTTCGCGATCGCATGCCGGTTCGCTAACCGGAGCTGAGGAGCCGACCCAAAAGGGACCACCTCCTCAGCCCGGGCGCAATCGCACGCGACGCCCGAGTATCGGTAAAGTCCTTCGGCGGGGTGGGGGAGCGCTGGCGCTGGCGATCGTCATCGCGGCTGCCGTGGTGCTGATCCTGGATCGGCTGTTTCCCCTGCCGTCGGTGGGAGGCGGAGGGGCTTCAGTAGTGGTCGCCGCCGATGGTACGCCACTGCGCACCTATCCCAGCCGTGACGGCATGTGGCGTTATCCTGTGACGCCACAGCAGGTATCCCCGTACTACCTGGAAACCTTGCTGGGTTACGAAGATCGCTGGTTTTACTGGCATCCCGGCGTCAATCCCGTCGCGCTGGCACGCGCGGCGTGGCAATGGTTCACGCATGGGCGCATTGTGTCGGGCGGCTCCACGATCACCATGCAGGTCGCACGGCTGCTGGATCCCGAGCTGGCGGGCCAGCCCTCGCGCGTCTTGTCGGCCAAACTGCGCCAAATGGCGCGTGCGCTGCAATTGGAGTTGCACTACAGCAAAGATGAAATCCTGGGCCTTTATCTGACGCATGCGCCCATGGGCGGCATCGTCGAGGGGGTGGAGATGGCCTCGCGTCTGTGGCTGGGCAAGTCCTCGATGGATATCAGCCCGGCCGAAGCCGCATTGCTGACGGCATTGCCACAAGCGCCATCGCGCCTGCGGCCCGATCGTCATCCGCTGGCCGCGCAAATCGCGCGCGATAAAGTGCTGGACCGCATGGCGGCAAACGGCCAATGGAGCGCCGAGGCCGTCGCGGACGCTAAAATAGAAAACGTGCTGGCGCCGCCGCTGCGGGCACGTTGGCTGGCGCCGCTGGCCGCTCAACGCTTGCAGATCGAGCAACGCCGCACGGGTGAGCGCGCCGAGATCGTCACCTCTACTCTGGATGCGAATATCCAGGCCACGGCCGAGCACATGTTGCTGGATCGCATCGATGCCTTGCCGCCCAAAGTGTCGATGGCCGTATTGATCATGGACAACAATACCCTGGAGGTCAAGGCGTACGCCGGTTCGGCGGACTTTGCCGATGACAGTCGCTATTCGCACGTGGACATGGTGCGCGGCGTGCGTTCGCCAGGGTCCACGTTGAAGCCCTTTCTCTACGCCCAGGCGCTGGACGACGGCATCGTGCATTCGGAAAGTATGCTCATGGATGCGCCGCTGTCCTTTGGCGGCTATGCACCCGGTAACTTTCAGGCGTCATTCTCCGGGCCGGTCAGCGTGTCCCGGGCCTTGCAGCGCTCGCTGAACGTGCCTGCGGTGGATTTGCTGGACCGGGTGGGGCCTCATCGTTTTGCATCCATGATGTTGGCGGGCGGCGTACAGTTACGTATGCCGGCGGGAGCCGAACCCAATTTGAGCTTGATTTTAGGCGGGGGTGGCACCACCTTAGAGGAACTGGTCGGCGCGTACCGTGCCTTGGCACGGGGCGGTCTGGCCGGACGGCCTCGTTTGTCCCCGGATGAGCCTCGGGTCGAATCGCGAATGATGAGCGCGGGCGCCGCGTGGATCGTGCGCGATATTCTCGAGGGAGGGGGGCATCCCGATCGTCCGCTGGAGCAAACAGGTCGTCGTTTGGCCTGGAAAACCGGTACCAGTTTCGGATTTCGCGACGCCTGGGCCGTCGGGGTGACCGATCACTGGACGCTTGGCGTCTGGGTGGGGCGGCCCGATGGCACCCCCAACCCGGGTTTCTTTGGAGCCAATGTGGCAGCACCCTTGCTGACTGATCTGGTCGCCGCGTTGCCGGCAGGGCCGCCGATCGCGCGGCAACGACCGGCGACCGTACAGCCCGTCGTGACCTGCTGGCCGTTGGGATGGCGCCAGGGCAGTCCGCAGGCGGGGGCATGTACCCAGCCGCGCACCGCCTGGTCACTGGACGATACGGTGCCGCCGACGTTTGCCGGTTATGCTGATATTGCAAGTGGGCCACTGCGCTTGCAGGGGGTGGCCAATGGATCGGTGTTGCGCCCTGTGCCGGGCCGTGACGCCGTATCAATAGAGGTGCGCGTGGACGGCGCGCGGGGGCAGGTCTGGTGGATGCTGGATGGCTTAGTCCAGCAGCGCAGTGTGGCTACTGCCCCGATAAATCTGTCTATGGTGCAAAATGGTCGCTATACCCTGACTGTGATGGATGAGCAAGGCCGACATGACCGTGTGGTTTTTGAAATCACTGGCGTTACGCCCTGATCAGCTTAGAATATGAGTCGTATTTTTCGATCGCTTCAATGCGTTATGGAGGAAGCGTGATTTCTCAAGAACTTGAAGTCAGCCTGCATATGGCTTTCGTCGAGGCCCGTTCGGCCCGGCATGAATTTATTACCGTCGAGCATCTGCTGCTGTCGCTGCTCGATAATGCCTCGGCCATCGAGGTCCTGCGTGCTTGCACCGCGAATCTGGATGATTTGCGCGGCAACTTGCGTCAGTTCGTGTCTGAAAATACGCCGGTCATTCCCACCGGCGCGGAGGTCGACACGCAGCCTACGCTAGGATTTCAACGCGTCATTCAACGCGCGATCATGCACGTGTCGGCAGGCGGGACGGGTAAGAAACCGGTCACAGGCGCCAATGTGCTGGTGGCTATTTTTGGCGAAAAAGACTCGCACGCTGTGTACTACCTGCAACAGCAGGGCGTCACACGCCTGGATGTGGTCAACTTCTTGTCACACGGCATCACCAAGCAACCTCAAGAAGAAGCCGCCGCCCCGAAAGAACAACCCGGTGTCGAAGAAAACACCGAGGCGCGTCAGTCGCCGCTGGATCAATATGCGACCGACCTGAACGCGGCGGCGCTGGCGGGTCGTATCGATCCACTGATTGGCCGCGAGCACGAGGTCGAGCGCGTGATTCAGGTGCTGTGCCGCCGTCGTAAAAACAACCCCCTCCTGGTGGGCGAAGCCGGCGTGGGCAAGACTGCCATCGCCGAGGGATTGGCCTGGCGCATCACGCGCGGCGAGGTCCCCGAGATTCTGCAGGCCGCGCATGTCTATGCGCTGGATATGGGCGCGCTGCTGGCCGGTACCAAATATCGCGGCGATTTCGAGCAACGCCTCAAAGGCGTGCTCAAGCAGATTCGCGGTAATCCTGACTCCGTTCTGTTCATCGACGAGATCCACACGCTGATTGGCGCCGGTTCGGCGTCCGGTGGCACGCTGGATGCGTCCAACCTGCTCAAGCCCGCCTTGTCGTCGGGTCAGCTCAAGTGCATCGGCGCGACGACCTATACCGAATTCCGCGGCGTTTTCGAAAAAGACCACGCCTTGTCGCGTCGTTTCCAGAAGATTGACGTGCCCGAACCCAGTGTCGAGCAAACCGTGCAGATTTTGCGCGGCCTCAAGAGTCGCTTCGAAGAGCACCACAGCGTGCGGTATTCCGCGGCGGCGCTCACGGCCGCGGCCGAATTGTCCGCGCGTTATATCAATGATCGTCATTTGCCCGATAAGGCCATCGACGTCATTGACGAGGCCGGCGCCGCCCAGCGGCTGCTGCCGCGCTCGCGCCAAAAGAAACTCATCGGCAAGATCGACATCGAAAACATCGTTTCCAAAATTGCGCGCATTCCGCCGCAATCCGTGTCCAACGATGATCGAAGCAAGCTCGCGACGCTGGATCGCGACCTGAAAACCGTGGTGTTTGGCCAGGACAACGCGATCGAGGCGCTGTCGGCCTCCATCAAGATGGCGCGTTCCGGATTGGGCAAGCCAGACCGTCCGATTGGTTCGTTCTTGTTCTCGGGCCCGACCGGTGTGGGTAAAACCGAAGTCGCACGCCAATTGGCGTTCACCTTGGGGGTCGAGTTGTTGCGCTTTGACATGTCCGAGTACATGGAGCGCCATGCCGTGTCTCGCCTGATCGGGGCGCCTCCCGGATACGTCGGGTTTGATCAGGGCGGTCTGTTGACCGAAGCCATCACCAAGCAACCGCACTGCGTCCTGCTGCTCGACGAGATCGAAAAGGCCCATCCGGATGTGTTCAACATTCTGCTGCAGGTCATGGATCATGGCACCCTGACCGACAACAACGGGCGCAAGGCGGACTTCCGTAATGTCATCATCATCATGACGACCAACGCGGGTGCCGAAACGTTGAATCGGCCGTCCATCGGTTTTTCGAACAGCCGTGTCACCGGCGACGAAATGGCCGAGATCCGCCGCATGTTTACGCCCGAGTTCCGCAATCGCCTCGATGCCATCATCCCGTTTGACAGTTTGTCGCGCGATATCATTTTGCGCGTGGTCGACAAATTCCTGATGCAGCTTGAGGACCAATTGCACGAACGTCGTGTCGAGGCGGTCTTTACCGAGGCCTTGCGTGCACATCTGGCCAAAGAGGGTTTCGACCCGCTCATGGGTGCACGGCCGATGCAACGCCTGATCCAGGACACCATACGGCGCGCGTTGGCCGACGAGCTGTTGTTTGGCAAGCTGGTCGATGGTGGCACGGTGACCGTCGATCTGGATGCCGATGGCAAGGTGCAACTTAACTTTGATGGATCAGGCAAGTCGGCAGACTCCAAGACGCCGCCGGACCGTCAGGAAGTCGAGTTGGTTGATTGACCTTGTCCCCCAAACCGCTGATTTCCTGCGAGCACTGTGGCAGTATTTTCCGGCGGCACGAGCTGCAGCACGGCGAAACGGCCACGTGCGCGCGCTGCGGTACCATTCTGTGGCGGTATAGTGGGATCAGTGTATCGGGGTGGCTAGCGTTGAGCTTGGCCGCCCTGATCGTTTTTGCGATTGCCAATGCGTACCCGGTCATCAGCATGTCAGTGCAGGGCATGACACGTGAGGCGTCGTTACTCACCGCGGTGATCATGACCTGGGATCAGGGTTACGTATGGACAGCCATGATGACCGGGCTGGCGGGCTTTGCCTTGCCTTTCTTGCATCTGATTATCTTGGTGTGGGTGTTATGGCCGCTGGCGCTCGGCCGCGAGCCAGCGGGTTTGCGACCCGCCGTACGCCTCTTGGGCATATTGCGTCCCTGGTGCATGGTGCCGGTGTTCTTGCTGGGGGTATTGGTATCGGTGGTCAAATTGGCGGGCATGGCGTCAGTCAGCCCGGCGCCGGGCTTATACGCCTTTGGCGCCCTGGTCGTGCTGCTGGCAACGCTTGAGCGCTTGTCGCCGCATGCATTATGGCGTTATGTCGAGAAGGCAGGCGTCACACCTGTCCATGTGCCGCGGCCCGCACCCGGGCAGACACTGACGGGTTGCCATGTCTGCGGGCAGGTACAGGCCGTGCCTGTGCCTGACGGCTCATCATCGTCGCATGAGCCCTATCACGTACATGCTATCGATCATCAGCACGAGGGCGACTCACATCACTGCGTCCGTTGCAACGCGATCGTGCATGCACGCAAGCCTCAAAGCCTGACCCGTACCTGGGCATTGTTAGTCGCGGCGGCGGCGCTTTATGTGCCGGCGAATGTGCTGCCCATCATGAACATCCAATCCCTGTTTTTGGGCGACAGCGGCCATACGATTCTGGGTGGGGTGGTCGAGTTATGGCAGACCGGTTCGTGGGATATCGCACTGATCGTGTTTATCGCCAGTATTGTCGTGCCGCTGACCAAAATGTTGGCTCTGGCAATACTTGCCGGTAGCGTACAACGGGAAAGTCAGTTTAATCTGCGCCAACGCACTCGCCTGTATGAAATGGTCGAGTTCATCGGGCAGTGGTCGATGCTGGACGTTTTTGTCGTGATACTGCTCGCGTCGCTGGCGCATTTTCAGGGGCTGATGGAGATTTCAGCGGGGCCGGCGGCCGGGGCGTTTGGCCTGGTAGTCATTTTGACCATGCTGGCCGCCATGAGCTTTGATCCGCGCCTGGCGTGGGATCTTGAGACACACGAATCAGACGAAACGAACGAAGCAAGCAATACGGCAATCGCTTCACGCAGGGCACAAGACCCGAGTGATCACGAGGCGCCGAGTATGACTCACACCGGGACCGGCCCCGTGGCTTCTCGGCACGATACGGCATAGACAAATTCAGGCATCGCATTCAAATCATGGTCGATCAAAAATCCCCGCCCCCTGATGACGGTATTGCCGCGCCAGAGGTGGTACGCAAAAAACAACGACGCATCAACTGGGTGTGGTTGGTGCCGGTGGTTGCGGCGCTGATTGCCTTATCGCTTGTGCTGCGCACCTGGATGCAAGAGGGGCCCGAGATTTCCATTGTGTTTGAAACCGCCGAAGGTCTCGATGTTGGCAAAACCCAAATCCGCTATAAGGACGTGGTGGTGGGCATGGTGCAACGGATTAAGTTCAACGAAGACCGCTCCAAAGTCATTGTGACAGCTCAATTATCCAAAAACGCCGCGGGGCTGGCCGCAGAGGGAACGAATTTTTGGGTGGTACGTCCACGCCTGGGCCTCAATGGGGTGTCGGGCCTGGGGACCCTGCTGTCTGGCGCCTATATTGATGTGGACGCCCGGGACGGGGCAGGGGCCGAAACCTCCGCGACCAAATTCGACTTTGTGGGCCTGGAGACGCCGCCGGCCGTGACCAACGATCGTGCTGGCAAGCGTTTTATCCTAAAAGCGCAAGATTTAGGATCGCTGGATATCGGCTCGCCGGTGTATTTCCGTCGCATCAACGTGGGGCGCGTTATTGGATACAAGCTTGATGACAGCGGAGAAGCAGTCAATGTCGAAGTCTTCGTCGATGCGCCCAACGACAAGTTCGTCACGACCGGTACGCGTTTCTGGAATGCCAGCGGGATCGATCTGCAGGTAGACGCGAGCGGGCTGAAGCTGCATACCCAGTCCTTGATGTCCCTGGCGTTGGGGGGAGTGGCTTTTGAGTCCGTCAATGTCAATGATACGAAGCTCGCCGAACCCGGCGCCAGCTACGAACTCTATGACACGGAGGACGAGGCCAAGGCGAACCCGGATGGTGAACCATTCCCGATCCGTATGCGTTTTGATCAGACTATTCGGGGCTTGGCTGTCGGCGCGATGGTCGATTTCCAGGGTATTGCTCTGGGTCATGTCACCAAGATCAGCATCGATTTCGACAACGACAAAAAACGCTTCTTCGCCGTGGTTGATGCCGTTCTGTATCCCGAGCGTCTAGGACCCGTGTATGACAGGATGCATGCGCGTGCCGAGGCCGATGGCGACAAGACCGGCGGACGCTTGCTGGCGGTCATGGTGAAATACGGTTTGCGGGCGCAGTTGCGTACGTCTAACCTCTTGACCGGTCAGTTGTATATCGTGCTCGAAAATTTCCCGAAGGTCGAGCCCGTCGAATTCAAGATCACGGATCCGATTCAGATACCCACGATCCCGGGCAATCTGGAACAACTGCAGCAGCAGATCACCAACATCGTCGACAAGATCGACAAGATCCCGTTCGATCAGATCGGCACGGATCTGNGCTCGACCTTGTCGAGCGCGTCGAGATTGTTGACTACGCTGGACAAGAACCTGGCTCCCGAGTTGCGCAACACCGTCCAGGCCGCCCGCAAGTCGCTCGATGCCATCAATGAGTTGTTGGCGCAAGACGGATCCCTGCCGACCAACGCCGAGCAGGCCATGAAGGAATTGGGTCGTGCCGCTCGTTCGTTGCGCGGCCTGGCCGACTATCTGCAAGTCCACCCCGAAGCCTTGATTCGCGGCCGTGGCGATGATCCCATCCCGGGCCAAGTCAGGAACTAAGCCATGTCTGCCATGCGACGCATTTCGTTTTTGTCCCTGCTGGCGCTGTCAGCCGCCCTGGCCGGTTGCGGCAGTTCGCCTCCCGTACGTTTCTACACATTGCAACCGGCACCGCAAGCGGCCCCCGCGAACGTGCCGCGCGTGGATTATCAAATCGAGCTGGCGCCTGTGACGGTGCCGCAGCAGGCCGATCAACCGCAGATCATGCTGCGAGAAGGGCAGAACAATGGTGCCCTGACACCGCTTTATTCGGATCGCTGGAGCGCATCGCTGGGCAACGAGATCGGTTCGGCGCTGACGGACACCCTGACACGCACGCTGGGGGCGCTGAACGTGCAGACGCTGTCGCCCGCCAAGGACATCCCTGTGTGGCGCATCCAGGTCGATGTGCAGCGCTTTGACATGGTCGAGGGTGGACCGGCGCGATTGGATGCCACGTGGCGTGTGCGTCCCATCAATGTAAAGAATGGCCGCGCCCTGATTTGCGGCTCGGTGGTGCAGGTGCCTGCCGATCAGATCAATGTGGTAGGGTCGCTGGTGCATGCGCAGCAGCAGGCGGTTGTGTTGCTGGCCGACACTATTGCCTCGGCGATTCAGTCCGGGGGCGCGCGTGCGACACCGGCCTCCGGACAAGTACAGCTGCTGGGTTGCGCCCAATAAAATAGGGTTAACCCTTAAAGGTTAACCATAATTCAAAATTGGTTATATCTTCCTTAGTATTCGGGTATCACTGAATGGGTAACCCTGTATCGTGGTGCCTTGCGCCCGCGAGTGGCTTGCCATAACTGAGGAACTGCACGCATCATGAGCAGCACCACATTGGGCGTCAAGGTGGACGACACCTTGCGTGACCGCTTGAAGGCCGCCGCGCGGAAACTGGATTGCACCCCGCACTGGCTACACAAGCAGGCATTGTTGGCATACCTGGACAAAATCGAACGCGGCCAGCTACCCGCGGAGATCCTGCATCTTTCCCAGGGCAAAGCCGACATTGGCGATACCGATGCCGGTGCGCAGACCCCCACACCACCATTCTTTGAATTTGGCCAGGACGTCCAGCCGCAGTCGGTGCTGCGCGCGGCGATCACCGCGGCCTATCGTCGCCCCGAGCCCGAGTGCGTGCCGCTGCTGCTGGGCCAGGCGCGTATGCCCAATCCCGAGAAAATCCACGCCATGGCCACGCGCCTGGTGAAGGCGTTGCGCGATAAAGGCGGCGGTGGCGGTGTCGAGGGGCTGATTCAGGAGTTCTCCCTGTCCAGCCAGGAAGGCGTGGCATTGATGTGTCTGGCCGAGGCGTTATTGCGTATCCCCGATCGAGCCACGCGCGATGCCCTGATTCGCGACAAAATCTCGCGCGGCGACTGGCGCGCCCATATGGGCGGCTCGCAATCGCTGTTCGTCAATGCCGCCACCTGGGGGCTGATGCTCACGGGCAAGCTCGTCGCGGTCAATAGCGAGCAATCGCTGTCAAAAGCGCTCACGCGCATGATCGGCAAAGGCGGCGAGCCGCTGGTGCGCAAGGGCGTCAACATGGCCATGCGCATGATGGGCGAGCAATTCGTATCAGGCCAGACGATTTCCGAGGCGCTGGCCAACAACCGCAAACACGAGGCCAAAGGCTTTCGGTATTCGTACGACATGCTCGGCGAGGCCGCGACCACTAGCGAAGACGCGGATCGCTATTACGCCTCGTATGAACAGGCGATTCATGCCATAGGCAAGGCCGCCGCGGGTCGCGGCATCTACGAGGGGCCGGGCATTTCCATCAAGCTCTCGGCATTGCACCCCACGTATTCGCGTGCGCAGCGCGAGCGCGTCATGGTCGAGTTGCTGCCCCGCGTCAAGGCGTTGACGCTGCTGGCGCGCCAGTACGACGTCGGGTTGAATATCGATGCCGAAGAAGCCGATCGGCTGGAGATTTCCCTGGATCTGCTCGAAGCGCTCTGCCTGGCGCCCGAGCTGGAGGGGTGGAATGGCATTGGGTTCGTGATCCAGGCCTACCAAAAACGTGCGCCTTTCGTGATCGATTATGTGATCGATCTGGCGCGCCGCAGCCGGCATCGCATCATGGTGCGCCTGGTCAAGGGCGCCTATTGGGATACGGAAATCAAGCGAGCGCAGGTTGATGGCCTGGAAGGCTATCCGGTGTATACCCGCAAGGTCTATACCGATGTAGCGTACCTGGCTTGTGCACGCAAGCTCTTGAGCGCACCCGAAGCCGTGTATCCACAATTCGCGACGCACAACGCTTATACCCTGTCGGCGGTGTACCAGTTGGCGGGCCAAAATTACTATCCCGGGCAGTACGAATTCCAGTGCTTGCACGGCATGGGCGAGCCTCTGTATGACCAGGTCGTCGGGCCGCTCGCACAGGGCAAGCTGAACCGGCCGTGCCGCATCTATGCACCCGTGGGCACGCACGAGACCTTGTTGGCCTATCTGGTGCGTCGTCTGCTCGAAAACGGCGCCAATACCTCGTTCGTGAATCTGATCGGCGATGAAAGCATTTCGATCGATCAGTTGGTGGCGGACCCGGTCGATGTGGCCGCGTGCATTTCGCCGCTGGGCGCACCGCACGAGCAAATTCCGCTACCGCGTGAACTCTATGGCCCGGCCAGCAGTGGCGCACGCCTGAATTCCGCGGGCCTGGATCTCACTAACGAGCATCGACTGGGGTCGCTCGCGGCCGCGTTGTTGGCCAGTGCCGCCACCCCGTGGCAGGCGCTGCCTATGCTGGGCGAGGCCAGTATCGCCTGGGATACCGCGCGGGTGATCGAGGTGCGCAACCCCGCGGATCAACGCGATCTCGTGGGTCATGTCATCGAGGCACTGCCCGCCGAGGTTGACGCGGCTTTGCGCCTGGCGGAAAGCACGGCGCCGATCTGGCAATCCACGCCGGTGGCCGAGCGCGCGCAGTGCCTGCGTCGCGCCGCGCAACTTCTCGAAGAAGGCATGCAGCCGCTGTTGGGCTTGATCGTTCGAGAGGCAGGGAAGTCCTTGTCCAACGCCATTGCCGAAGTCCGCGAGGCTGTCGATTTTCTGCGCTATTACGCGGATCAGGCCGAGCGCGAGTTCGGTAACGATACCCATCGTCCGTTGGGAACGGTGCTATGTATCAGCCCCTGGAATTTCCCACTGGCCATTTTCACCGGGCAGGTCGCGGCCGCGCTGGTAACAGGTAACTCCGTCATCGCCAAGCCGGCAGAGCAAACCTGCCTGATCGCCGCGCAGGCCGTGCAGATCCTGCGGTCGGCCGGCGTGCCCGCGGGCGCCGTACAGTTGTTGCCAGGGCGTGGCGAAACCGTCGGCGCACAACTGGTAGACAGTTCCGCCATCGATGGCGTCATGTTCACGGGGTCTACCGATGTGGCGCGTCTGATTGCGCGCACCTTGGCGCGTCGCCTGGATGATCATGGCCATACCATTCCGCTCATTGCGGAAACGGGCGGTCAAAATGCCATGATTGTGGATTCGTCCGCACTGGCAGAGCAGGTCGTGTTCGACGTGTTGAACTCCGCCTACGATTCGGCAGGCCAGCGTTGTTCCGCATTGCGCGTGCTGTGCCTCCAGGAAGACAGCGCGGATCACATCTTGCACATGCTGCGGGGCGCCATGCGCGAATTGCGCGTGGGTAATCCCGATCAATTAGCGGTCAATGTGGGTCCGGTGATCGACGCGGATGCCCGCGACAATATCCTGCGTCACATCGAGACAATGCGTACCGCCGGCCATCGAATCGATCAGGTCGAGCTCGATAGCCAGTGCCGCTACGGCATGTTCGTACCTCCCACGTTGATCGAGATCGGTAGTGTGGACGCGCTCACCCGCGAGGTCTTCGGTCCGGTGTTGCATGTATTGCGCTATGAGCGTAACGCCCTGGATCAGGTACTGGATCAGATCAACGCGACGGGTTACGGATTGACCTTTGGCGTGCATAGCCGTATCGACGAAACCATTGGGCATGTGACACAGCGGGCGCATGCCGGAAACATGTACGTCAATCGGAATATCGTAGGCGCAGTCGTGGGCGTGCAGCCCTTTGGCGGCGAGGGATTGTCCGGTACCGGCCCGAAGGCGGGAGGTCCGCTGTATCTGTACCGTTTGCTGGCACTGCGGCCCGCTGGACTGCCCCCTGGCGTCGAGAAGGACGTGTCTTTGTCCTCACCCTGCATGCAAACGTTGCCGGGCCCCACGGGCGAGCAAAATACCTATCATCTGCACCCGCGTGGCACTGTGTTGTGCGTGGCGGCTACCGAGGCGGGCGCACAGGCCCAGTACGCGGCTGCCCAGGCGTCCGGCAACAAGGCGCTGTTCCTCGATACCCCGGCCGTACAGGCTTGGCGTGCGGGTTCCGGATCGCAAGCCAGCGTCACGCTGCTTGCGGATGACAAAGTTGATGAGGCGGTATTTCAGGGCGTATTGTTCGAGGGCGACGGAGATAACTTGCGTGCCTGGAACGAGCGCATTGCGTCGCGCAACGGTCCCATCCTGATTGTTCAAGGGCTGACGCCGGACGCCTTGGCGGCCGGCGCCGCCTATACGTTGGAGCAACTCGTGGCTGAGCGTTCCATTAGTGTGAACACCACCGCGGCTGGCGGAAACGCCAGCCTGATGTCTATTGGTTGAGTGACGCACGGGTTATCGCTAATAGCCGAGCAGGTTGCACCTGGTCAAAAATCCGGTGCAACTTTATCGGCAAATGACGGGAAAGTTGAGCTTTTTCGAAAGACCTCGCAAGGGCTCGACATTCCTTTTTTCTACATGAGAAAAGGCACCTGTGCCAAAAGCCGCAGTATGCCTACCGAGTACCCCATTCACAAAGGAGGGTTGACATGAAATTTGTATTTTCCCCACCGGCACTGGTCGCCGCGCTGGCTGCCGCCAGCTTCGTCAGTATGGCCCATGCCGAAGACATCAAGTTCGGCTTTGCCGCACCACTGACCGGTCCGCAATCGCACTACGGCGAAGACATGCAAAACGGTCTGACGCTGGCGCTCGAAGAGGCCAACAAAAAAGGCATCAAGGTTGATGGCGAAACGGCCAAATTCATCCTGGTGTCGCGCGACGATCAGGCCGATCCCCGCACGGCGGTGCAGGTGGCGCAACAACTCGTTGACGAAGAGGTCGAGGGTATCCTGGGTCACTTCAATTCGGGGACGACCATTCCCGCCTCGCGCGTGTACAACGAAGCCGGGTTGCCGCAAATCGCCATGGCCACCTCGCCCGAGTACACCAACCAGAGCTACGACACGACCTTTCGCATGATGACCAGCGACACGCAGCAAGGTGCTGCCGTGGGCAAGTTCATCGTCGACAACCTCAAGGGCAAGAAAGTCGCCATCATCGACGACCGTACGGCTTACGGACAGGGCTTGGCTGACGAGGTCGAAAAGGCCGTTAAAAAGGCTGGCGGCGAGATCGTGCGTCGCGAATACACCACCGACAAGGCCAATGACTTTACCGCCATTCTGACCAACATCAAGGCTGCCGCGCCTGATGCGATTTTCTACGGTGGTCTGGATGCGCAATCCGGTCCGATGAAGCGTCAATTGGTCAGGCTGGGAATCCAGGCGCCGCTGGTGTCAGGTGAAATGACCCGCAGTGATACTTTCCTGAAGCTCGCTGGTGATGCCGCCGAGGGCACGTATGCGTCGTTGGCGGGCGTACCGCTGGACAAGATGGCAGCGGGCAAAGACTTCGCGCAACGCTACGAGGCGCGCTTTAAAAAGTCACCCGGTGTTTATGCCCCTTATGCCTACGATGGCGCCTGGACCATGATCACGGCCATTGAGCAGGCGGGTTCCGCCCAGCCCGAAGACTACCTGCCCAAGCTGGCAGCGATCGAGCGCAAAGGCGCGACCAGCGAACACATCGCCTACGACGACAAGGGTGATCTGAAAGAAATCTCGGTCACTATTTACCAAGTCAAGAACGGTAAATGGGAAATGGTCGAAACCATGGTTAGTCAAGCCAACTAAGCCAGGCATCGCGTGCGGGCACAGGGTGCCCNCACCGCCGCATACTTGTCACGCGGCATCGGGTCCGCGCGGCGCGGTCGTTTTCTCTACGAGCACTTCAAAGGCTCAGCATCCCTATGGATATCTTCATTCAGCAGCTTATCAATGGCCTGACGCTGGGTAGCGTGTACGCGCTCGTCGCCTTGGGCTATACGATGGTGTACGGCATCATCGGGCTCATCAATTTCGCGCATGGCGATGTGGTCATGATAGGGGCCATGGCGGCCACCATGATTGCGACCTCCCTGGTGGGAGGCGACCCCACGGTATCGGCCGTTGTTGTGTTGGGCGTGGGCCTGCTTGTGGCCGTGCCCTTGTGCATGGCTGTTGGCTGGACCGCCGAGCGCGTGGCCTATCGGCCGCTGCGCCGTGCGCCGCGCCTGGCCGCATTGATCACCGCCATCGGTGTATCGATCATTTTGCAAAACCTGGCCATGATGGTGTGGGGGCGCAACTACCTGAGCTTTCCGCAAGTCTTGCAGCCCCAGGTCTTCGAACTGGCGGGTGCGCGCATAACCTCGTTGCAAATGGCCATTGTGCTGATCGCTGCATTGATCATGGGCGCATTGTTTGCCGTCGTGCACAAGACCCGCCTGGGTACCGCCATGCGTGCGACCGCGCAAAACCGCGAAGTCGCTGGTTTGATGGGGGTCAATATCAACACGGTGATCTCGGCTGCCTTTTTGATTGGCTCAGCGTTGGCCGCTATTGCCGGCATGATGGTCACCACTTATTACGGTGTCGCTCAGTACACCATGGGCTTCATGCTGGGCCTCAAGGCTTTTACTGCTGCGGTGTTGGGCGGTATCGGCAATATGGTCGGAGCGATGGCGGGCGGACTGTTGCTGGGCGTCATCGAATCGCTGGGTGCAGGCTACATCGGTGACATCACCGGCGGCTTCTTGGGCAGTCATTATCAAGACGTCTTTGCCTTTGTGGTGCTCGTGCTGGTGTTGATTTTCCGTCCGTCGGGCTTGCTCGGTGAGCGTGTAGGAGATCGCGCATGACGACGACTAAGTCTCGCGGCGTGTCGAGTCGCAACCTGCTGGGTATTGTCCTGATAGGTGTTGCATTGGCCGTGCTGCCGTTCGTGCTGGGCATGGCCGGGCAAAGCTGGGTGCGCATCGTCAATTTTGCCTTGCTGTACGTGATGCTGGCCCTGGGCCTGAACATTGTGGTGGGCTTTGCCGGCTTGCTCGATCTGGGTTATATCGCGTTTTACGCGGTAGGCGCTTATGCCTGGGCATTGCTGGCGTCACCGCACTTTGGCTTGCACTTGCCGTTCTGGGCGATCTTGCCGATCAGCCTCGGCGTGGCGTGCGTATTTGGCGTACTGCTGGGAGCACCTACGCTCAAATTACGCGGTGATTATCTCGCCATCGTGACTTTGGGTTTTGGCGAAATCATCCGCATTTTCCTTAATAATCTGAATGCGCCGATCAACATCACCAACGGGCCGCAGGGCATTAACCGTATAGATGGCTTCAAGGTCGGCGAGTTCATGTTCGGCCGTACAGAAACGCTGCTTGGCATACGCTTTACCGGTCCCGAAAAGTACTATTACTTGCTGTTGGGCATTACCTTGCTGATCGTGCTGGTGTGCATGCGCTTGCAAAATTCACGTATCGGCCGAGCTTGGGAGGCCATACGTGAAGACGAAATCGCCGCCAAGGCCATGGGGATCAATACGCGTAACGTCAAGCTCCTGGCATTTGCGATGGGGGCATCTTTTGGGGGCGTTGCGGGCGCGTTGTTTGCGTCCATGCAGGGTTTCGTCAGCCCCGAGAGTTTTAGCCTGACCGAATCTATTTCCGTTCTGTGTATGGTGGTGCTCGGCGGCATGGGTAATATCCCCGGCGTGATTCTGGGCGCCGTGCTGTTGGCCGCCTTACCCGAGTTTCTGCGTGCCGTGGTCGAGCCCGTGCAGCGGCTGATATTCGGCGAAGTCGTGCTCGACCCCGAAGGCATCCGCATGCTGCTGTTTGGCCTGGCGATGGTTTGCGTGATGTTGTTCCGGCCCGCCGGACTGTGGCCCTCTGCCGTGCGCAAGCGCGAGCTGGCAGGCACGACCGGAGGTCGAGCATGAGCATCATTTTGCAAGCAGAAGGTCTGGGCAAGCGTTTTGGTGGCTTACAAGCCTTGTCCGGCGTGAGCTTTGATATTCAAGCCGGTGAAATCTACGGCCTGATCGGCCCAAACGGCGCGGGTAAAACGACGCTATTCAACGTATTGACGAGCCTATATATCCCGGAAGAGGGGAGCTGCACGTTCAACGGCAAGCCACTCACCGGACGCAAACCGCACGAGGTTGCCCAAGTCGGCCTGGCGCGCACCTTTCAAAACATTCGTTTGTTCGCCAACCTGAGTGCCATCGAAAACGTCATGATCGGGCGACACGTGCGCACCCGCGCCGGGGTGTTGGGTGCGGTACTGCGTACGTCTGCGACCCGAGCCGAAGAGGCTGCCATCGAACGACGTGCCCACGAGTTACTCGACTATGTCGGCATCGGCCCACGTGCCAACGATGTCGCTCGCTCGTTGTCTTACGGCGACCAACGGCGCCTGGAAATCGCACGGGCGCTTGCCACCGAGCCCAAGCTGCTGGCACTGGACGAGCCTGCGGCGGGCATGAATGCATCAGAAACTGTGGTCTTGCGCCAGCTGATCGAAAAGATCCGTAACGATGGAATCACCGTGCTCCTCATTGAACACGATATGAAACTCGTGATGGGATTATGCGATCGCGTGCTCGTCCTGGAATACGGCAAGGTCTTGGCCATGGGCAAGCCTGCACAGGTACAACGCGATCCGAAAGTCATTGAAGCTTATCTAGGTGCTGGCGCCGCCCAGGACATTCAGGCGCCGCATTCGGAGCACACCGTACCATGAGCGCATCTCAACCCTTATTAGCGTTGCGTAATCTAGAGGTCGCCTATGGCGGTATTCGTGCCGTGCGCGGTATTGACCTTCACGTCGATGCCGGCGAATTGGTTTGCCTGATCGGCGCGAATGGCGCGGGCAAGAGCACGACGCTGCGAGCCATATGTGGCCTGGTGCCTTTGGCTGGCGGCGATGTGCAATACGATGGTCAATCCATCAATGGTCGCAAATCGTTTGAGCTCGTGCGTCGCGGTTTGGTGATGGTCCCCGAGGGGCGAGGTATTTTCGGTCAACTGACGATCGAAGAAAACCTGGCCATGGGCGGGTACACGCGGCGCGATGCGGTGCAGATACGACAGGATACCGAGCGCGTGTTCACCTTGTTTCCCCGGTTGGCCGAGCGTCGCAAACAAGCGGCCGGTACGCTGTCGGGCGGCGAACAACAAATGGTCGCCATGGGCCGAGCGATGATTGCCCGCCCCAAATTGCTGTTGCTGGACGAACCCTCGATGGGATTGGCTCCCCTCATGGTGGAAAAAGTCTTCGAAGTCGTGCGCACCATTGCCAACGAGGGTGTCACTATTTTGCTCATCGAGCAAAATGCCAAGCTGGCGTTGGAGCACAGCCATCGCGGCTATGTGATGGAGTCTGGCGAATTGGCGCTGTCTGGTCCCGCGCGTGACGTGCTGACCAACCCAAAAGTCCGCGAGGCGTATCTGGGCGAGCTTTGACGGCAGGCGGCAGGGCGGGGCCGTTCATCATGCCCCGGCCCCTCGTCTGCACCGCATCATTTAGGCAGCGGGGGATTCGCGATTGATTGCGGATACGACGCCCGTATTGATCAAGGTATCGATCTCTTGCGCGCTGTAGCCGAATTCGCCGAGGATAGCGATCGTGTCTTCACCCAGTTGCGGTGCCGGGCGATGGTATTGCGCCGGTGTGGCCGATAGCTTGACGGGCATACCGACGGTGCGCACCGTGCCCGCGACGGGATGCTCCTGTTCCACTACCATGCCGCGTGCCAACGTCTGTGGATGCGACAGTGCCTGCGCGATCGAATGCACAGGACCGGCGGGCACACCGGCCTCATCGAAGACATCCAGCCATTCCTGCGCGCTGCGCGTTTTCAGGATCGTGGACATCAATTCAACGAGCTCATCGCGGTTGTTCATTCGATCGCGATTACGCGCAAAGCGTGGGTCGTCCGCCCATTCGGGCTTGCCCATGGCCGTCGTGATGCGCTGCCAATTCTTTTCATTCGCACCACCGATGATGATCCAGTCGGTACTGGTGGGAAACGCTTGATATGGCGCGCTCAAGACATGAGCCGATCCGGTCGGCCCGGGCGATACGCCGCTACCAAAGTAAATGGCTGCGTGCCAATACAGTTGCTGCAAGCTGGCTTCCAGCAACGAGGTTTCGACAATCTGGCCTTCACCCGTGCGCTGCTTGTGCTGATACGCGGCCAACACGCCGAACGCCGCCAGCAGGCCCGCATTGATATCCGCGACCGAGTTTCCGGTACGCAGCGGCGGGCCGCCAGGTTCTCCGGTAATGGCCATCAGGCCCGAGAAGCCTTGCGCGACCAAATCAAAACCGCCTTTGTCCGCATAAGGGCCCGACAAGCCATATCCGGATACCGCGCAGTAAATCAGGCCAGGGTTCTCTTGGCGCAGGGTCTCGTAGCCCAGACCCAGTTTCTCCATCGTGCCTTTACGGAAATTTTCGGTGACCACATCGGCATCCCGGATCATGCGCAGCAGGACTTTCTTGCCTTCTGGGTGCTTCAAGTCCAGCGCGATGGCGCGCTTGTTCCGGTTCAGCATCAAATAAGGCGCCGAAATACCATTGATCTGTGGGTCGCGATATTGCCGTGAATCGTCGCCGCCGTTGATCTTTTCGACTTTGATCACGTCGGCGCCCATGTCGGCCAACATCATGCCGCAGGTCGGCCCCGCCATGATCTGGGAAAGCTCAATCACGCGCATGCCTGCCAGTGCACCCTTGGCCGCGCCGGCAGGGGGGGTAGGTGTCGCGGATGGATCGTTTTGCATAGGTGCTCCTGAATCAGTACTCAGCGTCCGCTGAACTGTGGTTTTTCTTTGGACAAGAAGGCACGATAACCAGTGCGGAAGTCTTCAGTATCAAAGCAATCGAAGGCCTCGTCGCGATCAGCATCGGTCAATGACTTTCCTGCAACCAGATTTCGAACGAATTTTTTGTGCCAGCGCGCCACCAGTGGCGCACCATCGGCGATGCGGCGCGCGGTTGTCTGGGCCTCGGCGGCGACCTGATCATCGGCGGCGACGCGCGTGACCACGCCTAAGCGCAGCGCCTCGGCCGCGTCAAAAACCGTACCTTCCAGCAGCACCTGCAACGCCACGGTGGGTCCTACCAAGCGTACCAGAGGCGATAACTCTGAATACGACATGACCAGGCCGAGATTCTTGATCGGCACGCCAAAGCGCGAGCTTTCACCGCAAATGCGTATGTCGGCCAAGCTGGCGATTTCCAGCCCGCCGCCGACGCAAATCCCATGAATTTGCGCCACAATCGGGTGACGGCAATTGGCCAGAGACTCAATCGTGCGACGCATGAGCGCCCCGTATGCCACCGCCTGTTGTTTATTGCTGCGCGAGGTTTCGAATTCGCTGATGTCGTTGCCTGGGGAGAAGGATTTCTCGCCCGCCCCACGCAACACGATGCAGCGCACGTCGTCATCTTCGTTCAGTTCCAGAAAAGTGTCGCCCAGCAGTCGCCAGCCATCGATGGTGAAGGCATTGAGCTTTTCCGGGCGATTCAGGATGACGGTTACGATGCCGCCATCGCGTTGCACCTGAACCAGCGACTCGCCAGCCGCGTTGGTGGGAGAGGGCGCATTCATAGGATTCCTTCCGCGTTTAATCGGGGACGACGTGTCCTCGGGTAGGGGGCGGTTCACGGCTTGGTCAAGCCCAGGCTGCTGGTGATCTTTCCGTACTTGGCCCATTCGTCCTGGATATAGCTGGCGAAGGCTGCCGGCGTGGTCGGACCATCACCCACGTTCATACCTTGTTCGGTCAGCTTGTTGCGAGTGTCGGGGTCCGCCAGTGTTTGCGACAAGGCCTTATCGAGCTTCTCCAGAATCGGCTTGGGTAATTGGGCGGGCGCCAAAATGGCATACCATTGCACGATGTCCATCCCTTTGATCCCGGCTTCGGCCAGGGTGGGCACATCGGGCAACCGCTTGCTGCGCTGTGCGCTGGTCACGGCCAGTGGGCGTAGTTTTTCAGCCTGGATCTGGCCAATCGCACCAGGCAGTGTGTCGAAATTCATGTCGACATTGCCGCCCAACAGGTCGGTCATGGCCTGGCCGCTACCCTTGTATGGGACGTGTTCCATTTCCACATCGGTAATCTGCGAGAACCTGGCGGCGCTCAGGTGCTGCGGACTGCCCTGACCGGATGACGCGTACAGCAATTGTTTGGGGTGAGCTCGGGCATCGTCGATAAGATTCTGCACGCTGGTGTAGTTATGTTTGGTGGGATTGATCACCAGCACGTTGGGTACCGAGCCGATGTAGCGGACCGCGGTGAAGTCCCTGATAGGATCGATCGTCGACTGCACGACATAGGGCGCGGCTACCGTAGACTGCATGTTGGCAAGCAGCAGGGTATAGCCATCGGGATCCGCCTTGGCCACATAATCGGACGCGATCAGGCCCGATGCACCGGGTTTGTTTTCCACGACGACCTGCTGACCCAGGATGCCAGAGAGCTTCGCAGACAGAATTCGCGCGGATACGTCCGTACCGCCGCCAGGTACAAAACCGACGACTAACCGGATGGGACGTTCCGGCCATTTCGACGCATCCTGGGCTAGAGTGGGGCCGGTGGCGGAAACCAGCACGGCGGTCACCAGGGCGCTGGCCCAGGCACGAGTAGGGATATGCATAGTGTATGTCTCCTCAGTTAGTGAACCTGTGTTGGCATTGCTTGCTCTATGATGGGTACAGGCTTGGTATACCTTTGGTGTTTGGTATACCAGATACAACGATAGTCGATTTAGAAAATGCGAACAACCTATGGCTAACCTTGACGTTTCGGTTTCTGACCAGTCCTCCCTGGATCTGGCCATTCACCACCCCACCTTGCCGGCTGTCGTGGCAGAGCGGCTGCGCCAGTTGATCATCGACGGCACGTTAAAGCCGGGCACGTGGCTAAACGAGCGCGATCTATGCGATCGCCTCAAAATTTCGCGCACGCCGTTGCGCGAGGCCTACCGGATGTTGGCTTCCGATGGGCTTCTGACCTTACAGCCCAAGCGTGGCGCGATGGTGGTGGAATTGTCGGCCGCCGATATCGAGAATATTTTTGATGTGCTGGCGGTGCTGGAGGGGCTCGCCGCACGCAGCGCGGTCGAGCGCGCCAGCGATGAGGAACTGGCGCATATTGCGCAGTTGCACGCGCAAACCTGGGATCACTACAACAACCGGGATATCCGCGCCTACTATGCGACCAGCATGGGCACGCATATCGCGATCAATCGCGCTGCGCACAACCCCGCGTTGACGCATGCCTACGACCGATTCAATCTGCAAGTACAGGCATTGCGCTATCGCTCAAATTTCGACCTGGACGAATGGACCAAGGCGATGAACGATCACGAAGCGTTTGTCAGCGCCTTGCTGCGCCGCGACGGGGAACAGGCGGAATCGTTGATCCGAGACCACCTGAAAGGCCGCCAATCGTATCAGATGAGAGCGGTACGGGCGACGCCCGCGGTGGCGCCGTGAGCGGGCAATCCGCCCCGTAAACCGTAGTGAGCCGAAGCAGAATTCCCACAACAAGGAAATTCCAGCCCGCCGCACTCGAGGGGCGGACCGTATTTCGTATTAGCTCGTCGCGAGCGTATTTGGCTCCGGCGTATCCGCCGAGGATCCTGTCGAACGTCGGATCATCAACGCCAGGATGGCGGCGATGATGCCGGTGGCGCCCGCAAACACAAATGCCATCAAATAGCTGCCTTGTGTGTCGCGGATATAGCCCGCCATCCAGGCCGCCGTCGCCGCACCCACCTGGTGACCCGCTACGATCCAGCCAAAGACAATGGGCGTATCGCGATCACCGAAAGCCTCGGTTGCCAGTCGCAAGGTCGGCGGTACGGTCGCGATCCAATCCAGGCCAAAGAAGATTGCGAAGATCGACAAGCTATAAAACGAGAAATCGGAGTAGGGCAGGTACATCAATGCGAGCCCTCGCAGCCCGTAGTAGACGAACAGCAGCTTGCGCGGATCGTAGCGGTCGGTCAGCCACCCCGACGCTGTCGTGCCAATCAAATCAAAAATCCCCATCACGGCAAGCAGCCCCGCTGCACGCACCTCGGGAATCCCGTGGTCGCCACACAGCGCGATCAAATGGGTACCGACCAGGCCATTCGTCGTAAAGCCGCAGACAAAGAACGTCGCGAACAAATACCAGAACGCACGTATGCGGATCGCACGATTGAGCGCCCCAAAGGTCGCGGCTAACAAGCCGGTACGTGGCGCGGGTGCTGTCGGGGGGGTATCAGGCGGCGACCCGTACGGTGTCAGGCCCACGCTGGCGGGGCGATCGGGTACCAACCACCAAGCCAGCGGCACCAGTGCCGCAGTCGCCGCCGCGACGGCCCATACCGCGCGACGCCAGTCACCCGATGAAGCGAGGGCGGCCAAGCCGGGCAAAAACAGTAACGTTCCCGTGGCCGTGCTGGCCGTCAGCAAACCCATCATCAATCCACGGCGCGATGAGAACCACCGGTTAACGATCGTCGCGCCCAGCACCACGGCGACTGCGCCAGAGCCTATCCCCGAAAATACTCCCCAAGTCAATAGCAGATGCCAGGGTTCCGTCATGAAGCTGCTGACGCCGGTCGATACGGACATCAATGCCAGCGCGGCGATCAACACCCGGCGCACGCCGAAGCGTTCCATCGCGGCGGCGGCAAACGGGCCGACCAATCCATACAGAAAAATCCCTATCGCGGCCGACAACGACGTCGTGGCGCGACTCCAGCCAAAGTTCTCCTCTAATGGCAGGAGCAGCACACTCGGGGTGGAACGCAGGCCCGCCGACACCAACAGCGAAAGAAAAATCACCGCGACAACGACAAACGCGTAGCGCTGACCATAATGCCGAAAGGGGCGAGGGAGGTGAGATATACTCATGTTACTGACCAGTACGTTACGGAACTTCGTATGCTACGTACCGGTCAGTAACATCGTCAAGTAAAATGTTGAGTCGATGTCAGGAGCACCACTATGGCCCGCAAGACTGCTTTACCCACCGCGATTAAGCCATCGTCCAAGACGACCCCTCCAAAGCTGGCGGCAGAGCGCATTCGTCAGACCGCGCGCCGGATGTTCTATAAGGATGGCATTCGTGCGGTCGGCGTAGACGCGCTAGTGGCTGAGGCGGGGGTCACCAAACCCAGCCTATATCGCACTTTTTCGTCCAAGGACGAACTGGCAGCGTCGTACCTGCGCGATTACGAGTCGGAATTCTGGGCCAAGTTCAACGCCGGTGAAGACACCCATCCTGGCGACCCACGAGCGATACTGTTGATGTATTTCGAGGGGGTGGCGCAACGGTCGGCCGGCGAGGCCGCGTCATCGGACTCAGGCACCCGCTATCGCGGCTGTGGGCTCACCAACGCCGTTGTCGAGTACCCCGATTCTACGCATCCCGCTCATCAGGTTGCCGTTGCCCACAAGGCCGAACTCCGCACACGCATGGTGGTGCTGGCGACGGAGATGGGCGCCACGGACCCGATCATGCTCGCTGACGGATTGATGCTGTTACTCGAAGGGGCGTTTGTATCCTGCCAAGTGTTCGGCCAAGGCGGGCCCGCGCGTTATCTTCCCGCCGTGGCCAACCAACTGATCGACGCCAGCATCGTTACGCCGGCGTAACGCAAAAAAAACCACCGATGCTTTCACATCGGTGGTTTTCCCCTTGGGAAGTTTGCTTGCCGCGCGATCTGACTGCGGCGTCAATCCCCTTTTCTTTGATTAGCTGTGGTACGCGGATTCGCCGTGGCTGGTGACATCCAGGCCTTCGCGTTCCTGGTCTTCCGGCACGCGTACGCCGCACAGCATGTTGGCGATCTTGTAGGCAATCCATGCCACCACGCCCGACCACACGATGGTCAGCAGGACACCTTCCAGTTGAATCCAGACTTGGCCCAGGATTTCGCCCGAGCTTTCCAGACCCGGGCCACCGAGGGCCTGCGCGTTGAACACACCCGTCAGCAGGGCGCCCACGATGCCGCCCACGCCGTGGATACCGAATACGTCCAGCGCATCATCGGCGCGCAGCATGCGCTTCAGACCGTTGACACCCCAGACGCACACGATACCGGCGACGATACCGATGATCAGTGCGCCGCCAGGGCCCACGAGACCGGCCGCCGGCGTAATCCCCACCAGACCTGCGATGGCACCCGACGCTGCGCCCAGCATCGAGGGCTTGCCCTTGATGGCCCATTCCGTGAACAACCATGCCAGCACGGCGCCCGCGGTGGCGATCATCGTATTAAAGAAGGCCAGCGTGGCGCCGTCGCTCGCTGCCAAAGCGGAGCCGGCGTTGAAACCAAACCAGCCTACCCACAGCAGGGCTGCGCCGATGAAGGTCATGGGCAGATTGTGGGGCTGCATGGCTTCGCGGCCGTAGCCCACGCGCTTGCCAACCACATACGCGCCCACCAGGCCGGCTACGCCGGCGTTGATGTGCACCACCGTGCCGCCGGCAAAGTCCAGTGCGCCGCGTGCATTCAACAGGCCCGAGGTCGCATCCGAGGCGTACCACACCATATGTGCGATGGGCACATAGGCAAAGGTAAACCAGATGACGGTGAAGACCAGCACGGCGGAAAAGCGCGCGCGTTCGGCGAAGCTGCCTACGATCAGGGCGCAGGTGATGCCGGCAAACGTCGCCTGGAACGAGGCGAACAGGATTTCGGGCAGCGAACCCGACATCGAATACGAACCATCGGCGGGCGTGAACATGCCAGAGAAGAACGTGCGCGACAGGCCGCCAAAGAAAGCGTTGCCTTCTGTGAAGGCCAGCGAGTAGCCGTACACAAACCACAGCACGACGCCTAACGCGAACGTGCAGAGTACTTGCAACAAGACCGACAGTACGTTCTTGCTGCGCACCAGGCCGCCGTAGAACAACGCCAGTCCAGGAACAGCCATCATCAACACGAGCAGGGTTGAGACGAGCACCCAGGAAATATCCGCTTTATCCATTTTTCAGGCTCCAATACATCTTGCTATGTCGTTGTGCTTACAGTGCGGCTTCGCCGGACTCACCCGTCCGGATACGAATGACCTGTTCCAGCGGGGCGGTAAAAATCTTCCCGTCGCCGATCTTGCCGGTGCGGGCAGCCTGTTCGATGACGTCAATGACCTGATCGACCAAATGGTCGGGGACAGCGGCCTCGACACGGAGTTTGGGGAGGAAGTCGACGGCGTATTCCGCACCTCGATATAGCTCTGTGTGTCCCTTTTGACGACCAAAGCCCTTGACTTCGGTGACGGTCAGGCCCTGAACGCCGATCCCGGACAGCGCGACTCGTACTTCGTCGAGTTTGAACGGCTTGATGATGGCGATGATGAGTTTCATGGCAGTTCCTCTGATGGTTGCATTCACGCATGGGGAAATAAGCAATATGCGTGCCATCTTTGTCTGAGGCCGTGATTGTTGAGTTTTGAGTGGGCGCGCGTCCTAAGTTAGTGCGTGACCTGCCTGTCATTGCACCAAAATGGTGCTGTTATGCCCGCGATTAATCCCTTTTGTGGTGCCTCGCACCGACACAGGGATGCCTGAAACAGAATATGAATTTTCCGGGATGGTTGTATCAAATTGCTGCCCGTGTTTCGACGGTCCTTACGTGTGTCGCAACGCCGGTTTGTTGACGGTTCTTGGGTCGACGACGGTGTTGTGACACTACCCATACGGGTAAACGACGAATTTTCGGCCATTCTTGCATTGAAAAAAATGGCGAGATTCACCGCGTTTTTCGCAGCAATGTATCGAGTGCGCTGAAACGCGGGATTACACCAAGTGGCTTGTTGCGGGGCGCAAGGTCAGCAAGAATGGGGTCGTACCAAATGCAAAGTCTTCTGGTGCAATTCGATTTTCTCCTGTGCTTTGAGGCGGTGCCGTGTACGGCCCGCCCATTTTTTTTCGCACGGCCATCCCAAGAAAAAATCCTTTTTTAACTGACCCAAAGATTGGATATGAGTCCGACCTTTGGATATCCGTTCACGTGGGCGGAGCAAGCCAAAGACGTGGCGCGGTTTTTTTGGGGCAGCCTTTCGGGTCTACACTGTCGCATTGAGAAAAGCGAATGCGAGGACGTCATGAACCGCACCCAATGGATCGAAGATTTCCAGAAAAATCTGTCTGACCTGATCGCCCGCAGCCCGGCGGCCGATCTAGAGCGCAATGTAAAGGCCGTGATGGGGCAGGCTTTTACGAAAATGGATTTGATCACTCGAGAAGAGTTCGACGTGCAGGCCGAACTGCTGGCGCGCGCCCGTGAGCGCGTCGACCAGTTGGCGGCTCAGGTCGAGCAACTCGAGGCGCGCGTCACCGCGCTGGAAAGCAAACAAGCCTGAGCGCGTCAGTCGTTATGGATCGCCCGATGCGTGCAAGCTGCTCACCGCAATAAATCAAACTCCAGCTTGACGAATTTGGTCGGAAATTCCAGCCTCGCGAAATAGATCAGGCGTGCGTCGTCACAGGCGTAACGACGCACCTCGGCCACGCTATCGCCGACGTTCAAGTTGAGAGCGTTGGCAGACTGAATCCCCGCGCCCGCAATCGTGATCTTTTGACGGGCGGCGTGCAGGGCCAGTCCGGGAATGCGGGCGATCACCGACGCGGCGGCCGACTTCAGAAAGGCCGCGCGATGGGCCTTGAAGAGATCGTCCGCTACGTAGACTTCGCTAAAGCAGTAGGGCACACCGTCTTTAACATGCAGGCGGCATAGGTAGCGATACGCCTGGGCATAGTTTCCGTTGAATTGCATACCCAAGTCGGGCAGACCGGCGATGGCATCCTCGCGATCAAAGAGACTTTCCGTGCCGAGCACGTCGCTCAGGGCCACCGTTTCTTCCCAGTTGGACGGGATCTGCAGCTCGGCCACGGTCGGAATTTTGGCCTGGACAAAGGTCCCGATGCCACGCCCGCGGCGGATGTACCCCTCTTGCTCGAGAATGCCGATCGCGTTTCGGATAGTCATCCGCGCGACACGGTACTTGGCCATGAGCTCTTCTAACGAAGGGATTTGCGCGCCCGGCGCCCATACCCCCTGCGCAATATTGCTTCGAAACTCGGCAACCAACTGCAGATAGATCGGTTGCTTGCTGCGAGAGAGCACCTCGGAAGCGTGGGCGTTGGGCGGGGATTTGAGCGTCGGGCGTAGCGACATAGAAGACCCTTCTAGCGGGTAGCGTGAGGGTTTTCCTCAAGCAGCGTTTGCGCAATCCGCTTGAGTTCGTGCTTTTGCACTTTATTGGAGTTCGCGCTTTGGACCATCGGAAACTGCTCGACAAATGCGACCCGCGCGGGAACCTTGAATTTCGCCATGGACGTCTGGCAGGCGTTGATGATACGTTCCTCATCCACGTCGGCTTCTGTCGAGGCGATGACGAACGCCACGGGCACCGTTTTTCCGTTGAGCTCCGCACCGACGACCTGCGCGGCCTGGACGCCATCGAGGCCGCGGATAAAGGCCTCGATTTCCATTGGGTTGACCAGAAAGCCCGCCAGGCGTAGGTGTTCGCCGTCTCTGCCCTGGAAGATAAAAGTGCGTTCGTCCACGGTGAAGCCCAGATCCCCCGTGCAGAAGAATCCATCGGGGTGAATGGCGATTTTCGTGGCGTCGGGATTGTCGAGGTATTCCGACATCAGGCTTGGCGCCTTGATCTCAATTTGTCCGATGGCGCCGTGAGGCAGTACGTGGCCGTTCTCGGGATCGATGGCACGAACGCGGCCGTCGGGCGAGGCCAGGGTACCGCCGGCGGCGCGCCGATATTGCCAGTCCGCGTCCAGCCGGTGACCGGCGACGAGCGCCTGCAGTTCACTGGATCCGTATAGTCCGGCAATCGGGATGCCGGCTTGTTGCGCGCGCTCGGGCAGATCGTCCATCGACGGAGCAAAACTGGCGTAGCCCATGTACTGCAGCGATGGAAAGGGTTGCGCCTCGCCCGCGGTTTCTTTCAATAGCAGATCAATAAGCTCGTTGTTTGCAAACGTGTGCGTGATGGCGTGTTCACGAATCTGTTGCACTGTCGTCTTGGCGTTGAAGACGGCCAACGAAATCAGGGTGGCTCCCGGCACAAGGCCGCTGAGCATCGTGGAGAACCCAAATGCGCCGCATAGGGGGGCGGCAATGAGCACCGCGCTTTGCGCCGTCACGCCGTAGGCGGTGGCCGCCATACCGCCGTGGCGGATCAAGCCTTGTTGACGATGCAAGACGAGCTTGGGTGCGGAAGTGGTGCCCGAGGTGGTGTAAACCAGCGCGCCATCTTCCGCCTGGCCGGGGTCGTTCAGGGAGTGACTGGTGGCGACGCCAGGATAGGGAATCAGGTCGAGCGCCGGCCAGTGGTCGCGTAGGGGGTGGGCTGCGGACTCGTCTCCGATGGTCAGGATGCCTTGCAACTGCCCGACGACAGTGGGATCGACGCGTTGGAGCGTTTCGATAAACGGCAGGCCCTTAAATGCCGGCCAGAAAGCCAGCCATTTGCATCGGCCACGTTTGAGGAGCTGGCCCACCTCTTGTTCTTTGAAACGCGTATTGACGGCGACGACGGTCATCCCCAGTCGAGCACTGGCCAGGAAGGTCACGAGCCATTCGACGCAGTTGGGCATCCATAGCGCGAGGCGATCGCCCCGGCGCGCACCCCGCTGCGCCAGGAGTGCCGCCACCCGATCCACTTCGGCCAACAGGCCGGCATAGTGCAGCTGACGCGCGTTGTCATCGATCGCGATCCGATCCGGTGCCGTCTGGGCATGCTGCGACAGCAGGGCGTAGAAATCCACGTGTTTTTTTCCTCTTAGATCGTCGCGATCGGCGTGACGGGCGAACCCACAGCTCCCGGCAGGCGCAGCGGAGGGGCGGTCAACAGGAATCGATTGCGTCCACTCGCGTGCAAGGCCTGTGCCAGATCCTTCAGATACCAAAGCTCAGCCAGCGGCAGGCCCAATTTAAAGAGGCAGTGATGGTGCAGCGGCAGCAGTGATTTCTTGCCCGGTCTGTCGCGCGCGGGGTAGGCCTCGACCGCATAGTTATCCGCGCAAATCGCGGCGATACCGCTGTCGGTGATCCACTGCAAGAGCTTTTCGTCCGTGCCGTCCAGGACGCTACACGCGTTGTGCAGCACATCCGGGTCCGGCTGTCCGGCCATCTCGGTGATCAGCTCGGCAAAGCCCGTTCGGAGTACGAGCATGTCGCCGCGCTCGACGGTAATGCCGTCAGACTTGAGGATGGCGGCCAGTTCGTTATAGCCGATCAGCTTGCGCTCGCGGCCATAGTGCCGCGTGAAATCGACCAGGACGCCACGGCCCTGCATGCCCTTGACCGCAAAATTTTCAATGCCGAGCTTGAGTGCGCCCATGGCGTGGCCGCCGCTGCCGCAGCAGTCTGCGTGATCGTCAGCGTGCGGCGCGTCGAGGACATCGGTGCCCGCCGCGTAGCCGTTGTAGTACACCTTGCGCGGCGTGCCGTTGTCATCGGCATCAAACTGGGCGCCCACGTGCGCCAGGGAATCCCATTGGGTGGAATACTGCAAGGACATCAAGACCTGATCGTCGCTGAGCACATCGATGGCCGATGCATCCAGGGTTTCCATCGCGAAATTCATATAGGGCACGCCATCGCGCTCCGTGCCGGATAGGCGCGGGGGCTTGCGACGTGGATTCAAGACCATGCCACCCGGCAGATCCAGCGGTAATGACAGGCAAAAGGCCTGTCCATCGCGCACCTCGCGTACGCCCTTGAGAATCTGCTCCGGGCCGAGCAAATTGACGCGACCCAATTGGTCGCTCTCGCCAAAATCACCCCAAGTCGACCCTTCTGGCCGTTTCGTCCAACGCGTCATTTGTTTCGCTCCTTAAATATGGTTAAGCCGTTTGATCTCGTGCTAGGCCGCGCCGATGGAGAGGCCGCCGCATACAAAGTGGGTTTGTCCCGTCACGAAGCCGCAGCGTTCGTCCAGGAAATAGGAGGCCGCGTGGGCGACTTCTTCGGGACGGCCCACGCGACCGACGGGGATGCTGGCCAATAGCGATTGGGTAGGGGCATCATTCGGATCATTGACGTTGGCAAAGAACTCGGTCGCAATGGGACCGGGTGCGATGGCATTGACCGTGACCCCAGATGAGGCCAGTTCCAACGCCCATGTCCGGGTCATGCCGATCAGCCCGGCCTTGGTCATGCTGTAGACCGTGCGACCCACTTTGCCCAACGCGGCACGCGAGGCAATATTGATCACGCGGCCTTGCTGCGCCGCTTTCATGGCGGGCGCCAATTGCTGCGTGCAACGGATGGCCGTCTCGATATTGAGCTGAACCGCGCGATGCAGGTCCTCGAGGCGGACGTCTTCCAGGTGCGCGATCGGCACCAACCCCACGTTATTGACCAAACCATAGAAGGGTTGCGTGCCGACGGTCGCCAGGAATTGATCCAGGGCCGTCGAGTCGGCGAGATCCACCGCATGGAATTCGATATTGGCGGGTAGATCGGCGGGGCGGGTCCGGGCCACGCCCACCACCGAGTAGCCGTCTTCAATCAATCGCTCGCAGATCGCGCGGCCGATTCCTTTGCTGGCGCCCGTCACCAGCACTCGCTTTGTCTTCACTGTAGTCTCCTTTTGGCCGTTGGGCGCTTAACAAGGTTATGGCGCAGAGCGTATTGGGATCGCGCCGCTAAGTATATTAGTACAAACATCTATATATATGATCTTTTAAATATGCAAAATTGGCGACGTCCGATAAGCGGGCAGGCCATGGGCACGGCATAGATCCGGTCCTTTCATGGCGATAAAAACAGGAGACACCCTATGAAACTGAAAGCTCTATGTCGCTGGTTGGCCGTGATATGCGCCCCGGTCTTGGCGAACGTTGCATTGGCCGCCGACTACCCTGAAAATCCGATTTCGCTGGTCGTGGGCTATGGCGCGGGGGGCGGGACCGACGTGTGCAATCGGGCGCTGGCCCTGGATGTGGCCAAGCATATCGGGCAGACGCTCGTTGTCGAAAACAAGCCTGGCGCGGGCTCCTCGCTGTCGGTGAGCTACATCATTCGCCAGCCCGCGGATGGCTATCACATCGCTTCGCTCTCGACAGGCGGATTATTGAACCAAGTGCTGACACCCAGCACCAAATACGACATCACCACCGACCTGACCCCGATTGCGATGGTCGCGCAGTATCAGGTGGGGATGCTAGTGCGTGCGGATTCCCCTTATAAGTCGGTCAAAGACCTGATCGCCGCCTCCAAAGCGAAAGGGGAACTCAACTACAGCACGGCGGGCATCGGCACGCCGCAGCACCTGACGTCCGAGCGGCTGGCGGAACAAACCGGCACGAAATGGACCCACGTGCCCTACAAGAGCGGCCCTGAGGCCATCACGGCGCTGATGCGCGGCGATGTCGATTTCATGGCGCAAACGGCAGAATGGGTACCCTACGTTCGAGATGGCCGACTGCGTCTGTTGGCGGTCTATACCGATGAACGGATGAAGGGCTTTGACGCGCCCACGCTCAAAGAACTCGGGTATGACCTCGTGGCGCCAAGCCTGCTAGGTATCGCTGGCCCGAAAAAGATGGATCCTGCTATCGTTGAAAAGCTGCAAAATGCCTTCCAAGGCGCCACGAAAACGCCCGAGTTCGCCAACTGCGCCGATCAGTTCGGACTCAAGGTCGACTTTCGCGGCGCCCAGGACTTTGGCGCTTATCTCAAGGACACCTTGACCACCTGGCGTCCTTTGCTCGAACAGTACGCAACCAAAGGGTAATCACAACAATGACGCAGGCGTATAGCGATACCTGGCTGGAATGGCCCTTTCTGGATGAGTCGCACCGTGCATTGGCGAAAGCACTGAATGCCTGGTGCATGCAAAGTCTGGGTGACATCGACGAATCATCCGTGGATCAGGCGTGCCGCCAATTGGTGGCTGATCTGGGTGCGGCGGGTTGGCTGCGGTATTGCGTGCCGTCTGGTCCGGACGGCGCCTATGGCGGCGCGTTGCCCGAACTGGACTCCAGGAGCCTGTGTATCGTTCGTGAAACCCTGGCGGGTCATCACGCCTTGGCCGACTTTGCGTTCGCGATGCAAGGGTTGGGCAGTGGGGCGATCAGCCTGGCGGGAACCGACGCGCAAAAGCGGGCCTATCTGCCCGCAGTCGCGCGCGGCGAGAAAATCGCCGCGTTCGCGCTCTCGGAGCCCAATGCCGGCTCGGATGTGGCGGCGCTGAGTTGCGCTGCCCGACTCGACGGTGATGATTACATTCTGGATGGTCACAAGACCTGGATCTCCAACGGGGGCATTGCAGACTTTTATTGTGTGTTTGCACGCACCGAGCCGGAGGCCGGCTCACGAGGCATTTCCGCGTTTATTGTCGACGCCAATACGCCGGGCCTGGTGATCGAGGAGATGATTGACGTCATCTCGCCCCACCCGCTGGCTTTACTGCGCTTTGACCAGTGCCGTGTTCCGCAATCTCAATTGTTGGGGCAGGTAAACCAAGGGTTCAAATTGGCGATGCAGACCCTGGATGTGTTTCGCACGTCCGTCGCCGCTGCCGCAGTGGGCTTTGCCAGAAAGGCGCTGAGCGAGGGGCTCGTACACGCGAAGGGTAGGCAGATTTTCGGCGGCGCCCTGGCCGATCTGCAGCTTACCCAGGCCGCCTTTGGCGATGCCGCGACCGAGATCGACCAGAGCGCGCTGTTGACCTATCGGGCTGCCTGGGTGCGCGACGTACAAAAAAGACCGCCAACGGCCGAGACGGCCATGGCAAAAATGAGCGCCACCGAAAGCGCACAAGGGGTGATCGACCGCATGCAGCAGATGTTTGGCGGCCTGGGCGTGAAACGCAATCATCCGCTCGAACGTTTGTATCGTGATATCCGCGCGCTGCGTATCTATGAGGGGGCGACAGAAGTACAAAAGCTCATTATCAGCAGAGAACTCCTGAAAGAGAAAAAGGGGTAGAGGCCGTTTTTGGGGCGGCCATGCGATCAAAATGAGCGTGCGTCGGCATCAATGGCTATTTTGTGGCTGAAAAGGTGACATTGCTGTCCTGCTAGCGCCGCCCAAGCGGCACCGGCTTACGCATACTGGCGGCTCTTTGATATTTGGGGCCACCATGACTCTCGCCATACTCGCCAGCCGTGCTCTGTCCGGCGCTGATGCGTCGGCGGTGCGCGTGGAAACCCATCTGGGGGCGGGGCTGCCGGCCTTTACGGTTGTGGGCTTGCCCGACACCGAGGTCCGGGAAAGCCGCGAGCGGGTGCGCGCCGCGATTCTCAATAGCGGTTTTGAATTTCCAAATGGCCGCATCACCGTCAATTTGTCGCCCGCCGATCTGCCCAAGGCATCGGCGCGTTTTGATCTGCCTATTGCGCTGGGTGTGCTGCTGGCCTCGGGCCAGATTGCCGTGCCCGGTGCGCGTGGCGACGTCGCGCCGCAAGGCCTGCAGGACATGGTGTTTGCGGGAGAGCTATCGCTGACCGGCGCGTTGGTGTCCGCTGGCGCGCCGTTGGCCTTGGCGCTGGCCGTCGCACGCGATCAGCCGGGGGCCACCATGGTGTTGCCGACCGTCAGCGCGGCGGTGGCGGCGTGGGTACCCGGTTTGTTGGTGCTCGCGGCCGATACCCTGGCGGACGTGGCCGCGCATCTGGCAGGCAGTGCGGCGTTGCCCGCCGCGCAGCCGAAGGCCTGGGCAGAGGCCGCCATGCCGCCCTGTTTGTCCGATGTGCGGGGCCAGCCGATGGCCCGGCGCGCACTCGAGGTGACGGCGGCAGGCCGGCATAGCCTATTAATGATAGGCCCGCCCGGGGCAGGCAAAAGCATGCTGGCGCAACGGCTGCCGGGGCTATTGCCACCTCTATCGCGTCTGCAGGCGCTCGAGGCCGCGGCCCTGGCGGGGTTGACGGGCAGCCAAACCGTATTGCAGGGGCAGCCCGCTTTTCGAGCGCCGCATCACGGTGCAACCGCCGCGGCGCTGATCGGTGGCGGCGCCTACCCGCGTCCCGGCGAAATCAGCCTGGCACACCACGGTGTCTTGTTTCTGGACGAATTGCCCGAGTTTGACCGCCGGTCATTGGAATCGCTGCGCGAACCGCTGGAGACGGGCAGGGTAGCGATCGCGAGGGCCAGGCATACGGTGCAATACCCGGCCCGTTTTCAACTGATCGCCGCCATGAATCCCTGTCCATGTGGTTGGCGAGGGCATCCGGGCCGGCCGTGTCGCTGTACGCCCGATCAGGTCACCCGTTATGTGGGGAAATTGTCCGGTCCGTTGCTGGACCGGCTCGATCTCTTGATCGAGCTGCCCGCCACCGGCACCGATTGCCTTACCGAGCCGCCCGGCGAGCCTTCCGCGCCCGTGCGAGAGCGCGTAGCCCGCTGCCGAGAGCGGCAACAGCAGCGCCAGGGGTGCGCGAATGCGGAACTACAAGGGTCGGATATCGATGCCTGTTGCGAACTCGACACCGAAGGCCAGCATCTGCTGCACCAGGCCATGCATCGCCTGCATGGCTCGGCGCGTTCCACGCATCGGGTCCTGAGAGTGGCCCGCACGGTGGCGGACCTGGACGAACAACCCCGCGTCCTGGTCCGTCATGTGGCCGAGGCGCTGCAGTATCGTTGTCGGCTACGATAATTGAATTGGACAATCGCCCCAAAACCACCATATAATCAAGGGCTTTCCCCGGTTCGCCAGGGAGAAAACAGAAGTGGTGCCAGGTTCGGCAAGTCTTGTTGTGCCGGCGGGGCGGAATGCCAGCCAGTGCGTCAGGCACCTGTGTATCCATATAAATTAACAAACGTAGGAATCATCATGCCCAAGATGAAAACCAAGAAAAGCGCCGCAAAGCGCTTTCAGGTTCGCGGCAGCGGATCCATCAAGCGTGGCCATGCTTTCAAGCGCCACATCCTGACCAAGAAAACCACGAAGAACAAGCGTCAACTGCGCGGTTCGACTGCGGTCCATGAAACCAATGTGGCCTCCGTCAAGGCCATGATGCCTTTCGCTTGATAAAGGAGATCCACTATGCCTCGCGTTAAACGTGGTGTTACAGCCCGTGCTCGTCACAAAAAAGTCATTGCCGCCGCCAAGGGTTACCGTGGCCGCCGCGGTAATGTTTTCCGTATCGCCAAGCAGGCGGTCATGCGTGCAGGCCAATATGCCTATCGCGACCGTCGCAACAAGAAGCGCACGTTCCGTGCCCTGTGGATCACCCGTATCAACGCCGCTGTGCGTGAACAGGGTATGAGCTACAGCGTGTTCATCGCTGGTCTGAAAAAGGCTTCGATCGAACTCGACCGCAAGGTCCTGGCCGATCTGGCCGTGCGCGACAAGGCTGGTTTTGCCGCCATTGTGCAGCAGGCCAGGGCAGCATTGTCTGCCTAACGTGCGCTGATCGTATCGTGCATCGCTGCAAACGGGGCTTATCGGCCCCGTTTGTATTTTGTCGGGGATGATCGCCCTCGACAAAACACCCCCCAAAGGGGGCAGCAAGCCGCCAGGCACAGTGTGGGGTTTTTTTTAGGTTATGTTCCATGACTCTATTGGCTGACGACCTGGTTTCCCAGGCCCGAGAACGATTCGCTGCGGCAACGGATGCTGCCGCCCTGGAAAATGCCAAAGCGCGCTTTCTAGGCAAAGAGGGCGCACTGACCATGCTGCTCAAGGGATTGGGCAAGCTCGAACCCGAACAGAAACGCGTCATGGGCGCGCGCATCAACCAGGCCAAACAGCAGATCGAAGCGCTGCTGAACCAGCGCCGCGCCGAGCTGGTGCAGGCAGAGCTCAATGCTCGCCTGGCTGCCGAAACCATCGATGTCACCTTGCCGGGCCGTGGTCGTGGCATGGGCGGCATTCACCCCGTGGCTCGCAGTTGGGAACGCGTCGAGGAAATCTTCCGCTCTATCGGTTTTGACGTGGCCGACGGTCCCGAAATCGAAAACGACTGGACCAATTTCACCGCGCTGAACAATCCCCTGGATCATCCGGCGCGGTCCATGCAGGACACGTTCTACGTCGACATGCAAGACGGCGATGGCTTGCCGCTGCTGCTGCGCACGCACACCAGCCCCATGCAGGTGCGCTATGCCCGCATGCACAAGCCGCCTATCAAAGTCATTGCCCCGGGACGCACCTATCGCGTGGATAGCGATGCCACCCATTCACCGATGTTTCATCAGGTCGAGGGGCTCTGGATCGCCGAGGACATCTCCTTTGCCGACCTGAAAGGCGTCTATACCGATTTCCTGCGCCGCTTCTTCGAAAGCGACGATCTGGTCGTGCGATTCCGCCCCTCGTTTTTCCCATTCACCGAGCCCTCCGCCGAGATCGACATGATGTTCACGTCGGGTCCCAATCGCGGACGCTGGCTCGAGATCTCTGGTTCGGGCCAAGTGCACCCGCAAGTCGTGCGCAACTTCGGGTTGGACCCCGAGCGTTACATTGGCTTTGCGTTCGGCTCCGGCCTCGAGCGCCTGACGATGTTGCGCTACGGCGTCAACGACTTGCGCCAGTTCTACGAAGGCGACCTGCGCTTTTTGCGCCAGTTCAACGAATAACCGACGGCTGATCATGCAATTTCCTGAGTCTTGGCTACGTGCCCTGGTTAATCCCGAGATCACAACCGACGAACTGGCTCATCGCCTCACGATGGCTGGCCTGGAAGTCGAAGAAACCGCGCCGGCCGCGCCGCCCTTCACGGGCGTGGTCGTGGCCCATATTGTGTCGATCGAGCCGCATCCCGATGCCGACAAACTGCGTGTTTGCCAGGTTGATGATGGTTCCGGTGAACTGCTGCAAATCGTTTGCGGTGCTCCCAATGCGGCGCAGGGCTTGACTGTACCGTTGGCCCGTGTTGGTGCCGAACTGCCCGGTGGCATGCAAATTGGCGTCGCTAAAATGCGTGGCGTGCCTTCGGCGGGCATGCTGTGTTCCGCGCGCGAATTGGGCCTGTCCCAAGATCACGCCGGTCTGCTCGAGCTGCCCGGCAGCCTGGCCCCGGGTCAGTCGTTGCGCGAAGCGCTCGATCTGGACGACACGCTGTTTACCCTCAAGCTCACGCCTAACCGCGCCGATTGCCTGTCGATTCTTGGCGTGGCGCGCGAGGTCGCAGCCCTGACGGGCGCGCCCTTGTCGGTGCCCACCGCCGTTGCCGTACCCGTGTCGCTGCAGGATCGCCTGCCGGTCAATGTCTCCGCACCCGACCTGTGCGGCCGTTTCGCGGGTCGTGTGATCCGTGGCGTCAACGCACGCGCCGCCACGCCCGCTTGGATGAAAAACCGCCTCGAACGGGCAGGCCAGCGGTCGGTATCGGCGCTCGTTGATATCTCCAACTACGTCATGCTCGAATTGGGACGCCCGTCCCACGTGTTCGATCTGGACAAGATTGGCGGCGACGTCGATGTACGCTGGGCACGCGACGGCGAAAGCCTGACGCTGCTCAACGGCCAGACCGTAGAGCTGAGCCCCAAGGTCGGCGTGGTGGTCGCGGGCGATCAAGTCGAAAGCCTGGCCGGCATCATGGGGGGCGAAGCCACCTCCGTGACGCTAGACACCACCAATATTTATGTCGAGGCGGCGTTCTGGTGGCCCGAGGCCATCGCCGGTCGCGCACGTCGCTACAAATTCAGCTCCGAAGCCAGCCATCGCTTCGAGCGCGGCGTCGACTACGCCAGCATTCCCGAGCACCTGGAATTCATCTCGCGCCTGATCATCGATATCTGCGGCGGCCAAGCCGGCCCCGTCGATGACCAGATCGTCAATCTGCCGCGTCGCGAACCCGTGCGCATGCGCCTGTCGCGTTGCCACCGTGTGCTGGGTGTCGACGTGACGCAAACCGAGGTCGCACAGATCTTCTCGAGCCTGGGTCTGTCGTTCCAGGTCGAGGGCGATGACTTCACGGTCGAGCCGCCTTCCTATCGTTTCGATATCGAGATCGAAGAAGACCTGATCGAAGAAGTCGCCCGTATCTACGGTTTCGAGCGTCTGCCCAGTGTGCCGCCCATGGCGCGCGCCGAGATGTTCTCGCAACCCGAAGATCGCCGTGGCCCGCATACCTTGCGCCGTCTCGCCGCAGCCCAAGACTACCAAGAGGTCGTCAACTACAGCTTTGTCGAGGCCGACTGGGAACGTGATTACGCTGGTAATGACAATCCCGTGCGCCTGCTCAACCCGATCGCGAGCCATCTGTCGGTCATGCGTTCGAGCTTGATCGCCGGCTTGGTGGCCAACATCCACTACAACGCCAACCGCAAGCAATCGCGCGTCCGCGTCTTCGAACTGGGTCGCGTGTTCCTGCGCGATGCGGCCCAGCAAGACGGCCCGCTCGCGGTCGCCGGTGTCCGCCAGCCATTGCGTTTGGCCGGTGCTGCCTGGGGGCCCTCCGTCGAAGAGCAGTGGGGCACGCCGATACGCCAGGTTGACTTTTACGACGTCAAAATGGATGTACTGGCGTTGTTCGGCGCCCGTGCCAGTGGACTGCGTTTCGAGGCGGCAGAACATCCCGCGATGCATCCGGGCCGCAGCGCGCGTATTGACCTCGATGGCCAGCCGGTCGGCTGGATCGGTGAACTGCACCCGCGTTGGGCGCAACAAGCCGATCTGCCGCACGCGCCCGTGGTTTTCGAGCTCGAGGTCGACGCCCTGTCACAGGGTCAACTGCCCCAGGTACGCGAGCTGTCGCGTCAACCCGTCGTGGTTCGCGACCTGGCGCTGTGGGTCGATTTGCCGGTCAACGCGCAGGCCATATTGGATACAGTGACCGCAACAATCGCTGCAGATGCTACATTGGCTGTAATAAAGGACGCGCAGTTATTCGACGTATGGCGGGACAAGCCTCAGCATGGCCGGCCCGTCACCGAAAAAAGCCTCGCGTTCCGTTTCTGGCTGCAGGACACTGAAGTCACGCTGGACGAAGCCCGCGTTGCCGATTGTTTGGCCCGAATCACTCAGGCCCTGGTCAGCGCCCACGGCGCACGCCAACGTACTTGAACCATGAGGACCGCTATGCTTGCCGAGGCACGTACGCTGACGAAAGCCGAACTCGCTGAGTTATTGTTCGAGCGAGTGGGGCTGAATAAACGCGAAGCCAAAGACATCGTCGATACTTTCTTCGAAGAAATCCGCGATGCCCTGGCGCGCGGCGACGCTGTCAAGCTCTCGGGCTTTGGCAATTTTCAGGTGCGCAACAAGCCCCCCCGTCCCGGGCGCAACCCCAAGACAGGCGAGACCATACCCATCGCGGCACGGCGTGTCGTCACGTTTCATGCCAGCCAAAAATTGAAAAGTGTGGTCGAACAAGTAGAGCCGGCGACTGCGAATCCTCACGCGGAGTGATACGCTTTGTCGGCAATTGTTATCGGCTTATCGTCTATCACGGCATAAAATCCCCCTATGACTCGTCCCGAACCCTCCGTTGCGCTGCCGCCCATTCCCGCCAAACGTTACTTCACCATTGGTGAGGTCAGCGATCTTTGTCTCGTCAAGCCACACGTGCTTCGCTATTGGGAACAGGAATTCACGCAGCTGAGCCCGGTCAAGCGCCGTGGTAATCGTCGCTACTATCAGCACCACGAAGTCCTGCTGATCCGCCGTATTCGTTCCTTGCTCTACGAGCAAGGCTTCACGATCAGCGGCGCGCGCAATCGTCTCGGCGACTCACGCGATACCGTGCATGATCAAGACGCCGCCGTACGCCTGAGCGGCGCGGAGATTCAGTCCTTGCGCAACGAGTTGAGCAACATCTCCGCGATGCTCGCCGAGGCGCTGAACACGCAGTCGTCGGGCAGCGCGGGGCAGGGCAATACGGCTGCACAATCAGGCGGCAACGCATCGTAAAAAATTTCGCGTTCCCCTTTCAAAAAGGCCTGCATTTCGATGCAGGCCTTTTTTAGTTCTGATATACTCTTTTTCTTTCGGGGCGTAGCGCAGCCTGGTAGCGCACTTGCATGGGGTGCAAGGGGTCGCGAGTTCGAATCCCGCCGTCCCGACCAGCAATACCGAGGGAGTTAGTGATATTAGTCACTAACTCCCTTTTCCTTTTGCGTGACTTCATCTACGCAATCCGCCGCTTCAGCATCGTCAATGCGGGTGTATGCGTTGTGGTCGCTGCAATCTTGTCTGCATACTCGATCCACTTGCCGATCTCGGCCGCAGAATAGTGCGACGTCACGCTTCGGTATTACACCGGCGCTAACAAATTAGCCCTCCCAATAGCCCAAAAGAAAACCGCTAGGAGGCGCCGGCCCTTGCGCTGGGTGACGCGCCTGGCTGACGTTGGCCGTACTCTAGAGTGGGGCGGGTGGCATAGAATGGGGGTTCAAAACAGCTTGAGGGGGCCCGCATGATTTCTGAGAACCTTCCCCGCTTTGTTGCCGTCGCACTGCTGATTGTGGGCTTGACAGGATGCGCACATAAGAATGAGGCAGGACAGACGGAGGGGAGCGTGGAGATGTACGGCACGGTCGATGTTGGAGTTGGCGGCACATCAACTCGGTAGGCAAAAGAAAACCGCCCGGAGGCGGTCTATGGTTCTAGATCTATGTGCTGAATCGTTGGTCCTCTTCTGTTCTCCCAGTTGGGATAACGATACGTTGAGGAACTTAAATAACTCGAATCGTGCGGACTTCTCGATAGTTCCAACGAGTTCGACGAAGTACTTTGCATTTCTAGCCGACAGTAGCGCAAACGGGGCGTGATCGCCGAGAATATTGTCTGAAAAGCCCGCCTCCTCAGAAAAGTAGAGACTACGGACCTCAAATTCTTCAAGGTGGTATCCGCAGGCGGAAAACCCATTCGATAGCCAAGTTCAAGGCGTCGAGCCGCGCGTTCCCCAATAGCCGCAGTCCCCGACAGAATTTGAGAAAAATAACTTTTCTCCTTTGCTGGGACGCCATGGATTTGTGTCCACGCACGGAGGTTGGCCTTTCGAATATCTTGGATGTTCATGGGCAAAGTTTATAAGACACTAAATTAGTAAACACTTGACCATACGGTTTGGTAAAAACGGAACTGGGTCATGGATCTGAAAACTTACCTAACGAAAAGCCCGCGCGGGACCGCCGCATCACTTGCGAAGTCGCTCGCTATCTCTCCGTCTTATTTGTCGCAGATCGCTTCCGGCTGGAGTTTGCGACTAAGCAGCTATCGTTTCAGATGGGGTATTTGCCAATGCCAGAGCGGCACATGGCAAGCGCAGCAACTATTTAGTCTAGACTCGTTGCCAAAGCGTCTAGCCCGAATCATAATAAATCCCGCAGACTGTCGAGTTGTCAGCCGAATTTATGAGCCTCGCCATGTGCGGGGTTTTTTCTGGGCGCTCGAGCTGCCTCTTCTTCCTTTGGGAACTTGACTGCCTGTGTTTTCGGAAGCAGGCATGTTCCTTTTACAGCTGCGCCTCGATGGCTACTTTGTCTAACACCGACCATACGTTTCGAATCTTCCCGTCTAGAAACTCATAAAAGACATTCTCAGAGAATTGAACCTTCTTCCCGTTGATGGGCAGTTCAAGAAATGTACCTTTTGGCGAGCAATCGAAATTTAAACGTGCGGCAACAGTGCCTGAGTCCGCAACCAGTAGCTGAACATTGAAATGGAGATCGGGGATTTGGACGTAGTCATTTTCCAACAGAGCTTTGTAGCCTGAGAGTCCAATGGGTTGATTGTTGTAATGCAGGTCTTCATGGACAAATTGTTCTAGCTCTGGCCACGCTTGCTCATTCAGGCATGCGATGTAGTCTCTATATATTTTGGAGAGATTTTCGCTGCTCACAGTAGCTTCCTTTAAGTGCGCTCTGAAGGTGAGGCGGGACATTTAGATTGATCTTCACTATAGCACCGCGACTTGTACCTGCTTTGCGTCAACGAAGAGGCTTTCACGCCCCGCCTGAGTCTGCCTGACCTGCTCCCCATGATTAGTACGAAATCGATGTAGAGTCCGTTCTTAAAGAACGGCAATGAAGAAGCGATTTACGGAAGAACAAATTCTTGGCGTGCTCAAAGAGGCCGATGCAGGTACATTGAAAGTTTCAACGGGAAATTCCGTGATGAATGCTTGAACGAGCACTGGTTCATGTCGTTGCGCCAAGCCAATCCTTGATCGAGGACTGGCGCGTCGAGTACAACACCGACAGGCCACATAGCGCACTTGGATATTTAACACCCGAGCAGTTTGCTCAGGCCCACACACAACGAAAATTATTAACCCTGGACTCTATCTAGAAACCGTACTAAGTCCGGGGGCAGGTCACTTTTCATTTCTGGTGACTTTTGTCCCACTGCGCGTCGCAGTTCTGTGATGATCGAGTGAGATAAGGCTGCCCACGAATTGGCCGCTGTGACCAACTTTATTCTACTTTTGCAGTCTCGTCTTGTTCGCAACTGCAGGTGGGTATGATCCGAAACGCACTCCCCCTAATCAACATGCAAATAATGAAAACCATGGAACCGCGTTGGGCAACCGTCGTCCCCGAATTACTCGTTACCAACCTGTCGCAGAGCCTTCGGTTTTGGGTGGGCCTGTGTGGTTTTTCAGTTGCCTATAGCAGATTGGACGAGGGGTTTACTTATCTAGATCGAGCGGGCGCGCAGGTGATGCTAGAGGAACAAGGAATCATAAGAAACTGGGTCACGGGTCCGATGGAACGACCGTTTGGCAGGGGTGTCAATCTTCAAATAACCGTGAGCGACATTGATCCGATCGTCGACGATCTCCGGCGTGCAGACTGGGCACTTTTTCTTGAACCCGAGGTTAAGTGGTATCGCGCGGATTCAACGGAACTGGGTGTTCGCCAATTTATTGTTCAAGACCCGGATGGGTATCTATTGCGGTTCTCATCACGACATGGCGAACGACCTGCCAAACATATTCCCGCTCATCCTTGAGTCTCATTTAATTTTCGATACGGCCCAGTTTCAGCGTTAAAGGGGATGCTCGGGGTGATCGCTATCACTGTTCAGTAGGGCGGCGAGCCAATCTTTGATCTCGGCTTCAGGTAGCCATTTCGCCAACGCACTGACGAAGTTGTCCGGTGTTGCTACTTCCGGTACGCGCGGGATCGGGTTGGGAGTACGTGAAAAGCGAGGGGCGGGCGTCGGCTGTACTATGCCATCGATTTCAATGAAGGAGCCGCGGGCTTTTAGTTGAGGGTGTTGCGGTGCCTCGCACATGTTTAGTACCGGCGCGAAGCAGGCATCGGTGCCTTCTAGTAGCGCGCACCATGCGTCTCGGGGTTGAGTCTTGAACGTCGCCGCGAAAACCTCGCGCAGACGGGGCCAGTTACTTCGATCCATGTGATGGCCGAACTCTTGGGGCTCGAAGCCCAGGCGTTGCAGTAGTTCGTTATGGAAGCGTTTCTCGATCGGCCCGATGGATATCCATTTGTCGTCTTGGCACTGGTAGACGTCGTAGAACGGTGCGCCCGAATCCAGAATGTTAGTGCCGCGTTCTAACGACCATCTGCCACTGGCTATTGCTCCATAAAAGGACGTTGAGAGGTTGATGGCACCTTCAACGATGCACGCGTCTACCACCTGGCCCAGGCCTGAGCTGTACGATTCGTGCACTGCGGCCAGCACACCGGCAACCATGAACATCGCACCGCCAGCCATGTCACCCATCAGGGCGAGTGGCACTGTCGGCGGCTGTCCCGCTCGTCCGATGGCATCGAGCACGCCACCAATGGAGATGTAGTTGATGTCATGACCGGCGGACTGGGCGAGCGGGCCGTCCTGGCCCCAGCCGGTCATGCGCCCATACACCAGGCGAGGGTTGCGTTGCAGACATACGTCTGGCCCCAATCCCAGTCGCTCGGTTACCCCAGGCCGAAAGCCCTCGATCAAGACGTCGGCGCTTTTTACCAAGCGTAGTACCAGTTCGACTGCTTTTGGGTTTTTCAGATCGAGCTGGATGTTGTCGCGACTGCGTCGAAGTAGCTGATACTGGATGTCGCCTTTGGGCGTGCCCAGATCGGCCACGACTGTGCGGTCGACGCGCAGGACGGTTGCGCCCATGCCGGCCAGCACCGTGCCGGCCATTGGCGTCGGGCCAATGCCGGCAAGCTCTATGATTTTCAGGTTAGCGAGTGGCCCCATGGCAGTCATTGTCCTCTTCTGGTGACGTGGCGACTCATTCGGTGCCGATGTCGGCGGCGATACCCGGTTGCCCGCGGTGTGCGATATCTTCCACGAGAGAAAACTATTCTTGGTTTCTCACCGTTGATGGCGTAAGAGACAAAGTATTAACGCTATATCGGCCAATCACAATTTCTGTATTCCGAACTGTGCAATACATGACAGTGCAAGCTCAGAGCTTTCGGTGTCAGCATGTTGACAAAACGCCTGAGCAATATGTTCGGGTGCGGTGGATCGGGTGGCCGGCGTTGATATGCATCCTCACTTCGGTTCGATGCTGACCGATATTCCATGTTGCGGAATAAGGGGGTGGCGGCAAAGTGGAGCCTAGAGAATACTGAAATGGTCGATGAGCCGAATCGGCCGCATTTTTCACATAAAAGAAGCTCTATGGATATAGCACCACAGATTGCCATCAAACCCGCCAGCAGTACGCCGGCACAAGAACAAGTCCGACGTGAAATACGGCAATTTCTGGCCGAAAACCTAGGACCAAGAGATTCGCGTTCGGCTTGGTATTGGAATGAGTTCTGTCCTGAGTTCACCCGAAAATTAGGGGAAGCGGGTTGGTTGGGAATGACTTGGCCCAAGCAGTATGGTGGGCGTGATCGCCCGATGTTGGAGCGCTTCGTGGTGTTAGAGGAGCTACTAGCCGTAGGCGCTCCTCTGTCCGCACATTGGGTGGCCGAACGACAGTGTGGTCCGTTGCTCATGCGCTATGGAACACCTGAGCTGTGCGACGCTATTGTGCCGCGCATAGCTAAAGGCGAGATCTATTTCTGCATTGGCCTGAGCGAGCCTGATTCGGGCTCCGATCTGGCTTCTATCCGTACGCGTGCTGAGCGCGTGTCTGGGGGGTGGGTCATCAATGGAAGCAAAGTTTGGACGTCTCATGCGCATAAGACTCACTATATGAGCGCACTGGTACGCACCGCACAAGGCTTGCCGAGTAAACACGCTGGCTTGTCTCAGTTCGTGGTGGATATGAAATCACCCAATATTACCGTCCGCCCGATTCGGAACATGGTGGGAGGCGATGGCTTTGCCGAGGTAATTTTTGACGATGTCTTCGTACCGGATACCCATCTGATCGGTCAAGAAGGTGAGGGGTGGAAGCAGGTCACTACTGAACTGGTCTTCGAGCGCAGCGGCCCCGATCGCTATCTAAGCAGCCTTCCTCTGTTGTCGGAGATGCTGGACCGCGCCGATGAAAACGATCGGTTGCAAGCCGTGGAATTGGGCTTAGCCCTGGCGGAACTAAGCAATCTGCGTGCTATGTCGCGCGGCATTGGTCAAATGCTCACGTGTGGAGAAGACCCGCGTCTGGCCACGTCGATAGTGAAAGACCTGGGCGGTGTGCACGAGCAGAGCATTCCACAGTTGGCACACAAGCTGTTTGGCGAAGAACTGCGGCAAGCCGGCGATTCGTTCCAGCGCGCGCAGACGTTCTGGACGCAATATTCCGTTTGCTATTCGATCCGCGGAGGAACGCGTGAAATTCTGCGAGGAATCGTCGCAAAAGGGTTGGGACTGAAATGAGTGAGCTGGAAATCATGCTGGCAGAAAGTGCCGGTCGAATTTTTGCAAACGAAGTGACTGTCGCTCAAATCGAGCTCATGGAGTCCGGTCAATGGTCGACGGAACTCTGGGCTCAGCTTGAAGATAGTGGACTCACGCGTGTGTTGGTTACCGAGAGCGACGAAGGCGCGTCTGCTTCATGGAGCGAAGCATTACCCGTATTGCTGGCAGCAAGCAAGAACTTAACGCCCGTGGCTTTTGTTGAAACGGTCCTTGCGGGCTGGATCCTGAGTCAACTGGGTATTGCTGTGCCGCGTGGGGCCATGTGTCTTGCCTTGCCAAAAGGCGAAGTGGAATTCGCGTCACATGGAGCAGGGTACTTTACGGGCAAAGTCTCGGCCCCATGGGGACGTTGTATCAAACACGTGCTGGTTGCTGTGCGCAATGAGAGCGACGATTCCCCAGTATGGCTGCTGTTGCCCTCCGAAGGCGTACAGGTCGAACAGGCGACGAACGCCGCCGCAGAACCTCGCGACACACTGGTGTTCGAGGGGACTCCAGTTGTCGCACAGTGCAGAGGATATGGGGGCGATCCAAAGCTGCTTGGTGCTTTGTTGACGTCCATTCAGATATCAGGCGTGCTAGAGCGCATTTTGAATCAAAGCGTGCAGTATGCGAGTGACCGGGTGCAGTTTGGAAAGCCTATCGGGAAATTTCAGGCGATTCAGCAACAGCTGAGTTTGATGGCCAATCATGTGGTGGCTGCACGCATGGCCGTTGCTACGGCCTGTGACGCGATGGAGAGTCCCAATTGGGAGCGCCAGGCGATGATCGCCAAGGTCGTGTGCGGTCAAGCCGCCAGCGTAGTAGCAGGTATTGCGCACCAAGTGCATGGCGCGATCGGATTCACTTACGAGCACACACTGCACTTTGCCACTCGTCGTTTGTGGTCCTGGCGTGCTGAGTTTGGCGGCGATTCTGAATGGGCGGAAAAATTGGGGCGCGAGGCGATCGCTCGAGGCGGCAAGGCTCTGTGGGCCGACCTGACGATCTATCACTGAAACGCGCAGGGAGATTTACTCGTGAACGATATCAAAAACAACGATTTGTCTGTGCAATGCGACCAGTTTGTCGCCACTGTCACGATTCTCCGTTCGCCGCATAACCACCTTGACGCGCAACTGGTTGCTCAGTTGGCGGACGCGTTCGAGAAACTAGATGAAGACTCAAAATGCCGAACGATCGTGGTGGCTGCTGAAGGCAAGTCTTTCTGTGCCGGAGCCGACTTCTCCAAGCCGCGTGAGGGCGGAACTATCGTGCGCTCGGGAGGCAACATCTACAAGCAGGCGGCGCGCCTGTTTCGCACGCGCAAGCCGATTATTGCGGCGGTGCATGGTGCGGCGATTGGAGGAGGCCTGGGTCTGGCCATGATGGCTGACTTTCGAGTCACCTGTGATCAGGCACGTTTTAGCGCCAACTTTACTCGCCTTGGGACTCACCCGGGCTTCGGGCTGACAGCGACGCTGCCACGTGCGATCGGCCATCAGCAGACGGCGTTGTTGATCTATACAGGTCGCCGTATTAGTGGCGCTGAGGCTGTACGCATAGGTTTGGCTGACGTGCTGGTGCAGCAGTCGGAAGTAGGACATGCAGCTTGGCAGTTGGCGAAGGAAATTGCGGCGTCGGCGCCGAAATCTGTGATGTCAGTGCGGGAAACGTTGCGGCGTGGTCTGGCGGAGGAAGTAGAGCGCGCAACAGAGCGCGAACTTACCGAACAATCCTGGCAGTTTTTGATGGACGATTTCAAGGAGGGTTCGGCCGCCATGTTGCAGCGTGTCATGCCGAATTTTCGTGGCCAGTGAACTTTGCCTTCTGGATGGGATAAGCACGCTGCGCGAGTAGACGCGTTGTTTATCTGAATAAGCCTTCTAGCTTTTTTAAAAGTTGACCAATATGAGCTGTATTCCCGGCCGCCCGCCCCTGAAAGGCTTGCGGGTCGTTGATCTCAGTACTGTAATGTTTGGCCCGTTTGCCAGCCGTTGGCTGGCTGACTACGGTGCCGACGTTATCAAGGTAGAGTCTCCCGAAGGCGATTCGACACGCACGACCGGAGTCGCGCGAGAGCGAGGCCTGGCCGGTAGCTATATAACCATTAATCGAAACAAGCGCAGCGTTGTTTTGAATCTTAAGCAGGCCGCGGGGCGTGACGCTTTGTTCAAGCTGCTCGACGGTGCCGACGTGTTTATGCACAACATCAGGCCGCAGAAAATTCGGGCGTTAGGGCTTGATTCCGAAACGATCCGAACGCGCTTTCCGCGTCTCATTTGCGTCAGCCTGACCGGATTTTCCGAGGTAGGACCTTATAGTGGCCGACCGGCCTACGATGACATCATCCAGGGTATGTGCGGTTTGGCTGACCTGATGCGTCGACAAACGGACGAAATGCAATATCTGCCAACCGTGGCAGCCGACAAGATCTCTGGCTTGGTGGGTGGCCTAGCGATTCTGACCGCACTCTGGGCGCGTGAGCGAACAGGTGAAGGCCAGGCCGTCGAAGTACCGATGTTCGAAAGCATGGTCGACTTCACGCTGCTTGAGCATAGGGGAGGCAATGCCTTCGTACCACCCGAAAGTGGCATCGGCTATGCGCGTGTCTTGGCACGCTGGCGTCGTCCTTATCGCACGCTAGATGGATATGTGTGCTTGATGCCCTATACCACCGCTCAATGGGAACGCTTCTTTACTGAGATCGGAAAGAAGGAGTTGGCTGTTGATTCACGGTTTCAGTCCATGGCGAGCCGAACTCAACACATTGAAGCCCTGTACGCAATTGTTGGCGACGCCGCGACAACACGCACGTCACAGGACTGGCTTGATACTTGCCAACGTTTGGATATTCCTTCTGGCCCTATCACCGATTTGGATCGAGTGCTCGATGACCCGCATTTGAACGCTGTCGGTTTTTTCCAAGATCTACCCGAAGCGGACAACAAGGGCTCCGCCCGGCTGAGTACGCCGGGTGTGCGTTTCAACGGCCAATTGCCGGTGCTCCATTCTGTTAGCCGTCTGGGGCAAGATACGCGGCAAGTGCTCAAAGAGGCGGGACTCGATGAGGGGGAAATTGAGGCTCTCCTTTCTTGCGGCGCTGCCTACGAATCCATGCCGCAGAAGAGTGAGATCGGTAAATGAACTGCCGATTGTCGGTATTGCGAATTTTCCTAATTTAATCAAGCAAAAACTGGAGACGCACATGAGTTCATCTGAACATTCATACCGTGCTGGTCGTCGTAAGTTCTCAAGCTCGTTGATTCTATCCTTGCTTGGGGCCAGGCTTATGGCATTTCCGTTGATCGCAAACGCGGATTCCTTTCCGACAAGGACAATACGAATTGTTGTTTCGGTTGGGGCCGGAAGCGGAGGAGATACGACGGTCCGATATGTGGCCGATCTGTTGCAAGAAAAGTTGAAAGTTCCGGTTATCGTGGAAAATAAGCCAGGGGCTGATTCATGGATTGCCACACAAAGCGTTCTGCAAGCGCCGGCAGATGGCTACAGCATAATTCTGACTAGCTTGTCGCTCGTTACGGTTCCTTTTACAAACGAGGCGGCAAAGTATGATCCGATGGAAGATATCATTCCGATCGGAATGACTAGCCGAACGCCAGCGATGATCGTTACATCGGAGAATTCAAGATTTAAATCGCTGGACGAACTTCTTGGCGAGTCGAAAGAGAACTCAAATTCTATTAATTTTGCTGCGTACGCGAATAGCTATCGTATTGGTGTCAAGTATTTTGAAAAAATTTCCGATTCAAAATTTACTCTCATCAACTACAAAGCATTCGGACAGGTCATTAATGATTTGATGGGACAGACGATAGATGCTGCGTTGGTTGACGGTGGCGCTGCGCTACCTTTGATACGGTCGGGCAGGCTGCGAGCCCTTGCGATAGCGGGGGATCAGAGACTGGGTTCTTTGCCGGAAGTCCCAACGGTCCGGGAGATTTTGAAAAAGGACTACGAGTTATTTGTCTGGACGGGGTTTGGCGTAAAGAAGGGTACGCCGGCAGATGTGATCAAAAAACTTAAATCCGGCTTGGCGGAAGTATTCAGTATGGGCGAATATAAAGATTACTTTCGAAAAAACAGGCCTGAGTCTGACAATGTTGGAAATACCGGAAAGTATTCCGATGACTATTATCGGAATGAAATTAGCAAGTACAGAAAAATAATCAAATCCATCGAGCTCTAGGAATGATCTTTGGAGGGACTTTTAAAAACCCGGACCATAGGCTAGAGGAGTTAACGCTGGCTGGTATCGTCATAGGATCAGAAGCTCCACGCTTCAGAATCAACTCCCCCAGTTCAAGGTATTTTTATCTTAATCCCTAGGCTCAGATGGACAAGGAAAATACGCCCTTTTCGACGCGCCGCCTGACACGCGAAAGCGGCGCATTCACTCGTACTTCCGGTAGAGCGCAATCATTGGAGCGCGGCTTGGGTCTTTTGCGTGCATTCGCCGCAGGCGCGCCGATATTGACGAATGCACAGCTAGCGGAGCGCACGAATCTACCCCGTTCAACCGTAAGTCGTTTGACCCACTCTCTGGTCATGTCAGGATTTCTGGAGTACGAACGTGGTTCAGAGGGGTATCGCCTTGGACCGGTAGTTTTGGCACTTGCGCGTACCTTTCATGTGGGTCGTTCCGAACTGAATCTAGCGTTGCCGTTAATGCGCCAGGTTGCCACAGGGTTGCGGGTGAATGTGGCGCTGTCGATCGCGGATGATCTTTCGATGATTTACCTTGATACCTTTCGTGAATCACGAGGACCGTTGCGACGTGAGATTGCGGCCGGCAAACGGCTTTCCATGGCCACGAGTTCGGCGGGCCACTCCTACATCGGATCTCTGCGAGGCCCGCCACAAAGGGATCTGTTGGCACGGCTGGCGAAGGCCAGCGGTCAAAAATGGCCAGAGCACCAGGCGGCTATCAAGAAGTCACTGACCATGTTGGCTCGCTACGGCTATTGCCATTCCACTTCACTGGGCCTTGAGGGTATTGCTTGCACGCTAGTTGGTCCCGACGGTATTACGTATGCCGTTAGCTTAAGTGTTTCCACTGGAGACCTGGACGGAGGAAAAATGGTTTCGCATTTTGTCCCGGTTCTGCATAAGCTCGTGGCGGATATTCAGGCTGTCTGGAGCGAGTACGAACAGTCGGGCGCACGAAACTGAGTCAAGGTGTCGTGGCGCGTATTCGCGCATCATCTCGCGAGGCCCAAGTTTGCGGCCGAGCAGCAGGCTGATATTCCGCTTCTTGGAACAGATGGATGGAAATCTGGCACAAGTACAGGAATACTCGCAACTCAACGAGACGGCAGACCGTACGCTTATGAAAATAAGGTCACCGGATAGCCTAGGTATTGGAATTCTCTTCAACGCCCACTCGAAAGCATGAGACGGCTGATTGAAGGATTAGGCTGATGAAATCATTCCGGCGTTGGTCATCACAGAACCCAGTGGTGGCTCTGCCGTGAAGATGCTGCACCACTGCCTTTCTGATTCACGGAGTTTATTCATGGTAGGAGTTAAGAAATGCTTGAAAAAGTAATTGTTGGCGGTGTGGGCATGATTCAATTTTCCAAGCCTGGCGCCAGCCCGAGTTACGTGGAGATGGCAGCCGAAGCCGTGCGCCTCGCCCTTAACGACGCCGGGCTAAGCTACGACAAGGTACAACAAGCTTATGTTGGCTACGTCTACGGCGATTCCACATGTGGCCAGTCAGCGCTGTATGAAATAGGCATGAGCGGAATTCCGATTGTGAATGTCAACAACAATTGCGCAACCGGCTCGACCGCGCTGTACTTGGCGCGTCAGATGGTGGAACTGGGAGGAGCAGACTGCGTACTGGCACTGGGCTTCGAACAAATGCAACCGGGCGCACTTAAATCACATTGGGATGACCGTCCTCGGACGCGAGCGCGTTTTATGTCGATCGTGAATGAGCTCACAAGCGATGTACCAGATTTGCCACTAGCGCTTCGTAACTTTGGTGGTGCAGGGCGCGAACACATGCAGCGATATGGCACCAAGATGGATACGTTTGCTGCTATCCGTGCTAAGGCTAGCCGCCATGCTGCCAATAATCCATTGGCAATCTTCAAGAAAATCCTCACTACAGAAGAAGTGATGAGCGATAAGGTTATGTGGCCCGGTGTCATGACGCGCCTTATGGCGTGTCCGCCCACTTGTGGTGCGGCCGCCGCACTCATTGTTTCGGAGCGTTTCGCCAAAAAACATGGTCTGCGTAGTGATGTGCAAATACTAGCTCAAGCTCTGACCACAGACTCCGAGGATGCTTACGACCCGCCTTCGATGATCAGTTTTGTCGGTTCGCACATGACCCAGGCGGCTGCCATGCACGTCTACGAAGCAGCCGGCGTAGGCCCGGAAGACATCAAGGTGTGTGAGCTGCATGATTGCTTTGCACACAATGAACTGTTGACTTACGAAGCTCTGGGCCTTTGTCCCGTCGGAGAGGGCGAGAAGTTCGTCATGGATGGTGACAACACGTTCGGCGGAAAAGTGGTGACCAATCCATCAGGTGGATTGTTGTCCAAAGGGCACCCGCTCGGCGCCACGGGTTTGGCGCAATGCTATGAATTGACGAATCAGCTACGTGGTACGGCCGACAAACGACAGGTCACCGGGGTGAAACTTGCCCTGCAGCACAACATCGGCTTGGGCGGCGCTTGTGTGGTGACCCTGTATGGCAAGAATTAAGACTTATTGCAGCTTTTAAACCGGATCAGAGGAGGGAACATCATTATGAGTAAACCGTTGGAGGGCAAAGTTGGCATCGTTACTGGCGCTGGTCGAGGTATCGGGAAGGCCACTGCGCTCAAGTTCGCACGGGAAGGTGCCAATGTGGTCGTCAACGATCTTGATGAGGATTCGTGCAATGAAGTGGTGGCCGAAATCGAAGCAATGGGAAGAAAAGGGATGGCGTTTCCATATAGTGTGACAAAGCCTGATTTCGGTACGCGTTTGGTGCAGGCTACGCTGGATCGCCTTGGTGCTATCGACATCATTGTCAATAACGCTGGCTACACGTGGGACAACGTTATACAGAAGATGACTGACGAACAGTTCGAAGCGATCATCGACTGCCATCTGAAGGCGCCGTTCCGGCTGCTGCGCGCTGTGCAACCTTACTTCCGTGATATGAGCAAAGCGGAGGCCGACCAGAGCAAGGAAGTGTTCCGTAAGGTGGTCAATATTTCATCGATCTCCGGTACACAGGGCAACGCCGGGCAAATCAACTACGCATCGGCTAAGTCAGGTGTCATGGGTTTGACAAAGACGCTGGCTAAGGAGTGGGGACGCCTCAGGGTTAACGTCAACTGCGTAGCCTACGGAGCAATCGCCACACGTCTGACGGAGCGAGTCCCGGAAAAAAAGACCATTATGGTGGATGGACACGAGGTAAAGGTGGGTATTCCTGTCAACCCAAGTGCACAACCTCTGTCGGCCACGATTCCGTTTGGTCGTATGGGAACTGTGGAAGAGGCTGCGGGCGCGATCTACATGTTCTGCATCCCTGAGTCAGATTACGTTACCGGTCAAACCATAATTTGCGGAGGCGGGCGCGGCGGCTTCTGAGCGAACAGCAAAATGACTGCGTCGCGTAGGTTGCACAGCCCACATTGCGGATTGGTACGGGCTTTTCAACCGCACATCAAGGAGACACTTCGATGCCGCAATTGACTAGACACCTTGCCCATTGGCCGACAGGTGTTCCACACACGCTGGCTGTGCCAGATAGAAATCTATTTGATCATCTGGCTCAATACGCAATCAGTCAGCCGTGCAAGCCAGCCATCGAGTATTACGGGCGATTGATCAATTACCAGGAGTTGTACCAAGGTGCCACGCGACTAGCCGGATATTTGCAAAAGCGGTTAAACATTCACCGGGGCGACCGAGTGCTGCTGCTGATGCAGAACTGTCCACAATTCGCCATCGCGTATTACGCTATTTTACGTTGTGATGCGGTGGTGGTGGCGCTCAGCCCGATGAGTGCCACCGACGAAATCGAACACTACGCCACGGACTGCGGTGCGACGGTCCTGATTGCGACGCAGGATTTGCTGCCGGCGGCGTTGCCCTTGTTGAGCAACGGCATCTTGGCAAGCTGTGTGGTCGGGGCATATTCGGAGTATGCCGGAGACGCTGAGCACGTACCGTACATACGGATTCCCCAAGTTGTCAGCGCTCCATTTTCAGTGTCGCCGCAACGTGGTCTGCACGCGTTCCCCGGAGCGTTGGCGGCAGGCCTAACGCCTTCGAGTTCAAGTGCTAAAGGTAGTGATCTGGCTGTGATTGCATACACGTCAGGCACTACAGGAAAGCCCAAAGGCGCCATGCTCAGTCATCGAGCACTAGTACATTCAGTTGAGCAGCGAATGTTGTGGCTCGGCCTGAGCGATGTACCAACCAGTCTGGCCGCGTTGCCAGCCAACCATTTGGCTGGCATGGGTCAGATGAATACCGCGCTGGCGTCGGGTCGCTGCATGATTTGGCTGACACGTTGGGACGCCGTTGCCGCATTGGAGTTGATAGAGCGAAGGAGCGTCGCAATTGTGGGCGGCGTGGCTACCATGATGGCGGAGATGGTGGAGCTGTTGAAAGCGAGTCCGTGGCGTGACATGTCGTCGGTTAGAGGGGTGATGGCAGGAGGGACCCATATTCCTGAGTCCCTCGCGAATGCCATTGAGCATTACTTTCACGTACCACTGTTGGAAAGCTATGGAATGACCGAGACCTGTGGTCCGACGCATCTCAATCCGCCCCATGCGACACGCCGTCATTGTGCGGGTATTCCACAAATTAACGTGGATTCTCGCGTGCTAGATCTTGAAACTGGGGCAGAGTTAGGCCCCAATCAGGAAGGTGAATTGGTGTCGAATACAGTGACTCTGTTTCTGGGTTACTGGAACCTGCCGCAGGACACCCGGGCCGCCATGATCGAAATAGATGGTAAGCCTTTTGTTCGTACCGGCGACATCGGCTACTACGATGACGAAGGCTACTTCTATATCACCGATCGTCTGAAACGCATGATCAACGCTTCTGGCCTCAAAGTCTGGCCGGGAGAGATTGAATATGTATTGCATGAACATCCATTAGTTCAAGATGCTTGTGTTATTTCAGCACGGGATACACGGCGTGGGGAAACCGTGAAAGCTTTGGTGGTATTGCAACCGGTTCTTGGAAGCAATTTGACTCCAGCGGAACTTGAGCAATGGTGCCGAGCCAGCATGGCGGCCTACAAAGTGCCTCGCATGATCGAGTTCGTAAACGCCTTGCCAAAAAGTTCCACGGGCAAGATTCAGTGGAAGGTGTTGCAGGCTCATCAAGATAGGTTGGACCGCATGATGAGTCCAGAATAAAAAACGAAATTTCAGGAGATACGGCCATGTTTCTTAAATATTTTTCTTCAGTGTTGTTCTTCGCAGTCATACTCATTCAGCCCGCCTGGGCTCAAGATTATCCTGCCCGCCCCTTGCGCATGGTGGTGCCGATCGGCCCTGGCAGTAGCGGAGACGCCATCTTTCGCGCGCTGGCTGAGCGGATGTCCGCCGCGCTCGGCCAACCCGTGATAGTAGAAAGCAAGCCAGGCGCAGACGCGTTGGTCGCGACACAAAGCGTTCTGAACGCACCGGCGGACGGATACACGCTGGGGTTTAGCAGCTTGACCACGGTAAACGCACCGGCGACGAATAAAGCAGCCAAATACGATCCTTTGAAGGATTTCCGCTCGATCGCGATAATCAGTCAAGGGCCTTTGCTCCTGGCAGTGGGACCGAAGTCACGCTTCAACACCATATCCGAGGTCGTTCAAGCCAGCCGTGAAAAACCAGAGTCCGTGACCTTGGGACTATATAGCAGCACTTATCGCTTGGGTGCGCTCATGATGGGACAAAGCGGAGGTATCAAATTTCGTTTGATTCCTTATAAAGCATTCCCGCAGTTAATTAACGATGTGATTGGGGAGACGACCGATGTCGGCTTGGTGGATGTCGGTGCGGCGTTGCCCATGGTGAGGGATGGAAAAATCAGAGCGTTAGCAACGACGACAGCCAAGCCTTTGCCCGCCCTGCCTAACGTACCTACGGTGGGTGAAAGCATCAATTCGGATTACCACTTTACGATCTGGGTCGGTGTGGTAGTTCGCAGCCAAACGCCTGAACCTATTGTCGACAAGTTAGAAAAAGTAATCAGGACTATTTTGGTTTCCGAGGATTTTCGTTCGTTCGCAGCAAAGAATAATCCTACTAGTCAATTAATCGCTCTAACTGGGGAAAAGGCGGTTAAGTTTTACGAAAGCGAGGCACAGCGGTACAAAGAAATTCTTCCGTTGCTGGAATACAAATGATTCTGGAGGGTTTCCAGTTTCTATTGCGACTGAGTTCCGTGAACGTGATTTCTATTTAATTTGCGTTGCTATCTCCAACTGCAGCCGTTGATTTAAGGAAAAGCATGTTTGACAAAGCGCTTATAGGCCATGATTTTGGTTGTCGTAGCATTACCGTGGAGCTCTGCTCGTTGCAGGATTATGCCAAAGCTATTGGTGAATCGAATCCGATCTACCGCGATCCGCACGAAGCCCGCAAAGCGGGCTTACCCGCAGTGCGAGTGCCTCCGGCTTTCTTTTTCTGCTTAGAAAGCAGGCTCGGATTGGGTGCAGCTGTTAGGCAGATCGTGCAGTTCGACGTCCGCCGCATCTTGCATGCTGAACAGACTTTCGTATATCACGCGCCGGCCTATGTAGGGGACACGCTGACTTACGAGACCAAGTTAGCGGACATCTACGATAAGAAGAATGGCGCACTAGAGTTTGTTGTTTCCGAATCGAGAATTACCAATCAGGACGGGGTACATGTAGCTGATACCCGCAAGTGTCTGGTTCAGCGTCAACTTCATATTTCTGCATAAATAGGATTGGGCTGTATGCATACTTCGAGTATCGATCAATTGAATGTAGGTGACAGTATTACGTCGTTGCGACTTCCCCCCATTTCACGGACGATGCTGGCGCTATATGCCGGTGCATCCGGTGATCACAACCCGATGCATATCGACATTGATTTTGCTCGGAGTGCTGGTCTTGATGATGTGTTTGCTCATGGCATGCTTTCGGCCGCCTATGTCGGCCGTCTGATTACTGACTGGGCAGGGCAAGACCGCATGCGTGAACTAACGATTCGTTTTACCGGTGTAACGCACGTACACGATGAGCCGACTTGTATCGGCAAGATAGTCGAGCGTTTCGAGGTGAATGGCGAACAACGATTGCGTGTGGAGGTGCAATGTCTGAATCAAAAGGGTGAGGTGAAAATTACGGGTCACGCAGTGGTAGCGGCAGTGTGAGCCTCTGGGCACCGTTACGGATCGACCAGACCTCGTCCATCGACTTTCATGCACGATCCCTGGATATATCCATTAAGGGCGGATACTCGTCTTTGATGGCCGTGTTACGGGGTTTGGGCAGGGATACGGCTATCACGCGTGGTCGACAGGCCGTCGTAGTTCAGGGTCAAGTTCAGGTTCTGTCCGCGCAAGGCATTGGAGTCCGCCAGACCCAAGTTCGGGCTTGGGGGCGGGCTCTTCGGGAGGAGACTCGGGAGAAGTTCCGGGAGATGATTCCGGTTCAGTGGAGGGTGATTTGGTGTTGTCATCGTCGCTGCTTGAACCACAACCGACAAGCGTGCCTGCCATGAGCAAGGCTGCGACCAGAGTGCACAGCTTGAATTTCTTCATGCCTAATCCCTTTTTTTCTAGATTATTGTTTGCCGTGGGTTGTCTCACGACGTGTTTGCACACCCGCTTCTTTACCCTCAGGCGTGAGTGCTAAAGAGGCTAGGGTGCTCAAGCATGGGCGTTTTCTTCCTCCCACGCGACGCTTCTTCGCGACCCGAATGCGTGGCCCCTTGTGGGGTATCATGATCTACTTAATCCTGACGGAGCCTGTTATGCAGCGAATAATTACGGAAAACCAGATTCCGACTGGTGATTTTCGTCAAGTAAAGTACGTCGGGGCGATCAAAGACCGAGTCGACGACGGCCACAGCGTCCCGGTTTGGACGGTAGATTCCAAATCCCCGTACTTCGAACAACTCGGTGCGAGGCCGGTAGAGAACTGGACCGACGTGTTGGTCGACGTTGACGATCCCCACTCCACTGAGACGCTGGATAGGTTGAAGCGCGCGATTGAGGCACGACTCGGACAGCAGTTGGGTTGAGTTCTCGCGAGGCGGGGGGTGGATACATCGGTCTGTCATCCCCCATCTTGTTCGCAGCCAGGGCGCCCTCCCGACCAGCCGTTCTGAGACCATGAATACCCAACTAGATCAGGCACTGCAAGCCTTCGACGCTTACAACAAGGCAGATCCCAATCTTTTCGAATGGGACGGCGCGACTTATCCTCAGGAATACTTTCTCGCGCAGAAACTGCATGAATGGGTATTGAAGCTCTGTCCCCATGCCAGCGAACCGCTGATTCTGGCGTCGCGCAGTCAGCATATCGGCCGCTGGGAAATCCCGCGCAAAAGCTATCCGGACGGCCGCATCGGCTATCTTACGTGGCGCAAGGATCTGATGCGCCATCATGCTCGGAAATCCGACGAAATCCTGCGACAAACAGGATACGGCGCAGACGTTATCGAACGTGTGCGCGCCATACAACTGAAAAGCGGCATCAAACAAGATCCTGATGTCCAGGTGATGGAAAATGCGCTGTGTCTGGTATTTCTCCAATACCAGTACGAAAATTTTCACAAATCCAATGCCGAAAAAATCGTCAATATCCTGCGGAAATCCTTGCTGAAAATGGATGCGGCGGGGCACCAGGCGGCGCTCTCGTTACCGTACTCGGAGCAGGGGCTGGCGTATATCAAGGACGCGTTGGCGACACTGCCTGCGCAGTAATCACAATGGCGCTGGCAGAAGCGAAGTAAACGTCAGGCGTCGTGTCTTTCAGGTCCATGACCAAGTTCGGTTCAATCGGATGATCGCCAGATCAACAATTGAATAGGAACCGCCTGCAATTGCCTGTTACTCAGTCTGCATTCTCAATTCAGATTGGAAGCAGACATGACTATCGATGCGGTTCAACGATTGCGCGATTGGGGTACTGGTCTCGAACAAGCGCTGAATATTCCTCTGGTCGTTGACGAGCGCGGGACACTGGTATTGAAAACCAAGGCTGGCCACGTGTTTGGTATAACGCCCGCGCCTGACCAAGAGGCGTTGATATTCACGGGAGTATTGGGCGTCGCCGATGACGCGATGCGTGGCAATACGCTGCGCGCCTTGTTGGCGGTGAATATGACTCCCAGCCTGACTGGCACGGGGAGTGTGGGTCTGGTGCCCGAAACCCGGGAGATCGCATTGCGATTGACGTGGATGCCCGCCGAGGTGAACTGGACAGAACAGGTGTTCGCGGCCGCATTGGCCGCGTTTGCCGAACACGTGGATGCCCTTGCCTCACTCATTGCGAGCGGAGAGCTCGAGCAGCTCGTGGCCTTCTCATCATCGTCGGATCCCGCCGCCATCGAGGCCGAGGATTTTTCAGATTTGGTTTAAAGGAAAATAAAATGTTTAGTACCGATAGTGTTACTTCTGCATTGGACGCAGTTAGTCGGATAGCGCCATACGACACCCATTACGCTGGCACCGAATACAAATGGCTCGAGAACTTAAGATCTGCTATGTCTCATATAGAGAACAACGGTTTTAGTCCGATGAGCAAGGATGAATCGACGGCGGTTTGCTACTTTGAGATCATTAGTTATTCTGCTTTCCAAAATTTTACCGTGATGCTCGATGCTTTCAAGGTGTGTTTTGATCGTGGTGGTGTGATGAATACCAATGGGTTGCTGGCGTTGACCAGCGGGTTGAATTGGCTATCTAATTTTGATCGTGGTTTCGCGGGTGTGTTCGGTACGAATTTTGGGATCGGCGGGTATGGCGCCGCGACTAATGGACTGGTGACGTGTGCAAGGCTTGCCTCGGCGATTGAATGTGGCGACCTTTCGGGCGCAACGATTTCCGCCGCAAAATTGTCGGCCATCGTGAGCCTGGGTAATAATCCTGTGATTGATTTAGCCTCGGACGTTGCTGCTTTGACGTGCCACATCTACCGCTCTTGGTATCCGACGCCGCCCCCTCCGCCCCCTCTTCTGACGACGCATCTCCTTCTGGCGAATGCTGCTGCGGCGAACCCCCAAAAAGTTTCGCCTCAGCCGGAGCATCCCCACAGGCAGGTGTAAATTCGTTCCGATAGCGGTCCAATAGCCAAGCCAAATCAGACCACTACAAATTACGCGAGCAGAGTGAATCAATGGGGACGAAGCCATCAATACGCTGCTGACGGCAACCGCGCTCATAAACGGCTAGGATATGGCGTTATTTACCTATGTATGGGGGTAGCAATTGAAAATTGAACTCGACGATCTTTCTCGCGATGAGGTTCATTCACTGCTTAATGAACATTTGCAGAGCATGTACGAACTCTCGCCACCGGAGAGCGTCCACGCACTGGACCTTGAGAAGCTTCGCAAGCCAGGGATCACATTCTGGACTGCTTGGAAAGATACACAATTGCTTGGCTGTGGCGCCCTCAAAGAACTCGACAGCAAGCATGGCGAGATCAAGTCCATGCGTACGCCCAAGGCACTGCGTCGCCAAGGTGCCGGCCGAGCCATCCTTGCGCATATCATCGAGGCTGCCCGATCGAGAGGCTACGAGCGTTTGAGCCTTGAAACGGGCACGATGCAAGCATTTCAGCCTGCCCAAAGGCTCTACCAGAGCGTCGGCTTTACGTATTGCGGGCCTTTTGGCGAGTACGCCGAGGATCCCAATAGTGTCTTCATGACACTGCGCCTGTGAATCTATTCGGCATCGATTTGTTGTTGTACGGCCACTTCCCGTAGCTATGCCAGCTTGCGGCGCCTCATGGATCTGCTGAGAGCAATCTCACGGTCAGCCTCGCCACGACGCATACGTACCAGGGTAATCGTCCCATCTTTAACGATTGCCAGAAGTACGAACGCTATGCCTATGTGAGGAATAGCCCGCTGTCATACACGGATTCGAGTGGGTTCTACGACGATGGTATACCCACGCTGCCGTCCGGTACGCAGCCAGATCATCAATTGAATAGGAACCGCACACCATTGCCCGTTACTCAGTCTGCATTCTCAATTCAGATTGGATGCAGACATGACTATCGATGTGGTACAGCGATTGCGCGATTGGGGTACTTGTCTCGAACAAGCGCTGAATATTCCTCTGGTCGTTGACGAGCGCGGGACACTGGTATTGAAGACCAAAGCTGGCCGTGTGTTTGGTATAACGCCCGCGCCTGAAGAGGCGTTGATATTCACGGGAGTGTTGGGCGTTGCCGATGACGCGATGCGTGGCAATACGCTGCGCGCCCTGTTGGCGGTGAATATGACTCCCAGCTTGACTGGCACAGGGAGTGTGGGCCTGGTGCCTGACACCCGGGAGATCGCATTGCGATTGACGTGGATGCCCGTCGAGGTGAACTGGACAGAGCAACTGTTCGCGGCTGCATTGGCCGCGTTTGCCGAACACGTAGATGCACTCGCCTCACTCATTGCGAGCGGAGAGATCGAGCAGTTCGTGACCTTCTCATCCTCGTCGGATCCCGCCGCCATCGAGGCCGAAGATTTCTCAGATTTGGTTTAAAGGAAAATAAAATGCTTAGCATCAATAGTGTTACTTCTACATTGAGTGCACTTATGCCGGTGGCGCCCTCCAAAATCTATTGGGCGAGCACCGAGTACAGGTGGATCGGGCATGTTAATCGTGCTATTGACACGACTATTTCCGCAGGTGTTACTGGGGTGACTGCGGAACAAGGGACTGCTATTTTCTACGGTTGTACGAATGCCGTTGCTCGCGGGATGGATTGGCATATTTTTCGACATTCTCTCGAATTGGCACTGAGCGATGACTGGAAGACCACGGATGGATTTCTAGCGTTGACCAGCGGATTAAACCTGCTATCTGGTTTCGATCGTACGATGGCCATTACTCTGGACGGTGTGGCCTTTGGGTTTGGAAAGTATGGTGCCGTGACCAGTGGCTTGATGACATGTGCAAAGCTTGCCTCAGATATTCAACAAGGCGATTTTCTGAGGGCTACGATATCGGCTGCAAAGTTGTCGGCCATCGTGAGTTTGGGTGACAATCCTGCGATTGAGTTTGTTGCGGGCTGTGCCGATGCGGTGGCGGCTGCCGTGTTCCGCCATTCTCTGGCTCCTCTCGTTCTGGAGGATGCGGTGCCTGTCGTTCTGCACAATGCAATGCCCCTCCTGCCGAGCCCGCAGGGCTAATGCGTCGGCCATCGCAAGGCGTCGGAGTCGGCCGGTCACATCGTGTGCGGCGACGGAATGCTTTTTTGCTATGCGGCGGTGTCGCCAGACAATCGGGCGCAATTTGCTTCGTGTACTAGCCAATACTCGGATTCGACGTGGTTTAGATGCTGAGCCCCATCAGTTCCAACGCATAGATGTCCGCGGCGCGGACGAACTTCAGGCCCCACTGGCCCCCATAATCACGGGTACACCATTGTTTCTAGGTAGTTACGGTGTATGACGACGCGCGTGTTACATCTGACAAGGGTAATCCCCGCCTAACATGCTCCTCAATCTGCACTACAGTGATTTACGCAGTGAAAAGACTGTTCACATGTGAAACAACTAGGAGACAGATATATGTCCAATAGCATCATGAAGGCCTGGGGCGATTACAAACCGAGTAAGGCCGTCTGGCTATGGTCCTGCGTGGGTGCTGCCGTGGTCACGATGGTCGTGGGATTCAGTGCAGGAGGCTGGGTGACCGGGAAAACAGCCACTGAGCAGGCCGAAGCCTCTACTAGTGCCGCCGTGGCGCAACTTGCGGCAAGTATTTGCGTGCACCGCTTTATGGCGGCTCCGGACGCGCAAACGGCGCTGGCGGCGCTGCAAAGTGCCGACTCGTGGAAGCGCGACTCGATGATCGAAGAGGGCGGATGGGTGACCTTTGCCGATGCAAAGGCCCCTGTGGATGGCGCTGCCGATATATGCGCCGGCAAGCTGATGACGCCCAGTACTTCGGGGACCTAACCGATTGTGCCGTGTAGACGAGGCAAGTCCGAATGGATGGCCTCGTTTACCGGCCGGGTTGTCGTGGTGTCATGCAGGATAGGGTAGTGCCGTGACCCTTTTGAGTCCGCTACCTATGTGCCTCAGGATAACGTCTCGTGCTGTCGAGTACGATGATGTCCAGAGTAGATGGTAAGCCCGCCATATCTGGAGATCCGCGCATGCGCTTGCTTGGCCGAGTGTTTGATTCTTTTCGACGAATCGCCCTTGAACGCTTTGTCCAGAAGCATCCTCCGTCGAGACAGGTTTCACCCGCTCCCGGCGAGCTCGTCGCCGCGTATGAGGAGTTGCTCCCTGCGAGCCTACTCGAACTCTGGCGCCGAAAGGGCCTCGGGCTTTATGGTGCTTTGCCGCTGACCTTGATCGATCCCCGCGTCTGGCAGCCGGTGTTGGATCGATGGATAGTGTCGCCACCCGACGCGGTACGGCGCATTCCTATCGCCTTGACTCCTTTCGGCACGCTGCTGTACTACCGCAACGTTACGCCCACCGATGAGGATGTGGTCTGCATCGATCCCGTGTCGAAAGAAACGAGTGTTTTGGCGTGGAGTCTGGACGATTTTTTCAACAAAAACCTTTGCCAGCAGGATCTTCTGGCGGAGATCGTGAATCCGTCGCTGGTGCGGTCTGCTCGAAAAGAGTGCGGCCCGCTCGCACCGGGCGAAATCTATGAAGTGAATCAAATACTGTTTTCCATGCAGATGCTGCAGATCGTGAAGGTCGATGCTCTCGACGCGCACCGTCGCCTGCGTGATGCCGTGGATGCTCCTAAGCCCGTCGAGGAGGCACCGACAACGGTCGCCGATTCGCTTCCCGGTACACATCGTTCTCTGTTTGCAGACGTTGCTACGACGCCGGGACTCTCCGGTCTGTATTTGGCGTCACATAGCGACTGGCACCGATTGTTGGCGCTGCAACCGGATGGTCAGTATCGCTTGCTGTTCTGGCGCATCCACTATCAGACATTCGAGCGCATAGATGTGCGGGGTTATCGTGGCGCTTACCGGGTCTCGCGCAATGCCGAAGGTGACGAAACGGTTGCGCTCGATATTGTTCTGCATGCGGATTCTTCGGGCAGCGATGCGAATGATGAGCGCCTGGTGGTAATGCATTCCGGCGAGACTACATTGTTGCTGCGAGAGGATGCGCTGGGAAATATGGCAACCGCGATAGGCGGCCGCGACGTGATGGGCGATAGTGAATATTATTTTCGGCGCGTGAGCTTTGAGGATGCCTTTGTTGACGAACCCTATGACGGTCGTGTGGCGCCGCCATTGGCAGACTTGCCTCGCGTGCTGCAGGCGCTGATCCCCGCCGAGCCGCTACGTCCGACGATCATGCACGTCGCCGAACCGAACCTCGATGATGAAGAGGAGGGCGAAGGGACGGTCATGTGCACGCTTGATCTCGGGGAGGACGACGGCTTGCGCTTCAATATGCCGCTGTATTCGCCCAACGAGACCGGGCGGGAACTTATTGGCTGGATTTGGAAGATGGCGCCGCATGCCTGCCAAGTAGGCATCAAGTACCAGCGTGGGGAAGACGGCGCCATTAAGCATGGCCCGGCCGTCGGCGACGTGTTGACGACGCGTTCGCCGGACGCGTGATTATTCCTCAGCAGATATCGCAGCCAACGCGGCGCGGGCGCATTCCATGTCCTGAGAATAATGACCTCCGCTCAGGCCGATGGCGCCGATGACGTTGCCATTCTCTTTGATCGGAAATCCTCCGCCAAAGACGATGAATCTCGGTGTGTGCACAATGCCGTGCAAAAGCGGCGCATCCTCTTTGATGTACTCGTGCCACATGTGCGTGGGCAAGCCCGTGGCGGACGAGGTGTAGGCTTTGTCCTGGGCGATCTGCAGCGAAATGAGCGATGCGCCATCCATGCGCAAGAAGCTCTTGAGATGACCCGCTGTGTCGGTGACGGCAATGCTCATGGCTAGCCCGAGCGAGCGGGCCTTTTCGGCGGCGGCCTGGGTGGCGATGAGGGCGGTGGTGTCGTCAATGGTCGTAATGCTGGTGCTGGACATGCGTTTTTCTCCAAGGTCTACAAAAGGCTATACGAGTGAGTTGCCGAGTCGGTGACCATCACCGGTGGCGGCGAGAATGTTGCGTGCGGCACGTGCGTCTCCCACTAGATGGACGTCGAGACCTGCTGCGCGCAGGGCGTCGGTTAGTTGCTTGTTGGGCACGCGGGGGGTGGAATAGGACAGGAATGCGACGTCATCTATCGTCTGGCGCGCATCGGTGTAGATGTTGCGGATTTCCAGCGCGCCCGACTCAAAGGCGTCGCTCCAGACGGGCTCGGACAACGTGATTCCCTCGATAGGTAAGTGTGCGTAGCGCCGTAGAATTCCTTGACGTGCGACGACGGACACCTCACGTGTAATGCTCTCGCGTGGTGTTACGACGACGGTGCGGTCGAAGAGTCTGCCTAATAGCTCGATGCCAGCGTAGGTGCCTTCCGTGTGGTCCATGTCATAGATGACCGCGGTTCCCGGCTGTTTCTGCGTATGGCGTACTAGTTCCCAAAGAGCATCGTGGAAATCCGGTATCAAGCCGTCTTCGGCGATGTCGCGTGGAATCCATTGAGGGACGAACATGGATGCCCCGGTTGCCAGCACCACAATGTCGGGGCGGTGGGCGAGAATTGTTTGTAGATCGGCCTCCACCCCCAGTTCGAAATGGACGCCGGCACGCTGCGCAGCGACGAATTGGTAATCGTAGACGCTGGTGATGGTTTCTCCGCCGGGTAGCTGTGCGCGCAGCCGGGCTTTGCCGCCGATTTCGGCTGAACGACCCAGGACGATGACCTCGTGACCACGAGCGGCCGCCACCCAAGCTGTCTCCAGGCCGGCTACGCCAGCGCCAACGACCACAATGCGTCGGGTCATTGCCTCTGGTTTGGGCCACCAGTTCACTTCGGCTTCATCCGCGACACGAGGGTTGTTGATGCAGGCCAACGGCTGATTGTGCGTGATGATGGTATCCCAACAGGTGTTGCAGGATACGCAATAGCGGATGTCGTTAGTTTTGCCTGCTAGCGCCTTGGGTAGCCAGGCGGGATCGGCCAGCAGGGCACGGCCTAGTCCGATCAGCTCTGACTCGCCACGCTCGAGGATTCCTTCTGCTTCGGCAGGATCAGTGATGCGGCCTAATGCCATCACGGGAATACCGTTAGTCGAGGATTTGAGACGGCGTATCAAGTCCATGTAGGGCATGGGGGGACCGTGGCGGTCGGGTACGTGCATTTCCAGCGATTTTGCGTGCGCGCCTTGTGCAAAGCATACGTAGCTGGCTTGTTGCGTGCGGGTCAGCAGATCGGCGATGGTGGCTGCCTCTTCTGGGCCGATGCTTCCGTTTACGCCATCATCGCCGGGCAATTTCAGGCCGATAATGAAGGCGTCGCCGCATTCTGCCCGGATGGCGCTGACCAATTCGGCAACGAAGCGGGTACGGCCCTCCCAGCTCCCGCCGTATTCGTCATCGCGGATATTTGCCCAAGGGGATAAAAACTGGTGAAACAGGTGGCCGTGCGCTGAGGACAGCTCTACACCGCTGAATCCGCATTGCTGAAGCCGCCGTGACGATTGCGCAAATTCTTCAATCAGTCCACGAATCTCATCGGCGCTCAGCACATAGGGCATGGACCAGCTCAAGTCGTCGGGCAATGGTGAGGGTCCGATGGCGCTGAACGTGCGTCCTGCCTCATGGCGTGCGCGGCCGCCATCCTGGATCTGGCCAATCAGCCGGCTGTCATGGATCTCAACCGCCTCGGCCCAACGCTTGAAATCATCCCACTGTGTGTCGTCGTAGACACGAGGTCGGCTCCAGGCTACCTGGTGCTGAGCCATTGATAACGGCTCGGTCACGATCATCGACGCCCCACCTTGTGCCCGATTGGCGTAATAGCGGATGAGGCGTTTGGTGCTGCGGCCCTCCTTAGCCATGTAGGTGCTCATCGAGGTGTGCACGACGCGGTTACGCAGGCGCTGCCCTGACAAGTTCAGGGGCGTGAGCAGGGCGGAATCTGTTTGGGTCTGCATGTCTGTTCCGTAATCGAGACAATGCGCGGCGCGCAGGTCAAGCGCGTCGCGCTTGACAACATTACTGCTCGAGTCGGCCGGTCTTTTTATAAAACTCGCGTTCCATCGTGGCCAGTTCGTCCAGATGCGTCTTGATCTTCTCTGGCGAGTCCAGAGATAGATCGACGATCGTGCCTAGCTTGCGAAACTCTTCCTGAAGCTCGGGGTCCTGCGCCGCGGCACTGAAACCCGCGGCCAGATAGGCTTTGCGCTCGGGCGCGACACCGGTGGGTACGGCTACCCAGCGTGTAGCTCCCCATACGATATCCTTGCGGCCCAATGACTCGTTGACGGTAGGCGTATCTTTCAGGAAGGGCGAGCGCTCGGCGCTCGATACGCCGACGGGTTTGAGTTTGTCTGCGGCCAGGAAGCTGCGAATCTCCCCGTAAAAGCCCAGCGCGATGTCGACGTTGCCGCCCAACGCGGCGGTGATGGAGGGGGCACCGCCCTGGAACGGCACTTTCAAGAATTTTGCGCCGGAGACTTGTTCTATCTGCTCGACCATGTACTCGAACATGGTGCCAGGCAGCATACTGATGCGCACGGTCCCCGGCTTGTCCTTGGCCAGTTGCACCAGCTCCTTGAGGCTTTTGTCGCGATAGGGGCCATCGGCCGACACCACCAGGTTGATACCTTCGTAGTTGAGAAATGCGATGGGCTCGAGCTTGTTGTAGTCCCACCGACCTTTTGCGCGCAGCATGGAATCGGCAAAGATCAGATTGGCGATGACGGCGACGGTATAGCCGTCGTTGGAGGCCTGATTGGCTAAATACGTGTGACCAACCAGACCAGCGCCTCCGGTACGGTTATTGACGATGGCCTGCGCACCGGTCCATTTTTCGAAATACTTTGCTGCCAGGCGAGCGTTGATATCCATGCCGCCGCCAGCCGGGTAGACCACATTGACCTCGATAGGATCAGAGGGGAAATCCGCTGGCTTGATGCTTTGAATGTGTGTACGCGCATCGTCGGCGGCACTAACAGAAAAGGGCAGGGCGCCGCACAGGGCGCCGACAGTCGCGAACGCGGTAATCAGTTTTTTCATGGTTTGTCTCCTAGGTTTGCTCTTTTGAAAAACACTTTGCCAACTCTGCCGACGACGATGATCAGCACGAGTAATAACGACAGCATCAACAATGTGGCTGTGAGTGGCCTGTTGATGAAAATCGCGGCGCCTTCGGGCGACATCACGAGTGATTGGCGTAGTGATTGCTCAAGCAACGGGGCAAGAACGAGCGCCAGCACGAACGGCGACATCTCGTAGCGGAACTTGCGCAATACGTAGCCGAACACCCCGAAGCCGAACATCACCCAGAGATCGAAGAAGTTTTTATTGGTGGAGTAGGTGCCGACGACGGCCAATAGCAGGATCACCGGGAAGAGGATGGCGTAGGGCACGCGTAGCAATTGGACCCAGAGGCCGATCATGGGCAAATTCAAAATCAGCAGGACCACATTGCCGACGTACATGCTGGCTACGACTCCCCAGAACACGTCGGCGTGTTGGCTGATCATCGTGGGGCCGGGTTGTACGCCCTGGATGATCAAGGCGCCCATCAGCAAGGCGGTCACCGCATTGCCCGGAAGCCCAAGGGTAAGCAGCGGAATCATGCCGCTGGAGACGGCCGAGTTGTTGGCCGACTCCGGGCCGGCAACGCCTTCAATGGCGCCTTTCCCAAAACGCGACGGGTCTCGGGCGATGCGCCGTTCCAAGGCGTACGACATGAAGGACGCAGTCACCGGCCCGCCGCCCGGGACGACTCCCAGCAAGAAACCCAGGCCCGAGCCTCGAATGATGGGCTTCCATGACGCCGCCCAATCCTGGCGATTGGGCAGCAGGTCACGAATGCGGCCCTGCACTATTTCATTCTTTGCCAACTGTTCGACATTGAAGAGAATTTCGGAAATACCGTAGAGGCCGATGACCACGGCGACAAGATCAATCCCGCCCGCGAGTTCTGGCAGACCGAAGGTCAGCCGTTCGGTGCCATTGACCGTGTCTAGTCCGACAGCGCCGAACGCAAAACCAAGGGCGATCATGATGATGCCTTTTACGGCCGATCCCTGGATCATCAGGATGGTGCAGATGAGGCCCAGCACCATCAGGGCGCAGTACTCGGGTGGGCCGAAACGCAATGCGACGTCTGCCAGCATGGGCGAGAAGAACGTGAGCGCCACGAGGCTGAGCGTGCCGGCCACGAACGAGCCGATGGCGGCCATGCCGAGTGCGGCGCCGGCTCTGCCTTTACGGGCCATCTGGTAGCCGTCCAGACAGGTGACGACGGATGCCGCTTCTCCTGGAATGTTCACCAGGATGGAGGTTGTCGAGCCACCATACATTGCGCCGTAGAACATGGCTGCCAGCATGGCAATGGAGGCCACGGGCGTAAGCGTGAATGTCACCGGCATGAGCAGGGATAGTGCCGCTAACGGCCCGATACCCGGCAATACCCCGATCAGCGTGCCGATGATGCTGCCGATCACGCAGTAATAAAGATTCTCGGGCGACAGGATAACGCCCAGGCCCGTCAGTAATCCGTCGAAGGCTTCCATGCTTAGAACCCCAACGGACCGCGCGGCATCTGCATACCGAGCAGTTTGACAAACAACACATGCACCGCGATGGTGGCAATAACAGCGACCGTGATGGCGTATAGCCAACTGCGTTTCTCGACTTGACGAAGCAGAAACGGCAGCATGGTCAGCGAAGCCACGATGAAACCGGCATACCGTGTCAGTAATATCAGCGCGACGATGCCTGTTAGCAGTGTGAGTACACGTCTCGGCGCGCCGGCGTTGTCCCAGAACGGCAAATCCTCCGCACTGTGCCGTCGCCGCGTTGTTGTCAACAACTGGGCAATGCCGCCAGCTAAAACAATGACGCCAGCGAGCATTGGGAAAAATCCAGAGTCCGGCCCTGACATTCCCCACACTCCCAAACGTTGCGCGTACAGGCACAGGATCAAGCCGATGACGATCCAGGTGATATCGATCCAGGGCTCAAGTCTCGATATTGAGATGCGCCGTCCAGCGGTGTCGACCCAACCGGGGGCGTGGAGATCGTCGCTTGCTAGCTTGTTGTCCTCCGGAAGTGCCGGCGAGGAATGTGCTGCCATTTTGTCTCTCTGGGATAGTTATGTTGTATCTAGCCGTGAAAGCAAGTTCTATGCCATCTGTCTTCTGTTTTATAAGCACTTGAATTAGAAAGGGTTTGTTTTTTTCTCTATCCTTTTCTTTGTTGCATGGAACGTTGATGAAACGTTGGTGGGACGTTTCTGAGACGTGCCTTATCGGGTTATTACCTACTCCTGAATTCTTGTTTCTCCATATCACCCGGGTGTAGGATTCTCGTGATGTGACCAGTTGGTCACATCGCTAAAACGATGAGCTATGCATCACGCTCAACCAGGGGAATTCAGGGATGACCATTGGAGTCGCCGCCAGTGGCCCACGGGCCGGGGCGGCCGTGCGTGCCGCGGTGTTGGGCGCAGAGTTATTGGGGCGGGGCGCCATTGGGGGCTTTGCCGTGATGGCCATCCTGGATGCGCAGGGTGAGCTGCATCATCGCGTGACGCAAAAGGGGGGAGTAGGTCAACTGGGCATCCCGTCAGCATGGCTGGATGCGCGCGTTGCGGCGATGATCTCCAGTGGGCCTGACCGACCCGAGCCGCTGGTGCAGTTTCTGCCGGGTGCGTCACAACTGGGTCTGGTCACCGGACATCGCCTGCCGAACCGGGCAGGGCAGGACGGTGCCCCTTTGAACCAGGCAGTGCTGGATCGCCTGGCGGCGGGCCAGGGACCACAGGACGCGATTAACGAGGTGCTGGCCGCCCATGCGGAGGTCGATGCCGGACTGATCGCTGTGACGGCCAATGGTGCATTGGGATGGGGCAATAGCGCGCGTGTGGGCCGTCGCCCCGATCAAGGGGCCGCGCAGCGCATCGATGCGACAGGCCGTTTGGCGCTGCTGCACAATTCCATTTTTGCTGAACAGTCAGCGGATCTGTCGGAAAGGTTGGCCGAGTTAGCCTGGAGTCATCTGCACGAGCGTGCCGAGGCGTGGCAATTTCTCAGGCTGACGCGCGGCGTACCTATTCTCGCGGCCGCGCGGGATTGCGTGCACGTTGACGAGAACGGCGACATCGTGCGGCTGGAGTCGGCGGATCCGCATGTGCCGTCGCTGAATCGGCGAGCCACAGTGGTGTATCTGGGCGCAGAAGTGCGCCGTGATGGCGAGCTGTTGGGCCATGTAGCGACCGAGCTCTATGCGGATTTGGGCGATGGCATCGCCGCGCCTCTGACCGAGCTGGCGCAACACACGCTACTGATGAGGACGGACGATGTCGCGACGTGAAGGAACCGAGCGCCAGATTCTGCAAGCCCTCGACGATCAAATCCGTGAGGCCGGCATGGGCGGTGTCGGCATTAATGCCATCGCCAAGCGTGCCGGTGTCAGTAAAGAACTGATTTATCGCTATTTCGACGGCATGCCGGGCCTGATGCTGGCCTGGATGAAAGAGCAGGATTTTTGGACGGGGCGATCGGAGCTGCTGAAAGACGACGAGTCGAGCCAGCGCACGCCGGCGGCGCTGATATTGGAAATGTTGCGTGCGCAGATAGACGCACTGGCGAACAACGAATCGCTACGCGAGGTGCGCCGTTGGGAGTTGATTGAGCGTAATGCGATCACGACGGAATTGGCGCAGCGCCGTGAACGGGCGGCGCGCGGGTTTATTGATCGCGTGGACGGTTTGACGACAGAGGCCGATGTGCCGGCGACCGTCAGCATCATGCTGGCGGGTGTGCTGTATCTGATGCTGCGATCCAAGACAGAGAGTCATTTTCTTGGCGTGCCGCTGCGCACGAATGAGGGCTGGGACCGTCTGGATGGGGCGCTGGAGACACTGATCCAAAGTCTGCCCGAAAATTTGAAAACTGAGTCGCTTAACGCATTAGAAGCGGTCAGCCGGCCCGCTACATGACACCGGGATGTTCAAGCACATCCCGGCTGCTGCAATATCGATGAACTGTGGGCACGCTCTACCTTGAAAGTCCGAACAGATCCACACCTGTCATACGACAGCGCTGACGAAGATCGTATTAATCACTGAATCAGGGGTAAACATGACAATATTCAAGACGCATTTGCTGCAGGGATCGCTCCCGCAATCGTGGCGCGGCATCGCCTCCGCGGCCTTGTTGGCCAGCACGCTGCTGGCCGGCGTGAACGCGCAGGCCTCGACGGTCACCGTGGTGATGCAATCGGGCCTGCGTGTGATGGATCCCATCCTGACCACCGCATTCCTGACGCGTGATCATGGCTACATGATCTATGACACGCTGTTGGGTGTGGATGCCGATTTCAAGATTCATCCGCAAATGGCGAGCTGGACGGTCTCGGACGATAACAAGACCTATACCTTCACGCTGCGTGAAGGCCTGAAGTGGCATGACGGCGCACCCGTCAAGGCCGAGGATTGCGTGGCGTCGATCAAGCGCTGGGCCAGCGTGGATTCCACGGGCCAGGTGTTGATGCCCATGGTCGCCGACATCGCGGTGATCGACGACAAGCAGTTTGAGGTCAAGCTGAAAGAGCCCACCACGCTGTTGCTCGAGGGTTTGTCCAAGCTCAGCTCGCGGCCGGCCTTTATGATGCCTAAACGCATTGCCCAGACGTCATCCGCTACGCCGATTACGGAGTACATCGGCTCGGGGCCTTTCAAGTTTGTGACCTCGGAGTTCAAGCCGGGGCTGAAGGTCGTCTACGAGAAAAATACCGACTATGTCCCGCGTAGCGAGAAATCGAGCTGGACGTCGGGGGGCAAGACGGTCAAGGTCGATCGTGTGGAGTGGATCGGCATGCCCGATCAGATGACCGCTCTGAATGCCTTGCAGAATGGCGAGGTCGATTTCATTCAGCAGGTGCCGTTTGATCTGTTGCCGCTAGTGGAGGGTCGCGACGATATCAAGGTGTCGGTGTTGGATAAGCTGGGGGCTTGGACGTACTTCCGCTTTAATCACCTGTACCCGCCGTTCGATAACAAGCTTGTGCGTCAGGCGGCCATGGCGGCCGTCGCGCAAGAGGATGTGCTCAAGGCGCTGGTCGGAAATCCGGATTACTACAAGACGTGCCCGGCGGTCATGGGCTGCGGTAACCCGAACGCCAATAATTATGGCGCCGACTGGATCGTGCCGGCGAAGATCGAGAAGGCCCAGGCCTTGCTGAAAGAGGCCAAGTACGACGGGACGCCCGTCGTACTGCTGCAGCCAACCGATATCGCTATGCTCTCGGCCCAGCCGGTCGTGATCGGAGCGGCGCTGCGTAAGGCGGGTTTCAAGGTCGATATGAAGCCGATGGATTGGCAGACGGTGGTGACCCAGCAAAGCAATCAGAAGGCACCGTCGGAAGGTGGCTGGAATATCTTTTCCACCTACAGCATCCTGGCGACCAGTGGCGATCCGTTTGGCAACACCACGCTGGCCGCGTCGGGCCGCAAATCGTGGGCCGGATGGCCCGACGTGCCGGAGATCGAAGCCCTGCGGCTGAAGTATGCCAAGTCGGTCGATCCGGCCGAGCGCAAGGAGATCGCGGCACAGATCCAGAAGCTGGCGATCGACGAAGGCGTGGTCATGCCGCTGGGGCAGTTCTCGATTCCCGCAGCGTACAGTACCAAGCTGAGCGGCGTGATGGAGTCGCCCGTGACGGTGTTCTGGAATATCGAAAAAGCAGATAAATAAGGAACGTCGATACGTCATGGCAACGCCATGACGCAGTGCTGTTTCTACCTTGTTTCTATATAAGGTGCTGATTATGCAACCTACTTATGACGTCGTGATCCGTCACGTGGAAATCGTCGACGGGACGGGCGCGGCCCGTTTCGATGGCGATATTGGTATTAATGGCGATCGGATCGCGCGTCTGGGCGATCTCGGCGGCGCTGCCGGCCGCCAGGACATCGATGGTCGGGGGCTGGTGGCGGCCCCCGGGTTTATCGACGCGCATACACACGACGACCGTGTCATGTTGTCCGCGGGCGAGATGGTGCCCAAGGTCAGCCAGGGCGTGACCACCGTCATAGGCGGCAACTGCGGGATTTCTTTGGCGCCCATGCCGCAACCCGCGCCGGCGACGATCACGCCGCCACTGGATCTGTTGGACAACACGGGCGAGTGGTATCGCTATGCGCGCTACGGCGACTATCTGCAAGCGCTGCGTGATCAGCCCGCGGCGACCAACTGCGCCATGCTGGTCGGCCATTCGACCTTGCGCGTGATCACGATGGATGATCTTTCGCGTCCCGCCAATGATGCGGAGATCGCCGCCATGCGCGGCCATGTCGAAGAGGCTCTCGCGTCCGGCGCCATCGGCGTGTCGACCGGACTGGCGTATGCGCCGGCCTTTGCCGCCACTGCCGAAGAAATCATCGAGGTCTGTCGGCCGTTGACTACGTACGGCGCGCTGTACTGCACGCATATGCGGGACGAGAGCGACGAGATCATGGCGTCGCTCGAGGAAACATTTCGCATCGGCCGCGAGTTGTCTGTGCCGGTCGTGATCTCGCATCACAAGCTGGCGGGCGCGAGCAATTATGGCCGTTCGGTGCAGACGCTGCAACGCATCAGCGAGGCCATGAAGCAGCAGCCCGTCTGCCTGGATTGTTATCCCTATTCGGCGTCGTCCACTATCTTGACGTACAAGCATGCCCTCAGCGCGTCGCGCACGCTGGTGACCTGGTCTAAAAGCCTGCCACAGTACGCTGGCCGTGATCTGGATGAGCTCGCGCGGGAACTGGGATGTTCGGTAGAGCAGACAGTCGAACGGCTCTTGCCGGCCGGGGCGATTTATTTTCGGATGGACGATGCCGATGTGCAGCGCATCCTGCAATTCGACGACACGATGATTGGTTCGGATGGACTGCCGCATGACGAGCAGCCCCATCCGCGACTATGGGGGACTTTTCCGCGCGTGCTGGGTCACTACGGGCGTGGCCTGGGGTTGTTTACCCTCGAAAAGGCCGTGCATAAAATGACCGGCTTGACGGCCGATCGCTTTGGCTTGGTCGATCGTGGTGTGTTGCGCGAAGGCGCCTATGCCGACATTACGTTGTTCAACGCAGAGACGGTGGATGAGGCCGCGACGTTTGCCAAGCCCATCGCCCCATCCATCGGTATCGATACGGTGTTGGTCAATGGTGCCGTGGTGTGGCAGGACGGGCGAGCAAGTGGCGCGCGCCCCGGGCAGGTGCTGCGTCGGGGCGGCGAAATACCACGTTAAGTCAGGCAAAAGCTTTGACAGTGACGCCCGCGTCCTCGAGTCGGGCGCGTACTCGGCTGGCCATGTCGATCGCGCCCGGTGTATCGCTATGCACACAGATCGAATCGATGGGGGTCGTCAGGTATTTGCCACTGGCGGTTTCCACACCCCCCATTTCCAGCATGCGCAAAATGCGCTGCGCGGCCTGGTCGGCGTCTTTTAACAGTGCACCAGGCAGCTTGCGAGAGATCAAAAAGCCCGCCTCGTCGTAGCCTCGATCCGCATAGATTTCCGCCTTGGATGGGATACCCATCTCACGGGCGATCTTGTCCTGTTGTCCATTGGCGATAGAAAGCAGAATCAAACTGGGGTCTACCGCTTTGACGGCGCGGCAGACTGCCGTGGCAACTTCCACGCTATGGTAGGTTTGATGGCCCAGGGCGCCATGGGTTTTTACGTACTTGATGGGGTGGCCGGCGTAGGTGGAGACCCCTAGCGCCGCGCCGACTTGATAGGCGATCAGACGTTCGATTTCCTCGGGGGAAAAAACCATGTCGCGACGGCCAAAACCCCATAGGTCCGGGTAGCCTGGATGCGCGCCCGGCGTTACGCCCAATGCCTTGGCCTGGGTAAATGTACTTGCCATGATTTCCGGATCGCCGCCGTGAAAGCCGCAGGCGATATTGGCGGAGGTCACGATCTTCAGGATGGCCGGATCGTCCCCCATGCGATAGGCGCCAAAGCCTTCGCCCATATCGGAATTCAGGTCTACGGAAGTGCCTTTGATTGCCATTCGTTGCTCCTTAGGAAATCGGCCGCCCGGCGTGTCGGCGTCGGTTGGCCATAAGAGGAAGGTTGTCGTTTAACGCCTGCAGGTCGTTGGTTTGTTCGCGTAGCGCGGTGACGGCGGTAGTGATATCCACATGTTCGAATCTCAACGCGCAACCACTGGGGACTTGGCCCAGGCGCCAGAGATCGGCCTCGATGACAGTTGCGATTTTGGGATAGCCGCCGCATGTGTTGGCCTCGGCTAGCTGGATAATGGGTTGCCCGGCGGGCGGAACCTGGACCGTGCCCGGAACGATGCCGTGGGACAAGAGCTCGCGTCGTTCTGTCATGCTCAAGGAGTGTTCTCCTTGCAGACGATAGCCTTGGCGATTGGCATCGGCGGTGACCTGCCAAGGCGACGTGAATAGCTGTTTGATGGAGTCCGGTGTGAATTCGCTGAACTCGGCCGCGGGAATCACACGCACGGTGACACACCCTCGATGCAACTGGCGCAATAGGCCGGGCAACGCTTTGGGGATGCAACCCAGCGACCCTGTTGCGATGGTATCGCCGTGGGGTTGCCCTAGCGGCAATCGATCCAGGCGTTTCAGGCCGCGGCCATTGAGCCCGCCGAAACCGGATTTCAGATCGGTGGCTCGGGCGCCCAGTACGGGGGCGATGTCAATGCCGCCTGACACGGCCAAGTATTGCCGCAGGCCCCGATTGGGGCGATGCAGGGTGAGTATCTGGCCGGCCTTGGCGTGGCCGCGCCACCACGGGGCGAGCACTTGATCGTCGAGTTCGATGCGGCCGTCGCCCCCCGTGCATGCAAAGACGGTGTCACGTTCAAATTTTACTTTGAATGGAAAAAGCACAATCTCGATCCCCGCGGCGTCCGGTGCATTGCCGACTAACGCGTTGGCATAGCGCAGCGACAAGCTGTCCATCGCGCCACCGGTACAAACGCCCAAATGCATGTAGCCGTGCCGTCCCTCGTCCTGAATCAGATTGACGGCGCCAGAGGTCATGATCTGGATCATAGGTTGATCTCCTGCGCAATGAAGCGCACGACATCGCCGGGGGCCAGCAGGCAGGCAGGCTCGCGCTGCGCATCAAAGGTCTCTAGTATCGTGCGGCCAAGAATGTGCCAACCGGACGGGGCATCGCCCGGCATGATGCCGGCCTGTACGCCGCCAATGATGACCGAGCCTTTGGGGATGCGCAGGCGCGGACTGGACCGGCGTGGCGCATGCAGGCGTTCGGGCAAGCCCGACAGATACGTAAAGCCGGGCGTGGAGCCTATGCACACCACGCGATAGTGGGCACTGCTGTGTAGAGCGACATAATCGGTGATGCTCAGGCCGGCTTGTTCGGCCATTTGCGGTAAATCGATTCCATCTTCTCCGCCGTAGATCACGGGGATATTCAGCGTTTTGTGCGATAGGCTGGCGGGTGTGGTGTGTTGCCAGAGCGCCAGTATGTGTTCCCGCGCCATCTCGGGGTTGAGTTGTAACGGGTCGAACAGGACGAGGAGATTGTTGACCCCCGGGACGATTTCACGAATGCCGGGTAGTGCCGCCGAACCGCGCAGGTGTTCGGCGATTGCCCAGATGCGTTCCTGTACGTCCATGTCGATAGCGGCCCCGCCGCAATCCATATAAACACCGCCCGCGCCCGCTGCGTGCATGCGAGGGGTGCACGCAGCGGGCACGGTGATAGGGGCTTCTTCACTTAGGATTTCTGTCATGCGGGAGGTCGTGGCGTCGATGCGTGGGCGATGGTGGGATAATGATAATCCTGTCAGTACACCAGCCTTGGCAAACGAGTTTTTTTGGAGTTGCAAGAAAACATTTTCTTGAGGCGGGCTTTGCCAAGTCTGCTGTGTCTGTTTGATCGGGATGCACCTAATGGGATAGCTACGTGAATACCCGCTTTCTGGAAACCCTCATTGTGCTGGCTCGTGTCGGCAGTTTTCGTGAAACGGCCGAGGCGCTGCACGTCACCCAGACGGCGGTGTCGCAGCGCATCGCCAATTTGGAAGACGATCTCGATCTGCATTTGCTGGACCGCAGTTCGCGGCAGCTGAAGCTGACCGTCCATGGTGAGCAGGTCGTGGAGCAGGCTCGAAAGATTCTCCATCTCGAGAAATCCATCCGCATGCTGGCGCGTAATGACCAGCCCAGCGCGGGTCCGGTGCACGTGGGGGTGGTGGAAACGGTCGTGAAGACGTGGTTGAGCCAATTGATCCAGGACATTACGGCCGAGTTTCCATTGATATCGCTGGCTGTCACGGTCGACACCTCGCGGAATTTGCAAGATCTCTTTACGCAGAAAAAAATCGATCTGATGATTCAGGATATGCCGTTCTTGCCGGCTATTGGTTCGACGGACTACATGGTGTGCGGGGTTTGCGACTATCCCTTGGCATGGGTGTCCTCGCCAGCCCTTGCACAAGGCAAGCCGAGTTTCGACTTGTCCAGCCTGGCAGATCTGCGTGTATTGACCTTTTCGCGGTTTTCGTTGCCGCACGCCAATTTGCAGACGTTTCTTGCCGACCGTGGGTTGGAAGAGGTCAAAATCGAGAACTTCCCATCGGTAGAGTCCATTTTGCAGCTATTGCAAAACAGTTATGGCGTAGCTGCTATCCCCCCTGCTTTTATATTGAAAGAGCTTCAGGAAGGCAGTTTGGTGCTGCAGGACTGGCCGACGCCCCTGCCTATCAGCATGTCGCTGTTTGCGCGGCGCAGCGCGACCAAGGCGGTGCATGAGGTGTTTCAGCATGCCCGGCGTTCGTGCCATGTGGCTGCGCAGAGCGTGAATCAGCGCGCCGGGCAGGAGTGGATATTGGCGCACGATCCGGCTTAGGGTCGCCCTGAAAACGAGGCAAAGAACCGGGCAGAGCCCGGTCCCAGGAGGCTTCCTGTAACGTTGTACATACGGGGTTGTACGACGCCTGTATAGGAACGATGTTATTGCGTCTGAATGCCGGCGGTCTTGGCCAGATCTTTCCAACTCTGGATTTCCGTCACCAGTTGCTCGCCAGATTCCTTAGGAGAGTTACCGACGGCTTCCAGGCCTTGGCCGGTCAGCCATTCTTGCATCTCGGGTGACTTTAAAATGGCGACGAAATTTTCGTTTAACAGATTAACCGTGGCGGCTGGCGTTTTGGCGGGCACATATAGTCCGTACCAGACGGCGGAGTCGAAGCCGGGAACGCCGGACTCGGCGACTGTCGGCATTTCAGGCCATAGATCCGTGCGGTCTTTGGTGGTGACGGCCAAGGCTTTGACTTTACTGGCTTCGGCGTACTTCTTTGCGGTAGCCAAGGGATCGATCACGACCTGGACTTCGCCGCCCATCAGGCCCGTCAGCGCGGCGCTCGCACCCTTGTAGGGGACATGCGTCAACGGGGCCTGGGAGGCGGACTTGAAGTACTCGCTGGCAAAGTGCACAGATGTGCCGACACCGGGTGTGCCGTAATTCACTTTGTCGGGATTCGCCCGGGCATATTGCACCAGTTCGGCGACGCTCGAGACTGGCACGTTGTTGTTGACCAGCAAGGCAAATGGTCCGCGCACTGCGGTCGTGACGGCGGCCAGATCTTTGGTCACGTCATACGGCAGAGAGGCCTTGATGGCAGGCTCGGTCGCAATGGCGCCGCTATGCAGCAAGATCGTGGTGCCATCGGGGGCGGCACGGACGGTGGCTTCGGTGCCGATGCTTCCGCCTGCGCCAGCCTTGTTTTCTACGATGACGACACGGCCCAGTCGTTTGCTGAGTTGCTCGGCCAGCTTGCGGCCCAGGATATCGGACGTGCCACCGGCGGAGTAGGGAACAATAATGCGCACCTGCTTGCCCTCAGGAATGGTCTGGGCGTGTACGGGGAGGATGCAGGCGGCAAGACCTGCGATGGATAGCAGCAGTGAGCGGTAAATAAAGGGCATCAGTTGTCTCCGAGTTTTAGTGTTTTTTTGGGTCTTCTGTAAGTTTTCTGCGGTGAATAAACGGTTTTCTGCCGGCATGGTCGCGTTAGCAAAAGCGCATTTCTCCTGCGACGCAATCTTGTCCATCCTGGTTGCGGACCCATACCCGCCAGCCGCCTGGCGTATCCGCATTGGGGGTAATCCCCGCAGTGATCGAGTCGCCGATAAAGACCGGTTTGATAAACCGGACATCAAGTTCTAGCGACGCGATGTCGGCGGCTCGAAAGTTTCGATAGACGGCTTGCCACAGCAGGCATAAAGACAGCGTGCCGTGCGCGATCACCCGACCCATGGGGGTTTGTGCCGCAAAGTCGCTGTCCAGATGCAGCGGATTGAAGTCGTTCGTCAATTCCGCATAGGTGCGAATGGCCTGCTCGGTGATGAGCAGCGTAGCCGTCTTAAAACTTGTGGGAGGGGTGGGTTCGGTCATCACGCTGCCCATATCAGGGTTAGTTTTCCCGAGAAGATGTCTCGATCATCGTCGCCGTTGCAGGTGACGCCGAGTTCAACAAAACGGCGTTCTCGGCGCAGTGCCTTATCGATGCAGCGCACCGCCAGCCGTACCGTTTCTCTCGGCCGTGGCAGCCCACGAAGATTCAGATTTTGGCCTGCATGGATGTTGCCCGGCGGTCGGGGGGCGACGATGTTCAGGTACGCCCGCATCATCATCACAGTGGCCAGGCTGGCTTGTTCGGCCGGGCCCGATGCACCGTCGGCGTCGGTATTGCCAAAGAGCGACTGCCAGCGCTTTACTTGATCAGCGTCATAGGTTTCGGTGCCTTCTCCCAGCACGGTACCCGGGACAAAATCATCGAACAGAAAAACTTTTCGAGGCGAGTGGGGAATAGTCATCGTGGCATCTCGATAAGGGATTGAACGATGGGTAACGTCATGCCATTTACCTCAGTGAAACCAATCTGCACTGTGCTGCCAATGGCTATTTTCTGGCTTACGTCTGCCGTCGCGTTGGCCATGAGACGAAAGCCTTCCTTCATGTCGATGAGCGCAATCACGTAGGGCGTCATGGCCTTGAATACCGGCAACGGTGCGCGATGCACAGTGGTAAACGTGAGGACGGTGCCGATGCGTTCGGACAGATGCCAGCCCAAATCCGTGCATTGGCACTGTTCGCACAAGGCACGCGGAGTAAATTGCACGCGCCCGCACCGCGTGCAGGACTGATACGTAAGTTGTCCCTGCGCGCAAGCGTCCCAGTAAGGACGCGTCTGTGCATCGGGCCGAGGCAGGGGACGAGCCAGCGTCGCTGTCATATCAGGCTCCTAAAACCAGAGAGCAATGGGCCGACAAAATGCCGCCATCGCCATGAACGAATGCCAGATGTGCATCGGCGACTTGGCGTTCCTGGGCGTGGCCACGCAGCTGGTGGACGGCCTCGACCGCATGGAACATGCCGCCCGCGGCACCGGAGTGGCCATACGAGAGCAGGCCGCCATGTGTATTGCAGGGCAGGGCGCCGCCCAGCCCCAGTTGGCCGGTCGCGGCTGCAACACCGGCCTCGCCGCGTTGGAAAAAGCCAATGGACTCCAGCTCCACGGCGAGTGTGATCGTGAACGAGTCATAAATCTGCGCGACATCGATGTCCTTGGCCTGTACGCCCGCGCGGGCGAAGGCCGCGGCCGATGAGGCCTTGCAGCCAAAGTCCACCAGGCTGGGGGCATTGATGATGTGTTCGTGGGTGTGGCCCTGTCCCGCGCCCAGTATCTCTACGGCTTTGCTCGGGCTGTCGCGATGGGCGGCGGCACTGCTGACCACCAACGCGGCACCACCGTCGGAAATCAGGCAGCAGTCCAGCATGTGCAGCGGATCGGCGATTTTCTTGGAGGCCAGGACATCCGCGACCGACAAGGGGGTGCGAAGATGCGCTTTGGGGTGTCGAGCGGCGTGGCGGCGATGCTCCACCGCGATAGAGGCCAATTGCTCGGAGGTCGTCCCGTACTCGTGCATGTAGCGCTGGGCGACGAGCGCGTAGGACGCCGGTACGCTGATGCCGAAGGGCCGTTCAAACTGGGGGTGCCCGACTTCGGACAACGCGGCGACGGCACCGTCGCGCGACAGGCCGGTCAGCCGGTTGTCGCCCGTGACCACCAGCACGTGATTGCACTGGCCACTGGCGACAAGGGCCGCGGCCTGCATGATCATGATGCAGGCGCTGGCGCCACCCGCCTGAATGGCGAAACACGTGCCGGGATGAATGCCCAGATATTCGCAGAATACCGAGCCCAACATCAGATGCGGTTCGGTAAAGGAGTACGCGCACAGAACGCCGTCGATGTCGCTCAGGCGCAGGCCGGCATCGTCAATGGCGCCCATGGCGGCCTGCGCGTGTAAAGACATGCAGCTGCTGCCGGGCAGCTCGCCCACGGCCGTGTCGTACACGCCGGTGATAAAGGCGTTCATCGTCATGGTTTAAAACCCATCTGGCGCGCGATGATGTTGCGCTGAATGTCGCTGGTGCCTTCGCCGATGACATAGACCAGCGCATCCCGGTGGATGCGGCTCACGGGGTACTCGGACATGATGCCCGCACCACCCAGAATGCGAATGGCCTGCTCGCTGACCTGCACGGCAGTCTCCGTGGCGATGAGCTTGACTTTGGCGGCGGTGGCCGTGTCCAGATTGCCCTGATCCACGCGCCAGGCGCCGTAGTACACCATCCATTTGGCGGACTCGACTTGCGCGGCCATGTCCGCCAGTTTGTGCGCTACGGCCTGGTAGTCGCCAATACGTTTGTTGGCGACGATGCGATCATTGGCATACGATTGCGCGGCGTCCAGGGCGGCGCGGGCCATGCCTAATGCGTTGGCGGCAACGCCGACGCGGTTTTCGCTCAGGCATTCCAGGATGACGGGATAGGTCCCTGTGACTTCACCCAGCAGGCAGTCATCCGGGACGAAAGCATCCTCGATATGGATCAGCCCGGTCTCAGAGGACCGAATGCCTTCTTTGCGCAGTTTGTGGATATCGAATCCGGGATTGGGCAGGTCGACAATGAACAGGCTAATGGCCTCGGGCTTGAGTTCGGCACTGGTGCGCGCGGCCACCAACAGAAAATCCGCGAACGGCGCGTTGGTGATATAGAGCTTGCTGCCGTTGAGCTTCCAGCCGCCCGGCACCTTGTCCGCCCGTGTTTTCATCGCGCGGATATTCGAGCCGCCATCCGGTTCGCTCAGACCAAAGCCCGAGATTTTTTCTCCCGACAACGCCGGCTCGAAGTACCGTTGTTTTTGCGTGGGGGTGCCAATTTTCCAGATGGGCCAGATGCCCAGATGCGAGTGAGCCGACCAACTCGTGGCAAAGGCCTGGCTCAGGTAGCTCAGCTCCTCACGTACGATGCAGTCGCTGACCTTGTCCAGGCCGCTGCCGCCGTCGGCTTCCGGATAACGCACACCAAACAAGCCCAGCTCTCCCCAGCGCTTGAATACCTGTTTGGGGAAGGTCTCGGTTTCCTCGGCGGGGGCGACGAGGGGTGCAAGCTCCTCGCGGCACAAGCGGCGGACCGTATCGCGCACGGCTTCATGCTCAGGCGAAAAGGAAAAATCAAGGCTCATCGAATATCTCGTTTCAAGAATAAAATTCTATATAGAGAATTTATCATTCGAAAGAACTGTTTAGATATAGGGTTTATACGTATAAATAAAGCGATGAAAAATTCGACTTGGGTAAGTGAAATTCTTTATATAGAATAAAATTCTACGACTAGGCGATCATCATCGAGATTTCGCCACCTCTGATAAGGACGCCTCACGTGTCATCTGCTGCCTCGATCAAGCCGGAACAGCCTGCTACGCCTGCATCGGCTGCACCCTCCGTTCATCGCCTGGCCAGTGTGCTTAACGCGCAAAGTGTCGCGATCGTCGGGGCGAGCGCCGATGGTTCGAAGATATCCGGCAGGCCACTGGCTTACATGCTGGCGAGCGGCTATCAGGGAAAGCTGTTTCCTGTTAACCCGTCGCGCACCGAGGTTCAGGGATTGCCGTGTTATCCCTCACTGTCCGCGATAGGCCAGCCCGTTGATCTGGTCATCATCGGGACGGCCAGTGCACATGTCGAAGGCATTGTGCTCGAGGGCGTCGCCGCGGGGGTCAAGGCGTTTGTGGTGTTCTCATCCGGATTCGCCGAGCTGAGCGAAGAGGGCCGCCGCATGCAAGAGCGCCTCGGCGCGCTGGCGCGCGAGCACGGCGTGACGATTGTGGGCCCGAACTGTCTCGGCGTGGCGAATAGCCATACGGGTTTGATTGCGTCGTTCACGACGGCGGTGGAAAGCAGCAAGCTGCATGCGGGACGTTTTTCGTTCGTGAGCCAAAGCGGCGCGTTAGGTGCGTATTGGCTCGATATCGTGCTGCGTTCCGGGATAGGCGCCGGTCAGTGGATCACGACGGGCAACGAGTGCGATGTCGATGCGGCCGAAGCAATCGACTTTCTGGCCTCAGATCCCGGGACTGAGGTGATCGGACTTTACATCGAAGACATTCGGCGTCCGGATGCGTTTCGCCATGCCTTGCAGCGCGCGGCGCGCGCGGGCAAACCGGTGATCGCCATCAAATCGGGACGCTCTCAGGCGGGGGCGGCCGCGGCGGCGTCTCATACCGGTGCGTTGGCCGGTGACGATGCGTTATATGACGCTTGCCTGCAGCAATACGGGGCGCTGCGGGTCGACAGCTTGACGGAGATGATGGACGCCGCCCGCATTTTCCTGCGCGGGGCGACGCCGCTCGGACCCAAGCTGGCCGTGATGAGCGTGTCGGGCGGGGCCGGGGTGCTGATCGCCGATGCGTGCGAATCGTTGGGCTTGGCGCTACCGGCTTTGTCGGCGAGCACGGTCGATGCGCTCACGCCCGTGCTGCCTGCCTTTGTGCATCCGGCCAATCCGCTCGATATCACTGGCAACGTGCTGCAAGACACGGCAATGATCGGCGCGTCCTTTCGCGCGCTGGGGGCGGATCCCGGCATTGACGGCATTGTCTTGTTCATCGGCATGATGCACAGCATCGCGGATGTCTTTGTGCGCGAACTCTCCGAGGCTCGCCGCGAGATTGCGTGCCCCATCATTGTCGTGTGGATTGGCGCGCTGGAATCCAGCATTCGTGCGCTGGAAGATAAAGGCATCCCCGTTTTTCTCGATATCCCCCAGGCGATGCGCGCCATCGCGCAGTCTTTGCAAGTACGCGACAGGCAGCGAGCCGCTATGGCGGTGAAGCTGCCACCGCCCAACGACGCGCCACAGCGCGCCGCGGGCCGGCCCATCTCGGAATGGGACGGGAAACAACGGTTGCGCCATTGTCCGGTGATTGCGTTACCGTGTGGGCAATTGATCGCCAGCGACGAGGAGATCCGTGTTTCGCCTGACGGCACAATCAACGGGCTTTCGTATCCACTCGTGGCCAAACTACAATCGTCCGATTTACTGCATAAAAGTGACGCGGGCGCCGTGATTTTGCCGATACGGGATGCGGATGCGCTGCGTGCGGCGATCAGCCGATTGCAAGCCATTGGTCAGCAACTGAATATCGATAGTCAAGGGGTGCTGGTCGAGGAAATGATCCCGTTTGATCACGAGTTATTGCTGGGGCTGCGAATGGACGAACGATTTGGCGCGACGCTGACACTGGCCCGAGGCGGTGTCGAGGCAGAGTTGTGGCCTGATGTGGTGAGTCGGCTCTTGCCGCTGTCGGCCCATGATGTCGAAGTCATGCTGCGTGGATTGCGGATCGGTCGACTGCTTGAGGGTTTCCGCAGCCGGCCCGCTGCCGATGTCCCGGCACTGGCCGCGCGCGTTGCGCAACTGTGCGCGTGGTTTGTACAGCAGCCGTTGACAGAACTGGAAATCAACCCTTTGGCCGTGCGGGGTGATCAAGCCTGGGCGCTGGATGCATTGGTGACGCCTCATGGCTGAGGCACCCGCATCGCCCGAAAAAAAAGTCGGTGCGCTGAGCGCCGGTATCAGCATTCTGCGCCATTTGGCGAGCGCGACGACGCCGCTGGGGGTGACGCGGATCGCTCGGGATCTGGACCTGAACTCCAGCACCTGCTTTAACTTGCTAAAGACCCTCGTGCAAGAGCGTCTGGTGAATTTTGATGAGGATACCAAGACCTATCGCATGGGGCTGGGTTTGGTCGAACTCGCCAAAGGCTCTCTGGAGCAAGCCTCGTATGTGCGCCTGCTGCGCCCGCATTTGCAGGAGCTCGCCAGCCGCCATCGCGTGACGATCACGCTGTGGCAACGCACGACGAATGACCGCGTGGTCTTGGTCGATCTGGCAGAAAGCGGGGCCACCATGCGGGTACATCTGAGCATTGGCCAGCGCCTGCCTATGTACATTGCGGCGCTGGGCCGCTGCATGGCCGCCTATTCGACGCTATCGCCGGCCGAGCTGCGAACAAATATCAGTGGGTTGCGCTGGGAAGACGGTCCGAGTTTCGAGGCCTACATGCGCGACGTCGAAAACGTGCGCGAGATCGGCTACGCGACGGACGAGGGGCATTTCGTAAAAGGTATTACCACCGTGTCGTCGCCCATTCTGGACGAACATCAAATTCCATTGATGGCCATCAGCGCCGTGGGTATCGCCGCACGGTTTTCGCCGTCGGCCATTCAATCTCTGGGCGAAGACCTGCGGGAGCGTTGCCACGAAGCCAGTTTGTCCATCTCCGGCGGCAAGTCGGGTGGCGCGGTGTGGAGAAAAAGCCCGTCGTAGGTTGACCAGACGCCTCAGGTAGCTCATTATTGGTGATGTGTGAATCACTGTTCATTAATTGCCATGGCTACTCGAGGCCGCCCCTCAAAAAAAATCAATCCCCCGGCACCGCCGCCCGCGACTCAGGACTGGCGCGAAGGCAGCTCACGCAATGAGCGGGGCCGGCTGATCCGCGAGGCCTTGTTCAATGCTGCGGGCGAGATCGTCGGGGAGCGCGGCTATCAGGATGCGTCCATTACCCTGATTACGCAACGCGCGGGGGTTGCGCAGGGCACGTTTTACAACCATTTCGATTCCCGCCAGGACATTCTGGACAAGCTATTGCCTACCTTGGGCAAGAGCATGCTGGAGCACGTGGGCGAATGCACCAAGCAGGGCAAAACCTTGCTCGAGCGAGAAGAACTGGGGTTTCGCGGGTTCTTTTCATTTCTCAAGGCTCACCCCCATTTTTTTCGCATCCTGAACGAAGCCCCCAGCTTTGCCCCCAAGGCCTACCAGGCGCATCTGGATATGGTCATGGAAGGCTATATGCGCTTTTTCAAGAAAGGGCGGGAACGGGGCGAGATCCCCGGCTATTCCGAGAAAGAGCTCGAGGTCGTGGCGTTTGTGCTGATGGGGGCCCGCCTGTATTTGGGGCGTTACGCCAACCAGGACGATAGCGCAGGAGACGATGTGCCGGATTGGGTGGTCGAGGCTTACCGGAAACTGGTCACACACGGATTGTCCGGGGCCTAGCCTTGGCCACACTCATCATCGTCGTTGAACAACTCAAAGGAAGCCGCGCATGGAAGACGTCAGTACCGAGCCCGTGAAACTATTTGAGCCCTGGCCGCTGCGAGGCATCACGCTGAAAAATCGGGTGATGGTCTCGCCGATGTCGCTCTATAGTTCGAACGAAGGTTTTGTTGACGATTTTCATCTCGTGCACCTCGGGCGCTTTGCCCTCGGTGGGGCCGGACTGGTGATGATGGAGGCCACGGCAACGACGCGTCAGGGCAGAGGCACTGATGGTTGCAATGGCTTGTGGCTTGACGCCCACGTCCCGCCGCTGCGTCGGATCGTCGATTTTCTGCATGCGCAGCAGTGCATGGCGGGCATCCAACTGGGACATGCCGGGCCGAAAGGCTCGACACAGCGTCCGTGGCATGGTGCTGGTACGTTAACGGTGGATGACGCCGCCGCCCGCCGCGAGATGCCATGGGACACGGTCTCGTCGTCTGCCGTGCCCGTGGACGAGCACTGGCCCACGCCACATATGTTGAGCGAAGCCGAGATCGAAGCCTTGGTCGATGATTATCGGTCGGCGGCCCGGCGCGCGCGGGATGCCGGCTTTGACGTGATCGAATTGCATTGTGCCCATGGCTATTTGCTGCATTCGTTCTTGTCCCCCTTGCTTAATCATCGCAGCGATGCCTATGGCGGCAGTCTTGAAAACCGTATGCGTTTGCCTTTGCGGATCTTTGAAGTCGTACGTCAGGAGTTTCCCGATGAGCGTCCGATCTTTGTCCGCCTGTCGGCGGTGGACGGCGTCAACGTCGGCTGGTCGATCGACGACTCCGTCGTATTCAGTCGGGCGCTAGCCAGTCTTGGGGTGGACGCGATTGCGTGTTCGAGCGGCGGCGTCAAACTCAAGAAAGATCAAGTGTTAGTGTCGAGAGCGCCCGGTTTTCAGGTGCCTTTTGCGGAACAAGTGCGCAAACAGGCGAAGGTCCCCAGCATTGCGGTCGGCATGATTTTGTCGGCGCGGCAAGCCGAAGACATTTTGCAGAACGGTCAAGCGGATTTGATTGCGCTGGGACGCGAGATGCTGTTCAACCCCAACTGGGCGGCGCAGGCCGCACTCGAGCTGCAAGGTACCCCGGGCTGGAAGTGGTGGCCCGAGCAGTTTCGCTGGTGGCTTGAGCGACGCGCACGTCAGTTGGCGCCACGCAGTTAACGCGTCGCGAGGAGAGGGCGGAGAACCATGTATAAAGTCATTACGTTACTCAAGCGGCGTTCGGATATGAGCGTCGAAGATTTTCAACGGCACTGGCAAGACTCGCACGCGTCGATGGCGTCTCTGATGCCCGGGCTGAGGCGCTATGTGCAGTCGCATGCGCTCGCGCAAGGCTACGCCAAGGGCGAACTGATCTATGACGGTATCAGCGAAATGTGGTTCGACTCGCAAGCCGGCTATCAGGCCGCACAGGAGTCCGAGTCCGCGCGGAGCATCACCCGCGATCTGTCCGGGTTCGTCGATGAAGCAAAGTCGGTAGTGATGCCTGTCGACGTGCACGTCATTGTCGACGGTCTGATTCCTGACGGCGGGGTCAAGAATATCGAGTTTGTGAACTGTCGCCCAGGCATGGGACTACATGCGTTTCGTCGATACTGGCAAGACAAGCACGGCCCCTTGGCGGCGGGCATCGACGTGATACGCCGCTACGAGCAGAACCATCTTTGCCTGGACGAGTACTCGGCTGCCCAAGCGCCGCGCTACGATGGCCTGGCCATCACCTGGTTCGACTCCACTGCCGATATGAAGCAGGGGGCGACCACCGACGTCTATGCCCGTACGCGCGCCGACGAGGCGAATTTTCTGCCGGATGGGCATTTGCCATTTATCGTGACGCGCGAGCACGTGATCGTGGGCTGACAGGAGATAACGGGCAGCGGTACGGATGTGCTGCCTGCCCGGCGTTGATGGCGGGTACGTGTGATGACGGATTAGCGAAGATATGTGCCTCCGTTCGCATCGATAATCGTACCGGTCACATACGATGCGGCGGGAGAGCACAGAAACGCCAGCACGCTAGCGATCTCTTCGGGTTGCCCCATGCGCTTCATGGGATAGGCGTCGGGCTGATAACCATGTCCTTCGGTCATGCCCGATATAACGGGGCCGGGCGCTACGCCGTTGACGGTGACGCCATGCGGCACGGCACGTTGGGAAAACCACCGCACCAAGGCGTGTACACCGCCCTTTGACGCCGCGTAATGAGGGCCTGCTCGCAGTCCTCCTGTCCACCCCGCAATGGATCCGCATAGCGCGATGCGTCCATACTGGCGCTCGATCATGCCGGGCATGACGGCCCGTACCAGATTGATGGGCCCGAGCATGTTGATCCGGATCACGCGAAGGAACTCGACTTCGTTCCAATCCGGCGCCATCCAGTCCTCGTCATAGGGACAAATCCCCGCGGCATCGGCCAACGCCGAAAAGGGCCCCAGCCGGTTTGTCATGGCTTGGACATCCGCGCGCTGGCTCACGTCGCAGCGATGCACCGCGTCCACGCCAGGGATCTCGTGAGCGAGCGATTCCAGCTGAGCTGTCTCTACCCAGTCGCTCAACACCATGCGGGCGCCTAATTGCCCGCACAGTCTCGCTGTGGCCGCACCAATACCGCCGGCGGCGCCCGTGATGAGAATACGCGTTTGTTCAAGATTGAACGGCGTGGCGTGAGGTTGGTCTGGGGACGACGCGGGCATGGTTAATCAACTCCGGTTAAACAGATAGATAACGATGTTTGATGTCGTCATTCTGGTTGAGCTCGGCAATCGTGCCACAGAAGACGTCCCTGCCTTTGTCGATGACGACCGCCAGATCAGCCAGACCGAGGCAGAATTGCAGATTTTGCTCTGCCAGCACAATGGTCGTGCCCAGTTTGCGTAGCGTATTGATCAGTTCGCCGATTTTTTGAACCATGATGGGCGCAAGGCCCTCGCTGGGTTCATCGAGCAGCAGGACGCTGGGGTTGCCCATCAGGGCGCGGCCCACGGTTAGCATCTGCTGTTCGCCGCCCGATAGCTGGCCGCCGAGCCGCGTTTTCAGCGGGGCGAGCAACGGCAACATGTCGTAGACGCGCTCGAGGGTCCAGTCGGATTGCCCATCGACGCCGCGTTTGACGGCGATGGTCAGGTTGTCTTCGACGGTCAGGTCGGGGAATATTTGTCGGTCTTCGGGAACGAACCCGATCCCCGCGCGGGCGATGGTGTGGGGGCTGCGGCCACGTACCTCGTTGCCCAGCAGGCGAATGCTGCCTTGCCGGGCCGTGACGATCCCGGCAATGGATTTCATGGTGGTGCTTTTACCCGCACCGTTACGCCCTAGTAGTGCCAGGGTCTCGCCTTTGCGCACGCCCAACGACATCTTGAACAGGACTTGGCTGCTGCCATAGCAGGCGTCAATGCCTTGAACCTCTAGCACGGTACTCATGCGTGCGTCTCCTGTGGCGTTCCGAGATAGGCTTCAATGACGGCGGGGTTGTTGCGAATTTGTTCCGCATTACCTTCGGCAAGCACTTTTCCATACGACAGGACATAAATGTTCTGTGAAATGCGGAACACAATCTCCATATCGTGTTCGATCAACACGACGGTCAGTCCACCCTTTTTCCACAAGGCGTAGACGGTCTCGATCATTTGCTCGCGCTCTTCGGGTCCCATGCCTGCGACGGGCTCGTCGAGCAGCAGCACTTTGGGCTTGAGGATTAGCGCCAGCGCCATATCCAATAGCTTCTGGTCGCCGTGCGACAAATTGCCGCTGATGACGCCGGCCTTTTTTTCCAGGCCGAGTTGCTCCATGACTTCGTAGGCCCGATCGCGTGTTTCGGCCAAGGGAAACCGGCCCGTCAATTGCGCGGATTTTCCGAGCGGCGACATCAGCGCGCCACGCAAGGATTCCTCGACGGTCAGGGTTTTAAAGAGTTTGGATACCTGAAAAGCCCGTCCTATACCGCGACGGACGATTTCCCGGCTGGGCAGGCCACTGATGTCCTGGCCTTCGAGCAGAATACGCCCCGAGTCGGGGGGGATGGCGCCGGAAATGAGGTTGAAGAATGTGGTTTTCCCCGCGCCGTTGGGGCCGATCACCGCGGTGAGCGAGTCCTGTGGAAAATGGGCCGAGACGTCCGACGTGGCGACGACGCCGCCGAACGATTTCTTCAGATGTTCGATTTTCAACATCAGCGGTCTCCCGAATGGGCGGCTTGTGGTCTGGCGGACGGAACGCCGCCGTACGTCTGCCAGGGCGCGCCGACCAGCCAGCCCGCGTCGACAGGCAGATCGATACCGGTAATGGCCGTTGCCTGGGGCGAGGTCAAAAAGGCGACCGCGTCGGCCACTTCTTTGGGATCGATGAGTCGGCCTAGCGCGGTGGGATTGGCCAGTTCATCGACGTTGCGATCGCCACGATCAATGGCGGCCTGCAGCGCGGGTGTCAAGGTGTAGCCGGGCGATACCGAGTTGACCCGGACGCCGGATCGGCCCCATTCGACGGCCAGGCATTGCGTGATGGAAATGACGGCGGCCTTGGCGGGCGCGTAGGCGTGCAGCGGCACGGATCGTGATCCGGTGATGGACGCGATATTCACGATGGCGCCGGACCCGTGCGCTGCCATGCGCGCGCCAAAGAGGGCGCAGCATAGATAGGTGCCGCGTTGGTCGACGGCGATCACCTTGTCCCAGAGAGACATGTCGAGGCGTTCGGGGGGTAATTTGGGCTGGATGATGCCCGCGCTGTTGACCAGTGTGCAGACCGGGCCATGTTGCTGCTCAATGCGTTCGGCAAGCGCTCGCAAGGCGGCCTCGTCAGTGACGTCGCACTCGTAAAACAAGGCGTTGGGCGCCGTCTCAGTGTTCCAGATGTTAGGTAGATCCAGCACGATGACTTGATCGCCGCGCGCGAGCAGGTTGTGTACGCACGCCAGGCCAATGCCGCTGGCGCCTCCGGTAACGATGCTGATTGGGCGATGTGTCATGGCGTGGCTCGCTTGTTTTTCAGGGTGCGCAGAAACTGAACGACGAAATCGCTGATGCCGCGTTTGAAGCCCAGCGCGAAGACAAGGACGATGATGCCGAGCGCCAATCCGTGCAGCTCGGTGAAGCGGGTCACCAGGTCGTTAAAGATCAGTAGCAGGGCGGCGCCGACCACCGGACCGATGAACACATGCAGCCCGCCCATCATGATCATGAATATGGCTTCTCCGGACATGGTCCAATAGGCGAACTCGGGATAGGCGCCCGAGACAAACAACGCCATGATCGAGCCCGCGATACCCGCAAAACTGCTGGCAATGATGAAGGCATAGAGCTTGACGCGCCAGACATCAATACCCAGGAACCGCGCGCGTTCCGCATTGTCGCGAACCATTCTCAGGGTATAGCCGAAGGGCGACTGCATCAGGCCGCGCATCAACAGCAGGCTCACGATGCCGACTACGCAGGCAAACCCGTACAGGCTAATGGGTTTGGAGAGATCGATACCTAGAAAAATGGGACGAGGGATACCGCCCATCAGTCCCTGGTCGCCGCCAGTGAGCGACATCCAGGTCAAGATGACACTATGCAGCAGCATCGCAAACGCCAGAGTCAAAAACGAGAAATAGATTTCCTTGAGTCGCACGCAAATCGCACCGATGACCAGTCCCAGCAGCGCGCAGAACAAAATCGCTCCCAGCATGGCAACGGGAATCGAGGTACCCGCTTTTTGCATGAGCAACCCGAAGGCATAGGCACCTCCGCCAAAAAACATGGCGTGTCCAAAAGACACCAGGCCGCCATATCCAATGAGAATGTTCAGTGATGTCGCAAAGATGCCGAACGCCGCCAGACGGATGACGAAATCCAGCACGACACGTGAAGGAGTCAGAAAGGGAATCGCCGCCAGGACAGCCAGGGCCAACAGCGCCCACAGGATCTCTTTGCCGTATGTCGTTTTCGTATTCATGCGCGCGGCTCCCGGCCCATCAGGCCACTCGGTTTCAGCACGAGAATCAACGCCATCGCGATGAACATGATGCCTTCGACAAATGACGGAAATCCGATCGAACCGAACGAGCGCACCAGTCCGATCAACAGCGCGCCAACCAGTGCGCCGCTGACAGAGCCCATGCCTCCGATCACCGTGACGATGAACGATTCAATCAATATCGAAAAACCCATGCCCGGAGACATCGAGCGCACGGGAGCCGCCAGCGCGCCCGCCAAACCAGCCAGCATGCCGCCGCAGGCAAAGACCCCGGCGTAAATCAGATTGGTATTGAGCCCCAGCGCGGAAGTCATGGTCGGATTGTGCGCGGCCGCCCGTACGATCTTTCCGGTGCGTGTTTTGGATAAGACATACCACAACACGATGGCGATCAAGGCCGCCGCCGCCATCAGTACCAGATAGAACACCGGTGTGATGCCACCCCCCACAAATAGGGGAGGCGCCTGGAATGCCTCTGGCATCCCCATGGATTGAAATTCGGCGCCCCAGATAACCTTGACCATATCGTCCATGATCAGAATAAAGGCATAGCAGACGAGCAATTGCATGAGCACGTCAGCGTTGTAGACGCGCCGCATGAAGAATCGCTCAAAAAGCAGCGCGAATATGCCTACCCCGACGCCCGCAATCAGGGTCGCGAGCACGAAGCTGTCGGTCATGCGGTAGCCGGTCAGGCCCAGATAGGCCCCCAGCATATATAGCGAGCCGTGGGCAAAGTTAATGATGCGCAGCACGCCGAAGATGAGGGTGAGACCGGCGGCAACCAGGAAGAGCAAGGCGCCGACAATCAGTCCAGTACTGGTCTGCGTGACCACGCAAGAGAGCGACGTCACACACTCAAAGAGTTCATTGGGGTTCAAGCTTGTCTCCTGGATAGGCTTTTGAGGCGAGGACCTGGCGTGGCCACGGATACGGCACCCGTCGTCACGCCAGGCCGCGTTAGCGCTTTACGCCCAGCCTTTGCTTTTTTTCCACTCGGTTTCGAGTTCTACGATTTGCTGCCACTCGCCAATCAATGGATCGGGCATGTAGGGTTCTTTGTTCTGGAGCACGCCCCAAGCCACCGCGTAATCGATGATGGTTTGATCTTCGGCGCGCATGGTGATCTTGCCCTTGGCCCCAAAGGGTGAGTCAATGGTCAGCCCGCGTAACGCGTCAGCCAGTTTGGCGCCGTCAGCGCTATTGGCTTTCTTCATGGCGGCGGTCATGAAGTTGATGCCTGCGGCGTTCTGCCACGCCCAGTTTGTGGGCAGTTCTTTGTTCTTGGCCTGGTAGGCCTCGGCCCATGCATTGTTGGCTTCGGTCTTGGGTACGCTGCGCAAATAACGGTTACCGGAATGCAGGCCTGGTGGCACATTTTTGACGACAGTCAGCACGGTGTAGTCGGCCATGTTTACGGCAAAGAACTGACGCTCTTTGAACAACGCATAAATATTGCCTTGTTCGATAAACGAGCTCAGATCGCCGCCCCATAGGCATGAGTACATCGCTTGCGGACGGCCTTGTATGAGGCGTGTAATGGCCTCGCTGTAGTCGGCCTGAAACAGCTTGACCCAAATGTCGCCGGTGACTTCAATGTCTTTGTTGAAGTGCTTGGCATACTGAAAGAACTCTGCCGTGGTGTCGCGCCCATAGGCGTAGTCGGGCGAACAACTCATCCAACGTGTCAGGCCTTTTTCTTTGGCGACCTGGCCGGCATAGGCGCCGCCGACGATGGCGTCGTGAATACCTTGACGGGCACAACGGAAAGCGTTGGGAATACGCAGTTTCGGGTCAGCCGTCAGCGCTGACGTTTCTGAGTTGGTATGAATGCAGAATACTCCCAGATCGCGAGCGACTTCGTGCACCGCGAAAGCGCCCGACGAGGCTTCGCCGTCGAACAGCAGTTCGCAACCCTCGCTATTGATGAGTTCGCGGGCGACGCGCGCAGCTTCTTGCGGCTGGCCCTTGGAGTCGCGGATCACCATTTCGATCTTCCGACCGCCGAGGCCACCCGCCGCATTGAATTTCGCGACTTCGAGTTCGACCGCGTTGCGTGAGGACAAGCCCAGCTGGGCGACGCGTCCCGACAGAATGGTGGGCATGCCGACCCGAATGGGCTTGTTTTGGGCGAAAGACATGGCGGGCAGGCCGATGGCGGACATCCCCGCCATGGCAGCGGCGCCTTGCATCAATTTTCGGCGTTGAGGTTGCGCGAGTGCTTCTTTGCGTTTAATGCTCATGTTTGTCTCCGATTTTCTAAGAGGCGTCGACCCCCGGACGCCGCGGGCACTCTTTTTTACGGCTGTGCTGAATCTGTCAGTTGGTCTCGTAGCACCCGTTTGAGCACTTTGCCGGACGGGTTGCGTGCAAGGGCATCAGTCAGAATGAGTTGCTTGGGTATCTTGAATCCCCCGATCTTCCCGCGGCAATGGGCCTGCAGGGTTTCCAGCGTCAGGGTCGCGCCTTCGCGCAGCACGACGACGGCCACGACACGTTCGCCCCAGCGCTCGTCAGGCAGGCCGATGACGGCGGCTTCCTCGACAATGTCGAGCTGATAGATGACGCGTTCGACCTCCGATGAGGCGATGTTTTCTCCGCCACTGATGACCATGTCTTTTTTGCGGTCCACCAGAAAGAGAAAACCGTCTTCATCCAGGTATCCCATGTCGCCGGATCGAAACCGGTCGCCAAAGAAACTGGCTTCGGTGCGTTCCGCATCACGCCAATACCCGCCGGTCACCTTGGGCCCGCGCAGGCAGATCTCGCCGACCTGACCGGCGGGCAGGCGCTTGCCGTCGTGGTCGCGGATATCAATTTCGACGTGGGCGAGCGCGCGTCCCGCAGAGCCGATCTTGGCGATCTCCTGGCCAACCTGCATCATGGTGTCGCCCGAGCAGGTTTCAGTCAGCCCATAGGCGTCGATATAGCGCCCTTGTGTAAACAGGCTCTTGAAACTCTGTATGCGTTCGACGGGGGTACGTTCTCCGCCGCCGATGACCCATTTCAGACTGCTGACGTCATAGTCGTCGCGGTTTTTCAGCGCTAAAAGGCGGTTGAGCATGATGGGCGCCAGCCAGGCGCCCGTCAGTTTCTCCGACTGAATGGCGGCCAGCACCGGTTCGGCATCGAAGTCACGCAAAATGGTCAGCGATCCGCCGACCAACAACAAGGCCATTCCAGGCAAATCAAATGCGCCCACGTGATAGAGCGGGCCGACGACCAGCAGCCTATCGTCACGAGTCAGGCCGAGCTCACAAATGTGGTCGAGCGTCTTCCAGTAAAAATTCTCGTAGGTATGGATGACGCCCTTGGGTCTGGCCGTGGTGCCGGAGGTATACATCAGACGGAACATGTCGCCCGGCCCACTAGGGTGCGATAGCTCCACCGGCGTGGCCTGCGGATCCAATTGACGTACGTCGTACTGAGCGGATTCCGTGATCTCGAGCGCGTCGGTATTGCCGACATTGGCCGCCAGCTCTGTATCGACGCAGACGAGCTTGGCCTGCCCGTGCCGCAGGATGTAATCGACCTCTTCAGCGCCCAGCCGATAGTTGATGGGCAACACAATGGCGCCCAGGTGGCTGATCGCCAGCGTGAGATCGATGAATGCGGCGCTGTTTTTCATCAAGAGCGCGACGACATCGCCGGGGCCGATGCCGCGTGCCCGCAGCATCCCGGCAACGGTACGGGTCCGTTGTGCCAGTTCCGCGTAGCCGATGCGCTGCTGGCCATAGACGATGGCCAATCGGTCGGGGTCGGATTGGGCCCAGTGCAGAACAGAGGAACTTAGACTAATCATTTGATTGCCATCCCGTGCTAATCAAGATCAGTACGACTTGGGCATGCCCAAGTCGTGCATGGCGATGTAGTTCAGAATCATCTCTTCCGAGATGGGGGCAAAACGGAACAAGCGGCAGTCACGCCAGAGCCGCTCGACGTAGTATTCCTTGGAGTACCCCATACCGCCCATGGTTTGCATCGCGCGTTCCGTGGCACGTGCGGTGACCTGCGCGGCCAGTAGTTTGGCTGCGTTGGCTTCGCTGCCATAAGGCAGACCCCGGTCAAAGTTGGCGGCGGCCTTGTAATTGAGCAATCGCACGGCTTCGTTTTCAGCGTAGCACTGCGCCAGCGGGAACTGTAGCCCCTGATAGCTGCTGATCGATCGGTCCCCAAAGACCTTGCGGTCATTCGCGTAGTCCACAGCGAGCTTCAGGGCCAATTCACTGGTGCCGATCAGGCCGGCCGTGGTGATGATGCGCTCGGTATTGAGTACGTCCAGCAATTCGCGCCAACCGCCGTGCAGTGTGCCGACGAGTTCGTGTGGGTAGATCTCGACGTCATCGAAAAAGATGGAGCTGGCCGCCAACGTGTTGGTGCCGACCTTGTCGATGGCGCTGTGGGTCAGGCCCGCCCGGTCGACGTCGATCATGAACATGGATAATCCATCGCTGCGCGATTTGGAATCCTCTATTTTCTTGGTCCGCGCCACGACCAGCATTTTCTGCGCGCTGTCGACCGCGGTAATCCAGATCTTGCGGCCGTTCAGTCTCCAGCCGTCGCCCTCTTGCTCGGCAAAGCTGCGAATTTCAAGCGTGTTGGTGCCGGCATCGGGTTCGGTCAGTGCCATGCAGAAATTCATTTCGCCAGCGATCAGCTTGGGCAGCAGCTCTTGCTTCATTTCGGGCGTGCCAAATTTGCTGATAGAGACGCCGCCGAAGATCGGATTGATCATGAACAATTGACCGACCGTGCTTCCTGCCCCAGCCGCCGCCAGGTTTTCGATAATGAGCGCCATTTCGACCACGCCCAGATCCGAGCCGCCGTATTCCGAGGGCAGGGCGACACCACACAAGCCGGCTTCACAGATGGCTTTCCAGCATTCGGTGGGGAATGCCTTCTGCGCGTCGATTTTGCGCCAGTATTCCGTCCCGAAGCGCTCGCCGAGTTGGCGTGCCGAGGTGGCGATCATCCGTTGTTCTTCTGTCAGCTCAAAGTCCATAGTGTGTGTTGTCTCGTGATATTTGTTGTCGATGTCAGATGTGAATGGCTCGGCCGTAGGCCTGCAGGACCGATTCACCGATGGCTTCCGACAAGGTCGGGTGCGCAAAAATATGGTTCATCAGATCTTCTTCGGTCGCCTCCAGACGCTGCGCCAGCGAAATGCCATGGAGCAGCTCTGTCACGTCGGGGCCTACCAAGTGCGCACCCAGGAGTTCGCCGCTTTGGGTATCGAAAATCGTCTTGACGAAACCTTCGGGCCGATTGATGGCGAGGGCTTTGCCGTTGCCATGAAAGGGAAAGCGGCCAACCGAAATCGGGCGGCCGCGTTCGCGTGCCCGGGCCTCGGTGAGGCCGACGCTGGCGACTTGCGGATGGCAGTAAGTGCAACTGGGAATGTGATCGGCCTGCTGCGGGACCGTCAGTCCCGCTAAGTGCTCAACGCAGCGAATCGCCTCATGGCTGGCTTTGTGCGCCAGCATGGGCGCCCCGCAGATGTCGCCCGCGGCGTAGACGCCAGGCTCGTCCGTTTGCCCGTAGTCGTGAACCTGAATGCAGCCATGGCGCGTGATGACGCGGGTGGTCTCCAGCCCCAGGTCTTCAGAGTTGCCAACGACACCGGCGCAGACGAGTACTCGATCGAAGGCCCTGATGGCTTCTTTTTTGTTTTCGGTGCGCAGGGTGATGTGCGCAGCCTGAGCATCAAGTGTTTGCAGGTGGGCCGAGGTATGGGTGTGTATCTCGATGCCGCGCGCTTCAAAGGCGCGGGCGACCCATTGCGAGGTTTCTTCGTCCTCGACAGGCAGGACGCGTGCTTGTGTCTCGACCACGGTAACTTGGCTGCCGAGTTCGGCGTAGAAACTGGCGAACTCCATGCCAATCGCGCCTGCACCCACGACGAGCAAAGAGTCGGGTTGGGCAGGGGGTGTCAGGGCGTGGCGATAGTTCCAGAGTCGGTCTCCATCGACGGGCAGGCTGTCGAGGGCGCGAGGCCGTGCGCCTGTCGCGATCAGGATAGCGTCGGCTTGCAGGGTTTGGGCATTCTTGCCCTCGACTTCAAGCGTGCCGGCGCCCTGTAAACGGGCCTGTCCCTTGATGACCTCGACGCCGTGCTTCTTTAGCAGGTGCTGCACTCCTTGTCTCAAGCGTGTGGCCACCTCGCGCGAGCGTTGCACGACGCGAGGCAGATCGGCGCGTATCCCCTCTGGCACGATGATGCCCAGGTCGTTGGCTGTGCGCAGTTGTGCCAGAACGTCGCCCGCGTGTAGCAGCGTTTTGGTCGGAATGCAGCCCCAATTCAGGCAAATGCCGCCCAGGTCTTCACGTTCGACCAGACGGGTTTTGATTCCCAATTGGCTGGCGCGTATGGCCGCGACGTAGCCGGCCGGGCCGCCTCCAATGACGATCAGGCTGTTGGCGGAGCTCATGCCGCGGCCTTGGCGCGCAGACTGGCGAACTGATCCAGCACGCTTTGCAATCCTGCGGCCTGCGGGTCGTCGACAAAGCGCTCCATGGCCTGGCACGAGGCCGTGTCCACACCGACTTCGGCGCACACACGCAGAATCAACTCGCGTAGCTGGGCGCGGTCATAGTTGTAATCGTCCACAGTCAGTTTCAGGGATTCGATCAGCGGCGGCGTGTTGTCATCAAAATGGGCTTCGATGACGCAACTGAGACTGGGTACCTCGGCATCGCTGATGAGTTCCGTGCGCTGGATTAACGTGGCAACCTCGGGGTTGTCGTACACCATCATGTCGCGTAGCGTCGGGGCGCCATGTAACAGCGTCTGGGCGATGCAAAAGGGAATGCTCATCAGTGTGCCGGACACCGAGTGAAATGGACCGCGGCTGTCCATGCCCGCATAGCCGGTTTCGTAGGGATTCATGCGGACGCGGATTTGCGCGGGCAGTTTGCCGCCCAGGCGTTCTCGCAGTCTCAATGCCGTATTGACGGGCGTCTGATTGAATGCGCAAACGGGGTAGGGTTTGAAGACGACGCGGTGGATGTACCAGGTCTTGCCGACCTGTTTCAGCAGGGCATCGACATCGCAATCGGTGCGCGCATAGGCACGCACAAAACCGCTCTTGCCCTCAATGGCGTGGGGCGCCGAGACGGAGCCGGCTTTGGCGAGTTCGGCGGCGATCCAGCCGTTGCGACCTGTAATGCCTAGTTGATAACGCCATTCGTCGGTGCCATCGGCGAACGATTGCAAGATGCCGCCGGCGAACGAGGCTGCATTGGCGAGGGCGGCGGCCGTTTGCGTCTCGTCCAGATTCAGTGCGTAGGCGGCGGCGGCCGCGGCGGCGAGGGAACCATACAACGGCGATGCACGCAGCCCGACCGGGGTGGTGTGCGATGCATAGGTGCTTTCGAACAGACCGCCAATCTCATAGCCGGCGATGAGCGACACCAGCAGTCGATCCAGCGGCATGTGGCCCGCCTCGGCAGCGGCGGTCAGCAGGGGAATCAGAATCGCGCCGAGGTGCGCGGCCCCACTGGCGTCTTCTTGGGCGCGCCCATGAAATAGTGCGGAGTTGGCCAGCGCCGCGCCCAGAAACGACGTTTTGCGGCCATCGACCAGCAGCGTCGCGCCGTGGGCTTGCTCGCCATCGATGGCCAGGGCGGCGCGCGCGGCAATCGGCCCATAGGGCGTGTCAAAGCTGGCCAGCCCGATGCCATAGCCGTTCAGCAGAGAAACGCGGGCCTTCTCCATGACCTCAGCGGGAATGCGGTCCGTTTGTTTGAGTCCGACGATAAAGGCGGCGAGTGTCTGGGTAACGGTCATGATGTTCCTCTCTGGCGTATCAATTCACAAGCAGTTGGCTAGGCTGCGCGAGTAACTGCGCGACGGTGTTCAGAAACTTCAAGGCGCTGACGCCATCCATGATGCGGTGGTCGGCCGACAGCACGAGCCCCATCTCCTGGCACAGGACGGGTTGCCCATCATCGTCCGGACGAAAAACTCCCTTGATGCTGCCCACGCCGAGGATCATGGCCTGACCCGGATTGATGATGGAGCTCATGTAGGTCACGTTGTGCATGCCGGCGTTTGAAACGGTGATAGCGGGCGTGCCCATGTCTTGGCTGCTCAAGGTGGCGTTGCGAGCGGATGCGGCAACCGCATCCAGTCGCCGTGCCAGTTCGCCGATAGATACGTTGCCTACATCGCGCACGGCGGGGGCCATCAAGCCTTGATCAGTGTTGACCGCGACGCCGACGTCGATCTGGTTGAACGCCACAATGCCCTCGTCGCTCCAGACGCGATTGGCGTCGGGGGTGAGTTGCAGTGCACGGACGACGGCCATCACGATGAAGTGATTCAGCGTCAGGCGCACGGATTGCTGAGCCTGGTTGATCTCTTTGCGCAGGGCAACGAGACGCGACACCTCGGCGTCCAGTGCCAAATAGAAATGCGGCGTGTCTTGTTTGCCTTTGGTCAGTCGACGTGCGATCGTCGACTGCAATGTGGTCGGCGCGATGACGGTATAGCCGCTGTTCACGGTAGCGGTATTGTTGGTGGCCGGTGGGGAGGATGCTTGCGGCGCGGGAACATGATCGTGCACGTCTCGCGCAACGATGCGGCCTTTGGGTCCGCTGCCCTGGATGGGCGCGAGCGATAGCCCGCGCTCTTTTGCCAGTCGGCGCGCCAAGGGTGTCGCGATAATACGTTCGGTCGAGCCATGGTCGTGAGACGCGACCGAGCCTCCGTGCCCAGACGCGGCGACGCTGTCGTGGCGGGATGCCGTGGTGGGTAATGAGTGCGACGGTCTGGATGACTCGGTATCCGACGCTGTTGTCGCGGCGGTGGGTGTCGCCGGCGCGTTGCCGGCTTGCTGATCCGAACTCGTCGAAATCGCTGTGGCGACTGGCGCGTTGCCATCTTCCCAGTAACCGATAACCGTGCCGACGGGGACCATTGTGCCGGTCGGCACGACGATTTCCACCAGCGTGCCGTCCTGTTCGGCCGGAATTTCGTTGGCCACCTTGTCGGTTTCGACGACAAAGACGCCGCTGCCGGGCTTCATCGTCTGGCCAGGTTGCACCATCCAGTCAGCCACCATGCCTTCTGTCATGGTCAGGCCGAGTTTGGGCATTAGCAGTTCATGCCGCACGATTATTGCCCCTTGAAATCGGCAGGCCGTTTTTCGAGAAAGGCCTGGCAGCCTTCGTGTGCGTCGCGCGTATCGAGGACGAGACCGATCATGGCCTGCTCGTGGGCCAGCGCGGCCCCCAGTGGCATTTCCTGGCCTTGGCGCAGGTTGCGCTTGAGCAGCTTGAGGACCAGCGGTGATTTCCCCGCGATCTGATTGGCCAGCGCCATGGCCTCGCTCAGCAAGGACTCGGGGGCCACGGTGCGATTGCACAGACCCAGGTCGACTGCCTCTTGTGCGGTGATCTGATTGCCCGTGAACATCAGTTCTTTGGCGCGGCAGAGCGGAACCTGGCGGATCAGGCGCTGCGAGCCACCCGCGCCCGGAAACAGGCCCAGATTGATTTCAGGAAGACCGAGGCGTGCCTTTTCCGAGACCAGGCGAATGTCTAACGTCAAAATGAGTTCGGTGCCGCCACCCAGGGCCCACCCATTGACGGCCGCGATGGTGGGCTTGTCGCTGTCTTCGAAACGACGAAAAACGCGATGAATGACGTCGGCAAATTCCTGGTAATGGGCAAGCCCTTGGCGACTGTCCAGATCGGCAATATCACCGCCAGCCACAAAGGCCTTTTCCCCGCTGCCGGTGACGACGATGACGCGAATCGTCTCGTCTTTCTCAAGCTGATCCAGGCCTGCTTCTAACGAAAGCAGCGTAGGAATATCAAGCGCGTTCAGGGTTTTTGGGCGATCGATCGTCAATAGCCCGACGGGCCCCTGGCGTTCGACGCGGACTGCGGTGTCGTAGTTCATGGCGTGTCCTTGGATTCAGGAAATCGATTTGCGTACGGCGTCGCATACGCGTTCGGCACTGACGGCATACTGGGCTTCGAGTGCGCGTGCGAACGGCACCGGCATGAAGGGCGCCGCCACGCGTACGATCGGCGCGTCCAGTTCGTCAAAGGCGGTGTCCGCCGCCCAGGCGGCGATTTCGGCGCCGACGCCGAAGGCTTGTACGGCTTCATGCGCAATGACGAGGCGATGCGTGCGTTGCAACGAGGCCAGCACGGTCTGCTGATCCCAGGGTTGCACGCTGCGCAAGTCGATGACTTCGGTTTCGATACCGGTGGTCGCGAGTTGCTCGGCGGCCTGCAGGCAGGTGTGCACCGTTGCGCCATAGGTGACGAGCGTGACATCGCGCCCGGCGCGCGCGATGCGGGCCTGACCGATCGGGATTTGCGCCGAGGTGTCTACATCGCCTTTGCGGCCATACATGGCCTTGTGCTCGATGAAGATCACCGGATCCGGATCCGCAATGGCCGTGCGCAGCAAACCATAGGCATCGCCGGGGTTGCTGGGGCAAACGACTTTCAGGCCGGGGACGTGAGCCAGCCACGCTTCCAGGCACTGCGAATGCTGCGGGCCGGCGTTCAGGCCACCGCCATGCGGTGTGCGCAGCACCATGGGGACACTGGAGCGGCCACCGAACATGAAGCGCGCCTTGGCGGCCTGGTTGACCAGGGCATCCATGGATAGTGTGATGAAATCCATGAACATGATTTCGATCACAGGTTTGACGCCCGTCATTGCGGCGCCGACCGCCAGCGAGGCTAAGCTCGCTTCGGAAATCGGCGTATCGCGCACGCGCAGGGGGCCGAATGTGTCCAAGAGGCCGCGGGTGGCCTTGAAAGAACCCCCGGCTTCGGCGATGTCTTCTCCTAGCAAGATCACCTTCGGGTCGGCGCTCATCGCATCAGACAGGGCCGTGTTGATGGCCTGGGCGTACTTCATCTCAGTCATTGCGGGTCCTTCAGGCGGCGACGGTGTAGACGTCGCGCTGTGCGGCTTCGTAGGTGGGTTCGGTGTCTGCGCGCGCAGCGGAAATCGCCGCTTCGATTTGCGTATCGATCTCGGCGCCAATGCGTTCTATCTCGTCGGCCTTGACACCGTGCTTGCGCAACAGAGCTTCTGTGCGGGTCACCGGATCGTCGGCGCTCAACGATGCGATCTCATCTGCCGCCCGGTATTTTTGGGGATCACCTTCGTAGTGACCCCGCACGCGTTGGGTAATACATTCGAGTACCGCTGGCCCGTCGCCTTGGCGTAGCAGGGCGACGGTGGCGTCGGCCGCCTCGGTTACGGCCTGCACGTCATTGCCGTCGACCTTGGCATAGCGGATCTTGAACGCGGCGGCCAGGTCTTGCAGTGCCGCGGCAAATTGCTTGCTGGTGGGGGAAAACTCCGACCAGCCATTGTTTTCGCAGACCAGTAGCAAGGGCAGCTTCCATAGTGCCGCCATATTCAGCGTTTCGTGCAGTACGCCCTCGGCCATGGCGCCATCACCAAAGAAGGCGACGGCAATGCCACCGGTTTCACGAACCTGGTGGGCAATGGCGCTACCTAGTGCGATGGGAATGCCTGCGCCAACAATGCCATTGGCGCCCAGAATGCCGATATCCATATCGGCCACGTGCATGGAGCCGCCGCGGCCGCCACACACACCGCCGGCTTTGCCCATGACTTCTTTGAAGAAATGTTCCAGCGACAAACCGCGAGCCAGCACATGGCCGTGACCCCGGTGCGTCGTGGCCAGGGTGTCCTGCGAGGAGAGGGCTGCGCACACCCCGGCGGCGATAGCTTCCTGACCCACACTCAGGTGAATGAAGCCGGGCACCTCGCTGTCGGCAAACAGCCGGGTCAGGCTGTTTTCCACCGTGCGTATCGTCTTGATCACGCGATACAGCGACACCAGCTTAGTGGCGTCGGTTTTGGCCGGCATATCCTCGTCTCCGTTGTATTGATTCTGATTGATGAATCGTCAGTCATCTTAGGATCCGTGTTTACTGCTGTCAACGTTCAGAGGATTAAGGAAAACCCTTGGGTGAGGAGATCGCGCCGGGCGAGTGGATGGTCGAGAGGAGGGCGTGCCGAATTCAATAAAAGCGCGAGGGCAGCGTAATAGCAGAGCAACCCAAACGAAGAGCGCCCCAACTCGAGATGAGATGGGGCGCTCTTACCAAGCTTCGCACGCATTGGGTGTCAGAACACTTGGTGAATTCAATGTAGCGCTACGTTTTGGCCATTGCAAGCACTAAATCGTTTCAACATGGGGGCATTTTTACCGCCGGGCCGCCCCAAGGTAAAAAGCGCCCCCTTGGGGGGNNCAGCAAGCCAAAGGCGCAGCGTGGGGGCATTTTACCGCCGGGCCGCCCCAAGGTAAAAAGCGCCCCCTTGGGGGGCAGCAAGCCAAAGGCGCAGCGTGGGGGCATTTTTACCGCCGGGCCGCCCCAAGGTAAAAAGCGCCCCCTTGGGGGGCAGCAAGCCAAAGGCGCAGCGTGGGGGCAATTCCCCCCCCTTGGGGCTACGCGACCTGTGGAGGCTGTGGTGCTCCGGCAAAAGTTTCCCGCGTGCGGCGTGCTATCGTAACTGTCGATTTTGAAATTTTTCTACGGACTCCCGCTATGCCGCGTATCAACGTTCAACAAGGCGAATTGGCGCACTGGTTACAATTTGTCTCTGAGGGTGGAGAAGCGGGCGCGCCACAAGATCAGATGCCGGCCCATGTGGTCGAGGGCCTGTTGATTTTGCTATGCGTGCAGCGTACCGACGAGGGCAGGCTGATATTGACCGACAAGGGGCGCCTGGCCCTGCGGATGGAGTCGCCCGGCGCACTCCATCTCGGCTAGTTTCGTGGCGAGTCGTTAACCGGCATCTGGCCCGCGCCGCGTCCGAAACGGGTCCTTTCGAGATCCTTTCTACATTTTGCATCGCACTTTGCAATGCTTTGCATTGTTCTTGCTTCACCTAGGGAATCTCCCATGAGATTCGCTTATGGTGGGAGTATCGCGGCCGGCAACTAGTCGGTAAGATGAACTTGCGTGACTGACACGGGTCCAACTTGAAGATGCATGGGATCCCGCTGTTTGTCACGCGTGGATTCACGCGTTTGGATAACCGACTGGGAGGAAGCCATGCAGCATCATGACCAGGAAGTGCTGATCGACGTATCCACAGCGGCCATGGATACCGGCGGATACGGTGTACTGCTGACGGTAACGGCCGAAGGAGGCACCGAAGTTGATGCCGCCTTTTCTTATTTGGGTAGTTGTTCTTCAATGCACGAAGCGCGTGACCGCGCAGAAATCTTCGCCCAGAATTGGGTAGAAGAAAACATCTTCCGCTGACATCGCACTAGGAGGACGTTTCTTGCAGGCCGCGCGCGCCCATGACCTCGACACGACGCCCGTCCGGAAGGCAGGATAAATCCGGGTTATCGTCGCTACTTCGTCATTTGCGGCGCGCGCCACCCGTGCGCCATATTTCGATGGCCACTTCTATTTCTTCCGAGCTTTCCCACACGATTCGGGCCTTGCGCCAGCATTTCAGCGACGTGGTTTTACCCTTGTGGGTAGGGCCAGGTTTTAACGAGCGCATGGCTTTGCCGTATGAGGCGTTGGCCGGAGACACCGGATTACCGTTGCCTGTGCAACGCTATCGCGCGATGGCGTGCGCACGTCAGTTGTATGTCTATGCCACCGCGCCGAAGGCGGAACATGCGAGCCATGCGGATCGTTTGTTTGATGCCCTGGTCCGACATTTTCGTGATGCGCAGCACGGCGGATGGCGCTATAGCATTGATGCCGAGGGCCTGCCGTTGGACGACACGCAGGATCTGTACACGCATGCGTTTGTCGTGTTCGCTTGCGCGGCGTATTTTGAGCGCTCTCGACGAGCCGAGGCGCGTCAGACGATGCTGCAAACGGCACAGCAGATCGAGTTGCATTTTCGGCGTGCGGACGGACGCTATCACGCGGCTATGTCGCCCGACTGGATGCACGCGACGGCAGGGCCGGCACAGAACCCCGTCATGCATTTGACCGAGGCCTACCTAGCGGCGTCCCGCGTCGCGGAGCCGGCCTGGTTTGCGCATATCCTGCGCAATATGGCGCAAGGTGTAGCCGAGACCTTTTTGCATGCGCCGACCCTGTGTATCACCGAAGCACCGGTGGCCCGCACTGATCTCGTCATCGAACCGGGGCATCAGTTTGAATGGTTTGTCCTGCTCAATAGTGCGCCAGCGGTGTTTTCGGATCTGGAGTTGGCGCTGGCCCTGCCGCGCGGTTGTGCCTGGGCGCGCGAGCACGGGGTCGCCAGCGAGACGGCGGGCGTCTGTGCGGCTTTGCACGAGGATGGCCGGATGAGCGACGCCACGCAACGTATTTGGGCGCAGGCCGAATACGCGCGTTACCTGGCGGCGTCGGGCGACTTGTCGGCGCTGTTGCAGCAGTTGCGACAGTTTCATGATCGGTTTCTGCACCCGAGGGGCTGGCGCGAATGCCTGAACGCCAAGGGGGAATTGGCGCGTGTGGACATGCCTTCGACGACGCCTTACCACTTGGCAACATGTTACGCCGCGTTGCCGGCGACGTGACGCTTCGCAGACTAAATTTGCTTACGGACGGCGCAGCGTGGGGGCATTTTTACCGCCGGGCCGCCCCAAGGTAAAAAGCGCCCCCTTGGGGGGCAGCAAGCCGAAGGCGCAGCGTGGGGGCATTTTTACCCTTAAGGCCGAACGTGCGGCTGAACCTCGTCCCAACAATTAGTTATCTAGATTACAATTTGCTAATTGTTGACGAGAGGATTGCCATGAGCATCATGTGTCCAGCGTGCCAGGCGATTATGCCGGGCTTGACCGGAATTGAGCCGCATGCAGAGCTGGGGCATCAGGGCTTTATTCATCCCAATCAACGCGGTCGCGAGGGCTGCAGAGAAGATCATTTCCGTTGCCTGGCATGTGGCTCCAAGTGGCTGCGCGAGACGGACAAATGGGGAACGGATTTAGGATTCAAGCTGGCGCCGTAAGTTGGCGCCGCCTAAGGCCGCGAATCAATCGCTTCAAGTGCGTGAAGTAGGTGGCTCGGTTTTCGCCGGAAAACACCAATATTTGAGGATGACCACCAGCAATACGGTCAGCGATATCCAGGATGCCCAGTGCCATAGGCCGGTGCCCAGCAGGGCTGCCAGCAATCCAAAAACGCTGAGCACGCCCAGCACAATCGGTGCACCCCAGACGAACCAAAAACGGTGACGTGAACTCATGCGGGGCTCTGTTGCGGCGTGGCTTGTTGATGTCGCCGTATGAGCTCCGCGATGCGGGCATCTGTGGCTTTGCGGCGTGCGATCCACAGATAGAGGCCACTGCCTAGTACGACGATGGTGATCAGGTCGAGCAACGTCCACAGGATTTTCAGGGGCAGGCCACCATAGTCCCCAAAGTGCAAGGGGCGAGAGACTTCCAGGGCCGTCAGGTACCAGGGCATACGGGCCACGGCGCTGAGTTCGCCGGTGACGCCGTCGACGAGCACGGGGGTATTGAGCTTGGAGGTCAAAGGCGTATCGCCTTTGAGCCACACCAGATAGTGGTGCGGGCTGCCGTAGGCGTTACCCGGGTAGGCAATGAACGATACTTCGCGTCCGGGCAGAGCCTTGATGGCCGTATCCGCGGCGCCCTGGAGGGATGCCAGATCCGTTGGCACGCTGCGGCCTTGGTAGGGGGCCAGAATGCGGGGTAGCTCCGTGCTCTGCCAGAGCCGGAACATCGGTGTCGACAGTTCGTTGATCACGCCCGTCAGGCCCACCACAAGGGCCCAGACCAGGGTGACGACACCCAGGAGATTATGCAGATCCAGCCATTTCAGGCGGGTCGAGCGTGTTGCGCGCACGGTGCCGAAGTCCAGCTTTTTCATGAACGGGCCATACAGAACGACGCCCGAGACGATGGCCACGACAAACAACAGCCCCATGAATCCCAGGAAGAGCTCGCCAGGCAGGCCGGCGAACAGATCGACGTGCAGGGCGAGCATGATACCCATGAACGAGAACCGGTCTTCGGAATAGGGTGGCGCATCGTGCAGGACTTCGGCGGTACGCATGTCGACGCGTACGGCATGGCCTTTTTCGACGGCAGTGCCGAATTCGGGCACAAAGCCCACATAGGCTTGGGGCTCGTGGTCGTCCAGGTAGACGTAGTCCACGTACTCGTTGGGATATAGGGCTTTGCCGGCCGCGACAATCTGGTCCAGGCTAGCGGAGGGCGTGCCTTCGGGCAGTTCGGCGATCGGTTTGCCTTCGTCGAACAGATGCTCGATTTCGTGATGAAAAATCAGGGGCAACCCGGTCAGACAGATGATCAGCAGGAACAGGGTGCAGACCAGGCTGGTCCATTTATGGACGAGATACCAGGTTTTGATGGTGGCGGCGGCAGTCATGATGGATGTCGTCGTGCAGGTTGGGTCGAGTCCCACACGATATCATGAATAATACTGATTCTTATCAGTATCCGCCTTGTTGTCGTGAAGTTGTGGACGGTGGCGCCAGCGGAATCGGAATCGCCAGCGTTGTGTTGGCATTGCCGGCGGGGTGAGGCGAGGTGGCCGGGACGGATGGCGCGACGCGGTTGGCCGACGGGGCCGGCGTTACGGGAGAGGGGGCGGTGATGGGCGCCGCGGCGGGTTGATCCGCTTGGCCGATCGGCGAGGCGGGCCGAACGTTGGACGGCAGAACGCCGCTGGGGGCATTGGGCTGCCGCACCTGCGTGGGCGAACCGTCACTGGGGCGCATGTTTTCGAGGAAGTCGGTCAGCTCGTCGCCCGTGGGGAGATCCAGCGAGGCGATCGCACGGCCGGGGGGAAATTCCGAGAAATAGTATTCACCGTTGTGTACGAGCAACCCGTCGGGATGCGGCCGTTGTGGCTGCTCGGGGATGTCCTTCAGGACGGGCCGCATGTAGTCCAGCCAGGTGGAGAGCGCCAGGCCGCTGCCAAATGCGTTGCTGCCGAGAGATTTGGGTTGGTCGAAACCCATCCAGACGGTGGTGGCCAATGTCGGGGTGTAGCCCGCGAACCAGACATCGATGGCGTCGTTGGTCGTACCGGTTTTGCCCCGGATGTCATCGCGCTTGAGCTCCCGTTTGGCGCGGGCCCCCGTGCCACGGCTGGCGACGTCCAGCAGCATGTCGTCTGTCACCCAGGCGGTGCGCGGGTCGATGGCCCGGGCGGCCTCGTCGCCCGCGATGACCGGCTGAGCTTGCATCAGCACGTTACCCGAGCGGTCGGTGACGCGGTCGATCAGATAGGGGGGCACCCGGTAGCCGCCATTGGCAAAGACGGTGTATGCGCTGGCGAGTTGCAGCGGCGTCGCGCCACCAGCACCCAGGGCCATGGGTAGCACGGCGGGCCAGCGGTCTTTCTGAAAACCAAAGCGTGTCAGATAGTCCTGGGCGTACTGCGGTGTGACAGCTTGCAGGATGCGGATGGACACCATGTTTTTAGAGCGGTACAGGCCTTGTCGCAGCGTCTGCATGGTCTCGTACTTGTTGTTGTCGTTCTTCGGGGTCCAAGGGCGAGATCCGGTTTGCTCAACCGTCAGCACAAAGGGCTGATCCGATATTTGCGTGGCCGGTGTCATGCCGCGCTCCAGCGCGGAGGCGTAGATGAACGGCTTGATCGTCGAGCCGGGTTGGCGCCAGGCTTGCGTGGCACGGTTGAACGAGCCGCTGTAAAAATCAAAGCCGCCGATGACGGCACGCATGGCGCCGTCTTTGGGCGACAGGGAGACCAGCGCGGCCTGCACGGTCGGCAGATTCAGGATTTCCCAGTAGTCGCCGTTTTTATGCAGGCGCACGACAGATCCACGCTGGATACGCAGGGTGTCACTGGCTTTCGGACTCAATGCTCGCGCCACGATGGCGAGGGCTTTTTTGTCGGAGACGGTGACGATCTCGCTGGCGCTGCGCGCGACTTTGACTTCGGTCGGGCTGGCCGAGAGCACGATGCCTGTCAACAGGTCGCTGCTGTCGGGCGTCTCCTCCTGGACGGTGTCGAGGATTTCCTCGAAGGCCTGCGTGTCTTGTTCGATGTCGGGAGGCAGGTTGATCAGGTCTTCCGGCCCGAGATAGGCGGTGCGGCGGGTATAGTCCAGCACGCCACTGCGCACGGCCTGGTAGGCGGCCTCCTGGTCTTTCGAGTTGATCGTGGTGTAGACGTCGATGCCGCGCGTGTAGGTGTCATCCTGGAACAGGCCGTACAGGATTTGGCGCGCCAGTTCCGCGGGGTACTCGCCGTGTACAGGAAAACCGTCGCTTTGCATGCCTTCGGTGCCGCGAATCTGCAGCGGTTGTTCGCGCGCGGCCTGGGCTTGCTCGGGGGTGAGAAATCCCAGCGCCTCCATACGGCCCAAGACATAGTGCTGGCGGACGACGGCGCGATCCAGATTGGTGATGGGGTTCGAGCGCGAGGGAGCCTTGGGGACGCCGGCCAACAGCGCAGCCTCGGCGGCGGTGACCTCGGCCAGGGGCTTACCCAGATACGTACGCGCGGCGGCCTCGAAACCATAGCTGCGATGACCCAGATAAATCTGGTTCATGTAGAGCTCCAATATCTGGTCCTTGGTGAGTTCGGCTTCGATCTTGAAGGTCAGCAGCAGCTCGTAGAACTTGCGTAAATACGTTTTATCGGACGACAGGTAGAAATTGCGCGCGAGCTGCATGGTGATCGTGCTGGCGCCCTGAGATTTCGAGCGATTGATCACGTTGGTCACTGCGGCGCGTGCCACGCCCATCCAGTCAATCCCGCCATGCTCATAAAATTCATCGTCTTCGGCGGCCAGCATGGCCTGTTTCATGACGAGCGGAATGTCTTCAAAGCGCACCACATTGCGGTGTTCCTGGCCGAACTCGCCGATCAGCACGCGATCTGCCGTATAAACGCGCAGCGGCACACTGGGCCGGTAGTCGGTCATGGCGTGCAGGGCAGGCAGGTTGGGCCAGGTCAGTGCGACGGCCAGGCCAATAAGCACAGCGCCGCACACGGCCAGACCGGCCAGGCCGATAGCCAACTGGGCCACAATGCGCTTGCGCAAAAACTGTTTGATGCTCGGGCGGAGGGCGGAGGAACGCGATTTTTCAGGGGTATTCATTGCTGCTGATTCTAGGCCAGAACCAGATAGACACTCTCTTTGCCCATTAGGTTTCCGTAACCAAACATGGCAAAGGGTGTCCCATCATCCCAATGGCGGGTCTGTCGGCTGTCTTGACGGGGGATCGTCCCCCATTTTGGGAGACGTGGCGCATCAGGCTCAGGGCTTTAAATGGGAGACGAAAAACGCTTCCATGGCTTCATAGAACTCGAACTTGTTTTCATCGTTGTGAAAACCGTGCCCCTCGTTGTCTTTGACCAAGTATTGGACCTCGACGCCGCGCGCTTGTAGCGCCTGCACCACTTGGTCGCTTTCTGCTTTGTTGACGCGCGGGTCTTGTGCGCCCTGGGCAATCAAGAGGGGCGTGCGGATGCGGTCGACGTGCAGGGCAGGCGAGGTCGCCGCGAGGCGATCGTGGTCGTGCTCGGGATGACCCACCATGTCGTACATTTTGGCCAGCAAGGGCTTCCAATAGGGCGGAATGGTGTTCATAAAGGTGAACAGATTCGATACGCCCACGTAATCGACCGCCGCGGCATACAGATCCGGGGTGAAGGTAATGCCCGCGAGTGTGGCGTAACCCCCGTAACTGCCCCCGTAGATCCCGATGCGGGCCGGGTCGGCAATGCCTTGCTCGATGAGCCAGCGTACCCCATCGGTGATATCGTCCTGCATGGCCAGCCCCCATTGGCCGAAGCTGGCCTCCCAGAACGCCCTGCCATAGCCGGTGGATCCGCGGAAGTTCATCTGCAGGACGCAGAAGCCACGGTTGGCCAGGAACTGGATTTCCGGGTTATAGCCCCAGCCATCGCGCGCCCACGGGCCACCGTGCGGATTAATGATGCACGGCAAGCCGCGTGGGTCGCGGCCAGCGGGCAGTGTCAGATAGCCATGGATCTCGAGACCATCACGACTGGTGTAAGACACGGGCTGCACCGGCGACATGTCCGTCTCTGGGATAGCCGGGTTGATATCGGCCAGCTTGTGCAGCGTGCCGGAGTCGGACTGGAATAGGTATCGGGAGCCGGGCGTACGGTCGTTGTAGGCGGCCACAATGAATGTGTCTTCGTTGCGGTTCAGGCCCTGAATGGCCAGGTCGTAACCGGGAAGCAGGTTCTCGAGTTGCTGATACAGCGCCTCGGTCTGCGCATCAAAATAATGGCGGCGCGGCTTGTCAGTCTGGTAGGCGGCCTCCGTCAGGACACGACGTTTGCGGGAATAGCCGGCAGCGTCAAGATCGACTTCGTCTGTGGCAAATACCAGTTCTTCGTGGTCGGGCGAGGCGGGGTCAATGACGACCAACGCCAGCTTGTCGCGGCCACGATTGCTCAGCGCGTAGAACTTGCGATCATCAAAGGTAAAAAACGCCGGACTGACGGTGGTGCGGTAGTCGGTGGTGATCAAGGCCTGGAACGGCGCGGCCTCGTCGTCGCGATAGAGCAGGGTGGTGTCCAGCCCATCGCTGGTAATCGCGGCGCGAACCTGACCCGCGTGGTCGGTCTGCCAGCCCACGACATTGCCCGGGTTTTGCGCGACCAGCACGGCCGTGCCGGTGTGGACATTGACGCGATAGACATCAAAGACCTGGGGGTCACGCTGGTTATGGCTGATCAGGACGTGATCGGGATCATCCGGCAGATCGTCCTCGATACCCGCGCGCACGCTGTCATACGGCGTCAAGTCGTGGGCCACGCCGGTATGGGCGTTCACGGCCAGGACGTGGAAATTTTCGTCACCACCGAAATCTTTCTGGTACAGCACAATATCGTTGCCTTTCCAGAAAAAATTGCTGATATCGCGTGCCGTTTCGTTCGTCAGCCTGCGCGCCTCGCCCACGGGCAGGGCGTTTTGCAACGCTTGCACGTAGATGTTCATCCGGGCGGGCTGATCATCCAGCGCGGCAGGCTGCATGAATCCGAGCGTCTTGCCGTCGTCGGCAAGGCGGAAATAGCCGCGCTCAGGATTACGGAAGAAATCTTTTAACGGGTATTGTTGCGGCAGGTGCGTGGCGGCGGTACGGTGAGGCAAAGCAAATCTCCTGGGTCGGGTGAGGCCGACGGTTGACCTATTGATCATGCCATAGGCGAGGGGGCCGAGTCGAACGCGTCTCGCCGGGGACAGATCGCCGCCCGTCACGACCAGAAATGCGACAACTGGCGGCGAGGGCAAAGATTGCGGGATAATCGCAGCCACGTTATGGGAGTCAACATGATCAAAGCGGTAGGAGCGGCATTGGCCGTCGCAGGCCTGGCGGCCTGCTCGACTGGGATTTCTTCAGGTGGCAATACGCCGACAGCCAGTTTGACAGTGCAGTCCAGTTATCGAGCCACCTACGAGGCGGCGACGGCCCAGGCCGAGCGTTGCCTGCGTGGCGAGGGCGCGTACAAGGTACATGGCACAGTGGACGATGCCGCGCGCACCGCCCTCGTGCGGGTTGAGGCGCCGTTTACGGGGGACGACGTAGCACGCGTGACCATCACGGGCCAGGGTGAGCGTCAGTCGCAAGTCGACATCGTGATGTGGGGCCGCGGCATCTGGAACGAAAACGCCGTTCGCGCCATGCGCGCGGCCGTGATTTACGAAGTGCCGTCGTGCACCACCTACATGCCCACAGAGGTTCCCAAACCCAAAAAATAGCTCAATCGCCGCCGGGGCGGCGCTTGAAAATCTTGAACGAACCCGAAGCCTTGGCAACTAGCTCGCCCTTGACGTTGCGGATTTCACCCTCACAGAACGCAATCGATGCGCCCATGCGCAGGCAGCGGGCCTCGATCGTCAAATCGCTGTTTCCGGGGGAAATAAAGCTGGTGGTCATGTCGATGGTCGCCATGCCGGTCTGGAGGTCATTGCCGCGCGCGGCGGCACTGAGCGTGAAATCCAGCACGCTCATCAGCGTGCCACCGTGCACATCGCCACGGCTATTGGTCAGATCCTCGCGCCAGGGCAAGCGCGTGCGTGCATGGCCCGGACCAATGCTTTCGGGAATCACGCCCATCAAGTGCATCAAAGGGATGGTCAGGCCAAAATAGTCGGTCTGGGCAGGTGTCGTCATGAGATCAGGCTAATCTGAAAAGCGTCGAAAAATTTAACGCGAGAGCGCGTCATAATATTCTTTTTTGCCCACAGCTTCCCGTATCGTACTTGTCATGTCCTCGTTTTCGCGCAAGATCGTACATGTCGACATGGATGCGTTTTACGCATCCGTCGAGCAGCGCGACAATCCTTCGCTACGCGGACTGCCCGTCGTCGTCGCTTGGGAAGGGTCCCGCTCTGTCGTCTGCGCCGCCTCATACGAGGCGCGGCGCTTCGGCGTCTATTCCGCCATGTCCGTCGCGCGCGCGCAGCGCCTTTGCCCCGACGCGATCTACGTGCCCCCCGATTTCAACCGCTATCGCGAGGTCTCGCGCCAAGTCCGGCACGTCTTTGCGCGCCACACCGACCTGATCGAGCCCCTATCGCTGGACGAAGCCTACCTGGACGTCACCCTCAACAAAACCGGCCTTGCCTCGGCAACCGCAGTCGCGCAGGCCATACGCAGTGAAATCCTCGAGGAAACTCGCCTCACCGCCTCGGCTGGCGTCGCACCCAACAAATTCCTGGCCAAAATCGCCTCCGACTGGAACAAGCCCAACGGCCTGTTCGTCATCAAACCCTCACAAATCCTGGCCTTCCTGCAGCCCTTGCCTGTGCGCAAAGTCCCCGGCGTAGGCAAAGTCATGCAAGGCAAACTCGATGCCCTCGGTATCCACACCGTCGGCGACCTGTCACGCCATAGCGCCGCAGAACTCGAACACCACTTCGGCCGCTACGGCATACGGCTGCACGAACTGTCACAAGGCATCGACAACCGCGAAGTCCAGCCCGACGCGCCCCTGCAACAAATATCCGCCGAAACCACTCTGTCCGTAGACCAGCCCCTGCAAGCCCTGGACGATATCCTCGGACGCCTCGCCATCAAAATCTGGGACCAGGGCATAAAAAAGGGCGCCATCGGCCGCACCGTCGTCCTCAAACTCAAAACCGACCGCTTTCGCATCCTCACGCGCACCCTGACGCTGGCCCGTGCACCCGCCAGTGCCCAGGACCTTACCCTCGTTGCCCAGCAACTCTGCGCACGCGTGGACCTGCCCGCCAGCACCCGATACCGCCTGGCCGGCATCGGGATGAGCAACTTCGAAGACCCTGCCACACAAGCCCGCCAGCCCGACCTGGGCCTATTCGACGACGAGCCCGACACTAACCATTAAGACGTTGCTTCACCTGTCGCGACACCTCGGACATATCCGCCTTGCCCGCCAGCGCCGGCTTCAAAATCGCCATCACCTTGCCCATCGCAGCACCACCGCTCAGACCCAGCGCGGCCACCTCAGCCAACGCAGCATTCACCGCCGCATCTATCTCCTCGGGGGACGCCGGCTGCGGCAAGAACTCCCGCAACACATCCAACTCAGCCGTCTCCTGAGCCGCCGTTTCCAGACGACCCGCCTGCTCAAAAGCCGCAATCGATTCGCGACGCTGCTTAACCTGCTTCTCAATGATCGCCGTCACTTCCTCATCACTCAACTCCCGGCGATCATCAACCTCTTTCTGCTTAACCGCCGCCAGCAAAAACCGCAGCGTCGACAACCGCTCCGTTTCCCGCGCACGCATAGCATCCTTAACTGCGTCGGACAACCGACCCCTGAGCGAAGCACTGCTCATAGCTGACACCCTTAAAAGAAGAAAAATGCACCTGGTACACCCAGCACCAAGCACACCAAACAAGAACAATTCCCCAGTTTAATCCCACAAGTACACCCAAGCAGTCCACCCGTGACAGTTTCAACAATGACCACAGTCTTTACACGACCACAGTTTCAACAGCAGCAGTTTCGCCACGACATCGGCCGTACCAACAGCATCAGCTTCACCATGACATTAGGCCCATCAAAACACCAGTTTGACCACGACATCAGCCCTCAACGACGGCAGTTTCCTCAATGTGCGTGTTTGGTTCGTGTCGCTGTGTGGTGATGCCGGCCTGTTGAGCGCCGATTCAGTCTCGCGCAGCGAGACCGAGGCCTCTGATCACGGGCCGAGTCGGCGCGATTTGGCCGGCATCACCACACAGCGACACGAACCAAACATCCAGAGAAAGCCCTTCCTACGAAGACCCCGCGGCATCCACAACGCATAAATATGTATAATAAATACATCTTAAAGAATCCCCGTAAGTAAAAAAGCAACCCGAAGGAACCGTCAAAATGCTGAGCCAGGAAGTTCGCGATTTAGTCAAAGCCACAGCACCCGTACTGAAGGTGCATGGTGAAACACTCACCTGTCACTTTTACGCCCGTATGTTCCGCCACAATCCGGAACTCAAACAGGTCTTTAATCAAGGACACCAAGACGGGGGGCAACAACAGCAAGCCTTGGCCGCCGCCGTCGCCGCCTACGCCGAACACATCGACGACCCCTCCGTACTGATGCCCGTCATCACTCGCATCGTCCACAAACACGTCAGCCTTGGCATTCGCCCCGAACACTACGCGATCGTCGGCAAGCACCTGCTGGCCTCCATCCGCGAAGTCCTCGGCGAAGAAGCCGCCACCGACGAACTCATCGCCGCCTGGGCCGCCGCCTATGGCCAGCTCGCTGATCTGCTTATCGCCGAAGAAGCCAAACTCTACGCACAGGCCGTACGCAAAGAAGGCGGCTGGACCGGCTGGCGCGGATTCCGCGTCGACAAAAAAATCCCCGAAAGCGCAGAAATCACGTCCTTCTACCTCGTTCCCGCCGACGGCGGCCCCGTGCCCGACTACCTGCCGGGACAATACATTTCGCTACGCGTCTTCGTCCCCCAACTCGGCATCATGCAGCCGCGCCAATACAGCCTGTCCGACGCCCCGGGCCAAGGTCGCTTGCGCATCTCCGTCAAACGCGAAAGCGGCGTTAACGGCTCGCCCGCGGGCAGCGTATCCAATGTCCTGCACGCCAACTTAAACGAAGGCGACGTCCTCGACCTTGCTCCCCCGCAAGGCGAATTCACCCTCAATGCAGACGGTACTGCGCCGGTCGTCCTGCTCAGTGGCGGCGTTGGCCTGACTCCCATGGTCTCCATGCTGAACCACCTCGTCGCCCGCGACGACGGTCGCCAGATTCGCTTCGTGCATGCATGCCGCGATCGTTCCGTGCATGCCATGAAATCGCACGTCAACGACATCGTTCAATCGCGTCCTAACGTCCGCAAAGTCGTCTACTACGAAACGGTCGCCTCTGACGATCAACCTGGCCAGGACTACGACTACGCCGGCCGGATGGATCTCCAAGCCATTCGTGACATTGCCGTCTTGCCCGATGCCGATTACTACATGTGCGGTCCCTTGCCCTTCATGAGTGCGCAGCGTCAGGCATTGACCGCATTGGGCGTCGCCCCGGAACGCATCCATGCCGAGTTGTTTGGCACCGGCGGACCCGGTGCATAAGGCGTTATAGTGCAACGCCATGCAACTCACTAAATACACAGACTTTGGCCTGCGCGTCTTGATGTACCTGACGCAGAGCGATGGTCGCTCGACACCCGTGACGGTCCCCGAGATCGCCGAGCGGTTTGAGGTGTCGCGCAACCATCTGGTCAAGGTCGTGCATTTTCTGAGTCAGCAGGGTTGGATTGCGACCACCCGCGGCAAAGGCGGGGGCCTGNGGCNGGCGCGCGCGCCAGCCGCCTATCGTCTGGGGGATCTGGTGTACGCGCTGGAAAACCAGCACACCCTGGTCAATTGCGGGGAACCCGTCTGCGCGCTGCAAGGGCTTTGCTTGCTCTCCGGCGTACTGGCCAACAGCCTGCAGTCGTTTTACGACGAACTCAATCGCCATACGTTGGCCGATCTGGTGCTTGCTCCCACTGGGCAGGCCATCATACGGCTGCAGCGCATCGCGTAGAGCGGTATGTGGCACTAACGACCACCCAAAACGATCACACTAAACCTTAGGTTATGGCCACCCGCCAGATTGGCATTTGCCCTGACGACCGTCACGTTTCAGAATGAAGGCTGGTTCTGATATTTAGGGTTTACCATGAAGGTATGCGTCATTGGCGCCGGCGTGATCGGTGTGACGTCGGCCTATTTTCTGGCTCGGCAGGGACACGAGGTCGTCTTGATCGATAGCCGGGCGCGTCCGGCAACGGTGTCCAGTTACGCCAATGGCGGGCAACTGAGCTATAGCTACGTCGCGCCGCTGGCCGGCCCGGGCGTCTTGCCCAGCGTGCCGGGCTGGCTGTTGCGGGCCGACTCGCCACTGCGCTTTCAGCCTCGCCTGGATCCTCATCAATGGCAATGGTGCCTGCAATTTGCGCTGGCATGCCGCGCCTCGGTCGCCAAGGCCTCCACTGCCCAGTTGCAGTCCTTGTCGTACCTGAGCCGCGACGTATTGAATCGCCTGCTCGAAGAAGAAAACATCGATTTTGGCCATGTGCGCAATGGCAAACTCATTGCGTATCGCAGCCCTGAGTTACTTGAGAAAGCACGACGTCTGGTGGCCTATCAGGCTGCCCTGGGGGCAGAGCAACGCGTCCTGGACGCCGCAGAAACTCTTGCCCTGGAGCCCGCGTTGGCGGGACTGGGTCGCAATCTGGCCGGTGCTGTCTATACCCCCAGTGAAGAGGCGGGCGATTGTCGCCAGTTCACCGAAAGCCTGTTCCGGCGACTGCAGGAGTCGGAGGGTGTGCAATGCCGGATGGCCAGTCCCGTGCGGCGCTTGCGACGCGAGGGCCGCAAGATCGTGGCCGTAGAAACGGCCAATGGCGATATCCCTGTGGATGCGGTCGTACTGGCTGCGGGGATGGCATCGCGCAATTTGATCAAGCCTCTGGGACGAGACCTGCCCCTGTATCCGCTAAAAGGCTACAGCCTGAGCGTGCCCCTGGCCGATGGTGATGAGACGGCCCCCGCAATCAGCGTGACGGATTACGAGCGACGCATTGTGTATGCGCGTATCGGACGGATCCTGCGTATCGCCGCCATGGTGGATATCGGCAGCCCGAACGCCGATATCGATCCCGCCCGCATCGCGTTGCTCAAGCAGCAGGTGCGCGAGGCTTTCCCACGCCTGGATCTGGGGCAGGCCGTGCCATGGGCCGGATTGCGCCCGGCGACGCCGACGGGCAAACCTCTGATTGGCGAGAGCCGCGTCGCGGACAACTTGTGGTTGAACGTGGGGCAGGGTGCCTTGGGCTTTACCCTGGCCTGCGGCAGCGCCGCCTTGCTGACGGCCCAGATGTCGGGCCTGGAACTGCCTATCGATGCGACGCCGTTTCGGCCTTAAAGCGTGATCGGTGCGCGACGGGTGCGGAGTAAGCACTCGGGCCGCCGATTTAATGAAAATCCCGACTGCGCGCGGCCAGCCCACCCAACAAGGGCGAGAGGTCTACCAACCGTTGCGCGATCAGGTGGCGTATTCCTTCGATGTTTTGCCAAGTGCCGTATACCCCTAGCAGGGTCGCTCCGAGCAATTCCCGGCGTTGACGTTCCATGAGCTCGCTGCGGACGACGACATTAACGGACCCGGTTTCGTCTTCCAACGTGATGAACACGGTGCCTTTGGCGGTTTGCGGGCGTTGTCGCATGGTGACGAGTCCGCAGGCACGTGCCAGGCGTCGGTCCGGATAACGATTGAGCACCTCCGCAGGCTGAAATCGCATCGTTTGCAGACGAGGTCGCAATAACGCAACGGGATGGCTGCGCAAGGTCAAGCGCAAGCTGCGGTAATCCTCAATAATCGATTCGCCTTCGGTAGGGGCGGACAAAGTGGGTGATTCGGGATCAGCAGGATCCGCATGGCGCAGCAGATCCCGACTGGCCACGCTGGCGCTGGCCTCCCATCTGGCGAGTCTGCGATGGCCCGCGAGGCGATGCAACGCATCGGCGGCCGCCAGGGCGTCGAGTTCATGGCGATTGAGTTCAGCGCGACGGGCCAGGTCCCGGGTGTGCGTGAAAGGATGTGTCGCGCGAGCCTGTTCGATACGTAGTGCGGCGGCTTCTGATAGGCCCTGGATCTGGTTCAGACCCAGGCGTACAGCGGGGCGAGGACAGGCCGGTAGCGTCTCGAGCGAGGCTTCCCAGTGGCTGACCGTGACATCAGTGGGCAGCACGTGCACCCCATGGCGGCGCGCATCCTGGATTAACTGCGCAGGGGCATAAAAACCCATAGGCTGGGAGTTCAGCAAAGCCGCCAGAAAAGCCTCGGGCTCGTGGTATTTCAGCCAGGCGCTGTCATAAGCAAGCAGCGCGAAACTGGCGGCGTGGCTTTCGGGAAAACCATATTCTCCGAAACCTTCGATCTGACGAATGATGGCCGTGGCGAATGCCTCGGTGTAGCCATTTTTCAGCAGACCCGTGACGAGTTTTTCATTGAACTTGTCGATACCGCCCTTGCGTTTCCAGGAGGCCATGGAGCGCCGCAACTGATCGGCCTCGCCAGCGGTAAAGTCGGCCGCGACCATCGCGATCTGCATGACCTGTTCCTGAAAAATAGGTACGCCCTTCGTGCGCTTCAATACCCCGCGCACGGCCTCGCTGGGATAGGTTTCAGCCTCTTTTTTTTGGCGCCGCCTGAGATACGGATGCACCATGCCACCCTGAATCGGGCCGGGCCGCACAATGGCGACCTGTACCACCAGATCATAGTATTCGCGTGGCCTGAGTCGCGGCAACATGCTCATTTGTGCGCGCGATTCGATCTGAAAAACGCCGATGGTATCGGCCGCGCAAATCATGTCATAAGTGGCGGGGTCTTCTTTAGGGATGTCGAGCAAAGACCAGGGCTGCCTTCGGCGCTGACTGACAAAATCCAGCGCACGACGCAAGACGGATAGCATGCCAAGCGCCAATACATCGACTTTTAAAAGGCCCAGCGTATCGAGATCGTCCTTGTCCCATTGCACGACACTGCGATCTGGCATCGCGGCATTCTCGATGGGGACCAGACGAGCCAGATTGCCGCGTGAAATCACAAAGCCACCAGGGTGTTGGGAAAGGTGGCGAGGAAAGTTGATCAAGGTTTCGGCGAGGATGGCCCAGTGCCGTGCGACGGTTGACTCGGGATCCAGGCCGCAGGCGCCCAAGGTGCGCAACATGGTTTTTTTTCCATCCCACCATTGATGCGCGCGGGCCACGGCATCGATGATGCTTTGATCGATGCCCAATGCGCGGCCGGTGTCGCGCAGGACGCTGCGGGGTCGATAAGAGATGACGACGCCCGTCAGGGCGGCGCGGCGGCGTCCGTATTTACGGTAGATGTACTGGATGACTTCTTCACGGCGTTGATGTTCGAAATCGACATCAATGTCCGGAGGCTCGTTGCGTTCTTTGCTGATAAAGCGCTCGAACAAGGACTGGCTGCGTTGCGGGTCGACGGCGGTAATGCCCAGGCAATAGCACACGACGGAATTGGCGGCCGATCCGCGTCCCTGACACAGGATGTTTTCACGGCGCGCATATTGCACGATGTCGTAGACGGTCAGGAAATAAGCTTCGTATTCCAGCTCGGCGATCAGTGCGAGTTCTTTTTCGATTTGTTGATGAATCGCCGGTGGAATACCGTCGCGAAAGCGATGCGCCGCGCCAGCATAAACCTCGCGCCGCAGATAGGTGGTGGGGGTTTCGCCGGCCGGGATGATTTCGTCGGGGTATTCGTAGCGCAGAGTGCGTAGTGAAAAAGAACAGCGCTGTGCGATGGCCAGGGTTTGCGCCAGCGCCTCGGGGGGATAGAGCGACGCAAGGCGCAAGCGACTGCGCAGATGTTGCTCGGCATTGACCTGCAGGTCGTAGCCGCATTGCGAGACGGCGCGTTTGCTGCGGATGGCCGTCAGCGTATCGTGCAGCGGTTTGCGCGAACGTCGATGCATCTGCACATGACCCAGCGCGGTGACGGGCAGTCCCGTGAGTTGTGCCGCCTGTTGTACGGCAGTGCGGTGCAGGTCATCGCGAGCATGATGCAGTAGGGTCAGCCCGATCCAGGCGCGGCCCGGAAAAGTCCGCGCCAGCCAATGAGCGTGTTCCGCGAGCGTCGTAGCGGACATCCCATGAGGAGGAGCCAGGATTGCCAGGCAATCGGGCAGGTTGCGTAGATGTGCATAAGTCGGATCGGGAGTGGTGATGTCATCGAGATACAGCCGGTAATCGCCCTTTGGGGCGCGTGAGCGGCCTAGCGTAATCAGCTCGGATAAATTGCCGTAGCCTTCGCGGGTTTGGGCCAGGAGTACGAGCGACAGGGGCGGAGCATCGGCAGAGGATGGCGCTGTGTGTAAACACAGCGTGCTGCCGACGATGAGCGGGAGCTTTTGTTTTTCGGCTTCGGCGAGTGCTCGCACGACGCCCGCCAGCGAACACTCATCGGTGATGGCGATCGCCGCATAACCGAGTTGCGCGGCCTGTACGACGAGCTCTTCGGGATGCGAGGCGCCTTGTAGAAACGAAAAATTCGACAGGCATTGCAGCTCTGCATAGGCGGGCAAGCCAGGCAGGGATGCGGGCCGTGTCATGGCGGTGAGCGGGATATCAGGCATAGCGTCCGTGCAAAAACCAACGGGCGTGTTCGGTATCGCGTTCGCGATAGATCCAGTAGCGGGCGGCTGCCGCGTCCTCGGCGACAAAGTAGTCGCGCACCGTCAGCGCGGCATCCCACCATCCGCTTTCGATGCGTTCGGGGCCGCGTATCAGGCGCAGGGGCTGGCCTGCATAGACGGGACGATGCTGCTGGACTTGCAGCGGAACGGGGGGATCCAGCAACCAAAAGGGGCGATCCATCAGCGTGAACGGGTCATGATGGCTGAGATCGCGGGGGGGCCGGGACGGGACGTCCTGCGCAGCGCCCCAGTGGTTGGCTACCTCGGGGCGGTGATCGGCGATGGGTTGGGCTTGCAAGACGCGTTCGCGCCCCAGGCGGGCGCTAAGCAGATCCAGCAAGCGGGCGTGCTCGGTGGGCGAGCCACCTGGCTCGGGAAACAGGCTGGTGCTGGCCGCAGGCTGTTCGACGGTGTCGTCGACGTGCAGGGCCAGTGCAATCGCGGGGGCCTCGAGCGGCAGGCGGCCGAGTTTTTCACGCAGCAAACTCAGGAGGTGCGAGGGCTGCCAGGCTGGTTGGGCCAGATGGATGGGCAGGCGGGTCGGTGCGCGCGCGTGCCGGCCTCGTTCGTGCTCGAGTACCAGCGTGAAATGTTGAACCGCCAGGCGTCGGGCGGTCAGCCAGCCGCATAGGGGTTCGAGCAGGCGTTGCGCCCAGGCCAGGATGGCTTCGGCATGCGCGATGTAATCGGGCAACTCCAGGCGTTGCTGAAAACGCGCCGGCGGCTGGAGCCAGGCATGACATTCCGGCGCGATGCCATAGGCCGCGTCGAGCGAGCGGGGGAGCTCGGTGCCGCAGCGGCGTTGCAGGCCTGCGCGCGGCAGATGGCGCAGGTCGCTCAGGGTGCGGCATCCAATGCCGTGCAACCAGTCCAGGCGAGCCTGGGCGCTGGGCAGCAGGGCGCAAGGTATTGCATCAAGCACAGTGGTCATCGTGTCGATCTGCAAGACACGGCGTCGTGATCGAGCGCAAGATTGATGCGCGAGCAGCCAGGCTCCCTGAGCGGTGGGCGCCATGCCTGACCCAATATGCAGGCCCATGGCCTGTAACGTGGCAGTGATGCGTCGATGCAACTGACGAGGCCCCCCAAAATACGCCAGACTGGCGCCGACCTGTAGTAACAGCGTGTCGGGCTCGGCGATCGCGATGTCCGGCGTGTATTGCAGCAAGGCCAGCGCGGTTTCGTGCAGGAGATGTTGTTCGGCCACGAGATCCCGTGCGAGCAAAGGAACGTCGGGCGCGATCGCGGCGGCCCCGGCACGACGCATGCCCGCCTGGATGCCTGCCTTTGCCGCCGCTGGGGTCAGCGCGGCAATACGCGCCTGATCCAGGACGGCAAAGGCCGCATCACGAGACCAATGCGGGCGTGCGGCGTCGAGTGGCAGACAGCGCAGGAAGGCGGCGATCCAGAGGGGCATGATCAGGAGAAACAGTCTCGCGCGTACGGGCGGGCTCGAAATCTAGAAATAAGGGTTGCGTACAGGCCGGGCCACGCCGTTTCAGGATGTGCACAGACAAGCCGCCGGACGCGGGAGAGAGCGCCAGCCGCAGTGGGGCCGGAGACGCCTGCTGCGCGACCGTCGCGGGCCGTAGCACAAAGCACAGCGTGTCGGCCATCTGGGCCGCCAGATGCAGGCGGCGCAGGGATTCCGGGCGTACGTGAGGCAACCAGCACAGCAGCGCCCCGCAACTACCGTGTTTCAGGATTTGCTCGGTGGCCCACAAGGCATCAAGCGGACGTTCGGGCGCTACCCAGAGCAATTGACCTGGATTCAGGCGCCAGCCTTGCCAGCAGGCCAGGTGCGGGACGTGGGGCGGTTGCACCAGGGCGATGGGGTGACGGCTGTCGAGCTGGGCCAGCGCGGGTTGCAGCAGGCGGATTTCCCCAATGCCGGCGTGTGGCATCAGTAATTCAATCAAGGCGCCCGCGGGCCAACCGCCATCCGGTAACTGGGCGGACAGCGCCGCATAGCCTGTAGGAATGCCACGGCGGGCACTGCGCGCCAATTGGGTGGCACGCCATAGGGCGGGGTGGATGAGTTCTGGGGACAGCATGATTAATCTCTATTTACTGTACAAATATACAGTATTTTGGATGGGGATTTACAATGACGATTTGGGGGTACGATTGCGCCCCGATATGCCGGAGTCCCCGATGACAGACCTTGCCACCCTTGAATTTCTGCCCGACGAGGGCACCGAGATCAAGCAACTCTTTATCCTGCTGCACGGCGTGGGCGGCACACCGCACACGCTGGCGTCGCTGATTCAGGCATTGCGTACAGCGTTTCCGGCCTCCGCGATTCTGGCGCCGGCGGGTTTTGAACGCTATGACGGCGGAGGAAATGGGCGTCAATGGTTCTCGGTGCGCGGCGTCGACGAAGACAACCGCGCCGAGCGGGTGGCCCAGGCATTGCCGCCGCTAGTCGATTACGTGCGGGCGGCACAGGCCAGGTTTGGCCTATTACAGTCCGACACCGCATTAGCCGGTTTTTCCCAGGGCGCGATCATGGCGCTCGAGGCGGTACAAGCGCATGATGGTCTGGCCGGGCGTGTTCTGGCATTTTCGGGCCGCTATGCGCGGTTACCCAAAGTACCGCCGCAATACACCACCATCCACCTGTTGCACGGGGCGAATGATACGGTGATGAATGTGACGTATGCGCAAACCGCACAGGCCTGGCTTGACTCTCTGCATGGCGATTGCACCATCGACGTAGCGAATCACGTCGGGCACGAGTTGCATCCGGCCTTGGTGCAGTGTGCGATCGAACGCCTGCAAACCTGTGTCCCGCTGCGCAGTTGGGAAGCCGCGCTGGGGTTGAATCAGGCGCCGTCAAAAGGCGAGACGCTGCATTGATTCGTCATGCTTGAGTCAGGCGTCTAATGCGAGTTGAAGAAGCGCATCGCGCAATGCGTCGGTGGCCCGATAGAGGGGGACATGGCCCTTAAGCAGGACTTGTGCTGACCTTCTGTATGCGACTTTCGAGATTTTTAGCGTTTTACCATCACGTTGTGCGACAACGGTGGCATCGAGCGTGCCAGCCGGATTTTCGATGCTGATCACGGCATTGCAAGTTTGATCCGCTACCGTTGGTAAGCCTGTTGCGACTTCGGCGGCCACGCTGCCTTTAATCAAGCAGGCTGCGGCCAAGCAACAGCCTCCTGATACGGCCATCGAAGCATGCCCCGTCTGAGGAGTGAAGTACCTCGTCGACAAGGTGCCGCCATTCGCTGGTGATCCGACGATGCATACTTTGGGAATGGTTTCGCTAGCCGCGATGTCTGTCTCACTCATCAGAGTGCCGTCGCGGCGACGCAACTGCATCAGCATGCCAGCTTGAATCCAGACATGCCGCAATCGCGCCATGAAAGTGGGATCGCTCTCCAACTCGTCAATGGATTCGTGTGCGGTTTTTCCTAGGCCGCTTGCCTTGATGATGACCATGGGTACCGCAACATCGACGCACGAGACTGGAATACCATCTATGACATTGACAGGGCTGCCAGTCGGCAATAGTCTGCCTGTTTTCGATCCGACGGGCTCATGCAAGAACAAGTCAACAGACGGATATTGCCCATATACCCCAGGAATTTCGGTATGGACGAGTGCTCCACTTTCATCTCTTAAGAGCCGCCCCGTGGAGATCACGCCGGTATTCGTATTGCGGATCTCCAGTTCGTCATCGACATCGGCAAGCGCGACAAGGCCACTGTCCAGCAGCCATAATGGCAGTGCAGAACTCATGTTGCCGCAATTGACGCTCCAGTCGATCCGCGAATGTGTGGCTGCCAACTGCGCCAATGTGCTGACTAGCCGTTGACGGCCGTTGGACTGCTCCAGGCTGACGAAGAAGACTTTGTTGCTGGTCGCGGGGCCTCGTCCCAGGCCCGTAATCTGCCGATTGGCGGATAGGGACCCAGATAAGGGAACCCCCATGAGATGCCTGAGCAGTTCCTCGCGCAGCGCTTCATCTTTTGGCGCAAAGGCGTTCCAAATGACCAGGCCAGTGGAGGTTCCACCTCGCATGTGATGTACCGGAAATTCAACGATGCCGGTAGCAGTCTGGAGTCGAGGTCTATCGAGTAACAGGATCGGGTCAGTTGTCATTTGAATGGCCTGCACCTAATGGGGCGTTGCTCGAGCGGAAGACGTTTTGCAGAAGCTCTCGAGTATGGACGGGTCAACGGATCTCGACCGTATAGTGAAACCGGTCACTTGGCACATAAGAGATGCGCCATTCAATCACGTCGCCGTTGAGGTCACGCATGGCACGTTGAATGCGCATGCATGCCGACCCGGCAGGAATATTGAACAACGCTGCGTCAGTGTCGGGCATGTGGTCCATTGCGAGCTCATCTAGTGCGCGGACTGCGCGAACGCCGCAGATTTCGTCATAGACGGGATAGAGCAGGGGAGGCGACTCTTTCTGAAGGTGGGCGATGAGCTTGGAAAACAGCTTATGGGAAAGCCATATATGTTCCGCCAGAATCACCTCGTCCTCATCCAGCCGTATCCGGTGCATATAAATAGTCTTTGCTCCGGTTTTGATATCAAGTTTTTCGGCAATCTGCGCATCAGCCTCTTGCACCGTCAACGTCAGGATTTTGGCGCGGGGTATTCGGCTCTGGCTTGGATTCGTGAATCGAACAAAGCGCAACATTGAATTGCGTTCATAGGCGCTGGTGATGAAGGTCCCTTTGCCTTGCTTTCGTTCAAGCACACCCTCATGCACCAATCCTTGAATGACTTTGCGCATGGTGCCGACCGAAACGGAAAACTCCTCTGCGAGCCGGTCTTCGCCGGGTAGCGCTTCTCCTGATTTCCATACGCGATCGGCGATACGGCCCATCAGCTTGTCACGAATTTGGATATGCAGGGGCAGGCGAGGATCGATCATGGGCCTTTCTCAGTGCAGAGCATGCTGCAGTCGGTGTGTCTCAAAAAAGTGTAACACACCTATGCCTAAATACTTGTGTATATCTATACTCCTGTATAGAAGTTGAATTGGCGAGACGATTTATCCATTACTACCCATACAGGAATAACAATGATTGACTGTGTTAAACGACGGGCCATGCTCGGGACATTGGCTTGCGCCTCATTCTTTACGGCGCTCCCGGCGCATGCTCAGTCCGGATTTCCGGAAAAGACGGTAACGGTAGTCGTCCCCTTTGCACCCGGAGGTAGCTTCGATGTCATTGCGCGTCAGCTCGCTGTCGGGCTCGGGAAAGTCTGGAAGCAGCCGGTCGTGATCGACAATCGCTCGGGTGCTGGCGGCAACCTTGGGGCGCAGGCCGTGATCAAGGCGAAACCTGATGGCTACACGCTATTGTTCTGGGGCGATGGTGTATTGACCAATCCCTTGCTCTATTCTGACCCCCCATTCGATGCGATTCGCGATATTGCTGGCGTAGCCTTGGTGGCCACAACACCACAGGTATTGGTGAGTAACTCCCAGTCGTCAATCAAAACCATGTCTGATGTGGTCAAGTCGACGCAACCGTTGAACTACGGCACGGCCGGCAACGGAACACCTGGCCATCTGGCGGCGGAGTTGATGCGGCGAGAGGGGGCTAATCAACTGTCGCATATTCCGTATCGCGGCGGTAGCCCTGCGTTGACGGATCTATTGGGTGGCCAAATACAGTTGGTGTCGACTGGCCTTCCTGCGACGCTGCCGTTCATACGCAGCGGCAGAGTGCATCCTATTGCCGTGACATCGAAAGAACGGCTTGAGATCCTGCCCGATGTTTCAACTGTAGGCGAGACGATCAAAGGCTATGAGGTCGACACGTGGTTTGGCATGATGGCGCCGCAAGGCACGCCTCTAGAGATTCGTACAAAGATCGCATCGGACATCAAACAGATACTCGCTTCACCGCAATTGAAGAAGCAACTCGCGGAAGGAGGCTTCCTGGTCCGGACAAGTACACCGACCGAGTTGGAACAGAAGATGGTCGAAGACCTGGCCTTCTGGAAGGAGCAGGTCACGAAGTCGGGGGCGCGCGCAGAATGATTCACCCCATTGTCGGCGGAGAGTGTGATCGGGTCGTTGTGGAGGACGGTTGTCGGATTGCCGTACATACCCTGCGCACCGGTGGTGCGACGATTCCCATACTTTTTATACACGCGCTTGCCATGACCGGAGAAATGTGGCGTCGTGTTGCACAGCAATTGAACGTGGATGCGTCGCTTTATGCGATCGATTGTCGAGGCCATGGGGAATCAGACCGCGCGGCGGGGCCCTATACCACTGAGCGCTTTGCGAAAGACATTGGTGACGTGTTGGACCATCTGCATGCGCAAAAAGTGCATCTGATCGGATGTTCGATGGGGGGGACGGTCGCATTGGCATTTGCGGGACGGCATCCCGAGCGGGTCGCCAGCATGACGATTATCGATTCGACGGCATGTTATGGCGAAAACGCGCATCTTGTCTGGGATGAGAGAGCGTTGCGGCCTCGACAAGAGGGCTTTCAGGCCATGGTGCCATTTCAGGTCAGCCGCTGGTTTTCGGAGGCGTTTGCCGAACAAGAACCAGACCTCGTCCAGGAAGCCGTGAGAGTCTTTCTGGTGAACGACGCCGATGCCTATGCCGAGACGTGTCGGATGTTAGGCCGCGCTGATGAGCGGCATCGCTTATCACAGTACACAGGGCCTGTTTCGGTAGTCGTAGGAGAGGAAGACTATGCCACTCCAGTGGCCATGGCGAGGGAGCTGGTCAGTCTATTAACGCAAGCCAAATTGACCATCCTGCCAAAGCGGCGGCATTACACACCCATTGAATGCCCAGAAGAAGTGGCTTTGGCAATACACGCCACCATACTGCGTGGCTAAGAAATAAACCAGGAGGAGACCACATGATTGATCGTCGGGGGTTCTTGACTACCGTTGCTGGCCTTGGTGCGGTAGCGGCTGGCGGTACGTTGCTTGGATGTGCGCACGTATCAAATGAAAAACAACGGGTTTTTGATGCGCACTGCCACATCATCGATCCTCGGTTTCCGCTCGTACCCAATCAGGGCTACGTTCCGCCGCATTACACAATCCCTCAGTATCGCGCTGATGTGGCTTCGCTGAATGTCGCAGCAGGCGCTGTGGTGTCGGGCTCGTTTCAGGGATTCGATCAGACTTATCTGGTTTCCACTTTGAAGCAGCTAGGGCCCGATTGGGTCGGTGTTGCACAAGTACCGTCGGATATTTCCGATGCAGAAATTCGACACCTGAGGGGCGCTGGGGTACGTGCTGTACGATTTAATTTGTATCGGGGAAAAGTCGATAGCATGAGTGAAGTGGTCACCTTCGCACAGCGCGTCTACGACATTGCTGGATGGCACGCCGAGCTCTATCTGGACGCAGCCAAAATGCGATCCCATTTACCACAATTGGCAAAACTGCCTCAGATCGTCATCGATCATTTGGGGATGACAGAGGAGGGAGTGCCGGTCTTGCTAGATCTGGTCGATGCGGGCGCCAAGATCAAAGCAACGGGATTCGGCCGCGTTAGCATGAATGTGCCGATGGCTCTTGAACGCATTGCACAGCGGAATCCCAATGCATTGATGTTTGGTACAGACCTGCCGTCGACCAGAGCGAAGCGACCTTTCCACTCCACGGATCTCGATCTGGTCCGTCGTGTCTTGGGGAAAGAAAATGCCCGCAAGGCGCTATGGGATAACGCTTACGAACTATATCGACCAGGAACGAGACTGGCATAACATCCGTCAAATGCAAGTGCCTAAGCCTCTTTCGTTTAGCGGTGTGCTGGCTGGGCGATAGGCATTTTGCCTATCGCTTGGCCGGTCTCCGGCTGATCCTGCCACCCACCACCCAACGCCAGGAACAAATCGATCTGGTTACCGCTCAACGCCGCCTGCGAGGCGGCCAGCGCGCTTTCATCCGTGGCGAGCGTACGCTGCGCATCCAGCACGTTCAGATAATCCGTTTTACCCGCATGGAATAACTGCTCGGCCTGCTTGGCCGCGATCGCGCTTTGGTTGCGCGCCTCTTCCAGTGCCGCATTCCTGTCGAGCTGCCGTGCATACGATACCAGCGCACTCTCGGTTTCACGCAAGGCGTTCAACACCGTTTGATCAAAGCTGGCCAGGGCGGAACTCGCCACGGCCTTGGCCTGAGCAATCTGCGCCTGTGCCACACCCGTGTTGGGCACGGTCCAGGAAATCAGCGGGCCGACGCTCCAGCTATACGTGCCGCGTTCCCCAAAAATCGTCGCAGGCCCGCCCGATGCCCCAGACAGTCCCAACGAAATCGTGGGATACAACGACGCCGTGGCCACACCGATACGCGCCGTCGAGGCCGCCAGCGTGCGTTCCGCCTGGCGAATATCGGGACGGCGGCGCAACAGCGCGGCGCCATCTCCGACCGGGATCGTTTCGGTCAACCGAGGTGGCTTGTCACATGACAACAGCGTCGTCGGCATTTCCGCCGGTGTGCGGCCGGTCAACGCGGCCAGGCGATACAGCGCGGTGCGTTGACTTGCCTCAAAGGGTGGCAGATTCGCCTGCAACTGTTGCAGCTGGCTGCGCGCGCGCGTGACATCCAGCGCGGTGCCACGGCCGGCTTGCTGCAGGCGTTCCACCGCATCCAGCGAATCGCGCTGCACATTCACCGAATGACGCGCCGAGGCCAACTGCATACCAGCCGAGCAGATATCGGCATACGCACGCGCCGTTTCCGCCGCGACAGTGACGCGCGTGGCATCATAGGCGGCCTGAGCGGATTGCTCATCTCCCTCGGCGGCCTCGATAGCACGGCGGATCTGGCCAAACAAATCGAGTTGATAACCAATGCTGATGCCACCCGAATACGACCAACGGTTCATCGGCCGGGTGTCTGGCGACAATACCGACACTCCCGACGTATGCCCATAGGTCGGCGAGGCGTTCACCCCGATAGTGGGCTGTTGTGCGCCACGGGCTTCTTGGGTCACGGCCTGCGCGCGTTCCAGATTGGCCGTCGCCATGCGTAAACTGGTATTGGCCTGCAGGGCCTGACCGATCAACGCGTCCAGTGTCGGGTCTTGGTACAGCTGCCACCATGTACCGGGCACGCTGTTTTGCTGGAAAACCGCTTCATGAGACTGTTGAAAATCGCCCGCGGCGTCAGGGCGATTCACCGCGGCGTCCGCGGGGGCTTTGTAATCCGGGCCGACCGCCGCGCAGCCCGCCACCACGAGGGTGATGGCTAGCGCTAGCGGGCTTAAAACGCGAGAGGCAATCATTTCGAATGAACCTCCACGGTTGCGGTTTGGCCCGCCACCAAACGGACGCCATCAGGCACCTTGTCAATACGGATGCGCACGGGGATGCGCTGCGCGAGACGTACCCAATTAAAATTGGGATTCACGTTGGGCAGCAAGTTTTCCCCCAAGCTGCGATCGCGGTCCGCAATACCCATTGAGATGCTTTCCACGTGGCCGTTGATCTGACGGGATTCCCCCATCAGCGTGACGGTGGCGGAGTCGCCTTCGTGGATGTGCACCAGTTTGTTTTCCTCGAAATAGCCTTCGATGTAAAACGAGTTGGCATCCACGAGCGCCATGACGCCACGGCCGGCGGTCGCATAAGATCCCGCGCGCAAATCCAAATTGGTGACACGCCCGTCGACCATGGCCACCACGCGGCTACGCTCCAGATTCAGCTTGGCCGTATTGAGTTGGACCTCGGCCTCGGCCAATGCGGCTTCAGATTGTTGCAGACGCGCCTGACTTTGTTCGACGTCCTCGGTCGCGACCAATTTGCCGAGCGAGCGATTACGCTTGACGTCTCGCGCGGCCTGATCCCGGGCCACCTGCTGTGCGCGTACGGCGGCCTTGCCCTGATCCAACGCTAATTGGAAACGGGCGCGATCGATTTGAAACAGAACATCGCCTTTTTTGATGTCTTGATTATCATGAACAGGGACGGCGGTGACCAGGCCGGACACATCGGGCGCGACCTGCACAACGTATGCCTTGACGCGGCCATCACGTGTCCACGGGTCGATTTCGTAGTGGACCCATAACTGCCAGCCTGCATAGATGGCCGCGCACACGGCCAGCACCGTCACGGCAAACTTGCCGATACGACGAAGGCGCGGTGAATTGAGGATTTTCATGATGCTACTTCTTAAAGATATAAGGTGAAATCAGATACACGCCGTACAACAGGACGACATAGAGCGCCACATCGAACAGGGCCGGGTGCCAGACGATTCGATAAAAACCGATGCGCGCCAACACACGCCGTACGGCCCAGGCCACACCTAGCGTGATCATCCCCAGCACCAATGGCCAAGGGAAATAAATGCCGTAAAGATTAAATTCGCCGATCATGATGCATGGACCGGCAGCAAAATACCGGATTGATAGTCAGGGGCTTCGGGGAACAAGGCACGCCGGATTCCGACCAGCGCCACGACGGCGCGTTCACGTGCCACCAAGGTGCCGGGCGATGCTGTGGCGCGGGCCAAGGCTCGGTCAATGTTCTCGAGCAAGTTAGGAAAATCGGAGGGCTTGCGTTGCTGTGTCGCGCGTTGCCGGAAAAAATCCGCCAAGCCTTTCAATACCGGGCGTACCGTGGCGTCGATGGCGGGAAAAATACGGCGCGCGCGTTGCAGCTCGGCAATATCGTTGCCCACGCGCAAGTCTTTCAATGCGTCATCGGCCAAATGATCATCGGCTCGTTTGGCGAGAGACAAGCGAGGCTGCAGCATGCCGATACGGTCCAACATCCGGGACGCATAGTCCGAGCGTGACGGGACTTGGCTGGCACCCGCCAGCGCCGCCAGCTCTTTCCAGTTGGCGGCTTGGATTCGGCGCGCGCTGTGGTCCGCACTCATCGTGCGAAAGATCGCGGCAGTGATGGCCGCCGTTGTCACACCTATGATTTGCGCAGTCATCGTGTCGATAAACGACACCAGATCAGCCGTGTTCGTATCGTGCAGCGCGAGCGTGCCCAGAAAGCCAAATAGCAATGCCATGGCCTTAAGGGTATAAGCCGGACGGGCAATCAATACGCCAAGCACCAGAGAAACAGGCGCCATGGTCAGCACCAGCATTTCAAATGAGTGCACCGCTGGCAAGATTCCCAGTAAATACAGCGCTGAGATCGGTATCGAGTAAACGGTGTAAGTCAGAAACTGCATGATGCCGGGCAGGGGGTTGTCCTGCGCGGCGAAAAAACTGCTGAAAATCGCAGCCATCATGACGGCCGTCGAGCCGTTCGTCCACGATGTTTGAATCCAGAAAACGCAGCAGATTGATACGGCCAGGCCAGCGGCCAGCGCCGACCATAATGCCAAACCATGATCACGGTGCATGACAGCGCCGAACCTCAAGCGGGCAGGGCGGCCGGATTGGCGCGGCGTACCCGCCAGGCCATCACGAATGTCATGCCGCAGCGCCAGACAGCGATCATAGCCGTCGACCAGCTCACGTAAACGATTGACCAGACTGACCATCAGCACACCATGCCAATCGGCGGCAGGGTTGATCTCGGGGGCCAGCTCTGTCAACGCCTCGCGCAGTGTGTGAGCTTGCGTGCGTTCGGCCTTGGGCCCGGCATCGATCCACGCCGCGATATCTCGCAAAATAGTCTCGACGGTCTCCGGCAACGAGCGCCCGTCCTTTTGCAGCGCGTGCAAGCGGTCATCGACTGCCGACACTAGCGGCGTCAAGGCGGCGATTTGGTCTTGCATCGCGCGCACCGCGCTCGACGTCCAACGGATATTGCCCGTATCGAATGGCACATGAGTGGCGAGCATACGCAGTTGGGACAGATCCTCGGCCAGGACGCGGCGCTCTTTGCCGCGCGACACGGTCTCGCGATTGGTCAGAATATCGTGGACCCAGTTGCGCGCATCACGCATGGTGGCATCTAAACGTGCCATCAAGGGGCCGGCAATCCCGCGCGGGAAAATCAAACTATGTGCCAGCGTGGCACACACAATGCCTAAAGAAATTTCCTCGACCCGGGCCAAAGCCGTATCGAACACTGTCATGGGAGACGTCACGCTTGGAAAGCCGATCATGGCGGCGGTATAGCCTGCCAACATGAACAGATACGAGCGCGGCGTACGGTCCAGCACCGAGATATACAGGCACACGCCGATCCAGAGCGACATGGCCAGCACCATTAATACCGGCTGGTTAGCGAGGCGCGGCACCAGATACACCACGACGGCGCTGCCAAAAAAAGTGCCGCCCAGCCGGAAAACGGCCTTGGACCGCACGGCGCCGGCCCACGGCTGAGCCACGACATAAGCTGTCGTCATCGCCCAGAATGGGCGGGACAATCCGATGGAGTACGAAAGATAAAGCGCCGTAATGGCGCCTATGTAGCACTTGAGCGAGAAAAGAATCTCGTTGCCATCAGGAAACTTCATGGCCGTGGGTCTTCTTGAAGAGGGACTGCGTCATGACGGCCCAACGATGTTTTGAGGGTGTTGAAGACCCGCATGCAAGCCTGCAGATCGTCGTGGTTGATGTCTTTGAAAATTTTGCGGCGTAGTTTGATCAGCACCCCCTCGACTGTCTCGCGCAGGGCATGTCCATCTGGCGTCAAGTGGATCGTGCGAGCGCGGCGATCACCGGGGGCCTCGCGGCGTTCGATCAAGCCTGATGAAACGAGGTGATCCAGCACGCGAACCAGTGAAGGGCCTTCGACGCCGAGCGCCTCGGCCAGCGCGCCCTGGCGTACGCCATCGCCCAGACGGCCGACGAAGATGACAGGCCAGGCCGTCGCCTGCGACAGGCCGTATTCAGACAGCGCATCATCGGCCGCGCTACGGTAAGCGCGAGACAGCACCATCAGGCTCGCTGTGGTGGCCATGAGATCGAAATCAGAATGTGAAGGCATAGATCGATTGTAAGCTATTTAATAGCATCCTATCAATATGGGTAACGACTTTCAGGGATTGGCATCGTCAACCCGTCAGTGAAACGTGGTGTACGGGGTGGATATCGCGGTCATCGACTACGCAATCATCAGACAGCGGCTCAGGCTTGATCGCTGGCGATGATGATGAGTGCACGGGCCTTTTTGCGGCCCTCGGCACATAGGCTATGTGGCAGATAACCCGGAAAGCGCACGCTATCGTCGCGCTCCAGCAATACCGTGTGCTCGCCAAAATGCACCCGCACACGGCCCTCGAGCACGAAGATCAACTCATCGCCGCCATGATGGGCCACGGTCCGTTCGCCATGGGTACCGACTTCGACCACCATGACGGATAGACCGCTGTTGTTTGCGCCCGTCGTGATGGCTTCATAGGCATGTTCACCTGGCTCGTTGTCTGATGAACTGAGCCGGTGTCGTTCGCCCGCGCGCACGATATGGATTTCGTCTTTTGGATCGGCTTCGCCCAGCAGGGCGGAAAGTGGCGTCCCGAGCGCAGCCGCCACGGTATGCAGCGTACCGACTGAGCCGAATTTCTCGCCTCGCTCCAGCCGTGAAAGAAAACCCTTGTCCAGGCCGGTTTGCGCCGATAGCGCGGTCAACGTCAATTTATGTTTGCGGCGCGTCGCCCGTATGCGCAGGCCGACTTGTTGGGCATCGAGCGTCTGGGGGGCTAAAGGTGGTTGTTTGGATCGCATGGACAGACAGCGGATATCACGGACGAAAACCGGATGATGCCACTTTTTGAAGGGCCTCACAGTTTGAATGGGACCACAGGGCACGCCTGAGGGTTTTTCCCTGTTGCCTAAGCGGGCAATTATTTGTACTTTGGGCAACATGTTGTCCAATGGGCAAAAACAAGGCAAGAGAAGCAGCTTGCCGAAACGTATTACGCTGCAGGCGTGTGGGCCGATTTTCAGGACGGCTGCAATCTGCAGATATAGCGATAGAAAATGGGTATCACGATGTCAAATTACGCTTCGCAAGATAAAGAAGCCCTGCGCAACCGTGTCGATCGCGAGATCGATGAGCGGGCGGCTTCGACCACGAACTGGACCTCTGCGCAGAAAATGGCGCTAGCCTGCCGGATGCTGGCCGCACAGGGGCACTGGCACGGCGGCCTGGCGGGCCAGATCACCGCGCGAGGCGACGAGCCGGGCACGATCTGGACGCTGCCTTTTGGTATCGGCGCTGACGAAGCGCGTGCCAGCGAACTGATTTTGATCGACGAAGACATCAATGCGCTGGATGGCAAATCGCTGCCCAATCCGGCAAATCGTTTTCATGCCTGGATTTACAGGCATCGTCCCGAAGTGCAGTGCATTGTGCATACGCATCCTCCCGCCGTGTCGGCCTTGTCGATGGTGGGCGAGCCGTTGGTGGTGGCGCATATGGATGCCACACCGTTTTTTGACGATTGTGCCTATTTGGCGCAGTGGCCCGGCTTGCCGATTGGCGATGACGAAGGCGAAATCATTTCAGCCGCGTTGGGCAACAAGCGGGCCATTTTGCTGGCCAATCACGGCATGCTGACCGCGGGTAAATCCGTTGAGGAAGCCACGGTCATGGCGATATGGCTAGAGCAGGTGGCGGCGTTGCAGTTGCGTGCGCGAGCCATTGGGCCGGTTAATCCCGTCCCCAGTGAATTAGCGCGCGAGTCACATGATTTCCTGGTCAAGCCCAAGATTCTGGAACTGACGTTCTCTTACTTTGCCCGCCGCGCATTACGCGAGGCGCCTGACTGTATCGATTGAAAGGAGCTTTGCCATGCAACGCCGCCGTTTCCTTACTTTGGCAGGAGCGGGTGGGGCCCTGCTATCCGCGCCCGTCGTCGCGCAAGAGGCGCCCACCATTAATTGGCGCATGCCCAGTAGTTTTCCGCGGTCCCTGGATACGGTATGGGGCGCGGCCGAGTACCTGACTGAACGCGTGTCGGTATTGACCGACGGCAAGTTTACGATCCGACCGTTTTCCGCGGGAGAATTAGTGCCGCCGCTGCAAGTCCTGGACGCGGTGCAAAACGGCACGACAGAGTGTGGGCATACAGCGGGTTTTTATTATTTGGGTAAAGAACCCGCACTCGTTTTTGATACCGGCGTGCCGTTTGGGTTGACGCCGCGCCAGCATACGGCATGGCTGCTGCATGGCGGCGGCGGGGCATTGATGGACGATCTGTATGCCCGATTTAATGCGCTGTCGATTCCTTGCGGTAACACCGGGGCACAGATGGGCGGGTGGTTTCGCAAGGAGATCAAGTCGATAGACGATTTGAAAGGGCTACGGATTCGCACCCCCGGACTGCTGAGTATGGTGTACGAAAAGCTCGGCGCCATCCCTCAGCAAGTGGCGGGCAGCGACATCTACCCTTCGCTGGAAAAAGGCGCACTGGATGCTGTCGAGTTTGTCGGGCCCTATGACGACGAGAAACTGGGGTTCTCCAAGGTGGCCAGCTACTACTACGGCCCCGGTGTTTTAGAGCTCGGGGCAAGCCTGAGTTTGACGATCAACCAAGATAGCTGGGCGAAATTGCCCCCGCGCTATCAAGAGGCATTACGTGCCGCGTGCGCGACCGCCGCAGATGATTTGCTGGCCAAATACGATGCAAACAATATCGTGGCCCTCAAGCGCCTGGTGGGGCAGGGTGTCAAACTGAAAGCCTGGCCACCCGAAGTCATGCATGCGATGCAGAGCGCCACCAAGCAAGTGCTGGAGGACTACGCGGCAAAAAGCCCGTCGTTCGCCAAGATACTCGCATCATGGCGAGCCTTTCGCGCGGATCAGCTGCTATGGAACAGCGTCAATGATGGCGCCGCCGAAAACTATCTGATGGCTACGCGCGAAAACGGACTCTGAGAGAAGCACCATGGGGCGGGCTGATAAGCCTGCAACCCAATGGCGGACTCGGCCCTTGCCTGATCTGACGCGCGGCCTCAGCTCAAAAGGGTCGCTTTAGCTCTCAAAATCCGCCCAGCAATTGGGCGTTTCATACAAGCGCACACGCGCCAGGCGCAATTGTGTGCCGTAATGGCCGTGGTAGTGTGGCGCCAGTGTCTGAAAAATAACGCGTGCCAGGTTTTCTGCCGTAGGGATGCAATCCAGCACCACGGTTTTGTGGTTGGGTAACGTATCCAGAAATCCGCGCACGGCTGTGTCGTCGCGATACACCAGAAAAGCGTGATCCCACGGGTCGACGATATGCTGCTTGGCGATCGATTTGATCTCGGAAAAATCCATCACCATGCCGTTATCCGATGCGCCGGGGGCATCGACAACATCGCCGGTCAGGGTGAGCTCGAGCACATAACGATGCCCGTGCAGATTGCGGCATTGGCTGCGATGATCGGGGATGCGATGCCCGGCATCGAATTCCAGCTTGCGAGTCACGGAGATCATCGCAAACCTCGCAGGGCGTGAGGGGTCTTCATCAGGGGATGCCTATGTATTTATGCGTTTGCAGACTGAGCCGCCATTGCGGATGCTGCAGACAGTACTGTACGGCTTGTTCGGTGTTGGCCACGCGCGCTGGCCCGTCCATGGGTTGCAGGAAAAAGTGCTCAAAATCCAGGTGTGAGTAGGTCTCGGGCAGGGCATTGGTTTGCGGATAGACCAGCTTGAGCTCGTGGCCGTGTTCGATGACGACCGGCGCCGTACCCTTGGGGCTGACGCAGATCCAGTCAATGCCCGGGGGCGGGGGCAGCGTGCCATTGGTTTCGATGGCGACGGTGAATCCGTGCGCATGCACCGCTTGCAGTAATTCGGTGTCGAGTTGCAGCAGCGGCTCGCCACCCGTGAAGACGACATAGCGGTCCTGGGTGCCGGGTCCCCAGGTCGCCGCGATGGTGTCCGCCAGCAGGGTCGCCGTGGCAAATTTGCCTCCACCCGATCCATTCGTCCCGATAAAATCGGTATCACAGAATGTACAGGCGGCGCTCGCTCGGTCTGCCTCACGGCCCGACCATAAATTGCATCCCGCAAATCGGCAGAATACAGCGGCGCGGCCTGCTTGGGCGCCTTCGCCTTGCAGGGTTTTGAAGATTTCTTTGGCGGAATAGGTCATGCGGGGGGCGACAGTGTCGAATCGACTAGGTAAACCCGTCATTTTACGGGTTAGCGGTGTTAGGGGAAAAAATGAGCCTCGGTAACCGGTTTGGCGAGGGATTGTGAAGCATAATTCACAAAGTTTTCAGGCATTGAAGCGCTTTAGCGGCCTGGCGTAAACAGGCGATTCAGCTATGTATCACATTCAAGACGACCTCTATCTGGACGAACGCGATATCGAGTTCGGCATGATTCGCGCGCAGGGCGCGGGCGGACAGAACGTCAACAAGGTATCCAGCGCGGTGCATCTGCGATTTGATGTGCGCGCGTCCAGCTTGCCCGATCACATTAAAGACGCGTTGTGTGAGCTGGCCGACAGACGGGTGTCCAAAGACGGCATTATCGTGATCAAGGCGCAGGCGTTTCGCAGTCAGGAAAAAAACCGCGCCGAGGCCCTGGAGCGACTGGCGGAAATGGTGCGTACGGTAGCGCAACCCGTCAAGCTGCGGCGGCCGACACGGCCCACCCGCGCGTCGCAGCGCCGCCGCGTGCAAGGAAAGGTGCAGCATGGGGAGGTCAAGCGTTTGCGGGGAAAAGTGACGGACGGCTGAGCGTTCGCTCGTGCTTGCCAGGCAAACGCCAAGTCACATATCGCCACACCCTCGTGATCAAAGCGGCGTTCAAGCAGTTCGCCGCGCCCCGGCGGGCGAACGGGAACGAAACCCTATGCGGTGTTACCTACGATGACTATCACACTTTAAATAGAGATCGTCATGACGAGTTTCAATCCCGTTCGAGCCGCCTACAACTATGTTGTAGGGTTCAGTGATCAGCAAAATCAGGAGATAGCGGAGAAAATAAACGACGCTATATCGGAGCTGTTTAATAATAGTGCGAGCGACCTCAATGAGTTGTTTAAAAAGTTCCCCGATGAGGTGATCGCGGCGCTGAAACAGCGAGAAACTCCGCCACTGTGCGAAGCCGTGAAGAAGAACCTTGTACGCATGGTGCCGGAGTTACTGAAAATAATCCCGTCCGAGATCGATACCCCAAATAGCGAGGGGTTTACGCCGTCGATGCTTGCGGCCAAGCAAGGCAGCGACAGTCTCGTCCGGGCACTATTATCGGGTGGTGCGGATATGCAGAAGGTAGACGCCACAGGATGTACCGCGCTCATGTGGGCGGTCTTGAGCGGCATTGTGGAGCTGGTCCGATCCCTGTTGGGCGCGGGTGCGGGGGCCATTTCGAGTGTGGATGTACAAAATAAAGACGGGAACACCGCGCTGATGCTTGCCGTTATGAATATGAAGGAGAGCGGCAGCGACGATTTCTTGAAAGCCGAGATGACGGCAAGGGCGCTGCTTGACAGCGGAAAAGTGAATGTCACGCTGGCCAACAAAGCTGGAGACACGGCCTTGGGTCTGATGGCGAGCCAGCCGGCTTTTAGTAGACGTGTTGCCTACTCGCTTTACACGGAAGGGGCTGACCTAAGTGCGCAGAACCATAAGGGTCGCGCGCCGATAGTGCTGGCATCCCGGTCAGGTAACGCGGAAGCCGTGCGTTTCCTGATTGAGCACATGCAAAAAGAAGGTATCGATATCGATATGAAAGATAATCGGGGCCGTACCGCTCTGTATTATGCGACTGTCGACGGAAACGCGGATATTGCGAAACAACTGGTCCACGCTGGCGCTGATCTCCTGTCAATGGATGAGAAAGCGATCGGCGAATTGGGAAAGAGGGTTGGCGCTGATGAAATAGGTCGGCTCCAACGCGCAACGGACGGTAACGGACTGGGGGATAAAACCCCGAGTATCGACGCGTCGAACACCTAATTGATCCCCGCTGACGCGGCCCCTGCCAGGGGGCCGCAGGTACCGCATCATTTCAGCCGATCATGCGCCGCCGTTCTTTCGGACGCCTCCAGCGTGGCACGTTGCCATGCAAACGCCAAGTCACTATCCCCTATCACCACACCCTCGGGACTAAAGCGGCGTTCATGCAGTTCGCCACGGCCATCGGCGTGCAGGGCCAGCACGCTTGATGCGCGCGTGCCGTAGTTGGGACTGACGATAAAGGGACTGCTGAGCAGGCGTTCTCGTTCGAGCGGGATGCCGGTGTGGGGCAGCTCGTCGTCCGCCGCGGGCGTGCTATCGGCCAGGGCCTCGTAGAGGGCAGGTAAATTGGGCTGTGGCGAGGCTTGCAAGACGCGTTCGAATCCGGCCTTCAGGCGCATGAGCTTGGGCCAGGGCGTATCCAGCAAGTGATTCGACAGTGCGTAGATGCCGGGCGGCAGTGCGCGGGGCGCGCCATCGTAATTGCTCAGGTAGCCGGCGCTGGCCGTGTCGCCCACGATCAGGTTGAAACCGTTGTAGCGCGCCGCGCGGGTATGCACGTCTGCGAGATAGTCCGCCGGACGGGCGTCGCCGCGCAGATAGGCCTCGACCAGTGCGCCCCGCGACGGGGCATCGGTCAGCAGATTTTGCGGATCACGAAAATTGGTGACGAGGGCGTAACGGCCTCGCTCGTCCACGCCCATCCAGGTGCCGCCGGCGCGAAGATCTCGCCCCGCATAGAGTTGGGGCTTGCCGCCCGGCCAGACGGCCGCCGCCTGGGTGGGACGCTCATGAAACTCATCGCGGTTGGCCGCAATCAGGACGGGAACACCGGAAAGATGGTGTAAAGCGAGGACGGCGAGGCACATGGGGGCAATCGGTCTGGCGGTGAAGTGAATGAATGATACGCCGTCTGGATCATAAGGCGCGGAGCCGCGCCCCGGGAGAAAACGGGAACGAAACCCTATGCGGTGTTACCTACGATGACTATCACACCTTAAATAGAGGTCGTCATGACGAGTTTCAATCCCGTTCGAGCCGCGTATAACTATGTTGTTGGAAACAACGATCAGCAAAATCAGGAGCTAGAGGAGGACATAAACAAGGCTATAAAGTATCTGTTTGACGAGGAGTATGTGTCGAGCATCGATGAGATGTTTGAAGAGCACCCCGATGAAGTGATCGCGGCGCTGAAACGGCGAGAAACTCCGCCACTGTGCGAAGCCGTGGAAAAGAACCTTGAGTCCGCGGTGTCGACGCTGCTGAAAATAATCCCGTTCGAGATCGATACCCCAAATAGCGATGGGCTTACGCCGTCGATGCTTGCGGCCAAGCAAGGCAGCGAGTATCTCGTCCGGGAACTGTTATCAGGCAACGCGGATATGCAGAAGGTAGACGCCACAGGATGTACCGCGCTCATGTGGGCGGTCTTGAGCGGCATTGTGGAGCTGGTGCGATCCCTGTTGGGTGCGGGGGCCATTCCTAGCGTGGATGTACAAGATAAAGGCGGGAACACTGCGCTGATGTTTGCCGTTATGAATATGAAGGATCACACCAGAGGCAGCGAGGGTCTCGAATCAAGCATATCGCTGATATACGAATTGCTTAATAACGCCAAAGCGAATGTCACGCTGACCAACAAAGATGGAGACACGGCCTTGGGCCTGATGGCGAGCCAGCCGGCTTTCAATAGAAGTATTGCCCACAGGCTTTACAACGAAGGGACTGATCTGAGTGCGCAGAACCATGAGGGTCTCACGCCGATAGCGCTGGCCTCCCGGTCAGGTAACACGGAAGCCGTGCGTTTCCTGATTGAGTACATGAAAGAAGAGAATATCGATATCGATATGAAAGATAAGCAGGGACGTACCGCCTTGTTTCATGCGATTTCTAGCAACAATCGTGAGACTGTCAAAGAACTGCGCGACGCGGGTGCTCGACCATACTCCATGGATATTGCGCTGGTCGGTCAACTACTGGATTTGGATAGTCTTGACGGTGAGATGCTCAAACTAGCGGGGCTAAATATCGAGCAGAAAGAGAAACCCGTAAATGTTCCCCAGGCGTCCAGCATCGACGTCCAGAAAACCTGATGAATCCGATCAGCTATGTGAGCAGTCTCGTGTATGGAACGAACGACGGCAAAAACCGGAGTGGAATCAACGAGGCCATCGCCAATCTCAAGGAACAATTGGACGGCGAGACCCAGTCCGAAGCACTGCACGAAAGAGACAGCGAGGCTGCGGGAAAAATCGATGCTCTTTATCAAGCGCACCCTCACCAATTGATTGCCGTGTTGAAACAACAAGACCCGCCATTATTGGGTGAAGCGATAAAGGCGGGGTTCAATGAGGTCGCGAAGGCGTTGTTGAAACTCGTCCCGTCAGACATTGAAGGGCGTGATGCGTCCAGGAAAACTCCTCTGATTCTCGCCGCAGAAAGCGGTAACAAACCAATCTTCGAGGCACTGTTGAGGGCTGGCGCCTCCGTGCACGCGACAGATGCCAGAGGATGCACCGCGCTCATCTGGGCGGCGATGACGGGGATCGTGGATTTTGTGAAGTCCTTGTTTGGGGCCGGCGCAATCCAGATCGTGGATGCGCAGGACAACGCGGGAAATACCGCGTTGATGGCCGCGATCAGCCGGGGCCACCTCGAGATCGCAACCATGCTGATCAGGGAAGGGCACGCGAATGTCTCGTTGGCGAATCATGCCGGAGATACCGCGCTCAGCTTGGCAACAGGACGGGGGGATACAGATCTTATCGGCCCGCTTTGCTCAAGCGGCGCCGATGTGAATGCGCCAGACCCTGAAGGCTTTAGTCCCTTGATACGCGCCATCCAGGCGGGAAACCTCAAAATGATCGTCGCCTTGGTGCTCAATGGGGCGGACGCCAACGTGCGTGATCGCGACAAGCGTACGATTCCGTATTATTTAGTTGCTTGTAAAGAATCGTTTAGCGACGGGCAATATGAGCGCGCATTCGCGTGTCTGGGCGTCGCCGCTCTTCGTGCTATGGGCGACACAACGGCTATGTAATTGTTGCTATTGCATGAGTCCGGCCCGATGAGTGGCCAGACGCAAGCTGCGTATGGGTAAAAAGCGGGAACGAAACGGTTTTCTCTGTTACCTACGATGAGCATCACAAGCTGAGCGGAGGCTGTCATGACCAATTCAGCTTGGTCCGGTGACATACATCATCGTTGACCCCGATTGTCTCCTGTCCGGGACAACGGGACAAAGCATGATTCGTCCATAGCATCCCGGGCGAGAACAACATCCCCTCAAATTTGCAATCGATCCCAGATAAGGATGTTTTATGAATCCGATCAGCTATGTGAGCCGTTTCGTGTCAGGAACGCACGACGACAAAGCACAGAGTGAAATCAACAATGTCATCGCCAGAGTCACGCAACTGAGTGGCGCCGAGACTCAGTCCGAGACAATGCGGGCAATAGACCATAGTATCGCAGCCGAAATCGGTGTCCTTTCTAGAAACTGCTCAGATCAATTGATTGCGACGTTGAAACAACAAGACCCGCCATTATTGGGCGAGGCGATAAAAGCGGGGCTCAATGAAGTTGCAAAGACGTTGTTGGAGCTCATCCCGTCAGAAATTGACGCGCCTGATCGGTTCGGAAAGACCCCTTTGATTCTCGCCGTTGAAAGGGAGAACATAGAAATGGTCAAGACGCTGGCGAGTGCTGGCGCCTCCCCCCACGCGACGGATGCCAGAGGGTGCACCGCACTCATCTGGGCGGCGATGACGGGGATTGTGGATCTGGTGAAGTCCTTGTTTGGGGCCGGCGCAATCCAGAGCGTAGACGTGCAAGACAAGATGGGAAATACGGCGTTGATGGCGGCGGTCCGCCGGGGTTATTTCGACATCGCGAAAGTGCTGATCACTGAAGGACAAGCGAATGTCTTGTTGGCGAACCGTGCCGGAGAGACCGCGCTCAGCTTGGCAAGAGAGCGGGCGGATCCAGAACTTCTCGCCCTGGTTACCGATGCGTTTCGCGCAAGCCGGGCCGGTGTAAGCGCGCTGGCCAAGCATGAGCAGGCAGCATCGATGGCAGTCAAACTGCGCGACGATGTACAGGCTGCAAAAGACTTGCTCAAGAACCCGGACGCCAATATCGAGACGCTGAATGACCAGGGAGACACACCGCTGCAGGTTGCGGTAAAGGCCGGCGACCGGAACCTGATCGCCGAGCCTCACGCTCACGGCGCCGATATGAATGCGCTTGACCATGAGCGCGCTGACCCATCGATTGCCGTGTCGCAACAACAAGACCCGCCATTCTTCGACTTTGCGGTAAACGCGGAGCCCGATAGCGAAGCAGAGGAGTCGTTGGACGTCCTCTTGTCAGAACCTGACGTGCCAGATCATCAGGAGCACACTGACCAATTGATTTCCTTGCCAAGAAACCACGACCCGTCATTGTTGCACCAGGCGATAGACGCGAGGCTCGATGACGAAGCGAAGACGTCGTTGGACGTCCTCTCGTCAGAAACTGACGCACCAGATCCGTCCCAGAAGATCCCTTGGGCTCTGTTCGTAGAGAGCCGAAATATAGGCCACTACGATACGTCCCCCCCGCTCGTTCGGGCGACGATGGCGAAGAAGATGTCTGAGGTGGAGGACTTGCTTAGGGGCGATGCAAGCCAGATCGTGAATGGACAAGACCGCAACGGAAACACGGCGTTGATCGTTGCGATCAACCGCGGTTACCTCAAGATCGCAGAAATTCTCATCAAAACAGGGCACGCGAATGCCTCGTTGGCGAACCATGCCGGACAGACCCCGCTCAGCTTGGCAGTACAGGACGACGATGAGGAGCTTGTCGACCTGCTGTGCACACACGGGGCCAATGTAAACGCGCGTGATGAGGACGGGCGGACAGCAGTGATGGCAGCCTATGACGCTAGCAATAAGGGTATGGTAGAACACTTAATCAGCATGGGAGCCGATATCAGGTTGGCAGATAACGAGGGGCGCACACTGCTGCACCTTGCGGCAAGGCAAGGCGACGACGAAGGTGTCAGATCGCTTTGCGAGAGCGGCGCCGATGTGAATGCGCAAGACGTTAACGGCTTTAGCCCCTTGGTACACGCCATTCAGAGCGGAAACCCTGACGCGGTAGAAGTCCTGCTTTCCAACGCTGCAGATGTCAACGCGCGTGATAACGAGGGGCGTACGGTGATGTTTCACCTCAGTGATAATCAAAGCAGCTACGGGTGGCATTCCACCGCATTCAAGGCGACGTTCGATAGGCTGTTCGAGGCCGGTGCCCGACTCGAGGCTATGGACGAAAAAGTCCTTGAGAAGTTGTATCCACAGTGGGGCTTCGACCAGGCGCAGCGTGTTCGACTGGGCTTACACGTCACCGGTTTCGCGAGTGATTCACGAGGGTAATGTGAAATCCGCAGAGGCATCCAACCTGATCGTACCGAGGATTTCATCAGTCTCTGACGCGGCCCTCGCGAGGGCCGCTTTGGTGCTTTGGTACCCGATCACCTGAGCCGATAATGCGCCGCGGTTTTTTCAAACGCCTCCAGTGTGGCACGTTGCCAGTTGGCATCCAGGCCGAGCTCCTCGGCCAATATCCGTGCCACCTCGGGGGCGGCCAGGATGGCGGATTCACTATCCAGGAACAGCGCGCGATTACGGCGGGCCAGGACGTCTTCGACATTGCGGGCTAGCTCATGCCGGGCGGCAAAGCGCACATGGGCTTCGGTCAGGCCGCTGGCCTTGACCAGGATGTGTTCGATGCCGGGCAGGGCGCGCAATGCCGGCAGATCGGTGCCGTAATAGCTGTCGGGCGTACCACGGGCAGGGGCGCCTGGCGCACCTACAGGGCCGGCGCCATGCAGCGGCAGATCCGCAGTGCGGCAATGGGCCTGTGGCAAGAGCTGGTGGGTAATGGCGATGTCGATGACGTCCTGCGCCATCCTGCGATAGGTCGTCCATTTGCCGCCCGTGACGGTGACCAGGCCCGAGTTCGAGACTACAACCGTGTGTTCGCGCGACAGGGTTTTCGTGGCGGTGTCGCTTGGGGCCTTGACTAGTGGGCGCAGGCCCGCCCAGACACTGGTCACGTCCGCGCGTGTCGGCTTGCGGCTCAAGTAGCGGGCCGCCGTTTGCAAAATGAAATCCACGTCAGCGTCCGACGCATTCGGCTCCAGGGGCAAGTCGTCGCGCGGCGTATCGGTGGTGCCCACAATCGTGTGACCGTTCCATGGCACGACAAAGAGCACGCGCCCGTCGTCAGTTTTGGGGACCAGGATGGCTTTGTCGCCCGGCAGGAAATCGCGTGGCAGCGTCAGGTGCACGCCCTGGCTGGGCGCGACCATGGTTTGGGCTTGGGCGTCATCCATGCGGCGCACGGCATCGACCCATACGCCCGTGGCGTTGACGACGCAGCGCGCATGCAAGGGGTATTCCGTGCCGCTGAACGTGTCTTGTGCGATGACGCCTTCGATGGCGCTTTTGCCGTTGCTGCGTATCAAGCCCGTTGCGCGGACATAATTGATGGCCGTGCCGCCCAGATCGAATAGCGTACGCATGAGCGCCGTCGCCAATCGCGCATCGTCGAACTGACCGTCGTAGTACAGCACGCCGCCACGCAGATTTCGCCCTCCCACGGTAGGGGCAACGGTGCTGGCGTGCGCCAGTGTTTCGTCTTTTGACAACCAGCGGCTGGGCGACAGGTTGAGCTTGCCGGCCAGCAGGTCGTACATCTTTAAGCCGACCCCATAGAACGGCTGATCAAACAAGCCATAGGCCGGCACGACGAAACCCAGCGGCCAGGCCAAATGGGGCGCATTGCGATTGAGCAGGCCGCGTTCATGCAGGGCCTCGCGCACCAGACTGATATTGCCCTGGGCCAGGTAACGCACCCCGCCGTGCACCAGTTTGGTGGCTCTGCTGGAGGTGCCCTTGGCGAAATCCTCGCCCTCGATGAGCAAGGTGCGGTAGCCGCGTGCTGCGGCATCGACCGCAGTGCCCAGGCCGGTTGCGCCACCACCGATCACGACGACGTCCCAGACCGCGCGGTCATTCATGGTGTTGAGCAGGGTATGGCGGTTGGGGATGGGCTTAGGAACGGGCGTCGAGTTCATGGTGCTTGATAAGAGGAAGGAGGGGCGGCGCGAAGGCAGAGCCGGCAGTTACAACGAGGCACCGGGAATAGGTTCGACAGGCGCTTCGGCGATCACGCAGCGAACGCCGGATTCTTGCAGGACCTGGGCAAGAGGCGCCTGCGGATGGGCATCGGTAAAAAACCGGTCGATTTGCGAGATATGGGCCAGTTCGACCATGGCCTGGCGTTCGAATTTGCTGCTGTCGGCCGCCAGCCAGACCTCGCGTGATTGTTCGATGATGCTGCGGGCGATGCGGACCTCGCGGAAATCGTAATCGCGCAAAGTGCCGTCGGCTTCGATACCGGAAATACCGATCAGGCCGATATCGACCTTGAATTGGCGGATGAAGTCCATGGTGGCTTCGCCCACAATACCCCGGTCGCGNGAGCNCACGACGCCGCCCGCGATGATGACTTCGCAATCCACGTTGTCCGACAAAATATCGGCAACGTGCAGGTTGTTGGTAATGACACGCAGTCCGCGATGACGCAACAATTCTCTGGCGATCGCCTCGGTCGTCGTGCCAATATTCAGGATCAGCGAACAGCCATCGGGCACGGCCTGGGCGACCGCGCGGGCGATGCGCTGTTTGGCCTCGGCATGCAGGCCCTGGCGTTTGCGATAGGCGATGTTCTCGATGGTGGACGACTCGATACGGACGCCACCATGAAAGCGTGACAGCAACCCGGCTTCTGCGAGAAGATTGACGTCACGCCGCACGGTTTGCAGGGTGACATCAAAATGTCGGGCCAGAGACTCGATGCTGGCCGATCCCTGGGATCGAACCAGCTCGACCAGTGCGGTTTGACGAGGGTTCAGTATCATGCCGACATCATAAAACAACAAAATCGAAAATAAAATGACGCAGTGCACGATTGTTTTTCTTTCGTTTGTTGGGTAAAACGCAAAAATACAAATAAATAACGAAAGTGCAGCGCATCTGTCCACTTGGAGGAACACGATGCAGTTAATGCTGGACCAGATTTCCCTGCGTGCGGGGTCGCAAACCCATCTGTATCCGATGAGTCTGTCCCCGATTCCTGGCGCAATGACGGTGTTGCTCGGGGTGACCCAGGCGGGCAAGACCTCGTTGATGCGTGTGATGGCGGGGCTGGATCGCCCCACGTCGGGCAGGGTCCTGGTCGATGGCGCCGATGTCACGGGCGTGCCGGTAAGGCGCCGCAATGTGGCCATGGTCTACCAGCAGTTCATCAATTACCCCTCGATGTCGGTGTACGACAACATTGCGTCGCCGCTGAAGTTGCGCGGCGAGGCTGATATCGCCGGTCAGGTCCAGGCGATGGCCGAACGCCTGCACATCGAGCACTTTCTGAAACGCTATCCGGCCGAGTTATCGGGCGGGCAACAGCAGCGCGTCGCCCTGGCTCGCGCTTTGGCCAAGCAGGCGCCATTGGTGCTGCTTGATGAGCCGCTCGTCAATCTGGACTACAAGCTGCGCGAGGAGTTGCGCGACGAGCTCGACAGCCTGTTTGCCGAGGGGGACTCGACAGTGGTGTACGCCACCACCGAGCCGGCCGAAGCCCTGTTGCTGGGCGGCTATACGGCGGTGATGGATGCGGGCGAGCTCTTGCAGTACGGCCCGGCGGCAGAGGTCTTTCACCGACCCGCGTCGCTGCGCGTGGCGCGCGTATTCAGTGACCCGCCCATGAATCTCTTTGCCGCCCAACGCCAGGAAGGCGGCATCGTGCTTCAGGGCGGTGTGGTGGCGGCGCGTCGGCTACCCGACGCAGATGGCCAGCCGGCGATGACGGCGGGCTTGCGGGCCGGCGCCTTTAGCACCGAACCCGGCACGGGACGGGTGGCCTTGCCCGGGGTGGTCCAACTGGCCGAGATCTCGGGGTCGGATACGTATGTGCATGCGCAAACCTCGGCGGGACCGGTGGTGGCGCAATTAGCGGGTGTGCACCGCTACGAGTTGGAGGACACCTTGACGCTGTATTTTGATCCCGCGAGCCTGTATGCCTTTGATGCGGGCGGACAATTGCTGACGACCGGCAGTGCCGCAGGGGCTGCCTGATGGCTGCGATTGAACTGGACCTGGCCCATTCATACGTCAGCCAGCCCCAATCGGATGACGACTATGCTTTGCTGCCTCTGCGTTTCACTTTCCGCGATGGGGGCGCCTATGCGCTGCTGGGGCCATCGGGCTGCGGAAAAACGACCTTGCTGAACTGCATTTCGGGACTATTGCGTCCGTCGCAGGGTCGAATCCTGTTTGACGGTCGTGATGTGACGGCGTTGACGCCGCAGCAGCGCAACATTGCCCAGGTGTTTCAATTTCCCGTGGTGTACGACACCATGACGGTGGCTGACAACCTGGCTTTTCCCTTGCGTAATCGGGGGATGCCAGAAGCGCACATCCGAGAGCGCGTGGGGCGCATCGCCGAGATGCTGGACATGTCGGGACAATTGATCCGCCGAGCGAGTGGGTTGAGCGCCGACGCCAAACAGAAAATTTCCCTGGGCCGCGGGTTGGTGCGCAGCGACGTATCGGCGGTGTTGTTTGATGAGCCGTTGACTGTGATTGACCCGCATCTGAAATGGCAATTGCGGCGCAAGCTCAAAGAGATCCATCATGAACTCAAGCTGACGTTGATCTACGTCACGCATGACCAGACCGAAGCGCTGACGTTTGCCGAACAGGTGGTCGTGATGTCAAAGGGAAAGGCGGTGCAGATCGGCAGCCCCGAAGACTTGTTCGAGCGTCCCGCACATACGTTCGTGGGCCATTTCATCGGCTCGCCGGGGATGAATTTTCTGCCGGCCCAATGGCAAGACGGGGCGTTGATGGTCGGCGCCTATCGCTTGTGGAGCCCGGAGTCGGCGTCGCCTTTGGCATGGTCCGGCGTGACGGAATCGCGGCACGACGCATCAACTGGCCCGTTATCCAATGAGGGGCTGTCGCCCTCGATGGCGAGTGTGCTGCCCGAGGCCGGCGCTGTGCAATTAGGTGTGCGGCCCGAATATCTGCATCCGTGCGAGGCCGGGACGCCAGGCGCGGTGCCGGCCCAGGTGTCTCGGGTCCAGGACTTGGGAACCTATCTGCTGCTGACCTGCGATTTTCAGGGCATGGTGTTGCGCGCTCGCGCGGATGTCGGCCGTGAGGTCGCGGTGGGTGATACGGTCTGGCTGCCGTTATTGAATCCGCATACCTGCTTCTATCGAAACGAGGAGCGCATGCTATGAAGCCCATCAATCAGCGTGCCTGGCTGCTGGTGTTGCCGGTCGTGATCTGCGTGGCGTTCTCCGCCATTTTGCCGCTGATGACAATCGTCAATTATTCGGTGCAAGACATTTTTTCACCCGATCGCCGCGTGTTCGTGGGCACGGAGTGGTATGCGATGGTGCTGCAGGACGAAGAGCTCCACAGCGCCTTGTTGCGACAGATCGGATTTTCGCTGGCGGTGCTGGCCATTGAAATTCCGCTCGGTATTTTGCTGGCGTTGTGCATGCCGGCGACGGGATGGCGCGCCTCGGCGGTACTGGTGATCATCGCCTTGTCGCTGCTGATTCCCTGGAACGTCGTGGGCACGATCTGGCAGGTGTTTGGTCGCACGGATATCGGGCTGATGGGCGCTGCGCTGACGTGGTTGGGTGTGGACTATCACTATACCGGCAACTCCCTGCACGCCTGGCTGACGGTGCTGGCCATGGATGTGTGGCACTGGACGCCGCTGGTGGCGCTGCTGTGCTATGCGGGGTTGCGCGCGATACCCGAGGCGTACTACCAGGCCGCGCGCATTGATGGGGCGACGCGTCTGGCGGTGTTCCGTTATATCCAGTTGCCCAAGCTGCGCGGGGTCTTGATGATCGCGGTGTTGTTGCGTTTCATGGATAGCTTCATGATTTATACCGAGCCCTTTGTGTTGACGGGAGGTGGCCCGGGCAACGCGACGACGTTCTTGTCTCAGTACCTGACACAAAAGGCCGTGGGCCAGTTTGACCTGGGGCCTGCCGCCGCGTTTTCGATTGTGTATTTCCTGATTATTTTGCTGCTGTGTTTCATGCTGTACAACTGGATGCAGCGCGCGGGTACGAACGAGCAGGAGGACATTCATGGATAAGCGGGGTTGGGCCTGGCGCACGGGCTTTCTGGTGCTGTACTTGGCGTTTGCCATCCTGCCGCTGTACTGGATGTTGAACATGTCGTTCAAGACCAATACAGAGATCGTCAGTACGCTGACGTTGTGGCCGAACGATTTCACGTTTGAACACTATCTCACTATTTTCAGGGATCCCGCCTGGTATTCGGGCTATATCAATTCCCTGATTTATGTGGTGATCAACACGGTGATTTCGCTGGCGGTGGCGTTGCCGGCTGCCTATGCGTTTTCCCGTTATCGCTTCATTGGCGACAAGCACGTGTTCTTCTGGTTGCTGACCAATCGCATGACACCGCCCGCGGTGTTCCTGTTGCCGTTCTTTCAGTTGTATAGCTCGCTGGGGCTGATGGATACGCATTTGGCAGTGGCGTTGGCGCACCTGGTGTTTAACGTGCCGCTTGCTGTGTGGATCCTGGAAGGCTTCATGTCGGGCGTGCCGCGCGAGATCGATGAGACCGCCTATGTCGATGGCTATTCGTTTCCGCGATTTTTTCTGACGATCTTTTTGCCTCTTATCAAGGCAGGCGTGGGGGTAGCGGCGTTCTTCTGCTTTATGTTCAGCTGGGTCGAGTTGCTGTTGGCGCGCACGTTGACCTCGGTCAATGCCAAACCCATCGTGGCGACGATGACACGCACGGTATCGGCATCGGGGATGGATTGGGGCGTATTGGCGGCGGCCGGCGTCCTGACCATCGTGCCCGGGGGAATCGTGATCTGGTTTGTGCGGCACTACATCGCAAAAGGATTTGCGATGGGCCGGGTTTAGCGAGGAGGGCGCACCATGTTGCAGTGGATGGTATGGACGACGCCGGTCGCGGTGTTTTTTATCTGCATTGGGCTGATGCTGGTCGGCATGACGGTATGGGAGCTGAAATCGCCCACCTCGTTGCGCAAAGGCTTTTTGCCGATCGCGACGACGCGAGGTGATCGATTGTTTATCGGCCTGATGATCATGGCCTGGATCAACTTGGCCTATGTCGGGCTGGGCGAAAAAATGATGGATTGGTTTGGGTTGGAAGATTCGCCCTCGCTCTGGATCGGTTTTGCCGTGTCATTGCTGGTATTGGCATGGGTGATGCGCAAGGGTTAATTAAAAAATGTTGTAGCGAAATGACCGCCGGCCGGTAGCTTCCCAGGCCCAGGTCCGCAGCATAAAAGGGAAGGTTCATCGAGGAGGAAGGTCATGAAATTGCGTTTGCAAGCGATGGCTGCGGCTATTGCATTGATCGGGAGTTCAACCGTCTGGGCGGGCGTACCCGAGGCGGAAAAATGGGTCGACTCGGAATTCCAGCCTTCGACGCTGTCCAAGGACAAGCAGATGGCCGAGATGCAATGGTTTATCGATGCTGCGGCCAAGCTCAAGGCCAAAGGTGTCACCGAAATCAATGTGGTGTCCGAGACCATTACGACCCACGAGTACGAATCCAAAACTCTGGCTCGCGCCTTTAGTGAAATCACCGGGATCAAAGTCAATCATGACTTGATCCAGGAAGGCGATGTGGTCGAAAAACTGCAGACCTCCATGCAGTCGGGCAAGTCGATCTACGACGGTTGGATTTCGGATTCGGATCTGATCGGCACACACTACCGTTATGGCGCCATTCTGCCCTTATCGGACTATATGGATGGGGACGGCAAGGAATGGACCAGCCCCGATCTGGATCTGAAAGATTTCATCGGTCTCAAATTTACGACCGCGCCCGACGGCAAGGTCTATCAATTGCCGGACCAGCAGTTTGCCAATGTGTACTGGTTTCGCGCCGATTGGTTTGCCCGCCAGGATTTGCGCGACAAGTTCAAGGCCAAGTACGGTTATGACCTGGGCGTGCCCACGAACTGGTCCGCCTACGAGGACATTGCCGATTTCTTTACGAATGATGTGAAAGAATTGGATGGCAAGAAGATCTATGGCCACATGGATTACGGCAAAAAAGATCCGTCATTAGGCTGGCGCTTTACCGATGCGTGGTTGTCGATGGCGGGCGCCGCCGACAAGGGGCTGCCCAACGGGATGCCGGTCGATGAATGGGGGATACGCGTGGCCGACGACAAGTGCACGCCAGTCGGCGCGTCGGTGTCGCGAGGCGGGGCGACCAATAGCCCGGCGGCAGTGTATGCCCTGACCAAGTACATCGACTGGATGAAGAAGTACGCACCGCCGCAGGCTATGGGCATGACCTTCTCGGAATCCGGACCGGTGCCCGCGCAAGGCCATATCGCGCAGCAGATCTTCTGGTATACGGCCTTTACCGCCGATATGACCAAGAAGGGGTTGCCGGTGGTGAATGAGGACGGCACGCCCAAGTGGCGGATGGCGCCGTCGCCCTATGGCCCGTATTGGAAAGAGGGTATGCAAAACGGCTACCAGGACGTGGGCTCGTGGACGTTCTTTAAATCCACCGATCCCAATCGTCTGGCAGGCGCATGGCTGTATGCCCAGTTCGTGAATGCCAAGACCGTGTCGTTGAAAAAATCGATCACCGGCCTGACCTTTGTTCGCGATAGCGATATTCACAGCGATTACTTCACGAAGAATGCCGACAACTATGGCGGCCTGATCGAGTTTTATCGCAGCCCGGCACGCGTTGCCTGGACACCGACGGGCAATAACGTTCCCGACTATCCCAAGCTGGCACAGTTGTGGTGGAAGAACGTCGCGACCGCCGTGACGGGTGAGCAGACGCCACAAAAGGCCATGGATAATCTGGCCGAGGAAATGGATCGCGTGATGGCGCGCCTGGAACGCGCGGGCATGGCGCAGTGTGCGCCCAAGCTCAACAAAAAGAGCGATCCCGCCAAGTGGCTATCGGACGAGCATGCGCCATGGAAGAAATTGGCCAACGAAAAACCTCAGGGCCAGACCATTCCGTACGATCAGTTGCTGCAGGCCTGGAAGGAGGGCAAGGTTCGTTGATGTAAGGGGGGGCCGGTTGCCAACTGCGCAGGCATTGGCTCCGGCTGTTATCGATGGCGAAAGAGTTTGGCTAGCGCCTGGGCATCCATGATCTGGATGTTGTTCTGCGCGGCATAGGCCAATGCGGGACCCGAAGCGGCGCCCAGCGAGACATAAATACCCTCGTTGGCGCCGGCTTCGGCGCGTGCGGCCTGCAGGCGCTGCAGCGGTTCGACGCCGGTGTGGGCGGCTTTCCAGCGCCGGGCTGACATGAGCGCCCGGCCGCTGCCCGCTCGCGTGACTTCAAAGTCGGCGGCATCACCCTTTAAGCCTTTTAAGCGTTTGACCTCGCAACCGTCTTTGCGCAAGGCCGCTTCGAGTTGATCGGCAAAAGCCGACCAGGACAGCACGGACAGAGCCTGGCTCGTTTCCTCGATGCGGGCCTGCGAAGGCTTGTTGCGTTGTTTCCAGGCGGCCACGCCGGAGATCACGATAAACGGGATGGCGCCAAAAATCGGAAAGGGCGCGTAGGCTGGCGGCACGACCGCAACCGCCACTAATACCAGTCCCGCCGCGACGAGCATGCTGATCCACCATGATGATCGAAGCAAAATGGCAAAGAGAGAGTTTTTGGCCATGAATTTCATGGGGGATCCTGGGCAGCGAAGTGAATAAAAGGCTTAGATAAAAAGCTTAGATAGAAGGCTTGAAAAGGCTTAGGACAGAAGACTTAGGATTTGGGCGTGTCAGAGGGCGGGGTAGGTGACTGCGTCGTTGCCGGCGCGGCTGGTGGCGTCTCTGGCGCTGGCGGTGGAGTCGTAGGCGTTGCTGGAGTTGTCGGCGTCGCGGGAGTTGTCGAAGTTGGAGGCGTTACAGGTGTCGCAGGCGTTGCTGGCGTTACAGGCGCTGCAAAAGCCCCCGGATTCGTTGGAGCCACAGGCGCGGTGGGCGGCACAGGGCGCCCTGATGTTGACGATTGGGCCATCCAGGCAATCAGCGACGCACGCATGGCTTCTTCGACTGACATGTCGATGGGTTGCACCCAGTCGGTCGGGACGAACACGGTATAGCCACCGATCATGTAACCCATGGGCAAGTAAACGGCGACACGGTCACCGGACAAAAATCCCTCGGGCAAGCCTTCGGTGCTGCGTCGAGTGATCAGACCCACCAGTTCCAGTGCTTGGCCTGGGATACGCAGCACGACGACGTGCTGGGTGTCGGCTTTAGCGCTGGGCGAAAAATAATCCGCAAAGCTTTTGAGCGACGAATAAATGCTTTTGATTACCGGGATGTTGGTAAACGGCATCTCCACGAAATGAAAGATCTTTTGCACGCGCTCTTTCGAGACTAAATAGCCAATAAGCAAAATGCCCAGAATCCCCAGCAACAATCCCATGCCGGGAATATAAAAACTACCGATAAACGGACTGAGCAGCGATAGCGCGGCTCTTTCGGTCCAGGTGAGGAACACAAACAGCAGGTACAGCGTCAGCACAATCGGCAGGACGGTAATCAGCCCGCGGAAAAAATATCGATACAGGCGCGTCATGGGGTGTGGATCTCCGGTAATGCGTAATTAATGGCCGACGGCGGGCAAGTACAAGGTTTCCTTGATTTCTTCCATCACCACATAGCTGCGAGATTCGGCCGACGCCGGCAGGCGTTTCAGAATCGCGCCCAGCAGTCGGCGGTATTCATTCATTTCGGTCAGGCGTGCCTTGACCAGATAATCAAAATCACCCGAGACCAAGTGGCATTCCATGACCTCGGGGACGTAAAGCAATTCCTGTTTGACCTTGTCAAAGACATCACCTGATTTTGCCGATAACTTGATTTCCAGGAATACCAATAAATTGCGACCCAACGCCGCAGGGTCGACGCGCGCATGATACCCGGTGATGACGCCTTCGCGTTCCAGGCGCTTGACGCGCTCGGAGCAGGGCGTCGCCGACAGGCTGATGCGCTCGGCCAGATCGGTGATGGAAATCCGCCCATCACGTTGCAAAATATCCAGGATTTTCAAGTCGATACGATCAAGTTCGCGCATTTCGCTCTGAGAGGGCCGGTTAGCCGCTGGTATCAGTATAAAAACCAATTAGAACCAATAATTTTAGTGATTTCCACTGCTTATTCAATCCTAGACTATCGATTCATTTGTTTAAATCGTCTGCAGCAGGGGAATTTCATGCACGTCATCGTTCTGGGCAGTGGTGTCATCGGTACGACAACCGCGTATTACCTGGCCCGTCAGGGGGTCAAAGTCACGGTTCTCGACCGCCAGGCCGAGGCGGCATGTGAAACCAGCTATGCCAACGCCGGCCAAGTGTCGCCGGGTTACTCCACGCCTTGGGCGGCGCCCGGGATCCCCCTCAAAGCCCTGAAGTGGATGTTTCAGAAAGAGCATGCGCCGCTGGCGATCCGGCCGGACGGCACGCTGTATCAATGGCGCTGGATGGCCGCGATGCTGGCCAACTGCTCGGCCGCCCGCTACACGATCAACAAGGAACGCATGCTGCGCCTGGCCGAGTACAGCCGGGATTGCCTGAGCGATTTGCGCGCGGAGACCGGGATTCAATACGAGCAGCGTACTCGCGGCACGTTACAGCTGTTTCGCACCGAATCTCAATACGAGGCCGCGCAACGCGATATCCAGGTGCTGGAGGCCTGCGGCGTGCCTTACGAGTTGCTTGACCGCAATCGCCTGCAAACCGCCGAGCCTGCCTTGGCGCACGCCTCTCAACAATTGGTCGGTGGCCTGCGCCTGCCCAATGACGAAACCGGGGATTGCCGTCTCTTTACCCGTCAATTGGCGCAGTTGGCTGCGGGACTGGGCGTGGAGTTTCGCTATGGGCAGGATGTCGAGGGCTTGCAAATGGCCGGCGGCGAGATCACCGGGGTTCGAGTCGACGGCGAGACGCTGACGGCTGATCGCTACGTGGCGGCATTTGGCAGCTATACGCGTGGTTTCCTGCGGCCGTTGGGACTGGATTTGCCCGTCTATCCCGTCAAGGGCTATTCGCTGACGATCCCCCTGCGGGATTCGAAAGCTGCCCCGGTGTCGACGGTGCTGGACGAAACCTACAAGGTCGCGGTAACGCGTTTTGACAACCGTATCCGCGTTGGCGGCATGGCGGAGTTGGCCGGTTTTGATCTGCGTTTGAACCCGGCGCGTCGTCGCACCCTGGAATACGTGGTCAATGATCTGTATCCCGGCAGCGGCGATGTGACCAAAGCGGAGTTCTGGACGGGTCTGCGCCCCATGACGCCAGATAGCACGCCGATTGTCGGTCCGACGCGCTATGCCAACTTGTTCCTGAACACGGGGCACGGCACCTTGGGCTGGACCATGGCCTGCGGTTCGGGCAAGCTGCTGGCCGACCTGGTGACCGGCCAGCCGCCCACGATCCGGGCTGACGATCTGGCGTTGTCGCGTTACGGCGCCTCGCGGGTGCGTCAGTCGCGCCTGGCGCTCGGGGAGCATTCGGCAGCCTGAATCTGCCGCGCTCGCCGCGGCCCCGCGATGTGCCACAATTCCCCATGATCGCCATCATGGCGCAGGCACTAGCAGGGGTTTCGTGACGCATCTCATCCATACCGCCGACTGGCAGATCGGGCGGCAATACGGTCAGTTCGATACTGACGACGCGGCCATGCTGGCCGAGGCGCGCTATGACGTCGTCGCACGCATCGCGGCGCTGGCGGCCGAGCGCCACGCCGATGCGGTGTTGGTGGCGGGCGATGTGTTCGATACGCAAGCCGTGTCGGATCGCACGATCCGGCGTTTGTTCGATGCGCTGTCTGCCTTTACCGGTCCATGGGTCATGATTGCCGGCAACCACGACGCAGCGTTGGCCGATAGCGTCTGGTCGCGTGCGCGCCAACTAGGCTGTATTGGGCCGAATGTGCATATCCCCTTGCAACCTGGCGTGGTCGATCTTCCGACGCTGAATCTGGCCGTATTGGCCGCGCCCCTGACCCAGCGGCACACCTACGACGATACAACGGCCGTTTTTGACACGCTGGAAACTGCGCCGGGTCGGCTGCGGGTGGGGCTGGCCCATGGCAGCATCACGGGCCGGTTGCCCGACAGCGTGGATTCCGCCAATCCGATCGCCGTGGATCGGGCGAGTCGCTCGCGGCTGGACTATCTGGCGCTAGGCGACTGGCATGGGTGCCTGCAGATCGATGCACGCACCTGGTATGCCGGCACACCGGAGCCAGATCGCTTTCGGGCGAATGCATCGGGGAGCGTGCTGGACGTGACACTATCCGGCCCGGGTGCCGAGCCGGCGGTTGCGATCTTGCCTGTCGGTCGTTATCGGTGGGCGTTATGGGACGAATCGCTGCAGTTAAGCTCTGATGCCGAGTCGTTGGCGCATCGTTTACAGGAAATCGACGCAGAGGATGTGTTGCGCCTGGAGGTCGCGGGGCAGTTGCCGCTTGAGGCCTGGGACGCCCTGCAAGACGCCGTCGCGCGGGCAATGGCCCGTAGTCGTGCCTTGCTGCTCGACACCGACGGCCTATCGCTCGCGCCCGATGCCGAGGATCTGCTGACCTTGGGCGCCAGCGGTTACGTGAGTGAGGTGGCTGCGCAGTTGCAAACGCTACAGGACGATCCCGCGCAGGCAGCGGTTGCGCGTCAAGCCTTGCGGCTGCTGGTGCAATTCCAGCGCGAACGGACGGCGGCGCCATGAAACTGCGCCGTATCGCTCTGGAGGAATTCCGCAAATTTCGTGATCCGGTCGTCCTGGACGATTTGGCTGATGGCCTGAATGTGATCGCCGGGCCTAATGAGGCTGGCAAGAGCACCATTGCGATCGCCATTCGCGCGGCATTTCTAGAACGCTACAAAACGACCAAGGTCGCCGATCTGGCACCGTGGGGGATGTCGGGCGCCCGGCCGTCGGTAGAGATTGCATTCGAGCATGCCGATCAACAGTATTTGTTGCGCAAGTCATTCCTCAGCCGAGCCCGTTGCGAACTGTTGATCAATGAGGGCGCGACGCGTCACGAAGGCGAAGCGGCGGAGAACGCTCTGGCCGCATTGCTGGGGTTTGAGTTCTCCGCCAAGGGCGGCAGTCGCGCGGAACATGGCGGCATCCCGGGCCTGTTATGGATAGAGCAAGGTGCGGGGCAGAATCTGCTCGAACCCGCCGTCCATGCCCAAAGTCATGTCCGCGATGCGCTGACGCGCTTGACGGGCGAGCTCACCTCGGCCGACGGCGACTCGCTGTACGAGCGGGTCGAGTCCGAACGCGCCACGCTGCGCGATGGGCGCAGTGGCCGGCCCAAGGGGGCCTATAAAGAGGCGGAAGACGCCTGTCAGCGTGCCGAGCAGACCGTCGCGACGCTGACAGCCGCCAAGCAGGCGCTGGATGCGGATGTTGACCGTCTGGCGGTGCTGCGGCGCGAGTACGACAAGGCGCAGCATGACCAGCCCTGGCTTGGGATGGAGCAACGGGCAGCGCAGGCCCGGGCTCGCTTGAACGAAATCAGTCGCGAGCGGGACGCGCTGACCGGCCTGCAGCGTGAGCTGACGCAGGCGGACAGTACGCTGGCCCTGCTGCATGAGCAGGTGGAACGGGACCAGCGGGACGCGGCTGCGTTGCGTGCATCGCAGGCCGAGGCCGAGGCGGCGACGGCGCGTCTGTCGCCGGCACGCGAGGCACTGGCGCGCGCGCAGCAACATCAGCAACGCAGTGCCGAACGACTGGCCGAGGGCAATGCCCAGGTGGTGGCGGCGCAGCAGGCGGCCCAGCGACAGGATTGCCTGGCACAAATCGCGCGGCTGGAAGCGGAACTGCAGCACGGCCAGGAGCGCATTGCCCAGGCGGAGCAGTGGGCGGCACAGGTGCAGAGCCTGCAGGCCGCCGAGACCCAGTCTGTCATCGACGACAAGGCACTGGGCAGCCTGCGCAAACTCGAGCAGCATCTGGTGCAACTGCAGATTCAGCAGCACGCCGGCGCGACGCGTGTGCTGCACGACCTGACCCCGGGGCAGACATTGCAGGTCGCGGCGCAGACACTGGCGGGGGCGGGCGAGGTATTGCTGACCGAGGCGACTGACGTACAAATACCCGGGGTCGGACGCTTGCGCATCGAGCCGGGTGGCAGAGATCTACCCGCCGTCCTGGCTGAGTTACACAAAGCGAACGCACAGCGCGAGGCGTTGCTGGCTGGCCTTGGGGCGGCCACGCTGGCTGAGGCCGAGACGCGTGCCGCCGCCTATGAACAGGTCCGTCGAGAACTGGACATGGCGCGGCAAACGCTGCGCATTCAGGCGCCCGAGGGTATCGAGTCGCTGCGTGCCTCGCATACCCAGTCGCAGGCACGTCGGGCACAGCTCGAAGCGCAGCTGGCCGGTTTGCCGGACGTCGACACCCCCGTTGATCTGATCCAGGCACAGCAGGCGCTGCGGACGGCAAAGGTCGAGGCGGAGCACGCCGATCGCACCGTGACAACCGCGCGGACGGCGCTGGATACGCAGCAGGCGACGGCGCAGGTCTTGCAAGCCCAATGGACGGCCCGGCAGGCTGAGTTCGACACTGCCAGTCGTGTCGAACAACGCGAGCAGCGCGGGGCTCGGTTGGTCGAGGCGCGCGCCACGCGCGACACCTTGGCGCAGCGTTGCCAGACTGTGCAGGCAGCGTTGCAGGCCCAGCAACCTGAGCTGATTGAACAAGACGCCCAGCGTTTTGAGCAGTCGGCGCGATTGTTGCGGGACGAGCAGCAACGCCGTCACGCCGAATTGCTCCAGTTGCAGGGCAAGCTGGAGCAGGCGCAAGCGCACGGATTGGGAGAGCAATTGCTCCAGGCGCAGGCCGAAGCGCAGCGTCTGGCCCGTCGGCGTGACGAATTCACCACACGCGCCCAGGCGCTGGATTTGCTGTGGCAATTGCTGGGAGAGCGGCGCGCGACGGCGACCCAGCGTCTGCTTGAGCCGCTGGCGCAACGTCTGCAGCACTATGTGGGATTGTTGTTTCCGGGGGCGCGATGGCGTCTGGACGATGCCTTGATGCCTGCCGCCGTGTTGCGAGGAGCAGGGGCCGAGGCGCAGGAAGCCCTGGACACCCTGAGTTTTGGGACGCGCGAGCAGCTCGGCGTATTGGCGCGGTTTGCCTATGCGGATTTATTGCAGCAAGCGGGCCGGCCGACCCTGTTGGTGCTGGACGATACGCTGGTACATGCCGATCAGGATCGGCGCGAGTTGATGAAGCGTGCACTATACGATGCCGCTTCTCGGCACCAGGTGTTGCTGCTGACCTGCCACGCCGAATCTTGGCAGGATATGGGAGTACCGATACGCCCCGTGCCCCTAACTCACTCAAATTGACACGAAAAATGCACCTTAAAGTGCCTATCAACCGCAAAAATTGCCTGGATCGCTGTGCGAACCTTACAGGAATCTGATATTTTTCGGGGTGAGAGTTTGGCCGACGTTTACAGATACGCCGTTGCCGTGTTTGCGGCTCGCGGGGTCCGATGGGCTTGGCTTGGCTTTCATGTAACTCCATCCCGGCATCAGGTGTGGCTCATGCCCCAGACTCACGCTGCCGGTCCTCCCGGAATACCATGTTGCTGATTCTCATCCTCGCTCTGCCGTTTGTCGGCAGCCTGTGCGCCGCGCTGTTGCCATCCAACGCCCGCAACGCCGAGGCCTGGCTGGCCGGCTTGACCGCATTGACCAGTTTTCTGCTGGTGGCCAGTCTGTACCCGCAGGTTGCTGACGGTGGCATCGTTCGTACGGACCTCGCGTGGGCGCCGGCATTGGGCTTGCAGTTCACGTTGCGGATGGATGGCTTTGCCTGGCTATTCGCCTTGATCGTATCGGGCATGGGCGCCCTGATCGTGTTGTACGCGCGGTATTACATGTCGCCGGAGGACCCGGTACCGAGATTTTTCTCGTTTTTCCAGGCATTCATGGCCGCCATGCTGGGCGTGGTGCTGTCAGGTAATCTGATTCAATTAGTCCTATTTTGGGAAATGACCAGCCTGGCCTCGTTCATGCTGATTGCCTATTGGCATCACCGGCAAGACGCCCGCCGCGGCGCACGGATGGCTTTGACGGTGACGGGCGCAGGGGGATTGTGTCTTCTGGCGGGGGTGTTGATTCTGGGCGACATCGTCGGCAGCTACGACCTTGATCAGGTCCTGGCCTCGGGGGACCTCGTTCGCGCCGATCCCTGGTATCCCGCCGTCTTGATCCTGGTGGCCCTGGGCGCATTGACCAAGAGCGCGCAGTTTCCGTTTCAGTTCTGGTTGCCCAACGCCATGGCGGCGCCCACGCCGGTGTCGGCCTATTTGCACTCGGCCACGATGGTCAAGATGGGCGTGTTCCTGCTGGCCCGTTTTTGGCCGGTGTTGTCCGGTACCGATGAGTGGTTCTGGATCATCGGCGGAGCAGGACTGTGCTCGTTGTTCCTGGGGGCCTACGCCGCCATTTTTCAGCAAGACATGAAGGGCGTGCTGGCCTATTCCACGATCAGTCACCTGGGGCTGATCACGCTGCTGTTGGGAATGAACAGCTCGCTGGGGCTGGTGGCGGCGATTTTCCATATGGTCAACCATGCCACCTTCAAGGCCTCGCTATTTATGGCGGCGGGTATCGTCGATCACGAAACAGGTACGCGCGATTTGGGACGACTGAGTGGGTTGCGACACGCCATGCCGATCACAGCGACCCTGGCAGTGGTCGCGGCCGCCGCCATGGCGGGGGTGCCGTTGCTCAACGGCTTTATTTCCAAGGAAATGTTCTTCGCCGAGACGACCTTTGTCAGCGGCGACCCCATTGTGCAGCATGGTCTGCCGACTCTTGCGGTGATCGCCAGTGCGTTCAGTGTGACGTATTCGCTGCGATTCATTTTGCAGGTGTTCTTCGGCCCACCAGCCAAAGACTTGCCGCGCGCGCCGCATGAGCCGCCCCGCTGGATGCTGGTGCCCAGCGGGTTGCTGGTGTTGACCTGTTTGGTCGTGGGAATCATCCCCGGCGTGACGCTTGGACCTTTTTTGCATAGTGCGGCGCAAAGCATCCTGGGTAGTCAAGCCATGCCGGAGTACAGCCTGTCCGTCTGGCATGGGGTGAATCTGCCGTTGGTGATGAGCTTTGTGGCCATGATCAGCGGCATCTTGCTGTATCTGGCTTTGCGGGCCCGACAGCGCGCCCATCCCGGTCGCGTCCCGTTCATTTATCGGTTCGACGGGCGGCGTTCGTTCGAGTTTCTGTTCGATTATTCCAGCGTGGCGGCCAACTGGGTGCTGATGCGCATTTCCTCCACGCGTATGCAAGTCCAAATGCTGTTGATGGTGCTGGGGGCCTTGTTCGTGGCCTGGCTGGCATTGCGCCAAGGAGAGTGGGACGGAATTACCTCCGCTACAACGCCGCTGGATCCCGCTTTTGCCGTGTTGTGGACGGTTGGGGCGATCTGTGCGGTGTGCGCCGCCTATCAAGCCAAATATCACCGCTTGGCCGCATTGATCCTGGCCGGTGGCGCCGGGCTGGTCACCTGCGTGACGTTCGTCTGGTTCTCGGCGCCTGACCTGGCCCTGACCCAATTGGCGGTCGAGGTCGTGACCGTCGTATTGCTGTTGCTCGGCCTGCGGTGGTTGCCGCGTCGTATCGAGGGTGGCGTTGATAATCACTTCCGCGCACGGGCACGCCGGGTGCGAGATCTGGTGATTGCCGCAGTGACCGGCACCTCGCTCGCGGCGTTGGTCTACGTCGTCCTGACACGTCCGCAGGGTCAGACCATCTCCTCTTATTTTGTCGAGAACGCGCTGCCCGAAGGTGGAGGCACCAACGTCGTCAACGTGATTCTGGTCGATTTCCGTGGCTTTGATACCTTTGGCGAAATCACGGTCGTCGGTATCGTGGCGTTGACAGTCTATGCCCTGTTGCGGCGTTTCCGGCCACCGGCCGAGAGCATTGATCTGCCTCGCCAGCAGCGCGACCAGGGTATCCCGACGGTATCGCCCGATACCAAGGCTCTGCTGCCCGACAATGCCATGGCGCTGCCCGCCGTATTGGTACGCCTGCTGTTGCCCATCGCCGCCATGGTGTCGGTGTACTTGCTGCTGCGCGGCCACAACGCGCCCGGCGGCGGTTTCGTCGGCGGGCTGGTCATGGCGACTGCCGTGATCCTGCAATACATGGTGGGCGGGGTGTACTGGGTGGAATCGCGCAGTCGCCTGAATCCGCAACACTGGATCGGACTCGGACTTTTGTGCGCGGGGGGAACGGCGATCGCGGCCTGGTTTGCCTCCAAGCCACTTTTGTCGGCCCTGGCAGCAGATATTTCCATCCCTATCATTGGGCATATCCACCTTTCCAGCGTGCTGTTCTTTGATATTGGTGTTTACATGCTGGTCGTGGGCGGCGCCGTGCTGATACTGGTCGCTCTGGCTCACCAATCCTTGCGTGCGCAACGTAAAGCCGCCGCCGAGGCGTCGGCCGCGGCCGAAGCTACCGCCGCAGAATCCGGGAGTCCTGCCCAATGGAACTGATACTCGCCATCGCGATTGGCGTACTCGCCGCGTCGGGGGTGTGGTTGATCCTGAGACCACGCACCTTCCAGGTCATCATGGGCCTGACCCTGATGTCGTACGCCGTCAATTTGTTCATTTTCGGAATGGGTCGCCTGACGGTGGGGCGTCCGCCGGTTGTCGCCACAAGCGGGGTGGCCGACCCGGCCGCGCTGGCTGATCCCATCCCCCAGGCATTGGTGTTGACGGCTATCGTGATTGGCTTTGCGACCACCGCCTTGTTTCTTGTCGTATTGCTGGCTTCTCGCGGGTTGACTGGCACCGACCACGTTGATGGCAGGGAGTCGGAATCTTGATCAATTGGTTGCAACACGCACCTGTCTATCCCATCGTCGTCCCGCTGATCGCGGGCGCGGCGATGTTGCTGCTGGCGGACAAGCACCGAATTTTGCGGGCGAGCATCTCTGTGTTGGCGGCGCTGGCTCAATTGGCTGCCGCCATCACCTTGCTCGCGCTGGCCGCTGGCGCGGGAGACATCTGGCCCAAGGGCGTGGGCGTTTATTTGTTGGGCGATTGGGCGGCGCCATTTGGCATTGTGCTGGCGGTCGACCGGCTCTCGGCAGTCATGTTGACGTTGACCGCTGTGCTGGGCGTGGCCTCGCTGTTTTATTCGTTGGCGCGCTGGGATCGGTTAGGCGTGCATTTTCATTCGTTGTTCCAGTTCCTGCTGATGGGGCTCAATGGCGCCTTTCTGACGGGCGACCTGTTTAACCTGTTTGTCTTCTTCGAGATCCTGCTGGCCGCTTCGTATGGTCTGATTTTGCATGGTTCGGGCGTCGCTCGCGTCAGTGCCGGCCTGCAATACATCGCGGTCAACCTGGTGGCATCGTTTCTGTTGCTGATCAGTATCGCGCTGATCTACGGCGTGACGGGCACGCTGAACCTCGCCGATCTGGCAGTGCGTGCAGGGACGCTGGGCGGCACCGATCGCTTGCTGTTCGAGATTGGCGCGGCGGTGCTGGGTGTCGCTTTTTTGGTCAAGGCCGGCGCATGGCCGATGAATTTCTGGTTGGTGCGAGGCTATAGCTCTGCCAGCGCGCCGGTGGCCGCTATTTTTTCCATCATGACCAAGGTGGGCATCTATGCCTTGCTGCGCATTGGGTCGCTGTTGCTGCCAACCGGTGCGCCTGCGGCTTTCAGCCTGGAATGGATGTTCGTGATCGGGATGGCGACATTGATCTTTGGCGCCATCGGGTTGCTGGCGACGCAGCAACTGGATCAGCTCGTCAGCTACTGCGTGATTGTTTCCGCAGGCACGCTGCTCACCGCGCTAGGTATGCCGGGCGTTCGCTTGACCGGGCCCGCGCTGTTTTATCTGGTGAGTTCGGTGTTGACCACGGGTGCGTTTTTCATGCTGGTCGAGTTGGTGGAGCGTACCCAGACCTTCGGGGCCAATGTCCTGGCGGTGACGCTCGACTTGTTCGACCTGGATGATCCTGAATCGCCCAATCGGTCCGATGACGTGGTCGGGGTCGCGATTCCCGCGGCGATGGCCTTCCTGGGCCTGGCTTTTGTCTCGTGTGCACTGCTGGTGACCGGCTTGCCTCCCTTGTCCGGTTTCGTGGCAAAGTTCTCGCTGTTATCGGCCGCCGTGGCCGAGGCGAATGCCTCAATGCAGCCCGCCGATGCGTGGATTCTGGTGGCGGGGGTGTTGGTCGCGGGATTGGCCGGTATTATTGCTTTCGGGCGTGCCGGCATGCGTATTTTCTGGGGTAACGATGAGCGCACCACGCCGCGCCTGCGTGTCCTTGAGGCGGGGCCGGTCAGCATCTTGCTTCTGCTGTGTGTCGCGCTGGCCGCGGGGGCAGGGCCCGTGTCGGCGTATCTGGACGCGGCCGCACGGTCGCTGGATGACCCCTCTCTGTACATTGACGCTGTGTTGTCGGCGAGCCCGACCCGGGCGATAGGGGGGCACTGATGCGGCGCTTTTACAAAATTTTGCTGCCCCTGGTGCTACTTATCCTGTGGCTGTTGTTGAACGAGTCGTTCTCTGCGGGTCAGATCGCGTTGGGCGCTGCATTAGCGATATGGCTCGGCGTGGCATCGACCCGCTTGCGACCGCTGCGCAGCCGGCCTCACAAGCTGTGGTTGCTGGTGGGGCTGGCGGGCCGGGTAATACTCGACATCGTGCGTTCGAACATCGCCGTGGGAAAGTTGATTCTCGAGTATCGCCGTGCCTACACCCCGGGTCACGTCCATATTTCGCTGGATTTGCAGGATCCGCATGGCCGTGCGCTGTTGGGTTGCATCTTGACCTATACACCCGGTACCGTGTGGGTCGACGTGTCTCACGACATATTGACCTTGCATGTGCTGGATCTCGAGAACGAAGACGCCTGGGTCAAGTTGGTCAAGCACCGCTACGAGCGCACCTTGATGGAGGTTTTCGAATGAACGTCATGCTATTTTGGGCCGCATCATTTGCGCTGCTGTGTTTTGTACTGGGAATGGCTTGCGCGACGGTACGACTGGTGCGGGGCCCGACCGCCCAGGATCGTATCCTGGGGCTGGATGCGTTTTACATTAACGGCATGTTGGCCATGTTGGCATTTGGCATCCGGTCAGGGACTTCGGTGTACTTTGACGTGGCATTGCTGATCGCGCTGTTTGGCTTTGTCGGATCGACCGCAATGGCCAAGTTCCTGTTGCGCGGCGAGGTGATCGAACCATGAACACCGATATTCCGTTGTGGGCGGGTATCCCCGCTAGTATTTTGCTGATCGCCGGGGGAATCATTGCGCTGATTGGTTCAGTAGGTTTGTTGCGATTCAAAAATTTTGTGTCGCGTATTCATGCGCCGACCATGGGTAATACCATGGGGGCGGGTTGTGTATTGCTGGCGTCTATTCTGGTGTTCTCGTCGATAGAGGAGCGTTTTGTCATCCACGAGATTCTGATTACGCTGTTGCTGCTGATCACTTCGCCGGTGACGGCCATGTTGCTGATGCGCGCCTCGGCATACCGCGGTCAGCGCGAGCGGGGCGAGTTCACCCCTAATAACAAGGGACGCGAATAACTCGGGCGCGAATCGTATCAGGGCGCTACGGAACCCCGGAGCCGTTTACGGGCCGACGTATTTGTAACATCTGTACGCCCTCAGGCTTGCCGCTTTGTCGTACCGTAACAACTGGCTTGTATGCTTATCACGCATACGACATTGTTGAAGGAGCGAAAAATGAACCTACGACATATACACAATCGGACCTGCACGCTGGTGTTTGCGGTAGCCGGGGCGCTAGGCGGGTTGGCGGGGATGTCCGTCGCGCAGGCGGCCAATACCTCGGCATCCAGTTCGATTCAGTCGCAGTACGAGTTGGACGTACAGCGCTGCAACACGGGCCAGACACATCAGAGCAAGGCGGTTTGCTTGCAAGAGGCGGGCGCGGCGCGTGACGAGGCCAATCGCAAGCGACTGGATAACGGGCAATCGGCTAATTACAGCAGCAATGCGACGGATCGCTGCAACAAACTCCCTGCGTCGCAGCGTCAGACTTGCCTGCAGCAGATGTCGTCGCCCTCTAGCGTGAAGGGAAGCGTAGAAAGCGGTGGGATATTGCGCGAAACGGTGATTCAGGTACCCCCGCAGCCCTCTGGCACGATGCCTGCCACAGGCACTCAGGGCGCGACGGTTCCGGGTACTAGCGCGCCGAGCCCGGCCCCGGGAACGGTACCGGGCACCACACCAAGTATGCCTGCGACTCCGGGCGCGCCCGCCGCACCGGCTACGCCGTTGCCCGTGCAGTAAGACGGCAGGGTCGGGATCAGGCAAAATGCAGCCTATCACCGATTTTTTGCCGCTCCCATGTCTGACGTTATAGCCCTGATATTCGATTTCGACGATACGCTGGCTCCCGACAGCACGTCTGGCTTTCTCGATAGCCTGGGGGTGGATACGGCTGCATTCTGGAAGGACAAGGTCGGCCCGTTGCTGAGCGATCAGGATTGGGACCCGGTGCCGGCCTATTTGCACGAGATGATTGCGCTGTCTCGCAGTGGCGAACATGGCCTGATCACGCAGCAGGGTTTGCAAGAATGGGGGGCCAGGCTGCCTCTGCACGATGGCGTGCCGACGTTATTTCAGCGCTTGCGCAGCGCGGTGCGGGCCGAACACCCACAGGTGCAGCTTGAATTTTATTTGATCTCGAGCGGGATAGGCGATGTGGTGCGTTCGACACCGATCGCCCACGAGTTCACCGAGATCTGGGCGTCCGAATTTGTGTACGGTCCCGACGGGGGCATTGTGTTCCCACGCCGTCTGGTGAGTTTTACCGACAAGACCCGCTATTTGTTCCATATCCAGAAGGGAATTATCGGGCGAGAGTTTCGCAATAAGCCGTTCGAGGTGAACCGCAAGGTTCCCGAAGACCGCCTGCGCGTGCCGTTTGATCAGATGGTATTTGTCGGTGATGGATATACCGATATTCCGTGTTTTTCGTTGATTCGCAGCGCTGGCGGTTTTGCGTTCGGCGTGTGGGATCCGAAGCATCGCGACAAGCGTAGCCGGGCCTGGGGTTTTATCGAGGAAGGGCGCGTGTCGAATCTGAACCAGGCGCGCTATGGCGAAGACGCCGAGCTTTATCAATGGCTCGAAGAGGCGGTGACCAGTCTGGCCGGCCGCATTGCGCTGAAGTCACGGGTATATCGTGGTTGATAGCGTGACGGCGACGTTGCCGGATGATGAAAATTTTATGTCCCTCGCCATGCAGCAAGCCGAGGCCGCGTGGCGCATAGGCGAGGTTCCGGTGGGCGCGGTCGTCGTCGATGCGCAGGGGCAGGTCTTGGGGGCGGGGTACAACCGTACTATTACGGATAGTGATCCCACGGCGCACGCCGAGGTCGTGGCGCTACGCGCGGCCGCACAGCATCTGGATAATTACCGCTTACCCGGCTTAAGCCTTTACGTGACCCTGGAGCCTTGTGTGATGTGCATCGGTGCGATGTTGCATGCGCGACTGGACCGGGTGGTGTATGGCGCATCGGATCCCAAAACGGGGGCCTGCGGCAGTGTGCTGGATGTCGGCGCCGTAGAACGATTGAATCATCACACGACTATTACTGGCGGCGTATTGGCGCAACCCTGCGGCGATATGCTGCGTCGGTTTTTTCGCGAACGCCGCTCAAAGGAATCTACATGAGTATTACTGAACATCCCGCGCATGGCCACGCAGGCCATGTCTGCGTCGACGACTGCGGTCATGATCACGCGCATCAGGCCAAGGCGTCCAGCGGGATTTATTTGATATCGCCGTCGTCTGCGGTTCGTGATCCGCAGACGGTGGCGTTGGCGCAGGAGCGTTTGACGCAAGAGGGTTTTAAAACGGCGGTGGATCGCGCGGCATTGGCGGTGCATCAGCGTTTTGCGGGCACGGAAAAGCAGCGCCTGGCCGGGCTGAACCGCGCGATTGCGCAAAAGCATCCCATCGTGATGGCGACGCGTGGCGGTTATGGTTTGAGCCGTTTGTTGCCGCAGATTGATTGGCGTGCGATGGCCGATAGCGGCAAGCGTTTTGTGGGGCTGAGTGATTTCACGGCGTTTAATTTGGCGCTGTTAGCGCAGACGGGCGCAGTGAGTTATACGGGCGCGACGGCAGTGGCAGATTTTGGCGGCAAGACGGTCGATGATCTGACGGCAGCGTTGTTCGGCGAGTTGATGCGCGGGGAACTGGAAATCCTGAGTTTCGAGACTCGGGATGCGGACCGGGTGGATGCACGCGGGGTGTTATGGGGCGGCAATCTGGCGACGATGATGTCGTTGATGGGGACGCCATATATGCCCAAGGTGCGTGGCGGGATTTTGTTCATCGAGGATGTGGCAGAGCATCCTTTTCGGGTCGAGCGGATGTTGGCGCAGTTGTTGCAGGCGGGTGTGCTACAGCGTCAAAAGGCAATTGTCTTTGGCTATTTTACGGAGTACCGATTGGCGCAGCACGACGCGGGATACGATATGCCGGCGGTGGTCAAGTGGCTGCGTAGCGTGGTGAAAGTGCCAGTCATTACGGGGTTGCCTTATGGGCATATCCGTAGCAAGGCGACGCTGCCGATCGGGCAGAAAGTGGGGATTGCTACCGAGGCGGGGATGGCGCATCTTGTTATCGATGAGCATTCGCATTGAAGGACGATTTGCTGATGTAGGTCTGGTTTTTGACACGTCCGACCCCCGCGCGCGGCACGGACTGCAATGTGGGCTGGCCTACGCTTATGTCAGTTCGCTTGGCCGTACTCTTAGTCGGCAATGATATGCCGCTCAAGAGCGCTAGACGCCAGTCATATCCTGGAACATACAAGTAGATCGCCACGACGTTTATTGCCCACCTGTTAATCTACCCGAAGCACCCACGACATCACTCCGCATAAACATTGCAAGCTGGGTTAGAGCATCCATGGCATGACAACAACGTGGGTTACAGCATTCTCTGATGTGTGGGAGGCCGGGGCCGAGTGGCCACGCTGGCCAGATCGGCTCGGCTCGGCCCATAAGCACGGGCCGAGGTCCCGCTGCGCGGGACTGCCCGAACCTCAAACTGGCCAGCGTGGCCACTCGGCCCCGGCCTCCCACACATCAGAGAATGCCAGCGTTGGCATCAACCTACGCCAACGCACCCTCACTCTGCTTCGTTCCCACCGTCCGTATCTTGCTCCGGAATCCAGGACGGCCTACGCTTTTCGAGAAACGCTGCGATACCTTCTTGGGCCTCCGGCGTAGCCCGAAGCTTGGCCAGGCGGGTGGCGGTGTCTTCCAGGACGGCGCTGTCGATGGGATGTTGCGGGATGTCGTGTATCAGGCGCTTGGATTCCCTTAATGCGTTCGGCGAGGCTTGCATAAGGCTGCCTAACATCGCATTGATCTGCGGATCCAGGTCTTCAGGTTCGCAAAGTTCGTGAACCAGGCCGATGCGCCAGGCTTCGGCGGCATCGAAGGTTTCGGCCGTGAGAAACCAGCGGCTGGCGGCGCGGGGGCCGAGGGCGCGCAGGACGTACGGCGAGATCATGGACGGGATGAGACCCAGGCGGGTTTCTGTGAGGGCAAAGCGAGTTTCGCGGCTGGCAACCGCGATGTCGCAAGCCGTGGCCAGGCCCAGGCCGCCGGCCATGCAAGCGCCGTGCAGGCGGGCGATAGTCGGCTTGGGGCAGGTATAGATGGTGTGGAGCAGGGTGGCGAGGGTGAGGGCGTCTGCGCGATTGTCCGCCTCGCTGGCCTGCGCGCTTTGACGCATGGCATTGAGGTCGGCGCCGGCGCAAAAGACCTTGCCGCGGCCGGCGAGGACGATGGCGCGGATATTGTCGTCCTCCGCCAGAGTATTAAAGGTTTCCGTGAGCTCGCCGATGAGACGAGCGTCGAGGGCGTTGCGTACGTCGGGTCGGGCGAGCCAGACGACGGCCGTTTGGGGGCCGTAGGCGACTTCCAGGGTTTGCAGCATGTACAGCTTCCTTCAAAGGCCGGTTTTGGGGTTAGCGATAGAGCACAGTCGGCAGCCAGAGGCCGATGCCCGGGAACATATAGAGCAGGAAGATCGCGATGATCTGGATCCCCATGAAAGGCATCATGCCCATGAAAATCTGATTCAGTGTGACATGGGGTGGCGCGATGCCTTTGAGATAGAACGCAGACATAGCTACGGGGGGAGACAGGAACGCGGTTTGCAGGTTCAGGGCGACGAGCAGGCCAAAGAACAGCGGGTCGACGTCGAAGGTGATCAGCAAAGGCACGAAGATCGGCATGAAAATGACGATGATTTCGGTCCATTCAAGCGGCCACCCCAGCAGGAAGATGATGGCCTGTGCGAGCAACAGGAACTGAATGGGAGTGAGTCCGAGCGATATCACCCACTCTTCGATGATACGTTGGCCGCCCAGCAGCGCGAACGCCGCCGAGAAGATCGAGGACCCGACGAATAACCAGCAGACCATTGCGCTGGTTTTGGCCGTGAGAAAGACAGACTCCTTGAGCACCGGCATGTTCAACCGCCGGTACAGCAGGGCCAAGAGCGCGCCGCCCATGGCGCCCATGGCGGCGGCCTCGCTGGGCGTGGCCAGCCCAAAGGTGATGGAGCCCAGCACAGCGGCGATCATGATGGCGAGGGGAAAGAACGATCCCATCAGCATTTTGAAGACCTCTAGCCTGGCCCAGGTGAGCAGCGCGTAAAAGATCAGCAGAATGGCGAGGCAGATGCCAAAGAATATCCAGTAGCCGTTGGGCGCGGGTTCGCGTGCGGGGCCCTCGTCCTGTGCTGCCGGGGCGGTGCTGGCTGCGGCGCCCCTTTCGGCCTTGCCCATCGCGGACGAAGCCGCGCTCTCGGCGCCGGGCGGTTCGGCCAGCCCACCGGCACCAGGCGGCTCGGACAGGCCGCCATCCATGGGCGGTTCGGCGAGGCCTCCCTCCATGGGGGGCTCTGCGAGTCCGCCATCCATCGGCGGCTCCGCCAGTCCACCGTAGTCACCACCGCCGCCGCCACCCAGCCGTAATTCTGCGGGGATCTCATAGACGTCAGGTGGATCTGTCACGAGGTAGTACGCCGAGCCCGTGATGACTAAAAAGGCGATCAATGGTGTTAACGCCAGCATCATGTTGCGTGACAAGAACCGCAACGACACGCCACTGTTGCGACGGCCTTTAAACAGACCGCTCAGCAGGCCGTTGACGGCGTTCGTATAGCCTTGGCGTTTGAGGGCGTCGGCCTCGGCGGGCAGCGGAATTTCACGTTCTGCGGCGGTGAGGGGTGGGGCGGAGCTGGGGCTCAGTTTCGCTACGAGCATGACATACAGCACATACAATCCGGCCAGCATCAAGCCCGGAAAGAATGCCCCGGCATAGAGCTGCACGACGGATACGCCGGTGGTGGCGCCGTACACAATCAGCATGACCGAGGGGGGCAGCAGGATGCCCAGGCAGCCGCCCGCCGTGATGGAGCCCGCGGTCAGGCGCACGCTATAGCCTGCCTTGAGCATGGCGGGCATGGCGAGCAAACCCATCAGAGTGACGACAGCGCCCACGATCCCGGTGGCGGTGGCGAAAATCGCGCAAGTGGCTAGCGTGGCCACCGCTAAGGCTCCCGGTAGTCTGGCCAGGGCCAGGTGCATGGAGCGAAACAGTTTTTCGATGAGGTTGGCACGTTCGACCAAGTAGCCCATGAACACGAACAACGGCACAGAGATCAGCGCATCGTTGGTCATGGTGGCGTAGGTACGCTGCACCATCAGGTCCAGCGTTTGACGTATGGATTGTTGCGGGTCGGCGTTTTGCAGGTAGTAGGCGAGAAACGTGAACAGCACGCCCATGCCCATCAGCGTAAAGGCGGTGGGAAAGCCCAGCATGATGGCGACGACGATCAGCGCCAGCATCAGAAGTCCCAGGTGACCCGTGGTGATGTCGTGCCAAGGGGTCAGAAAGCCTATCATCGCCACCACGATGGCGATGCACGTCAGGCCGAACCAGAGTGCTTTATTGATTTTCACTTGGCCTTCTCCTCGTCGATGACGTAGCGGTCGAGCTGGGCGATGTCTTCGTCTTTGACGTGCACCATTTCCTTGAGCTTGTCGACGTCAACTTCTTCCACGTCTTCCTCGCGGGCGGGCCAGACGCCGTCGCGCAGACAGAGGGCGCAGCGCGCGATCTCCGCTAGTCCTTGCAATAGCAAGAAGGCGCCGGCGATGGGGATAAAGGCTTTGAAGGGATAGATGGGTGGACCGTCAGCCATCAGCGAAGAGTGTTCTCGAATGGCGATGGATTCGCCGGCGTAATACCAGCCGGCCCACACGAGCGCGACGACGCCCGGGACGAAGAAAATGATATACAAAACAATGTCCAGCCCGGCCTGTACGCGGGGCGGCAAAAAGCCATACAGAATGTCTCCCCGGACATGGCCGCTTTTCGCTAGGGTGTACGCGCCTGCCATCATGAACAGCACGCCGTAATACATCAGCTGCAAATCAAAGGCCCACGCGCTGGGGGTATTGAATATGTATCGATTGGCGACTTCCCAGCAGATATGGATTGTCAGAACGACGATCAACCAGGCAAAGGTCTGTCCTACAAAAGTAGACAGCCGATCCACCATGCGTATCAACTTGAGCATTGGGCGAGATCCAGATTACAGAGTGCAGAGCAGGGCGCACAAATGCGCACCCGCCTGGNGNGCCGAACGATCGGTCCGGCGCGCCAGGCGGGTGCAAGGGTGCGGCTTGACGTCAACCATCAACGAATCAGGCGGCGGGCTTGCGCGAGAAGTAGTGGTTGAATGCCATTCGGAAATTGACGGAAACGTCGTTGTGCCACCGTCCTGCCCGTTGTGCAAAGTCGCGCTGGGATTCCAGCACTTTCTTGAACAAGGGGTTTTCTGCCGAGCGTTTTTCGATCATGGCGTCCCAGATCTTGAGTTGCTCTTGCAAAATGGAGTCGGGTGTTTTGTAGAACTTGACGTTATGGTCTTTCTGCAGCTTGATGTAGTCGGTGGAATAACGGTCGGCGGCTTTCCACGACATGTCGGCGCTGGCGGCTTGCGACGCGTAGGCCAGAATATGCTTCAGATGCTTGGGCAGCGTGTCATATTTTTTCTTGTTGAACAGGATCTCAAACTGCTCGGCGCTTTGGTGAAAGCTTTGCAGCATGCAGATCTTGGACACGTCCGGAAAGCCCAGCGATAGATCGGACGAGGCATTGTTGAACTCCGCGCCGTCCAGCAGGCCCCGATCCAGCGCAGGAACGATTTCCCCGCCGGGCAGGGCGTTGACCGCCGCGCCCATGGCGGTATACATGTCAATAGCCAGGCCTACCGTGCGGAACTTCGCGCCTTTGACGTCTTCGAACTTGGTGATGGGTTTTTTGAACCAACCAAACGGTTGTGTCGGCATGGGGCCGTACATTAACGACACGACGTTGACGCCCATCGCTTTTTGGATCTCGGTCAGCAGTTCTTTACCACCACCGTATTCATGCCAGGCCAGCAGCATGTTGGCATCCATCCCGAACGACGGGCCCGAACCCCAGAGCGCGACGGCGGTGTTCTTGCCGTACCAATAGGCCACGACGCCATGGCCGCCATCCAGTGTGCCTGCCGACACGGCATCCAGTAGGTCAAAGGCTTTTACGACGGCCCCGGCGGGCAGCACTTCGATCTTCAACTGGCCCTCGGCCATATCGTTGACCTTGCGGCAGTAATCTTGCGCGAACTCGTGAAAAATATCGTTGGCCGGCCAGGTGCTTTGAAAGCGCAAAGAAATAGGCGCGTTTTGTGCGCGCGTCACGGCTGGAAATCCTAGCGCCGCGGAACCTGCGATGGTGGTGGCTCCTGCAATGAAACGACGACGTGATGATGTGGCTTGTGGCATGGCTTGTTGTCTCCTCGGTGAACTGCATGGACCAGCTTGTTATGGAACAGCTTGTAAGGTGCAGCAAGAACAAAGCGCAATGCATGGGACCTGCGCGGTATGCGTGAATTGAAATACTTGTACATGGTTTGGCATACCGCTTGTCGATTAAACCTTGCTGAACCCATCCTGACAATTGTTTGACATATGGGGATAACCCGTAAGAGCGATGCGAAAAGACCCATTGAGTTGTCCTCACGTGCGTTATCGTGATTCAATTCCGCTCGGGTCTATGTACATGAGGATAGGATCTGTGGCTGACGAACAGGCACAAAACGCAACGGCGCCCTGGTCCGGCGCTGTGATCCCGATGGCTGGTGCTGGCGCCGCGTCGTCTGTCCGTATTCCGGTGCCCGGCACGCAAGGACTGTGCATTCAGCTTTATGCACCCGGCAATTTCAAGAATTCGACCTCCACGCTCTTTTTTGTCGAAGATCCTGGCAAGAAATTTGGCCGTCAATTGCGTCTAGATTACGGTGAGCAGAAATTGCCTAACGGCAGCAAGGCCATCACCTATCACTGGAATCAGAGTAAAACTCTGCCGACCTTTGGCATTACTAACCATACCCCTGTTTCGGGTGCCGCCCCGGCGACATACCATGCCGCACGCTACTTTCGTCATGGCGGTCGCTTTTTGGGCGTAGTGGGCATGGCCGTCGACGCGGTCTCTATTGTTCAGGCCGATAAACCGTTGCGGCGAGCGACCGAGGTCGTTGCCGGTTGGGCGGGGGCTNGGGCGGGTTGCAAGGTCGTCGGCGCGGGTGGTGCGACAGCAGGTTTTTGGGCCGGCAGTGAGGCGCCTTTAGTGGGTAATGCCATTGGCGCGGGTCTTGGCGGCCTCGGGGGCTGCATTATTGGTGGCGGGGTGGGCTATTTCGTCGGCAGCACGGTGGCCGGCGTGGTTTATGACTGGGCCGAAGACACGCGTTTTCGCCCGCTGATCATCAGCAGCGAGGCCGAAGTCCGCGCCTGGCTGCGTGGTGAAGGCCACTAAGATGCCAGACGCCCGCGCGGGGACACTCTCTCTGACATGGGGCCGCGTGGGCGAAGAAGGCGATACGCAGGCCTTGCAGTTGGGCGTGCTCGCGCCCGGTCAGGCGATGTATCGGTTGGACTGGACACAACATCCCACGCCAGTGGACGAAGGCCTTCCGTCCGCGTTGATTGACGCCTTGTCCGAGGCATTCTGCCGTATTGCCGGCGTGGNTTTTTTGACGGAAACCTTGCCTGATGGCCAGGAGGCGCGACGCACCTGGCCAGTTGCCGATTGGCTTCGTCGACTGACGGGCCAGGACGCGGCGCAGGACTGGCAGCGGCACGAGGACGTCTGGATCCGGCCGATAGCCGGACTGAACGAGCCTCTGCTGGCCTGCACCGATGTACCCGCGCAGGCGCGCAGCCTGTTCTCCATCGGGGCCTGGCATCTGTCGGCCTCGCAAGTCGTGTTTTTCTGCCCCCGCGACGCCATGCCCCCCGAGCTGCCCGCCTCGCTAGTGCGTCGTTGCGCCCTCACGAAAGACTGGGGCACGCTGGCGCCAGAGCTTTCCACGCTGGGACTGATGGGCGTGGTGACGCAGGGACATGACGGTGACTATCTGGGCGTGTTGCCGCTGACACCGGGCTTCGAACGCGCTTTTGCTCGGGCGTTGGCCGACCAGGCCCACGTACGGGGTTGGGCGTGGCGAGACGAGGGTTTCCCGGCGGATTAGCGGCTGTAATCGCGACTTGGTACACTGTTAGGTTTAGCCCCGCGTCTGTGCGGGCGTCTCTTGCCCTAATAAAATACCGTGATATCTACCGCCAATCTTACTATTCAGTTCGGTCCCAAACCCCTTTTCGAGAACGTTAGTGTCAAGTTCGGGGAAGGCAACCGCTATGGTTTGATCGGGGCCAACGGCTCGGGCAAGTCGACGTTCATGAAAATCATCGGCGGTGACCTGGAGTCCTCCGGCGGTAACGTTTCGCTCGATCCGGGGGTGCGCCTGGGCAAACTACGTCAGGATCAATTTGCCTTCGAAGACCTGCGCGTGCTGGACGTGGTCATGATGGGTCACACAGAAATGTGGGACGCGATGACCGAGCGCGATGCGATCTACGCCAACCTCGAGGCGACCGAGGACGACTACATGCGTGCGGCCGAGCTCGAGGCCAAGTTTGCCGAGTACGACGGCTATACCGCCGAGGCCCGCGCGGGCGAGTTGCTGCTGGGCCTGGAGTTCGCCGTCGATCAGCATCAACTGCCGATGCGCGAGATCGCGCCCGGCTGGAAGCTGCGCGTCCTGCTGGCGCAGGCGCTGTTCTCGAATCCCGATGTGCTGTTGCTCGACGAGCCGACCAACAACCTGGATATCAACACGATTCGCTGGCTGGAAAACGTGCTCAACAGCTATCAGAGCACGATGATCATCATCAGCCACGACCGGCACTTCCTGAACCAGGTTTGCAGCCATATGGCCGACCTGGACTACGGCGAGATCCGTATTTATCCCGGCAATTACGATGACTACATGCTGGCCTCGACCCAGGCTCGCGAGCGTCTGGTCTCCAACAATGCCAAGGCCAAGGAGCGCGTCGCCGAGTTGCAAGACTTTGTGCGCCGTTTCGCCGCCAACAAATCCAAGTCTCGTCAGGCGACCTCGCGCCTGAAGCAGATCGACCGCATCAAGTCCGAGCAGGTCGTGGTCAAGCCGTCGTCGCGCCAGAACCCGTTCATCCGTTTCGAGCAAAACAAGGTCATGCACCGCCTGGCGGTCACGATCGAAAAGCTCTCCAAATCCTACGATGCGCCGGTCATCCGTGATTTCTCCACCATGATCGACGCAGGCGAAAAGATCGCCATCATCGGCGCCAATGGTGTGGGTAAGACCACGCTGCTGCGCCTGTTGGCCGGCGATCTGAAACCCGACTCAGGTTCGCTGAAATGGTCGGATAACGCTGACCTGGGCTATATGGCGCAAGACGTCTCTGACCAGTTCCAGCAAACGGATATCAATCTGCTTGACTGGATGGGCGAGTACCGTCAGCCTGGTGACGACGATCAATCCATTCGTTCGGTGCTGGGTCGGTTGCTGTTCTCGGCGGACGATCTGCCCAAGGCCCCCAAAGTCCTGTCTGGCGGCGAGAAAAACCGCATGACCTTTGGTCGCCTGATGTTGGGCCGGCATAACGTCCTGCTGCTCGACGAGCCCACCAACCACCTGGACATGGAGTCGATCGAGTCGCTGCAATTCGCACTCGAAAAGTACCAGGGCACCTTGATCTTTGTGTCGCACGACCGGGAGTTCGTCTCGGGTCTGGCGACGCGCATCATCGAAGTCCTGCCCAATGGCGAGATCGTCGACTATCGTGGCGGCTACGAAGACTTCCTGTCCTCGCGCGGCATCGAAGGCTGATCGCCACCAGCCACCGCCCTGGCGTGCGTGCCCCGTGACGCACGTAGCCTTCAAAAAGGCTTACGTCAGGGATCAAACAACGGCGCTACCCAAGACGGACGCCTCTGCCTAGACTGAACGCTTTCCCCGAACGATGGAGAGCGTACAAATGAGTAGCCAGCAAGCCACTGGGCAGGGCGGTCCGCAAGCCTGGATCGCGGACGACGTTCGCAAGGACGTATCCTGGGTGCTGCGCGTCGGCCAGCGACACATTGATTCGCTGAATCAGGCCCTGCGGCACGCCAAGACGCATGGCAAGCCCCTGCTGGAATGGCGGCAACAGGATTTTCCGCTGGATGCCGAGACACAGGCCATCCTGCGCCAGGCGATCGCCATGACCCAGGGTCGCTGGGGCATGTGCCTGATGAAAGGCTTTCCCGTGGACGTCTGGACCGAAGAAGACGTCCGCATGGCCTACTGGGGCATGGGCTTGTACATGGGCGTCGGTCGCCCACAGAACCGCGCCAGTGATTTCACGACCGACGTGCGCGACGCCGGTGGCTCGTACAAGGTCAAGGGTGGTCGTGGCTACAACACCAACGCCCAACTGGATTTCCATATCGATTCGACGGATGTTGTGGCGCTGCTGTGCCGTCGCACCGCGAAGTCAGGCGGCGGCAGCAAAGTGGTCAGTTCGATCGCGCTGCACGATGAAGTCCAGCGGCTGCGTCCGGACCTGCTCGAGGTGATGGTTCGTCCGTTCTTTCATAGCTACCAAGGGGCGCAGGACCCTAGCCAGCCGCCTTACTATCGCTGCCCGGTGTTCGCCCAAGACGGCGATTGCTTTGCCGCGCGCATGAACCGCAAGAATATTGTCGCTGCCCAGCGGGACTTTCCCGAAGTTCCACGCTTGACGGACGCACAATCCGACGCCATCGAACTGCTTGAGCAACTGATGGCCAGCGAGAAGCTCTGCTACACGATGGAGCTTGAACGCGGTGATATGCAACTGCTCAACAGCTACGTCACGCTGCACTCGCGGACCTCGTTCGAAGATTATGACGATCCTGATCAGAAGCGCCATCTGTTGCGCCTGTGGTTGGCGGTGCCCATCTCGCAACGCTTGCCACAAGCGTGGGAAGAATATTTCGTGGACGGCCGACCGGGCGCCGTGCGGGGTGGTATGCGCGGTACCGAGGTCAGCGAGGCTTTCCTCGCCTATGAGCGGCAGCAAGCAGACGCATTGGGCATGCTCTACGCCACGTGGGCGCCCAAGGTTCGTAAGGAAGACATGGCCGCATCGTTGGCCGTTTGAGCCACCGTGCTAAGTAGCCCGGCATATCGGCCACCGGGAATGGCCGCCTATCAATGGCCGACTAACGAATGACATCTGTCGTCTATCGTAGCATCACTTTTCAGTGATAAATTAGACATATTTATTCTGAAAATACGAATAAAGGAAAACGATGTCGCGCAACGTATCCATGCGTCATTTACGCTGCTTTGTCGAGGTGGCGCGCAGTGGCACCTTCACGGCTGCGGCGTCGCGCCTTTATATGACGCAGTCGTCGCTGACCAATGTCATCCAGCAGTTCGAGGACTCGGTCGGGGTCAAACTCTTCGATCGCAGCACGCGTCGTGTGTCCATGACAGACGAGGCCGAACACTACCTGGCCGAGGCCGAGCAACTGGTCAAGCGTTTCGACGCCTCGATCTCGGACCTGAAGGCCTTTGCCAGCGTGCAGCGCGGGCACTTGCGTATCGCCGCCGCCGCGTCGGTAATCGACTATTACCTGTACCGGGTGATCGAAGTCTTCAAACGGGACTTTCCTCAAATCACGATATCTATCCGCGACGCGGGAGCACAGCGGGTCGAGCAGATGGTGGCCGAAGGGACCATTGATTTCGCCGTGGCAGCACAGCATAACGGTCTGGAAGATTTGATCTACACCCCCTTGCTGAGCGACCGTTATGGCATCGTGGTGGGCGAGGATAACCCGCTGGCGCAGCGCTCCGACGCTCTGGCATGGAGCGAACTCGATCCTGATCACTACGTGGGCTTCAGTGACGATACGGGTATCGGCGCGTTTCTGGCCAAGCAGGCGCGTGGGTTTCGCCGGCGCGAGGGCAAGCTCGACGAGGTTTCGTCCACGACGTCGCTGTTTTCGCTTTTGAAAATACCGGGGCGTTACTCGATCGTGCCGGCGCTGACGGTAGAGCACACGGGATTTGCAGATGGCCTACGGTTTCGGCCACTGAAGACGCCGCAGTTATCGCGCGAGATCTGTTTGGTCTCGCGTCGCCTGCGGTCGCTGTCGCCCAGTGCCGACGCCTTTCTTTCGATCTTCGAGCAGGTACTGCACGATACGCCCGTGCCGCGGCACGTGCGTATCGCTGCTCGCGTCAGTCGAGCGTGATGTTGGCCTGCTCAATGAGCTCTTTCATCTTGGCGCTCTCGGTGCGAATGCGCTCGGTCAGCACGGACGGCGTACCACCGTCGATCACAAAGCCCATTTCTCCCATTTTCTTGGCGACAGCCGGGTCCTGAAGCGCCTTGTCAAAAGCCGCGTTCAGTTTATCGATGATGGGGGCAGGTGTCCCGGCCGGCGCCAGCACGCCGTACCAGGCGATTAGCTCATAGCCGGGAATGCCGGATTCGGCCACCGTGGGCAGATCCGGATAGGCGGCCAAACGCGTTTTGGTGGTGACCGCCAGCGCGCGCAGCCGCCCGTCCTTGACCAGCGGGATGGCTTCGGGCGCCACCGCGATCATGAAATCGGTCTGGCCTCCCACCAGATCAGTCAAGGCAGGCGCGCCACCCTTGTACGGGACATGAATCACGTTAACGCCCAACGAGCGCTTGTAGAGCTCGCCACCCAGGTGAGCCGGTGTGCCGGTGCCCGCCGACGCAAAAGTATGGGGACCGTCTGGGCCCTTCAGATAGGTATTGAGCTCGGCGATCGTCTTGACCGGTAGCTTGTCATTGACCACCACCATGCTGGGCAGGGTGCTCGTCAGGATGATGGGGGCGAGGTCTTTTTGCGGATCGTACTGCAGGTTCTTGAACAGATGAGGGTTGGTTGCCAGCGCAGTGGAGGTCGCCATCAGGATGGTGTAGCCATCGGGTTCGGATTTGGCGACATAGCCGGTGCCGATGTTGCTGCCGGCGCCCGGGCGGTTTTCCACGATGACGGTTTGCCCCAGTTGATTGCCGACTTTCTCGCCCAGCATGCGTGCCAGGAGGTCGGTCGAACCGCCCGCGGAGTAGGGCACGACGAAGTGGATGGGCTGATCGGGATAAGCCGCCGATGCGATGGGCACCGCCATCACGGCAGTCAGCGTCAGCGCGCCACAGAAGATGCGCTTGTTCAATAGTGCTTTGTTCATAAATTCCCCTTGTGATCGTTGATCATCGATGTATAGGCGGGGTGACAAAACGTCTGTTTGGGCCGCCACCCCGCCGGTGCATCAAGCCGGCGGGCTTGATGCGCGGCCCGAAAATTACGGCACGTTTTGCACGTATCCCTGTTGCTGATCGCGGTTGATCAGCGTCGGGTTACGCTCGACCACCGGACCGTAGCCACCCCCTCCGGGGGTGCGCAGGGTGATCTCGTCGCCGGGTTGTATCCACTGAGGCAGCCGGTTGTTGATGACCTCGCCATTGATTAGCACTTCGCCGCAGGCGCCGGCTTCGCCATCGGCGATACCCGGCGCGGGCACCTTGGTGCGTTCGGTCATGAAAATGACCGACATGGGTGTGTCGTGACGGCTGACAAAACATATTTCCTCACCCAGCCCGCCGCGATGACGTCCTTGTCCGCCGGAGTCGGTGCGAAACGCCTTGCGCTTAAAGAGCAGCGGCGCCTCGCGCTCGGCGACTTCTACGGGCGTCGGCGAGATATTGCTGGGCCATGCCATGACCGAGGCGCCGTCCTTGGTTGCCGATGCGCCCATGCCACCGTTGTAGAACAGCACCGTGGCAAAGGGTTTGCCGTTGGGGCGTGTGCCGCTGAAGTTGGTGACCCACAGCGGGGATCCCGCGCCGGCGATCACGGCGCGTGGGATTACGTGGGCCATGGCGCCAAACACGACGGTTGGCACATAGTGGCCCGTGCACGAGCGGCCGCCCACGGGAGCGGGCTGGCGTGGATTCAGCAACGAGCCCTCGGGTGCCGTGGTTCTGATGGGGCGAAACAGGCCATCGTTGTTGGGCAGGTCCGGCAACAGCAGGGTCTTGATGGCGTACGCGCACATGGCCGCGGTATACGGCAGCACGCAGTTGATACCGCGTGGCTGCTGGGGCGACGTGCCCTCGAAATCGCAGGTGATCGTATCGCCTTCGATGCGCACCTCGACGACATAGAGGAATGGTTCCTCGAAGCCGTCGGTATTCATCTGGTACTGATACTTGCCATCTGGCAGGGCCTGGATGGCCGCGCGCATGGCGGCCTCGCTGCGCTCAAACAAAGCATGGGCCAGCGAATCGAGCTCGGGCAGCGCATATTCCTTGAGTAGCGCGTCGATCCGCCCGCCAATCAATTCCAGTGCGCCCATTTGCGCCCAGATATCACCGACCGTCTGCTCGGGCGTGCGCACGTTGGTGCGCAACAGGTTCAGCAGCGTTTCGTCTTCCTTGCCCTCGCGTAGCAAGAGCATCAGCGGAATATGAAAACCTTCCTCGTACAGCTCGCGGGTATCGACTGAACGGATCTTGCCGCCGATATCGGGCACGTGCGCCGTCGAGGCCGCAAAAGCTACCAGCGCGCCCTGGTGAAACAGCGGCTTGACCAGGGTGACGTCGTTCAGGTGGCCGGTGCCGATCCAGGGGTTATTGGTGATGTAGACATCGCCCGCACGCATGTTCTCGGTGCCAAAGCGCTCGATGGCGGCTTGCGTGGTGCGGGGCAGCGTGCCGATAAAAGACGGGATGCTGCCGCTGTTTTCCGACAACGCGCGGCCCTGCGAGTCTGTCAGCACGACGGCGAAATCGTTGGCTTCCGTGGACAGCGTGGAAAATGAGGTGCGGACAATCATCTTGGCTGCTTCGTTGACGATCGAGCGAATGCGCGCCCAGAACACTTCCAGAAAAATCGGATCGGTCGTCACGTCCATGACTTGGGGTTGGCTCATGCTTGCTCCAGGATATCGACAATCAAGTTGCCGCTCAGCGACTGGCTGACACGGCCGCGCGGTCCAACGACCAGGGTCGAGCCGGCATCTTCGACCAGTAAGGGGCCCATGGCCTGGAACCCGGCGCACAGCGTGGCGCGGTCATAGATAGGCGTGTCGACGTAGTCGTTGCATTCGCGGAAATACACGTTGCGCCGCGCCTTGGGCGTCGCGGTGGCGCCGGTAGGGACGGCTTCATGCGGCGGCTTCTGGCGTGGCGGCGCTTCGCCGGACACGCGCAGGTTCAGCAGTTCAATCGGCACATCGGGGGGCGTACGGCCAAACTTCTCGCGATAGCCGGCTTCGAAGGCGGTCAGTAGCGCGGCACGCACGCTGGCTTCGTCAGACGCACCCGGACCGTGGTACGGGCCGTCCGGCAACGGGACGGTCAGGGTGAAGCCCTGGCCCGCGAAGCGGCCGTCGGCGTAGCGGGATATCCGCACCGGTCCAAAGGTGGCTTCCAGTGCATTGAGCGAAATCTGTACCTGCGTTTCCAGGTCAGCGAATGCTGACTCCAGCGTTTGCAGCGAGTCGCTACCCGGACGGACACTGACCGTACGCGAGCGGTCGGCACGCGCCGGGGCCACCAGCAAGCCGTAGGCCGAGGCCACGCCCGCGGCGGGTGGGCATACCAGTTTGCTGACGCCGATCTTCTGGGCGACGTAGTAGCCGTGCAGCGGTCCGCCGCCACCCGTGCACAGCAGCACGAAATCGCGCGGATCGCGGCCGCGCTCGGCCACGTGCACACGCGCCGCGCCAGCCATGTTCTCGGCGACGATGTCATGAATACCCCAAGCCACGCCGACCTTGTCTCGGCCGACCTCATCGCCGATCTTGCCCAGCTGTTGTCCGGCCAGATCGACGTCGATGTTCATGGTGCCGCCCGCAAAGTACTCGGGATTCAAATAGCCCAACAGCAGATTCGCATCGGTCACCGTGGCGTCCTCGCCGCCGAGGCCATAGCACGCCGGGCCGGGCTCCGAGCCTGCGCTTTGCGGGCCGACCTTGAGCAAGCCCAGCGCATCGCGGTACGCAATACTGCCGCCACCCGCGCCGATCTCGATCAGATCCACGGTGGTGATGCGGATCGGCAGACCGCTGCCTTCGGCAAAACGCCTTTGCCGCGCCGCCTCAAAACCGTAGGCGATAGAGGGGTTGCCGTTTTCTACCAGGCACAGCTTGGCCGTGGTGCCGCCCATGTCAAAGGCCAGCAGGTCGGACAGCGAATCACGCGCACTATAGTGCGATGCCGAGATCGCGCCCGCGGCGGGGCCGGACTCCAGCAATTCGATGGGGGTACGGCGCGCTTCGTCGACATGGCACAGACCACCGTTGGACAGCATCATCAGCACATCGGTGGGCAGGGCCAGGGCACTCAAGCGACGCTGCAACGCGGTCAGGTAGCGATTGGCCAGCGGCTTGATATACGCATTGGCGCACGTGGTGGACGTGCGCTCGAATTCGCGGATCACGGGCGCCACGTCGCTGGACAAGGTAATGTCCAGGTCGGGATAAGCCTGTTTCAGAATATCGCGCACTGCGATTTCGTGGCTGGGATCCACATAGGCATGCAGCAGACAGACTGCCAGCGATTTGACCCCTTCCTCGATCAAGGGCGCCACGGCGCGTTTGACTTGCTCCGCATCCACGGGCGCCAGTTCCTGGCCGTCGGCATCCATGCGCGCGCCGATCTCGACGCGCCAGCGTCGTTGCACCAGCGCCGGCGCGGCCTCAATATTCAAGTCGTAGAGATCGTACTTGCGCTCATTGCCGATCTCGATCACATCGCGGAACCCCTCGGTGGTCAGCAGGCCCGTGGGTTCGCCGCGTCGTTCAATCAGCGCGTTGGTGAATAGCGTGGTCGCGTGGACGATGCGTTTTACCTGGCGGGAGTCAATCTGGCATTCGGTGATCAGGGCCTGGACACCGTTGGCCACACCCTCGGCGGGATCGCCATGGGTCGTCAAGACTTTAAGCGAGCGCAGCGCGCCACCGCCATAATTCAGCGCGACAACGTCGGTGAACGTACCTCCAATATCAATTCCTATCGCCCACGTTGACATTGCTCGTGCTCCTTCTGCTCAGATGAAAGTTTCATCCATGATAGAGAGAACGACTTCAGTATTCCAACGAAAATTATTGGGTGATTATTCGGAATTTTATATAAATAAAAATCGCAAAACCCGGCACTGTCGGCAGTGCCTCGGCGACCCGTTTTGTGCATAAGAACGTCGGCGATGCGCGCTGTACCCTGAAGCTCGGCAATCCCGCGGCTATCGTGGCCATGGTCAGCGCCGGCCTGGGGTTGTCGGTGCTGCCGATGCCCGATCCTTCCGTCTTATTGTCCTATCCCATCAAACGAATCTCGATGGGCAGCGCGACGCCCACACTGCAAATGTCGCTGGCAACCCGCAAGCTGGAGCCGATAGCCGATAGCCGATAGCTGCGAACTGGGGGCGCTGTCGCAAGCAATCAAAACGGATTTGGCAAACGGGCCGTACGTCGAAATGTCGGCCCGCTTGCCATGACCAGAGTAGGCGGGATCTAACGTATTCCAGCGCCACGCTGAGTGGTTGTCGATAATCTGGCCGTCGATGTCAGTCCGACGTTCGGGCCGGCGGACTGCGCCCATTGGGCCAGTGTCTCGGCGCGCTCGAGCAAGCGCTGATGTACGGCCTGAACGACGGGTCCGGAACGAACGACTTTAATGCCGTCGATGGTGGGGCGACCCTTGGCAGGACCGAAATCCGCCAACATCGAGTCGATGTTCACGTTCTGGAATGCCGAGCGATTGCCGGCATCAACATAGGACTCCGCCGCCGCGCCCTCGGCCAAGATAATATCGAACCGATCCAGTTCGACGTGAAAGTACTCAAACGCACGTAGCGAGAAATCCTGCGTAATGGTTTTGCCATTGACCAACAGCAGGGCGGGGATCAGCTTGCCGTCGAAGTACATATGATGGCCGGGTGACACGTACAGGTCTCGCGTAGGAATATTGGGAGCAAGCGCGCCGGCTGTGATGCATATCGGATAGGCACGAGTTGCGTGCTGAGCTGGGATACGATTGCTGTGCAGCTTGAAATAGCCCACCCATTTCACGGTGGCGAGCCGTCCACTGACGGTAAGCACCTGATCACCGGCCTGCAGGTCCTCGATGCGTTTTTCATCCTCGGATGTGGCGATGTGCGTACCCCGCAGATAGCACGGCGACTTGAAGGTGATCTGGCCGTTTCCAACATTCTCGAACGTCGCGTCAGCAGGGATGTCGCCCTCGACCTTGAAGGTCACGGCCGTCTGTCGCGAGCCGTCTGGTTCGAAGGTGGTTACGCGCAATTCATTACTTGATGCATCCCAACGTACGTCGCCAATCTTCCTCAAGGGAGAGTCCGTCTCAAGATAGAAAGTGTCTCCATTCGAGAGCCCGGTCAGAATGGCGCCGTCAGGAACACGTCCGGGCGGAAGCTGCAGTTTGAACACGCCACCGCCGTCACCCGTGAAATTAATGGTCGTCCTGCTGAAGGCCTCTGGATTGAACTCTTCGGCACCATAGGATATCGACGATGTGTCATCAATATTGAGCGTGAGACTCTGGGAGCCTGTGTGGTAACCCTCCAAGTCATCAATGGTGACGTTGGCGTTGTTAGCAGCGTCGATGATTGTCTGTGCACTTTGGGAGACGCCCGGTACCTCCCCGATGCTAATGTCGATATCAAGACCGTCAACCGTAATTCTGTTGTTGCCTACGACTGTAAGCTTGGCAGTGCCGTCTTCGGGAGAAGACGAGGGATCGAACGTAATGTTTTCGTCGGGTTCTAATAAATAATCGGCCATGGCAAGAAGGCATCCGCTAGGTTGAGTGGACTTACGGAAACGCGCTGTTCTATGTCTTGCAAGTGGCAACGCACGATAACGGTCCAGCCGCTTAGCGAGCGTTGTCTATTCAGTTAAGCGGCGAGTTTTTGCGCGGGCGCCCAATACGAATAGGTACGCCGCACATCCAGTTCGATCACCGCCGGCCCGTCGATGGCATGCAGCGTGGCGGGGATAATCGCGTTCCCCGTAGTCCAGCGCATGATGACGCCGCGAACATCTTGCGACGGCTGCAGACCACGCAGGCGCCTATCCTGCACATTGATCTGGCGTCGGCCCCTGGCGTCTTCGATGGTGATGCTGGCCAGGGCGACACCGATGCGTCGTAGATCACGTCGCGCATGCCATGTGGTTTCACGCACGACGGCGGAGCGCGACACGATGTGCAGATCGCTCGCCTGGATGCCCGAGGGCAAGACAAAGCGCATTACCCCTTCAGTCTGGCCGGCAATATCGGGAAGGATCTCCTGGCCGTTGACGGAGATTTTCAGATCGGGATCATTGACGCGAGTGGAGCGCGTCAGCATCGCAGCACGCTTGAGCAAATGCTTGCGCACGGCCTCGACGGCGGAGCCGGATCGGGCAATCTGAATACCATCGATATCAGGGCGACCTTCGGCGGGACCAAAATCCGTCAACATCGAGTCGACGTTCACGTTTTGGAATGCCGAGCGATTGCCGGCATCAACATAGGACTCCGCCGCGGCGCCTTCGGCCAAAATAATATCGAACCGATCCAGCTCGACGTGAAAGTATTCGAACGCTCGTCGAGAAAAATCCTGCGTAATGGTTTTGCCATTGACCAACAGCAAGGCGGGGATCAGCTTGCCGTCGAAGTACATATGATGGCCGGGCGACACGTACAGGTCTCGCGTAGGAACGCGGGGCGCGAGCGCGCCGGCCGTGATGCATATCGGATAGGCACGAATTGCATGTGGGGCGGGAATACGATTGCTGTGCAGCTTGAAATAGCCCACCCATTTCACGGTAGCGACTCGTCCACTGACGGTGCGCACCTGATCGCCCGGCTGCAGGTCTTCGATGGGCTTTTCACCCTCGAGTGTGGCGATGTGTGTGCCCCGCAGATAGCACGGTGACTTGAAGGTGATTCTGCCGTTTCCAAGGTCCTCGAATATCGCGTCAGGTGGGATCTCACCTTCAACTTTGAAAGTCACGTGTGATCGCACATTGCCGTTCGGGTCGATGGAAGCGATAGACAATTGGCGATTTGACATGTCCCAATTTACGTCAACCTTATATTGTATTCCTGTCTCTGGATCCAGCGCGTCAACATAAAGCGCATCGCCATTCGAGAGCCCGGTCAATATGGCACCGTCAGGAATATTCTCGGGCGGAAGCTGGAGCTTGAATATCCCACCGCCATCACCCGTGAAATTAACAGTCGTCCTGCTGAAGGCCTCTTGATTGAAGTCTTTCGTGCCATAAGAAAGCGAGGAGGTGTCGTCAATATTCAGCGTGAGACTCGTCTCGTCTATCGAGTAACCAGTCAATTGTTCAATGACGACATTGGCATTGTTGGTGGCGTTGATAGTCGTCACCGGAAAGGCGCCGATGAATTCCCCAGAGGTGCCATCGAGGTTCATGTAGATATCACTACCATCAACGGTAATCGTGTTGGGTCCGTGAGGTGTAATGTTCGCGAACGGGTCGCTCGAGGCATCGAGCGTGAGGTCTTCGTCGGGTCTTAACGAGTAATCGGTCATGACAAGAAGGCATCCTCTAGGTTGAGTGGGCTTAGGGAAACGCGCTGTTCTATGTCTTGCAGGGGGTAACGCAAGATAGCGGCATTAGCCGTTGTCGTGCGCGTGCTTACACGGCGAGTTTCAGTGCCTCGGCACGCTCGAGCAAGCGCTGGTGTACGGCCTGAACGACGGAGCCGGCGCGCACGACTTTAATGCCATCGATGACGGGGCGGCCTTTGGCAGGACCAAAATCTGCCAGCATCGAGTCGATGTTCACGTTCTGGAATGCCGAGCGATTGCCGGCATCAACATAGGACTCCGCCGCCGCGCCCTCGGCCAGAATGATGTCGAATCGATCCAGCTCGACGTGAAAGTACTCAAACGCACGTAGCGAGAAATCCTGCGTAATGGTTTTGCCGTTGACCAACTGCAGGGCAGGGATCAACTTGCCATCAAAATACATATGATGGCCAGGCGACACGTACAGGTCTCGCGTAGGAACATTGGGCGCGAGCGCGCCGGCCGTGAAGCATATCGGATAGGCACGGGTTGCATGTTGAGCAGGGATGCGATTGCTGTGCAGCTTGAAGTAGCCCACCCATTTCACCGTGGCGAGCCGTCCACTGACGGTAAGCACCTGATCACCGGCTTGCAGGTCCTCGATGCGTTTTTCACCCTCGGATGTGGCGATATGCGTACCGCGCAGATAGCACGGTGACTTGAAGGTGACCTGGCCGTTTCCTACATTCTCAAACGTCGCGTCCGCCGGGATGTCACCCTCGACCTTGAAAGTCAAGGCTGGTCGCAATGAGCCGTCTGGCTCGAGGACGTCGATATGCAATTCGCTATTTGCCGCATCCCAATTTACGCGACCAATGCCCGTTGCGGAACCGTATGGCTCGATAATGAGCGAATCTCCGTTCGAGAGCCCGGACAGGGTGGCGCTGCGATAAACGCTTTCGGGCGGAAGTTGCAGCTTGAACAACCCGGCGCCATCGTCGCCCGTGAAATTCACGGTCACTTTGTCAAAATCGTCTAGATTGCTGATGTTTGTTGCGTTGTAAAAAATCGACGATGTGTCGCTGATGTTCAGCGTGAGACTCGCGCCATCCCGCTCGTAGCCAATCACGGAATCAATGACGATGTTGGCATCGTTGACGGCGTTGATGGTGGTCTGTGCTGGTGCGGGCAGCCCTGTTTCGTCGCCATGAGTCGCGTCGAGGTTAATGGTGAGATCAATATCGTCAACCGTGACCGTGTTGGATTTTTGGAATGCAATATCGGCAATGCCGTCCTCAGGGGAGAACGAGGAATCGAATGTAATGTTTTCGTCGCTTACCAAGATGAACTGGGTCATGACAAGAAGGCATCCGCTAGGTTGAGTAGGCTTAGGGAAACGCGCTGTTCTATGTCTTGCAAGTGGTAACGCATGATAACGGGCGCAGCCGTTTAGCGAGCGTTTATCGCCGACGGGTAGCTAAGGTCGCTTGGGCCGCTGCAGTGTCTTGGGCTACTCAATGAACGAGTAACTTGGTCGTCTGCAGCGGCCCGGGGCCGCGGCGCCGTGTGAGATGTCAGTACGGCGTCAATCAGATGTCAATCAGATGACTGTTCGGCTACGCGGCGCGCTTTTGCGCGGGCGCCCAATACGAATACGTACGCCGCACATCCAGCTCGAGCACGGCCGGGCCTTCGATGGCATGCAGCGTGGCGGGGATAATCGCGTTCCCCGTAGTCCAGCGCATGATGACGCCGCGGACGTCCTGCGACGGTTGCAGCCCACGCAAGCGCTTATCCTGCACATTGATCTCGCGTCGGCCCGTGGCGTCTTCGATGGTGATGCTGGCCAGCGCGACGCCGACGCGTCGTAGATCACGCCGGGCATGCCACGTGGTTTCACGGACGACGGCCGAGCGCGACACGATGTGCAGATCGCTGGCCTGGACACCCGACGGCAAGACAAAGCGCATCACCCCTTCGGTCTGGCCGGCGAGCTCGGGCAAGATTTCCTGGCCGTTGACGGAAATTTTTAGATCGGGATCATTGACGCGCGTGGATTTCGTGATCGCCGCGGCGCGCTTGAGTAAATGCTTGCGCACGGCCTCGACCGCGGGCCCGGATCGGGCGATCTGGATGCCATCGATAGAAGGGCGACCCTCGGCAGGTCCAAAGTCCGCGAGCATCGAGACTGTCTTCACGTTTTCGAACGTCGAACGGTTGCCCGTATCGACATAGGACTCGGCAGCCGCGCCTTCGGCCAGCAGGATATCGAATCGATCCAACTCGACGTGAAAGTACTCGAACGCGTGGCGAGAGAAATCCTGCGTAATGGTTTTGCCATTGACCAGCAGCATGGCGGGAATCAGCTTGCCGTCAAAGTACATATGATGGCCGGGCGACACGTATAAATCTCGCGTGGGCACATTGGGCGCAAGTGCCCCGGCTGCAATGCATACCGGATACGCGCGAATGGCGTGATTGGCGGGAATGCGACTGGCGTACATGGTGCGATGCCCCAGCCATTTCACGGTGGCGACGCTACCGCTGGCGGTCAGCACTTGATCGCCGGGCTGCAGGTCCTGGACGAGTTTTTCGCCCTCGGGTGTGGCGATGTGTGTGCCGCGCAAATAGCAACCGACGACGAAGTTGCCATTCGAGTCCACTTCGTATGTGAGGTCCTGGTTGAAACCCTCGGGCAGGTCAAAATACACCAGATCGTTGTCTTCGCTGTCGAAGAAACGCAACTGAACGCCGCTTGGCTGAGTATTGAACTGATAGTGTGCCGGTACGATGGGCGTCCCACTACCGTCATCGATTTCGATCAAAAGCGAGTCGCCGGGCTGCAAATTCGTGATAGAGGGATTAATGTCCGTGTCCAGTGGCTGAGGCAGCACGAGCTTAATGGCGGCACCGGGGTCACCGCCCTCGGTTGTGCCCATGAAATGAAACGTGCTCGACTCCAGCGCGTCGAGTTGGTCCGCCTTGGCGTTATACGTCAGCGACGACTCGTGGTCGACGTTGTACTTGAGGGTTTGACCGTTATTCAGTTGGACGTGGCGAATGGAGAGATCCGAGTCCTGTGCAGAGGTAATGACGCTTTCGCCGGTACCTGCTTCAGAGGTCACAACGTGGAGGTGCACTTGCAGGTGCTCAACCGTCAGTTGATTGCTGCCCTCCAGGGTTAAGTCAATCGTGTCATCGTTGTTGACGCCATGGGAATCGTCGGGTTTGACGATTTTGGAATCGCCGTTGGGTATCGTAATCGAGACTGTAGCCATTGAATTCGCGCTCCAAGAGGGAAAACAAGAAAGGGGAAAGCTGCAACCGTTGAAAACTTTCCAAATAACTTTAAATGTCACTTGAAGTCTAAATATGGCTCACAATACAAAGAAATTCAATCAATAATTACGTTAAAAGTCCTATTAATTTCTTAATATTGATATTTATTGTTGTATTTTTTGCTGAAAATCAATGCCGAAGGCATCGTGAAAACCGATCACGCGGCTATGGGTGTTCGATATCTCACCTGAGGATGCGATATTTATATAACTAAAAGTAATGATTCAATGATTAAAATATAGTTTGGATTCATATAGCGAATTGTTAGATTAGGGCTATGTTTTTTAAGCACGTTGTGCGCGAGCCCGCTCTATGAATCTGACTTTCGACCATGTCCACAAAGACTTCGGTGCACTGCACGTTGTTGACGGGTTCTCCAGTGAATTCAAAATGGGCGAGTTAGTCGCATTGGTAGGCCCCTCGGGATGTGGCAAATCGACCTTGCTGCACATGGCGGCAGGCCTGGAAAACCCCACGCGTGGCAGCGTGCTCGCCGACGGCAAGCCCGTCACCGGTCCGCACCCCAGTCGTACCCTCGTATTCCAAGAGCACGCGCTGTACCCCTGGCTGACCATGCGCGACAACGTGTCACTGGCACTGGAGTTCCAGAACGTCGCTCGCGCCCAGGCTCGCGAAAAAGCCGTCGCCTGGCTGGAGCGCGTCGGACTGGCGGGATTTGAGAACTACTATCCTCAGCAGGTGTCGGGCGGCATGCGCCAGCGTGCCGCATTGGCGCGGGCATTTATCGCCCAGCCCCAGACGATGCTGATGGACGAGCCCTTTGGCGCGCTGGACGCCCTGACGCGCCTGAGTCTGCAAGATGTCCTGCGCCAACTCATCCAGCAAGAAAAGCCCACGGTGCTGTTGGTGACCCACGACGTCGACGAGGCGCTGTTCCTGGCCGATCGTATCGTGGTGTTCAGCGCCCGTCCGGCCCGCGTACTGCGCGAATTCAACCTGACGCAACGTCGAAAGACGCACGACTTGTCGGATTTGGCCACGGAAAAACGCGAGATCCTCAGCCTGTTGGGTATCCAAGTCACCGACAGCGCGGACAAAGACGAGGGCAATGTCGCATTGGCGGCCTGATCAGCCTCGGGTCATCCGCGCTGATCCCGCCGCTGCGTGTTGAACCACCCCTAAGCCGAGCACATCGACTTTTTTATGACTGCCGCCTGTCGACCCGACGCGTCACGCTGGACGCACGTGTCAGACAGGGTTGAACCTACTACCGATACCCCCTCTGGGAGCACTCATGAAACTTAAACAATGGTTATCTTTGCCACTGGCTGCGGCATTGTTGGCCGCGGCGCCGGCCATGGCCGCCGAGAAACTCCGCGTGGGTTATCTGCGCGTCATGGACGATGCCCAGGCCATCGTGGCCCAAGAGGGCGAGTTCTATAAGAACGCCGGCCTCGATACCGAACTGATCGAATTCAAATCGGGTACTGACCTGATCAAAGCCATCGTGGGTGGCCAGGCCGACATCGGCGTACTGGGCTTTACCAACGCCGTCGCATGGGCGTCGAAAGGCGCCGACCTGAAGGTCGTCGGTGGCGCGCAACAAGGCTACCACTCGCTGGTTGTGCGTGATGATTCCGGCATTGACAAGATCGCCGATCTCAAAGGCAAGACCCTGGCTTCGCAAAAGGAGGGTAGCACCGCCGACGTCGTGCTAAAGGGCGTCGTCCTGAAAGAGGGCAGCCTCAAACCCGAAGACGTCACGATCATGGGCGTGAGCCCCGCCGTCGCCGTGCAGTCTCTGGTCGGCAAACGCGTCGACGCGGCGTTCCTGTTCGAGCCGTATGACCGCATCGCGCAACTGGTCGCGCCCGTCAAGCAAATCTACGAAGTCGGCCAGGCCTGGCCGTTCCCGTGCATGGTGGTGATCACCTCGGGCGACGTGCTGGACAAGCGCAAAGACGACGTATGGAAGGCGCTCGACGCACAAAAAGCCGCCATCGAACTACTGCAAAAGAACCCCGAGCAGGCTTCCAAGCTGATCGCGTCGTACTTCATCGCCGAGCCCACGCTCAAAACACTCAAGCAAGGCGAATTGCCTCGTGAAACCGTCATCACTGACGCCATCAAGACCCAGGTCTTCACGGCCAAGCTGACCGACAAAGACACGGCGCGCATGCAAGAAATCGCCGATATCCTGCAAGCCCAAGGTTCGCTGAAAACCCGCGACGGCAAGCCGTACGACGTGTCCAGCATCATCGATTTGTCCTGGCAAGAGGCTCGTAAACTTTGAGCGCATCTACTCGTGTAACCGGACTGCGCAAGCACCTCGCCGGGGTGCTTGGCGTCGTCTTCATTCTGTTGCTGTGGCAGTGCGCCGCCTGGGCATTGCCTGACTTCCTGATGCCCGGCGTGCCCGCCGTCGTCGAGCGCCTGTTCAACGAATTGGGCGAATCATCCTTTCATCAGAGCCTGGCGGGTTCGCTCGGACGCCTGGGCGCAGGCTACGGCCTGGCGCTGCTGGCCGGCGTAGGTTTTGGTCTCGTCGCAGCGGTGCTGTACTTTTTTCGCGAAGTCCTGCGCAGCGCCATCGTCATCCTGCAGTCGATTCCGTCCATCGCCTGGGTACCGCTGTTCCTGATCGTAATGGGCTTTGGCAACACGCCCATTATCGTGGTCGTCGCATTGGCCGCATTTTTTCCGGCCGCGCTCAGCGTCATGAACGCCACCGAATCCGTGCAACGCGTCCACGTCTCTGCGGCGCGCGTGATGGGGGCAACCTCCTGGGGCCTGATCAAACGCGTCTACCTGCCCGCCGTCATGCCCGAGCTCATCACTGGCGCACAACTGGCCTTCGGTAACGCCTGGCGCGCCCTGATCTCCGCGGAAATGCTGATCGGGTTCGGCCAGGGTCTCGGACGGTCGCTCGCCTACTCCGGCGAAATCGCCGACATGACGGGTGTTATGGCCAACATCCTGGTCATCGCCATCCTCGCGGCCCTGATCGACCAGTTCATCCTCGAAAACCTCAAGCATCGCTTGCTGCGCTATCAGTACGTTTAAAAGGGAAGGGGCGGGTAGCAAACCCGCCCGCCTGACGCCATGGATGTTCTAACCACCTCTTGCACCCGTGTCCGGCAACCCACCGCGTCCACCGCCGTGCATCGTGCCAACGCGATACCAATGCACACTGCGGGCAGGGCCGCCTACCCAACCGGCAAACAGCCTGGACAGCGCCACCGCATCAAATCACCTCTGTTGAGTACGTTGGCGGCGTCGTTATTATTCGCCGTGGCAGTAGCGATCGCCGAGCCGCTGCCTGCTTCATCAACGGCAGCATCCGCAGGCTCACCTCAATCAGCGGCCTCCTTAGCACAGGCATCTACAGCCTCACCTCGATCAGCTACCCCCTTCGCGCAGGCACGCACACGTGGGATGCTGATCGTCGGCATCCCATACCTCGCACCCGAAGCCATCGCTGGCGCCAAAATTCGTACGCCGGAACGCCTGGACACCGTCATGGCCGAACGCCTTGGCGAACAACTCGGATTGCCCGTAAAACTCGTGCAAATCGATCCGGCTCAGCAGGCCAATGCGCTCACTACCGGCCAAGTCGATCTCCTGATCGGCGATCACATCGCCGGTCAAAGCACGCCCGGGCTGACTACCCACAACATGCCAGCCCCTGCCGGCGAAAACGTGACCCACCGAACGGATCAACCTGTACCCGCGCAGGCCGATCAACACATCGCCGCCATTCCCACCGGCTACGCCGCACGCCCCAAAGCCATCATTCGCAGCGACACCACACTGCAGCATTGGAAAGACGCCAAAGGCCTCACCGTCTGCATGTCCACCGCCGCCTTTCAGGCCCAGGCACTCGCCCAACAATGGGGCACCACCGTACGTACCTACCGCGTTCCATCCGACGCCCTCGTCGCCGTACGCGAAGGCAACTGCGACATCGGCCTGATCGACGACGTCACCTGGGCGCCATTAATGAAATTCCCCGAGTGGAAAAAATTCTCCTCCACCCTGTCCGAAAACGGCCCACGCGCCGAACGCGTCTGGCTCATCCCTGACCACGACGTCGCGACCAAAACCTGGCTAACCGACACCATGAAAGAATGGCGCCGCCAAGGCACCATCAACACCATGATCGAAAAATGGGCCCGCGACGTCGCATTCGACGTCTACCTGGACCAAGAAGTCCCCGACTGCCACGGCGGTTAATCTGCACGCCTACACAGTCGGCACGGTGCCTGAATCGTCCACTGAGATCGCCCACGCGTGATATCGGTAACCACACGCTCCACATCCGCCACCACCGTACGCGGCACCACCAACGTCAACGCGGCACCCTCACCATCAAACTGCTCAGTCTCAACCGAGGCTCCCGCCTGCTCAACACGCGCCTTCAGTAAAGTTAGCTCCGCATAATCGCACCGGCACTGAACACTTACCGTCTCAATGATCGGCACCCGCGGCCCAAGCCGCAAACACTGCGCCGCACACCCACCATAGGCCCGCACCAGTCCGCCGGCACCCAGCTTAATCCCGCCAAACCAGCGCACCACCAGCACCACTACCCGATCCAGGTCCTGGCCCTCAATCGCCTGCAAAATAGGTCGCCCAGCGGTCCCGCCAGGTTCACCATCATCGTTAAACCGATACGCCAGCCCAATGCGATACGCCCAACAATTGTGCGTCGCAGCCGGATCGCTATGCCGAGCAAAGAACGCCATCGCCTCATCCACGCTGGCCACCGGCGCAGCAAAAACCGCGAAGCGGCTCTTCTTGATATCTTCCTCGTACTGACAGGGCGCACTTAACGTATCACTCATAGCTTTCGATTGTAGGCGAGTGAGTGATCATTGCGGCGAGAAGGAGTTCTTGACGCGCGGCCGTCCATGATGCTTCCGCTACGCCGAACGCCCGCTCATCATGTTTCGCATTCTCGGGTGTTCTCAGCGCGCCGAACATCGATACGATAAATGTTCATCACAGCCCGTCGCGGGCCAACGACCATGGCGTTGTCACGACTGTGAGTTCCGGTGGT
>NZ_CBCSFP010000001.1:0-849357 GCF_965138755.1 Bordetella tumulicola | reverse complement strand
CCCGCGNAGCGGGGCCGAGGCCCCTGGTTGGGCCGAGCCGTTTNGATTAGGTCGGCGCCCCCCATTGGCAAACCGCCGGAACGCTCCAAGCGCGACACCCTACGTCAGCAGCACTCACGCCCGCAAGAACACCAATCGCGTCGCAAGCAAGCAAGAACATCAATCCTGCAAGGTACTCAAATCGACGAGCTCTTCCTTACCATAGAACTTCACGCCGATATGAATGCGATCGCGCCCCTGCGAGCGGCGGTGCTTGTTCGTGTCGCGCAGAGAATAAACGCAGCCGCAGTATTCCTGCTGGTAGAAATTCTCGCGCTTCGAGATTTCGATCATGCGTTGAGAGCCGCCGCCCTTGCGCCAGTTGTAGGTCCAGTAGACCAGATCGTCGTAGCGGCCTGCCGCGCGTTCGCCGCAGCCATTGATCTGATTCATGTCTTTCCAGCGCGAGATGCCGAGAGAGCTGGTGATCGTATCGAAACCATGCTCATGCGCATACAGGGCCGTGCGCTCGAATCGCATGTCGAAGCAGACCGTGCAGCGTTCGCCGCGCTCGGGGGTGTGTTCCAGGCCCTTGACGCGGTCGAACCAGTTGTCCATGTCGTAGTCGGCGTCGATGAACTCGATGCCATGTTCCTCGGCGAAGCGGATGTTTTCCTGCTTGCGGAGTTCGTACTCTTTGACCGGATGGATGTTCGGGTTGTAGAAGAAAATCGAATAGTCGATGCCCGACGCCTGCATGGCTTCCATGACTTCGCCGGAGCAGGGCGCACAGCACGAGTGCATCAGCACCTTGTGGCGGCCGGTGGGCAGATCGAGTTTGGGGCGCACAAATTCAGACATGGCAGGCAGCGGTAGGGCGGTAAAAACCCTTATTTTACGATGACTTGGACAGGGATGGTTCGATCAGCCCAGGACGGTACGCCACAAGGCGGTGACGGCGGCGCGTTCTTCGGGTAGTTGGTCTTGGGGGACTCGGGCTTTTTCGATGCCTTGCAGGCGGAGTTGGTGTTGGCCGCGCCGCAAGGTTCGGTAGGCGTCGCCCGCGCGTTGGGCGAGGTCGGCAGGGATCAGGCTGGCTTCGCTGGCCAGGCGCAGCAGCGCGATGTTGCCCAGGTTGTTGACCAGCACCCGGTGAGTGGCGGCGTGGCACAGGACCAGGTATTGCGTGACGAACTCGACGTCGACCATACCGCCACGGTCGTGTTTCAGATCGAAGTTGCCGCTGGTGTTGGGGTGGCCGGCGCTGATCTTGTCGCGCATGGCCAGGACGTCGTCACGGAGTTTTGCGGTGTCGCGCGGCTGCACGAGCACGTCGGCGCGGATGCGCTCGAAGCGAGCACCGACGGTGGTGTCGCCCGCGGCGTAGCGGGCGCGCGTCAGGGCTTGGTGTTCCCAGGGCCAGGCGTGCTGCAGTTGATACTGTTCAAAGGCCTCAACGGAGACCGCCAGCAGGCCGGCGTCGCCGTCGGGGCGCAGGCGCAGGTCGGTTTCGTATAGGCGGCCGGAGGAGGTCATGGTCGATAGCCATGAGGTCATACGACGGCCGAGTTTGGCGTAGATCTCGAGGGCGTCTTCGCGGGGGTCGTCAAAGAGAAAGACCAAGTCCAGGTCGGAGGCGTAACCCAGCTCTTTGCCTCCCAGTTTGCCGTAGGCGATGATGGCGAATTTCGGACTGGCGTCGGGATCCTTGTTCACGAGAGGCCAGACACGCTGTATGGTTTCGGCCAGCAGCATATCGGCCAGGGCGGACAGTTGGTCGCCGAGCGCCTCGACGGTGAGTTGGCCTTCCAGGTCCTGCGCCAGGAGTTGAAAACTGGCTTGGCGCTGGACGTCGCGCATCAGGTTCATCTGCTGCTCGATATCGGGTTCGCCGTCGGGCAGGGTGCAGGCATCCAGGTCGGCGGATAGCTGCCGCGCGATCTGGTCGAAATCCAAGGGCTCGAATAGCGTGCGCCAGTCGATCAGGCTGTCCAGCAGCAGGGGGTGCTGCGTGAGGTACTGTGCGGCCCACGGGCTGGCCGCTACCATGCGGGCGACGCGTGCCAGGGTGTCGGGGAACTCGGCCAATAGCGCCAGGTAGGCGCTGCGTTGAGCGATGGTTTCGATCAAGCCAAGCAGGCGCACGGCGGCTTGTTGCGGCGCGGCGGTCTGGCGGGCGGCATGGATGGTGGCGGGTAGCAGGGCTTCCAGGCGGCGTCGGCTGCTTTCCGGCAGGCTGCGTACGCGGTGGCTGTTTACCAGTGACTCGGCACGGCGCAGGGGTTCGTCGGCATCATCGCCAAAGGCCTGCTTGATTTGCTCGGCCAGGCGGCTTTCGGCATCGTGCTCGTCATCGTCGTCGTCGGCATCAATGCGTGCAGCGCTAGGCGTGGCCGTGTCGGCATGATGATCATCAGTATCGCCCATACCTGCCAGACGAAAAGCGTTACGAAACGTCTGCTGTACAAAATTGCGATGCTCGGTCAGGGTGCGCTCGAACTCATCGGTGCTCAGGCCCAGGGCGGCAGCTAATTGCGCGCGTTTTTCGGGGTCGCCGGGCAACAGGTGGGTTTGCTCGTCTTCACGGTATTGCAGGGTGTGTTCGACCCGGCGCAGAAAGCGATAGGCGTGTTCCAGGCGCTGCGTGTCGTTCGGGCTGATGAGACCGGCTTCGCATTCGGCGTGCAGCGCCTGCAGCAGTCCGCGGCGTTGCAGTGCGGGCATTCGGCCGCCGCGCACGAGTTGGAATAACTGCACCACGAATTCGATTTCGCGAATCCCGCCGTCGCCGAGTTTGATGTTGTTGGCACTATCGATGCCGTTGCGCGCCAGGGCGCGGCGTTGCCAGTCCTGGCGAATGCGTTCGCGCAGGTCACGTAGCGAGGCTAGTGCATCAAAGTCGAAATACTTGCGATAGACAAAGGGTACGCGTAGGCTTTCGAGCTGACGTTCTTGCGCCGATGCGTCACTGTCGGGAAAGGCCTGTGCCGGAATGAGGCGCGCCTTTAGCCAGGCGTAGCGTTCCCATTCGCGGCCCTGGGCGACCAAGTAGTGCTCCAGCGCATCCAGACTCCAGGCGGGCGGGCCCGAGTCGCCATCGGGGCGCAGGCGTAAGTCGGTGCGAAAGACCTGGCCATAGGCGTCGGCTTCGGAAAGCACGGGCATCATGCGTCGGGTCAGGCGCCCATAGAATTCGTGATGGCTGATGCGGCGCGGTCCGTCTGTTTCGCCTTCTTCGCCGTACAGCATGATCAGGTCTATGTCTGATGAGACGTTCAGCTCGCCGCCGCCCAATTTGCCCATGCCCAGAATCAGCATTTCCTGGGGCGCGTTTGTTGCCGGATCGCGCGGAATGCCGTGCACGTCGGCTAACTCTGCGGCGACGCTGCGATAGGCGGCGGCCACGGCCAGGTCGGCGAGTGCCGTCATGGCGCCCACGACTTCTTCCAGCGTAGCCTGACCGGCCAGGTCGCGCACCATCAGGGTCGTGAACACGCGCTCGCGCAGCTTGCGCAAGGTTTCGCGGCATTGTGCCACGGGTAATATGGCTGCGGCCTCGGCGCCCGCCAGCTCGGCTTGCCACGCGGCTAGCGCATTAGCGGTAACGGGGTGACGGCTGGAGACTTCCAGCCAGGCGGCCAGATCAGGGCGGGCATCGACACGGCGGCGCAGATAGCCAGACCAGGCGAGCGCGGGGGCGAGTAGGGAAGGTGACATGGGAGGGCAGACGGAATGACGCGTTTCAGGTATAAGGGGACGATACCCCAAGATGATCTCCCTGCCCACAGATCTGTGTCGTTATCCACCAAAGTCATCCGCTGTCTCTATTGGAGCGGAATCACCGTCTATTTTGTCGCGGCCGCGACGTTGCTTGGCCTGCGTTATTGGATATTGCCCAATATTGACCAGTGGCGGCCGAAAATCGAAGCCTATGCCAGCGATGCCTTGGGCACGCGCGTCGAGATTGGCCATCTGAAGGCCAGTTGGCGCGGCTTGAATCCCAGCCTGCAATTAACCTCGTTGACGATCGATGACCCGCACGCCGAATCGGTTCTGTCGCTGCCGACGGTTTCGGCGGTATTGGGGTGGCGTAGCGTGCTGGTGATGGAACCGCGGCTGCTCAGCCTGCGAGTGGATGGGGCGCAACTGTGGGCGCGACGCGATGCGACGAATCATCTCTGGATCGCGGGCCAGTCCATTGATCTCAAAGCGCTGTCGGATACCTCTGACGCAGACGACAAGGGTCGTTCACCGCTGCTTCGGTGGTTGGCGGCGCAACGCGATTTGGCCTTGGTTGGCGCGACGGTGCATTGGCAGGACGACTTGCGGCAGGCGCCCGAGGTGGTACTGAATAATGTAAGTTTGCGTTTCTATAACGGTCTGCTGTCTCACCGCTTTGCCCTGAACGCCGAACCTCCTGCGGCGCTAGCGCGGGCGCTGACGGTGCGCGGCAATCTCAAGCGAAACCCATTACAGGCAGGTTCGGCCGGCTGGGCGGGCGAGTTGTATGCGGAGCTCGACGACGCCGAGCCACAGGCGTGGGCGCCGTGGTTATCGGTACCCGCCATATCGGGCCGGACGGCGGCACGTGCCTGGCTGACCCTGGACGAGGGCAAGGTGGTCGATGTCACCGCGGATGCTGCGCTGCGCGAACTGCGTTGGCGGGCGCGCGGGACCACATCGGCCGAGGGATTGAGGGACGGAGGTGCTGTGCCGGCCGATCACGCCACGGCCGTTCACTTGGCATCGGGCACGATTCATGTGCAAGGCCCGCCGGGCAGTGTGGTGCAGGGCGAGCACGTGTCGCCGGCCGAGACCGAAAATAACGACGGACTGGCAGTGCGTGCGGAGCTAACGGGCCTGGGTGCGCATTTACCCACCGTTTTTGCAACGGATTTGCTGCAAGCGGACACGGTCCGCATGGACGCCACGGTCCGTCATCCGGCACAGCAGCCGCTGGTGATTGATGTACGTCAGTTCAATATGGCGAATCGGGACCTGGACGTCAGCCTGCAGGGGCGTTGGACAGGCGAGGGCAAGACGGCCGCAGGCAACGCGGATTTTCAGGGCACGCTAGTGCGTGGCGCCATGTCGGCGATTCACAAATACCTGCCGTTGACCGTCAGTGCCGATGCGCGTGAATGGTTGGCGCAGGGCTTACCCGAGGGCCAGGTGCGGGATGCGTCTGTGACCGTGCAGGGTGATCTGGACGATTTCCCTTTTGAGGACGAAGGCGACGTTGGCCAGTTTCGAATTGCCGGGGCCTATCACGACGCCATCGTGGATTACGCGCCCGCGCGTCGGCGAGAAAAGGGCTGGCCTCGACTGGAGAACGTGTCCGGCAATTTTGCCGTCGACAAGGTCAGTCTGTCGCTGGATAGCCCGGGCGGGGCGACGGCGCGGACTGGCGAGGGCCATGACCTGAAGATGGGCGCCATCACCGCCGCGATTCCCAATATGGAGCACAACTCGACCCTGCATCTCGAGGCGCAGAGCTCGGGCTCCGTGTCGGCGTATTTGGCGTTGGCCGCCAACTATCAACTGGGCCATTTGCTCGACGGTGCACTCGACGAGGCCGAGGGCACGGGATCTTGGCAGGTACCGCTAAAGCTCGAGGTGCCGTTGCTCGACGCAGAGGAAACCAAGGTCGACGGAGACATCGTCTTTGCTGGCAATGATTTCCGCTTTGTGCCGCAAATGCCGATGCTGCGCAAGCTGCGCGGCGAGCTTCATTTTTCGGAGAAGGGACTGCGCACGGACGAGTTACGCACAGAATTTCTGGGTGGGCCGGCGCGTATCGCTGGCAAGCTCGAGAGTCGCCAGGATGCGCTGCGTTTTGACGGCACCCTGCCAGCGTCTGGCCTGAGGGATTGGGTCAAGAAACCCGTCATGGAGCGCTTGTCGGGGCAGACGCCGTACAGCGGGCGTTTGGCGTATGGCCCTGGCGGCGTGCTGGATATCTCGGTGGATGCGAGTTTGGACGGGATGGCGATTGATCTTCCCTCGCCTCTGGGCAAGAGCAAGGAGGGTGAATTCCCTCTCAAGGTGCGATGGGCGGCGGCGCAGGGGGGCGGCGGCAAGCGTGATCAATTGTCGGTCAGCGCGGGTTCGAATATCGCATTGCTGCTTGAGCATGACCGGGCATCGCGTCAGGCGGGCTACTTTGCGCGCGGTGCGTTGGGCGTGAGCCGGCCGGCCACGCTGCCGGCAAGCGGAATGGTTGTCGATGTACAGATGCCAGAGTTGGATATCGATGCCTGGGAACGGGTAGCCAAAACGCTGATGCCTGAACAGAAATCCTCTTCGTCGGATGCTGAGAAGCACGATTCCGATTCACTACCGACGTTGACCAAGATCAATCTGAAGACGGGTCGTTTGCAGGTGGCCGGTTGGGGATTGGACGAATTGACGCTGCAGGCAACGCGACCGCAGCCTGAACGCTGGCTGGTCAACCTGACGTCGCGGCAGGCGACGGGCACAGTGTCTTGGCAAGAGGCCTCTGGCGCGATTGCCGGGCAAGTGACGGCACGATTCAAGCATTTGGCATTTGGTAAGCAACAGGACGTCAGCAACACGTCTGCCAAGAAAGAATCTTCCCCCGATAAGGTCCCAAAATCACGGGGGGGATCGTTGGAGTCCCCTGACGAGGAACTCTCGGATATTCCCGCGATTGACTTGCAGGCCGAGCAACTCTCTTTGTATGGCTATGACGTCGGGGCGCTAGAGGTCTTGGGAACTAATATGCAGCGCGGCCAACTGTGGCGTCTGGACAAGCTGCGTATTAGCAACGAGTCGGCCGAGCTGGACGCGTCGGGCAACTGGCTTCTCAAGGGCTCGGAGCGCGGGCTCACGGTCGACACCAAGGCGCAGTTCAAGGACTTGGGGGCTTTTGTCGACCGTATCGGTCTGAAAGATCGCCTCACTGGCGGCAGTGGAACGGTGACGGGCAAACTGACGTGGCGCGATCTGCCCTGGTCGCAGAGTCTGACCAATATCGAGGGTCAATTACAGATCAGTCTGGGCAAGGGGCGTCTCCTGACGGTCAATTCGCGCGGCGCGCGCCTGTTGGAGTTACTGTCTGTGCAGTCGTTGTCCCGCTTGGCCAGACTGGAGTTCAATCCGACGAGTTGGGCTCGCGAAGGTTTTCCGTTTGACACGATTGTGGGCGATATTGCGTTGAGTCACGGGATCGCGCACACCGAGGGATTCAAGGTCAATAGCCCGGCGGCAACGATCGTGTTGGCCGGTGATGCGAACATCGTGGCCGAGCAATGGGATCTGAAAGCCGTGGTGATTCCCAATCTGGATGTCAGCGGCGCCGCGGTCGCGGCCGCGTTGGCGGTCAACCCCTTGATTGGCTTGGGGGCGTTCGTGACGCAGTGGCTGCTGAAACAACCGCTGGCTCACGCGATGACGGTGGAATATGGGGTGACGGGCTCGTGGAATGACCCGAAGTTGGAACCTGTCGAGACCAAGGCGGCGCCCAAGCACTCGACACCCGACGAGTATATCGAACACTGATCAGGGCAACAGTCGGTAGTTCTGATCTGAACACTGATTCGGACAACACCCTGTCGTTCTGATTGATGCATGAAAAACGGGCCAAGTATCTTGGCCCGTTTTTCGTGATGCTGCCTTCTTGATGCCTGATGGTGTTTACTTCTTCATCATGTCGAAGAATTCGGCATTGGTCTTGGTGGCGCGCATTTTGTCCAGGATGAACTCCATCGACTGGACCTCGTCCATATCGTGGATGAACTTGCGCAGTACCCAGACCTTTTGCAGCAGATCAGGCTTGATCAGCAGCTCTTCGCGGCGGGTACCGGACTTGTTCAGGTTGATCGCTGGATAAACGCGTTTTTCGGCCAGACGACGTTCCAGGTGGACTTCGGAGTTGCCCGTGCCCTTGAACTCTTCGTAGATGACTTCGTCCATGCGGCTGCCGGTCTCGATCAGCGCGGTGCCCAGGATGGTCAGCGAGCCGCCTTCTTCGAGGTTACGCGCGGCGCCGAAGAATCGTTTCGGGCGCTGCAGGGCATTGGCATCGACACCACCCGTCAGGACCTTGCCAGAGGCCGGTACGACGGTGTTGTAAGCGCGAGCCAGACGCGTGATGGAGTCCAGCAGGATCACCACGTCTTTCTTCATTTCGACCAGACGCTTGGCCTTTTCGATGACCATTTCGGCCACCTGCACGTGACGCGTCGCGGGCTCGTCGAAGGTCGATGCCACGACTTCGCCGCGCACGGTGCGCTGCATTTCCGTGACCTCTTCGGGCCGCTCGTCAACGAGCAGTACGATCATGACAGCGTCGGGATAGTTGGTGGTGATGGCGTGCGCAATGTGCTGCATCATCACCGTCTTGCCCGATTTGGGGCTCGCGACGATCAGGCCGCGTTGGCCCATGCCGATCGGCGCAAAGATATCCATGATCCGACCAGTCAGGTTTTCTTCGCTCTTGATGTCGCGTTCCAGACGCATTGGCTGATTGGGATGCAGCGGCGTCAGGTTCTCGAACATGATGCGATGCTTGATCGACTCGGGGGGAACGCCGTTGACCTTGTCGACCTTGACCAGCGCAAAGTAACGCTCGCCGTCTTTTGGCGTGCGGACTTCGCCTTCGATGGAGTCGCCTGTGTGCAGGTTGAAACGGCGAATCTGCGACGGCGAGATGTAAATGTCGTCGGTACTCGCCAAGTATGAGGTCTCGGGTGAGCGCAGAAAGCCGAACCCATCAGGCAAGACTTCGAGGACGCCATCACCAAAAATCTGCTCGCCCTGTTTGGCGCGCCGTTTCATGATGGCAAACATCAGCTCTTGCTTGCGCAAGCGGTTGGCGTTTTCGATTTCCAGGCCTGCGGCCATTTCCAGCAGCTGCGAAACGTGCAGCGCCTTCAGTTCATTAAGGTGCATCGCGGTGAAAGGGGGATATTAGAGAAGAGTAGTGGCGGCGGGCCACGGACGGGCCCGCGCGGTAGTCATGTCCGGGCATCGGTCAAGCCGATGCGTGTTCGTAGCATGTAGTGTATTACAACTCGCCATCAAGGAAAGCGGTAAGTTGTGATTTCGACAGCGCACCGACCTTGGTGGCGGCGGCTTGGCCGTCCTTGAACAACATCAGCGTGGGAATACCGCGGATGCCGTACTTGGTGGCTGTGTCCTGGTTTTCGTCGACATTGAGCTTGGCGACGGTCAGGCGTCCCGCGTACTCGGTGGCGACCTCTTCCAGCAGGGGGGCAATCATCTTGCAGGGGCCACACCAGGCCGCCCAATAGTCGACCAGCACCGGCTGGCCGGATTTGATGACATCGGCGTCGAAGCTGGCGTCGCTGACGTTTTTGATTTGCTCGCTCATGGTGATTCTCTGTTCCGGGGCTGTGGACGCGTGGGCGTCTTTGCCGTTTTGTTCTACTAGAAGGGAGGTGATGCGCTAAGCATACCACTGTTAATAACAACAGGGTTTGCCGGTTTTGTGTAGCATGTTGCATCGCGATTGATGGAATGGTGGGGCACACCTTGTGCTGTCCGCTGATTCCCCAACCGCCAAACGCTTATCCTACCGAATTCGGAGCTGGTCAGGTCGTGCGCATCCTACCTAAAGCCGCGCAGAATCTAGACTAATCCGTAAAATGTCGGTTTTTTTCCACAGATCTTGGGGATAACTTGGCTACACCACGTTACACCGAAGCCTCCATCCGAGTCCTGAAGGGACTGGAGCCGGTGCGCCAGCGTCCGGGTATGTATACCCGCACCGAAAATCCCCTGCACGTCGTGCAGGAGGTCATCGACAACGCCGCTGACGAGGCGCTTGCCGGCTATGGCAAGCAAATCCAGGTCACGCTGCATACCGATGGCAGCGTCTCCGTCGAGGACGACGGCCGCGGCATTCCCGTCGGGTTGCACCCCGAAGAAAACGCGCCGGTCGTCGAATTGGTCTTTACGCGCCTGCATGCCGGGGGCAAATTCGACAAGCACGGCGGGGGCGCCTACGCGTTCTCTGGCGGCCTGCACGGCGTGGGGGTATCCGTCACCAATGCGCTGTCGACGCGACTGGAAGTCGTCGTCTGGCGCGACGGCGCGACCAGTCGCCTAGTATTCCAAGGCGGTGACGTCACCGAGCCGCTGGCTCCCTATCCCGAGGGCGGCCGCAAAAAATCGGGCACCCGAGTGCGAGTCTGGCCGGACGTCAAATATTTCGACAGCCCCCAGATCCCGCTGAGTGAATTGACCCACCTGCTGCGCAGCAAGGCTGTGTTGTTGCCGGGCGTCAAAGTCACGCTTGTCAACGAAAAAACCGGCGACACCAAGACTTGGCAATATGCCGATGGCTTGCGCGGCTATCTGGCCGAGGCGTTGTCCGGCGCCGAGCTGATGGTGCCGTTCTTCGAGGGTCAGCAATATGCCGGTGCCGATCACGAGAGCTTTGCGGATGGCGAAGGCGCGCAGTGGGTGGTGGCCTGGACCGAAGACGGCAACGCCGTGCGCGAGTCCTATGTCAACCTGATCCCCACGCCCGCTGGCGGCACGCACGAGTCCGGCCTGCGCGAAGGGCTATTCGGCGCTGTCAAGGGCTTTGCGGAACTGCACAGTTTGCTGCCCAAAGGCGTCAAGCTCCTGCCCGAAGACGTCTTCTCGCGCACGAGTTTTGTGTTGTCGGCCAAGGTCCTCGACCCACAATTCCAGGGCCAAATCAAAGAACGGCTCAATAGCCGCGACGCCGTGCGGCTGGTGGGCGGCTTTGTAAAAAGCGCGCTGGATCTCTGGCTGCACAGCAATGTCGAGTACGGAAAAAAACTCGCCGAACTGGCGATTCGGCAGGCTCAGGCGCGCGCGCGTTCCGCGCAAAAAGTCGAGAAACGCAAGAGTTCTGGCGTCGCGGTGTTGCCGGGCAAGCTCACCGATTGCGAGTCGTCTGACGCCACGCGCACCGAGGTGTTCCTGGTCGAGGGTGACTCGGCTGGCGGTTCGGCCAAGATGGGGCGTGACAAAGAATTCCAGGCGATCCTGCCGCTGCGTGGCAAGGTGCTCAATTCCTGGGAAGTCGACCGCGACCGGCTCTTTGCCAACAATGAAATTCACGATATTTCCGTGGCGATCGGTGTGGATCCGCATGGTCCCAACGACACGCCGGATTTATCTGGCTTACGTTATGGCCGTATCTGCATTCTGTCTGACGCTGACGTCGACGGCTCGCACATTCAGGTGCTCTTGCTGACTTTGTTCTATCGGCATTTTCCCAGGCTGGTCGAAACCGGGCACGTCTATGTGGCCAAGCCGCCCCTGTTCCGCCTGGACGTGCCTGCCCAGGGCAAACGCCCCGCGCGCAAGATCTATTGCCTGGATTCAGGCGAACTCGAGGCGGCCCAAGACAAGCTACGCAAAGAGGGTGCGCGCGAAGGCGCCTGGAGCGTCAGCCGATTCAAGGGTCTGGGTGAAATGAACCCCGAGCAACTGTGGGAAACCACCATGAATCCCGACACGCGCCGTTTGCTGCCGGTGGGTTATGGCAGCCTGACCCCCGAGGACACCACCCGCATGTTTGACATGCTGATGGGCAAGGGCGAGTCATCGCAACGCCGCGCCTGGATCGAAGAAAAGGGCAATCTGGCCGAGCTCGATATCTGATCCTTGACTGTTCATGCCCTCACGGGGCAGTTTGACCTGCGGGTTCACGCTGCCCCTTTGCTGACCGTATTAGCTATTCCGAAGACACATGACTGATAGCAATCAACCTGGCTTGTTCGACGAAGCCGCTGGCGAGGCCGACGCGGCCATTACACTGGCCCGCTATGCTGAGCAGGCTTATCTGGACTACGCCGTTTCCGTGGTGCGTGGTCGTGCCTTGCCCGATGTGGGCGATGGCCAAAAGCCCGTGCAGCGCCGCATCCTCTACGCGATGCAGGACATGGGGTTGGGCCCTGGCGCCAAGCCCGTCAAGTCCGCCCGTGTGGTCGGCGACGTACTCGGTAAATACCACCCGCACGGCGACCAGGCGGCTTATGACGCGATGGTGCGCATGGCGCAAAATTTTTCGCTGCGCTACCCCCTGGTCGATGGTCATGGCAACTTTGGTTCGCGCGATGGAGACAACGCTGCGGCCATGCGTTACACCGAGGCGCGCCTGACGCCGTTCTCGCGTCTGCTGCTCGATGAGCTGGACGAAGGCACGGTCGATTTCGCCCCGAACTACGATGGCAGCCAGCAAGAGCCGCAAATGCTGCCGGCGCGCTTGCCCGTGATGTTGCTCAACGGCGCGTCGGGTATTGCAGTGGGTATGGCGACGGAAATTCCTTCGCATAATCTGCGCGAGGTTGCACAGGCTTGCGTGGCTCTGGTCAAGCATCCCAACCTCTCCGACAGCGATCTGTACACGATGATCCCGGGGCCAGATTTCGCAGGCGGCGGCCAGATCATCACGTCCACTGCGGATATCGCCAACGTCTATGCCACTGGACGAGGCTCGCTCAAGGCGCGCGCGCGTTGGCAGTTCGAGGAAATGGCGCGCGGGCAGTGGCAGCTAGTGGTGACTGAATTGCCGCCGGGCGCGTCTGGGCAGAAGGTCCTCGAAGAAATCGAGGACATCACCAACCCCAAGATCAAGACCGGCAAAAAAGCCCTGACGGCGGATCAGCAGCAGTCCAAGGCTGTCATGCTGAACCTCCTGGATGCGGTGCGTGACGAATCGGGCAAAGACGCCGCGGTACGTCTGGTCTTTGAGCCCAAGACGTCTCGTGTGGATCGCGATGAGTTCGTCAATACGCTGCTGGCGCAAACCAGCATGGAAAGCAGCGTGCCGGTGAACCTGGTGTGCATCGGTACAGATGGCCGGCCACGTCAAAAGGGATTGCGCGACATTCTGGTCGAATGGATCGTGTTCCGCACCGATACCGTGGTACGTCGTACGCGCTACCGCCTGGACAAGGTCACGGATCGCATTCATGTGCTCGAAGGCCGCATGGTCGTGTACCTGAATGTCGACGAGGTCATCCAGACGATCCGCGAATCCGACGAACCCAAGGCCGCATTGATGCAGCGTTTTTCGCTGTCGGAACGCCAGGCCGAGGACATTCTGGAAATGCGCTTGCGCCAATTGGCGCGTCTCGAGGGTTTCAAGATCGAGCAAGAGCTGACCGACAAGCGCGACGAGCAAGCCCGCTTGCAAGAGCTGCTTGACAACCCCACCTCGCTCAAACGTCTGCTGATCAAGGAGATCGAGGCCGACGCGAAGCAATACGGCGATGATCGACGCACTTTGATCGAATCCGCCGAGCGTGCCGTCCTGGAAACCAAAGTACTGGATGAGCCCGTCACCGTCGTTGTGTCGCAAAAGGGCTGGTTGCGCGCGCGTCAGGGGCATGGGCATGATGCCTCGCAATTTGGCTTCAAGCAGGGCGACGATATGTATGGTGCGTTCGAGTGCCGTACGACCGATACCCTGATTGCGGTGGGCGACAACGGCCGGGTGTATTCCGTGGCCGTCTCGGGTCTGCCATCTGCACGCGGCGACGGACAGCCCGTGACGACCATGATTGATCTCACGCCGGGCACGCGCATCGTGCACAGCATCGCTGCGGCGGCGGATAGCCGATGGTTGCTGGCCACACAACGCGGTTTTGGCTTTGCGACAAAACTGAGCGACATGATGTCGCGTCAGCGTGCGGGCAAGCAGTTCATCACCCTGGAACCCGGCGATGCGTTGCTGCGTCCCGTGCCGTTGTTCAGCGGCGCACGGCAATTGGCCCTGTTGTCGGCCAAAGGCAAATGTCTGGTGTTTGGCCTGGAAGAGGTCAAGTCGCTATCGGGCGGTGGTCGTGGCACTATCCTGATGGGCCTGGATGGGACGGACAAGCTCGAGCAAGCCGTGCCCATCGGAGCAGGAGGCCTACGCGCTACCGGCATTTACCGCAACAAGCCGACCGAAGATATTCTGGTGGGCTCGGCACTGGATCTGTATGTCGGCAAGCGGGCACGCAAGGGGCGCGCCCTGGATGTACGGCCCAAGCAACCGGTGCTCTCGCCCGTGCTGTAGTCGGCCGTTGCTATAAAAAGCTCCCGCGCTGCGCCTCTGAGAGCAGCCACTTCCGGAAGGCTGCAACGCCGGGGCGATGCAATGCTGTCGATGGGTAGACAAGCCAATAACTGTAATCGTTAGGCAACACGACATTGAATGGTTGTACGAGTCGCCCACACTGAAGATCATTCGCAGCGAGCGTGAGCCGTCCAAGAGCAACACCTTGCCCATCCATTGCGGCCTGCAATGCGAGACTGGCGTCGGTGAACGATACGCCAGCGTTCATTTCGGGTGCATCCATCCCGGCAAGGTTAAACCAGCGCTGCCACGCGTCGTGAGGCGTGTCATATAGCAGGCGGGCATGACCCAAGTCCGCCGGAGCGCGAATGGGCCGTGCCCCGTTAGCGAGCGTTGGACTACAGACTGGACTCAACGCTTCTCGGGCGATCAGATCAACCTTCAATCCTGTCCATTTTCCCAGCCCTGATCGAATGCCGAGATCGAAACGCTCTGTCGCAAAGTCCCATAAGTCGGCTGAACTGTCCAAACGCACATCAATCTTGGGATGCCGGGCACGAAACGACTCCAGACGAGGCACGAGCCACCGGGAAGCGAATGAGGGCAAGACCGTGATGCGCAACGGTCGATCGTCGTGCTTCATGAGGCGCAGGGTTGCTGCCGAGATTCGATCAAGTGCTTCTGCAAGCTCGGGCAGATATGCCTGTCCCTTGGCAGTCAGTGTCAATGCGTGTCCTCGACGCTCGAACAGTTTCGTGCCAAGCCAGTCTTCTAGCTGACGAATCTGATGACTGATAGCGGCCTGCGTTACACATAACTCAGCCGCTGCGCGCGTAAAGCTCAAATGCCTCGCTGCAGCCTCGAAAGCACGTAACGCACCCAAAGGCGGAAGGCGTCGCATGGAGTCCTCGATTACTTTGACTTATCGAGGGTATGAGGATAATCCGTTTGTGATAAGCCGTGAAGTCACTTGCAATACGCACTCGCCGGGAAATGCGAAATCCCGGTACTTGCTGATAGAGGCTGCGATGATTGCATGGGATATATGGATTCTGTTTTTCGGCTACACGGTTCCGATGGTGGTTAGTCCGGGGCCAGGCAACACCTTATTAGCGACCGCCGGTGGTCGCTTTGGAATAGCCGGATCGCTGCCATTCTGGATCGGCTTTGAGGTCGGCAACCTCGTACTGTGCGTTGCATATGGATTGGGCCTGGGCAGGTTGTTGCATGGCTACCCGAACATCGAGACGATAATCAAATGGGCAGGAATTGCCTATACGTTGTATCTGGCATGGGGATTTTTTCGATCGTCAGCGGGGGCTACCGATAATGGTGCACGGCGGTTGCAACACCTCGGTATCCGGGATGGATTTCTGTCCGTCGTCCTCAACCCAAAAATCCATTCGATGATCCTGGTAATGTTTTCTCAGTTCCTTAATCCAGTAAAACCGCTCGGCATGCAGGTCGCGTTGTTCACCATCGCATTTCTCGTTGTGTGCGTGGTCTGCCATTTCCCGTGGATCTACGGGGGGCAGTTAGTAATGCGCCGATTCCAGTCAACTCGTGCTGTAAAAATCCAAGGTCAAGTCTTCGGCATCTGCATGTTGCTCGTTGCAGCCTATATGGCTTTTTCCTGATTGCGAGCACGTATATGGCGCCGCCGCGGCGACAAAAAAGCCCCCACGCTGCGCCTTCGGCTTGCTGCCCCCCAAGGGGGCGTTTTTTGCCTTGGGGCGGCCCGGCGGCAATAAAAAGCCCCCACGCTGCGCCTTCGGCTTGCTGCCGCCCCAAGGGGGCGTTTTTTGCCTTGGGGCGGCCCGGCGGNAAAAAAAAGAGGGCACCGCTTTTTCGCGGTGCCCTCTTTCTTACGGGTTGCCCTATCTTGCTCAGGCAACCTCCTTCACGAACGTCGTTATGTAGATGCTTGCTGCCGTTTTTCGCGACGACCTTGGAACATCCAGATCAACGCCAGCAGCGCCAGTGCAGGGATATACACCCAGAACTCGGATAGACGATGGGGGTTGGGGATTTTGACGTTGAGTACGTCCCAACCTTGTTCCCAACCGGCCTTGCGGGCCCGGCTGCCAAACTGCACCGCACCGATCTGCACCTGATCGCCCAGCGCCGTGACCATCAGACCGGCCTCGCTGAGCCGCTTGCGGCCGGCTGCGACGCCCGTGGCGGTGTCACCCTCGGGCAGGGCTGGCAGGCCCACCGCGACCGTTTTGGTGAGTTCGTCGCCCTCAATGTTCATTCCTTGCAGTACGGCCACCAAACGACCATTCGGAGGAAGCGCGGCCGCTGTGTTCGAGATCTCCGAGGCCGGCACATTGACGTACTTGTCGGCCAGTTGATTCATGAACCAGTCCGGACGGAACAGCATGAACGTGATGAGCAACAGTACGAGCGTCTCGATCAGGGAGCAGCGCACGCGCATCCAGCGCAGAGTGGCGGCCGCGAAGGTCAGCGAGGCTAGAACGGCGCCGCCCACGACCAGGAACAGCTCCCACCAGCCATTGACGTCGATCAACAACAACATCGGGTTGAAGACGAAAATGAACGGCAGCACCGCCGTGCGCAGGGCGTAGGTCGTGCCTTGAATACCGGTCTTGATGGGGTCTTCACCTGAAATCGCCGCCGCCGCAAAGGTCGCTAGACCGACAGGCGGCGTGATATCGGCCATGATGCCGTAATAGAACACGAACATGTGCACGGCAATCAGCGGAATCACCAACCCGTTCTGGGCTCCCAACTCCACGACGACGGGTGCCATCAACGTGGCCATCAGGATGTAGTTGGCGGTGGTCGGCATACCCAGCCCAAGAACCAGGCAGACGAGGGCCGTAAAGATCAGCATCAGCAGTACATTGCCCATTGACACCAACTCGACGAACGCCGTCATGCGCAGGCCCAGGCCGGTCAAGGTGATGGCACCTACGATCAAGCCGGCGGTGCCGCAGGCGATGGCAATGCCAATCATGTTGCGGGCACCGTCTTCGAGGCCGCCGATGGCCTCGCGCCAACCGAGCCCCAGGGCAGGCTTGACATCCTGCTTGCGGAACCAGGCCATCAGCGGTCGCTGAACGATCATCTGTATCAGCATGGCCAGGGCGGCCCAGAAGGCCGACAGGCCGGCGGACAGCTCTTCGACGCTGAGGCACCACACCAGGATACCGATCGGAATCAAGAAGTACAGGCCCGCGCGGACGGTGGGCCATGGCTCCGGACGTACTGGATTGGTGACGCTGATTTCCGTCGGCAAGTCCGGGTGCTTGGCAGCTACACGCATCAGCCAGATATTCAGGATCACCAGCAACGTTAGCAGTATCCACATGGCGGCATCGCCTGCGACAGCCTTGACGCCTATGCCGATCCAATACACCAGGCCCATGACGATCAGTGTTCCGGAAATGCCCATGCCCCAGCCTGCAAGTTTTTGCAATGGAGTACGCGGCGCGCCGGCGGACATCATGGGTTGAATACCGAGCTTCAAGGCTTCCAGGTGCACGATATAGAACAACGCGATGTACGAGATCGAGGCCGGCAAAATCGCGTGGCGAATAATGTCCGTGTACGGGATACCCACGTATTCGATCATCAGGAACGCCGCTGCGCCCATGACGGGCGGCATGATCTGGCCGTTGACCGACGACGCCGTTTCGATAGCGCCCGCCCGAATGCCGCCATAGCCGGCTTTTTTCATCAGCGGGATGGTAAAGATACCACCGGTAACCACGTTGGCGACCGACGACGCGGAGACCAGGCCGTTGACCGCCGAGGACACCACGGCTACTTTTGCGGGACCGCCGCGCAAGTGGCCCAACAGCGCGAACGACACCTGCATCATGTAGTTGCCGGCGCCGCATTTGTCCAGCAGCGAGCCCAACAGCACGAAAATGAAGATATACGATACGGACACACCGAGTGCGACACCGTAGACGCCTTCGGTCGTCAGCCACATGTGCGAGGCCAGGCGTTCGATGGAGGCGCCGCGGTGGGCCAGGACATCAGGCAGCATGGGGCCCGCTAGTACGTACAGCACAAACACCGCACCCAGTACCGCCATCGGCAGACCGAGCGAGCGACGCGTGACCTCCAACAGCAAGAGCAGGCCGACGGCTGCTGTAGTGACGTCCATGGTGGTCGGTTGACCGGGACGCTGAGCGAGATCGTTGTAGAACAGGAATAGATAGGCGCCGCAGAACGCCGCAATCAGGGCAAGCACCCAGTCATACCAGGGCATCTGGTCACGCGGGGACCGCTTGCTGAACGGGTAGGCGAGATAGCCCAGAAACATGGCGATGCCCAGATGCAGGGCACGCGCTTCGGTGTCATTAAAAATGCCCCATCGAAACGTAAAGGGCAACGGCGAGGCATACCAGAGCTGGAACAGGGCCCAGACCAGTGCGCCAATCGCCAGCGTGGCGCCGGCGATCCCGCCCGCCTGGCGCCCGCCCCGGTCGACATCGGCGACCAATTGTTCCAGATCAGCTGTCGTAGAGGACGGCTCGGTCTTCATTGAGTTTTCCTAATAGATTTTGGCCAGCCGGTGAGTGCATTGCGCCATCGTGGGATGACGCAATGCACCTCCGGCACCAGGGCGTCTCAGGCCCAAGGCGCCCCCCGAGGGGCGCTCCAGGCCATACGCCACTGACTTACAGCAAGCCTTTTTCTTTGAAGTACTTTTCAGCACCCGGGTGCAGGGGGGCCGACAGGCCGTTCTTGACCATGTCTTCAGCTTTCAAGTGAGCGAAGGCGGGGTGCAGTTTTTTGAAGTCGTCGAGGTTGTCAAAGACCGCTTTGACGACGGCGTAGACCGTTTCGTCAGGCACGTCGGCCGAAGTCACGAACGTGGCCGTTACACCGTAGGTCTGGGTTTCTTTGTCGTTGTTCGGATACAGGCCGGCGGGAATGGTGGCCTTGGAGTAGTACGGATACTTTTCGACCAACTCGTCTACGGCAGGGCCGGTCAACGAGATCAACTGTGCACCGCACGTCGTAGCCGGGTCCTGAATGTTTGCCGAGGGGTGTCCGACGCCATAAAAGAAGCCGTCGATTTTGCCGTCGCACAATGCCGAGCCGTGCTCGTCGGGACGCAGTTCAGAGGCCAGCGAAAAATCGCTGAGCTTCCAGCCCATGGTGGCGAGCAGTTCCTCCATCGAGGCGCGTGTGCCCGAACCGGGGTTGCCTACGTTGAAACGCTTGCCTTTGAAGTCTTCGAACGACTTGATGTTGGCTTCTTTGCGGGCAACGACGGTGAAGGGCTCGGGATGAACCGAAAACACCGAGCGCAATTTCTTGAACTCGCCCGCATCCTTGAACTGGCCTTTGCCGTTGTAGGCGTTAAAACCAACGTCGGATTGCACCACGCCCAGGTCCAGTTCGCCGGCCTTGATAGTGTTGACGTTGAAGACCGAGCCCCCGGTGGATTCGACCGAGCAGCGCACGCCGTGCGTTTCGCGGTCTTTGTTGACCAGGCGGCAGATCGCACCACCGGCCGCATAGTAAACACCCGTGACGCCACCGGTCCCGATGCTAACGAACTTTTGCTGCGCGGCGGCGGGCAGCGGAGCCGCAAAAGCCAGGGCAACAGCCGTGCAGGCCGCGGCGAGACTCAAGGTTTTCTTTTTGTTGCCGAAAATAGGTTTTATAGTCTGACTCATACAAACTCCTTGTGAGGATGTTCCCCGTGAAAGTAACCGGCGCTTCCGGTAAAACAACGCGTCCGGGCCGGAACGCGTGACATAGTGCGCTGGGATGCCAGCGCGGCAATATTCTAATGATCGAGTTGAGCGGCGGCGGAGGCGGACCAAAACACGTTATCGGCGTGCATACGCTCTTCGATTTCGCTCAATCTATTCAGCACGGCTTCGCCGCCGCGAGCCGTCAGGCGGGCGATCAGGTGCTCGGACAGGGCCAGCAGCCCCGCCGTGGTGTGAAAGAAAGATCCCAGGCCATGCTGCGCGCTTTGACGTTTCCCCTCTTTACGGTCAGCACGGTCGAATAGTAGGACGTGCCGAGCATCTGTTGCTAGTGGTGATAGCGGCGAATCCGTCAGGGCAATAACGGCCACACCCTGTTGGGCGGCCTGTCGCGCCAGAAGTACAGTTTCCGTCGGGTAGGGCGCCTGCGAAATCGCGATTAACGCGTCACCTTCGTATAAATTGTCGGCGGCTTCGGCATGCAGGCCACCCAGGCCATGAATCAGGAGACTGTTACGCCGCACGAGTTGATAGGCATAGTGCATTTGGAACGCGATGCCAAAGGCCGAACGCGTACCGAGGAATCCGACGTGGCGAGCATTTAACAGCGTCGTGACGGTCGCCTCGAATGTCTCGGGTCTGTTCACCGACGTCACGGATTGGATGGCATGGACCTGCGAATACGTCAACGCGCTGTGACCTGGCGCGCTGGGCTGTGCCTGGGCCGCTTGCAGTTTTGCGGCGCGTTCGCGTAGCGTGCTGGGTTCGGTGCCGGCAAGCGCTTGCTGGAAGGGCACCCGAAAGGCCTCATAGCTTGTGTAGCCCGCGGCACGCGCCAAACGCAGCATCGTGGCAGGCGCGACACCCAGCGCCTGGGCCTGGCGTCGCATGGACCACAGGCTGACTTCGGCCGGATGATCGACCACCCAGTGTGCCGCGCGCCGAAGCTCGGGCGGCAATTGATCGAACAAACTCTGCAGACGTTCCAAGATCAGCGATGGTGGGGATGGCGGCGGCATAGGGGGTGGAGCGTTAAAAAAACATATGACTACCGGCGTGGACTTTAAGAAACATATGTTTTTTTAACAATTAGGGTATTCCTTACCGTTTACCAAACGTCCCTGGCGATGAGGCCAAACGCAGCTTCGTTTTCTTTGTTTGTGTATTACGGGGTGCCGGTGCACAGGAGTCCGGGCTTGAAGGGGTGTACTGGCACGGATTTGATCCGTCTCGGACTTCTGGCGTATGCGAGGCATGGCAAAGATTTCCCCCGGAGGGAAATGTAAAAGATGATATTTTTCACCATCTTCTTGAAACATAGCCTCATCTTTTCGTATTTTCTTGGAGGCTTGGGTTGACCCATGATGCTCAAGCGCATATCATCTGGGTAGAATCATTTGTACAGAAATCAATCCTACTGAACTATTTCAGTCATGAATAATGCACCGTTACCCGATCCGTCACAGCAGTACGACCTGCGCATTTTGCGTGCCCTGCGCCGCATCACGCGCTCGATCGCGCTGCATTCGCGCCAGCTGGCGGCCGTCAGCAACATCACTGCGCCGCAGTTGATGTGCCTGCGTACGGTCATTGCCAATGGCCCCATGACGGCGACCGCGATCAGCCGCGATATCCACGTCAGTCCCAGTACGGTCGTGGGCATCCTTGATCGCCTGGAAGACAAGGGCCTGGTGCGACGGGAGCGCGGCCGTGTCGATCGCCGCATTGTGTTTGTTTCGGTGACTGACGCCGGCCGCGACTTGGCCGAGCATGCTCCGTCGCCATTGCAAAAGCATCTGGCCGACGGGTTGAACGCCTTGCCCGAGATCGAGCAGGCCACGATTACTTTAGCGTTGGAGCGTATCGTGACATTGATGGAACAAGAAGGTCACGTGGTCGAGGCGCACACCGATGTCTCATCACCCATTCTCGAGGTCCCCACTGGCGGTGCGCCGCCCGAGTCGGGGTTGGTCGTATGAGGGGGCATGACCTGACCTCTACCCAGCCTTCTACGGCCGTTCAATCGGCCGCCTCGCCTGCGAGCCTGATTTTCAGGCAACCGCGTCGTATCGACGGTGCCGCACTGCATCGCCTGATTACCGAGTGCCCGCCACTCGACGTCAACTCTCTATATGCCTATCTGTTGCTGTGCGAGCACTTCAGCGCGACTTGCGTCGTCGCCGAAAGCGCCGGCGGTCGGATAGATGGGTTTATTTCCGCTTATGTGCCGCCAGCTCGGCCCGACGTGATCTTCGTCTGGCAGGTTGCCGTGCATGCCCGAGCACGCGGCCAACGGTTAGGCCGCACCATGCTTCGCGAACTCTTGCAGCGCGACGAGTTGAAGCATGTTCGTCATCTTGAAACCACGGTAGGCCCTGATAACCAGGCCTCGCGCCGCACGTTTACCGGCTTGGCCGGCGAGCTCGGCGCCCACATTTCCGAGCAGCCGTTCTTTGATCGGCAGTTATTCGGTGGTGCGGACCATGACGACGAGATGTTGTTGAAGATAGGCCCGTTTACGCAGTCCGTCCGCTAGCGGACAGGCCTGCAGCCTGTTGGAACCGGGACGTGGCGTTGCCCTGGTGTCTCTTTGGCATCGGCACCGTTACGTCTGTCAATTCACGAAATGAACGGAGGATATATTATGGACTTGAAAATCTTTGACCGAATGGAGTCGGAGGTGCGTGGCTACATTCGGTCGTTTCCGGTGATATTCAGCCAGGCGCGCGGCTCGTTGCTGATCGACGAAGACGGTGAAGAATATATCGACTTCTTCAGCGGCGCAGGCACCCTGAACTACGGCCACAATAATCCTGTATTCAAAGAAAAGCTGCTCGAATACCTGGCAGCCGATGGCGTAGTGCATGGCCTGGATATGGCCACCAGCGCCAAGAAAGAATTTCTGGAAACCGTTGATCGCGTGTTGCTCAAGCCGCGCAACTGGCAATACACCCTCCAGTTCACCGGGCCGACCGGCACGAACGCCGTCGAGGCCGCGCTGAAGATCGCGCGCCAGGTGAAAGGGCGCTCCAACATCATTTCCTTTACCCACGGATTTCACGGCGTGAGTGGGGGTTCGTTGGCGGCAACCGCCAATATGAAGTTCCGCGATGCGGCCGGCTATGCGTTGGGTAACACGACCTTCATGCCGTATGACGGTTATTTTGGTCCCGACGTGGACACGATGGCGTATCTGGAGCGCATGCTGGATGACCCCAGCAGCGGTCTGGACAAGCCCGCCGCCGTGATTGTCGAGACGGTGCAGGGCGAGGGCGGTGTCAACGTGGCAACGCTGCGTTGGCTCAAAGAGTTGGAAAAGCTGTGCCGTCGTCATGACATGCTGCTGATCGTCGATGACATCCAGGTGGGTTGCGGCCGTACGGGGAACTTCTTCAGTTTCGAGTCGGCGGGTATCCGACCCGACATCATCACGCTGTCCAAGTCCCTGTCCGGCTTTGGTCTGCCGATGTCGCTGGTTTTGATGCGTCCCGAACTGGACATCTGGAAACCCGGTGCCCACAGCGGCACGTTCCGCGGCAACAACCTGGCGTTCGTTACCGCGACCGAGGCGCTCAATACCTATTGGGCCAGCGATGCATTCGTCAGCGAAGTGCAGCGCAAAGAACGTATGGTGCGTGATTGGCTGGAAAACCTGGCCCACAGTTTCCCCAACGCCGGTCTGGCCGTGCGTGGCCGTGGCCTGATTCAGGGGCTGGTGACTACCGCTGAACCCGCGTTGGCAAATCGCATCGCGCAGCAGGCGTTCAAGCGTGGTCTCGTGATCGAAACCTCGGGTGCGCAGGACGAAGTCCTGAAGCTGTTGCCGGCTCTGACCATCGAAGACGAGTTGCTGACCCGTGGCCTGGAAACCATCGAATCCGCCCTAGCTGAAGCGCTGGGCGAGTCCGGACAATCTGCCCGTGTTTTGAAATTTGGAGGAAAACGCCGATGATCGTACGCAATGTGAAAGATGTGATCGGAACGCAGGACGAAGTCCGTACCGATACCTGGGTTAGCCGCCGAGTGCTGCTGAAAAAGGATGGCATGGGGTTTTCGTTTCACGAGACCACCATTTTTCCGGGCGGACGCACGCACATCCACTACAAGAACCATCTTGAAGCGGTCTGGTGCATCGAAGGCGACGGCTCAATCGAAACGATTGCCGACGGCAAAAAGTACGATTTGGGACCGGGCGTTGTCTACGCCCTGAACGAAAACGATGAGCACTGGCTGTGCGGCGGCAAAGAGCCGCTGCGCGTCATCTGCGTGTTCAACCCGCCGCTGACGGGTCTGGAAGTGCACGACGCCGACGGCGTCTACTCGCTGCCCGACGAAATCAAAGCGGCCTGAATACAAGGAGGTTAATGATGATCTCACCTGCCCAGGATCCGTACGCCTCGCGTACGGATCGAAGTTCCGCCATCATCGCTCGCCACGATCCCGTGGTCTATGGCGATGGTAAATATGCCGACGCACTGTCGGCCGAGCAAGTCGACAGCTACGATCGCGACGGTTTTCTGCTGTTGGAAAACGTGTTTTCCGATACGGAAGTCCAGGCGCTGATTGCCGAGGTCGACCGCATGACACGCGATCCGGCGATCGTGCGCCGCGAGGAAGCCATTACCGAACCCGGCAGCAACGCCGTGCGTTCGATCTTCCGTGTCCACGTGCTCAATGCCATGTTGGGACGTTTAACCCGTGACCCTCGACTCGCCCATGTGGCGCGTCAACTGTTGGGTTCCGAGGTGTACATCCACCAATCGCGCGCCAACATGAAGCCCGGTTTCAAAGGGAAAGAGTTCTACTGGCACTCTGATTTTGAAACGTGGCACGTCGAAGACGGTATGCCGTCCATGCGCGCACTGAGCTGCTCGGTGCTGCTGAGCGACAACAACGAATGCAACGGTCCGCTGATGCTGGTGCCGGGATCGCATCGTCAGTTTATTTCGTGCGTGGGCGAAACCCCGCGCGAGCACTACAAGCATTCGCTCAAGAAGCAAGAGTACGGCGTGCCCGATCCGGTCAGCCTGCAATTGCTGGTAGAGCAGGGTGGCATTCGCACTATGACGGGCAAAGCTGGCTCCGTGGTGTTTTTCGATTGCAACACCATGCACGGCTCAAACAGCAATATCTCGCCGTGGCCGCGTGCCAATGTGTTCATGGTCTACAACAGCATGGAAAACACGCTGAATCCGCCCAAGTACGGGCTGGATCCTCGGCCCGAGCATATTGCCACGCGTCAGGCATTCAAGGCGGTGACGCCGCTGGACGCCCTGAAACTCGTGGAGTAGCTGGCCACGGGAAGGCCATGGCAGAAATTGCCGGTGTTTCCCACTGAGGTACTGGCGTATAGGACAGCCCCCAGAGAGTCTCTCTGGGGGCTGTTTGTTTTTGAGAACGACATGGCGTTGTCGCGCTTACAAACACTGTACGTACAGCCTGTACGTATCAGTTGTACACTACGTTTTTCTTACGCTCGGCGTTTCAGGATTCCCCAGGCACGCCGACCTATGACAAAAGCGCCAGGAGACGCACCTAATGAACGCCGAAGTTTCTCGTTTCCCCATGTTCTCGATCATGCTCAAAGTGCCGGGCGGGTTGATGTTGATCCCGTTGATTCTGGGCTCGTTGATCGGCACATTCGCCCCTGACGCCCTGGCGATCGGGGGATTCACGACGGCCTTGTTCAAGAACAGTGCGTTGCCTTTGATCGCACTGTTGATTTTCGCGACCGGTACCCAGGTCAATATGCGCACGGGCGGCCCGATCTTGGCGACGGCAGGCACGATTTTGCTGATGAAAACCATCGTGCCCGCTACGTTGATCATCATTTTGGGTAGTTTTGTCGGTCTGGACGGCGTGCTGGGCGTGTCGATCCTGGCCCTGTTGGCCGCCTTTGACAATAGCAACGGCGGTCTGTGGTTGGCCTACACGGGTCAGTACGGCGATAGCCGCGATCGTGGCGCCTACGTCGCCAGCGCGGTGAACGACGGCCCGTTTTTTAGCCTGTTGTTTCTGGGCGCATCGGGCCTGGCCGACATTCCGGTGACTGCATTGATTGCCGCACTTGTGCCGTTCCTGCTGGGCGTTGTGGTCGGTAACCTGGACGTGCAATGGCGTAACGTGCTCAAGCCAGTCCCCAATATTGTGATCCCGTTTTTTGCGTTCGCATTGGGTACAGGGATCAACCTGGGCGCGGTGTTGTCGGGCGGTATGACGGGTCTGGTGCTGGGCCTGTTGATCAGCCCCGTGACGGGTTTCCTCGTGTACTTGGGCTACCGCTATATTCTGCGTCGTGGTGGCAAAAGCGGCATTGGTTTTGCCGCCGGAACTACCGCAGGCAACGCGATCGCCACCCCCGCCGTGGTGGCCGCAGCTGATCCTTCCTTGCTGCCCTACGTCGGCACGGCGACAGCGCAGGTCGCGGCTTGTGTGCTGATCAGTTCCATTCTGGCCCCGGTATTGGCGTCATACTTCCTGAAGCGTGCGGGTGAATTAAAACCGTCTGACGATGTCGTGGCGATGCTGGACGAAACCGCGCCGCCGGTTGCCGACGCAAAGGTGTAATGATGGGCCCCTTTATCGCGATTGTTGCCGATGATCTGACGGGCTCCGGCGATACGGCGGTGCAGTTTGTGCGTGCCGGCTGGACCACGCAATTGTCGGTGGGCCGGGCCAGCCAGGCATTGACCGACCCCGCTGCCAGTCGGGCAGAGGTGATCGCGGTGACAACGCACAGTCGGTCTCTGCCGGCGGCCCAGGCGGCCACTATCGTCCGCGAGGACGTGGCCGCCTTGCGCGCCGCGGGCGTACAGCGGTTGTACAAGAAAGTCGATTCGACCTTGCGCGGTGCGTTCAGGGCCGAAATTGACGCGGCACGGGCAGCATGGCGCGGTGACGCCATCGCGGTGGTCTGCCCGGCATTTCCTGATACGGGTCGTACCGTGCGCGACGGCGTGCTGTATGTGAACGACAAGCCGGTCACCGAAACTTCCGCGGCAACCGACCCGGTAACCCCCGTTACCGAGAGCCACATTCCCACCTTGCTGGGCGGCGCGCAACTCGCGTTGGTTCCCGGCGAAACCTCGCAGTCGCTGGCAGACCGGATCGTCGCGGCGGGCCATACCGTCGTCGTCGATGCCGTCACGCAACAGGACATGGATCGCTTGGCTCGGGCGATTGCCTTGATCGGCGAGCGCGCAGTGCCGGTGGGCTCGGGAGGCTTGGCTGCGCCGTTGGCCCGGTTGTGGGCGGGCGCCGAAACGCGAGGAGCCGTCCTGGTGGTGGTGACCTCCCAACACAGCGCTTCGCGTCGTCAAGTCGCTGCCTTGCAGGCGGACGGTGCACGGGTATGGTCGCCGACCTTGGCGCAACTCGCGGATGACGCGGTTTGGTCTCAGTGGTCGGCAGAAGTCTGCAAAACGGCCGCGGTTGCCGAGCCGCAGTCGACTTGGCTGTTGTTGGCGCCAGAGGGGCGGTTGGACGGTTTGAGTTCGGATGCCGTGGCGACTCGCTTGGGCACCCTGGCCGGACAATTGATCCAACAGAGCTTGGCGAGTCATGGCAGTCGCGTTGCGGCAAACCGGGCTGCAGCGACGACGCCTGCCGGGCGAGTCGCTGGTGTCGTGGCCACCGGTGGCGACGGCGCCAGTGCCGTGCTGGCTGCATTACAAGCCGGCGGCATTGCGCTCGTAGACGAAGTGACTGGGGGCGTGCCGCTAGGCACCCTGACGGGCGGGCCGGCTGCCGGGCTGCCCATTGTGACCAAGGCAGGAGGCTTTGGCACTGACGATGTATTGATTCGGGCCGCGCGTGCGGTTCGCGAAAGGAGATTCTGATCATGACGCAAGACGTAACGCCGACTCATATTCCGACGCTGGCCGTCACGCTGGGCGATGTCGCGGGCATAGGCCCCGAGATCACCGCCAAAATGCTGCTGGGCCACGATGAGCTGCGCCAACGGGCGCGTTTGGTCGTGATCGGCGATGCCGGCGCGCTGCGCAAAGCGGCCCAGGCGCAGGGGGCCGACGCGTCCCGCGTGCGTGTCGTAGAAGGTCCCGAACAAGTGACTAACGAGCCGGGTGTCATCGAAGTCATCCAGGCGGGCCCATCGCTGGAGCATGTGCCACTGGGCGAATTGAGCGCCGAGGCGGGAGCTGGCTCCGTGCGTTTTGTGACCACGGCTTGTGAGTTGGCGCGTCAAGGTCGCATTGACGGCATCGTGACGGCGCCGTTGAACAAGGCCGCCATGCACATGGGCGGCCATAAATGGCCTGGCCATACCGAGTTGCTGGCCCATGAATTCGGCGTCAAGACGTTTTCGCTGGTGCTGTCCGCTGGTGAGTTGTATATCTTTCACGCCACGACACACGTCTCGCTGCGTCAGGCCATTGACGATGTGACGCCTCAACGTATGCGTGCCGTTTTGCGCCTGGCGGGTGCTTTCGCCAAAGCACTGGGCCGTAGCGACGAGCCGATCGCCGTGGCCGGGCTGAACCCGCACGCGGGTGAAAACGGTATTTTCGGTACCGAAGACGCCGACATCCTGGTGCCTGCCGTGGCCGAGGCCAATGCGGCGGGCATCCTCGCTGCGGGTCCGATTCCCGCTGATGCCTTGTTCCCCCAGGCCGTACGCGGCAAATGGAAATTCGTGATTGCCTGCTATCACGACCAGGGACACGCTCCCTTCAAATCGGTCTATGGGGACGATGGCGTCAACATCACTGTTGGCCTGCCCGTCGTGCGCGTGTCGGTCGACCACGGTACGGCATTCGATATCGCGGGCAAGGGTATCGCACGCGAAGACAGCCTGATCCTGGCCGCCGAACGTGCAGCCAATCTGGCGCCGGGATGGTCACAGGTTTGGGAAACCGCGCGCTCCACCACGGGGGGCTGATCCTATGGCGTCGAACGCGGGTGCCGAGGTAGCGCTGGATCGCACCAGCGGCCATCCTTTGCATGGGCAAGTCGCCCAGGCGCTACGCCGTGAGATTCATGGCAGGAGCCTGGCCGCAGGCACCGTATTGCCGAGCGAGTCCGCGTTGTGCCGCCAGTTTGGCGTGGCGCGCAGCGTCGTGCGTCAGGCGCTGGCCGCGCTGGTGGCCGAAGGCCTGATCCGGCGCGAGCCCGGGCGTGCTCCCACGGTTGCACCTCCCGTTGAACATCGTCGGTTGGTGCAACGCTCTACCGGGCTGTTCGAGCAATTCGCCAGTACGGGTACGACGCTGCAGACAAGCGTCCTGCGACTAGCACCCGAGGCACCGCCTCCCGAGGTGGCCACTTTTTTTGGCTCTGACGATACGCTCGTGCTTGAGCGTCTGCGCGGCGTCGATGGCGAGCCGCTGGCCTTTGTCCGCACCTGGTTGCCGCGTGCCCGCCTTTCGGGGCTGACTGCCGAGCATTTGCAAGATGCTTCATTGCATCGCACGCTGGTTCAGCAGTTCGGCTTGCATCCCGGTCGGGGACGCAATCGCATTCGCGCGGTGGGGGCCGACCCCGTGTTGGCCGATGCCTTGAGCGTGAGCGTGGGCAGTCCATTGTTGATGCTCGAAGGGCAGGGCTATGACCAGCATGGCCAACCGCTGGAATGGTTCACCACCTGGCATCGCGGTGAAAAACTGGTATTCGATGTAGACGTGACGCCCGCGGGCGAACGCGTGCATCCGGCCTTGCCTGATAGTGCAAAGTCTGCCGTGCCGCCGTCGGTCGTCGCGACCCCGCCGGCCGACGCTGCCTCGCTAGCCGACGTTGAGGCCACGCTGCAGGCCGCGCTAGAGGCATTGCGGCAACTGCGCGAGAGAGGCGGCGGATGCTAAGCTTGGGACCTCGTCATCCACGCCTCGGGTTCCCCGGTATCCGCCATGACTGCACGTATCCTCAGCTTGCATATTTACCCTATTAAATCTTGCGCGGCGATTGATCTGACAACGTCGCCCATTGATCGAGCAGGTTTGCTGGGCGACCGGCGCTGGATGATCCTGACGGCGCAAGGGCAGTTCATGACGCAGCGCCAGTGGCCCGCCATGGCCCGCATTCGTCCGGCCTTGACGGCGGATCATCTCGAACTGCGTGCGCCAGACATGCCTGTCTTGCGCGTCCCGCTGGACGGCTCGCAGCTCGGCCCTGTCGCACGGGGCGTCACTGTGTGGAAAGACACCGTCGCAGCTCGCGAAGAAAGCACTGAAGCCGCCGCTTGGCTTAGCCAAGCCTTGGGCCTGAGTTGTGTGCTCTTCAAAGTCGATCAGCAGGCCCAACGGCCTGCCAAGATCGATTGGGTCGAGCGTTGGCGCGAGGCGCATCCCGAACAGGCCGAACGCTTTGTCGGCGACCATTTTTTCGGGTTCGCTGACGGTTTTCCGTTGCTGATTACCAATCAGGCGTCGCTGGATGATTTAAACGCCCGCTTGGCGGCACATGGGCAGCCCGCCGTCCCCATGGATCGCTTTCGTCCCAACATTGTGATCGAGGGCGACGACTGGGAGGCCTATGACGAAGACGTCACCGCCCAGATCGCTATCGGTGATAGCCTTCTGGCCTTCGTCAAGCCCTGCACCCGATGTCCCATGCCCAACGTCGATCAACTGACCGGCGAGCGCTACGATGAGCCAGGCTGGACATTGGCCACCTATCGGCAACTCGATATCGGTATTGTCTTTGGCCAAAACGCCATTGTCGACGCGCCGCAAGGCAGCCGTTTAAATGTGGGCGATGCGGTGGAGATTGAACTCGATTTTTAAGCTCGATCGTAAGATTGCGCACAATCCAGGCAGAGGTCTGACGCCTCTGCCTGCATTTTTCATGTTGTGCGTGACTGGGCGATCAGGTCGACAGCTTCAACCCAATCAGGCCCGCGGCGATCAAGAGCACGCTGATTACGCGCATGGCGCTCAAGGCCTCGTTAAACAGCACAATACCGGCGATGAACGCCCCGATCGCGCCGATACCGACCCAAACGGCGTAAGCCGTGCCGAGTGGCAGTGTTTTCATCGCCGTGGATAGTAGCCAAAAGCTCACTATCATGCCGAGCACGGTGACGATGGAGGGAACCAAACGGGTAAAACCCTCGGTGTATTTCAGGCCAATCGCCCAAACGACCTCGAACAGCCCCGCGAACACCAGAATAATCCAGGCCATGACATGCCCCTTTTTCAATATAGCCAGCGTATGCACTGGCAAATGGGGCCGTCCCCGGATAGGAATAGGCCGGCAGCCTAGCCGGCGACTGCGCCGAGCCGTCCCGGTGCAGTAAAAATTATAGAATAGCAAATTATCCGCCGGGATGGCGAGGCATTCACCTGCCCAGCCGTTGCACCAGCGCCGAGCTTATTTCTATAGATTGGTACTCATGAGTTTCCAGGTCACCGTACAACCCAGTCAGCATCAATTTCCTGTCGAAACCGGTCAAACCGTGCTCGACGCCGCCCTGGCCGCCGGTATCGTGCTGCCCTATAGCTGTCGCAGTGGCGCATGTTCCACTTGCAAGGGCAAAGTGGTTTCCGGTCAGGTTGATGCGGGCGAATATCCCGCCCAGATCCTTTCACCCGAAGAGCTGTCCCAGGGCTATACGCTGTTCTGCCAGGCACGTCCGCAGTCCGATCTGGTGGTCGAAGCCACCGAGGTGCGTCTTGCCAGCGACATCCAGATTCGCAAACTGCCTTCGCGGGTGCAGGAAATGGAATTGGCCGCGCCCGATGTGACGGTGTTGCGCCTGCAACTGCCCGCCGCCGATCCCTTCCGTTACTACGCGGGGCAATACGTCGAAATCATCCTGAAAGACGGCAAGCGCCGCAGCTACTCCATGGCGTGCGCGCCGCACAATGGCAGCCCGCTAGAGCTGCACATCCGTCACATGCCGGGCGGATTGTTCACCGATCACGTGTTTGGCACGGGGACGACCCAGATGAAAGTCCGTGAGATTTTGCGTCTGGAGGGACCGTTTGGTTCGTTCTTCTTGCGCGAAGACTCTGACAAACCCATCGTGTTGTTGGCCAGCGGCACGGGGTTTGCGCCGGTCAAGGCCATTGTCGAACATATGGCCCATCACGAGATCCGTCGTCCGGTCGTGCTGTACTGGGGGGGACGCCGCCCGCAAGACCTCTACATGGATGCGCTTGCCCGGTCCTGGGAGCAGACGCTGCCCGACTTCCGGTATGTGCCGGTGGTGTCCGATGCTTTACCCGAGGACGCCTGGACAGGCCGTACCGGTTTCGTCCATCAGGCGGTCATGCAAGACCTGCCCGCTTTGTCGGGCTATCAGGTGTACGCCTGCGGGGCACCCCCCATGGTGGACGCGGCGCGCCGCGAGTTCACGGCCCAGTGCGGATTGCCCGAGGAAGAGTTCTACGCCGATGCGTTTACCTCGCAGGCGGACTTGGCAGCAGTCGGATCCTGAGGCAGCGGGCGGAAATGAAACCTTTCGGTGTAAATAGATACGGCTCCTGCGGTTATGTCATAGGCGAGGGTCGGCCGGCGCTGTAAACTGCGGCACGACATCTCGAATGGATTACGTCGCGGCAGCAGAGGCACAGCCCGCTGCGGCAGGCGGCGCAAGGAGCAAGGCGCGCATGAAAGTAGCGGTATTGGGCAGCGGCATTATCGGCATCTCCAGTGCCTGGTGGTTACGCCAGGCCGGACACGATGTCGTGGTGGTTGATCGTCGCCCCGGCGCAGCACAAGAAACCAGCCTGGCCAATGGCGGGCAAATCTCCGTTTCGTACGCGGAACCCTGGGCAAATCCCCAGGCTCCGCTGAAACTGCTGAAATGGATGTTTCAGGACGATGCGCCGCTGTTGTTCCGTCCCCAGCTCGATTTGCGTCAGTGGCTGTGGGGCCTGGCCTTTTTGCGCGAATGCCTGCCGGGCCGGTTGGCGCCCAATATCCGCGCCATGGTGCGTTTGGCTGAATATAGCCGTAGCACGCTGCGCAGCATGCGTACCGAATTAGGGATCCCCTACGATCACCTGGAGCGCGGCATACTCAATTTCTACCGCGACCAGGCCGAATTCGAAACCTCACAAAAGGCGGCCGGCCTGATGCGCGATTTCGGGGTCGAGCGCCGCGTTGTCACCGCCGACGAGGTAATTGCCATCGAGCCCGCCCTGGCGCCGCATCGTGCCACGATCGTGGGCGGTGATTACACGCCCGAAGACGAAAGCGGCGATGTGCATTTGTTTGCAACGGGGTTGGCCCAACGATGCGAGGCCGCCGGTGTCGAGTTCCGCTACGAAACCAGCGCGACCCGCCTGATTACCGAGGGCGGACAAGTGCAAAGCCTCGAGGTCATCGAGCCAGATGGCCGCTTTGCCCGGATCGCGGCCGATGCCTACGTCATGGCCTTGGGCAGTTTCAGTCCCCGCCTGTTGCGTCCCCTGGGCGTGCCGTGCAATGTCTATCCGGCCAAGGGCTACTCGGCGACCTTCAACGTGATTGATCCGGTCGCCGCACCGTCGGTCAGCCTGACGGACAGCAGTCACAAGGTCGTTTTTTCGCGATTGGGTAATCGTCTGCGTATGGCTGGCACCGCCGAGCTGTCCGGCTATTCCCGTTCGCTGAATACGAGCCGTTGCGAAGCAATGACCCGTCTGGCACGTGAACTTTTTCCCGGCGCCCTCGATTTCGAGAGCGTCAGTTACTGGTCGGGCTTGCGCCCGTCCACTCCATCGAACGTACCCCTCATCGGACGCACCCGCATCCCCAACCTGTACCTCAATACAGGTCATGGCACGCTGGGCTGGACGATGGGTGTCGGTTCGGGCCGGGCTTTGGCCGATCTGCTCAGCGGACGCAAACCAGAGCCTGAATTTCCTTTTCTTGGTCTATAAACGCATGAAAATACTGAAATTGGCGGGCCTGGCCCGTGCATTGCGCGCCAGCCGGCGCACCTGGGTATTCGGCGTAGCCATGGCGGTGGCAGGCACTGCGTATGGCGCCGGCGTTGAAATTGAAGTCTGGCATACGTTGAGCGGCCCCAACAAAGCAGAGTTTGAAAAGCTCACCAAGAAGTACAACAACGAACAAAAAGAAGTCGACGTCGAATTGCGCGGTTTTGCCGATAGCCAGGCGCTGCAGGTTGCGATTACCGAGGCGTTGAAAAAGAAAGACGGCCCCAATCTGATTCAACTGGCGGACAATCGCTCACCCGAAGTCGTCTCCCAGCACAAGGCAATCCTGCCCTTGTACAAATTGCTGGCGCAGCATCCGATCAAGGACCTGAACTGGTTCCTGCCTTCGACTTCCAGCTTTATCCGTGATGATAAAGGGCGTCTGCTGGCTTTCCCCTGGATGGCCGAAATCCCGGTCATGTACTACAACCTGAGCTACTACAAGAAGGCCGGGCTGGATCCCAACAAGCCGCCGCGTACGTGGGCGGATTTGCAGGCTGATCTGCTCAAGCTGCGAGACGTCGCCAACCTGGAGTGTCCGTACGCCACCAGCAACCAGGTGCAAGTCCACCTCGAGAATCTGGCGCCCATCAACAAGCAGTTGTACACCTCGAATGACAATGGTCTGGTCTCCAGCAAAAAACCGCCTGTCTTCCAGTTCGACACCTTGTACATGCGCCATATTTCCTTGATGGTCAGCTGGAAGCGCTCGCTGTTGTTGATGCAGCATTCCGATTCTGCACAAAACGATCAGCTCTTTGCCAAGGGGCAATGCGGCGTCTTGACGTCCGGATCGGGATCGGCCGGTACGTTCATGAACACGCGTTCCTTGTCGTTCGGCGTGGCGCCATTGCCGTTCTATTCACAGGTCACGGCCGCAGCCGGCAGTCCGTTTGTCAGTGGCTCCGCGCTGTGGGCGGTCGATGGGCATCCGAAAGACCAGGAAAAGGCGACGGCGCAATACCTGGCCTGGTTGTCCAAGCCGGTCAACGCCGCTGAATGGCATCAGCGCACGGGCTATCTGCCCCTGACGGATGCGGCCTTCCGCGCCGCTGACGTGTCGTTCTACGACAAAGTGCTTGGCGCCAAGGCGGTCGTCGCATCCATGACGGGCAAGGCACCCAACACCAGCCGCGGTTTCCGCATGAAAAACTACGACCGTGTCGAGCCAGTATTGAACACCGAGCTCAATCAGGCCCTGGACGGACAGACGCCGCCCGTCGCGGCCCTGAATAGCGCCTCGGAACAGGCACGTAAAATCGTCCAGCAGCGTTAATCGCGATCTGCAATACCAGAGGGCCATGACAGAAACACTGTCATGGCCCTCTGTGCTGATAAGTCCGGTCTTTGACGATCAGGTCACCGGCCCGGGATTAAACAGCACCAATGCATTGTGCAGTTTCCAGCGCTCGGCCCATGTCTGTTTGCGGCCACTCGCCACATCCAGCAGCAGATGGAACATCTCCCAGCCCATCTCTTCGATGCTGGCCTCGCCATCGGCAATACGTCCCGCATTCACATCCATCAGGTCATGCCAGCGGCGCGCCAGGTCGGTGCGTGTGGCAACTTTGACGACAGGCACTTCGGCTAGACCATAGGGCGTGCCGCGTCCCGTTGTGAAAATATGCAGGTTCATGCCGGCGGCCAATTGCAGTGCGCCGCAAATGAAGTCGCTGGCGGGGGTGGCGGCGTAGACCAGACCTTGTTTGATGCCACGATCACGCAAGCTCTCGCCGGGGCTCAAGACGCCATTGATGGCTGCCGAGCCCGATTTGATCACCGAGCCCATCGCCTTTTCGACAATGTTCGACAAACCGCCTTTTTTATTCCCGGGCGACGTGTTGGCGCTGCGATCAGCCTGACCACGTTGCAGATATGCGTCGTACCAGGCCATCTCGCGCACAATGTCCTCTGCGACGGCGGGCGTCTCGGCGCGCTTGGTCAGTTGTTCAACGCTGTCGCGGACTTCGGTGGTTTCCGAAAACATTACCGTCGCCCCTGCGCGTACCAGCAGATCGCTGCAGAATCCTACCGTCGGGTTGGCGGTCACGCCCGAGAATGCATCGCTACCCCCGCATTGCACGCCCACCACCAAATCAGAGGCCGGACAGGTTTCTCGCTGGCGGCCATTCAGGCGTTCCAGGTGGGGTACCGCCTGAGCCAGGATGGCCTCGATCATGGCCTGAAAACCGATATGTTCGTCGTCTTGCAGACGCATTACATCCAGCCCCTGACTGAGGGAGCCATCCGCCTGGATAGGAATACTATTGCTCGGCATCAGGCGTTCGGGCTGCAGCTTTTCACAGCCCAGGCTGACGATCATCACCTCGCCGCCAAAATTCGGATTGCGGCTGATATTGCGCAGCGTACGAATCGGCACCACCGCATCCGGCGCATCAATGGCGACGCCACAGCCATAGCCATGCTCCAGCACCACGACGCCGTCCACATTCGGGTAGCGCGGCAGCAACTCGGCACGAATGCGTTGCAGGGCGTGGTCCACTACGCCGGCCACGCATTGCACGGTGGTCGTGATAGCCAGCAAATTACGCGTGCCGACACTGCCATCGGCATTGCGATAACCCTCAAAGGTATAGCCGTCCAGCGGGGGCAGGGGGGCAGGCGTCTGATCTGCCATAGGCAGATCATCCAGCGTGCGCGCCGCCGGCATGGTCAGCACATTTTCGTTTACCCAGCTTCCCGCCGGTAAATCGCGGTTCGCATAGCCAATCGTGACGTTGTAGCGTCGGACTTCCGCACCCTCGCGAATGTCGGCCAGGGCGACCTTGTGTGCCTGAGGAACGCGGTCAAGCAATTGGGGACCGTCAGGCAATTGCGTACCGGCGCTCAGCCCGCCCTGATTCGCCACAATCGCGACGTTGTCGTTGGCGTGCATGCGAATGGCGCGGGGCGTGTCAGTGAGAGGAACTGCCGTTGTCGTCGAAGGTTTCGTGCTGGTCAACATACGTGAAAAAGTGGGGTTGGATGGGTGATGGATGAGAGGTAATATCGTGAATGTTAACGTTAACTTTTTGAGTCGTCAACGCGCGGGCAGCGTCTGGCATCGGCGTCTTGCGACGATCGTCAGCCGCTTTGCCGCTGTATCAGTTTGAATCCCACATCCTGGATTGGGTGCGCGGGTTGAATGCCTTCGATACGGTCTATTAGCATACCTGCCGTGCGACGCCCAATATCCTCGTGGTCCACTCGGACCGTCGTCAGGGTAGGGGAGACATTGCAGGCAAAGTCGAAATCTCCAAATCCGATGACGGCGAGATCGTCGGGAACACGAATCCCGCGCAATTGGGCTTCCATCAGCGTACCCAGCGCCACCATATCCGTGGCCGAGAAAATCGCATCGACCCCCGGGTCGCCCTCCAGGGCACGCGCCAGGCCTGTACGCCCGTGTCCCAACTGACTTGGCGGCGATATCACCAGCGAGCTGCCTTCCCGCAAGTGACGGCCCGCGATTCCCAGTTTCAGAGCCTCGTCGGCAAACCCGTGAAAGCGCGCGGCCGTGCGCGCCTCGGTCGCTGCGATCGACGCCACGCGACGTTTGCCTTGCGCATGCATATAACGCGCAATGGCCTGGCCCACCTCATAGTGCGAAAACCCCACCAGCATGTCGATGGGGTTATCGGACATTTCCCAGGTTTCCACCACGGGAATGCCCGATGCTGCGAGACGTTGTCGCGCCAGTGGCGACTCCATCAGGCCCGTCAGCACAATACCGTCGGGCCGCCGGGCAATCACGGATTCCAGCACGATGTCATCGCGCGAACGATCATAGCCACGCTCGCTCAGCATGACCTGATAGCCGGCCTCGACCAGAATCTCTGTCATCGCGTGAACGGCCAGCAAAAACGCCGAGCCCGACGCGATCGAGGGGACCATCAGCGCAATCATGCGGGTGCGCCGAGCGCGCAATCCCGCGGCGTGCAGGTTGGGTACATAGCCGCTGCTGGCAACGGCTTCGAGCACCTGCCGGCGGGTATCGTCCGATACCCGATCAGGCTGATTCAGCGCACGCGATGCGGTCATCGCCGATACGCCGGCCAGGCGTGCGACATCGGTCAAGGTGACGCCGCTACGGCCGCCTCGGCTGCCGCGTGTCGTGCGGTCATTCACCTTCGAATCCTTGCGCGTATTTGTCACGTAAAAACTCCACCAGGCATTTCACCGATTGCGGCACATGCGCCGACCAGGGTCGCAGCGCATAGAGTTTGCTACCAAAAAACCCCTGCACGCGCCAGCCTGACAAGACTTCCACCAGGCCATTGGGAGGTGTCGTCACGGCACTGAAGTCTGGCAGCATACCGATCCCCGCGCCCTCTAGCACCGCTTGGCGCAGCACTTCGCTGTTGTTGGCTCGAAACCTTGCCCTGACTGGTATCACGATAGGTTGCGGCGTTGACCGGCGCCGCCCGTCCTGTACGAACGACCAGGTCTCATACGTACGGTTGCCTAGATACGTGACACAGGCGTGGTCGCTTAAATCACGAGGGTGCCTAGGCTCGCCATGCGCGTGCAAGTACTGCGGGCTGGCGACCAATAGGGACCGGGATGAACATAACTCCCATGCAATATAGGATTCGGGAGGGTGATCCGTATGTCGAATCGCCAGATCAAAGCCCTCATGCGCCAGATTCACCAGACGATCGATCAGCTCCAGTTCAATCCGTACCTCCGGGTACTGGCGCAAAAACGCCGGCAGCACCGGCGCCAGATGCTGGCGTCCAAAGGCCACCGGGGCTGTCAGCCTGACCGTGCCGCGTGGCACATCCGACAAATCCTTTACCGCCAGAAAGCCGGTGCTAATGCGTTCGAATGCGGGGGCCGCATCTTCGACCAGATTGTGCCCGGCCTCGGTCAGCATGACGTGGCGCGTCGTGCGGCGCACCAGTGGCAGGCCGACGGCTTTTTCCAGGGCATTGATACGCGTGCTGACCGAGGCTTTCGATACCCCCAGGCGTTTCGCGGTCTGGGTAAAGCTGCGGGTTTCCGCCAGCGCGGTCAACAAATAGATATCCGCGACGAGCGGGGCAATCTGGTCGGCAGCCATTTTGGCGTTCCCGAAACTGATGATTGTTCATTTTATCAAACACTGATGTCGCAAATCCGGCCTTCTCTTGAAGCGAGCCGAGTCGTAGACTGGGCTTGTTTTCGATCAACCTCTCCTGGATATCGCCCGTGACTTCCGCAGCCGCAAACACATCTTCCCTCATTGGCCACTGGATCGACGGTCAACGCGTCAACCCGCAAGACCCCAAAACCCGCAGCGTATTCAACCCCGCTACCGGGCAAGTATCGGCGCGCGTCGCCCTGGCAGAACTGACGGATGTCGAGACCGCTGTCGCCGCCGCCCGCAAAGCATTCCCCGCCTGGGCCGCCACCCCGCCGCTGCGCCGGGCCCGCGTGTTGTTTCGATTTCTGGAATTGTTGCATCGCCATCAAGACGACCTGGCGCGGATGATTACCGCTGAACACGGCAAAGTCTTCAGCGACGCGCAAGGCGAAGTCGCCCGGGGCATCGACATCGTCGAGTTCGCCTGCGGCGCGCCGCAGTTGCTGAAAACCGATTTCACCGAACAAGTCGCCTCCGGTATGGACAACTGGACGTTGCGTCAGCCCCTGGGCGTTGTCGCCGGCATCACGCCGTTCAACTTTCCGGTCATGGTGCCCATGTGGATGTTCCCGATGGCGCTTGCCACGGGCAATACTTTCATCCTGAAACCCAGCCCTATCGATCCCAGCCCCTCGCTGTTGCTTGCCGAACTGCTCAAACAAGCCGGACTGCCCGACGGTGTCTTCAACGTGGTCCAGGGCGATCACCACGCCGTACAGGCCCTGATCGAAGCGCCCGACGTCAAAGCCATTTCCTTCGTCGGCTCGACGCCCGTCGCACAGCAAATCTATGAAGCGGGCGCTCGCAACGGCAAGCGCGTTCAGGCGTTGGGCGGCGCGAAGAATCACATGGTCATCATGCCCGACGCGGATATCGATCAAGCCGTCGATGCCCTGATGGGTGCCGCCTATGGCTCCGCTGGGGAACGCTGCATGGCGATTTCCGTCGCCGTGCTGGTGGGCTCGGCCGCGGATCAGGTTGTTCCTCGCGTGACCGAACGCCTGAAAGAACTGAAAGTGCTCAACGGCACCAACGCACAAGCCGAAATGGGCCCGATCGTCACGGCCGAAGCGCGTCAGCGCATCACCGGCTATATCGATATCGGCATCAACGAAGGCGCAACGCTGTTGGCTGATGGCCGAAACTTCCAGGGCTCGCTGGCCGGCGAAGGTTGCGACAATGGCTTCTGGCTGGGCGGCACGCTCTTTGATAACGTGACGCCGGACATGCGCATCTATAAAGAAGAAATCTTCGGTCCCGTGCTGTCCTGCGTGCGTGTGCCGGATTTCGCTTCCGCTGTCTCGTTGATCAACAACCACGAGTTCGCCAACGGCGTCAGTTGCTTTACGCGTGATGGCAACGTCGCGCGTGAATTCGGTCGTCAGATCGAAGTCGGCATGGTAGGGGTGAACGTACCCATTCCCGTGCCCACGGCGTGGCATGGTTTTGGCGGCTGGAAACGCTCGCTGTTCGGCGACATGCATGTCTATGGCGAAGAGGGCGTACGTTTTTACACGCGCCAAAAAAGCATCATGCAGCGTTGGCCCGAAAGCATCAACAAGGGCGCTGAATTTGCGATGCCGACGATTCGATAAGCGGGCGCATGGTCGCCTCAACCATTGATGCGGCGACCGATGCACCGATAGATGAGCCAGGCACGAACGAGGCGACAAAGGTTTGTCGCCTCGAGTCGTTTACGAATCCCTGGTGGGAGGAGTGGGGATATTCCTGCGGGGGATACTCATATCATCGACACCAAACAAGCGTGTCATCCCGCCACGCAGATGCGCCACCATCGCCTCGCGGGCCGCGTCGGCGTCTGCAGCCTTGATTGCATCGCCGATCGCGCGATGCTCGTTGCGTACGTCTACGGCGCGACGCACCATAGGCAGTGGCGATAGCTCGCGGATCAGTTTGATTGAGACACGTGTTTGTTCGGCTAACGCCGCCATCGTCATACCGAAAAAACGATTGCCGCTCGCCGACGCGATAGCACCATGAAACGCGATGTCCTCTTCTATACCCGGCTCGCCACGACTCCACGCCGTTTCGAGCATACGTTGCCGTCGATCAATTTCCGCCAGCAGCGGTGCGTCGGAACATCGCGCCGCGGCTGCGGCACTTTCGCCCTCTATCAGGCAACGAAATTCCAAAAAGCTGCGCATGTCCGGAATGCTGTGCAGCGGGCCGAACGTCGCGCTCTGCAAAACGGGCGGTTTCCCTACGAAATTTCCCGCGCCGCGCCGGGCATATACCCATCCTTCGGTGCGCAACCGCGCCAGGGCTTGGCGCAACACCGGGCGCGATACGCCTAGCGTGCGTGCCAACGCTTCCTCGCTGGGTAACCGTTCATCGGGTTCCCGTATTTCGATGGTTTGCAACATCTGCTTGTAAGCGAAATCGCTCAATGGGGAAATTGCCATCGTCACCGTCCTTGAATGCCAAACAGCCCTTTTCAAAGTAGTAATACTACTTGTTCAATTTATTGACAAGATAACCGCTCGCCGCGAGCATACGACACAGCGGCGATTCACCTGGGTCCGACTTTCGTTCGGCACCGATGGCGGGTTTGCCATGACTTCATCGGACAAGAGCAGATCCAAGGTATGGCAACCATTACAGCGTTACGCAGCATACGCATCAACGAACGTCCCAATTTGATTTGGGTAGAAATCGAAACGGAAGAGGGCCTGGTGGGCCTGGGGGAATCCTTTCGCGGCGCACAAGCGGTCGAGGCCGTATTGCACGAACAAGTCGCGCCCTGGTTACTGGGACGCGACGCCCGGCACATTGAAGCCGTCTCGCAGCAATTGATGAATCCTTATCTGGGTTTCCACAGCACCAGCGCCGAAATCCGCGCCGCCAGTGCCGTGGACATTGCGCTGTGGGACTTGGCCGGGCAACGTCAGGGTGTACCTACCTATATCGCCATGGGCGGCGGCGTGCGCGATCGCATCAGGGCTTACAACACCTGCGCCGGGTACGCCTACAACACGGGTGGCGTTGCCCGACGGAGCACCGATGGCACAGAGTTGTCGGCAGGCCCCTATGACGACCAGATCGCTTTTATGCGGGATGCCGGCGCTTTGGCACAAAGCCTCCTTGATGAGGGCTACAGCGCCATGAAAATCTGGCCGTTCGATACCTATGCCGCTGCGACAGGGGGACATCTGATCAGTGCGCAGGACCTAAGGCTCGGCCTGGAACCGTTTCGCAAGATTCGCGAGGCGGTCGGTGATCGCATCGAAGTCATGTGCGAACTGCACAGCCTATGGAGCGCCAACGCGGCACTGCGCATTTGTCGCGGTCTGGAGGACTACGACGTCTTCTGGGCCGAAGATCCCTTGAGCAAAATGGACGACGCGCAGGCGTTGGCCGACCTGCGAGGCCGTACCAGCGTCCCGATCTGCGGTAGCGAGACACTGGCCGGTACCGTGCCATTTCGAGACCTGCTCGCTAACGACGCCCTGGATATCGTGATGTTGGACTTGGCATGGTGCGGCGGTCTGACCGAGGGGCGCAAAATCGCCGCGTTGGCCCAAGCCTACGCCCGACCGCTGGCGCCACACGATTGCACGGGACCCGTCACGCTGATCGCTGGCTTGCACCTGGCCATGCATGCGCCAACGGCCATCTTTCAAGAGGTCGTTCGCGCCACGTTGAGTACGTGGTACCGGGATCTAGTCACCGATCTTCCCATCGTCGACAACGGCATGGTCATGGCGCCCACTGCGCCTGGCCTGGGCACACGCCTGAGCCCCGACGTCAAGGTTCGGCAGGACGCGGTCATTCGCGAAAGTGTCGCGACATCCTGATATCACCGTACAACTATTGATGCCGCGACACCAGGCGGTAGCGAAGGGGAGCCAAAATGAAAAAAGTGATTGCCGCGCTGATGTTGTCATGTGTCGCGTTCAGCGTGACTGCGCAGACGCCGTGGCCCAAAGAAAAACCTGTGCAAGTCGTTGTGCCATTTCCCGCTGGTGGCGCCACGGATACCATCGGACGATTGTTGGCCGAGCAACTGCAACGCCGCCTGGATCAATCGTTCGTGGTCTACAACCGTGCCGGCGCCACGGGTACGATCGGCGCCGCAGCCGTCCAGCGTGCCGAGCCCGATGGCTACACGTTGATGATGTCATCATTGGGTACCTACGTCATCGCGCCACACTTAATCAAGTCCACCTCATACGATGCACTCAAGGACTTCGATTACATCTCCGTCCTGGTACAAGCGCCCAACGTGCTGGTCGCCGCACCCAGCAAGTCCGTACGCACGGTACAGGACGTCATTGCCGAGCTGAAATCCAAGCCCGGGCAGATCAGCTTCGCCAACTCCGGCTATGGGGCGTCGGACCACCTGTCGGCCGAGGTTTTTTTGCAGCAGACACAGACGGCGGGCATGCATGTCGCCTACAAAGGCGGCGCGCCCGCGATTAACGACCTGATGGGTAGTCAAGTCGACTACTCATTTCAGAACGTCAACGCCGTATTGCCGCATATTCGCGCAGGCAAGCTGCGAGCCATCGCTGTCACCGGCAGCAAGCGTTCAGCCGTTTTGCCAGACGTCCCGACGCTGACAGAGGCGGGCGTCCCTAACGCGGTGGTCTATTCCTGGCAGGGACTGTCTGCACCCAAAGGTTTGCCTGCGGAGGTTAAAGACAAGCTGTCCAAGGCCACCATCGCCAGTTTCAGAGATCCCGCGGTCGTCACCAAACTAGAAGAGCAAGGACTGGAGATCGTTGCAAACACGCCAGAGGAATTCACTGCGTTTCAGGCTGAAGAGTTCTATCGATGGAAGGCGTTGATCGAAGAGCGCGGGATTGTGATCGAATAGTCGCGCCGAGATTGGGTAAAGGCCGAAACGCTCAACCGTGCAAGGCCTCAATCCAGCGACTGAATAAAAACCTCCGTTCGTATATGTCTGTCTAGGCGTCTTTCCCCTAGCCCGTCATCATGCTTTTCGTGCGCCTCTCTAGGGGCGCTTCTTTATTCGGGGAAAGCATGATTCGATATTTGGGGGCAGGGCTGTTGTCGCTATGTCTGGCGGGTTGTTCACCGTGGCTAAACACAGGGCAGGGCTGGCCGGGCAGCGGTACGCAGGCTGACCACTATGACTTCAATTGGCAGTTGTCGGGCGACCCCATGGTGGCGCCGTTGCAGGTGTTCAGCGGCGCAGGCCGCACGTGGTTGCAGTTCGCGCCGGGGCGCACGCCGCCCGCCTTGTTCGCGCAAACGCCCGAGGGGCTGACACCGCTGCCGTATCATCGTCAAGACCCATACATTATCGTCGATGGCGTGTGGCCCGCACTGGTATTGCAGGGCGGGCGTTATATCGCACGGGTCGAGCGGCACGTCCCGCCACCGTCCTTGCCTGCCATCCTCGAGGCGCCCGCTAGCGGCCCTGATTTCGTGCCGCCATTACCGCCATTAACGACATCGCCGCCACGCTGACAGACCGTGCTCAGCGCGTGGCCGGACAAGGCCGTGTATCAAGCGATCGATTGACGACGGCAGTGATCGCGATCGCTGTCGTTGAAGCGAGGATTTGATCCACGCTCATTCCGCCTGATGGCAGACGACACACAATTTGTTCCCATCCGGATCCCGAAAATACGCGCCAAAATAGTTGGGGTGATAGTGCGGTCGCAAGCCGGGTTCGCCTTCGCTGAGCCCGCCTTCAGCCAGGGCGATCGCATGTGCCTGCCGTACCTGGTCACGAGAGGACGCCAGAAACGCCGACATCTGTCCGTTACCGGGATCGTGAGGGTTGCCGTCAAAAGGTTTGCCGATCATGAAAGACGGGCGGTAATCGTCGTTAGGCGCCCAAGTGGCCCAGGGAATGTTCGTGTCGCAGAACCGCCGTTCTATACCTAACACGCCAAACAATTGATCATAAAAACGTAATGCTCGTTCGAAATCGCTGATACCAACAGTAATGTGTGAAAACATGATGGCTCTCCTGGAAAGGTGGGAAAGAGGAGATGCGAGTGACGCGATGATGTTGCAGGTAATCCGCGGTCACCGTGGGTGCAGCCATTGATGCTGACACCTTAGACTCTAGCCCTTCACCATCGATTTGGGAATATTGATCAGGAAATCCGCTAATCCCCGAGCCCCCTGCGCCAGACTGATGTGTTGCATCATCATTTGATGTGCGCGTTCGGGGTTATTTTCCAGGATGGCCTGTAGGAGTTCCTCGTGCTGCTCATACGACGCCTTGATGCGGCCAACTGCGCTAAAGGCATGACGCAAGTAGGCGCCGGTGCGGGCGCGCAGCTGCAATAACTCTTGTCGCAGATAAGGATTCCGGCATCCGCGATACAAGACATCATGGAATGCATGATTGGCCTCGCGCCAGCCATCGGCGTCGTCCGCCTGCACGATAGCGTGGGCGTCGGTGTGGATCTGCTGTAGTTCGGCGCGTTCGGCCGGCGTCATGCGCTGGCATGCCAGACGTGTGCAGACGCCTTCCATTTCCGCCAGTAGTTCCCAGATCGCCAACAGCTCTTGCAGATCCATTTTCGCGACCACCATGCCGGCGCGCGGTTGGCTGAGCAGCAGGCCCTGGATTTTCAGTTGCAACAGCGCCTCGCGCACGGGCGTACGCGAGACCTGGAATCGGGCCGCGATCTCTTGCTCATCGATCGAATCGCCAGGCAAAAGATTGCCTGTACGAATGTCTTCTTCTATGGCGGAGCGGATGCGTTCACTGGATTTCATTCGTTTAGGGAGAAAAACCGATTGCAGCATATTATCAGTTGGCTTATAAATATATTTATAAATCTAAAAATAATATTATCGGAAAACGAGATCGACCGTCGCTCATCGTTGATGAACAAGGGAAATCATGGCCAGGTTGCAGTGGGACTGTGCAGGGCTAAAGACCGCGCTGGATGCGCAGGGGATTGCCGCGTCCGCCGCCGAGTTGCGCGCGTTGGCAAAGACATTGGCGCGGCTGCAGCCAAGGGTCGATGATCAGGATTTTTCTCCCACGGTAGCGCAGGGGTATCCGGCATCCGATGTATCTACCGATGTGTCAACAGCAGGGCCGTCATGTCTGCCATCAAGCAATCTCTGACGCCTGCCGGCTTGCCCAGTAACATCGCGGACCTGCGGGCGGGTGTCCGCATGGGCCACTATGACGTTAGCCAAGTACTGGCCCAACAGCGTTCGGCGATGGCGATCGAGGCTTATGGATGCGTCGCGAGAATGATTCCTGCAGCGGAGGGGGGATCTGCGGTGCTCGACCCGACCTTGCCGCTGAGCGGGGTGGCCGTTGCGCACAAAGATGTCTTTCAGATCGGCGATCACCCCCCTGGGTGCGGCGCTGTCACCGGTTTTCGCCCTAGGTTGGAGCACGAAGGGACAGCCCCTGTCGTGCAGCGCCTGCAGCAGGCCGGGGCCGTCGCATTGGCGACGCTGGCGATGGCGGAGCACGCTTGCGGCGCGACGGGCGAAAATCCGAACACATCGAGACCTATCAATCCTCTGAATGAGCATGCCGCCGTGGGCGGTTCTTCCAGCGGGTCGGCTGTCGCCGTTGCCGCCGGGCTTTGCTACGCGTCACTCGGTACAGACACGGCCGGCAGCGTACGCATGCCTGCCGCGACCTGCGGCATCGTGGGGCTCAAGCCCGGTTACGGGAGATTGTCACAGGACGGTGTGGCGCCATTGGCGCCCAGTCTGGATACCGTGGGCATCCTGGCCCGCAGCGCCGACGACGCGCGTCTCGTATTCGACGCTCTGCATACGGCGTCTGACGAACATATTCGATCCCCGCACAGACCGGCCTCGCGTGTTATCGCCTGTTGGAATCATGGTTCGGAATTAGGCCAGGCAGACGCCGCTACCCACGATGTGCTCCGGCACTATGCACGTACTGTGGGGGCTCAAGAGCGTCCCGGCGCGCTGAACGGCCTGGCCGAATGGCATCGGCTTGCACAAGTGTTAATGCATAGCGAAGCCGCCATGGTGCACCGTAGCGCCTTGCGCGGTACCGCAGTCGGGCTAGGCGCGCATGCCCGCGCCGTCGCACTGCCCGGTGCGGTGATACCTGCATGGTGGTACGCCCAGGCGCTGGCGCAGCGCGCAGCGCATACCGACGCCTTCGTGCGCGCCATATTCGGCGATCACGACATCTTGCTGACGCCCGCGCTGCCTTGCCGCGTACCGGACTGGGCCGACGTCGACAGTCGTTCACCGACCTTCCAGCCCCGTCGGCTGCTGCAGTTGTTTAGTTGGATGGCGTTTGTGAATTATCTGGGTTTGCCCGCCGTCGTGTACCCCGTCGGCCAGGACGAACGTGGCATGCCAGTGTCGGTACAGGCTATAGCCCCTGTGGGTCATGAAGCCGTCTTGCTGGATTTTGCGCACGCCTCGGCTCGCGGCCTATACGACCGTCCTCTTTCATCGTGACTGCATACCAGCGCTGCAGCCACGTCGCCCGTTTCTTTATAAGTCTAAATCACCTGCCACCATGCCACATATTCCGATTTCTCCAGCCCTGCAGCGCTTTCGTGTCCTGGACCTGTCACGGGTGCGTGCCGGGCCGACGTGCGTGCGTATGCTGGCTGACTTCGGCGCCGACGTGATCCGCATCGAACCTCCCCCTGGCATTGATCCCAACGAGGCCATGTTTGCGGCGGATCGCTGGAACGGCGACTTCCAGAACCTGAACAGAAACAAGCGTTCATTGACGCTGAATCTGAAACGCGAGGAGGGCCGAGAGGTGCTGCGCTCTCTGGTGGAGCAGGCTGATGTCGTCGTTGAGAATTGGCGACCGGATGTGAAGGCGCGCCTGGGTGTGGATTATGAATCGCTGCGCGCGATCAACCCGCGCATCATTCTTGCCAGTATCTCGGGTTTTGGTCAGGATGGTCCATATGCGCGGCGCCCGGGCTTCGACCAGATCGTGCAGGGCATGGGTGGCTTGATGTCGGTAACCGGCCTGCCCGGACAAGGGCCGGTGCGCGCAGGGCTGGCAGTGGCGGATTCCAGCACCGGCCTATACACGGCGCTTGGCATACTGACGGCCTTGTTGGAGCGTGAAGTCTCCGGTGAAGGGCAGTGGGTCCATGCCTCGCTGCTACATGCCCAGATCGCGATGATGGACTTCCAGGCGGCACGCTACTTGAACGATGGCGATGTGCCGGTGCAAGAGGGCAACGATCATCCCACCAGTTGTCCCATGGGACTGTTTGCGGCTAACGACGGTACGTTCAATCTGGGCGCGGCGGGGGAGGGAAACTGGAAACGTTTTTGTTTGGTACTGGGTCGGCAGGACTGGCTGGATGACGCGGACTACGCCACGGAAAAGCTGCGGGTTCGCCATCGACGGAAATTAAACGAAGTCATACAGGAAGTCTTTCGTGAGCAATCCGTGGCGCATTGGGTCGATCTGCTGAATGCGGCAGGCGTGCCGGCTGGACCCGTGTACAGCGTGCCACAAATGTTCGAGGATCCACAGGTACAGCATCTGCAGGCCGCGCGTACGGTGCAGGCCTGGCAGGGGGGCGAGCGCACGCTGATCAGCCAACCGGTCACATTGACGCGGACGCCCGCCGCGATCGCACGCACCGCACCGGGCTGGGGCGAGCATACCGACGAGGTTCTGCGCGAGGCAGGGTATGACGACGCGGCCATCGCGCGTTTGCATGCCGAAGGGGTGGTGTGATGACGCAGCCGCAATCGATAACGACATCTCCGGAATGGATGACAACACCGAAAAACGCACCGGGTCATATCGATGTGCGGCGCGTTGACGGATTGCTTGTTATTGAGGTCGTGAATACGCGTCGATACAACGCCATGTCCTTGAGCATGTGGGAAAGCCTGGGTCAGGCAGTGCAGTCGGGCGACAGTGACTCCGACGTGCGCGCGGTGGTCCTGCAAGGGCGAGGCGACAGGGCATTTGTGTCGGGCGCCGACATTTCGGAGTTCGGCGAACAGCGCAACGATCCTGAGCAGGTGGCTCGTTACGAGCGGGCAGTCGCCAGCGCGCAGAACGCGTTGATCGCTTGTCGTCATCCCACCATCGCCGTGATTCGCGGTGTCTGCATGGGAGGGGGTATGGGCCTCGCGGTGTCTTGCGATCTGCGCTATTGCAACGCCAGCGCTCGATTTCGCATGCCGGCCGCACGGCTGGGGCTGGGCTACACCCTGGTGGGCGTCGCGCGCATGCGCGAAGTCCTGGGTGCGGCGCGATGTTCCGATCTGTTTATGACCGCCCGCACTTTCGATGGGCTCGAAGCGGCGCGCATCGGGTTGGCCACCGAGGTTTTCGACGATACGGATTTCGATCGGAGCGCCATCGAACGCATCAATGCCGTCAGCGGCAATGCTCCACTCAGCCTGCGGGCAGCCAAGCTGGCATTACGGCACTTGCCAGGCCTTGCGGGGGCGCCATCGGCCGACGAGGTGAATGCGGCCGTACAGGCCTGCTTCGACAGTCAGGATTACCAGGAAGGCCAAACCGCGTTCCGCGAAAAGCGATTGCCGCGCTTCGCAGGACGCTGATTTTGATGTCAAACAAGGGGAAATCATGAAAACATTCATCAAGACTGCGTTGACCCTCGCCTTGGCGGGGTATGCCGCGATGAGCGTTGCCGTCGGCCCGCAACCCAAGGCTGCTGCGACGCCACAGGAACTGAGCGTCGGATACGTCAAGGTCGGCCACTTGTCGCCCATGCTGTTCGTCGCCGACGAGGTCAAATCCTGCAACGTCACGATCAAGCCCGTCGAGTTTGTGCGCTATGCAGACGCTCGCACGGCGCTGTTGTCGGGGTCGGTCGACATTTCGGGCGTCGGCCCGGCGGATCTGGCGATTGCGCTGGCGCAGGGCAGTGACAAACTGGTCGGCCTGACCGGCGTGGCCTCATCTCCCAAATACCTGGTGACCCGCAAAGGCGTCGATATCAAAGACTGGGACGACATCAAAGGCAAGCGCATTGGCATTGCGCCGGGGTCAGCCGTCTGGTTCCAGTGGGCCGCCACGTTGACGGAGAAGGACGTGCCGTACAACAGCTTTACGGCCGTGAATATCCAGGGGGGTGGTACCGCATTCGTGCAGGCTTTGCAGCGCGGTGATGTGGACGCGGTAGCTCTGTGGGAACCGTTCGAATCGCAGTTGGTGGCCTCGGGTGATGCCTATTTCTCTAAAAATCTGGAGTACAGCCAATCCAAAGCCGTCGGCGCCGAGTTGGGGTTACTGGCCGCCACGCGAGAGGCCATCAAGACCAAACGCGAAGCCGTGACCTGCTTTTTGTGGGCCTACAAATCCGCGGAAGAGCGGTTCGCCAAGGATCCCGAAGCCTTTGCGCAAGCCTATGCGAAATACACCGGTCTGCCGATCGACGTTACGCGTGAATCGGTAAAGCTCATCAAGCTGGGCGGCGTGCTGGATCTGGATCAATTGCAGCGCCAGGCGAAGACCTTCCATGACTTGGGCGTGATACCGAAAGATGTCAGTGATGACGTGACCCGAGCCTGGGACCCGTCCTTGATCGAACAGGTGATGCAGTCTAAATAACGTAAACGATGCGTGGCGATTTTCGTTCGTCACGCCAGGAGAGTTTGTTGAACGCATCTACGTTAAAACAGGTGGCGCTAGTGGAAAAAAAACCTCCACGTCGTTCACAGATGCTCAAGCAGACCCTGCTTGGGTTCATCGTGCCGATCCTGGTCCTGTTGATCTGGCAGGCGGCGGGCAGTTCCGCGCGGTTCGCGGGCATCGTCCCTACACCGTGGCAGGTGGCCCTATCCTGGTATGACTGGATTTTCGGTAGTCCGGGGCTTGGCCTGAATCCCTACTTGGGAACATGGGTCAGCAATGTCTCGTATTCCGCGATGCGCGTCTTTCAGGGGTTCGCCCTGGCCATGTTGGTCGGGATTCCGACGGGACTGGCCATCGGCTGGAGCCGACTCGTGTCCGACATGCTGGATCCGATGGTGCAGGGGCTACGTCCGATCCCGATCACGGCGTGGCTGCCGTTCTCCATCGCTGTCTTTGGCATACGCGATATGGGCTCCATCTTCCTGATTTTTCTGGGCGGGTTCTACGCGATCGTGGTCAACACGACACAGGGTGCGCGCGACGTCGATCGTAACTTGATTCGCGCCGCGAGCATGATGGGGGCCACCTCAAGCCAACTATTGCGGCGTGTCGTACTACCGGCGGCGATGCCATCGATCTTTACCGGATTGCGCATAGGGCTGGGCATCGCCTGGACGGCCGTCATCGTGTCTGAAATGGTCGCGGTGAAATCGGGGCTGGGTTACGTCCTGTGGGATGCCTATTACGTCGGTCGCATGGATATCGTGTTGGCCGACATGGTGTCGATCGGCTTGATGGGCTATATCAGCGACCGGTTGATCGTGCTGATCGAGCGCCGCGTACTCTTGTGGCGCATGTTGCAGAATCATTGAGGATCTCATGACCAATATTGCGGTATCACAGGTCAGTAAGACTTATCCGGGCGCGACGCCCGTGCACGCGCTAGAGGGCATCGATCTGAACGTGCACGCGGGCGAATTCGTGGCCTTGCTTGGCCCGTCGGGTTGCGGAAAATCCACGCTGTTGAATCTCATCGCGGGTTTCGAGGCGCCCAGTTCAGGCCGCCTGACGGTCAATGGCGCCACCGTGTCGCGCCCTGGCCCCGAGCGCGGTGTGGTGTTCCAGGAGGCGGCCTTGTTCCCCTGGCTTAACGTCTGGGAAAACGTGGTGTTCGGTCCCAAGGTCGCGGGCATGCCTCAAAACGCCTACGAAGCGCGTGCGCGCGAGATGCTCGACATTATGGGGCTGTCGGCCTTCGCCAAGCATTTGCCGGTGCAGTTATCCGGTGGCATGCGGCAGCGCGTAGGCATTGCTCGTGTATTGACGATGCAGTCCAAAGTGTTGTTGATGGACGAGCCTTTTGGTGCGCTGGATGCACAGACTCGTTTGACGATGCAGGAGTTGCTGTTGTCCGTGTGGCAAAACCTGCGCACGACAGTCGTGTTCGTCACGCATGATATTGACGAGGCTATCCTGCTGGCCGACACGATTTATGTCATGTCCGCGCGTCCGGGACGCATCGCGTCGCGCATGACGGTACCGCTGGAACGTCCTCGGTCTCTGGATCTGATCACGGGCGAGGTTTTCAATGGCCTCAAGTTGGATATTCTGAAGCAGATAAGGCACTGACATGGCGAATCCGCGCATTGCTTATGCTTTCCCCGAAGACCGTTCGGTGTGTCAGCCACATCCAGACGGCGCGATCATGGTGCACCTGGTGATCAATGTCGAGAACTGGAGCCTGGATCAGCCCATGCCCAGAACATTGATCACGCCGCCGCATGGTAAAGAAACCGTGCCCGACGTACCCAATTTCAGTTGGGCCGATTACGGCATGCGTGCGGGCTTGCCGCGTATGCTCAACGCGATCGCACAACGCGAGTTGCCCGCGTCAACCAGTTGCAATGCCAGCGTGATCGATGCTTACCCGCGCGCCGCCGAGGCCATGCTCCGTCACGGATGGGAATTCATCGGGCACGGCATGCACCAAAAGTCCATTAATCATGCGGGTGCCGAGGCCGATATTATTGAGCAAACCCTGGACAAGATTGCGGCGTTCACGGGGATGCGTCCGCGCGGCTGGTTAAGCCCGGGATTGCGCGAGACCTTCGACACGCCAGACATACTGGCTGCGGCCGGCGTCGATTACGTGTGTGACTGGGTCGTGGATGATTTGCCCAACTGGATGCAGGTGAAAACGGGCGCGTTGATGCAAATGCCGTACAACCTGGAGTTGAACGACTCGATCATCTACGCCATCGAAAAGCACGCGTCTAATGAGTTTTTGCTGCGCCTTCAGCGCACGCTAAGCCTGTTCGAGCGGGAAAGCCAGATTCAACCCCGCGTGCTGGCGCTAGGCCTGCATCCCCATTTGATGGGTGTTCCGCACAGGTTCGGCTATTTCGAAGAAATGCTCGACCTGCTGATCGCGCATCCGAGGGTCGTATTTCTCAACGGAAGCGCGATCGCGGATTGGTACGCCGCGCAGTTTCCAGCACCCGGTTCGCAAACGGAGAAAGCGCATTGACGACGCGCATGCCGCTGGCCTTGACGCTGGCGAAACTGTGCCTGCGACCGGTCGATGCGCGCACGCGGGACCGGTCTGCTCTGCATGTGATGCACTGGCATGGTGGTGCGGCATTAGCTGCCGTGACCGAGTTGGCCACCCATGTGGCGCATGCACACGGTGGCATTGCGCCGGCAAGCGACGTTGGCGCGATGACGTCTGACACGGTGGCAGCGCTAATGCCCGGACCCGCTGATTTGTGGTTCGAGTCGGCGCTGGGCAGCCTGCTGGAGATTGACGATACGCATCGTGGCGCGCTCGTTCATCCCGGACCCGTGATCGTCCCCGTGGTCTTGCATATGGGGCGGGCACTTCGCGCATCAGGGCCAACCGTGCTGGATGCCTTGGCGCGAGGGTACGAGGCCACGATACGCATGGGGTTAGCGGCCAACCCGGCGCATTACCGGTTTTTCCATCCCACCGCGACTTGCGGTGCAATCGGCGCTGCCGTTGCGGCGGCAGCGCTTCTAAAGTTAAGTGCGGAGCAATGCGCACATGCCATTTGCCTGGCTGCAACACAGGCGGCTGGCTTATGGCAAATCCGACTGGACGATTGCGATGCGAAACCTTGGCATACGCAACGCGCGGCACAGGTGGGCGTACAGGCTGCCTTGTGGGCGCGCGCCGGATTGACAGGCCCAGAACATGCGTTGGAGGGTGATAAGGGTTTCTTTGCAGCGTTGTCCGAGCAGGGCAACGCGACGGCTGTTTTGAATGCGCCAGACAGCGATCCTCATATCCATGGCGTCAGCTTCAAACCTTGGACGGCCTGTCGTCACGCTCATGCGGCGATCGCCGCCGCATTGGATGTGCGAAAAATGTGGTTAAGCGCACTCTCCAGCATTCCGCCACGTACCGCATTGGTGGACGAGATACGAAGCATCGACATTCATACCTATGACGACGCTATTGCATTTTGCGATAGGCCCGAGCCGGTAAGTGCCGCGCAAGCGCGATTTAGCTTGCAGCATGTCGTGGCGCAGGCCTTGCTGTCAGGTAGCCTGGAGCCGGCGCAGCTGGATGGCCCATCGTTGACGGATCCTGATTGCGCACGACTGCGGTCGCTGACACGGCTGCTAACCGATGCGCGCAGCAATGCTCGATATCCTGCGCATTTTGGCTCCGCAGTCACGATGTCATTGAAAGATGGTCGTACGTTCCAGGCGCAAGCCGATGACGCGCCCGGTGATCCGGAAAATCCGTTGACACTGGCGGCGTTGACGGATCTGACGCAGCGATTGATGATGGCTGCGGGTTGGACGGTGAGTGAGACCCAGGCAAAGATCCAAGCTTGCCTGGCGTTGCCTGTGCACGCGGATTGGGATGCATTGTCGCCATTGCAGCCCGCGTCGATGTGCCCGAGGCGCATAGAGTGAAAGGCGCTAGAGACATCAGTTCCCTTGATTCGAAGGATTACGCAAACACGACAATACCGCGATACGCTTGCGCTCAATGAGGTCAAAGTCGATCTTGGCGCCCAGGCCCGGTTCGGTGGGTGCATGAGCGTAGCCTTCCGCGTCGGGCTCAATGTCGTCAATCAGGCTATATTTCTGCGCACCGCCCGGAAGCAAGACTTCGAAGAATTCCGTGTTTTTTAACGCCATGGCGACATGCAATTGCGCGACGTTGTTCAACGAATTTCCACCGCGGTGGATTTCGTAGTTTATCCATTGCTTCCAGAAACCTTGGCATCCATGCCGGGGAGGAAAGGAGTGCAGCCGTCGGGCTGCAGGATTGGTCTGATATGAGTTGATATCTGGATAAATATCCAGCCATCTGGTTCGGTTTGGATAGTATCTTGGGCATGCAAACCAAACGTGCCTACCGATTCCGGTTCTATCCCACGCCCGAGCAAGCGATGACTCTGGCTCGCACGTTTGGTTGTGTGCGCGTGGTCTATAACCACATGCTTAATCTTCGTTCGACGGCTTGGGCCGAGCGACAAGAGCGTCTGGGGTATCACGTGACCTCGGCTGCGCTGACGGCGCTGAAAAAGACGCCGGACCACATTTGGTTGAACGAGGTTAGCAGTGTTCCGCTGCAACAAACGCTGCGCCATCTGCAAACGGCGTTTGTTAATTTCTTCGCGAAACGCACGGGATACGCGCGCTTCAAACGCAAAGACGGTTCGCAATCCGCCGAATACACGGCCAGTGCTTTCCGTTGGGATGGCCGGTCGCTCAAATTGGCGAAGATGCGCGAGGCGCTCCCGATTCGTTGGTCCCGTCAGATTCCCAAGGTTGCTAAGGTCACCACCGTCACCGTCAGCAAAGACCCCGCAGGACGATACTTTGTCAGTCTGCTGTGCGATGACGTCGTGGCACAGAAACCTCCGACGTCGAACTGTATCGGGATTGACCTGGGGCTGTCTCATTTTGCGACCCTCTCAACAGGAGAAAAAATCAATGCGCCGCAGGTCTTTCGACAACATGAAGCCAAGTTGGCCAAGCTACAACGCCGTTTGGCCAGGAAACAACGCGGCTCGGCTCGCCGTGCCAAGGCGAGACTAAAAGTCGCCAAACTGCATGCCAAGATCGCAGACACCCGCAGGGATTTCCTGCACCAGCTCTCCACCCGGTTGATCCACGAGAACCAAGTGATCGCCGTAGAAAGCTTGTCTGTATCAGCCATGCAGAAAAACCGCTGTCTTGCTAAATCCATCGGTGATGCCGGATGGGCGGAGTTCGTGAGACAGCTTGAATACAAAGCGCGTTGGGTTGGACGAGACGTCGTGCGGGTGGATCGCTGGTACCCCTCCACCAAGCGTTGCAGCCATTGCGGGCATGTCTTGACCAAGTTGTCGTTGAACGTACGGCGTTGGTCGTGCCCGGGATGCGGAACAGACCACGACCGTGACCTCAACGCAGCGAATAACGTATTAGCCGCCGGGCTGGCGGTGTTAGCCCATGGAGAAACGGTAAGACCTGAGTGCATGAGTGTTGATGCGCAACGGCTCGGTTCGGTGAAGTGGGAATCCCTTCCCTTTAGGGAAGGGGCAGTCAACGGTTTGGATAGACAACAAACCCAGTTTGCTCGAACCGGAAAATTTGCTGGTATGCGCCGCGTAACTCGTCGGTGCGATGTCGTCCCAAGAGAAAATCGTGATATTGATATTGTCGATCTTCGTGTCGATCTTCGTGTCGATATCTCCTGCGGCTATCCCTCACATATTCTCCACAGCCTGATCTTGCGCGATATCCTTCATGACGCCGGTTAATACCTTTACATGCTGATCCCATGCGTCCTGCATTCGGACGATCGGTCCGACGATGGATAGGGCATACCATTTTCCGGCCAGGCAAAAGGGCGCAGCCACGGCGGCGAGATCCGGAACACTTTCCGAGATATTCGCTGACCAGCCTCGTTGACGAGATAGCGTTAAATCTGCCCGCAACGCTGATGGGCTGCTCAGGGTTTTATCGGTCAGCGCTGTCAGTTTGAGACGACCCAGCACATCCTGCAATTCCTTCTCTTCCAAGGCCGACAACAAGGCTTTGCCTAGGGAGTTCGAGTGCAAGCCTCGAGTCTCGCCGGCTTGCGCGGTATAGCGGATGGGGTGGGACGAGGGCTCGACGTCCAGATAAAGCACCCGCAAATCTTCACGTGTTCCCAGAACCGCGGTTTCACGGCTTTTGTCCCGTAGTCGCACCAAGTAAGGGCGCAAGATGTCCAGTACGGGATCTTGCATGTCAATGGACGTACAGATGCCCATCAATTTCTTTGTCGGGTAATAGGTGCGTTTGCGTGTTTGGTAGAGGTAGCCGCGGCCTACCAGCGTGCGCACCAGCGCCAGCGTGCTGGACATCGGTGCCTGTAATCCCTGCGAGAGCTCGGTGAGAGACAGCGGTTCCCCCTTGTCTGCATAGCATTCAAATAAATCAAGTGTACGGGCGACAAGTTTTACTTCCGACATAAATCCATCCTATCGATAGGACAAGGCGCCCGTCGGGCAAGAGCCTGTCTGGGTCAGCGGCCAAGAAGGGTCAACGCGAGGTACTGCATTGCCTGGGTATCAAAATTTTATCCAGCTTAACAAAAATTCATGTGTAGGAATAATTATTCTTTCATAAGAATTTAAGGTGATATAGTTTTCTCGACATGCCCACCGGCATTCCAAAAAGCCGCGCGGTTTGAGCGGCAATACAGAACACACGGAGACGATATGAACATCTGGTCAAAAAAGCTGGCAGCGGCCGTTTGCCTGAGCGCGGTTCCTTTTTCAGCCGTCATGGCGCAAGGGGGCTATCCCAATCAAGCGATACGGTTGCTGGTGGGTTATTCGCCCGGGGGGTCGGTGGACATTGTGGCGCGTGAGTATGCGCAACACCTGGGCCAGCTACTCAAGCAGTCCGTGGTGGTTGAAAACCGCGGTGGCGCCAGCGGAACGATTGCGGCGCAGGCCGTCGCGAGCGCGCCCGCCGATGGCTATACCCTGTTTTTCACCGCCAGCCCGACCGTCACGATTACCCCCGCGCTGCAAAAGACAAACTTTGATCCGATCAAGGATTTTCAGCCCGTGGCGACGGTGGTGAGCTACACCAACGTATTGCTGGTGAACGCCGCATCCCCTTATAAGGACATTCAATCCCTGGTGACGGCGGCCAAGGCGAATCCCGGCAAGTTGACTTACGGGTCTGCCGGCGTGGGCGCGTCGAACCATCTGTCCGGCGAACTCTTCGAGCAAAACGCGGGCATTGAGCTGACGCACGTTCCGTACAAGGGCAACGCACCCGCGCAAAGTGACCTGATCGCGGACCGGATCACCATGTTGTTTGACCTGAATACCACGGCGAAAAACCTGGTGGAAAGCGGTCGTGTTCGGGCATTGGCCGTTACCTCGGGTGAACGCAATGCCATGTTCAAAGACGTCCCGACCATGGTTCAAGCCGGTTATCCCAAGTTCATTTTTGACGGATGGCTGGGCATCCTGGCACCTGCCGGCACATCGGCAGAAGTGGTTAAGGCCCTGTCGGACGCGAACGCAAAAATACTTGCCAACAACGCTTTTCGCGAGCGGATGCAAGCCTCGGGCTACACCATCGTCGACAGTTCTCCCAAGCAAGTGGGGGAACGTATTGCAAGCGAGGGAGAGCAGTTTCGCGACCTCGCCGAGCGTGCCAATCTTCGCCAGGATTAAGGGAGCAATTTGATGTCGAAATACCTTGTTGGCCACTTGGTGGCAGACTTTCTCGCCCATAACGGTGTAGACACCGTCTTCGGCATTATCTCCGTCCATAACATCCCGATGATGGACGGTATCACGCTGAACAACACCATCCGTATGGTGATGACGCGCGGAGAGACGGGCGCCGCGCACATGGCTGACGGCCTGGCGCGTGCGAGCGGCAAGGTCGGCGTCGTGATCAGTAGTACCGGGCCGGGCGCATCCAATGCGGTGCCTGGCTTGGTAGAGGCCAGGTTTGCGGGTACGCCGCTGCTACACCTCACCGGCCAGAGCGCCATGGCTCATATCGGTGCCGATACGGGCGCCGTGCATGACGTGCCAGACCAGCTAGGCATGCTGAGCAGCGTCAGCAAGAAAGCCTTTCGCGTGCGCGCAGCAAACGAGGCGCTCGATGTCTTGAAGCAGGCCTGGACCGAGGCGGTGACGGCACCGAGAGGCCCCGTCAGTGTCGAGATTCCCATCGATATTCAGCGTGCCGAGATCGGCCGGCCCGCCGATGCACAGGCCTATGTCGTTCCCGCGCCAGCATCGCGAGAGCCGTCAGCGCAAGAGATCCAGCAGCTGACGCAACTCCTGAAAGCCGCCAAGCGTCCCATGATCTGGGCAGGTGGCGGCGCCCGGGATGCGAGTCGGGAGCTAGCTGCATTGCTGGAGTTGGGCTTTGGCATGGTCACGAGCTGGAATGGGCACGGTGTCGTCACCGACGACCATCCCTCGAATCTCGGCGGGCTCAACGGCCCGGGCAGCCCGGCGGTTCAAGCGCTTTATGAGCAGGCCGATCTCCTGCTCGTCGTGGGTTCCCGGTTGCGTGGGCACGAGACCCTTGATCACAAACTGAAGCTGCCAGACAACCTGGTGAGAATCGATGTGGATCCGGCTGCCCAGGATCGCGGTTATCCCGGCAAGCTTCTCGTATGTGCCGATGCCGCCGTCGCGCTGCGGCAGCTGCTGACCCGCTTGCGCGACGAGACATTGTCGATTGATCCGGCATTTACGCAGGCCGTGCGCGATGCGAAGCAACAAGCGATCGCTGATTTTCGACAGACGCTGGGCCCTTATCAAGACTTTGCGTCTGAACTGCGTGCCGTGATGCCCGCCGATACCATCTTCGCGCGCGACGTTACGCTCAGCAATAGCACGTGGGGCCATCGCCTTTTCCCGCTGCATGACCAGCATCACAACATCTATCCCGTAGGGGCGGGCATCGGCCAGGGGCTTCAGCTCGGTATCGGGGCAGCGATCGGCAGCAAGAATCAAAAAGTGGTGCTGCTTAGTGGTGACGGGGGTTTCTTCTTCAATATGACGGAGATATGGACGGCTGTGCAGGAAGCTGCCAACATCGTGATGATCGTCATGAATGACGGTGGCTATGGCGTCATCAAGCACATGCAGGATGCGATGTGCGAAGGACGCTATGCGCATAGCAATCTGTTGGCGCCCGATCTGTTAAAGCTGGCCGAACTCGCCAATATGCCGGCTTGGCGCGTGAGCAGGGTAGAGGACTTTGGCGCCACCGTACAGCAGGCGCTCGCGACGCGCGGCCCCTCTCTCGTAGAGGTCGACATGCACGCCATCGGACCGTTCCCGCCGTACTACCCCTATTCCGCGATGATCAATGCCGCCAAAGCACGGGCGGGTGATGAGGCGAAACCATAACGTGGCAGGCGATCATGCAGAAAGCTTCTAGTTTGACTGACCGCGACTCGGTCGGCGGGGCATTGGACGGCATCCGTGTCATCGATCTTTCCAGGGTGCTAAGCGGCCCCTATTGCACTCAGATATTGGCCGACCACGGTGCAGATGTGATCAAGATCGAGCCGCCCGCCGGCGATGAAACTCGCACCTGGGGTCCCCCTTTCATGGGCGACGTCGCGGCGTATTACCAGGGGATCAATCGCAACAAGCGCGGCGCCTGGCTTGATTTATCGTCCGAAACCGGGCGCGATCATTTGCTGGCTCAACTGGAGAATGCCGACGTCCTTGTCGAGAACTTCAAGAGTGGCACGATGGAGCGTTGGGGGCTGGGTTTCGACGTGCTGAGCGAACGGTTTCCGCAATTGATTCATTGCCGCGTATCCGGCTTTGGCGCCGATGGTCCGCTGGGTGGCATGCCCGGTTACGACGCCGCAATCCAGGCCATGTCCGGCATCATGAGCGTCAATGGCGATGCCGCTGGCGAACCCACGCGCGTGGGCGTGCCGATCGTGGATATGGTGACGGGTATGAATGCCGCGATCGGTGTGTTGTTGGCCCTGCAAGAGCGACGTCGCAGCGGCCGCGGGCAGTTCGTGGACATCGCGCTGTTCGATTGCGCTCTGTCAATCTTGCATCCGCATACGGCGAGCTACTTTGCCTCTGGCGCCAAGCCTGAACGAACGGGCAATGCCCATCCCAACATTGCCCCGTACGATACCTTTCCAACCGCGACCGACCCGATTTTTCTCGCTGTTGGCAATGACCGTCAGTTCGGGATTCTGTGCGAGGCGCTTGGCGTTCCAGAGATCGCAAAGGACCCGCGATATGCATCGAATCGTGATCGGTGCGCCAACAGGCAGGCGCTTAGCCAGGCATTGATCGCGCTGCTGCGTGAGCACGACGCCCAGGCGCTTTCTGAACAGTTGCTTCAGGCGGGGGTGCCGTGCTCGAGCGTGTTGAGCATCCCTCAAGCCTTGCAGCATCCTCATACCGCGCATCGTCAAATGGTCCTGGAGCACGATGGCTACATGGGTATCGCCTCGCCGGTAAAACTCAGCCGAACCCCCGCGCGTTATCGCATGCCGCCGCCGTGTTTTGGTCAACACCAGCTCGAGTTTGATTTTCCGGCTCCCGTGGTTGTGTGAGGCTAGGGCAGCGTCGCATCAATATTTTTCAACCATCCACCCCAGCAGGATACGTGTCATGGATTTCAGACTCAGTGACGAGCACGAACAAATAAAATCGGCGATTGAACGCCTGTGCGAACCGTTCGATGATGAGTATTGGTTCAACAAGGACAAGAACGGCGGCTATCCCTTTGATTTTCATCAGGCGCTGGCGCAGTCAGGGTGGCTGGGCATTGCCATGCCGCAGGAGTACGGCGGCGCGGGGCTGGGGATCAGCGAGGCGGCACTGATGATGCACACGATATCGGCTACCGGTGCTGGCCTGTCTGGTGCATCGGCCGTACATATGAATATTTTTGGCCTGCACCCGGTTGTGGTGTTTGGTACGAAAGATCAGAAACAACGGTGGCTACCGCCCCTGATCGCAGGTACAGACAAAGCCTGCTTCGGCGTCACCGAGCCCAATACGGGCTTGAACACGCTCAAACTGAAAACCCGTGCCGTTCGCCAGGGAGATCATTACGTGGTCACGGGTCAGAAGGTGTGGATCTCGACCGCCCAAGTCGCTAATAAAATTCTATTGCTGGCGCGTACGACCCCGATTGAGGACTGTAAAGGGAGTGAAGGGCTGAGCCTGTTCTATACGGACCTTGATCGTTCCGCTATTGAAGTGCACGAAATCGAAAAGCTTGGCCGCAAGTGTGTGGACTCGAACCAACTGTTCATTGATGACTTGCGCATCCCTGTCGAAGACCGCATCGGCGACGAAGGCAAGGGGTTCAGCTACATTCTTCATGGATTGAATCCCGAGCGTATCCTCATTGCCGCGGAGGCCGTCGGCCTGGGCCAGGTCGCGCTGCGCAAAGCCAGCCGCTACGCCAAGGAACGCGAAGTGTTCGATCGGCCGATCGGCAAGAATCAGGGCATACAGCATCCCCTGGCGCGTTCGTGGATGGAGCTGGAGGCCGCTCACCTGATGGTGCAAAAAGCCGCGTGGCTGTACGACCAGAAACAACCCTGTGGCGCAGAAGCCAATAGCGCGAAGTTCCTGGCGGCCGAAGCCTGCTACACGGCTTGCGAGAACGCCATCTTTACGCATGGCGGCATGGGCTACGCCAAGGAATATCACGTCGAACGCTATTTGCGCGAGGCATGGATACCGCGCCTCGCACCCGTGAGTCCGCAGATGATTCTTAGCTTCATCGCCGAGAAAACATTGGGTCTGCCCAAGTCCTACTAAATCGTAAAACATTGGCTCTGCGGGCCTGCCGCGGAATCGTTGCGGAATTCGCAAAGGGCGCAGGCGGACGTACACTCTATGTCGATCATAAAAATGAGGCGACAAATGCGTTTGGATAACGTTCAAAATTTGCTGGATTTCGAAGAACTCGCCCGCAAGGCACTGCCTCGGGCGATATTCAGCTATATCCAGAATGGTGCCGAGGACGAGGTGTCCCTGCGGCGCAATCGAAATGCGTTTGAGCGTTACGGCTTTATTCCGCGGATGCTGCAAGATGTCTCTGGCCGGCATCAGCGGATTACGCTGTTTGGTCACGAATATGCCAGTCCATTCGGCATTTCACCGGTGGGGCTGGGTGCCATGTACACCTATCACGGAGACGTCGCGCTTGCCCAGGCGGCGCATCAACGCAATGTGCCGTATGTCCTGAGCGGTGCGTCGCTGACCCGCCTCGAAACCGTCGCGGCGGCCGCGCCCAACGCGTGGTTTCAGGCCTATGTACCGGGTGAAAAAGACGAAATCCAACGCCTGCTGGATCGCGCCGCCGCGGCGGGATACAAGAATCTGGTATTGACGGTGGATCTGCCGGTCTCGGTGAGCCCCGACCGGTATGTGCGCAATGGTTTTTCATCGCCCCTGCGACCTAGCCTGAATCTGGCCTTGCAGGGGATCTCGCGACCCGGATGGTTGTTTGGTAGCTTTGCGCGCATGTTGTTGAACGATGGCATGCCGCATCTCGAGAATTGGAGAGCCGAGCGGGGTCATCCGGTTCTCTCTAAAAACCTGAACAGGGACATCAAGAGCCGTGACAGCCTGAACTGGTCGCACATCGAGGCTGCGCGCACCTTCTGGCAGGGCAACCTGATCATCAAAGGCGTACTTTCCGTTGAGGATGCGAAGGTCTGCCGTTCTATCGGCGTGGACGGCATCGTGGTCTCCAATCACGGTGGCCGCCAAGTGGACGGGGCCGTATCGCCGCTGCACGTGTTGGCTGACATCGTAGCGGCCGTGCCCGAGACGGTGGTGATGATGGACAGTGGAATACGGCGGGGGTCCGATGTCTTAAAAGCACTCGCCTTAGGAGCGCGTTGCGTCTTTGCCGGACGCCCCTTCAATTACGCCGTCGCGGCCGCCGGGCAGGCAGGGGTGCTTCGGGCACTGACGCTGCTACACGAGGAAGTCCATCGGAATATGGCCCTGCTGGGGGTCACCCACCCCTACGAGGTCACCATGGCGTCGTTGCGTGACCTGGGGGCAGGGTAGCGCCTGGGCCGATAGCGGGCTGATGGGTGGTCTATCGGCCGTCAACGCGATGGGCGAGAGCGCGAGGCCAGGAGGCTTTCCGCGCCCGCCAGATCCGCCACGGTATCGATATCGGTGATGATGCCCCTGTCGTGCAGCGCCAGGTCCAGGACCTCATTTGATGTGCGGTAATGGCGCACCACCGATGCGGCACCCATCTCGCCGGACAGTTGCATCAGTGCATCGCGACACGCCGCGCTGAACCCGACTGGATGCCCCCGGTGCTGTTGCCAATGGGGCACCACCACGGTGTATGTGGCCAGCGCTTGCGCCACGCAACGTAACGAGTGCGGTGTGACCAGTGGCAGGTCGCCAGGCAGGATAAGCCAGCCTGGCGCATCGACCGTGGCGTTGATGCCTGCGGCGATAGAGTCGCCCATACCGGCTCCCGATGCATGGTGGACAACGTGCCACGGCAATCCCGACGCCGTCACCGCGCGTATCACGTGCTGTAGCACGGGCAGCCCCGCTAACGCTGCGTCAAGCTTGTGCACCTGTCCCCCTGACGCGCGAAAACGGGTTCCCTGGCCGGCTGCAAGTACAATGACGACGGGATCAGGTAGCGTTTTTGGCATTTGGCAATACGATCGATTAATGGGATGTGCTTAGTCTATCCTGGCTAGCGGCAAACCGTAGACAGTAGGCAAGCGGGACGTTCGGGAACGAGCACAGCCCGCCACGTATAAGGAAATCATCGCATGGAAAGCGTCGACGTACGCGTATTGCGCAGCGCACGCGATTGGCACGCCGACGGGCAGCGAGTCATGCTCGTCACGGTCGTCAAAACCTGGGGTTCATCCCCGCGCCCAGTCGGTTCCATGATGGCATTACGCGAAGACGGCCGCTGCATCGGTTCGGTGTCAGGGGGCTGTATCGAAGACGACTTGGTGCAACGCTATACCCAGGCCTATGGAGGCGAGGGCATACCGCGGTCGACACCCTCGCTCGTGCGTTACGGCGTCACGGCGGACGAGGCGCATCAGTTTGGGTTGCCGTGTGGCGGTACGCTGGAATTGCTGTTGGAGTTTCAGCCCGATGTTGAGGCACTGGATGCGCTGGTTCAGCAACTGGAGTCCGGCCACCTCGTCCAGCGGTCGGTGAACTGCGCCACCGGCGCCGTCACTCTGACGCCCACCACCGCTCCCGAGGCGCTGCACTTTGATGGTGCGATGTTGTCCAGTACGCTGGGGCCGCAATATCGGATGTTGCTGATCGGCGCGGGCGTAATGGCCGAATACCTCGCTACCATGGCGTTGTTTAACGATTTTGCGGTCACTGTCTGTGATCCGCGCGTCGAACACACCGGGAGTTGGTCCGTGCTTGGTGTCGCGCTAGTCTCCGACATGCCCGACGACGCCGTCCTTGCGATGAAACCCGATTCGCGGACGTGCGTGGTGGCCTTGAGCCACGACCCCAAGCTCGACGACCTGGCGCTGCTCGAGGCACTGCATAGCCCAGCATTCTATGTGGGGGCAATCGGTTCGCGCCGTAATACCAACGAACGCAAAAAGCGCTTTATCGAGTATTTCGACGAGACCCCCGAATCATTGCAGCGCCTGCACGCACCGATCGGCATCTATATTGGCAGCAAGACGCCCGCGGAAATCGCTGTCAGCATCATGGCCCAGGTGCTTGCCATCAAAAATGGGGTGGCGCTTCCTGATACGCTATCCGTGGAGAGCGCCAAGACGCGTCAGGAAACATCGGCTTCCTGACGTGTTTTTTCAGTCGGCACACGGTGTCCGGGCTAACCTGCCGCCTCGAACACGGCGCAGGCCTTGAGCAACTCCGCGTCCTGGCGAAAGCCGCCTACCCGTTGCAGACCGATCGGCAGGCCATCCGAGCCGGTGCCGCAGGGCAGGGTAGTTTGCTGCATGGTGACTGTTCGCTAGTATTTATTTGAACGGATCAGACCTTCCCGTCGCTACCCTCCAGTTTATCCTGCGTACGCAAGTCGAAATCCGAGGCGTCGTGTCGCTCGTGCAGTTGGCTGGATAGATCTCCGCGGGCACGGTTGACGATCCGGCCTCGTTGCACGGCGGGGCGGGCCGCGATGGCGCTTGCCCAACGCAGGACGTTCGTATACTCCTGCACGGACAGAAATTCGGCGGCGTCATAGATCTCTCCTTTGACGAGGCCGCCGTACCACGGCCAGACTGCCATATCCGCGATGGTGTACTGGTCGCCCGTTAGAAACTCGTTGTCTGCCAGACGCTTGTCGAGCACGTCCAGTTGTCGTTTGGCCTCCATGGCGAAGCGATCAATCGCGTACTCGATCTTGACGGACGCATAGCTATAAAAATGCCCAAACCCTCCACCCAGATAGGGCGCGCTGCCCATTTGCCAAAACAGCCACGACAGGCACTCGGCGCGTTCGGCGGGTTCGGTCGGCAGAAAGGCATCGAACTTCTCCGCCAGGTACATCAGGATGGCGCCCGACTCAAAGACGCGAATGGGCGTAGGCGTACTGCGGTCGACCAGCGCTGGAATCTTCGAGTTCGGATTCGCCGCGACAAAGCCGCTGCCGAATTGATCGCCTTCGCCGATTCGGATCAACCAAGCGTCGTACTCGGCGCCTTGGTGGCCCAATGCCAGCAGTTCCTCCAGCATGATCGTCACTTTCTGGCCATTAGGCGTGGCCAGTGAATAAAGCTGCAGGGGATGTCGGCCCACCGGCAGTTCTTTTTCATGCGTGGCGCCAGAAACGGGCCGATTAATGTTCGCGAATCGACCACCGTTTTGCTTTTCCCACTTCCATACCTTGGGCGGGACATAATCGGACGAATTGTTCATCATTTGCTCCGGGAACCTCGGCATTCATGCCGGGAGGAAAGGGCGCAGCCGGCCAGAATCAGACTGGCCCGGCTATGGCCTGAAATTACTTCTTGGTCGCACGCACCTTGTCTTCGATGCGCTTGCCGATGTCAGGGTCCACGTTCTTCCAGTAGTCGAACGCACGCTCGAGCACCGGGCTGCGTACACCGCCCAGCAGACCGCCGGCAACGGTGTCGACCAACTGATTGCGTTGGTCGTCGGTGAACACCTCGCGCACCAGGATGCCGGCTTGGCCAAAGTCGTCGTCTTCCGCGTGCAACTGGTAGGCGCTGCGCACCATGTCGCCATCGGTGTCCCAGCCATCCTCCACCTTGCCGGTCTCATCGGACCATGTGCGCCCACCGGAATTCGGCACATAAACCGGTTGATTTCCGCTGTGCTCATAGGCCATTTGGCCGTCAAACATATAGGTGTTGACGGGGACCTTGGGTTTGTTGACCGGCAGTTGATGGAAATTCGTGCCGATACGGTTGCGTTGCGCATCGGCATAGGCGAAGGCGCGTCCCAACAGCATCTTGTCCGGCGACAGGCCGATACCTGGCACCGTGTTACCCGGCGAGAAAGCCGCTTGTTCAATCTGCGCAAAGAAATTTTCGGGGTTGCGATTGAGCGTCATCGTGCCCACTTCGATCAGCGGGTAATCCTTGTGCGACCAGGTCTTGGTCAAGTCAAAAGGATTGAAACGATAGGTCTTGGCATCGTCATACGGCATGATCTGAACGGACATGACCCAGACCGGGTGGTCGCCGTTTGCGATGGCGTTGAACAGGTCTCGGCGATGGTAGTCGGCATCCAGGCCGGACATTTCGCTGGCCTCTGCGTTCGTGAAAAATTCCATGCCTTGTTTGGTATGGAAGTGATATTTCACCCAGAATCGTTCGCCTTGAGCATTGATCCACATATACGTATGTGAACCGTAGCCGTTCATATGACGCCAAGTGCGGGGCAGGCCGCGAACGCCCATGAGATAGGTCACTTGGTGGGCGGATTCGGGATTATTGGTCCAGAAATCCCACTGCATGTTGGCATCACGCAGGCCCGAGTCCGGCAGGCGTTTCTGGCTGCGGATGAAGTGCGGGAACTTCATCGGGTCGCGCACAAAGAAAACGGGCGTGTTGTTGCCGACCAGATCGTAATTGCCTTCGTCTGTATAGAATTTCAACGAAAAGCCGCGTACATCGCGCCAAGTATCCGGGCTGCCGGATTCGCCCGCCACCGTCGAAAAACGGGCGAGGATTTCGGTCTTACAGCCTTTTTGGAACAACGCGGCCTTGGTGTAGGCCGAGACATCCGCAGTGGTTTCGAACTCCCCAAACGCACCGCCGCCCTTTGCGTGCGGCTGACGTTCGGGCACTTTCTCGCGGTTAAAGTGCGCCATTTGCTCGAGGAAGTGCACGTCATGGAGCAGGATGGGGCCGTTTGTACCGACGGTCAGCGAATTACGGTCGCTGACAGCAGGTGCGCCTGCGCCCGTGGTCGAGGGGGGATTGCCCGGTTTTTTAGAATCACTCATGGTGTGTTCCTTTCAGCAAATACGATCTGTGTTGCATGCGCCGGTACGCAACGGGCACGCGCTTTACGCTTACGTCGATAACTATACAGGCCAGCCAGCAGCAGGATAATGACATCCACCCCGATGGCCATTGCCGACACGAGTCAGGAGCACGAAATCCATGCCACTCCCGGATTCTCGTCGTACCGGGTACTTCCGTCCAGCATCACCATGACGACGACGAGGTTGTTGGTTTTTGCCTACCTATTGCCTGCGTCCCGGGAGTCGGGTGTCACCGAGCAGGCTGTCTCAGGTGTCGCGGATCTCATTGGCCAGTTGGCGCGTGCGACTTGCACGCCATTGCGTGACATCCATTGCCCTAGTTCGGCGCTCGCAAGGACTGCAAACTCCGCTGCGCGCTGAGCTCCCAGCTTGTCTGCGGCGCCGGGTAGCGCGGGGTGGCACATCAGCAGGTCGCCATCTCGGGCGTTGTTTAGCCAATGATGCAGTAATTGCGCATAGCGACGCGGCCCCCCGTGGAAATCGTAGACGCCTAACATACGACGATTGGTACGCCAGCCGTCAGAGCGAGCCGCGCGCTCGACGGACCCCGCACCCAGCGTGCCGATCAGTCGCGCTTTAGCGGATTCCCTTAAGGGGACACCGCTTTGCGTTCCCGGTGCCGTGTGACGCAGCCAGGGGCGATCGCTGCCGTAGCGTAGTTCCAGCACCCGTAGCAGGCGTGGCAGCACGCCAGGTAACTGGTGTACATGCTGGTGGCCGTCGACATAGTCGGGTGCTCGGCCGAGCACTCCCTCAAAGGCGTCTAGCTGGCGTGCCAATTGCTCATCAATCCAACCGCTATCTAGTTGGCTGATATAGGCTCGCGTAATCAGCGTTGGTAAAGGCATCACGGCGGGTTGATCTTGCAGGCCGAACGATTCAGTGAGATTCAAATGCAGGCCGACGTCAACATCAAGGTCACGCAAACGCCGCGCATGGGTCGTAAAGGTTGGTCCAAGTGATAGGCAACTGATCGCGCTGAGCCGGCCTAATGCGGCTAATTCAAGCATGCCTGCATCGATATTCAAATTCATGCCAAAATCGTCGCCACACACGACGATGTATTTCCAGCATCGATCTGCGTTTCTTCTGTTGCCTGTGTCGGCATTGCCCCAATTTATATGGCTGCCCTGATCAAACAACTTGCTTGGTTCGTCGCCGTCGGCTGTGCCGCGGCCGTGACGCACTGGCTGGTCGCGGTGACAAGCGTTCAATGGTTGCATATCCCACCTCTCGCTGCCAATGCGATAGGCTGGTTGATTGCTTTTGTCGTGTCGTTCACGGGTCATTATCGACTTACCTTTCGTCGCTTGGCAGCACACTGGGTGACTGCCGCACGGCGTTTCTTTCTCATTTCTGCGTGCGGATTTCTGATTAACGAGGCCGCGTACGCCTGGTTGCTGCACGTCACGCGTTTACGCTACGACGTGCTGCTTGCATTGATCCTGCTAGGACTGGCGGTACTCACTTTCCTGGGGAGTCGGCTTTGGGCATTTCGCCACACATCCGGTCGCTGAACGCTGCATCTATGTCCACGCGCCAAACCTGGTAACGTCGATCCGAAAGACGGGCGTCCAGGCCTTGCAAAATGAGAGTGCGCTTGCCGTCATCGGCATCCCCCCACACCCAGAACCGGCTGCCTGCAGGCGCCGCGCACAGACGGGCCAAGAGGTCCTTTCGCTGAATCAGGACACGGGCGGCAGTCTGGGGATCGAAGCGCCCCGCGTCATAGAGCTCTTTGCGCCAATTGTCGCGCAACGGAATATCGGGGTTGTTCCAGTCGTCGACCACCCAAGCAGGCCGCGTGGCTCCCGTGTAAATACCTAGATCAAAAGGGTAGGCATGCAGCGTCACCAACGTATCATCGGGCTGCATTTGCGCAGCAAGTTGGCGAGCGACGGGCTTGGCGCTGTGACGCGGGTTGGCCACGAATACACAAACTAGAATGACACAAAGGATGGCTGACCCGGCGATGCAGCGATAGGTCAGTCGCCGCGCATGGCCGGTTGCGCTTTGCCGCACCGCGCGCTCGACCACTATGGCCAACAACACGGCCAGCGGAGGCAGCGCCGGCAGCATGTAGCCGATGAGCTTCGAGCTGGGGATGGAAAAAAAACCCAAAATGACCACCACCCAGATCGCCATGAGACTGCGCAGCCCCGCAGGGTCTGCAGACTGCCAGAACGCTCTACGTAATGCGCCGCCTCCCCATAGCGACCAGGGCAATGTCAGGCCAACGGTGACCGGAAGGTAGAACCAGAAGGGCTGTGCATTGTTGAAGCCAGACTGGGCGAATCGTTCGAAGTGTTGATAGACGAAGAAATAATGAAAGAAATCGGGAAATTGCTGCTGCATGAGCCAAAACCATGGCACGGCCACCAGCCCGAACAGCACCAGCGCAGGAAGCCAAAGCAATACCCTCAAGCCGTACCAACGTCGAGTCAATACCAGCCACAAGAAAAGTGTGGCGCCAGGCAAGACCAGCCCGATCAGGCCCTTGGCCAACACGGCCAGGCCCGCGAAGGCCGCGGCACTCAGGGACATCAGACGGTACGGTTGATCGGATTGCGCACGCAGGACGGCGTCTGCACCCGCCAGTACGCTCAGGGTGATCATCGCCGCAACCAGCATATCCGTGTTCGCGAACTGTGCGCCACCATAAAAGAAGGGCGTGGTGGCCAGCATGACAACGGCAACGGTTGCGGTTGCCGCATCGCGATAGCGGCGCACGAAAATGTACAGGCCGGATAACGCTCCCCATGCGGCTAACCATGAGGGCACGCGTGCCGCCCATTCGTTCAGGCCAAATAGTTTGAAACTCAGTTCGGCCATCCAGTAGTACAGCGGCGGCTTGTGAAAATAAGGCATGCCATCGAGCAACGGCACCGCATGCGAGCCGCTGCGTAGCATTTCCCACGCGACGCCTGCATAGCGACCCTCATCAGGCAGCGTGAGAGCACGTGCCCAGGCCAGGAAAGCCAACCAAGTACCGATCGCCAATAGCAACCAGCCGGCGGGGGGCACCCACAGGGGGGCCCCGGTATCGCGGCGCGCGTTCAAGAGCGTACCTGAGCAGAACGGGCACGGCGGGCTCGCCCGCGTTGTTGGCGGACCACGTACAGCGGCCGACCTTTGACCTCGTCGAAAATGCGGGCGATGTACTCGCCGACCACACCTAGCGAGATCAAATTTACGCCCGCGAAGAACAGTAGGGCGGTCATGATGGTCGTCCAGCCCGAGACGTGATTGCCATTGGTGAGGTAGTCAAATACCAGAAAACCGCCATAGGCAAATGAGAGCAGCGCAAAAATGCTGCCAAGTAGGCTGACCATGCGCAGCGGCCAAGTGGTAAAGGCGGTCAACCCTGCCAGGGCTAGGCGTACTAACCGCCAGACGCCATAGTGGCTCATTCCGTTCGCACGCGCGTCGGGGGTATAGGGTAGAGGTTCTGCACGAAATCCCACCCAGGCATACAACCCTTTCATGAAGCGAGTACGCTCCGGCAGCGCCACTAACGTGTCGACGACACGCCGATCCATCAGGCGAAAGTCTCCCGCATGAGCCGGTACCTGTACGTTTCGATTGCTGCTGAGCAAACGGTAGAACCAGCGTGCGCCGGTGCGTTTGAACCAGGATTCGTCGTCGCGGTGCGCGCGTACGGCATAGACCATGTCGGCGCCCGAGCGCCAGCGCTCGAGCATGGCGCCGATGAGTGAGGGAGAGTGTTGCAAGTCCGCGTCGAGGCAAATAATGACGTCGCCGTCGGCGCTCTTAAAGCCCGCAGACAACGCGGCTTCTTTACCGAAATTACGCGACAGTTGCAGGTAACGCATACCGTCGTGCGTGGACCATTCCCGCATCAGGTCCTGAGTGCCGTCGGTGCTGCCATCATCAACGACGATGATTTCCCATTGCGACGACAGAGATTTCAACTGTTCACGCAAAGCGGGCAGCAACAGGTGCAGGTTGTCGCATTCGTTTAGGCACGGGACTACACAACTGATTTGCACGTCGTCGAATCTGGCCGCGCGGGTGAGTGTGGCGGTTAGCGATACTTCGGGCGCAAGGGGCGGCAGCGCGTGGGCCTGCGTTTCCAAACGAAATTCGATGGGCATAACAATGGGGACTTAGTGTTCAAGAGCGCCCAGTATGTGCAGGTGTACGTCGAATTTTCGTCAAATGCGAAGAAAGCATCTCGAAAAACAAGTTAAGCGGGCGCGTTCAGGCAAAACGCAGTGTGAAACACGTACCCTGGTTCGGGCCGCCCGACTGCGACCTGACATCAAGCTTCCAGCCTTGCATGTCACAGACGCGCTTGGCGATGGCCAGACCCAGGCCGTGTTGAAAATCGCCTCGCGCCGCAGGACGGGCACCCTCGTCCACCAGACGTCCGCTGTAATGCCGTTGAAATAAAAAGGGTAACTCTTGGGCCTTGATTCCTTTCCCGTTGTCACGCAACTCAAGGGTACCGTCGACAGTCAATAATGCCGTTAACGTCGCGGGGGCGGCATGGTCTATCGCGTTGCGTACCAAGTTGCGCAGCACCGTCAGCAGTGCATATCTGTCCAGCATCCGCACGGTTTGTGCAGGAATATGGTTCTGGAATATCAGGCCACAGGCCTCCGCGATCGCTTCCAGACCACGCCACGCGTCATCCATGCAGGTGTTCAGATCGACAGGTTCGGCCGGGCGGGGTTGGTCTCGCGCCATAGCGTGCGCGCTTTCCAGCGAGGCGACGATGTGATCGACGTTGGCGATGACGCGTGTCAGACGCTCTCGTGGGTCGGCGGGCAATGCCGCATCCAGAAGCATGATTTCGCTGTCAGACCGAATAGCGGCCAACGGCGTGCGAGCTTCGTGGCTGATATTGGCGGCAAATTCGCGCTCGCGAGCGATGGAGTGATCCACCTGATTCTGCACGCGATTAAACGCCTCGATCAGTCGACCCGCTTCGTCGTCGCGCGTGATGGCAATATCCGGCGAACCCGGCGCCCAGTTCGATAGCCGGCTGGTGAGATCCAAGAGCGGGCCGACGGCAATGGCCGCAATACGGCGCGACAAGGCATACGCGGCGATGACGCAAAGTACGCCCATGCCCAACACGATTAAACCGAACTCGTGTACACGGGCTTCATGCTCTGTGGCGTCATACCGCAGGTAAAGCCGTCCGCGTGGCGTGTCGGCGACCATGACATGCCAGGTTTCGTTGTCGGGCTCTAGTAGATGCAATCCCGGAGCAAGCTCCTTGAGCACAGTGGGCATGTCGCTGGTCGTGACATCGGGGCGCAGCCAGACACGCATCGTGCCACTGAGTTCCAGCGTGTCGTTCGGAACGGCAAAATCAGGGTCAGTTTGCAGGTGATGCACGAGGCGATCTCCCTCGGACGTGAGGATCTGATCGACTAACCCGTCTTCCATTTGATCGAACGCCAGATAGGCCAGCAACGCCAGCGCGCCGACGAAGATGGCGACTGCGCCGGTCAATGCCCATATCACTCGTTGCGTGAGCGTACCGTTTTTCATGATTCGGCGACGGGCAGTACCAGCCGCCAGCCTATCCCGTGTACGGTTTCGATACCGTCAAAGCCGGCGTCCGACAAGGCACGTCTGAGCAGATGCACTTGACTGCGCAGGGCGTCGCTGGAGGGCGGCTCATCGTTCCACAGCACGGACTCGAGTGCCTCTCTCGATACGACTTGGCCCGCGTTTCGCAGCAACGTCTCCAGAATCAGCGCGGATTTTCGCGTGAGATGCAGTGACTGGTTCGCGACCGATACGTCACGAGTGCGCGCATCGAACTGCAAGGAGCCACAGGTCTGGATGGCATCGACGACGGTGCCCGTTGCCCGGTGAATGAGCGCCAACAAGCGCGCTTGTACTTCAGCAAGGGCAAATGGCTTGGTCAGGTAGTCGTCAGCGCCATGTCCAAAGCCAGCTAGTTTGTCTTCCAACGTATCCCGGGCCGTCAACAGCAATACCGGAATGGCTTTGCGCCATTCGGTTCGTAGGGTATGCAAAACTTGGTGGCCGTCTTTGCCAGGCAAGCCCACATCCAGCACGATGGCATCAAAAGACTGGTTCTGCAGCATGCGCAGCGCCGTCGATCCATCGTAAGCCACATCAGGGATAAACCCCCCCATCTCTAAGAATTGATAAAGATTACCCGCAATAGTGAGATCATCTTCAACGATTAATACCTGGTAACGGACATTGGCCGAAACGGTTTTCATAGGCGGGCAGGGCGATGGCACGGTTGTTGACGCTGAATTGGGCCTGTTCTTAAAGGGTGGCTCTTGGGGTTGCCGTCCAATATAGACGGACGCGTCAGTGCTAGCCAGCATACCGAAAGCCGCGATGATCCGGCGAAACCCAGGCATCCAACGCCAAGTACGCCAAGTACGCCAAGAGGCGCTGACAGTTAAGCATGGATCATTGTTCGTCGAATTTTCGTCAAATTTTCTGAAATCAGGGTGCCTTTCGAACGATTCGTGGCCCTTTTCTGGGCCCCAGGGCATGCAGCTTGTTTCTGCGCCGCACTCTGTCGCGGATATCTGCGACCTCGCGCGGTGGTGCCGCTATACCGGGCGCTGCTATGACGTTAGGCGGCCAACCCTCTATAATTAAAGATTCGCCTTAATCCCGGTTCGTCCACGCATGAAATCCTCAGAGATTCGCCAGAAGTTCCTGCAATTTTTCCAGTCGAAAGGGCACACGATTGTGCCTTCGGCGTCGCTCGTGCCGGGCAACGACCCCACGCTGCTCTTTACCAACTCGGGAATGGTGCAGTTCAAGGACGTCTTTACCGGCAAGGAAGCCCGTTCCTATTCGCGCGCGACGTCGTCGCAGCGCAGTGTGCGCGCCGGCGGCAAACACAACGACCTGGAAAACGTCGGTTATACGGCCCGGCACCACACGTTCTTTGAAATGCTGGGCAATTTCAGCTTTGGCGACTATTTCAAGCGCGACGCGATCCAATATGCCTGGGAGCTGTTGACCACCGTCTACAAGTTGCCGGCCGAAAAGCTCTGGGTCACGGTCTACCAAGAGGATGACGAGGCCTACGATATTTGGGCCAAGGAAATCGGGGTCCCCCACGAACGCATCATCCGCATTGGTGACAACAAGGGGGCTCGCTACGCGTCGGACAACTTCTGGCAGATGGCTGACACCGGCCCTTGCGGCCCGTGTTCCGAGATTTTCTACGACCATGGCCCCCATGTCTGGGGCGGCCCTCCGGGTTCCCCCGAAGAGGACGGCGACCGTTACATCGAAATCTGGAACCTCGTGTTCATGCAGTTCGAGCGTGATGCCGCCGGCAACATGGAGCCCTTGCCCAAACCCTGTGTAGACACCGGCATGGGCCTGGAGCGTATCGCGGCGGTCCTGCAGGGTGTGCATTCGAATTACGAGATTGACCTGTTCCGTAACCTGATCCAGGCCGCTGCGCGCGAAACCGGCGTCAAGGATCTTGCAGACAACTCGTTGAAAGTCATCGCCGACCATATTCGTGCGTGTTCTTTCCTGATTGTCGACGGCATTATTCCCAGCAACGAGGGCCGGGGTTATGTGCTGCGCCGTATCGTGCGTCGTGCGCTGCGCCACGGTTACAAACTTGGGCAAACCAAGCCGTTTTTCCACAAGTTGGTCCCGGATCTGGTTGCCGAAATGGGGCAGGCCTATCCCGAGCTGGCTCAGGCGGCCGAGCGCGTCGCGCAGGTGCTCAAGCAAGAAGAAGAGCGCTTTGGCGAAACCCTCGAACATGGGATGAAAATCCTGGATGGTGCGCTGGCCGGCGTGTCGGCAGGGGCACAGTTGGACGGCATGACGTTGTTCACGCTGTACGACACCTATGGCTTTCCGGTGGATCTGACCGCCGACATTTGCCGCGAGCGCAATGTCGAGGTCGATATGGACGGCTTTGAGGCTGCGATGGCGCGTCAGCGGGATCAGGCACGCGCCGCCGGCAAGTTCAAAATGGCCGAAGGCCTGAGCTACGAGGGGGCCGAGACACGCTTTGAGGGCTATGACAAGCTCGAGCTCGACGGGGTCAAGGTCACTGCGCTGTACGTGGATGGCACTCAGGTCGACCGTGTTCAGGCTGGCCAAAAGGCCGTCGTGGTGCTGGATGCCACGCCTTTTTATGCCGAATCGGGCGGCCAGGTCGGTGACACCGGTTTGCTCGAGGGGGGCGGGGTTCGCTTTGCCGTGGCCGATACCCTCAAGATTCAGGCCGGCGTCTTTGGGCACCATGGGGAGCTCGAATCCGGTGCCCTGACCGTCGGAGACACGTTGCTGGCACGCGTGGATGCCGTGCGCCGTGCGCGCACGGTACGTAACCACTCGGCGACCCATTTGATGCACAAGGCCTTGCGCCAGGTGTTGGGTAGCCATGTGCAACAACGTGGCTCGCTGGTGGATCCGGACAAGACCCGGTTCGACTTCGCTCACGATGCGCCGATGACGTCCGAGCAGCTCGCGCAGGTTGAATCCATCGTCAACGCCGAGGTGCTGGCAAACCAGCCCGCCCAGGCCCAGGTCATGGCGTATGACGATGCCGTCAAGGGTGGCGCCATGGCGTTGTTCGGTGAAAAATACGGCGACACGGTGCGGGTGCTGGATATCGGTTTCTCGCGCGAACTGTGTGGCGGTACGCACGTCACCCGTACGGGCGATATCGGTCTGTTCAAGATCGTGAACGAAGGGGGGGTCGCGGCTGGCGTGCGCCGGATTGAGGCCATCACCGGCGATAACGCTCTGGTATGGGTACAGAATCAACAGGCCTTGCTGCTGCGTGCAGCGGGCGTGTTGCGCAGCACGCCCGCAGATCTGCCCGAACGTATCGCCCAGGTGCAGGATCAGGTGCGTGCGCTAGAGCGAGACCTGGAGCAGGCGCGCGGCAAATTGGCCGCCAGCGCGGGCAATGACCTGGCCGCCAAGGCTGCCGACATCAAGGGTGTCAAGGTATTGGCCGCCAGCATCGGCGACGTCGATCCCAAGGCCCTGCGTGGAATGGTAGACAACCTCAAAGACCGCCTGAAATCGGCCGTCGTATTGCTGGCCAGCGCCGGCGGCGATGGAAAGATCAGTGTGGTGGGTGGCGTGACGGCCGATCTGACAGGCCGCGTCAAGGCGGGCGAGCTGGTGGGCTTTGTGGCGAGCCAGGTCGGCGGCAAAGGGGGGGGGCGGCCCGATATGGCGATGGGCGGTGGATCCGACGCCCAGGCGTTGCCGGCCGCTGTGGCCAGCGTGACAGGATGGGTTGATGAACGCCTCTGATATTGTCGAGGGTCTGCCGGCTTTCCAGCACGAGGTCGATGCCAGCGGGTTGACTTGCCCGCTGCCCATCTTGCGTGCCAAAAAAGCCTTGGCTCAAATGGAGAGCGGTCAGGTGTTGCGCGTGACCACGACCGACCCCAAGGCCACGCGCGATTTTCAGGCCTTCGCCAAGCAGACTGGTAACGAGCTCGTCGCGCAGCACGAGGCCCAAGACGCTGTTTTACATTTTTTGCGTCGGAGATAAGTACCGCCCTCTGGGAGTAGGGTGAGGTAAGGCTTGCCATGACTCTCGATTTAATGCTAGAATCTTCCGTTTTTCACAACTAATTCAAGGGATTACCTATGGTGGTGATTCGCATGGCCCGCGGTGGCTCCAAAAAGCGTCCGTTCTACAACCTGGTAGCTGCCGATTCGCGTAATCGTCGCGATGGCCGCTTTATCGAGCGCGTGGGTTTTTACAACCCCGTCGCCAGCGATAGCGCGGAAAAGCTGCGTATTGCGCTGGATCGCGTTGAGTACTGGACCAAGACCGGCGCACAACTGTCGCCCGCCGTCGAGCGTCTGGTCAAAGACTACTCGGCCAAGGTTTCCGCCGCAGCCTAAGGGCTCGCCGGAAATCCTGTGCATCGTTCGGTTGCTGGCCCTATGCCTGATGCCACGACTCGCAACGTAGTGCCTGACGACTTAGTCGAATTAGGCCGCGTCAGCGGGGCGTATGGTGTCAAGGGTTGGGTTAAAGTGCAGCCGCATTCCGCACAGGCTGATGTACTACGCCGGGTGAAAACCTGGTGGTTGGCTCGCCTCGCCCCCGAAACGGCGCGAGGCGTTGTCACGTCTGCACCTCATACTTATCGAGTATTACAGGCCCGGCCCCAGGGCACGACCGTCGTGGCTCAGCTAGATGGTATTGACGATCGCGATCAGGCCGAGGCGTTGCGTGGTTGCTCCGTACAGGTGCCGCGTAGCCAATTCCCGGTGGCCGCAGACGATGAATACTATTGGGTTGATCTGATCGGCTGCGCATTTTATTCGGACGCCGAGGGCGAACTCGCTCGTATCGGTGTTGTCGAGGACGTGGCCGATAATGGCGCGCACGCGATCTTGCGTGTCGTGTTGCAGCGCGCTCCAGCGCCGGGTGCTGAGCCTGAGCCCAGGCTTGACGCCAAGGGTCGCCCGCTGGAAATGCTGGTGCCTTTTGTGGGTGCCCACATTCTGGCGGTCGATTTGTCGGCGCGCCGCATTGATAGCAACTGGCCCGCGGAATTCTGATGCGCTTCGATGTCGTCACGCTTTTTCCGGACATGTTCGGAACGGTGCGCGACTTGGGTGTTACCGGCAGAGCCCACACGCAAGGCCTATGGGCGTTGCGTGCCTGGAATCCCCGCGACTATACCCACGATGTGCACCGCACTGTTGACGACCGTCCTTATGGCGGTGGCCCTGGCATGGTGATGATGGCGGCCCCGCTAGAGGCCGCTGTCGCCGCTGCGCAGCAAGATCGCGCCGCTCAGGGGGGTGGGCTAGCGCCCGTGGTGCTGTTGTCGCCTACGGGCCGTCGCTACGACCAGCAAGCCGCCCAGTCGTTGGCCGACAGTGCGGGGGCGATCCTGATCTGTGGCCGCTACGAGGGCATCGACCAGCGCTTTATCGATCGTTGTGTAACGGACGAGATTTCGCTCGGTGACTTTGTCTTGTCGGGCGGAGAAATCGCCGCACTGGCAGTGGTCGATGCCGCGGTACGGCTCTTGCCTGGTGTCCTGAATGATGGCGACTCCGCATTACAGGACTCCTTTAACGACACGCTTTCCGGCTTGCTCGATAGCCCGCACTACACGCGGCCCGAGGTGTATGACGGTCAGAGCGTCCCCGCTGAATTGCTGAGCGGCCATCACGCGAACATCGCGCGTTGGCGCCGCGAGCAATCCCTGCGCCTCACGGCAGCACGCCGTCCTGATCTGCTAGCCCGCGCACGCGCCAATGGTTGGCTGACCAAGGCCGATGAACGTTATCTGGCGACGCTGGCGTCCGGGTTGTAGATCTTTCCGCTGCCACGCGGGATAAAAACGAATTCACTCCCTCAGGGCCAGGGCAATCTGGTCTGCGCAGGTCTGGGCCACCGGGCTGAGTTTCTTGCCGCTCAAGGTCACAATGCAGATTTGCCGTTTGATGTTGGCCGGGCGAATAGGCACGACCTGATAGTTGGCGCTGCCGTCTTTGGGTACGCAGATCATGGGAAGGATGGCAGCGCCAAGCCCCGCTTCTACCATACTGATAACCGTCTGATGATGGGTCAGTTCGATTTTGGGGAGATAGCGTAAGCCGGCATTCCGGAAGGCGACTTCTACCGTCGTTCGCACCGCCGTCTCGTGAGACAGCGCGAGTTGATCGAATTGATTTAGGGTCTTCAGCGTGATGTATTTCCGATTCGCCGCGATTGAACGGGGAAGGATGGCAACGAATCGATCATCGATGATTGGTGTGTGATCCAGTTCGCGCGAGTCCTCGTGTAGGGGCGCGACGGCGAAATCGGTAACGCGTTCTCTCAGGTGTTGATGGATCTGATTGATCGGCCCTTCGTGTAGTTCTAACGTGACGTTCGGATACCTGCTTTTGAACTCACCCAAGACAGCCGGCAGTTTCAGGCTTGAAATCGACGGAACCGTGCCAATTGATACGTGGCCTCCGCGTAGTGCCGACCGGTCTCCCAGCTCTCGGGAGATATCCGCCAGTTCACGGATAACTGTCTGGCAACGTGCATAAAACAATTGGCCGTCAGGCGTCATGACGACTTGCCGTGTGGTGCGATCAAAAAGTGGAACGCCCAATTCCGCCTCGAGTTGTTGCACGTGAGTGCTGACCGCCGCAGGCGAGCGATGCAGTTTGGCACTGGCAGCGCTAAAGCTGAGTAGCTCGGCGACGGCAATAAAACTCTCGATACGGCGAAGGTTCATCCATTGCTCCGAGAAACCTCGGCATTCCTGCCGGGGAGGAAAGGGACGCCGCCGTCAGGCTGCAGGATTGGTCTTACTTGAGCTGTTGTCTGGATGGATATCCAGCCATCTGGTTTGGTTTGAATAGTATCTCGGGCATGCAAACCAAACGTGCCTACCGATTCCGGTTCTATCCCACGCCCGAGCAAGCGATCACGCTGGCTCGCACGTTTGGTTGTGTGCGTATGGTCTATAACCACATGCTTAATCTTCGTTCGACGGCCTGGGCCCAGCGGCAAGAGCGTCTGGCGTATCACGCGACCTCGGCTGCACTGACGGCGCTGAAAAAGACGCCGGACCACCTCTGGTTGAACGAGGTCAGTAGTGTTCCTCTGCAACAAACGCTGCGCCATTTGCAAACGGCGTTTGTTAATTTCTTCGCGAAACGCACGGGATACGCGCGATTCAAGCGCAAGGACGGTCCGCAATCTGCCGAATACACCGCCAGTGCCTTTCGCTGGGATGGCCGCTCGCTCAAGTTGGCGAAGATGCGCGAGGCGCTCCCGATTCGTTGGTCCCGTCAGCTCCCCAAGGCAGCCAAGGTCACCACCGTCACCGTCAGCAAAGACCCCGCAGGGCGATACTTTGTCAGCCTGCTGTGTGATGACATCGTGGCGCAGAAAACGCCCGCGCCGGGCTGTGTTGGGATTGATCTGGGACTGACTCATTTTGCGACGCTCTCAACAGGAGAAAAAGTCGATCGGTAAGACCTGAGTGCATGAGTGTTGATGCGCAACGGCTCGGTTCTATGAAGTGGGAATCCCTTTCCTTTTAGGGAAGGGAGCAGTCAATTTCTTCCGAAAAATCAAATAATTCTTTCAATATTACCGATTATCAAAACCATCGTCGGGTGATTCAATGGCCAGAAAGAGGAGGCGTGAAACATGGCTGTTGACTTTAGACCACTTTCGTTCGCTTTGGGCGCGGAGGTCATCGGGTTGGATCTGCATTCTCCTGTTTCTGAGGTTGAGTGGAAGCAGGTGCATCAAGGATTTCTGCAATTCGGTGTGCTCCTGATACGAGGCCAATCCATTTCCCGCGAGCAGCACATTGCGTTCAGTCGTCGATTTGGAGATTTGGATGAGCATGAGTCGCTGCCCATGGATCGGGACGCTACGTTGCCGGTGCTGTTGATGGTGACCAATGATCAAAAACCAGATGGTGGCCCGTCGAACTCTAGATACACCGGCCAGATGTGGCATTCCGATATGTCGTTCACGCTTGCGCCGGCGCTGGGGTCGCTTCTGCATGCGATTGAAGTGCCGCCCGTGGGAGGGGACACCCTGTTTGCGAACATGTATCTTGCCTATGACACGCTGTCAGGGCGCATGAAGCAGATGCTTGAGGGTTTGAATGGCGTTCACCATTCTGAGAGAAAAAATTCGGGACTATCCGCGACCTGGGAAAAGGAAAATCAACGGTTGAACCCACCCGTGGCGCAGCCTGTCGTGCGCGTTCATCCCGAGACGGGGCGTAAGGCGCTATACATCGGCGAAAAGGTTAAATGCTTCGAAGGAATGACGCAGGAAGAAAGCAAGCCTTTGATCGATTTTCTGATTCGTCACGCGACGCGTCCTCATTTTGTCTATCGCCATAGCTGGCAGGCGAACGATTTACTGATTTGGGATAACCGTTGCACTAGCCATCTCGCATTGGGAGATTACGACCCTCAGTGCAGGCGGCATCTGGAGCGCACAACCGTGCTCGGTACGCCTTCAGGGCACGTTGCGGAAATGGAGGTCACGGTATGACGGCCTGTCATCGAAGGGATGTGTTGCGCAGCATGGTTGCGGCATGCATGCTCGGGCCGTCTATGGCGTTTGCCGCCGAGCAAGAGGCTTTCCCCAGCAAGCCGATCCATATGATTGTGCCGTTTGCACCGGGCGGTTCCACGGACGTGTTGACACGCCTGATTGGTGCGCAGTTGTCCGAGCGACTAAAGCAGCCCGTGACGGTAGAGAATCGTACGGGCGCCAGCGGCAATATTGGCGCAGACTATGTGGCCAAGTCTTCTCCCGACGGCTATACGTTAATCATGGGTTCAATTGGAACGCATGCGACCAATCCGCTCATCTATCGCAACATGCCCTATGACCCCGTCACTGACTTCGCGCCCATTGCGTTGGCGGGCGAGGTCACACTCGTGTTGGTCGTCCATCCTGATCTGAAAGTGCAGAGCGTCAAGGAGCTCGTGCAACTGTTAAAGGGCAGCCCGGGCAGTATCAGTTATGCATCGGGAGGCGTGGGCGCATCTCAGCACCTTGCGGCCGAGTTGTTCAAATACTCGACTCAAACATCGATGCAGCACGTGCCGTACAAGGGCAGCGCGGGGGCCTTGGTCGATCTTGTGGGGGGACGAGTGCCAGTGATGTTTGCTGATTTGCCTCTTGTTCTGCCGCACATCAGGAGCGGCGCTTTGCGGGCGTTGGCGGTCTGTGATCCCGTGCGCAACGCGGTGATTCCAGAGGTCGTCACCATGCAAGAGGCGGGGATCGCGGACTATGTTGCCACGGCCTGGTATGCCCTGTTCGCGCCGGCAAAAACCCCGGCAAATCGCTTGCATCTGTTGCAGAGCAACGTCTCGGCGATCTTGCATGCACCCAAAACCAGTAAGGCAATACAAGACATAGGCGCCAAGCCTGGGGACGCGGTCGGCGAGAAGCTGCGCAAATTTCAATTGGATGAGATTGCGCGCTGGAAAACGGTCGTCAAAGTGGCTGGCATCAGCATGGACAACTGAGTCGCTTTACACGTCAAGGCATCAATAAGCATCGTCCCTGACGGCATCCGAGCAAATCATTCTGCTCGATGCCCCAGGGACGGGTTGCGTTTACGGTTGGGTGGCCGTCTTGTGTGGCGAGATGCGTTTACCCCAGCTTGGCCCGCTGTTCGTGGACCTTGGACAGGACGTCGTTGAATTGCGCTAAGCGGGCCTTTTCTTGCTCGACGACGGCGGCTGGCGCGCGCTCGACAAAGCTCGCGTTACCGAGTTTGCCGTTGGCTTTGGTGACTTCGCCTTCGAGGCGGGCGATTTCTTTGTCCAGGCGAGCACGCTCGGCCGCGACGTCGATTTCAACGTGCAGCATCAGGCGGGCGGTACCTACCACCTGTACCGGGGCGCCGGCATCGGGTAGCGTGTCGACCACATCGACTTGGCTGAGCTTGGCCAGTGCGGCCAGGTAAGGGCCATTGCGCTTGAGTGTGGCGGCGTCGCCTTGCGTAATGAGCGGGACTCGCTGTGCGGGGGATAGGTTCATCTCGCCGCGCAATGCGCGAACGGCTTCGACCTGGGCCTTCAGCTCCGCGACGTCCGCTTCGGCAGCGGCGTCGATGGCGTCGGGGTTGCTGCGCGGGTACGGCTGCACGCTCACGCTGTCGGTGGCATCGGCCTGGCGCTTGCCGGCCACGACCGAGACCTTTTGCCACAGGGCTTCGGTAATGAACGGAATGATGGGGTGGGCCAGGCGCAGCACGGCCTCGAGGACGCGAATCAGGGTGCGGCGCGTTCCCAATTGTTGGGCCGGCGTGCCGTTCTGGATCTGTACCTTGGCCAGCTCGACGTACCAGTCGCAATACTCGTCCCACACGTAGCGGTAGAGCGCGTTGGCGACGTTATCGAAACGATAGTCGGCAAAGCCGCGCTCGACTTCGGCTTCCAGTGCCTGCAATTGGCTGACGATCCAGCGATCGGCGAACGACAATTCGGCGGATTGATCGCCGGTCAGGTCGTGGCCTTCGGTATTCATCAACACATAGCGGGTCGCATTCCACAGCTTGTTGCAGAAGTTGCGATAGCCTTCGCAGCGCTTGAGGTCGAAGTTGATGTTGCGGCCCAAGGTGGCATAGGCCGCCATGGTGAAACGCAGCGCGTCGGTACCAAAAGACGGAATGCCATCAGGATACTGGCGACGGGTGGTTTTCTCGATGGTGCTCGCCTGCTTGGGGTTCATCAGCCCATAGGTCCGCTTGGCGATCAAGCCATCCAGGTCGATACCATCAATCAGGTCCACCGGATCTAGCGTGTTGCCCTTGGATTTGCTCATTTTCTGGCCGTCCGCATCGCGGATCAGGCCATGCACATACACGTGCTTGAACGGAATTTGACCCGTCAGGTGCGTGGTCAGCATGACCATGCGAGCCACCCAGAAGAAAATGATGTCAAAACCCGTGACCAGCACGCTGGACGGCAGATAGCGGCGCAGGTCAGGCGTGTCTTCGGGCCAGCCCAGCGTCGTAAAGGGAACCAGGCCCGACGAAAACCAGGTGTCCAGTACATCGTCGTCGCGCTTGAGCGGGCCCGTCACGCCCGCGGCGCGCGCTTGTTCCTGGGCCTGTGCCTCGGAGTGGGCGACGAATATCTGGCCGTCCTCGGCGTACCAGGCCGGGATCTGGTGGCCCCACCAGAGCTGGCGCGAGATGCACCAGTCCTGAATGTTGTTCAGCCACTGGTTGTAGATCGTGGTCCAGTTATCCGGATAAAACTTGATTTGGCCGTTGGCCACTACGTCCAGGGCAACCTCGGTGATGCTCTTGCCTGGATGCAGGGTGTCTTCGGGCGCGGGCTTGCTCATCGCCACGAACCACTGATCGGTCAGCATGGGTTCCAGCACCACACCGGTGCGGTCTCCCTTGGGCTGCATCATTTTATGCGGCTGGATCTTGACCAGGTATTGCTCGGCTTCGAGTTGGGCCACGACAGCTTTACGGGCCTCGTAGCGTTCCATGCCCTGGAATTGCTTGGGGCCGTTTTCGTTGATGTGCGCGTCCAGCGTGAAAATCACGATCAGCGGCAGATCGTGGCGTTGCGCGCAGGCGTAGTCGTTGAAATCGTGCGCGCCGGTGATTTTGACGCAACCGGTACCGAAATCAGGATCAACGAAGTCGTCGGCGATGATGGGAATGTTGCGGTCGCAGAGCGGCAACTCGACCATTTTGCCGATCAGGTGCTGGTAGCGGGGGTCGTCGGGATGTACGCACAGCGCGCCGTCAGCCAGCATGGTTTCGGGGCGGGTCGTGGCGATGGTCATGCCGCGCAGGGTGACCGTCTGTCCATCCTTGTCCACAATGGTTTGCGGGCCGTCGACAAACGGGTACAAAATGTGCCACATGTAGCCGTCGACTTCTTCGGACTGCACTTCCAGGTCGGAGACGGCCGTCAGCAGTTTGGGATCCCAGTTGACCAGCCGCTTGCCGCGATAAATCAGGCCCTGTTGGTACAGGCGCACAAAGGTTTCCACCACGCCGCGCGACATGCTGTCGTTCATGGTGAAGTATTCGCGAGGCCAGTCGGCGGAGGCGCCCAGGCGACGTACCTGGCTGGTGATGGTGTTGCCCGATTGCTCTTTCCATTCCCACACTTTTTCGACGAATTTTTCGCGACCCAGGTCGTAGCGTGAAATATTTTGGGCATCCAGGCGGCGTTCCACCACGATTTGGGTGGCGATGCCGGCATGATCGGTGCCCGGAATGAACACGGTGTCGTCGCCGCGCATACGGTGATAGCGCACCAGACCGTCCATAATGGTCTGGTTAAAGGCGTGTCCCATGTGCAGTGTGCCCGTAACGTTGGGCGGGGGAAACTGGACGACGTACGGTTGAGCGTCCGTCCCCGTTTTTACGTGTTGGCCCGCCGTGAAATAGCCGCGGCGCTCCCATTCGTTGTACCAGTGGGCTTCAAGCTCTGCGGGCTCAAAGCTCTTGGGCAGGTCGGCGGTGTGGGTGTCGGGGGAGGTTTGGGCAGCAGCTTCGGTCATTACGGGGTTCCGGCAAAAAACGGGGCCCGACCAATTTATTGGCCGAGCGAACCATTCATTTTAAGATGTATTACGGACTTGACGGCGTGTTAGAATGCCGGGTTACTGTAAACCCTACAGAAGTCCCTGTTTTTATTAGGAATTTGGAGTCTCCATGTCCGTCCAACGCACACTTTCGATTATCAAGCCCGATGCCGTGGCCAAGAACGTCATCGGTCAGATCGTCGCTCGCTTTGAAAACGCTGGCCTGAAAGTCATCGCCGCGCGCCTGCAACAACTGTCGCGTGCCGATGCCGAGCGTTTCTACGCCGTGCACAAAGAGCGCCCCTTCTTCAAGGACCTGGTTGATTTCATGGTCTCGGGCCCGGTGTTCGTACAAGCCCTCGAAGGCGAAAACGCCATCCAGACGAACCGCGACCTGATGGGCGCAACCGATCCCAAGAAAGCAGAGGCGGGCACCATCCGCGCCGATTTCGCTGACAGCATCGACGCCAATGCCGTGCACGGTTCCGATGCTCCCGAGACCGCCGCTGTGGAAATCGCTTTCTTCTTCCCCGAAATCAACATTCACAGCCGTTGATCCGGATTAGCATTGCCTGAGTACGTCATGGAAACCGCCGAACGCGTCAATCTCCTGGGCCTCGATGCCGCCAAATTGTCCGAGCTGGTCGGGCAGTGGGGGGGCAAGCCGTTTCGCGCCCGCCAGTTGCAGCGTTGGGTGCATCAGCGCGGGGCTGACTCGTTCGATGCCATGACCGATCTGGCCCGCGAGTTTCGCGGGCAATTGGCGCAGCACTGCCTTATCCAGGCGTCGCCGGTCAATACCGAGCAGCGCTCTTCCGACGGCACACGCAAGTGGCTGTTCGATGTAGGGCAGGGCAATGCCATCGAGACCGTCTTCATTCCCGAAGACGATCGCGGTACCTTGTGCGTGTCCAGCCAGGCAGGCTGTGCGGTGAACTGCCGCTTCTGCTCCACGGGCCACCAGGGGTTCAACCGCAATTTGCAAACCAGCGAGATCATCGGCCAGTTGTGGTGGGCCAAGCGCGTTCTCGAGGCAGACGCCGGTACGGCGCGCCTGGGCGAAGGGCGCAACGACGATACGCGCGTCATCAGCAACGTTGTCATGATGGGCATGGGCGAGCCTCTGCTCAATTACGATCAGTTGTTGCCTGCGCTGCGATTGATGCTGGACGACAACGCCTATGGCTTGTCGCGCCGCCGCGTCACGGTATCGACTTCCGGTGTTGTTCCCATGATGGATCGGCTCGCCAAAGATTGCCCGGTGGCGTTGGCCGTCTCATTGCACGCGCCGACAGACGCGCTGCGTGATGATCTGGTGCCGCTGAACAAAAAATATCCGCTGGCAGAATTGCTGGCGGCGTGCGAACGCTATCTGGCCAGCGCGCCGCGAGATTTCATTACTTTCGAATACTGCATGCTGGACGGGGTGAACGATAGCGATCAGCATGCCAAGGCGCTGATCCAGGTCGCGCGTCAGGTACGCTGCAAGCTCAACCTGATTCCTTTTAATCCGTTCCCCGCCTCGGGCCTCAAGCGTTCGCCTTCCGCCCGAGTCAAGGTTTTTGCCCAGCGTCTGATGGATGCCGGTATTGTGACGACGGTACGCAAAACGCGTGGCGACGATATCGATGCGGCTTGTGGGCAGTTGGCCGGCGAGGTCCGTGACCGTACGCGTGTTGCCCAGCGTAATGCTGGCCGATCCATTCCTATTGCACAGGTGCCGGCATGACGCAAGAGCTTGATGCGCTCGCTCTTTCTACCGAGTCAAACTCCCAAGAGCAGGCGGCACGTGTCGATACCTCGACACCTGTAGGCCAAGCCTTGCGCAGTCTACGTGTCGCCAAGGGGTGGTCCTTGGACGACGTCTCGAGCCGCATCAAGTTCTCGCCACGCCAGATCCAGGCGCTCGAAGACGAACAATGGGACAAATTACCCAAAGGCGTTTCCTTGCGTGGACTGGTTCGCAGCTACGCGCGCTTGCTCGACACCGATGCAGCCGCTATCGTTTCTTCGGTCGAAAGCCAGGTCGGCGTGTTGTCGGCGCCGGGCTCTGTTCACCGGGAATCACGCACCGTTCCCATTCCCGTGGCCGTTAGCGGGCGCAGCGATAGTCGCAGTGCCGCCCCTTGGGGTTGGCTATGGGTGATCCTGGCCCTGTTGGTGGCGTTGGGCGCGTATGCGATCTGGCAAGGCTGGTTACCCGCCGATTGGTTGCCCGGTTGGCTGTCCAGCGCAAACCCGTAATCCAATAGACGCATGCAAGAGTTGCCATTGCCCTGCCAAGACGCCCCGCCTCCAGAGGTAGGGGCTGCGCCACGCCGCCAAACCCGGTCGGTTGCTGTCACATGGGGGGATCGCGTGGTCACGATTGGTGGCCAGGCGCCGGTCGTGGTGCAATCCATGACCAATACCGATACCGCAGAGCCCATCGCGACCGCTATTCAGGTCAAGGACTTGGCGCAAGCCGGTTCCGAACTGGTGCGCATTACGGTCAACACCCCCGAAGCCGCGCGCGAGGTCATTGCGATCCGAGAGCAACTCGATCGCATGGGCGTATCGGTGCCGTTGGTGGGCGATTTTCATTACAACGGCCACAAACTCCTGACGCAATTTCCCGATTGCGCGCAGGCGTTGTCCAAGTACCGCATCAACCCCGGCAATATGGGGGGCGGAAAGCGCCGCGATGACAATTTTGCGCAAATGATCGAAGTCGCTTGCCGTTACGACAAGCCAGTGCGCATTGGCGTCAATTGGGGCAGCCTGGATCACGAGTTGATGGCGCGCAAGATGGACGAAAACAGCCGCCGCGCCCAGCCCTGGGAAGCCCAGGCCGTGATGCGCGACGCGTTGGTGGTCTCGGCTATCAGCAATGCGCAGCGGGCCGAAGAGCTCGGTCTGCGCGGTGATGCCATCATCTTGTCCTGCAAGGTGAGTCACGTACAAGACCTGATCGCGGTGTACCGCGACCTGTCCGCACGCTGCGATTACCCGTTGCACCTGGGGCTCACCGAAGCCGGCATGGGCAGCAAAGGGATCGTTGCGTCGACCGCCGCCTTGTCGGTGTTGCTGCAGCAGGGTATCGGCGACACGATTCGTATTTCACTGACTCCCGAGCCCGGGGGCGATCGCACTCGCGAGGTCGTGGTGGCTCAGGAAATCCTGCAAACCATGAACTTGCGTGCGTTTACGCCCATGGTGGTGGCTTGCCCGGGTTGCGGTCGTACCAGCAGCACATTTTTCCAAGAACTGGCCGACAGCATACAGTCTTATTTACGCCGACAGATGCCTGTCTGGCGTGCCAATTACCCGGGCGTCGAGAGCATGAACGTTGCGGTGATGGGCTGTGTGGTCAATGGTCCCGGTGAGAGCCGCCACGCGGATATCGGGATCAGTTTGCCGGGTACGGGCGAAGTGCCCGCGGCACCGGTGTTTATCGACGGCGAACGTACCGTTACCCTCAAGGGGGAACGTATCGCCGAAGAATTCCAGACCATTGTCGAAGACTACGTCGCGCGCCGTTATGGTGCGCAGGCCACTCATTAAAAGTAAGGGCTGAGCCGTATGGTGGGCCGCAGTGCGGGCCGCCACGGCATGATGAAGATGACGCAAGCGTTTCAAAAAGTCGCCGCGATCCGCGGCATGAATGACGTACTGCCGGGCGATGGCGCTCGTTGGGAGCAATTCGAAGACATCGTGCGCAGTTGGCTGCGCAGCTACGGCTATCGCAATGTGCGCACGCCGGTGCTGGAGCACACCCGCTTGTTTACGCGCGGCATCGGCGAGGTCACGGACATCGTCGAAAAAGAGATGTATACGTTCACGGATGCACTCAATGGCGACTCGTTGACCATGCGTCCTGAAATGACGGCCGGTGTGGTGCGTGCCACCATCGAGCACAATCTGCTGTATGACCGGCCGCATCGCGTCTACAGCATTGGCCCCGTGTTTCGTCACGAGCGCCCGCAGCGCGGCCGCTATCGCCAGTTTCACCAGATTGACGTCGAAGCACTGGGCTTCGCCGGGCCGGACGTCGATGCCGAGCTCATCATCATGCTGGCGCGACTGTGGAAGCAATTAGGCCTGACGGATGTGCGTCTGGAACTGAACTCCCTGGGCTTGCCAGCCGAGCGCGCCGCCCACCGTGCCGCGCTGATCGCGCACCTGGAGCAGCATCGCGACGTGCTGGACGAAGACGGCCTGCGCCGTCTGTACACCAATCCGCTGCGCGTGCTGGATACGAAAAATCCGGCGATGCAAGCCATGGCCGACAGCGCGCCGCATTTGTTTGATTTCCTGGGCGACGAGTCACAGGCGCATTTCGATGGCTTGTGCCAACTGCTTGCGGATGCCGGAATCGAGTACCGACTCAATCCTCGTCTGGTGCGTGGCCTCGACTATTACAACTCGACCGTTTTCGAATGGGTTACGGATCGCCTGGGCTCGCAAGGTACGGTGTGCGGCGGTGGTCGCTACGATGGATTGGTTGAATTGCTGGGCGGCAAGCCCGCACCGGCCGTCGGGTTTGCTATCGGCATGGAGCGCCTGCTGGATCTGTGGGAGCAAAGCGCGCCCGCGGTCGCCACGGCAGAGTGCGACGTTTATGTTGTTCACCAAGGCGAACCCGCGCAACGCCTGGCCGCACGCGTGGGCGAGCAGCTACGCGATGCAGGGTTGGCGGTCATCGTGCATGCGGGTTCTGCCAGTTTCAAATCGCAATTCAAGCGGGCGGACGCCAGCGGTGCTCGCGTTGCGGTTATTCTTGGTAGCGATGAAGTGGCCGCGCAAACGGCCAGTGTCAAATTCCTGCGTGCGGATGCGGCTAGCGAGGCCGCGCAGCAACAGGTTCCACTGGACCGCTTGGCGGATGTTTTGAAATCCTAGGGTAAGCATGGCATACGATCTCGAAGAACAGGAACAACTCGACGCAATCAAGGCTTGGTGGGCTCGCTATGGCACGCTCGTCATGTCGCTGGTGGCTGTTGCGGCGCTTGCGTGGGGCGGTTGGTGGGGCTGGAAGGCCTATCAGGGCCATCGCGCCAATCAGGCCATGGGCTACTTTGAAGCCCTCGAAGACGCGGCCCGTCTAGAAAGCACGGATTCCGCCGCGCGTATCAAGGCAGCCATTTCGACGCTGCGTGATGATTACGCCGCGACGGGCTATGCGGCGCGCGGCGCGTTGGTCGCAGCGCAGGCCCTGGTCGAGCAAGGCGACGTCGATGGCGCTCGTCAGCAGCTCGAGTGGCTGTCGACTCAGTCCAAGCATCCGGCGCTGCAGCCTGTCGCGCGCGAGCGTCTGGCAGGCTTGTTGCTGGATCAAAAACAGTACGATGCCGCGCTGACCCAACTCGACAATCCGCCCGCGGCTTTTGCGGTGCTGTATGCGGACCGTCGCGGTGATATTTTGGCGGCTCAAGGCAAACCCGAGGATGCCCGCAAGGCGTGGCAGTCGGCCCTGGATGGACTGGGGGCAGGGGATCCTTTGCGACAAGCCGTGCAACTGAAATTGGACGCCCTCAGCGGAGCCTGACCGTATGACTATTTTGCGTTTTAACCGAGCTTTGCGTGGGGTTGCTTTTACTGCCAGCTTGCTGGCCCTGGCCGGCTGCTCGATATTTTCCAGTAACGACGATCGTTATGAACCCGCTGAGTTGACCGAGTACGCGCCGGGGTTGTCCGTGCGCCAGATATGGTCGACGTCCATCGGTAGCGGCGCGGGCCTGGGTTTCGTGCCGGCAGTCGTGGGCGATGCGGTTTATGCAGCGACCCCGGATGGCTCCGTGGCCAAGCTCGAGTTGGCCAGTGGTCGCGTGGTCTGGAAAGCCTCCACCGATACGGATCTGTCAGCGGGCGTGGGTAGCGATGGCAACACCACCGTGGTGGCGTCGCCCCTTGGTGATATCACGGCTTTTGACGACACCGGCAAAGTCAAATGGACGGCCAAAGCCTCCAGCGAGGTCGATGTCGCTCCGGTGGTCGGTTTCGGCGCCGTCGTGGTTCGTAGCGGCGACTATCGTATCCAGGCCTTTAATATCGAAACGGGCGAACGCCTCTGGAGCTTGCAACGCCCCGGGCCCGCACTGGCCTTGCGCAGCAGTGGCCAAATGCGCATTGCCGAGGGATTGGTCATTACGGGTCTGCCGGGCGGCAAACTCCTGGCGATCAACGTGGGTAGCGGTAACGTCCAGTGGGAAGGCACCGTGGCCACGCCGCGTGGCGCCAGCGACCTGGAGCGCCTGACGGATGTGGTGGGGTCGCCTCGCTTGGCGGGTAGCCTGCTGTGCGCCGTGGCCTACCAGGGTCGTATCGTCTGCTTTAACGTCAGCCAGGGCGGGCGCCCGGTATGGGCCAAGGATTTCTCCAGCGCCAGCGGTATGGCGATTGATGACCGATTTGCTTATGCGCCCGATCAGAACAGCGTGGTCAACGCCTTCGCCCTGGATAGCGGCTCCAATGTCTGGAAGCAATCTGCCCTGAAAAACCGCAAATTGACCGCGCCTGCAGCGATGGGTAACGCCATTGCAGTAGGCGATCTGGACGGCTACGTGCATTTCCTGTCGAGCAGTGATGGCAGTCTGCTGGCCAGATTGTCGGTGGGAGGCGGTGCCATCGTCTCGCCCTTGCAGGCCACGCCGTCCGGCGTGCTGGTACAAAATGGCAATGGCAATCTTGTGCTGATTGGCACTAACTAACTTTTATTTCTTAACTCAACCGTGTCTCTCAAGCCCGTCGTCGCCCTGGTCGGACGCCCCAATGTGGGCAAGTCGACCCTTTTTAACCGCTTGACGCGCTCTCGCGCGGCGCTGGTTGCCGATTTTTCGGGCCTGACGCGTGATCGCCATTATGGCGAGGGCAGGGTGGGGGATATTCCCTTTATCGCGGTGGATACCGGGGGTTTCGAGCCCGTCGCCAAGACCGGCATCTTGCGCGAAATGGCGCGCCAGACCCGGCAGGCGATTGCCGAGGCCGACGTGGTGGTATTCCTGGTCGATGCCCGGGCCGGCGTCAACGCGCACGACCACGAGATCGCCAAATTGTTGCGCAAGTCCGGGCAACAACGCGTCGTGCTGGCCGTCAACAAAGCGGAAGGCATGGGCGTCGGCAACGCCACCAGCGAGTTTCACGAGTTGGGTCTAGGCACGCCTTATCCGATTTCGGCGGCTCATGGCGATGGTATCGTCGACCTCATCGGCCTGGCGCTAGAGGATCTCGTCGAGCCTGAACCCGAACCCGACGAGGGCAGCGCTGTCGCCGATTTGCCGCCCGACCATCGCATCAAGCTGGCCATTGTCGGTCGGCCCAATGTCGGCAAATCCACGCTGATCAATACGCTGATGGGTGAAGAGCGTGTTATCGCGTTCGACTTGCCAGGCACGACGCGCGATGCGATCGAAATCGACTTCGAGCGTGACGGGCGCAAGTTCACCTTGATTGACACCGCCGGGCTGCGCCGGCGCGGCAAGGTTTTCGAAGCCGTCGAAAAATTTTCAGTCATCAAGACCTTGCAGGCGATCGAGGCCAGCAACGTTGTGCTCTTGATGATCGATGCGCAGACCGAGGTCTCGGACCAGGACGCGCATATTGCCGGCTTTGTGCTCGAGACCGGCCGTGCGGTGGTAGTGGCAATCAATAAATGGGATGGCCTGGACATCGATCAGCGCGAGCGCATCGAGCGCGAGTTCAATCGCAAGCTGCGGTTCTTGTCGTTCGCGCCCATGCATATGACGTCTGCCCTGAAGGGGCAGGGGATCAAGCCACTGCTGAAGTCCGTTGTGTCCGCGCATGCTGCGGCATTCGCCAAGCTGTCTACGCCTAAACTCACCCGTGAGTTGCAAGCTGCTGTCGAGCAGCAACCGCCTCCTCGCAAGGGGATTTTCCGTCCCAAGATGCGTTATGCCCACCAAGGCGGGCAGAATCCGCCTCTGGTCGTGATCCATGGCAATGCGCTAGACGCGATCCCGGACTCTTATCGTCGCTATCTGGAGACGCGTTTCCGAGAGGCTTTCAAACTTTCCGGCACGCCGCTGCGTATCGAGTTCAAGTCGTCAAATAATCCGTACGCGCAGGACAAATAAGCATGAGTCGTTTTTGGAGCCCCGTCGTGGGCAAGCTCAGCCCGTATGTGCCGGGCGAGCAGCCCAAGCTGCAAGACTTGGTCAAGCTCAATACCAACGAGCATCCGCTTGGGCCGTCTCCCAAGGCACTGCAGGCGATGCAGGCGGCTTGTAACGACAGTTTGAAACTCTATCCGGATCCGGGCTCCGAGCGTCTACGTGTGGCCGTCGCCGCCAATCTCGGTGTCCAACCCGATCAAGTGTTCGTGGGTAACGGGTCTGACGAGATCCTGGCGCACGCATTCCAGGGCTTGCTCAAGCACGATGCGCCGTTGCTGTTTCCCGATATCACGTACAGTTTTTACCCCGTGTATTGCGGGCTGTATCAAATCACGTATCAGGCAGTGCCGCTGACGGATGATTTCAGTATCGACGTGCAGGACTATCTGCCGTCGGTCGAGCGTAAAGCGGGGGGAATCATTTTCCCGAATCCCAACGCGCCGACCGGTCGCGCACTGCCACTGGCAGATATCGAACGTGTCGTCGCAGGCAACCCTGACATTGTTGTGGTCATTGACGAAGCCTACGTCGATTTCGGGGCGGAATCCGCCGCGAGCCTGGTTTCCCGTTATGACAATCTGTTGGTCATCCAGACTCTGTCCAAATCGCGTGCGCTGGCCGGTCTGCGAGTAGGGTATGCGGTCGGCAGCCGAGTGTTGATCGAAGCCCTGGAGCGCGTCAAAAACAGCTTCAATTCTTATCCTGTCGATCGCCTGGCCGAAGCCGGGGCAGTTGCCGCGCTAGAGGATAAAGCCTACTTCGAGAATGCCTGCCAGTTCGTGATAGCGACGCGCACCGCGTTGGTCAATGAGCTGCACGCGCTGGGTTTCCACGTGTTGCCGTCGGCAGCCAATTTCGTCTTTGCCCGTCATCCCGGACATGATGGTGCCGCGTTGGCCGCAGCCTTGCGTGAACGCAGTATCATCGTGCGCCATTTCAAGCAGGCCCGCATTGACCAGTTCCTACGCATTACCGTGGGAACTGAGTCGCAATGTGCGCGTCTGATAGAAGCTCTTAAAACCATCTTGGTCTAAGGGATAAACGACAGGGCAAACCATTTGCCCTGCCATTAACAAAAACCAGACACCATATGAAAGAATTTGCCCTGCAAGGCAAGTGGCACGCCTCGGGAAAACCTTGTAGAGTACATGTTTCGGCGTCTGCCACCACTCAAAACAAACAATGGAGCCTGGCCAATGAGCAATAAAGGGCAAACTCTGCAAGATCCGTTTTTAAACACGCTGCGCAAAGAACATGTGCCCGTGTCCATCTACTTGGTAAACGGTATCAAGCTTCAAGGGCAAATCGAATCTTTCGATCAGTACGTCGTGCTGTTGCGTAATACCGTCACGCAAATGGTGTACAAGCACGCCATTTCCACCGTGGTTCCCGCACGTGCTGTCAATTTTCAGGTGGATGCTCCCGCTGAATAATCGTCAAGCTCCGGCTGTACCTTTTTCTGCCCGCCGCACGGCTAGTGTCGGCGGGCATTTTCGCTGTAATGGGGCATTTTATTTGCCGTCGAGCCGCCCCAAGATAGAAACGCCCCATTTTGGGGCAGCAAGCCGTAGGCTCGGATTGAAGGAAAATGTATGCGTGCGTTGATTATCAGCGTTGATTTGGGTAATCCTGACTTCGCCGCGCATGCCGAAGAGTTCGCCATGCTGGCGCGTGGGGCGGGCGCCGAAATCGTCGGCACCGTGACGGCGCGGCGCGATCGTCCCGATGCCAAGTTTTTCATTGGCTCGGGCAAGGTCCAAGAGGCCGTCGTGATGGCCAACACATTGCTGGCTGATATCGTCTTGTTCGATCAGCCACTATCACCCGCGCAGCAGCGTAACCTTGAGCGCGAGTTCAGTTTGCGTGTGGTGGACCGGGTTGCACTCATCCTGGATATTTTTGCGCTGCGCGCCAAAAGCCACGAAGGCAAACTACAGGTCGAGTTGGCGCAGTTGCAGCATCTGGTCACCCGGTTGACGCGTCTCTGGACTCACTTGGAGCGCCAGCGTGGCGGGATCGGTATGCGAGGGCCTGGTGAGGCGCAGCTCGAAATGGATCGCCGCATTATCGGCGCCAAGGTCAAGATGCTGCGCGAACGACTGGATCGCGTAGAGCGCCAGCGGGTGACACAGCGTCGCGCGCGTGCGCGAGGCGGTGCGCTTTCCGTTTCATTGGTGGGGTACACCAACGCAGGAAAGTCCACCTTGTTCAATGCGTTGACCCGGGCGGGGGCCTATGCGGCAGATCAGTTGTTTGCCACACTGGACACCACGACGCGTCGCATCTGGATCGAGGGCACGGGATCTGTCGTGCTGTCTGATACGGTGGGCTTTATCCGTGATCTGCCCCCCAATTTGATCGCCGCATTTCGAGCCACCCTCGAAGAAACGATCCACGCGGACGTACTGTTGCACGTGGTGGATGCGGCCAGTCCGCAACGCGACGAGCAGATCGCCGAGGTCAACAAAGTCCTGGCCGAAATCGGCGCGGGATCGATTCCCACCATTCTGGTGCACAACAAGATTGATCGGGCTGGCCTGGAACCTCGGATCGAGCGTGATGCACATGGTACGATTGCGCGAGTATTTGTAAGCGCTACTGAGCGCGCCGGTCTGGATGCATTGCGCGGGGCAATTGCAGAGATCGGTCATATTGTGGGAAACAATGCCTCGAATTTCCAAACTCTTCAATCTGAATGATCCCGGCTGGGGTCGCGGTAATAATAATGGCTCCGAGCCGCCCAAAAGGCCAAAAGGCAACGGAGACAATCCGCCCGACCTCGACGAGGTCTGGCGCGATTTCAATAACCGCATTGGCTCGTTGTTCGGCCGTAAGGGCGGGGGTGGCAATAATCGCCCTGGCGGTGGTCGCGGGATGACGCCGCCGTCGCCGCGCGGCGCCCGTATCGGCCTGGGCGTTATCGCCGGGGTGCTGGTACTGCTGTGGTTGGCGAGCGGTTTTTATATCGTCCAGGAAGGCCAGGTCGCGGTGGTGACCCAGTTCGGCAAATACAAGAGCACGGCACCCCCTGGGTTCCAATGGCGTTTGCCGTATCCGATCCAGAGTACCGAGTCTGTCAATATTTCCCAGCTTCGTACGTTCGAAGTCGGGTTCCGGGGCGGCTCACGCAACAAGGTGTTGGCCGAATCGCTGATGCTCACCACTGACGAAAATATCGTCGATATGCAGTTCGTGGTGCAGTACCGCCTGCGTGCCGATGGGGCGCCGAATTACCTGTTCAATATGCGCGACCCGGACGATTCGGTTCGTCAAGCCTCCGAAACCGCCATGCGTGAAATCGTGGGCAAGAAGCCCATGGATTTCGTGCTATACGAAGGCCGTACCGAAGTCGCTGTCGAGGTTCAAAACCTGATGCAGCAGATTCTCGATCGTTACAAGTCGGGCATCCAGATCAGCACTGTGGCTATCCAGAACGTGCAGCCGCCCGAACAAGTGCAGGCCGCATTTGATGACGCAGTCAAGGCAGGCCAGGACCGCGAGCGCCAGATCAACGAAGGGCAGGCCTATGCCAACCAGGTCATCCCATTGGCGGGTGGTCAGGCGGCACGTATGGCTGAGCAGGCCGAAGGCTATCGCGCCAAGGTCATTGGCGATGCGCAGGGCGATGCGTCACGTTTCAACAGCATTTTGGCTGAATACCAAAAAGCGCCAAATATCATGCGTGAACGCATGTACCTGGAAACGATGCAGCAAATTTTCGCGAACGCCAGCAAGGTCATGGTCGACACCAAAAACGGCAACAACATGCTGTATTTGCCGCTCGACAAGATCATGCAGCAAACAGCGCGTGACGCTTCCGGGGTGAAACCCACTGCGTTGCCTGGCGCCAGCGTGCCCGCCGTGCCGGAACCTCCCCCGCGTAGTACTGGCACCGCAAATTCGTCCGGCAATACCGGTAATAGTGGCAGCAGTGGCAATACGCTGTCTCGCGATCGTTTGACGCGCTAATCCGGGGAGCCCAAGATCATGCAACGTTTCATGCCTATCCTGGTCGGCCTTCTGTTGGTGCTGGCCGCCCTGTCTTCCTGCGTCTTTACCGTACGCGAACGCGATTACGCCCTCGTGTTTTCACTCGGGGAGGTGCGCAAGGTCATTAGCGAGCCCGGCCTGTATTTCAAGGCGCCGCCGCCGTTCCAAAACGTCGTTACGCTGGACAAGCGCATCCTGACGATCGAGACCACCGAGGCCGAGCGCATCCAGACGTCCGAAAAGAAAAACCTGCTCATCGATTCGTACGTCAAATGGCGTATCGCCGATCCTCGCTTGTACTACGTGACCTTTGGCGGTAACGAGCGTGCCGCACAAGAGCGTCTGCAAGCGCAGATTCGCGATGCGCTGAACGCGTCGGTTAACGTGCGTACCGTCAAAGAAGTCGTGTCGTCAGAGCGCGACAAGATCATGACCGAAATTCTCACCACCGTGGCCAAGCGTGCTGAGCCATTGGGCGTGCAGATCGTCGATGTCCGGTTGCGTCGGATTGAGTTCGCGCCGGAAATCTCCGAATCCGTCTATCGTCGTATGGAGGCGGAGCGCAAACGCGTCGCCAACGAGTTGCGCTCCCTCGGTGCGGCAGAAGGCGAGAAAATTCGTGCCGAAGCCGATCGTGAACGCGAGGTGATCCTGGCCAAGGCGTATGCCAAGGCGCAGACGGTGATGGGTGAGGGCGATGCCGAGGCCAGCGGTTTGTATGCGGCCGCGTTTGGCAAAGACCCCGACTTCTATTCGTTCTACAAGAGCCTGGAGGCCTACCGTTCGTCGTTCTCGAAGCCGGGTGACGTCCTGGTGGTGGATCCGAGCTCGGAATACTTCCAGTTCATGAAGAGTTCCACCGGGCAGGCCAAGCCGGCCCAACCGTAAACGCCGGTTTTCAGGTCCTACGCGAAACCTCAGGAAAAAGGGCTTGTGCAGTACGCCACCGCGCGTACTGCACAAGCCCTCAAACCATGTACAATACCGCGTAAGCTAGAAAACATTCCGCAGGCGGCTGAGCGGGCTTACGCCCTTTCAGCCGCTTTTGTTTTGGGCGTCGCCCACGCAATTCTTCAAGTGTCATTCAGGTAAAAACACTCATGGGTAACTGGTTGCTGCCCGAAAACCTTGCCGACGTACTTCCGGCCGAGGCTCGGCGCATCGAGGAACTACGCCGCGGACTGCTCGATCTTTACCGTACCTACGGTTTTGAGCTAGTCGCGCCGCCCTTGGTCGAATACATCGATTCATTGCTGTCCGGTACCGGCAGCGATCTGGATCTGCGCACCTGCAAGTTGGTCGATCAGCTTTCTGGTCGCACCTTGGGGGTGAGGGCAGACATGACGCCGCAAGTGACGCGCATCGACGCGCACTTGCTCAATCGTGCCGGCGTCACCAGGCTCTGCTATTGCGGCACGGTGTTGCATGCCCGGCCGGCCGATTTATTGTCCAGCCGCGAGTTGCTGCAAATCGGCGCCGAGATCTACGGCCATGCAGGGTTCGAGGCGGACCTCGAGATTATTTCGCTCGTTCTGGATACCGTCGCGACGGCAGGAGTGCGTCAGCCCCGCCTGGATCTCTGCCATCCCGGCGTGGTACGCGCATTGGTCGACGCCGATCCCGCAGCCGCGGCGCGCGTACGAGACATCATTTTGCTGCTGCGCGAAAAAGACATCCCCGGCCTGGCGAGCTTGGCACAACAGGCGGACGGCATGCGTGCCGACACGCTGGCGGCCTTGCAATGTCTGGCCGGCCTCTACGGGGGGCCGGAGATCCTCGGGCAGGCCCGGCGCGACCTGCCTTTGCTGCCTGGTGTGGCGGCCGCACTCGATGCACTGCAAAACATCATTGATGCCATGCCCGACGTAGCGCTGGGTGTGGATCTGGCTGATATCGGTGGCTACGGCTACCATTCTGGCGTGACCTTTGCGCTGTATGCCGAGGGCTGGCACGATGCCTTGGTCAGTGGTGGTCGTTATGACGACGTCAGTCGTGCTTTTGGTCGGGCTCGTCCCGCCACAGGTTTTAGTCTGGATTTGCGAAAGTTGGCACGCGGCTTGCCGCCTGCCGAGCGGGCGTGTGCGGTACGCGCGCCCTGGGGCCAGGATCCCGCCTTGGTTGCAGCAGTGCGGCAATTGCGGCGCGAGGGCAAGATTGTCGTACAGGTCTTGCCTGGCCACGAGCAAAGCCAGGATGAATTCATCTGCGACCGTGAGTTGACGTTGAAAGACGGCGCATGGGTGGTTCGAACGTTGTAAAACTGATTCCCCCTTGTCTACAAGGGGGCCGCAGGGAGATTTCCGGATTTCCCGAGAAACTCGATATCGATTCGTACAATGAGCAAGAACGTAGTGGTTATCGGCACCCAATGGGGTGACGAAGGCAAAGGCAAAATCGTCGACTGGCTGGCCGAGTCCGTCCAGGGCGTGGTGCGCTTTCAGGGCGGTCACAACGCCGGCCATACGCTGTGGATCAATGGTCAGAAAACCATTCTGCGATTGATCCCGTCGGGCATCATGCATCCTGGGGTGACGTGCTTCATCGGCAACGGCGTTGTGCTGTCGCCCGAGGCGCTGCTCAAGGAAATCGAAGAGCTCGAAGCCGCCGGCCTGGATGTACGCTCGCGCCTGCAGATTTCTGAAATCTGCCCGCTGATTCTGCCGTATCACATCGCCATTGATCAGGCCCGCGAGGCCCGCAAAGGCGACAGCAAAATCGGCACTACGGGCCGCGGTATCGGCCCGGCATACGAAGACAAGATCGCGCGCCGCGCCCTTCGTGTACAAGACCTGTTTAATCCCGCGCTGTTCGACGAAAAGCTTGCCGAGGTGCTGGACTATCACAACTTCGTGCTGACCCAGTATCTGGGCGCGCAGCCGGTCTCGGCTGAGCAAGTGCGCGATCAGGCGATGGCGCTGGCTCCCGCTATCGCCCCCATGGTCAAAGACGTGTCCAGCAATCTGTATGCCATGCAACAAGCCGGTCAGCGCCTGTTGTTCGAGGGTGCGCAGGGTGCGCTGCTTGACGTCGATCACGGTACCTACCCGTTTGTCACCAGCAGCAACTGCCTGGCTGGTGCGGCGTCGGCGGGCGCGGGCGTGGGTCCGCAGTCGCTGGACTACGTGTTGGGCATTACCAAGGCCTACACCACGCGCGTGGGCTCGGGTCCGTTTCCCACGGAGCTGGTAGACGAGATCGGTGTGCGTTTGGCCACCATTGGCAAGGAATTCGGTTCCGTGACGGGGCGTGCGCGTCGTTGCGGCTGGTTCGATGGTGCCGCGCTCAAGCGTTCGGTGCGCCTCAACGGTATCAGCGGCTTGTGCATCACCAAGCTCGACGTGCTCGACGGCTTGGAAAATATCCAGTTGGGCGTGGGTTACCGCGTCAATGGCGAGTTCCGTGATGTGCTGCCTTATGGCGCACATGCCGTGGCTCAGGCCGAAGCCGTGCTCGAAGAGCTGCCCGGCTGGAGCGAGTCGACGGTGGGTATCACCGAATACGACAAGCTTCCGGTTCAGGCGCGTCGCTATCTCGAGCGTGTCGCCGAGGTTTGTGGCGTGCCGATCGACCTCGTTTCGACGGGCCCGGACCGCAACGAAACCATTGTGCTGCGTCACCCGCTCAAAGGCTGATACACACTCGACCCATGGCGGTCGCCAGCGATGGTGTGCCGCCGCGATTCGAGTTTCAGAGGAATCGCCAGTCGGGTTATGATTCCAAGCCGCCGTCGGCTATGTCGACGGCGGCCTTTTGCATTCTAGGAGAACTTGGCCATGAGCACGCCCGTCAATGATGATAGTCATGTGTGGGTGAGTTGGGAAAACTACAACCGTTTGATCGAACGCCTGACGCTGCAGGTGTATCAGTCCGGCTGGAAGTTCGACCTGATTCTATGTTTGGCGCGCGGCGGCGTGCGCGTGGGTGACGTCATGTCGCGTATTTTCGATGCGCCGCTGGGTATTTTGGCCACCAGCAGCTATCGCGAGGCGGCTGGTACCAAACAAGGCGACCTGGATATCGCCAAATTCATTACGATCACGCGCGGCGCGCCGGCCGGTCGGGTATTGCTGGTCGACGATATGGTTGACACGGGTCTGACATTCAACCGGGTGCGCGAGCACTTGCAGCAACAGTTCCCAGAGATCAGCGAATTACGCAGCGCGGTATTGTGGTGGAAGGGCCACTCCAAGGCCACGCCAGACTATTTTGTGGAAAAACTGCCCACGAATCCCTGGATTCACCAGCCGTTCGAGGATTACGATAGTCTTCGTCCGCATCAGCTCGAAGCGTGGATTCGCAAAGGCTCGTCGACCGTCGCCTAGCGCAGGCGGGCAGCGCGATGCTGCCGGTTTCATACGTCTTGTCGTTTTACAGATGTGAAATTTTTCGATTACCGTGTTAGAATCTCCGGTTATCGCTGAACCCTATAAGGGGCGCCAGGGTGCATAGGCGTGGATGGGCGTGATTTACTGACGTTTTTTTGCTTGGCCGCTTGCTGTATTTGGGGCGCCAGGCTCAAAAATCGAGCCTGAAATAGGGCAAAGATCTGTCAATAAACTATGCCGGGCTTGCAGTTAGCGCACCCTGTATTTTCAACTTTTTGTTATCCCAAGCAGGTTTGCCACTTTATGCCTATTGTTCGACTGAAGGAAAACGAGCCGTTCGAAGCCGCCCTGCGCCGCTTCAAGCGCACGATTGAGAAGACCGGTTTGCTCACCGAGCTGCGTTCGCGCGAGTTCTACGAGAAGCCCACCGCTGAGCGCAAGCGCAAGCACGCCGCCGCGGTCAAGCGCCACTACAAGCGGATTCGTAGCCAGCAACTGCCTCCTCGCATGTATTGATTTTTGATTCCCGAATTTATTGATTCCAGAATCATTCATTCAAGATTTACTCGCCCGGGTCGACGTTGCAGATGTCGTCGGGCGATATGTGCAGTTGCGAAAGGGTGGGGCCAATTTACTTGGCCTGTGCCCGTTTCATAACGAAAAAAGCCCGTCGTTTACCGTCAGCCCGACCAAGCAGTTCTATCACTGTTTCGGTTGCGGCGCGCATGGTACCGCCATCACTTTCCTGATGGAGCATACGGGCAGCAGTTTCCCCGAGGCCGTGCGCACGCTCGCCGGCTCAGTCGGAATGACCGTCCCCGAAGAAGACCGCAGCCCGCGCCAGCAGGCTGAATCCGCGCGTCGAAAGGCCGAGACGTCTCGCCATACGCAGGTGCTGGACGCCGCGCAAGCGCATTATTTGCGCCAGTTGCGCGCGTCTTCCGCCGCTATTCAGTATCTGAAGCAGCGTGGCTTGACGGGAGAGGTCGCGGCGCATTTTGGTCTGGGGTGGTCAGGTACCGACCGCCACGGTTTGTCCAAGGTTTTCAGTCATTACGACGATCCCACGCTAGTCGAAGCTGGCTTGGTGATCGAGTCCGAAGACGGCCGTCGTTACGATCGTTTTCGCGAGCGCGTGATGTTCCCTATCCGAAACGCACGCGGCAGTCTGGTGGGTTTTGGCGGCCGCATCATCGGCAAAGGTGAGCCCAAATACCTGAACTCACCGGAAACGCCGGTGTTTTCAAAGGGCCAGGAGCTTTACGGCCTCTGGGAGGCCCGGCAGGCCATTCGCAAGGAAGGGCAGGTGATCGTCGTCGAGGGCTACATGGACGTGGTGGGCCTGGCACAGCAGGGCATTGCCCACGCTGTCGCCACGCTGGGTACTGCCACCACGCCCGACCACGTCAAAAAATTGCTGCGCGCCAGCGACAAGGTCGTGTTCAGCTTCGATGGTGACGCTGCCGGCCGCCGCGCGGCTTGGCGCGCCTTGCAGGCATGCTTGCCCGTGCTGCGCGATGATATTGCGATTCGTTTTTTGTTTCTGCCCGCCGAGCACGATCCGGACTCCTACGTACGCGAATTGGGGCCCGAGGCGTTCAGGGACTCTTTGGCTGACGCCATGGCGTTGTCGCGGTTCTTGCTCGAGGAGCTCGCCTCACGGCACAATCTGGCCGAGGCCGAGGGTCGCGCCAGTTGTTTGCACGAGGCCAAGCCCTTGTTGGCGGCTATCCCCGAGTGCGCGCTGCGGTTGCAGATCGAGCGCGAAATGGCGCGTCAGGTGCAATTGACGCCCGAGGAAATGGCTCAGGTGTTGGCGCAGGCGCCGGCCCGTCCATTTGCCCAGCCTGCCCCCGGAAAGCCCGCGACGGGGGGCACTGTGCCGCCGCATGCCGCGGCATCCTCCGGCACGGCGGCGTCCGGGGTGGATCGGGTCGATGATTACGGCCATTCCGATGGTCCCCCTCCGGATTTTGACTATCAACCGGCGGATTTCAGCTACGAAAGCGAGCCTGTATCCGGGATGGGTTTTGACGATTCCGCACAGGGTCGGGGTTGGAGCGGCCAGCCTGGCGCCCAAGAAAACTGGCAAAGTGGCCGAAAAAGCAATTGGAAAGACGGCCAGAAGGGTAATTGGCAGGGCGGCAAAGGCGGCAGCGGCCAGTGGCGTGGTAAACGCAACGACGGTATCGGTGGCTACGAAGGGCGGCGCACGATGCCCTCGCTGGCCAAGCGCTTGCTGACGCTATTGCTCGCGCATCCCGAATTAGTCGACACTATGGGCGATCAGCAGCTTGAAGTTCTGGACAAGGGCCCCCATCTAGGGTTAGTCAGGGATTTGATCATGTTGGCCCAAGCTAGCGGCGCACGCCATGTTGGCGCGTTGTTGCAGGCTGCCGATCCGGATTCCGATCTGGCGACTGTTCTAAAAAGTCTGCGGGCAGATCTGCTGGCACAGGAGGATCTGCCCGAGCCTCAGACCGAATGGGACGACGCGCTACGCAGGATCGAGTTCGAGGCCGTCCGAGCGGAAATGTCCGGGCTGGCGGCGGCCGGGCTGAGTACGGACGAAGCCCGTCAGCGTTACCAGGAACTGTCCGCGCATTTGCTGGTTCTCAAGAATAGCGGGAAACACTAAGTACGGTACAATTAAAGGTTTTCCAGCGGTATAGCACTACGGATCGCAATTTTCACTATGTGGGTCAAAGATCAACATGTGTCAATGAGATGACCTATGTGGCCGCTGAAGTTGTTACAATTAGGTGGTAAGTACGCAGGTCCGGCCAGGGTTTTGGCCAGCGGCGTCGTAGGGTGGGGCTGTATCTATCGCAAGCAGCTTGGGGGCAAGACCCCTTCAGACTGGCAGAGCCTGTCGCAGGCAAGACAGCCCATCCCGACGCCCGGAAACCCGGCCGGAACGAATTCGCGATACGCGGCGCCCCTGGGCCGTCAGGCTAGAGGGGGCAACAGTGGGATCCATGCGGATCCGCGCTACAGACAATGTAGCGCACGTGATTTCAGCGTGCTTGCCTGTTTTACCCGCATCGACCGGATCGCGGCGCGTTTGCGCGTGCGGCCGGTTTATGCGGTGCAATGACCCCAATCACGGGTTGCGACGACCACGGAAGCGACTATGACCAGAACATCAGGCAAAACCTCCCCTGCAAATGACGAGGCCGGTACGCTCGTCAAGACGGCCACGCGTGCTGTCAGCAAGGCGGCGGAAAAAGCGCCTGCCAAAGCGGCAGTGAAGGTCTCTAAAACAGCAACAAAAACCGCTACGGCAACAAAAACTGCTGCGGCGACAAAGACCGCTGCCAAAAAAGCAGCGAAACCGGCAGCCTCTGCGGCAAAGGCTGTCAAGACAACGCGTGCCAAAAAAGCCGAAGACAAACTCGCTGACCTGGTCGGCGGGGGGGCTCGGCCATCCAGCGGTCGCCGTCCTGGGCGTCCCGCCAAAAACGCGAATAACGATTCCGATGGTTTCGACGATTCGATGGACGGCGACGCCGAGGTCCTGCCTGATCTGAAGCCGCCCAAGCGCGGTGGCAAGCGCGGCAAGGGCGATGCCAAGGATCTGATCGCTCGCGGCCCCGTTTCGCCCGAGGAATACGAAGCCCGCCGCAATCGACTCAAACAGTTGATCAAGCTGGGTAAGGATCGCGGCTACCTGACCTACGGCGAAATCAACGATCATCTGCCCGATGATTTGGTTGATGCCGAAGCCATCGACGGCATCATCAGCACGTTTAGCGACATGGGTATCGCGGTCTATGACCAGGCGCCCGATGCCGAAACGCTGCTCATGAGCGAAAACGCGCCGGTGGCGTCCAACGACGATGACGTCGAAGACGAAGCCGAAGCCGCGTTGACCACGGTGGATTCCGACTTTGGTCGTACGACTGACCCGGTGCGTATGTACATGCGCGAAATGGGTACGGTCGAGTTGTTGACGCGCGAAGGCGAAATCGAAATCGCCAAGCGCATCGAAGACGGCCTGAAGCACATGGTGATGGCGATCTCGGCGTGCCCGACTACCATCACGGAAATTCTCAGCCATATCACGCGAGTGCGCGAAGGCCAGGCCCAGATCGACGAAGTTGTCGACGGTCTGGTTGATCCCGAAGACGGTGCCGAGTACGCGGGCGCCGGCGTGACGGCTGACGAAGACGAAAGCGACGACGGCCCCGCCGGCGGCATGTCGAGCAAGCAGCTCGAAGATCTGCGCGTCAAGGCGTTGGCCAAGTTCGACGAGGTCAGCAAGCAGTTCGACAAGATGCGTGTGTCGTACGAACAGAATGGCTACAAGTCCGACGTGTACGTTGCGGCCCAAGAGGCCATCCTGGTCGAAATGATGGGTATCCGTTTTACCGCCAAAATGGTGGAAAAACTGGCCGATACGCTGCGTGCGCAAGTCGAAGAGGTTCGCCAAGTCGAGCGCGCCGTACTGCACACCTGCGTGGATCGGGCAGGTATGCCGCGCAGTCACTTCATCAAGACCTTCCCAGGTCACGAAACCGACCTCGATTGGGTGTTGGCCGAAGTCGCGGCAGGTCATCCGTATTCCCTGACGCTCGAACGTCAGGTGCCGGCAGTCCAAGAACTGCAGCAAAAGCTCATCGACCTGCAAACGCGCGTCGTCCTGCCGCTCAAGGACCTGAAAGACGTCAACAAGCGCATGGCCACCGGCGAAGCCAAGGCTCGCAAGGCCAAGCGCGAAATGACTGAGGCCAACCTGCGCCTGGTGATCTCGATCGCCAAGAAATACACCAACCGTGGCTTGCAATTCCTGGATCTGATCCAGGAAGGCAACATCGGCTTGATGAAGGCCGTGGACAAGTTCGAATACCGTCGTGGCTACAAGTTCTCGACGTATGCCACGTGGTGGATTCGTCAGGCCATCACGCGCTCTATCGCCGACCAGGCACGTACCATCCGTATCCCGGTTCACATGATCGAAACGATCAACAAGATGAACCGGATCAGCCGTCAGATCTTGCAGGAAACCGGTGGCGAGCCGGATCCCGCGACGCTGGCGCAAAAGATGGACATGCCGGAAGACAAGATCCGCAAGATCCTCAAGATCGCCAAAGAACCGATCTCGATGGAAACGCCGATCGGTGACGATGATGACTCCCATTTGGGTGACTTCATCGAAGACACGGCGACGTTGGCACCGTCGGACGCCGCATTGCATGGATCCATGCGCGATGTGGTCAAAGAAGTGTTAGACTCCTTGACCCCACGCGAAGCCAAGGTTTTGCGGATGCGTTTCGGTATCGAAATGAGCACCGACCAAACCCTGGAAGAAGTGGGCAAGCAATTCGACGTCACGCGTGAGCGCATACGCCAAATAGAGGCTAAAGCGCTGCGCAAGCTGCGCCACCCTAGCCGGGCAGACAAGCTCAAGAGCTTCCTGGAAGGGCAATAAGCAGTCAGTTTTAAACGGCCCTCTAGCTCATGCCTGGTTAGAGCAGCGGACTCATAATCCGTTGGTGCTGTGTTCGACTCACAGGGGGGCCACCAAAAATCCCTGAGAAATCAGGAATTTAGCGCCGCCAGCAATGGCGGCGTTTTCTTTTCCGCCGCATGGTTGCCAGTCTGTTGCCAGAATTCTGATCGTTGCCAGTTCGCAACGCTCCAGCGAGTGCAGAGGAGGTTAGACCGCATGGCCACGTACCCGATCCCCGAGTATTTCTCCGAAATCCGCCTCGATGATGAGTGGGCGATCGCAGCGGTCCTGCATGATCAAGCAGTCGCGCTGCTTTACCTGTCGGACGTGGCCCCGGAGATCTCCGAGTATCTGGATACCCCATCGTGGGAATTCGCGGTCAGGCGGTGGGCACAGAAAGCAACGCCCGACTTCCAGCAGATCCAAGCACTCGGAGACGTGGTCGCCGGGATCGTTACGGGCGAGGGATTCGAGGAGCGCTGGCGGCTGGGGGATTGGCAACCTGGCGACCAGTTGCCAGAGGGCGCTTGACCGCAATCTGTCGGCCACGCTTTCGTTAGTCGCGCTCGCCGTCGTTTGGCCCACAGTTCTTAACGATCGCATCCATTTTCGCGTGGAAATTCGCTAGCTGCTGACCATTTCGCCGGATCAGGCCCGCATAGTTGTTTACGGATTTCCGTAATTCATTCAGGAATTCGTGCGCGTTAATGGTTCGATTGTCGTGATCAAGCAGCGGGCCGAGCCGTCGAATCCGCCAACCGTTTCGCGCTTCGCCTTGATGCAGGATGGCGCAGCGGATATCAGCGTAGAACCAGTCGTTCCCGTTAAACGCCGAGAGATCTTCGGCGAGGTCCTTGTTTGCAAAGAACCGGAGAAACATGTCACGGGATGAACCCTTAGTGTCCGCCATACCCTCGTAGAAAGCCTGTAGCGTCTCGATGAGAAGGCAGGAAATCGCCATCATGGTGAACCCGTGAACGGCTCCGTCTGATAGTGCATTGACGCCAGCGGGGATTAAATAGCGCTCGTTGAATCGGCATTTTACGAACTCGGCCAGGGCGTCCTTATCGTCAGCGTCGCGCGCATTCTGATAGTTGGCCACGGTAAAGCCGCTTGCTAGTTCTATTCTCTCTGGCATTCTGAGCCCCGTTTCTGAGTCAAGCGCAGTCTAGCGTAGACGGCCAGGCCAGATGCAGAAATTCCCGGTAATTCAGAATTTCACATTATGAAATGTGGAGAAAAGTTCGCGCGTGAGGAGTGGTGCGGATTCCGCTTTTTGATGGATTCGACATTCTAGGCCCCCCCCGGCGCTACCCGACGCCCATACCGTCATGGGTCGCGAGCGGCCCGTATCGCAGCGTTGCGACACGCCAGCGAGCACCAACGATTCACATAGCCGCGCTTACGTGCGGTGCCAGACAGCCGGCGATGTGCAGCCGTACCGCACTGTTCGCAAATGAAATCATTGCTCGTACGCGTGACTTGGGCGAGGTATGTCTCATGATCCAACGGATGCTTGCGGCGATGGTGCGCAAGGCGCAGGCAAGGGGCGGAGCAGAACAGACGCCGGGGATGTTTGACCACGCCGCCACACTGAACGCATGGGTCACGGTGCGCAAGGCGCGGCCGACACGTTGAACAGTACAACCGTGGTCGGCCTCCTCGTGGTGTCGGGGCTGCGAGCGTTCGTCCACAGTCCCGACACGAGCGTTGATCAGTAGATCCCGTAGACATCGATAGCGCGGTCCATAGCCGCTCTCAGATCATCCGCCGTCAGAGAAGCGTGTTTGACGATGAGTATCCCTAAATCATTCAGGAGATCATCGCTCACAGCAACGGGCTCCGACGGTTCGTGGGACCCGGTTAACCCGCTTCGAAACGCGTTAACGATGCGTTGGAAATTTGGACTCATGATTATTTCTCCGGTCTTGTGATGTGATCCTCAAGCAGAGCGATTCGCTCGCTCTGAGCTTTCAGAACGGGCAGTAGCTCTTTCAGGACGGCTATCGAAAACGCCGAAGCGGCGGCCACATGAAGGCGGGCGTCCGTAGACTCGCCCATGATTCGCGATGCGTTGTCGTGGAGTCGCTCAGCCGCGCCCGGTGGTAGGACGTCGATTGGCTTAGCCATAACTCGCCCCTTGAATGACGACCACGGCACCAGGACGTGCGCGCCAGTTCGCGTACATCTCCGCGATCAGACCGACGCTATTCGTTTGGTACAACGATACAAGCGTGCTGGCGCCCGTAGTTGGGTCCGATTCCATTTCGATAGCGGCCTCAGTGGATACGCGGAGTTGGGCGCCATCGAGACCGGCGTACTCTATGGAATCCTGGTCAAGAAGCGTGATCGACGAACCGTTGCTATCAAGCGGTACGGCCGACGATGTGACCACAGGGATGCCAACGAGCGTACCGCCAAGAGCGTTCACGGTTTCAAATGCACCGCCACGCAGGTTAAGCGATGCCGCAACCGTGGGGTGCATGATCCATGCTGCCGATTCGAGGCGTCCATTGAACGCGGCGAGCGCGGCGCGAATGTCGACGGCAGGGTCGGTAGTGCCGGGAATGGCGGTCGCACCATAGGTAATCGAGGCGGGTTCTTCGTCGACCACGCCTGCGTTGGCCTGATCGATAAACGAGGAGTCCAGCCGTTCGACGGCAGCGGCTTGCAAGTCGCGCGTGATGAGATCGTCGCCATTCCCGGCGCGGGCTAGCTCTTCCGTAATCACGGTGAGCGCGATAACTTTGCGAGCCGCTATGCTGCCGGCGTCCGTGAAGCGCCCGGCGCTCATGGGCTTGTTGCGGCGCTCCGGAACCCAGTAGGCCCGGACGCCATCGGTCTGGTAAACCAGTCGAATATTGACGGGCACGCGGCGCAGAAGGGGCAGGCGGCCGATGATCGTAGCTGGCCTCACTGCGAGCATAAAGTCGCCGCCGACACTGCCTTGCAGGCTGGGTGTGTTGCCCTGCGTAAGCATGTCGACGGCGGCCTTGATTTGGGGGCCGTCCAGCCAGCGCTTCTCATCTATGAATGCGCTGGCCCCGATGGGATTGCCACTCGTAGCCGCTAGGGCTTTCAAGAATCGTGCGGCGGTCCGGCCTGCGGCGCGTGTGGTGGTGGTGGTAGTCATGGTGTCAGTTCCGAATAAAGGTAAGAGAGCCTCCATGGTGACTTTCACCGCGAGCTAAGCGCGATATGGTGACGAGATCGAGTGATTGCGTTAGGTCCCGTTGGGAGCGGATGACCACACGCCAACAGCGCGTCGTATGCTTGACGGGCCGCGTCGGGACATACGGCGTTACCTCGGAGAATGCGCAACGCTCTACGGTCGTTCCCAACGGCAGTAGCAAACGCTACGAGGAGTCGGTCCGAGCGCGCGCGTCGTACGTGGTCATGCATCGATCTGCATCCAGGCGGAGGGACGAGCCCTAATGCCGCATCGAGCGGTACGCCACGTTCGAAGTGAGCAAACAGAGCAGAGCCCGCCCATTGCTGAATTGCCGGCGAGGCACGACCGGCCATAAGACTGCCCGCGTTGCGTTGAATCTCGGTGACGCGTTCGGGCCAGGGCAGATCGTTCACTCTGCCCACGAGCGTGCCAAAAGCATTACGGATCGGTGGGCGTTTATCAGACATAGCGCCACCGTTTTGTTTCTTGAGCGCGAGTCTCGATCCAGTGTGGGCAGATGCAGCACAAGACGTGCGGCGAATCCGAAACGGCTCTTTCAATCGAAACGCCGGCCATCAATAGAGCAACGATCATTGCTCCGTTGCAGATGCGTGAGTTTTGATGCCGTTGTGCTATATGCGTGAGAAGCTGTATTCCGATCCGGGACGTTTCGATAATTTCGACGCCATCCAGAAATTTTAAGGCGGCCGTGATTTCACGGTTTCGTTCAACGAATAATTTAAATCGTTCACGATCGTGATCATCGTCGCTCGTTTCAGAAGTTCTAAAACCGCTCGCTGAAATTTCCGGGAAACGAACAAAAACATCGGCAAGACTCAGCATGATTTTTCCCCGAAATTTTGAATAGCCAATAGAGGCGCTCTAAGCGTCTCGTTAGCCTGAGATAAGCCAGCGCACGGACCGAGCGATTGATACGCACCGTGGGCGTGTGATGCGGTCGGAGTGGCATCGACGCTACCCGCGCTACGTACGCATCGATTCTCCGTTGCGTCCATCTCGAATAAATGACGCCCATCATGACGCCAAATTTCGGGGTTGCCCCTTGGAAACCCGCATGAATGCTTGCTCTCAGCGTTGTGTGCACCTATGACGCCACCTAAGCGAAAGACTACTAACACTCCTGGAGGCCGTGGTTGTTCACACTGCTGCTGTCTACCGTTGCTCCTCTCCTCTACCCCCCTATATCTATATATATCTCTATATAAATAGGTGTCATAGGTATACATAGGTAGTAGAGAACCAGTATCCATGCGGGTTTCCAGGCATGACGCCTGCTTGATAACGTGGATGACGGCGTCATACGGTGTCATGGTTGAATACCCGCGACGGCGAAGGGCGAGGCAACAGGCGGGGCTAAACGCAAACGCACCGTGGCTGATCGTTTCAACGGACTACCCAGCCTCTCAAGAACAATCCCCGCCTTCGTGGTGTCGCTCCTGTTCGGTCTGTCTACTCCCACATCAGCCAATATTTGGGTAACGCTGCGCCACGTCCATTGCGTTTTAGGTGCATCCCAACGTAAGCGCGTCGTTAATTGATCCTCGATCGGGTCAATAACTGAATGGTCCTCGTTCGACGTATCAAGGGCCGCTCTTTCATCTGGCAGTAAGTACGCTGGTTGACCCTCGCGCCACAGATGGAGCACTTCCGCCCATACCTGCTGCATGTCGAATCCGTGATCAGCATTTACGTTAGACGTGGCGATAACCCAAAATTTCCTATTCCCCGTATCGTCGACCAAGAATTCATGCTTGTTGCACGTTGCGACGAATGCCGTTCGGCGTGCGAATTTCGATTCGGCGCGCTCATAGGGCAAGCGCACCACGTCGGCGGGGTTAGTGATGAATGCCTTAAGCTGGGCCACGTCCGATTTTCTGAGCGTTGCATCGAGTTCGCCTAACTCCGTAACCCACGTTCTTACAGACGCAGTAATTGAGTCCCTATCGTCTGGCTTCAAAATCGCGCCGATTCGGATAACGCCGAGTTCGTTCGGTGCAAGACTATCCACCCAGCGAGATTTACCGAGCCCTTGCGCGCCGGATAAAACTAATATCCCTTGCGTTGCGAATCCATCAGGACTAGCCGCAGCGGCTACGGCGGTCAGCATCCAACGCAACATAAGCACGTCGCGAAGTCGCCGCCCATCCGGCAACGCCGAATCGTTAGCGGGAGTTATCGTTTCGAAGAACCGAGGCAGGCGAGATTCACCATCCCAAGGCTTTGACTCAATCCACGTCAGTACCGGGTTATAGGGGTTTTGATTGGCGAAGTACGTGATGTAGTCGGGCATTACGTCGCGGGGCAGGCCGAAATGCGCGCATAAAGATGAGAGCCAAGCTAGTCTTGCCACGTCGCTTTTGTCGGAGTGATAGGCATGGCCGGGAATTAGAATCTCTACACGCTTGCCGATCACGTCGTAGCGGCAAATCACACCAGCGCGCTGGAATACCTCGGCGTAGTTTTCTTTTACGGCTTTAGGCTTCCCCGATAGCGTCGTATGCGGCAACGGATCGCGCGTCGAAATCTCCCGACCGCTATCGGTATCGAGAACGACAGACGCCCCATTCGCAGTCAGTCCGGCAACCGGTTTATCGAGGCACACATCTTTATTCAGCGCGCACGCTTCGATAATCGTCGCTGGTAGGTAATCGCTTCGATTGTCCCACTTCTCACGTACAAGTTTCGACTGACGCATGAGACGTTCGATACGTTCGGCGTTACGCCCAGTCCAGAACGCCAGATGTGACGCAAGCGCGAGGTCAGCCGACGACCGATCGTACGGATCCCATGCGTTCTGCGGGGGGTACGACGTGGCTAGTACGTCGACGTTATCGGACCATAGATCATTGAACGTCGCGCGGTTGCCGAATACTGCGCCGGCCGACTTCGAATGGCAGGCACGTCGAATCAGATCGTCGTCATCCACGGGGCCGCGCCATTCGTCGCAAGGTTCGGTCGTCCAGTCGGGGGAATTATGGCGCGCGCGGGGCTTGAAATAGTAATCGACGAGCCATGACGCGAGCGCGGGGGATATCTCGGCGTTGCAGTCGCCCGAGGCATTCGTGCCCGTCAGCGCCACGAATCGACCCGTGTCGTAGAGTTCGATCCCGAGTTCCGTATTCTTGCAAGCGTGGTCGTCGGGTAACTTGCCGCGCCCGATGATGTGTAGACCCGTACCGGACGTCGATACCTCGATCGCACATCCGGCCAGCGCTTGGCATAACGTCGTGGCGAGCGGCGACCACGTGTTATCGGGTTGCAGGCATTTATCAATATCGAGAAACCAAAACGGGTCGTTTTCTCCAAAAACAAACCCGACACCACATCCGAGACGCGCCGCATGCGTCGAGGCATCCTCGAACGTCATATGTACAGCGGGGTCATGGGCGCTGTGGATCTTGCCGGTCGAATCCGTGACGGCTTTAATCGGTTTGCCACGTTTATTAGTAGCGTGGCGCCATAGAACAAACGTAGCGTACTGGGCCATCCCGGCCAGGGCGGGGGGTAGTTGCTGCATGGCTAGCCCCGCTGGTGGATACCGAATTGCGCGTCGTACGACTCACGAAGTAGGACAGACGCGAGCCGATTTTTCATATCAGCGTCGAGCGAATCCCAAAGGGTGGACAGGTCGGGGGCATGCAGAGTACCGGCACCGTAGTGGCAATCCAGGGCATATACAAATGTCTTAGCGGCCGTGGTCCCAGGTACGGGAGGGTCCGAGATAGCATCACGCATCGCGGCGATGGCGAAATTGATATTGCGCGTGGTCTGGACGCGTTTAATGAAATCAGCGAGAATCATAATAGATAGATCCAATTGCTCCCTCGCTACGCCATGTGCCCCGCGACGGGAGCTTTTTTTGTGGCCGATGGCTAGGGCAGCTAATAATCTTGCTGGGGTTGCTTGAGATTTAGAGAGCGTTAGCGAGCATCACGGGCGGCTTGCACCCGCGCATCGATCCACGCGTCTACCTCATGTTCTAGCCACGCGACGGCCCGGCTACCGATCTTTACGGGTGCGGGAAACGTGCCGGCAGCGACGCCGTCGTAGATGGACGAGCGACCCTGGCCTGTCTTGTCTTTAACGACAGGCAATCGAATAAAACGCTTTTGCTGGGGTTGAGATAACGTAGTCATGTCGGAAGTCTCCGGGTGTCAGTGAGCACCTGAGGAATGTTCCGGACGAATACGTCGTAGCCGCGATATGTTGCGTTTTTAGTTGGTGTTTTTACGCAACTTGGCTACTCGGCTTGCAAACGAGGCGTACGTTATTGATGCGCCGTCATCGGTTTTCACAGCGTCCTGTTTGTCCCGGGGTTTCAACCCGAGAGCGTCCAGCGCTGCGATAAATTCCGGCCACAGTTCGCGGGCGTAAGCGTCGCGGTGCCGGTGTAGAACCTTCTCCACTACGGCGTTCACGAGTACCCGGTTTTCGTCCGGGCCAACGAACGCGGTTCTATCTTGCTTGGCTTTCCGTGGTTGATCCGCATCCTCAAATTCCCGGAATTGTTGGAGCAGTACGTTCCGAGCGCGATCATTCGGCTTGTTGGCAGGCTCCGGATTTCGTAGGCGATATAGCATTACGCGAAATCCCGACATGGAAATCACGTCATCGTCCCCAAAGCGAATGATTGGCTCTTTTGCCTTGTTGCTGCGGATCTTGAGGTCTTTGCTTGGCTTTAATCCCTCAGCCTCGAGATACTTAAAGAGCAAATTCCACAGAGCGGCCGGTTTGGCGTCCGGGTGCAACGGTGCGATCCGCTCGAGCCATCTCAATACGAGCGCGTCGTCTTTCTTCTTTCCCGCGCGTTGAGCGGCGCGCCGCCCCGATAGTTGTCGGCCTTCGACGCCAAGTTTCTCTATTTCCTCGAGCCGCTTCTGGCCGCGCGCGCGCAATTGCGGTTCGTCGGACGCGGCCATTCTTTCGTACTCCCGAATGATTTGCTCCGTGGCGTTTGCTAGGGGCCGTTCTTCGTCGCCTCCACTCTCGAATGCATAGCGCACCTTGGCTTTGTCCGCACGGGCCATTACCCAGTCCTCCGCTTTAGGGTCGTTACGTTATCGGTGGTTTTTCGCTCCAGCAGCATAAAAAGCGTTTCTAACGCGGCTCGCTTTTCGTTGATGTAGTCGTATGCGTTGTAGTTCCGATTCTGTACGCCCGCGATGCCGTGTGATAACAAGCGGCCCCGCGTATCGGTTGATACTCCCGCACTGGCTAGAATGGTCTCTATGCCGGAGCGGACGCGCTTGAGTTGGAAGTCCGCTATCTTGTCGCCCACAATTTCAGCGGCCCAGCCACTGAGCGTCGTGGGCGCCACGTGGGTTACGCCATCATCCGTCGAAATTGCATATATCCCGTCGGAGCGGCAACCGGCGATAGCTTCGATCGCAGCGTCAGTCAGCGGCAGAATGTGGGCGCGGGGCTCTTGCCCGGGTCGTCCCTTGCCATCGTAGATAGTGATTTCACGCTTGCCCGCGTGCTCATTGCGTAGCCTAACCAACTGTGCGATACGTTGGCCGCCAGTTAATAGGTGCAAGCGAAGGGCCGCCCCTCGTAAATCGTGGATGCCTCGAATAATCCGCCAGTACCTGCGCAATTCCGATTCGGATAGCGGGCGCTTATCGGCTCGGTTCTGCGTTTCATCCGGCATCACTCCCGCTACGGGGTTCGCGGTGACTCCGAAACTTTTAAATAAAACCGGGATATCAGGCTTTGTTCTTGCGGATAGGGCGGCTTGATAGGCGGATCGCAGGTAGCTACGCAGCTTATTAGCGGTTCGGCCTTTATTTTGTTCATGTAAGCGGCGCATCATGTCGGCCACGTCGTCTATCTCGACGCTATTGGCGGGCATTGCTGCTTTCGCGGGCCACGCCTCTTTTATGTGTAATCGGAATATGCTGGCCGCGTCGCGGTGGGCGTCACGTTTCAGTGCCTTTAGGTAGTTACAGTATTCGTCACAGAGACGGGCGAGGGTGAATTGTTCGACGGCCGTTTTAGCTATCTCTGCCGCTTTGCGTTCTCTGTGTTTTTGCTCTTGCAACGCCGGCCAGCCTCCGCTATTTCGGTAGTTGTGGTGTTCGGCGGCTTTCTTTTCAGCCGCACGTTCGGCGGCGAGGATGGAGTATCCGCCCGCGTTAGTAGGCTCGGTTTTTTTGGGCGGTGCGGACGGGTCGTATAGTCCGATAACCACACGTTCGCTTTTCCCGTCCATCGTGTAGCGCCAGTAAAAAGTGATAGCGCCGTTGGCTTGCTTGCGGACTTGCAGAGCGCCCGTCGGATTGACCTTTTGCAGCGTGGTGAATACGCCGGGTTTTAGGTTGCGGAGGGTTTGTCCGGTGGTGGCCATAATTTATCCGTTGCCAGTTTGTTGCCAGAATTCGTCACGATGAAATCAGACGGCTTCGGATGAATATGGACTAGAAACCCTTATTTTTCAACGATATTCTGAGATTTCTGGATATCGCTGGATCTTGTTGGACCTCATAATATCGGACTCATAATCCGTTGGTGCTGTGTTCGACTCACAGGGGGGCCACCAAGTATCGGCGCGGGTTTGCGGACAGTTTCCGCATCCCGCGCTTTTTCATTGGTAGGGTTTTTTTGCCGCCGGGCCGCCCCAAGGCAAAAAGCGCCCCCTTGGGGGATGAGCCCGGACACAGAACAGTCCCTGCGGACTGTTCTGTGCCTGGCGAATCCGAGCGGCCTGCCAGCCGCGAGGTGGACAGCAAGCCGAAGGCGCAGCGTGGGGGCTTATTTGCCGGCGCGGTTTGCACGCGGGCTGGCAGGCGAGTACAGTGAAAAGCTCCTTCAATAAGAACAGGAGCGTCCCATGCTTAATACATTCCCGACGATGCGTCGTGTCGCGATGGCGGCAATGACGGTCGCGGTGGCTGGAGTAGTATTTTCCGGATGCACCACGACATCGGATAAGGCCTCGGCCAGTGCATCTGAGCAGAGGCAAGAGATCAATAGTGGCACGGATGCCACGTTGACCAAGCTGTACGAGACGTCTCCCGATTCCAAGGCCTTGGTCGAACGGGCCAAGGGAGTGCTGGTCTTTCCGTCCGTGCTCAGCGCAAGCTTAATCGTTGGGGCCGAGCACGGTAAAGGTGTGTTGCGTGTAGGCGGCGTGGATTCTGGCTACTACAGCACCACGGCGGGCTCGGTCGGATTTCAGGCAGGTGCGCAATCCAAGGCTGTCATCTTGCTATTCATGACCGACCAAGCGTTGGAAAAATTCCGTAAGAGTGACGGCTGGACAGTGGGCGCCGATGCGACGGTGGCAGTGGCCAAGGTTGGGGCCAATGGCAGCATCGATAGCAATACGGCCCAGCAACCTATTGTGGGCTTTGTCATCAACAATGGCGGCTTGATGGCCGGTGTCTCGCTCGAGGGCGCAAAAATCTCCAAACTTGATCTTTGATGTAAGGCTGGCGCATGGGGCAGTGACGTCGTCATTGGCCGCGCCTGTTTTCTAGGCATGAAAAGCCATCAGCCTTCGTGAATTGACCCTCGAAAGTTGGACGTAGATCCAACCTTCGGAGGTCAGATCATTCGCAGGTTGGTGGCTTTTATGTCATCACTATTTTGTATTAACTCGTTAACTTTAGAATTTCACTGTGATAGTATTAACCAAACACATCGAGGCGTGAGACTTTTTGGCCGTCGTGCAGTCGCTCCCGTGTGTATCGGCGCAGCCCTGAGAGGCTGCAGGCAAATTTGGCCCACTTTGACGGTCGGTGTTTGTGCTCGCGATTCACACGCTTTATTCCGTTGCGATTGGTATTGGCCTCATCTCATTGCTGGCCGTCATGTCACGTTTGATCGGGCTACGCCGATCCCCTACTACCGAGAGTGCATGGGTGTCGATCATTCTCCCGTTGACGGGAGAGGCGCGGGCTTTTAGTGCATTGTTAGACGCGCTCAACAAGCAGACATTGCGCCCGGCATGCTTAGTCGTGTCCGTCGAATCCGAGCACGATCCCGCCTATGCCCGGGTACGATCGAGCATCCGCAAAGCACGTTTCCCGATCAAGCTAGTCGTGGCAGGGCCAGCGGCGCATCAGGCGCAAAAATGCCGTAACCAGCAAGCCGCGTTGGATCATCTCGACGTTCGGACCGAGGTCATTGTCTTGATGGACGGCGATATCGTGCCCGATCCAGACTGGCTGAGCAGTCTGATTTCACCCGTTGTTGCAGGTGAGTACGACATTATCAGCGGCCATCGTTGGCAGCAAATCGCGCGACATCGTCTGGGAGCGCATCTGGTCGCAGCAACGGACCGTGCGACCACACTGCTGCCGCGTGTAGAGCTTGATTTTGCGTGTGTGACGTGGGGCGGAAGCATTGCGATGACTATCGATGTGGCCCAGTGGGTAGACTTGCGGTCACTCTTTGATCGCGTGCTCTCCGATGATTTAGCGTTGGCTCGCCGTGCATCCTGGTTGGGATTACGGGTGGGAACACACAGATCATTGTTAGTGCCTTCTCCTAATGAACAGTCGTTTGCGTCTGCTTGGCACTTTGCTCGTCGGCAGTACCAAATGTGTCGTATCTATCGCACGACGTTGTGGTCGATAGGCCTCGGCGCGGTCGGTTTAAGGCTGGCCGGATGGAGCGCTGCTCTGTTGGTCGCAGTGATCGAGGACTCGGGAGTTTGGGTGTTGCAGGCATTGATGCTTCTGGGGCTGCTCAAGCAGTATGTGATCGGCGAGTTCTCGCGTCGCCTTGGAATGCCGGATGCCTGGTCCGTGCGTCTCGTTCAACTCGGCTTGGGCTGTTGCCAGCCCATCGTCGATCTCTTTCATCTGAGCGCGATCATCGGGGCGTCCTGGGTACGCACCGTGAGGTGGGGGCATGTCACGTATCGTGTCTTTGGCCCGGACAGTATCCAAGTTCAAGAGCGCGATCCCTTTCATGTTGGCCGACGTCTTGAGCGGCCGGGCGTAGGTACCTGGGATGTGGCCAAGGCAATTCAGTCTGGCGCTGACGAACCCCGGTAGAAGGGGGCTCGTAGTGATTGGCCGTCATGGCGGCCCCTAGGCAATTTACGAATTCGGCTTTTGCTCTTGAGGCGTGGGGGCGGGTAGTTCCTCGCACGTGAAGTCAACGGTTGCTTCTTTGGGCATCAGGCCCGTCGCGTGATTGGATGTCACTTTGGGTTGGGATAGGCGTTTGCCCAAGTTGGTGCAGTGTGCTTCGGCCTGCTTGCGAGCGATGTTTTTGACTTCGACCCATGTTTGCCATTTGGCGCCCGCGTTGTAGGTGACCCGATAGGTATCGGGGCCGGTAGGCGTGGTTTCGCTCATGCTGGTGCAGGCAGCAAGCAAGGAGAGCGTCAGGACATAGATGAGTGGGCGAAGCGGCATGGGGAATCCACGGATAAGATGAGTGCTATTACAAAGCACAGCGGTGCGCGGTGCAAGTGCTGTAGCGATCAGCGACGCGCATGCTAGCATGCGCGCCAAGAGTCATTCACCACGAGGTTTCCATGGATATCCAAGAACAGATCGCCGTTATCGTGCATACGATTTCACACCAGGGTGGGCGCATTGATGCGTTGAATTCGGTCATGTCGTCGATGCTGCATTTGGCCAAATCGTCGCCCGGTCTACGCGAGGCGATTGAGGCGCAACTGGAGCAGAACTATTCGAGCTTGCTGGCGCGTTCGGAAAATCCTCAATATGTGGCGGGCTTTGAAAGTGTGCGCGATACCGTCCTGGCCGCACTGAAATAAGCCATCTTACCCACAGCTTCTGTGGACAACCCTTGGGATAGATTGCGCACAGTAGGAAAAAATCTTTTATTGGCAAGGGTTTACCCCCTGCGATCAAATTCTGACATAAAAGTGCAATTTTCGGGCTGGGCGCCGGGCGGATTAGCCCGCCGCAGTAACGATGTCTCCCAAGGTACGCATTGCCTCGGCCATCTGTGGTGTGTAAGACGAGCCGCAACTCAAACGCAGGAAATGGTTGTAGCGGTCAGCGTTGGAAAACATGGTGCCGGGGGCAATGCGTATCCCGCGCGCCAGCGCTTGTTCGAATACCTGGGTGCTGGATTGTTGGCCCGGCATTTCGACCCATAGCAACATGCCGCCCTCAGGAACATTCAGACGGGTGCCGGGGGGAAAGTACCGGGCAATGTCCTCCGCGATGTGCTCCCGCTGGATTTTCAGTTTGCGGCGCAGGCGCACCAGATGGCGGTCGTAGGCGGTGGATCCCATGTATTCTGCGACGGCCACCTGGGCGAGAGCTTCGTTTGGACGGCTTTGCGCAAATTTCAGCATGCCGATGCGCGCGTCCCAGCGTCCGCCTGTCATCCAGCCTAGCCGCATTCCCGGGGCCAGCGTTTTATGCATCGAGGCGCAATAGATCACGTTGCCCGTGCGATCCCAGGATTTGAGCGCCGGCGGCAACTGATTGTCATCGCAGAGCGCACCATAGGTGTCGTCTTCGATGATTGCGATCTGGTGGCGTTCACATAGCTTTATCAACCGGGCCTTTTCGGTGTCCGGCATGACACAGCCCAGCGGATTCTGAAAGTTGGGCACGACGACCACGGCGCGCAGGTGCGGGTGAGTCTGCAGGGCCAATTCCAGCGCGTCCACCGAGAGCCCGCGTTGCGGGCTGGTGGGAATTTCCAGTGCCTGCATACCCAGGCTTTCCAGGATTTGTAATAACCCAAAGTACACCGGCGATTCGACGGCGATGGTGTCGCCCGGTCGGGCCACGGCCCGCAATGCCAGATTGACGGCTTCGATACATCCGTGGGTGACCAGAATGTCGTCCGGATCAGGGTTCATACCCAGTTCGAGCGCCCGACGTGCCAGTACGTGCCGCAGATCGGGGTGGCCACGGGGGAGGGCACGATCAACCAGCATTGAGGGGTGTTTGCGTAGCGCACGAATCATGGCCTGCTTCAGGGCATCACCGGGATAGTGGGCGGGTGATGCTGCGGCCAATGCCAGGTTGACGCTGGTCGTGTGCTGTTCGCACTTGGCCACAAAATCCGATACCCGATCGTGTATGCCGACGTAGCTGGCCGGCGCCGGCAGGCGCCCTGGATCGGGTTCGGAGGCGGGCAGCATGGTGATCCGGCGCTTGGGCCGCACAAAGTAGCCAGAGCGGGGTCGTGCCTCAATCAGTCCGTCGTCTTCGAGTTGGCGGCAGGCTTGCAGGGCGGTCGACAGGCTGACACGGTGCGTACGTACCAGCTTGCGTACCGACGGCATACGGTCTGCGGGCGCCAGTACGCCCGCATCGATGGCTTGCCGATAGTGGTCGGCCAGGCGCCGGTATAAGGGCTGCTCGTGTGTAGATGAATCATGAGGAGGGGTCATCGGCGCATCCATCTCGACATCATGGGTTCGATCAGGTCAAACGGTAAGACACAGTTCCACGGATAAAAGACCATAACAGATGAAAAACAGACTGTCTGTTACGGTACAGAAAGGAATTTGGTGTGTCTGTTTTGGTGAGGCGAGGGTGCGTAAGCTGAAGGCCATGGATTTCCGGTCGGCATAAGGCTTTTTTCGTCGGACGGGGATTGATTTTCATCCTGACTGGCGGTCTCGGCGCCAGGACTCAGGGCTTTGTCCAGGAATATTTCGCCATGGCCATCTTTTCTTGTTTTTGCCAAGCACAGGAGCTTGTTTTGCCCGCTGGGGCTACACGTACGCTGCACGGTGCCGATGGCGCGACATTGGTCTGCGTGGAGGGTAGTGTGAGTTTCAATGAGACGGTGCCTCAGGCCGAGGGGATGTTGCCCTGCCGGGTTGCCGTGCCCTTGCGTCAGGGGGAGTCGTATGGATTCGACCAGACGTCATCCATTACGCTCGCGGCCAGTGTGTCGGCCCGTCTGTTATGGCTGCAACCACAGCCCCTCTGGCGTGTTTGGGTCCAGCAGGGGATGCGGTCCGTCGCAAAGTATGCTATGATTCATTTCATCAGACGCGGGGTGGAGCAGTCTGGCAGCTCGTCGGGCTCATAACCCGAAGGTCGTAGGTTCAAATCCTGCCCCCGCAACCAAATTCCGACACCTCCGAGGGTAATCCCCCCGGGGGTGTTTGTTTTTGTACTTCTCGATTTTGCCGCGTTACGCTTGAAAGCTGCGCGCGTCGTTAGCGAACCCAACCTTCCGTGTTCATGACTTTCTGGGCTTCTTCGGTGACCAGATAATCCAGAAACGCCTTTGCATTCGTGTCGGCGTCGGGAGCCAGGGCCACGTTCACATCACGCCAGATTTTGCGGTCGGCAGACAGATCCACCGCGTCAAGCGCGTCCGGATGGGTGACAGGCCAGTTCGGCCAGGTGATCCACGCATCGGCGTCTTTTGCCTTGAACGCCTTGAAACTAGCGCCGGAGCCATGTGCGAAGGCGACGATATTCTTCCGAAATGCCCGGACTTCCTCTAGCTTTCCGGTGCGTCCGGCAACATCTTCCCAGACGCCTGTTCCCGATGTGTTGCTGACGCCCGCGCCTTCGGTGACGACGATCTTTACCCCGTCCTTCAACAGATCCTCGAAGCTGGCGATCTTTTTGGGGTTGCCTTTCTTGACGGCGATGATGGCTGGGCGGACATAGATTGGATCGACCTGATCGGACGAAAAGCTCTGGTAGGTTTCAAGAAATGCCGTCATTGACTGTTCGGATGTGCCCCAGATGATATCGGCATCCGCCTGAGCCTTGTGCGACCAGGTCTTTTCGGGACCGGCGATGATCTCGACCTTGTTGCCGGTTTGTTTCTGCCAAACCTCAGCTACCTTCTTGAATGCCGTGTGAGGTCCGCCGGCGCCGTAAAGCTTGATGACGCCGTCTTTCGCATGGCGCGAAATCGAGGGATCATGTAGCTCGGTGCCGAGGGCCACTGCGGATATTGCCATCAAGGCGCCGACGGTGGCAAGTTTAGAAAAACGCATAAAAATGCTCCTGTTTCTTATGTTTGAATCTCGTCAAAACCTGAGATCCGGAGGGTCGAAAAAATCCTGTGTGGCCGGCTGTCTGGAGTGGGCCGCCAAGGGCTTGGTTGCGGAAAGAGTTGCCGCGATGACAACGGGTTGCCTGAAGTCACCGGCAGGCAATCCATGTCAAGGCAGACCTATCGGAGGAGGGGTTATTCCATCGGACGGGAAATTGTTTTCTTTGACCCGCGGACCGGCCGTAAGAACCTTCGAGGTTCAATGGAATAAATCCCATCTGATTGCGTCTAGTACATACTAGCCATCAATCGGCAGCGTGGTATAGATGTCGTTGTCGCTGTCCAGGGCGGCGACGCCGGCTCTAATCTGAGAAATATGATGACCCAGGACATGATTCACTTGATAGAGCCGAATATTCCCGCATTGCGGCGTTATGCCCGGGCGCTGATGAAAGATCCCGGCGCGGCCGATGATCTGGTTCAGGATTGCCTGGAAAGGGCTATCGAGCGCTGGCATCAGCGACGCAAGGATGGCGATGCTCGAGCCTGGATGTTCGCGATCCTCCATAATCTCGCCATGACCCGGCTACGGCACTCGACACGGAGGCCGTTGCATGTCGGATTGGACGACGTAAATGAGCACGCGTTTGCTGTCGCGGCGCGTCAGGAGGACCGATTGCATTATCGAGATTTGCTTAACGCGCTCGACCATCTTCCAGAGGAGCAGAAGACAGTACTCCTGCTGGTCACTGTCGAAGATCTCTCCTACGCAGATACCGCGCAGGCGCTTGGCATCCCGATCGGTACCGTCATGTCACGTCTTTCGCGTGCCCGTGAACGTTTGTCGAAGCTGATGTCCGGCGAAATCCAACAACAATCCAGCCACTCTCATCTGCGGAGCGTGAAATGACTTTTCGACCCATAACTGAAGATGACCTCAATGGGTTTGTCGATCAGAGACTGGATGCGGTGCGCCATGCCGAAGTCATCGCCTATCTGGATTCTCATCCGGATGTGGCTCGTCGCGTCGCCGGGTACCGCCAACAACGCGATCAACTGCGCGCCGCGTTTGGATCGATTGCCGAAGAGCCGATCCCCCCGGAGCTTGATCTGTCCCGCATGATCGCGGAGCGGCGGGCACCGCGCCCCGCGTCGCGTTGGTCGATGGCGATCGCGGCGACGGTACTGCTGACGGTCGGTGTCGCCGGCGGATGGTTCGCGCATGGCATGGCGCCGCTCGCGGCCACTGGCGTGCAGGCGGTTGCGCAGGAGGCTTTCGCCAGCTATAGGGTCTTTGGACCGGACCGGATTCGTCCGGTCGAAATCCGCGCGACGGATCATGATGCGCTTGTCGCATGGACGGCGGCACAGCTTTCACATCCCGTCGCGATCCCGGACCTGGCCGCGTCTGGATACCGCTTTATGGGCGGGCGGGTTGTGCCGACGCGTCAAGGACCTGCGGTGATGTTCATGTATGACGACGATAATGGCACGCGCGTTGTCATGCATGCCCGTCCAATGAAAACGCAGTCTGACATGCCGATGTCTCCCTATTCAGAAGGCAAGGTAAATGGATATGCCTGGATCGATGGCGGCCTGGGCTACAGTCTCGTCGCGCCGATGGAGCCTGCGGCCCTGCATGCCATCGCCGACGAGGTACGACGCCAACTCACGAGCAAGGCAGTGGGATAAGACGCAGGCGCCAGGCCTCGGCGGTTTGATTCGCAATGAGCTGACGCGCCTGTGCATGATGAAGGGCTATAGTTCAGCTTAAAAGCTGACGGCTTTCTTCACAGGACTTTCTTATGTTCAATCGTATCGTTGCAAGTCTATTCGTGGCGGCCGTGTTTCCCGCTGCGGCACTGGCATCAGAAAATGGCCCCATCCGTGAGATTAGGCTTTCGTCGGGTGGGTTGGCCGAGATTCTCAGGGCGGCTCCCGTGGGCAAAGATGAGGTCGTCCGGCTTGAGGTGCCGCTCGAGCAGGTCGACGATATCTTGAAGAGCGTGGTGCTGAACAGCGCGACGGCGACGGTCGCGGGCTTTTCGCTGGTGGGGCCAAGCCCGCGCGAAGAGAGCTTCAAGGGGCTGCCGTTCACAGTGGAGTCGCTGGCGTCTGTGCCGTTGCTGTTAAAGGCCTTGCAGGGTACGTCCGTGACTGTCACGAGTAATGGCAAGACGGTGCAAGGCAAGGTGTTGGGAGTGGAGCCGCGCAAGGGTGCGGACGGTGCGCAATACTTTCTGCTTTCTGTGCTGACGTCTGACGGGGTCGTCGCAACGCTGGCGCTCGCGCAAGACGCATCGGTCGTGGTGGATGATGCCGAGCTCAGAGGCAAGCTGGTCGAGGCGACCGAGGCGATCGGCCGCGCGAGCAATGATCGCTCGCGCGTGATCAATATCAACGTCAAGGGCACGACGAGCGGCGCTGTCGATGTGTCTTACGTGGTGGCGGCACCGATTTGGAAAACCGCCTACAAGGTCGTGGTGCAGGACAATGGAAAGGCGCGTCTGCAGGCCTGGGCGGTGCTGGAAAATGCCAGCGGCGAAGACTGGAAGGGTGTCAAGATCGTGTTGACCTCGGCCGACCCCGTCACACTACGGCAGCGCTTGCACCAACTGTACTGGCGGGATCGGCACGAGGTGCCCGTGAATACCGCCTCGACGAATGTGCCCGAGGTGGATACTGGGAATCTGGCGAACCGCGCAAAGGCGCAGCGTTCTGCGATGGCCGCGCGTGCCCGGTCGCAATCGATGGCAGATTCGACGATGGAGTTTGCCGCGGCCCCACCGCCGCCTGCCGCGCCGGAGCCCGGGAGTGGCTATGGTGGGGCGGCGCCCATGCAGGATAGTGCGGTGGCGAACGAAAATGATATTTCCGCGACCTTTGCGCTGCCGGGGGTGTACGACCTGGCCAACGGTGACACGTTGTCCGTCCCGATCGCGGATGCCGAAGTACCGGCAACCATGGTGTCGTTGTACCGGGCCTCCGCCCGGTCTCCTCATCCCGTCGCCGCGCTGATGCTGAGTAATACGACCAGCGTCAGTTTGCCTGCCGGTATTTTGACGATTTACGATGCCACGTCCGGCTATGTGGGTGATGCGCAGTTGGCGGGTTTGCCCAATGAGGACACACGTTTGGCTAGCTTCGCGACGGATCGCAAAGTGACCATCACCGAGGATCGCAAGCCAACCGAAGCGCTCATGCAAGCCAAGGTGGTAGACGGCATGTTGAGCCTGACGCAAAAAACACGCATCGTGACGCGGTATACCGTGACGGGCGCGCTGGATGGCGCGCGCACGGTGGTGATCGAACATCCTGTGCGGTCAGGCTGGACGTTCTCCTCGGAACAGAGCGATGGTAAAACGGCGAGCCATTACCGGCTCAAGGCGAGTGTCCCCGCCGGCCAGGAAAAAACACTCGAAGCGGTTGACGAGCAACTGCAGCGACAGGTCTACGCGTTGACCGATACCGAGCCCGATATGTTGTTGAGTTGGTCAGCCTCCAGTCCGGATCCGGCGCTGGCGGCCAAGCTCGTCGAGCTGGCGGATACGCGCAAGAAACAGATCGCGGTACAGACCGAGTTGCAGCATCTGGAGCAGACCCACGAGCGCCTGGTCAACGAGCAGGATCGTATTCGGAAGAATCTCTCCGCGGTGGCGGCAAATAGTGATTTGAGTACGCGTTACCTGAAGCAACTCGAAGGTAGCGAAAACAAAATCCGCAGTCTGGACGCCAAGCGCGGGCAGTTGCAGGACGATGCGCAGAGCCTGGAGGGTCGGGTGAAGCAGATTCTCAGGACATTCTGACGCTTGGGGTAAGTCCTACTGTGGCAGCAACGCCGGGCATGGGATACCATGCCCGAGCGGGTTGTCAGCTTTCTCTTTTCAGGAGACATGTCACATGGGTACTGCCAAGTACGATCATCCCGGCTACATTGCCGATATGGGCCCGCAGGGCCAGTACTATGTGGGGGTATGGTGCCCACACGGTTATCCGGCGCATGTCCATATCGGTACGGCCGCCGCGGCCGCAGAGGCGGCGGATGCGAACCTGCGGTTACGCATCCCGGACGGCGCCTTTCAGTCGCTATCCGACGATTTTGAAACCCTCTGCCGGCGCGCGCTGGGGCAAGCCTTGAGCGCGGGCCTGTTACGCGATGGGCTAGGAGGGTTTCAGGAAACGCGCCTGTCACTCGAGACCGAGCCCTGGGCGGGTCCGATGCAGGCCGCCACCCGGCAGTGACGGGGCCGGGTCAGAATGATTGGCGTCAGCCTACTGGGTGGTTTTGTTTTGGCCGCCCAGCATGGCGACCAGCGATTTTTTCAGGTGCGGTGAAAAAATCGGCACGGTATGCGAGACGCCATCACGGTCCGTTCCCTCTTTGAGGGTGACCGACTGCCCGTCGAAAATCTCGGGGGCTCGACGCAGCTCGACGTAATGTGCGATCAGGCTGTCGACCTGCTCTTGGGCGCTAGCCAACGGCGCGGCCCCCGCCAACTGCCGGGCGGCATGCGCCTGCAGTACGCGGTGCAGGTCGTCGATGAATAGTGCCAAGGCGCTTTGACCGTGGGCGGGCTGTTGCCAGCCCCAGCCCTGGTCCGCGTCGCCCGTCGAAGAAGAAGAGTTTTGCATACCCTCATGCTATACCAACGCGACGCCGGCGTGTATGACAGGGCGTGGTTTGCGCGCGACGGGTGTAGTTGCTGGTTTACCAGTAATCAGTGCATGATTGCCTACGTCGGGATTTATCGCCCGGTTCGGGTGTTGGGCAAGCTGGCACCCGTAGTTTGTTGTTACTAGGAGAACCTACCCATGAAGAACAAGATCTTGCTTATCGTTTTGCTCGCGGTTTCGGCGGTGTCGGCTGGGTGCAATACCGTTGCAGGGGCCGGGAAAGACATCGAAAAGGGTGGTGAAAGCATTCAAAAAGCTGCTGATTAATCCCTAATTGCCCACTGCTCACACACTGTGCGTGAGCAGTGGGCAATTCGCATCGCAGTAGGTGTGATGCATAATTCCACTATTAGTGAAATCTAGTGGGAATGATTATGCGCATTTTGGGCCTGACCGGGTTTGCCATCGCCGTTGTAATCAGCGGCTGCGCCAGCAAAGGATTGATGTCGGGCGATCCCCCGGGCGCTACAGCGACTTTTCCAGTGCAGGCGGACGTTCAGGCGGCGCATCGCCGCGCGGGCGAATTTGTGCGGGTCTGTCATGAACAGCGTCGCCATGCTTATGGTGTGACGTATCAGTCTCACCAGAGCCTGGGCGAAAAGGGCGCACCGAACGAGGTGCGCGTATACAAGCAAACCGAGCCTGCCAAGATCCTCGAAATCATTCGCGCTCAGTCGGATGGCCCGGCCACGTCGCAGGTGACCGTTTTGGTGCTGGGCGATGCGCCTTGGGATGAGGCCGAAGTCCAGGCAGCCCAGGCCTCTATTCAGAGCGCGACACCGGTTTGCCGGCCCCTGGAAAACTGAATCGGCGTCTGGCGGATGCGATAGGAAAAACCTTGCGGCCCGTGATGAGCTGGATTTAATATACGCATTGCGTACATTATCCATCCAAGGGCCGCCATGTCCATTTCCCAGCAAGCCTTCCTGCGCGACGCGATGCGTCGCCTCAATTTGACTCGTGATGTCTTCGCGACGCGCATCGGCGTCAAGCGGCGCGCCCTGGATACTTGGCTGTTGCCAGAGGAATCGCAGGAGTTTCGTGCGATGCCCGAGGTGGTCGAGCGGTTCGTGAGCGAAATCGTTCAAAACACCGCGTTACTCGAAAAATATACGCAAAGCGCACAGATGGGTCCGTTGCGTGAGCGTATTGCGTTCAATGGCAAACACCAGCTGATTTCGGTCGATCAGTTCACACGCGAGTCGGTGGAAGACCTGTTTCGTGTAGCCGATCTGATGCAGCCCATTGCACGCCGACAAAAAGTCTCGCGCGTGCTCGAGGGCGCCGTGCTGGGGAATTTGTTTTTCGAGGCCAGCACGCGTACGCGGGTGAGTTTCGGTTCGGCATTTTGTCGCCTGGGCGGTTCGGTGTGCGACACCACGGGCTTTACTTTCTCTTCTATGGCCAAGGGCGAGTCCATCTACGACACGAGTCGCGTCATGAGCGGCTACGTCGATGCGATGGTCATCCGCCACCCTGACAAGGGGTCGGTCGCAGAGTTCGCCGAGGCGACGAATATTCCGGTGGTCAATGGCGGTGATGGTCCCGGCGAGCATCCCAGTCAAGCATTACTGGATCTCTATACAATCCTGACGGAGTTTTCCCGTCTGGGCAAGTTGCTCGACGGCGCGCATATCGCCATGGTTGGTGATCTGAAGTACGGCCGTACCGTGCATTCACTGATCAAGCTGCTGGCGCTGTACAAGGGCATCAAGTTCACGCTGATTTCGCCGTCAGGGCTGGAAATGCCGACGTATATCATCGATCAGGCCAGTCGCAACGATAATGTGATCGAGCAAAAGAGCAGTGTGGCCGACGGGCTGGCGGGCGCGGATGTCATTTATGCGACACGCGTGCAAAAAGAGCGTTTTGCCAACGAGGAAAGCGAAGGCTATACGCCGGAGTTCCAGATCAGTCGCGCGACGATCGACACCCATTGCGGCCCGGACACTATCGTCATGCATCCGCTACCGCGAGATAGCCGCCCAGGTGCGAACGACCTGAGTACGGATCTGAATGATGACCCGCGCTTGGCCATTTTCCGTCAGACGGATAACGGCATTCCGATCCGGATGGCTATTTTTGCCGTGCTGCTCGGCGTCGAGGGCTTGGTACAGCATTCAATGCGCGATGTGACCTGGAAACATCCATCGCACGTCGGTCCGGATGATTCGATTTTTCACGGACTGGATTGATTGGCAGGCAGGGTACGTGATGGCGTGCCTTGTGGTTTTCAGGCTTGCCAAAAACGAGCGGGGTGCCATCTCTTTGGTGAGATGGCACCCCGTTGCCTATCTGCCGTGTTTGTTTACCGAACTCGTTTTTTGAGTGATGTTGCCTGGTTAAATCCGCTTTTCTCCACCCAGGGCCTCGGTCAGCTCGGCCAGGAGTTTGGCGAGTTCGCCGGTCATGAGCGCCATGTCCGAATCGAATTTTTCGTCGTCATTTTGCATGACGGCATCGTTGCCTTCTTTAAGTACGTCCAGCGGGGCGATGCGCTTGACGTCGAGTGCCTCGGTCAGGACAAAAGACACACGGTCTGCCCAGGTCATCGCCAGACGGGTGCATTGCTTGCCCGATTGGATGTGGCGACGCACGTCATCGACGTCGATGGTGTGCTTGACGTAACGGATCGCGGCACGACTTTCGCCGGATGCGCGCAGCTCGGTGTCCTGGTCGATGCTGAAGTTGTCAGGGGCCTCGTCGGCAGCTAGCCAGCCCGTCATGGCGGCAGCGGGCGATTGGGCCACATACAGGTTTTCGAGTGGCAAGGGGTCGATGGTCTTGACCAGCAGGCCGATGACTTCGTCGGCTTTGGCCGAGGCTGCGGCATCAATGACCAGCCAATGGTTGACCGGATCAATCCACACGCGCGTGTCGCGATAGACGCTGAAGGCTTTGGGCAAGAGCTCGTCGGTGACACGCTCCTTGATTTCCTTCATCTGTTTGCGGCCCGGCTTGTAGCCTTGTTGCTCTTCGATTTCCTGGGCGCGTACGCGTGCCACCTGATTGACGACGGTGGCGGGGAGCAATTTTTTCTCGGCGCGCAGGCTCAGCAGAATTTGCTGATTGACCGTATGCGACAAGGCGGCGTTTTCGCGCGGGGAAATCCACCCCACGCTTTGCATTTCGAGGTTGTTGCCGGACTGGTAGGCGTGTCGCGCCAAGCTTTCTTCAAGCTGTTCGCCGGTTAGCGTCCACGGTGCGGATAGTCGGTAGATCTTGAGATTCTTGAACCACATGGCGTCGGGCAAAAGGGTAGATTCTATACGACCCCGAATCGCATCGCAGGTGTGAACGTGCTTTTGTTGTGTATCTCTTCGTTGTCCAGGGGGCTTCGCGGACATTTCTGAGGATGCCCCCCCTTGGCGTCAATTACGCAACACAAGGGGCCGTGGTTCCAGGCTATTGCTTTCTTTCACAACGGTGGCATGTTACACATTCTGTCACTGACTACGCAGGGGCGTTCCGGTATCGTGCGCCGCGTAGTGACTCTGACTAAAAAAGGATGCAAACCATGAAACTGGCGACAATTATTGGGGGCGTGCTGATCGCGATAGGTGCGGCGGCTTTGGTGTACAAGGGCTTTACCTACACCACCGAGGAAACCGTATTGCAGATCGGTTCAGTCAAGGCGACTGCCGAGACCGAAAAAGCGGTATCGGTCCCGACTTGGGCCGGCGTGGGCGCCATCGTGGTCGGCCTGTTGGTGATTGGGCTGGGTCGCGGTCGCTAATGTCCTAAGCGCCCGGTGTGCTCGGGACCGCGCCGCTCCCGGTCGCTTGGCGCTTATCTTGATTTCGGCCTAGAGACCGGGCAGGGGCTATTCCTGGGAAGACCACGCGCACCATGAAACCACGGCCTTCCAGTCCCGTGCCGGTCCGGATGGTGGCGTTATGCGACTCGGCAATGCCTGCGACCAATGACAGGCCGATTCCGCTGCCACTCACAGGCGTGTTCGCTACCCGGTGAAAGCGCTCGAAGATGGCATCGTGTTCTGAGGCCGGAACGCCTGGACCGTCGTCCGCGACGTCCAAGAAGACCGTGGGGCCGTCTGCGGCGCGCGCGGGTAGCATGTAGCCGCAGCGCACCAGTACGTTGCCACCTTCGGTGGTGTAGCGCATGGCGTTGTGCAATAGGTTTTGCAGCAGGATGCCAATTTCGTCTATGTCGCACTGAATCATGCAGGACGATACTTCCAAGAGCAACGAGCGCTGATTCTGGCTGGCGTAGACCTCGAATTCATCCGCGACATGCTGTGCGAGCTTGCTCAAGTCTGCAGGTGCGTGCTTGGGCGCCTTGCCGCCGGCATTGATGCGGGCCTGGTCGAGCAACTGCTCAGACAGGCGGGTGCTGTGTCGGGCCACCACGAGCAGTTTCTTCAGGGCCGCATCTTTCTTCTGCGGGTTTGCCTCGCGAAGGGCAATCTCAGCCTGCCCCTGCAAGATCGATAGCGGGGTGCGTAGTTCATGAGCTGCATCGCCAATAAAGCGGCGTTCGCCCTCAATGGCTTGGTCGAGTTGCTGCAGCAGGCGGTTGAATGCGTCGACCAATGGATGCAACTCCCGCGGCAGGCCCTTGAGCGGCAGGGGAGTGAAATCGAAGCGGGGCCGGCGATGCAGGGCCGAGCCCAGGGTGCGGACCGGTCTGAGCGCGCTGTGGGTGACGAGCCACATGACGAGGCCCACAATCATGAGCAGTATGGTCGTCTGGACTACCTCATTCGTTGCTTCGTGACGTAAGTCAGCATCCACGACACTTTGCAGGTTACCTATCTGGACCGTCACCCGGCCGGTACTGTCAGACGCGGAGTAAACACGCCACTTATTCCCTTCAACATGGGTCGACGCAGGTCCATCGGCGAAGTCGGGCTGCAGCGGGGTCTGCGGTCCCCCCGGTGTGTGGGCGAGCAGTCTGCTTCGATCTATCCATATCTGAAAGACCAGTGACCCGCGCACTGCGTCGAAGGATTGCGGCAACGTTAAACCTGGTCCCCCGCGCTCGTCGCGGTAACTGTCGGCGGGGATGCTGACGAGCAGTTGTGTGGTGACGGCCTCAAGCCTTTCGTCCCAAGTGCTGGTGCGGTTGATCGATGTTTTTGTGAGCACCACCGCGACCACAATGATCCAGAACAACGCGGTGACCCCGATGATTGCCAAGATTAACTGCGCGTTGATGGAGCGCGACTTCATGTCGGCTGTCCCACTATGTAGCCTAGCCCGTGAACGGTCCGGATCAGGTCGTCACCGAGCTTGCGGCGTAACTGGTGGATGAAGACGGCGATGGTATTGCTCTCGACATCGCTCGTCGTGCCATAGACGATGTCATGCAAATGGTCGCGCGTCACCACATGTCCAGGGCGCTCAATAAGCGCCAGCAATGTGCGGTATTCCTGGGCGCTGAGGATGACATCGGCGCCCGCCTTCTTCACCACGCGGCGGCTGCGGTCGATCTGTATATCCCCATGAGTGAAAACGGGAACGACGCGTCCCTGGCTGCGTCGGATGACGGAGCGCAAGCGTGCCCAGAGTTCGTCGAACTGGAACGGTTTGACCAGATAATCGTCGGCGCCCGCATCCAGGCCGGCGATCCGTTCGCTCAACCGGCCCCGCGCGGTCAGGATCAGGACAGGCGTGGAGTCGTAGCGCACCCGCATGGCACGCAGAACGGCCAGGCCGGAATCTCCGGGAAGCCCGATGTCGAGTAAGACCGCCGCATAGGCGTGATCCACCAGCGCGGCCCGGGCGGAACTCGCATCACCGACGTGATGAACGCGCCATCCGCTCTGGCGTGCACCATCGCAAATGGTCTCGCCCAGCAATTGATCGTCTTCCACGAGAAGTAGATTCATTTCACCCCGATTCATCGCCATCCATACCTACACATCGGCTGTATTCCGAGATAATGGGGTAAGCAGTTTAGTTTTTTGTTAAGGGCGGATAGCGCCGTCTTGAGACAAAAAAAGGCCCGGCTTTAGAAGCCGGNCCTGGCAGGGTCACACAATGCCACGCCGTTAAAGGCTCGCGGGGGGCGTGGCATCGGTGTCAGAGAACTAACCCTGCTATTGCGGGACTGGGGATCAAACGTCCCGCAATGTGGAGCAAGGTCGTGTTCTGAGCTTGCAGTCTAGTCTTGTCGGTCTGACATCGTCCTGAATCACGCCTCTTTTTCCGAAGCCTTGGTTTTGGCTCTGGCCGATGGCCAAAAAAAAGCTCCCGAAGGAGCTTGGAAGAGCCAGACAGGCGCAGCAGTCCCGCCTGGCGGGGGAAAACAGTGTGATTAGTTGTTGATGTCCACGTCTTTGGTTTCCCGGACGAACAACATGCCGATGATCAGGGTCATGACAGCGATGATGATCGGATACCACAGGCCGTCGTAGATGTTGCCGGTTGCGGCGACGATGGCAAAGGCGACGGGGGGCAGGAAGCCGCCGAACCAGCCGTTACCGATGTGATATGGCAAGCTCATCGAGGTGTAGCGGATGCGTGTGGGGAACATCTCAACCAGCATGGCGGCGATCGGGCCGTAGACCATGGTCACGTAGATCACCAGAATGGTCAGCAGTACGACGACCATGACTTTGTTCATTTGCTCCGGATCGGCCTTGGCCGGGTAGCCGTGGTCTCGGATGGCTGTCGTCAGGGCTGCTTTCAACTCGGCCGTTTTGGTTTTGAACTCGGCGGGCGACATGTCTTTGCCTTCGAACGAGACAAATTCATCGTTGCCGATCGTGACCTTGGCGACCGTGCCAGCGGGAGCGGACTGGTTGCTGTAGTTCACCGAGCTGCCGGCCAGGAATGACTTGATCACGTCGCAGGAACTGGTGAATGCCGAGGTGCCTACTGGGTTGAACTGGAATGAGCACGTAGCGGGATCCGCAATCACGGTGACCGGTGCCGTCGCCTGGGCTTTTTCGAGCGCAGGGTTGGCAAAGTGGGTCAGGCCCTGGAACAGTGGGAAGTACGTAAGAGCGGCGATCAGGCAGCCGGCCATAATGATCGGCTTGCGACCGATACGGTCCGAGAGCGAACCAAAAATCAGGAAGAAGGGCGTACCGATCAACAGCGCCAGCGCGATCATGATGTTGGCGGTGTTGGGATCGACTTGCAAGGTCTTGGTCAGGAAGAACAGGGCGTAGAACTGGCCCGTGTACCAGACCACGGCTTGGCCGGCGGTCAGGCCCAGCAGGGCAATGATCACGACCTTCAGGTTTTTCCATTGGGCGAACGACTCTGTCAGCGGCGCCTTGGAGCCCCGGCCTTCTTCCTTCATGCGTTTGAACGTAGGCGATTCATTGAGCTGCAGCCGGATCCACACGGAAATGCCCAACAGCACGACGGATAGCAGGAACGGAATGCGCCAGCCCCATTCAGCGAAGGCCTCTTCGCCCATAACGCCACGCACGCCCATGATGATCAGCAGCGACAGGAACAAGCCCATCGTGGCGGTCGTCTGGATCCAGGCGGTGTAGGCGCCTCGACGGCCCTGCGGCGCGTGTTCCGCCACATAGGTGGCCGCGCCACCGTATTCCCCACCTAGTGCCAGACCTTGCAGCAGTCGCAGCACGATCAGGATCGCGGGGGCGGTGATGCCGATACTGGCATAGCTGGGCAGTACGCCCACGAGGAACGTCGACAGGCCCATGATCACGATGGTGATCAGGAACGTGTATTTACGTCCGACCAGATCACCCAAGCGACCAAATACCAACGCGCCGAAGGGGCGCACGGCAAAGCCGGCAGCAAAGGCCAACAGTGCAAAGATGAAGGCGGCTGTGGGGTTTACACCCGAGAAAAAATGCCCCGCGATGATGGCTGCGAGTGATCCGTACAGATAAAAGTCATACCACTCGAATACTGTGCCTAGCGACGACGCGAAAATGACGCGCCGTTCTTCCTTGGTCATCGGGCGCGGACCCGAAGATGGGCCGGGACTGGCCACCGTTGCAGTGCTCATGATGTCTCCTCGTTTTTGGCCCGGTAGTGATCCACCGTGCCGGCTCTTGTCCGGTATGTTTCCGGTGTAAGGCAGTTAGCAAGGTAGAAAACGAGACTGACGAGGTTCTGACGGAAGGCTTACTTGAATCTTAAATTTGAAACAAAAAGTGTGCCATTAGGCCCCGAGCGGGGCAACGGAACGCGTTGAGCGTGCAAGAGGCAGGGATATCCCTAGAGGGTAAGAAGAGGGGATTCATTGCTTTCATACAACGGAAATTGCACGCGAATGCAGGTCCCGGACAGATCGGAGTGGGAGGTGCCCTCCAGAATGTGCACCTGGGCATGATGTTTTTGGGAAATTTCACGCACAATGGCCAGGCCGAGGCCGCTGCCTTCGGCCTGCGTGCCCAGTACGCGGTAAAAGCGGTCGAATACGCGCTCGCGCTCTTCGGTGGCAATGCCGGGGCCGGAGTCTTCGACTTCAAGGATGGCGTGCTTTGTGCTGCGGCGCACGCGCACGGTGATGTGCCCGCCGGACGGCGTGTAGCGCAGCGCGTTATCGATCAAGTTATTCAGCAACTCGGCCAGCAGAATGTCGTTGCCGGCAATCAAGAGCGGGCCGTGAGCCCCTTCGAAGCCCAAATCGGTATTCAGATTAAGCGCCTGGGGCACCCATTGCAGAGTTTGCTCGTGCGCAATGGTGTCGAGATCCGTGGACGTCAAGCCCGCGGAGTGCGGGTTTTCAGCGCGCGCCAGCAGCAGCAACTGGTTGACCAGACGCGTTGCACGCTCGGAACCCATGATCAATTGGCGCAGACTCGCCTGCATTTCGTCCGGGCTGGCGTCGCGCAAGGCCAATTCCGCCTGGGTTCGCAGGCCTGCCAATGGCGTTTTCAGTTGGTGGGCCGCGTCAGCGACAAAGCGCTTTTGTGCCTGGACGTTGGCTGACAGGCGATCCAGGAGCTCGTTCATGGCGCCGACCAGCGGGGCGATTTCCGAGGGTGCGGCGCCTTCGTCGATGGGAGAGAGATCGTCAGGGCGGCGTGCCCGTAGGCGTTGCTGCAAGGCGTTGAGCGGTGCCACGCCGCGCGACAGGCCAAACCAGACCAGCAAGACTGCCACGGGCAGCACAATAAACTGCGGAATGATCACGCCTTTGATGATGTCGTTGGCGAGTTCCGTGCGCTTTTCCATGGTTTCCGCAACCACCAGAAAGACTGGCTGGGTTTGCGGGATATGCAAGTCGACCCAGGTGTAGGCCAGACGCACGTCAAATCCTCGCAAGGTATTCTCGGTATAGAGCACGGTACCGGGCTGTGGCGGGCCCAGGTCGGGGGGCAAGGGCAGGCTGCTGTCCCCACCCAGGACTTCGCCGTGGCTGCCCTGAATCAGCCAGAATATGCTGTCCGTTTCACCCGGATGCAGCACATCGCGGATGGAGTCATTCAGACGGAGGACAGCCCGCCCGTCCTGCGCGTGGATATGCCGTGACAGCGTGTGCAGGGTTTGCGCCAGGGTGCCGTCGTACGGAACGTTGGCAATGTTTTGTGCAACGACATAGGTGATGGCCACGCTCATTGGCCACAACAAAAACAGGGGGGCGAGCATCCAGTCCAGGATCTCGCCCAGCAAAGATCGTTGCGGCGGCGCGAAGCTTGGACCTTTGGCCCCGCCGCGCATTGCGTCCAGGGCTTCCTGGTTGAGGGCTTCGTGAGCGACCGACTCAGTGGGTGAGGTGGCTGGCACCTTGGTCTCGTTCGAGGCAATAGCCCAGGCCGCGCACGGTGATGATTTTGACCCCGCTGGGTTCGAGTTTTTTGCGCAGGCGATGCACATAAACCTCGATGGCGTTGGTGCTGACCTCTTCGCCCCACTCGCATAAATGATCGACCAACTGGGTCTTGCTGACCATGCGGCCGCTGCGGGTCAAGAGGATTTCCAGCAGACTGACTTCGCGGGCAGACAAATCCAGCGTCTGATCATCCACCAGCGCCACGCGACCCGTCTGGTCGAACATCAGGCGGCCGTGACGCAAGAGCGTGGCGCCGCCGCCCGCACCGCGTCGGGTCAGGGCGCGGACCCGGGCTTCGAGTTCTGATAGGGCAAAGGGTTTGGCCATGTAATCGTCGGCACCCAGATCCAGACCCTTGACGCGTTGTTCGACGCTATCGGCCGCCGTCAGGATCAAAACCGGCAGGACCGAGTTGCGGGCCCGCAAGCGGCGTAATACCTCGAGCCCGGTCAATTGGGGCAGGCCCAAGTCCAGAATGAGCAGATCAAAAGGCTGGGCAGCCAGGGCGGAGTCAGCGGCTGTTCCGTCACTCACCGCGTCAACGGCGTAGCCGTTTTGGCGGAGTGAACGAGAGAGGCCGTCGGCCAGAATGCTGTCGTCTTCGGCGATAAGGATGCGCATGCGTAGGAAGCGGGGGCAGGCCGTTGGAATGGCACGACACTATTGCGGTCGCCGTGTGGGAGCATTCTGGCACAGCCCGGGACAATTGCCCAGCCAGGGAATTCCTGGGAAATCCGGTCTATGCTTAGAGAAAATGGTCCGCCCTACAGAGCGGGGAATCCCCCGTCGGGGCCCTGATACCCTACAGAAATTTGGCATACTGGGTTTATATACAGTACAATCCGATGCAATAATCGCCGCTCTGGCACGGAGCGCGCCGCATTGTGGCATTGTCACTGTTGCTGCGCAGCACGCCTTCGCGTCATACCCTTACAGCGTCAACCTCATTTATCCACGGGACACCACATGGACGATAAAACCAGCAAAGCAGCCGCCTCGGAAAAGGCCAAGGCGCTGGCCGCCGCGCTTTCGCAAATCGAAAAGCAGTTTGGCAAGGGCTCGATCATGCGTTATGGCGATAACGCGGTTGAACATGACATTCAGGTCGTGTCGACTGGCTCGCTGGGACTCGATATCGCACTGGGCATTGGCGGCCTGCCACGGGGACGGGTGATTGAAATCTACGGCCCTGAGTCGTCGGGCAAGACCACGCTTACCCTGCAAGTCATCGCCGAAATGCAGAAAGTCGGCGGCACGTGCGCATTCGTCGATGCCGAGCATGCGCTCGACGTGCAGTATGCATCCAAGCTGGGTGTCAATCTGACCGATCTGCTCATCTCGCAGCCCGATACCGGCGAGCAGGCCCTGGAAATCACTGACGCCCTGGTGCGTTCGGGCTCGGTCGACCTGATCGTGATCGACTCCGTGGCGGCCTTGGTGCCCAAGGCCGAAATCGAAGGCGAAATGGGCGATTCCTTGCCCGGTTTGCAGGCTCGCCTGATGAGCCAGGCGCTGCGCAAGCTCACCGCCTCGATCAAGCGTACCAACTGCATGGTCATCTTCATCAACCAGATCCGGATGAAGATCGGTGTGATGTTCGGCAACCCGGAAACCACCACGGGCGGCAATGCACTGAAGTTCTATGCATCCGTGCGTTTGGATATCCGTCGCATCGGTTCCATTAAAAAAGCCGAAGAGGTCGTCGGTAACGAAACCCGGGTCAAGGTCGTCAAAAACAAGGTGTCCCCGCCGTTCAAGCAAGCCGAGTTCGACATCATGTATGGCGCAGGCATTTCACGCGAGGGCGAGATCATCGACCTGGGCGTGCAAGCCGGTGTGGTTGATAAATCGGGTGCCTGGTACAGCTACAGCGGTACGCGCATTGGCCAGGGCAAGGACAACGTGCGCGAGTACCTGAAGCAGAACCCCCAGATCGCCATCGAGATCGAGAACAAGGTGCGCGAGAACCACAGTATCGTCAGTCGTGCTGCGACCTTCCCACCTAGCGAGGCCGAAGCCGAGGCCGATAGCGAAGCATGATTGGTCGGTCCGGTTCTTCATGGTCGCAGCGGGGCTCGGACAAGTCCGAGCCTGATGATGGCGGCTTTGAAACGCTGGGCAAGCCCAAGCCGCGCGGCCCTAGCCTAAAGGCCCGCGCAGTGGGCTATCTGTCACGACGGGAGTACGCGCGCAACGAGCTCGCGCGCAAGCTTCAGCCTTATGCTGAGGATGCCTCCGAGATTGACCCCGTGCTTGATGCCCTGGAAAAAGAAGGGTGGCTGTCTACGGAGCGCTTTGCGCACAGCCTGGTACATCGTCGCGCCTCACGGCAGGGCGCGGCGCGCATTGTCCAAGAGTTACGCCAGCACGGTGTCGCCGAAGATCAAGTCGCGCAGTTGCGCGATGATCTGCGCGCTTCCGAATATCAGCGCGCCCAGGAGGTCTGGCGCAAGCGCTACGGCGTCAAGCCCGCAGACCGTGCCGAATACGCCAAGCAGGCTCGTTTTCTGGCGGGCCGGGGCTTTGCCCATGAGGTGATTCGACGTCTATTGGGTGACGAGCGCGACGACTAAGGCCAATGGCGCTCAGACTTTCGCCGATCGAATCCCGTCTAGCGTTTTAAAGCACGTTTCACGTGCAATCGCCAAGAAATCACTGATATACGACGCATCGGTATCTTCGGTACGCACGGCGGCATAGAGCGTGCGCCATACCCCTTGCTGCCCCAAATGGCATAACCGTAGCCAGCCTTGATGCAAGTACTCTGTCAGCGCCCAGTTGGGCAGCGCGGTGACGCCACGATTGCTGGCGACAAGCTGCACAATCATGGGGGTTAATTCAGCCTTGCGTACCCCGGCGGGCTCGACGCCGGCGGGATCCAAAAACGCGGTAAAGACATCCAGACGTTGTCGATCCACGGGATAGCTGATCAGCACCTGATCCGCTAGTTGTTCGGGGGCGATGTGCTTGCTGGACGCCAGAGGATGAGATTCCGATACGGCCAGCACCAACTCATACTTGAACAGCGGCAGGTATTCCACGGCTTCCAGGGGTTGAGGATCAGAGGTAATCACCAGATCCAGATCACCGCGCACCAAGGCGGGTAGCGGGGCAAATGAAAACGCCGCTGAAAGATCCAGGGCGACATCGGGCCACTGCGTACGAAACACATCCAGGCTGGGCATGAGCCATTGAAAACATGAATGACAGTCGATGGCGATATGCAGTCGGCCCGTGCGTCCCGCCGCCAATCGCTGTAGCTCTCGCTCGGTGGCTCGCATCCGGGGTAACACCTCATCGGCTAATGCCAGGACACGCAGACCGGCCGTGGTCAGGCGGGCAGGGCGTGTGCGCCGATTCAACAAGGGGGTGCCCAGCCGGGCTTCCAGATCGCGCAGTTGATGAGATAGCGCGGACTGCGTCAAATGCAACCGATCGGCGGCCTCTTGCAGGCTACCGCCATCGCGGATAGCAGAGAGTGTCTCGAGATGGCGGATTTCAAGCATGGCTGGGGTGACCGATTATTTATATGAAAAATATTCAATAAATGTATGTTGAGATTGATTTTGACGCAACTTAAGTTAAGGGCAGAATAGCATCTGAGTTGAACAGAATTTGTTTATTTGGATATTTCTATGACAATAATTCATAATTTAGGCTTCCCTCGTATTGGCGCTCAGCGTGAGCTCAAGCGCTCGGTCGAGGCCTACTGGGCAGGTAAACAGAATGCCGCGGAGCTGGAACAAACCGGCCGCGAATTGCGCAGCGCGCATTGGCGGCGCCAAGCCGCCGCTGGCGTGCAGTTCGTACCCGTGGGCGACTTTGCCTGGTACGACCACATTCTGGAATGGACCACATTGTTGGGTGCCGTACCTGCTCGATTTGGTCAACCTGATGATCAGCCGGTCTCGCTGGATACCTTGTTTCGGATGGGGCGTGGGCGCGCGCCCTCGGGCACGCCGACCGCCGCCTGCGAAATGACCAAATGGTTCGATACCAACTACCACTACATCGTGCCCGAACTCGTGCCGGGTCAGACGTTTCGCATTGCGCGCGAGTATTTGTTTGAGCAGGTCAACGAGGCGCTAGCCCTGGGTCACCATGTCAAACCCGTTATTCCCGGTCCGCTGACGTGGTTGTGGTTGGGCAAGGGAGACGCGTTTGCCGACGGGGCAGGGGACGAGGCGAAATTGTCGCTGCTGGACGCGCTGTTGCCGGTCTATGCCGAGGTGCTGGCCCGTTTGGCACGGTTAGGCGTGCAATGGGTGCAGATTGACGAACCCATTCTGGTATTGGACTTGCCCCAGGCCTGGCACGATGCCGCCCGGTCGGCGTACGAGCGTCTGACGCAGGCACCGGTTAAATTGCTGCTGGCGACGTATTTCGGAGGACTGCAAGACAATCAGGACACTGTGCTGGCGTTGCCGGTCGCTGGCTTGCATGTGGATTTGGTCCGCGGGCCAGGTCAGCTCCAGCATATCGCCGCCGCATTGCGTCCGGATCAGGTGTTGTCGGCCGGTGTGATCGATGGGCGTAACATCTGGCGTACGGATCTGGATGCTGCGCTAGAGGCATTGACACCGGTTCGCCGGCAATTGGGGGGTCGCCTCTGGTTGGCGCCCTCGTGCTCGCTGTTGCACGTGCCCGTTGATCTGGACAACGAAACGGAGCTGGATGCCGAACTCAAAGGCTGGCTGTCCTTTGCGGCCCAAAAGCTGGATGAACTCAGCGTATTGGGCCGCGCGCTCGATAACGCTGAGGCGCCAGAGGTCAACGAGGCGTTGACGGCGCAACGCGCGGCTTTGCGAGCGCGTCGTCAATCTCCACGGATTCATAACCCGGCCGTCATTCGTCGTATGGCAGCTGCCGCCGAGGTCGCGCGCGATCGGGTGCCTTTTGCGGATCGTATTGCGCAACAGCAGCAATTGCTGAAGTTGCCGGCGTTTCCCACCACGACCATTGGGTCGTTTCCACAAACGGCCGAGATCCGCGCACTGCGCCGTGATTGGAAAGCCGGCGGACTGAGCGACGCAGCCTACGAAAAAGCGATTCGCCTCGAAATCGAGGCCGTTATTCGTTTCCAGGAAAAAATCGGCCTGGACGTGCTTGTACACGGGGAGCCCGAACGCAATGACATGGTCGAGTATTTCGGCGAGTTGTTGGCGGGCTTTGCTTTCACCCGCAACGGCTGGGTACAGAGCTATGGTTCGCGCTGCGTCAAGCCGCCGATCATTTTTGGCGACGTGGCCCGTCCCGCACCGATGACCGTTGCCTGGTCCTCGTACGCCCAGTCCTTGACGGACAAGCCCGTCAAGGGGATGTTGACCGGTCCGGTGACCATCTTGCAGTGGTCGTTTGTACGCGACGATCAACCCCGCGAACAGACGTGCCGCCAATTGGCGCTGGCGCTGCGCGATGAGGTGGTCGATCTAGAGGTCGCGGGTGTACGGGTCATCCAGATTGACGAGCCCGCGATACGCGAGGGCCTGCCGCTGCGTCGCGGCGACTGGCAGACCTATCTGGATTGGGCGGTGGATTGCTTCCGCTTGTCGACTGCGGGCGTGGCCGCCGACACCCAGATTCATACGCACATGTGCTATTCCGAATTCAACGACATCATTGAATCCATTGCCGCGATGGATGCCGACGTGATTACGATTGAAACCTCGCGCTCCAATATGGAGCTACTCAAGGCATTTGAGGATTTTCATTATCCGAATGACATCGGGCCCGGTGTCTATGACATTCACTCGCCCAATGTGCCGGATGTGGACTGGATGGTGGGCCTGATGCGCAAGGCGGCGACCCGCCTGCCGAGCGAGCGTCTCTGGGTGAACCCCGATTGCGGGTTGAAGACGCGCGCCTGGCCCGAGACCGAAGCGGCTCTGGTTAGCATGGTCGACGCGGCGCGTACCTTGCGCGCGGCTTGACCCGTCCCGGTCCGCCCCCGGGCCGGTCACGTGTAGGCGTTCCCAGGAGGGGCGCCAGTTGGTGGGGGACAGGGCGTTTCTGAATGCCCTGCGTTATACTTCTCTGGATTTGCTGCTTTGCGTCAAATTCCCTGAGCAGGTCCCCCGTAATGCCATTGCCACCTCCATCTGTTTCTCGTCGCCCCCTGCACACGCGTTCTATACGCGTGCAGTCCTATGAGCGCGATGATGGGCTATGGGACCTTGAAGCCGAGCTCATCGACTTCAAGGGCTACGACTTCCCCAAGCATAACGGCGAGGTCTTCGAGGCCGGCCGCCATATACACCACATGCTGCTGCGCATCACTATTGATGACGCATGTACGATTGTGGCGGCTCAGGCGGTTTATGACGCGGCGCCCTACGAACAGCAATGTACGAGCATCGCCGCTGCCTACGAGGGGTTGGTGGGCATGAACCTGCTAAAAGGGTTTCGGCGCCAGGTCAAAGAGCGTTTTGGTCGTACGGCAGGCTGTACACATATGACCGAGCTGTCACAAGTGCTGCCCACTGCGGCAGTACAATCTATGGCCAATCGGCGGCGCCAAAGCAGCAATCCGGATGTACGCCCATTTCAGCTGGACGGCTGTCATGCCTTGCGCACTGACGGCGCGGTGGTGCTTGAGCACTATCCCAAGTGGTACACCGGGGATAGCGCTGAAGCGACAGCGGGCGCGAGTTCCGATTCCCCCTCTTTTTCTCATTCGTCCTGACAGGTAACACATGAAAATCCACGAGTATCAAGGCAAGGAACTGCTAAAGCAATTTGGCGTGCCTGTGCCCCGCGGGATCCCCGCATTTTCCGTCGACGAGGCCGTGGCTGCCGCTGAAAAGCTGGGTGGGCCGGTTTGGGTCGTCAAGGCGCAAATTCACGCGGGCGGCCGTGGTAAGGGCGGTGGCGTGAAGCTCGCCCGTTCGCTCGACGACGTTCGTACGCTGGCGTCGGAAATCCTGGGCATGCAATTGGTCACGCACCAGACCGGCCCCGCAGGCCAAAAGGTAGGCCGCCTGTACATCGAAGACGGCGCTGATATCCAGAAGGAATACTACGTGTCGCTGGTCACCGACCGCGCCACGCAGACCGTCGCCATCATCGCTTCCAGCGAAGGCGGCATGGATATCGAGGAAGTCGCTCACTCGACTCCCGAAAAAATCATCACCGAATACGTCGATCCGCAGACCGGTCTGTCGGTCGAACAAGCCAAGAAAGTGGCCGAGTCCATTGGCCTGAGCGGCGGCGCCGCTGATCAGGCTGCCGACGTGTTCCAAAAGCTCTACAAGTGCTACATGGAAACCGACGCTTCGTTGGTCGAAATCAATCCTCTGAACTGCGACAGCAAGGGCAACATCATCGCCCTGGACGCCAAGTTCAACTTCGACCCGAACGCCCTGTTCCGTCATCCGGAAATCGTGGCTTACCGAGATCTGGACGAAGAAGATCCCGCCGAAGTCGAAGCCAGCAAATTCGATCTGGCCTACATTCAGCTCGACGGCAACATCGGCTGCCTGGTGAACGGCGCTGGTCTGGCCATGGCAACCATGGATACCATCAAGCTGTTCGGCGGCGAGCCGGCCAACTTCCTGGACGTGGGCGGTGGCGCGACCGCCGAAAAAGTGACCGAAGCCTTCAAGATCATGCTCAAGAACAAGGGCGTGCAGGCCATTCTGGTCAACATCTTTGGCGGCATCATGCGCTGCGACGTCATCGCCGAAGGCGTGATCGCCGCGTGCAAGGCCGTCAACCTGAGCGTGCCGTTGGTCGTTCGCATGAAGGGCACCAACGAAGAACTGGGCAAGAAAATGCTGGCCGACTCGGGGCTGCCCATTATCAGCGCCGACACCATGGCCGAAGCGGCCACCCGCGTCGTAGCCGCCGTCAAATAAATTGCCAAGGATTCACAAATGTCGATTCTGATCAACAAGGACACCAAAGTCATCACCCAAGGCATCACGGGCAAGACGGGCCAGTTCCACACCCGCATGTGCCGTGAGTATGCCAATGGCAAAGCCGCCTTCGTGGCTGGCGTCAATCCCAAGCGTGCCGGTGAGGACTTCGAAGGCGTGCCTATTTTCGGCACCGTTCAAGACGCCAAGCAAGAAACCGGCGCGACCGTATCCGTCATCTACGTGCCGCCCGCCGGTGCTGCCGCCGCCATCTGGGAAGCCGTCGAAGCCGAACTGGATCTGGTCATCTGCATCACCGAGGGTATCCCGGTGCGCGACATGCTGGAGCTCAAAAACCGCATGAAGGCCAAGAACAGCAAAACCTTGCTGCTGGGCCCGAACTGCCCCGGCCTGATCACCCCCGATGAAATCAAGATCGGCATCATGCCCGGCCATATTCACCGCAAGGGCCGTATCGGCGTCGTCAGCCGCTCTGGCACCTTGACGTACGAGGCCGTGGGGCAAGTCACCGAATTGGGTCTGGGCCAATCCAGCGCCGTCGGTATTGGCGGCGACCCCATTAATGGCCTGAAGCACGTTGACGTGCTCAAGCTGTTCAATGACGATCCCGATACCGATGCCGTCATCATGATCGGCGAAATCGGTGGCCCCGACGAAGTCAACGCCGCACAATGGGCGAAAGACAACATGAAGAAACCCGTGGTCGGCTTCATCGCCGGCGTCACGGCGCCTCCGGGCAAGCGTATGGGCCACGCCGGCGCGCTGATTTCCGGCGGTGCTGATACGGCCGATGCCAAGCTCGAAGTGATGGAAGCCTGCGGTATTCGTACCACGCGCAATCCGTCGGAAATGGGCAAGTTGCTCAAGTCCGTGCTGTAAACGCGAGGCGTTCCTCGTGTCTGGAAAGCCCGCCCGTTTTGGCGGGCTTTTTCACGAGGAGCAACGCGAGTTGTTTCACCGGCTCGGCAAAATATAATAACGAGCTTGTTTTACGCGTACACCCATAAAAAATCGTCTGGTGACATAGGCACCCGGCACTGGCCACACTATTCGCGCATACCAAGTCGGCCGGTACGCATCCTGTATTGACTCACACCTAGGGGATCGCTAGGAAGAGAGGAATGGAACTTACATCCGCAGCATTCTGGATTGCCTTGTTGCAAATCATTTGGGTCAACATCCTGTTGTCCGGCGATAACGCCGTGGTTATTGCGCTTGCCGCGCGCTCGCTACCGCCTTCGCAGCAGAAAAAAGCCATCACGATAGGCTCTGTGGCCGCGATCGTCATGCGTATCCTGTTGACACTGGTTGCTGCCAAGCTGTTGCTGCTGCCGTGGCTCAAGCTGGTTGGCGCGCTGTTGCTGGTCTATATCGGTGTGACGCTGCTGTTACCCGAGGGTGAGGATGATGGCGACGGCAAACAGCACGGCTCGTTGCTGTCGGCTATCCGCACCATCATGATCGCGGATCTAGTCATGAGCCTGGACAACGTCGTGGCTGTCGCCGCGGCAGCAATGGGCGACACCACCTTGCTGGTGGTGGGCTTGGCGATCAGTATCCCGCTGGTTATCTTCGGCAGCACGCTGCTGTTGAAGGTCATCGAGCGCTTCCCTTTGATCGTCTGGATTGGCGCAGCATTGTTGGGCTTTATTGCTGGCGAACTGTTGGTGGGTGACCCCGCGCTGCATGATTCTGTCATCAGCGTCGATATGGCGTTGGGGTGGACTGAGCATCAACTGGCATTAGTGGCCGGCGCGATCGGTGCACTGCTGGTTTTGGCGTTAGGGAAATTTTTTCTGGCCCGGCGCCAAACCCTGACTCAGGCCTGAATTATACTTACCGCTTTGGCGAGACATTGCCGCGTGCGACGGGCGCGGCGATGTCTCGCCTGTGTTGCGCTGGTAGCAGTGCGTTAGATAAATACTTCGGTGGGGGGTTTTAGCGTGTTTGAGTTCCTACAAACAATAAGTTGGGCTGCAGTATTCCAAATAATCATGATCGACATCCTGTTGGGTGGCGATAATGCAGTCGTCATCGCGCTGGCTTGCCGAAATCTTGCTCCCAAGCAGCGCATGCAAGGGATTCTTTGGGGGACGGCCGGCGCGATTATCTTGCGCGTGGTGCTCATTGCTTTTGCCCTCACGCTGCTGGCCATCCCGTTCCTCAAGGTCGTCGGCGGCCTGCTGCTGGTCTGGATCGGCGTCAAGCTCCTGATTCCCGAGGACGAGGGGCACGACAATATCAAAGGCAGTACATCCATTGCGGCGGCGGTCAAGACCATCATCGTGGCTGACTTCGTGATGAGCCTGGATAATGTCATCGCCATCGCCGGGGCGGCCCAAAATGCGCACTCGGATCATCAGATTGGCCTGGTTGTATTCGGCCTGATCGTCAGTGTGCCCATCATCATCTGGGGCAGCACCCTGGTTCTTAAGCTCATCGACCGCTATCCGTTCGTGGTCACGCTGGGCGCGGGACTGCTGGGCTGGATCGCGGGTGGCATGGTTGTTACCGATGTGATTGTCGAAAGTCAATTCGGTCCGCAGCCCACTGCGGTTAAAATTGCTGCAGAAGTCATCGGCGCAGTGCTTGTTGTAGCCTTGGGGCGGTGGCTTGCCAGCCGTAAAATTGCCTCTAAGGAATCTACACATGAGTCTGCGTAAAGGCAGCAACCCCGGGTCCGGTCTGAGCTTGCTGCAAGGTCTTGCAGTGCTGGCCATCATCGGGGTCATCGTTGCGGTGATTTTCTCCAGCCTGGGCGGTTGATTCTGCCCGTGTCTGCACCGCAACGTCTCGTTATCGCAACGCGCGCCAGCCGGCTTGCCTTATGGCAAGCCGAGCATGTACGTGATCGCTTGCGCACCTTATATCCCGACTGCACGGTCGAATTGCTGACGCTGACGACACGGGGCGATCAGATTCTTGATCGCACCCTCTCCAAGGTCGGGGGCAAAGGGCTTTTTGTCAAAGAGCTCGAAACCGCGTTGCTCGATGGCCGTGCCGATCTGGCCGTGCACTCCCTGAAAGACGTCCCCGTCGAACTGCAAGCCCCGTTCGAACTGTGCACCGTGCTCGACCGGGCCGATCCGCGGGACGCTTTTGTTTCCAATCAGTACACGTCATTGGCCGACTTGCCCGTCGGCGCCATCGTGGGCACCTCCAGTTTGCGACGTGAATCGCAGATTCGGCACCGGTATCCCCAACTGCAGGTCAAACCGCTGCGCGGCAATCTGGACACGCGTCTGGGCAAGCTCGACCGAGGGGATTATGCGGCCATTGTGCTGGCGGCAGCCGGTCTGCAACGCCTGGGCCTGGATCAGCGTATTCGTAGCCTGCTCGAGACTGCCGATAGCCTGCCTGCTGCCGGGCAGGGCGCATTGGGTATCGAAATCCGTGACGACCGGGATGACCTCCGAGCGTGGCTTGCGCCGCTTGCTTGCGCGCGGACGACGGCTTGTGTCCTGGCCGAGCGTGCCGTGTCCCGCACTTTGGGCGGTTCCTGCCAGGTCCCCTTGGCGGCGTATGCTCAGCTTGAGGGCGATACCGTCATCCTGCAGGCGCTGGTGGCGTCTCCCGATGGTTCCCGGATGATTCGCTGCCAGCACACGGGTCCGATTGAGGATGCCCAGCGGATTGGCGAGGCCGCCGCACAAGAGTTGCTGTCGAACGGCGCGGCTGCCATTTTGGCCGTACTGCAAGATCCTTCCGCCGTCTGAGGCGGCCGGCGTTCGCCGGTCGCTTTCTTTTGGGGATACGTCCAAGCTCGTCTATGCCACAAGTCGCCATCCTGACCCGTCCCGACGGCCGCAACGATACGCTGGCGACCGGCCTGCGTTCAGCAGGCTGGCAGCCTTTGGTCTTGCCTGCGCTTACGCTGCAGCCACTGCCAATTGCGGCCGCCGATCTGCCATTGCCTCAAGACTACGATCTCGTCATCTTTGTCAGCGGCAATGCCATACAGCTGTATTTGAGCCAGCTCCGCGAGCTGGCAGGACAAATCGACTGGCCGGTCGCGGTGCCGGCGGCCACTGTGGGCCTGGCCAGTGCGCGCGTCTTGCGCGAGGCGCCCGGTTTTTGCGCCAATACAACAGTGCTGTGTCCGGGCCCAGAGGCGCCGACGCACGATTCCGAGGCATTGTGGCAAGTATTGTCAGCACGCGGCGACTTGCCGCAACGTGTACTGCTGGTACGCGGTACGCAGGGGCGAGATTGGTTGGGTGATCAGCTCGAGTCCGCCGGTGTACAGGTACTGCGGCACGCCGCCTATCGCCGCCAACCCGCCGTCTGGCCCGAATCCTCCTTGCGGCAGTTGCACGACTGGGCGCAGCGACACCAGCCCGTGACGTGGCTGCTGACCAGTGGAGAAGGCCTGTCGGCGGTTCGGGACCGGTTGCATCAGGCGGACCTGGATGATTGGTGGTGGACCTCCCGCTTTATTGTCACGCATCCCACGCTGGCCCGACGGCTGCAACAAGAGGCCGGTGGCACGGGCGCAGCGCCAATGGTAAAAATCTGTTTACCGGCCGATGATGCGATCCTCTCCGCCTTTGTTGCGGCTTGAATCGAAGTTTTGGCATTTCACCGAATACAATCGCGTCATGACAGACCAGACTCCTGATACTGCACCTGCCGTCGAGACGGCAACTCCGGGCGCTGCTTCGCCCGCCAAGCCGACCAAGGTTCCGGCTAAAAAGCCTTCCCGCGCGACAGGCCTGCTAAGCGCGGCGCTGATCATCGTGCTGCTGTTGGCCCTGGGTATGGGGTGGGCGCTATGGTTACAGCGCAAGCAGTCCCAAACGGCTGGCCGTGAGGTGGCGACTCGTCTCAGCACTCTGGAAAATGCGGTCGCCGAAGGCCGCAAAGCATCCCGCGAAGCCCTGACCCTGGCCCAAAGCCAGGAGGCCCAGCTTCGCTCCCTCGCGACCCAGGCCCAAGAGTCCAAGACGCGCTACGACGACCTGCAGCAGGCTTGGCAAACGTTCAGCGGCGGCGCGACCGATGAAATTCTGGCTAACGATGTCGAGCATCTGCTGGTGTTGGCCAATCAACAACTGCGCCTGGCCGGTAATGTCAACAATGCCATCGTGGCGCTGGAAACCGCACAAGCTCGCTTGACGCAGGCCGCGCGGCCGCGTTTTGCCAGCCTGCAACAAAGCATCAATGGTGATATCGACCGTCTGCGGGCTGTTGCCACGGTAGATATCCCGGCACAATCCGCGCGTATCGATCGTTTGGCGGGCCTGATTTCCAAGGCACCGTTGCTCGTGCCCGATGCCGCCGCGCCGGGTGAGCCGATCGATAGCTCGGCCGAGCCCGCTGTGGCGCCCGCCACGCCTCGAGCTGATGATCCGCGCAGCCAGTTACCCGCGGATGCCGCGTGGTGGGAGCGCTGGCGCGCCGAGATGGCTTCTTGGCCAAGTCGCGCCGGCAGTGTCTTGGCGCAAGAGTTAGGCGATCTCATCAGCGTGCAACGCGTGGACCAGCCTGCGGCATTGATGCTGTCGTCCGAGCAGGCCGAGCAGGTGCGCGCCTCCTTGCGTCAGCGTCTGATGACCGCGCAATTGGCGATGTTGATGCGCCAGCCCGAGGTCTGGAAAAACGAGCTCGATAACGTCGCTGACGTGCTGGGCATCTATTACGACGGTCGTTCGGTTGATACCCAGGCGGCGCTGCGTTTGACCGACGAGTTGGCCAATACCAATATCGCCGTCCAGTTACCCGATGTTGCGGATAGCCTGACTGGCTTGGCAGCGTTGCGTTCCGCCGGTTTTGAATCGCCCAAACAGGACTGACGTATGCGTACTTGGTTCTGGACTTTACTGCTGCTCGTCGTCGCTGTTGCGTTGGCCGTGGTGCTGCGCTCCCATGCGGGCAACGTCATCCTGTTGATTTCGCCCTGGCGCGTTGAGCTGTCGCTGACGCTGTTCGTGCTGCTGGTGCTGGGCTTTTTCATTGCCCTGTACGTGGGGTTGCGTCTGTTGGCGTGGCTGCTGGCCATTCCCGATCGCATGCGCGTCTGGCGTGGCCAGCGCGCCGAGGCGCGTGACCACGTGCTGCTCGAGCGCGGCTGGACAGAGCTCCTCGAGGGGCGCTTTGCCCATGCCGAAAGGAATTTGACCAAGCTCCTGGGCCAGACTCGCGTGGCCAATCGCCGGGTGTTGGCGGGCTTGTCGGCGGCTCGCGCCGCGCACGAGTTGGGCGAATTTGCGCGACGAGACCAGCTTCTGGATGCTGCAAGAGAGCACGCGTCGGGCAATACCGGCCTGCAAGAAGCCATCGCTACGGTGGCCGCGGATCAATTGTTGGACCAAGGGCGCGCGCAGGATGCATTGGCCGTGCTTACGCCCTTGCAAGATGGCGGGGCCCGTCATTTGCATACGATGCGCCTGCTGTTGCGTGCAGAGGCCGCGCTGGATCACCACGAGCGGGTCTTTACGCTGGCGCGTGGCTTGATGCGCCGCAATGCACTATCGAAGTCCGAGGCGGAGCAACTGATCGACAAATCGGGTGCGGCGCGTTTGCGCGCCGCCGCCGCATCGGGCACCGAGGCCTGGCGCAGTGTCTGGAAAGACCTCAAGAGCGACGAGCGTACCCTGCCGCAAATTGCATTGGCGGGCGCGATGGTGTTCGAGGCAGCTGGTGAGCCTGCCGAGGCCGCAAAAATCCTCGAAGCCGCTGTTCCCGTGCATTTCACCCCTGCGTTGGTGCAAGCCTATGCCCGGTGTGATTCCGATCAGGTGCCTCGTCGTTTGGCCAAGGCAGAGGGTTGGCTGCAAAAACGTCCGGCCGATGCCGGCCTCCTGAGCGCGTTGGGCATGTTGTGCCTGAACGGACAGTTGTGGGGGCAGGCCGAACGTTATCTGCAGCGCAGCCTGCGCTTGCGCACTGACTCGCCCGAGACGCACGCCTTGTTGGGCAGCTTGTATGACCGCCTGGACCGTCCGGTCGACGCGACGCGGCACTGGCGCCTGGCGACCGCAGCGACGATGGCATTGCCCATTCTGGCGACGGATCAGGCTTTGCCCGCGGCCGAGACCAGTGCCGATCCGCTGCACCTGGACGCCGAAGGCGAATATTCCACTTATCCGCCCGAGGTTTCGCTGGCAGGCAGTCACGCCACCGTCCAGAGCGATATGCCCGTGTCTGCGCCTGCGGACTACGTTTTGGATCCCGATGCCCGCGCCCTGGAACATGAGGCATCAGTGGCGTTGCAGCCGGATCCTCCCGCCGTCGCACCCGTTGGCTCCAACGTCGATATCGAAGACTACTTCGATAGCGCACCCATCCCGATCGCCGCGTTTGATGTGCCTACCTACAGCACGTGGCCGGCCGAGTCACCTGTCGAGCGTGATGCGGACAAGCGGGATGACGACAAATCACATCTTCTTTCAGACAAACAAGGTTGAATCATGAGTCTCGATCGCGTCTCTCCCGGTAAAAATCTACCGGAAGACTTCAATGTCATCATCGAAATCCCCATGAATGCCGATCCGGTCAAGTACGAGGTCGACAAGGACAGCGGCGCCGTGTTCGTGGATCGTTTCATGCTGACCGCCATGCACTATCCGTGCAACTATGGCTACATCCCGCAAACCCTCTCCGACGATGGTGATCCCGCCGACGTACTGGTGTTGACGCCGTTCCCCATCCAGGTGGGCGCCGTGGTGCGCTGCCGCGCCCTGGGCGTGCTGGAAATGGATGACGAAGCCGGCGGTGACGCCAAGCTCCTGGCGGTCCCGGTCGACAAACTGTACCCACCGTATCGCAATATCAAGTCTTACGAAGATCTGCCCGCCGAAGACATCAGCCGTATCCAGCATTTCTTTGAGCACTACAAAGATCTGGAAAAAGGCAAATGGGTCAAGGTCAAGGGCTGGAAGGGCGTCGACGCTGCCCGCGAAGAAATCGTCCGTAGCGCCGAGCGCTACAACAAGGACTAAGGCCAACCGGGCTGGCATTTCGTCGGGCTGCGGTGCACTAATGCTTCGCGGCCCGTTGTCTTTGCATGGTCCGGCACACCGAAATAACGGATAAACTCGCGAACTGGATTTCCCCTTTGTCGGCCATGCCGACACGCATTCAACAAGGTCAAGAGAACATGGATTACGTATTCCCTCCGTTGCCGCCCGTTGCCGTGCCTGTTGTGGGCAGCGATGCATTAGTCCCCGTGCGTCGTATTTATTGCGTTGGCCGCAACTACGCCGAGCATGCCAAGGAAATGGGCTTTACCGGTCGCGAAGATCCGTTCTTTTTCAGCAAGCCTAATGACGCTATCGTGACGATTGCGGATGGCCAGACGGGCGCCACGCCTTATCCGCCCAAGACCAGCAACCTGCATTACGAGATGGAGCTGGTTGTGGTGCTGGGCAAAGGTGGGAAAGATATTCCCGTCGACCAGGCCAATGACTATGTGTGGGGCTATGCGCTAGGTCTGGACATGACACGCCGCGACCTGCAAGGCGAGGCCAAGAAACAGGGCCGTCCCTGGGAAGTCGGCAAGGCTTACGATCTATCCGCGCCGATCGGTCCTATTCATCCGCGCAGTGCCGTCGGCACGCTCGAAAAGGGCGCCATCTGGTTGGATGTCAACGGGCAGCGCAAGCAGTCCAGCGATATCTCGCAGATGATCTGGAATATCCCCGAGAGCATCTCGTACCTGTCGGGCCTGTTCGAACTGAAGGCCGGCGATCTGATTTTCACAGGCACCCCCGAAGGCGTGGGCGCTGTCGTACAAGGCGATGAGCTCGTCGGTAGCGTCGAGGGCCTGGGCGAGTTGCGCGTGCGTATCGCTTGATATATTTTTGCCGCCGGGCCGCCCCAAGGCAAAAAACGCCCCCTTGGGGGATGAGCCCGGACACAGAACAGTCCCTGCGGACTGTTGTGTGCCTGGCGAATCCGAGCGGCCTGCCTGCCGCGAGGTGGACAGCAAGCCAAAGGCGCAGCGTGGGGGCTATTTTTACCGCCGAACTGTAAACTGAAGAGGCAGTGCGGTGTTTTTTGATTCAGGAGTTTCATCATGCGCGCAAGAGTCATACTGACGGCGGTTATCGTTTTTGGGGTCGTGCTGCAAGGCTGCAATACGATGGCTGGCGTGGGTCAAGACATGTCCAAGGCAGGTCAAGCCATCACTAACGCCGCAGACAAATAAGACCCACGCGTTTTGATGACGGCGGCCCCTTCGGGGGCCGTTGTTGTTTTGATCACGGCAAGTGTTCTCCTGTTTAGTGTCTGCTTAATGCTTGGCTTAGCCCCTGTCTAGGTCTGTGAGACCAATTCGCCTACCTCGGCATCTGCGAATAGCCCGCCCGTCCGCGTCGTTTCAGAATACAGCCTCTATCGATTGAAAAGAGGCTGATGCATGATCCCGCGTATTTCTCGCCAGCGTGGCCAGGGCATGACCGAGTACGTCATTGTGGTGGCGCTGATCGCCGTGGCCGCGATTGCGGTCTATCAGTTGTTCGGCCAGGTCATCCGTTCCCAGACGGCTGCGATGGCGAACGAGCTCGCGGGAGAAGACGGCACCGCCGCGTCGCGTGCCGCACAGTCCACGGCGGGCAAGGCCGCCACCCAGACCAAAGTACGTACGCTCAAGTCGTTTACGGGCCACGCAAAATGATGGGCCACGTCGTGTTGCAGACAGGCATTATTACTGCGCAGCGCGGTCAGGCCTTGCCTTTGGCCTTGATGCTGATGGCGGTAGCGGGAATCGCCTGGATTGCGCTGTACAACGTTGGGCAGACGGCCAGTGCTCGCGTACGTCTGACGCATGTCGCCGATGCGGTCGCGTATAGCGGGGCGCTCGCGCAGGCGCGCAGCCTTAATCTGTTGTCTTATATCAATCGTGCTCAGGTGGCGCATCAGGTAGCGATGGCGCATCTCGTGACGTTGGGATCGTGGGCACAGTTCGGACAAACGCAATCGCAGCAGCACACACGGCACAATCCGCAGGTCGCGCTGATTGGCAAGCTCTTTGGCTCGGATCTGGGCGCGGCATACGCTCGGGCCAGCGCTACGAGCGGCGCGCTGCCTGAGCTGGCTGATGCCTTTCAGCAGCACGATCACGTGGTGCACCAGATCCTGCAGCAAGCCTCGGCTTCGGTAGTTTCCAGCCTGGTGGCATTTCGCCGGCAGGCAATGTGGCAGGTGCTGCGTGCGAACTATCCCGAGTTTGACCGTGCCGGGTTCGATGCGCATGACACGGTTGATCAGGGCGAGACATCTTCGCATGGGCCCTTTCGATTATCCATGTTCTCCGATGGCTATTCGGGTTATCTGAGGCAACACCAAGATCGCGAAGACGGACACTTGCGGGGCATGGCGCAGGGGGCTGCGGGCCGCTACGACTTTTTGCGGCCACGTGACCTGACGCGCCGCAATGCCTGGACAGTGCAGGCGGAGTGTCCGACGCGTCGGCACGAGCTTCGTCGTCGTGGCGAGACCTGGCTCGATACCCAGGGTCGCTGGGCAGCAGAAGACACGTTGTCTTATCACGCCTTGCGCTCTAACCGCTGGATTGGGTGCCACTACCGTGAGTACGCGATGGGGTGGGGCCAGAACGGACATCGTACGCCGGGGGATGCTAAGGCGACCCCAACACCGCCTCATGAATTTTCACAGCAGGACTTTTGGCGTTGGGTACACGAAAACACCTCGTGGGATTTATTCTCGGGCCGAAGCAACTCCCTGGCAAATGCTTATGGCTCGGTAGACGTGCAACGATGGCCGAGTCGTGGGCTGCCTGCGTATCACGAGATAGACAAGAGCGCGGTGAATCACGCTCTGCGTTTTGCCATCCAGGTGCGTCAGTCCGCTACGTCGATGTCCACGACTGACGCCGCAAGCAATGTGGCCGCGCCTGTCGGCAGATACACCTACCTCGGATTGAGGGCAGGGCAGGCCATAACGGTAGGCAGTGCGGCGGAAACATACTTTGCACGACCGCATTCGCGCGTCGACGGCCGGCACGAGCTTGCGAGTCTTTTTCGACCTTACTGGCAGGCGCGGCTTAGCTCCGCCCAGCCCCGCCATCCAGAGGGTGGGCCGCGATGAAACCCCAACTTTCTTGTTCATCGTCTCGCGGGCAAGCCGTCGTCGAATCCATGCTCGCGCTCGGCCTGCTTGGGGTATTCATGCACGGGTTGGTGACGATCGGTGATTCTTTGCTGCGAGGTCAACAAGCGGCCCATCTGAGCCGCTATGCTGCGTTTGCCAGCGCAAGAGGACAAGACCACATCCATCGTGCAGACATGGCAGGGCGCTCAGGCGGATCTGTATCGTTGGTGACGACGCTACCTCAGTCCGGTGACATCAACCGCGTCGGAAATGCGCAGGCAGCGACTTTGGCTCAAGACTGGTTACGGGCCGACCCCCGATTGCGCCAAGCACAAGCTACCGTGTATCCCTCTGGGCACCTTGCCTTTTCCGAGCACGTTAGACCGGCGTCGATGCTGTCCGTACGTCGCCAAACTGTCGTGGCGGTGGGAGCAGGGCACGCGTCCGATGATGCGACGGTGGCGCGACGGACTCAAGATTCTGTGCTGGGTTGGTCGGGCGCGGCCCGACGCTCATTACGTGCCGCGCAGGCCCTGAGGCAACCCATGCTGCCTGTGGACGCCCCCTGGGGCCGAGGCAACTGGACAGGGGATTGGCTTGAGGCTTGGCATGACCTGGCACCGATCGCCGAGAAAACACCATGATCGTCAGCCGATGGGGCGGTGACATAACCCGCTATTTGAACGTCGTATTGGGTAGATGGCTATCGTGTACCTCTGCATATTCTGGGCACGTGCCTCGGTCGCCATACACGTCATTTTGTTTGCAAGGCGTGTTTGCTGTGATGATCTCTCTGGCTCTCTCCGATAGTACGTATGCCGACACGTTGTCTTTGCTTGATCGGTTGGTCTTGCCACCGGGCAGCGCTCAGGCCGCGCTGGGTACTCGGATGCAGCTCCATGGTGTGCCTGTCGATATCCGCGTCATCGAAATACCGGAGTCGGTTACACAGGCCGCACGCATGTTGAGCGAGCAGTATCCCGGGCTGTCCGACCTGAGTGTCTATCCGGGTTGTGCAGTGTTATCCGGAGAGGTTGCCGATCAATTCTGGGTCGTGACACTCGAGCCCGCGGGGCTTCGCCAAACGCGAGGCAGTATTTCCGTGCTGGACATGGCGGCCACTTCCTTCGCGACCTTGAATCCAGCGAATGGCACGCAGTCGCATCGCAGCACCGCGTCGCCGGCACAGAGTTGGTTACCGGGCGACGCGCGACTTCGACTACGGCTGGACGCCCAAGAGGATAGGGGCGGTGGGCATACATCACAGCAGGTATGGACATTTCCCTTGCCAGTACCTGCCGCATGGCGAGCTATCGTCCGGGGCTTACAGCAAGAGCAGTGGCAATTAGAAACCTTGACGCCGGATGCTGGCCGATGGGTGCGGCAACGCAGCACGCTTCAGATCACCATCACCGCCGTCGACGGCGGCAGTGGAATCCTGGTGCATCAACATGATGGGTCCGCACGATGAAATTTACGATCATGGCATTGCAGCAGCGCGCGCGTACGCTCGCCGTTTATACATTCGCGTTATGCGCCGGACTGCTCGCGGCCTGGGCCGTACACGACCATATTCAAACTCGCGAGCGAGAGATTGAGCGTCAATCCGAAGTCGACGTGCTCACTCGCGTCGTCGCGGCGGTCGATATCGAGGCCGGTACTCGGCTGGATACTGATCATCTGGCAGTACGGGATATTCCCTTGCCGTGGGTACCGGGGGGCTCGTTCGACCCCGGGACCGTAGAACACGCAATAGGCGGAATACTGACGTCGGACCTCAGGCGGGGGGACATTCTGCTGGACGCTCATGTTACCGCGGAGACCGGATCACCAATCTCAGCATTAGTGTCGTCGGGCCGGCGGGCTGTGACCTTGCCCGCGGCGGAGATCAATGCAGTCTCCGGTCTATTGCAAGTAGACGATCTGATTGATTTGTATGTGTCCTTTACGCATCAGGGACAGCATCTGACGGCACCCTTGTTGCAAGGGGTCAGGGTATTGGCATTGGGGGGGAGTGCTGAAGCACCGATGTCGATTACGTTCGACACCTCGGAGCAGAATGCGATCAAGTTGGTAGCGGCACGCCAGAGCGGTACGTTGACGGCGATGGTGCGTCATCGTGGCGACGTGGTGATCTCGAAGGAATCCGAGCCAGGCGATCTGGCAGCGTTGATGGGTATTGATCAACGAGAGGTCGTGACTCACGCGCCCATTCCTATCCTGTACGGCGATCGTGTCGATACAGCGTTGATCCCTGATGGGTTGTCGGGTGACTTGCCGCCTTCCATACCACGCGCTTCCACGTTGCAGGATGCGCCATGAAAGTATCCCAGTTTGCACGCCCCATCATGAAGTCAATCTTGTTGTTGTTCACATGGCCGGTGATGGCGGCCGAACCTACTGTCCTGGTACTGGAAGTCGGTCAAACCAAGGTTGTACAGCACAAGTCCGTTACTCGTGTGGCCGTGGGGAATGGGCAGGTCATCAGCGCTGTCTCTGTCGAGGGCAAAGACGTGGTGCTTTTTGGCCGGCAAGAAGGCACCTCGTCGGTACACGTCTGGACACCTGCCGGCGTGGGCATGGCGTACGAGGTACAAGTACACCCCGCTGGCTGGTCGAACATGCAGCATGAGGTGCGGACCTTGCTCGAGCACATCCCGAACGTACGCAGCACGCTGGTCGGTGACAACATCGTTATCGAGGGCGAGGACCTCGCCGATGATGATCGGACACGGATAGCTGCTTTGGTGCAACGTTATCCGCGCATTCTGGACTTCACTGGCCAGGTGGGATGGGATCGTATGGTGCTACTGGACGTACAGGTGGTGGAATTACCTCGATCCCGCTTGCGCGAATTCGGCGTGCGATGGGACGCCGTGTCCCAGGGCGGCATGCAGGCCGGGCTGGCGTGGCAGCCGGGTTCCGGCGTGCACCTGAACGGATTCGAAGACGCATTGCCGCTAACGATGCAAGGCATGGGCGCGGGCGGCTATTTTGGTTTGAATGCCTTGCTGTCGTCACGCATTACCGCGTTGGCACAGCGCGGGGAAGCCGTGATGCTTGCCCAGCCCCAGCTCCTGGCGCGTAGTGGAGCGACCGCCTCTTTCCTGGCGGGCGGAGAGGTGCCCTACAGCACAACCGACGCAAAAGGCAACACCAACACCGCATTCAAACCCTACGGCGTATCGCTGAATATCACGCCACGTATTGATCGTAATGGCGCGATTCGCTCGCGTATCGAGGTCGAGGCGAGTTCCGTTGATACCTCTTTGAGTGTTTCGGGCGGCCCGGCATTGCGTACACGTCGGGCCTCAACAGAGTTCAACGTGAGATCGGGCCAGACACTGGTTCTGGGCGGGTTCCTGTCTCGTGAGCGTTCGCACGAACGTACTGGTGTGCCAGTGCTGCAAGATATTCCCTTGCTCGGCACACTGTTTTCCTCGCAGCGCAAGCAACACACAGAAACAGAGCTGGCCATCTTCGTGACGCCGCGCATTGTGTCGCAAGATCACCCCGAGATGGCCCAACGCGTTGAGCGCGGACGCCATGTGCTGCGCGACGCGTTTCCCGATATGCCTGCTATGGGAACGGCAGCGCCCGGCCCTGGAGATCCTGATTGGAGTGTGTATCGGGGGCCGGGCTCTCAATGGCAACCTGTGCCGGGTTCGGCTCCTGCGCTGATGCCGATTTCCCACGTCCAGAACGGCGCTGATTCCCATTTCCATCAGACAGTGAAATGAGCATGTTCGAGATAACGATGGCATTCGAAAGTGGGGAGCAGCGTCGCGTGTGCGTTCAAATGCCATTGGTCATTGGACGGTCAGCGCAATGCGGCCTACGCATTGCGAACTGGCGTGTGGCCAAACAACATGCACGGTTGGTTAGTCAAGGGCAGGCGCTGGAACTCGAGGACATGGGCTCCTTGATAGGCACCGTGGTCAACGGCCGACGCGTCTCGGTTCATCGACCTGTGCTGCCCGAGGACGACATTCTGATTGGTCCGTGCCGTTTGCGTGTGCGTCCGCTGAACCAACCGGCAACGCAACCACCGGGCCTGGCCATTTCAGCGGTCACCACCACGGCAGAGAAAACGGCTGTCATCGTCTGTGCGAAGCCGACGGAGTATGTGGCGCCGACCGTGCCTGACAAATCCCTTTTTGCCACAGAAGTCGTGGCGCCCTCGATGGATGACGACCCGTCTGCCACCAGAGATTCTCTGCCATACCGGCGCCGGCTGCACGCGGGCTTGCTGCAGGCATTGGATCTGCGACGTCGCGACGTCGCAGGAATGAGCGATGCCGTGTTGCGTAGCGAAGGGCAACGATTGCTGGATCAGATTGCCGCCGACGACACCGATATTCCTGGGCATATCGACCGGGTAGCGCTCTGTCGCGATGTGCTGGACGAGGCGGTCGGATTGGGACCACTGGATCGCTTGCTCTCGGACACGAGCATCAGCGAAATTATGGTTAATCGGTACGATGAGATCTACATCGAGCGTTATGGCCGATTGTCACGACACAGCGCCGTGTTCAGTAGCGAGCAGTCGGTGCGTTGGGTGATCGAGCGGATTGTTGCCCCCATCGGTCGCCGTATTGACGAGAGTGCGCCGATGGTGGATGCACGGCTACCCGATGGTTCTCGTGTTAACGCCGTGATTCCGCCCGTGGCCTTAAAAGGCGCGAGCCTGACCATACGAAAATTCCCCGCTCGCCGACCAGAGATGGGAGATCTTGTACAAGGCGGATCCATGGGTGCGGCCATGGCGGCGTTTCTCTTACTATGCGTACGTACCCGCAAGAACATCGTGGTATCGGGTGGCACCGGCTCGGGCAAGACCACGCTGCTGAATATTCTGTCCAACGCTATTCCTGACGGTGAACGCGTGGTGACGATCGAGGATGCGGCAGAACTCAGACTGAGTCATGCGCACCTGGTTGCGTTGGAGGCGCGCCCCGCCAATCTGGAAAACCGTGGCCGTATTGACATACGGGATCTGGTACGCAATGCCTTGCGCATGCGACCGGATCGCATTGTCGTGGGCGAGTGTCGGGGTGCCGAGGCGCTCGACATGCTGACCGCGATGAATACAGGCCATGAGGGATCGTTGACGTCGCTGCATGCCAATAGTGCCCGAGACGCCTTCAGCAGGCTAGAGACCATGATATTGATGGCGGGGATGGATCTACCGCTAACAGTGGTCCGTGAGCATATTGGCGCCAGCATCGATATGGTGGTTCAGCAAGCGCGTTTGTCCGATGGACGACGCGTGGCGACCTCTATTGTGGAAATTACCGGTTTGGAAAGCGGTCGTATTCAGTCCCAGGAGCTGTTCCGCTATCAGCGAGGGATAGGTTTTCAAGGATGCGGATTGTTGCCACGCTTTATCGATGAGTGGCGCGAGGCAGGGATTGAGTTTGATATTGGTGCTTTTTCCCGATCAGACTTAGTGGTAGATGAACCGAGCGCCGGCGAATGATCTGGCTTGCGATTGCCATGTCCGGCGTTTGCGCGGTGCTGCTGGCCTGGCAACTGCAGACGTGGTTTGGGCCGGCGTTGTCGCGTTATCGCGAGGTGTATACGCACGAGGCCGGGATCCATCTCAGCGAGATATTCCTGTTCATCAATCCCGCTCAGTTGTTGATCTGGGCTGCCATGCTGGCGTTATTGGCAGGTGCAGTGGCGTTTGGCGTGAGTGACAGCGTCGTGGTGGCGGGGATTGCCGGGGGACTTGCCTGCCGACTCCCTAACGCCATGATCAGGCGTTTGCACGGTCGACGGTTAGCGAGATTCGAGCGGCAATTGCCTGCGGCGTTGTTGGCGTTGGCTTCTGCGTTGAGAGCGGGGGTAGGGATATCGACGGCCTTGCGTCATATCGTGGATCATGGCGAAGCCCCATTGACTCAAGAATTTGGTCTCGTGTTGCGAGAGCAACGTCTGGGGGTTAGTTTTGATATCGCGCTGCACAATTTACACGGACGTGTTCCTTCTGAGTCCTGTGCCCTGGTCGTTGCGGCATTGCGCGTTGCCTCTCTCACGGGAGGTAACCTGGCAGAAACGCTAGACGGAATTTCGTCCACGCTACGCGAGCGCCTGAAATTACACCGCAAGGTGCAGGCCCTGACCTCACAAGGCCGGTTGCAGGCGTGGATTGTTGGGGCGTTGCCGTTGCTATTGCTGGCGGTACTCAGCCATCTGGAGCCCGATGCCATGGCGATGTTGTGGCACACGACTATAGGCTGGAGCGTGCTAGCCGTTTTACTCGGCTTGGAGGCCATCGGCATGCTGCTGATTCGGCGCATTGTCACGATCGATATTTGACTCACTGCTATGTATCTGATGCTTGTCGTGGTGTTGGCGGGAGCGGGGGGATCGTTATCGGCTTGGCTGATCGCGCGGCCGGCGATGGGATCGCGTGATATGACTTTCCAACCGGATATGCCTTGGCATTGGCGCCTATGCTGGCCCTGGATATCAAGCTTGTCGGGTCTGTGTGAGCCGATGTTGTCCTGGCGCCAACGAGATCGTTTAACGAGATTGGCGAAGCAAGCGAGTTTGCCGACCGCCATCACGCCGGCGCATATGCTGGCTTGGGTGATTAACTGGATGGTGTTGGGTGCGATAGCCGGGGCGGGGCTCACCGCCTACTTCGGGATGTTTGATGGGTTGTTTTGGAGCACGCTCGGAATGGGGGTATCGACCGGGTTTTGGCCTATCGCAGTACTACGTGCACGCGTGCGCCGCCGACGACGACAAATCGCTCGAGAGTTACCCTTCGTTCTGGATCTGATGACGTTATGCGTAGAGTCCGGTTTGAGCTTGCATGGCGCATTACAGCAGGCCGAACAGCACGGTCCGTCCGGCCCATTACGTCAGCAGTTGACACATGCCTTGTCGGACATGCGTGCAGGGGTGCCGCGTGTAACGGCGTTAACGGCATTGGCTGAACGCAGTGAATGTCCGAGCGTACGCAGTTGGGTCGCCGCGATGTTGCAGGCAGATGGCTTAGGGATGAGTGTGGGAGTGTTGTTGCGAGAGCACGCCGCGCAATGCCGATCAGATCGTTTCCAACATGCAGAAAAATTGGCACTTGAGGCGCCGGTCAAAATGCTGCTGCCATTGATTGGCTGCATTTTCCCTTGCACATTCATCGTGTTGGCTTTTCCCATTGTGGTGCAGATGTGGGAGGCCATGCGATGACGCAGGAGCCGCCATCGATGCAGACAAGGCGTCGTCGCCTCGATCCCCACCGTATCCGATTGGTGGATGCGCGTGGCGTGTTGGGGCGGTTGCGAGGGTTGCTGTGCAGAGCCTCTCCGCCAGGACCACGTGCAGGGTTGAGGCTATCGCCGTGTTGGGCGGTTCATACCATCGGTATGCGCTATCCCATCGATGTCGCGTTTGTTAATCGCAACGGTCGAGTACGGCGTCTTGTCCGTTACCTGAATCCGGGGCGCGTCGCGTTCTCTATCGGCGCATGTTCTGTGATCGAGTTGGCGGTCAACACCAAGGATTCTCCATTGCGTTATCAGCGGCGCCTACGCCTCGCTATCCGGCATGCGCAGATTGATGATGCAGGATGAGTCCTATTTTTTTAAAAACGATAGGAAATTAGCGCGAAGAAAAAGTCAGTAAATCCTTGCCTGCAAACGAGAAATCCGACGGCGAAGCCGAATGGTTTCATGCCGCTTTTGTTGGCAAATTTATTACAACATTCATAGCCTGATGGCTAACTCAACAAAAGAAGTAGATTTCATTGCATTTTTTTTATTATCGCTGGTCCCTGTTGGGGCGCCTGAAATCGCGCCGGTTGCGATCCTCGATTCTCCTGCTGCTGATGGCCATTGGCCATGTGTCACACGCCAATCCGGTGGGTCGACCGTTTACGACTCGTACTGATGAGCTTCAACGCAGGCAAGAGCAGGAACTCGAGCAGTTACAAGAGCGCGCGACTCAGCATCCGGATGTGTTGTCCGCACCGAGTGACGACAACACTAGCTCGGATGTTCGGAATTTTCCCGAAGAAACCGTCTGCTTTGTCGTGCGCGAGGTTCGATGGGATGGAGGTGATCCCCCTTCATCCATACAAAATCAGGCGCGTGCGGTCCTGGGAAGGTGTGTCGGCAATCGAGCGCTACATGTCTTGCAAGCGCAGCTGACCGTACGCCTGGTTGACCTTGGCTTGATGACGACACGGGTGTTGATACCCGAACAGTCGTTGGCACAAGGAACGCTCTCATTGCGTTATGTTCCCGGTCGGATTGCCGCCGTGCAAGACGCGGATACGCCAGGGTGGTGGCGCATGGTGTTACCTGCCAGTCAGGGCGACATCCTGAATCAACGAGATCTGGACCAGACTCTGGAGAACATTCGACGCCTCAGAGGGCAGATGGATGCTCGTATCGATGTCGTGCCCGGCGTTGAGCCAGGCAGCTCCGATGTCCTGGTGCGGCCAGGCTCTGGCAAGCGCTGGCATGCTTACATAGGCGGTGATAACGCCGGGATGCGATCCATGGGGCGAGAGCGGGTGAATGCCGGATTGATCTTGGATTCACCCCTATTTTTATACGGCCAGCTTTCGGTGTCATGGAACAGCAACGCCGTCTGGCGTAATCGTGACAATCGCACGCGTGCGGCCGCGGTCAACTACAGCGTGCCGTTGGGCTATTGGTCGGTATTCGCGGGCCTTGGCCGTTCTCGTTATCAGCAGACAGTCGCGGGATTCAGCGAACCCATCGTGTACGGCGGCACGACAGCCCAAATCGAAACGGGCGTCTCGGTCGTGCCTTATCGCGGTAGTCACCGCAAGGGCACGGTCGTCATGAAGATGTTGCGCAAACGCGTGAAAGGTACGCTCAATGATATCGACCTCGATATACAGCGTCGCGATGTCACCGGCTACGAGCTGGGCTACCAGCACCGTCACTATCTGGACCGTGCCGTGTTTGATGTCGGCGGCGGGCTACGGGGCACGATACCCAGATATTCCAGGCAGTCCGGCTATGTGTACGGCGATCCCGAATGGAACGGGCGCACGACGATTCTTGCCGCGAACGCGGGCATGTATTTGCCCTTCATCGTTGCTCGCCAGCATATGGCGTATCAATTCAATTGGCAGATTCAACATGCCAAAACGCAGATCGTTCCGTCCGACTATTTTACGGTCGGCGATCGCTACACCGTTCGCGGCTTCGATGGCCAGATGGCACTGGCAGCCGAAAACGGCTGGGCATTGCGTAACGATCTGTCGCTGAACCTGGGAAATCTCGGTCAACAACTGTACGCCGGGCTTGACATGGGCCAAGTGGGTGGGCCATCGGTGCGGTACCTGCCGGGCCGTACGCTGGTCGGCGCGGCTGCGGGCCTGCGTGGGCGCCTGTCGGTGCCTTATGTCGATGCCAGCTACGACGTGTCGATGGGCTGGCCACTGAAAAAGCCTCAATTTTTCCACACACCGAGTGCCGTATTTTCCGCGGCGCTGTTGTTCGAGTTTTAGAGACTATGTACATGTTCAGTAAGAAAGCCCGTAGGGTCCTGGTTGGACTGCTGTCCACCCAAGGGTGGGCATCGGTGCCCGCGCAGACACTGCCGATCACCGTAGACAAGACCGCACGGGGAGCCCAGCCTGTGATCGGCGTCAGCCACGGAACGCCTGTCATCCAAATCGTGCCGCCTTCGGCGGGAGGGGTTTCGCACAATCGATTTACGCAGTTCAATATCGGGCCGTCGGGCGCGGTGTTGAACAACAGCGGGGGGACGACGCAAACGCAGATGGCCGGCCAGATCGCGGGCAACCCCATGCTGGGCAATCGGCACGCGACGACGATTCTCAACCAAGTCACCGCGCCCAATGCCTCACAACTGCGTGGCTTGCTAGAGGTGGCTGGCCATCGGGCTAATGTGATTGTCGCGAATCCGGTGGGTATCACGTGCAATGGCTGTGGCTTCCTGAACGCCTCTCGCGCTACGTTGACCACGGGCCGTCCAGAGGTGGGCCCCAAGGGCTCCATTGCGTTCGAGGTGGCGTCTGGTCGATTGGTGGTCGACGGTCAGGGTCTGAACGGCACTCATGTCGGCCAGGTCGATTTGATGGCACGGGCTCTGATCGTTAACTCGGGAATCTGGACGGATCGCCTGAACGTGGTGACTGGCGCGGCAAGGGTCGAGGCCAATGGCGAAGCACGTCCGCGTGGTGGCGAAGGGCCTGTACCTAAATTCGCACTAGACACGGCTGCGTTAGGGGGCATGTACGCAAACAGTATTCGACTCATCGGCACCGAGGCAGGCGTGGGGGTGAACGTGGGAGGCAACCTAGTGGCGTTTACGGGCGACTTGACCCTGAATGCGGCAGGCGATGTGCGCATCGCGCCTAATGGTACGTTGTCGGCAAAGAAGACGCTCGCGATCAATACCGCCGGGCATCTCGACACGCGCAATGCGACGTTGCATGGCACCAGCCTCGACATCTCAGCCCAAACGTTACGCAACCAAAAAGGCAGCATCACCGCGGCAGGTCCGGCCACGCTACGTATCGCAGGTGAGCTATCCAACGCTGATGGATTGCTCGCCGCCGCCGGCAAACAGTCGATCAATGCCAATCAGTTCCGTAATCAAGGTGGCACCGTTGCGGGCGGTCATCTTGCGATGTCGATTAAAGACGGCATCGATAACCGTAAGGGCTCAATCCTGGCCGACAACACCTTGCGTTTGTCAGCCGCTCGGCTCGCGAATGGCGACACGCTGAAGGCGAACAAAGCGGCTGCGGTGGCCACGTCTACGGCCACCCCTGGCAAAGCAACCGCGGGCGCAGCGCCGGATACGCCCGTCGTCTCAGGCGTGTCCGGAAGGGCCATCGACATTCGTGTGGCCCGAGTCGACAACACCAGAGGATCGATTCACGCCCGTGGCGATTTGACTCTCGTTGGAGATGAGCTAAAAAACCCGTCGGGTCAATTGGTTGCGCAGGGCAAGGCCCGTCTTGATGCCCAAACACTGCGAAACAAGCAAGGCACACTCTCTGCTGGCCAGCAGCTCACGGTTAAAACCGGGACCTTGGATAGTCTAGGATGGTTGCATTCGGGCACAGACTTGTCTTTTACCTATGGCGGCTCGCTAACGCCTCAAGGAAACTTCGTCGCGGGGCGTGATTTGAGCTTGGATCTGGGCGGAACCTTGGTCAACAAGGCCCGCTTGATTGCGGGGCGTGACTTGCGCATCAAGGCGGCGTCGCTAAGCAACCAGATTACGGGAGAGCTACTCGCCGGCCGTCACAACACGATGGCAGTCACTAATACCCTGACCAACGCAGGCCTGATCGATGCGCAATCCACTCGTATCAATGCCTCGCAACTGCTTAATCGCGGCAGAATCTATGGCGATACGGTGTCGCTGGGCACCGGTACGCTGATTAACGACGCGGGGCCCAAAGGCTCCGCCGTTATCGCGTCACGCGGCAATCTCGATCTGGGCGTGGGAAAATTGTCCAATCGCCACCATTCCGTCCTTTATGCCAAGGGTCATTTGCGAGTTGGCGGTGAGCTTGACGCGGCCCGGCGTGCCGAGGGGCAGGCCAACCATATAGAAAACATCTCGGCCACGATCGAGGCTGGGCGCAACGTCGTCATCGCCGCACACCAGATTCACAATCAGAACGCAAACTTCGTCTCGGAGACCGTGCAGGTTTCATCAAAGCCCAAGGTCTACTTCACGCCCGAAGGCAGTACAGAGATGTATGACGCCGCCAACCATTGGCTGTGCGATACGGTCACCCGTGGATGCAGCCGACGTCCAGAGTGGCTGAACGATGACCCGCAACGCAGGCTGCTGTTGCCTTCGACGAAATACCCCGCGTCCCGCTACGGCCCGCCATTCGACTACGCACCAGCTGGCCGTGGCGCTGCCGGTGTATCCAGTCCCATTGCGCTGACGTATACCCCGCCGGGTCGGACGTGCATAGGTCGCAACTGCCGCCCAACGGCCGAGCGGTTTCGCTATCCGCGCGATTCGCGCATCTGGGCCGTGTTCGGCGTGGCGCCACCCGTCGCCGAGCTGCCATCTCCGCAAGCCATTCAGCAGCGTTATTCCAGCAAGCGCCAGACGCCGCAACAGCAGCGACAGGCCTATGAGACCATGCCAGCGTACAAGGACTACAAAGCGCGTCATCTGGCATTGGACGCGCGGATCAAAGCGTTCAACCGAGATTTCCTGAATCGACTGGTTAAACACTTCACGTTTTACGAAGTCAACGAGATTACAAGGCGGACACGTACGGTTCGAAGCGACCCCGGTCGCGNNTTTTCCGCGGGTTCCCTCAATCTCAAAGGCGCGGTTACCAACGATAAAAGTCAAATTGCCGCGAGAGGCAAGCTGACTGTCGATGGTCCGGCGATTCACAACATTGGTGCCACCGGCTGGCGCACCGTCACCCGTGAGGGTCAGGCCACGTTTACGCAGGCGCGCAAGAGTGATCGTAAAGCGCACCGATCGCCTTACAAAGTCACGCAGACGCGCGAGCCGTTTGAGTTGCCCGTAGGCGCGGTACGCACGGTCTTGATGCCGAAAGTGCCGCTGCCGTCGCGAGTGGACACGTCGGATGTGTATGGCACGCTCATGGCTGGCCGCAACACGCAGATCACGGCACAGGGTGATTTCGTCAATAGCGGCACCATAGGCGCAAACGGGGCTGCGGAGGTGAGCGCGTTGAACATCATTAATCATCTCGGGGGGCAGATGCAGGCGCGCCGCATAGACCTGGCCGCGCGCGAGAATCTGAGCAATCTGGCCGCACAGATCGCAGGTCACACGGTATCACTGCGTGCGGGTCAAAACATCAACTTGATATCGAGCTTGTCCCCCGAGGATACCGATGGTACGAGCGGTACGCATCTGTCTGGCGTGTCGCGGGTGAACGCCAACGATCTGACGATGCAGGCGGGCAAGGATATCACTATGCTGGCCGCGCAAATCTCTGTTGAACGTAATGCGCGTTTGCAAGCGGGACGCGATATTAAATTGGATGCGCTGAACGCGCAGCACAGCGAGACGATCTCCAGCGGCAAGCACCAGCGTCATGAGCTCAGCACGAACAAGGCGATTGGCTCGGCTGCGAATGCGAAAGGCGATCTAGCGATGGCTGCGGGGCAAGACGTCAACGCACGTGCTGCACAGGTCAACGCGCAGCAGAAGTTGAGCGTCAATGCGGGGCGCGACGTCATGTTGAGGGCGGGCATGGACAGTGGCGTTGCAAAAGACCAGTATCGAGAAAAGAGAAAAGGTCCGCTGTCGTCCAAAACGGAAGATACGACGACCTCGGTGCAATGGAAGCAATCCCATGCGTCAACGGTGACCGGCAAGAACGTCGAGATCACCGCTGGCAGAGATGTGAGTGTGCAGGGCTCGAATGTAGGTGCGCAAGCGCTTCTGGATATCACGGCAAAGCGTAACGTCAACATCGATCCGGGCCATAAGCAATCAGACAGCCGCCGCACCGAGCGGCTCAAGAAGTCCGGCGTCGGCGCAACCGGTGGTATGAGTGTCGGTACGTACCAGAAAACCCATTCCGTGCAGGAAACCGCGGTGGATAGTACCCCCAGCACGTTAGGTAGCGTGACAGGCAACACGACAATACGCACCGGTCAAGCGGTGAACGTGACCGCGAGTACGATCATCGCGCCGCAGGGCAATATCACGCTGGTTGGCAAGCAGGTCACCATCGACACTGCGCAAGATGCGCATCGCAAGAAAGAATCTCTCGACATCAAGAAAACAGGGGTGAGCATAAGCGTCGACGTTCCGATGATAAATGCGATGCAGGCGATGGGTGGTATGGCTGACACCGCGGCTAATGCCGACAACCCGGTGATGCAGGGCTTGGCGGCGGCGGCCGCCGGACTAGAAGGCCTCAGCGCTCTCAAGGCAGTTCCGACGCCGGGTAATGCCGATGGCGCTGCGGCCGTGGCTCAGGCGGCGAGTATCCGTGTCGGTATTAGCGTGGGTACGAGCAAGCAGTCCAGCCAAACTGAACTCAAAGCGTCGACCGCGAAAGGCTCTACGGTGAGCGCGGGCCAAGACCTGACGGTTATTGCCGCAGGCGCTGAAAAGGACTCGGGTATCAACGTAAAAGGCTCAAAACTTTCGGCCGGCGGCAATACGGTGCTCGACGCCGAGGGGAAGATCAATTTGCAGGCATCCGCAAGTACGCTTGACATGAAGCACAAGAGCAGTGGATCCAGCGCGGCGATCGGCGTGGCGGCTTCCCTGGGCTCGGATGGTGTCAGCTTTGGAGTCGAAGTCAGTGCCAGTGGTGCGAAGGGTCGAGCAAAAGGCCGAGACAAAACCATGACAAATAGCAAAGTGAGCGCTGGCGAGACACTGACCCTGCGATCCGGCGCTGATACCAATTTGCAGGGCGCCGTGGTTAGCGGAAAAAAAGTGGTGGTTGACGTTGGAGGCGATCTGAATATCGAAAGCTTGCAAGACACAAGCACCTTTGAAAGCAAGGACCAGAGCGTCGGCGGCAGCATGATCATAGGCGCCGGATTTTCCGGCAGCGCAAGCTATGCACAAAACAAGGTCAAAGGCGACTTCGCCAGCGTACGCGAGCAGAGTGGCATTCAAGCGGGCGACGCGGGCTTTGATGTGAAAGTCAAAGGCAACACCAATCTAAAAGGAGCGACGATCGCCAGCACTGAAAAGGCAGTGCGGGCCGGCGCGAATCGCGTCAGCACTGGTACGCTGACGGTGAGCGATATCGAGAATCACAGCAACTACAAGGCGAGCGGCGTTTCTTTGGCAGGCGGATTCAGCGTTAGCGGCGACGTTGATAAGAAATCCGGTAGCGATACATCAGCCCTAGCCTCGGGTGCCAGCAAAGCCCGTGGCAAAAAGAGCAGTACCACGAAGAGCGGAGTCAGCGACGCGACGGCCACCATCACCGACCATGCGAAGCAGCGCGCGCTGACAGGAAAAACTGCCGAGCAATTACTAGCCGCTTTGAATCAAGAGACTCAAACCGGCGACGCTGCCAGAGGCCTAAGCAAAACCTGGGACCCCGAAAAACTGCGAGCCAAAGTCTCCGCCGAGTCTGAAATCGTCGCGGCTTTTACTCAACAGGCTAGTCAAACCATCCGATCGTACACCGACGAAAAACGTGCTGCCCTACGTCAGCAGATCAGTGAAAAAACCGATGAACGGGAAAAGCAAGCACTACAACAACAGATCAGCGAGCTGAACACTCAAGAACGTATCTTGAATGTCGTCGTGGGTGCCGTGACGGGCTCAGGAGGCATAGCGGCACTTCAAACCGGATTGTCAGAAGCCGCCGATCGAATGCGGGAGTACACCATCGCAGATTCAAAGAAGTTCCCTGGGATCACTGACGGGGTGACTACGCTGGATAACAAGAGCGGAAAAAGTGCCGGTATTCGGGGGGATGGTTTCAAAACGGCAGGTACACGGGTTGTATTGGCTGCTATCTGCGGCGAGATGAATGAGAGGTGCAAGGTACAGGAGGATCCTACTGGAAAGTCCATCTTGGATGAGAATGGGGTTCCTAAACTTGATCTACACAAGCAGACAGGAATGGTGCAGTTTGAACCTAAAAACGCCAAGATGTCCTTGGCTGATTTTCTTCAAACCGACCGAGGTAGAGGCATGGGTGGATTCACCGGAGGTATTCAGGGTAGTCAGGGTATGTTGGCGGGTATGCACTATGACTCAGGCTCTATCTTTGATGTTCTCCACGAGGCCTACGGAGGGACCCATGATTTCGTCGGTGGAAGTCTTAGCGGCTTCTATGGTCAGGATGGCAATGCTCGGGATGGATTGAGCTCATTACAACAGCGTTTATATGGAATATGGAGTGGCCTAGCTCTAATTCCTTCAACACCATTCGCATTGTCCGAGGCACTACCGCCAGCGGCATGGAAGATCTTGGATATCTTGCTGGAAGCATTAAAGTGAAATTATTAAATCGATTCATGTGTATGTGCGTACTAGCATTTTCACTCGCAGGGTGCTATGTCACGCGCAAGGGTGAAATCTGCAGTATCACTATGCCTCAGATCTTTTGCGATAGGGAGGCTTATGAAAAGGCGATACATCCTGGAAGAATGGTGGACCACTGGGACTTGAGCGACAGAACTGTGCAAGCTCGCTTGCAGGATTGGATGACGTGTGGTGGGAATTCTTGGGGGGATTATTCGCTCGCCCCACTACCTAACGGAAAGGAGAGAACGTTTGATCAGGAAGAAGCCGCGTCTAAAGCAACGGTGGATAGTATTGAACGCTGCATGCTGAAGAAGGACTATGTGTACACTGGTCAATGCACCTCATCTGTGGCGCGTGAGTTCCCTTCATGTCGTGCCAGAGCAGGCGAGCCATGGGATAGTCTATGACGTCCTTGCCTTGGATAGCGCTGTCGCGCAATGTCTTGCCATCGAGCGCAATGCGACGACCCCGCCAGGCGAGGTAGCGCCTCACTTATTCACGCCCCTACCTGACTGACGGCATTTTTATCGATACAGTCAATAACGTCATTGAGCGCGTCGTGCGAGGGAATGCTGTTGGGAAACTTCAGAAAAGTGCGCCGCCACGGTTCATGCTCGTTGCCAAAGTCCTCAATGGCAATCCAGTGCTCAAAACCGCTAACCACCGCGCACAAGGTGATCATCACGATATCTTCGAGCTTGTAGCTTGCTACGGATCGTGCGCTTGGGTCGGGCTGTTCGGCAAAGTGTAGTTGGACCCTCCAATGCCGCCAAATTGCAGCTATAGTAAGCGGCGGGTGCGCTGCGCTCTGTCACAGTGGCATACAGCAGAGACAGATTACCCAACGCATGACCCATGCTGCCGACTTTGCTTATACAAGACATTCGTCCGCTTCAATGCGATTCATTTCGCCGAACAATATGTGTAGCACGCAAGAGGAAACTGACAATGATGCTCACGAGAAAATGCTGGAAATTGGCGCCGCTCTCCCTCGCAGCCATTCTTTTGGCGAGCTGTGGTTCAGGAAGTGGTGGGGATGACGATACCGACGATCCGATCACAAGCAACGATCTGGTCGTAGACAACGATCCCACTAGTTGCACTGTGCGAGGCGATGGCAACTCGTCAATTGTCGTGGGCTCTGGTGTAGCCGGTGATCCCGCCGCGCCGGAAGCCGCCTCGGGTTATCGGGTCGGACTAACAGCAAAGAACTCTAATAGCTACATGGCTGTGGCCAATACGCCGCTGGCAGTCAAGGCCGGCTGCGATATTCTCAAGGCAGGTGGTTCGGCAGTGGATGCCGCCGTCGCTATGCAAGCCGTCCTGGGACTGGTGGAGCCACAATCAAGCACCATCGCGGGCAGTGCATTTATGATGTATTACGACGCCAAGACCAAGGAGGTAGTCGCTTACGACGGCCGCGAAACGGCGCCAGCCGCAGCGACAGGCTACTACCTGAGACGTCAAGATCAAGCAGACGCCCAATCTCCAGCCCCCGTACCGTCCGCACGCCGCAGCGGTCGCGCTATCGGCGTGCCGGGTGTGCTGCGCATGCTGGAAATGGCACAGCAGGAACATGGCAAACTCCCATGGAACAGCCTGTTCGACTATGGCGTGCAGCTTTCAACCGATGGTTTCCAGATTCCTGGACGCCTGGGCGCTGCCATCCAGAGCAATGCCGCCGGCCTCGCGCTGGACGGCAACGCCATGGCCACGTATTTCCATGAAGATGGAACGCCGCGTGCCACCGGCGAAATCATGACCAATCTGCCCTACGCGAAGACACTGAAGGCCATCGCAGAACAGGGCGCAGATGCGCTCCATACCGGTGAGATCGCAGAGGCGATCATTGCCAAGGCCGCGCAAGCGGTGGGCGACGATGCAGGCAAGACGCCCATCACACCAAGCCTCATGACCATGAGCGATCTGGCGAATTACCAGCCCAAGAAGCGCGACGCAGTATGTGTGAACTATCGCGCCACTTATCACGTCTGCTCGATGTCGCCACCTTCCTCCGGAGGCATTGCGATCGCGCAATCGCTGGGCATCCTAGGCCAATTCGATCTGTCGCAGTATGGTCCCTTGACCCCTTCCAACGAGGGTGGGGTTCCCAGCGTGATGGGCGTGCACCTGGTGTCGGAAGCCGAGCGGCTGGCGTATGCGGATCGCGACAAATATGTAGCCGATACCGATTTCATCCCGTTGCCTGGCAAGGGCTTTTCCACGATGCTGGACCTTGGCTATCTGACGCAGCGTGCCAACCTCATCGACATGAATGCAAGCATGGGTACAGCGCAGGCCGGCAATCTCGGGGATGTACCGCTGGGCGTGGACAAAACGGTTGAGCATGGCACGACGCATCTTTCCGTGGTCGACGCCTATGGCAACGTGGTTTCCATGACCACGACGGTCGAGTCCAGCATGGGCTCGTTCCACATGGTCGACGGTTTTCTGCTGACCAATCAGCTCACGGACTTCTCGGCAGACCCGGTGGACGACAACGGCACACCTATCGCCAATCGCGTGGCGCCCGGTAAGCGCCCGCGCAGCACAATGGCCCCGACTCTGGTTTTCAGAGGGGACCAACCGGGCGACTTCGTGATGGCGACGGGTTCGCCTGGCGGTGGCAGCATCATCCAATATGTGGTGAAGACCGTGGTAGGTGCGTTGGACTGGGGGCTCGACGCGCAGCAGGCCACCTCGCTCGTGGTGTTCGGTGCCAGTAACAGCCCCCGCACGAGTGTGGATCATTCGAACACCCTGCTGGATCTCACTGCATTGGTCGACGGTCTGAAGGCCAAGGGGCATACGGTATCCACCGGTGCTCAATCGAGCGGTGTGGCGACTATCATGCGTGTGACAGTAGATGGCAAGACCATGCTGCAAGGCGGTGCTGATCCGCGGCGAGAAGGCATCGTGCTAGGAGATGGCGCACTTTAAGGCGATGCTGACAAAGCAACGATAGGGCGCTTTCTCTTTGCCAAAACTAAAAGCCCACCCCTTGTTGGGGTGGGCTTTTAGTGTGAGACGATGCGGCGAGCGTAGGCCTCACGCCAACGCGTCCGTAAAAAACCTCTCCCGCAGCGCTGGCAATCCAATGCGATCCAGAATCTCATTCAACCTTTCCGCCGGTTTGCGGCGTGGCAGGTTTTTATATTGCGCGATGATCAACTCATTCTTCATCGAGTGTTCCCATCCAACCAGCTCGGTCACACTGACTTGATACCCATGCGCCTCGAGTTGCAAGCAGCGCAAGACGTTGGTGACTTGGCTGCCGAATTCGCGCGTGTGCAAGGGATGGCGCCAGATTTCGGCGAGCGGATCCGCGAGCGCCTGGCTTTTGTTTTTGCGTAGGGCGGCAGCGACCTCGGCCTGGCAGCAGGGCACGACCACGATGTATTTGGCGTGCTTGGCCAGGGCGAAGTGAATTGCATCATCGGTGGCGGTATTGCAGGCGTGCAGTGCCGTGACGACATCGATCTGTTTAGGCAATTGGTCCGAGGTGATGGAGTCTGCCACCGACAGATTCAGAAACGACATTCCCTTAAACCCCAATCGCTCGGCCAAGGCTTGCGATGAGGTCACGAGCTCCGCCCGGGTTTCGATGCCGTAGACATGCGATTGATCCTGCAGGGCCTTGAAGAACAGGTCGTAGAGAATAAAACCCAAGTAGGATTTGCCTGCACCGTGATCGACCAATGTCACCGCGTCTCGTTCTGTCTTAATGTCTTGCAGCAAAGGCTCGATGAATTGGAACAGGTGGTAGACCTGTTTGAGCTTGCGACGGCTGTCCTGGTTCAGTTTGCCGTCCCGCGTCAGGATATGGAGTTCCTTGAGGAGTTCGACGGATTGGCCAGGGCGAATTTCGGGAGCAGAGGACATCGGTAAAGGCATACCGCCGGAGCGGGAAAAATGCCAGTGTACTGAAAATCAGGGTGTGTCCCGATTGGGGCAGAATCAGGACTCGCCCTGGTCGAGGAGCCATCACATCCCTATGACGTTTGCACACCGAACGCCATCTGCGCGGCATGATCGCGCACATCTTGGGGCCACGCCGCTGCGTGGTGCACAAATTGCGTTTGGTCTTGGGCGAACAGGGCGCGAGCGGCTTCCTCGAAGCCTGGCATGTCACCGGCCATCGAAGAGATAAAGCGATAGGCGGCCTCTTGCTGCTGGCGCTGTTGGGTGACGCCCGCATCGGCGTGACGCGCCTGGTCAACCATTTTCCGTAAAGTCACGGATGCGCCACCGGGTTGTTGCGATAGCCAATCCCAATGGCGGGGCAGCAGCGTAACCTCGCGGGATACCACGCCCAGCTTGGGCCGGCCACGTCCCCGCGCCAGAACGCCAGCGGTCGCCAATGCCGGGTCCGCATGCGATTCGTCCGTCTGTAGTGCAGGGGGCGACAGGCGGGCGGTGATGTCGGTGTCCGTACCGCGCAGGTCGACATCCACCAGCCGTCCGGTGGCATCGTTGTAGATCAGTACCGGATCCGGGGTGGGCTCCTGTTGGGCTCGGCGCGCGGCCAAGGCGACTTGGGGCAGGGGGCCAGACGCAATGCGTTGATGGCCTTTAAAGGCGGTGCAGGGTGCCAGTTTATCCATTACAGGGTCGGCGGTAGTGTTCATAGATGCTCCTTCTGTCGGGACATGCATCCATTATTTACTGGGTAAAAATAACAATCAATATTACCCGGGTTAAATATTGAAACGAGAAATTTAAGTTTCAGACTAGGGAAAGCACCTAGTCAAAGCGAATTGAACGCGTATAATCTTGCTTTGCCCGGAGTCCTCCATGCGTCTCGTCCAAAAAGCGCTCACCTTTGACGATGTGTTATTGGTGCCTGCGTATTCCGAGGTGTTGCCGCGCGACACCTCTCTGGCCACCCGTCTTACCCGCAATATCACCCTGAATATCCCGCTCGTGTCTGCCGCCATGGACACGGTGACAGAATCGCGCCTGGCCATTGCGATGGCCCAGGAGGGCGGCATCGGGATCATCCACAAAAACCTGACCGCTGACGAGCAGGCCAAGGAAGTCGCCCGCGTAAAGCGCCACGAGTTCGGTATCGTCATTGATCCGGTGACCGTCACGCCCGACATGAAAGTGCGCGACGTGATTACCCTGCAACGTCAACACGGCATCTCGGGCCTGCCCGTGGTCGAAGGCAAAAAGTTGGTCGGCATTGTGACCAACCGGGACCTTCGCTTCGAAGACCGTCTGGACCAGCCCCTGCGTAACATCATGACGCCGCAGGAACGCCTGGTTACCATGCAAGAGGGCGCGACGCTGGACGAAGCCCAGGCGCTGATGCACAAGCACCGCCTCGAGCGCGTCTTGATCGTCAATGACGCCTTTGAGCTGCGTGGCCTGGCCACCGTCAAGGACATCGTTAAAAATACCGAACATCCGGTTGCCAACAAGGACAGCAAAGGTCAATTGCGCGTCGGCGCCGCGGTCGGCGTGGGCAGTGGCACCGAAGAGCGTGTCGAAAAACTCGCTGCCGCGGGTGTTGACGTCATCATCGTCGACACCGCGCACGGGCACTCATCCGGCGTGCTGGAGCGCGTCCGTTGGGTCAAACAGAATTTCCCCAAGGTCGAAGTGATCGGCGGCAATATCGCGACGGCCGCGGCCGCGCTGGCGCTGGTCGAGCACGGCGCCGACGGTGTCAAGGTCGGGATCGGCCCGGGCTCCATCTGCACGACCCGCATTGTGGCGGGCGTGGGCGTCCCGCAAATCACGGCGATCGCCGATGTGGCCAAAGCCCTCGACGGTACAGGCGTGCCGCTGATCGCTGACGGCGGCATTCGTTATTCCGGCGACATTGCCAAGGCTCTTTCCGCCGGCGCGTTTGCCTGCATGATGGGTGGCATGTTCGCGGGTACCGAAGAGGCGCCCGGCGAGATTGTGTTGTTTCAGGGCCGCTCGTACAAGTCGTATCGCGGCATGGGCAGCCTCGGCGCCATGGCCGACGGGTCGGCCGATCGCTACTTCCAGGATCCGGCCAATAACGCCGACAAGCTCGTTCCCGAAGGCATCGAGGGCCGCGTCCCATACAAGGGCAGTGTCCTGGCCATCATCTACCAATTGGTGGGCGGGATTCGGGCATCGATGGGGTATTGCGGTTGCGCCTCGATTGACGATATGCGTACTAAAACGCAATTCGTCGAGATTACTTCGGCTGGCGTTCGTGAATCTCACGTCCATGACGTGCAGATCACCAAAGAGGCCCCGAACTATCGCGCCGACTGATCCCGTCAGTCAGTACAATGCCACGATCGCGCACCGGCAGGACCGCAAAGCTTCCCAGCGGTTCTGCCGGTGCCGTTTTGTCCTAGGCAAAACGGCACCCCGGTGCAGTCAGCTCGCGTAGCGGCATTTTCTTTTTTTTAAACCGGCAGAGTCTTTATGCATCAGCGCATTCTCATCCTTGACTACGGTTCGCAAGTCACCCAATTGATCGCCCGCCGCGTTCGCGAGGCCGGTGTTTATTCCGAAATTCATCCAGGCGATGTCGACGACGCCTTTGTGCGCGAGCAAGCAGCACAGGGCCTCAAAGGCATCATCCTGTCGGGCAGTCATGCCTCGGCCTACGCCGAAGGCTCGCTGACCGTGCCGCCGGCCGTCTTCGAATTAGGCGTGCCGGTGCTGGGCATTTGCTATGGCATGCAATCCATGGCCCAGCAGTTGGGTGGCAAGGTCAGTTTTTCCGATCACCGCGAATTCGGCTACGCCGAAGTCCGTGCGCACGGGCATACGCAGTTGCTGAACGGCTTGGCCGACTTCACCACGGCCGAAGGCCATGGCATGCTCAAGGTCTGGATGAGCCACGGCGACAAGGTCACCGAGCTGCCGCCGGGCTTCAAGCTGATGGCGTCGACCCCGTCGTGCCCCATCGCTGGCATGGCCGACGAAACCCGCAAGTTTTATGCAGTCCAGTTCCATCCCGAAGTCACGCACACGATTCAGGGCAAGGCCATGTTGGCTCGCTTTGTGAACGACATCTGCGGCTGCCAGGGCGACTGGAACATGCCGGACTACGTGGCCGAGGCTGTCGCACGTATTCGCGAGCAGGTCGGCAGTGACGAAGTCATCCTGGGTCTGTCAGGTGGTGTGGATTCCTCCGTTGCCGCAGCCTTGATCCATAAAGCCATCGGCGACCAACTGACTTGCGTCTTTGTCGACCACGGCCTGCTGCGCCTGGATGAAGGCAAGCAAGTCATGCAGACGTTTGCCGAAAACATGGGTGTGAAAATCATTCACATCGATGCCACCGAGCAGTTCATGGGCAAACTCGCTGGCCAGGCCGACCCCGAAGCCAAGCGCAAGATCATCGGTCGCGAGTTCGTCGAGGTATTCCAGACCGAGGCCGGTAAGCTAAAAAATGCCAAATGGCTCGCTCAAGGCACCATCTACCCGGATGTGATCGAATCGGCCGGCGCGAAAACCGGCAAAGCCACTTCGATCAAATCGCACCACAACGTCGGTGGTTTGCCCGACACGTTGAATCTGCAGTTGTTAGAACCGTTACGCGAATTGTTCAAGGATGAAGTCCGCGAGCTCGGCGTGGCGCTGGGTCTGCCGCCGCAAATGGTCTATCGTCATCCGTTCCCCGGCCCCGGCCTGGGCGTGCGCATTCTGGGCGAGGTCAAGCACGAGTACGCCGACCTGCTGCGTCGCGCGGATGCGATTTTCATCGAAGAGCTACGCAACACGATCGATGCGGATACCGGCAAGAGCTGGTACGACCTGACGTCGCAAGCCTTTGCGGTATTCCTGCCGGTGAAGTCGGTAGGGGTGATGGGCGATGGCCGTACGTACGAATACGTCGTGGCCTTGCGCGCCGTGCAGACCTTTGATTTCATGACTGCCGATTGGGCGCCGTTGCCGCATGCGTTGTTGGCTAAGGTGTCGTCGCGGATTATTAATGAAGTCCGTGGGTTGAATCGGGTGGTGTATGACGTGTCGAGCAAGCCGCCTGCGACAATCGAGTGGGAGTGAGGGGAAGCAGTTTTCCCTTATAAATCAACAGTCTAGAAGGTCTCTCGGAATATCATCAACAAGAATGTGATTCTTCTAGGTTGTTGATTTTAAAGACTATTTCGTGTGAATAATTTACCTTTAAGAGCTTCCAGGCAGCGAAGCTGACGGTAAATTTGACGGGGTGCGCAAGCTCTTTGGCCTGGGGTTGGCGTAGCCACGAAAGAACTACCGTCAGCGACGGTAGTTCTTCCTCTTAGACATCAGGATTTATGCGGGCTCGCAAGGGCATGTAGGTCTCGTGATAGGTGACGGCAATCGGCCGTTTCAATCAGGAGACTATTCCCGTGCTTACAGACTTTTCCCTGCGGAACTTGAAACCCCGCGCGATCCTCTACAAGGTCGCCGATCGCGATGGCATGTACGCCATCGTTTCGCCGAAAGGCACCATTACCTTCCGATACGACTACCGGATCAATGGCCGACGAGAGACGTTGACCATAGGCCGTTACGGCTTCGGAGGGATTTCACTAGCCGAAGCCCGAGAAAAACTGCGGCGGGCCAGGGGGCTGCTGGGCGAGGGCACTTCGCCAGCGCTACAGAAGCAACGAGAGAAGGGACGTGGGCCGGAGACCCAGACCTTCAGCGATCATGCCACCCGTTGGCTTTATGGGGCCACGATGGCCGAGTCGACCCGTTCGATGCGAAAGAGCGTACTGGATCGCGACATCTTGCCAGCGTTCAACAAACGCCTTCTTGGCGAAATCCATGGGGAGGATCTACGCGCTCTGTGCATGCGTGTGAGAGCGCGAGGCGCACCAACTACCGCCGTTCATATTCGGGACCTTGTGAAGCAGATATACGGCTACGCGAATCTGCATGGGGAGAAGGTGGTAAACCCTGCTGATAGTGTAGAAGCGGCTTCCATTGCGACTTTCGTACCGAAGGATCGTGCCTTGTCCCCGCAGGAAATCCATCTGATGTCCAAGCAATTAGGGTGCGTGGCTACCTATCCGACGATCCGATTAGCATTGCGCATGATCTTGCTGACGTTGGTGCGAAAGAGTGAGCTGATCGAGGCGACTTGGGACGAGGTCGATTTCGAGAAGGCAACCTGGACCATTCCAAAGCAGCGAATGAAGGGGAGGAGGCCGCACGTGGTTTATCTCTCACGTCAGGCGCTCGACATTTTCGTGGCGTTGCATACCTGTGCGGCCGGTTCCAAGTTTGTCCTGCCGTCGCGCTACAACGCTGACAGTTGCATGTCCAAGGCGACCCTGAACCGTGTCACGCAGCTTGTAGTCGAGAGGGCCAAAGTCGCGGGCTTACCACTGGAGTCGTTTACCGTTCACGATTTGCGCCGTACGGGATCAACGCTGCTGCACGAATTGGGTTTCAACCGAGATTGGATCGAGAAATGCCTTGCGCATGGAGACGGACGGTCCTCGCGCTCGATCTACAACAAGGCCGAGTACGCTGAGCAACGGCGACACATGTTGCAAGAGTGGGCGGACATGGTGGATGCCTGGATCAACGAGCAGATCTACGTTCCGAGACTGTTTCCGGAAAACTTGGCGGTTCTTGTACATTATGGTCGGGGATTGTAGCTTCAGGTAACGTTTTGGGTAATATTGGACCTGGGCGCTGTGTGGCCATGTCGGCCGCACAGCAGACTCACGAGCTATTCGTGTAATATGTAACAAATTATCCACCCGCACTCGTCGATCCTATGAAATGGAGACTTGATGACCGTCAGTGACGACCAAGCTACCACGCTAGCACCAGCAGTCTGGCCGTCGATCGACGAAATCTCGCCGCAAGAGGAGGGTGGGCCCATCGCTAGGATCGGTTTTAGTTATCAAGACGAGGTCGCGGTGGGCTTCCTCATAGAAATGCTGTGTTCCCCTTCCATTTGGAAGGTCCACTGCGAGACACACGACGACATTCTGCTTGTTCGATGTGTGGACGATGTTTGCCATGCCGAGTTCGTGCAGGTGAAGGGAGGCCAGCCTGACCAGCTCTGGTCTGTCGCCAACCTCTGCTTTCGCAAGGCAGGCGCGGTTGGAAGTTCGATATTTGAGGTGTCCTTGGCTCGTGATAAGTACATCGAGCCGTCAAGGTTTCGCCTAGTCACCCATCGGCCGGTCGTGACGGCCCTTCGGGTGCTGACCTCTCCACTCGGTGCGCCAGGGCGGGAGCCGGAAAGCGAGGCGGTGACCGCGCTCCTGGACGCCATCGGTCAATACTGCCCTGAAACCAAATCGGCCAAAGGCAACGACGCACAGTTCTGGATTGACAACTGTGTCTGGGACGTCCGGAACGATCACGCCAGCATCGCAAACGCCAACCTGCTGAAATTGATCGAACTGTCGGCGCAAGAAGGTCAATGCCTTCTCCCCGAGCAAGCGCAAGTTCTGCTTGGTGAGTTGCGTGACTGGGCCAAGAGTGCCGGAGAGGCCCGCTGGATTCCCGACCGGGATAAAAAGATCATTACGCGCACGGCGATTTGCGATTGGTGGTGCCGACGTACTGACGAAATCCGCGACGGTGCGACGGCGCCCGGCGGCGGCAAACTTTCAACCAAGCTCAACGAGATCGGTGCGGGGTCTGAGACGATCGCACTGGCAGTTGATATTCGGCGGACTTACGCCGCGTTAATGCGAACTACGCGCTACATGGCGGAAGACGAAACATCTGTTCTCCAGCAGCGCGTGAAGTCGGAAATGATGCTGCTGCGTGCGCGCTACTCCGCCGGCCACCTCGACATTGATGGTGCAGCCTTTCTGTCGTTATGTCTGGAACGGCTGAATGCCATGAACGAGGACAGACCTGCCGGCGAGAAAGATCGATCTGCTTTCCTTCAGGGATGCATGTACGACATCACAGACCGCTGCTTGCACCGATTCGCGAGGCCAGTGCGATGAAGTCGCTCGAACGCCTGGGCAACCGGCCCGTCAGCCTACCGTTGGCTGCCGACGATGTCGTGGAGTTCCACATGGCGCGACTGCTGCTGCTCCTGAGACTGTGCGGAACCGCGGGGCGGATCGACGGTTTGACAAAGATGGCGAAACTCGACTTCTTTGTCAGGTATCCCGACTTTTTCGAGACCGCGCGTGATCAGTCGAACGGAACCGGGATATCTGATCGCGCTGTTGAGTCGGCCATGGTGCGACACCACTATGGCCCGTGGGACAAGCGCTACTACCATGTGCTAGCAAACCTAGAGGCGAGGAGACTGATTTCCGTGGCCAAAGAAAAGAACTCCTACCGTATTGCCCTAACTGATCTTGGTCAAGATCGAGCCAAACGTTTGTTGGAATTGCCTTCATTCGCTCCGATCGTGAGCCGGATGAAGGAAGTGAAGAGCGCGTTTGGCTCGCGTAGTGGCACGTCGCTGAAAGACATGATCTACAAAGTTTTCGACGAGGAAGTGGGCCGTCGCCGCCTAGGTGAGGTGATCGAGGCATGAGCGGGCGATACATTTCCATCGGTCGGCTAGCACGTCGATTCTCCAACGGCGAAACCGAAGCCTTGAAGTTTGAACCTGGCGTCAACCTGCTCATCGGCCCCCCCAACACGGGAAAGACGAAGTGGCTTCAGATGCTCGACCATCTGCTGGGTGATCCGTCGTCTTTTGAGTCGACATTTGATGAGCAACTCTTCGCAAAGTACGACTCGATCAGCGCGGAGCTGGTTGTTGGAGAGGAAACCCTGCTCGTCGAGCGGCGCTGGAAGGAACCGGGCAGCAAGACGAAGGTTTTCGTCGATGGTGAAGGTCTACCGGCGCGTGACTTTCAACATCTTTTACTGCAAAAGCTCGATATCCCTTTGATGCACTTTCCGCGAGGAAATCCATTTTCTGGCCAGACTTGGCCTGAGCTCAGTTTCAGGATGCTGCTGCGACATATTTACCGGCAGCAACGGTTCTGGAGCGGCATCGCAGACCAACAGATTGAGGCCGAGCAACACGCATGCTTGCTGCAGTTCCTTGGTCTGGCTGAGCACATCTACACCGAGAAGTATGGACAGCTGGTGGGGATGAAGCTTGCGGTAGAGCGTCTCAAAGCCAGGCGCGAGCAATACGGCTCAACGCTGAACGAACTTGCAAGAGATCTCTTGAATGTCGAAGGCCTCGAACAGAGTGTCAACGCGGAAGTTGTGCGGCAGGCGGAGGAGCGCATCGACATGAAGCTCAATGAGCTTAGGGATCATCGAATTGCTACGCTTGTCGACGGACGAAACAATGCTGTTGCCAACCAGAGCCGCGGACGCATTGAGGCGTTGAGCGAAAAACGGGCCGCGCTCATCGTTACGCGAGAGGAACAGTTTCGCCAAACGAAGGCGACGACTGAACGGTTGGAGGAGATGCAGCGCTACCGAGACGATTTGACGAATGAACTGGCGCGGCTGCATCGTGCAGAAGACGCGGGAGCCTTGTTCGCCGACTTAAAAATTACGCATTGTCCCGCGTGTGACCAAACAGTCGCGCAACAAGCAGTCGATGTGACCGATTGCCACCTATGTCATCAACATCTCCCCGTGGAGCCGATGGTCGAAGGGTTGGGGGCAGCACGCCTGCAGTTTGAAAACAATCGTCTCACGGGGGAACTTCAGGAAGCGGAGACGCTGCTCGTCGTTCTTGGACGGGAGGTAGAGCGTCTTGCTCACGCGCAGTTGGCTTTAGACGAACAGCTAAGGATGGCCGAGAACGAACTCGCACCCGCACGGGAGGCAGTGTCTGCTTTGGTGAGTGAGGAACTGACCGCTATCGACATGGCCATGGGGGAACTAAACGAGCGGCAGCGCCAGGTGAAGCGCTTGACTGGAGCAGTTGAGCTGGGCGAACAACTCACTGGACAGATTGAAGCAATGGAGACGGAGATCGCGCCACTACAAGTTCAGGTCGATGACATCACGCGCGCCACCGACTTCGGCCATGGTGAGGAACTGCTTTCTTCCGGCATGACTTTCTATCTGAATGCACTGAATCGCATCAAACCCAACGTGTGGCGACACAGCGCAGTCGACGTAAATCTTTCTAGATCCGCCTTCAGCATCAAGGTGGGGTCCAGGCGGTGGAGCTCGGCGTTGGGTGGGACGGATACGTTGTACTTCTTGATGTCATATCACTTTGGCCTCCTCTCGCTGAGCTCTTTGCCTCATTGTCACTACCCGGGCCTGTCGATCATCGACCTCCCCGGAGATTTTCTCGGAGAGTCTATAGAGGACAAAGAGAACTTCATCGTTCAGCCGTTCATTGACCTCTTGGCCCAGGATTCCTTCATGGGCGCACAAGTCATCATGACCGGAGCATCGTTCAAGGGGCTAACTGGCGTTCATCGAACCAACCTTCACAAGGTCTACGTAGGGTAGCGATCCTCGGATCGCGATGTTTGTTGAAGTTGGGCCGGCCGACAAGGAGGGCATGGATCTATCGCAGACCACATGCGCCGTGCGCGAGTTGCTCAGCACGGTGCATCGTCGACGGTGGTGCGACGCGTGGTCATGACGACGGGCGGGATGCGGGAACTTAGCCGGTCCGACGCGGCCGGAAATATAAAAGGAAGAAGAAATTGCAGCTATCGGACCTGGACATCACCGATCCCGCGAGCACTGATATGTCCCGCCTTGGCGGCACGTGCTGCTTGCCGCCCACTCGAACAGCAGGCGAACAGCAGTACTTCGACCAAGCGATGGCGGCGTTGTCGAGCTACAAGTTCTGGACGGCGGCCACCGACGCATGCATGTATCGACCTTCAGCCGGCCTCTGGGCACCCCAACGTCGAGCTGTAGGCGCTGCAGTGGCCTACATCGGCGCGGTTGCAGGAAGCACGCCATCCGAGTCTGCACTCATCAAAATGCCTACGGGAACGGGCAAGTCTGGCGTGATTGCTACTTTGGCCTGCGCGCTACCGAAGGTTCGCAGGACGCTCATAATCACGCCACGAAGGTCGCTCGTGGACCAGATGTTGAACGATGTCCACTGGAGGTTCTGGAAGCACTTTGAACTTGAGTATGGGACAACTGGGCTCAGAGCGTCCCAACGTGGCGATGCTGTACCGACGGATACCCAGATGACCGCCGATGGCGTCATGAGGCTTCTGCCCTCGACAACGGCGACTTTATGCTCCTATCCGAAGGGCGAGCGGCTGATCGTTGTGGGAACCTTCAGCGCCTTGGCTCAGATCCTTCGACCGCCTCGACCTGCACATCGGCTCACTGGCCGCTACCCGACCGAGCGCGACGAAGGCCCTACCGATGCACCCCGATCGTCTGAATGGACCGCTCCACAAGCGGATCTCGTCCGTGCAGCACTCTCTGACTTCGATCTCGTCATCGTTGATGAAGGTCACTACGAACCGGCATTTGTCTGGTCCCAGTGCATTCGTGAGCTGGCGCGTCCCACGGTGTTGTTTAGCGCGACGCCGTACCGTAACGATTTCAAGTACTTTCAGGTGCGCGGGAACTTCGCTTTCAACCTTGGCTATGAAGAGGCGACCAACCGACATTTAATCCGGCCAGTGACCTTTGCAGGTGCCCAGCATCTACCCAAGAGCGGCTGCAGTCCTTCGGAATTCTCCGAAGCCCTGAAAAAGTTCAAGACTACAGTTTTGGACAAGCAGTACTGGCCCGCAGCGCGCGGCCCCAGACGCGTGATCGTGCGCTGCGCCGATCATGAATCGCTGATTCTCATGCGCGACGCGCTACAAAGCTTAGGCAGCAGCGCTGTTCTCATCCATGACAAAGTGAAGCGTGACGATGCGGTCAAGCTGGAGTTCCAGAGCGTAAATCGGGCGTTGCTAGCGCCTGAGAGTGACCCCATCGAGTATTGGCTCCATCAATGGAAGCTTCTCGAAGGCGTCGACGACAGCACTTTCGCGACCATCGCGATCTATGAGCCGTTCTCCACATCGCGTGCAACGATCCAACAGATCGGTCGCATCATCCGGGTGCTTGATCGGGGCGCGCCCGACAAAGAAGTTGCAACCGTATTTGCCAGCGCGGACATACAGGCCGATGCCCACGCCCGATTTGAGCGATACACCCGCTACGAGCAGCACTTCGCCAAGGACCCAAAGCGCGCTCTTGAGCAAGAGTCGAACTTGCCGGGACTGCTCTTGCAGAGCGTAGCTCCCTACCAATACTTGGCGGGCGACTTTCGAGAGCGTGTTCCGCTGGACGACGCCCTCGAGCCTCCCAGGTACGCAGATTTTGCGGTTCCCCTTAGAACATCCATCTACCGGTACTCTCACACTGCCACGCTCGACGACCTGACGAAAGCCTGCGCCGATGCAATGCAGCTTGAGGACCGCTACAACGTGACGATCCTCCAATCTGGATTCGCTGAGCCGGGCTCAGTACGGTTGATTCACTACCTGACTTGCAAGAATTCAGAGCTGTTGATCCGACACTCCCTACCGATCTGGAGCCTGGGCGTTATGGTGCTTGGCCGGATTGGCGCGCGGGTGTTTATCCTGGACACCGAGGGCATCGTGATTGACCTGGACGCCCTCGGGCTTGAGCCGGAGTCCGCGGAACACCTTGAGCGCCTGATTCCCGCGAACGGGAACGGGATCGTATCTAGAGTGTCCCAAGCATCCGCCATCGGGTTGGACTTGTCCGAGTCCGCCGTCCGCTCAGTCACAGCTCGGATGCACGACTTCGCCAGCGGCTTTTTTGACTTGTCGCAAAGCAGCCAAGCCCTGCACTCAGTTCGGGCATCGATGCGTCTGCAGGACACGCCGGTTACACGCTACCTGTCGATCGACCGAGCCAGCGTTTCCGACTACAGCGCACGCACACAGCGACGTTCGGTCAACGAATACTTCGTGTGGCTCCAGCATCTGGCCGCAGTCCTTGATTCGAATGCGCTCATCAGTGGTGTCTTCGAGCGGTTCGCCCGGTCAGTCGCAGCACCGCCTGTACAAGACGCTCTACCCATGAACGTTCTGTTCGACTTCTACGATTTGCTCGACACCTCGTTGGATACAGCTGGCTGGCATGCCACGAAGTGCGAATCTCTTAGACAAGCAGAAACCTGCGTCGACGTTGATGGATCCGGGGCTTTCAGCCTGAATGTGGACGGCAAGGTCCTGAACGGAAAAATCACGTACGCGGTCACAGGCAATGTTCGGCCTAAAGGCCGCTATGACATCGAATCGCCAGAACTGGACGCATTCGTCAGAGACCCCAACTCCCCCTCGACTGAGCCAGCATCCCTGGTACGCGCCCTCAACAAGGAGCAGGCATTTCGGGTCATACCGAGTGGATCCGATCTCACCTATGCCAAGCGGCTCTTCTATCAAACCGGTTTAGACATTGACGCGATTGCCGCGGGTCGAGAGGAAGGATCACCTCTGGAGATGCTCACGCCTTCGCCGTGGCTAGAGCAAGTCACGTCCGAGAAGGGTGGAGGAAGCGCGAGGCAGTGGGTGGCAGGTTCCGTTTTCGGCGGCGTCTTCGCTGAGTTCGGGCTCTCCAGTCACGGCGCTCGCTCAAATGCCAGGGCACGACCCTTGCACGCGCTGGACCCTGCACTCGCTCAAGAGCTGCAGACGTTTGACACGATGGTGTGCGACGACGGTGGTCAGGAGCAAGCCGATTTCATGTTCAAGGGTGAGAGCCCTCGTCGCGTGGTGTTCGTGCATGCCAAAGTCAACGACAACTCGATGAGCGTGAGTGCTATGCAGATCGTTGGTCGTCAGGCGATGGCGTCTCTTGCCTTCATCGCACGCGGCGCGCGGCTCCAGGATCGCTCCACCTGGTGGGCATCACCCTGGTCAACGGATGATCATCGGCAGGTTCCGCATCGAGTGCTGAGATCCTCGAACCCGAATCTCCAAGTCACCTGGGGCGAGATCAAACGTGGCATCCAGTCCGCACAGTACGCAAAGGAGATCTGGATCTTTGCCGGCCGTACGCTCAGCAAGAAGGAACTTGTCCGACAACTCACGCGCCCTGCGGGGCCAACTCCGTTGTCACTCCAGATGGCTTATTACCTGGGCACACTCCAGACATCGGCAGCTCGCGCAAACGTTGCCATGCGAATCTTCTGTTCCAGCTGATATTGCGCATGTTTGCCGGTAAGTCACTGATGCTTCGGACTTAGGGCTTGGCCATAGTTGCTGCTGCATCCTGGCGTATACACCAGACTGTGGCAGCACCAAGAGGTGCGTTAACTTGGTATCCTTCTCCCTGATTGATGATGGTGTTGCCAGAGTTGCCGCCCCGCAAATTGCTCCATTTCTCGCGCCAGCAAAAGATGCGAGCTTCTAACGGTAAAAGTGACGGTAACGCCCTATGTTGATCACTGCCAATCCCTTTAACCATGCGGGTTTAGGCGACTTGTTGATGATCGAGTGGGAGTGATTTGACGTCCTTCGAGGACTATCTGACTAAATTGGGCGCGGCAGGTTTGCCGCGCCCAATTTCAATGTCCATCACCAAATCGCCCCGTCGCCGCCTTTGTCCGGGTGACGACGGGGCGGGGCGCAAGTGGCTTGCGCGCGTTTCTCAGTGCGTTTCGACCAGCCGCAGCAAGAGCGGCGTCCTGGATCGAAAGCACATCGAATAGACCCAGCGCCCGCAACGTGGGCGAGGCACGATGCAACTATCTTGCCGTTCGACGCCGAGGGCAAGGACTTACCGTCGTGGCCGTAGTAGCGTTGCGCGGCTTGCAGGAAGTCTCGGGCGAAGCGGGGCTCAAACAGCGAGCGAGCCGCCGTCCACGAAGAGTTCGACGCCCGCGATATAGCTGCTCTCGCTGGATGCCAGAAAGAGCACGGCGCGCGCGACTTCGTCGGGTTGTCCCAGGCGACCGAGCGGCACGATCTGCGTCAGCATGTCTTCGACTCCCGGACGCGTGTCGAGGTAGCCGCGCATCAGGCGTGTTTCGGTGCCGCCCGGCGAGACCACGTTTACGCGGATGCCACGCTCCTTCAGGTCGGTCGTCCAGCTTCGCGCGAACGAACGCACCGCCGCCTTGCTCGCATTGTAGAGCGACTGGTCGGGAAAGCCTTTGCTGCCGGCAACCGAGCCGTTAAGGATTACTGCGCCGCCCGCAGTCAGCAGTGGCAATGCCTTCTGCACAGTGAAAAGCAGGCCACGCACATTCAGGCCGAAGACGCGGTCGAAGCCCGCTTCGTCGATCGTACCCAGCGGCCGCGGTTCGCCCTCGGCGATGCCGGCGTTGGCAAAAACGACATCCAACTTCCCGTGCTCGCGTTGGATGCGTTCATAGAGTCGATCGAGGTCAGCGAGGTTCGCGGCGTCTCCTTGTACGCCAATAGCACCATTGCCGATTTCCCGCACAGCTTCGTCGAGTCGTTCCTGTCTGCGTCCGGTGAGGTAGACCTGCGCGCCTTCGGCCGCAAAGAGCTTGGCAGTCGCCAGGCCGATGCCCTCGCTGCCGCCGGTGATCGCCACAACCTTGTTCTCAAAGCGCTTGCTCATATGTACCTCATCTATAAGTGGAGTATTACTCCACTTATTATATGGAGAGATCATCCACTTTGTAAATGGAGGTATGATCCATTTCGTAAATGAGATCGAAAATGAAAGGACATTCTGGAACCGACGAAGCGCCACTGCGCGCCGACGCAGCGCGCAACCGGGAGCGCATCCTCGCCGCGGCGGAAGAGGTGTTTCTTGAACGTGGCGCCGATGCCTCCCTGGACGATGTCGCCAAGCGCGCCAAGGTGGGTATCGGAACGCTTTATCGCCGCTTTCCGGCGCGCGAGGCCCTGCTTGCTGCATTAAGCGATGAGCGCTTGCTGTCGCTCGCTGCGGCGAGCCGGGCCGCAGACGACACGCTCGAACCGAAGGCTTCCATACGCGCCTTTGTCCAGGAACTGGTGATGCACGCCAGCCACTATCGCGGGTTGGCGGCGTCGCTGGGGGCGGTACTCCAGAGTGGCACTCCCGGCTGTCACGCCGGGAGCGAAGAGGGACTGCGGCTGCTCCATCGCGCACAGAAAGCGGGAGCTGTTCGCAAGGATGTTTCCCTGGACGACCTCTTGTGCATGGTCACGGCGATCTCCCTTGCCGTCGAGCAAGGCCGCGCCGGGAAAACGCGCGTCGCGCACTTGGTGGATCTGTTCCTTGACGGCATCGGGATGCGTTGAGCTGACAATCGCGGCTTTCGCTATCAAACAAATAGCAAATCAAAGGGCTGCACGACGGCCAACGAGCTTGTGCTTTCGGTGGATCATCATTTCGACCTAAGGTGCAGGCCTGCCTCGGCCTGTTATTGGTGAGGCATTCATACGTTCTTATCCCAAGCTACCGGCAAAACGCCGTGCGTAGTCTTCACGTTTGAATGCCTCGATCACGAAGTCGATGAAGACTCGCGTCTTGCCCGGGAGCAGGTCGCGACTCGCATAGTAGAGCGAGATTGCGCCCGCATCGGCCCACCAGCGCGGCAAAACTCGCATAAGCTCCCCCGACTCCAATCCTGCTAGAACATCAGGGACGGCCAGCATGGCGACACCCAAGCCTAGCTGCACCGACTCCCTCAGTGCGGCAGGGTCGTTGACCACTAAAGTTTCGTGCATCAATGCGGCAACCTGATCGCCTTGCGCGTCGCGCATGTTCCAGGTACGGATGCGGCCCGACTTGAGTGAACGCATGACGATTCCATCCAGCTCAATCAGCTCGGATGGGTCAGCAGGTGCCGTGCGTCGGGCCAGATAGGCAGGAGATGCGACGGCGATGATGTGCGCTGGTGCCAATGTCCGGGCGACCATGCCGGGCGTGAGCTCGAAGCCACCACCAATAGCGGCGTCGTAGCCTTCGGCGATCAGGTCCACCGCGCGGTTCTCGAAATGCCACTCGGGCTTGATGCGAGGGTAGCGCTGCAAGAAGTCCGGCAGTAGCGGCAGAATGTGGCTCATCCCGACGGTTGGCGGCAGGCTGATCTTGAGTACACCCGCAGGCTGTCCGTCGTCTGCCGATACCGACGCAATGGCGTTTTGCAAAGACTCCAGATTGCCGCCGATCGCGCTCAGGAATGCCTCACCCGCCTCGGTCAGCGTCAGCTTGCGGGTTGAACGATGGAACAGCCGTACTTTTAGGTTGCGCTCCAGCATGGCCACGTTCCGGCTTACTGCTGCCGGAGTTAGCGCCAACCGCCGCGCCGCAGCCGAAAAGTTTCCGCTCTCGGCACTGCGCACGAACGACTCCAAGTTGGCCAAGGTCTCCATTTGTGAATATTAAATCATTGCTTGAAGATGATCCAAGTCATTTGATACTAATCAATGAGCAATAAAAGCGCGAAAGTCACTCCACCGAATCCTCGGCATTTAAACGGAGTGACCTATGAACGACACAACTTCTACCCAATCGCTTCCGCTGCTAGGCAAGACGGCTTTCGTCACTGGTGGTTCTCGCTCCATCGGGGCGGCCATCACCAAGCAACTCGCTGCCGACGGTGCCCAAGTCGCCTTTACCTACCGCGGCTCGCCTGACGCGGCCAAGCAAACAATCGCCGACATCGAGTCAGCCGGTGGCCGCGCGCTGGCCATCGTAGCCGACGCTGCGGACCCGGAGGCCGTGCGCGCGGCCATCACCAAGACGGTCGAGACATTTGGTGGTCTGGACATTCTGGTAAACAACGCCGGAATCGCGTCGGCGAGCCCGATAGACCAGATTACGTTCGAGGACTATCAGTCGATGCTCGCGGTCAACGTCACGGGCGTGTTCGTAGCCACGCAGGAAGCCGTACGCCACATGAAGGAAGGTGGCCGAATCGTGCACATCGGTAGTTCAGCAACGAAGTATGCCGGTGTGCCCGGTCTCTCGGTGTACGGACTGACAAAGGGAGCCATCACGGGCTTTAACCGTAGCTTGGCATACGACCTGGGCTCGCGTGGCATCACCGTCAACACCGTGCACCCCGGGCCCGTAGACACGGACATGAATCCGGTCGATAGCGAGTGGGCCAAGTTGCTCATCCCCGGTATCGCGGTGGGCCGTTACGGCAAGCCGAATGAAATCGCCAGCGTCGTGGCGTTTCTCGCCAGCCCACAGGCCTCCTATGTCACGGGCGCCGACATCCTGGTCGACGGCGGCTTCACGTCTTGAGCGTCTCTGGAGTGGGCCCGTTGGCCCGCTCCACACGACTGCAAAGCCGATCTTCATCATCAGACACAACTTCATCTTCGGTCGAGGACATTCATCATGAACACTTCGCTTCCTTCCATCGGCATCGTCGGTGCAGGTCATATCGGCGCGGCATTCGCGCGCGCGCTGGCACGCTGCAGCATCCCGGCCATCCTGTCCAACAGCCGCGGGCCGGAAAGTCTGCAAGCGCTGGTACAGAGCATTGGTCCCAGCATACGCGCTGGCACACGAGAGGAAGCGGCCGCGCAGGCCATCGTGTTGGTCGCGGTGAACTGGTCGAAGTTGCCAGGTGCCCTAGCCAAGCTGCCGGACTTCGAGGGGCGCATCGTTATCGATGCTAATAATCCGATCGAGGCACCGCTGTTCAAGCCCATCGATCTTCATGGCCGCACATCGAGCCAGTCATTCGCCGATCTGGTGCCGGGCGCACACGTGGTGAAGGCATTCAATCATCTTCGTCCCCAACTGCTCTTCGCCGATCCAGCGGAGCGCGGAGGGCGACGCGTTCTGTTCTTTGCTGGCGACGATACCCACGCCAAGGCGCAGGTCAGTGCGTTGATCGATCAGTTGGGCTTCGCGGGTATCGATCTTGGCACGCTGGCCGTGGGTGGACGCATGACGCAGTTCCCTGGTGGACCGCTGCCTTCGCTAGAGCTGGTGCAGTTTGGTTGACAACCGCACCCCAATACACCATCGAGGATCAATGCATGTCTGATACAACCGATTCAAGCGCTCTGACCCAGCCCGCTGCTGCGTCGCATGCTGCATGGTTGGCAGTCCTTTCTTTGGCGTTCGGCGCTTTCGGGCTGGTGACGGCAGAATTTCTGCCTGTGAGTCTGCTGACTCCAATGGCAGTTGAGCTAGGCGTCTCCAATGGCATGGTGGGCCAAGCCGTCACGGCCACGGCTGTGATCGCTGCCATAGCCGGTCCGCTTCTTATTTTGGGTACGGGCCGACTGGACAGGCAGAAGATCGTCTGGGGACTGATGGGAATGCTTGTTCTCTCCAACGTTCTCTCGGCTTATGCTCCCAACATCACGATCCTCCTGATAGCCCGAGCACTGTTGGGGTTCGCCCTCGGCAGCTTCTGGGCCATGATGGCTGCGCTCGCCCTGCGGCTAGTTCCTGCTGACAAGGTACCGCGAGCCATTTCAATCATCATCATGGGCATTTCGGTCGCAACAGTCTTCGCTGCGCCGTTGGGTGCTTTTCTGGGAGAGGTGTGGGGATGGCGGGCAACCTTCCTGGCTGCGGCCGGCATTGGTGCGGTAGCGCTCGTCGTCCAGATGCTGACTCTACCCAGGCTTCCAGCCACCTCGGCCCCTGGCCTTGCCTCTTTCAAGGCGGCGCTATCGCGCCGCTCGGTGGCAATCGGCCTGGCAACAGCACTTCTTGTCATCTCCGGGCACTTCGCCGGTTTCACCTTTATCCGCCCCTTCCTTGAGGAAGTGCCGCGTCTTGAGGTTTCGACGGTCTCGCTCGCGCTCCTGGTTTTCGGGCTCGGCGGGTTCCTCGGCAACTTCGCCGGCGGGGCCATCGCCGAGCGCAGTCCTGCGTGGGCGGTAGCCAGTGCATCGCTCCTGATTGCCGGCGTCGCCCTCGCGCTCAGCGTCTTTGGAACGATCGCGGGCGTCGCGTTCACGGCGACCGCACTCTGGGGGGTCGCGTTCGGTGCGTTTCCGGTTTCGATCTCGATCTGGACCGCGCGTGCGGCACCCGATCACGCCGAAAGCGCTGGCGCGCTTTTGTCATCGATCTTCCAGGTTGCCATTGCCATGGGCGCGGTTCTAGGAGGTTTGATCATTGACAGATCCGGCTCAGAGGGCGTGATCGTGTATGTGTTTTTTGCAGCGCTCGCCGGGGCGAGCGTGATGTTCATCTCCGGACGTGCTGAGGAACGTAAAAGACGGGATGCATAGGCGGTGATGCACGTACAGACCTACGGCGAGGCAGTCGATGCCACGGTGCTGATCCCGCACATCCTGGGGATGTTCATCGCCGGCGACCGGGAATTCGGACGGGGCAGGGGAGACAACACTCGACCGTCTTCCCGCGCAGCTACGCCAAAATAGTTTGGATAAGTTGTCATTATCGTATTCAGACTACGATTGGTGATTTCATATCAAATTGACTTCTTTTTGAAAAAATTGTGGAAATAGTAGTATGGCTACGACTACTCCAAGCAAGCTAAATGCGCTCTATACCCGGCTGGCACCGGGGACGCCACTGACCTCGGAGGATTTGGCGGCGTCGGGTATCCCGATCGGCTGAAGGCCTGCTGGTGCTCAAGCCATGAACCGATCTATCTCGATACTGCGCGGCTGCTAACGCAGGTGGCGCCGCTGATGTTCGTTGACGACACCTTTGCCTATCCGAGGCCTGTCAGGTCGCAGTGGCTTTCTGCGAAGGCTTGGTATTGAGGGTGCAGTCTTTGATCCGCAATCTTTCGTGAATGCGTATCACGTCCTTTGAGGGCGGCAATCCAAATTCACGAGCGTACTCGCGGCTGAACTGGGTCGGACTCTCGTAGCCGACCTCATGCGCCGCTGTGGTGACGCTGTAGCCCGCAGCGATCAGCCACGTGCGCGCCTGCAGCAGGCGAATCTGTTTCTGGTATTGCAGCGGACTCAGCGCTGTCACGGCTTTGAAGTGACGGTGGAACGCCGATACGCTCATCGCAACTTCCTCGGCCAGTTCCTCCATCCGCAGGGGACGCGCATAGTCCTGGCGGATACGTTGGATGACCCGGCTCATGCGCGCCAATGCGGTATCCGGCGTCGCGATGTCATGCAGCATCCAGCCCATTGGGCCTTGCAACACGCGGTAGAGAATCTCGCGTTCATAGGCAGGTGCAAGTGCCGGAATATCCGCCGGATGCCTCATCAGGCGCAGAATGCGTACGCAGGCATCCAGCAACTCCACGGTCACCGCAGCGACCGAGAATCCCGTCTCCCGGCGTCTCACTCCGGCAGTATTGGGCAAATCCGACAACAGGCCCGCCAGTAGCGATGGGTCGAGCGTCAGGCTCACCGCGAGATAGGGGGAACCCGATTCGCTGCTGCGCACGATGCCAGCCGCCGGGAGATCGACGGACATGACGAAATAGGTGGCAGGATCGTAGTGCAGGGTCTGCCCGCCAACGGACATGGACTTACTTCCTTGCAGGATCAGGTTGATCATGGGCTCGTAGACGGCGGCAAGCTCGTGTTCTGGAACGGCTCCCTGAACCATCGCCACACGTGGGATGCCAGTCTCGGTACGACGATTTCGCGCGTGAGCGGCTAGGCTCCGCAGTTCGTTCAATTGTTTTTCCATGACGCCATTGAACTTCGACTCTCGTTTGAGGGCAAGCGATTGAGCAGAAATAGGCAGGAATGAGGCAGGATCAGGTGGGCCAGGACCGTGGCGCGCGCCTATCGTATTGCTATCGAACTTCAAGGAATCACCCATGGACATCATCGTCATCACCGGAGGTAGCCGGGGTATCGGCGCCAGCACCGCCCTCGGGCGCGTGGGTGAAGCAGAAGAAGTGGCTCGTGTGATCGCCTCGCTGCTGACTGTGGACGGTGGCTGGATCAACGCCCAGAACATCGAAGTCGCTGGCGGCTACATCGTCTACAGGACATCTTCATGATCGATCACATCTTTCTCACCGTCAGTGACACCGATCGCTCGGTTGCCTTCTACGAAAGAGTGCTTCCCGTCCTCGGGATCACCAACCGGCTCGACTATGACGGAAAGGACGGCCCGGTGGGCCATCCCAACTTGAAGGGCTTCGGGGCGAAGGGCCGCATGTCATTCTGGCTACGGCAAGGAGCTGCAGCGCCCAATGCCGTGCACATTGGCTTCATTGCGGACTCCGAGGAAATGGTGAATGCCGCCTTTGCCGAGGCATTGGCCGCTGATGCGACCGAGATCCATGCGCCCGGGCCGCAGCTTCACTACGATCCCCGCTACTACGCCGCGCAGGTCAGAGACCCAGATGGCTACAGCCTGGAGTTCGTCTACAAAAGCTGGCAGCACGGGAACTGATGTTTCAACGCCCGCGGGTTGATCCTGCGCATCGACGCCTCGCTCGAATAAACCACCTGGAAGGGTGCCCCACAATGAAAAACTGATGATCTATGGAGCCGCCGGGTATACCGGCGGCATGGCGGCAGAGCATGCCGCATCCGCAGGCCTCGACCTGGTTCTCGCAGGTCGCGCTCAAAGCCGGGCGGCGCTTGAGACACTAGCCCAGCGGCTCGGTGCGGAGGCGCGGATCTTCTCCCTTGACGATCCCGGTGCAATCCACCATGGGCTTGAGGGCGTCTGCGTGCTGCTCAACGCCGCCGGGCCGTTCATGGCCACGGCGGAACCGCTCATGGCTGCCGCCATCCGTGCCGGCGTGCACTACCTAGATTTCTCGGCCGAGCTCGGCACCTATCGACAGGCGATTGCCCTCGACGGGCAAGCCCGTGCTGCAGGCGTGATGCTTTTGCCCGGAAGCGGGGGCAGTGTCGCGATGCTCGGAAGCCTTGCTGGCCATGCCACAGTGCGGCTCAAGGATCCACGAAAAATCCGCATCGCACTCGATGTGGCGGGCGGGATGTCGCGAGGGTCGGTGACCAGCGCGACTCAGAATGTGGTGACCGAGACGCTCCATCTCGTCGACGGGGAGCTCGTTGCGCGCAATCGCGAGGAGCTGCGCGTCTTCGACTTCGGCGACGGGCCGCAGTCTTCGTTCCCTGTGACGTTGCCCGATCTCTTGACCATCCACCACGCGACCGGCGTGCCCGACATCGAGACCTTCGTTCATGTCACTGCAGGCGCATTTCCGGCGGGAGATGTTGCGGAACTCCCCGCAGGCCCGAGCACGGAAGAGCGGGCGGCCAACCGGTACCATGCGGCCGTCGAAGTCATCGATGCTGACGGTACGGTTGCGCTCTCGGTCCTTGATACGGTGAACGGCTATACCTTTACCGCCATGGCCGCTGCTGAGGCCGCGCGGCGAGTGCTACGCGGCGAGCTTCTCCATGGGTTCCAGACTCCAGTTGGTGTGTTCGGCCACGGTTTTGCCGAGACAATCGCCGATACCCGGATCATTGACGTTGCGACCATCAAGGGCGACGTTTGACTTAGCTTTTGCAACCCGCCTATCGCTGCGAGGGAATCGGGTCGTGTTGGCGACCAAGTTCGGCTTTGTTCGTACCCAGGATGCGTAGAACCCCTACTGTATCGACAACCGTCCTGAGTATATCCGCGTTGACTCACTGATCACGACCTGCGAGAGTTCCCAAGGAGGGCTCGAAAACAATGGAGGTGGCTGTATCGCTCGTCTAGGCATGGAAGCGCTCCTGTCGTCATGGAATGCTATCGGCATGCTGGCAAACCACTTCCACATTGGTGCCGTCCGGATCCAGCACATAGGCCGCGTAATAGTGGGCGTGGTAGCGAGATCGGATCCCGGGTGGACCATTGTCGGCTCCGCCGGCCTGGAGCGCGGCTCGATGAAAGGCATCGACGACGGCCCGCTCGTTCGTGGCAAAGGCGATGTGGGTGCCGGCCCCTGGCGCTTCGTTGTCGTGAATCCAGAGGCTGGGATAGCCGTCCTTGCCGAAACCGTGGCGAGTGCCTCCGCTGCGGGTGCGTTCGGGCCCGACGGTGATGACCCGGGCGATGTCCAGAGGTGCCAAGGCCTGTTCGTAAAAACGTCGGGACGCTTCGGCGTCACGCACAGAAAATTCGATGTGATCAAGGATGGTCATGGTCATATGTTGTCAGAGGGTAGGGAGGAGCGCCTCGAAGGCCCGCCCGGCCAGCCTGGCCACCGTCGCAAGACGGGGCCTGGACAACCCGGAGCGTGCCGCCGCTGAGAGGCCCTGCAGAGTTGTCACGACATAGTCGGCGAGCTCGCGTGCACGTTGCGGATGGGTCTGGCTGATATAGCGTTCGATGAAAGCGGCCGCAGCTTCCCCGTACGCGTTGGCCAAAGCACGCGCCTGTGGGTCGGCAGAGCGCATGCCCTCGGCTGCCATGCAGCCGCGCTTGGCCTTCGACTTGGTGTAGAGTGTCGCCGCGTGGAGAAACAAGTCGTTGATGGCTTCAGGCAGTGGCCGACCAGGCGTCAGAATCTTGTCCGCTGGTAGGTTGGCTTCTTCCACGTACACCGCCATGCATCGCTCGAAGAGGCCCGCCTTGCTGCCGTAAGCAGCGTAGAGGCTAGGCGGATTGATCCCCAAAGAGCGCGTCAGTTCAGCGATACCGACCGCGTCATATCCCCGCTCGTGGAACAGGTCCTTGGCTACGATGACGCCTGCCTCGCGGTCGAAGGCCCGTCGAGGTTTGCGGGCAGTCGAGTGCCCGATACTACTTCGGGTCGAAGCTGAAACTTTATGGTTCATGGTCGATAGGTCCGTCAAACATGCGTTCGGAAATCTATGCAACGGCAATCGTGCATACGCCGGTGCTCAGCAGAGCGATAACGTCCTGGTAGTTGCCAGAGGGAGGGTTCATTGTGCATCTCATGCTGGTTCGTGATGATAAAGCTGCCCGGCGATGCCATCGGGTCATTGAGGTCTCGCCGGCGACGATGAACACACGTGGTACGTCATTGCTTTAGCGATCACTATAATCTATTATAGCGACCACTACAATGTGAGATAAGAAATGTCGAAATTGAACGGAAAAATCGCCCTCGTGACCGGTGGCGGTAGCGGAATCGGGTTGGCCATTGCCCAGCAACTGATCAACGAGGGAGCCCGCGTCGTCATAACGGGAAGGCGACAAGCTGTGTTGAATGACGCGATTGCCTTGCTAGGCGACGGCGCAGTGGGAATCGTTGCCGACGTCAGTCAGGCGTCGAGCCTGGAAGCGCTGTATGCGGATGTGCAAGGTCGTTTCGGCCGAATCGACGTTCTCATCGCCAACGCTGGCGGTGGCGTGCATGCGCCCTTGGGGCAGATCACCGAGGCGCAGATCGACGAGCAGTTCTCGACCAACGTCAAGGGGGTGGTGCTGACGATTCAGGGCGCGCTCGGCCTGTTCGTGCCTGGCTCCAGTGTGGTCATCGTTGGATCCACCGCTTCCATGGACCCAGGGCCCACCATGAGTATCTATGGCGGCACCAAGGCCGCTGTACGCAACATGGTCCGCAGTTGGGTCGCTGAACTCAAGGGGACGGGAATTCGTATCAACATCTTGAGTCCGGGACCGACCAACACGAATTCCCTTAGGGCAGCGTTTGGCGACAAGGCCGAGGAAGGCCTGGCCTTCCTGACTGCCAAAAGCCCGCTGGGACGCATCGGTGAGCCGGAAGAGATTGCCTCGGCAGTAATTTTCCTGGCCAGCGATGCGGCAAGCTACATCAATGGTGTGGAGCTCTTTGCCGACGGTGGCGCCTCGCAGGTCTGACTTCGTCCGAATCAAGAAGACAACGTTTCACGTCATTGACCCGATGCTCAAGTGCATGAATCTTCCGGTATTCTCAGATGCGACCCGCGTCCATGGCGACAGTGCGCGGCATGCTTAACGCATGAACCCAAATTGGCTGGCGCTGCGCTAGTGCAGACCTTGGCGCAAGATGCCCAGACCAGCCTGCGTAGTGCCGAACAACAGGTCGCGTTGAGCAGGTCATTGGCCACGGCCGACGAGCCCAGTTATCCGCCCGAGCAGGTGCAAGGGGCGTGACGTCAGGTAGTGGCAATACAATTGCCGGAGATATGAAGCCGTTGACAAATTGAACGACTCAAGTCGATGATCGCTTTGGGCGTCTGGAGAAGAGTATGACAATAAGGAAAAAAATGAAACGCACCGGTGGATCTTATGAGCAATCGTGCCGACAGAGGCCAGAACACGTGCTGAGGGGCGCCTGTCTATGATTAAAACCTTGCTTATCATCGGCGGCATGCTCCTGTGCCTCGTCACCTTTGCTGGTTGGTACTGGCTGCAGGCGTTTGGTTGCGGCATGTCGACCGCCGGTTGTCGCGAATTTCTTCTCCCGTGGGAAGACACCGAATCTCTCCCCTACATCATCCCGCCCTTTATCGTTGGTCTTGTCATGATCGTCGGCGGTATCGCATCGCGATCAAGCAGAAAAAAGTAATGCGCGTCCTTCTCGCCTTGGCGATGGATTCTCGCGCGCATCAAGGAACGGCGGATATCGTCGTCACGGAAAGTGTGTCAGGCAGTGTTGGAAAGGTCAGATGCTGCGTTCAGGAGCATCATGATGCCCATGCCTAGCGTCGGATGGGTCACTGCGGTGATGCCGAGGATAGCGATCCAGCCGGCCAATACAATAGAGAGAATTATGCCGAAGAGGTAGTGCCGGTAAGTTTTTGCTGTCATTCTTATTCAGTCGGTATGGATCGCGAGCGGACGCGAAGCCTATCGCTTCACGGTTTGACGAGATCGGCCGGAAGACGCGGCGGATAATCAATTTCGATTTCTTCCTTCGCGTAAATGGGATCATGCAAGCCGGGATCGGTCAAAACAGCCCGGACCCGGTAGCGTCCGGGCGCCAGGTCCGGCGGAAAGAAAGGCACGTATTCCGGTTTGGAATCTGTTTCAGCACCCACGCCGTGGAAAATGACGTAGCGGCCGCCGTGCTGTTCGATGACATTGTCGTCCAGGACGCGGCTTTGCCGAGGTTTGACGGTGAACATGGACAGGTCATACAGCTTGTGTACGGCGCTTGCGCCGTCCGGTCCGGTGAAGAGCAGGTGGATTTCGCCCTGATAGATCTTGATGTCCTTTTCGCCCACGTTGTCGAGCGACAGCGTGAACAGATTGCGATAGTAGTCTGGGGCTGTGCGCGTTTCACGATAATCGATCGCCCAGAGCACTAGCGGATCGGGTGACCGCTGTTGCGGATCGTAGCCCTTGGCCAGGTCATAGGCATCCTTGAGAGACACCCAACGTTCTATTCTGCCTTTTTTGCCGTTATAGGCGATCTTCATCCACTCGCCGCCCTCGAAAGCCAGCCTGTCGGCTTCGTCGCCTTTGATGAGATAGGCTGTTGTCGCTGCGTTTGTGTCGGGAGCCGAGTAGAGCGCAAGACGCTTGACCGGAACCACCCAACCCGTGTGCCGATCTCCACCCTCTTCGTAGGACAGCACAGCCTCGCGTAATGTCTTTCCGTGTCGGTCATAGGTCACGTATCGCGTGGGCTTGCCGAAATACGGCCAGTAAACAACGTCCTCCGGCGTACGTGATTGTTCGGATATCCATATTGACCGGTCAGGCTCGATCTGCAGAATATCGTAGTGCCAGCGCGCCTCATCCCGACATGTACTTCGAATGGCCTTGCGCTCGGTCAGACGTTCGATGGACCAGAATCCCCTGCAGTTCTGCCGTTCTCCGACGTCTTCGGGAACGTCGAACGGTACATAGGATGTTGATCTGGCATCGTAGAGATAGATCGCCTCGCCGGTATTCACCATGCCGGCGCGCAGACCAATGGCAATGTCCGCGTAGCCATCGTAGTCGTAGTCTTCCTCGTTGAAGATAGGATCACCCTGACCCAGGTCTATGAGCTTGTCCTGCGACACGAGTGTGATGCGTTGTCCGCGCGGCTGGATCAGGACGTAGTCCTCTCCTTGTTTGTCGATGCGCGCAGAAACGCCTGGCGCAGGGTTCAGGAGTAAGGGAAGCTCATCCTGTGAGAAAACTCCGTAGCTCGTCAGACACATGAGGCCAAATAGAAGGAAGCGGATGGGAGAACGGTATATGGCTGCCATAAAAATCTACATAGACATGTTGACCGGTGTGCCGGATTCAATGTGTGGCACTACACTTCTTCGATGCGCGACGTAGGCGCGAAAGGCGTGCCCAGATCTAGAGTGAGATAAACCCGTTCCAGAGTACGCTGGCGTCGTGTGGGCCTGCCTAAGCGCCAGCGTGCATCCAGGAACAGCAGTGGTAACGCAATGCCGAGGCAGCCCACAAGGCAAACACGCATCGCATACACGGCCCTGCGCGACTCGCTACCGGATATTCCGTCCGCGTATGCCGCAATTTCAACCTGATCGCCTTCGGCTAGGAATGGCAGAACACCGATACGCACGGGTGTACCTCGCTGCTGCAGGCTTCGCAAGATGCGGATGTTGGCGGCATTTTCGAGAGTGCCGGCCATGGGGACACCGTCGATGCGTAGGTGGATGTTTCCTCGGGAGGTGGAACCGCCACGCGCAGCGTGTCGATATGGCCTTCGATAATTTGTGCTGACGTCTTAATCGCTGTCATCTCGCTCCTTTCAGCGAATCGCGAACCAGGTAGCGCTCGTCATCAAATTTCGTTGAGGAGTGAGCAACGAGGGAAGGGGGGCGGCTTTCGCGCGCCGCTCTGGAGGATAACTTGCTTGTGCGACGTGCACCAAGAAGTACGACTCCGTGGCTGGTGTCACGCCCTTTATTGTTGGCCTGGTCATGATCAATGCCGGAATCGCATTGCACTCGAAAGGCGCTGGGCGCCATCCGGGTGTAAAGAAATCATCTGTGCAAGCTCGGAAAGCGAATGCCCGTCTAATCGGGCCAGCAGGACTTGCTCTGAATCGTGCATGGCTTGGACGATAAATCTATTAACAGCGCCTTCCACCGGACATTGAGGGTTGTCATCGGCCAGAGCAATGGTAAAGACCGCGCCGTGAGGGATCGCGTCATACACGTCCTTTGCCGTCGTGGCACTTAAATCTCGCGTGAGCGACCATCCCCCATTGCGTCCCCCGGTCGATGTGACGAGACCAGTGTCGCGTAGCGCGGCCATGGTCCGGCGTACTACTACCGCGTTGGTGTGCAACATCTTGGCGAGGTTTTCGGATGTCGTGGTACCACCACGCAAATGCATGTGGATCAGCACATGAAGTAAACGGGCAAGGCGGGTGTCGTATGCCATGAGAAACTCAGAATTTTGCGTAACAGTTACAGTTACGATAACATGCTTTCATCCGAAACTTTAATCGAGGATCATTGATGAGCAACCGCAACCAGCGCTATGTGGAGGTCAACGGGCTCACGCTTCACCTCACGGAGGAAGGCGAAGGCCCTCTGGTGCTTCTGTGCCATGGTTTCCCTGAGACAGCCTACGCCTGGCGACATCAATTGTCCGCGCTTGCCAAAGCTGGCTTTCGAGCGGTAGCGCCCGATTTGCGAGGCTACGGCAACAGCGACAGCCCAGCCGACGCAGCAGACTTTACCGCCTTGGATGTGGTGGGCGACCTCGTTGCCCTTGTCGATGCCGAAGGGGAGCGTGAAGCGGTGATCGTGGGAGGAGATTGGGGCGCAACGATTGCTTGGCAAGCAGCACAGGTGCGGCCCGATCGATTCCGTGCCGTGGCTGCGCTGGGTGTACCGATGATGGGACGTGCCCCGGTTGCACCGAGTCAGATGTTTCCTCAAACCGCGATGGCGATCTTCTACACGCATTACTTCAGTCAGCCAAACGTGGCCGAACAGGAGCTCGATAGGGACACTGCTTCGACCCTGCGAAAAATCTACTTCGCTGCGTCCGGAGATGCTGGACCGCGAACTGATCCAAACACCCCTAATCCGTTTGGGATGGTGACGCGCGGGCAGGGGTTGCTCGACTCGCTTCCAGATCCTGTGGTACTTCCATCTTGGCTTGAACAAGCCGATCTGGACATCTTCGTGGAGAGCTTCCAGAGGAGCGGCTTTCGAGGTGGACTTAACTACTATCGGAATCTGGATCGGAATTGGATGCTACAGAGCGCTTTCGTAGGAAAGCAAGTCGAGGTGCCCGCACTCTTTCTCGTCGGTGCGCGAGATACGGGACTTGCTATCCCGGGTATGGACCAAATCATCAAGGCGATGCCCGAACTTGTGCCTCAACTGCGTTTCTCTGAGGTTATTCCAGGCGCAGGGCACTGGTTGCAACAGGAGGCGCCTAGCGAAGTCAATGCAGCGCTTGTTCGGTTCTTACGTACCCTCTAAGGCGTGAATCCGCATGTGATGAGATCATGCACTTTGCCCCTTCGCACGTACTGCGCGCGCCGGGCAACGAGCGGCCCGCACGGCGGGGAAATTTGCAAGTTGGCGCTGCCAGATTCGAACATCGAGCGGGTCGTAAAGGTCGTCTCCATGCTGCACGTAAACTTTGCCAAGACCCTGCGAATAGAACAATTGGCCGATGTGGCGCGAATGAGCCCATCGTCGTTCCATCAGCACTTCAAGGCACTGACCTCCATGACGCCGCTTCAGTTTCAGAAGCAAATGCGCCTTCTGGAGGCGAGGCGCCTGATGGTATCAGAGGCGGCCAACATAGCGGAGGCTGCCTACAAGGTTGGTTAGGAGAGCGCTTCGCAGTTCAGTCGGGAATACTCGCGGACGTTTGGCCTCGCTCCGAAGCAGGACGTCATGAAGCAGCCGCGCCTGTATAGCGAGTATGCCAGCCGCACGGTGCAGAGCGCATAGCATTGCAGCGCCTACGTTAAAAGAGCGCGCTGAGTGCAGTCTTTAGCCGCGATGGACCGTATTGTCATGTGGGGAGACGCCGTTCGGTCATCAGCAGGGCCAGGATTGGTTGTATGCCGAGTATCGTCGTCAGTAGCTCGGAATCAATCCTGCTACCAGCATCGAACGATGTAATACCGACTGGCGTCGGGCCTGCGGAGTGTCTTAACTAAATGCGTAGCGGCAGTGTCATCGCAAAGAAATCCGTAGCACGTCGTACACGTGTGGGTACGAACCGGCGCTTCGGCCAGACAAGGCTGACGTCTCTGGGCTCGTCGATGAATTCGTCGAGAACTGTGATTACGTCCGACTGCTGAAATTCCCCCACAAGCGAAGCCCTGTGGAACATGCCGATGCCAACGCCGGCCAGTACGCCGGCCAAGATCGTTTCGACGCTGTTGGAGGAAAGATTGCCACTGACCGGTACGCTGAACCGACCTTCCGGCCCGGTGAACGGCCACTGCGTCATGTCGCCGTAGATCAGGCAATTGTGATTGGTGAGTTCAGCAGGTGTCTTCGGAATAGGGTGTTTCGCGAAGTAGCGACGAGAGCCCGCGCAGACGAGTGAGGTGCCGGCCGCACGTCGCACGACAGAGTCGGGGTCGCTAACCGGACTGACACGAATGGCTAGATCAATCCGGTCTTCCACCATGTCCCTCACGGCATCGGACAGCACCAGGTCGACCCGTAGGCCAGGATGATGAGACAAGAGTTCGGGAATCAGCGGCAGAACGTGCAAGCGGCCGAATGTGGAGGGCGAGGCGATTCTGACAAGACCTGAGACATCCAACGTGCTGTTGGTCAGCTCGCTGTCCGCTACCTGTATTTCGTCAACCAGTGGTTTGAGGCGTTCGTAGTATCTCTGCCCCTGATCGGTGAGCGTCACCTTCCGAGTGCTGCGATGGAGTAGGGCTACCCCGAGCCGTTTTTCCAGTGCGTTTACCGCCTTGCTGATGGCAGACTGCGACTGGCTGGTCTTGCGCGCAGCCGCCGAAAACCCGCCGGTTTCGACCACGGCGATGAAGGCCTTCAGTTCATGAAAACGATCCATTCCAATTTGGCATAAGTCTGATGGGTTATTCAGTAATTATCAACCATAGTGGAATTAATTACCATCCTTCTCAAGCACATCTAGAGTAGGAGCGGTTTCATGAGTTATTCGATCATCGGTTTCGGCGAAGTGGGTCAAGCCCTCGCCGAAGGCGGCGCACTCGCCTAGGCGCGTGGACGCATTTGGGCCCGCTGATTTTTCAAGACCTCATCAAGTCCAACTGAACTCGTGCGAACGTCCACTGCAATCAAGCAAGCAACAAGAGAAAATCATGTACGAAATTATCAAGTGGCCCGAGGAAATGAAACCGAGCCGCTCACCGATCCACTTCACCAACGAGCTTGACGTCGCGGCCTCGGTCGAGACGATCTGGTCGCTGCTCACAGACCCCAAGGCGTGGCCGAGCTTCTATCCTGGCGTCCAGCATGTGCAGTTGCTAGACGGTCATCAGCGCTTCCGTGCCGGCACGCGCTTCGAGACAAATCTGGCCGGACAGGATGTTTATGCCTCGGTGCAGGAGTTCGAGCCGATGGCGCGTATCGCTTGGGGCGGCTATCCGACGGTCGACGAGCACTCGAAGGCTTATCACGCTTGGATCATCACGCCAACGGCCAATGGTTGTCATTTGTGGACCGAAGAAACGATGCGAGGGCCGCATTGGATCGAGCTGGCTAAGCAGGCGCCAGATATTTTCTGGCTCACCCATGAAAAGCTGCTCAAGGACATCGCCGAAGTCGCGGTCGCCCGCGAGAAGTCTGGCGCTTGAAGAGCGGGAGGAAAACATGATCGACAAAGTGATTTGGCCTGAGCGTTACGATCCGAGAACGTCGGCGATCTATGCACTCAACGACATCGACGTAAAAGCGCCACCCGAAGTGGTTTGGAAGCTGTTGGTCGATGCCGAGCATTGGGCTCGCTATTTTCCCGCCGAGGATCAGGTGAAAATCCTGTCAGGAGAGCCGGAGCTGATGCTGGGCACGCGCTACCACCGGGTGACGGTCGGCTATCCGATGAGCCTGACCGTGACCGAATGCGTACCGAACCGCCGATTGGCGTGGGCGACGACTGTCGATGGCGAGGATACGGGTTCGAGCGCCTACCACGGCTGGGTCATCACGCCGACGGACGAAGGCTGTCATGTGTTGACAGAAGAAACTCAACAAGGCGAATTTTTCCTCGACGTGATCGGACGCCAATATCCCGGTGCCCTGTACCGCTACCACCAGGATTGGGTCGAACGCCTTGCCCGCGCGGCGGAAGACGACGTGGCGAAACAGATAGACTAACCCATCCTCGATAGGAGAAAACTCCATGCAAATTGAACTCAAGAACCGCACGGCGGTTGTGACCGGTTCCACCGCTGGCATCGGCCGCGCGATTGCCGAAGGGCTGGCCCGTGCAGGCGCGGCAGTCGTCATCAACGGGCGTACACAGGAGCGTGTTGATACCGCATTGCGCGAGATGCGAGCCCTGTTGCCGGAAGCCGAATTGACCGGTGTTGCCGCAGATATTGCCACGGCAGCAGGTTGCTCGGCTCTTTTCGCGCACGCACCGGATGCGGATATTCTCGTCAACAATGCTGGCACGGCACGCCTGAACAATTTCTTTGATCAAGGCGACGACGAATGGCTCGACCTGTTCCAACTCAACGTGATGAGCGGTGTGCGCGCCGCGCGTCATTACGTGCCGAAAATGACGGCACGTGGTTGGGGGCGCGTGGTGTTCATCAGCAGTGAATCCGGACTGAACATCCCAAAGGAGATGATCGACTACGGCGTCACCAAGACCGCGATTCTTGCCGTCTCGCGGGGGTTGGCGGAACTCGTCGCTGGCACAGGCGTTACCGTCAACGCCGTGTTGCCGGGTCCTACCAACTCCGAGATTCTGTCGAACTGGATGAAATCGACCGCACAAGAGCAGGGCATCACTCAGGCACAAGCCGAGCGAGAGTTCCTGACAGCCGCACGCCCGACAACACTGATCAACCGTTTCGCCACCACGGAAGAGGTGGCGAACATGGTGGTATATGCCTGCTCGGAACAGGCTTCTGCAACCACGGGTGCCGCATTGCGCGTCGATGGCGGCGTAGTTCGTTCGATTGCTTGAAAGCCAGAACCGGAAACGCTCCAAGCATCACGCCTCGAACTATGCAGGTAGTAGACCCGCAGTGCGGTAGCCCTCGATCAATGCATCATAGACGGTGATGTCCGAACGGCTTCTGGCAATGAGCTGAGCGCCGGCGACGGCTGCAAAGATGGCGCGTGCGCGCTGTTCACTCTCTGCCGGGCCGACCACGTTTGCCGCGGATAGAACGTTGATCAGCCATGCGACGTGTACCTCTGCGAAGGTCCGAACCTCTTTCATCACGCTCTCGGCCAAGTCATCGCTTTCTGCCGCCATGAAGCTACATAGGCAGATGCGATTGCCGCTCGCGAGCGCCTTGCGAAACGTCTCGGGATATCTGTGCAGGCATTGCAGCGGATCCTTGGCTTCGGCCGATAGTGCGTCCAATGCCGCGGCCGAGTCTTCCCAGTATCGTCGTGCTACTGCTGCACCAAGATCGGCTTTATTCGTGAAGTGGTGGTAGATGCTGGACGCCTTGATTCCTACGGCTTCCGCCAGATCCCGGAAATTCAGCCCACCGTAGCCATGGGCCTGCGCAATCTTCGTGGCGGCCATCAGGATTCGCTCCCTGGAGCTTGAATTTGCTTCGTTCCTCACTACGACGGTCTCCGCTTTGAAGAAAAAGTATTGACAGAGGGGGATTGTAGCGCCTATCGTTAGAACTAACGAACGTTAGTTAGATTTAACGAATGACGATCCAAACCGTCACGAATACAACTGCAGAGGAAGGGCCATGACTACCACCACAACGAACTTCGACGAAGTCAGACCGTCGCTGATGACAATTTATGATTTTCCCCAAGGACCCTATCCGACGCGGGTTCGCATCGCCCTGTCCGAAAAGAACCTGCAATCTCGCGTGCAGTTCGTGATGGTCGATTTGTATAAAGGAGAGCACAAAAAGCCGGAGTTCATCGCGAGCAAAAACTACTCGGGCACGCTGCCCGTGCTCGAACTCGATGACGGAACCTGCATTGCCGAGTGCACCGCCATCACAGAGTACCTCGACGCACTTGACGGTCTGCCCACGCTAACCGGCACGACCCCACTTGAAAAGGGCGTGATCCACATGATGAGCAAGCGTGCCGAATTGGAACTGCTTGATGCCATCAGCGTCTATTTTCACCACGGGACGCCAGGGCTGGGGCCTGCGGTCGAGCTGTATCAGAATCCCGAATGGGGGTTTCGCCAGCGAGACAAGGCCTTGAGAGGTATGCACTACTTTGATGGTGTTCTGAAAAACCAGCCCTATATTGCCGGTCGAGCCTTTTCGATGGCAGACATTACCGTAATCGGCGGTTTGGTCTTCGCCTCGATCGTTAAGCTGCCGATACCTGCTGAATTGAAGGCCTTATTGAATTGGTACGCAAGAATGCAGGAACGTCCCAGCATAAAGAACCAGCCAGCATTTTCCGCACTTGCGATAGATTGAGAGAAGTCTCAAAAGTCGCGATAGCGCTCCTCCAATACGTTTCGGGCTCCCGGTAATCCTTTCGCTTTGACCGGATACCCTTGGTATCACCCGCACGAGCCAATCATTGGATAGTCGGTTCGCGTGATGAGTGCGACGCGGAACTATGCGATTGCTTGGTCGGCAATAAGCGGGCTGCTTACGCTATGCCGTATTTGCTGCAGGAGTTCACTGACTGCACGTGGGATTTGCCCTTTTGTCTGATAAAGATTGATTGCGAATGAGGGAAGTTCAGGCAGGCGCTCCCCAAAGGGGAGGATGCCGAGATCGGTCGGAACTGTCGAGGCAAGCCACGCCGTCACGGCAAGATCAGCCCGAATCGTGGCGTGTGTCGCATCGATGCTACCGCTCTCGAACATCGTTCGCCAGGGAAGTTCGACTTCACCGAGAGCCTGTAAAACAACGGGACGGAAAGCACAGGTCTCGGCGACCATAGAAACTGGAAGCGGGGTCTTCAGATGTGCCGTGCCACCCTTGGCGCCGACCCATACGAGACGATCAACCGCCAAGCATTCCCCATGCGATTTCCCATGCGATTTCCCAACCGGCTCCTCGACCAGGGCGAGATCCAATGCGCCATTGTCGACAGCAGTCAAAAGTTCAGGGGACGCAAGACAGACAAGCTTGATCTCCACTTGGGGATGCGCCTGCGAAAAAGTTTTAAGAATCGGGGGCAGCCATGTCCCTACAAGATCATACGGAGCGCCCAGGCGGACGAGGCCATTTATTGGCTCTTGCGCCATATCCGCCCACAACTCGTCATTGAGAACAATAAGACGCCTTGCTTTTCCGAGAAACCGCTCGCCGTTTGGTGTCAGACGGAGCGTCTTTCGCTCACGAATGAACAACGCGCCGGATAAATCCTCTAGCCGAGCAATCTGCTGACTGACAGCGCTCTGGGTAAGATGCAAGACGTTTCCGGCCGCCGTCATGCTGGCGTGATCGGCGACAGCGACAAAGGTGCGAAGTAGGGCGACATCGAGATTGCGAGCCATGCTATGCATTATGAGTCGTAATGCATCGCTTGCACAATATGAGATTTAGTTATGCGAGGAGTCGCGATAGAGTTTCCCAAATACGTTTGGGGGGTGTATGTCCATCGCTGAATTGTCGCCACTTACGCTGTTTGTCATCGTGTCCACGATCACGCCAGGCGGCGCCACGACTTTAGCTACCGCGTCCGGCGCTCGTTTCGGATATCGCCGCTCTCTACCGTTTATATGCGGGATCGCGTTGGGCCTTGCTTCCATGGCCGCCGGTGCTGCTACTGGATTAGGAGGGGTCATTCTGGCCTTTCCGTCTCTGCAGCTCGCCATGAAGCTCATCGGCACGCTCTACCTACTATGGCTCGCATGGAAGATGACGCGAAGCGGCCCACCGCACTTGCATTCAAATATCGCGCGTCCTACTGGATTCTTCGGCGCGGTTTGGCTCGTCTGGCATAACCCGAAAGGTTGGGCGGTGGCAATGGGAGCCGCCGCCTCCTTTGCCTCGCTTGCGGCTGAGCCATCGCATTTCGCTCTTACCCTAGGATGTTCGTTCGGGTTCGCGGCGATCCTTTCGCTTTCCCTTTGGTGCGTCGCGGGCTTGATACTCGCGCGCCTTCTTCGAACAGATGCGCAATGGCATGCATTCAATGCTGTATTAGGAGCTCTACTTGCTATTTCAATCATTCCGATGTGGTTCGAATGAATAGCGATCTTCGCTTTGACCGGATACCCTGGGTGCGCCGCGCGTCACGAGGGGGAGGGCCGCCAGATCACGATTGAAGCTCATAATTTGACCTCCAGTGAGGCAATTTTGCCGGCGTGCAGACCAAAGAAATATCGCAAATCCACTGGGCTGCCGGGAAAGTTACCAACAACGTGCGCCGTCACAATGGTCTGCTCACCTGCCTCGTCGATCGAGAAAGGCTCGGCGGTGTATTTATATTTGCGTGACGATTTTTCCTTCCAGTCACGTATCGCATTGCGACCAGAGTAGGTGTTTCCCTCGTCTTTGACGATGGCATCTTCAGTAAAACATTCGGAAACCGAAACAGCATCACTTAGATCTGCCTGGAAGTATGCTGCAATGGAATGTGGTAGTTGTAGCATCACGCGAACTCCCTTACTGGTGTTTAGAAATGCAGATGAGTTCTCTCAACTGCTTGCCTGGCAAACAGAGTAGAGATAAGCTTTACCAATGACAAGTACGCACGAAAAAGTAGGGTACTTACCTAAAGGTAAGGTAATTCATACGCCAACCTCCGCCGCTGAAGGCGTCGAGCAGACCCTTAAAATTCTTGAGGGACGCTGGAAGCTGCTGATCCTGTTTCATCTCTTTGGCGGTCACCTCCTGCGATTTTCCGAATTAGAGCGTGCCATTCCTGCAATTTCGCAGAAGATGCTGATCCAGCAACTTCGGCGGATGGAGGATGATGGAATCGTTCGCCGCATTGTTCATCATCAGGTTCCGCCCAAGGTTGAATACGGCTTGACCGATTGGGGGCAAGCGCTTTGTCCTGCCCTTGATGAGTTGCTGAAGTGGGCTGCCCAGCGCGATGATCACGCCGCGTGTTGAGAGATTGGCCAGCAGCCCGAGCCAATAGAACGCTGCCGTCGAATCGCGCGTCGCGTGGGCTCGAATTCATGAACTTGTGATGGCTGGCGGTGCCACAATCAGCGCCTGAGATGTCAAGGCCGAACATGTAGTGTTCCCCTGACTGGCGTCGGGACGCTAGAGCGCTTGCACGGACTCTTCGACCTGGAACAAGACTTGCTGGCAGCCACTCATAGACTCAAGGAGCAACGCCATGCTGCAGCACTTCAGAATTTATATTTTGGCCAGCATCATGGTTTTCGGCGTATCGGCTTGCGGTGGAAGTGGACAACCGCCGCCGTCGACCAGCTACGGGTCGGATCCCGTTCTACCGAAACCCGACTCTTCTCTCATTCCGTCTGTAAACGTCGCGCCGGCCAAACCCTGGGCTGACAATCAAAAACCCACGGCGCCGGCTGGATTCGAGGTACGTGCGTACGCCAAGGGACTGGACCACCTGCGTTGGATATACGTGTTGCCAAACGGCGACGTACTGGTAGCCGAAACCAATGCGCCAAAGCGGCCCGAGGACGAGAAAGGCTTTAGATCCAAAGTTATGCGGTTCTTTCAGAAGAAGGCGGGGGCTCACGTTCCCAGCGCCGACCGCATCACGCTGCTGCGCGACGAGGACGGAGACGGCGAAGCCGAGACCCGCGACGTCTTTCTGGAGAACCTGGTTTCCCCCTTCGAGATGGCGTTGGTGGGTACGGATTTCTATGTGGCGAATACCAATGCGGTACTGCGCTTTCCTTATGAGGAAGGGGTGACGTCGATCAAAGACGCTGGCAAGAAAGTGACTGACCTGCCGGCCGGCCCCCGCAATCACCATTGGACCAAGAACATCATCGCTTCCCCGGACGGAAAATTGATGTACGCCACGGTGGGATCCAATAGCAACAATGCCGAAAATGGCCTCGAAGAGGAAGAAGGGCGCGCGGCGATATGGGAAATCGATCTATCGACTGGCAAGAAGCGACTTTTCGCAACCGGCTTGCGCAATCCAAACGGCATGGGTTGGCAGCCGGACAGCGGGCAATTATGGGTGTCGGTCAACGAACGCGACGAACTCGGCAACGACCTGGTACCAGACTACATGACGGCGGTCAGAGACGGCGCTTTTTACGGTTGGCCCTACAGCTATTTCGGGCAGCACGTGGACGAGCGCATGAAGCCGCAGAACGCCGCGCTCGTTGCCTCGGCCGTCAAGCCCGACTATGCGTTGGGCGCACACACGGCTTCGCTTGGGTTGACTTTCTACGACGGCGAGTCCTTCCCCGAAAAATATGCCGGTGGCGCATTCATCGGTCAGCACGGCTCCTGGAATCGGGATCCGCATAGCGGCTACAAAGTGATTTTCGTGCCGTTCAAGAATGGCCGGCCGGCTGGGCAGCCGGAAGATTTTCTCACCGGGTTTCTCAATGAAGAAGGCGATGCGCTGGGACGACCAGTTGGCGTAGCGGTGGACAAGACCGGTGCGCTTCTCGTCGCTGACGATACGGGAAACACCATATGGCGAGTCGCGCCCACCAAGTAGATAAGGTACTGCATGTCACGAAGGACCTGACATGCTTCCTAGCCTTTATCGGATTTATGTTCAGGTTTATGTTTGGTCTTCGTGGCCGCCATGTCGTGTAATTCCTTTTTGCTCATGGACTTGTACATGGACTTGGATGGCCCCTTTAAGTCACTGACCTTTTTTTCGCCTTCTTTGGCCGCCAACGCGATGCCGGCCGCCTGCTGCTGGGATTTGGATTTTGCTGGCATGATGAAATTCCTTGAGTAGGGTGGCATCCAGAATCAGCAAGTTCTATGCCTATTGCTAGTTGTGCCTACTTTGTCTTCCGTCGTGCCACTTGTTTGTACGGCTTTTGAAGAAAGAAGCGCATCACTCGGCTGTTCGCCCACATCCGTACTTTCCCTTATTTTTAAGTAGCGCGTCACGCACTATTATCTGTTTTACAAGTAGCGCGTCACGCATTACATGGATAAGGAAAAATGAAGCAATTCACCGGATACTGCACGTTGTGCCGGTCACGCTGTGGATCCGTTAATCACGTGGAGAACGGCCGACTGGTCGCCGTGACGCCTCTTGCGAGCCATCCCACCGGCGGCGCGTTGTGTGCCAAGGGCAGGGCGGCGCCGGAAATGATGGCAAAAAGCCAGCGTTTGCTGCGGCCGCTCAAACGGACAAATCCACGTGGCGCGGCGGACCCCGGTTGGCGGGAAATCGGTTGGTCGCAAGCTATGGATGAAGTCGCCGCAGGGCTGGCCGCCGCACGAGAACGTGACGGGGCCGAAAGCGTTGCCTTCGCCGTCACCACACCCAGCGGGACGCCCATGGTGGACAGCTTTGAGTGGGTGGAGCGCTTCATCCGGCTGTTCGGTAGCCCCAACTTGATCTATGCGGTGGAGGTCTGTGGTTGGCACAAGGACTACGCCCATGCGCTGACGTTCGGGCGCGGCATCGGCATTCCGGATCTGGAGCACACCGACACGATGCTGCTCTGGGGGCACAACCCCGCGCGGACATGGTTGGCGCAGGCCGCGCGGATCGCCGCGGCCCGGCAGCGGGGCGCAAAAATCGTGGTTGTGGATCCCAACCGAGAGGGATCGAGTCAGCAGGCGGATTTATGGATACGAGTACGTCCCGGTGCCGACGGTGCACTGGCGTTGGGCGCCATTCGCCACCTGTTGGAAACGAGGCGCTTTGACCACGACTTCGTAGTGCGTTGGACCGACGGGCCATATCTGGTTGACAGCACGAGTGGAGAGTTGCTGCGGGCCGTCGACCTCTGGCCGGATGCCGATCCCGCGGCGCGTGTGGTGGTGCAGGGCGATGGTCCTATCGCTAGCGGGCGCGGCTCGGATACGGCGCGGGCCGAGCTATTCGGCTCCTGGTCATTACGCCTATATGACGGTCGTATGTGTGAGTGCATCACGGTCATGCAAGCCCTGCGGGAAACCGTGGATCGCTATACACCGAGCGAAGTCGCTAGGTTAGCCTGGCTCGACGAGACCGAGTTGGCAAGATTCAACGCCATCTTCGAAAACGCTCCCCGGCTGTCCTATCACGCCTGGACCGGTGTCGGCCAGCATACCAATGCCACGCAAACTGATCGGGCCATTGCCACACTGTATGCCTTGACGGGCGCGTGCGATAGAAAAGGGGGGAACTTGTGGACCATGGCGCCTCCCTATCGCGCCGTCAATGGGTATCGCGAGTTGTTGCCGGCATCCCAACGCGCGAAAGCACTCGGCCTGGATGAGCTGCCTCTCGGACCTCCCAGCATGGGATGGATCACCACGCGAGACTTCTGCAGGGCAGTATTGCGGCAAGATCCGTATCCGGTACGCACGTTGATGAGTTTTGGCACGAACCTGCTGGTCTCGCAAGCCGAGACCGCGCGCAACAGGGAGGCATTGCAGGCGTTGGATTTCCATGTGCATGTCGACATGCACATGAATCCGACCGCCATGAATGCGGACATTGTGCTGCCGGCCAACATGCCATGGGAGCGCGAAGCGCTGAAGCTGGGATTCGAGATCAGTCAGGCGGCCGTGGAACACGTGCAGTTGCGTCCCAAAATGGTGACGCCTGCGGGTGAGTCGCGCGCGGACTATGAGATCGTGCTGGACTTGGCGCGGCGCCTGGGACTGCGCGACGCGTTTTTCGGCGCGGATATGGATGCGTGCTGGAATCATCAACTGGCGCCCTTGGGCGTCGATGCGCAGGCTTTGCGCGAGCAGCCCGAGGGAATCCGTTTTCCGCAGGCTTTTTCCTACGAAAAATATAAGGCGCTGCACGATGGCCAGCCCGCAGGATTTCCCACTCCAGAGGGCAGGGTACAGATCTATTCCGAAGCCTTGTACACCATCGGGCAACCCGCGCTGCCTACCTATGTGGAGCCTGCGGATACGCCGGCACGGTACGGCCATGAATATCCGATAGTTCTGACGACCGCCAAGAGCGGCTGGTTCGTGCATTCGTCGCATCGGTATGTCGCCTCGTTGCGGCGCAAATCGCCCGAGCCTCAGGTGTATATGAGTACAACGGCCGCGCGAGGCAGGCGCATCAACAACGGCGATTGGGTGCATGTGCGAACGCCATATGGCGAGGTCTCCTTGCGCGCGAAAATCAATGGCGATTTGCACGAAAATGTCGCGGTTGCCGAGTTCGGTTGGTGGCAGGGCTGCGAGGGCCTGGGGCGCGCCGAGAACGCGATCGTTGGGTCCTCGTCCAGCAATATCAACGCCATCATGACGGATCGTCACCGCGATCCCGTTAGTGGCTCGGTGCCATTGCGCGCCACGGTGTGCGACATCATTCGCGATGATGCGCGCAATACGGGTAGCTGGAGCGGTGTGCGTGAGTTTCGACTCACGCGCAAGCGCATCATCGCACATGATGTGGCGGAGTTGCGGCTGGCGCCTTGCGATGGCGAAGCACTTCCTGATTTTCTGCCGGGGCAGCACGTCACCGTGTCCATACCTGACCGCCAGGTTCGGCGTGCTTATTCGCTTACGGGCCCTAATCGCGCTCCCACATATCTGTCCATTGCCGTCCGACGGGTAAGAGGTGAAGACGTCCCCGATGGCGTGATGTCCCATGCCCTGCATGGACTGCGCGAGGGTGCGCGCGTGATGCTGTCTCCACCTGCAGGGGTATTCACGCCTGCGTTGCACACGAGACGGCCTGTGATATTGATGGCCAGTGGCATCGGCATTACGCCTTTTCATGGATACCTGGAAGCCCTGGCACAAAGCGTTGACGCTGCCCCATCCGTGTTGTTGATACATGTATGCCGTGACGGACTGTCGCACCCGTATGGGTCTCAGCTCACACGTCTCGCGAGCCGCATTGGCTCAGTCCGTATGCTGACGGTGTATGCGGCGCCGACGGGCAATGACAAGTTGGGCCGGGATTACCACCAGAGCGGTCGGCTGGATTTCGAATGGCTTTCTCCTGCGGTGGCGGCGGAGCAGCCCCTGGTTTACCTGTGCGGTTCTCCGGGCTTTTTGACGCACTGTACGGACGAACTGGTTGCACGGGGCATTCCGCGTTTCGACATTTTCGCGGAAACGTTCAACAGCGAAACACGTGTGCCGGCGACTCTGGTACCGCAGCGGATCGATATTCAAGGAGAGGGTGCCAGTTATACCTGGGAACCCTCGGCCGGTACGTTGCTCGACGCCGCCGACCGCGCCGGCCTGTCTTTGCCGAGCGGATGCCGGGTCGGTCAATGCGAGAGCTGCACCATGCATATCGTTTCCGGCCAGGTCGCCCACCTCATTGATTTCGATGGTCCACCGGATACGTGCCTGACCTGTCAGGCAGTTCCAATCACCCCCTTGACTCTGCGCAGCTAACCCTGCCTCTGCCTTTCCCAGGAGTTTGTCATGCCAAATGACCACCTTGTCGCCGCTGCCCCCGCCGAGCGTAGACAGGCAATCGCCAGTCCTATAGAACGGTTCTCCCATGCCATGGTCGCATGGGCGGAAAAATGGTTTCCCGATGCGTACGTTTTCGTGATCGTGGCGTGCGTGGCAGTCGCGATCGGCGCCATTGTGCATGGCGGTGATCCGCTTGCGGTCAGTGAGGCTTTCGGCAAAGGTTTTTGGAGCATCATCCCCTTTACGATGCAGATGGCCATGGTGGCTATTACGGGTTACGTACTGGCGTTGTCTCCACCGGTGGCACGGATGCTGCGCGCGCTTGCGCGCGTGCCCTCGACCCCGCGCGGAGCCGTTGTGTTCATCGGCACGCTGAGTATTCTGCTGTCGCTGGTGAACTGGGGCTTGAGCCTGATTTTTTCGGGATTGCTGGTGCGTGAAATGGCGCGCCGCACAGACCTGCGGCTCGACTACCGGGCTGCTGGCGCCGCGGGATACCTTGGATTAGGCTGCGGTTTTACATTGGGAATGAGTTCGTCGGCAGCACAACTGCAAGCGACGCCCGCCAGTATTCCGGCGTCGCTCATGCCAATCACGGGCGTGATCGAGTTCTCCCAAACCATACTGACGTGGCAAAACCTGGTGGTGGTGATTCTGGTGACTACCGTCTCCGCGCTGGTGTGCTATTTCACAACGCCCAGTCCGGAACGATCTATGACTGCGCAGGATTTGGGCGTGGATCTGACGGAAAACAAGGCGGAGGCAGCACAACGTCAACGCCCCGGCGATTACCTGGAGTTCAGTCCTTGGCTGACGGTGGCCGTCATCGGACTGGCTTCGGGATGGTTGTACTTGACCTTCAGCAGCGGCAATCCATTGATCACCATGTCGCAACTGAACACGTATAACTTTGTGTTCCTGTTGCTCGGTTTGTTGTTGCATTGGCGACCGCGCAGCTTCTTGGAGAGTTTTAGCCGCGCCATGCCGAGCATCGGCGGTGTAATGCTGCAGTTTCCGTTCTACGGTGGCATCGGCTATGTGCTGACCAAGGTCGTGAATGCGCAGGGGAATACGCTGTCGGATGCGATTGCACACTGGTTCGTGAGCCTCGCGCACGATAGCAGCGTTTTCTCGGTGCTGGTCAGTATCTACTCCGCATTTCTTGGTTTTTTCATCCCATCAGCTGGCGGAAAGTGGGTGATCGAGGCACCGTACATCATGGATGCGGCCAACCAGATACAGGCCCACCTTGGTTGGACGGTCATGGTCTACAACATTGCCGAGACGCTGCCCAACTTCATCAATCCGTTCTGGATGCTCCCGTTACTGGGAATATTGCGTCTCAAATCCAAGGACCTCGTCGGTTATACCGCCATGCAATTTCTGGTGCATTTCCCCATCGTCGTCATCGTCGGCGCGATTCTTATGCACACATTCAGCTACGTTCCGCCTGTCATTCCCGCCCATTGAAACCACTCTGTGAATCGCATCATGAACATCTCACATATCGCAAACGAACCCATCTTGGACTATCGCCCCGGCAGCGGCGAACGCCGGTGCTTGGAAAAAGCGCTGGATGCGTTACGTGTTCGCGAGTCGCAAATTCCGCTGGTCATCGGCGGTCAGCGGAAAAGCGGTGCCGGCACGCGCGCGCTGCATTGTCCGCATGACCACGCCAATAGGCTAGGCATGGTCGCACAGGCCGATGAACAGATGACCGCTGCGGCGGTACAGGCGGCGGTAGCGGCACAGGCAGAATGGGCCGCTACGCCTTTCGACGAGCGTGCGGCCATTTTTTTGCGCGCCGCTGAATTGCTTTCGGGGCCGTGGCGGCAAACGCTCAATGCGGCGACGATGGCGGGTCAGAGCAAAACCGTGCATCAGGCGGAAATTGATTCGGCCTGCGAGTTGATCGATTTTCTGCGTTTCAACGTTGCCTTTGCAGAGCGATTGCAGCAGTTGCAGCCTCTGTCGACCAACGGCGCTCTCAATCGCCTGGATTATCGACCACTTGAAGGGTTCGTTTATGCCGTCACACCGTTCAACTTTACAGCTATCGGCGGCAACTTGCCGTGCGCGCCAGCACTTATGGGCAACACGGTGGTGTGGAAACCCGCGTTCGCGGCGTCCCTGAGCAATTACCTGATTCTTGAGTTGCTCGAGGCGGCTGGCTTGCCGCCTGGCGTCATCAATTTTGTCCCTGGTGATTCCGCTGCGGTCTCTGCCGCCGTACTGCGATCTCCCGATTTTGCCGGTCTGCATTTCACGGGCTCCACCGCGGTCTTTGACGGACTGTGGCAGCAGGTGGCACAGAACCTGCCGACGTACCGGGCGTATCCCAGGCTAATTGGCGAGACGGGTGGCAAGGACTTCGTGCTGGCACATGCCTCCGCCGAGCCAGAGACGCTTAGCGTGGCGTTGCTGCGCGGCGCCTTTGAATACCAAGGACAGAAGTGCAGTGCTGCGTCTCGCGCCTATATTCCGGCGTCGCTGTGGCCTCGCGTCAAACAATGCTTGCTGGATGCGTTGGCCACCGTGCGTATGGGTGATGTGTCGGACTTCGGTATGTTCATGGGGGCTTTGATCGATCGTAAAGCCTATGATCGCGTCATGCGGTATATCGATCGCGCGTCGGTACAAGGTTCGACGGTGTTGGCCGGTGGCAGAGGAGATGACCGCATTGGATATTTTGTCGAGCCCACGGTGATTGAGGCCTCGGACCCCAAAGCGGACACCATGCGGGAAGAGATCTTTGGACCGGTGCTGTCGGTCTACATCTATCCCGATGCGAACTGGAAGGAAGTCCTGTCGCTCGTGGATCGGACCAGCCCTTATTCTCTGACCGGCGCCGTGTTCGCGAACGATCGCCAGGCCATTAATGAGGCTGCGGCCTCTCTACGGTTCGCAGCCGGCAACTTCTACGTCAACGACAAACCAACTGGTGCCGTGGTCGGTCAGCAGCCATTCGGCGGTGCCCGTAGGAGCGGCACGAACGACAAGGCGGGCTCAATGTTGAATCTGCAGCGTTGGGTTTCGCCGCGCACCGTCAAGGAAACTTGGGTGCCGGCTCGCCATTACGCCTATCCGTCTATGGGCGATGCGGGCTGAAAAACGCGACGCCGCGTCACGGAGGGCGAACCGTGAATTTACCTCGACGCGTGACGCGCTACGTTATTGGTTTTGTTAAAGTGAGGGCTACAACTACGTACAAACAACCGAAGAGGTCGACTGCATGTCGAGGATGGCACCGCCCGCAAACCTGCGAGAATCCGTTATTGCACACTTGCGTTCCCAGATTGTGTCGGGCACCGCGGCACCTGGCATGATTTTTTCGGTTCCCAGTCTGGCGAATGAGTTGGGCATATCTACCACGCCAGTGCGCGAGGCGTTGCTGGAGTTGAGCCGATCGGGTTTGGTCGAGCCCTTGCGCAATCGCGGTTTCCGTGTGCAGACTATCACGCTGCAGGATCTCGAGAATCATTTTGACGTGCGTGTCATGCTGGAGTCCGGCGCGCTGGCGACCCTGGCGCACAAGGGTCTGACCGATACAGCACCGCTTGTGGCGCTGGCTGACGAGGTCGCGCAGGCAGTGAAAGCGGAAGACGTGGGGCGGTACATCGAATCCGATCGCTGTTTCCACGAAGCCTTGGTTTCGCGCGCTGGCAATCCATTACTCACTCGGATGATCATGCACTTGCGTGCGGACATGCGGCTTTACGGAATCAATTCCGAAGAGGGCCGAGAGCGCCAGCGTGCCTCGGTGGACGAACACTACGAAATGATCGAACTGGCGTCCAACCAACAATCCGAGGCGATCGTGGCTTTGATCACCCGACATATCGAATCGTGGAAGCCGCTATTCGCTGCTGCGCTCTAGTCTTCCGACTGTGACGATATGTACGTTATCGTTTCGTCGGCAGGTTGCTGAACCTTGAGCGCCTGAGCTGCTCGTCTGAAACCCCGATGTTCGGCAACAGCAAGAAAATATCGGAGGTGACGAAGCTCTATCTCCGTTACTCGCCAGGTCGGGGGAGGACAGCGACTGCTTTGATCGGCAGACGTCGGATGCGTCGTCCGGCCAGATTGGCAAATGCATTGGCCACTGCAGCACCTGCCGGCCCTTGTGCGGCTTCGCCAACGCCGAGATAGCCTTCGCCTGGGCGATCGATCAGATGCACCTCGACGTCAGGAGCCTCGGTTATGCGCAGGATCGGATAGCTCACCCAGTCGCTGCTTGCGATCCGAGTGCGGTCGAACTCGACGGCCTCTATGAAGGTCCAGCTCGCAGCCTGCACGATGGCGCCTTCTATCTGGTTGCGTACGCCGTTCGGGTTGATGAGCTCGCCGCAATCGACGGCAGCGACGGCGCGGGCAAGCCGTATATTCTCGCCGGCCTTATCCCACTGGATTTCCGCCGCGACGGCGACATAGGCGCCGTAGTTGTTGAGCCGGGCAAAACCAAATCCCCGTCCACGCTGTTGCCCGATTGTGAAGTCTGACCAGCCGAACCGTTCAGCCGTCAGTTCAATCACAGCTCGTGCGCGGGGATCGGAAAGATGGGCAATGCGGAAGGCGACAGGGTCAGTGTCGGCCAGAACCGCCAACTCGTCCATGAAGCTCTCTATGGCGAAAATATTGGCGAATGCGCCAAGGCCGCGCAGGGCTGAGGAGCGAAGCGGTGCGCGCCGGACAAAGCGGGTATCGACGCTGGCGGGGATATCGTAATAGGGCTCGGCATTGTAGCTGCCGCCGCCGGTCCATTGGGTAAGGCCATCAAGGAACGATGCTGCGATTGGCGGATCGACGTAGCGAGCGGCGAGAAGGCGAGCCGCGCCGCCTGGCCGCGAGGAATGGGACGGGCTGGCGACGGAATAATCCCATGCCGAGATCCGGCTGCGTTCGTCGATTTCGCCGCAGACCTGCATGACCATCGCCGGGCCATACGGCTCCCAGAGATGCTCGTCCTCGCGCATCCATTGTAGCCTGACCGGTCGACCGGGAAGGGCGCGTGCGATCAGGGCTGCGTCGGCGGCAGCGTCATCGGCGCCGTTGTGGCCGTAGCAGCCGGCGCCCTCCATATGGATGCAACGAATACGGCTGGCAGGAAGATCGACAAGGCCGGCCAGCGACGAACGCAATGGATACATGCCCTGAGCATGGCTCCAGACGGTCAGGCTTCCGTCCTTATATTCGGCCACCGCGCAACTCGGGCCGATCGCGCCATGCATGCGATATGGGACTTCGTAAGTGGCCACGAGCCGATGGCGGGAGACGTTGGCAACCTGCTCCTCCATTCTGGCCTCCCGGCGAAGATAATCGAAGATGGCATCCTGGCCGGGCATCGTTTCTGTTTCGTGCCAGCGCGCCGTGTTGCGCAGCCGATCGAGCGCGCGGATCGTCTGTTCTTCCCGCTCGGCAGCAACGGCGAGGAAGCTGCCATTGCGGATGACCTGTACGATACCGGGCATGGCCAACACCGCATCCACCTCAACACCGGCCAGAACCGCCCCGTAGCTCGGCGGGCGCAAGACGCGGGCATGCAGCATGCCCGGAAGACGCAAGTCCTGGACAAAGGCCACCCCACCGGTGACCTTGGCGGGGAGGTCGATGCGGGGGGCATCCTGCCCGATCAAATGGTAGTCGGACGGCGATTTCAGCGTGGCCGAACGGATGGCAGCGCCCGCTGCCGTGCGATTCGCGACGAGCTGCCAATAGGTCACGTTTCGCCCGCCGGACTGCACGGTCCCGTCTCGTACGCTAAATTCAGCTGTCAGACCTTCAAAGTGCCGAGAAGCCATCGCCAGTAGCATCGCTCGTGCCCGCGCCCCAGCTTGACGTACGGCCATCCCGGTTGAGCGCATGGAGGCGCTGGAATCGGTAAAGCCCTCATTAGGCGCGGAGGCTGTGTCGACAGGGGCAACGACAATGCGCTCAATCGCGACATCCAGTTCCTCGGCTGCGAGCTGGGCAATCGCCGAATTCAGTCCCTGACCCATTTCGATGCGCCCGATATGGATATGCACAGTGCCGTCAGCGCGGATTTCGATCCGATCGTTGAAACGGTGCGAATGCGATGCAGCCTCCGTCTGCGCACGGGCGCATCCGGGTAGCAGGATCGAAACGACGAGCGCACCGGAACTGGACAGAAAACCGCGACGGGAAACAATTGCCTTATTCATTCCGTCATCTCTTTCGCCGCGCGGCGCACTGCCTTCATGATTCGGGGATAGGTGCCGCAGCGGCATAGATTGCGCTCCAGCGCCTGTTTGATCTCGTTATCGGTCGGGTTCGGATTGAGATCGAGCAGCGCTTTGGCGGCCATAATCATGCCAGCCGTACAGAAGCCGCATTGTGCCGCCTGCTCAGTGAGGAAAGCCTGTTGCAGGGGATGGAGATGATCCAATATACCGATTCCCTCGAGCGTCTCGACTGACTTGCCGGCGACATCTTCGAGCAGAACCACGCAGGATGCCGCGATCTCGCCATCGACGATCACGCGGCAGGAGCCGCATTGCGCCAGTCCGCATCCGAATTTCGGGCTGTTGAGTTCGAAGTCATTACGTAGAACATAGAGGAGGGGTGTGCCTGCTTCCGCGTCAGCCGAAACCTCGGCATCGTTGAGCCGGAAAGGCACCCTCATGTTCTGGCACCGTCGGGTTTCGGGCCGGTGTAGCGGAGTATCCAGAGTCCCTGGTTTTTGTCGCTGATGTAGATGAAGCCGCGCCGGTCCACGACGACGTCTTCGGTCTGCAGAACCAGCTTGTCTTCTGGCATCGGCCCATAGCGCCGGGTGGGTTCCGGCGGAATGAAATAGCCGACCTCACGTGGAAGGCGGGTGTTCGAAACGTCGTAGATTCTGAGCCCTGCGTTGAAGTGCGCGATGTAGAACAGATCGCCTTGCCTCTCGACATCGGGATGATGCTGGTGGTGGTTGATATTGTGAGGCCCGCGCCAGCCACCACGGGTTGTGAAGTCCGAATAGGGAGCATCTGCGGGCGGCACGGGCTCGGGCAACAGCGACAGCAGGAAGGGTTCGCTGGGGTCGGAAATATCGACGATCGACGCGTGATGCATTGCGCCACGACCATAGGTGACGTTCTCCGAATTGGCGAAGGCGATGCCGCGCTCTGGGATCGGCAGTACACCATGCACGCCGAAGCGTGAATGGAAGGGCGGACTGAAGCTCAGGCCGCTAATCTGCTTCGGCTGCGAGACATCGCTGATATCGAGCACGACGATCCCCGCCGCGCCATACGGCAGATAGACAAGGTCGCCGACGACATAGGGCGGGCCATGCAGAGAAACATCCTCGCCTGTGCTGGCACAGAAGGCGCCGCACATGCATTGGGGCCGCAGTCGGTAGCCATCGGAGGTCTCCTGAGTGGCGGCGGCGGGTTCGGCAGCCGCAAAACTCTCGCCGCCGGCCTCCTGCTGGCCAGGCACCCACCAACGTCCGGCCTCGCGCGGATTGGAGCGATCCGAGATATCGAGAACGACGTAGATGTTACCCTTGTACCCTGGCATGCCGGCGGCAAGATGAACGTAGCGCCCGCCGGGATAGAGATTGCGGTGTGTTCCGTTGCCGCCGGTGCGATAGTGACCGAGTTGTTTCGGATTGATGGGGTCGGCGATATCCCAGATCAGAACGCCTTCACCAAATGGAGCATCGGGATCGCCGCCGAAATTCGCGAATGGCCTTTCGAGCGCGGTCACCATCGTGTCACCGGACAGATCGATCTGTAGCGTCCAGGTGTTCGTACCGGGATAGGGCACGAATTTGACGACCTCCGGCTTTGCCGGATCGGTCACGTCGACGATGCTCCAGCCGGAGTGCCAGAAGTGTCCGGTGTAAAGATACCAGCGCTCGCCCACCTGCCTGATCGCCATCTTGAACGCCGGGCGATGATCGAGATCGGTATAGCCAACCGCTTCGACGTTATGGGCGAAGGCGCCGGGAGGCGCTGGTGAGGAAGCAGGCACAGGTTGTGCAAGTGCCTCGCCGACAAGACCAGAATGAGCTGCTGTCGCGATTGCCGCTCCGGCAAACGGCAACTTCAGCATCTGGCGGCGTGAAATTTCGGAATTCTTCAAAATCCTGCCTCCTTGTTTTCTGCAACTTTCCAGATTTTGCAGACTCCGATATATTCCGTCCAATATCGATTGGGTCGGAAGTAATTCGATTTGGGAAATTAAAGGATGGACCACAAATTGATGCAGTCCTTCGTGGCTGTCGCGGAAGAACTGCATTTCGGGCGTGCCGCAGTTCGCCTGCATATATCGCAACCGCCACTGACAAAGCAGATTCAGCAACTGGAACAGGCCATGGGCGTGCGCTTGCTGGAGCGCACCAAGCGCAAGGTCGAACTGACTGCTGCGGGCCGTGTGTTCCTCGATAAAGCGCGGGCAGTGCTTCATCAGACAGGACAAGCGGTGGAGCTTGCTCGCAAAGCCGGTCGCGGTGAAACCGGACATCTATCAGTCGGATTTATCGATGCGGCCATCTACAGCGTGGTGCCAGCTATCGTTCGGCAATTCACCGAACGTTATCCCGAGGTCGAGTTGAGCCTGACCGATCTGCGCATTCCCAATCAGGTCAAACTTGTGGCCGAACGCCAGTTGGACATTGGTTTTGTTCATCCTCCTATCGTTCACAAGGCTCTGCGGGTCGAAAGCATAGTGGTCGAGCCGCTGATCGTGGCATTGCCGGAAGCGCACCGACTGGCCGCAGAAACCGAGATCGCCCTGGCCGACTTGGCGCCGGAGGCACTGATTCAATTTCCGCGCAGCATCAACCCATCCCTCTATGACGAGATCGTCGAGCTGTGTAGATCCTCCGGCTTCAGTCCAAGGATCGTGCGGGAAGCAACGCCCAAGCAGACCATCATCGGGCTTGTGTCCGTAGGGCTTGGTGTCTCACTGCTGCCAGCCTGTCTTGCGAACCTGCGGCGATCTGGCGTGGTCTATCGCCCCATTCGAGGCCGAAACCTGTCTATCGATACATCCATCATCTATCGGTGCGAACAGCCTTCGCCGGTGTTGAGTGCATTCCTTGCCATCGTGCGCGAGACGGTGAAGCCAATACCGACTGGTGTCGGGCCTGCGGAGTGTCTTAACTAGATGCGTAGCGGCAGCGTCATAGCAAAGAAATCCGTAGCACGTCGTACACGTGTGGGTACGAACCGGCGCTTCGGCCAGACAAGGCTGACGTCTCTAGGCTCGTCGATGAATTCGTCGAGAACTGTGATTACATCCGACTGCTGAAATTCCCCCACAAGCGAAGCCCTGTGGAACATGCCGATGCCAACGCCGGCCAGTACGCTGGCCAAGATCGTTTCGACGCTGTTGGAGGAAAGACTGCCACTGACCGGTACGCCCTCTCCAAAGAGTCCTTTAGCCGCGCAATCTGCTGACTGCGCTGTGTAAGATGCAAGGTGTTTCCCGCCGCCGTCATGCTGACCGCCCAAAGTGGGTGTTTCTAAGGGGATGTCAGCATTCACTATGTAAGCTTCAATTGGTCGACATGGTTTCAACGCTCGCGTGCGAGTGAGCCTTACCCCAAATTTACTTCAAGACCGCCTTGGGAAAATCGACCGGATCTGCGGCCCTAAGTACACCCGTCATTCGTTGCTCAACGTCGTCTCTCGTAGCAGCCCACGCCGGCACGGTTTGGAGTAGTCGCTCCTGCCAAGCAATGAGGTTTGGGAACTCGTCGAACGGCGCTCCTGTTCGCTTGTGTTGCGAGAATGGTGCAGCTATGTCGATATCGGCAAGGGTCAACGCATCGCCGACCATGAAGTTCCGTTTCTCAAGGTGCGTATCCAGGACAGCGGCGGCGTTGCGAATGTTTGTCGTAACCAGATCCACGATCGCCTCAGTCCGGGGCTTGCCCATGAGCGTGGCGCCCGCCCATTCGTTGAAGAGCAGGGTTGAGAAGACCCGCCATTGCTCGCCGGACCAGAACATCCACTGCAGGACTTCAAACCGCTCTGCCTGGGTGCGACCAAGCAGATCGGAGTCTACTTTCTCGGCAAGGTAAAGGTTTATGGCGGAGGCCTCCCAGATAACGGTGTCGCCATCCTGAAGCACGGGAGTGAGTCCGTGCGGATTGAGTTGCAAAAATCCAGGGGTATGACTTTCACCCTTGAACAAATCGATATTCACACGTTGGATGTCGACGCCCATGATCTTTGCAGCAGCAGTGACGCGACGAAGACTACCCGAACCCGGGTCGCCATAGATTTTAATAGTCATAGTAATTCTTACAGGTAAATGCTGAGTTTTGATCAGCGTTGCAATCGGGTCTATACCCCTCGGTATCGGGTCCATCTTGCAGGATCATCGAGGATCTCCCGTCAGGCTGTTGAGCGAGGAGGCCATAGTAGACTGATTCTTCTGAGAAAATTATGCTCCAAAATTACAGAACACTTATTTGGATAACAAATGAATGATCGCTGGCTTGAAATCCAGGTTTTCACACGCGTGGCCGAGTCGGGGAGCTTTTCCCGCGCGGCTCAGGAGCTTGAGCTTTCGCAGCCCTCCGCCTCCAGAATCATCACGGGTTTGGAAGCTCGGTTGGGGGTAAAGCTCTTGCTTCGCACGACTAGAAATGTGGCCTTGACTGAGGCAGGCGCTGCGTTTCTGGACAGAGCCCGCCAGGCCGCAGCCGATCTGGAGGACGCCGAGGATGCGGTTCGGGGAATAGATTCTCTCCGTGGAACCATCCGACTCGCAGTGCCTATCGTGTACGGTACTCGGGCGATCATCCCCGCGTTAGCCAGCTTCCTGGAGCGCTACCCCGATCTGCGAGTGGAAATTACGATGCGGGATGAGCGTCAAAACCTCGTGGCCGCTGGCGTCGATATGGCTATTCGGATGGGCACCCTTGAAGACTCAACTTTCGGTGCCAGACAAATTGCGTCCGTGGAAAGATTATTAGTCGCTTCGCCGTCCTACCTGGCTAAGCGGGGCACGCCTCGAACGCCCGACGAATTAACAGGCCACGATACGATCTTGCATGAGCGAAGCTTTCCAGAAAAAAGTACGTTAAAGATGCTGAAGGGCGAGGCTGTGCGGGTGGTGACTCTGCGTGGGAAAGTCAAGATTGATGCGGCGCCCGGGGTCTTGGCTGCTGCACTGGCAGGCCTAGGGATAGCCAACGTAACCACGATCATGTCAGAGCAAGAGCGGCGTGAAGGCAAGCTTGTCCGGTTGCTGCCCGACTACGAACTTGAGCCGTTGAAGGCGTTCGCTGTATTTCCGTCGGGCCCCAGACCGTCAACTAAGGTTCGTGCGCTGGTTACTCACCTCATATCTGTGTTAGCGAATTAGCTACGGTCACCACAACGTTGCCAAGTTGCTGCGGCGTATTCCAAATGCCGGTGTGCTTCGAGCATCTGTTGAACTGCTCAATCTAACTGGCTACATCGGCAACCGAAATCGCATCTTGGACGGATTCACTCCAAAGCAGCGGCTGGCCATAGCCGCATGGCGCTCCTACTTCTGGCAATCGCTAATTTAGATTCACTTTGCGCAACCCTGTGCGAAGCGGCTCAAACTTCGAATGCGTTTGACATCAACGCAACGAAGACGCTGAGCGGGCCGCTCGTTCGTACAGGCTGCTTAGATTACCCAGCGAATTTGCCAGCTCACGAAAGTGAGCGTTCATGGATTCGTCGACGTTGCTCATCAGGCATTGTTCGCGAATTTGGCGGTAGCTCTCAATCGCGGCCTCGCCTGCGTCAGTTGTCCGATACAACACCTCCTTTCCCACTTTTTCACCGATAGCAAGTCCCGCCGCTACAAGCTTTTTCAGCGAGTACGTGACGACATGCACGTCGTCGAAGTTCAAGACAAAGCAAATGTCTGCGACCTTTTTATTCTTGGCGCGATGTTTGAGCTGATGCAGCACAACGACATCGATAAAGGTCATGTCGCCTGAATCTGTTGCCGAGGCGCCTTTTTCGAGCCAACGCGTGAAAGCATTCCAGCAAACGATCATTGCAAACTCAAATTCACTCAGTTCTGCGCCCTTGGGGGAGACGAGATGCGGAGAGAGAACTAACGGTTTGTCTGTCTTGCTCATAAGTAAAATCCCTAATTATATTGGTGTATCAATAACGTATCATTGGGAAATTCCCAACGTTATAAGTATAAAACCAATGAAGAAAAATGTATTTTTACACACATATTCCTCGATAAGGCTTTGTCAGGGCGCGATAAGGGGACTCTTTCATGGCTGATTTACTCGACCCTCGAGTGAGACTTTCCGCCGATATCGGCGGCACATTCACAGACATTGTTGCCGAATTGCCGAGCGGGATTCGCGTCACGTCGAAAGTCTTGACCACGCCGACTGCTCCCGAGCAGGCGGTACTCGAAGGAGCGTCCCGACTATTAGAACGCAATGCATTGACCTTAAAGGACGTAGACGTCTTCGTCCATGGCACTACGCTTGCAACCAATGCCATCCTGGAGCGCCGTGGAGCCAGAACGGCGTTGATAACCACTGAAGGCTTCCGAGATGTGCTCGAGATTGGCACCGAGGGTCGGTTCGACCAATATGACCTGCAACTAGAGCGTCGAGCACCTCTGATTCCGCGCAGCTTGAGGTTGACTGTCAGGGAACGTATTTATGCAAATGGGCAGGAAGTTCTGGCGCTGGATCGCAACAGCCTGGCTGAACAGATCTCGGTAATCCAGAGCGAGGGCGTCGTTAGCGTAGCGATTTGCTTCATACACGCCTATCGTAATCCAGCGCATGAGCTGGAAACACGCCGGCTATTACTCGATGCGTTGCCGAATTTGCATGTCTCTATTTCGAGTGAGGTTTGCCCCGAAATCAGGGAGTATGAACGGGTCTCGACAACCGTTGCCAACGCTTACGTGCAGCCTCAGATGGCGGACTATCTGTATCGGATGCAAAAACGTCTCGAGAGCGAGTCGTTTAACGGCGTTCTTTATCTCGTGACGTCCAACGGCGGACTGACGTCCCTGGAAACGGCCCGCCGGTTTCCCGTCCGGTTGGTCGAGTCTGGCCCGGCTGGCGGAGCCATCTATGCCGCCGATGTCGCAAGGCGCGCGGGGGAAAGCAAGGTAGCGGCATTCGACATGGGAGGGACCACAGCCAAAATTTGTCTGATTGACCAGTACGAGCCGGATACGGATCGTACTTATGAGGTGGACCGCGCCGCGCGATTTCAGAAGGGCAGTGGCCTGCCTTTACGAATACCCGTAATCGATTTGTTTGAAATTGGCGCGGGAGGCGGATCTATCGCACACATCAATGTGCTCAAGAATATTCAGGTCGGGCCTACAAGCGCGGGTTCGGAGCCCGGTCCTGCTTGCTACGGCAGGGGAGGTGAGGATGCTACGGTAACCGATGCTGACGCAGTGCTTGGCTTGATCGACCCTGATGTCTTTGCTGGTGGCACCGTTCAGTTGGAAGTAAAGGCGGCTGAACGTGCGCTCGAAAAAATTGCCGCCCCATTGGGCTTCTCTGTCGAAATGGCGGCTTTTGGCGTGTATGAGATGGTGTGCGAAAACATGTCCAACGCGGCACGCGTGCATGCGATCGAAAAAGGAAAATCGATTGGGGATCACACGCTCATCGCGTTTGGCGGAGCGGCGCCGCTTCACGTTGCCCGGATCGCTGAGAAGGTGGGCATCAAACGTATATTGGTTCCACCCAATGCAGGCGTGGGGTCGGCAATAGGATTTCTGCGTGCTCCTATTTCTTATGAGGTTGTTCGAAGCCGACATTCGCTGCTGCGGACCTTGGCTGCGCTGGAAGTCAGCGAGATGTTGACGCAGATGGAGGATGAGGCTTCGGCGCTCGTGCGACAGGGCGCTCCCCACGAAGAGCTGATTGTCCGGCGTCATGCATACATGCGCTATGTCGGCCAAGGGCATGAGGTCGCGATCCTGTTGCCCGATGGTGATTTGCGTGAACTCGATGTTCTTCAATTCTCGCAAGCCTTCGAGGCTTCCTACACGCAGCTCTTTGGCCGGACGATACCAGGCGCCGAGGTTGAGATTCTGACGTGGTCGGTGCTGGTTGCGACAGAGCCTAATCATGCGCAGGCCACCGTGTTGCCTCCTGCGACTGGCCGATCGCCGTTGCCCAAGGGGTATCGGGAGCATTTTGATGGCGTTACGGGGAAACGAGTGAGCATACCCGTGTATGCGCGGGAGGAACTGCAGTGCGAGCAACAGCTTATGGGCCCTGCGTTGATCGCGGAAGATCAGACCACCACCTTTGTGTCTTCATCTTTCGATGTGAGCGTTGACCATTGCGGCAATCTTGTCATGGACCGAAAAACAAAGGCAGAGGTGACAGCGTGAACTCCAACGCGAAGCAGATCAAGTATCAATTAATGTGGCAACGTCTTGCCGCTATTGTCGAAGAGCAGGCGCAGGTTCTCCTAAGGACGGCATTCAGTGCCATTGTGCGCGAGTGCAGCGACCTATCGGCAGGGGTCTTCGATACACATGGCCAGATGCTTGCACAAGCGGTCACCGGCGCGCCGGGTCATGTGAATACCATGGCGGAATCTGTTCAACACTTTCTCAGCAAGTATCCATTGGACGAGATGCAGCCAGGCGATGTGTTCATTACGAACGACCCCTGGAAGGGCACTGGCCATCTGAATGATTTTGTCGTGGTGACGCCTTGCTTTCTGCATGGCAGGCCAGTTGCATTGTTTTGCGCAACCAGCCATGTCATGGATATTGGAGGACTGGGGTTCGGACCAGACGGCACGGACATTCATATGGAAGGACTGTTCATTCCTTTGCTTAAGCTGTTTTCGTCAGGAACAGTGAACGAAACATTCATGGACATGCTGCGTGCCAACACGCGTCAGCCCCTTGAGACGGTAGGCGACACCTACGCTCTTGCCGCATGCAATGATGTTGCCTGCGAGAGATTGCAGGAGATGATGAGTGAGTTCGAACTGTACTCCCTGGAAGACCTCTCTTCATATATTCTGGAAAGCTCGCGCGCGGCCATGCTCGACGCTGTGCGCCAGCTTCCTGAGGGTTCGTCGACCTATTGCATGACTATTGATGGGTATGACCAACCCATCGATCTGGTCGCTACGCTGACCGTGTCACGCGATGGCATTATGCTCGACTACGCCGGCACATCGCCGATCTCTTCGCATGGGATTAACGTACCCATATGCTATGCCACCGCATACTCTGTATTTGGCCTGGCATGTGCGGTTGCCAGCGAGATACCGAACAACTCAGGATCGCTATCTGTCTTCACTGTGTCGGCACCAAAGGGTTGCGTGCTCAATGCGCTGCCGCCGGCACCCGTCTCCACCCGACACGTCATTGGGCAAATGCTTCCAGATGTCGTGTTTGGATGTCTGCGCCAGATCATTCCTGAGCGTGTTCCGGCCGAAGGCGCCTCGTGTGTCTGGCTGCTCAATTTGCGCGGAGAAACACAAGATGCATCTCGAGGTCGCTACGGTTTCACGTTGGGGTTCACGAGTAATGGCGGCACTGGTGCGCGTAGCGGCATCGATGGTTTGTCCGCGACTGCCTTCCCCACGAATCTGAACGGTACGCCTGTCGAGATCGCCGAAACTCAGGCGCCATTGATATTCTGGCGCAAGGAGCTGCGTGAAGGCTCAGGCGGCGCTGGGCGCACGCGCGGGGGGCTCGGGCAGGTGATCGAAGTTCAGTCTACATGCGACAAGACGTTTGAGATTCTGGCGTCGTTTGATCGCATTAAGCATCCGCCGCGTGGCCGCGACGGGGGAGGTAATGGAGCGGCCGGGTTCATTGGTCTTTCCTCGGGTCGTCTGTTGGCAGGCAAAGGTGGTCAGGAAATTCCTGCGGGTGAGCGCCTGATGATCCACACGCCCGGTGGCGGCGGTATCGGCGACCCCAAGCGTCGTTTACCCGCGCATGTCGCAATTGATCTTGCAGATGGCCTACTAACTGAGGAACAGGCCCGCAACCTGTACGGAAGTGAACCAGTCGCTCTCGCTTAAATGCAGAGCTTGCTGAGTGCCTAGCGTTGTCCGTTGTTTCCTAGAAGCTCCGATGCCACGCCGACGCGGCACCAAGCTACTTTCACCGTCTCCAATAGAAAGGTATATATCATGATCACAACGCGTCAATTCTCCGCGATCACGCTGTCTATCGTTGCACTCATGGCTTTGGGGCCGTTCGCGCGGGCGGCCTCGCCTACGCAGATAGATCTGTCGACCGTGTTGCCGGAGGGGAATTTTCACACTCAGAATGCCAACATGTATTCTGAGGAGGTTGCGAAAGCCACTGGGGGCGAAGTCCAGATTCGCATTCACTCAGGCGGCTCACTTGGGTTCAAGGGACCTGACCATCTGCATGCAGTAGGCGACGGTCTGGTCGGAATGGCGGACATCCATATCTCACAACAGGCAGGTGACGAGCCCATTCTGGCGGCTGAAACAATACCGTTTCTGGTGAATGATATTAAGGAACTCGAGATTCTGCATCGTCGTCTGCGTCCGCTGCTGGACGAGGCTGCTGCGAGGAACAATCAGAAAATTCTGTATATCGTGCCATGGCCGGCACAGTACATCTTCTCCAAGATCAAGGCCGATTCGCTGGATGGGTTGAAGAACAGCAAGGTCCGAGTGTCAGATCGCAATGTGCAGGACATGTGTACCGCTATCGGCATAACGCCGGTGTTGATACCGTGGGTCGAAACGATTCCCGCACTGGCATCTGGAACGATCTCGGGGGTGACGACATCGACGCCCTCTGCGGTCGACGGTCGACTGTGGGAGTTCGTCAAGTACATATATCCAACGAACCATACTTGGATCTCGCAGATGGTCAATATCAATCTGGACACGTGGAACAAGCTGTCCGCCAGCCAGCAAAAAGCGATGACCGACGCGGCGCAGCGGCTGCAGCCCGTGTTTTGGGATCGCGCGTCCCAGGCTGACGCCGAGGGGTTAGCGACGCTTAAAAGCATGAGTATGGAAGTCATGCCCATTTCGCCGGCCATGAGGCAAGAGATGCGAGATCGCACATCCGGTCAATTGGCAGCGTTCACGAAGCGCGTACCGTCGTCCAAGACAGTGCTCGATGCATACTTGACGGAAGTAAAGCGATGACTGGCGATCTTTCCCTCGAACGGTCGGAGATAAAACGCGAGCGGGCGGTTAAACGCCTGTTGGATGGGATCGAGCGCTTGTCGCTGTTGGATGGATGGGTCGGTGCGGGATGTTTGATGCTCCTGATTGCCCTGATGCTCGCAGAACTGACAATCAGGATACTGTCGAACATGTTTCCGAGTTTGCCCGGCGGGCTGCCTTATACGTGGGAGTACTGCTCGTACCTGATGGCGACCTGCTTTACTTTCGGCGCCGCGATGACATTGCGTACCGGCGGGCATATCCGCGTGAACTTATTACTCACCAATGTATCGGCTAGAGCCAGGCAAGGATTGGAGATCGCACTGTCGCTCGTGGGATTGGTGTCAGTGTCATTCTTGACCGTTGCGATGAGTATCTTTACCTGGTCGTCGTTTGCTTCCGGCCAAGTGTCCGCCGCAAGCGGGACACCGCTTTGGATTCCAAAGCTGACGGTCACGCTGGGGATATTGCTGCTCGCTTTGCAACTGCTTGCCCGACTTATCCAGGCCATATTGGGATTGCCCTTAGAGGACTCTCGCATGAAACCAGCCGTACCGCAGGAGTAGGCAATATCATGACTATCATTGTTTCTTCTTTGTTGGTCATTCTTCTACTGCTGCTCGGTAGCGGTATCTGGATTGGCATCGGGCTTGCTGCGACGGGCAGTACGATGCTCGTGCTGTTTCGGGATATTCCGATCGGCAAGCTCCTGGCGCAATACACCTGGAACATCTTGACGACACAGGAGCTGCTGGCCTTGCCCATGTTCATCGTCATGGGGGAAATTCTGTTCCGAACGAAGCTGTCGCAATCATTATTCAACGGGCTTTCTCCATGGGCGTCTTTACTTCCTGGCCGTCTGTTGCACGTCAATGTCATTGGTTCAACCATTTTTGCCGCCATTTCGGGGTCGTCGGCGGCGACAACTCAGGTAGTCGGGAGAATTTCTCTTGCGGAGTTGGAAAAACGGGGCTATGGAAAATCGATTTCGCTTGGTAGTCTCGCTGGCGCGGGAACGCTCGGATTCCTGATTCCACCTTCCAACATCATGATCATTTACGGTGTGCTGGGTAATGTGTCCGTGCTGAAGCTCTTTATGGCCGGCGTGGTGCCCGGGGTGCTTCTGGCAAGCTGTTTCATGGGTTGGGTAATGATACATTCATGCATCAATCCAGGACTGGTTCCCAAAGATGATCCGACCCTGAAGATAACTTGGGATATCCGCTTCAGGGCACTAAAGGACCTTGGGCCTGTGATGCTGTTGATTCTGGCTATTCTCGGCTCGATGTATGCTGGCATTGCCACGCCCTCTGAAAGTGCAGCGGTGGGTGTCCTCGGCGCATTGTTGATTGCCTATTTCCAGAAGGGCCTTACACGGCAATCGATGCGTGATATTGCTATGGGCTCGATTCAGACATGCGCGATGATTGCGCTGATCCTGCTCGGTGCTTCCATTTTGTCGCACGCCACTGCGTTCCTGGGCATTACGCAGGCAATCAGTGGGTGGGTGACTGCATTGAACCTGTCTCCGTTCGGGCTGATTGCAATACTCATCGGTCTTTATATCGTGCTTGGCGCATTTCTCGACGGGTTTTCGATGATGGTGCTGACATTGCCGATTGTTCTTCCGATCGTCACCGCGGCAGGATTTGATCCAATCTGGTTTGGTATCTTTCTTGTCATTGTCATCGAGATGGCTCAAATCACCCCCCCTGTTGGGTTCAATCTTTTCATGCTTCAGGGGTTAAGTGGCGTGAATATTGGACGGCTTGCCCAGTACGCGACGCCTTATCTACTGATCATGATTCTTTTCGTGTTCTTGCTGGCTGCCGTGCCCGACGTTGTGCTCTGGCTGCCGAGGCACATTATGGGCAGTGCTATGTAGCCAGCGTGGGAATCAGAAAAACTCATCCAGCAAGCAATAGAATGCAATGCGCCGCTGATCCGGATTGCTTGTACTTGCATGACCTGGCGGTCACGGCGGCAGCTAACAGCGAGGTCCATGTTCCACAGTTGACGGCCAGTAGTGGGCGTCTGGTGTGGACCTTGCACCAAAGATCGCTTGCCCCACGCGCACGATTGTCGCGCCTTCCTCAATGGCAATTTCATAATCGCCGGACATGCCCATCGACAGCTCGTCGAGTGAGATCTCGCCCGGTATATCTTGGCTAAGCCTGTCCCGCAGCTCACGCAGTAGTACGAAGCATTGGCGGACGCGCTCGGCCTCAGCTGAAAACAGCGCAAGCGTCATGAAGCCACGCACTCGCAGCGCGGTGAACGCCGGCAGCGCTTTGAGAAATGTGGCCACTTCGTCTGGTGGCAGACCGTACTTGCTGGCTTCGCCGGATGTGTTGACTTGCACAAACACGTCCAAGGCGCGGCCTTCGGCCTGCAAACGCCGGTCCAGTGCCTCGGCCACGCGCAGGCTGTCCAGGGCTTGGAACTCGGTGGCGAAGCGCGCCACGAGCTTGGCTTTGTTGGTCTGCAAGTGACCGATCACCGACCACTGCAGATCAGTCAGATCCGCCATCGCCTCCCATTTTTGGTAAGCCTCCTGTGGCTTGTTTTCGCCAAGTAGCCGACAGCCGGCAGCATAGGACAGGCGGACGCTCGCTTCGTCCTTGGTTTTGCTCACGGGCAGCAGACGTACATGCGTTGGATCGCGTCCGACCCGCAGGCAGGCGGTAGCGATGCGTGCGTGGACGTCGGCGAGATTCCGGCGAAAGTCCGCTACCGATTCAGCCTGCGGCCATCGGCCATGTTGATCGTGCAAAGTGGGTGTTTCCAAGGGGGCGTCAGCATTCACTATGTAAGTCTCACTGGGTCGACATGATCTCAACGCTCGTATGCGAGCGAGCCTCACCTATTGTGGGATGAGGCTCACCCGACATTCACTTCAGAGCCACCTTGGGAAAATCGACCGGAATATCCAAGGCAACGTTGATGTAGTTGGTAAAGAGATTCAGGGCGACATGCGCCATGATCTCAACGATTTGCTCGTCGCCGAAGCCTGCCTCCCGCAGGCTCGCGACATCGGAGTCCGTGATCTGCGCACGCTGTTCGACCACCTTCAGGGCGAAGGCCAAGACGACGGCGGTGTTAGCGTCATCCGATTGTCCAGCCTGGGCCGCAGCCATCTCGGCGGAAGACGCACCCGCTTTTTGGCCGAGTACGGTATGGGCTGCCAAGCAGTATTCGCAGCGATTGCGATTAGCGATCGCCACGGCAATCTGTTCGCCGAGTTTAGCGCCCAGAGACCCTTTGCTCAATGCGCCGAAGGCGGCCCACATGCTCTGCAACGCGGCCGGGGAGTTCGCTACGGCTTTGAACATATTGGGTGTGGCGCCGAAGGCTTGCTGGATCTGGGCCAGCAGGGGCTGGCTTGCTGCGGGGGCGGCTTGAGTTTGAATGTTGATGCGGGACATGTCGATCTCCTGGAGGATGTCAGGTTGAAGTACAGGAAAACTGCCGGTGGGGCAGGTCTGTGTGCACAGTATGGCCAAGGTTGATGTATGATTTGGTCCAATAAGTTCATAAAACATACCAATTAGTTCATATGCAGGCCTTTCGTCCCATTGACCGCCTCTCGGGCGTTCTCGAACGATTCCGAGTGCAGGCCCAACTGCATCACTCCGGCGCACTGTGCGGGCTTAACCACTTCGACGCCCGCGAGGGGCATGGTTATCTGCACGTGTTGCGTCGCGGCCAGTTAACGGTGAGCCATCCAGGCGCGCGCGATGTGCCCAAGTCGATGCGTTTCGACGAGCCGACCTTGCTGCTGTATCCGCGCCCCTTTACTCATCGCTTCCACAACCCTCCGGTGGAGGGTTCTGATTTCACTTGCGCGCGGCTGAACTTCGACGGTGGTTCGTACAATCCTCTCGCACGGGCGCTGCCGCCTTTGATTGCGCTGCCGTTGGCCCGAGTGTCGGGCCTGGACTTGGCGCTTGAATTGCTGTTCGCTGAAACCGATCAAATGCGCTGCGGCCAGCGGTTGCTGGTTGATCGGCTCTTCGAGGTGGTTGTGATCCAGCTAATGCGCTGGCTGCTTGACCATCCGCTGGAAGCGGGCGTGCGCCCCGGCTTCATCACCGGACTGTCGGACCCGCGTTTGGCGCGTGCGCTGGTGGCCATGCACGACGCTCCTGGTGAGCCTTGGTCGGTGGGGCACATGGCTGAACGCGCCGGCATGTCGCGCACGGCGTTTGCAAACACCTTTCGCGAGGTGGTGGGCCAGACGCCGGCCGACTACTTGAACGACTGGCGCATTGCGCTAGCGCAGAACAGGCTGCGCGAAGGGCAACCGATCAAGATGCTGGCGGACGAGCTCGGATATGCGAACCCGTCGGCACTATCGCGCGCATTCTCAGCCAAGGTAGGCATGTCTCCGCGTGAGTGGCTAGCGAAGACCTCCGTGGGGCAGTAACGGGCAGCGATGTAGCGGCGAATCGAGTCTTATTCTTGTCAGCGCTACGCACGAATTTATCAACCAGCCGTCCGAATTTGCGTCCGAACCTCTGACAGCATGGCGCGAAACGAGCGCGGAGAATGACCGGTATGGCTGCGAAAGGCGCGAGTAAATGCGCTGCTTTCGCTAAAGCCCAGTTTGCCGGAAATGGTAGTCATCGACAGTGTCCAATCATGCAACAAACGATGCGCCAGTCGCATGCGGATGCGTGCCCGCACTTCCACGAAGGTTGTGCCTTGCAATGCCAGCCGGCGCTGCAGCGTGCGTTCCGTAATGCCGAAATATTTCGCGGCCTGGCTCAACGTGACCTGATCAGACCTGGGCAGTGTCTGGATGAGCCAGGTTTCTAGTACGTCAATGAATGCGTCCTCGGTATTCGGGGCATGAGTCATCGCTTCTGCTTGCAACATACGTGTATCCAGCAGATCGGTGTGTCAAGTGACCACCTGGTTATTCGGCACCCAGGCAAAAGGCCATGGGCAAGCGTTCAAAATAACGAATGATCTGTTCATCATAATTAGCAAGTAGGCTTCCCATCACAAACTGCGGGGCAGTGTTTTCCCTAGGGTGAATGGCGCACTTCGGTGGTGAGGGTGGGCGGCGTACCGGCCCAGGCCGCGTGAACAGTGGGTTTGCGGCCGAGGGTGCCGAGAAAATGGGCCCGTTACGTGTCCTCGTGATGGGGGTGGAATATCCCGACTTGTCCTTGAAAGTGTCGTATTGAGTCAATTTTTTCGGAGAATGTCTCGATACCCTGTCCCATTCACTTGAGGGGATAAACGTGGTCAAGAAATTTGCTTTAGCTGCCTCGCTTGTCGCAGTCTTCGCAGCCGGCACCTGTGCATTTGCCGCCGATGAGACGCCGCGCCACGGTGGCACGCTGCGTTATGTGGCGCCCTATGGGGCGACTTTTGCGAACATGGACATCCATACGTCGAACCGTGCGCAAGATGAAATTTATGCCAAGGCCATTCACCGATCCCTCTATCTGTGGGATGCAAATAGCAACAAGTCGGTGCCCGAGTTGGCCAGCTCCGTCAGTGTCTCGCCCGATGGCCTGACCTATACCTACAAGCTGCGCGATGACGCGTATTTTCACAATGGCAGAAAACTGAAGGCCGATGATGTGATCTGGTCGTTCACGCGCATGATGGATGGCGCCAAAGCCTATCCCGGCGCGCGCTATGTGCGCTTGATCAAAGGTGCGATAGAGGTTGAAAAGGGCCAGGCCAAGACCATTTCCGGTTTGACGAAGATCGACGACTCCACCTTTGAAATGACACTGGTCGAGCGCGGTGACCCGGCCAATTCCTTCTATTCAGCGATGACCTCGATCTATCCCGCAGAAGAGGCGATGAAAGAGGGGTTCTTCACCCACCCGATCGGCTTAGGGCCCTATAAGTTCGTTGAGTACGTGCCGGGCTCGCGTTTCGTGGCCGAGCGCTTTGATAAGTTCTACAAGCCTGGCAAGCCCTACACCGATCGAGTGACCGTACAGTTGATGGGCGAGGCCGCCGCGCGCGACGTGGCTTTCCGCAACAAGGAAATTGACGCGTCCATACTCGGCCCAGTGCAGTACATGGCTTACCAAAAGGATCCCGAGCTTTCCAAGAATATTCTTGAGGTGGCGGAGGTCTACACGCGTGCCATGGGTATGAATCCGTCCTTCAAACCGTTTTCGGACAAGCGTGTGCGCCAGGCGATTAACTACGCCATCAACACGGACCTCATCATCAAGAAATTGGTCAAGGACAAGGCATACCGCGCCAGCAGTTGGCTGCCCCCGGCATCGCCTGCTTTTGACAAGGATATGAAGCCCTATCCGTATGACCCGGCCAAGGCAAAACAATTGTTGGCCGAAGCAGGCTATCCCGATGGCTTTGAATTCGAGTGGACAGCCACGCCTAATGAAAGCTGGGGTATTCCCATTGCCGAAGCCGTCGTCCCGATGCTGGAAAAAGTCGGTATCAGGGCGAAAATTCGCCCGGTGGAAGGCACCGTGCTGGCCGAGACCGTGCGCAAGGGCGATTTCCAGGCCTATATCTGGTCCTTGAACACGGGCCCTGATCCTATGAGCGTGTTGATGTGTTTTCACTCCAAGACGCCTCAGTCGGCTTGCAACTACACCTTGTTCAATAACCCCGAGGTGGACCGCCTGCTGGATGAGGCGAATGCCAGCACTGACGAGTCGGTCCGAATCGCCAATTTGAAGAAGGTCAACGCCATTGTGTTTGATGAAGCCCCAATGTGGTTCTTCAACTACAACAAGGCGGCCATGGCCTATCAGCCCTGGGTACATGGCCTGCAACCCAACGCGACCGAATTGGCTGTCCAGAACTACGAGGATGTCTGGATCGACAGCACCTCGCCTGCGGCCAAGTAATTCGTCATGCCGCGCCTGTGCAGCCTGCGAGGCGTTGAATCCGGCACCTGGGACGTGTGCCCCGGGTGTCGGCGTTGGAGAAGTTGAATGCTGTCGTTTCTTGTACGGCGCTTTTTACAAACCGTGCCGATTGTGCTGGCCGCTGTATTGCTGATTTTTGTGATCTTCAGCGTCATTCCTGGCACCTTCGCCTCCAGCATGAGTGACGACGGGCGCAACGTGCTTGATGCTGCCGTCATGGAACGGATGAACAAAGAGTTCGGCTTGGATGAGCCTTTGCCGACACGCTTTGGCAAATACGTGGTCCAGTTGACGCAACTGGATCTGGGTACGTCGTTTCGGTCACGTCAACCCGTTACCACCGTGCTTGCCCAACGCGCGGGGCCGACCTTGCAGCTTTGTCTGGCTGCAATGGGGTTTGCCATTGTGTTTGGCGTTCCTATCGGTTTCATGGCCGCTATGCGCCCCGGCGGCCTGCTTGACTCCGCGTCCATGGTGATTGCCGTTTCGGGCCTGTCTATCCCCAAGTTCTGGTTGGGGTTGATGCTCATGTATTTCTTTGCCCTGGTGTTGGGATGGCTGCCCAGTTTCGGTTATGGCGACGGCGATCTGAAATATTTGATTCTTCCTGCGGTAGCGCTGGGCGTCGGTCCGCTGGCCTTGTTGGCGCGTACCACACGCGCCGCTGTGCTGGAGATCATGAATGCCGATTTTGTGCGTACGGCGCGCGCCAAAGGGATGAGCGAGCGCCGAGTCGTGCAGTGGCATCTGGCCCGCAATGCCTTGGTGATCATCTTGACGACGATCGGCCTGCAATTGGGTTCAGTGATTGGTCAGGCCGTCATCGTGGAAAAACTGTTCTCGTGGCCGGGCGTAGGTTCGTTGCTGGTCGACAGCGTCACGCTGCGAGACATCCCGGTCGTGCAGGGTGCCATCCTGGCGATTGTCCTGTTCTTTTTGCTGGTCAATACGCTCGTTGACGTCCTGTGTGCCATCATCGACCCGCGTATCAAATACACCTGAGGACGCATGAAGATCAGAGCAAACTTGCTAATTGGCGGCGCGCTCTTTGCGCTGGTTGTAATCGCGGGAATTTTCGCGCCGTGGCTGGCCCACACCGATCCCGTCATGGACGCCGACTTGATGACCGCCGAAGAGCCGCCAGGCATGGCGTTCTGGTTCGGCACCGATGCACAAGGGCGAGACATCTATAGCCGCGTGCTGTATGGCGCGCGCATTTCTCTTACGGTGGGGATTCTGTCGCAGATCATCAATACGGCCATCGGCATTGCCTTGGGACTGTCCGCCGGATATTGGGGAGGTTGGTGGGATGATTTCGTCAGCGCGTTGACGAACCTCATGCTGGCCATTCCTTCGCTGATCTTTGCGCTGGCCATTATGGCCATCATGGACCCAGGCCTGGTCAGCCTGGTGATTGCGCTGGGGCTGACCAACTGGTCCTTCACCTGTCGATTGGCGCGGGCCTCTGCCTTGTCTCTGAAAAGCCAAGGCTATGTGCAAGCCGCCCGCATTCTGGGTTATAGCGACATTCGCATCATGTTCACGCAATTGCTGCCGAACATGTTGGGCCCCCTGATTGTCATCGGCACGCTCGGCATGGGCGGTGCGGTGCTAGCCGAGGCATCATTGTCTTTTCTGGGGCTGGGGATTCGGCCGCCGTTCCCCAGCTGGGGCAGCATGCTCTCCGATGCCCGCGACCAGATCTCCACGGCACCGTGGATTCTTATCTTTCCGGGCATGGCGATTTTCATGACCGTGCTGGGCCTGAATTTGTTGGGCGACGGGCTACGCGACATTCTTGATCCTCAATCCCGGACGCGTCGGACATGACTGATCAACCTTTGCTTGAGGTGGAAAACCTCAGAATCGATCTGCTGACAGACGGCCAGCGACTCAGCGCAGTCGAAGAGGTGTCTTTTACGATCATGCGTGGCGAGACCTTTGGGCTGGTCGGTGAATCGGGCTGCGGCAAGAGCATTACGGCGCTGGCTTTGATTGGCCTGCTACGCGCGCCGCTCGTCATCGGGGGGGGCCGCATCCGGTTAGAAGGTAAAGAGATTCAAAGCCTTTCCGGCCCCGAGATGCGCAAGCTGCGTGGCAACCGGATCTCCATGATTTTTCAGGAACCAATGACGGCGCTCAACCCCTTATCGCCCGTTGGCCGCCAGATTGCCGAGATGTTCGTGCTGCACAAGGCCATGGGCTGGAAAGAGGCCGAGCGCCACGCGGTGCAGGCGCTGGACAACGTGCGGGTGCCGGCGCCGGAGCGCCGCATGAAAGATTATCCGCATCAACTTTCGGGCGGCATGCGCCAGCGCGTCATGATTGCCATTGCGCTAGCCTGTGGCCCTGGCCTGCTGTTGGCAGACGAACCGACGACCGCGCTGGACGTCACCGTTCAGGCGGAAATTCTTGACCTGATTCGTGATCTATCCAAAGAGCAGGGCACGTCTGTCCTGATGATCAGTCATGATCTGGGGTTGATCGCCAATATGTGTCGCCGCGTCGGCGTCATGTATGCGGGCCGATTGGTCGAGCAACGCAATGCGGACGAGATATTCGAGTCCCCCAGCCATCCCTATACCAAGGGACTGGTGGCGTCTTTGCCGTTGCTTGGCTCGCGCGCCAAGCATGGTCGTCAACGTTTGCGAGAGATCTCCGGTGTCGTTCCCCCAGTGTCTTCTTTTCCCGGCGGCTGTCGTTTTCATCCGCGCTGTTATGCGGCCACCGATATGTGCCAGACAACCGCACCCGCAGAAACCGTGCTGGTGCGAGGGGGATTAGTACGGTGTCATCATCTTGAATCAAGCATCTAACATGGCCAGTATTTCCAGCCCCGACGTCAGCCAGATGACCAATGAGCCCATCCTCAAGGTCGAAGACCTTGTCGTGCATTTTCCGATGGGTGGTGGTCTGCTGGGTGGCGCCAAGCGTACCGTGCACGCAGTCAATGGCGTAGATCTTGAGCTCAAACGCGGCGAGTGCCTGGGTTTGGTCGGCGAATCCGGTTGCGGCAAGACCACTCTCGCGCTTTCCTTGCTGGGTTTGCAACCGCCCACAGGCGGGCGTGTCACGGTCGATGGCCATACGGTGGGTGCGGCGGGCATCGATCGCAAAGGATGGGCGCGTATCACGCAAATGGTGTTCCAGGATCCGTATTCCTCGCTCAACCCGCGCCAAAGCGTGCGCAAGACGTTGGAAGCCCCTCTACGCCTGCACGGCATTACCTCATCATCCGAAATAGAAGGGCGCATCAGCCAGACGCTAGCCCGCGTGGGGTTGCGCCCGGAGCATGCCAGTCGTCTGCCACACGAATTCTCCGGAGGCCAGCGCCAGCGCATCGGCATTGCGCGTGCGCTCATTCTTGAGCCCAAGTTGCTGATTCTGGACGAACCGGTTTCAGCGCTGGACGTTTCCATTCGCGCGCAAATCATTAACCTGCTGCTCGACTTGAAAGAAACGCTAGGGCTTTCTTACGTGATGATCAGCCATGATCTTGGCGTGGTTGAACACATGAGCGATCGCGTAGCCGTCATGTATTTAGGCCGCATCGTAGAAACCGGTACGTGGCAGCAAATTTTCAGCACGCCGCGCCATCCTTATACCCGTGCGCTGATCGCCGCCATTCCTGATCCCTCAGGCCGCACTCGGGGCACCAAGATCACCGGCGACATTCCCAACCCTTATGATCCGCCTACCGGCTGCGGCTTTCACCCGCGCTGCCCCGAGGCGCGCGAGATTTGCCGAGCCCCGCCGGTGCCCACGCTCGACGCGTTGCATCCCGAGCATTTCGTACGTTGCCGTCGTGTCGCTGAGTTGGCCTGATACGCTACAGTAGCCCCTTGATGCCATGACGCGAGCCTCTGCCAGTGGCGACCGGACACCTTCCCGAGAGAGCATGACGATGAGCCATATCCCGACCCCAGACGGTCGCGTGCCGCAAACGACCACCATAACGCCGGATGATCCATTTGAGACGGTTTGCTTCACCGGCATGGCGCCGGGCCGTAAGCTGATCATTGTGGGCGCGGTGCACGGTAACGAGGTCTGCGGGACCAAAGCTATCTTGCGTGTTATCGAAGACTGTCGCGCGGGCCGCATCAAAGTCCGCCGGGGAAAAGTCACTTTCGTGCCGATCGCCAATCTGAAGGCGTATCGGCAGAACACGCGCGAAGGCGACCGCAACCTGAACCGCGATTTCAGCGACAAGCCGATTCCCCAGAACTATGAAGACAAGGTCGCCAATGTGCTGGCGCCCTTGTTGCGCGAGCACGAGGTGCTGCTGGATCTGCACTCTTTCTCATCGCAAGGCGAGCCCTTCATTTTCTGCGGCCCCTTAGATAACACCGGACCGGTCGAACCTTTCCGGTGGGCCAAAGAAGAGGCGGCTTTCGCTGCGCGGCTGGGCGTGGATATCGTCATGCATGGCTGGCTGGATAACTACGCCCGCCTACTGGCGCTGCGCGCCGAGAACGGCTTTCGCGTGGGGCACGTTGCCGAAGGCGTGGGCACGACGGAATACATGCGTTTCTCGGGTGGCTATGCCGTGACGCTGGAATGCGGCTCACACAACGACCCCGAAGCCGTCAACGTCGCCTATCGTGCCATTTTGAATGCACTGGCACATTTGGGGCTAGTGGATGCCCCCGAGCCTGAGATCAGCATGACGCGCGGCGTAGAGATCGTTCAGGTGGTGCTGTGCATGAACGAGGGAGATCATTTGGCTCAGGCCTGGAAAACGGGCGACGCCGTCAAGGCCGGAGAAGCCATCGCCCAACGCGCCGATGGCGAGCCGTTGCTGGCGCCCAGTGATGGCATGGTGGTGTTCCCGAATGCATCCGCCAAGCCGGGCGATGGTTTCTATTATTTCGCAGCGCCTAGCTCGCGCGTATTCTGATACAAAGCGCAGGTATGCGTGTTAGCTACATCACTTGCACTACGACTTTGCCCTTGGCGCGTCCACTTTCTGCGTAAGCCAAGGCTTTATGAGCGTCCTCAAATGGGAAAACTTTGTCGACGACCGGGCGGATTGCGCCTGATTCGACGAGGGAAGTGATCTCGCGCAACTGCGTCCCGTCAGCCCGCATGAAGACGAACGTATATTCAACGCCGTCTTTTTTCGCTTGGCGCCGGACGCCAAAGCTCAGCAGACGCAGCACCTGTTTGAGCGGCCAGGCCAGACGTTTCGCGGCGGCGAACGCCGGGGTGGGAGGCCCGGAGATGGAGATAAGGTGCCCGCCTGGCTTGAGGATCTGGAGAGACTTCTTCAGTTCGTCGTTGCCGAGGCTGTTCAGCACCACGTCGTAGTCACGTAGCTCGGTGGCGAAGTCCTGCTGCTTGTAATCGATGACGACGTCCGCGCCCAATGCCTTCACCCAGCCAATATTGGCCGTACTCGTGGTTGTGGCCACGAAAGCTCCCAGATGCTTGGCCAACTGGATGGCGACGGTCCCTACGCCACCCGAGCCGGCCTGGATGAAGACGCTTTGTCCTTTCTTCAGCTTGGCGGTTTCGACCAGCACTTGCCAGGCTGTTAATGCCACCAACGGCAGGGAGGCTGCCTCGACCATGGTGAGATTCTGAGGCTTTGGCGCTAGCGATGACGCTTTCACGGCAATGAGCTCGGCGAAGGTGCCGATACGATCATCGTCCGGGCGCGCGTAGACCTCGTCGCCGGGCTTGAAGCCGTGAACACGAGAGCCGACGCGCACGACCTTGCCAGCCATATCGTTGCCCAGCACCAGGGGAAGGCGATAGGGGAGAATCAGTTTGAATTCGCCGCTCTTGATTTTGATATCCAGAGCGTTGACGCTCGCCGCGTGGATCTGGACCAGAACATCCTCGTCGCCCACCTCCGGGGCGGGCATTTCGTCGATAAGGCCCGCCTGTTTTTTTCCATACCGATTAATGATGAATGCTTTCATGAGGAAACTGCTCTCTAGCGTTTTTCAATGAATGTATTTGGGGCAACCCGCAGGCTGCAGTCTCTTCAGCCTTGGTTGAGCCATCTCATTATCTCTATCATGTCGAAGAGCGCGCGCCTCCTTATTGTCGGTAGAGGGCATTCAATTTTTCACAGGGCTTTCACTGGCAAGGCGCGACCCGATAGCGCTGCGCGACTTGCGCCTGGCGGAGGTCGGCAAGCAGGCCTAGCCGTGCGGTGTCCAGTGCCTCCCAGTGCGCGGCATCATGCAGTGGCGGGATCGTGACGAGTTCACGGCGGTCGAAGCCGACCAGTGCCGCATCGACTAATTCATCTACGTTCATCAAGTCGGAAAGCGTGTTGACGTCGATGCCTGCACGCTCCCAGATCTCGGTGCGAGTTCCCGCAGGCAACACTGCTTGTACGTAGACGCCCTTGGGCGTGAGCTCCAGGCTCAGCCCCTGGGACAGGAACAGCACGAAGGCCTTGGTCGCACCGTAGACCGACATGCCGAATTCGGGTGCCAGCCCGACCACGGAGCCTATGTTGACGATCGCACCTTTGCCTGCCTGCGCCAGGCGCGGGGCGATGGCGCTCGCCAGCCTTACCAGTGCGGTGGTATTGAGGTTGACGAGACGGGCGACATCATCCGTCGATTGGTCGATGAAGTGACCGAGCAGCGTGGCCCCGGCGTTGTTGATGAGGGTTTCGATCCTGGCGTCCTCGCGCAGGCGCGCCTCGATCGCGGCCAGATCGCTGGGCTGAGTTAGATCAGCCGCAAGGATGTCGACGGCAGCGCCGGTTTCCTCGCGCAGACGCGCGGCGAGCACTTGCAGCCGCGACTTGTCACGGGCGACCAGCACAAGGTCGTGGCCGCGGCGCGCGAAGCGCTCGGCATAGACGGCGCCAATGCCGGTGGAGGCGCCCGTGATGAGAACAGTGGTACGAGTAGTCATGTGTTTTTCTCTTGATCGAAAGGCGAGCCCATACCGCGATGTGCGGTATGGGCCAATGACTACTGGGCGTTGGAATCGGCGAGCGCCGGGTAGTCGATGTAGCCCGCGGCGCCACCGCCGTAGAGGGTGGCGGGGTTCAGCGCGGCAAGGGTGGCGCCGGTCTCTAGTCTTTCGACCAGATCAGGGTTGCTGATGAAGGGGCGGCCAAAGGCGAATAGGTCCGCTTTGTCCTCAGCCAGGCGGGCGCCGGCCAGTTTGAGGTCATATCCGTTATTGGCCAGGTAGGTGTTTTTGAAGCGGCTGCGCAACGCATCGAAGTCGAACGGTGCAACATCGCGTGGGCCACCAGTGGCGCCTTCCACGACGTGCAGATAAACGATGCCCAGTGCACTGAGCTGCTCGGTGATGTAGTCGTACTGCGGTTGGGGAGCGCTGCAGGAAATGCCGTTGGCCGGCGAGACGGGGGAGATGCGCACGCCAGTACGGTCTGCACCGATTTCCCGGGCGACCGCGGCGGTGACTTCCAGCAAGAGACGGGCACGGTTCTCGATGGAGCCGCCATAGGCGTCCGTGCGGGCGTTGGCGCCGTCCTTGATGAATTGTTCAAGCAGATAGCCGTTGGCGCCGTGAATCTCCACCCCATCGAACCCCGCCGCGATCGCATTGGCCGCGGCTTGGCGGAAGTCCTCGACGATGCACGGCAGTTCGTCCAACGCGAGCGCGCGCGGCTGAGAGACATCCATAAAGCCATTGTTAACGAAGGTCTTGGTCTCGGCGCGGATGGCCGACGGTGCAACCGGCGCAGCACCATCTGGCTGCAGATCGACGTGGGAGATGCGTCCGACATGCCACAACTGGACGAAAATCCGCCCGCCCTTCGCGTGAACGGCGTCGGTGACCTTGCGCCAGCCGTCGATCTGCGGCTGCGTATATAGACCAGGGGTGTCTTGGTAGCCCTGGGCCTGTGCTGAGATCTGCGTGGCTTCGGTGATCACCAAGCCCGCTGAGGCGCGCTGACTGTAGTAGATGGCGGCGTGCTCGCTGGGAACCAGCCCCGCGCCTGCGCGATTGCGCGTCAACGGCGCCATCACGACGCGGTTGGAGAGATTGAGTGAACCCAGGGTGTAGGGTTCGAAAAGCGATTTGTCAGTCATGGTTTATCTACTGTGTCGTGGGTCAGGCTGAAAATGGAGATGTGCAACGGCGTCACTTCTTCAGAAACGGGATTGCGTGTTTCAGGAAGCATTCGGGATACTGGAACTGGGTGCAGTCACGTGCGTGTCGTTCATATCCAGAGTCCTTTCCATGGTAAGGTTCATCAATGATGTCGATCATCATCTTTATTGTCAAGTATTTTGATGATGATCAACATCAATGTATATTACTGATTTCACTGCTGGCACATCTAGAGAGATCCTGGACATGAAGGTCACCAAAGCGCAGGCGCAGGCGAACCGGACGCGCATCGTTGAAACCGCCTCCCATCTGTTTCGAGAGCGGGGTTACGACGGGGTGGGGATCGCGGACTTGATGGCCACCGCAGGCTTCACCCACGGCGGGTTTTACAAGCACTTCTCGTCCAAGGCTGACCTGATGGCGCAAGCGGCGACCTGTGGTTTTGCACAAGGGGCCGCCAGGGCCGAAGGCCTCGATGCGCCGGCGTTCGTCAATCATTATCTATCCCGCGCGCATCGGGATGCACTTAGTGAAGGTTGTACGATGGCCGCGCTATGCGGAGACGCGGCGCGTCAACCGGAGTCAATCAGGACGGTTTTTGCGACTGGCGTTGAAAGCATGCTGGAGATCCTGGCAAACCAGCTCGGTGCGCCAGAGGACGGCATGTGCGAAGCCGACTTGCGCGCCAGACGTATCGAGGTGATTGCGCAGGTTGTCGGCGCCATGGTGTTGTCGCGCGCGTGTCCTGACGACTCGCCGCTCGCTGATGAGATTCTGGATGTTTGTCGGGCGGCAGCCCTATCAAGGCTATCCTCGCGTCTTGATGCATAGAGGACGAATTCCGCGTTCCGTCGCTCGTCTCTGTTTATACAAATTGCTTCCAGGAAGAACTCTCGATGGTGATCGAACAGGTGTTAGCGCGCTGGGAGGCGGACGAGGCGCGAGTCCGCGCACTTTTGAGTGCCGCCGACGCCAAGCCCAAGCGGCAGATCTTTGGTCTTTCGGGCATGGAGATGTTCGAGGCGATCTTTGCTGGGGAACTGCCACCGCCACCGATTGGCGAGACGCTTGATTTCGTGCCGATCCACATGGAACCCGGCGCTGCGGTATTCCAAGGCCGACCGCAGAGACGACACTACAATCCGCTGGGCACTGTGCATGGTGGTTGGTTTGCCACGCTGCTCGATTCGGCCGTTGGCTGCGCAGTGCACACGACGTTGCCCGCGGGGAAAGGGTTCACCACGCTAGAATTGAAAGTGAACATGGTACGTCCCCTGAGTGACCGAGTGCCGCTCGTGCGCGCCGAAGGAAAGGTGATCCACGCGGGGCGTCAGGTCGCCACGGCCGAGGGCCGCATCGNCGGCCCCGACGGCAAGCTGTATGCGCACGCCACCACGACGTGCTTGATCTTTGACCACGCTGCGAAACCGTCCGAAGGATCCCATGGCCAAGCCTGAGATCGTTCTTTGTTCCCCCGTTTGCAGCGCGATTGGTACCGAAGGTAGGTGGCGACCGGGGCGTCGAACGTGCAGTTCAACGCCGAGTCGAATCACGACCCCCGGATGCCCGCCTTCTGGATGACATCGCTCCACTTGGCCATCTCGGCGTCGATGAATTTGCCGAATGCGGCGGCATTGCCCGGGTGCGGCTCCATCCCCTGCGCCAGAAAACGCTTTCTGATATCGGCGTCGGCCAGTGCGTTGTTGATTTCCGTGTCCAGGCGATTGACGATTTCCGCGGGTACACCCGCCGGCACCATGAACCCATACCAGCCCGACGCGACTACATTAGGCAACCCTTGGCCGCGCAGGGTGGGTGCCTGCGGGTAGATCTCGCTGGGCTCGGCCGAGGCCACGCCCAGCACACGCAGCTTGCCACTCTGGATGTGTGGCAGTGCCGCAGTGATGGCCGTGAGGGTGGCGTCGAGGCGGCCGGCGAGCAGGTCGGTATATGCTGCAACGTCGCCCCGGTATTGCACCGTCAAGCCTTTTACGTCGGCATCGCGCAGGAAGAGCTCGGCCGCCAGATGTGGCAGCGAGCCGTTGCCGGGCGAGCCGAAGGTCAGGCCATTGGTCTGTGATTTCCCATAGTCGATCAGTTCCTGCGCGGTCTTTGCAGGGGATTGCGCGTTGACGATCAAGAATAAGGGAACCGTGGCGGACATGGCCACCGGTTGCAGGTCTTTTTTGGGGTCGTAGCCGAGTTCGCCGTACAGGGCCTGTAGCGTGGAATAGGGCGCGGCGGCATACAGGATGGTATAGCCGTCGGCGGGGGCCTGAGCGACAAATTCGTTGGCGACCCGGGTGCCGGCGCCGGCTTTATTCTCCACGATAACGGATTGATTCAGGTGCTGCGCCAGGTAATTGCCGATCAGGCGCGCCGATAGGTCACTGGGGCCGCCGGCTCCGTACGGTGCCACGATTTTCACGTTGCGGTCGGGCCATGCCTGGCGCGCCAGCGCGCTCGGCACGATACCGGTGCAAGCGGCTGCGGCGGCCGCGCTCAATAGCGTCCTTCGGCTCATTGTCATATCTGTCTCCTGGATGTTCGAATAGGAATAGGGAGCGTTCGCCTGGGTATCCGCAAGAAGCCGGGGCCCTCGCGACCCTCGAGAGGCGATGATAGATGGCTGTTTCTATTAGGACAATTTTCAAATTATTGACAACTTAAAGGTTTAGGTTATAAATCGATTTTTCACTTTCCGGCGGCTGCAAAGGATATTTCATGGCATTCGAAGTCACGCTGCGGCAATTGCGGGCCTTTATCACGGTATTGGAATGCGGCAGCTTTTCTGTGGCGGCCGATACGATGCATTTGTCGCAGGCGGCCTTGAGCGGTCTGGTCAAAGAATTGGAAAGCCGGCTGGGCGTACGATTGCTGGATCGCAACACGCGTAGCGTCAGCGCTTCGGTGGTCGGCACGGCATTCGAACCCATGGTGCGTCGCGTGTTGGCTGACCTGGACGAGGCCCTGGAGAGCGTGACCAACCTGAAAGAACTGCGTCGTGGGCTGGTGCGTGTAGCCGCGCCCGAGACGTTGTCGTGCACGTTGCTGCCGGAACTCATTGCCGGCTATGGCGAGCGTCATCCTGGGGTGGATATCCGGTTTGACGATGTGCCGATCGAACAGGTGTTGGCCAACCTGCATAACGGCAGCGCGGATATCGGCTTCGGTCCGGCGGGCGTGCTGGCCGATGATGCGCTGCAGGCGCACCTGATCCGCATCGACGCCTTGTGGGCCGCGCTGCGTCCCGATGATCCGTTGGCGATGGGCAAATCGGTCAGTTGGAAAGACCTGCGCGAACGGCCACTGATCAGCTACATGCCCAATCTGGCGGTGAACGTGCTGAGTCATGTGCCGTCGCGGCATCATCCCGAGCAGATCGTGCCGGTGCATCGCGTCAACACGGCACTGTCGTTGCTGCGCGTGAGGCCCGGCTATGTCATCTGCCCTGCCATGGCGCGATCGTTGGTCGAAGGCTTTGGCCTGGTCTTCGTGCCCTTGTGCCAGCCCGCCGTAAATTGGCGTATTGCGCTATTTTCCCGTAGCCGACCATCGTTGTCGCCCGCGGTGGAAAGTTTTCTGGACTATGCCCTGGAGGCCGCGCAGGTCGACGACGCCGGCCGTGCGCCGACCGCGCGCCCCGCGATCCCACGAGGTCGGCGTGGGCGTGAATAAATAAGATTTTCCGATAAAAACTTCGGAAATCTCGTCTTGTCCGATAAAAGACGGGCGCGTATCTTAGGCGGCCAACCTCGGGGATTCGCAACGTGCGGATGCCGTTTGCAGTTTGCAGAGGTTTTCCCATTGTCATCCGGCCGCTTATGAATTTGTCCGACCTAGATTCTTTTCTGTCGCCGCGTTCCATCGCTATTGTTGGCGCATCGACTAATCCCGCCAAAGTCGGCGCCGTGCCGGTGCGATATCTGCTCGAGCAGGGTTATCGTGGCGAGGTGTATCCGATCAATGCCGGGGCGTCGCGGATCGAGGGGCATCTGTCCTTCCCATCATTGCGCGCCGTGGGCAAGCCGATCGATCTGGCGATTTTCGCCATTCCCGCAGCTGGAGCGCAGGCGGCGCTCGATGATGCCATCGCCGCGGGAGTGCGAAACATCGTCATGTTCTCGGCCGGTTTTGCCGAGCTCGGAGAGCAAGGCGTCGTCGCGCAGCGTGGGTTTGCAGAAAAGGCTAACGCGGCGGGAATCCGGGTGTTGGGGCCTAACTGCCTGGGTTTCATGAACGTGGCGCAGTCTGTGTACGCCACATTCTCGCCGGTGGTGTCGACCGGTCTGGTCAAGGCCGGCCACATCGGCTTGGTCAGCCAGAGCGGTGCGTTCGGTGCGTACGCCTACGCCATGGCGCGTGAGCGCGGCGTCGGCCTTTCCACGTGGGTGACGACGGGCAATGAATCGGACATTGACGTGGCCGACTGCATTGCATGGATGGCGCACGACCCGGCGACGCGGGTAATCATGGCCTATCTGGAAGGTTGCCGCGACGGTGGAAAACTGCGGCGCGCATTGGACTTGGCGCGCGTCGCGAGCAAGCCGGTGGTGGTAGTGAAGGTCGGCCGAACGGCACTAGGTGCACAAGCGGCCGCGTCGCATACCGCGGCGTTGGCGGGCGACGATGCGGTTTACCAAGCATTGTTTCGTCAACATGGTGCCTGGCGCGCACGCTCCATCGAGGAATTTTTCGATATCGCGCATTGTCTTGTGGTGTCGGGTCGGCCGACCAATGCTCGCGTGGGGCTGTTGACGGTGTCGGGCGGGGTCGGCGTGATGATGGCCGACGACGCCGCTGAGGCGGGGCTGGATGTTGCCGAGCTGCCAGCGGCTGCGCAAGAAATTATCCGGGCCCGCGTGCCCCTTGCCGCGACGCAGAATCCGGTCGATTTGACTGGGCAGGTGACGGCCGATCCGTCGCTGCTCGATACCGCGGCCCGCGCGATGTTAGAGCAGGGTGACTATGGCAGCCTGCTGATTTTTCTGGCGGCGTTCGGTAGTACGCCCGCCATGCAGGCCAGGCAACAACAACTGGCCGGAGATTTACGACGGGAATTCCCCGGCCGCTTGGTGATGTTCAGTGCGCTGGCCGACACCGCGCAGCAACGCGCGCTCGAGGCGCAGGGATGCCTGTGCTATGGCGACCCGGCCAGAGCTATCCGTGTACTGGCTGCGATGGGGTTCTTTCATGCGCAACAATGGCGGCCCATGCCTGAGCCTGCCGTTGCGAGCCCGTTGGTTGCGCTGCGACCCGGCGCATACAGCGAGGTCGACGCCATGCGAGTGTTGAGCGAAAGCGGCATACCGGTTGTGTCGGCGCGCCATGCGCAGTCTCGCGAAGAGGCAGTGAATCACGCATGCGCGTTGGGTTTTCCTGTGGTTATGAAGGTCGTGTCCGCCGATATTACGCACAAGAGTGATATCGGCGGCGTGGTGATGGATATCCGTGACGCGGCCGCGGCCGCTGGCGCCTATGATCGCATCTTGTCGGCCGTCGCCGGCGCAGCGCCGCACGCGCGAGTCCAGGGCGTGCTGGTTGCGCCGATGTTGCGCGGTGGTGTGGAGTGCATCCTGGGCGTGCGCCGGGATCCTGCTTTGGGGCCTGTCGTGATGCTCGGGGCGGGAGGCGTGAACGTCGAATTGCTGGGAGACGTGGCATTGCGGCTGGCGCCTGTCGATATCGAGCAGGCACGCGAGATGATCAGCGAACTGAAGATCGCCCCGTTGTTCGAGGGCTTTCGCGGCGCGCCCGCGGCCGATGTGGAGGCGTTGGCCGAGAGCATTGTGCGACTCTCGCAGTTTGCCGTGGCGGCGGGCGACGCGCTCGACTCGGTGGAGCTGAACCCGCTGATGGTGTTGCCGCGGGGCCAAGGTGTGTGCGCGTTGGATGCGGTGTTGTTGACGGGAGCCACCTGCCGGGCATCATCCGCCACCCGGCAGGCAGTGATTGTCACGTTGCCTCTGTTCGAGATGGCACGCATGCGGGCCTCGAATACCGCGCGCAAGCATGCGGTGGCGGGGTTTGCCGGCGACAGCCCCGCGTCGACAATGCGTTGGGTGAATCAGTTCACACATACTCGCAGGCTGCGGGGTCCCGACGACAAAGAAGTCGTGACGCCAAACAACGACACACTGTTTACCAATGCGTGGCTGGACCTGTCTGCGGGGCCGCTGGTCATCGACGTTCCGGAGATGGGATCGCGTTACTGGGTGCTGGGATTTCTGGATGCCTGGACAAACCCCTGGGCGTATGCCGGGCGACGCACTACGGGCGGAGACGCGCAGCGCCTGTTTGTGCATGGTCCCGGCTGGCAAGGACCCGTGCCGGTGGGTATGCATCGGATCAGTGCTCCCAGCGACGACGTGTGGGTCATCGGCCGCATTCTGGTGGATCCCCATGCGGCGGACTTGGCGCAAGTGCATGCGTTGCAAGACCGCTTCGCCATTGGCCGAATCGACGGCACCCCTGCATTGTCGCGCTTGGATGTGCTGCTCGATAACCGCGATACCGGCATACCCGAGGCTCACGAATACCTGCGCGTGCTGGATAACATGCTTGAACGCAATCCTCCGTCCGAGCCCTTGCCGGGCTGGCCGCCCACCGTAGCGGATCTGCAGACGGCGTTGGCCGAGGTTTACACCGAGCTGCGCGACGTGGCGCAGCCTTCCGAGTTGGGGGGCGGCTGGACCACAGCGGTCGCTGTGCGCACGAGCTTTGGCAGCGACGTTCTGACACGCGCCCGTGTGGCACGCAACTGGATCGGCACGCTGGGTGTCGACGAGGCGATGTACATCATGGCCGAGGTGGATGCCGATGGCGTGCCGTTGACGGGCACACAGCGTTATGAGCTACGCTTTCCACCGCAAGGCGGGCCGCGGGTGGGCGCGTTTTGGTCGATTACGCTATACCGTCGCAGCGACTGTCTGTTGGCGGCCAATCCCATCGGTCGACATTCCATCGGCGATCGTACGCCGGGCCTGCAATATGACAAGGATGGTGGCTTGGTCATCTCGATCCAGGCCAACGATCCGGGGCCTGAAAAAAACTGGCTACCCGCGCCCGCAGGCGCGGAATTTTATCTGACGCTGAGGCTGTACCAGCCCCAGCCTGTTCACTTGGACGGCGTGTTCGATTACCCTGCGGTACGGCGCGTCGACTAAGTCGTCGGCGCAATGGTGATGGTTTATCAGGAGCAGCGTATGTTGAAACGACTAGAGGGCAGGGTGGCGATCGTGACTGGCGCAGGTGGCGGGCTGGGACGCGCCCACGCTATTGAACTGGCGCGACATGGCGCGCGGGTGGTGGTCAATGATCTTGGCAGTACGGCTCAGAATGTGGCTGAGGAGATCCGCGCGGCCGGCGGACAGGCCATCGCAGTCGTGAGCGACGTGACGCGATATGCGGACATGGAGGCCATGGCCGCCCGTTCGGTGGAGGCTTTTGGACAGATCGACATCTTGGTGAACAACGCAGGCATTTTGCGGGATCGCAGCTTTGCCAAAATGGACTTGGACGATTTTCGCCTGGTGTTGGATGTCCATGTCATGGGCACCGTCAATGCCACCAAGGCGGTGTGGTCTCAAATGTGCGCGCAGTCATACGGACGGATCGTGATGACGACCTCGTCGTCGGGTCTGTATGGCAATTTCGGACAATCGAACTACAGCGCAGCCAAGATGGCGCTGGTCGGCCTGATGCAGACTCTCGCGCTCGAAGGAACCAAACACAACGTGCGGGTGAATTGTCTGGCGCCCACCGCCATCACCGCGATGACCGAGGGCTTGCTGGATGCGCAGGCGGTTGAGGTGTTGACGCCGGAGAAGGTTAGTCCGGGCATGGTGGCTCTGGTCGGCGAAGACGCCCCGACGCGCATGATTCTGTTGGCGGGCGGGGGCAGCTTTGAATGCGCGCACATCACGATGACGCAAGGCATCTACGTAGGTGACGCGGACACCCCGGTCGATGTCCTGTGCGAACAACTCGACCGCGTACAGGCCCAGGTCGGCCAATTCGTCCCGGCGTCGGGCTGGGATCAGTCCAAGCATGAATTGGCAAAAGCCATTGAACACGCGAACTGACGCGTCGGGTGGATAGGGTCGATAAGGGACCTAACTGACAATCGTGGTTTTCTCCGACGGAGATGCCTCGTCAAGTCGAGTTACACAACCCATTCTCCTTACGACGTTCGTACCGAGCTCGCGATGCGCTCTCGCAGCCATTGATGCGCGGGTTCGCGATGGACCCGCTCTGGCCAGAGCATGAGCATCTCGAAGCCGGGTACGTCGAGAGGCGGCTCGACGACTTGCAGCGCGGCATTGCCGCTCACTAACCGCGACGGCACCATCGCCACCATGTCGGTGCTTGCCAACACCGTGTTCAGGACCAAGAAATGCGGCACGGACAGCACGACCCGACGCGTCATGCCCCGCTCGGCCAGCGCCGTGTCCGTCACGCCATGGAATCCGCCACCGTCCGGCGACACGATCACATGGTCGAGCCTGCAGAACTGCGCCAGGTTTGGACGGCGTTTCAAACGAGGGTGCCCGGCGCGGCCGGCCAACACATAGCGTTCCGTGAACATTGACGTGCGACGTAGATCCAGGGGGGCCTCACTACCGATGAGGAAGGCCAGGTCAATGTCTCCTTGCTCCGTTTTCTTCGCCACTTGCGAGGGAGCACTTTGTACGATGGCCAAGCGTGTTGCCGGCGCGGCCGCGCGCAGCGCCGCCAGTGCGGGCAGCACGATCGTGAACTCGCTGTAGTCAAAGGCCGCAATGCGCCAAGTCTGGCTGGCCTGGGCGGGATCGAAAGGATTTGAGGGGGCCACCGCCTGCGCCAACGCGGCCAATGCTCGCCGCAACGGCTCGCGCAGTTCGTCGGCGCGCGAGGTTGGCCGCATGCCGCGGGGGCCGGGCAGCAGCAGCGGATCGCCGAAGAACTCGCGTAGCCGGGCGAGTTGTACGCTCACAGTGGGCTGGGACAGATGCAGGCGTTCGGCCGCGCGCGTCACGTTGTGCTCGATCAGCAAAGCGTCGAGCGTGACCAGCAGATTCAGGTCGAGACGCCTCAAGGAATAGTTCATGCATATACCTGAAATACTGGAAATTCATTTCTACTATATCTGATGCCGTTCTAACGTGTCTCTCTTTAATGAGGGAGCACCAACCATGAACGTTCTTCTTGTCCACGCCCACCCCGAGCGCACGTCCGTCACCCATCAACTCGCCGAGATTTCGGCCGAGGTACTGAAAGGCCAGCATCACGAGGTCATGCAGTCTGATCTGTACGCCATGGATTGGAAAGCGGTGTTCGATGCCCGGGATTTTCCCAGGCGGGCTCGTGAGAATCGCTTGTCCTTCATCGAGGAGTCCGGGCATGCGTTTGCTAATGGCTACCAGACGCCCGACGTTGAAGAAGAACAACGCAAGCTCGCCGTGGCCGACGCGGTGATTCTGCATTTCCCGCTTTGGTGGTTCAGCATGCCGGCGATCATGAAGGGGTGGGTGGACAGGATCTGGGCCTACGGATTGGCTTATGGCTATCAAGGGGCAGGTAACACCTATCGTTACGGCGACGGCGCTTTTGCCGGCAAGCGCGCGCTGCTGGCGGTGTCTGTGGGTGGGCCGGAGATCGACTACTCGCCTCGCGGTATCAACGGACCATTGGACCAACTGCTCTTTCCTATCACGCATGGCACGTTGTTCTTTCCTGGCATGCAAGTGCTGCCTACCTTTGCCGTCTATGGCGCTGCGGCCATCGACGTCGAAGGCATGGCCGCGGCCGCTGCGGCCTGGCGTGGTCGGGTGGAAGGGTTGTTCGAGGACGAGCCAATCGCATTTCGTCGGCAAAACGGCGGCGACTATCCGGATCGTCACGTTTTGGGTGATCACATTGCACCGGATCAGACGGGCTTGATGGCACACATTGTCGATACTTAGCCGACGGGGGAGTCCAAGACGCGCGGCTCTTGCGCCAATGCGTGACGTCAGAGTCGATCTGCTCGCGGGTAAAGGTCTGCAAAAGGGGCATGGATACCCCTTCGTTTGCCCGATATTATTAATATTTATTTAAAAATATTCGATTTTGAAAAATTATGTATATCTATCTAAATTAAACGAAATTAGACGAACTTAAACGATTTTAAGTTGGTTTATAAAAATCGAGATATTGATAGTTCTCGTCATTTCGTTACCATTGCTAGCAATATGAAGGTAGCGCGGTGATCCGATCAAGCAGCAGGACGTCAATGGCCGGTTCTGGAACTGCATGTACTGCGTACGCACTCGCACAGTGACGACACGCAATAACGCCCACTCTAAGTGTAAATACCCAAGAGGTTATATCCCTGGTTCATCGAACCGAATTCGAGAAATTTGGTGTGTATAGAAAGTAGTTCGCAGTGTTCCGTTTAATTATTATTTATTAAAGGTAACTCATGGCTGACATACCAGTATATATAAACTATGAAAACTCGCCGGTCTCGATTGATCAGGGCGATTACCCTGACGATACATTACTGCATGCGACATATGCGTTATCGGGAGTAGATTTATCTATCTCTAATGAATCGAACTCTGATAGCGTGCTTGAGGTTGAAGTAGACGCGTATTACTACTTGTCTGTGGCCGATCCCATTGGGCTAACCTTGGAAGACAACGCGAACGTCAAGCTTGTCTCTCTGGATAACTGGTTTCTCGATGAATATGCAACAGCTGAAACATTTATATTCAACTATAGTATTGGAGATGGGGCTACGCTGGAGATGACGCCTCAGTTCATCGGCGCAGTCGTTAACGGTGGCACCTGGTGGAGTGGTGCGATCAACGTTGATTTTGGTGGTGCCGGCGAGTCGACCTTGATTTATGATGCCAGCGGTTTGGGTGGCATGGATAATCCCGAATATTATCCAAAGCTTACGGGCATGGCTGAGGGCGACCAGCTTATCGTCCCGAATACTGACCGTGCTTATTATCAGGATGAGACACTGTATTTTGAAAATTCGGCGGACGGTAGCCGTGTTGTGTTTAACGCCTCTGACCTGAACCCTGAGTGGATGACTTTCGACGGTGGGTCGATGACCTACGCGTGTTACCTGAAGGGCACGCACATTGCGACGCCCGATGGCGAAGTCAAAATCGAGGATATCAAGGCGGGCGATCAGGTCTTGACCGCCAGTGGCGGCATTGCCACCGTTAAATGGCTGGGCTATCGCAAACTGCGCAAGCAGCATATTCCGGTAAAAAATGCGCTTGTCGCCTTTCCCATTCTGTTCACGAAAGACTCGATCGCCTCAAACCGGCCCCATCGGGATTTGATAGTGTCGCCCTGGCACCATCTTTATTTCGATGGCGCGCTGATTCCGGCCATGTTGTTGGCGAATGGTCGGACGATTATCCAGCAATTCGATATGAAGGTTTTTGAGTATTTTCATATTGAGCTGGAACGGTTCGATATTATGTTGGCCGAAGGTGTGCCGGCAGAGTCGTATGTCGATACGGGTAACCGCAAGATGTTCCAGAATGCCAAGACCGCTGCATTGCATCCGGATTTTGCGCCTGCTCAAGGGCGTCCGGTGATCGAAGGTATCAAGGTAGTACGATCGGGTCCCATCGTCGATGCGGTGCGCAAGCGCCTGCTTCAGCGCGCCGAAACCATGACCCAGTGCGCACGCACGTCTGATGCCGATTTGCGCCTCGAAGTCGACGGCCAGGAGGTTCGCGCCCTGGACGCGAGCCAGCAAGCAGACGTCGTTCGTTTCGTTTTGCCGACAGGCGTTCGGGTAGGCGATGTGCGCATCCGCTCTCGCTCGGCGGTGGTGCGTGACACAGCGGTAAGCGCGCGTCGAGATTTGCGGCAAGTGGGTGTGGGCCTGGTACGTATCACTATTGAAGACCAGGACGGTCGCCGCGATATCGACCTGCAAAGTGCACACCTGGAAGGCATGCATACACCGCAGGACGTGCGCGGCACTACCATGCGCTGGACCAATGGCGATGCGGTGATCCCAGCGGCGCTGCATGGCATTCGCGGCCCCGCGTTGCTGGAGCTGCATGTACTGCGTACGTACATATACTGGGAGAATGTCCAGCAACGCGCCGCTTGATCCGGGTGGGTCTCGGCCGTTACAAATGCCCGCACGTTTATAATGGTGCATGGCATCATTCCTTTCGTTTAAAACATTCTTGCACGCGGTACCGTCCACGCAGTTTCCGGAGGCCGTCGTCGCGCTTTTCCTTGACCCTGAGCTTTTGCATTACAGCCCGTTGCAGAGGGGGGTATGAAAACGCCCAAGCGGCTGGTTCCGCTGATCGAGGAAGGGCTTATTGACGAAGTGCTTGGCCAGTTGATGAGCGGCAAGGAAGCGACGGTGTATGTCGTGCGCAGCGGCGACTCCGTGCGTTGCGCGAAGGTCTACAAAGACGTCAAGCAGCGCAGTTTCCGGCAGGCCGTGTCATACCTCGAGGGCCGCAAAGTTCAGAATAGCCGGCAGGCGCGGGCGATGGGCAAAGGCACGCGATATGGCCGCGAAATACAGGAACAGTTGTGGCAAAACGCTGAGGTCGATGCTTTGTTTCGGCTGGCTAATGCGGGGGTGCGTGTGCCGCAACCCTATATTTGCACCGATGGCGTATTGCTGATGGAGTTGGTGTCCGATGGCACGGGCAACGCCGCGCCACGCCTGAACGACGTTGAGCTGACGGTCGAGCACGCCGTGGTTTTGCATGCGCTGTTACTCAAGCAGGTGGTACGCATGTTGTGCGCTGGCGTCGTGCATGGCGATCTTTCCGAATACAACATCTTGTTGGCGGCCGATGGTCCGGTGATCATCGATCTGCCTCAAGCCGTCGATGCCGCCGCCAACACTGAGGCCGCAGCGATGCTCGAGCGTGACGTGGACAATCTGGCAAGCTATTTCGGCCAGTTTGCTCCCCAACTGCTGGACACGAGTTATGGCAAGGAAATCTGGGCCTTGTACGAAGCCGGTGGGTTGCATGTCGATGTCGAGTTGAGCGGCAAGGTCGAGATTGACACCCGCGCTGTCGACATGGATGGTCTGATGCAAGACATAGAGGATAGCCGTCTCGAGGAAGAAGAGCGGCGGCGCCGTGCGGGGTAAGCATCAGGCGAAGCCTGGTTACGTGTCATCTGACGTACAGAATATTGGCGAATCTGAATGATTCATTTCAGTGCCGAATAGGTCAGACAGAAGGTAAATGGTAGCAACGACAGTCGAGCAATTTACCGGCGCTTGCGGTTTAACGACCTTTAACCGTCCTGTATAAAAAAATGCGGGCAGGCTTTTTTAGCATCACTTTTAGAATTCCCCCATGGAAATCAAAGTCAACTTTCTCGATAAGCTGCGTCTTGAAGCCAAGTTCGATGACTTCACGGTCGTGGCCGATCAGCCTATCCGCTATAAGGGCGATGGCTCGGCGCCTGGTCCCTTCGATTATTTTTTGGCCTCGTCGGCCTTGTGTGCAGCTTATTTTGTGAAGCTGTACTGTGTGACGCGTAATATCTCCACCGAAAATATCCGCCTGTCACAGAACAATATTGTGGATCCGGAAAACCGGTATCAGCAGATATTCAAAATCCAGGTTGAATTGCCGCCGGATATTCTGGAAGCAGATCGTCGAGGTATTTTGCGTTCTATCGAGCGTTGTACTGTAAAGAAAGTGGTACAAGCCGGGCCAGAGTTCGTTATCGAAGAGGTAGAGAACTTAGATGCCGATGCGCAGTCGTTGCTGACATTGAAACCGGCAGCGGACGCTCGCACCTATATTTCGGGCAAGGATCTGCCGTTGGAGCAGACCATTGCCAATATGTCGGGCGTTCTGGCTGGCTTGGGCATGAAGATTGAAATCGCTTCGTGGCGCAATATCATTCCGAATGTCTGGTCGTTGCATATCCGCGATGCGCATTCGCCGATGTGCTTTACCAATGGCAAGGGGGCGACTAAAGAAAGCGCGTTGGCGTCGGCGCTAGGGGAGTTTATCGAGCGTCTGAACTGCAACCATTTCTATGGTGGCGCGTTTTGGGGCGAAGACATCGCGAATGCGGCGTTTGTGCATTACCCGAACGAGCGCTGGTTCAAGCCTGGCCCTGGGGATGCATTGCCAACTGAAATCCTGGATGCGCACTGTCTGGAAATTTACAACCCCGATGGCGAGCTGCATGGCTCGCATCTGTACGACACCAACTCCGGCAATATGCAGCGCGGTATCTGTTCGCTGCCGTACGTGCGGCAGTCGGACGGCGAGGTGGTGTATTTCCCGTCCAACCTGATCGAGAATCTATTCGTCAGTAACGGCATGAGTGCCGGTAATACGCTGGTCGAAGCACAGGTGCAAAGTCTGTCCGAAATCTTCGAGCGGGCGGTAAAGCGCGAAATTCTGGAAGGCGAAATCGCATTGCCTGATGTGCCGCACGAAGTGCTGGCAAAGTATCCCGGCATTGTGGCCGGGATTGAGGGACTGGAGGCGCAGGGCTTTCCGGTATTGGTCAAGGACGCGTCGTTGGGCGGGACTTATCCTGTGATGTGCGTCACCTTGATGAATCCGCGCACTGGCGGTGTGTTTGCGTCGTTTGGCGCGCACCCGAGCTTCGAGGTGGCGCTGGAACGGAGTCTGACGGAACTGCTGCAGGGGCGCAGTTTCGAAGGCCTGAATGATTTGCCTCAGCCCACCTTCAACAGTGATGCCGTCACGGAGTCAAATAACTTTGTAGAGCATTTCATCGATTCCAGCGGACTGGTGTCGTGGCGCTTTTTCAGCGCTAAAGCGAACGTCGAATTTGTTGAATGGGATTTTTCTGGCCAGGGCGAGGACTCCAATGCCGAGGAAGCCGCAACGCTGCTGGGTATCTTGAAAGACATGGGCAAAGAAGTGTACACGGCGGTGTATGACCAGTTGGGCGCCGTCGCCTGTCGAATCCTGGTGCCCGGTTATTCAGAGGTCTACCCGGTCGATGATTTGATCTGGGACAACACGAACAAGGCGCTGTTGTTCCGCGCCGATATCCTGAATTTGCATCGCCTGGACGATGCCGGTCTGGCCGCACTGCTGGAGCGATTGGAAAATAACGAGCTGGACGATTACCTCGACATTGCGACGTTGATCGGCGTCGAGTTCGATGAGAATACGGACTGGGGACAGCTAACCGTTCTCGAGTTGAGGTTGCTGATCAATCTGACCTTGAAGCAATTTGATGCGGCGCAAGAGCTGGTGGGTGCCTTCCTGCAATACAACGACAACACCGTCGAACGCGGATTGTTTTACCAGGCCCTGAATGTGGCGCTGGAAGTACTGCTCGATGACGAGCTGGAACTGGACGACTACGTGGTTAACTTCCGCCGGATGTTTGGTGACGCCCGGATGGACGCGGTAATGGGGGCATTGGACGGCAGCGTGCGCTTCTTTGGGCTAACGCCAACGAGCATGAAACTGGAGGGCCTTGATCGGCACCACCGCCTGATCGACAGCTACAAGAAAATGCATAAGGCGCGGGCCAATGTGGCGGCGGTAGCCAATTAGGATGACGCGTCATGGCTGGGCCGCTCAGCTCCCAGCACAATCGCATATTCTTTGCGCCAAACCCGTTCTTGCGTGCCGACGACGGCCGGCGCATTCGCACGCTACTCTAGCTTAGCCAGAGCTTGCTCAGTGAGCTGATCCGCGAAACGGAAGGGACGGGCCGCCATCGAGCGGCCCGTTCGCCTTATGAGTGCCGCAGAGAAACTGACACGCTTGTCAGCCGAGTGTCTGCCTCCTGTCAGTAGTTGGTCATAGGATTGACAGCCTGGGTTGCTTAAAGTCTCCATCACTCATTAAAACCCTGCTCGCTTGGATGCTATAAGCAACGGCTCGAAACCTAGAGCCGAGATCAAGGCACCGATCAGCGTGAGGATGGATGAGAACTGCCCACAACAGAACGATCACTCCTTGAGATAGAATGCCCAACGTTTATCGGCTCAGCAGCTTTCGATTGTGCATTGCGGCAGCGGCCTTCGGCGCAACGACGTTGCTTTCAGCGTGTGGCGAGTCGGTATCGGCGCCGACGGCGCTGACGCCGATTGTTGATATACACGAAGTTCGTCTAGAACCCTACGTCTTGCAACGAGAGCTGCCTGGCCGAATAGAAGCGATACGGGTCGCTCAAGTACGTGCTCGTGTCGCGGGCATCGTGTTAGAGCGCCGGTTCGAAGAGGGCGCAGATGTCAAAGAGGGCGATGTGCTTTTTCGCATCGACCCGGCTCCCTTTGAGGCAGAGCTCGCACGCGCACAAGGAGAATTAGCCCGATCCCAGGCCCAACGGACAGAGGCGAGTGCGATCGTCAAGCGCTACCAGCCCCTGGTTCAGATCGAGGCTGTCAGCCGGCAGGAGTTTGACAATGCCTTGGCGACGCTGCGTACCGCCGAGGCAACGCTCATCTCCGCACGCGCAAACGTCAAGACTGCACAGCTCAATTTGGGTTATTGCACCGTTAGGGCGCCGATTTCGGGCCGCGTAGGTCGGGCCATGGTGACCGAAGGCGCGCTGGTTGGCCAAGGAGAGGCAACGCCACTAGCGACCATTCAACAGATCGACCGTGTGTATGCCGATTTCGTCCAACCTGCCGGTGAGGTCCAGCGGTTGCGCGAAGCGCTGGCGAACGGGCAGGTAAAACCGGACAACGGCGCTGTGACATCGGTGTCCGTCCTGGTCGACGGCGCGAGCCAGGCGCTCAAGGGCAGCTTGTTGTTTTCGGATATCTCGGTGGATCGAGGCACGGGTCAGCTATCGCTACGTAGTGTCGTGGATAACCCGGCGTTGACGTTGCTTCCTGGCATGTATGTGCGTGTGAGGATCGATCAGGGCACGTCGTCTCAAGCCGTGCTGGTACCGCAACGTGCGGTGCACCGGACCAGCACAGGGCAGGCGCAGGTTCTGGTGGTAGACACGGATAACGTCGTGCACCGACGTAACGTAGAGACCGGGCGCATGCAAGAGGCGCGTTGGCACATCGTCAACGGCCTGATGGCCGGTGAGCGTGTTGTCACAGGGGGGGCTGCGCGCGCTGGTCAAACCGTGCAGGTGCGCACGCAGACTGCATCCGCTGGTTGATTCTGATCGGCTTCCCTGCAATCTTCCTGTCCCCTGGACTCCGCCATGCCCGAATTTTTCATTAAACGCCCTAAATTTGCCTGGGTGCTCGCCATTTTTATCACTCTGGCGGGAATACTCGCGATCCCCTCGCTCCCTATGGCCCGCTATCCGGAGGTCGCACCGCCGCGTATTTCCATCAATGCGACCTACCCAGGCGCATCGGCATCTGTCATGGTCGATTCGGTCATCAGTGTGATCGAAGAAGAACTGAACGGGGTGCGGAATCTGCTGTATTTCGAATCATCCGGCAGTTCGAACGGTACCGCGGAAATCAACGTGACCTTTCAGCCTGGCACGGATCCAAACATGGCCCAGGTGGATGTGCAAAATCGGCTGACCAATGCCGAAGCCAGGTTGCCACAGGCGGTGCTGCAACAAGGCGTCGAGGTGGATCAGGCCAGTTCCAATTTTCTCATGATGGTGGTTATCGGCTACCAGGACGGCGTCGAAAATCCGAGTCGTGTGCAACTGGGCGACTTCATCGCTCGCAATATCAATAATGAGCTCAGAAGAATTCCGGGCGTGGGCAGACTGAGTTTTTTCGGCGCCGAAGCGGCCATGCGTGTCTGGGTGGACGCTGGTAAGTTGCAGGGTTATAGCCTATCCATTGCCGATGTGCGCAATGCGATTGCGGCACAGAATGTCCAGGTGCCGGCCGGTAGTTTCGGCAGCATGCCAACTGATTCGAAGCAGGAGCTCAGCGCCTCCTTGTCGGTCGATGGCATGCTGGCCGATCCCGAGGCGTTCGGCGGTATTGTGTTGCGCGCCAATCCGGACGGTTCGGCGGTCTATCTCAGGGATGTGGCACGCATCGAGATCAACTCCGAGAACTTCAACTTTCAGGTTCGCGCCAATGGGCAGATGGGCATTGCCACCGGAATCCAGCTTGCGCCCAACGCAAACGCCCTGGAGACGGCGGCAGCGGTGCGCGAGCGTCTTCAGGAGCTGTCTGCGTCTTTCCCGGATGGGGTCGAGTACCGGGTGCCTTATGACACCTCTCGCTTTGTAGAGGTGGCCATTAACAAGGTCATACAGACCTTGCTGGAGGCCATCGTGCTGGTGTTTCTGGTGATGTTGCTGTTTTTGCAGAACTTGCGCTATACGCTGATTCCCACCATCGTCGTGCCGGTCTGCCTGATGGGGACGTTCGCCATGATGTTGGCCCTGGGCTTCTCCATCAACATGATGACAATGTTCGGGATGGTACTTGCCATCGGTATTCTGGTGGATGACGCCATCGTGGTCGTCGAGAACGTCGAGCGCATCATGGCCGAGGAAGGACTGTCGCCGCGAGACGCCACTGTCAAGGCTATGCGGCAGGTGTCGGGCGCCATTGTCGGGATCACGCTGGTGCTGGCTGGTGTATTCGTCCCGCTGGCTTTCATGAGCGGCTCGGTGGGTGTCATTTATCGCCAGTTTTCATTGTCCCTGGCAGTGTCAATCCTGCTTTCCGGTTTTCTTGCTTTGACATTCACGCCCGCGCTTTGCGCCACGCTCCTGAAGCCTATCCCTCCAGGTCATCACCACGAAAAAAAGGGCTTCTTCGGTTGGTTCAACAAGCGCTTCGGCAGGATTACCGAGCGATATGCCATGCGAACGTCGAGATCGGTGCGACGTACCGGGCGCTACATGGCGATTTACGCCGTGCTGGTGGCGGTGTTGGCGGTGCTTTACATGCGCCTGCCTGAATCCTTCGTTCCGTTGGAAGATCAGGGCGTCATATTTACCGACATCAGGATGCCGCCGGGCGCCACACAGGCGCGGATGGAAGAGATGGTAAAGCAACACGAGGCCTACATTGCGACCCGAGAAAACTTTGTGGCCAACACAGCCGTCATGGGTTTCAGTTTCTCGGCAAGTGGGCAAACTGCCGGCGTGGTTTTCTCGGTGTTGGAAGACTGGTCTGAACGTGGGCGCGGAGAGTCGGCAATGGACGAAATTGCTTTATTCAACCGTGCATTTCGGGATGCTCCCGACGGCCGGCTCATGGCAATTTCGCCACCGGCTATCCCCGGACTGGGCGTGTCGGGCGGCTTTGCCATGCGGTTGCAGGATCGCGGGGGCGTAGGCCGTGACACACTGATCGAAGCACGTGACCAGCTGCTGGCGCAGGCCTTGGCATCGCCTCTCTTGTCCGGTGTGCGCCTGGAGGGTCTGGCGGATGCCCCCGAGCTGCATCTGGAAGTGGATCGCAGCAAAATGGAAGCGTTGGGTGTCAGTTTCGACCGCGTCGCTGGTGCGTTGTCTGCAGCGTTCGGTTCCGCGACGGTCAACGACTTCATCAATGCTGGCCGCACGCAACGGGTCATCATCCAATCCGACATAGGAGATCGATTGACCCCGGAAGGTCTCGAGCGGGTTTATGTTCCCAATCGCGAAGGCAATTTGGTTCCGTTGACCAGTTTTGTTTTGACCGATTGGCGGCTCAATGCCGCGCAATCGACTCGTTATAACGGCTATCTCGCATTTCGCATCGCGGGCGATGCCGCCCCCGGTGGCAGTTCCGGCGAGGCGATGGCGGAGATGGAGCGTATTGCGTCAACGCTACCCGAAGGCATTGGCTACGAATGGACAGGAATTTCCTATCAGGAACGCTTGGCGGGTTCCCAGGCGCTTGGTCTGTTCGCTTTGGCCTTCCTTGTTGTGTTCCTGGTGCTGGTGGCCCTGTATGAAAGCTGGTCGATCCCGGCAGCCGTTATGTTGATCGTGCCGATAGGCGCACTGGGTTCGGTGTTAGCCGTGACTGTGCTGGGCATGCCCAACGACGTCTATTTCAAGGTTGGCCTCATCACCATCATTGGCCTGGCGGCCAAGAATGCCATCCTGATCGTGGAGTTTGCCAAGGACCTGCATCGCGACGGCATGGGCGTATACGAGGCAGCGGTCGAGGCGGCACGAATGCGTTTTCGTCCTATTGTCATGACATCCATGGCTTTCGTTCTGGGTGTCGTGCCGTTGGCCATCGCAACCGGGGCAGGGGCGGCGAGTCAGCGGGCATTGGGGGTAGGCGTGATTGGAGGCATGTTGAGCGCCACCATTCTTGGTGTGCTGTTTGTTCCGACTTTTTATTCCTGGGTCATGGGGTTACGTGCCAGGTATCAGACGGTGCCTGATGCCACGACAGAACGCCCTTTGACGCAAGAAGCGAATTGAGCAAGGTCACGCATGTCTGTATTTCTGACTAAATCTCTGTGGGTCGTCGCGGTTGTCGTTCTGTCTGGCTGTACGTTGACGCCGGATTATCAGCGTCCCGTAGCACCTATACCTGCGGCCTGGCCTGCCGCCTTTGCCGGCGAACAGCAGGGGGGCTCGGCGGCATCGATTGCGTGGCAGGATTTTGTACGCAACGACGAAGCGCGCGAGCTCGTCCACCTGGCTTTGGAAAACAACCGCGATTTGAAAACGGCGCTGCTGGACATCGAGGCAGCTCGAGCCCAATACCGCATACAGCGAGCCGACCGCTACCCCTTCATAGATGGGCAGGCAAGCGGCCAGCGCCAGCGTGTGCCCGCCGACATCGGCAGCCCTGGTCAGGACAGGATATCCGATCGCTACGAAGTCGGGCTGGGTCTGACAGCGTTCGAATTGGACCTGTTCGGCCGATTACGCAGCCTTTCCGAAGCGGCCTTGCAAGAGTACCTGGCGACGGAGGAGGTGGCTCGAGCGGTGCGCATCAGCCTGATCGTATCCGTGTTGGAATCCTATGTCGTTGCCGACGGTGCGCTCAAGCGTAGGCTGCTAACGCAAGAGACCCTGCAAACCAGGCAAATCTCGCTCAATCTCATCAGCCAACGCCGTAGCCAAGGTGTCGCAAGCGCTTTGGACTACCAGGATGCCATTGCACTGACCGAGGAGGCGCGAGCCGAACTGGAACGTACCGATAGGGAGTTTCAGCGTGCACGCAATGCCTTGGCCATGCTGGTCGGCAATACGGTTGATCGCGACGCCATTTTGACGGCGCCAGCATCTGGCAGCATCATCTCCGACCAGGTCCATGCCGGCTTGCCTGCCGAGCTACTGCAGCGTCGCCCCGACATCCTTGCTGCAGAACGCCGGCTGATGGCGCGCAATGCCGATATCGGCGCAGCCCGTGCGGCATTCTTTCCCAGACTGTCCCTGACAGGCAGTTATGGCAGTGCGAGTTCAGATCTGTCCGGCCTTTTTGAGGCGGGAAGCGGGGCGTGGACGTTCGCCCCTCGCATTGATCTGCCTATATTTCGCGGTGGCCAGAACCGTGCGAGCCTCGACCTCGCATCGGTGCGACGCGATCGTGCCGTTGTCGCCTATGAGCGAACCATCCAGACCGCATTTCGAGAGGTGGTCGATGCGCTGGATGGCCGAGAAACCCTGGCCCGTGAAGCGCAGGCGCGCCGCGCCCTGGCTGCCGCAAGCACTCAGGCGTTGACTCTGGCCGAGGCCCGGTACAAGCAAGGTGTGGATGGCTTTCTTCGCTATCTGGACAGCCAGCGCAGCAGTTTTGCCGATCGTGTGGGCGCCATTGACGCGGCGACGGAGCATGATGTGGCTGTCGTGCAGTTGTTCGGCGCGGTGGGAGGTGATTGGAGCGCAGCATCTGAGCTGTGATATCGACGCGCGCAATCGCGCTGCTGTCAGCCGCGTATAAACCCGTTGCAGCCACAATCGTGGTCATTCTTTGATGATTCACACGGGTGAAACAAACTATTCATCCATTGCGCCGAGAAACCTCGGCATTCTTGCCGGGGAGGAAAGGGGCGCAGCCGTTAGGCTGCAGGATTGGTCTGATATGAGCCGATATCTGAATGAATATCCAGTAATTTGGTTTGGCGCGGATAGTATCTGGGGCATGCAAATCAAACGTGCCTACCGATTCCGGTTCTATCCCACGCCCGGGCAAGCGATCACGCTGGCTCGCACGTTTGGGTGTGTGCGCGTGGTCTACAACCACATGCTTAATCTTCGTTCGACGGCCTGGGCCCAGCGGCAAGAGCGTCTGGGATATCGCGCGACTTCGGCTGCGCTGACGGTCCTGAAAAAAAAGTCGGACTGCCTGTGGTTGAACGAGGTCAGTAGTGTCCCGCTGCAACAAACGCTGCGTCATTTGCAAACGGCGTTCGTTAATTTCTTCGCGAAACGCACGGGATACGCGCGCTTCAAACGCAAAGACGGCCCGCAATCGGCCGAATACACCGCCAGTGCCTTTCGCTGGGATGGCCGGTCGCTCAAATTGGCGAAGATGCGCGAGGCGCTCCCGATTCGTTGGTCCCGTCAGCTCCCCAAGGCAGCCAAGGTCACCACCGTCACCGTCAGCAAAGACCCGGCAGGACGATATTTCGTCAGCCTGCTGTGTGATGACGTTGTGGTGCAGAAAACGCCCGCGTCGACTGGCGTCGGGATTGACCTGGGACTGACTCATTTTGCGACCCTCTCAACAGGAGAAAAAGTCGATGCGCCACAGATATTTCGACAACATGAAGCCAAGTTGGCCAAGCTACAACGCCGCTTGGCCAGGAAACAACGCGGCTCGGCTCGCCGGGCCAAGGCAAGGCTAAAAGTCGCCAAACTGCATGCCAAGATCGCAGACACCCGCAGGGATTTCCTGCACCAGCTTTCCACCCGGTTGATCCACGAAAACCAAGTGATCGCCGTAGAAAGCTTGTCTGTGTCAGCCATGCGGAAAAACCGCTGCCTTGCTAAGTCCATCAGCGATGCTGGGTGGTCGGAGTTTGTAAGACAGCTGGAATACAAGGCACGTTGGTACGGGCGTGAGTTCGTGGGCGTGGATCGCTGGTACCCCTCCAGCAAGCGCTGCCACGCTTGCGGGCACGTTTTACCTAAGCTGCCGTTGAGCGTGCGGCAGTGGTCCTGTCCAGAATGCGGCACAGACCACGACCGTGACCTCAACGCAGCGCATAACGTATTAGCCGCCGGGCTGGCGGTGTTAGCCCTTGGAGAAACGGTAAGACCTGAGTGCATGAGTGTTGATGCGCAACGGCTCGGTTCTGTGAAGTGGGAATCCCTTTCCCTTTAGGGAAGGGAGCAGTCAAATTGTATCTGCGTTGCAAACGCAATGTGGCGCCGGCCTGGCTGTACCTGTTTTGCTGGGGATTCATTTCGCCTTGGACGTGTCTCCGCAAGGCCGCGTTGGCTCGCGCTGTGCACACGCCAATCCCCACACCGTCAAGCCCAGTGTGCACGCATTAAGTAGATGCCACATAAAGTGGGTGCCATGGGGCCAGGCGCCGCACAGTGTCGAATCAATTTGTCTGAGCGCCATACTGCACGCGAACACGAGCCAGGCATACCCCAATGGTCTGGCGACGGCCAGCTGGCGCCGTCGCGCAGCATCCAGGCAGGCCAGCAGCAACACGGTCCAGGCGGCGAGGTAGGCGGCTGGCTGCATGTCGATCGACTGCCAGACCCAGCCCAGGGCGGTGGATAGCAACAGGAAGCCGGGGACGCCTAGCCAGGCTAGTCGCCAGGGCCAATGCCACACACGGTGCAGGTACACGACGCACCAAGCGTGCAGGTATAGGGCAATGCCCACCACATCGGCCAAGCCGGCCGCGCGCGTAGCCAGCGTGTGCAGCGCCAGGCTACCTGCACCCACCACCAGGAGCAGCAGTATCAAGACCTTGAGGTCGGTTGTGAGTACCTTGCCGCGACGGCGGCACACGGCGACAACAACCCCAGCGGCAATCCAGAACGCGAGGTTGGTCATCGCGTTCAACGGCTCGTTCCAGAGGCCTGAGGCAGTGCGTTCGCAGTAAAGGTCCAGGTATGCAGTCCAGTCGTCCATTACAGGTCCGATGCAAAGCGGCGCCAGCCACGTTGTAGTATTTCGGTAGTGAATGAACGACGGCTTTCGTACCGGGAAATAGACTTCGCCACCACAACCGACAGCTTGCGGGATTGTACTGGGGAGAGCAGACGTGCCAATCCGAGCAAGGGCGCATCAATCATCATCAACTGAGGTTTCAGCAAGATGTCACGCGCAATCGCCAGTTGTTGTTGCTCGCCGCCGGAATCTCGCGAGGCGCTTATCGATAGTGGCTCAGCCCACTTTCACGCGTAGGCGATCAGTACGGCAGACAGATAGAGACCTAGCCCGAAGACGGTATGCGTCATCACACTGCGTAAGCAATTCTTCGCTGGCGTGGGCGTCTTGGAGGATGCAAATCCTGCCCCCATAGCGGGTTGTATAACGAACAGTGGCACCGCAACGGTCGCCGCACCCACGGAAATGGCTGGCATCAAGATGGGTTGATGCAGCCAATCAACGCCTTGAATGCACACCAACAGCCATGCGAAAGCAATGCCCACGGCGTAGTGCGCTATCCAACCCAAGGTCAGTTCGCCCCGGATGGGGCTTGCTTGCCCAATGCTGGCGTGCGCGAACTTACCGCGCCATAAATGACCTATCCAGCGACCGACCAGTGCGAAGCTGAGCGTTGGAACGCCAAGGACCTTCATGAAGATGAGCCATACGTCCATGACGGCGGTGGCGCCGATCCCCATCAAAACGATCCGCGCTACATCTTCCAGCGTTGCCATATTTACCTCTCTCACATTGACCTATTCACTTTCCAGGTGCATGATAAAAGTTGAAGTCAACTTTAAGTCAAGGGGTCTGTGAATGGATATTGCCGAGGTCGCAAAACGCACCGGCGTTCCCGCCCATACGCTGCGTTTCTATGAACAAAAGGGCTTGATTGCGTCAGCGGGCCCACGAGGGGTGCGCCGCCAGTTTGCGCCTAACGTGCTGGACCAGTTGGCCCTCATCGCGCTTGGTCAGGCTGGCGGCCTCTCGTTGGATGAGATACGCGCCATGCTCTCTCCAAGCGGAGGACCGCTTATTGATAGAGGTGTGTTGTCGGCCAAGGCAGATGAGATTGATGCGACCGTCAAGCAGCTTCGGGCAATGAGTCGGGGGCTGCGGCATGCGGCCGCATGCCCGGCCCCTAACCACGCTGAGTGTCCGACATTTCAGCGGTTGCTCAAGGCTGCGGCTACCGGTGCCTTAAGGCGGCGACGGTAGCCGACTTCGCATTCCGCGGCTGGTTTATCAGCGGATCAAAAAGCCCGCGCCCACCGGATCATTGCGGTCGATCGCCCAGCGTGCTGTGCCCAGGATGCTAGCGGTACCTTTGACCGTCGGGCGCACGGCACGGGTGCCGTCCAGATCAACTTCGCCCAGCAGGCAACCCTCGAACGTGCCGCTGCCCAGTAAACCTTCGGACAGGATGGGTTGATTCAATCCCATTTTGCCGCGCGCTTCGAACATGGCCATCATGGCACTCGTTCCGGTTCCGCCGGGCGAGCGATCGAGCTGACCGGCGCTGAATACGTGTACGTTTTTGTAGAACGCACCTTCGATCGTGGCGGGATGCCAGAACGTGACGTAGTTCAGGTTGTTGATATGGCCCTGGGTCGGATGCTGGATCTTACGGGTCTGGTTGATCTGGTCGCGCACCAGAATCCCCAGGCGCGAAAGCTCGCTGCCGTTGTCGGGAGAGATGCGTAGGGCGCAGTCGGTCAGGTCGACGATACCGAAGTAATTACCGCCCCACACAATGTCGGCCTTCAGGTCACCGTAGCCCGGGATGTGTACGGGAATGTCTTGCGCCTCGACGTAGGCCGGTACGTTCTCAAAACGCGTCCACAGTACCTCGTCGCCATCGGACGCGACTTCGGAAACGACCAACCCGGCCGTCGTCTCGAAACGGATGGTGGTCATGCCGTTCTCGCCGCGTGGCACCAGACCCAGCGCAACCATGGCCATGCTGACGGCGATGGTGCCGTGTCCGCACATATGGGAATACTCGGTGCCGTCGATGTAAATCAGACCGGCGTCGAATTCCGGGCTTGAAGGGGGGGTGAGAAACACACCGAACATGTCGCTGTGACCTCTGGGTTCACGCATCAGCGCTTTGCGCAGCCAATCGTAGTTCGCTTCCAGGAACGCACGCTTCTCGAGAATGGATGAGCCTGCAGGGTAGGGGATACCGCTGTGGATGATGCAAAGGGGCTCGCCCTCGGTATGGGTATAGATGACGTCGAACGCGTCTTGCTTGCGCATGACTGGTACTCCTGACTGAAAGAGGAAGGAAAAAAGGACGGGCTATTCGCGGTCGGACAACATGTCCAGGCCGATGGTCAGATCCAGAATAACGATGGCGAGGACGGCGGCGATGATGGTCGCGCCCGAGACTGCCGCGATGGTCGGGTCGATCGTGTACTGCACGTAGTTGAAGAGCTTGACCGGTATCGTATTGAGGTCGGCCGTGGTGTTGAAAATCGAGAGCTCGACATTGATGAATGACGAGATGAATGCAAAGATTGAACCGGTCACAATGCCCGGGCGTATCTGCGGCAGGACGACCAGGAAAAATGTGGTCCAGGGACGAGCGCCCAGATCGGAGGACGCCTCTTCAAGTGCGCGCTGTTCGGGCGTGAGCAGTGCAAACGCCGAGCGCAATACGAACGGGGCGACGATGACGGTATGGCCAACCAGCAGGGCAAGAAAATTGCGCGTCAGGCCGAAGTACGCGCCGAACTGCAGCAGGGCGGCGCCCAGCACGATGTGCGGCAGGACCAGGGGCGACATCAGGATGGAGGATACGGCGGCTTTTCCGGGAAACGAAAACCGGGCCAACGCCAATGCCGCGGGTACTGTCATGATTACCGCCAGGATCGTGGCGGCGCCGGCCAACAGTGTGCTGGTGGCAAAAGACGACACGTAGCTAGGATCGGCCATCATTTTTCGATACCAATCCAGCGTGATACCTTCGGGTGGGAAAGCCAGAAACGGTGTTGTGCTCAGCGACGCGCCTAGAATGACTACCAGCGGTAGTACAAGATAGGCCAACAGAGCCCAGGACACGATTCGGATCAAGAAGCGGCCGATCACAATGTGCTTCCTTTTAGAGTACCAACGCGGGCGGCCAGGCCGACCATGGCCATCGTGAAGATCAGCAGCACTACGCTCAACGCGCCGCCATAATGAAAATCGAAGACTGAGCTGTACTGTTGGAAGATGAGCATGGACAGCACCGATATGCGACCACCCGAAAGCAGGGCGGGTGTGACGTAGGCGCTGACGGCCAGCGTAAATACCATGATGGCGCCAGACATGATGCCGGGAAGTGTCAATGGCAGCGTGACGTGCATGAAGGTCGCGCCAGGGCGTGCACCGAGGTCGGAAGAGGCGTGTTCCAGACTGGTGTCGACGCACGCCAGCGCATTGCCCACGGCCAGCACGACAAAGGGAAGCAGCACATACACCATGCCGATCAGGATGCCGAGTTCGGTCCCCAGAAATCTGACGGGGCGATCGACCAGACCCATCCCCATCAGCCCGTCATTGACCAGACCGTTGCGACCCAGAAGCACCATCCAGCCGAAAGACCGAACGATATTGCTGGTGAACAGGGGGACGACCAGCATGATCACGCACACCCGGCGCCACGTACGCCAGCGCACAATGCGTACCAAATACCACGCCAGGGGGTAGCCCAGCAGCAGGCAGGCGATGGTGGTATAGAGTCCGATCCGAAACGTCACCAGGATCACATCCCAGTGGTACCGGTCGGCCAGCACGCGCACGTAATGATCGAATGTCAGACCTGTGTCACCGTTTGACGAGGTCAGGCTGGCAATCACTACGGTGGCAAGAGGCGCCAGGAAAAAAGCCGCGAAAAAAGCCAGCGGTATCACCAGCAGCAGGAAAGGGGTGCGCAGGCGAGACATCACACCGTCTCGCCGATGAGGTGCATGCGGTTGGGCTGCCACCATAGTGCGACCGATTTTCCGACAGCCAGGGACTCGTCGGGCAAGCCTGGTACACGTGCCAGCACTGTAAGCTCGCCTACCCGCGTATGCACGACGGTATGACTGCCAACGCTGACCAGATCGGTGACGACGGCCGTCAGTTGCAGACAACCGGCGGGCACGGCATTTGAGGTGACGTCTGCGGGTGTCCCCAGTGAGCCTACGGGGTCGGCCGTCGTGCTGTCGATGTCGCCGGACGCTGGCGCCGCGACTTGAATGTCTTCCGGTCGTAGTACGGCGATCCCGTGTGTGGCTACGGGCACCGGAACATGGGCGGGCAAGATGAGCCCAGTCCCATCCAGCGATACCTGTGCTTCGCTATCGCGGGCCCAGGGCAAGATGTTGGCTTCGCCGATGAATTCTGCAACGAAGCGGGAAGCGGGCCGGCGATAGATGTCCGCTCCCGTACCGACCTGTTCTATTCGACCGCCATGCATCACCACGATGCGATCGGCCATGGTCATGGCTTCTTCCTGATCGTGCGTGACGAACAAAAAGGCGATGCCCAGTTTTTGTTGCAGGTGTTTGAGCTCCAGCTGTACACGCTTGCGCAGTTTTAAATCCAGCGCGGAAAGAGGCTCGTCCAGCAGCAGGAGCTTGGGACGATTGACGATGGCCCGTGCCAATGCAACGCGTTGCTGTTGCCCGCCGGACAGTTCGCGCGGAAAACGTTCTGCGAACTCGCCCAGACCCACCATATCCAGGGCTTCCCGCGATCGTTCTTGCGCTTCGCGTCGGGACATGCCGGTGCGGCGTGGTCCATACATGACGTTGCCCGACACCGAGAGGTGCGGAAACAGGGCGTAATTCTGGAACACGGTATTCAAGGGCCGGCGATAAGGCGCAAGGGTGCTCACATCCTGATCCTCGATCAGAACCCGACCGGTCGTGGGCATCAGAAACCCCGCAATGGTGCGCAGGAGTGTGGTTTTGCCGCAGCCGCTGGGCCCGAGCAAGGCAATGAATTCGCCTTGCTCGACGGACAGATGGATGTGATCCAACGCAGTCGAAGCGCCGAAGCGTTGGCATATGCCGTCCAGAGTCAATAACGCTGACATCGATAAACCTTGTTGTTGGCGTGTCGGACTTGATTCGACTTACGTCTAGCGGGCGACCTGGCGATTCCAGGTATCGGTGATGGCGGCGCGTCGGGCATTGACCATGCTCCAGTCGAACAACGCCAGGTTGTCGACTGAACCTGTCGCACCCCAAGGCAGCTTTCGGGCCACATCCTCGGCGACCTTCACGCCTTGCACGGCGGGTCCGAGATAAAGGCGAGTTGCCAGGCACGATGCGGCATCGGGGGTAAGGGCCGTGTTGATGAACTGTTGCGCAGCCTGTTTATTGGGCCCGTTTTTGACGAGGTGCAAGCGGGCGTCGGTGGCCCATGCACCTTCCTTGGGCACCACAAACCCGATGGGCATCCCTTTGTCGATCAGGTCCCATGCGCCCACGTTGAAGTGCGCGCCGATAATGGCCTCGCCGCTTTGGTAGGCGTTGGTGGCGGCACCCGAGCTGTCAAAGAACAGGGCCGTATCGAGTTTCGATAATCGTGCAAATAACGGGTCGAGGTTGTCGCCGTCAACACCGAATATCTTGGCCAGGAACAGCACGAAGGGCACACCCGACGAGTTCGACGGCGAAGGGATGGCGACCGCGCCTGCGTATTCGGGCTTCCACAGGTCTTGCCAACTGGTGGGCGGTGTCTTGATTTCCTGGGTGTTGTAGGTCAGGCCCAGCGAGTAGTAGCCCGATCCTACGGCAAAGGTGTTTTCCCCCGACTTGTACACGGCCTGTTTGAGCAGGTTTTTCATGTTCGGAATGGCGGCCGGTTCAAGCGAATCGAGTACGCCTGCGGCTTGTGCGAGTTCGCTGATACCGCCGTCCATGTAGGCGACATCGATGGTCGGTGCGGATTTCTGTTGCTGCAGCTTGGCCAGGGTCGTGGTCGACGTGCCGACATCGGCATTGACTCGCACGCCGGTCGCTTTGGTATACGGGTCGGCTACGCAGGCGCGAAATGCTTCGCCCCAATTTCCGCCGTACCAGGCAACCGTAATGCTCTTGTCTTGCGCCAGAACGTGTTGGGACATCAGGCCGCTGGCAAGCAAAGCGGCTGCGGTCAACGTACTACGTATCGGTCGTGCCATGACGTTTTCCCCTTGTCGATCATTTTTAATGGTGACGTACGGTGCCATCTTGCCGATTGTGCTGTACGCTCGCTTGAAATCCTGGGTCATAAACTTGAATAATTGCGACATGGCTTCTTCGACTGCGCCTGCGTTTTCTGGTTCTCCCTATGAAGACGCGCTTTTGCCATCGTATGAGGGGAAACCCCAGCTGACGGTCGGCTGCATCCTGCTCGACCAATTTACGCTCACGGCATTTGCAGGGTTTGTCGACGCGTTGCGACTGGCGGGCGACCATGGCGGACGCAGCCGCCAGATTCATACGGCCTGGAAAGTGATGAGCTGGGATGGCAAGCCGCGGCGCGCTAGCGCCGGGATGACGCTGGACGTGGAGTGCGCGCTTGATGCGGTGGATCCGTCGCAGTTCGATTATGTCGCGGTGTGTGGGGGAAATGATTACCCGAATGTTCACCTACCACCGGTGCTCAGGGACTGGTTGCTAAAGGCCGTGTCCAAGCGCGTCAGGCTGTTGGGGATCTGCACCGGGACCTTTGCCTTGGCACAAGCGGGTGTGGTGCAGTCGCGTGCCGTGTGCGTGCATTGGAATGTGCTGGATGCCTTTCGTGCCAAGTTTCCTGGAACGCGTGCGATGGTTGATCGCCTGTTTATCGACGAGGGCGACCTGATTACGTGTGCAGGATCGACTGCCGCCATTGACCTCGGTCTGTATCTGGTCGCGCGCCATTGCGGGCGGGACAAGGCGCAGCAGGCGGTGCGGCACATGATGCTGCAGGGCATGCGTCCTGCACGTTTGCCGCAGGCCCATTTTTATACCGACCTCACCGGCATTCAGGACGTGCGTGTGCGGCAGGCTGCGCATTTTATTGAGCAGCGCATGGACGATCCGCCTTCGGCTGATGCCGTCGCTCGTTATGTCGGATTGGGGCGGCGTCAGCTCGAGCGTGCCTTTCATGCTGCGTTGGGTGTTTCCCCCATGGCTTTTCAGCGTCGCCTGCGGCTGGACTATGGTCGCTGGCTACTGGTCAATCGCCCCAGCAACGTCACACAGATTGCGCTGGACTGCGGCTTTGCCGACGGTGCGCATTTCTCGCGTGATTTTCGAGAGCGCTTCGGCATGTCGCCGCGTATTTATCAAAAAACGCATGGGCAAGGGCGACGTTCGCTTTAGGGCGCAGCCGCGAGAATTCGGTCTTGAAGATGATGCCGAGACCTGGTGCTACGCGTTCGCAGTAAAGGCCCAGGTATGCAGTCCAGTCGTTGATTACAGATCCGATGCAAAGCGACGCAAGCCACGCTGCAGTATTTCGGCAGTGAGTAAACGACGGCTTTCGCACCGGGAAATCGGCCCCGCCACGACAATCGATAGCTTGCGAGACTGTACTGGCAAGGCCAGGGATACACCGACCAGGTCGGGCAGGTACTCGGCGTGGCTTTGAAAATAGCCGCGTTCTACCGAGTGTCGGATTTCAGACTCGACCTCATCGATGCTCATGGGCGTGGTGTCGGTGTAGCGTTGAAATTCTATTTTTCGGTATATCGATTGGCGTTCTTGTTGGCTGTACTGCACCAGAATCGCACGACCAGCCGAGCTGGCATGGATGGGGACTCGACTGCCTACCTGTGCGAAATAGCGTATGGGCTGGCTGGACTCCGCGACGTGCACGAACATGACATGCGTACCCGCACAGGCGCCGATGGCGGTGGTTTCGCCTGTTTCCTGGGCGACCTCTTTGGCTAATTGTAGTAACGCCTCTGGCAAGGGATCTGCGTCGGCGATCGGAGCGATAGTTGCCGCCCATTGCGGGCTTGGGTAATACCCGCCTCGTGCTCGCGGTTCATACAGATAGCCTTTACTCGCCAGGGTGCCAATCAGATTGAAGGCGCTGGATCTGGGCCAACCAAGCTCATCAGCCAATTCGGCAAGCGTCGCGGGGCGCCTGCGTTTGGCGAAATACTCAAGAAGCGTCAGGACGTTTGCAGCTTGTTTGACCTGCATGGGGGCTGTGTACCTTTGATTGGATCGGTGGGAGTGGGGTTCGACTCTATCAATATATGCGGATGTGCATTCACGAAGAGGGCATATTGGTCCGAATTTAATACGAAGACTAAAAATTCATGATCATGAATTTTATATGAAAGAAAAGAATCAAGTGAAAATTAATTTCATCGTTGAGTTTGGAAAATAATTTATAAAAATTCATTAAATCAACGAATTAGACACGTACAACTTCAATAATCGTTGCCTGATGGTGTTCTATTCGGGATTCTACCTATTCTGTGTGTTGTATTTTAAATCCAATATTGTGGATAAATAATTCACATACAAGATTAATTGGAGACTGGAATGCATCGAGATGGCATTGCCACATCGCATCCCCCCCGCCATGAAGGGGCATTGCGACGCTATGAAAAACTCTTCATCGGTGGGGAGTGGGTGGCACCCATAGACGGCGGGTTCATCGATAGTATTGATCCCGCAACCGGCAAACCCTGGGCCGTGGTGGCCTACGGGGGGCCTCAGGATATCGATCGGGCCGTGCAGGCTGCGCGTGCCGCTTTCGAGGGCCCATGGGGGCGTATGCCGGGCTGGGAACGCGCGGCACTGCTACTTCGTCTGGCTGATGTTTATCAGAAGCATGCATCCGAACTTGCTGTTCTCGAGTCACGTGATTCGGGTCGAGCCTTGCGTGACGCGCGAGTGGATGTCGGTAGTCATCACCAGTGGTATCGATGGTATGCGTCTCTCGCGGACAAGCTGTCGGGCCGTACGATTCCTATGGATGATTCCGTTCATGTCTACACGACGAGATTGCCGGTAGGCGTAGTGGGCGCGATTGTGCCCTGGAATGTGCCGTTGATGGCGGCGACTTGGAAACTGGCTCCCGCTCTGGCGGCGGGCTGCACCGTGGTGTTGAAACCCGCCGAGCAGACGCCGGTCACCGCACTGGAGCTTGCACGGCTTATTGAAGAGGCTGGCTTTCCTCCTGGCGTTGTCAATGTTGTGCCAGGCTATGGCCACGAAGCCGGCGCCGCATTGGTCGCGCACGAAGGTGTCGACAAGATTGCGTTCACCGGAGAGGGCAACACCGCCAAAGATATTCTGCGCACCGGTGCCGAGAGCCTCAAGCGCTTTACGTTTGAGCTCGGGGGCAAAGCCCCGCATATTATTTTTGCGGATGCCGACCTTGAGCAGGCGCTCAACGCAGCGACAGGATCGGCATGGACACTATGCGGCCAAAGCTGCGCGCTCGGTTCACGCGTTCTGGTGGAGCGCCCCGTCTACGATCAGGTGGTAGAGGCTTTTGCGCAGAGAGCGTCTCGGGTGCGTGTCGGCATGCCTCTGGACGAGGCAACGCATATGGGCCCGCAGGCACACCAGGCTCAGCTTGATAAAACGCTTTCGTATATCGATATTGGCGTCAGCGAAGGCGCACAGCTTGTGACCGGCGGCAAACGCCTGGATGAGCCGGCATTGGCCGACGGCTATTTTGTCGCGCCAACGGTGTTTGCCGGAGTCAATAATCAAATGCGCATCGCGCGCGAAGAGATTTTCGGACCGGTGGCGGCACTGATTCCATTTGATGGTGAGGACGAAGCCATCGCTATTGCGAACGACACTCGCTATGGGCTGACAGCAGGGCTGTGGTCGCGTGACGTGGGTCGCTGCCATCGCGTGGCGGCGCGCATTGACGCCGGCATGGTGTGGGTCAATACCTATCGATACATACGCTGGTCTACACCCTATGGCGGTATGAAGGCCAGCGGGTGGGGCCGCGAGAATGGCCTTGAGGCGCTCGACAGTTTTCTCGAGACGCGCACGACGATTGTCAGCACTACGGGAAAATTCCCGGACGCATACGCGCAATAAGCGAAAGAGGAAAATCATGCGATTGAAAAACAAGCTGGCAGTCATCACGGCTGCCGCATCGGGAATGGGCCGCGCCGGCGTAGAGCTGTTTATCCGTGAAGGCGCCCGCGTGGCGGCGGTGGATGTCAATCCGGAAGCTTTAAAAACCTTGGCCGCCGACGTCGAGGCCAGGGGAGGCAAGCTTGAAACGATTGTTGCCGACCTCACTACCGAGGAGGGGGCCAAAGACAGCATTCACGAAGCGGCGCGCAAACTGGGCGGCATTGATATTTTATGGGCTCATGCCGGTATGCCGGGTCCGGGGCCCATTGAAAATCTGGATTTGGTTCATTACCACAAAGCGATGTCGTTGAATGTGACGTCAGCCATTCTGGGCGCTGGCGAGGCGGTGGGGTACATGCGTAAGCGCCAGGGAGGCGCCATTGTATTCACCTCATCGATCTCGGGGCTGGTGGGTTCTATGTTCAGCCCGATCTACTCTACCGCCAAATTCGGCATCGTCGGCCTGGGCAAGTCGCTTGCGCAAAGTTTCGCCGCGGACGGCGTGCGGGTCAATGTCGTGTGTCCGGGTTTGGCCGACACACCGATGAAAACTGGATTCACCAACCGTGGTGGTGACGCGGCCCAGGCCGAGGAAAATGAAAAGCGCCTGTTGACCACAGTACCCATGGGCAGGTTGGCCCGAGCAGAGGAAGTGGCGCATGCCGTGCTTTGGCTGGCATCGGATGACGCGTCCTTTGTCACCGGGGTGGCCTTGCCGGTAGACGGTGGCTATACCTGCCGCTAAGCCGGCCTGCAGAAAAAAAGGCCGATAAGGCCACTCGATCACCCCGGCGATTGGGTTCGCCACAAGGAGGAGGCAATGCAGATGTCGAAAATCAAAATAATAGGGTCAATGTTTTCTTGCGCGCTGATCGCCATGGCGAGTGCATGGTCGGCTCATGCCGCTGACACCGTCAAGATCGGCGTGCTGGTCCCCATGACCGGCGCTACTGCCGCGGATGGCGATAGACTGTTGCGCGCGCACAAGCTAGCCGCCAAGCAGATCAATGAACAAGGGGGTATCAAGTCGCTCAATGGGGCCAAGGTGGAGTTGGTGGTCGCCGATACGCAATCCAAGCCGGAAGTCTCGCGCAGCGAGGCCGATCGCCTGATATCGCGGAGCAAGGTCAGTGCCTTGATGGGCGCATGGTCATCGGCGGTCACTATTCCTGCTTTGCAGGTTGCCGAGCGCTACAAAACCCCTTTCGTTGTGACCAGCGCCGTGACTGATAGCATTACGGAAAAAAACCTGAAGTTTGTTTTCCGGGTTTCGCCCAAGGGCAGTTGGGCGGCCGACAACGTCATGGATTTCATGGCGTTTCTTGGAGACAAGGGCAAGCCCATCAAAAAGGTAGCTATAGCCTATGAGGACGGTCCGTTTGGCCAGGGTGTCGCCAAAGGGTACAAGGCCAAGCTGAGTGAGCGCGGCATCAATGTGGTGGCTGAGGAGAGCTTTCGCACAGGCTCGGCCGATCTGAGCACACAGGCGGTCAAGCTCAAGGCCAGCGGCGCTGACTTGGTGCTGATCGTTTGCTATGTAGACGACGAAACGGTATTGCTGCGCGCCATGGCGGCCCAGAAATTTCAGCCCATGATCCTGGGTTTTGGCGGCCATGTGCATCCGACCCTGTTGCAGTTGGGTCCATTGGTAGAGAACACCTTTGGCATTGTGGAGTGGATGCAGGATGTCAAAAAGCCCGCGGCCGAAAATTTCGTCGCGGCTTACAAGGCCGAGTATGGGGATATCCCTTTGAGCCATTCCGCGCAAGCGTACGCGTCGACCTGGGCGGTAGCGCTGGCTGTCGACAAGGCGGGATCGGCTGATCCCGTCAAGGTGCGCGATGCGCTCGCGACCCTGAATCTGCCTGATGGCCCCGCCTCCTTGCTGCCTGAAGATGCGCTGGCCTTTGACGAGCATGGCCAGAACCATGTCAGGTACGTGATCGCGCAAGTGATCGACAACGAGTTTGTCACCGTCTGGCCCGAGGCTGTGGCGAGCAAGCAAGTGGTCATTCCAGAGTAAAACCGAACCGAACCCATGACAGTCGGAATACTGCTCCAGGCGTTAATCGGAGGGCTGGCCAACGGCGCGATGTATGGTTTGATCGCCGTGGGCCTGACCCTGGTCTTTGGTGTGATGCGGATCATCAACTTTGCCCACGGGGAGTTTTTGATGATCGCCATGTATGCCGCATATTTCTTATGGGCATTGCTTGGTCTGGACCCCATTGTGGCGATCTTGGTGGTCACGCCTGTGCTGATGCTCTGCGGCGTGCTGCTGTACGTTGGTGTGTTGCGCTTTGCCATACGCGTGCCGGAAATTAATCAGATGGCGGTCACGATTGGTTTGTCGCTTCTGATCCAGCATTTTGCCTTGCTGTTGTTCACGGGAGATAACCGCCTGGTCGTTCTGCCGCGCTCTACAGAAGGGTTCGGCGTGGGGATGGTGATGCTGCAGGTGCCGCAAATGATCGCCGGCGCGGCATCTTTTCTGTTATTGGGTGTGTTGTACCTTCTGCTGCGGCGCACGGATTTCGGCCTCATGATGCGGGCGGTCTCACAGTCGCATGACGGGGCGTCTTTATCTGGAATAGATATCGGACGCGTGTATCGGTGGGCCATGGCCGTAGGTATCGGCGCGTTGGGGGTGGCAGGGCCCTTGTTGGTTTCGGTCCTCTATGTGAATCCCGCGGTCGGTGCTCTGTTTACGCTCAAGGCCTTCGTCATTGTGATTGTGGGGGGGCTGGGCAGTTTTGGTGGTGCTTTGCTTGGCGGCCTGATCGTCGGGGTTGCCGAAAGCGTGGCCGTGGCATGGTTCTCGGCCTCTATCGCGGCGGCTGTACCGTTCGTGCTGCTGATCCTCATATTGTTGCTGCGGCCCGAGGGCCTTTTGTCCAGAAGAGGGGCCCACTGATGAAGCAATATTCGAGTTTGCTGGTGGTCTGTTCTGTCGTGAGTGCGGCCTTTCTTTATGCGCTGACCGACAACTATTTGATGGACGTGTTTGTACTCACCTGCTTTTATGGTGCGTTAGCTGTGGCCTGGAACCTGATGGCCGGCATGACGGGCTTGATGTCGCTGGGTCACGCCTTGTTCGTCGGCATCGGTGCGTACAGTGTTGCCTGGGGTTATAGCGTGCACGGGTGGTCGCCGTTGATGACCTGGCCCATGGGTGTAGCGCTTTCCGTCGGGGCGGCTTACGTCATCGGCGGTTTGTGTTTTCGCTATGGACTGCGTGGCTATTTCTTTGCCATCGCGACGCTGGCCTTCAGCGAGGTTGCCTTCTTTGTCGTTTCCGCAACGGATGGGTTGGGACGTTCGGACGGCATCATAATGCCTATCGCAGACAATGGGCCTGCTCACTTACAGTTCATGGAGAAATGGCCCTATGGATTGATTATCGGCGCCATTCTCATGGCGGTCATGTTTCTGTGCCGCCTGTTGCTCAATTCGCGTACAGGCTATTACTGGCGGGCGCTGCGTGACAATGAGGACGCTGCCCAGGCGCTTGGCGTCAATGCCCGGGCCATGAAGATGCGGGCATTTCTGATCAGCGCCGCTATTTCAGGGCTGTGCGGCGCGTTTTATGCGAACTACGTTGCGTTTGTGGATCCGCGCTCAGTCTTGAGTATTGATTTGACTATACAGCTGCTGGTGTTCTCCATTATCGGCGGCATGTCCCAATTGTGGGGGCCGCTCTTGGGCGCCGGGATACTGGTACCGTTCAGTGACTTTCTGCGCGGCCTCACTGCCATTCAGGGCAGTAACGTCATTTTTTATGCGGCGCTGTTAATGATACTGGCCCTGTTGCTCCCCCAGGGAGTGGCCGGCTGGCTCGTAGAGCGCTGGCGCCGGCGTGGGGCCCGCAGAGCCGAGATCGCTCAGGGATCCGATACTGCGCAGAGACCGCTGGCGCCGGTTGCTTCTGCTTCCCGTAGTGAACAGGCGGAGACTGCGCCATGACTGCATTATTAACGGTGAATGGGCTGAGCAAATCCTTCGGGGGCCTGCACGCGCTAAAGGATGTGAGCTTCTCGGTGCAGCCCAGTGAAGTTTTTGCAGTGATAGGCCCTAACGGAGCAGGCAAGACCACGCTGTTCAACTGCCTGTCCGGCGCATTGCGTGCCAATGCGGGAGAGGTGCATTTCAAAGGGCAGCGAATCGATGGTGCCGCTTCGCATGATATCTGTCGCTACGGTCTGGTCAGGACATTCCAGATCGTCAAACCCTTTCGGGGAATGACGGTGGCCGAGAATGTAAAAGTGGCCGCCTTTTCAAGGCATGCCTCTGCAAAGCAGGCAGAACAAGCCGCGGAGGTGGTGCTGCGGGATATGGGTATGGATGGCTTGGCAGATGTCGATGCGGACACGCTCAATGTGGCTGATTTGCGCCGCCTTGAGATTGCCAGGGCGCTGGCCACCGAACCACAGCTACTGCTGCTCGATGAGATGCTGGCCGGGTTGACGGGACCCGAATCCCAGGCGATGTGCGCCCAGATCAAAAGACTCTCCGCGCGTGGGCTGGCGGTGATCGTTGTGGAGCATTCCGTGCCGGTGGTCCTGAGTTTGTGCGAAAACGCAGTGGTTTTGAATTTCGGTGAAATGATGACCTGTGGTCGCACTGAGGACGTGATTCGCGATCCACGCGTGCAGGAAGCGTATTTGGGAGGGACCGGCCAATGAGCGCCCTCAGCGTGAGTGGAGTCATCGCCGGCTACGGCAAGGCCGAGATCATCCGCGACATTGCCATAGAGATTCCGTCAGGGGGGAGAGTGGCGTTGATCGGCTCAAATGGTGCGGGCAAGAGCACGATCGTTAAAACGATCAACGGCCTCATTACGTCTCGTCGCGGGTCCATCTGCTGGGATGGCCGCGAGATCAGCAAAGATAGAGCTTCGTTGCGGACCCAGGCGGGTATCGCCACGGTGCCGGAAGGCCGCCTGTTATTCGCCGAATGTACCGTGATGGAGAATCTGATTGCGGCCTCGACGTTTGGACAGGCTAAAGCGCAACGCGTACAGACACTGGAGTATGTGCTCGATCTCTTTCCGAGGTTACGAGAACGGGCACGCCAGCGGGCCGGAACCTTGTCCGGTGGCGAGCAGCAGATGGTCGCGATAGGACGTGCATTGATGACGCGTCCTCGCCTGTTGATTTTGGACGAACCCTCAATCGGTTTGGCACCACGGATCGTCGAGGAGATCTTCTCTGTGCTGGGTGTGCTCACGCAAACAGGGTTGAGTTTGCTGTTGGTTGAGCAGAATGTTCAACTCAGCCTGAGGTCTGTCGACTATGCCTATGTGTTGCAACGCGGTGAGTTGGTCAACCAGGGGCCCGCGAATCAGCTAATGAACGATCCGACCGTGAAGGCTGCATATTTTGGGAGTTAGTCGTAAATTTGCCCTTGATAACCGTTGGTCATTGGATATAAAAACACGCCTCACTCGATCACCCGCGATAGCGAACTATTAAGCTTGTGCATGCGTAAAGCAACTTGAATTTCCAGTGTTTTACTGCCGTTACGCCAGTTTCCAAGCAACTGATCTATCGTCTCCAGCCGCTGGCGCAAGGTGTTGACGTGGATACCTAGAGCGTCGGCGGCAATCTTGATGCTTTGTGATTCGTCCAGATAGGCCAGGAGCGTTCCGCATAGATTGGTATGGCGACGCAGGTCATGGGCGATGAGCTCGCCCACACTGGCCTGGATAAATGAATTCAGGTCTTTGGTGCCGCGCTGTTCGAACAGCAGCGCATACATCGAAAACAGCGCTTCGGAAACCAGCTCGTTGTCGCGGTTCAGGGCCAGGAGCACATCAATGCAACGTTTGAGCGAGCGGAAGCACTGCGGCAGCGTACTGATTTGCGTAATGGTGTCTGAGTAAACGCCTACGACATTGAGACGTGAATTCTGCATCAGTGTCGACTGGACAGCGGTTTGAGTTTCTTCTGCGTGATGAGCGGCGTAAATGGCCACGATAAGGCCATCGAGTGTCTCCATTAAGACCGAGCGTGGCAGACGCGGCCGCATGCGGCGTAGCGCGTACTCCAGATGATTGCTTTCAACATGCAGCGCCATGATCCGTACAGGGGAGTTCAGATCCAGTCCGAGCGGTTCAGTCAACGCCTGCAATACGTTCAGCGGCTCTTGCTGCCAGGTCACCAGCGATCTGATCGTCGCGATACTTCGGCTGCTTAGCGCGAGTTTGCTGCGTTCCTCAGATAGAAGGGCGACGCCTGCGACCAATGCCCCGCGTTCGAAGGTGCGAATCTGGGTGTCGGAGATTGCCTCGCGAGACAGCATCAGCATGGCACCCAGCAGACCATTTGCGCCGGTGATGGCCGCAATTTTCAAGACCAGGTCTGGCGCCGGCGCGACGGATTTTGACTGGCCGGACAGGCGGCTTTGGGTCAAGGCTTTGTGCACGAGGTCTTGCACCTCGACGCTCTGAAATAGTGTGGAAAGTTGGGGGTCGGTAGTGGCCTGCGGCGCGCGCGCGTGATAGGTGAGCTGCTCGGCCTCGTTGAGTAACGCAACCTCTGCGCCCAGCAGTGATGCCACCATCTGCAGAATATCGGTGACCGACCCGCCACGCGCCGCGAGTTTGGTCATCTGCTCATGAGCTTCGGCGGCGTCAGCAATCTCGATCGTTTGTTGGTGCAGCAAGGCGTTGGCTTCGCTGACGCGCTGCAGTGCGACCTGGGTTTCTTGAAAGAGGCGGGCGTTCTCTATGGCAATGGCCGCTTGTGCGGCCAGTGTTGCCAGCATGGAGATTTCCCAAGGCTCATGGCCCCGCGGTTGCCGATCGCAGACGCAAAGTATGCCAATGCAGTGGTTGCCAACCATCAGTGGCGCGCCCAGTAGCGAGCAGACGCCTTCTTCGGCAATGGCCAGGTCAATACCACTGTCATGCATGAAACCCTGGTCCTGCATGTAGTTGGTGCAGTGATAGGGTGTTTTGTGCTTGAGGACGTGGCCGCAAATGCCGTGGTCAGGAGGGACACGGACATTTCTGAACCGGTCGGATGTCGCTCCATCTGTGGCGCGGATATAGAAATCATTGCGCACACGATCATAGTTGGTCAGATAGCCGATATCCGTAGCAAAGATCTGTCGCGAGCGCCGCACGATGGCTTGAAGCACGAGATCCAGGTCCCTGATCGCGGTGAGATCTTGCGCCGTCTCCAGTACGGCCAATAGGCCTTTTTCGCGCTGCAGTTGTATAGCTTGCAATTTCTGAATAGAAGAGGCTGCTTGAATGCTTTCGGCCACTAATTCTTTGTGATCAGGTTCGTGCGCGATGTCCCCGCTTTGCTCCTGCAATTGCAGTAACTCTTCAGCACTTGCGCCATTGCGCAGCAAGCCTAGCAATTTGGCCTGAAACCTGATCGTGTCCATCGCATGCGTGCCAGAGGATGCTTCGACGGCGACCGACGCTGTCGTCTGATTAGGTGTCATGGTGAGGGAAAAAATAGTAAGGCGCTGATGGAGAGGGTTGGCTCATTTATCCATATCGTAAACCCTGCCTCAGATTATGGGATGTTTAAAAAATACATAAAAACGAGATTCAACAGGACAAAATAGACATTGTTGGTCCGGCCCTTCGAATTCATCATCTCCCTTAACTACTAATTAAAGTAATGGAGACAAAATGAAAACGCTGATATGGCCGTTGGCCGACTTTTTATTGCTGGGCCGTCCCAAAATAAAAAATACGCACTTTGGGGGCAGCAAAGCCACGCAGTGGCTGCGGCGTGGGGGCTTTTTTTTAAGCCTGTGCATGGTTACGGCATCCGCATTTGCCCAGTCGGACCGGCCTGCCGAGATCAAGCTTGGGATGAGCACCTTCATGAGCGGCTCCGCTTCCGTGCTGGGGGCGCCCGCCAAAGTCGCCGCTGATATGTGGATAGCGGATTTCAACGCCAAAGGCGGCGTTGATGGGGTCAAACTTAAGCAAACCTGGATTGATGAGGGGCAGGGCGCCGACAAATTCCTGACGGAGTATCGGCGGCTGGCGCAGGAGCCTGGCGAGAAAGTGATGCTCTCCGCCATTTCCAGCGGCTACTGCGGTGCGCTGGCGCCTGTGGCGGAGGACCTCAAGGTCATCAATATTCTGTGGGAGTGCTCTTCAGAAAAGGTGCTGGAAGGGAAAAAGTACAACTACGTTTTCAGAACAGGCCCGAATGGCACGCTGGAAATGGTGGCCGCGGTACTGCATTTGTTGAAGGTCAAGCCGGATTTCAAGACGCTGGCGGTGGTGAACCAGGATTATGCCTGGGGCCGTGACTCCTGGGACCTGTTTCGCAACACGTTGTTGGCGCTCAAACCGGACGTGAAAATCGTTGCCGAGATGTTCCCCAAGTTCGGCGCACCGGACTATTCCGCCGAAGTGACGCGTCTGCAAGCGCTGCGGCCCGACGTCGTGCTGTCGACTGCCTGGGGTGGCGATCTGGATACGTTTTTGCGCCAGGCCTCGCAGCGCGGTTTGCTCAAGACGTCACAGTTCGTGCTGCCACTGGCCGATTCTTCGCTTGAACGATTGGGCAACGCAGTGCCGCCAGGTGTGATTGTGGGGTTTGTGGGTGACGGCTACTTTGCCGATCCGGAATTTGTGAATGATCCGAAGGCCAAGGACTTCGTCGCGAAGTTCAAGAAAGAAACAGGTGCTTATCCTAACTTTGCGGTCTATCACATGATCCAGGCGCTTGAAGCCACTACCGAGGCGTATAAAAAGTCGTTGAAAGACAACGGGGGCAAGTGGCCGACGACTGATCAGTTGGCATCGACGTTGCGTTCGCTGGAATATCGCGGACTGTCGCGACCCATCGAGATGCGTGAAGACGGCCAGGCAATGCAGGGGCAACTTTATGGTGTGACGCTCAAGCATTCCGACTACCCCTTCCCGCAGGTCGGAGAACTGCTGTTCTATCCCGCTGAACTGGTGGCGCCGCCCGTAGGTGCGATCTCGGAAGATTGGGTCAAGACGCTCAAGCCAGACATGGTGCAAAGCAAGCTGATCCAGGGTGTAGGCAAATAACGCGTGATCGTCCGGGAAAGCGGGAAATGAATCTCCATTTATTGCTGCTGGCCGCAGTCGATGGGCTGTCGTATGCAAGCCTGTTGTTCATGATTGCGCTGGGTCTGACATTGATTTGCGGTGTGTTTGGCGTCATCAATGTCGCGCATGGCAGTTTTTATGCATTCGGCGGCTATAGCGCGGCCACCGTCGTGGTTTGGTTATTGCCGCACGACACATCGACGCTGACACTGGTGCTGGCACTCTTGGTGACGGCGGCACTGGTGGGCGGTGTGCTAGGTGCGCTGCTGGAACGCGGCATCATGCGGCGTTTTCAGGATCGCGACCCCGTGTTGCAGTTGCTGGTGACGTTTGCCGCGTTCATGATCCTTGAGAATCTGCAGCGCATGATCTGGGGTGCCACGCCTGTCAATGCCGGGGAACTGGCCAGCCGCATGGGGACGATGGATCTCCTGGGTGTGACCTTCATGAAATACCAGTTGCTGCTGGTGCCAGGCATCGCGTTGGTTTTCTATCTGGGACTGCAGGGGCTGCTGCGCTATTGCACGACCGGCCGAAAATTGGTGGCGGTCATTCACCATCGTGAAGTGGCGGGCGCACTAGGGATTAACGCGGCACGCATGGGACTGATGACGTTTGCGTTGGCCGGCGCCTTGGGGGCGGTGGGCGGGGCGTTGTCTGTACCCATGACAACGTTTGTGCCGGGCGTGGCAGCCGATATGGTGGTGACTTCCTTTGCCGTGATCGCGACGGCGGGTCTCGGCCAGATTACCGGCGCCCTGATTGCATCCATCCTGATCGGCCTGGCTCGCGCATTGGCAATTTATACGTTTCCAGAGCTTGAAGTCGTCATGCCTTATCTCATGATGGTTGTGGTGCTGTTGGTACGGCCCAGCGGTTTGTTTACCGTGGCCACGGCCAGGAGGATCTGATGCGGCACTCGGCTTTTATTCTGGGTATCGGGTGTGCGACCGCCATCATCCTGGCGATGACGTGGATCTGGCCATGGACGCGAATGCCTGTTATTACCTTTCTGGGCTACGGGTTGGCTGCGCTCGGCCTGTCTGTACTGATGCGTGCGGGGCAGGTATCTTTTGGGCATGCCATGTACGCCCTGATTGCCGGGTACGGCGCGGCATTTACGGTCAAAGCCTTCCCCGGGACAGATGCATTGTTTGCGCTGGCAGCGGGCGTGCTGAGCGCCGTGATTATTGGTGCTGTGGTGGCGTCCTTTGTTTCTCGCTACCGGGGAATTTTTTTCGGCATGCTGAATCTGGGCATCTCTATGGTGTTCTATTCGCTTGCCGCGAAACTCTATACGTGGACGGGCGGGACAGACGGCCTGCGCATTGATCGACCCCGTCTGTTCGGCATGGCGCTTGATCGCGGCGAGTTCGAGTGGGGCATGATGCTGCTGGCGCTTGTGTTGGCCATCGTTCTTGGCTGGGTGGTGCAGCGTTACTTCAGATCGTCGGCGGGCCAGATTGCGGTCGCGATACGCACCAATGAAACCCGGCTTGAATACATAGGCCTGTCGGCCCGGGCCGCCTTGATCGAAGCCTATGTGCTGTCGTCGGCGCTAGTAGGCGTGGGTGGCGCGCTGTTGGCGTTGACGCAAGGGCTGATGACACCCGAAGGCGGCTATTGGCTTCGATCCGGTGAATATGTGTTTATCGCCATTCTGGGTGGAGCGGGCCACGCCATCGGTGCATTCCTGGGAGCGGCGGTATTCGAGCTGATTCTGCTGGTGGGCTCGGCGTATTTCACCAATATCTGGCAAATCGTGCTGGGCGTCACCTTGTTGATCGTCATCTTTTTTGCGCCCTCCGGGTTGGTTGGACGATTTCAGCAATTCCGTCTGGGCAAGATGACTGAAGGTGGAAAATCATGAACATCGCATCGGATGAACTGCTGTTGCAGACCTCGGGGCTGACCCTGCGCTTTGGTGCTATCACCGCCGCGGACAATATCGACTTTTCCTTGAAAAAGGGCGAGCACCTGGCGGTGATAGGGGCTAATGGCGCGGGCAAGACCACGTTTATCAACATTTGCACCGGCTATATCAAGCCCAGCAGCGGCACTGTGGTATTTGCGGGGCAGGACATTACTCGCAAAGGCCCCAGGCAGATTGCTCGGTTGGGGGTGGGGCGTTCGTTTCAATTACCACAACTGTTTCTCGAGCACACCGTGCAAGAGTGCCTGCAATTGGCGTCGGNCGCGCGCGACCGCAAGATTTCCCGCTGGGTACCGCTGACGCAAAACGCCAATGGCAATGCGGTCGCTGAAATGCTGGCGCTGGTCGAACTGAAACCCTACCGAAATGATCCGGTGACTGTTTTGCCGGAAGGGCATCGCAAGCTGCTGGATGTGGCCATTGCGCTGATGCTGGAACCCCGGCTGATGATCATGGACGAGCCGACCAGCGGCGTGGCCTCAGAGGACAAACACGCGGTGATGCGCACCATCATGGCTGCATTGAGCGAGCGCAATGTCACCAGTTGGTTTGTTGAGCACGACATTGACATCGTGCTGGCTTATGCCACGCGGGCAGCGGCATGGATTGATGGGAAGGTGGCAGCCGATGGCACGCCGCATGCGGTATTCAGCGATCCGATCATTCGTCGCGAAGTACTGGGAGAGCGTTGAGATGAGCCTGCATATCAAGTCTGTGCGTGTCGACCTGGCCGGCAACACGGTGCTGCGCAATGTGGACATCATCTTGCCAGAAGGCGAGACCGTTGCGGTGGTCGGCCGCAATGGCGCAGGCAAAACGACGCTGTTGCGCAGCATCATGGGGCTAGTGAAGCTGACATCGGGCCAACTGTTGCTTGACGGCCGGGACATCGGAACCGAACCCGTATACCTGCGTGCTGCGGCAGGGTTTGGCTATGCGCCCGAAGACAGGGTCATCTTTCCCACCTTGAGCGTGGTCCAGAACATGGCGTTGCCTTGCGAAGTGCAGCATGTGTCCAAGCGAGAAATTGCACAACGAATAGAGACGGTCCTTGCAGCGATGCCGCAGCTCAAGCCGATGTTGCCGCGCTCGGGCGCTGCGCTATCGGGCGGGCAGGGAAAGATGGTTGCGCTGGCGCGAGCACTGATGGTGGGAACGCGGTTTGTGCTGCTGGACGAACCCTTCCAGGGCCTGGCGCCTGTCGTGGCAAGGCAGTATGGAGATTCGCTCAGGGCCTTGCGCCAATCGCATCCCCACCTTTGCGTGGTGATCACTGAGTCGAACGCCTCTCTGCTTGAGGAGGTACAGAGTTCCACGCTTTATATCGAGCGTGGCTACGTGACGGCGGATCGCCTGGATGTTTTGCATAACCCGCCGCCGATGGATATGGCGCTGACGGCATGATGGGCGATGACGCATTCGCGGATTGAGTTCGCGCGTCGAGGAAAAACGACCATGGCTCCTGTGCCATGGGCAATCGGGAGTAAATGAATGAATGCTGAAGAGGCAGGGCTGCCCCTGGGCGACGGTCCTTTGAGAGGGCTGGTTGTCATTGATGTCACGCGGGTAGTGGCGGGCCCATACTGCACCATGATGTTGGCCGATCTTGGGGCCACCGTGATCAAGGTCGAGAACCCGGCCGAGCCTGACTACGTGCGTAGTTTTCCGCCTTTTGTGAAGGGAGAAACTGGCAGGGCCAGTGCTTTTTTTGCACAGTACAACCGGCACAAATTGGGCATTAGCATTAATCTTAAAACCAGCGAAGGCCAGGCCTTGCTGCGCAAACTGATAGGCAAGGCCGACATGCTGGTGGAGAACTTCCGCCCTGGCGCCATGGCGCGAATAGGGCTGGATTACGAGACGCTAAAAGAGAACAATCCAGGCTTGGTCTATGTCTCCATTAGCGGGTTCGGACAGACAGGACCTCATTCCCAGCGCCCCGCGTACGACAACAGCGCACAGGCAACCGGCGGGTTGTGGTCATTCAATGGCGAAAAAGGGCGGCCGCCCGTGCGGGTGGGCACCATCATCGGCGACCTGTCGGCCTCATTTTATGCCACCATTGCGGCGCTGGCTGCCGTCATGCACGCCAGGGAAACCGGCGAGGGGCAACTCGTGGATGTTGCCCAGCAGGATTCCGTGGTGACGCTCACCGAACATGCGGTGGTTAACTACACCGTCGACCAGATCGTTGCCGAACCCTTGGGAAATGACCACCCCTTCGTACGCCCCTACGGTCAGCTTGCCTGCAAGGATGGCTTTGTGTTTTTCGGCGCCTATACCGACAAATTCTGGCACGAGGCCTGCAAGATTTTTGGCGAGCCCGAACTGAGTGCGGATACCGAGATCGATTCCATGGAAAAACGCTTTGATCCGCAGGTGTATGAGCGCCGCGTGGCACCCATTGTCAGTCGATGGTGCGCGGATCGGACCAAGGCCGAGCTGGAGGCAATGGCTGGAGATGTGATTCCGCTCACGCCGATCAAAACCATGGCCGAAGTCGTGCAGGATCCTCATCTGGCCGCGCGCGAGATGTTCGTGTCCGTGGCTATGGATGGTGTGCAGGTAAAAGCATTCGGTAGTCCTATGAAACTCTCAAAAACGCCGGTTAACGCGTCGGGATCCGCACCGTCCTTTGGTGAACACAATGCACTGGTATTCAGTCAATGGGCGGGCCTGAGCGGCGACGAACTGGAGCGCCTGTCTGCAGAAGGAGTGATCTGATGAGCATCAGCTATGAGGTGCGCGAGCAGATTGCGCATATCTGCGTTAACCGCCCAGAGAAACTCAATGCGCTGACGCTGGCGATGTATGAGCAGTTGGCACAGGCCTTTGTATGCGCCAACGATGACACCGATGTGCGGGTCATCTTGTTGACCGGCGCTGGGGATCGTGCGTTTTGTGTGGGCGCGGACCTGACGGAATCGATACCGGCATTGGCGCAAGGGCGCTTCGATATTTCAGAATGGGATGGCGCACATCTGAAGCAAGCCAACTTCTACAAACCTGTGGTGGCGGCCATCAATGGTCTGTGCATGGGCGGCGGCTTCGAGATCATGTTGGCTGCCGATATCCGCGTGGCTGCCGACACGGCGGTTTTCTCGCTGCCCGAAGCCTCGCTGGGGTTCACTCCCGCTGGCGGTACGTTGGTCAGGTTGACACGCCAGATTCCCTACGCCTTTGCCATGGAGCTGATGATGACGGCTGAGCGCTTTCCGGCCAGCCGGCTGGCGGAAATGGGTTTGCTGAACCGGGTCGTGCCCGCGGATGAACTGGCGCAGCTCGCGTTAGCCTACGCCAAAGGCATCGCCAGGAAAGGCAAGATTGCCATCTCGGTCATCAAGGAGGCGGCCTTGACCCTGGGACATCTTTCTTTTCAAGAGGCTTTTGCGCGCGAGGCAGCGTTGGGCCAGCGCGCATTCACCTGTGAGGAGGCCAAGGCCGGCCTGGCACGTTTTCTTGCGCGCTGACGGCAGAACATCCCTGATTCCCACGCCCGAGCGCGGCTGGCCGAATCCTATTCCGCGTCGGGGATTATCCATGATCGTTACTTCACGACGCCGCAATTGGCTTCGCGACCTCAGAGGCAAAGTCGCGATAGGAGCGAAGGGGGCGACCCAGTAGCACGGTCAAGCGCTCGACATCGCCGGCGTCAGGAATCATGCCCTCAGTGAGGAAACGCTCGCTCATCAGGCGCATATCGAAAGCCATCCAGCTCGGCATGAACTGTCGGAGGTTTTGCTCGAATCCGGCAGTGTCATCACCCGGATAGGCGATCGGGCGACCCAGAACCTCCGTCCAGATCGCGGCGACATTCGTGCCGGTCAGCGTGTCAGGTCCAACGAGATTGATTTGCTCTAGGGGAAGAGGCGTGGCGGCTTGTTCGCGGCGGATGAGTTCGAGGGCCGCGATCTCGCCGATGTCGCGCGCGTCGATCATGGCGAGTCCTTTGCTGCCGATCGGCATTGGGTAGATGCCATATTCAGTCACCACGTCTGTGATGGTGAGATCGTTATTCATGAAGTAAGCCGGGCGCAGGATGGTGGCGTTGAGCCCCATCTGTTCGATCATGCGTTCAACACCGAATTTGCCCGCAAAGTGCGGCACGTTCACGTAACGGTCGCTGTGAATGACGGATAGGTAGACGATTCGCTCGATGCCGGCTTCACGGGCGACATTAAGCGCGATCAATGCCTGGGTGTATTCGTCGGGCACCACTGCGTTGAGCAGGAACAGCGTGGAGACGCCTGAGAAGGCGCTGCGCAGCGAGTCGACGTCGAGCAGGTCGCCCTGGACGACGCCGACGCCTTTCGGGAAGCTGGCCTTCGAGGGATCGCGGACGAGGGCGCGAACATCGGCGCCGCGCTTTACAAGCTGTTCGACGACGTGGCCGCCAATAGTGCCGGTAGCACCGGTAACGAGAATGGTCATGACGATTATTCCTTTGGGGTGTGGGTTGCGTATGACCAAACGATAATGGGTTCCATGTTCAAAACAAAGACTCTAAAATATAGACTGTTTGTATCAAATATGAGACATCATGGATCTCAACGCGCTTGAGGATTTCCAACTCGTAGCCGCTCACGGTGGCTTTGGTAGAGCCAGCCGCGCCAGCGGCCGGTCTAAAGCAACCTTGTCGCGTCGTGTCGCTGATCTTGAGGAGGCACTGGGCATTCGGCTGATGGAGCGAGGCGCCCGTAGCCTGGAGTTGACCGAAGCCGGCCAGCTGTTACTGAGCAGAACGGAGGGGCCGATGTTCGAGGTTGCCGAAGCAGTCGCGGCGGCACGGGATGGCCTTGCGACGCCGCGTGGCCGTCTACGTATCGCGGCGCCTCTTTTGTTTGGGCAGTTGGCATTGGGACGGCTTGCTGCTCAGTTCGTGGCCATTTATCCCGAAGTGCAGATCGAGGTCGCAGCGGAGGATCGTTCCGTCGATCTCGTTGACGAACACTTCGATGTTGCCATTCGGATCAATCCACGCAAGGACAGCTCATTGGTCGGCAGGTGCTTTGCCAAAGACAGGCTGGTCCTTGCCGCCGCCCCTTCTGTTGATATGCCGAAGGGGCGGCGCATTAAGCCCGTCCCGGTTCCGGCAGTCGTCATGCCGACCTATCGCGATGGAGATGTTTGGTCTGTCCGTGATGGTCGACTGACCGTTGAACCACAGCCTGTTTTACGTCTGTCTTCGCTCCTGACCGTCCGCGATGCGATTGCCGCTGGCGCGGGGGCGGCGATGCTGCCCCAATCCATCATCGGGAAGCTCCTGGAAAAGGGCGAATTAGTGACGTGGGGAATGGTTGGCGACGAAGTTGAACTTTGGGTTCTGCACACCTCTCGCCGGTTGCAGAGTCCCAAGGTTCGCGCTTTCGTGGCGTTCATGTGCGCCCAATACCCAAGCGGATCATTCGTCATTGAATCTTGACGTCTTGGCGTTGCGAGACAAATAAATGCCGGATCGAGAAATCAGGTGATGAAAGCTATGCACTGGATAGATGGACACCATGAGGGAGGAGGCGATTCGGATATTCTTTTCCTGGATCTTAATAAAATACTAAAACGATTCGTCCATGATGAGAGAAGAAAACCAGGCTTAGCTCAACGGACTGACATCATATGCACCTTCTTCTGGTAGAAGATGATCCCATGTTGGGAGAGAGCATTTGCGATGGCGCACGCCAGAGCGGATGGAGCATCGACCACGTTGGCGATGCGCACGCGGCACGCACGGCCCTGACAGATCACGTCTATGCCGCCGTACTACTGGATCTGGGGCTTCCCGGCGATTCCGGCTTGACGGTGCTGCGCTCCATGCGTAACCACTATGACTCTACGCCGGTGCTGATCCTGACTGCCCGAGGTCAGTTGAGCGAGCGGATTTCCGGGCTGGATGCTGGCGCGGACGATTACCTGATCAAGCCATTTCAGTTCGACGAGCTTTGGGCGCGCGTGCGGTCGGTCATTCGCCGCAGCCAGGGGCGTGTCGTCCCGATATCCACGCATGGAGACGTTCAGGTTGATCGAGCCCGCGGGGTTGTCAGTAAGGCGGGTGTCGATGTCACCCTCAGTGCGCATGAGTACCGCACACTGTTGGCGTTACTGGAACGTCCAGGCCACGTAGTGACGCGCGATCATTTGGAGGATATGGTCTATGGCGGCGCCAGCGGCGTGGAAAGCAACACCATCGCCGTGTTTATCCACCAACTGCGTCGCAAGCTTGGAGGCGATTTGATTCGGACCGTTCATGGGTTGGGATATGTCATCGGTCGGCCAACGGCATGAAACCGCGATCGTTGAACACACGGCTGATCGTCGTGGTCGTCTCAACCATTGTGTTGAGTTGGATCGCCGTGGTCGGGGTCGTTTTTATGCAGTTCTCTCTGAATCAGACCAGCACCTCTGACAAGGAACTGGCCACCATTGCTACCCAGCTCTTGTTGACGATCCCGGCCGACAGCAGCTTTGCAGAGCGAGCGGGGCCAGGCTTGCAACTGCGTGATCCGCCTGATGTTGACCTCGAATTGCTGGTCTTCCAGATATGGATCGATCGTCATCGATTGTTCGTCGCCACGCCTGGCGCACCGACGTCACCATTCAAACCAGACTTTACCGATGGTTTGACGTCGACGGTCATCGAAGGTAAGAAGTGGCGTGTCTACTCTGTATCGGACAAGACCGGGCGAGTGACCGTCCAGGCCGGCAACCCTCAAGACGTCGTGGACGCGGACATGCGCGACGTGGCGGGGCATGTACTCATCGTGGCTACAGTGCTTCTTCTTATTGTCGGTGTCATCATGGGGTTCGTGACAAAGAGGACCTTCAAGCCCGTGCGCGCCATGAGTGCAAGCATGCGCCATCGGCACAGCTTCGATTTCACACCTTTACCGCTGCATGACCTGCCAACGGAGCTGCATCCTTTTGTCGCCTCGTTCAACGATCTCCTTCTGCAACTCGACAAAGCCGTCGAGGGTGAGCGGCGATTCATAGGGGAGGCGGCCCATGAACTACGCACACCGCTGTCGGCCGTGCACGCACAAGCGGAGATCGCCCTGAACTCGACAGAGCTCAAGGGCAAAGACGCCGCCTTGAAGAAACTGCTTGTTGTGGCCGAACGCAGCACCCGGCTTTCCGAGCAATTGCTTGACCTGGCGAGAATCAACGCTGGCACCAAGGCACCCAAACGTGCGCATGCCGATCTGAGAAAGCTTGTGGAGCACGTCGCGCAGGAAGTCGAGGTATACGCCAGCCAGAATCGACGATCGCTGTACCTGGATGTGCGCTCCTGCATCATTGAATGCGATATCGACGAGATCGGAATCCTGCTGCGTAACCTGCTGCACAACGCCATGAGATACACCTCGGACGAAGGTGTTGTGCTCGTGTGTTGCGGTTATGTTGCCGATGCAAAACCCGGTATGACGCCCGATGTTTACCTGGAGGTATCCGACGACGGCCCAGGCGTCGCCGCCGCTGAGCGCGAAGCTATTTTCGAGCGCTTCTATCGCGCCGCAGGGACGAAGGTGCGCGGTAGCGGGATCGGCCTGTCATTGGTCGCCAGCATTGCCAAGTCGCACAACGCATCGATCAAAGTCGATACTGGACTGGATGGACGTGGGCTCACGGTGCGAGTTGTTTTTCCTGGATTTTTTCAGACGGCGATCTAACTCGTGAAGAATTCTTAAAAACGCTAAAAAGCGCTTAAAACCGCATCGGTAGTATCCGATCTCACAAGCTTGTGCTTGTAGGCACGCCACTCAAATGTCGTTGGTCGTTGGCGGCGTCTGTCGCTTCTGCCTTAACGATTTCTCTTTTACCTCATTCGCCGAAGGGCGCCCCTGCTTTCGGCGTGGGAGTTCAAAAAATGAAGGCAATTCAATTCCTCGTACTCGCGGCGATCACGGTGGGCACAAGCGCATGCAGCAGCACTGTTAAGACCCCATCCGCTTCCTCTCTACCCGTGTCGCAATCTACGGCGGAGGCGTTTGGTCTCGCGCCGATAGATGCACCGTCGGCCGTGGCAGATTCGTCAAAAGAACGCCGCGACTTTCGTAGCGAGACGCCCGACGAAACCGCCAGCCTGGATGTATCCAACGGGAATCAGGCGGTTGGCAACGGCTTGATCGCGTTCGCGGATAGCGCGTCGATCTCGTCTGCCGGGGACGTGGTCGCACTTGCCGATTTCCCTACTGGCGCTGAAGAGGATGTTGAAGGTGACTACGACACGAAGGTCAACGACCCATGGGAAGGTTATAACCGTTTGATGTACTCGTTCAATACCAAATTTGACAAATACCTCGTTCGCCCCGTCGGCGTGGCGTATGACACGGTGGTGCCAGACGTTGTGCAGCGCAGGGTTACGTCCTTCTTTTCGAATCTGAAAGAGCCACGGACCCTGGTGAATCAGTTGTTGCAAGGGCAACCCGTCGGGGCCGCCACAACGCTGGGACGCTTTGTGATCAACACTACTGCCGGAGTCGGCGGTATGTTCGACCCGGCTAGCGAGTGGGAGCTTGATCGCGCCGATGAGGACCTCGGCCAGACATTCGCTAGCTGGGGGTGGGACGACTCCAGGTACTTTGTCGTACCGCTTTATGGACCCAAGACGGTGCGAGATTTCGTCAGCGGGTTTGGAGACAGCCCATTGAACCCTACGGGGTACATCGACAATCAGGGAGTGAGCATTGCCCTCAAGGTCGTCCAGATTGGTAGCATGCGGTCTGCTGCTTTGCCCTTGGACAAGATGCGTGCCGAGGCATTGGACGAGTACACATTCGTACGCGATGCATGGATGCAAAAGCGTAAAAGCCAAATTGCCAAGAACTGACAGATACGAACCGGCATTCTATTGTTTGGCTAATGCAAACAGTGATTGTGCGAACTGCGGGTTTATCCGTGACTGGCGCAATCCCATAATGGCTACCTCTCCAACCGCTTTTCCTAAAGAGTACGCCTTATGACCACCCGTGACGTTGTTACCCCGCCCGAACGCCATGCTCTGTACGAGCTGCACCGCTATTCTCCCGCGATCCGCGCCAATGGCCTGCTGTTCGTGTCCGGCCAGGTCGGTAGCAGGGCCGATGGTTCGCCCGAGCCGGAACTTGATGACCAGGTGCGCCTCGCGTTCCAGAATCTCAACGCTATCCTCGCTGCGGCCGGCTGCAGTTTCAGCGATGTCATCGACGTGACAGTGTTCATGGTGGACCCGGACACCCATTTCGAACGCGCCTGGGCTGTGGCCGCGGAATACTGGGGCGAGGCGCCGTATCCGACCGCAACCGCGATTGGTGTCACCTGGCTGTCTGGCTTTCAGTTCGAAATCAAGGTCATCGCCAAGCTACCGGAAGGTGGCTGATAGAACGTAGCGGGGGATCGTTCAGCTTCGTTCGTACCAGTCTTTAGAGCGGTTCACGACGCGTACGACCAAGAGCATGACGGGCACTTCGACCAGGACGCCGACCACGGTTGCCAGCGCCGCGCCGGAGTGCAGACCGAACAAGCTAATGGCGGCTGCCACGGCCAGCTCGAAGAAGTTGCTGGCGCCGATCAGCGCCGCGGGACAAGCGATGTTGTGCTTTTCGCCGACCCGCTTGCTCAACCAGTAAGCCAGCCCGGAATTGAAGAGCACTTGAATCAGGATTGGCACGGCCAACATGGCGATCACCAGCGGCTGCTGGATAATGGCCTCGCCCTGAAAGGCGAATAGCAGAATCAGCGTCAGCAGCAGTGCAATGATCGACCACGGCCCGATTGTTTGCATGGCGCGATCAAAGGCTGCCTGCCCTTGCTTGAGCAGATACCGTCGCCAGAGCTGCGCCAGAATCACCGGCACGATGATGTAGAGCACGACTGAAATCAGCAGCGTGTCCCAGGGCACCGAGATCGAGGAGATGCCCAATAGCAGTCCGACAATGGGGGCAAAGGCGACGATCATGATGGCGTCGTTCAAGGCGACTTGCGAGAGCGTGAAAAGCGGGTCGCCGTTGGTAAGCCGGCTCCACACGAATACCATTGCTGTGCAGGGCGCAGCGGCTAGCAAGATCAGGCCCGCGATGTAGCTGTCTAGTTGCTCGGCTGGCAGAAAGGGCGCGAACACATGCCGGATGAAGAGCCACCCCAGCAGGGCCATCGAGAATGGCTTGACGGCCCAATTCACGAACAGCGTGACACCGATGCCGCGCCAGTGTTCCTTGACCTGGTGCAGTGCCCCGAAGTCGATCTTGACCAGCATCGGGATGATCATTACCCAAATCAGCATGCCCACCGGCAAATTGACCTGGGCCACTTCCATGCGACCGATGGAGTGGAACACATCAGGCAGGCCTTGGCCGAGCGCCACGCCGACGACGATGCACAGAGCTACCCACAGCGTCAGGTATCGCTCGAACCCACTCATAGAGGCCTGGCGCGACGTCGCGGCGATGGCCTGCGTGCCCGTGCTCATTTGGGGGTACGGTGGATGCGAGGGTGATAGGTTTTTTCGGTCATTGCGCTTGGCTTTCGAGCTGGGGTTGAGGAGCAATAGCAATGGATGAGAGATCGGTGTCCTGGTCGATGATGCGGCCTGCCGCTTTGCGTTCGGAATAGCGGTCTGTCAGGGCTTCGCGGTGCGGCCGCAACAGTACCGTAAAGCGCATCAGTTCTTCCATCACGTCGGCGATTCGGTCGTAATAGGGCGAGGGCTTCATGCGGCCCGCCTCGTCGAATTCTTGGTACGCCTTGGCGACACTGGATTGGTTCGGGATGGTGAACATCCGCATCCAGCGACCGAGTAGGCGCAGGGTGTTCACGGCGTTGAAACTCTGCGAGCCGCCGGACACCTGCATCACGGCCAGGGTGCGGCCTTGCGTCGGTCGCACGCCGGCCATTTCAAGCGGCAAATGGTCAATCTGCGCTTTCATGACGCCAGTGATCTGGCCGTGGCGTTCCGGGCTGCACCAGACCTGTCCCTCTGACCACTCGGATAGGGCCCGCAATTCTTTGACGGCCGGGTGATCATCGTTTTGTATCTGGTCGGGCAGCGGCAGGTCCGACGGATCGAAGATGCGCGTTTCCGCACCGAAGAATTGCAGCAGCCGTGCGGCCTCCTCAACGGCCAGTCGCGAGAACGAGCGGGGGCGAAGCGAGCCATACAGCAGCAGGATACGAACCGGCTGGGCATCGTCCGTCAGGTCGAGCGCCGGGCGTTTGATAGCAAAGGACTTGTCCAGGGCCGGCAGGACGTCAGGGTCGGAAAGATGGCGAAGTCTCATGCTGGTACCTTTGCCGCGTCCGTGGTGCAAGGCAGGTCGCACGCCTGCCCGTCGCAGCAGTTTTCTGTGAGGAATGCCACCAGGTCGGCGGCGGTCGAGAAATTCGCCGCGTAGATCACGAAGCGGCCTTCTTGCCGCGAGGTGACCATGTCCGCGTGGGCGAGCTCTTTCAGGTGAAAGGACAGCGAAGAGGGCGGGATGCCGGCCGCCTCGCTGATCTTGCCAGCGGCCATGCCGGTGGGGCCGGCCTGAATAAGTAGCCGGAACACCGCGAGGCGCGATTCTTGGGCGAGGGCCGCGAGCGCGGCGACAGCGTTTGACGTTTCCATAATTCAATAATAATAGAAACAATAAATGATGTCTATCGGCAGGCTGAACCTACATGGCCGAGCTGATCGCCGCTGGGTCACCGCGCAAGCGATTGAGGTAAGCGACAGGTACAGGCGCCGACCGTCGGTCGACGCTCTATCTGGTGATCAATGTTGTCGTCAGGCAGCGACAGTGACAGGGACTGTCCTTGCAAAGTGCGGGGACTGATCGAAATATTCGATCAGCAATTCGGTGAGGGCTCGTATCTTTCGTGCGGGATGCTGACCTGACGGGCGGACGACATAGGCAGCCGCCGGGGGAGGGGGATAGCGCGTCATGATCGGTACGAGCGCCCCGGAGTTCACATGTTCATAGGTAAGGCAATCGGGCAGGTACGCGATCCCGAGTCCCGCCGTCGCAGCGGCGACTAGCGCGGTCCCGTTGTCGGCCTGAAAGCGCCCCTGCGGACGCGCCGTGATGATCTTGTCGCCGTCCTTGAATTGCCAGGTTTCGGTGCCTTGCATGAGGGCAGAATGGGCAGCGAGCTCGTCCGGTGTCTCAGGTGATCCATGCGCCTTGATATAGCCGGGACTTGCGACGAGCTTTCCATAGATCGGGCCGATACGTCTTGCGATCAAGTTGGAGTCCTGTAGATAGCCGACCCGTATCGCACAATCGAAACCCTCGGCAATGAGATCAACGAAGCGATCACTGTAGCTGGTCTGGATGTGAAGCTGGGGGTGGCGTTGCGCCATTTCCGCGATGACGGGAGCAAAGTGCGTCGGGCCGAAAGTGAGTGGCGCGGCGACTCGCAGACGACCGCGAAGGTCTCCGGCGGGCAGGATCGTTTCCTTGGCGATGTCGATCTCGGCGCAGACTCTGGCGGCATAGTCCCGGAAGGTGATCCCGGCTTCTGTGAGGGCGGTCGCGCGGGTGGATCGTACAAGCAGCTGGATGCCAAGCTCCGCTTCAAGGCGGGCGAGCCGGCGACTGACGATCGATTTGGCCACGCCCAGCCGCAGCGCAGCAGGCGAAACTCCTCCCGCATCGGCGACCTCTACGAATGTCTGCAGTTCTTCGATATCCAATTTAGCGTTCCCTATTTTGCGACACAGCTAGCCACGCGATGGTACTACCGCATCGTAAACGGCAACAGCACAATACGGCTTCCGGGTAACGTCGCCACGAGCGCATGTCTACCGGAAAACAACCCCCTCCCACTCACATCAGCAGCAGAGGACGCAAATAATGACTTTTCGCAATGGCCTTGATTCGCTTCTTCGTCCAGAGGACTCGGTACTTGTTCTGATCGATCATCAGCCGTTCCAATTGACGAATTTAAACAGCCATGACCCGCAAGCGGTCGTCAATAATTCGACCGCTTTGGCGAAGTCCGCCAAAGCCTTCGGCGTCCCCACTATCCTGACGAGCGTGATTGCTCATCAAGGTGGCCTCATCTTCCCTCAGATCACCGATGTATTCCCCGGCCAAGAGGTGATCGACCGGACATTCATCAACACTTGGGAAGACAAGAAGGTGGTGGATGCGGTCAAGGCGACGGGCCGCAAGCAGTTGATCATTGCAGGGCTCTGGACCGAGGTTTGCGTCGCGATGCCGGTGATCCAGGCCCTCGGCGAAGGCTGGGATGTCACGGTAGTGACCGACGCTTGCGGTGGTATTTCAGTCGAAGCCCACGAGGTCGCTATCCAGCGCATGATCGGGGCCGGTGCGAACATGATGACCTGGCTGGCGGTGGCCTCTGAGTGGCAGCGCGATTGGGCGCGAACCGAGCATGTCGCCGACCTGATCGAGGTCATGAAGCAGCATGCCGCTGGCAGCGGTATCGCCTACCTGTGGGAACAGCAGTTGCTCAACACGCCGGTGCCTGGCAACGCGGGTTGATTTGAGCGAGGATGAGGAGGTCGTTGAGCGATAGGTGGCGAGAAACTTGACCGCTTATCGAGCCTCGCTATCTATCTCCTCGTCATCCCTCTGTGTAGGAAAGCCGTCATGCCTGGACGCAGGTATGGCGGCATGAGTAAGGTCATTGAGGAATCCAGCTCGCACTATTTGTAGAATTCAAACAATGAGTGCTTTATCCGGAGCTGGACATGGACCGATTCGATGCAATGCAGGCCTTTGCGCGTGTGGTGGAAACCGGCAGTTTCACCAAGGCGGCGGCCACGCTGCATATGAGCAAGACCACCGTGACACAGCTGGTGCAGCAACTTGAGGCACGCTTGCGCGTAAAGCTGCTGAACCGCACCACGCGCAAGGTCAACGTGACGGCCGATGGGGCGGTCTACTATGAACGAGTGATGCGAGTATTGGCCGATCTGGAGGACGCCGAGGGTGAATTGTCCAGCGCGTCGGCCTCGCCCCGGGGGCGGTTGCGGGTGGATGTACCCAGCCCCTTTGCACGCATGATCCTTGTGCCGGCTTTGCCAGAGTTTCACTTGCGCTATCCCGACATCCATTTCGACCTGGGCGTGAGCGACCGGCCGGTGGACATCATCGGCGAGAACGTCGATTGTGTGGTCCGCGGCGGCGAGCTGGTCGACCAATCGATGGTGGGGCGCCACGTGGGTGACTTGGAGCTGGGCGTGTTCGCTGCGCCCAGCTATCTGCAACGCTTAGGCAAACCCACCCATCCGAGTGAACTGCAAGATACGCATCACCGTACCGTCGGGTATCTGTGGAAACGCACGGGTAAGGCGTTGCCGTATACCATGCGTCGTGGCGAGGAATGCCTGACTGTGCAAGGCCGATACGTGCTGGCCGTGGATGATGGCAACGCCTATCTGGAGGCGGGTCTGGCCGGCCTTGGCGTGCTTTGGTTGCCGCAGTATATGTCCCGTCCGCATCAGGAGCAGGGGCAGTTGCTGCCGCTCTTCGAGGATTGGCAGCTCGACCCGATGCCGATGTACGTGGCGTATCCGCCGAACCGGCACGTAAGCGCCAAGCTGCGGGTGTTTATCGACTGGATCGTCGATTTGATGCGCACGCATGCTCCGATATCGACGGCACCACCGCTGGGGCGACGCGAAGTCTAGCGTCGGCGCGGCTCGGGCAGAATCAGACCTGGCGTGCCGCCGGCTACGCGAAGGCGCCGGGACGTACGAACCGGTATTGAATCGTCGCCGCCACACACAGGGCCAATAGCAGCAGGCCGCAGGCAGCCAGTACATTGGCGTGCAGACCATAGCGGTCGACTACATTGCCTCCGACGAACGAACCGAGCCCAATAGCGGAATTGAAAGCGGTCACCGACCAGGCGGTGGCGGGCTCAAGCGCCTTTGGCGCGGCTTTCATGGTCCAGGTCATGACGGACACGGATACGCCGCCATAGGCAAGGCCCCACAGCACCAGCACCAGCGCACCCGCCCAGGCTCCGTCCGCGGTCGAGAACAGCAGCAATTGCGTGATGGCTAGGCCAGCCGCGATCACGATCAGCGTCCAGCCGGCTCGTCGGGCGGCATTGGCTCCGGCGATGAAGTTGCCCATGATGCCGGCGCTGCCGTAGGCGAACAGCAGCACGCCAATCCATTCAGGGTCAAAACCCGATACCGACAACAGCCAGGGGCGCACGAAAGTGAACGCCATGAAATGGCCTGCGACCAGCAGCATCGTCATGATCAGGCCCAGACGCAAGCCTTGATTGGACAGAGCATCGAATAGCTTTCGTACGGACACCGACTGGCTGACGGGCAGTGGCGGCATGGACCAAAGGTGTAGAACCAACACCACCGCCGCCAGCATGGCCATGCTGCCGAAGGCCATGCGCCAGCCAGCCAGGTCGCCGATCAGTGCGCCCAGAGGCACGCCCATGACCGAGGCGGCCGCCACACCGCCAAAGATAATGGACGTGGCCAGCCCCACCGAGGCGGTGGGTACCAGGCGCACGGCCAAGGTACTGGCAATGGCCCAGATTCCTCCCATACATAAACCCACCAGTACGCGGGACGCCAGCAGCCATGCCATGCTGGGCGCCAGGGCGCTGGCCAGATTGGCGACGATGAGCAGTACGAAAAGCACCGACAGAATGTGGCGCCGATCGATGTTGCCGGCAGCCACCACGACCAACGGCGCGAACAGGGCGGCAAGCAGGGCGGGCACGGTCAGTAGCAGCCCGGCGGTGCCAGTAGAGGTTCCCACGGTGTCGGCGATAGAGGTCAGCAGGCCGACCGGCAACATTTCGGTGGTGACAATGGCGAAGGTAGCCAAACCGCCGCACACGACCGCTATCCAGGGATGTCGGGTGCGCGGCTGGCTGGCAGGGCGGGAGCGTGAGTGTCTAGTGCGGGTCATGAGGCATGCCGGGGTGGGGATTGTCCGCGTGTTGCGGACGAGGCATGATAAAAGCATACGTCGCGTACGTCAATTTGCATACGTAATGTATGTAAATGATCAACCGTCCTCGTCATCATTGCGTCGAAATGCTCAGATATTTCGCACTGCTCCTGTACGGAAATGATCAAAAAGTCCCGGGTCTGGGCACGTCGCTGCGTGAATTACCTGTTGCTTGATGGCTTAGCCTGTTGTTCGGTTTGCTGCCGCCCGGGCGGCCTCGAATTCGGCGAACGGCCGCAACTGATCGGCGAGTGCCTTGGCGAAGGCGGGGCGTGCTTCGCAGCGATCGCGGTAGGCCTGCAATGCGGGGCGGTCGGTCACCAGCGGAGTGTTGTGCAGAATGCGCAGCACGGAGGACATCATCAGGTCGCCCACGGTGAAACGGTCTTCAAGATACTCGCGTTGACCCAGCCAGGCCGCCAGTTCGTCCAGCCGCTTGCATACGGCCTGCTCCGCGGTGGGCCGGGCAGGGGCTGCCCAAGGCTGGTCGACATGGAATATATCCAGGGAGGCCAGCTGCATGATGGGTGGCTCTAGCGTGTTCAGGGCCGCCAGCGTCCAGACGCGGGCTCGCGCGCGGCCCTGGGCATCGGGTGGCAGCAGGGCTGTGCCGCGCTCGGCGATTTCCAGGACGATGGCACCGGACTCGAACAGTTTGAGGCCGTCTTCTTCGATGGCCGGCACTTGGCCGAAGGGTTGCAGTGTCCGGTATTCGGGGCTGGCCTGGTCTTTCGTGCCGATCAGATGTTCGCGATAGGGCAGGCGGGCTTCTTCGAGCGCCCAGCGTACGCGTAAGTCGCGCACCATCCCCTGCGCAAAAGGCGGAACCCAGCGGAATGCGGTGAGTGTGATCATGTCTTGGTCTCCGGATCAGGCGGCGAAATGCCGCACCAGCTTGTCCAGCGCACCGCTCCAGCCCTCTTCGTGGCCGCTGCGCGAGGCTTCGTCTTGCAGGCCGGCGTGGGTGAAGGTGAGCTCGGTACCTGTATCGGTGGCGCGCAGCGCGATCTCGACGCGCGATTCGCCGCCGTCTTCGTCGCCTGACCAGCGCCAGCTCATTTCCAGGTGGTGAGGGGGATCGACGCGCAAGTATTCGCCACTGCTTTCGTGTTCGCTGCCATCGAGCATGCGAAAGCGCACCCGAAAGCGGCCGCCGACTCTGACATCGGTTTCGGCGACCAGGACAGGGCCGTCATCCGGGCCCCACCAGCATGCAATGCCGTCGGGCGTGGTCAGGGCGTCGAATACGGTGGTGGGTTGTGCGTTGATACGTCGTACCAAGGTCAGGCTGGTCATGGTTTGGGTCTCCGTTGAGCTTCCTGGTTTTCTGCGTAGGCGGTCAAGCGATCGAGGCTGTGGGTCCAGAAATGTTCGTAGCGGCGTAGCCAGTCCATCGCGGCCTGCATAGGCTCGGGCGACAGACGAACCGTGACGGTGCGTCCGGTCTTGCTGCGCACAATCAGGCCTGCGGCATCAAGCACGTCCAGGTGTTTCATGACCGTCGGTAGCTTGATGGGAAAGGGCTGTGCCAACTGGCTGACGGTGACGCCGCCTTCGCGTTCCAGCCGAGCCAGGATGGCTCGGCGGGTCGGGTCGCCTAAGGCTGCGAAAGTCTGATCCAGGGATTCTAAATAGTTCGCCATATGGCAAAGTATCTAACTGCCATCGCCTCTTGTCAACCCCAGAGACTTCCCGGCGAGGGGGAGACACCGCACAACCTTCTTAAGGTTGTCACATGACTGAGCTAGATTTTTTCGGATATCTACCGGGAGCCGCGCCGATGAACCTGTCCAGACTCAGTATCGCCACTTTTAATCTGTACAACCTGAATGAGCCGGGCCTGCCCATCTATACCGATAAAGCGGGTTGGAGTCGCGACGAGTACGCGCTGAAGATCGAATGGACGGCCCGCCAGTTGCGCGAACTGAATTCGGATGTGTTCGGCTTCCAGGAGTTGTGGCATGCCGATTCGTTGGCAGCCGCCATCGTGGCCGCAGATTTGGCCGACGAGTATGAGATGGTGGTGCCGGACAATACGGATGGGGCCGGCATCGTGTGTGGCGCGGCGGTGCGCAAGGGCCTGCTTAGCGGCGAGCCGGAATGGATCAGCGATTTTCCCGAAGGATTCCTGTTGCATTCAAGCGGCGACGATCCGCAGACGCCGCAGATCGAAGTGAACATTGACGGATTTTCACGCCCGGTGCTGCATTTCACCATCAAGCCGCGCAAGTCCGAACCCGATGTGCACGTATACGTGTGCCACTTCAAGTCCAAGGGGGAGACCAAAGTCTACAACGAGGGCTGGTTCAAGCGCGACCGGGATCTTTACCGCAACCACCAAAAAAACCTGGGCGCGGCGTTATCGACCATCCGTCGCACCGCCGAGGCAGCCGCCCTGCGATTCTTGTTGTCGGATTTGATGAAGGACAGTGACGTGCCGGTGATCGTGCTGGGTGATATCAACGACGGCCAGCATAGCAATACGGCTAACATCCTGACAGAACAGCCGCGTTACTTGGTGGGTGATTCGCGTGGCGGTGGGGACGTGGTGTTGTACACGGCGCAAACCTTGCAGGAATACCGGGACACGCGCGATGTGTACTACACCCATGTCTACCAGGACATGCGCGAGTCGCTGGATCATATTCTGGTTAGCCAAGAGTTCTACGACAACAGCCGTAAGCGTCGCTGGATTTTCGACGGTATGGTGGTCAACAATGACCACTTGAATTTCGACGATCACAAGGCTCGCGGCACCAACGACCACGGCATCATCCGCGCGGCGTTCAAATTCCGGCCTGTTGAACAGCACGAGACTCCTTGACGCAGGGCCGCCCGCGTTGTCCGCGTGACGCCATGCGAATGCGCACCGTGCTCCGACGTCGAGATAACGACGTCGGACACCCAGCGACACTACTTGGCCATCAACCCCAAATGCTCGATCAACTGTTTATCCTTGGCATAAGTGGCTTGTGCCCATTCTTGGTAGTCTTTGCTGTTGCGATACGCGGGTTCCTGATTCAACTGCTGCATGACTTCCATGCTGCGCGGCGAGAACAGGGCTTGCTTGAAGGCATCATGCAGAATCTGCACTACCTTCGGGTCCATGCCCTTGGGGCCGGCCAGGCCGTAGGGTGAGCTCGACACTACGCCATAACCCAATTCCTCGGCAGTGGGCACTTCCGGCCAGCGCTTGGTGCGCTTTTCGCCGAACGTGACCAGCAAGCGCATCTTGCCCGAGTCCACGAACTGGTCCCAGCCGGTGGCATCGCTTTGCGCCATGATGTGCCCGCCCAGCAGCGCCTGCTGCAGGTCGGCGTTGCCCTTGAACGGCACGTGGTTCAGTTTGACCTTGGCGTTGATGGCGATTTCCTCCATCAGCAGGTGTGGCGACGAACCCACGCCGGTCGACCCGTAGTCGATAGTGTTCGGCTTGGCACGCGCGGCGTCGATGTAGTCGTTGAACGTCTTGAACGGCGAGTCGCTACGCACCGTGAAGCCGAAGGTGTAGCCGGACAGACCCACGATGTAGGTGAAGTCCTTGATGGGGTCCCAATCGGTTTTCATCATGTAGGGCATGCGCAGCATACCCAAGGGGAACAGGCTGACGGTGTAGCCGTCGGGCTTGGCGCTCTTGGCCATATTGGCCGGCCCCAGCGTACCGCCCGCACCCGGGCGGTTTTCCACGATCACGTTTTGCCCCAGGTGTTTGCTGGCGTCTTCGGCAATGGCGCGCAGATGGCGGTCGGTAGAGCCGCCGGCAGGAAAGGGCACGATCAACGTAATGGGCTTGGTGGGGAATTTGTCTTGCGCCAGGGCCGGCAAAGGCAGCGCCGCGCATAGCGTGGCAGTCAGCGCCAGCCCCAGGCAGGTACGACGGGTCATTTTTTGCCGCCGGGCCGCCTCAAGGCAAAAAATACCCCCTCGGGGGGCAGCAAGCCGAAGGCGCAGCGTGGGGGCTTTTTTTTGGTGCATGGTTTGTCTCCGTTTCTTTATTTATGGTGGTGGGTCGGGCAGGGTTAACACCCCCTTAGCTTGCAAAGCCTGCAATTCAGCATCGGGTAATTGCAGCAGGCGCTGCAGCACTTCCTTGGTGCCTTCGCCCAACGTGGGCGGCGCGCACCGGATCGGCAAGCGCTGACCGTCCAGGCGGTACGGCGGCGCGTAGACATGCGTGCTGCCTGCCGCGGGATGCGGCATTTCACGCAACATGCCGCCCTGGCGCGTACGTTCGCTGGTCAGCGCCTCGTGCAGGCCCAGCACCTTGCCGCAGGGAATGCCGCAGGACGTCAGGCGTTGCATCAGGACATCACGTTCAAATTCACGGAACAGCTCGATCACCATGGGCAGCAGCGTCAGACGGTGCTTGGCACGTTCTACGTTGGTGGCGTAGCGCGGATCCTCGACGATGTCGGGACGCATGACGACCTGGCGGCAGAACTTGTCGAATTGCGCATTGGTGCCCACGGCAACGATCAGCGGTCCATCGGCGCATTCGAACATGCCGTACGGCACGATCGAGGGATGGGCGTTGCCATAGCGCTGCGGGTCGCGGCCCAGCAGCATGGCGTCCAAGCCATAGTAGCTGCTGACTGTGAGGCCGCAATCGTAGAGCGCCATTTCTATCAGGCGTCCGCGGCCGGTCCGTTCGCGGCGAAACAACGCGGCCAGTACGGCCTGGGCGGCATACATGCCGGTCATCATGTCGACCACCGCCACGCCGAACTTCAAGGGCGATTGATGCGCTTCACCATTAATCGCCATGATGCCGGTCTCGCCCTGGATGACCAGGTCGTAGCCGGGTCGCGCAGCTTCGGGGCCGGCACTGTTATAGCCGCCGACCGCGCAATAGACCAGATCGGATTTTCGGGCCTTGAGTTGCTCATAGCCCAGACCCAGTTTCTCGGCGCCGCCGCTCTTGAAGTTATGGATCACGACGTCGAACTGCGGCAGCAAGTCGTGAATGATCTTGACGCCTTCGGCCGACTGCAGGTCCAGTGTGATGGACCGCTTGTTGCGGTTCATGCTGTTGTAGTAGGTAGTCTCGGTATGGCCGATGCGCATACCCCAGTCGCGCGTGTCGTCGCCGCGTACGGGGTGTTCGACCTTGATGACTTCGGCCCCGAAGTCGGCCAGTACCTGGCCGCACAGAGGGCCGGCGAACACGCGCGACAGGTCCAGGACCCGGATGCCTTCGAGCGGGAGGTCCGGGCTGTCGGTGGGCGGCGTTGACGTCTCGACGGTCATGACGTCAATCCTGCGGCGCGAGCGCGATGAAGCGGGCGAGATGATGGTCTTCGTCGCCCAATTGATGGTCGATCATGACCAGGCGTTTGGCGTAGTGAGCTAGCGGCAGTTCCCAGGTCATGCCGATGCCGCCGTGCAACTGGATGCATTCTTCGGCGACCAGGCTACCTACGCGGCCAATGGTGTATTTGGCGGCCGATAGGGTGCGTTCGCGGGTCGTGCGGTCGGGGTGATCAAGCTGGGCGGCGGCGTTGATCACGGCTGAACGCGCCTGCTCGATTTCGAGCAGGACATCGGCCATGCGATGCTGCAATGCCTGGAAGCGACCGATGGGCACGCCGAACTGTTTGCGCGTCTGCAGGTATTCGAGCGTGGCGTCGCGCGCGGCGTCCATGGCACCGACGGCTTCTGCGCACAGCGCCAGCATGCCCTTGCCGATGCTGCGCTCGAGCACGGCGTGGCCTGTGCCGGGTCGCCCCAGCAGCGCGTCGGCACTCACTTGCACATCGACCAGCGTCAGGTCGCCAGCGCGACCGCCGTCGATCAGCGGATAGCCCTGCACATGCAGGCCGGGTGTACCGGCCGGCACCATGAACAGCGAAATCCCGTCAGTATCGTCGTCTGCGCCGGCAGTGCGTGCCGACACGACGAACAGGTCGGCATGCTCGGCCTGCGTCACGACGGCCTTGGCGCCGTTCAGGCGCCAACCCTCGCCGTCGGGTTGCGCGCGCGTTTGGACGTGCGCGAGTTCGTAGTGAGCTTGGGGCTCGGCATGGGCCAGCGACATGATGGTCGCGCCGGCCAGCAGGTCCTCAAGCGCCTGCTTTTGTACCGGCGTACCGGCGGCGGCGATGGCGTCGCCGGCCATCAACGCATCGAGAAAGGGTTCGACGACCAGACCGCGGCCCAGTGCCTCGAACACCACGGCGATATCGAAGCCGCTGCCGCCCAGGCCACCATCGGCTTCGGTCAAGAGCGCGCCGATAGCGCCGAGTTCAGCATAGCGTTGCCAGAGTTGCACGCTATAGCCTTCGGGCGAGCTCGCGATGCGGTCGCGCACGGCGAACCCGTACTGCTCGGCCACGAAGCGTTTCAACATGTCCGACAACATGCGCCGGTCTTCGGTGTGGTTGAAATTCATGCGGATTCGTCCTTACAGTCCGAGAATCATCTTCGAGATGATGTTCTTCTGGATTTCATTCGAGCCGCCGAAGATCGACAGCTTGCGGTAGTTGAAGTACTGGGCAGCCGCGCTGTCGGCGCCGGCCGGGCCGATGCCAGGGCCGTCGTAGCCATCTTCGAGTGCCTGTGCGACATAGGGGCGTGCATAGACTCCCATGGCGCGGCGATTAAGCGCCGTGATTTCCTGGCGAATCTGGGTGCCGCGGATTTTCAGCATGGAGCTTTCGGCGCCGGGTGCACCACCGTTCGCGGCGGCGGCCAGTACACGCAGGTTGGTGGTGCGCATGTTGTCGAGCTCGATTTCGACGCGCGCCAAGCGCGCCGCGAAAGCCGGGTCTTGCGCCAGCGGCCGGCCATTTTTGCGCTGGCGGGCGGCCACTTCCTTGAGCTGTTGCAGGGCGGCGGTGGACAAGCCCACGCCGGCAATATTGGTCCGTTCGTACGTCAGCAGGTACTTGGCGCAAGACCAGCCGCGATTTTCTTCGCCCACCAGATTGATCGCGGGCACGCGCACGTCGGAGAAGAACACCTCGTTGACTTCGTGTTCGCCATCCAGGGTGATGATGGGCCGCACGTCAATACCCGGGGTGGTCATGTCGATCAGCAGGAAGCTGATGCCTTCTTGTGGCTTGCCTTCGCTGCGAGTGCGCACTAGGCAGAAAATCATGTTGGCGTGCTGGCCCAGGGTGGTCCAGGTTTTCTGGCCGTTGACGATGTAGTGATCGCCGTCGCGCACCGCGCTGGTCGTCAGCGATGCCAGGTCCGAGCCCGATCCAGGTTCGGAGTAGCCCTGGCACCACCAGTCGGATCCATTCAGGATGCGCGGCAGCCAGTGGCGCTTTTGCGCCTCGTCACCGTACTTGATCAGTACCGGGCCCAGCATGCTCAGGCCAAAGGGTACGATGCGCGGGGCGTGGGCCAGGGCGCATTCGTTTTCGAAGATGAAGCTCTGTATCGGTGTCCAGCCGGTACCGCCATATTCGCGGGGCCAATGGCTGGCCAGCCAGCCGCGCGCGTTCAGGATAGCGTGCCAAGCCTCCATGTCGGCTTTGGTCAGGCGCCGGTTTGCGCGTACCTTGCTTGCCAGTGCCGGGGGGAGTTCGGCCGCCAGGAAGGCGCGCACTTCGGTGCGAAAGGCTTCTTCTTCGGGAGTGAAATTCAGATCCATGAATGCTCTCGTGCTGAATAAATGTCAAATAGGCAGGGCGCATGGGGCACAGCCCATGCACAGGGCAGACTTGTCCTCGCGCGCCGGCAGGCGCGATAGCGCATAGATCGGGTCGATAGCCATTTCGTCAGGTTCGCAGGCCGGCGCGTTGTGCCATGGGTCATGTCTCCGGAGGCGCAGGCGATGCAGCCTGTCTAGTGTGATAGGTGATGCGGGTACCGCTCTTTATTCTTGATCAGCAAGCGAATCTTGACAATGACATCAGCCGTTGACACTGCGTACAGGAAAATTTGACAATGCCCGCTATGGACACGAAATCCCTGACTTTGCTGGTTGAGATTCTGGACGCAGGCAACCTGAGCGAGGCCGCGCGCCGGTTGAAAATGACGCGCGCCAATGTCAGCTACCACCTGGGCCAACTGGAGCGCGCCGTAGGCATGCAGCTGGTGCGCCGTACGACACGCCGGGTCGAACCCACCGAAATCGGCCTGAAGCTGTACCAGCATGGTTGCAGCATCCGCGATGAGTTGGCCGCTGCACACGAATCGGTGGAAACCCTGGGCAAAACACCACAGGGCCGTGTGCGCTTGAGCGTGCCCAGCGGCTACGGCCAGTTCGTCATGTCGCCCTGGCTGCTGGAATTCAAGCGCAACTATCCGGACATTGTGCTCGACGTGCTGTTCGAGAACAGCGTGGAAGACCTGTTGCGCGACGAAGTGGATATTGCCGTGCGTATTATGTCCGAACCGCCCGGCCATCTGGTGGCGCGCGAACTCGGAAAGGTGCGTTATGTTGCTTGCGCATCGCCCGCGTATGTGGCGCGGCAAGGGCTGCCCCAACGGCCCGAGTCGCTATGCACTGCGCCCATCATCAGCGCCGCCGTGATCGGCCGGCCGCTGCGGCTGTCGGCTTATCAAGGTAGCCAGCGCCAGCAAGTAACGCTGGTTCCCACTGTAGCGTCGCGTAACTATCCATTCTTGCGCGATGCCACGTTGGCGGGGCTCGGCGTGGCGGTGGTACCTGATTACGTTGTGTACGAAGACGTGACTCAAGGCCGCCTGCTGACCGCCTTGGACACCTGGCGCCTGAGCATTTTCGGCCGCGGCATGTACCTGTTGTATATGCCCAGCCGCCATCACCCGCGCGCGTTGTCGATGCTGATCGAGTTCATTCTGGACAAGGCCCATGCCGCGCATGAGGGCCGGCCAGGACTATTGCCGGCCAAATAACGGCGCCTGCGACACGCGATGCGTCAAGCGGATCGCGTGTCGCGTGGTCAGCGCCCATCCTTGACGACAGGCGGGCCAAGACGCGCATTAAAGACATCTGTCCGTCACAAACCCATAAACGTGGCGCTTGCGAAACGTCGCGCTTTCATTTCGTCGAGAGAAACCGGCGATTCGTCGAAAAATTGCTGCGTTCCCCCACATTTTGCGACTTAATGAGACGGGTCTGATTGTTGCGGTGCGGCGTAGAGACGTCGGCACCCGGAAAACGGAGAACAACATGGCTGGCAGCATGAAAATTCGTCGGAAGCTGGCGTATCAACGCCACATCCTCGTGTCGTCAGTGACGACGGGCTTGCTCGCAAGCACCTCGCCCGCTTCGGCAGCTTGTACCGAATCTAACGGTTGGCAGTGCAACTACAGTACTACCGAGACGTATACAAGCATTCAGGGCACGTCAGTCGGAGGGTACAACCCACCCCACAGCAATGGCACCACCGACGGCGGTGCGAGCCCGAGTGTCACGATCAACGATACCGGTGCGACGTTTACCGTATCGTCGAACTTCGATACCTATCGCGGAGTGCTGTTCGGTCAGACGTTTGGCGGTGAGGGCGAAGACGCCGGCAAGGGAGGTGGCGTCGGCAGTGTCACCATCACAAGCTCTGGCACGATGGCGGTGAACGTCAACAGTTCTGCATCCACGCCGCGTGCCTTTATCACCGGCATATCGCAAGGCGGTGCCGGCGAACTCGATGACAACGATGACAATGACTCCAATGGAGGCACCGGTGCCAACGGCAACGACGTCCGGGTAACGGTGAACGGGACGGCGCAATACGAAGTCGACGGCACGATTTCCCGCAATTTCGAAGGGGTGCTTGCACAAAGCGGCGGTGGTGCGGGCGGCCGGCAAAATAGTGCGCTGTTCGACAATCAGCATGGCGGAGCCGGCGGCGCGGGGCAATTGGCAAAGGTCGTGAACAACGGCGCGATCAAGATTGGCGCACAAGCGCCGATCCAGAGTTCCGCCGACCTGGTCACCGGTATTCGGGCCTGGTCTTTTGGCGGCTTTGGCGGTCATTTGAACGGCAATGCTGGCTCAGGCGGCACCGTGGAGGTCGATCACAATACGGGCGCCGTACTGCAGTTGCGTGTCAACACGAAGACCGAGGGCCAGGAAATCTACGGCATCCTGGCCGAGAGCGACGGTGCCGAGGGCTTTTACTCCGAAGATAACGACGATCAGGGTGGCCTGGGCGGTCACGGTGGCACGGTCACCGTCAATGTCAATAGTGGCATCTCGGTCGATGTCACGAGCGAGGAGGTCGATAGCGGCGAGGATGTTGATGTGGAGGACGTCATTCGCACGGGTGCCGCCGTTCGCGCCGCCAGCTTAGGCGGGCAGGGCGGCAAGGGCCCGAACGGCGATGTCGGTGGCGACGGGGGAAACGCGGGTTCCGTCAACGTGTCGCTCTCGGGTGGGCTAGCCTACGACATTACGACGTCGGGCAACGGGATCAACGGTGTCGTGGCCATCAGTCGCGGTGGCGAAGGCGGCGACGGGGATGACAACTTGGCCGTGGCCGGCCGCACCGGTGGCGGTGGATTCGGTGGCAATGGCGGCGATGTTCAGGTCGTGACTGATAGGACGGCGCGTATTATCACCAAAGGCCGCTTTGCCAGCGGCCTGGTCGCGATGTCGTTGGGCGGTGGTGGCGGCACGGGAGGTGACTTTGTGGGGATCATCGGCGGAGGGGCGGGCAATGGCGGTAATGGCGGCGACGCCGGCAACGTGAAGGTTGCCAACAGTGCCTCTATCGATACGGCGGACGCATTCTCATATGGCATCCTGGCGCAATCGATTTCGGGCGGCGGCGGCGCTGGCGGTGTGGCTGCCGGCCTAGTGCTGGAAGTCGGCGGCGATGGCCAGGCGGGCGGCAATCCCGGCGAGGTGACGGTATCGAATTCCGGCATCATCGACACTAGCGGATTCGCGTCACATGGCATCTTGGCCCAGTCGATCGCCAACGGTGGCGGGGCGGCTGGAGCCGCCGGGGGCATCATCGCGATTGGCGGAACGTCCGATGCGGCACAGGATGCCGACGGCAGCAAAGTGTCAGTCGCTAACACGGGCTCGATCGCCACTTGGGGGGATGCCGCAAAAGGCTTGGTGGCCCGGTCAATTGGAGGAGGCGGCGGCGACNCCNCCGGCACCGGGGGTATCCTGAGCGTGGGCGGACAAGGTCAGGCCGGTGGCAACGGTGGCGAGGTCGACGTCACGTCCATCGGCACGATCACCACGTCGGGCCGGTTCGCGCACGGCGTTGCCGCGCAGTCGATCGGTGGCGGGGGCGGTGACGGTGGCTCTGCCTTTGACTTGGCGATCGTTGCGGGTATCGGCGTGGGTGGCGCTGGAGAGGGCGGTGGCGACGGCGGCGCGGTCACGGTGTCGGGCAGTGAGCACGCCAGCATCAGCACCACGGGCGCTGCCGCCAAGGGCATGCTGGTCCAATCGGTGGGCAAGGGCGGGGGATCTGGCGGCAGCGCAATCGGTGGCGGTCTTGCCGACCTGACTTTCCAGATGGGCGGTGATGGCGGCGGAAGCGGCTCAGGCGGAGCCGTCACGGTCGATCGATCAAACCTGCATATCGAGACGGAAGGCGGCATGGCCAGCGGCCTGGAAGTGCAATCGATCGGCGGCGGCGGTGGCGCGGGAGGCGGCATTATCACCGCCTCGGTCAGCATCGAAGTCGCCCTGAACATGGGCGTCGGCGGCACCGGCGGCGTAGCCGGCGATGGAGGCGCGGTCAATGTGAATTTAGATAACAGTTCGATCACGACACTCGGCCAGGCTGATGTGGCCGCCGTAGCCGATGTGATTGACGACATTATGAACGGCGGCGGCGACGATGATGATTCCGACGATGAGGATTCCGGGGACGACGATTCGGGGGACGACGATTCCGGGGACGATGACAATTCCGAAACTGAAGACGAAGCTCCCAAGGACGCGGATGCTTCTACCGCCATTCTCGCTCAGTCGATCGGTGGAGGCGGCGGCACGGGCGGGAACTCGGTAATAGACAACGCCATTCTTGGCATACCGGTAGAGGGGGGGTTCGGCGTCACCATCCCGGTCAACCTAGCCTTTGGCGGCTCGGGCGGTGCGGGCGGCGACGGTGGCGATGTCAATGTGGATATCTCCAATACCGCTTTGACGACCTTTGGCCAATATTCACGTGGCATTCACGCCCAATCGATCGGTGGCGGGGGCGGAAGCGGGGGAGATTCCTCTATCTATTCTTTGGCGGTTGGTACCGCTAGTACCGTGAATGTGCAGTTACAGGCCTCAGTTGGCGGCCAGTGCGCAGATGACGTATGTGTGGGCGGCGATGGCGCGGCCGTCGATGTGAATATGACGAAAAGCCCCATTTCGACCTCAGGTGACTATGCGACGGGCGTACTGGCGCAGTCGATCGGTGGCGGCGGCGGCTCGGGTGGCGCGGCCTATTCCACGCGTTATGCCTTCGGCACGTATGCCAGTGTGTCGGCATCGGTTGCCGTTGGCGGCAAAGGTAATGTGGGCGGCAGTGGCGGTCTGGTCAACGTGAATCAGGACGCGGCCAGCTACATTGTCACCAGCGGCTCAGGCGCACGGGGGATCGTTGCGCAATCGGTGGGTGGTGGTGGCGGTGAGTCGCAGGGCGTCGCCGTGGTGGGTTCCATTGGGGGGCAGATCAGACCCAAACCTGGAACGGCACTGCCGTCGCTGACCCTCTCGGTAGCCGTCGGCAGAAACGGCCCCGGAGGGGGCGATGGGGCGGCCACGACGGTACAGAACGCGGGCACTATTTCGACGCTGGGCCGCAATAGCGATGGGATCATGGCGCAATCGATCGGCGGCGGCGGTGGCCTGGGAGGCTCTGTCGGGGCCGATAATGGTTCGATACTGAATAGCCTCACGTCATTTGTAAACCACCTCAAGGACAACCGCAAACGGCTGAAATTCAGCACCAGTGGCCGGATGTCGGTTGCCGTGGGTGGCAAGGGCGGCGCAGGCGGACAGGGCGGTCTGGTCACCGTCAACAATCAGGGCGACATCAACACGAGAGGCGACTACGCTGACGGCATCGTGGCGCAGTCGATCGGCGGTGGCGGTGGTGAAGGCGGCCTTGCCTCGGCCGGCGGCAAAACGTCGTTGTATTCCGGCGTAATTTCCGTTGGCGGCTCCGGCGGCGCCGGCGGCTTGGGCGGGCAGACGGATGTCAATCTGCTGGATGGTTCGTCCATCGTGACCCAGGGCGGCATGGCATATGGCGTCTTGGCACAGTCGATCGGCGGTGGGGGGGGCATAGGCAACGTTGGGACCGCTCTGTTCTCTGGCACCTTGAATGTCGGTTCGAGCAAGGGTGGAAACGGTGGTGATGGCAGCCATGGCGGTGCGGTCAACTTCGCGGCCCACGGCGACACCATCGTGCAGACCTCGGGTGACGGTTCGCACGGCGTGGTGCTGCAGTCGATAGGCAACGGTGGTGGTGTCGGCGGCACCGCCGACTATGGTGCGAACTCGTTCATCCTGGACTACTCACTGGTGCTGTCGCTGGGCGGTCACGGTGGCAACGCCGGAAACGGCGGGACCGTGGCGGCCTGTGGTTATGGGAAGGACTGCTCGTCCGTTCAGATTTTGACCAAGGGTGATCTGGCCACCGGATTGATCGCGCAATCCGTAGGCGGCGGCGGGGGGGTAGGTGGAATCAACGACATCTCCAACCCGAAGGGGGTCTGGGGCGCTTTCAGGCCCCTCAACATTACGACGGGGCTGGAAATTGGCGGTCATGGCGGCGCGGGTGGCGACGGCGGCAACGTTCTCGTCGAAGGCGACTTTGCCATCGGCACCCAGGGGGATTTCTCGCCTGGCCTGTTGGCACAGTCTATCGGCGGCGGAGGGGGAGTGGGTGCCTCCCGGTCACTGTATCCCTGGGAGAGTGGCCTCAACGAAGGCGAGCACACGACCGCCCAACTCACCGTGCATCTCGGTGGGCGCGGTGGAGACGGTGGTGATGCCGGTGTGGTGTCTCTACAGAACACCAACGATGTCGTAACTCTGGGCGACGTATCGCATGGCATGGTGGCCCAATCGATCGGCGGCGGCGGTGGCGTTGCGGGCGCTGCGGTGAAATCGTTGGGCAGCGATGACACTAGCGATCCCAGTGGCGCGCTTCCTACTGAATCGTTGCTGTACCTGAATGTCGGCGGAGATCCCGGCGACATGGAGGACATTGACACGTCCGATGACGACGACGACACCAGACAGTCGGAGAAAGCGGTTGGCAATAGCAATCCTTTGAAAGAGCAGGACGCCGTGTCGGTCGCGGCACTAGGCTCGGTGAGCACGAGCGGCGATTGGGCCATGGGCGTGCTCGCTCAATCGATCGGCGGCGGCGGCGGGGCAGGCTATATCAGTTCAGATACGGAGGATATGTCCTCGCCCACCGTCGGTGCCGTAAAAGTGGGTGGCGGTGGCGGTAGCAACGGGTATGGCGGCGACATTGCCTTGCGAGTGGATGGTGCCGAAACGACAGGCATCGTTACCGCCGGCGATGGCGCGTACGGCATCCTGGCCCAATCCATAGGCGGGGGCGGGGGCCTCGCTGCGGTTCTGGCTTCCGGAACGGGTATCAAGATGAATGTAGGGGGAGCACAATCTTCCGATTCATCTCATACCCAGGACGGAGGCAAGGTCAGGTTGTATGGATCCAAGACGATTGTGACAGATGGCGCCGATGCTCATGCCGTGGTGCTGCAATCGATCGGCGGCGGCGGCGGGGTGGCGGGGATGACGTTGCCAGCCGATGGCGGCAGTGTGGCCGGAGACATCGTCGTGGGCGGCACTGACTATGGCAACGCGCAAACGGTCACGGTCGACAATGCCGTCTTGCGCATTGGTACGACCGGCGATCGCGCTTTTGGCCTGGTCGCGCAATCGATAGGCGGTGGCGGCGGTATCGCGACCAGCGGCGCTGGCGTCGGGCTGTCGCAGGTGACACTGGGCGGTCAGGGCGACGCGGTCGGCCATGGCGGCGAGGCGAAGGTGACCCTTGCTCAAGGGTCTCAGGTCTACACAGAGGGCCGTGGTTCGCATGGTGTCGTCGCGCAGTCGATCGGCGGCGGGGGTGGCATCGCGGGCGATCCCTCGATCGCCACGCTAAGCGTGTCGCCATCGGCCGCCGATGGTGGCTCCGACGCGGGCGGGGGCAATGGCGCTGCCGTGACCGTGTCCGTCAACGCCGACATCGTCACCGAAGGTGAGAATGCGTTTGGCATTCTGGCCCAATCGATCGGCGGCGGGGGCGGACTGCGCGGCGACTCGTCGACTGCATCCGCAGGCCCCACCGGTGTCGACCGCACAGGAAGCGGCGGTTTGATCCACGTGACTCAGTATGGCAATGTCTCCGCGACAGGCAACAATGCCGTGGGGATATTTGCCCAGAGCCAGGGACCCTCCGCCGATGGCAGAATGGATCTGACGATCAATGGCAATGTGGCTGGCGGCACTGGCGAGAAAGGGGCGGGTATGTGGCTGGTAGGGGGCAACCAGAATTGGTTGTCCGTGGTGGCGGGTGCGCAGGTTTCGGCCGCATCGGGCGTTGCCATACGCTATGACGGTACCCGTAGCACCAGCGCAGGCAGTGTCCTGACGCTACAGAACGCGGGTGTCATCGTCGGCGATATCTTGATGTCCAATCTGGACAGTAATGCGGCGGGAACGGTCACCAACGTGGGTGCCGGCACTGTCAGCCCGGCGGCGATGACCGCGATGACCGCGAAGGTCGCTGCGCCGGTCTCGAGTGGGGTTCTGGTGGGCGCCCGACGCTACGATGCGAACGTGATCAACGAGGGGACGCTGATTGTCGGCAACAATAGCATCGTCGACAGCACGGCGATTTCCGGCGACTTCACGCAAGGCTCGCAGGGCACCCTGGTGGTCAATGCCGATTTTGAACACCGCAGTGCCGATCTGCTGCATGTGAAGGGCAACGCTCGACTCAACGGCAAGCTCGACATCGCGGCTCTGTCGTTGCTACCCGGGCGTCGCGTTACCGTGCTGGCTGTCGATGGCGATGCCACAGGCCAGTTGGCACCCAGAGAATCGCCGATTTTCGATTACGCGCTTTATCGTGACGGCCAGAAATATCAGTTGTCCGTCGACGGGGCCGATTTCGACGCGCCGGCATTGGAGTTGGGCTCCAGGCAGGCCGATATCGCCGGTCACTTCCAGGAGATCTGGGATGCGGGCGCGCCGGGCAAATTCGGCAAACTGTTCGCGGCGCTGGATAACGTAGCCGAGCAAGGGTCGGGTAATTACCGGGACTTGCTCTCCAATCTGTCGCCTGATGTCATGTTGGCGCCGGCCACCCAAGCGCAGGCCAACATACAACGTTTCGGCAGCACCTTGATGAGTTGCCCCACGTTCAAGGACACGGATGCGATGACCGGCGAAAGCGAATGCGTCTGGGGACAGATTTCGCATCGTGAGTCGCGCCAAAGCAGCCAGGGTGATGTGTCCGGTTTTTCGGGTGACAACACGACCTATCAAGTGGGCGTCCAGAAAAAGGTCGCGCAGAACTGGTTTGTGGGTGTGTCTGCAGCCTATCAAAATGATTCGCTGCGCAGTGATAGCGGACGGGTCGGCAGCTCGGGCGATACCGGCTTCCTGGGCGTTGCCCTGAAGCACGAAATCGGCCCATGGCTGTTAGCGGCGGGCTTGAGCGGCAGCTACGGCCACTACGACACCAAGCGGCAGGTCGGTGTGCCTGGATTCGGCGGTTCGGCCTCCAGCGATCCCGACGTCTACAGCGCCGCTGCGCGCCTGCGGGTGGCACGCACCTTCGCCTTCCCCTCGTTCTACCTGAAGCCCTACATGGACATCGATGCGATCTATGCTCGTATGCCGGGTTACAGCGAAAACGGCAGCGACGTCGCCTTGAAGATCGATGGCAGCGATCAAACCACGTTCGCCTTCTCGCCCACCCTGGAATTTGGTGGCCGAGTGGATCTCAAGGGGGCGACTGTGCGACCCTACGCCTATGTCGGCGCGACCTTCCTGACCGACGACGAGTGGAAAACGCAGGCACGCTTTTCCGGCGCGCCGAGTGGCAGCCGCGGGTTCCAGACCTCGCTGCCGATCGATGACTCGGTGGCACGCGTCGGGGCAGGCCTGCAGATCTCGACCAAAGGCGGCGTCGATGTGCGCTTGCAGTATGAGGGTGAGTTTTCGAGCCACGCCTCGAGCAATAGCGGTTCCCTGAAGGTGGGTATCCCATTCTGACGGCAACTCGCCTCTGGCAAGGTGAGTGAAGAAAACGCCGGGCTTGCTGCCCGGCGTTTTCATTGCGGCCGCTGCCGACGGCGTTTCTTAGGCGAGAGCATCAGAAACTACGTAAACCGCAGATCTGTCGTGCCGCGAAGATCGTAAATCTGTAGTGCCTCAATGGCATAGCTGATATAAAAGCTATGCCATTGTTCAATACGCTTGCGTTGAACACAATAATGCCTCGGTGCTTCGCACGCTCTACCAACGTCCCTGATAACGCTTATGACTGCCACTCCTGGATCGACCTCTGCTCATGCGCTGCTGCGCGTATTCTCCAACAATGGAATAGACCGTGTGTACCTGGTGCCTGGTGAAAGCTATCTGGGTGTGTTGGACGCCCTGAGCGATTTCAGTGATATCGATGTGGTGACCTGCCGTCACGAGGGCGGGGCGGCCTTTATGGCGGCGGTAGATGGCAAACTCACCGGTCGACCTGGCGTGGTCATGGTCAGTAGGGGACCGGGGGCGGCGAATGCCGCGATTGGCCTTCATGCCGCACAGCAGGACGCGGCACCGATGATCCTGATTGTCGGCCAGGTCCCCAAACGGGATTTGCGCAAAAAGGCTTTTCAGGAGATCGACTACCAACAGATGTATGGATCGATCGCCAAATGGGTTTGCGAGGTCATCGAGCCGGAGCAGCTCGCCGTCGCCGCATTCAAGGCGATACGCGTCGCAACGTCGGGGGTGCCGGGGCCCGTCGTCCTCGTCATTCCCGAGGATATTCAGCAACAAGAGGTCGCACAGCATGCATGGGTGTCGCAGCAGTCCATTCCGACGCGTCCCAATCCGGCGGATGTGGTTCAGGTCAGGGCATTGATCGAACGATCCCGGCGTCCGTTGATCATCGCAGGCAGCGCGCTGGCGCGGGAAGGGGGAAGGCAGGCACTGAAAGCGTTGGCCGAGAAATTTCACTTGCCGGTCACCGTGTCGTTTCGGGGGCATGATCTCTTTCCGAATAGCCATCCGCTGTATGCCGGTAATCTGGATCTGGCGAATCCCGAACATCAGATGCAGGCCTTTGCGTCCAGCGACCTGATCCTTGCGTTGGGCACGCGTCTGGGCGATGTGACGACGCAAGGCTATACGTTCCCGCGATATCCGCGGCCCGCGCAAAAACTGGTGCATTGCATTGCCGATGCCGAGATTGTGAATCAGCATTTCGCGGCCGATGTCGGCATCGTTGGCGATGCTGCTGCGCTTTGTGAGGCGCTGCTCGACAGTGATCTCGGCATATCCATCGATGACGAACGGCTATCGTGGGTCAGTACGCTGCGCGGGATCCAGGAGCAATACGCCGCCTGGCCCAACATCCAGGTATCGGACGGTGTGCCTTTTGTCGAAGTGGTGCGCTCGCTCAAGAAGCAGTCGCCGAAGTCGGTGAAAATCTGTCTGGACGCGGGCACGTTTGCCGCGCCGGTTTATCGTCATTTTGCCTTTGACGATGAGCAGCGACTGATCGCGTCTTTTTCAGGCGCGATGGGTTACGGTACGCCCAGCGCGATCGTGGCACAACTGCGTAACGCCGGGGACAAAGTGGTTTGCCTGGTCGGCGACGGCGGGTTCATGATGACGGGCAACGAAATGATGGCGGCCGTGGATAGAAAACTGCCGATCTTGTTCATTCTCTCGAATAACCATTGCTATGGTTCGATCCGAATTCACCAGGATCGTACTTATCCGGGACGCTATGTCGGAACGAACATCAACAGCCCGGATTTTGTGGCCATGGCTCGAAGCTTCGGCGTACCGTCCGAGTTGGTCGATCGGCTTGATCAGGTCGACTCCGCCATCGAACGCGGGTTGGCTGCCGACGAACCCTACTTCATCGAGGTCGCGACCAGCCTGAATGCGGTGCTTCCCAGCCAGCGTGCGACACCGGGCTAGATATCCTTTAAAAGGTGATATGTGGATCTCAAGCGTCTAGAGTATTTCCTCTTGGTGGCTGACTACGGCAGTTTTTCCCGGGCATCCAGCACGATTGGCGTGGCACAGCCGGCGTTGGGTCGTCAGGTGCAACGCCTCGAAGAGGACTGTGGCGCCAAACTGTTTTACCGACATGGCCGCGGGGTCACACTGACACCCGAGGGAGAACTCTTTGCCGAGCGTGTTCGGCCGCTGTTGAAACAGCTTGCACAGGCTGCGGATGGCCTCGCTGCCGAACGTCCGCTTTGCGGCGCGATCACGATCGGCCTCACGCCCACGGTGATGTCTCTTATTGGATTGCCGTTGCTGCAAAAACTGCGTGCCGTTGCGCCGGGTATCCGGTTGAATTTCCTGACTGGCTACAGTGGTTACGTCCATGAGTGGATGGTCGACGGCCGCTTGGACATCGCCATCTTGCACGACGCCAGGCGGTCGCAGCATATTGCGGTCGATCCTCTTGCGACGGCGCGCCTGTTTCTCGTGTCGCATCCGCGGCTTATCGTCAAGGCTGGCTTCAAAGGGCGCGACAGCGTCTCCCTGGCCGAGCTTGATGGCCTGCCCATGGCATTGCCCAGCCACTCGCACGGACTGCGCCGTACGCTGGACCAGGGAATGAACAAGGTCAAGGCGTCGCTGGATATTCAGTACGAGCTTGATACGCTGACCTTGATGAAAGAAGTCGCGATCGCGGGGATTGCCCATACGGTATTGGCGATGCCCGCCGTGGCGGCTGAAGTCAAAGCGGGGAAGCTGAGGGCGACGCCCCTTGTTTCCCCCGAGCTGGCAACTCGGCTGATGATCGCGACGTCACTGAATCGGCCGCTCACCCGTGAGGGTCGTGCCGTACTTGCGCAAATTCGCCCTGTGCTGCAAGAGGCAGCAAGTTCAGCCCCCGTACCTCTGCATCTTGAGGTGCATTGAGTATTGACCGCATACTTTCTAAACTAAAAAAGCATAGCTGATACAAGAGAAAAGCCATAGAAGACTGGCTCGATGGTCAGCATAATTCTCCTGTGCTCTAGGTTCAAGCGCGCGTGACTCTCATGCAAACAATATTCTGGGGAAGAGACATATGCTTAAAAAACTATTCCGCACGATGGTCGCTAGCTTGATGCTGGCAACGGTTATCGGTGCGCATGCCGCCGAAGACGATTTTCCGAATCGTCCCATTACCTTGATTATTCCAGTAGCCGCCGGCGGCACCACCGACATTGCGGGCCGCGCATTGGCCAAGCAATTAAAAGACGAGCTAGGCCAGACCGTGATCGTAGAAAATCGTGCCGGGGCGAGCGGTAGCATCGCGAACGCCTACATCGCGCGAGCGAAACCGGATGGTTATACGCTGGTCCTTTCGTACGAAGGATTCCATACCGGTAATCCGGTACTGACCAAGGATCTGGGCTGGGATCCGATCAAGGATTTCACGCCTATCGCCGAAGTCATCCGCGGTCCGCATTTGATTCTCGTGCCCGCGAGCTCTCCGGCCAAAACGTTGCAGGATCTCATTGATCTCGCCAAGGAAAAGCCCGGCACGATCAACTTCGCGTCCTCCGGTGTCGGTTCTATCCAGCACTTGGGCGGTGAGCTTTTCAAGATCCAGACTGGTGTTGATATCGTGCACGTACCGTACAGCGGCGCCGCGCCCGCCATGCAGGACTTGCTGGCGGGCCGCATCAATATGTTCATCACGACGCCGCCCACGGCGATGTCTCATCTGGAGGCCGGCACATTGCGTGCCCTGGCCATCACCAGTAGCCAACGACATCCCAAGTTGCCGAATATACCGACCACGGCTGAAGCCGGCCTGCCAGAGTTTCAGCTCGAGGCCTGGTTTTCAGTCTTTGGCCCTGCCAACATGCCCGACGACGTCGTGAAGAAACTGACGACCGCCATGGAAAAGGTGATTACCTCCGAGGAGTTCAAGGCCCAGATGAATGCACAAGGCTCCAACGCAAGTTATCGATCACCTGACGAGTTGGCCCAAATCGTGAAGGACGATCTGGCGAAATGGACCAAAGTGGTGGAGACGGCGGGGATCACCGCGAACTAGCGACTTACCTACCTGTACGCTGTCAGGTGTTGGGTGCCAACCAGGCAACACTGCTCTGGAATTACTGATCGCTTATCAAACGGGATACCTGTTAGTCCGCTGCAGTTGGGCCCGCAACTGCCGGACCTCCTGACTCAGGTCCAGGATCAACGCGACCGCATCCAAGCTTGCGTCGAAATCTCGTTCGAGTTGACGAGCTTCCCGTGCACGTCTCAGATCCTCGCTGTGAAAACGCCAGTCTTCTGGCTGCGCGCCTGTCGCCTCGACGATACCGACCGACACCAATTGGGCGATCCATTGCACCTCGACTCCGCAGGCGCACGCCAGTTCATCCGCGCTCAACGGTTGCGCCTTGCCCACGATGGTGTCGCTGGTGGCTATGACTACTGTTTTCATGCTCATTCCTCCAAGTGGCGGCGGGGATTGAAGGGCAGGTCTTGCTGCATTTTTTGATAAGCGGCCCGGGCGGCGTCAGTATCGGCGGGCGGCAGGATGACTTCGAGTATCAGGTACAGGTCTCCGGCGGGATTACCCGGAATTCCTCGGCCGCGCAGCCGCAGTTTGCGGCCGTTATTCGACCCTGCCGGGATGGTGACTTCTACCGTACCGCCAGGCGTGGGGGCGTTGACGCTGGCGCCCAGCGCCGCCTCCCAAGGCGCGACGGGCAATGTCATGGTCAGGTCACGTCCATCCACCGCATAGCGCGGGTGAGGCTTGAAACGGACTTCAAGGTACAAGTCGCCATTTTCGCCGCCGCCATGTCCAGGCATGCCCTGGCCCGATAGGCGGATGTACTGGCCTTCGCGCACACCAGCGGGGATACGCACACTGAGCGTGCGTGTTTGCATTTGTGGCTGGTGCTGATCGTCCAGATGTACCGCGCGTAAACTGATGTCGCGCGTGGCGCCTTTCAAGGCGTCCTCGAGGTCGATCTCGATGATGGCATGATGGTCTTCGCCACGAGCCCGAAAATTCTGGTGCGCAGAGTGCCGCTGACGACCGCCGAACAGCGAGGAGAAAAACTCGCTGAATTGCGCTTCCTCGCCCGGCGTTGCCGTGTGACGGAACTCGAAACCCTCGTCCCAGCCAGGTGGCGGCTGAAACTCCCCGTTTGGCGAAGCGCCGCTGGCGAGTTTGTCATACGCCTGACGTTTCTCCGCGTCGCGCAGCACGTCGTAGGCCTCGTTGATGTCACGCATGCGTGCTTCGGCGTCGCTTTCTTTGCTGACATCGGGATGATATTTGCGGGCAAGCTTGCGGTAGGCGCGCTTGATCTCGTCATCCGAGGCGTCTGGCTTGAGGTCCAGTGTCTGGTAGTAGTCCTTGAACTCCATCCATCTCTCTCCCTGCTAGTTCCGTGTCCATGGTAACGCCATGGCTTTTGACTGCTTGCCTATTATGCTTGGTCTTTGGGATTTACCTATACGGTCGAGGTCGGATTCATCGCGCCGAATCGCACGTGGGCGCGCTCCGGACAACCCTCGACTCATGCCCGGTCGGTGGGCGCCTGCAGACGGTCGATTGCCGTTCGGGCGACGGACGAAAATGCTTCAGGCCGACCGAATGCGCGCGCCGTCAGCATCGCGCCGTGAATGGTCGACATAAAGGTTTGTGCTTCGACATTTACGCTCTCGCGCAGCTGAAACTGACCCGTCGAGACCCCTTTTTCCAGGGCGGCTCCGATCCAGGCCGTCAGGTCCGAAAAATAGCCGCGTACTTCGTCGGCGATCTCTTGCGGGATCATGGGCAACTCCGCCGCGAGCATCGCGCAGATGCACATGGTCGCCGTACCCTCGCGTATGCACGTGGCCCAATAATCGGTGTACGCCGTGAGTTGGCCCAGCGGGTCATTGACTTGCTGCGAGAGCGCGGCCAGCCCTTCGCGGGATTGCTCGCGATGCTTCAAAACCACGGTAAGCACCAGTTCCGCTTTACTCGGAAAATGGTGATGGATACTGGCCTTGCCGATATGCACTCTGTCGGAGATATCCGCATAGCTGAATCCGTTATAGCCACCCGCGGCGAGCAATAGCTTTGTGTGCTCGGCAATCTCGGTGGCTCTGGGGGATAGTTCGAGGCTCATGGAAAGGGATGGGGTCGATTTGCGTAAAAGGTATGCAACGGCACGTGGCAAACGCACTCGGGCCGCCATGATGGCATTGATAATCACATCAATCTACTAGTTGGTTGATCACATGTCAAGGTTGTGAGGATCAGAGGGAGCATGCAACACGGTAGTAGGGCGGTGGATTACGGCGCGACGTCCCGCGCTGATGCGCTCACGCATGTTTTTGCGATACGTTGTGCCAGCGGATAAAGATCATCTGCCACCTGCGCTTCTCCGATTTTCTGTAAGAGTTCGGTCGGCATGGCACGGGCCAGGCTTCCCAGCAGCCTGCCGCTAGGCGCCAGAATCGGGACGGCCACACCGCTGACGAGCGGAGTGATGGTTCCGTGGCTGGTCGCGTATCCCGTGCGACGCACTGCCATCATAGATCGTCGAAATTCCTCCCAGTTGTCGCCCAGCCTTGCGTTGGCGATGGCTTTTGTATTCTGCAAGTAAGTCTCGCGAATTTGATGTGCTGATAGCCAGGGAAGTAATGCTAACGATGCGGCGCCTTGAAATAACGGAAAGGGTATGCCACGGGCGCGGCGGATCGTGATGCGTTGCCCACTACAGTCCAGTGTGTCCGGACCTGCATTGAGGATACACAGCACCTTGTCTTCGTACAGATTGTGCAGCAGCAGGGCAGAGTTGCTTGGCGCCTCGTGCAGGACTTCAAGACCGGCCCGATACAGCGGATCGGTCAGCGCCATCAAACGTTCCAGCTCGATAATTCTCGGCCCTAGACTAAAAACGCCGGGTGCGGTGGGTGTCACCAGTCCGGCGCAGGCTAACTCTCGCAGATAACGATAGGCCATCGACCGCGTGTACTTCAGATGCTCTGTAACGATCTCAACGGTCAAGACCGGGTGCTCGAGCGTAAACAAGTCAAGAATGGCAAAAGCGCGCCCCAAGCTTGACCCTCGGTCGTTGTGATTCGTCATGAGGGATCCGTATCTCATGGCGGCAGCATAGCGCGGCGATAGTTTGAGATGTTGGGAAAACGGAAAAATCCCAGCATTTGAAATCTATGGGTTTCTTAAGTCTGGCGCTACGCTTCGTGGCTTCAACGTGTTCCTTGCCGCGAGTTCATTGACGCCTTCGACCCGAAATGATTGATAAGCCACTAACGGGGCGTGTTCCGCCCGAAGCGATTCGTTATACGACACTGCCGCGCCTGGATTCGGACGTGCTGGCACGATATGCCGCGCTTGAGGATCTGACAGGTACGGTGTCCGACGCCATGGATATCCTGGGGCTGTGCGGCGCAATCCCGGCGTCGGTGTTGCAACCCACGTTAGCATCGCGTCGGATGATTGGGCAGGCCGTCACGGTACGGAACGTAGCGCGTCGAGATAGCCCCACCACGGCGGCTGCGACTGGCAAGAGCTCAATGGGTGAGCACGAGGCGTACAACCAGGCCGAGCCCGGCGATGTCGTGGTTATCGAGGGTTTGATCGGCGTGTCGAACATGGGAGGGCAATCTGCTGCCGTCGCTCATCGTGCGGGCTGCGCCGGTGCCATTATCGACGGTTCTTTTCGCGACCCCGACAGCAGCCGTGAACGTGATTTTCCGATCTGGTCGCGCGGCGTGACGCCTATCACAGGCAAATGGAGACTGCAGACCGTAGAAATCAATGGATCTGTACGCATCGGCGGGGTGTCCGTTGAGGCTGGGGATCTGGTCTTGGCCGATGAGGCCGGCGTGGTGTTTATCCCCTATGCACATGCCGAGAGTGTGTTGCTGCAGGCAGAGAAGATTGACGCTGGCGATAACCGGCAGAAGGCCGACATCGCGGCGGGAATAGACCTGGCCACGCTGGCGGCGACTAAATACAAATAATTCGATACCGAAGAAAGAAGCGAGGAGATTTCATGATTGAGACTCAGGTTCCCATTCATGTTGCCGTACACGCGGGCGACATCCTGGGGGAGGTACCACTTTGGTGCGCGCGCAGTCAGCGTCTGTGGTGGGTGGATGTTCGTCGGCCGGCGTTACAGTCGTACGAGCCTCATAGCGGCATGCACTCCGCTCAACGCCTGCATCCAGCGCTTGTCACCGGATCAATGGCCTTGCGCGAAAAAGGCGGGTTTTTGTTGGCGGCTCCGGGGGGCTTGTTTATTTTTGACCCGGCTAGCGGCGAGCCCGAGCAGTTGATCGCCGATCCGTTGCAGGGTGCGCCGGGAATGCGGCTGAACGACGGGAAATGTGATCGTCGCGGCCGTTTTTGGGTGGGCAGTATGCACGATACCAAGCGGGATCCACTGGGTACCTTATATCGGCTGGATCCCGATGGTCGGTGTACCGCCAAGCTGGATGGTTTTGTATTACCTAATGCCATCAGTTTTAGCCCCGATGACCGCTGCATGTATTTTGCGGACACACATAACCAGATGATCTGGGTTTTCGATTACGACATTGACGCGGGCGAGATTTCTAATCGACGCATCTTTAAGGACTGGACACACCAAGAGGGGCGGCCCGATGGAGCGACCGTAGACGCCGACGGGTTTGTATGGAACTGCATGGTCGCAACGGGGCAACTCGTGCGTTTGGCGCCGGATGGTCGGGTGGATCGCATTATCCAATTGCCGGTGACCAATCCCACCTGCCCAGCCTTTGGCGGCGACGACCTGGGCACGCTATTTATCACTAGCCATTCTCAACGTTTTACGCCTGCGCAACAGGCGGCAGAACCTTTGGCCGGTGCATTGTTAGCGCTGAATATCGGCGTGCACGGACTACCGGAGCCACGCTACGGTGGTTGAAGGCTCTCTGAGCGTTGCGTGCCTCAACGAGAAATGGACACAAGATCCGAGGAGACCTCATTGTGTTATTGACACTTACGCATTTCGCCCGTGTATCACGCATTTTTCTGCTTGTGATCGCAGGTGCCGCCGCCATGCCGGCTCAGTCGACGGATGTAGTGAAGATCGTTGTGCCCTTTTCCGCTGGCGGGCCAACGGATCAGATCGCCCGGATCGTAGCACCGGGATTGAGTGAAGCATTAGGCAAGACCGTTATCGTCGAGAATCGAGGAGGGGCGGGCGGTACGGTGGGAGCCGCCTACGCGGCTAAGGCCAAACCGGACGGCAGCACGATTCTGTTGAGCACATCCAGCTTGGTACTGAGTGCGGGGACGACGTCCAATCTGCCCTATGACGCGCGTCATGATCTTGATCCGGTCTACCTGCTGGGCGAAGTGCAGACGATGCTGGCGGTGCGCCCTGGCTTGAACGTGGAGTCGTTGCAGGCGTTGATTGCCAAGGCCAAGGGTCCAAAGAACCTCAATTACGGCTCGACTGGCGTGGGCGGCACGATGCACGTGGGGGCCGAACTTTTGGCCCGTACGGCCGAGGTACCTCTCGTGCATATTCCGTATCGTGGCGCCGCGCCGGCGTTGGTGGATTTGATGGCCGGCAATATCGACTTGGTGAATGCTGACGTGCCAGTCCTCAAACCGTATATCCAGGATGGACGCATTCAAGGGCTGGTGATTTTCGACAAGCGACGTTCGCCCTTATTGCCGGATATTCCAACCGCCGAGGAAGCAGGTATGCCGGAATTGCAACTGACGAATTGGTACGGCGTGCTGGTGCCTAAAGGTATGCCGGTCGCAGCGCGCCAGGAACTCGAGCGGGCTCTGGATGAAACGGTTCACAGGCCTGAGGTGGCTGCGAAATTGGCAGATGCCGGGTTTAGCAATCCGCAGAATGCCGCTGCTTTTAAGGCTCGGTGGGACGCGGATTTCGAACGTTGGTTGCCATGGTTGAAAGAGGCGGGGATACGGACTGAATGATATTCGAGCAACGCACCTACACCATCACCCATGGTCGCATGGAAGATTATCTCGAACGTTACGAGCGGGACGCGCTACCGCTGCAACGTAAATATTTGGGACGTCTGCTGGGATTTTTCTTAAGCGAAATCGGCCCGCTTAATCAGGTTGTACATATTTGGGTTTATGACAGTTTTTCGGACCGTGAGCAGCGACGCCTGGCGTTGGAAGCTGACCAAGCATGGCAGGCTTTCAAGGTGAGTAACCGGGGTACTTTTGTGGCACAGGAGGTCAAAATTCTTACGCCGGCTTCATTTTGTCCCATTCATATTTGAGATGAATCATGAGCACCCTGGTTGACCTTGCCCGTAATCCACTCAAGGACCGCTTGGCTAGCGGCGCCGTCGTTGCCTCGATGAGCTTGCGTATCATGCGTAGCCACGAGATCGGGCGTATCGCGGCCAGTGCAGGCTTTGATACGCTGTATGTGGATCTGGAGCACAGCGTCTTGTCACTGGAAACGACGGCTTTGTTGTGCCATGCGGCGCGCGAGGCGGGGGTCGTACCTTTGGTACGTCTGCCAGCGGTTGATGCCTCGTTGATAGGCCGCGTGCTTGATGGCGGAGCAATGGGTTTGATTCTTCCACATTTGGAAAACGCGAGTCAGGCGCGCGCCGCGGTCGATGCCGCCTTATACCCGCCTCGGGGCTCACGGTCGGTGGGCACCGGACAACCCCTGTTGCACTACCAAAGCTTTCCGGCAGCGCAGGCTTGTCGCGCGCTGAACGACGCTGTGTTTATCGTTGTTATGGTAGAAAGCGCGTCAGGTCTTGCGGCGGCAGATGCAATGGCCGCAGTCGAGGGTGTCGACATGCTGTTTGTAGGATCGGGGGATCTAGGCGCCGAATTAGGGTGGCAGGCCGACGACGACGAGGTCGTGGCGGCTGCCTTTGCCAAGGTGCTGGCTGCAGCCAAGCGTCACGGCAAGTTTGTAGGGGCCGGAGGGGTAACGAATCGTCCTCAACTCATGCGCCGACTACTCGATATGGGAGTACAGTATTTTTCGGTTGGCACAGATATGAGCTTCATGATGGCAGGGGCGGTTCAGCAACTGAGCGTTGTCAGGCAAGCGGCCAGGCTGCCTATTGGGTCGCGCCTGTAGCGCTGGAGACGTACTGCGCCAACACGTCCACCTCCGCATCGCTGAGCGATTCAAAAGCGGGCATGACACCAATGCCATTGCGCAGCGCCTGGGCGACGCGGTTGGCATCGGGTTTCAGTTCATCGAGGTTGGGGCCGATGGCGCCTACCGCGCCCGCGTCGGCCAGCGTATGGCAGACGGCACAGGCGGGCGTGGTGTTTTTGGTAAAGAGCGCGCGGCCGGCTTCGGCATTGGCGGGTTCGGCCGCGCCGGCACAGGTGGCATACAGACCGACCAGGCCAACGGTGAGTGAGGGCAGGAAAAACCGCCAGCCGCGAGCGCGGCAGCGGTCGTGAAGAGACTGCGCAATTGGGTGCTGCATCGATGCCGCCATGTTTATGACACGTTGACCGTCAGCGCATGGTCGCGCCAGCTGGAATTCAAGTAGCCGCGCACATTCTCGACGCGGTTCTCGACCTGTACATTGCCTTCGGTGTCTTCGACACGGCTGGCCAGGGTGTGCTGGCCGGCGGGCAAGTCGACGGCCAGGGCAAACTGGCGCCAGGCGTACTTGCCCAGGTCAGGGCCTACCAGCGCGGCCTGCTTCCAGGTCTTGCCGCCATCGATGGACACGTCCACGCGTTTGACCGCATGAATGCCGCCAAACGCCACGCCGCGCACCAGCGCGCGGCCTGCCTTGACAGGTGCGCCTTCGGCACCGGGCGCGGTGATCCAGGATTTGGGACCCATGGCCCAAGCCGACGGCTGGTCGGGGCCGGGTTTGGCATCCATGGGCGCCAGACGGTAGCTGGTTTGCTGGATCTTGGCGGGGCTTTGCTCGGCCGTGAACGCCAGGCGCTTGATGTACTTGACGTTGTTGACGCCCGTATAGCCTGGCACGATCAGCCGCAACGGCCCGCCGTGCGCCAGCGACAAAGGTTCGTTGTTCATTTCCCAGGCCAGCATGGCATCTTGCAGCGTGTCGCGCGGCACCGAACGTTCTACCGTCAGGGTATTCGGATCCAGGCCTTCAGGCAGTTGTTCGCCGCCGGTGCCCGTCATGTAGGTGGGGTCGCCCTCGATGCCGCCCAGGTATTCAACTAGGGTGCGCACTGGAATGCCCGTCCACAATACGCAGCCGGCCGCGCCAACCTGCCATTGCGTGCCGCTGGGCTTGTGGGGAAAGAATCCACGGCCGTTGCCCGAACATTGCAGCACCGTGGCCATGGTGTCCACGCCCAGTGTCTTGAGCTCGCCCAGAGTTAGCGTGCGTGGATTCTTCACGCCCTGGATCTCGACCGACCAGGCATCGCGGTCATCGAGTATGGAGGCATCGGGCGGTGGCAGATTGTTGCGCACGTACAGTTCGCGCGTCGGCGTGATGACGCCGTCGCCGAATGCGCTGCGTCGGGTCTCGATGGTATTGGCGCTGTGGACGATGACGCTATCGGCATCTTTCCAGGCGGCATACGGCGGTAGCGGTTTGGCTGCTGTCGTCGCGGCGGGGACAGCGGCCTTGCTGGTCGCTGGTTCGCTGGCGCGCACGACGCCGGTGGCGCCCAGGCCGGCCGCGGCCAACGCGCCGGCGCTACCGGCCAGCAGGCGGCGACGTGCGGGATTGAGGGGTGTAGTCTCCATGGCGTGGCTCTCCGTTTGCCGCGCATTGCGGGGGCGGGCGCGGTATTGTGATTATGCTGCGCCGCCTGGCGGCGTGCCGCCGTGACGACGCATGCTTGCCATGATCGGCAATGCGTGCCTATATGTCAATCGGTTGTAAGCATCTGGGTTTTTAGTCAAAAAATATATAAACCCATTTGCACTCTGGTATCCGCTACTTCGCCAATTCAGCCGCCAGCGTCGCGACCAACTCGGCGGCGGGTAATGCGCGGGCCAGCGGCGCGCCTTGACCTGCCCAGTGCGCGGCAAATTCATGATTGCCTCGCTTGGTAGCAGCGGCGATTAACTGCTTGGCGGCATCATAGGCATAGGGATAGGCCGCGGGGGAGGGGCTGCCGTCCGCTTCGCCATAGGCGATATAGCGATTGAGCAGCCCTCGTGCCGGGCGGCCCGACAGTACGCTCGTCAATCGGGTGGACGAGGCACGCGCGCTTTGGAGATTGGCACGATAGCCGTCATTGGCGGCGGATTCGGGGCAGACTACGAACGCGGTGCCAAGCTGTGCGGCGGCCGCGCCGAGGTCCAGCATGGCTTTGATACCGGCGCCGTCCATGATGCCGCCGGCGGCGATGATGGGCAGTTGGGTTCGCCGTACCAGCAGTCGCACGAGTACGGCAGTACTCAAGCGCTCGTCAATCGCCTCGGGGTTGAACATGCCGCGATGGCCACCGGCCTCGATGCCTTGCGCGACGATGGCGTCCACGCCAGCCTGTTCGATCAGAGCGGCTTCGTGCAAGTTGGTGGCGCAGGCCAGGGTGTAGATACCGGCCTGGCGTAGCGCCTGGACGCGATCGGCCGCCGGCAGTCCAAAGTGAAAGCTGACGACCGCTGGGCGTTGTTCCATCAGCATGTCAAAGGCCTCATCTCCCTGCAGAAATGAGCGATAGATTTCGGATAGCGCTTTGGGTAGCGGCAAGTCCATTTCCGCGAACAGCGGGGTGAGATAGTTTACCCACGCGGCATCGCGCTTCGGATCCGGCGCGGCGGGCGTGTGGCAGAACACATTCACGTTAATAGGTTTGTTTGTGAGCGCGTAGGTGTCCTGGATCATCTGGCGCGCCTGGGCAACCGTGCTGCCGCCAATACCCAGCGAACCCAGTGCGCCAGCATTCGAGACAGCCGCTGCGAGCTCGGGTGTCGCGGTACCCGCCATCGGTGCCTGAATGATCGGATGGGAAAGGCCCAGTCGAGAAAGCAACTGTTCAGACGCACTCATGATATCTCCTATTTTTGCCGTAGGGCGGCTCGCCGCGAGGTGGGCAGCAAGCCGAAGGCGCAGCGTGGGTTTTTTTGCAGCGTGACAATGATGATAGTGCGTTCTGATTGCCGAAGCATAGGCGTGCTGGTGACTGGACTCAAGTCATCCCATCACCAGCACGGCTCACTGCACGTCCCTAGTGCGATAGCGGCGCGGCGGTGTTTTCCCTGAGTTTATCGTGTGTAGCGTACTTTTCGATCATTGTTGCGCTCGCTCGGTTCAGGCCCGTGACCGCAACAGTCATGCCGTTACGGCGGAATTTGTGGACGATGCGATCGAGTGCCTCAATCGCGGTGATATCCCAGAAATGCGCGTGCGACAGATCGAGACGGATCGAGTGGATCGGCTCTTTGAAATCAAACTCGGACACCAGTGCTTCTGACGAGGCAAAGAATACTTGGCCGCGCACCACGTAATGGCGTTCGCGGGTGTTTTCATCCAGCGACGATTCCACTACCAAAATACGCCGGGCCTTTTCGGTGAAGAAGATGGCGCTCAACAGCACGCCCAGACCCACGCCAATCGCCAGATTATGCGTCGACACCACAGTGGCGACGGTGGCCAGCATGACGATTGATGAGCTCTTGGGGTTGGTTCTCAGCCTGATCAACGACTGCCAATCGAAGGTACTGATCGAAACCATAATCATCACGGCAACTAATGCGGCCATGGGGATTTGGCGTACCCAGGGTCCCAGAAATACGACCAGCACCAGCAGCAGGGCACCAGCGACAAAGGTGGACAGACGGCCCCGGCCACCGGATTTCAGGTTGATCACCGTCTGGCCGATCATGGCGCAGCCGGGCATGCCACCCAGAAAGCCCGCAACAACGTTGGCGCAACCTTGGCCGCGACACTCGCGATTTTTATTGCTGGGCGTGTCGGTGAAATCGTCAACGATGCTAGCGGTCATCAGCGACTCGAGTAACCCCACGAGAGCGATGCTGACAGAATAGGGAAAAATGATGCTCAGCGTGTCCAGCGAGAACGGCACCTGGGGCAGGGCAAAGACTGGCAGCTCATCGGGAAAAGCGCCCATGTCGCCGACAGTCGGTAGCTCCAGGCCCATCGCCAGCGATATCGCCGTCAGGACGACGATGCAGACCAATGGTGAAGGCACCGACTTGGTCACGCCAGGCAATAGGTAGATGATGGCCAGTCCGGCCGCCACCATGGCATAGACGACCGGCGCTACGTTTTGCAACTGCGGCAGTTGGGCCAAGAAGATCAAGATGGCCAGCGCATTCACAAACCCTGTGATGACGGAGCGTGAGACAAAACGCATCAAGGCGCCGAGCCTGAGATAGCCCGCCGCGATCTGCAGCACGCCCGCGAGAATGCCGGCTGCCAACACGTACTCCACACCGTGCGTCTTGACGAGTGAGCCAATGAGCAACGCGATCGCGCCGGTGGCGGCCGAGATCATGCCGGGCCGACCGCCGGCGATGGACGAGACGACCGCGATGCTGAATGCGGCATACAAACCGACTTTGGGATCCACGCCAGCAATGATGGAAAACGCCAGGGCTTCGGGGATGAGAGCCAGTGCGACCACGATGCCGGACAAGATGTCGCCGCGGATGTTAGAGAACCACTCTTCGCGTAAGCGGGTTGTTTTCATCATTTGCTCCGAGAAACCTCGGCATTCATGCCGGGGAGGAAAGGAGCGCAGCCGTCAGGCTGCAGGATTGGTCTTATGTGAGCTGTTGTCTGGATGCATATCCAGTTATGTGGTTTGGCGCGGATAGTATCTTGGGCATGCAAACCAAACGTGCCTATCGATTCCGGTTCTATCCCACGCCCGAGCAAGCGATGACGCTGGCTCGCACGGTTGGGTGCGTACGCGTGGTCTACAACCACATGCTTAATCTTCGTTCGACGGCTTGGGCCGAGCGACAAGAGCGTCTGGGGTATCACGCCACTTCGGCGGCGCTGACGGTGCTGAAAAAGATGCCGGACCACATCTGGTTGAACGAGGTCAGTAGTGTTCCCCTGCAACAAACGCTGCGCCATCTGCAAACGGCGTTCGTTAATTTCTTCGCGAAACGCACGGGATACGCGCGATTCAAACGCAAAGACGGCCCGCAATCCGCGGAATACACCGCCAGTGCCTTTCGGTGGGATGGTCGGTCGCTCAAATTGGCGAAGATGCGCGAGGCGCTCCCGATTCGTTGGTCCCGTCAGATTCCCAAGACCGCCAAGGTCACTACCGTCACCGTCAGCAAAGACCCGGCAGGACGATACTTTGTCAGCCTGCTGTGCGATGACGTTGTGGCGCAGAAACCTCCGACGTTGAATTGTATCGGCATTGACCTGGGACTGACTCATTTTGCGACCCTCTCAACAGGAGAAAAAATCAATGCGCCGCAGGTCTTTCGACAGCATGAAGCCAAGTTGGCCAAGTTGCAACGCCGCTTGGCCAGGAAACAACGCGGCTCGGCTCGCCGTGCCAAGGCGAGACTAAAAGTTGCCAAATTGCATGCCAAGATCGCAGACACCCGCAGGGATTTCCCGCACCAGCTCTCTACCCGGTCGATCCACGAGAACCAAGTGACCGCCGTAGAAAGCTTGTCTGTGTCAGCCATGCAGAAAAACCGCTGCCTTGCTAAATCGATCGGCGATGCCGGGTGGGCGGAGTTCGTGAGACAGCTTGAGTACAAAGCGCGTTGGTGTGGACGTGAACTCGTGCGGGTGGATCGCTGGTACCCCTCCAGCAAGCGTTGCAGCCATTGCGGGCACGTGTTACCTAAGCTGCCGTTGAGCGCGCGACGTTGGTCCTGCCCGGGATGCGGCACAGACCACGACCGTGACATCAACGCGGCGCATAACGTATTAGCCGCCGGGCTGGCGGTGTTAGCCCATGGAGAAACGGTAAGACCTAAGTGCATGAGTGTTGATGCGCAACGGCTCGGTTCTGTGAAGTGGGAATCCCTTTCCTTTAGGGAAGGGAGCAGTCAAGAAATCTGAGAGAGCAAATGAATGGGCGGCCGACAAAAGACGGCGAGAAATATCGTTTCGCCTGACCTATCGTGCGCTGGGGAATTGCTGCGGTGCGGCAGTGTAGGAGATTGCGTCGTTATCGTCCAATTAAAGGGTTTATACCTAGTTGTAAGATAAGCATATCGCGCCGTATCCTGTCTGTTCAACATCGCAGGGTGGCGGGCCAGGAAGGGCTCGACGTTCCATCACTGCCATAACAGTGAGAGACAAACATGCACTTGCCTGAATCCGATAACCCCCGGACCCAGTTCCCGGGGTTAACGGGCAAAGTCGTCGTGTGTACGGGCGCGGGGTCCGGCATTGGGCTGGCGATGGCGCACGCCTTTGCGCGACATGATGCACGGGTAGTCTTGCTGGATGTGAATGCCGACACGCTGGCCGCGGCGCAATCCGCGTTGACAACACAATATCCCGCTGCCGATTCTCAGGCGATCTGTGCATCGGTCACCGACGACGAGGCCGTCGAGCGGGCATTTCGAGACGTCGACGAGCGCTACGGCCGGGTCGATGTGCTGTTGAACAATGCAGGGATCTCGATGAATCGCCCCACGCTGGAGCTGGCGCCGGCCGAATGGCGACGGGCGATCGACGTCAATCTGAACGGGCTGTTTTATTGTTGCCAGCAAGCCGCACAACGGATGGTGCGCACGGCCAGCGGCGTCGTGCTGAATACCGCATCCATGTATGGCATCGTGGCCGCGCCGGAAAGGGCGGCGTACTGTGCATCCAAGGCCGCTGTCGTGGCGTTGAGCAAGTCCCTGGCGGTGGAGTGGGCGCCGCGGGGAATACGCGTCAATGCGATTTGCCCGGGCTACATTCGCACCGATCTGGTTAACGATCTGGTGGCGCGTGGCGCACTGGATGCGGATCGTCTGGCGGCGCACACGCCCATGCGGCGATTGGGGTCGCCGCAGGAGATTGCCGAGGCGGCGCTGTTTCTGGCTTCGGACGCGGCGAGCTTTGTGACGGGTCATGCTTTCGTGGCCGATGGCGGCTGGACGGCCAACGGCTATCTCTGAATCACCTTTGCGATCACACATAATTTATGTCCATACTTCATCCTTTGGCCCCTCAATCACCCTGGTTGCAACTCACGACCACCGATCAGGACTGGGCGCATGCCGATCCGCGGTTACTGGGGTCCTTGCTGACACACTGCGCGTTGATACGTGGTTTTGAGGAGACCGTGCTCGATCTGGCCGCCCAGGGCCTAGTGCATGGACCGGCGCATTCCAGTATCGGTCAGGAGGGTGGGGCCGCGGGGTCGATTGTGGGGCTGACGGCGGCCGACGGCGTCAACGGCTCGCATCGAGGGCATCATCAGTTTTTGTCCAAGGCCCTGGCGTATGTCCATCCCGAGGGGATGGACCCTACGGCAGAGATCGATGCAACAGTGCAAGAGGTGCTCCAAAAAACCCTGGCCGAAATTCTGGGCTTGGCACAGGGCTATTGCAACGGGCGTGGCGGGTCCATGCATCTGCGCTGGACGCAGGCGGGTGCGCTTGGCACGAACGCCATCGTGGGCGGTGGTGTGCCGATGGCGGCGGGCCAGGCTTGGGCCAACCGCCAAGCGGGGACCGACGCAGTGATGGTCACGTACTTTGGCGACGGGGCCGTCAATATTGGCTCGGTGCTCGAGACGATGAACCTGGCTGCCGCATGGAAATTGCCATTGTGTTTTTTCATCGAGAATAATCGCTATGCCGTCTCGACGGGCGTCGAGGAGAGCACATCGGAGACGCGCTTGTCGTCACGTGGCGGGGCGTTCAACATCCCCAGTTGGAAAGTGGACGGGATGGATCCACTGGCCGTGCATCTGGCGATGCAACAAGCGTTGGCGCATATGCGTTCGGGGCAGGGACCGACCTTGATCGAGGCCGATGTGTATCGGTTTTTTCATCAAAACGGCCCCTTTGCGGGCAGCGCCTTCGGTTATCGCACCAAAGAAGAAGAGGCCGCGTGGCGCGCACGCGATCCCCTGCTGCTGCTGGCGGATCGCATGACGGCGCGAGGGTTGCTCACGGCGCAAGAGATCCAGGCGTTGCATGATCGCGTGCGCGCCGCCATGGCGCAGGCCGTGCATGCGCTGACAATCGTAGAAGGGGCCGACGCGGGGGGCGGGCAATCAGCACAGGGCAGCGTCACGGTGAATGCGCAATCCCCTCAAGCGGGCAAGCGCCAGATCCGGGCGGCGCTCTGGCCCAGTCCGGATTTTCGCGATGTTGGCATCCTGGGTGATTTGTCCGAAATGCTGGGCGCGCGTTATGCCGAGGAACCCGGCGAGACCCAGGCGCAGTCTGGCACTTCGATCGCAACGACCTCGCGCAAGTTTATCGACGTGGTGGCCGATGTGATGCAACGCCGCATGGCGCAGGACGAATCCGTGATCGTGATGGGCGAAGATGTCCATCGCTTAAAGGGCGGTACGAACGGCGCGACACGTGGCCTTAGTCAGTTGTATCCCGGGCGGTGCCTGGGCACACCGATCAGTGAGAACGCCTTTATCGGCCTGGCGGCAGGCATGGCGGTCGATGGGCGCTACAAGCCGGTTGTCGAATTTATGTACCCCGATTTCATGTGGGTCGCAGCGGATCAGGTGTTCAATCAGATCGGTAAGGTTCGTCATATGTTTGGCGGTGATAGCGATGTACCTCTGGTGCTGCGTACCAAGGTTGCCATGGGCACGGGTTACGGCTCGCAGCATTCCATGGACCCCGCGGGCATTTTCGCGACGAGTCCCGGCTGGCGTATCGTCGCGCCCTCTACGCCGTTCGATTACGTGGGCTTGATGAATACGGCCTTGCGCTGCAAGGATCCGGTATTGGTGATCGAGCATGTGGATCTCTACAACGCCACGGCGATAGGCCCGGTGGATGACTATGACTATTGCCTGCCTGTGGGACGTGCCTGCTTGCGCCGGACGGGATCTGAGTTGACGGTGATCACGTATCTCTCGATGGTGCAGCACGCGGAACACGCATTGGACGAGACCGGCATCTCGGCGGATCTGATTGATTTGCGTTGGCTGGATCGTGCGAGTCTGGATTGGGACACCGTAGGACAAAGCCTGCGCAAGACCAACAACGTGTTGATCGTAGAGCAGGGCGCGCGCGGGACGTCATATGGTGCGTGGCTGGCCGATGAAATTCAGCGACGCTTTTTCGATTGGCTGGATCAACCGGTGCAGCGTGTCACTGGCGGTGAGGCCGCACCCAGCATTTCCAAGGTACTCGAGCGCGCTGCCGCGGCGCGTACCGAGGAGGTCGTTGCCGGTTTGCGGCTTGTCATGCAACACAAAGGAGCGGCGTGATGGCCAGTCTGGTACGCATGCCCGAAATCGCGGCGAATGCGGAGTCGGCTACCCTGCTGTCGTGGGAGGTCGAGCCCGGTGCATCGGTACGCGAGGGAGACACGCTGGCGCTGATCGAGACCGACAAGGCAACCGTCGATCTGCTCGCCGAGCACGATGGCACGTTGTCCCGGACGTTGGTAGCGGCCGGACAGGCGGTCAACGTAGGCGCGCCCGTTGCCGTGCTCCTCATGGCGGGTGAAACGGATGCCCAAGCACAATCGTTGCTGGATTCCGTGCGGATAGCGGGACCGTCATCATCGTCCCAGACCGCATCGTCTCGGGAAACGTCGTCTGAGGAAACATCGTCTCAGGAGGCAAAATCGTCATCGTTTCGGGCCGACAGGATGCCGGTCGCAATAATGCCAGCGGAAACAGGCGCGGCCAGCGACGCGAGTGCGACCCAGGTGCGGACCATGGACACCGATCCCGGCGCGGGCTCGACACCCGAGTCCACGCGTGAGCAAGGGCGAGTCTTCGCCAGTCCCCTGGCGCGTCGCATGGCTGCCGAGCATGGGATCGATTTGCGCGATCTGCCGGGCTCGGGGCCCAATGGCCGCATCGTCAAGCGCGATGTCGTCGATGCCAGCCAGACGGCGTTCGCATCGTCGTCGATATCGCAGCCAGCGTTGCAGTCAGCACGACTGGCGCACGCCCAATTTGCTGACGCGCAGCATCAGCGTTCAGTCCCCGAGGATGCCGGTAATCCAGACACTATCACCCGTATCCCACATTCCAATATGCGCAAGACCATTGCGCGTCGACTGGCGCAGAGCAAATCCACGATTCCCCATTTTTATCTGGACGTCGATTGTCGAGTGGAGGCGTTGCTGACACTACGCAATCAAATTAACCATTCGGTCGAAGGAAAAATCTCGATCAACGATTTTGTGATCAAGGCGGTTGCCTGCGCGTTGCGCGATATGCCAGAGATGAACGTGACGTGGACGGACGACGCGTTACTGCGTTATCGCGACGTGGATATCGGTGTCGCGGTGTCCACGGAGGGAGGCCTATACACGCCGGTGCTGCGAGACGTCGCCGCGATGTCCCTGACCGAGGTCAGTCGGACCATGGCGGAGCTGGCGAGGCGCGCTCGCGCCGGTCAACTGGCGCCGCACGATTATCAGGGCGGTGTCTTGAGTATCAGCAATCTGGGGATGTTCGGGGTGGCGCGTTTCGGCGCCATCATCAACCCCCCTCAATCGGCGATTCTGGCGGTTGGCGCGGTGCAGCGTATTCCCATCGCCGTGGACGACCGGGTCCGTGTCGAGCCAGTATTGAAGTGCACTCTGTCAGTCGATCATCGCGCGATTGATGGTGCGTTGGCGGCACAATGGTTGTCTCGTTATGCCCATTACATCGAGCACCCCTGGGCCATGCTGGTCTGAATTTATCTGTGAAGGCGGCATCATGGCGACTTATGATTTTTCCGGACGCACGTTGGTGGTGACGGGCGCCGCAGGCGGCATCGGGCGTGCCGTGGCAGAGCGATTTTTTCGCGACGGCGCAAATGTGTTCTTGCTGGATCTGGACCAGGACGCGTTGGACACGCTGGCCACGACGCTGCAAGGCGGCAGCGACCCAACCCGTCGAGCCCGCATCGCCACAATGGCGGCGGATCTGGCGGATCCCGAGGCCGCGACACACGCAGCCCGACTGATCGAGCAAGCCTTTGGCGGTGTGGATTTCCTGGTGTCCTGCGCCGGCATCTATTTGGCCGAGCCATTGGCCGGGATGAGCGATGAGCAGTGGCGGCGTACCTTGTCCGTGAACCTGGATGGTGTGTTTTATCTGACGCGACGACTCGTGCCCTTGTTACGCGAGGGCAGCGCCATCGTGAACCTGAGCTCCATGGCCGCGCATCGGGGCGCGTTTTGTAATGCGCATTACAGCGCGTCCAAAGGCGCGCTATTGAGCTTTACGCGCAGTATCGCCCGAGAGTTGGGGCCGCGCACGCGCGTTAACGCCGTCTCGCCCGGCATCATCGAAACCCCTATGACATCGGAACTACTCAAGACACGCGCTGCGGAGTCCATCGATCAGTCCATTGTCAAGCGCCTGGGACAGGCGCACGAGGTGGCCGCGGCGGTGGCGTTTTTGTGCAGCGACGACGCCAGCTTCATCACTGCCGAAGTCCTGCAGGTCAACGGGGGGCTCTATGTCTGCGGATGATCGCATAAGGGTCCAAGATCCGTTGCGCGCCAGCCTGATTCCCCGGCCTACGACATTGCCGGGCGAGGTCGCCGAGCGTCTGCGTCAGGCGATTTTGCAGGGCGATATCGTCGATCAAAACCAGAAACTTCCCTCCGAGGCGAGTCTCGCGACGAGCTACGGAGTCAGTCGACCCGTCATCCGCGAAGCCATCTTCATGCTGAAGTCGGATGGCCTGATTATTTCTCAACAAGGTAGAGGTCAATTCGTTAATCCGCATGGCAGTAGTGTCTTTCGCCTGGACACGGGCATGGACGATGGCGATAACCTGGCTGAATTGTTTGAGTTTTTGCTATCCGTCGAGGTCTCGGCCACCCGGCTGGCCGCGCAACGCCGTACCGCAGACGAGCTGCGGCAGATTCGCGACAGCTATGCGCGCCTGTATGATGCCACGCGCGAGTTGGCCGATGGCACCGCCGAAGACGAGCAGTTTCACCAATCCATCGTACGCGCCAGCCACAATCAGCACTTCATCGCCTTTGCGGAATTCCTGGATGCACGCGTACGGCGACTGATACGTACCGCGCGTAAAAACACGCGCAATCGGTCGATGGATCTCGTGTGGCAGGTGCAGGCCGAGCACAAGGCCATCCTGGATGCGATCGAGGCGGGAGACCCTGAACTGGCGGCGCGAGCGGCCACCACGCATCTGCACAATGCGGCCGCCCGGCTCGCCTCGTACCGGGAATAGGACATGGGCGAGGGCGGTTAGCACGATCGATCCGTCGGGATCATAACCAGAGCGGTGCGACCATGGTCGATCTGCGGCGAGTACAGTCCATCTGTAGTGAGCATGATCGATCTGCAGCAAGTGCGACCCACCCGCTGCGGCCACGACCCGCTCACCGTCAGGTCATTAGCCAGCCGCCGGCGACGTCCAGCACTTGGCCAGTGACGAACCGCGCCTGATCCGAAGCGAAATATAAACACGCGTCCGCGACTTCCTCCGGGGTGCCCAAGCGTCTCAGCGCAGTGACATTAACGACGGCGTCGTTGATTTCCTGGGGCACGCTTTTTAAAAGCGGCGTCGCAATGCGGCCTGGCGCCAGGGCGTTTACGGTGATCTGATGCGGCCCCAGCTCCGCAGCCCAATGCCGGGTCAGCCCAATCAATGCGGCTTTGGTCGCGGCATAGTGTGCCGCCACAATGTCGCAGTACGCTCGCCCGGCGACGGACGACATGTTGATGATGCGGCCCGTGTTCTGTTTGACCATATGGGGCGTGGCCAAGCGTGTCATGTAGAACACGCTATTCAGATTTACGTCTACGACCTTATCCCATTCCTGCGGCGGCATTTCCCAGACGTTGAGTGCGCGGCCGTCGGTCTTGGGGGAAATGCCGACGTTATTGACCAGAATCGTGGCCGGGCCGAGCGCGTCTGTCATCGCGTCGTAGGCTGTCTGGCACGCATCGAATTGAGACACGTCCGTGGGTACAAAATGAACGCGATGCCCCGCGGCCCGCAAACGGTCCGCATAGGCTGCGCCGGCCGTCGCATTGGCATCGATCAAGCCCACGTACGCCCCTTCGGCCAACAGGCCTTCGACGATGGCGCTGCCGATGCCGCCCGCGGCGCCGGTCACGATAGCGACTTGATTCTGAAAGCGCATGTAGGTTAGTCCTTGACTTTGAGCATGATTTTGCCGATGTGCTTGCTGCTTTCCATCAGTGCGTGGGCCTCGCTGGCTTGATCCAGGGAGAACACTTGATCGATCAGTGGCAGGCAACGCCCCGACTCCATTAGCGGAAAGACGTGCTGTTGTAACGCCTGGCCGATGGCCGCCTTGTCATCGTCGGATCGCGGGCGCAGCGTCGATCCGGTGAACGACAGACGCTTGAGCATGATGGGCATGGCATCGATCTGTGTCTTGCTGCCCTCGAGAAAAGCGATCTGCACCAACCGGCCGTTCAGCGCCAGGCTGCGCAGGTTTTTGTTGATGTAATCGCCGCCCACCATATCCAGAATGACGTCGACGCCTTTGCCATTGGTGGCCTCGCGCAGCACTTCTTCAAAATCCTGCTCGCGATATTGAATCGTGTGATCCGCGCCTGCCTGCGTGCAAGCGGCAGCTTTGGCCGAGTTACCGACGGTGGTCCACACCCGGGATCCGAACGCATGCGCCAACTGAATCGTTGTCAGGCCAATGCCGCTCGAGCCGCCATGCACGAGCAGCGTTTCGCCGGATTGCAAGGCGGCGCGTTCAAAGACATTGGTCCATACCGTGTAGTAGTTTTCCGGGATGGCCGCCGCTTGCAGCATGTCCAGCCCCTTCGGCACAGGCAGGCAATGTCGTTCATCGGCCAGACAGTATTGGGCGTAACCCCCGCCCGGCGTCAAGGCGCAAACGGCGTCGCCGACTTTCTGATGATGAACATCGGGACCGACGGCGATGACGTGGCCGGAGACTTCGAGGCCCAGATAGGGAGACGCGCCGGGAGGCGGAGGATAAGCCCCCGCACGCTGCAGCACGTCGGGGCGATTGACGCCGGCGTAAGCCACTTCGATCAGTACTTGCCGACCCAGAGGCGCCTCCATCAGGCGCGTAGCTACTTTCATGCAGTCGGGGGATCCTCCCGGGCCGTGATCGATAAATGTGCAAGTCAGCGGCATGGCGCCAGTCCTTATAAAGCAGAGAAAATATTGTGAATCATCAATGGCCCAGGTAGGCCTTTTTGACATGAGGGTTGCTTAGCAATTCGGCACCGGTGCCCGTGAGCACGATTGCCCCATTTTCGAGGACATAACCGCGGTCCGCGAGGCGCAGCGTGCGAAAGACGTTCTGTTCGACCAGCAAGACCGTCATGCCGTGCTCCGTCACATTGCGGATGATGTCGAACATCTGCTGCACCAGCAGCGGCGAGAGGCCCAGCGAAGGCTCATCAAATACCAGCAGCTTTGGATCTGCCATCATGCCGCGCGCAATCGCGACCATTTGCTGTTCGCCACCGGACAACGATCCTGCATATTGGGTCAGGCGTTCCCGTACACGCGGAAAAATGGCCAGTACTTCGTCCAGTTTGCGGCTTACCATCGGTCGCGCGGCACGCTTGTACGATCCCATCAGCAGGTTGTCGCGCACGGTGAAGTGCGGAAATAACTGGCGGCCTTCCGGGACCATGGTGATCCCCGCATCAACGACATCGTAAGGGGTGCGGTTAGTCAGATCCCGGCCTTCGAATTCCACCTTGCCGGTCGTGCTGCCGATGACGCCGCACAAAGTCTTCAGCGTGGTGGTCTTGCCCGCGCCGTTGGCACCGATCAAGGTGACGATTTCCCCCGCATTGACTTCAAAGTCCAGTCCGTTGAGCACTTGCGTCTTGCCATATCCCGAGCTCAGATTCGATACCTTAAGCATTTTGGTACTCCTTGCCCAGATAGGCTTCGATCACCGCGGGATTTTCGACCACTTCCTTAGGAGATCCCGTCACCAGCACAGCGCCTTCGTTGAGCACGATAATCCGATCCGACAGAGCCATGGTGGCCTGCATCATGTGTTCGATCAACAGCACGGACACACCCGAATCACGGATACGCCGGATCATCTCAATCGCTTTCTGGATATCAGTCGGGTTCAAGCCGGCCATGACCTCATCCAGCAGCAAAATGCGTGGCTGCGTCGCCAGGGCGCGGGCGATTTCCAGGCGCTTCATGCCGCCCACGGTCAGGCTGCGCGCTTCCGTGTTCAGCGACTTCAGCAGATCCGTTTGCTCGGCGACCGACAACGCAATTTGCCTGGCCTGTTCGGGGTCGCGGGTGTTGATGAACGCGCCCAGCATGATGTTTTCCAACACGGTCAGGCCGGTGAAAGGCTTGGCGGTCTGGAACGTCCGGCCTAGCCCCTTGTGGGCGAAGGCATCGGGCGTGCTGCACGAGACCCAGTTGCCGTCCTTGTCCCGTAATGTGACGGAACCTTTGTCTGGCGATAAAAATCCGGACAGTAGATTAAAAACCGTCGTTTTGCCCGCACCGTTGGGGCCGATCATGCCCAGAATCTCGCGCTCATTCAGTTGCAACGACACATCATCCGTGGCGCGCAAGCCCCCAAAGCTCTTGAACAGATTTTCTGCACGCAATACCGGTTCCCCACGATGCGGGGTCTGAGTGGTGACCAGTCCGTGCTGCATTGCCGGCGTGGGTTTACGCGTACCTAAATACGGCAGGCGCGCTAGCAGGCGTTCAATCGTGGGGCCGAACGCGCCGGCCAGGCCGCGGGGAATCGTCAATACGACGATCACCAGGATCAGGCCATAGATCAGCCCGTGCATCCCGTTGCCCACGCTACTGAGCCAGCCGCGTGCCAGTTCAGCGACCGGCAGAACCAGAAATGTGCCGGCGATGGGACCACCGACGGTGCCCAGCCCACCAATCAAGGCAAACATGGCGATCTGGATCGACAAGTCCAGCGAAAATGCCGAGCTCGGATCGACAAAGGTCAGATACGTGATGTGAAAGGTGCCAATGACGCTGGTCAACATCGCCGACACAACCGCCGCCAGGATCTTTACGCGTACCGTATGAATACCGACGGCCAGTGCTGCGTCTTCGCGTTCACGGATGGCGATCAGATAATGGCCCGCGCGCGACTTGCGTACAAACCATGAGACCCACACGACGAACAAGAACAACGCAAAGGCAATGATGACGTAATTGATTTTTTCCCGGAAGACGATCCAGGTCCAGCCTATGTTCAACGGCAAACTGATGCCGCTGGATCCGCCCGTCCAGCTTTCTTCGTGGATGACCAGCAGACGCACTACTTCGAGGATGGCGATCGTCGCCAGGGCAAAGAACGGACCGCGTAACCGCAGCGTAGGGTAGGCGATGACGATGGCGACCGCGGCAGAAATGAGGGCGCCGACAAACATGCCGATCCAGGGTGTGATGCCGAAGTTTTGCGTCAGCAGCGTGGCCGTATAGCCGCCTATGCCGTAGAACACGGCGTGGCCCAATGACAACTGGCCGGCATAACCGCCCACGATGTTCCAGGCGACCGACAGTGAGGCAAACACAAACAACAGGACAAACAAATTGGTCCAGAATGCCGTGCCCATGATGGCGGGCACCAGGAACATGACCAGGAATAGCAGCAGGCTGATATAGGTTTTGGGGTGACGGATATCGGGAAACACGGCAGACTCCTTGTTATTCTGTGCCGATGCCAAACAGGCCGGTAGGACGCAGGACAAGGATCAGCAAAAAGATCACGAAATACACGACTTCTTTCAGGTCGGGGGCAATGTAATAGCCCGCTAGCGTGTCGACCACACCGATGATCATCGATCCGGCGACGGCGCCGTACAGGCTGCCCAGTCCGCCGAGCACGACGATGACAAACGCCGTGAGCACAAAGTACGTGCCCACGGTCGGAAACACGGGATACTGCGGCGCCAGTAATCCGGCGGCAACCCCGACAAATGCCGTTCCCAGGCCAAAGGCAATGACATAAACGTTATTGACGTTCACGCCCATCAACATGGCGGCATAACGGTGTTGGGCGACGGCGCGCAGCGCGCGGCCCAGATAGGTGCGATGCATGAACAAATGCAGCAGGATGGCCAAGCCGATGCCGACCACAAAGGTGATCAACTGGCCGGTGACCACGGTGTAAGCACCCACGTTGAAGACGTTGGTGCCCAGTTCGACGGGCGCGCGATAGACGTTGGCGCCAAAGATCACCAGCGCCAGATTCAGCAAGATCGTCGAGACGCCGACTGTCGCAAAAATCTGAATATGCTCATCGGCATTCAGCAGGGGCTGGATAATGGCTTTTTGCGTCAGAGCGCCTAGCGCAAACAGCACAACCGCGACGGGAATCAACCCGGCATAGGGGTGCACGCCTAAATGTGTCGCGACCAGATAGACCAGATACATGCCTATCATCAGGAACTCGCCATGTGCAAAGTTCACGACGCGCACGACACCAAAAATCAGCGTCAACCCCAGGCTGATGATGGTGTAGGCGCCGCCCAGCAACAAGCCGTTGATGACCAGTTGAACAAATATGTCCATTGTGCAACCTCAATGATGAAAAAGCGTCCCGGCGCCCGCGTGGGCCAGAACGCTTTGAACCGCGGGCCGTCTCTGCCGGGCGGCCCGCGGGGCACGTCGCCTATTTCTTGAAGACAGGCTTGCCTTGAGCGAGATTCGACGGGGCGATCGTGACGAGGTCGTCGCCTTGCCACTGCATGACATAGAACGACGAGGCAGTGTTCTGGCCATCCTCTCCAAAGTCAAAGCCCCAACCGTTCGCCGTTTCGCCAGCAGGCTTCTTGTAGGCCAGCACTGCTTCGCGGATTTTGTCCGCATCGGTGGATTTGGCATTGCCGATGGCCGCAAAGAAGGCCTTGGCGCCGACATAGTTGGTCAGACTATGGCCGGATTGCGGATCGCTCTTGTAGGTGGTTTTATAGGCTTGCAGGAACTTGTCCAACCCGGGTGCGCCTGCCGGATTGATCGACGCCTGCGGGAAGTCCAGATCGAAGACGCCGTTCATGTCGGCGCCCACCGCCTTGGCGGTGTCAGCCAGCGAATAGCCTCCTCCCGCACCGATGACCACCTTGGGGGTAAAGCCGCCCGCGCGGGCCTGCCGGAAATACAGGATCGCGTCGTTTTGATAGGCCGTTTGCAAGACCACATTGACCTTGGCGCCCTTCAGACGCAGGATCAAGGACGACAAGTCCACGGTCTTGGCCGAATAGGGCAGGACTTCCGCGACGGTATAGCCCAGTTCCTTGGCGCGTTTTTGCTCGGTAGCCGCGACGTCGGTGCCATAAGGGCCGTCTTCGTGGATGATGCCGATGACGATGTCTTTCGGATCCAGTCCCATGCCCGGGGCGACGATGTCGTGCAGGGCATCGACCACGGCCACCCCATACAGTGAGGTGTTGGGATTGCTGCGGAACAGATACTTGTAGCCGCGCGTGGTGATCTTGTGGGCGGTCGCGCCCAGCTCAAAGTACGGAATCCCCGCCAATTCGGCCACTGGCGATGCCGCATAGGAAATGCCGGATGCATAGCTGCCAAACACGGCCACCACACCCGACGAGGTCAGACGCTTGGTTTCGGACACGGCCTGGGTCGGATCGACGGCATCGGCTTTGATGAGCTCGATTTTTTCGCCATTGACGCCGCCCGCCGCGTTGATTTCATTGACCGCCAACTCCAGGCCGCGATAGCTTTCCTGGCCCAGTAGCGCCAGTGCGCCGCTGAAGGGGAACAGGGCGCCGACCTTTATGTCTGCCCACACGCTGGTCGCCGATAGTGCGCCGCATATCCCTAGCGCCACTGCAACTTTCTTGATTTTGAACACTGTCTCGCTCCTGTTGTTGATGTGGGAGTTCACGCGGGCTTGTCGTGTCAGCCTGCTTTATGATGATATATGATATATGTAATTTTGGGCTGCCATAAGCCCTGTTTGATTCTAGTGGTCAGGGCGATGTCATGAATCGGGGATTTCCCTAAACCCGCATGAATACAGGGTTTTGGGGCAATTATTTCATTCTTTTGTCACATTTCGTTGCGCGCGTAGCGAGCGCTCGAGAGTCTGAAAAACGATAAAAATTTGCGCGCCGTTGATCAAAATACTCATATATCGTATATCGTAAACGGCTCACCGCGCCCATAACCATACGGAGACAACGATCATGTTCGAGGAAGTGAACTACGCGGATAAAAAGGTCCTCATTACGGCAGGTGCCGACGGCTTGGGCCTGGAAATGGCCAAGGTATTTCATGGTGCCGGCGCCACCGTGTTCATCTGCGATGTGAACGACACCCGATTGGCTGAGGCTGCCGCGAGCATGCCGGGCTTGCATGCGGCGCACGCAGATGTGTCGGACGAGTTCAGTGTGGAGCGTTTGTTCCGGCAGGTCCATACAGAGCTCGGCGGCCTGGACATTCTGATCAATAACGCCGGGGTGGCAGGGCCGACGGGCTACGTCGAAACCCTGGCCAAGGTCGACTGGGACCGGACGCTGGCCGTCAATATTACCGGGCAGTTTCTTTGCGCGCGCCAGGCGGTGCCTATGCTCAAGCAGTCCAAGGCCGGCGTCATGATCAACCTGTCGTCCGCGGCGGGCCACTTGGGTTTTGCGGGACGGTCCGCCTATTCTGCCTCGAAGTGGGCGGTCATCGGCTTTACCAAAACATTGGCGATCGAGTTGGGCCCGCATGGCATTCGCGTGAACGCCATTCTGCCCGGGGCGGTCGAAGGACCGCGTATCCGGGCGGTGATCGCCGCCAAGGCAAAGACCCTGGGGCGTCCGGTGGACGAGATCGCCGAGCAATACGAGAGCCAGGCGGCGCTGGGTCGTATGGTGACGGCGCGGGATATTGCCAATATGGTGTTGTTCAATGCCAGTGAGGCCGCCCGCAGTGTGACCGGACAAGCCATTGTGATCGATGGCTTCACCCAGAAACTTTACTGATCAGGAGAGACCACGATGCGTACCGTTGCAATTATCGGCGCGGGTTTGATAGGTCAGGGCTGGGCGATTGTGTTTGCTCGCAAGGGATGGAACGTACGGCTCTACGACGTGCAGACCGATAGCCTGGGCCAGGCGCGCGACTTGGTTGTCCAGCAACTGGCTGAGCTGCAGCGCTATGGGCTGCTTGACGATGCTCAGGCGGCAGCCAGCCATGTCAGTATCGTGGACTCGCTGCCGGCGGCGCNGGCCGGCGCCGACTATATCCAGGAAAACTCACCCGAACGTCTGGAAATCAAGCGCGTGGTGTTTGCCGAGTTGGATCAATATGCCGAGCCGCACGCGGTGATAGGCAGTTCCACATCGAGTCTGCCCGCCAGCGAATACACGGAACACTTGGCTGGACGGCATCGCTGCCTGGTGGTGCATCCCGTGAATCCACCGTACCTGGTGCCGCTTGTCGAGCTTTGCGGTGCGCCCTGGACCTCGCCGCAGGCGATTGAGACGGCGCGACAGATCATGCAGGAACTGGGTCAGAAGCCCATCACGGTTCGTCACGAGATCGAAGGCTTTGTGCTCAATCGCTTGCAAGGCGCGTTGCTGCACGAAGCGTTTCGTCTGGCGGCGGCGGGGGTGGCTAGTGCCGAGGACATCGACACTACCATTAAAGACGGCTTGGGGTTACGCTGGTCGTTTATGGGGCCGTTCGAAACGATCGACCTGAATGCGCCCGCCGGATTGGCCGATTATTGCGCCCGGTACGGCCCCTTGTATCACTCTATAGGCGCGACGCAGGCCGAACCCGTGCCTTGGGATGAGGCGCTGGTGGGCAGTCTGCATCAGCAGCGCCGAGAGCAATTACCCGCTAGTGAGCTGCACGCGCGCCGATTCTGGCGCGACGAGCAATTGATGAAACTGATACGCCATAAAACTCAAACTGGAGACAAGAATGGCCCGCGCTAAACCGAAGATTGTCATCACTTGCGCCGTGACGGGCGGGATTCATACCCCGAGCATGTCGCCGCACCTGCCGGTCACGGCTGACGAAATCGCCGAGGCGGCCATTGGGGCCGCCGAGGCCGGCGCGGCTGTGCTGCATCTGCATGCGCGCGATCCGCAAACCGGCAAGCCGTCGCAGGATCCCGAATTGTTTCGCCCGTTCCTGCAGAAGATCAAGGAACGCACCAACGCCGTCATCAACATTACGACGGGCGGCAGCCCGCATATGACCGTAGAGGAGCGTATGCGGCCGGCTGCGACGTTCAAGCCGGAGTTGGCGTCGCTGAACATGGGCTCGATGAATTTCGGCTTGTATCCCATGCTTGATCGCTTCAAGGAATTCAAGCATGACTGGGAGCGCGAGCATCTGGAGAAAAGCCGGGCGGTGGTTTTTCGCAATACCTATGAGGACATCGAGTCCATCCTGACGGTCGGCAATCAAAACGGCACGCGCTTCGAGTTCGAGTGCTACGACATCAGCCACCTGTACAACCTGGCGCATTTCGTGGATCGTGGCCTGGTCAAGTCGCCGCCCTTTATTCAGTCGGTGTTTGGTCTGTTGGGCGGCATTGGCCCGCACCCCGAAGACTTGATGCATATGAAGCGTACGGCGGATCGATTGTTCGGCAACGACTATCAATGGTCGATCCTCGGCGCCGGACGCAATCAGATTCCGCTGGCGACTATCGGCGCGGCGATGGGATCGAACGTCCGCGTGGGCCTGGAAGACTCGTTGTGGATAGGGCCGGGGCAACTGGCGGAATCGAATCGTGTGCAGGTCGAGCGCATCCGTACTATCGCCGAAGCGTTGAACCTGGATATCGCCACGCCGGACGAAGCCCGTGAAAAACTCGGTCTGAAGGGCGCGGATCAGGTGGCGTTTTAAACGTAGCCGCGAAACAGGGCCGCCGATAGCGTTGACGCGGTTGCGCAGGCTACGCAGAATCAGGCGCGTATCGGTTTTGCTCGAGTCGCGTGTGGCCCGTGGGAGGAGGGCGTTTCGCCGAAGCGCCCTCTGGCCAAAGCCACTTGTGTTAGCGGCGCCGCCGTAGCGCGTCGGTGAGTTCTTGCTCGGTCAAGGTGCGGTCGAAATGACGGGCGTGCCGCGCAGCCAGAGTCAACGTGGCGGCCTCGCGCAACGCCGCCTCATCGATGGCGGTGGCGCCAAGTTCACTTAATCGGGCAGGCAGGCCGACTCTCGCATACCAAGTCTCCAGTTCCTCCAGCATGCCATCCGAACGATGTTCCAGATCCAATTGCACCAACAGCCCTACGGCGACTTGCAGGCCGTGCAATGCCTGACCCACCCCCGCAATCCGGGGCAGTCCGCGCGTCAAGGCATGGGCAATCGACAGACCACCGCTTTCAAAGCCCAGGCCACTCATCAGGATCATGGCCTCGACAACCCGTTCGAAAGCCGGTGTCGGTTTGCCCGTGCCGGCGGCATCCAGGGCGGCGGCGCCATCGGCGAGCAAGATGCGCAAACAGCCATCGGCGATCAGTTGCGCCGTGAGGGTCGACGAGGCATTGAACATGTTTTGTCCGCCGTTGCGCCAACACTGTTCCGCCTCGAATTTTTTCGAAATGGCATCGCCCATCCCCGCGCGAAAAAACAGGGCGGGGGCCGTGCTGATGACCTCGGTATCGACCAATACGAGCGTAGGGTTGAACAGCATATGCTCGACCGCCAGCAGATGGTGATCGGCGTCATACAGCACGAAGTTTTTGCTGGTCGGCGCATCGTTGGACGCGACGGTGGGGACGGTGATCAAGTGCTGGTGCAGGGCTTTTGCGACGGCCTTGCCCGCATCGAGAGCCTTTCCGCCGCCCACCGCAATCGTCATGTCCGGCGCCAGTGCCAGGGCTTGCTCGCGCAGCAACGCGATCGTTTCAGGCGTCATTTCCCCTTCGACGATCAAGGGGGTCAACTGCACTTGGGTGGCGCGGCAGAGATCGACCAACCGGTCGCCAAGCACACCGTGCACATAGCGATCGATGACCAGCGCCGCGCGTCGGCCAAACAACGCGGCCGATTCACCCAGGGTAAGCAAGGCGCCCGGTCCTTGGACGTAGCGGCTCGGCCCCCCGAAAACCTTAAGCATGGTGTCTCCCTATTTGCGTGGCGGCGTACTGAGGAATTTCTGCTCTTTTTCTTTTTCGACCAGCCAGTCGATCATGATCTGTCCGCCCCAGACGAGGTCGGCCTGCAGCGCTTTGGTGGCAGCCTCGGGGTCGCGCGCCTGCAGTGCCGCGATCACCGCTTCGTGGCGATGTTCATCGGTTGCGTAGTCCAACCCCGCCGTCTTGATATGAAAGACCTTGAGAATGGGACCGGTGATGACCCAGAACGATTCCACCGTCGCGCGCAAGATGGGTTTGTTGCTGGCCTCGAGAATAGAGAAGTGGAATTTGCGGTTCAGGGCGCTGGCGCGCTTGGGGTCTGTCGAAGTGCAGGAAATGAATTCCTTTTGCAGCGCGACCAGGCTGTCCAGTTGCTTGCGGGTAATGTTCTTGGCGGCCTCGGCCGCGCCCATGCCCTCGAGGTGAAAGCGGATTTGCTGAATTTCGCGCAATTTTTCCGAATTGACATAGGGAACATACACCGCGGTCGCAGCCTGCATCTCCAGGCCCTGTTCGCTGATCAGCCGAAAGATTGCCTCACGAACGGGCGTGATGGACACGCCCATTTCTGCTGCCAGTTCACCGATGATCAGCCGCTCGCCGGGTTCGTATTGCCCGTTGATCAGGGCATTACGAATTTCGTTGTAGACCCTGACGGAGAGGTTTTCTTTTTTGACAGGTTTCAGGCTGGACATGACGTGAATAGGCTTGCAGATGACAGGACGGGTGAATTCTAGCCCGGCATAGACCATAAACTCGATTCAGGTATATTATATATCATATATCCTGAAGAAGAATGGAGACGCCGATGACACTAAACGTTCAGCCTCCCACCCCGCGGCAGATTGCGATGTTGCGTGAAAAGGCCCGCTATATCCGCCTGGAAACCGTCAGGTTGATCGAAATCGCGAAGACCGGGCACTACAGCTCGGTGTTTTCGTGCGCCGAGATATTCGCCGCGTTGTATTACGACGTGATGCGGCTACGGGCAGGCGAGCCGGCCTGGCCCGATCGTGACCGTTTTTTGATGGGCAAGGGCCACGCTGCCGTCGGCTTGTTTCCTGTATTGGCGGACCATGGCTTCATTTCGCGCGAGTTGCTCGACGGCTATACGCGTTTGGGCAGCCCCTTGGGCGATCATCCGGATATGACCAAGGTGCCCGGTATCGATTTCAGTTCGGGGTCTATCGGGCATGCTTTGTCCAACGGCATCGGCATGGCACTGGGCGGCCGTATGAGCCAGCGTTCCTACAACGTGTTTGTGATGCTGGGCGATGGTGAAATGCAAGAGGGGCAGGTATGGGAGGCCGCTCTGTTTGCCGGTCATAACAAGCTCTCAAAGTTGATTGCCATTGTCGATCGCAACGGCTATCAACTGGATGGCAAGGTCGACGACGTGATGGGCGTGGAATCTTTGAGTGACAAATGGACCGCGTTTGGATGGGAGGTCCACGAAGTCGACGGCCATGATCTCCATGCGTTGACGCACACCCTGCGCAAGCTGAAGTCGGACGATACACGAGACAAACCCGCATGCCTGATTGCCCGGACCGTGAAAGGCAAAGGCGTCTCGTTCATGGAAACCGAGCCAGGTTGGCACTTGGGCTATCTGGCGCCCGTCGATGCGCAGATCGCAATCAACGAAATCCAGTCCAGGGAGATTTGAGCATGACGCAAACCTTGACGCCCGACTCCTGGCAGTACCGCGCGCTGAATGCGGTCAACCCAGGGCTGAGTTATCTGTCCGATGCGCTGATCGAATTGGTCAAAGACGGTCATCCGATAGTAGCGGGCTCTGCCGACTTGCAGTATTCGAACGGCCTGAATCGTTTCGCCGAAGCGTACCCCGAACGATACGTGCAATTCGGTATCTCCGAGCAGAACATGGTGTCCACCGCGGCGGGGCTGGCGACGACGGGCTACATGCCCTTCGTGGCGACATTTGCGTCGTTTATGGGGTTGCTGTGCTGCGAACAGATACGCATGGATGTGGCCTATACCAAACTACCGGTGCGCCTGATTGGCCATCATACGGGGATCAGTCTGGGCTTTTACGGAACCTCGCATCACGCCACCGAAGACATCTCGACCATGCGTGCCATCGCCGGATTGACGATCGTGTCGCCGGCCGATGGCGCGCAATTGGCGGCCGCGATCAAGGCGTCGGTGCATTGGCCGGAGCCGATTTACTTTCGGATAGGCCGCGGGCGTGATCCGAAGGTATACGAAGACGGCGTGTCGTTTGAGTTTGGCCGCGCGATTGAACACAGCATCGGGAATGATCTGAACATCGTCGCTTGCGGCATTACCGTGAGTGGGGCACTGCAGGCGGCCGAGGCGCTCCGGGAGCAGGGGATTTCCGTGGGGGTCATCGATATGCCCACGATCAAACCGCTGGATCGCGACGCAGTGCTGAAAGCCGCGCGCTCGGCCCCGCAATTGTTGACCGTCGAAGAGCACAACGTCTTGGGCGGATTGGGTTCCGCAGTGGCGGAAGTCCTTACCGATGTGGGCTCGGGTACTCGCCTGCGTCGTCACGGGATCTACGATGAATATAGTTTGATCGCGCCGCCGACCACGCTATATCAGCATTACCAGCTGGATGCCGCCGGCATTGAGGCGGTGGCATTGGAGCAATTGGGGGCCTGAACCCCGCGGTATGGATGACGCAATAGAAGGCCGTGGCGTCGCCGGCGCGGCGTAGGCCTCACCAGAACAGGAGTTCGTGACATGAAAGAAATCACCGGCGCTACGCGCATGTACGGCATTGTGGCCGATCCCATTCATCATGTAAAAACGCCGCAGCGTTTGAATGAATACTTCGACCAGATCGGACACGATGGCGTGTGCGTTCCCTTTCATGCAACACCAGACACGCTGGCGACCGTCGTGGCGGGACTTCGGGCGCTACGCAATCTGGGCGGATTCATCGTCACGGTGCCGCATAAGACTGCCATATTGGCTCTGGTGGACGAGGCTTCGGATGCCACGAAGCTGATCGGCGCGGCCAATGTGGTGCGCCGCGAGGCCGATGGACGATTGATCGCGACGATGCTGGACGGAGAGGGCTTCGTACGCGGTGTACTTGGCAATGGGCATGAACTAAAAGGCAAGACGGCCTATCTGGCCGGGGCCGGCGGTGCGGCAAACGCGATTGGCTTTGCCTTGGCGCAGGCCGGCGTGGCCAGCCTGACCATCGCGAATCGTACCCAAGCCAAAGCCCAAGATCTGAAAACTCGCATCCTGACCTTGATCCCGGATGCGCAAATCCACGTGGGCACGCCGGACCCCTCGGGGCATGACGTCGTGGTGAATGCGACGTCTCTGGGTTTAGCGGTCGGGGATGCGTTGCCGTTGGACGTGAGTCGCCTGACACCAGATCAACTGGTGTGCGAGATCATCATGCAGCCCAGGGAAACGGCCTTGTTGCAAGCTGCACAGGCGCGAGGATGCCGCGTGCATGACGGTGCGCCCATGCTGGCCAGCCAGATTCCGCTCATGGCGAAAGCGCTGGGTGTTCCGGGGGCCGGTGACTGATGGATCAATACGACTACGTCATTGCCGGTGGCGGCACGGCGGGTTGCATACTGGCCAATCGCCTGACCGCCAACGGCAAGTATCGCGTCTTGATGATCGAGGCCGGCACCACCGCAAAGAGCATGTGGATTTCGATCCCGGCGGGCTTTAGCAAATTGCTGGTTAATCCGGTATATAACTGGCGATTCCACACCGAGCCCGAAGACAATGTGCTGGGCCGCACGATTGCGGTGCCGCGTGGCAAGGGCGTGGGCGGCTCTACCTTGATCAACGGCATGATTTATGTGCGGGGCCAACCCGCCGATTACGATGGCTGGCGCGATGGCGGGGCGACCGGGTGGGGCGCGGCAGACGTCGAGCCATATTTTCGCAAGATCGAAAACTATGCACCAGGCGGAACGGGGCGTGGCACCTCCGGCCCCATGCATATCGAACAAGTGGCCGAACGCTATCCCATCGCCCAGGCGCTCCTGGACGCGGCTCGCGAAGACGGCCAGCCTATCAACCCGGATTACAACGGCGCCGATCAAGAGGGATTCGGCTACTACCAAGTGGCGCAGCACCGCGGGCGTCGCTGGAGTGTGGTGGATGGCTACCTTAAGCCCGCCCTCGGACGGAAAAATCTGGATGTGATCTGCGACGCGCATGTGCTGCGTACGTTGTTTGAGGGTCAACGCTGTGTGGGCGTCGTCTATCACAAGGACGGCAAACCACACACGGTGCGCGCGATACGCGAAACGCTGCTGTGCATGGGTGCGATCCAGACGCCGCAGGTGCTGGAGTTGTCGGGCGTGGGTGACCCCCAGCGCCTGCAGGCGTTGGGCATACCGCTCGTGCATGCCCAGCCCCAAGTCGGCGAAAACTATATCGATCATTTCGCCACGCGGATGAACTGGCGCGTTCAGGGGACAGTGACCCTGAACGAGATGTCGCGCGGCTGGCGTTTAGCGAAACAAGTCCTGACGTACTACGCCGCGCACAAAGGGATACTGACCCTGGGCACAGGCCTGATACATGGTTTTGTGAAATCATCGCCTGATCTGCCCGCACCGGATGTGCAGTACTTTTTTGTCCACGCCAGCTATGCGAATGCCGCCGAGCGCATTCTGGATCGCCATCCGGGAATGACGATCGGTGTGGCGCAATTGCGTCCTCAATCGGTGGGCAGTATCCACCTTAAGACGGCCGATCCATTTGAACCACCTGTCATCCGCCCGAATTTTCTGAACGAGGAGGGCGATGGCATCAGCCTGGTGCGGGGGATGCAGTTGGCGCGGCGCATCGTCGGCCAACCCAGTCTACGGTCTTATGTTGCACAGGAGATCAGTCCGGGCGATGCCGTTCAGTCCGATGATGAATGGCTGGATTTCGCGCGTCGAAACGGACAGACCATTTATCACCCCATTGGCACCTGCCGCATGGGAAGTGATGACCGCGCAGTGACGGATCCCCGTTTGCGGGTGCGCGGGGTAGCCGGTCTACGCGTCGTGGATGCTTCCGTCATGCCGCGCATGGTGTCGGGCAACACCCAGGCCGCGGTGATGATGGTGGCGGAAAAGGCGGCCGATTTGATTTTGGAGGACGCAGGCGTGGTGTAAGACGAAACGGCCTGGCAGGGCTTTGGGGTGATCGGCGGCCGATGTCAGCGGGCGCGTAATGAAATGTGAAGTGACATTCCATAGAAATATGGAACTACATCCGTTCGTTTCGTTACTACCGCTGTACGTCTTACGTCGTCTCGAATGGACGCTGTATCGATAGCGTATCGCTGTCGGATGTTGTGACTGCTTCTGTTCAGAGGTCTTCTCCCTGTTTAGCCAACGGAGTACACCGAACATGTATCGTTCCTCAATTTCCCCAGCTGCCGGTACGTCTATCTACCATTACGCTAACCTTGCCCATGAGCCATCCACACTGCAGGCGCTACGCGATGCTGTGGAAAAACACGATCTGGGCAGGCTCGTCCATATGCTTAAGCAGCTCAGCCCAGATGCGCCGGTAGTGATGGATGCCGACTCGGGCAGGGACGGAAAAACGTTGCTTCATGTTGCGGCTGCGTTGGGTGACGAGGATGCCGTTCTGGCATTGCTGCCGAGCTTTGTGAAGCAGCCTGATCGCCTGAATGCCAAAGATCAAAATAGCTGCAACGCATTGCTGTCTGCCGCCGAAGGGGGCAATATCAACGTCGTGAAATCGCTGATTGATGCTGGGCTGTCCGGACTGGACGCACTTGAGCGTACGGTCAGCGATCGCAATGTGGAGGCAACCAAAGTCCTGATTTCTGCGGGCGTCAATCCCATGAGCTTTGGACGTAACAGTGACGAAGCGGCGAATCCGCCCGCGAGCGTGACACAAGACTGCAAAAAGCTACTGGACGGGGCTGGCCTCGATATGGTTACCTTGTTGTTTGCGGCGAACTCGCTTGCCTCCGTAAAGGAGGGCGAACACGTCGTCAAGCAAGGGGCAGAGGGAAGTAACTCCTTGTTGACGGCATGGCACAACGGCGACATGGATTCGGTAGGGACAATGATAGACGACGGAGAACGCCTGCCGGCCGATCTGATCGTCAATAGCAGTCTGGAAAAATTAAAATCATTGACTTCGTCGGAGAACGGGGCTGCCCGGTTAGACAGCCTGATACAGATGGGCGGCACGCGGATGAAGACACTCCCCCTCAGGGTGGTGGCCGCCAACGATATGCCCTTCCTCAGGCAGATCCTGGCGCACGGGGTGGGGGATCTAGAGGGCCGTGATGAAGAGGGTTTTACGGCGCTGGGCGTCGCCTCGAGAGACGGCAATGTCGAGGCGATCAAGGTGCTTTGTGCGGCCGGTGCAAATGTCAACGCGACCCAGACTTATGGATTTCGCACAGCGCTTTTCATTGCGGCGGAGCAGAATAAACCGGATGCCATCAATGCGTTGTGCCAGTACGGCGCAAACATCGAGGAGCGTGCGATGCAGTCGCGCACGGCACTGATGCATGCTATCGAAATGCGGAATCCGCAGGCCATTAACGCTTTGCTTGCCAAGGGCGCGAATCCCAATCACTCCGCCTGGGACCGGGTGACGCCCTTGAAGATGGCGGTGGCTCAAGGAGATTTGGATACGATTCAAGCATTGCACGACCATGGCGCCAATAGCGACGTCGTCGATGATGACTAAGGGCTGCCGAGACATGTAATCCGGCGCCCTGTCGTGCACCGCTATGCCGCTGGCATTACATCCTTGCGGTTAGCGACACCATCACGTTGCGCGGATCGCCGTAGTATTCCCCTTTCAGGCCGGCGTCGTAGTCTTCGCCCGTCATGGGGTTCAGCAGGCTGCCGCCGGCATCGTAGGCGCTTTGTGGAACGAAGATCTCGCTATAGCTGCCATAGAGGCTGAGGTTATCCTCCAGGTCATAGATCACGCCGACGTAGGGGGTGACTTCGCGGTCGATGCTGTAGTCGCTGTCGGAGTCGCCGGGTTGTTTCTGGACATCAAAACTGATAACTGACGCTCAGTCCTGCGCTCCAGTTGCGTCCCGGGGCGGGCTCGAAGTAGCGGTCGTTGCCGTCATTGACGATGGCCGAGCCGATGTATTCGCGATCGAATAGGTTGTCGATACGCGCATAGGCGTTCCACTCCCAGGGGCCGCGGCGCCAGAGATAGCCGGTGGATATGGAGGCGACAAAGTAGCCCGGCGCGGTGTCGTTATTGGCGTCGTTGACGTAGATTTTGCCGACGTAACGACCCTCGATGCCCGCGCGCCAGCCTTCGGAAGGGGCCCAGGCAAGGGCGCCGTACAACATCTGACTGGCAATGCCCGGAATCTTGTTGCCGGCGCGAATATTCGAGTCAGCGACGGTATCCCGATAGCGTGCGTTGATCCAGGTGTAGGCGAGGTCGGCGCGCCAGTTTGAGGCGATATTGCCGCTCCAGCCGAGTTCGGCGCCATCGCGGCGGGTGCGTCCAGCATTGCGATAAGCGGTGCGTCCATCCAGGCTGCCCGCGGAAACGATCTCGTCGTGTGTATCGATATGGAACAGCGCAAAGGACAGCAGCCCATCGCCGACCTCGGTCTTGACGCCGGCTTCGTAGTTGTCGCTCAGGGCGGGTTGCAGGCCCAGATTCAAGCCTGGGTCGCCGTCAGGACGGTAGGAGAGCTCGCTGGTGGTCGGGGTCTCGAAACCGCGCCCGTACGAGAGATAGGCCATGGTCCGGGGCGTGAACGCGTAGCTGAGTGCGGCCACGGGCAGGGCTTTGCGGTAGCGCGTCGAGCCGCTGTCGTCGACGTTGGGCGCATCAACGTAATGATCGTCAGAGTCAAAGTTGACGGTGCTATAGCGCACACCGGCATCGAGCTTCCAACCCGGCGCGAACTGCCAGGATGCCTGGAGGTAGGGGTCCAGGCTGTCGACGTCGTTCGTTTCGTCGCGACGCAGTTTGCCTTTGACGCCGAGCTCGGTCGGTGCGCTGGCACTGCCTAGAAAGTTTTCATAACCTTTGCGTCGCTCGCTGAGAGTGTCATAGGACAGGCCGCCGATCAAGGTCAAAGGCTGGTTGGCCAGGCTCAGGTGCGACGTCCAGCGCAGATCTGCGCCCGCATATTCGCGTCGTAGATCAATGACGCCACCGGAGTGGCGCGGATTGGCCTGGACGAACGTGGGGATGGATTGATACTGCACAGTGTGACGCTGACCGTAGTACACCATCGCGCGCAATTCGTTGTCGGCGTTGATCTGGCGTTCGTAGACGAGGCCGCCCTGGCTTTGCCGCACGGTCTTGCGGGTGTTGTAAAGGTCGGCCTGTGATGTGGCCTGGCGAGGGTTGTCTTCGTATTGCTCGCGGGTCAGGCCCAAGGGGTCTTGCGCGGTCAGGTCGACGCTGTTGGCGACGATCGTTAATCGGCTGTCGTCGTCCAGTTGCAGACCGAGTTTGGCGTTGCCCAGGTTTTTACGGGCGCCGCTGTGATCGCGGTAGCCACCGGTCGTAAACCGGTTGGCGCTGACCACATAGTCAACATTATCGACCTCGCCACTGGCCTTGGCGCCATAGTGATAGGTGTCGTAGCTACCTGCCGCGAAATTGGCTTGTAGCGCGGGCGGCCCGCTACCGGTCTCGGATTCGACCAGGAGTACACCGCCCGAGGCATTGCCATACAGGGCCGAAAATGGCCCCCGCAGGACTTCGACGTGATCCGCCGAGGCAATATCGATGTTGGAGGTCTGGCCCTGGCCATCCGGCATGGTGGCGGGGATGCCGTCGACAAATATCTTGATACCGCGCACGCCGAATGTGGAGCGTGCCCCAAACCCGCGTATTGAAATCTGAAGGTCCTGGGCGTAGTTTTGCCGGTTTTGAATCTGCAGGCCTGGTACGCTGCCCATGTTTTCCGACAGATTGATTTGCAGGCTGTCCGCGCGCAGCTGGACCCCATCGACGATGTTGACCGAGGCCGGCGTGTCGAGCAGGCTGGTGTCAGAGCGAGTGCTCGTGACGACGACCGGTTCGAGGGCGCGGATTTGCGCGAACGCGGTGGGCGTGAGGAGGAGCAGCGCGACAGTGGCGTACCATCGCCGCCAAGTGGGACGATAGTCTGGCAAGAAGGGAGACATCGCTATGCAAGATAATTTCAGACGAGGTCTTGTGCAAGACCAGATATACCGTCCTATTATGCATGCTTCGGATGGCGTTCGCCCTCAAACTCCATTTTTCAAGAGGGCATCATCCCATCGGCCTGATGAGATGATGCCTTCGTTATTACAGCAGTTTGACCAGGGCGGGCACGCTCAGTACGGCGGTGTAGTAACCCATGAACTGCACGCCGGTGTTAAAGGCAAAAATGCGCGATAGCAAGCCGCCCACCAGACCCATGGTCAGGATCACCAGTAAGCCCAGCAGTTGGCCTTCCCAGACGCTGATGACAATGATCAGGCCGACAAAGGTGGCGATAATGGCCTCATGACTCACCTTGCGCGAGACAAACAGTGCGGCGCGTCGGGCGAAGTTCATCGCGAATGGATAAGACACAATCGCAGCCAGGATCACCGAAAGCATGCCGTAACCCAGGAACTCCCAGTGGCTCAACAGGTTGTGCAAGTTGTGGGTCTGACCTGTCGCGGCATCCACGGTAAAGCGTGGCGGCGCATTGAACAGGGGGGCAGCGGGGCCAGCCGCGACTGGGCTTAACGGTAGGCCAAAGGCGATCAGTGGGATCAGGGCTTCTGCGATATAGGTGGCCTCGGTGACGCCATTACGGGCGCTCAGCACGGTGGTCAGGCGATGGTAGGCGTGCTTGATGCGCGAGCCGACGACCTCGCCTAGCACAACGGTCATGGCTACTGGACTGAAAACAAAGGTGGCGCTGGAGACGGCCGCGGTGGCGAAGGTCCAGCGTGCCTGGGTGCGATCCAGGACTTTGAACGGATTGGGGAAATATCCTGACCAGCCTTTTACATCGGGCGCCAGATTGAATTGACGTACGCTATCGCGTGACATGCGCTGACGGCCAGCGGGAGACAGTACCGTGAATAAGTCCGCAACGAGCGGCCCGATGGCAATGCCCAGAAAATAGCTGATGCTCAGTTTCACATCGTATTGGGCTGTCAAGCTTTGCAGGCCCAGGATGAGGACGACAAAGGGCACCAGTAACGCGACCGATGCCCAACGACCGGCGGAAAAGTAGGCAATCAGCACGGCGGCAGCCAGGAAAATCCAGGGTGCCGTTTTGGTGATGAAGGCGCCAAAGGGCGCCAGCATGACGGCGAACAGGACGGCCAGCGGGACGGCGATGAAGGCGGCGATGATACCGCCGGAGACCATCTTTCGCAGGGCAATATGCGGTACACCCAATTTGCGCAGCAGATTGGCATCCTGCAACAGGGGCATGGCCATGGTGTCGCCGGGGATCCCCAGCAACGCGGTCGGTACGGCATGCGTCATATGTTTTGCGACGGCACCGGCCAGAAAGAACGTAAATACCCCGGCGGGCGGCACGCCCAGCAAGACGGTCAGCAGCGTCAACGGCGCGAGCGTGGTGGTTTCGTCGGTGCCCGATACCAGGCCGATGGCAGCGAAGACCACGGCGCCTATCAGGCCCATGCCGGCCGCCACCGCAATCTGTTCTATCAGATGTGGATCCATGCGATGACTCCTTGTTAACGGCCGGCGGCCGAGGCACGCTCGGCTGCCTCGGCTTCGGCGAACAGATCGTAGAGCTTGAGCTCTTTGAGTTCCTGGACCGCGACAGGCGGCAGGTCCGCGAGGCGCCCCATGCCGCCTGATTGCTGGGCGAGTTCGTCCAGGACCTCTTGTCGCCATTGTGGATCGACGGAGATTTCCGTTTCGGTCACGGCGCGTTTTGGCGGAAAGGCACGAGCGCAAATCACGCCTGCGATGATGCAGCCCGCCAAGCCGGCCAGCATCGCGTATGCGTGTGCAAGTTGTCGGGACTCGACGATCGACGCCAACCATTCGCTGGCGCTGTAAAAGCCCAGCACGCTAATCCCGATGCCGATCCCGATCGCCCAGGCCAAGTGCCTGAGATCGACCGTATCGCCCCAGACCTCGGCGAGCTGCCCGGCCCGAGGGTCCTTGTGCTTGGATGTCATGTGGTGTGTCTCCAGGGATGTTGAATGCGCCGTTGAGGTGGTCGGCGCTTTTTTTGAGGGATGACTTTACTTGTCGCGCAAGGCTTGCAGAATCTCGAGCGCGCGATCAGTCCGCACGTCATGCTCGGCGGCGAGTTGTTTGGCGACGGCGTCGACTTCGTCACCGACGGCACCCGCGACCAGGGCGATGTTGCGAGCGTGCAAGGCCATATGGCCGCGCTGAATTCCTTCGGTAGCTAACGCTCGCAATGCGCCCAGGTTTTGCGCCAGGCCCACGGCAGCGCAGATTTCGCCGAGATCCTGGGCGCTCTTGACCTGCATAATTTTGAGCGCCAGGCGCGCAAGGGGATGGGTCTTGGTCGCGCCGCCCACCAGGCCTACCGGCATGGGAAGCTCGATGGTGCCGACCAGCGCGCCGCTATTGTCTTTTTCCCAACGGGTCAGCGAGGTGTAGCTACCTTGTTGGCTGGCGTACACGTGGGCGCCTGCCTCGACGGCCCGCCAATCATTGCCGGTCGCGACGATGATGGGGTCGATACCGTTCATGATGCCTTTGTTGTGCGTTGCGGCACGGTAAGGATCAATCGCGGCAAAAGTATAGGCATCTAACACGCCTTCGATGATGGATTCGCCGCTGCGTTCTCGCGTGGCCAAGGTTTGTGGCGTGACGCGCACGCGTGCCCGGGCCAGACGCAAATCCGCCAGGTTGGAGAGTATCCGCAGACGCACGGAGCCACCCGTCAGCGTTTCGACCAGGGGGGCGACCGATTCCGCCATGGTGTTGACCGTATTGGCACCCATGGCGTCGCGCACGTCCACGATCAGGTGCATGACAATCATCGGACCGCGGGGGGTGTCGGCAAAGACATGGACTTCGATGTCCTTGCAGCCGCCGCCCAAACCGATCAATACCTTGTCGCGGCTGTTGGCGCGTTCGAGGATCTGGTCACGGGCCTGGAGCAGGGCGATGCGGGCGCTGTAGGGGTCGGACATGCCCAGGACTTGTACCTGGGCGCGCATCAGGGGCAGGGTGCTGGAGGTCTGAAAACCGCCATCCTCACGGGCCAGTTTGGCCATGTACGAAGCCGCCGCGACGATAGAGGGTTCTTCTACCGCCATGGGAATTAATACGTCGCGGCCATTGATCTGGAAATTGGTGGCCACGCCCATGGGGAGTTCAAATGTCCCAAAGACGTTTTCGATCATGCCGTCGGCCAGCGTGGTCGGCAGCGCACCCGGCTGGGCGACCAGCGCGCGTTCGTCATCAGTCAGATCGCAAGCAGTGGCCAGCGCATCCCAGCGTTCAGCGGGGGTCAGGGCACGAAAGTTGGGCAAACGGGAATCAGCAACCACGGAAAGGCTCCAAAAGCGTAGAGAATGCGGAACAATGGAGCGCACTGTATTGAAGCTGCACCATTTATAAAAGGTACAGTTTGTGCAAACAGTATCATTGCGGTGCAACAATTTCGGTGTTGCCGCGTATCCGTTGTAAGAAGGGAGTTCATCACACATGGGCGTTCAACGTCCCGGCACCATTGCCCAAAAACTGGCCGACGCGATTGGCCAGCAGATCTCCGACGGGGTGTATCAACCCGGCGACAAGCTGCCATCGCTGCGCGAGTTGGCGCGTCTGCATCGATATGCAACGAATACGGTGGTCTCTGCGTTCGAGATGCTGGTTTCGCGCGGCATGATCGAGCCGCGTCGGGGCTCGGGCTTTTTCGTGTTGCCGCAATTGCAGCGCAATGTGCGGACCGACGAAGACTCCGGGCAACTGCATCGGGCGATGGACACGGTCTGGTTAATGCGCGAACAGCTAAAGAGTCATCCCGATACCACTGCCGTGGGCGATGGCTTTCCGCCTATCGAATGGCTGGCCGATATGCGCATGGACCGCTATCACCAAAAGGTGGTGCGCACTGGGTTGAGTTCGTTGTTTCGTTACGGGCATCGCTACGGTTATGCCCCGCTGCGCGATAGTCTGGTTCGTAAACTTGGCGTGTTGGGACTAGAGACCAGCGTGAATCAACTGGTCCTGACTCAAGGCGCAAATCAGGCGCTGGATTTGGTGATTCGCTATTTTGTGCCGCCAGGGGCGACGGTTCTGGTGGATGAGCCGGGCTATTACTTGTTGTTTGGAAAATTGAAACTTGCTGGCGCACGGGTCATCGGTGTGCCGAGATTACCTGATGGTCCGGATTTAGCGGCGTTGGAATCTATCTTGATACGTGAACGTCCAAGGCTATTTTTCACGCAATCAGTGGCACACAATCCTACGGGCTCCGATATCAGCGCGGCAAAGGCCTATCGCGTTTTGCAACTGGCAGAACGCCATAATTTGCTAATCGTCGAGGACGACCCGTTTGCCGATTTCAAACCCCCATCGAGTGTGCGTCTTTCTACGTTAGATCAGCTCGAGCGCACGATTTATATCGGGAGCTTTTCCAAATCATTTTCGGCCGCGCTACGCGTAGGTTTTATCGCCTGCAATGCCACCCTGGCCAGTGACCTCGCGGATCTGAGCGCACTGATTCACGTGAGTGGCTCCGAGTATTGTGAACGAATGGTCGACATCATGCTGCGTGAAGGGCACTACGAGCGCCATCTTGTCAAGCTGCGTCAAAAACTGAGCGCGGCTTGCGCCTCTGCCCAGCAGTGGCTGGACGACCATGACTGCGAGGTCTTTGTCCGCAGCGGACAATCGCTCTATCTCTGGGTGGCATTTCCGGGCGTTCGTGACTCGTTGCAATGGGCGCAGGAGCTGTTGACCCGTAACGTGAAAATGGCGCCGGGACGATTGTTTCACCTCGATTCGGCTGCTGTCTCACGCTGGTCCCGCTGCAACGTTGCCGCCATGCTGGACCCGCGTTTTCAGCGGGCTGTGGAGGGGTTGTTAAGCCGCGAGAGGTGACGGATTTGTCTCGGCTGGTGTGGTAAATGTCCCAGGCGATACATACACTCTCCAGAACGCATCCAAAACGGCGAGACGGACCGGTTATCGACGTAGCAAAAATAACCCTACAGGTTAATGTCGCGAAACAGCAGCGACGCGTCCCTCGCAAAGTCGTCACGGAATTGCAGGCGATAACCCGGTGATTCACGCAGTTGGACGCGGCGTGCATTTGTGGCCACGTAAGCCCTGGCGTCGTGCACGATGGCAACGGTACGCAGCCATTGAGGATTGACGACGCGGCATGACCTGGCGCGAGACCGGCGCGCCACCGGACAGGGGGCCGAAGGGGTACCATTTGCGCAGAACTGCCTGGCACAGGGCTGGCGGTCGGACTGAGGGTTGAAAGGACGTGGGTATGGCCGATGGGCAGCAAGACCGCGGGCACACCGGCCGCTGGACGCGCAGACTGTATGGGGCGCTGGGCATATTGATGCTGGTGCTAGGGATCATCGGTATCCTGTTGCCCGTGATGCCCACGACGATCTTCCTGATTTTGGCTGCGGCGTGCTTTGGCCGAGCCTCACCGCGTTGGGAGGCTTATCTGCTGCAGCACCCGCAGTTCGGCCCGCCGATCGTGGCGTGGCGAGAGCAGGGCGCTATTTCTGCGCGTGGCAAGGCGTTTGCTGTCTTGGGGATCGCAATAGGGTTGGCGGTTTTTTGGTACACCGTCGACCCGGTATGGTGGTTGGGAGCACTGGTCAGCATAGGGATGGCGGGCTGCGCAATATGGCTGTTAGCTCGCCCCACGCCGCGTACTTCTTAAGGTCGCTATGGCTCCGGCTGTTGGGCCCAGGTTCGGCGCAGCCGCAATGGGTAGCCGGCGCTGAACAGCAGGGCGCGCAACGTCGCGATCGCGCGCACGCTTGTCCTCTCGCGTTGGTGCCAAACTGAGTGACCCTTTGTCCGCTGAGCGTCGTTGGCGCTTTGGCGACGCCGTGACGAGGATTTTAAGCAGGAGGGTCTTTGAGCTACAATTAATTGATGCGTCATTTAATTCCTCATGGACACTCCTACGTTGCCGCAAGGCACTATTAACGACCAACGCACGTCGCAGACCACCTCAGACGTGCCGCAATCTCCCCCTCGCGTTGAACATGTGCCGCTTTGGCTGCTAGCGTTGTTTACGTTCAGCGGGACACTGGCCATGCATATCTTTGTCCCGGCGTTGGCGATGGCCGGCCAGGACCTGAATGCAAGCAATGCCGCCATGCAAATGACGGTCAGCCTGTACATCATCGGGCTGGCGGCGGGGCAATTGATCTATGGTCCGCTTTCCGATCGCTATGGGCGCCGCCGTGTCTTGATGGCGGGGTTGGTGCTTTATACCGTGGCGGGGTTTGTGGCGGCGTTGGCGCCGCAGGTCTACGCCCTGATTGCCGCGCGCCTGTTTCAGGCCCTGGGCGGCTGCGCGGGCCTGGTATTGGGCCGCGCGATCGTACGTGATACGGCCACCTCGACCGAGGCCGCAAAGCGATTGGCTTTGATGAGCCTGATGGTGACTGTAGCGCCGGGGGTCGCACCCGTTGTGGGGGGCGCGCTGGCAGGGTGGCTGGGATGGCGGGCCGTGTTGTTCAGCCTGTGTGTGCTGGGCATCGTGAATTTCATTCTGGCGTGGCGGATGCTGCCCGAAACAGGGATCACGCTGGCCCGCGTTTCGATGGCGACCCTGTTGCGCCACTATCGGCAATTACTCGCGTCCAGGGCGTTCCTGGGCTATGCGATCGGCGGTGGATGCGCGACGACGTCCATGTTCGCCTTCGTCGCCTCGGCTCCATTCATTTTTGTGAATCAATTGCATCGGCCGGCGCAAGAGGTCGGGGTGTATCTGGCGATACTGGTGTCCGGCGTGTGGCTGGGCAGTATGCTGACGTCGCGGCTGCTTGGCAAAATGCCGATGGGTCGCCTGATGGTTGCGGGCAGTGCGTTGAGTGCGCTGGCCGCGGTACTGTTTCTGGTGGTGGTGCTGGCGGGATATGCGACGGTTGTGCCGATTGTCGCGCTCATGTTTTTTTATATGTTTGGCTGCGGCATGGCTGGGCCTATCTCGTTGAGCATGGCGGTCAGCCTCAATCCCCTGGTGATCGGTTCTGCAGCGGGCCTGTATGGTGCGTTGCAGATGGGGGTCGGGGCGGTCTGCGCCGCGTTGGCAGGACTGGGGACATCGCCCGCACTGTCAACGGCATTGGTGCTGACAGGCGCGGGATTGTCGGGACAGTTGCTATTCCGGATCGCGTTGCGCGGGCGCGCGGCGCCGGGCTGAACGCCCGCACACCGCGCTGACTATCCAGGATTACAGCGCGTCGTCTTCCAGAACAATGCGATAGATCGACGTCGTACCGCTGACTTCATTGCCCACAATCAACAGGGGCTCGCCGTTAGGAGAGTCGGCGGCGGACACAAAGACCAGGCCTTCCGGTCCGAGGTCGCCGGCCGCACCGGGATCCTTGTCGGAATCCACGCTGAAGTCACGCGAATTGATATAGGTCGTGAATACCGGGGCCGCCGGGTCGCTGATGTCGTACACCATGACGCCGCCGATGCGTTCCAGACCGACAAAGGCGTAGGTCTTGTCACTGATCGACCCTAACGCCACACCCTCGGGCTCGGGACCTTTGTTATCGCTGCGATCGTCAAACAGGGTTTCGTCGTGTCCCGAGTTGAACCAATCGGGATACGCCTGGGCCGTGATCTTTTCGAACTGATCGCCAGAGTCCCACACCAGATTGCCGTCCGCATCGCGGATCGAGAACGAGCGCGCGCCGTAGGCATAGAGCGTGTCATAGACCAGTCGACCGTCATCGCTCAATTGCGGCGTGCCATCGGCATTTTGTTTGTAGCCCATGGTCCAGGTCACGGTCAGGCGACCTAGCTGGTCGTCTTCGCGGCAATCACCTGGATCGCCTTCGGTCGCGCCGCAATAGGCAAAGACCGTCGGATCCAGCAGTCCGCCGGGCGCCAGTTGACGCAACTGGGGCGGGAGGTCGTCACCCGCGCGTCGGTCAAAGCCGCTCTTGTGTACCAGGTGTTTGACGCGGAACTCGTCGACAAAGCCCGGCGCGTTGGATGCATCCAGCCCCAGCCAGTTGCCGTCGGCGTCGCGGCCCCAGTTCCAGTAGTCGTCGTTGTCCTCGCCCCAGGGACGGCTATCGCCTTCGTTGGCAGTCACGATGTACGTAGCGCCGCCCGCGGTGTAGGCCGCAATCGCATCGGGCATATACAGGCCCTTCACGCCAGCCAGGGGAGCGATCTTGATTTTGCCATCTGTGTCGCTGACGTCCAGACCGTTACCGTCGGCGCCGTGGTCTTTGGCACCGAGCGGCAGGATGTCGGTGACGCGGGCGTTGGCGACGTCCAGTTTGGCGAGTGCGTTGCTTTCTTGCAGGGACACCCAGGCGGTTGCGCCATCGGCGGACACGGCAATGTATTCAGGCTCGATGTCTTGTGCGGCCGTGGCACGAGGGCCGACCAGACGCACGCCTTGTGTGCGCAGCGCCGCCTCTTTACCGTTCCAGTCGGTAAAGCCGGCCGTGCGCGCGGTGGGGGCGGCGGGGTTGGTGATATCGATCACGCTGATCGAACCTTCGGGATCGACGGTGTAGTCGTCAGAGGGCTCGCCTTCGTTGGCAATCAGGACCGTCTTGCCATCGGGCGTGAAGGTCACCATGTCGGGCAGCGAGCCGACCTTGACGGAGCCCAGCAGCGCGAGCGATTGGGCGTCGTAGAGGGCCAGATAGCCCGGATCGGTCTTGACCGGCGCCTGAATGGCGACGGCGACCTTGCCGCCGTTGACCGCAACACTGTTGATCTCGGCGCCGGCCAGAACGGCTTCGGCGTCGAGGGTGCCGATGTGGCTGGGTGTCGCGGGGGTTTGCAGATCCAGGATGTCGATCTTGCCGGACAGGGCATTCACGACAAAGACGCGTTTGGTGGCGGCGTCGTAGGCAGGAATTTCGGCGGCACTGACACCATACTCTTTGGTCTCATAGCGGCCGATGAAGTCGACGGAAGCGATGTGCCGAGCCGTTTCGGATACGGGCGGCGGCACATCGTCCTCATCGTCGTCGTCATTGCTGCTGCCGCAACCCAGCAGGATCAGCGGCAAAAGAGTAGCTGCCGCAGCCAGTTTCCATTTTTTCATTTTTGCTGTCGCTTGATATGGAGTGTGTAAGAGTCGACAGACTAGGTGCGGTTTGTTTCCATTTTGTTACAACAATATATTTGTTGGGATTTAATCGCATGGCAATTTGCCTCACGACTCATCATTCGAATTTGACTAAATCCTTAAAGATCAGGTGGCCCCAGCTATTTCCGCGCGCATGCACAAGCAGTCCGCCTTCCAAAAGCCCGCCAAGTTTGATCGGCGCGAAACCGAGCTTTTCTGCAAGCGCACCGACCTCCGCTGCGGCACCGTCATCATCGCTCGCCAGAAACACGACTCTCCTGCCACCGTGTACGGCCGGATCTTGGTCAAGGACACCAGCGACTAAATGGTTGAAGCCTTTCACCAGCTTAGTTCCGGTGAACGCCTTCGCGACCACGGCAGAGGAGGGAAGACCGCCCAGTTCCTCAAGCGGGGCTAACGTATTCATCGCGTCGATGATGGTTTTTCCCTTCCAGTTCGGCAGGGCCTTTGCGACCGCCGGGTGCGACTCGAAACGGACAGCCAAAAAGATGACGTCCGCCGTGACGGCTTCCTCGAGGGTTTTGGGGATGATCGCGGGCCCGATCGCGGCCGCCTCGGACGCAAAGCTTTCCGGGTCGCGCGTGGTTGCAACAGATACTTCGATGCCACTGCGGGCAAACGCTTGGGCAAGGGCTTGTCCGATCTTGCCGAAGCCGATAATTGCGTAGTTCATATATTTTCCTTGAATTTTTAGGTGCGATCAGAGCTTGTAGCCGCCGCTCGCTTCAATCGTCTGGCCGGTGACCCAGCGACCTTCATCGGAGGCCAGGAACGCCACGACGGCGGCGATTTCCGAAGGCTCGCCAAAGCGTCCCAGCGCGATTTCGGCTTCGACCGCCTTTACGAGTTCGGGATTCTCTCGGAGGGCGGCGTTTACGTCCGTTCGCGTGTAACCCGGTGCTACTGCGTTCGCGGTAATTCCGCGCGGCCCCAGTTCGGACGCCAGTGCATGGGTCAGATTGTTGATGGCCGCTTTGGCCATCGAGTAGATGGGCGCGGCTGTCACGGGCTTCGTAGCGGCAGCGGAAGAGATGTTGATGATGCGTCCGCCATCGGCGAGACGATCCAGAGAGGCCTGAACGATGAAGAAGGGCGCGCGGGTGTACACCGCCATCAGAGTATCCCAATTGTCCGGCGTCGCGTCTTTGAAGCCGACCCAGCCGGAATTGCCAGCGTTGTTGACAAGAATGTCGAGGGCCTTGCTTCCGTTCCGCTTGGTGAACTCCTCATCGAGTCTTTCGAACAAGATCGGGATGGTCGCCGGGTCAACGAGGTCCGTGTGGATCGCGAACGCAGTGCCGCCCGCCTTTTCGATGGCCGTGACCGCCTCGTCTGCGCCAGATTTGCTGGTGTTGTAGGTCAGCGCGACCGTCGCACCATCCTTTGCAAGACGTTCGGCGATGGCGCGACCAATGCCCCGCGATGCTCCGGTGACGAGAGCAGTTTTTCCTTTAAGAGCTTGTTCCATTTGATTTTCCTTTGTAGGTGTAGTGATAACCAGATCACTGGCGTGAGCGGCTGAGTGTCACGCGTCAGATTTGCGCCAGGCCGCCGTCAACGGCGACCTCGCTGGCGGTCATAAAGCTGCTGTCCGGCGATGCGAGAAAGGTAGCCACAGCTCCGATCTCCGCTGGATCGGCCATGCGCTGGAGCGGATTCATCGAGGCGAAGGCCTTTTGGCCCTCTTCGCCGAGCGCTGCCTTTGCAAGGTCGGTCGCAGTTGGCCCAGGCGACAGCACGTTGACCCGGATGCCCGTGCCCTTCAGATCCTCGGCCCAGGTCTTCGCGAGGTTGCGCACTGCCGCCTTGCTCGCGCTATAGGCGCTGAATGCCGGGGCGCCCGTGGTGCCGGCGCTCGATCCGGTTAGGATGATCGAGCCGCCCGCACCCATCAGCGGAAGCGCTTTCTGGACTGTGAAAATCGTGCCCTTCACGTTGGTGTCGAAGGTTTCGTCAATATGCTCGGCGGTGATCTTGCCGAGCACAAGCGGGCCTCCCGCCCCGGCATTGGCGAAGACGATGTCGAGGGTTCCACGTTCGGCCTTCACCGCCGCGTAGAGCCGGNCGAGATCGGCCTGATCGGAGACCGAGCCCTTCACTGCGCGGGCATTGGGCCCGAGGTCGGCCACGGCGGCGTCGAGTGCTTCCTGCCGGCGGCCGAAGAGGTAGACAAAGGCGCCTTCCTCGATGAAACGCTTTGCCGCGGCAAGGCCGATGCCGGTAGCGCCGCCGGTAATCACGGCCGTCTTTCCATTAAGTCTGTTCATGTCATGTGCCCTGTTGTGGGAGTTACGTGGAAGTTGGAGAAATGCTGTATGACGTTGTATGATGTGGACCACCGATCCATATGTGAACTATATGGATCACTGATCCATTTGTCAACATTCCTATGCGAGCCGACGCCAAAAAAAATCGCAACCAAATCCTCACGGTCGCGCGCGACGCCATCAGCGAGCATGGCGCCGACGCGTCGATGCGCGATATTGCTCGCCGAGCCGGCGTTGGGTTGGCGACGCTGCTTCGTCATTTCCCGACGCGAGAAGCCCTATTCGAAGCGTTGCTGTGTACCAATCTGGACGCACTGACGCAGAAGGCAGCCGAACTCGAAACATCGACTTCGGCTGACGAAGCCCTTCTTGCTTGGTTTCGAGAATTGGTCGTATTTACCCAAAGCTACAGAGGCGTTGTCGCTATGATGGCGGCCGCTCACTCGAACCCGGACTCTGCTCTTTATGCGTCGTGTGCAGCGGTGCACTCAGCTGGCGCGCGACTACTGGTCCGTGCGCAAGGCGAGGGAACGGCGCGCGCCGATATGAATGGGGACGACCTGTTCGCCTTGATAACGGCTCTCGGCTGGACGGTTGACCAACCGTCATTCGCGTCGCGGGCGGATCATCTCGTCCACCTCATTACGAGCGCCATCCTGACAAGCCGGCCTGGCAACGATGCAAAGAAGGCAACGGGCTGAATCAGATCAGCATCGGATGCTTGATGGTCGCCCTCGGCCACACGAAAAAAGGCCGATGCGCTCGGAGCTTGATGGCGGACATTTTTCGTCGGCGCGGTTTTTTTGACAAGCTGCGATAATGCCTGCGATGGCGGCAGCGGGGTTGCACGCCTCGGATTGTCTTAGGGTGGAATTGCTATGGATGCGTCTTCTGATACGGATCGTCGCTTGGCGGATCTCGAGATCAAGCTCGGCTTGGCCGACGATATGCTGGACCAACTGAATCAGGCGCTGTTTCGTCAGCAACAATTGATCGAGCGCTTGGCCCGCGAGCTGGGCGAGTTGCGGCAACAAGTACCCGAGGGCGCAGGAGGCAGTTTCCGTAGCTTGCGTGACGAAATTCCGCCGCACTACTGATCCGATGCGCATTCTGTGGTCTTATCTGCGGCCCCACGGGCGCCTAGCGATACTGGCCTTACTGCTGGCAGCCGCTAGCCAGGTATTGGCACTGATCGATCCGATCATTTTTGGCAAGATCATCGACGATTACGCGATTAATCGTGCAGGCAAGACCGACGACGAACTGGTGTCGGGTGTGTTGATGCTGTTGGGGTTGGCGGTGTTGATTGCCGTGTTGTCGCGGTTGGCCAAAGCCTTGCAGGAATACACGACGCGGCTGGTCGTGCAGAAATTTGGTACGCAATTATTCAATGACGGCCTGAGGCAGGCCATGCGCCTGAAATTCCAGGAATTCGAAGACCTTCGCAGCGGTGAGACGCTGTCGCTCCTGCAAAAGGTACGCAGTGATTGCGAGCGCCTTATCAATACGTTCATTAATACGGTGTTTGCCGCGCTGGTGGGGGTGGGGTTTCTGGTGTGGTATGCCGTCGCACGGCATTGGCTGCTGGTCCCGGTATTTCTGATTGGCGTGCTGGTGTTGGGTGGTTTGACGGGGTTATTAAGCCGCGAGATCAAGACGCAGCAGCGTTCCATTGTGCGCGAGACCAATCGCAGCGCCGGGTTCATTTCCGAGTCGCTGCGCAATATCGAATTGATCAAGAGTCTGGGTCTGACTTTTCCCGAAATCCGGCGCTTGCAGGCGCAGACCGTCCGCATCTTTGAACTCGAGATGCAGAAGGTCAAACGAATTCGGTTGCTGTCGTTTTTGCAGGGCGTGACGCTCAGCCTGTTGAAGCTGGCCATTCTGTTTGCCTTGTTGTGGCTGATTTTTCGCAATGTGCTGAGTACCGGTGAATTGATCGCCATGCAATTCATCTCTGTGGCGATCTTTGCGCCTTTGCAGGAGTTGGGCAATATCATTCTGGCGTATCGAGAGGCCGAGGCCTCGTTGTCGAATTTTGAGGCGTTGATGAAAACGCCCATCGATCGACGCCCGGAGGCGGCGCAAGATTGCGGGCCCATCACGCAATTGCGTTTTGACAAGGTGACCTTTCGCCACAAGGGCGCACGCGATAATGCCCTGGATAGCGTGTCATTCTCGGTGGCACTGGGAGATACCGTCGCGTTTGTGGGACCATCGGGCTCGGGTAAGTCGACGTTGGTCAAGCTGCTGCTGGGGCTTTATACGCCCGCGCAAGGCGAGGTGTTCTACAACGATATTTCCACGCGTGTGCTGCGCTATAACCGGGCGCGTCGCCAGGTAGGACTGGTGACACAAGAGCCTTATTTATTTGCCGGGACACTGCGCGACAACATTCGCCTGGTGCGCGCTGATGCGACCGATGAGGAAATCACGCATGCGATGGAGCAGGCCGCCTGTGCGTATCTGCTGAACAAGTCTCCCGACGGCCTCGATACCACGATAGGCGAGATGGGGTTGAAGCTCTCGGGAGGCGAAAAGCAACGGCTATCCATCGCACGCGCCTTGATACGTCAACCGAGATTGCTGATTTTCGACGAGGCTACCTCGGCACTGGATTCGCTGACGGAAGAGCAAATATCCGATACGGTGCGTGGCATCTCGGCCAGTCGGCGGCAGATCACGTTGTTGATCGCGCATCGACTCTCGACGATCATGCATGCCGATACGATCTTTGTACTGGAAAAGGGCCGCATCATCGAAAGCGGGACGCACGCCGAGCTCTTGGCGCAAACCGGCTTGTACTACGCCATGTGGCGTCAGCAGATTGGCGAACGGCCAGCGGTGCCGCAACAGTAATAAAAAAAGGTCGCCACCGGGGCGACCCTGATATCGCTAAGCGATGCGTTTATTGCGGTGTCGTTGCGCCGCCTGCGGGGGCATTTTTCTGTGCGATGTCGATGACACGCTTGCGCAGTGCCGGATCCTGTTCGACAGCTTGTCCGATGCCGTTGAACTCATCCACGGTCAAGCCATCGGCTTGGACCATTTTGACCATTTTTTCATCGGCTTCGCGATAAACCTGTTCGCGAGCGGGATCGTCTTTGGCGGCTTGCAGCTTGGGCCGGTATTCATCGGCGACCATCGCGACCTTTTGTGAGGCACTGGCAAATTTTTCCAGTTGGCTATCGGTCGGTTTGAGGATCGGCTGTGCTGCTGCGGGTGCTTGGGCAGGGGGCTGCGCAGCCGGTGCCGTTTGAGCCAAAGCGATAGCGGGCGAAAAGCTCGCAGCAACAATGGCAGCAGCGGCAAAGAAAGCGTGGGTCGAACGCGGCATTGAGACCTCCTTCGTTAAGTAAACTTCGTAGAGGTCCATGATGACAAGTTCACCCGCTTGGGTTCAAGCTTTCGGATGTTTACGCATGTGTCTGCCTACAGGGGGAGCAATATTACAGGGCGTTTCAAGGGGGATCAGGAGTTGAGTTTCCGGGCGCGAGCCAGTAGAAACTCTTTTTCACGGGCGTTCCGTGTGAGATCGGCAGCGCGTTGGAACTCGGCGCGGGCTTCGGCGCGGCGGCCGAGGCGTTCTAGAAAATCGGCTCGTACGCTGGGCAGTAAGTGATAGTGGGCTAACGCGGGGTCGGTGGTCAGCGCATCCGCCAGTGCCAGCCCGGCTTGTGGGCCAACGGCAAACCCCACTGCTACGGCGCGATTTAACTCGACGATAGGGGAAGGGGCGACTTGTATCAGGGCGTCATACCAGGCGACGATCTGCGGCCAGTCCGTGTCGTCGGGGTGCGCCGCGCGCGCATGGCAGGCGGCAAGCGCGGCTTGTAGCGTATACGGACCTAAGGGCTCTTGTTGTGCTTGGGCGCGTTGCAGTGCGGCCAGACCACGGCGGATCTGCTGTGGATCCCAGCGGCCGCGGTCTTGTTCCATCAGCAGGATGGGTTGACCTTGTGCATCCGTTCTGGCGGCCAGCCGCGAAGCCTGCAGCTCCATTAATGCGAGCAGTCCATGTACCTCGCCTTCTTGTGGGGCCAGTTCCGCGAGGACACGTGCGAGTCGCAATGCCTCGTCGCATAGTCCCGGACGTATCCAGTCGTCTCCTGCCGTCGCTGCATAGCCTTCGTTGAAAATGAGGTAAACGACTTCGAGTACTGAGGCCAAGCGCGCGGTGAGTGCCTGGCCTCGGGGGACCTCGAATGGGATCCGAGCGTCACGCAGCACACGCTTGGCACGAACGATACGTTGGGCGATTGTGGCTTCGGGCACCAGGAAGGCGCGCGCGATTTCGTCGGTGCGCAAGCCGCCCAGCAGACGCAGCGTCAGCGCCACCCGCGCTTCGGCCGATAGCATGGGGTGGCATGCCGTAAATATCAGCCGCAGCAGATCGTTGCCGATCTCGTCTTGCCGAGCGTCGTCCAGCGCGTCGACAAAATCGGGTTCGACATGGGTTTGCAAGGCATCCATTTCATAACCCAATTGCTCATGTTTGCGTTCGTGCAGCGCATGTTGCCGTAACCGGTCAAGGGCGCGGTTTTTAGCCGTGGTCATCAGCCAGGCGCCTGGTTTGTGCGGAATGCCGTCGCGAGGCCAATGTTCGAGTGCCGCGACCAGCGCGTCTTGTGCCAGTTCTTCGGCCAGGCCAATGTCACGCACGACGCGCGCGACACTGGCGATGACCTTGGCGGACTCGCTGCGCCAGACGGTTTCGATAGCCTGGTGGACGGCGTCACGTGATGTCATTCGGTCGGCATTTCGGCGTTGGGATCCATGTACATGAGTTCCCAGATATGGCCGTCCAGGTCTTCGAAAGCATGCCCATACATGAAGCCATAGTCTTGGGCCTCTCGCGGCACGGTACCGCCTGCCGCAACGGCGCGTGCCACCAGATCGTCAACCTCGGCGCGGCTTTCGCAAGACAGGCACACAAGGACCTCGGTACTTTCCTTGGGGTCGCACAGGGGTTTGTTGACAAAGGTCTTGAAATATTCCCGCGTGAGGAGCATGGCGTACAGGTTTTCGCCGAGCACCAGGCAAGCGGCATTTTTATCGGTGAACTGGAGATTGAAGTCCAACCCCAGTTTCCGGAAAAAATCCATGGCGGCGGGTAGATCAACCACGGCCAGATTCACGAAGATTTGTTTATGCATGATGGATGGCTCGTAAAGTAGGGTTCAGGGCAACTGCCCATCAAGGGCGGCTGTTATGTCTACGACGAAGCAACCTTCTCAAGAACGACATCAAAATGGAATTAATAGGGAAAACCCGATATATGACAATGTGATGCCCGCCGGCCTAGGCAAAGCAGGGACCGAGTTCGCGTATTTCGACCGTGCACCACTGGGCAGCGGGGCATTCGGCCGCGATGGCGACGGCCTGTTCGCGCGTCTCGCAATTCAGCAGAAAAAAACCGCCGATCATTTCTTTGGCTTCGGCATACGGGCCGTCCAGCAGGCGTTGCCGGCCGTCACGGACCTGTAGTTTGACGCCGTCGGTTTCCGATTTGAGGGATTGTGCGTCTTGCAGCAAACCGCGGGATTTCAGATCGGCGGCGTATTGCAGCATGCTGTCGTAGGCGGCCTGGCCCGCCTCGGGTGTACGCTGCGCGCGTTGGCCGATGGGTTCGACAATAAGCAGCATATAAGACATGGAAATCTCCGGGGCGAGTAGAAAGCTGAAGTCTATCCGGGAGAATTCAGTGCTGCGTAGCGGTAGACTGTGACATTCTGTACTGAAGCCCGGGCCGGGCGGCATATTCGTATCCAAGGATGGACGACGTGATTGCGTTGCGTGAAGCTTACAGGGCGGGTCTGTTTCAACGTCAGCATTGGCTGCCGAATATTGTGTCAGGGGTGATTGTGGGGGTGGTGGCCTTGCCGTTGGCGATGGCATTTGCCATTGCCTCAGGGGTAAAGCCGGAACAAGGTCTGTATACCGCGATTGTGGCGGGCTTGGCGGTGTCTATCTTTGGGGGCAGTCGACTGCAGATCGCCGGCCCAACGGGTGCATTCATCGTGATTCTGGCGGCGATCGTCGCCGAGCATGGCGTGGGCGGGCTACAGATTGCGACCATGATGGCGGGCGTGATCCTGATGTTGTTGGGTGTGGCACGCATGGGAGCGGTGATCAAGTTCATCCCCGCACCTGTGATTGTGGGTTTTACGGCCGGTATCGGCGTCATTATCTGGGTCGGGCAGTGGAAAGACTTCTTTGGACTGTCCAACGTTACCGGGACACACTTTCACGAGAAATTTTGGCAATTACTGCAGGCCTTTCCGAACTTGCATGTGGCGACGACGGCGCTTGCCGTGCTGAGTCTGGCGTTGTTGATCGTGTCTACCAAGATTGCCTATCTGAAACGCGTGCCTGCCCCAATGATTGCCCTGATCGTGGCCACGACGCTGCAGGCAGTGTTCGGTTTTGACGGCGTGGCGACGATCGGTTCGGCATTTGGCGGGGTACCTCAGGGGCTGCCGACCTGGGAATGGCCGGAGGTGACCCTGTCCAGGGTGATCGAGTTGATCGGCCCCGCCTTTGCGATTGCCATGCTGGGTGCGATCGAATCGCTCCTGTCGGCGGTGGTCGCCGATAGTATGGCGGGGACTCGCCACAACTCTAATCAGGAATTGATCGGCCAGGGGATTGCGAATATCGCCGCGCCGCTGTTTGGCGGCATTGCGGCCACGGGTGCGATCGCCCGGACGGCGACGAATATTCGTAACGGGGGAACCAGCCCGCTGGCCGGTATCATGCATGCCGTCACACTGATTGCCATCATCGTGGTGCTGGCGCCATTAGCGGAGAATGTGCCGTTGGCGGCCTTGGCGGCTATTCTGTTTATGGTCGCCTGGAACATGAGTGATTTACGGCACGTCGTCAAAATGCTGCGACGCGCCCCGCGTGCCGACGTGGTGATTTTGCTGGTGACCTTTGCCTTGACGGTGTTTGCCGATCTGGTCGTGGCGGTGAATATCGGCGTGATTCTGGCGACACTGCATTTTCTGCGTCGCATGGCATCCAGCGTGGGGGTGCGGCAAATGGGTCACGATGAACTGCGGCGTGAATTGACGACGCACAGTATGGACGATCTGCCCGACGATGTGATGGTCTATATCGTCGAGGGGCCGCTGTTTTTTGCGGCGGTGGAGAATTTCGAGCAGACGCTGGCGTTTAGCAAAACGGAACCCAGAGTACTCGTCATTTGCTTGCGTCGGGTACCGTTTGTGGATGTGACTGGATTGCAGGTCCTGGAGGACGTCATCGTGCGTCTGCGTGCCCGCGGTGTACGCGTGTTGCTGGCCGAGGCGAATCCGCGGGTGCAAGGCAAGTTGCGCAAGGCCATGATTGCGGAGCTGATCGGCCCGCAGGCGATATTTGAGACGCTGGCGCAGGCTCTGGTGGCAGGCCAATCGTCACAGACTACGCCGCGGGCGGCCACGGCATAGTCTGCGTGTCGTGCGGAGTTAACGCTTGCCGAACAGTCCGCCGCCCATCTTCAGCAGATCGCCCAGGCCGACTTGACCGTCGCCGTCCTGATCCAGCATCGAGCCCAGCAGGCCGCCACCCAGGCCGCCTTGCTGTTGAACGGCATCACGTTCCTGGCCCAGCTCGGAGCCGAGGCTGCCGGCATCCATGTTGTTGCCCTGCATGCGCTTGGCCAAGAAGGCCATGACGATAGGGGCGAGGATCTGCAGCAGGTTCGAGGCGTTGCCGCCGCCCAGGCCGGTGGCCTGGCCTAGATTTTCTTCGGCGCGTTGTTGGTTACCGCCAAAGATGTTGCCCAGAATGCTGGCACCGTCAACTTGCGCGGCATTGGCGCCTGCGCCCGCGCCGCCGCCCAGCAATGAACCCAGCAGGCCGCCCAGGTCGGCGCCACCACCAGCATGATCACGCTCGAGGGCGCCGAATAAAGCTTGAGCGCCTTGGGGCTGTGATGCGTTTTGGCCCAGCGTGCCCAACAGCATCGGGATGGCTGCACTGACGGCATCCTGCGTCTGGGCGGTATCGGTGCCCAGTTGTTGAGAGATTTGCTGCATCGGTCCGCCTTGCAGCTGCGCCAGCAATTCGTCGGAAAGGGTAGCAGGGGAGTTCATGGTGTGTTCTTCCTGGGTAAAGGTACGGAAAGCGTACCACCGGGCCGCGTCATGTGGGCGTTATTAACACTTGTTGACATATGGTCCGGGCGCAGCGTGAGCAGGCGCTCGGTGTTCTAATAGCGGTCGCGCAGTTGACCGACAAATGATCGTCACGATGACTATCCAGATTAACGAAGAATTACGAACCTATATTGACCCCCTGAGTGCGGAGGAATACGAGGCACTAGAGCACAGCCTGCTGGCCGAAGGGTGCCGCGATGCGCTGGTGCTGTGGGGGGATGTCCTGGTGGATGGGCATAATCGCTATGCGTTATGCACCAAACATGGCATTGAGTTCAAGACGATTCAAAATACCCGTTTTACCTCGATGGATGATGTACGGCTGTGGATGATTGAAAATCACCTCGGCCGCCGCAGCGTGTCGGATTTCCAGCGGGGCGTGCTGGCGTTGCGAAAAAAGGAAATCCTGCAGCAGCGGCAGCAGGCATTGCAAGCTCGTCAGGCACAGCAGGCCGAGACGGATCAGGCGAGCGACGGGCCCGCACCCGCGCAGCCGGTGGTCATCCCCAATCGTCAGGCATTGGCCCGTGCGGCCAGGCTAAGCAGCAATACGCTGGGCCAGATCGAGAAAATCCACAAGGCCGCCGCGCCGGAGCTGGTGCGCGCCGTGCGGTCGGGGGATATTTCGATTAATGCCGCCGCCGCAGTCGCAGCGATGCCGGCGGAGCAGCAGGTCGCGGCCGCCGCCGAGGGCCGCAAGGCACTAAGGGAGTTGGCCCGTCAGGCGCGCGAGGCCAAGGCGCAAGCAAAGTCGCCAGCGGGGGACGACGCGTCGAATGTGGCCGAGGGCGCCGAGGCTGAGCCGCCCATTGAGGCGATTGAGGATTATCCCGCCGAGGTTGCCCGCCTGCGGCGTCTGGTAGCGTCGCTGACCGAAGAGCGCGATGGCTTGAAGAAAAAAGTCATGCATCTGACCGTCGCCTTGGCCGAGGCGCGCAACGATAAATAGGCAAGGGTGCAGTGAGGCCACGGTCGGATGAACGGTGCCTAGCCAGCTTGGCGGAACGTCAGGTTGATGCGTGCGGCCCCGAATAATGGGTGCGTGGCATCTTTCAGGGGCGAGACGGCGTGATAGCGTAGCCGGTCCGGTCCCCCCCATACTGCAACGTCACCGTGCTGCAGCAAGACGCGTTGCGCACGGTCGCTGCGCTGCAGGCCGCCGAACAGGAAGACGGCGGGGATGCCCATTGATACGGACACAATCGGTGCATCGAAATTTCGTTCATTTTTGTCTTGGTGCAAGCTCACACCAGCGCCAGGTACATAGCGGTTGATCAGGCAGGCATCCGGTTGAAAATCCGAAAAACCGGCCGCGTCCGCCGCTGACCGAGCAAGAGACAAGAAGGTGTCGGGCAGGGCGGGCCAGCATTGGCCGGTCTGGGGATCGGTATCGCTATAGCGGTATCCGCGTCGATCCGTGGTCCAGCCCAGCGCGCCGCAGTTGGTGAGGGCGACGGACATCCGGAATCCACCCGGTGTCACCATGTGGCGCGGTGGTGCTGCCGTGAAGATGCGATCCAGGTCGGGTAGCAATGCCTCGACATAGGGCAATGCCAGGCCGCGCAGGACCACGGCTCGCGGTCCCAGTGGGACGTCGAGCAGGGGAATGTCGTCAGGGGCGAATAAATCCAGATTCATGGCGTGGCCAGTGCGTGCTGTCTATACCCGAAGGATAGACAGCGGAGTGCCCGGGGGCACTCCGACTCTTGCGCTTGAATTCGGACGAAACTCAGCCGCAGCGTATGGCGCTGATCGCGCCGTTGTCTTCGATGATGACGTTTACGCGGGCGGGGTTGTATTCCATGGTCATGACCTGACCAGGCTTCAATACGCGTATTTGATTGGCGCCGGCGCCCGACTGGATATCGCTATCGAGGGACTCCGTGTACTGTTGACCCACCAAGTTCTGCACGGCTTGGGCGTCGCAGGTGCCGGGCTGAGTGCTGCCCGAGGACATGCTGCCACCACCGGACGTCGTGGTATCGGCGGGAGCCTGTTGTGTACCGGGCGACGCGCAGGCAGTCAGGATGGCAGCGAGGATAATGGGGGTCAGCTTGCGAATCATGAGGGCTCCTTCGTACGGAATAGACCTCCATAATAGGCCAGCTTGCCCGCCGATAGGTTCAATTGTCCGACGAGTGGCCGGGCGGGATGTTGCGGAGAGTTACGCAGCGTTGCATCCCGATCAGACGGCTTGGCGTGCGCGACGTTGGCGCACGGCCTCGGCCAGACCGACGAGCACGGGCTCCGTTTGCGCCCAGCTCAGGCAGGCATCGGTAATGGACACGCCGTGACGCAACGTTACGCCGGGCTTCAGGTCCTGTCGGCCGGCTTCCAGGTGGCTTTCAATCATGACGCCGATGATGCGCTGATCGCCATTAGCGAGCTGAGTTCCGATATCACGCGCGACATCGATCTGACGCTCGTGCGATTTGTTGGAGTTCGCGTGCGAGCAGTCGATCATGACTTGTTCGCGCTGTCCGGCTGATTTGAGGGCAGCGCAACTGGCCTGAACATTGGCCGCATCATAGTTGGGGCCTTGTTTGCCACCGCGCAAGATGACATGGGTGTCGTCATTACCGCGCGTTTCAAAAATCGCGGCTACTCCCATCTTGGTCATACCCATGAAGGCGTGCTTGGCGCTGGCCGCGACGATGGCATCGGCGGCGACCTGCATGCTCCCATCCGTGCCATTTTTAAAGCCCAGCGGGCAGCTCAAGCCCGAGGCCAATTGACGATGACTGGGGCTTTCTGTGGTGCGCGCGCCAATGGCGCCCCAGGCGACCAGATCCGCAATGTACTGCGGGCTGAGCAGATCGAGAAACTCGGTGCCGATGGGCAGGCCCAGCGCGCCAATTTCCAGCAGCAATTCGCGTGCGCGGCGCAGGCCTTCGTTGATGCGGAAACTGCCGTCCAGGCGGGGGTCGTTGATATACCCCTTCCAGCCCACGGTGGTGCGCGGTTTTTCGAAGTACACGCGCATGACGATCAGCAGATCGTCGCTGAGCGACTGTGCAGTTTCTTTCAAATGGCGGGCGTACTCCAGGGCCTGGTCGTGATCGTGGATGGAACAGGGGCCTACGACGACGACGAGCCGGTCATCGCGACCATGAAGCACATCGGCAATGCGCACGCGCGCGTCTTCGACCAAGGCCAGCGTCGAATCGGGGATAGGCAATTCGTCCTGCAGCAGGGCTGGCGAAATCAGCGGGCGTACGGCATCGATCCGCACGTCATTGATACGAGTGGTGTCTTGGGTGGCGCCGGGCTCGCCGGCGNCACGGTCGTATAGTGGGGTGTTGCTGGGGGTCATAACAGTCTCAGGTGGCGGGGCTGCGCGATTATCGCATTCGAAATCACGCCTGAACGGGCGTACGCAGGGTGACGAACTCTTCGGCAGCCGTCGGATGGATGCCGATGGTTTCGTCAAACACCTGCTTGGTGGCGCCGGCTTTGAGCGCGACCGCCAGGCCTTGCATAATTTCGCCGGCGTCGGGCCCCACCATATGGCAGCCGAGTACACGGTCAGTGTCGGCATCCACGACCAGTTTCATGAGCGTCTTTTCCTGGATGTCGGTCAGCGTGAGCTTCATGGGACGAAAGCGGCTCTCGAAACGCTTGACGCGATAGCCGGCTTCGATCGCGGCCTCGGTGGTCAGACCAACCGTGCCGATATTGGGCAGGCTGAAGACGGCCGTGGGGATCAGGTTGTAATCGACCTTGTGGTATTCCGTGGGCTTGAACAGGCGGCGCGCCACGGCCATGCCTTCGGCCAGCGCGACGGGGGTGAGCGGTACGCGACCAATCACATCGCCGATGGCCAAAATGGACGGCTCGCTGGTCTGGTATTCGTCGTTGACCGCGATAAAGCCGTTGTCATCGAGCGTCACAGCCGTATTTTCGAGCCCCAGGTTATCGAGCATGGGGCGGCGGCCGGTGGCGTAAAACACGCAGTCGGTTTCGATGAGATCGCCATTCTTGAGGGTGGCCACCAGCGTACCGTCGTCGCGCTTGTCAATGCGGGCGATATCGGCATTAAAGCGCAGGTCCACGCCCTTTTTTATCAACTCGTCGCGCAGGTGCTCGCGCACACTGCCATCGAACCCGCGCAGGAATAGCTCGCGCCGGTATAGCTGGGTAGTTTGGGCACCCAAACCATTGAATATGGAGGCAAATTCGACGGCAATATAGCCACCGCCCACCACCACGATCCGACGTGGCAATGCCTTCAGAAAAAACGCCTCGTTCGAGGTGATCGCGTGCTCTTTGCCCGGGAGATCGGGGATCTGCGGCCACCCACCGGTCGCAACCAGGATGTGTTCGGCGGTGTGGCGTTCGCCATTGATCTCGACGGTATGAGGATCCACCAGACGGGCATGCCCCTCGTGCAAGGTGACGCCACTGTTGACCAGCAAATTGCGATAAATCCCGTTCAGGCGTTCGATCTCACGGTTTTTGTTGCCGATCAGGGTTGGCCAGTCAAAGCCGGGCGCGCCCACTGTCCAGCCAAAGCCGGACGCTTGCTCGAAGTCCTCGTGAAAATGTGCCCCGTAGACCAGCAGTTTTTTCGGCACGCATCCGACGTTGACGCAGGTGCCGCCCAGATAGCGGCTTTCCGCAACTGCTACGCGGGCGCCGAATCCGGCGGCAAAGCGTGCTGCGCGCACACCGCCTGAACCTGCGCCTATGACGTATAAGTCAAAATCGAAAGCCATCATTTTTCCTTGTTACGAGTCTTTCTGAAAAGAACGGGATGAAAGGGCTAATGTTAAACCGCAAATCGGCGGGTATCCTGCGACCTGGCCAGTTATTCCATAGGCACGGCGGTCATAGTTGAGATACATTCTGGCGGTGGCAGTGCCGGTTGAGGCTGCGTTCGGGGTGACCCTGTGATGAGAATGCATGCAGACAGAAAATAGTTTCTTCGGTTCGGTAGGCGCCATACTTGGCGAAGTAATCCGTGCCATCGTGTCCGGCATCCGTTATGTGTTTGGCGGATTCGGTTCGGCGATCGGCGATTTTTTTTCGGGATTGGCGGGCGCCTTGGGTATGAGTCCGTCGGTGTTCAATTTTGCGTTGTTGATTCTGGGCCTGCTGTTGTTCTGGGCTGCGATAAAAGCCTTCATTGGCCGCTCCATCGTGTCGGGCCTGTTCTGGCTGCTATTGGCAATGCTGTTATTGAGTGGATTGATTGGGTAGATCAAAAGGATCTTTGTGATGTCGACGAGTGCTGTGTCCGAACGCCCCGTGGGGGAGCCTGTACCGAACTGGGTCGCGCGTCCGCGGCCCGCACGCGAACCCATGGTTGGTCATTACTGCCGGCTGGAGCCGGTCGACGTCGAACGTCATGGCGCGGCGTTGTACGCCGCCTTTCGCCAGACGCCGGAGGATGCCGATTGGACGTACATGTTCGCCGGCCCGTTTCCCGACGAGGCCAGCTACCTGACGCATGCGCGCGCGATGCAGGCCTCTGAGGACCCACAGCACTTCGCGGTGATCGATCTGGCTAGCGGGCAGGCGGTGGGTACTTTGTCTTCCATGCGTATTGATCCGGCCAACGGGGTGATGGAGGTCGGCAATGTGGCCTATTCAGATTTGTTGAAGCGCACCCCGGCAGCGACCGAAGCCCAGTATCTCTTGATGTGCCGTGCGTTTGATCAATTGGGGTATCGCCGCTATGAATGGAAGTGCGATAGTTTGAATGGCCCGTCACGGGCTGCCGCGTTGCGCCTGGGATTTCAGTTCGAAGGGATCTTTCGCCAGGCGGTGGTGTACAAGGGGCGCAATCGCGACACGGCGTGGTTCTCGATCGTGGACGGCGAGTGGCCGGCCGTCCGCGAGGCGATGACGCAGTGGTTGGCGCCACACAATTTCGATGAGGCTGGCCGGCAGCGCCGTCGTCTTTCGGATTTGATCGCCGCGGTCCGGCCTGGCTGATCGTTCGTGCTACGGACCGGCGCCCTAGGGCAGCTCGGCGGGATAGCTATCGAGTGCCAGGCTGATTTGCTGACGTAAATCCCATTCGGCCAGCGAGGCATTGACCTGGCCGTAATAAGCCCCGTCGCGCGTCAGAAACAAGGCAGGTAAGTGAAAGACCTCGTAGCGCTCGACTAAGCCGCCGTTATCACCCGCATCAATCCAACACAGACGATCGACCGGCAAGTCCAGGTTGGGCAGTTGCTCGCGAGCGACCTTGCAGGTTGCGCACGTGCGGCTATGGAAGGCCAGTAGTGACGAGCCTGGCGCGTCCAGCAAATAGCGGTCGGCGGTACTGTCGTTGAGTTCGATTTGCTGCATGGAGAGTGCGCCAGTACGATTCGGCCCCCATCATATCGCTTTCTTGGGGTTTACCCTGCTGAGTGACCCGTTGTGTGATGAATGGAGTACCCTCACTACGCCGCGAGGCCGCGTCAGTGCTTGCGCGAGCGCCGATCAGTTATTGGGGACGCTACAGAAATACGATGTTGCATTCCCGACGCCTGGAATCGCTGCGTTGGCAATGCATGCAAGTAATATGACTGCGTTTAGAAAACATTTATGAAATGCGGGTCCCAGCGGGNCCCNCATCGCCGTTTACATTTAGGAGATGGGCCTGATGAATAAGCCGTTCGACGGAGGAATCGCTTCGCTTAACGTTCCCGAATACGTCAAGCACCAGGGGCTGGTCGAGTGGGTGGCACGTGTGGCCGCGCTGACGAAACCAGACAATGTGGTCTGGTGTGATGGTTCCCAAGACGAGTACGACCGCTTGTGCGAGCAGATGGTGCAAGCCGGGACGCTGAAACGCCTGAACGCCGCGAAACGGCCTAATTCTTATCTCGGCTGCTCCGACCCCTCTGATGTAGCGCGTGTCGAAGACCGCACCTTTATTTGCTCCGAGCGTCCTGAAGATGCCGGGCCGACCAACAATTGGGCCGATCCCGCCGAAATGCGTGTGACGCTGGACGGCTTGTTTGACGGCGCGATGCGAGGCCGCACCCTGTACGTGGTGCCATTCTCGATGGGTCCGTTGGGCTCGGATATCGCGCACATCGGCATTGAGCTTTCCGACAGCCCGTATGTGGTGGTGAATATGCGCATCATGACCCGGATGGGTCGTGCTGTGTTTGACGTGCTGGGCACCGATGGTGAGTTTGTGCCGTGCGTGCATAGCGTGGGCAAGCCGCTGGCCGAGGGTGAGGCCGATGTCTCCTGGCCGTGCAACCCGACGAAGTACATTGTGCATTACCCGGAAACGCGTGAGATCTGGAGCTTTGGCTCCGGCTACGGCGGCAACGCGTTGTTGGGCAAGAAATGCTTTGCCTTGCGAATCGCATCGACGATGGGCCGCGACCAGGGGTGGTTGGCCGAGCACATGCTGATTTTGGGCGTGACCTCGCCCAAGGGGAAAAAATATCACGTGGCGGCGGCTTTTCCGTCGGCATGTGGCAAGACCAACTTTGCAATGTTGATCCCGCCCGAGGGCATGGACGGCTGGAAGGTCTCGACCGTGGGCGACGACATCGCCTGGATCAAGCCGGGTGCCGACGGACGTCTGCGAGCCATCAACCCCGAAGCGGGTTATTTCGGAGTGGCTCCTGGCACCAGCGAAAAAACCAACTTCAATGCGATGGCCACGCTGAAGTCCAACGTCATTTTCACCAACGTCGCCTTGACCGATGATGGCGACGTTTGGTGGGAAGGCATGACGGATACACCGCCGGACCACCTGATCGATTGGCAGGGACGGGACTGGACGCCGCAGATCGCCAAGGAAACCGGCCGCAAGGCGGCACACCCGAACGCACGCTTTACCGCGCCGGCCTCACAATGCCCGTCCATTGATCCCGAATGGGAAAACCCAGACGGGGTAGTCATTGACGCATTCATCTTCGGCGGGCGTCGTTCGACGACCGTGCCGTTGGTCACCGAAGCCCGCAATTGGGTCGAAGGTGTGTACATGGCGGCGACCATGGGCTCCGAGACCACTGCCGCGGCGGCAGGCCAGCAGGGCGTCGTGCGTCGCGATCCGTTCGCCATGTTGCCGTTCTGCGGCTACAACATGAGCGATTATTTCGGCCATTGGCTCAAGTTGGGCAAGCGCCTGCAGGACGCGGGTGCCGTGTTGCCGCATATTTATTGCGTGAACTGGTTCCGCAAAGGACCGGACGGCAAATTCGTGTGGCCCGGTTTTGGTGACAATATGCGTGTCCTGAAATGGATGCTGGGCCGTATCGACGGATCGGCCGGCGGCGCCGAGCAGGTATTCGGGGTTTCGCCCACCTATCAGGACATTGATTGGACCGGCCTGGAGTTCAGCCCCGATCAGTTCCAGCAAGTGATCTCGGTAGATGTGGCGTCGTGGCAGGACGAACTCGCCCTGCACGACACCCTGTTCCAGCAGTTGGCCCAGGGTTTGCCCAGCGAATTGCCCAAGGTGAAGTCGTCGATCGAAAATCGCCTGGCGGCCTGACGCCCGCCCGGTTGCGCTCGATGTAAACGGCCGGAAGGCCGCGACGNGGTCATCAGATTCTGACTGAATCTGATGACCGCGTTTGATATTGTGGACGGTGGATCGCCGACGCATCGTTGGCGATGGATGAAAGCGATTTTCCCCATGTCAGTTTCCCTTCGTGTGGTCGGCTTCGCCCCGCTGACAGCGCCTGACGCGCGCATCCTGGTATTGGGTTCAATGCCCGGTGTGGCCTCGTTGCGGCAGCAGCAGTATTACGCGCATCCGCGCAACGCTTTTTGGCCGATTGCCGCTGAGGTTTGCGGTTTTGAGGTCCAGGCGAGCTACGAGGCGCGATGTGCGGCATTGATGGCCTCGAGAATTGCGCTGTGGGATGTGCTGCAGGCCTGTGTGCGCCCGGGCAGCCTGGACGCCAGCATTGATATCACCAGCATCGTACCGAATGATTTTCAGGCCTTTCTGGATAACCATCCCTCCATTGTACGTATCTGTTTTAACGGCGCGAAAGCGGCCGCCATGTACCGGCGGCATGTGCTGCCCACGCTGACGACGCGCGATCTGCGGTATGTTGATCTGCCATCCACGAGCCCGGCCCATGCGGCCATGACGCGGCAAGATAAGCTGCGAGCATGGGGGTATGCACTGGCATTACCAGATGGTTGATCGGCCAGTGTCAAGAATTGTTCATCTGAACTGGCTACGCTGTCAAAAACGCGTAAGGAGCGTGCTATGAATCTTGATGATCGTGAAGAATTGCGACGCCGTATCGAAAACGATTTGCTCGACAGCCTGGATGAAGAGCTGGAACTGGAAATCGAGGATCGCACCTATGATTTGAACGCCGAAGGTGACGCGGTGGCACGGCAAGAGAGCCATGCGCAGCGCATATCGTATTTCCGTGAACTATTTCGCCTGCAGGGCGAACTGGTCAAGTTGCAGAACTGGGTCGCGGCGACCAAGCAAAAGGCGGTCATTATTTTTGAAGGGCGAGACGCGGCAGGCAAGGGCGGCGTGATCAAGCGGATTACGCAGCGCCTGAACCCTCGTGTCTGTCGGGTGGTGGCGCTACCCGCGCCCAACGATCGTGAACGCACGCAATGGTATTTCCAACGCTACGTGGCACACTTGCCCGCGGCGGGGGAACTGGTGTTGTTCGATCGCAGTTGGTACAACCGCGCCGGGGTAGAGCGCGTGATGGGATTTTGCACCGACGAGGAATACGACGAGTTCTTTCGGTCGGCGCCCGAATTCGAGCGCATGCTGGTGCGCTCGGGCATCAAGGTCATCAAGTACTGGTTCTCTATCACGGACGACGAGCAGCATTTGCGCTTTTTGGGTCGTATTCATGACCCGTTAAAGCAATGGAAGCTCAGCCCCATGGATCTGGAGTCGCGCCGCCGCTGGGAAGACTACACGCGAGTCAAGGAAACCATGCTGGACCATACGCATATTGCCGAGGCCCCATGGTGGGTGGTGCCTGCCGATATGAAAAAGCAGGCGCGGCTGAATTGCATCCATCATTTGCTGTCGCAGTTCCCCTACGAAGAGGTAGAGCGCTCCGAAGTCGTCTTGCCGGCACGCGTGCGCAATGAAGATTACATTCGCCATCCCGTGCCGCAGAGCATGATCGTCCCGCAACTGTACTAGTCTCGTTGCCTGCGAAACGATCCTCGCTTCGCAGGCATGGTTTCTGGGGTCGTTTTCACGCGTATTGCGCGAGTCCATGACCAAAAGACCAATTCTCTTTGGGGACCTCAACCAGATTGATAAACACGTCATCCGGTCGGATCCCCGGGTTATCTCCAAGTCGTTGGGCAATCCGGTGGAACAGGGCCTTTTTTTGCTCCAGGTCGCGGGTGTTGCTCACGGTGAGTTGGATGAACACCAGTTCGTCGCTTCGGGCGACGTTCATGTAAGACGCGTTGTAGCAAAAACTCGCCGCGTCATGTTCCGTCAGGAGCATGAATTGGTCGTTCTCGGGAACGTTGAACGTTTCGCGCAGTGCGAGGTAGACGTTGTCAAAGATCGCTTGTTTGTAGGCTGCGGTTTTGCCGGTGCGTAGGGAAATATTAACGAGTGGCATGGTGCGTTTTCTCCATGGGTCTCACGTGGGGGAATTGCTTACCATTATTCATTCTTTTATGTTATTTATACTTATTTCAATAATAAGAAATTTAAATGACTAGACAATCCCTGGACTTGGATGCGGTTAGGGCCTTCATCCGCATCGTCGAGCTCGGCAGTTTTACGCGCGCAGCAGAGGCCCTTAGGACGACTCAGGCCGCGATGAGCTTGAAGCTGAAGCGCCTCGAAGAAATGCTTGGATTTCGACTCGTTGAGCGCACACCACGATACGTGGAGATTTCGGCGCAGGGGGCGACTTTTCTTGAACTCGCACGCGAGCTATTGGAGGCACATGATCGCGCGCTCTCGGCATTCACCGGGGCGCGGCAACGTCTCACAATCGGCATCAGCGATCATGTTGCGGGGCCTGAACTCCCGGCATTGATCGCCCGCATGAATGCGCAAGATCCCGAACTGCTGATCGAGATTCGAATTGGGTCATCAGGGGATCTACTTCAAAGCTTTGATCGCCGAGAGTTGGATACGGTCTTCGTTCGTCAGCACGCTGATCGCAGCGACGGGAAGGTCCTGGCGCAAGAGTCATTCGGGTGGTTCGCCTCGCCAAATTGGCAGCGTCGCGCTAACGAGCCATTGCCACTGGCCACGCTTGCCGAGCCTTGTGGGGTACGTGCGATGGCGGGGAGGCTGCTTGATGACGCAGGGATACCGTGGCGAGAGGTTTTTGTTGGGGGCGGGGTGACCGCAGTCGCCGCGGCCGTAATGGCAGGAGTGGGAATTGCAGCATTGGCACCGCGGATGTTGCCCTTTGGCGCGGTGGACGTAGGCGCCAAGCTTGGACTGCCTGAGCTAGCCCGATTACCTGTCTTGCTGCACACCAGGGTCCATCGTGGTCGAGCGCATGAAGCGCTCGATGCGCTTTGCGCTGCGTTTCGTAGTGTGATCCGGTCCTGATTGTGCGTCGAAAACCGCAGCGTGCAGCGATGGCGACAGTCCTTAATGAAAATTCGAAATGCCGCCAAGCCCGTGGCAAGCACACGCCATCAGGTGACAGGCGTCAGCACCTGACGTCGTTTGAACCAACCCTCTAGATTGCTCAACGTTAAGTCCGCCATGGCTTGTCGCGTTTCTTGAGTGCCGCTCGCGAGATGCGGAAAAACGACCACTTGATCCATTTCCAGCAGTGCTGGCGGCACTTGGGGCTCGTGCTCGAACACATCCAGTCCCGCACCGGCGATGCGTCCATCTTGTAGAGCCTGCACTAACGCGGGTTCATCCACGACCGAACCACGTGCGACGTTGATCAGATAGCCATTCGCGCCCAGGGCATTGAGGACGGCCTCGTTGATCAGGTGACGCGTCTGCCCCCCGCCCGGCACGACGATCACGAGAAAATCGCTGTCTTGCGCCAACGAGATCAGATCGTCGTAATAGCGATAGTGATCCGGCACATCGTTGCGCGGGCGGCGGTTGTAATACGCGATGCTCATGTCGAACGCTTCGGCGCGCTTGGCGACTTGCAAGCCGATATTGCCCAAGCCGACGATACCGCAGCGCTTGCCGCTGGGTTTGATCGTCAACGGAAAGGATGCGTTTGGCCAGCGGCCATCGCGCACGAAGCGGTCTGCTTCGCAAAAGCGACGAGACACGTTCAGGATGAGCGCGAGTGCTGTATCCGCGACGCAGGCATTGAGCACATTGGGCGTATTCGTGACGACGATATTGCGCGCCTTGGCGGCATCGAGGTTGATGGTGTCGACGCCCACCCCCTGGCTGATGATGGCTTTCAGATTGGGCAGGCTTTCGATGAGTTCGCGCGATGCGCCGTGGCGCCCGCTGGTAACGATACCCTGCACGGATTTCCCTTGTGTTTGCAAAAACGCGGCTTGGTCTTTGAGTTCCCACCAGCGATGCAAACGGTAATGGCGCTCGGCGTGCGCCGTGATGGAGGCAGGCATAGGCCCGACCATCAATAGGTCGATGGAATCCGTGGCGACGGTATCAGTCATAAAAAATATCCAGCATAGAGGTAAGGTCCGCGCTAGCGATCGCGCAAGGGAAAAGCGCTATTGCGCCTGCAGGCCACGCGCCTTGATGATCTCGCCATAGCGCGCGCGTTCCGTCGCGGCGAGTTGCGCCAACTCTTCGGGTGTAGAGCCGTGTGCGCCGGCGCCTTGAGCCAATAGTTTTTCCTTGATAGCGTCTTCGTTGGCGACCTCACGAATCGCTTGCGACAGTTTGTCGATGATTGGCTGTGGCGTGCCCACGGGCACGAGCACGGCCGTCCAGGAGCCGCCCTGGGCGTTCTTGATACCGGCTTCGTCAATGGTGGGGACATCCGGCATCGCGGGCGAGCGTTCTTTGCCGGTGACGGCCAGCGCCCGTAGCTTGCCGGCCTGGACGAATGAATTCGTTTCGAGCACCGATGCAAATAGCATGTCGACACGGCCGCCCATCAAGTCGGCCATGGCGGGACCGCCGCCTTTGTAGGGAATGTGCAAGAGTTCAGTGCCGGTCGCCAATTGGAAAATTTCCGCGGTCAGATGCGGTGCGCCGCCGGTGCCCGAGCTCGCAAAAGTATGTTCGCCGGGTTTGGCTTTGGCCAGTGCGACCAGATCTTTCGCCGTCTTGACGTTGAGCGATGGCGGCACGACCAGCACAAAGGGCAAGTCCGAGAACAACGACACCGGCGCAAAGGCGGTGGCAGGGTCGGTCTTGAGCTTATAAATCCAGGGGTTGATGGCCAGCATGCCGGAATTGGCGAACAACAAGGTGTAGCCGTCGGGGTCTGCGCGCGATACAAGGTCGGCAGCGATTTGGCCGCCCGCACCGGCCTTGTTATCCACGACCACCGTTTGGCCCAGTACCTGGGCCAGGCGCTCGGACAGAATGCGTGCCGAGATGTCAGTGCCGCCGCCCGGCGAGAACGGTACAACCAGCGAAACGGGCCGGCTGGGATAGTCCGCCGCGGCATGGCCGGCCATGGGCATGCATGCCGCTATCGCCAGGGCCATGACACTCGCAATTTTGGTACGCAGCAGGGGTTTTCGTTTCGTTTTCATGTCTGTCTCCACAATGTCTGAAAATTATAGATTTCGATAGGCATTCAATACCTATTGAGCTACAAATAACATGGTCTAATACCTATATTGAATTAATAGGGGGTGTAATGGAGCTGCGTCAATTAGAGTGTTTTGTTGCAGTGGCTGAGGAATTGCACTTTGGTCGGGCAGCGGCGCGCTTGCGGATGACGCAACCGCCACTGAGTCGGCAGATTCAAATGCTGGAACAGCACCTCGGGGTGATGCTGCTGGAACGGCATAGCCGCAGCGTCAAGCTCACATCGGCAGGACAGCGTCTGCTGCGCGATGCCCGTCACCTGCTCGACTTCTCGGCACGGGCGGCCTTGGCGGCGCAGCGGGCAGCGCACGGCGAGGCCGGGCAATTGACGCTGGGATACACCGCAGTGGCGGCCTATCGGTTGATGCCGGCCTTGTTGATGCGCGCTCAGACGGTCTTGCCGGACGTCACAATCGAGTTGCGCGAAATGGTGTCCAGCGACTTGGGCCGGCAGTTGCTCGCGGGTGAGCTCGACGTGGCTTTGACTCGACATGTGCCGCCGCACCAAGGTCTGGAAAAACGCTTGATGGAGCGTGAGGCGCTCGTCCTGGCGTTGCCGCAGGGGTCGCCCCTGTCGGAAATGGAGTCGGTGCCGCTACGGGCATTGCATCACCAGCCGCTGATCTTATATTCGCCGGGCGACAGCCGGTATTTTCATGATCGGATTGTCGGAGCGTTCGGCTTGGCGAATGTGGCGCCGCGTTATGTTCAACGAGCCAGTCAGACACACACCCTGGTTGCGCTGGTTCGCGCGGGGTTGGGCTACGGTATCGTGCCAGACTCGGCACGCGAGCTGCATTTCGATGGCGTAGAGTTTCGTCCCATTGCACAGAAAAATTTGTACGCCGATATTTATTTGGCCTGGCGTCAGCAATCAGATAACCCCGCCGTCGACGCGTTCCTGGATCGCGTGGCGGAGCGTGATCGGGTGGACGATAGCGAGGATGGCGTGTCTCTGAAGGCTAGGCCTGAAAGCAAGTTAAGCGCAGCCTGAGGACAAAGAGAGACAGCAGGGCGACAAAGAAAGGGCACAAGGACGGCAAAGAGACGACAAACGGGGCGAAGACAGCCAATGCCATCTTCGCCCCGTTGTCGACGCTTCGTCGGCCGTATTAGCGCCTGATTTCGCTAGCCGCGCTCGTTGTGCTTACGGTTGTTGCGGCGTGCCGTCGACCAGACGCCACAGGCCCAGCGGGTTTGCCTGTTGGATGGCTTCGGGCAGCAGGGCATCGGGCAGGTCCTGATAGCACACCGGACGCAAGAAACGATCAATGGCCGTGGCGCCGACTGACGTGTACATCGTGTTCGACGTAGACGGGAACGGACCGCCGTGAACCATGGCATACGTGACCTCTACGCCCGTCGGGAACCCGTTGGCCAGGATACGGCCGGCCTTGCGTTCCAGTACGGGTACGAGGCTGCGTGCGGCCTCGACATCGCTGGCCTCGATTTGTAGCGTGCTGGTGAGCTGGCCTTCGAGATGCTCGGCCACCTCGCGCATTTCGGCCACGTCGCGTACGCGAATCAGCAGCGAGGCGGGACCGAAGACTTCGCTTTCGAGGGCCTTGTCTTGCAGGAAACGCTGGGCATCCGTGCGATACAGCACGGCTTGTGCGCTATTGGGCCGTCCTTCATTGCTTTGCCCTTGGGCAACGCAATCCACGCCGTCGAGGTTGCGCAGTTGTGCGACACCAGACTGATACGCATCGGCAATACCGGGCGTGAGCATGGTACCGGCGGGAGCTTGTTGCAGGGCCTCGGTGACGGCAGCCTCAAAGCGCTTGAGATCCGGACCATCGATCGCGATCAGCAGACCGGGGTTGGTGCAGAGTTGGCCGACGCTTCCCGTGAGCGAGGCCGCGAAGCCTTGTGCAATGCCTTCCGCACGTGCAGACAGGGCGCCTGGAAACAGGAATACCGGGTTGATGCTGCTCATCTCGGCATAAACCGGGATCGGCTCGGGGCGACCATTGGCAGTGCGAACCAGCGCCAGTCCGCCTTGGCGCGAGCCGGTAAAGCCAACCGCCTTGATGGCGGGATGCGCGACTAATGCATCACCCAAGGTGCGGCCCGCGCCAAACAGCAGCGAGAACACGCCCTCGGGCAGGTTATTGTCTTTGACGGCTTTCTGGATAGCACGGCCGACTAGCTCGGACAGGCCGGGGTGACCGCTGTGCGCCTTGACCACGACGGGGCAGCCGGCTGCCAGTGCGGATGCCGTGTCGCCGCCCGCGACGGAGAATGCCAGCGGGAAATTGCTGGCGCCAAACACGGCGACCGGACCCAGCGGTACGCGCGCCAAGCGCAGATCCGAGCGTGGCATCGGTTTGCGCTCGGGTTGCGCCGGGTCAATGGTGGCGTTCAAGAACAAACCATCACGCACCACTTTCGCGAACAAGCGCAACTGGCCGACGGTGCGACCGCGTTCACCTTGCAGGCGAGCCTCGGGCAGGCCGGTTTCGGCCATACCGCGCGCAATCAACTCATCGCCCACGGCCATGATGTTATCGGCAATGCTTTCCAGGAAATCCGCGCGCTGGCTCAGCGGTGCGGCGCGATAGGGATCGAACGCAGCCGCCGCGAGCGCGCAAGCGCGATCGACATCGTCCTTGCCGCCCAGACCGAATTCAGGTTCGATGGGTTCGTTTCGGGCGGGGTCAAACGCGCGCTGGGCGCCCTGTGTGCCGCGCACGGCGCCGGCGCCGATGAGCATGTCACCTGTGATGGACATGGATAGTCTCCTGATACTGGATGGGGGCGGTGTACCGAACGGATCCGCAACTTCAGTCTAGTATAGGGATAGAACCACTCCTGTTTCGAGTATCTTTGCCAATCCAGTCATAAAAAACATGAATTAATATAAATATTGAATGGTCTAAGCTAAATATTGAATCACCTAAACTAAATATTGAATGACCTAAGCGCGCTGTCGAATCAATTGCGCACCTTTTTCGCCAATCAAGATGGCCGCCGCGTTCGTGTTGGCCGAGACCATGGCCGGCATCACCGATGCATCGATGACGCGCAGGCGGTCGACACCCTGCACGCGTAAGGCGGGATCCACGACGGCCGCCGCATCGCTGCCCATGCGGCATGTCCCCGACACATGGAACACCGTGCCACCCCGCTGGCGCGCGAATTGGGCCAGGTCATGATCGTTTTGCACGATGGACCCGGGCATGTACTCGTCGCCCGTCACAAATTCACGAAAGGCAGGTTGATGATAAATATCGCGCAGCATGCGCAATCCTGCAACCAGCACTTTGATATCGTGTGGCTCAGTCAGGTAGTTGGAGACGATGCGCGGCGGCGCCAGGGGATCGGTCGAACGGATCTCGACGGTGCCGCGAGAGTCCGGCCGGCACTGCGTGGCCGACGCCGAAAATCCCGAGAATCCATGTAGTGGATCGCCCGGTTTGTCGACCGAGAGCGGCATGACATTAAACAGGATGTCGGCGCGCCCATCGCGGGCGTGCTCGGTGCACACCATGCCGCCGACTTGGCCGGCGCCGACCGTGAGCGGACCTGATTTTTCGAACAGCCACCGGGCTCCCATGCGCGCGAGCTTGAGCGGATTACGCACCTCGTCGTTGAGCGACAGCTTGTTTTTGACCTTGACAATCACGCGCGCCTGGTAGTGGTCTTGCAGATTGCGGCCGACCTCCGGGGCGTCGACGTGAACAGGAATGTCGTGTTTGCGGAGCAACTCGGCGGGGCCTACGCCAGACAGTTGCAGCAACTGGGGCGATTGAAGGGCGCCCGCGGACAGAATCACTTCACCCGTGGTGTCGGCCTGCATCGTCCTGCCATCGTGTAGCCAGCTGACGCCTTGACACACACCGCGCTCGATCCGCAGACGGGTCACATGCGCACCCGTCAACACGGTCAGGTTTGGACGTGAGCGGGCAGGGCGCAGAAAGGCCGTCGCCGCGCTGTCGCGCCAATGACCTTTCAGGGTCAACTGATAACTGCCCAGTCCCGAGTCCTGCGCGCCGTTGAAATCCGGGCTACCGGGATAGCCGGCCTGTGCGCCCGCCTGTAGCCAGGCGTCACACAAAGGATGATCGTTACGCAGGTTCGAGACATGCAATTCACCGTGCTCGCCGTGGTAGTCGTTTTCACCGCCGGCATAGCATTCGGATTGTTTGAAAATAGGCAGTACCTCGCGATAGCCCCAGCCCGTCGCACCCAGCCGAGCCCAGTCGTCATAATCGGCATGCTGGCCACGGATATAGATCAGCCCATTGATGGAACTGGATCCGCCCAGCACCCGCCCGCGCGGCCAGACGATGGGTCGATTACCCGTTTCCGCCTGAGGCTCCACGGCAAATTGCCATGAATAACGTGGGTCGTAGATGGACCGAAAATAACCCACCGGCAGCTTTAACCAGAATCCGGTGTTGGCGCCGCCGGCCTCCAGCAGCAGGACGCGACAAGCCGGGTCTGCGCTCAGGCGATTGGCCAGGACGCAGCCGGCAGAGCCGGCGCCCACGATGATGTAGTCATAGGTGAGAGGCATCGCGTATTGGGAAAGGGCTCAGGCTTTAACCACGTCCATATAGGGCTTGGGATCGAAGTACGTGCTGGCCGGTACGGGATTCGAAATGTTGGCGGCCTGTACAAAAAAGTCGGTGACTTGCTGCAGCCATTTGGTCACGGTGCCGTCGGCATACTTGGCACGCCATTCGCTCGAGGTAAAGTATTTGGATGCCTTGAATTGCTCTTTCAGATCGGCGAGCGGCACTTGGGGATACTGCTTCTTTTGCAGCGCCGTGATGGCGTCATCGGTATGCGACAGCAGATGATCATTGGCCTTGACCCAGCCTTTGATCAGCGATTGAATCAATGGCGGGTTTTTATCGTAATAGTCGTTGCGTGCCGCCCAGCCACCGACGATGGCCGCCTCGGGATAAAACGCCGAGGCATCGACCAGCATGCGTGCGCCTTTGACTTTTTGTTTGATGGTGACATCGAACGGCACCCATAGCGCCACAGCGGGTACGGCGCCCGAGATAAACGACGTGACGGCTTCGGTCATGCGTTGGTTGACGATCTGCACGTCTTTGCCTTCTTCCAGATTGGCACCCTGCAAGACACGGTTCAGAAACACATGCGCCGTGGTGCCGGTCGTCGTCGATATTTTTTTGCCTTTGAGATCCGCGGCGCTCTTGATGCCCGAGTCCTCCCGTACCCAGAGTTGGGCGGTGGCGTACTCGACGTTATTGATCAGAAAGACCTTGCCCTGGCCGCGCGCCGGAAAGTTCGATACGACCGCTCCGGTCGAGAGCACATCCAGACTGCCGCCGATCATGGCCTGAAAGAGCTCGAGTCCTGTGGTGAATTTGATCATCTGCAAATCCAGGCCTTGCTCAGTAAAAGCACCGATCTCCAGGCCCGTCCAGATCTGCGCGTCGACGGCGGGCGTATGCAGATAGCCCACGCGAACAGGCTGCGCGGCACGTGCCAACAGGGGCATGCCGATTCCTGACATGGCAGCCGCGAGGGCGCCGGTTTTCAATAGTGTTCTGCGCTGCGGGTTGATCATGAGGAACTCCTTTCTAGCGAGCAAGATAATGGAGGTGAAGCATTAATCAGCCAGACGTACCGTCTGGCTGGCCTGCCTGGCGTACTCTTGCATCACCAGGCTGCGTATTTGCGAACGCAGTTCGCCAAAACGCGGATCTTCGTGCAGATTCTCTGCGCGAGGATAAGAGAACGGCACATCAATGACGGTGCGAATACGTGCCGGCCGGGCCGTGACGACCACGATGCGCGAAGATAAATAAATCGCCTCTTCGACAGAGTGCGTGATCAGCATCACGGTCTTGTTTTCGGCCATTAGCACTTGCAGCAGCAAGTCCTGCATCGCCGAACGGGTTTGCGCGTCGAGCGCGCCAAAGGGCTCGTCCATCAGCAGAAACTGCGGCTTGACGGCATACGCGCGTGCGAGGGCCAGGCGTTGCCGCATACCACCGGACAAATGCTTGGGATGATGGTGGGCAAAGTCTGCCAGCCCCATCAGGGTCATATAGCGCTGCGTGATGTCGTCGCGTTCCGCGCGGCCGGTCCGATTGGCGCGCAAATTCAAGCCGAATGCGATGTTCTCTTTGACCGTCAGCCAGGGAAAGACCCCGTACTCCTGAAAAATCACGCCCCGATCGGGGCCCGGGCCGGTGATGGGCTTGCCATCCAATAGCACCGCGCCCTGCGTGGGCTGCAGAAAGCCTGCCACCATATTCATCATCGTGGTTTTGCCACAACCCGACGGTCCGATCACCGAGACAAACTCGCCTTGATGAATGTCGTAGTTGATGCCATCCAGAACGCGCATGGGGCCATCCGCCGTGGGGAAGTCCACGGCGACATCGGAAAAACGGATACGTACCGGCGAGGTATCAACGGTCATGCGATGCGCTCCTGCCAGGCGACCAAACGGCGGGCGACCGCGCGGAGAATCAGGTCCATGACCAGCGCGATCAAACCGATGCAAATAATGCCCACATAAATGATGTCGAGCTGAAAGAATGACGAGGCATCCTGGATTAACGCGCCCAATCCTTGTTGCGCGGCAATGAGTTCCGAGGCGACCAAGGTCGCCCAAGCGACGCCGAGCGCCACGCGCAACGCCGTCAGCATATGGGGAATCGTGAGTGGCACGATCACCTTGCGAAAGATTTCGCCGTCCGTCGCGCCCAGGGTACGAGACACGCGGACAAAGATCGGATTGATCTGGGCGATACCTTCGTACATGACGATGACGCCGGCAAAGAATGACGCATAAAAAAGAATCGCGATCTTGGCTGACTCGCCAATACCGAAATAGACGATCACCAACGGAATCAACGCAATCGGTGGCAGCGCCCGAAAAAAATTGATGACCGGGTCGACAAAGCTGCGCACCCCTTTGTACCAACCCAGCACAAAGCCGACGGGAACAGCCAGCAAAATACCCAAGGCCACACCGACGACGACACGCTGGGTGGACATCAGGATGTCGTGGGGCAGTCGTGTTTGCATGAGCGCCATGAATCTGGCCAGCACCTCGTGCGGGCTGGGAACCAGGGCAGGGCTGATCAACCCGCTGGCACGCACGGCATACCACGCCGCAATGATCAGCAACCACGGCGCGGCAATCAACGCCACACGTTTTGCAAATGAACGATCGCGCAAAATGTCTCCTCCGTCTAGATGCGAAGTCGCTTGACCTTTTAAAGGTCAAATCGTACTGTAGACCATACGTTTAGCAAACAATATATGGCTATTTGTTTATGGCTATCAACTTTCACGACAGCCCCATTCCACGCTATCTGCAACTGGCGGACTTGATGCGTCAGCGCATTGGCCGCGGCGTATGGGAACAAGGCCAAAAAGTCCCGTCACTGGACGAGCTGGTGGCGGCGTTCGGGGTAGCCCGCGTGACCGTGCGTCAAGCGATGGACGTGTTGACGCGCGAGGGATTGGTGTCGCCACAACAGGGGCGCGGCACGTTCGTCACGGGGCAGCCACCGAATGATCGCTGGCTACGCGTACAGACGACACTGGCCGAGCTGGCCAATATGTATCGCGATACGAAGCCCACGATTGTCACGATCGACGAGGCCATACATAGCGCCCCTGTGACACCCAAGGACGGCATCGCCGCTGAGCGCTATGTATTCATGCGGCGTATTCATGAGCGCGCCGATCAGCCGTATTGTGTGATCAATATTTATTTGGCCGAAGACATTTTTCGTCGGCATCCCAAGCGCTTTCGCAACGAAACCGTGATTCCGTTATTGGTGTCCATGCCGAGTGTGACGATCGCACAGGCGCGGCAGGCATTGACGATCAGCACGGCCGACACCGAGATCGCGCAGCAACTGCAGATAGCGGTCAATACGCCGATTGCCGAGGTGCGACGTGTGTTCGTCGATGAGGATGATCGCGTGATCTATTTAAGTGAAGTCTCATACCGTGGGGACTTTATTCATGTCGAAATGAACTTGATTCCCTAACGCCACGAGGTCAGTCATGGGCAACGCCAGCGTGTACCCCGCCAAACTCAGCGTGCATGTGTTGCGCTATCCCATCGAGCAACCGGTACGCACATCGTTCGGCACGATGCACGACCGCCCGGCGGTCTTTGTCAGGGTCGAGGATCGTGATGGTGCGCATGGCTGGGGCGAGGTATGGTGCAATTTTCCCGCTTGCGGGGCAGAGCACCGCGCGCGCTTGGTCGAGACCGTATTGCAACCCCTGCTGTTGGGGCGCGCGTACGAGGATCCCCCGGCGGTTTTTGCACATTTGACGATGGCGACCGCTGTCTTGGCGTTGCAGTCTGCCGAGCCGGGCCCGATTGCACAGGCCATTGCGGGGGTGGACCTGGCGCTATGGGACTTGTGTGCCCGTCGCGCCGGCCAACCCCTGTGGGCCTTTCTGGGCGGAAAGCACGATCAGGTTCCTGTCTATGCCAGTGGCATTAACCCCGACGATCCGGCGGACACGATACGAAAGAAACACGCAGAGGGTTATCGCGCTTTCAAGCTCAAGCTCGGTTTCGGCCAAGAGCGTGATCTGCATAATCTGCGCAGCGCGCGCGACGTCGTCGGGCAGGGGGTTCCGATCATGACCGATGCCAATCAGGGTTGGGATCTTGCGACATCGATGACGATGGCAGCCGCAATGGCCGAGCTGGATATCGCCTGGCTGGAAGAGCCGCTGCGCGTCGATCGACCGTTTGCCGAGTGGCAAGCGCTGGCGCGTCAGTCCGCGGTGCCTTTGGCCGGAGGGGAAAACTATCTGGGCCAAGAGATGTTCCAGTCGGCGATCGATGCGGAATTTCTGCGGGTCGTCCAGCCCGATCTCGCCAAATGGGGCGGCATTTCGGGATGTTTGCCCGTGATTCAGGCCGTGCGCGCGGCAGGGCTGCGTTATTGCCCGCACTATCTGGGGGCCGGCGTGGGGCTCATGGCATCGGCGCATCTTCTGGCCAGCGTTGATGGCCTCAATCACGGCGGATTGCTGGAAATCGATGCGAACGACAACCCGCTGCGGTCGATGCTCAGCGAGCCGTTGTCGGTATTGGAAAATGGTGTGGCCCATCTAGGCCACGCGCCAGGCATTGGGTTAGAACCCGACTTGCAGGCACTGCGGGACTGCTGCCATCGATAGGTCAGACATGTCGGGCCTGTGACAATACGGATCGGGGTGTTACGCCGCCCTGAGGCATCGCCGCCTGGTATTCATAATTTGTCGCATTCGAGCCGTTGTCTTTGCGTTGTTTGTCTTGTTGTTTGACACCGGCGACCGCTAGGATAAGTTGGATTTCCTCAGCCTGGAGTGATGCAATGGAATTGAGTCATCGTCATCTTATCGGCGCCGCAGCCATTATTGCTGCCCCGTTTTTTGCAACCGCTGCGCATGCGCAATTATCGATGGACGCTGTCAAAGGTCAACTCGGTGGTGGCGCGGCAGAGCAAAGCGGATCATCGGCAGGTAGCGCGGCGCAAGGGCTGGGTGGCGCGTTGGGTGGCGGTGACAGCTCGGCCCTGTCGGCATTGGGCGGCGGTTCAGTGAGCGCCGGCTCCGCAGGCAATGCGGCGGGCGTGCTGGAGTTTTGCATGAAAAACAACTACCTCAGCGGTGGCGACGCCTCATCAGTGAAGGACCAATTAATGGGCAAGCTAGGTGGCTCTGAAAAAGCCTCATCCGACGAGAGCTATACCAAAGGCGCCGAGGGCATTTTGACGGGCGGCAATGGGCAATCCGTGGATCTGAGCGGCGGAGGCTTGAAAGAAGAGATCACCCGCAAAGCGTGCGATCAGGTGCTGGAGCAGGGCAAGTCGTTCTTGTAAATCACTAGCCCCACAGGATTGAGCGCGGGTACGCCACGGCGTACCCGGTTGCGCGCTATGTCAGGACATTAGCTGTTATCGCGGATGTCTTGCGTAGCGCCGTTTTGCTTGGACGACTCGATGCCGCCGTTGCATGCGGCCTCGGTGCTGTACATTTGGCTATTGCCGATCACCTGATTGTTGCCGGCGCGCAGCGTGAAATAAAACTTGCCGTTTGAGGACGTCGCGGTCTTGTATCGTGCGCCATCACCGCTATTCTTTTGCACCGAGGCAATGCCACTGGTGGCGGATGATTTGGCCACGTACATCTCGCTGGTGAGGATGGTTTCCCCGTTGCCGGCTTTCAGCGAAAAATAGAATTGCCCGTTGTTTGCTTTTTTGAGTTCAAACCAACCTGCCATGTCGTGACTCCTTGGGTTGATGACAATACGCGAAACAGTCGATCCAGACTGGGGCGGACGCGCCGCCACAGCGTGGTCAGATCATAGGGAATGTGGTTGGTTTTGCCTAGGCTTTGTTGGATGTTTCACCAGCGGGTCGTGGGCCGCCCTGTATCGATTACGTGGCTTGTTGCAGTGTATTGCGCTGTCTATCCATGGCGACCGAGATCGCCCACAACACAAAACCGCCCAATGCCAGCAGTGCACCCACCCAACCGGGCGCATGCCATCCATAACCGTGAGAAAGAGCCAATCCGGCCAGCAAGGGGCCTAGCGCATTCGCGGTATTGAACGCCGAATGATTGAGTGCCGCGGCCAAGCCCTGGGCGTTTTGCGCGACGTCCATCAGGCGGGTTTGCAATACCGTGCCCAGCGCGCCACCGATGCCGACCAGAAACACCGCCGGTGTGATGGTCCATAGACTGTCGATGCTGAAGGTGAATATCACCAGTGACGTAGCGCTAAACAAGAGGATGGCACCTGCCGTGGGCATCAGGGCACGATCGGCGAACTTGGGGATGATCAGGTTGCCGATGGTCATGCCGATGCCGAACACGGCTAATACCAATGGGAGCGTGCTCGGCGCGACTTGGGTGACCTCTAGCAGGATGTCGGCCAGATAAGTGTAGACGGCAAACAAGCCCCCAAAACCGATTGCACCGATACCGAGCGTCATCCAGACCTGCGCATGGCGCAAGGCACTGAGTTCGCGTAAGGGGCTGGCTTTGGGGTCGGCCGGCGTAGCGGGTGCAAACAAGGAGATCAGCAGCACGGTGAGCAGGCCCGTGGCCGCAACCAGTGCAAAGCCCCAGCGCCAGCCCACGGCGTGTCCCAGCCAATTGGCCATCGGGACCCCGATGATGGTGGATACCGTCAATCCCAAAAACATGCGGCCGACCGCTTGGGTGCGACGATTTTCGGGGACCAGCGACACGGCGACTAACGAGGCAATACCAAAGTAGGCACCATGCGGCAAACCGCTGAGAAAGCGCAGCACGATCATCCATTCGTAGGTCGGCGCGAACGCGCACAAACCATTGAACAACGCAAAACTGCCCATCAGCCACAACAGCAGAGCGCGTCGTGGCAGACGGGCCGCCGCGACCGTAATCAAAGGGGCACCGACGACCACGCCCAGTGCATACGCGCTGATGACGTGGCCGGCCGTCGGAGCATCGATACCGAGCGTTTGCGCGAAATACGGCAACAGGCTCATGGTGGCAAATTCGGTTGTGCCGATGGCAAATGCGCCGATGGCAAGCGCAAACAGGACTAAGCCGGGCGAGCGTGTTCCGGACGCGGAGGGGGTCATGGAGTCAGTCTCTGGGGGAGTGGATCGGCACAGGACCGTCATGCCCGCAACCGTTAAAGAACAATTGTAGCGCACGCATATCAGGGTTAATACTTATAGGCGATTTTTTTGCGAATCCCTACGATTGCCATATTGTCAGACAATCAATCAAAATTGACTGCAACGATTTGGCGGAATGCATCCTGCTAGTCTGCTTTGTCATTTACCCCTTCAACACCGCTAAGGAAGACGATGAACAACGAACTGTACGAAAAAGGCCTGAAAGTCCGCCGTGAAGTGCTTGGCGCGGAATACGTGGACAAGTCGATCGCCAACGCCACGGATTTCAATCGCATTGTGCAAGATATCTCCACCACATCATGCTGGGGCTTGTGCTGGGCCAATGATGACCTGACGCGTCGCGAACGCAGCCTCGTGAACTTGGCCATGATCGGCGTGCTGAATCGCCAACATGAGCTGGCCTTGCACGTGAAGGGCGCGCTGCGCAATGGCCTGAAAGAATCGGAGATCCGTGGTGCATTAACGCACGTCGCCATTTATGGCGGGATACCGGCGGGGATCGACTCGTTCCGGATTGCATCGCAAGCGATCAAGGAATATCACGAAGAGGAAGCCGCACAGGACAAGAAGTAAGCGGTTCTGCCGCGATATCCGGCTGGGCATAAGAAAACATCATCCCGGCCTTTTTTTTCGCATCTTGAACTGCTAAATACCTATCCATTCGACGATGGAGGAGACACGCATGCTTAAAGTTCTTCGCCCCGTGATCGTGGCGACGTTAGTCGCCTTCGGCACAGGCGCCTACGCCTACCCCGATAAGCCGATCACCATGGTCGTGCCTTATGCGCCCGGCGGCTCTACTGATGGCCTAGCCCGCATCGTTGCCGAGGCGATGGGTAACGAGCTGGGAACAACGGTTATTGTTGAGAACCTGGGCGGCGTCGGCAGCGTGCCGGGGGTACAGAAATTTTTGCGCTCCCCCAACGACGGCTATACGATCATACTGAGCAATATGGGTTCGTTTGCGATTGCGCCGACCTTGTACCCCGCGATGAAATTCGATCCTAAGACACAGTTGCAACCGATTGGTTTGGTGGCGGAAGTGCCGATGGTGTTATCGGTCAGCGCAGCCAGCGGTATCAAGCGATTGCCGGACTTATTGAAGCGGCTGCGCGATAGCTCCCAACCCGCGATCAATCTGGGAAATGGCGGACCGGGCAGCACGGGGCATATCGGGGCGGAGTACTTTCTCTTTCTGACCAAGACTCGCGCGCAAATGGTCCCGTACCGAGGCACCGGCCCGGCGATGGTCGATCTGATGGCCGGCACGGTGGACATGGTGGTGGATCAGACGGTAGCGATGATTCCCGCCAGCAAAGGGGGGCGTGTGATCCCGCTGGCGGTGGCGAGCGCCGAGCGTATCCCTCAAATGCCGGACACGCCCACGTTCGCCGAGGGTGGGGTGCCAGAGTTTGATATGGCCGTCTGGAACGCGGTGGCCGCCCCGCAGGGCACACCGAAGGATCGCGTCGATAAACTGGTCAGCGCGCTAAATGGCGCCCTGGATAACCCCAAGGTCAAGGAGTCTCTGAACGCAGCGGGGGCTCTCGCGCCCAAGGGGGATCGACGCGGGCCGGACGAAATGCAGCGCTTGATCACGAGAGATGTGGACCGCTTCGCAAAACTGATACATGACGCAAATATTCCCATTAACAAATAAGTGAAATCCGACAGCCGGACTGCCTCCTAGCGGGCCGGCGGCCGACGTTTTATCGAATATCGACAGAGAGACATGACATGGCAACACCGAAAATTGGTTTTATTGGCCTGGGCAGCATGGGCAAGCCCATGGTGCATTGTCTGGTAAAGGCCGGGTATGGCGTCGCGGTTTATGACGCCAACGCCGAAGCGGTCGCCGCACTGGCGACCGATGCCAATATCAGTGCGCAAGCGACGCCCGCCGCCGTGGCCCGCGAGGCCTCAATCATTATTACGATGTTGCCCACCAGCGCCATCGTCGAGCAGGTCTTGACGGGTTCGGATGGCGTGTTGTCCAGCGTGAAGCCGGGATCTATCATTGTCGAGATGAGTTCCGGTGCGCCTGCGATGACGCGCACGTTGGCACAAGCCGCCGAGAAGCAGGGCGTCGAGTTGGTCGACGCGCCGGTGTCGGGTGGCGTCAGCCGCGCAAAAACGGGTGACTTGTCGATCATGTTTGGGGGAAGCTCGGCCGCCCTGTCGACCGTAGAGCCCGTGCTGAAAGCCATGGGATCCAGCGTGGTGCGCACCGGTGACGTGGGCACCGCTCATGCGATGAAGGCGCTCAATAACCTCGTGTCGGCGGGCGGGTTCTTGATTGGTGCGGAGGCCCTGGTGATGGGCAAGCGATTTGGGCTCGATCCGGAGATGATGGTCGATGTGCTGAATGCCTCGACCGGGATGAACAACTCGACGCAAAAAAAGTTTAAGCAGTTCGTCTTGTCGGGTAAGTACAATGCCGGCTTTGGTCTGGAGTTGATGGTCAAAGATCTTGGCATCGCTCTGGGATTGGATGACAACCATACCGCTGAGTTTTCGCAGCTTTGCCTGAAGATATCGCGCGCGGCGTCGGAATCGCTGGGCAAGGGAGCCGATCATACTGAGCTCGCCCGGTATGTCTCGCAACGCTGTGACGTGCCCTTATCGTCATAGTTGGCGACGCGGCGCGGCAACGAGTCAAGGGCCATGAATATTCAATTTGAACGTGTGGATGTCTCGCTGAAAAAGCAGGTGATTGATCATATGCGGGACGCCATCATCGATGGCTCGTTCGCGCCGGGTCAGAAACTGGTCGAACGCGAGTTGTGCGAGCTATTTGATGTCAGTCGTTCATTGATGCGTGAGGCGCTTCAGAAATTAGAGGCTGAAGCGCTGATCACGATCGTGCCCCATCGTGGCCCCGCCGTCGCGGAGATCACGCTGGAAGAGGCGCGTGCAATCTACGCGGTGCGTCAGGCGCTAGAGGCGCTGGCCGGCGCAGGCTGCGCGCAGCATGCCACCGAAAGCGACATCGCCGCCCTCGAAGCCAGCCTAGAGCGTATCGCCGCATGTCAAGGCAATGACGATCAAAAGGCACTCGTCAAGGCCAAGAACGATTTTTATCGTGTCTTGCTCAAGGCGTGTGGTAATCCGATCGTCCAGGAAATGCTGACCGGTCTGAATAACCGGATTACCTCGCTGCGCCGATTTTCCATGGGGCAGCCCGGGAGATTGGCGCATACTGTCAAAGAACTCGAAGCGGTTATCGACGCGATTCGCAGTCGTGATGCAGCACGGGCATCGAAACTATGCGCGGATCATGTCAGCAAAGCCGCGACGATTGCCTTGCGAGTGATGGCTGATCAACAGTCTTAGCACCGAGCTTTGCTCAGCATCGATTCGCTGCCAACGGGTACTTCGGTGGGAAATCGGCCGGTGGTCACGTTGCTGCGCGTTGTGCCGTCCAACCGCAAATCGCCGCCACGCTCAAACAGCCTATCCACATTCCGGGAAACACTGGCGTCACCAGGGCATCCTGCAGGCGGCCTTGTGTGAACAAGGTCGCGATATCGATCAGCGGTATCGCCAGCACCAGAGCCGTCAACCCCGACCATTGCTCGCGCCATAGACGATTGGGTTGCCTGAAGGCCGCGTGGGCGGCGGACAACGCCCAAAGCGCAAAGAACAGCGTGACCTCGCGCTCGTGCAGGCCAGGCGATTGCGGCCAGCACAAACGGTTTGCCAAAAAATAGCCCGCGCACGCGTAAAGCGGGCCGGCGATCATCGCGACGTTGATGCGACTTGCCGCACGCTCAAATCGGGTGGGCCGCACGGTACGGCGTAGGGTAAAAAGCAGCAGCCCGGTAGCAATCATCGCCGCGCCGGCGACGCCCAACACGAAATACAAGCCGCGCAGCACGGCGCCCGCATAACGTCCATAGTGCAATCCGCCCATCACACGCATCACGATCAGCGACGCGCGGTATTGGTCGGCAATCTGCAGTATCTGACCGGTACGGCCATCGAGGCTGACTCGATCCGGAAAGGCCATCAAGCGATCATCGTAGTGGCGCAAGACATCCACTCTGGAGTTCATCTGACCGGGTTGATGCACCCACACGCTGGCAGTCCTATCGTGTCCGATATAGTTTTCGGCACGAGTGACGCTGGTGGCCAATGACTGTGTCGTCGCACGTTGTGAGCTCGCCCGCAGCGGTGGAGGAACCGGAAAGGCCTGCGCCACAAATGCCGCGGCGTTGCCATCGTAGCGGCTATTGATACCGGAGGGCAGGTACGTCAGCAACAAGGTCGACAGCGCCGTGATGGTAATCATCAAATAAAACGGCAAGGGCAGTACGCCCAACACGTTGTGCGCATCCAGCCATGCGCGTCCGGTCGATGCATTGGGCCGAAATGTAAAGAAATCGACGAACAGACGACGGTGCACAATGAGCCCGCTGCAGAGCGCTATCAGCATCACAATACTGGCTAGCCCGACCAACAAGATGCCTGGCAATCCCGCGTGCAGGCTGTAGTGAAATTCGATCAGAAACTCGCCACCTTCTGTGTCTCGAGGAGAGATAGTCTGGCCGCTGGCGGGGTCCAGCCAGGCCGTTTCGCTTTGTCCGTCTTGGTGCCAGGCCACTAGTAGCGCCGGATGACGGGCCCAGGGCAATTCGACCTGCCAGCTTTGGGCCGTGGGCGGGGCGTGTTTTTCGAGCCAGTCCTGCGCAATGTGCAGAGTGTGAGTGCGATCAGCAGGACGCACCGACAGGAATTCCGGTGTCATCCAGTGCGTGATCTCGGCAGCTACAACGCTTAGTGCGCCGGTCATGAACACGGCATACAGCAGCCATCCAAACAGCAAACCTGCCCAGTTGTGCAACCAAGCCATCGACTGGCGCAGGCTGCCTAGCATGCCTGTAATCCAACGCGCGCAACCAGGCAGGCCACGCAACCGGCCACGATCGCCATCCAGACCCGCGCATGGCTACGAGCGGCAAAGGCCCACAGCGCTATCCCCACGTATAACGCGATAGATAACAGGCCTGGATAGAAGAGCGCATCAGCGGGGTGCAGCGGCAATAATGCAGCTGTGCCCGCAAAAACATAGATCAGAACATATCCGCCTGGGCCCGCGGCCACAAGACGCGATATCACTTCGCCCTTCGATGCACGCCGTTTCACCATCGGTATCTCAACGTGGCGTAGACCATGCGGCCAGCGCCATAGGAGCACGATAGATTCGTAATGCACGTGCCGACATATCGACGGTCAAACAAGTTACTGGCGTTAAGCGCTAGATTCAGGCCCTTTAATGAGGGATCCATGCGACCAAAATCGTAAGTAATCGCGGCATCCACCAAAGTGACCGCGGGGATACGCAAAGTATTGGCCGGATCACCCCAGTCCGATCCTATATAACGCACGCCCGCACCCAGGCCCAGACCCTGCAAGGCACCGCTTTGTACGGTGTAGTTCAGCCAGGCCGCTGCCTGGTGTTGGGGGGCGTAGTACAGCCGTTTTCCTTGCCTCGATTCGGGTATGCCGTCGACGATGTCGGTATTCGCGGTGCGCGTGATCTCAGAGTCCACATAGGCGTACGAGGCGACGGCATCCAGGCCTTGTGCGAGGGTGGTTTTGCCCTCCAGTTCGATCCCGCGCGCCCGAGTTTCACCGGTCTGGGTCTGAAAGCCCGGCGGGCGTCCCGGCGTCGTGTCGGAAGTCAACACGTTGGTCTGCGTCAGTTGATAGACCGACAGCGTGACCATGGTGTCGCTACCCGGCGGCTGATACTTCAACCCGGCCTCGACCTGTTTTCCTTTACTGGCTTCGAACGGGTTGCCGTTGTAGTCTGTGCCGCCTGTGGGGGTAAACGAGGTGGAGTATGAAAGATAGGGCGCCAGGCCATTGGCGAACAGATAGGTCAAGCCGGCGCGGCCGGTAAAGGCACGATCACGTTGAGAGACCTTTTGCGACGTCATCAGGTTACGGGTGATGCTGTCGGCAATGTCATAGCGCCCGCCTAGCGTCAGTACCCAATTTTCATAACGCAGTTGGTCTTGCATGTACAGACCATATTGCTCGGTCTTTTGACGAGCGTCGATGCGCGTGATGAGATCGTCAACGCCAGGCGCGGGTAGACCATAGTGCGGATCATACAAATCCAGTGAGGGAACGCCCGCGATGACGTTAGAAAAATAGTAGGTGTCGCGCATGTTCAAATAATCAAAGCCGAACAGCGCTTCGTGATGCACGGAACCCGTATCAAAGCTCGCGAGTACTTGTGTATCCAAGGTAAACGTGGCGCCTGTCCCCTGACCGCGCGCCATGGTGCGCGACCACGTACGCATGTCGACGGGATCCAGCATGTACCCCGGCATCGTGCGGGCTTCGCCTCGCATGTGGTTATAGCGTAGATTTTGTTTAAAGGTCCACGTGTCGTTCAGTTCGTGGCTAAACAAATATCCAACCGAGTATTGCTCGCGGTTATATCGATCCCAATCCGGTTCGCCCGCAAATCGGTGACGTGAAATTTCGCCATTCGGATTGTCATAGAGCGTACCTGCAGCGGGCAGGGTGCCGTACAACGGAACCTGATGATCCTTTTGATAAAAGCCCAGTAGCGTCAGAGAGGTCCGGGCCGAGGGCTGCCAAGTCAGGGCCGGCGCGACAAATATTCGATCGTCTTCGGTGTAATACGGCGATTGGGCGGCGTTGCGCTGCAAGGCCGTAAAGCGGTAGCGCCACTGTCCTTCGTCGTCCACGGGGCCACTCAAGTCTATCGTGGCTTGTTCGCGGCCGTAACTGCCCGTTTGCAAGCTGATCTCGCGCTGTGCCGTCTCGGTTGGCAGCTTGCTGACCATATTGATCAGGCCCCCCGGCGTGTTCTGCCCATAGAGCACGGAGGAAGGTCCTTTTAGGACTTCCACCCGTTCCAGCCCGTAAGGTTCAATTTGCAGCATGCCAAAGCTGTATGCTCCGTATGGCAATCGAGAACCATCGAGGTTGTTGCGCGCTGCGTACCCGCCACGCAGATAAATATTGTCGTAACGCAGATCGGTGCTGCCGCCAGGTGCATACAGGCCAGGGGTGTATGACAGGGCTTCGACAACCGTGTTGGATGCTCGCACCGTCATCTCATCACGAGTCACGACATTGACGGTCTGGGGGACTTCGATCAATGGCGTATCGGTCTTGGTAGCAGTAGCGCTGCGTCGCGCGGCGAACCCGATGACCGGGCCGGTCGCAGATTCAAATCCTTCTACGGTTACGATGGGCAGCGTCGCTGTCGAGCCAGCGGGGGCCCGCTGCAGGGTGTACACATTGCCGCTGGTATGTACCGATAAGAGTCCTGTGCCGCTCAGTAGCGTGTTCAGTCCCTGGCTGATCGTCGAGTGGCCTTGCAAACCGGGCGACTGTTGACCCGCCGTCAGCGCGGGGTCGAACGACAGATTGATTCCCGCTGCACCCGCAAAGGTCGCCAGCACAGAGGACAGCGATCCGGCCGGAATATTGAACTGGCGTTGCGCGTGTTGGGTCGTTTGTGCCTGCACGTGGCTAGGCAGCGAGCCGATGGCCAGCACCACCGCAAAGGAGAAGCAGGTAAAGACGATCCGTCGTAGGCCCGTCGGGGCGGGACGTAGTCCACAAAGAGGCAAATGTAGGCGAGGCATGCAGGCAGGTCCGAATAGGGTTCTGTCTGGTATGTCGAATGAGATAAAAAAAAGGGCCAGGCGGGCGTGTAAAAAATTATTGATTCACGATGTCGCCATGCGATGCCCAATCACGCATCGGGTGGGGGGCATTAAACGGCGGCCAAAGTGACCCAGTAGCGGGTCCGATAGACCAATTGGACAGGTAGGCTGTGTGTGACGGCACGCAATGCGGTGTCTGTATGGCTCAGTTGAAAGGCGCCAGAAACGCGTAAATGCGCGATCTGTGGGTCACATCGCACAATCCCCGGCCTGTACCGATTGATCTCGGCCGCAAAGTCGTCCAATGACATGGCGTCCGCATACAAAACGCCTTGGGCCCAGGCTTGAGGTGGATACAACACCGGGTGGGCAATACTTGCCGCCGTACTGGAGAACGTCGTCGCGTAACCCGCGGTCAGTCGAACGCTGCTGCCCGATGATGGCTCGATGTCTATGCCACCCTCGATGACCGCGACAGCACAGTGATCGGCAAACTGTCGTACCGTAAACCGCGAGTGAGTGCTCTGGATGATGCCGTTGTCTGTTCGTACCCGTAATGGTCGCGCGTCGTATCGGGCGGAGTGAGTCATTTCGACCAGAATTTCCCCCGTACGCAGTGCGATTTCTCGGGAGGAGGGCGTAAAAGCAATATCTACTGCACTGGCCGTATTCAGTGTCAACAGGCTGCCGTCCGGCAGATCCAGGCGGCGCTGTTCACCCACGCCCGTGGATTGGTCCGCGGTCCAGGTTTGCCACGGCGCGACATGCCAAGCCAGCCAACCAGAAGGTACCGCGAGGGCCAGCCCCGCCAGGGTGCGCATCGCGGCCCGGCGATCATGACGCTGCGGCCGGTTTAACGCGGCCCGGCTCAACTCGGGCGGCAAGGCGCCAAGCTTGGACAAAACCTCTTGAGCGCGACGCCATGCGCGCTCATTTTCGGCACTGGATTGGCGCCAACGGTCACAGGCGTGCTGCTGCGCAACGGAGCAATTGCCCGAATGCATGAGTACCAGCCAGTCGGCTGCTTCGGCGGCGATTTGCGGATCGATGGAGGGCGACGTCTGCAGGCTCATGGGGCGGCCAGGATGCAATGACGAAAAGCCTCTGCCATATAACGTTTGACTGAGCGCACGCCGATAGACATCTCCGCCGCGATCTGCGCATACGTCAGACCATCCAGCTGTGAGAGCAAAAATGCCTGACGCACCTTGGCGGGCAGGGCGTCCAGTAGCGCGTCGATCTCCTGCAAGCTCTGCAAAATAATCAGGCGCTGCTCTTCCGATGGTGCATGCTCGGCGGGAACAAGCGCCAGCGCCTCTAGATAGGCGCGCTCCAGGGCATGGCGCCGGTAGAAGTCCACTACCAGCCGTTTGGCGATCGTGGTCAGATAGGCACGAGGTTCGCGCAGATTGGGCAGTGACTGCCGACGGCTAGCGAGCAAAATACCGGCGAACGCATCCTGCGCCAAATCGGCGGCATCGGCATTGTTACCTAAACGTTTGCGCAGCCAGCTCGAAAGCCAGCCATGATGCGCGTCGTACAACTGGGCAACCATCAGAGATGGTGACGATTCAGAGGAAGACATGCGAGCAGTCAGGGCTATCTATAGGGAAAACTAATTTGTAATAAGAATTAGTCTCAATTATTGCCCTAAAACTCGTGAAACTGCAATTCCCTCTGTTCGCTCCCGTTTCAATGCCCAAACACGTCGGCGTCCATCATCTTCGGGTCGGGGCGGTTCAGCGCGTTAAGCGCCGCCATTTCATCGGCCGATAGTTCAAAATCAAACACGTTCAGGTTTTGCGCCTGGCGGGTGGGGTCGGATGACTTCGGTGCGGGCACATAGCCTGACTGCGTCTGCCAACGCAGCACGACCTGCGCTGGCGTGCGGCCGTGACGCTCGGCCACGGCCGTGATCGCCGGATCGGCCAGCATCTCGCCGCCGCGCCCCAGTGGGCTCCAGGTTTCCGTGACGATGCCGTGCGCGTTATGCAAGGCGACCACATCATCGCGCAAATGGTAGGGGTCCAGTTGAATCTGGTTCACATGAGGCACCAGCCCTTGATCGAGCAGGCGTTGCAAGTGGGTGACCTTGAAGTTGGACGTACCGATCGCCCGGACCACGCCCGATTCCAGCAAACGCGTCAATCCATGAAAAGCGTCGACGTAACGATCCTGGGCGGGGTTGGGCCAATGGATCAACAGCAGATCAATGTAGTCCACTCCAAGTCGCGACAGGCTCGCTTCGCATGCCTGCTTGACGCCATCGACGCTATGCCATTCGCGGTTGAATTTCGTGGTGACGAAGATCTGATCGCGGCTCACGCCCGACTGGCGGATGCCGGCGCCTACGCCGGCTTCGTTGCGATAGTTTTCCGCAGTATCGATCAGGCGGTAACCCAGGTCCAGGGCGCTGGCCACTGCTCGCGCGGCTTGCGTGTCATCCATGGGCCATGTCCCCAAGCCCAACTGCGGCATTGCGACGCCATTCAATAGTGTGACGGTAGGGGCGGGTTGAACAGTGGCGTTCATAGCGTGATTCCTTATCAAAACGAACCAGTGCCCCGCCGTGCAAGAGTCAGGTCTTTTCGAGCAAACTGACTCCTGCGATCACGGGGGTTCCTGTATGCGGGTCTTGCATCAACGTACAGCGTACACCGTAAAGGGTTGCCACTAGCTCCGGCGTCACAATTTGCGCAGGAGACCCTTGCTCGACGATCTTGCCATGCTTCATGGCGACGACGTGGTCGGCGTAACGGCACGCGCTGGACAGGTCATGCACCACCATGACGACGGTCTTACCGACGCGGGCCAGTTGGCGAATCAGTTCGAAGACCTCGATCTGGTGACCCAGATCCAAGGCGGAGGTCGGTTCATCCAGCAGCAGCAGTGGAGTGTCTTGCGCAATCGCCATCGCGATCCAAGCGCGTTGGCGTTGACCGCCTGACATGGATTCCAAGGGGCGGTCTGCCAAGCTGTTCAGGTCGGCGACGTCGAGCGCGGCCTGGATCACGGCCTGATCGCGGTCGCTCCATTGGCGCAGCAAGCCTTGGTGAGGCTGGCGTCCAAAGCGGATGAGCTCAGCGACCGTCAGCCCGTCGGGAGCGCTCGCATCTTGGGGTAATAGCGCCAACAGGCGCGCGACCTCGCGGCTGGGCATCGTGTTGATCGCCTTACCGTTGAGCAATACGCTGCCTCCCTGGCTTTTTTGCAGGCGCGCCAGCCCAGCCAACAAGGTCGATTTGCCGCAGCCATTGGGTCCGACGATGGCGGTGACACGGCCTGTGGGGATCATCAGATCCAGTGATTCAATGATGAGTCGCTGGCCGTAGCCCATGCGCAAGGCTTGGGTTTCGAGGGTGGCCGCGGTGCCGGCGGACTGGTACAGCAGGGAAGAAATCGGGGTGGACATAAGCGAGGTGGACAATAAGGTCAGGGGCCTTTTTGAGCCGATGGGCGCAGGATGATCCACAGCAGGTACGGGCCACCAATGATGGCCATCACAATCCCCACGGGAATCTCGGTGGGCGCCAGAACGGTACGGCCAACCCAATCGGCAAAGACGGTCAAGATGGCGCCAACCAGGGCGGCGCTCAGCATGGGGACACCGTGCTGCCCGCCCAGGTAGCGAGCGACTTCGGGAGCGATCAGTGCGACCAGGCCGACTGGACCGCAGACGGCGACGGCCAGGGCGGTGAGGCATACGGTCACAATAAGCGTGCCGATCCTCATGGCTTGCAAGCGTACGCCCAGGCCGATCGCGACACTGTCGGTAAAGCGCATGGTGGCCAGGCCACGCGTTAATAGCAGACCGACAAACAACAAAAGGGGCAGGGAATAACCCAACAGCAGGACGGTGGCTTTGGGTCGAGCGTTAAGGCTGCCCACCGTCCAGGGATACGCGGCATTCGCGGCATCGATCGCCGCGCGAGCGAGCATCAAATTCGTGAGTGCGCCAAACAGGGCACCGACGGCGATGCCGACCACGATAAAGCGATAACCTCGCGCGCCGGCACCCGCTGCCAGAATAAACGTCATGGCGGCGGCCGTCGCGGCGCCCGACAAGGCCAATGTCGAAGGCGCCATGCTGGTGGCGACGCCGACGATAGACGCGNCGGCAAATGCCGTCGCGCCATTGTCGATACCGATGATGCCGGGAGTGGCCAGGCGATTGCGGGCCAGTGTTTGCATCAGGCAACCGGCGGCCCCCAGCGCTGCGCCGCTAAAGAGGCCGGCCAGAATGCGCGGCAAGCGCAACTCCATGACCAGCAGGCGTTGCATCGGCGTGCCGCCGCCGAGCACGGTCGCCAAGGTGTCCGCAAACGGCAAGGGCTTGGGCCCGCCTGCGCTAAGACAAAATACGCAGATCGCGACCAGCGCGGCCAACAACGCGATAAAGACCCAGGTCGCACGCCGATGCAACAGTAGCGACAGTCCGCCTGTGCGCAATACGAAGTAGCCATGGGGACGGTGCAGAGTGGCGGCGTTGGACATCGGCAATCACAAACTGGGCAGGCGATGGGTACGCACTACCGCGATAAGAATAGGCGCGCCGATAAAGGCGGTCACCACCCCAACCGGTAATTCGTAGGGGCGCACGACCAGGCGCGACACAATATCGGCCAGCAACAAGACACAGGGGCCCAACAGCACACATAGACCCAGCAGCTTGCGGATATCCGTGCCCACAAAACGGCGCGCAATATACGGCACGATCAGGCCCAGAAAGGCAATGGGCCCGGCGGCAGCATTGGCCGCACCCACCAACAAGGCGACTGACAATAATGTAGCCAGGCGCACGCCATGGGGATGGTGGCCCAACCCTTTGGCCACCTGTTCTCCCAGCGCCAGGGCGGCGAGGGGACGCACCAGGGGCAGCGCAATCAATCCGCCCAGGATGAGGCCCGGCAGCGTCCAGAAAAACGTTTCCGGGGGGCGTCCCGCCAGACTGCCCACCACCCAGAAACGAATTTCGTCGGCCGTGCGCTGATCGGAAAGCAGGATCATGCTGCTGCCTGCTTGCAGCAGACCGGTGAACGCCGCACCCGCCAGGACAAGGCGTACCGGGTCGTCTCCTACACCACGCATGCGCAATACCAGCATGACCAGCGCGCAGCCAAGGATCGCGCCGATGAACGCCGCCGACAGATAGAGACTTGCGGTCGAGGCGCCCAGCAGTATCGCCACCACGACCGCAAACGATGATCCGGCGCTGACGCCCAGCAGGCCTGGTTCCGCCAGCGGATTGCGGGCGACGGCTTGCATGAGCAGTCCGGCGACCCCTAATGCCACGCCGACCAGCAACGCCAATTCGGTGCGGGCCCAGCGGAGTTCAAATAGGGTGAAACGCGCGTTGTCATTACCGCCGCCCAGTAGTGCCCGCAAGCTTTCTGCGGGGCTAACATCACCCGCGCCGATCAGCAAACTGAGCAGGCACAAAAACAGAAGACACAGGGCGGAAAGACCCAGTGCCTTGACGGGCATAAAGGATTGTCGGAAGGCCATTCTCGCGCCGTTACTTCGCTAACGACTTCTCCACGTCGTCGAGGATCTGCATCGCGGCCAGATAGCCCGAGCTGCTGCTCCAGATTTGGCCGTCCACGCTGACCACTTGGTCGTCCTGCGCGGCTTTCAAGCGCGTGAACGCGGGTTGAGTGCGGGCCTCATCGAGCGCTTTCTTGCCATCCGGATTGAGCGTGGCCAGGAATATCCAGTCGGCGTCGGCCTTGTTCAGGTTCTCCAGGCTGAGGATGTCGCTATGTGGGCGATCTTTGATGCTGGCCGCCAGCGGGTTGGGTCGCAGGCCCAGATCCTGCAGCAGGCTGCCCACGAACAAATGGCTCGACATCATCTGGGGACCTTGCGGATTCCAGCGCAGCACGGACACGGTGGTGTTGGCGGGCATCCGCTTGCTTAGTTCCTCAACGCGCGTGTCGACTTCGCTAATGCGTTTTTCGGCGTCGTCGGATTTGTCTAACGCCTTGGCGTACTCGCGCAGGGTGTCTTCCCAGGGATCAAACGAGCTACCTGCGGGCACGACGGTGGGAGCGATCAGGCTGAGTTTCGCGTACATCTCCTTGGTCAAGCCGGGGGCCGCCAAAATGATGTCGGGCTGTTGCGCCAGGATGGCTTCGAGACTGGGTTCACGCACCGTCCCCACCAGCGCCAGTGGGCCCGTCTTGGCTTTTAAATAGGTCGGTATATCGGTGCCACCACGGCTCGCCAGGGCGCCTACCGGCTTGATACCCAATGTCGCCGTAGCATCCAAGGCGTTTTCGCCCAGCGTGACGACACGGGTGGGTACGCCTTCGATCTTGACCTCGCCGAATGCCGTTTGCATTGTGCGTTCGGCCGCCCACGTGACGGGGCTGATCGTCAGACCCGCCAGCAAGGCTGCGGCAAAGCGTGGCAGGCGACGGACGGGGCGGGGATCGGAGAAATGCATCGGGTTCCTTCGCGACAACGGCGTAATAGTGATCGGGTCATCCATTGACCAAGAATAAGTCTTATTCCGTAGTTTACATTCTTTACATCCTGGCCCTAGGAGAAACCCTGACGCCAATGGCGAGAGATATTGCATTTGATTACTGAACAAGGGGCAGATTGTTCATGCACCCTTCAGTGCGGTAGAGCAATCAATTCCGAATGCGTATGCGCGGCCGCGTATCCTAGACACTGTCGCAACCGAGTTTCATCGAAACTAAGAAGCGCAGCCTAGAAATATTCCAACGTGAGGTGCGGCGGTGATTGAGATCAACTTGCCCGATGTGGTGGCCGAGGTCCGCGAGCAGTTCGATCGCTACGAAAAGGCCCTGACGAGTAACGATGTCGCGGTCCTCGATGAACTGTTCTGGGACAGCCCCCATACCCTGCGCTATGGCGCAGGAGAGAACCTATATGGTTATGAAGAGATCCAGGCCTTTCGTACCGCTCGGCCCTCGCAGGGCTTGGATCGAGAGGTGCTGAAAACCGTGATCACCACCTATGGTCGGGATTTTGCGACCTGCAATCGGGAATTTCGACGAGAGGGTGTGGCCGGGACCGGGCGTCAAAGCCAGACGTGGGTGCGTACGCCGCAGGGATGGCGGGTGGTGGCTGCGCATGTCAGTCAGTTGAAGTAATTACTGCGCTCGCCGCCTACCACTCTGTGGCTGTCAGATGGAGGCGTGCAGCCGTAATCCGAGAGCACGTGTCACTTTCAAAATCGTTGAGAACTCGGGTTCGCGTACACCTGACAGTGATTTGTACAAGCTTTCTCTAGATAGGCCTGCCTGCTTTGCGACTTTGGTCATTCCTTGTGCTCGTGCAATGTCACCGAGGGCTTTGGCGATAAAGGCCGCATCCCCATCACTTTCGGCAATGCAGGCATTGAGATACAGCACCATCTCCTCGGGCGTACGAAGTCGCTCGGCGATGTCATATTCTCGTGTTGTCAATTTTTTCATAGAAGCTCCTTTGGGAGCGTTGCGTGGCGAGACCGATATAGCACTTTCCTGCCCGAGTTCTTGAAGCGTGTTGAGGCTCATGGCAATTGATCATTCATTTGATAAGCCGCCTTTATGTCTGCCTTCTGTGTTGATTTATCGCCTCCTGCCAGCAGTAGCACGATCGTTCCATGCTGCATTTCAGTGTAATAAACCCGATATCCCGGCCCAACATCGATCTTCAGTTCGGATACGCCTTTTTGCAGGTTGCGATGAGATCCGGGATTGCCAAGTGAGAGCCGTTTAATCCGAGCCTGTATTCGTGCACGAGCAACGAGATCCTTAAGGTTTTCCTCGAACTCATCGTATCTTTTGGTGCTGTGTACTTGTTTCATAGGCAAGCGAAGAATGCTCACCTACCAGTATTCAGCCGGATACACTTAGTGTAGCCTTGTGGCTACGTTCTTTCAAGGTGAGCAATTATGAGGAGCGATTGCTGATCGATGGCAATAGTGTGGCGATTGCCCTATACCTGGTCTATTCGTAGATACCGAGCTGATGCGAATCCGAGGGCACGTGCTCGCCGTATGCTCTAAGATGCGACCTGTCGAATTTGCCGATGGGTAAATCGCGTTTTTTGCCGGAGGATTGCCCCGCGGCAAGGAAGCCCCATAAGGGGGCGCCACCTTTGTGGCATACGTGGGCGTATATCTCTGGATTTTTATGAAAAAGACCGATCTCGAAAAAAATAAAGCCCTGAAGTTGATGGGGAAATTGAATGCCTCTATTCCGTCCGGCCGTTATGCCGCGGGGGCAGCGCCGGCGCTGGATCGTCGCGAGCAACGTCGTCTGGATCAGGCCGCCGGTCTGGTGTCATTTCCGGTCAAACTGCGTCAGCCCGTGATCGACGCCTTGCGCGCCAAGGCCGAATTCGATGAGGTCAGCGTCAACGATCTCATCAATACGCTGTTGACCGACGCCCTGAAAGCCTGACGTTATGCATATTTGGGTGGACGCCGACGCTTGTCCTGTCGTGATCAAGGAAATCCTGTATCGCGCAGCACAACGGTGGCAGCGTTCGTTGACGCTGGTGGCGAATCAGATGCTGCATACGCCACCGTCACCTTTGATACGTGCCGTGCAGGTGCCGCGGGGCTTTGACGTCGCGGACGACTATATCGTCCAGCACGCGTCAAAGGGTGATCTGGTGATTACGGGGGATATTCCTTTGGCCGCCCAGGCGCTCGAAAAAGGCGCCCTGGTGCTCAACCCTCGCGGTGAGCGGTATACCGAGGACACCATCCGAGAGCGGTTGTCGGTGCGAGACATGATGGAAGAACTCCGCAGTGCCGGCATTGATACGGGCGGGCCAGCGGCATTTAGTCAGGCGGATCGGCGTACGTTTGGCAATGCCCTGGATCGATTGATGATGGCGCAGGCGCGACTGAAATAGCGACCCGTCGACGGTTCGTTGCTTGACCGCCTGGGTATGGCGGCACAAGTTCTCAGGTTGTTATTTTGCGCACCATTATTGTGCTTATGCACTGAAATAATGCATTTATCGACCGTGTTTTTGGGTTCATGCCCCAGGCTAAGGCGGTCTACGCTCAAGAAAATGTCTACAATCTCGTCCGGTTTGGTTTTATGACTCATCGCGACGGGCGAGCTAAGCGGCATGCATTTTCTGCCGCCGGCACATATTTTGCTTCTTTCCAGGCGACCGTAAACCCAACCATTGGGTCCATTACGTCAGATGTTTCACTAGATCAGCCCCTTCCTATCTTGTGCACATGGCGCGAGTTCGCGTCTGGGGGACTCTGAGGCGAACGTCGACGTTTACTTTTCATTCCGCTTGGGAGCCTGAATCATGATGCTTGAAACCCTTCCGTCCGTGCCTGCATTTGCCCGTCGCGGTGTGCTGAAGCTGGGCTTGGCCACCGCTGGCGTGTTCCTGATGTCCGGTCTGGTACAGGCTCAGGACACGGCGGCCAAGATCAAGGTCGCAGCGGTGTACACGGTCCCGGTAGAGCAGCAGTGGGTGTCGCGCATTCACAAGGCTTTGAACGCCGCCAAGGAAAGGGGCGAAATCGAATACGTGTTTTCGGAAAACGTCAGTAATGCCGACTATGAACGCGTGGTGCGCCAGTACGCGGAGCAGGGCAACAAGCTGATCTTGGGCGAGGCCTTTGCCGTCGAGTCCGCTGCCCGCAAGGTGGCCAAAGATTATCCCGAGACAGCCTTCCTGATGGGTTCCTCGGGCAAACCCCAAAAACCAAATTTCTCGGTGTTCGACAACTACATCCAAGAGCCTGCCTACCTGACCGGCATGATTGCCGCTGGTGTCAGTCAATCGGGCAAGATCGGCCTGGTCGGCGGTTATCCGATCCCCGAAGTCAACCGCTTGATGCATGCTTTCATGGACGGGGCCAAGGAGATCAATCCTCAGGTGAGCTTCACGGTGTCGTTCATCGGCTCCTGGTTTGATCCCCCAAAGGCCAAGGAAGCCGCCTTCGCCATGATCGACAATGGTGCGGACGTACTGTATGCGGAGCGCTTCGGCGTGTCGGACGCCGCCAAGGAACGCGGCAAGCTGGCCATCGGCAACGTCGTGGATACGCAACCGCAGTATCCGGAGACGGTCGTGGCGTCGGCCCTGTGGAATATGGAGCCCACCATCGACCACGCGCTGGCCCAAGTCAAGGCAGGCAAGTTCGAGGGCGAGGACTACGGTCAATATTCATTGATGAAGTTCAAGGGTTCGGCGCTGGCGCCGCTGGGTACATTTGAGAAGAAAGTACCCGCCGATCTGATGAGCAAGGTCGAGGCTAAGCAAAAGGCTATTCTCGAGGGTAGCTTTGTCGTCAAGGTGGACAACAGCGAACCCAAGTCCAGCGCGAAATGACGGATACCCTGGCCCTGCGACTTGAGGGCATTACGAAGCGCTTTGGCAGCTTGACCGCGAACGATGCGGTTTCGCTGAGCTTGAAACAGGGTGAGGTTCTCGCCCTGCTGGGGGAAAACGGCGCGGGCAAGTCGACGCTGGTGTCCATTCTGTTTGGGCATTACATCGCTGATGCTGGCCGCATTACGGTCTATGGCCAGGTATTACCGCCAGGTCGGCCGGATGCCGCGCTGGCCGCGGGTGTGGGCATGGTCCATCAGCATTTCACGCTGGCGGACAACATGAGCGTGCTCGATAACGTCATGGTCGGCACGCAATCGTTATGGACGCTGGCCTCGGGCCGTGCGCGGGCGCGGCAGCGTCTGGTCGAGCTGGGCCAGCGGTTTGGCCTGGGCGTCGACCCCGATGCGCCGGTGGGTACGCTGTCCGTCGGCGAAAAGCAGCGTGTCGAGATTCTCAAAGCACTGTATCGCGGCGCGCGCATTCTCATCCTTGACGAGCCCACTGCCGTGTTGACCCCGCAAGAGGTCGAGGGCTTGTTTGCGACGTTGCGCGGTTTTGTGGCCGAGGGGCTCGCCGTCATTTTCATTTCGCACAAACTGGACGAGGTCATGGCCGTGTCGCAGCGCGTCGCGGTGTTGCGGCAAGGCCAGTTGGTCGCCGAGCGCGATACGGCGTCGACCAACGCGTCGGAACTGGCCGAGCTGATGGTCGGGCGCAAGGTCGTCATGCCGCGCGCACACAACGCCGAGCCGCGTACGCAGGCGGCGCCGGTAGTCACACTGTCGCAGGTCACGGTGCGCAATAGCGCGGGCGGCGCGCCGTTGCTCGACAGTGCTGATCTGACCGTGCATACCCATGAGATCGTGGCGGTGGCCGGCGTAGCCGGTAATGGCCAGCAGGCATTGGTCTCGGTGCTCAATGGCTTGCGCCAGCCCGATGACGGCACGATCCGCCTGGGGCCGGCGCACGCGATGGCGCCGCGTACGCCCGCGGGTTGGACGACGGCCGGCGTCGGGCGGATCCCTGAAGATCGGCACCACGAAGGGGTGATCGGGGATAGTCCCCTATGGGAAAACGCGATTATTGAAGATCTGGACGACAAGCGTTTTACGCGGTTGGGCGTCGTACGTGCCCAAGCGGGCCGTGCTTATGCCCGCGAGTTGAGCGAGCGCTTCGATGTGCGGGCAGCCTCGCTCGAGGTGCGCACGCGGAGCTTGTCGGGCGGCAATATGCAAAAGTTGATCCTCGGTCGCACGCTGGCGCGTCAGCCGCGCTTGATCGTGGCGGATCAGCCGACCTGGGGCCTGGACATTGGGGCTGTCGCTTATGTGCGCGAGCAATTGCTAGCGGCCCGTGAGCGAGGGGCGGGCATCTTGCTGGTGTCCGAAGATCTCGAAGAAATTTTTGCGCTGGCCGATCGCATCGCAGTCATGTGCGGCGGAAAAATCATCGCGGTCAAGCCCGTGGGGGCGTGGACGCCTGCCTCCGTAGGCTTGGCCATGACCGGCACTGTGCCTGTCTGACGGCGAGTTACTGACCTATGAATTTTTATCTGGAACGACGTACAGAGCCCAGCCGCACGGCCCTGCTGGTGGCACCATTGGCCGCGATTGCGTTCACGCTGTTGATCTGTGCGCTGCTGGTCGCGTGGGCCGGTGCGCCGGTGGGGCGCACCTATGCCTTGCTGTTCGAAGGTGCATTCGGCTCGCGCTTTGCCTTCTCGGAAACCTTGATGCGCGCCACTCCCCTGATGCTGACCGGGCTGGCGTGTGCAGTGGCTTTTCGGGCGCGTTTTTACAATATCGGCGCCGAAGGACAGTTGTATTTCGGCGCGCTGGCCGCCGTCGCCGTAGGCGGCATGCATGGTGGCAGCGGCTTTGATTTGCCAGTACCCGTGCTATTTGCCTGCATGATGATCGCCGCCGCGTTGGCAGGCGCACTGCTGCTGTTGATTCCCGCAATACTCAAAACCCGTCTTGGGGTGGACGAGGTAGTGACCACGCTGCTGGGCAACTTTATTGTGCTGCTGTTTGTGTCCATGATGCTGGATGGCGCGATGAAGGACCCGATGGCAATGGGCTGGCCGCAATCCGTGGCCCTCAATCCCGATCTGGAGTTTTCCAAACTGATCGCCAAGACCCGGACGCATACGGGCCTGCTCTGGGCACTGGGCCTGGCTGTGGCCCTGTGGCTGATCAATCGCTATACCGTGTTTGGCCTGCAGATGCGAGCGGTGGGAGCGAATGCGCACGCCTCGCGCTTTTTGGGACTGCCGGTGACGCGCGTCATGCTGGGTACGGCGATGCTGTCAGGCGCATTGGCCGGCCTGGCCGGCGCGATTGAGGTCGCGGGGCGCACCAGCTATGTGACGCTGGATATGTCGCCGGGCTATGGCTATACCGGCGTGGTGGTCGCCATGCTGGCGGGCTTGCATCCCCTGGGCGTGGTCGTCGCGAGCATCTTTGTGGCGGGCATGCTGGTGGGCGCCGACAGCATGAGTCGGGCGATTGCCGTACCGAACTATATTGCCGACGTCATCGTGGCCGCGTCGTTGTTGTCCATGCTGGTGGCCACCTTGTTTGCGCAATATCGGCTGCGCCGCAAGCAGGCCTGAAGGAGACGAGCATGGAATGGATGGATTTACTGAGCTCGAGCGCCTTCTGGGTCGCGGTACTGCGTTTGGCGACGCCGCTGATCCTGGGGACCTTGGGCGTCTTGCTGTGTGAGCGGGCCGGGGTGTTGAACCTGGGCATCGAAGGCATCATGGCGGCTGGGGCTTTCACTGGATGGCTGGTGGTGTATCTGGGCGCGCCGTTGTATGTCGGCGTGTTGGCCGCCGCACTGGCGGGCATGGTTTTCGGGCTATTGCATGCCGTGTTGACCGTACCGCTTGGTTTGTCTCAGCACGTGTCCGGCCTGGGGGTGACCCTGCTGGCCACCAGCGTGAGCTATTTCGCGTATCGGGTCACGTTCCCGAGCGTGACCACGCCGCCGACCATCACGCCGTTTCCCGAGATGACGTTTTTCTCGGGGATTCCGGTGATTGGACCCATTCTGGCGGGTCAGACTGTGATGACCTTGATCGCACTGATCGCGGTGCCCGTGATCGCCTGGGTACTGAACCGGACGCCGCTGGGCCTGGCGATACGCATGGTGGGAGAGAACCCTGCCGCGGCCGAAGGGCAGGGTCTGTCTGTGACCAAACTGCGCATGGGTGCGATTGTCGCGGGCTCGGCGCTGATGGGCGTAGCCGGCAGTTTTTTGACGCTGGCGGCCTTTAACGCATTCTTTTTTAATATGGTGAACGGTCGCGGTTGGGTATGCGTGGCGTTGGTAGTGTTCGCCTCGTGGCGGCCGGGCAAGGCCCTATTGGGTGCCTTGATTTTTGCGTTCTTTGATGCGTTGCAGTTGCGCCTGCAGCAGGGCGGCACCCATCTGCCTGGTCTGCCGGAATTACCCTATCAAGTCTATTTGATGCTGCCGTATCTCTTATCGATTTTGGCGCTGGTTCTGATGGCGCGCCGCGCCGCATATCCCCAGGCGCTGATGAAACCCTACCGCAAGGGCGAGCGTTGAGCACCCAGCCGGTGTCCCGCCACCAAGACGATTTAAAAAGGTTTTGACATGCTCGATCTGATTATCAAGAACTGCAACCTGGCCAATGGCCAAACCGGCGTCGATGTCGGCGTGCAGGACGGCCGTATTGTGGCGATCCAGCCTGCGCTGCAGGCATCGGCCGGCGAGGTCGTTGATGCGCAAGGGCAGTTGCTCAGTGCGCCCTTTATTGACCCGCACTTCCATATGGATTCGACCTTGTCCTACGGGCTGCCGCGCGTGAATCAATCCGGCACCTTGTTAGAGGGCATTGCGCTGTGGGGCGAACTAAAGCCCTTGCTCACGCAAGAGGCGTTGGTGGAACGGGCCTTGGCGTATTGCGATTGGGCGGTGGCCAATGGTTTGCTGGCAATCCGCTCGCATGTAGATGTCTGTGATTCGCGCCTGTTGGCGACCGAGGCGTTGTTGCATGTGCGCGAGCGGGTGAAACCGTATCTGGACCTGCAACTGGTGGCCTTCCCGCAAGACGGCCTGTTGCGTTCGCCGGGAGCCATGGACAATCTGACACGGGCGCTGGATATGGGGCTGGATGTCGTGGGCGGTATTCCGCACTTTGAACGGACCATGGCCGATGGCGCCGAATCCGTGCGGCTGCTGTGCGAGATCGCTGCCGAGCGCGGTCTGCGCGTGGACATGCATTGCGATGAAACCGACGATCCCATGTCGCGCCACATCGAGACACTGGCCTACCAAACGCAGCGCCTGGGGCTGCAGGGCAGGGTGAATGGTTCACACCTGACATCAATGCATTCGATGGACAACTACTACGTATCCAAGCTGATCCCGCTCATCCGCGAGGCCGGCGTGTCGGCGATCTCCAACCCGCTGATCAACATCACGATCCAGGGCCGTCACGACACCTATCCCAAGCGTCGCGGCATGACGCGTGTGCCCGAACTGCTCGAAGCCGGCGTGACCGTCGCCTTTGGCCAGGACTGCGTGATGGACCCCTGGTATAGCTTGGGGTCCGGCGATATGCTCGAAGTCGCCCACATGGGGCTGCACGTGGCGCAGATGACGGGGCAGGACGCCATGAACGCCTGTTTCGAGGCCGTGACGACGGCACCCGCCAAAATCCTGGGCCTGGATGAGACGGGCATCGATGTCGGCAAACGCGCGGATATGGTGCTGTTGCAGGCCGGCAGCCCCGTGGAAGCCATACGCCTGCGCGCGACACGCCTGCATGTGTGGCGCGGCGGGAAACGCGTGGCGAGCACGCCGCCGGCGACGGCGTCGTTGATGCTTGAGGGCCGTCCACAGACCGTGGATTTTCGGTCCAGGTAGTTCCTCGGTTGACGTGGATTTTTGGTCGCGGTAACGGCATCGAGGGTATGATTAATCGCAGCTAGTCATCAGGATGCCGTACGGCTCGCGTACGGTGGCCCGGTACAAGATGTCTCGGTACAACACCACGACCTCGGAGATCCCAATGACCCGCCTTACCGCCCGCGATTTTTCCCCTGAATTGCTTGAGCTTTACGACGGTTATGTCCATGGCCGGATCAGCCGGCGCGATTTTCTCGACCGCGCCGCCATGTATACGGTCGGGGGCCTGACGGCCGCAACGATATTGTCATCGTTGAGCCCGGACTACGCCCTGGCACAACAGGTGCCGTTCACCGATCCCGAGATCATTGCCGAATACATCGAGTATCCGTCACCGAATGGCCATGGCGAAGTGCGCGGCTATCTCGTGCGCCCCAAGGCCGCCAGTGGCAAAGTGCCCGGCATCGTGGTGGTGCATGAAAACCGCGGCCTGAATCCCTATATCGAAGACGTCGCGCGACGTGTCGCCAAGGGCGGATACGTGGCACTGGCGCCGGACGGACTGAGCTCGGTAGGTGGCTATCCCGGCAACGACGACAAAGGCCGCGAACTGCAGGCAAACATTGATCCCCAGAAATTGATGAACGATTTCTTTGCGGCGATCGAGTATGTGCGCGCCAGTGACCTGACGACTGAAAAAGTCGGGATCACCGGCTTTTGCTACGGGGGTGGGGTGGCGAATGCGGCCTCGGTGGCCTATCCCGAGCTGGCCGCCGCCGTACCGTTCTATGGGCGGCAGGCCAAGCCCGAGGACGTCTCGCGCATCAAGGCGCCATTGCAGTTTCATTTTGCCGAAACCGATCCCAACGTCAACGGCACCTGGCCCGCCTATGAGGCGGCCCTGAAGGCCGCGGGTACGACCTACGAGGCCCATACCTACCCCGGCACCAACCATGGCTTTCACAATGACTCAACGCCACGTTACGACGAGGCGGCGGCCAAGCTTGCCTGGGAACGGACCATGGCGTGGTTCCAGCAATATCTGGCGTAGGTAAAGGTTTGTCGCGTTGGCTTATCGCGGCGGCTGGTTAACGGGAATTCGCGGCCAGAAATCAGGCATCGGTGGCAACATATCCGGCATGATTGGTCGCGGGTCCGCGGGGTTCGGTCCGCGGATATCGGGCATCGGCAATCGGGGATCATCAAGCGCCGATCGAGGAATGGGTTGCATGCACCACAGGCCACCTCGCGCGGTGGGCGTGCGTACCGTTGGTCTACGAGGTCCGCTGGCCCGATGGTGAAGGGCGATGCGTGTCGGCTTATGGGTGCTCATGTTTTCATCCTGTTTCAATACGATCTCAGATCGTGGTAATTTAATATTGCAATAAATTGACTATAATTGTTATAATTTGGCAATTATATAGAAATTATCGCGAATGCCCCATAAGTGGCTGTATTTGTCGCGTTTTTATTTGGAACCAGATAGGTATCGTCGCACCCAGGCATAACCTCAAAATCCAGTCGTTCGAGGCTCGAACTAGCAGCCAATCCCGGGACTAATATGCATAAAGTGCTTATTTCTAGTATCATGCATAGGTTCATGCAATAACACGGTCGTAATTTCGGTCAACCACATTGTGGTCAACTAGGTTGTGACCGGCCAAACGGTCTTTGTTGACCGACCAAATGTCGCGTACGCGGCACCTTTGTTGTTTTCAAATCATCCACATACCCGGATGTCATGCACGACGGCCGAATTCGCGTAAGGCGATAACGCAGTCATGCGGTGGGTAGCGCTGGAAATAGTAATTCCCATTCGATTTGTCTGAAGTAAATCTGGCATTTTGAACTGTTTGGTTTTACTGCGTTGGCAACACGCTTGCCAGCGCGTGCTCTATTGTGCGCGTTAACCGAGCCATGGCTTGGTTTCTTGCTTTTGCTTTCGCACGACAGCAAAAGCAGTTGCGTTTCTGACGAGTGGGCCGATCGCGCATTGCGAGGTTGGCCTATTAATCGAAATCTGAGACGAGTGATCCGTTGCTCTCTCAAACGTGGAGGAAGTTCCCTTGAAAAAACTCAACCAATTTGGCCTCGGAATGCTGCTGACCGGCGTTGCGATCAGTGTGCCCGCCTATGCGTTCACGCCCGAATCCAGCGACCCGATCAAGATCGTGGACAACAATTGGTCGAGCCAAAAGGTGCTCGCTCGCGTCGCGCAACAATTGCTTGAAAAAGTCGGCTACGAAACCAAAATTGTGCCCTCCGACAGCCAGGGACAGTTTGCGGCCATGGGCCTGGGCGATCTGGATTTACAGATGGAAGTCTGGGAAGGCACGATGAACGACAGCTTCATGAAAGAGGTGAAGGCGGGTCGCATGGTCGACTTGGGCAGTCACACCGCCACGACGCGGGAAGACTGGTGGTACCCCGACTACATGGAAGAAATCTGTCCCGGTTTGCCGGATTGGAAGGCACTGAATGCGTGCGCCGCCAAATTCGCGACACCCGAGACGGCCCCTAAAGGACGTTACCTGGCAGGCCCGGTTGATTGGATCAAGCACGACAAAGAAAAAATCGAAGCCTTGGATCTGAACTTCACCGTGGTCAATGCGGGCTCTACCGCCGCGTTGTTTGGCGAATTGAAATCAGCCGCCTCGCGTAAAGAGCCGATTGTGCTGTTCAACTGGTCGCCCAACTGGGTGGGGGCTGCATTTCCCGGGAAGTTCGTCGAATTTCCCGAACACGAAAAAGCCTGCACCGAAGATCCGAAGTGGGGCAGCAATCCCGACAAGACCTACGATTGCGGGTCGCCCAAGGGTGGCTATCTGAAAAAGGCCGCTTGGTCAGGCTTTGAGGAAAAATGGGCTTGCGCCGGCCAGTTGATCAAGAATATCAACTTCACCGGACCGATGATCGATCAGGCCGCTGCATTGGCGGACGTTGACGGTTTGTCGCATGACGCCGCGGCCACCGCGTGGATTGAAAAGCACCCGGACCAGATAGCCGCCTGGATGCCCGCTTGCGCTAAATAGCACCCGACGGCGCGTGGTCATGGTTACGTGGCCACGCGCCATTTGTGGTTGACGGCGCACCGTGCGGCGCGCCGTCCTGGCTCAATTTCGAACCTTCCGACACTGCGTAGTTCTTTGTTCTGAATCAGCTCTGATTTGCTGACGCCGCTGATGCTGTCGGAAGGTGACTGCGCTTCTTGCGCATTTACTCGGCAGATCACGCTATGAGCGATTCGATAAAAATATCTTGCAAAAATCTATGGCAACTGTTTGGTAAAGGTGCCCACGGTTTTCTCGACAAACATCAGCACAACCCCAGCAATGCCGATTTAGCATCCGCGGGGTTGATCGCGGCGGTACGCGATGTCAGTTTTGATGTCTATGAAGGCGAGATTCTGGTCATCATGGGCTTGAGTGGTTCAGGTAAGTCCACGCTTATCCGTTGTTTGACGCGCTTAGCCGAGCCTAGCGCCGGCCAGGTGCTGTTTGACGGCGTTGACCTATTACAAGCGTCGCGCAGCAGTCTGACCGATATTCGTCGCCGCAAAATGGGCATGGTGTTCCAGCACTTTGGTCTATTGCCGCATCGCACCGTACTGGAAAATATCGCTTTTCCGCTCGAGATCCAAAACGTACCTAAAGCGGACCGCTTGGCCAAAGCAAGTGAGTTGCTGGCGACGGTCGGTCTGCAAGGGCGCGAACACAATTTTCCGCGTGAACTATCGGGTGGCCAACAACAGCGTGTCGGTATTGCGCGCAGTCTGATCGGCGAGTGTGATGTGTGGTTCCTGGACGAGCCGTTCTCGGCGCTTGATCCGTTGATCCGGCGAGAGATGCAAGACGAATTTATCAGCCTGCAGTCCCGCTTGAACAAAACCATTGTGTTCGTCACACATGACTTTGACGAAGCCGTCCGGTTGGGTAACCGCATTGCCATCATGAAGGACGGCCGCCTGGCGCAGATCGGCACGGCCGAAGACCTGTTGATGGCGCCAGCCGATAACTATGTGAAAAAATTCGTACAACATGCGCCGCGCGGTAAATTGATTACGGCACAGAAAATCATGGTGCCGATAGGCCCCGGCGAATCGAATCTGACGGTGGGCCAAAACGCCATCAAAGGCACAGACGTACTCGAGAACATCGCGCGCCGGGTGATCGAAGCTGATCGCGATTTGCCTGTCGTCAATGCGGCGGGTGTGCTGGTAGGGCAGGTCGGCCGTGAACATCTTGCACGGGCGTTGTTCCAATGAGTCATACCGCCACTTTGACCGATAACGCCGGTAACGCCGCTGACCATATCGAACGCCGACCTGCCGTGACCACCACCGGCGTTGCGACACAACCCGTAAATGAGCGTATCCGAACCGTCAGCAACCGGCCTTTGTATTGGATCGCCGCGATCGCCATCATTGTGCTGGGCCAATTCGCAGTGAGCCGACTGGATTGGGTCGCACGCTATCCCTCCGAATGGATCTTGCCTCTGAAAGACTGGATCGATTCGTTTTTTGAGTGGCTAGTGTACGGGGCCCGCTTCTTTGAAGGCACCGCGCTGGAGTTCAAGCCGCGCGATGTGACCCGCGGGCTCTCGGGCTTGCTGGCATATCCGTTGGCATTTTCAGATTCACTGTTTTTTTCGGGCTTCTCTAAGCAAGTGCCCGCCTTGCCATGGATTACGGTTGCCGGTTTGGCTGCGCTGCTGGGGCATTGGCTGGGCGGCTGGCGCAGTGCATTGCTGGGGGCCGCCTCGTTTACCTATCTGGCATTGTTCGGCGTGTGGAAGCCGTCCATGCAGACGTTTGCGCTGGTGCTCGTGACGGTGCCTCTGGTCTTTTTGATCGGATTGGTGGCCGGGATATTGATGAGCAAGAGTCCGCGCTTTAGGAGCACGGTTACCCCGCTATTCGATATTTTGCAGAGCATGCCGCCCTTTGCGTATCTGGTACCCATTGTGGTGCTGTATGGCGTGGGCGACGTGCCAGCCATGATCGCGACCGCTTTATTCGCCGTGCCACCCGTTGCACGTTGCATCGCGCTTGGGCTGGACAGCGTGCGCCATGGCGTGCTCGAGGCAGGCCGGATGATGGGCTGCACACGTTGGCAACTATTGTGGCGCGTGCAGATGCCGGCCGCACGATCCGTGCTATTGGTGGGCCTGAATCAGGGCATCATGCAGACGTTGGCCATGATTGTCTTGGCCGCGCTTATCGGCGCATCGGGGCTCGGCAGCCAGTTGTTGACGTCATTGCAGTCGCTGCGCTTGGGCGAAGCGCTGGAACAGGGGATCGCGATTGTTGTGATCGCCGTGGTACTCGACCGCTTTAGCCGCGCCTATGCATTGAAGCAACCCGTATATACCGATCCCAACCTCGGCTGGGGCCGGCGCCATCCGTACTTGGTGCTGGCTTTCGCGTTTTTGGTGGTCAGCATCCTGCTCGCTCGCATTGTGCCGGATCTGGTGTTATTGACTGATAAGCACAGCATCACCACGGCACCATACTGGAATGCCGGAATCGACTGGATCAACGTGCATTTGTACGAATCGGTCCAGGCATTTCGTAATTTCACGCTGCTTCAGATCCTGATTCCCACCCGCAATTTTTTCCAGGCGATTCCCTGGGTGACGTTTGTCGCCCTGATCGCTTTGCTGGGATACCGACTGGGTGGCTGGTCGGTGGCGCTGACCGCCGGCCTGCTTATTTTGTTTCCCGCGGTCACGGGTCTTTGGCACGAGACGATGACGACGCTGTATATGATCGGTTCAGCGGCCGTGGTGTGTATCAGCGTGGGTTTCGTGATCGGGCTGATTGCATCACGTACCGCGGGCTGGTCTCGCGTGGCGGCGGGTGTGTGCGATTTCTTTCAAACCTTCCCGTCGTTTATTTATCTGATCCCGGTCGTGATGCTATTCAAGGTCAGTGATCTGTCTGCCATCATTGCGGTGCTGCTGTTCGCGGTGGTGCCGATGATCCGCTACACGATACTGGGGTTGCGTGGCGTGCCTACCCCCATTATCGAGGCGGCGACGCAGCAAGGCGCGACGCGATTGCAGCGGTTGGTAAAGGTAGAGCTGCCCATCGCGCTGCCTGAAATCATGCTGGGCGTGAATCAGGTCATTTTCATGGCCTTGTTCATGGTCGCGATCACCGCCTTGATCGGAACCCAGGATTTGGGATCTGAAATCAACGCGGCGCGTTCGGGCAACGAAATAGGCAAGGCGCTGATCGCCGGCTTGTGTATCGCGTTCCTGGGAATTGCCGCTGACCGCTTGATTGGCGCGTGGGTCAAACGCAAGAAAAAGGCGTTGGGATTGGCCTGAGGCAGGGCAGGACAGCAAGGTATGGCGTGCTGACTTTCGGCGGATGCGCCATACGTTGTCTGGTAATTGCCAGGAAGGCAAGCTCTCAGCCCTCGCGCTGTTGTGTCCACGCTGCGATTTCCGATTTGGTCGCCCACCATACCCCTTCGTGCCCGCGCGCATATTCTAGGCAGCGCCGCAACGTGGGGATCAGCGTAGGACGGCCCGCCATGTGGGCGTGCAGGGTGATCTCGGTCCATTTGGGCCGACCTGCCTGGCCTTCGCGATACAACTCATCGAAGGTGTCCTTGAAACCATCCCAGATGATGCCGGGCGGATTTCGGCCCCAGATCCACATCCACAAATCGTTGTGCGGCAAGTTGGTGCGCGGCATGATGACAAGAGGGCCGTGCGCAGTCTGCCGAACGAACGGCAGGTCGTCGCTGGCATCGTCGGCGTTCCACAGGTAGCCTTCCTGCTTCAGGAAGTCCAGGGTATTGGCCGAGCCGGCACTGCCTGGGCTGGTCCACCCCAGCGGCGCGCGGCCGGCGGTCTCGGTCAGTACGCGTGTGCAGCGGCGGATTTCTTCCAATTCGGCCGCAGGGTCGTCATCGCGCATCAGCACGTCGTTGGCCCAGGCATGCCCCGCTACTTCGTGGCCGGACTCGACCAGGGCGCGGATCACGTTCGGGTGACGCTCGGCCGCCAAGCCGTTGGTCGAGACATTGCTCTTGATGCCGAACTCGTCCAGCAAGTCCATCAGGCGCCAGATGCCGGACTTGGCGCCGTACTCGGCGTAGCTCAGCGAGAAATGGTCGGTCTTGTTGGCGGTCTTCTCCAGCGTGATCTGGCTGTGGTTCACAAAGGATTCGAACGCCAGCGAGACCGAGACCGCGATGTGTTCGCCGCCCGGCCATTGCCAGTCACGGGGGTAGCGAGAAGCAGGTTTGCTCATGGTATGCCCTGTATCGGCCGCCGTATGCGCGGCGGTCGTTGTTGAGAAGACGCTTACTCGGGTTGGATACCGGCCTGGCGCAGCAGCCCGGCGTAAAGCTCCATCCGGTTGGTCACTTGTTTGTCCAGTACGGACGGCGGGCCGCCACCGATGTCCAGCGCCAGCGTGGCAAAGCGCTCGCGGATTTCCGGCTCTTGCAGCACGGCGTTGAATGCCTCGTTCAGCTTGGCGATCACGGCGGGCGGCGTGCCCGCCGGGGCGTAGATGGCCGCTTGGATGCCGCCGTCGAAGTCGTAGCCCGGATAGCCGGACTCGGCGATGCTGGGCAGGTCGGACAATTGCGGGATGCGCTTGGGGCTGGTCACGGCCAGGCCTCGCAGCTTGCCCCCCTTGATCAGTTCGGCAGCCTGTGGGGGACCGAGGAAGGCGGCCTGGATTTCGCCCGAGTACAAGCCCGCGATGATTGCGCCGGCCCCTTTGTATGGCACGTGCAACATGCGCGCGCCGGTGGCACGGTTGAAGTATTCCCCAGCCAGATGCAGCAGATTGCCATTGCCAGCCGATCCATAAGCGATCGAATTGCCGGGCTTCTTGGCCAGTTCGACCAATTCCTGCACGGATTTGGCCGGTACTTGGTTACCCACCACCAGCACCAGCCCGGGCGAGTTGCCGACGTAAATCACCGAAGCGAAATCGTGCACGGTGTCGTAGGGTAGTTTCTTGTAGAGACTGGGATTGATAGTGTGGGACGTTGGAGCCAGCAGCAGCATGTAGCCGTCCGGCGGTGCGCTGGCCACCGCGCCAGTGCCGATGATGCCATTGGCGCCGGCGCGATTTTCCACCACGATAGGTTGGCCCAGGCGTTCCGACGCATGCTGGGCCAGAATGCGCGCCACCATGTCGGTGGGACCGCCCGGACTGAACGGCATGACCAAGCGTATCGGCCGATCGGGAAAGTCTGCCGCCGTGCCGGGTGATGCAAGCAGGGCAGACGTCAGGGCAAGGCAGGCTGCCAGTAATCGCTTCATGATGTATTCCCCTGTTGTATGCGTTTGGTGGCCGTTGGCTCAACGCACAGCGTCCGAGAACGCGGAAATGATGCCGTGAAAGACCTCGGGTTGTTCCCGGAAGGGCAGCGCGCCCGCCCGGTTGATCAAATGGAAATGCGCTATGGGCTGGTGTTGCGCCAGGATGCGGTATAGCCATAACCCCTGGTCTATGGTCCCGGTGGGATCGTGCGTGCCCCACACTACCTGCACCGGCACGGGTACGCCGGGGCCGCGGCAGAATTCGAACAGGCGGGCTTTAGCGCGGGCCACCGAGGTATTCCAGGCTTGCCGGGTGATCGGATCGGCCATGCGCTCGGCGGCCACTTGGTGCGGGGCTTGCTGCGCGGCCTGCACGCAATCGTCAAGCATGCCCCGTACGTGATGCGGCGAATAGGACAGACGCTCCAGCGCCCAGCGCTGGGACGTGCGCGACCCCAGTGGTTGCGGCGGGTAGGCCAGCGCTGTGTTCTCGACGCCGTCTCCGGTGGGGGCCGCAGCTACCGAAGACACCACGCTGACTGCTTCGATGTAGCCCGGTTGGCGGCAGGCTAGCAGCAGCGCGGCCAGGCCGCCGGTATCGTGTGCCACCAAGTGACAGCGGCGCATGCCGGTGGCGCGCACGACGGCGTCTATGTGATCGGCCATGGCGTCGATAGTGTATGGCGCATCCAGCGCGTCGCTACCGCCGAAGCCCGGTAGATCCAGCGCCAGTACCGCGCTGTCTTCGGCGAAGCGCCCGAGCGCCGCGCCCCAGATATGGGCACCGCTGCTGTAGGGCGTCAAGCCTGGCGCGCCGCCATGCACGAACACGGTGGCGGTGTGGGCCTCGCGGTCGCGCAAAATGCGGGCAGCCAGGCCGTCGATGGCCAGTGTGTGGGAATGTAGGGCAAGGGTAGTCATGGATGCACCATTCATGGAATCACCTACCCGGCGCAGGCTGCAGGGCAAAGAAACGAGCGAGCAAGGCGTTGAATTGCGCGGGATGCTCGCGGAACGGAAAATGGCCAGACTCGTTGATGACATGGAACTGCGCATCGTGCTGGTGGCGCGACACCATGCGGAACAGTTCCATGCCGCGCTCTAGCACCGCAGTGCGGTCGTTGTAGCCCCATATGATCTGCATCGGGCGCTGTAGCCGCCCCTCGTCCAGCCAGCGCAAGGTCTGGCCTTTCTGGTGCGCCAGCTCGGGCAGGAATACGCGTTCGGCCAACCCTTCGGTTGCCATCTTCTGCACAGTGTGGCGGTACTTCTCCAAAGACAGGATATGCATGACAGCATCTATCCATTCTTCGGTTACCACACCGGGATTATGGCTGTAGTTTTCATACACCCAGCGCACCGCCTCGCGGCTGCCGCGCCGATGCGGCGGGTTGCACAGCACGACCTCGTTGGTGCCTACGCCCGGGCTCAGGGTGCCGCTGTTGACGATGGTGAGTGTGCGCACCGCATCATGATGCTGCAGGGTCATGCGGGTGGCCGCATAGCCGCCGCGCGAATGGCCCACCAAGTGCACCGGCGGCAGGTCCAGGGCACGCAGAAAGGCGGCGGCGTGGTCGACCACTGCCTGCATGGTGTAGTGCTCGTCACGCTCGGGATTACCGGTTTCCCCCTGACCCAGCTTGTCGAAGGCGATGGCACGATAGCCAGCCTGGGCCAACGGCTGCAGGTTCAGGCTCCAGGTGTAGGCACTGGAGGCACCATCGGCCATGCCGAAGTTGCCGCCATAGACGAACACTACGGGTTCGCCCGTACCTGCCTCAAAATAGCGGGTACGTACACCGGCCACATCTACCCAACGTCCTTCGGGCATGGCGTGGCGCGTGGCGGCAACGGTGGGTTGCGGATCTGACTGTGTCATGTCGTCGGTCCTGTGTCGAGTCAAGGCAAGATTAAGAACAGTGCCGTAAATCGTCCAATATATAATTGGCACCACCGTAATGCTAAAAAGGTATTACATGGAATTGCGCCAGCTTCGATATTTCCTGGCCGTTGCCGAAGAGCTCAGTTTCACGCGTGCCGCCGCTTTACTGCATGTGTCGCAACCGCCGGTCAGCCGCCAGATCATGCTGCTCGAGGCCGAGATCGGCACGCAATTGTTCGAGCGTTCCAAGCAGTATGTGCGGCTTACCAGTGCGGGCCAGCATTTCTACGACCAAGCGCGTACGCTGGTCGCGGCGGCCAATGCCGCGGTGGTGTCTACGCGGCGTGTCGCGGCGGGGCAGGTGGGTAAGATATCCGTTGGCCTGGGCGGTACGGCCGCGCATGTATTTCCCGACACGCTGGCGCTATTCCGTCGCCACCATCCCGAAGTGGAACTGGTGCTTAATCCACTTAACCTGGCGTATCACCATGCCGCGCTACTTGAAGGCCGCATCGACGTGGGTCTGGTTGTGCTGCCTATGGATAACGACGAACTCGAAACGCGCAAGCTGATACGCATGCGCCTGCTAGCGGCGCTACCGGCAGGACATGGGCTGGCAACGCGCCGCAAGCTGTCGCTGCGCGACCTGGCTAGCCACGATTTCATTATGGTGCCTTGGACCAAAGGCCGCGGTTTCGGGCGCTTGACCATGCAAGCTTGCCGGCGCGCGGGCTTCGTGCCCAACGTGGTCCAAGAAGCCGAACCTATGGAATCCGTGCTGGGCATGGTGGCCGCGGGCGCGGGGGTGGCGGTGGTGCCCGAATCCATGGAGCACCTGTATGGCAGCAAGGTTGCGTATCGCCCGATCAAGGAATACTACGCCGCGGCCGACATTGCCATCGCGTGGCGCAAGGGCGATGGTTCGCCCATCCTGCGGGCGTTTCTGGCGTGCTGCCCGGGCCGCAGCGCGCCCAAGCGCGGCTAATGAAAGGAAACCGCCATCTTGGTCAAACCCAGCACCTGACACGCCGCCTAAAAGACTTGGATAATTTTGCCAGATCTGTTGTAGCAAGACCCGCTGTACAACGCAAAACAGGGCACTACATCGCTAAATGTAGTGCCCTGTTTCTATCGGGAATTTTGGTGGGCGGAGGACTACCAAAGTGTCTCTTAAAAGCCGCATAAATACTATATTTGGAATTTTTTAAGCTTCTAAATACCGTCAAAAATACCGTCACACAAGTGTTGCTGATTCGTATATATTTCGTTTCTTTTGTGTATAAATAAATACGAATGCGCAAATTGACTGGCTTGACTTTATTGGTGGCAGGGTGCGTTGTGTTCTCTTTCGCTAGGGCTGAAACATTGACTGCCGAGGGCCTTAGTCAAGCGGCGAGGTCTGGCGATTTGGCAACAATACGGCAGTACATAGCAGCTAAATTTGATCTAAACAAAATGAGCGGGGGCGTTCCTTCCATAAACATAGACGGAAGTCCGCCGATAAGTGCTGCTGCGGCCAATAAGCAATGCTCTGCAGTGAGGCTCCTGCTGGAAGGTGGGGCACGAGCTGACACGAATAGTAAGTACGGCTTTACTCCCTTGACCTTAGCAGCTCAGTCAGGGGCGACTGACTGCGTACAGGCATTGCTTGAGAAAAGACCTAGGATAGATGTCAAGACGGCTCCAGACGGCGACACTCCGCTAATTCTGGCGTCATATCAAGGACACTTAGAGGTGGTCAAGCTTCTCGTCGCTGCTGGCGCTAGTAAGACAATAAGAAACGGCGATGGTGACAATGCGCTATCTGCGGCCAAGACCCTGGGAAACTCAGTGGTTGTTTCGTATCTCAACGGCGTTGATTCTGCTAAAGGAATACGGTCTCAATCCAACGGAAAGACAACGACGGCGGCATCGTCATCCAAGCCGTCCTCGAATGCTTCCACAAAGGGCCTTCTGAGGGATGGGTACATCATGTGCGAGAGTGAGCGAGCATTGAATGATGGTACACAACTAATCATTCAGGGGAAGAGGGGCCTGTTAGGTAGCGTGGGTTGCTATTCCACCTTAGCCACATTCGACGGCGCTGTTTTGAAGAAAGGACTAACACGGTCGGAAGTTTTATTGAGGTTTCCCAGTGGGGACTCTGCTCGTGTGTGGGTTCAAAGTGAAGCGCTAAGCAAATAGCTTAGATAATTCTGCGGTGCAGGACATCCGTAATTTTCAACGTCAATTCCTTAGACGCATAGATGTTCATGTGAATAAGTAGGACGAGTGTATCAATGTTCATCGTTCTTTTAACGTAAACAGCATGAGATAGGGGCGTTCCATGGCATTGACGAGACAACATGGTGGAAGAATGCTGAAAGTTAAGTCGCGAAAGTTGGTAGTGTCGGCAATTTTAGGGGCAATCGTCTTTTTGAGTGCTGGATGCAAAAGTAATGCAGAAGTGGTTGATGGTATCAATGCATATAACAACAAAGACTACGGACGTGCCGTTGAAATTTTCAAAAAAAATGAAGGGAATCCAGAAGCAAAATTCTATTTGTATCGCATGTATTCAGGCGGACTAGGTGTCGAAAAGGATAAGCATCTGGCCACTAAATATTTGGAGCAGGCAGCAATAGATGGATGCGTCGAGGCAATGGAAGAGCGAGGCTATCTCATGGTGTTTGTGGAGGGCGGTTCTCCCTCGCGCGTAGAGGAGGGACTGGCGTTGCTTACCAAAGCCAAGGATCAAGGTTACCGACCCGCTATGGCTGATCTTGGAAGATATTACATATCGCTGCCCGACAGAGAGAAGGCGTTAAAGGGGCTCCAGTACTTAGAGCAGGCCAACGTTGCTTGGGAATTGGCAATGGCATATCGATATGGGGGTCCCGCATTCGAGCGCAATCAGGCCAAAGCCTTGGGTTATTGGAAGGCTGTGGAGGCAGACCCAACGGTGAAAGAAAAAATGCGTACCACAGCGGCATTTCTCATTGATGAGCAATCTTATTATGGCTCTGGGACCCCTGAAAACGCTGCTTTCGCAGCTCAACGGCTTTCAAAACGGTCAGATCCACAGGCTAGGGCGTTATATGCTTGGATGCTGTTTCGAGGCGATGGAGGTTTAACTAAAAATCCGAAAGCTGCTGTGCAGATTTGGGAGAAGTTGAAAGATGATGGGGGTGCGCAGCGAATAGGCTCTCGGGAAAGGCAATATGTGGCCTATGGCTTGGCTATTGCATCTAAGATGGGGCTAGGAACATCGGTTACTTCAGGCAAGGTGGAAAAACCACTACCTCTACGTTCTCCGATGGAGCCCATGACCTCGTGGTGCGTGATCCTCATGAAGGAGGGGTTAGTTGATAAGCCGAGTATACCTAGTCGAGAGTGTGGGGATTGGAAAGGCGTGCTGACTCAAAGTTACGAGGCGCCAGGGCCAAGCCCTTATCAAGAATTAAGAATGCGTAGTTTGTTGATGGTATTTGGCGATGTATTAGATGAAGAGAAATACCAGCAGGAAGCGATAAGAGCTTTCAGTATGCTAGGTTACCCACCTGATTCGCAGGTGATTCAACAACAGATAGAAAAATGGGCTCCCCGCCGTGCTGCTGCTCTGCTAGAGCAGGCGAGAACTTCGTCCAAGTGATGAGGATGGTTGGCTGTCGAGAGACAGGACTAGACGTGAATGAGGCAGTGTCCCGCGAGAAAGGCAATATCAAGTTAAGTACTTTCAACAAACGATCGCTCTAAGAATTTGAGTAGGTTAGGATTGGCTCGCAGTCCTACACGAAAAGCATAGAGTCGTGTAGTAGGGATGCTGACACGGTTCTATGCTCGATTTTTTTCGGTCTGGAAAATTGCAAGAATTTGCAGGGGAAAGTCCTTTTCGATGTTTAATGAGGATTAGTACCTAATGCACACCCCAACGCATTGGCTAAAGCCTCCCCGCGCTGTTCCCAAATGTCGTGCGGGTTCCACCAAGGGGGGCTAAGCTCTGATAACCACGCTCGGTATCTGGTTCGTGTTCGTCGGTTCTTGATGCGATATAGAGCAGCTTGCGCTCCCCGGTAACGGCATGAGTCTAGAAAGAGGGCACTCGTTTCGTCGAGCTGCTGTGACGGGTAGCGGGTTAACGTAAACGATAGCAGCGGGTTTGGCATATCGAAAATTGTGCGGAGATTTCCTAGGTCGGCATGTCGGCATTCAATCCTTGTCCACGCTCCTCGCAGACGGGGGCGTTTTCCTTGCTTTTCTATGAATTCTCGTCTCTTGTCATAGGCCACGATATAACGGTTGCTCGTGCGTTTTCCTAGGTAGATGCCCGTTGTCTGTCCCCCCCGATCAAACTGGGCTTCAAACTTTCGAGAAAATACGGAGCGTGTGCTGTGGTATAGCCCTAGTTGCTCAATGTGCACGCCCCGGATATCGACAGCGAAATCCAGACGAGTAAAGCGGGCGTGTTCGAGGTCCCCAAAAAAGTTTGGCCAGCTGGGGCATAGAACGTTGCCGATCAGATCAACAGGATGCTCTCCATTTTGTCCCCGGACTTTCGGATTGAATTCCAGTCTTATGAAGTTCATGCGATCAAAGCGTGGGACTGCTTGTATCGTTAGATGCCGCCCCCCGGCTAGTGGTAGCGTGTAGGCGAAATGGTAATTCTGTAGCAGCGGTCCAGATAGTACTTGGATGATGTATTCGCACTCCGCGCACGTTTGAAGCCTTTCGGTAACGGCGTGCTGGAGTGGATCGGTTTGTACTTGTAGTGTCGCTGATACCTTATCAATGAATAGATGACTGAGAGTAGCCATATCAGCTCTCGTTTGTATGTTCAGTAAACCTTCTAATAGAGCAGCAGTGAGAGGTTTCCCACCGCCCCCCGCGCAGGATGGATTCTGCAATTGATTGCAAAATCTTCTAGGAGGTGCGTCTAGCCCTTTTCTGCTTGCGAGAGTTTTCATCGTAGGAGGATAGGTTCGGGGCGTATGACGCTTCCCACGCCTTTGGATCGGCTAGGTACTCGCGAATCTGCTCCACGCGCCAGCGAGTGCAACGCAGGCCAAATCTTTCTGGCTGAGGGAATCTCCTTTGCCGAACGAGTAGCCATATCGTGCTTTCCGCCCAAGGGGTTACGCCATTGGGCTGTGCTAAAGCTCTAATGCTGCAATAGCCTTCTGCGGGTAAGGCTGCTGCCTTCTTTGTTTTGGCTGTTTGGACTGATGTATTGGTAGTCATCGCCATGTGCTCCTGTGTGTTGAACGAGGAAGCCAGTTTGACGACGTTTGACATTGCGCAGGCCAAATTGAGTTTTGGTAAAGCCAAGTTGGTTTTAGGCTAATTTGCAGGTGATTTTCTTGGCAGCAACTCTGCTGCTTCCTTTAGATATTTGCGTATGGTTTCGTCGGAAACAGGAAGGCCGATTCCCTGCAGGCTTGCTGCGATTTGCCCTGTAGCTTCGTTTTTTTTGGCATTAGGGTCATAGTCATAGCCTTTGATAGCCATCCCAATAATTAGCTTCAGCATGGTTTCTCGCTCACGAGTTCCTATCGGGCTTTCCTGCAGCTTTCTTGCTGAGCTGGCGAAATATCGTGCTTCTTTCCAGTCTATTTCTTTCAACCACTTTTTGATATCGTTCCGCCAGAAACTAGCATGCTTCGTACTCAGAAGTTTTTCCGCGTATGCGTCAAGGCCATTACCACTTTTGATTGCGTGTTCGCACGCTTCCCATATCTCCACGCTGGGTAGTGTGGAAGGAGTTGCTGATACACCAAACTGAATGGGAGTTCCTTTACTGTTTGAGGGGCAATACTCAACAGGAATACCGTCGCGGTAAACAGTTTGTCCAAGGCACAGGGCTCGACTGCAATAAAGAGCATTTTGGTATGCATCTTCAATTAGTGCAGAAAGGATTTTCACCTTTGGTGCGCTGCTCAGGTCTCCTTGATCGAGGCCAGCAGGATCGAATCCTGCTATTAAGCATGCGGTCTCCCACGCACTAAATTGTTCTCTCTGGTCGTAAATGCAGTGGTTTGCGGGTTCCATGCGACTACCTTTGAGTCATCCCAAAACAAAGCGCTAGCGCTCGACCGGGGCGATTCGGTGTTTGATTGAGTTAAGGCTAAATGTTCGCGCACTAAAGTCACGCTGTGCGCGTCAGCGGAATGACGTTGCCGCCGACCTTGAGTTCATCTAAATAGTCGGCCCATGCTTGCATCATCTGTCGGCGATCTTCGAGGAACTTGGTGCGGTTGTATGCTGTACCTAACGCATCGGGGACTTTGTGAGCAAGCTGATGTTCGATCACATGGCTAGGGAAGCGGAGTTGTTCGCTTAGGAGAGTACGAGCCATTGCTCGAAATCCATGAGCGGTAAACTCAGTTTTGGTGTCGTAACCTAGGCGTCGTAACGCCGCGTTGATCGCGGCTTCACTCATCGGTTTATTTGGGTCACGACCGGGGAATACGTGGGTACGATTTCCGGTAAGAGGACGTAGGTCTTGCAGAATTTTAACGGCCTGCTTAGAAAGGCTAACCAAGTGATCGGTCTTGGTCTTTGTGATGAAGTAACGCCATTCGGCTTTTTCTAAATCTATATCTTGCCATTGGGCGGTCCGTAGTTCGCCAGGACGTACAAAAACTAAGGGGGCTATCTGGAGCGCACACCGTACGACAAACGTCCCCTGGAAAGCATCTAAAGCGCGTAGTAACTCTCCTGCCTGCTTCGGGTCGGTGATGGCCGCGAAATGGGTATGTTTGGCGGGTGCGACGGCTCCACGCAAGTCTATAGCTATATCGCGCCCTGCTCGGCCAGTGACAACCGCGTACCGGAAGATTTGACCGCAGTTTTGGAGAATGCGATGGGCGGTATCTATTGCGCCACGGCTTTCGACCCGTTGTATGAGCGTTAACAACTCTTGCGGCGTGATTTCACTGATGGGCCGTTTTCCTAACCATGGGAAAACATCTTTCTCTAACCTACCGATGATCTTACTTGAATGGTTTGCCGCCCAAGATGGGGACTGTTTGGCAAACCACTCTCGGGCGACAGCTTCAAAAGAGGAAGCTGCAGCTAGCTTTTTAGCTTGCTTGGCAGCTTTTCGGGCTTGGCTGGGGTCTATCCCTTCCTTTAGCAGTTTACGAGCTTCTAGATGGAGCCTGCGAGCTTCGGCAAGTGTCGTTTCAGGATACACGCCAATAGAATACGTTTTCCTTTTGTCTGCAAAGCGATAGTCCCAGCGCCAGTACTTTTTGTCTATGTCTTCGATTAGGAGGTATAGACCGTTACCGTCGGACATCTTGCGGGACTTGCCGCTAATGGGCTTGGCTTGGCGGACTGCGGTATCGGTAAGCGGCATAGTAGGCCTTGACGGTATCTGACGGTGTTGGGTCGTCATTTTCTCAGGATACCGTCAAAGATACCGCTCTAAAGTACGGTATGTCCATATACCGATGTATAGCACCCTAGGCAAAGAAAAATCCCTAAGTCGTTGAGGCTAAGGAATTTTTAGACTTCCTTGGGCTACTTTAGATGATTTTTTGGTGGAGCGGAGGAGGATCGAACTCCCGACCTTCGCATTGCGAACGCGACGCTCTCCCAGCTGAGCTACCGCCCCAATCAGCACGAAAATATAGCATATTCCCAGAGCCTTGCGCCGGGCTTTCGCCAGTTTGTGACGGCGCCCGAATTCCGCTTTAGGTCAGGTCGAGCGTAGCCACGACGGGCGCATGGTCAGACGGCTGTTCGTTGCCGCGCGGGCCTTTGTCGATGACGCAGGCCGTGCATTGCTTGGCCAGCGGTTCAGATAGCAAAATATGATCGATACGCAGGCCAGCGTTGCGACGAAAGCCGAGCATGCGGTAGTCCCACCAACTGAACGATTTCTCGGGTTGATCGAACTGTCGGAACGAGTCGGTCAGCCCGAGGTCGAGCAGGGCGCGAAAGGCCGTGCGCTCGGGTTCGGAGACCAGCACTTGGCCCACCCATTTGGCGGGGTCATGCACATCTTCGTCGGCGGGGGCGATGTTGTAGTCACCCAGTAAAGCCAGACGCGGATAGGTTTTAAGCTCTTCGGCGACCCAGCGGTTAAGGTGCTGGTACCAGTCCAGCTTGTAGGGGTACTTGTCGGAATCCAGGGACTGTCCATTGGGGCAATAGGCACAGATGATGCGCACGTCGCCGCCAGGGGCGGGCAGGGTGACGGCGATCAGACGTTGTTGCGGGTCGTCCATGGTGGGGATGTTACGCACCAGAGCGGAGCCCGGCTCGCGCGAGATAATGGCCACGCCGTTATAGGTTTTTTGACCGGCCCAGGCGGCCTGATAACCCAGCTCGGTGAAGGCGTCCAGCGGGAACTTGTCGTCGGTGAGTTTCAGCTCTTGTAGGCACAGGGCGTCGACGGGGTTGGCCGCCAGCCAGTCCAGGACTTGCGGCAAGCGGACTTTGAGGGAGTTGATATTCCAGGTGGCTAATTTCATGAATTTTGTAGACCGTTTGTTTATGCGGCTCTTAAGCCATATCGTTCCGGGAAATCGCCACTAGCTGCAAATTCAGCGACGAAATGCATGCGAGGCTGGCCAGCGTAAGCCTTCCGGGTGAACGATGAATGATACCGCGCACGACTACGCCGTTTTCTATGGGGACGGCTCCGCGCACTAACTCCTGGCTCTGGATGTTCGCTGACGATCACGTAGCGGTGTCGGGCGTCACGTTCGATTAACGCCATCGAATCACGAAATGTGGATTCAGCGGATCTCAGCGCAACAGGAAACCCAAGTCGTTGAGGATGCTGCGCAGCTCATAGCGCTGATCCGCCGGGTTGGCTTTCAGGCGGTTCAGGATGTGGGCTGTCCAGAGCGGATGTTCGATGGATTGCTTTTTCCAGAACGCGTCCAGTGCGCGGTTGTACACGTCGACCGCCGGTAACTGTGTGGCGCCGTCGTAGTATTCGTGGTGTAACACCGCCGATTGAGGCAAGCGCGGCTTGATGCTATGCGCGACAGCCTCGTCGGCGTAGCCGATGGCGGTGCCGAATACGGGGATCACCTGGGGCGGCAACTTCAGATTGGCCGCCAGCGGCCGGATGTGGCTGCGAATGGCGCCGACATAGACTGCCCCCAGGCCGAGCGACTCGGCGGCGAGCACGGCGTTCTGCGCGGCCAGACCGGCTTCGACCGAGGCCAGAACCACCGACTCCACGAATTCGCCACCGTCAATTTCCCGGCTGTGCTGCTCGGCCACCTGCCGTGCTCGGCCGAAGTCAGCTAGCCAGACGAGAAACAAGGGTGCCTGCCTAACGAATTCCTGGTTGCGTGCCCAGTGGGCGACTTGGTCTTTGTGCTCGGGGTCCTGGATGGCTACCACGCTCCAGACCTGTAGATTCGACGATGTCGATGCCGACTGCGCGGCAGTGATCAGGGTAGGCAGTACCTCGGGTGCCAGCGGCCGTGAGGAAAAGGCGCGTACCGAACGGTGACCTAACGCCAGCCGGATGGCCGGGTTGTCAATGACGGGATAGTCGCTGGCGACTTCCTCGCCATAACGTTGTGTCAGTAGTTCCGCAATCGGACTGGACAATGAGAATGGTGGTGCGGATTGTGTCATAAGCGTCTGAAAGTGGCGGACCGGGGCAAGGTCGGAATTTAACCGATTAAGTAGGCATAATGGTCGCCACGCCGATGTACCAGAGGCGCAAGGCAACGTGAATTTCCAGGGCACGCCCTGTATCGCTCCACTGGCCGATCAGTTCCTCGACACTCGTGAGCCTTTGCCGCATGGTGTTTACATGAATTCCCAGGTGCGATGCCGTGACCGTGGCGTTTTGGGCGTGGTCGAAATAGGCCAGCAAGGTCGTGGCCAGCGCGGATCCGCGTTTGTTGTCGTGCCTGATGATGGCACCGATCGAGGCATCCAGAAAGGTGTTCAGGCTGGTGCGGTCCTGCGTTTCAAATAGTACGGAATACAGGGCCAGTTCATTTTGACCAACGATACGTGCGCGCATGCCCAAGCGGCCCACGACGGATAATGCGCGCCGCAGCGATGTATAGAGGGCGGGCATCTCTGCGGCGCTCTGTGCGGGTCGCGACAGCACCCCCCGATAGGCGTCGCCCAACTCTTGGCGTGCGAAGTCATCGAAGGTCTCTCGTAAGTAAGGAACGTGTGCCGTGCTACACACAAAGGCGAGCACACCATCGACCTCATCGACCACCAACGCCGGGTGCGTAAAGATGGCGCGCAGGCGCCGCGCTAGAAAGCTGGGTTCCTGCTGGATCAATTCGACCAGCATCAGCGTCAGGGGTTGTGAGATATCCAGTCCGAAACGTTCAGCGCGATCCGGGGTCAGCGTGGGCTCGCTCTGTCGGGGCGATATCAGCGATTGCAGGAATTCGGAGACGTCACGATGCTTGCTGGCTTCCATGCGCTCTTGTGATAGCAGCACGATACCAATGATGCTGGAGCTTCTTTCGAAGGTCCGGATCGACGTGTCGCGCATGTCCTCGCGTCTAAACAACAGAATAGCGCCCAGGATGCCACCACCGCCAATCACGGCAATCGTTCGACAAATCTCGCCCTGGGTTTTGTAGGCGATCGTGGAGCGACCGGCGCGCCGGCTGTCTCGGAGAGCTTGTGTCAGCGCGGCGCTGTGAGGACCATACGGTTCGTAAGCATCGGATGCGATGCCGTCATAACCGGACGCCGTAGCGCGCGCGATCACGTGATGGCTTTCGTCCAGCACCACGATGCTGCCCTCGAGCAGTTGCGCGATTGATTGACATAGCTCGGCCAATGACGCTCCCTTGGCCAACAGCAAAGTCAGGCGTTCGTGCGCTTCCACGGCGCCCTGTACGTCGCGCGCGTGCTGCTCCAGTTCGGTACGTGCCTGGTCGGCTTTTTCCAGGGCCGACCGGGCATCTGCAAAGGCCTTGGCATTGTTGATCGCTATGGCCGCGTGGGTCGCCAGCGTGGACAGAATAGAGACATTCACCGCCGTGTGGGTACGGTGATAGCGATCGGCGACGAACAACAGGCCAATCACGTTGTTGTCCCAGATGAGGGGAGCCCCCACCAGCGCGGCGACGCCTTCGTCGCGGAATATGTCATCCAGGACAGAGTCATGGGCAAAACGATTGTCGTGCAGGTAATCCGGCGTGGCGAAAGGCAGGCGTGTGGACATCACGATGCCGGCGACACCCAGCGTGCGTTTTGCCGTCATTTTTCCGGTGCGCGCGGCGATCGCTCCTTCGGCGACCACCACTTTGAATTCGCCGACCTCGGCGTCGTAGATGGTCAGCCAGCAAAGATGGGCTCGGAGCAGATCCCGGGCACGGGTCACGATCGCATTGAGCAGTTCGGACCGATCAAGCCTACCCGCCAAATCCTGTGCGGACTCGATCACCGCGAGCAGACCGCGCTCACGCTGTTCATGTTGCTCAAGCCGGTTGCGCAGCCCCATGGCCATGCGCACCAGTTCGATCAGGCTGTTCTTTTGCGTCAGCGCGTCGGGCAACGCCTCGAGCGTGGTCAATCGTGCCGCGAAATCCTCTGTCGGGGCATTGCTGTGCAGCAATCCGACCAGTTCGGCGGCGATGGTCTCGGCGCCGGCGTCCCCTGGCAGGCTTGCGGGCGAAAGAGTGTGCAGTCTGCGATCAAGGGGTTGCCGGGGCATGGGTTTTCACAATGGTGGGCAATGCGTCGTAGGCAATATGCGGTAGGCACGCGGCGGACCAAACGCGCAAGCGTTCAGAAGGGCCGCTTGGTGAATTTCGTCACGACAAGCTCCCATGGGGAGTACACGTCCGTAGGAGCTCGTCGGTATATTCCCTTAAAGACGCTGTGCGAACATCATATCAAAACACCAGTTTTCATGTGTACATCGCATATAGCTTTGCACCAGCGCGTGCTTGACACTTTGCCTATCCCCGAGACAGGAGACTACTAGGTGCATAACCGCATTATCGATTCGCTCAGGCCCGTGCCGGGCCTGCGTGTTCTGGTCACGGGCGGCGCCTCGGGTATCGGCGCCGCGATCGCACGTGCCTTCTGCGAGACGGGCGCGCGCGTACATGTATGCGACGTCGACCGCGTCGCGCTCGATGGGTTGGCGGCCGAAACGCCGGCCATCACGACCAGTACAGCGGACGCCTCGATCGCTAAAGACGTGGATATGGTGTTCGATGACGTCAAGCATAGTCTGGGTGGCCTGGACGTGTTGATCAGCAACGTCGGTATCGCCGGGCCCACCGGGCCGATGGAAGACTTGCGGCATGCCGATTGGGAGCGCACGGTCGATGTGAATCTGAACAGTCATTTTTACTTCGCACGCTGTGCCATTCCGCTGCTGAAGGCGTCCGGCAACAATCCTGGGCTGATAACCATGAGCTCGGTCGCGGGTCGACTGGGCTACGCGCTGCGTACGCCGTATGCATGTACGAAATGGGCGCTCGTCGGTTTGATGAAATCACTGGCGATTGAGCTTGGGCCCCATGGTGTACGCGTCAATGCGATTCTGCCCGGCACGGTCGAAGGCGACCGGATGACGGGCGTGATCGGCGCGCGCGCCGCGGCGGCCGGTGTGTCTGTCGAGGCGATGCGCGAGGAATACATGCAAAAGATCTCGCTGCGCCGCATGGTCACGACGGATGATATCTCGGCCATGGCCCTGTTTCTCTGTTCGCCAGCGGCGCGCAACATCACAGGCCAGGCGATCAGTGTGGACGGGAACATGGAGTATCTATGAATCCCTGATCCGCTCCATTTACCGCACTAAGACTAGAAAACAAGGAGACACAGATGAACAAGCGAAACCTTTACGCTCTTGCGGTCGTATCCGGAATGGGCGCGTTTTGCGCCGCGTCCGTATCGGCTGCACCGGTCCAGATCGGCCTGGTGGAAACGCTGTCCGGCCCGCAGGCTTCTTCGGGGCAAGCCTACCGTACGGCAGTGCGCTATGTCGTTGATCAAATCAACGCTGCAGGTGGATGGAACGGCGAGCCGGTGCAACTGCGGGAATACGATAATCAAGGTGGCCCCTCGGGTGCTGCCGACAAACTCAAGGCCGCCATCGCCGATGGCGTGCAGATCGTCGTGCAGGGGGCGTCATCAGCCATCGGCGGACAGATCACCGAGGACGTGCGCAAACACAATCTGCGCAACCCCGGCAAGGAGGTGGTCTACATCAACATGGGTGCCGAGGCGCTGGATCTGACGGGTGAAAAATGCAATTTTTATCATTTCCGTTTTGCAGGTAATGCCCAGGTCCGTACTAAATCCCTGATCGAAGGAATGAAGAAGGCCGGCGCACTAGGTACCAAGGTCTATTCCATCAATCAAAACTACTCCTGGGGCCAGGACATGGAGCAAGCCATTGTCGATAACCAGAAGGAGGGCGGCTATACCGTCGTTGAGAAGACCTTGCACGATGTGAACAAGATCCAGGACTTCTCGCCTTACGTCGCAAAGATCGCGGCATCCGGCGCCGATACCGTCATGACCGGAAACTGGTCCAATGATTTGCTGCTGCTGATGAAGGCATCCAAGTCAGCCGGTCTTAAGGCGCGATACGGCACGGTATATCTGGACCAGCCCGGCAACCTGGCCAACGCGGGAGACTTGGCTGAAGGCAACTTTGTCGTTCACACGTTCAACGCCGAAGCCGGTGGCGACGATGCGGCGAAGTTTGTCGACGACTACAAAGCCAAAACGGGCCATCTGCCGGTCTTCGTGGAGCCGCAAACGGTATACGGCATGAAGATGATTGAAGATGCGCTCAAGCGCAGCCAGCCCCAGGACGGTGCGCTGAACGTGAACGATTTCGCGAAGGCGCTGGAGACGGCACGTATCCAGACCCCGATGGGGGAAATGAGCATGCGCGCATCAGATCATCAGGGACAACTGCCCATGGTGGTGTCCACCGTCACGCCTGACGCCAAATATAAGGTGGATGGCACGGAGATGGGATTCAAGCCCGTACTGTTGCTCTCGGCCGAAGAAGCCTCGACGCCCGCGCAATCCAGTTGCCAGATGAAGCGGCCCAGCTAAGTTCAGGGTCGATTGCCTTCGGACACTCATGGAACAAGTTCTATTTTCTCTGCTGAACGGCGTCATCTATGGACTGTTGTTGTTCATGGTCTCGGCCGGGTTGACGCTCATCTTTGGCATGATGGGCGTACTCAACTTCGCCCATGCGTCGTTCTACATGCTGGGCGCGTACTTCGCGTATATGCTGCAGGGCGCGATCGGGTTCTGGCCGGCGGTGATCGTGTCGCCCGTGCTGGTCGGGCTGATCGGCGTTGTGGTGGAACGCTATTTTCTGCGCCGGGTGCATCGTTATGGCCATGCGCATGAACTGCTGTTGACCTTTGGCCTATCGTTCATCATCGCAGAGTCGATCAAGCTGTTTTTTGGCAATTATCCCGTCGACTACCGGGTACCGGCCTTCCTGGATTTCTCGGCTTTCAGTATCGGCGGGACGCAGTATCCCGTTTACCGGCTGTTGATGGGGGGTATCGCGATTGTCATGTTCGTCGTCATCTACCTGACTTTGACGCGCACCCGCGTGGGGATTGTGGTGCGTTCGGCGATCCACAAGCCAAACATGGCCGAAGCGCTCGGGCACAACGTGCCGCTGGTCTTCATGGGCGTCTTTGGTGCGGGCGCGGCGTTGGCGGGACTGGCTGGCGCCGTGGCTGGCGCTTTCTATACGACCAATCCGAACATGGCGCTCGAACTCGGCGTCGTGGTTTTCGTGGTCGTCGTGGTCGGCGGCCTGGGCTCGCTGGTGGGGGCCATGCTGGCGTCGTTGCTGATCGGCATCGTCACCTCGCTGGCCGTCTCGGTGGACAGCAGCCTGGCCGATCTTTTGACCTTGGTTGGTGCCGGAGACTGGGCTCGCGACATGGGAGGCCTGATGACCCTCAAGCTATCTAGCCTGGCGGCCACGCTGCCTTTTGCGCTCATGTTGCTGATTCTGTTGGTGCGGCCCGGTGGCCTCATGGGCGAAAAGGGCTGACACCATGAGAAAACACCTTCTTTCATGTTTGATGGGCGTCGCCGTGTTGGTGGTGCTCCCGTTCCTGTTGTCGCAGGGGTTGTTAAACGCTGCGATCCAGATGCTCATCGCCGCGCTCTTTGCCAGCGCCTATAACTTACTGTGCGGGCAGGCCGGCATGCTGTCTTTTGGGCATGCGGCATATTTCGGCGTTGGCGCATTCGCGACGGTGCATGCGATGAATGCGGTGGGCGGCGCGGGTTTGTTGCCTACGCCCTTGATGCCGCTGGCCGGTGCCGTCGGGGGCTTGATATTCGGCGGCATCGCGGGCTGGTTTGCTACTCAGCGCAGTGGCACGTATTTCGCGATGATCACGCTGGCGATCGCAGAACTTGTCCATTCGCTCGCGCCGCATCTCAAGGGAGTGTTTGGCGGTGAAGCGGGCATCTCAACCATGCGCATGCCCGCCTGGGGATTCAACTTTGGGTCGACCACGCAGGTGTACTACTTGACGCTAGCCTGGGTGTTGTTTGGCGTGGCGCTACTGTATCTGTATACGCGCACGCCGCTCGGGCGGTTGACATACGGATTGCGCGAGAACAGCCACCGCTTGAGGTTCCTGGGCTACAACGTTCACGGATTGGGCACATTGGCGTTCGCTATCTCGGCGATGTTTTCCGGCATGGCCGGGGGCTTGCAAGTGATGTCGAACGAGTCGGCGAATTACGTGGTTTTCGATCCGTCTCTCTCGGCGGCGGCCGTGCTCAATACTTATATCGGTGGCGTGCAGGTGTTCCTTGGGCCTGCATTCGGCGCGGCGCTGATGACCTTTTTTGGGTATGCCGTCTCCGACCTGACGCGATCCTGGCTGCTGTACCAGGGCATCGTATTCGTCCTTGTCATGATGTTCCTGCCCACTGGACTGACCGGGCTGATCGGCATCGCGGGCCGCCTGCGCGAGCATCATAGCCTGGGAAGGCTGATGCCGATTTTCTTGCAGGCGATTGCCTCGGCCGCATTGATTGGCGCTGGCGCTGTGTTTGTCATCGAATTGGCTCAGCGCCTATTTTCACTGGAATATCGTTCGTTGGCGCGGCTCAAACCCGACGATCCCTGGCCGGCCGTAACATTGTTCGACCACGCTTGGCAGCCACAATCCATGATGACTTGGGGCGTACCGATACTGATGCTGGCGCTCGGCGGTCTGCTCGTGCGGCGCTGCCGCAGACAGATGCGCGCGCTGCGGGACGACCCGTCGGTGATGCCCACTACCGGGCCCGAGCCGCAAGGCAGGGAGGCAGCATGAGCGACGCGATTCTCGACATTCAGTCGCTACGCAAATCATTTGGTGCGACCGACATCATTCGTGGTGTAAACCTGAGTATGCAGGAAGGCGAACGACATGCGCTCATCGGCCCCAACGGCGCCGGCAAGTCCACGTTGTTTCACTTGATGTCTGGCCAACTGGCGCCGAGCTCCGGTGCGATCCTCTTCAAGGGACACGAGATCGGTGGCCGTTCTCCCCAGGCGATCAACCGTCGCGGCCTGGCGCGTTCGTTTCAGATCACCAACATCTTTCCTAAGCTAAGCACGTTCGAGAACGTGCGGCTTGCCGTGATGCGCGCGCATGGTTTGCAGTATGTGTTCTGGAAGTTCATTGACAACGATCGTCGCATTAGAGACGAAACGGAGCGGTTGCTTGCGCTGGTGCGTCTAACGCCAAAGGCATCGACTATCGCAGGAGAAATGGCGTATTCCGAGCAACGCTCGTTGGAGATCGCGATGACGCTAGCCTCTGATCCCACGTTGATCTTGCTGGACGAACCCATGGCTGGTATGTCGCACGATGAGACCGAATACACGGCCCAGCTCATCCGGGAGATCTCGGTGGGGCGCACGCTCATGATCGTCGAGCACGACATGGACGTCGTCTTCAAACTGAGTGACCGCATCAGTGTGCTGGTCTATGGCGAAATCATTGCGACGGGCAGTCCCGAAGAAATCCGCGGGCATGCGGGTGTGCGCGAGGCGTACCTGGGCGACGAGGCGACAACATGAACGAGCTGAATGACACGTTGCTCGCCGTGGAAAACCTGCACGCGCATTACGGTAAAAGCCATGTTCTGTACGGTGTGGACTTGCAGATCCATCGTAACGAAGTCGTCAGCCTGGTGGGTCGAAACGGAGCAGGGCGGTCGACCACGATGAAGGCAATCATGGGGCTGGTCCCGCCCACATCTGGTCGCATTTGCTTGCGTGGGCGTGATCTGGCCGGCTCGCGGCCCTACACGATCTGCCGTGCCGGTATCGCCTATGTGCCAGAAGAACGCGAGGTCTTTGCAAACCTGACGGTCGATGAAAACCTGCAGATGGGGGAACAGCCGCCCGTAGCCGGCGCGCATCGATGGACGGTCGAGCAGATGTTCGACTATTTTCCGCGCCTGAAAGAACGGCGCAACACCAAAGCCGGCAGCCTGTCGGGAGGCGAACAGCAGATGCTGACGATCTGCCGTTCACTACTTGGCAATCCGCTGGTCATGTTGATTGATGAGCCCACCGAGGGACTAGCCCCCAAGATCGTCGTCCAGGTCGGCGAGTGCATCCAGGACATGAACAGCAAGGGCGTCTCGGTCATTTTGGTCGAACAGAAATTGACTATCGCGCTGAAAGTCTCCACGCGCGTCTGTGTGATGGGCCATGGCCGCATCGTGTTCGAAGGCCAACCCGAAGAACTGGCCTCGAACGAAGCGGTGGTATCCCAATGGCTGGCCGTGTGAGTCGCCAGACGCTTGTTGACTCAACGTCATGGGGCTATCTGGGACTCGATGGCCCCAATCGATGAGAGGCTTAGGCGTCGATCGTGGCTGGTTTGTTATCGGTAGTGGCTGGCAGTCCGGCGACTATCTGCTTCATTTCCGCCAAATAGGTCTCGCGATTCTTCAGCATTCGATCCACGGGGCCCGCAATGGATAACGCCGCCTTGGCATCGCCGATTTCTAGCGGAATACCGAATGCCAGGACACCTTCGTTGCCTTCTTCCTGGACGCTATACCAGCCACGCTTGCGTTGTGCCTTGACGTTTTCTTCTAATTCGGTGGGATCTACGATGGTCTCCGTCGTGACCTTTCGCAATGGCTTGAGACGCAATTGGCGGCGCATCTCCTCGTCGTCCAGACTGCCGAGTACGGCCTTTCCAAGGGCTGATGCGTGTAGTGCAATGCGCTCTCCGTTGCGCAACACATAGCGCAAATGATGCTTGCCTTCAGCCGTGGCGAGCACTTTGACGGCACCGCCGTCCAGCATGGCGCAGAAGGCGGATTCGCCCGTTTTTTCACTCAGTAGCTCGACCATCTCCAGGCTCGCCATGTAGAGCGGATCATTGCGCGAAATATCCAGCGCAATGGAATAGAGCTTTCCCGTCGGATAAAAGCGACGGGTTTTGGCCGTACGAATTACGTATCCGGCTTTCATCATCGTATGCAGCAGGTCTGAACAACTGCTGTCAGCCAAGTCCAGAAGCCGGGCGACCTCGGAAACGGAGAGTTCGCGTTTTTCACGGGCAAACACTTCGAGGACGGCCAGGGTCCGGGCGCAAGCGGGTACGTCTGCGGGCACACAGCCTCCAATAAGTAATAACGATAGGTCGTATTGTACTTCGTCACGCCGGTTCCTTAAATGAGTTCGAGAATAGCTCTGGAGAATGACTATTTCGGACGATAGATTGGCTAGATCGCGAAAAATCAAGAGTTACAGCATCGTTGAATTTATCGACAGCTGAGTGTTGACATTGCGTGGTCTGATCTATAAATTACGATCATTCGTCGAATAAAACGATATTTCGTTGAAAAAGAAAATCTGAGGAGCGCTATGGAACTCAATCTTGAGGGGCGTGTCGCCCTGGTGACGGGGGCGGGCAGCGGCATCGGTCGCGATACGGTGTTTAAGTTGGCCGAGGAGGGGTGCAAGGTCGTTGTCTCCGATATCAATGCCGACAATGCCCAAGAGACGGCTGATGCACTTCGCCAGGCGGGGCATGAGGCGCTTGCCGTGGTATGTGATGTCACGAGCGAAGACCAGGTGAGGCAACTGATTGCGCAAGCACAGCAGTTGGGGGGCGTGGACATTTTGGTGAATAACGCAGGCATCGTGAAGGATGGCTATCTGACCAAGATGACTGAGCAGGCTTGGGACAGCGTCGTTGACATCATCCTGAAGGGAGCCTTTCTATGTTCACGTGAAGTGCTGCCACAAATGATGGAAAAGAAGTGGGGGCGCGTGATCAATATCTCGTCGCGCTCACTGTTTGGTAATCCCGGGCAGGTCAACTATTCGGCAGGAAAGGCAGGCCTGGTGGGCTTTACTCGCGCGCTGGCGCTCGAACAAGGCAAGTTCGGCGTAACAGTCAACGCGATTGCGCCGGGTTTCATCATGACACCGGGCATTCGCAATCTTCCGCACTTCCCCAAGTTGCACGGGGCCGCCGTCGCCAAGGTTCCGGTGGGTTTTCTGGGTGAGCCGCGCGACATATCTAATGCAGTTGCGTTTTTGGCTTCAGACGTGGCGCGCTATATCAGTGGGACGACATTGTTTGTGACCGGTGGCCGCTATTCGAGCTGATCGGGCTCATTTCCCTATCTTCAAGTGAACTGAATCAACATGAACTTTGATCTCAACTCCGAACAGATTGAATTGCAAGATCAGATACGGCGTTTCATGCGCCGCGAAGTGGTGCCGTTGATCGATGAGAGCGAAGCCGGCCGGAAGTTTCCGTTCGAGCTGTTTCCCAAACTGGCGGAGTTTGGCTATATGGGAGGCGTCTTGCCAGAATCGGAAGGCGGGCTGGGCATCGATTATGTGACGTGGTCGATGATGTTCGAGCAGTTGGGCTATCACTGGCTGTCGCTTCGCACCATGCTTAACTGCACGAATGTGCCGATGTTTATGTTGGCGAGCCGGGGGACGGCCGAGCAAAAGGAAAAGTATCTAAAGCCGCTTATTGAGGGCAAGGCATCTATATTCACTGCCATTACGGAGCCAAACGTCGGATCCAATCCCGCAGCCGTGCAGACGCGCGCGGAACTCAAGGGGGATCATTACGTCATCAGTGGCCGAAAGCTGTGGATCAGCAACGGGTTGTGGGCCGACTTCGGTATTGTGGTTGCCCGGACCTATAGTGCGGATAGCGATGGCAAGCTATCTCTGTTCATTGTCGATGCAAAGGAGTCCCCGTTCGAGCGCCGCGCGGCGGAGACAATGGTGTTGCGTTGCACGGGCACAGCGGAACTTGGTTTTTACGATGTGAAGGTCCCTCGCGAGAACCTTTTGGGTGCGGAAGGCGATGCCATGCGCATCACGCTGGCAGGCTTGGATGTCGGACGTCTGCATATTGCGCACGGCGCGGTGGGCGCGGCACAGGCAGCACTGGACTTGGCCACGGATTTTGCCAAGACGCGCGAGCAGTTCGGCAAGCCTATCGGCAGTTTCCAGTTAGTACAGAAACATATCGTTGATATGACGATACGGGTCAATGCCGCGCGGGCGTTGTCTTATCAGGCTGCGTGCGCTTTGCAGCAGGGTCGAGCCACGATGGAGTGCGCGATCGCCAAGTTGTATGCCACGGAGGCCGCCCACGAAGTGGCGAGCATGGCGCTGCAGGTGCATGGTGGTCAAGGCTATGCGGTGGGCTATCCCATTGAGCGGATCTTCCGTGATACGCGTGGAGGAACGATTCCCGAGGGGACGACTGAAATTCAGACACTCATCATCGGTCGCAGCCTGCTGGGCATGTCGGCCATTCATTAAGATCGCCCATGTCGCAAACAACATCTACAGGAACGCCCGCGGTGGCGTTGGACAGCATAGCGGCGGGTCGCTATTTCTGGGAAGACCTGCCGGTCGGCTTCAAATATCAGACATCATCGCGCACGATTACTGAGTCGGACATTGTTTCGTTCGCCGCGCTGACCGGTGACATGAATCGCGCGCATGTCGACGACGAGACTGCACGTAGCGGGCTGTTTGGTAAACGGATTGCACACGGATTACTCGTGGAGTCCTACATGGCCGGGCTGAATACGCGAACCATCGTGAATCAGTTGCTAGAGCCATCGATGCTGGCGTTGCTCGGTACGGAATGTCGTTTTCTTAAGCCCACATTCGTTGGCGACACCATTTCCGTAGAAATCGAGGTCATCGAAACACGGCCTTCCTCCAAATCGGATCGCGGCATTGTGAAGTTTCGACGTAGTGCGATATCACAGCGCGGCGAGGTCGTCGTCGAATGCATTGTGAGCATGATGTTCAAGCGTAGGGGTTCGGAATGAGTTCAGTGGAGAAGTCGGGGTTGTTTTCAGATCTACATCTTTTATTTAATCCACGATCCATTGCTTTGGTCGGCGCTTCCAGCCGAAATGACAGTGTGGGCGGACGAACGCTGGAGAACTTGCAGGAGTTTTCCAATCTGAAGGGGCCGCTCTATCTGATCAACCCAACTAAATCGGAAATACGAGGATTGCCGTGCTATCCCTCTGTCGGTGCATTGCCAGAGCCGCCCGATGTCTCGATCATCACGGTCCCGGCCAAGTCCGTTATTGCCGTGCTAGAAGAATGTGCGGAAAAGGGGTCGAAGTTTGCAATCGTCCTGACGTCCGGTTTTGGGGAAATGGGCGAAGCCGGCAGGCGCGACGAGGACACCATGCGCGAGATTGCCCAGCGCAGCGGCATGCGCATTTATGGGCCTAACTGTCCTGGGCTCAACAACATCAATGCCAAATTGGGTATGTCATTCTCGCCCGCGTTTCGCATGGACCTGGCGCCTGGTCCCATCGGTCTGGCGACGCAAGGCGGTGGGTTGGGACGCACGATCATGCAGTCCATGGAGCGCGGGATAGGCGTGGCCGCCTGGGCATCGTCTGGTAATCAGGCAGATCTGGACGTGAGCGATTTCATTCACTATATGGCGGATGCGCCGGATGTGAAGGTAATTGCAACCATCATTGAAGGTTTTAAAAGCGGAGAGAAATTTGTCGCGGCGGTGCAGCACGCGGCGGATAAGGGTAAGCCAGTTGTTGCACTGAAGGTGGGTAAATCAGAGTACGGTATCCGGGCCGCACAGTCGCATACCGCCTCTATTACCGGCACCGCGCAGATTAATAGCATGGTGCTGCGGCAGTTGGGCGTGATCGAAGTCGACGATATGGATGAGCTTGTCGACACCGCTTGGCTATTGGCCCGTCAACTGCCTACAGGCAAAGAAAGTCTGGTTATCTACGGCCCCTCAGGAGGGGCGGTGACCTTGGCCGCCGACAAGGTGGGTAGTGCGGGTTTGAAACTGGCTGAATTTGAAACACACACCACCGAACGACTGAAATCGCTATTGCCTGACTATGCCGCTATTGCGAACCCGGTGGACGTCGGTACGGAAATATTCACGAACTCTCGGCTGGTCGATGACACACTGCAGGCAGTGGTTGATGACCCAGGTGTGGGATTGGTGCTTTACGCGTTTCCACTCGACTACGGAAAAGTCATGCGCGATAACGCAGAGAGCGCGGTGCGAGTGCAGGCGGGTACGAGTGTTCCCATTCTTCCTGTCTGGATGAGTGATCGTCTGGGTGATGGGTACCACGCGCTTGTAAAAGCCGGATTGGTTCCTTCACGCTCGTTGAGTAATGCCGTGCGCGCGGTAGGCCATTGGATTGAATGGGGACGTTGGATCAAGCAGCGCGATCCTGATTTTAAGCCCCAGCCCGTCGCGCACTCACGAATAGGCCAGGAGGAACCGCCGACAAGAACGCTATCTGAGGTCGAGGCAAAGCAGATGCTTGGTCGTGCGGGCATTCCGTTCATGGCGCGTGGTGTGGCGGTCGAGATAGAGCAGGCTGTGCTGCTTGCCGATGAGTTGGGTTATCCCGTGGTGGCAAAGATCGTTAGCCCGCAGATTGCGCACAAGTCCGAGGTGGGTGGCGTCGCTATTGGCTTATCCAATGCGAACGAGGTTCGTGTCGCATGTGAAGCCATTCTGAAATCTGTCGCAGGGAAAGCGCCCTCTGCCTCTGTCGAAGGTCTGTTGATTGAGCGTATGGCCGGCGCCGGTGGCGTGGAGGTGTTTGTCGGCGTGCAGCGCGACGCGGTCTTTGGCCCGATCCTTAGCTTTGGCCTGGGCGGAATCTACGTGGAAGTCTTTAAGGACATCAGTCGCCGAATGCTGCCGCTAACGCGCGCGACGTGTGAGTCGATGGTTCGAGAAGTGCAATGCTTCCCGTTGCTCGACGGTGCGCGGGGTAAGTCCAAGTGTGATCTGCGGGCGCTTGAGGAACTGCTCCTCAGCATATCGCAGTTTGTGCTGGCCAATCCCCAAGTACGGGAAATCGACCTGAATCCTGTCTGGGTCGGGGCAGCGGGCCAAGGCGCGATTGCGCTCGACGCGGTCGTCATTGTTGAAGCGTTATCCAAGAACGAATCGGAGTAAAGAAACATGGCAGTCAAGACTGAAATCGGCTACACCACGCCGGACGTCATCATGGTGCGTGGCAAGAATCTTTCCACGGACATTTTTGGAAAATTCGATTTTATCGACATGATTTACTGGTTGAATTTTTCAAGAATGCCAGAGCCACGGGAAAAAGCCATGGCGAACTTGATATTGGTCGCCGCGGCTGATCATGGGCTAACGCCGAGTGCATTGTCGACGAGATTGACATTTCTGGGTGCGCCGGAATCGGTTCAGGGCGCGGTGGCGTCAGGCTTGCTGGGTGCTGGTAGCCGTTATCTCGGCACCGTGCTGAATGTAGCGGATATGTTGAAGAAGGGCGCGGCGACGCTGGATCCCGACGCGGCCGACGAGGCGGTGACCGAGGCTGCACGCACACTCGTGCGAAAGTACCGCGAAACACGTACACCCATTTCCGGTCTTGGACACAATATTCATGTCCACGGTGATCCGCGCGTCCCGGTGCTGCAGGAGATTTCGGAACAGCACGGGTATTTTGGCAAGCATTGGCGGCTGGCATTGGCGATTCCGCAAGTGCTGGAACAAGATCATGGCAAGCGCTTGCCCATGAATGGAGCGGGAGCGTTGGGCGCTATTGTCGCGGACATGGGATTGGACGGGATCTTCGGTCGTGGCCTGATGCTTGTCGGCCGCGCTGCGGGGCTGGTCGCGCATGTGCGCGAAGAAGCTGAACACCCGACTGGACAGGAGTTGTGGGATTTGGTGCTCGATCAGGATCCCCGCAATGTCAAGGCAGTCCGCGCGCGGTGAACAAGATGACACCGCTACAAGGGATCCGCGTCTTGGATTTCACTGAACTGCTACCGGGCCCGTTTTTGTCGCAAAATTTGGTCGAACTGGGGGCCCACGTGACCAAGATCGAGCGACCTCCGCACGGCGACAACGCTCGCCTGATGGCACCGGGGGTCTTTCATGCGGCGAACCGCGGCAAAGACTGTATTCAGGTGGACCTTAAATCTTCGCAGGGGCATGCGCAGATCGAACAGTTGCTTGAGACGGCCGACGTGTTGTTGGAGGCCTATCGTCCCGGCGTGATGAAGCGGCTTGGACTGGATTATGCAACGCTTAGTTCGCGCTATCCCCGATTGATCTATGCCTCTATCAGTGGCTATGGCCAAACAGGGGAGCGTGCTTTGCTGCCAGGGCATGATCTCAATTACCAAGCGGTCAGTGGTGCGCTCGCGCTATCGGGATTGCCCGATGGTAGACCGGAGCATGTCTTCGGCCTGCCGGTGGCGGATCTTTGTGGTGCGATGTATGGATTTAGCGCAGTGCTGGCGGCGCTCTTTCAGCGTGTGCAATCAGGCAAGGGACAGTATCTGGACATTGCCCTGGCGGATTGTCTTGCTCATTGGATGAACCCGCGCTTGGGCGCTTTTCAGGCCCAGGGCCTGGATGCCCTGAATCAACAGCGTCAGGACGTACTGGACAAACCGGCATACGGGGTGTTTCGTTGCCGGGACGGTCAGGAAATCACGATCTGCGCGCTGGAAAATCATTTCTGGCAGCGGCTTGTGCAATGCCTTGAACTGAACACATTCACTGATGCAGCGTTCATGGACTATGAGTATCGCGCAAAGTCCGCGGGTGCTATTCGCCAAGCCATCGCCGCACACGTGCTGCAACGTGAAAGCAATGAACTGCATGTGGCGTTGATGGCCGCCGATGTGCCGGCGATGTTGCTGGTCAAACCCTCTGATCTTCTGGATACCAGCCTGGCCGCGGGCCGGGATCTACAGGCAAGTGATGGAACGTCTTTTCTGCGGTTTCCGGTGTCGCTCTCTGGCATGCCGGAGTCGGATGCGGACGCGCAATCGAGAGTCGTACGGCAATGACTACTCCTGAGACATCGTCAGTTGCGGCAGGCATCTGTCGCCACACTTTGTTAGAGAGAGTCGTTCATGGGCAGCCTTTTGATAAGGCTGTTGTAGAGGAGATGCATGTTTGTAATGCACAACGCGTTCTCGTCATCGCGGCGCCCCAGGCACGAGGTTCGGTCGCGCTGCAAACCTTGAGTGCTGCATTGGGACAGCGGTACGTCGGCGAGTTCTGTGAGGCATTGCCACATGTGCCGGTACGGTGTATTCGGCAAGGTGCACTGCTGGCACGTGAGTTGAACGTTGATCATCTGGTCGCACTGGGTGGAGGATCGGTGATTGACGCGGCCAAGGCGATCGCATTGCTTTTGCATAAAAGCGTCGACGCAGACGCCGCGATGTTATTGGAGCCTCAGGACCTGAGCCAGGTCGATTCGAGTGATCCTGATCAGGAGGCAGCAGATTGGCTACGCATCACGGTTGTGCCGCAGACATTATCGGCGGCGGAGTTTACGTGGTTTGCCGGCGTTAGCGACCCCGACACCCGAGTCAAGAATATCGTAGCGCATGCGGCAATGGCGCCTCGTACGGTGATTCTTGACCCGGTGTTAACGATGGACGTTCCCTTGCCGATTTTTTTGGCCAGCGGGGTCAAGGCGATGGATCACGCCATTGAACGCCTGGTCGCATTACGCAGCCATCCCGTGTCTGACGCGACGAGTCTGCACGCTTTGCAAATGTTGGCGTGGGCGCTTCCTGCTGTGCACCGTCGACCGGGCGATCTTGAGGCCAGAGTGCAATGCCAATTGGCATCATGGTTGTCCATTACGGGGGGTAATGCGGGGGTGAAGACCGGAGCCAGCCACGCGTTGGGGCACACGCTGGGTATACACGCCGGTGTCGCGCATGGATTGACTTCCTGCGTATTGCTGCCATCGGTCTTGCGTTGGAATGTGACCGTCAATCAACGCCAACAACGGCGCGTGATAGCGGCGCTGGACGGCCCGGGCGAGGATCTGGGTTCGTGGGTTGAGCGCTTTGTCGCGACATTGGGACTGCCTGCTCGGTTGCGTGAATTGAATGTTCCGGAGGTGGACTTGCCGTCCATTGCGCAAAAGAGCATGCATGACCCTGGTATGCGCAATAGCCCACGCCCAGTTCAAAGTGCAGGCGATGCCCTGGAGATGCTACGCATGGCCTGGTGAGTAAACAGGCGATCTTGCTGAGCTTGTCGCTTGCCTATCTATCAATAACAAAGGAGACAATTCAATGAAAAATTTTGCTTATGCTGCGCTGTTGTGCCTTGGTCTGGGTATATCGCAAGCGAATGCTGCCCAAGCCTATCCGGAAAAGCCCATCACGCTCGTGATTCCCTATACGGCCGGGGGCATTACCGATGTATCCGGGCGTTTGGTGGCGAAAAAATTATCTGAGCGATTGGGGCAACCGATTATCGTTGATAACCGTCCGGGCGCGGGCGGGGCAATTGGGGCAGAGTATGCCGCAAGAGCGAAGCCGGATGGATACACGCTGTTTATGGGTACGCGTGGTACACAGGTGACGAACGCCATGATTCAGAAGGACGTCAATATTCCGCCGGCAAGTGACTTTGCCTCAGTCTACGCATTTATCGATGCGGCGACGGTGATCGTTGTGCGTGCGGATGCGCCTTACAACACATTGTTGGAGCTTGTCGCTTATGCCAAAGCGAATCCGGGTAATTTGAGTTATGCCTCCGCAGGTAATGGATCCGCCGCAAATCTGACCGGCGAGCTGTTTCAGGACGTCGCGGGCATCAAAATGACTCACATCCCGTATCGGGGTAGTGCACCTGCTGTTCAAGATGTTGTAGGGGGTGTGGTACCCGTCGCGTTTGATTATCCGGCGACAACTGCCAGTTTTATCAGTAACGGACGTTTGAAAGCGCTGGCGGTCGTCTACGGTGAGCGCGTCAAGTCCTTGCCGGATGTACCTACCGCCGCACAGGCGGGTGTAAAAGGCGCGGAGTCATCGAGCTGGATGGGATTTTTTGCCCCGGCGAAAACACCTGATGCAATCATTGAGCGGTTGAGTCGCGAGATGACTGTTGTGATGGAAGATCCGGAGGTTCAGCAGAAGATCACTGATATGGGTGCCATTCCATTACATGCGGATAGTAAAGCGCTTGATAAGTTGATCGAGGAAGACCGTGTGCGTTGGGAGCCGGTAATCGAACGTATTAAAATCAGTTCGAACTAAGATTGGCGCCTTCAGCGGCCACGTCGATTCGCGGCGTGCGCACAGCGAGGCGCTATGGATTCATAACGGGACGGAAACACACCATGATGTTCGATATGGATGACCTGGATGTTGGCCGCAGCTACAAACTGATGTCATCCTCAATTCTGCCTCGTCCCATTGCATGGGTGGTGAGTCAGGATGCCGATGGTGTTGTGAATGCGGCACCGTATTCATTGTTCAACTTTTTTGGCGGACATCCTCCCGTTGTCTGTATCGGTATGGGGCGGCCAAAGGGAAACGATAAGGATAGTCTGGCAAATATCCGGGCGACGGGAGAGTTCGCGATCAATATGGTGACGCAGCCTCTTGTGCAGGCCATGAATACCACCGCAGTGCCTTTCCCTGTCGGTGTGAACGAACTGGAAAAGGCGGGGCTGGAGACGGTGCCTTGCACCAAGATTGCCGGACACCGGATCAAGAGCAGTCCGTTGACACTGGAATGCAAGCTTCAGCAGATCATCGATGTGCCGCCGTCGTCGGTCATGGTGATGGCCACCGTGAGCGCGATGCATATCGATGATTCGTGCGTCATCGACGTGGACCGTTGCCATCTCGACAGTTCGAAGTTTGAGGCGATTGGACGGATGGCGAGTCCGGGATGGTACACCACGACAACGGATCGTTTTGCGATACCGCAATTGACTGTCGAGCAATGGGAGTCGGGGCAGTAAGCGCCGTCCTTTAACGACTGGCGACGAACCCGCGTTGAGATTCAGCGCGGGTTATGCGTTGACATCGCTGCATCGATGTCACTGGGTCAATCTCACTGCGTCAATGTCGAAATAAACGCTGCGGTACGCGGATCGCTGGGCTGCGTAAATAACTTGGCGGACGCGCCCGATTCGACTACTTTGCCATCTTGTAGAAAAACGGCTTCGCGTGAGATCGCCGCAGCCAGACGCAGATCGTGGGTGGCCATCAGCATAGTCATGCCTTCGCTGGCGAGTTGTTTGAGCACGTCCACGACTTCCGCGGCGAGGCCGGGGTCCAGCGCGGAGGTGGGCTCATCGCAGAGCAAGACGCGGGGAGAAGGCGCCAGCGCGCGCGCAATGGCGACGCGTTGTTGTTGTCCGCCGGATAAGTTCAACGGCCAGGCATTGGCCTTGTCAAGCATGCCGACTTTGGTCAAGAGAGCCTCGGCACGTTCGCGAGCCCTGGCCTGGGGCCATTTTTGGACGGTGACCAGGCCTTCCATGACGTTGTCGATGACGGTCTGGTGGGGGAACAGTTGAAAGTTCTGGAACACCATGCCGGTTTGCATGCGGATGCGTTGGATTGCGTCGCGCTGCGGCCTGTGCACGGGATTGAATTCCAGGGTTTCATCGCCGATGCGCAGGGTGCCCGCTTCGGGGATTTCAAGGAGGTTGACGCAGCGCAGCAGTGTGCTTTTACCGCTGCCGGACGGGCCGATCAGTGCGGTGACGCTGCCTTCGGCAAGGGCGACGTCGACGTTGTCCAGCACGTGGTGCGTGCCGAAGGATTTGTTGATCTGCGTGAGCGAGATCATCAGCGTTGCCCCTCGGTAAAGACAGCATGCTGGCCGTAACGGCGCTCGAGGCGGGTTTGGGCGGCCGACAGCACGGAACTGAATATCAGATAGATCAGGGCGGCCTCTGTGTAGAGGATCAGCGGCTCGTAGGTGACGGCGGCGATGCGCTGGGCGGCCTGGAAAATCTCGGGTACGGTGAGCACCGCGGCCAGCGAGGTGTCTTTGACCAGCGAGATAAATGAGTTGGCCAGCGGGGGGACCGCGACGCGGGCGGCCTGGGGCAATACGGTACGTCGCATGGCTTGGCCGCGGGTCATGCTGAGCGAGTAGGCGGCCTCCCATTGGCCTTTGGGAATGGACTCGATGGCGCTGCGTATGACTTCGGAATTGTACGCACCGACGTTGAGGATAAAGCCGATCAGTGCCGCAGGCAGGGGATCCAGTACGATGCCGGCGTTGGGCAGGCCATAGAAAATAATGAACAACTGCACCAACAGTGGGGTGCCTCGTATCAGCCAGACATAAAAGCGGACGATCAGGACCAGTGGCTTAGGGCCAAATAGCCGGATCAGCGCGACGATGAATGCCAGTATCAGCCCGCCCGCAAAGGACAATAGCGTCAGGGGTACGGTGAAGGCGAGTCCCGCCTTCAGCAAGGGCCAGAATGAATCCAGCATTAACTGTAGCCATGCGGGCACGATAGCGGCGTCCATGGGGAGGGGCGATGCTCGGGTGGTCTTTACGTCGCGATGGCGTTACTGGGCGGACAGGTCTGTGCCGAAGTACTGGACCGAGATAGTTTTGTAGGTACCGTCGGCCTTGATGTCGGCCAGTGCCTTGTTAATGGCGTCGCGCAGTTCGGGGTTGTTTTTGCGGATCAAGACTCCGGACTCGCTGAATTCCGCGCTTTTGTCACTGTCGACAATGCTGACCTTGGCGTCGGGTTTTTGTTTTTTGAAGTCCAGGAAGGACAGGTTGTCGTTGATGGTGGCATCGACGCGGCCGGAGAGCAGCAGGTCGATGGCCTCGTTAAAACCTTGGACGGCGATGACTTCGGCGCCATATTTCTGGGCGAGTTTGCCAAAGTTGCTGGTCAATGTGTTGGCCGAGCGCTTGCCTTTGATGTCCTCGAAGCTTTTGATGTTTTTTTCGTCGTCGTGCACGATCAGGACGGCCTCGGAGGCGATGTACGGGTCCGAAAAGTCGTATTTGGCTTTGCGTGCATCGGTGATACCGACTTGGTTAATGACAGCGTCATAACGCTTGACGTCGAGGCCGGCGATCAGGCCGTCCCATTTGCCTTCGACGAACTCGGCCTTGACGCCAAGGCGTTCGGCGATGGCGCGACCGATATCGACGTCGAAACCGGTGAGCTTGCCCGACGCGTCGTGATAACTGAACGGGGCATAGGTACCCTCGGTGCCGATTTTGATAACGCCGGCCGATTTGATGTCGGCCAGGCCATCTTGGGCGTAGGCGCAAACGGAGACGAGAGATAGCAATCCAGTCAACAGGATCGAACGCAGGGGCTTCATGTCACGCTCCGGTGAGTTGTTGTGTGGCTTGTGGGGCCTTATGAGCCCCACCGCGCATAAACGATGACTCTAACAAGCCGTCTATTCTTCCACAACCTATAAAAAATATTGAAAATATTTCTATTAGTTATAAGCGGCAGGGGAACGCCAGGGGTGGCTACCACGACTTTACGCGCTAACGCGCCCGTAACAATCGCAATCCGTTGGCCACGACCAGTAGGCTGGCGCCCACGTCGGCAAACACGGCCATCCACAGGCTGGCGTGCCCGGTGACCGCCAGCACGAGGAAGATTGCCTTGATACCCAGGGCCATCCCGATGTTTTGCATCAGGACTTGGTGGGTGGCGCGTGATAACCGCACAAAGGCGGATATCTTGCGCAGGTCATCGTCCATCAGGGCGACGTCGGCGGTCTCGATGGCGGTGCCGGTGCCGGCCGCGCCCATGGCAAAGCCGATGTCGGCGCGCGCCAGGGCGGGAGCATCGTTGATACCGTCGCCGACCATGCCGACGGTGTGGCTCGCGCTGAGCTTGGCCTCGACGGCGCGTTGCTTGTCTTCAGGCAGCAGTTCGCCGTGCGCTTCGTCGATACCGGCTTGTTCGGCGATGGCGCGGGCGGCACGAGGATTGTCGCCGGTCAGCATCAGGGTGCGTACGCCAAGCTGATGCAGGCTGGCAATGGCTTCTTTGCTGCTGGGTTTGAGCGTGTCGGCGACGGCGGCCAGGGCGAGGGTTTGCGTGCCATCGGTCAGGGCGATGGCGGTTTTTCCTTGCTGTTCATAGGCTTCGATGCGGCCTTGTATTTCGGGGGTGGCGATACCCAGTTCGCGCATCAGGCGCAGGTTACCCAGGTGCCAGGTCTGGTCGTCGATGCGACCGCGCACGCCCCGACCGGGCAGGGCGGAGAAGTCTTGCACATCACGTAGCACGGCGTCGGGATGTGCCGCGAGGTAAGCCTGTGCGACCGCGCGCGAGACGGGGTGGTCGGAACGGGCCGCGAGGCTGGCCGCGATCAGGGCGGTGGGGGAATCTAGGTCGGCGATGCGGTCGGTCGATGAATCGAGGAGGGTGGTTGCGTCGCCGGTCGAGAGCGCGTGGTCCGCAGAGGCTGCGGTTGAATCTGCCACGGCGGTATTACCTTGGCTGCCGGAGGGCGCGCTAGCCTGTAGCGCGATAAAGTCTGTGCAAACGGGCTTGCCGTGGGTGAGCGTGCCGGTTTTGTCTAGCGCCAACCAGTTCAGTTTGCGGCCCTGTTCAAGGTAGATGCCGCCCTTGATCAGGATGCCGCGCCGCGCAGCGGCGGTCAGGCCACTGACGACGCTGACGGGCGTGGAAATGACCAGCGCGCAGGGGCAGGCGATGATCAGCAAGGCGAGGGCGCGGTAGATGGCGTCCATCCAGGGTTGGCCGGCGACGAGTGGCGGCACGACGGCGATCAGGATTGCCAGGATAACGACCGCAGGCGTGTAGATACGCGAGAACCGGTCGATGAAGCGCTGGGTGGGCGCACGCGCGCCCTGGGCTTGCTCGACGGCGTGAATGATGCGGGCCAGCGTGGTATTGCCCGCCGCGGCGGTGACGCGGTAGTCAAAAGCGCCGGTGGTGTTGACCGTGCCGGCATAGACGGTGTCGCCGATGGTTTTGTCGACGGGCAGGCTTTCGCCGGTGATGGCGGCCTGGTCGATGGCGGAAGTCCCTTCGACAATGATGCCGTCCACGGCGATGCGTTCGCCGGGCCGCACGCGTACCCAATCCTCAAGATTCAGGTTGGCGACGGGGATTTCCTTCCATGACCCGTCGGGCTGGCGGGCCGTGGCGACCTGGGGGGTCAGCGCGAGCAGGTCGCGAACGGCGTTGCGCGCGCGATCGAGGGCCCGGGCTTCGATGAGCTCGGCGATGTTGAACAGCACCATCACCATGGCGGCCTCGGGCCACTGACCGATGAGGACGGCGCCGGTGACGGCGATGCTCATCAAGGCGTTGATGTTCAGATTGCCGTTGCGCAGGGCAATCCAGCCTTTGCGATAGGTACCCAGCCCGCACGTAAGGATCGCGACGACAGCCAGGATGGCGCTGACGGCCGTGGGTAGCGCGGCAAAATGCGCGGCCTCGGAGAGCGCGGCCAGTACCCCGCCCGTGGCGAGCAGATAGCCAGTGCGCGACGAGGGGCCCGTGGCCGCTGGTGCGCTGGTGTCATCCTGGGCGAGCAGCTCGGGCGTCATGCCTAGCGATTTGATGGCGCTGACGATGGGATCAAGTGTGTCTTGCGCGTGGACGACGGTCAGCTCGCGCTGCATCAGATTGAAGTGCACGTCATGGATGCCCGGCAGCTTGTCCAGTTTTTTGCGGATCAGCGTTTCTTCGGTCGGGCAGTCCATTTGACCGATACGTAGCCGGCTCAGTTGCTGGCCAGGACCCGCCTGCAGAGCGGCCTCGGTGGCCGGTCCCGAGGCGGTGGCGCAGCAGCTTTGGCCCACGTCGCGAGAGTTGGCATGATCGTGTTCATGCTTGTGATCGTGGTCCTGCTTGTCGGGACTGGGGTCCTGGGAACAGCACTGCGAAGCTGAAGACGTGGACATGGGTGATTTCCGACTATTTCAGAGGAGATGCGGGTATTTCACACCTTGGAGTTACTATAGAGTCAAGCCCTGAATGTTTCCTACCCCGTATTTCCCGCCTCGCGACTGCATCGGGTCACCGTGGGGGGCAGGGCGCCGCGTTACAGGAGAGGATCATGAAAATCGGTGAGCTGGCCAAGACAGCCGGTACGACGGTCGAAACCGTGCGCTATTACGAGAAAGAGGGATTATTACCCAAGCCGGAGCGTAGTCTGAACAACTATCGTAGCTATGGCGAGGCGCATCTGGAGCGGCTGCGACTGATCCGTAACTGCCGCGCCTTGGATATGACGCAGGATGAAATTCGGACCATTCTGAGCCTGGCGGACAATCATCAGACGAGCTGCCAGCCGATTAATGCGTTGTTTGACGAGCATATTGCGCACGTCGACGCCCGGATTGCCGAGTTGAAGCAGTTGAAAACGCAATTGGCCGAGCTACGACAGCGTTGCCTGTCGGCGCGGCCAGATGCGGAGGATTGCGGCATTTTGCACGGCCTGGCGCAGATGCAGGTGGAGGAGCGTGGCGAACGTCATACCCATTTGGGTTGAAGTGGGACTCGCCTGTGCGGCGGTACGCTCAAGTATGATGAGAATGTTTCTCGAATGACTTTAGCGATAACGATCTCATGACAGCCGTTTCCCCTTTGCATGCTTTAACTTCCCGCCGGTCGATGAAATTCCTGCGCGCGCCGGCACCGAAACAGGACGAGTTGGATCAGATTCTGCAGACCGCGATGAGCGCGCCTGACCACGGCAAGCTGCGTCCATGGCGTTTTGTATTGATCCGTGGCGAGGCGATCGGCCGATTGGCGGATCTGGCCCTGGATGCGGTCAAGCGCAGCGGCGACCCGCGCATGACGCCCGAAAAGGAAAAATCGGTCCGCCAGTGGATGAGCGAGGTCCCGCTATTTGTCGGCCTGGCGCACAAGATTGACCACGACAATCCCAAGGTACCCGAGCAAGAGCAGTTGCTGGCGACCGGCGCGGCGGTGATGAACATGCTGAACGCCATCCACGCGCTGGGCTATGGCGCGTTCTGGAGCACAGGGATGGGGACGTACCTGGAAGAGGTCCAGGACGCCCTGGGCTTGGATTCGCTGGATCACCGGTTTTTGGGGTTCTTGGCCGTGGGTACGCCGGCTTGCGCCGTACCCACGATAGAACGGCCCGATTTCCGTGAGTTTGTCACGGAGTGGAGCGGGCCGGTCTAGCGGGATCAGCCCTGCGCCGTTTCCGTCAATACGCGCTGGGCTTCTTCGGCCACGCGCTCGGGGGCGGTGCCGCCGATGTGCTTGCGTGCGGCCACGGAGCCCTCGAGCGTCAGGACCTCATGGACGTCTTCGTCGATGCTGTCGTGGTAGGCCTTGAGATCGGCGGTCGATAAGTCGGCCAGGTCGCAGCCGCGTTGTTCGCAGTCGCGTACGGCGTGGGCCACGACTTCGTGGGCGTCACGGAAGGGCAAGCCGCGCTTGACCAGATAGTCGGCCAGGTCGGTGGCGGTGGCAAAACCCTGCAAAGCCGCCGCGCGCATGTTCTCGGGCTTGACCTTGATGCCGGTGGCCATGTCGGCAAAGATGGTGAGCGTGTCGCGCACGGTATCGACCGTATCGAACAGGCCTTCTTTGTCTTCCTGGTTGTCCTTGTTGTAGGCCAGGGGCTGGCCCTTCATCAGAGTCAACAGGGCGACCAGATGGCCATTGACGCGGCCGGTTTTGCCGCGCGCCAATTCGGGCACGTCGGGGTTCTTTTTCTGGGGCATGATCGAGCTGCCGGTGCAGAAACGGTCGGCCAGATCAATGAAACCCACGCGCGGGCTCATCCAGAGCACAAGCTCTTCGGACAGGCGCGATATGTGCGTCATGATCAGGGCGCCGGCGGCGCAGAATTCGATGGCGAAATCGCGATCGGACACGGCGTCGAGCGAGTTGCGGCAGACGCCGTCAAAACCCAGGGTTTTGGCGACGCGCTCGCGGTCGATCGGAAACGAGGTGCCGGCCAGTGCGGCTGCGCCCAGCGGCAGGCGATTGACGCGGCCCCGGCAGTCGGCCAGACGCTCGGCGTCGCGGCCGAACATCTCGGCGTAGGCCAGGAGATGGTGGCCAAAGGTGACGGGCTGGGCGACTTGCAGGTGGGTAAAGCCGGGCATGATGGTGCCGGCGTGTTCCAGGGCGACGGTGGCCAGCGCGTGGCGCAGTTGGCGCAGCAGGTCGATCAGGTTGTCGATTTCCGCGCGCAACCACAAACGGATGTCGGTGGCGACCTGATCGTTACGCGAGCGGCCGGTATGCAGGCGCTTGCCAGCGTCGCCGACGAGTTCGACCAGGCGTTTTTCGATGTTCAGGTGGACGTCTTCGAGGTCGAGCAGCCATTGGAAGCTGCCGGCGTCAATTTCGGACAGGACTTGGGTCATGCCGCGCTGGATATCGGCCAGATCCTGGGCGCTGATAATGCCCTGGGCGGCCAGCATGTCAGCGTGCGCCAGCGAACCCTGGATGTCGCAGCGCGCCATGCGCTTATCAAAGTCCACGGACGCGGTGTAGCGTTTGACGAGATCGGAAACCGGCTCAGAGAACCGGGCGGACCAGGCTTGCGCCTTGTTGGCGAACTGGTTTTGGTCGGAGTGGGGAGTTTTTGCCATGGGCGGGATTATAGAGCCAGGGTGAGGGGCTTTGCCGGGGTGTCGGCGCGGGCGTTGCCTATTGCCGCCGAATCTGTGAGGTGATTGACCGACGCAGGCCCCGACTTGTTGGATAATTCGAACAAGTCATACGACAGAATCAAGGCGTGCTAATGGATTGGGATTGGGATCGATTGGTAGTCAGGCTGACGCAATATGTGCCTGAACACCCTTGGGCGCAGACGCTGGTGGGCGTCGTGGTGTTGGTCCTGGTGGCGCTGGTCGCGCAATGGGTCGGCGCACGCCTTATCCTGCTTGGGGCGCATCGGCTGCTGATTTTGACTGGCCGCGCCGACTGGGACAAGGCGCTGCGGCGTCGCCGCGCGTATCACCACATCTGGTATGCCGTGCCATTTGCCGTGGTGTCGCTGGGGATTGACCAGGTGCCTCACGTGGAGGGGCTGGTGCTCATCATCGGGCGCTTGGCGCACGCGGCGGCCTGGATTTGCGTGTTTCTGGCCATCGCCGGGTTGCTGAGCGCTTTGCAGGATACGTATTCCGCGACCACGCGGGCCAAGACGCGCTCGATCAAGGGGTATATCCAGATCGGCAAGCTGGCGCTGATCGCCATCTGTTTCGTGCTGGTGCTGTCTATTCTGTTGCAGCGCTCGCCGTTGTGGATGATCTCCGGCCTGGGGGCGGTGTCCGCCGTCTTGCTGCTGGTGTTCAAGGATACGTTGTTGTCGTTTGTCGCCAGCACGCAGCTCACGTCTAACGATATGCTGCGTATCGGCGACTGGATCGAGATGCCGCAGGCCAATGCTGATGGCTTTGTGCGCGATATCGCCCTGCATACCGTCAAGGTACAAAACTGGGACAACACCGTGACGACGGTGCCCACGTATAAGCTGTTTTCAGAAAGCTACCGCAATTACCGGCACATGTTCGAGTCGGGTGGGCGGCGTATCAAGCGCACGATGCGGGTCGATGCGACCAGCGTGCGCTTTCTGACGGACGACGAAGCGCGGCGACTGTCGCATTTCCTGCTGCTGCATGACTATCTGGAGGCCAAGCAGAGTGATTTGCTGCGGGCCAATAGCGAGCTGGGCGAAGAATTGGCGCTAGAACCGGCCAATCGTCGACGTTTGACGAATATCGGCACTTTTCGAGCCTATGCGCTGGCTTACCTGAAGAAACACGCCGAAATTCGCCAGGATATGTCGATGATGGTGCGCATGATGGAGCCCCAATCCGACGGCATTCCGGTCGAAGTGTATTGCTTTACGGCGCAGACCGCCTGGGTCGAGCACGAACGCATTCAGGGTGACGTTTTTGATCATTTGCTGGCCATCTTGCCCGAGCTCGGCCTACGCTTGTACCAACAGCCTACGGGAGCCGATGTGGGAGCGATGGGCGACGGGTTGGGACGGGCGCTGCGCCAAGAGATGGCGCGCGAACGTGCGCTGCACGAAGACGCCCGCGCGCCCGAGCCTCGCTTGGCGCCGAGCGATAGCGTCGGCATGCGATAATTTTCCTTTCGTCCTCAACCGATTGGGAATCCTGATTTGGAACCGTCGTCAAACCGCGCTGCCCGCGTTGGAATCGCGCAAATCAACGCCTATGTGGGCGATATCGCCGGTAATGCGGCTCGCGTACTCAAGGCGGCCCGTTCGGCGCACGAGCAGGGCGCCGATGTCCTGGTCACGCCAGAACTGGTGCTGACGGGGTATCCCCCCGAAGACCTGTTGCTGCGGCCGCATTTTGTCGAGCGCCAAGAGGCGGTGCTGGACCAGTTGCGCCAGGATATGGCCGATATGGTTGACCTGCATGTGGTCGTCGGCCATGTATTGGCCCAGGGCGAGCACCTGTATAACGCGGCCACGGTATTGTGCGAAGGGCGCGTGGTGGGCGTGTATCGCAAACGCGAGTTGCCGAATTATTCGGTGTTCGACGAGCAGCGCTATTTCTCCTCGGCCCAGGAGCCCTTGGTATTCGAGGTCAAGGGCGTGCGTTTTGGCGTCAATATCTGCGAAGACATTTGGTTCGAGTCCGCGCCGCGTGCCGCCGCCAACGCCGGTGCTCAGGTGCTGCTGGTCCCCAATGCGTCGCCTTACAACACGGGCAAGCAAGACGAGCGGCTGCAGGTTGCGCGTCGTTGCGCGCAGGACACCGGTTGTGCCGTGATCTACGCGAACATGGTCGGTGGGCAGGACGAGCTGGTATTTGATGGGGCATCGTTTGCCCTGGACGCTCAGGGTCAATCGACCGCGCGCCTGCCGGACTATACCGAGGGCGTCAATGTGGTTGAGGTGGACGCCCGCGGCGCGGTGCGGCCCGTGTCCCAATACGCCGATGTGGCGCCGTACTGCCTCGAAGAGCAAGTCTGGAAGGCCCTCGTTCTGGGTGTGCGTGACTATCTGGGCAAGAACGGTTTTCCCGGCGCCATCATTGGCCTCTCGGGCGGGATTGATTCGGCCGTGGTGCTGGCCGTCGCGGTGGATGCGCTGGGCGCCGAGAATGTGCGCACGGTAATGATGCCGTCCCGCTATACCGCCGATATTTCCCAGACGGACGCAACGGATATGGCGCAGCGACTGGGGGTGCGGCACGACGATATCGCGATTGCCCCGGCGTTCGAGGCATTTGAAACCATGCTGGCGCCGCAGTTCGCGGGCCTGCCGCTCGACGCGACAGAAGAAAACATCCAGGCTCGCGTACGCGGGACGCTGTTGATGGCGTTGTCCAACAAGACCGGCCATCTGGTGCTGACGACGGGCAATAAATCCGAGCTTACGACGGGGTATTGCACGCTGTACGGCGATATGGCGGGCGGGTTTGCCGTGATCAAGGACGTGCCCAAGACGCTGGTGTACCGTCTGGCGGAGTGGCGCAATCAAGCGCAAGAGGTCATTCCGCGCCGCATCATCACGCGCCCGCCGTCGGCCGAGCTACGACCGGATCAGACCGACCAGGACAGCCTGCCGCCCTACGAAATCCTGGACGGCATCATGGAGCGCTATATGGAGGGCAACGAGTCCGCGGCCGATATTGTCGCGGCTGGTTTCCCGAAATCCGCCGTCGAGCAGGTCGTGCGCCTGATTCGCATTAACGAATACAAGCGTCGTCAGGCGCCGCCCGGTCCGCGCATCACGCCACGCGCGTTTGGGCGGGATTGGCGCTATCCTGTCACAAACGGGTTCCGGGAAACCGTCTGAACCTGTGTGCCGAGTGCGGGGCATGATTTGCCCAGAGTCGAATTTTCTTCAGGACAAGAACAACGTGAAACAAGTCACTGCCATTATCAAACCCTTCAAGCTCGACGAAGTGCGCGAGGCGCTGGCCGAGGTCGGCGTCAGTGGGCTGACGGTCACCGAGGTCAAGGGATTCGGCCGCCAAAAGGGGCATACCGAGCTGTACCGGGGCGCCGAGTATGTGGTGGACTTTCTGCCGAAAATCCGCGTCGAGGTCGTGCTGGCCGACGATATGGTCGAACAGGCGATCGAGGCGGTGATCAAGGCCGCCCGGACGGGCAAAATCGGCGATGGCAAGATTTTCGTGTCGCCGGTCGATCAGGCCATCCGTATTCGGACCGGTGAAAGTGGCGAGCAGGCGCTGTAGCGCCTAGCGCACCAGCTGATTCATCTCCAGGATCGGCATCATCACCGCCAACACGATCAACAGCACAAAGCCGCCCATCAGCAAGATCAGCAACGGTTCCAGCAGGGCAGTCATCGCCATGGCGCGCCGTTCGAGGTCGCGAGACAGGTTTTGTGCACCGCGCTCCAGCAGTTCCGGCAGGCGGCCGGTTTTCTCGCCACTGGCGATCAGGTGAATCAATAATGACGGAAACACCTTTTGGGCCGCCAGCGCGGACGCCAGGGGCGTGCCTTCGCGCACACGCTCGGTGGCTTCGTCGACCGCGCCGCGTAGGCGATCATTACCCAGCGTGCGGCGGGCAGCGTTCAATGCGCCCAGCAGACTGACACCGCTGCCGCTCAAGATTGCCAGCGTGGATGCAAAGCGCGCCACGTCGACACCCAGCACAAAACGCCCGATCAACGGTAAACGCAACAGGCGAGCGTGCCACGCTATGCGTCTGCCGGGGTCCCGCAGCGCCATGCGCCAGAGTGCGAAGAGGGCCACGCCGCCCAACGCCGTCGCCCAACCCCAGTGACGTACGAAATCACTTAGCACCAGCATGACGCGTGTCAGCAGGGGGAGTTGTTGATGCGCGTGATTAAAGGCGGTTATGACCTGCGGGACCACATAGCCCAGCAAAAAAGCCACGATGACGACCGATACACAGCAGACGACGCCGGGATAGATGAACGCGGTCATCACCTTGCCGCGCAGTGCATTGCGTTCCTCGATGTAGTCGGCGAGCTTTTCCATGACCTGTGACAGGTCGCCGGACTCTTCGCCGGCGGCGACCAATGCGCGATAAATCTCCGGAAAATCCCGAGGTCGTGTGGCCAGCGCGTCGGCCAGGCGGAAACCGGCGCGGACCTCGTCGCGCACGCCGGTCAGGGCGCCTGCGACATGTTTGCTCTCGGCCTGTTCGAGCGTGGCGCTCAGGGCGGCATCTAGTGGCAGACGGGCCGCGAGCAGGCTCGACAACTGCCGCGTCAGCCAGGCCAGTTCTGTATCCGAAAGACGGCGTTGCAAGAAACTGCCGCGGCCCCCCTGACGTGACGCGGCCGCGACGGTTGAAAGCGGCAGGAGGCCGCGCGCGCGCAACTGATTGCGCGCGCTGCGCTCGGTTTCGGCATCAAGCGTGCCGTGAACAATTTTTCCCACCAAATCGGTGGCTTCGTAGCGAAAGGTGGGCATGCAAAAAGCCTGGAATGTCTTTGATTTAAAACACGCCAGCGTGACGTTGGATTGTGACAGTAGTGTTGCAGCGGTAACCAGTATACTCGGCGCACATTGTGCGTATCCGACGGTGTTTTCCGCATGCGTGCAGCGCGATTCGAGTGTTGAACGCGCACCGTTTTGATTGGGGTTTTCCCTGTGATTTGTTACTTGTTTGTGATTGTTGGTCGTTGTCCCTTTTCCCGTTTTTAGTCACCGAGATTTCATGCGTCGCGTTAGAAAAACTACCCTGGCCTGTTTGCTTGCGATCGCCCAACTGACGATGCCCTTGCCGGTTGTCTATGCACAAGCGCAGTCGGCGAGCGACAAAGTCAGTCTGAATTTTGTCGATACAGATATTCCAGCCGTATTGCGTGCATTGTCGTTGTTCACGCAACGCAACTACTTGGTTGATCCACGGGTAAAGGGCAAGTTGACGTTGGTATCAGAGCGACCTGTTGATCGGGACACGGCCGTCAACATGTTGGCGGGGGCGTTGCGCATGCAGGGCTACGCCATCGTCGACGTCGACGGAGTGACGCGCGTAGTGCCCGAGTCCGATGCCAAGTTGCAGGGGAGCTCGGTGGTCGTCGATCCACCATCGCGCGCGGGTGCACCGGCACCAGTGTCGATGGAGCAGTTCGCACGGGGCACACAGCGCAGCGAAATCATCACGCGCGTGTTTTCGTTGAAATATGAGAACGCGGCTAATCTGCTGCCTGTGTTGCGGCCATTGGTGCCCCCCAATAATCCCATCAATGCGTATCCCGGTAATAACACCCTGGTCGTCACGGACTATGCGGATAACCTGGATCGCATTGCGAGTGTGATTGCGCGCGTGGACGTGCCCAGCGCGATTGATACTGACGTGGTGCCCGTTCGCTATGGCGTGGCAAGTGATCTTGCGGCGTTGGCTACGCAATTGCTGGATGCCCAGGGTAATGACGCCACGCAGCGCATGTCCATGGTGGCTGACCCACGCACCAACAGCGTGTTGATTCGCTCGGGCAGCCCGGCGCGCACCAAGCTGGCTCGTGATTTGATTGCCAAGCTGGACACCGCCCAATCACGTCCTGGCAATCTGCATGTTGTGTATTTGCGCAACGCGCAAGCATCGCGGTTGGCCGAAGTGCTGGGCGGCCTGCTGAACAGCCAGGCCTTGAATAGCGCCAGCGCAATGAATGGTACTGGCGGGATAGGTGGCGGTGCGGCCATTTCGAATGCGACCGGCAGCAATCGCAGCACCACGCCGCGCAGCAACAGCAACAGCAACAGCAACCGCTCATCGTCCGGCAGCATGATGGGTAGTTCGTCGGGCGATAGTACGCTGGGGCTGCAGCAGATTGAGCGCGATACGAGTTCGGCGGACGCGGTGTCGTATTCGGGCGGCGGCGCGACGATACAAGCCGACCCCACGACGAACACCTTGATCATTTCCGCACCTGAGCCGCTGTATCGTAGCCTGCGCGAGGTGATCGACCAACTGGATCAACGCCGCGCTCAAGTGTTGGTGGAAAGTCTGATCGTTGAGGTCAGCCAGGAAACAGCGGCGGAATTCGGCATTCAGTGGATGACGGGCAGCGGTAACTTGGCCGACGGCAGTGGTTTTGTTGGCGGTACCAATCTGGGCGGAAGCGGGATCGGTAGCGCGGGCACGGGCGCGACGACGCTGGATATGTTGGGCAGCGGCTTGTCGTTGGGCGTGGTCAAGGGCACGGTCGACGTGCTGGGTACTGAAATCATTAACCTCGGCGTCTTGGCACGCGCCCTGAATGCCACGGGCGAGGCGAATATCCTGTCCACCCCGAACTTGCTGACGCTGGATAACGAGTCGGCCAGTATTCTGGTGGGCAAGACCGTGCCGTTTGTGACGGGTCAGTATGTGACCTCCGGCAGCGACGGTAGTGGCAATCCGTTTCAGACCATTGAACGTGAAGATGTCGGTCTCAAACTGAATATCCGTCCGCAGATTTCCGAGGGCGGCTCGGTCAAGTTGGATATCTATCAGGAGGTCAGCAGCATCGACGAGACCAGCTCGTCGGAGACCATGGGCATTGTGACGAACAAGCGGGCCATTGATACCAGCGTGTTGGTCGATGACGGTCAGATTATCGTGTTAGGCGGTTTGCTCGAGGACAGCGTGGGAACCACCACGGAAGGGGTGCCGGGTCTGAGTTCGATTCCGATCTTGGGCGCCTTGTTCCGTTATGACACGCGCAGACGCACCAAGAGTAATTTGATGGTGTTCTTGAGACCTTACGTGGTGCGCAACGCGCACGATAGCGCCAATGTCACGATCAATCGCTACGACTATATGCGGCGCACCCAGAGCGCGGCGCAGCCGGGGAAACACTGGTTGCTGCCCGATATGCAGGCGCCCATTTTGCCGCCTTCAAACGTGGATACCGTGGGGTCGAACGAACGCAACGGGAGCTACGACATGCGACCCGAGGCGATCAACGCCACTATGCGGCGTCCGCCACCTACGACGACGCAGACCTTTCAGGTGCGTCAATTGCCGCAGCCTCCCGGGGCGTCCGATCCCAGTTTGCCGATACGGGCCAATTTGCCTCGTGGGGTAAGTATCGCGACCGATCCGTCGGCGCTGTATGCGGAGACCCGTTCGGACACGACGATTTTGCAGTTTGCTTCGGCGCCAGATCAAGCGACGGCGGATCGCATTGTCAGGACCGTGCGCATCAGCGGCCTGAATGCGTATTCGCAGGTGGGCCCGGGCGGGCAGGGCTATGTGGTGCGTGCGGATATCTCGCGTGACGCAACGACGGTAGACACGGCGGTGGCCTTGTTGAAAGAACTGGGCTATCGCGCCGAGCTGGTGACGCATCTGTGAACGCCTATCCGTTGCCCTATCGTTGGGCGCGCGCGCAGCGTGCGGTGCTGTTGCTGCGGCCCGGAGCGTCGCAGTTGACGACGAGCCCGCGTACGCCGGCCTGGGCGGTGCGAGAGATTTTGCGTTGTCACGGTGAGGTTCCGATCACGCAGGTGTCGGACGAGGCGCTAGAGACCCTGCTGAATGCGGCCTATAGTGATACGGCGGACGCGGCGGTGGTGATGGGCGTGGCCGAAAACGAAATCGATCTGGATCGCCTGCTGCAAGATATTCCCGAGGTCGCCGACCTGCTTGAAACGCAGGACGATGCGCCTGTTATCCGCATGATCAACGCCCTGTTCGCGCAGGCCGCGCGCGACGGCGCAAGCGATATGCATATCGAGGCGTACGAGACGCATTCGGTGGTGCGGTATCGCGTTGACGGCGTGCTGCGAGATGTGGTCAGTCCGCGTAAAGCGCTGCATGCCGCGTTGATTTCGCGTATCAAGATCATGGCCAATCTGGATATCGCCGAAAAGCGTATGCCTCAGGATGGCCGTATCGCCTTGCGCGTGGGCGGGCGCGCCATTGATGTGCGGGTTTCGACGTTGCCGACCGGCCATGGCGAGCGCGCCGTGCTGCGTTTGCTGGACAAAGAAGCCGGGCGGTTGCAGTTGGAAAAGCTGGGCATGAGCCAAGGGGTCCTGAAGCAGTTGGATACGCTGATCCGGCAACCGCACGGCATTGTCCTGGTGACGGGGCCGACGGGCAGTGGCAAGACCACGACCCTGTATGCCGCGTTGGCGCGACTGGACGCATCGACGAGCAATATCCTGACGGTTGAGGATCCCATCGAGTATGACTTGCCCGGGATCAGCCAGACGCAGGTCAATTCCAAGATCGATATGACCTTTGCGTTGGCGCTGCGCGCGATTTTGCGCCAGGATCCGGATGTGATCATGATCGGTGAAATCCGGGATCTGGAAACTGCGCAAATTGCGGTACAAGCGTCGTTGACGGGTCACTTGGTGTTGGCAACGTTGCACACCAATGATGCGACCTCGGCGGTGACGCGTCTGGTGGATATGGGGGTAGAGCCATTTTTATTGGCATCGTCGCTATTGGGCGTGCTGGCGCAACGTCTGGTCCGTAAGCTCTGTGTAGCGTGCCGCGTACCCGAGACATTGCCCGATGGTCGACTCGTGTATCGGCCAGTGGGATGCGAGGCGTGCAATCACACGGGTTATAGCGGTCGTTCGGGGATTCATGAGCTCTTCAGAGTTGATGAAGACGCCCGTCGTTTGATACACGAAGGGCGCGACGAGCAGGCACTGCGTACGCAGGCCTTGCACAACGGAATGCGGACGCTGCGCGACGACGGGCAACGCTGGGTGGAGCAGGGCGCGACTTCACCCGAGGAAATCGTGCGCGTGACGCGGGACACCTGAGGCAAGCACACTGCCTAGCATGTTTGCACCCGGCGTGTCTGGGGCAGGCATATCTACGCCCAGCATGCCAGCACCTAGCATGTCTGCGCGCAGCGTATCGACGCTCACGATACAGTCCCAATATGCTGACGCCCCACCACGCTAAGCCGTGGTGGCGCTATGCACGTGATCTGGACTTATCGTCGCGGCGGCGTGCCAAATTTGGCCGTACCGTCGGAGACGGGTCCCAGCGCGGTCAGGATGCCGGTGAGCGCGGCCCGTTGCGCATCGCTGGCCGTGTCCGACGCTTGCGCCGTGCCGCTGAATTGCAGGCGGCCTTTTTCCCATTGCCCTTGCCCCTTGGCAGTGAGTAGGCCAGCCTCGGTGCTGAACGCGAGTTGTGCCACCCCGTTTTTTGCACTGACTTGTAGACGGTAGTCGCCCAAGGGGCGCACGTGCGATAGGGCTGAGCTGGCCTGGGTCCAGCGGCCCGTGGCCAGGGTGCCGCTGTCGGGAAGATGTCCCACGACAAAGGCTTGCCAATTGAGGCTGATCTGGCCGCCCGGCGCGATCGTGTTCAGGGGCGCGCCAAAGGCCGTCAGGATGCCGGCGGGGGCCTGTAGATGTTGTCCCGAGACTTTGACGCCAGACAGGCCGGGTTCGATACGAACGGGACCCCGCAGCCAGGTGTGTGAGACTTCGAGCGCGCCTTTATTCCATTGCCAGCGAATGGGCTCGGGCAGGAGATAGCGCGCGCCCCGCGGTCCAAGGGCGAGCTGTGCGCTGCCTTGCCAGACGGTGCCGCTGGCGTCAGCGATGCTCGCCATGGCGTTGTCGGGCAGGGCCAGCATGAGCCAGCGTGCGGGCAGGACGATGAGGGCGGCGATCAGGGCAAAGATCAGACAAAAGACGGCAAGCGACAGCGAGAGAAACCGGGAACGACTCATGGTTGCATGGCGGGTATTAAGGTCAAGGTGCCGCTCAGACGACCGGGCAGACGCTTGCCAGTGGCGTGCATGGCACGGGTCAGTTCGGCATCGATGACGGACAGTCGCCAATCTCGAGCGGCGATGTCGAGCCAACGAAATAACGAGGCGGCGGAGGCCTCATGCAACGTCAGCGTGATGGCTTGGGTGGCCTGCGACGACCCCCCGACACGATCCCCACCGATACTGCCACGACGAGCCCTGCTATTTTCTGCATCGCCGTTGCGTTTCGATGCGGTGTCACCGTGAGCGATGGACCAGCTTTCTGCGGTCAGCCCCTCGCGCTGCAGGCTGGTGGCCAGTTCGTCGGTCGATGGCGCGGCGTTGCCCGCAGCCGGGGAGCCCTGGCGACGCAGAGCGCGCACTTGGGCGGTCAGGTCGGCGACGGTGGCTGCCTGGGCACGCAGTTCAGGTAATTCGCGCTGCGCGCGGGTCATGGTGGACCAGGCGGGATCAATCAGGATCAAAAAGACCAGGGCGATACCGATGATGGCGCCCGCGATGGCGAGCAAGCGTTGTTCGCGAGGCGGGCGCTGGCGATACCAGTTTTGCGCATGTTGCCACCCGTCGGCGCCGCGACGCCGCCAGGGAGCCAGCGTAGTTTGTAGAGATTCAGAAAGACGCATCAAAAATACTCCATACACGTCGACAGTCGTGCCGAGGTGCGATCAAGGTTCCGCCCGGGAAATACGCCAATCGCCGTTGTCGTCGCGCTCGACGCGTGCGCCGAGTGCGGCGGCGCTTTGCAAAATGGCGGCGGTGTCGGCAAGCCGATCCGCTTTGTCGCTGGACGGAGCGCTGGCCGTTGCCGTGGGGGTTGCGGTCGCCCCAGCGGCGGACAGACTCGGCGTGTTGCTGTCCTGCGTCCCGTCGTACAGTCTCAGCGTCAGCACGTCGTCGCGATAGCTCATGACATCCACCGCATCAGCGGCAAAGGGCAGGACTTGCGCGGCCGTGCGTGCCAGCGAGAGCAGGTCTTTTCCGGAGACGTCACCCTGGCCGGTGCGCAGGGCGTCGCGACCCTGCTGGGCCTGACGCAGGGGATCCAGGATGACGGGAATGTCCGGAAAAGCGTCCCGTACATCGCGCTCCATGCGTTCGCGCAGTTGCTGCACTTCGCGATCGAGTTGGCTGGCGTAAATATTCAGACCGATGATCCACACGCAGGCAGCGATCGCGGCCCATCCGGCGGCGCCGCGCCAGCGAGAGGGCTGGCGTGGCGCTAATTGGGGGAGGGTCAGAGACCAGGCCGGGTTGGTTGCTTGCCAGCGAGGGTCCTGGAGATCGTGCAATGCGGCCGGTGCTGCTGTCGCGCCGGCCTCAGACCAGACCTGCAGCGGGTAGAACGCCTGGACGGCCAAACCGGCCGTCGACAGGCGTTGCCAAGCGTTGCGCAGGGCTTCGCGCGAGATCCACGCAGCTGTCGCCGTGCCGTCTTCCGTACGCTTGCTGTAGCCGACCGCCAGGTCGTCCAGATCACCCAGGACGAGGCCCTCGAGCGTGCTCTGTACGGCGGCGGCATAGCGATTGTTCGGAACCGCGGGTACCTTGATGGTTGCGACGATCACGTCGTCGGGATGCAGGACGGCCTGCACGCGAGCTTGTGGAAAGGCGGCGGCTAGCGCGCCGGCCGCCAGTTCACCGCCACGCGCAACGCGTCCCTGGCGATCCAGCCAGGCATAGGGCAGGGGCGTGCTATCCGTCCACTCGGCCAGCGGCGGTAACGCGATACGCAGAACGTTTTTTACGGAGTTTCTTTTATCCATATTGTTTTTGGAGTGCGGGGGTCTGACATTGATAGCAGTGCTTGCATGCTAACGCGGCTGCGCCGATAGGCGACGGTGCCATTGGCCAGGAACCATTTGCTCCCGGTGGCAACCTCGGGAATTTCCAGGTCCTCGCCGTAGCTGCTTAAACGATTGGAAAAGTCTCCACTGTCGTTGAACCAGCGGCCACGGTCTCGTTCGCCCGTGACGCTGCGGGCCTGGGAAAGGGTCAACCCGGGCACCAGGGCAGCGATCACCTCGGGTTGGGCTGTGTTGACGTTGACCTCGCTGGGCTGGGGTAGCACAGTCATCGTGCGGCGCAGGGATTCACGGGCGCGCTCGTCGACGTTCATGAGCGAGGCCATATCATCGATGCCGCGTGGCTGAGGCGCGCGAACGCCGCCCTGGATGTCCGTCTGCGCGCCCTGTGCCGTTTCCGTGCCTGGGGGCCGACGGCTTTGTGTCATGGCAATATGGCCCGCGAACTGGGGCGCCAGTCGCTCGGGCAGGCCGAGCATGCTGAGCAGGCGCGTCAGCACAGCGACTTGTGTTTCGTCGACCACGCCGCGCGACGCGAGGTTGTACAGATTGTATTTGCCTTGCTCGTCGCTGATGTCGCCCGCAAAGACAGCCTCTTGGCCGCTTTGATCGCCTTCGATGCGGGTATCGAGCACCGGCGTTGCCCAAAGCTGGTCGCCTCTCACCGTGGCCTCTTGACGGGCGTTGTCACGCAACAGCAGGCGAGACCAGTCGATGCCGCCCAGCAACAGCCAGCGGGCCTGAATGCGGGCCTGTTCGTTTTCGATCTGGCGAATCGCCGAGGTTTGACGCAGGAACAGGCCACTGGTCAGGGCCGCGACAATGGCGACGACGATCAGCGCGCTGACGACGGCCATCCCGCCTTGTTGGGTCGTAGCAGTGCGCCGGATCATGGCAAGATCACCACGCGGGTGTAGCGTTCCAATTGACTGTTGTGACGTCGTTCCATGACGACCTCGAGCCCCGACGCGCGCGTTGTTGCCGGACGCAGCGGATCGCGCCAGCCCTGACCGAACACCCAGGCACGCACTTGCAGGCTGGTGCAGTCGGGCATGATGAGAATGCCCTCGGTGGGTTCGGGCAGAGGATAGTTTGCGGCGGGCGCGCCGCTGTAGCGCCATAGGCCATCGGGCCGTAGACGCCATGTCACGCGCTGCCACAAGCCGCTGTCCGGCGTGGCGCGCGTGATATCCAGCAAGACCGCGCCCGCTGACTGGGTGACGCTGATGCCGGGGGGAAACAGGGTGCTGTCGTCATCGTCGGCGTTGCCGGCTGCACCGGTCGTGCCGCCCGTGGATCCCTCGCTCGTCCCGCCGCTTACGCCACGACTCTCGGTTGTGGTGTCTTCGGCAGCCACACCGCTATACGCCCGGTTGAGGTCGCGTTCGATCTGACCTAGCGTGCGTAACACGATGGCTTGGTCGACGGCCTGATCGCCGAGCCATTCGCGCGCCGCCGACACGCGTTCCAGTCCCTTCCAGGACATCAGGCTCACCAACGCCATCAGGGCAATGGCGATCAGTACTTCGATCAGCGTAAAGCCCTGTTGGCGGGTGCGAGGCGCGAGGCGTTGACAGGAACGACGGGCTATCGGGGTTGCGTGCGTACGCATTATCGGACCTGCGACAACAGGCCCGTCAACTCGGCCAGCGAGGTGTCGGGGCGGTCCGTGTCGTGCACCCGCACCGTGACTTGGCGAAAATTGCGATTTAACGAATTGCGGATTTCGATCTCGCACCGTAGCGCCAGCGTGCCTTGCGGGCAGGTCCGGGTCTGGGTGCCGGCGCGGGGAAAAGCACCTTCGAGCCGTAGCAGGGCCAGTGTATTTTCCGCCGCGACCAGGGCGAGTGTCTTGTGACGAATGGCGCGACTGTTGTCCAGCATGACGTGCGTCGCCCGCAGCGCGGCACCCATGGCGACCGCGATAATTGCCAGGGCAACGAGTACCTCGATCAGCGTAAAACCCTCTTGTAGGCGACGTCGTCCGACGCCGGATTGCCCGGAATGCGATGCCGGGGCAACAGGTGGTTGCGCCGCGCGGGAATTAATGAATCGCATAACCACCCGCCGCGTCGCGTTCGATGCGTACGGTGTTTCCGTCGGCGGCCAACTCCAGTACCAAGGGATCGGAAACCCATTCGGTTCCAAAGAACACGGGCCGATTCGGCGACAGGATGAGCGTGACGGGTGTCGCGCGCCACGTCTGGGCGCGTAGGCTGGGGTCGTCTTCAAAACGATCGGGAGTCTGCGGCCCTTCGTCCTGCGCCGACAGACGCTCGGATCTGCCTGGGCGTTCGAATGACCAGCCCCGCTCATCGCCGTACCAGCGGATCGTGCGACCGTCGCTGCGTGCTTCGCTTTGTGCGACGGTGAACGCGTCGACGAGGCGCTCGGCATCAGCCACCAGTACACGGTCCGACGAGGCAGAAACTGACAAGCTGACCATGGACGCGGCGATGGCAATGATCACCACCACGATCAGCATTTCGATTAGGGTGAAACCGCGCTCAGAGTTCCCACGAACCGATGTCGGCATCGTCTTGCTCCCCGCCGGGCTTGTTGTCGGGGCCGAACGAGAACACGTCGATTTCGCCTTTGACGCCAGGGTTCAGGTATTGATAGGGCTGGCCCCACGGGTCGTTGGGCATGCGATCCAGATAGGGACGCCAGTTGCGCGCGCCTTCGGGGCGCTGCACCAGGGCTTGCAGACCTTGTGCCGTGGAAGGGTAGCGGCCGTTGTCCAGGCGATAGAGCTTCAATGCCTGCATCAGGCCGCTGATGTCTTGCTGGGCGGCGACACGGCGTGCCTGATCGGGGCGATCCAATACGCGGGGAACCACGAGTGCTGCAAGAATACCCATGATCACAATCACCACCATGATTTCAATCAGGGTGAAACCTTGCTGGCGGGCACGCGGGCGCTGAAACTGATGCACGAATTCTCTCCGCATTCTCTAGAAATTGCGACAAAAGCGGGATGATACGTCAGAAATATGACAATAATAATATTAATGTTACACGAATGAATCGGTGGCTCAGGCGGCGTTATGGCGCTGGCACAAACCCATTGGGTGCCACTGCGCGAGTCGGGGCGGCCGAGCGCAGCCGGGTGCCGTTGCGATCGACTTCAATCCCCGTGGGAGAGACCTCGACAAGCGCCAGGCCGGGGGCAATCTCTGTGCCGACGCGATAGGCTTGGGCCGGAGCGCCGTCGATGCTTAGCACGGCGGAGCCTTGTGGCCCCGCGGAAATCAGGCCCAATACGGAAATCTGGGTGTCAAGGACGCCATCCGTGCCGAACAATCTCGCGACGGCCCGTGTGTCGGAGCCGGCGTCGTTGCTTGTATTGAGGGCTGGGGGCAGGTTCGAAGGGGCAGGCGCCAGCAGAATCGCGCTCCATAGGCCTACGCCCGTCGCAGTGGCCAGGATTGCCAAGACGCGTACCGCACGCGGGCCGGTGGGCAGGGAAAACATGGGACGCAGACGCATGGGATAGGACGTCAGTGATAGCGAAATCGTGGACTCTAACAGAGTTTCATGGCAGCAATACGTGTTCGGAGCCCATCATGCCTGATGCCTACGCGGCCTGGGCTTGGGCCTTCAGCAGGAATATTTCCTGGCATTGTGCGCAGATTTCACGGGTGACGTGTTGGCGGACATGGCCGCGGCGCTCCAGCATCCCGATATTACGAGTGGGCCGACCTAACTCATCGGGAAGGGACAGGATGCGCAGATCGGGGCTGCTTGACCAGTTGGATCCATTGAGCAGAGGCAGCACGGTGACGCCGACTTCCTGTCGTACCAGTTCCACCAGAGTTTCAATCGCGTTGAGCTCCAGGAATTCGTCCACGGGTACGCCTAAGCGCCGCAGGACGCGATCGATCTGCCGGCCGGTGCGCTGCGTGCGATCAAAGCGCAGAAATGGGTTGGCAGCCAACACCGCGTGGGCAGTCTGCCCCTCGATCGACGCGGGTGCGACGACAACCAGCGGCTCTTCGTAGAGCGGCGTCCAGTCGATGCTGGCAACTTTGCGGCTGCTTTCTACGACAAAGGCGGCGTCGAGCTCGCCCGCGTCGACCTTGCTGGCCAATTCGCTGGCCTTGCCCGAGAGCACGCGGACATCCAGCGCCGGATGCTCTCGTTTCAGTTGGGAGACGACCTTCGACAGGGTCCCCATGCACGAGACGATTGCGCCGATGGAGACGGCGCCGGCGAGCTTTCCGGGCGCCGAGCGGGGCAGTTTGAGGCGATCGTAAAGGTCGACCAGATGCCGGATATCAGGCAGTAGCTCGCGCCCGGCCGCGTTCAAGATGGCTAGCCGACCACTGCGGTCGAAGAGCTCCCGGCCGAACTCGCTCTCGATGGCACGCATCTGAAAACTGATCGCCGCCTGGGTCAAGGCGACTTGTTCGGCCGCCTCGGAAAACGAGCCGTGATGGGCGACGGCCAGAAAACTGCGCAGAAAGCGGATGCTACTCATAAAAATATTTTGTGCGTGATAAAAATTATTCAAATTGATTTAATCAAATCACAAGAGTAAGTTCAATAGTCTTGTCTAACTGTTGTAATCCTTGAGCTCGTGCGCCCATGAAAAATTTCGATTGGAACAACCCCTATCCGTCGTTCCGTATTCCTCAGTTTGCCCGCAACATGGTGTCTACCTCGCATCCTCTGGCCGCGCAGGCCGGGTTGCGGATGTTGCTCAAGGGCGGAAACGCGGTTGACGCGGCGATTGCGGCGGCTGCCACGATCACGCTCGTCGAGCCGGTTTCCTGCGGCCTGGGCAGCGATTGTTTTGCCATCGTGTGGGACGGCAAAGAGCTTCACGGCCTGAATTCCTCGGGTGTGGCGCCTGCCGCCTGGAATGTGGAGTACTTCAAGCGCAAGTACGGCACCGATGCCAATGGCCTGGCGATCCAGCCTAAGCGCGGCTGGGATGCCGTGACCGTGCCGGGCGTCGTCGCGGGTTGGGCCGCGCTGCACGAGAAAATGGGCAAATTGCCGTTTGCTGACTTGTTTGAACCCGCTATCGAGGTGGCCGAACGCGGTTACGCCGTGCCGCCGGTCGTGGCACACAAGTGGGCCGCCGCGGTCGACGAATTGTGTGATCAGCCTGGCTACGCACAGACGTTCCTGCCCAATGGCCGCGCACCCAAGCCGGGCGAACATTTCCGCATTCCGGATGCCGCCTACACCTTGCGTCGTATCGCGGCCAGCGGCGGACGCGATTACTACGAAGGCGAGATCGCCGAGAAAATCGCGGCCTTCAGTAAAGAGTGCGGCGGCGCGATGACGCTCGACGATTTGCGCAACTATCGCCCCGACTGGGTCAAGCCGATTTCCAAGTCGTACCGTGGCTACGAGTTGCACGAGATCCCACCGAACGGGCAGGGGATTGCGGCCCTGATGGCGCTGGGCATCTGCGAACAGTTCGATTTGGCCAACATGCCAGTGGATTCGGTGGCGTCGCAGCACATTCAGATCGAGGCCATGAAGCTGGCCTTCTCGGATCTGTACCGCTATGTGAGCGACCCGCGCAGTATGGAAGTCACGCCCGAGCAAATGTTGTCGGATGCGTATCTGCAAAGCCGCGCCAAGTTGATTCGTCTGGATGGCGCCACCGATTTCGAACCGGGCCGTCCGCACGCTGGCGGGACGATCTACCTGACCGCCGCCGACGAAAGCGGGATGATGATCTCGTTCATCCAGTCGAACTACATGGGCTTTGGGTCGGGCGTGGTCGTGCCGGGCACGGGCATCAGTCTGCAGAACCGCGGCGTGGGTTTTTCGATGGATCCCAAGTCGGCCAATGTGGTCGAAGGCGGCAAGCGTCCTTTCCACACGATTATTCCCGGCTTTCTGACGCGGGGCGGCAAGCCCGTGATGAGCTTTGGCGTAATGGGTGGCGATATGCAACCGCAGGGTCATCTGCAAACCGTGATCCGCATGCTGGATTACCACCAGCAGCCCCAGGCCGCGTGCGATGCGCCGCGCTGGAAGGTCAACCGCGATTTCACGCTGGACATTGAGTCCACGATGAATCGCGCGACAGTCGATGGCTTGCAGGCCCTGGGGCACAAGCTGAAGTCGGTGGATGATCCCTATATGGATTTTGGTGCGGGTCAGTTTATTTGGCGCATGCACGAAAGCGACAACGAACTCGGCTATGTGGCGGCGAGCGATCCCCGTCGCGATGGCCAAGCCGTCGGTTTTTAAGCAAAATAAGAAGCTATATACGACATAAACCGGCGTTCTTGCGAGCGCCGGTTTAATGCCTACAACGCTGAACAAGGGAAAAAAAATGATGAAGCTGAAGGCTTTCAAACTGGGACTATGCGCGACATTGTTGGCGGCGGCCTCGGGCACCGCCATGGCGCAGGATTTGCGTATCGGATTGCAAGAAGACCCCGATGTGTTGGATCCCCATCGCGCTCGTACCTATGTGGGTCGCATTGTCTTCACCTCGCTGTGCGACAAGTTGGTCGACGTCAACCAAAAACTGCAGTTCGTGCCGCAGTTGGCCGAGTCATGGTCATGGAATGACGACAACACCGTGCTGACCTTTAAGCTGCGTGGCGATGCACTGTTCCACGACGGGACCAAGTTTGATGCCGCGGCGGCCAAAGCCAACCTTGAGCGTGCCAGGACACTGAAGGACAGCATGCGCAAGGGCGAGCTGGGCTCCATCGATACGATCGAAGCACCGGACGCGCAGACGCTGGTGCTGAAACTGAAGCAACCCGACGCGACGTTGTTGGCCGCGCTGTCGGATCGCTCGGGCATGATGTTGGCGCCCAGTACGTTCTCGGAAGACGCTGCCGCGGTGGGCCGCAAGCCGATTTGCTCGGGACCGTACAAGTTTGTCGAACGGGTCCAGAACGACCGTATCGTGCTGGAGAAATTCGATAAATACTACGGTGCCAAGGATTTCGCTTTTAAACGCGTGACGTTCCTGCCGATCCCCGATACGACCGTGCGTTTGTCGAATCTACGGGCGGGCGGGCTGGATATCCTGGAGCGGATGAATCCGTCCGACGCGCAACAGGTCAAGAGCGATACGTCGTTGCAGTTTGTGCACGTGTCGGGACTGGGCTATCAGCAGTTCTATTTCAACACCGGTAATGGCAAGCGCAGCGAAGCCAATCCTTTTAAAGATGCGCGTGTACGCAAGGCGTTTGAGTTGACGCTGGATCGCAATATCATTAACGAGGTCGTGGGCGGCGGTATTTTCGACCCCGCCAATCAACCGTTCCCCCCGGCGAGCCCGTATTTCAGCGATAAATTCCCGATTCCGGCGCGTGACGTCGAGAAGGCGAAAGCGCTGTTGAAAGAAGCAGGCGTGGAGCAGGTCAAGGCGGAATTGTCTTTCGGCAACAACACCACGACCTCGGCGATTGCCGAAATGGTACAGGCCATGTCTGCCGAGGCCGGTTTTCAATTGAGCCTGCGCCCGACTGAGTACGCAGCGATGTTGAGCGAGGCGAAAAGCGGAAACTTCGAAGTCATGATGCGCGGCTGGTCGGGTCGCGTAGATCCGGATGGCAACATCCATCAGTTCGTGACGTGCAAGGGTGCGCTGAACGACGGTGGTTATTGCAATCCAGAGGTCGACAAGCTGTTGAACGAAGCGCGCCGGGTTCCTGATGAAGCCAAGCGCAAAGCGATCTATGATCAGGCGCAGACTATTCTGCAAAATGACACACAGTCGGTCTACCTCTACTATCAACCATGGCCTTTTGTGCTGGCCAAGAAAGTTCAGGGTTTCAAGGCCTATCCCGACGGCATGATTCGCCTGAAAGGCGTGACGTTCGCGCAATAAACGCGGGGCATCCAGCCAGACTGACGATCGGGCCGTGCTGTGCGCACGGCCCGTGCATTTAGCAGCCCATCGTCTGCAACCCAACGTCTCAGGTTTCCTTTATGTTCAGAATTATCCTGCGCCGCGTGCTCGTTGCGATCCCAACCCTGATTTTGGTATCGGTGATCGTATTCATGCTACAGAAACTACTGCCCGGCGACCCCGTGCTTACCATGGCGGGCGAAGAGCGCGATCCCGTTGTCCTGGATTTCCTGCGCGAAAAATATCATTTGAATGATCCCTTGCCCGTGCAGTACGGTGTGTGGGTCATGCAGGTTTTGCAGGGTGACCTGGGTAACTCATTGCGTACCGATGTGCCGGTGAGTCACTTGATTGCCCAGAAATTACCCGTCACGCTGCAACTGGCAGCGATGGCGATGTTTTTTGCGATATTGATCGGTATTCCCATGGGCATTCTCGCCGCGGTGCGCAAGGGCACCGCGACCGAGATGGGGGCCAATGTCGCGGCCTTATCGGGGATGTCTATCCCCAATTTCTGGCTCGGTATTTTGCTCATCATGCTGGTGTCAGTGAAATGGCGGCTATTACCGGCGTCGGGCTATGTCTCGCCTTTTGATGACTTTTGGCTGTCGATGAAAACAATGCTGATGCCGGCATTTGTGTTGTCCACCGCGATTGCGGCCTACCTGATGAGACACACACGTTCGGCCATGCTGGAGGCGCTCAGTGCGGATTATGTGCGCACCGCCCGCGCCAAGGGCGTGTCGCCGCGCAAAGTGGTGCTGCGCCATGCGTTACGCAATGCCCTGATGCCTATCGTGACGCTCGTGACGCTGTTGTTCGGTGAGTTGATGGCGGGCGCGGTGCTGACCGAGCAGGTGTTTACCATTCCCGGTTTTGGCAAGCTGATTGTCGATGCCGTTTTTACGCGCGATTATGCCGTGGTGCAGGGCGTCGTGCTGTGTGTCGCAGTGGGTTTCATCGTGATGAACCTACTGGCCGACATTCTTTATATCCTGGTTAATCCCCGATTGAGGCACGCATGAGCGCAACGACTGCTACGGCTGCCGCCGTCACGCCTCCCCGCAGCCGCAATCGCGCGTGGGGAAAATTCAAACGTAATCGTATTGCCTTGCTGGGCGCAGTGATCGTTCTGGCGATGGTCCTGTTGGCGGTGTTCGCGCCGCTGCTGGCGACGCACGACCCGATGCAGACCAGTTTTATGACGATTCGCAAGGCGCCGTCCGCGACGTTCTGGCTGGGATCGGACGAGTTGGGCCGTGATATCTATAGCCGCATGCTGTATGGGGCGCGGGCGTCGCTGATGGCGGGCTTGGTGTCCGTCGTGATCGCGCTGATCATCGGCGTGCCGTTTGGATTGGTCTCGGGCTATTTCGGCGGGTGGATCGACAGTATCGTGTCGCGCTGCACGGAAGCGCTGTTGGCCATTCCGTTTTTGATCCTGGCCATTGCGCTGGCGGCTTTCCTCGGACCTAGTCTAACCAATGCGATGATTGCGATCGGGATTTCCGCCGCACCGAAGTTCGTGCGTCTGGCGCGTGGTCAGGTGTTGGCGGTAAAGAGCGAGGATTATGTGCAAAGCTCGCGGGCGCTGGGCGCATCGGACACACGTATCGTGGTGCGTCATATTCTGCCGAACATCATGCCGCCGTTGATTGTGCAGGCGACGATCACGATTGCAACGGCCATTATTGCCGAGGCTAGTCTGTCGTTTCTGGGGTTGGGCTTGCAGCCGCCGAATCCATCGTGGGGCTCGATGCTGAATACTGCGAAGAACTTTATGACGCAGGCGCCGTGGATGTCGATTTTTCCGGGCTCGGCGATTTTCCTGGCGGTGTTGGGTTTTAACCTGCTGGGCGATGGCTTGCGCGATGCGCTTGATCCACGGCAAGAGAAGTAGGCGGGATGACAATCATGGAAGAAAAACGGGTAGTTCAGGTCGACGGCTTGACGGTGCATTTCAAGACGCCGGACCGACTGGTCGAGGCGGTACGCGATGTGTCGTTTCATGTGGACCGCGGGGAAACGCTGGCCATTGTGGGGGAGTCAGGGTCGGGCAAGTCGGTGACGTCGTTGGCGTTGATGCGCTTGGTGGAGTACGGCGGCGGGCGCATCGTCGGCGGCGATATGCGTTTGCGGCGTCGTCATGGCGAGGTGCTGGATCTGACGCGCGCCAATGAGACGGTGTTGCAGCGGGTGCGTGGCGCCGATGTGGCCATGATTTTTCAAGAACCGATGACGTCGCTGAATCCGAGCTTTACGGCGGGGACGCAGATTGCGGAGGCGCTGCAGTTGCATCAGGGGCTAGATGCGACGGGCGCCCGGGCAGAGGCGTTACGGATGCTGGAGCGGGTACGTATTCCGGAGGCGCGTTCGATTCTGGATCGTTATCCGCATCAATTGTCGGGCGGGATGCGTCAGCGCGTGATGATTGCGATGGCGTTGTCGTGCAAGCCGCAGTTGCTGATTGCGGACGAGCCGACGACGGCGCTGGATGTGACGATTCAGGCCCAGATCTTGCAACTGATCCGCCAGTTGCAAGAGGAAATGGATATGGGGGTGATCTTTATTACCCACGATATGGGTGTGGTGGCGGAGGTCGCGGATCGTGTGCTGGTGATGTACCGGGGCGATAAGGTGGAGGAGGGAGGAGCGGATGAGATTTTTGGTTCTCCTCAGCATGCTTATACGCGGGCGTTGTTGTCGGCGGTGCCGCGTTTGGGCGCGATGCATGGGACGGATGAGCCCATTCCGTTCCCGTTGTTGCGGGTGACGGATACGGCCAAGGATGGGATTGCGGATGAGGACTCGGCTGTATCAGAGGCGGCAGGTGATGGGCTGCCGAGTACGGTGCGTCGGAATGAGGGTCCGGTGTTGCGGGTCAAGGACCTGGTGACGCGATTCGATATTACGGGCGGCATTTTGGGTCGGGTACAGAAGCGTGTCCACGCGGTGGAACGTGTGAGCTTTGATCTGTATCCGGGTGAGACGCTGGCGTTGGTGGGTGAGTCTGGCTGCGGGAAGACGACGACGGGTCGATCTTTGCTGCAGTTGGTCAAGAGCCAGGGCGGCCGCATTGAGTTTGATGGCCAGGATATTGGCAGTTTGCGGGGGGCTGCGATGCAGTCGTTGCGTCGCCATATTCAGTTTATTTTCCAGGATCCGTTTGCGTCGCTGGATCCGCGGATGACGGTGGGCTATTCGATTATGGAGCCGCTGCTGATCCACGGGGTGGCCAAGGGCCGGGCGGCTGAGGATCGGGTGCGCTGGCTAATGGATAAGTGCGGGTTGGTACCGGATATGATCGGTCGTTATCCGCATGAGTTTTCGGGTGGACAGCGTCAGCGTATTTGTATTGCGAGGGCGTTGGCGTTGAATCCGAAGGTGATTGTGGCGGATGAGTCGGTGTCGGCGCTGGATGTGTCGATTCAGGCGCAGATTGTGAATCTGTTGTTGGATCTGCAGCGCGAGTTTAGTGTGTCACTGCTGTTTATTTCGCATGATATGGCGGTGGTGGAGCGGGTGAGTCATCGTGTGGCGGTGATGTATTTGGGCCAGATCGTGGAGATCGGTCCTCGTCGGGCTATTTTTGAAAATCCGCAGCATCCGTATACGCGCAAGTTGATGGATGCGGTACCTATTGCGGATCCCCAGCGTCGGCATCGTCAGCGATCATTGCTGGTCGATGAGATTCCTAGTCCTATGCGCAAGGTGGGGGATGAGCCTGTTGTGGCGCCTTTAGTGCAGGTGGGAGAGGGGCATTTTGTGGCTCGGCATGGGGTGGGGGTTTATCAGTAACGTAGGTACCGGTGATGGCGGGGGATTTAGGGCGGTTGCGGGTGGAGGGCGTAGTTCTTTTGGCGCCCCGTCCTCGCGCGCAGCGNCAGGCGGGCAATGGGTGGCGCTGGCCCNTNGNNTCGGCTCAGGCGCAAACCATGCGCCTGATGTCCCCTGCGGGGACTTCCCTCCACTCAAAGGGCCAGCGCCACCCATTGCCCGCCTGACGCTGCGCGCGTCGGGACGGGGCTGCACTGTTGTGTCGGCTCGCGGGTGTACACCAAGGGGCGGATGTTTTCTGTAGGGGCTTCTCTGCATTCAAAGGGGCCGCGTTATCCGTTGTCCGCTTGGCGTTGCGCGCGTCGGGACGGGGTTTGCATTGCACTGTTTTGTGGAATGGGGTCTTGGTGGCCGTCTTGTATTATGGGCGGTCTTTTTTTGCCTTGGCGTGGAATTTTTATGGCTTTGCGGGCGACGATTTATAAGGCGGATCTGCATGTGGCGGATACGGATCGGCATTATTACGGGAGCCATTCGTTGACGATTGCGCGGCATCCTTCGGAGACGGATGAGCGCATGATGGTGCGTTTATTGGCGTTTGCGTTGCATGCGCAGGACGGGCTGGCGTTTACGAAGGGTTTGAGTGATACGGATGAGCCGGATGTCTGGTTGAAGGATTTGACGGGCGCGATCGATTTGTGGGTGGAGGTGGGGCAGCCTGATGAGCGGCGGATTTTGAAGGCTTGTGGGCGTGCGGGACAGGTGGTGGTGTATTGCTATGGAGGCCATGCCAGCAAGGTGTGGTGGGATGGTGTGCGCGGCAGGCTGGAGCGCGCCCGGAATTTGCGGGTGGTGTATTTGCCGGATGGGCAGACGCGTCAGCTCAGCGAGTTGGCTGAGCGGACGATGGATGTGCATGTGAATGTGCAGGATGCGGCGGCGTTTGTGTCTGCGGACCAGGGGTCGGTGACGGTGGAGCCAGAGATTTGGCGTTAGTGGGCTGGGTCGACAGGACGCTAGTGTGCGCTGGGTCGGCGGGACGTTAGCCCGTGTTGGAATATCGGAGAGCTAGCGGGCGCCGGACTGGGCAGGGGGGCTAGCTAGCGGGTGCCGAAGTCGCCAGGTGCTAGCGGGTACTGGACTGGCGGTGTTGTTCGACGATTTTCCAGAAGGCGGGCAGGAAGCATTCGGCGACGAGCAGGGGTTGCCGGTAGCGCCAGAAGACTGAACGGCGGGCCCATAGAGGGCCTGGATCGTCGGGGCTTTGGATGGCGAGGGCGCTGCGGTGAAAGGGGACGGGCGAGGCGAGTTTGCGGCAGGCGAAGACGGAGCGCTGGATGGTGCGATCGTGATAGAGCATGTCGGCCAAGGGACGTGTGCGCAGACGCCGTATGCCTTGCCAGACGCCGTGAGAGGCGTTCAGGGGGGTGAGGCTGCGGGCGGTGACGCTGTCTATGCCGTCGATGGACATGAGGATTTCGCGTACCCAGACGGGGCTGTTGGGGGTGAGCGCCATAGCGTGGGCTTCATCTGGCGGGATGCCCTGGGGGTATTCGTCCAGGACGCGCAGGGTGACGGTGCCGAGTTGGCGTAGTCCCGCGGTGAGAGCGCCGGGCCGCAGTAGCCAGTGTTTGTGGTCGGGGGGCAGTGAGGGCGGGAGTGTGGTCCGCCAGCCTGGGGCGAGTGGGGGAAGTGCTGTCATGGTGTCTATTATGCCAAGCCGGCGGTGGTTTGCGAGGTGGACGCTTGGGATAGTTGGGTACTGGCTGGGACAAGCAGATGGGGATGAGCTAGGCATGATCTGATCTTGGCGGAGTAGGTGTGATGGGTGCCTGGGCCTAAAATGCGAGGTCGCCTCGGGGTATGGGATGGGCCAGCGCGGCTGGTGGATTGGGATTATGGAAAAGATACGAATTTCGAAGTTGATGTCTGAGCGCGGGCTGTGTTCGCGGCGTGAGGCGGATGCTTATATTGAGCGCGGCTGGGTCAAGGTCGATGGCGTGGTGGTGTCTGAGTTGGGCGCACGTGCGTTTCCTGATCAGGTGATTACGCTGGAGCGTGCGGCGCAGGCGCAGCAGACGTCTCGTGTGACGATTTTGATTAATAAGCCGGTAGGTTATGTGTCGGGTCAGGCGGAGGACGGCTATACGCCGGCGGTCGCGCTGATTGATGCGGGTTCTCGCGACAGGAATGATCGATCGTCGTTGCGTTTTTCGCGTGGACATTTGCGCGGGCTGGCGGTGGCGGGGCGATTGGATATTGATTCGCAGGGGTTGTTGGTGCTGACGCAAGATGGTCGGGTTGCGCGCCAGTTGATTGGCGAGGATTCGAGTGTCGATAAGGAATACCTGGTGCGCGTGCAGGGGCGCCTGGATGAGCGTGGCCTGGCGTTGCTGAATCACGGGTTGTCGCTGGATGGCAAGGCGTTGCGGCCGGCACAGGTGAGTTGGCAGAATGCGGATCAACTGTGTTTTGTGTTGCGCGAGGGCAAGAAACGCCAGATTCGCCGGATGTGCGAATTGGTGGGCCTGAGGGTCGTGGGTCTGAAACGGGTGCGTATTGGCCGGGTCAGGCTCGGTGATTTGCCCGTGGGGCAATGGCGCTATTTGCGGGAAGACGAGCGCTTTTGATTGTGTGTGACGTGGCGGTGCTCGGTACGAGGACGCTCAACACGTGATATCAGGCCGCGTGCCGGTATTCATCAGATGCCGATGTCGACAAACGATCCATTTCAGTCGATTTCGGGATCCCATTTTCTTAATTAAGACTTAATACGCCTAGGCTATTCTCGATACGAGTTTGCCAGTGCGCAGTCGTTCTATCAGAAACTCGATGAAGATTCGGGTTTTGGCGGGTACGAGGCGCGTATTGGTGACGGCGTAGACGGGAAAGGGGCCGGCGCTCCAGTCGGGCAGGACGCGTTGCAGGTGTTGTTCTTCGACTTCCTGGAGCACGTTGGTCGAAGGGCTCAGGATGGCGATGCCGGCGCCTAACGAGGCCAAGCTGCGAACCATGGCGATACTGTTGACAGAGAACCGTTTGCCGGGCGTGATCTCCATGCGTTCGTCGCCGCGGGACACGGGCCAGCGCGTGACGCGGGCGTTGTTGGCGCGGAACTCCAGGCATTCGTGTTGGGTCAGATCGCTGGGGTGTTGCGGGGTACCGTGACGCCTGAGGTAGTCGGGCGAGGCGTAGAAATGGGCAGACAGGTGGCCGAGTTGGCGGGCGATCTGGCTTGAGTTGGGCAGGTCGCCGATCTCGATAGAGATGTCGCAGGTCTGGAAGACGCGTTCGGCGTGGTCGGGGCTAGCCAGATCCAGGTAAAAAGTAACTTCAGGATAGCGTTGAGAGAATTCGAGGAAGGCTTCGGCCAGAAAGTCCGTGCCAAAATCCGCTGGCATGTTGACTCGCAGCGGGCCGGAAGGCGTTTGGGCCAGTTTTTGCAGCTCTTCGTGAGCGATCTGGGCTTCGGCGACGATGCGCTGGCAGCGAACAAAATACAGTTCGCCGGCTTCTGTCAGCTGGACTTTGCGGGTGGTGCGGATGAACAGTTGCAGGCCCAGCGAGCGTTCGAGCTCGGCGACTTGACGCGAGACGGTCGATTTGGGGATGCCCAGGTTGTCGGCGGCGCGGCCAAAGTTGCGGGTTTTGGCGACTTCGACAAAGAGCTCCATGCCGTGCAGGCGTTTCATGGTGATGTCATCCGTGATATGCGACGGGTGAATTATCCCATATTTGGGATGATGTTTTCGCTTATTCCCTATTTGTTTCTGAATTGGGATAAAGCAAAATGCGGGATTGCGCAGCGCAACATGGAATGCTTGCGCGCGACGACAAGTGAATTAATGGAACAGGGCAGCCCATGCACGCCAACAGGCGTGATGCGGGCGCAGTATCGCTCAAAAAGGATCGTATGAACTACAACGGAATGCGGCGTGGCGCCGCCGTTTTGACCTTCGCGGCAACAGCGTTGGTGTTGGCGGCTTGCGGCGAGAGTACAGAGGCACCATCGGCGAGTAAGCCGCAAGTCAGCGTGGTGACCCTGGCGACTCGCCCTGTTGTTTTGACGACCGAGTTACCGGGTCGCACGTCGGCTTATCGGGTGGCGGAAGTCCGCCCGCAGGTCAGTGGCATCATCAAGAAGCGCCTGTTTACCGAGGGTGGCGAGGTGTCCGCCAACGAGCAGCTCTATCAGATTGATCCCGCGTTATATGAAACCAGCCTCGACAGCGCCAAAGCGGCGTTGGCGCGTGCGCAGGCACAATTAAAGACGGCATCTGTATTGGTGCAACGCTACAAGCCGCTGACGCAAACGCGTGCAGTCAGCCGTCAGACCTATGACGATGCGGTGGCGAGTCGCGACCAGGCCGCTGCGGATGTGCAGTCGGCGAAGGCCGCGCTCGAGACCGCGCGCATTAATCTCGTGTACACCAAGGTGCTGTCGCCGATCGAAGGGATTATTGGCCGTTCATCGGTAACCGAGGGCGCCCTGGTCACGGCGAATCAGGCCGATGCGCTGGCGCGGGTGCAGCAGATCGATCCGATTTACGTGGATGTCACACAATCCAGCAACGAATTGCTGCGTTTGCGCGGTGCGCTGGATAGTGGATTGCTGCAGCGCGGTACGGACAAGGATTCCGCGCGCGCGACGCTGACGTTGTCTAACGGGCAGGAGTACGCGCTGGAGGGAACGCTGGCGTTCTCGGAGGTCACGGTCGACGAAGGGACAGATTCGGTGACCTTGCGTGCGGTATTCCCCAACCCCGATCACAAATTGCTGCCGGGTATGTTTGTGCGTGCCCGCATTCTCGAAGGTACCGCACAGCAGGCTTTGCTGGTGCCGCAGCGTGGCGTGACGCGTAACCAGCGTGGCCAGCCCACCGCCCTGATCGTCAATGCCGAAAACAAGGTGGAACTGCGCATCTTGAAAACGGATCGCACGGTTGGCGATCAATGGCTCGTGACGGATGGGCTCAAGGCGGGTGACAAGGTCATTGTCGAAGGCCTGCAGAGTGTGCAGCCCGGCACCGAGGTGACGGTCAAAGATTTCGTGGCGACGCCGGCGGCCCCTGCGATCCAGCCAGCTGCGGCTTCTGCCGCGGCCAAGTAAGGAGTTCGCATGGCCAAGTTTTTTATTGATCGGCCAGTCTTTGCCTGGGTCATCGCTATCGTTTTGATGCTGGCGGGGATCCTGTCGATTACGGCGCTGCCAGTTGCGCAGTACCCCAATATTGCGCCGCCCGCCATTGGTATTCAGGTGACGTACCCAGGTGCGTCGGCGCAGACGGTGCAAGACAGTGTGGTGCAGGTCATCGAGCAGCAGATGAACGGCATCGATAACCTGAACTACATGACGTCGGAAAGTAACGCCGACGGCAGCATGAGCATTACGCTGACGTTCGCCCAGGGCACTGATCCGGATACGGCGCAGGTGCAGGTACAGAACAAGCTGGCTGTCGCGCAGCCGTTGCTGCCCCTGGAAGTGCAGCAGCAGGGGATTCGGGTCACCAAGGCGACCAAGAACTTCCTGGTTTTTGCCGGGTTCATCTCGACCGATGGCTCGATGACCAAAGAAGACTTGGCCAACTATGTGGCGGCCAACGTTCAGGACCCGGTTAGCCGTACGGAAGGTGTCGGTGACTTTCAGTTGTTCGGCTCACAGTACGCGATGCGCATTTGGCTGGATCCGGCCAAGTTGTTGACGTACAGCCTGACGCCCAATGATGTGATTGCGGCGATCGAAGAGCAGAACGTGCAGGTGTCCTCCGGCGCGCTGGGCGGCTTGCCATCGGTGCGCGGTCAGCAGTTGAACGCGACGATCATCGGCCCTACGCGGTTAGAAACCGCGCAGGAGTTCGAAGAGATTCTTCTCAAGGTCAACACCAATGGTTCGCAAGTGCGCTTGCGTGACGTGGCGACAGTGTCGCTGGGCGCACAGAACTATTCCATTGACAGCTACTACAACGGCCAGCCCGCGACAGGTCTTGCTGTCAAGCTGGCGCCCGGGGCTAACGCACTGGACACGGTAGCAGCCGTTAAAGCGACGATCAGTGGTCTGGAGCGGTATTTCCCGCCGGGCATGGCCGTCGTGTATCCCTATGACACCTCGCCGTTTGTGTCGTTGTCGATCGAGAGTGTGATTCATACGCTGATCGAAGCCATTATTCTCGTGTTCCTGGTGATGTATCTGTTCCTGCAGAACTTCCGGGCAACCTTGATTCCGACGTTGGCCGTGCCGGTGGTGTTGCTGGGTACCTTTGCCGTGTTGGCGATGTTCGGCTATACGATCAATACATTGACCATGTTTGCCATGGTGCTGGCTATCGGCCTGCTGGTCGACGATGCCATCGTGGTAGTCGAGAACGTCGAGCGTCTGATGGCCGAAGAAGGCTTGTCTCCCAAGCAGGCGACCCGCAAGTCGATGAAAGAAATCACGGGGGCGTTGGTCGGGATCGGGCTGGTATTGTCGGCGGTGTTTGTGCCGATGGCGTTCTTTGGCGGATCGACGGGTGTGATCTATCGCCAGTTCTCGATCACGATCGTGGCGGCGATGACCTTGTCCGTGCTGGTCGCGATTGTCTTTACGCCCGCGCTGTGCGCGACGATGCTCAAACGGGTTCCCAAGGGGGACCACGGCGCCAAAACCGGCTTTTTCGGCTGGTTTAACCGGACGTTCGATCGTTCCAGTCACGGTTACGCCAATTCCGTAGCGCGAGGCCTGGGACGCACCAAGCGTCTGATGCTGATTTATCTGGTGCTACTGCTGGTGATGGGCTGGATGTTTACGCGCATTCCGACCTCGTTCCTGCCTGAAGAAGACCAGGGAGTTTTGTTTGCCCAGGTTCAGGCGCCTACTGGCTCTACGACTGAGCGCACGAGCGAAATGGTGCGTCAGGCGACACGCTACTTCCTCGAAGACGAAAAAGACGTTGTCGAGTCGGTGTTTGCGGTCCATGGTTTCAGCTTTGGCGGTCGCGGTCAAAACTCGGCCATCATGTTCGTCAAGTTGCGTGACTGGGATTCCCGTCCCGATGCCGAGCAAAAGGTAGCGGCGCTGGCGCAGCGTGCCAATGGGTATTTTGCGACGCATTTACACGATGCTCGCGTGGCCGCATTTGCCCCGCCCGCGGTGATGGAGTTGGGTAACGCATCGGGTTTTGACTTCCAGTTGATGGACCAGGCCGGTCTGGGCCACGAAAAACTGTCCGCGGCGAGAGATCAATTCCTGGCAGAGGCCGCCAAGAGTCCCGTGTTGGTGGGCGCCCGTCTGAACGGCATGGTTGATCAGCCACAGTATCAGTTGGACATCGACCGCGAAAAAGCCCGCGCCTTGGGTGTCGCAATTTCCGACATCAACACCACGTTGTCCACGGCGTGGGGAAGTTCCTATGTGAATGACTTTCTGGATCGTGGCCGTGTGAAGCGCGTCTATGTGCAGGGTCAAGCTGATTCGCGCATGCTGCCCGAGGATCTGAACAAATGGTACGTGCGCAATCAAAGCGGCGAAATGGTGCCTTTCGCGTCTTTTGCATCGGCGACATGGGTCTACGGTCCGCCGCGTCTGGATCGCTTTAACGGGGTGCAGTCATTCAACATCCAGGGTCAGGCCGCGCCGGGTTATAGCTCGGGCGAAGCCATGCTGGAGATGGAGCGCATTGCGTCGACCATGCCAACGGGCGTGGGCTACCAGTGGACGGGCCTGTCGTACGAAGAGCGGTTGTCTGGATCGCAGGCACCGGCCTTGTACATGATCTCGCTGCTGGTGGTGTTCCTGTGTCTGGCGGCGTTGTACGAAAGCTGGGCCATTCCTACCGCGGTGATGATGACGGTGCCGCTGGGCGTGATCGGTGTGCTGCTCGCGACGATGTTGCGCGGCTTGTCTAATGACGTGTACTTCCAGGTGGGACTATTGACCACCGTGGGTCTAACCGCGAAGAACGCTATTTTGATTGTGGAGTTCGCCAAGGCTCACTACGAAGAAGGCGCCAGTTTGATCGAAGCCGCCGTCCATGCCGCCCGCCAGCGTCTGCGTCCCATCTTGATGACGTCTTTGGCGTTCATCCTGGGTGTCACGCCGCTTGCCATTTCGAATGGCGCGGGCTCGGGCAGCCAGCATGCGATAGGTACGGGGGTGATCGGTGGCATGCTGGCGGGCACCTTCCTGGCTATTTTCTTTGTGCCGGCATTCTTCGTGGTGGTGATGCGTTTGTTCAAGATCAAGCGCCTGAGCGAACGCCACGATGATGACGATGACGATCCGCAGGACGAAACTCGCGCCTTGCCACATACGGCATCGACGCAGCCTGGGGAGCAACCGCAATGATGAATCCGAGTATGTATCGATCTTTTGTGACGCCGAGCCGCCTCAAGGCAAGAAGCGCCCCCTTGATGGGAAGCGAGCCGCAGGCGTGGCGTGGGGGCCCTTTTGCCGCCGGGCCGNCCCAAGGCAAAAACGCCCCCTCGGGGGGCAGCAAGCCGAAGGCGCGGCGTGGGGGCCTTTTCCTCATGGTGACATTGGCCGCGGCCTTGGCAGGATGCTCGCTCGCGCCTACCTACGAACGGCCCGAGGCGCCGGTGAGCGCGAACTATCCTACGGGAGACGCCTATGCGCAGCCCGGTCAAGCGCAGGGGGCTACTGCCCAGGCGCCGGTCGCCGATATCGGCTGGCGTGACTTTTATTCGGATCCGCTCCTGCAGCAATTGATCTCGATGGCGTTGACGGCCAACCGTGATCTGCGAGTGGCGGCGCTGAACGTGGAAGAGGCGCGTGCACAGTATCGTATCCAGCGAGCTGACCTGCTACCCAGCATAGGCGTGGCGGGGCAGGGCACGGTGCAGCGTTTGCCTGCTGACCTGAGTAACACGGGCAGCAGCACCATCAGCCGTTCCTACCAGGTCGGCGGCGCGGTGTCGGCTTGGGAGTTGGATCTGTTTGGTCGGATTCGCAGCCTGAGCGATCAGGCACTGGAAACGTACCTGGCGCTTGACGAAACCCGTATCGCCACGCAGCTCGCATTGATTTCCGAGACGGCAACGGCCTATCTGTTGTTGCGTGCCGATCAGGAGTTGTTGGATCTGACGAAATCGACGCTGGCGTCGCAGGAGGATTCCTACAAGCTGACCAAACAAAGCTACGATCTGGGCGTGGCGACAGAGCTCGACCTGAGTCAGGCCGAGGTCTCTTTGCGCACGGCGCAACGCAATTTATCGCAATATACGCGACTGGTCGCGCAGGCACGCAACGCGCTCGTGCTGTTAGTCGGGCAACCGTTGCCCGAGGGTGTCATTGCGCAGTTGGATCAGGCAAAGACATTGCCGGATAACGTCGTGCCGAGGGCTTTGCCGGCCGGTTTGCCGTCCGATTTGCTGGTGCGTCGTCCGGATATCCGCGCCGCGGAACATCAGCTCAAGGGCGCCAATGCCTATATCGGCGCGGCACGTGCAGCATTCTTTCCGACGATTAGTCTGACGGGCAACGCGGGGACGGCGAGCTCCAGCCTGGGCGGCTTGTTTGACGCAGGCTCGGGGGCATGGAGCTTTATGCCGTCGATTTCCGCGCCGATCTTTGCCGGCGGCTCGTTGCAAGCGGGCCTGGACGTCGCGAAGGTGCGCAAGAACATCGAGATTGCCACCTACGAGCGAACCATCCAGACGGCCTTTCGCGAGGTCTCGGACGCATTGGCGGGACAGGGTACGTTGCAAACGCAAATTGTGGCGCAACAGCAGCTCGTAGATTCGTATCAACGCGCCTATGATTTGTCGAGGCAACGCTTTGATCAGGGTATCGATGGCTATCTAACCGTACTCGATTCGCAGCGATCGTTGTATTCGGCACAACAAGTGCTCGTCGAGACGCGTCTGGCCCGACTGTCCAACCTGGTCACCTTGTATCAGGTACTGGGCGGCGGCTGGACCGAAACGACGGTCGCGGCTGCAACGCCTGAGGACGCGACCGTTCAGGGTGGCGCTACGCAACAAGCCCAATAGTGGGCTCGCTGCATCGGCTAGTACTTGATTAACGACATCCTGGTGCAATGAGCTATTGCTCAGATAGAACGCGCTTCATGCGCTCGAAGTCTTTCACATAGCGCTTTGCCAAGGATGTCTTTTGCGCCTCGGTCAGTATCTTGCCGGACGTCTGAAAAAACTTTGTCTCTTCCTCGCGCAGATGATGATGGACCTTATGGGACAGTTTCTTGGCGTGATTGCTCCAAGCGTCGCCCTGTTCGTCCACCTTGCTTAGTTCTTCCACGCACTCATCGATCTCATGATGCTCTGCCAGGGCATGGCGAGACGGGCTCAAGCCCATGTCGTCCATCAGAATAGGCGCATACAGGAATCTTTCTTCGGCGGCGGCGTGTGCCGCCAATTCAATGCGCAATTCCCGGAACACTTCGCCGCGCCGACCACTCTGAGGCGTTGCACGCATCAATTTTCGACAGAGCGACCGTTGTGTTTCATGGCTTGCTCGAAGCGCCTCATAAATAGTTTCAGACATAGTCCCATCCTTTGATTTATGGTTCAAGCGCGACTTTAGATACCCGATCCAAAGCTACACGACAGGCGGTTTGGTTTCTCGTTCAGGATGGCGGTGTTGCTCCACGGCCTTAATAAAGGTAGCGATACCTTTCTTCTCCACCGTTTTCACCACAATCAAACCTTTATCGGCCGGATTGGTCGGCACACCCGCTCGCTCAAGCACGCGAACTCCGGTGCCAATCGCTAGCAACGCTTTGCCATGACGAAACTGATCGCGCACATACTCCAGCGCCAGTCCATCGCTGCACAACGCGCTCACGCATTCGTCGCCATCCGGGATAACCACCGCATCGAACAAGGCGGAGGGGCTATTCTGAGACGAAGCATCGGCATCCAGCGGCGTTTTCGCGTCCGTACGCAGCAGGCCTATATGCTGGCCTACCAGCCGCACGACCGCGCCTTTGGCGATCAAGGCGTTGGCAACTTGATCGACCGTCTTAGCACTGACGCCATCGGCCACCAGCACGGCAATCTTGCGAGTACGGATTCCCACTTCGCCGGGCCTGGCCAGCAAGGACAGAAACTTGGATTGGGTGAGCTCCGGCTTTACCTTCCGCGCGTTGGCTTTAGGTAGCGCATCGGGCAAATCGGGCATGCCCAGATTCTTGGCGACGGTCTTGGCCAGATTGTCCGAAACATTGCGCAGCATCGCCACCATGCGCCGTCGAATACCCGGCACGGTGACTTTGCTCAGTTCAAACGAGAACGCATCGGCGATGTGGCGCTGTTCATGTTCGGCCTGGCTTTCATAAAACAAACTGGCCTGGTTGTAGTGCTCTGCGAACTTTTCTGGCTTGCCTCGCAGTTCCACGTCGGAGACAGGTTCAGGAAAGGGGATGAATCCCGCGCTGCCCGACTGAAAGGGACAACCACCTGCCAGGGAGTTTGGCTCGTAGGCGACCCGGCCATGATGGATGGCTTGGCGATGCATGCCGTCGCGTTGATTATTGTGGATGGGCGCCAATGGCGCATTAATGGGAATTTCATGAAAATTCGGCCCGCCCAGACGTGACAGTTGTGTATCCACATAGGAATGAATACGCCCGGCCAAGAGCGGATCGTTCGTAAAGTCGATGCCCGGAACGACGTGCGCCGTACAAAATGCGACTTGCTCAGTTTCTGCAAAGAAATTATCCGGGTTTCGATTGAGCACCATCCGTCCGATGGGCGTGACTGGCACAAGCTCCTCGGGGATAAGCTTGGTTGCGTCCAGCACATCGAAGCTAAATGCGTCGGCCTGCGCCTCATCGAATATCTGTACGCCTAGCTCCCATTCCGGATACTCACCGGCCTCAATCGCTTCCCACAAGTCTCGGCGATGGTAGTCGGGATCGGCGCCAGAGATCTTGACGGCTTCCTCCCAAACATGGGAGTGGGTGCCGAACTTAGGATCCCAGTGAAACTTAACCAGTTTGGCGTTGCCTTGCGCATTGACGAAGCGAAAGGTGTGTACCCCAAACCCCTGCATCATGCGCAGGCTACGCGGTATTCCTCGGTCCGACATCGCCCACATGACCGTGTGGATGGACTCAGGCATCAACGAAATAAAATCCCAGAACGTATCATGTGCCGATGCCGCCTGAGGCATGCCATTGTGTGGCTCGGGTTTGACGGCGTGCACCAGATCGGGGAACTTCATCGCGTCTTGAATAAAGAAGACCGGAATGTTGTTGCCAACCAGGTCCCAGTTGCCCTGATCCGTATAAAACTTGACGGCAAATCCGCGCACGTCTCGCGCCGTGTCTTTAGAGCCCCGTTCACCGGCCACCGTGGAAAACCGCACAAACACAGGCGTTTTTTTACCTGCCTTGGCAAACAGCGAGGCACAGGTCAGGTCGGTCTGGGCGTCGTAGCATTCAAAATAGCCGTGTGCCGCCGAGCCGCGTGCATGAACGATGCGTTCAGGAATTCGTTCGTGATCAAAGTGGGTAATTTTTTCCCGCAAGATGAAATCTTTCAACAACGCTGGGCCGCGCAATCCTGCTTTCAGCGAGCTTTGGTTGTCGGCCACCGGAACGCCTTGATTCGTCGTCATGGCCTGACCGCCGCTGTCCGCACGGACGCGCGGTAGCTCACCACCCGCCGCATTGACGCCGGATGTAGCCTTTGCGCCGGTCTTGGCCGAGGTGTTTTTCTCTGATAGCGTGCTCGCCGTAGCAGATTTGTCGCGAGGTGCTGCGGTATTCCCGGTCGGGGGGCGAGCCGATGAGATACCGTATTCGGCAGGCTTATTCACGTTATGAGACTGGCTAGCGACGAGATCGCCAACCGCACGGGCCTTTTTCAGGGCGGGCTGAGTCGCATCGCTCGCTGGAGGCAATGCCGGTCCACTATCTGTATTGAGATAAGCGGTGTCGACCGCGGTCTGTTGGGTTTGTGTCTGCTTGCTTTTGCCTGTCGCCATGGTTGGCTCCTTTTAGCTCTGCGGTTATGACATCGACCTTGACCACTGCACATTGATACACGAAAAATAGAAAGGACGGAATTTGAGTTGAAACCGCCTGACCACCCGAAGTGCGCTTGAGTTCGCTGATACGGTTGCTTCGCTCTAGACTCCGCGATGGGCCCGTGGATGGCCACACCTTCAAGTTCTTATAGCATGCAGGCCAGTTTTGGCTCATCAATCATAGCGTCCGCATGCTCCGGCTGGGCGCTGGCTATCTATTCAGCGTTGATATGTCAAAAAAAGCCCTCACGCGGCAGCTACTGCGTGGCCTTGTTGCCCCCAAAAGGGGGCTTTTTTATTTTGGGGCGGCCCGGCAATAAAAAAAGCGGCCCGCAAAGGCCGCTTTTTTTATTCGATCTGATCAGGATCAGGCGCGCTTTTTGGTCACCAAGCCAACCACGAACAGCACGATGATGGCACCGACGACTGAGCCGATCCAACCGGCGGGCTCGCCCGGCGTATACCAGCCCAGCGATTGGCCCAGAAAGCCCGCGACCACCGAGCCGACGATACCGAGAATCGTCGTCATGATGATACCTAGGGACTGGTTACCCGGCATGATGGCGCGGGCGATCAGACCCACGATAAAACCGACGATGATCATAATGATGATGCTCATGCGCTTGCTCCTTTTTTAGGCGACGGATAGACGACTGGATAATACTCACGCTAGCGAACCCGTGGGTGTAACAACTCGTATTTGGGGTATATCCGCAACACTGCCTGTTTATTGTCGCAGTGCAGCAGACGTCGGATTTAGCCCAGGGAGAGATAGCATCCGCGGGGTAACTGTCCTGTCATACTGGACCTATAAGCAATATTATTAAATAAGCGACGCTAGAGTCGACGACGGCTCGGGATCCTCAAGATGAACGAGTGCCGATCGGCGTACGAACGACTACCGACCGGCATTCAACAACGCCGCAGGCCCTGCATCACAAGGGTCGACAACCCCGATTTTTCAGGCAAGTGGACTGAAAATGGCACGCTCCGGGTCGAACGTGTAGTGATGTTCAAACTGCGTCGCATCGGCGGCCAGTGTCAGGACGGAGTCCAGAATGAAATCCGCCTTGGCGTCCGACAGCAGGGCGCTGAAATTCAGTCTGACAAAGCCAGGCTTTTCAATTTCGCGGCCCTCGAGGATCGCCTGACGCATTTGCGCAGATTGCTCGGCATCAATGTCCAGCAGACCGTGCACATAAGGGCCGGCGCATGCGCATCCCCCACGTGCCTGAATCCCGAATCGATCACTCAGCATCCGGGTGATGAGTTGTTGGTGCACCAGATCACCTTGGCCGTTATGTACCCGGAACGAAAAGATCGGTAAACGATCGGCGGTCAGCGAGCCCAGTAGCTCGAGCCGCGGCGCGTCTTTCCATTTGGCCAGTGCACGTTGAACAAACTGGGCGTGGCGCTGTTGCAGGAAGGCATCGCCCAGGGCTTCTTTCACCAACAGGACCAGCGCGGCGCGAATATCGCCGAGTACATTCGGCGTACCAGCTTCTTCACGGGACTCCAGGCTGTCGCTATAGTCATGGCCGGTGGGCGAGACGAACTTCACCGTGCCGCCCCCGGGCCAAGTCGGTGTGATGGTCACGACGGCGTCGCGGCGCACGATCAGCACGCCCGAGGCGCCAGGGCCGCCGATGAATTTATGCGGTGAAAAAACGATGGCGTCGATCGCTGTATCCGCGGCGGGCGACATCTGGATGGGCAGATAAGGGGCGCCGCCGGCGTAATCCCAGAGCATTTTTGCGCCAGTCTTTTTGACGCGCCGCGTGATCGCGGGCACATCCGCAATGATGCCGGTGATGTTAGAGGCAGCAGACAGCGCGCAGATCACCAGGGTGGTGTCGTCAGTGCGCAGGGCGGCGTCCAGGGCGGCGAGATCCGGACCGCCGTGCGAGGCCTCGGGCACCACGATGATCTCCGCACCGCATTCGCGCCACGGCAATATGTTGGAGTGATGCTCGTAAGGCCCGAGGATCACGCGGACTTTTCGACCGGCCGAGATGGCCGTATCCACGCCAAAGAGATGCACCAGGCGGTTGATTCCTGCGGTCGCGCCCGATCCGGCGAAGATCACCGCATGCGCGGCATCGGCGCCACAACATCGAGCGATGACGGCGCGCGCTTCGCGGCGCAATCGGGTGATGAACCCGCCGCAATACGAGGCCTCGGTGTGCGAGTTGGCGTAGTAGGGCAACACCTGCTCAAGGATGAAGCGTTCGACCTGCGTCAGTGCGCGGCCGGAGGCCACGTAGTCGGCATACACCAGCGCTTTGGGCCCATAGGGGCCCTGCACGACGGCGTCTTTGCCGATGAGTCCATCGGCGAGCGCCGTGACGATATCGCCGGTATTCAGGTCTGCTTGAAATTGTTGCAACGGGCCGAGCGTGGCGAGCGTCGCGGGGGTGTGCGTGTCCATCGGAGTCAATGAATAGGTGATTCTGAAATGTCCAACTATCATACGATGGAACAAAAATTGAAACATCACCGAAATTTCTCGATTATTTGCCAGTAATGGGTCAATTGATCTGAATTATGGAAAAAATAGATAAATTTGATATGAGCATCATCTCTTGTCTACAAAGAGAGGGTGCGTTGTCGCAGCGCGAGCTGGCCGATCGCGTGGGTTTGTCGCAAAACGCCTGCTGGCGCCGACTGCAGCGTTTGAACGCATGCGGGATCATTCGTGGCACGCGAGCCGAGGTGGACTTGGTCGCGTTGGGGCTGGACTTGACGGTGTTCGTCATGATCCGGACGAGCCATCACGTCAAGGACTGGGCTGATGCATTTCGCCAGCATGTGGATCAGTTGCCCGAGGTGACGGACTTTTATCGCATTGGTGGCGATTGGGATTACCTGATCAAGGTGGTCTGTCGCGGCATCGCCGGATACGACCGCTTTTATCAAAAATTGATTACGGGGTTTGAGCTGTCGACCGTGACCGGCTTTTTCAGTATGGAAGCCATCATCGAAAACCGGCCGCCGGATCTGCGTGTATTGGATGACTGAGCACGCCGGACAACGATATACCGGCGCGCTTGCGCTGACGCGCGTTTAGGGCGCGCGTTTTCTTTTTACTGCGTGATGTTAATCAACTGACGCAAGTCTTTGACGATAGCATCGGTGCTATCTGTATCCGAGGCCAGCAGACGAGCCTTGCCCTCGTTATCAAAAATGTAGACGCCGCGGCTATGCGTGACGTCATAGAGATCGGCGGCATCGCCGGGGCGCGGCTTTTCGATTTGATAGGCCACGCGATAGCGGCGGGCCAGGTCGGCGATTTGTTTTTCGGTGCCAGTCACACCGATCGCCTGATTGTTGAAGGCATCTACGTAGGCCTGGAGCTTGTCGGGCGTGTCGCGATGAGGATCGACACTGACAAACAGAATGCGTACGTCGCGGGCATCGTCGCCGAGTTGCTGCAAAACCGCGGTGAGCTGCGCCATGGTCGTGGGGCAGATATCGGGGCAACTGGCGTAACCGAAGAACAGCAAGACGGTTTTGCCTTTGAGATCATCATTGGTGACGGTCTTGCCGCCAGCGCCCGGCAACTGAAAGGTCAGGTCGGGCAAGTGGCCCTTGATATCGTAAAGCGTCCAGTTGACAGCTTTATCACCACAGGCGGCGATCAGAGTGCAGAGGGCAAGCAGCAGGGCGCGACACACACGACCATTGAGAAAAGCAAACATAGAGGAGTAGCGGGGCACGCGGATTGAAAGGGTTGCAGGGATGCATTCGATTCTAGCGTGCCCGCGGCAAACGTGAGCCGACCGACGTGGGTCGGTCTGATGTGAGCGATCTGACGAGGCGACATTTGGCTGCGCGTCGTCGCGCTCGGGCGGCTGTGCTCAGGCGGCTGTGCTCGAGCCGCCGTGTTTGGGGAAATACGCTTGCGCTTGGAACTACGCGGTCATGCCGCTGTGCCGCAGCAACGCATCGATACGTGGGGCGCGACCGCGGAAGGCTTCGAACGACTCCGCTGCCGGGCGAGCGCCACCGACGGCGAGCACTTCCTTGCGAAAGCGTGAGCCCGTGGCGGCGTCCAGCGTGCCAGAAGTGCTTTGCGACGCCGTTGCCGCGGCGGCTTCTTCGAAGGCCTCATAGGCATCGGCGGACAACACCTCGGCCCACTTGTAGCTGTAGTAGCCCGCACCATAGCCACCCGCGAACAAATGTGAAAAGGCATGTGGCAGTCGGTGCCAAGCGGGCGGAAACAGCACGGCGACTTCGTCGCGAACTTGTTGCAGCAGCGCGAGCGTATCCGCGATGCTCGTGCCTTCGCTGCGGCTATGCAGCAGCATGTCGAACAGCGCGAATTCGATTTGACGCACCGTTTGCATGCCGCTCTGGTAATTGCGAGCGGCCAGCAGCTTGTCGTACAGCGCGCGAGGCAACGCTTCGCCGGTAGCGACATGGGCCGACAGGCGTTGCACGACCGGCCACTCCCAACAGAAGTTTTCCATGAACTGCGAGGGCAGTTCGATAGCGTCCCATTCGACGCTGGCAAAGGCGGACGCACCGGGCTCGTCGACCTCGGACAGCAGGGCGTGCAGGGCGTGGCCGGTTTCGTGGAATAACGTGATGACATCGTCGTGGGTCAGCAACGCGGGCTTGCCATCACCAGGGCGCGCAAAATTGCAGGTGAGATAGACGACGGGAGTTTGTACTTGATCGCCCAGACGGCGACGATTGCGCTCGCTGTCTACCCAGGCGCCGCTTTGCTTGCCCGCGCGTGCATACAGGTCCAGATAGAGATGGCCGATCAGTGCGCCATCGTGCGTCTCGACGCGTACGCCGCGCACATCGGCATGCCAGCGCGAGACGTCGGTTTCGCGCAAGCGGACGTCGAACAGCGACTCGATGACCTGGAACAGGCCCTGCAAGACGCGAGGCTCGGTAAAGTATTGTTTGATCTCGTCTTCGGAATAGGCGTAGCGGGTTTCGCGCAAACGCTCCGAGGCGTAGGCGATGTCCCAGGGCTCCAGCGTGTCCAATCCCAATTCGCTGGCGGCAAAGGCCTTGAGCTCGGCGAGGTCGCGTTCGGCATAGGGGCGGGCGCGCGACGCGAGGTCACGCAGAAAACCGGTCACCTCAGCCGCATCGCGGGCCATGCGAGTTTGCAGACGCAGGGCGGCAAAGGTGCCATAGCCTAGCAAGGAGGACTCTTCGGCGCGCAACGACAACAGTTCCTCGATCAACGACGAGTTGTCGAAGCGCGCATCGCCTTGTTCGGAGGCCACCGTACCGTAGGCACGGTACAGTTGCTCTCGCAGCGCACGATCACGTGCATACTGCATGACGGGCAGGTAGCACGGCATTTTCAGCGTGAGCTTCCAGCCCGCCTGGCCATCGTCCTGGGCGGCCTGGCGCGTGGCCTGCAGCACATCAGCAGGCAAGCCGGCCAGTCGGGCTTCGTCCTCGATGAGAATCGACCAGGCGTCAATGGCGTCAAGCACGTTTTCCGAGAATTTTTGCGACGCTTGCGCCTCGCGCTCGGCATTCGCGGCATAACGCTCGCGGGCCTCGCCTTGCAGCTCAACGCCGCTCAAGCGGAAGTCACGCAGAGCCAACTCGATGACGCGGCGACGCACCGGATCCCAGCTATCGAAATCGCTGGCGGCGCGCAGGCGTTGATATTGGCGATACAGGCCCTCGTGCAGGCCTACCCACGTGGAAAACTCGGTGACCAGCGGCAGGGCCGCGTTATAGGCCTCGCGCAGCTCGGGGGTATTGACCACGGCATTCAGATGTCCGGCGACCGACCAGGCACGCCAGAGTTGTTCCGAAGCGTTGTCCAGCGGCTGTACAACGGATTCCCAATCGGCTGGCAGGCCCGGGTCGGCCGCGACGTCGACGGCCTGCCGTGCACCAGCCAGCAGTTCCTGGATGGCGGGCACAATGTGTGCGGGTTGCACGGCGGCATAGTCGATGAGACCGGAGACGGGAGCAAGCAGGGGATTCTGAGTCATGGGCGTATCGCTGCAAATGGGAGACGAACAGGCTTTAGAGATGAGGGCGGTTGCCTGGAAAACAAGAGCGCAGGCAGCGCAGGTAGGCAGATAGGCTGAGTGGTGGATACAGATGGGCCGAGGGTGGGTAGAGCGGCCAAGTATTCTCGAACCTGAGTCTGTCGTAGTGGGTAGGCCGTCGCAGTCAGGCCGTGACACCAAGTCTGTCGGAGGCTGCCGAGTCCGCAGACCATCGGCGGGAGATGTCCCTGGGCCATGTTTGAGCGCAGCGTAGCGGAGCGAGTTTGGCCCAGGGCCCGCCGATGGTCTGCGGACGAAGGCCGAGCCCCGTCAAGGGGCGAGTGAGCCGACCAGGCTTGGTGTCACGGCCTGACTGCGACGGCCTGCCCGCTACGACGGACGGCTTAAGAACTAAGAACCCGCTGCCGCCCGCTCCGCTGCCTCGACAGTATTGACCAGCAGCATGGCGATGGTCATGGGACCGACGCCACCAGGCACGGGCGTGATGGCACCAGCGACTTGGCGGGCCGAGGCAAAATCGACATCGCCGCACAGTTTGCCGTCCGCGCCTCGATTGATGCCGACATCGATGACAATCGCGCCGGCTTTGATCATGCTGCCGTCGATCATGCCCGGCTTACCGGTCGCGACGACCAGCACGTCCGCGCGGCGCGTTTGGGCGCCCAGGTCACGCGTTTTGGAATTGCAAATGGTGATGGTGGCGCCGGCCTGCAGCAGCAGCATGGCCATGGGCTTGCCCACGATGTTGCTGGCACCCACGATCACGGCTTCGGCGCCGCGCAACGCGACCCCTTCGGACTCGAGCATTTTCATAATGCCGTAGGGCGTGCACGGACGAAACAGGGGTTGGCCCGTCATCAGCAGGCCCGCGTTGCTGATATGAAAACCATCGACGTCCTTTTCGGCCGAGATGGCCTCGATGACCTTGTGGCTATTCATGTGCGGCGGCAACGGCAGTTGAACCAGAATGCCGTGTATGGACGGATCGCGGTTCAGGGCGTCGATGCGGGTCAGCAACTCGGCCTCGGTCATGTCGGCCGGGTATTGTTCTTTTACCGAGTGCAGTCCGGCCTTTTCGCAGGCAGCGACTTTGTTGCGCACATAGACCTGCGAGGCGGGGTCTTCGCCAACCAGCACCACCGCCAAACCGGGTCGGGCGCCTTTGGCGACCAGCACCTGGACACGTTGAGCGACGTCTTCGCGGATGCGCTGCGCCAGGGCGGTACCATCAATAATGCGTGCTTCGTGGACGGAAGCAGGGGTGTCCTGCAGGGTCATGCATGTGCCTCAGGTTTGGCCAACGCGACTTTCATCAAATCGGCGACCGTGGTGACTTCGAGTTTTTCCATGATGTTGGCGCGATGCGCTTCCACCGTTTTGATGCTGATGCCGAGGTCATCGGCGATTTGTTTGTTCAGGCGGCCGGCGACGATGCGCTCGAGCACTTGCTGTTCGCGCGCCGTCAGGCGAGCCAGCATGGCTTCGTGGTCTTTTTGGGCCTGGAACTGGCTGATACGCTGCGTGGCTTGCTCGAGCATGCGGGCAACGATTTCGCGCAAATCGGACTCGTTGAACGGCTTTTCCAGAAAATCGACCGCACCTTTCTTCATGGTGGACACGGCCATCGGCACGTCACCGTGGCCGGTGATGAAGACGATGGGCAGCGGGGCGTTACGGGCCAGCAATTGCTCTTGTAGCTCAAGACCGCTCATGCCCGGCATCCGTACGTCGGCGATCAGTACGCCGACCTGGCCGGGATCGTACTCTTCGAGAAAGGTCTCTCCGCTGGCGAACGCGCGTACGCGATAGCCGTTGGCTTCGAGCAGCCAGCGCAGTGAATCGCGTACCGCTTCGTCATCATCGACAATGAATACCGTGCTCGACTGGGGGGGGGTGTTCATGCGTGCAACTCCTCGGGCTGATCACTCTGTGCGGGCTGTTCAGGCGCCGCGCAGGGCAGTGTAAAACGAAAGATAGTACCGCCGGCGGGATTGGGGTCCGCCCAGAGGCGACCGTGGTGTGATTCGATAATGGTACGGCAGATGTTCAGCCCCATGCCCAGGCCTTGCGACTTGGTGCTGAAGAAGGGCTCGAACAGACGTTCGGGGTCGCTCAGGCCATGCCCGCGATCGACCACCGCAACTTCGATATGCTGCTCATGCAGGATGACGGCCACCTTGAGCTCGTCGGACTCGCTGCTGTCCATGGCCTCGAGGCCGTTTTTCAGGAGGTTGAGCAGTACTTGTTCGATCAGGATCGGGTCGGCCAGTACGTCGGGCGCATTCGAGGGCACGAACGCCTCGATGCGAATGCGGCGCTTACGGGCGTCGATGTCGGCAAAGCCAATGGCATTATCCACGATCCGGCTGATGGGCACACGCTGGCGACGCGGCTCGCTGCGCTTAACGAACTCGCGAATGCGGCTGATGATCTTGCCGGCGCGTTCGGCCTGCGAAGCGGCCTTTTCCAGGGCGGGCAACAACATGGTTGGACTGGTGTGCCCCGCCTTGACCAGCGCAACGGCGCCCATGCTGTAGTTGGCAATGGCGGTGAGGGGCTGGTTGAGTTCGTGAGCCAGCGACGAGGCCATTTCGCCCATGGTGGTGAGGCGGCTGGTGATCTGGATTTTTTCTTGCTGGAGGCGCGAGGCTTCTTCGTGATTACGCCGTTCCGTGATGTCGCGGGCGACTTGCATGCGCACGCGGCGACCATCGGTCCAGGCCAGCATGCGGTGATGCACCTCGAACCAGCGTTGTACCGACGGCGCAAAGACCTCGACCGCCTCGTCAGTAAAACGGCCGCGCCGTCTGGCCAGCAGCTCATTATGGCCGCCCGTCTGCGCGCCAAATACCCGGCGATAGGTGCGGTTGGCAAACAGCAGTTCCAGGCCGTCATGGGTATCGGCTGTCACGGAGATCGCGTCGTCCAGACCCTCGAGCACCGTCATGAAGCGTTCATGCGCGGCCGTCAGCGCCTCGCGAATTCGCTTGGGCTCGGTGATGTCCGTCATCGAGGTCATCCAGCCGATCTGCGTACCGTTGGGGTCCAACAGTGGCGAGACATACATGCGCGCGGTAAAACGCGACCCGTCCCGGCGCTGGGCTTCGATTTCGAGGCCGCTGCTGGGGGTTTTGCCGGAAGTCAGGACATCCAGGGTGTGCTGATGCTGGTCGTGCCGCCCCGGTACCCAATAAGGGAAGGGGGGGCTGCGCCCGATCAGGTCGGCCTCGTTCCAGCCGATCATGCGGCAAAACGCCGGATTGACGTAGGCGATGCGGCCCTCCATGTCGAGCACGCGCATGCCGGTGGACATGGAGTTTTCCATGGCGCGCCGAAAGCCGGTCTCGGCGATGAGGGCGGACTCGGCCGTCGAGCGGAACCGGGTGTAACGCCAAAGCATCAGCAAACTGATGATGATCACGCACGAGAGCGCCAGCACCACCCAGATCAGGCGCTGTTGACGGAGCTCCTGGTCGATCGTGACGAACATCACGCTGTCGTCGCGCAGGCGTTGCAACCAGAAAAACACGCCCATCACGCACAGGTACAGGACCAGTACGACTGCTGGCGTCAGCCAGTACACGCCGCGCCGGCGTTTGCGGGCGTGGTCGTGAAACGAGTTCGGGATACTGGATTTATGAGAACTGGACATGACAGTCAATGCAGATAGACTCGGCATTTTAAAGTGTGTTGCGCTTTATTGCGCAGCGTACCGATTTCGTGCAGATCGGAAAGGGACAAAGACGTTCAGATATTTGTCAATATTCCATATTATGAAATTCCGTACCGCAACATGAAATTTTTATCTGGACGGGTTACTCTTCGCGTACCGTACTGCAACCTGACTGCGATAGCATTGATCGCAGCAGTGGCAGAAACACCGGCGCAAGCCGGAATCTATTGGATTGCCCGACCCTATGATCGTGGGGGATGGGCCTGCTCAGAACTCCCACAGGAGACAAACGATGTCCTCTAATGCCCAGGCTAACGCGCTACCGGCCGCCAACGACGAAGACTCTCTAGAGACACAAGAGTGGCTTGAAGCCCTGGCTGCCGTACTCGAGCGCGAAGGTCCCGAGCGTGCCCATTATTTGCTGGAACGCCTGATTGACGAGGCTCGTCGCTCCGGCGCGCATATCCCATTTTCGCCCAATACGGCCTATGTCAATACCATTCCGCCCGGGCTAGAGACGGCACATCCCGGCAACCTCGAGCTTGAGTCGCGTATTCGCTCGTATGTGCGCTGGAATGCCATGGCCATGGTGGTCAAGGCCAACAAGCACAATCCGCCCGATGGCGGCGACCTGGGCGGTCATATCGCCTCGTTTGCGTCGCTGGCCACCATGATCGGCTGCGGTCAAAATCACTTCTGGCACGCCGAAAGCGAAGATCACGGTGGTGACCTGGTGTACTTCCAGGGGCACACCTCGCCCGGTATGTATGGTCGTGCTTACCTCGAAGGCCGCCTGACCGCCGAGCAGCTCGATCATTTCCGCCAGGAGGTCGATGGCAAGGGCTTATCGTCCTATCCGCACCCGAAGCTGATGCCGGAATTCTGGCAATTCCCGACAGTGTCGATGGGCCTTGGCCCGCTGATGGCGATTTATCAGGCCCGTTTCCTGAAGTATCTACACGCCCGCGGCCTGGCCGACACCAGCCAGCGCAAGGTATGGGTATTCTGCGGCGACGGCGAGATGGACGAACCCGAATCGCTGGGCGCCATCGCCCTGGCCGCGCGTGAAAAACTCGACAACCTGATCTTTGTCGTCAACTGCAACCTGCAGCGCCTGGACGGGCCGGTACGTGGCAACGGCAAGATCATCCAGGAGCTCGAAGGCGACTTCCGAGGCTCGGGCTGGAACGTCATCAAGCTGATCTGGGGCGGCTACTGGGATCCACTTCTGGCGCACGACAAGGAAGGCATCCTGCGCCAGATCATGGAAGACACCGTCGATGGCGAATACCAGGCGTACAAGGCCAATGACGGCAAGTTCGTGCGCGAACATTTCTTTGGCAAACACCCCAAGCTACTGGAAGCCGTGTCGCGCATGAGCGACGAGGACATCTGGCGCCTGAACCGTGGCGGCCATGACCCCCACAAGGTCTACTCGGCCTTCAAGGCGGCCGCGACCCACGAGGGCCAGCCGACGGTGATCCTGGCCAAGACCATCAAGGGCTATGGTATGGGTCATGTGGGCCAGGCCAAAAATCCGACCCACCAGCAAAAGAAAATGGAACTCGAATCGATCCGCGAATTCCGCGATCGTTTTGCGATCCCCATTCCGGACGATCAACTCGAGAAACTGCCGTACTTCAAACCGGCAGAAGATTCCGCCGAAATGAAGTACCTGCACGAACGCCGCAAGGCGCTCGGTGGTTATCTGCCCAAGCGTCGCGCCAAAGCCGACGAACAGCTCAAGGCGCCTGAACTCGAGGCTTTCAAGGCTGTGCTGGAGCCCACCTCCGAGGGCCGCGAAATCTCGACCACCCAGGCATTCGTTCGCGTCCTGAACCAGATTCTGCGAGACAAAGACCTGGGTTCGCGTGTCGTGCCTATCCTGGCCGATGAATCGCGCACGTTCGGTATGGAAGGCCTGTTCCGCCAGATCGGTATCTATGCGCCCGAAGGGCAAAAATACGTGCCGGTCGATAAGGACCAGGTCATGTACTACAAAGAGTCCGCCGATGGTCAACTCCTGCAAGAGGGGATCAACGAGGCGGGCGCGATGAGCTCGTGGATGGCGGCGGCCACGTCGTATTCGACGAATAACCGCATCATGGTGCCGTTCTACATCTATTACTCGATGTTCGGATTCCAGCGCATTGGTGACCTGGCCTGGGCGGCAGGCGACATGCAGGCGCGCGGCTTCTTGCTGGGCGGTACTGCCGGGCGCACGACGCTCAACGGCGAAGGCCTGCAGCACGAAGACGGCCATAGCCACATCCTGGCCTCGACGATCCCGAACTGCGTGTCCTACGACCCGACCTTTGGGCATGAGCTGGCCGTGATCATTCAGCATGGTCTGAAGCGCATGGTCGAAAATCAGGAGAACGTGTACTACTACCTGACCGTGATGAACGAAAACTACCCGCAGCCGGGTCTGACCAAAGGCGACGAGGAAGGCATCATCAAGGGGATGTACAAGCTCAAGTCGCACGGCAAGGGCAAGCAACGTGTACAACTGATGGGTTCCGGCACCATTCTGCGCGAAGTCATGGCGGCCCAGGAATTGCTCGAAGCCGACTGGGGCGTAGCCTCGGATCTCTGGAGCGTGACCAGCTTTACCGAGCTGCGTCGCGATGGCCTGGACGCTGATCGCCACAACCTGCTCAACCCCGAGCAGAAAAAACCGCTGGTGCCTTATGTGACGCAACAGCTCGAAAAGACCGAAGGGCCGATCATCGCATCGACCGACTACATGAAGTTGTTCGCCGATCAGATCCGTCCGTTCGTCCCCAAGGATCGCACGTACCGCGTCCTGGGTACCGATGGCTTTGGCCGTTCGGACTTCCGCTACAAGCTGCGCGAGCACTTCGAGATCGATCGCCATTTCGTTGTGCTGGCCGCCTTGCGCGCGCTGGCCGACGAAGGCAAGGTCCCCGTCGCCAAGGTGGCTGAGGCCATCAAGAAATACGGCATCAACCCGGAAAAAGCCAACCCGCACCACGCTTGAAGGTAAACAGACATGAGCAAACTCGTGGAAATTAAGGTACCCGACATCGGTGACTTCAAAGAAGTCGAAGTCATCGAGGTGCTGGTTGCAGCGGGAGACACGATCAAGGCCGAACAAAGCCTGATCACCGTCGAGTCCGACAAGGCCTCGATGGAAATTCCTGCGTCCGCTGGCGGCGTCGTCAAGTCGGTCAAAGTCAAGGTCGGAGACAAGGTCGCCGAAGGCACGGTGATCTTCGAGATCGAGGCCGCTGACGAGCAGAAAGACAGTGCCGCAGCGCCCGCCGGCGAATCGAAGTCGGCTGCGGCTGAGTCGAAGCCCGCTGAATCGAAGTCCGACGAAGCAAAATCAGACAAAGCCGCGCCTGCCGCCGATAAGGGTGAAAGCCAACAGAGCGGTGGTCCATCGGAAATTGCCGTGCCGGATATCGGCGACTTCAAGGAAGTCGAAGTCATCGAAGTCATGGTCGCTGTCGGCGACACTATCAAGGCTGAACAAAGCCTGATCACTGTCGAGTCCGACAAGGCCTCGATGGAGATCCCGGCATCGGCTGGCGGCGTTGTCAAGGAACTGAAGGTCAAGGTCGGCGACAAGGTCGCCAAGGGCTCGGTCATCGCCATCGTGGAAGGCGGCGCCGGCGAGGCGCCCGCGCCCGCCAAACCCGCCGCTGCCGACCAAGGCGCCAAACCTGCGCAAGCCGCAGCGCCTGCCTCGCAAGCTGCAACACCTGCCCCGGAAGTCGCGCCCACTGCCAAGGCATCACCCACGGCAGTGCTCGAAGACCCGAACCTCAAGCCCGGCCAACTGCCGCATGCTTCGCCGTCGGTACGCAAATTCGCGCGCGAACTTGGCGTGAATCTCAGCAAGGTCAAGGGCTCGGGTCCCAAGGACCGCATCACGGCCGACGACGTCCGTGCCTTTGTGAAGCAGGCCTTGGCGGCGCCCGCCGCATCAGGTGCAGGCGGTGCCGATGGCGCCGCGCTGGGCTTGCTGCCTTGGCCCAAGATCGATTTCACCAAGTTTGGGCCGATCGACGCCAAGCCGCTGTCGCGCATCAAGAAAATCTCCGGCGCGAACCTGCATCGCAACTGGGTCATGATCCCGCACGTCACCAACAATGACGAAGCCGATATCACCGACCTGGAGGCGCTGCGCGTCACGTTGAACAACGAAAACGAAAAGTCCGGTGTCAAGGTCACCATGCTGGCCTTCCTGATCAAAGCCGTGGTCGCGGGCTTGAAGAAATTCCCCGAGTTCAACGCCTCGCTCGACGGCGATCAACTGATCTACAAGCAGTACTACCACATTGGTTTCGCGGCCGACACGCCCAATGGCCTGGTGGTGCCGGTGATCCGTGATGCCGACAAAAAAGGCATCCTTGAGATTGCCAAGGAAATGGGCGAGCTTTCCAAGAAAGCCCGCGACGGCAAGATTTCGCCGGCCGACATGCAGGGTGGTTGTTTCTCGATCTCGTCGTTGGGTGGTATCGGAGGCACGCACTTCACGCCCATCATCAACGCACCTGAAGTCGCCATCCTGGGTGTCTCGCGTTCGGCTCACAAGCCGGTGTGGGACGGCAAGCAATTCGTGCCGCGCTTGATCGTGCCGCTGTCGCTGTCGTACGACCATCGTGTCATCGACGGCGCCGCCGCTGCGCGTTTCAACGCATACCTCGGCCAATTGCTGGCGGACTTCCGCCGCATCGCGCTGTAACGGGGGCCGCATGAGCAAACTTGTTGATATCAAAGTACCCGACATCGGTGACTTCAAGGAGGTCGAAGTCATCGAGGTGCTGGTAGCCGAGGGCGACACGATCAAGGCCGAACAGAGCCTGATCACCGTCGAGTCCGACAAGGCCTCGATGGAAATCCCTGCGTCCGCTGGCGGCGTCGTCAAGTCGGTCAAAGTCAAGGTCGGTGACAAGGTCGCCGAAGGCACGGTGATTTTCCAGATCGAAGCCACCGACGCCGCACCGGCCGCCGACACCAAGACGGCCCCACAGCCTGCCGCTGCCGACAGCAAGCCTGCGGCACCATCCGCAGCCGCGCCTGCGACGCAGGCCAGCCAGGCCGCGGCGCCGACTGCAGCCTCGTACAGCGGCTCGGCCGATCTGGAATGCGACGTACTGGTGCTGGGTGCAGGCCCCGGCGGTTATTCGGCGGCGTTCCGCGCAGCCGACCTGGGCTTGTCTGTGGTGCTGGTCGAGCGCTATGACACGTTGGGCGGTGTTTGCCTGAACGTGGGTTGCATCCCGTCCAAAGCCTTGTTGCATAACGCTGCCGTCGTCGACGAAGCGCGTGCGCTGGCGGCACACGGCATTAGTTTCGGCGAACCCAAGATCGATCTGGACAAGCTGCGCGGCTACAAAGACAGCGTCGTCGCGAAGCTCACGGGCGGCCTGGCCGGTATGGCCAAGGCGCGCAAGGTCAAGGTCGTGACGGGCGTCGGCGAGTTTGCCGATCCGAATCATTTGTCGGTCAAGGGCGCCGACGACAAGACGCAGACCATTCGCTTCAAGAACGCCATCATTGCGGCGGGCAGCCAATCGGTCAAATTGCCGTTCCTGCCCGATGACGAGCGGATCGTCGACTCCACCGGCGCGCTGCACCTGCGCAGCATCCCCAAAAAGATGCTGATCGTCGGTGGCGGGATCATCGGTCTGGAAATGGGCACGGTGTATTCCACGCTGGGCGCGCGCCTGGATGTGGTCGAAATGCTCGACGGCCTGATGCAGGGCGCGGATCGCGACCTGGTCAAAGTCTGGCAAAAAATGAATGCCGATCGCTTTGACAACATCATGCTCAAGACCAAGACGGTCGGTGCCGAGGCAAAGAAAGACGGCATCTACGTGAGCTTCGAAGGCGAGGGGGCTCCCAAAGAACCGCAGCGCTACGACTTGGTGTTGCAAGCCGTGGGTCGCAGTCCCAACGGCAAGAAGATCGGTGCGGACAAGGCCGGCGTGGCTGTGACGGACCGGGGTTTTATCGAAGTCGATCGCCAGATGCGTACCAATGTGCCGCACATCTACGCGATTGGCGACATCGTGGGCCAGCCCATGTTGGCGCATAAAGCCGTGCACGAGGGCCATGTCGCCGCCGAAGCCGCCGCGGGTCAAAAGTCTTTCTTCGACGCGCGTGTCATTCCATCGGTGGCCTACACCGATCCGGAAGTCGCCTGGGTCGGTCTGACCGAGGACGAAGCCAAGAAGCAGGGCATCAAGGTCGAAAAGGGCGTGTTCCCCTGGGCTGCCTCTGGCCGCGCTATCGCCAATGGCCGCGACGAGGGCTTTACCAAGCTGCTGTTTGACGCGGAAACGCATCGCATCCTGGGCGGCGGTATCGTCGGCACCCATGCGGGCGATTTGATCAGCGAGGTTGTCCTGGCTGTCGAAATGGGCGCAGACGTCGTGGACATCGCCAAAACCATCCATCCGCACCCCACGCTGGGTGAATCGGTCGGGATGGCGGCGGAGGTCGCCGAAGGGGTGTGCACCGACTTGCCGCCGATGCGCAAGAAGTAACCTCTGTCGACCTGAGCTTGCTCGCCCTACGGGCGTCAAGACAAACAGCCCTGTACGTCAAAATATCGATGACGTACAGGGCTGTTTTGTTTGAAAGGCGCTGAGACCGCGTATCGGTTTCGCGTAAGCGTCGGGGGTTGCGATTTCAGGCGAAGCTGCCTCCGATTGCTCGGGCAGATTAGCGGCTCAACCGGACTTATTGCGCCTGAATGCCAGCGTCCTTGATCAGGCTGCCCCAGAGGTCGCGTTGTTCGCTGACAAAGGTAGCGAAGCTTTCGGGCGTCCCGCTAAAGGCATCAAAACCGAGGCTCGCTAGACGTTTGCGCACGTCGGGATCATTCACAACCTGATTGATGGCGGCATTGAGTTTGGTCACGATTTCAGGGGGTAATCCGGCGGGGCCAAAGTAGCCGTTCCATGAGTTCAGGTCGAAATTGTCGACGCCCGCTTCGCGCATAGAGGGCAGGTCGGGCACGATCTCACTACGTTCGGCGGTCGACACGGCCATGGCGCGCAATTGGCCGGACTGTACAAACGGCAGCCCCGATGCCAAGTCGGTAAACATGATGTTGACCTGTCCGCCAATCAGATCCGTCAGCGCTTGCGGCGTGCCTTTGTAAGGCACATGCAGAATGTCGATATCCGCTCGGCGCGCCAGCGTGGCGCCTGCCACGATGCCCGTGCTATTGCCGGTGGCGTAAGTGACCTTGCCGGGGTTTTTGCGGGCGTAATCGATCAGCTCGGCGACCGTGGTGTAGGGTTGCTTGGGATTGGTGACCAGCAGAAAAGGCAAATTCCCGCCACGCGCGATAGGCGTGAAATCCTTGATCGGGTCGTACGACACGTTCTTCATCAGGAACGGCGCCGCCGAATGCGACGTATTGGTCGTGACGAACAGGGTGTAACCATCGGGCTTGGCGCGCGCGACGTATTGGGCGGCAATGGTGGCGTTCGCCCCGGGTTTGTTTTCCACGACCACCTGCTGGCCCAGAATCTTGCCCAGTTCCGCGGCAAAAATTCGACCGACCGCATCGGTGCCGGATCCCGCAGGGAAGGGCACAACCAGGTTGATGGGTTTTTCCGGATAGGCGGCCTGCGCGGGCGCGCACAGTACGGACGCAAGGGCAGTGCTACACAGCGCCGCGGCGCGTAGGGTACGTAACCACATTTGGGGTATCTCCTTTCTTGGATGGTCGCGGCTCTTGGGTGACGAAAGGATTCCGTCGTGGCCGCTAGCGGGGGAATCTAAGCGTCGTCGTCCTACGTGGCTGAACCATCAGCCGCCGGCGTCGAAAAATCGCGAATCACGCGATCGGGCGACTCTTCGTAGGGCGGCGAGTAAATGACCAGCAACCGCACCGGCGTTTCGCTGGTGACGGTAAAGACGTGAGGAATGTCGGGCGGAAAATAACAGCAGTCCCCCGCCACCATATCGGCGGACTCGTCGCCGACTTGCGCACGCGCCGTTCCCTCGAGCAAATAACACACTTGCTCAATTCCCGGATGGGCGTGGGGCAGGGCGCCCTTGCCTTTTTCGATCACGCCCAGCAAGACCTCGACATGGCGGGCACCGACGTTTTCAGCACCGATCAAGCGGCGGTTCAGCGTACCGGTGTGATTGGCGGGGTGGTAACCGGGAACCTCGGCTTCGCGCACGAGCCAGCTAGGGGTGTGGGGCATCGGATGTCTCAATGTTGTCTGTTTATGGGAATTATTGATAACACAAAAATGGACAGCAGACGTTCCCCCGGAAAATCAAAAACGTAGCGAATGGGCATCATTTGCGCGCGAACCGCGGCGCCCACTTCATTATTTTTGCTGCAGTCCCCACAACGCGGTCAACATGTGGCCGGTCGCGGGGTCGGCTGTGTCTTCGCGATAGGCAATACCCAGTTGTCGCCACAATGCCGGCCGCAACGGCCGCATGACAATGCGTTCATCAGGAGGTGGTGCGCCATCCTCGTGGGGAAGCAGGGTGGCGCCGTATCCTGCGCCGACCAGGCTCTTGATGGCATCGTTGTAGTTCAACGCGATGCGCGGTGCCGGACGCTGACCGGCGTCGGCAAACCACTGGCTGGTCAGTCGCGACAGGTGGGTACCCGGGTCGTTCAGGATAAGAGGCTGTCCGGCCATCCAGCGGGGTGTGACCTGCGCGGGTACGGACCATGCGGCGGGCAGGAACGCCACGATGGGATCGCGTCGCCACGGTTGAATCGTCAGACCGGGCACTTTGGGCTGAGGCAGCGCCACGACGCCGATATCGAGTGATCCCTCGATCAAACGCGCCTGGGTTTGCTGAGACGTCAGGACCGCGATTTGCACGTCTATCGTCGGATGCGATTGCGTCAACGATGCCAGGGCGCGGGGCAACAGGTGAGCAATGACCCCCGTAGAGGCGCCCAGACGCACGCGCCCGGCGAGCCCCTGGGCCTGGCGCGACACATCGTCGAGGGCATGACTCACGTCGCCGAGCAATTTCCGGGCGTGCTCGATCAGGCTTTCACCGATGGCGGTCGGTCGAACCTGGCCCTTGGTCCGGGAAAGCAACTGGGCGCCGACACGGCTTTCCAACTCGCTGACGTGCAGGCTGACCGTGGGCGGTGCCAGATGAAGCAGCGCTGCTGCTTTGGCAAACGATCGTTGATCTGCAATGGTGATCAGGGTGCGCAATTGATCGAGATTGATTTCCCGCATGATGCTTCAAGCCTCAGAATTTATGAATATAACGATCATGAAATTCAACTTTTCTAATTTTATGGGGTGAGCGAGCATAGCGCTATCAATCTATCACCGGGTTTTTGCGATGACGACTCCTCACGTTTTTATTGATGGCGATCAGGGCACGACGGGCCTGCAGATCCATGCGCGTTTACAGGGACGCAGCGATATCGTCGTCAACACCTTGCCGTTGGCCCACCGCAAGGATCCGCAACGCCGTGCCGAGGCACTGAATGCTTGCGATATCGCTATTTTGTGCCTGCCCGACGACGCGGCACGCGATGCCGTAGGTCTGCTGACGAACGCCGACGTACGCGTCATCGACGCAAGCTCCGCGCATCGGGTTCAGGATGGCTGGACCTATGGCTTGGCGGAGCTGGGTCCGGATCAGCCGCGCCTGATCGCTCAATCAAAGCGCGTCACCAATCCGGGTTGCTATCCAACGGGCGCCATTGGCCTATTGCATCCCCTTGTGGACGCCGGCCTGGTGCCGCGGGACTATCCGCTGGCGATTCATGCGGTGTCGGGCTATTCAGGGGGAGGGCGTAGCGCCGTCCAGAAGTACGAAAATACCGAAGCGCAGCCGCCAGACCATGCTGAGCCGGGGGCAAGCGGACCCGGCGGGCGCACGCAACCGTCCGCATTCCAGGTTTACGGTCTAGGCCTGCAACACAAGCACGTGCCAGAGATCCAGTATTACGCCGGGTTGGCGCATCCTCCTGTTTTCGTGCCCGCCTATGGCGCTTATCGCCAGGGGATTGTGCTTACGATTGCGCTGCAGCAACGCTTGTTGCCCGCGGGAGCGCAGGCGGAGACGCTACACGCCTGCCTCGCCAATCACTATGCAGGCGCGGCGCACGTGCGCGTGCTGTCGTTGGCCGAGTCGTCAGGATTACAGGGGCTCGACCCGCAACGCCTCAATGACACGAACAATATGGAGCTCGCCGTTTTTGCCAATCCGGAACGGGGCCAGATTTTGTTGAGCGCCGTTTTCGATAACCTGGGCAAAGGCGCCTCGGGCGCGGCGGTGCAGAATCTGAACCTGATGTTGGGCGCGGGCTGAGCGACTGTTAAACTGTCGATCTTCGCTATTTTTGTGTATCTTCATGCCCGCCCCCCGTCTTGACGCCGCCACACCGTTGCCCCAGTGGCTGCAGTATCTCGAGTCCATTCACAGCAAGGCTATCGATCTGGGGCTGGACCGGGTTAGGCAGGTGGCTGATCGCCTGGCGTTGCAGCTCGACGGCATCAAGTTCGTCGTCGGTGGCACCAATGGCAAGGGCTCTACCTGTGCCATGCTCGAGGCCATTTTGCTGGCTGCGGGTTACCGGGTAGGCACCTACACGTCGCCGCATTTGATCGATTTCAATGAGCGGGCACGCATCAATGGCGAGATCGCCAGTGATGCCGCGCTGACCGAGCAGTTTGCCGCGGTCGAGGCCGCGCGTGGCGAGGTCACGCTGACGTATTTCGAATTTACGACGCTCGCTATTTTGCGGTTGTTCTCGCAGACGAAGCTGGACGCGATCGTGCTTGAGGTTGGCCTTGGTGGACGACTGGACGCCGTCAATATCGTGGATGCCGACTGCGCCATCATTACCAGCGTCGACCTGGATCACACGGATTGGCTGGGTGATACGCGCGAGGAAATCGGCGCCGAAAAGGCCCACATTTATCGCGGCGGTCGGCCGGCCATTTGCAGCGATCCGCAGCCGCCGCAGTCTTTATTGGACCATGCACAAGAGATCGGCGCCGATCTGTGGCTGTTTCGCAAGGATTTCAACTACTCGGGCGATCGCCAGCAGTGGGCCTATGGTGGCCGTGGGCAGCGTCGCAACGCTTTGGCATACCCCGCGTTGCGCGGCGCAAACCAGTTGCTGAATGCGGCGGCGGCCTTGGCCGCTCTCGAGTCAGTGCGTGATCGGCTGGCCGTGCCACAGCAAGCCGTACGCGTCGGGCTGTTGCAGGCTTCGTTGCCGGGGCGGTTTCAGATTTTGCCGGGGCAACCGTCGATCATTCTGGATGTGGCGCACAACCCGCATGCGGCAGCGGTGTTGGCGCAGAATCTCGACAACATGGGTTTTCATCCCTACACCCATGCGGTGGTGGGCATGCTGAGCGATAAAGACGTCGACGGTGTCATTGCCAAGCTGCTTGGCCGCATCGATCATTGGTATTGCGCGGGCTTGCCGGGGCCTCGCGGTGGTACGGGTGACGATTTGGCGAGTCATGTTTCGTCCGCCCTGACGGCCGCGCCGACGGCGTCCGAGGCGCCCACGGTACAAGCCTATCCCGACCCTGCGGCCGCGTTTGCCGCCGCCCGCGAACGGGCGGGCGAGGGTGATAGAATCGTGGTGTTTGGCTCGTTTCTCACCGTAGCCTCGGTTTTGCAGTCATTGGGCCGTACAGCCTAAGGTTTCGGCAGTCGGGGCATGCTCCGATCAGGTCGCAAGGAATTCCTGTCCATGGGATTGTTCACTCGCAAAGACTCCGCCTCGCAGGCATCTCCCTCCAGACCGCGTCCGTCGGTTTCCAGTGAGGCCCAAGCCGCGGAACTCCGTGGGCGTGCTCGCCGACGGCTCGCCGGGGCGGTCGCGCTGGTACTCGCCGCAGTCATCGTGCTGCCGATGGTGCTTGACTCCGAGCCCGTCCCCGTCGCCAACGACATCCCGATCCGTATCCCGGATCGCAATGCGCCTTATCAGCCGCAGGTGTCGCCACCGGCTGTCGCCGATGCAGGCAGTGCCGCAACGGGCACGACGCCCGGCGATGCATCAGGCCAGACGCCCGCCACGCAGTCGCCGGCCACGCCGTCGACGCCACCTGACCTGTCCAGCGTGCAGCCGCCCGAGCCAACGACCTCGATCGCCGAGACAGAGCTCTCCAAGCCACCTGCCGTGCCGCCGCCGGTCACCAAGCCGCCCGTCACACCGCCCAAGCCACCCGCGACGCCGCCCAAAACCGCGCGCGATGACGATGGCGCACGTGCCCTGGCGCTGCTCGAGGGTCGCGCGGCTCCCGAGGCGCCGGCCCGTGCCGCCCCGAAGCCTGCCACTAAGGGTAATTTCGTCCTGCAGATCGCGTCGTATGGCGCACAGGCCGATGCACAGTCACGACGCACCAAGTTGCATCAGGCAGGTGTCACCAACGCGTTTGTCGAAGAGGCCTCGGTAGGGGGTAAACAGCAATATCGTCTGCGTGTGGGACCATTCCCCTCGCGTGAGGCCGCCCAGGCCGCTCAGGCTCGCTTGCGCACGCTGGGTTACGACAACGGTTTCATTACCGGCCAGTGACCGGCTTCGACTTCGTCGTTCTGGCAATTCTGGCGGCCTCGGGGTTGCTGGGGTTGATTCGCGGCCTGCTCAAAGAAGTCTTGTCGTTGATGGCGTTTTTGCTGGCGTTCATAGCCGCGATCTGGTGGGGGCCCACCGTGTATGGCTGGCTCGAACCCTATATCGAAACCGCGATGCTACGCATGGGGATCGCGTACGCGGCCGTCTTCATTTTGGTGTTATTGGGCGTCGGATTGATCAACATGACGCTGGGGGCCCTGATTCGTACCACCGGCCTGACGCCGGCGGATCACGGCCTGGGCGCGGTATTCGGTCTGGCGCGCGGTTTGTTGTTTGTATTGATATTGGTGGCGTTGGGTGGCTATACGCCACTGCCGCAAGAGCCCTGGTGGCAGAACGCCATGTTTTCACATTCGGCCACAGAGGCCGTCAGGCATATCAAGTTGTGGTTGCCCCCGTCATTGGCGACGTGGCTGCCCTACTAAGTTTCGTTTAACGGGAAATCTCACCATGTGTGGAATCATCGGGGTCATTGGGCGCGGGCCGGTCAACCAGCTGCTCTATGACGGTTTGCTGCTGCTGCAGCATCGTGGCCAGGACGCGGCCGGTATTGCGACGGCGTCACAGGGCAGCCACTTCAACATGTTCAAGGCGCATGGCCTGGTGCGTGACGTTTTCCGCACCCGCAACATGCGCTCGCTGCCGGGTACGACAGGTATCGGTCATGTTCGCTACCCGACCGCCGGCTCCAGCGTCAGCGAAGAAGAAGCGCAGCCTTTTTATGTCAATGCCCCGTATGGCATCACCTTTGCCCACAACGGCAACCTGACAAACTGGCGCGAACTGCGCGAGTCGCTGTATCGGGTGGATCGCCGTCATATCAATACCGACTCTGACTCGGAAGTCCTGCTTAATGTGCTGGCGCACGAACTGCAGGTGGCCGCCAAAGGCATGTCGCTCGATGACGATACGATCTTTCAGGCGGTTGTCGGCCTGCACAAGCGGGCACGCGGCGCCTATGCCGTCGTCTCGCAGATTTCCGGCTACGGCATGCTGGCGTTTCGCGACCCTTACGGGATCCGTCCGCTCTGTATTGGCCGCCAAGAAACAGAAGAGGGCGTTGAGTGGATGGTCGCCTCGGAATCCGTGGCGCTGGAAGGCAGTGGCTTTGCCTTTTTCCGCGACGTTGAGCCCGGCGAAGCCATCTTTGTCGACCTGGATGGCCGCATGGTCAGCCGCCAATGCGCCGACAACCCCGAACTCGTACCCTGCATATTCGAGTACGTGTATTTCGCGCGTCCCGATTCGATGATTAACGGCGTATCTGTCTACGACGCGCGTTTGCGCATGGGCGAATACCTGGCCGACAAAGTCGCACGTAATATGCGTCTGGGCGACATCGACGTCGTCATGCCCATTCCGGATTCGTCGCGGCCCGCCGCCATGCAACTGGCCGCCCGCCTGAATCTCGACTACCGCGAAGGCCTGATCAAAAACCGCTACGTGGGCCGCACTTTTATCATGCCCGGCCAAGCCGTACGCCGTAAATCTGTGCGCCAAAAGCTCAACGCCATCGGCAGCGAATTTAAAGGCAAAAACGTCTTGCTCGTCGACGACTCCATCGTACGTGGCACCACCAGCCGTGAGATCGTTGACATGGCACGCGCGGCGGGTGCCAACAAAGTCTACTTTGCCTCGGCCGCGCCACCGGTACGCTTTCCGAACGTCTACGGCATTGATATGCCGACGCAAAGCGAACTCATCGCCACGGGTCGTTCGGACGAGGAAATCGCCGCCACCATCGGTGCCGACGGTCTGATCTACCAAGACCTGGCCGACATGGAAAGATCCGTCTCCGACATCAACCCGGCCCTCAAGCGTTTCGAATCGTCGTGCTTCAACGGCGACTACGTCACCGGCGACATCACCCCGGAATACCTCGAGCGCCTGAGCCTGGCACGCAGCAACGCCGACGACGAAGAGTCCACGGGGGGGTTGCAGTTCAATATGGGCCACGGACTCAACGACTGACCATTCACGACTGATCTCAATCACGCCGCGCGACGATCCCGCCGGGCCTCAACAGGGCCCGGCCGCTATTTTCCTTGACCTTCCCGGACGACAATAATGCAAGCATCTCGCCAGCGTCTTTTGTGGCTGATCGCCTTTCTCAGCTTCGCTGCCCTCGGCGTGGCACTGGTATCGCAACACGTATTCAACATGCCGCCTTGCGCATGGTGCGTATTGCAACGCTTGATCTATCTGGTGATCGGCCTGATTGCGCTGATTGGCGCTAGTGCCAACGCGCTGGCTCGCCTTGGCGCCGCTTTGACCGGTATCCTCAGCCTGTGTGGCATCGCGGCGGCCTGGTACCAATACGACGTCGCGGCGCACATGTTCTCCTGCGACCTGACCTTCGCCGATCGTTTCATGAGCGCGTCCGGCCTGGACGGGAGTATTCCCTGGGTCTTCGGTATCTTCGCCAGTTGCATGGACGCCACCGTAGAGGTCCTGGGCATTGAGTACGCCTTATGGAGCCTGGCCCTGTTTGCGATTATCCTGATCACTAGCCTGATCGCCGCCGTCAAACGCTAACGACGGCGCGCTGGCCGCCCGTCAATCTGTCCGGTGTTGCAACGTATAGCTGGCCCGATCATCCTGTGCCAGCAGGCGTGTCAGCACGGGCATGGCGTCTTTTAGTGCGGCATGCAAGGTCCACGGCGGATTGACAATGAACATGCCGCTGCCGTGCAGCCCAAAGCCCTCCGCGACAGGACGCTTGACGGTCAGCGAGACGTGCAGCCAGTTTTTGACTTGCAGGTTTTCCAGGTGCCGAACCATTTCGGTCGCTTCGCGCCGCTGCACCAAGGGGTACCACACCGCGTATGTGCCGGTGGCAAAACGCTTGATGCCTTCTTTGACCGCGTTGACGGTGGATCGGTAATCCCGTTTGTCTTCGTACGAGGGATCTATCAGCACCAGCCCGCGTCGCGGTGGCGGCGGCAGCAGGGATTTCATCCCTTCGAAACCATCCGTCGCGAAAATCGTAGTCTGGCGTAGCGCGGTGCGATCGAGTTTTTCGAGATTGCCCACCAGCACCTCTGACTCGGTCGGATGCATCTCAAACAGGCGCAGACGATCACGATCGCGCAGTGCATCCAGCGTCAACCAGGGCGAACCGGGGTAGTAGCGCAGGTGACCGTTGGAGTTATAGCTTCGTACTTGTGCGACATAATCCGCCAATAGCGGCGGCAAATCCTTGCGGTCCCACAATCGGCCAATACCGTCGGCAAACTCGGCGTTTTTGTTGGCCCACTCGCCATCCAGCGCATACAGGCCCGCGCCCGCGTGCGTATCAATCACCCAATAGGGATTGTCTTTGCGGTTCAGGTAGTCCAGCGTATGAACCAGCAGGGCGTGCTTTAGCACATCGGCGTGATTGCCGGCATGGAAGGCGTGTCGATAACTAAACAAAATAAGATCCTGGTCTCAGGCAGAGGGGAGAATGGCGGCGAGCTCGTCCGTAAACAGCGCGTCCAGCCCCCACGATAGCAGCAGTTGTGCGCGCAGCGGGTCGTTGACGGTCCAGGCGGCGATTCGGTAGCCAGCCGCGCGTACGTCGGCAATGAGCGCGGGCGTCGCGTCGCGCTGATTGATATTAAGGGCCACGCACGCATATTTGGCCAGGCGTTCGCGCCAGTCGACGGGCACCTGTTCGACCAGCAGCGCCCGGGGCAGTTCGGGTGCGGCCGCCTGGGCTGCGGCCAGCGCGACTTCGGAAAAAGACGACAACAGCGGCGCAACGGCCGCGCCTTGCCAGTAGGCGCGCGCCGCCCGCGCGACGGCGGTGCCGGTCTCGGCTTCGCGGCCCGTACTGGGCTTGATCTCGACATTGCATGCGATGCCGTTGGCGATGGCATAGCGAGCCACCGCCTGAAAGCTGGCGACCGGCTCTCCGGCATAGGCCGGCGAATGCCAGCTGCCGGCATCCAGCAGCGCTAGTTCGCCATAGGGCAAGGCGCCTGCCGGGCCGTGCCCATTGGTGGTGCGATCGAGGGTGTCGTCATGCAACAAAAAGGCAATATCGTCGCGGCTGAGTTTGACGTCAAACTCCACCATGCGATAGCCGTGATCGGCGCCCACCCGCATAGCCGCCAGCGTATTTTCGGGGGCCAGGCGGCCACCGCCGCGGTGCGCAATGTGGGTGGGATATGGCCAGGGGTTGGACGTAGACATGGCAGCAGAATAGGCGAAAACAACGGAAAAAGGCCGAGCCCGCAAGGATACCCCCTTAGCCGCTTATTAAGCGTGGTTTCCACAAAATGAAATACCGTCGTTGATAGACCCGTCCCTATACTGGCTCCCAACAAACATAGGGAGGGAGTGTCATGCGCTCGGGCAATCAGTCCTATCGCCGTGCATGTGTAATCCGAATGGGCACGAGTCCAAGGGTCGTCACACGACAGCGGTACCTCGACAACAAGGGAGACAACGTTTGACCTGGGATCTGCTGTATTTAGCCCTGGTAGACGGCGTGGCGTATGCCAGCCTGCTATTTTTGGTCTCAATGGGATTGACGCTGGTATTTGGCGTCATGGGAATACTGAACGTCGCACACGGCGCGTTTTATGCGTATGGCGGCTATGCCGCGGCCAGCCTGGTCATGGTGCTGGCGCCCATGAGCGGGAGGTCGCTGTCCCCGACATCATCATGGGCTCGTGCTCATTATTTGCCCGCACGGATTGTTCGCTCGCGCGTCTGAAGGACATGCAACCCAATCTGTACATCGTGATCACGGAATCAAACGTAAAACTGCTGGGGGATATCCCCGATCAGATCTGGACGATTGAACGCGGCGCGATCACGTTGAACTGAATATCCCCCTTAACCCAATGGAGTAGAAGTATGGCGAATATGGTCATCAACGGACAAAGCGTTGCTGCACAAAACGGCGGAACACTGGATGTCATCTCGCCGGTAGATGGGAAGTCATTCACCACGCTGCCCCGCGGCCAGGCGGCCGATGTCGATTTGGCCGTCAAGGCGGCGCGTGCCGCACTGGATAGTGGCGCGTGGGGCAAGACCACGGCACTGGATCGCGGCCGTCTGCTGGTGCGTCTGGGCGAAAGCGTGCTGGAACACCACGAAGAACTATCGCTGCTGGAGTCGCGCGATACGGGCAAACCGCTGTCGACGGCGCGCGCGGACATCACTGCACTGGCGCGCTATTTTGAGTTTTATGGCGGCGCGGCCGACAAAGTGCACGGCCAAACCATTCCTTATCAAGAAGATTATTCCGTTCAGGTGATTCGCGAGCCGTTGGGTGTGACGGCGCACATCATTCCCTGGAATTATCCCGCCCAGATGTTCGGTCGCAGCGTGGCGCCCGCGTTGGCAATGGGCAACGCGGCTGTGGTCAAGCCCGCCGAAGATGCATGTTTGTCGATCGTGAGCACCGCCGAGTTGGCCCTCGAGGTGGGTTTTCCGCCGGGCGCCCTGAATGTCGTCACGGGGTTGGGCGAAGAGGCCGGTGCGGCCTTGTCCGGTCACTCCGATATCAACTTCGTGACCTTTACCGGCTCGAACGAGGTGGGCGTATTGGTGCAGCAGGCGGCCGCGCGCAACGCCGTCAAGTGCGTGCTGGAGCTGGGTGGAAAGTCCGCGCACATTGTCTTTGAGGATGCGAGTTTCAAGCGCGCGGTCCCGGCTATTGTGAAAGGCATCGTGCATAACGCCGGCCAGACCTGCACGGCGGGCAGTCGCCTGTTGGTGCAGAAATCCATTTACGAGGCATTCATGAAAGCCGTCGCCGAAGCGTTCGCCAAGACGCGTGTCGGGACCCCCGAGATGGATCTGACCTGCGGCCCCGTCGTCAATCGTTCGCAGTTCGATCGGGTCAACCGCTACATCGCGCGTGGCTTGGCCGACGGCCTGAAAATCGTGGCCGAGGGCACGATTGCCGATGGCGTGCCCGCCGATGGCTACTACGTCAAGCCCACGCTGTTTAGCGCCGCCGCGCATGAGAGCGATCTCTTTACGCAGGAAATCTTTGGCCCCGTCCTGGACCGAGAACGGCGGGCGTCAGCAACGCGTCGCGCGCGGCATCAAGGTCGGCCAGGCGTATATCAACGGCTTTGGTGCGGGCGGCGGTATTGAGTTGCCCTTCGGTGGCGTCAAAAAGAGCGGGCATGGCCGCGAAAAAGGCTTTGTTGCGCTCGAGGAAATGAGCACGACCAAAACCATCATTCAGTACTACGGCAAGTAAATCCCCTACGGAGACGGAGACAGACATGGGTCAATTGCAAGATAAGGTCGCCATTGTGACCGGGGCGGGCAGTGGCTTTGGTGAAGGGATTGCCAAGCTCTATGCCAAAGAGGGCGCGCAAGTCGTGATTGCCGATATCAACAAAAAGGCCGCCGATCGCGTGGCCGGCGAGATCGGCAGCGTCGCGCTGTCTTTGCAGGTAGATGTGTCAAGTCGCGCGGATATCGACGCGATGGTGAAAGACACCCTCGCGGCGTTCGGCGGATTGGATATCGTCGTGAATAACGCAGCCATCACGCACAAAAACCAACCTATGCTGGACGTGGACGAAGAAATGTTCGACCGCATGTTCGCCGTCAACGTGAAGTCCATTTATCACATGGCGCAAGCCGTGATTCCGCACATGCGGCAGCAAAAACGCGGCGTGATCCTCAATATCGGTTCGACTGCCGGGATCCGTCCGCGCCCGGGTCTGAGCTGGTATAACGCGTCCAAGGGCGCAGTCAACCTGCTTTCGAAATCCATGGCCGTTGAACTCGGGCCGGACAACATTCGCGTCAATGCGATTTGTCCGGTGATGGGGGTGACGGGGATGTTTGAGCTGTTCATGGGTATGCCGGACACGCCCGAAAATCGCGCGAAGTTTGTCTCGACGATTCCGTTGGGTCGTTTTTGCCAACCCTCGGACGTCGCGGCGGCCGCGCTTTATCTGGCCAGCGATGCGGCTGAGTTCATCACCGGGGTCGAGTTCCCGGTCGATGGTGGCCGCACCATCTGATACACAGGACGCTAGCATGAAAATTAAAGCTGCGGTGTTGCGCGACATGGGACTGGCTGCGCCTTATGCAGACAGTCGCCCCTTGCAAATTACCGACGTTGATCTGGATCCGCCGGGGTTTGGCGAAGTGTTGGTGCAAATCAAGGCCGCGGGGCTTTGCCATTCGGATCTGTCTGTCATCAATGGCGATCGGCCCCGCGTATTACCGATGGTGTTGGGCCACGAATCATCGGGCGAAGTGGTCGAGGTCGGGGCGGGCGTCACCGATCTGAAACCGGGCGACCATGTAGCGATGGTGTTTGTGCCGAGCTGCGGGTGCTGCCATCCGTGCCTGGAGGGTCGGCCCGCGCTGTGCGAGCCGGGGGCTGCCGCCAATACGCAGGGCACCTTGCTGGGTGGCGAGCGTCGTTTGCGTGTGGGTCAGGAATATCTGAATCACCATACCGGTGTGTCTTGTTTTGCAGAATACGCGGTGGTGTCTCGTCGTTCGTGCGTCAAGGTCAATATCGAGCTGTCGCACCGCGAGGCGGCGCTCTTTGGGTGCGCAGTGTTGACCGGAGCGGGCGCGGTATTGAATCGGGCGCGCGTCAAGGCCGGTGATGACGTGGCGATTGTCGGACTGGGCGGCGTGGGCTTGAGCGCCTTGCTCGCTGCGGTGGCGGCCGGGGCGCGCCGTGTGGTGGCCGTGGATTTGTCCGATGAAAAATTGGCGTTGGCGCGCGAACTGGGCGCCACGCATACGGTGAATCCCAAACAAGTCAAAAGCGATGACGATCTCTACGACTTGTCTGGTGGCCGGGTGCACTATGGGCTGGATATGGCCGGGGCCGTGCCGGCGTTTGAGACGGCCTACAAGCTGACGCGTCGTGGTGGCGCCACGATTACCTCGGGCTTGCCCAATCCGAAGCTGAGCTTTTCCTTGTCGCTGTCGCAGATGGTGGGCGAGGAGCGCGAGATCCGGGGCAGCTATTTGGGATCGGGTGTGCCTGCCATTGATATTGGCCGCTATATCGATCTGTACAAGGCGGGCCACCTGCCCGTGGACAAGATGATGGGCAAATCATTCACGCTGGATCAAATCAACGAAGGGTTCGACGAGCTTGCCACGGGGAGCAACTTGCGCGACGCGATTGTTTTTTAACGGCGGGAAATGTGTAGGCTGGGCCGCCGATCTGGGCAAAGCATCGAAGCCTAACTGTTTGGTGTCACCAAGAAAAGTGACAAGTATCTGTTCAAGGTGCTCAGCGATATCACGATTATCCCGGATTTTTTGGCTTGTAGGGGTTCGCTGGCAGGGCGGCCGGCGGCGGCTGCCGAATACAATCGGCTGACGAATGCGACCCGAACAACTTTGTGAGCATTAGTAGCAAATGCTCGGCATGGGGTTTCGCTGTGCCGTCTATCGGCGTTACTTTGATAACGATAGATGTCCGTGCTCAACGCTCAGGAGGCGCCAAATGATCAGTAAGAACACGATCTGTTTATGGTATGACCGCGATGCCCTGGATGCCGCAAATTTTTATGCCGACACGTTTCCAGACAGTGCGGTAGGCGAGATTTTTCACGCGCCGGGGGACTATCCCGACGGCCAGAAGGGGGATATTTTGACGGTGCGCTTCACCGTTGCCGGCATTCCATGCATCGGACTGAATGGCGGCCCGCATTTCAAACAGAGCGAGGCCTTTTCGTTTCAGATCGCGACAGAGGACCAAGCGGAGACGGATCGGTTGTGGAATGCGGTGGTGAATAACGGTGGTCAGGAAAGCGATTGCGGATGGTGTAAAGACCGGTGGGGTCTGTCGTGGCAGATCACTCCGCGGGTTCTTCTCGAAGCCATATCCGACCCCGACCCGACTGTTGCCAAGCGCGCTTTCGATGCAATGATGGCCATGCAAAAGATCGACGTGGCGACGATCGAGGCGGCACGGCGGGGTTAAGGGCCGATACGGCGTTGTAACCCGTCGTCTAGACCACGGCGGTGCTCAGGTGTTCGTAGAGAATCGTGGAGCCTATACCGATCAGCGCGAGCCCGCCTACGATCTCGGCTCGCTTGCCGGCGATGTTGCCCAAGAGACGCCCCAACAACACGCCGATCGTTACCATTAATGTGGTGGCCAGGCCGATCGCGATGGCGGTGACGATGATGTTGTTGTCGATGAAAGCCAGACTGACGCCAACGGCCATGGCGTCGATGCTTGTCGCAAAGCCGGTGGCGGCCAATAGCCAGAAAGAGTGCCGGTTCACGGGGGCTGTTTCCTGATCCTCTTGCTTGAACGCATTGCGGATCATCATCAGCCCCAGAATACAGAGCATGGTAAATGCGATCCAGTGGTCCCAGTCTTCGGCATATTTGGCCGCGACAGAGCCGAGCGCCCAGCCGATGAGAGGGGTGATGGCTTCGATGACACCAAAGATGACACCGGCTCGCAGCGCCTCGCCGAATCTGGGGTTTTTTAGGGTAGTGCCTTTGCTGACAGCGGCGGCGAAAGCGTCGGTGGACATCGCCAGAGCGAGGACAAGCGTGGAAAGCGCGTTCATTGTGACCTGTGATCAACCGGGCGAGGACAGCATAAATCCTTCACATGCCCAGCAAAATGTGAAAGATCCATGGTCTCGCCAAGCCATCAAGGCCGCTTGCGCCATGGCCAGCGTGGCCAAGAATGTTGACGCAAGCCTCTTTCAGACGATCCTGAAAGGCAGCTACTCCCCAGAGAGCGGGCGTATTTTATCACGATGGCCCCTCGACAACCGTGATGCGGCCGGGATGCTTCTTGTTCCCCATATTTCGCCCGCTAGGGCCATCGTGTGCTAGCCGGCCTTCGCGGTTAGCGGCCGCGACTGCGGCGCGCGGGCCGGTACTTGCCGAATATCAGGGTGACAATGGTAAACTCCGGCGGCTAACCTAGTACGGTTTTCGCAGTGGCAATGGGCGACAAGGGCGAATCGGTTCGCCCTTTTTATCGCCAGCTATCTCCGGGCAAAACATGTGCTTTGGGGCCACGCCATTCACTGAAGGATTCCATGTTCGAACTAATACGCAGTCACCGTCGCTGGATGCAGTTTATTCTGCTGGTACTGATCGTGCCGTCGTTTTTCCTGGTCGGCATCCAGGGATATGACAGTTTCGTCAGTAGTGAGCCAGAGTTGGCCACCGTAGCCGGGCAACCCATTACGCGTGGCGAATTTGATAATGCGTACCGTAATCAGCTCGAGGAGTTCCGCCAGCAGCTCGGCACGCGCTATGACCCGGCGCTGGTCGACACTCCGGCGATGCGTGAGCAGTTGTTGAACCAATTGATCGACCAGCGCCTGCTGGCTCGGGTCGCCGCCGATAATCGTTTTTCGGTGTCGGACGAGACGCTGCGCAATACGATCGCCTCGATTCCCCAGGTTCAGGACAACGGCCGTTTTTCACCCGAGCGTTATCGCCAGGTATTGGCCGCGCAGGGAATGACGCCCACCATGTTCGAGGCCGGCTTGCGTCGCGATCTGGCGATTGGACGCGTCCTGCAGCCCGTGACCGAGTCGGCTCGGGTGCCGAGCACGGTGGCGACCGCCATCGAAACGGCCCTGACACAAGAGCGTACGGTGCAATTACGTCGCTTTGATGCGGCCAACTACCGTTCGCAAGTATCGATATCACCGGAGGACATCAAAGCCTGGTACGACGCCAATCAGCAGCAACTGACGGTGCCGGAGCAGGTCAGTGCCCAATATCTCTTGCTGGACGAGGCCGCTGCCTCGAAAGATATCCAGGTGAAAGACGAGGACATCACCAGCTACTACGAGCAAAACCAGAGCCGCTTCGGCCAAACTGAACGCCGCCGTGCCAGCCACATCATGATCCAGGTGCCTGCAGGCGCGTCGGATGCGGACCGCCAGGCCGCCCGTGCCAAGGCCGAATCGCTGGCGCAGCAGGCAGCGGCCAATCCGGCGGGGTTCGCCGAGCTGGCCAAGGCCAATTCGCAAGATGCCGGCTCCGCCCAAAAGGGCGGAGATCTGGGCTGGCTGGCGCAGGGCATGCTGACCGGTGAATTGGAAAAAACGATCCTTTCCCTGAAGAAGGACCAGGTGTCCGGTGTTGTCGAAAGCCCCTCGGGCCTGCACATCATCAAGGTCACGGATATTCAGCCGCCGGCCGTCAAGCCGCTTGCCGAGGTGCGTGACCAGATCGTGACCGAGATTCGCAAGCAGATTGCCGCGACGCGATTTGCCGAAATGGCCACCAAGCTGACCGAGATCGTCTATGAGCAACGCGACAGCCTGCAGCCCGCGGCCGATGCCCTGGGCCTGAAGATCCGCAGCGCCAGCGGTATTACGCGTCAGGGCTTGTTGCCGGCCGATCAGGCCATCGGCGCCGACCCGGCATCCAAGAGCAGCGACGCCGAGGCGCTGGACAATCCGCGCGTGCGTCAGGCGCTGTTCTCGTCCGAAGGCTTGCGTGACAAGTTGAATTCCGGTGTGATCGAACTGGCATCTGACAAGCTGCTGGTCGTGCGCGTGGCAGAGGTCAAGCCTCAGCACGTATCTCCGCTGGACAAGGTTACCGACTCGATCCGCGATCGCCTGACCAACGAACGGGCCGCCGAGGCGGCCCGCAAGGCTGGCGACGAGGCCCTCAAGACGTGGTCCGCGGACGCCGCCAGCCTGCCCGAAGGATTCGGCGCCAGCACGGTGGTGTCTCGCAGCCAACCGCAGGACTTGCCTCAGCCAGTATTGCAGGCTGTGATGCGTCAGCCGGCGCAACCCCTGCCGTCGTATATCGGCGTGGCCGATGGCGACGACTATGTGGTCGCGCGCCTGGACAAAATCGAGAGCGGCAAGGTCGATGCTTCGGGTGTCGAGCTCCTGTCACGTCAACTGGGGGCCGCCTGGGGTGGCGCCGAAAACGCCGCCATCATGAAAACCCTTCGGACTCAGTACGAGGTCAAGGTTCTGCCCGAGGCCGCCACCGTCATCCAGGGGGCCGATAACCCCGACGCGCCGGTCGGCTAAGGCTTTTTCGCGGTCGAGGCGTTTTCCAGTATGGGCCGCAATGCGGCCCATACGTTATTGAGCAGGGCGGGTTGCGCCTGTTCGTTGGGGTGAATGCCGTCGGCCTGAAACTGATCACGGTCCGCGGCGATGCCATCCATGAAAAAAGGCACCAATTGCGCGTTTTCGGACTTTGCCACCGCAGGAAACACGGCGGCAAAGCGCTGGGTGTAGTCTCGCCCGTAGTTTGGCGGGATTTGCATGCCCACCACCAGCACCTGGGCGCCGGCCTGTTGCGCACGTTGCGTCATACCGCGCAGGTTCTTTTCCGTCATTTGCAGGGACAATCCGCGCAGGGCATCATTCGAGCCCAGCTCGATCACCACGATGTCGGGGTGGTGGCGTTCCAGCAGCGCAGGCAGGCGCGCCATGCCGCCACTGGTGGTGTCGCCGCTAATACTGGCATTGGCCACCTGAAAGTTAGGGTATTGTTCGGACAGCCGCTTGGCGAGCAAGTCGACCCAGCCAGATCCGCGCTTCAGTCCATATTCGGCAGACAAACTGTCACCGACGACCAGTAAGGTCTGGTCAGCGGCATCGGGCTCGGGGGCAGGGGATTGCGCGTGAGCGGCGGACAAGGCCAGACCGGCAGCAGTGCTAAAGGCCAGTGTGACGGTAACAAACAAGCGGGAGAACAAGCGCATGGATAGTAGGGTCTCGATCGAAGTGTCAGGGTTGGGCAAGCAGGTTTCCGACGCAGGGGGCACGCTGTCGATCCTGGAAAATATCGATTTTACGGTGGACGCCGGTAGCGCTCTGGCGATCACCGGCAGCTCCGGTTCCGGTAAATCTACGCTATTGGGACTGATGGCGGGGCTGGATGTTCCCTCCACCGGTACCGTGCGCTTGGCGGGACAGGACTTGTTTTCCCTGGACGAAGATGGCCGCGCACAGTTGCGCGCCCGTCACGTGGGCTTTGTTTTCCAGTCGTTTCAGCTATTGCCCAACCTGACAGCGCTGGAAAACGTCATGTTGCCCCTCGAGTTGGCCGGTGAGCCTGCTCGTGACGTCGCCGAGAGCATGCTGCGGCGTGTCGGCCTCGGCGAGCGACTGCATCACTATCCGCGCACGCTCTCGGGTGGCGAACAGCAGCGCGTTTCGCTGGCGCGGGCGTTTGTCGTGCAGCCCGATCTGCTCTTTGCCGATGAGCCCACCGGTAGCCTGGATGCGGCGACTGGCGAGACCGTGATTGATCTTATGTTTGATCTGCTTCGCGAGCACGGCACGACGCTGGTGCTGGTGACACATGACGCGGAGCTGGCCGCGCGCTGTGGCCAGCAGTTGGTGCTGTCAGCGGGGCGTATGGCCTGATCCCCTGGCACTTATCGGCTGCTCGGCACCAGCGTGATCGCGCCTGCTACGCGCGCGCCTGAAACGCCGGGGTGGACCGCTGACTGCGTCTCCATTCCATCAAGCCGATCACGATCCCGCTGCCGCAGATTATGGCGATTCCGAGCCAAGTCAACGCATCGGGAAAATGTCCCCAGAACATCCAGCCGATGGCGGTCGCGCTGACGATTTGCAGGTAGACGAACGGCGCTAGCGTGGAGGCCGGGGCATTGCGATAGGCCCCGATCTGCAGCAAATGTCCCAGCGCACCCGAGACACCCGTGGAAATCAGGACGATCCAGTTGCCGATGCTGAGTTCACGCATGATCGGCAGCGCCGTTGGTAGAATGAACGGCAATGCCAGGGTCAGGCAGATCGTACCGACGGCGCCACTCCAGATGAGCGAGGTATACGGGTCGTCGCCGGCGACGCGACGGGTCGCAATAAATTGGGCGGCAAAGAGGCAGGCCGTGATCAGGCCGAACATGATCCCTAACGGGTGCAGGCCTGCACCAGGGCGAATGATGATCAGGACGCCGATAAAGGCGAAGGCAGTCGCTACCCAACGCGATAGACGTGGCGGTTCTTTGAGTACCCAAGGCGCCAACGCCAGGACGATGAGCGGAGCCAGGAAGTTGATCGCCGTCGCCTCTGCCTGCGGCATGTAGCTCAGCGTCGTAAAAAAGCTCATCGTGGCGAATAACATCGCCCCGCCGCGGATGAGTTGTTCGCGAGGGCGTACGCTGCGCAACACACTCAAGCCCCGCTTGGGCAACAAGAGGCCCAAGACAAGCACCAGATGCACGCAATAGCGCACCCAGCACAGAAACCACAGCGGCACGCCCGCCGCCATCACCCATTTGCCGCTGGCATCCAGACAAGACAGAATCCATGCCGACAAAATCAGCAGCACAATGCCGACCAAGGGCTTGGTTGCGGGAATTTGCGGCGTGGGCCGTGGTGACGAGGGTGCCGGTCTGGAGCCGGTGGCAGGCCGGTGCATCAAGATCTCCTTGGTTCGCGGGCGCAGGGCAAAAGCACCAGCCGGCCCAGGGCCGGCTGATTGACGTCGCACATGATACGCTCATCCCCGAACAGGAACGCGCATGATCGATCTACGGAATATCGAAACTTTCTTTTGGGTATCGACGCTGGGCAGCTTTCGTGCGGCCGCGGAAAAACTCAACACCACGCAACCGGCGATCTCGCAGCGCATCGCCTCGCTGGAGCGCGACCTGGACGTGCGCCTGTTCGAGCGGGATGCGCGGGGGGTGACCCTGACGGCCAAGGGCCACGAGCTCTTGTCGCATGCCGAGCGCATGCTGCAACTGCGCCGCGACATGCTCCAGGCAGCGCGCGCGGAAAACGTGATGCGCGGGCCGTTCCGCCTGGGCGTGGCCGAAACGATCGTGCAGACCTGGTTGCCGGTGCTCATCGAGTATCTGCACGCGGCCTATCCCGCGCTGGTGCTGCAGATCGAGGTGGAAACGAGCCAGGTGATGCGCAGCCACCTCACGTCGCGTCAGATTGATCTGGCTTTTTTGATGGGCCCCGTGCTCGAACCTCGTTTTGAAAACCTGCCGCTGTGCGCCTATCCGCTGGCTTGGGTCGCCAGCCCTCGGCTGGCATTGGGGCCGCAGCCCCTGACGCTAGAGCGTCTGGGCAAGCTGCCGGTGATTACCTATCCTTCCAGCAGCCGTCCCTATCAAATGGTGCGCGACATGCTGACACGCGCGGGCGTGCAAGAGCCGCGCATGTATGGCAGCGCCTCATTGTCCATGGTCGTGCGTATGACGCAGGATTGCATCGGCACGGCCGTCATCGCGCCCGTGTTCCTGGATAAAGAACTTGCCAGCGGCGAATTGCGTCTGCTCGACGTGCAACAGACGGATTCACTGCCCGACCTCGCCTTTACCGCGACCTGGGTGCAGGGGCCCGACAGCCACATTGCCCGCACCATTGCCATGTTGGCCCAGCAGGCGGCACGCGGGCAGTTACAGAAAAAATAGAGCAGGGCCGCGCCTAGGGCTTTCCCTATAGCAGGCACTCAAAAGCCCGCGGACAGACGTGCATTGCGGCGCGCCCTCATCGCCTGTAAACCCACGTCCTTGTTGGGGTTTCGTCATTTTTACTACCTAGAGAAATAAAGATATAAATAATATTTATACCTCGGCATCGCAACATACGATTGGACAGCAAATACCACCGACCGGTGCAATGGTCGCCTGGCAAGGTTGCATACAGACTGTCTGTGGCAATCGTTTTGCCGATGGCAGCGCGTCATGCGGTAACGGGGCCAGACGCGTATCGAATCCCGCGTGCAAGGAGAAAGTTCTCATGAAGAAGCCATTGATCACTGTCGCTATCGCTGCGTCACTGCTGGCGACTGCTGCACTGGCTCAAGATTTGCCCAAGACCCATTTAAAAGTGGTCGGCGGCTTGAGCAACCTGACGGCGTATAACGATTACGAAAAACCGTTCTGGACCAAAACCATCCCTGAACTCTCCAAGGGCCAGGTCACGGCGGATATCAAGGGCTTTAACGAAATGGGCCTCAAAGGCCCCGAGCTGCTGCGTTTGATGTCGCAAGGCGTCATCGAGTTCGGCACCGCCACCCTCGCTTACTTTGCCAGCGACAACCCCATCAACGAAGCCATCGATCTAGCGGGTCTGGCGCCTGACGTCAAGACCGCGCGCGCCGTGACTAATGCCTTTGAGCCGGTATATGCCAAGCTCTACGGCGAGGGCGCCAACGTCAAGCTGCTGGGTATCTCGACCTATCCCGCCCAAGTCTTGTTCTGCAACGCCGACATCAAGAGCCTGGCGGACGTCAAGGGCAAGAAAGTTCGCACGAGCAGCCGCACCACGGCAGAATTCGTGCAGGCCCTCGGTGGCTCCAGCGTAACCATGGCGTTTGGCGAAGTCGTGCCGGCCCTGCAAAACAAGGTCGTGGACTGCGCGATCACCGGTTCGCTGTCGGGTTATTCGGCCAAATGGTACGAGGTGTCTACCCACCTGTATGCCTTGCCGATCAACTGGAACCAACAGATTCACGCCGTGAACCAAAAGGCCTGGGACAAGCTGGATCCCAAGGTGCAAACGTTCCTGCAAACCAACATCGACAAGCTAGTCGACGATATCTGGGACGCCGCCGCCCGTCAGACGCAAGAAGGCTATGACTGCAACACCGGCGCCGCCGCATGCCCGTATCCCGTCAAAGGCAAGATGGTACTGGTTGAGCCCACCGCAGCCGATCGCGAATTGCTCAAGAAGGTCTTGAATGATGCCGTGCTGCCGAAGTGGGCGGAACGTTGTTCGGCACAATGCGTGCAGGATTTCAACGCGACCATCGGCAAAGAACTCGGTCTGGTCGCCAAAAAGTAAGCCGCACTCTCGTCATCGCATTTTTCCAGCATTAACCGCCCGTACCGCACGCCTGGAGTGACTCCAGGCGCACCGCGGTGCGCGGCTATGGGGGCAGTCGTCATGACTCCATCTGAAAATTTCCGGGTACTGGGCAAGCTCTTGCGCTGCGCAGAGACCTTTTCGCGCATCGCCGTCTGGGTGGGTGGCGCGCTGACCTTGGCCAGCGTGCTGCTGATCTCGTTCGACGTGCTGGCGCGCAAGTTCTTGGGATTCACCACCGGCGGCGCGGATGAACTGTCCAGCTATGCCTTTGCCATCAGCACCGCGTGGGCCCTGGCGTTTGCGACCCTGCAGCGCGCCAACGTGCGCGTGGACGTGCTGTATCAGTATTTCCCGGTGCGCGTGTCGGCCGTGATGGACTGGATCGCACTCGTGGCCCTAGGCATCTTCATGGTCTATCTGACGTACTTCGCCATGGAGATGGTGCAGACCTCGTGGGGGAGCAATTCGACCGCCAATACACCGCTGGCCACCCCCTTGTGGATTCCCCAGGGCCTGTGGTTGCTGGGACTGGCGTGGATGTGCATTACGGTGGCATTGATGCTGGTGCGCGCCTCGCTGGCGCTGGTCACCGGTGATCTGGAATTGGTCAAAGAAATTTGCGGCGTGCGTTCCACGCAGGAAGAGGCCGAAGAAGAAGCCATCGCCGGCGAACGCATGGTCAAGGGAGACGCAGCATGATCGCGACCGCTCTGATTTTATTGTTGGTGTTGATCGGGATCTCGATTCCCGTTGGCGCCGCCTTGGGGGTGCTGGGGCTGATCCTGGACCCGTTGTATTCCATGTTGCCGCTGACCCGCGCCCTGGGTGAAGTATCGTGGAGCACGAATAACGAGTTTCTGTTGGTGGCGATCCCGCTGTTCATCATGCTGGGCGAGATACTGCTGCGTTCCGGCTTTGCGGAAAAGATGTACAGCGCGATGAGCCTGTGGTTATCGTGGCTGCCGGGCGGCTTGATGCACGCCAACATTGGTGCATCAACGCTGTTTTCCGCTACGTCGGGGTCCAGCGTGGCAACGGCCGCCACCGTCGGCACGGTCGCGCTCCCGCAGATTAAAAAATATGGCTACAACGAGCCGCTGTTTCTAGGTAGCCTGGCTGCCGGCGGGACATTGGGGATTCTGATTCCGCCATCGATCAATCTGGTGATCTACGGCGTACTGACCAATTCGTCGGTGCCCAAGCTGTATTTGGCCGGGATTTTGCCAGGGTTCGGTCTGGCGGCCCTGTTCATGCTGACCGTGATCGTCGCCTGCATTCTCAAGCCGCAGTGGGGCGGCCATAAGATCCAGGCCACCTGGAGACAGCGATTGGCCAGCCTGGTGCACCTGGCGCCACCGATGGGAATCTTCTTCTTGGTAGTGGGCTCCATCTACGCCGGATTGGCCACGCCGACCGAGGCCGCCGCGCTGGGCGTGTTGGGTGCCCTGATTCTGGCCGCGTGCTTTGGCCGTTTGAACTGGGTCATGCTGCGCGACGCCATCGAAGGCACGATGCGCTCGACCGCCATGATCATGTTGATCGTGATCGCCGCCAGCTTTTTGAACTTTGTCATGGCCGCGACCGGCTTGACCGATGCGTTGACACAATCGATCACGGGCCTGGGCCTGTCGCCCGGCTGGATGCTGCTGATCCTGGTGTTGTTCTACCTGGTGCTGGGCTGCTTCATGGAAACGCTGTCCATGATGATCACCACGATCCCCATCGTGGCCCCCATCATGATCGCATTGGGTTACGACCCGATCTGGCTCGGCATCGTCATCATCGTGCTCGTCGAAGCCGCCCTGATTACGCCGCCCGTTGGCCTGAACCTGTTTGTTGTGCAAAGCCTGCGCAAGAGCGGCGACATGGGTGCCGTCATCGTCGGCAGCCTGCCATTCGTTCTGGCGATGTTTGTCATGCTGTTGCTGTTGGCCTTGATCCCTGATCTAGCCTTGTGGCTACCGCGCGTGTTTGGTTGATATTTCAATTATTTAGACTTAGGCAGGAATTTTCATGAAAGCCGTATTCCAAATCGAGTCCGCAGACGGTGCCTCGCGCACCCTTGAAACCGACATTCGCACGCTGGTCGTGGCAGGGTGGGCCGGCCGTGATCGCGCGGCCATCGAACATCACATCGAAGAGCTTGCCGCCATTGGCGTGCCGCGCCCCAGCAGTGTGCCGTTGTACTACCGCATCGCCGATAATCAACTGACGCAGGCCGCGTGTATCCAGGCCGTCGGCGATGCCTCGTCCGGCGAGATCGAGACTTTCGTCTTTGCCGTTGAAGGCGAGCTCTACGTCAGCATCGCGTCTGACCACACCGACCGCAAGCTTGAGTCTCATAGCGTGGCCTTGTCCAAGCAAGTGTGCGCCAAGCCCGTCGGCACCACCGCCTGGCGCATGGACGATGTCGCCGCGTACTGGGACGAGCTCGTGATCCGCTCCTATATCGTCGAGGGCGGCGCTGAGGTCCTGTATCAAGAAGGAACACTCGATTCGCTGCGCACGCCACAGGACCTGATTGCTGGCTACACTGACGGTAAAGCCTTGCCCGACGGCACCGGCATGACCTGCGGCACCGTAGGGGCCATCGGCGGCATCCGTGCCTCGACGACATTCATCATGGAACTCTTTGACCCGCGCCGTCAGCGCTCGTTGAAACATCGCTATGAGGTCGACGTTCTGCCGGAAATCGCCTGAGGGCATCCGGTCGTCACCGGGCAATAAACGATAGTTACGCCGCCGAGGCGGCACGAGGAATTTATGCTTTCCACTTTGCATGACACCGCCGTCGCCTTACAAGAAGGGCGCCTGAGCGCCGTTGCGTTAACCGAGGACGCGCTGGCACGCGCGACCGATCCGGCAGGCGAGGGCGCCCGTGTGTTTACCAAGGTCTATGCCGAGCGGGCTCGCGCCGCTGCGCAAGCCTCCGACACGCTGCGTGCCGCCGGTCTGTCGCGTTCGCCCATCGACGGCCTGCCGATTTCCATCAAAGATCTGTTCGATGTCGCTGGTGAGACGACGCTGGCTGGCTCGGTCGCCCTGGAGGGCGCGCCCGTCGCCGACGACCACGCCGTGGTCGTGCAACGCCTGCTGGCCGCCGGTGCGGTCATCGTCGGTCGTACCAACATGGTCGAGTTCGCGTACTCGGGCCTGGGCGTCAACCCCCATTACGGCACCCCCCTGAACCCCTGGGACCGGGCCAGCGGCCGCATCCCCGGTGGCTCCTCATCCGGCGCCGGCGTGTCGGTGACCGACCGCATGGCCCTGGGTGCTATCGGTTCGGATACCGGCGGCTCGGTGCGCATTCCCGCCGCCCTGTGCGGTATTGCCGGCTTCAAACCCAGCGCCTGGCGTGTGTCGATGGCGGGCGTGCTGCCCTTGTCCGCCAACCTGGATTCCATCGGCCCGCTTGCGCCCAGCGTGCGCTGCTGCGCCACGCTGGACGCGATTTTGGCCGGCGACGACATCACCCGCGCATCGCCGGTCTGGCAAGCCGCTCCCTTGCGTGGCTTGCGGCTGGCTGTGCCGACGACGTTGGCGTTGGACGGCATGGACGAACACGTGGCGGCGACCTTTGCCGCCGCGATCAGCGAACTCTCTGCCGCAGGCGCCCAAGTCGATGAAATCGACGTTCCCGAGTTCGCTCAACTGGCGGCCATCAACAAAACGGGCGGCTTCACGGCCGCTGAAGCCTGGGCCTGGCACCGAGACCTGATCGCACGCGCCGGCGACCGCTACGATCCGCGTGTCGTCTCGCGCATTCGTCGAGGCGCGGAGATGTCCGCCGCTGATTATCTGGACCTGCTCGATGCCCGCGAAGCCTGGGTCGCCGCCGTCGATCACCGCATCGCCGGCTACGACGCCCTGATCCTGCCCACGGTGCCCGTCACGGCCCCCACCGTTGCCGAGGTCTCAGCCGATGACGCCGTGTATTACGCGACGAACGGTTTGATCTTGCGCAACCCGACACTGATTAACTTCCTGGATGGTTGCGCCGTGTCTGTCCCTTGCCACACGGCAGGCACAGCACCAGTCGGCCTGATGATCGCGGGCGCCAACGGCACGGATTCGCGCATCCTGTCGATCGGGATGGCGGTGGAAGACCTGTTGCAGGCATAACGCAACGACAGCACCGGAGACCACGATGACACAAGCCGCAGCTACCAACCCTGCGTATCAAGCCCGTTTGGATGCACGCACGGGCGTCCTTATCGGCCCGACGGCCAATATCGCCCCGGGCTATGTCCAGGCCAATCTGGCAATTTTGCCGGCGGACCTGGCGGCGGATTTTCTGCGCTTTTGCCAACGCAATCCCAAACCGTGCCCGCTACTGGCGATGTCAGAGCCCGGTGATCCGGCGCTGCCAGACCTGGGCCACGACATTGATATCCGCAGCGATATCCCGCGCTATCGGGTATGGCACAACGGCGAGTTGGCATCAGAGCCAGCGGATGTGAAAGACGTCTGGCGCGATGATCTGGTTTCTTTTTTGATTGGCTGCTCGTTTTCGTTCGAGGAAGCGATGCTGGATAACGGTCTACCGGTACGCCACATCGAGCAGGGGTGCAATGTCCCGATGTACCGAACATCGATCCCAACGCAGCCGGCGGGACTTTTTCACGGCCCGTTGGTGGTGTCGATGCGCCCATTGAAAGCCGCCGATGCGATCCGGGCGATCCAGGTGACGTCACGCTTTCCATCGGTACACGGCGCACCGGTTCATTTCGGTGATCCGGCAGAGATCGGTATTGCTGATATCAATCGTCCGGATTACGGCGATGCGGTCGAGATTCGACCCGGAGAAGTCCCTGTTTTCTGGGCCTGCGGCGTGACGCCGCAATCCGTTGTGGCAGCAGTACAACCGGCGTTTTGCATCACGCATGCGCCAGGGCATATGTTGGTGACGGATTTGCTGAATAGTCGGATGGCGGTGTTGTAGGTCTTGCGTTGCGGGTGGGTTTTCTTTTGATGTCGCCGAGCCGGTGCGATATGGCCAGCCGCGCCTACGCACACCGGACGAAGGCGTTAAAAGAACCCCGCACCGCCCACAAGAAACCTAAGCCACCCGCTTTTCCAACACCTCTCCCGCGAGCGCATCCAATACCGCACGTTCGAATTGCATTTGGCTGCGTGGGCGTTCCAAAGTCGCGCCCGTGAGGATGAAAACGTCTTCGACGCGATCGCCCAGTGTCATGATCTTGGCCATGCTGACCTCGACCTTGTGCTGCGAAAAGACGCGAGCCAGCGCATGCAGCAAGCCAGGGCGATCCGTCGCCGTGACCGACAGACGCCACGATTGGCTGCGTTCGTCGGGCTGTAATTCCGCTTGTGGCAGGACTGGGAAGACCTTTGAAATGCGTGACTGTCGGCGGCGCGGGGCAACCCCGTGAATTGGGCTGGTAGCCATCGTGCCGTCTTGCAACTGGCGTAAGCGTTGCGTGAGTTCGTGTTCCACCAGCGTCGCCTGGGCTCGCATATCCGTGCTGCCCTCCGGGGAAAGCACAATGAAGCTATCCAGGGCCCAACCGTGGCGCGTGGTATGAATGCGGGCGTCCTGAATGCCGAGGGCCTTCGCATCGAAATAGGCGCAGATCGCAACGACCAGTTCGGGGACATCGCGCAGATACACCATGATTTGCAGGCCTTCGCCGTGGTCGGTGGGGCGTGCGCGGACGACCGGCGTGTCGGGGGCAACCTGGTAATACAAATGGCGTGTATGCCAGGCGATATCCGAGGCATCGTGGCGCAGGAAATAGGCCACGTCCAGTTGCTTCCAGAACGCCTCGCGCGCATCGTCGCGCAGGCCCACCAAACGGGTCAGGCGGGCCGCTTCGTTCTTGCGTTCCTTGAGCACCGTGTTCGTGTCGGCGGGCGAGCCGCCCAGCGCCGCCAGCGTTAAGCGATAGAGGTCTTCGAGCAGTTTGCCTTTCCAGGCATTCCAGACCTTGGGGCTCGTGCCGCGGATATCGGCAACCGTCAGCAAATAGAGCGCCGTCAGGCGGCGCTCGTCACGGACCGTGGCTGCAAACTCGGCGATAACATTGGGATCGGAAAGATCGCGCTTTTGTGCAACGGCGGACATCAGCAAGTGCTGGCGCACCAAGAACTCGACCAGTTCCGCGTCCTCGGGATCCAAGCCGTGATCGTGGGCAAAACGGCGGACCTCGCGGGCGCCCAGCTCGGAATGATCGCCGCCACGGCCTTTGGCAATATCGTGAAATAGCGCGGCGATATACAGCAGCCAATGGTGTTCCAGATCGGCGATCAGTTGGCTGGCGAACGGATACTCCTGAGCGTGTTCCGGCATGGTAAACCGGCGGATGTTACGCACGACGGCCAGCGTATGCTGGTCAACCGTGTAAACATGAAACAGGTCATGCTGCATTTGCCCGACGATGCGGCGAAATACCGGTAAATAGCGGGGCAAAATATTGAGCATCGTCATGCGACGTAGCTCATGCACGATGCCGCGCGGCTGCTGCAGGATCTGCAGGAACAGCTTGCGGTGAACCGGATTGCGCCGGAACTGCGCGTCGATGCGATCACGCGAATGCCAGATGGCGCGCAGTGTGCGCGGCGACATGCCGGTCAGTTCGGTGTGCTGCTGCATGACTAAAAAGGCGCGTAGTAACAGGGTGGGCTTGCGTTCAAAGCCATCGTCGCGAACGATATCCAGGCGGTTGCGCACATTGCGAAAATCTTCGTCTATCTCTTGTGCGTCGGTATCGGGACTGGGATATAGACGCTCTTCGATGCTGGGCACCAGAATCGCGTTAAGTTGCGTCACCAGGCGCGCGGCCCAGTAGTACCGTTGCATCAGCAGTTCGCTGCCGCGCCGCGTGGCCGTGGACTGAATGCCATAGACCTCGGCCAGGCCGGGTTGCAGGTCAAACAAGACGCGGTCTTCGCGGCGTCCTGTCATTAAGTGCAATTCGATGCGCAGGCGCTTGAAGGCTTGTTCGGCACGGCGCAGGTCGCGGGCCTCGGAGGGGGTTAGCAGGCCCGCCTGGGCGACCTCGCGCCAACTGCAGCCAAAGCCCGCGGCGCGGGCCATCCACAAGATGACTTGCAGGTCGCGCAGGCCGCCCGGCGATTCTTTGCAATTGGGCTCTAAGGCGTACGGCGTGTCCTGGTAGCGCGCGTGGCGCTGCTGCATTTCAACGCGCTTGGCCTGAAAAAAGGCGGGGGCATCGAGCTGCTGCTGGATGGTCGCCTCGAACTGCTTCATCAGCGAGCGGCTGCCAGCAAGCCAACGGGACTCGAGCAGCGAGGTCTCGACTGTGATGTCGGCCCGGGATTCCCGGACGCAATCGTCAAGAGTGCGTACGCTATGGCCAGGTTCGAGGCCCAGATCCCACAGGGCAGCCACGAGTGTTTCGATTTTCTCGGCGTCCGCAGGCAAGGGCGCCTGGGGCAGCAGAATCAGCAGATCGACGTCGGAGTGCGGATATAACTCGCCGCGGCCATATCCGCCCACGGCGGCCAACGTGGCGCCCGCGGGCAGCGGGTGCAGCTTCAGGAGATCGCGCAGCGCCTGATCGACCAGTCGCCGCAGCTCGGCTAAAACGGTGTCGGGGCGCCGGTGCTTGCGGAATTGCGCAATCGCGGCAAGGCGAGCGGTTTGGAGCTGCTCCCGCAGCTTGGACAGCCTGGAGATGGCGGTATTCATGGCTACGTAAGGGGCGGCGTCAGCGTTCAGAATAAAGCTCGGTAATGCGGCCTGCCAAGAGGGCGGGCCGCAAGGGCCGTTGCAAAACCGGCATCACGTCGCCGGCAAAATCGGCCAGACCCGTGTCGATGGCTGACCACACCATCGGTCAGGGGCCTGGCCGGTATCAGGCAGTCGGCAAAATCAGTTTTTCGGCGACAAAGTCGGGCGGTTGGCGTACACCGGGCGACAGCGTCAGGACCTCGTAGCCAGTATCGGTGACCAGGATGGCGTGCTCCCACTGAGCCGACAGGCTGTGGTCACGCGTGACCACCGTCCAGCCGTCGGAAAGCTGGCGGATTTCGCGTCGACCGGCGTTGATCATGGGCTCGATCGTGAAGATCATGCCGGTAACCAGCGGAACGCCCGTGCCCGGCTTGCCGTAGTGGAGAACCTGTGGGTCTTCGTGAAAGCGGCGGCCCACGCCATGGCCGCAGTATTCACGCACCACAGAATAGCCGTTGGACTCGGCGTGCTTTTGAATAGCGTGGCCGACATCGCCCAGGGTCGCGCCGTTGCGCACCTGCTGGATGCCTTTCCACATGCACTCGAATGTGACCTCCGCGAGGCGGCGTGACTGAATCGACGGTTCGCCGGCGTGATACATGCGGCTGGTGTCACCGAACCAGCCATCTTTGATGATGGTGACGTCGATATTCAGCGAATCGCCGTTTTTCAGGACCTTGTCGCCGGGGACGCCGTGGCAGATCTGGTGATTGACTGAGGTACAGATGGCGCCGGGAAAGGGCGGATAACCGGGGGGCGCGTAACCGACCGTGGCCGACTTTACCTTGAGTTCATCGGTCAGGTACTCCAGACACAAACGGTCGAGTTCACCCGTGGTGACACCTGGTTTGACGTGGGGAGTAATGAAGTCGAGGATTTTGGCGGCGTCCTGGCAGGCGGCACGCATTTTGTCCAGATCGGCGGGGTTGGTAACGAGTCCCATGTAGGTGATTTAGCTTGGCTTGAGTTAGTAGGTGGAAAGATAGTAGAATTATAGGCTTGCCTGAAAACCGGGGGCAATGTTGAGGCTGGTACCCGTAGGTTGTTGTCCGTGGATCAGTAAATCTGGTCTGTGGACGTATCTGGGGCGCTAGCGGCGGGGTAGTCTTAGGTACCCCTCAAACGTTGCCGGCGGCGGGGCCTACCGTGGTGTCATTGTAGGCCTTTCGCGGCTACGGTCGTCTGGGTTTGTTCGTTGCAGTGGTGGTTTTGCTGTGGTGATCGGCCGGCCGGGTTCAGGGCTAGACTTATTTCGGTGGCCAATGGTGGCGGCCGAAAAATCGCGCGTTATGCCACCCAGGGTGCCAGCCGTGTCACGCACAGGCCGGTGCAGGTGTAACGCAAGACTCAACCCTCGGAGAATATTATGTCCCTTATGCGCGAAATGCTGGAAGCTGGTGTCCACTTTGGTCACCAGACCCGCTACTGGAATCCCAAGATGGCCCCGTATATCTTCGGCCATCGCAACAAGATTCACATTATCAACCTCGAACAAACCGTGGCCAAGTACCAGGAAGCCACCAAGTTCGTGAAGCAATTGACGGCTCGTGGCGGCAACGTCCTGTTCGTCGGCACCAAGCGCGCCGCCCGTGAACTGATCGCTGTCGAAGCCGCCCGCTGCGGCATGCCTTTCGTTGACGCCCGCTGGTTGGGTGGCATGCTGACCAACTTCAAGACGGTCAAGTCGTCGGTCAAGCGCCTGAAAGACATGGAAGTCGTTGTCGCCGAAGGCGGCGCCGAGCGCATGATCAAGAAAGAAGGCCTGCTGTTCCAACGCGAACTGGACAAGCTGAACAAGTCCATCGGCGGCATCAAAGACATGAACGGCCTGCCTGACGCGCTGTTCGTGGTCGACGTCGGCTACCACAAGATCGCCATCGCCGAAGCCCGCACGCTGGGTATCCCGGTTGTGGCCGTGGTTGATACCAACCACTCGCCCGACGGCGTGGACTATGTCATCCCCGGTAACGACGACTCGGCCAAGGCCATCGCGTTGTACGTCAAGGGCATGGCTGACGCCGTCCTCGAAGGCCGCGAGCAAAACCGTAACGGTCCGGTCGAAGAAGCCGGCGAAGGTTCGGAAGAGTTCGTCGAAGTGCAGGACAACCAGGCCTGATACCTGATCTGACCGGTGGTTTGTGACAGCCTGGTCTGTTACAACCCCGGTCAGGGTCCCGAGACGGGCTCCCGTCTCATGCCCGTGCAACAGCGGGCGTCCAGTCGAATCAATCTATGTGTCCCGGTGTGACCGGGGCACGTCTTAGCGAAATTGGAGCAATCATGGCTGTTATTACCGCCGCCCTCGTCAAGGAACTGCGCGAGAAAACCGACGCGCCCATGATGGAGTGCAAAAAAGCCCTGACCGAAGCCGAAGGCGATCTGGCCCGTGCCGAGGAAATCCTGCGCGTCAAGCTGGGCAACAAAGCCAGCAAGGCCGCTGCACGCGTGACCGCCGAAGGCCTGATCGGCCTGTTCATCTCGGCCGACGCCAAGCAAGGCGCCGTCATCGAAGTCAACTGCGAAACCGACTTTGTGGCCAAGAACGAAGACTTCATCGGCTTCGTGAATACGCTGGCCGAACAGGTCACCACCCAAAATCCGGCAGATGTGGCCGCCTTGTCGGCGCTGCCGATGGGCGAGGGCACGGTCGAAACCACTCGCACCGCACTGATCGGCAAGATCGGCGAAAATATCTCTGTACGCCGCTTTCAGCGCATCGAGACGCCGAACGCCCTGGCCAGCTACGTGCACGGTGGCAAGATCGGCGTGCTGGTTGAGTACGCTGGCGCCGACGAAGTCGGCAAAGACCTGGCCATGCACATCGCTGCAACCAAGCCCAAGGCCCTGAATGCCGACGGCGTGTCCGCCGAAGACATCGCTGCCGAGCGTTCGGTCGCCGAACAAAAGGCCGCCGAGTCGGGCAAGCCCGCCGAAATCGTCACCAAGATGGTCGAAGGGTCGGTGCAAAAGTTCCTCAAGGAAGTCACGCTGCTGTCGCAGCCTTTCGTGAAGAATGACAAGCAGTCGGTTGAACAGATGCTCAAAGAAAAGAGCGCCTCGATCACCCAATTCGTGCTGTTCGTCGTCGGCGAAGGCATCGAGAAGAAGTCCGAGGACTTCGCCGCCGAAGTGGCTGCCGCCGCTGGCCGCGCCTAAGTTGTCGTAGTATCAGGGGCCGGCTAGATAAACATCTAGTCCGGCCCTATTTCTTGTCTTACACTTTCGTCGGATCGTTCCCTGGGACATCACCTATGAGCAGCAGAGCATACAAACGGGTTCTTCTCAAACTTTCCGGCGAAGCGCTGATGGGCGATGATGCTTTTGGCATCAATCGCGGCACCATTGTGCGCATGACCGATGAAATTGCAGAAGTCTCGGCGCTAGGCGTCGAACTGGCCATCGTCATTGGCGGTGGCAATATTTTCCGTGGCGTCGCCCCTGGCGCCCAGGGCATGGATCGCGCGACAGCGGATTACATGGGCATGATGGCAACCATCATGAACGCGCTGGCACTGCAGGATGCGCTCAAGCACAAAGGCGTTGACACGCGTGTGCAGTCTGCCCTGAATATCGACCAGGTGGTCGAGCCCTATATCCGTCCCAAGGCGTTGCGCTACCTCGAAGAGGGCAAGGTCGTCATTTTCGCGGCCGGTACGGGTAACCCGTTCTTTACGACCGATACGGCAGCCGCGTTGCGCGGCGCCGAAATCGGCGCCGAAATCGTGCTCAAGGCCACCAAGGTCGACGGGATCTACAGTGCCGATCCCAACAAAGACCCCACGGCAACGCGCTACAGTCGCATTAGCTTCGACGAGGCCATCGTGCGTCGCCTCGAAGTCATGGATGCGACGGCGTTTGCGCTTTGCCGCGACCAAAAGCTGCCCCTGAAGGTGTTTTCGATCAATAAGTCCGGCGCGCTCAAACGCGTAGTCAGTGGCGAAGACGAAGGCACTTTGGTACACGTTTAAGCAAAGGAAATTTCATGAGCGTCGCAGAAGTCCGCAAATCGACTGAATCACGCATGATCAAGTCGCTGGATGCGCTGAAAGTCAGCTTGTCCAAAATCCGCACCGGGCGTGCCCATACCGGCATTCTGGATCACGTCCTGGTCGACTATTACGGTTCGCCCGTGCCCGTGGGCCAAGTCGCCAACGTGAACTTGGTCGATGCGCGCACGATCAGTGTGCAGCCTTACGAAAAGCCGATGGCATCGGTGATCGAAAAGGCGATTCGCGACTCCGACCTGGGTCTGAACCCGATGTCGATGGGTGACACCATTCGCGTGCCCATGCCGGCCCTGACCGAAGAGCGCCGCCGCGACCTGACCAAGGTCGTCAAAAGCGAGGGCGAGGACGCCAAGGTTGCCGTGCGCAACTTGCGTCGCGAGGCCAACGAATCGCTCAAGAAGCTCGTCAAAGACAAGGATATCTCCGAAGATGACGAGCGTCGTGCCCAGGATGACATACAAAAGCTCACCGATCGTCACGTCACCGAGATCGACAAGCTGGTCACCCAGAAAGAAGCGGAGATCATGACCGTATAATCAAGGTCAGGTATTGTCCGCTCGCTCGCGCGCCGCTTGCGCCGTACCGTAGCTGCCTCGCCGCCACGGTATTGGTGGGGCGGCGCGAGTTTTTTTGATCTTTCGTTTTTCAATTTCAGCTTTTCACCGGGCCTTTTCGGCCGGATACTTCCCCTTCATGGCCATCAGCTCTACCCAGGCGATTCCCGCCGCGCAGGCAGTTCCTCAACACGTCGCCATCATCATGGATGGCAATGGTCGTTGGGCGACGCGCCGACACTTGCCACGCAAAGCTGGGCACGCAAAAGGCGTACAGGCCGTGCGGCGCGTGGTCGAGGCGTGTGGACGACGCGGGGTGCGATACCTGACGCTGTTTGCCTTCAGCTCCGAAAATTGGCGCCGCCCCGCCGAAGAGGTTTCGCTGTTGATGCGCTTGTTTGTGCAGGCGCTGGAGCGCGAGGTCGACAAACTCAATGAGCAGGGCGTTCGGCTGCACGTTGTGGGCGATTTGTCGCCTTTCGAGGCGCGTCTGCAGTCCCTGATTGTCGACGCGCAAGCGCGTACCGCCCATAACGACAGACTGCATCTGACGGTCGCGGCCAACTACGGGGGCCGTTGGGATGTGCTGCAGGCCACGCGCGCCATGCTCAGCCAGCATCCTGAACTGGCCCGCGACCCGCGGCAAATCAACGAGAGCCACCTCAGCAGCCATTTGTCGATGGCCTGGGCACCGGAGCCGGATTTGTTCATTCGTACGGGTGGCGAACAACGTATTTCCAACTTTCTGATCTGGCAGTTGGCCTATACCGAACTGTATTTCACCGACCAGTACTGGCCTGATTTTGGTGCCGATGAGCTTGACGCCGCTTTTGAGTGGTATCGGAACCGCGAGCGCCGTTTTGGTCGTACGAGCGCTCAGTTGCGCGAAAGCACGACAGGCTAAGGTCACCGGAGATTTTTCATGCTCGGTCAACGAGTTCTTACCGCGATCGTGCTGCTGGCTGTCCTGGCCGCGACGCTGGCGTTACACAATCCCTGGTGGTTTGTGGCCTTGCTGGCGGTGGGTGCGGCCTGCACCTGCTGGGAATGGCTCAGGCTGACGGTTGCGCAGCCGCCGGCACGCGTGCTGTGTGTCGGAGTGGCGGCGATGTTGCTGGCCGTAATGTTGTGGGCCGGATGGGCCTGGCTGGTTGGCCAGCCGGCAGGCATGGATTTGGCTGCCGTGGTACTGCAGTTCCTCGTGCCTGCCGTCGCATTGATATGGTTGCTGGGCGTGACCGCGGCAGTGGTGCGCGGGCGCGCCGATGCGCCACCGGCCAGTCTGGTGTGGTCTCTGTTCAGCGTGCCTGCCATTTTCGCGGCCTGGTCGGTGCTGTCGTTGACGTTCATGGTACGGGGCGCGTGGTTTGTCATTTCGTTGCTGGCGCTGGTCTGGGTGGCCGATATTGCCGCCTATTTCGCGGGGCGGGCATTTGGCAAACATAAACTCGCTCCCAGGGTCAGCCCGGGCAAGACCATCGAGGGCGCGGTGGCGGGTATTGTCGCGGTGGTGCTGTGGGTCTGGGCATCCAGCTTCTGGGACGGCAGTTTTGGCCAGGCACTGATTGAACGCCTGGGCATCACGCTGGCCTTGCCCGCCGCAGCCCTGTTGGGCGCCATATCGATTGTGGGTGATTTGTTTGAATCCTTGCTCAAGCGTCGCGCCGGCCGCAAGGATTCCAGTGCGCTATTGCCAGGGCACGGCGGGGTCTATGATCGTCTTGACGCTATCCTGCCCGTGGCGCCGTTTGCTTTGTTGTTGTCGGGAGTGTTGTCTTGAGCCGTTTTCAACGCGTCGCCATTTTGGGCGCTACGGGATCTATCGGTGAGAGCACCCTGGATGTGATTGCCCGTCACCCTGATCAGTTGGCCGTCTATGCGCTGTCCGCGCATAGCCGGATCGAACGCTTGGCCGAGCAGGCCGCCGCCTGCCGGGCCGCCGTTGTGGTCGTGCCCGATGAGGCGGCGCGGGCACGTTTCCAGGCGGTCTGGCCGGCCGGACGCACCGCGCCCGAGATTCGGGTCGGCGCCCAGGCGCTAGCCGATACGGCCGCGGATGCGGGGTGCGATACGGTGATGGCCGCGATCGTCGGGGCTGCGGGGCTGCCGGCTGCCCTGGCGGCGGCGCAGTCGGGCAAGCGCGTGTTGCTGGCCAACAAAGAGGCCTTGGTAGCTGCCGGTGGACTATTTATGCAGGCCGTGCGCGACCATGGCGCCGAGCTGTTGCCCATCGACAGCGAGCACAATGCGATTTTCCAATGCCTCCCCCAAGGCACGCGTGCCGGTGCGCCGACCGAGCCCGCGAAGGGCGTGCGGCGCTTGTTGCTGACCGCGTCGGGGGGGCCCTTTCGTCGCCTCGACCCCCAGGATTTGCACGATGTCACGCCGGACCAGGCGTGCGCGCATCCCAACTGGAGCATGGGTCGCAAGATCTCGGTCGATTCGGCCAGCATGCTGAACAAGGGATTGGAGGTCATCGAGGCGCATTGGCTGTTTGCGATGCCCGCGGATCGCATCGAGGTCTTGATCCATCCGCAAAGCGTGGTGCACTCGATGGTGGAATACGATGACGGCTCGGTGCTGGCGCAACTGGGGCAACCCGATATGCGCACGCCGATTGCGTACGGTTTGGGCTTTCCGGACCGTCTGGCCAGCGGTGTCGGGCCACTCGACCTGGCGCGTTGCGGGCGGCTGGACTTCGAAACACCCGATCTCGAGCGTTTTCCGTGCCTGGGACTGGCTTTTGCCGCGCTGCGCAGCGGGCAGGGGGCCTGTATCGCGCTAAATGCGGCTAACGAGGTCGCCGTTGAGGCGTTTCTCTCGGGGCGCCTGCGTTATACCTGGATTCCAAAGGTCATTACGGCGGCGCTGGAATGGCAACAGCGTCAGTCTTCTGTTACGCTCAACAGCCTGGCCGACGTTTTGGCGCTCGACGCCGAGACGCGTGCTTTCGCGGGCAATCTCGGCCTGGCCTGACTCTCGGCCCTCAAATACTGACACATGCTTTTTACCCTGCTCGCCTTCATCGTTGCCCTGGGCATCCTCATTACGTTTCACGAGTTGGGCCACTATTGGGTGGCTCGCTTGTGCGGGGTACGTGTGCTGCGATTTTCGGTCGGATTTGGCCGCGTACTGCTGCGCCGCACGGACAAGCACGGCACCGAATGGGCAGTGTCGGCGATTCCGCTGGGCGGCTACGTCAAAATGCAGGACGATCCGCCAGCGGGCGCATCGCGCGCCGAGGCGGCGCAATCATTCAATACCCAGCCCGTGAGTCGTCGCATCGCCATTGTGGCGGCAGGGCCGTTATTTAATTTGGCCCTGGCGATTTTCCTCTATACCGGCCTCAATCTCGCCGGCACGGAAGAGCCCGCACCCCTGATCGGGCCGCCAGCCGCCAGCACACCGGCCGCCCAAGCGGGTTTTCAAAAGGGCGATCAGATCCTCGCTATTGATGGCAATGCGGTCACTTCCTGGAACGATGCGCGCTGGCACTTGATCGAGGTCTTGTCGACGGGAGGCGAGGCTCATGTCGAGGTGCGTACGGTCGATGGTGCGACGCAGCAACGCACACTGCAGGTACCCGGCAGCAGCATGGATCCGGAGCAGGGCGATCCGCTGGCCGACGCGGGACTGCGGCTGGCGCAACCCAAACCTATCGTGCGCGGTCTGGTGGCGGGCGGTGAGGGCGAGCGCGCGGGATTGCGCGATGGTGACCGTATTATCCGTGTCGGTGATGTCGCCGAGCCCGATACCGCCCAACTGGTGCAAATCATTCAGCAGCACGCCGGCCAATCCTTGCCGCTGACGTTACAGCGTGATGGAGACCAACTGTCGGTGACGATCATGCCGCGTGCCGAAACGGTCGAGGGCAAGACCATCGGACGCATCGGCGTGCAGTTGGGCGGCGACATTCCGATGGTGACGGTACGTTACGGTCTGTTTGCAAGTATCGGCCACGCCACGGTACGTACCTGGGACACGGCCTGGCTGTCGTTGCGTATGCTGGGACGTATGGTGATAGGCGAGGTTTCATGGCGCAATATCAGTGGCCCGGTCACCATCGCCGACTATGCAGGCCAGACTGCTCGCATTGGCCTGGCCGCGTATATTGCATACCTGGCGCTGATCAGTATCAGCCTGGGTGTATTGAATTTGTTGCCGATCCCCATGCTGGACGGCGGTCATCTGCTGTACTATTTCGTCGAAATTGTAAGAGGTAGTCCGCCGCCTGATCGCTGGATAGATATTGGACAGCGTGCGGGTATCGGTTTACTGGCCGGGCTGATGTGCTTGGCTTTATTTAACGATTTCGCTCGCCTGTTCACCTGAACAGGCAATGGAATAAAATCTGTCGCCGTTTGCTCGACCTAGGATAGTCAAGGACATGTCATCTCGGATGTTTCATCACAAAAAGGGCTTGATGCCGGGCCTGATTGCCGCGCTGCTTTTGCCGGCGATAGCCCATGCGTTCGAACCTTTTGTCGTGCGGGATATCCGCGTCGAAGGTATTCAGCGTACTGATGCCGGCACCGTATTCGGGTATTTGCCAGTCAAGGTCGGCGAAGAGTTCACCGAAGCCGAGGCTACCGAGGCGGTGCGCCGCCTGTATGGCACAGGCTATTTCAGCGACGTCAACATACGAACCGACAACAATGTGGTCGTTGTCGCGGTCCAGGAACGTCCGACCATTGCCTCCGTGACGTTTGCCGGCATGCGCGAGTTCGATTCCGCTGCAATTACCAAGTCGCTCATGCAGGTGGGCTTTGGGGAAGGGCGGGTATTCGACCAGTCCATGCTGGAGCGCGCCGAGTTTGAGCTCAAAGAACAGTATCTCGGCAAAGGCAAGTACGGTGTCGAGGTCACCTCGACCGTGACCCCGCTGCCGCGTAATCGCGTGGGCGTGAGCTTTGACGTGTTCGAGGGCGAGGTCGCCAAGATCCGCGAAATCAATATTGTGGGCAATAAGGCCTTTTCCGAAGGCGACCTGCAGGACCTGTTCCAGCTGTCGACACCGGGTTGGCTGACCTGGTATACGAATACCGACAAGTATTCCCGCGAAAAACTCGAAGGCGATATCGAATCGCTACGCTCGTTCTACCTGGATCAGGGCTATCTAGAGTTCTCGGTCGAGCCGCCGCAGGTCACGATTTCGCCCGATCGCAAAGACATCTACATTACGATCACCCTCCACGAAGGCGAGCCCTACAAGGTCCGCAACGTCAAGCTGGCCGGCAATTTGCTGGGCCTGGACTCGGAAATTCGTAAGCTAGTGCAAGTCAAAGAGGGCGAGACCTTCTCGGCGGCACAGGCCAACGACTCTTCCAAGGCCATTACAGACTACCTGGGCGATCTGGGCTACGCGTTTGCCAACGTCAACCCCAATCCGACACTGGATCGCGCCAAGCACGAGGCCGACATCACGTTTTACGTGGATCCCAGCCGCCGCGTTTATGTGCGCCGCATCCAGATTGGCGGCAACACCCGCACGCGCGACGCCGTGGTCCGCCGCGAAATGCGCCAAGAAGAAGCCGCCTGGTACGATTCGGGCGACCTGAAGATCTCGCGCGATCGTATCGACCGCTTGGGGTATTTCAACGAGGTCAACGTGTCGACGGACCCGGTGCCGGGCTCGCCCGACCAAGTCGACGTCAATGTGGACGTCAAGGAAAAACCCACCGGCATGATCAACCTCGGGGTGGGTTACGGCTCATCTGAAAAGGCGATCTTGTCGGCTGGTATCAGTGAAGACAACGTGTTCGGCAGCGGCACCAACCTGACGCTGCAACTCAATACCAGCGAGAGCAATCGCGCTGTCGTGCTGTCGCACACCGATCCCTATTTCACCAAGGACGGTATCAGCCGCACCACGTCTGCTTACTATCGCGTGACGGAACCCTGGAACAACAACGACGGCGACTACCGCGTCAAGGCCATGGGTCTGGGCATGAACTTCGGTGTGCCGATCTCCGAGTACGACCGTGTCTTCCTCGGCGCCACGTTCGAGCACAACAAGATCGATCTATATACGAACTCGCCGCAATCCTACCGCGACTTCGTGGATCAATACGGTGACAGCACCAACGCGCTGATCTTTAACGTAGGCTGGTCCAAGGACACGCGCGACAGCGCATTGGCGCCGACCAAGGGCTCATATACCCGCCTGAAGTCCGACATCTCTACCGTGGATCTCCAGTACTACATGCTGTCGGCACAGCAGCAGTACTATTTCCCGCTGGGTCGCAACTACACGTTTGCCCTGAATGGCATGGTGGATTATGGTCGTAGCTACGGCAGTAAAGACTTCCCCGTCATCAAGAACGTTTATGCTGGCGGTATTGGCACGGTACGGGGTTACGACGGTTCATCGCTGGGCCCGCGCGATACGCTGACGGGCGATTACATCGGTGGCTCGCGCCGTATTGTGGCCAACGCCCAGTTGTATCTGCCATTCCCCGGTGCAACAAAAGACCGCACCTTGCGTTGGTTCCTGTTCGCCGACGCCGGTCAGGTATCGGCCGGCAGCGGCATGCCTTGCTCAACTGGCGAACCTGGCGACGGGGTCGAAGATCCTTGCGGCTGGCGCTATTCGGCTGGTATCGGCCTATCGTGGCAGTCGCCGTTGGGACCGCTGCAATTGTCGTATGCTCGTCCGCTCAACTCGAAATCGGGTGACGATCTCCAGTCGTTCCAGTTCCAGATTGGTACCGGATTCTAAGGTTTCTCGTGACCATTACGGTTACGCCTGTTCACGCCAGCAAGACGCTGCAACCCGGCGCTTGCTGGTTTAGTGGCACAATATTGGTTTTGCTTTACCTCATTGGAAGGTGAGATTTTCATGATGTCTGATTCCGCACTCAACACCTTGAGCCCGTCGCGTGTCCAACGCGTCGGCAAACTGCGCGGCACGCTGGCCCTGGCGGGTGCACTGTTCCTCGGTTCGGTCGTGACCCTGCCTGCTCATGCCCAAGGCACCAAAATTGGCTTCGTGAACACCGAGCGCATCTTGCGTGAGTCTGGGCCGGCCAAGGCAGCCCAGAGCAAGATCGAGTCCGAATTCAAAAAGCGTGACGACGAACTTCAGCGCCTGAGCAACTCCCTGCGTTCACAAGCCGAGAAATTCGACAAGGACGCGCCTGTCTTGTCGGAATCGGACCGCGTGAGCCGTCAGCGTGACCTGGCTCGCCTGGATACCGATCTGCAGCGCAAGCGCCGTGAGTTCCAAGAGGACTTCAACCGTCGCCGCAACGAAGAGTTTTCCTCGATCGTGACCAAGGCTAACCAAGCCATCAAGAACATCGCGGAAAAGGAAAACTACGACTTGATCGTGCAAGACGCCGTGACGGTGAACCCGCGTATCGATATCACCGACCGGGTGATTCAGGTTCTCGGCAAATAAGTACCAGGTACGCATGCCTATCCTGCTGGATACCGGCCGCGCGCCGATCCTTGATGCGCTACTGGCTGCGGTCAATACCCAAGGGCTGGATCTGCGCATTGAGGCGGCCTGTGGATCGGTCGATCCAGTCGTCGGCGACCAGCCCGCCAGGCAAACCGCTTCTAGTGCCGGGGGGGATTTACCCCGTATTCGCGGCATCGGTACGCTGGCGTCCGCCGGCCCCGAGGAAATCACCTTCCTGAGCAATCCTCGTTACCAGAGCCAATTGGCAGGCACGAGAGCCGCTGCGGTCATTGTCACGCCAGAGGTCGCCCAGGCCATGGAGACCAACCCCGATTCACCGACGTGTATCCGGGTAGTGTGTGCACATCCATATTTACTCTATGCCAGGCTGGCACAATGGTTTGACGCCGCACGTCATCCCAAGCAGCCTGCCAGCGTGCATCCCCTGGCTGTCGTCGCCCCTGATGCGGTTATCGAGGACGATGTCCGCATCGGGCCGCATTGTGTCGTCGAGGCCGGCGCCCGGATTGGCCGTGGTACTACGCTCGGGCCGGGCTGCGTGATCGGAGAGGGCTCCAGCGTGGGGGCCGACTGTATGCTGTACGCCCGCGTTACGCTGTACGCCAATGTGCGCATAGGCGCACGCGCCATTGTGCACAGCGGTGTGGTGCTCGGCGCGGATGGGTTTGGCTTTGCGCCAGATCCTACGCTGGGGCAGGGTGCCTGGGGCAAAATCGCCCAACTCGGCGGCGTGCGTATCGGCGATGACGTCGAGATCGGCGCCAATACCACCATCGATCGAGGTGCCCTCGAAGACACCGAGATCGGCGACGGGGTCAAACTCGATAATCAAATCATGATCGCGCATAATGTCCGGATAGGGGCGCACACGGCAGTGGCCGCCTGCGTGGGCATTGCGGGCTCTACTGTGATCGGTTCGCGTTGCACCATTGCGGGCGCGGCCATGCTGTCGGGGCATCTGACGCTGGCCGACGATGTCCATGTTTCCGGCGGCACCGCGATCACGTCCAGCATTTCGCAACCGGGCCGTTACACTGGCGTGTATCCTTATGCCGAGCACGGTCAATGGCAACGCAACGCCGCCGTGATACAACAACTGTCGCAGCTGCGCCGTCGTCTGCGAGCCATCGAAAAAGCCTGACCCGTCCCGCGAAGCGCAGGACGGCGCAATTACTCAAAAAACGGTAGGAACTATTAGAAAATGGAACTCGACATTAAAGCGATCATGGAGCGCTTGCCGCATCGCTATCCGATGCTGCTCATTGACCGCGTTCTGGAAATTGTGCCGGGCAAATCCATCATTGCGATCAAGAATGTGTCGATCAACGAGCCTTTCTTCGAGGGCCATTTCCCCCATCACCCCGTGATGCCGGGGGTATTGATCGTCGAAGCCATGGCCCAGGCCGCGGCGCTGTTTTCGTTTACGGACGACGAAGGCGGCCTGAAGTGCGATAGCGCCAAGACGGCCTATTACCTGGTTGGTGTCGACGAGGCGCGATTCCGTCGCCCCGTAGTGCCGGGCGATCAGTTGCGTCTCGAAGTGCAGGCCGAACGACTGAGTCGTGCCATTTGCAAATATCAGGGGCGTGCACTGGTCGACGGCCAAGTGGTGGCCGAGGCCAAGCTCATGTGCGCGATCCGTAGCCTGGAAGGATAAATGTCAGGAAATATCCATCCCACCGCCGTGATCGATCCGGGTGCCCAGATCGATGGCAGCGCACGTATTGGCCCGTATAGCGTTGTCGGCCCAGGTGTCACTATCGGCGCCGGGACGGAAATCGGCCCGCATTGCGTGATCGACGGTGTGACGACGATCGGTCAGGATAATCGGTTTTACCGGTTTTGCTCCATTGGCGGCATGCCGCAAGACAAAAAGTATGCCGGCGAGCCCACGCGTCTGGTGATCGGTGACCGCAACACGGTTCGCGAATTCACGACGTTCAACACCGGCACGACCCAGGACGGTGGCGAGACTACCCTGGGCAGCGACAACTGGATTATGGCCTACGTGCACATCGCGCACGATTGCCATATCGGCAACAACACGATCCTGGCCAACTCGGTGCAACTCGGCGGTCACGTACACGTCGGCGACTGGGCCATCGTGGGCGGGCTGACAGGGGTACACCAGTTCAGCAAAATCGGCGCACACAGCATGACAGGCGGCAATAGCTCCCTGATGCAGGACATGCCGCCTTTTGTGCTGGGCGCGGGCAATCCTTGCCGGCCGGTCGGCGTCAACGTCGAAGGTTTGCGCCGCCGCGGCTTTAGCGTGTCGGTGATTTCCAGCCTGCGCGAGGCATACAAGATCGTTTTCCGGCGCGGTCTGCCGCTGGACGAGGCGCGCGCCGAATTGCGTGCGCGCCAGCAATCGCATCCCGATGCGGCAGAGGCACTGCAGACGTTGCTGGACTTCTTCGATGCCTCGACTCGCGGCATTATCCGTCCATGATCGCCCCCATCGGCATGGTGGCAGGCGAGCCGTCAGGCGACCTGCTCGCCAGCCGGGTGATTGGTGGCTTGCACCAGGCTGAGCCTGCGCTGCCGTGCCAGGGGATTGGCGGGCCCGCCATGGATGCCGCGGGCTTTGAGGCGTGGCATCCCATGCATGCCCTGACGGTGTTCGGCTACGTCGACGCGCTCAAGCGCCTGCCCAGCCTGTTGCGCACGTACGGCGACGTCAAGCGTCGCTGGCTGGCTCAACCCCCGTCGGTATTCGTAGGCATAGATGCGCCGGATTTCAACCTGAAGCTGGAGCTTCAACTGCGTCAGGCCGGCATTCCCACGGTGCATTTTGTCGGGCCGTCCATCTGGGCCTGGCGCTATGAGCGTATTCACAAAATTCGTGAAGCCGTGTCCCACATGCTGGTACTGTTTCCCTTTGAGGAAGACCTGTATCGCAAGGAGGGCATCCCCGTGACCTACGTCGGGCATCCACTGGCCGACGCCATTCCGATGCAGCCTGATCGCGCCACGGCGCGCCGGCGCCTGGGGCTGGATGACAACGCCCGCGTCCTGGCGATCTTGCCGGGCAGCCGTTCATCGGAAATCCGTATTCTTGCGCCGCGCTTTTTGCAGGCGGCGCAGCAGTTGCGCCAGCGCGATCCGGGGCTGGTGTGCGTCGTGCCCATGGTCAGTGCCCAGCGACGCCAGGAATTCGAAGCCATTCTGGCGCAGTATCCGGTGCCCGGGCTGCGTTGTTTGACGGCACAAGACCTGTCCGATGCGGACGGCCTGCCGGTTGCCTGGGCCGCGCTCGAGGCCAGTGACGCCGTCTTGGTGGCGAGCGGGACTGCGACACTGGAGGCCGCGTTGTTCAAGCGGCCGATGGTGATTTCGTATTACTTGTCCCCTTGGATGCGTCGCATCATGAGCTGGAAGTCCGGTCAGCAGCGGCCGTATCTGCCTTGGGTCGGGCTGCCGAATGTCTTGCTGCGCGATTTCGCCGTTCCGGAGTTGCTCCAGGACGATGCCACGCCCGACAAGCTCGCCGAGGCGACCTGGGTCGCCTTGACCGACGAGGCGCACGCGGCCCGTGTGCAATCGCGCTTTACGGCCATGCACCAGGATTTGACCCGCGACACGGCAACGCTGGCAGCACGCGTCATTCTCAATCTAGCCCATGGCGCAACATAGTCTTTTTACCGAGGCCCTGGATTTCGCGGCCGTATTGACAGCGGGCGTCGACGAGGCGGGACGCGGCCCCCTGGCGGGCGCCGTTTACGCCGCGGCGGTCATCCTCGACCCGGATCGCCCGATCGTGGGTCTGGCCGACTCGAAGGTGCTGACGGCGACGCGACGCGATAGCTTGGCCTTCCAGATTCAAGAACGTGCCCTGAGCTGGCATATCGCCAGCGCCAGCGTCGAGGAAATCGATACCCTGAATATTCTGCGAGCCACCCTGTTGGCGATGCAACGCGCGGTCGAGGGCTTGATCCATGCTCCCCAGGTCGCCATGATCGATGGCAATCAGGCGCCCAAGCTGCGCTGTACGGTGCAAACCATCATCAAGGGCGATGCGCTGGTGCCGGCGATCTCGGCGGCCTCTATTCTGGCTAAAACCGCCCGTGACGCCGATCTGCTGCGACTGGATCAGTTGTACCCGCAGTATGGTTTTGCTCAGCACAAAGGCTATGGCACCGCATTGCATCTGGATCGATTGCGCCAACACGGCCCGTGTGACGCACATCGGCGCAGCTTTGCGCCGGTCCGCAAATTGCTGCCGTAATTCACGATGAAACACGTCGCGTCTCGCGAAAACCCTCAGTTCAAGCAATTGCATCGCTTGGCCCAGCATGCGGGTCGTCGTCACGAGCGCGCGATCCTCGAGGGCGTGCATCTGTGCCAGGCCTGGCTGGCGTGCGCCGAGGCGCCGGCATTGGCGGTATTCGACACCGAGCGGCTAGATCGTCCCGAGCTGGCCGCGTTGTTGGCGGCGGTGACGGATGTATTGCCGGCGCATCAGGTGCTGACGTTGACGCCACAGTTGCTGCATTATCTCGAGACCGTCGAAACTGGACAGGGCGTGTTGTTTGTCGTGGACCCTCCGTCGCCTGAACTACCCGAACGATTGGCCGAACCCATGGTATGGCTGGATCGCGTTCAGGATCCGGGCAATGTGGGCACGATCCTGCGTAGTTGCGCCGCCGTCGGCATCCGTCGCGTGGTGATGTCCGCCGGGTGTGCGGCCGCGTGGTCACCCAAGGTCCTGCGCGGTGGGCAAGGCGCGCATTTCGCGCTGACCGTGCACGAGCAGGTCGATCTGGCCGCCTGCGTCGATCGGCTGGACGTGCCGCTGGCGGTCACGACCCTGGAAGACGCGCAGGACTTGTATGCGACCGCCTTGCCGCGGGCCTGTGCCTGGGTGTTTGGTCATGAGGGACAAGGGGTCGCGGTCGACCTGCAACGGGCCGCCACGCTGCGTGTGCGCATTGATCATGCTCCGGCCGTAGAGTCGCTCAATGTCGGGATCGCGGCGGCCCTGTGCCTGTTCGAACAGCGCCGCCAGATCGGAGCACATTGACGCGTTGCTTAACGGCGCGTTCAATTTGAGCGTTCTAGCCCTACTTCCTGCAACACCGTCGTCGCGATTTCTTCGATCGACTTGGTCGTCGTAGATAACCACGAAATCCCCTCGCGACGCATCATTCGCTCGGCCTCGGCCACCTCGTAGCGACACTGCGTCAGTTTGGCGTACTGGCTTTTGGGCCGGCGCTCATTACGCACCTCGGACAGACGTTCGGGCTGGATCGACAAGCCAAACAGCTTGGCCCGGTGCGGCGCCACCGTAGAGGGCAGGGTGCCCCGTTCGAAATCGTCGGGCGTCAACGGAAAATTAGCCGCCTTGATGGCGTACTGCATGGCCAGATACAAGCTGGTTGGCGTTTTGCCGCAACGCGATACCCCCACCAAAATCACGTCGGCCTGGTCCAGTTGATGGATAAACTGGCCATCGTCGTGCGCCAGGCTGAAATTGATGGCATCGATACGGTTTCGGTATTGCTCCGAGTTGGCCGCCATGTGTGAACGACCCACCGAATGATTGGATTTCAGGCCCAGGGCTTGCTCGATATGCCCCACAAACGTGCCAAAAAGATCCAGAAAAACGCCATTGGCACTACGCACGCACTCCATGCTCAGAGGATCGACCAGCGTGCTGAACACAATGGGCGGCACACCCGTGTCGGCAGCATTGCGATTGATCCGTTGGACGACGTCTTTGGCCTTGTCTAGCGTGTCGACAAAGGGCACACGTATCGGCCTGAAGTGGACCTCCTCAAATTGGGACAGCACTGAGTGACTAAATGTTTCTGCCGTAATGCCGGTACTGTCCGAGACGATGTAGACAGTACGTTCAAGAAGAGGCGAAGCCATATGTAAAATATTCCAACCAGAGGGGAGGGCTTGAGTGCCCGAACGAGTACAATTTGACCCCGAATCAGTCACCCCAAGTGCGGTCCAAGGCTGGTTTGGTCAGCGCATCGTGATGCATTGACCAAACTCGCTTTCTTTCCATTGTAAAAGGTGACTTCAATGTCGTACGTTGTTTCGTTCGAGCAGCTCCGCATGACGGATGTGGACTCGGTAGGAGGTAAGAACGCATCACTGGGTGAAATGATCAGTCAGCTGTCCGGCGCAGGGGTACGCGTACCGGGTGGTTTTGCCACGACTGCCGACGCCTTTCGAGACTTTCTCAAGGCATCGGGCCTGGATACGCGCATCGCAGAACGCCTCACCACGCTGAACCCCGAAGACGTTCGCGAGCTGGCCGCGGCTGGCGCCGAGATTCGTCAGTGGATCGTCGAGGCGCCGTTTTCATCTGAATTCGAAACGCAAATCCGCACTTCCTTTGCCGCGCTTGATGCCGACGGCAAGGGTTCGTTCGCCGTGCGCTCGTCGGCCACCGCCGAAGACCTGCCTGATGCGTCGTTTGCCGGCCAGCAAGAAACCTTCCTGAATGTCGTCGGTGTTGATGACGTGCTGGACAAGATCCGCCACGTGTTCGCCTCGTTGTACAACGATCGCGCGATCTCCTATCGCGTGCACAAGGGCTATGCCCACGCCGAGGTCGCCTTGTCGGCCGGCGTGCAGCGCATGGTGCGTTCCGACAAAGGCAGCGCCGGCGTGATGTTCACCATCGATACCGAATCGGGCTTTCAGGATGTGGTGTTCATCACCTCGTCCTACGGCCTGGGCGAAACAGTGGTGCAGGGTGCGGTCAACCCGGACGAATTCTACGTCTTCAAGCCCGCACTCGAAACCGGTCACTATCCCATCGTCAGCCGCCGCATCGGCTCGAAACTCCTCAAGATGGAATTCGATCCCGAGCGTCCCGAAGGTCGCGCTGTCCGTACGGTGGATGTGCCCGTGTCCGAGCGCAACCGTTATTCATTGAACGACGAAGAAGTCTCCGAGCTCGCGCGCTATGCCGTGATCATCGAGAAACACTACGGTCGTCCCATGGACATCGAGTGGGGCCGTGATGGCATCGATGGCAAGATCTACATTCTGCAAGCCCGCCCCGAGACGGTGAAATCGCAGCAGGGCGCCAACGACGTCCAGTTGCGCTATCGCCTGAACGCCACCGGCCAGGTGCTGATTACCGGCCGTGCGATTGGCCAGAAGATCGGTTCGGGCCCGGTACGGGTCGTGGGCGACATTTCCGAGATGGATCGTGTGCAGCCTGGCGATGTGCTGGTTACCGACATGACCGACCCCAACTGGGAACCCGTCATGAAGCGCGCCTCGGCGATCGTCACCAACCGTGGCGGCCGTACCTGCCATGCCGCGATCATCGCGCGTGAACTGGGCATCCCGGCCGTCGTGGGCTGCGGTGATGCCACCGACCTCCTCAAAGAAGGCCAGGCCGTTACCGTTTCGTGCGCCGAAGGCGACGAAGGCCGCATCTATGACGGCTTGATCGAGACCGAAGTCGAAGAAGTCCGCCGTGGCGAAATGCCGCCGCTCGATGTCAAGATCATGATGAACGTCGGCAACCCGCAATTGGCGTTCGACTTTGCCCAGATCCCCAACGCAGGTGTCGGTCTGGCTCGCCTGGAATTCATCATCAACAACAACATCGGCATTCACCCGAAGGCCGTGTTGGACTATCCCAATGTTGATAGCGAGCTGAAAAAGGCCGTCGAATCCGCCGCTCGCGGTTACGCCAGCCCGCGTGCGTTCTTCGTCGAGAAATTAGCCGAAGGGATCGCCACGATCGGCGCGGCGTTCTGGCCCAAGTCGGTCATCGTGCGTATGTCGGACTTCAAGTCCAACGAGTACCGCAAGCTGGTGGGCGGCTCGCGCTACGAGCCCGAGGAAGAAAACCCGATGCTGGGCTTTCGCGGCGCGTCACGTTATATCTCCGAGGACTTCGCCGAGTGCTTCCGCATGGAATGCGAGGCCCTGAAAAAGGTCCGTGACGAAATGGGCCTGACCAACGTCGAGATCATGGTCCCGTTCGTGCGCACGGTCAGCCAGGCCAAGCGTGTGGTCGAGTTGTTGGCGACGCGCGGCCTGGTTCGCGGCGAAAACGGCCTGAAGCTCATCATGATGTGCGAAGTCCCGTCCAATGCCATTCTGGCCGAGCAATTCCTCGAGCATTTCGATGGATTTTCGATCGGCTCGAACGACATGACGCAACTGACCCTGGGTCTGGATCGTGATTCGGGCATGGAACTGCTCGCTGCCGATTTCGACGAGCGCGACGAGGCCGTGAAGTTCATGCTGAGCCGTGCCATCAAGGCATGCCTGGCCGCCAACAAGTACGTAGGTATCTGCGGCCAAGGCCCCAGCGATCACCCCGATTTTGCACAATGGCTCAAGGATGAAGGCATCCTGTCCATGTCGCTGAACCCGGACACGGTGGTCGATACGTGGCAGCGTTTGGCTAAATAATCCGCAAGGAGCTCTGTTTGCCTTGGGACACCCCAAGGCAAACAGAGCCTCCAGGCTGCGATTTTGGCTTGATCCGCCCAAGGCAAAAAACCTGCATTTCCGTCAAGGATTGCAGGTTTTTTTTGCCGCCGGGCCGCCCCAAGGCAAAAAGGCCCCCTTGGGGGGCAGCAAGCCGAAGGCGCGGCGTGGGGGCTTTTTTTGCCGCCGGGCCGCCCCAAGGNAAAANGCCCCCTTGGGGGGCAGCAAGCCGAAGGCGCGGCGTGGGGGCTTTTTATGACGGCGAGATGTCTAGCCGATCACTAGTTTGCCGAGGACGTGGCGCTGCGTTGAAACAGGCCCAGAAAGCGCCGCAGCAAGTTTGCCGCCGTGGGCGTGGGTCCCAAGGCGTGGGCCAGGGTCGTAGCGTTCAGGCCTTGGCGTGCATACTCGGCCTGGTGTCGCATCAAATGATCGTGCATGAATTCCGGCCCGAATTCCGGGTGGAATTGGGTGGAATAGATATTGGACGCCATGCGTACCAATTGATGATCGTCTTTCTCCGAGCGCGCCAAGGCCACTGCACCCTCCGGGAGCTGCGCGATGGTCTGGGCATGCAGGAGCTGGGCAGGGAATTGCGCCGGCAATCCGGACAGCAACGCATCGCCTGTCGCTTCGGGCAGGCATTCGATGATCTGCGTACCGAGTTCGCGGCCTTTCGGGTTGTAGTCCACGACGCCACCGAAAGCATGCGCGAGCAACTGGTGCCCGTAGCACACGCCAAACATGGGTAAGCCCTTGGCGGCCGCCTGCCGTATCCATTCGGCAGTCTGCTCGCTCCAGGGCTCTCGATCCGTCACCATGGCTGGAGATCCCGTGATCAGCACGGCACGGTAGGCCGAGGGCGCCAACGGTCGTTCGCCCTCATACACGCGCACGATGTGCGTCTCGCCAGGCGCCAGTCCGGCGGCATGGCGCGTCATATCCGCATAGCTGCCATGAGATTGGCGCAGAAACTCGTCAGGGTCTCCGGTATGCAGAATTAGAACCGGCAACGCGGCATCAGTGGGGCGGGCGGGCGTAGTCATAACCATCATCATAATCGCCATCGCCCAGAAATCCGTACAATCAACCGCTACTCTGCTTAAAACAAGGCTAACAATGATGTGGATATGGTTCGGCTTGGCATTTGTCGCATTGATCGGCGAGATCGCCAGCGGTACGTTCTACTTGTTGCTGGTGGCGCTGGGCTTGGCAGCCGGGGGCGTTGCCGCTTGGTTTGCCGTGGATTTTCAATGGCAGCTAGTGGTTTGCGCGGCCATTGCGCTAGTGGGGCTGCTTGTCTTGCGTCGCACCGGTGTGCTGAAAAAGCGCGAGGTCGACGCCACGCGTAATGCCGACGTGCATCTCGATATCGGCCAGGTCGTCGAGGTCGAAAGCTGGCCGGATAACGGAGTGGCACGCGTCTGGTATCGCGGGGCGCACTGGCAGGCTGAACTGGCCGCGGGACAAACGCGCGCGCCCGGTGCACACGTGATTTCCGAAATGCGCGGTACACGGCTGATACTGACCCGCAAATCGTGACGCTTAGCGTTCCGAGGTGCTGGCGCTCAGGCATGTGGACGCCAGGTTGGCTATACCAGCTACACCCAATACACCTTAGTTTGCCCCACGGTGCGAATACGTCGTAGATCAATGCATCGAATACGTTACAGTCAAGGCTAAGTCTTTATTCCGCTATCGTTCGACGACGGCGGTTTTTTCCCCTTCTATGCAGGAATACTTTCATGGCGTTCGAAACTTCTACCATCGTCCTGATCGTCTTGGTCGTCCTGGCGTTGCTGATCATTATCAAGGCCATTGCCATTGTGCCGCAGCAACATGCCTGGGTGATCGAGCGGTTAGGGAAGTTCGACCGCGTCCTCTCGCCGGGCGCGGGATTTGTGATTCCGTTCATCGAACGGGTAGCCTATAAGCACTCGCTCAAGGAAATCCCGCTGGATGTGCCGAGCCAGGTCTGCATTACGCGCGACAACACACAGTTGCAGGTCGACGGCGTGCTGTACTTTCAGGTCACCGACCCGATGCGCGCCTCGTACGGCTCGTCGAACTATATCTCGGCGATTACGCAATTGTCCCAAACCACGTTGCGTTCGGTGATCGGCAAAATGGAATTGGATCGCACCTTTGAAGAGCGCGAGATCATCAATAGCACCATTGTGTCCTCGCTGGATGAGGCCGCGTTGAACTGGGGCGTCAAGGTCCTGCGCTATGAAATCAAGGATCTGACGCCGCCGAACGAGATTTTGCGCGCCATGCAGGCGCAGATCACCGCCGAGCGTGAAAAACGCGCCCTGATCGCTGCTTCAGAGGGCCGGCGCCAAGAGCAGATCAACATCGCCACCGGCGAGCGCGAGGCCGCCATTGCCCGTTCCGAGGGTGAAAAGCAGGCGCAGATCAACCAAGCCCAGGGTGAGGCTGCCGCCTTGCTGGCGGTTGCCGAAGCAACGGCCAAGGCCGTGACCCAGGTGGGCGAGGCCGTGCGTCAACCCGGCGGCATGGAAGCCGTGAACCTCAAGGTGGCCGAGCGCTACGTGGATGCGTTTGCCAATCTCGCCAAGGAAGGCAACACCCTGATTCTGCCGTCCAATCTGGCGGATGTGGGCGGCCTGATCGCGTCGGCCATGGCCATCGTCAAGTCGAACAAACCCGCCTAAGGCTGGGACTGGCGTCGCGACTGACCGACGCGGCGCCACAGCGGCGACTCAGTCGTCGCGGCGCGTGCTGCGGGTGTCGTGCTTCATCATGCGTTCTTTCTCGCGCTCCCAGTCTTTTTCACGGGCGGTGTCGCGCTTGTCGTAGAGTTTTTTGCCTCGACCTAGCGCGAAGTCCAGCTTGATTCGGCCGTTTTTGTAGTGCAGGTTCAGCGGGACCAAGGCGTAGCCACGCTGCTCGACCTTGCCAATCAGCTTGCTGATTTCCTCGGCTTTGAGCAGTAGTTTGCGCGTACGCATAGCATCGGGGTGGACGTGCGTCGAGGCGGTGGGCAAGGGGCTGACGTGCATGCCCAGCAAGTACAGCTCGCCATCGCGCACGATAACGTAGCTTTCCTTGAGTTGGACGCGGTTGTCACGGATCGCCTTGACCTCCCAGCCTTGCAGGACCAGGCCCGCCTCGTAGCGGTCTTCGATGAAATAATCGTGGGAGGCCTTGCGGTTGTCGATAATGCTCATAAGGGCGAATAAGGCAGGAATCAGGCGAAAAATGCGGCGGCAGCGGCGCTACCGGTAAAATCCACTCATTCTAGCCATTTGCGATAGTCCATGCATAAAGTACAGCGATCTGTCCTCGTTCCCTACAGCGCCGCACAGATGTTCGAGCTGGTTGCCGATGTAGAAAAGTATCCGGAATTTATGCCCTGGTGCGGCGGGACCGAGGTCCATTCGCGCAACGAGCACGGGATGCAAGCGTCGGTCATGATCAGCTTTGCGGGCATGAAGCAGCGCTTTACCACCCGCAACACGCACGAGTACCCGACCCACATCCAGTTGGAATTGGTGGACGGGCCGTTCTCCATGCTGGTCGGCAACTGGGAATTCCAGGCCCTGGCCGAGGACGCCTGCAAGGTACTGTTCACCATGGAGTACGCGTTTTCCAACCGGGCCCTCGAGATGGTGGTAGGCCCGGTTTTTAATCGCATCGCGTCCAGTTTCATTGATTCCTTTACCAAGCGCGCGCAGGCCATTTATGGCGAATAACTCCGGCAACTTGCATATCAGCGTTTGCTATGCCGAGCCGTCGGCCGTGTGGCAGCGCGCGCTCACGCTGCCGACGGGCGCCACCGTGCAGGACGCCCTGCGTGAAAGCGGGTTGCAAGCGGCGTTTCCCGATCTCGATCCCTGGGGGCAGGGCGTGGGCGTGTTTGGCAAGCTCTGTCAGGCTGAGACCGCATTGGCCGACGGGGATCGGATCGAAGTCTATCGGCCGCTGAGCTTTGACCCCATGGTGTCGCGCCGTCGCCGCGCCGAACACCGTCGCGCCAAGGCCACGGCCGCTCGCAACGGCCGGGCACGCCCCGCGGGATTGTTGTAAGTCTCGTCATCAGAGTGACAATTTTCTCCTGCTAATCTGGTTAAGATAGCCATTACGGATTTACGTTTACGTTAACGTCATGCAAAATTGACGAATGGCGGCGCCGCGGTTCACGAGGCTGCGATGACGCCGACTAGACCAACCAACAGGAGACAAGCTGTGGATCTGGAACTCTCTGACGAGCAGCGTGCATTTGCGCAGGCTGCGCGTGATTATGCCCAAGGCGAGTTGGCCCCCCATGCCGCGCGCTGGGATGCCGAAGGCATTTTCCCCCGCGAGGCCTTTGCGCGAGCGGGCGAGCTGGGGTTTTGCGCGATCTACGCCGCCGAAGACATAGGCGGGTTGGGGTTGCCGCGCCTGGATGCCACCCTGGTGTTCGAGGAAATGGCCGCCGTGGACCCATCGACCACCGCGTTTCTGACCATACACAACATGGCGACCTGGATGGTCGGGCAGTGGGGGCAACCGACCTTGCGCGAAGCCTGGGGGCCGTTGCTGGCCAGCGGCGAAAAGCTGGCGTCGTATTGCCTGACCGAGCCCGGCGCGGGCTCGGACGCGGGATCGCTGTCTACCCGGGCGCAGCGCGACGGGGATGATTTTGTCCTGAATGGCGCCAAGGCGTTTATCTCGGGCGGCGGCGACACGGATCTGCTGATCGTCATGGCCCGCAGCGGCGGCGACGGTCCCGGCGGCGTCAGCGCCTTCGCGGTGCCGGCCGATAGCCCTGGTATCACCTACGGCCGCAAAGAAGAAAAAATGGGCTGGAACAGCCAGTCCACCCGGCCGATCACCTTCGAAAACGTCCGTGTGCCGGCAGCCAATATGCTGGGTCAGGAGGGCGAGGGCTTCAAGATCGCCATGAAGGGCCTGGACGGCGGTCGCATCAATATCGGAACCTGCTCGGTAGGCGCCGCGCAAGGCGCCCTGGACGCGGCCCGGCGTTATATGGACGAACGCAAGCAGTTCGGCCGTCGCCTGGCGGAGTTTCAGGCGCTGCAATTCAAGCTCGCGGACATGGCCACCCACTTGGTGGCGGCCCGCCAAATGGTGCGCCTGGCGGCCTGCAAGCTCGACTCGGGCTCACCCGACGCGGTCACCTATTGCGCGATGGCCAAGCGCTTTGCGACTGACATGGGTTTTCAGATCTGCCTGGATGCGCAACAAATCCATGGGGGCTATGGATACCTGCGTGATTATCCGCTAGAGCGTCTGGTGCGCGATACGCGTGTCCATCAGATTCTTGAGGGCACCAACGAGATCATGCGTGTGATCGTGGCCCGCCAATTGTTGGAAAAAGGAGCCGACGTCCGATGAATGCCCCCGTGTTGTTCGAAGAAAAAACCACCGCCAATGGCATGCGCCTGGGCTTTGCCACGCTGAATGCGCCGCAAACGCTCAATGGTCTGTCGCTGGAAATGGTCGATTTGCTGGCCCAGCGCCTGGACGCGTGGTCGCGCGACACCGGGGTGGCGATGGTGGTGCTGCAAGGTGCGGGCGGCAAGGCCTTTAGCGCGGGCGGCGATCTGCACGGCCTCTATCACAGCATGCAAGCGCATCGCGGGCAGGGGGCGTGGGCCAATCCGCTCGCGCGCGATTTTTTCGAACGCGAGTATCGGCTGGATTATCAAATTCACACCTACCCGAAGCCCATTTTGTGCTGGGGCCACGGTATCGTCATGGGCGGTGGCGTCGGCCTGATGATGGGTGCTAGTCATCGGGTCGTCAGCGAGACCACGCGCCTGGCCATGCCGGAGATATCCATCGGCTTGTTTCCCGATGTCGGCGGCAGCTGGATGCTGAACCACATGACGGGTCGTATCGGACTATTTTTAGCGCTGACGGGCGCACAGCTCACGACGTCAGATATTTTTTATGCCGGGCTGGCCGACTTTCGTCTGGACTCGACCGACTGGCCGCGCGTTACCGAGGCGCTGCTGCAACCCGACTGGGCCGCGAAGGATGCCGACGATGGCCGCACGGCGCGGCTCATCAACGATGGATTGTTGCGTCAGGCCCTCTTGGCGCATGCGCCGTCGACGGCGCTCGCACCGGGACCATTGCGCCAACATGCGGCGATGATTGACGCCCTGTGTGGCGGCGAGGACCTGGGCATGATCGTTGATGCTATTGGGGCCTTGAAAACACACGAGGATCCCTGGCTCGCGCGTGCCGCATCGACGATGTTGGCCGGATCGCCAGGCTCGGCCCGATTGGCGTTTGCCCTGTTGCGTCATACGCGGCTCAGTTCGCTGGCCGATGTCTTTCGCACCGAATATGTGGCGGCCCTGGCCTGCGCAGCCGAAGGCGATTTCGCCGAAGGCATCCGTGCGCTGTTGATCGACAAAGACAAGCAACCCAAATGGAATCCCGCCACCATTGAGCAGGCCTCCGAGGCCTGGGTGCAGCGGTTTTTCGAGGCCCCCTGGCCCGCCGGGCAAGCGCACCCTTTGGCGGATCTGGGCGCACGCTGAATTCAGTAGTACTCTGATTTCGACACGATACGACGACAAATACGAGGAGACCCCGACATGAGTAGCATCGCGTTTATTGGCTTGGGCAATATGGGCGCGCCCATGGCAAACAACCTGATTAAAGCCGGCCACAGCCTGGCCGTATACGATCTGGTGCCTGGCGCCGTCAACAGTTTGGCCGATGCCGGCGCGCGCCCGGCCACATCGGCCACTGACGCCGTGAAAGGCGCCGAAGTGGTGATCACGATGCTGCCTGCCAGCAAACATGTTGAGGCGCTATACCTGGATTCGGATCTGTTGTCGGCGATCGATCCCGCCGCGCTGATCATTGAGTGCAGCACGATCGCCCCCGACTCGTCGCGCAAGGTCGCGATGGTGGCGCAAACTCGCGGTCTGGCCATGATCGACGCGCCCGTTTCCGGCGGTACCGGCGGGGCCGCAGCGGGCACGCTGACCTTTATTGTGGGTGGCGAAGCCGCCGACTTTGCGCGCGCCCAACCCATCCTGCAAAACATGGGCAAAAACATTTTTCACGCCGGACCAGCAGGCGCCGGGCAAGTCGCCAAAATCTGCAACAACATGCTGCTGGGCATCTTGATGGCCGGCACCTCCGAAGCGCTAGCGTTGGGCGTGGCCAACGGTCTGGACCCCAAAGTTCTGTCGGACATCATCGCCAAGAGCTCCGGGCGCAATTGGGCCACAGAGCTGTACAACCCCTGGCCGGGTGTGATGGAAAACGCGCCGGCCTCCAAGGGCTACGCCGGTGGTTTTGGCGTCGATCTGATGCTCAAAGACCTGGGGCTGGCTGCCGAGGCCGCGCTATCGACGCGCTCGTCTACGCCCTTGGGCGAATTGGCGCGCAACATGTATTCTCTGCACAGTGGGCAGGGCCACGGCAAGCTGGATTTCTCCAGCATCGTGAATCTCTACGTGCATAAACCCTCGTGAGTGACGGCGCCGTGACGACAGGCTCAGCAGCGTATGCTGCGGCCGCGGACGACGCCGATACGGCGGTCGCGGCGCAACGGGTGCGGGACAGTTTTGCCAGGCAATCGATCATGACGCTCTTGGGCGCACAGTTGTCGCGCGTTGAGCCGGGGCAGGTCGACATCGCGCTGCCTTATCGGGCGGATCTCTGCCAGCAAAACGGGTTTCTGCATGCGGGGGTATCCACTACTATTGCGGATAGTGCGGGTGGCTATGCCGCGCTATCACTGTTTGACGCAGGCGAGGAAGTCCTGACGTCCGAGTTCAAAATGAACTTTTTGGCGCCCGCCGACGGCCATCGTTTTGTGGCGACGGGCCGTGTGCTCAAGCCCGGCCGGCGTTTGACGATTTGCCAGGTAGAGGTCCACGCTTATCGTGGCGAGCAGTCCGCGTTATGCCTGGTGGGCTTGATGACGGCGGTACGGGTCACGCCGCGCTAGCCTTTGAATCCGCCGTCGGCCAAGTCATAGGGCAGGGGGGCGACGGTGATCTTTGCGCCGTCGGGCGCACCGATACGCAAATCGCCGTCGTCCAGCGCCGCCAAGGTGATTTCGAAGAGCGCGCCGCTGCGCGATGCGTCAACGATACGACCACAAGGCTCTTGTGGCTGGCGGGCGTCGTAAATGTCGGTGCCGGGGGCCGGGACAGTATCCATTGTGTCCCACTGGCCATAGGCCGTGCGGCGCTTGACGGTACCGCGATAGTGACTGCGCGCCACGACTTCTTGCCCAGGGTAACAGCCCTTGGTAAAGCTCACGCCGTCGATCAGGTCCAGATTAAGCGTCTGGGGAATGAAGACATCCTGCGTGGCGGCCGCGACCCAGGGCAAACCGGTGGCCAGATCGGCCGCTTGCCAGTGATCGGCATCGCCGCGTTGGACCTGTGTCGCCAAGGTGGACGCCTGGTCTTGCTGGGCTTGGCTGGCGATCCACCACCAGCGCAAACCGCCACTGACCAAGGGCGCCGCGATCCAGGTGCCGCTGGGCAGATCGACGCGTTGCCAGGGCGTGGCGGGCAATGCGCCGCCAGCCGCCGTTTGCAGGGCATCAACGTCCGCGGGCTCGCCCCACACGCCGGTGACCTGCAACGCGGTGACGGCCAGTTTGGCCTTGGCCCGCAGCACGAACATCGACAGCCGCTTGACCAGGGCATCGGCCAGATCGCGCCGCACCAACGCATAAAGCTGGGGCGCATCGGCGGCCTCGTCGGCCGCAGGCTGCGCGCGCCACAGGACCATGGTGGCGAGCAAACGGCCCTTGGCCGTGCAGTATCCGGACAGTCGGGCCACGTCGGGCGAGAGCCCGGTCACATCGTGGGTCAGTTGCCCGTGCAGAAAAGCCAGCGCATCGGCGCCCGTCGCGGCAATGACCGCATAGTCGGTCAAGGGTGTCGCATAGACGGAACCGGACGAGGTGGATGAAATCGAATCAAAAAAAGCGGACATGGCAGAGGCGGTCAACAGAGTAGGGCACCAAGACGGCGCCGATATAGACAGCCATAATACCCGCCCGCCCTTGTAAGTCGCAGCAATACCCCGCTTTTAATAGGGGTGCACAGGCCTCGGTCAAAAAGCCGCAATCCATGAAAAATGGCTGCGATCCATTAAACTGCGCAAACTTATGAAAAAGCTCTTCCAATATTTTTTGTCGCTGTGCCTGTTGATGCTGGTGCTCGCGGGGGCCGCAGTCGGTGGCGCGTGGGTCTGGATGAACCGCGACATCGACTTGCCGGCCGATAAAGTCGAATTCATCGTGTCGCCCGGCAATACGCCGCGGGCGATGGCGCGTGCCATGAACGAGGCGGGCATTCCCATTTGGGAAGACGGCTTCACCTGGCTGGCGCGCCTGTCCGAACGCGACAAATTGATCAAGGCTGGTGGCTACGAGGCGCGGCGCGGGGATTCCCCCTGGACGCTGCTGGAACGTCTGGCGCGCGGCGAAATGGTGCAGCGCCAGCTCACCTTTCTGGAGGGCTGGACCTATCAGCAAATGCGTGCCGCCCTGCGCGCCAATCCCGACGTGAAGCAGACCCTGGGCGACATCAGCGACGACGCCTTGATGGAAAAACTGGGCTCGGATATCAAAGCGCCCGAGGGATTATTCTTTCCGGACACCTATGTCTTTACCCCCGGGACCACGGATTTCGAGATATTGCGCCAGGCCTATCAACAAGGCCGACAGGTGTTGGCCGCCGTCTGGGCCAAACGGCAAGACGATCTGCCCCTGAAAACGCCCTACGAGGCCCTGGTGCTGGCCTCGATCGTTGAAAAGGAAACGGGCCATGGCCCCGAGCGCACGCGCGTGGCCGGCGTCTTTGTGAACCGCTTGCGGATCGGGATGATGTTGCAAACCGACCCGACCGTGATCTACGGCATGGGCGATCGTTACCAGGGGCGCATTCGGCGCGCCGATCTGCAGGCCGACACGCCCTGGAATACCTACACTCGCGCCGGATTGCCGCCGACGCCGATTGCGGCGGCCGGGCGGGCAGCGCTGTTGGCTGCGGTGCAACCCGAGCGCCATAAATATTTGTACTTTGTTTCGCGCGGCAATGGCACCAGCGAGTTTTCGGCTAACCTGTCCGAGCACAATCGCAATGTGGCGCGCTATATTCTGGGCCGGAATCAATGACAGCACGTGGATGTTTTCTTACCCTCGAGGGCGTAGATGGTGCGGGGAAAAGCACCCATGCAGCCTGGATCGCCGATACGCTGCGCGCGCTGGGGCACACCGTCGTGGCGACACGGGAGCCGGGGGGCACCCCCCTGGGCGAAAAACTCCGGGGCCTGGTCCTGTCCGAATCCATGACGCTCGATACCGAAACCCTGCTGATGTTTGCGGCGCGCTGCGAGCACGTCGCCCAGGTCATCGAGCCCGCCCTGGCGCGCGGCGACTGGGTCGTCTGCGATCGTTATACCGATGCAACCTACGCCTATCAGGGCGGAGGCCGGCAACTGGGCATGGAACGCGTCGCCGTATTGGAACAATGGATGCAACCGTCGCTGCGGCCCGATTGCACGTGGTTGTTTGACGTGCCGCTCGAGCTGGCGAGAGCCCGCCTGGCTGATGCGCGTCAACCCGATCGTTTCGAGCGCGAAGAAGCCGCATTCTTTGAGCGCACCCGGTCCGCCTATCACGCGCGCGCCGCCGCACAACCCGAACGCTTTCGCATCGTGGACTCCAGTCAGCCGATGGAGCAGGTCCGCACACAGTTGCAGGCCCAATTACAAGCCGTCGTGCAGGCGGCGCGCAGCGCATGAGCAGCGCCCAGTTCCTGCCGTGGCAGCAAGATATTGCCCAGACGTGGTTGGCCGGGCGCGATCGTTTTGCGCACGCCTGGCTGATTCACGGTGTCGCGGGAATAGGTAAAAAAGAGTTTGCCTTTGCTGCCGCCGCCAGCTTGCTGTGTGAGTCGCCGCGCAACCAGCTCGCCTGCGGCGAATGCCCCGCCTGTACGTGGGTCGCGAGCGGCAATCACCCCGATCTGCGACGCATACGTCCCGAAGCCATCGCGTTGCAAGAGGGCGGCGCCGCCGAAGGCGCTGACGAGGCGGAGTCCGCCGGGGCGACCGGCAGGACCAAGCGCGCGCCCTCAAAAGAAATCCGTATCGATCAAATCCGGGCCCTGGAATCGTGGTTCAACACCGCGACTCACCGGGGCGGCTGGCGCGTCGCACTGCTGTATCCGGCGCAAGCATTGAACGTCATTTCCGCCAATGCTCTGCTCAAGGTGCTGGAGGAGCCGCCCACCAACACGGTTTTCCTGCTGGTGGCCGACGCCCCCGATCGGCTGCTGCCGACCCTGGTGTCGCGTTGCCGCCGCCTGCCACTGCCTGCGCCCGGACCCGAAGAGACGCTGCACTGGCTGCAGGCACAAGGCGTCAAGTCCGCCCAGGAATGGTTGGCAGCCGCAGGTGGCGCCCCTCTGGCGGCGCTCCAGCTATCGCAAAATACCGACCAGCCGTGTCCCACCTGGCTATCGTCGCTGATCGAGCCTCTGGCCCAGGGACAGGCGCCCGATATCGGCACCTTGGCCGAGAGCCTGGATAAAACCCCGCCGACCGACTGGATCGATACCCTGCAGCGCCTGTATGCTGACCTGATGCTGGCCGGGGTAGGGGCGCCGGTGCGTTATTTCCCGTCATTGGCAAAATGGGTGGGCCTGACGGCCTCGCGTGCCGATGCGGTACGCTTGGCGGAGGGTGCCCGTTGGCTGACGCAGCAGCGTCGCGTGGCGACTCACCCCCTCAGTCCTAAATTATTTGCACACGCGACTCTGCAGCGCGTGGTGCTTTCTTGCCAAGTTTGAAGTCTCCCCATGTACGTTGATTCGCACTGCCATCTCAATTTCCCCAAGCTAGCCCAGGACTTGCCCGACATCCTGCAGCGCATGCAAGCCAATCAGGTCACCCACGCCCTGGTCGTCAGCGTGGATATGCCCGATTGGCCGGGCTTGATTCAGTTGGTCGAGCCGCACCGAAATCTCTGGGCGTCCGTCGGTGTGCATCCTGACTACGAAGAGACCCCCGATCCCACAGAAGCCGAGCTGGTTCAATTGGCCCAGCATCCGAAAGTCGTGGCGATCGGTGAATCCGGGCTGGATTACTATCGCCTGAGCGAACCCCTGGACTGGCAACGCGAGCGTTTTCGCCGCCATATCCGCGTGGCGCGGCAGACGAATCTGCCGCTCATCATCCATACCCGGGACTCCGTTCAGGACACGCTGCGCATCTTGCGCGAGGAAAACGCCGCCGAAGTAGGGGGTGTCATGCACTGTTTTACCGAGTCCTGGGAGATGGCCCAGGCGGCCATTGATCTGAATTTCTATATTTCCCTCTCGGGCATCGTCACGTTCAAGAATGCGGGTGTCGTGCATGAGGTGGCTACCAACATCCCGCTGGATCGGCTATTGATCGAGACCGATTCCCCGTACTTGGCACCCGTGCCATATCGAGGCAAGATCAACGATCCATCGAAAGTCATCCACGTCGCAGAGAAGATTGCGGACCTGAAAGGCATCCCGGTGGCTGACGTTGCGCGTGCATCAACAGAAAATTTCTTTAAATTATTCAACAAGATAGATCGGTAATCTAATCTAAAATATTTAAAGTAATTTATTTAAATTAATACTTTAAAAGCACTTTATTTAAAGTAAATTAATTAAAGTATTTTCGATGAAATATTCTCCTTTTTTCCCTCTGCGCACTCGTTCATTGCTGGCGGCGATCGCCCTGACCGCTGCGACGGCGGCTCTCGCGCCTATCGCTCACGCGGATGCCACGCCCGACAACTGGTGGGTCTACATCCATAACGACAAGGCCTCGGAGGTAAAAACACTGCTCGCCAAGGGGGCAGATCCGAATGTGCGCTATAAAAACGGCCAACCCGCCCTGATGCGGGCCGTCGTCGACGGCGCCTGGGAGGTATTTGACGTGCTGGCCGCCGATCCGCGCACCGACGTCAATGCGGTCAATCCCGCCAACGAAACCGCCTTGATGTACCTGGCAGTGGCAGGGGAGACGGATCGCGCCCGATCTCTGATCAAACGGGGCGCCCAGGTCAACCGCCTGGGCTGGACGCCGCTGCACTATGCGGCCTCCAAGGCCCAGATGGACGTGGCCAAGCTGCTGCTCGCGAACAAGGCCATGGTGAATGCGCCGTCGCCCGAAGGCACCACCCCGATCATGATGGCCGGGTTTTCCGGTCGCAAATACATGGTGGATTTGCTCCTCGACGCGGGCGCTGACATCACCACTCGCAACCTCAAGGGCCAGAACGCGTCTGACTGGGCCTATGTCGCCAAACGAGGCGAACTAGGCGCCGAGTTGGCCCAGATCATTGCCAAGGCCGAGCAACAACGCGATATCCAGCGCGGCAAATCGGGGAGTGCCAAGGCCGCACCGGCGTCCCAGGCACCCCGACAACCTCAGGCGACGCCCGTCCAGCCGCAGGAAATCCCGCAGGCAGTGCAATCCAGTCCAACCGCACCCAAATCCGCCGACGCGCCCACTCCATCCGGGGACGGTGGTGCTGATCTGGGAGGCGTGTCTGGCGTGAAGCTCAATAGCTACGACTAATTTTTAATGTCACCAGGATTCCCCTCGATCATTGAGATCCGGCGGGCAGGTCTGGCGCAGTGCGATGCAGGCTACTGCATAGAATCCATGCACGCCGTGTATGCTGACTAGGCTAGCCTGGCACTTGCTTGCGCCTTAAGATGGGCGGGTACGTTCCCCACAACGCATTGATTTATAGCGTCCCCATTTAAATTTTATGAATTTAAATGGGGACGCTATAAAAAGCGTCGTTACAATGACACGAGTTCCTAGCCTGGAGACCTTCATGTCGGATAAACCCGCCCACGCTTTGCCGTCGTACCTGGATGCCGAACACCTCGGCCCCTGGGGCGTGTATTTGCAACAAGTAGATCGTGTTACCCCGTATCTTGGCCCGCTGGCCCGCTGGGTCGAAACGCTCAAACGACCCAAGCGCGCGCTGATTGTTGATGTCCCCATCGAGCTCGACAATGGTACTGTGGCCCACTTTGAAGGTTATCGAGTCCAGCACAACACGTCGCGCGGGCCCGGCAAAGGCGGGGTGCGTTTTCACCAGGACGTGACGCTCTCCGAAGTCATGGCGCTGGCTGCGTGGATGTCGGTCAAGAACGCCGCGGTCAACCTGCCGTACGGTGGCGCCAAAGGCGGCATCCGGGTTGATCCGCGTTTGTTGTCGCAGTCCGAACTCGAACGCATGACGCGTCGCTATACGTCGGAGATCGGCGTCATCATCGGCCCCACGAAAGACATTCCGGCCCCTGACGTGAACACCAACGCGCAAACCATGGCGTGGATGATGGACACGTACTCTATGAACGAAGGCTCTACGGCGACCGGCGTGGTTACCGGCAAGCCGATCTCTCTGGGCGGCAGCCTCGGGCGGGTCGAGGCCACGGGCCGCGGTGTGTTCGTCACTGCTTGCGAGGCGGCACGCGATTGCAATATCGACGTCAGCAAGGCGCGCGTAATCGTGCAGGGGTTTGGGAATGTGGGTGGCACCGCGGCGCGCCTGTTCCACGAGCTCGGCGCCAAGGTCCTTGCCGTGCAAGATCACACCGGCACGGTTTACAACCCCGCGGGGCTGGACGTGCATAAGTTGCTGTCGCATGTCTCGCAAACGGGGGGCGTCAGCGGCTTTAGCGACGGCCAAGTCCTCGACAACGCGCAATTCTGGGAGCTGGAAACCGATTTCCTGATCCCCGCCGCCCTGGAAAGCCAGATCAACATTACCAACGCCAACAAGGTGCGCGCCAAGATCGTGGTCGAAGGGGCGAACGGCCCGACGACACCTGAGGCCGATGACATCCTGCGCGAGAACGGGATTCTAGTCGTGCCCGACGTGCTGGCCAACGCCGGCGGCGTGACGGTGAGCTACTTCGAATGGGTGCAGGATTTCTCGAGCTTCTTCTGGAGCGAAGAGGAAATCAACCAGCGCCTCGAACGCCTGATGCGTGAAGCCTATGCGGCGGTCTCACAGACGGCCAAGGAGCACAAGATCACGCTGCGTACCGCCGCGTTTATTGTGGCCTGCACGCGCATCCTGCAAGCTCGTCAGGTGCGCGGTCTGTATCCGTGATCGATTGAAAAGGCCTGCCACCCCGGGACACCGGGGGTGGTGCAGCGACGGTGCTTGCGCGGCCCGAGCAACGCGCGCGAGCCCCATCGCTGATCGGCTTCAGGCGGACGACATCCGTGTGTCAGCCGCCCGCAGCCGGGATGAACTCCGGGCGTAGCGTGCCCTTGAGTTCGCTATACGGAATCAGCAATTCCGGCTCGCCATGCGAGTACGGCGCAATCGAATAGGCGTCGTATTTGACGAGCATGCCCTGGGGTGTCAGCGCAAAGTTATCGCTTTCCTGGAACGGCCACATTTTGTCGTAGGCCGCCGGATCGCGTTTGGCGTCTTCGTTTTGAGTCAGCCAGGTTTTATGCGCGCGACGCAAGGCATCCACGTACGCGGCGTGCTGATTGGGCTCCAGCGCCTCGTCCAGCGCCAGAACGCGTGAGCGATCTCGCTGCCAATTCAGATATTGGGTCGCGGGAATGCCGTGCGCGGCGCCGGTGAGGTACTGGTTGGTGTTCAATTCAATCGCGATGATCTTGCTCGTTACACCGACGACGCTGGCGTTGAAGTACGTGGCGTCACGGGACTGCGCCGTTTGCCAGAAATATTGGGTGTATTCCGATAGCGTGCCGTAGGGGCGAGGGCGATCGGGATCCACGCCCGTCATATAGGCCAGGACGTGATCGACAAGCTCCGTCAGCTTCGCGATATCCGGAAAGCCGACGCTGTCGATCTCGATAAGGGGACACTGCCCCTGACAGCCGGGCTTGGTGCCTTTCCATTGAATTTTCTGGACATTCAATCCCGCGACCTGGGCTTCCGATTTGTCGGGCTGCGGCACGGACGAGGGCAGGCTGATATCCGATGGCGAACTCGCGCAGCCGGCCAGCAGGGCCAGGATAGCCAGCGCGCCGGCCGGGACCCATGAACGTGTGCGGGGAGTCTGGGTTGAGGTATGTTGCATAGATTTCCTGAGACGTGAGCAACCCGTTATTTCAAGGGACTTGAGACGTCCACTCGGAGCTCGAAAATTTTTCCTGTGCCTGGATGCGCGCTTTATCCAGGGTGGCCTCGCCGAGCGGCACCTGCGTCAATGACGCCAGGCTTTGAAAGGTTTGTAGCATACGATCAATGATCACGTCGCGTTCCAGGCCAGTCTGACTACGCAGGGGGTCCACGCGTTTTTTAGCGCTGGTGGTGCCCTTGTCAGAGAGCTTTTCACGACCGATACGCAGCACCTGCACCATCTTGTCGACGTCGATATCGTACGACATCGTCACGTGATGCAGGACGGCGCCGCCACGACGGGCTTGTGCCGCGCCGCCGATCTTGCCGATATCCGAAGCGATATCGTTGAGCGGCTGGTACCAGGCCGTGATGCCCAAATCCTGCAACGCGCGCAGCACCCATGCATCAAGGTACTCATACGATTGCTGAAAGGTCATGCCTTGCACCAGCGCCTGAGGCACGCTGAGCGAATAGGTGATGGTGTTGCCCGGCTCGACAAACATCGCGCCGCCGCCGCTGACTCGGCGCACGACCTTGACGCCGTAGCGTTGCGCGCCCTCGGGGTCGACCTCGTTCTTCAGCGACTGAAAGCGCCCGATGATCACAGCGGGCTCAGACCATTCCCAGATGCGCAGCGTCGGCGGGCGCAGGCCGGCGCCGACTTCGTCGGTAATGACCGCGTCCAGCGCCATATGCAATTCCGGAGCCTGCGGACCCTCGCGGATCAGTTCCCAGGGATAGTCATTCCATTGTGCGCGCTCGCTCATGCCAGTGCCCTCCGTACCGTGACGGCGACGGCCTCGGCGGAAAACCCAAACAGCTCGGCGTCGTCAGGCAGCGCCGCCGCGACGGCAGCGGCCATGCGGGCCTCATCCGCGTCGGCCGGCAACCCGCATAACGCTGCATTGATGACGTCCAGCGCCTCGGGTGGCTCCAGGAAAAAATCACCGCTTACGCGCACATCGGCCAGCGCGCCGTCTTTGACATCCAGGTCGACGACAACCAGTTTGCCGCCGGGGACTTTGTATTCACCGTGCATAAATATCGGGTTCCAGTTTAAGGGGCGAGTTCCAGCTTCATCCCATCGTGCGTGGCCGTAAATCCCAACGACTGATAAAACCGCTGGGCATCACTGCGCGTTTTGTCAGTCGTCAATTGAACCAGGCCACAACCGCGCTCACGGCATTGCCCAATGGCCCATTCGAACAACGCATGACCGGTACCGGCGCCGCGTTCCGAGGCGGCGATGCGCACGCTTTCGATCTGGCCGCGCCACAGGCCCTGACGCGACAAGCCTGGAATGAAACTAAGCTGCAGGCAACCAACCACCTCGTCGCCACGCGACACCACCGTCAGAAATTGATTAGGGTCCCGGTCAATGGCCTCAAAGGCCTGCACATAGCACGGCCGCGCGGGCAGGGTGGCATCCTCGCGACGATTGCCCAGGACATCGTCGGCAAGCAGGGTGACAATCGCGTCCAGGTCCTCCCTGAGAGCGCGACGGAACTGCAGCGCCCCCAGATGAGGCGGCGGAATGTTTTCAGTCGTAGACATAAGACGGTTTACGCGACTAGGTTTATTCAGCATGGCCCCTAAAGAAGGCTCACGTAGCGAGGCTTGCTCAGTGTAGGCGTACTGAGCGGGCCTTACTTAGCGGGGCAAGCTCAGCGAGCCCGACTACGCACAGCCTGCTACACGTTTTGAGCCGTTTGACCATACAGGATGCGACGCGACTCGTCGGTCTTGACCGTCGGTGCGGTATTGATGGCCTTGGCTTTCTCGTAGGCGCGCTGCGTCGCGGGACGGGCTCCGATCGCCTCAAACCAGCGTTTCAGATGCGGGAAGTCGTTCAGATCCTGGCTTTGCCGTTCGTACGGCACGATCCAGGGATAAGCGGCCATGTCCGCAATCGAGTACTCGCCGGTGATGAATTCACGATCTGCCAGGCGTTTGTTGAGCACCCCGTACAGGCGATTGGTTTCCTTGACGTAGCGATCAATGGCGTAGGGGATACGCTCTTGGGCAAACGTTCCAAAGTGATGATTTTGGCCGGCCATGGGGCCAAGGCCGCCCATCTGCCAGAATAGCCATTGAAGGGTGTCGGCGCGGCCGCGCACATCTTGCGGCAAAAACTTGCCGATTTTCTCGGCCAGATACAGCAAGATTGCGCCCGACTCGAACAACGCAATCGGCTCGCCGCCATCGGCGGGTGCCTGATCCACAATGGCCGGGATGCGGTTATTGGGTGCAATCTTGAGGAATTCGGGTTGAAACTGATCGCCCTTGCTGATGTTGATCGGAAAGATTTGATAATCCAGACCGGCCTCTTCGAGAAAGAGGGTGATCTTGTGTCCGTTGGGTGTGGTCCAGTAATAAAGATCAATCATGGGGGAGGATCCTTGTGCGAGGGCCACCCGATCAGGTAGAGGGAACAGGGGCGGCGCGATGGCATTCATGATAGCGGGTATCCGGGCCGTCGCGCCGCAAGCCCCACTAGCAAGTGGGGCTTTGCGCCTTGGGCGCGGCACGCCATTTGAACTGCCAATTCAGGCTGACGCCGGCCGCCGCCAGGAAAATCAGACTGACACCCGCGATTTGCGACAACGCCAGTTGCTGACCATAAACGACATAATCCAGCAAAATGGCCATCGCCGGATAGATGAACGCGAGCGCGGCGGTCGAGGTCGTGGGCAGTTTCTGAATAGCCGAGTACAACAGGATATAGGTCAGGCTGGTATGCAGCAGGCCGATCATCACGACCAATCCCCATTGCGTGGGTCCGGTGGGCAACGCCGTGAAATCCACCATGGGCAGCAACAGCAGGGCGCCCAGCGTGACTTGCACCAAGGCCAGCACGTGAGGTGCAATAGGCTTAAGCCGTTTGACGATAATGGACGTCACGGCATATAGCGCCCCGGCGCCCAATGCCAGAGCCAGGCCATGCAAGTACCCGCCGGCTTCGGCCAATTCAGTGGGCTCGATTTGCAGCACGAGTAATAATCCACCAAACGCCAGCACGGACCAGCCCAGCTTTCCCATGGAGGGGCGTTCACCCAGGAAAATCGCACCGAGGGCGATCAGGAAAAACGGCTGAAAGTTATAGACGGCCGTTGACAAGGAAATCGACGCCAGGCGATACGCGGAAAACAGCAATACCCAGTTCAAGACAATGGCGACACCCGCCACCATCGTCCAGGCGAGCGTCTTGCGGGTAAAGATGCCGGGACGCAGCAGGCCACGCGCCAGGCAATAGGCCAACAGCCCCAGGGCCCCAAACACGCAACGGAAAAACACTACATTCCAGGCGCTTTGCCCGGACTCCAGCACAAATACCCCGACCGTTCCGGAAATCATCATGGCGACGGCCATTTGAATGAGGCCGACATTGTCATTGCTTGTCTTCATGGGAAAACTCCTTGTACGTGCGGCGGGAATGCCGCGTCGTCCATGGAGAAATTATCCCAGCCGAATTGGATGCATAATAGGGGAAAAAATAGAAGATTCGAATCATCTGCCTTTGTTTTGGAGATAATTATGAACAGTGACCTAAAAATCGAAAACGACATCCTCGACGGCATTGATCGTCGTCTCGTGCAGCAGTTGACGGCCAATGCGCGTACCACGACCGCCGACCTGGCGCGCCACGTCGGCATGTCGGCGCCCAGCGTCACAGACCGGCTGCGCCGGCTCGAGGAATCAGGGGTCGTGCGGGGCTATACCCTGGACGTCGATCCCGTTGCGCTGGGATACACGCTGACCGCCATCGCGCGTATCCGGCCTTTGCCGGGGCAGTTGCGCAAGGTAGAGACCCTCATCGCCGAGATCGGCGAGGTGGTGGAGTGCGACAAAGTCACGGGCGAGGATTGCTTCATCGCGCGCCTGGTGCTGAAATCGATCGAGCACTTGGATGGCGTACTCGATCGCATCACCGAGTACGCCGAAACGAACACCGCGATCGTCAAGTCCTGCACCGTGCGCCGTCGCCTGCCACCGCTGCAGTCGCCGCGCGCTTAGACCTGGGATCGCTAGACCTGCGTGTCGCAGGCGCGCAGAATATCGTCCTTGAGCGAGGTAGGCTTATCCGTCGGCGCATAGCGCTTGATGACTTGGCCATCGCGGCCCACGAGGAATTTGGTGAAATTCCATTTGATACCCTCGGTGCCCAGCACGCCGGGTTTTTCACCCTTGAGCCAACGATACAAGGGGTGAGCGTCGTCGCCATTGACGTCGATCTTGGCAAACATGGGGAAGGTCACGCCGTAGTTGGTAGCGCAAAATTGCTGAATCTCGGCCTCGTCGCCCGGCTCTTGATGGCCAAACTGATTGCACGGAAAACCCAGTACGGTCAGCCCAGCCGACTGACAATCCTGATACAGCGTTTCGAGTCCAGCGTACTGCGGCGTGAATCCACATTTCGACGCCACGTTGACCACGAGCAGCACCCGGCCGCGATAGGCCTCGAGTGATTGCTCGTTACCCTGGATGTCTTTCACGGAAAAATCGTAGATTGTGCTCATAATGGCCTCTCAACCGACGCTTTACACAATCAACAGGCTACCACGCCCTCGCGGCATTGATCCGCTCTTGGGCATACCCAGACACAATTGGTTTGTCCTTGCCAAGCTTACGGTTTCACCGTGTTTTAGGACGTGATCCGCCTATCATGGAGAAAAGGCAGGTAAAGGAGTCCCCATGGATGATTTGGTCAAACGACTCGAAGCGATGCTCGCTAAAGGTCAAAACAACACGTTGTTGCGTTTTTCCCTGGGCAAGGCGTATGTCGAGCAGGAACAGTACGACATTGCCGTCCCGCACTTACAGGCCGCGCTGGAGCTGGACGGGCAATATTCTGTTGCCTGGAAATGGCTAGGCAAGGCGCTGCAAGGGCAGGGCGATCTCGCCGGTGCCCGGCAGGCGTGGCAAAGCGGCATCGAGGCCGCGCAATCCCGCGGCGATCAACAGGTCATCAAAGAGCTGCAGGTTTTCCTGAAACGCCTTGATCGCGCCAGCCCGTTGTAAAACCCACAAGCAGATGTATCCCTCCCCGGGGCGCGGCACTTGGCGGATGTTGACGCCCTTGGCCGTGCGCTCTGTAATCGGAGGTATACGCCACCGATCACTGATGCAATAGCAATTATGGGCAGACTCATCGATTTACTTCCGCCATATCCCGGCGGCCAGGACCGCAACAGCAAAACGGCTCGCGATGCATTGCAGTCGTTATGGCGCGGCTTGAATATGCCCGATGAGTCCATGGACTACATCGACCTTTCGGGCGGGGAACCTGTGTTTCCCTCATCGTTTGCCGTGGGCACCGCAGCACAGGCCAGTATGGGCGCCGCCGCGCTGGCCGCGGCGGAGATCTGGCATCTGCGCGGCGGGACTCGGCAACGCGTGGCCATCGATATGCTGCATGCTGCGCAAGAATGCCGCAGTTATTTCACGCTGGATGGCGTGGAACACGAGATTCAAGACAAGTTGACGGGCACCTATCGCTGCGGCGACGGCGGCTGGGTGCGTATTCATGCCAACTTTGCGCATCATCGAGATGGCGCGCTGGCCCTGTTGGGCTGCCCCACGGGGCCCGAGACGACGCGAGCCATGGTCGAGCAGGCGCTGTCGCAGCGCAGCGCCCTCGAGTTCGAACAAGAGGCCGCCGATGCGGGATTGGTGGTGGCCGCAATGCGCCGTTTTGCCGACTGGGACCACCATCCGCAGGGCATGGCTATCGCAGGCCAGCCCGCGCTGAGCGTGACGCGCATTGGCGATGCGGATCCGCGTCCGTTGCCGAAATATTTACACGATGCCCGCCCCTTGAAAGACGTCCGCGTACTGGATCTGACCCGCATCATCGCCGGTCCCGTCTGTGGACGCGCGCTAGCCGCCTACGGCGCCGATGTTATGTTGATCAACTCGCCCCATCTGCCCAATATCGAGACGATTGCGGAAACGAGCCGGGGCAAGCTATCGGTGCATGCCGACCTGGAAACGGCGGATGGCCGGATCGCCCTGGCGAACCTGCTGCGCAGCGCGCATGTGTTTGTGCAGGGCTACCGACCGGGCGCGCTGCAGTCGTTGGGTTTCGGTCCGCAAGAGGTGGCCAATATGCGACCGGGCATTGTGTATGTATCGCTGTCGGCCTATGGCGACAGTGGTCCGTGGGCGCAGCGGCGTGGCTTTGATTCGCTGGTACAGACGGCCACCGGCTTCAATCATGCCGAAGCAGAAGCGGCAGGCATCAAGGAACCTAAGCCCATGCCCATGCAGATCCTGGATCATGCGTCGGGTTATCTGATGGCGTTTGGCGCGCAAGTCGCCCTGACACGTCAGGCGACCGAGGGCGGCAGTTGGCACGTGCGGGTGTCGCTGGCGCAAACGGCGCGCTGGCTGCGGTCGCTGGGCCGGGTGAGCGGTGGCTTGCGACGTCCCATGCCGCCGATCGAGAGCTATCTGGAATCCAGTCCATCGGGATATGGACAATTGACGGCAGTCAAGCACGCGGCCCAGTTTTCATTGACGCCGGCGCGCTGGTCCAGGCCGTCGGTGCCACCCGGCACCGATCCGACGGTGTGGCCGTTCAGTTAGCATGTTGAGTAAGTGCGTCGATCAGGCGCATTGGGCAATACGCCGCAATTGGGTAGACTCTCGTTTTTCCAAGGAGCTCGCATGTCTTCTGCCACCATCTATCACAACCCGCGCTGCAGCACGTCGCGTAACGTATTGCAGATGATCCGCGACGCCGGCATCGAGCCTACGATCATCGAATATCTCAAGTCGCCGCCGTCGCGTCAGACCTTGGCAGGCCTGATTGAGCAGTCGGGTCTGACGGTGCGCGACGCCGTGCGCGCCAAAGAGCCGCTCTATCAAGAGCTCGGCCTGGCCGCGTCCGATGTGACTGACGACGAATTGCTCGACGCCATGATCGAGAATCCCATCCTGATCAATCGTCCGTTCGTCGTGACGGAGCAGGGCGCCCGGCTATGTCGCCCGACCGAGTTGGTCAGCGAGATTTTGCCCTGAGCCTTTATCGGCGAAAAGATAGAAGTGCCGTCGTCGCAACGACGACGGCTAACGCTAACGTTGCGGTGGCTGTGATTGCGGCTGGCTGGCGCGCCAGTCTCGCAGCGCCTGCAGTGTATTGGCGACATGGCGGTCGGGGCTCATGTCGGTATAGGCATACAGAATTTTGTGATCCGGCGATATGACGTACGACACCCGCGTCGCGGTCTCGGGGCGACGGTCATGCGCGGCGTCATAGGCTTTGATGACGGTCTGATCGCCGTCGGCCGCCACCGCAAACTTACTGCGGCATTCGCTGACCGAGAATTTTTTCAAGGTCTCGATATCATCGGCAGAGACGCCGATGACCGTCGCGCCCAGCGCCTTGTAATCGTCGGTGGCCTCAGCAAAATTGCGAGCCTCGATCGTGCAACCTTGCGTAAAGGCCGCCGGATAAAAGTACAGCACCACCGGCCCTTGCTTGAGCGCCTCGTTGAGCTGGAACGTGAAGACTTCACCCCCCAGAGAGGCTGGCGCCGAAAAATCGGGCGCGGGCGCACCAACGGATAGCTCGGCGAACGCCGGCCAGGGGTTGACCAAGGCCGCAGCCAAGGTCAACAGGGGCAAGCAACGTTTGATCATTGATCGCTCGGGTTTGGTCAAAAATTAGTTCCAGCGACCGCCGGAACCCCCCAGGCTGAAGCGGCCGGCGCCCAAAAAGAGGACAGCCAGTGAGCTGAACAGGAACATGCCTTGCAATTCCAGCGCCCAACCGCCCTGGGCGTTCAGGCTACCGATTTGCCCCATATGCGCCAGCAAGATTGCCACCACCATGCTGCCCGTCATCAACAAGGCGCCCACGCGGCTATACAAACCCACGATGACCAGCAACGGACCCACGACTTCACCAAGATAAGCGCCATACGCGATAAAGGCAGGCAAGCCATGCGAGGTCAGCATACCCTCGATGCCCCCTACGCCGCTGGAGATCTTCATCAAGCCATGCAGCAAGATCAAAATACCTACCGCGAGGCGCAAAATAAGCTTGCCCGTGTCATCACACTTGATCATGTTGTCTCTCTTCGTCAAAGTCGTACGGTCGGTCAATAAACGATCCGGGTCACCACCCTTGGCAGGACTCACGCGCCATGGTGAATGCGCTCATTATTACAAATCTTTGGGCAATGGCAAGGATTCGTTGGATATACAGCAAAATGTGTGGAAATTCCTCGTTCTGTTCGAACGTTGACGAGGGTTGCGGCCCGCCTACCGCGGCGTGGTTGGCTATACGGCGCTCGGCGCCTTAATCCAGTCGTCACGCAGCAAGACGGGCGGCGCAAACTCAAGGTTTACGCAGAAATAACGCGTCGGGAATATCGTCAATCTCCGACAGGGTCAACGCGTCGCTAACCTGATTGGCGCCCGGGATGAAATTCAGGGCTGCGTCGGCGAGCAGTGGTACGCGAAATGTATTGCCTTGCCAGTGCTCGATAGGCAGCGCGGGGGATACGCCCGCCACCATTCGCAAGCCCGTCGCGTCCTGTTCAATCACGATATCGCCGTAGTACTCGTGCGTATATCGTCCGACGTAGCGTTTGGCGTCGATGTTCGACCCGGCGCCTGCGGGAGGCGTCCCGTGCAGACGACCGGGGCGATCGAGCAGGCCGGTCAGGGCCTCATGCCACTTGTCCCGCAGATCCGGCCAGATATCCTCGTCGGGCCGGTCGGCAAATAGCAGCGTCATCAACTTGTATTCCAGCGCATCGGGCACGCCCATGGGCGGTGTGTTGGTCAATATCACGATGCCCAGGCGTTGCGCCGGCATAAAGGAAATACGGGTATTGATGCCTTCTTCAAAGGCGCCGTTATGCTCCAGTACCTTGCGGCCTCGGTCATCGCGGACCTCTAGCCCCAATCCATAATGCAGTGTCGGAAAAGCCGGGTTGATGATGGTCTGAGCCGTCTGCGTTTCGCGCATCGCGTCTTCGGCGACGATGGGTTTGCCCTGATACTTTCCTTCATCCATTTCAAACGCGATAAAGCGCAGCATGTCGTTCAGCGTGGAATACACGCCACCAGCGGGGGCTTGCGCGTTATGGGGGTTCACATCGGTCGCGACCGCGCGTCCATTGACGAGCTCATGTGCGGCCGAGCGATTGTCGACTTTCAGAAATTCCTCGTGCGTGACAACGGTTTGGCTCATTCCCAGTGGCGTTATGATTCGGCTGCGCACCAGATCTTCCCATGACAGGTGTGCCGTACGCGCGGCCACTTCGCCCGCCAGAGTCAAGTTCCAGTTCGAATAGGCATATTGCGTACGAAAGGGGGTAGCCGGCGGCAGATAGCGCAATCGCCGAAAGACCTCGTCCCGCGAATAGCCAAAGATGACTTCCAGGTCTTCGCCATAAAACGCGGCATATCCCGTGCGTTGCGACATCAAATCACGCAGAGACATTTCGCTCGTGACATACGGGTCCCGAAAACGGATATCGGGCACTAAGTCCGAGACTCTGCTATCCCACTGCACCGTGCCTTCGCCGACCAGCGCGGCGACCGAGGCACCCGCGAAAACTTTGGACACCGAGGCCAACGGGAATAGCGTATCGGCATCCACCGGCTTGCCGCTGCGCGTATCGCGCACGCCATAGCCACGGGCGAGTACAGGCTGGCCATCGATCAAAATCCCCATCGCCAGGCCCGGCAAGCCGCTGCGCTCCATCACGTCGCGCAGATAGGTTTCAAAGGCGGGCAGTACGCGTTGCACCTGCTCGAGCGTGAGTGCCTGCTGGCGGGACGCGCCGGCCGTATCCAGGTTGTAGGCGTAGACCACGCCGCCCAGGCTGGCGACCGCGAGCGCCGCGGCTGCGACGGTCGCTACGCTCAAGCGTCGCAACGATGTCCATGACCGTCTGTCGCGTTGAACTTTGCTGTGCATGTTGGTTCTCCTGTTTTTGGACACGTCAAAAGCCGGTCTGATAAATCAGGCGCAGCAATCCCTGGTTGAACGACACACCTTGCTCCTGCTGCCGCAAGAATCCCGCCTGCACGATCAGTCCGATGTCCGTGACATACGCCACCGTGGCCGACAGGCCCCAATCCTGGTTATCGACAAAACCCTGGTCGGCCAGACTGCCTTGCAAGGCATGAAGCCCTCGGCGAGCCGCCGTGACCGTATACATCATGGGCCCCTTGGATAGCGTTGCCGATGCCACCAAATCCGTCGCGGCGGTCTGGGTACCCATAAAGCCACGTAGATGGACAGCCTCGCCAAACAGGCGCAGCCCCCACTTGTCCGAGAGTTGGGTCTCGTAGTTGACGTGGGCTTCGACACCGGTCTCGGCGCGCTGATCGTTGTCGCCTTTGCCTTGAGCCAGCCGGGCCACCGTAAATCCACCGCGCAAGCCGGGCAGGGAAGGGATATCGGAAATGTCGTACGAAATGCCGCCCGATTGCAGCCCATTGGTATTGCCCGGGCCGCCATCCTCGATACGAGGCAAGGCGGGATAGTCGTGGGCCCAGGTCTGGCTAAAAATCGTGTTGTCGCGCTTGAACAGGATGGACGTGATCGTATGGCGTGCCGAGGCGCCTTGCCACGTCCAGCGCCCACCCAGTCCCAGCGATCCGGGATAACTGTAGTCCCCCGAAAACCCGCTGTATATTCCGTCAATCGTTTGCCAGGCCTCTCCGTACCCCACCTCGAATTTGCCCGCGAAATAGGTCGCATGACCCGCGTCGTAGGTCACAAAGAGATTGCGCAGTTGGCCGTCCAGATCCTCAAAAGCCCGGTCATTAGGCCCATTGGCAAACGAGCGAAACTCGACCAGCCCCGATAGCGCCAGATTGGGCGACAGTTTGGCGACGGCGGCGCCCTGCAGGAACGGGTCCAACGTATGCCAAGTCGACGGCAGGCCGGCACCCTCCGGTCCCTTTACGTCAAAGAAATGGGCGTTTTCGATATAGCCGATGAGCCGGCCCGATATCTGCGGATAGCTTTCGTCAGGGGCGATCGTGGGATCAATCGCGGGATCCAGAAAAATCTCGGATTGCGAGGCCCACGCCGGACGAATCCCTAAGAGGCTGCTCAGCACCACCGAAAGAACGGCCGTGCCAGAAAGGGACCGCCGTCTTCGTAAGATCGACATGAGCAGGGTTTGCTGAAAGCAACAAAAAGTGCGTCGATATTAGCAATAAGCGCCATAACGCGACAAATTATTTTTGTTTGTTAACGATCTGCAAACCCTGCTTTATTCACCAGCCCGCCGCGTAAGCGGGTCGCCGAGGGTCCGCTCCACCCCAGCGGATACCGCTTTGCAGCTCGTGCCTGACGGCGCACAGCGCGCCAGCACGCCAACTGCGGTCTTTCCACCAATGCACCGCATGCCCCATGGCGGCAAGCTCGTCACCCACGCCGCGGGCGACCAAATCCTCGATCATGAGCCGGCCCGGCATGGCATTGTGGGGCTCGAACGAAGAGGGAAAACTAAAGGTCGCAAAGCGCGGTGCTTCGATCGCCTGCTGCACATCCATGCCGAAGACCTCGATATTCAAAAATGTCTGCAACATGGCCTGGCATTGAACATCGCCGCCCGGCGTACCAAAGGGCATGACATATTCCCCGGGCCGTATCGCCATCGAGGGGTTGGGGGTCAATCGGGGACGTCGCCCAGGGCCGACCCGGCAAGGATGCCCGGCCTCGGCCCACGATTGGCTGCCGCGCCCCGAGGCGCAGATGCCGGTGCCCGGAATAACCGGAATGTTGTAGGAGCCGTCGCTGGGGGTTGCCGAAAACGCGTTGCCGTCCTTGTCCACGACCGCCACATAAGAGGTATCCAATCGGGGATCCGTGCGCGCCGTATCATCGGGCCCGGTGGGGCGCAGGTCGATATCGCGTCTATACGGCAGACTACCGGCCGGGGGCATGTCGGGACCGGCGCGATCTGCCGCAATCATGGCCAGGCGTTGACGTGCATATTCCTTGGACAGCAGATCCCCTTGCGGGATTTGCGTGTGGCGCGGATCGGCATAGTGCACTTCGCGATCGGCAAAGGCGAGCTTGATGGCTTCGGTCAACAAATGCACATAGGCCGCGGAGTTATGGCCCAGCGCGCGCAAGTCGCGCGGCTCCAGGATGTTGAGCATCTGCAACAGCGACGGTCCCTGGCACCAAAAGCCGCAGCTGTGCACCTGCGTGCCACGAAAATCGGTGACAAGCGCGGGATCGACCTCAACGGAAAAGTCGCGTAAATCTTCGTGCGTGATCAGCCCGCCTTCTTGCTTGTGATAGTTGACGATCGCCGCTGCGATATCGCCCTCGTAGAACGCGCGTCGCGCCGCCGCCAGGCCCGCCAGTCGACCGTCGCCCTGGCACGTACGCTCCTCATCCGCCATGTACTGGATACTGGCGGCCAGATCGGTCTGACGAAACAGCGATCCTGCGGCGGGAGGCTTGCCGCCAGGCAGATAAATGGCGGCATTGGACGCCCAGCGGGCATAGTTCTTGGCGTTGTCGGCAAGCACTTCGGCCATCAACGGATACATGACGAAGCCATCACGCGCCAATTGGATAGCGCCGGCGGCCACCTCGCCAAAACTCATGGTGCCGAAACGCTCGAGCGCGGTAATCCACGCATCGGGCGCCGCGGGAATCACGGTGCGCAGCACGCCGGCCGGGATGGTGCCGCCGTGCTTTTCCAGAAAGGTTTCCAGCCGAGTGGCGCGGGGCCAGTAGCCCAAACCCGAAATGCTCCAGACTTTGCCTGTCTGCGCTTGATAAACCAGGATGGGGGCGACACCGCCAAAGTTGACGATGTCGCTTTGCACAACGCCGAGTGCGATACCCGCCGCCACGCCAGCGTCCACGGCGTTGCCGCCGGCCTGCAAAATATCCATGCCGGCCTGGGTCGCCAGATAATGGCCCGCCGAAATCATGTGGTTCAGGCCCGCCAGCGCGGGCCGCATCGAGGTCGGGGCGCTGCCGCTGGTCAGGTCAGGTGCGTAGGTCGTGGTGGACAAGAATGCCTCCGGATAAATGCTGTGCTCGCGCGGCAAAGAACACCGCGTGCGAGATTGGCTACATTATTGCGGCGAGAGTCCCAGTTTGCTCGTCACCCCTTTCCACCGCTTGAATTCGGCCTGTAGATAGCGCTTGAATTCTGCGGGTGAACTGCCCTCGATAATCACGTCGCGTTCTTCCATGGCACGGCGGACTTCGAGGGTGCCGAGCGCAACTTTAGTGGCCTGATACAAGGCGTCGACGATCTCCGTCGGTGTACCGCGCGCCACCAGCAGCCCGTACCACGAGCCGCCGACCATGGCGGGAAAGCCGCTTTCTTTGGCCGTCGGCACGTCCGGCAGACGCGCCAGGCGTTCTTCACTAAAGACAGCCAATGCCTTGAGCTTGCCGGCGCGCAACAAGGGGAGGGTCGTCCCCGGGGTGTCTAGCGTGTACTCCACTTGGCCCGCCATGACGTCGTTTAGCAGTGCCGAGCTTCCCTTGTAGGGAATGTGCACCGTCTTGATGCCGGTGTCCATGTTCAGTTGTTCAATGAAAAAGTAATTGGCGGTCATGACACCTGGCGAGGCGTAGTTGACCTCATTGGGACGAGCGCGCGCATAGTCCACCAGCTCGGGCAAGGTGTTGGGCGGAAACGCCGGATTCGCCACCAGGATGAATGGTCCGCCGCCGATCCGGGTTACGGGGACCAGATCATTCATGGGGTCATAGGTCAGGCCCTTGATCGTCAGCGGTGCGCCCGTCAATGGCGACGCGGTGGCAAACATCACCGTATAGCCGTCTGGCTGAGACCGGGCCACCTGCTGGGCCGCGATGGTGCCACTGGCGCCACCGCGATTTTCGACGACAACGGATTGTTTGAGCTCCTTGCCCAACTCCTGCGCCAGCACGCGCGCCACGGTGTCCGTTCCACCACCGGGCGGATAACCGACAAGCATGCGTATCGGCTTGTCAGGCCAGGGATCCGCTGCGAATGTCGTCGCGGGTTGCAGCAACCCGAGCAAACCGATGAGTCCTGATAACCCGATGGCCCGGCTGATGCGGGGGGTGGAACGCAAGAAGACAAATGCACGCGTCATCATAAAAATCTCCTGAGTGCTTCCCGGTCTGAAAAATCAAACTACTTATTCGCTGCCAAACCTAATTTGCGCACGATCTCGGCTTCCAACTGATACTGTTGCGCAGCATAGGCCTCGTAGTCTTTGCCATTCATATAAACGAGCTCTTGACCATACTGCGTCAATATCTGCTGAAAAGCCTCTGACTCAGCGACCTCTTTGAACACATCATGCAATGTCGCCACGACGTCGGGCGGCATGTCTTTGGGGCCGGCAATACCGAAAGGCGCGTTAGCGGGAGGGGTACCGTCCAGCTCATGCAGCGTAGGCGTCTCGGGATACTGCGCGCTGCGGTCTGCGCCCCAGGTCACAAGCATGCGCATTTTTCCGGCTTTCACCAACGGCTGCACCGTGGTCGAGCCCGCATAGGCGGTGACCTGGCCGCCGACGACAGCCGTCAGCACGTCTGATTCGCCTTTGTACGGAATATGGCGCCAGGTGACGCCATTGCGTGTAGCGATTTCCTCCATCATCACATTGGACGCACTACCTACGCTGGCCGTCCCGTAGGTGACCTCGTCGGGATTTTTCTTGGCATAGCTGATGAAATCGCCCCACGTTTTATAGGGCGAATCCGCGGGTACTGCGACACCGAGCGTATAACCGCTGAGCATCATGATGTAGGTAAAGTCTTTCGTGGGGTCATAGCCCATATTTTGAATATGGGGCATGCGGTAGACCGGACTAGGCAGCACGGCCAGTGTATAGCCATTGGGCTCGGCCGACTTGATCGCGCGCGCGCCCAGCGTGGCGCCTGCGCCACCGCGGTTTTCGATGACGATGGACTGGCCCAGCTTGGGCGCGACCAGCTCTGCAAATCGGCGAATCACGGTGTCCGTGGAACCCCCTGGCTGATAAGGCACCACAATATGCAGAGGATGAGTCGGGAATGCATCGGCAGCCTGTGCTGGCGTCGACGCCAGCGCGGCGGTGCTGCTCAGCACGGCGACGGCGAGCATGGCGGCTATAGGGTGCCCAGTTGTCGCGGGTCTCGCCTTAACGAGGGTATTCGAAAGAAACGTTGTCATGGTGAACTCCACTCGATTCAGGCCGCTGCCCAAGCTTGCGCCAATGCGCGCTGGAAATTGCCGCCCACCACGCCCAGAATCTGACTGTCGGTCAGCCCCGCTTGATGCAGTGCTTGGGTAAAGGCAGGGAACTGTGCCGGCGTCGGCGTCTCGACGGGGTAGCGGGCTTGCATCACATCGCCAAACGCATCAGAAAAATCACCGCCCGATTTGGCATATTTAGTGCGCGACATCACCATCACGTGGCGCACGGCCTCGTAGGTGTCGACAGAGGGAAAGTCCGTCCCGATGCCCACGTGGTCATAGCCGACCAGTTCGCCGATGTACTTCACATTGGCGACAAAATCCGATAGCAGCGGTTGCTGCCGAGGGTCGCCACGCCAACTCAGATAAGCATGGATGCTGCAGCCCACCACGCCGCCTGTCGCGGCTACCGCCTTGATGACGTCGTCCGATTTATTGCGCGGGCGCTTGATCACGGCATTGGCATTGGCGTGCGTCAGGAACACGGGCTTGCTGCTACGATGCGCGGCATCGAGGCAGGTCTGAGGCGCGCAATGACTCAGGTCGATCGCCATGCCGACGCGGTTCATTTCGTCGATCATATTCAGGCCGAGATCGCTCAAGCCCGCGTTACGCTTTTCCAGGCAGCCATCGCCCAACAGGTTTGCCTCGTTGTAGGTCAATTGGATAACGCGAATGCCGAGCGTGTGAAAGAGGGCGACGCGGTCAATCTGGTCGCCCAACGGCTTGCCGTTTTGCCAGCCCATGATCAAGCCCAATTTGCCGGTCTCTTTAGCGCGCACAATATCCTCGGGCTTTTCGATCAGGACCCAGGCGCTGTCCGGTTCGGCGCAGCGTTGACGCCAGGCCATCGCATCCTTGATCGCCTGTTCAAAGTCCGCACTCATGTCGCTGACAGTGACGTTGATGGCGCTGACGCCGCCCTCGAGCATGTCGCGCGTGCTCCCGTCGCTAAAGAAAACTAATCCGTCGATGATGGTGGCGCGATGGTGCAAATCGGCGCTGTGGCTATCCATAAGTGGCTTCTCTTGTAATAGGGTCATGATGGGAGACGAAAGAATCAGCGAAAACGGGGAAACGAGAGATGCGATCCGCGCGGGCTACGTTCCATAGCGGTCGAAACGGAACGGCTGAAGATCGACGGTGGGCCGTTGCCCCTGAATCAATTGCGCCATGGCTTCGCCGGCCGCCGGGCCGATGCCGAAGCCATGGCCCGAGAACCCCGATGCGAGATACAAGCCAGGCAGGTCAGGCACGGCATCCATCACCGGCATCGCATCCGGCGTGACATCGATATAGCCGGCCCAGGACTGCGCGACACGGGCGTCGCGAAAGACCGGAAAAGCGTGTGTCAGCCGCCGCCACGCCTGGTCGATGCCACGTTCGGAGGGCAGGGGATCCAGCACGCGGTGCCGCTCGAACGGCGACACGTCATCTGTCGAGAAATGACGCGGGATGGACAGCTCTTCAAAAAAGCGCTTGCCGAATCTCAGCCTGACAAAATTGCGATTCGCCAGCCAGGCGCGGCCAAAATGGCGCATTAAACGAAAGCTGTCGGGCACGACGTCGGCCATCGACGCCCCGAACTGCGACACGGTATAGCCACCGTCAGCGCGCTTGCGGCAGGTAAAGTCCTTGCCGTTGACGGCCGCGGCCAGGCCCGCGTCAATGGGTGCTGTGCGCAGAACGGAACCCCGTACTTTCAGCTGCGGAAAATCGGCGCCCAGATTGCCGCAAAACAAGCGGGACCAGGCGCCGGCGGCGACCAGGACAGAAGACGTGGCAACGCGGCCATGCTCGGTCAGCACGGCGCAGATCCGACCGGCGCTACGCTCGATCCCGCGCACCGCGCAGTCTTCGAATAGGAGTGCGCCCGCCGCGCGCGCCAGCGCGGCAATGGCCGGCGCGGCCAATTGCGGCTCGGCGACGCCATCTGTCGCGCTATACATCGCGCCCGTCCAGGCCCGGGCGGTTTGCGGCAACATTTGCCGTGCCTCGTGACGACTCAATTGCCGGGCATCCACGCCGTAAGCGCGCGCACTATCCATCCAGGCGTGATGCCCGGACGCATCTGCGTCGTCCTCTTGCAAATACAGCATGCCGCTGCGACGAAAACCGACGTCTATCTTGTTCTGGATGTCGCCCCACAATACGTTGGCGCGTTGCGCCAGCGGGACTTCGGGCAGGTCGCGACCCAAGGTCCGAACCCAGCCCCAGTTGCGCGACGATTGCTCGCACGCCACGGCGCCTTTTTCGAATAACGCGACCCGCACGCCCGCGCGGGCGAGGGCATAGGCTGCGCTGACACCGATAATCCCGCCGCCAATGACCGCCACATCCACGGCGTCCGGCAACGCGCCAGCAGCGCCGAAGAGCTGGCGATTTGGGGCGGATCCGCGAATCGTCGCAGCGTCTTGAAAAGCGGACATCTGGGCCAAATGAGAGAAGACCAACACGGACCTCAATGAAGGATTGCTAGGGAATGCTCACCTTGAATTATCGATATGCGATAATTAAAAGTGTATAGCGATAATTAATTGTGCTTTTATACTGCATGTCCGTCGGCCCAACAACGTAAGGGTTTCCCTAGGGCACCTGCGCATGGCCGCCGCATCGCACGACCAGGTCCGTATCCCGGCCATCTTTGGAGCCCGCATGTCTGACACTTCCGCCCTGATGATCCAGTCATTGGAGAAAGGTCTGTCCGTGCTCGAGTCTTTTCGCGCTCACGCGTCGCTGAGCTTGCAGGAGATTGCGCGAGTCAATGGCATTACGATGGGCTCTGCGCAGCGCGTGGCGCACACGCTGGAGCAAACCGGCTACCTGTTCAAAGACCCGCGTAGCAAGCGCTACAGCACCACGGTCAAGAGCGTGGGCCTGGGTTACAGCTACTTGTATCGACAGCCCTTGTTCCAACATGCGCACGCCGTACTGCACCAGCTCAACCAGGAGTGCGGCGAGATCGTCAACCTAGGCGTCCCGGATAACGAGGACAACATCGTCTTTGTGATGCGGGTGGCGCCCGCGCGGCATATCCCCGAATACATGCCGGTCGGCTCGCGCATCCCGTGCATCGCGACGGCCTCTGGCCGGGCGCTATGGGCGCAACTCCCGCCGGCCGAGCTTGATCGCAAACTTCGTACCGTGGCGCGTATCAAGCACAACCCGCGCACGACAACCGACCCCAAGATACTGCGTGCCCTGATTGATGAGGCGCGGCGCGACCAGTATGGCTACGCGGACGAGGAGTTTTATGCCGGCGACCTGAACGTTGCCGCTGTCGTCCACAATGAGGCCGGCACGCCCATTGGCGCCGTCAATATCTCGGTACCCAAGCCACGCTGGTCATTGGAACGTGCGCGGCAGGAACTCGGGCCGCTCGTCATCCGGGCGGCGCGCGCGATCAGCACGCATCGCTAAACGGGCGGGGCACTGACAGCCCCGATACCGCTATGGCAATGACAGGCTACGCTGACGGCTGCCCAAATCCCGTCAGCACCATCCCGATCACCCGATCGACCTGCTTTTGATCGAGCTCGTAGGCGGGTTGCGCGGGTAGGGCCTGATCGGGATCCTTGGCCAGCAGCTCAAAGCGCCGTGACACCGGATCCAGGTTGGCCAGCATATGAATGGACGCACCGCGCGCAAACTCGTAATGCCAAATGACTTCCTCGCGGCTAAGCGCCGGAAACGTCTTCGCCATGGCATCGATGAAACGCCGGGCCGCATGCTGGTTCAAGTCAAAGTTGTGATAGCCCGCCCGCACGTCCACCCGCATCTGAAACACGCTGCGCACATAGAGGCTACCGCCGTCGGCAGAGCGTGACATCGTCAGTACGGGTTCGATCAGGGCGGCGAGAATCTGGCGCGGCGCCAGCGCTTGCCCGGCGGCGTCCTGTTCCAGCGCATCCAGTCGAACCAAGCGCTCGCGATTGACGTCCCCGGTGATTTCGCGGTGGGCGAGGCTGATCAGTCCGTCCTTGGACTGGAAGTAATAATTCACCGCCGCCCCGTTAGCGCCCGATGCCGCCGTAATGTCCCGCACGGTCGTGCCACTGGGGCCTTTCCGGGCGACGAGTTCCTTGGCCGCCGCCAGAATGGCCTGGCGCCGGGGGCTATTTCGGGTGTCGCTCGTTTCGAATTCTTGCATCGTGCGCTGATTCTGCCTCGGGTGATTCAATCCGGCGTATCCGGGTTTTCATGGGGGAAAGAGACTTGCATTGATGGCCTGCTCGATATGATAATTCAAACGTTAATTTCAAACATTTGTTTTATACATCCATATGAGCTTGAATTCTCTCCCCTCGACAGATCTCGCCGCATTGTCCATTGCCGAGGCTAGCCGCGGGATAGCCAGTGGGGATTGGCGACCCACTGATTTGTTGCAGGCGATATTCGACCGGCTGGATGCGGTCGACGGCGTGATCCACTCCTATTTGCGCACGGATCGCGAGGCAGCCCTGGCGGCAGCCGGCCAAGCGGACTTGCGTGCCGAGCAGGGCACGCGCCTGGGCGCGCTGGATGGCATCCCGTTCGCGGTCAAGGACAATATCTATACCAGTGGATTGGCTACCACGGGCGGGTCGCGGGTACCGCAGCACCATGATCCCGCGCTGCACGCGACGCTGGTGGCACGTCTGCAGGCTGCGGGCGCCATTCTCGTGGGCAAGCTGAACACCTGGGAATATGGCACCGGCACCGGCGCCGTGCATTTCGACCTGGACGCGCCACCGGCTCATAACCCCTGGCATCCCGATCATTTCACCGGCGGGTCGTCTAGCGGCTCGGGCGCCGCGGTGGCTGCCGGTACGGCGTACTTTGCGATCGGGACCGATACCGGCGGCTCGGTACGATTGCCCGCCGCCGCGTGCGGCGTGGTCGGGCTCAAGCCCACCTTTGGCCGCGTCAGCCGTCACGGCATCATGCCGAACTGCCCGAGCTTTGATATCGCGGGGCCGCTGACCGTGACCGTCGAAGACGCCTGCCTGGTCTACGAGGCCATCGCGGGCCACGACCCGGCCGACCCGACGACGCTGAACCATTCTGTGGAACCTGTGTTGCCGACCCTGCGCGACGGCGTCAAGGGGCTGCGTGTCGGTCTGGTTCGTCGTCTGGATCCCGTCGATGATGTAGAGCCTGCGATTGCCCAGGCGCTCGACCAGGCCTGCGAGGCGCTGCGCGCCCAAGGCGCACACGTCGCCGAGATCAGCCTGCCCATCGCGGCGGCCGAGTATCGGTCCGTAGCCGCGCCGATTAACCGCAGTGAGAGTTACGCCGCGAATGAGCGGGACTATCTGGAACATCGCGACCTGATGGGCCGCGCCTTGCGGGAAAAACTGGACGTGGGCAAAGACATGCGCGCGTCGATCTATCTCGGGGCGCTACGCCAGCGCCAGGACCTGATCGCGCGCACGGACGCTGTGTTTGCGGACGTGGACGTTTTGCTGCTGCCCATGACGGATCGAGTGGCGCCCTTGTTGTCGGATGAACAGTCCGTCATTGCCTTCACCACGCGCTCGGCAGGTAGTCCGTTTTCCTTGACGGGCCATCCCGCCGTATCCGTGCCCGCGGGCTTTAACGATAAGGGATTGCCAGTCGCCGTCCAACTGGTAGCGGGATTTTTGCAAGAGGCACGCCTGATGCGTTGCGCACGCGTTCTGGAATGCCACTTTACGCCCGAGCCACTGCGCGCCAAGGTCCTGCCGGGGGCCGCACGCCAACCTTGAGATCGCGAGAGGACGTCACGCGAAATCAAATTTCCATTCAACGATTGCCTAAGGAAGCCTAAAGATGAAAATTTCGAAGTTTTTACGCTGTGCCATTCCGCTGTGCCTGGGCCTGCTGACGACGCCGGCGGCGATGGCCGCCGATCCGTATCCCAGCCAACCCGTCAATCTAATCGTCGGCTTCTCGGCTGGCGGACCGACGGACCTGATCGCGCGCCTGATCGCCGAGCATCTCGGTACGGATCTGGGCGAGAAATTCATTGTGGAAAACAGGGCTGGCGCAGGCGGAAATATTGCCACCAAAGCCGCCGCCCGCAGCAAGCCCGACGGCTATACAGGGATGGTCGCGAGCTTGAACCTCACCATCAACCCGTGGATGACCGCCGACATCGACGTCGACACCCGCAAGGATTTCATGCCCGTGCGCACGGTGGCGATCGCCCCGACGGTATTGGTGGTGAACAATGATTTCCCGGCGAAAAACGTCAAGGAATTCCTGGAAGCCGTTCGCCAGTCACCCGATAAATACAACGCGTCGGCACAAGGTTCATCGCCCTTGCTCGCGGCGGAATTGTTTACGGAATTGACCGGCACCAAAATCACGCCGATTCCTTATAAGGGCGCCGCGCCGGCCATGGTGGATTTGATCGCTGGTCACGTCGACATGTCTTTTGCCACGCTGGGCTCGGTGCTGCCGCACATCCGCAGCGGCAAAGTGCGCGTACTGGCCGTGGCGTCGCCCGAGCGCTATGTCCTGCTGCCCGACACGCCGACCTTTGCCGAATCCGGTCTGCCGGACTTCAGCTTTGATTCCTGGACGGGGCTGGTGATGCCCGCCGGCACGCCGCCGGCCGTGATCGAAAAGCTGAAAGTCTCGCTCGACAAACTCGTGGTATCGCCGAAATTTGAAAAGCAGGTGCACGAGATCGGCATGACGCCGGTCTTGAAAGACTCGCCAGAGCAGTTTGCCAAGACGATCGACAAAGAACTCAAGCTGTACGAAAAACTCGCTGCGTCGGCTCGCAAAAAAGTCGAAAAATAAGGCGTTGCAAGATCCAGATCGCTGAGTAATCTCGATCTGAAAACTACATAAAAAACGCTGGCCGGGGTGACCGGGCCAGCGTTTTTTACGTCGTGATCGTCACATGATGCGATCCAAATGGATTGCCGCGTGACCACGCCTGAATAGGCTGTGTCACGCACACACACTCAGCCAAATTTCTTCTGCAATTCCTCGCAGATATCGTCCAGCGACTCCACGTCTGCAAATTTCATATCCAGGTCGAACAGATTGGCCTTATGAGCCTGCGCGCTGCGATCGCCGCAGGCCTCTTCGACGAGCACGATGCGGAAGTTATGCGAGAACGCGTCGACGGCCGATGCGCGTACGCAGCCCGAGGTCGAAATGCCGACCATGATCACCGTGTCGACTTCGTCGTAACGTAAAAAATCAGCCAGCATCGTGCCGAAAAAGGCCGACGGCTTGTTTTTCATGATGACGCGGTCGCCGAGTTGCGGGCCATATGATGCCGGCCATTCGTCCGCTTTCGGATCGGCGACAAACTCCACATCGTCGGGCTTGGCCAGCTTTAGATTCCACGCGCCGCGATAAGCGGGCAGGGAACGATCGTCGCGACGGCTGTAATAGACCGGCAGGTTGAGTTTGCGAAAGAGGGCGGTGATGCGATCCAGGGCGCTGATCAATTCGGGCATGGCCGCGCCGCAGAACGAATAGGACGGATCCACAAACATATGCGTGGTGTCGATATTCACCAGCGCCGGACGTTTGCCGATACCGATGCGATTAGCGAACCCCCCTTTACGGTAGGTTTCGAGTTCTTCGTCGGGCACGTAGCCGCGCCACTTTTCCAGCTTGTCCATCAAAGCGTTGCTCCTTACTGCAAGGTTTGTTGCATAGCGAGACCGCGGCATCAGCGCCGCGGTGCACGTCATTGTTGTGTGATGCCGTTTTTACGGATTACTTCGCCCCATTTTTCGGTCTCGGACTGGACCAGTGCACGAAATTCCTCGGGGGTGCCGCCACCGGGACGGCCCGCCATGGCCCGGATGCGTTGGCTGATCTCCGGATCGGTCAAGATTTGATTGACCGTGGCATTCAGGCGCTGAACCACCTCGGGCGGCGTACCGGCGGGAACAAAGATGCCATTCCAGGACAGCACTTCAAAATCGGGATATCCCGCCTCTGCCATCGTAGGAACGTCGGGCAGATCGGGCAGACGTTCCTTGTCAGCGACGGCTAGCGGCCGCAGACTGCCATCCTTCATGCTGGGCAGGGCGGACAGCGCGGTCTTGAATCCCGTCTGCACATGGCCGGCGATCACGTCAGTCAGCGCGGGCGCCGCCCCCTTGTAGGGAACATGCAGCAAATCCGTGCCCGTGCGCAGCTTGAACAACTCGCCAGCCAGGTGCGGCGAACTGCCCGAGCCCGACGAGGCATAGGTCAGCTTGCCCGGCGAGGCCTTCGCCGCGGCAACCAGCTCGTCCACCGTTTTGACCGGCAGCGACGACGTCACGACCAAGACGCTGGGTGACGACATGAATTGGACGACGGGTATGAAGTCCTTATTCACGTCGTGGCGGATATTCTTCAGCAAGCTCGCGTTGATGGTGTTAGCAATCGTGCCCAGCAAGAGCGTATAGCCGTTGGCGGGTGCTTTGGCGACTTCTTCGCTGGCGATGTTGCCGTTCACGCCCGGTTGGTTCTTGACCACGACGGGCTGTTTTAACGCCGTCTGCATGTGGCCGGCGATCAGGCGCGTGATGACATCGCTGGCGCCGCCAGGCGGAAAGCCGATGATGAACGTAATCGGTTTGCTGGGGTAAGCGTCTGCACTCATCGCAGGTACTGCGGCGGCGAGCATCGTTACGCCAAAAGCGGCGATCGCCGCCCGTTTGAACAGAACAGTCATGGTTTTCCCTTGTGCGTTTTGTGCAATGGATGGGTTACGCCACCCGTATTCTTGACACTGCACCTGCATTCTAGGCACGAGGTGGTCGACCCTGCAGCGAGTATTTCAAACGTCCAAACGAGGAAAATCGAATGCGAACGTGCTGGGCCTGGTATTGCGCCGCACGTCCCGCCGTGCGCCCTATAGCCAGCGATTACGGCCGGCCGCCACATTGGCCGCGCGCATCACGGCGTCCTTGACGACCGCCAGCACGCGATCAGAGCCGTCGTCGCGTCGCGTCACCAGCGAGACATACATATGCGGGGCGTGCGAACCCAGACGAACTTCGCGTACGGGATAGCCCACCAATGAGCGACGGTCGGGCCACGCCAGAATGGACACACCCAGTCCCGCCGACACCATCGACAATATCGCCAGCGTCGAGTCCATTTCCACGGTACCGCGTACGGTATGGCCGGTTGTCGCCAAATAGCGATCGATGGCAATGGCCAGATTGGAGCCACGCCCAAAACGGATGAGATCGTGCGCATCAAGCAGGTTCTTGGCGTTGTCTTGCGTGGCGTCTTTGGGCGCGATCATGAACATCTCCTCCTGAAAGAGGGGATGCCAATCCAGCCTTTTATTGCGCTCCTCGTCGGCCAGCGCCACGATGGCCGCGTCGATGGTGCCTTCTTTCAGGGCATTGAGCAGGCCATGGCTGGTGTCGCGCACTGGCCGCACTTCAAGCCGGGGCGTGTGCTGGCGCAGATAGCGCATGGCCTCCGGCAGGATATACGCCTGCATGCTTTCGATGGCCCCCAAGGCAACGCGGCCTTCGATGACACTGGAGCCGCGCCGTCGCAATGATTCCATTTGCTCGAGCGTGCCGCTGATCAATCCGGCGACGTCGTAGGCAAAAGGCGTGGGCTTGACTGTCGACGTGCTGCGGTCAAACAGCGGCTGGCCGTAATACTCCTCCAGCCGCTTCATTTGCAAACTGACCGTACTGGGCGACACATTCACCTCGACCGCGGCGCGCGCAAAGCTGCCGTGTTTGATCACGGCGTTCAAGGTGACAAAGAAAGCCAGATTCATGCGATCACGGCCACGCGTTGGGTGGCTCAAGGTCCGACAGGGAGATCCTTATTTTATCCCGTTGTCATTCCCGCTTTCCGTCGCGTAGCACCTCAGGCTTGAGCTTGAGTAACTGGCCGATTTTCTTGGCCGCCACCTCGGCTTGTGCCCGGGTGGCAAACCCATGAATCCGGATACGCGTGTAGGGACGGTTTTTCAGGGTGATGCTGTCTTCGGCGGCCTCATAGCCGTTGAGCGCCAGTTGCGCACGGACCGGATCGGGATGCGAAAAGATGCCCACTTGCACATCGTAGCTGCCGGGTGCCGATGGCACGGGAACGGGCGCCGGCTTGGCCTTAGGGTTCGGCGCGGGTGCGGGCTGGGGCGTGGGCAGCGCGGTCGGCCCCATGCAGACCGAGATGATGTGCTGCGGCAGCGGCGGAGCCGGCCCGACCGCCGGCACGCTCGAACCGGGCGCGGTGCCGGGTTGCAACTGCTCCGTGCGTTTCTGAACCTCGGTGGCTTGCTCGGTCAGCTTGTCGGCCTCGGCAAAGGCCGAGAGCAGGCCGGCCTGTCCTTGCTGCTGGTACGTGACGATGATCCACTGCACGCCAGCCTGCTGCAACGATGCGGCCTGATCGCCAAAATCGGCAGCCGTATAGCGCCGCTGTCCGCTGGAAAACTCCCTCAAAAAGTCGATGAAGCCCCGCGCGCCGCTCCATTGACGATTCAACTCAAAATCCGCAAAACGGATGCTGAGCGCCGTGTCGCCGCACTGTGTCAGCGACCATGGGAACACGGCCTTGTTCGGAAAATTGAGGTTTTCCAGGGTGATGCGGCCGCTGGCGCATTGCAGACTGAGGGTCACACTCTCGGGCAACAGGTTTGCGCCGGGATTGGTCTGGGGCGGCACCGTACTGAGTGTCACGCTGGCCGTGGTGGTCTCAAGCTTGGCGATCTGAGTGCTTAAGTCTTGCTGTTGCTTGGTCAGGGCCTGCGCCTCGTCCTGCGACCGCTTGGATTGCATTTGATGGCCGGCCAGTGTGACTTGACGCAGTTGAGCCAGGCTGGCAAAGGCGTAAAACTGACCATTCAATGGCACTGTGCGTGCGAGCGCGGCGCGACCCTGATAGCGTGTGCCGTCTTGATCGATGAAGTTTTTAACATCGCCTCCCATGAATGCCTTCACTTGTCCCCGATCGCCAAACAGCATCTCGTTGGCCAGCTCGGCATCGTTGACGCCCTGGACTGCGCTGAGTACCGAGTTTTGCCAGCCTTGTTCCAGTTGGCAAGCGACACTGCGGCTCGCGTAGTCCAGCGTGAAATCCAGCGGCCCAGAGAGCAGTTGCCAGACGACGTTGCTGCGAGGTCCGACTTTGCTGCCCAATTTCGCTTTCAGCTTGGTCAACGCCGTATTGGCATCAATCAGCGGCACTGCCTTGACATTGGGATCATGCCCGAATGACCAGATATCAATGGCGGCCTTCATGGCGTTGCCGTCGCCTTGTTGCAGGGGCACGATGGTCGCCAGCACGCCCTGGCGATAGGTGTTCAGCAGCGTCAAGGCGTCGTTGTCTGTGCGTAGCTGAGCCAGCCCGTCCGAGATCGAGCCGCCATCAGGCAGGTGCCGAATCATGTTGCTGCCGAATTCCTGCACCACGTCGATTTGTTTCTTTACGCTTGATGCAGCACCCGTGCTCTGCTGCTGGCTCTGTTTGTCGGCCAGCGTCAGCAGCGCATCGGCCTGAATGGCCTGTTGCATCCAGTCAGGACGGGAGGCGGCCGACCAGCGTTGTCCCACCTGGGACAGTTGGCCTATCAAACGACGGTACGGATCATCGACGGTGAATAGCGTCGTCATCGCCGCACGGCGTGCCGTGCCGGTGGCCAACTGCGTGGGCGCCGACGAAAAGGCATCCGCAAAGGCGTACCAGGCGTCCAGACCGGCTTGTTGAAAGCGCTGACGCAACTCCCGGCTACGCTGCTCCCATAGCGCACTGTCGCCCGACGCTTGACCTAGTTCACGCATAAAATTACCCACAGCCTGTTCGCCAGCCGGCGTCAGTGCGGCAGGGATAAAGGGTTGATCGGGTAGCGCGGGAATGTTCCAAAAATCCGTCAATCGCACCGGCATCAGATTGCCCTGCAGCGCTACCCAGGCATACATCCAGTCACGTGATCGCTTGTCCAACTCCAGATTGGCCAATACCTGCTGCAGCGCGCGCCGCTCGGAGACCAGGACTTCGCGATTAGGTTGCCAAGCTAGATAGTCTTGGTATGCACCCCCCAACAACGCCCCATCGACGGGGTTGGCGACCCCGTTCTTGGTGTGGGCGAACAAATAGGTCATTTCGTTGCCAGGCGCGGGAAGCGGGTAGATATTCTTCCCGTCCAGGATGGCATTGAGCAAGTTGATGCGACGCACCAGTGTCTGCACCCACGCAGCCAGTACTTTCTTGTCCGGGTCGCCATTCAGCGCCGGCAGGCTGGCGGTGAGCAAGGGATCCACCTTGCCGACAATGATCGCCTGGTGAAAGTCGCGGACATAGCTGTCCGCCAGTTTTTGCTGAACCTCGTTCACTCGGCGTTGATACGGCATCCAATGCTGTTCCCAGTACGGGCGCGCCATCAGGCCATGCACCGCGCCGCGTACGGCTTGCAGGCTGTGCAGACTAGCGGATACCGATCCGGAAAGATCCAACTGTTTGTCCAACCCCGGCAGATTCGCCGCGTGCAGTTGTCGCTCGGCAACGTTGCTGGCATGTAGCAGGAATACACCGATGCCCACGCAAATGACCAACCAGGCAACGACCGTGGCGTGACGCAACAGACGACGCCAATGGCGCCAGCGCTCCAGCGGTTGCCAGGCGTGCCGCTGCGCCGGCAGGGCCTGCTCGAACAGGCCCGTGCTGAACCAGTCCGGCTCGCCGCGCTCGGCAGGCCCGGCATTACCCGTCAGATACAGGCCGCGCAGCAGCGGCGTCTCGGCATAGGGCGTCGCCTGAAAGGCCGGCCGCAAGACATTCGCCAGTCGCAACGCCAATGGCGCCATGCGTTCGGGCAGGGCAAAGGCTTCACCGTCCGGACGCGCGTAAGCACCTTGCAGGACACGCAGGTCGAACATGCGATGCACGATGCTGTTGAAGGCATCGCTGATGAACTCACCCACACCGGTGCCCGACGACGGATTCAGATAGCCCATCGGCTGCTGGTTGACATCCGGGCCCAGATTCGCGGCCCATGACGCAAAGCCGGGCAGGGTATGACAGTCCGTCAGGACGATATAGACCGGAATGCGGGCATCGTAGACGCGCGCGAGCTCATCCAGGCGCTTGCGCAAATGCTGCCCGGCCACGCCGCGCTCCCCCTCGTCAGTTTGCATCAACCAGTTGGCGCTAAAGGCCAGAACCAACCCATTGAGCGGTTCACGCCGACGCGTACGCATCATCCAGTGCAGCAGACGTCGCCAGTTGCCTGATATCGGCACCAGCGACTCGTCTCCCATGGCGGCGGTGGGGGCCAGTATCACGCATTGACGCAACAACCACCACTGCAGCACGGGAGGCTCGTCACCGCGTGCTTGCACGGGGTCCGCCCCGGCCACGCGATGCATCAGTTCCGATTGACTTGTCCCTTGCGGGCCCAGGACCAGATACCATGGCAGCACATAGAGCGGTGAACCAAAGCGCGACAAGCGCGAGTGCTTCAGCGCGCTAAGTCCCGCGCGCCAGTCCGCGTCCAGACGGCGCGTATTGAACGTTTCGTCATTGACCGGGCGCGCCAACCGCCGGCGCAGTCGCCACGCCAGCCAGCGACGACGCAGCCAGGCCAGCACAAACGCACCCACAATCACGCCTGCAAACAAGGCCGCCGATTGCCATAGTGGCCATTGGTTATACAGGCCCACCAGCCAGCATCCCAACGCCAGCAGGATCAGGACCAACAGCCAAGCGATGAATATCAGTAATTTCTTGAACATCGTGGAATCAGGGGCATAGCCCAATTAAGTTCAAAGACGACCGGCCAGCGGCGCGAGCAAGGCTGTCGCGGTCTGCGCCAGACGGAAATCCAGAAACAGATAAAGGCCCAGCAGCACGCACAGGGGCAATACGATCAACAGCAGACTGGCCAATGAGGGCATCAGGCCGCGCGCACGACGCAAGGGTCGTCGAGCGCCTGCGCCCGACTCTGGAAACAAGGGTTGATCCGCGCTCAGCGGATCCATCTGGCGTTCCTGGGCTACGCGTTCAAGCAACGCCCGGCGATACTCGGCCACCTCGCCGACTGGCCGATGGGCATATCGCCCATGAAAACCGGCCAGCAGCATCAGGGCATAGACCTCTCGGACCTCCGTGGCCTCGTCGGGCAACGCCTCGAGTTTTTCAAAGAAGGCGACCCCGGCGCGCGTTGTCCCGAAGTAGTGGCGCTGCAAGGGTGCGAGTCGCCAGGCTGCCGCACCGGGCCAGTCGCGAGACATGGCGCGCTCATCGATCCACGCGACCACCGCAAACAGCGCCAGTTGCACGTCGTTGGGATCCGATCCACTACCGAGTGCGCGCGAGACTGCCGCATCCAGCGTGACTTTCAGCTGTTCCGATAACGACGACGCGTCCTGGTCGGCTTGCGCCGTGGCCACTCGGACCGAGTCGATTACCGGAATCCAGAAATTGCTCAGGCGCACGGCTTATCCTTTGATCACAATGAGTTCCAGCCGCAAATCAGCCGGTGCATCGGGCATGAAAAACGCCAGCCGCCCATCGCGCACCACCTCGTCCCACGAATCCGACAGGCTCTCCAGTCGGAAATACGCCGCCCCTGCGCGACGCGGCATACCCAGGGGCATGGTTTGCAGCGGCAGCATTTCGATTCCGGGCAGAGACCGCGTAACCAGGGTATCGATTTGCTCTGGCGTACCCAGCTTGGCCTCTAGCGCCATCAGTTCGCCCAGTTCTTTGGGCTCGGTCGCGGCGCTGCGCGCCATCAGGTAGTAGCGGTGGCGTGGGCCAAAGAAGGTATCCGGCATTTCGGCGCGATACAGCGTGGCGGCGGTACCGTCCTGCTCGAAATGCACCATCATTTCAGGCCCGATGGTGATTTCATTGAGCAATCGGCGTATCAGGTCGGTCACCGTCGTATAGGCCGCACCGATGTCGGTGTGCTTGTAAGGGGGAAGCAATTGCTGGTTGTCGCGCGTTTCGCCCAGCAAATCGCAATACTCCGAGAACGTGCTCAGTTCGCCCGCTAATTGCCGCAGCACCCCATACACCGTCCACGGATGCGTTTGCAGAGATTCAGCCAGATGGTTGATCTGCGGGCCGTAGCGATTCAACACCGACAGTGCCAGGACAGGTGAAAATTGCGTGTCGTCGGCACGGCTGGTGACCGATTGTTTGAAGACCTCCAACTGACGGGCCCGCCCGATAATCTCGTCGCGCAATTCGCGCAGCATTTGCTGCAAGGGGGGGGACGCCGCCAGATTCAGGCAAGGAGGCACAAAGCGCGGCATCAGGCGCACCACTTCGCCGTCTTGTTCCAGGCGCGCGATGGGCATCAGGTCGTAGTCTCCCAGGTGGTCCAGCTCTTCTTCCCAAAACAAGCGCAACACATAGGTCATGAGCGTGACGCGGCCGGAGGGTCCAGGGGTATAACGGTCAGGGACCTGCTGCGGATCCGCTGGTACCGCCAGCCGTGTATCCGCTCGGGCCGCGTCATCCAGATTGGCGAATTTCTGCACGTTAGGCTGTCCCTCGACATGGCGGCGCAGCCCGACATAGAGCGTGCGAGGCCCCTGAGAAAAGTCCGCCAACTCAAAACGCATGGATTCAATGCGCGCATTGCCGGGAACCTCTGTCAACGTACCGTCGGGCCAGCGCAGCGCGAGTTGATTGATCACCAGATGGCGGGCCGCCAGTGCGGCATCGTCAATCTGCAGGGCGCCGAAGCCCCATCCCCAGGGCATGATCATGTCCAGCTGTCGCGCCAGATTCCGTACCGTCCAGGCATCCTGGTACTGGAAATGATGCGGCTGCAGAAACAGGCCTTGGTGCCAGAACAGGGGTTGGTTAAGTGGCTGTGTCATGTCCGGTGAGGCTGGTCGAGGTTATTGGGCAGGCGCCGGTGTGGAGGTCGGTGCCGTGGCGGGCGTCGTGGTCGGTGGTGGTGTCGTCGCCGGTGCGGGTGTGGCGGACGACGGCGTTGACGCAGGTGGGGGCGTCGAGGGGACGGGAGTAGTCGTGGCAGGTGCCGGTGTTGTCGCAGGCGCAGGCGTCGAGGCTGGCGGAGGGACGGGTCCCGCCTTGGGCTTGGTCAATGTGACGGGTGGCGCGCCGACACCGGGCGACTCCTGTATGCCGCTCGTCCCCAGGCGCAGGTCAATCTGCAACGGCTCTGGCGAAGCGCTGCGACTGGTGACGATGATGCCGGAGGAATCCACCTCCACGCCGATACGATACAGGCGGACACTGCGGGCAGGATCCAGGTGGTAATAGCCAGCGGCCAAGCCCACATATTGGGCCTTTTCGACGCGCGGCAGCGTCACTGTGCGCTTCTCACTCGGCGATACGAACACGCGATTCAGGGCCAGCATGCCGGGCGGCGGGCTATCGGCCAACAGCAACGCGGTCAGCTTGGCCGTGTTCGCCGTGGCAGCGGTAAAGGCATTGGGATCTGCCAACTGCACCACGGTCAGTGCCAGCATATGCGGCTGATTGGTAGAGCGGTTCAACTGTGGATCGGCGGTGACCTCGATCTGCACGCCATTGGCGGCATAGGTCCATTTCAGATCCTTCAGCGCCGATTGTTCGGATGAGCCACCCATCATGCTGTTCAATGAACTACACGAGGCCAGCATGCCGACGCACAGTGCCGCCGGCAGCAGACGCAGAGCGGCCGGGCGGCCTGTCATGAAGGAAGGTGCAATCGACATGGCATCTCTCATCACATCAGCATCACGATGACCTGACTGGGGCTGACTACCAGGCCGATGGTGTTGTTGGCATTCTGGGTCGTCATGCCGGTCAGGGATACGCCCGGCATGCCGCCCACCATCACGTTGGGGCTGCCATCGACGAACTCCGCCATGCCCATGATCTCAGCGCAGGCCACACCACCGCCGGCCGTGCCGGCTTCGTCCCCCTGGCTCAGCAACAGCATGCTGCCCATGTTCAGGGCGGGCATAGCCACCACCAGTACGTTCTCAACGATGCTGGCCGGGTCGGCCATATCGCTCATGGCAAAGTTGGGGTAGGGCATCGGGATCGGAGACGGCGCGGCCGGTGTCCAGCAGACATCGGGCACGGTGGCGGAGGTCATAGCGCCTCCAATATTCAGCATAAACATGATTGCGCTCCTTAGCCCAGTTGCACTGACGCGGCATTCACCGCCACGCGATCGTCTGCTTGCAGATCGGCCGTGTCCGCCTGGACCGACCAATCGTGTTCCACGATCTGTCGCATTGATTGCGCGCTGACCTCTTCGTGGCCCGCGACACGACGCACGCTGTGTTCGGCATGGCTTTCGCTACGCGTGGCAATATCCAGGTGGCTACCCGATACATCGGTTCGGCTATTCCATTGTGTGTACGCTTCATCGCCCGTCAGGTTCAACGTCTGGCAGGCGACATCAGCGTCTTGCAGCACGGTGGTCAATTGCTGAGCGGCGAGATTCAACATCGGGCCGGCATTCAGTGCGATTCCGTGCGCGGCCGTCAACGCCAGGCGGCCTTGTGGCAGCGAGAGCTGCAAGTCGCCCGGCAACGCGACTTCGGCCGGGGAGTCCGGCGCGCCGCGTTCAAGAACGGTCAAGATATAGCCCTGGCCGTCCATCAGGCTGACCAGCGCCAGATCACCCACTGCGGGCTGCAACAGGCATCCAGCGGCCGGTGTGACCCATTGGGTTCCCTGACGGGTCGATGCCGCGTAGCGCTTGCCGTCGCTCATGACCAGGCGGGCATGCTGCAGGCTGGCCTCTTGATGCGCTTTTGCGTCGGCAGATAGCGACGTCTCGGTGTCATCGGGTAGGGGGGCGGCTAGTAGTTGAGACATGGTTCAGAAATTCCTATCCAGTTACACAGGGGGGCGCCACAATTCGGCGGCACGCAGTTCGGGATCATCGCGGCGCACATCAGCCAGCACCGTTTGGTGCCACGAGGCATCGGGCAATTGCACGGCATGCAGTAGTGCACCCGTTAAGTCGGCATGTGAAAAATCCGCATGAGTGGCCTGCAGGTGCGATAAGTCCGCTCTGACGAGCTTGCCACCCGTGAATGTCACGCCTAGCGAACGAACGCCATACAGTCGAGCACCATTCAACGAAGCCCGCGCAAAATTGGTTTTATCGAGTCGAGCCTGATCAAAAATGGCACGATCCAGTAGCGCTGCCTCGAACCTTGCGCCCGCTAGTTGTGCTGCGTAAAACGAGGCGGCGGGGGCCTGAGCCCCACTGAAATCGGCGTTGCTGGCGTCGACGCGGTTGAACGTGCATTGGGTCAACGTGGCGCCGGTAAAGCGCGTACCGCGCAACCGCGAGTCCGGAAAATGACACTGCGCCCACGCCACACCACGTAAATCCAGATCCGACAGGTCACATTCCGACAAGCGGGACTGGAACAGGGTGGATCCTTGCAGACGGCAGCCCACAAACGTGACGCCGCTGGCCGACAGCCGGGTCAGATTCACCTGCTGAAAATCGCCATCCTCCCAGGCGCATTGTTTCATCCGTACCCAGTCTGCCTGGCTACTACGCAACGACAGACCGCGCCCCTGGCACGCGGTAAACGATGCACGGCTCAAGACTGCCTTATCGAATCGAACCTCGTTCAGATGACATGCACTCCACGTAGTGCGTGTCAGGTTGGCACCATCCAGGCGCGCCCCGCGCAGGTCTAGGTTCTGTAGTCGAACGTTGCTCAGATCTACGCCACGCAGGTCGGCACCCGCCAGCGCATTCGCCGGGATTTTTTTACCGGCCCGTAGCAACTCCAGCGTGGCGTTCAAGGTGGCGTCAGTCACGAGCGTAGTCCTCGATCAGACGGCAACGGGTCAGCAGAGCCTGTTCCAGTTGTACCCCTTGTGCTTGCACCCGGCGCGTGTCGGCCGCATGTAAATTGACGCCAGTCATATCGACGTCCTCCAGTACGGCTTCGCTCCAGCGCGACTTCATCAGGTTGGCGCCGCGCCAACTCGCCTGGGCGACGCGGCTGCCGACGAAGTTCGTCCCACGCGCCACCAGATGCCAAGCATCGCTACCGCTTAAATCGCAGTTCTTGATCAGGCCGCGATCCAGTCTTGTTTCACGCAACGAGGCATCTACGAAGCAACTGTCTTGCAGGCTCGCGCCGTCCATCTGCGCGCGATCCAGACGTGCGCGGCTCAGGTCCGCGCCTTTCTGGGTGCGCAGGCCCGGCATACGAGCGTTCACAAAGCTCGCGCCGGCGGCCTGACTGGCGAACAACGTTGTCTTGGCCAATATGGCCTCATCAAATACCGCATTGGTCAACTCGCACTGATTGAAGATGACCCATTGAAGCTGCGCCCGTGCCGCGTTGACACCTGACAGGCGGCAGGCCTTGAATGTCGCGCGCTCCGCCTGCGCGCCCTGCATGAACGCATGGTCAAAACCGCATTGCTCGACCTGCGCATGGCGCCATTGGGTCTTGGTCAATCCCGCGTTGGCCAAGCTGACGGCCTTGAGTCGCGCCTGCGTAAAGTCGGCGCCTGACGCCGACGCACCATCCATCATGCACTCCGTCAACTGGGCTCGGCTAAATCTCGATTGGTCGAGCCGAGCTCCGACGAAATCGCATTGCTGCAACTCGGTTTCCTGAAAGTTCGCGTTTTCCAGATCAGCATTGCGCAAGATGCAGCGCTGCATGAGTGCCCGTGAAAGGTCCACGCCGCGTAGCGATACCCCGGTCAAATCCAGATCTTGCAGCAACGCCCATGCACAGGATTGGCCCACCGCGTGGCGTGCCAGCAATGTCTCGCGATCCAGCAGGGTGCGCGCCCCGGAAGGGAGAGGCTCGTTGATGGTGGGCGGGGCGGGTGGCGCGTTCGCGGAACGCACGGCTTCGGCGCGTTGCCGCAGATCGGCGGCCTTGGCCTCCAAGGCGCTCATTTTGGACTGGAATGCCTGATACTCCTGCAGCACCGCCTGTTTTTTCTCAGGTGTCAAAGGCAAACTTGCCAATATAGCCGCCGGATCGTCGACCTGATTGGGGGAATGGGTCTGAGACCTTGCAACTATTTCATCAAAATCTTGACCATATTGCTTTAATGTCGCGCGGGCGTGTGCTTCGCCGGCGGCTAATTGCGCTTTGACATAATTCCGTACGGCTAGCGCGAATGCCGCAGGTTCTCGTGGCCAAGTTGCGGGCGCCAAAGGCGCGTCGTCCGCGGCAGATGCTTCGGCTTGCGCAAGACGACTGCTCAGTGTCGGCTGCCTCAACTGAGTCAGGACGCGATCGGCCTCGTCTATGCCCGCTTGCCTAGCCTCGGCGATCGTTTTTAGGACGGTCTGCTTGTGCGCGCTCGCCGCTTGCGCTGCGGCTTCAGCCGCNGCGGCGGTGACGGCTGCACGAGCGGCGTCTGCTTGCGCGGCAACGGGTGTCGCACGGATAGCGGGCTTCGCCTTTTTTTCTTGTTGTTGACGCCATACCTCCGCCCAGTGTTCCGTAGACTGCGCCGCTTGATCCTGCGTTTCCGTAAATACGGCCAGGCCCAGTATGTCGACAGCGTCCTCGCGCCTGACCGCCACGCTGGCTCGATATAACACCAGGACGCGCTCATCGGTGGGAAACAGCCACACGGTATCCAGGTCCAGCGGCACCTCGGCGCGATGCTCCGGCGCACGATCGCCGCGCAGCAACAGGCGAGGGCGCAAGCCGGGTAGCTTGCCTCGCAAGACCGCGTGTTTCGGATGCATGTGCTCGGCAAACCACGGCTCGTCGCCCCGCCAATAGCCATCCTGACATTGATCCTGCTGCACGCGGTCAAACCAGCGTGGATCCGTATCGTCGGGTAACCAGGGCAGCCGGTGACGCTGCCAGTGTCCGTCCAGCGTCCCCAGCCAGCGGGCACGTTCCGGACTGCCTTGAGGCAGCGGGCCCAGGGTCGCCAGTGGGGGAACGTCCGCGGGCTTGAGTACCGGATGCCGAGGATGCTCGATATTCGGCAGCGCTATCGCATCGGCCTGATTCGGATCGGCGCAATGCCCCCGACCGTGCGGGTTGTGTGGCCACCCCGCGGCGCCATAGGCATGAGCCAAGCTCAGTGGCATCCGTTCGAATGGCTGTGGCGCGCTGGTCTGCCAGCCGGTGATCCCGCGCGTCCAGGTTCGATCACCTTGCACCAGCACGCTTTTTTGCAGATCGCCCACGCCCGCACGCACCGTCAAGCCCGTCACGGTCTGGCCGGCTGGCGCGCACGCCATACCCCCGACCGCAAAACACCCTCGCTCTTTTTTTTCGCCCAGATCGAAGGGTTCTTTGTTGAACATAGGCGCCAGCCAGGCCCAGGCTTGTCGGTCTGTCAAGCGTGTGCCGTCGATGGCGCACGCGTAACCAACGGTGATGGTTAAACTGGGTTGTCCACCACGAGACTGGCGGCCCAGTAGCACCATGACGTCGGCGGGCTTAGCAATTTTCATGGCTGAGTCACGCTAAGCTGATCAGTGCGCTGTTCATGTATATCTCGGCCCCGTCAAGATCGAGAGTCGCCTCGGCAGTTATCTCTATGGTCGGGGCCGTGAGGGCTATGGTCGCTGTGCTGTCCAGTTCAATGGCCTCACCCGCGATACTCACGTCCGGCGCGGTTAGGTCTAGCGTCGCTTCAGCCGCTAGCTCAATGGCGGGTGCATCCATATCGATGGTCGCCCCGCTCGAAACTGCCAAAGCCGCAGTCGCATCAATTTGGCACGGGCCGACTGTTTCTAAATCAAAGGAGCCTACGGCCGTAATTGAATAGTCCCCCACGTTCTCGGTTTTATCCACGTACGTGCTCTCCACGCTTTCTGCGACATTGACCACCTCCGCGGCTGTAAACGCACGCTTGAGCGCGGTACTTACCCACTGGACAGGATCGACGTTCCATGTCTTCACCGAACTCACGTTGTACTTGAGGCCCAATGTCATGGAAAACTCAGCGGCTTCGGCCAAGTTAATCTTCGCGCCGAAAAACTGGCTCAGCGATACGCTCTCCACCGCCTCTATCTTCATACCCAAGAAGTTCGAGACGACGATTCCGCCAGTTTGACTTACGTTGATCCCTTGATCCAAGCCGGTGGCCTGGCTGCTGATAAAGTTACTTGTGGTCGAATTAGCATCAGGCGCGGTACCCGCCGACATGCGCCAGTGACCTGGCACTTCCATCTTCATGCTTTGTCCAGCGTAGACAGTGCCGTTTTCCTCTGTCGTCAGGTAAAAGCCTGGATTCGCTGAACCGCATTGTCCCAAACTCAACATTGCACTCGGCGATGTCGTATTCAACAGAATGGACGATTTTTCGTCGAGCTCGTAATTCTTGGGATTTGGGGCGTTATCCAGCATGGCGAACAAGTTGCCTGACGGGGTCCGGACAATATGGTCACCCGGGTTCGCCGAGGTCACCACGCTGGGAGCTTCCGTGTTGGGCAAGGCGGCCATGATGACCGGCCGGTCTGGATCGCCATTCAAAAAGGCAATGATCACTTCGGTGCCTTCGCGCAACGGGAAATGCATGCCGGCGTTTTGCAGTTTCATGTCCGACGTGGAAGTACCGGCCGCGTAGGGAGTGGCCATACGCAAGTGAGCAGAGTTTTGGTCGCCTGGGTAGCGCTTCTTGGCAAAGGGCAACCTCACCATGTATCGGCCCTCTGCGTCCATCTGTGCATACAGTTGCGGTTTCTTTGGGTCGACGATGTCCACAAAGCCATTGACCATCTGCGATATGACCGGCACAGGAGTCGAGCGTGCTGGCCTGAATTGCAGCGGCTGAGGATTCTCGTCGCTCGCGTCAAGCCAGCGCGGCAACGCCACGAATTGCGAAAAATAGGCGCTTCCTTCCGCGTCGGGTGCGGTTTCTAGCGGCTGCTGGCCCTTATGGGTCACCTCAATCACGTAATACTGGTTGGGAGACGCGCCGCGCAAGTACTCCGACACCTCTAGCATGCGGCCCGCACGCACACCAGGCGTTTGCGCCTCACCCCAAATGCGCTCGCGTTCGCAAGCCATTTCCTGGCTGCGCCAGGTTGCCAGGGTTTCCCCGCCAACCACGGGATTGCCGGCAGCGTCCTCGTCGGTCACCGTCTCATAATGATTTCTGTAGCGATGCTCGTCGCCAAATGCTGGGATCGGCCCCGGCGCCGTAGCGCTGCTGTCCAGCGACATCACCGTATTTTGCCAGGTGGTGGAATCGTGCAGGGTGACGCTGCCGGGAAGCATGTTCACGGACCGATTCAATTGTGTGATGACCACTTCCTGGGCGTCGGGGTCGATGACGCCTTTGGGGTAATAAACCGCAATATCCGGGTCGGATGGCTGCTGATCGACGCTGTTGGCAAAGACGATTGACTCGTGGTCTTTTCCTTGCTCGAACCAGAAGTACACACCATAGAACTCGAGCTTGCGCATCAGGAAAGCCAGGCAGGTTTCCTCAAACTGGCAGACAAATGGCCGCTTGGTGTTGACCATTTTGCTCGCCGCGATATGGTAATCGTAGGGCGCGCCCGGCACACTGTAAGGCTCGTCCAGACCAATCGATCGCAGCAACTGTCGAATGATGTCGTCGAGTTGTTTATCCAGATAGATATCCGACCAAAACTGGGTTCGCAGTTTCGCCAAACGCGGTTCCAATATGACCTGATAGTAGTCAAACGTTTCATCACGCCCCTGCTGCGAGCCGCCCGTGACGATGCCGTGCCAGCACAGTACGGAACCATCCGGTTTATGGGCAATAAACGTGGCGGGCTCGTTCAGTAGTTTTTCCAGGGCCAGGTTCGCCTGGCGAACCGCGAACTTGATCTCGAATTGATAAAGTTGCGAGACAGCCTCGGTCCCTTTCCAATACGTGACATGGATGTCCTGGCCTGGCACCAGTCCCTGCAGCGTCGGACACACAATCTGGAAGTCGTAGGCGGCATTCGACATACGGTCAGCCCTCGGTGGTGGTGACGGCCCAGCCATTACTGTCGTCCGGCGCCACGTGGATAGCACTCAGCGTGCGGCCATCGGCCAACGACGACAGCACCGTATCCGACAGCAGCGGCGTGAGGCTCTTGCGCAAAATGAAATCAATATTGCGGGCACCACTATCGACCTCGGTGCACCGCGCGGCGATGGTGTCACGCACCGAGGGCTCGAAGCTCAGCTTGATGCGATTGGCGGTCTCCAGGCGTTGCGCTAACTTGTTCAGCTTCAGATCGGCGATGCCAGCTAACTCGGACGGCGGCAGGGTATAGAAGGGCACCACTGTCATGCGCGCCAGCAGCGCCGGCTTGAAGTGCTTGGCCAGGACCGGATGAATCGCGGCGGTCAGGGATTCGACATCGGGCCGACCGTCACGCGACAGGCGGGTGATTTCCTCCGTCGCCAGATTGCTGGTCAGAAACACCACCGTATTGCTGAAATTAATAGCCCGACCTTCGCCATCGGCCAGGGTACCCTTGTCAAAGACTTGATAGAAAAGATTCACGACATCCAAGTGGGCTTTTTCGACCTCGTCCAGCAACACCACGGAGTAGGGGCGCTTGCGCACCGCTTCGGTCAGCACGCCGCCTTCGCCATATCCCACATAGCCCGGCGGCGAACCCACCAGGCGGCTGACGGTATGCTTTTCCTGGAACTCGCTCATGTTGATCGACACAAGCGCATGTTCGCCACCGAACAATTGATCGGCCACCGCCAGACCGGTTTCGGTTTTGCCCACGCCGGAGGGGCCTACCAGCAAGAAGACACCCAAGGGTTGCTGTGGATCCCGCAGCCCCGATTGCGCAGCCTTGACCGTGGCGGCAATCTGATCCACCGCATGATCCTGCCCGCGAATGCGTTCCTTGATGCGATCGGCCAACGCCAGCACGCCACTGACGGCATCGCGCTGCATCTTGCCCAGAGGCACGCCGGTCCAATCGGACACCACGCGCGCCACGGCGTCGGGATCGGTTTCAATGAAGACTAACGGCGATTGACCCTGCAGACTCTTGAGCTTGTCGCGTGCCTCGGCCAACTGCGCGGCGAGGGCCTCGGGTGTGGCCACGACGTCAGTGCCGGCATCGACGGGCGCGGCAGCCGATGCGGCGACAGGTGCCGGCGCAATCGGCGCTTCAAATGCGGCCACACTAGTCGACGCTGCGGCCTCGGTCCGTGCCTTGACCAATGCTTCGTCCGCCGTCTTCGCCGGCGTGTCGTCCGACGACTGAGCCGATGTTTGCTGAGCCGGCGTTTCCTGTGCCGACGCGTCCTCAGTCGGTGTTTCAATCGGCAGTTCCGTCGGCGTATTCTGCGCGGCGCCAAGTTGGCGTCGCAACGCTAACACAGCCTCGGCGGCTTCCTTTTCGGCCTTCCAGCGCCCCTCCAGGTCGGCATGCCGCGCCTCCAGGTCCGCGCGCTCGACCTCGATCTCACTTAGTCGATCGCTATACGCACCCGGTTGGAACTGCACGTCACGCGCTAGCGCCACGCGTTCGCGCTCCAGACCTGCCAGACCGCTTTCCAGATTTTCGAGCTCGGCCGGCTTGATGCCCAAGCCAATACGCACCCGCGCCGCAGCCGTATCCAGCAGATCGACCGCCTTATCCGGCAGCAGACGCCCTGTGATGTAGCGATTGGACAACTCTGCGGCGGCCACGATGGCATCGTCGCGCACCGTCACGCCATGAGCGGCCTCATACCGGTCCTTCAGACCGCGCAGAATCTGCACTGCGGTCGGCAAATCGGGTTCGTCCAGCTTCACCAACTGAAAGCGACGTGCCAGTGCTGGGTCTTTCTCGAAGTACTTTTTGTACTCGGACCACGTCGTCGCCGCCACGGTACGCAGCTCGCCACGTGCCAGGGCGGGCTTGAGCAAGTTGGCAGCGTCTGATCCGCCCGCCTGACCGCCCGCGCCGATCAGCATGTGCGCCTCGTCGATAAACAGGATCATCGGTTGCACCGAGCCCTTGATCTCGTCAATGACGCCGCGCAACCGGTTCTCGAATTCACCCTTGACGCTTGCGCCCGCCTCGAGCAACCCCAGGTCCAGGCCCACCAGTCGCGTATCACGCAAAAACTCGGGCACATCTCCGTTGACGATGCGCAGGGCCAGGCCCTCGACCACGGCCGTCTTGCCCACGCCGGGCTCACCCACGCAAATGGGGTTGTTCTTGCGACGACGCGCGAGAATATCGATCATCTGGCGGATTTCATTATCACGACCAAACACCGGATCGATCTTGCCGGCCCGGGCCTTGGCGGTGAAGTCCTCGCAGAATCGCCCAATGGCCGAATCGCCCGCTGGCGCACCGGCAGTTGCTCCAGTCCCCGCACCACCGCCCTCGGACACTCGCAAATCCGTTTCACTGGAGCCGTCGACGATAGTGTCGAACTCGGCCACTAGCTTGTCGCGCGAGATCGCGCGCAGCGTTTCGGCGTAGCGCGTGCCCGCGCCGTAATAGCTGAGGCGCGCAATCAGCGCCAGCAGCAGGGCGCCGCTACGCACGCGACTCTGCCCCAGCGTGATCGAGGCCATCAGCCACGATTCCTGGACCCATTCGGTCAACAGGCCGGCGAATACCGGACGCCCGGGATTGCCGTTCTTCAGTTGCCCCAGCGCGTCATCCAATTGGGCCGTCAAGCGCAATGCATCGATATCGAAAAACGCCAGGATGCGTGCCGCGTCGCCGTCGGGCGACTCGATCAGGCGGCGCAACATGTGCTCAACCGCGATCTCGTAATGATTGCGGGCCAAAGTCAAGCCCGCGGCGCCCTCCAGGGCGGCCGAACAATACGGATTCAAGCGCGCGAACAGCGGTTTCAGTTCTACCAGCATCATTGCAGGACCTCTTTGGAAATACGTGTGGGATCGGTATCGATCGGCAGGAATATTTCGTCGTAACGGGGCCAGGGATTGGCCAGATCTCCGGGTTTTATTTCGGGCAACCAGGTGTTCAGGCCCAACTGGCACCAGCCTTCGCCCAGACAAGCGCCCAGACGCTGCTCGGGCTCGACACGCAAGCCCAGCACACAACGCAACGGCGCACGCAAATACAGGGCTACGGCGCGCACCAGGCGATCATGCAGCGCCGCGCCCGGTAACAGATCGTGCAAACGATCGCCCGGAATCGGACCGATATGCACGACCAGGCCACCGGCCCGCTCTGCGATCTGACTGCCCAGCATCGCGTCTTCGCCCAATACGCAGGCCTGCTCCGACAGCAGGCAGCGGGCCGGTTCGGGAATCGATACGATTTCGGCGACGCAGGGTTCCACGTCTACCGGCAGCGCCTCCAGCAAGCCTTCGACCAGCGACTCCAGGCCCAGCGCCGAACGCGGAAACTGGTTGAAATTGCCCGCATGCGGCAGCAGCCCGCGCGCCTTCGGATGGTGCGCCGCCGCGCCGCCGGCCATGCCCACCAGCGCATACAGGTGCTCCATGCGAGTGGAATCCTGCCGTTCGGCTACGGCCAGCCAGATACGATTTTTCTCCCAGGCACGAAACAGCAATGGGTATAGCGCGGCGTGCAGGATGTCGATGAAATCGCGCGCCGTCGAGCCACCTTGCAAGTGCTCTTCGATTAGGTCTTCGGTGTAAAACGTCGGCAGGGGCGACGTGACGCCATACAAGCCAAAGAAATTCGCGGTGATCCGGTACTTGCCTTCGGCATCGCGTTCGATTTGCTCGATATCCCGATCCGGAAACGACAGCGTGACAGACGGGCGCACCCGCACGTTCTGCGAAAACGCCTGAATGTCCGCACTGCGCAGCCGCAGCAATCGCAGCGCCTGAAAAAAGGCGTAGCGATGCCCCTGCGCCAACAGCGGGTCGTCGAGCGATGGCTGGGCTATAGCAGGCGATAGCGACCGATCTTCGCGGGCCATTGCAAGGTATCTCCGTTAACGATGTCCACCAGCGTCAGGGCGCTGAAGGTGTTGAGGGCGGTCGTACCGGCCAGGAACTCATCGAGCACCGTGCCAAACAGAAACAAGCTGCCACGACCCGGGAAATGGTCACCACGACACTCGATGCGCACGTCGCTGCCGAGGACAGACATACCCTGCACGATGCGTCGTGCCGGCTCCACTGTCACATTGCCAATCGACTCGACACTGCGGCGTGCCGTGGCATGACGCTGAGCATCCGCCTGACGTGCCGGGACGTATAGCGACAACAGGTCGCGCAACTGCCCTTCGTTGGCCAGCGCCAGATGGTTGGCATTCAAATGCGACAGCACCCGCCACAGCAGGGCGCTATCGACAACCGGCGGACTATGCGGCGTAATGCCATGGATATTGGTGAAGGCCACCCGGGCCGGCGAACTGTCAGTCGGCTCGCTGATGTCACCCAGCCGCAGGCCTTGCGGCAGATCACCATGCGTGCAGGTCAATCGCGTGGAAAGCGTCAGGGGCTCGGGCGTTTCGCCGGTGGCATAGGGCAGGCTCAGAAAATGATCATAGCCACGATGCAGGGCCGACGCGCGTATGCTGAGGTTGTACGCCGCGGCGCTCTCGTCGTGCATCGCCGAAAACGCGTGATATTCCTCTTCGGCGCCGGCGGCCGTGCGCGCACTCACGCTGTCGACCGAAAAAATCTGCTCCACGGCTCGATTACCACGCGTGATCGGACGGATGCGGTAATCCGGCTGGAGATGATCCACCCGAATCGGATGCGCATCATGGCTGAATAAATTGACGGCCGGCGTCGCATTCAGGATGAAGCTCGAGGGGTCGACCGAGGGCGCCCAGCTTGGCACCTCGTCGAACATGATCTGCACCGAGAATTCGCCGCCCTTACCGCGCGAGATCCATTGCGAAATACCGGTAAAGTCCAGGAAGAGCAGCTTTTCCGGGAGGGCGAAATACTCGTACAACACACGCCAGGCGGGGTGCGCGCCGCGCGGCCACGGCAACAACTCCAGATCAGGGCGCAGGCCGGCCGGCTGGATACTGCTGGCCGGCAACACCGTTATCGGGCCGCCTTCGGCGCTGATGCGAACCTCGCGCACGTGACGCAACAACAGCAGATACAGGCGCGCCGCATCCGCGTGCGCATCACCGAGGAAAAACCGCAGACGGTCACTCGTCCAATCCGCACCGGCCACGCCGGCGAGCGTGAACTGCAGGCGCAGTGACCGGGGCTGCGTCCCGCCGCCTTCCCATTGCACTCCCTTCAATGTCACGGGCTCCAAGGTGACCGCAAACGAGGCCCGAAAGATTGCCCGCAATCCATCCACCGGCACGGAGGCAAACTCGGTGCCGGCCGGGATCGTGACGGGGGCTTCCAGCGCCGCACGAGGCTGATAGCGCATGATCGTCATGCAAGGCAGGGGACGCAGCATGTGTGGAAACAACAACTGCGCCAGATTCTGGATGAACTCCGGAAAATCGTCGTCCAGCCGATGGCGCATGAGGCCGGTCATGAACGCGACGCCTTCCAGCAGGCGTTCCACGTCAGGATCGCTGGCGTTACCCGACCCCAGAAGCGGAGCCAGCGCGGGATTGCTTGCGGCGAATTCAGCCGCAAGCGTGCGCAGATAGCCCAGTTCCTGTTCGTAGTAGCGATTCAGCATGTCTACTGCCTTTTTAAGGACACGCGGCCGTTCGCGGCCACATGCGAAGTCAAACGTATCGGTATTTCCTGGTCATCCACGGCGATCAGGCCGGTGATGGAAAATGCCAGCGACAGCACCTCGTCCTGGGACTCGGCAAAAATGATCTGCGATTGGCGTAGACGCGGCTCATAGCGCAGGATCATGCGATTCATGTCTTCGATAATCTGTCCCGTGGTGCCGGCGGCGAACGACCCCGCCAGGTTGGTGAAATCGGGCACGCCGAACAGGGGGTCTATAGGCACGCTGCCCTGGCGCGTATTCAGGATCCGCCGCAAGTGGCTAAGGATCGAGTCAACCAGGATCTCGGCGCGGGTAACGTGTGAACGCTGATCGTCGGTACCCAGGCCGGCAATGCGTTCCAGTAGGCGACGCTCTCTCATGAGACACGGGGAGGGCGGGCCCGTGCGGACCCGCTCTCTCTCTCGCTATTACTTCGGCGCCAGCCACGAATCTTCCGATTCGATGCCGTCCGGTTCCCATGTCCATACGATTTTCTCGTAGGTCATGGCGACGTCTTCCATGTGTCCGAGTTGACGGTTGTCAGGCTGCAGACAATTGGGTACCCACAGATGGGTTCCCACGATCACCGCCTTTTCCAATTGGATGGTGTAGTACTTTTCTTCCATCCCCTTTGGGCTGATGCGGTAGAACTCCAGCAAGACACTCTTGAGCTGCTCGCCCGAGCACAGCGCCTGGTATAGCTTCGGCGAGGATTTGTCGATTTCTTTAACCAGCGTGATGCCCAAATGCTGGCGCTTGCCCGAAGGCAGGCCGGTTTGCGGGTTCTTGGGCAGCTCGATGGAATGATCGACCGCCTGGATGAGGATCTTGCCCTCATGTCCGCTGACTTCGCACGATCCTTCGATATTGCCTTGGTTTTGACCTACCAAGGTCAGGTAGCACGGCATAGCCATGGTAAATTGCTCCTTGTTGTTGAAGTGACGGTCTGCACGACATGCAGACCCTGTGGCGNGCCGGTGGCAGCCGGCACNCCCATTCCGCTAACCGGCGGATCAGCTCTTTTCGAGCTTGCCCACCAGAGACAGCGTGAAAGACGCCCCCATGTACTTGAAATGCGGACGTACCTTCAGGCCCACGCGATACCATCCCGGATCACCTTCGACATCCGACACAGTAATTTCAGCCTGACGCAGCGGACGGCGGCCGCGCACGCCTGGCGCCGGACTGTCCATGTCCGCGACGTACTGGCGGATCCAGTTGTTCAACTCGGTTTCCAGATCGTTGCGTTCTTTCCAGGTGCCGATGTTTTCCCGCTGGATTACCTTGATGTAGTGCGCCAGCCGGCTCACGACAAAGATGTACGGCAGTTGGGTGCCGAGCTTGTAGTTCAGCTCAGCCTCTTTGCCTTCCTTGTTGTTGCCGAAGAACTTGGGCTTCTGGACCGAATTTGCAGAGAAGAACGCCGCGTTGTCCGTGTTCTTGCGCATGGTCAGCGCAATAAAGCCCTGTTCGGCCAGCTCGAACTCGCGACGTTCCGAGATCAAGACTTCGGTGGGGATCTTGCTCTGCGTCTCGCCCATCGCCTCGTAGTTGTAGACGGGCAGATCATTGACCGTGCCGCCGCCTTGAGGGCCAATGATGTTGGCGCACCAGCGGTATTGGGCGAAGCTTTCCGACAGACGGCTGGCAAACGCAAACGCTGCATTGCCCCACAGGAACTCGCGGCTGCCATTGGACACGTCTTCGTTGTAACGGAACTGCTTGGTGGGAACGGTATCGTCGCCGTACGGTACGCGCAGCAAGAAGTTCGGCAGCGTCAGCCCCACGAAGCGCGCGTCCTCGGTCTGCCGAAACGCATTCCACTTGGTGTATTGAGGGCCTTCGAAGACCGCGCCCAGGTCTTTCAGATTTGGCAAACCTGCGAACGAATCCATGCCGAAAAACTGCGGGCCGGCCGATGCGATGAATGGCGTGTGCGCCATCGCGGCAACGCTGGCCACAGACTGCAGCAGCTTGATGTCCTGCCCACCCGGGGTGAACTCATAATTGCCGATGATCGTGCCGAATGGTTCACCGCCAAACTGGCCGAATTCCGCCGTGTAGACCGCCTTGTACAAGCCCGAGCGCGTGATGTCCGAGGCGTCCTCGAAATCCTCCAGCAACGCCTCTTTAGAGACATTGAGGATTTCGATGCGATTGTTCTCGCGAAAATCCGTGCGATCGACCAGGAACTTCAACGAGCGCCAAGCCGATTCCAGCTTTTGGAATTGATCCTGGTGCATGATGGCGTCGACCTGGCGGCATAGCTTGCTGTCCAGGCCCGCGATCATTTCGTCGATCAGACCCTGGCTGACCTTTTGTGTTGCGCGACTGGGCTCGAGCAACTCCGCCACAAAGGCTTCCAGCCCCTGGCGGGTAATCGAGTAAGCATCGTCGCCAGGCTTGACGCGAGTCGACTCGATCAGTTGGTCGATCAGCGATCCGCCGGCCTGTTCGGCGGCCTGCGCCGCGGCCTGTTGCTGGGGGGATTCCTGGCTCATCGATTACTCCTTGGATTTGTCGGACTCAGCGTCCGCCGATTGCACGCCCAATTCGCCCAGCAAGCGTTCGCGTGCGCCTTCGTCTTGAATCAGCGCCTGCAGTTTCTTGCGGAATTCGGGAAGATTGCCCAACGGGCCTTTCAGGGATTTCAGCGCCTCGCGCAGCTCGATCAACTGGCGCAACTCCGGTACTTGCTCGACGAGGGCATCCGGCTCGAAATCGCGGATGTTTTCGAACTTGAGCGTGACGGGCAGCGACTCGTCGGTCTCGCCTTCGGACAGGCGATTAGGCACCGCCATCGTGACGTTCAGGCCTTGAGCTTTGAGCACGTCATTGAAGTTGTCCTTGTCGACTTGGATGGGCTTGCGCTCATCCAGGGGCGTATCGGACTCCTGCAGCGTGAAATCGCCCAACACGAGTTGCTTAAGCGGTAGCTCGACCTGCTCTTTAGCATCGCCGGTAGCCGGTTTGTAGACGATGTTGACACGTTCCTTTGGGGCTACGGATCCATCATTGGCCATTGCGGTTCTCCTTGGTAACGGATGGGTTAAGCGGCGGCAGTAGACTGCGAAAGTTGCCAAGCGGCCCGCAGATCCAGGCTGGCCAGGCGGGCCAGCATGGACTCGTTGGACCCGGCGTCAGGCGCGCCGTATCGCAGTTCGACGGCCGCTGCCAACTTCAGGGCTTGCCGCGCTAGATCGGGCTCCCATGTGGCCAGGCGGTGGGCGTCGAGTTCTTTAATCAGCGTGGCCAGCAGCGGACGCATGTCGGCACGCGCATCAAAACGTTGAAGCAGGGCGCATTGCGCCAGTCGTAAGCGAAAATTGTCGCGTTGGCTGCCGGCATGGCGCGCGGCGGCCTGCAGGTTATCCAGGGCGTCATTGAGCTTGCCGGCGACGGCATCGGCATCGGCGGCCTTTGTGAGCTCGGAGACGGCGTCCGCCGCACCCGCGCCACCCGATGCATGTGGCCCGTCACTGGCCAGGGCCTCCAGCCACGCCTGGGTGTCGGGATCGGCAAATGGACGGCCATCACTGAATCGCATCTGCGCCAGTTCAGGCAAGCGCGAAAGCAGGCGCCCCGTCTCAAATGCGACGGTCGTCGCGGCATCCGTGGCCCCCAGGCGGCTCAGGGCAGCGTGGCTGGCACGATTCAGATCCAGCCAGTAGCGCAGCCCGATCAGACGCGATTCGGCAAAGTGAATCACCGCTTGCGGATCGCCACCTTGTGCGATTTTTTCGAAACCCACCACGACTTGATCAGGGGGCGCGGGCAGACGCGTCGCGCCGTTCTGGGCCGGCGGCGCGTGCTCCAGCGTGCTCCAGGCGCAGATCCGATTCAACCGATACAGCAAGGGCAGGGTAGTGTGCTCTTGCAAATACCAATCGATCAGCGGACGCAGCCCCGCCAGCGCGTTCTCGGCAACGGTCTCCGGATCACTGCCCGCCGCAGGCACGGCGACNGCGCCCGCGGCGGCTGTGCCTGCGGCGGGCGCGGCACCTGACGTCGATGCTTCGGGTTTGGGCTCTGCCGGCCGCTCGACGGGCAGACTCGCCAAGATCGCACGCAGGCCATAGAAAGCAGGGGCCTCATCGTCGTGCGCCTGCCAGGCGGCATCCAGCGCTTCCCAGTCAGCGAGCAACTCGCTATGCACGTCGGGTTGCAGCGGCGTGAATTCGGCGCTTGAGTCTTGCAGGCCTTCGCTCAAGTGGTCCAGCATCCACTGGATCTGGTTACGACGCCCCCGCAATCGTGCAGCAGGTGGAGACATTTCGTCCCAATAAGTCGCGACTAAATCGCGTAATACGTGAATGCCTTCGGCCAGACCCACCAACGCGTGCGTATGAAACAGCGCGACGGTCAGCCACGCACCGGCCGCCAGGTCCTTGCCTTCCTGGCCGAGCACCTGTGCGCCCAGGCGTATGATGGCCTTCCAGTCCACTGCCACCGTACTGGCATGGATATCTGTCAACAGGTCGATCTGGCTGCGCATGGCCGTATAGGCCTCGCCGTCACGCGGGTTTTCACCCGCCGGCTGGTCGGCGCGGATTGGGCTGGCGCCCACGTTGCGATCGAACCCGTTGATTGGCACTGTCGACGATTCCTATGCGGACGCGGCGCATGTTCGAAATAATTTGCATACATTCGTACTATCTTGTTTTACGAAGAAAGTGGTGTTTCGCCGCGTATTGATGCATGTTATGGATCGGACGTTTATCAAGCGTTGATGCAAAGCGCAAAAATGTCGTCATTGTCTGTAATCGATTTAACGTTTGTTCAACGCTTTTTGCGCTACAACGCTATTTCTGTATCGAATCGATATCAATTGAGAGCAAAGACCTAACCAAGGTACGAGGCAGGGCAGTTCCGATGTGCATTTCCGCATGTCGTCCTGGCGGGTCATATTGTTCTCGCCATCTATCCCTATGCACCTAAGCCTGATACGACCAGTTCAACTTCGTTTACTCGGTGAATTCGATATCACCGTGTCCAATGTCAGCGGTCGTCGGGCATTCAGCTATAGCAAACCCAAACTGTTGCTCGCCATGTTGGCGCTAGCACAAGGAAAACCCTATACCCGCGCAGAATTGGCCAACACCCTCTGGCCCGCTGATCTACAAGATGGACGCGCCAACCTGCGCCACTCGCTATTCGTGTTACGCCGATTGTTTGAGCCGGTTCCCGATGCCTGGATAGCCACGGCCGGCACTTTGGCCCTGAATCCCGACGTCATCATGGTTGACGCGCTGGCCATCATTGGCGCCCCTGGCTACGAATCCTTGACGCTCGAACAGCGGCTGGAGTACGACCGCGGCAAGTTGCTGGAGTACACCGATCTGCCCGAAAGCGGAGCATTCACCGCATGGAAAACGAGCTGGCAGTCGCGTATCGAGCGCGATATTTCCGGCACCCGCAAAACGGTACTGGCCCAGTTAATGGACCAGGGCCTGCAGGATCAGGCGCTGGATACGGCCAAAAAATGGGTTCACCAACATCCCGAAGACGAGGGCGCGCATCGCCACCTGATCCGCCTGCTGCTCAATAGTGGCAATCGCGAGGCCGCCATGCTGGCCTACGAGCACTGTGTCGGCATCATGCGCGAACGCTTTGACTCCGAGCCCTCGGAGCAAACGCGCACGCTGATCGAACAGGGGCAGTCCGCGTTGGATCTGGACGTACTGCGACCGATCGAACAGCGTCACTATCATCCGCTGGCGGTACTCGCGGTTGCGTTGTCGCTAGAGGAATCCGAAGACTATCCCGAACAATCATTGCAAAGCCTGCAAATGGCGCGCAAGCGCCTGCTGAAACTTGCGCGCAACGAAGGCGGACACGTCCTGGTCGGCGTAGACAGCAGCCTGGCGATTGTCTTCGGCTATCCAAAGCTGACCGAACGCCCGGCCCATATCGCCTGCAAACTCGCGTGTGCCATCCGCGCCCTGCCTCTACCGACAGGGGTACGGCTGGGCCAGGGTATTCACGCCGAGATTTCCCTGGTGCAATCGGAAACGCGCCCCGACGCGGGTGCACTCGTGAGTCAGAGTGCCATGCGACTGGCTTATCTGGCCGATACCGGAGAAGTCCTGATCAGTGCGGCCACCCGCGATCGCGTCGTGGGCGAGTTCGCCGTACATGCCGAAAAACGCCACGGTAGACATTTGTGCGTGCTGGACTCTCCGCTCGAGGCCAAAGTCGTGCGACGGATGTTTGGCCGCGTGCGCGAGTTCGACAGTCTGGTCCGTCTGTGGGCGCATCTGCCCGTGGTTCAACGGCCCACCGCTATGACCGTGCGTGGCGAAGCCGGCATCGGCAAGTCGCTGTTGGCAGGCGTCATGGCGGAATACGTGCGCCATACCGGCGGCGACGTCTGTCTGCTGGCCAGCCAAGAGGGTCACGATCACACACCGTTTTATGCCGTACGCGAATTCGTCATGCGGCGTCTATCCCTGGAGTGGGGGGGCGTAGAGGATATCCTCGAATCCCCCAGCTCCCAGAATCAGCTGATCGACACGGTCTGCCGTCGCGTGGGACTGGACGCCTCCGTCTGTGCCAGCCTGCGACGCGTCCTGTTCCCAGAAAGCGAACGCGCAGCCGCTGGCGATCTGCCACGCGAGTCGCTAATCCAGGCGCTGGCGACCATCCTGACGCATCGAAGTCAACCCAATCGCCCGCTGTTGCTAGTCTGGGAAGACCTGCACTGGGCGGACCACTCCAGCCTGGCATTGATCGAAATGCTGATGCAGCACGAGCAGTCCGCAGCGACCATGATGCTGATGACGGTGCGTGACGAGTTTCATTGCCCTTGGTCTGCCCATGAACTGCAACTCAAACCCCTGGAACGCCAGGTCATCGCGGAGCTCGTTGCGCATCGAGCCAAGGGGCAGCGCCTCTCGCCGAAGCTGCGCGCCAGGATCGTGGACGACGCGGATGGTATCCCGCTCTATGCCGAAGAAATGGTGCGTCAGGTCACGCTGGGCGCGGATATCGGCGTGACGCCCGTCATTGCCGATCTGATAGCCGCCCGACTGTCGGATCTGGAGCCCGCTGCTCGCAAGCTCGTGCAGTTCGCCGCCGTCGTAGGGCAGGTGGACGACATATTGATGCATCGGGCCGCCCAGGACATGGGGATGTCTCCCCACAGGATGCCCGAGATCCTGCTTGAACTGCGCCAGCGCGGTCTGATCGAGGATGGCATTCCCGCAAATTTTCGCCATGCGCTGGTGCGTGACGCGATTTATCAAACGCTCAGCCCGGGCCAGCGCCGCATCACGCACGAGAAAGTCGCCAATTATCTGATCGAGCAAGAGTCGCGCGCCGAGTCCGTAGAGTCCGCCTACATCGCGCGCCACTTCGATATTGCGCTGCACGCCAACGCTTCGCACTGGTGGTGCCTGGCAGCCCGCGACGCCTTGGCCCAGTCGGCAGTGACCGAGGCGCAGATGCTGACCGAACGCGCCTTGCGCGCGCTGCGCCATATCGACGATGTCGCCGTGCGCCGCAGAACCGAGCTCGATGTGCAATTGCTGCGCGGCGCGGTATTCACGTCGCTCAAAGGCGGCGGCGCGACCGAGACCTTCGAGGCCTACGCGCGCATCGCCGAATTGCAGATCAACGATGACGACGACCCGAGCACGCAGTTTCTCATGCTCTGGGGCGCCTGGAGTGTGGCCCTGAGCACTCGCACGCATACCGAAAGCCTGCAACTGGCAGACGGGCTTTATCGCTACGCCGAGCAAAACGGTGACAGCGTCTTGCTCGGTTGGGCGCAGTACGCTTGCGGTTTCAGCTATCTGCTGACCGGCGACATGGTGGCCGCCGAACGCTGGCTGCGCCACAGCATCACCAGCCTGAATGGTCAACCGGATTACAGTATGCGGCTGGCCCGCTGGGGTGCCGACGGCGTCTGCGCCGCAAAAGCCGTCCTGGGTTGGGCGCTCACACTACAGGGCCGCGAAGAAGAGGGGCTGGCGTTTGCCCAGGCCGGTCTGGACGACGCCAATAGCCTGGACCATTTGGCCAGCCGGGTACTATGCCTGGCCATGCTCGCCGAAATCCACCGCCAACGCGGCGACGACGACGAAGCCCTGCACGCCGCCAACACCTTGCGCTCGGCCGCCACCAGTGGCGATTTTGCGCTGTGGTATGGGCTGGCTGAAGGCCTGTCCGGCTGGGTACACGCGTGCCGCGGGGAACCCACCGGACTCGACGAGATCCAGCGAGCCATCGATGCATCACGCGAAGGTATGCCCGTGCTGCAATCCGCGCTGGAACTCTTTCTGGCCAGCGCCTACCTGGAGCACAATCAAACAGAGCGGGCCTCGTGCGCCGTACGCCGGGCCGCAGTGCAAATGGATAAATTCGGCAGCCACTTCATGCGGGGCGAATATCTCTGCCTGCTAGGCAACGTCGCCGATCGTCAAGGCCAACATGCCAAGGCACGCGAACACTGGCAGACCGCCATCACCGAAAGCCGACGACTGGGCCTGACGCTGGCAGCGCGCAAGGCCGAAGCGCGGTTAAACAGTGAATCGCCGCAACGTGCCGCCTGAGCAAAGCAATGACAATTGCCCTGTAAGGCAGGTAAGCGGCCGGATCCGGTCACAACGGTTCACCATCATGAAGGCCCGGTAACGCTTTCCAACTTGAATAACGGTGCGGCCAACGCCACCAGCGTTTGCGCCAATTGTGCACGCACGCCCGCGCGAGTCCACACGATGCCGACTTCTCGTTCCATATGGGGCGGTGGCAACGCCCAGCGCTTGATCGCGAAATCGGGCGGACCACCGACGTTCCAGTCCGGCAGCACAGAGATCCCCAGACCTTCGGCCACGAGTTTTCCAATGGATTCGATGCCGTCCAACTCAAAGCGAACACGCGGCCGCACCCCGTGATGACGCAGGTAGTCGTCAGCCAACTTTCCAGCCACCACCTGACGGTCATATCGAATAAAGGGCTCGGTTGCCAGCGTTTTGATCGGATCGCTCACAAGCATCGTGGACGGGGTGACCAGCGTCAGCGGCTCTTTGCGCAAGCCATGCCACGCGCAGCTTTTAGGCAAATCGAATAGAGGATGCACCATCACAGCGGCGTCTAAATGGCCGTTGAGCAGGCGTTGATACAGCACCGTGCTGGGTGCCGGTTCGATATAAATCTCGATATGCGCGTGAGCCAACACCCACTGCTTTAGCACGCCAGGCAAGATTTGCGTCAATCCCGTGGGCGTGGCGCCCAGGCGCAGGGGACCTGCTGGCAAGCTGGTTTCAGACGCGACAGAACGCAGGTCGCGGACTTCGTTCAGCACGGTATGTGCGTGCTGCAGAATGCGATTGCCGGCCAGTGTGGGTTTGACCGTGCGGCCGGCACGCACGATCAACTGGCTGCCGACGTCGGTTTCCAGGGCTTTGATCCGTTGTGCGACCGATGCCGGCGTCAGGTCCAGCCGGCGCGCGGCGGCGGCGATTGATCCCGTTTCCACGACATAAATAAAGCTTTGTAGAAACCGTGTATCCATGGTGTTGGAGCCTTGGGCCATCCCCTTTAAAAGATGGATTTTATAACTTCACAAGAAGCCAGAACATTATTTTTCTTTTTGTTTTATCGGCTCAGAATACGATCATCCGCTTCTTACTTCATAATCAACCACACGGCATACAAGGAGATCCACGTGCCCAAGATTCTTTCCGTCGACGTTTGCGCCGCCGCGGTACCGCTGGATAAGGTCACTTCCTTTTCCACCCGCACGGTCAGTACCCGCTATTACGGCTTGGTCAAAGTGCGCTCGACTGATGGTGTCGAAGGTATCGGGTTTTGCTATGTGGGTAGCGCAGCGGGCGATCTGTTCGTCAACGCGGTCGAACAACTGCTGGCGCCCGTGTTGATCGGCCAGGATTCTCATGCCGTTGAGCGCCTGTGGGAAACCATGTATCAGGAGTCCTTGCTGCAAGGGCGTGCGGGTACGGTCATGCGAGCGCTCAGCGCGTTGGACACCGCACTGTGGGATCTGAATGCGCGCACGGCAAAGCTGCCCCTACATCGATTCCTGGGCGCCTACGAACTGGATTCCGTGCCGGCCTATGCCAGTGGCGGTTACTACCTGGATGGCAAAACCCCGGAAATGCTGGGCGAGGAAATGGCCAGCTACGTCGCCAAGGGCTTCAACGCCGTCAAAATGAAATCCGGCCGCCTGTCGCCGGCAGAAGAAGAAGCACGCCTGCGTGCGGCCCGCGAGGCTGTGGGGCCGGATATTGAAATCATGATGGATCTGAATAACGCCTGGGTCGATACCACGCAGGCGATGCAGTACGTGCGCCGCTTTGAACAATACGACCCTTACTTCCTGGAAGAACCGTTTTCACCGGACGACGTGGACAGCCACGCAAAGCTCGCAAAACTGACGCGCATTCCCATCGCCACGGCCGAGATCGGCTATGGCCGTTGGTATCACAAGGAATTGCTGGACAAGAATGCGGCCGCTATTCTGCAGCACGACGCCGCGGTTTGCGGTGGCATCACCGAATGGAGACGAATTTCCGCTACTGCGGCCAGTTATGGGGTGGTAGTGTGTCCGCATTGGTTCCACGATCTGCATGCGCCCCTCGTGGCGGCCACACCCAACGCCCGTTATGTCGAGTTCTTTTGGGATGATCAAGTGCTGAATTTTCGCAAACTGGTTGATCGTCAACTGGAACACAAGGACGGTCGCGTCCTGCTGCGGCAGGATCCGGGCCTGGGATTCGACTTCGACAAATCCGCCGTCGAACGCTATGGGCAATGGCGCACCGTACGTTGACACCCGGTTTTTCCTCGCCTTTATCTGGAGTCCACCTCACTATGTCCTCCTTACCCCCCGATATGCCGCGCCTGCGTGGCGTGCTTTCCCCCGTTCTTACGCCGTTCAACGCCGACTACACGCCGTCGGCGCCGCGGTTCGTGGCGCATTGTCGAAACCTGGTAGAGCAGGGCGTCGGCCTGGCCGTGTTCGGCACCAACTCCGAGGCGAATTCACTCAGTGTGGCGGAAAAACGCGCATTGTTGGACGCCTTGCTGGAAGCCGGCCTGCCTGCCGCCCGCATGATGCCCGGCACGGGCGCCTGCGCGTTGCCGGATGCCATTGAGCTAACGCGCCATGCCGTGTCGGCGGGCTGCGCCGGCGTACTCATGCTGCCGCCGTTCTACTACAAGGGCGTCAGCGATGAGGGACTGTACCGCGCGTACTCTCAAGTCATCGAACAAGTCGCCGACGATCGGTTGCGCGTGTACCTGTATCACATACCACCCGTCGCCCAGGTCGGGATCAGCCTGGCGCTGATCGAGCGCCTATTAAAGGCCTATCCCAACAACGTCGCCGGTATCAAGGATAGCTCTGGGGACTGGACGAATACCGACGCCATGCTCAAGCAGTTTCAACCTCAGGGCTTTGACGTATTTGCCGGTAGCGAAACGTTCTTGCTGCAGACGCTGCGGGGCGGCGGAGCAGGGTGCATCACTGCCACGGGCAACGTGAACCCCGGTCCGATTGCCGCGCTGTATCGCGAATGGCAAAGCGGCCAGGCCGACGACCTGCAACAGGGCCTGGATGCCGTACGGGCGATCTTCCAGCAATTCCCGATGATCCCCGCCATGAAAGCAGCCATCGCACAGCGCTCGGGCGATGAAGGATGGGCCACTGTGCGCCCGCCACTCGTTGAGCTGACGGCCGCACAGCGCGATGCGTTGGAAACCGGCCTGACCGCCGCGCAATTCGACATCCCCGGGGTCCAATCCCTGGCCTTGCCCAAGTGAGTCACGGGCCTCAAATAAAGGTCATAGGGAATCACTCGGAATAATCACCCCCCTGGCGATGTCCGTCCCGGATGGCAGCGAACGCAAGTACTGCCGTGGGATCTGCAGTTTCCCGGTCAACTCCCGGGCGGCGCGTCAGGGCCAGAAAGGGTCAAACAGCAGCAGGCTTGCGCTGGCGATGCTGTCTTGCGGCACGGTTCCTTCCTGGCTTAACGCGGGTATCAACGAAATCGTAAATTTTCTCTTGTCAGCTGCGATACGGAAGTGCAGCCCATGAGCTTCATATCCCGTTCGATCTCGGTGCGCAGTTGGCCCAAGGCACGCTCGACACCCGCCTGTCCGGCCGCGGCCAGCGGGTAGAGATAGTATCGACCGACACCGACCGCCTTGGCGCCCAGGGACAACGCTTTCAGTACATGCGTGCCACGCTGTATCCCGCCGTCCATCATGACGTCGATCCTGTCGCCGACCGCGTCGACGATCTCGGCCAGTTGGTCAAAACCCGAACGGGATCCATCCAATTGACGTCCACCATGATTGGACAAAACGATGCCCGTGCAGCCAATGTCGACGGCGCGCCTGGCGTCCTCGACAGACATGATGCCCTTAAGGCAAAACTGACCATCCCAGCGTTGAACCATATCGGCCACATCCGTCCATGTCATCGCGGGGTCAAGCATTTCAGTGAAATATCGACCGATAGACATGGCGCCGCCACTCATGTCGACATGCTCCTGCAACTGGGGCAACTGAAAGCGCTCGTGGGTCACATAGTTGAATCCCCAGGCCGGTTTCATGGCGAATTGGGACAACCCTGCGAGATTCAGTTTGAAGGGAATCGAAAACCCGGTGCGCAGATCACGCTCACGGTTGCCGCCCGTAATGCTGTCGACAGTCAACATCATGATATTGACGCCGGCCTCTTTGGCGCGTTGCATCATGGCCTGGTTCAGGCCACGATCCTTGTGAAAATAGAACTGGTAGACCTGCGGACCGCTGTATGTCTTGCGGATCTCTTCCAGGCTGACCGTGCCCAGCGACGATACGCCGAACATGGTGCCAAACTTCGAGGCCGCCTCGGCGACTGCGTGTTCGCCTCTGTGATGAAACAAGCGCTGCAGCGCGGTGGGTGAGCAATACACCGGCAGCGCCAGCTTTTGCCCCATCACCGTCACCGAAAGATCCACATCCCGCACGCCGCGCAACACATTGGGCACCAGGTCACACTGCTCGAAGCTTGCCGCGTTGCGCCGCAGCGTGACCTCATCGTCAGCCGCACCATCGATGTAATTAAAAATCGGGCCGGGCAGCCGGCGTTTGGCCAACGCGCGAAAATCATGAAAATTGTGGCAGTCTTTCAGGCGCATGTTCTCAAGTCCCAGGGTAACGGGTTTGTTCTTTTTATATTGTGCCTGAAACTCAATCCCGCGCCTCGATAACCCTGGCCTGACGCAAGGTAGGGCGCGGGAACCACGCTACTTATCGTTAGTCTACCCGCGCACCGGACTGCACAACCAACGGCACCCACTTATCGATATCCGTCTGGATAAATTGACCGAACTGGGCCGGACTGTCATCCCTGAACACTTCATACCCCAGCCCTTGCAGTTTGCGGTGAAATGCGGGCTCGTTCATGACCGTGCGCACCGCTTGATTCAAACGTTCTACGACTGCGTCTGGGGTACCCGCCGGCGCCAGAATCCCGAGGTCGACCGAAATCACGTATCCCGCCACGCCTGCTTCAGCCATGGTGGGGACGTTCGGCAATAGCGATGATCGTGCCTCGCCCGTCGTGGCAAGTGCTTTCAGCTTCCCGTCGTTGACCAGTCCGGACACACTGGGCGTATTGTAAAAACCGAAATTGGTCTCACCGGCCATGACCGCCGTCACCCCCTGAGGCGCGCCACGATACGGAATATGCGTAGCCTTGGTGTCCGCCAACGCTTTTAAGTACTCGGAGGACAAATGATGGGTCGTACCGTTGCCGCCAGACGAAAACGTCAATTTTTCCGGCTGTGCCTTCATGGCCGCGACCAAAGCCTTCACCGAATCGTATGGACTATCCGGCTTAACAATCAGGACGTTGGAAGCGCCGGCAAGATACGCCACCGGCTTAAAGTCCTTCTGAGGATCATAGGGAAGGGATTTGAACAATCCCTTATTGATTGCCCACGTATTATTCGACCCCATCACCAGCGTATAACCATCCGGATTCGCGTTCGCCACATATTGCATGGCGATCAACCCGCTGCCACCTGCCTTATTATCTACAATCACGGTTTGCCCAAGCTGCTTGGACAATCCGGGTTGAATAGCGCGGGCAAGAATGTCCGCGGTACTGCCTGCAGCGAGTGGAATAACAAGTGTGATTGGGCGAGACGGATAGGTCTGTGCATGCGCCGAAAATACACCCCCGGCCAAAGCGGCCAGGCATACCCCTAATATTTTTTTCATAATGGCTCCGACGGTTGGTGCTGATGGGAAATACACTTAAGCGTATTCATTGGCGAGCGTCGACCATAGAGCGCTCAACCTATACCATCATGACGTCGCGTTATACGCCTTGTGCTTGGCGCATCTCTGCAATCGTGGCCCGCACCACGCCCGCGAACGCCCGCGCCGCGGGCGACAAGGGGAAATTGGCCAGTCTCACGATCGAGATCGGCCACTCCAGCTCGGGATTGCGTAGGGGAATACCCCGAATGCCGGCTGGCATATGACTAGCAGCGATCCGCGGCATCATTGCAACGCCCATCCCCGCCTGAATCATGCCGACCGCCGTTGAAACCAGAACGACCCGCTGCTCGACACAGGGATAGATATTGGCCGCAATTAACTTGCGGCTGATCGCCAACCACGCCGGCGAATTGGGATTGAGTTGAATACAGGGCAACTCGGCAAGCACTTTCGCCTCAACGCTGCTGCGGCGAGCCAACGGATGATCCTCGCGCATGAACAACGAGACACCGCTGTCCCAGACGGTTTCTACGAGGATTTTTGAATCTTCGGGCACCAGGACAGCGCCTATTCCGATATCTGCTTCTTGTGATAGCAGCTTGATCCGAATCTGCTCCGCCATACAGTCCATCACGCTCAACTCGATCTCGGGATGTTTTTTCTGAAATCGATACAAGATCTGCGGCAATAAGGTCGCGGCGCTGACATGGCCTACGGCAATGCTGACGGAACCCGCCTTCAATGTGGCCAAGTCCCGGCATTCGCGCAGGACATTGTCGATCGATAGAATTGCGCGCCTTGCAACGTCGGCCACCGACTGGCCCTGCGCCGTCAACTGGATCTCACGTCCGCGTACCACCAGCGTCTGGCCGACCTCGGCCTCCAGCCGTCGGATCAGATGACTGATGGATGGCTGTGACATACCCAATTGCTCGGCCGCGCCTGTAAAGCTTGCCGTCTCGGCGACCGATACCAGTGCACGAAGCTGCCGTAGCGAAACGATATCAACAGGATCTTGCATAACGTGATGTCATACCGAAATAGCCTATATACCATAGGAGCATGAGTAGGCGGGCGATAGCATTGGAGGTAATCATCGTTACCGTAAAACCGTCTTCTCTTTGCGAGGCCGCCATGCCGCATTCCCAGTACGCCCGCCACCTCATGGGTTCCGCCACCATCACCCCGACCGGAGAGTTCGAGGCGGGGAGTTTCGGTTGCTTTACCCTGACCTATACGGCGGGCTACTTCGGTATTGACGACACAGGTTCGCTCAAAATCGTCCATCGTTTTGCGAGCGACATGGGAAAGCCCCAGTTCGACGATCCCAAGGGCTGGAACTATACAACCGTAGAAGCCAGCAACGGCGCCATTTTGCAAATCGAATACGACGGTAAGCGCAACATCCGCCCGTGGGACAAGACCTTGTTTATTCGCGTCGTGCGCGGCTATCTGGAAGAGGGCGACCAAATCGTCGTTCGTTTTGGAGACACCCGCCAGGGGTCTCCCGGCATGCGCGTACAGACGTTTCACGAGCCCAGCTTTGAGTTCCGGGTGCTGGTGGACGCCTTCGCGACCTACCACTACGTAGAACTGGAATCGTCACCCACCATCTCCGTTATCGCTGGGCCACCGGTCGCCTATAAAGCCCTGTTGCCAAGCCTGGCCAAGCAAGGCGAACCCATACGCCTGGGATTTAAGGGCGAAGACAAATGGGGCAACCCCTCGCATCGCGCCGCCGGTAACTACAATCTGCGGGCGAATCTCGCGGTCACCGGACTACCGGAATCCTTCTCCATGAAGGACGGCGAGTACGCAACAGCCATCGATGGGCTAACTCCAGTAGAGGAGGGTGATCTGGAAATTCAGGTGCTTCTGAACGGCGTTGTCGTTGCACGCAGCACGCCATGCCGCGTCGTGAGTCAACTTCAACGCCGCCACTACTGGGCGGACCTTCACGGCCAATCCGAAGAAACGATCGGCACCAACTCAGCTGAAGATCTGATCACTTTTGCACGCGACCGAGCCTTCCTTGATGTCATGAGCCATCAGGGCAATGATTTCCAAATCACGACAGAATTCTGGGAGCATTTAAATACGCTGACGGCGAAATATAACGAAGACGGTCGCTTCATTATTTTTCCCGGGTACGAATGGTCAGGCAATACCGGCCTAGGTGGTGACCGTAATGTGATGTACTTGAAAGAAGGCCGACAAATACATCGCTCGTCGCACGCATTGATCGATGATCTGACGGACATCGATAGCGATTGTAATAGTGCCGCGCAACTCTTTGACGCGCTGTCGGACGAAGAGGTCGTTGTCTTCGCCCACATCGGTGGCCGCTACGCCGACATTACCTTGTCGCACGATGCACGAATTGAACGATCGGTAGAAATCCATTCCGACTGGGGCACATTCGAATGGCTATTAGAGGACGCATTCAAGCTAGGTTACCGGGTAGGGATTCTCGCCAATAGTGATGGGCACAAGGGTAGACATGGCGCCAGCCACCCAGGCGCGTCGCTCTTTGGCGCCTACGGCGGACTCAGTTGCCTGATCGCGGACGAACTCACCCGCTCGTCTATTGCGGAGTGCCTGCGGCAGCGCCGCCATTACGCGACCACCGGGTGTCGTGCCTATCTAGATGTCAAAGCGCATTTTGATACGCCGGCCTCCCAATGGTCTGACGATCCTAAGATGGGTCTGCCCGTCACCCAGCGCACCGTGAATAGCGCCGATATGGGATCCATTCTGTCCTATGACGGCGATACCGTTGAGTTCGAGTTCGATGTGGCAACCCATGGGGCCATCGAAAGCATCGAGATCCGCAATCTCATGGAAGTCGTGACGACGATACGTCCATATGGTCAAGCAGATCTTGGAAACCGCATTCGCATGATTTGGGAAGGGTCGGGTTATCGTGGGCGAGGGCGACAGACCGTTTGGGACGGCGACGCCACACTAGAAGACAATACGTTTATTGATCCTCGGCCCATCAACTTCTGGAACCTGGACAAAACACTGGATCAACTGACGCCCGAACATCTTCAGTGGAAATCCCTGACGACAGGCGGCTTCAGCGGGATCGACGTCAAGCTAAAAGACGCACAGGCCGGCGTGTTAAAGGTGAAGACGCCGTTGATCGATGTTGCCGTGTCCGTGAAAGAGATCGGCCTGGAGCCCATCGTCCATGAAAATGGCGGGATTAAACGACGCCTCCATATTTACCGCCTGCCTAATGAAAACAAGGTCACTCATATACGCCAACGCGTGCGCGTGCCCCTGCACACAGGCAAGGACAATGCGATCTATGTGAGAGTGACAACCGAAGACGGCTTCTTTATCTATTCAAGCCCGATCTACATCGAGAAGAACAAATAGCCGTTGATCTCAGCATAAGGACAGTAGGTAAAGACGCACCGCCATCATTTCTGTCCCGTTTAACGCGTCGCCATGGTGAAACCGCCATCCACCACGATTTGCTGTGCGGTAATGTAGCGAGCTTCGTCGCTGGCCAGAAACAGCACCGCATGCGCAACGTCCCACGCATCTCCCATTCTGCCCATGGGAACCTGGCGGTGGCGATGCGCGACAAAGTTATCCAAATCGCCACCGGCATATTTGTTCGCCAGCCGCTCAACGAGTGGCGTAAAAATCAGGCCGGGCACGACCGAGTTCAAACGGATATTCTTTTCGGCGTAGATCACGCCCGTGGTCGCCGTCATTTGCATCAGGGCCGCTTTTGCCGAAGCGTAGGCGACCTGGGGTTTGCCGATATAACGCAGACCGGCGACGGACGATACATTGATGATCGAGCCGCCGCCCTGGCTTTCCATGACCGGAATGACGTGTTTGCAACAGAGAAACGCCGACGTGAGATTTACCTGCAACTGCTCGTTCCAGACGTCTTCATCCATCGTGACGGGATCGCCGGGTTCCGATCTGCCTACGTTGTTGACCAGCACATCAATGCGTCCGTACGTTGCCAGACAATTGGCGACCATGTCAGCGATATCGGCCGAACGCGTGACATCGCATGACTGCACGGTCGCCGTTCCGCCTTCCTCGTCAATGATGTCGCGCGTTCCTTGTGCGGCATCCAGGCTGAGGTCGCAGCCATAAACGGTCGCTCCCTGTCGTGCCAACATCACTGCCGTGGCTTTGCCGTTTCCCCAACCACTTTCTATCGTGCCGCAGCCCGTTACCAAAGCGACTTTGCCATCCAGCCTGAACATGTTTTCACCTTTTCCTGAGACAGGGCACAAGATTACTCTCAAGTCGGGTAAACGATAAATTCACGCTAACCAAAATGGTCGGTCATTTTCGGTCTGCGGCCGGACTCCCTCAATCGACAGACAGATTCAGCTTCTTGATCCATTCGCCAAAGCGCTTGATCTCGGACTGATAGAACGCTTCCAGCTCCTCGGGGGTGCGATAGGTGCCCTCGGCCGACTGTGCATCCAGGCTCTTTTGCACGGCGGGATTAGCCAGCGCTGCTTTGTTTGCCGCGTTCAGTTGCTGAATCACAGGCTCGGGCGTGCCGGCAGGGGCGAAGAGGGCATACCACTGTGAAAACTCAATTCCCGGAAAACCGACCTCTGCCATCGTCGGCACATCAGGCAGTGCCCGCGTGCGTTTGGGGTGTGCAACGGCCAGGATCTTGATCCGGCCGGAGGCTTGTTGCGAGGTCGCTGACGCCGTGCCGACAAAGGCGAGATCGACCTGACCCCCCATGGCGTCGACGACCGCGGGGCTGTCGCCCTTGTAGGGGACATGCACCATGTCCAGGCCGCTCTCGGCTTTAAACGCCTCGCCCGTCAGATGACCGGTTCCGCCGACGCCGCTGCTGCCGAACGACAAACGGTGCGTTTTGCCGTATTCGCGCAGTTCATCGACGCTATTGATCCCCAGGCTGCTATTGACCACCATCACGATGGGTACGGAGCCCACCATGGCGACGGGGCTGAAGTCCTTGCTGGCGTTGTAGGGCTGCTTCTTGTACAGCGTGGCATTTGTGCCGTGCGTCGCGCTATTACCCATCAGCAACGTATAGCCGTCCGGCTTGGCCTTGGCAACATAAGCCGCGCCGATCATGCCATTGGCGCCGCTCTTGTTGTCGACAACGATATTGGCTTTGAGCTCCTCGCCCATATAGCGTGCCATCAGGCGCGTCAGGTAATCGTTAGCGCCGCCAGCGGCATACGGCGAGATGAACTCGATAGGACGGTCGTTGGGATATTGCGCCATCGACGGCTGGCAAATGCCGACGGCGAGCATTGCGATTCCAAGACCGCGAACGAGTTGATTCCTGAGAGGGCGGAAGTGCAGCATGAGCGTGTCTCCTTAAATAGTGCGCATCATCATTGTTGTTCTGAGTCGTGCATGATTCGACTCGTGTTGACCGCAGTCTAAGCGGGGGTCCATACCCCCGGATCACTTCACGCACAGGATGCGCAGTTTCAAGTCCACGTTATGGAATACCTGGGAAAGGTCGCACTTTCCCTGAGGCACGCGTGAAAATTATCCACTGTAAGTCCGCATATTGGACGCCCGGTGTTGGACACTATGTGTGCGTGCCACCGCCCGTTAAATCACCGCCAGGGTGGGCATGGCATAGGGGACGCGGTCTTGATCCACGTATTTGCGCAACTCGGCTTCGATCAAGGCGATGGCATCGCTGAGACAATGCACCACCATCTCCAGGCGATTGTTGCCCAGACGCGATGCCAGGGTCGAGACGCTGACCCCCGCTGCGGGCGTGCCATCCGGCGAGCGGATCACCATGCCCACCGAATGCACGGGCGGTTCGTCCATGACCTTGGTCGTCGCGTAGCCACGGCGACGCGTGCTTTCGATACTGGCGCGCAAGGCTGCCTCGGTGAAACGTGGGTTCTTGCGGCGGGTGCGCTCGACATTGATGCGGCAGACGCGATCTATTTCGTCGTCGGGTAACGCACTGAGCAGGGCCAGACCACTGGCCCCCACATTCAACGGACGATGCCGTCCGACGTCATGCACAAACATCTTGATCGGAAACGAGCCATCCGAGCGGGCGACACAAATGCCGTCAAACCCCGACCGTACCGTCAGGAACACCGTATCGCCCGTGTGTTCGGCGATGGCGTCCAGATGGGGCAAACAGATATCACGCATGGCGACTTTAGGCGCAGCGGCCAGGCCGAGCTCGTAGGCGAACGTCCCCAAGTAGTAACGTTTGCTTTGGGCATCTTGGTGGACCATCTTTTCCGCAACCATGCCCTGCAGCAACCGGTGCACGGTGGGCCGCTCCAGCCCGGTGCGACGGTACAGTTCGACCAGACGACTGCCCGCACGATTGTTCCCAGCAATGATGCGTAGCAGCGCGATGGCGCGTTGCAGCGATTGCGTGCCTGCGGCGGGCTGCACGATTTTTTGCTTCGAATCCGTCACGAGGGTCTCCTTGTCGTTCTGCGACATCCATCAATAGTCTACATAATGGACATATCTGTCTGCCAAATTGTGCCCTTGTTTCCTATAGGAATATATCAAGAGTTCATAATACGGACTCGTTTTCTCTCTCATCGAATCGACCCGCGCCCAGCCCAGGACTAAAACCCCGCAACATACAAGCCTTCGAACCTTGTACGGAAACGCCGTCGTGGATGATCAGGAACTGATTACGCAGACAGAGGCCGGGGTGCTGTGGCTAACGCTCAACCGCCCGGCTCGGCACAACGCCCTTAGTCCGACGCTCTACGAGGCGTTGCTGGAGACCTTGGCGGCCGCGGCGACCAATACGGCCATTGGCGCGGTCGTACTGACCGGCGCGGGTGCGAGCTTTTGCGCGGGGGGCGACGTGGCACGCATGAGTCGGTCATCTGAGGCACAGAAAGCCTCCGAAGCCGAACGGGTGGCGGCGCTACGCCGGCGTACCGGCATCGTTGAGATCCTGCACAGCATGCCCAAACCCACCATCGCGATGATGCGTGGGGCCGCCGTGGGTGCAGGGCTTTCATTGGCATTGGCGTGCGACCTGCGCTACGGCGACACGTCCGTGCGCATGCGCACCGGTTTTGCGAACGTCGGGGTGCCGGGCGATTTTGGCGGCCATTACTTTCTGCCCCGCATCGTTGGCCCGGCCAAGGCGCGGGAGCTGTACCTACGTTCTCCCATGTTGTCAGCGGCACAAGCCACCGAGCTGGGGCTGTTGCATCAGGCGTTCGACCCTGAGCAACTGGCCTCCGAGGTCACCGACATTGCGCAGGCCCTGGCCCGAGGCCCACAACCCGCCATTGCCCATATCAAAGCCAACTTGAACGACGGCCTGACATTGAGTCTGGCCGACATGCTCGATCGAGAGTGCGTGCGTCATGTCCAGTGCGTCGACAGTCCTGATCACAAGGAAGCCGCACGCGCATTTGTGGAAAAACGTCCTCCCAACTTTCAACACACATAAAGGAGTGTCATGTCTACACTATGTGAAGGCCGCGTCATCATCGTGACGGGCGCGGGCCGTGGGATTGGCCGCGAATACGCGTTGCAGTTGGCCCGTGAGGGCGCTCGTGTCGTCGTCAATGATCTGAGTGTGTCGCGCTCCGGCGAAGACACCGACGAAAGTACGGCCGAATCGGTCGTGCGCGAGATCATCGACGAAGGAGGGCAGGCCATTGCCAATCACGAAAACGTGGCCGATTTCGCGGGCGCCAAGCGTATGGTTGACGCGGCGATCGAGCACTTCGGTGCCTTGCATGGCCTGATCAACAACGCCGGCATTCTGCGCGATCGCACGCTTTGCAATATGACCGAACAAGAGTGGGACGCTGTCATCAATGTCCACCTGAAGGGTGCCTTCGCCCCTACCCATCATGCCGCCGCCTATTGGCGTAATCAGCACAAACTGACGGGTGAATCCACTAACGCCCGCATCATCAACACCTCGTCATCGTCGGGCCTGTACGGCAACATCGGCCAGATCAACTACGGCGCGGCTAAAGCCGGCATCGCCGCCATGACGATCATCGCCGCACGCGAACTCAAGCGCTATGGCGTGACAGTCAACGCCATCAATCCGCACGCGCAGACACGGATGACCGAGGGCATACGCGAACGCTCCGCCGAGGAAATCGCGTCGCGTCACCCTCGCTGGATCGCACCCGCTGTCGTCTGGCTGGCCAGCGCGGACAGCCAGGACGTGACCGGCCGTATATTTGAGCTAGGTGGTGGCCATTTGGCGGCCATGGAAGGGTGGCGCCGTGGCCCGTCGGCCGAACCGATGGATGACGTCACCGCCATCGGCCCGGTCATGCGCGATCTCGCCCACAAGGCGCGTCGCAATGTCGATATGAAAGGCCATGATCTTGACTGAACCGAGGACGTGTCGTGATAGATAAGCGTGTAAGTTCATTGGCCGATGCCGTCGCCGGCATTGAGGATGGGGCCGTCATTCTGGTCGGGGGCTTCGGATCATCCGGACGCCCGGCAGACCTCATGGAAGGACTGTTGGACCGCGGCGTCAAAGACCTGACGATTGTGGCCAACAACGCCACCGTGGGCGACGACGTCGTCAGCGAATTGATGAGCGCTGGCCGCATTCGCAAAGTGGTGTGCTCATTCCCGCGCGGCCTGAAAGGCCGTACGGTATTTGACGAATTGCACCGTACCGGCAAGATCGAGCTCGAACTGGTGCCACAGGGCACATTGGCCGAGCGCATCCGCGCCGGCGCGGCAGGCATCGGCGGGTTTTTCACGCGCACGGCAGCCGGCACGCGCCTGGCCGAGGGCAAGGAAACGCGCGTCATTGACGGCCAGACTTATGTCCTGGAAAAACCCATCAAGGGCGATGTCGCGTTAATCAAGGGGCTGCGCGGCGATCGCTGGGGCAACCTGGTCTATCACCGTGGCGCGCGTATCAACAACCCCGTCATGGCGGGCGCGGCCAAACTGGTCGTCGCACAAGTGCGAGAGATCGTACCGTTAGGGGCGCTCGACCCCGAACACATCATTACGCCGGGTGTTTTTGTGGATCGTCTAGTGGAGGTGTCCAATGAACGTAAAGCTTAGTCGTCAGGACATTGCCTGCGTCGCGGCCCACGATATCCCGGATGGCGCGTGCGTCAATCTGGGGATTGGATTGCCCACGCTCATCGCCGACTATGTGCCGGCCGACCGTGAGTTGATGCTGCATAGCGAACAGGGCCTGTTGGGCCTGGGCCCCGTGCCCGCACCGGGCGAGGAAGACTACGACGTCATCAACGCCGGCAAATCCCCGGTCACGCTCCTGCCAGGCGCATCCGTATTCAGTCACAGCGACTCGTTCCTGATGATACGTGGCGGCCATATTCAGATCGCCTGCCTGGGGGCCTTTCAGGTGGCGGAGAACGGCGACATGGCTAACTGGACGGTTGACGCGCCAGGCCAAATTCCCGGCGTAGGTGGCGCCATGGATCTCGCGGCGGGCGCCGAGAAAGTGTGGGTATTGATGGAACACTGCACCAAGGATGGCCAGCCACGCATCTTGACGCAATGCACCTATCCCTTGACCGCGCCCGAGTGCGTGGATCGTATTTACACCGACATTGCCGTCATCGACGTCACCGACAAGGGGCTTGTCGTCAACCGCATGGCCGACGGGTGGACACTCGAGGCGCTGCAGGCCGTGACCGGTGCCGCACTCACGCTGGCGCCAGACTGGTCGGTCTATCGCAAACCCAACGCATCAGGAGCATAAGTTGCAAACCGCAATTACCCGTTTACTCGGCATTGAGCATCCCATCGTACAAGGGGGCATGCAATGGGTAGGGCGTGCCGAACTGGTCGCCGCCGTCTCAAATGCCGGTGCCCTGGGCGTCCTGACGGCCTTGACTCAACCCGGCCCCGAAGCACTACGGGCCGAGATCGCACGTGTACGAGAGATGACGGATCGCCCGTTTGGCGTCAACCTGACCTTTCTGCCGACGCTCAAGCCCGTACCCTACACCGAGTATCGTGACGCCATCATCGAATCGGGCGTCAAGATCGTCGAGACCGCCGGCAACAACCCGAGCGAACATATGCCGGCCTTCAAGGCCGCCGGTGTGCGCATCATTCACAAATGCACCACGCCGCGCCATGCGCGCAAGGCCCAGGAGATCGGCGTGGATATCGTCTCGATCGATGGCTTTGAATGCGCGGGCCACGTCGGCGAAAACGACATCCCCGGACTGATCCTGATCCCGGCCACCGTCGAACAAGTCACCATCCCCGTGATCGCATCGGGTGGCTTTGGGGATGCGCGGGGCCTGGTCGCGGCGTTGGCCCTGGGTGCCGAGGGCATCAACATGGGCACGCGCTTTATGTGCACCCAAGAATCCCCGGTGCACCACGCCATTAAGGAAGCTATCACGCGCTCGAGCGAAACCGATACGCGCCTGATCCTGCGTAGCCTGCGCAACACCAGCCGGGTCTGGAAAAACGCCCTGTCAGGCGAAGTCGTCAGCCTGGAGAAGGTGGGGGCGGGCATTGATCAGATCGGCCCGCTGGTCGCGGGTGCCAAGGGGCGTGGCGTCTATGAGAACGGCGATGTCGAAGGAGGAATCTGGACCGTGGGCATGATCCAGGGTCTCATCCAGGACATCCCCAATTGCCGCGACCTGGTAGGCCGTATCATGGATCAGGCGCATTCCTTGATTTCCGGACGCCTGTCGTCTCTTGTTGCCTAACGCAAAGGAAAGACTATGTTGACGCTAGATACGCCTGATGATCTCGAAGCCTACGTGGGCAAAGTCCTCGGCCAGTCAGAATGGGTGGAGATCACCCAGGAAATGATTAACGATTTTGCCCGGCTCTCGGGCGACCACAACTGGATTCATATCGACGTCGAACGCGCCCGCCGCGAACTGCCCGACGGCAAGACGATTGCCCACGGCATGCTGACGTTTTCGTTGTTGACAGGCATGGGCGGAGAAATCGTCGCCGTCCGCGAACGGGGCCGTGGCATCAATTATGGTTCGAACAAAGTTCGCTTTACCTCGCCCGTACAGGTGGGCTCCCGCATCCGTCTGGAACGCAGCCTGATAGCGTTTGAACGCATGGACGGCGCCGTTCGCCTGACCTATGGCAACACTATCTACCGCGAGGGCCAAGACCGCCCCGTCATGATCGCCGAGACCTTGAACTTGATGTACGAAAAGGGCAAATAATGGAAATTCAGACGGAAGACATATCGCGCGATGGCGTACCGTACGCGCGCTATGTCGCGCACTTAAGGGCAGGCGAGTTGGCCTATCAATTCAGCCCCGTCGCCGAGCGTGCGGTCTTTTTCCCGCGCGTGCGTTGCCCGTATTCGGGCCAAGACTGCCTCGAATGGCGACTCAGCGCCGGCCTGGGCACCGTCTACAGCACGTCGGTGGTACACCCGCGTAAAGGCGACCCGTATAACGTGGCGCTGATCGATCTCGACGAAGGTTTTCGACTGATGAGCCGCGTCGTGACCGACGATCCCATGCAGGTCAGTATCGGCCAACGCGTCCGCTTTCAAGCCGCAGCCCAAGAGGGTCTGGATGACCCGATCCCCGTTTTCGTATCCCTGGAGTCCCGCCAATGAGCACCGATTTCCGACCCGGTCGTGCCGTCGTCGTGGGCGCCGCCGAATCCGACCTGGGCGCTGTGGGCGAAGCCTATTCGGCCATGGACCTGATGGCGCAGGGCGTCTATCGCGCGCTGGATGACTGCGGCCTGTCCATCAACGAGGTAGATGGCCTATTCTGCGCGACCTCGCAGAGCCGCCTCGCAGGCCTGGCCCTCGCCGAGTACCTGAATCTGCCCGAAGCCTATATCGACTCAACGTCGACCGGCGGCTCCTCGTTCATGGGTCATCTCGTGCGGGCCGAGGCAGCCATTGCGGCAGGTTTATGCGAGGTCGCTGTCGTTGCCTACGGCAGCACACAACGCTCGCTAGGCCGCAAAAACACCAGTCAAGCGGAATGGAATCCCTACGAATCCCCATTCAAGCCGTTCCTTCCGCCGACCGCCTATGCCCTGGCCGCCGCCCGTCACATGCACGAGTTTGGCACCACACGAGAGCAACTGGCCGACGTCGCGGTCGCGGCTCGCCAATGGGCGCTGATGAACCCTGTCGCCTGGGAAAAAACCCCGTTGACCGTTGACGAGGTGCTCTCGTCGCGCATGATCAGCTACCCGTTGACGATCCGCGATTGCTGCCTGGTCACCGACGGTGGCGGCGCCGTCGTGCTGACCACGCCGGCTCGCGCCAAGGCACTCAAACACTCGCCTGTCTACTTGTTGGGTTCGGGGCATTGCACCACGCATCAAACGATTTCGAACATGCCCGATCTGGTGAACACCGGCGCGCGCATCTCGGGCTCGACCGCCTATGCCCAGGCCGGTTTGACGTCCTCCGATATCGACGTGGTGGGGCTATACGACGCGTTCACCATCAATACGATTCTGTTTCTCGAGGACTTGGGTTTCTGCGCCAAAGGCGAAGGCGGTACGTTCGTCAGCGGCGGACGCATTGCGCCCGGCGGTACGCTGCCGGTCAACACCAACGGCGGCGGCCTGTCGTACTGCCATCCGGGCATGTACGGGATTTTCCTGTTGATCGAGGCCATCCGCCAATTACGCGGCGAATGCGGCAAACGCCAAGTCGACGGCGCAGAAGTCGCATTGGCCCATGGGAATGGCGGTGTACTGTCGTCGCAGTACACCGTGATCTTGGGAGGGGCGTCGACGGTGTAGGGGGGGGCAGGCTAGCGACTTCAGTCCGCGGACAGTTGTCGCTCGTCGACCAGCTTGGACCAGCGATCCGCGTCGTGCTTGATCAGCTTGGCAAACTCCTGCTGACTATTCGACTCTGGCATCAATCCTTGCGCTTGCAGGCTGGCTTTCACTTGGGGATCTTGCATCGCTTGTTTGATCCCTTGATTGACCTTCGTGATGATCGCTGCTGGCGTACCGGTTGGTGCCGTCAGTCCGATCCACAGTGAAGAATCAAATCCGGGCACACCCGCCTTGTCTATCGTGGGTAGATCTGGCAGCTCTGGGGACGGCGCCAAACTGCTCACAGCCAACGCCTTGAGTTGGCCCGTCTTAACAAAGGGCATCAGGCTGTTGGGAATGCCGAACATAACCTGTACTCGTCCGGCGGCTAAGTCACTGACGGCGGATACCGCACCCTTGTACGGCACGTGCAGCATTTCTATACCCGTCATGGACTTGAACAGTTCCGCAGTCAAGTGATGGGGTGTGCCCACTCCTGCTGAGGCGTAGCTGAGTTTGCCTGGATTATTTTTTGTGTAGGCAATGAGTTCTTTGACCGAATTCACTGGCAACTCCGCGTTGACCGCCAGCAGTATTGGTCCGGTGGCAATCAAGGAGACCGGTTGGAAATCCTTGATCGAATCGTACCCGACACCGGTCTTTTTATAGACGTAGGGATTCATTGTCAGAAGATTGTTGGGCGTGATCAAGAACGTGTAACCGTCCGCTGTCGAGCGCGCCACCTGTGCGGCCCCAAGATTGCCGCCTGCACCGGGACGGTTCTCGACGATGATAGGCACAGCCCAATCACTGGACAGCTTCTGTGCGAGCACGCGGCCCACGACATCGTTGCTACCGCCGGCCGTGTAGGGAACCACGAATTTGATGGGCCGGTTTGGATAGCCCTCGTCGGCTGCCTGCGCCGTGGACAAGCACGCGCCAGTGAACAAACTACAAAAGGCCACTTGAAAGAGCCGACGTTTACAGGATTGCATCATCATTCTGTCTCCTAGTTTTCGTTTTGGTGTTTGTGCCGTCAGGCAGCACCGCGTATAACGTCAAGAATATGGTGTGGGTCGTCCACTCCGTCGCCACGCCATGCGACATGTCCGTCGGGACGCACCAGCACCAGCTTTGCGGCATAGATGCGCGCCGCCTCGGGTTCGTCGTCGAGCGTCACCACTTCGAACGGTATGTGCTTTGTCGTGGACGCGGATCGCATCGCCTCGGCCTTCGCCTCGTTGTCGTCGGTAAAACTGAGCAAGACGAACGATTTGCCGAATAAATCCAAGATCGATCTGCCGTCCTTCAGCCAGACGTGTGGCGCTCGGGCACCAGGACGAGCATTGGGCACATAGATCCTGAAATCATCCGGTACGGGCGCAGTGCCGTCCGAGATGCAGATCGGCGATTCATCGTACCTGTGTCCAATCTGCAGTCCCATCGACTCCCATTCGACGCGTGTTGAATCGCGCAACCGTTTACCCAATGCTACCCGGGTGCGTTCGCCTTCGGGGGTTTCGTCGCATACGGCGCGAGAGTCTGGTGTGTCCTGCCACGCTTGAAAATTCTGTGTGGAGAAACTGGTATTTCGTTGTGCGATGGGCCGACGCTCGATCTCGTAGCTTCGTAACAGGGCAGGTCCTCCCCAGCCTTGCAAGACGCCTTGGAGTTTCCACCCTAGATCCAGCACTTCTTGTATGCCGGTATTCATACCCATACCTCCGGTCGGAGACATAGTATGAGCGGAATCTCCCACCAGTAGCACGCGTGCCTTAACGTAGTTGTCCGCGAGCATCTCGCTACGTCGCCAAGGTGTCACTGACAGCACCTCAAAATCGATTTCCGGCCCCTTGGAGCCGCCCAGCGCGCGGCGCACCCAAACAGTGGCATCGAACGATGACAGATCCATTTTTTCCTGAGAGCCCAGCACTGTTAGACGCCAGATGTCAGCACCATCGACAACAGTGAGGTTGCCCCACATTCCCTCGGGGCCAACAAACAGATAACGTTCGGCCTGCCCCATGGGATGCTTGCCTGCCAAGCCTGCGGCCTTGATGAGAATGTTGACCGAGTAGCTCAGCAATCGGCCCTGCATCGTGATTCCGGCCTGTTCCCGCACCAAGCTTGAAGCGCCGTCGCAGGCAAGCAAATATTGCGTCTGAAACAGCTTCTTATGGCCAGTGCGCAGATCGAGGGCTTCCACGCGCACCGATTCATCATCCTGCTCTAGACGGACGAAACGGTGCTGGAACAATATCTCTGTCTCCGAACTCGCCAGAGCGGCTTCGGTCAAGATTGGCTGCAGCCACAGTTGCGGACAGCGCTGCTTCTTTTCTGGCGTCTCGGGCGGCGTCGGACTGTCACGCATGCTTGGATACGTTTCGCGATCCAGTAGCAGGCCATTGAGGGACGTGCAGAACACCATAGATAGATCGTAGTCTTCAGGAAAGCCACAATCGCGCACCTGTTGAGAAATCCCCCATATGCGAAAGGCCTCCATCGTACGAATAGCGACCAATCCCGTGCGAGGGTGCTCGATCGTACCGTCGCCTTGCTCCAATAGCACGGAACGAACTCCCCGCCGTGCCAGATCGATACTCATGGCCAGGCCGATAGGTCCTCCTCCCACAATAAGGACCTGGACCTTGGCTAGTGTTTTCGACATGAATCTTTCCCTCAAGAGAATCTATGCACGGAGAACATAGTCATGCCACACTGCTAATACAGTCAAATCAATGATTGAGAGTTTCTAAATTCACGCTATGAATATAAAAAACTTCGATTTGAATCTAATGCGCGTGTTCGTCGTCGTGTATCGACTGCGCAGCGTTTCGTATGCGGCAAATGCGATTGGCTTGACGCAACCTGCGATGAGCAATGCACTACGCAGATTGCGCGAACAGTGCAACGATCCGTTGTTCACCCGTTCGGGGCGAACAATGGAGCCTACGGCGCTCGCCAATAGTCTCTTCGGTCCACTGGAAGCGGCATTGAGCGGCATCGAAACCTGCTTCGCACACGCCACCGCGTTTAGCCCTGAGTCAAGTACCAGGACGTTCCGTCTGCTGATGTCGGACGTCGGCGAAATGGTTGTATTACCGCGTCTGATGCTCGCTTTGTCATCCGCCGCGCCAAGCGTCAGCATTGAAGCGTCGCGGTTACCCCACGCCGACTATGCATCGGCATTGCGCAGCGGCCAGGCAGACCTGGCCATCGGCAATATTGGGTTCCTGCATGCTGGCTTCTATCAACAGCATTTATTCGATGATCGGTATTTATGTATTGCACGTACGGATCACCCAAGACTAACAGGCAAGATGACGTTGACGCGCTATTTATCACAGGGACACGTGGTGTCCACCGCCGGAAGCACCGACGCCCTGGTTGAAGAAACGTTACTGAGCCGTAGGCAACGGCGCGACGTCAAACTGACGGTTACGCACTACCATCGCAGCGCCGTCATCGTCGCTCAATCAGACCTGATAGCGACCGTACCAGGTAACGCGGTAGTGGGTATGGACGGACTAAAGACCTACGCGCTGCCGTTCAAAATGCCCCAAGCGCGCGTCCGTCAATTCTGGCACCGCCGTGCTCACACCGATACGGCTCACAAGTGGCTGCGCCAGTTGATCGCAGCGTTAATCTTAGGTTGAAGGGTGTGGCGAGGGCCCCATATAGCGTGCGCGCGGACGCAGCATCACGCCCGACAAGCGCTGCTCGGCCGCGTGCGCTATCCATCCGGCGGTACGGCCTACACAATGCAAATATACGGCTGCAGTCGCAGGCAGACCCAATACCCGGCACAGAATCACCAATGCGCCGAACAAGTTGGGATAGGACCCTGTCTGTTGATGAACTGCGTTGACAAACCATAGCAGGCGCTCTTTTGCGACGCTATCGCCCGGCAGATCTCGAATCATGCCGAGCAGCAATTCGGCGCGCGGGTCGCGATCATACAAAGGGTGGCCGAAGCAGGGGATACCAGAATATGCCAGTGGTCGATCAGTCGCAGTCAGAATATCTTCCAGATACTGGCCCAGATCCATCATGCCACCCGCCTGCATGGGACCCGCTTGAGCCATCAGGGCTGAAGCTACACATGCATGTACGTCAACGCCAGCGGAGGACGCAACCCGTGCGCAGAATGTAGGCGCCGACAGTTCGTTATCAGCGCTGAGCACGAGAGCGACATTCATCGCGGCCAGCAACGTGCCTTGATCCGACCGCTCGGATAAGCCAAAACCGCGCAGTAGTCGCTGGGCGACGAATTCCTCGTCTCTCCCAAGCTCGTACGAGCGCCCAGGCCCGAAATACCCGGAGACTCCCGCGAAAGTACCAATGAGTCGCACGCCGCTCATGCGCACATCACCTCGGCCAGCCGTGTCTTCAGCCGTCTCCAACGTGCTCAATTGCAAGGCCGCCATAGCCAAAATCCGGATGGGGGAAAAATCGCTTTTTTTATCTTGCCCTGCAAGGCCATACGGTGTCGCAGCCGAATCGTCTTTCGCCCAAGGCCACGGGCGATCGCGTCCCGGGGGGAGGCCGCCCCAGAGCAAGTCTGCCGCGTATTCCAGAGACCGTCCTTCGCGCGCTAGCGTCGTCGCAAGTAGCCCACGATAATGCGGCCCCGCAGGACTGATGTCGCAGATCCAGGTCTGCACCACAGGTTCTCCATAGCGTAGCGCCTGGGCCACGGGTGCCCCGCCGGCTTTGGCGCCAGCTCGTGTGCTCAGCTTTTCCAAATCAGACTTGCGATACAAGCTGGTGCGCTTGCCTGGTTCGGGCAGCGTCTTGATGAGACCTCGACTGACATAGGTGTACAGCGACTCTTTCTTAATGCCCAACATCGCTAAGGCTTCGTCACGGCGCACGTAGTCAACATCATTAACGCGACGGCCTGTGTCGCTTGACGCATGTGCGATAGCGTCGCTCGATGGTTCGTGCCGCTTGATCACAGAAATAGCCTCGAATTTATTAAATGGCGATTCGTCATTAGATCGATTTTATAGTCGATCTATACATCGATCAATGTCGATAATAAACTGTTCAGCACTGAATTCATACCACCGGAGACACACCTCATGCACACCGCCGCGATCCAATTACGTGAGCTTTCCCCCAGACTCGAGAAGACGCGGGAAAGCTTGCTGCGCGCCCGTCACTTGCCGGGCAGCGTATACAGCTCAGAAGAGATTTACGCCATGGAGAAAGAGCGGATTTTTATGACACACTGGCTCTCGGTCGGTCGCGTCGAGGAAATCCCCAATGTCGGCGATTACATGACGTTTAGCGTCATGAGCGAACCCATTCTCATCTCGCGACCCGCCGAGAATGAGATTCAGGTTTGCATGAACATGTGCCTGCACCGAGGTGTGGCCGTGGCAAGCGGCTGTGGGCATGCCAAGGACTTCAGTTGCCCATATCATGCCTGGCTGTTCGACGTCGGCGGCAAACTGATTGCGGCACCGGGCATGAAGGAATCTGAAGTTGACATGAGCGGTGCCCGGATGAAGCCTCTAGCAGTGAAGATCTGGCGGGGGTGGATTTTCATCAACTTTGCCGAACAACCATCCTCATTCGAGGACTACATCGCACCGTACGAGGAGGATCTGTGGTGGTTCCAATCGGGCGAATGCAAGCTGGCCGACAAAGTCGAGATCGACGTCAAGTGCAATTGGAAATTTCTGGTCGAAAATCTGATCGACATCTATCACGTGGGCGTGATCCACAAGAGCACGTTCGGCGGCTTCGTCAAGGGTGAAAAGCTGAAGTTTCACCTCGAAAAAAACGGTGGTTGGCACACTCAGTACGAAGCCCGACCGCACTCCAAAAGCGGCGAACAGGTGTTTCCCACCTTACCTTGGGCACAAGACAAATCATCAGGCATCGCCTGCAAGGCAGGCATCTATCCGAATCTGAACATGTCGATGCGGTCCGACAGTTTGCGCATGTGGCACGTATGGCCAATCTCTCCCAATGAAACACGGGTGATCTGTTATCTGCTATTCCCGCCAGCGGCCTTTTCTATTCCCAATTACGACGAGGAGCTGAAAAAATATCGAGAGTTCGTTCGTCAGATCATCGTTGAAGACGCTGTCATGGTTGAGTCGCTACAAAATGCGTCGGGTTCCAAGTTCTTTCAGCCTGGCCCCATGGCACCGATGGAGGAGGCGCTCCACCATATGGAGAACCACTACATTGATCTGATGGAGAGGTCAGCGTGACGACGGAGCAATGGATTCGGGTGGCAGACTATACCGACGTACACGAAGAAGACACCCTGGGCGTGGGAGTGGGCGACCTGCCTATTTGCTTGTACAAGCTCAATGGCGAAATATATGCCACTGATAACCAATGTACCCACGGTGATGCCGACCTGTCGGAAGGGCTGATACAGGACGGTTGTGAAATCGAATGCCCCTTGCATGAGGGTAGGTTCGATATACGCAGCGGCAAAGCGGTGAGTGCACCCTGTACGGAAAACCTGCGCTCTTATCCTGCGCGAGTAGAGGACGGGGGCATCTATATCCGGGTTGCGCTCGTATAAGGTATCTAAGCCATGAAAACCGTCATCGTCGGCGCCGGACAAGCGGGTGCGTGGGTAGCGCGCACGCTACGACAGCATGCTCCTGAGGCTGAGATAGTGCTGCTCGGACAAGAGGCACATCCTCCTTATGAGCGCCCGCCATTGTCCAAAGGAGTCATGTCTGGCGCACAATCCGAGTCGCCGTGCCTGCTGTCCGTCCAACAAGCACGGCAACTCGACATACAACTCAAGCTGGGTGCGACGGTGGTCGAGATTGATCGCAACCGCCGTCATGTTCTGTTGGAGCAAGGGGAATCGTTAACCTATAACTCGCTGGTCCTGGCCACGGGGGGAAGGGCGCGCAAACCCACGATAGCGGGCGGCAACCTGGACGGCGTGTATACCTTGCGATCGCTGGATGATGCGTCCCGCATACGCGCCGCATTACGGCCAGGCCTTCGCCTGCTGGTCGTGGGTGGCGGATGGATAGGTTTGGAGGTAGCGGCAACGGCTCGTCTACTTGGGTTAGAGGTTTCTTTGATAGAAAGTGGTTCGAGGCTTTGTGCGCGCTCGGTGCCGGTCGGTGTATCTGGCTTTCTGTTGAGCCTGCATCGGCGTCAAGGGGTGGATGTTCAGTTGGAGGGCGCAGTAACCGCGATCGATCGATCCGAAAACGCGGGCCCATTGCTGGCCCACACTCATCAGGGTGTCCAGGAGGCTGATGTGGTGGTATTCGGCATCGGCCTTGAACCCAATACCGAGTTGGCGACGGCTTGTGGGCTATTGGTCGAAAACGGAATTGTGGTCGATGCCCACGGCCGGACGTCGGATCCGTCCATTTACGCAGTTGGCGACGTGGCGAATCAACCGTGCACCTGGTCTGGCGCTCCTACAGAGGCGCGCATACGGCTCGAATCATGGGCCAATGCCCAGAACCAAGGCATCGCCGTTGGCGAAGTCCTAGCGGGAAAGATGCATTTGCAGCGGGACCTTCCTTGGTTTTGGTCAGATCAATACGATGTCAATTTGCAAGTATTGGGAATACCTTCGGAAGCTGGCGCCCACATCCTGCGAGGATCCGCCGAGAGTGCAAAATTCTGCGTATTCCAGGTCGTTGACGGCAGCCTGCACTCGGTCATCGCTGTCAATATGGCAAAAGAATTAAAGCTGGCAAAGCGCTGGCATAAACGAGGGCAATGTCCGAATGCCACCGAATTGCAGGATTTAGCGACGCGACTGGATCGGCTTTAGCCAGACAGCCGTAGGGAGCGGGCGTCGTGCGACATCCTTAGGACGTAGCCGAAGGCGTATCCTCCAGCACGCAGAGCAATTCCGCGAGACGCTCATCCAATGACGTCAACGTGTCTGCCGGTATCAACGCCAAGATTTCCCGTTCGTTTTTCACGTGAGCGACCACGGCGCGATCAATTAACGCAAGCCCGGCCGGTGTCAGCCTGACCAACATGCTGCGAGCATCGACGGGATTCGGCAAACGCGCCACCCAACCGGACGTTTCCAATCCCTTGAGCCGGTGGGTCATCGTGCCAGACGTGACCATCAACGCCGAAAACAGCACAGTCGGCGCCAGGCAGTAGGGCGCCCCGGCGCGCCGCAGCGTGGCCAACACGTCAAACTCCCAACTACTTAGCCCGAATTCCGAGAAGACCTGATCCAGCTTGCGCTGCACGAGAGCGGTGCAACGCTTGAGCCTCCCGATCGGACCCATCGGCATGACGTCCAGATCGGGACGTTCACGGCGCCATTGTTCAAGAATGACGTCCACCGAATCCAATTGCCGTGTTTTTCCCACCGTCCGCTCCATTTATCTTGACATCAAGATAAAATATCATCACCATTGGATTTTATCTTGAACTCAAGATTATTTTATGTCCAATCCCTCACATCACGCCATCTGGGGCGATATTGCGTTGACTGCACTCGCCCCTGTCATCTGGGGATCGACGTATATCGTCACCACGGAGTTGCTCCCACCGGACCGCCCATTTACGGCGGCGCTGATCAGGACATTGCCCGCGGGCCTGTTGCTTATTTTGTTCACACGCCGTTGGCCGGCGAGCCTAGGGCAGTGGGGGCGGCTGCTCGTACTGTCGGCGCTGAATATCGGTTTTTTCCAGGCCTTGTTGTTCATCGCCGCGTATCGATTGCCGGGTGGCTTGGCCGCAGTCGTCGGCGCAATCCAGCCGCTATTGATGATGGCGCTGGTATGGGCCGTCGATCATCGTCAGCCAGTCAGACTGGCGCTCTGGGCCAGTATTTTGGGGGTATTCGGCATGGCGGTCTTGTTGCTGTCACCGAACACGGTTTGGGACCCTGTTGGCATTGTGGCGGCGTTAGTGGGCGCCGCCTGCATGGCGACCGGAACCTATCTGACACGCCGTTGGCGCACGGATATGCCGGTGTTGGCGTTAACAGGTTGGCAACTGCTGTTGGGAGGAGGGATGTTGGCGCCCGTTGCCTGGCTGGCGGACGCGCCGTTGCCCTCCTTGACGCTGATGCAAACCCTGGCCTATGCCTACTTATCGATCGCGGGTGCCTTGTTGGCCTATGCGCTGTGGTTCCGCGGCGTCGCGCGACTACCGTCGGTGGCGGTCGTATCGCTTGGATTACTCAGCCCGCTAACCGCCGTGATTCTGGGCTGGGTATTTTTAGGGCAATCCGTGACAGGTGTATCGGCCATCGGATTCGTCATGGTGCTGGCCAGCATCCTGGCCGTTCAATGGGCGACAAACCGACCAACCAGAGCATAGGGGCCTTTCATCCGCCTCGCGGCGAATCATCAAGAGTGAGTTCGTCGTGCTCGTTCAACGCATTGCGGCCGCATATTGCCCCGGTGTCATACCGAATGTTCGACGAAACAATGCAATAAAGGCGCTGACATTGTCGTAGCCTAAATCCAGTGCGATCGCCGTTACCGGCTTGCCCGCCGCCAGTAGCTCGAGTCCTCTAAGCAGCCGCACGCGTTGACGCCATTCGGTAAAACTGAATCCCGTTTCGGCCACGAAACGACGCGTCAGTGTGCGAGGGGCGATGCCCGCCCATTGGGCCCAAGCCTGCATATGGCGTTCGTCATCGGGTCTATCGGATAAGGCCTGTGCGATCTTAAGTAGACGCGCGTCTTGGGGCATGGGCAGGCCGAGCTCGACTTGCGGCAGCAAGCGAATTTCGTCCAGAATGACTTCCGCCAACCGGGTTTGGACGATGTTAAGCGTCGTATTCGACGGCCACGACGCCGCCCGCGCCACAGCGGCCTGCAGCAGACTTGAAATCGACAGAATGCAGGGTGCTGGAGGCAACGTGTCACAAGCTGAGGCCACGATATAAACACTCCAGCCAGAGAACGGCCCGTGAGAACGCAGGCCATGTGGTACGTCAGGGGGTATCCAGACAGCGTGTGTTGCCGGTACAACCCAACGGCTGCCACCCCCGTCAACAGAAAGCAATCCTTGTGTTGCGCCGAGCAACTGGCCACGAGCATGGCGGTGAGCGGGTGTCTCCCGCACCGAGTCCGAATGCGAAATCGCGGCATACACCAGCGGTCCGCCAGCGGTGGAGGCTAATTCAAGAGAAATCAACGGATCCGTCATGGATGGCGTCACAGAGCTATTTAATGTCCTTTATACCGTACTCGGGCTAAAGCACTACGCCTACGATGACGACATCGACCATCATGACAAGGAGCTTTTTTATGCGTGCCGAAGACATTCTGAACGACAGTCAAAACCACGTCGAACGCGATGGCGTCGTTATCCGCAAAGGCAGCGTGGGCGCTTTCCTGGCGAACGCCACCATCTGGTGCGATCAGACGGCAACGAGCGAGCAGCGGCAGCGCGCGGAGCGCGATATGCGCGCTCTGCTGCCAGGATTACGCGCCATTGGATTATTCGACGTGTTTTCAATCCGCGACGAAGCCTTGCGCACATTGATTGACACACACTACCCGACTACCTGAGTGAGACACGGGAGCATTGCTGCGACGGCGGGTGAAACACCCTACACCCTCTAAAGAGAAATGCCTTACGTCATCCTAGTTTGATGTTCACATTCTTCGTAGCAGTGAACTCGAGTAGCTCCGCAAAGCACTCTTCGCGACCCATTCCCGATTGTTTCACGCCGCCAAATGGTGCCCCCATGAAATGCTGACTCGCATTGTTGATCCAGACATAGCCGGCCTGCATGCGTTTGGCCGCTCGATGAGCGATGTTCAGATTTTGCGTCCAGATCGAGCCGGTAAGGCCGAACTCAACACTATTTACCTGATCGAATAGGACGTTCTCATCCGTCCATTTGAACACCGACATAATGGGTCCGAAAACCTCTTCACGCGCCAGGCGCATCTCCGGGTGCATATCCGCGAAAATCGTGGCTTCGTAGAAAAATCCATCTTTTAAGACAGGATCGACCGGACGCTTACCTCCGCAGACCAATCGTCCGCCGTCTTCGTGTCCGACCTTCACGTAATGCTCTACCTTCTGCAACTGCGCTAGACTCACAAGGGATCCCATGGTCGTCTTCGGGTCAGTAGGAATGCCAGGCTTATGGCGCTCCGGAAGAAGCCGGATGACGCTGTCCAATACTTGATCGTGAATCGACTCGTGCAAAAAAACTCGACTTGTCGATCCGCAGCTTTGCCCTGACCAGGTGAAGTTCATACCTCCGATAATGCCATCCACAAGGCAATCCAGGTTCGCATCTGGATAGGCGATCAATGCATTTTTTCCACCAAGCTCAAGCAATACCGGTTTCAGGTGCTCCGCGGCGGTTCTCATGACGGCTTTACCGGTTGGCACACCGCCAATCAAAGTCACTTTGCGAACCAAAGGATGCTTACCCATCGCATCGCCACATTCGCGCCCACCACATAGGAAATTGACCACACCCGGGGGAAATATTTCCCCCACGAGTTCAGCCAGCCGCAGAATCGATAGCGGAGCCTGGTCCGGCGCCTTCACGACGATGGTGTTACCCGCGGCAAGAGGTGCGGCAAGCCGAGCGGCAGCAAACATAAACGGATGGTTGTACGCGACGATACGGGCGACGACACCAAGCGGCGCTTGGGTTGTGTAATTGAGGTTGCCGTCACCCATGGGGATGGTTTCGCCCTTTATCTCAGCGGCAAGGCCGGCGAAATACTCAAGGCAATCGGCCGCGAATCCAGCATCTTGGATCAGCGCAGAGACGGGATTGCCATTATTCAATGCATCCAGTTGAGCCAAAGGCATGGCGTGATCACGCAGCACGGCTGCGGCTCTTCGCAGGTAGCGCGCACGCTCGGCAGGCGGGATGGAGGCCCACCCGGGAAATGCCAAGTGCGCAGCCCGCACCGCTGCGTCGACGTCCGCGGCAACGGCGACCGGCGCCTGGGTGATGACTTCGTTGTAAGCGGGATTAATCGTGTCGGCGTACGCTCCCGATATGGGAGCATGCCAGGCGCCACCATAGTAGAGCTCTCGCTGCTTGGGCAGGATGCCATCGGGGATATCTTTGGTTCGCATTCCAGGTACCTGTGTGGAGAAAGGGGGCGACTAGTCGTCGGAGCGCGTTAGTCCTGCCGTCATGGCCGGGCCGTAGCCTGTTTGCACGACAGCATCTATTACGACTGTCGCACCAGTCTTAACGGCCTCAATGGCCTGAGGCAGAAGCTTCGCCAGTATTTCTGCGTCGTCAATGGGGCCAAACGCCGTGAGCCCTTGAGCTCGCGCCATTGAGGCGAGGTCAGGCTCTGGATCGGCGATACGCTGCCCAATCCAGCGATTCTCGACAGGGCGATTGCGTTGGCGCGCCATTCGCTCCTGATGAATCTCGTCGTTGAAGAACGAGCGGTTGTTGCATACCACCATGAGCATCGGAATGTGCGCATTTGCCGCTGTCCAAAGTGCATTGACACCCATCATGTAGTCGCCATCGCCGATGACAGCGACAGGTAGCCGGTCGGAGCCTTTCAACGCTAACGCAGACCCAATCGACATGCCTGGTCCAGAGCCGATTCCCCCACCGCCGTCGTAACCCAGGAAGTCCAGTGGATGGCGAAAGTCCCACATGTCACCGCTCCAACTCAACGGAAGGCGCATTAAGCAGGTCTTTTGATCTCCAATAGCGTCTCGTAGGACAGATGCCAACATCGGTACGGTCAATGCTCCAAGTGGCATCACCTTCGGCCGAACAGGAGCCTGAATAGGCACCGACGACGGTCGCGATTTGACATGTTGGTTCAGGAGTTCGACCGCTGCCTCAGGTTCGCTTAACAGGAAGACATCGACAGGTGGAAGCCCCTGGTGATCCATACTCCAACCGTTATGGCTGTAATGATCGACTGATACTTGGATGATCTTGCTGGTGACGATGTCATTGCCCCAGGCTTGCTTGAGCGTTCCCGCCAGATCCAGCCAGTCCAGACTCAGCACTACGTCCGCACGATGAAGTACTTCCTGCGCGCGGGCATTCAGAAAATGTCCACTAGGTGCGGCGTGCAGAGGATGGTCGGTGGGGAATGCGCAGCCAACTTTCAGGTCAGTCAAGACTTCGGCGTTCAGCGTTTCAGCCAACTTAATTCGCTGTTGCCAACCTGCCTCGTCTCTGTTGACACGGCCAGCAAGGATGACAGGCCGTCGTGCAGCCGATAACATCTCTGCCGCCTGCCGAATGATGTCGTCGGCAGGCCGTGCAGGGGGTGGGGCCAAGTAACGAGATGGGTCGGGCAGGGGTGGGACTGTCTGCAACTTTGATTCCTGCAGGGCCGCGTCAAAGCAGATGTAAACCGGCCCCTGTGGTGCGGTAGTCGCAATCTGCTTAGCGCGCAGCATCGCCTCTTGTGTCGCGCCGATGGACGTGGGTTGTGCGTCCCATTTGATGAAATGGCGTACCAAAGCCGCCTGATCCTGAGCGGTGTGAATCCAATCAATCCAAGGGCGCCGCTTCGCAGCATCGACAGGCCCGGTTGCACCCAACACGATGACAGGGACTCGATCAACCCAAGCATCAAAAATGGCCATCGAACCATGCATCAAACCCACATTACTGTGCAGAATAGCGGCCAGGGGCTTGCCCGTCACCTTGGCATAGCCGTGAGCGATTGCGACAGCATGCTCTTCATGCAGTACCACAATCATCTGGGGCTTGTCGTTGCCCAAATGATTGACGATGCTGTCATGCAAGCCGCGAAAGCTGGCGCCGGGATTGAGCAGAACGTACGGCATATCCATCGCGCGCAAAATGTCAGCGATGGCGTCGCTGCACCATATGGTCTGGTCTGGTACGAAAGGGGTAGGAATATCGCGACGCACGGAGGTGGGAGAGGGTACGGTCATTAACGCTCCAGCAGTAAGGGCGGATTAAGAAACGAAAGATCGAATCGCGGCGAGGTGACGAGAGGCGACAGCGATACGTCAAAGCGCATAACGCTTTAGTCGGGCTTAATGTGAGCCTTTTGGATCACGGCTGCCCAGCGCTTCTGGTCGCTCGCGATTAGGCTGTTGAACTCGTCGGCGGTACTGCTTTCGGCGAAGATACCTTGCTCCGCCAGCGTCTCCCTTACATCCGGCAGATCCAGTGCGCGTCGCAATTCGGCGTTGAGCTTGTTCACAACTGCCGGCGGCGTTCCGGCCGGTGCCACCATGCCTATCCAGATATCGCTTTCAAAACCCTTGACCGTTTCTCCAACGGTGGGGACATCGGGCAACAAGGGGATGCGGCTCTGGCCGCTAGCCCCTAGGGCACGCAATTTCCCGCTGCGGATATGGGGCAACGCGGAATTCAATGGGCAAAACATCATGTCAACGGTGCCGGCCAGCACATCAACCATCGCAGGCGCCGTACCCCGGTACGGAACATGCATCAAATTGACATCCGTCATCGATTTAAAAACCTCGGCGGCCATATGCTGAGGGCTGCCCGATCCTGCAGAGGCATACGACAGCTCCTCGGTGCTTGCCTTGGCCAGCGCGATAAGTTCGCTGACGGACGCGGCTTTGATGTTTGGAGATACGAGTAGGACCATAGGAACGCGACCGAGCATCGATATCCCTTGAATATCTTTTAAGACGTCGAACGGGAGTGTGGGATACAGCACCGGATTGACCGATACCGTCTGATTGGGTGCAATCGCAATGGTGTAACCGTCAGCTTCCGATTTCACCAAATAGTCTGTGGCGATATTGCCTGCAGCACCAGGCTTGTTCTCAACGATGACGGGCTGGCCAAAAGTCTCCGACATCTTCTGCCCAAGAACTCGTGCGAGCACATCGTTGGAACCTCCAGGCGGAAGTGGCACGATGATCCGTATGGGTTTGCTTGGGAAGCTATCGGCTCGAACTAAGGGCGAAAAGCTGGCTGCAGCTGCGGCTGCGCATATTGCGCCCAACAGGGTGCGGCGTTGATGTCTCATCCTTGTCTCCGTTGTTTTATAGGCTGAGAGTGCATCCTATTGAGAACGCCAAACTCCTTCAATCTTGATCATTGAATCAATGTGAGGTCAGCTAGCAACGATCGGTACGCAATGGGAATTGACCCTCAATTGCGGGAGAAAGTGTGTTCTGGCAGGGCGATTTATGAGCTTGCAAACACGCAGGCCCTTTAGGGACCGGGCTTAGGGCACGAACTTAGCTCTCGGACGCAGGAGGGATCCGTTGGCGTGTTGCTCGCGCACGTGCGCGACCCAGCCTGCTAAACGAGCCAAGGCAAACAGAGCTGGAGCGGCTTGGGCAGGGAGTTCGATCGCACGTGTCAACATCACTAGTGCAAGCTCCTGCCTGGGATGCTGACCTAAACGCGTTCGCATTTCATCAAGAAAGCCGAATATTGCGCGTGATTCTCGCGTCTGGGTACGACGACCGCGCACCATGTCGAGCAACTGCGCGGCTCGAGGATCTCCATCCGGATACAAGGGATGATGAAAGCCCGGTACATCCAAGCCCTGTGACAGCCGCTCATGCGCACGTCGCATGAGTGCGGCGCGCGATTTCCAATGTCCGAGGAAGTCCTGGACACGCTCGTACATACGTCCTACCTCAATCCCGGATGTTGCGCAGAATGCAGACGCCAGGCAGCTTTGTAATGAACCTCCCGCGGACGCTACGATACGGGCACTAAGGGTTCCGGGAGGCAATTCGTGATCGGCGAGGAGGATCAATAGGGCGCGCAGCGCGTCAATGTTCTCCGCGGTTGCGACCATTCCCAACGATCGCGTAAGCGCCTCCAGGATTGTTTCGCCACGTTGCATCGGTCGATAGCATTGAGTGGGTCCTATAAATCCGCAGCAAGACACCATCGCCTGAATAATCTCCCGGGCCGCAGACAAGGTGCTGTTCCGAGCTAGGCGCTGTTCGGTCGATCCCTGATTCAGCCCCAGCATCAACACGACAATGGCAAAGACCTCCAAAACATTGCTTCGAGGATTCGAAGTAGACATGGCCTGAGTCAGCGCTAACAGGGCAGTTTCTTGCCGGCGCACGGACCAACGGGGAGGTTCAGGGGGCAACTGGCCAGTCCAAAGCAATTCGGCGACGGCTTCAAATGACTCGCCGGAATTCACAAGATCTGCGGCCAATCTGCCTCGGTATCGCGGCCCTTGGGGAGTGATCTCGGTGATGGAAGTGGCGAGTATTGGCTCGCCCCAATCCATTGCCGAGGCCGCAACTGCGCCATGACCTGATCTGGCTTGCGAACGCTTCCTGAGGCGGTCAACGTCGATTCGGCGGTAGAGCTTTTCTTTTTGGCCAGGTTGCGCCACACTGCAAATCCAACCACGGCTTACGTACGCGTACAAGGTCTGTGGCCTTACTTTTAGCACGGCCATCGCTTCTGCGGCCCCGATATAATCGCCAAGCGAAGGCAGATCCTTCTCCTGTGTTGCGATTGACGCATAACCAGCATTGGCCGATGCGTCCTCGCCCCGTTCCGGCAGAGGGGGAACCGATGAGAAGGAGATCGTGGTCATTGCGGTACGAGGCCTAACCGACCAGGCGTTGTCTTGCCTTGAAGGCTCAGGCGACCTTGCGTTTGGTGGTTAGGCCGTCCTGCTTGCCTGGCACTTCGATAGGATGATGCAGGCTTTCTGTCCACGAAAGTGACTCCATGAAGATATTTAGCGGTTGGTCCTGCACCATCAGCTCATAACCATAGTCGTCATAGGACGCGTCGTTGTGAACGGTCCAGTCGGGCACGGACAACATACCGTGTAAAACCCAATTGCATACCTTTCGCTTGACTTTTTAAGTCTACCTCAGTAGGCACGCTATAGCGATGAATGAGCCTTCCGTTCAAGAAACGTCAAAGCGATCGGGATCGGTCCCGCAGGGCTGAGGGACGCTGAATACAAGAAGGCAACAGTTTTTGCATTGCTGTCACTTTTGTCAGGACATTGTCACGCTTATGACAGAGAGGAAAGGCCAGAATTCACGTTGAATTCATTCATCAATGCGAAGCTGATTAGATGTCCCCTAAAACGAAGCCGTACCATTCCGTTGTGCTCGCAATACTGGCCGAAAGCGGTGTCAGCAGCATTCTTGACGCGCCTTGCGGCCATGGATGGCTCGGGCATGCGCTTCAAAGCGTAAAGCCCGAGGTTCATTTGGACGGTGTCGGCCTATGGGAATTCCCCGAAGACGTTCCCATTTATCAGTCGGTCAAGGAACATGATCTTGACGAGCCTCTTCCGGATTTGGGGAAAAAATACGATGCCGTCGTCTGCGGCGAGGCCATTCATTTGGTGACGAATCCTGGCCTATTGATCAAGGGTTTTCGTGATGTCTTGAACCCAGGGGGAAAGCTGATTATCACCACGCCCAATACCTGGTTTTCGCGCTCACGTGGGCAGTTCCTGCTCAGGGGGTTCCATTCCGGCTTTAGCCCAATGATCGGGAAGCAGCGCGGTGACTACATCACTTATTTCCCATTTTCGTTCCCGCAATTGCATCTGCTGCTGCAGCGTTATGGGTTCGAAAACATAACCCTCCACGATGTCGATGAACCCAAGCCCAAGCACGCGTTGGAACATGTGTTGGCTTGGCCCGGCCGGATGTACTGCCGTCGACGCGCCGCGAATGCGGCAAACACCGCCGAGGCGATCTATTGGCGCCAGGCGGCAAGTGCTCAATCTCTTCATGGCCGGTGGTTGGTTATGTCTGCGATGTCGCCTCAACGGTTGGGCGAAGGGCGGGGGTAGATCACTCGGTACCAAGGCGACGGGAAAACAGCAAATTTATGATCGCATGCGTCGCAATTGCGCGGGAGGATACCCATAGCGCGCGCGCATTGTCCTGCTGAAATGCGACTCATCGGCAAAGCCCGCACGGAATCCGATGTCAGCGATGATGAATGCGTCGAACTGTGGCGAGAGCAGCAGTCGATACGCGACATCGCTTCTGGCTGCGATCAGCAGGGTACCGAAGGTTTCCTTGCCCGCCGATAATACCCTGTGCAATGTACGCGGGGAGATTCTGGCGTCGGCGGCGACTTGTGCCGCCGTCAGACCCGGTTCCGTGCAGCGTTGGCGTAGCGATTCGACGATTCTGTTACGCAAGTCCTCGTGTGTCGACTTTTTTATCACGCTGTCTTCAGCGCCACCAGGGACCGCCAACGTAATAAGCGCGCCGAGGTGATCTTCGAGGACAGCGACAGGCAAGGGCAGTTGAGCCTCATCGAGATGAATCAATTGATCAACGTAGGCGGACAGAACCCGTCCCCAGCCGTTGTCGCCCTCTAGTCTCATTCCCACGGCTCGGTCTGGGTCCGGCAACCATTTCCGGACGACATCGGGAGGAATTGAAATCGTGTGGTTGCGAAATGCATCGGGCAATTGCGACGCATATTCAAGCTCGGTATCGATGAGAACAAGATCTGTGCTATTGAGCTTGATCCGCTGCTCCTTGCACTGAAAGTCCCAGCCCGTGCGTCCCGACACCAGATGAAAAGCCCTGTCGCCACTGGCCTTGATGTTTTGCGATGTCCGGGCTGACTGTTTGGCTGAACCACCGATCGATGCGATACGCAAACGGCCCAACTGGGTCATTTGCATGTCGGTTATGAAATCGCGTGGATCATCACAATAGGTTGTCACGCAGATGAGGTTCTTTCTCACCATCTCGACATATTGATCGAAACGATGGTGAATCGGAATTTCATCCGTATTCCAACGAAAAATAGGGGCTGTTTCGTCGCTAGGCATAGAAGCTCGACCGATGATGGCGCTTTCAGTCATAGGGATGGCGCGCTCAGCCATTGTTTCTGACTGACTGTGAATACATCATATTACCTGCTCGGTCGGTAGCTTCCATGGGGACGGGTAGCGTGTTCGACGTTGATTCCGCGTTGCTCTTTTTGCGACACAGTTCAACACGAGATGGCTCTACCTCATCACGCAGGAAACCGCACAATACCGCGCTCCAAACGCCGCTTCACAGACGTTTTTTCTGGGAATGCAATCCCATTTACTCATCACAGCAGAGCATTATGACAAGCGAAACGATCCGCAATCCCCAGACAGACCAGCTTCTGACGCCCGAGAATTCGGCACTCATCGTTATCGACTACCAGCCGATCCAAGTGTCATCGATCCGCTCGATGCCGCGTGATGAGTTGGTGTTCAACATCACGGGCGTTGCCAAAGCGGCCCTCAACTACAACCTGCCGATTATCCATTCGACAGTCAACGTGGCGACCGGTCGCAACAAGCCGCCGATCCAAGAGTTGCAAGACGTGCTCGGCCACTTGCCGACCTATGACCGCACCTCGATCAACAGTTGGGAGGACACCGAGTTCAAGGAAGCGGTCAAGGCGATCGGGCGACGCAAACTCATCATGACCGCGCTCTGGACCGAAGCATGCCTGACGTTCCCCGCGTTGGACGCGATCCAAGAGGGTTTTGAGGTCTATGTGCCAGTGGATGCGGTTGGCGGCACGTCGTCCGCCGCACACGAGGCCGCGCTGCGCCGAATCGAGCAGGCCGGGGGCAAGCTCATCAGTCGCGTTCAGATGTACTGCGAGCTCCAACGCGACTGGGCACGAGAGGCGACTGTCCCCGGTTTCATGGACGTCTTTGAGAGCGCCGACGGCTTCAACCCCGAGAAAGCCAATGAAGCGGCAAAAAGGTCAGCGAAAGGCTGATTTCCGATGATGATGATGGTGGCGGCGATTGTGAATATCGCCGCCACCAATCCTACAAAGAGAAAACACGAATGAGCGAACTATTCATTGTCGTGAGCCTCAAGGCCAAGGCTGGCAAAGAGGACGAGCTACGCCGCGATCTATCCGTGGTCGCCGAGGCGTCGCGTAGGGAGGAGGGCAGTATCCGCTATGAGCTGCTCGGGGACCAGGACGAACCTGGACGATTCGTGTTTGTGGAGGAATGGTCGTCCCTCGAGACGCGCACCCGACATCACGAGCATAGTCCGCACGTCCAGTACTTCCATGCCAATGGCATGAACAACGTCGAGAAAGCGGAGTTCGCGCATCTGTTGAAACGCGTCGTGTGATCCCATTGACCCCATCGACACGCGTGCATCGAACGAAGACACCATCGTGAAAGCAGCGATTTACACAACAGGCGATCCCAATTCACCCTGTATGCGGTAGATTCAATAAACAAAATAGAGGGTGCTGCACAGCGCCACAATGCCGACCAGTGCTAGAACAAAAATCGTCCCTGAACCGAAGCTGCGTAGGGGAATAGGCCTGCCCGAGTACAGGTAATGGGGCAACAGGATGCAGATTCACGAGGCGGTCGCCAGCACCTCTTGCATCTCTTTCGCCTTTTGATCCGCGCAGCGTCGCAGCGCTTGCACAAATTGTTCAGTGGCAGGGCTGCGGCGCTTTCCTTTGGGAAACACCATACCGTAATGCAGTTTGGTGATCGGACGGAATGGCTTGATGACAATGTCCAAATGCCGCTGCGCGAGGGCGGCCATGGGCTCTGCGAGCGCAATGCCGCAACCCATTGCCGCCAATTGGATCGCGGTGGTGCTGAATGACACCTCCAAGTCGCTGTTGGCGCTGGCATTGGTCGCCTCAAACGAGGCCAAACAGCGCTGCTCCAGAATGCTGCGACGGCCTAGACTGATGTAGGACTCTTTCTGAACGTCTTTCGGCTCGATCTGGGCACGACCCGCGTAGGGATGATCGGGGTGCATCACGGCTACGATTTCACTCTGGCAGAATAGCTCGGTCTCGATGGCTGGATGTTCAAGTGGGAGCTGCACCAAAGCGACATCAAATTGCTGCTGAGCCAGCCACCACTGCAGTTCCGCGGGCATACGAGCGGTCAGCGCGGCTGAAAAATCGGGCGTTTGCAGGCGGCAATGCCCTAGTGCTTCGGCCGCCATTCCGTCAATGATGTGGTTGGCGGCGATGATACGCACACGATCTCGCCGACCGTGGCGCATGTCTTCCGCGAAGTCGTGCACGGCATCCTGAGCACGTAGTAGCCCGTATACCCGCTGATAAAGTGCCTGGCCGTCTTCCGTTAATTCCAGCCGCCGACCGACTTTGGTAAAGATTTCAAAGCCTGCGTCTTCTTCCAGTTGACTCAGGAGTCGACTGACCTGAGGTTGCGTACGGTTTAGACGCAAGGCGGCTTGCGCGATGCTGCCTCCTTCGACAAAGGCGTGAAGGGCCTCGAACGCGCGGTAATTCATGTCGAAATTCCAATGTCATTACTTGCGTTTTTCACAAGTATTCGGCCAAATTAAGAAATTGAATTATATGTTGGTCCGCCCCAAAATTTCGGTCTGAGACGCGCCGTCGGTGCACGATTGAAATGTAGGAGTGGTAACGCAGTGACTGAGGAACCGATTGTTGTCTGGGGCGGCGGCGCCATTGGCGGTGTCGTGGCGGCAAAGCTGGCCGACGCAGGTAAAGCTGTATTGCTGGTAGATGTAGTGCCGGCGCACGTGCAGACCGTGCGAGCCAATGGGTTGGAGATTATCGGCCCAGACGGCAATAGCGCGTTTTCTCGCATGGACGCTTGTTTACCCACCGAAATCCAGGGGCAGTACGGACGTATCCTGCTTTCGGTCAAAGGCCAGCATACCGAGCAGGCGGTCACCATGTTGCGCCCGCATCTGCGCAGCGACGGCTGGGTGCTGGCGCTGCAGAATGGCCTGACAGAATCCATCATTGCGAAGCTGGTGGGCGCGGAGCGCACCATGGGCGCATTGGTCAATTTCGCCTCGGATTATGTTGGCCCCGGGCGGATTCAGTTTGGTGGGGTAGGGTGTATTCGCGTCGGCGAACTGGACGGCCGCGACACGGCTCGCTCTCGTGAGGCGGAGTCCCTGGTACGGCTGGTCGATCCAGAATCGAGCTGGACAGCGCAACTGCTGGGCTATAAGTGGAGCAAGGTGGCCATCGGCGCGCTGTTGTTCACGACGGCGCTATCGAATGACACCATTGTCGAGCAGTTGGGCAACCGCAAGTATTTGCCGCTGTGGCGTGCGCTATGCCAAGAGGTCGTGCGGGTGGCCTATGCGAGCGGTGTAAAGCCTGTCCCGTTTGATGGATTTGCACCCGAGGCATTTTCATCAGAGGCGAGCGTCGCGGATGCGTGCCTACAGATGCAGCACATCGTGGATCACTGCCGCCGCTGGGTGGGAAAACCACGTAGCGGCGTATGGCGTGACTTGGCAGTGCGCAAGCGCCGCACGGAGGTCGATCCCCAGATCACCGACATCGTCGCTCATGGTCAGGCATCCAATATTCAAACGCCGACGGTCGCGCGCATGATCGCGATGATTCGCGAGATGGAAGCCGGGACTCGCGACTTTGGTCTCGCCAATCTCGACGAACTCATGGAGGGTATCCAGTGAAACAGAATTCCTATCAGGGGCAGCACGTCCTGTTAACGGGGGGCAATGGTCACTTCGGCCAAGAGCTGGCGAACGCTTTTCTGCACGCGGGTGCTGTCATCACGAGTGTCGACCGTGGGCCATCCGAACGGTCAGACGCGGGTATTCATCCTGTGGTACTGGACGTCACTGATGAAACCGCTGTGCAGCAATTGATCTCGAGCTGGACAGACGAGGAGTTGCCGCGCGTGTTGGTGAATAACGCAGGAATCTTCCCGTTCGTGGACATTCTGGATGCGTCGGCCGAATTGTGTCATCGCATCCTGGCGGTGAATGTCCTGGGGCCTTTGGCGTTGACGCAGGCGTTGGCCAAACGCTGGATCGCTGCGGGCATTTCAGGAGCAGTGGTCAATGTCAGCTCAGCGTCGGCAGAGGTCGCACGGACCAACGGCGCGATCTATGGGCCATCGAAGGCCGCGCTCGAGCAAATGACTCGTATCTTGGCATTGAAGCTGGCACCACATGGGATTCGCGTCAACGCCGTGCGCCCCGGATTGGCTCAGGGTCAGAATAGCCCTGAGCTGCCGCCGGAACATCTGAAATCGCTCTCTGCGGCGATTCCATTGGGCCGCATGATTGCTCCGGGTGAACTGAGCAACGCCGTGCTGTTTCTTGCGGGCGACGCGGCATCGTTTACAACGGGCCAGATACTGTCCGTGGACGGCGGCGGCGGCATCAATCGACGCGCCCAGATCTAATCCTCTAGGAGTCAACCTATGAACAACACACCGCCCAGCGTGAGCATGCACGAGGACCGTCGCATTTCCTTTCCAACCTATCAGTGGCCGGAGGGCAAGCGTAGTGCGGTCGCCTTTACGCTCGATCTGGATGCGGAATCGCCGTATTTCTGGGTCACGCGTCAGCAGCAGGCAGAGTCGCTCGGAGAGCTGGAACAGCGTCGCTACGGTCCTAGGCAAGGGGTCGCACGGATTCTGGCATTGTTAGACAAGTGGAATATCAAAGGGGCTTTCTACGTACCCGGCGTGGTGGCGGCGACCTACCCCGATTTGCTTCCCACGTTATTGGCGGCAGGGCATGAGGTCGGTTACCACGGCTATTTTCACGAGCGGCTAGACACGCTAGACGATGCGCTGTTGGATGACTATCTGCAACGCAGCATTGACGTGTTTCGAGCGCAGACGGGCGAGGCTATTCGAGGCTATCGTGCACCGTCCTTTGAACATTCACCGAAAAGCCTGGCTGCCCTGGCGCGCGCAGGAATCGCCTATGACAGTTCGTTAATGGGGTTCGATCATCCGTACACGATCAATGGCCTCGTGCAGGTACCGGTCACATGGACGATCGACGATGCGTTGTACTTTCGCTATACCAATAGCCCTCGCGACAAGACGCACCCTGCAAATCCCAATGCTGTCCTGGAAACCTGGATCGAGGAGTTCGAGGGCGTACGAGAATGGGGCGGGCTCTGCATGATTACGGTCCACGACTGGATCTCGGGCCGACCACAACGACTGCGCCTGCTGGACAAGTTCTTTGCCCATCTCTCGGCGGCGAAAGACGTCTGGTGGGCGACGCCCATGCAGATAGCCGACTATCACCGCTCGTCTATCAACGCGGGGCTCTTTGATGTGAGCGCGCATGTGGGGCGTTTTGCCCCCAGCGTGACTAAATAACCAATAAAAGGGGAATCCATGAACCAAAATCGTCGCGCCTTTTGTGCGCAATTAGCCAGCGTGCCGTTGCTGTCAGCGGTTGGCGCCGGCGTAATCGCGCCCTGGCGTGGTGCGCAAGCCGCCTCTACTTATCCTAATAAACCTATGTCCATTATTGTTCCATTCGCACCGGGCGGTAATACGGACATCATTGCGCGGATGATCGGAACGACGCTGTCCAAGCAGCTTGACGCCAATCTCGTGATTGAGAATAAAGCCGGGGCAGGGGGCAATATCGGGGCTGCTGCGGTCGCCCGGGCTAGACCAGATGGATACACGCTGCTCTACAGCACGGCGAGCTCGTTCGCCATCAACCCGCACGTTTATTCGAGCTTGCCCTTCGATCCTCGCACGGCGTTCGAGCCGCTGGCGGTCACGATCCAAGTCCCGGTGGTGCTGGTCGTTACTGCCGAATCTGGCATCAAGACGCTTGACGAGTTGGCGGCGCATTTGCGCGAAAATCCTGACACCGCAGCCTATGGATCTAGTGGCACGGGGACATCTAGCCACATCGCATGCCACGTACTGGCGCAAAAGCTAGGTGTACCCAAAGCTGTGCACGTGCCCTACAAACAAGGGCCTCAAGTCCTGACGGATCTGGTAGGGAAGCAGTTGACCTATGCTTTCGATGCGTGGTCGGTGGTTGGGCCGCAAGTCAGGTCGGGGCGTCTTGTGGCACTGGCCGTGTCCAGCAAGGAACGTCTAAAGGCCGCGCCGGATGTCCCGACGATCGACGAATTGTTGAATACGGATTTCGGCGTCGTGACATGGAATGCCTATGTTGCTCCCAGCGGCTTGCCGACGGAAATCGCGGCACAGTTGCGAGAGGCTATCCAGGCGGCACTCAAGGATCCGACCATTAACGCGCGCCTCGAAAACGAGGGCGTTCCCGCCTACGCGCCCATGACGGCCGAAGAGACGCGTACCTTCTTTGCGAACGAGTATGAAAAGTGGGGCGAATTGGTAAAGCTGGTCGGGGCCACGAGAGTCTCGTAAGCATTCGCCGTATGCGCAGCCCAGACTTCGATAAACCGGATCGCAAGAGCAAGGCTGCGATCCGGTGTCGACGCTATGGTTTAAGCCAATGCGATGTCGGGTGAAGCAGGCAGTGAACGCAGGTATTGCTGGGGAATCTGCAGTTTTCCGTTCAAGACCTGAGCGGCTCGCCACGCCCAATGGGGTTCAAACAGCATTTGGCGTGCGAGCGCGATCATATCGGCGCTGCCTTCTTTAAGTATCTGCTCTGCTTGGTCTGGTTCGGTGATCATGCCCACAACAATGACCGGTGCGGTGACGGCTTTCTTGATCCGCGCGGCGAAGGGAACTTGGTATCCGGGGCGGACGGCAATTTTCTGTGCAGCAGATAGCCCACCACTTGAAATGTCAAAGAAGTCGCAGCCGATGGACTGCAGTCGCTGGCACAGGGCCTCTGTTTCGTCCTCGTTCCAACCACCGTCGACCCAGTCGGTGGCCGACACGCGTACGCCCAGAGGGAAATCGGTTGGAAGCGCTTGTCGTACCGCGTCAAAGACTTCCAGCGGAAATCTCATCCGATTTTCCAGCGACCCGCCGTAGTTGTCCTGTCGCTGATTAGCAAGAGGAGATAAGAACTGATGCAGCAGATATCCGTGAGCCATGTGGATCTCGATGAGATCAATGCCTGCCGCCACTGCGCGATGGGCGGCTTGGACAAAGGCGTTTCGCACGTCTGCGATGTCGTCAGCCGTCATCGCGACAGGCAGCACCGTATCGGACGGTCTGGAAGCGATCGCACTAGGCGCCAACGTGTCCCAACCGCCTTGTGCGTCGGATAGCCGCGCGCCGCCATGAAAAGGCGCCTGTGTAGAACCCTTGCGCCCCGCATGGGACAACTGAATGCCCAGGGCGCCGGTCGAAAAGGTTCTAGTGGCTTCGATCGTAGCGGTCAGGGCGCGGTGTTGATCGTCGCCCCAAATGCCCAGACATCCCGGGCTGATCCTACCGTCCTTGGTGACGGCCGTGGCCTCGATCATGACCAGGCCCGCGCCATTGCTGCCGAGCATGCCGAGATGCATGCGATGCCAATCACCGGCACAGCCGTCGATGGCAGAGTATTGACACATCGGCGCAACGGTAATTCTATTGGCCAGCGTTAGCCGGTTGATGGAGATGGGCTGAAAGAGTAGGGGGGTGTCGCTGCTGAGGCGGTCTTGGGACATCGTTCCTTCCTGAAGGCAATAAGTCGTAGAGTTGTACTACGAATGATCCAAGGGTGAAGCACTGTCAGTCAATTTCCAAAATTCGTCATTCACTTGCATGTTAGGTAAGTTTTACCGCATTTGAGGGCTGCCAGTCGCGTAGCGACGGGCGTATCGGCGCTTGCCCCGCAATGCAGTCTAGAATGATTTACCCTCGAGCGTCCTTTTACAGAGTCTCACGTATGGCTTACACCGCGAATCCAACCGAACTTTCCGACTTGCACGCGTTTGATGAAGATCTGCGCGCGATCCGTCATCATATTCACCAGCATCCGGAGCTTGCCTTTAACGAGCAAGCAACGGCGTCGTTCGTGGCAGACAAGCTAAAGGACTGGGGATACGAGGTCACTACCGGGATCGGGCAGACCGGCGTGGTGGGCTCGTTGCGGGTGGGCGCTGGCCGGCGCAGCATTGGTATTCGTGCCGACATGGATGCGTTACCCATCCTGGAGGAAACCGGTCTCGACTACGCGAGCCAACATCAGGGCGTGATGCACGCCTGCGGTCATGATGGCCACACAACGATGTTGTTGGGTGCGGCCAGGCATTTGGCGCAGACCCGCCGCTTTGACGGCACCCTACATCTCATTTTCCAACCCGCAGAAGAGCGAGGATTTGATAGCGGCGCGACAGCCATGTTGGACGACGGCTTGTTCGAGAAATTTCCTTGCGACTATGTCTTTGCCATTCACAATCACCCTGGCATGCCCCTGGGCCAGATGCTGTTTCGCGAAGGGCCGTTCATGGCTGCGGGCGACCGAGTGTTCATTAAAGTGAAAGGCGTGGGCGGGCATGCGGCCAGGCCTCATCAGGCTGCCGACCCGCTGGTCGCCGCGGCGCACATCGTCGTAGCACTGCAGACCGTGGTGTCCCGGAATGTCGATCCTGACGAGGCCGCTGTCGTTACCGTCGGTCGGTTGCTGGCGGGGCAGGCGCTCAATGTCATCCCGGACTCTGCCGAGATCGGTATTAGCGTGCGGTCATTCAGCACAGAAGTCCGCGTGCTGCTAAAGAAACGCATTAATGAAATCGTCGAATCGACGGCGGCAGCCCATGGCGTCAGCGCCGACATCGATTACGTCGAAGGCTATCCCGTGTTGGTCAACGACGCGGCAGCAAATGAACTAGCCATCTCGGTCGCGCGCGAACTGCTGCCGGCCGATCAAGTCGTAGCTGAAACCAAGCGATTGATGGGCAGCGAGGATTTCGCCTACATGCTGCAGCGTTGCCCCGGCGCGCTCGTGCGTCTGGGCAACGGTCCCGCCACTGACGGTCGCGGGCTGCATAACCCCAAATACGATTTCAATGACAACAATCTGGTCATCGGGGCCGCCTATTGGAGCCGTTTGGTGGAAACCTATTTGGCGTGTTCAGAGAAAGCGTAGATCGTCGTGCGTCAATGGCGTCCGGCTTACCGACGGTACGCAACGAACTTCAGCCAGGGCGCCGCGTGAAATACGCTCATGAGCAAATACATCAGACCCATGCCGCTAATAGGCGAGGCATCGCCGCCACCCAGACACGTCATCGGCTGCGCCTCGCCGCCCAGCGCAAACGTCAACCCCGCCATGAGCGCAAAGATCGGGGCGGCGGCCAGGTGTAACCAACGGACCGCTCCCAGCGCAGCCTCGCGCACGCCCTTTGCACGGCGCGCGTTCGTCCATTCGTCTTGGCTGATCCCGCTCATTGTTTCGCTTCAGTGGCGAGGTCGGCGTGGCAACACGCCGATTTGACGGTATCGAGCAACTCCGCGACCGTACCATTGGACGGGGTCGTTTTCGCCGACTCCATTTGATAGCGATCATGATGCCGCACCCACTCCATTTTGTTCTCGACCCCCTCTCGTTCATCGCGTCCCTTGGGTGTGATGTCCAGCAGGTTATACGTGCCCATCATGATCTCCACGCCGCGGGTATAGCAGGAGTACGTATGGAAAACTTCGCCTGTGTCGCTTTTTAGAAAGGCACTGATTCCCGGCCATTCCTCGGACGCATAGGGCCAATCGCCATAGTTGTACTGCAGCGTTCCTCGTGCGACGTCTTCCGGCGAAAAACTCACGCCGAAATCGTAATTAAACGGGCTGCCATGGGATGACACCCAGTTAAATTTCCATCCCATGCGTTCACGAAAACGTTCGATATCCGCCAGCGGCGCACGCGAAATCGCGACAAATGTCACATCACGCTGCGCCAGATGCGCCGTCATCCCGTCACTATGGTCGGCCATATAGGAACAACTCCGGCAGCCTTGCTCCCACCCGGGCGCGAACATAAAGTGTTGGACAATCAGCTGATGGCGGCCGTCAAATAACTCTATCAGCCGGCGGGGGCCTTTACTGGTATTGAAAACATAGTCCTTCTCGACACGGACCCAGGGCAGGGTACGCCGTTCGGCCGCGAGCTGATCGCGTAGACGCGTCAGTTCTTTTTCGTGCGCCAGCAAGGCTTTACGTTCGGCAATCCATTCCTCTCGGGAAACAATGCGATGGTCGCCGGCATTGATTTTGGCGCTTTCGACCTGATTGGCTGTGATCTCATTCATGGTTTGATTCCTCGTTCGCTTATTGACAAACTGCGCTGCATCATCGACCGTCAGGGCAGGGCTGGATACCATATTCGCACCAGGCCTTGACACCATGGGAGTGACAAATGTGACGGGAATCCAATGGACGCGTTGATCCGGGCGGCGGCGCAAGCCCTAGCCAAAGGCGATGTCCTTGATGCGCTCAAGCACGTCGCACTGCGTGACGAACCGGCAGCCCTGGCGCTACGCGGCATCGCCATGGCGCAACTGGGCGAGCTCAGCCGCGCCAAGGTGTTGCTCAAGCGCGCCGCGACGGCATTTGGTCAGACCGACGAGGTCGCCCGCGCGCGTTGCGTTGTCGCCGAGGCCGAGATCGCGTTGGTCTCGCGCGACCTGAACTGGCCCGCCCAGACGCTAGACGCCGCGTGCGCGACGCTCGAAATGCATGGCGACCTCATGAACGCCGCTCATGCGCGCAATCTCGCTGCCCGTCGCCTGTTGTTGATCGGCCGGGTGGACGAGGCGGCGCAGGCGCTTTCCGGCGTGGATCCCACCCGGCTTGCGCCTGCGTTGCGCGCCGCAGTCGAGTTGACGATGGCGGGCATCGCCATCCGTCGCCTGGACACGGCCGCCGCGCGTTCGGCGTTTGCCCATGCAACCGAAGCCGCCCGGCGGGCGGATATCCCCGCACTGACAGCAGAGGTTGAGAGCGCGACCGGCATTCTGGACCAGCCCGCCGCACGCGCGATCACTTGCGGCGCGGAGCGTGTCGTTTTACTCGACGAAGTCGAATCACTCCTGACATCAGGGGCGCTCGTCATCGATGCATGCCGCGGCCTCGTACGCGGCGATGACACGACAGTTCGGCTGGCCAAACGTCCAGTCTTGTTCACCCTGGTGCGCTGTCTAGGCGAAGCATCCCCGAGCGACGTACCCAGAGAAACCCTAATGCTGCGGGCATTTCGGGCAAAACACAGCGATGAATCACACCGCGCGCGATTGCGCGTGGAAATAGGGCGCTTGCGCGTGGCGCTAGGTGATGTAGCCAAAGTACGCGCGACCAAACGAGGCTTTGTTCTGGCGCCTCGCGACGGACAAGCCGTGGTGGTCTTGGCACCGCTCGTCGACGAGCGAAACGTCGCCATTTTGGCGCTACTCGCCGACGGCGAGGCGTGGTCGAGCTCGGCCCTGGCGATCGCGCTTGGTATGAGCGCGCGCACCGTACAGCGGGCGCTTGAACCGCTACGCGCCGAGGGCAAAGTCCAAGCCTACGGAGACGGCCGAGCGCGCCGCTGGACGGTTGCCTCCGTGCCAGGATTCCCGACAGCCTTGTTACTCCCCGATTTGTTACACGATGGGTAGACTATGTTGGTCAGAATCTAATCAACCAGCGCGGCTCATGGGGCAGCTGTTACCTGAGCGGGCGGAATCCGGAGCCACAGATGAAACATTCCAACGCAGAAATTATCCGCGAATACGGTCCCTTCGAGGGCGCAGGCGAAGTCCATGGGGTCACCTACGACGGGCAACATGTCTGGTTCGCCTCGGGAGACAAACTCAATGCGTTCGATCCCGACACGGGCACGATGCTGCGTCAGGTCGATGTCAAAGGAGACGCGGGGACGGCATTCGATGGCAAGCATCTCTTTCAGATCACCGGCGACCAGATTCACAAAATCGACGTAGCGACCGGTGATGTGCTCGCCACGATTCCATCACCGGGGGGCAGGGGCAACAATTCGGGGTTAGCCTGGGCCGAAGGCACGCTCTGGGTCGGCCAATATCGCGATCGGAAAATTTATCAGATTGATCCGGACACGGGAAAAATCCTGCGAACCATTGAATCCAGGCGTGTCGTCACCGGGGTAACGTGGGTTCACGGCCAGCTCTGGCACGGAACGTGGGAAGGCGAAGAAAGTGACCTGAGACGCATCGATCCGGAAACAGGCGAGACTCTCGAAACGATAGAGATGCCGGTTGGCACAGGTGTGTCCGGCCTGGAGACCGACGGACATGGCCAGTTGTTTTGCGGTGGCGGCGCTAGCGGTAAATTGCGTGTGGTGCGTTTGCGTGAGTAGCCAGCATCCCGAGTCACCCAGATAGACGCTAAGCAAGCTTTGTCGCTGCTATTGAGAGCCAAAGCATTGCTTGGCCGATTTCGCGGGCCGATACAAACTATACGAAGTTTGATGCAGTGCATTATGGGCCGTCGATCCTACGCTGCAAGGCAGATTCAACCTTGCGGCAACCACGCATGGATATAAGCGTTCACTGCATCTTTCGTTGAAAAGTGATGATGCCGATAGTAGAGGATTCGTTTTAACAGGCTCGCGAATTCTCTTTATGGCAACGCGTTCGGATTATGACAGCGCTTGGAAAGACGCATTGGCCGTGTACTTTCCCGAGTTTTTGCAAATGTTGCGCCCCCAGACGCACGCACGGATTGATTGGACACATCCACCGAAATTTCTAGACAAAGAGCTGCAGGCGTTGATCCGTAGCTCGGCACGAGGGCGATTGCTCGTTGACAAGCTGGTAGCGGTTCGGCTACAGGATGGCCAGGATGCGTTGCTGCTGATTCACGTCGAGATTCAGACGAAATGCGACCCTGATTTTGCGATGCGTATGCTGGATTATCACGTACGGCTGAAAGCGAATTATCCTGGCAGTCGATTGCTGGATCTAGCAGTACTGACGGGACGTAGCCGTCGCGGCCTGGATTACGGCTGTTTAGGCGCTGATTTGATGTCCTATACATACGAAGAAGAGGATTGCGGGCTGACTTTCAAGTTTCCCGTGATGCATTTGGAATGGTGGCGTCCGCGTATAGTTGAACTGAGTGGCTTGGCGTCGAGTAACCCGTTTGCCGTGGTGGTAATGGCGCAGTTGGAGGCGACCAGTAGAACGCATCCCGAGGAACGATTGGCCCGCAAAGTCGAGTTGGTCAGGCATTTTGAGCAATGGGGAATCAAGCGCGATAATAGACGAATGCTATTTCGAGTAATCGACGCGATGATGTCTTTACCCCAGCATTTAGAGCGGGCATTTGCGACCGCTCTAAAGAAAATTGAACAGGAACATGAAATGACTTATGTGACTAGCGTCGAACGCGTGGAGCTGCGGCGCGCGAAAGACAAAGGACGAAAGAAGGGGCGAGAGGAGGGCAGAGAGGAGGGCAGAGAGGAGGGCCAACTCAGAGGCATTGCTAAATCCTTGACAGAATTGACAGTACTCAAGTTCGGCGTGCTTCCTGATTGGGCAAAGGCGCGTATGGAGCAGGCAGACGAGGCCACGTTGAATCAATGGCTATTACGCATCCTGGATGCCAAGCGTGTCGAAGACGTGTTTGTTTGATCCGGGAAGAGGCTGCGCTATAGTCACTCACATGCTGGCTGGTGGCGATCATCGCCAGCTGATGGATAGTGAAGCGCAACGTCAAAGGTGTCGTCATGTCCCACCGCATCATCGCAGCCAGCACTCTGTGCGCGGCCGCCTCTGTCTTCATTGCCATGCCCCAGGCCGTCGCCCACCACGGCTGGTCATGGGCCGACGCCGAGCAAATCAAGCTTGAGGGCACGATTAAGCAAGTGCAGGTCGCGCCGCCGCACCCTTGGCTGGATGTCGAAACGCAGGACGGTCTGTGGCGGGTAGAGCTGGGCAATCCCAACCAGACCAGCCGTGCCGGATTTGATGAGTCTTCCGCCAAACCGGGCGATACGATTACCGCGACAGGTAACCGCGCCCAGGACCATGCGGAAAAACGCATGAAAGCCGTGCAAATCACCGTAGGTGACAAAACCTACGATATCTATCCGGACCGCATTAAAAAATAATGCTCGACTGGATTGCTGGCTGGCCTCTGGCCGGTTTGCTGCGGCATTCCGGCACCGCCTATTTGCTGGTCAACGCAGGACACATCGCGTCAATTGGTCTGCTTTTTGGTGCTATCACGGCGCTGGATTTGCGCTTGCTGGGAGCCGCACGCGCCTTGCCGCTGGCGGCGGCAGGGCCATATCTGTCGCGCCTGGCGGCTGTGGGACTCATACTGGCGCTGCTAACGGGGGCGTGCCTGTTCGCCGTGAACCCTCAGGACTACCTGGATAACCCTGCGTTTCTCACCAAACTGGGATTGCTGGCCTTAGGCGTTGTTAATGTCCTGTGGCTGCACTGTCGGGGCCAGTGGAACAGAGCCTTGCAAGGCGAGTCGACACCAACAAGAATCAAGCTGCACGCGGCGATGTCGCTGCTTCTCTGGCTGGGCGCCATCGTGGCGGGACGTTGGATCGGTTTTTTATAGTGCCCCTGGGTCGTGCGCCTTTCTGTCTGGCTTCCGGCATCGAAAGTGACCTATACGAATCCCGCCGCCGAGGCTCTGTCCTCTGCTGACCGGGCGCTGGCACTGCGGGTTATTCCCGTGCAATGCGCTCGTCTTGTAGACGTGTTCCAATCGACACGTTTAACTTTCATTTGCCTGAATATCCCGACCATGACTGCACCTTTTCTGCTCGCTGACTGCAAAGCCATTGCTTTCGACCTGGACGGCACGTTGCTCGATACGATGCAAGACATTCGCGCATCCGTCAGTGTGGCGCTACGCGATTGTGGCTACGGCGAATTGCCCGAGGACTATCGCATGCCCAATCTGCATGGGGCATTTCCCGCCGTGCTGGTGGCCGTCATGCAGGACCGGAACGTACCGTTGTCCGTGTTGGATGCGGTGATAAAGGCCTATGCGAAGCATTATGCGCACTTGGCTCACCGCAATTCGCAACCGTATCCTGGTGTGGTGGACTTCCTAGAGGATTGCCAATCCCGGGGGGTGAAACTGGCCGTTTGCACCAATAAATTGCACGCCTCGGCGCTAAAGGCACTGGAGCAAAAAGGCCTGATGCCGTATTTTTCGGTTGTGTTGGGCAGTGATTCGGTCAGCCGGCCCAAGCCTGACGCCGAGCCATTACTGAAGGCCTTTGAGGCGATGGGCGTGGCCCCCGCGCAGGGCGCGTACGTCGGCGACACGCACGTGGATGCGATCAGCGCCCACAACGCCGGCGTGCCGTTCGTGTGGTTCCGGGCAGGTTATGGTGGCGAGTTGGTGCACGAGCATCCTCAGGCCTTGGCGTTTGATGATTATGCCGAGTTGCTAACCGTGCACGACGCAACGTTCAGTTCTTGATACCGGGCCATGACGACGCATTAGCGGATCATTTCATATGGCCACAGGGGGGCAGCCTGATACTTTAAATAACCGCATAATGTGTATTATGTAAAGTAATGGATTGACGTTCACCAGCCTTGCCAACCTGACCGGTTCTGTTGGGCACCCTGCGTCGCTGGCATGGCCAGGATTCAGCCCGCCCGCTCCGCGGGACTATGGGGGCACTAAAAATGCACTAATCGCCCCAGCGATTCACCCAATTGAGCGGCGCCTGCCCAGAGAATACGCGCGCGATTTCCTCGCTGGCTTTGCGTCGCAGGTCCTCAACGGATTGCTCCGAATACCAACCGGTGTGGTCGCTGACGACGACATTATCGAGAGAAAAGAACGGATTGTCAGTGCCTGGAGGTTCATGTTCAAAAACGTCCAGGCCGGCACCGAAAATCCGGTTGTCATGCAACGCGCTTGCCAATGCCACGCTATCAACGAGGCCGCCGCGAGACGTATTGATGAGAATGGCGGTCGGCTTCATACGGGAAACAAACTCAGCGTCCACGATGCGGTGCGTATCGGGCGTAAGCGGCGCATGCACCGACACGACGTCTGACTCGGCCGCTAGACGCGTCAGGTCAACCTGCTCGGCACCCTCTGGGATTGCCTGCAAATACGGATCGAAAATCAAGCATCGCCCGTAACCGAGACCTTGGGCCTTGCGATGCAAGGCGCGGGCAATGCGGCCGTAGCCGATCAATCCCAGGGTTCCACCGCGCATGCGATACATCGGCTCTGTGCGCGCTACGTTCCAGGCCCCCTGCCGCACGGCGTTGTCGCGCGTCACGATGCGACGCGCGACGGCGAAAAGCAACGCCAGCGCATGGTCGCTAACCTCTTCTACCCCGTAATCTGGCACGTTGGCCACATAGACGCCACAAGCTGCGGCATGAACGCGATCGATATTGTCTACCCCCACGCCGTAGCGCACGATGGCACGACAATTCGGCATGGCGTCTATCGCGACGGCGTCGACGGGGCTTTCGCGCACTAAGACCGCATCCGCGTTCACCACCGCCCGACGAACGACGTCGGCAGAACCTCTACAGGGCATCTCGATAACCTGTGCGCCAAACGACGCCAGCGTACGTGCTTCGACATCGGTCCCACCATATCCTTCGTCCAGGATGACAACGCGCGGGGACGTCGATAGAGGCTGCTTCGCGACGGTATTCATGACACGCATCAACTATTGCCCTTTCGCTTCTTTAACCGCCTGTAGCAGTCCGTCGACCCATTTTTCGCCCGCGGACTTTTTGAGTTGCGATACGACAGTGGGCTGAGCAGCCGAGCGGAATTGTTCTATTTCTGCAGCAGTGGGGACATAAACTTCCATGCCAACGCCTGTGAGCACCTTTTGTGCAGAGAGGTCCTGTGCACGCGTCATATCCCGGTGTATGTCGCGAGCTGGGATCACGCAATCGTCAATTGCCTTTTTCTCGGTGTCGGTCAGCGACTGGTAAAAAGTGTCGCTGACCAGATAGGCATGCAGGCTATATACGTGTCCGTCCAGGGTCGCATATTTCTGGCTCTGATAAAGGCTGCCCGCCATGATGTTGGTGACGCTGTTTTCCTGCCCATCTACCGTACCCTGTGAAAGCGCGGCCGGTAGTTCGCCCCAATCTATCGCAGAGGCGCTCCCCCCTAATGCCTCTATCATGGTCAAAAAGACAGGTGCCGGCTGTACGCGGATTTTTAATCCCTTGAGGTCTGCGGGGGTCTTGATCGGGTGCTTGCTGTTGGTGAAATGGCGGATGCCATTGTCTGCATAGGCCAGTAACCGTATCCCGGTTTGTTTCAGCATCTCATCGGCGAAATCCTTTCCAAATTTGCCGTCCAGCACTTTGTAGGCGGTCGCATGGTCGGGAAACAAATACGGTATCGCAAAGACATCGAACGGACGATAAACGCTCGATATGCCCCCGTCGTGCGAGACGACCATTTCGACAGTGCCGAATTTCAGTCCCTCTAACGCGTTGGTCGCGCTGCCTAACTGCCCTGCCGGAAAGATTTGTACCGTGACGGAGCCACTGGTGGCTTGCTCCATACACGCCTTGAACTTCAGCGCGGCCGCATGCATGGGTTGGTCTTCGCGAGCGGGCTGGAAATGCGCGTACTTCATTACCTTTGGGGCGGCCATCGCCGGCGCGCTGCCTAGCGAGAGAACGGTCGACGCAGCCAGTAGAAACTTTCCGAACATATGTCTCTTCTCCATTTTTTGTCCTTCATTTGTGCGCGAAGTCAGTGGGTGTATCCGGCAAGATTAGGCAACCAAGTGCTCAGCCCTGGGAATAGAACAATTAATGCGAAAACGATCAGCTCCACGATCAACATGGGCATGATGGCGCGCGCCAGTGTGAACAATGGCAGCTTCGTAATGACCGAGACGACGAACAGCACGCCCCCTACTGGCGGCGTGATCATCCCTATCGTTAGATTCAGAATGACGACCATGGCGAAATGCAGTGGATCGATGCCAGCGGCCTGGGCGACGGGCGCCAAGATCGGTACCAGAATAATGACTGCGGGTAGCGTATCGAGGAACAAGCCGCAGGCGAGCAAGAACAATGACACTGCGATCAGCAAACCCAAAGGTGGCAGGCCCAAGCCCACAATCGCCTGGCTCACCGACTGTGGAATCTGCAGCACGGTCAGCATGTAGGCAAACACGGTCGCCATCGAGATGACAAGCAAGACAACCGAGGACATCAACGCCGTTGTCACGAGGATCCGTGGAATCTGTTTCACTGTTAGCGTGCCGATAATGAAGCGCCCCACGATGAACGCATACACAGCAGCCACGGCGGCGGCCTCGGTAGGGGTAAACAGGCCGCCATGGATGCCGCCGAGAATAATGATCGGCATCAGCGCGGCTGGGAGTACTTTCCATGATGACAACAGAAAGATTCCCCACGAGGGACGCGGCAGCGGGAAGGTGAAGTTTTCGCGCTTGGCGATCCACCAATTCAGAATGAGCAACGACGCGCCGAGCATTATCCCCGGCACGATGCCGGCCATGAACAAGCCCATGACGCTGACGCTGTTATCCGTCAACGCATAAATCACCATGATGATAGATGGTGGAATGATGGGTGCGATGATGGCGCCAGCCGCGGTCAACCCGGCTGCGTAGCTCAGTGGATAGCCTGCTTGTCGCATCATCCGAATCACGACGGACCCGGGGCCGGCAGCGTCGGCCAGCGCCGACCCGCTGAGACCCGCCATGAAAATCGCCATGCCGACGTTGGCGTAGCCTAGCCCGCCACGTACGTTACCAATCAATTGGCAGGCGAACTTGACCAGCAGATCGGTCAGGCGCCCGCCTGTCATCAATTCCGCAGCCAAGATAAAAAACGGAATGGCCATCATGGGAAAGCTGTCCAGACCGCTGAACAGTCGCTGTGCAACCAACATGGGAGACGTCGTGCCGCCCCATAGCAGGGCGGCGAGCCCTGCCCCACCCATCGACATGGCCACCGGCACGCCGGCCACGAGCGTGGCAGCAAAGACCAATACCAGTATTGCAGTCATGGCCGACCACCTTCTGGCGCGGTCATCAGCGGCACGGGGCCGTCTACCGTCTCGTCTGGGGTCTCCGAATCAAACTGACGGGTGACGTAGCGGCGAAATCCGAACAACAGGTGCACGGTCGACAGCACACAGCCCACCGGCACAGCGAGATAAACCAGGCCCAGTGGCAGACTCATGACGGCTGAGGATTGCATCATGGTCCTGCTTGAGTACGCGAATCCGTACCAGGCGATGGTCAACAGAAACGCCAAAATGGCCATTGCTACGGCAACCCGTAGCGCGTGCATTGCGCGCTTGGGCAGTGCGTCCTGCAAGAGCTCGACCGCGACATGAGAGCCGTTGCGTAACGCTAAGCCGGCTCCCAGATACACGCACCAGATCATCATGTAGCGAGTGAGCTCTTCGACCCAGGACAGCGAAGAGCCGCCCAAGTAACGTAGCACCACGTTGGCAAACACCAGCAGAGTCATCCCTAGCACTAGCGTGCCAAGGATGAATTTATTCAGCCAGATTAAAGCGCTATCGATTCGCGCAAGCATGCAAGTGTCTCCTCCAGACGGACCTTATCGTCGGGACGACCACTATGCAGTGCCAAACCAGGCATTGCGCCGATAGCCGCCTATACCGTCTTGATTTTTTAATGTTTTCCCTTACGGGAAATGTCTTCCTCTCCTGATGCCAAACTGCTACCTTAGGCATCAATGAGATTAGAATAGCATTTTGGCCGGCGTTGTAAAGGGTGTGCGATGGGATCAACGGAGCATTCGTCGTCGAGGATGAAAACAACTATGCAGAACGCAAAAGGCGTCAACCGTATCGCGCGTCCCAAGCTGCTCGTCGATGAAGTCATACGTGCGATTCGCGGGATGATCGTCGAGGGGCGCGTGCTACCGGGCGAACGGCTGTCGGAAAATGCCCTGGCCAATGAACTAGGGGTTTCCACTACCCCCGTGCGAGAAGCGATTGCCTTGCTCAGAAAGGAAGGCCTGGTCACGGTTCAACCCCAGTCGGGGACTTACGTTTTTGAGCTGCAACCAGGAGAGTTGGAGCAGCTTTGTGAACTACGTTTCGCGTTGGAGCCGGCTGCGATTCAATTGGCGTTGGACGATCCGCAATCGGGATTGGCAGCCAGCCTGGCCACTATCGTGAAAAAGATGGAGACGGCCCATTCGGAGAATCGCGTGCAGGACTATCTGGCGCTCGACACAGAGTTCCACGAGACGATTATCGCGGCGGCAAACAATCCCTATATCACCAGCGCCTATGCACTCATTAGTGCCAAGATGGCCGCATTGCGCAATCGTTTGGGGCGAGATCCCCATCACATGAAAAAATCGAAACGCGAACACATCGAGATCGCCAATGCCATTCGGGAACGTGATCTGAGTAAAGCGACACGCGTGCTGGTGAGTCATATCGCCCGCAAGGAAGGCTCGTATTGGGAGCATCTAGATCCCGATAATCCGCAGCGGCTATTGAACTTTACCGATACTCGGTAATGTCATAAAGAGTTCGATGACACCGGGCGGATGAAGCCGTCCCCGTACTATGACCGGATCGTCGAGGTCGTGGAGGAATTGATGAAGTTCACCTTGCTCACACGCAATATCGAGCCGTATTTGTTGGACCGTTATAGCGAGCGTAACGGAACCCCCAATGAGCTCTCAAAGCGACTGAATCAACAATCCATCTGAGCACTCGATTTATAGCGATACGGCAACGCACGCAGTTGATCGACAATGGGTCAACGATGCTGATCGCGGATTCGGCATCAGGCCACGAGATGCCGACCAAAGAATGTCAACGTGCGGTCCCAAGCCTGCTGTGCCCATATCGGATCGTATTGCGTGGTCGGCAAACGATTTGGCCCGGTCGCGTCCTCGTTGGCAAATCCATGCAGCGCGAGGTACCGATAGAACTTGAATGCCGTACCTGCATCAACGAGACGCTTTTCTAATTCATCGACAACGTTGATGTCAAAATGCGGATCCTGCGTCGCCCAGTGGCCTTGCAGCGGCGTCGCGATGTTCGCCACGTCGAGGTAGTCCAGAGGCGGAAACCCATAGAACGTGACGGCGGCGTCCAGATCCGGGTTGTTTGCCGCGGTCAGCAGCGTCAGCGCTCCGCCCATGCAGAATCCGACGCAGCCAACCTTCGCCGAGCGTGACTTCAAGAATTGAATGGCTCCACGGATGTCCTCGTTGGATGCGTCAGCGAAATCGAGTCCGTTCATGAGGTGGCTCGCCTCTTCTTGTTCGACAGTCGACTGTCCCCGGTAAAGGTCCGGCACCAGGACAAGGTAGCCCGCTTGCGCAAGACGATCCGCGACACCACGGATTTGCCCGTTCAGCCCCCACCATTCCTGGATCACGACGATTGCGGCCGTACTTGGCCCTGCGGCGGGTTCGGCCAGGTAGCCCTGAAGCGTTTGCCCGTCTGGACGTTTGAATTCGATCATAGTTCCCATCAATGACTCCTCTTGAGAAATTCGATGTCGGCTCACCCCAAACGGATACGCATAACAGCGGCACTGCGCGTATGACAAGCCAGTGCCCAGGGGGCCAACCACAGCATAATCAGTATCCCATCATATCGTGCGCGAGATGCCCAGGCGCGACGCGGTCTCCTGGTGCGGCAGCCCTTCTTGCACCTGGCACATCAGGAACGCTTGACGGCAATCCGCGTGACGTTCAAGCATAGGAAACCATGTCAATCCGCACGCCTTCCCACAACGATATCCGTTTTTAGTCTAGGATCAACGCCACACGAAGTTGAACGGAGTCACCATGACAGCAGATAAAGTTGCCCTTGTCATTGCCGGTGGTAGCGGGATGGGCGTACGCCTGCCCTGCTCTTCTATGTAGACTCCATGCGCATACAGCTCCTTTCCGATCTTCATCTTGAGCAACACCCTGACTTCCAACCCAGAGCCGCAAGCAATGTGGATGTACTGGTCCTGGCAGGAGACATCGGCTCATACCAATCCGGCTCAAGGCTGGTCGATGACGACTTCGGCCTCGCGCGGTTTTCACCGCTGAAACCCGGCGCTCCCTGGCCAACGGTCCTTTATGTTCCCGGCAATCATGAATTTGACTCATTGGAGTACGAGGTGGCGTACCGGCGGTTGCAGGATGTGTGTGCCCGCCTGGGGATCACGTGGTTGGAACGGCAGACCGTCACGTTGGGTACGGTTCGGTTTGTTGGCACCACGTTGTGGAGTGACTTCGAAGCACTTGCCCGGATTGAGCCCAATCTCACGAAGCAGATGCGGCAAAGGGATAAGGCCTATCGAGCTGCCAACTTCTACCTGCGCAAGAACACCACCCTCCGTCAAGGCGAGCCGATGCTCGCCCAAACCATTCGGGACCTGTTTCAGGAATGTCAGGAATGGTTGCGTGATGCGCTGGCCACACCCTTTGATGGGACAACCGTCGCTGTGACGCATTTCGCGCCAACGCTGCGAAGCGCCGATCCCCGCTATGGGCTGACGCCAGGAACGGCGGGCTTCTGCAATGACCTGGACGATTTGCTACCCCACGCGCAGGTGTGGATGCACGGTCATCTGCATTGCATCAACGACTATACGGTGCACGGCGTCGCGCAAGGGCAGGATTTTGCATGCAGGATCGTCGCGAACCCACTGGGGTACGACAGCAAAGGCGAGCAAGAAACCTTCCGCGAAGGATTCGTGGTGGAAGTGGCTTCTTGAAGGCCCCTCTTCTTCCAGTACGTAACCCTCGTGTTCCAGCACTTGACTGACCACTTTGAAGGCGCCTAAGCCGCTGGCTGTCGTTCGTCCGATTGTCGAGTGGTAGCTTGCGAATCGCCAACAATCTGTTTGTCAGACAATATGCTTGACGGATTAAAAACTTGAGCACAATAATGCCGCAAAGCGCCGGGCTGGCTGCCGTGCGCCCACACCCACAAAAGCCAGGAGACAAGCATGGAAAAACAATCCAAACAGGTCGTACGCCACGGGCGTCGGGAATTTGTTGCGGGACTGGGCACAGTCGCGCTGGCGGCTTCCCTACCCGCTCGCGTACTCGCCGCCCCGGCGGAGCTCAATGTCGGCGTTATCTTGCCGCTGTCTGGCGCCAATGCGCAATTCGGCATCAATTCGCGCCAGGGGCTGGAATTGGCCGCCGACGAGATCAACGCTGCGGGGGGCATCAAGTCGCTGGGCGGCGCCAAACTCAAGCTGATCATCGCGGACGCCACCTCGCAACCGACGACGGCTGCCACGGTGGCACAACGACTGATTACGCAAAATCGCTGCGTGGCCATCATCGGGGCTTATGCGTCGTCGCTGACGCTCGCTGTCTCTGAGGTGACCGAACGCCGCGGCATCCCCTTGCTTACCATGTCGTTCTCGGACGTGCTGACCGAACGTGGCTTCAAACATATCTTCCAGGTGGTGTCCAAGGGCTCCGTGCTGGGCAAGGCGCAATACAACTACGCGGCCTCGGTCGTGGCGGGCGCATCTGACATCAAGAAGATAGCGCTGCTGTACGAGGATACGGCCTACGGGACCTCGCAGGCCGTGGGTGTGCGCAACGCCGCCAAGGCCGCGGGGGCCCAGATCGTGCTGGATGAAGCTTATCCGCTGGGTATCACCGACGTCACGCCGCTGATCAGCAAGCTACGCGGCTCGGACGCGCAGATCGTATTCCCGATCTCGTATCTGAACGACAGCTTGCTGATTATCCGTGTGATGCGTCAGCAGAAGTTGACCGTACCCGTGGTGGGCGGCGCGGCGGGCTATGTGATTCCCGACTTTGCCAAGGCACTGGGCCAGTATGCCGAAGCCGTGCTGTCAATCGCGCCGGCCAATTACGACCAGGCGCCGGAATATACCGAACGCTACCGCAAACGTTTTGGCACCTTCATGCCGCACGAGGCGCTAGAGCACGCCGTCTGCCTGGGCGTGCTGGCCCAGGCCCTTGAAGTCGCAGCATCGGATAAACCCGAGGCGGTAACCACGGCGCTACGCGCGCAGAAGTACGACCAGGGCTGGTCTAGTGTGATGTCCGGCGGCGGCGTGCATTTCGACGCCAGTGGCCTGAACACTTTGGCTCAGCCCATCATGGTCCAGTGGCAGAACAACGAACTGGTCTCGGTGTGGCCGAAGGCGCTGGCCAAGGGCCCCGTCATCACCGCTAGCTGAGCGTGCCACGCGTGCGATACGGAGGACTGTGATGCAATTCTTGCAGGCACTGGTGGACGGCATTTTGCTGGGCGGAGTTTACGCGGTCATTTCGATCGGGCTGACGCTCGTCTTCGGGGTGATCTCCATTATCAATTTCGCCCAGGCCGAATTCCTGATGGTGGGCATGTTCGTGGCGTACTTCGCTTGGAAATTGCTGGGGCTGGACCCGTTGCTGGGGTCGTTACTGTCGTTCGCCGTGGCCTTCGTGCTTGGGGTGCTGACGCAGAAATTCCTGATCAATCGGGTGCTGAAGGCGCCAGCGGTGGCGCAAATTTTCCTGACGGTGGGGCTGCTCATCGTCATGGAGAACCTGGCGCTGATTCTATTCGGATCGGAGTTCCGCTCGGTGCAAACGCCCTATCAGATGATGGCTTTCCAGGTCGGTCCACTCTTGTTGAGCGCGCCGTATTTACTGGCATTCGTGGTGGCGGCGGTGGCTGGACTGACGCTGTGGTGGGTACTGAAGAAAACCTGGTGGGGCATGGCGGTGCGAGCCACCGCGCAAGACCCGATGGCCGCCCGGCTATCGGGTATCTCGACTCATCGCGTGCACCAACTAGCCTTCGGGCTGGGTGTCGGTCTGACCGCGTTGGGCGGTGGCATCATCTTGCCCTATCTCACCGCATCGACCACCGTCGGTGCGCAATTCAGTGTGTTGATGTTCACGGCAGTGGTGCTGGGCGGACTGGGTAGCGTGATGGGCGCGGTCGTGGGCGGCGTGGCTGTCGGCGTGATCCAGTCGCTGTCCTCGCTGGTGCTGCCCATGCAACTTCAGAACCTGGTCCTATTCGTCATCTTTATTCTTGTCCTGGCAGTGCGCCCGGAAGGTCTCTTGAAAAGGGCAGCATCATGACGTGGGCTCGGCAATCTCTTCCGTGGGTAATACTGCTGATGATCGCCTTGGCCGCGCCTTGGATGCTGGAAGATCAAGGCTATGGCATCCGTGTCCTGACGCTGGTGCTGTTGTTCGCAGCGATGGGCCAGTCCTGGAACATCGTCGGTGGTTTGGCTAATCAGATCTCGCTCGGTCATGCTGCTTTTTTTGGGCTGGGCGCCTATACCTCTACCCTGCTGCTGATGCGCTACGGTATTTCGCCGTGGCTGGGTATCGTGGCCGCGATGGCGGTGGCGGCCGTGGCGGGCGCGCTGCTCAGCCTGCCCACCATGCGACTGCGCGGGCATTACTTCGCCCTTGCCACGCTGGCGTTCGGCGAAGTGCTGCGCGCCATTGCTAACACCTGGGCGTCGGTCACGGGTGGGCCGGTCGGCCTGTCCATCCCGTTCTCGGAAGGCTTTGCACAGATGCAGTTCAAGTCCAGCATCCCGTATTACTACCTGATGCTGGGCGCCGCGCTGGTCACATCGGTCGTGTTCGCGCTGATCAGCCATTCGCGCCTGGGCTACCGGCTACGTGCCGTAAAAGCCAACCCGCAAGCGGCGGAAGTCATCGGCGTGAACACCGCGCAAACGCGCATCCTGGCCGCGGTGATCTCAGCCGCGCTGATGGGCGCCTGCGGCACGCTGTATGCGCAGTTCATCTACTTCTTTGATCCGGACACGGTGTTCTCGCTGGTGGGCATATCGGTGCGCGTGGCGCTGATTTGCATCATTGGCGGCGTGGGTACGGTGGCGGGTCCGTTGATCGGTGCACTGGTCATCATTCTGTTGGAAGAGGCGTTTAACGACTTGCTATCGGGCCATACGGCGGGCGTGTCCCAACTGGCATTTGGCCTGATCCTGATCGCCATCATTCTGATCGAGCCACGTGGCCTGTCGGCACTGTGGACACGGCTGCGCAACCTGACGCGGGGCCAGCATGCCTGACATCCTGACGGTATCGAATATCCAACGCCGTTTCGGCGGCTTGAAGGCCGTAGACAACGTGTCGTTCAGTGTGGCTCGGGGCGACATCCTGGGATTGATCGGTCCCAACGGCGCGGGCAAGACGACGCTGTTCAACCTGCTGGTGGGCCTGTATACCAGCCAAGGCGGAAGCATCGAACTCGAAGGCCGCGACGTCAGAGGGCTGCGGCCCCATCAGATCGCGGCACTGGGCATGACAAAGACCTTCCAGAACGTGGCGCTGTTTCCCGAAATGACCGTACTGGACAACGTGCTGGTCGGCGGCCTGCTGCGCCATAATGTGTCGCGCGCCCGTCAGATCGCCCGCGACAACCTGGATCGCGTCGGCCTGTCCGCCATCGCGGCCAAACCGGCCGGCGAACTATCGTTTCCCGAGCAGGCGCGAGTGGAGTTGGCACGCGCGCTATGTACCGACCCTAAAGTGTTTCTGCTGGACGAAGTGATGGCAGCGCTGAACGAATCCGAAATGGATGCGCTGCTAGACCTGATCCGCGCGCTGCGCGATGAGTCGGACATCACGTTCATCGTAGTGGAGCATCACATGCGTGCCATCATGCGGCTGTGCAATCGCATCCTGGTGCTCTCATTCGGCCAGAAAATCGCCGAAGGCAGCCCCGCCGAAATCGCTGCGAACCCCACGGTGATCGAGGTCTACCTCGGCAAATCGATGGAGCAGGCGGAGGCCACGACATGAGTCTGTTGCAGATTCGGGCGTTGACGGCTTCTTATGACCGCAGCCCGGTACTTCATGACGTATCGCTAGAGGTGCCAGAAGGCGGCTTCGTCACTGTCGTCGGCGCCAACACTGCGGGCAAGAGCACGCTGTTGCGCTGTATATCGGGCCTGCTGGACAAGGTCGACGGCAATATCGTCTTCGATGGCCAGGACATTCTGCGTCTGCCGCCGCACCGGATTCCAGAGCTGGGAATCGCCCACGTGCCAGAAGGCCGCCATGTTTTCCCCGAGATGACCGTTGAGGAGAATCTCACCATTGGCGGATACACCCGCCGTCGGGACGCCGCGGCCCTCAAGCACGGCCTCGATCAGGTCTATGCCCTGTTTCCCCGACTGCTGGAACGCCGCCGGCAGCAAGCGGGCACGCTGTCTGGCGGTGAACAACAAATGGTGGCCTTTGGTCGCGCACTGATGCTCAAGCCCAGGCTGCTGTTGCTGGATGAACCCAGCCACGGCTTGGCGCCCATGGTGGTCGAAGAAATGCACCAGGCCATGATCGACATCCATCGCAGTGGGCTGACGATATTGCTGGTGGAGCAAAATACACGGCTGGCGCTATCGGTAGCCGAACACGCTTATGTGCTGCAGTCTGGTTCGATGGTGCTGTCGGGCCCCAGCGGCGAGTTGCTGGAAGACAGCCGAGTGCGTGCCGCTTACCTGGGATTGTGAACATGATCCGCCGGCGAGATATATTGCGTCTTTACGTTGAACCGGCGGTTTGCACTGGCCAAGCAGAAGCCTGAACGGCTGTTTGAGCCCGCCGCCAAGCTAAGCGAGAAACACCCATCATGCCCAGCCGCACCGGCGCAATCTTCGAGAAACCTTCCACGTTGCGCACTCGCGTCGAGGAGTTCCTGCGCGCGTCCATCATGGACGGCCGTATCAAAGGCGGTGAACGCCTGCGTGAAATTGAACTCTGCGATCAACTGAACATCAGCCGCAGCACGTTGCGCGAGGCGCTGCGCACACTGGAAGCCGAACGGCTGATCTCCATCGAACCACACCGTGGACCGACGGTCGTGCGCATCACGGAGAAAGCGGCGCGCGACCTGTACGCCCTGCGTGCGCTGCTCGAAGGTTTCGCCGCGCATGAATTCGCTCGGCTGGCCAGCGACTCGGACGTCGAACGGCTTCGAAAGGCCGTTCAAGCCCTGAACCGCCAGGCCAAGGGCAGCAATAAATCCGCCCTGCTCGCAGCCAAGCGCGACTTCTACGATGTACTGTTATCGGGCTGCGAAAACGACCTGGTCAAAGATATGTTGCCCGGCCTGCTGTCGCGCATCAACTTGCTGCGCGCCACCTCTTTTGCGCGGCCTGAGCGGCTGCCCGAAAGTATGGCCGAGATCGATCACATCTTCGAACGCATCCTGAATCGGGACCCACAAGGCGCCCAAGCGGCTGCCCAGAGTCACATCGTCAACGCGCAACGCACCGCCCTCGATGTGCTCAGACGCCAACAAGAGGAGACCTCCACAAGTGAACACGATCGTGCAGGAACTGAAAGCCGGCGTGACCCTGGCGCACCAGGATAGCGAATTCAAATCCGCGGCCAGAGGCCTGCCGTGCGCCATTTGGCTGCAGGTTGGCACCGACCCAAACGAGAAAGTCAGTGCGTGGGTCGGCCAACCCGCGGCGCCCTCGCAACGTATCGTCATCATGGCCTCCCCTGACACATGGCGCAAGCTACTGGATCCGAATCCTCCTGTCGGCTACCACTCATTCACTGCGGCACACCGCTATGCGCAAGGCTTGCAGGTCAAGGGCGACGCCTTGTCCATCGCCCAGGCCCTACACGCCCTGGAACGGCTATTTGAGCTCTTGCGCGGGCAAGTCGACGCCGCGCCCGCCTTGCTCGACCGCAGTGCGATTACCGGCCAATACGCCACGTTGGATCTCGGAACGACGCAGGCCTCTCTGTACTACGAGACCAGCGGCCTTGCCGACGGTCCGCCGCTTTTAATGCTGCACACCGCGGGCGCCGATTCCCGCCAGTATCACGCGCTGATGGCGGACCCGGACCTGCGCCGCCGATGGCGCATGATCGCCTTCGACATGCCCGCCCACGGCCGCAGCATGCCATTACCCGGCCAGGCCTGGACCGAAACCGGGCTGACCCGCGACACCTATCTGCAGACTTGCCTCGCAGTCATACACCAAGTGGTGGGCGCGCCCACCGCTCTGCTGGGCTGCTCAATGGGCGCGGCGATGGCGTTGGTCATCGCCACCACCCACCCCGCGGACGTGACCGGTGTCGTAGCACTGGAGGCACCTTTCAAGGCGACCGGCCGACGCACCCCGATGCTGTGCCATCCCCAGGTCAACCAGGCTGCTCACAACCCCGCTTACGTGCGTGGGCTGATGGGTCCGTCGTCCATGCTACAAGCACGCCGCGAGGCGGCCTGGATCTACGCGCAAGGCGGATTCAACGTGTATGCCAATGATCTCTGGTTCTATAGCGAAGACTTCGACGCAGGCAAACACCTGAGCGGCTTGGACACCAGCACGTTCGGCGTGTCGCTGCTGACGGGCGCGTACGACTATTCGGCTAGCCCGGAAGATTCACGTCGCGTCGCCGCGATGATTCCCGGCGCCCGTTTCACTACCATGCCCGATCTGGGCCACTTTCCCATGGTTGAAAATCCGCAACGCCTGATGCACTACTTGAAGCCCGAGCTCGATCTCATTCTCGCTGCCCGGTCGACGGGTTAGAGACGTTGGGTATCGTGGCCCATAGGCGGGACGGCCCTGTCTGACTGTCAGGTCGATCTGCCGAACATTGATGGCTCGCTGTTCAATCCCTCTGGACTACCGCCCGTCGATGACGTCACCGGCCATAGCCGCCGCCGCCCGCGCTCTCCATCACGATCCGGTCGCCCGGTTTCAGAATGCGTTGCTCGGTAGGATCGCTGGGCTCGCCGTTGATCAGCAGTTTTCCTCGCGCGCCGTCCTGCCCTCCATTCAGGCCTGGCGGAGGAAACTTCAGCCGCGTCATCAGAAATGAGGTCGCCACGCTCGAGGCTTCTTGCGTGATCTCGAACTCGAAGGTCAGACCCTCGCCGCCACGCTGACGGCCCGCGCCGCCGCTGCCGCGCCGGATCTCGCGTCGATGCACCAGAATCGGCGCTAGCGCCTCCATCATCTCGACGGGCGTGTTGCCGAGGTTGGCCGGAAAAGACAAGGCCGAAAAACCATTGCGCCTGGCGGTCGCGCCCTGCCCGCCATTAATGAAATTCACCACGTTGAAGGGACGATCGCGATAGCGGCCGAACATGGTCACCGACGAATTGGCTGAGCCGCTGGCCCAGACACGGTCGGGCAGCACTTTGGACAGGGCCATGAAAATGGCGGGCGACAACATATGCCCGATAGCACCCCGGCCCCCCGAGGCCGCCGGATACGTCGGGTTCAGGATCGAGCCCAGTGGCGCGTCTGTGGTGATCGGCAGAAAACCGCCCTCGTTGTTCGGCACATCCGGGCACAGCAAGGCCTTGATCGGATAGGCTGAGTAGGCGAAGGCGTAGATCGGCACCACGTTTACCGCCCGCGGTTGCTGCGGGCTGGAGCCGGCGTAGTCGATAGCGATCGCATCGCCCTTGACGATCAGCTTGCAGCAGATGCGGATGGGCTCCTCGAAGCCATCGTGGTAGACCTCCGATTCGTACACGCCGTCGGGTAGTCCGGAGATAGCCTGACGCATAGCGGCTTCGGAGCGGTGACGAATGGCTGCGCCCAGCGCGTCCAGATCGACCGACTCCAACAGCGGCCCCAAGCGCTCTTCCATCATGCGGCATGCGCTGACCTGCGCCCAGATATCACCCAGGCCTTGCTCCGGTACGCGGATGTTCTGGCGAATCATGTCGACCAGCGTTTCATTGATTCGCCCCGCGTCCAACAGCTTGAGCATCGGGATCTGCAGCCCCTCTTCATAGATTTCCCGGTTGGCATTGCTGCGCAGCCGCCCGCCTATGTCCGGCAGATGTGACACGAGCGCGGCGAACGCGACCAGCTTGCCCCGAAAGAACAACGGCATGACGGTGTTGACATCGTGGATGTGGCCCGTGCCCATCCAGGGGTCGTTGGTGACCAGCACGTCGCCTGGGCGCAGCGTGTCAGCTGGGAATTTTTTCAGGAAGTGCTTCACAGTGGCCGGCAGACTGCCGATGAACGACGGGATGCTCATGGTGGACTGCGCTAGCGAGCGGCCTTGCGCATCCGTCAGCACCACGGCGAAGTCATTGGCGTCGCGCACCAAGGTCGAGAAGCAGGTGCGCACGAATGCCGTGGAGGCTTCGTCGACAATGCTGATCAACCGCCGCCAGAGGATCTCCAGCTCAATGGGGTCAAAACGGCAGGCCACGGACTTGGCGGCGGGGGAAGTGCAAGCTTGCGTCATTCGAATTCCTTGATCGTCACGGAGACCGTCAGGTCGGGCAGTATCTCTACGTCGGCCGCCACGGGCACGACCAGTGTTGACTCGCGCTCTTCCAGCACCAGCGGGCCTTGCAGCCGCGTGCCGGCCGGCAAGCTGTAGCGCTCGTAGACATTGACCGGGCCAAAGGCACGCTTGAGCGGCAGATAAATGTCGCGCTGGCTCGCTGCGGTGACCGCCTTTTCGCGGGATTCGCCCCAGTTGAAACCGTGCGCCTCGCTCACGGACCTACCGGTCAACCGCCAGGTCAACACCTGAGGACGCGCGCCCGGCACCAGATGGCCGTAGAGTTCGCGGTAGCGAGCCTCGAAAGCGTCCAGCATCAGGGATTGTGCGTCGGTCCCGAAAACCTGCATCGGTACGGAAACAGGCACGTTCTCGCCCTGGCCGTCGTACCGCATCTCGGCGCCGATCACCCATTCCAGCGCCGTCTGCGACGCACCCGCCGCGTCCAGTTCGGCCTGGGCCTCGGTGCGCAGCGCGGCGAAACGCGCGTTCACCTCGTTCCATTGCACTTCGTCCAGCAGCGCCGGCTGCGACCAGGAACGGTCGGCGCGCGCTGGCGCGGCCAGCATGCCCAGGCAGGAACCAGCACCCGCGGCGATGGACGTCAGCAGACGAGGGATACGCAGCTTTCGTGCCACTTCCGCCGCGTGCACGGGTCCGGCGCCGCCGGTCGCAACAAACGTGAAGTCGCGTGGGTCATGGCCTTTTTCCGCGATGTGAATACGCGCCGCGCTGGCCATGTTCTCGTTGACCATGTCGTGAATGCCCCAGGCCACATCCAGCGCGGCCATGCCCAGTTGGTCAGCCAGGCGTTGCAGGCCGGCCATGGCGGCCTCCTTTTGCAAGCGCATCTCGCCGCCCAGGAAATTGTCGGGATTCAGGTAACCCAGCACCAGATCCGCGTCCGTTACTGTCACCTCGGTGCCGCCCGTGCCATAGCAGGCCGGCCCCGGCACGGACCCGGCAGACTCCGGGCCGATATTCAGCAGCCCCAAGCGGCTGACATGGGCGATGGAACCGCCACCTGCGCCGATCTCGATCAGGTCGATGCTGGGAATCAGAATGGGCAACCCCGAGCCGCGCTTGAATCGGTGCACGCGAGCGCACTCGAAGCTGTAAGCCACCGGCGGCTCGCCATCTGCCACCACACAGGCTTTCGCGGTGGTGCCGCCCATGTCGAAGGCCAGCACGCGCGTCAGGCCTTGGGCCCGCGCGGTGTTAAGCGCCGACAGCACGCCGGCGGCCGGACCCGACTCCAGTAGGAAGATCGGCGTATGCGCAGCGGCCGACGCGGAGGTGAAGCCGCCGCTCGACACCATGACGCGCAAGGGAATGTCCGCGCCCAGCGACGCGATGCGCGACTCCAACTGACGCAGATAGTCGGCCACGATGGGCTTGACGTAGGCGTTGGCCGCCACGGTGGAGGTGCGTTCGAACTCCTTGACCTCGCGCGCCAGATCCGCGGACAGCGATATCTCCACGCCCGGCAACGCTTCGCCCAGGTAGGCGCTCACAGCGCGCTCGTGCGCATCGTTGACGTAGGAGTGCAGCAACGACACCGCGACGGAGCGCACACCAAGCGCGCGCAAGGCGTCGGCCACACCGGCCAGCGCGTCCGCCTCCAGTGGCGTGAGCACCTGGCCGCTAGCGCCCAGACGCTCGCGCAGCTCCACGCGGTCTTTCGCCGCGATCAACGGCTGCGGCAACGCCAGTTCCAGGTCGTATAGGTCGTAGCGCCATTCACGACCGATGTCGAGTACGTCGCGCATGCCCTCGGTCGTCACCAAGGCCGTGTGCACGCCCTTGCGTTCGATCAGCGTGTTGGTGACCAACGTGGTGCCGTGCACCACTTCGTCCAGCCCCAAGGCGCCCTGGCCGCTTTCGCGCACCTGGCGCAGCAGGTCCTCGGCAACGGTGGAGACCGCACGGCCCGGATCGTCGGGCGTGGTCAGCGCCTTGCCGACCCAGATGCGGCCGTCGGCCTGGCGCGTAGCCACGCCATCGGTGAACGTGCCGCCAATATCGACCGCGATGCGCAGCCCCGAGGATGGCTGTGTTTCAGAGGTGTTTTTCAAGATCCCGCTCGCTTTTTCTGGGTGATGAGGATGTAGAAAATGATAGAAAAGTCTATTAACCACTACAAATGAAACATTCCGGTTGATTCATTCGTAGCACCAATATATTCTTGGCGCTGCGCGGTCGCTGCCGGAGCTCACGCCATGTCCACCATCATTACGTTGCGTCACTTGCGCAGCTTTGTCGCTGTTGCCGATACCGAGTCATTCACTCGCGCCGCCGAGCGCCTATTCCTGACGCAATCGTCGCTAAGCGCAACCATTCGCCAGCTTGAAGAAGACGTGGGCGTCAAGCTCTTCGAGCGCACGACGCGTAGCGTGAGCCTGACGCCCACCGCGCGCCATTTGCACCAGCAGGCCGCGGCGCTGCTGCTGCAGTTCGATGCCATCGTGAGCGATCTGAAGGCCGTGGCACTGCAACAGCATGGTCACCTGCGCATTGCCGCCGCGCCGTCCATCGTGGCCTGGCTGCTGATCCCCGCATTGCCGCGCTTTCAGGCAAACTACCCCAACGTCACGCTGTCGGTACGCGAGGCGGGATCGGCCGAGATCGAACGGCGCGTGCGCGACGGCGAGGTCGATTTCGCCATCACGAGCCGTCTGGCCGATTACGCCGAGCTGACCTACACCCCGCTCTTGAAAGACCGCTATGGCGTGGTATGCAGCAAGGACCATCCGCTGGCTGCGCTCCGAGGACCGCTGCACTGGTCGCAGGTGTCCGCGCATCGGGACGACCTGGTCGGTCTGGCCTCCGACACGCTGGTTGGCAGCATGCACCGGCGCACGTTGCAGGAATACCAACTGACGCAATACCGCGAAGAGGTGTCCAGTTCCGCCACCCTGCATCCCATGTTGCAACTGGGCCAGCGCCTGTGCGTCCTACCCACGCTCACCGCCAAGACGCATCAGTTGGAAACGCTGCCCTTTCAGCCCCTGGCCGAACCCGTGCTGTACCGCGAGCTGTGTCTGGTGACACGCAGTCTGCGTTCCATGTCGCGTACCGCGCAGGCCCTATTGCAGGCGCTGCTTGACACCCTGCATGCCGCGTCGCTGCCGCAAGGTGTGGAATTGGTCGAGCCGCTCGCCTGACACGACGCGATCAGGCCGTTGCCACACTCAACGCACGGATATCCTCGCGACGGTTGAGCCACCACGCGTAGTCCGCGGGCAGCAGGTCCAGGTACTTGTCCAACCCCAATTCACGCCCAGCCCGCACGGGCCAGTTCGGTTCCACCATGAGTTCGCGCGCCAAGGCGATCAGATCGGCCTGACCGTCCTGCAAGATGCGTTCGGCTTGCGCCGGCTCGGTGATGAGGCCCACCGCACAGGCGGCCACGCCGGCTTCCTTGCGCACCCGCTCTGCATATGGCACCTGGTAACCGGGCACGCGCGGCACCACGGCCATGTTCAACGGCCCGTTGATGCCACCGGACGAACAGGTCACAACGTCGACGCCTCGTTCGCCCAGGGCGCGAGCCAGCACCACTGTGTCATCCATATTCCACACACCGCCATCGCCGTCGACCGCCGACACGCGGAAGAACACGGGTTTGTCTTGCGGCCAAACGTCGCGGATGGCCTCGGTAATTTCCAGCGCGAGCCGCATGCGCCCATTCAGGTCGCCGCCCCAGGCATCCGTGCGCAAGTTGGCCAACGGTGACAGGAATTGATGGATCAAGTAGCCGTGCGCGCCGTGAATCTCGCAGACGTCAAAACCGGCGTCCAGGCTACGCAAAGCCGCGGTGCGCCAAGTCTGGATCATGACGCGGATCTGCGACTCGTCCAGCGCCACGGGCGTCAGGGCGCCCGGCTTGGCTGCCAGTTCACTGGCTGAAACCCCGCGCCACGGGGGCCGGCCTTCCAGGGCGTCGGCCTCGGTCAGCGGCTTGAAGTTGGTCCAGGGCGGGCCGCACGATGCCTTGCGGCCGGAATGACCCAATTGGATGCCAGCAGCCGCGCCGCTCGCATGAATAAAATCGGTGATGCGACGATACGCGGCAACGTGTGCATGAGTGTAGATACCCGCGCAGCCGTAGGTTTTGCGTCCGCTGGCTTGCACCGCTGTTTCCTCACCGAACACCAGACCGGCCCCGCCCAGGGCGAATTTGCCCAGGTGCACCAGGTGCCAGTCGCTGGGCGCACCATCCTGTGACGCATACTGGCACATGGGCGAAACCACAATCCGGTTGCGCAAGCGCAATCCGCGCAATGTCGTTGGCGACAGCAGCAAGGGTTTTTCACCCCCCTCGTCGCTCATGGCAACTTGATGTTGCGCTGCTCGATCAGTGTGCCCCATTTTTTTGTCTCCGCGTCTGCATAAGCCTTGTAAGTATCGGGTGTACCACCGCTCAGTTCGTAACCCATGGCACCCAGTTTCTCCACGACTGCGGGATCCTGCAGTGCGGCATTGAGCACCTGGTTCAGGCGGTCAACCGTCGACTTGGGTGTACCGGCCGGCGCGAACAAGCCAAACGTGGTCAGGGAATCGAAGCCCGTCACACCGGCCTCGGCCAGCGTAGGGACATCGGGCAGCGACGGCGCGCGCGCCGTGCCACTGGTTCCCAGCGCTTTCAGCTTACCGCCTCGGATCAGGGGCTCGGCCACGCTGATATCCACAAAGCCCACTTGCGTCTGGGCACCCAGAATGGCCTGCACCGCGGGCGCACCGCCCCGGTACGGCACGTGCAGCATGTTGATGCCGGTGATCGACATCAGCAGTTCGGTGGCTAGGTGGCTGGATCCACCCACGCCGGAAGACGCGTAGGTGATCTCGCCAGGCTTTTGCTTAGCGCGGGTCAGCAACTGCGCCATCGTATCGACTCCCAGGGCGGGGGCAGCGCACAGCACCTGCTGGTTCCCGCCGATCATCCCGATCGGGACGAAGTCGGTGTCCACGTTGTAGGTCAGATTGCTATAGAAATGGGGGGCGATAGCGAATGTGCTGTTGGTGCCCAGCAGCAGCGTATAGCCGTCGGGATCGGCACGGGCCACCTGTGCATAGCCGATGGTGCCGGTGGCGCCGGGCTTGTTCTCCACCACGATGGACGTGCCCAGTCGACGCCCCATGCTCTCGGCCAGGATTCGGCCCAATATATCGGTGGATCCACCTACCGACCAAGGGATCACCATCCGGATGGGGCGTGTGGGATAAGCGTCCGCGGCCTTGGCTGGGACGGTACTCACCGCGCCCAGCGTACAGGCGACAGCGACGAGAAATCGGCGAAAAGTCGGATGCATGTAACCGCCATCAAGTGCGTGAACGAACGACGAAGGGACAATGCCCCGCCACTATGTGTCGTTACTATGACGGTCAGCCAAAAGATCCAACAAATGAAAAATCCTAATGATTTGATTTGCGCCCGCTAATAATCGAGCCGTGTACTACGCCAGTGCTTCATGATGGGGCGGAAAAAGCGCGGGTTTGATCTCATTTCGGGCGACAACGCGACATCATGCACCAACGGGTGGCACGCTTGCACACATGTCTTATTTGCCAGGCAACAATCGATTCAGCCCCAACCGTTGCCAAGCCCCTGTCGAAATGACAAATGGCCTTCCCGCTGCCGCCTGATCCGTTGGCGTATTAACGGCCGTGATATGAGGGCCGGCGCTTCTGGAGAAACGCCGTCACGCCTTCGTGAAAATCCTCGGTCGCCGCGCACGCCTCGAACGCCGCGCGCTCGGCATCCAGCTGCGTCGCCAGATCGCGCGTCTCGGCGGCCCGGAGCAGGCTTTTTATGCGACCGAACGACGCGGTCGGACCATCGGCCAGACGCCGTATCAATTGATCGGTTTCAGCGTCCAGATCGGCAGCCGGCACCACACGGTTAACCACAGATAAACGCAAGGCTTCGGTTGCGTCAAGCGACTCCGACAGCAACGCGATCTCCATGGCTTTACGCAAACCGACAACGCGAGGCAAATGCCACGACCCCGATGCGTCGGGGCTAGCGCCTAGCTTGGCGTACGCCATATTGAAGGTACTATCGTCGGCGGCAATGGCTAAATCGGCGGCCAGCATCATGCTCAGGCCGGCGCCCGCGACCGCTCCGCGCACGCTCGCCACCACGGGTACAGGCAGCGCCGTCATGATCAGGAGCCCTGCGTGCAGCGGCTCGATAATCCGCGCGGCTGTGGCGGCACCCTGGCTTAGCTCCGCCACGTCGCCACCGGCCATGAAGGCCCTGCCCTGGCCGCACAGCAACACGGCCCTGACTTCGGGTGTTGCCGCAATCGTCGTGACCGCATCCAGAAATGCCCGTGCCATATCGATGTTGACGGCGTTAAGCGCGTCGGGCCGATTAAAGCGGATGCACGCCACAGCTTGGGCGATGCTCAATTGCAAGGGGGATGTGGAATCAGGTTGTGTCATAAGGCTATATTCCAAGGTGTTGCGCCAGCCCCGGCAAGGCGGCGCGCAGCATCTGCTCGATGACTTCGTCGGCGCTCAGTCGGCCGCCGGGTTGATACCAACGCACGGTAAAGTTCATGCCGCCCAGAACGTGCTTGCGAATAATGGCCGCATCGCCCTGCACCAGTCCGCAGGTTACGGCATCGTCAATGGCGCGATGCCACAGCTTCTCGTAGGCCGTGCTCAGTTCCTGGACCTGCGCGCGCCCCTGGGGCGACAGGCTGCGCCATTCGTAGATCATGGCATGCATGGCATCGCCACCTACGCCGCTGATCAGACTGGCCATATGCAATCGGAAGAGCCGCTCCAGGCGCTTGGCCGGCTGTTCATGGCGCGCCATAATTTCCTGCCCTTCATCGATGACCGACTGAATGCCATTAGCCATGACCGCCACCAGAATGTCTTCTTTGGTGCGGAAATAATGAAACAGGCTACCTGATTGCAAACCCACGGCGTCGGCCAGTTCGCGCACTGTGGTACGTTCATAGCCGTTGTGCCGAAACAATCGCGCGGCGGTCAGGATCACCGCTTCGCGACGGCCGTCGCCGGCGGTGGAGATAGACGAATGCGAAGACGTTGCAGGCTTCACGTGTACAGCGCCTCTATCTGTTCGGCATAGCTCTTGTAAATACTGGCGCGCCGCACTTTCATGGTTGCCGTCACCTCGCCATCATCGTGGTCGAGCTCTTTGGTCAATACATGAAAGCGCCGGATATGCGAGACGTCGGCCAATTGCCGGTTGGCCATAGCGACCTCTCGTTCTATCAGTTCGCGCACAGACGCATGCTCGGCCAGAGAACGGAAATGGGTGAAGGCAATGCCTTGGGATTCCGCCCACTTGGCAACGGTGTCGAATTCGATCTGTATCAGTGCCGAGACGTACTTACGCCCATCGCCGATCACGATGCATTCCTTGACGTAAGGGCTGGCCTTGACCTTGTTTTCGATTTCTGAGGGCGTCAGGTTTTTACCGCCCGCGGTGATCATGATGTCTTTCAGTCTATCGACGATGCGCAACATGCCGCCCTCCTCGGCTATAACGTCGCCCGTCTTGAGCCATCCTCCGTCAAGGACTCCCTCTGTCTGTTCCGGCGCCTTGTAGTAGCCCTCGAACACCATATCGCCGCGCACCCAAAGCTCGTCGTGCTCGCCCTGGCGATACTCGACGCCCAGTATGGGTTCACCCACCGTGCCAGAAAGAATACGGTCGGGATGCTGGCCCAATATCATCCCGGTACTCTCGGTCAGACCGTATACCTCGACCAACGGCAAGCCCATGGTACGAAAATAATGCACGATGGTGGTCGAGATAGGCGCAGCGCCGGTCAAGGCAATCTTGGCACGCCGCAATCCAATGAAATTCAACAACGCGCGCAGTACCAACCAATACCAAAACAGATAGGTGAGTTTCTCGCCAAGTGTGCGCTGTGACGCTGACTTGAGGGCAAAAGGCGTGCAGGCACGCATGGCGCGATGGTACAGGGCTTGCGCCCAGGGGCGTGCTTCCTGCATTTTTATCGTGATGGCGGCGTGCAGCTTTTCCCATATGCGTGGCACGCCCAGGAACAACGTGGGGCCCACCTCGCGCAGGTCTTCCTGCACTGTGCGGATGGACTCGCCAAAATTGACCATCGCGCCAGAATAAATGGGCACGAACGTCGTCAACATTTGCTCAGCGACGTGACAGAGCGGCAAGTACGAAAGATGGGAATCGCTGGCGTCCAGACCTAGCCTTTCCATGATGCCCGGCGCCACGGCACGCATATTGCGATAGGAAATCATCGCCCCTTTGGGCTTGCCCGTTGAGCCGGACGTGTAGATCATGAGGCCGACATCACTGAGACGCTGAACGGCAAGCACCTCTCCGACGACATCTGGTTCGCTGGCATGCCGCTCGGTACCTAGTCGCTCTAACTCCTCGAATGTATGGATGAGTTGACGCACTTGGTCCGTATAACTGCTCAGGCCCTTGGTTTCCATCACGACAATGCTACGCAGGCGCGGCAACGCATCGCGTACCTCCAGCACCTTTTCGAGCTGCTCCTGGTCTTCGCACACGACCAGCTCGATATCGGCGTGGTTCATCACATAGCCGATTTCGGCCGAGGGGCTCGTGGGATACAAACCCACGGTCACTGCGCCAACCACACCGGCCCCCATCTGGCTCAACACCCATTCAATGCGGTTCTCGGACAGCACTCCCACGTGGCCGCCTGGCGAAACACCCAGCGCGCGCAGCCCCATGCCTACGTGACACGCCCTTTGCCAGTAATCACGCCAGCAATAAGGTCGCCAAATGCCGAAATCCTTTTGTCGAATGGCGATGCGGTCGGGCATCCTGGACGCCTGCTCGCGCAGCATCTGCGGTAGCGTCAGTTCCGGTAGCTCTGGCGTATAAGCGCGCATATTCATGCTCTTCAAGAAAGCCAGCGCTTTCTGCGCTTGTAGTGCTTGATGTCACGAAAGCTGCGCGCCTCGCCGCTGCCTCCCACGCCCAGATAGAACTCCCGTACATCTGGGTCCTGAGACAATTTTTCCGCCGTGCCGTCTATCATCACCTTGCCCGTCTCCATGATGTAGCCGTAGTGTGCAATGGCCAGCGCGACCGATGCATTCTGCTCCACCAGCAGCATGGCCGTATCCTGCTCGCGGTTGATGCGTGCGATGATCGTGAAAATGTTTTCAACCAGCATGGGAGAAAGCCCCAGCGACGGCTCATCCAACAACATCAGCCTGGGGCGCGCCAGTAATGCCCTGCCGATCGCCAGCATCTGTTGCTCTCCGCCTGACAGATAGCCCGCCAATCCCTTGCGTCGCTCATGCAGCCGGGGGAAATAATCATAGACCAGGTCGAAATCGGCGCGTGTCGCACGACGGTGTGACAACGCATAGGTTGCCGCCACCAGGTTTTCCTCCACCGTCAGGTCCTCGAATACCCGACGGCCTTCCATGACGTGGCTCATGCCGCTGCGCACCAGTACTTGGGGTGCCATCTGAGCGATATCCTGCCCGTTGAACGCAATCTGACCCTTGACCAGCTCGCCGTTTTCCAGCGACAACAGACGCGAGATAGCCTTGAGCGTCGTCGACTTGCCCGCGCCGTTGCTGCCCAGCAGGGCAACAACCTGTCCGGACGGCACCGATAGTGACAAGCCGCGCAATACCTGGACGACCTTGTTATAGACCACCTCGATATTGTTGATATCGAGAACAGGCTGGCCGACCGGTGCTTGTTCCATTGCGTTGAACATGGCTATCGCTTAATCCAGCACAATCCAGTCGGACGCCGGCACCATCTTGCGCTGGCTATAGTCCGCCCGGTAAATGCGGCCCACCGGTACCGAATTGCCCTTGATACTGATAGGTACCCCGATAATGCCGCCGGTATCGAAATCCTGTATGGATTGCAGCCCTGCTTTCATGTTGACCGCAGTCAGTTCCTTGCCGTTGGCCAGCGTGCGTTTAACCGCCTCGGTCAGCAGCATGGCAGCCAGGAAGCCCTGGGTATACGCCGTACTCTGGTATTCGGGGCGCATTTCGCGGATTTTCTTCATCATGGGCGCCTCGCCTTCTTCGTCATAGTAATAACGGAAAGGCATGACGCCCATGAAACCATCGGCGTTCTCGCCCATTTTCATGATGGTGGAGTTGTCCATGGTCCAGAAAGTCCCCATATAACGGGTTTTCAGACCCATTTGGCGACCCTGTCCGACGAACTCCGGGATAGGCGCCAGCACATAACCATGGAATATCGTGAAGTCGGGGTTGGCGCGGCGCAACTTGAGGACTTCTGTGGACACGTCTACGCTGCCCGGCGGCGTCATGATTTCGGTGGCGACAGTCAAGCCCAGGCGCTTGGCCTCCTCACGCGATTCATCAATGGGATCGCGTCCGAACTCGGTATCGGAATAGACAAAAGCGACCTTCGCACCCGGTTTTTCCTTGGCGATGTGGCGCAATAGGATGCCGAACATTTCCGTGTAATCGGGCCCTACCAGGAACTGGGCGGGAAATTTCTCGGGGTCATTGATCTCGGTGGCGAACGAGGCGCCCGTCATGAGGATGTTGCCCAGTCGATTGAGTTCGGGATTGATGGTCTTTGAAAAACCGGTGGAGTCCCCGTAGTACAGATTGACCTTGTTCTGACTGGTAATTTTCTTGAACGCGGCGACCGAGACATCCACTTTGTAGCCAGTGTCTTCGGGTACATAACGTACCTGGCGTCCATCGATGCCGCCTGCTTCGTTCAGAATCTTCACATAATCGCCCATACCCGCATGGATGCCGACGCCGGCAAAGGCAAAAACCCCGCTCATCGGGATCGAGCCACCAATCACGATGTCATCCTTCTGCTGCGCAATCGCCCCGCCGGCAACGGCCAACCCGGCCGCCAGCGACAAGGGAAGAACCAGCCGCCGGACTAGGCTGGACAAAAAGAACGTACGTTTCATGGTTTGTCTCCTGGGGCGATGAACAAGGCCGTGCGCACTCAGGTGCGAAATGGCCATAAGTGAAAAAAACGCCGCGCCCGCCGCCACATTTCGGCTAGCCCTTGCGGTTCGAAAATCAGGAATACGACGATCAACAGACCGAACACGATGGTCCGTACCGGTGAGACGTAACGCAGGGTGTCCCCCTCGATAGGCAATAACCCGATCCCGATACGAAGCACCTCGGGCACCATGGTCATGAAGACCGCGCCCAGTATCGCGCCCAGTATCGACCCCATGCCACCGACAATAATCGCGGCCAAGAAGAAAATAGACAGAATCAGCGGAAAGCTTTCAGGCGTTACCACACGAAAAAAGTAGGCCCACAATCCGCCTGCCACTCCCGCATAGAAGGAGGACAAACCAAAGGAAAGCAGCTTGTAGCGCAACAAGGGGATGCCCAGCACTTCAGCGGAAATATCCCGGTCGCGAATGGCGATGAAAGCCCGCCCTACTCGCGTGCGGAATAAGTTGGCTGCCCCCAGCACCATCAACAGGGTCACCGGCACAATGAGCCAGTAAATTTTGAAAGACGTATCCAGCGCGAAACCGAACAGACTGGGCGGTGGCACGGTCATGCCGCCCGAACCGCCCGTAAACGCCAAATTGCCGAATATGAAATGCGCAATGAAAGACGCCGCGATGGTCACGATAGCCAGATAAAGGCCTTTGACTCGCAGTGATGGAACACCCACAACCACCCCGCCCAGCATGGCTACGAATCCGGCCGCGACCAAATTAAGCAGGAACGGCGTGCCGTAGCGCTGCTCCAGCACGGCCACGGTATACGCGCCCAGGCCCATGAATGCGGCCTGTCCGAGACTGACCAACCCGGTATAGCCGGTCAGGATATTCAGGCCGGTCGCGCTGGCGGCATGAATGGCCACCAGGCAAGCAAGGTAAAGCCAGTAATCATTGGCCAAGAATGGGTACAAGACCAGCGCGAGCAGTAAAACAGCCATCCACACTCGCTGCGTGGATGTGTCGAACAAGGCCTCATCGGCCCCGTAGTTTTGCTTGGCGGTCGCAATACGCATGATCAGAGCCTTTCTATTTCACGGGTGCCGAACAGGCCGTATGGCCTGAGCATCAGGACCGCCACCAGCACGATAAAAGTGACCAGCAACTTGTACTCGCCTCCCAGATAGGCACCGGCCCAGGCCTCAAGCACACCGATCAGCAGCCCGGCCAGCAAGGCGCCCACGACGCTGTCGAGGCCGCCGACAATCACCACCACCAGTACGGAGAGCCCGAAGACCCCCATGGAGGAAGACAGCCCTCCTATGGCACCGACGACGATGCCCGCCACTGCGGCCAATGCGGCGCTGGCCGTCCACGCGAGCGAGAAGACGCGCGGCACATTGATGCCCATGGCGTAGGCCGCCCCCTGGTCGGAAGCGGTGGCGCGCAGGGCAATCCCACCGCGCCAGTATCGGAACACCGCAACAACGATCGCTACCAGCGCGACCGCCACCCAAAAGCCATAGAACACCTTGGACGAGATGAATGCTTCGCCGATAAAGATCGGTTCGGTTGGCAGAAACTCAGGCAATCGACGCTGATCCGCCGTCCAGATCAGTTCGACCAGCCCCACCAAAATGGAGCCCAGTCCGACTGTGACCATGAAGACTGAAATCGGGGACTCGCCCAGCATAGGCCGTATGGCCAAGCGTTCGATCACACCACCCATGACACCGCTGCAAACAATCGCCAACACTACCGCTAGCCATATCGGCCATTGCAGGCCCGCGGCAAAGGCAAAGAAAATATACGCACCCATCATCAGCATTTCGCCAATGGCCAGGTTCACCACCTTGGTGGCTTTGTATACGATGACAAAAGCCAAACCGGCCAGCGCGTACAGGCCGCCGCTGCCTATACCGGCCAGGGTGACTTCAAAGAGGAAAAGCCAGTCGATCATACGGCCTCGTCTTGCGGCTGCCCGCGCAAGCGGCGGCGTAAATCGGACACATCACTATCACCCAGATAAGCGCGAATTACCTCGGGATCGGCCTGCACTTGCCCGGGCGTACCATCGGCAATCACCTGCCCGAAATTAAGCACCACCACGTGATCGGACAAATCCATGACCAGACCCATGTCATGCTCGACCATCAACACGGTCACGCCCCACTCGTTGCGAACGTCCAGGATGAATCGCGCCATATCCTCGGTTTCTTCGCGATTCATGCCGGCAACCGGCTCGTCCAGCATCAATACTTCGGGTTGCATTGCCAAGGCGCGTGCCATTTCCACCCGCTTTTGCAAACCATAGGGCAAAGCCGCCACCGACGCATGGCGAATATGGTCGATCTCAAGGAAATCGATAATGCGTTCTTCAATATCGGCGCGCAAAGCCATTTCTTCGCGCTTGGCCGTGCCTAGGTAAAACAGGCCTTGGAACACATTGGTTTTCAGGTGGCAATGCCTGCCAAGCTTGATGTTGTCCAGCACGGACATGCCGCGGAACAAGGCAATATTCTGGAAGCTGCGAGCCAATCCGAGCTTGGCCCGTTGCGGGGCCGGTAGCCGAGAAATATCGCGGCCCTTGAATGTGACGGCCCCTTGGCTGGGGCGGTAAAAACCGGAAATCGTGTTGAACAGCGAGGTCTTACCTGCCCCGTTGGGGCCTATGACAGTGGTAATAGAACCAGGCGCGACGCTGAAATCGACACCGCTCAGCGCTTTGACACCGCCAAAGGCGAGCGTCAGCCCCTCTACCTGCAAGATAGGGTTGCCAGCCGCCACAATTGTCTCCGTTTTTGTACAGGGAAGATCCCGCCGCCCTGCTATTTTTTACCGCCGGGCACCCGCAAGGCTATCCTATGCTTTCTACCAAGCAAGCGCTTGATTGAATGCTGCAGCAGTACTGCCACGTTGCCAATATCGTATTTACCCTGATACCGACGCATTGCGGGATTAGCCAGTTGTCGGCCGCGTACTAGGCCATGGCCCAACCTGCCAGCGCGGCCAGCAGCACCACCAGCACGGGTGGCGTGCGTCCCACCGTCAACAGTCCGAACAAGACTAACGCCAGCCCGAAATTGGCCTTGTCGTGGATGGCGCTCGTCCATACCGGGTCGTACAGCGCCGACAACAGAATGCCGACCACGCCGGCATTGATGCCTGCCATGGCGGTCTGAATCCCCTCTCGGTGACGCAGCCACTCCCAGAACGGCAATGCAGCGACCAGTATCAGCACCGCGGGCAGGAAAATCGTGCCCAGCAGAACCAAACCACCCGCCCAGCCATGGAGCGGGTTGTTGGCGATCGCGCCCAGATAGGCGGCGAACGTGAACAGCGGCCCCGGTACGGCTTGCGCGGCGCCGTAGCCGGCCAGAAAATCGGCGTTGCTCACGGTGCCAGGCGGCACGACCGCTTCCTGCAATAGCGGCAACACGACATGGCCGCCGCCAAAGACTAGCGCGCCAGAACGATAAACCCCTTCTAGCAAGGCAACCGACGATGAACCCGTGGCCGACGCCCAGAGCGGCAGCCCGATAAGCAGGACGACGAACAACAACAGCGCGACGACCCCGAGCTTGCGTGAGACGGGGTAACGATGGGCGTGCCCGCCAGCGGGTTGAGTGCCCTTTTTCAGCATCCACCAACCCAGTAGTCCGGCCACCGCGATGGCGGCCACTTGCCCTGCCGTTGACGGTAGGATCAGGGTCAATACCGCAGCCAAAATCGCGAGACAGGCACGGGGACGATCCGGGCACAACGACTTGGCCATTCCCCAGACAGCCTGTGCCACGATGGCCACGGCCACGACCTTCAGTCCGTTCACCCAGCCATATTCGGCCAGATCCTGGTACTGGGCGATGCCAAAGGCAAACAGGATCAGGGCGATCGCCGACGGCAAGGTAAAACCCGTCCAGGCCGCCAGCAGTCCCGGCCAGCCCGCGCGACCCAAGCCCAACGCCATGCCGACCTGACTGCTGGCCGGCCCGGGCAAAAACTGGCACAGGGCAACCAGGTCGGAATAACTCCGATCATCCAGCCACTGGCGGCGCTCCACGAATTCCGATCGGAAGTAGCCCAAATGGGCGATCGGGCCACCAAACGAAGTCAGCCCCAGTCGCAGGAACACCAGAAAGACACGCCAGGCGCTGTCACGATGTTGTCCGTCGGTTCTTAACATATTTGATAATTTATTGATATTTGGTAGATGCGTGATGGCTGGGGTACGTCTTGGGCGAGTCTCGGGTAAAGATAAAGGCCCCCAAGCTTAAAAGACAAACATTCTGACTGAGTAAAATTACAAATTAGCGCGGACAGTCCTCAGGCTCAGCCAGGGACATTCGCGGGCCGTTTCGCCTCCCGGTCGTTTATAAGTAAAGTGACTCCCTGGCCGGCTCCGCCCGCCAGATCTATAGCACACCGTCTTGGGCAATCCCACTTTCACATGCGCTTCAGCCTACGCCAGATAGAAGTTTTCAGAGCAGTCATGTTGACCGGTTCGATCAAAGGCGCATCGAGCTTGCTTTTCACATCCCAGCCGGCGCTCAGCCGGATCGTTGCCCATACCGAACTGACGCTCGGACTCAAGCTGTTCAATCGGGTCAAGGGCAAGCTCGTTCCCACGCCAGACGCTGAAGCCCTGTTCCAGGAAGTCGACCAGTGCTATCAGCACTTGCTTCGAATCGACGATTTTGCGCGCGGACTGGCAAGCGGGCCGTCGGGGATGCTCAATCTCGCCTGCAGCCCGGCATTGAGCCGAGGCGTCATCGCCAGCGCCATCACACGTTTTATCAAGCGCTATCCCAACATTCAGGTGAACTACCACCTGACGATGCTCAACAGCATGGCTCAGGACGTCATCAGTAACAAAGTCGACCTGGCCATTTCCGTCCTGCCGATTGACCATCCCAATCTGAAAGTCATGCCCTTCATGGAGGGATGCATGGTCTGCGTGGTCCCGAGGGGACATGCGCTCGCTCGGAAAAAGAGCGTCGATATCGCTGACATCGCCCAGTATCCTCTCATCGCCCATCACCCGGGTATTCCGTTTGGACAGCTCGTCGCCACGGCGATCAAACAGGCCGGCGTGGACCACCGGGCTTCTGTGTACATCCATCAGACCGACACTGCATGCGCCCTGGTGCGCGCGGGCGCCGGCGTGGCGATCATTGATCAATTTACCGCTGAAAGCATGGGATGGCCCGATGTGCAGGTCGTGCCTCTCACCGATCCCATCCCCCTCTTCCCAAGCATCGTGCGATCGGCGTTCGATACGGGAAAGAGCCACGCGGACAAATTTATTGATGTGCTGACCAAGGAGTGATGAACCTGACGGCATACCCTGCTTAGATTTAAGCACTCGCCCAAATCCGCCCGAATCCTTAGGATTTCATGTTGCGCGAATGGCTCTGCCTCGCAACAAATGAAATCCAGGAGACGGCAATGAAGTTGGGACTAATCGGCGTAGGTAACATCGGCCAGCATTTCGCGAATCGCTTGCTGGCCGCCGGGCACGAGTTGGTGGTGCACGACAAATCAGCGGCCGCGCAACAGCGTAGTGTGGATCGCGGGGCCACCGGCGCGGACAGCGTAACGGCTTTAGCCAGCGAGGTGTCCATCGTGCTGATATGCCTGCCCATGCCAGCCATCGTCGCTGACGTATGTCGCGAAATCGCCCAGGTCAAAGGAGTCAAGATTGTGCTCGACCTGTCGACGACGGGACCGTCTGTCACCCAAGACATCGACGCCGTGCTCTCCGCCCAGGGTATCCCGCTGATCGGCGCACCGGTCAGCGGCGGCACCGTGGCGGCTGAAAAAGGGACACTGGCCGTGATGGCCGCCGGCCCGAAAACCACGTTCGACGAAGTCGAGCCTATCCTGAAAGTGCTGGGCAAAAACGTGTTCTACCTGGGTGCGGACCCCAGTCTGGGACAGACCACCAAAATCATCAACAACACGCTCTATGCCACGAGCATGATCGCCAGTTGCGAAGCGCTCGTTTACGGCGTCAAGGCAGGACTCGATCCACAAACGCTTCTGGATGTGATCAACGTATCCAGCGGCCGATCTTTTGCGACGCTGGAGCGCATCCCGCAATGCGTCCTTGACCGCAGTTTTCCGGTGCGTTTTACGACGGCGTTGCTGCATAAAGACGTCAAGATGTGCATTGACGAGGCCGAGAAACTCGGTGTCCCCATGTCTGTCAATCCGGCGGCCCGGCAGTTCCTCGCGTTTGCGATTTCACAGGGCGATGGAGATCGGGACAACGTGTTCCCCATTCGGCACATTGAGCAATGGGCGGGGGTCGAGTTCGGTAAAAAGCCTTGACACGAATTCTTAAATACCCAGAGATCAAGACCCAGATGAAACGTCGTTTATTCGCTCTTCTGTGCACGCGCCCGATGATGGCTTGGGGGTTTATCTCGAAACATCTGTCCGGATTACCGCAGTAGCGACACTGCGCACCCGCATCATGACTCACCGTTGAATTCAACCATCAGGAGCACTACATCATGGCAGTCCAGATTCGCAAAAAACTATTGAACATCGAGTCCATCTATCACGAAAACGGCCCCGTTCGCGAGACGCCGATCGTGATGGCATCTATCGCGATCGTTCTCAAGAATCCCTACGCGGGCAGATATGTCGAGGACCTTTCCCAGCTCGTGGAAGACTCGAAAGTCTTGGCCAAGGAAATCGTGCCCGAGCTCCTCGCGGCCGTGGGTGGCGCTGACAAGGTCCAGGCCTATGGCAAGGGCGCCATCGTGGGCCTGAACGGCGAGCTCGAACACGGCGCAATCTGGCACGAAGCGGGCGGCTGGTCCATGCGCGCCGAGTTGCCTCAGGCGAAATCGATTGTGCCTGCCGCCAAGGTCGTTGCCACCGCAGGCACGCGCCTGCAGATTCCGTTGCATCACATCGAAGCCTGCTATGTGCGCAGCCACTTCACCACCATGGACGTGGGGGCCATCGACAGCCCCCGCCCTGACGAGCTGTTATATGCGTTGGTCGTCTCCACAGGGACGCGCGTTCATGAACGGCTTGGCGGACTGCGGGCTGACCAACTCACGGTCGGCGACGGTCAACGCTAAATCCTGGCCACTGGGCGTCGGTCATACCGCCGACGCGCATAGACATCAGGCGATCACCTCAAGCGATATCGCCAATGATTTTTTGAAAATAAAACGTCGCAGGTATAGCCCTTTACGAACTATGCCGGATCGACTCGGAGACAAATATGATTAAATTTTTCACTATGACGGCAGCGGCCGTCCTCAGCCTGGGAATCTCTGCCTCATCGGGTGCGGCGACCTGGCCGGAGCGCCCTGTCACACTCGTGGTCCCCCTATCACCCGGCGGTAGTACGGATGCCACGGCACGCTTGATCGCCCAAGGTCTGTCAAAAGAGCTGGGCCAACCCGTCATTGTTGAGAACCGCGCCGGCGCGGGCGGCAACATCGGCGCCGACTATGTCTCGAATGCGAAACCGGACGGCTACACATTCCTGTTGTCGACCTCGACATTGACCACGAACGTGACCTTGTACGCACCGAATATGCCGCTGGACGTACAGAAAGACTTGACGCCTGTGTCACGGGTCTCGCTGATTCCGAACGTGTTGATGGTCAACAACGACGTTCCGGCAAAAACGCTCCAGGAATTCATCGCCTATGCCAAGAAAAACAAAAACGCGGTGAACTACGGCTCAGCTGGCACGGGAACATCGCAGCATTTATCCGGCTCGCTGCTTAACCAAATGGCAGGAACCGAAATGACGCATGTGCCGTACAAAGGCGGCGCGCCTGCGAATGCCGATCTGCTGGCGGGCCAGATCCAGGCGGTCTTTTCTCCTATGGTGGAAGTCCTCCCGTTTATAGATAGCGGAAAGCTACGCCCGCTCGCCGTCACGACACCCGAACGGTCACCCAGATTGCCCGACGTCCCCGCGGTCGCCGAGACCCTCCCCGGCTACGAAATCGTTCTCTGGAATGGCGTGTGGGCCCCCGCCGGTACGCCCAAACCTATTGTCGACCGGATGAACAAGGCCATCAATGCCGTGCTTACCACGGACGAAGTACAAAAGACGTTCAACGCACAAGGCTCCGCCGCGGCCGGCAACACACCTGAGGAGTTCGCAACACTCGTTGATGCCGAAATCAAGAAATGGGGAGAACTCGTAAAATTGTCTGGCGCAAAAGTCAACTGATCGACGGCAGGAGAAAATCATCGTTTGACTGCTCCCTTCCCTAAAGGGAAAGGGATTCCCACTTCACAGAACCGAGCCATTGCGCATCAACACTCATGCACTCAGGTCTTACCGTTTCTCCATGGGCTAACACCGCCAGCCCGGCGGCTAATAGGTTATGCGCCGCGTTGATGTCGCGGTCGTGGTCTGTGCAGCAAGCCGAACAAGTCCAACGTCGCACGCTCAACGGCAGCTTCGGTGACACATATCCGCAAGCGTGGCAACGCTTGCTGGAGGGGTACCAGCGATCCACGCGCACCAACTTACGTCCTGCCCAACGCGCTTTGTACTCAAGCTGTCTCACGAACTCCGCCCACCCGGCATCGCCGATGGATTTGGAAAGACAGCGGTTTTCCCGCATGTTGGACACAGACAAGCTTTCTACGGCGATCACTTGGTTCTCGTGGATCAACCGGGTGGAGAGCTGGTGCAGGAAATCCCTGCGGATGTCTGCGATCTTGGCATGCAGACGTGCGAGCCAGCGTGATCGCTTGCTCGGGCGTGGGATAGAACCGGAATCGGTAGGCACGTTTGGTTTGCATGCCCGAAAGTCTATCCACACCAAACCAAATCACTGGATAGTCATCCAGACAACAGCTCAAATCAGACCAATCCTGCAGCCTTACGGCGGCGCCCCTTTCCTCCCCGGCATGGATGCCGAGGTTTCTCGGAGCAATGGATGAAACCCGTATTACTCGTTCTGGTCTTTTTGTCCGAAGAGCATCGTGCACTCGTTGGCGAGCAATTCGACATGATCTATGCACCCAATGCCCATCTGGGCAAGGACCGAACCAACGGTGAAGCACAGATCAACGCGCGCGGCCACGAAATCAAGGTCGTGCTCACGAATGGCACAAACGGCCTGCTCGCCAGTGAAATAGATCGTCTTCCCGTGCTGGAATTAATCTGCACGGTAGGCGTGGGATACGAGAACGTGGCGATCGAGGCCGCGCGCGCCCGCGGTATTGCGGTCGCCAACGCGGCGGGCACCAATGATGATTGTGTGGCCGACCATACGATGATGCTTCTCCTGGCCGCGATACGGCGCCTGCCGTTTCTTAATACGGGCGTCAGGCATGGCCTGTGGCGCGACGACATCCCACGCCCCCCTCACGTGTCGTACCGCCGACTGGGCATCCTCGGGTTGGGCGCCATCGGCAGAAAGGTGGCGCATCGGGCCCTCGGCTTTCACATGACCATCGGCTATCACAACCGGCAGCGCCGCGACGATGTCGATTACGAGTATTTTGAGGATCTTGAAAGCCTCGCGCGCTGGTGCGACTTCCTCATCGTTGCAGCCCCCGGCGGCAAAGAAACCTATCACATCATTAACGAGAAGATCATCGATTGCATTGGCCCACAGGGTGTGCTCGTGAATATCGCCCGAGGCACGCTCGTCGACCTCGACGCCGTTTCGCGTGCCCTGCGAGAGGGGCGCCTGATGGCCGCCGCGCTAGACGTGTACGAGAACGAGCCCACTCCCCCTGCTCCCCTTCTCGACTTGGACAATGCAGTGTTGACCCCCCACATCGCGGGGATTTCACCGCAGGCGATTGACGCCTCCGTGCGGAAATTTCTGGAAAATGCGGCGTGCTTTTATGCGGGTAAGCCGTTGGTCACGCCCGTCTGACAGAGGGTGTATAACAGCTATCAAAACCGCCGGTCCCGCAAACTAACGCGTTTTGAATCGGTGTGACATACTCCCATCGCATTCAGATATACCCCTGTCTGAAATTCATGGTTCCCCCCGCCCCGCCAACACTTTAGAGTGGCGAAAGCACCGCCATCAGAGCGATGCCGTAATAAAGGACGGAGACAGAATGAAAATGAGCAAAACCCGCAGGCGGTTTGCCGCTACGCTAGCATTGCTGGGGCTGTTGGGCACCGTCAACTTTGCCCACGGACAGGGAAACACGATTCGGCTGTTTGTCATCGTCGCGCCAGGGGGCAGCGCCGACGCCATGGCCCGCATCGTTGGCGAAAAGCTGGGGCCACGGCTGAAAACCACCGTTGTGGTGGAAAACAAGCCAGGCGCCGGCGGAAATTTGGCCACTCAGACAGTGGCTCGCGCCGAACCTGACGGTACATCGTTATTGCTCACTGCTAACAACCACACGATCAATCCCACCCTCTTCGCCGACGCAGGCTACGAGCTAAAGGATCTGGCTCCGATCGCCGAACTGATGCGCGGACCGTCTGTGGTCGTGGTGCCGATCAATTCTCCCTACAACTCGTTCGAGGATCTTTTGGCTGATGCCCGCAAACACCCGGGTACGATCACGTATGGCAGCGCAGGCGTAGGCACGCCCTCGCACATGGCAGGCGAACTACTGGCACAAGCGGCGGGAATAAAACTGGTCCATGCGCCGTACCGGGGGTCCGGCCCGTCATTGAACGACGTTGCTGGCGGCCAGATCCCCGTCGTCATTTCATCGTTAGTAGCCGCCACGCCGTTGATCCAGGCCAAGCGAGTGCGCCCATTGGCCGTCACATCGCTAAAGAGGTGGCCCGGGCAGGATTCCATCCCCGCCGCATCAGAATTCGGCATGCCAAATTACGAGCATATGACTTGGCTGGGCCTGTTCGCGCCTAGCGGAACACCTCCGGAAAAAGTCCGCGAGCTCAGCGACGCTACCATGGCGGTACTGCAAGACCCGGCGATCAAGAGCAAGGTTGCCGCGCTGGGCGGTCAGGTCGGCGACATGAGCGCCGATGCTTTCGCCCAATTTATAGACGCCGACTATGAGACGGCGCGCAAACTGGTCACGAGCGTCAACATGCAGGTGAACTGACGCCATGGAGCTGAAGCATTGCGCTGAAGAACGTATGTCGCGATTTACGGGGGATTAATGAACGCCGAAATGCTTGATGGTCGATTGCCGTTGCGCGGTGTACGCGTCCTGGAGCTTTCGCAGATCATGGCGGGCCCGATTTGCGGGCTGATGCTGGCAGACCTGGGGGCGGACGTCATCAAGATCGAGAAATTCCCTGCCGGCGACGACGCACGCGCGTTCAACAACTCAGGGGCCCCTGGGGAGATGCCCGCGTCATTCCAGATGATCAATCGCGGCAAGAAGTCCGTGGCATTGGATATCCGCACGGATGCGGGGCGCCAAGCGCTATTACGCATGGTCAGGAAGACGGATGTGCTGACCGAAAATTTCCGGCCCGGTACCTTGCAACGATTGGGGCTGGGACCCGACGTACTGATGCGCGAGAACCCGGCACTCATCTGCGTATCGGTCAGCGGCTATGGCGCCAAGGGCGATCTGCAATCACGCGGCGGCTTTGATCTGGTTCTGCAGGCGTTCAGCGGTCTGATCAGCGTAACCGGAGAACCTGGACGCGGTGGCGTCAAACCAGGCGTTCCCATCGCGGATATCAATGCGGGGGTATTGGCCACATTGGGTGTTTTGGCCGCCTATATCCATCGACTGCGAAGCGGTAAAGGCCAGTGGGTACAGACCTCGTTACTGCAGGCATCGGTCCAACAACTCTATTGGTATGCGGCGTTATTTTTTTCGTCTGGCCAGTTGCCCGAACGGCTCGGTACGGCGCATCCCATCATCGCACCCTACCAAACCTATCAGTGCGCCGATGGCGAACTGGCACTGGGCGGTGGTAATGACTCGATCTGGAAACGCATCGTGCAGATTGTTGGCAAACCCGAATGGGAGATCGATCCGAGTTTTCGCAGTCCGAAAGACCGACTGGACAACCGAGAAAAACTGGCGGCATGCTTGAACGCCGTCTTGGTCAAGCGCACCCGGGCCGAATGGGAGCGTGACTTCCTCGCGGCCGGCGTTCCCTGTGGTCCGGTACAAACCGTGGACGAAGCATTGCTCCATCCTCAAACCCGCTCGCTCGATATGGTGATTGACGTCGCCGACGCCAATGGCGGTAATGCCAGGGCCATCGGCCTGCCTATACTGTTTGACGGAAGCAACCACCCTGCCCGCTCGGCTGCACCACGTTTGGGGCAAGACACCCAGACCGTGCTGCGTGAATTGGGCTTTAGCGGCGATGAAATCACTGCGTTAAAGAACGCCGGTGCCAGTTGGGACGGTCTAGAAGATCATCCGCAGGCACCTGGCACGGTCGAACACACCACTTAGTACCTATCGTCTGATCAAGGCTTGTGGCCACCCGGCCATCGGCCATTTTTCAGCATGTCGTGCAGCAGATCGCTCAATACGCCGCGCAGTGCCAGCAGCGCGGGCTCTTGAGGGGCCTCTATCGCGGTACATAATGCCAACACGCGTTGCAGTCGTGGCGTAATCAGGCGGGTGGGCAGCGTAGACTGCGAAGCCTGATCCGGCAACGCGGACAATGGCAACACCGTCGCGCCGACCCCAGACCGCGCCAAACGCAGCATGGTCAACGGATTCGAACATTCCACGACCACATTCAGCGTCAGGCCCGCCGCGTAGCACGCCCTATCCAGAACAGCCCGCACATTATTGGGCTGTGCAGCCAGAATCAAGGGCACGCCATCCAGCGCCGTCAAAGGGAAATCGCCTTCAGCAGGTGCCGGAACGCCAATAGCGTAAAAATCTTCTTTGATCATGGCCTGGGCATCCACGCCACGCGGCACATCTTCGGCAAATAACAGCGCCACATCAATGCGATGATTAAGCAACTGCTCGGCCAGATAGGAACTGGGATATTCGATCACCCGCAACAAAACATGGGGACAGCGCTTCGTCAACGCTTCAAACAGCTCCGTGGCCAGGGTCTGCGCAACGCTGACCGGCAAACCCAACGTCACCTTGCCACGAATCTCAACGCCAATGCCACCGCCAATATCGCGCATGCCTTCGATCTGCTGCAACACCGCCCGAGCCCGTCGATACAGTTGCATCCCGTGCTCTGTCGGCTCCGCACCACGCGAGCTACGGCTAAGCAACTGACAGCCAAGCTCTTCCTCCAGACGCGCGATCTGCGAGCTCAACGCCGACTGCGCAACGTGGACGGCTTCCGCAGCACGCGACAGGCTGCCTAATTCCACGGTCTTGACGAAATAGCGCAGTTGGCGCAGTTCCATAGCCAGGTCGTTTAAGCTCGACTACGACACGGTTTGAATAACTTCAAACCCCTCAAACTCTGGATGGCCAAGATAGAGTGAACGCGTGCCGCCGCCCGCATTGCGGTGCGCGGCCCGAAATGCCTCGGACTTTGTCCAGTCCTCGAATGCCGCCTGACTCGACCAGACTGTGTGGCTCGAAAACAGGACATGATCGTCTTTCTGGGGACCTCTGAGCAGATGGAACTCAACAAAGCCGGGGACTTCCTTCAAATGCGTATCGCGGTTCTTCCAAAGTTCTTCGAATTCACTCTCGGATCCCAGGGCGACCTTGAATCGGTTCATAGCGATGTACATGGCTGAATCCTCTCTGCTCTCTGCAAATGATGTCCCATTGTAGTGGGCCAGTGGCCCCCTGCGTCGAGACGCCTGCACCCTCCCCTAGTCACTCATGTCACCATCGTGAAAACTGGGTCACCTGTCGCGCGAATTCCGGCTTTAGCCCTGGGCCAGCAACCAATCGGTCAAGACATCGACCGCCAGCATAAAATCGTCGATATCCATCGCCTCGTGCGGATTGTGGCTGCCATGGTGGTTGCGCACGAAAAGCAGCCCCATTGGCACCCCCGCCTCGTGAAAAACCGCCGCGTCATGGGAGGCAGGGCTAGCCAGGGGCATGGAGGCGATCCCGCGCGAGCGCGCCAGATCGGTCAGCGCGGCCTGAATGTCTGACGCGGCCGTCGCCACTGGCGCCTGCGTTTGGCGTCCCAGTTCGAACCGTACGCCGCACTCGTCCTGCAGCGTGGCAACGATGCCCAGCACGTCCTCGTGCAGGCGCGCCACGTCCGCCGCGTCGTACGCTCGCACATCCAGGCTGAAGCAAACCTCGCCCGCGACCTTGGTCATTGCGTCATTGGCTGCGTCGGTATGCAGGCGACCGACGGTAAAGGCCATATCCTTGCCTGCGTCCTCCCAGCGTTGCCACAGGGCATCCAGTTGTGCCACGAAGCGCGCAGCCGCCACCAGCGCATCCCGGCGAAAGCGGCGTGGCAGGCCCACGTGGGCGGTCTCGCCCGTCACCGTGATCTCCGGATAACGGAAATTTCCAGGAATGCTCGTGCCGATACCCAGGGGCACACCGGCCTCGACTAAACTGGGGGCCTGCTCGATATGTACCTCCATGAAAGCCCGAATTCGGCCGGGATCCAGGAATGGCTGCCCGGCCAGCAAAACGTCGGGATCACCGCCGCACTGTCGTATATGCTCGGCCAGCGTCGCCTGCGTATCGACGCGCCGGCATTGCAACGCCTCGGGCGACAAGCGACCCAGGGCGGCGCGGCTGCCGATGTACGAGGTCTGGAACCACGCGCTTTCTTCGGCACGCACCCCCATAACCGTGATGTCGCCGCGCGGCGATATCCCGTGCCGCCGCAACATGGACAGCGCGGCCAGGCCTGCCACCACGCCCGCGGCACCATCGAAATTGCCCCCCTGCGCCACCGAATCCAGATGCGAGCCGATCATGATCGCCGGCGCCTCGCTATCGCGGCCCGGCAGCGTCATGTAGCTGTTCAGCGCGGCATCCTCGGTTACGCGCAATCCCAGTGCCGTTGCCTCCTCTCGTAGGAAGGTGTGAGCGAACTGCTCGCCTTCACCATATGAAGGGCGCGTGATACCGGCAACGGGATCGGCCGTATTGCTGGCCATCACGCTGAACCAACGAACGACCTGTTCGCGCGCCGCCGAGCGTGTAGACGGTTCAATGGCGACCCGGCGATCACTTGACATCGATACCCGCATCCTTGATGACCTTGCCCCACTTCGCGGTTTCCTTCTCCGCATAATCGGCCATGGCCTGCGGCGGGCCGCCCATCACTTCGTCCATGCCCATCTTCAGCAGTTGGTCCCGAATGGCGGGGTCTTCGAGCAGATCGTTGAACATCTTGGTCAGGACCTGGACGACCTCGGGCGGCGTTCCCGGCGGCGCAACGATACCGCCCCAGGCCACTCCCTCGAAGCCCGGCAACTTGTTCTCGGCAACCGTAGGCAGATCCGGAAAATTGGGGGACCGCTCCAGGCTAGTCACCGCCAGAGCCCGCAGCTTGCCCGAGCGAATATGCGGGCTAATGCTGGTGGTGTTGTCGAACAGCGCATCGACGGTCCCTGCGATAACGTCGGTGGTGGCCTGCGGGCTGCCGCGATACGGTACGTGCAACAGTTCCACGCCCGACGAGCTGGCCAGAAGCTCGCCGGTAAGATGGCCCGACGTGCCCGCGCCCGGCGAGGCAAACGTCACTTTGCCAGGATTGTTTTTGGCATAGGCCAGGAACTCGTCCAGCGTTTTGACCGGCAGAGACGGATTCACCGCCAGCACGTTAGCCACCTTCAAGACGTACGCGACCGGCACCAAAGCCTGTGGATCGTAGGGCAACTCCTTGAAAGCGCTGCGGTTGATAGCCAAGGTGACGTTATTGGCATAGCCGACGGTATAGCCGTCCGGCTTGGCGCGATAGACGGCACTGATACCGGGAATACCTGATCCGCCGGGCCGATTGTCGACGACGAAGCTTTGTTGATAGCGCTCCTGTGCCTTTTGCGCCAGGAAACGGATGAGCGTATCGGGTGTTCCGCCAGCGGCGGACGGCACGACAATGGTGATGGGCCGCTCCGGAAAGGCGGCCTGCGCCGATACGGGAGCGAGGATGAAGGCGACGCCGCAGAGGGCGACTCGGCGCAACACGCGCTGCAGGAGAGGCTGAGCCATAAGTTTTCCCTTGGATAGTTATTGTGACGATTTGGCCGACTCATCGACCGTAAACAAAAAGAATCAACCGATTCGCTTTAAGATACTACACAACATTTGTTTCCAACTGAAGAGCCGACATGAAACCCGATCGACAATTCCAGCCGCCCCGCGTGGCATTCGCCGCCTTCAATACCGAATCCGTGAGCTTTCTGCCCGTGGCCTCTACGCTGCAGGACTTCGAGCAAGTGGCTTTGCGCGGGAACGCCATCATCGAACAGCTACGCGGCACCAACACGGTGGCCGGCGGTGTCATCGACGTCTGCGAATCGCGCGCGGTCGAAATCGTGCCCATCGTCCACACCCTGCTGGGCGCGCTGGGTCCGGCGACAGACGAAGCGGTCGAGTTTTATACCGGGGAAATCTGCTCGGCGCTGGCAGCGCAGGCCGGCGAACTGGACGGCGTACTGCTGTACCTGCACGGGGCCTGCGTGGCGGCGTCCTATCCCGACGTCGAGCGCCACATCATCGAGCGCGCCCGCCAAAGCGTGGGGCCGAATCTGCCCATCGTCGTGGCGCTGGACTATCACGGCAATGTCGATGCCGACACGTTTGCCGATGCCACGGCCGCCTTCGCGTACCACAAGTCACCGCACATCGACATGGGCGATACGGGGCGCCGCGCCGCGCTCTGCCTGACGCGCACGATCGCGGGCGAGATCCACCACAGTCTGGCGGTGGTCAAGCCGGGCGTGCTGGTGCCCAGCATCTTCAGCGCCACCAATCTGGAGCCGCTGGCCAGTTTGATTGCCGAGGCTCGCGCAAAAGAAGCCGCCAGCGAACGCTACTTGGACATCTCCGTCATGGCGGGCTTCTCGTATGCCGATGCCTACAACACAGGTTTTTCTGTGCTGTGCGTCCTGGACGGGCCGCTCTCCGAGGCACAAGACATCGCACAGACACTGGCAGACGACATTCGCGCGCAACGCCATGCACTGTACCGGCCTTTTGACGTGTTCACCGTCTCGCAGGCCATCGATCGCGTGGCCGCGGGCCTGCCGGGCGCATCGCGGCCATACGTGCTGCTGGAGCACGCCGATCGCATGAACGACTCTACCTATGTCCTAGCGGCGGTGCTGGAGCGCCGCATGCAAAAGGTCGCCGTGCCCTTTCTGTTGGATCCCGCCGCTGCCCAGGCGGCCTACGAGGCCGGGGTGGGCGCCACGATCACCGTGCGCCTGGGCGCGCACAGTTCGCCGCAGGCGGGCCCACCCCTGACGGTCACGGCCACAGTCGAACGAGCTGGTCCCATCTCATACCGGGTCACGGGCAATTATCAACGCGGCATGCCGGTGGATCTGGGCATGACGGCCCTGCTACGTATCGACGGTGTTTCGATCAGCGTGGTCAGCCGCTTCGCCTTCGCCGTGGACGGCGACCCGTTCTATCTGTTCGGCCAACGTCCCGAGGACTTCGACGTGATCGTGCTCCGCTCGAAGACACATTTCCGTGATTTCTACGAGCCCGTTGCGCAAGAGATCCTCATTGTGGACACGCCCGATCATGGCCCTGCCGATCTGACGCTGCTGGACTACCGTCAACTCGACCGGCGGGGCGTCTATCCCTTCGATGATGCGGACGTAGTTTAAGCGCAAGCCTGCTGGCGCTTTTACCGGCGTCGGGCAGGCACGTACGCGCCCATGCTATGCAACTGCCCCTCGGCCGCCTCGAGGGCCTTGACCGCCCCCTTGCCCTCGCGCGCCAGCAGTTGTTCGACCAGCGCCTCGACGGCGGCAACGCCGGCCGTGATAGACGGAAAAAACGATGGGCTGTCCACTGAGAAAAGCACCGTGCAGTCAGCCTGCAACGCAAGCGGGGAAACCGAACTGTCGGTCAGCGCCACCACACGGCATCCCGCGGCGCGGGCAGCCTCGACGACTCTCAACACCTCTTGCGAGTAAGGCGCGAAACTGATGGCTAGCACGGCGTCCTGTCGATCGAAGGCGCGCAGCTCCATCTCCAGCGCGCCGGCATCGCCTCGCACCAGATGGACTGACTTGCGAAACAGCCGATATAGATAATGGAAGGAAAATGCCACCGGAAAGCACGCCCGAAAGCCCGCCACATGCACATTCTGCGCGTCGCCGAGCATCTCGGCCGCATTTGCCAGACCCTCCAGCGCCTCAACGCGCAGGGTTTCCAGGTTCTGGTGCTGGGCCTGGACCATATCGTCCAGCAGACGGGACGAGCCTCGCTTACGCACGACCGTCTCGGCACGCGATGCATAGGGCTGGTGAGCGCCACGAAAGTCATCCACGAACAACGCGCGCAATGACTGCCAGCCGTCAAAGCCCAGATGCTGGGCCAGCCTGACCAGCGTAGCCGGCTGCACCTTTGCACGCCCTGCGATCGTTCGCATCGACGAAATGGGCACCTCTTGCGGATGATCCATCAGGTAACGCACGCTCTGCTGATACTGAGCGCTCAACTCGGAGAAATGCGCGCGGCAATGCGCCTGGAAATCAGCCAGCGTATGGAAAGCGGAAGAAGTGGAATTCGATGGCATTGGAAAAACAGGTGAAACGATCTTGCAACGATTGTTGCATACAACGGCGATGGCTATCGACTCAATCCCGCCCGAAGTGCTTCCAATTGCAGAGCTTTAAAAGCGGATCGACTATACAAGTCCAGCACGGACCGGACGTATTTGCGTGTCTCGGGATAATCGGACAATGCCGCGTTTCGGGAAACGGCGCTCGGGCCCGCGTTATAGGCGGCCAGCGCCAATGACAGATCGCCCTCGAAGCGTCGCATCATCCGCGCCAGATACCGGGTACCCGCGTCGATATTATTCATAGGGATCAATAGGTCACGTCTTGGGTTGGCGAAACCAAGCTCCACGCCTGTCGTAGGCATGATCTGCATCAGGCCGATGGCCCCTTTGGAGGACACGGCCAGAGGCTTGTAGTTCGACTCGACCTTGATGACGGCATGGAGCAAGTCGGGATCCATGCTGTAACGTAGAGCGGCCTGTTGGACCATGATGTCGTAGACCTGCGCGGGGTCATATATCTCGTGGGATTGCACTGCTTGCATACTGGACGTCCGGGTCATCCTGGATACCATGGATGTCTCGGATACTTTCGATGCTTTCGATGTCTTAGACATCTTGGACATCTTCGATGCCTGGACGGTCTTGGGCACGGGATGGGACAACACGAGTTCACCGTCGTGGATGTTGATCTCGGCGACGACTTGTCCGTTTTCGATGATGAGCATGCTCGAAGCGCCCGCGGGCTGTTTCTTTCCCGGGGCCTTGGTCCCTGCGGCCTGAGCCGCCATCATGGGCGCCATGGCCAGCAGGGTCGCGCAAAAGGCGACCCGCCTGACCGCATCACGCCACGAATTCCTTTTCAACCGCACCCTCCGTCCACATTGTAAGGCAAGCCTCGCGCGAAGCATTATGCCCCAGCGGGTTGTGGACAGAGAGAGTAAGACAGCAATGTGACAGGAATTTGATCGAAGAGCGAGTTCAAACTTTTTATCGCGCTACGTCCATTCACACTTCAAAATCCCCGGCAACGACCGGTTCCTTAGATCCCGGTAGCCATACCCAGACAGGCTTCATTTGTTTTTTCATGATCGGTGCCTTCTGCGCACGCGCTTTGGTACTTCCGCGATGCGCTCGATTAGGAGCGGATCGCTTTCTTCCAGACCGGATACAGCGTCAAGGTCTGAAAGCACGTTCAGCCCCCACAGTACTCTGGCCACAGCGCCGATTGCAGAGCCAGGAGCGCCCTTTTCGATTGCAACAAGCGTCGATAGGCCAATGCCCACCTGTTCAGCCAGATCAGTTTGCGTTACTCCCGTCATGCGTCGTGAGCGAGTATCATTTTTACTTCTATGCCCGCTAAGCTACCAACGGTAGTCCACTGGGCCGACCCACTTTTGGAGACAACATGCCGATCAAGACGATTTACGTGCCAGCGGGTGGCGGCTTTGGCAACGTTGTGGTGGGCACCAGCGAACCCAAAGCGCCCACCAAGGGCGAAATCACCGTGCGTATCCGGGCCAGTTCGCTCAATTATCACGACATGGGCGTGGTCAGCGGCGCGATGGCCCCCAGTGAGCAGCGTATCCCCATGTCGGACGGTGCCGGCGAAGTCATTGCCGTGGGCGAAGGCGTCGATGAATTCGCGGTCGGTGATCATGTGGTCAGCACTTTCTTTCCCGACTGGTTGGACGGCGAGCCGCAACGTGCCGGATTTGGGCGCACGCCAGGCGACGGCATCGATGGTTTCGCGCGCGAACAGGTCACCCTGCCTGCCACCGCGTTCACGCACGCCCCGCAGGACTATAGCCATGCGGAGGCGGCTACCTTGACGACGGCTGGCCTGACGGCTTGGCGTGCCTTATTCGAGAACGGTCAGTTGAAATCGGGCGACACCGTGCTGGTGCAAGGCACGGGCGGCGTCTCTATCTTTGCGTTGCAGTTAGCCAAGCTTGCCGGCGCGCAAGTCATTGCCACCTCTTCCAGCGATGAAAAGCTGGATAAATTAAAGGCATTGGGCGCCGACGCCGTGATCAATTACCGCAATGACCCCGACTGGGGAAAGACCGTTCGCGGCCTGACCCAGGGCCGTGGCGTCGATCATGTCATCGAGGTGGGCGGCCCAGCGACGTTGGCCCAGTCCATTATCGCTAGCCGGGTGGGCGGTCATATTGCCGTTATAGGGGTACTAAGCGGCGTCACGAGCCAACTGCCGCTCGGGCAGGCGCTCGCCCGACAGGTCAGACTGCACGCATTCATTGTCGGTAGCCGTCGCCACCAACAGGATTTTGTCCGCGCCATTAATACCACCAAGCTACGGCCGATCATCGACCGCCACTTTCAGTTGGACGAGATCGTCGCGGCGTTCCAGTACGAAGCCAGCGGGCAGCATTTCGGCAAAATCGTGCTCGATATCTAGAGCTTGGATCACTCAAAGTCACCCTCGCCCAACTGAATAGTCCCTTCGGTGGGCACCGATCGGAGACGACGCGCAGCGTCTTGCACGGCACCCGCACCGCGTTCAAACGCTCGCAATAGCTCTGGCGCGGTGTCATCGGCCGCCCCGAAGTGCTGACGCAGTACGTCTCCTGAAATCTCGAAAGATCGCACCACACCAGAAATTTCCATATTGAAAACGATCGCGTCGTCTTGGACGCTAGCGTCGGTCGATTTTGTAAATTTCATGGCCAATAGTCCTAAACAAGCCTATCTCGTTCGACAGAGGTCTGGCAAAAGGCTACCGAGCAGCAAATCGTGTGCCACGCACAACTGATCAATCGAAAAAAGGGGCGGGGCTCCCGGTCGAGAGCCCCGCCCTGCCCTCATCACGTCATGGCGTCACAATGTTGAACCAGAACTCAAAGTCGTCAAGCGACCCGAACACATCGTTCAGCTTCGACTGGTCGCCGGTCAGCTTGACGTCGCCTTTGGCCATCGCGTCCTTCAATGTGGTCTGCTTTAGCATAATGTTGTTCAGTGTTTCGCGGGTCAGCGAAAGACTGGCGTCCGCTTCCTTAGCCTGCTTGCCTTCTGTGTGATTCAACACGCTGTTGTTCATCTCCAGCATGTACTTCTGGTTGGTGTCGGTGAAATCCACATTCAGGACCACATGCTTGCCCGCTGCCTTCTCGCGGTTCAGGCGCACCGCAAAGTAATCAAACAGCATGTCCAGCGTCATGGCTCGAACCGTATCTGGACTGGCAGTATCCGGTACTGGCAGTTTCTTCACGCCTTCACGCAATTCCTTCGCGCCAGTCAGATAGAAGTTGCGCCACGGTCCGCTTTCGGCCTGATACCCCATCTGCTCCAGCGCATCGGCCTGCAAATCGCGAGCGGCCTGGTTTTTGGGGTCGGCAAACACGGCGTAATTGACAACCTCTGCCACCCAGCGGTAATCGCCCTTGGCGTAGTATTCGCGCGCCTTTTTCAACAAGGCGTCTGTACCACCCATCATTTCCACGTAGCGCTTAGCGCCCTCTTCAATGGGCAACGTGTGCAACGTGGCCGGATTGCCATTGAACCACCCCAAGTAGAGTACGTAAGTCGCACGCACATTGTGATTTACCGAGCCGTAGTACCCACGGTTCGAAAACTTGGTGGCGATCGTCTCGGGCAGTTTGATCTGCTCCGCGATTTCCTCTTTGTTGTAGCCCATGTTGGCCAAGCGCAGCGTTTCGTCGTTGATGTAGCGATACATATCGCGCTGCAGGCTCAACTGTTCGTCGACTTCCTTGTTTCCCCATACGGGCCAATGGTGCATGGCGTACATCACCTGAACGTCATCGCCCCACAGAGCGAGAGCTTCGTTCAGGTACTTCGACCATGCGAGAGGGTCGCGGATCTTTGCGCCGCGCAGCGAATAGGTGTTGTGCAGCGTGTGCGTGGAGTCTTCTGCCGTATTGAGCGCTTTCTTTTCCTTGATGTAATACAGCATCTCGGCGGGCGCTTCGCTGCCGGGCGCGTAGAGGAACTCGTATGTCAGGCCGTCGATGACGTGCGTTTCGCCGGTTTTCTGAATGATGTCTGTCGGGGCAATCAGAGTGACCGTCCCCGCCGACGTGGTGGTGCCCAGGCCGGCACCGACCTGGCCCGTGGGGCCAGGCGGCAACAAGTTGCCATACATATAGCTTGCGCGCCGGCTCATAGCCGTCCCAGCCATGACATTCTCGGCCACAGCGTGTTCCAGAAAGCCCAAAGGCGCGTAGATCTTGACCTTGCCGGCTTTCACGTCGGCCTCGTCCACGACCCCGCGTACACCGCCGTAATGGTCAACGTGACTATGCGTGTAGATCACGGCCACGACGGGCTTCTTGGGACGGTGCTGGTAATACAAATCCAGCGCCGCCTTGGCAGTTTCCGTGGAAATGAGGGGATCCATGATCGTCAGGCCTTCCTTGCCTTCGACGATCGTCATGTTTGACAGATCCTGATTGCGTACCTGATAAATGCCGTCGGTGACTTCGAACAAACCCGATATGTTCAGCAACTGCGACTGGCGCCACAAGCTCGGATTGACGGTATCAGGGGCCTGCGAACCTTCCTTGATAAAGTTGTACTTGGTTGGATCCCACACCAGGTTGCCCTGAGCCCCCTTGATCATGGTTTGTGGCAGCGGCGCGATAAAACCTTTGTGGGCCAGCTCGAATGAGGTCTTGTCCGAAAAAGGCAGTGCTTTCAAGAGCGCGGCGTTGGCCTCCTTGGTCGCGGCCTCGGCAGGCTTGGACGTTTCCGCGGCCCATGTCTGATTCGACGCGACTAGCGTGAACATGGCTAGCGCCAATGGTGCTAGCCGCGCGCGCAGTGGCGGCGTCGCGACGTAGTGTTCCGGATTTTGACGGGATTTCACACGATAATCGGATTTCATCATGGCTAACTCTCCATAGGGTGAAACGATGAACGACCGTCGATGCGGCAGCCCGGTAAAGCAAAAAAACCCTTTTCCTGCCCAACCCGACTCGCGTCAGTTGGCAAATTGCATGTTCAGACCCATGTATATCTGCCAATCGGGCTGGCCAGGACCCCGACTGGCAACGGAGAATTGCGGTTCGATGAACAAGTTGAAAACGGTCTTTTGTCGCTTGAAGACCTGGCCAATACCCACGCCCAAAGGCACGCTGTAGCCGTCATTTTCCAAGTTATACGTCCAGATTGGCGCTGCCCGCAGATATGTGCCACCCCCTAGCTGGTACATCGCGAAAGGCTGCAGGGCAACGAAATTTGAATCTTCCCGGTGGCTCGAACCCGCAAAACTGTCTTGCCACGACAGCAAATACCCATATTGGAACTTTGGAGAACTGGCATCGAAAAGCACATTCACCAGCCCAGCCGACCATTTTTCGCTGCCGACAGATTTCTTGGTAGCAGTGGGCGCCGTGATTTGCGGACCGATCCCGAAGCTGATCGCAGGGTTGCCCGTATCGATAAGGTAAGCCGTAAAGAGATTCAGGTCACCTATGCCCGTTTCATGATGATTACTCACCGGCAACGTGTTGACAGGCAATGAGGCCCGCATCAGCCACTTGGTATTCGACACAGAGAACGGCTGTGCGTACCGCAGCCAAAATTGATTCGCAGACTTTCCCGTTTCGGTCTGGCGACCAATGTAATAGTTCTGGATATTGAACGCCGTCATGTTGGCCAACGGGTTATTAGCCTGGGCGGCGGCATTATCCGCACTCTGAGCAAAAGTCAGATCGGTGCAAAGCGCGACAGTCCCCAAAACGAGAGTTGCATCTCTCCAACGATTCATCGATCATCTCCTCGTCTCGAGCGTGCGTATACACGGTGCACCAATCTGTCGATCGTTGTCCGCTATTAGTTCAGTCTCGGATCTGGCGTGATCCATGACATCTAAACTATTACGAATCTCAGCTATTTTCTATCCGAAAAGCGAAATCTTGGGGATATTTTTTATCGTGTTGTTTCAAGTTAAAGGACTTCGGTCAGCCGGTGATGATCAAAACGACGCCGGCGCCGAAATCATGCTCGACGGTGGTCTATATTTATAACCCTATCCACGCGCCCATCATTGCTGCGTTTGAGAGGCGATTTTCCAGGTGTCATCTACCTTGCAAAACAGGAATTTCCAGTTCTCGTGGTTCGGGCCCCGTTCCAATTTAGCGTGAAGCTCGCGGCATGGCAGGCCATTTTGCTGTCGTGAGCCATCGGCATAGACTTGCCCTGTGATGGGTGTACGGCGCTTCACAGGGCTGGTCCACAGTTGCACCACATTGTCCTGCGGGTTTTCGATCACGCTGGCAACGGCCTGATTAAAAGATGTGGACTCGGCGCCCTTTAAGGAACCGTAAATGGAATCAGGGGAAAACGCGCTATATGCCTGTGCGCCGGCCGTCCCCGAGGCGCAAAGCAGCGCCAGTGCCAGCGAAGAGGTAAAGACCTGTCGGTTAATGATCGCCATCGTCGTTCTCCAGTATCGATACGATTGGTTATTTTAAAAAGCTATTCTAAGGGACGACCGGTGTCCACTTGGCGTTCGTACCGGGTCCAATGCGACTGAAATCCGCTCTGCTGGACTGTTTGCCAAGATCGCGTTCCATCACGTTTGCCCCCGGCCCGATCAAGAAACTGTACTCACCCGAACTGCCGTAGGCGGCCGGCCACGCGGCAAAGGCGCATCCCGTTTCATCGCCGGCAGATGGCAGGATAGCGTATCGATAGCCATGCAAAGCCGCATCTACGGGTACATCGGCACCCATTACGAGTGCGTCGTCCGTCAGCAAACTCTGTACGGGGGCTTGGACGTCGGACTCCCAATAAAGACCGTCATACTGGCCTTCGTGGCTGACAATCCGTTGCGCCGGCTTACCCTGCCCCACCAATGATCGATAGCGCTCCTGCGCGTCGCACAAGTCTTGCAGGGTATGTATTGCGGCTTCCTCGTGACGGTTCATCCGTCGTCGCAGCATTTCCCGCCCGCCTTCGCGCACGTCAAAGTGCCAACCTTTGGCTCCTTTTATAAGAGGTGCGGGAAAGGACCAATCATGCTGCCCAACGATAAATGCAGCTGTTGCGGGGCCAGACATGACGACCTCATGATGTTTTGACCAAGCCGCGAGGAACGTATAGATGTCTTCCTGTGTGATGGCGCCGGGCGGTACATACCGCTTGAAGTCGGCGCCCAGTACATGCTTTAACTTGATATCGTCGCCGGTGGCAAGAGACGACACGAAGGCATCCGCCGCGGCTTCGGGACTGGGATAGGACGCTTGGGCCAGCGCTTTGCCCCCCGTCCAGATCATGCTGGTTGCCAACAGCCCAACGACAACGGTACGTATCAAATTCTGTTTTTCCTGTTTCATTACCGTCTCCCACGCGTATGTTGTCCTGCGCCACGCCCGCCACCATGTGGACGAGGCGGGGCCGCCGTCCGCCGATTTTCCCGATGCACCGCAGGCCTGGTCTGACCCCCATGATTCGCACTCACGCTTCGCGTATGAGAGGGGCCATTGACGCCGCGTAGCGCATTATCGCGATTGTCGGCCTTTGAACGCGTAACCGCCGCGGCCTGGGCACTGCCGCGACTTGCGCTGCGGTTAGCTGTCGCTGAGTGTGTGCCAGCGCCCGTTCGAGCGCTCGGCGGGCGTACTGAACTTCCACCACCACGCGCAGCCGGACCGGCGGCGCTGTGCTGACGCGCGACGGCTTGCGCATGCTCGCGGCGGGCTTGCTGGCCCCCTCCTTGTCCGGATGCCGTGCCAGCTCTTCCCCCCGCCTGACGTCGTTGCGAGTCGACACGCTGCGTCTCGAAACGCTGCCGGGTATCAGCGCCACGATAAGGCGTGTTGCCACGGTGGGACGGATCATGATTCCATTTCACGTTGTTGCGGTTGACGTCCAGCCTCTTGTTGACGTTGATATTGTTGTAGCGGTTGACGTCTATGTCTACGTCTCGATCATCCCAGTCAAAACCGCCCCATAGCGAATCCGCAATCGCGATCCCGGTACCAAATGCCAGGCCGCTGACCAATGCCGACGCGAATACCGATCCCGGGGGTGGCGGGTAATACGCGGGAGGATAAGTGGGATATGGCCACGTGCCATAGACCGTGGTGGGATTGTAGGTAGGTACATACACTACGCTCGGGGAGGCAGGCGCGATACTGATCACTGTCGAGCCACTATCTGCGGAGGTGGTGACCTTTTGCTGTGTGTTGCTGGCCAGGCTGCCCGCCTTCTGAGCTTGTAGCCGTAGCCGTTGCACCGAATCCATGACGTCCTCGGGTTGGTCCAGAAAGGCGTCTCCCAGCGACCGTACCCAATCGGGCTGCCTGCCCATCATGTCCACCACCGAAGGAAAAGCGGCCAACGACATGACGCTGGGGTCCCAAGGTTGATTCTGTACGGCATTCACAGCGGCGTCACCGCTCAGATCCGTATGCTGCTTGGACCATGCAGCCACCGCCACCACGTCATCAGGATAGGTCGAGGCCATCAGCACCTGTGATAGCAGTGCATCCGGGTACAGAGCGATAGGCGCCAACATCTGATCCAACTGTTCATTACCCAGTTTCGATTGACCGAAACTGGGCGAACTCAAACACAACAGTGCCAACAATGCAAGGACGTATCTTGGAAGCCATCTCATGGCGTTCTCCTCTTTACAGCAGTGTGAACAACAGTTTGCTCAATGTGCTCTTGAGCGGCCATTGTGTGGCAACCAGCACGAGCAACGGCAGTGCAGCGGGCAACACGATTTTGATTAATATGGATTTGCTGATAACCGCTGGCCGCATTGACGCGACGGCTTGGTATAGGGCCTGCATATCAGCCACTGGCCCGAGCTCCGGCGCACCCAACATGGGCGAATCGGGTACCCCTTTTTGTGCAATCCATTTGTCGTCGACCTCCTTGCCATGGCGGGCGAGCAAGACACCATAATCCAATAGCGCCTGACGCTTGGCGTGCATCAGTTTCGGAGAAAAAGCCAGTAGCGGAGCCAGGCCCACTGCCGTCAGAACAATCAATAAGGTGACCATTTGGATGTACAGGGATGGCACCGGCACGTTGTGGTAGAAAACACTGTGCGCCCAGGCCCCGGCCAGGACGGCGGATACAGAAAGAATGAATGGGCTGTAAATCAGCGGGACGCGGTCCAGAAAACCCAGGCCACCAGCCCGATCCGGATGCATGACAACCAATTGCAGCGGCAGACGGGCGATCCGCAATAACAGGATACCCAGCAGTACCAGACGCCATATCCAGGCTAATAGCAGAACTGAAAAAATGGGGCGCGTGACCAGCAAGAACCACCAGGCTCCAAAAGCCAGGCTAGGGCTTTCGGCGTCGGCCCATTGAATTTCGTCGGAATTGGGCGCCAGAAAGAAAGCAGCTGTCCAGGTGATGAGCAAGCCTGCGATGATGACCCATGGAATCGCCTTATTACGCAGTCGCTGAATGTCCGCCAACACTTGCTCAAACTGCGGCGATTGCGCATCACCGATCAGCCCCGTGCGGCGGAACTCCCGCACAAACAAGGGGATATTCTTCTGGGCGAGTCCTTCAGCCAATACCAACAACGGAATCGCAACCAGACAGCGCACATGAATACCGATATGACCCAGCAAAGGCTCGGTGATCCCGGCGGATTCGACCACTGTCCCGGCCACCCAAGAAGCGATCATCAGGGGCAACCATGCCACCAGCGCGTAGAGTAAAGCCCGCCGTTTACATCCATCGCCATGGGCTGGTATGAGTCCAATCCGGCGCTGTAGTCGATAGAACGGATCATTGCGCACCAGCGAGAATGATCGAGAATCGATGTCATAAGATTGCCCCGATTTCATGTTTCACCTTTAGCCAGGTTCACCGGCATCGCACAATCGGTTACCTCATCGCCACGGCCGAGGGGCGACTACTCGTTTAAAAACTCACCGCCAACCCCACCGAAAAACCCGAAACATTGGTTCCAAAAACATAGCGGCCCACTAGCCGCGTACGCGTCACCACGACGTTATAGGCGCTGGAATCCAACTCCAACCCCGCGCCAATAGCGGTCAAGCGATCAAAGCCCAGCACGCCGCGCTGGTCGCCCAGAAACTCTGTATGGGTCAATTCCAGGACGTAGCGCAGCGGCCGCTGCAATAGCGTGATACCAGTGGGCGCCCGATAGCGGGCCCAGAGGTTGGCCGACCGTGCCGCCGCCTTGCCCTTGACTGCTGCGGAACTATCGAAACTTTGCAGGCGGATATCGGAATACCGCAGCTCCACATCGACCTCATAGCCCGGGCGATAGTGTTCCCAATCCAGCATCAGCGACCCACCAAGGCCATAGGCATTGAGTGAACCTCTATCGAGAAACGCCACATCCTGGTCCGTCTTGCGGCCGACATACCAACTGGCAGCGCGCAGGTCGCTGGTCACGTTGCCAAGCGCAAAGTTGAAAATGGGTCGCAATTTCAACTCATCGGTCAGTTTGAAATCCCAACCTATGCCCCCCGTGGCGGACAGGCTATTCCACTTTGCCGGGATTCTCCGATTCTCCGCACCCTGGGTCGCAATAAAGGTCGGGTCGTACCGGCTGGCGGCCAGCACGCCCTCCAGATAAATGGGCACACTGTCGGAAATCGTGTCTCCACCGCCGAGCTGTGTCATAAAAAAATCGCTGGAACCTGCGGTCCCCCCGCCGCTGCCGATGCTCAACGCACTGGTCGTGATGTCGGGGACAATCGAAAAGGACATTAGTGCAAGCACCCCATTGGCGCGTTTTTGCAGGTCGTCCTGCGTCAATCGAACACCCGATTGCCCAAACGCCGACGTCCCCATCGTCGACGCCACCCAGGCAATCAGCCATGTCAAAGCACGTGTCGCTGTCATTACCGGTATCGCTTGCCAGCCAAACATCTCGTCCTCGCAATCAAAATACGCATAGCGTTCAGGCAATAGTCACTTTCCTTCGAAAAACTATTTACCTACCCCCCACGGGATCGTTCATCGCCTGCCGCTGAGCGATCAGCAATGCATCGCCTTGATCGATGCGTATCGTGCCAATACGGGGAAACTCGAAATCGACGATGATGTATAGGGCGGTGGTCATCACCAACGCATACAGCAGTTGATGGATCAGACTGCCCTGCTTTGTGTTGGCGAGATTCAGGCCGACAAAGCAGCCGCAAACCAATGCCAAAAAGCAAAGAAACAAATAGGTCACCGTCGGCGGATGCACTTTCTGTGCGACGGTCAGGCTCGTGGCGACATCGAACATTTCGTTAACGGCGCTCGCGTACGACGCCGCAAAGGCTGGGGTGCTGCGTGTCGCGGCTTGCATAGAGGTAGCCCACAGGTCTTTCTGGATAGCCGCTATGGTGTTCGCGATCTGATCACGTCGCTCGAAGTCGGCGACATGCTGCAGGTAGTTGATGCGTTCGTCGACATATTGGCGAAATTGCGCGCGCAATTGAGGTTGATCAGAAGCATTGACAAGATCGACACGCAGCCACGCCGTTCCGACGGCGTTGACCTCCTCGACAATCAGATTGCGCCGTTCCGCCATACGCTGGGCGGCGCCCGAAAAGGTGAACGCCACCAACAGACCCAGTAAAGCAAAGACTGAGGCCTCGATGGCCGCCGCACCCACACGACCCGAGTCTTCTTCCGTATCACCATGCGACTTTCCGAGATAACGCCCAAGGTGGATGGCACCAAACAACAGAAAGAAAAACAATACGGCCAAACTAATAAGCATCAATGAGAAGTTCATATATCACCACGCGCAAAGAGGTTCACAACCAGACACGCCATGAAAACAGAACAGGTTTTTGATTTTTTTGCCTCGTATCCACCTCGTCATTGAACTTCAGATTGATACCGTCGCCGACTATTCGGCTTGACTCCCGATAAACCACCGCAAATACGGATTTCCCTGCCCCACCTGCGCCAGTGTGGCGGCATGGCTCGCCCACTCCTGACGATCCCCTCGGTAGGCCGCCAGGGCACTGCGATAAAACAAATCCAGTTGTTCGCGCTCACCGCGAATCTCGGCCATCAAGGCTTCAGACCCCCCTTGCACCGGGGGTAAGTCACGTAACTCGAGCAGTGCGGGTAAGGTACGGACGATCTCGCGAGGCCGTACCCACGTGGCGTACTCGATCGCCGGAAAATCGTCGGTGACCAAAGGTGCCGGTCCCGCAAAACGTACCAGGCCGTCACGATCGGTGACCCAGGTCGCCAGTAGCGCCGCTGGCGAGAGAATCCCGACTTCCGCCAAGGCGGATCGTGTCGCGGGTTTGACGTACCTTTCGGCGATACGGGCCACATCCAGCGGCAAGGGATCCATCGACCCCACCAATAGCATTTCATGCAGCTCGGTCGTCCAGAGCGAGGCATGCGGGAAAACATCGATGAAGCTCGCCACCAAGGCGCGGGTATCGTCCAGGTTCTGGGTGGGTAGAGGTAGCCATTGCGCCACGACGCCATGAGGATTCAGGCGGGACGCGGCCAGAGTATAGAAATCCCTGGAGTACAGATTCACCACACCCGCAGCGGAGGGTGGTGGCGGCTCCAGAGTGATCAGGTCATAGGCGTCCGTGCTGACCAGGAGCTCGCGCCGGCCGTCGCGCACGCGGATATCCAGACCGGGATCCTGTACGGCATCGTACGTCCCCCTGAACAAAGGAGCGGCATGCAGCACGCCGGGCAGAAGCTCTGCCACGACCCGGTGTTCCAAGCCCGGAAAGCGCGACAAGGCGCCCGCGGTAATGCCGGTACCGTAGCCGATAACCAATGCGGAGCGTGGCTCACCCGCATGCATGATGAGCGGTAGCAAGGCCTGCAAGCGCATGTAGCGCAAGGAGGGCATGGCGTCGCCCGAGTTCGAGACGCCCTGTATATACAGCCGCCGAAAACGATGATCGCCCTCCCCGCTTTCCACCACGGCCACGGTGCCACCGTGATTCTCTTCGTAGAAAACCAGATCCTTACCCTGCGCGCCCGGGAGCAAGCGTGCAAGATGGTCTGTGGGCAGCGACCAGCCGACGATCAACACGGCGACGGTCAATGTGATCGTCATCGCGCGCGCCATGGTGACGGCGGGCCGGGCCTGCCAGACAGCGATCACGCCGATGCCGCAGGCCGCGGCGGCCAGCAGCACCAGACTGCGTAGGGTGCCCAACTGCGGCAGCAGGACAAAGGCGGTGAGCGCCGTGCCGACAATGCCGCCTAGCGTATTGCCCGCCAATACCGCGCCCGCCCCACGTCCACGCTGCTCAGCGGGCACGACTATGCGTAACACGGCCGGGAACGCCGCGCCGAGCAATAGCGTCGGCAGCAGCACGATCGTGCAGGCTGCCACCGCAAAGCGCGCGCTCATGCCCGCCAGGCCGCCACCCGTTGGGCCGGCTACCAAGACTTCGGCATAGCTCTGGACATCGACCAGCCAGCGCCCCAGCAGAGCGGCCTCCGCCAGCGCAAACACACCGGCACATGCGATCAACAGCCCGAATACCCGCCACGGACTGCCTAAACGCGATTCATAGCGTCCATACAGCGCTGACCCGATGGCCAACCCGGCCAAATAAACGGCGAGTACGATAGAAAAAGCAAAGGCGCGCGTGCTCATGAAGGGCACGATCATTTGCGACCACAACACCTCGTAGCCCAGGGCAATGGCGCCTGCCACGGTGTACAGCCCAATTGCCAGCCATGCGCGGGCGGGTAACGACTGACGCTCGTGGCCTGCAACGGATGCCGCGGGGATGTCATTGGCCGACCGATGGTGTCGATCCAATATCCAGGCACCCAGGGCCGCCGCAAGATTCAAGCCCGCCGCTGCCCACGCCGTTCGCTGTACTCCCACGGCGGGAATCAGGACAAATGCGGGTAATAGCGCGCCGATAATCGCGCCACTGGTGTTAGCCGCATACAACATGGCACCCGCCCGCCCGACTCTCGCCGCGCCGGTGGCACGCAACAACACGGGTAGCGTGCCCCCCATCAGAAACGGCGCGGCACCGATAATAAGGAATACAGCAAGCCAGGCCAGCACGGGACTGGTCTGTTCGACTCGCGCGAAGGGCAACGCGCCGTGCGCCAACACTTGGGTTACGACGACAGCAACCGCCGCAATGCCAATTTCGATCAGGACGTACAAGCGCAAAGGCCGTTCAACCCGATCGGCCCGACGACCCAGCCACCAACTACCCGCGGCCAGCCCAAGAAAAAACGCGCTGACTGCGACGGCGATAGCGTGCACTTCCACGCCGACAATCAACGACAGTTGTTTGATCCAGAGAATCTGGAAAATCAGCGCCGCCATACCCGACAGCGCCAGCAAAAGGGATGGCGCGGCAAGTCCCGTCGACGACAACGGTGGCGTGCCGGCTTGGGGAACATCCGCCGGCGCGCGCGTGGACAAGCTCATATTGTTACTCATGCATCCATCCAGAGAAATTCGTAGGCAGCGGGCATGGCGGATGCCACGCCCGCGCCGTGTCTACTTACTTACCCTGCTTTTTCGCTGCCTCTTCGAAATACTGCTCTACTTTCCGATCGACTTCGGCTTGCACCTGGTCGACGCTAAAGGAAGCGGGACGCTGGCTCGGTGGCCATTCGACGAAAGTCTGCAAGAATTCCGCCGCCTTCATCGATGCCATGAGCACCAGATAGTCGTTCTTCACCAGCCAGTCATAGTATTGGTTTGAAACGGTATCGGCGCGCTCGTAGGGATCCATGCGCAGATTGAACAACTTCGGCACGCGCAAGCAAACGAAGGGGTCTTTCCATACATCGAATCCACCCGGTGCGCGCTGCTCGCAAAAAACGGCCTTCCAGTTGTTGTAACGCATGGCGACCAACATGCCATCGTCATTGAAGTAATAGAACTCCCTGCGCGCGCTATCGTCGCTCTGGCCCGTCAGGTAGTCGAGTTGGTTATAGCCGTCCAGGTGTACCTTAAAACTCTTGCTGGCCCCGTCTGGCGTCCACCCCTTCAATAGTCGGTCCTTGACATCGGTATCACCGATCGCCGCCAACAAAGTCGGGAACCAGTCCAGTCCCGACATCAGCCCGGTCTTGACGACACCCTCCGGTATGTGCCCCGGCCAACGGATCATGGCCGGGACCCGATAGGCGCCTTCCCAGTTCGAGTTTTTCTCGTTACGGAATGGCGTCGTCGCCGCATCGGGCCAACTGAACTGATTGGGACCGTTGTCTGTCGTGTAAACCACGATGGTATCGTCCGCAATCCCCAGATCGTCGAGCTTCTTCAGTAATTTACCGACATCCTGGTCATGTTCCCACATGCCATCGGCGTAGTCGTTGCCCGGCATACCGCTCTTGCCCTGATGTTCCTTCCGTATATGCGTATACACGTGCATGCGGGTGGTGTTCATCCACACAAAGAACGGTTTTTCATCCTTGCCATGCTTGTCCAGATAATCCAGGGCGGCGCCAACGGTCTCGTCGTCGATGGTTTCCATCCGCTTGCTCGTCAACGCGCCTGTATCCTCGATCTTGCCGTCAGCGGAAGCCTTGATGACGCCACGCGGTTGATAGGATGCGATGATCTGATCCTTCGAGTCCTTGGGCCAGTACGGACGTTCTGGCTCCTCCTCGGCATTCAGGTGATACAGATTGCCAAAGAACTCGTCAAACCCGTGGTTGGTTGGCAGATACTCATCGCGATCACCCAGATGGTTTTTGCCAAACTGCGCGGTGTTATAGCCATGCCCCTTCAGGGCTTGGGCAATGGTGATATCCCGATCTTGCAGGCCGACCGGGGCACCAGGCATGCCCACTTTCGACAGACCCGTACGGCGGGGTACCTGTCCGGTGATGAATGTCGACCGCCCCGCCGTGCAACTGTTCTCGGCGTAGTAATCGGTAAACATCATGCCTTCTTTGGCGATGCGGTCAATGTTGGGCGTCGTGTAGCCAACCACACCTTTGCCGTAAGCACTGATATTGGTCTGGCCGATGTCATCGCCAAATATCACCAGAATATTGGGTTTCTTGCCGGAAGCCTGCGCCGCCGGTTTGGACTGTGAACTCGGGGTTTGCGCGGACGCTCCTCCCATCATCACCAGTCCGCTCGCGGCCACCACTGCCGCTCCGAACCATCGTCGTGCTCTCATCATTGCTCTCCTTACCCCGAAGGGCGTTACGTCCCACATCAAGCCTTATTGCGTTTTTTCGAACGAGTACACCTGATTCCATTCGGTCTGCATGTCTACGACTGTCCAGCCTTTGCTCGTGGCTTCGTCCAGCGCCTTGTCCAGGCGGCCGATTTTGGATTCCCTGTCATAGGCCCATTCGCGCTGCGCATCGGTGTGATGCACTAGTCCCGCGAATCGCCGCCCCTCGCCCGCCACCGTCCACTGCAGCATCTGCAAATCGCCATCGGAGTTACCGAAAGCCAGAATTGGGCGACGACCGATGTAGCGCTGGATCGCCACGGGTTTTCCGGGCCCATCGTCATTGAATTCAAGCTTGCCTTGCCGCCACAGGACGGGCGTGCCCTTCTGATCATTGAAGGTCGTCACAAACGTGGTGCCGATAATCTGCTCGGGTGGAATGCCGTAGGCGGCCGGCGCCCAGGCGCGCATGAACTCCACTTCGCCGCCGGACACGATATACGTCTTGAAATCCCGGGCGCGCAAGTACGTGAGCAGCTCACGCATCGGTGCGTACGTCATGTCGACATAGCGTTGATTGAAACGAGGATGACGTGCCTCGTTCGCCCATTCCGTGACGCTCTTCGTAAAGTCACCGACACTCATATTGGTGTGTGTGACACCGACGATCTTCATGAGCCCGGCCTGGCCGGACTTAGCCAGCGTGGCCTGATCTCCGGCGATCGCGGCCTTATATGGCTGGCGCCGTGCCCACTCGGGATGCGCGGGAGCCATGGCTTTGACGCGATCCAGCGCGAACATCACCTGGAAGTACAACGGTTGTTCGCTCCAAAGCGTGCCGTCGTTGTCGAACACGGCGATGCGTTCTTCGGGTTCGACGAAATCCGGACTATCGGCATCGGTGACGGCCTGCACGAACGCCACGATCGCTTGTCGCGACGGGCCGTCGTTCCAGGATGGCAGTTCGCCATGGCGCGAGTGGGCACCGTGCCCCGCGCACGCAGTCATCAGTAGCACGATGGCGGTGACGCCTAGCCATTTCGTCCATCGGCGCGTCATTACGGTCGGGAATCTGCCCATCATCGTGCTCCTGTTTGCTTGAATGAACCGGTTTGCTCGACGGGCACCGGATTCACTGCCGCGGGCAACGTATAGGCCGGCGTAGGTTTCTGTCGTGTTCGCCATAGCCGTCGCCATTGTCGAGAAGCCGCGGCAAGACCGGCCCGCCACCGCTTCCCGCCATTCGGATTGCCGTAGGCCGCGCGTAATGCCGTCTCAACGGCCTGGCGATTCGGCGCATCCAGCTGTCGGGTGGCCGCACGCATATCGCTGGCGCCGGTGATGACACCCAACCACCGGTAAAAGGCGCTGATGGATGCCGTGTCGGAAACCGCGCCGCGGCTCGCCGCGCGACGCCATACGCGCCAATGCCACGGCTCACCGGCCTTTCTGCGCGCGGATGCCCGCTGGATCTGTAGACGTATTTTTTGTATACCGCGCCGCCACCACGGCCAACCCAGCCATATCATCAGTGCGGCGAACCCCCCTCCTACCACCCATGCCAGCCACGCCACAGGCAGCACCCAACGCAAGCCATGGCGCAACTGTGCAAGATCATCCGTTAATGAAAAGGGCGGATCGACCAGCGGACTCACCGTCACGACAAACTCGCGTCCCGACAATGCTTGCTGTTCACGCTGACCGCTGCTCGCATCACGCCACTGCATGATCACGTCGGGCAAATGAAGCGTGCCGGTTTCCTCGGCCACATAATCCGCGCGGTCGATCCGCTGCCCGCCGATGAAGCCGCCACGCGTATCGGTCAAGGTGGTGACCTCAGGCTCGCGCGGATAGCGCTTGAAACCGGCCACGTCCTCCAAGGGCGCGGCGGGCAGTAGCATCGCCTGCATGCCTTGGGCCCGTTGCGTGATACTGCGCGTCACGCGCCCGCCTTTGACAAGAGGATCAGGCTCAAGCGCGTAGTCCTGGGTAATGGTCAACTCAGCGGCGGCGACGTCACCCGCCACGCCGCTGCCCCCGCCTACATTGAAATCCATGGGCTCGCTACTGGCGGTGACAGCGCTGCCCCCGGGTCCGACTTGAGCACTCACGGTCAGCGCCGGCACGTGCAACGCTCCGGCGGCGGTGGGGCTGAGTAGATAGGTGTAGCGCAATCCGCTATAGGCCACGCCGTCCTGCTGGTCTCGCACGATCGCGCCGTGTCCCGAGGGGGGCGTCACAATCACACCCGGCAATTCCAGCTCCGGCAGCCGCGGCGGTTGCGTGAACCAGGTCGGGGTCATGACCTGCAGTTCCAATTGCACCGTCCCGCCGACCTGTGCCTGCGCGGCATCCTGCAAGCGCGCCGTGACGCGCAACGACGGCGAGTCGTCTGCCCACGCCATCGTGGTCATGCTGAGCGTCAGGGCGATTGCCTGCAGGAGACGTTGCCAACGCATCATGGCTTGGCTCCTCGGGCCGCATCCTCGGCAGCGAATTTTCCGCGCAGAAAGCGCGCCGGCGATATTGTCAGATTACGCAGCCAGACGTCTTCGGACGTCGCTTGCGCCACCGGCACTTTGGTCATTTTTCCGCCGTGCGCGGTCTTGTCCTGAATGCTGCGGTCCGGCGGTTCGGCTTGGTCGCCCTGATCCTCCTGGCTCATCGCCTCGAGCAGGCGCGCGACAATCCCGCGATTCACGACCGCCGGTTCCCAGCCCGGTTTGATAGACAAGGCCTGATCGTAGGCAGCCAGCGCCGCATCATATTGACGCAGGCGAGTTTGCGTATTGCCAACGTAAAAGTAGCCGTCGGCGGTATCCAGGTCGGAAAACGCGGTTAACGCCGCCGGGTAGTCGCCGGCCTCATAGGCGGCCCGCCCCTTCCAATAAAGATCACGAAAATGCTGTGCCGCCTCGTCATAATGACCGTGTTCAAATGCCCGACGCCCCTGCTGATCGGGGGTCAAAAATGCATCTGCCCAGGCGCCCGCGTGTGCGTCCAACGGTGCCCCCGACATCACTGCCGCCACCAGGCAGGCGCTCCATGTCACCCGCCAGCCGCGCCGCACAGCGAACAACGCGAGCAGCGCCAGCGGCCAGCATAGCCAATAACCCGCGTCCTTCCAGTGAATGGCGCCGGGCTGTGCGTCTTGCACCACGCGGAAATGCTGTTGCGCATGCAGCGTGATCCAGTCCAGATCATCGGGCCCGCCCGTCAGGCTGCCCAGCGGTGCACCCGCTGCTTGCGCCAAATCACGCAAGGCATCGGCGTCGATGCCCGCCTGACCGCGGCCGGTCTGGCCGACCGCCATGACCAGCACCTGCATGTCGCGCGCCGCCTGGGCCTGCTTTTGCACCGCGTCGAGCTGTTGCGCGTCGGCGCCGTCGGTCAGCAGCAGCAATGTCCCGCCCGCGCGCTCCGCCGCCAGCACACGCGCGCCCAACGCGATGGCGCCGGCCGCATCCCTGCCCTGTCGGTCGATCAGATCGATGGATAGTGCCTGCGCAAACAGATCCAGCAAACTCGTATCGTCCGTGGGTGGCAATACCAAGTGGCTGCTGCCCGCATAGGCAATCAGGCCCGTCTTCGCCCCGGCTCGGCGCACTGCCAGGTCGCGCAATGTGTGTTTGGCCGCCTCAAGCCGGGAGGGCGGCACATCGGCGTGGTCCATCGACGCGGACAGATCCACGGCGACGATCAGCGGCGCAACATTGTCCAGAAAGGCGGGTTCGTCGCGCTGCCACGCGGGCCCGGCGGCGGCTATCCCGCTCGCGGCGACCATCAACGCCAGCAGATCAATAGGTCTTGGGCCGCGGCTGCCAGGGGCCCGCACCAGCAAATAGGGCAACAGGCTGGGCGCAATCTGGCTATCGCGCCCGGGCATTGCACGCTCGCCGCGCCGCATCCACCAAAGCAGCGCAGCGACGGGCAAAACCACCAACCACCACGGTCGCAGAAAATGAAAGGCGCTCAGGTCGATGTCCACGTCGCCTCCTTCGTGTCCGACATCGCGTCCGCACCGTGTTGGCGCCCGTTCCGTAAGGAAAACAACGCGGCTACACCGTGCCACAGCGCCAGCAGGCACAGCGCGATACCGAGTGGCGCCCAGAAATAATCACGCTTGGGCTGATGTTGCAGCGTCTTGACCTCGTGAGGCGTAATGTGGTCCAGCGTGGCGTAGACATCCTGCAGCGCGTCGCCATCCTGAGCGAGGAAAAACTGCCCGCCTGCTTTGGTCGCAATCTCGCGCAAGGCATCGAAATCCACCCGATCTTCGCCGCCCGACTCGGGATCGCCAAACCCAATGGTGTGCACGGTGACATGGTGTTGNGCCGCTAACGTAGCGGCNCGCGATGGCGGTACGGCGCTTCCCGTGTCTTTGCCGTCGGTCAACAGGATCAACACCTTGTCCTGCTCCTTGGCCTCGTCCAGCATACGGATACCCAGGCCGATCGCATCACCGACCGCCGTATTCGGACCGGCCATGCCGACAGCCGTCTGATCCAGCAACAACTGCAGCGATGCGTGGTCGCGCGTCAAGGGCGCCTGGGGATAAGCGCCGGTGCCGAACACGATGAGCCCGAGCCGATCATCAGGACGCTTGTCGATAAAGTCGGCCACCGCTGCCTTGACGACATTCCAACGTGATACGCGCTGACCTTGCGCATCCCGAAAATCGTCGCTGCTCATCGATTGCGAAATATCGACCGCAAGCAGAATGTCGCGAACGGGTTCCGTATGCGTCAACGGGGGTTCCACCCATTGCGGGCGTGCCAAGGCGAGCACCAACAACAGCCAGACAAGTACGTTCAGCCACAACTGAGCGCCGCCGGCGCTCACCCCCGGGCGAGACGGAGATTTCCCGGTGAGCTGCGCCATCGTATCGAAGAACGGCAGCCGTAACGCCGCCCTGCCCTGCACATACGCGGGCAGCAAACGATAGGAAATCAACGCCAGTGGCGCGACGGCTAACACCCACGGATACTCAAGCCGCCACATGATGGCGCTCCATCCATTGACGACTGGCCGCCAAGAGCCGACCGAGCGCGGCGGGATCGACCGACTGCACCGTCGCATCCGTGCCATAGGCCAGTGTGGCGAGCAAACGCGCGGCATCATCGGTAAATGGGTGAGACGCAGCGTCCTGGTTCAGGTATGCCAACCACGCGTTACCGCTCAATGGCGCCACCCGTGCTTGTTGCCCCTCGACTTGTGCGGCAAGCGCCGTACGCTTGAGCAGTGCGGGCAAGGCACGTGCCTCAAGGGGTGTCTTGCTCACGATGCGGGTCAGACGGTCCAATTCCGCCAACGCTTGACGCCGGTACCGGTTGCGGCAATGACGGCGTCCAATGGCAACGGCCGACCAGACCCCGCCCGCTAACAGCACGATCGCCACCACCGCCCATCCCCAAGTGGCGGGCCAATACGAGATAGCCGCCGGCAAAGGCAGCTCGCGCAGTTGATCCAGGCCCGGCAGTGCGTCATTCATGGGCGTGCTCCGGACCATTGCCGACCCAGCTCGCGCCGCAGTTGCCCGAGTTCGTCGTCGGCCGTGTCGATCGACAGCAAGGGCACTTGGCTGCGTCGCAACAAATCCGCGACATCACGCAGACGGCCGCTAAAAAAATCCGCTAGCGGTTGACGCTCTCGCTGCCGCCCCGTAGCAATTTCCAACTGCAGTTCGCCTTGCGTGACCACCAACCGCCCGCGCTTGGGCAGGTTCTGCGCCATCGGGTCATACACCAATACGGCCAGCACATCGTTATGGGCAGCCAACCGGCGCAGCAAGCGTAAGGTCTCGTCATCAGCGCCGGCGAAATCGCTAATGATGCATATCAGGCAGTCATGCGGCGCATGTGCCGACGCGCCTCGCAATGCGGCATTCAATAGCGCGCCGACGGGTTGTTCCGGCCGCTGGGCCGACAACTGGGCGTTGGCACGCGTCACCTCGGCCAGCAGCGCGCGTACACGGTCGCGGCTTCGCAAGGGTTTGACCGACCGGACGCCGTCATCAGCGAAGACGAGTCCGCCTACGCGGTCGCCGGCGCGATAAGCCATCCACGCGGCCATGGCGCCCAATCTCGCGGCGACCGCACATTTAAAGGATCGCACCGACCCAAAAAACATGCTCATACGCTGATCCACCAAGATCATGGCCGGCCGATCACGCTCTTCAGTATAGGAACGAACGTACGGCTTGCCATAGCGCAAGGATGCGCGGGGATCTAGCTGCCGGAGATCATCACCTGGTACATAGCGCCGTAGCTCCGAAAAATCCAGACCCCGCCCACGCAACCGAGAACCATGTTGACCGGCCAGTACGCTGCTCAACGGCTGGCGCGCCAGAAATGACAACCCGCCCACAGCACCTTCCAATGCCATCAACTCATGTAATGACGGGTGAACGGGATGTGTGGGGCGCATCATGAGGGTTCCTAGGCCGGCACAGCCACCACGTCCAGCAAGCGGTCGATCACCTGCTCGGCGGTGATACCATCCGCCACCGCGTCGTATGACAGATGCAGCCGGTGACGCAATACCGCGTGCGCAACGGCACGTACATCGTCGGGCGAACTAAAGTCGGCTCCCGCCAGCCACGCATGCGCGCGCGCGGCGCGATCCAGCGAAATGGCGCCCCGTGGACTGGCGCCGATTTGTATCCACCGCCCCAGATCCGCGTCATAATCAGCCGGTCGTCGCGTAGCGTTGACCAGATCCACCACGTAGCGATCGACGGCTGGCGCGACGTACAAGGCCTCGGCCTCCCGTCGGCAAGCGAACAGCTCCTCTTGCGACAGGCGCATCGCATCCGCGCCGCTGGCAGACGAACCCTCACGCAATAAGGCCAGCATCGCCATCTCGTCTTCGGCGCCCGGGTAGTCCAACCGGATTTTCATGAGAAAGCGGTCCATCTGGGCCTCCGGTAGCGGATACGTGCCTTCCTGCTCGATGGGATTCTGCGTAGCCAACACCATGAACAGCTCGGGCATGGGCCGGGTCACACCACCGACCGTGATCTGCCGCTCTTCCATGGCCTCCAATAGCGCGGACTGGACTTTCGCGGGCGCGCGGTTGATTTCATCCGCGAGGACCAAATTGCCAAACAACGGGCCCTGCTGGAACTCGATGTGATGACGTCCGTCGGCATCCTGTTGCAACACCTCCGCGCCCGTAATGTCCGAAGGCAGCAGATCGGGCGTGAACTGAATGCGACTCATCGTGGCGGCCAGATGTGAGGCCAACGCCTTGACCGTACGCGTCTTGGCTAGACCTGGCAGACTCTCAAGCAGAACATGCCCGTCGGCCAGCAACGCGACCAACACATGATGGATGACCTCCGATTGCCCCAACACAGCTGCGCCAACCGCCTGCTCCAGCGCCAGAATACCGTCGCGATTCGCCATACCCTTCCCTATTTATGACTGTTGCCTGCACCCACCACAAGGTGGCTGACCTGACATCAACGACTCGCGACACTGCCCTTGCGGGCTTGCACCACCTTCCATTGCTCCGGCGTCATCACCGTGCGAAAACCCAGGTGTGACATGCCGTTCAGAGGGTCGGCACCGCGTCGGGCACTAGCCCGATAGCTGATGCAATAGGTATCGCTACACAGGAACGAGCCGCCACGCGTCACCCGCTTGGGCGCCGAAGCCGGTACATTGCCGTCGTCGGGATCAAAGCTCGACGCGGGCCCGGCCGGATCGAGCGGCGGTTGGCGATACTGCGCCTGAATGGCAAAGGCGTCCGACCGATACCAGTCAGCGGTCCATTGCCAGACATTGCCGGCCATGTCATATAGGCCATAACCATTAGCCGGAAAACTGCCGACCGGCGTAGTACCGACCTGGATTTTTTCGTCTTTGACGACCGGAAATGGCTGCTGCTGCTGCGTGTCCCAGATATTGGCCATGGGCTTGCCTTGCGGACTCAGGTCATTGCCCCAGCTATAGGTGGCCTGGTTCAGCCCGCCGCGCGCCGCGAACTCCCATTCGGCTTCGGTGGGTAGACGCTTGCCCGCCCATTTGGCATAAGCCTGCGCATCTTCATATGACACTTGAACGACGGGATGGTCGTCCTTGCCTTCGATATCGCTGCCTGGACCTTGTGGATGGCGCCAACTGGCGCCCGGGACGAACTGCCACCAGCGCGTGTAGTCGCGTAGCGAGATTTCTGATTCGCTGCCCACAAAAACCATCGCGCCCGGTACCAGCAAGCTGTCGTCCGGACGTGGGGTGCCAGGTGGCAACTGGGGCTTCAGATCTTCCCAACGCGGTTTCTGTTCGGCTGTGGTGACGTAGCCCGTCGCCTCGACAAAACGCCGGAACTCCGAGTTCGTGACGTCATGCACATCCATCCAAAAACCGCTCACACGAACTTCGTGAGCCGGTCGCTCATTTGGTTGCGAGAGCTTGTGCTCATTACCCATCAGGAACTCGGCATCGGGAATCCAGGCCATACCGACAGGACCCGACTTACCATCGCCGAGCTTGGCGATGGGGGCCGATGAATCCGAGGCGGGTGTCTGAGCCACATAGGCCCCCAGCGCGCCCGCCGCGACAAGAATTGCGGCGACCGTTAATCCGATTTTCAATTGCTGTTTCACTTGCCCACCCCACATCCGTTTCAGAAACGCGGCGTCATCAAATGACGCGGTGATAGCGAAAATTAGTGCAGAACTCGACCGTCAGACCGCGAATGTCGACCCCTTCGATAAGGGAACCGACACTCGCGTGTATGCGACTGAAGCTGTTGTCAGGCTTGTTTTCGCAGGCTGACCTGCTCATTCGTTTGTTCAGTCGGATCTGAATCGGATACGCGCACGATTTCCTCGATCTGCTCAGCACGCTTGAGCAAGCGATCGCATATCTCGGCCAGCTTGGGGCCTTTGCGCACCAATTCAAAATCACCCATCGATTGACGACCCGCCGGCGGACCAAAGTCTGCCAACAAGGTGACGGTGTTCACATTCTGGAACATAGAACGATTACCCGTATCAACATATGACTCCGATGCCGCGCCTTCGGCCATCAAAATGTCAAACTGGTCCAGTTCCAAATGGAAATACTCAAATTTCTTTTGTGAGAAATCCTGAATAATCGTCTTGCCGTTCACAAGCAACATCGCCGGGACCAATTTCCCGTCAAAATACATGTGGTGATACGGGGACACATATAAATCGCGAACAGGAACCTCCGGCGCCAGCGCTCCCGCAGTGATCCGTACGGGAAACGCACGGTTCGCGTGCTGCTTGGGGATATAGGCCCCATACAAGGTACGATGGCCGATCCACTTTACCGTGCGAATACCGCCGCTAGCGGTCAGCACCTGGTCACCCGCCTGGAAATCTTCCACGCGTTTTTGGCCATCCGGCGTCGCAATCAACGTACCTCGGACAAAACACGCGAACGTGACGGTACTGCCACTGTATTCAAAATTTGCCAGGTCCTCTGAGGTGAGGTCCGGGGCATTTACCTGGATAAGCACTTCATCGTTGTCATCGTAGAAAGTCAGGACGCCATCACTCAACGTCGTAGCCTGCGAATCCAGAACCGGGGTCCCGGCGCTCGATGTAAACGTAAAGGAGGCACCACCTTCCGCGCCCTCGACAGTGATGAGGTCACCGGGGTTGTTTGTAAGTTGGTCGATGTTCATCGACACATTACCTGTGCCCGCGGCATCGCTAAAGTCGATCGTTAAGTTTTTCTCCCATTGCGACTGGAGCGTCGCAAAGCTGGTGTTCGAATTGGGTCCTACCAGCACGGTGAAGGGTCTATCACCCGCCCCGCCGTTCATCTGGCCGATGTCCAGATTGGTATCTTCGACATAGACCGAAAAGGTATGTGCACCGTCAAAGCTGGCAGTGGAGTCAGGGGAACCGATGAAGCTGGCCGAGACGTCGTCAGCCGCCATTTGAAAATTGTACGCATTGTCCGGATCCGTGCTCGCCGCGTCCCAGGCCCATGATGGTTCTTCAGTCGTCAAGCTGATGTTCGTTGCCATGTCAATCCCTCTATTGTTGATTGGCGCGCCTTGTGCCACGGCGCAAGACTAAAAACACACACTTTCAAAACTCGGACTTTCGCTTCTTCGATTTTCTGCCTGGCGGAGAGTCGATCATGCCTATAGACCTGCGGACTCCGTGTCGGCATTTAGCAACGCGCTCTTTTGACTTGACGCTATTTACTCCACGTAGAAAAGTTCTCGATTTTTTCCTCGAATCCAATTGGGCGGCCGACCTTTGCCGTTCCAGGTTTGCCCCGTTTCCGGGTGTCGATATCTCACAAAATCAGATAAATCCGGGCCAAACAATTGCTCGGGCAAAATGTCATATTCCCGAATCTTTCGACGCATCTCGACCAGGAGCCCTCTTAACTCCTGTCGACGCAATCGCTCCGCCTCCGCCTCCAGCGTACGTATGCGCGCTTTCACCTGCCGATAGTCTTTCGCCATAAGCTGAAACCTATTCTTGCGGCTGTTTTCAGTTAAAGTATTACGAACTTTGCCAGCGCGATATCCAAAAAACGAAATCTTTCTGGGAGTTTGTGCCATGTTGTTTCAGAATAGTTATTTACAGCATTACTATTCGGGTTTCGAGCCCTCTCAGGCTTTCGACGTTGTGTATGGCACGAGTTTTGAGCACCGCCTCTTGTCCGCCAAGCGCACCTCGATGAAGCATCAGCGCTTGACCTTAGGTGATATCAGACTGGAGACAGGCTGGTATAACTTTCCCGTTATTGCTCGGGGAAGCATGCCGAAAACCGCGATCTGCATTGGTTTCATGGCTGAAGGCGCAGACGCGACCAGAATCAACACCACGCAAATTGCCACGGAGGAAATACAAATTTATCCGGCGGGCGTGGAGCTCCTGTATCACGCGGCAAGCCTGTCTCGCTGGGTGAATTTCGTCGTTCCGGAAGAGCGCCTGCAGAAGATGGCCATCGAGCGAACGGGGCGCTCGTTAACACTATTGCGAGCCGCCGCCTACTCAATACGTCTGCCCGTCGGCGGAAGACGCGCATTAACCCGTATTACCGACGATGCCCTGAATCTCGCGCGACGTCTTCAATCGACTGGCGGTATGACGTCTGATCTGGCCCAAGAGATATACGGGTCGCTACTGGCCGGCTATGTGGATGCCCTATTCGATGCAGTACCCTCGCGCAAATCAGGAAAGCCGTCCATCGAGGTGCGTCATCATCATTTGATTAACGCGTGCGAGCGACTGGTACTGGCCGGCACGGAGGCCGACGTCGCCCTCGCGGATATCGCCAAACGTAGCGGATATAGCATGCGTTCGTTGCAACTGATCTTTCGCCGCAGCGTGGGTATGACACCTGGCCGCTGGTTTATGACCGCACGGCTAAATGGGGCGTTACGCGACCTGCTGGCATGCGATCAAACATGCACCGTTTCGGAGGTGGCGATGAAATGGGGCTTTCGGCATATGTCGCGGTTTTCCCACTATTACCAAAAGACATTTGGCGAATTGCCAAGCGAGACCTTGAATCGTTCCCGCGTGAACTAATCATCACCCAGTGCGATAAACGTTACCCTTAATAGGCCATATCACTGACTTACCGCCAGGCGCTGCCGATCTGGATATAAAAAGCGTTCTGGTCCTTGCTGTGCGCGACGTCGATACCGACGGCCAGCCCCAATTTGCGGGCAATCAAATACCGGAATCCCACCCCGACACTGGATACATTGGAAGCATCGCTGAATGACTTCCATCGACCGTAGGCTTTACCGATTCCGGTAAACCCCAGCAACGACCAGCGCGGTGTCACGTTCCAGCGCAGCTCCGTCTCGGCCACCAGGGCCGTCTGGTCCTGATAGCGGCCCCTTGAGACACCCCGCAGATTGACCGACGGTTGCGCGTAGAACGGCACTGCTCCGCGGGTGGTCTGGCCATCCACACGCAATCCGAGTGTCCATTTGGGGTGAATCGGCAGCCACGTGAAGCCACGCGCACGATAGGTTTCGAACGATCTGGAGCCGCCCAGCCAGCCACGGGCAAACTGCGCTTCTACTTCGGCATAGCTGCCTTTCGTGGGATAAAACAGGTTGTCTCGACTGTCGTAGTCGATCACCAAACCCAGCTTGCCCACGCTGAGTTTCTTGTCCTCCAGCCCAAATTCGGCGGCGGGTTGGCCGGTAACCCGGGTATCGGATCTGAAATACGTGTAGCGCGGTCCGATGTACCACCGCGACTTACCCAGCCGGGTCAAGAGCTGCTGTACCAAGAACGTGCCCGTCAGCTCGTAGCCTCGTCCTTGATTGAATGGCCCGTAGTAATCGAGGTTGACCTTGGCATGTGCCAGTGCCCCCATATACCGGAACCTATCGTTGTCCCAGCTACGCGTATGAAATAAGCCACCGCCACGCGTGCCGTTTCTGGTCGCCACCGCACCTATCCCCGTCACATTGGGATGGGCGACGGGCTCTCCTGCTTGTTTAGCCTTTTCGTCTGCTTCCGCGAGCGATTCCGAAAAATACATGAGCATAGCCCCGCCACCAAAGCCCACAGCGGGCTCGGTAATGATGACCGGTACGGGGAACACACCCTTGCGGTTCAACAGATAGTCGCTCATATCGAAAGCGCCGTCCTCCGGGTCCGTATACGAAGTCGGCTGAGCGATGGCAGTCGCCGCAAGCATCATGGCGTAAGTCGGCGCCAGCACACGAATCAAAGCGTACTTGATTACCGAGGAGACGCGGTCAGTCGCGACTGCTGTGACGGGCATGTATGACTCCGGCGAGTTGCAAGCAATTCTTGCTCAGCCGCAATACTGCCCTGTTTTATACGCGACGTACAGGCACGCTTTGCGTAGCGGTTTAGCTGGGCCGCTGCGAGAAACTCCGTTCGAATATGCCTTCGGCAATGCGGTTTTTCAGTATTTCGATCGATCCACCCGCGATCATCCAGCCACGGCAACGGCGCACGCAATACTCGACTAGCGACTCGCGGCTGTAGCCCATGCCGCCCATCACCTGCAGCGCGTCATTGGCGACCTCAAAGCCGATTTGATTGCAGTACGCCTTGGCAATGGCAGTCTCGGTCGGCGACGGAAAGCCCGTATCAGCGTTGGAGGCCGCCCGATACAGTAATAATTGCGCGGCATCGAGCTTGATGCGCATGTCGGCGAATTTCCATTGCAGGCCCTGGAATTCGCAGAGCAGACGGCCGAACTGCTTGCGTTGCAGGGCCCACTGGCGGGCCTCCTCGTACGCATAACGTCCTAGCGCCACGGAACGCGAGGTATTGCCAATGCGTTCGACGTTAAAGCCGGCGATCTGCTTTTTGAAACCGCCCTCGCCCAGCACCACCAGTTCGTCGGGCACAAAGACGTTGTCAAAGAAGATCTCGACCCATTCTTCGTCGGACATAAAGGCCGAGCGCTTGCCCAGTCGTACGCCTTCGGCTTTAGTGTCGATCAGCACGGAGCCGATGCCCTTGGTGCCGGGGCCGAACCGCACGTAGGCCAGGATGACGGTCGCGTGCGGGCCGTGCGTCGTAAAAATCTTGCTGCCATTAATTCGAAAACCACCCGGCACGGCCGTGGCACTGGTCTTGAGCTCGGTGACGGCCGACCCCGCGTCCGGCTCGGTCATACCCACGGCGATCAGCGCTTCGCCCGCCAACAGCGGAGCCAAATATTTTTCCTTTTGCAAGGGGCTGCCATATTCGGCCAACACGCGGATGGCGCCAAAGTTGCCGGCCTGCACGACGTCCGCGCTGCGGGGGCACACCGAGGCCACCGCCTGAATCGCGATAACCGCATCCATCAGCGAGCCACCCACACCGCCGTCGGCCTCGGACATGGTGATGCCCAGCAGACCCTGCTTGGCCATTTTCTGGGCGATATCCCAGGGATATTCTTGCGAGTGCGCGCGGGCGACGGCGCCTTCGGCCAATTCGTTTTGCGCAAAACGCGTGACCGCAGTCTCGAAATCGCTTTGCTCGGGGGTGAGTTTAAAGTCCATTTTTCTATCGGTCTCTATCGAAAATTCAGTCCAGGCGGATCAAGCCGTCGACGGCGACGACGCCTTGTGTTTGCACAAACAACGGGTTGATTTCGGCCTCGGTCACATGGGCGCCGCGCAGTCCCGCCAACTGCGAGAATGCCGCGATGGCGCGCGCCAGGGCATCGATATCGCCACGCGGCAGGCCGCGCCAGCCGGTGATCAACTGCGTGTGGCGCACCTCGGCGATCATTTCCCGGGCCTCGTCCTCGGAGACCGGCGCCAGGCGCAACGCAAAGTCGGGGGTCAGTTCCGCAGTGATCCCGCCCGCGCCAAACAACACGGTCGGCCCCACTAGTGGATCATCGCGATAGCCCAGAATGAATTCGGCGAGCCGGTCCTGCATCGCCTGCACCAGCACACCGTCAATATGCGCGTCGGCTTTATAGGCCCGGGCATTGGCGGGCAGTTCCTCCAACGCCTGGCTTAGGCCACCCTGCTCTTTGATACCGATACGCACGGCATTCGCCTCGGTCTTGTGCGGGATGTCGCGCGAGCAGACCTTCGCAACCAAGGGGTATGCCAGATCATGCGTGGTCCGGCCAGGCGTCAACAAGGCGCGCGGCGCAACGGGTACGCCCAGCGTTTCAAAAACCTGGCTGGCTTCGTACTCGTTCAGCAGGCCCTGCGTCGGAAACTCGGCGGACCATTCGCGCGTTGTCACGGGCGCGGGCATGGCGCCGCCCGACGTATCAAAGAACACCGATAACGCATCGGCGCAAGCTTCCGGTGTCCGAAACGCGGCAATACCGGCTTGTTGCAGGAGCTGCAGTGACTCAGGCGCCTCGGGTGCCAGAAAGATGGCGAGAGGCTTCGAGGCGGATTTCTCGGACTCCAGCAAGGGCTTGACAACGTATTCCGGATGAAACTGCGCCGAGGAGCCCGCTACGCTCAATACCGCGTCGCACCAATCCGCCCGCAACAGGTGTTCCAGGAGGTCTTTGTACTGCGGGGGGGTGGCGGCCAGGGTCAGATCAATCACCGGCGTCTGGCGCAGTTTCAGGCCACGGCTGGCCATCAGATCGATAAAATCATCGGGCGGAGCCACCGCGGTCAGCCCGCGCAACCCCAGGTTATCGACCACGGTGGCCGCGCCGCCGCCAGTGGTCGTAATGACGGCGACACGCGGTGCCGCCCGACGCTGCGCCGGGCGCGCAGTCCCGTAGCGACGCGCCAGCGGCACCATCTCGAACAGGGTTTCGAGCTGATGGACTCGCAACACCCCGTGCGCCCGCAAAAAGGCATCGACCGCCTTGTCATTACCCGCCATCGCCCCAGTATGTGATTGTGCCAGCGCATCGCCCAGTTCAGAGCGGCCGAGCTTGTAGGCAATCACGGGCTTGCCCGCGGCTCGCGCCCGCTGTAGCGCACGTGAAAGGACGGGTGCCGCCCGCAGCGTTTCCAAAAACAGCAGGATGACCTGTGTCTGCGCATCATCCACCAGGGCGTCGACGACTTCGCCGACACTGATATCGCTTTCGTTGCCCACCGACACCGACTTCGCAAAACCAAAGCCGCGCGCCGCGGCCCGTGACAGCAAAGAACCCATCATCGAACCGCTTTGCGACACCATGCTGACTTCGCCCGGCAGCAAGGTAGACGCCTCATAGGCCGCGTTGACGGACAAAATCGAGCCCGAATGCAGATCCGCCAGGCCAATACTATTGGGGCCCAGCACACGCAGGCCCAGTTCCTTGGCCTTGGCGACCAGTGCCTGTTGGCGCGCCTGCCCTTCCGGGCCCGCCTCGCCAAATCCGTCGGAGTAAATTGTGACGACTTTGGCCCCGGCCCGCGCGCAGTCCGGCAAGATGGCCTCGACGCCCGCGCCCGGAATCATCACAAAGACGTGATCAATCGGCTCGGGCAGCTCGGCGAGTGACGGCCAGGCTTTTTCACCGAGAATCTCATCGCGTGCGGGGTTGATCGGATAAATGTGGCCGTCATAGCCATGTTTACGCATAAAGCGCAGTGGTCGGGCCGTATTCTTTTTCACGTCACCCGAGGCGCCCACCAGGGCGATCGTGCGCGGGGTCAGCAATGCTTGAGCAAAGGTCGTCATACTTATGATGATGGATTCAATGATTCAGGTGGATGGGCCGTCGGTGGCCAGGCGCAGCGCGCGCAGGTCATCCTGCTTTTCCAATTGCCAGACGGCATCACGCAACTCACGCATGCGGGATTCGCCCAGTACAGGGCCTGCCAACTCGGCGAATTTGTCATTCAGATCAGCATCCGAGAGTGGCGCCTCGGGGTCCCCCTTGCGATACGGCGCAAAGTGCTCCAGTTCGCGGCCATCCGTCGTACGCACCGTGACGCGCGCGGCGCGCTGACCCGGAAAGCTTGCCGTCAGATCGGGATCCGCGATGAGCTCGACGCGCGGCATGAGCCCCCGCACGGTGGCGTCGGTGAGACGCGCGGGCTCAAAGGCATCCAGCCTGACGCTGCCATAGACCAGTGCATGGCTGATCACATACGGCAGGCTGAACTTGGCCTCGAACGCGGTATTCGGCTGGAAATTGCCGGTGACATCCAGTGCGGTCTGATAGGTATTCACCGTGACGGACGCGACGTCTTCCGGTCGCAAGCCGGCGTCGCGCAAGGCCAGCATGGCATCGATCGCGGCAAAGGTATGCCCGCAGCAGCCATGATTTTTCTGGGTCATGTGCGTGATGTTGTAACGCTCGCCCAACGCGTCGATGGCCATGGCCCAATTCGGTTTGTGTGCAAGCGCCGCACCAAAACCCACCTCGCCTTCCAGAATATCGGCCACCCCGGTCAGACCATGTGCGGCGCCTTGCGCGGCCCGCACGCCGACTTCGGCGGCATGCCCTGCATGCAGGGCCTTGCTCATCGCGTCAGAACGGAACGCTTGTTGCAAGCCGCTGGCCAACGTCCCCGATGTCGCCAGCGCATGCAGCATGACCGACGTGTCGCCCGGCGCCACCAGCGCCGCACCCGCCGCCGCCGCGCCAAAACTGCCTACCGTACCCGTCGTATGAAAGTACCGATAGTGCGACGGTTGAACGGCCGCACCGATGCGCGTCGAGATTTCGTAGCCCACCACGATTGCGGCCAACAGCGCGCTGCCGCTGGCATGGCGGTCTTCGGCCAGCGCGAGCGCCGCCGCGATCGTCGGGCAGCCGGGGTGATACACCGCATCACGAAAGATATCGTCAAACTCCACCGCATGCGACGTACTGCCATTGATCCAAGCCGCTGTCGGGGCGAAAGCCGTGGTCCCGCAACCGGGCAGGCTGCTCGTGCCAAAGCCTAGTTCTGCGCGATGGGCGCCCAGCAATTGGCGGCACGGCGCCACGCGGGTGCCCGGGTACAACGCGGATAACCAGTCCAGAAAGGCGCGTTTCGCATGATGCAGGACATCGTCCGATAACGTCGCCACGCTGTCGCGCGCACCGTAATCCGCCAGGGTTTTCAGCAACATGATGTCTCCTCGTTGATATCCAGCCTACTGTATCGAATCCGATACCCGGCAGGATTGAAAAAAAGGAAACTCACCGTTCTTGATTAGACGTGGCCCCTTCCCCGCGCAAGACGTCAAACAGATCACGGGCCGCGCTCCCTAGCTCACGGGGCGAGCGCACGCACACAAAGAACTGCCGTTCGGCCCAAACATCCAGCAGGCGCAACAGGACCAAGCCCATGCTTTGTAGATAATTGCGTGCGATATCTTCGGGCACCACGCCAATGCCCAGCCCCTCGCGGATCATGCGGCAGCGCGTCTCGAAATTCGACACTTGCAGCTTGACGTTGGGCGGGCGCGAGACCGTCTGCCCCACGTAGGCCAGAAACTGATCCAGCGAATGACGCGGGAAAAAACCCAGTAAATCGTAATCGAGCGCGTCTTCGAGATAGAGCGCCTTGCGCTCGGCCAGCGGATGCCCGATCGGCACCACCAGCCCGACCCGATCACGGCGAAAAGGAAAAGACTCCACGCCAGGCATCGGATAATCGGCGTGATAAATGCCAATATCCACGGTCCCTTCGGCGACCAGGCGCGGAATGTCGTAGCTATGCTGATCCAGCAAATCGACACTGACATCGCTGCGCCCCGCCAGAAAGCGCCCCATTACCGTCGGCAGAAACTGCAAAATACTCGACGGGTTGGCAGCCAGCTTGATCTTGGCCTGCCCGTTGACCGAAAACCCCTGGACGGCCTGTTCGGTCAGATGCAGACTGCGCAAAATCGCCTTGGCGCGGTGGTATAGCAATACGCCCGCCGGCGTCGGCTCAACGCCGCGCCCATGGCGCAGCAACAGAATGCGATCCAGTTGCCGTTCTAGTTCGGCGACCCGTTTACTGGCAGCCGACGTCACGAGATTCTCGCGCTCGGCGGCCCTGGACAGGCTTTTCTCCTCTACCGCCGCGACAAAGATCTCAAGCGCGGGAATATCGATTTTTTTCATAGAGAGAATATACCGAGTCCTGGATTAAACCTCCAAGTCTTCTATAAGACTTGACGATTTCGCCCCCCGCGGGGTTACAATCAACGGCATATGGCGGTCACACCTAGCCAAAGCAGTCATAAAGGCAGGGTTTCCGTCGTGGTGGGCAGGCGCTTGATTGCGTGTGCCCAAAGACACCCCCCTTCTACGATGGCATCGGCGACGATGTCCAGCAACGCATGTCCGGGATTGCGCAAGCAACCGGGCACACTGATGACTATGGCTCCCACTCCCAAGATTATCTATACCCTGACCGACGAAGCCCCCGCGCTCGCTACTCGTTCGCTGCTGCCTATCGTCCAGTCCTTTGCTAAATCCGCTGGCATTACGGTTGAGACCCGCGATATCTCGCTGGCCGGCCGCATCATTGCCACGTTTCCCGACTACCTGGACGATAGCCAGAAGATCGGCGACGCACTCGCTGAACTCGGCGCCCTGGCCGTGACGCCGGACGCCAACATCATCAAGCTGCCCAACATCAGTGCCTCGATGCCCCAGCTCAAGGCGGCCATCAAGGAACTGCAAACCCAGGGCTACAAGCTGCCGGATTACCCGGATGAGCCTGCCAACGACACCGAACGCGACGTCAAGGCGCGCTACGACAAGATCAAGGGCAGCGCCGTCAACCCCGTGCTGCGCGAAGGCAACTCCGACCGCCGCGCGCCGGCCTCGGTGAAGAGCTACGCCCGCAAACACCCCCACAAGATGGGCGCGTGGAGCGCGGATTCCAAGTCGCATGTCTCACACATGGACGACGGCGATTTCTACGGTAGCGAAAAATCCGTCACGCTGGCCGCGGCCGGCGACGTCAAGATCGAGTTGACCGCGACCGACGGCACGAAGACCGTGCTCAAGGAAAAAACCCCGGTCAAGGTCGGCGAAATCATCGACGCCTCGGTGTTGTCCGCCGCGAAGCTCAGCAGCTTCCTGCAAGCCCAGATCGCCGATGCCAAAGCCAAAGGCGTGCTGTTCTCGGTGCACCTCAAGGCCACCATGATGAAGGTCTCCGACCCCGTCATCTTTGGTCACGTCGTGTCCGTGTTCTATCGCGACGTGCTGACTCGCCATGCCGACGCCCTCGAGCAAATCGGCTTTGATCCCAACAACGGTATTGGCGACCTGTACGCCAAGCTCGGCGCCCTGCCGGCTGACCAGCAGACGGCCATCAAAGCCGACATCGACGCAGCCTACAAGACACTGCCCGCCCTGGCCATGGTGAACTCCGACCGCGGCATCACGAACCTGCATGTGCCCAGCGACGTGATCGTGGACGCCTCCATGCCGGCTATGATCCGTGACTCGGGCAAAATGTGGAACGCCGCTGGCGAACTGCAAGACACCAAGGCTGTGATCCCCGATCGCTGCTATGCCGACGTCTATCAGGTCGTCATCGACGACTGCAAGGCCAACGGTGCCTTTGATCCGGTCACCATGGGCAGCGTGCCCAACGTCGGCCTGATGGCCCAGGCCGCCGAAGAATACGGTTCACACAACAAGACGTTCGTCATCCCCGCCGATGGCACCGTGCGCGTCACCGACACCTCCGGCGCCGTGCTGCTCGAGCATGTCGTTCAGGCCGGCGACCTCTGGCGCATGTGCCAGACCAAGGACGCCGCGGTACAGGACTGGGTCAAGCTGGCCGTCACCCGCGCCCGCCTGAGCAACACGCCCGCCGTTTTCTGGCTGGACGAAAATCGCGCCCACGACGCCCAGGTGATCGCCAAGGTCAAGAAATACCTGGCCGACCACGACACCAATGGTCTGGAACTGCAGATCCTGAATCCCGTGGACGCCACGCGCTTCTCGCTGGAACGCATCCGTGCCGGCAAGGACACCATCTCGGTGACCGGCAACGTGCTGCGCGACTACCTGACCGACCTGTTCCCCATCATGGAACTGGGCACCAGCGCCAAGATGCTGTCGATCGTGCCGTTGATGGCCGGCGGCCAGCTGTTTGAAACCGGTGCCGGCGGCTCGGCCCCCAAGCACGTGCAGCAATTCGTGGAAGAAGGCTTCCTGCGTTGGGACTCGCTGGGCGAGTTCATGGCCCTGGGCGCATCGCTGGATCACCTCGGCCGCGCGTACAACAACCCGCGCGCCACAGTCCTGGCCAACACCCTGGACGAAGCCACCTCGAAGTTCCTCGACAACAACAAGTCGCCGGATCGCAAGGTGGGTGGCCTGGACAACCGCGGTAGCCACTTCTACCTGGCCATGTACTGGGCCGAAGCACTGGCCGCGCAAACCGACGACGCCGAACTGGCCACGCAGTTCAAGGCTCTGGCCGCTGCTTTCGCAGAGGGCGAAGCCAAGATCCTGGACGAACTGAAGGCCGCTCAAGGCAAGCCCGTGGACATCGGTGGTTATTACCAACCCAACGAAGCCAAGGCAAGCGCAGCCATGCGCCCTAGCCCGACGCTAAACCAGGCACTGGCCTCGATCAGCTGATCGAACGGCACGGTGTGGCGGGCTAGCCCGCCACCTGGCAAATCAAAGCCGGCGACCCTCGCGGATTGCCGGCTTTTTCTATGGTTTCGTCAGGCGAACGCGAGTGTCAGATGACCGAGCGGTTCATTTGCCGACCGCACCTTGATTCCGATGTCGTAACCGAGGCGATTCAAGCAGTCCATCATCTTGCGCTCGGACGTCACAGTCGTACTTGTGCACCGGCGACTGAACACCCTCACCCACACCTTGAAACCAGAAAGACCGGCAGGGTTTCCCAGACCACCGCGAGAGCGGATAACAGACATAACGAATCTGTCAGCCTGGTATGGAACCTCCGTGAGTCGCCTGCGTGCAGACGCCTATGCTGGCGCTGCGCGACCCACGCCATGGCGCTCAATGCCAGCGCACTGCAAATCAGGATCATCCAGGAAGAAATCGGCAGACTTATCCAGATAGTCCCCAACCAGGCCCTCGGCCTGGCACAGTGCAACGCATTGATCGTATAGATAGACAGGTAATGCAGCAGCCAGATCACCGGACCGCCAATCAGGAACCACAGTTCGACCCAAAACGGTGATCGCATGATGACTACCCCGCCGCCAATCGCGGAAAGACATGAATAACGCCCAGGGTTAGCAAACCCTGAACGACGGTGTATTGCCACATCACCATGGTGGTGTCCAGGCATGCACGTTGCCGAGCACTTAGCCGGCCAGCGAGATGACGCGCGATGGTGAATAGGCTCATCACCACTGTCAATATCACGAACACGGTTTGCAGACCCGACAAGGCAAACACGGCAGCGCTATACGCGGATGCCTGCGGCCTCAAACCGTGTTGCCAATGTGTGTAAAGATCCAGTCCACTGGCGGCGATCATCAACACGATCCCACTCAACAAGCATCCGTTCACCGCCATTTTCTTTCCGTGCTTCAGTCCACGTACGGCGCAAACGCCCAGGATGCTGGCACCGACGAGCAAGCCCGCTGATAACGACGGCAACGTAGGCGCTGCAATCGCCGTTGTGGCGGGCCACGTCTCAGGAGAGGTGAGCCATAAGAACAAATACGCGAACACGACCGCCCCAAAGATGCTGACACAGACAATGAGCAGCAGCATCATGGCCCACCAAGCGTGGGATGTGCTGCCTGATGCTCGCATTGGCAGGCGAATGCCCGCGCCGATATCCACACCCGACGGATCGGGCCCCGTGTCAGCATCCCATAGCCAACGCCAGATCGCCGCCACGGCCACGACGCCACAAATTGCCGCGAGGCCCACCAATTTGAAGGTCAACAACAGAAAAAAGCCGGCAGTGCCAAGTGCGGCAACGAAAGGAGACCACCCCGGCCCTGGCAGCGGCAACACATACTCCGGCCGCGCATCCAGGGCGCTCGTCACCAGCGTAGAGCGCACGCCCGCGGGCGCGTTGGGCAAAAAGTAGCGGCCCGCGTCGACGTCGTCGACAATACCGGGCTGATCCCATAGGGGTTCCCTGGCGGTCACGATGGGAATGCTGCGCAAACCGTAGTTACCGGTGGGCAGCCATTCCAGCGTACCGGCTTGCCAGATGTTGCCGGCGTTCTTCTCGCTGCTGGGACGAAAGTTGCGCGCCAGATCCCATAAAAATATCAGCACTCCGGCAGCGATGAGATAGGCGCCGACGGTGGACATCATGTTGAGCGTCCCTAAACCTTGGCTCTCGGCATAGGTGTAGACGCGGCGGGGCATACCAGCCAAGCCGGTGAAATGCATCGGGAAAAAAGCCAGATTGAAGCCACTGAACATCAACCAGAATGCCCAGCGTCCGCTACGCTCGGACAGTGCTCGCGTACTGACGAACGGCATCCAGTAATAAAACGCCGCGAATAGCGGAAAAACCATGCCGCCGAACAGCACGTAATGAAGGTGTGCAACGATGAAATACGTGTCGTGCGTCTGTAGGTCAAAAGGAATGGCGGCCACCATGACGCCGGTCAATCCACCCAACACAAAGATGAAGAAAAATCCCAGGATAAACAGCATCGGCGTCTTCACCGGACGCAGCCGTACCGCGGCGGCAATCGTCGCGATCCAGGCGAATACCTGAATCGCCGTGGGTATCGTCACCGCCATACTGGCCGCCGATGCAAAGCTCAAGGACATCGGCGGAATCCCCGTGGCGTACATGTGGTGGACCCAAAGCCCAAAACTGAGAAACGCGACGCCGATCACCGCCATGACGACCCACCGGTAGCCGACCAGCGGCACGCCCGTCATCGCGGGGATGATCATGGATACCATGCCGGCCGCCGGCAGGAAAATGATATAAACCTCGGGATGGCCAAAAAACCAAAACAAGTGCTGCCATAGCAAAGGGTCGCCGCCTCGCTGCGCAATGAAAAACGGCATGTCAAAGGCGCGCTCCAGCTCCAATAGCGCGGTCGCCACGATGACAGCCGGAAACGCGACAAGCACCATGGCGCTGAACACCAACATCACCCAGGCAAAGATGGGCATCTTGTCCAGGCTCATGCCCGGTGCCCGCGTACGAAGGATGCCCACGGCCAGCTCGATCGCGCCGGCAATAGCGGATATTTCGATAAAGCCGATCCCCAGCAACCACAGGTCCGCATTCAATGCTGGCGAATACTGAGTGCTGGTGAGCGGCGGGTACATGAACCAGCCTCCCTCCGGCGCCAGTCCAAAAAACAGACTGCAGAAGAACACAACCCCGCCCACGGCGTACGCCCAGTAGGCATAAGCGGACAAACGAGGAAACGGCAGGTCGCGGGCACCCAGCATGTTTGGCAGGAGCAACACCGCCACCGCCTCGACCGCCGGCACCGCGAATAGAAACATCATCACCGTGCCATGCATCGTAAACAACTGGTTGTACAAATCATGGCCGATCAACGCGTTCTCCGGTACCGCCAACTGCGTACGCATTAGCAGCGCCAGTACGCCGGCCAGGATAAAGAACAGCAACGCGGTCGCGATGTAGAGCAATCCAATGTAGGTGTTGTTCACTACCGTGATGGCCCGATAGCCCGACGGACGTCGCCAGACCGTTTTGAGTTGTTCAAGCTCCCCTTCGGGGCGCTCAAGCGGGTTTGGAAGCGGTGGCGGCACGCTGGACGTCGCTTTATCTGTCGTCACTTCAGACTATCCAAATAGTTGGCCACGGCACGTAGTTCCTCGCCGGACCATTGATCAAAAGAAGGCATGCGGTTACCGGGTTTAATGTCTTGGCTGGCAGCGATCCATCCCGCCAGCGCGCCCACGTTATTCGTCAGCACGCCAGCCGCCAACGTTGAGCGGCTGGCCACATGCGTCAAATCCGGCCCTGATGTTCCCGTGGCCGGCGTACCCCGCACGGTATGGCACGCCGAACAGGCTTGCTGAAACCGCTGCGCACCCTGCTGAAGCTCGGGCCCCGCCATCCTGGCGGGCCGACGTTGCGCCGACAACCAGGCATTGAATGACGCCGGCGTAAGCACGTGCACCGCGAACTTCATCTTGGTGTGTTGTGCACCGCAGTATTCCGCGCATTGACCTGAAAGAACGCCCGCTGCGGGCGCCCGCACGCGCATCCGATTGACATGGCCCGGAACCATGTCCAGCTTGGTTCCCAATTCAGGTATCCAAAAGCTATGGATAACGTTGTCGGACTTCAGCACGAACTCGACCAGCTGCCCCGCAGGAATGCTGATTTCATTGGCAGTTTCGACCAATAGCGCGCCCGACTCGTCGAGATAACGCACGCGCCACCACCAGAGTTCCCCGGTGATTTCGACGCGAATCGTCGGCTTTGCATCTGATGCCGTCGAGGACGGGAGAGCCAGGACGTAGATCAACAGGACCGTCAGGCAGACAACAGGAAATGCAATACCCGCCAGCAGAATCAGCGATGGCCGAGCCAACCGATCACGCCAAGGTCTGGGCGCGAATATTGCAACGGCGATCAGTATCACGACTGCTGCGAAGATGACCGTCGCGCCAAGGAACAACACACTGCTGATGTCAGCGAACTGGGTCACCCTATCACCCCCGGGTTGCTTGGCATGCGGACGCAAGAAAAAAGCGGCCATAAATGTAAATAGATGCTTTTGATAACTTCGCTATGAGACGCGTCGTGAGGAAGGAACGCTCCCTCAGCAGCATGTACCGTACCCAAGGTACAAAAATTGCGTCGGCGACAGGGTTTGGAGAAGAAAACCTTGCATCACGCCACCCGCAACGCGCTCGCCTCGATAGGTATCGTCATGCTGGCCGGTATGGCAGCCTGTGGCGATGCTCGGGCGCCGCTTGCGCAAGACGTATCCACTGGTCTTTCCGACCGAGCCGATCCCGATCGAGGCCGACGCCTGATGATGGAAAAGGGATGTGTTGCCTGCCACGTGGTGCCACGCGTACGTGCCCCGATCGCGAGAGTCGGTCCATCGTTGAATAACATGGGGCGCCAGGCGTACGTGAATGGCCTGCTTGCCAATACTCCCGCCAACCTGATCCGTTGGTTGATGGACCCGCCCGCGGTCAATCCGCGCACCGCGATGCCGAATGTCGGACTGACGCAGACTGAAGCCGAGGACATTGCTGCATTCCTCTATGCGTTGCCCGACGGATGACTACTGAGGAGCGTTGAACATGACAAGCTGCAAGCGGGTTGCTGCCTGGACAGTTATAGGACTGACCACCGCCGCCTTGTTAGTCGCAGGCTCGGTGATCTACTTCGGCTGGTATGACATCAGTGCGACCCGCCCGCATACGGCTGCCGTGAATCAATTGATAGAAACTACCCTGGCACGCTCGGTCAGCGTGCGCGCCAAATCCATTCGGGTCCCCGACCTGAATGACCCTGCCGATATTCGGGATGGATTTGGACTGTTCCGCGCGCACTGCGTGCAATGTCATGGCGCGCCCGGCGTAGCGCCCGAACCCTATGCCTTGGGCTTGAATCCCGCCCCCGCCTCCCTGGTCGAGAGCGCCCACGAACGTTCCGCGGGCGAAGTCTTCTGGTTAATCCGTCAAGGCATCAAGATGACCGGCATGCCCGCTTGGCAATATCGCCTGACAGACGGTCAAATATGGGATGTTGTCGCGTTTATGCGCGTACTGCCTACGCTGTCGCCGACCGACTATCGACAGTGGGATGAGCGCTCCCCCCAGCCAACACCTCAGGCCATCCCTCTGGACGCTCCGCGGATAGGCAATGCAATGGCGGGACGCCAGGCATTACAGCAATATATGTGCGTGACCTGCCACGTCATCCCCGATGTGGTGGGTGCGTCTTCCCATGTCGGTCCGTCGCTGGCCGGCATCGCCATACGCCCGTATATTGCCGGCGTGTTATCCAATACCCCGGAAAACATGCGGCGTTGGCTGATGGCGCCCACGACAATCAAACCCGGCACCGCGATGCCGGACCTGGGCATCAGCGAGCAGGATGCGCGCGATATCGCGGCATTTTTGAAGACGCTGTCCGCGCCGGATTAGCCAGAGTATCGCCCTGCACACGCAGATCGGCGCCTTCGCCCATTCCGTATGATTTCCCGGCCTGAGTATTTTTTTCCATAGCCTGCGGGCTCGAGCGTCCGCACACTGACTTCAAATCAATAGCTTGCCGTGCCATCGCCTCTCGTTAACGGCGAAGAGAGTCAGACTCCCTACTCACCATGCCGAGGCATGCATTACACCCACGGGTGCGCCAATCCTTCTGTTTGCAGCGCACGCTGAACGGCAGGACGCGCCAGGACGCGTTGCAAATAAGGGCCGAGTTGCGCAAAGTCCCGTGCGGGTCTGGAAAACCCACGCGTCCAACGACAAACCATCATGACCAGGGGGTCCAGCACGGTGTAATGCTCCCCCAGAAACCACGGGCCGCTGCTTGCTGCCAAGTGATCCTCTAGCTGCGCCAGCAGACCGGCGACCTTTGATTCGGCATGGGATTTTATCTGCTGCGCGCCGGACGCATTGCCGGCGTCGACCCATCGTTCCGGATAGAAGTAAAGCAGCAGCGAAGCTTGCATGGTGTTGGTCAGCCACATCAACCACTTATAGAACTGCGCACGCTCCGGGGTACCCAGCTCTGGCGCCAATTGCCTTTCTGGATACTTATCGGCCAGATATAGGCAAATGGCGGCGGTCTCGTACAGCACCAGGTCACCATCGACCAGCACGGGGATAAGCCCGTTCGGATTGAGCCGAAGATAGTCCGGGGATTTATGCGTGTTTTGTGCGCGATCGACAAACGCGAGTTCAAAAGATTGCCCGATTTCTTCGAGTACGCAATGCGGCGCCATGCTGGCGTTGCCGGGATGGTAAAAAAGTTTCGTCACGATTCGGTGCTCGCAGTTTTGCGCGGACGGCGGGTGCGTGGGGTCGTGCTGCGCGTGGTTTTTCTGGCGGTTTTGGCGGGGGCCGCTACCGTCGCATCGGCGGGTTGAACGTCGGGGGCGACAGACGACGCAACCGTCGGCTCGGCCTCCTTGGACGCAACGCCCGTGGTTGCAGTCGCCTTCTCAGTTGCCTTCTTGCTGGGACTGCGGCTACGCGTTCGGCTGCGTTTGACGGGGGCGGGAGCGTTCTCGCTCTGCTCGGGCGCCGGTTGTATAGTCGCCTGCTCCGTCTCGGATGTTGTGGCCAGACTGCCTTGTTTGGACGGAGCCACGTCGCGGGATGACGGGAGATCGCCGGATGGCTGTGTAGGCGCCAGTGGGGTGGCTTCGAAGACCGGGGCCGCCTCGCGCACCACCGCGACCTCGGATACCGAGACAGCCTCGCGCGGTGAGGCAACACTTTCCGCCTGAACCTCCTGCCCGGTCGTCTGGTTCGCGCCCCTGCCCGCCCCCTCCGACCGCCGACCACCGCGCGTTCTGCGGGTTTGCTTCGTGCGAGGCTCTTCTTGCGCTACGGGCAACGACGCTGCCGGTGCGACCTCCGCGCCGCTGCGATACACATAGGTACTGGAATTTTCCTCACGGCCTACTTCCAGGAAACCTCGCGACTGTGCCTCGTCGAGCAAGTTGCCAAAAGCCCGGAAGCCATAGTACGACTCGTTGAAGTCGGGCCGGCGTCGCTTGAGCGCGTCTTTCAGGGCGGACGCCCAGATCTTGCCGCTATCGCCACGCTCGGCCGTCAGGGCCTCGAAGGTCTCGACCACCATCTTGACGGCTTTGGTCTTGCGGGCCTCGGACTCTTCTTTGCGGCGGTGCTCTTCGTCAGGCGTGCGACGTTGCTGCGGCGCGCTTTGCTGCCCGCGGCTGTCGCGCCCGGATTCGGCCGCTCGCTGGATCTCTCGCGCCAGGTCGTCGTAGAAAATGAATTCATCACAGTTGGCGACCAACAGGTCCGACGTGGACTGCTTCACCCCCACGCCGATCACTTTCTTGTTGTTCTCGCGCAGCTTGGATACCAGCGGCGAGAAATCAGAGTCACCGCTGATGATCACAAACGTGTTGACGTGCGATTTGGTATAGCAGAAATCCAGCGCGTCGACGACGAGGCGGATGTCGGCTGAGTTCTTGCCGGACTGCCGCACGTGCGGAATCTCGATCAGCTCGAAGTTCGCCTCGTGCATGGGCGATTTGAAGTCTTTGTAACGATCCCAGTCGCAATAGGCTTTCTTGACGACGATGCTGCCCTTGAGCAGCAGCCGCTCGAGCACGGGGCGAATATCGAATTTTTGGTACTTCGTGTCGCGCACGCCTAGGGCTACGTTTTCGAAGTCACAGAAAAGCGCCATGCTGACGTTTTCATTGGGATTACTCATCGACTCTCCAGGGCCACCGCATGGGGGTATCGGTGACGTAGCCATTATTTTGACACGCCAAGCCGGGTGCCTGCATTGCACAACCACGCTGTCGCGACTATTGTCACTGTTATTTTTAGCACGGGAGACTGCCATGCAGCTCGTTGCGATCGTCTTGTTGATGGGAGTCCTCCCAATCATCGCGATCATTCAAGACGTGACTACCGGCCAGGTGCTCTTGGCCGAGGCCTTGGGCAAATGGTTCGTGTTTTGGGGCATGGGATGGCGATTGATCGGCGCGGGGGTGCACCAGCTGTTGCGGCCCGGCTTTACGGCCAAGGATATTTTTGGCATCGAGGATCCTGGGGCGAACAAGCTGGTGCTGGAAATCGGCCTTGGCAATCTCGCATTGGGCGTCCCGGCCGTCGCGAGCCTGTATTTTCCAGCCTGGGTGCCTGCGCTGGCCTTGGCGGGCTGCATTTTCTTTGGTTTGGCGGGCATCCAGCATATCCGGAACCGGGCGACCACCCGGGGTGAGATCGCGGCCATGATATCGGACCTGGCCATGGCGGTAATCCTGCTGGTCTATCTGGTCTGGCACGGACTTGGCTGACTTTCGTTCGATGACTTTCGTTGATGATTTTCCGCCGACTGACTGTCATCGACTGATTTTCTTCGGCTGGTTTCCCTTGGCTAACCGTCAGTCACCCGATCTTCAGTTGCCTCGACTTTCAGTCGGTACGTCACCCTCGCCTAACGTTCGGGCACGCGCTTGGCCTTCGGTGTCGAAGATGTGGCATGCCCGACCTGCTGCTGCGCCAGTGCCTGGGTTTGCGCCAGGACTTGTGCTTGTGCGGCAATCTGTTGGTCTTTGACCTGAAGTTGGTCGCTCTGCTCCGCCAAGCGCAGGTTGAGGTCGGCGACGCGTTCTTTCAGGCTGTCGTGAACGGCCGCCGCGGACGTCTGCGCCATGGCGAGCTGCGTCTGCAGCGCATCTTGTGCCTGCTCTAGCTGGGCGATCGTGCGTTCTGTGTTGAGGGACTCATGCCGGGCTTGGGCGAGTTCGTCATGGGCGTCGCGGAGTTCGTCCGCGGCTCGCGCCAACGCGTCTTGATGCGCTGCCTGGGATGTGGTGGCGGTTTTGCGATGTTGTTCCAGATCGTCCTGAGCTTTCCTGGTGGCCTGACGCTGCACATCCAGATCGTTCAGCCAGCGGCGCTCATGGCTGGCATGCCGTTGCTCTGCCGCCGCCAATGCCTGGCGATGCTGCTGTTCGGCCTCGTGCTGACGCTCCTGCAGCGCGCGCTCGCGTTCCGTGACCTCGGTTAAACGTGCCTCCAGCGAGGTGGCGCGGGCGTCACTTTGCTGGCACTGTTTTTCCAGAGTCTCGGCGCGATCCCGTAAAGCCGCCGCCTGCTCGCGCAGGCTATAGATGGTGGCTTTCAAATCTGTTTCTCGCTGGCTCAGACGCTCTTGCTCGAGAGCCAGGACGCGTTGATCGGCGGCCAAGATTTCCTGGGCATTAGTCAGTGCCTGGCGCTCTATGGCGATCGCCTGCTGCCATTCCTCCTTGGCCGCGGCCAAAGCCAGCGTCCAGAACTGTTGCGCCGCTTGCGTCACGCTATCCGGCGCGGGTCCGGCCACCTCGGCCTGCCCCGTGGCGTTCAGCCGCCCACTCAAACCGCGAAACCACGCCTTCAGATGGGGGCCCACTGTATTCGGTGAACCGCGCCCCAGTTGCAGACGCACCCGCTCGATCGTCGGCTGTTCGCCTGCCTGCAGCAGCGTATCGGCCGCCGCCCAGACATCTGCCTCTTGCACGCCTATCGCCATGGTTTTGCTCACTGAGTGTGCCGGGCTTGGCACCGGCACGGGTTTCTGGCAAATTAGAACGGATAATTAAAAGTTATCCAACCTAATTAGATATTTACGTATTATTTAATACGTCATACATATTATTTAATACATTCAATAGATAAACAAGGGGTTTCCTGATGAAAAACCCACAATCCAGCCCCTCTCGTGCCGTTAAAAAATACGATGGGATTACGAACGCGCTCTCGGCAAGCCTGAGTGCCAGCGATGCGTCCATCCAGGCGCTATTGCGCGAGGGCGGCTCGGATAACACCCTCGCCTCTTATCGCTCGGCCATTCAATATTGGGCGGCGTGGCATCAGTGGCGTCTGGGGCATCCCTTTGTGCTGCCCGTGCCCGTCAGCACCGTCCTCCAATTCATCGCCGACCATGTCGAGCACGCCACTGGCACCGGACTCGCCCACGACTTGCCCGACGACATCGACGCCGCGCTGGTCGCGGCCAAGGTCAAGCGCAGAACCGGGCCATTCAAGCTCGCCACGGTGCGCCATCGCCTTGCCGTCCTCTCCGAGGCCCACGAAACACAGGACCTGCCCAATCCGTGCCGCAGCCGCGCCGTGCAAACTCTGCTCGCCCGCATCCGCAGCGCTTATGCCAAGCGCGGTGAGCGCCCTGGCCGCAAAGACGCCCTCACCAAAGAACCCCTCGAGCAGTTGCTCGCCACTTGCGACGACTCGCTCATCGGTTTGCGTGATCGCGCTCTGCTGTTATTTGCCTGGGCCAGCGGTGGACGCCGCCGCTCGGAGGTTGTGCGTGCCACTCTGGAGAACACGCGCCGCGTGCCGGAGGGTTTTCTATACACCATGGGCTATTCCAAAACCAACCAGCAAGGCAAGGAAACCGCCGATAGCTATAAGCCGGTGGTAGGACGCGCCGCGACCGCGCTCGAGGCTTGGCTGGCCGCCGCCAAGATCACGTCGGGCCCGCTGTTTCGCCGGGTACGGCGCGGCGGCGTCATCGGCGAATGCTTGAGCGCCGAAGCCGTACGCAAAATCGTCCAGGCTCGCGCGGCGCAGGCAGGGCTAGAGGGGGATTACACGGCCCACAGTCTGCGCTCGGGTTTTGTCACCGAGGCCGGGCGCCAGGGGCGTCCATTAGGCGAAATCATGGCGATGACCAATCACGCCAGCGTAGCCAGTGTGGTCGGCTATCACCGGGCGGGTGCGGCCTTGTCGTCCAAAGCCGGATATCTTTTAGAGGACGCCCCTTTTACGCCATCGTCCGATAGGAGATAAAGGGTGCCGTTTGTCAAAACCGACTAACGTATCTCGACTGAAGCGGCCCCTTGCGACGCCTGCAATTCCGCAGGCAGATACGTCTTCATAATATCGATGAACGTGCGCAGGCGAGCGGGCTGCAGCCGGGACGGAACATAAATCAGATACACGGGCAACGGCTCGGCTTTCCATTCGGGAACGAGATGGACGAGATCGCCAGTAGCCAGATCTTCGGTCAGCGCCCACGACGATGCGATACCGACGCCCAGGCCCAGTTTCATCGCGTTTGCCAAGGCGCGCAGGCCATCCGTCGACAAACGCGGTGCGATCTCCACGCGCGCTTGTTCGCCCGTATGGCGATGCGTCAACTGAACTTCCTCGCGATAAAACATATGCAATGCCAACCACGGCAGATCGGCAAGCTCTTGCGGATGTTGTGGCAGTGGGCGCCCATGTAATAACGCTGGCGCGCAAGCGACAAAACGCGGGACGTCCCCCAGCTTAATCGCCACCACAGAAGGATCAGCCACCTCGCCGACCCGGATGGCGCAATCGATATTTTCGCCAATGAAGTCCGGAAGTCGATCGTGCAGCAACCATTCAACTCGCATCTCGGGATACTGGCGTAGGTACTGTGCCAAAGGCTCGATGAACTGCTCTTGGCCGAATGCATGGGGTGCCACGACGCGCAGCATGCCCGTGGGCTGCCGACTGGCGCCACGCACCTCCCCTTCCAGCGTTTGCCAGGCGCCGAGTAGCTCAAGCGCGCGCTCGTAACAACGCTGCCCATCCTCGGTCAGACCCATGGCATGCGTCGAACGCTGGAGCAGCCGTACGCCCAGTGCCCGTTCCAGCGCCTGCAGGCGACGGCTCACTGTCGGCTGAGTAGCGCCAAGCTGCACGGCGGCGGCAGACAGACTGCCGGCTTCGACGATGCGCACGTAGGTTTCCAGCAATTGGAGGCGATCTGCCCCGAAATTCGAATCGGTCATACGTAAATCGTATAACCATTCTTCCATTTAGGCTACTACCAATACGTTTGGCGCAAGTCCAGAATGCGGCGATGCCTTTCACACTAAGCAATGACCCAGGACAAATCTCATGCCAGCCGTTATGACTTCTGCTTCTTCCCCTGCCCGGACGGACTTGTCTTCCGGGCGTGTACTGTTGCTGGCCAGCGGCGCAGGACTCGCCGTCGCATCGCTCTATTACAACCAGCCCATGTTGGGCATTTTGGGACATGAGCTGGGCGCCAGCGACGCCGCGCTGGGCTGGATCCCCGCGCTAACGCAATTGGGCTATGCCGTGGGCATTTTGTTGCTGGCCCCGCTGGGCGACCGCTATGACCGCAAGCGCATCATCCTGGGCAAAATCATTGCCTTGGCACTGGCGTTGCTGTTGGCCGGACTGGCGCCAGGAATAGAAGCCCTGTTGGGCGCCAGCTTTGCATTGGGCTTAGCCGCCACGCTGGCGCAGGATATTGTGCCCGCCGCCGCCACGCTGGCGCCGCCCGAACACCGCGGTCGCATCGTGGGATCAGTCATGACCGGCCTATTGTTGGGAATTTTGCTGTCACGCGTGGTAAGCGGTCTGGTGGCAGAGCAATTCGGCTGGCGCACCATGTTCATGGCGGCGTCTGCGGCGATACTGGTTTTGGGAGCGGCACTGTGGCGCGGCCTGCCCGCCTTTGCGCCTACGACGCGTTTATCGTACGGCGCATTGCTGGGATCACTGGCGACATTGTGGCGGCAACATGCGGCGTTGCGACGCGCGGTAGTCGCCCAGGGTCTGCTGTCGCTCGCCTTCAGCGCGTTTTGGTCGACCCTGGCAGTGATGCTGCATGCGGCGCCGTTTCAGTTGGGAGCTGGTGCCGCGGGCGCGTTCGGGCTGGCGGGTGCAGCGGGCGCTTTGGCCGCGCCACTGGCTGGGCGTTCGGCGGATCGGCGCGGCCCGGCGACCGTCGCGCGTCGAGGTGCACTCCTGGCTGCGGCGTCCTTTGCGCTGATGATCGCCGTTCCCATGTTGTCGCCCTACGTCGCATTAGGACTGATCGCGATCAGCGCGATCGGTTTTGATCTTGGTATTCAGATGTCATTGATTGCGCATCAAAGCCTGGTCTATAGCCTGGACCCCGCTGCGCGCAGCCGCTTGAATGCCATCTTGATGGTAGGCATATTTGTTGGCATGGCGGCTGGCGGCGCGCTCGGCACTCTGGCCTTGGCCCATTTCGGGTGGACGGGTGTTGTCGTACTGGCGATAGCCGCCTCACTGGGCGCCCTGTTGTTGCGCTTGCACCCCATCGCCCTGACAGGCGCCCGTCCTTGACCCTTCGCCGCCTTGATCCTTCGCGGGTGCTCAAGCCCGCGATCAATTCGGCTTGGGCTGCGCCCTCGCATCAAACATGACCGCATCGGCGCCCAACTGGTCGATCACCGTTCGCAGATCGTCCGCGGTGACTTGTTGCTCCGCATTGGTCACCTGTATGCCGGTGCCTTTACGAACGATCTTGACGAGCGGCTGCCTGGTCACGCCATCAAGCAACTCTCCTTCGAAAAACAAATTTGTATCCTTGGGGCGCATGCCCGTCGCGGCACGCGCGCCGGCCACGACCAACGCGAAAGGAATCAACTCGCGCGGTTTCAGATCTTGGTCACTGGTATTCACAGCGGTGATCGCGCCACGAAATATCAACACCCCGGGCCCGGGCTTGCTCACCAGCCGCATCCTTTGCTCCGCAGCGGTCTTCAGCTTGGTATTCGTATAGGACAACACACCGTCCAGCACCCGTTGACCAACCTGGCTGGACGGATGCGCCTCGGGGTAATACACGACAGGTTCATAGACCAGGGCCGAATAACTCTTGGGGTTAAAGCTCGGCGCGACCCAACGCAGTATCGGCGCGCCCGACGCCGACGTCGATGGCTGCAAATTGCTGTAATTACCCAAAAAACCCGAATACTCGTGAGAGTCCGGGACCCTCGACGCACAACCGGCGAGCAACAAGGCTCCCGCGACAACCATCGGACCAACAAAGCGCTGCAATGCCATCAGCCAATCTCCTGAGATGAATCCGCGCTCTATCTGAGGTTGATCCTCGGGCGCGGATCAACGATAAATGCGCCCTCAGGAAATCACTATCGATTTTCGACGAATCTGCGTTTTAGCTCGACGAATTCACGATCGAACCTAGCGTCTGCAAGCTGGCATCCATCGTCATAACATTTTCTCGCGCGACTGTTCCGCCCTCGAGGCGCCGATAGCGGTCTCTACCTTCTTGACTTCCTCTGGAGGTGGAAGCACAGCGGGAAAACCCAAGGCGTCAATCCAGAGCTCCCGTGTCCAGCCCTTGGTATGGTATAGGTGATGGTCCTCGTCCTTTTCCACGGCTTGGTGCGCCTTCTTTAGAACAGCAGCCTCCTTGCCGGCAAGCTTATCGGCCACTGCGCCTATCAACTCCCAATTTTGGTGGTCTTTGGTTTCGGCAAGCACCACGCATTCGGCGGCTACGATTTGAGCGCCGGCTGGGTCGCCTGCCTTCTTCGCCAATTTGATCGCGGCGACCAGCGAATCGCCGTGGTGTTTCACCACCTCACGGCTGGGTACGCGCACTTCGGCGTCCAGGCCGAGCTCCTCGAACACGGTCAGCAGCACTTGGCGATGCGTCTTCGTTTCGCCAAGGTAGCCGTCCCATTCCTTTGCCAAATCTTTGTTGGTGGCACAGGTCAACGCTGCCGTATAGACATTGATTCCGCCGATCTCGGTTTCCAATGCCTGATAAAGCAGGTCGTGAATCATCTTCATATCGCCTTTGTTCTTTGATGCCATATCATTCTCCAATGAGTCAATATCGCCGCTAGTCCTCGGAGACAAGGATTGTCTTTTGGTAAAACCGCTTGAGTCGAGACGGGTGCGCTAACGGGCTCGGCCGATTCGAGAGACGTCGGCCCCTCGTCGTGGGCATCCCCATCGCAATTCCCATGCCTGACACTCGTAGGCGCTTGCGCCATAGGCGGTTCCGCTCTCCACGCATTAATAGGCAGGCTCGGTGCGTCAATCTTCTTTTTTATTCTTACGCCCGAAAGGATCCTTACCTCTGGGGGCCTGAGAGCCGCCGGCAGGATATCCGGAGTTTGTGCTCGGGTCGGTATTTATCTCACCGTTAGGCGGGCCTTCGGCTGTAGGTGGAACGGTAGGCTCGGTTGCCGTTCGATGGGTATGAGGCGATGCGGGTCGATTCGTTGAAGGGGGTGTTTTTGTGCCGGTCATTGCGATTCTCCCATACGAGGCGTGATACGCACTTGGAAAAAGCTCCGCGGACCGCGAGTGAAAAGCCAGTCCGCTGAGACACAGGCGCAACTGCCGTTCCCGAACGCTGGCATGGGGAAAATAGCCGCTCGCCGCGAGACGACGCAACACGATACGGAAGGAATCGGTAAAGCCTACCGAATAGCGGTATGTACCGTAAAAGCTACGCGGCAAGTATCGTGACAAAACAGCCGCGCATGATTTAACGTGGACACGGATAGGTCTTGCCCAAAGATTCGGCGACGATTACCGCGGCCCCCTCGGACTGCCTGGACGCCGGTAGTTCATCCAGATAGGCCAGTACAGACTCGGCCATCTTTACGAGATCCAGAGGCGGCATCAAACACCACTGTTTGCCTTGAGTGCTATCCGCGACCGCCCAAATATACGAGGTCGCCATATAGGTCGAAAGCGCCGTACGTTGCGCCGGATCCTCAACCCAGGATGCCAAGCCACCCGACATGATGCCGTCATAGAGTTCCTTGGCGACGATCGGTCGATATTGTTCGACAGGCTGCGCCGTCACAGGCGCCGATGCCAGCGCCAGCGTGACAACAATCGCATGAAACAAGCAAGCTGGGCGCCGTGAAACCTGCGTCATTATTTGACCCCGGATCATCATGGAAACAACGCATATTACCAGCGCCTTGATTCAGTACGGCTAACTCCTTATATGTGCCCTGTCAGCAGCATAACGATGAGAACGATGAGCAAAATGCCAAGGATCCCGCTCGGGTAGTACCCCCAGCTCCGGCTATGGGGCCACGCCGGAATGGCACCAATCAGTAAAAGAATCAACACGATAAATAAAATAGTCGACATAGCGACCTCCCTTCCTGCGGAACAATGCCAGGGACCCCGTCGGGCCTGCGCGCCCTAAGGTCCAGCAACTTGCGTGCCTGGACGTCCGCTCTGAACGGCATGCCGCAGAGATCTCGGGTCAGCTACCGTCAGGCTCCAGCTTTCGATATTGCCGCGCCAGCCACCCGCCTGTGGCGGCCCATGCAAGCGCGATCCCCGCGCCCAGGCATAGCGCCAAGGAGGGCTGATCCGCGATCAGGTCCACCCCCCGCTTCACCCAACCACTCAATGCATCAGCACCGCGATACACGACCGTGTCGTTAAAATTTTTGGCCTTGTACTTTTGTTCTGCGGGCAGCACGGTGTAAAGCATTTCACGGCCCGGCCGCACCAGCGCGTACTCTCCGGCACGACGCGCGACCATCACCACAACGAAGACCGCAAATACCGGTGACAACGCTAACCATAGGAAGCCCAGCGCCAACAACAGCGGCACACCGACCAACAGCACCCCGACACCGAGCCGTTGCGCAATGCGTCCCGTAAAGAAAACCTGGGTCAGAATCGCCAAACCCTGCACCACCGCGTCAATCAGCCCAAAGACCTGTGTCTGCCGCGTGCGGTCGGGAAAATGTTCTGCCACCATGCGCGCCTGCTCAAAGTACAGAAACGTGCTGACACTGGCCAACAGCGTCACAAACAACGCGACACCCAGCAAATAACGCGAACCCAGCACTTCGGACAAGCCGGCAAACGGATTGCCGCCCAATGGGCGACGGCGCCGCGCTTCGCTGGCAGCGTCGGCCTCATCGACAGGATGTTGATCACGCCAGCGATGTAGCCATGCCGACATCCAGGCGCTGGCCGTCAGCAACATCGCCGCTAATAGCAATAGGCCGCCATGGCCCAACGGCTGGACCAATGCGGCTCCCAGCAATGGCCCCGCGAGCCCACCCAGGCTGGCGCCTCCCGCTATCAGCGCAAACAAGCGCCGGGCCTGTTCTCCGACGAACAAATCCGCCAGCACACTCCACGCCAGCGAAATCGCCATCAGGTTAAAGACCGACAACCAGATGTAAAACACGCGCCCTGCCCACACACTGTCGGGCCGCGTCCACAACACCACCGCGAAACCCAGCAGATTCAAGACAAAAAAGCCATAAACCCAGGGCATGATCTGACGCCGCGGCGCCACGGATGCCACCCAGCCAAACAAGGGCATCGCAATGAGCGTGACGATGAACGTCCCCGTAAACAGCCACTGCAGATTATCGACGCCGCCCGCCACGCCCATGGTTTCGCGTACCGGCCGCAGCATGAAATACGCGCAGAACAGCAGAAAGAACATCGCCAGGCCCGCCGCAACAGCGAGCCCTTCGCCTTGACGCAAGTTGAACGCCCGAACAAGCCACGCCTCTACGCGCGTCGATGGGATCATCGCCATGCGTTCAGGCAAACAGCGCTTGCAATGATCGACGTTGCTCGGCCGTCAGGACGGGCCCACCCCCGGCCTTCAAATTATCACTTTGGCGATCGGGTCGGCTCGTCGCCGGAATGACCGCCGTGACTGCAGGCGGGCTGATGGCAAAACGCAGAAAGGCCTGAGCCCACGATGTGATCCCGACCTCTGCCGCCCAGCCCGGTAACGCCTTGTCGCCGACGTCGCGAAATAATCGACCATCGTCAAACGCGCGGTTAATCAGCACGGCCACCCCCAGGTCTTGTGCCATCGGGAACAGACGTTTTTCCGCGCCCGTGGAAATCACCGAATAATTGATCTGCAGAAAATCAGGTCTCGTTGCTTGCACCACATCGGCCAGCTCGTCGTGCCCGCCTTCGTGATAATGCGTTAACCCAGAATAACGCACCTTGCCTTGCGCCTTCAGCTCGTTGATGAGCGCGAGTTGAGTTTTCCAGTCAAGTAGATTGTGCACCTGCAAGAGTTCGACCTTGTCTGTTTTTAAACGTCGCAGTGATTCTTGAAATTGGGCTTGACCGTTGTCGCGCCCAGAAGCGCCGATCTTGGTGCAGAGAAATGCCTTGTCTCTTAGCCCCAACTCGGCCAGTAAGTCGCCGACGACGGTTTCCGATTGCCCATAGCTGGGCGCCGTATCGATCACCGAGGCGCCCGCCGCGAAAAACCGGCGCATCACCTCTCGTAACGGTGCGCGATCGCCCTCGGAGGCCCCGACATTAAAACTGTCAGCCGTCCCCATGCCGATCACAGGCACCATTTGGCCAGACGACGGAATCCGTCGGGACGACATCGCATGGGTCGCGGCACTGGCGGCCAACGCGACGCGTGGCAGTTGAGCCCCCATGACCGATGCAGACAAGCCATAGACAAAGCGACGGCGCGTAAACATAACGTGGGCTCCTAGCGAAACGGGTGGGTGGCATTGAGTTTTTCTTATAACCGTCACGCTTCGACCTTGCCAAGACAACTCATCTTTTAGCACTGCCGGCGGCCTTTGCTCGCATTTTGTAATATTCAGATGCGACCCCGCACCCCACCCTGCCCACCATCCCGGTATCCTTGCGCCCCAAGGATGACCAACACCCGCCCGCGCGATGCGTGGCAGCGAGCATGCCCACCAAACGAACCACTATCAACACTGTCACGCTGACGTGCTCTACCTGCGGTAGCAGCCAGTTCACCAAACTGGCGACCAACGAGTATTGCTGCAATCACTGCCAGGCCGTCACCCTCGTCGAAGACGACGTCGCCCAGCGGCTAGAGAAGATTCTCCGGGGCATGCAGGCGCCCCAACAAGCTCCGCTGGAAATCAAGACCTCCTGGATCATCGGAGTCCTCGCCATCATCGTCGCGATTATTGGGGTGGCCGTCGTAACCTCGATACTCGGCAACCGTGACACGCCCCCATCCCGCGCTGCTGCCCCCCGCGTTGTTGAAAAACCCATCGATCCCGCGTTGGTCACGCTGACGAACACGCAGGAAGTCGAGGACAACGGCCGTCGCGAAATCGTGTTGATGATGCGTAACGAGACCGGCGTGAAAATCCAGGTGCCGAGCGTCAAGGCCACCTTTTTTCAGGATGAATTGACGCTAACGTCCAAATCGGCCTCACCACTGGCGAGCTCGTTGCTACCCGGCGAATACACGCCCGTACGGATCTCGGTGCCATCGCAATCCTATACGCGCTATGCCTTGACGCTCGAACGAGGCGTGACGGCATCACGTACCGAAGGCCGCGACGTCGCCGCCGAGAAAACCCAACTGGTCCTCAATGACGACCGCTATCGCTTCGTGGGCCTGCTGCGCAACAAGGACAGCCGCGCGGCCAACGGCACCAAGATCATCGTCATGGCCTATGACGAAGACGGTCGCCTGATGGGCGCCGGCTCCGGCTACGGCGTGGCAAGCGAGCTGGAGCCCAACGCCGCCACGCCGTTCGATGTCGATGTCGAGATGTTCGACAACGGCAACATCGCCTATTACGACTATATGGTGCAAAGTGACCGCTAGCCGCTACGCCGCCGCGCTACTGGCCGGCCTCATTGCCTTGCTGATTGCAGTGCCGGTGCCGGCCGCCGAGTCAACCGCGGCCCCCACGCCCACTCCAGCACGAACCGAGCCTGCGGGAAGCCCGACAACCGAGCCAGCCAATGCAAAAACCACCGGCGCGCCTGCCGCCGCCACCCGCATCATCCGCGTCAAACCGGCCAAGGTGCGCATGATCGAAGGCGTCACGCTCACCACCCAGGAACTGCTTGACGAAAACTTCGCACTATTCGACGCGCAGGCGCTGGAAATCGTCGAGCCGCGTCGACTCGCCAACGAGATCGGCCGGTCTCTATGGATCGCCGAGCTCGTCAATCGCAGCGAGCAATATATCGCGATAGACCCGAAGCTCGACATGGCTTTTTTCGAGAAAGCTCGCGGCGTCAAGCTGCACCCCTCGTGGGCCTTGCCCGAGACGCTCTATCCCGGCGAACGCGTCCCCGTCATGTACGGCGGCGAAGGCTTTGACAAGATCACCGAGTTCAAGCCGGCCTGGCAGGCGATGCGGCGCGCCGCTTTGCCCGGCCCGCGCCCCGCGCTGACCATCAGCATCGACAAAACCGACGCGCGCATCGGACGGGGCACGCTGAACTTCACGTACCGCTATCAATACAAATACGTGGTCGTGTCCGGTCGGGTCACCAACGACGCCGACCACGACGTCAGCAAGATCAACGTCTGGGTCAGCCTCTACGATGCCAAAGATCGCGTAACCGGTGCCGAGTTCGACGAACTGCGCCTGCCCGTCCTGAAACCCGGAGACAGCGCGCCCTTTGAGGTGGCCGTCAAGCAATACGGTGCGAACTTCGAACGCGTGGGCATCGTATATGACGCCGAGGGCAAGTAAACGGCAAACCAGATAGATCAGGTCGGGAAATCGACTAATCAAGTCGACGCCGACAACAGATCAAGTCCTCACAATTCCAGAACGATTCTTTTGCCTTTCGCCCGGGAGCAGCAGCTCATCATCTGGCCGTTGGCCTCGCGCTCCGCGCGTGTCAGCACGACATCGCGATGGTCGATATCGCCGGCCAGCACTCGCACCTCGCAAGAGCCGCACAGACCTTCTTCGCAATCGCTTTGCACATCGATATTCGCGGCACGCAATGCGGTCAACAAGGTCTGATCCGCCGCCACCGTAATCACCAGCCCCGAGTCTTTTAGCTCCGCCTCGAACGCATGCTCCTTCGCGGGATCCAGCGTGCCCAGTGTCGAATGAAAATGCTCGACGCGCAGCGTATCGTCCGGCCAATGCGCACAGGCTTGTTTCAGTGCATCCAGCATGCGTTCCGGGCCGCATGCATAGACCTGTGTCTGCGCATCGGGCTCGGCCAGCAAGGCCGCAAAATCATTACGCCGCCCTTCATCACTGGCGTACACATGCAGACGGTCGCCATGCAACGCCACCAACTCTGGCAACAAGGCCATACAGGCGCGTGAACGGCCGCTGTAATGCAGCTCGTAATCGATCCCCAGCCCCTGGGCGCGTCGCGCCATGGCGCTGACCGGCGTGATGCCGATGCCACCCGCAATGAAAATCGCGCGACGCGTTTCTTCATCAAGACGGAAATGATTGCGGGGCCCGCGGACACGCAGACGCGCGCCAGGGGTGACATGATCATGCATCCACGCCGAGCCGCCCCGGCCCTCGGATTCTCTCAGCACCGCGATGCGCAACCGGCCCGCATCGTTGGGATCTCCGCACAGGGAGTATTGACGCGACAAGCCCGTGTCGCCGCACTCTACGTCCAGATGCGCGCCCGGCGACCAGCGCGGCAAATCCTTGCCATCGGGCGAGACCAGCGTCACCATCAGCACGCCCTGCGACGCCGCCTCGGCGCGTTCTACCACCAGCGTTCGCGCAATCGCGTGGGTCGAGGGTTCACCGATACGCACCGGATGGCGCACCGACAAGATATCGGGTTGACGACGCTCGGGGTTCTGACTGGGATCCCATTCGACCCAGACATGCTCCGGCCCACGAAACGATGTGTTGGGCACGTAGCTGAAGGCCTGCTCGGCCAAGCGCATATGCGGCAACCGACGCGTGAACTCCTCCAGGAAGATCTGCATCTCCATGCGCGCCAGGTTCTTGCCCATGCATTGGTGCGACCCATAGCCAAAGGTCAGTTGATCGCTCGCGTTTTCCCGACGGATATCAAACAGATCCGCATCGGAAAAATGGCGCTCATCGTGATTCGCGGACGAACTGACGATCAGCAATTTCGACCCCGCCGCCATCGGTACGCCCGCGATCTGCGTATCGCGCGTCACCAGCCGACGCCAAGCCGCGACCGAACCATTGTGGCGCAGGCATTCCTCCACCGCATTGGGAATCAGCGATGGGTCTTCGCAAATATCACGCCAGGCATCGGGATGCTGCAGCAGCAGTTTCATCGCGTTGGCCGAGGCGTTGGCCGTGGTCTCGTGCGCCGCCACAATTCCCGCCATCATCATCGAGTGCAGATACGAATCCGTGACCACGTCCGGGACCTCGCGCTGCTTGCGTATTCCGTACTGCATCCATCCGGGCTGGTCCGGATCCTGGCGCATTTTGTCCAGGATCTTGCCTGCCAATTGCCAGAAATTCCCCACCGCATGGGCCACGGCGACTTGCTCTTCGGGCTTGGGGCGTCCCCAGGTATTGACCGTGTGCGCAATCGAATATTTGCGCAGCAGATCCATGTCCTCTTCGGGCACCCCAAGAAAATGCAAGGCAACCGTCAACGGCACTTCCCACAGCATCTGATCCACCAGATCCGCGCGGCCGTCGTTGATAAAGCGGTCCACGTACTCGCGCGTCAGTCGGCGCACCATGGGCTCGTGATGCTTAAGCGCCTCGGGCGTAAAGGGCTCCATCAACGCGCGACGACGCGGCATGTGGGCTGGCTCGTCTTCGTTGACCAGCGTCCGGTTCATCGCATAACCGTACGAGGCCAGGACGTCGTTGGCTTCGGGTCCCGTCGGGGTGATTTTCTCCAGCGCGATAGACGGACTGAACGTCTGGTTATCCCGAAAAATCGCCTTGATGTCATCGTATCGCGTCACCACCCAATAGCCGAGCTTCGGACTGTAAAACACCGGCTCCTGCTCACGCGCCCATCGTACATACTCCGGCGGATCCTGCTGATAACTATCACCAAAAGGATCAAACTCGGCGGCGCCGGCACTGACATGCATCGGACAGCCGGCGGCCTGGCCGCTCGCGGCGTGATGGATGGGGCAACCCGACGCAGGCTCGGGGGTGACGGATGCAGACATGACTTCGCTCCGATAGCAATTCAAAAAACAAGCGGCGCGTTTAATCCAGCTTGATACCCAGATCGTCGATCAGTTTGTGCCAGCGCGTACGCTCGGCTTGCAGCAAATCGCGGTATTGCGCGGGCGTATTGCCCACGGGCTCGATGCCGAAGTCGACCAGTTTTTGGTGGATCGTCGGATCATTGATCGTGGCGACCAACTGGCGGTTGAGCGTATCGATGACGGGCTGCGGGGTCGCGGCCGGCACAACGATGCCCACCTGTGCGGCGGCCTCGATATTTTTGTAGCCCAGTTCGGCAAAGGTCGGCACGTCGGGCAATTGAGCCAAACGCGTCGCGTTGGCAACCGCCAGTGGCCGCACCTTACCGCCCTTGATAAAGCCCGCTCCCGCGGCCAGGTCCACCATCATCACGGGCACCTGCCCACCGGCCACATCGGACAGCGACGGCGCGGCGCCCTTATAGGGAACGTGCACCAGATTGACGCCAGTTTCGACCTTGAGCAATTCCATCGCCAGATGATGGGGGCTGCCTGCACCGGCGGAGGCGTAGCTCATGCCGTCCTTGTACGTCTTGACTTCCTCGAGGAAGCCTTTGACGTCGGTGGCTTTCAGGGCCGGGCCGGCGACCAGAATCATGGGAAACACCCCCAGCAACGTCACCGGCGCCAAGTCTTTTTCGGGGTTATACGACAGCTTTTGATACAGCGCCGGATTGAACACCAGGGTGCCGTTATCGGCCGACAACATCGTGTAGCCGTCCGGGGCGGATCGCGCGGTTTCTGAGGCACCGATGGCCGTATTGCCACCTGGCTTGTTGTCGACCACGACCGTCTGTCCCAAGCGCGGCGCCAGCCCCTGACTGACGGTTCGCGCCAGGAAATCCGAGCCACCGCCGGCGGCATAAGGCACGATCCAGCGCACGGGCTTGGATGGATAGTTATCCGCGGCGNCGGCAGTCGNCGCCGCGGTCAGGGTGAATACAGAACAGGCAAGTGCGCGCGCAATACGGGTAACGGACATGGTTGTCTCCGGCTTATTTTTGCGAAAAGGTGTTGTGCATCCTATTTTGCGTAAATAATATACGCTATGCGTAATTAATCAATAGGATTTACCCCGAAAACAGGCTGAAAGCAGGTCGACAACGGGCCGCCGTGAGGACGGGTCCGGTATAAGCTCTGACCTTGGTCCGCCCCCTTTATTTAACGACGCCCATGACCCCACCCTCTTCTGCGCCCATCATCCCCCGTCCACGCGAACGGCGTCAGCGCGTGCAGGCGGCCGAGACCAGCATCGCGGTGCTCAAGGCCCTGGGCAGTCTGGGAGGGCGTGCCAGCCTGACCCTGATCGCTACCCATATCGACGAAAGCCCCGCCAAAGTGCATCGTTATCTGGTCAGCCTGATCGAGGGCGGGCTCGTCGATCAAGACAGCGCGACCCAACAATACTTCCTCGGTTGGGAGACCTTGCAACTCGGCGTGTCGGCCATGCGGCAGGCTGATCCCATCCGCGTAGCCGAGGCCTCGTTGATTCGCTTGCGCGAGCAATTGGAGATCACGTGTTTTGTCGCTGTGATGGGCAATAAAGGCCCGACCATCATTCGCTTTGAAGAGCCTGGCCTTCCCGTCACCCTCAATGTGCGCGTGGGCTCGGTCCTGCCCATGTTGTGGTCCGCCACGGGGCGCGCGTTATTGGCCACCCTGGACGACAGCAATGTCCTGGCGCTGGCGCGCGCCGAGCTGCAGGCGGCCTCGCCGCAGCAGCGTGCGCAACTCGACGCACAAGATCCGATCGGGACCTTGCAGCAATCCGTCCTGGCAGCAGGCTGCGCCGTCGTGCGAGACACCAACTTGCCGGGTATCAGCGCGATCGCAGCGCCCTTATACAACTACACCGGCCGACCCTGCGCGGTGCTCACAGCGTTGGGCGCAACCGGCGGCTTCAATCCGTCGCCCGAAGGCGTCGTCGGCCAGGCCGTTTGCAGAGAAGCGCAGATCATCAGCCGTCTACTGGGTCATAGCGCGAGCACAACGACGGCCTAAGACATGACTGCACGATGTCGGCCAAATGGCGTCAACGCGGTGCCCGATGGCGTGCATGCAGTGGCCTGCCCCCAACGACTCGCACCGGCCTGGCGCTTTTTTCCACCATGTCATTGGTGACTGGTATCCTCAGGCTTGAAGCCCTCAACTCAGCCCGAGATCTGACTCCCCAGGACCTCTGATGAACATAGACAGCCTGTTAGACAGTGGAGCCGCCGCACTGGCTCACCGCCTCCAGCAACGCGATATTTCAGCCGAAACGCTGACGCGCGCCTGCCTTGAACGCATCGCGCAACGCGAGCCCAAACTACATGCCTGGGCCGTCCTCGGGCATGATCAGGCGATCGCACGCGCCAAGGAACTGGACCGCGGCCCCACACAGGGGTTGCTGCATGGGCTACCGCTGGGTGTCAAAGACATCTACGACACCTACGATCTGCCGACCGCCTACGGATCGCCGATTTACAAAGGACATCAGCCCGCCAACGATGCCGCCGCCGTGGCGGTATGCCGCGAAGCCGGCGCGGTGGTGATCGGCAAGACCATCACGACCGAGTTTGCCACCTTTGAACCCGGGCCCACGCGCAACCCGCACAACCCGGCCTTTACACCGGGCGGATCGTCCAGTGGCTCCGCCGCCGCCGTCGGCGCGGGCATGGTGCCGCTTGCCCTTGGCACCCAAACGGCGGGCTCCCTCATCCGTCCCGCTGCGTATTGCGGGATCGTAGGCTACAAGCCCAGCTTCGGCATGCTGGCACGCGCGGGCGTGAAAAGCTTGTGCGAATCGCTGGACACGGTCGGTGGCTTTGGCCGCAGCGTTGACGACGTCGCCTTGCTCGTCAGCGCCCTGAGCGGCAATCGCGCCCTCCTGAATCCCGATTCAACACGCGCGCCGCGCGTGGCCCTGTGCCGCACACCGATGTGGGATCACGCGGAGCCGGAAGTGCACGAGGCCATGGCGCAAGCCGAACGCGTTTTAAAAGGCGCCGGCGTCAAGATCCGCGAAATCGAATTGCCGTCGTCATTTGGCGTACTGACGGACATTCATGCCGAAATCATGGCCTTCGAAGCGGCCCGTGCCCTGGCGGACGAACGGATCCGTCACGAGGAGCAACTCGGTCCGGTGCTGCAAAAAATGCTGGCTCAGGGACAGGAGTTGCCCTACGAACGATACCAAGCCCTGATGACCCTGGCCGCCGAGGCTCGTGCGCAGTTGGCCAGCCAATTCAAGAATGTGGAGATTATCCTGGCCCCCAGCGCGCCCGGCGTGGCGCCGTTGGCCGACAGCGGCACGGGTGATGCCGTGTTCTGTCGTCTATGGACGCTGCTGGGCGCCCCCTGCATCCACCTGCCCTTTCATCAGGGGCCGCACGGATTGCCGGTGGGCCTGCAGGTCATTGGTCCGGTCGGGGCCGACTTGCCTACGCTGCGCGCGGCTGCCTGGGTACACGAGCGCCTGCGCGGCTAACTTATGGCGCCGTGAACCCGCGGCGTCCTTGAACCCACTGCGTCGGTGCTAGCCACGGTCGACGCTCGTGATCTGCGCATCAACCGGCTTGAGTGCCTCACGCACATGCTGCAAGGCCCACTCGGGCTTTGCAGCCCCGCACATAAAAATATCCAGCGCCGCAAAGCCATGCTCCGGCCAGGTATGAATGCTGATGTGCGACTCGCTCAGCATGACCACGCCCGTCACACCGGCCTGCTCGCCAAAATGATGAAAATGCGCGCCCAACACATGGGCGCCCGCGTGCTCCGCAGCCTGGATCAGCACCGCCCGCAGTGCGTTCGCATCCGTTAATAACCGCGCCTCGATACCCCGCAGATCCGCCAGCACGTGGCAGCCCGGCGTCGCATGCACCCTCATTTATGGCCGCCCGACGACCATCCCGAACTGCTGGACGATCCGCCCCAGCCTCTCGATCCGCCCACGCCCGAGCCAACCGTCATGGAGAGAACGACGATGGCCGCATAGATGATGTAAAGAATCTTGCCCATCGGTTAATCGCCTTCGCCATTGAATTTGTCGGCCATGCTCGCGGGCACCCATAGCAGGATCAACCCGACGATCAACATGAGAATCCGGATACTAAAGATGTCCGACAAATTGAGAAACAGCATCGCAATCGAGGCCCGCATGGCCCAAGAACGATAGGTATCCTTGTCGCCCGAAGACCGTGTTGCCGAGGCTGTCACACTGGCCAATTCGGGCTGCCCGAACCATTGCGCCAGACTGGATGGCTGGACCGGCACCGACGCCGACCAGCCCAGGTCATTGAGGCCTTCCTCGCGCGTCAACTTGCGATTACCTGACTGATAATCACTGATCTGCGTCGTGTCCCCAACCTTGACGCGCCAATTAAACGCCCCCAGGGCCAACGTTACCTTGGAGGTGTAGTCGTACAGCTTGCGATACGTCTTGGACCGCCAATTAAAGCTGTTGCTATTGTTGCGACTCGGCCAGGTATCGCAGACATGCACGCGCTCCCAGCCCTCGTCCGACTCCACCAGCCACAAAAAGCCCTTTTTGGGGCTAAACAGCAAATACTCGACCCAGTCCGACGGCTCATCGGGGTCGGGGTCAGCGCATTTGAGCAGGCCGATCAGTGTGTACGGCGTCCCATCGATCGTGGCCTCGGCACCCAGCGCTAGCGTCGTTTGGGTGGCCTTTACCTTGCGCTGTCGCTCGATCACGCGAGCCGTGTCCTCGGTGCAATCCACCATGGCCTGGCACGTTGGGCACACCACCTGAGTCGCCATCGCGGCTACAAAGCTGATGGGCGCACCGCAATTCGGACAATCCAGCGCCGTGATCTGGCCACGAAAGCGGCCGGCGGTTTCCTCGATCAGGGCGTCGCCGCGCAATGATGCCGCATCCATACCCTCGATCTTGAACGCGTGCCCAACATAGACCTCGGGCGTGTCCCCATCGGAATAATCCAGGGTCAGGAACGCATCCAGGCTGCGATAGTCCGCGACCCGGGCCTCCCAGCCGTCAGTATCGGGCACAAAGGGCAGCTCCCCCTGCACGCCGGTCGCGCGGCAGGAGCGTATATCCGAGGCAATGAAATGCTGGCCATCCAGGTCAAACACCGCGCCCGGCGCGATCTGGAAAAACGTCGGGAACTCCAATGGACTCTGGGCCCGACGCCGGTGCGTCACGGCATACTGGCCCGAGGCATCCGATAGCCAGCCATCGCTGCCGTCATCAAACCAGATATACCACTCGTTCCAAAAGCCGTCGTCATAGCGTAGTTGAATACGCCCGACGACCGTAAAACGCCGCTTGTCGTAGATGCCCGAGGCGCCCAGGCAGATCGGCGAATAATCCTCCAGCACATCGGCCATTTCGCCCACATGCTTGACCGATTCCGCATCCTTGAGCAAGGTGCTGCGGCATGCGCCGCACACCGCCATGACCGAAGCCGTGGACGTGAACTTGACTGGCGCGCCGCATTGCGGACACAGAACCTGCTGCATCGTGTAATTAGCTGGTGAGTTTCTTGAGCACCTCGGCCTTGGCCGAGTCGTAGTCCGCGATCGTGATTAAACCCTTGTCCAGCAGGTCTTTGAGTTGCTGCAGACGCTGCACCGGATCGGCGTTGTCCGCGGCAGCACCCGCGCCCGCCGCGGCCCCTGCGCCGGCTGCCGCACCGGCGCCGCCCGCTGGCGGCACCATGCCCTGGGCCATCGTCTGTCCCAACGCCGCGCCCGCGGCCAAGCCCGCGCCGACCCCCGCAATACCGCCCTCGTTCTGGGCCGCCATCGGAATCGCCGTGGCGGTTTGATACTGAGTGAATTTGCCCAGGTCGCCCGCCATACCCATCGAAATCCGGCGGTCCAAGGCCTTTTGCAGTTCCTCGGGGACCGACACGTTCTCGACCGTAAAGTTATCGAGCTTGACCCCATAGCGGTCAAAGACGGGCCCGAGCTGCTCGGTGATCTTTTGCGACATCAGGCCCTGATTGGCCGCCATATCCAAAAACGCCACATTCGAGCCACCCAGCGCGGTGCTCATGCTCGCGACCACCATATTGCGCAGTTGCAACTCGAGATCATCGACCGTAAAGACCTCTCGCGTGCCGCTAATCTCGCGATAAAACTTCTCGGGATCGCTGATCTGGTACGAATACACGCCAAACGCGCGCAGCCGCACCATGCCGAACTCGCTATCGCGCACCGTCACCGGCTGCGCCGTGCCCCAGCGCCGCCCCAACTGCAGGCGAGTGCTGAAGAAAATCACGTCCGACTTGAACGGCGACTCAAAGAGCTTGTCCCAGTTTTTCAGGTACGTCAGGACAGGCAGCGTCTGCGTGGTCAGCTTAACCATGCCGGGACCAAACACGTCGGCCACCTTGCCCTCGTTGACGAACACCGCCATCTGCGACTCGCGCACCGTCAGGCTGGCGCCATACTGGATTTCAAAATCCTCCATCGGATGACGCCAGGCGAGTACGCCATCGCCGTCTTCGTTCCATTGCAGGACATCAATAAACTGCTTGCGTATAAACGAACCGAGACCCATACGAGACTCCTTTCCAAATATCACACTCAGGTCAGGCACCCGGCGTTTACCACGCCGGCAGCCAACGAGAACAAGCCCAGCAGGCCACCCATGGCGACATTGTTTTCTTCAATGGCGTCGTTCATTCCAGGAATGCCGCGCGACACGACGAGGTACACCACGATCTGCACCACCATCGCGGTCAGCCCCCACGCCAGAAACATCACATAGGTCGCGTGCACCGCGATACTGACGCACACGGTCAGGCTGAATCCCAGTAGCGCGCCGCCATACGACAACATGGCGGCCATATTCCCCTCGTGGATCAACGAAAACTCGTTGTAGCGGGTGACGGTCGTATAGATGACGGTAAAGATCCCGAGCATGATCAGCGCCGAGACGATATACATCAGATATAGCAGCACAGGATGCATTCCAGCCCTTCCCTTGTCTTGGTGTCCGCGCAGTATAAACGCACGGTCGCGCCGCATGGTTCGATATACTGCGCGCACCTTGCCCGGAAAATCCATGCGCGACCGCATTCTCATTTTATCGGTACTGATTGTCGCCTCTTGCGGCCTAGGCTACGAGCTCATCAGCAGCGCGCTGGCGAGCTATCTGCTGGGTGATTCCATTCTGCAGTTCTCGTCCGTCATTGGCTGTTATTTGTTTGCTATGGGCATCGGCTCCTGGCTATCCAAGTACATCAAGGACGAAGACGTGCTGACGCGATTTATCGACGTCGAAATGCTCGTCGCGCTGTTGGGGGGCGTGTCCGCCGCGGCACTCTTTCTCGTGTTCGCCTGGTTATCCGCCCCGTTTCGCGCCGCCCTGTACGCCGGGGTGTTCATAATCGGCCTGATGGTCGGCATGGAAATCCCCTTGGTCATGCGCATTTTCAATCAGCGCAAAGCCGAGTTCCGCGAGATCGTCAGCCGCGTGCTGACCTTTGACTATCTGGGCGCCCTGGCCGTCTCACTGGTGTTCCCCTTGCTCCTGGCGCCCCGTCTGGGCCTGCTGCGCACCAGCTTTCTGTTTGGCATGCTCAATGCCGGCGTCGCCTTGTGGACCACCTGGCTCTTTCGGACCGAGGTGCGCCGCCCCGGCGAGCGCGCCCTGCGCTGCGCCGTTATTTTGGGTCTGCTGAGCCTGGGTTTCCTTTACTCCGGGAAAATGACCACCTGGGCCGAAAAAGGCCTCTACGGCGACGAAGTCATCCACGCAGAAAACACCCCCTACCAGCGTCTGGCCATCACCCGCTGGAATGACGACTTGCGCCTGTATATCAACGGCAACCTGCAGTTTTCCTCACGCGACGAACACCGCTATCACGAGTCCCTGGTGCATCCCGGCCTGCAAACCCTGCCCTGGGCCCGTAACGTCCTGGTTCTGGGTGGCGGCGACGGCCTGGCCGTGCGCGAGCTCCTGAAATACCCGCACGTCGAGCACATCACCCTAGTCGATCTCGACCCCGCCATGACGGGCCTGTTCCAGCGGTCCGCCCCTCTGGTTGACCTGAACAAAAACGCGCTCAACGACCCGCGCGTCACCGTCATCAACGAAGACGCCGGCCGCTGGCTGGAAACACACACCGAAGTCTACGATTACATCGTGGTCGACTTTCCGGACCCGTCGAATTTCGGCTTGGGCCGCCTGTACTCTGTACCGGTGTATCACCTGATGGCGCGGCACCTGGCCGAGAAAGGCTATATGGTGATCCAGTCCACCTCGCCCTACTTTGCGCCGCGCTCATTCTGGAGCATCGACGCCACCCTGAAAGAAGCGGGCCTGCACACCTGGCCCTATCACGTCTACGTGCCGTCGTTCGGCGACTGGGGATTTATCCTGGCAGGCAAACGCGCCGACTACACGCCGCCCGACACGCTCACCGTGCCCACCCGCTACCTGGACAGCGCCACCGTCAAGGAGCTGTTTCATTTCCCGTCGGACATGCCCGCGCTCGCCATGCCGCCGAATCGACTCAACGAACAATCCCTCGTACGCTACTTCGACGAGGATTGGCGCAAGGTCATTCGCTAGTGCGCCGCCGCAGCTTCCTGCTCACCACGGCCATCGCTGCCGCCGCGGGTGCCGCGGGCTACTATCGGTCCCGCGTCACCGAAATCCCCGCCCGCGTCGACTACCCGGGCATGTCCGTGGGTCACCGTCTGCGCGATGCCACCGAGCCGACGCCGCAAGCCACCGCCACGCGACATCACGACGTTGCCATCCTTGGCTCGGGGATCGCCGGCCTGTCCTGCGCCTGGAAACTCGCCCGCGAGGGGTACCGGCAATTCGTGGTGGTCCAGGGGCCCGAGTTCGCCGGCAACGCCGCCGGCGGGCACGTCGAAGGCCTCGACTACCCGCTGGGCGCGCACTACCTGCCCCTGCCCTCGATGCAATCCACCCACGTCCGGGAAATGCTGGCCGACTTTGGCATCATCGAACACGGCGGCGATACCACCCACCCCTATTACGACGAAACGATACTGGCTCATTCGCCCCAGGAGCGCCTGCTGCGCAATGGTCGCTGGGAAGACAGCCTGCTGCCCATGACGGGCCTGCCGGACGCCGACGTGGCCCAGCACCGGCGGTTTCTAGCCTATACCCAGACGCTGAGCACGGCACACGGCCAAGACGGCCGTAATGTCTTTGCCATCCCCCTCGCCCTGTCATCAAACGACCCCGCCTGGCGCGCACTCGACACACTCACCCTGCGGCAATGGCTGGATAAAGAACACTACACCTCACCCGCCCTGCGCTGGTATCTGGACTACTGCTGTCGCGACGACTATGGCGCCGGCATCGATACGGTTTCCGCCTGGGCCGGCCTGCATTACTTTGCCAGCCGCGACGGCCACGCAGCCAATGCCGCCGATGGCGCCGTGTTGACGTGGCCGGCCGGCCTGGCCTCGCTGTCTCGCATGATGCGCGATGCCATCACCCGCAAACTCGGCCATGCCGACTGGCTATTGCCCGGCACCGCCGCCCGTCTCGAGGACACCGCAGCCGGCCCGCGCGTGCTCTGCATCAACGGCACCGCATCGGCCTACGCACTGCAAACCCGGCGCGCCGTCTGCGCCATGCCACTATTCGTGGCGCAACACGTCCTGCCCGACATCCGCGCCTATGGCTACGATCCCGCCGTGCACGCCAGCCCGCGCGCCGCCTGGCTGGTGTCCAATTTCCACATGAACAGCTACCCCCAAGAGATCCACGGCGAACCGCTTTCTTGGGATAACGTCGTCTACCAAGGCAAGGCGCTCGGTTACGTCGTCTCGACCCACCAGTTGCTACGCGTCGCGCCCACGCCGCGCACCGTCTTCACGGCGTACCACGCCCTCAGCCGTTTCACGCCCAACGAGGCCCGTCAATGGCTGACCAACGCCAGCCCGCAGGCGCTGCGCGACGAGGTGTCCAGCGACCTGCTGACCGCCTACGGCGACACCTTCTGGAAACATGCGCATCGCCTGGACATCACGGTACGGGGACACGCCATGGCAACGCCGGTCCCTGGTTACCTCGATAATCCCGGACTCGCCGCGCTACGCGCAGTCAACGGCCCCGTGCTGTTTGCCCATGCGGACCTCTCCGGATACTCCGTATTTGAAGAGGCGTCTTGGTGGGGTGTCACGGCTGCCACCAAAATACTTGGCGGCAATAGCTAAACGACCTTGCTGCAACTCCCCGTACTCACTCGCGATATCGCGCAACCGGGGTTGCCGCCTATGCTGAATTTTAATATTGGGCGCACCCCGCCAGCGCCGTGTTGTGCCGGACAGGCGGCTCTGCAGGAGGCAGATCAACGTCCGGTTCATCCGTATCGGGATGCTCGGGCGGCACAATGGGCGGGTCCGCAGGCGGATCGGCGGGTGGAGCCTCCGGCGGCGCCTCGGGCGGGATTTCCGGAGGAATAACGGGCGGATCTGGATTGGGCTTTGGCGGGGGAACATGCAAGCTGAGGTTCATCGTGCTCTCCTGTCTGGGCAAATCATTATTCCAAGATCCGCTACCTTGAAGCTGCGTCAAGACCGCATTGAGGCCGCGGCGGATACCGATCCGAGTAGGTCTACCCTGAATCTTCGCGGCGACCGCTCAGCGATATTTCCTCGTCATTTTCTCGGGTACCGGGGTAACGCCCTCCTTCTTCGTATTGCGGCCCATGACGATTGGGTCCGCACACAGGCTGATGTTCCGGGTGCTCGCCATAAGGTCGCCCATAGTCGGGTTCATGCGCGCCCCACTGGCCGGACTCCCGGTTATATATTTCTCGGCCCTGCTCCACTGCCGATTGAACAGCGCTGCCCGCATCACGCAGATCACGCTTTCTCTGGTCGGGCCCGGTATGTCGATCATTATTTGACATGCGCTTGCTCCCTACCGCTTGCTGTAAAAATATTTCTTATTATTTACGGACTAGCATAGCGCCGTCCCTCTGGGCAAAACGTAAATATGGGATACGATCGATTTCGAATCACCGCCGCCGAAACAGTCGCTTGCCTACCGAGATCACACCGACCAGCAACGCACCCGCCGCGATGCCAAACACAGCATTCAGCAGTGTAGACACCACGGCCTGCACCCACGTCGTCGATGACGCGAGTTGGCTGACGTACTCGATCCCGTGATGCACGGGCCCGATACCATGCGTCAGAATAGAACCGCCCACCATAAACATGGCGGCCGTCCCTACCACGGATAGCGTCTTCATCAAATACGGTGCGGCCTGCACAATCATGCTGCCCAGACCGCGGGCGGCAGCCGAACCCTTGCTACGCAGATACAGCCCGAGATCGTCGAGGCGGACAATCCCCGCGACCAAACCGTACACACCCACTGTCATGGCCAACGCAATCGTCGTCACCACAATCGCCTGACGGGTAAAGTCTGCCCCCGCGACAGCGCCCAGCGTAATCGCGATGATTTCGGCCGACAGAATAAAATCGGTACGTACCGCGCCTTTGATTTTCTCGCGCTCGAACGCCACCATATCCACGCGCTCGTCCTGCAGCGCCTGCGCGCGTGCCTGATGATTACCATCCGGTGTGCTGTCATGCGGCAAAAATTTGTGGATCAGCTTTTCGGCGCCCTCAAAACAGAGAAACGCCCCGCCCACCATCAGCAAGGGGGTCACCGCCCAGGGCGCAAAGGCGCTGATCAACAGCGCCGCGGGGACCAAAATGCACTTATTGCGCAACGACCCCTTGAATACCGCCCAGACCACCGGCAGCTCGCGATTGACCGATACGCCCGAGACCTGCTGCGCATTCAGTGCCAGATCGTCGCCCAATACACCGGCCGTTTTCTTGGCCGCGACCTTGGTCATGACGGATACGTCATCCAAAATGGTCGCAATGTCATCAAACAACGCAAAAAAGCTGCTACCGGCCATAAAAGACCCCAGTTTTGAAGCAAGAGCCCGGATTTTACAGGCCTACAGGCCATTTCGCGGTAAAACTCACGCGAGAATCATCACGAAAATACCTCTGCGGTCGCATGAGACACTGCGTGCAAGGCTACGTCTGGCAACAGAACCCCCTCGCTGGCCGTGTAAACTCACTTTTCGAAATTTTCACACCCAAGTGCCATCATCATGCGTTTACTCATTGCCCTATTGCTGCCCTGGCTGGCCTTTTTCACCATTGGCCGTCCCATCGCCGGCATCATCTGCCTGATCTTGCAGATCACCCTCATCGGCTGGATTCCGGCGGCCATCTGGGCCGTCTACGCCCTCAGCCAATACAACACCGACAAAAAAATCAAAGACGCCCTGGGCTCGCGCTAATCCCGCGCCGGGGTGGACGGAGGCAAGCATGGAATTTGTTGTCCCCAGTACCGCAAACCTGTTGCTCTTCACCGGTTCCGCACTCGTACTACTGGTCATCCCGGGCCCTGCAGTGCTCTACATCATTGCCCAATCCGTAGAGCAAGGCAAAAAAGCCGGCTTGGTCTCGGACCTGGGCATCCACACGGCGACCCTTGTCCACGTCATCGCTGCCGCGCTCGGTCTCTCCGCGCTGCTGGCCTCTTCGGCACTGGCGTTTAATCTCGTCAAATACGCGGGCGCGGCCTACCTGATCTGGCTGGGCCTCAAGAAAATCTACACGCGTCCCACCGCGGCCGCCGCCAACACATCCATCCCCAAACGGCGCCTGCGCGCACTCTATCGCGACGGATTCATCATCAATCTCCTGAATCCCAAGACCGCGCTATTTTTCCTCGCCTTTTTGCCGCAATTCACCGACCCCAGCCAAGGCCACATCGCCTCCCAGATCCTCATCCTGGGCGCGCTGCTCATCGTCCTTGGCTTTATCAGCGATGCCTGCTACGCGTTCGCGGCCGGCGCCGTAGGCCAATGGCTACGCACCAGCCGCAGCTATCTGAATATCGATCGTTATCTGGGTGGGGCCATGCTGATTGGGCTGGGTGTCGTGGCGGCCCTCTCTGGCCCTCACAAAAAATGATCGTGGCGGGCGGCGACGCCGCTCGCCAGACCTCAAGCGCGCACGGACAAGGTGCAGACCAGCCTGCCGGCAAAAACCCTACAGCATCTGTCCCAAGAACGCTCGGGCGCGCTCCTGCTTCGGTGCCAGAAAGAACGCCTGTGCCGACGCCTCTTCGACGATACGACCCTCGTCCATAAAGATCACACGATGCGCCGCCTCGCGCGCAAATCCCATCTCGTGCGTCACCACCAGCATCGTCATATGCTCGTCCGCCAGTTGGCGCATCGTCCGTAACACCTCGCCCGTCAACTCCGGGTCCAGAGCAGACGTCGGCTCATCGAACAGCATGATGTCCGGCTCCATCGCCAGCGCGCGCGCAATCGCGACCCGCTGCTTCTGCCCACCCGACAAACGCGCGGGGTAGTTGTCGCGTTTGTTCAGCAGGCCGACCTTGCGCAGCAAAACCTCGGCCTTGGCAATCGCCTGATCCCGCGCCACGCCCTGCACCGTGATGGGTGCCTCGATCACATTTTCCAGCACCGTCTTGTGCGCAAAGAGATTGAACGACTGAAACACCATCCCCATCTTGCGACAGATTCGGCGTACCTCGGCGTCGCGCGCATAGCGGCTCGGACCGCTCGGCACCGCCGTCGCCATCGCCTCGCCCTCAATCTCGATGCTGCCCTGATCGATCGTCTCCAGATGGATCAGGCAACGCAAGAACGTGCTCTTGCCCGAGCCCGATGGGCCGATCACCGCCACCACCTCGCCCTTGCGCAGCGTCAACGATACATTGTCCAGCACCCGTACCGACCCAAACGACTTGCTGACCTGGTGCGCGGCAATCATGACCGGACGCCCATTGCCGTCCTGCGCCGCATCCATTGCCGTCGACGGATTACTGATCGTACTTGGCATAACGTTTTTCCATCGTCTGGAACAACCAGGTCAACAACAGCGTCATCAACAGATAAAACGCCGCCGCCACCAAAAAAGGCGTCGTCGTGAAATCCCGCTGCACAATCCCGCGTGCCGTGCGCAAAATATCATTCAGCGCCAACACGTAAATCAGCGACGTGTCCTTGACCAGCGTAATCGTTTCGTTGCTCATCGGCGGCAACACGCGTTGCACCATCTGTGGCAGCACGATGCGCCGCAGCGTTTGCAAATACGTCATGCCCAGGACCTTGCTGCCCTCGTACTGCCCACGATCGACCGATTGAATGCCCGCGCGGAAAATCTCGGCAAAATACGCCGCATAATTCAGCGCAAAGGCCACAATCGCCGCCGGAAAATCGGGCAACCGCACGCCGACCACCGGCACAAAAGGCAACGCAAAATAGATGAACAGCATCTGCAGCATCAGCGGCGTACCGCGCATCAGCCAGATATAACCATTGACCAACTGGCTCAACCAGCGCCAATGCGAAATACGCGCCAGCGCCAGCACCAGCCCCAGGGGCACGGCCAGCACCAGCGTAATGACAAACAGCGTCAGGGTCGTTTTCGCGCCCTGCGCCATCGGCCCCAGCAGGGAGAAAATGTAATCCATGCGGTGCTCTCGTCAGCCCTCTCGAACGCGCAAGCTTATTTGATAATGTCGGCGCCGAACCATTGCTGCGCAATCTTGGCAGCCGAGCCGTCCTTTTTCATCGCATTCAGCGTTTCGTCGAGCTTGGCCAACAAGGCGGTGTCTTCCTTGCGCAGACCCACACCGTAGTCTTCCGTGCCAAAATTTTCCTCTAGCACACGGTATTGCCCTTCGCGCTTGCTGGCCAGATAACGGCCCACCACCTCGTCCACCACCACCGCATCCAGACGGCCCGTCGACAAATCCATTAGCGCCGTCACGTTATCGCCAAACAGCTTGATCTCTTTCAGGCTGGAGGCCACGGCGTCGTCCTTCTTGATCGCATCCACCGCGCTGCTGCCGTCTTGCGCGCCCACCACGCGGTCGGCCAGATCCGCCTTGGTCTGCACAGGCGAGTCCTTTGCCACCACAATGATCTGATGGTTCGCCATATAAGGCGCGGTAAACGCGATGTTCTTCTTGCGCTCTTCGGTGATGGTCAGGCCATTCCACAGCGCATCCACGCGCTTGCCGTTCAACTCGGCCTCCTTGGCGCTCCAGTCGATCGGCTTGAATTCGACCTCAACACCCATCCGCTTGGCCGCCTCGCGGGCCATGTCGATGTCAAAACCGACCAGCTCGTTCTTGTCATCCCGAAAACCCATCGGCGGGAAATTATCGTCCAGCCCGACGATCACTTTTTGCGCAACTGGCGCAGGAGCCGCCGCCTGAGGGGCCGGTTCATCTTTTTGGCCACAAGCCACAAGAAGCGAAGTCGTGCAGACCAGGAGAGCGGCGGTCAATTTTTTCATGATGAGTCACGCGCTAAAAAGCGCCAGGAAGTAAGGAAGGAGAAATGGCCAAGCAAAAGCCGAACCCAGGATTATAAGCCAGCACCCGGGGCAAGCCGCGGCGATGAGTCCCGGCTGGTAGACCATGAACAGTATGCAGGTTTCAGCAGGTCACCCTGGCAGGTTGGTGCTGTCAGGCAGCGCTTTCGACCCAGCAGGGAAAACCTGCCGTGGGGCATCATCGGGCGTGCCGTCAAAGCGGGCGCGTGCAGCATGGATATCGCCATAGCAACGATCCGCCCAATCGATGAGGCTCGCCATCGGTTCCAGCAGCGATTGGCCCAGCGGCGCCAATCGATATTCAACGCTCGGCGGCTTGGTCGGAAAGACATGACGGGTGACCAGCCCATCGCGCTCTAAATCGCGCAAAGTCTGGGTGAGCATGCGCTTGGAAATGTCATGGACAGCGCGGTGAAGCTCGCTGAAGCGGTGTGGTCGCATCGCGAGAGCCATGATGATGAGCATGCTCCATTTGTCGCCGATACGGTCGAGCACGTCTCGAACCGGGCAATGCACGGATTGGGATTCGCCTAATGGATATTGGCTGAATCTTTCGATCGCCTTCAAGGCATTACTCATAGGGAACCCCTCGAAATTTGCTGGTTACTAAAAACTGCCTCCTTACGGTACTCGGCAGAGGTCTCTATAGTAGACCTACCCTAAGCCGAAGTCTTCCACTCATAAAGTCTCCATGTCCCCCTCTGTTTCCGTCTGCCCTCTCGTCACAGGCTCCGGCATACACATGGACCACGTCTGGAGCGGCTTCACCGTCCGGCGATTGAGCGGGACTGGGGCTTGGAGTCACTTACTTCAACTAAAGCATATCGGCAGGAATTCCTGCCTGTTAGTTGACCTTTATGTACGAAATCCTAAAGATCAGGAGAACCCTCATGTTTTTAGTTATGGGAATTACGGGAAAAGTTGGCGGTGCAACGGCAAAACACCTGTTAGCACAAGGCAAAGAAGTGCGCGCGCTCGTCCGGAATCGTGAAAAAGCAGCAAAGTGGGCCGACGAAGGCGTGCAACTGGTGGACGGCGACTGGAATGATCCGGTAGCTATTGCGATGGCGCTTAAACATGTCGAAGGTGCATTTTTCATGCTGCCGCCTGTATGGGCGCCTTCGCCTGACTACACAGAAGCCAAGGCTGTCATTGCAAACTACCTCGATGCGCTTGCCCAGGCGGCACCGCCGCGGGTCGTCGCGCTCTCATCAATGGGTGCAAATAGAACCAGCGGGCTGGGGATAATCACGGCTCTGTCGCTTCTGGAACAAGGATTTCGCGATCTGAAATTGCCCACCGCCTATGTGCGTGCCGGTGCGTTTTTCGAGAACTTCCTCTACGGCCTGCATGTTGCCCAGGGCGGTACGCTCCCCGTCTACTACAACCCGACAGATCGGAAATCGACCATGGTCGCGACCAATGATATCGGTGCCGAGATTGCAGCACTTCTGACCGGGCCGGGATGGTTGAAGCATCGGATCATCGAACTCGGTTCGATGGTCAGCGCCGATGAAATAGCGGCCCAATGGGGTGAAGTCTTGAAGGTCGACGTCAAAGCTCTTCCTATCCCACGGGCCGACTGGTCGGCCGCGTTTGAGCAATTCGGCATTCCGAAGGGCCAAACAGGCCCGGCAGAAGCGATGTATGACGCCGTCAACTCGGGCTGTATGGACCTCGGGGTCGCGGGTACGGAGCATGTCCGAGGCGCGACCTCCGCTCGCGATGTCTTCTCGGCGGCCCAGCAGGCCGCTACGGCGTAGGTCCACGGGTCGACACATGTCTAAAATTTCTTGGCGCCAAGCCTTACCCTTAGCTCTTGCGGCGTTCTTCGTCGTGGGCTCACTGAGCAACATTTTCGCCCCGGAACCCATCTACGAGGAATATCTGAAATGGGGTTATCCGGGCTGGTTCCATTTCGTGACTGGATCGCTGGAACTCACTGCGGCCATTCTGCTTTTTCGGGCGTCGAGCCGCCTGTTAGGCTCGGCGCTCGGCTGCCTTGTCATGCTGGCCGCCCTCGCGACCGTCATCATCCACGGCGAATACGGGCACACTGTGCCACCACTGGTCGTAGCGACATTGTCACTTGTGGTCGTCTGGATAAGTTGGCGCAAACGGATGGCGCCAACCGAACCAAGCTAACGCAAGGATCTGCTTGTCGTGTCACTAGGTACGCGCATTGAACGATTCGTCGTACGAGACCACACCAGACGGCATGACTTCAGCGAAAGCAAGCGCTTGAAAGTATTCTGGTGGCACATCCGGCAGGACGAGACCCGGCTCAGTTCGAAAGCCAAAGCGACCGTAATAGGCAGGCTCGCCGAGAACGACGCAGCCGCCTGCTTGGCGTTCACGCAACGCACGTAGGGCGTCGAGGACGAGAAGCGAGCCGATGCCTCGACCTTGATGCGCCGGCACTACCGAAATGGGGCCAAGGCCATACCAGCCCAAAAATGCGCCGGAAATAGTCACTGGCGATATCGCCACATGACCGACCACATCCGCGCCAAGCTCTGCGACTAACGATATCGTCAACTTGCCAGTCTTGCGCAGTGCCTTGACGATGAACTGTTCGGTATGAGCCGTATGGCGCGCAGTGAGAAACGCAGCCGTTGTCACTGCGTCGATGGCATCTATATCAGTGGATCTCTCGTTTCTGATTTTGGGATTCATCACTTGCTCGGAGAAACCTCGGCATTCCTGCCGGGGAGGAAAGGGGGGCAGCCGTCAGGCTGCAGGATTGGTCTGATATGAGTCGATAGCTGGGTAAATACCCAGTTATTAGGTTTGGCGTCGATAACATCTCGGGCATGCAAACCAAACGTGCCTACCGATTCCGGTTCTATCCCACGCCCGAGCAAGCGATGACGCTGGCTCGCACGTTTGGTTGTGTGCGTATGGTCTATAACCACATGCTTAATCTTCGTTCGACGGCCTGGGCCCAGCGGCAAGAGCGTCTGGGATATCGCGCGACCTCGGCTGCACTGACGGCGCTGAAAAAGACGCCGGACTATGCCTGGTTGAACGAGGTCAGTAGTGTTCCTCTGCAACAAACGCTGCGCCATTTGCAAACGGCGTTCGTTAATTTCTTCGCGAAACGCACGGGATACGCGCGATTCAAACGCAAAGACGGCCCGCAATCGGCCGAATACACCGCCAGTGCCTTTCGCTGGGATGGCCGGTCGCTCAAATTGGCGAAGATGCGCGAGGCGCTCCCGATTCGTTGGTCCCGTCAAATTCCCAAGGCTGCGAAGGTCACCACCGTCACCGTCAGCAAAGACCCCGCAGGACGATACTTCGTCAGCCTGCTGTGTGACGACGTTGTGGTGCAGAAAACGCCCGCGTCGACTGGTGTCGGGATTGATCTGGGGCTGTCTCATTTTGCAACCCTCTCAACAGGAGAAAAAGTCGATGCGCCACAGGTCTTTCGACAACATGAAGCCAAGTTGGCCAAGCTCCAACGCCGCTTGGCCAGGAAACAACGCGGCTCGGCTCGCCGTGCCAAGGCCAAGCTGAAAGTGGCCAAACTGCATGCCAAGATCGCAGACACCCGCAGGGATTTCCTGCACCAGCTCTCCACCCGGTTGATCCACGAAAACCAAGTGATCGCCGTAGAAAGCTTGTCTGTGTCAGCCATGCGGAAAAACCGCTGCCTTGCTAAATCCATCGGCGATGCCGGGTGGGCGGAGTTCGTGAGACAGCTTGAATACAAAGCGCGTTGGGTTGGACGAGACGTCGTGCGCGTGGATCGCTGGTATCCCTCCACCAAGCGTTGCAGCCATTGCGGGCATGTCTTGGCCAAGTTGCCGTTGAGCGTGCGACGTTGGTCCTGCCCGGGATGCCGCACAGACCACGACCGTGACCTCAACGCAGCCCATAACGTATTAGCCGCCGGGCTGGCGGTGTTAGCCCATGGAGAAACGGTAAGACCTGAGTGCATGAGTGTTGATGCGCAACGGCTCGGTTCTGTGAAGTGGGAATCCCTTGCCTTCAGGCAAGGGAGCAGTCAATAACACTCCTCTGTGCGGACCTCCATACTACGCTCCCCCAACGCCGATATACCGCAATGTGACCGCTGCTACCCCAGCCAGGATAGCAACGCCGATGGCACTGGTTAGCGCCGCCGCGTTGAGTCCCGTCATGAAAGCGGCTTGCGCCTGCTCCAACACACCGGCAGGCAGTTCCTGCGACACCGATATGGCACCGGCCAGACTGTCCAATACCGCACGTTGAACGTCCTGTGCCATCGGGATATGGACTTGACCAGCCATCTTGATGCGATAGATGGCGCTTGTCAGGCTGCCCAACGTGGCAATGCCTACAGCCAATCCAAGCTCCTGTACCGTCTCCGACATGGCCGAGGCCGATCCCGCTTTTTCGGCCGGTGCGGCCCCCACCACCAAATCTGTTCCCAGCGCGGCAATCGTGCCCAAACCGAGATACACCAGAGAAAACGATGCCGTTACCAGTGCGATGCCGTGACGCGCGTGACCGAGTTGAGTCAACATCAGATAGCCCACTACAGATAGCCCCAGTGCTCCTGCGATCACATAGCCGGGTCGGATTCGTCTCGCAAGCAATGGCGCAGTAATACCTGCCACCAGCATGGCGAGTGCCGGGGGACCCATCCACAACCCCGCCGCCAACGGTGACAAGCCCGCTACCAGTTGCAGGTACTGGGTCACCAGCAGCATCGTTCCGCCAACACCGATCAGACCCACCAAAAGCACCACTAGGGCAACACTGAATGCCCGGCAACAGAACAGACTGAGGTCGACCAAAGGACTGCTCAATCGGCGTTGCCGCCGGATGAACAGCATCAAGAACGCTAGCCCACCCAAGATCACCAACGTGGCACCCGCCCCTATCCCATCCTTTGCGGACTGCTTGATGCCGTAAATGATCGGCAGCAAGGCCAGCAGCGACAGCGCGACACTGGGCAAATCCAATCGCCCTTGTTGCGGAGCACGGTACTCTGGCAGGAGAAACGGCGCAGCCATCAGCAACAGCGCGACGACCGGCAGTGCCACGAGAAATGCAGCCCCCCACCCGTAATGTTCAAGCAAGATGCCCCCCACCACGGGACCAGCCGCCATGCCCAGCGCAAACATCGTCGCCCACACCCCAATGGCCAACGCGCGTTGATGAGGATGAACAAACATGTTGCTGATCAGCGCCAGCGTCGATGGCATCAGCGTCGCGCCCGCCACACCCAGCACGGCACGCGCGGCAATCAGCATGGCGGCACTAGTCGAATAGGCCGCCATCACGGAGGCCACCCCAAAAGCGGCCGCGCCAATCATGAGCAACTTGCGCCGCCCAATGCGATCCCCCAGCGTTCCCATCGTGATGAGAAGGCCGGCAATCATGAAGCCATAGGCATCGACGATCCAGAGTGTCTGCGCACTCGTCGGGCGCAGATCGACGGCCAGCGCTGGCAACACCAAGTGCAACAGCGTCAGATCAAGCCCGAGCAGAATCGTCGGCAGCGCAAGCAGTGCCAGCGCGATCCATTCGCGAGCACCTGCGCGTCTCTCGCCCGCAGCACCATGCGTCTGAAGCCCTTCGGTAATAGGGGATAAATCGTCAAGTGTTGTCAAAGGTCGCCTCCCGGTTCGCTCGGGTTGGTTGCGGAAGGCACATTGTTGAGGCAATATCATCACATTACAATTTAAGTGTTTATCCTATTACTAATGGCAATAGCCGTGATAGCGCGAAGCCTCAGCCGCACCAAGAACGAGTTATCAGAGTTTCTGACTCGGCACCGCAAAAAACTGACGCCAGCCGATGTCGGCCTGCCCTCTCACGGATCGCGTCGAACGCCGGGCCTGAGAAGAGAAGAAGTCGCTGCACTGGCTGGCGTGGGACTCACCTGGTACACGTGGTTCGAGCAGGGACGGGACATTCAGGTGTCGGAGAAATTCCTGCTAAGTGTGGCCCATGCGCTCAAGCTCGATGACGCCGAATGCAGTCACTTGTTTCTTCTGGCTCACCAGCGGCCACCGCCACCGGAGGCCCATCACTTGGTATCGGTCAAGCCACTCGTCCAACAGTTGATGGATGATCTGGTCACAAGGCCCGCCTATGTGCTCAATTTGCGATGGGATGTCATTGCCTGGAATGCGGCGGCCGATGATTTGTTCGAGTTAACAGCACGAGAACCGCAGATACGCAACATCTTGCGCATGGTGTTTGCCGACCCCGACATGCGACGGCGCCTTCCTGCCTGGCGAGACGATGCGCCGAAATTGCTGGCGCAGTTCCGTTATGACTTCGCCGTGGCGCCGAACGATCCGTCCATGCTGGCATTGGTCGAAAACTTAAAGGAGCTGTCGGCCGACTTTCGGCGCTGGTGGCAGACACCGGATAGTGAGCAAGCTCGGCGCGGAATCGGATCTGTCATGACTGCCGATAAGGGCCGCCAGGATTTCCATCATGAAACACTGGTGGTCGATGAACACCGGCATCTCAGGATGGTGGTGTACTTCGTCGAACAGGCAAGTCACTGAATATCCTGAACCCGGACCAACGCGTGCGTGTGCGAGACGCACTCACAGCGCTGACCAGGTTCACGTTGGAGAGGTAAAGCATGGAAGCCGTTGACCCAAAACGCCTGAAAATCTGGCGAACGCTTTCAGAGCTGCGGCGCTCTTTTCTGTATTGTTACCCTCGTGGCCCCTTCGAGCAGAAGGATGCTTAGTTATTTGCTGCCGCTTGATTAGGAAATGATTGTTTCCTATAATGATGATATGAATCAAAAAACGGAAGTTCCTGTCGGCCCTGGTCGGCCTCGCGAGTTTGATACGGATGCAGCCCTGAACAAAGCAATCACTCGCTTTAGCGAGTATGGGTACCACGGCACCTCTATCTCGGACCTGAATGCATGCCTAGGGTTGACGTCGGGCAGCATCTACAAGGCATGGGGCGACAAGCGAGGGCTTTTTCTAGCAGCGCTTGATCGCTACATGACACAGCGCAGCGAGGCGATTGCTGCTTGCTTAGCGAGCGAGCGTTCCGGCAAGAAAAAAATCGAAACTTTACTCACTCAGTATGCCCTACTGAGTAGTGAGGGTACTGGTCGTACGGGATGCTTAGTCATCGAGAGTGCGGTTGAACTTTCTCTGGCCGACAACGAGATTTCCGATCTGATCGCTGCACAGCAGGCTAGGCAAGAAGAACAGCTCCTGCGTCTCATCGAAGAAGGACAGATGGACGGTTCCATTCGTACGAAGGTCAATGCCGCCAACATGGCGAAGCTCCTCCTGACACTTCAACAAGGTATGCGGATACTAGGGAAAACCGGATCAGAAACCAGCACTATGGTTGGAATGGTTGCCGAGTTAATGCGGCTGCTCTAAAAAATTTCACCAATTAGGAAACGTTCAATTCCATTTAAGGAGCAGTTATGAGTGTTCATTCAAGACAACCTGAGCATGTCGGTGCAGATTTCATGATGCGTACCGATTTCTGGCAACGATTTCGCCATGCGAGTACTCGGGTTGGTGACGTTAACCTTCACTACTTAGAGGGAGGCGAAGGCCCCCCCGTTCTGCTGATTCCGGGCTGGCCACAGAGCTGGTATGCATGGCGCTACGTGATGCCCCAGTTGGCTGACGCAGGTTATAGGGTCATTGCAGTCGATCCTCGGGGTATGGGGGAAAGTGACGCGCCAGTGGGTAGTTACGATATGGCCACAGTCTCCACTGAACTGCACCATTTTGCAGCGAAGATTGGGCTGTTCGAGAACGGACCAATCGACGTCGTCGGACACGACGTGGGCAGCTGGATCGCCTATGCATGGGCCGCTGACTGGCGCTCGGACATTCGTCGCGTCGCAATGTTTGACGCTCTAATACCCGGACTTTCAACCCCGCGCAGTGATCTGCCTGCCGAGGAGGCAAACCTGCGCAGTTGGCATTTTTCTTTCAACCAACTCGACGAACTTCCTCAGTTACTAATAGCCGGCCGCGAAGAGGTTTTTCTCACTTGGCTGTTTCGCGCGAAAGCACTTCAGCCCTGGACAATTACAGCCGAAGACATCGCGATCTACGCGCGTCAGCTTGCGGCTCCCGGTGCATTGCGAGCGGTGACTGGTTACTACCAGTCAGCACTTTCACCCACAGGAATTGCCGCAAACCGCCTTCGCGCTGAGAAGCGACTCGACATTCCAGTGCTGGCTGTAGGCGCAGAGCGAGGAGTCGGGGATCGTATCGTAGATGCATTGCAGTCTTTGGCGGAAGATGTGCAAGGTGACGTGATCTTGAACGCCGGACATTTCCTTCCAGAAGAAGCTTCAAATCACGTATCCGAGCTGCTGGTGGATTTTTTCGGCAAGCAGCAAGGGAAATAGCGATGTCTTGGTTCTTCTTTCTCCTCGCTATGACTGCCGGAGTAATGCTTCCCTTACAGGCGCTCGTCAATGCTCGCTTAGGACGCGCAATAGGAGGCCCTCTCTGGGCGGCAGCTCTCTCTGCATTGCTGGTGGCAGCGATACTCGCATGCGTCGCGCTCGCGTCCGGCAAAACATGGCCAAGACTATCGCAAATGACCGGTCTTCCTTGGTGGGCCTGGACCGGAGGGCTGTGCGGAGCTGTCGTGCTGTCTGCGACCACTGCCGTCGCTCCGCGCATAGGCGCTGCCAACATGATTGCGTTGGTCATGGCCGGGCAGGTGATCGCCGCTATGGCATTGGATCGACTTGGCTGGTTTGAGATGGCAGTACAACCCTTCAGCTTTCAGCGGACGACGGCAGCGGGTCTGCTTCTTGCCGGAGCAGTGTTAATGAGTGTTTAAAATTCCGCCAAGTCCGTTGGGAAATCTCTGCATAGCCCTCCCACGCATGTGCTTGCACATGCGTGCCTAGTTATTGTGTTGAACAACTCGGTTTGAACGCTTAGAAATGAGTCTGCTCAAGTTGCTTTAGGCAGTACAGGCGTTTCGAAGTCCCTATTGCCGGATTTTTCCAAATCAATCCTGGGTGATAATCAAAACCTCGCTTTTTAACGGAATCCATCAGTGACGACAGTTGCCTTCGTACCATTTCAGGATTTGGCCAAGACCTTGCTGGCTCATTCGAACGAGCCTAGTGGCGACGGATCCCATGACATCTCACATCTACAACGTGTCTGGAAGAACGCGGCGGCTATACATGCAGAGGAAGGCGGAGATGCCGAAGTGTTGTTTGCTGCAACGATACTCCACGACTGCGTATCGGTAGAGAAAAATTCACCATTGCGCGCGCATGCATCGCAACTATCAGCCGAAAAGGCTACTGAAATACTGACCACCCTCGATTGGCCGCAAACCAAGATTCAGGCAGTGGCGCATGCGGTGAAGACGCATAGTTTTTCCGCCGATCTCGTACCGACGACATTGGAGGCAAAAACGCTACAAGATGCTGATCGACTCGACGCGATCGGAATGTTAGGAGTGGCGCGATGCTTTTACGTCGCCGGCCGGATGGGCAGTGCTTTGTATAACCCGGCCGATCCACACGCATCGGAGCGGCCCCTTGATGACACGCGATACGCGATCGATCACTTCCGAACGAAGCTTTTAAAACTAGCGACGAATTTCCAAACGGCGACTGGCGCACGTATGGCCAAGATTCGGCATGACCGGTTGCAGCGATTTCTGGACGAATTCACAGACGAAATTTAATCCGCTGCGATAGCGGTCTCAATACCGCGCAATCTCTCCGTAAATTGCGACGACTTCTCGGCGCTATGTAACGTCGATTAAGAATATGCTGTAGGGGTTTGGTGGTGCGGAGTAGTGAGATAACAGCTCGCAGGCGATCACGACCCGAAGCGGACGATCAATAAAACAGCTGGCCGATTGATACGCGTTGGCTATGTGAGGTTTAAGCCACCATCCGACAGTAGGATCTCGCCCGTCAGGTAGTCTGAGGCGACCAGCATTGCAACAGCCTGCCCAATGTCTTCTGGGCTAGCCGCCCGACGCATGGGCGCCTGTTCTTTCCAAATTTGCTGTGCCTGCGTCCAGTCCGCTGTCATAGGCGTATCGACCAGGCCTGGTGCGACAGCGTTCACTCGGATATGCGGGGCAAGCGAAAGAGCAAGTAACCGGGTCACATGGTTTAACGCAGCCTTGGTCGCCGCGTAAGGAATGGACGCGCCCTTTGGTCTGACGCCAGCATGCGAACTAACATTAATGACGCAACCAGGCTTTCCTCGCGCAGCAGCATCACGGAGCGCAGATTCCGCATGCGCCACCAAACGAAATGGGGCAACGACATTTACTTCATGCAGTTCCTGCCACGCAGCTGGCGTGGCTGCCAACATATCAGCATGCGGGATTACGCGACTGACGCCAGCGTTATTGACCAACACGTCGAGCCGTCCCCACATGGCAATTGCTTCGCGGACGAGCCTCTGCCGGTCCGCCTCATTAGCCAGGTCGGCTTGCACATAAGCGGCCGTGGTTAACTCTCTGGCCAACGCATGTCCAGCATCGACTGAGCTGCGCGAATGCAAGATGATAGCGAATCCCTCGTTTGATAGCCGTCGAGCGATGGCGGCACCGATACCTGAAGTAGAACCGGTGACGAGAGCAACAGGACATGAGGACTTCATAGACGTATCGATATCAAGAGTAAAGGGCTATTCATCGTAGGCGTAGGACACAATTTGGCAGTTTAACTTGATGGCCGTTTTTGGCCGGGAGCCGTCAATCACCAAAGGCGGCTTGCGGCCAAAAACCGTCGTTGGCGTAATCAAGACGCAGACACTCAATGCAAAAGGTAAGCTGCGCCGGAGACGAAAGCGAGGGATCTTAGCTTCACCTTAACCATCCAGTTAGTGTGAAATCATCCATCATTCGTCTTGCCGCTAATGAGCGCAGCACCTACCTACCTGCTTTATATGCGCCAGAAATGCGGGACATTACGTGATCAAAGTTAAACGTTGAATCAAAGCGCGGTTCGAACGACCCTTGCTTGCCGTCAAAAACGTAGGTGGCACACATGCAGGTACCCTCAGGCTCCTCACAATCGTCGCAATTCGGATTACAGTATTCAATCATCTGGTCGATAGGATCCTCCCAGTAATCATAAGAGGGCATACTTTCGTCATGCGCGATGTGAATGTTTCCGCGCGCAAAATCCAGGACCTCGGAGTTATCATCGAAATTCCATCCTGAAAGTGCACGAATTGCCGGACGGAGGATCGACCGAGCATAGTCGAATCTATATCCATCAAGGAAACAAAGTACCCGCCCATCTTCTGGAGCAAGGCATTTGAATGAAATTGAACCGTATTGATCGACTATGTTCTTGTATCTCTTCTCGTCGAGTTGCACATGCTTGAGCGAGTTATTAATGGCGTCAATAAGTTCAAACTTCCTGTCGCGAAAGCGGGCTCCAGCTACTCCAAAGTGTTGGTCGAACTCTTTTACGAAGGCAGCGCGCCCTTCATTTAAGCCATCGGCTTTTCGGATTGCATGTATATAGTCAACGGCATGGGCGACAAATAGGTTTACTCCAAAGGCATCGTGCAAAGTAATAGAGTTATTGTTTATTTTGCTCAAGAATTCGGAGGCTACTGGGTGGAGTATACGCTCCATGTAAGCGCGGTAATTGCTGCATGCTTCCGTGAGTGTCGAGTTCATATATCTGAGTATCAAGCCTAATGTTGGCGGCGCGGGGCGGTATTGCGCCGGAGGCGGCCGCTGATTAGGCCTGTGAGCGAATTCGTTTAAGCACTATAGCCCACCCTCCGAGCAGGCTTATGCGCAATGAGTACGCATGTTTGTGAAATCGGCTTGTAGCTAGACTGAATGACTGCTTTAGGGCTTGCATCTGGATGGCGGCAATGGGTCGGAAACGATCTTCCAGCACCGACGGCTTCCAGCCAGAAACGGACGCTGTCCCTATGGCCAGAATATGACGTGGATTACCTTAGTCGTTACGATGCCCACTCCTTGAACCTGAGGGACGACATGCAGGCGCTTACCTATCGCATCACTAAACATACAATTCCCGGCTGGGTTCCCTTTCATCACAAGGAGCCTCGAGGAATCGCATATGAAACTGACACGCATTTCGTCCATTTCTTCGGCAAGGATAAAGGCTTGTGGGTAGTATCGACCGGCCTTACCGTCACTCAGGCCAAGTCAGGTACTCTCGGCGAATGGATAGATAGAACTTTTGGTGCGATTGACGTTGAGCCAATACATTGTGACGTCGGTCACACGGTCCACGGCGTTTGGCGACCAGGTTTGTACTACTCTGATGAAATCTTGCAGGGTCTGTCGGCAACCGTATACGATCTTCGCGTGGCAGAGCAGGCCCTTTTGCTGCTGATTCAACGACTGGATGAATTGCTCCACTTCGTTGAACCCTCGTCGAGCACGCTACAAACACATAGTCATAAAGCTCGAGAACTTCTGATCCTTGCATGCACAGAAGTGGAAAACGCATGGATGGAATATCTGCGGATTGCAAATGTTGCAACGCCCGCACGAGGGGATTTCAGAACGAATGATTACGTGAAACTGTTGGGACCGCTTCATCTTACCGAATACCAAATTTCGCTGCCACGATATGCAGCCGTAGCAGCGATATGCCCGTTCGATAGTTGGTCAGCAACGGCGCCGACAAAGTCTCTACCGTGGTACGACGCATACAACAAAACCAAACATGACCGGCGATCAAATTTCGCCGACGCGACTTTGTGGAACTGTCTACAAGCGGTAGCTGCGAATTTAGTGCTATTCAGCGTACGGTTTGGCCCGTTTCCTCTTTTTCACGGAGGCGGCACACTTGCGGCGTACTGCAACCAGCTATTCACGATCGAACTGAGAAACTGCTTGCCCTCATCTTTTTACGCACCCAAATTGAATCTTCCCTCTAATCAGCGCGAAGATCTCATCTGCTTCGGATCGCAGGAGCTGATAGAGCAGCGCATCGTTGATCCGTTGACGCTTTAAGCCAGTTATTCATTCGGGGGGAGAGGGGCTCGACCGGCCACAACGGGTCGAATGCCACCATCTATCCAGTATCACCTTTCGGCCATGAGCAGACGTAGACTCTCAGAAATTTCGAAAGAAAGATTCCGTAAATCCGTGCCCGCCAGCATGTCAATCTCGACCGGCAGTCGTGAACGAAATCAAGGCATCGGCCATTATGTTGCTCCAAGAATTTCCGTCTAATGGCGTCTTGATATCCAAATTAGCCAACTGAAACTGAAGTGCTACGGTCGTCAACGCGCAGATAAAACCATCTTGGGCCACGCCCGCTATATCAAAGCATCGAAATAGCCGGTCCACAGAGGGCGGGTGTGACTCTACTCTGCTATCTTTTCCTTGCGGTTCTTCCAAGAACTGTAGGGAGAGCAGCGCCACCGCCATGCCTAATTGCCGCTTCAAAAGAACGTCGTCATTTAGATTTTCGGAAAATATCCTCTTTGTTGCCTCGTCGTCCGCCGCTGTCTCCTCTTGAACGGAATAGGTAGTTTCGATCCCATGTCCCAGGCGGATGTGAGCAATTTCATGATGAATAATCCAGGCAATCGCGGACAAAAAAATCTGGTTAACTGAGTACGCTATGTCGGACTGAGCAGGATTTTTCTCTGGCTTCGGAAATTCCTCAGGCCATGGAGAGCCGCCGCCCTGGCGCATCCGGGCATGCGACCAATTCAACATATCTACCGCCTGAGATACTTGCGGAGAAGTGCGCAAGTCAATCGTTTCTTTCCCACCTGACTGGGCGCCCTGATATTCCTCAACAAGCGCCAAAACTAGAAATGAAAAACACCAGAGATATTCCATCGCAAAAACAGGAAGAGTTGCCTCTTTGGTGTCTATATCAACTCTAATGGTGCATCCGGAATCCGCAGATAGAACTAGGCCAAATTCCGCGACCCGTGGATCGTTTGCCAACTCCGTAGCCTTTTCCGGTGCAATTGCGAATGCGGCGCTAGCGATGGCGTCGTCGAGAAGAGCAATGGGAGAATATACTGGCTTAGTCATGCGTGTGATAAGAAAGTTATTGAAAGATGCAGCTCTTTATCGATTTAAAACAAAGCTCCCGGAATTTTATGCTGGCGCCAATTTAACTTAAGGCAGATAGGGGGCTGGTCATTACGTTCATGATTATCTCGCAAGCGGGAGCTAAGGTGAGTGCGCTCGATGATCCTCTGACCGAATCGCGCGGCACAGGCCATTGGAAATGACAGCTATGGGTCGATAGCTCGCCTTCATCAGCACCGGCTTCCCGCCAGCAACAGCCAGTGAGGTCGAGTGAAGGCAGAGCCATCAACGTTTGAGCTGTGCCGGGTTTCGCGATTTGACATTGAACCTCATCAAGTTTCTGCTTGGCTTAGCGAACATCGGCCGTGTAGCCAGGCAGATTCTTCCGATAGTTGCGTATGAGCTCGACTACACGCTCGACGGATAGCAGATAATCCTGTGCGGATTCAGGGGTGGGGATGACGTTGGCATGCGCCACTTGATTTCGCAGCTGTCGAAGACTCTGTATCAGTTGCCTGGTTCTGACTGGAAGCACGTCCGAACTCAGGATTGAGTTATAGACCTTTTGTTGACTCTCGAGTGGATCGACCACAAGTCCAGTCTGCCGCCCAAGCTTGTGCAGTTCTCCATCCAGTGTTGACCAACCTTCGATGATCGTTGCTGTTGGCTCAGATCTTGCCGTAAGCCACTTCGCCGCTGGGTCCTCAACGCTTGGTTTGGCTCCAGTTTGAGGGATCTCTGGGGTGGATTGCTTAGGGGCCAGATCAACCGTACTTTCGAGCACATGCTTTGTTGCTATCTCAAATTCCGCTTCCAATGGACCGGCTTTCACCTTGCGTAGCAATGGGATAAGGTGAAGTAGCTTCTTACGGAAGATGAGGCCAAGGAGAACACCCGCTACTGGCCATGCTAAAGAGTCGACTACCTTGCTGACGAACGTGAGCCAATCCATGATTCTCCACTTTACCGACAGTGTGTGATGTAGGCCTAATATCAAAGTGAGCTACGCCTAAAGCTAGACAAGCAGAGCGCTATGACGTCCCCGATCGACTTTTTAAATCTTATCGGCATGCCTCTTTCGAAGGTCGCCGACTCGGGTCATTCGGATGAGCTTAACAATGTCGGGATTTGGTGATAGCGCTTCTGCAATCTCAAATGCATCGCGCATCCCCGAAAACCCCTCTTGGTTTGCGGTCACTGTGTCTAGCGACTCGAACGTGCCGAATGTTCCCGACATCCCGCGCTCAGCCCATTTCGTCTGCGCTGTGAATGTGATCCAGTTCGGCAGTTTGTCTTGGAACATAGTCAGATCGAGGAAAAGGTTTGGGCCCTTGAAGCCTTTCTTCGCCCCCCCAGAATCCGCCAGATAGGCTTTAGTCATAGCGTAATTATGTTGGAGTTCGGGAGTTGAATCCGCATGATGCCGCACCTTAAGCGCGTGGTTAATTGCTTGCTCGGAGTCCATCGAGCCATCAGCAAGCTTCTCTTTGATTCTTTTGCCCTCACCACTTTGCAGGCGCGACGCGAAGCTGATGTTACGTCGAACACGGAAGCCAACGGCTAGAACTGCGCGAGCTCCGGGATACCCCGCCGAACGATCAACATCGTTGACTTCACGATGCAGGGCAATAGCGCGCTTAAGAAAGTCGAACGTGACTCCACTACTCCGCGGCGACATATCCCGAAAGACTATCGCTCCATCATTCATGACGAACGTCGGAAAGTGCCTGTTGGAGTGTTTCGTGATCAGGCGCTGGAACTCCACAATACGCGCAAGCGCGGCTTCGGACCGCTCGGAAGTCGGATCCCACTGTGCCGCTTCGAGAATGGAGCCATAACCTAGCAGATCAATCCAAAGTGACGCAGCAACTTCGATCTTTCGCTTTTCGCCCCTCGGTGCCTTCGCCATATGGAATATGAAACTTTAAGTAACGGAACGCACTATAACCCGAAAGGAGGCGGGGGTTAGATTCTCTAACGGCGTGGTTCTGTCAAGGCGCAAGCGGCGGCAAATCATTGACTATTTTGAGAACTAGCCCCCATCGTCAGCTTTGGGTCGAAAGCAGTCTTTCGCGACTGTCTGAATTCGACCCTCAAGAGACGTTCTGTTTATCTGACGGCTCCTTGATAACTGAATCTGAAGGTTCACTCTTAGATTTCTGCTGTTGCGATGCCATCACTTTTTTTGCTAGCTGCATATTGTCTTTAAATCGTTCGAACGACTGCCAAGCCAATTCAAGCTCTTTCTCTGTACTACATCTCGCCAGCTGGTTAGTCACTTCGACGATCGCTTCTAAGCACTGATCGTGTGGGGTCAGCAAGATTGATGCGATGTGATCTCGAACCGATTTTGACCTAGGTGTTTTCATTGCTTCTGCCATGGCCTCTGCTGTCCGCAATCCGGTGACGATGGTCATGATCCTCATGACGAGGCCGGAGTCCGGTATATCGAAAACTGGCAATGCAGTCAGCATCGCCCGTGCCTCTTGCAAATGGGTTTTTTCTAGTTCCCAAGTAATGTGATCGCCATATACCTTTCCTGCGACAGTGTGACAGCGCTGAGCTATCTCCATGAATAGAGCTCTCATGGCATACATTTTCCGTTGAAAGGAGAGGCGCTCTCTTTCTGCGGCACGTCGGATTTCATTTTGGCGCTGATATTGAACGACGCCAACCGCAGCCAAAATTGCGCCAATACTTCCTATCGCCTGTATCCACGCAGCCCATTGTTCCGCGTTAAGGCCGACATGGACGCCGACCGCAAAGAATCCAATGGATATGACACTAAACACGGCTATCGAAACGGCGGTTCGTTTTTCCACTGATTCCTCGATATTGCGAAGATGCTGATTACTCGCCTTCCGGCAGTAGGTGAGGAGTTCGCCACAATGCTTTGCAACTGCGCCCTATTGTTACCGATCTAGGGCCATCCATCTAAAGTCCGATTTGGCCGATTGCAGCCCGAGGCGGCTGCTCGCTAAAACCGACATAATGAGCAAACCACACTGAACAACACAACCCGACCGAACCCCAAGATGAAAAAACCCTCCGACTCACCAGAGGGTATATCAGCAAAATAAAATCAAAACCCACAGCTAAAAGGCATGCCACCGCTGCGAGTTCGTGTCGGGGGCTTCAGGGGCTTGGC